>NZ_LT707063.1:4330000-5897293 GCF_900156235.1 Pseudomonas sp. B10 | reverse complement strand
TTCGTCGACTACTACGCCGAGCGCTCGGGCATCCGGATCGACAATTTCGACTTCTACTACACCTACGGCCTGTTCCGCCTGGCCGGCATCGTGCAGCAGATCTACTACCGCTTCTACCATGGCCAGACGCAGGACAAACGCTTCGCGCAGTTCATTCAAATGAACAAACTGCTGGAGCAGATGAGCCTGCAGGTCATTCAGAAATCCAGCCTCTGATCCGGGCCAATAACAAGACTTTCAACAAGGGAAACCCATGTCCAAGACTCAGTTGTTCGACCTCGACGGCAAAATCGCTTTCGTCTCCGGCGCCAGCCGTGGCATCGGTGAAGCCATCGCCAAACTGCTGGCCCAGCAAGGCGCCCATGTGATCGTCTCGAGCCGCAAGCTCGAAGGCTGCCAACACGTCGCCGACGCCATCACCGCCGCCGGCGGCAAGGCAACAGCCGTGGCCTGCCACATCGGTGAGATGGAGCAGATCAGCCAGGTCTTCGCCGGGATCAAGGAACAATTCGGCCGCCTCGACATCCTCGTCAACAACGCCGCGACCAACCCGCAATTCTGCAACGTGCTCGACACCGATCTCGGTGCATTCCAGAAGACCGTCGATGTGAACATTCGTGGCTACTTCTTCATGTCGGTCGAAGCCGGCAAGCTCATGCGCGAAAACGGTGGCGGCAGCATCATCAACGTCGCCTCGATCAACGGCATCTCGCCGGGCATTTTCCAGGGCATCTATTCGGTAACCAAAGCGGCGGTCATCAACATGACCAAAGTCTTCGCCAAGGAATGCGCGCAATTCGGCATCCGCTGCAACGCCCTGCTCCCCGGCCTGACCGACACCAAATTCGCCTCGGCGCTGGTCAAGAACGATGCGATTCTGAAACAGGCACTGACCCAGATCCCACTCAAACGCGTAGCCGACCCAAGCGAAATGGCCGGCGCGGTGTTGTACCTGGCCAGCGATGCGTCGAGCTACACCACCGGCGTGGCGCTGAATGTGGATGGCGGATTCCTGTCCTGATTTCCAGGGCAAATTGCTAACCCGTGTGGGAGCGGGCCTGCTCGCGAAAGCGTTGGGTCAGTCAGCTATGTTTTGACTGATATCACGCATTCGCGAGCAGGCTCGCTCCCACAGGGTCACTGCAGGATTCCAGGCCTCTTGCAATCGAGGAATCGCGAATCTTATTGGGTTATGCAACGGGTAGTGGTGATGTGGCGCGTTACCTGCCCATCCACATACATGTCCCCGGCAACCTCAGTATTCTCCAGCACCTCACACCGACGTTCCGGCGGTGGCGGCGGCGCGACAGGCGCAGGGGGTGGAGGACTGGCACAACCGGCCAACAACACTGCAAGTAAAGCCAACGGCAATACGCGTTTCCCAGGATTATTCATAGGACGACCCGCGGTAAAGAGAGACAAACTCCCGCAACCCAACCGGCCGCGGAAGACCTGACCACTCATTCTTTATAGCTGAGCGCCTTGTTAGCGCCAGTGGATTGGGGAGATTGGGTGGGATTGGCTGTCGGTTTTGCGGGGATTTTCCAGCAGAAGTCTGGATTGGGATTATGGTTGTCGGCGAGGGCCTCATCGCGAGCAGGCTCACTCCAGTAGTTCCGGGTGATGCCCAATCCCTCAACTCCCCGCACCACCATGCGCTTCTTCAAAGAAGTAATCCTTCCAGCTCGCCGCTTTGTTCTTCAACACGCCCAGTTCCTGCAGTTTCTCGGCATAGATGAACGTGCGTTGCGGTACGACGGTGAAGTCGATTTCCGGGTCTTTGACGATTTGCTCGACCAGTGCCAGCGGCAGTTTCGATTGTTCGACGCGGATGTAGGCTTGGGCGGCGGCGGGTTTGTCGGCCTTGATGATCTTCTCGGCTTCGGCCAGTGCGTCGTAGAACGCCTTGTAGGTTTTCGGGTTTTCGTCGTGGAATTTTTCTGTGGTGTAGAGCACGTTGAACGTCGCCGGGCCGCCGAGGATGTCGTAGGAACTCAGCACTTTGTGCACGTTGGGGTTTTGCAGAGCCTGGTACTGGAACGGTGGGCTGGAGAAATGCGAGTTGATTTCCGAGCCGCCGGCAATCAGCGCGGCGGTGGCGTCCGGGTGCGGCAGGCTGACTGAGATGTTGTCGAATTTCTTGAACTGGTCGTCACCGAATTCCCTGGCGGTTTCGATCTGCAGGGTGCGCGACTGGAAGCCTACGCCTGCGGCTGGCACGGCGATGCGATCCTTGTCGCTGAAGTCCTTGAGGGTTTTGATATTCGGGTTGTTGGTCAGCAGGTAATTGGGCATCGAGCCCAGCGCGGCGATGGCTTTGACGTTCTGTTTGCCCTTGGTGCGGTCCCACACAGTGAGCATTGGCGGCACGCCGGCCGAGACGACGTCCAGCGCTCCGGTGAGCAGCGCCTCATTCATGGCGGTGGCGCCGGAAATGCTGTTCCAGTCGACCTTGATCTCCAGGCCTTGAGCCTTACCGTGTTTCTCGATCAGCTGTTGGTCGCGCACGACGTCGAGAATCAGGTAACCAATGCCGAATTGTTGGGCGATGCTGATCTTGCCCTCGGCCTGGGCGCCGCTACTGAACAGCGCACCCGCTGCCAGAGTAGCGGCCAACAGAGTCAGCGCAGAACGTTTGAACGGTGTGGCCATGACAACCTCGCAGCATGGGGATGGGCTGAAAGGCCTGACTTTATAGCTATAAAAAATTGAAATTAAATATCTTTATCGCATATCGATAGCACTGAGCGATTTGACGTCTGCTGCTGGAATTCAGGAGCAGTGGATGGACCTACAACAGTCTGAAACAAAAAACTGCCCCTCGGGAAAATGGCACTGCGTCCCACAACCCACGCCCGCTATGGGCACGCGCCGTTTCGGGGATCGCCGGCCGCAGGTTTTAAAAAGCCGATCAGCCTTCCTGCCCTTGATATCATCACCCAGACTTTTTTGACCCTTTGATGACAAGCAGGCTTTTTTTGTGAGCGCTCTTTTCAACTGGCTGCGGCGGCCGAATGCCCGTCTTCTTTCTCTAATCGTTCTGGTATTGATCGTGCCGGTGTGCCTGCGTGCAGCGTTGGGCTGGTCGACACCGCTGGGCTTTTTGTCGGATCTGGCCGTGGGTAGTCTGCTGGTGGTAGCGCTGCATCGCCGTACGTGGTGGCTGGCCTTGCCGGTACTGGTGTTCTGGGCGCTGCTGGCGGTCGCCACGGCAGAATTGGTCAGCGCCGTCGGCCGCCTGCCGACGCCTTCGGATGTTCACTATCTGATCGACCCGCAGTTCGTCGAGAATTCCACTGGCGGCGGACTTGCGCACCCTGCCCTGGCCATTGCTTTGCTGGGTACTTTGGTTTTCTGGCTACTGGCCCAATTTATGGGGCGCAGCCTGGCTCGTCCGGCATTGCCGCGCGCTGCCTGGGCCGCGCCGATCGTGTTGTTCGCCGCCCACTGGGGCGCGCAAAACCTGTGGCCGAATGACGGCGATGCCTGGCGTTTGTACAACCTGCCGCATCAATTGCTCGCCAGTGAAGTCGCCGACCTGCAGATCCAGGCCGAGGAATGGCTGGACGGCGACATTGAAGAACCGACACCTGCGATGGCCGGCCTCACCGACGTCGATCTCAATGGCCAGAAGCTGCTGGCCGCGCCGGGGCAGGCGCGCAACGTATTGATCATCGCTTTGGAAGGCATTCCCGGCGCCTACATCCGCGCCAACCGCGAGGCGATCGACAGTCACTATCAGGAAGACCTGATGCCCAACCTCAGCCGCTGGGCCGAGCGCGGCATGAACACACCGGATTACGTGCTGCACACCCATCAGACCATTCGCGGCCTCTACGCCATGCTGTGCGGTGACTACGACAAGCTCAACAACGGCACGCCCAAAGGCGTGGAAATGCTCACCCTCAACGAGCGCAATCAGGCCTGCCTGCCGGCGCAGCTGCGCGAACACGGTTTCAGCACTCATTACTTGCAGGGCGCTGGCCTGCGCTTCATGGCCAAAGACAAGATCATGCCGCACATCGGTTTCGATGCGACCCACGGTCGGGAATGGTTCAGCAACAGCAACTATCTGGAATTCCCTTGGGGCAAGGATGACAAGGCGTTTTTCGAAGGTGCGCTGGATTATGTCGGCCAGTTGAAAAAGCAAAAGCAGTCGTGGATGTTGACGCTGCTGACGGTCGGCACCCACCAGCCCTACTCCGCACCGGAGGATTATCTGCAGCGTTATGAAACGCCGAAGCAGGCTGCTGTGGGTTATCTCGACGATGCGCTGGATCAGTTTCTTTCAGGGCTGGAGCGCCAAGGCATTCTCAAGGACACGTTGGTGGTGATCACCTCGGATGAATCCCACGGTATCGACGGCGTGCGGCTGGCCTCCTCGTGGGGCTTCAACCTGACGCTGGCACCGGAGCAAGCGCAACTGCCGCGCCTGAATGCCGGGGTCTACGGCCACGTCGATCTGAGCACCTCGATCCTCGACTATTTCGACCTGCCGGTGCCGTCTGCGCTGAGCGGGCGGTCGCTGTTTCGCGACTACGATTCCGGGCGCGAGATCATGTCGTTCACCAACGGCAAACTGCGTTACCACAACGGTCAGGGCATCTTCTCCGAATGCGACCTGCCGCGCCGCTGCCGCTATTACCAAAGCACCGGCTTCATCGCCGAAAGCGCCACTTACAAAGGCACCTACAGCGGCCATCCGGCCCGGCAGATCGCCGCGCGCGCCGATGCGCTGGACCTGTCCTTGCTGCGCACACCGCTCAATCATCGCTACCAGTTCGGCAGCAACAACATCATCCCTCTGCAAGCGCAGATCAAGGATGACTGGGCCGACAACCTGATCGGCGCGCAATACCTGGAAATGCCCAAAGGCTCGCAGACCCGCGTGCGCCTGACCGTGCGCTCGGTCGATCCGCAGCAGGCGGCGTACATTCAGCTCAAGGCCAAGGAATTTGAACAGGACGTGCAACTGGGCCTGCCAGCAGAAATGGTCGCCACGGCGGATCAGCCGCTGGAGATGGACTTCAGCTTTGAAAACCCGCAGCCGCGCAAAGCCTTCTCGTTTCATTTGCTGGGCTATGGCAATGGCGCGGTCGAGGTCTCGGACTTCAGCGTGATCACTGAACTGCCTGGGCAGGATGACATTCTTGATGACGTGCCCGAGGACGACACCGCGCAATCGAGTTGACGTCTTTATTTATAAAGGCTGCGCTCGCCTGTCACTTTGCCTTGGGGTATCGAGTGTAAGATCGAAATTGCCTGTCACTTTCCCGGCTTTTCCCAGATCCAGAGCAAAAGTGCCTGTTACGGTTTTGCGAAAATTGGCAAAGGTGACGATGAGTTCACCCTCAATAATGGGTTGGTCAAAATGATTGATCACAACCTTCCAATACCGTCCCATGGTTGGAAAAGTCACTGTGTGAGGCCCATCTCCCTCCAACGAATTCGGCACAGACAAATCGACCGTGTTTATAAAATCTTCAGTTCCGATGATGATAAATTCCTTCTCGGTCTCTGCATAAACACATAACTTGCTCTCCAGAAATTTATCGTCATCGAGAAACGCGACAAAGCTACCGGTAGCATTTCGTTTGTTCATAAGGTCACTTGTTCTGTCCTGAGACATGTCGATATTCCCTTGAGGTAAAGGTGACGTTGCGTTGACTCCAACGTATTGGGATTGCGTGGTATCAACCACTGTCAAAGCTGACAGTTTTTAAGATCGCTTCGAAATAACGCCGCTTTTGCATCACGATATCGCGCTAGCAAAAGAGCCTGCCTATCGCCCGCCAAGACTGCGGCTATTAGCCGACTCGCCAACTCGGGTCTAGCCTTACCAGTCCGAAGTCGGCACGAGCCGGCCGCAGACCTGATAGGGATACGAACATGGCAAACGAATCGAAATGCCCGTTCAACCACGCCGCCGGCGGCGGTACGACGAACCGTGACTGGTGGCCGAATCAACTCAACCTCAAAATCCTCAGCCAGCATTCCCCCAAGTCCGATCCGCTGGGCCAGGACTTCGACTACGCCAAAGCCTTCAAAAGCCTCGATTTTCAGGCGCTGAAACAGGACATCAGAGCGCTGATGACTGACTCCCAGGATTGGTGGCCGGCCGATTTCGGCCATTACGGCCCACTCTTCGTGCGCATGGCCTGGCACAGCGCCGGGACCTATCGCACCGCCGATGGTCGTGGCGGCGCCGGCTCCGGTCAGCAACGCTTCGCCCCGCTCAACAGCTGGCCGGACAACGTCAGCCTCGACAAGGCCCGCCGCCTGCTGTGGCCGATCAAGCAGAAATACGGGCGCAACATTTCCTGGGCCGACCTGATCGTGCTCACCGGCAACGTCGCGCTGGAGTCCATGGGCTTCAAGACCTTCGGTTTTTCCGGGGGCCGCGCCGATGTCTGGGAACCGGATGAAGACGTGTACTGGGGTTCGGAAACCGAGTGGCTGGGCGGCGACAACCGTTACGGCAAGAGCAATGGCCCGGTGCAAGAGCCCGGTGACGGCACGCTGGTGGCTGAGCCCGATTTGCATGGCCGTGAAGAAAGCCGCACCGATCAGGGCGAACGCAATCTGGAAAATCCCCTCGCCGCCGTACAGATGGGCCTGATCTACGTCAATCCGGAAGGCCCGGAAGGCAACCCGGATCCGGTGGCCTCGGCCAAGGATATTCGCGAAACCTTCGGCCGCATGGCCATGAACGACGAAGAAACCGTGGCACTGATCGCCGGCGGCCACGCGTTCGGTAAGACCCACGGCGCCGGCCCGGCCGACAATGTCGGCCCAGAGCCGGAAGCGGCCGGTCTGGAGCAACAGGGTCTGGGCTGGAAAAACGCCTTCGGCACCGGTAAAGGCGCCGACACCATTACCAGTGGTCTGGAAGTGACCTGGACCACCACACCAACGCAGTGGAGCAACAACTATCTGGAAAACCTGTTCGGCTTCGAGTGGGAGCTGACCAAAAGCCCGGCGGGCGCCCATCAGTGGCAACCGAAAAACGGCGCCGGTGCCGGCACCGTTCCCCACGCCCACGATCCGAACAAGAAGCTTGCGCCGACCATGCTCACCTCCGACCTGGCGTTGCGCTTCGATCCTGCATACGAGCAGATTTCCCGGCGTTTCCTGGCCAATCCCGATCAGCTCGCCGACGCATTCGCCCGCGCCTGGTACAAGCTGATCCATCGCGACATGGGTCCGCTCTCTCGCTACCTCGGCCCGGAATTGCCGCAAGAGGAGTTGCTCTGGCAAGACCCGCTGCCCGACGTGACGCACCCGCTGATCGATGACAGCGACGCCACGGCGCTGAAAAACAAGGTGCTGGCTTCAGGGTTGTCAGTGTCGCAACTGGTTTCGACCGCGTGGGCTGCAGCATCGACCTTCCGCGGTTCGGACAAGCGCGGTGGCGCCAACGGCGGACGCTTGCGTCTGGCCCCGCAGAAGTTCTGGCAGGCCAACCAGCCCGAACAACTGGACAAAGTGCTGAGCACGCTGGAAAGCATTCAGAACGAGTTCAACGGTTCTGCTGCCAATGGCAAGAAGATCTCGTTGGCGGACCTGATCGTCCTGGCCGGTAATGCCGGAGTGGAAAAAGCCGCGCAGAACGCCGGGCATTCGGTGTCGGTGCCGTTTTCACCGGGCCGCGTCGATGCTTCGCAGGAGCAGACCGATGTCGAATCGTTCGGCTTCCTCGAACCGATCGCCGATGGTTTCCGCAATTACAGCAAAGGCAAATACACGGTTGCGGCAGAAACCTTGCTGATCGACAAGGCGCAATTGCTGACGCTCACGGCACCGGAAATGACCGTGCTGCTGGGTGGTTTGCGGGTATTGAACACCAATGTCGGCCAGACGCGGCACGGCGTGTTCACCGATAAAACCGAAACGCTGAGCAATGACTTTTTCACCCACCTGCTGGACATGGGAGTTGAGTGGACCCCAACGTCACGGGATGCCGATGAGTTTGAAGGCCGTGACCGCAAGACCGGGGCGCCAAAGTGGACGGCGACTCGGGTGGATCTGGTGTTCGGCTCGAATGCGCAATTGCGCGCCTTGGCCGAGGTGTATGCCAGTTCCGACGCGAAGGCGCAGTTCGTTAACGATTTCGTCAAGGCATGGACGAAGGTGATGAATCTGGATCGGTTTGACCTGCGTAAATAGCTGTTTGTTGTGCCAATGAAAATGCCGCTCGTTGAGCGGCATTTTTTTGTTGATTGTTCCCACGCAGAGCATGGGAACGATCAATTAAACGCCCCAACATTTATCAGCGTTACGCGAGGCTCTTGCTCACCACTTCATACACATCGCTGGACAGCGACCCGGACGCCAGAATCCGCTCCAATTCAGCCTTCATCAACGCCTGACGCGCGCTGTCGTATTTGCGCCAGCGGGTCAGCGGTGCCAATTGACGTGAGGCGATCTGTGGGTTGAAACCGTTCAGTTCGATCACCAGATCGGCAAGGAAGCGATAACCGGAACCGTCCGCCGCGTGGAAGTTGATCAGGTTCTGCCCGGCGAACGCGCCGATCAGTGCCCGCACCTTGTTCGGGTTCTTGATGTTGAACGCCGGGTGCTGCATCAACGCCTTAACGCGCGCCAAACCGCCCGGCAAGGTGCTGCCGGCCTGCACGCTGAACCACTGATCCATGACCAGCGGATTGTCCTTGAAGTGCTCGGCGAAGCTGGCCAAAGCCAGGGCCTTCTGCTCTTCGAACGGCGAGTTGACCAGCACCGCCAGCGCGGTCAGGCGCTCGGTCATGTTGTCGGCAGCCTCGAATTGCTCCAGCGCCGCTGCCAACACTCCCGGCTTGCCGCTGAGCATCAGGTACGACAGGGCGATGTTCTGCAAGGCGCGACGGGCGAAGTGCTCGGCCTCAGCCACGTACGGAGTTTTCTTCGACAGATCGCGGTTGGCCTGATAACGCAGCCACAGCGCTTCGAACAAACCTTCGGCGAGTTGCTTGCGGGCGAATTCGCGCGCGACATGAATCGCCTCGACGTCGGCCACTTCGCTGATCTCGGTGAGATAAGCCTCACCCGGCAACGAGAGCATTTCGGCAACCATCGCCTGATCCAGCGACTCGTCGGACAGCACCGTGCGCAGCGCCGACACCAAACGCGGATCGAGCTTCAGGCTCTCGCCTTTCTGATGCTGGCCGATCAACTCTTGAAGCACTTGCACCGACAGTTGCTGACCGGCATCCCAGCGGTTGAAGCCGTCGCTGTCGTGCTGCATCAGGAACATCAGTTGGTCGCGGTTGTACGGGAAACTCAATTTCACTGGCGCCGAGAAGCCACGCAGCAGCGACGGCAGCGGCTGTGCGTTGATGTCGACAAAAGTGAAGGTCTGCTCGGCTTCGGTCACCGAGATCACCCGAGTGGTGCCTTGTGCCGAGGCTTCGCCGGCCAGACGCAGGGCGATTTCGTTGCCCTGGCTATCAAGCAGCCCGAGCTCGACCGGAATCACGAACGGCAGTTTTTCTACCTTGTCCGGGGTCGGCGGGCAGCTCTGGCGGAAGGTCAGACTGTAGGTTTTCGCCGCAGCGTCGTAGGACTCGCTGACGGCCAGACGCGGTGTGCCGGCCTGGCTGTACCAGCGTTTGAACTGGCTGAGATCAACGCCATTGGCATCTTCCATGGCCTTGACGAAGTCGTCGCAGGTCACGGCCTGACCGTCGTGGCGTTCGAAATACAGATCGCTGCCCTTACGGAAGCCTTCGGCGCCCAGCAGGGTGTGGATCATGCCGACCACTTCCGAGCCTTTTTCGTACACGGTCAGGGTGTAGAAGTTGGAAATCTCGATGAAGCTGTCCGGACGCACGGCGTGGGCCATCGGCCCGGCATCTTCGGCGAACTGGTGAGTACGCAGATAGGCCACGTCCTGAATGCGCTTGACCGTCGCCGAGTTCATGTCCGAGGAGAAACCGGCATCGCGGAACACCGTGAAGCCTTCCTTGAGCGACAGCTGGAACCAGTCGCGGCAGGTCACGCGGTTGCCCGACCAGTTGTGGAAGTATTCATGGGCGACGATCGCCTCGACCCGCTGGTGCGCGGCGTCGGTCGCGGTTTCAGCGCGGGCCAGCACGGCGCTGGAGTTGAAAATGTTGAGGCCCTTGTTCTCCATCGCGCCCATGTTGAAATCGTTGACGGCGACGATCATGAAGATGTCCAGATCGTACTCGCGACCGTAGACCTCTTCGTCCCAGCGCATGGATTTCTTCAGGCTGTTCATCGCGTGCTGGCACTTGTCGATGTTTTCCGGCTCGACATAAATGCGCAGCGCGACGTTGCGCTGGCTCATGGTGGTGAAGGTGTCTTCGACGCACCACAGATCACCGGCGACCAGCGCAAACAGGTACGCCGGTTTCTTGAACGGATCTTCCCAGGTCGCCCAGTGCCGGCCGTCTTCACCGGGGCCGGAAGCGATCGGGTTACCGTTGGAGAGCAGCACCGGGTAGCTGTGCTGTTCGGCCACGACGGTGGTGGTGAACTTGCTCATCACGTCCGGGCGGTCGAGGTAATAGGTGATCTTGCGGAAGCCTTCGGCCTCGCACTGAGTGCAGAACATGGTGCCGGACTTGTACAGGCCTTCCAGCGCGGTATTGGTTTCCGGGTGGATGCGCACGCTGGTGTCGAGAGTGAAGGTTTCACTGGTTGGCTGCAGAGTCAGGTGGCTGTCGGAGACTTGATAGTCAGCGGCGCTCAGCTCCTGGTCCGCCAGCGTCACCGACAGCAGCTCAAGTTGCTGGCCGTCGAGCACCAGCGGCGGCAGGCCGGCGCCACGTTCAGGATTACGGCGCATCACCAGTTGCGCGTGAACCAGGCTGTGGTCCTCGAACAACTCGAAGGTCAGGTGCGTTTCGTCGATCAGGTACTCGGGCGCCTGATAGTCCTTGAGGTAAATCATCTTCGGTTGTTCGGTGCGCATGCTGGAATCCTTATTGATGCACGGCGAGCTGATAAGCCGTGTATCTACGAATGTTGATCACGCCGGTGTCGAAGATCAGGTACTGGCCCTTGATCCCCAGCAGCATGCCTTCGGCAATCGGGTTCTTGTCCAGGTTGAAGCTGACGATTTTCGCCGGGTATTGCTCGACGGGATAGCGGATTTCCAGCGGTTCGACATCGGCAATCGTCTGAATCGCCTGTAGGCCGAATCGCTCCTGCAACCCTTGCAGGCCTTCGGCACAGCTTTCGAACAACTGATCGCGCACCTGCGCCAGATCCACCGCCGCCGCATCGCCCTTGAGCAGCGCGCGCCAGTTGGTCTTGTCCGCCACCTGGCTGCGGAACAGGTCTTCGACAAACCCCGATTGCTGCCGTGTCGACACGCGCATGATCGGCAGCGCCTGACTCGCGCCTTGGTCGAGCCAGCGGGTCGGCAACTGCGTGGCCCGGGTGATACCGACCTTGATCCCTGACGAGTTGGCCAGGTAGACCACATGATCGGTCATGCAGAACTGCTGGCCCCACACCGGATCGCGGCAGGTGCCGGCGTCGAAGTGGCAGCGCTCCGGGCTCATGATGCACAGGTCGCACTGCGCCAGTTTGGTCATGCACGGGTAGCAATAACCCTGACTGAAACTGGTTTTGGTCTTGCGCCCGCAATGGGTGCAGTGGATCGCCCCTAAAAATTCCAGACGCAACGTGCTGCCGATCAACGGATTGACCGGCACCTCGACGTCATCCAGACGAAACGCGTACTGCACGTTCGACCCGTCCAGACGGGCGGACATTTTGCTGATTGCACCGCGGCCAATCTCGATCAATGGATGGCATCCGACTTGAACAGGATGTTCGGCACTTCGATCGACTTCGACGCACATTCTTGCGGGCCCATGTAACCGGTGCGCTGGTCTTCCGGCAGGTTCTGGATTTCCCAGGCAATCATCGCCTGCAACGACAGCTCGCGCTGTTCGGCAGTGAGTTTGTTGCCGTCGGACCATTTGCCGATTTCCACGGCCAGCTTCAGGCTTTCGTAGATGTCCGGGGTGATGTTACTGATCATGTCGTTGAAAGAGGACATCAGGGTCTCCGTGCTCTTTGCTGAAACAAAAATGTTAGACGGCCAGTTTACGGCGGTTATACAAACCGCCCAACAAACCGGTGAAGCATCCGATGAGTAACCCGCTCAGGTGCGCGGCGTTGGCGATCTGGCCGAAACCGATCAGCGAAATCACCCCGGACATGCACACCACCAGCCACACCAGCATCATCACCAGCACGCCGCGCGGCAAACGATAGGCCGGGTTCGGCGCCAGCAACTGGAAGATCCAGCAATGCCCGAGCAAGCCGTAAAGCACGCCGGACAGACCGCCGAACAGGCTCGGGCCGCTCCAGACGAACTGGGCGTAGTTGGACACCAGACTGAACAGCAGCGTCAGGCCGATCAGGTTGATGCTGCCCTGGCGTGACTCGATGCGCCGCCCCAGCTCCCAATACCACATGCCGTTCATGGCCAGATGGAGGATGCCGAAGTGGATCAGCATCGGCGTGACCAGCCGCCACCACTGCCCTGCCGCGAGGCTGTCGGCCAGCGGCGTGAAGTGGATGTACTCGCCGATCACGCGAAAATCGAGGAAGGTCAGCCAGCGCAGCGTCTCGAGATTTTCACCGAGAAAGGTCAGACCACCGACGATCAGGCTCAACAGCAGAATCAACCCGGTGGCTTTGGCGTGTTTCAGCTGTTCGGCGAAGCTCGGGCGCTTGAAGGTCTGGCCCACGGGAATGTCCAGTTGCTGATCCGGGTCGCCGGCCGGGAAGCGCTCGTACAACGAACGCACGTCCTCGCTGATTTCCTCCGGCGCCCACAGCACCTGCTCGCCCGCCTCTTCGCTGACCCGATGGGGCACTTGCATACGTTGCAGCAGTTTGACGAAACCACTCAGATCCACCGCCAACGGCAGGCGCAATACCGCTATCGCACTCATTGCAGCACCTCCGGCCGCTCGACATCGACCCAGACGAATTTTTGCGGATCCAGGCGCGTTTCCTGGTCCAGACGATAGGCCACCAGTTTGCCGTAGAGCACGGCACTGTAATCCAGGCACGCGAGGTTCGGGCGGATCGGCGCCGGTTTGCCGCTGCGCCAGTAGTGGCCGACGAACAGCAACGGCTCGTCGACGCCATAGCGCAGCAAAGAATTCTTTTCGGTGGAAGTCAGCGGCGTCTGCGCGACAGGTTCGGGCAGTGCATCGGGCTGGAACACGATGTCGCCATAGGTTTTCGGGTCGTCCTCCCAGAACTTGGTGCGGAAGAACGAACGCACCAGACCGTCGCCGCTGGTCATGGTCAGGCCGCCCGGCAGACGCATGTCGGTACCACGCAGCAAGCGGTCGAACACAGTGCAGGCGAAGCTGCCGGGCACCGCCGAGGCCTGGAGGAAATGCTCATCGACGCAGCCATTGGGGAACAGCGCCCGCATCGGCTCGATCAGCCCGGCATCCCAGCATGCATGGACGACGCGAAACCGCCCGGCATCGACGAACAGCGGCAGCTCGTAGAACCACTGCTGGAAGTCATGCCAGTCACCGGGATGGTCCTCGAATTGGCTCAGGGTTTCCTGCAACAGCCGCGCATGGCGCTTGGTGTGTTCGCGCACGAACTGCTTGCCGCTGCCCGGTGGCGCCGGGGTGACCCAGCCGAGCGCATTGAATTCGTGGTTGCCCATGATGCACAGCGCCTGCCCCGCCTCGACCATGTCGTGGACGATGTGCAATGCCTCGCGAATACGCGGGCCACGGTCGATGATGTCGCCGACGAACACCGCCATGCGTGACGGATGCCGCCAGACCCCGCCCTGCTTGTGATAACCGAGACGGTCCAGCAAGTGTTCGAGGGTCATGGCGCATCCGTGCACGTCACCGATCAGGTCGTAACTGCGCGCGGGATCGAGCATCAGTCGCCTCCGCCCCCCAGCTTGCTGCCCCAGCCAAGCTTGGTGCGGCACACCTCGTAGTAATTGTGATCGAGCGGATGAATCAGGCGCAGCTTCTGTGCCTTTTTGCTCACGGTAATGGTGTCGCCCGGTGCACAGGTGAAGTGGTTCTGCCCGTCGCAGGACACCTGCGGGTAGATCTGCATATCTTTGGACACGACGATTTTCAGCTCACTGTTGCCATCGACCACGATCGGCCGTCCCGATAAGGTATGGGGGTACATCGGCACAATCACAATAGCGTCGAGCTTGGGATGCATGATCGGCCCGCCGGCAGACAAGGCGTAGGCAGTGGAGCCGGTCGGCGTGGCGACGATCAGGCCGTCGGCCTTCTGGCTGCAGACGAACTGGCCGTCGATATACAGCTCGAATTCGATCATCCGCGTCGATTTGCCCGGGTGCAGCACCACATCGTTGAGCGCATCGCCCTGGCCGATGGCCTCGCCATGGCGACGCACTTCGGCTTGCAGCAGGAAGCGGTTTTCTACCAGATAGTGGCCGTCGAGCACTTCGGCGACCTTGATTTCCAGCTCGTCCGGGCGAATATCGGTGAGGAAGCCGAGGCTGCCACGGTTGATGCCCAGCACCGGAATATTGTGCTTGGCCAGCGCCCGCGCAGCGCCGAGCAGGCTGCCGTCACCGCCGACGACGATGACCATGTCGCAGACTTCGCCGAGCATCTTGCGCGACGAGGTTTGCAGGCCGTGGCCGGGCAGGACTTCAGCGATGGTGTCTTCGAGGATCACATGCAGGTGACGGTCGAGCAGAAAGCGTTTCAGTCGGCGGACGGTATCCAGCACCTGGGAGCTGCCCAGGCGACCGATGATGCCGATATTACGAAATTGCTCCATGGGACCTCTGCGGACAATCGAAAACGCGAAAACCCGATTATGGGCGAAAGCGCCAGATAGACAAAATCCTTTCAGCCTCAAGGGTGCGCTCAGGTTTAAGGCTATGCTCGCAAGATGATCCTGTTTCCCGATTTGTTGCAGTTGCCCCATCGATTACGCCATCCCGAAGTGCGGGACCTGGCGTGGGTGATCCTCGCCCCGCCGATGCTCGCCGCCACGCCGTGGCCCCAGCGCCATCCGCTTGCCGGCAGCGACTGGGTGCACGACCCGCAGCGCCTCGAACATTGGCTGCATCAGCTCGACCGCGACAGTTACGGCCTGCTGCAATGGCTGTCGCAGGCGCGCACCCGGCGTCTGGGCCTGTATTACGAGCGTCTGTGGCAGTTCGCCGTGGAGCATGCGCCGGGCATCGAACTGATCGCCGCCAACCTGCCGATTCGCCGCGCCGGGCACACCCTCGGCGAACTCGACATGCTGCTGCGTGACCGCGACGGCGTGCATCATCTGGAACTGGCGATCAAGCTCTACCTCGGTCCGCAGGATGGCGATGGCCGCGATCCGGCGCAGTGGCTGGGGCCGGGTTGTCATGATCGGCTGGATCGTAAGCTGGCACATCTGGCCGAGCATCAATTGCCGATCTCGGCGCGCCCGGAAAGCCGCGAGGTGCTCGCGGCGCTGGATATCGAAACCTTCAGCGCGCAGTTGTGGCTGGGCGGTTATCTGCTGTACCCGTGGCCCGGTCAGGCCGAGTCACCGCACGGCGCGCATCCGCAACATCTGCGTGGCAGTTGGCTGCATCAGAAGGACTGGCCGGCGTTTGTCGCCCAACGCCCGCCGGGCCGCTGGCAACCCCTGCCCCGCCACGCCTGGCTGGCGCCGGCGCATTACCCGGCGGATCAGGTCTGGACAGATGAGCACCTGCGTTTGTGGCTGGCAGACCTGCCAGCACTGGCCCCGGCGCAGTTGATGGTACGCCTGACCGAGAATGCCCAGGGCGAATGGGAAGAGGCGGAGCGGTTGTTTCTGGTGGCGGATCTTTGGCCGAATGTCCCCGGCCAAACCTGAGATTTGTGGTGTCTGACCCAAATCGCGAGCAGGCTCGCTCCCACAAAGAATGCATTTCAAATGTGGAATGCGATCCCCTGTGGGAGCGAGCCTGCTCGCGAAAAGAGCAACTCCATCTATAGGGATAACCGCACGGCCAACGCCGCCAACGTCACCAGCAACACCGGCACCGTCAGCACAATCCCGACGCGGAAGTAATAGCCCCAGCCAATGTGAATGCCCTTGCGCTCCAGCACGTGCAACCACAACAAGGTCGCCAGACTGCCGATCGGAGTGATCTTCGGCCCCAGGTCGCTGCCGATCACGTTGGCGTAGATCATCGCTTCCTTGATCACCCCGCTGGCCTGACTGGCATCGATCGACAGCAAGCCGATCAGTACCGTTGGCAGATTGTTCATGATCGACGACAGCAGCGCCGTCAGCACCCCGGTGCCCATGGCCGCGCCCCATACACCGTGCTCAGCGAACACGTCCAGCCATCCGGCGAGGTAACCGGTGAGCCCGGCGTTGCGCAGGCCGTACACCACCAGGTACATGCCCAGCGAGAAAATCACGATCTGCCACGGCGCTTCTTTCATAACCTTGCGCGTGGAGATCTTGTGGCCGCGCGCAGCGATGCCCAGTAGCAGCGCAGCACACACCGCCGAAATTGCGCTGATCGGAATGCCCAGCGGTTCGAGGGCGAAGCAGCCGATCAACAGGATCACCAGCACTGCCCAACCGGCATAGAACGTCGCTTTGTCGTGGATCGCGGTATGCGGGTTTTCCAGTTGTGCAGGATCGTACGCCGCCGGGATGTCGCGGCGAAAAAACCACAGCAACATCCCCAGCGTCGCCGCCACGCTGACGAAGTTGACCGGCACCATCACCGCTGCATAGCGGTTGAAGCCGATGTGGAAGAAGTCCGCCGAAACGATGTTGACCAGGTTCGACACCACCAGCGGCAGGCTCGCCGTGTCGGCAATGAACCCGGCGCCCATGACGAAGGCCAGCGTCGCCGCCGGTGAAAAGCGCAGCGCCAGCAGCATCGAAATCACGATCGGCGTGAGAATCAGCGCCGCACCGTCATTGGCGAACAACGCAGAGACCAGCGCACCAAGCAGCACCATGAAGGCAAACAGTTTGCGCCCACTGCCCCGCCCCCAACGCGCCACGTGCAGCGCTGCCCAATTGAAAAAGCCAGCCTCGTCGAGCAACAGGCTGATGATGATCAGCGCGACGAAGGTGCCGGTGGCGTTCCAGATGATCTGCCAGACCAGCGGGATATCCGTGAGGTGAACGACGCCAAAAATCAACGCCAGCACGGCGCCCAACGTTGCACTCCAGCCGACGCCGAGACCTTTGGGTTGCCAGATGACGAGAGTGATGGTCAGCAGGAAAATCAGTGACGCAGCGAGCATTCGCAGGAGCCTTCAAATAGCGAAACGGGTGGAAATCGAACAAATGTGCGAGCGAGCCTGCTCGCGAAAGCGGTGAGCCAGACATGAAATTATTATCTGACACACAGCCTTCGCGAGCAGGCTCGCTCCCACAGTGAGTTTCGGTGAGCTTATTTCTTGTGTTGCTCGACGAACTGGCCGTACGCATCGATGAATTTCTGCAGGAACGGTTTCACCGAGTCGCTCAGCTTGCCCGCTTCATCAAACGCGTTGCCCGCACCGCCCAGATACGCTTCCGGCTGTTGCAGGCAATGGATATCGAGGAAAACAAAAGTCTGGCGCAGGTGCTGGTTGGCGCCGAAGCCGCCGATGGCGCCTGGCGATACGCTGATCACCGCGCCGGGTTTGCCGCTCCACGCGCTCTGGCCATAAGGGCGCGAACCGACGTCGATGGCATTCTTCAACGGTGCCGGGATCGAGCGGTTGTACTCGGGGGTAACAAACAGCACCGCGTCGGATGACGCCACTTTCTGACGGAAAGTGCTGTAGGCTGCCGGCGGAGAATCGCCGTCGATGTCTTCGTTGTACAGCGGCAGTTCACCGATTTCGACAATCTCGAGCTTGAGATTGGCCGGTGCCAGTTCGGCGAGGGCCAGTGCGACTTTGCGATTGATCGATGCTTTGCGAAGGCTACCGACCACTACAGCGACGTTGTAGACATTGCTCATGGATGACTCTCGATGGTCCGTGGGAAGAGTCGCTAGTTATAGATGATCCAGTGACATTTTCACCAGTGGTCATTGGTTTTTCCTGCGCGAGGAATATTTTTTTCCTGTAGGAAAACTTACCGAGCTTGCTGACGGTCTACAAAGCCGCAAATCAAGCGTTTTATCTCCAGAGGTTCTAAGCAGATGGCAGCAGTACTCGTCGGTCAGTTTCATGCAAGAGATGCGGAAGGCCGCGTTTATTCCGTGCATGAATTCCAGGAATCGAACCCGTCTGCAGACGGATCCACTGGCTCGGAGCCCATTTACAAACTCGCCATTGGCGATCGGGTCACCAAGGTCAGTGACAGCGAGTTTCTCCTGGTTCAGTCAGGCATTACCCTGATCCGCGAACCCGAGCCAACCGTTGCTTCATAACCCTGCATTATGAGCAGAAGTCATGCGAGCGGACTTGGGGTAGGATTCAGCGTCTGACCCCACCTGCTGAACATGGACTTCACGCATGCGTTTACGCCACATCGAAGTGATTCAGGCGCTCTTGCAGACCGGTCACCTGGGCACCGCCGCCGAATGGCTGCAATTGCCGGTGACCGAGGTCGAAGAGCGTTTGCGCGAAGCCGAGAGTCAGTTGGGGTTCATGTTGTTCGCCAGCGTTCGCGGGCGCCTGCAATCGACCCCCGAAGCGCGCGCCTTGCAAGTGGAAATCGCGCACATCTATGAGGCGCTGGAGCCGGTGCAGCGTCTGGCCAGCAGCCTCAAGCAATACCTCGCCCCGCCCTTGCGCATCATCGGCACCCCGCCGCTGACTCAACAATTACTGCCACAAAGCCTTGCGACCCTGCGTCGACGCCTGCCCGACGCACCGTGCAGCCTGCTCAGCGCGCCGACTCGCGACATCGTCCGCAGCCTGTTATTGCGCGAAAGCGATCTGGGCCTGAGCCTGCACGACCCCGAACATCCCGATATCCATTGCCAGCCGTTGGCCCAGGGCAAGCTGCAATTGCTCGCTCCGCACGGCTGGCTGCAGCCGAAACAGAAATACATTTCTCTGGCAGACCTGGCCGGTCAGGCCATGGTCGGTCTCGAAGGTCAGGATCCGCTGAGCCCGGCGCTGGAAAACAAACTCCAGGCCCTGCGCCCGGCGCCAAGCATTCAGACCCGCGTGCAGACCCATCAGATGATGCGCAGCATGGTCGAGGCCGGCGAAGGTCTGGCCATCGTCGATCCGTTCACCGCTTTGGGCGCTCGCGCCGGTGGGCTTGACGTCTGCCCGCTGTCACCGGCAGTCCCGATCAGCCTCTACGCCCTGACCTTCAAACATGCCGCGCCGTCGGCGGCGATTCAGACCTTGCTGGCGATCATCACGGAACAAGCCGAGGCGATGTTGTCGAGCTGAGTGGTTTTTCCAGCGGATTATCGAACAGGCGATACCAGAACAATGCGACTTCGGCGGTGTGCGGATCGATGCCGCGATAGCGCAACTGGTCGATGCCGCCGATCACATAACCGCAGCGCTCATACAGCCGACAGGCGCCGAGGTTGTTGTTCTGGGTTTCGAGCATGATGCCCGGCAGCTTCTTCTTGCGACTCCAGAACTGCGCGACATCGAGCAACGCCTTGGCCACACCGTGGCGGCGGGCCGGGGCGTGCACCGCCAGTTCATCGATATGGGCAAAGCCGTTCCAGTTAGTGCTGATCACCAGGTGGCCGACCGGCTCGTCGTCCAGATACGCCATGAAAATCGCACTGTCGGGCGCGTTGTGAAAGGCGCTGAATTCTTCGGGATCAATACCGTAGCACTTGCGGTACGGCACGATCGGCGTCACCGGCCATTGCTCGACCGGTTTGCCGATCACGGCAGCGCCGTAGGCCGCGACCTCGAAACTGAAGTCGCTGCCCCAGATATACGGCGCAAAACCTTCGTCGGCGACCCGCACCGACAACCCTGGGTATTTCGGATTCATGACCGGTTGCATACTGGGAAAAGTCCTCATTCCTTGACGCAGCCGACAGTGTCGACCTTGCTGTCGCGATGGATGATTGCCAGCGCAAATTTCAACTCTTTGTACATGAGGCTCAGTGTCCTGAGGCGGCAGATTTGCACCTGACCAGTGCACTCAGGGTAGAGGGTTGCGACGAATGTGGCGAGAGTGGCAACTTGGCTCCATGTCGCCAAACGCAAAAATCGCTGCCTTCCTGGCCCCTATTATGGAATGCAATCCCTTTAGGAGCTGCCGAAGGCTGCGATCTTTTGATCTTTGATCTTCAGGTTTTCAGGCCTGCGCATCAGCCTCGGCAATCTGCGTCCACAACGCCGGCGCACCCGCCGATTTGGCGATGATTTCCAGCCGCACCAGATGCGCCGCCAGTTCTTCTTCGGTCGCCCGGATGATGCGTGCTGGCTGGCGATCGACCGGCAGGCGGCGGATTTCCGTAGCCGAGTTGTCGGCACCCTCACCCGTGCCATTGCCATCGGAGGCGTTGCCGGCCAGCGACAGGCTGGTCTGGCCGCCGGTCATGGTCAGGTAGACGTCGGCGAGAATCTCCGAGTCGAGCAAAGCGCCGTGCAGTTCACGGCCGGAGTTGTCGACGCCGTAACGCTTGCACAACGCATCGAGGCTGTTGCGCTGCCCCGGGTGACGTTCCCGGGCCATCATCAGGGTATCGAGGATGGTGCAATGCTGGGTGATATCGGCGCGATCGTGCTGGCCCATCAAGGCGAATTCGTTGTTGATGAAGCCAACGTCGAACGCCGCGTTGTGGATGATCAGTTGCGCGCCCTGGATGAACTCGAAGAACTCATCGGCAACTTCGGCAAAGCGCGGCTTGCCGACGAGGAATTCGTTGGTGATGCCGTGCACACCGATCGCACCTTCGTCGCTCTCGCGATCCGGTTGCAGATAAACGTGAAAGTGCCGGCCCGTCAGGCGCCGACCGATCAGTTCGACGCAACCGATTTCAATGATCCGGTGACCATCGGTCACCGGCATGCCGGTGGTTTCGGTATCGAGTACAACGGATCTGGTGGCCATCAGTGCTCAGCTCTCAACGGGTCAATCGGGCAAAGGCGCGGATATTAACACGCTCGGCGGGGTGTTTCAGTCAGACCGTGGCGGGTTCTTCGCGAGCAGGCTCGCTCCCACATTGGAATGCATTCCAATTCAAGGCCTGGAATACATTTCCCTGTGGGAGCGAGCCTGCTCGCGAATGGCTACGCCACGGTTAGAAGCGAAATCAGCTCTGCTTGTAACCGCGAACTTCATCCACCCCACGGTTGGCCAGCTGGTCAGCCCGCTCGTTACCGTGATGACCAATGTGCCCGCGCACCCATTTCCAGGTGACTTTGTGGCGATTGACCTGCTCGTCCAGCTCTTTCCACAGATCGGCGTTTTTCACCGGTTCTTTCGCAGCGGTTTTCCAGCCGCGCTTCTTCCAGTTGGCCATCCACTCGTTGATGCCTTTCATCACGTATTGCGAGTCGGTGACCAGCAGCACTTCGCAGGGGCGCTTAAGCGCTTCGAGGCCACGAATCGCGCCGAGCAGCTCCATGCGGTTGTTGGTGGTGTTGGCCTCGCCGCCCCACAGTTCCTTTTCGACGCCCTTGCACACCAGCAGCGCGCCCCAGCCGCCGGGGCCGGGGTTGCCCTTGCAGGCGCCGTCGGTGAACAGTTCTACGGTGTCGACGCTTTCCACGCTTTCGCTCATGCCAGTCTTTCCAGAAAAATGCCTGTCCTGCCAATCACGGATCGACAATGACCGCGGCCGGGACAAGCCCGGCCACAAATAAAAGAAGATTTACGGTTCGATGCGGCGGCGGTTGACCTTGGCCATCGGCAGCGGAATCAGCTTGCCCATCGGCTCGCGGCGTTCCTGGCGCAATGGCCGCAGCCCCACCACGATCTTGCGCGCCACCAGCAGATAGAAGCCACCGCCGGACAATTGCCAGTCACCGGCCTTGCGTTCCCAGCCGGCCAGACGGTTCTGCCACTTGGGCGACGCGAGCGGCGGACGATAGCACCCGAAGCGGCGTTTCTCCAGCGCGAAGCCGAGCAGATTGAGCCAGTCGGCGACCCGCGACGGGGAGATGCAGCGCGCCTTGCGCAGGGCATCATTGGCGAAGAAATGCCGCAGCCCCCAACTGCTCCAAGGGTTGATGCCGACGATCAGCAGATGACCGCCGGGGCGCACGCTGCTCGCTGCTTCACGCAGCAAACCGTGGGGCGACAGGCAGAAATCCAGGCCATGCTGCATCACCACCACGTCGGCGGCGTGCTCGCTCAACGGCCAGGCCTGCTCTTCGCAAACGATCTCGACTCCGGGCAACGGTGCGCCGAGACGCACGTTGCGCTGCACTTGCGGCGCGGCCGGCGGGGTTTCGGCGGACGGGCCGTAATGCACCAGATAACCGCCGAAGAAGCGGCCGAGCTCGTCGTCGAGCATGCGCCGCTCTTCATCCAGCAGAAATTGCCCGAGCGGCCCCGACAGCCATTCGCGGGCGGCGCTGATCAATGCCAGCCAGTCGGGATCGGCCTGAGCGAACGCTTTATCGGTCATGTCATTCTCCAACGCGCCAGGAACTACTAAGATGCGCCAATGTTTTCTGCTTGGCGAATTCCGACGATGATACAGATCAGTGCCCTGCCCGCGTTCACCGACAACTACATCTGGTTGTTACAGGATCATCAGACCCAGCGCTGCGCGGTGGTTGATCCGGGCGACGCCGCCCCGGTGCAGGCGTGGCTTGACGCGCATCCGGGCTGGGTGCTCAGCGATATTCTGATCACTCACCATCACCATGACCATGTCGGCGGCGTCGAGCGCCTGAAAGCCGCGACCGGCGCCAAGGTCTACGGCCCGGCCAGCGAAAGCATTCCGGCGCGTGACGTAGCGCTCAAGGACAACGACAGCGTCAGCGTGCTCGGCTGGGACTTCGACGTCTATGCGGTGCCCGGTCACACCCTGGGGCACATCGCCTATTACCACCATGGCCTGCTGTTCTGCGGCGACACCCTGTTCGCCGCCGGTTGCGGCCGGTTGTTCGAAGGCACACCCGAGCAGATGTACCGCTCGCTCAGCCGTCTTGCGGCCCTGCCGGAAGATACGCTGGTTTACTGCACCCATGAATACACCTTGAGCAATCTGAAATTTGCCGCCGCCGTCGAGCCGGGCAATCCGGACATTGCCGCCCGTCTGGAAAAGGTCACCCAGCAACGGCAGAACGGCGTGATGACGTTGCCGTCGACTTTGGCCCTGGAAAAGTTTACCAATCCGTTTTTACGCACTTCTGAAACATTGGTTACACAAAAAGTGGACGAACGGGAAGGCGCTCAAAACCGGGAGCCGAGCGAGGTATTTGCGGCTCTGCGGGCATGGAAAGACAAGTTCTGACGACCGCGCCGGCCGGGGCAAAAATTCTCAATGGTTGACCGCAGGGGGTGCGCTTTCTAGAATCGCCCGACATTTTTGCCCGGAACTTACTTCCAGCCAATGTCGTCATCCATACGTAAGTCCGTCAATTCAGATGCTTTGACCCGCCTGGCGCAAGCCATCGCGGTGGCTGTGTCCGCCACGCTGGCGGGTTGCTCCAGCCACGCTCCACAGACTGAAGCGACGCACACGCCGAACATTGCTGCGCGAGCCAAGCAGAAGCCGATCTGGCTGACCGAGAAGCCCACTCCCGTGGCGCCCCAGGACATCTGGGAACGCATGCGCCAGGGCTTCCAGTTGCAGGAAGGCCTTGGCGTCAATCCGCGCATCGAGCAACAGCGCCTGTGGTTCGCCAGTAATCCCTCTTTTCTCGAGAATGCCGGCGAACGCGGCAGCCTCTACATTCATTACATCGTCGAACGCCTCGAAGAACGCAACATGCCGTTGGAACTGGCCCTGCTGCCAGTGATCGAGAGCGCGTACAACCCGATGGCCTACTCCCGCGCCGATGCGGTGGGCCTGTGGCAATTCATTCCGTCCACCGGGCGCTACTTCAACCTGCGCCAGACCCGCTTCTACGACGGTCGTCGCGACATCACCGCTTCGACCACGGCAGCGATGGATTACCTGACCCGCCTGCACGACATGTTCAACGGCGACTGGCTGCTGGCTCTGGCGGCCTACAACGCCGGTGAAGGCACCGTCAGCCGCGCGATCGAACGCAACGAAAAGCTTGGCCTGCCCACCGACTACTGGAACCTGCCGCTGCCGGCGGAAACCCAGGCCTATGTGCCGAAGTTGCTGGCACTGTCGCAAGTGGTACTGGCGCCTGAAGCCTACGGCGTCAACCTCAACCCGATCGCCAACGAGCCGTACTTCCAGGTCGTCGAAATCAACCAGCGCATGGACCTGTCCAAGGTCGCTGCGGTGGCGAACATCGATGAAGACGAACTGTTCCAGCTCAATCCGGCGTTCAAACAGCGCACCACCATCGACGGTCCGCAGCACTTGCTGGTGCCGACGTCCAAGGCGCAACTGCTGACCGCCAGTCTGCAGACCATGCGCCCGGACGAACTGATCAGCCCGCGCTCGCTGAAACCGGTGTTCGAAGGCGCCGATCCGTCGGAAGTGGCACAGCTCAAGCGCGCCTATCGGGTCAAGCGTGGCGACAACCTCGGCTCCATCGCCAAGGCCAACAAGGTCGAAGTCAAGGATCTGCAGCGCTGGAACAAGCTGACCGGCAAGAATCTCAAGGTCGGCCAGACCCTGGTCATGCAGGACAACACCAAGCGTGCCCCGGCGCGCAAGTCCGGCCGGGTCAACACCGTGGTCGCGGCGAATACCAAGAGCAAAGGCAAGGACGAGAGCAAGCAGCAGACCCGGTACAAGGTCAAGCGCGGCGACACCCTGTACGTGGTGGCCAAGCGCTTCAACGTTGAGATGCAACATCTAAAGCGCTGGAATCCGGGTGCTGGCAAGGCGTTGAAGCCGGGGCAAATGCTCACGGTTTATCAGCCGCACTGATTGAAGAGCCCCTGAATTCAGGGGCTTTTTATTGCCGATTGCTTTGTGCTAGGCGAAACATTGTGGCGAGGGGATTTATCCCCGCTGGGGCGCGCAGCGGCCCCGTTTTTTCTGCATCTTGAAGAAGGGACTGCTGCGCAGTCCAGCGGGGATAAATCCCCTCGCCACAGATCAATTCTCCTCGCCACAGATAAATCCCCCCACCACAGAAACAAATCGGCGCAACATCGTGTAGCGATTAACCCGCCATTAACCCGCATCTTTTTCCTGTCCAGACAAGCTGTTACTGTACGGCCCACAAAGCCCAAGCCGCTGGATCGGATCTGACTTGAAGCGTGCCCTCTCCCTGCTCCTGATCAGCCTGGCCTTGAGCTCACCCGCAAGCGCGACGATTACCGAAAGTCATGGTTATGCGCAGTTCGGCACGCTCAAGTACCCGGCCAGATTTACCCACTTCGACTGGGTCAACCCGCAAGCGCCCAAGGGCGGTACGTTGCGGGTAATGGCGTTCGGCACCTTCGATACGGTCAATCCGTATACGTTCAAGGGCACCAGCCCGGTCACCACCGCCAATTTTCTCCAGTACGGCATCAACGAGCTCAACGAGCCGCTGATGGTTGGCACCGGGCAGTATTCGCCGTCCGGCGACGAGCCGGCGTCGAGCTACGGTTTGATCGCACAATCGGTGGAGTACAGCGAAGATCGCAGCTGGGTCGTCTTCAATTTGCGCCCCGAAGCGCGCTTTCACGACGGCGCGCCGATCACCGCCTACGACGTGGCATTCTCCTATCGAACGCTGCTCAAGGACGGTCATCCGCTGTATCGCACGGCCCTGCAGGAAGTGCTGCGGGTCGACATCCTCAACAAACAGCGCATTCGCTTTGTGTTCAAGCGCTCGGGCAATCCGCTGCTGATCCTGCGCCTGGGCGAGTTGCCGGTGCTGCCGCAGCATTACTGGAAAGACCGCGACTTCAAAGCCACCACCTTCGAACCGCCGCTGGGTAGCGGGCCGTACCGCATCACGTCGGTCACGCCGGGTCGGCAGCTGATGTTCGAGCGGGTCAAGGATTATTGGGGCAAGGATCTGCCGGTCAATCGCGGCAAGTACAATTTCGATCGCATGGACGTCGAGTTCTACCGCGACAGCGATGTCGCCTTCGAAGCGTTCAAGGCCGGAGAGTTCGACATCTACATCGAGCATCAGGCGAAGAACTGGGTCAACGGCTACAACTTCCCTGCGGTACGTCGTGGCGAAGTGATCAAGGTGCAGATCCCGCATCAGATCCCGACCCAGACTCAGGGCCTGTTCATGAACAGCCGCCGCGCGACCTTCGCCGATGTCAGGACGCGCGAAGCGTTGGGTCTGATGTTCGACTTCGAATGGACCAACCGCGCGCTGTTCAGCGATGCCTATAAACGCACCAGCAGCTACTACCCCAACAGCGAATTCACTGCGTCCGGCCTGCCGGTCGGGCATGAATGGCTGATGCTCAAGCCTTACAAGGAGCAGTTGCCAGCCCGGCTGTTCACCGAGCCGTTCACCCTGCCGAAAACCGACGGCCGTGGCATCCCGCGCGAGACCATGCGTAAAGCCCTCGCCCTGCTCGCCGAGGCCGGTTGGAAGCTCCACGGCCAGCGCCTGCAAAACAAAGACGGCCAACCGCTGCGTTTCGAACTGCTGCTGGTCAATCCGAGCCTGGAGCGTCTCTATCAGCCGTACATCGAAAACCTCAACAGCATCGGCATCGACGCGCGCCTGCGCACCGTCGATCGCGCCCAGTACAAACAGCGCCTCGACCAATTCGATTTCGACATGATCTCGATGACCCTCGGCCAGACCCTGAGCCCGGGCCTTGAGCAGTGGCAGTACTTCCACTCCAGCCAGGTGAACGTCAAGGGCAGCAAGAATTACGCGGGCATCGCCAACCCGGTGGTCGATCACCTGCTCGAACAGTTGCTCGCCGCGCGCACCCGCGACGAGCAGGTCGCCGCCGGCAAAGCGCTCGATCGCGTGCTGCTCTGGCAGCACTACAGCATTCCCAACTGGTATCTCAATTATCACCGTCTGGCCTACCGCAACCGGTTGGCCTTTGTCACCACGCCGCCCTACACCCTGGGCCTGAGCGCATGGTGGCTGAAGTCTTCGGAGAAAGATCGATGAACGCTGTTCGCACCCTGCTCGTGCAGGCCAGCGGCTTGCTGTTCGCCGGGCTGGCCTGGGCCGCCCCGCAACACGCCGTGACCCTGTATAACGAGCCGCCAAAATACCCGGCCGATTTCAAGCATTTCGATTACGTGAACCCTGATGCGCCCAAGGGCGGTGTGTTTCGTCAGGCCGGTTTTGGCGGCTTCGATAGCCTCAACCCGTTCATCAACAAAGGCGTGCCCGCCGATGACATCGGCCAGATCTACGACACCCTGACCAAACACAGCCTCGACGAGCCGTTCACCGAGTACGGCCTGATTGCCAGCAAGATCGAAAAAGCCGACGACAACAGTTGGGTGCGCTTCTACCTGCGCCCGGAAGCACGCTTCCACGACGGCCACCCGGTGCGCGCCGAAGATGTCGTGTTCAGCTTCGAGACGCTGACCAAGGAAGGCTCGCCGATGTTTCGCGGCTACTACAATGACGTTGCCGAAGCCATCGCCGAAGACCCGTTGAAAGTCTTGTTCAAGTTCAAGCACAGCAACAACCGCGAGCTGCCGCTGATCCTCGGCCAGTTGCCGGTCCTGCCAAAACACTGGTGGGCCAGTCGCGACTTCAACAAGGGCAATCTGGAAATCCCGCTGGGCAGCGGCCCGTACAAGGTCACCCAAGTGAAGGCCGGCCGTTCGGTACGTTACGAACGGGTCAAGGATTACTGGGGCAAGGACTTGCCGGTCAACCGTGGCTTCTACAACTTCGACACGATGACCACCGACTATTACCGCGACAACACCGTCGCCCTCGAAGCGCTGAAGGCCGGGCAGTTCGATTACTGGCTGGAAATGACCGCGAAGAACTGGGCCAGCGCCTATAACGTTCCGGCGGTCACCGAGGGGCGCTTGATCAAGGAACTGATCCCCAATAGCAACCCGACCGGCATGCAGGGCTTCGTCTTCAACTTGCGCCGCCCGGTGTTCCAGGATGTGCGCGTGCGTCAGGCGCTGGGGCTGCTGTTCGACTTCGAATGGACCAACAAGCAATTGTTCAACGGCGCCTACGTGCGCACCCGCAGTTACTTCGAGAACTCGGAAATGGCCGCCACCGGCCTGCCGGACCCCGAGCAACGGAAGATCCTCGAACCGTTCCGCAGCCAACTGCCGGCCCAGGTGTTCAGCGAAGCCTTTGAAAATCCCAAGACCGACGCCAGCGGCATGATCCGCACCCAGCAGCGTGAGGCCTATCAACTGCTGCAAGAGGCCGGCTGGAAGATCGTCGACGACAAAATGGTCGACGCCACCGGCAAACCGGTAGTGATCGAATTCCTCCTCGCCCAGACCGAATTCGAACGGGTGCTGCTGCCGTTCAAGCGCAACCTCAGCGACCTCGGCATCGATCTGGTCATCCGCCGCGTCGACGTCTCGCAGTACATCAACCGCGTACGCTCGCGGGACTTCGACATGATGGTCGGCAGTTTTCCGCAGTCCAACTCGCCGGGCAACGAGCAACGCGAGTACTGGATGAGCGCCGCCGCCGACAAACCGAGCAGCCGCAACAGCATGGGCCTCAAAGACCCGACCGTTGACCAACTGGTGGAAAGCCTGATCAACGCCGACTCGCGCAAAAGCCTGGTGGCCCACGCACGTGCGCTGGATCGCGTACTGCAATGGGGCTACTACGTGGTGCCCAACTGGCACATCAAGAGCTGGCGCGTGGCCTACTGGAACCACATCGGCCACCCGAAAACCTCGCCCAAGTACGACATCGGCATCAACACCTGGTGGGTCAAGCCTGACGCCAAGCCTGCCGTAGAAGTCGAAACCCAACTGCAAGCCGACCCTGCGGGCACGGAGTAATCAGATGCTGGCGTATATCTTTCGGCGACTGCTGCTGATCATCCCGACCCTGTTCGGCATCCTGCTGATCAACTTCGTGATCATCCAGGCCGCGCCCGGCGGGCCGGTCGAGCAGATGATCGCCAAGCTCGAAGGTTTCGAAGGCGCCACCAGCCGGATTGCCGGCGGCGGCGCCGAGGTCGCGGTGGCCGGCTCGTCCTACCGTGGCGCGCAGGGGCTGGACCCGGCGCTGATCAAGGAAATCGAGCACATGTACGGGTTCGACAAATCGGCCCCGGAACGTCTGTGGATCATGGTCAAGAACTACGCGCAGCTGGATTTCGGCGACAGTTTCTTCCGCGACGCCAAGGTCATCGACCTGATCAAGGAAAAGATGCCGGTGTCGATCTCGCTGGGGCTGTGGAGCACGCTGATCATGTACCTGGTGTCGATCCCGCTGGGCATCGCCAAGGCCACGCGGCACGGCAGCCACTTCGACGTCTGGACCAGTTCGGCGATCATCGTCGGCTATGCGATCCCGGCGTTTCTGTTTGCGATCCTGCTGATCGTGGTATTTGCCGGCGGCAGTTATCTGGACTGGTTCCCCCTGCGCGGGCTGACTTCGAACAACTTCGATGAGCTGAGCCTGGGCGGCAAGATCCTCGATTACTTCTGGCACCTGGCATTGCCGGTCACCGCGCTGGTGATCGGCAACTTCGCGACCATGACCCTGCTGACAAAAAACAGCTTCCTCGACGAAATCAACAAGCAGTATGTGGTCACCGCCAAGGCCAAAGGTCTGACCCGCCATCGCGTGCTTTACGGCCACGTGTTCCGCAACGCCATGCTGCTGGTGATTGCCGGTTTCCCGTCGGCATTCATCGGTATCTTCTTCACCGGCTCGTTGCTGGTGGAAGTGATCTTCTCTCTCGATGGTCTCGGCCTGATGAGTTTCGAGGCGGCGATCAATCGCGATTACCCGGTGGTGTTCGGCACGCTGTTCATCTTCACCCTGCTCGGACTGGTGGTGAAACTGATCGGCGACCTGACCTACACCTTTGTCGATCCGCGTATCGACTTCGCCAGCCGGGAGCATTGAGATGAACCTGTCCCCTCTCAACCGCCGGCGCTTCGAACTGTTCAAGGCCAACAAGCGTGGCTGGTGGTCGCTGTGGCTGTTTCTGATCCTGTTCGGCCTGAGTCTGGGCGCCGAGCTGATTGCCAACGACAAACCGCTGGTCGTGCATTACGACAACAACTGGTATTTCCCGGCGATCAAGCGCTACCCGGAAACCGCGTTCGGCGGCGAATTCCCGCTGGAAGCCAACTACAAGAGTCCGTACATCCGTGAGCTGCTCAAGGCCAAGGACGCGTGGATTCTGTGGGCGCCGATCCCCTACAGCTACCAGAGCATCAACTACGACCTGAAAGTCCCGGCCCCGGCGCCACCTTCGGCGGACAACCTGCTGGGCACCGACGATCAGGGCCGCGACGTGTTGGCGCGGGTGATCTACGGTTTCCGCATTTCCGTGTTGTTTGCGCTGACGCTGACCGTGCTGAGTTCGATCATCGGCGTGATTGCCGGGGCGCTACAGGGCTTTTATGGCGGCTGGGTCGATCTCGCCGGGCAGCGTTTTCTCGAGATCTGGTCGGGGCTGCCGGTGCTGTATCTGCTGATCATCCTCGCCAGTTTCGTCCAGCCGAATTTCTGGTGGCTGCTGGGGATCATGCTGCTGTTCTCGTGGATGAGCCTGGTCGATGTAGTGCGCGCCGAGTTCCTCCGTGGCCGCAATCTGGAATATGTGCGCGCCGCCCGCGCGCTGGGTATGCAGAACGGCGCGATCATGTTCCGTCACATCCTGCCCAACGCCATGGTCTCGACCATGACCTTCATGCCGTTCATCCTCACCGGCGCCATCGGCACCCTGACCGCGCTGGACTTTCTCGGCTTCGGCTTGCCGGCCGGCAGTCCGTCGCTGGGCGAACTGGTTGCCCAAGGCAAATCCAACCTGCAGGCGCCATGGCTGGGCATGAGCGCGTTTGCCGTGCTGGCGCTGATGTTGAGCCTGCTGGTGTTTATCGGCGAGTCCGCTCGCGATGCCTTCGACCCGAGGAAGTGAAATGAATCAGGACAATCTGATCGAAGTGCGCGACCTCGCCGTCGAATTCGGTTTCGGCGAGCGCGTCCACCGCGTGGTCGAGGGCGTGAGCTTCGACATCAAGCGCGGCGAAACCCTGGCGCTGGTCGGTGAATCGGGCTCGGGCAAATCGGTCACGGCGCATTCGATCCTGCGCCTGCTGCCCTACCCCATGGCGCGACATCCGGCCGGCAGCATCAATTACGCCGGGCAGAACCTGCTGGATTTGAGCGAGAAGACTATTCGCCATATTCGTGGCAACCGCATCGCCATGATCTTTCAGGAGCCGATGACCTCGCTCAATCCGCTGCACTCGATCGAAAAGCAGATCAACGAAGTGCTCGGCATCCACAAGGGCCTGAGCGGCAAAGTCGCGACCAAGCGCACTTTGGAACTGCTGGAGATGGTCGGCATTCCCGAGCCGCACAAGCGTCTCAAGGCCCTGCCCCATGAATTGTCCGGCGGCCAGCGCCAGCGCGTGATGATCGCCATGGCCCTGGCCAACGAGCCGGAATTGCTGATTGCCGACGAACCGACCACCGCGCTGGACGTGACCGTTCAGCTGAAAATCCTCGATTTGCTCAAGGATCTTCAGGCTCGATTGGGCATGTCGCTGCTACTGATCAGTCACGATTTGAACCTGGTGCGAAGAATTGCACATCGCGTATGTGTCATGCAGCGCGGTTGCATCGTCGAACAGGCATCGTGCGCAGAGCTGTTCCGTTCGCCGCAGCATCCGTACACTCGGGAATTGCTCGGCGCGGAGCCCAGCGGCGGCCCGGCGAGCAATGAAATCGGCGCGCCGCTGCTCGAAGTCGAGGACCTCAAAGTCTGGTTCCCGATCAAGAAAGGCCTGCTCAAACGCACGGTGGATTACGTCAAGGCAGTGGACGGCATCAATTTCAGCCTGCCTCAGGGCCAGACCCTGGGGATCGTCGGCGAAAGCGGTTCTGGTAAATCCACCCTCGGTCTGGCGATTTTGCGGCTGATCGGCAGCAAAGGCGCGATCCGCTTTGAAGGCAAGCAGCTAGACTGCCTGACGCAGAACGAGATTCGCCCGCTGCGGCGGGAGATGCAGGTGGTGTTTCAGGACCCGTTCGGCAGCCTGAGCCCGCGCATGTGCGTCAATGACATCGTTGGCGAAGGCCTGCGGATACACAAGATGGGCACCGCGACCGAACAGGAAGCGGCGATCATTGCGGCATTGAAGGAGGTAGGTCTGGATCCGGAAACCCGGCACCGCTACCCCCACGAATTTTCCGGAGGGCAACGGCAGCGAATCGCCATTGCCCGGGCCCTGGTGCTGAAACCGGCGCTGATCCTGCTGGACGAGCCGACTTCGGCGCTCGACCGGACGGTGCAGCGGCAAGTGGTGGAGCTGTTGCGTTCACTGCAAGCCAAGTACAACCTGACGTATTTGTTCATCAGCCATGACCTGGCTGTCGTCAAAGCGCTGAGCCACCAGCTGATGGTGGTCAAGCATGGCCAAGTGGTCGAACAGGGAGACGCGCAAAGTATCTTTGCCGCCCCCGAACATCCGTATACACAGCAGTTGCTGGAAGCCGCTTTTCTGGCACCAGCCACTGCGCAATAACCTGAAAGAGGAGCAACACATGGGTTTTCTCGCCGGTAAGCGCGTACTGATCGTCGGTGTCGCCAGCAAGCTGTCCATCGCATCCGGCATCGCTGCCGCCATGCATCGCGAGGGCGCTGAGCTTGCCTTCACTTATCAGAACGACAAACTCAAGGGTCGCGTCGAAGAGTTCGCACAAGGCTGGGGTTCGAGCCCTGAGCTGTGCTTCCCGTGCGACGTGGCCAGCGATGAAGAAATCGCCAAGGTCTTCGAAGAGCTGAGCAAGAAGTGGGACGGTCTGGACTGCATCGTCCACTCCGTCGGCTTCGCCCCGGGTGACCAACTGGACGGCGACTTCACCGAAGCCACCACTCGTGAAGGTTTCCGCATCGCTCACGACATCAGCGCCTACAGCTTCGTGGCCCTGGCCAAGGCTGGTCGCGAAATGATGAAAGGCCGCAACGGCAGCCTGCTGACCCTGTCGTACCTGGGCGCCGAGCGCACCATGCCGAACTACAACGTGATGGGCATGGCCAAGGCTTCGCTGGAAGCCGGCGTCCGTTACCTGGCCGGCTCCCTCGGTCCGGACGGCACCCGCGTCAACTGCGTATCGGCTGGCCCGATCCGCACCCTGGCCGCATCCGGCATCAAGAACTTCCGCAAGATGCTGGCCGCCAACGAAGCGCAGACTCCGCTGCGCCGCAACGTCACCATCGAAGAAGTCGGCAACGCCGGCGCCTTCCTGTGCTCCGACCTGGCGTCGGGCATCAGCGGTGAAATCATGTACGTCGACGGCGGCTTCAACACCACCGCGATGGGCAACATCGAAGAGTGATCTTCCTTTAGCCGTTAAAAAACCCGCCGGATCCGGCGGGTTTTTTTATGCCTGCAGAAAAGCTCGCCCAACTACATATGTACCGCCAACCACCCTGCCCTGCCTTTGATACTCGGCGCTCGATGCTTATCAGCCGCCAGGGAGGCGCAGATGAACGACACACCGGTACATGAACAGACGCTGATTCACAATCTCATCGCAGAATTGACCGCCGTACCGGTGGTCAGCGCCGCCACGCCGGCGCGCACGCTGGAGGTTCCCCGTGCATGCCGGCTGCGCGAATGGATGGAGCTTTACTGGAGCGCCCTCGAACGCCCCGAATTTCTGGACTGGGCCAGTGGCTTTAACATCGATCTGGACACCCTGCAGATCAAGGGCGATACCCTGCAAGCGCAAACACCCTCGAACGGCTCCAGCGACGTTCGCACGTTCACTCTGGAAGATGATTCGGGCTGGTGGCAGATGGCGCCGATGCTGCTGTCGATTTCCCAGCGTATCGATCCTGCGGGGCTGGGCCTGCCCTACATCGGCGGTAAATCCGCCAACCCGCTGTATCGGTTTCCACGGCAAGTGGTGCTGGCGTTCTACGGTTACCCGGAGCCGCAAAACCAGATTCAGGCCCGAGTCATCCTCGCCGAGCTGAAGAAAACCGGTCTGGCGGCCATCGATGAAAACGGCAAAAGCACGTCGGCGGTGGTGAAGGAACGCAACGCGCAACTGGAAGACTTTCGGGCGATCGCCGATCGAATCGATGAAGTGCTGCTGGCGAGCGACCCTTTCGAGCAGCGAGGCTTTCTCGACTCGCCGGTAACGCTCACTTCGGCCTCTGTTTCCGCGCCGGCCAGAGGGCCGCGCCTCAAACTGGGCGAGCTTCTGGGCCGCTATGAGTTTGCGTTGCCGCTGGATGCTCGCGAAGCCAAGGCACTTGCGCAACGCCTGCGCCAGCAAAGCTGGCCGGCGCTGCCCTACGTCAGCGATTACGTGCAAAGCAACGACCCCATCGGCAGTTATCGTGAAGAATTTGGCGCTCTGGAAGATAACCGGCACATCGTGCGACGCCTTGAAGCGCTGAGCTGGAACAAAGCGCCCAAGGCCAAAATCGATTACGAGGAAATCAGCGAGCCCCATCCGGATTCTGCGCTGGCGGGACGGATGAAGTATGGCCAGCGTCAATTGCAAATACTCAGCGCCGATGAGGATTTTCAAGCCATCCTGCAGCAGCACGGACTGCCCGCCGACAGCCAATTGCTCGTCACCGAATCCGGTCATGTCGGTACCGCCAGCGTAAAAGGCTGGGTCACCCTGACGGCGCAGGTGGAAAAACAGGCTGATCTGAAACTCTTTCGCGACCAGCTCAAGGCCAAGGCAAGCAAAGCCGGCGGCGCCCTGCGCTCAAGCGGTAAAGTCACCCTTGGGCAAATGCTGCGCTTCTACAATCTGCTTTTGCCGAACACTGTCGAGCAAGCCCTCGCGCTGGTGAAATGGTTCAGGATCAATCTGCACACCCGCCCAGGGCATATGAATCACTGGTATCTGCTGGGTCAGCCGTGGACACAAACCGAGCGGTTCACGGCGCAACAGCGTCAGAGCATCATCGACACCACACAGGCGTTTTTACCCGTAGACTCGCCGCCGTTGATCGACTACCTCAGTGAGGATGTCGATACCAATCTGCCGCTCAAAACGCTCCAGGCCAAAGCCGACTACCTGATCAGCCGTATCCTGATCACACCGCGCGCGCAAACGCTGGGCAATCTGCTGGTGAAGAATCTGGGTGCTCCGGCGCAGGAGAAACGCCTGCTGGCCACCAACCGCGATCGCCTGTTGCTCGCTGCATTGATTCTCAGCCTGGAGCCGAACGCGGGTGAGGATTTGAACCGTATTGTCGTGCAACGTCTGGAGGGGCGTGATTTCTGGGGCGACAGCTATGACGAAGTACGCCGCTTCATTGATCGGCAGCCCGCTCTTGCATCGGTCAAAAACAAGACGTTGGCGACCCATCTGTTGTTGTCCGGTATAGCGCCGGAGTTTCTGACCCGGCATATTCCGCCATCACTTTGTTACATGAGTTGTTCGCGCTGGGTACGGCTGAAGCAGGTCGTGCTGTATATCGAAAGCCATATGCCGGGTGTGGCACGCCTGATGAGCTATGAGCAACTGAGCCAACTGACCAAAGGCCCGGCCCCCACGCACTTCTACAAATTCCTGCGCGAGGATTCCTGTGCCTCACTGGTCGTTGACTGGGCGGTTGCCAGAGGGCTGATCCAACGCAACGCCGAATTTCCGGTGACTGTTTATGACGCCACGACGCTGAAGCAGGCCGATGTCCTGTTCCGCAATCACAATCGCCTGTTGAATGATCTTTATCGGCGGGCGTTCCTCTCGGCACCGCCCACTCCCGTCACGGTTGCCCTGGCCGATCTGCGCAAGGTGTTCAGCGATTCCCCCTACCTCACGGAGAAGGCGCTGTTTGTTGCAGACGCCGACACGCAGGCCTCTGCAGCGCATTACTCGCTGAGCGAATTGCATGTCGCCGGCAAGCTGACAGGGAAGCTGGCGGGATGGCAATCGAGCAATGCACAGTTGCAACTGGCCCCCATGCTTGCCTCGTTGCCCAGACTGCACAATGTGGCGACCTACTTCCATGCGGCACTGAGCGCACGCCTGAGGCAAATGAAGGACGCTCATAGCGCATTTCTCAAGGAAGCGTTCTGTCGCTTGCCGTTCGCGCAGCGAATCGACATCGAAGACCACGAGCTGGAACTGCTCGCCCTGCGACCAGTATCGGCAGCCATGGGCAAGCTGGCTGACGCCAGCAACGCGCCATTCGGCATTTTGGCGCTGCTGCGTGGGAGGCCAGCCAGAGTCTTCGAGATTTTCACTGGCAGGAATGAGGTGGTGCTGCGTCGCGATATCGACCTTGCATTACTCAAACCATCGGGGGCAAATGATGCGGCGAAATCGCTGCCCCTCGACGCCGAAGCCTACAGGCACGGCTCCCAGCCTCGCTTGAATGCCACTTGTAACGCGTTCATTACTCGCCTCAATATTCAGGGCGCCCCCCTGGCGCAACAGGAGCGCGCCGCCGTGCCCGATACTTTCGCCTCCAACACAGTCAACGCCATCGCCAGCACCGCTGTCCGGCATCTGTTCGATGCCTTTAAAGCACAAGCCTTGCAAGACGCATTGCGCGTGCCCGAACTCGAGGATGCCGCTGCGAGTCACGAGAAATGGCTGGCGCTTTACCAGAAGCTGAGCCCGCCCAAGCGCTGAGCACTGGCGAATCCGGCGATAGATCGACTGACGCCTTCGCGAGCAGGCTCGCTCCCACAGGTTTCGAAGGCGCGGAGGATTTTCAGTTCAGCACCATTTCTGTGGGAGCGAGCCTGCTCGCGAAGACATTCGATCAGCCAGCATCAAATTGCCTGACCCACCGCCATCGCGGGCAAGCCCGCTCCCACGGGATTCAAGGGAGTCTGTGGGAGCTGGCTCGCCAGCGATGGGGCCGTTACTAACAGCCTTTCAGAGCTTGCTTGTGCGCATACATTGCGCCATCCGCATCGGCCAGCAGGCGATCAACGGTTTCGTGGCGTGTGGGGTCGTATTCGATCTGGCCGACGCTGAAACGAATCGCATAACCACGGTGCAGCGTGGCGTTGCGCTCTTCGAGGATTTCTTTGAGCCGCGCCATGATCCGCGTGGTTTCAACGTGGCTCGAGCCGGTCAGCAACGCGACGAACTCATCACCGCCCAAGCGCCCGACCACATCGCTCTCGCGAAAGGCAATGCGCAACACATCGGCGAAGGTCTTCAGCGCGCTGTCGCCTTCGGCATGGCCGTACAGATCGTTGATCTGCTTGAAGTCGTTGAGATCGAAAAACAACAGTGTCGCCGGTCGGTTCAAACGTGCGCAGGCGTCCAGTGCGTGCTGGGCCAATTGCTTGAAACCACGGCGATTGGACAGCAGCGTCAACTCATCCATGCTCGCCATCTGCACCGCCATCAACTCTTGCTCGGCCATCTCCGCGAGGTCACGCAGCAGCGCGCGCTCTTCGTCATCGAGATGGCGAGGTTTGGTATCAATCAGGCACAGGGTGCCCATTTTGTTACCGTCCGGCACCGTCAATGGATAACCGGCGTAAAAGCGAATATTCGGTGCGCCAGTGACCAACGGGTTGTCATGAAAGCGCAAATCTTCCAGCGCATCGGGCACCAGCATCAGCTCGTTTTGCAAAATCGCATGGCCGCAGAACGAGACATCGCGGGACGTCTCGCTGACATCCAGACCCACACAGGACTTGAACCACTGGCGATCCGTGTCGACCAGCGTGACCAGGGCGATCGGCACGTTGAACAAGCGCTTGGCCAGGCGCGTCAGACGATCAAAGCGCTCCTCCGGCGCTGAGTCGAGGTTGAGGCCATGCAGCGCGTCGATACGTGCAGCTTCATTGGCAGGTTTTCCGGGCACCAGCATGCGCACACTCCGTAGACAGTCATGCGTTCAGCGTAGCGCTTAATCGACGGGGCATCACATCTGCGCCACCGGACACGGCCCGCCGGCATCGGCCCAGAGTTTGAACTGCGCGACGAAAATATCGTGCGGCACCGGCACCGGTGCGCGCCCTGCCCCGGGATTCCAGCCCCAGAGCACCAGTTTGTCTTCGCTGACGTGTTTTAACAGTGCGGCAAAATCCCGGTCGCCGTTGCTCGCGCGGTCCTTGATCATCGCGCAGAGCTTGTCCGAGGGCAGGCCGATCCAGGCCATTTTGTGTGCCGCTGGCGGCAGGCTCCAGTGCGGCGCACCCGGCGGCGCATGGGGGCCATAACTGGCCGGCGGATTGCTTTCGGCGTGACAGGTGGCGCAGGGCAAACCGGCGGCGCCCTTGCCATCCATGCCGCGCACCACATTCATCGCGTGGGGGATGCCGGCGTCGAACTGCAACGGCGAATCGCCGGGAATGTGGCAATTCTGGCAGCGCGGGCTCTGAAAGACTTTCTGCACCGTGCCAAAGGCTTTCAGAGCTTCCTGATCCTCGGCAAACAGGTCCGAGGCATAGCCACCAAGACCGAGCAACACGACGGTGCCCAACACAAGATGTCGTTTCATCTCACACCCCCGACAGTTGCAGTGGCAGTTCGCGCAGGCGTTGCCCGGTCAAGGCGAACACGGCGTTGGCCACGGCCGGCGCGGTCGGTGGCACGCCGGGCTCACCGATGCCGCCGGGTTTTTCGCTGCTGGGGACGATATGCACTTCCACCACCGGCATTTCGTTGAGCCGCAACACCTGATAATCGTGATAGTTGGATTGCACGACGCCGCCGTCTCTGACGGTCAGCTTGCTATGCAGCGCCATGCCGAGACCGAAGGTAATGCACGATTCCATCTGCGCGGCGATGCTCTGCGGATTCACTGCAATGCCGCAGTCCACCGCGCAGACCACCCGATGCACGCGGATCGCCAGATTGTCCTGCGACACCTCGGCAACCTGCGCCACATAGCTGCCGAACGACTCGTGTACCGCCACGCCCAGAGCATGCCCGTCCGGCAACGGCGCGCCCCAGTTGGCCTTCTCCACCGCCAGATTGAGCACGCCGAGGTGTCGCGGGTGCGCCTTGAGCAACGTGCGTCGGTATTCCACCGGATCCTTGCCCGCCGCCGTCGCCAGTTCATCGATCAGCGATTCCATGACAAAACCCGTGTGGGTATGGCCCACCGAACGCAGCCACAACACATTGATGCCGGTGTGCGGCGAATGCAGATCGACCTGATGATGAGGCAGATCCTTGATATACGGACTGTCGGCCACGCCCTCGACCGAGGTGGCATCGATGCCGTTCTTGACCATCGCTGCCTCGAGCATCGTCCCGGCCATGATCGACTGGCCGACCAGCACATGCTGCCAGCTCATCGGCAAACCATCAGCGCCCAGTCCGACCTGCGCCTTGTGCAGATACATCGAGCGGTAGTAGCCGCCGCGAATGTCATCCTCGCGCGCCCACACAGTTTTCACCGGCAAGCCCGCTGCTTTCGCCACTTGCACGGCTTCGGCGACGAAATCCGAAGTCGGATTGGCACGGCGACCGAAGCCACCGCCGAGAAATTCCGTGTGAATTTCGACCTGCTCGGGCTTAAGCCCGGTGATCTTGCTGGCGACCATTTGGTCGAGGGTCTGAAACTGCGTGCCAGTCCAGATTTCGCATTTGCCGGCGCTGATTTTCACCGTGCAATTGAGCGGCTCCATCGGCGCGTGGGCCAGATACGGCACGCTGTATTCGACCTCGATTTTCTTCGCGGCTTTGCCGAAATTGGCCTTGGCGTCCCCCGCCTGAGTGGCGGAAGTGCCCGGCGTCGCTGCCAGTTTGCGGAAACTCTCCAGCAGCTTTTCACTGCTCATGTCGGCCAACGGCCCCAGGTCCCAATCGACCTTCAGCGCATCACGGCCCAGCTTCGCCGCCCAGAAATGCTCGGCCACCACCGCCACGCCGCTGGGCACCTGCACCACCTTGTGCACGCCGGGAATGGCCAGCGCTGCGGCGCCTTCGAAGGATTTCACCGTGGCGCCAAACACCGGCGCGCGGGCGACCATCGCGGTCATCAGCCCCTCGAACTGCACGTCCATGCCGAATCTGGCGCGGCCGGTGATCTTCTCCGGGGTGTCGAGACGCTTGGTTGGTTTGCCGATGACTTTCCAGTCCTTGGCTTCCTTGAAAGTGATGGTTTTCGGGTCAGGCACCGGCAGTTGCCCGGCGGCATCGGCCAGTTCGCCGTAGGTCGCGCGTTGGTCCCCGGCGATGACCACGCCGGACTCCGTGCGAATCGTCGACGGGGCGACGTCGAAACGTTTCGCCGCCGCTTCCACCAGCATCTGACGCGCCGTCGCCCCGGCCAGTCGATAGCGGTCGAATTCCATCCAGGTCGAGGTCGAGCCACCGGTGATCTGCATGCCGCCAAACGCCGGCAAACCGTAATCCGCCGCCGAGGCTGGCGAGTGCTCTACGCGGATTTTCGACCAGTCGGCGTCCAGCTCCTCGGCGATCAGCATGGTCAGGCCGGTCCAGATGCCCTGGCCCATTTCTGAATGGCCGAGCAGCACGGTGACGCTGTTGTCCGCCGCGATGCGCAGGAACGCGTTGGGCGCGAAGGTCTTGTTCTGATTTTCTGCCGCCCGGGCAAAGCGGTTGGCCCCGGGCACCACAAACGCCACCATCAGGCCGCCGCCCAGCACGGCGCTGCCCTTGAGAAATCCCCGACGCGATAGCGGACCGTTCATCGTTCATCTCCCAGAGAATGAATCAGCCGATTTCGGCGGCGCGTTTGACCGCTGCACGAATGCGCGGATAAGTGCCGCAGCGGCAGATATTGCCGGAGAGCGCCTGATCGATATCGCTGTCGGTGGGCTTGGGAATTTTCGCCAGCAACGCGGCGGCGGACATGATCTGCCCGGACTGGCAATAACCGCACTGCACCACATCCAGCTCGGCCCAGGCCTGCTGCACCGGGTGCGAGCCATCGGTGGACAAGCCCTCGATGGTGAGGATTTTCTGTCCATGGGCAACGGCAGTCGCCGGGGTGATACAGGAGCGTAATGGCGCGCCATCAACGTGCACCGTGCACGCGCCGCACTGGGCCATGCCACAGCCGAACTTGGTCCCGGTCAGGTGCGCGACATCGCGCAGAACCCAGAGCAGCGGCATGTCGGCGGGGACATCGAGCTCCTGATCCTTGCCATTGATATTCAGGGTCAGCATCGGTGATTTCCTCAGACTCACGTATTGCAAAGGGGCGTCGCTGTGGTCGGAAAAACCTACGGACGCCCGCGCTTATCCCTTTCAGCAAAGCCTAAATTGCGCAGCAAGCCAGATGTTGTGACCAGCGGTCATGCAGACCCCGGCATTGCTCCTACAGTTGATAACGGCTCGCACTGAGTCGTCGTATCTCTGCGCAACCGGCCCGCGAACCTCGCGGTTGTCCATCACAGGTCAGGAGTAACGAATATGGGCTTTGTCACCACTCGAGACGGCGTCGACATCTTCTACAAGGACTGGGGGCCGCGCGACGCGCCGGTGATCCACTTCCACCACGGCTGGCCGCTCAGCTCGGATGACTGGGACGCGCAGATGCTGTTTTTCCTGGCACAGGGCTTTCGGGTGATTGCTCATGATCGACGCGGACATGGCCGCTCGAGCCAGGTCTGGGACGGCCACGACATGGACCACTACGCCGACGATGTGCTGGCGGTGGTCAATCATCTGGGTACGAGCAACGTGGTGCATGTCGGCCATTCCACCGGCGGCGGCGAAGTGATCCATTACATCGCCCGGCATGGTCAGGACAAGGTCAGCAAAGCGGTATTGATCAGCGCCGTGCCACCGCTGATGGTGCAGACCGAAAGCAACCCGGGCGGTTTGCCGAAATCGGTGTTCGATGGCTTTCAGGCGCAGTTGGCGTCGAATCGCGCGCAGTTCTATCGCGATGTGCCGAGCGGACCTTTCTACGGCTACAACCGCCCGGGCGCCGAGCCGGCGGAAGGAATCATCGCCAACTGGTGGCGCCAGGGCATGATCGGCGGCGCCAAGGCGCATTACGACGGCATCGTCGCGTTCTCGCAGACTGACTTCACCGAAGACCTGAAAAAAGTCACCGTGCCGGTGTTGGTGATGCACGGCGAAGATGACCAGATCGTGCCCTACGCCAACTCCGCACCGTTATCGGCGAAACTGCTGCCCAACGGCACGCTGAAGTCGTACCCGGGATTTCCGCATGGCATGCCGACCACGCAAGCGGAAACCATCAATGCGGATTTGTTGGCGTTTATTCGCGGTTAACAGAACTGAGGGTGTGCCCATAGCAGCGGACACCACAAAACAAATTGTGGGAGCGAGCCTGCTCGCGAAAGCGTTCGTTCAGCCACTTGCATATTGACTGACCCAACGCCTTCGCGAGCAGGCTCGCTCCCACAGTTGGAATTGGGTATTCCCCTCGGAGACTGGTCGGCTGGAAGGCCGCCATCGCTGGCAAGCCAACTCCCACAGGGGTCAAGATAGATCCGCTATTCATTCGTATCTTTGAGATAGCTATCGCGAGCAGGCTCGCCCCCACAGAAATCGCAGGCGTGCTGAAGGCTGAATCGATCCCCTATCCCTCTGCCCGCCCTTTGCCTTCACGATCGCCCCGGTAATGCCTGGCCAGCGGGAAATCCGGCAACCACGATTCGCGCCGCACAATCCAGCTCTCATAGGTCGGCTTCAACTGATCCGGCGCATCCAGCGCGCCGAGGTTCACCTCAACCTCATCACCACTGCGATTGAACACCGAAGAACCACAGCGCGGACAAAAGTGCCGCCCCTGGTACTCATGGGTTTCGCCGGTAATCGTCACCGCGTCTTCAGGAAAAATCGCCGAGGCATGAAACAGCGCACCGTGGACCTTGCGACAGTCCAGGCAATGGCACATCCCGACCCGGTAAGGCTCGCCAGAGGCTTGAAAACGCACATCGCCGCACAGGCATCCGCCGGTAAATGCAGTCATGGTTCAGCTCCATCGCGCCCGTGGTGTCACGCCCCCCAGAGCCTATAACAGTCGGAGCTGCAATGCAGGCGAGTGTTTCAGATGAAAGAACTCAATGTTGCTGCACTGCAACGGGCATTCGCTGGCCAGAGCTAATACACTCAGACGCTGACCTGCCGGGACGATCACGATGAAACGCGCCACAGCGAAAAACCCCGCGAAAGCCCCGCGTTTCTGGCGCGACGACGCCCTGCCCTTCATCGAAGCGCGGGCCATCGCGGATGGGCGTGAAGTCTGTTATGCGCGGCATTCCCATGCGCACTTTTCCATCGGCGCAATCACCGCCGGGCGCAGTACCTATGTGCATGAGCAAGCGCAGTATGAGGTGGCGGCCGGCACCGTGGTGCTGATGAATCCCGGCGATGTGCATGCCTGCAATCCGATCGATGATCAGCCTTGGTCGTACGTGATGTTGTATGTCGAAACGCCGTGGCTGACGGATTTGCAGCATCAGCTGGGGTTTGCGGAGGAGCTGGAATTTCGACGGTTCTCCGATACGCATCTGACCGATGCCGAGCTGTTTGGCAAATTGATGGGGTTGTATGAGGTTTTGCTCGACGACCAAATGGAGGCACTGGCGAAACACAGCGCAGCGGTTGAGTTTTTCAGTGATTTGCAGGGGCGCCTTAATCCGGCGGACGAGCCCGTTGCCGAACCAAATTTCAAGCTGGAGCGCGCCGCTGATTTCATCCGTGGACATTGCACCGAAGTGCTGAGCCTCGAAGCGATTTGCGCGGCGGCGCAGCTGTCGCCGTCGTACCTGATTCGCGCGTTCAAGCAGCGCTACGGGATGACGCCCCATGCCTTCCTGGTCAACCAGCGCATCCAGTTCGCCCGCGAGCGCTTGCGCAGCGGCCAGTTGATTGCCGATGTCGCGCTCCAGGCCGGGTTTGCCGATCAGGCGCATTTTCAGCGAGCGTTCAAACAACATCTGGCGGCGACGCCGGGGCAGTATCGCGGCTGACTTCATACTCAAAGTTGAACACTGCCCCCCCCCTGTGGGAGCGAGCCTGCTCGCTCCCACAGGGGATTGTGGTGGGCCTGTGAATCAAGTGGACAGCAAATAAAGCGCACTCACCGCCAGCATCAACGCCATCAACCGATTGAACCAGCGCATCCCCGCCGCATTGCTCAGATACCCGCGCAAAAACGTCCCCGCATAGGCCCAGCAGCCCACCGACAGATAGCAGATCACCAGATACACCGCCGCAAACTGCCAGACCAGCCGCGCCTCGCCGTCGGCGACAAACGCGCCCATGCCGGCCACGCATGCCAGCCAGGCCTTGGGGTTGAGCCATTGCATCACCGCACCATAGAGCATCGACGGCGCGCGGCCGGATTCGCTGGCGTGCAACTGGCCGTCATCGCTGGCCAGTTTCCAGGCCATGAACAACAGAAACGCCACCCCGGCCCATTGCACCACGCGGGTCATGAATGGCCACAATTGCAGCACCTCATGCAGGCCCAGGCCCATCAGCACCAGCAACAGCACAAACCCCAGCGTCGCCCCGGCCACATGCCGTTGGCTGGCGCGGAAACCGTACTGCGCGCCGGAACTCAAGGCGACGATATTGACCGGCCCCGGGGTGATGGATGCGGCGAGGGCAAACGCCGCCATGGAAAGAATCAGACTCATTGCACACCTGCTTCAAACGAGGAACGAGGTGGCTACGGTAGCGAGCGGGGGATTTGCGGTATTGAAGAAAATGACCCTGAGGCTGCGAATCTGATCGTTCCCACGCTCTGCGTGGGAATGCAGCCCGGGACGCTCTGCGTCCCATTCAGAGCCGAACGCAGAGCGTCCGTAGAGGCATTCCCACGCAGAGCGTGGGAACGATCGAAACCTACAGGGCCACTCAGGCCAGGCGCGGCACGGTGAAGCGGAATTCGCTGCCCTGCCCCGGCTCGCTCTCGGCGACGATCTGGCCGCCATGGGCTTCGACGATGCCTTGAGTGATGTACAAACCCAGGCCAGTGCCGGTCGGGTTGCCTTCCTTTATCGTCCAGTAACGATCGAACACATGCGGCAAGTGCTCCTTGGGAATGCCTTCGCCACTGTCACGCACGATAAACACGATCTCGTCGCCCACCGATTTGGCGTGCACGCCCACGGTGCCCATGCGCGGGGTGAATTTGATGGCGTTGCCCACCAGATTCGACAGCACCTGAAACAGCCGCTCGGGGTCGGCGTGGATGCGCAGGTCAGGATCGGCCTGGAAGGAAATGCTGATGTCCTTGTCATGGGCCAGCGGCGACAGCAACGCTTGGGCCTCTTCAAAGATGTGCCCGACCTCCAGCGCCTGCGGGGTGATGGAGTAGCGCCCGGCGTCGATTTTCGAGGTATCGAGCAGGTCTTCCAGCAACGTGTTCATCCGCGCCGTGGCCTGCTGCATGGTGTCGATCGCCGTGGAAATACGCCGCGAGGTGTGCGCGCCTTCCGAACTGAAGGTTTTTTGCATCATGCCGCAGAGCATGGAAATCACCGTCATCGGGTTGCGCAGGTCATGGGAAACCACCGCTACCAGATCATCGCGCGCCTGCACAGCCGCCTGCTCGCGACGTACCTGACGGGCCAGATCGTTTTCCAGCGCCGAACGGCGCAGGTCATTGGCGGCGAACCGGTCACCGTGGCTCCACTTGGTGGAAATCCCGGCCATCTCGACTTTCCAGATTTCGAACGAAGTACGCGGACGCAGGCGCATCCCGGCATCGGAGTTTTCCAGGTCCAGCGGCTTGCGCGGGTCGCCGCTCCAGTTGATGTTTTCCTTCACTTCCGGACGGAACCACAGCACGCCGTTGTCCACCGGTTTCGGCAGGCTCATGGCAAGCACACCACTGGCTACCGACTGATACTGCGCCGCAGGTGGGTAAACGCTGGACAGGTGATGGCTGGCGAACACCGGCTCGCCGCGCGCCTGCAACCACTTGTGCAGCGCGCGAATTTCTTCCGGTTCAGGGCAGTTGCCGTAACGGTGCAACTGCTTGTCTTCGATGATCGCGATGCCGCCGGCATTGACCAGCGCCATCAGCGTCGCTGGCTGCTGGGCGAGGCCGTCGAAAACATTTTGCGGCGAATCGACCATCGCCTGATTGAGCCGCGCCAGCGCTTCGACCTTCTCTTCACGCTGACGGGTCAACTCAAGGGTTTCCATGGCGCTGATCTGCAATGAAAGGACCTGGCCGATGGTCTGGCAAGCCATGCGCAATTCATGCGGCACGTGCAGCGGCTGGCGATTGCCGCAGCTGATCAGGCCCCAGAGCTTGTCGCCCTTGAGCAGGGAAATGCTCATGGACGACAGCACGCCCATGTTCTTCATGTACTGGCAGTGAATCGGCGAGACGCTGCGCAGCGTGGCGAAACTGAGGTCCAGCGGCGTCTGCGTGTCCGGGCGCAGCTTCGGCACCAGTGGCACCGGCTGATAATCGGCGTTGGGGATGATCCGCAGCCAATTGGTGCGATACAGCTCGCGCGCCTGCTCGGGAATGTCCGAAGCCGGGAAGAACAGGCCATTGAACACTTCCATCGACGGATCGGACGCTTCGGCGATGACCTGACCGTGGCCCTCTTCCTCGAAACGATAGATCAGCACCCGGTCGTAACCGGTCATCGCCTGGATTTCCTTGACGCTGATGTCGTACAGGGCCTGCAGCGTGGTCGCCGCTTGCAGGCGCTGGAGCATGCGACCCAAGTGAGTGCTGACCCCGGCGACGTTGCGCGGCTGGAAATTCTTCACATGAATTTCCAGCTCGAGAATCAGCACGCCCTGATGGCGGTGCAGCAAACCTTCGAATTCAGTGCCGTTGAGCTCGAATCGCAGCGGCGCCGCCTCGGAAAACGCTGCCTGCTGCAAGGCTTCGAGCACGTGCGCAGTATGTTCGGCGCCGATCAGGCTGTGCAGCGGCTGGCCGATCAAGGATTCGGGCGCGCGGGCCAGCAGGGTTTCGACGTTGGCGCTGACCTGGATGATCTGCAGCGCAGGCTCGGTCAGAGTAAGCAGCAAACCATGGGGCTGAATCGCGCCGGGAAAGCGGATCGGCTCGTCGGCACAGTTGGCCAGCAGTTCTTCAAAGGCTTGTGGGTCTTGCGGGTTCATGCCAGTACCTCCTGGCGCTCGAGCCACTGCTCGAAACAGCTGAATGTGGTTTGTGCTGCGCTGACCACGTCCGCGCGTTCGCTGGCCGCCATGGGCCGGTTGCTCAGGTATTCGATGAACTCGCGCCAGCGCCGCCCGGTGGCCGCGCCGTAGACATCGAGGAAGGCAGCGCCATTGTCGGCGTCCAGATTCAGCCGCGCGGCGATCTCCCGACGCAGGATCTGCCCGCCGAGGGTCGCGCCTTCGAGCACGTACAAAACGCCGAGACTGGCGGCGCTGGAGTCGATCACCGGCAAGTCCTCGCACAGCGGCAAATCATTGGTCGTCGCGCCCAGTGCGCGCAGGTCGGCGTGCAAGGTATCGGCCTTCAAACGAGGCGTCAGATCGAAATCATCCGGGACAGCGCCACTGGCGAGCAACGCCCGTTCCAGCGGCTGATAAAAACCGTAATAGGCCGCCATCAAGCGCTCGAATGCGGGGGTATCGAGGGTATCGGTAAAAAAAGGAAGGCGTTTTTCCAGTGCGATGTGCAGTTCGGCTGTGCCGGCCCGCAGATCTTGCAGCACCGGTGGCACATAAACCTCACGGGCCTTTGCTTGCATGTAGATCGCTCTTGGTGGGACCCGGCAGGGGCCATTCTGGGTGGGCTCGACGTGGGGGGAATTTATCACGCCACGCGGCTTTTTCTGCCTGCCGAAGCGTTTTTTCTGTCGAACTGCGACCCTATGACAGGTTCAGAGTGGCGCCGGATCAGAAAAGTTCGACCGACGCCATTATCCTGCCACTGCTGACCACCTCAATCAGCGCCGTCGTTCTGCACCGATGGATCGCCGTTGGCCGGTACGCTGTTGTCGGCAACGGGTTTCGAAGGATTGTTCTTTTCGGCGCCGGGATAACCGGGCAGACCGCGAGTATCGTCCGGCGTCATGACATCCTCGTTATCGCGACTAACGTCCCAGTCGGTGGTGGCGTTGGGGTCTTCATCGCGCCCGGCCGTGCCGATGGCGAAGCCGTCGTCGTTGGGATTGACGGTTTGGTTAAGCGCTTTGTCGTTGCTGGATGGGTTGCTCATGTCTGCCTCCAGAACACGTTGATCGGACTTGTTTGGAAACGCCTTGGCCGCTCAAGTGCAATGGACAAGACCAACGGTGCATTCGCGGGGCACTGGTCGCCTGGCGTGAACCACCGCAACGGCGCACGGTTCTCAAGAGAAACACTTGCTCGAGCACCGTCATGAGCCACCCGCGATTCGGCATTGAGGAAGAGTACTTTCTCACTGACCTGCAGAGCCTGCGCATGATCGGCAGTCCGCCGCCACAGGCCATCGAGGCTTGCCGGGCGGCGCTGGGTGTGTGGTTTGCCACAGAGATGTTTCAGGGCCAGATCGAAGTGGCTTCGCCGGTATTCAGCGATTTCGAGCACGCCAGTGATTTTCTGCGTGGCAGCCGTCAGGCCTTGCGCGCGGCCCTGGAGCCATTTGCTCTGGGCGTGCTCAGCGCCGGCAGTCATCCGCTGGCCGACTGGCGCGAGCAGGTTCCGACCGACGAGGAACATTTCCATCATCTGTTCGAGCGCTACGGCCATGTTGCCCGGCGCAGCGTGTTGTCGGGCCTGCATGTGCACGTCGAGGTGATCGAGCCGCTGGATCGCATCGCCGTGATGAGCGAAGTCCTGCCGTGGACGCCGCTGCTGTTGGCACTGAGCTGTTCGTCGCCGATCTGGGATCGCGCCGCCAGCGGCTTCATGAGCTATCGGCAGACCGCGTGTGACGAGTGGCCACGCATGGGCATCCCGCCGCTGTTCGCCGATCAGCGCCATTACGACGAACACTTGGCGTTGCTCATGCGCATCGGCGCGATCAGCCAGCCCGGCGAGTGCTGGTGGGGCGTGCGTCCGGCCGCGCGTTTTCCGACCCTGGAACTGCGCATGACCGACGCTTGCCCTCGGGTCGATGATGCGCTGACCCTGGCGGCGTTTTTCCGCGTATTGGTGGCTCATGCCAGTGCACAGCGGCGGCCCGGATTGCTGTACGACCAGACCGCGCGTTCGATGCTGGAGGAAAATCGCTGGCGGGCCAAACATCAGGGGATTCACGCGCGCTTTTTGGTCGAAGGCATCGACGGCGACTGTTCGCTCGCGCAATGGCTGGAACTGGCCGAGCAGCGTTTTGCCGAAACGGCACAGGTATTGGGCGCGGCGCAGTTGTTCGAACGTGCCCGGGCGATCATCGACAGCGGCACCAGCGCCGATCGGCAACTGGCGCTGTTCAATCTGGCCTCTGAACAACCGCAAAACGGCCGCTCGGCCCTCGGGCAAGTGGCCGAGCTGCTGCTTCAGGAAACCGCTGGCTGATCGCTCTCGGACGGGCCTTTGAGTTCGACCTGATTGCCGTCCGGGTCGAAACAGTAAAGCGACAAGCCGTAACCCTCGGCGCCGAAACGCCTGGCGGCTTGTTCAACGGTCAGCCCGAACGATTGCAGATGGGCGATGAGCGCGGCTTCGTCGAACGGTTCTATGCGCAGGCAGAAGTGGTCGACATTGCGCTTGTGCGCATCAGCGGCGCCGCCGCCCTTGCGCCCGAGTTCGCCCGCCAAATCGACGAGATCGATCATCGACTTACCGGCCCGCAGGTGCACCAGCCCCAGCGGCTGGTTATGCCTGACCACTTCGGCGCCGAACACCTTGGCGTAGAAATCGATGCTGCGTTGCAGGTCGGCGACGCGCAGAACGATGTGATCGATGCGCTGAATGGAAAACGGATGCATGGGTTGGCTTCCTCGAAAGCGGCGACCCGCCCATTGTGCTGCACAAGGGAAAAAATTCACTGTCGATTTTTCGGTGGAGCCATCGACAAAGCGGATTTACTCTCTGGCCATGAACATACCAGCCGCTGCCCTGCCGCCCCACGCCGAAATGGTTCGCGCCATGCTCGAGCGCGACACTGCCTATGAAGGCGTGTTCTTCACCGCCGTGAAAACCACCGGGATCTTTTGCCGTCCCAGTTGCACGGCGCGCAAGCCGAAACCGGAAAACGTCGAATTCTTCGCCCACGCCGACGAGTGCCTGTGCGCCGGTTACCGCGCCTGCCTGCGCTGCAAACCGCTGGACGCAGCGGCCATCGCCCCGGACTGGGTGCAGCGCCTGCTCAATGCGGTGGACGCCGATCCCGAACGGCGCTGGAGCGATGCGCAATTGCTCGCCGAGGGTATCGAACCGCTGAAGCTGCGACGCTGGTTCAAGCAGCACTTCGGCATGACCTTCCACGCCTGGCTGCGCACACGTCGCCTCGGCATGGCCCTGGGCGGGATCAGGCAAGGCACATCGATCGATCACGCGGCGTTTGACTCCGGCTACGAGTCGCTCAGCGGTTTTCGCGATGCGTTTCAGAAGTCCTTCCACATCACCCCGGGCCGTGCGGCCAACAGTGAGCCGTTGCTGTTCACCCGCCTGACCACGCCGCTGGGGCCGATGATCGCCATGGCCGAGCGGCGCGGGCTGGTGTTGTTGGAGTTTCTCGATCGACCGGCGCTGACCCGCGAGGTCGAAGCCCTGCAAAACCGTTACGGCTACGCGATTGCACCGGGGCATAACGCCCACTTGCAGCAGATCGAGGTGCAACTGGCGGATTATTTCGCCGGCAAACTCACTCAGTTCAGCGTGCCGCTGCACCTGCCCGGCAGCGCTTTTGCCCGTGAGGTGTGGGCGGCGCTGCTGCAAATTCCCTATGGCCACACCAGCACCTACGGCGCCATCGCGGCGGGCTTGGGCAAACCCGGCGCCAGCCGTGCCGTCGGCCTGGCCAACGGGCACAATCGCCTGTCGATCGTAGTCCCGTGCCACCGAGTGATCGGCGCAGACGGCTCGCTGACCGGTTATGGTGGCGGACAACCGCGCAAGGCATTCCTGCTCAGGCTGGAAAATGCTGCGCTGCAAATGACTCAACAATTGGCTTTTTGAGCCATGCAATCCACGCGCAAACAGGGATTTCGATGAGTACGTTCGAATCACCGCAACATGGCTGACACGTATGAGATGGCCAGCGCTTTTCTGGCCGCGATAGACACTGACTGGCAGCGCCATGTCAGCGCCGTCGGCCCGTGCCTGCATCAGCCACATCCGGCGCGCGATCCCTATGAATCGCTGGTCCGGGCGATTGCCTATCAGCAACTGCACGCCAAGGCCGGCGATGCGATCCTTTCGCGTTTAGTGGGGTTGTTTCCCGGTCAGGTGTTTCCACGCCCTGAGCAGATTCTCGCGACTGAGGTCGAGCAACTGCGCGCTTGCGGATTTTCAGCCAGCAAGATCGCGACGATTCAAGGGATCGCCCAGGCGACGCTGGACGGCGTGGTCCCCGACTACCCGACTGCACGGGCGATGGACGATGAAACCCTGATCGAACGCCTGACCAGCCTGCGCGGTGTCGGCCGCTGGACCGTGGAGATGCTGTTGATCTACAGCCTCGAGCGCATGGATATCCTGCCGGAGGATGATTTTGGCGTGCGCGAGGGTTATCGGCGCCTGAAGGGACTGGAGGTGCAGCCGACGCGCAAACAGATGATCGAGATTGGCCAGGCGTGGAAGCCTTATCGGACGGTCGCGGCCTGGTATCTGTGGCGCGTGGCCAAGGCTTAGACCGCGTTATCGTCCTTCGCGAGCAGGCTCGCTCCCACACTGAATCAGCGTTCGGCGCTCTGTTTCCGCGCTTCTGGGGTGAGGGGGAAATCGAACTGGCGCTGCAAATCTTCCGCCTTGAGAATCTCGAACAACGCCTGCGCCGCCGCCGACAGTTCATTGCCCGGCTCGGTCAACACGCCAATCGCCCGTTCGACAGAATCATTCAAGGTCAGGCAATGCGCACCGAGCTCGCGCATCTGCCCCGCGCACAATGCCGGCACCGCGCTGACCCCAAGCCCGCTGGCAACCATTCGCCCGACGGTCGCCAATTGATGGCTCTCGAACTCCACCGGCAACTTCATTCCGCGCGCCTGCAAATGCTCTTCCAGCATGACCCGCACGGTCGATGGCCGCTGCAGGGTGATGAACGATTGTTCCAGCAAGGTCTGCCAATCGATGTCGGCGCGACCGGCCAGCGCTGAATCGGCCGGCACCACGGCGACAAAGCGATCGACATACAAAGGCGTGAATGTCATCGAAGTGCTCTGCATCGGCGCGAACGCCACACCGAGTTCAACCTGACGATCGCGGACCATTTCCAGCACTTGCTCGTTGATCACGTCGTTGACCGTGACGTTGACGTTCGGATAACGCGCGCGGAAGCTCTTGAGGATCGGCGGCAGCAGATTGCCGGCAAATGACGGCATCGCTGCCAGCGTCACGCGTCCGCGTTGCAGGCTGAAACGCTGGCGCATCTCGTCTTCGGCATTGTCCCAGTCGGCGATCAAGCGGCGCGCCAGCGGCAGCAGGGACTCGCCTTCCGGGGTCAGCGCGACATTACGCGTGTTGCGGCTGAACAGGCGCCCGCCCAGCCCCTCTTCCAGCGCTTTGATGGTCAGGCTCAGCGCTGACTGCGACAGGTGCAGACGCTCGCAGGCCACGGCGAAGCTCAGGCTGTGGGCCACGGCGAGAAAGGCACGGATCTGTTTGATGGTCATGGTCGCTTTGCTCCAGTTGCAAGCTGCAAGCGTCAAGCTGCAAGCCGTGATGCGATGGCCCTGATCGTTCCCACGCTCCTGCGTGGGAATGCAGCCCGTGACGCTCCGCGTCACTGGACGCGGAGCGTCCCAGGAGGCATTCCCACGCGGAGCGTGGGAACGATCATCGCCGAACGCGTATTAGTGAGATTTATCAATCAATCAACCGCAAAAATCAACTTAACAAATATATTCCACAGAGAGACACTCCAGTCATTCGGCTAGCCAGCCGCCCGCAAATAATAAAAGAGGTGCCTATGGCAGGTTTCGACAAGCGTGTGTATTCCTACGAGGAAGCGATGGCCGGGCTGGAAGACGGCATGACCGTCATCGCCGGCGGCTTTGGCCTGTGCGGCATCCCGGAAAACCTGATCGCCGAGATCAAGCGCAAGGGCACCCGTGACCTCACCGTGGTTTCCAACAACTGCGGCGTTGATGGTTTCGGCCTTGGCGTGCTGCTCACCGACCGCCAGATCAGCAAAGTCATCGCCTCGTACGTCGGCGAAAACAAGCTGTTCGAAGAGCAACTGCTCAAGGGCGACATCGAAGTCATCCTCACCCCGCAAGGCACCCTCGCCGAAAAAATGCGCGCGGGCGGCGCCGGCATTCCGGCGTTCTTCACCGCCACTGGCGTTGGCACCCCGGTTGCTGAAGGCAAGGAAGTGCGCGAGTTCAAGGGGCGCAAATACCTGATGGAAGAATCCATCACCGGCGACTTCGCCATCGTCAAAGGCTGGAAGGCCGACCATTTCGGTAACGTCGTTTACCGTCACACCGCGCAGAACTTCAATCCGCTGGCCGCTACCGCCGGCAAGATCACCGTGGTCGAAGTCGAAGAAATCGTCGAGCCCGGCGAACTCGACCCGACGCAGATCCACACCCCGGGCATCTACGTCGACCGGGTCATTTGCGGCACGTTCGAAAAACGCATCGAACAGCGCACCATCCGCAAATAATTCAGGCCTTCGGAGAACAACAACATGGCACTTACCCGCGAACAAATGGCTCAGCGCGTCGCCCGCGAAATGCAGGACGGCTACTACGTCAACCTCGGCATCGGCATTCCGACCCTGGTCGCCAACTACATCCCCGAAGGCATGGAAGTCATGCTGCAATCGGAAAACGGTCTGCTCGGCATGGGTCCGTTCCCGACCGAAGAAACCATCGATGCCGACATGATCAACGCCGGCAAACAAACGGTGACTGCGCGGATCGGCGCGTCGATCTTCAATTCCGCCGAATCCTTCGCGATGATCCGCGGCGGCCATGTCGACCTGACCGTGCTCGGCGCTTTCGAAGTGGATGTGGAAGGCAACATCGCTTCGTGGATGATCCCAGGCAAACTGGTCAAGGGCATGGGCGGCGCGATGGATCTGGTGGCCGGCGCCGACAACATCATTGTCATCATGACCCACGCCTCGAAGGACGGTGAGTCCAAGCTGCTGGCCAAATGCAGCCTGCCGCTGACCGGTGCCGGCTGCATCAAGCGCGTGCTGACCGACCTCGCCTATCTGGAAATCGAAAATGGCGCTTTTGTCCTCAAGGAACGCGCACCTGGCGTCAGCGTCGAGGAAATCGTCGCCAAAACCGCTGGTAAACTGATCGTCCCGGATCACGTACCGGAAATGCAGTTCGCTGCCCAGTGAGGAATTCGCACATGCAAGACGTCGTCATTGTTGCCGCCACGCGTACCGCGATCGGCAGTTTTCAGGGCTCCCTGGCCAATGTATCCGCAGTAGACCTAGGCGCGGCGGTGATCCGCCAGTTGCTCGAGCAGACCGGCCTCGACGGGGCGCAGGTCGATGAAGTGATCATGGGCCAGGTGCTCACCGCTGGCGCCGGGCAGAACCCGGCACGTCAGGCCGCAATCAAGGCTGGCCTTCCCCACGCCGTACCGGCCATGACCCTGAACAAGGTTTGCGGTTCGGGCCTCAAGGCTCTGCACCTGGGCGCGCAGGCGATCCGTTGCGGCGACGCCGAGGTGATCATCGCCGGCGGTCAGGAGAACATGAGCCTGTCCAACTACATCATGCCGGGCGCGCGCACCGGTCTGCGCATGGGCCACGCGCAAATCGTCGACACGATGATCAGCGATGGCCTGTGGGATGCGTTCAACGATTACCACATGGGCATCACTGCCGAGAATCTGGTCGACAAATACCAGATCAGCCGCGAACAGCAGGACGCCTTCGCTGCCGCTTCCCAGCAGAAAGCTGCCGCTGCGATCGAGGCCGGGCGCTTCGTTGATGAAATCACGCCGATCCTGATCCCGCAGCGCAAAGGCGATCCGGTGGCGTTCAAGGTCGACGAGCAGCCACGCGGCGATACCAGCGCAGAATCTCTGGCAAAACTGCGTCCGGCGTTCAAAAAGGACGGCAGCGTCACCGCTGGCAACGCCTCGTCGCTGAACGACGGTGCCGCCGCTGTGATTCTCATGAGTGCCGAGAAAGCCAAAGCGCTGGGCCTGCCGGTTCTGGCGAAAATTGCTGCGTACGCCAATGCTGGCGTCGACCCGGCGATCATGGGCATCGGCCCGGTATCGGCGACCCGCCGCTGCCTGGACAAGGCCGGCTGGAACATCGACCAGCTCGACCTGATCGAAGCCAACGAAGCGTTCGCTGCGCAATCGCTGGCCGTGGCCAAGGACCTGCAATGGGATCTGGACAAGGTCAACGTCAACGGCGGCGCCATCGCCCTCGGTCACCCGATCGGCGCATCAGGTTGCCGCGTGCTGGTGACATTGCTGCACGAAATGCTCAAGCGCGATGCGAAAAAAGGTCTGGCGACCTTATGCATCGGCGGCGGTCAGGGCGTGGCTTTGGCGCTGGAACGCAGCTGATACGGAGTTCAAGGTTGACGGCGGATCCACGACATCCGCTGTTGGCTGGCAACAAAAAACCCGGTGCGATTTGCGTTGCACCGGGTTTCTTTTTGCTTGTCCCAAATCGGCGGTGAATGTTCTTGTCCCTTCGCGAGCAGGCTCGCTCCCACATTCTGCAACGCATTTCCCTGTGGGAGCGAGCCTGCTCGCGAAAGCGCTTGCTCAGGCGCCAACCACTCAAGGCTTGCGTAACAGATAGGTATCCATAATCCACCCATGCTCCGCTCGCGCCGCCTTGCGCACCCGTTCGATCTCATCGGCCACATCCGCCAGCCGGCCGCTGAGGAGAATCTCGTCCGGCGTGCCCAGGTAAGCGCCCCAGAAAATCTCGGTCTGCCGATCCGCCACCCGCTGGTACGAATCCTCGGCATCGAGCATTACCACCAGACTGTCCGCTTCACTCACCTGCCCGGCCGCCAATCGCCGGCCTGTGGTGATTTCTACCGAGCGACCAATCGTGTTCAAAGGTATTTTGTGCTGCGCAGCCAGGGCCTGAACGCTGGTGATCCCCGGTATCAATTCGAATTCGAATTCACAGCGACCGGATGCCTGAATAGCTTGAAGGATGCGCAGCGTGCTGTCGTACAACGCTGGATCGCCCCAGATCAGAAATCCGCCGCACTGGCCGTCGGACAATTCATCATTGATCAGCCGCTCGAAGGTTTGCTGCTTGGCGCGATTGAGTGCATCGACGCTCGCCGTGTAGTCGACATCGCCGCGCTCGCGCTCCGGACTGCTGGCTTCGACAAAGCGATGAGCGTGGTCGGTGATGTAGCGCCCGCAGATCTCCCGGCGCAGATCGATCAGCGTCTGCTTGCTCTGGCCTTTGTCCAGCAGAAAGAACACATCGACCCGATTCAGCGCTTTCACCGCCTGCATCGTGATGTAGTCCGGATTGCCGGCGCCAATGCCGATGACCAGCAGCTGTTTCATCAGAATTCCTCTTCAAGGGCCATGCCCGGCAAGCGTAGACGCCAGATGCCATTGAAGCGCAAGTCGATCATCGCCAGCGGCTCGATGTCGATTGCATTGAACGCCGCGCCTTGCAGCACCTGCATCAGCGCCGCGCGCATGACGAACGGATGAGTCACCGCCACCACATGCCCAGGCGTTGCAGCGATGGCGTCCAGCCACTTCGCCACCCGCTGCGTCAATTGCCTGACCGATTCGCCGCCATGGGGTGCGGCTTCAGGATCGGCCAGCCAGGCTTGCAAAGCCTGGTTTTCGTTGGCTTGCAGATCCTTGATCGACTGGCCGTGCCAGCGTCCCCAATCGCAATCGCGCAGGGCTTGATCAATCTGCGCATCGACGCCAAACCATGCCGCCGTTTGCTGAGTTCTCAACTCCGGGGCACACACCAGCCGCCGTGTTACCGCCAATCGCGCCCTGAACGCGTCGGACGGAACAGCCAGATTTTCAACAGGCTCGTCCGTAGGAAAACGCGCCAGTTTCTGTGCGATGGTTCGCGCATGGCAAATCAGTGTCAAACGGCTACTTGGCACGAGCAGGTTCTCGGTCGAAAGATAAAACAAACAATGGCACATAGCCGATACGCGTCGCATTGTGCCGTAAAACCTTGGCCTTCAGGGCTGTCACCGCTCGTCGCTGAGCTTGGGATAGGCAATGTCTGACACAACAATTGGCAAAGGACTACAACAGCGCGTTACTTCGACGTAGCCCTTATTACACGGGCACCTTGCACACTTTTGGTGCTCGGAAAACCTGTACAAAAATTAGCTAGACATGTAGCACCCATTACATAAATACTCGTTTAACGGATTGTGAAACGAATTCGACACCCCCATCCAGCAGGAGCCCGGATGCCCCCTCTCAGAGACCTGATCACCGACCCCGGCCTGGACCTGACGCCGTCGGAGCGCAAAGTCGTTCGCGCCCTGCTCGATCAGTATCCGCGCAACGGTCTCGGGCCTATGGCGCGACTGGCCGAACATGCCGGTGTCAGCGATCCGACCATCGTGCGTCTGGTGAAAAAGCTCGGTTTCGGCGGTTATGCCGAATTCCAGGAAGCCCTGCTCAGCGACATGGACCATCGCCTGCGTTCACCGCGCACCTTGTTGCAGCCGCGTTCGCAGCAGAACAAAGACGATGCCTGGGCGCATTACCTGGCCGACAGCCAGCGTTTGCTGGTCGACACCCAAGCCCTGACCCAGCCTGAGGACGTGCGCATCCTCGTGGAATGGCTGCTCGACAGCCGCCATCAGGTCTACTGTTTCGGTGGCCGCTTCAGCATTTTGCTGGCCAATTACCTGCTCAACCACTTGCGTCTGCTGCGTCCCGGCTGCTTCGCCCTGGAAGACAACGCCCTGCTGCCCGACCGTTTATACGATCTGCAACGTCAGGACGTGGTGCTGGTGTTCGACTACCGGCGCTATCAGACCCAAGCTTTGCGCGTTGCGCAGGCGGCGAAAAACAATAACGCGCGGGTGGTGCTGTTTACCGATGTCTATGCCTCGCCGCTGCGCGAATTGGCCGACCTGATCATCAGCGCGCCAGTGGAATCGGCGTCGCCGTTCGACACCATGGTACCGGCGCTGGCGCAGGTCGAGGCGTTGATTGCCTGCCTGACCTTGCGCGTGCCGGACCCGGCCGATCGCCTGGAAGGCATCGATGCCCTGCGCAACGATTTTGCGACTCACCTGCTGGAGGACAAATAAGGATGTTCAGCCTTCCCCACCGCTCGCCACGGGACTTGCCGTTTGCGACCGACCACACCGCTTTATTGCTGGTGGACATGCAGCGCGCCTGGCTCGAACCGCAATTCGACCCACACCTGCGCGGCCCGGATGCCGAGTATTTTCTCCAGCGCACGCGCAGCCAGGTGGTGCCCAACCAACAGCGTCTGCTGGGCGCCTTTCGTCAGGCGCAGCAGAACGTGCTGCACACGATTATCGAAAGCCTGACCGCCGACGGTCGCGACCGCTCGCTGGATCACAAACTGTCGGACATGCACCTGCCCAAGGGCAGCGTGCAGGCTCAGGTCATCGCTGAGCTGACCCCGACCGAAAACGAAATCGTGCTGCCGAAGACCTCCTCCGGGGTGTTCAACTCGACCAACATCGATTACGTGCTGCGCAATCTGCAAACCCGGCATCTGATCATCGCCGGCATCGTCACCGACCAATGTGTGGACATGGCTGTGCGCGATGCCGCCGACCGTGGCTATCTGGTCACGCTGGTAGAAGACGCCTGCGCCACTTACAGCGCCGAACGCCATCAAGCCTGCCTCAACGCGATCAAGGGTTACTGCTGGATCACCGACACCGACACCGTGCTCGGTCGCTTGCAGGAGATGCAGCCATGAGCCCGCGCCTGACGCCTTTGCCGATGACCACGCTGGTGACAACCGACCTGATCGGCATCACCCGGGGCCGCTCGTTTCCTAGCGATGAGCTGGAGCATTACCAGGCGGCGGGTTGCGGCTGGGTCCCGGCCAACAGCGCGTTGACGCCACAGGACATTATCGCGTCGAGCAATCCCTGGGGCGCGTACGGCGACCTCCGGCTGATTCCGGATCTGAGCAGCCGCGTCACTGTCGGCAGCGGCCCGGACGCCAATGCACCGGTGCTGGATTTCATCCACGCGGATATTCGCGAGACCGACGGCCAGGCCTGGGGCGCCTGCCCACGCACATTGCTGCGCGATGAAATCGAGCGCTATCACGATGAGTTGGGGTTGCAGGTCAACGCCGCCTTCGAACATGAATTCAACCTGCACGCAGGCATTGCCGAACACGCGGCGTTCTCTCTCGAAGCGCAGCGTCAGGGCGCCGAATTCGGCGGCTGGCTGCTCAGCGCCCTGCGCGCCGGCGGGGTCGAGCCGGAAATGTTTCTGCCGGAATACGGCAAGCACCAATACGAAATCACCTGTCGACCGACTCTTGGCGTAGCGGCGGCGGATCGTGCGGTCAACGTGCGCGAAATCACCCGGGAAATCGCCCGGCAAATGGGCCTCGACCTGAGTTTTGCGCCGAAGACTGCCGCCGAAGCGGTGTGCAACGGTGTGCACCTGCACGTCAGCCTGCTCGATCTGGCCGGCCAGCCGTTGCTCTACGACGCTGGCACCAGCAACGGCCTGTCGAGCATCGGTCAGCACTGGGCTGCCGGAGTCCTGCATTTTCTACCGGCGCTGTGCGCATTCACCGCGCCGACGCCGCTGTCCTACCAGCGTTTGCAGCCGCACCACTGGAGCGCGTCGTATGCGTGTCTGGGGCAGCAGAACCGCGAAGCGGCGCTGCGCATCTGCCCGACTGTGACCTTGGGCGGCAAGTCTGCCGCGCAGCAGTTCAACCTGGAATTCCGCGCCATGGACGCCACTGCCTCGCCGCATCTGGCCATGGCTGCGCTGCTGATTGCCGGGCGGCTGGGCATCGAACAGCGTCTGGCCCTGAACGCGATCACCGACGAAATTCCCGATTCACTCAACGACGAGCAACGCAAGGCCCGGGGCATCGTCGCCCTGCCCGCCTCGCTGGCCCAGGCGCTGGATTGCCTGCGTGACAGTGCAGCCTTCAACGAATGGCTGCCCAAGCCGTTGCTCGACACTTATTACGCCCTGAAAACCGAGGAACTGGCGCTGACGGAACAGCTCTCGCCCGCTGACCTGTGTGAGCACTATGCACGCCTGTACTGAATCCGCCGAGCTTGGGTTGTACACCCGCCCGGTCTACAACCTGAGCCGCGAGGACTCGACGAACCCGTTGATCCTCGTGTGCGAACACGCCAGTCGCTACATTCCCGAAGCCCTGAACAATCTGGGCCTGGACGAGGCGGCCGCGCGCGAACATATCGCCTGGGACATCGGCGCGCTGCAACTGGCCGAACAGTTGTCGAAACAGCTCGGCGCCACGTTGCTCAGCGCCAATTACTCACGGCTGCTGATCGACCTCAACCGCCCGCGCCATGCGCCGGACAGCATCCCGCTGCAGAGCGAGATCTACCCGATACCTGGCAATCGCGAGCTGGATGAGGCGACCCGCGAGTACCGGCGCCAGACGTTGTTCAAACCTTTTCATGCGCGCTTGCAGATGTTGATCGACGAGCGCATTGCCAAAGGTCTGCCGGTGCGTGTAGTCGGCATTCACAGTTTCACCCCGGTGTATTACGGCCAGCCGCGACCACTGGAAGTCGGCGTGTTGTTCGGCCAGGCCCAGGACTATGCTCAGCGCCTGCTCGACGGGCTGCAAGCGCACCCGCTGAAAGTCGCGGGCAACCAGCCGTACAGAATTGATCCCTTGGGCGACATGACCGTGCCGGTGCACGGCGATGCCCGGGGCCTTGAGGCGGTGCTGATCGAGGTGCGCAACGATCTGCTGCGCAGCCCCGAAGCGGTTTCGCGCTGGGCAGGTTACCTCGCACCTTTGCTGTAAACGATGGACCGATAAAACATAAACCGACCGATGGCTGACAAGGAGTTGCGCTTCATGGAAATTGAAGAATTCGGCTACAAGCAAGAGTTGAAACGTAGCCTGACGCTGACCGATCTGGTGGTGTACGGGATGATCTTCATGATCCCCATCGCCCCGTTCGGTGTGTATGGCTACGTCAACGCCGAAGCACCGGGGATGGTGCCGCTGGCGTACATCATCGGCATGGTGGCGATGCTGTTCACCGCCCTGAGTTACGGCAGCATGGCCAAGGCCTTTCCGGTTGCCGGCTCTGTATATTCCTACGCCCAGCGCGGCCTTAATCAACACGTCGGCTTCATCGCTGGCTGGCTGATGCTGCTCGATTACCTGCTGATTCCGCCGCTGCTGTACCTGTATTCGGCGATGGCGCTCAACCATTTGTACCCGGACATTCCCAAGGTCGGCTTCATCCTGGCGTTTCTGGTCAGCGCAACATTCGTCAACCTGCGCGGCATCACCTTCACCGCGCGGATGAACATGCTGTTCCTGCTGGCACAACTGGTGGTGCTGGGCATCTTCCTGTTCTACGCCTGGAACGCCCTGCACAACGGTGGCGGTAACGGTGAGCTGACACTGGCGCCGCTGTATCACCCGGAAACCTTCAACTTCGCCCTGCTGATGCAAGCCGTGTCGATCGCCGTGCTGTCGTTCCTCGGCTTCGACGCGATCTCCACCCTCGCCGAAGAAATCAAGGAAGATCCGGGCCGCAGCGTCGGCAAGGCAGCGCTGATCACCCTGGCGGTGATGGGCACGATTTTCGTCGTACAGACGTGGATTGCCACCGATCTGGCGGCGGGCATGGGCTTCAAATCCGCCGACACCGCGTTTTATGAAATTGCCGAAATCGCCGCTGGCAGCTGGCTCGCGACCCTGACAGCCGTCGCCACGGCGCTGGCCTGGGGCGTTGCTGTAGCGATCACCTCGCAGGCCGCCGTCTCGCGCCTGCTGTTCGGCATGGCCCGCGACGGCAAGCTGCCCAAAGTGTTGGCCAAGGTCCACCCGAAACACAACACGCCGTACCTGAGCATTTATCTGGTGGCGGTGTTGTCGCTGCTGATCTGCTACCTGTTCATCGACGCGGTCGACATCCTCACCTCGCTGATCAACTTCGGCGCCCTCAGCGGTTTCATGCTGCTGCACCTGACGGTGATCAACCACTACTGGCGTCGGCAGAAGTCGGGGCAGTTTGTGCGCCATCTGCTCTGCCCGGTGATCGGCTTCATCATCGTCGCCGCCATCATGTACAACATGGGCGTCGATGCGCAGAAACTCGGCCTGATCTGGATTGCCCTGGGCCTGGTGTACCTGTTCTTCCTCAACAAGCTCGGCGCCAGCACAGCGCTGCCCGATCCGAGCAAAGGCTGACAAGAAAAAGAGCGGCGTCTGACAACAAATCAGGCGACCGCCGATTCAACGCGTGGAAACCGACAGTGATAGTCAGGTTCGGCGAATGGGCCGAACCTTTTGATACAGGAGTACATCCATGCTGGTCTTACGCCCAGTCGAGCAGAATGATCTGCCCCAGCTACAGCGCCTGGCCCGCGAGAGCCTGATCGGCGTGACCTCGCTGCCGGATGACAGCGAACACCTGCGCGAGAAAATCGCCGCGTCGTGCGCGTCCTTCGATAGCGCCGCCCAGGCGCAGGGGCCGGAGAACTACTTCTTCGTACTGGAAGATCTCGAACACCGGCAATTGGTCGGCTGCTCGGAAATCCTTGCCACCGCCGGCTTCAAGGAGCCGTTCTACAGCCTGCGCAACCGCCATTTCACCAGTGCTTCGCGGGAATTGAACATCGAGCATGGCGTACCGGCGTTGTCGCTGTGCCATGACCTCAGCGGGCATACCTTGCTGCGCGGATTCCACATCGATGCAGCATTGGTGCGCACGCCGTTTTCCGAACTGCTGTCGCGGGCGCGCCTGCTGTTCATTGCCGCGCATGCGCAGCGGTTCTCCGAAGCGGTGATCACCGAAATCGTCGGCTATAGCGACGAGCAGGGTCATTCGCCATTCTGGGATGCGCTGGGCAAGCACTTTTTCGATCTGCCCTACGCGGAAGCCGAGCGTCTGTGCGGTTTGCAGAGCCGCACGTTCCTCGCCGAACTGATGCCGCAATACCCGATCTACGTGCCGATGCTGCCGCCAGCGGCGCAGGACTGCATCGGCCGCGTGCACCCGGACGGCCAGGAAGCGTTCGACATCCTCGCGCGGGAAGGCTTCGAAACCAACAGCTACATCGACCTGTTCGACGCCGGCCCGACCCTGTATGCGCGTACCGCAAACATTCGCTCGATCGCCGACAGCCAGACCGCCAGCGTCCGCCAACAAGCATCGACCGACGCCCGTGGCCGTTACCTGCTGAGCAACGACGCCCTGCATGACTACCGCGCGATGGTCACCGAACTCGACTATCACCCCGGTCAGCCGCTGTCCCTGACACCCGCCATCTGCGCGGCACTGAAGGTCAGCGATGGCAGCTCGATACGGCTGGTCGCTCTGTGAGCCGCGTTAGCCATCCGCGCCTGAATCGGTCCGCCAAAGGAGTTGGAGCATGATTGTCCGTCCGGTAAAAGTCAGCGACCTGCCTGCCTTGATGACCCTCGTCGAACAGGCAGGGCCAGGTTTCACCACGCTTCCGGCCAACGAAGACCGCTTGGCGCACCGAGTGCGTTGGGCACAGCGCGCATTCGCCGAACAGGTGGAACGCGCCGATGCCGATTACCTGTTTGTCCTCGAGGATGATGAGCAGCGCGTGGTCGGTGTCAGCGCGATGGCCGGCGCCGTTGGCTTGCGCGAGCCCTGGTATAACTACCGGCTCGGGGTGACTGTCAGTTCGGCACCGGACCTGGGCATTCAGCGGCAGATCCCGACATTGTTCCTCAACAACGAACTGACCGGCCAATCGGAGCTGTGCTCGCTGTTCCTGCGCCATGACCAGCGCAACGGCAGCAATGGCCGCCTGTTGTCGCTGGGGCGCCTGCTGTTCGTCGCCGAATTTCCGCATCTGTTTGGCGAGAAGATGATCGCCGAACTGCGCGGCAGTGCCGATGAAAACGGTTGCTCGCCATTTTGGGACAGCCTCGGCCGGCACTTCTTCCAGATGGATTTCACCCACGCCGATCACTTGTCCGGCCTGGGCAACAAAGCCTTTATCGCCGAACTGATGCCGCGCCAGCCGCTGTACACCTGCCTGCTCACCGAACAGGCGCAGGCGGCGATCGGCCAGACGCATCCGAACACTCAACCAGCGTTGAAAATTCTTCAAGCTGAAGGCTTTGCGCACAAAGGCTATATCGACATTTTCGACGGTGGCCCGGTCATCGAGGCGCCAATCCGCAGCATCCGCACGGTGCGCGACAGCCTCGAACTGACACTGAGCCTCGGCACCCCGGACGAGCAGGCGCCGCTATGGCTGATTCACAACCGCCGGCTGGAAAACTGCCGCATCACCGTGGCCTCCGGTCGACTGGTGGGCAACAGCCTGGTTGTCGATCGTCTCACTGCCAAACGCCTGCAACTTCAGCCGGGCAATTCAGTGCGCGCAGTGCTCCTGCCCCATCAACAGCAACATGCCGTGGCGGCCTGATATTTCCGGCACGGGAGATTAAACCTTTCAGCCGCCAGTCCTGCCGCGCAAATTCGTCATGATTCTTGACCCATTCGCGTGATAGCCTTTTCATTCTTCGGCGTTGACACCTTTGCTCAAGCCTTTCCATTCCTTATGTATTGGTGGAACTCGTATGACCAGGCTTTCCCATCAAGATTTGCGCCGTAACTTCCGTCAGCTGCTGGCCTCCGACACCTGCTACCACACGGCTTCGGTGTTCGACCCGATGTCCGCCCGCATCGCCGCTGACCTGGGTTTTGAAGTGGGTATTCTCGGCGGTTCCGTGGCCTCTCTGCAGGTGCTTGGCGCGCCGGACTTCGCCCTGATCACCCTCAGCGAATTCGCCGAACAGGCCACGCGCATTGGCCGCGTCGCCCAATTGCCAGTGATCGCCGACGCCGACCACGGCTATGGCAACGCCCTTAACGTCATGCGCACCATCGTCGAACTGGAACGCGCCGGCGTCGCTGCACTGACCATCGAAGACACCCTTCTGCCCGCGCAATTCGGGCGCAAATCCACCGACCTGATCACCGTGGCCGAAGGCGTCGGCAAGATCCGCGCGGCGCTGGAAGCCCGGGTCGATACGGAAATGGCAATCATCGCCCGCACCAATGCCGGCATTCTGCCGAACCAGGAAATCATCAGCCGCACCCGCCAATATCAGGCGGCGGGCGCTGACGGTATCTGCATGGTCGGCGTGCAGGATTTCGATCAGCTGGAACAGATCGCCGAACATCTGACCGTGCCGCTGATGTTGGTCACCTACGGCAACCCGGCCCTGCGCGACGACAAGCGCCTGGCCGAACTGGGCGTGCGCGTGACCATCGACGGCCATGGCGCCTACTTCGCCGCGATCAAAGCAACGTACGACAGCCTGCGCGAACAGCGGCAGATCTTCACCCAGGCCTCCGATCTGAGCGCGACCGAGTTGACCCACACCTATACCCAACCGGAGGAATACATTCTCTGGGCCAAGGAATACATGAGCGTCAAGGAGTGATGCATACGCTGTACCGACCCCTTCGCGAGCAGGCTCGCTCCCACAGTTGAAATGCGGTCCCCTGTGGGAGCGAGCCTGCTCGCGAAAGCGTCTGCGGCTGCGGGGCTGAACCGGGAATGATCACTGCTTCACCGCGGCTTCGCCAACTCCATGATCATCCGCGACAACAAGTAAATCCGTGGTGCCACGCTCGCCACTTCGGCGTATTCCTCCGGCGTATGAATATTGCCGCCGACAATCCCGAAGCCATCCAGCGTCGGCGTCCCTACGCCTGCGGACAAACTGGCATCCGCCGCGCCGCCGCTGCCCTCCTCGGTGAGCTTGCGGCCAATTTCGCCGTAAATGCCTTGAGCCATGGCCATCAAGCGATCCGACTCAGCCGTCTGCGGCATCGGCGGCAAACCGCGCTGCAGAGAGGTTTTCACCTCGGTATCGGCAATCAACTTGTCCTGCGAGACCCGCGCCAGATCCTTCTCGATGCGATCAAATTCCTCCGGCACTGCCGCGCGCACGTCAGCCTTGGCCGTGGCCTGGTCCGGGATTACGTTGGTGCGATCACCGGCCTTGAGCACGGTAAAGTTGATGGTGGTCTTCTTCGCCTCATCACCGAGCTTGCCCAGTTGCAGAATCTGATGCGCCGCTTCCATCGCCGCGTTCCGTCCCAACTCTGGCGCGACGCCGGCGTGGGCGGCCTTGCCTTTGACTTCGACCAGCGCCGTCGCACTGCCCTTGCGCCACACCACCAGACCATCGGCCGGGCGGCCCGGTTCGAGGTTGAGGGTGACGTCGTGCTGTTTGGCGGTTTTTTTGATCAGGTCGGTGGCGACGTCGGAGCCGGTTTCTTCGCTGGCGTCCAGCAGGAAAGTGATTTGCGCATAGTCCTTGAAGTCGAGGTTCTTCAGCACTTTCAGCGCGTAGATACCGGCGACGATGCCGCCCTTGTCGTCCATCACCCCCGGCCCGTACGCGCGGCCGTCCTTGATGTGGAATGGCCGCGCGGCCGCGGAGCCTTCCTTGAACACCGTGTCCATGTGCGCCATCAGCAGGATCTTCGCCTTGCCGGTGCCTTTGAGCGTGGCCAGTACGTGGTTGGATTTTTCCGGGGTGTTCGGCACCAGTTCGATAGTTGCGCCGAGTTTTTTCAGCTCATCAATGGCGATGTCGCTGACCTGTTTCAGACCCGGTTCATAACCGGAACCGGAGTCGATATTGACCAGTCGTTCCAGTAACTTCAGGGCTTCGGGCTGGTACTGCTCGGCATCGGCGAGCACTTGTTTATGCGGTTCGGCGCAAGCGTTCACGGCCGAGAACGCGAGGGACAGACCGAGACTGGCGGCCAGCAGTGAGCGGGGAAATGAGAACGTCATGAAGCAGTCCTTGTTTCGTGTCGGGGGACTTCAACCGTAACCGACATCGGCGCGAGGCTCTATAGCGGATGCGACACTGATCTAACCGACAACACATACCCCGGTGGGAGCGAGCCTGCTCGCGAAGGCGTCGTGGCAAACGATATTGATACCGCCTGACCCAGCGCTTTCGCGAGCAGGCTCGCTCCCACAGGCATCAGCAACCCCCGTCAAACCGAATCCAGCAGCGCCTGCCTCGGTTTATTGTCGCTATTGCAGATCACCCGATTGCGCCCACTGGCCTTGGCTTCGTACAACGCCTGGTCGGCCTCATCCAGCCAACGCGTGGCGTCGGCATGGCTCGGGTCGTAGGCGGCCAGACCAATGCTCAGACTGACCTTCAACGCCGGGTTCTGCTCGTAGCCCATCACCGCGAAACGCTCGCGCAAGGCTTCCATGGCCTGAGCGGCGTTGAACAGTGGCAGCTCCGGCAGGATCACGCAGAACTCATCCCCGCCGTATCGCCCGGCCACATCCGTGGCGCGCAGATTCTGTTTGAGCAGTTTGCTCAACTGGCGCAGGACGATATCGCCAGCGACATGCCCATAGGTGTCATTGATCGCCTTGAAGTGATCGATGTCGATCAAGGCAATCGCCGCGCCCTGCTGCTGGCGTTTGCAGCGCTGGAACGCGAGGTCCAGTTGATCCTTCCACGCGCCGTGATTGAGCAGGCCGGTCAGGCTGTCGGTGCGACTCAACGCCAGCAGCTCACGCTTGTGCCGACCGAGGGTCGAGGCCTGACGAAAGCAGATCCAGCCCAGCGCCAGCGGATACAGCAACAGCAATGGCAAACAGGCGTACAGCTGCAGCGGCGTTGTTGGCGGGATGAACGCCGGCGTAAACACCACCAGCCCGACGCCGATGCCCAATAGCTGCGCCGCCGTGCCCGCCAGCAAAAACCGCCCACCACCAATGGCGACGTTGTTCATCGCCATCATCGAAATCGTGGTTGCGCTGGGCAAGGGATTGAACTGCATGGCGGCGACCCAGAAGCCGCCCATGAATGCATCGATCAGCAAATTGCGGTGTTCGGCGCGAAACGGCACGCTCGAGCTTCGCGCCCATAGAAAGGCCAGATGCGGCCAGACCAGGCCGTTGAACAGCATCACGCCCCACACCCACAGCGGCGGATCGAGCGCGTGCATCGCCACGCTGACACACATCAGCCCGAGCAGCAGCCCGAACACCCGCGACCTGTAAAGCCTCCTGGCCAGTGAAAGTCCCTTTCCTCGCGTATTTCCCATAAGGGCCTCGACCGCGCGATGCATGGTTACACCCCGACACGGATGTGTTCGGAGTCTATCAGGGCGCCGCTAAATAGCCATCACCGGCCAGCGGCCTGAATAGAGCGCTATCAGCGCCGCACGCGCGGCCCAGAGTTGGCTATAAATGAAAGAGGGGAAATGGAAAAACAACTATAAGAAGGGGGCACATGCATACCTACGCTGTGTTGATCATCGGCAGCGGTTTCGGCGGCCAGTGCGCGGCGGTCAACCTGCTCAAGGCCGGAATCGACGATTTTCGCATTCTTGAACGACGCGACTTCTTCGGCGGCACCTGGTGCCAGAACACCTACCCCGGCGCAGCGGTGGACGTGCCGTCGCCGCTGTATTCGCTGTCATTCGCGCCCTACCGCTGGTCGCAGATGTTCGCCGAACAGGCAGAACTGCGGCGCTACACCGAACAGGTAATCGAGCAGTTCGGTTTACGCGAGCGCGTGGAACTAGGGGCCGATGTCGAGCGCGTCGAATGGGACGAAGCGGAAAAGCGTTGGTTGGTGCACACCCGCGCCCGAGGTACTTTCCGAACCCAATTCCTGATCAATGCTTCCGGGCCATTGAGTCAGCCGGTCATCCCACGCTTTCCCGGGATGGATCGCTTTCAAGGCAAGACTTTTCACACAAATAATTGGGATCACAGCTACGACTATCGCGGTAAACGCGTGGCGATCGTCGGCAGCGGTGCCAGCGCCGCCCAGGTGATTCCGGCGATTGCACCCCAGGTCGAACATCTGCATGTGTTCCAACGCACGCCGCATTGGGTGCTGCCGCGTGCCGATCGTGAATTCGGCCGTTTTCAGCGTTGGCTGCTCGGTCTGAAGCCGGCGTACAAGCTGCTGCGCTGGCTGATCTACTGGCAATTCGAAACCCGGGTGATCGCCTTCAAATACTCGAGACCGGCGATTCATCTGGTCCAGCGACATGCGCTGCGGTTCCTCAAGCGTCAGGTTCCAGACCCGCTGCTGCGGCAGAAACTCACCCCGGACTTCACCATCGGCTGCAAACGGGTGCTGGTGTCCAGCACGTACTACCCGGCGCTGAGCCGCGCCAACGTCACGTTGCACAGTCGCGAGCACGGCATCGCTTCGATCGACGAAAGCGGGATCAATACCGTGGGCGGCGAGCATCTCGATGTTGATCTGATCGTCTGGTCCACCGGTTACGACGCCACTGACGGGGTGATTTCCTACCCGGTCAGCGGCAAAAACGCGGTGCAACTCAGAGATGTCTGGGCCGAATACCCGCGCGCCTACCTCGGCACCAGCCTGCCGGATTTCCCCAACCTGTTTATCGTCACCGGGCCGAACACCGGCATTGGCCACACTTCGGCGCTGTTCATCATCGAATCGCAGATGAACTACATCCTCGACTGCATCCACACCGTACGGGCCAAAGGCCTGCGCAGCATCGAAGTGCGCCGTGACGCAGAACGTACCTACACTGCAATGATCCACCGGGAAATGCAGCGCACGGTGTGGAAGTCCGGTGGTTGCCACAGTTGGTACCAGAGCAAGAGCGGTCATGTGATCGCCATGTTTCCCGGCTTCAGTTTCAGCTATCACCTGCTGACCCGGGCGCTGAAACCGGCCGACCATATTTTGTCCTGAAAACGTAAAAGGAAGACGTCGATGCTTTTGCTGTTTGTCGCACTCGCGGTTTTCGTGGCCTGGAGCTGGCTGAGTTATCCGGCGGTTGGCCATTGGCTGTACGACCTGGCCATGGCCAGCGAGGCCAGGTTGTACAAATTGCACAAGATCGAAGTGCCGATCGCCGAGATGACCGTGTCGACCTGGCAAGGCGGGCCGTACGAGGCGTCCAGCGCGATCCTGATGCTGCACGGCTTCAGCGCCGACAAAAACCTCTGGCTGCGCTGCGCCCGGCACTTCGTCCGTCAGTATCGGGTGATCATTCCGGATCTGGCCGGCCACGGCGAAACCGGCTTCAAGGCTGGCGGCGGTTACGACATTGCGGTTCAGGCCAAACGCATGATTCAGCTGCTCGATGTCTGCGGCGTAGAGAAAGTCCACGTCATCGGCAACTCCATGGGCGGCTACATTGCCGCGTGGCTGGCAGCGACCTATCCGGAGCGAATCGCCTCGCTGGCGTTGATCGACCCGGCCGGCGTCACCGCACCGGAGCCGAGCGACATGGAGCGCCATCTGGCGCGCGGGCACAATCCGTTCCTGATCAACTCCCGCGAAGAATTTCAGCGCTTCTACGCGATGACCATGGAGTCGCCGCCGTGGGTACCGAAGCTGGTGCTGGACGCCGTCGCCCAGCGCTATGAGCAACAACGTGACGAGCTCGAAGAAATCTTCCGCGACTTCCGCGCCAGCCCGCCGATGGAACCGAAACTGGCCGAGATCAAATGCCCGGCGCTGTTGCTCTGGGGACGCAAGGATCGCCTGATCGACGTCAGCAGCGTGCCGGTGTGGAGCAAAGGCATCGCCAATCTCGAAGTGGATGTGTGGGATCACGTCGGGCACATGCCGATGGTCGAACAGCCGGGAAATACCGCGCGGCTGTACGGGGAATTTCTGGAACGACAGCGATGAAGGTGGATATTCGCAATGCCTCAGGTTGCGCAACTGATCGTTCCCATGCTCTGCGTGGGAATGTCTCAGGGGACGCTCTGCGTCCAGTGACGCGGAGCGTCACGGGCTACATTCCCACGCAGAGCGTGGGAACGATCAGCGGAGACAGAAGGTTGGCGTTCCCATGAACATCCTTTACGACGAACGCCTCGACGGTCCGTTGCCCGAGGTGAACAAGGGCGAATTGCTCAAGGCCCTGCAACAAGCCCTGCCGGACCTGGACATCCTCTGGCGCGAGGAAGAACTCAAACCCTACGAATGCGACGGTCTCTCCGCCTACCGCACCACGCCGATGCTGGTCGCCCTGCCCCGGCGTCTGGAGCAAGTGCAAACCCTGCTGAAACTCTGCCATCAGAACAACGTGCCCGTGGTCGCGCGGGGTGCCGGCACTGGATTGTCAGGCGGCGCGCTGCCACTGGAAAAGGGCCTGCTGCTGGTGATGGCGCGGTTCAACAACATCCTGCACATCGACCCCGCTGCACGTATCGCGCGGGTTCAGCCGGGGGTGCGCAATCTTGCTATCTCCCAGGCGGCGGCCCCATTTGGCTTGTATTACGCACCGGATCCGTCGTCGCAGATCGCCTGTTCGATCGGCGGCAACGTCGCGGAAAACGCTGGTGGCGTGCATTGCCTCAAGTACGGCCTGACCGTGCACAACGTGCTGAAAATCGAAGTGCTGACCATCGAGGGCGAACGCCTGACGCTGGGCTCCGAGGCGCTCGATTCAGCCGGTTTCGACCTGCTCGCCTTGTTCACCGGCTCCGAAGGCCTGCTGGGGATCATCACCGAAGTCACGGTGAAGTTGTTGCCCAAGCCGCAAGTCGCCAAGGTCCTGCTCGGCAGTTTCGATTCAGTGGAAAAGGCCGGCCGCGCGGTTGCCGAAATCATCGCTGCCGGGATCATTCCGGGTGGTCTGGAAATGATGGACAACCTGGCCATTCGCGCCGCCGAAGACTTTATCCACGCCGGTTACCCGGTCGACGCCGAGGCGATTCTGTTGTGCGAACTCGACGGCGTCGAAGCCGACGTGCACGACGATTGCCAGCGCGTACGGGAAGTCATGACAGCGGCCGGCGCCACCGAGGTGCGCCAGGCCCAGGACGAAGCCGAGCGCGTGCGTTTCTGGGCCGGGCGCAAAAACGCGTTTCCGGCGATCGGCCGGTTGTCGCCGGATTATTACTGCATGGACGGCACCATCCCGCGCCGCGAATTGCCCGCTGTGCTGCAAGGTATCGCCAGCCTCGGCGAAGAATATGGCTTGCGCGTGGCCAACGTGTTCCACGCCGGCGACGGCAATATGCACCCGCTGATTCTGTTCGACGCCAACCAGCCGGGGGAGCTGCATCGCGCCGAGGCATTGGGCGGCAAGATCCTCGAACTGTGCGTTAAGGTCGGCGGCAGCATCACCGGCGAGCACGGCGTCGGCCGCGAAAAAATCAATCAGATGTGCGCGCAGTTCAACAGCGACGAGCTACTGCTGTTTCATGCGGTGAAAGCCGCGTTCGATCCGCAGGGCCTGCTCAATCCCGGCAAGAACATCCCGACCCTGCACCGCTGCGCCGAATTCGGCGCGATGCACATTCACGCCGGGCAACTGCCCTTCCCCGAGCTGGAGCGATTCTGATGGCTGATTTCGACGCCGCCAACGCCCTGCTCGATCAGGTCAACGCCGCGCGGGCCAATGCCACGCCGCTGAAGATTCAGGGCGGCAACAGCAAGGCCTTTCTCGGCCGCGAGGTGGCCGGCGAAGTGCTCGACACCCGTGCTCATCGCGGCATCGTTCAATACGATCCGACCGAACTGGTGGTCACCGCACGTGCCGGCACGCCGTTGTCCGAGCTGCTTGCGGCGCTGGATGAGGCCGGGCAAATGTTGCCCTGCGAACCGCCGTCCTTTGCCGACAGCGCCACGGTCGGCGGCATGGTCGCCACGGGACTGTCCGGACCTCGCCGGCCGTGGTCCGGCTCGGTGCGCGACTTCGTTCTCGGCACGCGGGTGATCACCGGCCTCGGTCAGCATCTGCGCTTCGGTGGCGAAGTGATGAAAAACGTCGCCGGTTATGACCTGTCGCGGCTGATGGCCGGGAGTTTCGGTTGCCTCGGCGTGCTCACCGAAGTGTCGCTGAAAGTCCTGCCGAAACCGCGCCAGTGCCTGAGCATCCGCCTCGATATCGACTGCACTCGGGCCTTGAGCAAACTTGCCGAATGGGGCCAGCAACCGCTGCCGATCAGTGCTGCGTGCCACGATGGCCGGAGCCTGTACCTGCGTCTGGAAGGCGGCGAAGGTTCGGTGACGGCGGCGCATCAACGCCTCGGTGGTGAGCCGTTGGACTCGGTTTTCTGGCGCGACCTCAACGAACAGCGCCTGAGTTTTTTCGACGAAGGCTTGCCGCTGTGGCGCCTGTCATTGCCGAACAATCTCGGCCCGCTCGAGCTGCCCGGCGAGCAACTGATCGACTGGGCCGGCGCGCAACGCTGGGTGAAATCCGAAAGCCCTGAGATTCACGCACTCGCCCATTCCTTGGGCGGCCATGCAACGTGCTTTACCCACGGTGCCACCGACTCGCCGTTTCAACCCTTGGCGCCAACCCTACTGCGCTACCACCGGCAACTCAAGGCGCAACTCGACCCGCAAGGGCTGTTCAACCCCGGACGCATGTACGCGGAGGTCTAGCCATGCAAACCACCCTCAGCGAGCAATCGCGAAAATTGCCCCGGGCTGGCGAAGCGGAAAAGATCCTGCGCACCTGCGTGCATTGCGGTTTCTGCAACGCGACGTGCCCGACCTATCAATTGCTCGGCGATGAACTCGATGGCCCGCGCGGGCGCATTTATCTGATCAAGCAAGTGCTGGAAGGCGCACCGGCCACCGAGCAGACGCAACTGCATCTGGATCGTTGCCTGTCGTGCCGCAACTGCGAAACCACCTGCCCGTCCGGCGTCGATTATCACAACCTGCTCGACATCGGCCGTGCGGTAGTCGACAGCGCGGTGCCGCGCCCGGCCGCTCAGCGCTTGCTGCGTGAAGGCTTGCGTGCGTTGGCGCCGAATCCCGGTTTGTTCAAGGGCTTGCTGCGCATGGGCGCGACCTTTCGACCGCTGCTGCCGCGCCTGCTGGAAAGCAAATTGCCGCAGCACGTCGCCGTTACAGGACCGCGCCCTGCTCCACGGCATGCGCGCCGGGTGTTGTTGCTCGAAGGTTGCGTGCAACCGGGTCTGTCGCCGAACACCAATGACGCGACGGCGCGGGTGCTCGATCGTCTGGGCATCAGCGTCACCCCGGTGAGCGAGGCGGGTTGCTGCGGCGCGCTCGACTATCACCTCGACGCCCAGGCCAAAGGTCTCGACCGCGCTCGACAGAACATCGACGTCTGGTGGCCGCACTTGCAGAATGGCGCCGAAGCCATCGTGCAGACGGCCAGCGGTTGTGGCGCGTTCATCAAGGATTATGGGCATCTGCTTGCGGACGACCCGATCTACGCCTCGAAAGCACGGCGGATCAGCGAAATGACTCGGGATCTGGTGCAAATCATCGCCGAGGAACCGCTGGAGCAAGTGTGCGCCGCCAGCGAACGACGCATCGCCGTGCATTGCCCGTGCACGTTGCAGCACGCGTTGAAACTTGGCGGCGCGGTTGAAGCCGTGCTGACCCGACTCGGCTTCAACCTCACGCAGGTACCGGATGGCCATTTGTGCTGCGGCTCGGCGGGCACTTACTCGCTGACCCAACCGGTGCTGGCGCGGCAACTGCGTGACCAGCGACTCAACGCTCTGGAAAGCGGCCGGCCTGAGTTGATCGTCACTTCCAATGTGGGCTGTCAGAGCCATCTGGCGAGCGCCGGGCGCACGCCGGTCAGGCACTGGATCGAGCTGGTGGATCAGTCGTTGGCAGAATGAAGTTCGTAGGATTCTTCGTTTGCCCGCGTGGGCGAAGGCTGCGATCTTTTCCGACATCCATTTCGTGACCGTGGCAGGAATTTTTTTCATGACCGTGCAGCCGTTCGTCAGCCCCGACCTGATCCGCCAACGCTTCTCCCGAGCGATGTCCGACATGTACCGCGAAGAGGTGCCGCTGTACGGCGCGCTGATGGAACTGGTGGAGAAAACCAATCGCGAAGTGCTGGCACGTCAGCCTGACATCGCCGGACAGCTCAAGCGCACCGGCGAAATCGAGCGGCTGGACATGGAACGCCACGGCGCTATCCGCGTCGGCACCGCGAGCGAACTGGCTACCCTCGCCCGCCTGTTCGCGGTGATGGGCATGCAACCGGTGGGTTATTACGACCTGACGCCGGCCGGTGTGCCGGTGCATTCGACGGCGTTTCGCGCGGTGCATGAAGAAGCGCTGCAGGTCAGCCCGTTTCGCGTGTTTACCTCGTTGCTGCGCCTGGAGCTGATTGAAGATCCTGAACTACGTGAGTTTGCCGAGTCGGTGTTGGCCCGTCGTTCGATCTTTACCGACTCCGCGTTGCGCCTGATTGATCAGGCGGAAACGGCAGGCGGGCTGAATGAAGCGGAGGCCGCAGAATTCGTCCGACAGGCACTGGAGACTTTTCGCTGGCACCACAGCGCCACCGTCAGCGCCGCGCAGTACCAGAAACTCAGCGCCCAGCACCGCTTGATCGCCGATGTCGTTGCGTTCAAAGGCCCGCATATCAATCACCTTACGCCGCGCACGCTGGACATCGACACCGTGCAGGAGCAGATGCCTGCCCATGGCATTACACCAAAAGCGGTGATCGAAGGCCCACCGCGCCGCAACTGCCCGATCCTGCTGCGCCAGACCAGTTTCAAGGCGCTGGACGAGCCGATCGCCTTCACCGATCAGCCCGAAACCCGTGGCAGCCACAGCGCGCGCTTCGGCGAAATCGAACAACGCGGCGCCGCCCTCACGCCGAAGGGTCGCGCGTTGTATGACCGCTTGTTGAATGCCGCTCGCGATGAATTGGGCGACTTCCCTAACGAAGCCAATGCCGCACGCTACGACGCGCTGATGACTCAGCACTTTGCGGAATTTCCTGACAGCATCGAGGGCATGCGCGAACAGGGGCTGGCGTACTTTCGTTATTTCGCTACGGAAAAGGGCATCGCGGCGTACGGACTTGGCGAATCGTCCCTGGAGGACTTGCTGCGCGATGGCTACGTGAAAGCGGAGCCGCTGGTGTACGAAGATTTCCTGCCGGTGAGCGCAGCGGGGATTTTTCAGTCGAACCTCGGCGATTCTGCGCAGACGCATTACGCCGAACACTCCAATCGCCAGGCTTTCGAACAGGCGCTGGGGCGTTCGACCATTGATGAGTTGGGGTTGTACGCCGAAACGCAACGGCGGTCGATTGAGGAATGTGCCGAAGTGCTGCGGATCAAACTGACCTGAATTTGCGCCGTTCTACTGTAGGAGTGAGCCTGAACGCGATAGCGGTGTAACAGTCGCCGATGATGTGACTGGAAAGACGCCTTCGCGAGCGGGCTCGCTCCCACAGGTTTTGCGGATGGACTGGGGTTCGGGACAAAACCACAAATCCCCTGTGGGAGCGAACCTGCTCGCGAAGGCAACACCGCAGTCCCGGCAAATACCCAACTGCGCAAGAAGTTGCGCGGTAGGTCGTAATATTTCAGGGGTAAATTGCCCTGCAGCCCAAGCGGCGCAAGCCCTGCAGCCAAGTGCGCAAGAAGTTGCGCAGTACTGCGCAACTTCTTGCGCACTTTCTCCCGGTTATCCCGGTGAAAAACGCCGCGAATGATCACCGACTACCGTGGCGCCCCCGCCACCCGGGCACCACGCAGAACCTGGCACGCTACTTGATAACTCTCAGCCACCCACCGGGCGATTTCGCCTCCGGGCACCCTAACTTTATCCGCAAGGAGAGCACCCCATGGCAACACCAGCGTACATGTCGGTTACCGGCGAAAAACAAGGCCTGATCACTGCCGGCGCTTTCACCGCCGACTCCGTTGGCAACACCTACCAGGAAGGCCACGAAGACCAGGTCATGGTTCAGGCTTTCACCCACGACGTGATCATCCCGCGTGACCCGCAATCCGGTCAGCCAACCGGTCAGCGCGTACACAAGCCAGTTGTGATCACCAAGGTCTACGACAAGGCTTCGCCACTGCTTCAAGCAGCTCTGACTTCCGGCGAGCGCATGAGCGAAATCGTTATCCAGTGGTACCGCACTTCGGCTCAAGGCACCCAAGAGCACTACTACACCACCAAACTGGAAGACGCGATCATCGTCGCCATCAACAACAAAATGCACAACTGCCAGGATCCAGGCAACGCGCACTTCACCCACCTGGAAGAAGTGCAGTTCACCTACCGCAAAATCACCTGGACCCACGAAGTATCCGGTACTTCGGGTTCCGATGACTGGCGTGCTCCAGTCGTTTAATTACGGCTGACCGTTACACGCATCGGCCAGCTCTGCTGGTCGATGTTGTTTACGCCCCTCCAGAATTTCGCGTACGTTGAGCCGCTTTTTTGCGGCCGTCGACGAGCGCCGCTGTACAGCACGAGGAACAAGGGATGTTCGCGCCGGCCAATGAAACCCACTTTGCCCTGACCATCGAAGGGCTTTCCGCCGACTTTCAGGTGTTTACCCTCACCGGCCGGGAAGCCATCAGCCAGCCTTTTGTTTTCGAGGTGGAGCTGGTCAGTGAGCAGCCGTCGCTGGACCTCGAAACCCTGCTGCACAAACCGGCCTTTCTGCAGCTGTCGCCCGATGGCAGCGGCATTCATGGCCAGATCTACCGCGCCGCGCAAGGCGATTCCGGCAAGCGCTTGACCCGATATTCGGTGACGCTGCGCCCGCAACTGGCGTATCTGGCGCACCGCATCAACCAGCGCATCTTCCAGAACCTCAGCGTGCCGAAGATCATCGGTCAGGTGCTGGAAGATCACGGCATTCAAGGCAACGCCTACGAATTCAAGACCGGCTCGATCTATCCCGAGCGCATCTACTGCGTGCAATACGACGAGTCGGATCTGCACTTCATCCAGCGCCTGTGCGAGGAAGAAGGCATTCACTTCCACTTCCAGCACAGCGCCAACGTGCACAAGCTCGTTTTCGGCGACGACCAGACGGTGTTCCCGAAACTGGCCCCTGTGCCTTATCAGCAAGACTCGGGCATGGTCGCCAGCAACCCGGTGATCAAGCGCTTCGACCTGCGCCTGGAAACCCGCACCAGCCGCACCACCCGCCGCGACTACGACTTCGAAAAACCGCGCCTGACCCTGGAAAGCGAAAACCGTGGCGACGCCCTGCCCGACCTCGAAGACTACGATTACCCGGGCCGCTTCATCGACCGCGAGCGCGGCAAACATTTGGCCAAACGCGCCCTCGAACGCCATCGCAGCGACTTCCAGCTCGCCGAAGGTAAGAGTGATCAGCCACTGCTGGTCAGCGGCCACTTTCTCGCTCTGACCGAACACCCGAAAGCCAAGTGGAACGACCTGTGGCTGCTCACTGAAGTCCTGCATGAAGGCAAGCAACCGCAAGTGCTTGAGGAGTCGGTGACCAGCGACACTACGGCATTGAAAGACGATTTCCACCAGGGCTACCGCAACCGCTTCCAGGCCACGCCGTGGGACGTGCCCAATCGCCCGCCGCTACGCCATCCGAAACCGCGCATCCTCGGCAGCCAGAGCGCAGTAGTCACCGGCCCGAAAGGCGAAGAAATCCACTGCGATGAATACGGCCGGGTCAAAGTCCAGTTTCACTGGGATCGCGAGGGTCAGGCCGACGACAAGACCAGCTGCTGGCTGCGCGTCTCCAGCGCCTGGGCCGGCGCCCAGTACGGCGGCATCGCCATCCCGCGCATCGGCATGGAAGTGCTGGTGACCTTCCTTGAAGGCGACCCCGATCAACCGCTGATCAGCGGCTGCCTGTACCACAAAGAAAACACCGTCCCATATCCACTGCCGGCGAACAAGACCCGCAGCACCTTCAAGACCCTGAGCTCGATGGGCGGCGGTGGTTACAACGAACTGCGCATCGAAGACAAGAAAGGTCAGGAACAGATCTATCTGCACGCCCAGCGCGACTGGGACGAGAACATCGAGCACGACCAGAAAATCCGCGTCGGCAACGAACGCCACGACACCGTCGAAAAAAACAGCTACACCGAGTTCAAAGCCGAAGAACACCACACCGTCTACGCCGACCGCAAAGTCGAAACCCGCGCCAACGACCACCTCACCGTCGGTGTGAATCAGCACATCAAAATCGGCACCGGCCAGTTCATCGACGCCGGCCAGGAAATCCACCTGAGCAGCGGCATGAAAGTGGTGATGGAAGCTGGTGCGGCACTGACCCTGGTCGGCGGCGGCAGCTTTATCAAGATCGACGCCGGCGGCGTGACCCTGAGCGGGCCGGTGATCAATATGAATTCCGGTGGCAGCCCGGGCAGTGGGACCGGTGCTGCGCCGTTGATGCCGGGGCCGTTGAAGCAAGCTGATACGGATAAAGCCGGGCAGTTGCTGGTGCCAGCGCAGCGGCAGGCGTTGATGCAGAAGAAGCCGATTTGTGCGGTGTGCGAAGCCGCCAAACAGGCTGCGCAAAGGGAGCTACAGTAAATGATCGAGCTACCGCCACTTCCGATTGATCTGCCATGGGAAACCCCAGCTTATTTGCTGCTGGATGGCGTCAGTGTTCCAAATCTCGCGCGGCAATTGTTTCAGTGGGATAACCAGGCCTACAACCTGTATCAGTCCACTCGCTGGCAGGAGTTGTCAGATATTTCGCCCTACCTGATCGAGCTTAAAGGTGCCAGCGATCCGCTCTTGGCGTACTTCAGAGAACATGCGGCTGAGGAGTGGGGTTATCTGCTGTTCAGCGACGCAGATGCGCATTCGTTGTGGGGCCATTGGCGTCACTTGCTGAGCGTGAAGCACCCGAGTGGCATAGAGGTCATGCCCCGTATTGCCGACCCTGCGGTCATGCACCAGCTGTTTGCATTGGCAGAAAAAAAGGGCAGCGCGAAATGGTTCGGACCGGTCAGACATCTCTGCCTGCCGGACGGAGTTGGCATCCACTGGCATCAACACATTTGCCCCCGACCCGCTATAGCCGAACCCGAGACCTATCGTTTGACGGATGAAGAACTCACTGCGTTGGGCGAAGTAGAATTTCGTAACTTCATATCTGATCTAAATGAGCATTTGCATACGTACTTTGCGGACTTCATGGCGACTTTTGCATCTGAAGATCGTCGGCCCTATGCGCAAGCACTCGCGGATGATGCCTATCAAAAGGGTTTCGCTTCTGAACAGGAAATCACCCTCTATGCGAACATTTTCGGTTATCTCGCTGGTGAGCCGGTCACTAATCATCCCGACATCGTTCAGCTACTCGCGCAATCGACGTCTGAAGCACCACTGAAACGCGTTGAGCGCGCTGCAGAACTGGCCGAACGCCGTGCCGCCGATCGACAAGGAAGCCAATCGTGACGACTCAACAACCGCCTGAACCCAGCGCCAACACCGCCGCAATGGCCAAGCCGGCGAAAGACACCCGAGTGCCGATGGGTGTGTGCCCGTTGATGAACAAGAAGGTGCAACTGCTGCCTCTGCGCTATGGCCTGGTCCAACATCTCGATCCAGCTGCCGAGGTGTCCATGCCGTACAAAACCAAAAGCCAGCCGCTGGGCATTCGTTTGCTGCGCGATGGGTATCTGTACATCATCAATGGCACCACCGGTTACTTGCACGAATACCGGATCGAGAAAGGCCAGATCACCAAGCTGCTGTGGAACAGTCAGGAAGTATCGGCCGACACTCGGACCAGTTCAGTCGGGGAACCGCATCTGATTTTCACTCGATCTCACACGCTTTACGCCAGTTATTCCGAGATTCAGTGGACAGCTTTTAAATGCTCGCAAGTGCTCAACTCCAAGGATGAGCGCAAACGCTTGATGCAGCAGCTCGAGTTGACAAGCGCCTGCCCGGAAAAGGGTGGCGAGCATTTGCTGAGTAAGCAGCAGGCGGAGAGCTGGCTGGCCGAGGTCAAGGAGGATCAGTCTCGATCCGATGCCAAACCAGAGGGTTCGAATCAGCAGGAAAGCGTGGCTTATCACTGGGAGGATCAGCCACTCTTCAAGCAAACCACCATTGAAAGTCTGACCAGTAACGTGCAAGGCCCGTACAAGAACGACTACCTGTTTCTGGTGCTACGAGACGACATTGGCGTGATGCGTGATCTGGCCAGTGCGCAGTTGAAAGTGGCTGACTGGATTGAACAATGGAGTGCTGATGAACGATGCCAGGCTCAATACCTTACTGGCTCTTACATACAGTCGCTCTACGACGTCAACGGGCCTCGACTTGACGCTCTGAGCAAAACAGACCCTGATATCAAGTCGTTGAAAGATGACACCAACGAAGAGCAGCAGAACAAGATTTATGAGTATCTGAAGGTTCGCCGGGATAACAGAGATCCGGGGATCTATGGAGACGAAGCGCACTGGCGAAAAATGGCTGAAAAGGATCCTTATGCCCGTGCTTATATGGACATGACGGATTCGCTGGGCAATCCGTTATACCGTAAACATCAAGACACCTTGAATAAACTGAGCCTGCAAAGCTGGTACGCATTGCATGGCAAGGAGCTCGGTCAGCGTGGCGTCGATGACTTGGTTAACCGACCGGAGATGGAGGCATTTCTCCTCAAACAGCAAATACTGCTGAGTCACTGGCACGGACGGTTGAAGAACATTCGTGATGATCGCCTGACGATGTTTACCAGTGGCTACTTCCACGGAGCCGCCTGGTACTACGATTTCAAGCTCGATGCGCAAATCAAGCATCGCCTGGAGACTGAATTCGTCTGTGTCGCCGCCATGTGTGCTGACCCGAAGGCCGTCGCGAAACTTGCGGCTTACATGGAAGCCAATCTGCTGACCGTCGTACCTGGGCTGGACACGCTGACTCTGGCCGCACAAGTCGACGTAGCAAAAAAACTCGCGGACTTGAGCAGTTTCTCGATCAACGTGATCTCCGCCAAGGAAAACCTGGCCAACGTCAACGTCCTGACCAATCAGTTCCACAGTCTGATGACCGAGCGCCTGCCCAACTACGCCAAACTGAACACTCAGTTCATGGGCATGCAAAGCTTGCTGGACGAGGCCTATAACCCTGCTCGACAGATGAAAATTGCCGATCAGTTGGACAAAGCTCACGTAACCTTCGCGCGTGCACAGACCGTCGATCCCAACAGCTACATTCGCGAAATCGGAGCGCCTGCGCGTTTACAGTTACTGCGAGAGTTTTCCCGGCAAGGGCTGACATTGCGTGCAGCGTCTGCCGCCGAAATCAACGCCTTCAACCTTGCCCGAGATCAGGCGTTGGACCTGCGCGGCCAGTTGAAGGAAACCTACAAGCTGCGCAATCGCGAATTGTCCCGGCAAACCACCGGCTCCGCCATGCCGGGCAGTGAAACGCAGTACAACCAACGGATTGCCCAAATCAAAAATTCGCTGTTACCTTTGGAACAGAGGCTCTGCGATGCGTTGACTGTAGGCGGAGACAGCCCGGCAAAAATCGGCACGGTGATCGAAGGTCTGGATCCGCAATTGCGGGCAGAGATGGGCCGGACCGTACGAGACTTCCGGGCTACAGGGACGTTCAATAAGCCGCTCGCAGGGGTCATGAGGTCGAAGGGGGATGGGATCGCGTTTGCGTTGTTTGTGATTCAGGGGCAGAGGTTTATTGAAGCGATAAGTTCAATGAGTAAAAAAGATGTTCCGTCGCTATCTGACTGGTGGAACCTATTTGAGTCACTCGTAGGTTTTTCGGCTGCTGGTTTTGCTACGGTACAAGGCTTGGCGGTAACAATATTTCAAGCTCATTTATCGGAAATGGTTAGTGCTACAGGCAAGGTCAATACCCTTAGCCGCTTGGGCCGATGGACGGGCGTCGCCGGTGTAGGCGCTTTCAGTTTCGGCGCGATTTCCGCCTCTATTGACTTGGGCAAGCACTCCATTCAATGGGGCAAGGCCTTGGCTAAAGGCGATTACAAAGAATTAGGAGCTACAACCCTCCAAATCAGTGGTGACTCAATACTAGTAGGTACAAATACATGGGCTGCCACACGTACAAGTTCAATCGTTGTTAACATTATGAAAAGCCCGACTGAACTGCGTGCTTTAGCTTGGGCAGAGGCGAGTCCAAGAATTATGGCGATTGGCGCACGCGCCAACTTGATTGGTCTGATCGCGACTGCTTTGCAACTGGTGGGCGAGGGTTTATACAACTATTTTAATCTGGACGACTTGCAAAAATGGATGGAGACCAGCGTCTGGGGGAACAAAACTAAGAATCGCAGCATGCAGGACGAATGGAACGAACTGGCAAAGGTCGTGCAAAAACCTACTTGTGAAATGATTCGTGATGCCAAGCAGACCTATCTGAAGCTTATAATTCCAGGCGTTAGCACGCAGGAAATGGATACTCGAAAATTGCAATTGAAAGCGTACCAGCAATATCGCGATGTTCCAAAGAAAGGGGGTTACGCGCCCGGCCCATTTCCCTTGAGATGGCGGGAGTGCACGACAACTTGGATTAGTCGATTAGTCGTAGCCAGTAAAGGCAGCGAAGCGTTGACAATTCATTTGCCGATCAGTGACTCATTGCAGACCACAGATTTTTCCTTGGCATTGACCATCGCTTATCAATTGGAAGCTGAACGTGACGTAATGCACGAAACCTGCTTTGTGCTCCGTGACCTGCATATTATTAGCTCACCTTATAGGCGCGATCCAACGCGCGGTGTCTTTAAGCTTGATTCTGCTGACTCGTTGCCGATTGGCATAAGTAAATCCCAATTCATATTGTTCAAAAAAGAAGATTTGGGGACCATCGATGCTTAAAAGCCTTTTCAAGCGCGGCGCTAAATTCACTACTTCTGAAGCCGCAGCGGACATCCGTAGCGAGAGGCCAAGGGCTGGAGAAGTCCGCGTCCGTGGAATGAATGAAACTTTGTTTCTATCGCCATTACCGGTCTATACAGGACAAACTCAATCCTCTCGCCGGAATTTTTCAGGGATGAACGAAGTATTCCTGGAACTCGGTGGAAGTAATTGGGGAATGGTTGAACAAGGAAAAATACTTGCCGCTGGAATTTGGATGGCATTGACGACAGCATTCATTGCTCCGGTGCTTATCTGTGCTTGGCTCGCACTTTTCAGCCCTCACGGAATAGATCGAAGGTTCGTCGACCTAATTGGTGACTCGTTACTGGTTTTTGCTAGTGGCTCTCTACTGTTTATTCTCCCTCTTGGTGCGTACTTATACGGAATGCTCTCCGGCGTCTTTAAAGCAGCAAAAACCTACCCCGTCCGCTTCAACCGCCAACGCCGCGAAGTCTGCTACGTCGACAGCAAAACCCGCCACGTCCTCATCGTACCTTGGGAAAGCGTCGTCGCTTGGGTCTCCAACACTCAGGGCGTCACCAGTTATGGCGCTACTCGCCAGTACACGTTCGGCATGGGTCTGGAGGATGAGGAGCAGGACAAAGTGCAATTCCTCCTGCTATCACAACCCAGCGATGCACATGCTTTAGGGATGTGGACTTCAATTCGTAATTACATGGAAGACGGTCAGTTGGTAGATGCTCCAAACCCGATGCTCAAGGCACTGGGTTTGACTCCATCCGGTGATCGGCTCAAACCGTACGAAGGCCTACACACTTTTGAAATCGAACGCGAAGACGCACGCGCGATGGGGTCGCTGGACGAGGGTGGCGACGAACTGACGCCCGAGCAGCGCGAGCATTACGGTTACTCGAAAAAATCCCATTGGCCACTGCGCCGCTGGTACATGTGGCGCGTGCTGAGCTTCTGGAAGATGCCTTACATGCTAGCCGAATGGGCGCATCGCAAAGGGCGGCCTACCCTTCCGGAGCAAGTGCAGACATGGTCTGAGGCGTTGCCACCAGAGCAATGGGCCAAGCCCACCGCTGCATTGGTGAAAGCCAATCAAATGGTCAAGACTGCCATGGACAAAAAAGGCGCCACGTTCGTCGAAGCGTGCAAAGCGGCGGGTTTGCATGGATGAAATGTGAGCAACCAAGGTCGTCTATTTCTTTGAATTTTTAACATCTGTTAAAACGTAAAGCCGATTTGTTTCGGTTTATCCGACACCATAAGTCGGAAATCTCGAGTCTGAAAAGCCAATGAATACCCGTCAGATAACGCTTGCCAATCGATGGACCGCAACCTTTCAAAACAACGGCGAGTTTCGCATGGGCGTCGAGGGCTGGAGCTTGCTTCTACAGGGTCCGGATAACCAGACGATCAAATACTTCGCAGATCAGATTGTTCTGGCGAACGACTGGGACGGCAACCAAGCCAACACCTGCATCCTGCTCTCGGTCGATGGTGTTTACGGCTATTTGCGTACGGCCATAGACGGCGGCTGGGTAATCGATTTTGCGCGAGAGATGATTGCCCCTCATCTAGTAACGATTCGCCACCATCACGACGCTTACGACGAAAGCCTTTCAGTATACGAACAGCCGGCCTTCAAACGTGCGCGCCAGTACGTCAGTGTTGTCGGAAAACACATCTACCTGACTTTTCCGCTAACCAGAGATGAGGATTTTCCCAAGGTATGGGACGAATACCTGGCAATCCGCAAGCGCCAACTGGATGAGCTTTACTTCGGAACCTGACAATCGCATGGAGAGGTCTGGTAGTCATCTCCAACCGTATAAGTCGTCATATTCCCGCAGGTCCAACCCTCCCAAATTAAGCTTCACCTAAGCTTCCCCCGCTAGCATCCCGGCTCATCAACCTGTCGTCTTGAGCCGTGGATGAGTCCCTCCGACATGAAAGCCTTTGATCTGCCTACCCTGCCGCATCCCAACTTCAGTCTCGTTCTGGTCAATTACAAGACCCCGGACATTACCCGCATGTGTCTGGAGCTGTTGCGCGAGCATGTTCAGGCGCAGGGCATTCCAGTGTGGGTGGTGGATAACGATTCGGCGGATGCCAGCCTCGATTATTTGCGTTCGCTGGACTGGATCAATCTGATCGAGCGGCCGTCGCCCGGTAAGGAAATGGGGCATATTGCCCATGGCAAGGCGCTGGATCTGGCCTTGGCGAAAGTTGAGACCGATTATTTGTTTCTGCTGCACACCGATACCTTTGTCTACGACATGGAAGTGTTCGCGATGATGATGCGCGAATGCACGAAAAGTGCGGACATGGTGGCGGTCGGTTGTGTTGAGCAACTTGATCGTGGGTTACTGCGTGATACCTGGCGGTTAACTTCGCGGTTCTGCAAACATCATGTTCGTCGGCTAAAAGTTCATTTCCGCCTGCGTTCGAAACCACCACGCCCGTATAAAGAAACGCATCTGAAAAGTTTCTGTACGCTGTGGAATGCGCGTTTGATGAAGTCGCTCGGGCTGCACTTCTGCATGGATGAGGAGGTGCCTGGTTACACGCTTCAGGATCGAATGGTCGGGTTGGGCTATGGCGTCAGGTTCCTCTCGCCGCGGAAGATTTTCCGCTATCTGGATCACATCCAGGCCGGCACCGTCGCGGCGGCAGGCACGTATGGCAAGGATCATCGCCGTACAAAAATGTACCAGCAGACACTCAAGCGCTTGCAGGGGCAGCATGGCAAAACCGGTATGCAAGCTTCGACTTGATCGAAAACAATAAAAAAGGGCGACTGCAAAGTCGCCCTTTTTGTTTGCAGATTCTGTATACAACTTTCGTCAGTAGTGGAGTTCGCCCAGTGTTACGGCCTGGCAATCCTTGCACCGGTAAAGAGCCCTGACACTGGGCGAACGCCGAGGATTTTAATTCAAACAAGTGGACCTGTCGTCATGGGCAAACATGAAATTTTTGCACTGAAAAGTTAAAAACTGTGTTTTACCGATTTATCCCGGGAATTGTCTTACAAAAAACTTTATATGATTGCTCTCATACATAAAGTTGTACAAGAGCAATAAACTTGTAGAGTTAATACTCAACTATCGTGCTGACTGGTCACTTTCAGGATATCGGTGTAAGTGACAATAACGCTCTGCCCTACTTTCAGATCTTTCAACTTGGCCTGAATCTCCGGCTTCTTCACATCGAGCGTCTTCGATTGTCCGGACGGATCTTGGAGGGTGACCTGATTGGTCTTCAAATCGATTTTGCTGATTTTCAGCTGCACCTGAACCTGACGATAGGCCTCGCCGCCCGGGTTATCGCTGCCCGGAGCCTTGCGCAGTTCGCCAGTGCGCTCGGTGGTGCCTGGCAGACCTTTATCTACATCGGTGTCGAGATAAGCGGCGACAGACCGCTGCACTTCGATCTTCACCAGGTCCCCCACCTTGAGATTGGCGAGGTTTTTCGCTTTGTCGCTGAGCTGAACGTGGGCCTGACGTCCCTCAGGGCCTTCCAGCACGACTTGGTGATTGGCCGGGTCGACGGCGAGCACTTTGGTGGTAACGGAATCGGCCTCAACGACGGCGGATAACGGAATGTCGGCAGCCAGAGCGCCGAAACTCGTGACAGAAAGCAGCGTTGCGAGGGTAATGGCCTTGGCCAGAGCGTCGAGCTTCATATGCATTACTTTCCCTGTGATGAAATGGCGACGCCCGCCACCGAAACGACTTCAGCAGCAGGCGTGCCAGTGAGCATAGACGCTGTTCAGGGCTTGACTTGGGTTTGTGGCCCTCGGGTGTGTGGCTTGGCAGTCTCCTGGGCGGTGGATTCGCCACTCGGGGTGCCTTTGCCGCTGTCCTGTCGCTGCTTGGGATCAGTCGGGCGCAAGGCATCATTGTCGCGCTCGGTTTCACCGGCCGGGCGTGGTTCGTCCGGGTTGTCGTTCTGGTTGTTGGTGGTATTCATGGCAGGAGTCCTCAGGCTTCGGGATCGTCGAGTTCGCGGGCGACGTTGACCTCGGGTGACTGCTTGTGCAGATCATCGGCTTTGGCGCGCATCAACTGCCATTGCTCAAGATCGATTGCGCCTTGGCCGAGCAGGTCATCGGCGATGCGCTGCAGATCGAAATAGTGAGCGTCGGGCGATTGCTGCCAAAGCGTCTGATCGTCGAACAGGCGTTGCCAGGTGTTGAGGTCCGGGAGTTGCACGTCGTCGCTCATGGGTGAGTCCGAAAATGGCGGGTTTCTGGGTAGAGCGTATTGGCGAAGGGAGAGTTCCGAGCGGTTTGATTAGTGGTGACCTTGCTGACGCCATCGCTGGCAAGCCAGCTCCCACAGGGATTGGGATTAAGCTGTAATTCATCGGTGTTTTTGAGATAGCTATCGCGAGCAGGCTCACTCCTACAAGAGCAAGAGCAAAAGCAAAAGATCGCAGCCTTCGGCAGCTCCTACAGTCCCACGTTCACCTATAGGCGGAGTGTCAGCTCGCCTGCTCTTGATCTTGATCTTGATCCACCGGCGACGTCGGAAGGCTGAGTGGAGGGATTGATCCGGGCGTGGGAGCGCAGCGACCGTCTGGCGAAGCCAGACACAGCGGAAGGAGGTGCAGCGAAGCAAACCGTAGCCGCTGCGCCCGGATCGATCCCGCAGCGAAGGAACCCGAGCCTGCGAGGGCCGAACGTAGGAGCTAGCGTTTTTTGCTTACTTTTTTGGCGCTTGTAAAAAAGTAAGTCGCCGTAAGGGCGAAACCCTAAGCAGCCGTTACCGCAGCAACGGATATGTACCCGGTCAAGCAGAACAAATCATCGCTCGACAAAAAGCCTTCGCGAGCAAGCTCGCTCCCACAGGGAAACTGCACCTACCGTTAATACCCGGTCATTTCCAGATAGCCTTGGCCAGGATGGCTACCATCAATCTTCACCGGCCCTTCCCAGTACGGGATACGCAAATTCATCCACGCATTACGGTTGATCGCGTCAACGCTGATATCGAGTTTCTTGTCTGGAATGCGGATCGACCATTTCACCGGCATCGGTCGATCAGCAACCTTAGCCGTATCCTGCGGCACGAGGCTGATCTGCTCGCTGCGCAATGTCTGAATCTGCCCGTCAGCGGCGATCCAGGTGCCGGTCAGATAAGGCGCGCCGTCCTTCTGCCGCATGCGGTAAAGCATCACATGTTCGCCGCTGTCCAGATGCAGCGAGAACCAGTCCCAGCCAGTCTGATTGGCGGTGAGTGGCTGACTGCTCCACTCGCGATCGAGCCACGCCGGGCCGCTGACGGTGTAGGTCTGGCCGTCGATCTGCAGCGTGCCGCTGGCCTGGAAAAATGGCTGGCTGTAGTAATACGACGCCTGGCCTTCTTCGGATTTTTGGCTGAAACCGTTGTCGCCCTGCAGCACCAGCGGTCGGCTGGAGGTGAGGCGCAGTTGATAAGCGAAATTCTTGTCACGAGCACTGAGTTGCATATCGCTCAACGGATCCTGCGCCTGGCTGGCAAACATCCAGTCGTCGATCCACGCCTCGAACGGCGCCAAGCGCACACCAGCCTGGCCTACTCCGCCCCGGGCGTAGCGCTCGGCGGCATGATGCACCGCGCGCGAAGTGACTGCCGCATGGCCCAGCCAGATCGTTTGGTTGCCCCAACCGGCCTGCTCGGCGACGGGTTTCAGGCCGCTGCGAAACAGCGTCCATTGCACGCCGAAGTCATTGCCCTGCTGATCCTTGAGGTTGGCGGTGACGTACCACCACTCAATGCGAAAACCATCATGCGCGCCATGATCGGCGGGGAAGCTGAATACCCGACCGGGCACCACCGGGGTGAAGGATTGCGCCTGATCGCCCATGCCGGCAAAACCCTTTTCCTCGGGTGCGGACTGATCGCAGCCACTCAGCAACAACACCAGCATCAGCACGACGCTGTTAATCCTCATGGGCAAACGTCCTCAGCAAGTCCGCCGGTTGTGTGCGGTACAGCGAATACAGCGGCCATGCCGAAGCCAACAGAGTCGCCAGCAAGGCCAGGCCCATCAGTTGCAGCAACTGCAACGGGAACACCCGCAGCGGCAAGTGCCAGCCGAACGCCTGCACGTTGATCACCGCATCGAGGCACCACGCCAAAGCAATGCCCAGCGGCAGCGCCAACAGCAACGTCAATACAGCGAGCAGCCAGGTCTGGCCGAGGTTGAGCAGCATCAATTGTTTGCGCGTCACGCCCAGCGCCCACAGCGGTGCGAGCTGACTGAGGCGACTCTGGCTCTGGGTCAGCAGACTGATGAACAGCGCCACGCCAGCCACGGCCAAGGTCAGGCTGTTCAACGCCGCCGTCGCGGCAAAGGTGCGTTCGAAGACCTGCACCGACCAGCCCTTGAGCCGCGCCTGATCGACGATGCGGTTGTCATCCAGCGCAAAGCGCGCCTGCAAGGCGTTGAGCAGCGCCGGAATCTGCGCTGGGTCGATACGCAAATTGAAGCGGTTCGGCGTGAGTTGCGGCCAGCCGCGCAGCAGGTGCTCACTGCTGATCAGCACGTGACCCTTCGGATTGCCGTAGTCGGCGTAGATGCCGACGATGCGCGGCGACCATGTGCCGTTCGGCGTGGGAACGTTCAGATGCTCGCCCGGCTTCACTTTCAGGCGTCGCGCCAGTTGTTCGCTGAGCATCACCGCATCATCCGTGGCCAGTTTGCCCCACGGATCGCTGCCACTGCTGTCGAGCAACGGCCAATGCTGGCGATAGTAGGAGTGGTCGATGATGCCGTAGACATCGGCCGGCCAGCCTTGCAGCGTCACCGAAACCTGCCAGTTGGGCAGCACAGCGGTCACGTTGGGCTGCTGCCTGAGCCAACTGTGCATCTCGCGGGCCTGCGCCGGATTGGCCGGGTTGATGTACAACTCGGCGCTCAGGCGTTGTTCGAGCCAGTCGTTGAAGGTCTGGCGAAAACCGGCGGTCATGCTGCCGGCGCCGATGTTGGCGGCGAGCGCCAACAGCAGCGCCATCAGCGCCAGACTCAGGGCTGGCAATTGCTGGCGGCAGTCGGCGAGAAACCATTGGCCGAGCACCGACCGACTGCGCCCGAGCAACGGGTTCAACAACGCGCTGAGCAACACCGGCAAGGCCAGCGCGGCACCGAGCAACAGCCCGGCCATCAGCACAAAACCGCTGCTCAGGCTGTCGCCCCAGATCAGCGCCGCCAGCGCAATTGTCAGCAGCGCTGTCGCCAGCCAACCCTGTCGGCGCAACCAGCGCGAATACTGTTGATGCCACGCCTGCGGATCGGCCACCGCCAGCAACGGCAGGCGCGCCGCCCGCAGCAGACTGTTGGCCCCGGCCAGCAACGCGCCGAGCAGACTCAGACCGATGCCGCTGAACCACCACCAGGGACTCAAACGCAACTGCCCCGCTACTTCCGCGCCATACAACCCGCGCAGGCTGGCGGCGACGTCCGGCAGCAGCACGCTGGCCAGCCAATAGCCGCTGATCACACCGAATAATCCGCCGATCAGCGCCAGCACACCCAGTTCAACCACCAGACATGCGATCAGCATTCGTGCACTGACGCCACAGGCGCGCAAGGTGCGCAGCAAGCCTCGGCGCTGTTCCAGAGCGAGGCCGATGGCGGCGTGGACGATGAACAGGCCGACCAGAAATGACAAAAATCCAAGGGCATCGAGATTGAGGTGAAAGCTCTCGGTCAGCCGCGCGAGATTGTTTTCTTCGCCGCTGCTTTTGAGCTGCAAGCGATCGGTGAAACTGGCCGGTAAGTCTTGATGAAAGTCCTTGGGTAGCAGCAGTCGCGACAATTGCTCGGGTTGTTCGAGCAGGCGCTGCGCTACGCCGATGTCGACCAGTAAGAGGCCGGGCGCCATGTCCTTCTGCGCGAGCAGTGGCGGCAGGGTTTGGCCGTTTACGCTTTGCGGTGTATCACCTTCGCGCAAGCCGAGCATTTGCAGGGTGTCCGGAGAAATCCAGGTGCTGCCCGGCGGGCTGAAAAAATCGACGATGCGCTCGATCGGCATCGCCTGCCCGGCTACTGCGGAATCCGACGGCAGCGACACCGGCTCAATGCCCATCACTTGAATGCGTTGATCTTCCTGGCCCTTGAGCGTCAGCCGGCCCTGCAACACCGGCGACACCGGCCAGCCCTGACGGCGCAATTCGATAAACCAGCGCTGGGGAAACAGTGCCCCATTTGGCGTGCTGAGGCTGGCTTGCGGTTCGCCGCCGATCATCTGGCTGGCCCGCGCGTAGCTGTCGCGCGCCTGACTATTCAGCGCCTCGACGCCAGTGAGCAGACTAGTGGCCAACCACAGCCCGGTCAGCACACTGAAAAACTGCACGGGATGGCGCCGCCAGTGGCTGAGCAGCGCGCGCAGGGTTTGCCGCCAGATCATCAGGCGACCCGCCCGTTCGACAACACCACACGCTGGGCCAATCGCGCCGCGACGCGCTGACTGTGGGTGACCATCAGCAGGGTCGTCGGCGTGTCATCGAGCAATTCCAGCAACAGCCGCAGCACTTCATCGCTGGTCGCTTCATCGAGGCTGCCGGTGGGTTCATCGGCCAACAGCAATTTCGGCTGCGAGGCCAATGCGCGGCCCAATGCGACTCGTTGCTGCTGACCGCCGGAGAGTTGCTCGGGATAACGCGAGAGCAGATTGCCCAGACCCAGACGCTGCACCAGATGCGCTTGCCAGCGCGGCTCATGGCGCCCGGCCAGGCGCGCCTGAAAGGCCAGATTGTCTTCCACGCGCAAACTGCCGATCAGGTTGAACTGCTGAAACACCAGACCGATTTCCGTGCGTCGCCAGTTGGCCAGTTGCGCTTCGCTCATGGCTTCCAGACGATGTTCGCCGCTGCGAATACTGCCGCTGTCGACCTTGTCCAGCCCCGCCACCAGATGCAGCAGCGTGCTTTTGCCACTGCCCGATTCGCCCATCAGCGCCAGGCTGCCACCGGCCTCCAGCGTCAGGTCGACGCCTTGCAGCACCGGCAACAATCCCTGTGGCGTGGCATAGCTTTTGAAAACGTCGCGAACCTCAAGCATGGGCAAACCCGATCAGTGAACCTGGGCCTAGGATAGCGGCCCTGAATGGTTTTTGTCCGCTGATGATCATCGTCAACCTAGCGCCGCGCCTTAAGCTGCTGGCTGTTCGGCCATAACGATAATAAAACCGGAGACACCCATGCCCCGTTTCAACCTGAGCCCGCGCGGCCTGCTGACCTGCCTGATCACCGCTTGCCTGAGCCAACCGTTGCTCGCTGCTGACGGTCCGGTGGCGCCGAGCGTGCAAACCGCTGCAAGCAACGCTGCCGTGCTGCAAACCCTGCCTTTCAGCGACCGCACCGATTTCGAATCCGTCAGCAAAGGCTGGATCGCACCGTTCAAGGGCCAGATCAAGGATGCCGCCGGCAAAGTCATCTGGAACGTCAATGCCTATGATTTCCTCGCCAAAGACAAGGCGCCGGAATCGGTCAATCCGAGCCTGTGGCGGCTGGCCCAGCTCAATGCCCACGCCGGTCTGTTCGAGGTCAGCCCCAAGCTGTATCAGGTGCGTGGCCTCGACCTGGCCAACATGACCATCATCGAAGGTGACGACGGGCTGATCATCATCGATCCGCTGACCATGGCCGAAACCGCCAGGACGGCGCTGGATCTGTACTACGCCCATCGCCCGCGCAAACCGGTCGTCGCGGTGATCTACAGCCACACCCATGTCGATCATTTCGGCGGCGTGCGCGGGGTGATCGACGAGGCCGATGTCAAGTCCGGCAAGGTCAAGGTCTACGCGCCGGTCGGCTTCATGGAACACGTGATGAGCGAGAACGTCATGGCCGGCAACGCCATGAGCCGCCGCGCGCAGTACCAGTTCGGCAGCCTGTTGCCGCGCAGTGAAAACGGCCAGGTCGACGCTGGCCTCGGCAAAAGCGCGCCCAGCGGTGGCACGGTCACACTGATCGCGCCTACCGATCTGATTGCCGAGCCGTTGGAAACCCGCACCATCGCTGGCCTGCAAGTCGAATTCCAGCTGACCCCGGGCACCGAAGCGCCAGCGGAAATGAACCTTTATCTACCGCAGCTGAAAGCCTTGTGCATGGCCGAAAACGCCACGCAGATGATGCACAACATCCTCACCCCGCGCGGTGCGCAAGTGCGTGATGCCAAAGCCTGGTCGCAATACCTCGACGACAGCCTCATGCGCTACGGTGACAAGGCCGACGTGCTGTTCGCCCAACACAACTGGCCGACCTGGGGTGGCGAGCGCATTCGTACTTTGCTCGCCGATCAGCGCGACATGTACGCGTTCATCAACGACCGCACCCTGCACTTGCTCAACCAGGGCCTGACGCCGCTGGAAATTGCCGAAGCAATCAAAAAACTGCCCGGCTCGCTCGATCAGAAGTGGTACACCCGTGGTTATTACGGCTCGCTGAGTTTCAATACGCGCGCGGTGTATCAGCGTTACATGGGTTTCTACGACGGCAACCCGGCCAACCTCAACCCGCTGCCGCCGGTCGATGCGGCTAAACGCTCGGTCGAGGCCATGGGCGGTGCCGCGTCGGTGCTGGAAAAAATGCGCAGTGCGATGGCCAGCGCTGACTACCGATGGGCCGCGCAGTTGGGCAACCAGTTGCTGTTCGCCGATCCGGACAACGCGGATGCCCGCAACGCTCAAGCCGAGATGCTGGAGCAGTTGGGTTATCAAAGCGAGAACGCCACCTGGCGCAACATGTACCTGACCGGTGCGATGGAACTGCGCAACGGCGTACCACCGCAGTCTGCCAATACCGTATCGGTGGACATGGTCCGGGCGATGAGTCCGGAAATGTTCTTCGACTACCTCGCGGTACGCCTGGACAGCGACAAAGCCGTGGCCCATGACCTGACGCTGAACTGGACGTTCGACGATGTGCAAAAGGATTTCACCCTGACCTTGCGCAACGGCGTGCTGACTCACCGCGCCGGTCTGAATCCGGCGGCGGATGCGAGGGTCAGCCTGAGCCGCGATACGCTGGAGAAGATCAGCCTGAAGCAATTGGACTTCCCGACAGCGATGCAAAAAGGACTGGTGAAGTTGCAGGGCAATGGTCAGAAATTCGGATTATTGATGGGCAGCCTGGATACGTTCGGGCCGCAGTTCAATATCGTCACGCCTTAGGCCAAACGCCCCTCATGCCTGACCGGGATTCAATCTGAACTGCTTCGGCGTAATCCCGAACTGTTTGCGAAACGCGCGGATAAAATTGCTCGGCTGGCGATAACCCAGCCGCTCAGCTATCCGTTCGATCGGTTGATCACCCGCCGTCAGCCAGTTCCGCGCCATTGTCAGATTGTCCTCACGCGCAGGTGCGCGAGTTTCAGCGTGCCAGTGACGCAGCATGCTCTGATGCAGAAACGGGTTGGCGCCCAGCAAGGCCTGATCGAGCCTGGAGCGCGGCAAGATCAGGCACAGATGCTCGCCCTGCTCCACCGCGATACCCACTCCACGCAGCCAGCCACCGGCCATTTGCGCCGGGCGCAGGCTGACACTCACAAACGAATCTCCAGGCGCCCCGCCCAATCGACGGGCAATGTTGCGCACCAGCGTTATCACTGCCGCATCCAGAGCGAAATGATGCAACTGCCCCTGCTGCGAACGCAGGCGCAAATGAGCGAAATCGCCCGCCTCGACCAGTTCCACCGCAACGTAATTGATCACCCTTGGCAAGCAGTCGATGAAGCACTTCAGACTGGCCCGCAAGGTCGCGGACGAGTCGAGCAGAATATTCAGTCCTTGCAGGCAATCGGTCGCCATCCCGTCGGCCAGTTCACAGCCAAACGTCGGCGCTACCCCGGCCCATTCACACTCACGCCACAACCGTTCAAGCGCTTGTGCGGCGATCAATTGAGGCTGCCCGGCGAGCACAGACGGGCAGATCCCGACGCGCGCCATCAAGCGTTGCGGGCACAGTCCGGACTGGCGAGCATGCGCGAGAATCGTGCGGGTAAACGCACTGGAGGCGAACAGAGACTGAGACATGAAGGCGTGCCATCGAAGAACAGGCGTGTACTTATGCCAGCGGACGTGCTATCGATCCAATGCATTAAAAGTATTAACAAAATGCAGGAGACGCATGATGGATCTTCGCCAGCTTCGCCATTTGGTCGCCCTCGCTGATTACCGCAACTTCGGTCGCGCCGCCGAGGCGATCAACCTCAGCCAACCGGCGTTCAGCCGCAGCATCCAGACTCTGGAACGGGATCTCGGCTGCGAACTGGTCGAGCGCAGCAGCCGTGAGTTTCGCCTGACCGGGCAAGGCGAACTGGTGCTGCAGCACGCGCGGCGCCTGCTCGCTGGCAGTCAGGCATTGCACAACGAATTGACTCAATACAACGGCCTCACCGGCGGCGAACTGCAATTCGGTTGCGGCCCGTATCCGGCGCAAGTGCTGGTGCCGGAAGCGCTGGCCGATTTCATTCAGGCGCATCCGGCAATTCGTACGCGCTTTCATCAGGGCGACTGGCAGCAATTGTCGCTGTGGTTGCGCGAGCAGCAGATCGAGTTTTTCGTCGCCGATGCGCGGCACTTCGTCAGCGATCCGCAGTATGAGGTGCACCTGCTGCGCACGCGGCCGGGACGGTTTTTCTGTCGCGCCGGCCATCCGCTTGCCGCGCAACGAGACCTGCGCTTGCGCGCCCTGCTCGATTACCCGATCGTCGGCACGCGCATTCCACCGATGATCCGCAAGGTGCTCGCCGATATCCTCGGTGAGCAGGACTTCACCCCGAGCGTCGAGTGCGCACAATTTGACGCGATCCAGCGCGTAGTGCTGCGTTCAGACGCGGTGGGGCTCGCCACGCTTGAGGCCTTGCGTGAACAACTTGATCGAGGCCTGATCGAGCTGCTCGACTTTGTCGACGTCCCCCATGACGAGCCTGCGCTGCAACTGGGTTACGGCATCGTCAGCCGCGCCGGCTTTACCCTGACGCCAGCAGCGCGGGCGATGATCGAGGCGATCCTCAGCGTCGATCAGCGTTTGCTGGCGGCTAACGGAGCGACGGGAGACGCGCGCACAACATGAGCAAAATCGATCCGCAACCCGTCAACGCTTTTTACGCGCCGACCCTGCTGCCGGCCATTGAAGAATTGCTCGCGCGCGGCGTTACCCAAGGCGCAATCGAAGCGCAGCTGCGCCGCAGCCTGTTCGATCTGCGCACGCCGTTCACGCGCATGCCGCTGCTGATGTCGCGGCGCTTCTGGGCGTTTGCCGTGGAACAGAGCGGGGATCCACTGATCGGTCTGGCGGCGGGTGAACGCTTCGTTTCGACGGCCACCAATGGACTGACCTATCTGTTCGATGTCGCCGTGTCGCTGGAACGTGCCTGTGAGTTTTTCGCCGAGTACTTCGCGTTTTTCAACGGACATTTCCGTGTGCAAATCCTGCGTGAAGATGGCGGCGTAACACTGCGTCTGGTCGAAGCCGGCAGTCTTGGTCCTCCGGCGGCGCTGACCGACTACCTACTCGTCAGCCTGTGCAGCCTGGTGCGACGCAAATTGCTCGCCAGCGGCGTGAATCGTGATCCGGTGCTGGGTGTGGCGCTGGTGTCGGCCAGCCGCGAGGAACATGAATCGGCATTGCGCACCCCGGTGAGCGCAGAGCAATCATGCGCGGCGATTTATCTGGATCCGCAGCTGTTCGTGATGCCGTTGACACCGGGCAATCCGGCATTGGAAACAACGCTTGTCGATCTGCTGGAGCAGACCCGACGTCTCAGTGAATCGACCTTGCTCGGACAGCTCAGCGATTATCTGATCGAAGATCTGGCTTCAGCGGATTGGCAGCAGTTCTGTGCTACACAGCATGTGCTTGAGCGCACGGCGGCAAGGCGTTTGAAGGCGTTGAGCTGGACTTTCAGCGAACTGCTTGATGAGCATCGGCGCTATCGGGCCGAGGACCTGTTGCAGTCCGGGGCGCTGGAACTGGTCGAAGTGGCGGATCGGTTGGGTTACAGCGATGTGCAGGGATTCAACCGGGCTTTCGCGCGTTGGCTGGGGTGCGCGCCTGGGGAGTATCGGGCGCGGTGGCTGAAGCTTTGAATTGGCTGGTGTCAGTGCTGGCCCCATCGCTGGCAAGCCAGCTCCCACAGAGGCCAGTGCTGACACAGGATTTGTGAACAACCTCGAACCCTGTGGGAGCTGGCTTGCCAGCGAAGAGGCCCGCCCGAGCAATCAAAAACTCACTGCCCCGAAGCCACACTCGCCGGCGCCCGCTCAGGCGTCACGATGCTGCCCAGATCGATATGCTTCCACTCAGGCTTGGCCCCCAATCGCGCATTGAAGCGGTAGTTGAAAGTGAACTCATCCGCCGTCGGCACGCTCAGCGGTTTGCCATACACCGCTTCGATCGCGGCCAAGTCGTAGCCCATCACCTGCAACAGTGTCGGAAAGATGTTGTAGTGGCTGGAGCGGTCCTTGTTTGCCGGCAGATTCGCCGCCCAGTCCGGCGTCCTGAGGCCACTACCCTGAATCACCACCAGCGGCACCAGCCCCTCCTCTTCCACCGGGTCGCCGCCGCAGTGGGTATTCAAGCCCGGATTGCCGCGCTCATGCAGATCCTGGCCATGATCGGAGGTGTAGATCAGCAGCGCATTGTCCAGATTGGCTTGGGCGAAAACCCGGGCGAAGAACTCGCCGACGTTCCACAACAGCGTGTTCTTGTAGGCGTTGCGATACAGCACCCAGTCGTCCGGCTGGCCGTTGAAACCGGGGCGTTCACCAGTGTCGGCGACTTCGGTGAACTGCCCGCGCGGCAGCGTCGGCCGGTAGGCCATGAACGCGTCCGGGTATTTGTCATGCACCGGAAAATGCGCGCCGACCTTGTTGATCACAATCAGCTCGGGGCGATTGTCGTTGAGCAGTTCGATCAGCTTCGCCGCTGCCGCCATGTCGCGGTCGCGCACGCTGGTCTGGTCGAATTGCACGAAACTGTCGATGTCGTTTTTCTCGGCGGCGGTCATCAGGTTCTGCAGGTTGCCGGCCGTGCGCTGGGCGTCGATGTAGACCGTGCCGAGCCCGGCCTTCTTCGCGTACTGCCAGATCGACGGCAACGTGCTGTTGATGCGCCTGTAATCGGCGCGGGTGCCGCCGTAGCGCAAGGTGACGTTGGTGTCGGCGCTGCAGTTGGCAATGGACGCGGCATAACCGAAGTTGAAGACATCGACCCCGGCCGGCGCTTGCTTGAGGTTGCTGTGCACGCCGAACGGCGCGTTGATGTCGAGATAATTTCCGGAAATGCTTTCGTCGATGATCAGCACGATATCGTGGCTGACGGCAGGCGTGGCGCGCGCAAGCGTCACCGCTTCACGGGGGCCGACGGTGTCATGCAGCGCTTCGTAGGCAAACAGGTTCAGGTAGGCCAGCGGCGTGTACATGATCGGCAACCCACGTGCGCCCTCACCCGCTCGTAGAAACAGCAATCCGCTGAGCATCAATACGCCGACGAGGGGCGCCGCGACTCGCAACGTGTTGGGAAAGAACAGCGCATGACGCGGTTTGAGTCCGATGCCGAACAACAGCAGCAAGCCACTGAGCAGCGCGCGCAGGATCGCGTCGCGGTACTGATACGCGGCTTCCTGAATGAAGCCGCCGGAGTACACCAGCGAGACAAAATCGCTGTACCTCAGGTAATCCGCGGTGACCCGCGTGTAAACATCAAAAAAAACCGCTGCGGCAAACATCGTTAATGCGAATGCATGTCGAACGAGAGCCTGACGTATATAGGCAGTTAGATATAACGCGAAAGTAAGCGCCAAAAACATCGCGCCAAAAACAAGTACATTCAAACCCCACCCGATAGCATTTAACCGATCCAGGTAATAGTCGGAAAAGAGCAACAGATAGGCAACTAAGAGCAGTTCCTTGGCGTATTTGAACATAGCGATACCGGCCGTCCGAAATGGGAAGTTGTCAAAGCTTTGTCGGTCAGAACCTGACACTAGCACCCGGCCATCAAAGCGCAAGAAATGACTGATAGCCGGGTAAAGCGTCAAAAAAACGGTGACTCAAATCTGACACACCTGCGGGGATTAAAGCCTTTAATTTCGGGGACTTAGACCGTCTGTCGGTTAAATGGAATCTGAACAAATCTGCAAAGAAACAACAAATTCAATCGCAGCAATGACTTGATGGCCAATCGCCAAAAACGCCTCAAGTGTTATACCCGTGCAACATGTCATTTTGCTGACACGCTTTTCAAACCCTGCGCTATACCCCTTTAACAATCTCATTCCGTAGTTAACTTTTCTGGTTTTATTGAGGTGCGCAGATGGACGTGAGCGTATTTGGCACTGGCTATGTCGGACTTATACAAGCCGCTGCACTTGCCGATGTCGGCCATCGGGTTTTATGCATTGATATTGATCCGAACAAGATCAAACAATTGCAACAAGCGGTACCGCCTATCAGTGAGCCAGGCCTGTCCGCAACACTTGAAGAAAACATCAAGGCCGGGCGCTTGTTGTTCAGCACTCAGGCCAGTGATGCGGTGACTCACGCCGAGCTGATTTTCATCGCCGTCGGCACCCCGGCGGACGAAGACGGCTCAGCCGACCTCAGCCATGTACTCAACGTCGCCCGGCAGATCGCCGGTCTGATGGAGGCCGATCGTACGCTGATCATCAAATCCACGGTGCCGGTCGGGACTGCCGATCAAGTCCTGGCCACGGCCAACAGCGAATTGCTTTTGCGCGGCAAAACCGAGCTGCAGGTGCGCGTGGTTTCCAATCCGGAATTTCTCAAGGAAGGCAGCGCCCTCGCCGACTGCATGCGCCCGGACCGGATCATCATCGGCACCCGCGACGACGCTGCCCGCGAGCAGATGAGCGAGCTCTACGCGCCGTTCTGCCGCAACCACGAAAAACTGATGTTCATGGACAACCGCAGCGCCGAGCTGACCAAGTACGCGGCCAACGCGATGCTCGCCACCCGCATCAGTTTCATGAACGAACTGGCCAATCTCACCGAACTGCTCGGCGCCGACATCGAAGCGGTGCGTAAAGGCATCGGCTCCGACCCGCGCATCGGCTACCACTTCATTTATCCGGGCTGCGGCTTCGGTGGCTCGTGCTTTCCCAAGGATCTGCGTGCCCTGCTGCACACCGCCGAACACAACGGCATGCCGTTGAAACTGCTGCGCAGCGTCACCGACGTCAATGACAGCCAACGGCACATCCTGTTCAGCAAATTGCGCGCGCAGTTTCCGCAAGGCCTGGCCGGCAAATCCATCGCCGTCTGGGGCCTGGCGTTCAAACCGAACACCGACGACATGCGCGAAGCCCCCAGCCGTTACCTGATGGACGCGTTGTGGGCCGAAGGCGCCAGCGTGCAGGCTTATGATCCGGAAGCCATGTCCGAGTGCCGGCGCATCTACGGTTATCGCAACGACCTGCACTTGTGCGCGACCCGCGACGACACCCTTGAAGACGCCGACGCGCTGGTGATCTGCACCGAGTGGAAAAACTTCCGCGTAGTCGATTTCGAACTGCTCGCCGAGAAGCTGCGTTCGAAGGTGATCATCGACGGGCGCAACCTGTACAACCCGGAACAGGTTGCCGCCGCCGGCCTGCATTACAGCGGCATCGGCCTGCGCCACATCGCCCCTGAAGGGCTACGCCCATGAAAATTCTGGTGACCGGTGCCGCCGGTTTTATTGGTGCCCATTGCGTCCTGCGCTTGCTGCGCGACGGGCATTCGGTGGTCGGCCTGGACAATTTCAATCACTACTACGACCCGCAGCTCAAGCACGATCGCGTGCAGTGGGTGCGCGAGCAGGTCGGCGATTTTCCGCTGGCGACGGTGGATCTGGCCCACGCTTCAGCGATCGACGCGTTGTTTGCCCGCGAGCAGCCACAAGTGGTGATCCATCTGGCCGCGCAGGCCGGGGTGCGTTATTCGCTGGACAATCCACGGGCGTATCTGGACAGCAACCTCAACGGTTTCCTGAACATTCTCGAGAGCTGCCGCCACCACCCGGTCGAACACCTGATCTACGCCTCGTCGAGTTCGGTGTACGGCGCCAATCAACACACGCCTTACTCGGTCAAGGATGGCGTCAACCATCCGCTGTCGCTGTACGCCGCGACCAAAAAAGCCAATGAACTGATGGCGCACAGCTACAGCCATCTGTTCGGCATTCCCTGCACCGGCCTGCGCTTTTTCACCGTGTACGGGCCTTGGGGGCGGCCGGACATGTCGCCGATCCAGTTCGCCCGGGCGATCAGCGAAGGCGAGCCGCTGAAGCTGTTCAATTACGGCGAGCACCAGCGCGATTTCACCTACATCGACGACATCATCGAAAGCATCGCCCGCCTCATCGATCAGCCACCACAAGCCAATCCGCAGTGGGATCGCGAGCAGCCCGACCCGGCCAGCAGCATGGCGCCGTGGCGCCTGTTCAACATCGGCGGGCAGCAGCCGGTTGCGCTGAAAACCTACCTCGCGCTGATGGAAAAACATCTCGATCAGCAAGCCATTGTCGAGCTGCTGCCACTGCAACCGGGCGACGTGCTCAACACCTGCGCCGAGGCCAGCGATCTGGCCCAGGCCACCGGATTCCAGCCCCGGATAGAACTGGATGAAGGACTGGGCCGCTTCATCGCCTGGTTCCGCGACTACTACCCCACTGCCCGTGCGCCGCTTGCGGCTGATTGAATGCGGAGGACGCCATGACTGGACATGAAAGAAGTGTGTCGATTGCACAGATGCGCCCTGACAAGCGCGTCGACCCGGAACATCGCATGCGCCTCGACGCAGCGATCCACCGTCAGGGTCGCGGCTGGCTCAGCGGCCGCGATGGTGGCCGCCCATGGCAGCTGTCGCGGACCAACCGGGTGGTCGCCTGCCTCGGCGCGCTGACGATTCTCGTGCTGATCTCGCCAGTGCTGCTGGGCCTGGCCCTGGCCATCAAGCTCACCAGCCCGGGGCCGGTGCTGTTCGTGCAGAAACGCACCGGTTATCGCGGGCGCAAGTTCGGCATGTTCAAGTTCCGCACCATGGTCAGCAACGCCGAAGAACTCAAAGAGTCGCTGCGCCACCTGAACAAGCACGGGGCAGACGCCATCGACTTCAAGATCGACAAAGACCCGCGCGTCACCGGCATCGGCAGTTTTCTGCGGCGCACCAGCCTCGACGAGCTGCCCAATCTGATCAACGTAGTGACCGGCGACATGCGCCTGGTCGGCCCTCGTCCGACCTCGTTCAACGCCTACCGCTACAAGGACAATCACCTCGCGCGTCTGGCGATCTACCCCGGCATGACCGGTCTGTGGCAGATCTCCGGACGCAGCAACATCGACTTCGACCAGCGCGTTGAGTTGGACCTCAGCTACATCGCCGAGCAGAGCCTTCTGCTTGATCTGAAGATTCTGTTGAAAACCCCCTTCAAAGTATTCAGCGGCCACGGAGCAAGCTAATGGACGGTTCAACCAATAAAAGCCTGAGCATCGCCAGCCCCAGCGAATCGAATCTGACTTCGACCGTGCTGGATCTCGATCTGCGCATTCTGTTCCTGACCGCCGCCAACCCCGGCGCCGGCACCACCACCAGCGCGCTGGCACTGGCCAGTCAGCTGGCGCAGATGAGCAGCGGCCAGGTGCTGCTGGTCGATGCCAGCCAGTCGGCGAACAACCTCACCCAGCAGATGAACCTCGGCAAGGAGCGCGGCCTGCGCGACCTGCTGTTCAACCCGGGCAACCCGCCGCTGTTGCAGGACTGCGTGGTGCAGGTGTCGAGCCTGCCCTTCCATGTGCTGCCCAACGGCCGGCCGATCCGCACGCTGGAACACCTGACCGCCGAGCGCCTGAGCCCGTTGCTCGACCAGTTGGGCAGCCAGTACCGCTTTGTGGTGATCGACGGCGACGCGGTGTATTCCGCCGCCGACACCCTGGTCATCAGCACTCAGGTCGACGGCGTGGTGTTTGTCGTACGCGCCGAAGACACCCGCTGGGAAGTCGCCCAGGCCGCTGTGCAACGCCTGACTCAGGCCGGGGCGAAAGTGGTCGGCAGCGTGTTCAACCGGCGTAAGTACTACATGCCCAAATGGCTTTACAAAAACCTGTAAGCGAACGCAAAGGATGACGCCATGAACGCCAGAATGCTTGTCCTGCTGTTGCTGCCGCTTGCGGGCTGCACCAGCACTTCCGAGACCCGCAACATGCCGGTGAATATTCTCACCGCCACACCGGCCAACGCCCAGGCCACCGACATGCCGCGGGTCGAACAGACCTTGCGCCCGAAAGACGTGCTGGATGTGATCTTTCACATCAGCACCAGCGGTTCGGACGCTTACCGCGTGCAATCAGGTGACCAGATCGGCCTGAATTTCACCGCCGCCAGTCAGCTCAACGGCACGCAACTGGTGCTGCCCGACGGCACTATCGAACTGCCGGGCGCCAACACCTCGGTGAAAATCGCCGGGCTGACCAGCGAAGAAGCCCGTCAGGAAATCCAGCGTGCGTATCAGCGCAAGCAACTGTTCCAACCCAACCGCAATCAGCTCTCGGTACAGATTCTCAGCCCGCTGAGCAACGAGCAGAACCTTAAAAGTGCGCTGAACCATCCGGCCACCGGCATGAGCCGCGAGATCACCGTCGGCACTGATGGCTACGCGAGTTTTCCGGAAATCGGCGCGGTGCCGCTGCAAGGCATGACCGTCAATCAGCTGGAAACCTTCCTCAATCAGAGATACGCGCAACTGCCGGGGCGGATGACCGTGGACGTGCTGCTCAAGTCCACCGCCGGCAACGAGATCTACGTGCTGGGTGAAGTCGCACAACCGGGCTCGTATCCGATCCGCCGGCCGGTGTCAGTGCTTGAGGCGCTGACTCTGGCGCGCGGCACCAACGTCAAGGCGCGGCTGGATTCGGTAGTGATCATGCGGCGCAACGGCAATCAGGTGCAGGCGATGAACTACGACGTCGAGAAAGCACTGTCCGGTGACGCGCCACAAATCGCCTATCTGCAGCCGGATGACATGCTCTACGTGCCAAAAACCAAACTGGCCAGCGCCGGCGAACTCGCCCGCCAACTGGCTGATGTGGTGCTGTTCCAGGGCGTCGGTTTCAGCTTCGGCTACCGCGTCGACAACAAAGGCAGTGACAACTGACTCTCAGGTGACCGACATGAACCCAAAAGAAAATTACCTGCACGAGTTCTTCAGGATTTTCTTCGCCAACAAGCAAACGGTGAAGCGCATCTTCCTGACCTTTGCAGTGATCGCCCTGCTCCTGCCGTTGCTGCTCAAACAGAGCTTCGATATCACCGCGCAGGTCATCGTACAGTCGAAAAAGCTGTCTCAGGGCGATGCGACCACCTCGCTGACCCAGGACAGCGCCACCTTCATTCCGCCATCGCTGGCGGACATGGAAACCGAAAGCAATATCCTCCGTTCGCCGGCGCTGATCCGTCAGACCATCAGCGAACTGCGCGACATGGGTCAGTACAACCCGCCGCCGGGGATGCTCAGCAAGCTGGCGGGCGAGCCGTTCAAGCGTTACGTCAGCACGCCGCTGCGCGAATACGTGATCAATCCGCTGCGTGATGCGCTGGGCATGCAAACCGATCCGGTGCGCGACACGGCACTGGACGGTTTGACCCAGGACGCCATCGACAACCTGAAGATAGAAACCCTGCCGGGTTCCAATGTGATCTCGATCGTCTACAGCTTTCCCGATCCGGCCCAGGGCACAACGTTTGTTGCCGCGTTGCTGCAGAACTATCTGGTCGATCGTCAGGCGTTGCAGTCGATCGAGCTGCCGCATTCGTTCTACGAAACCAAGAAGCATCAGTATCAGGTGCGGCTCGATGGTCTAGAAGGCGCGCGGCTGAGCCTGCTGGAAAGCGTCGGTTCTTCCGACCCGAAAGAGGAAATCACCTTTCGCCTCAACGCGATCAACACCGAAGAGCAGGCACTCAACCTGTATCGCGATCGCTTGCTGCAAAGTCAGCGCTGGCTCGATTATCTGAAAACCAGCCTGGCCGCCGCCAACACCAACAAACTCAACGACTACACCTTCCCGTTCACCTTCACCACGACGGTGGACAACATTGCCTTCGAGGACCGCGAGATCAGGCAGATGGGCGAGGCGCTGACCACTCAGGTCAGCCGCTATATGAATGACCTGGCGGTATTCCAGCCTGGCAGCGAGCCGATGTTGCTGGCCCGCGAGCAAATTGCCCGCACCCGCCAACAGTTCCTCAAAGTGGTCAACAACCGCATCCAGGAACGCACGATCGATCTGTCGGTGGTGAGCCAGGTCATCGAGCAGAAAACCGCGCGCATTGCCGAGTTCAAGAATCGCATCCATCAGTTGCAGCAGACCCAAAGCAAGCTGCGCCAGCTGGACACCGAGATCGGCGCGTTGCACGCCGCGTTTTCCACCTATGCGCAACGCTTTGCCGAGAGCAGTACGACACGCGCGCTGGACAACGACCTGTCCAACGCCCGGGTATTGAGTCCACCGTTCGAGCCGACCGAGGCGGCTTTTCCCAAGCCGATGCTGATCATTCCGTTCGGGCTGTTCACCGGGCTGCTGCTGGCAATCGCGTTCGTCTACGTGCGTGAGTTCTTCGACCATCGGTTCAAGCATCCGGCGCAAATCAGCCATGAACTGGGCGTGCCAGTGTTGTTGGTGCTCAACGAAGAAACGTCGCAGCCGGGCAATCCGCACAAGAACTGGACCATGCCGAGCCTGGTTCACTGGGTGCGCAATTGAACGCGGTGTCCACCCCAATCGTCGCCCTGCCGATCATACATTTGCTCAGCAGCGGCGGCTTCTACGGGGCCGAGCGGATGTTGCTGGATCATTGCCTGGCCACGCCGGGACAGCACCAGGTGCTGTTCCTCGACGCGCCGCCAGAACTGATCGCGCGCTTTCGTGAAGCCGGGGTGGACGCTCGCGCTTGTGCCGGGCTCGGCGAACTGCTGCGGCACTTGCGTCAGCGCCGTGGCGACCAACCGTTGCTCAACACCCACAACTTCAAAGGGCTGCTGTTCGGCTGGGTCGGCGCCTCGCTGCTGCGCCTGCCGCTGGTGATCACCCAGCACGGGTTCACGCCGCGCAGTCGCAAGCAGAAGTTCTACACCTGGCTGAGCCTGCAACTGTGCCGCACGGCGCCGGTGAAACGGGTGGTCTGCGTGGCGGAAAGTATCGCCGTGCTGCACCGTCAGGCCAACGTCCGGACGGAGAAGTTGCAGGTGATTCCCAACGGTTTGCCAGCGGCGCCAGCGATGCCGTCGCAGGCAGAGCGGCAACGCTGGCTGGCCGGTTACGTCGGGCGGTTGAGCAGTGAAAAAGGCCCGGACCTGTTCCTCGATGCGCTGATTGCGTTGTGTCACCAGCATCCGCAACTGGACGCGGTGATGCTCGGTGACGGACCGGAACGCGAGGCCTTGCAGGCGCGCATCGATGCTGCCGGGTTGCAGCAGCGGATTCGCCTGCCGGGCTACCAGACGGCGATGCAAGGCTGGTGGCAACAACTCGATGCGTTGGTGATCAGCTCGCGCACCGAGGGCACGCCAATGATTCTGCTCGAAGCGATGCAGGCCGGCGTGCCGGTGGTGGCGTTCGCGGTCGGCGGTATTCCGGATGTCTTGCAGGATCGTCACAACGGCCTGCTCGCGGCGCCGACGGATACCGCCGCCCTCGCCCGCCAGCTCGACACCTTGCTGGCCGAACCGAAGCTGGCTGCGCAGTTGCGCGACAACGCCAGACGCACCCAACAGGAGCGCTACGACCTCAAGGCATTGGCCGAACGCTGGTCGCAGCTGTACATCCAAACGGCACGGGAGACACGCGCATGATTTTCCCGCTCTCGATCGTCAGTCTGTTCGCCCTGGTCAGCCTCGGTCTGCTGGCCAGCCCCTGGCCGTATCTGGCACCGGGGGCGGTTATTGGTCTGGTCGGTTTCACCGTTCTGTACCGCAAGCCGACCTGGGGCCTGCTCGGCATTGCCGCGCTGGTGCCGTTCGAAGGTTTCTTCAAGGACAGCTCGGTATCGGGCAGCAAATTGATCGGTGCCTCGCTGGCAGTAATCGTGATGCTGCAACTGGCGCTGCACCAGATCCCGTCGCAACGCCTGCGCAGCAATCTGTGGCGTTACCTGATCGGTTTCATGGCGCTGTACCTGCTGAGCCTGTTCGCCAGCGACAATCTGGGCATGTCGCAGACTCATCTGCGTGAACTGAGCGTGGGCCTGGTCTTGTTCGTGATCACCCTGTTGATCGGCCGTGAGTTGAATCTGGATCTGTTCGCCCGACTGGTCACCCTCAGCGTCAGCACGACCTGCGCGATGGCGATGTTTTCCAGCCGATTCCAGGACAAGGGCCGCGCCGCCGGCCTGCTCGAAGACCCGAATGCCTTTGCCCTGCTGATCGCTTTCGCCGTGCCGCTGGGCCTGCTGCTGGTGATTCGCAGCCCGAACCTGCTGCACCGTTTGTTCTGGGCTGGTTGCTGTCTGTTGCTGCTCGGCGGCATGACCAAAACCGAGTCGCGCTCAGGGCTGGTCGTACTGGCGTTGAGTCTGGCAATCGGGATCTGGCACTACCGCCAGCAGTTGACCCGCATTCGTCCACGGCATTTCGGCTTCGCCATGCTCGGTGCTGCGATCATCCTGCCCTTGGCGATCTATGCGATGCCGGCCGGTTATCTGGCACGCATTCAATCGCTGAGCATCCTCAGCGCCGGGGCCAAGGCCCAGGACGAATCCCTCGGCCGTCGCGCCTCCTACATTGTCGTTGGCAGCCAGATCATTCGCGAGCATCCGCTGCTCGGCTCCGGCCCTGGCACCTTCCCGCTGCACTACGCGACCACCGGTTATGCCAAGGCGTTCTCGGCCAACCGCAAGATCGGCGACCTGTATCGCCGGGCGCATAACACTTATCTGGAGATCTTCAGCGAACTGGGGATTCCCGCCGGCCTGCTGTTTGTCGGCATGCTGGTGCAGGGTTTCTATAACCTGATCCGTGCACGACGCACGTGGCTGCAACGGCGCGAGTGGCAGCACGCAGGCATGGTTACCCATCTGGGCATGAGCTTTCTGTCATTGACGCTGTTCCTGATGTTCCTCAGTGCGCCGAACCTGAAATACCTGTGGATCATGCTGGCGCTGACGTGGGTGCTGCGCCTGAAAGCCGAGCAGGCAGCGCTGACGGAGGCCAAAGCATGAGCCGGATCAGCATTGTCATTCCGATGTTCAACGAAGCCCGGCATATCGGCCGAACGCTGCTGGCCGCCAGCAAGGCCGCGCACGCAGCCGACATCGACTGTGAATTGATAGTCGTCGACAACGGCTCCACCGACGAAGGGCCGCAGATTGCCCGCGCATTCGGCGCGCAGGTTCTGCTGCTGCCCGGCCTGCTGATCGGCGCCTTGCGCAATCGTGGCGCAACGGTTGCCCGTGGTGAATGGCTGGCGTTCATTGATGCCGATATCGAGATGCCGGAAGACTGGCTGAAGCAGATGTTGGCTTTGGCTGCGGGCGACCAGGGCGACGTCTTCGGCCTCGACCTGCACACCCCTGCTGCCGCGCCATGGTTCGCCGCCGCGTGGCAGCGCCGCTCTTTGCGCCCGTCGGGTGGCGCCACGCGCACTGTGCAATGGCTGCCCAGTGCCAACCTGCTGATGCGCAAGCAGTGGTTCGACAACGTCGGCGGATTCAACGAAACCCTGCGCACCGGCGAGGACAAGGAATACACCCTGCGTCTGCACAGACACGGTGCTCGTCTGCTGTCGGTCAATACCAGCGTCGCTCTGCATTGGGGCTACGAAATGACCTGGCGCGAATGGGTCGGCAAGGAACTGTGGCGTCAGGGCAGTCATCTGCAATTGGTCCGGGCCCACGGCATGAGCTTGCGTCTGCTGCGGTTTCCGCTGCTCTCGTTACTGGTGTGGCTGCTTGATGCTCTGGCGATTCTTGCGTTGCTGGGCGGCTACGCGCAGCAGGCGTTACTGCTGCTGATGGCAGGCCTGCTGCCCAGTCTGCTGCTCAGCCTGCGGCAAAGCATTCGCCAGCATAACCTCAGCCTGACCTTGCAGCTCTGGGGCCTGCACTGGGTGCGCCTGCACTTGGCAAGCGCAGCATTGATTCTCGGTCTGTGTCATTGGAATGCAAGGAGGCCTGCCCGTGGCTGAACTCATTTTTTGCCTGTGCCTGTTGTTGCCAGCGTACGCCTACATCGGCTATCCGCTGCTGCTCACCTTGCTCGCGCCACTGTTCCCGGCCTGGCGACATGCCCCCGCACCGCCGCTGAACGTCAGCATCGTGATTGCCGCGCACAACGAGGCACGCCATATCGAGCACAAGCTGCGCACGCTGCTGGCTCAGGACTATCAGCCGGCCGCGTTGCAGATCATTCTGGCCAGCGACGGTTCGACCGATGACACCGTGGCTTGCGCGCACAAAGTGATTGATCCGCGCATCACCGTGCTCGACCTGCCGCGCCAGGGCAAAGCCGCCACGCTGAATGCCGGCGCCGCCCTGAGCAGCGGCGACATTCTGGTGTTCACCGATGCCGACAACCAGTGGTCGCGCGACACCCTCGGCCACTTGCTCGCGCCGTTGAGCGATCCGCAGGTCGGCGCCTGCGCGGGGCACATGGTGATCCCGGTTACCGGTGGCGGCCTGAGCATCGGCGACAGCCTGTATCGGCATTACGAAGGCTGGTTGCGCCGGGTCGAGAATCGCACCGGCTGCATGGTCTCCGCCGACGGCGCCCTGCTCGCCTTGCGTCGCGAGCTGTTCCAGACCGTGCCGGCCGAGGTCAACGATGATTTCTTCATCAGTACCTGCGCACCGGTGGCGCATAAACGCATCGTCTACGTGCCCGAGGCGCAGGTGATCGATCAGGGCGTCGACGAAGCGGACAAGCAATGGCGTCGCCGCCAGCGGGTCACCGTCGGTGGCCTGCAGAGCCTGGCGCAACGCCGTGAACTGCTCAATCCCTTCAAGCACGGCCTGTATTCGATCGCGTTGATCAGCCACAAACTGATTCGTCGACTGGCGCCGGTGCTGTTGTTGCCGCTGCTGCTGAGCAATTTCTGGCTGTGGAACCAGCACGGTTTCTATCGCCTGAGCCTGCTCGCGCAATTGCTCGGTTACTCGATTGCCATCGCCGGCCTGCTGGATTCGCAACACCGTTTACCGAAACCGTTCCGCCTCGCGGCCTTCCTGCTGGTGACGCTGGCAGGCATGAGCGTCGGCCTGTGGCAGTTCCTGCGCGGGCAACGGTACGCACAGTGGAATCCTGACCAGAATCGTTGAGAGGGCGCATGCCATGGCTATCAAACAACTGATAAAACGCACCAGCGGCTGGCTCTATCTCAACTCGTCCGTGGGGCGCAGCCAGTTGCACGGGGCCGGAGTCATCCTGATGCTCCACCGAGTGCTGGCCAACGACCGTGCCGCCAACCTGCCGCACCGCAATGAACTTTGTGTCGGCCCGCAGGCGTTCGAACACTTGCTGATATGGCTGCGCAAGCATTTCGATTGCGTGCCGCTAATGGAGCTGTTGCAGCCCAACGCCCTGCGCACCGAGCGCCCGCGCGTGGCGCTGACCTTCGATGACGGCTGGCGTGACAACGCGGTTAATGCCTATCCGCTGCTGCAAAAATATCAGGTGCCGGCGAGCATTTTTCTTTCCACTGATTTCATTGGCAGTCGGCAACGGTTCTGGTGGGAAAGCGTCGGTGAAACGCTGTGGGGCAGCCATGGCGAAAAGGCGCGCATGCACCTGATCGAGCACCTGCGCATCACCGGTCATCCGCTGCCGGTGCTGCTCGACGATATCGATGTCGACCGGCGCAGCCTGGCACTGCTGCATTACCTGCAAGGGCTGAAGAGCCTCGATCCGCAGGAACTCGAACGTCTGACCAATGAGTGTCCGCCGGATTCTCTGCCACAAGCGCTGGACTGGCATCAGGTGCGCGCCATGGAAGCGTCCGGTCTGGTGCGCTTCGGCCCCCACGGCGCCAGTCATGCGATCCTCACTGGCCTGGATGACATGCGTCTACACGAAGAAATCAGCCGCAGCCGCGACGCCCTGCACAACGGCTGCAATCGGCCACTGCCGGTGTATTGCTACCCCAACGGCGACAACGATGAGCGCGTGCGCGAGCAGGTCGCCAATCACGATTATCCGTTTGCGCTTGGCACGTCCACCGGACTCTATCGCGGCGCCGGCGACCCGCTGAACCTGCCGCGCTTCGGCGTCAGCCAACGTACCGCGCGCAATCCGGAGCTGCTGTCGCTACGGATCTTTCGCGGGGCACGGCCATGAGTCGCGGCAGCTACATCAAGCACCTCGCCCTGAGCATGGGCACCAAACTGGCGATGATCGCCCTGCGCCTGCTGCGCAATGTGTTGCTGGCGCGGATTCTCGGGCCGAGCGAACGCGGTCTGTTCGCGCTGCTCAGCACCCTGCCGGATCTGATCAGTGCGGCGACCAGCGGCGGCCTGAATTCAGCGGTCGGTTATCAAGCGGCTAACCAGCGGCCGATGGGGCTGTTGCTCGCCCAGGTGCTGGTGTTCGGTTGTCTGCTGGCCGGGCTGCTGACGTTGCTGGTGGTGGCGCTGGCGCGAGAATTCGGCAGCGAACTCGACGTCACGATGCAGCTCGGTCTGCTGGCGTGGCTGTTGCTGCTGGCGGTACCGCTGACCGTGCTCAAAAGCGGCCTGCTGACCTTGCACAACGCGTCGGGTGGCGTGGTTGCCTTCAATGTCCTGCGTCTGATCGAATCGCTGGCACCATTACTGCTTTTTGTTGCGCTGTTCTGGATGTGGAAAGAGGCGGCACTCGAAGCGGCGCTCATCAGTTGGCTGGCCGGTATCAGCCTGGTGGTACTGGTGGGCTGGATGTGGCTCAAACGCGCACAGCCGCTGCAACTGCAATGGGATCGTGCAAGCCAGAAGGAGCTGCTGAAATTCAGTGCACGCAGCCATCCGGACCTGCTGTTCCAACAGGTGATCCTGCGCTCCGATTACTTGTTCATCGGCGCCCTGCTCGGTAGCAGCGCGCTCGGCCATTACGCCATGGCCAGCGCCGCTGCTGAACTGTTGCTGATCGTTCCGGAAGCAGTCACCACACCGCTGATGAAGCGTCTGCTGCAACAGGACAAGGGCATGGACAAGGTCACGCCGCTGGCGCTGCGCCTGACCGCGACGGTAATGCTCTGCGCCTGCGTCACGATGGCGCTGATCGGCGAATGGCTGATCATCATCCTGTTCGGCGTCGCCTACCAACCCGCGTATCCGGCGCTGCTGGCTTTGCTGCCGGGGCTGTTGGGCCTGTGCTACGCAAGCATTCTGCGCCTGGACCTGATCGGCAAGAATCGCCCTGCCACCGTCTCGCTGATGATGGGGGTGGGCGCGTTGCTGAATCTGGGCCTGAATCTGCTGCTGATCCCGAGCTACGGCATCGTGGGCGCAGCGGCGGCGTCCTCGATTGCCTATCTGGCAGTGACCCTGGCGATGCTGGTGCTTTATTGCAGGCTGAGCGGCGTACCGTTCTGGCACACGCTGTTCATTCTGCCCGGCGATCTCAGCCCGATGTGGCTGATGCTGCACCGCAGGAAAGCCGCATGAAGCGCCTGGCCCTGCTGTTCGGACTCGGCATGACGCTGAATGCCTTCGCTGCGCCCATGCAGTGGGGCGACATCCGCGATGGCAGCCTGTATCTGCAAGCCGACCGCCCGGATACAGTCACCGTGCGCTGGGTTCCGGCGTGGCAGGCCGAGGCCAATGAAGAGCATATCTACCTGCTTGACGGCCATGGCCGCTTGCAAGGTGATCGCTTCATCAAGGCCAGTGAGGTTCGCGGTTCGCAAAGCTGGCCGCTGGTGCCGGGAGCTGCCGGTTATCGCCTGGAGATTCCCGGCTACAGCTTCCGTAGTTACCGCGTCGAGCATGACGCAACCACCGTGGCGCTGTTCAGTCCGGCCAAAGTGCATTTCAGCGTCGAAACCCGCAATGGTACTGAGCTGTTTTTCCAGGTCGCACCGGGAGAGCATGCGGTGCTGAACGGCAAATACCATGGCGGCGTCAACGCGCTGCAAGCACAGCGTGTAGACGATGGACAACAGCTGTCGCTGGCCCTCAAGCCCCACCGCGCCTATTGGCAATTCGATCAAGTGGCCTTGCCGGTCAGTGACCGGCCTCAGGTCTGGCGCTTGCGCCTGCAGGGCAGCGGCAAAGCGGCGTTCTGGCTCGACGGCACGGCCAACCTGTTTGCGCAGAATCCGCAGCAGCTGCAGCCAGTGCATGAAGAATCGGGTGAGGCCCGCCTGACCCTGCACGCCATGGTGCTCGGGCGCACTCCGGATCTGGGCATCGCGCTGCCCAATCTGATGCCGCCCGCGAGCAGTCATGCCGCATTGGATGCGTTGAAACCGAGTGCGGCGAGCTACTACAGCTACGTTGACATAACGTCGAAAAGTGCCCGCTTCGAAGACCCGGTTCCTCAGCTTTATCAGACGCGCTTCGGCATCCGCCAGGACATCACCCTGCTCGCCGGCACCGGGCGTCAGGCCAATCTGCGCGCCGATGTGCAAAGCAGCAGCGGCCTCGATGCCTGGCTCGCCAGCACGCGCACGCTGGGTGGTCAAGGCACGCATTACATCGGCTTCGCCGACGAACCGAACCTCAACTATTCGAGCTACGACGAATACCGCTCGATTTTTGTCAGCATGGCCCGCCAGGTGCGCAGCGATCCCGCCAACGCCAGGGCCGGCGTGCGCATCGCCATGCCGGCCAGTTCGCGCCTGGTCAACGGCCCGTTCGCCAATAACGCCGCAGACAAACGCGGGATCGATTGGGCACGGCGTCTGCTCAGTGAAGCGCCCGATCAGATTGACGCGTTGGCCTGGCACGAATGGATGATCCGCGACCTGCTCGCCACTCGCGTCTACCGCGACAGCGTGCGCCAAGCCGCGCAACTGGTCGGCCTCGACGCAAAGGGTCAGCCGCGCAAAGCCTTGCTGCTCGATCAGACCAATCTGTCCAGTGGCTCGAGCCTGAGCCCGTACGACCAGGAAACTCATTACGCCGCGCTGTGGTGGGCATCGGTGGTCATCAATGCTTCTCAGGACGGTTTGCTGAGCATGCTCAACTGGTTTCAGGCGGCCGACGAACCGCCCTACGCCAAGGGCATGGTGCGCGTGTTGGCCGGCGATCGCTTCGAGCTGAAACCGGTGGGCCTGGCCCAGCAATTCATCGCCCGGCATTGGCTGCCGCACGTGCTGCAACTGGATAACGACGCCTTCGAAGTGGACGTACTGGCGATGGCCGGCGACGAGCAGCGCACTTTGCTCGGGGTGAACAAAGGCACGCGCCTGCAACGCGTTGCTCTGAGCGGTGCCAAGTGCCCGCTCAACCAAGGCGCCCTGCATTTCTTCGGCGCTGACAATCGCGCCCGCGACGCACCATTTGCCTGCGAACACGGGCGCGTGCGTTTCGAATTACCCGGGCAAACCCTGTTTGCCCTGAACTGGAACGCTTCATGAACCGCCCCTCCGCCCTGCGAGCGTGATGCTGCGCGCGGCACTTTCATCAGGAGAAGAGACCATGGAAATCTTGCAAAAACTCAGCGGACATATCCGTCGCAAAGGTCTGCGAGCGACCTTGGCGAAGATCCGCAGAATGTACATTTTTGCCCATCAGCAACTGCTGTGGATGGAACGGGATCTGGTCAGCCCCGTGCCGCCGCATAGCCTCAAACCCTACCCGCCGCTGCGCGTAAAGGAGATCACCGCAGACAACGCCAGCGCCTTCACCCGTTACTTCGGCGACCGTGTCGGCGTCATGGCCGAGCTGGCCAGTGAGGGTCATACCGGGCATATGCATGTCGACGAGCAAGGCGATGCCGTGGCGTTCATCTGGGGGACGCCGCGCGACTATTTTGATCGGCATTACTACGGTTGCCGGTTCCCGGTGAAACCTGGCGAGTTCTTCGAATTCGGTGGCGAAATGACCCGTGCGTACTGGGGCAGCGAATTGTCAGTCGATGTGCAAGTGCGCCTGTGGCAAGCCATGGCTGAGAAAGGCTGCCGCAAAGTGGTCGATGTCTGTGACTCGAGCAACATCCCGGCGCTCAAGCTGCACCTGCGCATGGGCTATACCGAGCAACAGCGGATCATGAATATCTACACGCTGTTCGGTCGCTGGCGCTTTTATCGCGAAACCCGCTACAGCGGCTCGCGCCTGGAGGCACTGCGGAAAAATTCTCGTCCACCTGTCCCAGCAACGGCGGTCTGAACCTATGGTGATGCGATTTGAATGGCGCACCTCCCTGTGCGCTGCCGACTTCCCGGCAACCGCGTATGAAACGCTGCGCTTTCACGTAGCCGATCACACGCCGTTCAACCACCTCGGCTGGTTGTGCGCAGCAGAGCAGGCGTTGGAAGAGAATCAGTGCCTGCACGTTCTGCTCGGCTGGGAAGCAGAGGCTTTGCGCCTGTGCCTGCCCCTGGTGTCCAGCCGCGAACGCTTCGCGGGCGTGCCATTTCGCGTCTTGCGCCACTTGGGTTATCCGCTGGCCGATCGGTTGGCCCTGCTGTCGTTGCTCGGCGCAGAGGATATGCGCGATGCGCTGATGCTGATCCGTCAGCGCCTGCCCCATGCGCTGCTGCAACTCAACGAACTGTCGGAACCTGCCGGGGAAGAAAGTGCCCTCACCGATTGGATGGCGCGTAGCTCCACCGCTGAACGGCGCCTGAGTTGCCGGGTGCCGGTGCATCTGATCAGCGACGCCGACCAGCAGGAAGTTTCCGGCGACCCGCGCTACAAACTGCGTCGTGCGCGCAAACGGATTGCCGCGTGCGGCGCTCAAGTACGGCGAATCACCCCCGATGCGCTGTCGATGCCTCCGGTTTTACAGGCGTTGCAAGAAGTCGAGTCGGTCAGTTGGAAAGGCGACGAGGGCGTCGGCATTTTCGCAACTGACCACAGTCGTCAATGGATACAGAACGCCTTCACCGCCCTCGCCGCTCAAGGGCTGGTGCGAGTGGTGATACTGGAGCTGGACGGCCGCTGCATCAGTTATCGGCTGGGCCTGCTCGAGCAGGGCCGCCTCTACGACTACAACCTGGCGTTCCTGCCGCAACATGCCGATCTGGGCAGTGGTCGAGTGCTGCTGGAGGAATGGATTCGCTGGGGCCTGGACGAGCAATGGCACTGGATCGATGCCTCGCGGGTCAGCCTGGAAAACTCCAGTCATCAACTGCACGAGCGCATGACCGGACAACTGGAACACTGGCGCTGGAGCTTCTACTCATGGCGCCCCAGTGGCTTGCTGCTGGGCCTGGGCCTGCGTCTTTGGTACTGCGTCAAACCGGCCCTGCAAAAATGGCGCGCACAGCGTGCCGGCAAACCGAAAGCGGCAAATACCTGCGCAACTCAACCGGCAACATCATCCACCACACCAGGGCTAGCGCCTCGGAGAGCATCATGAACGTCATCGACAAACTGCTTCTGCGCATCAAACAAAAAGGCCTGCGCCGCACCCTTGGCGCTTTCGGCAAACGTTATGTCTTCGCTCACCGTGAATTGCTGTGGATGGAGCGCGATCTGGTCACGCCGATCGCGCCGAACAAACTGCGCCCTTGTGAAGGTTTACATAGAGTCGACATCACCGAGGACAACGCCAAGGCTTTCGGCAAGTACTTTGGTGACCGTGTGCAGACCATGGCCGAATTGGCCGCTGAAGGGCACACGGGGCACATGTACCTGGACCAGGAAGGCCACACCGTCGGGTTCGTCTGGGCCAGTAGCCGCGACTATTACGATCGGCACTTCTACCGCTACACGTTCACGATCCAGCCCGGTGAGTACTTCCAGTTCGGTGCCGAAATTGCCCGGCCCTATTTCGGCAGCACCTTGACCGTCGACGCACAGACCGCACTTTGGCAAGCCATGGACGCCGGGGGGTATAAAAAAGTGGTGGATATCTGTGACAACGCCAATATCCAGGCCCTGAAGATGCATGTGCGCCTGGGCTATAAGGAACAAGGGCGGATCACGCATGTTTACGACCTGTTCGGCCACTGGCGCTTCTTCCGCGAAACGCGCTACAGCGAGTCGAGGCTGGAGGCGCTGCGCAAGCCGGAAAGACCAGTAGTAAGTACGCCCGCGCAGGCTTGATTCAGGCTGAATATTTGCGGCGGTTTTGATACCGCCATCGCGAGCAGCCTCGCTCCTACACTGGAATGCATTTCCCTGTGGGAGCGAGCCTGCTCGCGAAGAGGCCAGTAGCTGCACCCGCAGCTCTCACAAGCGATTGGCTGGTTGCCTACAAACTGTGACGACACTTCCAACATCCAGTAAAGACTTGGCCGACTGTTTGTCCGTATCCACTTGGATACAGTCGAGCAATGACTTATCTTATCCAGCAAACCGCAATATTCCAGGCTTGGCACCGTTCGATTAGAGACTTGCGCGCCAAAGTGGCTATCGCCCGGCGTATTGATCGGGCGTCAACAGGCAATCTCGGCGACGCCAAATCGGTGGGCGATGGAGTCTCTGAGATGCGTCTGGATGTTGGCGCGGGCTACCGGGTGTATTTCACAATCCGCAATGGCGCAGTAATCATTCTGCTGGCCGGAGGCGACAAATCCTCACAAAGCGCAGACATCCGACGCGCACAAAAAATGGCAAAGGAGGTTTAACCATGAGCCAGACTTTGACGAATTTCGACATGGTCGCGCTGCTCGACAGTGATGAAGCCATCAGTGAGTACCTGTCACAGGTGCTTGCAGACGGAGACAGCGAAGAATTCCTTCGCGCAATCGGCTACGTGTTAAAGGCGCGAGGAATGACGCAGATCGCCAAGGATTCAGGCATGGGTCGTGAAAGTTTGTACAAAGCTTTTGCTCCCGGAGCGAAGCCGCGCTTTGACACAGTGTTGAAGGTGATTCATGCGCTGGGCATTGATCTTTATGCGCAGCCGGGGCACGCAGTCAATCACGCCGTTCCCTGAATTTTCTGGCGGTCACAAGGCCGCCATCGCGAGCAGGCTCGCTCCCACACTGGAATGCGTTTCCCTGTGGGAGCGAGCCTGCTCGCGAAGAGGCCTGTCATCGCAATAAAGGTTCTCAGGCCTTGCTCGCCACCAGGCTAAAGCACATCGGCAGCTGCGCCTGCTGGTTCAGGTAGCAGTCATACACCTCTTCCCGGTTCGAATGCGCATATTCCTGAAAATCCACAATGCTCAGCCCCGCTCCAATGGCGCCGCTGAAGATCGCGCCCAGCGTATGCACGAACCAGTACGACTTTGCCGCCGGCTGCTCGACTTTACCTACGTAAACGATCGGCTCTTCCTGCACAAACGGCTCGGCACGGAAATACGAGCTGGCGAGGCGGTAGGGATCTTCAGCCTGCGGATCAACCATTTCCAGAAACGGATGGGTTTCGTAGATCACCAGTTTGCCGCCCGGCTTCAGCACCTGCGCGACATGATGGAAGAATTCGCCGATGTCAGGCATCCAGTTGAGTACCCCGATGGTGATCAGGGCAACGTCGAAGCGGTTATGCAGCGATGCGGGCAGATGGTGGATATCGCTCTCGACGAATTCGGTATTGTGCGGCGAGCGGCTGTTCAGCTCGCGGGCCTGCTCAAGAAACGCTGCCGATTGATCGACGCCGACGACACTGCGCGCACCCAGCGCAAACAACGACAGGCTTTCCCGACCGTTATTGCAGCCCAGTTGAATCACGTCTTTGCCGTCGACGTCCAGCAAGCCGCGCAAGGTGTCATCAAGGCAGCAAAACTCTGCCTGCGCGACATCGTTGAGCAATGCCTGCCAGTCCGGCGAATCCTGATGATGACGGGCGGAATCGTTCCACGCCTGTCGATTGCTTTCGATGGCGGTTTTGGGGTTGGGCACTTCCATGGCGCTACTCCGGGTGAGGCTCGTGATTGAGCGGCGTGAGTCTAGAACAGACGCGGGGTGGCGGTTGTTCCAATGTTGTAATCACACTGCGCAGTCCTCTTCAGCGAGTCCTACAGAAAAAGGAAGGAACTCGGGAAACCCCAACCGTTTTCCTACATCTTCCGTCGGTTGGCCGTCGGAAGCGCTCAGTCTAGGATTTGTCGAACTACAAATACTCATGGAGCTCGACCAAGATGCAGTTCATCCAGACAACGACGACAGCAATCCCTGTACCGAATAGACTGCCAGGCATTGATCCCGGAGGCACTATGGACGGCAAAATCTTTCCCCACGATTCAGGGTTTGAAAGCGACGAGCAGGCTGCCAGTCATGATCGCTGGTTGCGAGCCAAGGTGCAGGCGTCCAGAGATGATCCCCATCCGAGTCTCCCCCATGAGGACGTGATGGCGGACATGCATGCCTTGATCGAATCCATGCGAAAAAAGGCCGATGCAGATTGAGTGGCGGCCCGAAGCCAAGGCCGATCTTTCGAACATCCTCAGATACATTGGCGAGAGAAACTTTGCAGCCGCAGTGAGTCTGTCGAAATCCATCGAAGAATCCACAACCTCACTCTCCGTTCATCCCCATCTGTACCGTAAAGGTCGATCTCCCGGCACCCGGGAAATCGTTGTCCATCCTAACTACGTAGTGATTTATGAGGTGACGGATCGAATCGAGCTACTTAGCGTTTTGCATACCCGACAGGAATATCCATAAAGACATCGCAGGAAACGGTGTGACCTTCGCCCGATCGATAACACGCCGTTTGTTTGCCCAGTAGGCACCACTATCAAAGATTCACATGACTCTGGTTAAGCCGCTCACGCAAAAACTCCACCAGCGCCTGCACCGGCCGCGAAGCCTGGCGATGCTGCGGATAAACTGCCGACAGGGTCAGCGGCTCCGGGCGTAAATCATCCAGCACTGGCACCAGCCGCCCGTCCTTCAGTGCCGCACCGACGATGAAGGTCGGCAGATAGGTAATGCCCATCCCCTGCACCGCTGCGTCTCGCAGCAGTTCGCCGTTGTTGACGCGCATGCGGCCGGCGACGTTGATCAGCAGCGGTTTGCCCGGCGCTTCGTTGAAGCGCCATTGCACCGAGCGCCCGTGGCCGTAAGGCAGGCAGTCGTGGCTGTGCAGGTCTTCAGGCTTTAGCGGTGTGCCGCGTTCGGCGAGGTAGGCCGGGCTGGCGCAATAGACCCGTTCGATGCTGGCGATACGTCGGGCGATCAGAGTCGAGTCTTCCAGTACGCCGATGCGCAGGGCCAGGTCGTAGCCCTCGCCGAGCAGGTCGACCGGGCGATCGCTCAGATCCACTTCGACGGTGACTTCGCGATAACGCTGCAGGAACAGCGGTAGCAGACAACCCAGATGCGCCACGGCGAACGACAGCGGCGCGCTCAGGCGAATCGTGCCGCGTGGCTCAGCGGTTTCGCCGGCGATGCCCTGCTCGACCTGCTCTACCTCACCCAGCAAGCGCAGCGCCGATTCGTAGTAGCTCTGCCCCAGCGGGGTGACGTCGAGGCGGCGGGTCGAGCGATTCAACAAGCGCACACCGAGGCGCTCTTCCAGTTGCATCAAACGGCGGCTGACGAACTGCTTGGACAGGCCCAACTGATCGGCCGCGGCGGTAAAGCTGCCGGAGTCCATCACCTGGCAAAAAATACGCATGTCTTCGAACGGGTTCATTGTCACTCTCTGGTGGACAGTTAAACGCTTTATAGCCGCTTTTTCGCTTTTCAGCAGCCCATTAATCTGTGCTCACGGTGTTGCTGAGGCCGCAAACCCAGTGCCACAGCAGCCCGCAATTCAGGCAAACAATCAAAATCATTCAAAAGGATTTCCACCCATGAACATCGTCAAGAAAACCCTCGCCGCGTCCCTCCTCGCCCTGTCCGTCAGCAGCGCTTTCGCCGCTGGCAGTCCAGGCGTCGAACACAACACCCAAGCGTTCCTCGATGCCCTCGCCGCTGGCGGTGGTCGTCCGCTGGAGCAACTGAGCCCGAAGGACGCCCGTGCAGTGCTGACTGGTGCACAGGCTTCGGTAAAGGTTGATCTGTCCGGCGTGGAAGTCAGCGACAAGGCGATCAAGGTCGACGGCCAGACCATCAACCTGAAAGTGGTGCGCCCGGCCAAGGTCAAAGGCGAGTTGCCGGTGTTCATGTTTTTCCACGGTGGCGGCTGGGTGCTGGGTGACTTCCCGACGCACCAGCGCCTGATCCGTGATCTGGTGGTCGGCTCGGGCGCTGTTGCGGTGTATGTCGATTACACGCCGTCGCCGGAAGCGCAGTACCCGGCCGCGATCAATCAGGCTTACGCCGCGACGAAATGGGTGGCCGAGCACGGCAAGGACATCGGTGTCGATGGCAAACGTCTGGCGGTGGCCGGCAACAGCGTCGGCGGCAACATGGCGGCGGTCGTGGCGTTGATGGCCAAGGAGCAGAAAACCCCTGCCCTGCGCTTTCAGCTGTTGATGTGGCCAGTAACCAATGCGCAATTCGATGACGGTTCGTACCAGCAATTTGCCGAGGGCCACTTCCTTACCAAGGGCATGATGCAGTGGTTCTGGGACAACTACACCACCAACCCGGCCGAGCGTGCGCAGATCCATGCCTCGCCGCTCAATGCCAGCGCCGAACAACTCAAGGGCCTGCCCGCTGCGCTGGTGCAGACCGCCGAGTTCGACGTGCTGCGTGATGAAGGTGAAGGCTATGCGCGGCATCTGGATGCGGCCGGCGTACCGGTGACCTCGGTGCGTTACAACGGGATGATTCATGACTTTGGCCTGCTCAATCCGCTGAGCCAGATTCCGGAAGTCAAAGCAGCGGTGCGTCAAGCGGCGGCTGAACTGAAGACTCATCTGAATCCATAAAAGCGAAAGATCGCAGCCTGCGGCAGCGCCTACCCTGGAATACGATTCCCTGTAGGAACTGCCGCAGGCTGCGATCTTTTTTCTCACCAGCGTCGCGGAGTACCGGTCATGACTCTTTTCTACGCCCACCTGCTGTCCTGGAGCGCCGTCCTGCTCCTGCTCGACGCCGCACTCTGGCACTTCTCGCCCTTCACCCATCGCGCGCCGCGAGTCGGCGTACGTCTGGCGTTGTTTCTGGCATTCAGCGCGCTGGTGATCAACGCCGGTGTCAGCCCCTTGCAGGCGCCGCTGTTCGCTGATGATCGCGTGGCACAACTGGGGGCGACGGCGCTGGGGATTCTCTGGTGGTTGTACGCAGCACGGGTGCTGACCGAAGTGATCGGCCTGGCGCTGATGCGCCGCATCGGTCACAGCGGTCGCTTGCTGCAGGACGTCATCGGTGCGCTGGTGTTTCTGGTCGCGATTGTCGCGGCGGCCGGTTACGTGCTGGAACTGCCGGTCAAAGGTCTGCTCGCCACCTCCGGGGTGGTCGCCATCGTGGTCGGTCTGGCGCTGCAAAGCACCCTCGCCGATGTGTTTTCCGGCATCGTCCTCAACACCACCAAGCCGTATCAGGTGGACGATCTGGTGATGATCGACGGCGTCGAAGGCAAGGTCTTCGATATCGACTGGCGCGCCACGCACCTGCTGACCAGCGCCGGAACCATGGCCGTAGTACCGAACTCGGTGGCGGCCAAGGCGAAAATCGTCAATCTCAGCCGGCCGAGCAACATGCACGGTGTCTCGATCAGTATCAAAGTGCCGAACCACATTCGTCCGCGTCGGGTATTGGATGCCCTTGACCGGACCTTGCAGGGCAGCAGTTCGCTGTTGCTCAGCCCGGCGCCGAAAGCCGTACTCAAAGAAGCCGGCGAAACCATGTCGGAATACGTTGCCAGCGGTTTCATCGCTGAGCTGGGCAAGAAGAGCGAAGTGCGCAATCAACTGTTCGACCTCGCCCACCGCCATCTCGAAGCGGCGGGTATTTCCCGGCATCCCGACGGCGTGATCGAACCGTCGAGCCGTGCTCGTGCGCTGCTGGATGAGGTGAAGATTTTCCGCTCGCTGAGCAGCGAGGAACGTGATCGTCTGGCTGAGTCGATGGTCGCGCAGCAGTACACGGCCGGTCAGGTGGTGCTGGATCTGGACGAGGTGCCGGACAGCCTGTTCGTGATTGCCACGGGCGTGGTCAGCGCGACGGTGCCGGACGGCAACGGCCAGACCGAGGCCGGGCGCATGGGGCCGAGCGAAGTCATGGGTGAGCAGAGCATTCTTGCCGATACACCGTCGCAGGCGACGTTCACGGCGCTGACGTCGAGCATCATCTATCGTCTCGACAAACAGTTGACCCGTGAGTGCATGGACAAGCGCAGCGAAGTCGGCCGGGCCTTGAACAAGTTGCAGGCGGTGCGTCAGCAGAACAGTCGCCTCGCGTTGATGGCCAAACCGGTGGCGGTGAAAAAAGGTGGTTTTTTGGGGTGGTTGCAGAAGCGTTGAAAGCAAAAGATCGCAGCCTGCAACAGGCTGCGATCTTTTCGTCTTACTTGGCAGTGAACTTGGTGTAGCTGTTGATCAGGTTGCGATAGTTAGGCAGACGCTCGGACAGCAGATGCGCCAGGCCTTCCATGTCGTTGCGCCAGTCGCCCTGCAGCTCGCAGGCCACAGCGAACCAGTTCATCAGGTGTGCACCGGCGGCCGACATCCGCGCCCACGCCGCTTGTTGTACGGTGGTGTTGAAGGTACCCGACGAGTCGGTGACGACGAACACTTCGAAGCCTTCAGCGATCGCCGACAGGGTCGGGAAAGCTACGCAAACGTCGGTCACTACACCGGCGATGATCAGTTGCTTGCGGCCGGTGGCCTTGATCGCTTTAACGAAGTCTTCGTTGTCCCAAGCGTTGATCTGGCCTGGACGCTGAATGAACGGCGCGTCGGGGAATTGCTCGAGCAGCTCTGGCACAATCGGGCCGTTTGGACCTGCGTCGAAGCTGGTGGTCAGAATGGTCGGCAGCTTGAAGAACTTGGCGATGTCGCCCAGTGCCAGCACGTTGTTCTTGAACTCGTTCGGCGAGAAATCCTGCACCAGCGAGATCAGACCGGTCTGGTGGTCGACCAGCAGGACGACGGCATCATCTTTGTTCAGACGCTTGTAAGGAACGCTCATGGCAAAACTCCTGGATGGATGGTTGTTGCGGGAAGCGCCGGCCCCGATGACCGGCGCTTTTTTCAAACTCAGAACGCGAAGCAGGAACAGCCGAATGCGCCCCAGAAACCGGCGAAATCGCTGACCGGCGCATTCGACATCCGCGCTTTTTCATGGCTGTGGGTGTGCACGGCGCAAGGCCCGCTGCACTGGTGAACCTGCGCCTGCAACGGCGAGTTCGGGCGCCAGTGGCCCGGCACCTTGACCACGGGCGACCAGTCCGGCAGTACCGGAATCGAACGCGGGCCGAGGTCTTCGAAATCGCCGGCGGCGTAGACAATCTTGCCGCCGACCACGGTCATGACCGACTCGATCCACTTGATCGCTTCTTCTTCAACGCTGAAGAAGTCCGCGCTCAGTGCCGCCAGGTCTGCCAGTTGGCCGACACGGATCTGGCCCTTCTTGCCCTGCTCCGAGGAGAACCAGGCGCTGCCATGGGTGAACAGCTCCAGTGCAGTGCTGCGTGGCAGACCTTCTTCGTAAAGCGCCAGACCGCCAACGGTGCGGCCGCTGACCATCCAGTACAGCGAGGTCCACGGGTTATAGCTGGACACGCGGGTGGCGTCGGTACCAGCGCCGACCGGCACGCCTTCGGCGAGCATGCGCTTGATCGGTGGCGTGGCTTCGGCGGCTTGCTTGCCATAGCGATCGACGAAGTATTCACCCTGGAACGCCATGCGATCCTGAATCGCGATACCGCCGCCCAGCGCTTTCACACGCTCGATGTTCTGCGGGGTGATGGTTTCAGCGTGGTCGAAGAACCACGGCAGACCGTTGAACGGAATGTCGCGATTGACCTTCTCGAACACGTCGAGCATGCGGCTGATCGATTCGTTGTACGTGGCGTGCAGACGGAACGGCCAGCGCTGTTCTACCAAGTGGCGCACCACCGGCTCGAGTTCCTGTTCCATGGTCTGCGGCAGGTCCGGGCGCGGCTCGAGGAAGTCTTCGAAGTCGGCGGCGGAGAACACCAGCATTTCGCCGGCGCCGTTGTGGCGCAGGTAGTCGTCGCCCTGATGCAACTTGACGCTGCCGGTCCAGTTCTGGAAATCGGTCAGCTCTTCTTTCGGCTTCTGGGTGAACAGGTTGTAAGCGATGCGTACGGTCAACTGGTCGTCTTTGGCCAGTTGCTCGATCACTTGGTAATCGTCCGGGTAATTCTGGAAACCACCACCGGCGTCGATTGCACTGGTCAGGCCGAGGCGATTGAGTTCGCGCATGAACTGGCGGGTCGAGTTGACCTGATATTCCAGCGGCAGCTTCGGTCCCTTGGCCAGGGTCGAGTAGAGGATCATCGCGTTCGGCCGCGCGACCAGCATGCCGGTCGGGTTGCCGTTGCTGTCGCGCACGATTTCGCCACCCGGCGGGTTTGGCGTGTCGCGGGTGTAACCGGCCACGCGCAGGGCAGCGCGGTTGAGCAGCGCACGGTCGTAGAGGTGCAGGATGAACACCGGAGTATCCGGCGCGGCCTGGTTGATTTCTTCCAGGGTCGGCATGCGTTTTTCGGCGAACTGGAATTCGTTCCAGCCACCGACCACGCGCACCCACTGCGGGGTGGGCGTGCGATCGGCCTGATCCTTGAGCATGCGCAGCGCGTCGGCGAGCGATGGCACGCCTTCCCAGCGCAGTTCGAGGTTGTAGTTCAGACCGCCGCGAATCAGGTGCAAGTGCGAGTCGTTGAGGCCAGGGATGACGCAGCGGCCCTTCATGTCGACCACTTGTGTGGCGCTGCCCTTGAGGGCCATGGCCTCGGCATCGTTACCGACGGCGACGAAGCGGCCATCCTTGATCGCCACCGCACTGGCCAGTGGTTTTTCCCGGTCTACGGTTTGAAATTGGCCATTGAATAAAATCAGATCGGCGCTCATCGCAGTTCCTCAAGCAAAAGTGAAAAGAAGCAAACCCCGCTCAACGCGACGAGGTTTCTTGGGAATCGAGGTGTTCATGGGCCTGACTGGCTTCCAGCCACGGGGTGAACAGACGGGTGACCGGCGGCATCACCACGTAGACCACCGAGAGGACGATGGTCAGGGTAATCAGGAACGTGGCGACCACGTAGTTGGACAGAAACGGATGCAGCGCCAGCAACGGCCCCCAGATCAGCGGCACCAGCAGGGTGTGCGGCAGAATCACTAACAGGGTGACGACAGCCTGCTTCCAGCGCGGCGGCGAGCCGGCTTCGGCCAGCGGTGTGAACCAGAACTCATTCACCGGCGCGACTTCGGTCTGATCACCGTCGGCCAGCATCGGTGCGGCTTCAGCCACCAGCGCCTGACGCTCGGAGGATTCCAGCCAGCCCTGCATCGCTTCGGTGGAGCTGAAGCGCAATACGCAAGTGTAGAAATCCAGACGCCCGCGCTTGCCGCGCACCACGTCAACACCCAAATGCCCTTCGCGCTGCCCGGCGACGCGCACGATGTTGCGCAGCCATGCTTCATAGGCCGATTCGAAACCGGTTTTGACCGAGTGTTTGATGATCAACGTGACGGTCTCATCGGCCCCCGGTGCTTGTGAATTGAGGACTTCAGGCATAACGCAGCACTCCGGGCAAACGAACAGGAATCGCCAGCCGTCCCGGCCCGGCGATCAAGACGGTGGTGAAAAGAATCAACAGCAACCAGCCAAACTGCCCTTCAGCCACACTCCATTGCGGATGCACGACCAGCAACGCCACGAGCAGTACAAAGAGAATAGGCAAACAAGCCAATCGCGCCAGCACACCGGCGACGATCAGCAACGGGCAGAGGACTTCGGCGAAAATCGCCAGGATCAGGGTCAGGTGGGCGCCGAGGTGGAACGGGTCTTCGATCAGTTGCAGTTGCGCGGTGAAGTCCAGCAACTTGGGCAAGCCGTGCACCCACAACAGAAACAACCCGCCGCTGACCCGCAGAAACAGCAACCCGATGTCGCGCGCCTGTTCATCCCTCGTAGCAATCATGACCCGACCCTTTGAATGTCATTGACGGGAATCATGCCAAGGCCGGCGCGGGAGAAATTGGATGGGTGTGCTTAGTTGCTTTTCAGGTCTTTGATGTTCTGCCGCCAGCCACAAAACAATGCGGGAGCGAGCTTGCTCGCGATTGCGTCAGGTCAGTCATATATACGTTGATTGACACACCGCTTTCGCGAGCAAGCTCGCTCCCGCAGGGATTGGCGGCGTGCATTCAATTTGCAGACCGCCACAAAAACAATGTGGGAGCGAGCCTGCTCGCGAAGGCGTCAGGTCAGACGCATCCACACTAACTGACACACCGCATTCGCGAGCAGGCTCGCTCCCACAGGGATTGGCGGCATGCACTCAATTTGCAGACCGCCACAAAACATTGTGGGAGCGAGCCTGCTCGCGAAGGCGTCAGGTCAGTCATATATACGTTGATTGACACACCGCTTTCGCGAGCAAGCTCGCTCCCGCAGGGATTGGCGGCGTGCATTCAATTTGCAGACCGCCACAAAAACAATGCGGGAGTGAGCCTGCTCGCGAAGGCGTCAGGTCAGTCACATCCGCACTGACTGACACACCGCTTTCGCGAGCAGGCTCGCTCCCACAGGGATTGGCGGCATGCATTCAATTTGCAGACCGCCACAAAAACAATGTGGGAGCGAGCTTGCTCGCGGAGGCGTCAGGTCAGTCACATCCGCACTGACTGACACACCGCTTTCGCGAACAGGCTCGCTCCCGCAGGAGAACTGCTTGTGTAATCGAGGGCACTTAAAGCGCCGGAATATCCAGCGGCGCCGCCATGAACTGGCTGATGCGCGAGCGCAGCCACTTCTCCGCCGGGTCGTTGTCATGCACCCCGCTCCACGCCATCGACAATTGCGCGGCATCGATCGGGAATGGCGGATCTTCGGCACGCAGGGCGCAGCCTTCAACCAAGGCACAGGCGGCGTAGTCCGGCACCGTCGCGATCATCTCGGTACCGGCGAGCAAGGCGCGCAAGCCGCTGAACTGCGGTACGCCGAGAACGACTCGGCGGCAACGGCCGATCTTGGCCAGATCCAGGTCGATATTGCCGCTCAGGTCACCGGAGAACGACACCATCGCGTGCGGACGCTCGCAATATTCGTCCAGGGTCAACGGCCCCGGACGGTCGTCGCCTCGCAGTACTTTGCAGGGAATATCACGCAACTTCTTGCGCTTGGCATTGGCCGGCAGATCCGTGGTGTAGCTGACGCCCACGGAAATTTCTCCAGAGGCCAACAACGCCGGCATCAACAGATAGTTGGCGCGGCGCACCACCACGACAATCCCCGGCGCCTCCTGCTGAAGCTGGCGTAACAGCGGCGGAAACAGACCGAACTCGGCGTCGTCCGACAGACCGATGCGAAACACGTCGCAACTGCTGGCCGGTTCGAACTCCTTGGCGCGGCTGACTGCGCCGGAAATCACGTCCATTGCCGGTTGCAATTCCTTGAGGATCGCCAGCGCCCGCGCTGTCGGCTCCATGCCGCGACCGTTGCGCAGCAGCAACGGATCGTCGAACAGATCACGCAAGCGCCCCAGCGCAGCACTGACCGCCGGCTGGCCCATGAACAGTTTTTCCGCCACACGGGTCAGATTCTTTTCGAACATCAGCGCTTCGAAAATCACCAGCAGGTTCATGTCGACGCGGCGCAGATCGTTACGGTTCATGAGTGTGGTTTCCTTATCGGTGTCAGACGCTTTTTGCCACAGGCGTTGGGCACTTTACTCGATCAATGGCACTTTCGCCGCGCGTTTGTAGGGGCCGTACTCCACCGGCACCCATTGGAAATGTTTGCCCTCGGCGGTGATGTGGCCGATGCCCGGGAACGGCAGATGCGCTGCCGTCACCCAGGTCTTGCTCGCCGCCGCAGCACTGAACACTGCCTGACGACTGCTGATCGCTTGCTGACTGTTGACGTCGAAACCGATCGACACTTCCGGGTGCAAAAACTGCACTGCCAGGTTATGCACCAGATCGCCCATGAACACGATGCTCTGCTGCTGCGAGGTGAAGCGGTATGTGGTGCTACCCGGCGTATGCCCGGCTTCGAGGGTTGCTTCGACCAGTCCCGGCAATGGCGACTGCCCGGCGGCGAACGTCTTGAAGCGGCCAGCGGCAACATAGGGCGTCGTAGAGTCCTGGGCTATCTTGAAAAACTCTTTGGCGCCGGCCGCAGCCTTGGCCAGTGCTGCCGGATCAAGCCAGTAATCGGCCTCGGCCTTGGCCGCATAGACGGTGGCATTGGTGAACAGCGGCTTCTTCTCTGCGTCGACCAGACCACAGACGTGATCGAGGTGCAGGTGCGTCAGCAGAATCGTGTCGACCTGCTCGGGCTTGTAACCGGCGGCCTGCATGTTGGCCGAGAGTTGGCCTGCGGTGGCGCCGATGCACTGTCCTGCGCCCGTGTCGACCAAAATCAGTTGTTTGCCAGTGTTGACCAGAAAGGCATTGAACGCCGTCTGCACGCCCGGGGTTTCAATCGAACGGCGCGCAAGCAGCGCGCGAATCTGACTCTGGCTCATGCCCTGCAACAACTTCGGCGACAAATCGTTGTAACCGTCGAACAACGCGGTGACTTCGTAATCGCCCACCGCCAAGCGGAAATAACCCGGCGCCTGAGTGCCCACCTGCGGTGCCTGCGCCATCGCGCCGGACATTGCCAGCATGACCGCCAGGGCCGTTGCTGCTTTCACCAAGCCTTTCATTGCATTCCCCTTTGAACCTGGCCAGCGGCGGCCGTGCTTTGTCGACATCGTCGCGCAAAGCACCGGGCGCTGACTTGCAAGGATGTGCTGAGTTCCAGCCTGAGCGAGGAAATTAACAACGATTAACTCGTCAGCCTCACGCCCTCACCCAACAATGAAGCCCTCTGCGCAGCGTTGCTTTTTTGACCTGAGGGAATGCGCCGACCGTGCCTTCCCCACCGACACGGACCTTGGCCATGGCTTATCTACAGCAAACCGTCGCCCTCGCCCCTGCTTGCGAACCGCGGAAAAACACGACTGGCGGACTCAGTCCACAGCGCGAACGCCAGATCAAACAGTTGATCCTCGATCGCTTGGGCGAAAGTCTCGAAGTGGCTGAACTGGCCCGTGCCTGCTCACTGTCACGCAGTCATTTCTCCCGCGCATTCAAATGCAGCACCGGCCTGTCGCCACAGGACTGGATCCGCGCCCAGCGCCTGGCCCGGGCCAAGTTGCTGATCCAGCACACCGACCTCAGCCTGACGCAGATCAGCCTGGAATGCGGCTTCTGCGATCAGGCGCACTTCTGCCACATGTTCACCCGCAGCGAGGGCATCAATCCCTTCGCCTGGCGCTGTCGAGTCATGGGCAGACCGAAAAACACCGCAGCGCAGCCTGCGGTGTTTTGACTGCTGCCGTTACGCCACCCGTTGCACTGATGCTCAAACCTGAGGATTATGCCCGGACACCCCGGATCAGACGGCCTGCGCTTGCGCCAGGCACTGATTCGCCCTGTCCGCCGCATCACCGCAGGAGCGCGCTGTTGAGTTTTTCCCCGAATCAGGCCATTGCGTTTGGCCCCTATCGGATTCACCCCGGGCAACGACTGCTGCTTGAAGGCCAACAGCCTTTGCGCCTGGGACGGCGGGCGATGGACATCCTCCTGATTTTGCTGGCCCATGCCGGTGAAGTGGTGAGCAAACAGCAATTGATGGCCGCGGTCTGGCCAGACAGTGTCGTTGAAGACATCAATTTGCGCGTGCACATGGCGGCGCTGCGCAAAGCGCTTGGCGACGGGCAGAACGGCCAGCGCTACATCGTCACCGTGGCGCAGCGCGGCTACAGCTTTGTCGCACCTTTCGTGCTCGACAGCATCGAAGCAACGCCTGCGGTCGCCGCGCCCCGGCACAACCTGCCGCTGCGTCGTACGCGGATGATTGGTCGCCAACCCCTGATCGATCACTTGATTACGCAACTGCCGCGCCGACGCTGCATCACTCTGGTCGGCCCCGGCGGCATTGGCAAGACCACCGTCGCCCTGCGCGTCGCCGAACAATTGCTCGACCAGTATCGCGACGGCATCCGCCTGGTGGATCTGGCGCCCATCGCCGATCCCGCGCTGATCGGATCGCATCTGGCGACGCTGCTTGATCTGTCCGCAGCTGAAGGCGATGCGCAGGCTGGTCTGGTCGACGGCCTGCGAGAACAGCAAATGTTGTTGGTGATCGACAACTGCGAGCACTTGATTGATGCGGTGGCCGCGCTCAGCGAGCAGATTCTGCGGGGGGCACCAAAGGTGCATATCCTCGCCACAAGCCGCGAGAGCCTGCGCGCTGAGGGTGAGTTCGTGCAGCGCCTGGAATCGCTCGAATGCCCGTCCATGTCGCCCCCGATGGAGCCGGCCCAGGCGCTGGGCTTTGCTGCGATGCAGTTGTTTGTCGAGCGCGCCACCGCAGCCAGGGAAAACTTCCGACTGAGCCACGCCGAGCTGCCGCAAGCGATCGAAATCTGCCAGCGCCTGGACGGCATTCCGCTGGCACTGGAACTGGCCGCCGCGCAGGTCAGCGAATTGGGCATGGACGGATTGCTCAAACAATTGCGCGAGGGTTTGCCGCCATTGTCGGCCGGACACCACAGCAGCGCCGAACGCCACCTGACCCTGCGCGCGACGATGGACTGGAGCTTTAACCTGCTCAACGCCTGCGAACAAACCTGTCTGCGGCGACTGGGGATTTTCCGCGGCAGCTTCACCCTCGCCTCGGCGGCAGCGGTGGTCATCGGCCAACAGATCGATCCCGGCGCGGTGTTCACCGCTGTCACGCAACTGGTGGCCAAATCCCTGCTGAGCGTCGAAGTGGGTGACGAAGATGTTTTCTACCGGTTGCTCGACACCACGCGCCACTACGCACTGGAAAAACTCGAACAGGCCAACGAGCTCAGCGCAACCCGCCAACGCCACGCCGAGCGCTGCCTGACACTGATGCAGCAGGCGCAGGCGGATTGGGACAATACTCCGACTGTATTGTGGATGGAGCGCTATGCCCGGGGTCTGGAGGATTTGCGCGCGGCGCTGGACTGGAGCCTCAATGGGCCGGGACCGGACGAGTTGGGGGTGCAACTGGCAGCCGCGTCGGCGCCTTTGTGGCAGGAGCTGTCGTTGCTGCGCGATTACAGCCGCTATGTGCGCCGGGCACTGAGTCTGCTGGAGGCTTCGCCAGCAGACTCGCTGCTACCGCCCTGCCCTCGCCTGCAAATCGCCTTGAAACTGGCGCTCGGCAGCGCCAGCTATCACACCTGGGGCGGCACGCCACAAACCATTCAGGCCTTCGTCGACGCCTGCCAATTGGCCGAGGAACACGGCGATCTGGCCGGGCAACTGCGTGCGATATCGGGGCATATGGCGGTCAATCTGAGTTGCGGGCATTACCGCATGGCTTTGGCCCAGAGTGAGCAATTCGACCGCATCGGCCTGCACGGCGAACCGCTGCTGTCACTGAGCACACATCGCTTGCGCGTGCTGGCCCTGCATTATGCCGGCGACCAGCCGCAGGCACGCGTACATGCCGAGCAGGTGCTGCAACGCATGGCCCACAGCGGCCATCTCAATCGTTTCACCCATGGTTTTGGCGTGCAGTACGATCAGAGCGTCGCTTCGCTGACAGTACTGGCCCGAGTGCTGTGGTTGCAGGGTCTGCCCGAGCAAGCCTGGCGCGCCGCACGGCAGGCGCTGGACATCGCCGTGCAGATCAATCACGGCACATCGATCTGTTACACCCTGGCGCTGGCCAGTTGCCTGATCGCGCATTACAACGGCGACGCTGCCAACGCCCGCGCCTTGTTGCAATTACTGCTGGAGCAGTCGCAGAAGCATTCGGTACTGCTGTTCAATAATTGGGGCCGGCAGTATGCGCAGGTGATCGATCCGGATAATGCCGTGCCCGTACCAGCACAGAGCAGCGGTCTGATTCGGGAAGTGATGGTTACGCTGGATGAGCGTTTTGTCGATGAGGCACTGGTGGGGCGCGCGAGCAATGGCGATGCGGGATGGAGTGCAGCGGAGATATTGCGGGCGCGGGCGGCGGCATTGTTGAAGGGTTCATCCTGTGGGAGCGAGCCTGCTCGCGAATCGGCCCGCTCAGACACCGCTGAAACCCGAGAAGCCGAACAAACTCTGCAACAAGCTCTGGCCATCGCCAGAAGCCAGGGCGCCCTCGCTTGGGAACTGCGCAGCGCCACGGACCTCGCCCGATTATGGCAGCGCCAGTCCCGCCATCGCGAAGCATGGGATTTGCTCAGCCCCATTTACCAGCGCTTCACCGAAGGCTACGCCACACCGGACTTGCGCAAGGTCCGCCTGCTACTCGACAGCCTCCACGAGCAGTGCCCGGCCTGAAGCGTTGCGCGTTCTGCTGAGATAGCGCGCATGGCGCTGTTTCAGTTCGAACTTGTCGTCACTGCGCTCGAACTGATCACGAGCATAGCGGCGCACGGTGTTGAGCATCCAATAGCGGGCCGTCGCACGGTTGGGTTCTCGAACAAGCAACGATTTGCGCGCCAACCCTTCGATAATTGCGCTCAACCTGGATCCCGCCAGATCCACGCTGCTGATCACGCTCAGTGCAGCCTCCAGGGTAAAGCCCGTGCTGAACACCGACAGACGCAGCAGCACACGCTGTTCCATTGCCGTCAGGTACTGGAAGCTCCAATCGATCGCAGCGGCCATCGACTGATGGCGCGGTTCCGCGGTGCGCCGGCCTTGGCCAAGCAACTGCAGGCCGTTTTCAACCTGTGCCTGCAAGCCGATCAAGCCCAGCGCGTCGATCTGCGCAGCGGCGAGCTCGATCGCCAGCGGCAGACCGTCCAGTTGACGGCAGATCTCGCGCACACCTGGCAAATCCTGCTCACGCAAACAGAAGCCATGCTGCCGTGCCCGCGCGCGATTGACGAACAACTGCACCGCCGGATAGCCCATGGCTTCTTCGACGGTGTTCAATGTCGAGCGCTTGGGAATCGCCAACAGCGGCACGTAATGAACGGTCTCCTGCACGACTTGCAAGGCTTCGCGGCCGGTGACCAGAATCGACAGGCGAGGCGCAGCATGCAACAGCGTTTCCACCAGTGCCGCACAGCTGTCGCGCTGGTGGTCGCAGTTATCCAGTATCAACAAGGCGTGCCGGCCGGTCAGTGTGAAAAAGTCTGTGTTCAGGGTGTGCAACAGGCGCTCGAGCAATGGAATGTCATCTTCGAGGCTGGCAAGGTCGACCCACCAGGCGCCATCGCGAAAGTATTGCAACAGCAATTCCGCCACGCGCAGTGCCACAGTGGTTTTGCCAACGCCCGGTGCACCGGTAATCGTCATCAAGCGGCATACCGGCATTTGTCGAACCAGACCACCGATCAAGGCGTCGCGCCCACTGACTGGCGTCAGTCGTGCCGGAAGATTGTGCAGGGGCGTGAGCGCGGCAGCGGGCATAGTCAGCGCATCACTGGTTCCCTGCTCCACCGGGGCGACAAAACTGTAGCCGCAGTGCGCCACGTGAATGATGAAACGCTGCCCGTTTACGCCGTCACCCAGTGCGCGGCGCAACGCCGCAATGTGCACCCGCAGGTTGATCTCTTCGACGACCGAGGTCGGCCATACTCGAGCAATCAACTGCTCTTTGCTGACCACCTCACCCGCGTGTTCGAGCAGCGCCTGAAGGATGTCCATGGCGCGCCCGCCCATGCGCAGCGGCTGCGCCCCTTCAAGGACCAGACGTTGGCGCACATGAAAGGCGTAGGGGCCGAAACGCAGCACTGAACCGTGGCTTGTGTCGTTGTGATTATTCATGCCAAACATCTTGGCACTCTCGCGTGACGATACAACCGCCAGAGCCGACGCAGCACGGACATCCCGCTGCGTCAGACGGACAGAACCGCTCTAGCTGAACTGTTCGCGGTATTGTAACGGCGTAAGACCGAGCTTTTCGGCGAACAACGAGCGCATGTGCCGGACACTGCCAAAGCCGCTTTTGTAGGCGATGGTCTTGAGCGGCAGATCGCTGGTTTCCAACAGGTTTCGCGCGCAGTCAATGCGGGCATTCTGCAAAAACTCCATCGGCGTCATATTGACGTCACGGGCGAACAGGCGAGCAAAGTGCCGTGCGCTCATGTTCGCCAATCCAGCCATGCGCTCGACGGTGAACGCTTCATCCAGATGTTCAAGGACGTAATTCTGTGCGCGGGTGATGGGCGTTTCTTGCGGTGAGACTGCCGCCATCAACGGGCTGAACTGCGCTTGCCCGCCTTGGCGCTTCATGACCACCAACAAGACCTTGGCGACGTCCTGGGCGATTTTCTTGCCGTGATCTTTGGCCACCACCGCCAGAGCCAGGTCGATACCGGCCGTAACGCCACCGGAGGTGATGAGATTACGATCCTCGACGTAGATCTGATCGGTGGTCACCGTGGTTTTCGGGAAAGCCTTGATCAGCCGTTCGGTGTAGTTCCAATGCGTGGTGACGCGATAACCATCAAGCAGGCAAGCGTGGCCGAGGATGAATGCGCCAGTGCAAATCGAACCGTAACGCTCCGCGCGCGGCACGGCTTTTTTCAACCAGCCAAACAGCTCGGGAAATCTCTGGTTATAGGCGCCGGGTCCGCCCGGCACCAATAGCAGGTCATAGCGCTCGGCCGCTTCGTCGATGTGCAAGTCAGCCTGAACCTGTACGCCGTTGGACGCCCTCAGCAAGCCGCGCTCTGTGCCGAGAGTCGTCAATTGATAGTGCAGATCAGGTTTCAGATAACGGTTGGCGACTGAAAACACCTCCAGCGGCCCCGCCATGTCGAGCATCAGAAAGTCAGGGAACAGCACCATTGCCACGGTTTTCATGGGAGGTTTCACACATATTCAAGGGTCAATACGCACGCTTCAGCCAAGGCATTATGGCGGACCGAGTGTTCAGGAGCGTGATCGAATGGGTGAACCATAACGCAAAACTGTCAACCTGAGCCGGACAGTCTTTCAATTTCCATCTACTTATTGCCTCACCGGGTAACCAGTAACCTTCTCCTCACTCGGACGAATTCACGTCCCGCCAGGAGATTTCATCATGCTGACTCTTCGCAAAGCCTCCGATCGCGGCCTCGCCAATCACGGCTGGTTGAAGTCGTTTCACACCTTTTCATTCGCCAGCTACCGCAACCCGCGTGAACAGGGTTTCTCCGATCTGCTGGTGATCAACGATGACCGGGTCGCCGCCGGCAAAGGCTTTGGCCAGCACCCGCACCGCGACATGGAGATTTTTTCCTATGTGCTCGAAGGCGCGCTGGAACACAAGGACACCCTCGGTACTGGCTCGGTGATCCGCCCCGGGGACGTGCAATTGATGAGTGCCGGCAGCGGCGTGGCGCACAGTGAGTTCAACCACTCGGCCACCAAGCCCGTGCACTTTCTGCAAATCTGGATCGTGCCGGATGTCAGCGGCGCCAAGCCGCGCTATCAACAGGAACACTTCAGCGCGCAGAAAAAACGCGGTCGCCTGCAACTGATCATCTCGCCGGACGGTAGCAATGGCTCCCTGAAAGTCCGTCAGGATGCGCGGGTCTACGCCGGGTTATTTGACGGCGAGGAAAGTGCCACGCTGAAATTGCCGGCCAATCGTTACGCTTACGTGCACGTTGCGCGTGGCAGCGTCGAACTCAATGGCCAAGCCTTGCAGGAAGGCGACGGCGTGCGGGTTCGTGAAGAACAGCTGCTCACCTTGAGCAACGGGGTCGATGCCGAAGTGCTGGTATTCGACCTGCGGCCTCAGGAGTTGCCGGAAATGCCATGATCTGGCGCGATGCAGAACGGCCTTCCACAGAAGGCCGTTTTTTTATTGTGGCGGCACTGGTGAGGGTTGTACGACAGGTTTGGGTGACGATATCTCTTTGCCAATCTGAATCGCTGCCAGCGTGGTTTGTATTGTGGTCAACACCGCCGCCTGATTGGCGAAATGTGCGCCAACAAGCAAGGAAGCCACGCCGAGGAAATGCACAGTGGTGGCAGCCCAGTAATTGGCCTTCACCGTCGATGCCTGTCTGATCGCTTCGCGCGATTCGTCGGCAATTTTCTGCACGCCCATCCACATCACGTCATAACGCTTGTCCCGTTCCTGTAGTGCCTTGTCCCGTTCAAGATAGACCTTGTCCCGCTCTGCCTGAGCAGCCAGGAACCCGCGAATGTCGGCGCGCATTTCTGCCACGCGGCCATCCATCCTCGTCTCGATGGTTTCTATCCTGGCATCGAATTCTTCGCGACTTATGCTGCTCATGATTTGCCTGTCCCGCCCCGCGTCCGATCTGTCCGTGACTGCATATTGATTCACTTCCCTGATTTTCAATTCGACACCTTTCTGCGGCTACGCGGCCTTCCCTGGCTCTTCGTTTCGATGCGTCACTGAGGTCTGCATCGAGCTGCAGTGACAATAGAACTCATCACGGACTACAACAAGCCGGCCCATTCTGTCTCGGACGTAGGCTGTTTCGTCAGCAGTTGTAGCCTCGGCAAAACCCTGAACCACTTATTCGTTTTCCAGCGCAAAAGCCTCAACGATCTGCTCGATGACCGCCCGTACCCGCGCGGTGTGACGCAGGTCGGCGTGGGTGACCAGCCACACTTCATACGGCAGCGGCCGGGTCCGCTCCGGCCAAAGTCTGACGAGGCCATCGCGTTCGCCCATGTATACCGGTATCTCGCCTATCCCGAGGCCTGCGGCAAGGGCTCGACGCACCAAAAGGCTGGAGCTGAGCGTGGCGACGATGCGTCCGCGGGTAAACGGTTCAGAGACCAGCGTTAGGTCTTTTTTGCTCTGTAAGTACGGCTGATACACCACCAGATCATGGCCCTCGAAAGCGTTGCCGGGCTGCGGTTGTCCATGGCGCTCGACATAGGCCTGTGCTGCGAAAAGTCCTACAGGCCAACGGGCGATTCGCCGAGCGATGAGATCCGGGTTATCCGGCCGAGTATTGCGCACCGCGATATCGGCTTCGCGCTTGGCCAGACTGAGGATTTGCGTCGACGCATCCAGCTGAATCTGCACGTCGGGGTGCTGGTCATGCAGGCGCGCCATCGCCGGGATGATGAAGTCGATGGCCATCGAGTCGGTGGTGCTGACCCGTACGTTACCGGTCAGACGATCGTCCAGCCCGTGGATGTGCCGCTCCAGTTCCAGTGCCGAATGTTCCATTTTTTCCACACTTTTACGCGCCGCTTCACCAACACTGGTCAGCGCGTAGCCATCGGAGGTACGCAGGAACAGCGTCGCGCTCAAAGACTTTTCCAGCGCGGTAATACGCCGCCCGACAGTGGCCTGGTCCACGCCCAGAACTCGTGCAGCTCCGCGCAAGGTGGACTCGCGACAGACCGCCAGAAAAACCCGCGCATCATCCCAATTCATGCTGGTCCTCATCGAAGCATTTTTGCATCACTCTGCCGCTTAATCGCTGCATATGCGCAGCCAAGATAGCCGATAAGCTGAGCGCCATACACCTCTTGTGAGATCGCTATCATGCGTACTGCAAATTCCTCCGGCATCTGGCTGCCGATCTTCGCCGGGCTTTGTGCCAGCCTGGTCAGCATTGGCCTGGCGCGTTTCGCCTACACGCCGCTGATCCCTTCGCTGATTCAGGCGCAGTGGTTTTCCGCCAATGATGTCGTCTATCTCGGCGCGGCCAATCTGGTCGGCTACTTGATCGGCGCCCTGCTCGGTCGGCCCATGGCCCATCGACTGGGTAACCGCAACGCCCTGCGCCTGATGATGCTCGCGGTCACGGGAGCATTTTTTGCCTGTGCTTATCCGCTCTCGGTGAGCTGGTTCTTCGGCTGGCGTTTGCTGTCCGGCATTGCCGGTGGCGGGATCATGGTGCTGGTGGCGGCAACCGTGCTGCCTCACGTTCCGGCGCCGCGCAGAGGTCTGGCCAGTGGCGCAATCTTCCTGGGCATCGGCCTCGGAATCGCCGGCTCCGGGACCATCGTGCCGCCGCTGCTGAGCCTCGGCTTGCAAGCGACCTGGCTGGGACTGGGCGCGCTGGCGTTGTTGCTGACCGCGTTGAGCTGGTTCGGCTGGCCTGCGGATACCGCGCACCCTGTGGCTGCGCACGCAACGTCGGCTGATGAGCCGACACCGCCGGGCGTCTACCTGTTGTTTGCTCAATACGCGTTCATGGCCGCCGGGCTGGTGCCTGCCATGGTGTTTCTGGTGGATTACGTGGCTCGCGGACTGGGCGCCGGGGCGCATATCGGCGCAATGGTCTGGGTGATGTATGGCCTGGGAGCGATTGTCGGGCCGGTGACGTACGGTTTTCTGGCCGACCAGCTTGGTGCACGCACTGGCATTCGCGTGGTGCTGGTAGTTCAAGCCATTGCCCTCGGTTTGCTCGCCGTCTCCCATGCGTTTCTGGCGCTGGCTTTACTGGCGGTGATTCTCGGCTCGTTCCCGCCGGGCATCGTGCCTCTGGCTTTGGCCCGCGTGCATGAGCTGGTGCCGTCGCATCACCGTCAGCAGATCGCCTGGAGCCGTGCCACTGTGTCGTTCGCCACTTTTCAGGCTCTGGCCGGGTTTGCCTACTCGGCGCTGTTCAACGCTTCAGGTGGTCAGCACACACTGCTTTTTGTAATCGCCGCTGGCGCGATCGTCGTCGCTCTACTGCTGGAGCAAGCCATGCGCTGGCTGCCCTCTACAACTGAAACCCGTTGCGCGGCGAACTGAAGGGAATCATTGCGCGCTGCCAGCGTTCCCATCTACATGACCTTTTTCACAGGAATCGACAATGTCACTGCCCAACGAAATGACCCGTATTGAAATCACCGAACCCGGCGGCCCTGAAGTATTGCAAGCCAAGCGCGTGCCTCTGCCAACCGTTGCCGAAGGCCAAGTGCTGATCCGTGTTCACGCCGCCGGAATCAATCGCCCGGATGCCTTGCAGCGCGCCGGCAAGTACCCGATGAAACCCGGCATGGACCCGATCCCCGGTCTGGAAGTGGCTGGCGAAGTGGTCGCGGTTGGCGCCGGAGTAACGCGTTTCGCGGTCGGCGATCGGGTCTGTGCACTGACCAATGGCGGTGGCTACGCCGAGTATTGCGCGGTTCCGGCCAGCCAGACTTTGCCTGTGCCGGATGGAGTCGATTGGGTCCAGGCCGCCGCAGTTCCAGAAACCTTTTTCACCGTCTGGGCCAACCTGTTCGGCCTCGGCGGTGCCAAGGCCGGCCAGCGCGTGCTGATTCACGGCGGCACCAGCGGTATCGGTACCACCGCGCTGATGCTCTGTCGTGAATTTGGCATCGAGGCGTTTGCTACCGCAGGCAGTGCTGAAAAATGCGACGCGATCCGTCAGCTTGGCGCGCAACCGATCAACTATCGTGAGGAAGATTTCGCCAAGGTCATTGCCCAGAAAACCGCAGATCAAGGCGTGAACGTGATTCTCGACATCATGGGTGGCTCGTATCTGAACGGCAACGTCAGCGCACTGGCAATGGATGGCCGACTGGTGATGCTCGGCTTTCTCGGCGGCGCCCGCGCCAACGACATCGATCTGCTGGCGATCCTCGGCAAACGCGCGGTGGTCACCGGTTCGCTGCTGCGCGCGCGTACCGCTGCGGAGAAAGCCGCCATCGCCGATCAACTGCAAGAACACGTTTGGCCTGCCCTCAGCGCCGGGCGCTGCCTGCCGATCATCGACAAGGTTTACCCGCTGGCTGACGCAGCTCAGGCCCATGCCCGCATGGAGGGCGGCGATCATATCGGCAAGATTGTGCTGCAAGTGGGGTGATCGATTGCAGCATCTTGTAATCGTTGGACGTGCACGGTGGTCGAAAAACAGTCACGCGCAGACCGAGGCATCTGGTAAAAAGCGTTCTTTGTCTGCGCCGTGGTGAAACGATTAATGTTCCTGTCCTTGCTGACTCGTCTGCGACGCCGCCGCCTGGCGTTCGCCATGATGGCCGCGCTGATCATTGGCGTGCCGACGAGTTGTGCGGTGCTGGAACACACCGAGCGCAAACTGTTGTTTCGCATCGAGCCGGGCACCGCCGGCTGGTATCGCGGTCTGCCCGGCAGCGTTCAGGAACTCGATCTGCAACCGAAGAGTTTCAAGGCCGGGCAGAACATCCATGCCTGGTGGTGGCCGGCGGAACGTGCCAATGCCCCGGCAATCCTTTACTTGCATGGTGTGCGCTGGAACCTCACCGGACAGTTGTTCCGCATAGAGCAACTACGCGCGGCGGGCTATTCGGTGCTGGCCATCGATTATCGAGGGTTCGGACAAAGCAAGGGTGATCTACCATCCGAAAGCAGCGTTTATGAAGATGCCCGCGTGGCCTGGGAGCGCTTCCAGTTGCTGCAACCGGACCCGAACAAGCGCCTGATCTACGGCCACTCTCTCGGTGGCGCGGTGGCGATTGATCTGGCGGCCGAACTGGGACAGAACGCGGCGCGCAACCACACACCTCTGCCGGTACGCGGTCTGGTCATTGAATCAACCTTCACTTCCCTGGCCGATGTCGCCGCCGCCGTGGCCAACACCTCGCTCCCGGTGCGCTGGTTGCTGTCGCAGAAATTCGATTCCATCGACAAGATCGCCGACATTCACATGCCACTGCTGGTGGTGCATGGCCTGGCTGATGCCTTCGTGCCGCCGCGCTTCAGCGAGCAGCTATTCAACGCCGCAGAGCAGCCCAAACGCCTGCTGCTGGTGCCCGGCGCGACGCACAACAACAGCATGGCGCTTGGCGGTCAGGGTTATCGCAAGGCTCTGGATGCACTGATGCAGACCAAAGCGGCGCCGCGGGTTGCCGGGCCGGCAGTGGCCAAGGGCTCTCGCGATTCCTGAGCTGTGTAAATCAGTCCTGAGAAACCGGCATCAGCGCCGAGCCAACTCATGGCGTACGCATTGTTCGTAATAGGTCTGCTTGACCGCTGCCGGTTTGAGCTTCGAACTGCTGTTGTAGGTCTGCTCGGTAATCCCCATCGCTGTCATGCGCATCCAGGGTTGCTGGAATCGGCGAACCTGCAATTGCTTGCGCGCGCCATACAGCGAAACCCCGGACAGTTTTGATCGCTGCGCACCGGCAGCAATATCCGAGCCCCAGGTGCAGGCAAAGCGATGGCCCTTGCTCAACTCTTTTGCCTGCACTCCCGAGGCGATCAAAGCCAGGGAAAGCGTCACAACGGTGATGACAATCGTGCGCATATAGCCAACCTAACCTTTTGAAAAAAGGCGATTTTGCCGGTGCGAAATACCGATGGGGGCCAGCAATTTGCCTGCTGTTGCGAGATTTTTGATCCGGCTGAATACAATCAGGCTTCGCCGCTCGTCCAGTACTGCGCACCTTTGCCAGACAGGCCTATCCAACGCTATACATCCCACCGCGTAGAAGGCCCACGTGATGAACAAGAAAATCTTCGCAATGTCGTTTTTCAGTCTGTGCTTGATTGGCCCGCTCCACGCTTGGGCAGCCGAAACGACAGCGGGCGCTGCCACCCCCGCCACCGCCCTGCCCGGTGTCAATCATGCACACAGCTCTAGTGACCATGATGAGAAGGCCAACAAGAAAGGTGAAGAGTCTTCAGGCGCCAATGCGGGCTCAGAACCGCACGAGACGGAGAAGGATGCGGCGACGTCGAGCGACTCCGAAGATCTTGAGAAAAAACCCGCTCAGTAACGACGCACTTTGCTATTCATAACGAAATACCGACGCCGAACTAGCGCAATACAGGGTGATATCAATATGATGTGCGCACTGGCCACCATAGAAGGTGGCCAGAGGAAAATACATCCAAGGAATGCAAATGAAAGATTTCGTCATCGGCGTCAACAACATCGTTCTCTATATCGCACTGGCGGTCATCCTGATCGTTTCCCTCTTCATGATGAGCCAGAGCTTTCTTTCGGGTCTCGGCATGTTCGTAGGCGGCACCCTGGGCTGGTGCATCGTCTCCGGCTTCTGGTTCGTGCAATCGGCGACCTACGAAGAACTGCGCAAGCTGAACTCGAAAACCAGCTGATCTGCGCCGAGTATTCGTTAAAGAAAAAGGCCAATGTCATCGACATTGGCCTTTTTATTTCAGCTTCGAAAGGATTGATTAGTCATTGCTTGGTGCACTGAGCGCCCAGTCCCATGCCCATGGAACCCAGAGCAACCATCGGGCCGCTCGGCAGTTCGCACGTATATTCGCCACTTTCCGTTTGAGCGGTGTAGAAGGTTGTATTGAAGTCGCTGCGGATGTTGGAAACCTTGATTACGGGTTTGCCGATGGTGGTCTGTGCGCGATTTTTGAGATCACTCTCTCCCGGTTTGACGGTCTGGCATCCAGTAACTGCGAGCGCCATTGTTGCGAATAAAGCGAGAACCGGGATAGTCCTTGATGAGTTCATTGCAGATCGACCTTTTTGATTTTCATACCGGAGAAATACTGGCAATAACCTGCCAAGCGAAAGGACTTTAAGGTCGAGCCAGAACGGGGGCAATTAGGTCGGATGTGCTAATGGCTGAAGGCTAGCCTCACCTGCGATGAGGTTGTGCAACTGCTTTCCGGTTGCCGGCCGCCGTTAACCGGTTTGGAAAACGTCTACCCGCAAGCGATCGCCGCCCTCCTCTCGGCAATCGATACGGACCGGCAAAAACAGGTGAATGACTTCGATGTTGCTGCGCAGATGATCAGTCATGCGCGGCGTGGTGAACGATCCGCCACCGGCCAGCGCCATCGGCAACAGCAACTGATCGGCCAGATGCTCAGCCACCGCAGCACCACTACGCAGCCAGTCAGCAGCCTGATTGATCGCGGCATCGGCCACCTTCTCGGCGCGTAACGACACTTGGCCAAATGCGCTGAACACCTCAGTGACATGCTCGAAAACATACTCCAGCAATAACACATTGCCCGGGCCGCGTGCCGGATCAAGCGCCACAGATTGCAGCGCCTCCACTGGCCAGTTCAAACGTTTGGCCACCTGACTCAGCTCTCGCTGAGCGACAGTAGGTGCGAGACCTGCGGTCAGCGCCAATGCGCGTCGTGAGACTGCCTCGCCGCGCTCACACAGGTCCAAGCGCGTGAGGCGCGAGGGCTGCACCTTCACAGCAATTTCGCCACCGCCAGCCGGTACGAAACCATGACGCAGCAACTCCAACTCGACATCGCCGCCCATGCGCCGCAGCAGCGGCAACCAACTGCGCGACAGGAAATCCGTCGGCGGTGCCAGCGGATTATGCGTGCCACCGGAGATCGTCACCCGACTGGCCTTCGATGCCCGCAACAAGGCTGGCAACAGCGCCTGTAGCACCAGCGTGCAACTGCCCGCCGTGCCAATAGCGAACTGAAATTCTCCGCCGCGAATTTCGCCTGGTTCGAAGCTCAGGCCTTGCGACCCCAGATGCGCACCAGATATCTGTGCACCACAAACCTCGCCCGCCGCCATCACTGCTGTCAGGTGCTGACGCAGCAATCCCGGACGACTGCGTCTGGCGCGAATCTGTTTAATGCGAAACGCCCGACCTGTCACCATCGACAGGCTCAACGCACTGCGCAACACCTGGCCGCCACCGATGGCGCCGTCCAGTTCGATTATCTCTTTCATGGCAAATCCTTAAGCGTATAGCCCGACGGAGTCTCTGAGGTAGAGTTAAACCGTCGGGGGTCTTCCTGAGTTCTGATCAATATCGTTAATTCGCGCTTCAGCTCAGCCGCGATGAACCAGCGCACTGCCGGACGCAGAATTCCCGCCAGCGCTGTAGTTCCTTATCCTTTGACGCACACCACTTGACGCAGGGTGTGCAGCACTTCCACCAGCTCACGCTGGGCGTGCATGACTTTGTCGATGTCCTTGTAGGCCATCGGAATTTCGTCAATCACCGCTTCGTCCTTGCGGCACTCCACATGGGCAGTGGCGCGGATCTGATCGGCGACGGTGAAGGTATTCTTGGCCTTCGTGCGGCTCATGGTGCGCCCGGCGCCATGACTGCAGGAACTGAACGACTCTTCGTTGCCCAGACCGCGCACAATGAAACTCTTGGCGCCCATCGAGCCCGGAATAATCCCCAGTTCGCCCTTCTTCGCTGACACCGCGCCTTTGCGGGTAATCAGCACGTCCTCACCGAAATGCCGTTCCTTCTGCACGTAATTGTGGTGGCAGTTGACCGCCTCCAGCGCCACTTCGAACGGCTTGCGGATGATCTGCCGCGTGGCCTGAACCACCGCGCGCATCATCAGTTCACGGTTCTGTCTGGCGAAGTCCTGCGCCCAGCCAACCGCCTCCACGTAATCATCAAAATGCTGGCTGCCCTCTTCGAAATAGGCCAGGTCACGGTCCGGCAGGTTGGCAATGTGCTGACGCATATCGGCTTGGGCCATCTGGATGAACAGGTTGCCGATAGCGTTGCCGACGCCACGCGAACCGCTGTGCAACATGAACCAGACCCGGTTGGCTTCATCCAGGCACACTTCGACGAAGTGGTTGCCACTGCCGAGCGTCCCCAAGTGCCCACGGTTGTTGGTGTTGGCCAGTTTCGGATACTTGTCGGTGATCAGTTTGAAGCGCGGCTGCAACCCCGCCCAGGCCTGATCGGCTTGCTGCGGAACCTCGTCCCAGGCGCCTTTGTCTCGCCGCGAACGATTCGAACTGCGACCATGTGGCACCGCTTGCTCGATGGCGCTACGCAGTCCGTGGAGGTTGTCTGGCAGATCTGCAGCCGTCAGCGACGTACGCGCAGCGATCATGCCGCAACCGATGTCGACGCCCACCGCTGCGGGAATGATCGCGCCGACCGTTGGAATCACGCTGCCAATTGTCGAGCCCTTGCCCAAGTGCACATCGGGCATGACCGCCAGATGCTTGAAGATGAACGGCATTTTTGCCGTGTTCATCAACTGTGCGCGGGCTTCGTTTTCAACCGGGACACCTTCGGTCCAGAGTTTGATGGGCTTGCCGTTGGCGACTTCGAGAAGCTGGTAGGTTTGGTCTTTCATATCTTGGTGTCCATGTTCGTTTCCATCAGCATTGCAGCCGCTGTGCCAGCTTTGGATGCGGCCATGGTTGTTTCTGCTATGTTTTTGATTTTAATAACTTTTATCTCTGATTGGACGAGGCTCGATAATCTATGGAAGACAAATCCGACCAGCAAAATTATCATTGCATATCGTCATTTATCCTATGAGATAAGCATGCCCAACAAACGCACGGTCGCCATCGGATTTATCGGAGCCACCCTGGATCGTGTCGGCAAAGGTGCCAGCCGGTGGAATTATTGGCGACCAAGCGTAGGCCTGTGCCAACAAACAGACCTCCCTATCCACCGACTTGAATTGATTCATGGCCTCGACGCGCGCGACGTCAGCCTCGCCGAGCGTGTCCGAGCGGACATCCAGCAGATTTCTCCGAGCACCGAAGTGCGCCTGCATCCAATGTCGCTGCGCAACCCTTGGGATTTCGAGGAGGTGTACGGCGCCCTGCACGACTTCACCACTGCGTACAATTTTGACACCGAGCACGAGGATTACCTCGTCCACATCACCACCGGCACCCACGTCGCGCAGATCTGCTGGTTCCTGCTGACCGAGGCGCGCTATCTGCCAGCCCGGCTGATTCAGACCTCCCCCGCCAAGCGCAAGAACGAAAACGATCCCGCCTGTGGCACTCATGCGCTGATCGATCTCGACCTGTCGCGCTATGATCGCATCGCCTCACGCTTCGCCAGCAAACGTCTCGAAGGCCTGGAATTTCTCAAGTCCGGCATCGCCACGCGCAACCCGGCCTTCAACCGCTCCATTGAACAGATAGAGCGCGTAGCCCTGCGCTCAAAAGCCCCCATGCTGCTGATCGGCCCGACCGGCGCCGGCAAATCCTTCCTGGCGCGGCGCATCTACGAACTCAAACGTAACCGTCATCAAATGCAGGGACGCTTTGTCGAAGTCAACTGTGCAACCTTGCGTGGCGACGGCGCGATGTCGGCCTTGTTCGGTCACGTCAAAGGCGCCTTCACCGGAGCGCAAAACGCTCGCGACGGCCTGCTGCGCGCCGCCGACGGTGGCATGTTGTTTCTCGATGAAATCGGTGAGCTCGGCGCAGACGAACAAGCGATGCTGTTAAAAGCAATAGAAGAGAAACGCTTCTTCCCGCTGGGCTCGGACAAGGAAGTCGAGAGTGATTTTCTGATAATCGCCGGCACCCACCGCGACCTGCGTAGCCGGGTCGCCGAAGGCCTTTTTCGCGAGGACCTGTACGCAAGGATCAACCTCTGGACATTCGACCTGCCCGGCCTCGCCGGTCGCCGCGAAGATATCGAGCCGAACATCGACTTCGAACTGGAACGCCATGCTCGAGAACAGGGTGAGCGGGTGCGCTTCAATCTCGAAGCACGCCGACGCTACCTGGCCTTCGCCAGCTCACCTGCAGCAGCCTGGCTGGGCAACTTTCGCGAGCTGTCCGCATCGATTACGCGGATGGCGACTTTGGCCGACAGCGGGCGCATCGATGAAGCGCAGGTCGATGATGAGATCGAACGATTGCGATATGCGTGGGGCTTGGCGCATCCCTCTGCAGTATCAACTGAGTTGCCGGGAGATAACGAGAGCATGGACTTGTTCGATCGCTTGCAGTTGAAGGCTGTCATTGAGGTGTGCCAGCAGGCGGACAGCCTGTCGGATGCCGGCCGACAGCTGTTCAGTGTTTCCCGGCAGGCCAAGGCGCAACCCAATGATGCCGATCGCTTGAGGAAGTACCTGGCGCGGTTCGGACTTGAATGGGGCAAGTTAGTGGACATGAAGTGAAGCACAGCGCTCTTGATCACACTACTTCAATGATGACTGTAGAAAAAATGAATTAGCCGCCTGATCTCTCGGTCAAGAATTATGAACGCAGTAAATCTGACGAGGTGACAGCAATGACTATCCAGGCAGAGACACTCGTACAACTGACCGAAGCGCTCCAAGAGCGAGGCATGAAAATGGTCTCAGACGTCCATTTCACCCGAGCACCCTATCGATACAACCATCGCTGGATCTGCATCGTAGAGTGAACATGCTTGTTGCCGGCGCCTGGATCGAAGCGTCCAGCCGCCGGCGCCCTCGGCTTCGCCCACCCAAGCCCAAATAACCGTCTGCGCCCGGGGATGTCGATAGAGGGTTGGGCGGCAATAAAAAACCCGGCGCGATGGCCGGGTCTCGTGAACGATAACAATTGATCGGGCTTACTTAGCGCCGCCATTATCTCGGCCCGTCTGGGCGTCCTGATCAGAGCCAGGATTGCCGGGTGGCGGATTCCAGTCCTCTGGTCGTTCGTCGGTACCCTGCTTCGGCTCAGAATCAGCCTGCTCCAGGCCGGAATCATGACCCTCGCCAGAATCAGGGGTTTGTTCGTCTGGTCCCGGATATGGAGCTTCAGGGCCGTTGTTGTCGTCGATCATCATTCTCTCCCGTCAGTGGCGCAGGGGCTGCGCATATTAATGAGAGAAAATCCGCAGCCTCGGAGTGCGATCTGCTCGACGAGCGGGCATGAAAATCTCATACAACTGCGAGATCCATTTGGCAAATCACTTATTCCGTTGCAACCAACCTATCAACATGAACGCCAAGCCAGGTATCAATAACCCCGGCGCGACGTAAGCCAAGGTTCCGCTAGCGAGAAGACCATTTAGGCCGAAAACGAAGCCACAAATTGCAAGTGGCAGCCCAACAACAAACATTGGCTGTTTGAACGCCTTGTCCATGAGTCGACTCCATTCAAGAATTTTTTATTGAAACACAGATGCTTGTGCGTGTGGCGAGCAGATGCCGAAGGCTTAACCGAAGAAATTCGAAATCGAAAAGCCCCGCAAATCTCACGCGCATGAAAAAGGCCAATGTTTTGGACATTGGCCTAGATCATTGAAAAATATGGTCGGGACGGAGTGATTCGAACACTCGACCCCTAGCACCCCATGCTGGGGACGGTAGCTAGCTAAGTTATTGTTTTAAAAGGATAACATCCAGTTTATAGCGTAGCAAAACATCCGATTTTTTGTGATTATGCAAACGGAAAAACGGTGCTCCCAGAGGACGTTTTGCGCAAATACTGGGGATAAAAAAGCACCCTTTTAACATTCAAAATTCGTAACGCGTGACGCCCAAATCCCAATTTATTTCTGGATGCGCTACAGATACGTGAATAATCCGATCAGTGAGGTTCAACTCGAATGACCCCTGCTCTCCAGATACGTTCGCTGTAATAAAATGTATGCTGGTAAAAACCGTCATTTTCAGAGGGATTCTGGTATCAGGGCTTCTCATGCCATACGTAAAAGTTACACTTTTTGCGTTTGGTGGAACTGCCTGAGAGAGGTCATAAGTTACCCGCTCAGTCCAGTTTTCTTGAGCTACTACCGACGAGTTTTCCGCAACAGCCTGTATTTTTTTCAAGTTTTCCCAGATGCTTTCACCTGCCAGGCTAGATCCTAAATACATCAGAATAGCCCCCACAAGTGCAGCTAAGCATCCGACAACAGTGAAGAAAAATCCCACAAGATTGAGCTTGTCACCTATGCCTGACATCACAATTGCCTCCATTCGAGATCTCCGACAAAAGCAGAAGAGTAGCTCATAACCACCACCGCTCTTCCCCGGCGTCGCTGTTTATTAGCCCACTCATCGCATGCATAAAAATCGGAAACATAGTCAATAGCTGATTTCACTGATCAGTCCACCACCATGTCAAGGTGACCACGAAACACGCGCAACCTATTGATGGATAAAGAAAACACCCCTAAATTTGCAGGTTCGAAAACTGACGTTACCCGCTATAAGAATCAACAACTTAGCGCTGTATTTTCCTACAGTGCTCTGCCCTCCCTGGCGTTCTGCCGATCAAATCTCCCTCTGCTATTCTGGGTTCTTCCATGGAGGACACCCAATGCCGAACTCAGATCTACTCCCTTCCCTGCTCGTCAAGATCAACGAAAATCAACTCGCGCTCGAAGCCGCCATCATGGAACTCACCCTTTGGGTAGAGCAGCGCGGATCCGCCGATGTCGCCGAAAATGTCCGAAGCTCTCTGGCCGCGCTCGATCGGAATGAAGAATTCATCAAAATGACTTTGGCTGTTTTGATGACGCCCGACTGACAGCTCGTCGCCTCACCCTCGCCCGCTGGCACAGCCTCGATTACTGTATATGCAAACAGTATCTAGCAAGGCATTCCCGTGGACCCCCTCTATATAGAAGACACCGACGATTGGCTCGGCAACCCGACCCCGCTCGAAACCTGCCGACACCAGCTCAGGATGTACGAGAACGAATTCGAAGCTCTCACCCTTAAGCTGGAGCGTGCACTGGAAAATATTCAGGGCTTGGTCAGAGACAATGACGCTCTCAAGGAGGATCGTAACTCTCTCAGGACAAAGCTTCAGTACACCGAGGGGGATTTACTGAGCGAAAAACGCAGATTCGCTGAGGTGTCGCACCAGAGGGACCATCTCTTCCAAGAGAATCAGAGCCTTCTCAGGGATGCGCGGGATCGGCAGAACTGAGTGCCCTCACATAGGCCTGACACGCCTGCAACGCGATCAGTCCACGGTCGCCGGTGTCGGTGATGGCGATAATTCGTTGAGCATGCGCTGGGTCAAGTCGGGCGCGTACGGTTGCATTATCCACGCCGCCGGCGCCGGTGGCTTTTGGCACGTCACAGCCACTGGCTGAATCCGCGTCGATGAGGACTGACAGCCGCAGATCAGCAGTGGCAAGGCGATCGCGCAGGCGATCTTGGTCACGTTGGGCATCGCTCAATTTCCTGTAATGGGTTTGCTCACTGGCCGCCAGTCGCTGCTCGAGCGCCAGGCGCTTGTCCTGCTCGGCCATCTGCGCCTTGGCGCTGGCCGCGGCAAGCTGACTCAGCGTCTCGCCGTTGAGCCTGGCCTGCTCGGAGAGCTGCCGGTCATAGCGCCAGTCTTGGAACTGCCAAGCGCTGCCGAATCCAGCGAGCACCAGCACCAACACACCGACCAGTTTCCAAGGCAACGCCATCACGGCACATCCTTGAAGAAGACGTGACCACCCAGCTTCAGTGTCTGCTTGGCCTTCGCCGCCCATGCCGGCGCCTTGATGCTGGTGGCGTAGTAGTGGGTGGCCCCGCCGGTAGGATCCGGCACCTTGCCATCGATTACCTGGTCGGCGGCGATCCGGCACTGCGCCAGTTCGCGGAACGGGATCTGCTTCACGCCGATCAGGAACTGATAGTTCGGGTCGGCCTTGTTCCAGCAACTGAACTGATAGGGCTTCTGGCAGACGCCGGCGTAGCCCTCGCCCCACCAAGACTTTTCCTTTCCATCGAAAACGCGGTTTCGGATCGTCCAGGCCACGGCGATCTGGCCGGCCGCTCCCTCGCCGCGAGCCTCGCCCCACAGCGTGCGTGCGAGTACATCGCGGTCTTTTTCGGTTACAGGCATCACTTTTCTCCAGACGAAAAAAAGCCGGCGCGATGGCCGGCTCGGATTTAGATTGGGACTACTTCAATATGCGAAGGAAATCTTCGGCATAGATGCGACTCCCCCTTTCGGAAAGGTGGTGGGAATCTCGATAAAGCAAAATCCCCTCCTTGCTGATGCTGCAAACGTCACGCGTGCAGAAGACACCCAACGGGTCGTACACCTCGAGTTGCGGGTGTTTCGTCTTCAGCGCCTCAAGCATGAGCCTAAGCTCACTCTGCCGAGCAAGAACATCAGCCTGCTTCAGTGTGCAATTCATCAGAGGGTTGCGCAGACAGTCACGCGGAAACCATGGCAGCTCGGGGGTATCGACATTCAATACGACCCGTTTCCCAGATTCTTCCAGCCGAGTAATCGAATTGTCTAGCCCGGCCTTAAATATATCGGCATAGGACATGCCCTCGCCGCCGTCCATGCTGATTTTCACAAAGCCCGGCCCGAGACCGCTTTTCACGTGATCCGCCGCGTATTTGGTTGGCAGGAAATACCCCCCGAAGAACGAGAGCACAACGACGCGAACGCTCTCCCGCTGTTGAAGCCAGTCGAAGATTGCCTCCATACGGCGGCTGCAATCCGGCTGACTGCCTACTACCGAAACCCCAAGTACTGGCGGGCAACTGTTGTTGGCGAGCAATATCCATGACCGCTGCTTGTCACTCGCCACGATGCCGGGAAACTTGTCGTCAGCATGACTATCGCCCACAAGAGCTATGTTCGGATTCACTCCTATTGGCTCCTGGCACATGTCCAAGTCAGACAGCCCAGTGCCTGTACACGCTCGGTACCCGGCTACGTGGTTGGCGGGCTGCAGATCGGCCGACTTCACGGCAATTGCGCGCTCTGGCGCCCCGCCGCTGGCGAAGATAATGTAACCAGTAACGCCCAGGACGATCATTGTGGCGACGAGCGCCGGGGCAAGCGACCGCATATGTCTGACCCGTCGTTCGATCAGAGCGTAGGTGGCCCACGCCAGAACAATGGACGCCAGGACCAGCGCCACGCGCATAGCGAGAGGTGGCTCCCCACCCTGAACAATCCTTGCGAATGACAGCAACGGCCAGTGCCACAGATAAAGCGGGAAGCTGATGAGCCCGATCCAAACCATCAGGCGATTGGACAGTACCACACGGTTAAGCCATGCGTGCGGACCGGCCGAGATAAGCAAAGCGGCTCCGATCACCGGCAGTGTTGCCCACCAGCCCGGAAAGGCCTTTTCTTTGTTGGCCAGAAGCACCGCAGTCATGACCAGCGCCGCCCCCAGCAGCGACTTACTGTGGCGCGCAACGCTGCCGTTCGAGGCCTCGCTCAAGTCAGGGCGATACATGGTGAGGTAAGCCAGGCCTGCACCTACCAATAGCTCCCAGAACCGGGTTTGCGGTGAATAGAAGGTTGCGACCTGATCGGTCTGAACTCCGATGAGGTTCAGTGCAAATGAAATGCAGGCTACGGTTACAAGGCCCCACAAGGCGTTCAGGCGCAACTTGTGAATCGCAACCAGCAGGATCGGCCAAACAATATAGAACTGCTCCTCGATCCCAAGCGACCAAAGGTGCAGCAGCGGTTTTGTTTCTGCGGAATTATCGAAGTAACCGCTCTCACCCCACAGCACCAGGTTAGAAATGAAGCCGGCACCCGCCGCAGTGTGCTTGCCAAGCTGTGCGTACTCGTCGACAAACAGCAGGAACCAGCCTGCCAGCAATGTGACAAGCAGAACGGTGATCAGCGCTGGGAATATCCTCCTAACACGACGCCCGTAGAATTCTGCAAAACTGAATGAAGATCGATCGAGGCTGCCAAAAATAATGCTGGAAATCAGAAACCCTGAAATGACAAAGAAAACGTCGACCCCTACGAACCCGCCGCGAATGAGGGAAGGGAAGGCATGAAACCCGACAACGGCCAGCACGGCGATCGCTCGAAGGCCATCAATGTCGGGGCGATACTTGGGATGAATCGGTGCATGAATTTTCTTTGAAACGGTAAAACTACCTTCCGGCTGGCCAACATTCATCAGGCGTAAATCTTCCAAGGATCTGATTTGCGCGACAACTTACCTGAACAACCCCATCAATCCAATGGCGAATCAACCTTCTAGGGTCTAGATCTCCTTCAGTGCAAGCCTCACCTTTTCTCTGCCGTTGGTGCAAAGGCGCAGCGGAGGAGCCTGTGCAATTGAAATGCATCTATTGAGCGTTCGCCTTCAGTTCGTCGATTTCGGCCTTCAGGGCTTTGATGGCCGATACCAGGTACGGAATCAGCCCGGTGTAATTGACCCTCCAGATGTCTTGCTCGATATCAGGTCTTGCCGGAGTAACCAGCAGGGGAACCACTTCGTATAGCTCCTGAGCGATTACGCCAGCCTCGTGGTGCGGATAATCCGTGGAATCCAGGAAGTCACGACGATCGAATTCAACCGGGCGGATCTGCATAACTCGATCAAGACCGTCCAATATTTCAACGTCGTTTGCCTTCAGGCGCCGGTCAGAGCCTTGGCTCACCGTGCCAGGCACGTTCAAGTTGCCGGCATAGGTGTAGGTCATCGTCGGCCCGGTTGCGGTGTTGTTGGAGTTCACCGACCGCCAACTAAAACCACCAGAGCCGGCGCCTTGGTTACATACCCAGTCACCAGACCCGGACAGCCCACCTCCACCGGTGTTCCAAAGCTGATAGAGACCCTGACCCGCACCGACGTTGGTTGTGCCGCTGGTTCTGACAAACGCCGTAGCCAGAAGACCGGTTATGTCGTTATTGCTGCCGGATGCCGCAGCGCCAATACCCAAGCGAGCTTGCGATTGATTGCTCCCGCCAGTCCCACCCTGCCCAACGGAAAGCGCAGTAGTCAAACCGGTCAGCGATGTGATGTCGCTGTTGACCCCCTTCAAGGCCCTACCGGTGATCTGCGCCTGGAGCTTACCCATAGCTGCCAAAACATTGTCAGTGGCAGTAATCACTGTCGAGGTGGCCGCGCTCAAGCCGGTCAGCGCCGATTGCAGCACTCTGGCGCCGGTAAAATATTTGTTCGTTGCGCCTTCTGGAACAACATCTGAATCCAGTGTTGCCGACCCCGTGCCGCCCTTGGCGACCGGCAATATCTCGTAGTTGCCGGTGGTACCCAGAGCGGCCAGTTTTTGTCCCCACTGAAGATTGATGTTGTTGAAGGAGTCAGCCAAAGCCTTGGGATACCCCTGCACCGGCATGATCGCGTACGCCACGCCACTCGCTGTTGGCCCTTTATAAGCCGGAATGATCGAGATGACAGTCGCGCTGGCGACATTGCCGATCTCGTAGTTGGCCCCGTCAGGACCGACAAAGGCATCACCGTTTTTTGCGTTCGCAGCAAAATCTGCATCAGTGCCGACAACGGTCGTTGATCCGTTGGTGACGGCAACAGTCCCACCTCTAAGCCAAGGCATGGAAGTATCCTAATTCTGGTCAATAAAAAACCCGCGCTGGGCGGGCTCGGTTTTTTATAACGGACGCATGGGTCGTGCAGCAAAAGTGGTTCTGCCGTTTTTGGCAGTGCCGCCCTCCGAACTCACCATTGCCCCGACGTATCCATTCAATGTCGCGCGGACTCCGGCGTGGAAACCGCAGGGCGTTTCCAGTGTTGTGTTGCCGTTGTAAATCTTACCTCCGAGCAAGGTCGAGGCGAGGAAGTAATCCTCATAGGAGCCCGTCCAAGGCATCTGGTAGCCGCTCCAGTAGATCCCGGACACTTCGCCTCCGCGGTTGTCCAGCGTCCAGCCTTCATTGATCGGGAAGCCTGTCATCACAAGAAGATTGTCCGCACCCACAAAAATCTGTTCATTCGCAGCATTACGCAAACGCAGATCGTATTCATTGGGTGGTGACGTTGAACGGAATGTAGCGACCAGCCATCGACCGCTACAGTCGGTACTGTTGAAAGGTGCCATCAAATGCAATTTGAAATAGAAGCCGGTCCAGTTACCCGGCCCGCCCATCTGCATCAGCGTGTGATACATGCCGTGATTGTTCGGGTTCAAGAAAACATGTGGCGCTTCGGTAGTTGTTATAGGTATCGGATAGGTGATGACTGCCGTAGTAATGGTTGTCGATGATGTCGGAGTTTTTCCTATGGCGTAGCTCCCAGACGCCGCTACGTTCAAGACTTTGTTGTCACTGTCAATCTGGAAGAAATTCTGGCCGTTACGCGACCTGAATCCGTAGTCCATGCCACCTCCTATTGGTAAGTCAGAATAAACACGTTGAGCACCAGCCCTTGCCCGCGCCGAACTCTGAGCTGTCCTGCCGACCAAAAAACAGCGGGCAACGCGGCAAACTCATTCGCCTGGCTGCCAAGGGTCACGCACACAAACGACTGCGCGGTGATCTCAGGCATGCTGATGAAGCTGGTGAAGTCGCTGGTGATGGGCGGCACGGTGACTTGTCTGGTCACAATCGACCGGACTGTCATCGTTGATGACTCAAGCGTCACCCGCCCCATCGCGTCTTTCGTTCTCGCACCGTAATAGTCCATTACGTCATCTTCCCGAGCGCTGCGCGCTCGATGTAGTTCAAGTCGTAGACGTAGATGCCGTTGTTGTTCAGCAACGTATAACCGGTGCTGGACTGGCCACGAAGCGTGAAAGTACCCGCCGGTATATTGATCTCCAGCAGCGGCAACCCTTGCGAGTTGAGAGCCGCCGATCGCAGGGTCATCCCCAGGACCAACTCCTTGATGAAGGCTTGGCTGATGATCGCGGTGTTCATAAATACCTGGCCGCCCTGCACAACAAACGGCGCAATCATCTGGCCGCTCACCTCATCGAGGATCGCGAACCGTTGAGCGAACGCAAGGATCTGCGACTCTTGCTGCTCACCTTCCACGCCGATGGCCAAACCTGACATCACCGTCCGACCGCCAACCGTGGTCGAAGTCTTGATGGTGGTCAGCGCAGACACCTTCCCGTTGAGACCAGAAACAGCCGTACTAGCAAACTCTGCCTTGGCCGTAGCGTTGTTGGCAGTTGCAGTGAGAGTCTCGATTTTCTGAGCAGTGGCCTCCTTATCTGTGGCAACTACCTCCTCAAGCGTGGTGAGGTTTGCTGCGTTCTTGCCTACAGCAGCATCAAGCGTGGTGATACGGGTTGCCGAGGCCAGATTCTCCTCTGCTCTGACCTTATCGTTGGTGACGATACTGGCGGTACTTTGATAGGCCTTCAGTGCGTCATTCATAGCCCCCGTGCCATCGTCCTCTCGCCATGCTGCTTGCAGCGCCTGCATCGTCGACGCATGCGCCGTGACCTTGCCGTCGATAGTTTCGATCTGTGTTGAATGCGTCTGGATTTGCAGCGCCATGGCATTGGTGGTTTCAGCAATCGTACCCATGTCGTACCAGAACTCAGCATTCGGCGGCGGCGTTTCAACCGGAACAGCCTTGATGGCTGAAAACAACCGGCCATCGAGCCGCACCACCTCACCCTTCCCGTACGGCTTGGACGGGTCATAAACCATGGCGTCAGTGATCTCGCCGATCAGGCCTTCAAGCTCCTGCTTGGCCTGCTCAAGTCGCTCATTGACCGAACCTTCGCCGTCACCGGAGATCTTGCCGATCTCCTGGAATAGCTTCTCGCCCAGTGCGGATTCTTGAATTTTCCCGAGGAAATACTTCTCGTACTCGGACTGATCGATGCTCACTTGGCCGTTGATGCCGTCAACCAAAGGAAACCACGGCCCGACGTTACCAATTCGATCCACCAACCGCCCCCAGAAGAACAGACTGGTGCCCGGCACGACGTTCTGCATTTCGTGATTCGATTGTGGGTAGGCAAAATCAGCCAACTTCACGGCTGTGGCCAAGTCGTTGATTTTGTTATTCCAGATTTCAGTGCGCTGGGTATCTTCTGCACCAGGTGGGAATCCCCATTCGAGCCCAATGCCATAGACCTTGCTGATCGTTTTCAGATACGCCAGCGCCGGCGGCAGCCCCTGCTTACCGCTGAGGTTGGTCAGGATCGAGTTGCGCCACGGCGACGTGATGTCGAAGGCGCTCACTGCGCGGACGCGAGCCACGTAGGCACCGGCATAGATGCCGACCACGTCCACGTTGGTCATGCCAGTGCGTTGTAGCTTGATCCAGTTGCCGCTGTCCTTGCGCCACTCCACGTCATAGCCGACGGCTCCATCCACGGCTGGCCAGCTGATGGTCATGGTGGCCACGGCCATCCCCTGCACAACCGACGACGTCGACGAAAGCGACACGCTCGCAGGCGCCGGAACAACGGTTATTGGAATCACGCTGATCGGGCGTTCTTCCAGGCGGGCGCCGGTATCGATGAAGGCGAACTTGCTCGGCTCGAACTGTAGCGCGCTGATTTCGTAATCGCCCTCGGTGGTGCGTTTGGTGCGCAGCACGCGATACAGCGGGATTGCCAGATCATCCGCGTCGAGCGCCCATTGCAACTGCGCCACCGGCAGTTCGCTGTAGGCGACCGTGACGGTCACCGCGCGCCCGTTCACGCTCTGCACGGTCCGACCTTCGGCGCGGCCGCCCGGCAGGTTGATGATCAAACGATCGCCAGCCTTGGCCTGGGTGTCTCGATCAAGCGTGATCACCCGCCCCGCCACCGCCGAGATACGGCCGCCCACTTCGCGACCAGCCAGCAGCGAATCTGCCACCGGGATGATATGCCCCGGCAGCGGAATCACGCCTTCCATACCGGTCTTGAACGAGACGGTGCGGTCTTGGTTGTTGCTGAGGATCGCCCACTTGCCACGGCGCTGGGCCTCGGAGGCGCGGGTGCAGCCAATGGCGCTCAGCTCCGTGGGTCGGTCGCCGTAGCGGCGCTGGAGATCCAGGTCGGCGAATGGGATGACGTCGGTGTCGTAGTTGTTCGCCGGGTTGTCGTAGCTGACCAGCGCCCGGGTGTAACGGGTTTTCGCCGAGGCACTGCCATAGGAGAACTTACCGTCGATCACATTGGCCCGGGTGAACACGTAGTCGAAGTCCTGCGCGCGCGGCATGTCGGCCTGCATCACCAGTTGACCCTGCGCCCAGTACGTCATGCCTCGGTAAATCGCCGAGATATCACGCAGCAGGGACCAGGCGTCAGCCTTGCCCTGCAGGTTCATGTCACACAGAAAACGCGGTTCCTGGCCGCCTAGCCCGTTCGGCACCAACTGATCACAGTACTGGGCAATCCGGTACAGCTCCCACTTATCCACCATGAAAGGCTTGATTCGCTTGCCCAGCCCGAAACGGTCTTCGGTGCACACCCCGTAGGTGATCCACGCAGCGTTGTTCGTCCATGCCGATTTCATCGAGCCGTCCCAAGTCCCGGTATAGGTGCGCAGGATCGGGTCGTAGTTGCTCGGCACCATCCAGCGCCGCGCCTTGCACTTCACGGTGACGGCAGGAATGTTGGTGAACTGCTCGGCGTCGAATTCGATATAGAGCAGCGCGGTGTTCGGGTAACGCAGCTTCGCGTCGATCACTTCGGTGTAACCGGCCACCAGCATGGTGTCGGCGATCTTGTTGGTGTTCTGGTTCGGCGTCAGGCGGCGCACGCGGATCTGCCAGCCCGTGGTGGCGTCCGGCAAATCGATGCGACGCGAGCGCTCGTAGCGCGTGGTGGTCTTGCCGTCGACTGCATCCACCAGAACTTGCTGATAGGAGCCGCCATCAGTGGCCACGTCGATCGCGTATTCGATTCGGTAGCCGCCGACGTTGCCCTGGTCATCAGACCGTTGCAGCGCTGGCCAAGCCAAACGCATGCGCACGGCGGAAAGCTGGGTGTTAGTGATCGAGCGCACCCACGGCGAATCGCTGCGCAGTTCGATGTTCAGCGACGTCTCGTTTTCCACCGATGGAATGCCAGGGATATAAGTCTGGTCCACCGAACCCGGGCGCCAGTCCCATTTCACGTTCGGGAAGTTGTAGTTTCCGCTGGCATCGCGGATCGGTGTGTTGTCCAGGTAGATGTCGTAATCGGTCGGGACGCTGTCGAACTCACCCTCGCCCACGGCGATCAGCAGTTTTGCAAGGTTGGTCGAGCGCAGGCTGTCGCTGGCTTCGGTTGGCGACTTCGGCTTGCTGCTGCCGCCCTTCTCGCCGCTGATGTCGATCTGTGCTGCTGCGCCCATGCTTTCCTCCAGGCGTAAAAAAACCCGCCGAAGCGGGTTAGGTAGTGATCTGTGCGGTGGAACTTCTGAAACTGCGGGCAGATGGAGAAACTCTAAAGACAGGTCTTGGCGCTCGCGACGCGGCGATCGATTATCCATCCCATGCTGCCGCTAGAGTAGAACCGAATTATGGTTTGCCCTTTTTCGCCGATAACGTCCGCCATCTCTCTGTTTCCGGCGTTAACCACAGACTTCCCACCGCCTGGGCGAGGCTGAAGGCTCACCGCGTAGTGAACCCCCGCCAGCGACTGGTTTTGCCAGGCATAAAGGATGCATTCTGCAACCTGCTGCTCTGGCTTCTGGGTTGTGAAAGTCTTCTCAGGCCCCTCTGCCCGCATATCTTGAAGTGATGTGGTACAGCCGCCAAGAGCAACAACACAACAAACTGCTGCGATAATCCTTTGCATCGTCTTCCCTCCGAAAATGGCGACTGTATCACCGGCCGGTCCCAGGCCGTTAAGCTTTGTCTTCAGCCAGGATCGAGGCCGAGATGATCATCCCGCCCCACCGGCGCTCGCCGATGCAGATCGGTACCGGGTTGCCGCTGGCCGTGGTGTTCTTGGCGCTGCCGAAGGCGTAGGACGGGGAGTTCTCAGGGGATGCGCTTTGCTTCAGGCCTGAGGCTTGCGGGCTGAGCATTTGAATCACGCCGCCAATCGCCATCGACGCGCCGGCCGCATATAAAAACGGCGATGCGGCTGCAAATGGAGTGAATGAAAGTACATAGGCTGCGGCGATCATGACTGTGCCGATGATGGTCTGCAGGCCGCCAGCACGTTTGCTCCCGCCAATCACCGGAACAATGCGAATCTCCCGTGTACCGCCAAGATCGAATCCGTCCATCCCAATGTTTGCGCGATTCCGAAAGATCGCAAACTTCAGCCCAAGGCGCTCCAGTCGTTTAATTTCCTCGGCGAACCCATCAATGGTCGCATTGAGCGCACGGATCACCTCCACGGCCGATCCGCCGTCGAGAAGAAATGGCTTGCTTCGAAAAAACTTCTTCGCAAGCGAGCCGGACAACATGACTTTCGTCATTGGCGTGTAGGTAATCGCTGAGCACATGCCATTCTCCAGGCAATAAAAAACCGCCCGGAGGCGGTCTGTTCAGAGAGTCGTGGGCAGTATGTCGATCTGCCCATCGCCCCCGGTGAAAACTCGGTATTTCTTGACCGCGCCGTCTTTCACGATCGCTTCCCGCTCCACTCGGGCGGCACCCATGGAGCAGATGCCAGAGCCGGTGTACGCGGCGCCAACTGAAACCGAATCAGGCGGCAGATAGAAAGATGCCTTCTGACCCGGGTCGAGCTTGGCGGCTTGCTTGCCATCGATAAAAACGGCCATTGAACAAAGGCTTCCGGTCTGTCCAGAGTCGCGGATCACTTGCAGTGTCCCGTATGCCCCTGAAGGCTTGGACTGGTAGGCCGACAACTGACTGGCCGGCGCCTGCTTGGCTTCACTGGAAGGCGTTGGGGAAGTCGCACACCCCGCCAACAGCGCTACCGCCAACGCCCCTATCAAAATCCGCATATTTACTCCTTGTGGTCTCGCACGGTGAAGGTGAAGAAGTAGAACGAAATTTTTTCGTCCTCAATATCCCTCAGCTCGTACCGGATTCTATCCAGACCGTCGTCGATGCGAGTCACGATGAGGTCCATGAATTGGGTTAGTCCGCCACCGAAGTCGCTTAGGTTTAGTGCGCTGACATCATGAAAAACGGCCGTCACACCGTCTGTTTCTGGATCTTCCGAGGAAGACATAGTCAGCGTGAGGTTGTATTTGAAATCCACCATTTCGAGCCGCATCGAAGCTACGCAATTGTGCTCGAAAAAGAGCTCGTTTAAGCGAGACAGCTCCATTTACGACCCCGATGACAAATCAAGTGCTGCACTCAGCGCAGCCAGCGCTCCTACGATCAACTTCATGCAGGTCACTCCTGTGGGAAAGCTGCAAGGTTACATCGAAACGACGCTGGACGAATCCTCAGTAGCACCCCACCGACCTCCGATAGTAGCCTCTTGCCCTACCACTCAAAACGGGCGCCCGTTATGAATATGTTGAGAAGAGCACTGCTCACGTTTCGCAACCGAAAGAAGAAGACTTGGACTGATCTGAACGACTGGGCGCTTGCATTAATTGGAGCCCCGAGTTTTTTGGTGGGTAGCTTCTACCTATGGGTCGTTGCCACCAACACACCCGGCTTATTGGTCTTGTCCCGCGATCACGGCCTTCCATTGAAGGCAATTTTGGCCTTCGTCTTTTTGGGCGGTTTAGCATTGAGCAGCTGGTTCTTCCTGACGGTTGCGCGGCGATGCAACGAGCTACTCTACGAACGTAACTTCAAATAGCCCAACCCACCGGACTTTGTCGGCCATGATTGTATGCACGCCAATGAACAGCGAAGACACCGCTTCGCTAAAAGCCCCCCTCACTTTCAAATGTCTGAGCCATAACAATCGTGATGATGGTTCTGTTGCGCGCTACGACGTAGAAGTTACCGACACCCAGAGCGGCAAGATCGCGACGATTTCTGTGGAGCCAAGACATCTCGCCTCGGCTCGCAGCATGAAAACAATTCTTCTAGATCGATGCATGCTCTACTCGGCTTCTCAGAAGAAGCACGACCAGATTCTTCTTGAGATGTTTGAATGTACGCAAGACCAGATTGAGAGCGAATATTTTTGCTGAAATAAGGGGTCGCGCTTTACAGATCAATACTGTGTAGACGAGTGCGCGAGATAACTGATGGAGCTAGTGGATATGAAAAGCCCGGCAGAAACCGGGCTCTGTTGATTCTTATGCCTTACCGGAAATCGAAACATGCACCTGTGACTTTCCGACTCGGTAACTTTCAGCTAATTTTACGACAGCCTCATCCAAGGATAAGAATCCTCGCCGGTGCAGGTCAGTCCTCAACTGTACCTCGTCGCCAATACTAAAAAAAGCCTCATCTGAAAACTCTAAAAGCTCTGGTCTCATCCTTTCAAAGGAGTGGTAGCGAAAGACCTCCGGAACTTCCGGTTTTCCCCACGATAGTGAACGTAGCTCAGAGAATCGTACAGTCACCAACCCACCTTCTTCTTGAGGGAGTAGAACCTCTTCTGCCTTCAACACCCAGCTAGGGATGCGGTTATAAACCCCAACTACATACTGCAGACCAATAAGCTTAAATAAACTAATTTCCCCTAGTGGTAGCTTAAGTTCATGCGACTCCAGCATCACTTTATAGTCATCGTTGCTCAAATAAACGGAAACCGCTTTCACTTTTTTCACTTCATCCGTTGACATTTTATTTTTCCCTGCGATATCAAATAGACATCATTTTTTATCATGAATTGGCGAGGAATGGAATGTTAAATTCACTGTAAAAATCCCCAGTAACGCCCCTCTCCCGCCAATAGTAACCTCTGCCCTCACGCAACGGATTCCCCAGTCCTTTGCCTGCAAGCCCAAGGACTGGGATTGCGCCAATCTCGGCGCGTTTATGACCTGGAGGTCACCATGGCAAAAATCGTAACGCAAAGTGAGATCGTGGCGCTGGACTTGGCATTTCGCTGCCTAGTCGCAAGCTTGAAACATGCCGGAATTCTTGATGAAGAGCTTTACACCGCCAGGCTGAAGTCACAGATCCTGGGCGATTATCCCGTCGCCGAAAATAAGGAGATCTTCAACTTAAAGCTTCAGAGCTACGTGGATGATATTGGTCGAGTGAAAGGCCCGGCCGAATAAGACGGCTGATGAGGGCTGCGGTCTTTTTATCGGCTTCAGCTCTCAATTTCGCTTCCTCATTTACCATTCCTTCTTGCTGTTTGCCCATGATTCTCTCCCGCGGCGTCGCCGCTTCATTTAATTGGTTTTGCGTTTCTGTGCCTTAGAATCAGGCGTGTCCGATCTAGCCAAGGCCCGCCGAAAACAATGACTTCCGATGGCCTACCATACAGGTGGTGCAGCAGGAACGGCCCGGGACCGAACGTTGCGGCATCCTCACTTGGCAGCGCAGGATCAGTACCAAGGAAGATCCCGGCGTGGTTCGGATAAACGGTGCGCCCCACTTCCATCACGATCATGTCGCCACGTTTCGGCTGGTCGACGCGGTGGAAGCCGGCGGCCTCGTAGTTCGCCTCGTAAAGACTGGTGTTGTCCTTGCTCTCCCACCAGCCATCGGCACGCTTGAAGGCTTCGAACTCCAGCCCCCACTCGCGCTTGTACCAATCGGCGCATACCTGCCAACAGTCCCAGGCGCCGTGCACGAAAGGCCTCTTCAGCAGTGGCACATCACCGGTCGGAACGATGGTACGCAGATCGCCCTCGGGCCAGCTCAGGATGTGCCATGGCATCGCGGTCGCTTCGCACATGGCGAGGTCGCGCGGTGACGGCCTGCTGGTCGCGTCCGGATGCGAATGCACGACGCCGATCACCTCGCCTATGCCCTCGGCCGCGGCGTACTGCTCGGGATCGATTCGGAACTCTTCGTTCGGCTCGGTCGAGACGTTGATGCAGGGGAAGTATTGCTGCTTGCGCCCGATCGCCAGCAACAGCCCGCAGCACTCTTTCGGGTACTCGGCCGCCGCGTGCGTCTGGATCGCGTTCAAAATGTGTTTACGCATGTCAGCTCCGTGCGATCAAGGAAACAGCCGGGAAGCCGCCGTGTGGCAATGGATTGTTCTCGCCGAAGCGAGGCATGCAGCCCTTACCCAGCGTGGCGTCGCACTCGTCCAGTTCGGGGTTGTCGGTAACGACGCCATCCTTCGTAACGTATGGGCCGGTGTAACCGCAGTTCGGCCCGCGGTAGCCGCCGGTGAGGCACCAGTGACACAACGTCGTGGCCTGCCGTCCAATCGACTCGTTTCCGACGTCGCCCGGGCTGGCTAGCTCCCAACTGACGTTTTCCCCGTCCTCGTTCGTTTTCTGGTCGATGTACCAGACCTCGATCGTTTCTTGGGTTGGGTCTGCCGTCGGGTTGCCGGCCGGGAAGTTGGCGGCATCGAGGTAGCTGCCCAGCGTGTGGCGCATCGTCAGCTTGAACTCGAGCAGATCTTCGAACGCCAGACAGAGCGCGGTGATGCGCCCGTTGACGTTGCCCACCGACAAAGTGGGCCGAACCGCCGTACCATCCCCGTTCGCCTCTATGCCTTCGATCTGCATCGGCCAGGCGCTGTACTCGTTGCCCTGCCAGTAGATCGCTTTTGCCGGCAGTTGATCGGCATCGTCTCCGGCGGCGATCAGCTCGTCCGCCGAGTGCGGAATCGCGTGCCCGTGGAAGCGCAGCACGTCCGCGCCGTAGTCCGTGCCGTCCAATTCAAAGAGCAGCACTTCGCTGCCAGGCTCAAGCACCTGGATGTCACTGATCAGCGGCATGATCGCCCCTTATGGATGGAATGCACGCTCGAACGTGGCGGTAAGTTTGAAAACCCCACCGCCCACCGGAGTGGGCACGGGGTTCTTGCAGGTGAACAGGCCAAGCTGGCCCAATGGCGTGGTCCAAAGGAAGGCTTTTGCCCCTGCATGCCGGTCGAGGAACGCCATGATCTCCAGCACCTTGGCCTGAGGTCCGCTGTAGGTGATCGGGTAAGCGTCTTCCTTGTTGTTTGGCCCGTCGCCGACTTCCTGTTTGTAGCCGTCGCCAAACTGCGAGGTGCGCACTCGATAGGAAATCTCGGGTGAATCACCATGCTGAGTCGGCCAAGTAAATTTTTCGATGGCCATCAGCCCCTCCCATTTGTAAGGCGCCAAATAGAACCGCCTGGCTGAATCGCTCGGGCGATAGCGGTTTCAGCTTCGGTTTTTGCCGCCTGCTGAATACCCTTGCCAAGCTGCGTCGTATCCTCAGTACTGGCTGCGCCGCCACTGCCTTGGGTTTGCACCGATACAGCGACGGGGAAGTTGTAGACGTTGCCGCCACCACTCCCGCCGCCACTGATTGCGCGCACACCCAACTGCCCGCCGGCCGTGCGGGTCAGCGGCATGATCGCCTCCTCTCCCGCCTCGCCCATTACACCAAGCCCACCGCCAGCCATGCCGAACGCAGTAGGCTTGCTCACGATCGAGTTGGTGAACGCAGCGCCATTGGCAAACATCTGCACGCCGTTGGCCCATGCCCCGCCGTCAGCCTGAAAGTAGGCGGACGAGTAACCAGCCTGGGAGGCCCCGAGATTGGATGAAGTTGCGCCAGCGGATCCAGCCGCCAGCCCGTTACCGCCGCCTCCGCCAGTGAAGTAACTGGTGGCCGCACCAACCAGACTGCTCAGCAGCGCCGAACTGGCCTGACGGGTCGCAATGCGCGCCATGTCCGCCAGAATCGACTTGGTGAAGTCAGCAAACGACAGCTTCCCGGTCATGGCGAAGTTGACGACTGCGTCTTCCATCGAGCTGAAGGCGTTGCCGAACAGGGTCTTTGTCTGTCCGGCGATATTGCTCGCCGAGTCCAGGTAATTGGCCCAAGCCGACGTTGCGCCCTTGGTCCAGTCCCCTTGAGCTTTCTCGACATCGGCGTAGTTCTGCCGGATCTGATCGGTTGCGGCCTTGTTCGCATCGGCAAGAGCCTGCGACTTACGGGCGAACTCCTCCTCCGACATATTCCGCGACGGATCGGACTTCTGATTTGCCAGTTCCAGCGACTGCTGAGCGAACCGATCCTGTTGGCTGTTCAACTCACTGTTGAGCGCGTTCTGGCGATCGCCCTGACCGACGCCGAGAACGGCTCGCTGCCCTGCCAGTTCCAGCGCTCGCTGTTGCTGAGCCAGGGCCTGAACGTAGGTCGTGATCGCACGCTCTTGTCGGGCGAGACGGCCGGTCTCGTTTGTGGCCAGAACCTCGAGCTGGGTGTCCGCGTCCTTCTGCGCTTTGACCATGCCTGCGCGGGCGTCGGCGATCTTCTGGTCCAACTGAATGCTTTGCGCGGCGGAGGTGGTCTTTTTCGCCTTCGCGGCTTCCAGCGCGGCGATCTCAGCCTCGTATGCTGCGGTCACTTCGTCGCGCTCATTGCCGATCAGCGCTTCGCGTTTCAGGGCATAGTCGGCTTGAGAAACGAGTCCGGCCTTCTGCGCCGCGTCCAGTTCCTTCTGGGCGTTTTTATAGTCAGCGCTGATGGCGGCCAAAGCGTTTTTGGCATCATTGAAGCCTGTCAGGTCGACTTGAGAAGCTGCCGATTTCGGATCTTTGTTTTTATCTTCAAGCCCTTTTTTCAGCGTGTCGTAGGCGCCGCCAGAAAACTTGCTGCCGTCGTAAAATACGCCATCAAGCAGGGGCGACTTCTGTCCTGTTTTCTCCGCATTCTCGTACAGGGTTTTGAACTGCTGGTTGAGCTTATCCAGCGCGGCCTTGCGCTTATTTAGCGGATTAACGTCATCAAGCTGCGCATCGAGCGCTTTCTGAACTTCGATAGCCTTCTGATTGGCATCTGTGTTCTCACCGGTGGCGATTGCCAAATCGGTGCTTGCCGACATTCTGGCTTTGAGGCCGGCGAGCTTTTTCTCCAAAGCTTCGGTTGAGTCGTCATGCACGCCAGTGCCCAGGCCCAACGCCGTGTTCAGAGAGCTGAGACCGTTGGAGATTGCGCCCGCTACTCCGCCACCCTTGCGGGTATCCAGAATGCGCTGAGTGATCTCGATCTGCTTGGCCAAGTCCGGGAATATTTCCGAACGGACCTCGGCGTACGCGCCTTTGATGGCTGATTTGATTTTGTCCCAGTCGCGCTCAACATCTGATAGGGACGCGCGATAGGCTTCCAATCGCTTAAGTGCGGCCTGATTCACATCTTCGCTGAGAACATCAAGCGCGCGCTGGCTTTCGCCCTGGTCATCGAGCCCTTTGATGACCTGGTACTGTTCGAGGGTCAGCAACCCATACTGACTGCTGATCTTGCCTGCGGCTTCTGTTGCCGTGTCGCCAGCGGTGGCGAAAGACTTGGCGAGTTCGGCAGCGCCTTGGCCAGTTACTTCACTCACGGCCGCTGCGGCTTCAGCCAGATTACGCATTTGCGTGCCGCTGGTAGCTGCTCCGGATGCAAGCGAAATAACTGCCTCGCGGGCGCCGGACAGATTGCCGGTGACGCGCCCAGCGCCGTCGGCCATGTCCTTCAGGCTTGCGATGGTCTGCCCCGCGCCGTTCGTACCGCCATTGATAGCGGCATTGAACTCGCGCGCCTGTTTCATTGCATCGAAGTACGCGTACCCCAGACTGCCGATTACAGCGACCAAAAGGCCAGCCGGGATCAACATCCCTGCGAGACTTTTCGCTGATTCACCGGCGCCAGCGCCAAGCTGAGCGATTGCGCGCGCACCACTGCCCAGATCGCCTGCCTGAATGGCATTGGCGAGCTGCATGACGTTTTCTTGAGCTTGGCGCGTGCCGAGCTTTAACTTGTCGAATGCACCCGCGGCTTCAGTCAGGCCCGCTCGGTCCTTGCCGATCTTGGCCAGGGCTTCGTTATAGCGCTCGGCATCGACCTGCCCAGCTTTGTGCAGGTCGTTTAGCGCCTTCTCCTGAGCCTCCAGCTTAGCCAGCTTGGCGGTCACTGGATCAATACCGTTGACGGTGCGCTTCAGCGCCTCAATCTGGCGATTCTCAGCCTCAATCAGCTTTTGCTTTTGGGCCAGCTCTTTGGCTTCCGCCTTTTCAATCTTGTCGTAGGCCCTACCCAGTTGATCCTGGTACTTCGCCTGCTCCTCGATGGTGACCAAGCCGCCCTTGCGGGCGCGCTCCAGCAATCCCTCAGCCTGAACCAGCGATTCCATGCTCGAGATATTGCCCGTCATCGCCTTGTCGAGCTGACTGATGACGGAGATTTCCGCTACTGCGCTGTCAGTTACTTTGCGACTTGCCCCGGCTTGACGGTCCCTTGCCGCCGTCGATTTATCGATGCCTTGCGCAATGTCCGCTTCTGCCTGGGAAACCTTTTTACCAGTGCCGGCCAGGCCTTCGCCTGTTTTGCCTAGGTCATCAATGGCCTTCTGGGCGCCTTCAGCAGAATCGACCAGCTTATCCAGATCATCAGCAGCCTTTGCGGCCTGCGACGACTCGACCGCAATACCCAGGGAAGCGAAATTGGTGCTCATTTGTTTTCTCTCTGTTCCGCCATCACCTGCAGGGCTTCAGCCTCCATCCGCCGGAAGTCGCTGAAAATGGTTTGTCGCTGACTGATCGGTACGCCACACATCCGAATCACACCGGAGAGAACGCTGTAGTCCATGCCTGTTGCGCCACACGCGCCTGTGCGCCACTGGGTGCTCATGGCCTCGAAGACTTTGAAGGCCTCCCAGTTGTCCGGCCAGATGCCGACTTCCTTGTCGGGAATGTCCTGGCGCGATAAGCCGAAGGCCATCAGGTCTGCATCTGATGGCCCAGGCTCATACAGGGCGCGGGAGGCGCTTAGGAGTTTCCCAGGCGGGCTTCGCTGAAGGCCTCGGCGTACGCGTTTAGCACTGCCTTCGGCGCCGAGTTGATCGAGTTAACGAGGATGCGCACGTTTTCAGGCGTGAATTCCTCTTCGATATCCCAGCCGACCACCACATCCAGCAACTGGTCTGCTTGCAGGGCGATCTGGGCGGCGGTGAAAGCTTTGAGGTCCATGTCGCCGACCAGCTTGCTCAGCTCGTCGTGCCGTTCGTTCCAGCCGGTGTACAGCTCGGCAAGCGCCGTGCGGTCCAGGTACTTGAACTCAAACTCAACCTTTTCGGCGCTGTATCCAGCCCGCTGGATCATCACCGGTGCCTTGAAGGTTGGTTTTTGGATCAACTTGAACTTAGCCATGGGTTACACCGCAGCCGCGTAACGGGCTGGGCGGCCGGTGAGCGCCAGGCTGATAACACGGGTCATCAGGTTGTTACGAGACATGGTTGGGGTCGAAGTGATCGACACATAGCCGTTGTAGATGATGCTGCTGCCGCCCGGCAGGTTCAGGCGAAGCAAGCGAGCCTGCTTATCATCGTCCGCAGCCTCACAGACGGCCACATACGGCTTGGATGGATCATCGGCTACGGTGAACGTTAGCGTGATCGGGTTCTTTGTGGTCGGCATCTGGCGATCATCATCGTCAGCCAGGAAGCCGAAGGTCAGGAACTGCTGATCACCACCACTGGAGTTCATCTCAGTAATCTGCGAGATCTCGGTGAAGGCTGTCACCTCGCGAACGGAACCAATCCCTGAGCCAGCGGGATACTGTTGAATGCTGGTCGTATTGATGTTCTCCAGCGCGAAGGTGCCGCTGGCGATCGTCCCAACCCGAACGCCGCGACCATCGAGGCGGGTCCAGCCAGAATTTACGGCAATGATGTCGCCCTCGGCCAGACCGTGCGCCGCAGCGGTCGCGACGGCTGGATTGGCGTTGGTCAAAGCGGTGAATGGGATCGCCGTGCCGTAGATGGACGCGATCTCAAGAGTGGCGCCGTTGGGCATTTGCATGGGTGTTTCCTCTTTTCAGAAATGACAAAACCCGCACAGAGGCGGGTTTCGGGGCTTGCCCAGCGGGCGGAATCAAGTGGCGATATCAGCTCGGTATTCGAACGAAACCGGCACGGTGTATGTGGGCGGATCAGGAATGCCAGGGCCGGGATCGACTGGCGACATCGTAACGACGGTGAGGCCTGCCTTTGTGTCTCGCGCATAAACCGGGAACAGCGCGCTCAACTCAGCCACAAGTGGGTTCGTCTTGGCCTTGCCGGTATTGGCCGGAGCCACAATGCTGACCTGGTAAACGCCAATGAATGCTCGATGGTCGCCGGCGAGCGTGCTGCTCGCGGTATCACCCGGCAGCAAGAACGCCCGCAGATAGGTTTCGCCGTCGGCCGGGTCGTATTGGATGTTTTCGAACACAACCTTGATCGGCTCTGACCGGGCCTTGCTCCAGGCAATCAGCTTGGCCTCGTAAATGGACGCGATAATGGCGTGGCTCATACCTGGTTGTTCCTTGCGGCTTCGTCGACGATCTGCTGGAAGCGGGCCAGGGTGATTCGGACCATGCCGCCGGGTGCATGGGTCGAATGCCCATACTCCAGCGGGATGCCGTACGGGAGATTATTCACGATGTAGGCTGTCTCGCCAGCCGTAAGTGCCTGGACCTGTAGTCGCAGCTTGGCCAGCGTCACACCGCCAGCCGGATCGGCCTGGTCAATCGTGCCTTCTGAGGGTGTGCCGATGGAAAACTGCCAGTTCCCACGAAACCGCCCACCAACGTAGTCCCTACCCGCGACCAACCCGTTCACGTTGAAATTCTGGTCGCGCTCGGTCTTGGTCAGGGGCTTGGCGTACTTCACGCCGCGCCGCAGCTTGCCAGCCTTGGTGAAGTTTGATTCGTTGAGGTTGATGATCGTGTTGCGGACAGCGACCTTGAAGTCGTAGTCGTCGGCTGCGCGGGTGTTGGTCTGGCGGTGATCTACGTTCGCGGCCCAGATTTCAGGATTGCCTACCGGTGACATGCGGATAACGCTGCTTCCGATCTCGATGACGATCTCGCGGATGGTCGCGTCGATACCACCCTTCGCGCGCTCAGCGAAGTCGCGAATGTTCTCGGCGAAGCTACCGTTCATGCTCGCGTACTTGTTCGTCATGACCGCACCTGCAACTCATACAGGATCGGCGTACCGGCAGGGTTGACCTCTTTCAGCGGCGGCACGATTGACCAAGTACGACCCTGAGCAACCACTTTGTCGAGCAGACCAGGCACCCAGGCCAATCCCTGCGCGGCGATCTTCAGTTTCTTGTCGCCCTGCTTGATGAGGCTGTTGTTCTGGAATTCTTGGCCGGTGAAGTCGAGCAAGATGCCTTGGGCGGCCTGCTCGATGGTAAAGCCCGGTGACTCGCCACCGGTCTCAGGGTCGTACTCACCCGGTTCGGTCTTGCTGATGGTTACGGGCTGGCCGAACTGCGTTATCAACCGCAGAGCGGTAGCAGCCGTGCGGTCGTAGAAGGCATTCATAGTCAGGCCCTTACAGCAAAGAGGCCTCGTTTGGCCAAGTAATCGGCGAACTGGGTTCGACTTGGACGATCCGGCGCGGCCGGCAATAGCCTGCCGCTTTTGTTGCTGATCGGGGCGTATTCAACATCAACCGCGCCTTCTACTCGTTCGCGAATTACCGCCCCCTGACGCTGATCGATCGGGTCGACGTCGTCGGTATGGATCTCGGCAGCCAGCGCCATCTGTCCGTACTGGATCCGCGCCGGCAGGTAGTTGTCTGGCTTGATCTCGTAATCCAGCTCGACGCCGCGGCGTGGCCAGGAGAGTGCCTGCTCGCTTTTGGACTTTCGCCCTTTCCACGTCATGCCATCCATTGCCAGCGCGGCCCTGCGCAGCAGCGCTTCCTGTGCTGGCACCTCCGCCGGGATAACCACGCCGAACTTCACGGCGTACATGGCCAGATCTTCGGCGGATGCGTAGCTTTCGGCGTCAGGCTTGCCGGTGCCGTCCTCAATGATGAGAGTCATGAATCAGCTCGCTGTGGTGTTCTGGATCGGGCGCCGAGCTGCCGGCACCCGCATTGTTACGCCTTCGGAAGTTCCGAGACCGCCTTTTCCAGCGACTCTTTCGAGGCGTTGGCCCGATAAGGTACGCCAGCAGCGTCGAGTTTGGCTTTCAGCTCGGCGATTTCCTTCGCCTCCTTGGTCTCGTCCGTTTCCAGCCGAGCCTGAGCGGCCTGAGCCAAGAGGTCGTCCACCTGCTTCTGCAGGAGCCGCGCCTTCTCGGCTTCAGAATCGCGCTCACCCGCCAGAGTTTCCATCTGTAGGCGAATGCCGTCGAGGGCGTCGAACAGGCGGATAGGCAGTTCGCCGCCGCCAGGGTGTTCCAGTTCAATCAGACCTTCGGCGGCGTCGATCAGCAACACGATGCTGTCGCGCTCTGCATTAAGCTTGCCAATCAGCTCCTGGAACGCAGCGCCGTCATAATTACCGCTATCGGAGATCAGCAGCACCGGTGCCGAATCAACCTGTCGCACCGTCACTTCCGGCACATCGTCAGCCTCGTCATCGCGGCCATTGGTGGCGTTCGCGTCAACAATGCGCAGGCCGTTTTGCTTGGCCAGCGCCTTCACATCTTCCTGGTACTGGTGGAACGGGCCGGGCAAGTACCAGATGTTTTTGTTGCTCATGATCATTACCTCGTCAAGCCGGGCACACCGCCCGGCTCAACATTCAGGGGTTACTTGGAGGCATCACCGATCAGAGCCACACCGGCGGTGTGCTTGATGCTGGTAGCAGTCTTGTCCCAGTTGGTACCGGTCGCCAGCTCGGCGTCGGTCGGAGACTTGCCGCCGGTGGTGGTGTCCCAGGTGTAACCCTTCAGGCCCAGGCCGAAGGTGTAGTCGGTCTGGAGCGTGGTTTCGATGCGCTCCTTGCCGTTGGTGGTCTGGACGTTACTGATGATGTCGCGACCGTCGTGCACCAACGCAGCACCCTGCACCAGAGACAGGATGATTTCCTTGTTCGGAGTGCCGGCCTGCATCAGCGCCGGGGCATCCGTCACAACGGAGATCTTTCCGAGGATATCCACCACACGAACGTTGCCCGCTTGGAACAGCTGCTGCTGGTTCGCCAGGTTCTGGCCGACCAGCTTGTGGTAACTGGTGCCCTGCATCACCTGGGTGACCAAGTTCTGACTGGCGTCGCCGAACTTCGCATGCGCGTTGTTCAGGCCGGCGTAGGTGATGCCTGCGGTCGCCGACACATCGTTGACTGCGGCGGCTTGAGCGGTGATCGCTGCAACCAGTGCCGCGATCGCAGTGTTCAACTGGTCCTTCAGCAGGATTTCAGCGAACGCGCGGCTCGCGACTTCGATACCTTGCGCGGTTGGGCGCTCCAGCCAGGTCATCTGCGATGGCTCATAGCGAATCGGGCCGAAGCCGCCGGCGACCTTCACCGAAGTGTTCTTCAGCTCGGTCAGGTCGGTGGCAGCAACGGCAGCGTTAGCGCTGTAGCGGTCTACGCGGCGCTGGGCAGCAGCAAGAGTCTGGAAAAACGACTCTTGGAGGAAGTCACCAGTGAAGCCGTCCGGGGACAGCACAATAGCGCCCCGGCTCGCTGCGTTGAATGCGGCGAGATATTGATCCAGCGTCTCGAGAGTCGCCGGCATGATGTATTCGTTGAAAACCTGCATTTGCGACAGGGACATGAGTCATTTCCTTACGATTGAGGGAGATCTGGGAACCGGCTTGCGATTGCAGCCGTGCGTTCCTCTTTGGTACCGCCGATTTTTCCTTTCGGGGCCCCGCCCCCACCACCTGCACCGCCGGCCCCGCCGCCCGATGCTTTACTGCCCGCGATCAGCGGCGCGAACGCCGCGTCATTCGCGATTTCTGCTTTCAGCTCGTCCAGCGTTGCCGCTGAGAGCTTGCCCTGCGCGTCAAGTACAACCACCACAGGCATCCCTTCGCGCTGCTCGACGCTCAGGCGGCGCTCGATGTGCGGCAACAGGGCTTTGGCGCTGCCTTGAACAGCCAAGGCAGACGCGATGTCAGTAGCGGTACGGCCGACAGTCAGATCCCGGATCTGCCCGCTCAGCGTTGCCCGCTCCTGTTCCAGCGTGCCGGTCAGCTCAGCTTCACGGCGGGTGAATTTCTCAGTCCAGGAACGCTCGAGCTCTTCGACGTTGCCGGACTTACGAGCGAGTTCTTCTCGCTCAAGGCGCGCAGCCTCTTCAGCTTCACGCGCCTTCTTCTCGGCGGCTTTCTTCTCGCCGAGCAGCTCATCAACCTTGGCCTTCAGGCCAGATACATCTTCTTGCTGCGGCAGACCTTCAATGCCGAGCACGAACTTGCCGTCCTTCTCGGTGTAAAGAGCGCGCACGGCTTCATCTACCCCTTCCAGGGTATCCAGTTGGAATTTCAGCATTGGTTGTCTCCCAGAGACGTAGGTGCAGGCCCTGCCTGCGGGCATAAAAAAGCCCCGTCGTAGACAAGGCTTGTGTGAATCGCAGGGATAAAAAAACCCCGGCGGGCGCCAGGGCTTTGATGAATATCTGATTACATCTGTTTCACGGAAACCGCATACGTGAAATACGGCTTGTTGCCTTGCTCCAACTGCATTTCAGCTTTGCCGACCTGTTTCCTGCCGGCCTCTATGTCGTCTGCAAGGCCGCGGAGGATGGCCACCGCACTGTTTGAAAAGTCAACCGACACATCGGCGCCAATCATAGCTGCAAGCCTAATTGCCTCAGCGTTCTTCTGGTTCATAGCGATTACTCTTCCTTTAGGAAGCGCTGAGTCTAGGTACAAACCTAAATCAACACAACTCGCCACCCTTTAAGCAGTCACGCAACGCACTATAGAGTATTAACCCGCCAATTGGCTTCATCGTGCCACTGATCTTGACTCGCTCACTTCACTCCGCCGCAGCGATACTACTGAATACCTGCTCGCCCGAATGCCAGAGGCTCAAGTGCCTTCATCTCTTTCAGCGTTAGCGGTGCAAAGTTCCGATCAAGCTGCAGCTCAGCAAAGCGCTCCACGCTCAGGCCGCCCTCTCGAAACAGCTTCGCCCGAACCAGGCCAATGGCCTTGTCCTGAAACGCCGCAGGCTGCTGCTTGAGCCAGTCGTAGTAGCTGAGGTCTGCCCTCACCTGCTGCGCGCCAGCGTTGCCAACGGATGCCCGCGTGGCGCCCTCGGCGAACAGGGCACTGAACCGAGTCACTGCCACTACCGTCGAGCGACAGTTGATGTGGATCGGGGGCCGTGGCCCTTCGGTCAGCTTGAATCGACGCTTGTCGAGCGTCCGGCACTGGCTGGTCGTCTTCGAATCCAGCGTACTGACCCACTCCACCGACGGCACAACATCGGAGTTCGCTTTCAGCGTCTCCATGCGCGCCTGGGTGGCGACGTGCTGCACTGCCGTTCGCACGATGGCGCCTGCGTTACGGTTGGTCGTGGCCAGGATGCCGTCGTTGTACTTGAGCGCCTTGGTGCCACGAATGTTCTTGATGATCTGAAAGTTGGTTTGGCCTTCGAAGAAGCCCTGCCGGATCGCGCCTGTGAGGCGTTGTCGCTCCGTGGTCGTGAAACCATCAATGAACGACTTGAGCAGCTTGCCGCCGTCCGCACCGCGCACGCTCAGCGGATTGGTGAGGATTGCCGCTCGAATCGCAGCAGCGCCAGGCACCGCCGCGTCGAACGAAACGCCAACCGGTGCTGCGCGGGTCAGGCTGGTTGCTTCAAATTCTGCCTCGTAATTGGCGATATCCACCAAGTCGAGGTTCAGCTTCTCGGTGTACCGGTCGAAGATGCCGAGCAGCAGGCTGTCGACCTCGCTCAGCAGCCGCTCCAAGCGAGCGACGGTGTAATCCGTCAGATCCGCCCGGGTAAGCCTGTCCCGGATGGAACGGTCGATCTCCTTCAGGAAGGGTGCGAACTTCGCCACCTCCCCCGACTTCAGTTGCTCAAGGAAGACGGCGTGCCGAATGGTAGCGTCAAGGATTGCTTGGTTTGCCGCCATTTAGGTTTGCCTCGTCGTCATCCAGATCCGGCCCGGTGCTTTGCGCTTCGAGTTCACCCCGAATTTCATCGTCCGTCTTCTCTGGGTTGATCACGCCTCGATCGCGCAGGTACTGCCAGAAGTCGCCTTCAGGCAGCTTGCCACCCTGCACTGCGTTAAACAGCGCTGCCAGGATCGTCGCGTCCAGAGTGATCTGGCTGAAGTCTTGATTGAGTTTGTAGACCACTTCTCCGGAGGCGTTCACGAACTCAGCCATCCATTCAAGGCACTGGCTGTAGGCCTCGCTGACGTTGCTGACCACCAGCGACAGGACGCTGTGTTCGGCGGCGCTGTCGTTGTCGGCCTGGGTTGCGGTCTTCACCGCGCTACCACGCTCAATCAGCCGGGCACCGAGCGAAACCATGTCCTGCTTCTTGGATTCCATGGCCTCCTTAGCCACCGTGTTCGGCTGAGCCTGCCAAACTCCGCAGGTGCCGTTTACTGGAAGCAGCCAGGGCGCACGGGAGCCGAGGAATATCCCGTTCGTCTCCATGTGATCGCGCCACTGCTCATCGAGACCAGCCATCCACGGTTGAGGCTGGCCCACCAAGTAGGCAGCTTCCTCGTAGTCCGCACTGTTGCGGTAATGGCCGATGTTCACCTCGGCCATGTCGTACAGCGGCGCGTCGTCAATGGTCGTGTCGTTGTTCTCGCTGCCAACGAATTGGAACGGGATCACTTGCCACGGGCGACCCAGGCCGTTAAGCGGGGTGAATGGCGCGACCTTCTGAGTTGCTGCGCTTGCCCCCTCCTCCCAGACTTCCTGCGTGTACTGTCCGGAGACATCGAGGCGCAAAACGCGGTACTGAATGACCTGCTCACTACCGAAACCATCGTCCGTATCGACGTCGACCGTTTCGCGCAGTACGACGAGGCTGAGCAGGTGCTGGCCGCCGACTTGGCGGGTCTTCCAGTTGATGATCGACTCAGCGGTGTAGCTGGCGATGTTCGCCCGGGCACGACCGGACAATTCGTCAGCCTTGCTGACAGTTCCAGCCTCAACCGCGGCGTAGTCCACCAGCAGCCCGTGGCGACCCACTTCGAGCAGGTGCCCGATGACCGACTGGGACTGTTGGTAGACGCTCACACCCTGACCGTCGACGTCCTTGGCCACGTAATCGAGCGCGCCGGGAACAGTCAGGGTCGGCCAAGTTCGGAATACTGCACCGACAAGACTGTGCTTCGTACGGCCGGTGGCGTTGTAGAACACAGCCCGCTTCTTGTACGCCTCATAGCGCGCCTTGTTGTCTTCACTGGTGTCAGCCGCATTCGGCCTCGGCAGATAACGGTCACCCGCAGCCTTGATAGTTTCCGACCCTTTGCAGACGTCGCGCACCAAGCGCCAGCGGTACTGCGCCGCCGTGTACTCGGGACGGGTAAAAGTAACGTCCGTCATCGGGCGACTCCCATTTTCATTGAGGTGACCGGTTTAACGATCGGGTACTCGCGGTGAATGAAGTAACCGCCGCCGTCGTTGGCGTGGTCGTTGCCTTGGCTCTTATCTGGCTCGCCGTTTGGCGCCCAGATCTGCTGCTCCAAGCCATCGGCGTATGTCGGACAGGTGAACGGATTGACCAGGTAACGCCGCTCGCCCTGCGCGTTGCAGAACATGGCGTTCATGGCGTTGATCCGATCCTTCACCGGCGGGTTGGCCGCCGGCGCGATGACCGTGAAGCCTGCCTGCTTCAGCATGGCGATATCGGTGAGGCTGGCATTGACCGACTTGCGCGAATCGCCGGAGGCGTCCGGGTAGATCCGGATCTCGCAGGTCTTTCTGAAGTCGTTGCCGGTGTGTTCCCAGTACCGCTCTTTGATCCGACGGATCATATCCGGCGTGTCGTAGCCATCCATCAGCTCGTCCACGGCGCGCGGCAGGCCCTGATCACGTTTCACGTGTGTGATCGCCGCCATCTTGCCGACGTTGAAGTCCATGCCGATGAACAGCGGTTCGCCGGGCTGCACAGTGTCAAAGCACTGGTTCAGCTTGCGGTCGTACGCGTGGTAGATCGACCCGGACGTCAGGTTGACGAACTGGCCATTCAGGTACGCGCGGATCAACTGCTCGGGGTACGACTCCATCAGCGAGGCGATGTAGTCGTCAGGTAGGTTCAGTTCGTTGTCGAAGGTGCTGGCTTGGATCAGCCCATACATTTCCTTCAGCGCCGGCTTGTCGCGCAGCTGCTTCACGAACTGGAGAAAGACGAACTTGAAGCCTTCCGGCGTTGTGGTCACATCCACGCCGTTCTTCAGCCCGGGGATGTTGTAACGCATCCGAGCAATGATCTTGCGCCAGGCCTGCTGCGCCTTGATCGACGTCAGCACGTCCAGCTCGTCGACCAGAGCATGACCGATCTTGAAGCCGACGATGGTCTGCGGCTTCTCCATCGACCGGCAAATCACAGTGCCGCGATACTGCCGACCGCTGTAGATGTGAACCTCATGGTTCGCCTGGTTGATCTTGGTCTTCAGCCCCCAGTCGTAGGCCACCTCCTCCATCGTGGGATAGAAGATATCGCGGATCTGCGGGTAAGTCGGCGCGAAGTAGCCAGCATTAACGCCGGGCCACTCCATGAAATGCTTGCTCAGTGCTGAGCACCCGACCCAGGTTTTCCCGGAGCCGAACCCGGCGACGAAGGCGCGAAACTTGTGGGGCAACAGGAGGAACTGCGACTGCGGAACGTTAAGGCTCGGCATTCGACTTCCTCGCATCCACTACGTCGACCTGAATGCGCGTCGGGATTGCCGGTTCGTCGTCAGGCTCATCCTTCCGGTGGCGATTGACGTAGACGTCGCCGACTTCCTTCGCAGCCTGCTCGAGGATCTGCATGGCCAGGCCGATGTTCTTCATCGTCTCGGCCTTCTCCACGAACCGGTTCATCGCACGAAGGCGGAATGCTCGGTTAGCGATCGGGATCTCGGCTGTCTCCTCGCGGAAGCGCTTGCGGGTGTCTTCAAACACCGCTTTCCACTTCACGCCAAGATCACGGCCTGCGTGTTTCGTTGGGTCGTACAGCTCGCACTGCTGGCGAGACACCTCGACACCAAATGTTTCCTTGACCGCCTGCACTACCTGAGTCGGCGTGTCAAAGCAGGCCAACGCCTGCACAATGAAGCGCTTCACCTCATCTTTCAGGGCTGCCATATGGGTTTATTCCGTCAAGGTCCTGTCAAGGATCAGGCCGACTTGAGCAGACAGGTTCCGCAGGCCCTCGATATGTTCATTTCCCCCACCTCGGCAGGATTGTTTGCAGCGTCCACCAGCTCTTGCACTTGAGGGCTCGCCCCATAGCGACGCACCACACCGACGAACTCTTCAACGTCGTGTCCGCGCATCTCAAGCTTGGGCAATCCTTCCTGTGTGAACTTGGGTGCGCCGTACTGATCGGTCGCTTGGGCGATGTGGTACAGCTCATGTTCGACCAGTGCGCAGAAGTCAGCGTCGGAACAGTCGGCGCAGTAATCGGCAGCCAGCGTGATGATGTAGGCCGGCACGTCGCCGAACCAATCCAGCATCTGCTGTTCCATTCGGGCTTTCTGCCAGCCACCAGCGCGGAACGCTACCTGTTCGGCTTGACCGACCACCGTGCGACCCTTCTTCGTGAATGCGGCAGACGCCCACATGACTCTCACGTCCGCATCGATCAGATGGGCGTGGTCTTCGTTGTGGATGCTTCCGGTGTCGGCAAGGATCTCGGCTTGGAGCCACTCCCACACCTCAGGCGCAGGGATCAGGCGGATACCCAGGCCGGATTGCTCAGACAGGTCGAGCAGAAACTCCGGCGGCATCGGCCTGTTCATAGCTCACCTTGCACTTGTAATGATGGCTGGATGCCGGTATTAAGTCCGCGCAAACATCGGTGCAGAACTAAAGGTAGGAAATGGAAAACCTGACAAAATTGCGAGTCGCGCTGACAATCGGAGCACTTGTCGGGCTTCTGCCAATCACCCTCCTCTTCGCAGCTGGCATCGTGGGTTTGCTCATTCCGCTCTTTCTTGTCATCCAAGAGCGCCCTCTAGTCCTGCTGGGAGGTATATGCGCCTTCATCGTCTCGTTGCTTGCGATATGGTCAGCATGGAAGATTTATGCTCTCGCGATGGCAGCGTCACCAAACGTGCGCAACCCTCGAACGCTCGCATTGGGTGCTGTGGCTGCCATGATTTGGGGGATGTTTCTCGCCTACTATCTGCGCGGGCTTCCCGAACTCACGTGCATATTCCTAATGCCTGGAATAGTCTCGACAGCCATGCTCGCCGTTACGTTGAAAAGGCAGAGATCCTGACGCAGGTGGTACACCCCTAACGTCGTTCATTTGATGCGACACAATTTGCCCACTCGCGAAACGTGTCGCGGCCTACCTGTTCTTCTGTGCAGCCGAGTAGGCAGCCTCACACGCAAAGCCGGCTATTCGACTTCGATCAAGCGCTGCTGCCAGTCTTCCCGCTGTTTCGTCAGCGCTTCTACGCAGGTCGGCGAGCAGAACGGTAAGGTCGGCTCTTGTCTTGCTTCCGCTGACAACCTCGGCAGAGCAGGACTGTCGCTTGGCGATGAGATCGGTGATTTGCTGCTGCAAGCTGCGAGCACGGCCATCAGCAATAACAACGGCAGCCGTAATGTTTTCAGTCTTGGCTTTCGCATCGTCAGAGACTCGGTTGATGTCATCGGTGATTTCGCGCTGTAAGCGCAGCGTGTTAGTGAGCGAGCCCACACGGGCGGTGGCAGTGTCGCGCTCTGCGGTGATGATTGCTCGATCGCCCTTGACGGTATCAAGGCGCAACGCCAAGTAGCCGATCGCTGCGAGCGAACCTATTGCGAGCCACAACCAGGCCGGGATCACGCGTAACAGGCTCACGGCGCTTGCCTCTCTACAACTTCGCTGACCTTATCTGCGGCCTGCGTGGCAGTAGTTGCGGCCTTCGATGCTTTGTCAGCAGCGGTACCAGTCTTGCGCGTGAGCTCGTCCAGACGCTGGTCACGCTCAGCCATGGCCGTGTCGTAAGCCTTGCGAATCTCTTCGACCTGCTTGTTCTGTTTCTCTGCAAGCGACCAATAGCTGGCCTGATACCCAAGCACCGCACCGCCACCCACAAGCACGACGGCGATCGCCCAGACTTCAGTCCGGCGCCACCAGCGGCGAGCAATGAATTCCATCGCGCATCTCTCCATCAGGTGATACCTCCCAGCTTGGTTCGCAGGCGGGTGATCTCTTCGCTCTGCAAGGTGACGCGCTCGGTGAGCTGGCCTACCTGGCTAGTTAGCGCTTCAATCTTCCCTTCCATGCGTCCAACAGCAGCAGCCAAGTCGTTGCGCTCTTTCGCAAACTGATCGGCACGCGCTTCGGCTTCTTTGCGGGCGGTGCGTTCGGAGTCGAGTAGCTCATTGAGACGCCGCACTGTTCCGATGTCGGCATTGTCGAATGCGCGATCTGCGGCGTCCTTGGATAGGAATTTCCGCAGCCACAACAAGCCGCCGAGAATGACAGTGGCGCTACCGCCCAGCCAGGTAGCTGTGCCTGGGCCGAGATCAGTAGGATCCATCGTCGCTCCATGAAGAATTGGCCCCGCTGCACTCCCAGCTCGGAGCAATGGGTGTGGGGAGCCGAAAAAGAAAGGCCCCTATCGCGGGGCCGAAATTAGTGAGCGTTTACTGGGTTGAGCGCAGCCAAGAGCAGCGCCTGCCCTTTGTGCAACTCAACATGCGCGAGGCTGGTCAGCTTCGAATCCGCGAACGAATGTCGCTTCAGCAAGTCTTCCATTTCTTCGAGAGCGGCCTTCAAGCCAAGCGCCTTCTTCAGGACCTTCTCGTCGTGTTCGCCGCGAGCCTTCAGGACTGCGTCGCGAACCTGTTCGAACGGCAGACCTTCGCCAGATGGACTGGCTTTTTTGCACATGAATTCGGATGGCGTGTACACAGCTCCGAACACATGGCCATCACGGTAGTAGAACGGGCTTTCGTAGCCGATCACGAACAGCGAAAACTTTTCATGCTGGTCAGTGTTCATCAACTGCCCAGTAACCGTAGAGAACTCGTAGCCTGGCAACTCGGAAAGCCGAGCAAGGCCCGATTTCAGTCGGCTGAGATCGCCACCGACCACTGCGTCAACTACACACTGAACCGCCTGCTTCTCTGCCTCGGACATTTCCCTGCTCCTCAAACGAAAAAGCCCCTGCGAATGCAGAGGCCCTGAATAGGTGCGCTCGTCTTTCCGAGCTGTCGGCCAAAGACCATTCCAGCGTCGACGCCCCTTTGCATCGATCTCGCTGATCCAGTCTCGCGCCACCCTGCAGCATTGTGAGGTCAGGGCGCGCGGGCTGCCGGTGTTTATCCGTAGCACTGTACTTGCCGGCTTATCAGTGTCCAGACCTCCCGAAGGCCGCTCTGGCTGCGGTGATTTTTAGGCAATAAAAAACCCGGCGCGGTGGCCGGGTTTAGTCGAGGCGATAAAACCTCAGATGGAGCGGGGAACTGCGCCAGCAGCGACACAGCTACACAGCTACACGCGATGGCAGATATCACGGTTACAACAGGCTTGAAAAACAGCATGGTTAAACTTGGGATCTCGGTCATCTTACTACCCTCATTCGCGAGCGAAATAACTGTCGCGATCAGCATTTCTGGAGTTGTGTAAAGCACGGTCATGAAGACCGCCATAACAAACAGCAATGCCATCTGGGTAGCCGTGAGAGCTGCCGGAATCGAACCGTTCGCCCCCCGAAGCTATTTCGTCACTCCTCGACACACGCAGGAATGACAGGATGGGTGAATAATACGACATGGCGACATGACATTGCAAGCCCTTTTGAGGGACTATTTCATGCCGCCTCGCTTTCCAGCACTCCAACCGCTTCAAGCATGTGTTGCGCCTCGACCAGTGCCTCGTTCACAAGCGACTCCAAGCCATCCTTGATGGCCTTGTTCCAGCGCTGGTAGGTGCGCTCTGTAAGGCCCTGAGAATCCCAGTTCGTCATGTTGTAGTTAGAATCGGCCAGGACGATCATCTCGCCGGGCTTGTCCTCTGCTACCGCGCGCGCGTGCTTGTTGGCCCGGGCAACGTCCGCATCCGCTGCCGCGTTGCGCCAATCCCACTGCCCTTTCTCCTTGTTCTCCCGGTGCTTCGGCGCCTTGATCTGGGTTACTGCTCGCTGAATGCCCTTCACCTGCTGCGGCACCGCCCAGACCAAGACGGACTGTTGCGTGAAGCGCTGCGGTGCTGGGGTCTTCACCACGGCGACCAGCCGGCCGATGGAATCGATTTTGCGGCCACGGTGGGTGCTGTACTTCGCCACCAAGGCGTTCCAGTGCCTCGGGGCAAGCTGGGCGTGCAGGAGCTTGTGCACGATGCAGTCAGCCAACAGCGCGGCATCCTTCCCGGATATCTCGCCCTTGAGCTTGCTGGCCTGCACCCGGGGTTCGACGTTGCAACCGCCGGAACTGTTGATCGTCTCGGCGGCCAAGGCCCGAACTACTGCTGAGATCACGTTGTGGTAATTCATGCTGCCTGCCCCTTTTTCAGTTCTCGGGTCTTGGCCCGGTATTCGGCCTTGATAGTTTTGATTTCTTCGATGGTGTACTTGCGGGGCTCATGAGGCCCTTCGAGCCAAGCAACGGTTTCGGCGCCGATGCGCTGTACCAACCGGATGCGGTACTCGACCGCGTTACCGGACAGGTTGCGGTTGCACTTCACGCATTGGCGATGGATGTTCAGCGGTTCGAAGCGCAGCTCCGGGCAGGCGCCGACGGATCGGTAGTGCCCAGCGTCCCAGCGGCTGCCGGTCATCAGGTCGTTGTCGTTCGGCATCGAGTCGCAGCTGATGCACGGCAGGTGCGCGTCGCGCAGTCGGATGTACTCGTTCACGGCGGCCTGGGCCTCGCGCAGGTGATCCGCCCTGCTCTTCAACTTCTCCTTACGGACTTTGATCTCACGTCGACCGATCTGGGCGATGGCCTTACGGGCTTTCTCGCTGTTCGCCGGCGCGTGAGCCAGCGCGCATTTCGGACTGCACACCACCTGCGTGGTGTTGAACATCGGCGCGAACTTCTCGCCGCAGGCCTTGCAGATTTTCTGCTTCACATCCTTGAGGGCAGTACGCATCAATACCTTCCCCCCCATTTATCCTGCTCAGTCCAGCGAACGTCATGCTCGGCGCCGAAGGCATGCATCAGCTCGAACAGATCGCTGAACCACTTCTGCGATTGCTTGCGGGTCGATACGGCCATCACAACGAATCCACCGTCGAGGCCAGGCTCGGCGCGCTGCTTCTCCAGCGAGGCACTGAAGAGGCACTTCCAGTCCTCACTGGTCAGTTTCTTGCCATGCCAGATCACCTGCTCGGATACGTCCTTGAGCATTGCCCACATCTTCCGGTTACAGACGTCCGGCCGTTTCTCGTCCTTGATGACCACGATTTTGGGTTTGGTGAAGTCAGTGGCGTGCAGGACACCCATCAGGCGACTTATGTCGCGCTGACTGCGGATTGGGAACTCGTTCATGGCTCCTCCCGCTCGATCATGGATCGCAGGTCGCGATCGAGGTCATGCACGGGCACCCAGTCGTGGCCAATGTTCATTTGCACAGCCACAAAATCATTGCTCGGCTGATCGCACTTCTTGCGCAGCCAGGTGTAGAGAACGTGGGTTTCGGTCATGGCCTGCTTGTCCTCGTCCAGGCGATCGCAACGAAGGCGCAGCGCCTCGTTCTCGGCCTTGAGCTGCTCAATCTCCTTGAGCGTTCCAGCCTTGGCATCCGCCGCTGCGGCATCGGCAATCCCCTTCACCGCTTCGGTAACGGCCGCGCGGATGATCTGGCGCTCCGGCGATGCAGAAAGTCGATCGTTCTCCGCCAGCAACTCCAGCGCAACCTCCTCCACGGTCTTCTCCCCGAGGAATTCGCCGAGCGCTTCAGCGTTCTGCTTCCACTCCCCGCAGTCAGCCTTCCAAGAAGCGACCTCACTCCACAGCAGCTTCTGAAGTTTTTGTTTGTCGATGGTCATTGAGCAGCGCTCCTTGCTTCCAATTGTTCGGCCTGCTGAATGAGCAGCGCCCGGCGATCCGCCAGCTCGTTGGCTGCCAGAATTCGCAGTTCTGTTTTTTCCTCGGCCGATGCTTGGCGCATGGCGAGCATCGATTCCTTCACCGTGGCTAGCTTCTCGCGCAGTTTTGGCGAAGGCCGTGCAACCTCGCCGGTGAGCAGCGCAACGACGGCTCGGCCGTCTTCCGTAACCGGTGCGACACTCAAGTCAGCCAAGTACAACTGCCCGCGCTCCTGTGGGATTCGCTGCATTTGCACGGCCTTGGTGATCGCCTGGGTGCGACGGTTGGCGTCGAAGCCGACCGACACGTGCCAATTGACGTGTTTGTTGTCCTCACGAGCCTGCCCCACCAGACGCTCGTAAGCACTGTTGAACGCCATGCGCGCACCGACCTTGTCGCCGGCATCGAGGACAGGTTTTGCAGCAGCCAGTGCGAGCTGGATTTCGTTGGTCAGCACCACGGTTTCAAACTCGTCATTCGTGGTCATGGCGATCGCCCATGCTTCGTCCTTGCCCGGGCGACCATCAGCAACCTGGACGCGCTGGAGGATGTCAGCCATGGCCAACTTGCCTTTCACTTCGAAGCGGCAAGCCTTCAGCGCGGCCTTAACCACCTGCACCGGGTAAGCACAGAGATCTTCGGCCATGATCGCCGCGGTACCTGGGTTCATTTCCTGACCCATGGCCTCGGCGGTGGCACAGATCGCAGCAGCGAGCCCGGCAACCTGTTGATCGTTCATTTCAAAGGTACTCATTGCGCTCTCCCGCTTGGCGCTTGGCCAAGACCATTTGCGCGGCCTGTTCGGCGGCGGAGACGTTCGCCTCGGTACGCTCCATCTGGCGTGCAGTTGTCCCATTGATGCGCTGACCGGTCACCCACTGGGTGTGGTAGCTCTCGGCGTTGGCCAGCAGCTCGTTGAGGCTGTGGCACTTGCGCAGGACGGCGGCATCGCTGGTTTTCAGGAAGTGGGCAGCGACGTGGTGGGCGACATCGGCGCCGAGACGGTCGACCAGTTGGCCGAGCTGGCCACCGACCTTGGCGTTCCACACTGGCCAAGTGGTGTAGCGCTTGCGGTAGGCCATGGCGTAGTTCGCCCAGACCTTGAAGGTTTTGCAGGACTGGTCTTTCGGGCCCGGCATGTCAGCGGGAATCTCAACCCGTGGCGCATCGGTTCGATCAACCACCAGAACCAGATTGCGGGCCGGCTTGTCCGGACTGCCTTGCAAGCCCTGACTGGTATCCTGATTGGTACCCTGATGATTGGTATCCTGATTTGTCGGAGATTTTTCCGACCCTAGCTCGGGTTTTTCTCCGACCTTGCTCGGATTTTTTTCCGAGGTAGATCGGATTTTTTTCCGACCTTCATTCTTTGGTGGGGTCGGATATTTTTCCGACCCGTCGAGCTTCTGGTTCCACTCGATCGCCTTCTCGGTCAGGCGAAAAAGAGTGATGTTCGAAGTGCTGGAAAGCTCAATCAGACCGGCTTCTTCCAGAGCCTTCAGCATGCGGTAAGCAGTGTCTGGCTTGTCAGTGAGCAGCGGTAGCTCCTCGATGATCTTGGCCTTGCTCAGTGCGAAGAAGATCCCGTCGTCAGTCTTGATTGGCTTGGTCCAGCTCGGGCAGCCGTAGACGAAGGCGAACAGCAGGGCCTGCTGAGAATTCAGCCCCCACTCCAGCGCCTTTACCTGATTGATCGTGACGGTAAATTGCATATCAGGCCTTCCCGACCAGTTTGGCCAATTCAGGGAAACGATCCACGTACCAGTGAGGCTGTGTTTCGCGGGGGCATTGAGGGCTGGTGAGGTTCTTGCCGTAGGCCAGACCCTTCTCAGTCACCGACCAGAAGTCGACCATTTCCTGTTTTGAGTTCTTGCGCTGGAGCTGCTTGAGGAAGCCATGGGCTGCCAGCAGTTTGTTAAAGGCTGGTGCGGACGAGCGCAGGTCGAAGTCTTTGATGAGAGCAGTAACGGCCTTGGTCGGCATGGAGGTGCCGCCAGTTGCATCGGGCGCAGCGTCGACGGCGTAGCCAGGCAGGAACTTGGCATCTAGTCCATTGTTGGCGGCGATCTTTGCCAGCATCATCATCTTGCTTGACGGTGCTGGTTTCAGGAGGCGGTCGAAGCACTCCAGAATGGCGAGCTCGCCGACAATCTTTGAGTTGTTGGCGGGAAGAGCGGCTTGTGCTGCGACAACACGCTCGAGCTCTTGCCAGCGATCCACAAGCTTCGATGTGAACTCCGGCGAGAGCTGAGCGACGATTACGTAGCTGTCCCGCTCGCAGATGTTGTAGATACGGGTGGCGCGCGCGCGACCAAGTTTGTCCCTGGACCATTCATCCTCAGATTGAGGATGGACCAACCCGCTAGCGGCCAAGTCCTCAATGGTGCGTTTTACATTGTCGTGGCGCTTGCCGGTGACATTCGCGATTTCGCGGGAAGACATCGTGCTTCGCGACACGTTTTCAGAATTCGAAAAGTGTGTCGCGACACGTCCGGTATTGTCCTGTTGTGGCTGTGTGTGCATAATCGGCTCCACTTGTTTTACTGCTGTTGAAAAAGCCGACCTCGTACGTCGGCTTTTTTGTGTCTGAAATTCAGGCTGCCTTCACGGATTGCTTGAACACTTCCAGGCTGACGATCACCTCCTCAGCCTCCTTAAGCAGGCTCGTTTTCTCGACCGAGCAGACTCGCCCATCAGCCTGTGCGTCGAACGCAAGGCGGGTAACGTCGGCAAGATCGGCGTGCAGCCGCAGAAGAGCGGAGTTGAGATTGATGCCTTCCGGCTTTTCCTTTGGAACCAGGTCGAAACCAAACGCTTCCGCCCATGCTTGGAGCGGACGGAAGTCCTGAGTGAACTTCATGATCCGGTGCAGCTCTTCCACGTTCATGCGGTGGGTGTCGTAGTCCGGGTTTGCCTTTTGGGAAAGAAGCGTCCGTGACTTGAAGTCCGCGCCTTCGGCGATTTTCTTGGTGCCATGGTCGTCAACCACGTCGTAGATCGCCTTCATCAACTCCTGCATGTCACACCTCGAAAACTGTTACGTGGCTTTGCGCCACCGGCGGCGCGATCATTTGCTTATCGATTGATCAAGGACGTATCCGTGACCGAATCATCAGAACTGCAAGGCGAGATGGCCGCCCTTTGTCGTTTTGCAGGTGCTCTTGCTTCCACCCTGCCCTTGTCTTCTCAGCTCAGGCTTTGGCCTGCGTTTGGATCGAAAGCTGTCAGTTTCGAAATCTGCAGAACCGCGATGCCTTGAGGAGCTTTGAACAGGCGACGATCTCGCTCAGTTCGAGGCGCGGTTAGGCGGCGGACTTCTTGGGGTGCGCTTCGGCAAGCAGCCACGCAGGCTCGAATGGCTTACCGTTTGCGCTTGCTAGCGCTGCAATACTCACTGCATAGCTCGTCTCGCCGGTGTATTCGGTACGCGGCAGAGAGCCTTTTGCTAGCCACTTATCAATTGACTGACGGCTGATGCTGCAAGCTATTGCGGCGGCAATCGGGCCGCCTGCCGATTCAATTGCGATGGAGATTGCGTTCATTGGGTAGACTCCGACATCAACTTGCGGTTGATATTACAGATCAACTGACTGTTGATGCAAGCGTGTGCGAGCATCAACCTATGGTTGCCAAAGAAAACGTCAGGAAAGAATTCTCAAAACGCCTTCATAAGGCGTGTGACGAAGCGCGCGTAAGAGAAAGAGGGCGCGCTGTTGATATCCAGTCAGCGCTTGCCAGTGCCGGCTTAAAGGCAACCACTACCGCAATTGGTAAGTGGCTCAACTCTGAGGCTATGCCAGAGTCTGAAAAGCTACGACCTGTAGCGGCCTGGCTTAAGGTCCGCGCCGAGTGGCTGGAGTACGGAATAGAGCCAATGAGGCAGGGTGAACCAAGCGCCGATTCCATTTCTGCTGATGACCTGCAGGTCCTGCAGAGCTTGTTCGCCCTCAAGGGGAAAGTTACGCCAAGATCAAAGAAGGCGCTCGACAGCATTGAGCGAGCAGCCCTAGACGGTCGCCTCACCGAGGACGATCTCGTGTTACTGGAAAGGATTGCCAAGCGCTTTGAAGACGCCCCAGAACTCAATTCAGCCCGTCCCTGAAGCTGAAGTTATTACTTTCTTAGGCCGGGAAGCTGAAGGCCGGGATAGTGAGACTTATAAAGCCCAAGTGCTGGACGATCATGACCGGACCATCACTGCATATGTGAAGCTTACGGTCGACCCTCGAAAAATCATCGCAGAGCTTGCCGCCTCTCAGGTGGGCAGAGCACTAGATTTGAATATCCCGAGACCTTACCTGGTCCTCGTCAACACCGACGAAATTCCAGATCAGTTCGAATCGGCTTTTGCTAAGCGTGGTTACATGCTGTGCTTTGCGAGCAAGCAGGTGAGCGACAGAGGCTATAGCCTTGAACGGGCCTTTACGTCAGAACCTGCTATGACCAACCTGGCCATTTCCAGGCTGTTCGATATGAACTCAACTGTTGTTTTTGACGAGCTGATCGCAAATACGGACAGGAATTTGGGCAATCTCATCTATTCGCCAGAAAAGAAAGGTGTTTGGATGATTGATCACGGTCGAGCGTTGACTGGCGAGTATTGGGATCTCTGGGACCTGGTGCCTGACCAATATGTTACGAACAGTCTCGCAGACACAAATAGCCATTCCTGGGATGAGGCTCGGCGTCGCGCCGTACTCAAGGAAGCCCAAAAAATGGTTGTCGCATGCGCTGAACTCTCGCTCGACGAGCTAGATAAAGAGGGGCACTATTCTCGCATTGACAAAGGGACAGATCGCTCGCAAATTGCGGCGTTTCTCAAGGAGCGAATTCAGCACACGGTGCCACTGCTATGCAAACGTCTACAGATAGAGCAACTGCATTTACAGCCGCAGCCTCGTACATAAGCGAGAGAACCAGAAAGCCGCTCATTCCTGCGAGCTGGATGCCAGTCTACGTCGAGCCTATCACTCACTCCGGCGAGAGGATAACTGTGGCCGTTGCGATAACAACTGGCATTCCAGGAGATGTGCCGAGAGTCGTGAATACGCTTGACGTCGACTCACTCAAAACTGTTTTTGGAAAATTCGGTGATCATTTATATGCCATCGCCGACAGCGTCTCTACTGATCTGCAGGCATGGCTATCTCTCGGCGGCGAGTTGGAAGGATGGCAGCCAGCATTCAGTGGCGTCTTCCCGGGCCGAATCACTGGCACTCGTAACGTTAGCATTGAAGCGATCATTGGCTCGGCCAAGACACATACGTCTCTTTTCAGTGCAAAGACCAATGACTCTTCACAAGAGGATTCATCAGAGAGGTCGCTAAACAGATTTCAGGCGGAGATACGGAAGCTAGTTGAGGCAAGCCGTGAAGGTTACTCTAAGCGATTCAACTGCCCCCTCAATCTGTATGGTTCGAAGGGCAGAGCCGTTATCAGCTATGTAGGAACCAACCTTGCAATAAATTTCAGCACCATCGATCCATCGCAAAAAAACTCAAGCTATCAGTGCGCGACCGCCCAAAGAAAAATCAACCAGTTATTGAGGTTGCGCGACATCAACATCGGCCATGATCACGACGACTTACTGCTTGGAATCTGGGTTCCTAAAAAGGACTTAAATCCAGGTCAGGAGGATCAGTTGGACTCGTACACATCGGAGCTAGAGTACGCAGCCAAGAAGGCCGAGATCGACTTTGAGGTCGTATATGGAAACGGCGACCTTCGGCAGGTAGCCCTACCCTTCGCCCAGAGAATACTGGCTGACGCATAGCCTGAATATACGTCCACCAAAAATCAAAGCCCGCCCGTAGCGGGTTTTTTTTCGCCTACGATTTAAATATCAACTTTTGGTTGTTGACATGCAATCAACTTTTGGTTGATATTAGATCCATCGCAGCGACACACAGCCACTGCGAAGGGCCTCAACAGACCCGCCGCTCTTTAACAGTCAGAAATCTTCGCGGATCGATCCCCGGAAACGGGCATAGCGCGAAACACAAACTTCGATCTCCATGCAGGCTCTGGAACCTGCCGGACTCCTCATATGGGAGGACGCCAAACCATGCAAGCCAGCCGGCGAATAACACCGAACACGAAATGTGTGACGCCGGCCAGGTGGGGAAACCGCGGCGCCGAGCATGGGGCGGACAGCAACACGGAATTTTTCACTGATGCACCTGGTGACGGGTGCATTGGGAAAACAACCGGAGGCGAGAAGATGCGACCAGTAATGACGATGAAGGCGCTCCATGACAATTGCGGGCGCCGGACAGGAATCGAAGATGCGGCCGAGGGCAAGTTTCACGGCTGGGGAGTTGAATACGAAGAGTTCGAGAGTGGGCCCGGAAACTTCAGCGTAGCAATCGTCGAAATGGCTGACGGCACGATCCAGACCTTGATGCCTTGGGCGATTCGTTTTCTCGACAGTGACAAAGCGAAATCCGACGCCCTTGACCATTCGCTGAGGCACCCAATCAGCGGCTGAACAACCAGCGCCACGACAGCCTGTCGTTAAGCGCCTGATGACACTATGCGCCTAGTCTAGACTTCACGCGTCAAGAGTTATTTAAGCAAGACATAGGCAGAACTCCTGCTGTCAGCTAGGAGTTCTGCGGCGGATCACCTCAGCTCCTATCAAGAAAGGCTGACCAATCCGAAAGCTGACCAACGAAAACAGCAGCTCTTTTAGGGCTTGAGTGCGGATCAGCCATGCCGCTCACCCACACCTGTAGATCAAGGGCGCTGAGTTCGCTGCTACCAAAATAAGTTCCAGAAGGCATTTCGTAGAAAACGCCGCCGTCAGACTTGATCTGCCTGACCAGCCCTTTATTTTTCATCTTCTCGTGTAGCTCGTTGTAATCATCTGCATTCGCGTTGAACAGTTCAACACGCACCAAATATTCCGCCATAACGATGTTCCTTATCTCGACTGTGGAAGTCGAATCATATGGTTTTCCCTCGACTGTGGAAAGCGAGGACACAGGGAGCCTGACCCTGCAAAAACAGGCGTACCCTTCCCCGGCAAATCCCGAATGCACTCCCCTCCGCGCCCAACGGCAACCAGCGGAGCGGATGAGTGCATTGCGAGTTTTGTTGGATCAACCAGCGAATGGAGAAGGCGATGAGCAAATACACGGAGGCGATCACAGCGGCTGTTAAGGCTCTGGAGATCGCCGAGAAATCCCACCAGATCGCAGCTGAGCGACTCGCCACTGTTCGAGGCCATGCCGGTCAGTCTGGCTACTCGGTAAGCGTCAACGGCGTGACAGTGGAGGTATCGACCTGCGATAGCCGCTCCTACCAAGGAACGCTGATCCGGGGCCGGGAGATGATCCACTTGGGCGCCTTGAAGGCGCTCGGCGCCGAACTTCAAACAGCTACCGATCGCGTCCGGGATTGCCGGGCGTATCTGGCGTCGATCGTAATCGCCTAACCCAAACACTGGAGGTCGTCATGCACAACTGCACCGATACACAAGCAGTTTGCCGAGCTTGCGGGCTGAAGCTGCGCGGCTCGCCATCGTGGAAAGGCGGCCTCGCATATCACCCCGAGCCGAAAGGTGAAGTCCACCGCTGCCATTACGGCGGCTGGGTTTGCTCGCGCCCCTGCGACATCCGCGCCTGCGTCGAGCTTGAAGGAACCATGCCGGGGTGCGGATCGGTAAACGGCTATGCGCGCCTCTCGCCGTACGCCAAAGAAAGCATTGAGCGCCACTGGCCGGAGGCAGCATGAGTAATTGGATTCCGATTGGCGAACTGCCAGAGCGTGAAATCGGCGCTCGCTATCTGATGATCCTCGATGGATCCCCTCAGGCCTGCCAAGAAATAGAAATGGAAGGCACCAGCAAACGCTGGTTTTACGGCGAGGAGAATGGCGCATACCCCATCGATGAAATCGAGTTGTTCAAACCGATCTCCACCGAATAACGCCGATCTGGAGGCAACCATGAACGCAGCACTGAAGATTTGTCAGGCTATGCACGACGCGCAGTTGCCCCCGATGGTGAGCGATAGCGCGCAGGAAGTGGCTCGGGCTGAGTGGCTGTACAACGCGGCCGAGCAGTTGACGCGGTTCGGCTGCGACGTCTCGTTCCAGCGCCGCATGCGGCCGGCTCAGGGCGTCACGCTGGCCCAGTTCGCTCTGGCAGTTGATGAGCATGCAAACGGACGGCTTGCGGGCTGCGAGGTCTCCACGGCTTCGCTGGGCTACCTGCTGATCGCCGCCGAGCGCGGTCACGCTGACAAGGTCGCCTCCGCCGAACTGCTCGGACCCAGCGACCACCCACTGGGAAAGCTTGGCGAAATCGCAGAGGGCCTACTTCGACCCCTTGTCGATGACGCGCTGATCGCCCAGGCCGAGGACGGCGAACTATGAGCAATCAGGTAGCACTGGCCCGGCTGGGCCTTGAAATCGCGAAGATGCGCAAGTCGTGCACACCAGTACCTGATCGCACCTTCGTCATGGGCATGATCGAAATGGCGGAATTCGCCGAGATCATCGACACCTGCACTGCCAATCGTTATCGGGATGCGCTGGACGCCAAGTTCGTCGAACGCAACACGCATCTGAAAGGAGTTTCGGCATGACTACTGCACCGGTCAAAACGCTTCTCGATGAGCAACTGGAGGAGATTGCACGCAGCCTCGCAGTTGTCGGCGCTGGCATCCCTCGCGAGCTTCCTGTTTCGGCGCTCCCTCCTCCACTGGTGGCAGCCATCAAACAAGGCCGCATCGCTGTGAGGGCTCGGCCATGAACCTTGTCTACTGGATTCTGGTTGTGATTCTCGTAGCCGGTGCAGGCGCCTACGGCATCGTGAAAGACGGCTCGGGCACTTGCCAGGTGCCGCGCTCCACCACCTACAACGTGTTCCGATGACCAGCCGGCAGATGGCCCGCCGTACGCTGATCTGGCGCGGATCGTTCTCCGCCATCGGCTTTTTCACCTTCCTGATGCTGCTCAGCGCTCTCGCCGATCGCATCACCTCCTAACTTTCAACTTCAAGCGCTGCGCACGTCGCGGCAAGGATTCCCCGTGTCTACGAACATGCAGATCTGGGACAAGGTCAGCACGACCGATACCCGTTACACCAAAGCCGCCGAGGTTGGCGGGCAGAAAATCACCAGCCTCAACGGCACGGCGATGATCATGAAAGCGACTGAGGTTTTCGGCCCGGTCGGCATTGGCTTCGGTTGGTCGATCGTTGAAGAACGCTTCGATGAGGGTTCCGAAATGGTCAGCGGCGAAGGCGACAAACGCCTGGTGCTCGGTCGCGAGCTGAACCACACCATCAAGATTCGTTTCTGGTTCGAACTGGACGGGAAGCGCGGCGAGATCGAGCAGTACGGCTGCACGCGCTACCTCTACAAATCGAAGTACGGCACCACCACAGACGGGGAAGCGCCGAAGAAGTCGCTGACCGACGCCATCAAGAAATCTCTGTCGATGCTCGGCTTCAGTGCCGACGTGTTCCTCGGGATGTTCGATGACCACACCTACGTCGAGCAGCTCAAGGAAGAACAAGCGATCGAGCAGGCAGTAGACAAGGACGCCGAAATCCTTCGTCAGAAGCAGGAGCGACTGGACTGGCTGAATTCTGCGGTGGAAACGATGAGCAAGGCCGTGACCGCCCACGAACTGAAAATGCTGAACGTCAAATACATCCGCGAGGCGACCCGCCGCAACGAGCCGACTTTCATCGCCCGAATCACTCGCGCCTTTGAAGAGCGCAAAGCGGCCATTGAGCCCGGCAAGGAGAATGCAGCATGACCCAGCTCTACGCACTGACCGGCAAGCTCGCCGAACTTCAAGGGATGGCTGACACCGACGACGAGGGCCTGAAAGAGGCCCTGCAGCACGCGATGGACGAAATACAAGGCGAGTTCGAGGTGAAGGCCGACAACATCGTCATGCTGCGCCGCAACATTGAAAGCGACGTGACCGCCATCGACACCGAGATTGAGCGGCTGACCGAGCTCAAGCGCATCAAGTCCAACAGCGTTGCGCAGATCAGCGATTACCTGCGTCGGAACATGGAAGCCGCCAACCTCAAGTCGATCAAACGCCCGCTGTTCACCATCACCTTGGCCCTGGGCAAGGAGAAGGTCATCGTCGACAACGAGGACGCGGTGCCCGACGAGCTCACATCAGTGAAAACCAGCATTGCCCCGGACAAGAACGCGATCGCCGCCAAGCTCAAGGAAATTCGCGAGCACAACGAAGCTGTGCGCAAGCGCATGGCCGCCGGCGAAGACGCAGAACACGAACTGCTCGAAGAACCTGCCTACGCGCATTTGGAGCGCGGCGACAGCTCGATCCGGATCAAGTGAGGCCAGCATGATCAGCAACCACCTCAGCCTGGTCGAATCCCTTCGGCCAAAATCCAACGAGCTGGCGACGCAGGTCGAAGAGTTCCTGGCCGCCGGCGGCAAGATCGAAGAAGCCGAGCCCATCGGCTACAAGCCCAAGCCGATCAGCTACAGCAACCAGATGCCGCCGGCGCCGAAGCCATTCGTTCGGCGTCGGGCGCCTGCCCCGCCTCAACCGCTGTCAGCTCAAGACATTCGCCATCAGGAGCGCATGCAGCAGCTCGAACGGATTCGGGAAATGGCGCCGACGCACACGCAGGCTGAGATTGTTGAAGCGCTCGGCATCAGCCGCCGCACGCTCTACAACATCGCCCAGGCCCACAACCTGACGTTCAAGAGTGCAGCTCGCGGCCGCCTGACCGGCAAAGACCGGGAGGAACATCTGGAAGCCCGCGACGCGAAGTTCGCCGAGCGGATCCGTGCATTCCTTGAGCTGGGCATCACTCGCCGGCAGGTGTGTGGACGCCTCGGCATCGCCAACAAAACACTCGAGCGGATTCTCGCCAATCACGGCATCGATTATCCGAAGGCGCGGCGCGGCTGTACTTCATGCGCCGCATAGCTCGCACCCAGCAACGCAAACGACAGACCTGGCTGGACTTGCCGGCCAGCGGAATTGAAGAGGTAGGCCATGGCCAAGAGCAATGCGCAATTGCAGAAGGACAAGCGAGCCAAGGAAAAGGCGCTGCTCGATCGGATCGGCGCCGAGAAGCGATCGCTGATTGTTTCGAAGGCGCTTGATGACGCGCTTCAAGTGCTGGGCGAGCGCCACGGTTTCGAGGAGTGGCAGGAGACAGTGTCGACGCTCATGATCAATCTCGCCGCAGCGCCTGCGGAAGAGTCAGAGCGTTTCGTGAAAATGTCGCGACCTAAAATCGTCGTGAAGGAAAAGTGGTCGCGGCAGCTTGAAGCGTTTGCCGCCACCGGTGTCGAAGCCTGAACTACTCGTCCTTGGGAGCCATCGGAAACGGACGGTAGAACTCGATTTTAGCGTTTAGGAACTTGGCCACTACTTCAGCCTCCTCCATGGTGGCTCCGTCAACCAGGTCAAAAACCGGAGGATCGACTGGCAGGCCCGGAATGTCATCGTGAAATTCCATCATCAAATATGGACGTCCCGCGTCGGTTTCTTTGATCGTGAAGACGACTCTCGTTTTGTAGCTCATACCAGCCTCCATTATCCGGCGTCATGCCGGGCCTTCAATCAATAGCCCACAAACACATATCTCGCCACCACCGGTCACGGAGGGCGACGCCTGACTGGAGACAATCCATGAACAACATTCCTCCGCGCCCGAGGGCTGACAAAGCGATGATCCTCGCGGCTTGCACTGTTGTTGCTGAAAAGATCAGCGGCGACGCCGAAACCATCGCCCAGCACTACCGTCGCCACATGGACGGTTTTGAGCTGGCAAAGGAACTCGATAAGTATGCGTCCTGGGACACCACGCGGGATGATATGGAAGCGCTGGACGAGATCGACTATCTCGTAGACCGGGCCGAGGAGCTGGCGGTTAAGGCGTGGGCCGAAGAGTTTAACCCCCAGCCGCCACTGCCTATTGGCACCAGGGTCAAGCAAGGCGTTATCACGCGAATCTATGAGCACAGCCCGGCCACCTACTGCATCAAAGAAGACGGCTGCACCAACGATACGCGCAGCCTGCTCATCAAATTCGAAGATGCGGTAGCCGCTTGATCCGGCTCCATGCCGGGCCGAACACAAATACCTCACTTATACGAATCACGCCAAACAACTAATCCCAGAGTCTGAAGGCCACCATCAACGATGCGCTTCCCAATCTATCGCATCGGACCGTTTAAACGGAGTTCTCACAAATTCCTTTTTATCTGAGCCGAACAATCTGAACAGGAGAAACTTTCTATTAAACCCAAGGTCATTTTTCGCATCTTTCCATGCCTCCTCAAGCTCTGCTCTGAGGGCGTTCTGATAAGCATCAATTTCATCGAGCAGCAGTTTGAATTCAGGATCTCGACGTTGGATCCGCAGCACCCTTTTTACTAGTACCCCTCCCTCATCCCTTAATGCATTAGAAAAGGAATCATCGCGACTAAGTAGAAGCGCTACCTTGGAGTGCATCTCCATTGCAGCCTTGCTGTAATTCCAGTACATATCCGTTTTCTTGAATTCATCTTTGTTACAACAGCCATTAGCTATCAACCGCAGCGTGACAATCAACTCGGAAGCAGCCTGTCTCAACTCGGTCATCCAATTATGGCGAAAGTTGCTGATATTTCCCTGAATTTGAGTTCGCTGAACTCCGACAGTAAGCCACGCAACAAGCAGCGCGACCACTACACCTGCAGCGGCCGGAACAACTGCCGCCCAGTCAGTATCAGAATCAACAAACACTGTCAGCGGCGCATCTTTCGTGCCTACAGATAATGTCGAGTTCCGCTCTACTGATATTCCTTTGCCATCGTATCGAATATCTGCCACGTTCAAGGTAAAGGTTTCCATCGCACAGCCCTGAAAAAGTATTCCCCATCCTACTCATTGCAAAATCAAATTGCCATCAGTCAGTAGGGAGCACCCCACTCAGCCAATCACTCCACCGCCCGGGCCTGCCCCGGCATAGGGCGCCCCATGCCCACAGAAAACCGACATGGCCCGCTGAATTATCCGCTTGAACTCATTTGGGGTCGTCGCGGCGCCGAGCTTCCCGAATGAAAAATGCACCCACAATCACGGGCAGCAGACCAAGCAAAACGATGTCCCAAGCCTTATGTTCGACCGCATTCCAGATAACTACAAACTGCAACACTCCGCACCAAATGAAGTACTTAGTCATGTCTGAGTAAGCCATCGCTGTCCCCTCCTTCGATTTACAAAACAATTTAGCCGAGTATTGGCGAGGTATCCCCATGCCCACAGAAAACCGCAACCATCCAGATGATCAGCCCGCGATCGAGCGCTTGCACCAACGCTACGTCGACAAGATCGACCGATTCTCAGAAGAGCTGATTGTGTTTCAGGACTCGGCCTATGCGATGGGCCTGGATCGCGGCACGCAACTGGCCAAAGGTTGCGTAACGCTCGCCGCCGACCGCGCCAGCCGCTTGTACCTGGCCGGGCCGATGACGGGCATCAAGGACTTCAACTACCCCGCCTTCAACGCTATGGCCGATCGGCTTCGTGCTGCGGGCTACGAAGTCGAGAACCCGGCTGACCACGGCACCGTCGAGGGAGCGGTCTGGGCCGATTACATGGCCTATGACCTGACGAGGCTCGGCCTGTGCGGAATGATTGCACTGCTGCCGGGCTGGGATTTGTCGCAGGGCGCCAAGCTTGAAGTGATGATCGCCGAACACCTCGGCATGCGGGTTGTGAATGCCCATGATCTGGTATCGATGGAGATTGCAGGATAGTGGTTACTATTCTTTGAACTCATCCGTGCGGAGATATAGAGCTCTCAGTAGAGGATGTAGCTTTCGGCTTCATCAGCGGTACATGCTCAGGGTGGGATTCCGATACACTATTATTAATTTCATTGAACGCTTTTATTATTCCATCATTGGCCACCATAATCGTTGCCAATATAACTGTTAACCTTCGGCTATTCGCATATTCGATTTTTTTTCGATCATCAATCTCATCGACCAGCCCCTCTTGAATATCGCGAAAACAGTCTCTGATGCCACACACAAAATCAATCAACCTATGATCCGGAAGCTGTAGAATATTTATATCATCAAAACTTTTACTCAACCCTTTAATTAAATTTTTAGTTGATAGTTCATTGGCATGATCATAGTTAATCAACCCTTCACACACTCTAGAAGCTCTTGAGGATAGGACTTGGAGGGACTTCAACAGCACTACATCCTTTCGATGTTGCTGAATTTGTAATTGCCTGGACTGACTTGAGGCAATCCATACAGCCATGATTATCGCAAAAATCGCTCCAAATGCCTGAACCCATGCTGCCGCGTCTTTAATTGCACCAGACGCATTCAAAACCACAAAAAGCGCCCACCCGATGGAGCCAACCGCTAAAAACGTCCACACAGCCCAAACGCTTGCCAACTTCATGCTTGTTGGAATTTGCATTTTTTTCACCGCGAACCCTCCATTGCCCTAGCAAGATACAGAGCTTGACCAATTTTTCGGACGGGGTCTACGTCCGAAAATCTCCCCCCCTTCAAAGCCAGCCGCTATAGCGGCAAGGATACCTATGCGCCTGAAGAAATCTGAGCGCGAGCAAGTGCGCCTGAAGTACGGCGGGCACTGCGCCTACTGCGGTGTGGTGCTGGGTGAGAAGTGGCACGCTGATCACCTCGAAGCGGTCCGCCGCAACTGGGGCAAGGAGGCGAAGCTGGTTCCAGCGCTCAGCCCAGAAAACCACAACCTCGCCAACATGATGCCGGCCTGCATCCCCTGCAATCTGAGCAAGCACGCCATGCCTCTGGAAGCTTGGCGCGAGTGGATCGCCGGACACGTCAACAGCCTCAACAACTACCACCCAATCTACCGGCTCGCCAAGTCGTACGGCCTGATCGCTGAGACTGGCGCGCCGGTGGTCTTCTACTTCGAAAAGGTGAACCCATGACCGCTATCAAGGAACGGCCGATCCTGTTCTCGGCGCCGATGGTGCGCGCCATCCTGGATGGCCGGAAGACGGTGACGCGGCGGCCGGTCAAAGGGTCAGCCCTGAAATGGCTGGAAGAGTTCGTGCCGGAGTTCGTCGCGCTTTCCGCCAATGAGCTTTGCCCGTTCGGCCAGATCGGCGCACGGCTTTGGGTGCGCGAGACCTGGTACTGCGATCACTTCGAAATCCAGAAAGGCCCGTACCTACAGCCCGCCGACATGCACGACCTTGATCAGTCTCGAGAAGACGGCGAACTGGTGTACGCCGCTGATGGACTGGCGCCCTATGAGCAGGAGCAGCCGACGTGGAAGCCAAGCATCCACATGCCGCGCTGGGCCTGCCGCATCCTGCTGGAGATCACCGACGTCCGCGTCGAGCGCTTGCAGGACATCAGCCGCGCCGATATCCGGGCGGAAGGCCTGGAGTGTCCGCAGGAACTGGCAATCGATGACGTTTCGCCGAATTACCGAGACTGGTACCCGGCGGCTTGGAAGGAGTTGTGGAACTCCACCGGCGGCGACTGGGACGCGAACCCGTGGGTCTGGGTCGTCGAGTTCAAACGGGTGACGCCATGATCGCCCTCGCCTGGTTCGCCTACGTGTACTGCTACAAGGGGCCGCGGTGATGAAAGCGCGCATCGAAAAGAAACTGAGCAAGCGACTGGTTGAATTGCATCCATCCCTGTACCGAAAGGCTTGGCGTGATGGCGAGCATTCTGAACTGGCGTATGAGCAGCGTTCGAGTGTCAGGCACTGCCTCAGTGTTGGAGGCGGCACTGATTATTGGGGCGACGGCCTGGAAGCCTATACGGTGTGGGCTGACTGGCGTAACAACTGGGCCTGGCATGGACCTTTTGAGGCTTACCCTGACGGGCATAACCTCGAAGGCTACCCCGACACCGGCCGTTTCAGGCCGACAACGCGGAACCTGCTGAAGCTGGCTTCCAATTGCGAACTGTCAGAGCGCGCCAAGGCGCGGGCACGATGAAACGCACGGTCAGCGTCCGCACCGAGGAACTGACCGGCCCGGCGCTGGACTGGGCGATCAACGCGATCGAGGGTGAGCAGCTGCCCGCGGCAGGCCAGCTGGATCTCTTCGCCCTGCCCGACGCCGAGCAACTGATCACGAAGTACGGCGTTTGGGTCGATGTTGGCCACCGGCACCCTTGGTTGGCCGATATGACGAACGACCCGCTCAACCGGCAGCCCGGCGAAACCAGAACCATCGCCGTGTTCCGCGCCGTGGTCTTCGCCAATCGCGGCGCCGCGGTGAAAGTCCCCGCCGAACTGATCCAGCAATAACCCCAACCACTCAACAGCCTGCCGGTGTACGGCGGGCGAGGAATTCGTATGTCTGAGAAAAATATCAAAGCCATCATGGAACAAGCGCAAGTGTTCGCCAGCAGCTGGTCGATGGTCGGCGGGCCGTTCGCGGCAGACGATCAACTCGAACGCGCCGAAGAAGAAAAAGCGGAACTGAAAAAGCTGGTCACCAGCGCCCTTGAAGGATCGGTCAACGCCCCGCAAGACGTCGGCGAAATGATCCAGTCGTTACTGGCTTGGCATAAGCGGCAGGCCGACCAGGTCCAGATCATCAGCGACAACGCAAAGGAAGGCGTGACGCTCCAACTCGGCATCGAGGACCCCGTCGAGATCGTTCTGACAAAGGACATGGCCAAGGGGTTGCGGATCGGCCTCGTGCTCGCGCTCGAACGCCTTGGCAAATTACCGATCAGCGTCAGTCATGACGACGATGACGACCTCGATCTGGATGAAGACGAATAACCCATCACCACCTTCTGCCGCCAAGCGCGGCATGGAGCATCACCAATGAAAAAAGAGCTGATCAAGATCAGTGAATTCCAGCGCCGGCGCTGGGGTGAAAACGGAACACCACCCTGCCCCCAGGCGATCCGCAACTACATCCGCAACGGCAAGGTGCCCGGCGAGCAGATTGGCAAACTCTGGTACGTTGATTGGACGGCGTTCAGCCGTTCGGACGGCAATGATCTGGTCGCGATGGTATTGAAAGGAGCTGCATGATGGTCCCACGGCCGCGCAACAAGGCGAACAAGAGCCTACCGCAGAACCTGTACTTCGATTCGCGGCGCTCGACCTATCGCTACCGCCGGCCCACCGACGGTAAGTGGTTCCAGTTCGGGTCTGACCGGATTAAGGCGATCGATGCCGCGAAGCAGTTGAATCTGGAGTTCATGCGCGGCGCTGACCTGGTCGGCGCCGTAATGGGCAGCACATCGGAATCGTTCGCCGGCTTCCTGGACGCATACGAACGCGACGTTCTGCCGCCGAGGGAACTCGCAAAAGGAACGCTGGGCTTGTACGCCGTGCATTTCCGTCGTTTCAGGAAACAGTTCGAAGGCAAAGCCATCGATCAGATCACGATCCGCATGATCGCGCAGATGCTGGACGCCCTCACCCCGCGCACTGCCAACCAGTGCCGCGCGCTGCTGATCGACATCTTCAACCACGCAGCGGCAAAAGGGCTGTGCCCGGATAACCCGGCCGCCAGCACCATCAATCGAATTGAGAAGAAGCAGCGCAAGCGACACACCGTCGAAGGCCTGAAGGCCATTCGGGAGAACTCACCGTTCTGGCTGCAGAACGCAATCGACCTGGCACTGATCACCGCGCAGCGCCGGACGGACATCTTAAATATGCGGTTCGATGGTGTTCGGGAAGGGTTTTTGTATGTGGTTCAGCAGAAGACGGCCAAGGCCAGCGACGCGGCTTGGATCCGGTTCAAAGTAACCGAAGAACTCCAGGCAGTTATCAGCCGGTGCCGGGATGACATCGTCTCGCCCTACCTGATACATCGCCGCCCAGACCGCAAAAAGCAGAAGCAGGCGCAGACGAAGGACCACTGGACGCAGGTCGAAGAGCGATATTTGACGCGAGCCTTCAAGGAGGCCCGGGATGCGGCGGGTTGTTACAAGGGATGGAAGGAAGAGGAAATGCCGGGCTTCCATGAAGTGCGAGCGCTGTCGCTGCACCTGTATCAGAAAGCCGGGAAGGACGGTCAGAAGATCGCCGGCCACGCCAGCGAGACCATGACGAAGAACTACCAGAAGGACCATGCCGAGATCGTCTGGTCAGAGGCAATTCCTGATCTGAATATCAGCGAAATCACCGGGTAGTTTTGCGCAAGTTTTGCGCGGGTTTTGCGCAGGCACAAAAAAGCCGATCCATCTGATCGGCTTAAGTGTCTGATTCTAATCAGGAATAATGGTCGGGACGGAGTGATTCGAACACTCGACCCCTAGCACCCCATGCTAGTGCGCTACCGGACTGCGCTACGCCCCGACTGATGTTGCATCCCGTTCTTCACCTCGAAGAACGCTCAAGAATATATCGCAAGCTTTTGAAAACTGGAAGTATTCAAACGCAGGTTTTTATTTCTTGAGTACCACCAGAACGTCTTCCAATTCGGCAATCATCTGCCGAATCATCTGTTTGTACTGTGTGGTGTCATCTTTGGCTTCGTCGCCGGACAAACGCAGTCGTGCGCCGCCGATGGTGAAACCCTGATCGTAAAGGAGCGCGCGGATCTGCCGGATCATCAGCACGTCCTGGCGCTGATAATACCGGCGGTTCCCGCGGCGTTTGACGGGGTTGAGCTGAGGAAACTCCTGCTCCCAGTAGCGCAGCACGTGTGGCTTTACGGCACACAGCTCGCTGACTTCACCGATGGTGAAGTAGCGTTTGCCCGGGATGACCGGTAGTTCGTCGTTATGACTTGGTTCCAGCATAAGCCTCAACTCGGGCCTTCAACTTCTGCCCTGGACGAAAGGTGACCACACGGCGAGCCGTGATCGGGATTTCTTCCCCCGTTTTCGGGTTGCGGCCAGGCCGCTGGCGTTTGTCCCGAAGGTCGAAATTGCCGAAACCGGACAATTTGACCTGCTCGTTGTCTTCAAGAGCGTGCCTGATTTCCTCGAAAAACAGTTCGACCAATTCCTTGGCTTCCCGCTTGTTCAGGCCCAGCTCTTCATACAGACGTTCCGCCATCTCAGCTTTCGTCAAAGCCCCCATACGTCACTTCCTTAACGTGGCGTTCAACCTTTGTTCGAGCGAGGTGAGGATATTTTGCGTCGTCGAATTCACCTCATCGTCATTAAGAGTGCGCGATGGATGCTGCCAGGTCAAGCCGACTGCAAGGCTTTTTCTATCAGGATCAATACCTTTACCCTGATACACGTCAAACAGCCTGAGCTCTGTGAGCCATTCGCCTGCATTTTCACGGATTACGTCCAGCACAGCCGAGGCCGCGACGTCTTTGTGCGCGATCAGTGCAAGATCACGACGCACTTCAGGAAAGCGCGACAACTCGTGGAATTTTGGCATTTTACCGAGCGCCACTTCCGCCAGAACCAGCTCGAAGACGAACACCGGACGATCGAGCCCCAGCGCCTTTGACAACTCAGGGTGGATTGCACCGATATAGCCTACCTCGCGACCTTCACGCTCGATGCGCGCGGTCTGACCCGGATGCAGCGCCGGGTGCTTGCCCGGAGCAAAGGTGAACGAATCCAGGGCACCGGCGAAACCCAGTACCGCTTCCACGTCAGCCTTTACGTCGAAGAAGTCGACGGTATCCCGACCCTGCGCCCAGCCTTCCGGCAAGCGACTCCCGCAAACAACCCCGGACAGCATAGGCTCTTGCTTCAAGCCCTCAAGCTGACCAACGAAGCGCAGGCCGCTCTCGAACAGACGCACGCGATCCTGCTGACGGTTGAGGTTGTGCTGCAACGCCTTGACCAGACCTGGCCACAACGACGAGCGCATGGCGGCCATATCGTTGGAGATCGGATTAGCCAGCAACAGCGGCTCGACACCTGGATTGAACAGTTCGAACTGACGCGGATCGATGAAGCTGTAAGTGATCGCTTCCTGATAACCACGAGCAACCAGCAGGCGACGCAGCTCAGGCAGATCACTACGCGCTTCTGCCTTGGCTTGCGGCGCCAGACGCGCTTGCGGGTAGCGAACCGGCAGACGGTTGTAACCGTACAGACGAGCCAGCTCTTCGATCAGGTCGACTTCCAGGCTGATATCGAAGCGGTGGCTTGGCACTTCAACGCGCCATTGCCCTTCGCCGTCAGCGGCAATGTTCAGGCCCAGGGCGCCGAGCAGACGCTCGACCTGTGCCGAATCCATCTCCATGCCGAGCATTTGCGTGATGCGCTGGGCACGCAGAGTGATCGGTGCAATCGATGGCAGATGTTGCTCGCTGACGGTCTCGATGATCGGGCCAGCTTCGCCACCAGTGATCTCCAGCAGCAGGCCAGTGGCGCGCTCCATGGCTTCACGTGCCAGCTGCCAGTCAACGCCACGCTCGTAGCGATGCGAAGCGTCGGTGTGCAAGCCGTAAGAACGTGCCTTGCCGGCAACCGCAATCTGATCAAAGAACGCAGATTCGAGGAACACATCGCGCGTGGTCGCGGAAACACCGCTGTGCTCGCCACCCATGACGCCGGCGATCGCCAGTGCACGAGTGTGGTCAGCGATGACCAGCGTATCGCTACGCAGGCTGACTTCCTGACCATCGAGCAGAACCAGCTTCTCGCCCTCTTCAGCCATGCGCACACGAATCCCGCCATTGATTTCGGCGAGATCGAAAGCGTGCAGCGGCTGACCCAGCTCGAGCATCACGTAGTTGGTGATGTCGACGGCAGCGTCGATGCTGCGCACGTCGGCGCGACGCAGACGCTCAACCATCCACAGCGGGGTTGGCTTGGACAGGTCGACGTTCCGGATGACCCGACCCAGGTAACGTGGGCAGGCAGCCGGGGCCAGCACCTCGACCGAACGGACTTCGTCGTGTACCGCTGCAACCGCAGGCACCACAGGACGGGTTACCGGCACGGCGTACAGCGCGCCGACTTCACGGGCCAGACCGGCCAGGGACAGGCAGTCGCCACGGTTCGGGGTCAGGTCGACCTCGATGCTGGCGTCTTCCAGATCCAGATACACACGGAAATCTTCGCCCACCGGCGCATTGGCCGGCAGCTCCATCAGACCGTCGTTGCCCTCACCGACCTGCAGCTCTGCCTGCGAGCACAGCATGCCGTTGGACTCGACGCCACGCAGCTTGGCCTTCTTGATCTTGAAGTCGCCCGGCAGCTCTGCGCCAATCATGGCGAACGGAATCTTCAGGCCCGGGCGCACGTTTGGCGCTCCGCACACGACCTGGAAGGTTTCCGCGCCATTACTGACCTGGCATACGCGCAACTTGTCGGCGTCCGGATGCTGCTCGGTGCTCAGCACCTCACCCACCACCACACCACTGAATACGCCGGCGGCCGGAGTAACGCTATCGACCTCAAGACCGGCCATCGACAGACGGGCAACCAGCTCGTCGCGATCTACCTGCGGGCTGACCCAGCCACGCAGCCATTGTTCACTGAATTTCATCCTGCTCTCCTAAGAATTCGTTACGACTAGCGAAATTGCGCGAGGAACCGCAAGTCGTTGTCGAAGAACAGACGCAAGTCGTTCACGCCGTAACGGAGCATGGCCAGACGCTCGACGCCCATGCCGAAGGCAAAGCCGGAGAACTCTTCCGGGTCTATGCCAGACATGCGCAGCACGTTCGGGTGAACCATGCCGCAGCCCATCACTTCCAGCCAGCCGGTCTGCTTGCAGACGCGGCAGCCTTTGCCGCTGCACATCACGCATTCCATATCGACTTCAGCGGATGGCTCGGTGAACGGGAAGTACGAAGGACGGAAACGCACGGCCAGTTCTTTCTCGAAGAACACCCGCAGGAATTCTTCGATGGTGCCTTTGAGATCGGCAAAATTGATATCGCGATCGACCAGCAGGCCTTCGACCTGGTGGAACATCGGCGAATGGGTGATATCGGAGTCGCTGCGATACACGCGGCCCGGGCAGACGATGCGGATCGGCGGCTGCTTGGATTCCATGGTGCGGACCTGTACCGGCGAGGTATGGGTGCGCAACAACATGTTGGCATTGAAATAGAAGGTGTCATGCATCGACCGGGCCGGGTGATGGCCTGGGATGTTGAGCGCTTCAAAGTTGTGGTAGTCGTCTTCGACCTCAGGGCCTTCGGCGATGCCGTAGCCAATGCGGGTGAAGAACTGCTCGACGCGCTCCAGAGTCCGGGTGACCGGATGCAGACCGCCAGAGGTCTGGCCACGGCCCGGCAACGTCACGTCGATGGATTCGGCAGACAGTTTGGCAGCCAGTTCGGCTTCTTCAAACAATGCCATGCGCGCATTGAGAACGCCTGTAACACGCTCCTTGGCAACGTTGATCAGCGCACCGACTTGCGGACGCTCTTCGGCCGGCAGATTCCCCAGGGTCTTCATCACCTGAGTCAATTCGCCCTTCTTGCCAAGGTATTGAACCCGGATTTGCTCCAGGGCATTGATATCTTCAGCGCTTTGCACAGCCTCTAGTGCTTGAGAGACCAGCGCATCCAGGTTTTCCATGTACAGACTCCAGATACAAAATAGGGGAAGAGCTTGAAGGCTCTTCCCCTATTTATGACGTTTAACACCTGGCCCCACAGAGGTGAGGCCGGGTGACTGTCGGGGGTACTTAAGCCAAGGTGGCTTTAGCTTTCTCGACAATCGCAGCAAACGCCGCTTTTTCGTTCACTGCCAGATCAGCCAGAACCTTACGGTCGATCTCGATGGACGCTTTTTTCAGGCCAGCAATGAAACGGCTGTAGGACAGACCGTTAACACGAGCACCAGCGTTGATACGAGCGATCCACAGAGCGCGGAACTGACGTTTTTTCTGACGACGGTCACGGTAGGCGTATTGGCCTGCCTTGATTACCGCTTGCTTGGCAACACGGAATACGCGGGAGCGTGCGCCGTAGTAGCCTTTAGCAAGTTTCAGAATTTTTTTGTGACGCTTACGGGCAATGACGCCACGCTTTACACGAGCCATGAGTTACTTCCTCTATTCTTGACTAAATTAACGAAGGCGCAGCATGCGCTCGACTTTTGCCACGTCAGACGGATGCAGCAAGCTGCTACCGCGCAGTTGACGCTTACGCTTGGTCGACATTTTAGTCAGGATGTGGCTCTTGAAAGCGTGCTTGTGCTTGATGCCGTTAGCAGTTTTCAGAAACCGCTTGGCAGCACCACTTTTGGTTTTCATTTTTGGCATGTTCGGATACTCCGCATTCAGTTGATAAACATAATCAGAAGGCCTGCCGTGCCCTGTTGATTACTTCTTCTTTTTCGGGGCGATGACCATGATCAGCTGGCGTCCTTCCATCTTAGGATGCTGTTCGACCGAACCGTACTCGAGCAGGTCTTGTTCAACCCGCTTGAGGAGTTCCATCCCCAGCTCCTGGTGGGCCATCTCACGGCCGCGGAATCGCAAGGATACCTTGGCCCTGTCCCCGTCACTCAGGAAACGTACCAGGTTGCGCAGTTTTACCTGGTAATCCCCTTCCTCCGTCCCTGGACGAAACTTGATTTCTTTAACCTGAATCTGCTTCTGGTTTTTCTTCGCCGCGGCAATCTGCTTCTTCTTCTCGAAGATCGATTTGCCGTAGTCCATCACCCGGCAAACAGGCGGGACTGCATCTGCGGAAATTTCCACCAGATCAAGCTTTGCTTCTTCAGCGATACGAAGCGCTTCATCAATCGAGACGATGCCAATCTGCTCGCCATCAGCGCCAATTAACCGAACCTCGCGTGCCGAGATATTCTCGTTGATCGGGGCTTTCGGTGCAGCTCGTTTATCTTGTCTCATTTCACGCTTAATAATAATTACTCCGAATCTGGGCGACCACGCCGGGAAACCGCTTGCGCGAGAAACTCAGCGAACTGGGCGACGGGCATCGAGCCCAGGTCAGCACCTTCACGAGTACGCACAGCGACAGTCTGCATCTCGACTTCCTTATCTCCGATAACCAAAAGATAGGGAACCTTGAGCAAAGTATGCTCGCGGATTTTAAAGCCGATCTTTTCATTTCTCAAGTCGGACTTGGCACGAAATCCGCTTTCGTTGAGAGTTTTTTCAACCTCTGCAACAAAATCTGCCTGTTTATCAGTGATATTCATGATCACCGCCTGGGTCGGCGCGAGCCAAGCAGGGAAAGCACCTTCGTAGTGCTCGATCAGAATCCCGACGAAACGCTCGAACGAACCGAGGATCGCGCGGTGCAACATCACCGGGTGTTTGCGGCTGTTGTCTTCAGAGACGTATTCAGCGCCCAAACGGACAGGCAGGTTAAAATCGAGCTGCAAGGTACCACACTGCCAGACTCGACCGAGACAATCTTTCAGCGAGAACTCGATCTTCGGCCCGTAGAAAGCACCCTCGCCCGGCTGCAGATCGTACGGCAGGCCAGCAGAATCAAGGGCTGCAGCCAATGCTGCTTCAGCGCGATCCCACAGCTCATCGGAGCCGACGCGTTTTTCCGGACGAGTGGAGAGTTTCATCTCGACTTCGGTAAAGCCGAAATCGCGATAGACGTCCATGGTCAGCTTGATGAACGCAGCGGACTCGGCCTGCATCTGCTCTTCTGTGCAGAAGATGTGCGCGTCGTCCTGAGTGAACGCTCGCACGCGCATGATGCCGTGCAACGCACCCGACGGCTCGTTACGGTGGCAAGCACCGAACTCGGCCAGACGCATCGGCAACTCGCGGTAGCTTTTCAGGCCCTGATTGAACACCTGCACGTGGCATGGGCAGTTCATCGGCTTGATGGCGTAGTCGCGGTTTTCCGACTGAGTGGTGAACATGTTGTCGGCGTAGTTGGCCCAGTGCCCGGATTTCTCCCACAGGCTGCGGTCGACGACTTGAGGAGTCTTGATCTCAAGGTAGCCGTTGTCGCGCTGGATCTTGCGCATGTACTGCTCGAGCACCTGGTACAGAGTCCAGCCGTTCGGGTGCCAGAACACCATGCCCGGCGACTCTTCCTGAGTGTGGAACAGGCCCAGGCGCTTGCCGATCTTGCGGTGATCGCGCTTCTCGGCTTCTTCGATGCGCTGGATGTACGCCGCCAGCTGTTTCTTGTCCGCCCAGGCGGTGCCGTAGACGCGCTGCAATTGCTCGTTCTTGGCGTCGCCACGCCAGTAGGCGCCCGACAGCTTGGTCAGCTTGAAGGATTTCAGGAAACGCGTGTTCGGCACGTGCGGACCGCGGCACATGTCGACGTATTCTTCGTGATAGTACAGACCCATGGCCTGCTCGTTCGGCATGTCTTCGACCAGGCGCAGCTTGTAGTCTTCGCCACGGGCCTTGAACACTTCGATCACTTCGGCGCGCGGAGTGACTTTCTTGATGACGTCGTAATCCTTCTCGATCAGCTGCTGCATGCGCTGTTCGATGGCCGCCATGTCTTCCGGCGTGAAAGGACGCTCGTAGGCGATGTCGTAATAGAAGCCTTCGTCGATGACCGGGCCGATGACCATCTTCGCGGTCGGGTACAGCTGTTTGACCGCGTGGCCAACCAGGTGCGCGCAAGAGTGGCGAATGATCTCCAGCCCCTCTTCATCCTTTGGCGTAATGATTTGCAGGGTCGCGTCGCTGCTGATGATGTCGCTGGCGTCGACCAGTTGGCCATTGACCTTGCCCGCGAGCGTGGCTTTGGCCAGACCTGCACCAATGGATGCGGCGACCTCGGCTACGGAAACCGGGTGATCGAATGAACGTTGACTGCCGTCGGGAAGAGTAATAGTTGGCATGGCGCCTCCTCTCCTAGTGGTGACCCCTACCAAAGGTCACGTGGGTTGGGATGAGCCAGTACAAGATCCGATCCAGGCCATTCAATGACGAACGCCTGCCTTACAGCGGCAGGAGCCTTGCGGCCAACCGGAAAACCGAACCAGAGTGACTGGGATTCAAATCGGAAAAATTCGCACGCCGACCGCTTCGGGACTGAAGGTCATCCGAAGCCTGAGAACGCTTGAGCCCGGCATGCTAGCACAGATGAGCGGTCGCTTACGTCCTGATTTGGCAGAAGGCCAAATGTCCGTTTTTATGCCAGAGTGCTGAACTTGATAGGCCGTTGCGCCCTCAGATAACAAGACATTGACCCACAAGGAGCATCCTCGCATGCGTCTGAAAAGCTTATTCGCCCTCGTCGCCCCCGTCGTTCTGCTGCTGCCACTGAGCGCCCATGCCGACTGGCCGAAAGGCGAGCGCGAAAAGTACATGACCCAGTGCACTCAGGCTGCGACCCAGCAAATCGGTGCTGCAGCGGCGAAATCCCACTGCGCTTGCGGAGCTGACGCCATCAAGTCCTATCCGGCCAGCGACATTCAGGCGCTGATGGACAACAAGGCGACTCCTGAATTGCAACAGAAAGCCCTTGGCCAGATCGCCAAATGCAAGGCAAATACCGCCCCGAAAAAATAAGAAAACCGGGCATTAACATCGGCTGAAAGGCGGAAAAAAGTGCTGGAAATGAGCCTTTTCAGACGATTTATGCAGGTTTTACAGGTTTTTTTATCGTCTTTACGTTTCGCTGAAAGCCTTTCAAACCGGGGCTTTCAGCAGAAACGGGTGGCAAAGAAAACACGACTGATTGGCAAACAGCACGTCCGGGGGGCTACCAAAGCGAACATTTCGACTATGATACCCGGGTGTGCCCAGTTGGCCTGAGCAGCACAGCACTACTGAAAATATATGTTTCTTGGAGATACACCATGTCTAATCGCCAAACCGGCACCGTTAAATGGTTCAACGATGAAAAAGGCTTCGGCTTCATCACTCCTCAAGGTGGCGGTGACGACCTGTTCGTACACTTCAAAGCTATCGAATCCGACGGTTTCAAAAGCCTGAAAGAAGGCCAGACCGTCTCTTTCGTGGCTGAGAAAGGCCAAAAGGGTATGCAAGCTGCACAGGTTCGCCCAGAGTAATTTCTCGGCGCACTAAAAAAACCCCGTCCAAGTGACGGGGTTTTTTATGTCTTGAACAAAGTGTTCAGCCGCAATTGACGCGGGTAACCACCAGGTTGTTGTCGGTGTTCAGATTCAGGCGATCGGAGCGGTATTCCAGGGTGATCATGTCGTTTGGCTTGAGGAAGCGCGCATTTTGCGCCCCAGCCTTGGCACGCGCCTGATCCAGCAACTCAGGGGATGCCTTCTTGCCGATGGCAAATTGCGCTGCCGATGCTTCGCAGCGGCTGTTTCCTGATTCAGCCGCCACGGGCTCCTTTGCCGACTCGCTGGAGGTTGTGCTGCAACCAGCCAACAGAGCAGCGGCCATAAGTGCACCCAGTGTCGCGAACTTCAAAGGCATGAAGCCTCCTTGTTTTCAAATGTTTAAGCAGAGATCGTGCGACCGCCAATGCGGCGTTTGGTTTCAAGGCTCAAGCCATGCCCTGCCCCACGAGCGGAAAAATGCCGAGTGTGCCTGAGCTGCGCGCGGCGACTCAGCAAACAATCGTGACTGAATATTAACGACCTCAATAAACGTCGATGTAGTCATACGGCGGATTCGGCCAGTTGTCCTTTAGCGCGTTGAATATCTGCCTCACCCAGACGTCATCGCTGGCTGCGACGTTGCCTACATAGCCGGAGCCCTTTGACCAGGTTTCCAGGCGAAACCGCAGACCGCCGATATCCTGCCCACCGGTCACGGTGGACAGATAGGCGATGCCATCTTTGGTCACACGCAACTGGTTGTGTGCGTCGTCACTGGCCGAGGCGAGCAATTGGCGCACTGCCTCGAGTGTGAGGCCATCAGGGCTATTCAGATCGATTTGCACAACAGGGTCCTTGGTAAGCCGGAAAAGACCAAGTGTCGCATAGCGCTCCGCTCATGCCTAAGTCGCAGTGTCAAACGCCGCTCAAAATGGTTAACTCGAAAAACAGACATTCCGACCTTTCGAGCCTCCTCATGACCAGTGTAAGCATCGACGCCTCCATCAACGCCAAATGGGCCGAAGGACACAGCTCTTACAGCCCCGGCACGACGGAAGAATTGGCGCTGATCGGCATTGATTTACTGGTCAAGGAGTTGGGGATAGAAGCGGCGCAGCATTTTATCAATCAGGTATTCGAGCGATACCCAATTGGTCAGGCCGAACAGCCGCAGTGAAAACCCGCAGGCAACCGCCTGCGGGTTGACGACTTATTTCAGGCGTTTCAGGCGCTCGGTCAGCAGATCAAAGAAGCCTTGGGCGTCGCCATTTTCGACCCAGAATGCATTCTTCGGTGCTTTCAGGCCGTCATACCAGTCAACAATGGTCTGGCCGAATGTCGGTCCTTCACGGCTATCCACCACGACGTTGACCGCCCGACCGGTAAACAACTCGGGCTTGAGCAGATACGCCACAACCGTCGCGTCATGCACCGGTCCACCGGGAATGCCGTAGTGCTCCATATCGCCCTTGATGTATTCGTTGAGAATGTCGCCGACGATCTTGCTCGCATTGTTGTTCAGCGCGGCGATCTGCTTCAGGCGCGCCTCACTGGTCAGGATCTTGTGGGTCACGTCCAGCGGCAGATAGGTGAGTTTCACCCCGCTCTTGAGCACCACCTCGGCAGCCTGCGGATCAGCGAACAAATTGAATTCAGCCACAGGGGTGATGTTGCCACCGTTGAAATGCGCCCCGCCCATGATCACCACTTCCTTGATGCCCTGAACGATCTCCGGTTCCTGGATCAACGCCAGAGCCAGGTTGGTCTGCGGGCCGAGCATGGCGATGGTGATGCTGTGCGGTTTGGCCGATTTAAGAGTGTCGATCAGATAATTGACCGCATTACCTTTCGCCAGGCCTTTCTTCGGTTCGTGAACCGTGACGCCCGACAAGCCTTCCTTGCCATGAATGTTCTCGGCGTAGATCGGCGTGCGCATCAGTGGCTTCGGTGCGCCAGCGTAAACCGGCACGTCTTCGCGCCCGGCCCATTCGCGAGCCAGCCGCGCGTTGCGCGAAGTCTTGTCCAGGCGCACGTTGCCGGCCACGGTAGTCAGCGCGCGAATATTCAGTTCATCCGGCGACGCCAGCGCGAAGAGCAAAGCGACCACGTCGTCGGCGCCTGGATCGGTATCGATGATCAGATCGATCTTTTCCGCCGCCTGAGCGCCGGTCGCAGTTATCACGGACAAAAGCAGCAGACTCCGGATCAGTTGGTGAATTTTTTCAGCATAGCGTTGCATAGCGCATTCCTTGTGCAGGTGATATCGGAAATCAGAATGTAACCCCGGCGACCAGAACGATGTTGCAGTACGGCTGACATTCTCCTGTACGAATGATCGCCCTGGCTTGTCGGCTAAGCACCTTGAACTGCTCGTGGGTGAGCAGATCCCTACGGCCCAGCGCGCCCTCTTCGTTCAACGCGTCCAGCTCGGCCAGTGCCGTGGGTTGTTTGTCGAAGATCTCTTTGGCCAGCACATGGCTTTCTACCTGCATCTCGCTGAGTACAACTTTCAGCGTGCTGACGAAATCAGGGATGCCATGGGTCAGCGCCAGATCAATCAACTCGACACCCGGTGGCACGGGCAAACCGGCATCGCCAATCACGACCATGTCACCGTGGCCAAGAGAAGCGATCAGTCGCGACAGCGCGACATTAAGCAAAGGAGTCTTTTTCATGCGGGTTTGAACGCCTGTACTTCGGATATGGTTGGAATCGACGGTTGCGCACCGGCGCGGGTAACCGACAGTGCAGCGGCGATCTGACCGTAGCGAATCGCCTCGGCCTCAGATTTGCCATAGGCCAGCGCTGCGGCGAAACCGCCGACAAAAGTGTCGCCCGCCGCCGTGGTATCGACCGCCTTCACGGCCGGCGCGGGGAAATGTTCGAAGCCGTTGCCGTTGGCGAACAATGAGCCTTGCGCGCCTAACGTGACGATGACTTTGCCCGCGCCCATGGCAATCAACTGAGTGGCAGCCGTTTCTGCCGACTGCAGCGAGTCGACAGCGAGCCCGCTCAATGCGGCGGCTTCGCTTTCGTTGGGAATCAGATAGTCGATGGCGGCAAACCAGTCTGCCGGCAAAGGACGGCTGGCCGGCGCCGGGTTGAGGATGACGGTTTTGCCCAGTTCACGCGCACGCTTGAGCGCATGCCCGACCGTCGCGTCGGGAATCTCGAGCTGACAGATCACTACATCGGCGGCCTGTAAAACCGCATCAAAGCGGTCGATCACTGCCGGCGTCATCGCGCCGTTGGCACCGGCGACAATCACGATGGCGTTCTGGCTGTTGTCATCCACCACAATCAGCGCTACGCCACTGGAATCCTCTACGACACTGACAGCCTGGCAGTCGATGTGCTCGGCGAGCAAGGCATCGCGCAATCGCACACCATAGTCGTCATTTCCGACGCAACCGATCATTGCCACCTTAGCGCCCAAGCGCGCAGCAGCAACCGCCTGATTGGCGCCCTTGCCGCCAGACACCGTGGCAAAGGAATGACCAATCAGCGTTTCACCGCCGCGTGGCAGCCGTGGCGCCCGGGTGACCAGGTCCATGTTCAGGCTGCCTATTACCACTACATTTGCTGGCATACATCACTACTCATCAATTCGGTTTCAGCGATATTCGGTGAACACGCCGGACAGCGGCGCGGTCGATTCGCGCAGGACAATGCTCGGGGTCACGATGCGTTGATCGGTGCCCGAATCGGGCGCAGCAATTCTGCGCAACAGCACTTCGGCGGCCATCTCGCCCAATTGCAGGATCGACTGGCCGACCGTGGTCAGCGCCGGATAGACATAACGGCTCATCTGAATGTCATCGAAGCCGATCACCGACAGCTCAGCCGGCACCCGGACATTACGTTCAGCCGCCGCACGCAGCACACCGATGCCAATCATGTCGTTACCGGCAAAAATCGCGCTCGGGGGATTGCTTTCGAGCAGCCGGGCAGCGGCGTTGTAACCGCCGGTGCTGGTGAAGTCGCTTTCGAGCATACGCTCCTCACGCACCTCGATTCCCGCTTCTCGCAGCGCTCGGCAATAACCGGCCTGACGCATTTGCGCCACGCTGGTACTGGCAGGACCGCCGATGGTGGCGATGTCGCGATGCCCCAACTCGAGCAGGTGACGGGTTGCCAGATAAGCGCCGTATTCGTGATCGATACGCACCAGATCGGCATTCACACCTTCCAGACCCCGGTCAACGATGACCATCGGCGTCTTCACGCCCGCCAGCCCTTGCGCCAGACCACTGTCGCCGCCGGCGGAGGCGACGATCAAACCGTCAATGCGTTTTTCCAGTAACACACGCAAATAGCTGCGCTGCTTGTCCGGGTTGTCGTCGGAATTACAGAGGATCACGCAATAGCCGTTGCGCTCGCAGTAATCCTCGATCCCCCGCGCCAATTCAGCGAAGTACGGGTTGAGGCTATTAGGCACCAGCAGGCCAATGGTCGCCGTGGTCTTGGCTTTCAGCGAGCGCGCCACGGCACTGGGAACGTAGTCGAGGCTCTTGATCGCCGCCTCGACTTTGCGCCGCACTTCCTGACTCACCGGGCGGGTGTTATTCACCACGTGCGACACGGTCGTGTAGGAAATGCCCGCGAGCGCCGCTACATCCTTGATCGTTGCCATGGTTCAGCCCCGGCGACTGGCGCGTTGACTGCGATAGGTGTCGAGCACCACAGCGATAACGATTACCGCGCCGGTGATGATGCGCTTGGTCGGCTCCGTCGCACCAATCTGCGCGAGACCGGCCGCGAGCACGGAAATGATCAACACACCAAAGAAAGTGCTGATCACCGACCCGCGTCCACCCATCAGGCTGGTACCACCGATAACCACCGCCGCGATCACTTGCAGTTCCAGACCCGAACCTGCGTTCGGGTCAGCCGCTTCCAGACGCGAAATCTGAAACAGCGCAGCGATGCCCGCCAGCAGCCCCATCAGGCTGAACACCAGAATCTTGTAGGGCTTGGGATTGATCCCGGCAAGTCGCACGGCTTCTTCGTTAGTACCGATGCCGATCAGGTAACGGCCGAAAACAGTGCGGGTCAAAACTGCCTGCGCGATGAAGATCACCAGCAAAGCGATGATGAACGACGGGGAAATGCCGAACGCGATCGGATTCGACAGCCAAGCGAACGCATCGCCGATGTACGCAGTACGCGACCCGGTCATCTGATACGCCACACCGCGAGCCATTTCCAGCACGCCGAGGGAGACAATGAACGACGGAATCCGCCAGGCCACGGTGATCGAGCCAGTGATGGTCCCGGCCAGAGCCGCCACCGCCATGCCGAGCAGCGCCGCTGGCAAAACGCTCCAGCCCCAGCCGAGAATCGCAACGCTGACCGTCGATGCGGCCAGCGCGAGGACCGAGCCGACGGACAGGTCGATGCCGCCGATGATCAGCACAAAGGTCATGCCCACGGCCAGCACCATCAGGTCGGGAATCTGGTTGGCCAGGGTGCTGAAGGTGTTGTACGAGAGGAAATGGCTGCTCAGGACTGAGAACAGCGCAATCATCGCCAGCAAGGCACCGGCCAGGCCCAGATAAGTACCCAGGCCAAAGAAATTGCCACTACGTTTACTGGCAGAAGATGCAGTTTTCATGGGAGATCCCTAGGCGCTGCTTCATTGAGCAACGCATCACGTTTCTGGTAGCCGGCGAAAGCGGCGGCAAGCAAATCATCCTGGGTCCAGCTGTCGCGCTCGAAGGTGTCGATCAGACGTCCCGCCGAGAGCACGCCGATCCGGTCGCAGATCAGCATCAACTCACGCAAGTCACTGGACACCACGACCAATGCCTTGCCCTGGCGGGTCAACTCACCGAGCAAACCGTAAATATCGAACTTGGCACCGACATCGATTCCACGAGTAGGCTCGTCGAACAGCAGCACCGAACAGTCGCGCTCCAGCCAGCGACCGATCACGACCTTCTGCTGATTGCCGCCGGACAGTTCCGAAACCAACTGCGTCGGGCTCGAACTGCGGATGCGCATGGCCTCGATCTGACGTTGCGCCAGGCAAATTTCGTCGCCGTTGTTGACGAAACCGCCACTGGAGATTTCCGGCATGTTGCCCAAGGCGATGTTGGCGCTGATCGACTGACTGAGCAGCAGCCCTTCGCCCTTGCGATCCTCGGTGATCAACGCGATGCCATTGCGTACGGCATCGACTGGCGAGCGAACACTCACGACCTTGGCCGGGGAGCCGAGCGCGATGGTGCCGCTGTCGGCAGCATCGGCACCGAATATCAGCCGCAGCAATTCCGTGCGCCCAGCTCCGATCAATCCGGAAATGCCGAAGATCTCCCCGGCACGCACCTCGAAAGAGACGTCGCGGACTTTGTCAGAACGGGTCAGGCCTTTGACCGTCAACGCCGGAGCGCCGATCTTGCGCGGCCCCATGTCGATGTGTTCGCCCAGTTCGCGACCGACCATCAAGGTGACCAGTTGCTCGCTGTTGTAGTTGGCCATCGGCTCGACGCAGACCAGATTGCCGTCACGCAGCACAGCAATACGCTGCGCCACCCGCGCCAGTTCTTCGAGACGATGGGAGATATAGATGATGGAAACGCCGCGAGCCTGCAATCGGCTGATCTGCTCGAAGAGCATTTCGACTTCGCGCGCCGTGAGCATCGCGGTCGGCTCATCGAGGATCAGCACGTGGCAGTCGCCGATCAGGTTGCGCGCGATTTCGACCATCTGTTGATGACCGATACCCAACTCGCCAACCAGTGTGTCCGGGTCGATCGCATCGAGGCCGACCTGCGCCATGGCTTCGATCGCCGCCTTGCGCAACTGCTTGCGACTGATCCAGCCAGCGCTGCTCGGCAGATTATCCAGAAACAGGTTTTCCGCCACCGACAGCGTCGGCAACAGATTGAGTTCTTGCATGACCATGCGCACGCCAAGCTCTTCAGCCTGGGTACGGCTGCCCGGACGATAGTCCTTGCCGTGGAATTGCATCTGGCCGGTAGTGGGTGTGACCAGACCACCAATGATCTTCGACAGGGTACTTTTGCCGGCACCATTTTCGCCGGTCAGCGCCAGTACTTCACCGCGCATCAGCGTCAGATCGATGCCGGTGAGCACCGGTTGCGCATAGGTCTTGCCGATACCGCTGACCGAGAGGACAGCGTTCGGAGCGGAAACTGACATAGGAATCTCCACGCGCTCGCCCGGACGGACGAGCGCCGTTGTGTCGCCAGATGACTTACTGGGTGACCAGCTCGACCGGTGTTTCGATCACGCCGTTGGCACCGCTGTCGACTTTCTCGCCTTTGATGATCTTCAGCGCGGTTTCGATGCCGAACACGGCCTGCTTGGCTGCAAACTGGTCAGCCGTCGCCAGCACGCGGCCGTCCTTGAGCATTGGCTTGATCGCGTTGATATTGTCGTAACCGACGACTTTCACCTGCCCTGCCTTACCAGCGGCACGGACTGCGGAAACGGCACCGACCGCCATGCTGTCGTTACCGGCCAGCAGCGCTTTGACATCCGGGTATTCACTGAGGATCGAAGCGGCAACCTTGTTGCCCTTGTCGATCTCCCAGTCACCGGACTGCAGCGAGACCACTTTGATCTGCGCGGCTTCCATCGCGTCCTTGAAACCGGCCGTGCGCGCCTGCGCGTTGGTGGTGGTGGACACGCCTTCGATGATGCCGACCTCGTCGCCCGCCTTCAGTTGCTTGGCCAGATATTCGCCAACCAGACGTGCACCCTTGCGGTTGTCCGGACCTACGAACGGCACGTTGATGTTTTTGCTTTTGACCACGGCGGGATCGAGCTGGTTGTCGATGTTGATCACCGTGATACCGGCGTCTACGGCCTTCTTGATCACCGGCACCATGGCCTTGGAGTCAGAAGGCGCGATCACCAGTGCATTCACCTTGGCCAAGATCATCTGTTCGACGATGCGAGTCTGGCCGGCCGTGTCGGTTTCGTCCTTGATACCGTTGGAGATCAGATCGAAATCGGCGGAGTGTTCTTTCTGGTAGGCCTTGGCGCCGTCTTCCATGGTCAGGAAGAATTCGTTGGCCAAAGATTTCATGACCAGGGCGACTTTGGGCTTTTCTGCAGATTCGGCGAACGCCGAGGAGACAGGTAGTGCGGCGGCTGTGGCAGCCAGCATAGCGACAGCAAGAAGACGTGCGGCGAATGGCAGCTTCATGGGTTCACTCCGATCTTATGATTATTGTGAGCAACGTTTGCGCTGACGTAAGCTACGTCACGGCTCCGGGAGCAGATGCCCTTCCAAGCCGCGCAAACGTTTGCGTAGACCGAACTATGAGAATCCCGCCGACATTTGTCAACAATCAGAAATCGTCTTTTGTTGTAGGCCGAATCGCTGAGTCGGCCATCTGACGCTTCAGGCGGTTGTGTTGACCAGGCCACCGCTGGTAGCGCTTTTCGACATCTCCTTGACCAACGCACCCGCCACCTCTGCCAGTGCGGCGCTGGTTTGCGCGATCTGGCCCTGAATCGACATCACTGCCTGGGATTTCGCTTCGGGAGTCGGATAGCTTGCGGCCTGAGCCGCAGCCAGTTGCTGTTGCTGCTCCTGAAGTTGCTTCTGCAATTCCTTCATCCGCTTGAGCAACGTCTTGACGGTGATGCTGAGATTGCTGTCAGCCTCGGTTTCACTGTTTTCCTGCACAGGCCCGCCACCGGTTCTGACCTGATTCTTCTCAGTCTTTTCGGTACCCAGCGCCTGCGCCGAAGTCTCATTGGTCGCATCGTTCAGGCTGTTGATCGTCGCTGCAGTTTTACCGCCAATGGTGACTGCAGCGGGATTGGCAAAACCGACCGTCAGTGACATGTGAACTCCTAAGATTTGGTTTCCTTGAGGACGCATCGGCCTGAGAGCACATTTCTTTAGCGGAGATTTGTCACCCGCCTGGCTTTTCAGAGATTGCCTATCGGCGAGCCGAACGCGAATCCTCCTGTCGTTCGGAATCCCGGATGGATGAATCCTCAACGATGCTCCAGCCCTCGACAAATATTGATTTAAATCATTGGGTTAAACATTTTCCGCCAGCACATTACGCATGGTATGAATCCTGCTCCCGTCCTTGCACCCCGAGCATTCAGATCGGCTTGGGGCGCATCTAGATGAACCTGCATCAGCACCGTCTCACGACTAGAGAGAAAAATAATGAAATCTGCTTTCAATACTTTGATTCCGGGCGCATTGGCCCTCCTCCTGCTCCTGCCTACTGCCCTTCAGGCAAAAGAAGCCGAAACCCAGACGAAACTGGCCAACGTCGTCGTCCTCGCCACAGGCGGCACCATCGCTGGCGCCGGCGCCAGTGCTGCCAACAGCGCCACTTATCAGGCAGCAAAAGTCGGCATCGAACAACTGATTGCCGGCATTCCCGAGTTGAGCAAACTGGCTAACGTGCGTGGCGAACAAGTCATGCAGATCGCTTCGGAAAGCATCACCAACGACAACCTGCTGCAATTGGGTCGTCGCGTTTCCGAACTGGCTGACAGTAAGGACGTCGACGGCATCGTTATCACCCACGGTACCGACACCCTCGAAGAAACCGCTTACTTCCTGAACCTGGTCGAGAAGACCGACAAGCCGATCATCGTCGTTGGCTCGATGCGTCCGGGCACTGCCATGTCGGCAGACGGCATGCTCAACCTGTACAACGCCGTCGCCGTGGCGAGCAGCAAAGAAGCGCGCGGCAAAGGTGTGCTGGTGACCATGAACGACGAGATCCAGTCCGGTCGCGACGTCAGCAAAATGATCAACATCAAGACCGAAGCATTCAAAAGCGCTTGGGGTCCGCTGGGCATGGTGGTCGAAGGCAAATCCTACTGGTTCCGCCTGCCGGCCAAGCGTCACACCATGGATTCGGAATTCGACATCAAAAACATCAAGAGCCTGCCTGACGTAGAAATTGCCTATTCCTACGGCAACGTCAGCGATACCGCCTACAAGGCACTGGCACAAGCCGGCGCCAAAGCCATCATCCACGCCGGCACTGGCAACGGTTCGGTATCCTCTCGAGTGGTTCCATCCCTGCAAGCGCTGCGCAAGGATGGCGTGCAGATCATTCGCTCGTCCCACGTCAACGCCGGCGGCTTTGTCCTGCGTAACGCCGAACAGCCTGACGACAAATACGACTGGGTTGTCGCTCACGATCTGAACCCGCAAAAAGCCCGCATCCTGGCGATGGTCGCGCTGACCAAGACCAACGACAGCAAAGAGCTGCAACGGATGTTCTGGGAATACTGATTGAACATCGCCTGATTACTTCTCGATCGGGCAATTGCGCATCACCTGTCAGCTTGGCAGGTGGTGCCCCGCTTACACCCTTCCAATACTTTTCCCACAAAAATCTCGACAAGCCCTACACCAAAATCGGAAACCCGCTGTCAGAGGATTTTCTTGAATTTTAAGCAGTTGCGAAATCGCTTACAGTTAAATACTGTATGCACGTACAGCTTAATAAGGATAACCTCGTGGCCACCTCTCCTGCTGCTCCTGACGCTTATGAACGCATGGGTATGCGCGTTCAGAAAATCATCAATTCCCCCACCGCACAAAAAGCCAAAGCCGCACTGATTTTTCGTTTGCCGGATGAGCCGATGGACGACTGGGAGCGCTTGCTCGAGGAAATCGACGAGAACGACAACGTTACCCTCGCTTATCGCGATGACGGTGGCGTGCAGATTTTTTGGGTTGTGCCGAAGGAAGATTGATTCAATGAGTGTCCGCTGTGTTGCTTTGCTGTTGTTGTTTTTCGCCGTGGGCGCCCAGGCTGGCGCCCCGCGTACATTTTCCGAAGCCAAGAAAGCCGCATGGAAACTTTATGCGCCGCAGTCCACGGAGTTTTACTGCGGCTGCAAGTACACCGGCAACCGCGTAGATCTCAAGGCTTGCGGCTATGTGCCGCGCAAGAACGCCAAGCGTGCATCGAGGATCGAGTGGGAGCACATCGTGCCGGCGTGGCAGATCGGGCATCAGCGACAGTGCTGGCAGCAAGGCGGACGCAAAAATTGCACGCGTTACGATCCGGTTTATCAAAAGGCCGAAGCTGATCTGCACAACCTGGTGCCGAGCATCGGTGAGGTCAACGGTGATCGCAGCAACTTCAGCTACGGCTGGTTGCCGGTGCAGTCCGGTCAGTATGGATCCTGCCTGACCCAGGTCGACTTCAAAGCGAAGAAAGTCATGCCCCGCCCTTCGATTCGCGGCATGATCGCCCGCACGTATTTTTATATGAGCAAACAATACGGACTGCGCCTGTCGAAGCAGGATCGGCAGTTGTACGAGGCGTGGGACAAGACCTATCCAGTGCAGGACTGGGAACGTCAGCGCAACCAGAGCGTGGCGTGCGTGATGGGGCGCGGCAACGAGTTTGTCGGCTCGGTAAATCTGAAAGCCTGCGGCTGATCGCAGCACAAATAAAAAGGCCTCGAGCGTTATGCTCGAGGCCTTTTTCATGTCTGGCGTTCAATCTGTTTTGAAGGCGCTACGCTTATGGCGTGAGCGGATGCTCAATCACCACCGACTCGATATTTTGTTTCTTGGCTTTTACCAACGCCGCATCCACCTGCACCTTGCGCGCTTCGGCATCAGCCAGGGAGTTGAACGGACCTATCAGAATGCGCGTTTTACCGTTGCCGTCCTTGACGACCGTCGGAACGAAAGCGTGCTCGATCAACCAGCCGCTCAGGTCACTGACGGCCTGAGGAGTCTCGCCACGCACTTCCAGATCCCACTGTGGCGCGGCGGCCGCCGGCGCTGCCGCGACCTTCGTCTCAGGCTTCGGCGCATCTACATTCTTGCCTTCACCGCAGCCTGCCAATGCCAGTGCCGCTACCAGCCAAACCAATTTGCGCACAACGCTTTCCTCGGAATTCGTAAAGCAGCGATCTTATCATTCATAAATACTTCGCGAGCCCCGCAAAATGGGCACAAAACAACGAGAATGATGATTGCAGCCTCTGTATAGTTACGCCCTGGGAATTAATGCCGCATCTGCGCGTCAGAAAGAGGCACCCAAACCGTGAGACTTCGCACTAATCTATAGATACCACCGACCTCTGCACTGTCTGAATCAGGTGCCCTACAAAGCAATCAAGGAGAAGACCATGCTGATACTCACCCGCAAAGTCGGTGAAAGCATAAACATTGGTGATGACATCACGATCACCATCCTCGGAGTCAGCGGCCAACAAGTCCGCATCGGCATCAACGCTCCGAAAAACGTGGCAGTGCACCGTGAAGAAATTTACCAACGCATCCAGGCCGGCCTGACCGCTCCGGACAAGCCGCAAACACCCTGAGCCACTTTGCATTACGTAGCCAGTCCTATTGCCGTCGCGCAAGACTGGCTAAAGATTCACGCGCCGTTTAGCCATCCGCATTTCACCCCGCTGGGCACGGCGCCTGAAGCACACTGACTCCTTTCACTTATCACTCCCTCCTTTCTTGCGCCGATATTACCTTTCACTCCTGGAGCTGGCTGTCGGACGTTTCCGATAGAGCACGGAGAATTTCGCCTTCTAAGCGAATATCACCCCACGCGCCATGCCTGTCGCCGCGACCATCATCAGGATCAGCAGCAGCGCTTCAACATGACTGATTCCCGCGTACAACTTCGCACGCCCGGCATCAGGCGCTACCCCGCGCGACGATGCGATGCGCCATTTGATCAGCGTGATCATGGGTGCAAGCTCCATCAGTAGTATCAGCAAGAACAGCGTCATCTTCAGATGAAACAGCGGCTGATGCAGGTAATAGCCAGAGCCTTTCTCGTAACCACCAAACCCACGCATCGCTCCGGTGATAAGCAGCGTCAAAGCTGAAAGCCCCCAAAGGTTATCCGCGAGCAGAACGCGCTTGACCTCTCCCGTGCCCGCCGAGAGCTGGCTGAACGCTGTGCCGCGCGTCAGCACTGCCCAGAAAGCCAAGGCAAACGCGAATAGATGAATAGCGGCAAGGACCCACTGACTCAGCATCGACGCACTCCCTTATAAAGAGTTGAAAATCGGCCAGTCAGTAGTAGACGAAAAAACGGCGCCTCGCCTGGAGGTGAAGGTGAGATAGATGCCCAACGCCAAATCGCAGGCAAAAAAAATCCCAAGCAGCTGATGGAAGCTTGGGATTTAAAAATGCATAAACCGTGGTGGTGAACGCAGGTCCGATGTTACTTAAATTCCCAACATGCAACAAGGCTTTTTCGATAACCGGTTAGAGAAAAAGAGCTGTAAGCCTTTGGATATTCAGGTGTTTTCAACAACGAAATGGAAGAAGAATGCACCAAAATGGCGCTTGATCATTTTGCGCAAACAGTAATGAATGGAGAGCTGATCAGAGCGAAGCGGAAAGGACCGGGAACAAGCGTTGCGCAAATCGCAGACAACAAAAAAGGGCCCACCTTTCGGTGAGCCCTTCCAGACCGCCCAGCAGAGCGGATTTTGTTTGGTAGGCGCGATTGGACTCGAACCAACGACCCCCACCATGTCAAGGTGGTGCTCTAACCAACTGAGCTACGTGCCTGCTGTGAGGCGGCATTCTACGGAATTCCGGAGGGGTGTCAACACCTTTTTTTCACCTAACCCTATGAATATGCAAAATATTTAATTTCGCCTCAGCGAAGAAGATTTTCCGCTGGCTGGCGGAGGTTTTTCAACTCGGGTAGGATCGGCACACTCGTAAAATATATTAAACAGAGGCGGCAGGATGGCGAACACCCAATACCCAGAGTCTTATTACGCTGCGTCGGCCAATGCCGTACCACCACGCCCTGTGCTGCAGGATGATGTGGAGACGGACGTCTGTGTGATCGGCGCCGGGTATACCGGGCTGTCGTCCGCCCTGTTCCTGTTGGAGAACGGTTTTCGCGTAACCGTGCTGGAAGCGGCGAAAGTCGGTTTTGGCGCCTCGGGCCGAAACGGTGGGCAGATCGTCAACAGCTACAGCCGCGACATCGACGTCATTGAACGCACGGTCGGCCCCAAGCAGGCGCAACTGCTCGGCGAAATGGCCTTTGAAGGCGGCCGGATCATTCGCGAGCGCGTGGCCAGATACAACATCCAGTGCGACCTGAAAGACGGCGGTGTATTCGCCGCCCTTTCCGCCAAACAAATGGGGCACTTGGAATCGCAAAAGCGCCTGTGGGAACGCTTCGGCCACACCCAGCTGGAATTGATGGATCAACGCCGCATCCGTGAAGTGGTGGGTTGCGATCAATACGTCGGTGGCATGCTCGATATGAGCGGCGGCCACATTCATCCGCTGAATCTGGCGCTCGGTGAAGCAGCGGCAGTCGAGTCTCTCGGCGGCACCATCTATGAGCAATCACCTGCCGTGCGCATCGAGCGCGGGGCCAATCCGGTTGTGCATACGCCGCAAGGCAAGGTCAGGGCCAGGTTCATCATCGTCGCCGGCAACGCCTACCTCGGTAATCTGGTGCCGGAACTGGCGGCCAAATCGATGCCGTGCGGTACCCAGGTGATCACCACCGAGCCGCTGGGCGATGAGCTGGCGAAGGCGCTTTTGCCGCAGGATTACTGCGTGGAAGACTGCAACTATCTGCTCGACTACTATCGCCTGACCGCCGACAAGCGCTTGATCTTCGGTGGCGGCGTGGTTTACGGCGCTCGCGATCCGGCGAACATCGAAGCGATCATCCGCCCGAAGATGCTCAAGGCCTTCCCGCAACTCAAGGATGTGAAGATCGATTACGCCTGGACCGGCAACTTCCTGCTGACCCTGTCGCGCTTGCCACAGGTCGGGCGCCTGGGCGACAACATCTATTATTCGCAGGGTTGCAGCGGTCACGGCGTCACCTACACGCACCTGGCTGGCAAAGTCCTCGCCGAAGCGTTGCGCGGTCAGGCCGAGCGTTTCGATGCCTTTGCCGACCTGCCGCACTACCCCTTCCCCGGCGGGCAATTGCTACGCACACCGTTTGCCGCGCTGGGCGCCTGGTATTACGGGCTGCGCGATAAGTACGGCCTATAAACACCATTGTGGCGAGGGGATTTATCCCCGTTGGGGGGTGCGAAGCGCCCCCTCTTGAGCAGGAGGGGACTGCTGCGCAGTCCAACGGGGATAAATCCCCTCGCCACAGTAGATTCAGCAAGGCCTAGGATCAGAGCTGATCCCGAGCGATCCCGCTGCGAATCCGCAGGATATCCGCCAGCACCGCCAGCGCAATTTCCGCCGGTGTCTTGCTGCCGAGGTTGAGGCCGATCGGCGCATGAATCCGCTCCAGCTCCGCCTCGCTCAAACCACCAATGCGACGTAAGCGCTCAAAGCGTTTTTGCGATGTCTGCTGCGACCCCATCACACCGATGTAAAACGCCTTGGTGCGCACCGCCTCCATCATCGCCAGATCATCGATACGCGGATCGTGGGTCAACGCCACTACCGCCGTATCGCGATGACAACCACCGTCGGCAATAAACACCGAAGGCAACTGCCGACGAATTTCCACGCCATTGAGCACCACACCTTCCAGCACCTCGTCGCGCGGATCGCAGAGAATCACTTCGAAGCCAAGTCCTACCGCGAACTCGGCACAGGCCTGCGCCACACTGGAGTAGCCGGCGAGCAACAAACGCTGTGCTGCACCAATACGGATGCGCACCCGATCGATCTCACGCTCGATCCGCGCACCCTGCTCGCGATCAGCAAACAGAGCGCGCGCACCGCTGGCCAGATCGACTTCGCGAAGCAGACGACGCTGACCCAGCAGCGCTGATTCCAGTTCACGCAGGTGCGCCTGCACCGCGCAGTCGGCGTCAAGTTTCTCCACCAACACATCGAGAATGCCACCGCAAGGCAGACTGACCCGCGAGCGCGGATCATCGCCTTCGCCGTAACGCACGACGCTTACTGTTTCGAGAAACGCACCTTCGGCAACGCGCTCAAGAAAATCCTCCTCCACGCAACCGCCCGACAGCGAACCGATCCACTGCCCGCCTTCGTTCACCGCGAGCAGCGAACCCGGCGCGCGCGGTGCCGAGCCGTAAGTGGTCAGCACCGTGCACAGCCAGATTCGCTGCCCGGCCACCGACCATTCCAGCGCCCTACGCACCACTTGCAGATCGAGATGCTGCATATCAGTGGGCCTTGTGCTCGACGCTCGGCGCGTCGGCTTGCAGCTTCTGCACTTCACTTACTGCCAGCTCAGCGCTCTGTCCGCCCCAACCTTGACGCAAATAGTTGAGCAGATCGGTCAATTGCTCAGGACTGAGCTTTTCAGCAAAACCCGGCATCGGCTGCATGTGCTCGAACCCGGAAAACTTCTGTTCGCCGATGCCATCCTCGATCACTCGCAACAGGTTGCGCGGATCTTCCAGACGCAACGTGGTGTTGCCGCGCATGGCCACTGCGATGTGCGGCTTGCCTTCACCGCCAGCCGCGTGGCAACCGGCGCAGACGTTCAGATATTCCTGACGGCCGCGCTGGGCACTCGCGCTGAGCTTGTCCAGCGGTACTTCGACGAGCTCTTTGGCTGGTGGCGGTTGCTCGCCAAGGAGGAACGTCGCCATTGCCGCCAGGTCAGCATCGCTCAGACCTTGAGTGCTGTTGTGAAACACCGGGAACATTTCGTTGAACATCGTTCCTTGCGCGCTCATGCCATGCTTCAGAAACGTGCTCAGATCCTGCTGATTCCAGCCGCGCGCGGCCAGGTCGGTGGCCAGCAGGCTCGGTGCCAGATAACCATTGAGAATGCCGCCGGTCATGCGCTTGTCCATTTGCATCGCGCCGGGCAGGCCGCGTGGCGTATGGCATTCGCCGCAGTGACCGAGAACGTCGACCATGTACTGGCCGCGCTTCCATGCCTCACTTTTGCCTTCGGCCGGTTCCAGCTTGACGTCTTTGCCGTAGAGCATGTTCCAGCCGGTCAGGCCCAGACGCACGTTGAACGGAAAGCTCAGGCTGGTCACCGGCGCGGCGCGTTCGATCGGTTCGATGGTTTTCAGATACGCGTGAATCGCATCGGAATCGGCGCGCGGCATCAGGTGATACGAGGTGTACGGCATCGCTGGATACAGATTCGCACCGTCGCGTCGTTTGCCTTCGGTCAGCGCAGCGAAGAACTCGTCATCGTTGTACAGACCGATGCCGTGCTCTTTGCTCGGGGTGATGTTGGTGCCGTAGATCGTGCCGAATGGCGAGACGATCGGCAGGCCGCCGGCATACGGCGCGCCACCCGGTGCGGTGTGGCAGGCCATGCAGTCGGCAGCGCGGGCGAGGTATTCGCCGCGCTTGACCTGTTCATCGGCGTGGACCGCCAAAAGCGGCGCGGCCAGTCCGACCGCAAAAGTCAGGCGGGTCAGTAAACGCTTCATGCTCAACCCTCCTTGACCAGGCCGAGATCGGTCAGCACGTTGCGCGTGGCGTTGTAATAACGCACGTAACCGGTGCAGCGGCAGACGTGATGGCCGAGACTGTCCTCGATCACCTGTTCCAGCTGACTTTTGACAATCGGCTGGCGCTGCAGCTTCTCGACCAGCACGGTCGCGGCGTTGACGAAGCCTGGCGCGCAGTAGCTGCACTGGAAAGCGAACTCGTCGACAAAGCGCTGCTGGATCGGATTGAGCTCGGTGACCTGGCCCTGCTCGTCGCGAGTGGCGTGGCCTTCGATGGTGCGGACTTTCTTGCCCTCGAAGTAGTGCGCGCCGGTGATGCAGGTGCGCACTTCTTCGCTGGTACCGTCGGGGTTATCGACGATCACCACGCAGGCGTGGCAGATCCCCTGACCGCAGCCCAGCCGCGAGCCGGTGAGGTTTTTGTATTCGTGCAGATAGTCGATCATCGGCAGGTCATCAGGGATGTCCACCGGGCCGACGGATTGACCATTGAGGGTCAGTTGAAGCGGACGGTTAGCCATTGAGGGCCTCCTTGATGCGCGCAGCAGTGATGGGCAGGTCGCGAACACGTTTACCGATGGCATGCGCCACGGCGTTACCGATGGCACCGACAATCGGGATCATCACCACTTCGGCGATGCCCTTGGACGGATCGCTCGGCGACAGCGGCGGCAGGATCTCCGCGGTCTGCTTCCACACCGCAACGTGACGCGCCATCGGCAGGCGGTAACGGTTGAAGTTCCAGTCACCCTCCCCCGGCCCGCCTTCGTACAACGGCATCTCTTCCATCAGCGCATGACCAATACCCATGGCGATACCGCCTTCGAGCTGGCCCTTGACCAACTGTTCAACCAGCACGCGCCCGCACTCGATCCACGAATGGTGGTTGAGCACCTGAACCTCCGCCGAGCCTTTATTGACCTTCAACTCAACCAGCGTCGCGACCGGGCTGTAATAGGTCACGGCAGCGTTGTTCAACTGCACTACCGGGTAGTTGACGTTCTGCCGATCAAGCAAGTGGAAGCCGGCGCTGTTCATCTGCGCTTTCTTCGCTTGCGGCGCGCCATCGCCGTATTTCACCGCCAGACCGTCGAGCGGCAGGCGCTCGCGCACGCCGTCGATGCTGTATTCAGCCTCGGCCCAGCTCCAGCGGTTGAAACCATGCACCGTGGCGCCAGTCACCAGACCGCGTTCGTGGGCGCGTTTGGCCAGTTCTTCGAAACTCAGCGGCTGCATGCCGTTGGCGGTCAGCTTGCCATCGACCCAATGCGCATCTTCGCGGCGCACCACGTAAGGGTTGGCCTGACCGCCGTACGGCCCCTGACGCCAGATCTCCAGCGCCGCCGGCCACAAACCGTGGTTGAACAGCACACGCGCAGCTTCACGGGTCGCATGACTGAAGTAGTAGGCGGAGTTGGTCGCCGAAGACGCCGACGCCAACTTGCCGACCCAGCGCGGATTGCGCAGCAGATTGTCCTGCTCGGCCTGACTCATGATGTACGGGTTGCCGCTGGTGATCAGCTGCATTTCCTGCCACTCGGTTTCTCCGGTCTTCACATCATGCGCCGAGCTGCCGAGGAAATCGGCGACGACCAAGGCTTGCGAAGTGGACATGCCGGTGCCGATTTCGATACCGATATGGCGCAGGGTGATGCGCCCGTCAGCGGTGAATTCGATGCTGGCCATCGGCGCTTCGGAGCCGGTACCGAAGTCTTTCTGGCAGATGGCGAAACCGACGCCGTACCAGTTATCCGGGTCTGCCGCTTCACGTTGCTGCTTGATCGTGTCGCGGTTTTTCCAGACTTCGTGCACCGAGGCCTTGTCGAGAATTTCGTGCAGGCGCAATGCACCGGCCGGGATCGCGCCCTGGGTATTTTTCATGCCGGAACGCAGGGCATTCCTGCGGCGCAAATCGATGGCGTCGACACCCAGACGACTGGCGATCTCGTCGACCATCATTTCGGTCGCCGCCATGCTTTGCAGGGTGCCGTAACCGCGCATCGAACCCGCCTCGACCGCGCGCGAGTGATACGCGGTGACTTGCAGGTCGTTCTGCGGCATGTAGTAGATCGACTGCGCAGCCGTGGCGCCAACCGCTGCCACCGATGGGCTGTAGTTGACCCGACCGCCGCCGTCGACGCTCATTTCCGCGCGGAAAATCTTGAAGGTGTAGTCGTTCTTGTCCACGGCCAACTGGTAGCGGATGTCGAACGGGTGACGCTTGATGCCGCTCTGGAATTGCTCGTAGCGGTCGTTGGCCAGACGCACCGGCACACCGGCGCCGTACAGCGCGGCCAGGGCTGCATAGTAGACAAAAATGTTGTGGTCTTTGGAGCCATACCCGACGGTGTAGCCCGGGTGCATGTTCAGGTTGGCCAGGCCGAAACGCGACGGCCCGATCATCTTCGCAGTCTCGGTCGCGACTTCCAGCGGGCACTGCGTCGCCACGACGAAATGCAGGATTTTGGTTTTCGGGTCGTACCAGCCGTTGCCGTTGTCCGGCTCGAGGGCGGCCGGTTCGATCGACGGCGTCTTGTAGCGCTCATCGAACACCAGCCAGTTGTCTGGCGGCGTGTCGATTTCCTGCTTCATGCGGTCGGCGTAGAACAGGCCGCGCTCGGTGAGGTTGCCATGCAGGTTCGGCGATGCATTCCACACTGGACGGCGGTTCTTCAGCATCGGGAACAGGATCGAATCCTTGAGGCTGGCGAACTCGTCTTCGTCCGCCGAAGTCGCGCCACCGACGCGCACGTAGCGGAAGCTGCCGTAGGGATCACCTTCGTAGAACGGCACTTTGGCGCCGTAACGAATCGCTTTGTCATTGAATTTGAGTTGGTTCTTGGCCTGACGGAAACGCTCGAAATCGTTCCAGATCAGGATCGCCACCGGGTGACCGATGAACATCGGCACTTTGCCTTCCGGCAGCAATGGATCAGGCGCGTGCTCTTCGGGGAAGACGATACCGTCCTTGTCCAGATCGGCAGCGGTAACGATGCGGTCTGGCTGCAGATCGGCGCCGAGCCACGACAGGTCGTAACCTGCGTAGATATGGTCGGCCTTGATGGTTTTCAGCAGCATGGCGTGGCCCTGTTGCTCAGGCCAGCCGGGCATGTCCTTGGCGCGGATGTCGCGGGCAAACACCTTGCTGCCGCAGACCTTGGACAAGGCATCGTTGCGTTGACGGGCCTTGCCGTTATTGCCGAGCCATTTCTCGGACGGCACAGTGACGCTGTTTTCCATCAAGGCAGCCAGCGCCTGACTGCTGAGCGGCGTGAGCGTAACGCTCACACCCGCCACCAGCCCGCCCTGGAGGAACGAGCGCCGGGATATTTCACGGTTGGACATGGATCATCCTCTGGGCGGTTATAGGTCCGCCCTTGTGGTTATCTACTGGGGATCTCGAGTCGTGCAGAAGCTCTTTCTGGCGAAGCAAAGAGCTGTGTTGACAGTGCAAAGCTGACCGAAAGGTTAACTTTAAAGGTTTCTGCGCCCACAGCAAACAACCAGTTACAAAAACCTGACCAAATAATCAAAAAATCAATGCGACGTGGCACCGCATCCGATCCGCCGAGACAACAGAGCGTGCCTATGTGGGAGCGAGCCTGCTCGAGAAAACTTTTTTCCAGGCAATACAGATTTTGAATGTACCGGCGCTTTCGCGAGCAGGCTCGCTCCCACAGGGATTCGCATGGACTTAAGGAGTGAGGAAGAGGAATAACCAAATTTCAGACACAAAAAACCCCGGTCTTTCGACCAGGGTCTTTGCTATCGATCCGATTCAGCCTATGACTGGTTTCGGCGCTTCAAGGCGTTCAGTGGTCCTTGAAGCAGATATGGCGCAGCGGACGGGACTCGAACCCGCGACCCCCGGCGTGACAGGCCGGTATTCTAACCGACTGAACTACCGCTGCGTATCGCTTTGAGCTTGCGCTCAAGTAACTCGTTTTGATTGCCGGCTTCGGTGCCTTGCAATCGCGAATCAGATGAATCTGACTCGTAAAATATGGCGCAGCGGACGGGACTCGAACCCGCGACCCCCGGCGTGACAGGCCGGTATTCTAACCGACTGAACTACCGCTGCGCGTCGGTGCAGGCACTTTCAGCCTACTCTCTTGCTTGCGCAAGCTTCTCGGGAGTGGTGGGTGATGACGGGATCGAACCGCCGACATTCTGCTTGTAAGGCAGACGCTCTCCCAGCTGAGCTAATCACCCGTTTGCATCTCCGAGGCCGCGAAATTTACGCAGGTGGCGAAGCTAAGTCAATAGCAGGATTGGAGTTTTTTTCAAAAACGGGTTTTAGCTGCAAGCTCCAAGCTCCAAGCTCCAAGAAAAAGCAGGATCACCTAAAGCAGGCACACCAGCGTCTTGCTTTAGCTTGCACCTTGAAGCTTGAAGCTGCCTTTCACTGCTCGTAGATCATTTTCTTGGTCATGCCGCCATCGACGACAAATTCCTGCCCGGTGACAAATCCCGCATTACGCGACAGCAACCACGCCACCATCGCCGCCACGTCTTCGACCGTCCCCACCCTGCCCGCCGGATGCTGGGCGTGATCGGCATCGGCCAAAGGTTCGGCGCGACGCACCGAGGGATCACGCGCATCGATCCAACCAGGACTGACTGCGTTCACGCGGATTTCCGGTCCAAGGCTGATTGCCAGCGCATGGGTCAGCGCCAACAGCCCACCCTTGCTCGCCGCATACGCCTCGGAGTCCGCCTCCGACTGTCGCGCACGGGTCGAGGCCAGATTGACGATCGAACCGTTGTGCGCACGCAGATAAGGCGCACAGTGCTTGGCCAGCAACATCGGCCCGCTCAGATTCACCGCCAGCACCCTATTCCAATAGGCGAGATCGAGGCTTTCCAGAGTAATGTTGTGCGGATCGGCCACCGCCGCGTTGCAGACAAGCGCATCAAGGCGACCAAACTGCCCCAGCACCTCGGCCACGCCCAGTGCGACCTGATTTTCCTCGGCGACGTCCATGGCGATGAACCAGGCATTCTCGCCGAGCACCTTCGCCACTTTCGAACCACGTGCCCGATCGAGATCGGTCAGCACCACTTGCCAGCCTTCGCTGATCAGCCAGGCGGCAATTCCGAGGCCGATACCGCGTGCAGCGCCAGTGACCAGCGCCACGCGGCCATGGGTATTGGCCGCCGGTGTGGACAACTCGATCACAATGCCGCCAGACCGCGCGCCAGGTCAGCCTGCAGGTCAGCGACATCTTCCAGACCAACCGCGACGCGGATAAGGCTGTCGCGAATCCCCGCCGCTTCACGCTCCTGCGGCGCCAGACGGCCGTGGGAGGTGGTGCTTGGATGGGTGATCGTGGTTTTGCTGTCGCCGAGGTTGGCGGTGATCGAAATCAACCGAGTAGCATCGATAAAGCGCCAGGCGCCTTCTTTGCCGCCCTTGACCTCGAAGCTGACCACTGCACCAAAACCCTTCTGCTGGCGCTGAGCCAACTCGTGCTGCGGATGGCTCTTCAGACCGGCGTAATGGACCTTCTCGATGCCGTCCTGCTGCTCCAGCCATTCGGCCAGCGCCTGAGCGTTGGCGCAATGCGCTTTCATGCGCAGGTTGAGGGTCTCGAGGCCTTTGAGGAAGATCCACGCGTTGAACGGGCTGAGGGTCGGGCCGGCGGTCCGCAGGAAGCCGACTACTTCTTTCATCTGCTCACCGCGACCGGCGACAACGCCGCCCATGCAGCGGCCCTGACCGTCGATGAACTTGGTCGCCGAGTGCACGACAATGTCCGCGCCGAGCTTCAGCGGCTGCTGCAACGCCGGGGTGCAGAAGCAGTTGTCGACCACCAGCTGCGCGCCTTTGGCATGCGCGATTTCTGCCAGCGCGGCGATATCCACCAGTTCGGCCAACGGATTGGACGGCGACTCGACAAAAAGCAGCTTGGTGTTGGACTTGATCGCCGCGTCCCAGGCCGACAGATCGGCCAGCGGGACGTAATCGACTTCGACGCCGAAGCGTTTGAAGTACTTCTCGAAGAGGCTGATGGTCGAGCCGAACACGCTGCGCGACACCAGCACATGATCGCCAGCACTGCACAGGCTCATCACCACCGCCATGATCGCGGCCATGCCGGTTGCCGTGGCGACGGCTTGCTCGGCGCCCTCCAGCGCGGCGATGCGCTCTTCAAACGCACGCACGGTCGGGTTGGTGTAACGCGAATAGACGTTGCCCGGCACTTCGCCGGCAAAGCGCGCCGCTGCATCGGCAGCGGTGCGGAACACGTAGCTGGAAGTGAAGAACATCGGATCACCGTGTTCGCCTTCCGGCGTGCGGTGCTGACCGGCACGGACGGCCAGGGTATCGAACGCTACGCCTTCGAGGTCGCTGTCCAGCCGACCGGCATCCCATTCCTGACTCATGCTGTCTCTCCTTTGTTCACGAACAATAAATATCAGATACAAAACCGGCCCCTCAGGGCCGGTGGAAACTCAGTTGTTGTACAGATCGATGATCGCACTGACTGCCTGGGTCTTGACCTTCGAGGCATCGTTGCGCGCCTGTTCGATCTTGTTCAGGTAAGCCTCGTCGACGTCACCGGTCACGTACTTGCCGTCGAACACCGCGCAATCGAAGTGCTCGATCTTGATCTTGCCGCCGCCGACCGCTTCGATCAAGTCAGGCAGGTCCTGATAGATCAACCAGTCTGCGCCGATCAGGTCGGCCACGTCCTGAGTCGAACGGTTGTGCGCGATCAGCTCGTGGGCGCTCGGCATGTCGATACCGTACACGTTCGGGAAGCGCACCGCAGGTGCCGCCGAGCAGAAGTAGACGTTTTTCGCGCCGGCCTCGCGGGCCATCTGGATGATCTGCTTGCAAGTGGTGCCGCGCACGATCGAGTCATCGACCAGCATCACGTTCTTGCCACGGAATTCCAGCTCGATGGCGTTGAGCTTTTGACGTACCGACTTCTTGCGCGCAGCCTGGCCCGGCATGATGAAGGTGCGGCCGATGTAACGGTTCTTGACGAAGCCTTCGCGGAATTTCACACCCAGGTGATTGGCCAGCTCCAGCGCGGCAGTACGGCTGGTGTCCGGAATCGGGATGACCACGTCGATGTCGTGCTCAGGACGCTCACGCAGGATCTTCTCGGCAAGCTTCTCGCCCATGCGCAGACGCGCCTTGTACACCGAGACGCCGTCGATGATCGAATCCGGACGCGCCAGGTAGACGTGTTCGAAGATGCACGGGGTCAGCGACGGGTTGGTTGCGCACTGACGGGTGTGCAGCTTGCCATCTTCGGTGATGTACACCGCTTCGCCTGGCGCGAGGTCGCGGATCAGGGTGAAACCGAGCACGTCCAGGGAAACGCTTTCCGAGGCGATCATGTACTCGACGCCTTCGTCAGTGTGACGCTGGCCGAACACGATCGGGCGAATGCCGTGCGGATCGCGGAAACCGACGATGCCGTAACCGGTGACCATCGCCACAACGGCGTAACCACCCACGCAGCGGTTGTGCACATCGGTCACAGCGGCGAACACGTCTTCTTCGGTCGGCTGCAGCTTGCCGCGCTGGGCCAGCTCGTGGGCGAACACGTTGAGCAGCACTTCCGAGTCGGAACTGGTGTTGACGTGACGCAGATCGGATTCGTAGATCTCTTTGGCCAACTGTTCAACGTTGGTCAGGTTACCGTTGTGCGCCAGGGTGATGCCGTACGGCGAGTTGACGTAGAACGGCTGGGCTTCGGCCGACGTCGAGCTGCCGGCAGTCGGGTAACGGACGTGGCCGATACCCATGTGGCCGACCAGACGCTGCATGTGACGCTGCTGGAACACGTCACGCACCAGGCCATTATCCTTGCGCAGGAACAACCGGCCATCATGGCTGGTCACGATACCGGCAGCGTCCTGGCCGCGGTGCTGGAGCACGGTTAGCGCGTCATACAGCGCCTGATTGACGTTCGACTTACCGACGATACCGACGATGCCACACATGCGACGCAACCCCTACTTAATGGATCTGAACTGAACAGCACTCACTGAGGCGTTTTCGCCGTCGGCAAGAGCTGCTCCTTGAACGGAATCTCAGCGGGTACGCTGATTCCGCTGGCAAGCCACTGACTGCTCCACCCGAGTATCAGGTTTTTGGACCAGTCGGCGACCAATAGAAACTTGGGCACGAGCTGTGATTCTTTCCACCACCCGTCCTGCTGTACCGGCCCCAGGCTCAACAGCCCGACCGCCACGACCACCAACAACACGCCACGCGCTGCGCCGAAGGCCATGCCGAGGAATCGATCGGTCCCGGACAACCCGGTAACGCGAACCAACTCGCCGATAAGATAATTGATCATTGCGCCCACGATCAGTGTGGCGACAAACATGATGGCACAGCCCGCGATCACGCGAGCCGATGGGGTTTCGATGTATCCGGCGAGGTACTCGGACAGTGAGCCACCAAACATCCAGGCAACCGCTCCTGCGATGATCCAGGTCAGCAGCGATAAAGCTTCCTTTACGAAGCCGCGGCTCAGACTGATCAAAGCGGAGATGGCGATGATTGCAACGATCGCCCAGTCAACCCAGGTAAATGGCACAGTGCAGCCTACAGACGGATAAGGCGGCGCATTTTAGCAGAGCGCATGGCTGTCGGTAAGCTGCGATTGTCAGTGCTTTTCAATCGAGGTGATAGATTTCAGCCACGTTCAGGCTGAAAACGGACAACGAAGCCCTTGAGGTTCTGCTGACGACTCAGTAGATCACGCAGACGATCGGCTTCGGCACGCTCGATCAGCGGACCGACGAACACCCGATTCTTGCCATCGGCCGAACGAATGTAGGCGTTATAACCCTGGCTGCGCAGGTTCTTCTGCAGGCTCTCGGCGCTGGCGCGGCTCGACAGGCTGGCCAGTTGCACCGACCAGCTCACCGACAGACCGTTGGCATCGACGCGGCTCTGCGTGGTGTCAGGCTTGCTGGTTGCGGAGGTGATTGGCTGAGCCGGCGCCGGAATCGGCTTGGCCACTGGTGGCGGCGTTGCCGGGCGGGCAATCTGCGCCGGGATGGTCGGTGCCGGGGCGGCCGGGGTGGCCGGTGCAGCGGGCGCAGCTTCTTCAGCGACCTCTTCGTCCGTTGGCACCGGCTCTTGTGGCAAAGCCTGGGGCTCAGGCACGGCGACCGGGTCCATTTGCACTTGCGGCATGGCCGAAGGCTGAGGCGCAGCCGGGGCCTCGACGGTCACCTGACGCTGCTCGTCCTGACGGGAAAACAGCATCGGCAGGAAGATCACCGCCAGCGCCACCAGCACCAGCGCGCCAACCATGCGCTGCTTGTACGCTTTATCCAGCAAAGCCATTTGCCGCTTCCTCCGTGGAGCGCCGGACCAGCCATTCAAGGGCCTCGGCGACACAATAAAATGATCCGAACAAGAGAATCTCGTCGTCACTGGTTGCTACCGCACACTGCCCTTCCAGAGCGGCCGCAACGCTGGCATAGGACGTAACCGAAGCACCAAGGTTCTGCAGCGCTGCCTCAAGTTCAGCCACCGGACGCGCGCGCGGCGAATCCAGCGGCGCGACAGCCCAATGCGCGACACTAGCATTCAATTCGCCAACAACACCATCCAGATCCTTGTCGGCCAGCAATCCGAACACCGCCAGACGCTTGCCAACCGGCGGCCGCGCGGCCAGACGCCGGGCGAGATACTCAGCGGCGTGCGGGTTGTGACCAACATCAAGCAAAACGTTCAGGCGCTTGCCATTCCATTCGAATGACCGACGATCGAGGCGCCCGACCACGCGCGTCGCCTGCAACGCCGCGACAATCTGTTCGGCATTCCACGGCAAACCTGTCAGCAGATAGGCTTGCAGCGCCAGCGCGGCGTTTTCCATCGGCAGATCGAGCAGCGGCAAGTCGCGCAATTCGACCGATTGGCCTTGGACATCGGTGCCGCGCCATTGCCAGTGTTGATCAGTGATGCCGAGATCGAAATCGCGACCACGCAGAAAAAACGGGCAAGCCAGTTCGCGTGCCTTGTCGAGCAGTGGTTGCGGAGGATTCAGGTCGCCACACAGAGCAGGCTTGCCCTGGCGGAAAATTCCGGCCTTCTCGTAGGCCACGGATTCGCGGGTATCGCCCAGGTAATCGGCGTGATCGACACCAATGCTGGTGACCAGCGCAATATCGGCATCGACCACATTGACGGTATCCAGACGCCCGCCCAACCCCACTTCAAGCACCACAGCGTCAAGCGCCGCCTGCTGGAACAGCCAGAACGCTGCCAGAGTGCCCATTTCGAAGTAAGTCAGGGAAGTCTCGCCGCGGCCCGCCTCGACCGCAGCAAAGGCTTCGCAGAGCTGCGCGTCAGTGGCTTCGACGCCGTTGAGCTGCACCCGCTCGTTGTAACGCAGCAGGTGCGGAGAATTGTAGACACCAACGCTCAGGCCCTGGGCACGCAGCAACGAAGCCACGAACGCGCAGGTCGAACCCTTGCCGTTGGTGCCGGTGACCGTGATCACCCGAGGCGCCGGCTGGCCCAGCCCCATGCGGGACGCTACCTGTTGCGAACGCTCCAGGCCCATGTCGATGGCCGACGGATGCAACTGCTCAAGGTAGGCGAGCCATTCACCAAGGGTGCGCTGGGTCATACGTTGGCAGGCACCGGTGGCACCACGATCGGTTCGATCGGCGCGGCGACGAACTTCGGCGTCGGCTTGCCGGTCATCTGTGCCAGCAGGTTACCCAGACGCGGACGCAGTTCCTGACGGTGGATGATCATGTCGATCGCGCCGTGCTCCAGCAGGAATTCGCTGCGCTGGAAGCCTTCCGGCAGTTTCTCGCGCACGGTCTGCTCGATCACACGCGGGCCGGCGAAGCCGATCAGGGCTTTCGGTTCGCCGACGATGACGTCGCCAAGCATCGCCAGACTGGCGGAAACGCCGCCGTAGACCGGGTCGGTCAGTACGGAGATGAACGGAATGCCTTCTTCACGCAGACGCGCAAGCACGGCCGAGGTCTTGGCCATCTGCATCAGCGAGATCAGCGCTTCCTGCATGCGTGCGCCACCGGAAGCGGCGAAGCAGATCATCGGGCAGCGGTTTTCCAGTGCGTAGTTGGCAGCGCGAACGAAGCGCTCACCGACGATGGCGCCCATGGAACCGCCCATGAAGTTGAATTCGAATGCCGAAACCACTACCGGCATGCCCAGCAGGGTACCGCTGACCGAGATCAGCGCATCTTTCTCGCCGGTCTGCTTTTGCGCAGCAACCAGGCGATCCTTGTACTTCTTGCCGTCGCGGAATTTCAGACGGTCAACCGGCTCCAGATCAGCGCCCAGTTCGTTGCGGCCTTCCGGATCGAGGAAGATGTCGATGCGGGCACGTGCGCCGATGCGCATGTGATGGTTGCACTTGGGGCAAACGTCCAGGGTCTTTTCCAGCTCCGGACGGTACAACACCGCCTCGCAGGACGGGCATTTGTGCCACAGACCTTCAGGCACCGAGCTCTTCTTGACCTCCGAGCGCATGATCGAAGGGATCAGTTTGTCTACTAACCAGTTGCTCATGCTTTCTTTCTCCAGTACCGGCGGCCCGAACGCTCTGGTTCGCAGCCCCGCGTATGCCCTTGAGCTAAATTCATGTGTGTGGCGATGGTTGCCGAACAGTGGCGGTCAGCGCGGAACATGACCTGCGACGATTCAGCAACCCTCAGCCGCGCCTGCTTTGTGCAAGTGCATTGATGGACGGCGGCAGACTGCCAGCCGTCACATCGACGATGTATTGCCGCGCACCGCGTTGATGAATGCGCGAATCTTGTGGTGATCCTTGATGCCTTTGCTCGCTTCTACCCCGCCGCTGACATCCACCGCGTAGGGCTTGACCCGTGCTACCGCGTCGGCAACGTTCTCCGGCGTCAGGCCGCCGGCCAGAATCAGCGGCTTGCTCAAGTGTTGCGGAATCAGTGACCAGTCAAACGCCTCGCCGGTTCCGCCGGGCACACCTTCGACATACGTGTCGAGCAGTACGCCACTGGCGCCGGGAAAGGCATCGCAGGCGGCGGCAATGTCATCGCCGGCCTTGACCCGCAGCGCTTTGATGTACGGACGATGCCAGCCTTCACATTCCTGCGCGCTTTCGTCGCCATGGAACTGCAAAAGATCCAGCGGCACCGCATCAAGGATTTCTCCCAGCTCGCAACGGCTGGCATTGACGAACAGCCCCACGGTAGTCACGAACGGCGGCAACGCCTTGATGATTGCCCTAGCCTGCTGCACGCTCACTGCACGCGGGCTCTTGGCGTAAAACACCAGACCGATCGCATCGGCACCGGCTTCGACGGCGGCCAGCGCATCTTCGATGCGGGTAATGCCGCAGATCTTGCTGCGAACGGCTGACATGTCAGGAAAACCTCAAGGCAAAATCCGAAAACGTCCCGGATGGTAACAAAAGCGTTCGACAGCGTCAGCCGTCAAGTTCGGAGAAACCCGTAAGGAAATGTGGCCCGATAAAGCGCTCGGGTAACGGGAATTCGTCGTGATACTCGACCTGCACCAGATAGAGCCCATATGGATGCGCCGTCACCCCGCCGGAGCGACGCTCGCGACTCTCCAGCACTTCTTTCATCCACTCCACCGGGCGCTCCCCGGCACCGATGGTCATCAGCACACCGGCAATATTGCGCACCATGTGATGGAGGAACGCGTTGGCACGAATGTCGAGCACGATCATCTTGCCGTGACGAGTCACGCGCAGGTGATGCATCTTCTTGATCGGCGACTTGGCCTGGCACTGACCGGCCCGGAACGCGCTGAAATCGTGGGTACCGATCAAGTACTGCGCGGCCTCGGCCATACGCTCGGCGTCGAGCGGACGGTGATTCCAGGTGATTTCTTCATTGAGGTGCGCCGGGCGAATCTGATCGTTGTAGATCACATAGCGATAACGCCGGGCGATGGCCTTGAAGCGCGCATGAAAATGCGCCGGCATGACCCTGGCCCAACTGACGCTGATGTCATGGGGCAGATTGATGTTGGCGCCCATGACCCAGGCTTTCAGCGAGCGATCAACTTGAGTGTCGAAGTGCACGACTTGGCCGCAGGCATGCACGCCGGCATCGGTACGCCCGGCGCATTGCAGGGAAACCGGCGAATTGGCGACTTTCGACAGGGCCTTTTCAAGCTCTTCCTGCACCGTCGCCACACCGGTCAACTGACGCTGCCAGCCGCTGTAGCGCGAGCCTTTGTACTCAACGCCCAGTGCGACGCGGTAAAAGCCGTCGGGCGCCATTTCAGCGACCGGGTTATCTATGTTTGCCAAGGTGGGACAGCCTGCTGATTTGCAAAGGCGGGCATTATAAGGCGGTGGGCTGGGGATGCCAGAGTTCTCTATCGGCAGTACCGCCCCCTTGGCGAGCAAGCTCGCTGCCACATTTGCAATGCGCCCCCCCCTGCTCGCGAAAGCAATCGATCAGACACCGCCGAATCCGGCACCAACAAAAACGGCAGCCCCACCGGGCTGCCGCTTGTTGTTTACCGCTGAACTTACGCCAGGTTGGAAAGCATTTCCTTAGCCTCGCCCCGCTGCTTCTCGTCACCCTCGGTCAACACTTCGTTGAGGATGTCACGGGCACCGTCGGCGTCGCCCATGTCGATGTAGGCCTGGGCAAGATCGAGTTTGGTCGCTGCTTCGTCAGTGCCGGCGAGGAAGTCGAAATCGTCTTCTCCCAAATCATCACCCATCGCCGCGTCCGCTTCGGTGAAGCTCGGTTCGGCCATGCTTTGCGACAGGCGATCCAGCTCGGCATTGACGTCGTCCAGCTCGGCCGCGAAGGCATCCGGCTCAGCAGCCGGGTTGCTGTCCATTTCGTCCGCCAGCGACAGGTCGAAATCAGCCGGGAGCTCCAGGTCGTCCTGCGGCACGTCAGCGACAACCGGCGTCTCGACCGGCGGCAAGTCCTTCACGCCGTCGTCCAGATCCAGCAGGAAGTCATCTTCAGCCAACGTGGCCGGCGATGGTTCGGCGCCGAGATCCATATCCAGATCGAAGTCCGACAGATCGTCGAGATTGTCTTTCATCTCGGTCTGTTCTTGCAGCACCGAGGCGAAGCTCAGATCGTCTTCGGCCGGAAACGCGTCGAGCTCGACCGGCGCTTCTGGCTCGGCCACTGGTGCAGGATCGACCGGAGTGATGTTGTCGAGATCGTCCAGACTCAAATCGAACGCAGTGTCGAGATCGTCAGCGGCAGCCTCTGGCGCTTGCGGCTCGTCTTGCAGCAGTTCCTTGACGTACTGCGCGTCCAGTTCGGCAGCGACGGCGGCAGCTGCCAGCCCACCGGCAGCAACCACGGCCATGGCCGGGAAGCGGCTCTTCAGTGCTTCGACCTTGGCGAAGTTATCGCCATTGGCCACCAGTTGACGCTCTTGCGCAACGAACGCATCGCGATCGCCCTGCTGACCGTAGACTTCCATCAGCTTCAGGCGCAGATCGCTGCGTTCCGGCTCAAGGCTGACGCCCTCTTCCAGCAGCGCGGCGGCTTGATTGAGGCGACCGGCATTGATGTGCGATTGCGCTTTGTCGAGCACATCATCAGAGCGTTCGCCGGCCGGGGCCACCAGTGGTGCGGCAATCGGCGCAGCCATCACCACCGGAGTGACGACCGGCGCTGGAGTTGGCGCAGGTGCCGGAGCTGGCGTATTGAGTTTGACGCTGGCTGCCGGGGTTTCCAGGCCAGAGAAGCTGCTTTCCGGCAGATCCTGCTCAGCGGAGAACTCTTGCTCTTCAGCCAGAGCGCGGGCCATGCGCAGGTGCTTTTCGGCTTCCTGCTGGGCTTTGCGGCGACGTGCCAGCAGCAACAGCAGAAGCAGCAGAACCACCGCACCGCCGCCGATCAGGCCGAGCAGGATCGGATTGGTCAGCAGTTCATTGAAGGCTTTGTCGTCATCGGCGGCAGCAGGCGGCGTAGTTTCGACCACCGGCTCGACGACCGGCTCAACCGGGGTTTCCGCTGGCGGCGCGATGGCCGACTCTGGAGTCGGTGAAGCCGCTGCGGCGTCGGCCGGAGTGGCTGGCGGTGTTGCGGCCAGTTCCGCAGTGATCGCCGGCACCGGCGGCACAGCAGCAGTGGCGCCAGGCGCAGCGCCGGCGCCGGCGCCGTCGGCCTGCATCTTCGCCAGTTGATTGTTCTTCAGCTCGATGAGCTTTTGCAGCTTGTCCAACTGGCTCTGCAGATCCGCCATGCGGCTTTTCAGTTCCTCGTTGTCACGACGGGTCGTGTCGAGGTTTTCCTGGGTGATTGCCAGTTTGTTGCTCAGCGCCTTGGCATCGCCGGCCGGGCCTTTCGCACCGGGCTTGGCGCTTTCCGCCGAGACCAGGCTCAGATTGTCCTGAGTGTTAGCCGCTGTACCGGTATTGCCACGACCGCGATTGGTTGCATCCAACTGCTGCTGACCGGTGCCAGGCTTGGCCGCATAACGCCGGCCCTGACGCCAGGCTTCGTTCTGCGCCGCCACTTCAGCGATGGCTGCCGACTGCGGCAGCGCCGTGCTTTGTACCGGGTCGGGCAGACGCAGCACCTGGCCGGTTTTCAGACGGTTGATGTTGCCGTCGATAAAGGCATTCGGATTGAGCGCCTGAATCGCCAGCATGGTCTGCTGCACCGAGCCACCGTTGCGCGCCTTCGCGGCGATTTCCCACAGGGTGTCGCGCGGCGTGGTGGTGTACTGATTGCGATGGGTCGCGCCAGTGGTTGGCGCGGTGATGGTCTGCGACGGCGCCGGTTGCGCGGCGGCGTCAGCGGTCTGCGGCGAGAACTTCGACGGATCGAGCAGCACGCTGTAATCACGCAGCAGGCGGCCATTGGGCCACATCACCTGCACGAGGAACTTCACCATCGGTTCCGACAGCGGTTGGCTCGAGGTCACGCGCAACACGCTTTTGCCGCTGGCGTTGAGTACCGGGGTGAACGTCAGATCATTGAGAAAGGCCTGACGATCAACGCCAGCCTTGGCGAAATCTTCAGGGGAAGCCAGGCTCGGCACCACCTCGGCGGCGGTGAGATCCTTGACGTCGAGCAGCTCGATTTCAGCCACCAACGGCTGGTTCAGGGTCGACTTCAGGGTCAGCTCCCCGAGCCCGAGGGCATGCGCCATACCGGAGGACAGCGCCGAGGCGGCCGCTATTGCTAACACCAGTTTGCGAACTTGAACCATAGCCTCATCCTTTTTTTGAACGTTCCTCGGCCAGCGAGAAGCTTTTGAATACCGCTGCCGTAAGGCATTGCGCGCGACGACGGGGGTCGCCGCGCGCGATCATTTCTGTGCTGCCCCGGAAAGTCCCGGAGGGTGACTCGTCATCGACGCGCTTCGGGCAAGCATAGCGCTCACCTAGAATCAGTCGACAAATTGTTGCCAAGTATCTTTTACAGCAGGTCTTTTATCAACAACTCAGCCAGTTGCACGGCATTGAGCGCCGCGCCTTTGCGTACGTTATCTGACGTCAGCCAAAGATTTAGTTCCGCCGGGTCGTCGACACCACTGCGCACGCGGCCGACATAGACCACGTCCTGCCCCACCGCATCGCCGACCGCGGTCGGATAATCGCCGGCCTCGACCAGCTCGATGCCCGGTGCTGCCTCGAGCGCGGCGTTGACCTTTTCCAGGTCAACAGCGCTGCCTGACTGCAAGGTCACGCTAAAGCTATCGCCAAAAAACACCGGGGCTTGAACGCAAGTGGCAGAAATCTTCAATAAAGGTTTTGCCAGCACCTGGCGCAACTCGCGCACCAGACGTTTTTCCAGCAGCGTATGGCCTTGCGCATCAGGCGTACCGACTTGCGCCAGCAGGTTGAACGCCATCTGCCGATCAAAGAAGGTCGGCTCCAGCGGGCGCATGTTCAGCAGCTCGGCGGTCTGCCGCGCGAGCTCGGTGACCGCTTCGCGACCTTGGGCAGAAACGGCCAGGTTGGCGGTGACGTTGACGTATTGCAGATCGAGCAGATCAAGCAACGGCGCCAGCACCACCGCAAGCGCCGTCGCAGACGGGCTTGGGCTGCTGACCTGGAATGGGCTTTTCAGACTGGCGAGAATATCGGCATTGGCCTCGGGCACCACTTGTGGCGCCTGATCGGCGGGCAAGGCGCCAGACAGGTCGATCAACGAGCAACCGGCAGCATGGGCGCGAGCGGCGTAGCTCAGCGACACCGCAGCGCCGGCAGCGAAGAACACCAGTCTGACCTTGCTGAAATCGAACTCGTCGACCTCGCGCACACGGACGTTTTTGTTGCGGAACAGCACCGAGCTGCCGGCCGATTCACTGCTGGCCAGCAGGTGCAGGTTGCCGACCGGAAAGTCGCGCTCTTCGAGAATCTGTACGAGGGTTTCGCCGACAGTACCGGTGGCGCCGATAACGGCGATATCGAAAGTCTGGGTCATGGAGCTACCTCTGGCAAAACGGGGGAGCGGCACTTTACCGGGTGGGTGGCGCACAGGCAATTTCTGCGGGATTTGCGGCGGCTGTGCCGGCCCTTTCGCGAGCAGGCTCGCTCCCACAGGGACCGCATTTCAATGTGGGAGCGAGCCTGCTCGCGAAAACGGCAGTACAGACACCGGAGAAATCCTTGGCATAAAAAAACCCGCACCTCTCACAAGGCACGGGCTTCTTCATTGCTTCAAGCGATCAACGCTCCAGCAGGATCCGCAGCATGCGGCGCAGCGGTTCGGCCGCGCCCCACAGCAGTTGGTCGCCGACGGTGAAGGCACCGACGAATTGCGAGCCCATGTTCAGCTTGCGCAGACGACCGACCGGTACATTCAGGGTGCCGGTGACCTTGGTCGGGCTCAGCTCCTGCATGCTGATCTCGCGGTTGTTCGGCACCAGCTTGACCCAAGGGTTGTGCTGGCTGATCAGCCCTTCGATATCGGCGATCGGTACGTCTTTGTTCAGCTTGATGGTCAGCGCCTGGCTGTGGCAGCGCATAGCGCCGATGCGCACGCAGATGCCGTCGACCGGGATCGGGCTCTTGAAACGACCGAGGATCTTGTTGGTCTCGGCCTGGGCCTTCCACTCTTCGCGGCTCTGGCCGTTCGGCAGCTCCTTGTCGATCCATGGGATCAGGCTGCCGGCCAGCGGTACACCGAAGTTTTCGGTCGGGTACGCGTCGCTGCGCATGGCTTCGGCCACGCGACGGTCGATGTCGAGGATCGCGCTGGCCGGATCGGCCAGTTGATCGGCGACAGCGGCGTGGGTCGCGCCCATCTGCTTGATCAGTTCACGCATGTTCTGCGCGCCGGCACCGGAGGCCGCCTGATAGGTCATGGCGCTCATCCACTCGACCAGACCGGCCTCGAACAGACCGCCCAGACCCATCAGCATCAGGCTGACGGTGCAGTTGCCGCCGATGTAGTTCTTGGTGCCCGCGTCCAGTTGCTGGTCGATGACCTTGCGGTTGACCGGGTCGAGAATGATCACCGCGTCATCGTTCATGCGCAGGCTCGACGCCGCGTCGATCCAGTAACCCTGCCAGCCCGCTTCACGCAACTTGGGGAATACTTCGCTGGTGTAGTCGCCGCCCTGGCAGGTCAGGATCACGTCGAGGGTCTTCAGCTCGTCAATGCTGTAAGCGTCCTTGAGCGGAGCAATGTCCTTGCCCACGGACGGGCCTTGGCCACCGACATTGGACGTGGTGAAAAACACCGGCTCGATAAGATCGAAATCCTGCTCTTCCAGCATCCGCTGCATGAGCACGGAACCGACCATCCCGCGCCAACCGATCAGACCTACACGTTTCATCGCAACTACACCTTCTTGAAAAGTGGGCCGCTGCTTTGTATTGAATTTCGCAGCGGGCCCGAGAGATTACAGATTCCGCAGCGCGGCGACTACTGCGTCGCCCATTTCCTGCGTACCGACTTTGGTACAACCGGCCGAGTGGATGTCGCCGGTGCGCAAGCCCTGATCGAGCACGACACTGACGGCTTTTTCGATGGCATCGGCAGCGTCGTGCAGATTGAAGCTGTAACGCAGCATCATCGATACCGACAGGATCGTCGCCAGCGGGTTGGCAATGCCTTTACCGGCAATGTCCGGGGCCGAACCGTGGCACGGCTCGTACATGCCCTTGTTGTTGGAATCCAGCGAAGCCGACGGCAGCATGCCGATCGAACCGGTGAGCATCGACGCTTCATCGGAGAGGATGTCGCCGAACATGTTGTCGGTGACGATCACGTCGAACTGCTTGGGCGCGCGCACCAACTGCATGGCGGCGTTATCGACGTACATGTGGCTCAGCTCGACTTCCGGGTAATCCTTGGCCACCTGCTCGACCACTTCGCGCCACAACTGGCTGGATGCCAGGACGTTGGCCTTGTCCACCGAGCAGAGCTTCTTGCCACGAACCATGGCCATGTCGAAACCGACACGGGCGATGCGGCGGATTTCGCTTTCGCTGTACGGCAGGGTGTCGTAGGACTGACGCTCGCCGTTGTCCAGCGTACGGGTGCCGCGCGGCGCGCCGAAGTAAATGCCGCCGGTCAGCTCACGGACGATGAGGATGTCCAGGCCGGCAACGATTTCCGGCTTCAGGCTCGACGCGTCGGCCAGTTGCGGATAGAGGATCGCCGGGCGCAGGTTGCCGAACAGGCCCAGTTGCGCGCGGATTTTCAGCAGGCCGCGCTCAGGGCGGATGTCACGCTCGATGGTGTCCCATTTCGGGCCACCGACAGCGCCCAGCAGCACAGCGTCGGCAGCGCGGGCGCGATCAAGGGTCTCGTCGGCCAGCGGCACGCCATGCTTGTCGATGGCCGCGCCACCGATCACGTCGTGGCTCAGCTCGAAGCCCAGGCTGTACTTGTCATTGGCCAATTCCAGCACCTTGACCGCTTCGGCCATGATTTCCGGACCAATACCGTCACCCGGGAGAATCAGAATCTGCTTGCTCATGCTTTCCTCGTGTCTTCAAGCGGTGCGCCACTGAACGGCGCGCCGGGAAAAATTCCTATCGCTCGGCCATCAGTACGATGACATCGGTACTGAACGAGCCGTCGGCATCTATCTCAAAATACTCACGCACTTCGTTGCCCATCGACTGCTGCAACTGGCGGATCGCCGCGCGCATCACGTCAGGTGTGCGCATGCGCTCGACCCAACTGCTGTACTCCAGACGCAGGCGCTGACGGGTGGTACTGCGCACGTGCAGACCGGCTTCGCTGACCTGGCGCAGCCACTCGGCGGCGGAGTAGTCGCGGACATGGCTGGTGTCGCGCAACACCTCAACGCTTTGCAGGTAAGTGTCGAACAACGCACTGCCCGGTGACAACACATCAACGAACGCTGCCACCCCGCCCGGCTTCAGCACCCGACGCACTTCGCGCAAGGCCAGACCGAGGTCGCTCCAGTGATGCGCCGAATAGCGGCTGAACACAAAATCGAACTCGCCATCGGCGAACGGCAAGCGCTCGGCAGCACCGTTGACGGTAATGATGTTGCTCAAGCCGCGATCAACGGCAGCGCCGGCAACCACATCAAGCATTTGCTGCGACAAGTCGTATGCCACCACTTCCCTGACCAGCGGTGCGGCATGAAAGCTGACGTGACCGGCGCCACAACCCAGATCCAGCACCCGCGCACTGCCCTGCCCGGCCAGCTCAGCCTGCAGCAGTGCGAATTCGGTGCCCTGGGCATGAACCGCGCTGCTCAGGTAAGCGGCGGCCTGATCGCCGAATTGCTTCTGGACGACCTGGGTGTGCTGGGCGGTGCTGGTCATGGTCACATCCTGGTATCTATGTTGTTTGCGCTGCCATCTTCGCGAGCAGGCTCGCTCCCACAGGGGAATGCATTCCAAGGTGGGAGCGAGCCTGCTCGCGAAGAGGCCCGCCCTGACTACATCAATCTCGAATCACGCGTCGCGAAACAACCACGGCTGGCTAACTCGATGCTTGGCCTCGAACGTCGCAATAGCATCGCCGTCCTGCAAGGTCAGGCCGATATCGTCCAGACCATTGAGCAGGCAGTGCTTGCGGAACGCATCGATCTCGAAGCTGTACACCTTGCCATCCGGGCGGGTCACAGTCTGCGCCTGCAAGTCGATCTGCAATTGATAACCCGGCTCGGCTTCAACCTGCTTAAACAGTTCATCAACTTCTGCATCGCTGAGGATGATCGGCAGCAGGCCGTTCTTGAAACTGTTGTTGAAGAAGATGTCGGCGTAACTCGGCGCGATGATGCTGCGGAAACCGTACTCTTCCAGCGCCCACGGCGCGTGTTCGCGGCTCGAGCCGCAGCCGAAGTTCTCGCGGGCGAGCAATACGCTGGCACCCTGATAACGCTCGGCGTTGAGGACGAAATCCTTGTTCAGCGGGCGCTTGGAGTTGTCCTGATACGGCTGGCCCACATCCAGATAACGCCACTCGTCGAACAGGTTCGGACCGAAACCGGTGCGCTTGATCGACTTCAAGAACTGCTTGGGAATGATCTGATCGGTGTCGACATTGGCACGATCCAGAGGCGCGACAAGACCAGTGTGCTGAGTAAATGCCTTCATCTTTACTGTGCTCCTTGGATCAATTCACGAACGTCGATGAAACGGCCGTTCACTGCTGCTGCCGCAGCCATGGCCGGGCTGACCAGGTGGGTACGGCCACCGGCGCCCTGACGGCCTTCGAAGTTACGGTTGGAAGTCGAGGCGCAATGCTCGCCGGACTCCAAACGGTCCGGGTTCATCGCCAGGCACATCGAGCAGCCTGGCTCGCGCCATTCGAAACCGGCCTCGAGGAAAATCTTGTCCAGCCCTTCGGCTTCAGCCTGCGCCTTGACCAGACCCGAGCCCGGCACGACGATCGCCTGCTTGATGGTGGAGGCGACCTTGCGGCCCTTGGCGATCACCGCAGCGGCGCGCAAGTCTTCAATGCGCGAGTTGGTGCAGGAACCGATGAACACGCGATCAAGCTGAATGTCGGTGATCGCCTGATTGGCGGTCAAACCCATGTATTTCAAGGCGCGGACGATCGAGTCGCGCTTGACCAGATCCATTTCCTTGGCCGGGTCCGGGACGTTCTGATCCACGGCCAAAACCATTTCCGGGGACGTGCCCCAGCTGACTTGCGGCTTGATCTGCGCGGCGTCGAGCTCGACCACGGTGTCGAATTTGGCATCGGCATCGGAAACCAGGTCTTTCCAGGCTTCGACGGCCATGTCCCACTGCTCGCTTTTCGGCGCGAATGGACGACCTTTGACGTAGTCGATGGTCTTCTGATCCGCCGCCACCAGGCCGACGCGGGCGCCGGCTTCGATGGACATGTTGCAGATGGTCATGCGGCCTTCAACGGACAGATCGCGGATCGCGCTGCCGGCAAATTCGATGGCGTGGCCGTTACCGCCGGCGGTGCCGATCTTGCCGATCACCGCAAGGACGATGTCCTTGGCGGTCACGCCGAACGGCAATTGGCCTTCGACGCGCACCAGCATGTTTTTCATTTTCTTGGCCACCAGGCACTGCGTGGCGAGGACGTGCTCGACCTCGGAGGTGCCGATGCCGTGGGCCAACGCACCGAATGCGCCGTGGGTCGAGGTGTGCGAGTCACCGCAGACCACGGTCATGCCCGGCAAGGTCGCGCCCTGCTCCGGACTGATCACGTGAACGATGCCCTGACGCACGTCGTTCATCTTGAATTCGACGATGCCGTATTCATCGCAGTTGTCATCGAGAGTCTGCACCTGCAAACGCGAGACCTGATCGGCAATGGCTTCGATGCCGCCCTTGCGCTCCGGGGTGGTCGGTACGTTGTGGTCCGGGGTCGCGATGTTGGCATCGATGCGCCAAGGCTTGCGCCCGGCCAGACGCAAGCCTTCGAAAGCTTGCGGCGAAGTCACTTCGTGGATGATGTGACGATCGATATAGATCAGCGCCGAGCCATCGTCGCGCTGCTTGACCAAATGCGAATCCCAGAGCTTGTCGTAGAGCGTTTTGCCGGCCATCAGACGGTTCCTCATCAGCTTGTTTCTATGCCTTGGGCTTATCAATAACCCTTTGGCTTGTGAGGCCGATCCTATGGGGTTAGATTAAATAACTCAAATTCATATTTTTTATGCTTTGGATAACCAACTGGAATGCGACATGGACTTGGCTAACCTCAACGCTTTTATTGCCATCGCCGAGACCGGCAGTTTCTCCGGCGCCGGCGAACGCCTTCATCTGACCCAACCGGCGATCAGCAAGCGCATCGCCGGTCTTGAGCAGCAATTGAAGGTGCGCCTGTTCGACCGACTGGGCCGCGAAGTCGGCCTGACCGAGGCCGGTCGTGCCCTGCTGCCACGGGCTTATCAGATTCTCAACGTGCTCGACGACACCCGCCGCGCCCTGACCAACCTGACCGGCGAGGTCAGCGGCCGCCTGACCCTGGCCACCAGTCACCACATCGGCCTGCACCGCTTGCCGCCTCTATTAAGGGAGTTCACCCGCCGCTACCCACAGGTTGCGCTGGATATTCAGTTCCTTGATTCGGAAGTGGCCTACGAGGAAATTCTCCACGGCCGCGCAGAACTGGCGGTCATCACCCTGGCGCCAGAGCCGCACACCCTGGTCAAAGCCACGCCGGTGTGGGACGACCCGCTGGATTTTGTCGTCGCCCCGGAGCATTCGCTGATCAACAACGGCGCCGTCAGTCTGGCGGACATCGCCGGCCATCCGGCGGTTTTCCCAGGCGGCAACACGTTTACCCACCACATCGTCCAGCGTTTGTTCGAAGCTCAGGGCCTGACGCCGAACATCGCCATGAGCACCAACTACCTGGAAACCATCAAGATGATGGTCTCCATTGGCCTGGCCTGGAGCGTGCTGCCGCGCACCATGCTCGACGAACAAGTGGCAAGCATCGCATTGCCGGGCATACAGCTCACTCGCCAGCTAGGCTATATCTTGCACACCGAACGGACGCTATCGAATGCAGCACGCGCCTTCATGGCCCTGCTGGATGCACAAATCGATCGGCCAGGGATCCCGGCCTGACTTGTGCTACTCCTATAGAGCCGCTCCTGTGCCTAACGCCACTCAGCTCAAGGCCCGCTGACAATGCCGAAATCTGTTGACCGAACTCCGCCGATGCCGCGAATCCAGGCCGTTGATCCGCGCCATTCCGAGCAGAGCTGGGAAAGCGCGCCGCAATTGCTCGCCGCGCTCAACGGCGCGCGGCTCGGTGCCTGGTATTGGGACATCGAGCGCGGGCAGATCAGCTGGTCGCGGGGCACGCAGGCATTGTTCGGTTTCGATCCACGGCAGCCATTACCCGCCGACCTGGAATACCTCGACCTGTTGCCGCCGGAAGACCGCGCGAAAACCGTGCGCGCTTTCCACGCGGTGATCGCCGGCGCCCCGCTGGAGCAGGCGATGCATCACCGTATTCGCTGGCCCGACGGCAGCCTGCACTGGCTGGAGATCAGCGGCAGCCTGCTGCCAGACAAGAACGGCCGGCCCCGAATGATCGGGGTGATTCGCGAAATCACCCACCAACGCCAGCGCGAGCAGGCCTTGAGCAGCTCGGAGAAACGTTTCGCTACACTTTTCCACCTATGCCCCAACATGGTTCTGCTGACCCGTCAGGATGACGGTCTGATCAGCGAGGCCAACCAGTATTTCGAAAGCCTGTTCGGCTGGCCGGTGCAAAGCGCGATCGGCCGCACCACCCTGGAACTGGGCTTGTGGGTGCACCCCGAGCAACGCGCCGAACTGGTGAAGAAAACCAAAGCCAAGGGCGAGCTGATCAGCATGGAAGTGCAGTTTCGCGCCAGCAATGGCCAGGTGCACGACGGCATCCTCAGTGCACAGAAGGTCGAGCTCGAGGGCCAGCCCTATCTGCTCAGCACGTTCCTCGACACCACTGAACGCAAAGCCGCCGAACTGGCCTTGAAGGACAGCCAGGAGCGCCTCGACCTGGCACTGGACTCGGCGCAACTCGGCACCTGGGACTGGCACATCCCCAGCGGCATGCTCTACGGATCGGCGCGCGCTGCGCAATTGCACGGGCTGGAGCCGATTCCATTCCATGAATCATTCGAGGAGTTTTTCGAAGGCGTGCCGGGCGAGGAACGCGACAGCATGCGCGATGCCTACCGCAGCCTGCGCGAAGGTCCGGCCGGCAATTATCAACTGACTTATCGCGTGCAACTGCCCGACGGCAGCTCGCGCTATCTGGAAAGCCGCGCGCGTCTCTATCGCGACGACAACGGCGCACCGCTGCGCATGGCCGGCACGTTGCTGGACATCACCGATCAGGTCGAGCGCGAGCAGCGGCTGGTCGCCTCGGAAGAGAAATTCGCCACGCTGTTTCAGGTCAGCCCCGATCCGATCTGCGTCACGCGCCAGGAAACCGGGGAGTTCATCGAAATCAATTCCAGCTTCAGCCAGACCTTTGGCTGGAGCGCCGCCGATGTGATTGGCCACACCGCCGAAGAAATCGGCCTGTGGGACGCCTCGGCAAAGAGCCTGCAACGCATCGAACGAGTGATCCGCGAACAAGGCCTGAGCAACGTGGCCATTCTCGTCCAGCACAAGGACGGCCAGTCGCTGACCTGCGTGATTTCCAGCCGGCAGATCAGCGTCGGCGATCAGCCGTGCATCGTCACCACCCTGCGCGACATTACTCAGCAACAACGCTCGGAAGCAGCGCTGAAGGCTAGCGAAGAAAAGTTCGCCAAGGCGTTTCACTCAAGTCCAGACGCGATCACCATCACCGAACGCGACACCGGGCGTTATCTGGAGGTCAACGACGGCTTCTGTCGCCTCACCGGCTACCGCGCCGACGAAGTGGTGGGCAAAACCGTTTATCAGGTGGGGATCTGGGCCGAAGAGAAACAGCGCTCGACCTTACTCGCCGAGTTGCAGATCAAGGGCCGCGTGCATCATCAGGAAATGCTCGGGCGCAACAAGCGCGGCGAGTTGCTCACCGTTGAGGTCTCGGTCGAGCCGATCACCCTCAATGAAACCGCGTGCCTGCTGCTGACCGCGCGTGACGTCAGCCTGTTGAAGAACGCCGAAGCGCAGATTCGTCACCTGGCCTATCACGACCCGCTGACCAACCTGCCTAACCGCGCCCTGCTGATGGATCGCCTGAGTCAGCAGATCGCCCTGCTCAAGCGCCATAATCTGCGCGGCGCCTTGCTGTTTCTCGACCTTGATCACTTCAAGCACATCAACGACTCCCTCGGCCACCCGGTCGGCGACACCGTGCTGAAAATCATCACCGCGCGGCTCGAAGCCAGCGTGCGCATGGAAGACACGGTGGCGCGCCTCGGTGGCGATGAGTTTGTGGTGTTGCTCAGCGGCCTCGAAGGTTCGCGCAGTGAAGTCAGCGAGCAAGTGCGCGCGCTGGCCGACACCATTCGCGAATTGCTTTCGGAGCCGATGTTCCTCGATGGCCAGCGCCTGCAAGTGACGCCGAGCATTGGCGTGGCGCTGATTCCCGATCACGGCTCGACCCCGACCGACCTGCTCAAACGCGCCGACATCGCCCTGTACCGGGCCAAGGATTCCGGGCGCAACACCACGCAGATGTATCACAACACCATGCAGAAAGCGGCCAGCGAACGCCTGCGTATGGAGACCGACCTGCGCCTGGCGCTGTCGCGCGGCGAGTTCAACGTGCACTTTCAGCCACAGGTCGATGCCCGCGACAACCGCATCATCGGCGCCGAAGCCTTGGTGCGCTGGAACCATCCCGAACTGGGTGCGCAGTCGCCCACCGAGTTCATCAAGGTACTGGAAGATAGCGGCCTGATTCTCGAAGTCGGCACGTGGATCCTTGATGAAGCCTGCAACGCCTTCAAACAACTGATCGCGTTGAAACTGGTCGACCCGCTGAACTTCAGCCTGTGCGTGAACATCAGCCCGAGACAGTTCCGCCAGAACGATTTCGTCGAACGCATCGAACACAGCATGACCAGCCACGGCCTGCCCTGCTCGCTGCTGAAACTGGAAATCACCGAAGGCATCGTCATCCAGAACCTGGAAGACACCATCAGCAAAATGCGCCGCCTGAAAAAGCTCGGCGTGAGCTTCGCCATGGACGATTTCGGCACCGGTTATTCGTCGCTGACTTATTTGAAGCGTCTGCCGGTAGACACCCTGAAGATCGACCAGTCGTTCATCCGCGATGCAACCACTGACTCCAATGTTGCCGAGATCATTCGCGCAATTGTCGCGATGGCCCGCAGCTTGGAATTGGAAGTGATTGCCGAGGGCGTGGAGACGCCCGCGCAACTGGCGTTTTTGCAGGGGCTGGAGTGCCATTTGTATCAGGGCTATCTGCACAGCCGACCGGTGGGGTTGGAGGATCTGAAAAAACTGCTGCCCTGAATCGGCGGTCGCACAGACTGGCAACAGAGCAACAATTGCCACGCTTTGCCTCAGCCTGTAGGGTCGCGTTTTTTGCGCCGCTTCGAGATCAACCATGCAGGATGCATCCCTTCCCCGCCCGGCCCTGCTGGGCATCGACCTTGGCACCACCAACAGCCTGATCGCCGTCTGGCGTGAAGGCCGCGCCGAACTGATCCGCAACGCCCTCGGCGATGTGCTGACACCGTCGGTGGTCAGCCTTGATGAAGACGACACGATTCTGGTCGGCAAAGCCGCCCGCGCCCGCCTGACCACGCACCCGGAACGCACTGCCGCCGCGTTCAAGCGCTTCATGGGCAGCGACAGGCAAATCCAGCTCGGCTCTCGCCAGTTCAGCCCGGAAGAGTTGTCGGCGCTGGTACTTGGCTCACTCAAGCAAGACGCGGAAGCCTTTCTCGGCCAGGCGGTCACAGAAGCGGTCATTTCCGTACCGGCATATTTCAGTGACGAGCAGCGCAAGCGCACCTTGTTCGCCGCCGAACTGGCCGGGCTGTCCGTGACGCGCCTGATCAATGAGCCGACCGCTGCCGCCATGGCGTACGGCCTGCACGAACAGAAGTTCGAACGCACGCTGATATTCGATCTCGGCGGCGGCACGTTCGACGTCACCGTGCTCGAATACGCATTGCCGCTGATCGAAGTGCACGCCTCCACTGGCGACAACTTTCTTGGCGGCGAAGACTTCACCGCCGCCCTGTTGCAGGCCTGCCTGAAACACTGGCAGCTCACACCCTCAACGATCGATGCACAAGCCATGGCCAGCCTCGGTGATGCGCTCGAACAGCTGAAATGCAAACTCGGCGAAGGCGCGCAGCACTTGAGCTGGCGGTATGCCGAGCAGACATTCGAATGGGAACTGGATGAAGCCGCTGCAGTGAAAATATGGGAGCCGTTGCTGGCCCGCTTGCGCGCGCCAATCGAACAGGCTCTGCGCGATGCTCGACTGAAACCGCGCGACCTCGACAGCCTGGTGCTGGTCGGTGGCGCCACGCGCATGCCGGCGGTGCAGCAGATGGTCGCCACATTGTTTGGGCGCTTGCCTTATCGGCATCTTGATCCGGACACCATCGTGGCGCTGGGGGCGGCGACGCAGGCGGCATGCAAGGCGCGGGACGGTGCGGTCGAGGAATTGATTCTGACCGATGTCTGTCCGTATACGCTGGGGATTTCGACCAATCGTGGCGAAGGCGTCAGTGGCGCGTTCTCGCCGATCATCGAGCGCAACACGGTGATTCCAACGTCACGGGTGCAGCGTTACTCGACGACGTTTGCGCAACAGACTGAAATCCGTGTCGCGGTGTATCAAGGGGAACGCCCGTGGGTACGCGACAATATTTTCATCGATTCTTTCGACATCCAGTTCACCCCTAGTGAGCAGCTGCAGAGCCTCGATGTGCGTTTCAGTTATGACATCAACGGCCTGCTGGAAGTAGACGTCACGCTTCTGGAAACCGGCGAACGTTACGGCCACAGCATCGACCGCAGCCCGACCGGACTGGATGAACAGGCGCGCAGAGACAGCCATGCCCGGCTCGCGACGCTCAAAGTCCACCCCCGCGACGCCCTGCCCAACCGCACCCTGCTCGCACGCCTGGAGCGAGCATGGATGCAAACTCTGGGCGACGAGCGTGCGCGCATTGCCGAGTGGATGGACACCTTCAACACCGTGCTTGCCGGCCAGCAAGCCAGCGAAATCGCCAGCCACCGCTCAGCGCTGAATGATGCGCTGGATCAGATGCGTCTTTAACCGTTCAGTTGCCGTAAAGCAGCCTGCAACCCGCCGGACAACATATCTGCCCCACTGTCCGGCGGCACGCCATAGCGGTTAGGCAGTTTGTCTCCCGGAAAGCCGAACAAAACCAGCGGCAGGAATGGCAGAAACGGCGACAATCCAAGAAATATCAGCAGTGTCGGTATGCCCCGGCCCATATCGTGCAACCGCCGTAGAACTGCCGCGAACAACAGCAGCACGCCAAGCAAAAAGATGACCATCCCGCCAATCGTCGTGCCCGTTATCAGCCCGGCTATTGGGGTTACCACTACGCATCCCAGGACCTGAGCGATAAAAGCCTTGCGCCCCAGCCGTGATCCGAGGCGCCAGAAAGCTTTCGCTGGTACTGGCTGGACATCACTGTTGGCTAACAGCAACCGCTCCGACCACGACAGCAACGCGCACAGTGCCAAGCGCAAACCGACGCTGTTCTGCACGTCATCCTTACCCTGCTGCAGTTGCCGCAATACTCGCGTTTTCGGCACACCGGCAGCGCCGTAGCGAATCAAGCTTTTGAGCGCATCCAGCGCCTCATAGGCCAATAGTTTGTCGACACCGAAATCCGTCAACACCTTGCGCGGTGGCCACACCGGTTCGCCCTTGATCAGACCGTCGCGAAAGCCTTCGAACCAGTCATCCTCGCAACTGAGCGCTTCAATCGACTGCAACAACGCCCGGTGCTGCTCGGCGCTCAGGCTTGGATCGTGGTAGAGCACGCCCCAGAACATCAACAAGCCCAGCAGGTCATCGCCGCACGCCGCACGGTCACTTTCGACGCAGGTGTAAAGCAGGGTATTGGCGGGCAGCCTGGCGCTGTCGAGAGCCTGCTCGACACTGAACAACTGTTGCACCAGCAAACCGTGCACAGGATCGTCACCCTGCAGCCAGCCGAGCAAACCGGCGCCATTGCCCTGCTCACGCAGCAAGCGCCGCAATAGCGGCTGCAGTCGGCTCAAAGGATGCGCAGGATTGAACGGCAAACGCTCCAGACACTGCGCATCAATCAATTGCAACCAGCGCTCGGGTTGTTCCAGCAATGCCAGCAAAAATACGGTTTGAGCGTGCCAATCCCAGATGGCCGCTCCCAAACCGATCGGCGGCAAACCTGTCGCGCGCCGACTCAACTGGAGCATGAGATCAAGCTCCGAGAGGTCATTGCCGTCTTTGACCGCACTCAGCTCGAACGCGTCGGCAATGCGTGCAAGCGCCGTGTCGCTATAGGGCCGCAAGCGCCGCAACCACAGACGACAAACCTTGTGCAGCGCACCTTCGGACAACGCGAGCGGCAATTGCGGTGAAAGTGTTTGCGAGTCAGTGAAAGCGCTCATGGCCTGCGCAACAGGCGCCTTGGCCAGCCAATGCAGATGTTGCCTGGCCTGATACTTCAGGCCGCTCAAAACCAGGCATTCCAGCGCGTCCACCGGCGGCGGTTCGTCGACAATCTGCTGCAACAAGGCCGAATCACCACGATGCAGCGCCCAAGCGTGCCGGTACAGACACAGCAAACGGCTGTCGTGGTTTTCGCCGATCAACTGCGCGAGCAATGGCAGCTCGTCGCCCGCCATGCGCCAATCAACAAAGCTCTGCGCCAGCGCATCAAGTTTGAGCCGTCCGACACCCAACCAACGGGTCAACGTCTCGGGCCGTTGTGACGGACTGCCATACACCTGGCACTCAGCACCCAGTTCGTCCGGCCAAACGGCGCAGTCCTCCAGACGATCGAACGCCTGAATCAGCAACGGCAGAAAGGTCGGCTGACGCTTGGCACACAGCTCCAGCAAGCGACTCTCTGCCGCGGGATGGCGATGTTCGCTCCAGAGCCGAATCCAGTATGGAAACGCTTGATCGTCGTGCCCCAACAGACTGTACTGACACGCCAGCAGGTACAGCCAGTCGACGTTATCCGGCGCGGCATCGTGCTGTTCGGCACAGCATTGCAGGAACGTCGGCGCGCCCATCCCCGCTTGGGTGAACTGCACCAGCAACCGCTTGAGGTACGCGGCATCGTTGGGTAACGGCAAGCACGTGTGCCGACTGGCGAACTCGGCGAACTCGTGAAGAGGACGCTGAGTAAAGATGAAATCGAGGCTACGGGCATACCACAGCGACTCGGTCTGTGCCGGCTCTGACCAGGCGCTCATCAGATCCGTGTCGAACGGGTCGGGCGCCTTGATGCGCTGCAAAAAGCTTTCTACCGCTTGCGCATCGTCGAATGCCAGATCGAGCAATTGCTGGTCCCAGGCCATGCGTTGCGCCAACAGATTCGCACAACGGTAGGACAACGGACCGGCGCCGGACAGTCGGTGGTACAAGCCCCAGTTGAGGTCATCGAAAACCTCCAGTGACAACTCATCCAGCGTCCGGACGAATGCCTGCCACGCCCCGTGATTGAAGCGTCGCGCGGGATCATCCAGCAGCGCACAGAAATCCAGGAAAGCTTGAGGCGCCCGAACGACATTGGCTTGTGCAGCGTCGATCTCGTCTTCAGCCTCTGCCTCCTCTTCACGGGCCAGACGCAGGGCACTCTCGTAGGCCATGCGTAGCGCTTGAAAACCTTCCGGATCGGTTTCCGGATGATGCGCCGGCAAACGGGCGCGATAGGCGCTGCGAATCAGGGTTTCGTCAGTAGTCGGCTCAATGCCCAGTCGAATCCAGCAACTCATGACCAGTCGAACTCCCCAAGCGATGCCGGACGAGACGGCGGATCAATGTCCATGTGCCAAGGCAGATCAGCGAGAAAGTGTGGAATGTTTTGCGCAAGGCCTCGGGCAATCCTGGTGTTGAAAGCGCTGGTGCCCTCACGACTCATCTCGACCGCCAGTTCATCATCGCTTTTGCTCATGCAGCACCAAAAGGTTCGTCCCACCAGAAAGCCGTTGAAATAAGCCATCCAGCTGCCGTAATGAAACTGCGCCCGCAACGCCAGACGACTGTGCAACCAGTTGCTCTCGGCCAGATCGATCCATTGATTACGCACGGCGCAGCGCAACAGAAAGCCCATCCGGCCGTAATCCCAGGACAAGATGCCGCCGGGACCACAGCTGCCGAAGGTACGGCTGGCAAATTCATGCAGGACGCGCTCGCGCGGGTTCAGCTCATTGAGCAAGGACTGCCATTCACTCGGCAGGCATCGCTGCCACGCCAGATAGGCCGCACTGAGGTGTTTGGCATGGCCGTCGTCGGTCATCCATCCGAGCATGTCGAACAACTGTTGCCGATCATCGATACCCCAACTTTCCTTGAGGTTGATGTAACGATCGTTGCAGAACGCCGGGTCGTCATACCCGGCGCCGGTGTTGAGCGCGGCCATTGGTGCGGACAACGCGCACAGCCAGCGCTGTTGAATCTCGTCCATGAAAAAAGGCTCCAGGCCGACCGCTGGGAAATGGGGGTCGGCAAAACTGCGCAGATTGTAAAGAGCCCCGACAACAGCGGCAAACCCTGCATCGCTTTGACTGCGCGCACAAAAAAGGCCCCGACGTATCGGGGCCTTTCGTTCAGCGGCTTATCGCCGATTCGGGCGATTGTGTGTCAGCACATGAATCAATGCTGCAACGCCGGCTGCTGCGCTCCAATGATCGGGATGCGCTTGGCTTTCGCTTCTTCCGGGATCACACGGAGCAGGTCGATGCTCAGCAGGCCGTTGCGCAGCGCAGCGTCCTTGATCTCGATGTGATCGGCCAGGCGGAACGACAGCTTGAAGGCTCGCTGGGCGATGCCTTGATGCAAGAACGTGACGCTTTCGTCAGTGTCACGCTTGCCGCCACTGATGGTCAGCACACCCTTCTCGACTTGCAGGTCCAGGTCTTCTTCCTGGAAACCGGCGGCCGCAACGACGATACGGTATTGGTCATCACCGTGTTTTTCGACGTTGTAGGGTGGGTAGCTGCTGCCTGGCTCGTTGCGCAGGGCGGTTTCGAACAGGTCGTTGAAACGGTCGAAACCTACCGAGGAACGGAACAGTGGTGCGAGAGAAAATGCAGTACTCATGATTCAAATCTCCTGAAAACAATCAGCAAGGTTTTGTGTCTCAGCGACCCGAATTCGGCATCGCGTAACCCTTAGATAGGGACCGCTGTTTTGATTTCAAGAGAATATTTTGAGATTTTTTATGCGGCTTCGACGAGCGGCAATCCGAGCAGACGCGAGACTTGATCCGGCTCGGTTTCACGGCGCAGAACGGTGAAAAGCTCGGCGGCTTCCGGGTAGTTGCGCGTCAGCATGGCCAGCCATTGCTTGAGGCGACCGGGCGATTGGCGCGCGGTCATCTGCGCCTTGGCCTGCAGCCAGAAGTCCTGAATCAGCGGCATCAGCTCGGCCCAGGTCATCTCGACGACCTCTTCACCAGCGCGAGCGGCGGCGATCTGCCGGGCAAGATCCGGGCGGGAGACCAGCCCCCGACCGAGCATGATGTCTTCGACACCACTGATTTCGCGACAACGGCGCCAGTCTTCGACGCTCCAGATATCGCCGTTGGCGAACACCGGCACCTTGACCACATCCTGCACACGCGGGATCCACTCCCAATGCGCCGGCGGTTTGTAGCCGTCCATTTTCGTCCGCGCATGTACGACGATGTGCTCTGCCCCGCCTTCGGCCAGCGCCGTGGCGCAGACCAGCGAGCCGTCAGGACTGTCGAAACCCAGGCGCATTTTCGCGGTGACCGGGATGTGCGCCGGTACGGCGCGACGGACATGCTCGACGATCTGGTTGAGCAGCTCCGGCTCCTTCAGCAGCACGGCGCCGCCACGGGATTTGTTGACGGTCTTGGCCGGGCAGCCGAAGTTGAGGTCGATCACTTCAGAACCGAGTTCGCAGGCAAGCGCAGCGTTTTCCGCCAGGCACACCGGATCGGAACCGAGCAATTGCACGCGCAGCGGCACACCGGACGCGGTGCGAGCACCGTTGAGCAGCTCGGGGCCGAACTTGTGGAAGTACGCCGGGGTGAGCAACTGGTCGTTGACCCGAATGAATTCGGTCACGCACCAGTCGATGCCGCCAACGCGGGTCAGCACGTCGCGCAGGATGTCGTCGACCAACCCTTCCATGGGCGCCAGAGCAATTTGCATGGGGAAACACTACTTGAAGAAAAAACGTGCGGCAGTTTACTGGATATCGCACAAATCCGCAGAACAACACATATCTCTGTGGGAGCGAGCCTGCTCGCGAAGGCGGTCTGTCAGTTGATGCATGCGTGACTGACCTGACGCTTTCGCGAGCAGGCTCGCTCCCACAGGGTGAGATTTATATTGCCTCTGCAATCTGGATCGCCGGGCCATAGCCGTCGATAAATTCAGCCGGCATACGCTTGGGCTTGCCGGTCGACAGTTCGATGCAGACAAACGTGGTCTGTGCGCGCAACAGCGTGGCGTTGTCGCTGGGGCGTTTGAGCTGGAAATGCCGGGTCATTTTCAGGCGCTGATCCCAGTCGACGATCCAGGTCGCCAGTTGCAGTTCATCGCCTTCGTAGGCCGCGGCCAGGTAATCGATTTCGTGACGGACAACTGCCATCGCCCGATCCAGCCGCCGGTATTCGACCAGATCCAGGCCGAGGCGCTGCGAATGGCGCCAGGCGCAGCGCTCGAGCCAGGTCACGTAAACGGCGTTGTTGGCGTGCCCGAGCCCGTCGATGTCTTCGGCGCCTACTTGCAGATCAATGGTAAACGGCGTTGCCCGATCCCAGCCCATGCCCCACTCCCGGTCAAAGTATTCAACCGGGGCAGTGTAACGGAGCTCAGGCTGATTGGCGCGCCTGAAGGCTGCGACCGGCAAGCAGTGATAACACACCATCAATCACTCGAGGGTCGGCCAGCACGCGTTGATGGCCGCCGCTTTCCAGGCGCAGCAGGCGGCTGTCGAACCAGGCTTCGTGAATCAATTGCGATTCTTTTACCGAGACGAAGTTGTCGTCCTCGGCGTGCACGATCAGGCCGGGCATATCAAGTTGATAGTGGGCCACGTCCAGCGTTGCGGCGCGCATGCCGACGTCCTGCTCGACCTGACGAATGAACGCCGAACGCGCGCGCGGCGGCATGCCCACCATTCGCGCGAAACCGCGCAGCACGCCGAGAATCCGCGACGGTGCGGCGATGCTGACCAGAGTTTCGGTGCGCAGACCCAATTGCACGGCGAGCATCGCGCTGGCGCCGCCCATGGAATGCCCGATAACCGCTTGCAGCGGCGGCAATTCGGCAGCGGCTTCGAGCATGGCGCGGGCGAACAGCACTACATTGGCTTCTCGCCCAGGGGAGCGACCGTGGGCCGGGCCATCGAGCGCGACGACGGTATAACCGGCATCGACCAGAGCATTGATCAGCGAGGCGAATTGCGTTGGCCGCCCTTCCCAACCATGCATCAGCAACACCGTAGGGCCTTGACCCCAGCGCAGCGCCGACAGGCCGAAGCGCAACGTGATGCGTTCGGAGCTGGCCAATAGCGGCAGCTCCCAATCGCGCAGCGGTAGCGCGCGGGGCGTCATGAACGCCAGACGCATTTTGCTTGCCACCAGTTTCGGTGCAAACCAGCCCAAGGTACCGTTAACGCCACGAACCCACTTCAACGCGTTCATCGCACTCTCCTCAGGCTTGTTGCCTTCAGGTCAACGCACCGCCGACTTGGCGGCGCGCAGCAATCGATCGGATAACTCTCCCGGACCCAGCGCTCTGGCCAAGGCCAGACCACCAACCATCAACGCGACATCGGCCAAAGCCTTGTCGGTGTCTTCAGGGCTGGCCGCCAGCTGCGCGACCATCAATTCCAAATGCTCGTTCAGCGCTATGCGGAACGACTCCGGCAAACGCCCCAGCTCGCCAATCGAGGCCGGAATCGGGCATGCGGCTTCGCTGGAATCACGGTGTTTGCGTGACAGGTAGAACGCAGCCACCAAAGCGCGACGCTCTTCGCCGGTCAGATCGGCGTCCATGTCGGCAATCAGGTCGCGACGGCGGCCCAGCAGTTGCTTGAACGCTTCGAGCATCATCGCGTCCTTGCTTTCGAAGTGTGCGTAGAAGCCGCCGACGGTCAGGCCGGCTGCGCCCATCACTTCGCCCACGCTCGGGTCAGCCGGGCCGCGCTGAATCAGTGCGGCGCTGGCAGCCTTGAGGATGCGTTCGCGGGTTTGAGCTTTTTTATCGTTCATCGTTGCCTCCGAATATTACGACTAGAATATTATTCGCATAATAATATTCCGCAAGTCATGAATATGACCGCTGGTCTGAAGCACAGTGTAAGGAAAAAGGAGAGTTGGCCAAACGCCGGACAAACAAAAGGGCCATTCAATAATTGAATGACCCTTATAAATCCCGCAGAGCGGGTAATCGTGGCGTCCCCTAGGGGACTCGAACCCCTGTTACCGCCGTGAAAGGGCGGTGTCCTAGGCCACTAGACGAAGGGGACACAAACCCTTCTATACAACTGATCAGTGCTGAGAGCTGATCGATTCAAGGCCGGTGTGGCCAGACCTTGAACTGTAAAATTGGTGGAGCTAAGCGGGATCGAACCGCTGACCTCCTGCATGCCATGCAGGCGCTCTCCCAGCTGAGCTATAGCCCCGGATTTTTCGCCTCGCGGCGGAGTGATCTCTTGCAACATCACTTCTGTAAAACTGGCGTCCCCTAGGGGACTCGAACCCCTGTTACCGCCGTGAAAGGGCGGTGTCCTAGGCCACTAGACGAAGGGGACGCAAACCCTTCTATACAACTGATCAACGCTGAGTGCTGATCGCTTCAAGGCCGGTGTGGCCAGACCTCGAAGTGTAAATTGGTGGAGCTAGACGGGATCGAACCGTCGACCTCTTGCATGCCATGCAAGCGCTCTCCCAGCTGAGCTATAGCCCCTCATCGCTGAGGACGGGGCGAATCTTAAGGGCGTATCGAAAGCCTGTCAAACTTATTTTTGAAAAATTTCAAAATTTTTTGCCGGGATAACAATCACTTACCGCCCTCCCCCGTAAATTCGGGAGAAACGCCGAAGGCAGGATCAAAAGATCGCAGCCTTCGGCAGTCCTGCAGAGAAGCAAAAGCAATCAGGCGATGGCGCCCAAGAGCTTTTCCCACTCCTTGTTTTCTTTCTTCGACACGCCGCCCAGCAGGTCAATCGCCTGGCGCAAGCGGAAACGGGTGAGATCCGGGCCGAGGATTTCCATCGCATCGAGCACCGACACCGAACTCGCCTGCCCGGTGATCGCAGCAAACATCAGCGGCATCGCGTCGCGCAATTTCAACTCGAGGGATTCGACCACCGCCTGAATCGTCGCGGTGATGCTGTGCTTCTCCCACTGCCGCAGGCTTTCCAGTTTCCACAGGATCAATTGCATCAACTGGCGAACCTGATCGCCGGAGAGCTTTTTCGACTCAAACAGCTTGGCATCCGGATTCACGCCGCCGGCAAAGAAGAACCCCGCCAGCGGTGCGACCTGGCTGAACGTTTCAACACGGCCCTGAACGTGCGGCGCGATTTTCATCATATAGTCGGAATTGAACGCCCACTTCTGCACGCGGGCGGCAAACTCTTCCACCGGCAGATCGCGCAGCCACTGGCCGTTGAGCCACGACAGCTTCTCGATATCGAAGATCGGCCCGCCGAGGGAAACGCGCTTGAGGTCGAAGTTGTCGACCATTTCCTGCAGCGAGAACTTCTCGCGCTCGTCCGGCATCGACCAGCCCATGCGGCCGAGGTAGTTGAGCATCGCTTCCGGCATGAAGCCCATGCGCTCGTAGAAGGTCACCGAGGTCGGGTTCTTGCGCTTGGACAGCTTGCTCTTGTCCGGGTTGCGCAGCAGCGGCATGTAGCACAGTTCCGGCTGTTCCCAGCCGAAGTATTCGTACAGCAAAATCAGTTTCGGTGCCGATGGCAGCCATTCTTCGCCACGCAGCACGTGGGTGATGCCCATCAGGTGATCGTCGACCACGTTGGCGAGGAAGTACGTCGGCAGGCCGTCGGTCTTCATCAGCACTTGCATGTCCATGCGATCCCACGGGATCTCGACGTCGCCACGCAACATGTCCGGCACCACGCAGACGCCTTCGCTCGGCACCTTCATGCGGATCACGTGCGGTTCGCCAGCGGCCAAGCGCGCCGCGACTTCTTCCTTCGACAGCAGCAGTGCGCGGCCGTCGTAACGTGGAGTTTCGCCGCGAGCCATTTGCTCGGCGCGCATCTGATCGAGTTCTTCAGCAGTGCAGAAGCACGGGAACGCATGGCCCATGTCGACCAGTTGCTGGCAGTACTTCTGATAGATGTCGCCGCGCTCGCTCTGCCGATACGGGCCGTGCGGGCCGCCGACGTCCGGGCCTTCGCTCCAGTCGATGCCGAGCCAGCGCAGGGCGTCGAAGATCTGCTGTTCGGACTCGCGGGTCGAACGCAACTGATCGGTGTCTTCGATGCGCAGGATGAACTCACCGCCGTGCTGCTTGGCAAAGCAGTAGTTGAACAATGCGATGTAAGCGGTACCTACGTGGGGGTCCCCGGTAGGCGATGGCGCGATGCGAGTGCGGACGGTGGTCATGGCTTGTCTCGAAAAATGAAGAGCAGAACAATCAAGCGGCGAATGGTAACAGGCGACACCCGCCCCGCTCCAGCGGGCAGGGTATTTAAGCCAGATGCCCTAAGCCCTTCGGATGGTGTGAAGGCCATTCGCGAGCAGGCTCGCTCCCACAGGGATACACAATGATCGTTCCCACGCTCTGCGTGGGAAAGCATCCTGTGACGCTCTGCGTCACGCGAGCGATGGGACGCAGAGCGTCCCGGGCGGCATTCCCACGCAGAGCGTGGGAACGATCCCTTATACCGTAAGCAATCGTTCGCGCAGTTTGGCAATCTCGTCGCGCATCTGCGCCGCCGCTTCAAACTCCAGATCCCGCGCCAATTGGTACATCTTCTCTTCCAGCGCGCGGATGCGTTTGGTGATTTCGCTTGGCGAGCGCAGTTCGGCTTCGTACTTGGCGTTCTCTTCGGCGGCCTTGGCCATGCCTTTGCGCTTCTTGCTGCGCGAACCGGGCACGGTGGCGCCTTCCATGATGTCGGCGACGTCCTTGATCACACCTTTCGGGGTGATGCCGTTCTCAAGGTTGAAGGCGATCTGCTTCTCGCGACGGCGCTCGGTCTCGCCAATCGCCCGCTCCATCGAACCGGTCATGCGATCGGCGTAGAGAATCGCCCGGCCATTGAGGTTACGCGCCGCGCGGCCGATGGTCTGGATCAGCGAGCGCTCGGAACGCAGGAAGCCTTCCTTGTCGGCATCGAGAATCGCCACCAGCGACACTTCCGGCATGTCGAGGCCTTCACGCAGCAGGTTGATCCCGACCAGCACATCGAACACGCCGAGGCGCAAATCGCGGATGATCTCGACGCGCTCGACGGTATCGATGTCCGAGTGCAGATAACGCACGCGCACGCCGTGGTCGGCGAGGTAATCGGTCAGGTCTTCGGCCATGCGCTTGGTCAGCGTGGTGACCAGCACACGTTCTTCGATCGCCACGCGCTTGGTGATTTCCGAGAGCAAGTCATCGACCTGAGTCAGTGCCGGCCGCACTTCAACCTGCGGGTCGACCAGGCCGGTCGGCCGCACCACCTGCTCAACCACCCGCCCGGCGTGCTCGGCTTCGTAATTGCCGGGCGTTGCCGAAACGAAAATGGTCTGCGGGCTGACCCCTTCCCACTCGTCAAAACGCATGGGCCGGTTGTCCAACGCCGAAGGCAAGCGGAAGCCGTACTCAACGAGGGTTTCCTTGCGCGAACGGTCGCCCTTATACATCGCGCCGACCTGCGGCACGCTGACGTGGGATTCGTCGATCACCAGCAAGGCGTCGGCAGGCAGATAGTCGTAAAGCGTGGGTGGCGCCGCGCCGGATGGACGCCCGGAAAGGTAGCGCGAGTAGTTTTCGATGCCGTTGCAGTAACCCAGTTCGAGAATCATCTCGAGGTCGAAACGGGTGCGCTGCTCCAGGCGCTGGGCCTCCACCAGTTTGTTGTTACTGCGCAGGTATTCGAGGCGCTCCTGCAATTCGACCTTGATGCCTTCGATGGCGTCGAGCAGGGTTTCCCGAGGCGTCACGTAGTGGCTCTTCGGATAGAAAGTGAAGCGCGGCATCTTGCGGATGACTTCGCCGGTCAGCGGGTCGAAGGCGGAAATGCTCTCGACCTCGTCGTCGAAAAGCTCGATGCGGATCGCTTCCAGATCGGATTCCGCCGGGAAGATATCGATCACATCACCGCGCACGCGGAACGTCGCCCGGGCAAAATCCATGTCGTTGCGGGTGTATTGCAGGTCAGCCAGGCGCCGCAGAAGCGCGCGCTGATCGAGCTTGTCGCCGCGATCCACGTGCAAGACCATTTTCAGATAGGTTTCCGGGCTGCCCAGACCATAGATGCACGACACCGTGGTGACGATGATCGCGTCCTTGCGCTCCAGCAACGCTTTCGTCGCGGACAGTCGCATCTGCTCGATGTGGTCGTTGATCGACGCGTCCTTCTCGATGAAGGTGTCGGACGACGGCACATACGCTTCGGGCTGGTAGTAGTCGTAGTAGGAAACGAAGTATTCAACGGCGTTGTTGGGGAAGAACGCCTTGAACTCCCCGTACAACTGCGCGGCCAGGGTCTTGTTCGGCGCCAGTACGAGCGTCGGCCGCTGGACCTGGGAGATGACGTTGGCAATGCTGAAGGTCTTGCCCGAACCGGTCACACCGAGCAGTGTCTGGTGCGCCAGCCCGGCGTCAATGCCCTCAACCAACTGGCGAATGGCTTCCGGCTGATCGCCGGCAGGCTCGAAGCGGGTGACTAGCTGGAATTCCGACATACACACCTCTGGAATCGCGGCGTTCCGCGTCAGGCGGAGCACCACGAGGACGACCGCAAACGACCGATGTCGCGCAAGAAAAAACCTGGATTGTGCTGAATGTGGTGGCGATTGCCTGACCTTTCAAGGCAAACGTCCTACATCCGGTAAAGAGTCTGACAAAGTCAATCGACTAACGGTCAAGAAATAATCGGAAAAACTTACCCTAAAAGCCGATTCGCCTGTCGCCATTGCGCGGTGATGGCCTCTATACTAGCTCCCCGTTTGTGCACCGCTCTAGTGCATTCGGCTGGAGCGCGACACGTCCCTCCACTCTCCATTCAGAGCCGCCGTAATAATGAGCCTGTTCTCCGCTGTCGAAATGGCACCCCGCGATCCAATCCTGGGCCTCAACGAAGCATTCAACGCCGATACCCGGACCACCAAGGTCAACCTGGGCGTGGGCGTGTACTGCAACGAAGAGGGGCGAATTCCACTGCTGCGCGCGGTGATCGAAGCCGAGACGATTCGCGTCGCGCAACACGCTTCGCGCGGTTACCTGCCGATCGATGGCATCGCTGCCTACGACCAGGCCGTGCAGAAACTGCTGTTCGGCAACGACTCGCCGCTGATCAGCGCCGGTCGCGTCATCACCACTCAGGCCGTCGGCGGGACCGGCGCACTGAAAATCGGTGCCGACTTCCTCAAGCAACTGCTGCCGAACGCCGTCGTGGCGATCAGCGACCCGAGCTGGGAAAACCACCGCGCGCTGTTCGAAACCGCCGGTTTCCCGGTGCAGAACTACCGTTACTACGACGCTGCCACCCATGACGTGAACCGTGCCGGCATGCTCGACGACCTCAACGCCCTGCCGAACGGCTCGATCGTTGTCCTGCATGCTTGCTGCCACAACCCGACCGGCGTCGACCTGACCCCGGCGGACTGGAACAAGGTGCTCGAAGTGGTCAAGGCCAAAGGTCACGTGCCGTTCCTCGACATGGCTTACCAGGGTTTCGGCGACGGCATCGATGAAGACGCCGCCGCTGTGCGCCTGTTCGCCGAATCCGGCCTGACCTTTTTCGTCTCGAGCTCGTTCTCCAAGTCGTTCTCGCTGTACGGCGAACGCGTTGGCGCACTGTCGATCATCAGCGAATCGAAAGAAGAAAGCGCGCGCGTGCTGTCGCAGGTCAAGCGCGTGATCCGCACCAACTACTCCAACCCGCCGACTCACGGCGCCAGCATCGTTGCTGCGGTGCTGAACAGCCCGGAACTGCGCGCGCAGTGGGAAGCCGAGCTGGCCGAGATGCGTCTGCGTATTCGCGGCATGCGCGAGCAGATGGTTGCCCTGCTGGCGGAAAAAGCGCCGGGCCGCGATTTCAGCTTCGTCGGTCGTCAGCGCGGCATGTTCTCCTACTCCGGCCTGACCACTGAACAAGTGCATCGCCTGCGCAACGAGTTCGGCATCTACGCCCTGGACACCGGCCGCATCTGCGTGGCTGCCTTGAACCAGAGCAACATCAAGGCTGTGACGGACGCGATCGTTCAGGTCATCTGATTTCGGCGAGTGATGAAAAAACGGGAAGCCTTGAACGGCTTCCCGTTTTTATTTGTCTCAGAAAACGCCTTGCAACCTCTAGACTGGACTGCACACAAATCCAACCTGTGGGAGCGAGCCTGCTCGCGAATGCGGTCGGCCAGTCGATGCTATGTCAGCTGACAAGACGCTTTCGCGAGCAGGCTCGCTCCCACAGGACATGAGCCGAACCCGGAACCTTGCGAGAACCCACATGAAAAACGACAACCTGCGCGCCGACCGTGACGACCTGGATGATTTCATCCCGCGCGCTCCGGCCAAGCGTGAAAAGAGCCTGGTGCTGCAAGTCGCCACCGGGGTATTCCTCGGTGGCCTGGCCCTGTGGCTGGTGCAACTGGCGGCGACAGCGGCCTATGCCAAGCTGATGCTCGGCACGATTACCTTCGGCAGTTAAGCCAGTTCAGCCGAGCGTTGAGTGGCAGCATCGTCGTAAATCACATACAGCGATTCGGCGACCTGGCTTTTGATGGCCTTGCTGCTTTCGAGACCGAGAACGAAACCTTCGGCCTTGCCGCCGGCGCGGTTCAGTTCTTCGGCGGTACTGGCGCCGGTGATTGCATCGAAAAGTTTTTCGGCGTGCGGGCCGATCCCTTTGGGCAGGCTGATCTGTGCAGTGCTCATGCGAGCACCTCGGTGTTGCGGGTGATTTGAGTCATGGCGCGTACCTTTGCGGCGAATGGCCGGTAGCGCGTGTGACCACTTCCGGGCTGCCATGGTAGACCTCTGCGGCCTTTCTGGTAACCGCCAATCGCTGACAAAATGCCGTCCGTCCCGACGAATCGCAAAAGTTGCCTAGCGATGCTTGACTTCTCTTTTTGAATCAGTAACATACGAACCAATTCCGCAATAGCTCAGTTGGTAGAGCAAGTGACTGTTAATCACTGGGTCCCTGGTTCGAGTCCAGGTTGTGGAGCCAAATAGCAAAGCCCCTGAATCGCAAGGTTCAGGGGCTTTTTTGTGGGCGCATTAAAAATACCAAAAGGCCGATCTGTTTGGGCAGATCGGCCTTTTCCGTTTCAGACGTAGCGGTCAGACATGTTCGCTGCTTTTCACCTGCACCTTCGGCGCGCCGTGGCCATGGTCGAGGTCATCCGGCTCGATCACCGGCACTTCCTTGCCATCGCAGTCATGCAGCTTGCCGTCGCTGAAGTAATCGCCTTCACGCAGCGCGGCGAGATCGCGATAACGCAGGGTGCGCTCTTCCGCGGCGGCGAACACCGACTGTTGATCCGAGTTGCCGGTCGTGAAGTGGTTGAACGCCAGGTTGAGCAGGATCGCCATGATTGCCGACGAACTGATGCCCGAATGGAAAATCGTCGCGAACCAGCTCGGGAAGTGGTCGTAGAAGTTCGGCGCTGCGATCGGGATCATGCCGAAACCGATCGAAGTGGCAACGATGATCAGGTTGACGTTGTTGCGGTAGTCCACCTTCGACAACGTGCGGATGCCGCTCGCAGCCACAGTACCGAACAGCACGATCCCGGCGCCGCCGAGTACCGAAGTCGGCACGGCGGCAATCACCCGCCCCATGAACGGCAGCAGGCCGAGCACCACCAGGAACAAGCCACCGGTGGCGACCACGAATCGGCTCTTTATACCGGTCACCGCCACCAGCCCGACGTTTTGCGCGAAAGCACTTTGCGTAAACGAACCGAAGATCGGCGCGAACATGCTCGACAGCATGTCGGCACGCAGGCCGTTGCCCAAGCGTTTGGAATCGACCTTGGTGTCAATGATCTCGCCCACGGCGAGAATGTCCGCCGAGGTTTCCACGAGCGTCACCATGACCACAATGCACATCGACAGAATCGCGGCGAAATGGAAGGTCGGCATGCCGAAGTGGAACGGTGTCGGGAAGCCGAACATGGGGCCGGTGGTGACACTGGAGAAATCCGCCATGCCAAGGAACACCGCCAGCACCGTGCCGATGACCATGGCCAGCAGAATCGACAGCCGAGAAATGGTCGCGCTGCCAACCTTGCTCAGCAGCAACACCAGCACCAGCGTGACCGCCGCCAGACCGATGTTCTGCATGCTGCCGAAGTCCGGCGCGTGGCTGTTGCCGCCCATCGCCCAGCGTGCGGCCACCGGCATCAGCGTCAGGCCGATGGTGGTGATCACAATGCCGGTGACCAGCGGCGGAAAGAACTTGGTGATGCGTGAGAACACCGGCGTGATCAGCAAGCCGATCAACGAGGCGGCAATCACCGCGCCCAGCACCGACTGGAAACCGCCCTCCCCGCCACTGCTGACGATCGCGACCATGGTCGCCACGCCGGAGAACGATACGCCCTGGACCAGCGGCAGCTGACAGCCAAAAAACGGCAGACCCAGGGTTTGCAGCAACGTCGCCAGCCCCCCCGCAAACAATGAAGCAGCAATCAACAGACCAATGTCCGCCGGCGACAGACCGGCCGCCTGGCCAATGATCAGTGGCACCGCAACGATACCGCCGTACATGGTCAGAACATGTTGCAGGCCGTAAGCCATATTCGCGCCGACCCCGAGGTTTTCGTCCTCGGGCCGTTGGTGTGAAACATGGGGCGTTTTCATGGTGGGGGGTTCCCTGGTTTTTGTTATGCGCACACTGTATTCAATACTTAGGACAAATGTCCATAGAGTTGTATACAACTTGTCAGTCACATAATGGTTAGGTAGCCATCCAACCTTCTAGCCTGCGCTTTTTGCCCTAACAAATCCGGCAACACATCCCCGCTGCGCTCGCGCCAGTGCCCACTAGGCTGAAGTGTTCACGGCGACCGACGGTGTAGTCGCGCTCTTTTTTATACATATAAAGTATGCATAATGAAGTTATTCGAGATTCAGTACGACAAAAGCAAAAACGCAGCCAACAAACTCAAGCACAAAGGCATCAGCCTCGCCGAAGCCGAACCGGTTTTCCATGACGAACGCGCACTGACACTTGAGGACAACGACCATGACGAACAACGCTGGATCACCCTCGGCCTCGATGCCAAAGGTCGTGTGCTTGCCGTTGCTTACAGCTATCGCGAAGCCAATGTTGTTCGAATCATTTCCGCACGTCTCGCCACACCCAGCGAACGGCGCGCGTATTTTCAGGAGGCTTGAACGATGAAAGACGAATATGACTTTTCCGCAGGTAAACGCGGCGCAGTAGCGCCGAGCAAGGGCAAGACCCGCATCACTATCATGCTTGATGACGCGGTGATCGAAGCGGCGCGTACCGCCGCGGAAACCGAGGGCTTTGGCTACCAGACTGTGATCAACAACACCCTGCGCCATGCTCTGCTTGATGGCCCACGCCAGCAGGAAAGCGCTGACGATTCAGGTCTGACGGGGCAATTCAAGAAAGGCATCACCGCCACCGATCTCAAGAGTCTCGAGCGAAAGCTGTCAGCGGCCATCGGCGAAATCCGTCGCGTATTGGAGCCTGATGTAAAGCCTTAGATGGAGGCTGGCGCGATGACCCGAGCCAGCGCTTGTCGTACACGCGGTGAATCAGGCACCTGAAGATCGAACTCGCGCCGCAGCAATTTCATCAGCTCGTCGACGTCTGCCACCTCGCGCCGCTCACTGTCCGCGCCCATGTGATGAATGGCAAAACTGCCGTTGTTCAGGGTTTTGCGCCAGCCAGCGCCGGTACGCGCGACCATCAGGCGCTGCGAAAAGGGTGACTCGGGATGGGTGGAGACGTACCAGTTGCCAACGGTGTAATCGATGTCCTCCTGGCGTTGCAGATCAAACAGGTACATCGGCCGCCATTCGCCTGCGACTTTGGCGCGCAGCAGGTAGCCATCAGCTTGCTTGTCGATACGGTAGGGTTCGTGTGGGGTGGGTTGCTCATCTTCACTGTCGAGCAACAGCGGCGCGGTGGGCACCATGCCGCCAAAGCCGACGTCGGTGATGTAACGCACTTCGTCGATGGTCACCAGACTCAAACGATGGGTGCGCGCCGTCCAGCTGCCTTCCGGTTGATTCATCACCACGCGCCCGCTGATCGCCCGCGCGTCGAAGCCCAATTCAAGCAGCAGCGCATAAAACAAATGATTGAGCTCATAGCAGTAGCCGCCCCGCCCCTGCTGCAATACCTTGTCTTCGATGGAGACCAAGTCGATCAACACCGGCTCTGCACTGATCGTTGCCAGATTTTCGAAAACAAACCGAGCGGTGTGGCGGGACTGCAACTGGCGCAACGTATCCAGCGTCGGTGCCGGCGGCGCATCGAAACCCAAACGTTGCAGGTACAGATTGGTACTGGTCAGCCGTGGCGCACTCATTGCTCGATCCTTATGCATGGGCCGCAGAACACTGCGTGGATGTTGCCCTGTATACGGGATCAGGCACGGCTTTCGACAATTGATTTCGCCAATCGCCCGTTCAGCGCTTTTTCCGCGAAGCGATGCGAATCCACGTCGGCGCATGGTCACTGGCGTGCGGTTCGTTGCGTACCCAGGCGTCGACGCCGGCGTCGTGCAGATACGGGCTCAATGCCGGGTTGAGCAGCAAATGGTCGATGCGCAGGCCGGAATTGGTTTGCCAATGGTTACGGAAATAATCCCAGAAGGTGTAGAGGCGTTCTTCGGGATACACGTGGCGCAGGGAATCGGTCCAGCCCTGATCCAGCAGCCGCTGGTAGCACTCGCGGCTTTCGGGTTGCAACAAAGCATCCTTGAGCCAGGATCGGGTGTTGTAGATGTCCATGTCGGTGGGCACGACATTGAAGTCACCGGCCAGGACCACCGGGTGATCGCTGCTTTGCAGGTCTTTGGCGTAATTGATCAGACGCTCGAACCAGGCCAGTTTGTAATCGAATTTCGGCCCCGGCTGCGGGTTGCCATTGGGCAGATACAGGCAACCGACCAGCACACCGTGCACCGCCGCTTCGATATAGCGGCTGTGGGTGTCATCGGCATCGCCGGGCAAACCGCGTCGACTCTCCAACGGCTGCGCATCACGCGCCAGAATCGCCACGCCATTCCATGACGCCTGGCCCTGCCAGATTGCGCCGTAACCGGCGGCCTCCAGTTCGGCGACGGGAAATGCGCTGTCGACTGATTTGAGCTCTTGCAGGCAGACGATGTCCGGTTGCTCGCGCTTGAGCCATTCCAGCAGATTCGGCAGCCGCGCGCGCATGCCGTTGACGTTGAAGGTGGCGATTCGCAGGTTTTTCATCGTCTGCAACTCCTGCCCGGTGGGATTGCAAATTGTGACCCTGAGAACGCCGCGCAGGTTGCATCCAATAACGGTGGGCTAGTTCAGACCCGATTGCGCAGCCATTGCAGAAAGCCTCTTTTCGGCGCGACCACGGGCGTTTCCTCGGTCAGCGACTGCGCCTTGTGCAGACGGAAATCGAGCAATGCCTGCATCGCATCGTGGATGTCATGGCGCGCGTCCAGGCACGGTTTCAGGTAGGACTTCTCGATGCGATACAGGGCGCAGAAAGTCTTCGCGGAAAAATCCGCCGGCAAGGCGGTGTCGGAAAGAATCCCGGCCTCGCCGATCACCTCACCCGGCCCCATGCGCCCGGATTCCAGGGGTGCGCCATGGCGCTTGAGCGTCACCGAAACCACGCCGGATTCAATGATGAACAAATGATCGCTGACCTCCCCGCCCGCGAGAATCGTTTCGCCGGCGCGGAAAGTTTGCAGGGTCATGTTCTGGCTGAAGGTGTCTTTTTCTTCTTCACGCAGAGTCGAGAAGATCGGTGAGCTTTCCAGCAGCGCCCGTGGCCGCGACAACTGCGGTGCGGCGCTGGTCTCGTTGCTCGACAGCAGATTGACGCCGGAGGCCTGCAAATGCCGGTAAGCGAGGTCGAACAACTGATTGCGCACCACGCGCTTCTCGCCCATCGAGGCGACAAATCCACTGATTTCGTACTCCGCGCCGCCGCTGGCAGAACTCTTCAACGACACGCTGGGCGCCGGTGTGTCGAGCAATTGCCGGCAGCCTTGCATCGCCCGCTCCAACGCCTCGATCACTGAGCTGGGCCGGGCATGGGGGCTGACGGGCACGCTGACGGAAACGCCGAACATATTGCTCGGTCGGCTGAAGTTGATGATTTTGGCTTTCGCCGCCAGCGAGTTGGGAATCACGGCCATGCTGCCCTGGCTGGTTTGCAGACGCGTGGCGCGCCAGTCGATGTCGGTGACGCGGCCCTCGGTGCCGTCGATGGAGATCCAGTCATCAAGTTGATAGGGCTTGGTGGTGTTGAGGACGATGCCGGAGAACACGTCGCTCAAGGTGCTCTGCAAGGCCAGACCGACGATGATCGCCAACGCGCCGGACGTCGCCAGCACGCCTTTGACCGGCAGATCGAGCACGTACGCCAGCGCCGCAATGATCGCGATGAGGAAAATCACCGCGCCGAGCAAGTCCTGCAACAGCCGGCCGGTATGGCCGACCCGCTGCATCATCACCGCGCCGATCAACACCGTCAGGGTCCGCGCACCAAACAGCCACCAGCCGATCTGTAACCCGGTCGCCGCCAGATGCAGCGGCACGTTGTCGGCCCACGGCGCCGGCTCCATCGGGTTGAGACCTTCGTTGAACAGCACAATGCTGAACAGGGCGAAAATCAGCACCCGCACCAACAGCTTCCATTCGCTGCCGCGAGAGCTGATCAGCCGCCACAGGCCAAGATCGAGCAGGATCAGGATCAACGCGCTAGACAACGGGTGTTCGGTCAGCAGAGACAGCATCAAACAACTCCGACAAAGGCCAATCGCGAGAAGATCGCACAGATTGGCACAGTGTAGGAGCAATTGATTTCGGCGGATGAGCACCGGCTTACAAACACTGCAAAACCCTGAGCTGACGAAGGCTGCGATCTTGAGGCTGTGGGACGCGGAGCGTCCCCGGCTGCATTCCCACGCAGAGCGTGGGAACGATCAGACGCTGAACAACCTGTGGGAGCGAGCCTGCTCGCGAAGGCGTCCTGTCAGTCACTACCTCTTGGACTGAAACAGAGCATTCGCGAGCAGGCTCGCTCCCACAGGGAGTTTCAGTTACCAGTAAAGCTTCGGTTCAGGCGTGCATCTGGCCAAAGCGCCCGGACTGGAAGTCGGCGAAGGCCTGGTGGATTTCCTGCTCAGTATTCATCACAAACGGGCCGTGGCCAACGATCGGTTCGTCGATCGGCTCGCCGCTGAGCAGTAATACCACCGCGTCTTCGCTGGCCTGGAGAGTGAGTCGATCACCGTCGCGTTCGAACAGCGCCAACTGCCCTACCCCAACCGACTCCGCACCGTTGACTTGCACTGAGCCTTTCAGCACCACCAGTGCGGTATTGCGTCCTTCGTGCAGATCAAGCGTCAGCAACTTGCCAGCATTGAGGCGCAGATCCCAGACGTCGATCGGCGTGAAGGTGCGCGAAGGTCCGGTGTGCCCGTCGAATTCACCGGCGATCAGACGCAGACTGCCGGCGTCGTCCTTGAGCGCGACGCTCGGAATGTCGCGGTCGAGAATGGTCTGGTAACCCGGCGCGGCCATTTTGTCCTTGGCCGGCAGGTTGACCCACAGCTGGACCATTTCCAGCTTGCCGCCGGTTCTGGCGAAGTTCTCCGAATGAAACTCTTCATGGAGGATGCCGGACGCTGCGGTCATCCACTGCACGTCGCCCGGGCCGATGGTGCCGCCGCTGCCGGTGGAGTCGCGGTGTTGCACTTCGCCGTCGTAAACGATGGTCACGGTTTCGAAACCACGGTGCGGGTGCTGGCCGACGCCACGCTGTTCAGTGGTCGGGGTGAATTCGGCGGGACCAGCGTGATCGAGCAGCAGAAACGGGCTGATGTGCTTGCCCAGGTTGTCGTAAGAGAAAAGTGTGCGCACCGGGAAACCATCGCCGACCCAATGGCCGCGCGGGCTGGTGTAAATGCCGATGATGTTTTTCATGGGGTCTCCAATGGGTAAATGCATTGGATTAAGCCTAAAGGCATATCGAATATTCGACTAGAGGGTGCATATCGGCCTGAGTGTTCCATAGGCAGAACAATTGATTTGGTGATGCGCTATTCGCGAGCAGGCTCGCTCCCACAGGAGACTGCGTTGGCTCAGAGACAGCGCGCGAGGCCGTGCATGGCGTCGCGCAGCTTGCCGATGGCACGCTCGATAAACGCGTTATCACCGTCTCGGCACGCCGTGTCCAGATCTGCACACGCCGCAACAACCCGCGCAGCCCCAACCATTTGCGCGCCGCCCCTGATGCGATGGGCCAGCTCACGCAGGCCGTTGCGGTCGCCGACGTGGATATGATCCAGAGCCTGGAGATCATCACGCAGGCTGTTGCCGACTTCCTTGCGCAAACGCTCGATCAACGAGTGATCGGTCCCGGCCATCTGCTCCAGGGCACTCAGGTCAATCTCGACCGACTCGGCGCCAGGCGGTTCATCTTCGTGATGCTCGCAACGGCGGGCGCCGTTCATGGCTTCAGCCAGATCGTGCAAGCGAATCGGTTTGAACAGGCAGCCGTCCATGCCGGCATCCAGACAACGCAGGCGCTCTTCGATCTGCGCGTTGGCCGTAAAACCGAGGATCAGACAGGGCCTGCGGCCGCTGGCGGCTTCTTCGTTGCGAATCGCCTGCGCCAGCTCATAGCCATTGCGGCGCGGCATGTTGCAGTCGGTGATCACCACATCGAAGGCCTGGGTTCGCCAGCGGTCCAGCCCCTGTTCTCCGTCGCCCACGTCTACCGTGCGATGCCCCAATTCACTCAGTTGCCAGCACATCAGCAAGCGATTGACCGGGTGATCGTCGACCACCAACACGCTTAATACACAGGTCGCGGCTGCCGCCTCGGGCGTTGCCAGTGTGGTCGTCACCAACGTCAACAGCGGCAACTGGATATTGATTTTTACTCGCGTGCCTTGCCCGAGATCACTATCGAGACCCAGCGTGCCGCCCATCATTTCGCAGAGGTTACGGCTGATCACCAACCCCAGGCCGGAACCGCTGCGCGCCGCTTGAAGGCTATTGGTCGCTTGAACGAACGGGCTGAACAGGCGCTTTTGATCTTCAGCACTTATACCGATGCCGCTGTCTTCGATCAGCACTTGCACACTCACTTGCTCGTGCGATATCGCAACGATCTGCAGTCGCAGGCAGACGTCACCTGACTGGGTAAATTTGATCGCATTGCTCAACAGGTTCGACAGCACCTGTTTGAAGCGCGTCGGATCGATCAGCACATCAACGTCGGCGCGCGGATCAAGCTCGATGCGCCACAACAAGCGTTTCTGCCGCGCCAGCCCTTCGAACACTCGGCATACCGATAACACCGTCTCGCGTAAATTGGCCCGCTCGGGCGAGAGGGACAAATGCCCCGACTCGATACGAGCGATATCGAGAATATCGCCAATCAACGCCAATAATTGCTGGCCGGCATTCGACGCCACCTGAATGGCGAGTCGATCGGTCACGCCCTCCTCTGCGCGCTTGAGGGCCAGTTCGAGCATGCCGATCAGGGCGTTCATCGGCGTGCGGATCTCGTGGCTCATGGTCGCCAGAAAAGTACTCTTGGCCCTACTGGCTTCGTCCGCCGCGTCCTTGGCCTGTTGCAGTTGCAGCAACCATTGCTGACGCTGGTGGATCTGCCGGCGCTGCCAGCCAATCCACAGCAGTGCCAACAGAAGCAAGGCAGCTGCGCTGGCGAAACCCAGCAGAATCTCCTGACGGTGGCGCAGCCAGTAGCTGTTCTCGACCACTACATCGTGGCTCCAGCGCTCGACCAGTTCATCCATTTGCTGCGGCGCAATGCTCAGTAACGCCTTGTTCAGGATCGAGTGCAGCAATGCCGATTGCGGTGCTGTGGCCAATGCGATGCGCGCCGGCTGATCGCCAACGGTGCCGGTAATTCGCAGGCGATCGCGGTACTGCCGGGCAATCAGAAAACGCGCCACCAGCAACGAGCTCACCGTTACGTCGACCTGTCCTCGGGCAATCAGCGCCATGCCTTCGGCAGGGCTTTTGACTTCGACCAGACGTAGTCCGGGCACGCGTTGCAGCAGGTATTCGCGCAACGGGTGGCCGCGATAGATGGCCAGGCGTTTGCCCGCCAGGTCGTCGAGTGGCAATGGATGTTGGCCGTTCGCCGCACTGACCAGCACGAACGGATTGTTCAGATAGGCGCGGGTGAATTGCAGCTGCGCTTCCCGCTCGGTGCTCGGCGTCACTACCGGCAGGACATCAAGTTCACCCGCCTGGAGCTGCTCGAACTGATCGTTCAACGAGGTGCCACGCACGATCTCGAAATTCAGCCCGCTGCGCTGGGCGATGAGGCTCAACAACTGCGCTGCCAGGCCGTTGAAGCGTCCCTCGGCATCGAAAAACGCCAACGGTGCGAAGTCTTCGACCGCGCCCACTCGCACCACCGGGTGCTGATCAAGCCACTGCTGTTCAGCGGCGCTGAGCTGTACCCGCGACTGCTCGGCCATCTCGGCAAGGCCGACACTCCAGCGCTGTTCGATCAGATGCCGACGCTCCATGGGTACCGCCAGCAAGGCCTTGTCGACGATGCGTTTGAGCACCACATCGCTGCGCAATAACGCAAAGGCGAACGGATTGGCATCAAGCCCCGACGGCCCGGCCAATTGCAGGTCGTTGCGATAGTTGGTGTTGATCAGATAATTGGCGCTGATGAAGTCGCCCAGGTACACGTCGTCGGCACCGAAGGCGACCGCGCCGAGTGCATCCATGGCCGAAGCATAAAGCTGCACGTGGGCGCCGGGGTAGAACGCCTGAACATGGGCCAGTGGCAGGTAATCCTCGACCATGGCGATGCGTTTGGCCGTCAGGTCGGCGGGCAGCTTCTCGTCGTGGCGCGTGACCAGCATAGGCTGATCTTCAGCATACGGCCGCGACAGAACAAAGGCCGGATCCGCCGCTTCGAAACTGTTCGAGGTGCCCAAGAGATCAACGTCGGCGCGCTTGAGTGCGGCCATCAGTGCCGGCCGATCGGCAAAACGCCGCACTTCGATCCTGATGCCGAGCAGTTGCGCCAGCAGATCGGCGTAATCGGCGGTCAGCCCTTCCAGCTCATGCTGTTGGCGGGTTATTTCGAAGGGCGGGTAATCCGGGCCGGAGATGCCCATGCGCAAGACTGGATGCTCACGCAGCCACTGGCGTTCCCTATCATCGAGGCGGACCTGGATACCCCCCGGTTCGAGGCGCGCCAGCACCTCCAGCGTCTGCGGCTGATCATTCGCCCAGACCAAGGCCACAAGCCCCAGCCAAATCCCCAAAACCCGCAGTCCCTGCGTCATGTCGAGGTACTCAGATCAAGTGATTGCGCTTGGCGAACTCACGCAGGAGCACCAGCGAACCCAGGCCAAGTTTCGCCATCATGCGGGTCTTGTAGGTGCTGACGGTCTTGTGACTCAGGTGCATCTCCTGGGCGATGGCTTTGTTTGGTTTGCCCAACGCCAGGTTCACGAAAATGCACAACTCTCGATCGGACAGCTGAGCGATCAGCTCCTGTTCAGTGCGTTGCACCGCGTTGTACAGACCGCTGGTATTGGGCAACGCAGAGAAATAGGTGTGGCCGGACATCAGCGCCTTGATAGCATCGTGCAGCAGCGTCAGATGATTGCTCTTGGTCACGTAACCCCGCGCGCCCGCGCGCAGACAGCGCTCCTGGTAATGCGTGGGCTCATGCATGCTGAACACCAGGATCCGGCAGCGTGCCGTCGGCGCTTTGATCTGGATTCGCGCCAGCACTTCCAGCCCGTCCATGGACCCCAACCCGAGATCGAGCACGACCAGGTGCGGATCATGCGCGCAAATCAACGGCACGACTTCATTGCCATTGGACGCTTCATGAATCTGCGTGAAGCCTTGAGCCTGTAGGACAATGCGAATGGCCGCGCGCACGACTGGGTGATCATCGACGATCAGCGCTGACTTCATTGGTACTCCTGCAAAATCGAAGACACCGCAACAGTCTGTCCCGGAGTCGGTGGCCGCGCCGGCACTGTTACATGGATGAGCAAGAGAATCACCTGTCAGGTCTGACAGTTGTGCAGAGTGGTTTTTTATGCATTGGCATGGCGCAACGACGCGTGAGAGTCGGGCGGTGCCTGGCGTTCGTCGCAAGCTTCGACTCTCGCCATCACCTGCCCGATGAGCTGTGAATTGGGCAATGGCGTCGGGCTGATCTGCGCGTTTTCCTGAGCAAACGCCGCAACCGCCAGCAAGGGCGCCGACGGTTCGTTGTAGATCAGAGCGTGGCGAACCTGTGGGTGATCGAGCAGAAAGCCCGACAGATCGAGGGAGCCTGCCGCCAGCTCGGCATTGATCACCAATACATCGAACGGCTCGCAGCCGTAGTCGACCAGGGTCAACAGTTCGCCGAGATTCTGCACCGGGGCGACGCGGTAGTAGCCGAGCGAGTTGAACAGGCGCTCGATTTTCATGCGATGAAAATGCTGCGGGTCGGCGATCAGGATGCGCAACGCTTTGTTGCTCATGGTCATTCTCCCGGTGAGGTTTGGGGAGGGCAAGACTACGCAAGCGTCGGGGATAGCTCTGTAGGACTTTTCCTAAAAATCCGCTCATTCATCCGGCGGCCCTGACGCATCAATATCCCCTGTGGGAGCGAGCCTGCTCGCGAAGGCGGTATACCTGTCAGAAATTTATTGACTGACACGGCGCCTTCGCGAGCAGGCTCGCTCCCACAGGGGAGAGCATTCCATGGCTGCTATTGCCAGCCGAATCGACGGATGTAGAAGCCCTTCACTGCCTGGGTCAGGGCCATGTACGCCAGCAGAATCATTGGCAGAAACACGAAATACAGCGACGGCAATGCCTGCAACTTGAAGTAATGCGCCAGCGGGCCCATGGGCAGGAAGATGCCGACTGCCATGATAATCGCCGTCATCACCATCAGCGGCATGGCTGCACGGCTTTGCAGGAACGGAATCTTCGGCGTACGGATCATGTGCACGATCAGCGTCTGGGTCAGCAACCCGACCACGAACCAGCCGGACTGGAACAGTGTCTGGTGATCCGGGGTATTGGCGTCGAACAGATACCACATCAAGGCGAATGTCGTGATGTCGAAGATCGAACTGATCGGGCCGAAAAACAGCATGAAGCGCCCGACGTCAGCCGGCTGCCAGCGCTGCGGCTGTTTCAGCATCGCTTCGTCGACGTTATCGAACGGAATGGCGATCTGCGAAATATCGTAGAGCAGGTTCTGCACCAACAGGTGCATCGGCAGCATCGGCAGGAACGGGATGAACGCGCTGGCGACCAGCACCGAGAACACATTGCCGAAGTTGGAACTGGCAGTCATCTTGATGTACTTGAGCATGTTGGCGAAGGTACGCCGCCCTTCGAGCACGCCCTCCTCCAGCACCATCAGGCTTTTTTCCAACAGGATGATGTCCGCCGCTTCCTTGGCGATGTCCACCGCGCTGTCCACGGAAATGCCGATGTCGGCGCTGCGCAGCGCCGGCGCGTCGTTGATACCGTCGCCCATGAACCCGACCACATGGCCGTTGCCCTTGAGAATGCCGACGATGCGCTCTTTGTGCGCCGGCGTGAGTCTGGCGAAAACGTTGGTCGTCTCGACCGCCACCGCAAGCTCGGCGTCGCTCATGCGCTCGATGTCATTGCCCAGCAGCAAACCCTGTTGGGCGAGGCCGACCTCGCGGCAGATTTTTGCTGTGACCAGTTCGTTGTCACCGGTCAACACCTTCACCGCCACGCCATGCTCGGCCAAGGCCTTGAGCGCTGGCGCGGTGCTTTCCTTCGGCGGATCGAGGAACGCCACGTAACCGATCAGCGTCAGTTCCTGTTCATCAGCCAGGCTGTAAATCTCGCGGCCTGCTGGCATTGAGCGAGCCGCGACCGCCACCACGCGCAGACCTTCAGCGTTGAGGGCGCCGGTGACCTGGCGAATCCGCGCCAGCAATTCATCGCTCAAAGCCTCATCAACTTCGCCGTGACGCACCCGGCTGCACACCGCCAGCACTTCTTCCACCGCGCCTTTGCAGATCAATTGATGGGGCTGACCGCGGCGCTCCACGACCACCGACATGCGCCGGCGATTGAAGTCGAACGGGATTTCATCGACCTTGCGAAACGCACTGCCGACTTTCAATTCGCGATGGATTTCCACGTGTTCCAGCACCGCCACATCCAGCAGGTTTTTCAGGCCGGTCTGGTAGTAGCTGTTGAGGTAGGCAAGTTCCAGCACAGCGTCAGAATCCTCACCCCAGACGTCGACATTACGCGCCAGAAAGATCTTGTCCTGAGTCAGGGTGCCGGTCTTGTCGGTGCACAGCACGTCCATGGCGCCGAAGTTCTGGATCGCGTCGAGGCGTTTGACGATGACTTTTTTGCGCGACAGGAACACGGCGCCTTTGGCCAGGGTCGAGGTGACGATCATCGGCAGCATTTCCGGAGTCAGGCCGACGGCAATCGACAGCGCGAAGAGCAGCGCTTCGGTCCAGTCGCCCTTGGTGAAACCGTTGATGAACAGCACCAGTGGCGCCATGACGAACATAAAGCGGATCAGCAGCCAGCTGACCTTGTTGACGCCCTGCTGGAACGAGGTCACCGCCCGGTCCGTCGCGCCGACCCTTTGCGCCAGCGCACCGAAGTAGGTGCTGTTGCCGGTGGTGAGAATCAGCGCAATCGCGCTGCCGGAGACGACGTTGGTGCCCATGAACAGAATGTTGTCCAGCTCCAGCGGGTTACGCGTGTCGCGATCGGTGTGCCGAGTGAATTTCTCCACCGGCATCGATTCACCGGTCATCGCTGCCTGGCTGACGAACAGGTCCTTGGCGCTGAGCACGCGGCAATCGGCGGGAATCATGTCGCCGGCCGAGAGCACGATGAGATCGCCGGGCACCAGTTGCTTGATCGGCAGCTCCCGGCGTGGGCCATCCCGGCGCAGCACAGTGGCGGTGTTGCTGACCATGGCTTTCAGCGCATCAGCGGCCTGATTGGATTTGCTCTCCTGCCAGAAGCGCAGCAGCGTCGACAGCACCACCATGGAAAAAATCACCACGGCGGCCTTGAGGTCTTCGGTCAGCCAGGAGATCACCGCGAGCAAAGTCAGCAGCAGGTTGAACGGATTTTTGTAGCAGTGCCACAGATGAGTCCACCACGGCAGCGGCTGCTCGTGTTCGACTTCGTTAAGGCCGTGTTGCGCGCGCAGAGTATCGGCCTCGACCTCGGTGAGCCCCTCGCCGTGCGTGCCCAACGACGACAGCAACGCGGCGCTGTCGGCATGGGCGGCAGCCACCAGCGTATTGGCCAGCGTCGGCGGCACTTCACGGTTGACCTTGGTGTCGTTGATCGAATCCAGCAACGCGAGGCGACGGAAGTGCCGGGCGATGTGACGGCTGCGCAGAAAGCCTGCGAAAAATTCCTTGAGCGTGAGTTTCATGGCTGTGTCCCCTGTGGTCAGCCGGGAAACCGTCGAGCAGGTACCGCCGCGCCCTGGCACCGGGAAAACCGGCGCGGCAAGGCGTGGCGCGCCCGTCGGGAATGACAGGCGTGTCGATAGGCGGCGCTGACGATTGAGGTCGTCAGCACGCTTGGTTCAGCGTCGATGAGAAGGACGTCGAGACACGACCCAAAACCGGCCGTGCACGGGATGCCGCTGCTCGCTGTTACGGCGAGACAACGGCAGGGAAAGACTGCGCGTTATCTTGCCGAGAATCTGCCGGTGATCGAGACCGGCCGACAACTGTCACTCGAACAAGTACCCACTGTGGGTCTCCGCAATTGATGAAAACGCGCGCAGCTTACGCCCGCAGCTAAACGGCTGGAAGAGGTGTTTTCGGGGAATATGGGGGGTGTTCAGGAAGGGTTCAGAATTTCCCCGCGATCGTTCCTACGCTCAGCGTAGGAACGCCTCATCGGACGCTCCGCGTTCGGCTTCTGAAAGGGACGCGGAGCGTCCCGGGGTGCATTCCCACGCAGAGCGTGGGAACGATCATATGTGGGGCTTTCCATGGCCCCTTCGCGAGCAGGCTCGCTCCCACATTCTGGCCTGCGTTCACAGAACCATTGTGGGAGCGAGCCTGCTCGCGAAGGCGATATGTCAGGCAATGCAGATTCAGCTGGCAGTCGCCAACAACAGCTCCGCCACGGAACGGCTGTGCCCGCGCTGTTTGCCATGCTCGTATAGCGAGCCAGCGATTTCATCGGCGCGAATCGGCAGCACCGACAGCAGCGTATCGCTCAGGCCATGGCTGGCCTGGCAGAAGCCCTGCATATATATGCCGGCCTTGCAGCGCTCGTCGGTGATCAGTTTGTAGTTGCGATCGACTTCGAATTCGCCGAGATATTCCTCCAGCGGCGCGAGCAATTTGCGGTGCATCTGGCGCTCGTAACCGGTGGCCAGCACCACGGCGTCATAGATTCGCACCGTGACTTCGCCGGTGGCGTTATTGCGCACGGCCAATTCGATACCGTTTGCCGTGGCATTGGCGCTCTCGACGGTGGTCAGGGTGCGGAACGCATGGCGGGCAATTCCGGAAACCTTCTGCCGGTAGAAGATGCCGTAGATGCGTTCGATCAGGTCGATGTCTACCACCGAATAGTTGGTGTTGTGGTACTCGTTGACCAGACGCTCGCGCTCGACGCTGTTCTGCTGGAACACCAGATCAGTGAATTCCGGCGAGAACACCTCGTTGACGAACGGGCTGTCATCCGCAGGCTTCAACGCCGAACCACGCAGGATCATGTCGACCTGCACCGACGGGAACGAATCATTCAGGTCGATAAAGGCTTCCGCCGCGCTCTGCCCGCCTCCGATGATGGCGATGCTCATCGGTTGATTGTTCACGCACGGCTGCCTGGCCATTTGCGACAGGTATTGCGAATGGTGGAATACCCGGTGATCGCCCTTCAGTGCTTTGAACGCCTCCGGAATACGCGGTGTACCGCCAGCGCTGACCACCACCGAACGTGTGGTACGCACGAATTGCTGGCCGTCGCTGCCCCGGGAAATCACCCGCAATGCCTCGACCTGCTGGTTGTGCAAAACCGGTTCGATGAACTGCACTTCTTCGCCATAACGGCTCTGCTCGGTGAACTGCCCGGCCACCCAGCGCAGGTAGTCGTTGTACTCCATGCGGCATGGATAAAAAGTGCCGAGGTTGATGAAGTCGACCAGACGCCCGTGGTGCTTGAGGTAATTGACGAACGAGTACGGGCTGGTCGGATTGCGCAGGGTCACCAGGTCCTTGAGGAAGGAAATCTGCAACTCGCTCTGCGTCGACAAGGTGTTGCCGTGCCAGCTGTAAGTGGCCTGCTTGTCGAGGAACAGCACATCCAGTTCGCCCTGGATCCGGCCGCGCTCCTGCAGAGCGATGGCCAGTGCCAGGTTCGAAGGGCCGAAACCGACGCCGATCAGGTCGTGAACGATGGGCGATGCAATTGCCTGTGTCATTTCCAGTGTCCTCTGGATGAACCCCTCAACGCGGGGAAATAAAGCCTGGGTGGCCTGACCGGCCTGAGTCAGGTCAGCAGGTCGTCTGTTGAGTAGGAACGAGGACGATGAAAGGAAATTTAACCGGCGCGGCTCACTGGCCGTCCCATTGCTGGATGCGCAAGCGGCAATGCTTCATGGCGTTGACGATGTGTTTTTCCACCAGCGCCCGGGAGATGCCGAGGGTCTGGGCGATTTCCGGATGGGACATTCCTTCGATCTTGCGCAGCAGAAAACTGTCGCGGCACAGCGGCGGCAGCTCGGCCAACGCGCGCTGGAGCATTTCCAGGCGCTGGCCGTGATCGAGGGTGCCGTGGGGGGACGGAGTGAAATAGCGCTCTTCGTTGTCGAGCACGTCCAGCGATTCGACCTGACGCAGCGCGTTGCGACGGTGATCGTCGATGACCAGGTTCAATGCGGTGCGATAGAGGAAGGCCCGGGGTTGTTCGATCGGTACCTCGCTGGAGCGTTCCAGCACGCGTACATAGGCGTCATGCACCACATCCTCGGCGACCTGACGGTTGCCCAGTCTGGCGTTGAGGAAACACACCAGCTCACGATAGTAGTTTTCCAACATGACTCCCGACCGCATCGATGCCGTTTCTGTCCTTGAGCGCACTGATCAGACCTGCGGATCACGCAGTAGCAAGATAGTGGCAACTTGAGGTGCGTAATTTATAGTAATTCTCATATAGATTTAAAGAGTTGATTCCATATCCCGGACAAATAGTCGTGGCCCGGCGTCCGGTAACTCGATGTGTCTGCGGCTAAATTCCGTCGCCCATGCCTCGTTTACAGGACAGCCCCTGTGTCTGTCGTGCCTTGCGACGGGCCGCAACCACTGGCCGGAACCCTGCATGAATCGTCCCCGCCCCGCCCGTCGCGCGCTGTTTGTCGCCCTCTGTCTGATTCCCGTGATCGCCCTAGCTGCCTGGCAAGTCTTGCCACCCGGTCGCGACGCCGTTGCCACTGTGCAGGTCAGCCGCGGCGATATCGAAAACAGCGTGACGGCGCTCGGCACCTTGCAGCCGCGCCGCTACGTGGATGTCGGCGCACAGGCTTCGGGGCAGATTCAGAAGATTCACGTCGAGGCCGGCGATACGGTCAAGGAAGGCCAGTTGCTGGTGGAAATCGACCCGTCGACACAGAAAGCCAAGCTTGATGCCGGGCGCTTTTCCATCGAAAACCTCAAGGCGCAGCTGCAGGAGCAACGCGCCCAGCACGATCTGGCGCAGCAGAAATACCAGCGCCAGCAGAAACTCGCCGCCGGTGGCGCCACCCGCGAAGAAGACGTGCAGACCGCGCGCGCCGAGGTTCGCGCAACCCAGGCGCGCATCGACATGTTCCAGGCGCAGATCCGCCAGGCCCAGGCCAGCCTGCGCAGTGACGAAGCGGAACTCGGTTACACGCGCATCTATGCGCCGATGAGCGGCACCGTGGTCGCCGTCGGTGCGCGCGAAGGCCAGACCCTCAACGCGCAGCAACAGACCCCGCTGATCCTGCGCATCGCCCGGCTGTCGCCGATGACGGTGTGGGCCGAAGTTTCGGAGGCCGACATTGGCCACGTCAAACCGGGCATGACCGCCTACTTCACCACCCTCAGCGGTGGCACTCGGCGCTGGAGCAGCAGCGTGCGGCAGATCCTGCCGGTGCCGCCCCGTCCGCTTGAACAGAATCAAGGCGGCAGTCCTACCAACGGCCGCAGCGGCAGCGAACGCGTGGTTCTTTATACCGTGCTGCTCGACGTCGACAACGCCGATCACAGCCTGATGACCGACATGACCGCCCAGGTGTTCTTTGTCGCGCAACAGGCGCAAGACACCCTGACCGTGCCGACTGCCGCCCTGCAACCGGGCTCGCGTCCGCAGTGGCAGCGAGCGCAGATCGTCGCTGCCAACGGTGATATTCAGGCGCGCGAAGTACGCACCGGCATCAGCGATCGCCTGCGCACCCAAGTGCTGGAAGGTCTGGCCGAGGGCGAGCATGTTCTCAGCGCGCCGGCCACTGGTCATGGAGGCTGAATGCACACGCCCCTGATCGACCTGCGGCAGATCCGCAAAGCCTACGGCGGTGGTGACAGCCCGCGGGTGGAAGTGCTGCGCGGGATCGATCTGTCGATCCATGCCGGCGAGTTCGTCGCCATCGTCGGCGCCTCCGGTTCTGGCAAATCGACGCTGATGAACATTCTCGGTTGCCTCGACCGTCCCACCAGCGGCGAGTATCTGTTCGCCGGGGAAAATGTCGCGCAGCTAGACAGCGATGAACTGGCCTGGCTGCGCCGCGAAGCCTTCGGGTTTGTCTTTCAGGGCTATCACCTGATCCCGTCCGGCTCGGCGCAGGAAAACGTCGAGATGCCAGCGATCTATGCCGGCACCCCGGCCGCCGAGCGGCATGCCCGAGCTCACGCACTGCTGCAACGTCTCGGCCTCGGCACTCGCACTGGCAATCGTCCGCATCAGCTTTCCGGCGGCCAGCAACAGCGGGTGTCGATCGCCCGTGCGCTGATGAACGGCGGCCATATCATCCTCGCCGACGAGCCGACTGGCGCCCTCGACAGCCACAGCGGCGCCGAGGTCATGACCCTGCTCGACGAACTCGCCGATCAAGGCCATGTGGTGATCCTCATCACCCACGACCGCGAAGTGGCGCAACGGGCCAAACGCATCATCGAAATCCGTGACGGCCTGATCATCAGTGACAGCGCCGAGCACGCCTGCGCGCCGCCTGTGGCCAATCCCGGCGCGTTGCAAGCGGTCGACCTGCGCCAGCGCCTGAGCAACGGCAGCAGCCAGACCGGCGCCTGGAAAGGTGAACTGCTCGACGCTGTACAAGCGGCGTGGCGAGTGATGTGGATCAACCGCTTTCGCACCGCGCTGACCCTGCTGGGCATCGTCATTGGTGTGGCCTCGGTAGTGGTCATGCTCGCCGTCGGCGAAGGCAGCAAGCGTCAGGTCATGGCGCAAATGGGCGCGTTCGGTTCCAACATCATTTACCTCAGCGGCTCGGCGCCGAACCCGCGTACGCCGGAGGGCATCATTACCCTCGACGATGTCGCCGAACTGTCCGCCCTGCCCCAGGTGGAACGGATCATGCCGGTCAACGGCTCAACCGCCGGGGTGCGCTTTGGCAACGCCGACCACAGCAGCTACGTCGGCGGCAATGACACCAACTTTCCGCAGATTTTCAACTGGCCGGTGATTCAGGGCAGTTACTTCACCCAGGCCGACGAGGATAGCGCCGCCGCTGTCGCGGTGATCGGCACCAAGGTCCGCGACAAGTTGCTCAAGGAGGTCGCCGACCCCATCGGCCAATACATCCTCATCGAAAACGTGCCGTTCCAGATCCTCGGCGTGCTTGCGGAAAAAGGCGCCAGCTCCGGCGACTCCGATAGCGACAACCGCATCGCCGTGCCCTATTCGGCGGCGAGCACGCGCCTGTTCGGCAGCCGCAATCCGCAGTACGTGGTGATTGCCGCCAAGGACGCGCGCAAGGTCAAGGACGCCGAACAGGCGATCGAACAGGCGATGTTGCGTCGACACCACGGCAAGAAGGATTTCGAGCTGACCAACAATGCCGCGATGATCCAGGCCGAAGCGCGCACGCAAGGCACGCTGTCGCTGATGCTGGGGGCGATTGCGGCGATTTCCCTGCTGGTCGGCGGTATCGGCGTGATGAACATCATGCTCATGACCGTGCGCGAACGTACCCGCGAGATCGGTATTCGCATGGCCACCGGCGCACGTCAGCGCGACATCCTGCGGCAGTTTCTCACCGAGGCGGTGATGCTCTCGGTGGTCGGCGGAATCGCCGGGATCGGCCTGGCGCTGTTGGTCGGCGGCGTGTTGTTGCTCAGTGGCGTGGCGATCGCCTTTCAAGGGCTGGCGGTGATCGGTGCGTTTGCCTGTGCGCTGGTCACCGGCGTCATCTTCGGCTTTATGCCGGCCCGCAAAGCTGCCCGGCTTGACCCGGTCACGGCCCTTACCAGTGAATGATCGACCTATGAAAGTGCGACTGACGTTCCTTGCCGCCAGCCTGTTGCTGGCGGCCTGCAGCAGCCCGGCGCCGCGCCTGGACAGCGGCGTGCAGCCACCGAGCGCGTGGCAGTCCGCCGACATCCCCGGCGCGCTGCAGAGCAATCGGCAATGGTGGACGCAATTCGGCAGCCCTGAACTGGAGCGGCTGGTGGAACAGGCGCGGCTGGGCAGCTACGACCTCGCCGCCGCCGTTGCTCGGGTCAGACAGGCCGAGGCCAGCGCAACCATCGCCGGCGCCCCGCTGCTGCCCGAGCTCAAGGCCGGGCTGAATGCCAATCGGCAGAAACTGATCCACGGCAAGGGCTACAGCCAATTGGATGTCAGCCCGGAGAATCGCTCGCTGGATTATTACGACGCCGAGCTCAGCGCCAGTTACGAAATCGATTTCTGGGGCGGAAATCGAGCAGCGCGTGACAGTGCCGTGTTCGGTGTGCAGGCCAGCGAGTTCGACCGCGCCACCGTCGAGCTGACCTTGCTCAGCGGCGTCGCCAACAGTTACACCCAGGCCCTGGCCTTGCGTGAGCAGGCGCGCATTGCCGAACTCAATCTGAAAAATGCGCAGAATGTGCTGCAGCTGGTGCAGACCCGTTTTGACGCCGGCAGCGCCACTGCGCTGGAACTGGCCCAGCAGAAAAGCCTGGTGGCCGAACAACAGCGTCGCCTGCCGCTGGTGCAACAACAGGCCCGCGAAGCACTGATCAGCCTCGCCGCCCTGCTCGGCCGACCGGTACAAACGTTACCATTGCCCACGCAATCCTTCGCCCAACTGCACTGGCCCGACATCGCCAGCGGCGTGCCGAGCGACTTGCTCAGTCGGCGTCCGGACATTGCCAGCGCCGAGGCCAAGCTTGCGGCAGCCCAGGCTGATGTCACCGTCGCCCGCGCCGCGATGCTGCCGAAAATCACCCTGACCGCCAGCCTCGGCAGCGGCGCCGATCTGGCCGCCGATTTGCTGCGCACGACGTTCTACAACCTGTCCTCGGGGCTGACCGCGCCGATCTTCAACAACGGCCGCCTCAGCGCCGAACGCGACAAGGCCAAGGCCCGACAGGATGAACTGCTGGAGACCTATCGCGGGGCAATCATCAACGGCTTCGCCGACGTCGAAAAAGCCCTCAGCAGCATTCGTGGCCTCGATGAACAACGGCAATGGCAAAGCGAAGAACTGAACCAGGCACAAACCGCCTTCGACATCGCCCAGAGTCGCTACCAGGCCGGCGCCGAAGACCTGCTCACCGTCCTGCAAACCCAGCGCACGCTTTATGCCGCGCAGGACATGAACGTACAACTGCGCCTGTCGCGATTGCAGGCGAGCATTGCCTTGTACAAAGCGTTGGGGGGTGGTTGGGGGGTGATCTGACAGAGGTGCGTCGAATGGACTGACGCCTTCGCTGGCAAGCCAGCTCCCACAGGGATTAGGGTAAATCTGCTGTTGATTCGTATCTTTGAGATAGCTATCGCGAGCATGCTCGCTCCTACAAGGGATTGCGACCAATTCAGAGAGAGTGTGGGTTTGAACCAATCTAGAGCTGTCGGCCCTTGACCTTCAGATGCCGCGCATACCAGGGGCGCTGTGGTACTTTGCGGAACAGTTCTGTCATGTTGTCTTCGTCGCCAAAAGTGATGCGCAGTGCCAGTTTCATGGTCTCCGGGTCCATCTCCACTGAGCGTCCGACTTGCAGGCCGGGCACGGTGCTGCAGCCGTGGGTGTCGGGGCCGAGCCAGGGGTCGGCGACTTCCACCCAGCGTCCCGGTGCAAACCACGGCACGCCGTTGACTTCCAAACGACTCACTTCGCCCGGATGAAAACGTTCATGGGCGCGGAACCAGTCTTCCAGGCGATCATCAATCCAGCCATGGAAACGCCAGAAAACCGGATTCACATGGGAGGAAAACGGATCACCGAGAAAGTCGTTTTCCGGCGCATACCAGCGCGCAGCGAAGTCCGCCTGATCGCGCGCCATCGGCACCGGAATGTCATTGGACGGATCACGCGCCACCGAGGCCCAGCGCATGTGCAGCCAGTCGTGCAGGCCTAGTTCGACTTCGGAACCGAACTGGCCAAGGGTCAATTTCGACAAATAACGCGGGTCACGGTACTGCGATTCCCAGACCAGAAAATTGCTCTGAAAAGTCTCCGCCGCTTTGATGTCGCTGACCCATTTGGTGTACTCGTCATCACCCTCGGCCAGCCAGGTCGGCGGCAGTGAGTTGCCGTCGTGGTTGTCGAAATAACGCGCGAAGCCTTGGCGGTCCCGTTCCAGCTCAGGCTGCGGCTGCGGGAACGCCGGCCACGATGGCAAATCCTGCATCGAGCGGGCGATGCCGAGCATGTGCCGGTGCATAAAGAAAAAATCCACGCCCGAGCCATTGCGATCCTTGCTTGGCCCACGGGCGTCGCGCTCCTTGTCACGCGGCCCGGGCTGCCAGCCGATGCCGCGCAGCGCTTCGCGTTTTTTCTCCGAGAGCTTGTGCCACTTGTCGCGGGTGGCGTGCCAGAGCTGGTGGAACAGGCGATGCTCGGGCGCCACCAGCCAGGCCAACAGTTGCGGATTAAGCCCGGTGCGTTCACGGGCCTCGGGAAAACGCCGCTTGATAGCGATGAACTGATTGTCCAGCTCGGGCAAGGCCAACGGCCGGTCCAGGCGCAGCACTTGCCCGGTGAACGTGGCGCTGCCGGCATTGCCGAACGCCGCCCAGACTTCATCCAGTTTGACTTTGAATTCATACACCGGTGGCGCCAGCGGCGCATCGGTGCGCAGCAGGCGCCAATACATCTCGGCGCCGTTGCCCGGCGCCAGATCGCCAACCACTTGATAACGCACAGGCCCTTCGGCACGCAGATTCGCTCCGGTGTCGAGATAACCGCGCAGGCCGCGCCCACGATGAGCGATGTCGAGAAACAGTTCCAGACCTTGCGCAGGCAGACCATCAAGCCCCGCCGCCGCACCGGTAAAGCGAATGTCCCAGACCCCACGCAAATTGTCCGCCAGCTGTTGCCCGGCGGTGTCCGCCAGATCGACCGTGGCCTCGCCCGGGGTGATCGGAAACTCCTCGCGAGTCAGTTCACGATGTGCATAAAAAGCGGCAGGCAGCGCGGCGCCCGTGAGTGCCATGCCCGCCATGAACCAGCGTCGAGAGATCGTCATTGCCCTACCTGTGTCAGCCATGAAGCAGGCTTTATCCAAGCTAGAACGTTTGCTCGGCGGGGAAATTTACGCCGCCGGCAAAACATCCCTGCGCCGCTGCCGGGCATTTGTAACGCACACCTAAATTAGCCGTGCAGCCACTCGTTCTTCCCAGATAGCAAAGGCCCCTGCGCCTGCACCTCGACGGCGAACCTGAATGAGATGGCAATGACAAAACCGCGTTGGAAAAAGGCTCTATTCATCGGCCTGCCGCTGGCCCTGGCGATCAGTGCCGGCGCAGGATTTCTGGCCTGGGATTACCTGAACAACCCCGGCTACCCGGTGAAGGTGATGAAACAGGCGACCGAGTTGCAGGATCGCCTGCTGTCGTTCGACAGCCACATCACCGTGCCGCTGAGTTTCGGCAGCCACGACCACGAAGCCGACAAGGATGGCTCGGGCCAGTTCGACCTGGTCAAGGCCAATCGTGGGCGCTTGTCTGGCGCGGCGTTGACGGTGTTCGGCTGGCCGGAAATGTGGAACGGCCCGAACGCCCCGCACCGTCCGACCGAGGGTTTTGTCGAAGAGGCGCGCAACCAGCAGGAAGTGCGCTACAAGATCATTTCCGGGATTGTCCGCGACTTTCCCAATCAGGCCGGCATCGCCTACACACCGGATGATTTCCGCCGCCTGCACGGCGAAGGCAAATTTGCGATTTTCATCAGCATGCTCAACGCCTACCCGCTGGGCAACGATCTGAGCAAGCTCGACCTGTGGGCCGGGCGCGGCATGCGCATGTTCGGCTTCAGTTACATCGGCAACAACAGCTGGGCCGACTCGTCGCGGCCGCTGCCGTTTTTCAATGACTCGCCCGACGCCCTCAATGGTCTGTCGGACATCGGTAAACAAGCGGTGCAGCGCTTGAACGATCTGGGCGTGATCATCGACGTGTCGCAGATGTCCACCAAGGCCCTTGAGCAAGTCGCCGAACTGAGCCGCACACCGCTGGTGGCCTCGCACTCGGCGCCCCGGGCGGCGGTGGATATCCCGCGCAACCTCAGCGACAAAGAACTGCAACTGATCAAGAACAGTGGCGGCGTGGTGCAGGTCGTCGCCTTCTCGCAGTACCTGAAACCGTTGACCGAAGGCACACAGGACAAACTCAATGCGCTGCGTGCGCGCTTCGATCTGCCGCCACTGCCTAATCTGGCCATGGCGCTGATGCCGGGCGATCCGATCATCACCGCCTGGTCGGAGCAGAAGCTCGGCCAGTACGCCAGCGGCCTCTACGCGATCCTCGAAGAAGAACCGAAAGCCACCCTCAAGGACTTCGGCGACGCCATCGATTACACGGTGCGCAAGATCGGTATCGACCACGTCGGCATTGCTTCTGACTTCAACGATGGCGGCGGCATCAAGGGCTGGGAAAACGTCGGCGAAATCCGCAACGTCACCGCCGAACTGCTGCAGCGCGGCTACTCCGAAGCGGACATCGCCAAGCTCTGGGGCGGCAACTTCATGCGCGTCTGGGATCAGGTGCAAAAAGCCGCGAAACCGGCGCTGGCGTCACGCCAGGAGGTGGCGCGACCATGACCGATCGTCGCACTTTTCTGAAACAGGCCGGCCTGCTCGCCGCCGCCCTGCCCCTGGGCGCCAGCCTGACTGCACCGGCGGCCGTCGCTGCCGTGCCGAATGCCTCGCGGGACAAATGGGCGCAGTTGCGTCAAATGTTCGATCAGGATCCTCAGGCGATTCACTTCGCCAATTTCCTCGTCACCTCACATCCGAAACCGGTGCGCGAAGCGATCGAACGCCATCGCGCAGCGCTGGATCTGAATCCGGGTCTGGCGATGGATTGGGATCTGGGCGTCACCGAGAAACGCGAAGAAAACGTGCGCCACTGGGCCGGCCAGTATCTGCAAGCCAAACCGGCGCAGATCGCCCTGACCGGCAGCACCACCGAAGGCCTGGCGATGATCTACGGCAGCGTGCAGGTGCGCGCGGATCAGGAAATTCTCACCACGGTTCACGAGCATTATTCGACGCGCAACATCCTCGATTTCCGCAGCCGGCGTGACGGCACGCGCGTGCGCAAACTCAAGCTGTTCGAAACCCCGCAGAGCATTTCTCTGGATCAGGTGCTCGACACGATCAATCGCAATATCCGCCCCGAGACCCGTGTGCTGGGCATGACCTGGGTGCATTCGGGCAGCGGCGTGAAGCTGCCGATCAGCGAGATCTCGCGGCTGGTCGATGAGCACAACCGTCAGCGCGAGGACAAGGATCGGCTGATCTACGTGGTTGATGGCGTGCACGGTTTTGGCGTCGACGACCTGAGTTTCCCGCAGATGAACTGCGACTTTTTCATCGCCGGCACGCACAAGTGGATGTTCGGCCCGCGCGGCACCGGCATCGTCTGCAGCCGTACCGAAGAACTGAAATACGTCAGCCCCAGCGTGCCGACCTTCTCCGAGGCCACGGCTTTCTCGACCATCATGACCCCGGGCGGCTACCACGCCTTCGAGCATCGCTGGGCGCTGGACGAAGCCTTCAAGTTGCACCTGCAACTGGGCAAAGCCGAGGTGCAGACGCGCATTCATCAGCTCAACAGTTACCTCAAGCAACGCTTGCAGGAGCACCGCAACATCGAGTTGGTGACCCCGCTCGACTCGCAGTTCTCCGCCGGTTTCACCTTCTTCCGGATCAGGGGCCAGGACAGCGATGAAGTGGCGGCCTGGCTGATGCAAAACCGGGTGATCTGCGACGCGGTCAGTCGCGACGTCGGGCCGGTGATTCGCACCGCCCCGGGCTTGCTCAACAGCGAAGCCGAAGTGGATCGCTTCATGGACATCCTCGGCAAAAAGCTGCGTGCCTGACCCTCGACTGCCGTTTTCCTTTTAAAGAGACGACCCATGAAAAAGCCTCACGCGTCACTCCTCTCCAAAGCCCTGCCCGCACTGGCGCTAAGCGCCCTCTGCGCTGCGCTGTTGCCCGGCAGCGCGCTGGCGGCGACCGCGCCTGCTGCGGGCAAAGTGTTCAAGGACTGCAAGGACTGCCCGGAAATGGTCGTGCTGCCGACCGGCAGCTACACCATGGGCACGCCGGATGATGAAGTCGGCCGCCAACCCGACGAAGGCCCGCTGCACACCGTGACGTTCAGCAAACCATTCGCTATCAGCCGCTCGCAGGTGCTGGTGGGCGAATGGGACGCCTATGTGCGCGAGACCGGCAACAAGCCCTACGACTTCGATGATCGCCCGGGGCGCCGTTGCACCGCCGGCAAGCCGGAATTCAAACAGACGCCCCGCGACCCGGCCGTGTGCATGAACGTCGCCGAAGCCCAGGGCTACATCGACTGGCTGTCGAAAAAGACCGGCCACGCCTATCGCCTGCAAAGCGAATCGATCCGCGAATACGCCGCCCGTGGCGGCAGCACCGGGCCTTTCCCGTTCCCGTTCGATGAGGGCAAGGATTACCAGATTTCCAGGCACGCCAACACTTACGGCGCGGCCGATGGCTACAACTTCACCTCGCCGGCCGGCACCTTCCCGGCCAATGCGTTTGGCGTGTTCGACGCCCACGGCAACGTCTACGAATGGACCGCCGATTGCTACCACCCGGACTACTCCGGCGTACCCGCCGACGGTCGCCCATGGACCCAGGAAAACTGCGAACGCCAGGTCATGCGCGGCAACGACTGGGGCGAAGCGCCGATCTTCTCGCGCTCGGGCAACCGCAACAGCAGCTGGCCGACCAGCAAGGGCGACTGGCTGGGCTTTCGCGTAGTACGCGACCTCTGACACTGCCCTCGACGAGCGCAGCCACGCCTGCGCTCGGTTAAAGAAACTCCGCGACCATTCGTTTTCCTTAAGTACCGGCACTCCCTCCGCATCGAAGCAGGAATCCTCCATGACCAAGCCTACGCGCGGGGCGATCAACGAATTGTTCGCCCTGCTCAAGCCCTTCCGCCTGATCGTCTCGGCGTCCATCGTGCTCGGCATGCTCGGCGGCCTGAGCGTCACCGTGCTGCTGGCGACCATCAACAACGCCCTGCATTCCGATGACGGCCTGACCCGCACCGTGGTGATGATCTTCGCCGGCCTCTGTGCCCTGGCCCTGCTGACCACGATCCTGTCGGACATCGGCACCAACTACGTCGGCCAGCACATCATCGCCAAACTGCGCAAAGAGCTGGGGGAGAAAGTCCTGTCGGCGCCGATCGACCAGATCGAACGCTATCGCAGCCATCGCCTGATTCCGGTGCTGACCCACGACGTCGACACCATCAGCGACTTCGCCTTCGCCTTCGCGCCGCTGGCGATTTCCATGACCGTGACGCTTGGCTGCCTCGGCTACCTTGCCATGCTGTCGTGGCCGATGTTCCTGATGATGCTGGTGGCCATCGCCATCGGCACCACCATCCAGGCGATTGCGCGGGCCAAGGGCATGCGCGGTTTCTACGCCGCGCGCGATTCCGAAGACGAACTGCAGAAGCACTACAACGCAATTGCCGAAGGCGCCAAGGAACTGCGTATCCACCGGCCGCGTCGCCAGCGCATGTTCGTCGCCGGCATTCAGAAAACCGCCGAGAAAATCTGCGACACCCAGATCAGATCGATCAACACCTTCGTCATCGCCAAGTCGTTTGGCTCGATGCTGTTCTTCGTGGTCATCGGCATGGCCCTGGCCCTGCAATCGCTATGGCCGAGTGCCGACAAAGCGGTGATGAGCGGTTTCGTTCTGGTGCTGCTGTACATGAAGGGGCCGCTGGAACACCTGATCAGCACCCTGCCAATCATCAGCCGCGCACAGATTGCCTTCCGCCGCATCGCCGAGCTGAGTGAACAGTTCTCCTCACCGGAACCGCACCTGTTGCTGCAGGATCAGGGCAGCAAGCCGGCCGCCGTCAACAGCCTGGAACTGCGCAACGTGCGCTACGCCTTCCCGCCCGTGGAAGGCAGCGAGCCGTTCCGCCTCGGCCCGGTGAACCTGCGCATCGAACAGGGCGACATTGTGTTTATCGTCGGTGAGAACGGCTGCGGCAAGACCACGCTGATCAAATTGCTCTTGGGTCTGTACGCGCCGACCGAGGGCGAAATCCGCGTTAACGACAAGCCGATCACTGCGGTCAACCGCGATGATTACCGGCAGAACTTCACCACGATCTTCGCCGACTACTATCTGTTCGATGATCTGATTCAGGGCGATCGTGAAGTGCCGCAGGATGCCACCCGCTACCTCGAACGTCTGGAGATCGCGCACAAGGTCAGCGTGCGCGACGGCGCCTTCAGCACCACCGACCTGTCCACCGGCCAGCGCAAACGCCTGGCACTGGTCAATGCCTGGCTCGAAGAGCGGCCGGTGCTGGTGTTCGATGAATGGGCAGCGGATCAGGATCCGACCTTCCGGCGCATCTTCTATACCGAGCTGCTCCCTGACCTCAAGCGTCTGGGCAAAACCATCATCGTGATTTCCCACGACGACCGTTACTTCGACGTCGCCGACCAACTGGTGCGCATGGAGGCCGGCAAGGTCAGAAGCGAACTGCAAACCGCTTGATCGAGGCAGCCGCGACCGGGCCGGAGAAAAAACTTTTCCGGTTTGCCGCGGCTTCCTCGTCTTAATGAGATGAATAAGAACCATTAACAACTATACCTGCCAAGGTCTTAACCTCATGTCCGCATCCCGTTTCATGCTTCGCCCTCTGACTCGAGCCCTGCTGATGCACGGCGCGACCCGCACACGCCTGGCCGGTAGCGGCCTGGGTCTGGCACTGACCCTCGCGGCAGCGCCGTATGTCCAGGCCCAGGAATGGACCCTGAACATCCCGGCCCAACCGCTGGCCCAGGCCCTGCAAACCCTCGGTCAGCAGACCAGCCTGCAAATCGTCTACAGCCCGGAAAGCCTGCAAGGCCTGCGCTCCAGCGCCCTCAACGGCCGCTATCAGGATGACGAGTCGCTCAAGGCCATGCTCAGCGGCACCGGCATTCGCTATCAGCGTGACGGCAACACCGTCACCGTGCTCGGCCCGGCCACCGGCGGCAGCGCGATGGAACTGGCGCCGACCAACGTCAACGCCAACCGCCTCGGCGCCACCACCGAAGGCAGCAACTCCTACACCACCGGCGGCGTGACCATCGGCAAAGGCGTGCACTCGCTGAAGGAAACGCCGCAGTCGGTCACGGTGATGACCCGCAAGATGCTCGACGACCAGAACCTCAACACCATCGAACAGGTGATGGAGAAGACCCCGGGCATCACCGTCTACGACTCGCCAATGGGCGGCAAGTATTTCTACTCGCGCGGTTTCCGCATGACCGGCCAGTACCAGTACGACGGCGTACCGCTGGACATCGGCAGCAGCTACGTGCAGGCGGACAGCTTCAACAGCGACATGGCCATCTATGACCGCGTGGAAATCCTGCGCGGCGCGGCCGGCATGATGAAGGGCGCGGGCGGCACCGCCGGCGGCGTCAACTTCGTGCGCAAGCGCGGCCAGGAAACCCCGCACACACAGCTGTCTCTGTCGGCCGGAACCTGGGACAACTATCGCGGCCAGGTCGACACCGGCGGCCCGCTGAACGACGCCGGCACTGTCCGTGGCCGCGCCGTGGTAACCCAGCAGACCCGTAAGTATTTCTACGACGTGGCTGAACGCCGCGACCAGATCTACTACGGCGCCCTGGACTTCGACCTCAGCCCCGACACCACCCTCGGTCTGGGCATGGCCTATGAAGACGTCGACGCCACCCCGTGCTGGGGCGGCCTGCCGCGCTACGCCGACGGCTCCGACCTGCACCTGAAACGCTCCACCTGCCTGAACACCTCTTGGAACAACCAGCGCAGCAAACGCGCCACCTACTTCGCCGACGTCAAACACCAGTTCAACGACGACTGGTCGCTGAAAGTCGCCGGTGTGTACTCGCGCAACACCCAGGACATGGAATACTCCTTCCCGAGCGGCACAGTGCCATTGGGCGCCACAGCCACCAATACGCTGATGCTCGGCAGTACCTATGACTACGACCAGCGCGACTACGGTTTCGATGCTTACGTCGACGGCAAATTCGACGCGTTCGGCCAGCAGCACGAACTGATCGTCGGCGCCAACGCCAGCCGTTCGCACAAGGACGACTTCTACGCGGTGGCGGCATTGCCACAGCGTCAGAACGTGTTCAACCCGAACCACAACATCCCGCAGCCGGATGAAAGCTACTACCTGGCCAACGCCTCCCGTGGCGGCCCGGTGGACATGCACATCAAGCAATACGGCGCCTACTCGATCGCCCGCCTGAAACTCGCCGACCCGATGACCCTGGTACTCGGCAGCCGGGTCAGCTGGTACAAATCCGACACCGATTCGGTGCAGTACTTCCGTGGCGAAGGCACCGAGGTCAACACCCAGTCCACCGAAACCGGCCAGGTCACGCCGTTCGCCGGCCTGCTCTACGACCTCAACGACAACCTGACCGCCTACGCCAGCTACACCGACATCTTTACCCCGCAAGGCTCGTACAAAACCATCGACGGCAGCACGCTCAAGCCGCTGATTGGCCAGAGCTACGAATTGGGGATCAAGGGTGAGTGGTACGACGGTCGTCTGAACACCACGTTCAACCTGTTCCGCACCATCCAGAAAGACGCGGCCCAGGATGACCTGCGGTGCGAAGACAGCTCCTGCCAGATCAACTCGGGCAAGGTCCGCGCCCAGGGCTTTGAAGCTGAAGTCAGCGGTGAAGTGATCGACCGCCTGCAATTGCTGGCCGGTTATACCTACACCCAGACCAAAGTGCTGGAAGATGCCGACGCCACTCAGGATGGCGCGGTCTACAACTCTTACGTGCCGCGTCACCTGTTGCGCGTCTGGGGTGATTACGCCCTGAGCGGGCCGCTGGACCGTGTCACCATTGGTGCGGGTGTCAATGCACAGACGGGCACCTACCGCGTTTCGCCTCTGGGCGGGGACAATGTCGACGGCGCGGGTTATGCGGTCTGGAACGGTCGCATTGGTTATCGGATCGATGACACCTGGTCGGTGGCGTTGAACGGCAATAACCTGTTCGACAAGCGTTATTACGCGACCATTGGTACCGAGGGGTTCGGTAACTTTTATGGGGATCCGCGCAATTTTGTGATGTCGGTGAAGGCTGACTTCTGATTTTTTGATTTGAGCTGTGAGAGAGCCCCGCATTGTGAGATGCGGGGCTTTTTGGTTTTTTGGATTGGGGGGCATATCCGTTGCTGCGGTGAAGGCTACTTAGGGTTCCGCCCTTACGGCGGGTCACCTTTTCCAAACGCCGGAATGCCGGCCCAGCGAAAAGTAACCAAAAAGGCTTTGCCCCGGCGTACGGCCCGCTCGCTGGGGCTCGGGGTACCTTCGTTACGGGACCGATCCGGGCGCAGCCTGCCGAAGGGGCAAAAGATCAAACGCCAGAGCAAAAGCAAAAGACAAAGCAAATGCAAAAGCCAGATCAAAAGATCGCAGCCTTCGGCGGCTCCTACAGTTGGATCGCGTGAATTCGATAGGAATTGGTTGCCTCGCAGATCGCCATCGCGAGCAGGCTCGCTCCTACAATTGGATTGAGTACATCAGAGGGAAACAGGTCGGCTGTCAGGCCGCCTTCGCGAGCAGGCTCGCTCCCACAAAAAGCAAAAAGCCAAGCAGCGCAGCTGCCCGCGGCGAAGCCGCCCCACTCAACAATGAGCGCAAGCTCGAGTGCTTTTGATCCACCGGCGACGTCGGAAGGCTGAGCGGAGGGATTGATCCGGGCGTGGGAGCGCAGCGACCGTCTGGCGCAGCCAGACACAGCGGAAGGAGGTGCAGCGAAGCAAACCGGAGCCGCTGCGCCCGGATCAGTCCCGGAGCGAAGGAACCCGAGCCTGCGAGGGCCGAACGTAGGAGCAAGCCTTTTGGGTTACCTTTTTGGCGTTTGAAAAAGGTGACCCGCCGTAAGGGCGGAACCGTAATCAGCAGCACCCGCAGAAACGGATATGCGCACTAAACCAGAGCCCGCGCAAGCGCCCCACCCACTCGCAAATAAACCTCCAGAACCCCAGGCACCACCGCTCCCAACCGCAACAAATCATGAGTCAACCCGGCACAAACCTCGACCTCGACCTCAACCCCCTGCCCACGCAGCCTGTCGACATAAGCCTGCCCCTCATCCAGCAACGGATCAAACCCGGCAAGCAGCACAATGGCCGGCGCCACCCCACGCAAATCCTCCGCCAGCAACGGCGAAAAACGCCAATCCAGATAATCCTCCGGCCCACGCGCATAGTGCTGATAAAACCACTCCAGCGTGTCGTTCTCGAGCAGGTACCCCTCGCCAAACAACAGCCGCGAATCATGCACCCGCGAAGCATCGGTCACCGGATAACACAACAACTGCGCCTTGGGCGCGATCGCCACCGTGTGCGGCTGCCGCACCGCCTGAATCGCCAGCACCGTCGCCAACGTGGCGCCCGCGCTGTCGCCACCAAACGCAACCCGCGAACCATCCAGGCCGAGGCTCACAGCCTGTTCGGCCAGCCAGGCCAAAGCGTCCTCACCATCCTCCAGTGCTGTCGGAAAGCGATGCTCCGGCGCTAACCGATAACCGACCGAAAGCACCGCACACGGCGTGCGCTGGCAAAACTCGCGGCAGACGCCGTCGTGGGAATCCAGACTGCCAACCACAAACCCGCCACCGTGGAAATACACCAGCACCGGCAGCGGCGATTCAACACCGTTGGGTCGATACAAACGCAACGCCAGCGCCGCGCCATCCTGGGCCAGTGTCTCAATTTCGGTGACTTCAACATCCTGCGGCGCCGGCCAGCGCAGTTGCGCGGTGGTCTGCTCGAAGGTGGCGCGGGCCTCGCTCGGGGTCAGTTGGTGCATGGCCGGCAGGCCGGCGTCCTGGCTGTCTTGCGCCAAGTCGAGGAAAGCTTCCAGATCAGGGTGTAACGACATCGATAAAAATCCTTGTATCCGCAATAAGACGGGCGCGCCTGGGCAGCGCCCGCGCAAAAGGCCGGGTGATCAACCCACCCGCGCCATGCAATGTTCGATCAACGCTTCAAGCTCGCGCTGGTAATCGCTCATCAGCGCATCCATGGTGCCGGCGCGGTAACGCTGGCTACTGTAGATGCAGCGCAAGGCCAATTGCCCGTCATAGACCTGGCCGACGATTTCCAGCCAGTTGCCCAGGTTCGCCTTGAGGCTGTAGTTGTCGCCGGTCTCTTCCAGTGCCGGCACCAGCAACGCCTGTTCATCGAAGCTCTGGTCGAACTGTCCGAGGTAGTTGAAGGTCACCCGTGCCTGCGGCAATGCAGCCAGTTGCGCGGAGATTTCCGGCCCGGCCAGATGACGCAACACGCCGTAGCCGATGCCCTTCTGCGGTACGCCCGCCAGTTGCGCCTGCACATCGAGGATCGACTGGCCGATGTCGTCGCCGTCCGGGCGTAAACGCACCGGGAACATGCTGGTGAACCAGCCGAGGCTGCGGCTGAGGTCGATCGATTCGAAGAGGTCTTCGCGCCCGTGCCCTTCGAGCAGAATCAGCGCCGACGGTTGCTGGCTCCAGCGGCACAGGGCACGGCTGAGCGCTGACAGCAGCAGGTCGTTGATCTGCGTGCCGTACACCGCCGGGGCCTGTTTGAGCAGTTGTTCGGTGTGCTCACGGGACAGCTTGAGCCGTGCCTGCGCCTGTTGCCGCACGAGGTTCTTGCCGCGCGGGTTGTCGCACGGCAGATCAACGCCGGGCTGATCCAGTTGCTCCAGCCAATAGCTCAATTCCTGCTCGGCAATCATCGGCGCCTGCGCCTGCAACGCTTCGGCAAACGAACGATAACTGCTGGTGCGAATCGGCAGTTGCGGCGCCAGCCCCTGCACGCACGCCTCATAAGCGACTTTCAGATCGTCGAGCAGAATCCGCCACGACACGGTGTCGACCACCAGGTGATGAATCACCACCAGCAACCGCGCCTGGCCATCCGGCAAGGCCACATGCATGACCCGCCAGACCGGCCCGTCATCGAGTTTGAGGCTGCGCTGCGCGAGGTTGGCCAAGACTTCGACCTCTTCGCTGTTTTGCGCTTCGCGGCGCCACAGCACAGCCTCGTCGGAGGCGCTGCTGCTATAGCGCTGCAACCAGCGCCCGCCGTCGTTGGAAAAACGCAGGCGCAGCGAATCGTGATGCTGTTCGATCAAGCCCAGCGCCTGTTCCAGGGCATCGAGATCCAGCGGCTGACGTGCGCTGAGCAGCAACGACTGGTTGTAGTGATGCGCCTCGGCCATGCCTTCGGCGAAGAACCACTCCTGGATCGGCAGCAGATTGAACGCGCCCTCTGCGGCAACCTGAGTCAGGTCCGGCAACGCTTGCCCGGCGCCCTCCTTCGCCACTTGCTGCTCGACGATGCCGGCGATGGTTTGATAGCGCATCAGATCGCGCAGCTTCAGTTCCATTTGCAGCGTCGGGTGGTTTCTCACCCGCGAGATCACTTGCAGGCTGAGGATCGAATCGCCGCCCAGTTCAAAGAAGTTATCGCTGATACCGACCTGCTCGACCTGCAACACCTGCGCCCAGATTTCCGCCAGCAGGCGTTCCTGCTCGGTGCGCGGGGCAACATATTCGTCGCTTTTGAACTCCGGCTCCGGCAGGGCCTTGCGATCGAGTTTGCCGTTGGGCGTAACCGGGAACGCGCTGAGGCAGACGATCTGCGCCGGCACCATGTATTCCGGCAGCGAAGCACGCAGTCCGGCCTTGAGTTCATCGCCGATATCATCACCCGTGGCGGTGACCACATATCCGATCAGTTGCTTGCCGGAGGCATTGTCGCGGGCAATCACCAGCGCATCGCTGACCGCCGGCAACTGACGCAGGCTGGCCTCGACTTCGCCCAGCTCGATGCGGAAGCCACGCACCTTGACCTGATGGTCGATGCGCCCGACGTAATCGACCACGCCGTCCGCGCGACGGCGCACCAGATCGCCGCTGCGGTACAGGCGCTCGCCAGGGGCAAACGGGTTGGGCACGAAGCGTTCGCTAGTCAGGTCGGGGCGCCCGTAATAACCGCGAGCGACGCCGTAACCGCCGATGTACAACTCACCGGCAAAACCCGGCGGCAGCGGATTCAGATCATCGTCGAGCACGTACAGCGAACGCGCACCGACCGCGCGGCCGATCGGCGCATACGCCGCTTCGCAATGCTGGCTGATGGCGACTTTCCAGAGCATCGGCGTGACCACGGTTTCGGTCGGGCCGTAGCCGTTGGTGAAGAACTGCGGACGCAACGCGGCTTTGACCTGTTCGAAGGTCTGCTCCGGCACCGCATCGCCACCGAAGCAGTAGATGCGCACTGGCGGCGGCGCAATGCCGCTGGCGGCGGCGTACTCGGCGAGTTGTTTGAGATAGGCCGGCGGGAAACAGGCGATGGTCACGCCGTAATCGTGCAGGGCCTGATAGGTCTGCTCCGGCGTCCACAGGCAACCGTCGCGAATCACCAGACGACCGCCGCTGTACAAGGTACTCAGCCAGCGTTCATGGGCACCGTCGAAAGCGAACGACATGAAGTGCAACTCGCAACTGCTCGCGTCCATTTCGTACAACTCGGCGATGGCCTGGCAGTGCATGCTCAGCGGTCCCTGGGTCACGGCCACGCCTTTCGGCCGTCCGGTGGAACCGGAGGTGTAAACCAGATAGGCCAGGCTCTGCTCGTGAACATCGCAGACCGGAGCAGCATCGCTGTAGAGACTGCGATCGAGTTGATCGATTTCCAGGCGCAACACGCCGTGCGGCGCCGGTAACGTCGCGCGCAGGCTGGTTTGCGTCAGCAGCAGGGCCATGCGCGAATCTTCGATCATGTACGCCAAGCGCTCGGGCGGATAATCGATGTCCAGCGGCACGTACGCCGCACCGCTCTTGAGCACGGCGAGGAAACTCACCAGCATTTCCAGCGAGCGCGGCAACGCCACGCCGATCACCACTTCCGGCCCGGCGCCGTGGGCGATCAGGCACTGCGCGAGTCGATTGGCCTGCCGCTCCAGCTCTGCGTAGGTCAGGCTTTCGCCGGCGCACTGCACTGCGATCGCATCCGGTTGCTGTTGCGCATGACCGCTGATCAGCTCCGGCAACAGGCGCGGTTCATGGCGGTGCGCCGGCTCGGCACTCCAGGTCTGCGCCGCTTGCCATTGTTCGGCGGACAGACGCTGCAAGTTGCCCAGCCGCTCATACGGCGCGGCCATCATCGCCGCGAGGGTGTTTTCCAGGGTCAGGCGAATGCCATCTACCGCCTCGGCGCTGAAGTGGCTGCGCAGGTACAGGTACTCGATCGACAACTCGTCGCCGAGCATCACCGCAAGGTCCATCGGCACGTTGGTCACGCCATGGCCGATGGATTTGCCGAAGGTCAGCTCGGTGTCGGTTTCTTCCTGCAAGCGCTCGTCGATCGGGAAGTTCTCGAACACCACGATGCTGTCGAACAGCGCCTGACCACCGAGATTCGACCAACGCTGCACATCGGCCAGCGGTGCCTGGGAGTAATCGCGAATGTCGAGGTTGTAGGCCTGCACTTCACCCAGCCAGTCGGCCAGACGCTGATCGGCCTGCGGCGTCTGAATGATCGGCAAGGTGTTGATGAACAGGCCAAGCATGTTGCCGACGTTCGGCAGACTTTCCGGACGCCCGGATACGGTGGCGCCGAAGGTCACCGTTTGCTGGCCGGTGTAGCGTTGCAACAGCAGCAGCCACGCGCCTTGGATCAGCGTGTTGGGGGTGATGCGCAAATCGCGGCAGAACTCCAGCAGGCGTGCGGTTTGCGCTTTGTCCCAATTTGAATAGAGCGCATCGTGACCAGTAACGTCGGCACTATGACGCGGGTGCATCGCCTGACTCAGCGCGGTCGGTTCGTTGACCACCGCCAGACGCGCCTTCCAGAACAGCTCCTGGGCATCCTGATCCTGCGCCTGCAACCAGGCAATGAAGTCGCGATAGCGGCCGTTTTCGCCAGTCACCTCGCCCGTGGAGTAGTACTGCAAGACCTCGCCGAACAGCCGCGAGCTGCTCCAGCCGTCCATCAGGATGTGGTGGCTGGTCCAGATCATCTGGTACTGCTCGTCGCCCAGCTGCAGCAGGGTCACCCGCTGCAATCGCGCTTCAGCCAAGTCGAAGCCCAGCGCACGATCAGCGCTGGCGAACTCGGCAATCGCCGCCTCACTGCAGTCCTGCCCACGCCAATCGAGCACCTGCATCTGCAGCGGCGCATGGCGATGCACCACCTGCAGCGGTTTGGCCAGGCCGTCCTGCCAATGGAAACTGGTGCGCAGGATCGCCTGACGCACAATGATGAATTCCCAGGCCCGGCGGAAACGCTCAACGTCGAGGCCCTTGATCGGCAGGCTGACCTGTTGCACGTAAAGGCTGCTGCCGTTATCCGACAGGGTGTGGAAGAGCATGCCTTCCTGCATCGGCGACAGCGGATAGACGTCTTCGATCAGCTCCGCCGGCACCGGCAAGGCATCGAGCTGCGCCTGATCCAGTTGCGCCAACGGGTAGTCGGCAGCGCTGGCGGATTGCGCGTCTGCCAGCGAAACCACTGCGGCCAGTTTCTGCACCGTCTGCTGCTGGAACAGGTCTTTGGGCGTGAAGCAAATGCCCTGCTGCCGAGCGCGGCTGACCAGTTGAATCGAGATGATCGAATCACCGCCGAGGGCGAAGAAATTGTCGGTCACGCCGACCTGCTCGATCTTCAGAATGTCCTGCCAGACCTCGGCCAGCTGCTGCTCCAGCACCGTCGACGGCGCGACATAATCGCGTTGTGCCTGGCTGGCATCCGGTGCCGGCAAAGCCTTGCGATCAAGTTTGCCGTTGGGTGTCAGGGGCAATTGTTCGAGGAACAGCCACTGCGCCGGCACCATGTAGTCCGGCAGATGCGCCTTGAGCGCGGCTTGCAACTCAGCACTCAGCGCGTCCAGTTGCGCGGGGCTTTGATCGGCCTCGGCCGGTACCACATAAGCCACCAGTTGCTGGCCGCCGACGCCGTCCACCGCCAGCACCACGCCTTCGCGCACGCTGGCCTGGGCCAGCAGACGCGCTTCGATTTCACCCAGTTCAATACGGAAGCCACGCACCTTGACCTGATGGTCGATGCGGCCGACGTATTCGATACGGCCGTCGTCCATGAAACGCGTCAGGTCGCCGGTGCGGTACATACGCTCGCCGTTGCTCGCCAACGGGTTGGGCACGAAACGTTCGGCAGTCAGGCCCGGGCGCAACAGATAGCCACGGGTGATGCCCTCACCGGCCAGATACAGCTCCGCTGCGATGCCGACCGGCGCTTGCTGCAATTGCTCGTCGAGCAGGTACGCAGTGGTATTGCGCAAAGGCCGGCCGATATTGGCCTGGCCACCGAGTTCACGGCGGGTCCAGGTCGAATACGTGGTGTCTTCGGAAGGCCCGTACAGATCGTAAACGTGGGCGACCGAAGTTTCGCGGTACAAGGTGTCGACCAGCGCCTGCTTGAGCGGCTCGCCGGCCAGATTGATGATGCGCACGCCCGGCGGGATCTGGCCGATGCGTTGCAACGCGGCAATTGCCGACGGCACGGTGTTGATCAGGCGCACCTGATCACGCTCGGGCAAGTCCGCCAGCTCCAGGGCATTGCGCGCCATGACCACGTACCCGCCGCGCGCCAGGGTGACGAAAATCTCCCACACCGACAGGTCGAAGCACACCGACGTCGAGGCCAGTACACCTTGCAAATCGTCCTCGCTGTAGACCTCGGCGGACCAGTGAATCAGCGCCTGCACGTTGCGATGGGCGATGGCCACGCCTTTCGGTTTACCGGTGGAACCGGAGGTGTAGATCACGTAGGCCAGATTGGCCGAGTCGGCGCGCGCCGGCAGGTTGTCCGGTGCCTGCGCGGCGAACGCCTCGCCGCCGGCCTCGACCAGCACCACTTGCGCTTCGCTGGATGGCAGTTGCGCCAGCAACGCTTGCTGGGTCAGCAGGACTTTCGCCTGGCTGTCATCGAGCATGTAGGCCACGCGGTCGGCCGGGTAGTCCGGGTCCAGCGGCACGTAGGTGCCGCCGGCCTTGAGCACTGCCATCAGGGCGATCACCAGTTCCGCCGAACGCGGCAGCGCCACGCCGACGCGCACTTCGGCGGTGACACCCAGCGTCACCAAATGCCGGGCCAACTGGTTTGCGCGGCGGTTCAGTTCGCCGTAGCTCAGGGCCACGCCGGCATGACTCAACGCCAGTGCCTGCGGATGCGCCGCCACCCGTGCTTCAAAGCTCTGCGAGATCAACCGCTCAGCCGGATAAGCCGCGTGATTGTCGTTCCACTGCGCCAGCGTCTGACGCTCGGCCAGCGGCAGCAGACCGATCTCGCCGAGTGCCCGTTGCGGCGCTGCGATAAAGTGCTCGAGCACTTCACGCAGATGCGCGGCCAGAGCGAGCACGCTGCGCTTGGCGAAGTGTTCGGTGAGGTAGTTGAAATCGAGGTTGAGCACTTCGCTGGCGCCGGCAATCAGGGTCAGACCGTAGTTGGTCTGTTCACGATGCTCCAGACCGGAAAAACGCAGCCCGCCCGGATTGGCCTCCAGCGCTTCGGATACCGGATAGTTCTCGAACACCAGCAAGGTGTCGAACAACGCTTCGCCACTCAACGCCGCCAGACGCTGAATGTCCTGCAACGGCGTCTGTTCGTAGTCACGCAGCAACAGGTTCTTGTCCTGCACGCTGCGCACCCAGTCGCCCACACTGAGGGTAGCCTGCGGGCTGGCGATCACCGGCAGAGTGTTGATGAACAGCCCTAACTGTTCTTCGATGCCCGGCAAATCCACCGGCCGCCCGGATACCGTGGCGCCAAACGCCACGGTGGCTTGGCCGGTGTAGCGCTGCAACACCAGCAGCCACGCTGCCTGCACCAGACTGTTGAGGGTCACCTGTTGCTGACGGGAGAAGCTGTTCAGACGCTGGGTCAACGCTTCATCGAAATGCAGACGATGCATCTGTTTGCCCGGCCCCGGCACGGTGCGTCCGTGGCAGGCCGAGGCCAGTCGGGTCGGCTCGTCGAGTTCGGCCAGTTGCCCGCGCCAGAATTCCTGCGCTGCCGCCTTGTCCTGGCCCTGCAGCCAGACCAGAAAATCGCGGTAGCGACCCTGTGCGCTCGGCACCGGCTGGCCGGCGTAATCCTGCAGCACTTCGCCGAACATCCGCGAGTTGCTCCAGCCATCCATGAGAATGTGGTGACAGGTGAAAATCAGCCGATGCCGATCGTCAGCAGTGCGCAGCAGGCACAGGCGCAACAACGGTGGATTCTGCAGATCGAAGCCGCGTTCACGGTCGGCCTGCGCCCGCGCCTCAAGCACCGCCGGCAGATCAGCGGCATCGCGCACATCGATTTCCGGCATTTCCAGGGTCAGTTGGCGATTGATCACCTGCAATGGCGCGTCGAGGCCCTCGCGGCCCCAGATGAAACCGGCGCGCAGCACTTCATGGCGGTCGACCACGCGCTGCCAGGCTTGCTGGAACCGCGCGACGTCGAGGCCATCGATGTCCAGCAGCATCTGATAGACGTAGGCGCTGGCGTCCGCGTCGTACAGGCTGTGGAACAGAATGCCCTGCTGCATCGGCGCCAGCGGATAGATGTCCTCGATGCGCTGGGCGGCGATCGGCAGGCTGTCCAGATGCGCCTGGGACAAACCGGCCAGCGGCACGTCGGACGGCGTGAGGCCGCCCGCATGGCTGAGGCAGTGGTCGATCAATTCGCTCAGCGCCACTTCGTAGGCGCGGGCCAAACCGACAATGGTCGCCTCTTCGAAAACGTCGCTGCTGTAGGTCCAGGTCAGGCTCAACTGGCCCTGATAAACCCGGCCATCGATGGTCAGCCAGTTGGCCATCGGCGCGTTTGCGTCCTGACCGGCGCCCTTGTCCTCAGTGGCCGGCCGCCACAAGGCGTCTTCATCGAAGTTGTTATCGAACTGGCCGAGGTAGTTGAACGTCACCTGCGGTTGCGCCAGTTCATGCAGTGCCGCTTGTGCTTCGGCGGTGCCGAGATAACGCAGCAAGCCATAGCCGATGCCCTTGTTGGGAATCGCGCGCAGTTGCTCCTTGATGCCTTTGATCGAGCTTTCCAGGCTGGCGTTTGGTGTCAGGCGTACCGGGAACATGCTGGTGAACCAGCCCACGGTGCGGCTCAAGTCGATGTCATCGAAGAGGTCTTCGCGGCCATGGCCTTCGAGCTGCACCAACGCGCTGTCGCTAGCGGTCCACTCGCAGAGCACCCGCGCCAGTGCGGTCAGCAGCAGGTCGTTGACTTGAGTGCGGTAGACCGCCGGAGCCTGTTGCAGTAATTGGCGGGTACGTTCGGCGTCCAGCCGCGTGTCGACGCTGCGTTCGAAGCGGTTGTTCAACTGGCCCTGCGGATTATCCAGCGGCAAACCGAGCGGCGCGTCGCGCAACTGCTCGCGCCAGTAGCTCAGTTCGCTGCCCAGCGCCGCGCTGCGCGCATGCTCTTGCAGGCGCAAGCCCCAATCCTTGAACGCGCTGGTCTTGGCCGGCAGGTGCACGCTCTGTCCGCTGCTGATCTGCTGATAGGCGTTCTGCAGGTCCTCGAGCAGGATCCGCCACGACACGCCATCGACCACCAGGTGATGAATCACCAGCAACAGACGCTGACTGGCGTCCGGCAAATCGATCAGCGCCGCGCGGATCAGCGGGCCGTTGTGCAGGTCGAGGCTACGTTGCAGATCCAGGCACAGCGCTGGCAATGCCGCGTCGTCGTCCAGCGTAAAGCTGCGCAACAATTCTTGTGGCTGATCCGCCGCGCCGTGGCTTTGCTGCCAGCCCTGCTTGGTTTCGCGATAGCGCAGACGCAAGGCGTCATGCTGTTTTTGCACCTGCGCCAGGGCCTGTTGCAGGGCTGCGGCTTGCAGGGTTTTCGCCGGGGTCAGCAGGATCGACTGGTTCCAGTGATGCCGCGCCGGGATGTCGCTGTGGAAAAAATACTGCTGGATCGGCGTCAGCGGCGCGTCGCCAAGCACTTCGCCCTGCTCCGTCTGCACCGCGTCGCTCTGCTGCGCCACGGTGGCCAAGCGCTGCACGGTCTGATGCTGAAAAATGTCCTTGGGCGTAAAGCGAATGCCGGCCTGCCGCGCGCGGCTGACCACTTGAATCGAGATGATCGAGTCGCCGCCCAGCTCGAAGAAATTATCGTGAAGGCCGACCCGTTCGACCTTGAGCACGTCCTGCCAAATCTCCGCCAGACGCTGTTCCAGTTCGCTGCGCGGCGCGGCGTAGGCCTCTTGCACGTGCGCAACGTCCGGCTGCGGCAGTTGTTTGCGATCGAGCTTGCCGTTGGCGGTCAGCGGCAGTCGGTCGAGGAACGCCCAACTGACCGGGACCATATAATCCGGCAGGGTTTCGCGCAGGTGCGCCTTGATCGAATCACGCAGCGCGCCCTGCTCGTCCGCGTCCAGCATCTCGTTGGGTACGACCCAAGTCGCCAGTTGCTGACCGCTGAGACCGTCCACCGCCAGCACCACCGCTTCGCGCACCTGTGGATGCTTGAGCAGTTGCGCTTCGATTTCGCCGAGCTCGATGCGGAAACCACGGATCTTCACTTGGTGGTCGATACGGCCGATGTACTCGATCACCCCGTCGCCGCGCAGCCGTGCGAGGTCGCCGGTACGGTACAGACGCTGGCCGGCCTTGCGGTTGAACGGGTCCGGCACGAAGCGGGTGGCGGTCATACCGGCCTGATTCAGATAACCACGAGCGAGACCGGCGCCAGCGATGTACAACTCACCGATGCAGCCTTGCGGCACCAGGTTCAGCGAGCTGTCGAGCAAGTACCACGACAGGTCGACAATCGGCGCGCCAATCGGGCTGCTGTGATTGCTCTGCAGATCCGCCAGCGACAATGGCCGGTAGGTCACATGCACGGTGGTTTCGGTGATGCCGTACATGTTGATCAGCGTCGGCGCGCGGTCGCCAAAACGCTCGAACCACGGACGCAGATTCTGTACTTCCAGCGCCTCGCCGCCGAACACCACGTAACGCAGGGCGTTGCTGCGGCTCGACTCGCAGGCGACCTGCATCAACGGCTTGAACGCCGACGGTGTCTGGTTCAGCACCGTGACATTTTCATCGCACAGCAGCGTGTAGAAATCTTCCGGCGAACGGCTGACGTCGTGGGGCACGACCACCAGTTTGCCGCCGTACAGCAGCGCGCCGAAAATCTCCCACACCGAAAAGTCGAACGCGTAGGAATGGAACAGCGTCCAGCTGTCCTGCGCGCCAAAATCGAACCAGTGCGCGGTGGCGCTGAACAGGCGCATCACGTTGCCGTGCGGCAGCAACGCGCCCTTGGGTTTGCCGGTGGAACCGGAGGTGTAGATGACGTAGGCCAGATTGTCCGGCGTGGTCAGGCATGGCGGGTTACTTGAGATGCCGTGCTCCGGCGTTTGATCCAGATCGAGGCAGACCAACCCCGGCGGAATCGGCAATTGCCCGAGCAAATGCCCCTGGGTCAACAGCAAGTGAATGCCGCTGTCGTCGATCATGTAGCTCAAGCGGTCATCCGGGTAGCTCGGGTCCAGCGGCACATAGGCGCCGCCCGCTTTCAGCACCGCGAGAATGGCGACGATCATGTCCAGCGAACGCTCCACCGCAACGCCGACGCGCACGTCCGGGCCGACGCCCTGCTCGATCAGCGTATGCGCCCACTGGTTGGCGCGGTGATTGAGCTCGGCGTAGCTCAGGCGTTGTCCTGCGAAGGTCACGGCCACCGCATCGGCATGCCGCTCGGCCTGGGCCTCGATGGCTTGCTGGAGGCACTGCGTCAGCGGTTGTTCAATCAGCGGCGGATTCCATTGCGCCAACAGCTTTTGCTGCTGACCTGCATCGAGCATTGGCAACTGGCCGATACGCTGGCTCGGCTCGGCGACGATCGCTTGCAACAGCGCGGTCCAGTGCTGCGCCAGACGCTCGATGGTCGCTGCGTCGAACAGGTCAGTGGCGTACTTGAGCACCGCTTCGATGCCGTGGGCCTGTTCGGTGGTGTTGAGGGTCAGGTCGAATTGCGCGGTCTGGCTCTGCCATTCCAGCGGTTCGATGTTCAGGCCGTTCAGGCGGGTCGCGACGCTTGCGCGGCGCTCGGACTGGTGGTTGAACATCACCTGGAACAGCGGACTGTGGCTGAGGCTGCGGCCCGGTTCCAGCGCTTCGACCAGTTGCTCGAAGGGCAAGTCCTGATGCGCCTGCGCCTCCTGCGCGGTCTGTTTGACCTGACGCAGCAGCTCGATAAACGGCAGCTCTGCGTCGATGTCCGCCTTGAGCACCTGGGTGTTGACGAAGAAGCCGATCAGCCGCTCGATTTCCACCCGGCCACGGTTGGCCACCGGCACGCCGACACGGATGTCGCTTTGCCCGCTGTAGCGATGCAACAAGGCCTGAAACGAAGCCAGCAGCAACACGAACAGGGTGACGTTTTCCTGCCGGGCAAAGGCCTTGAGGGCATGGCTCAGCGCCGGATCGAGAATCAGGTTGTGGCTGGCGCCGGCGAAGCTCTGCTCTACCGCGCGCGGACGATCCAGCGGCAGTTCCAGCACCGGTTGTTCGCCGCCGAGCTTGGCCTGCCAGTAGGCCAGTTGCCGCTCCTGCTCACCGGCCTCCATCCACTGGCGCTGCCACAAGGCGTAATCGGCGTATTGAATCGGCAGGGCCGGCAGACCGGCGTCGTGACCGAGGTTGAAACCGGCATAGAGCTGCACCAGTTCCTCGATCATCAATTGCAACGACCAGCCATCGGAAACGATGTGGTGCAGGGTCAGCACCAGCACATGGTCATCCGGGTTGACCTGCAGCAGCGCGGCACGCAGCAACGGGCCGTGCTGCAGATCGAAAGTCTTCTGGCTCTGGGTCTGAACGAAAGCCTGGATCGAGTGCTCCGGGTCATTCGCCAGATCAGCGCTCAGGTGATGAATCTCCAACGCAAAAGGTCCTGCGGGCAGGACCACTTGCAAGGGTTGTGCGCTGTCTTGAGAGAACACCGTGCGCAAGGTTTCGTGGCGCTCGATCAGCGCCTCGACGCTGCGTTCCAGTGCCGGCACATCCAGCGGCCCCTGCAAGCGCAGGGCCGTCGGAATGTTGTAGGCCGCGCTGTGCGGTGCCCACTGCCAGAGGAACCACTGGCGCTGCTGAGCGTAGGACAGCAGCAACGGCTCTTCAGCCGTGCGCTTGAAAACCGGGGCAATGTCAAAGAGGTTGACGCCTTTCTGCTTGAGCAGAACCGCCAGAGCCTTTCTTTGCTTAGCCGAAAGTTGTCCTACCGACTCGATTAACTCTTGCACGCGTTTTTCCCTCTCAAGAAATCAGTTTTTCCAGATCATCGAGGGATAGACGTTTGAGGGCCTCCAGTGATTTAGCCAATTCATCCTGAACGGGCGACATTTCGACGCGCAGCGCTTCGATCCGCGCGCAGAAATCCTTGAGCGTGTCGGTCTCGAACAACGCCTTGAGCGGTACCTTGTCGCCCAGACGTTCCTGCACCCGGGTCACCACCAGCGTCGCCAGTAACGAATGGCCGCCGAGCTGGAAGAAGTTGTCTGCCAGCCCGACCCGCTCGACTTCCAGAACCTCCTGCCAGATCGTCGCGACCTCCCATTGCAAGTTGCTTTGCGGCGCCTGGTATTGCTCTTGCGTCGGGCTCTCGCCCAACGCCATCAGCGCCTTGCGATCGAGCTTACCGTTGGGCGTCAGCGGGACCGCTTCGATCAGGTGCAGATGCCCCGGCACCATGTGCGCCGGCAAGCGACTGGCCAAGGCATTACGCACCCGCTCGGCCAGCGTCGACCGCTCGCTGTCCGGCGCGGCGACGAGGTAGGCATGCAGGTGTTTGCCAGCGGCGCCGTCCTGCGCCAGTACCACCGCCTCGCGAATATCGTCGAGTTCCAGCAGGCGCGCTTCGATCTCGCTGAGTTCGATGCGGAAACCGCGAATCTTCACCTGATGGTCGGCGCGACCGATGTACTCGATGTTGCCATCGTCGCCCTGGCGCACCAGATCGCCGGTGCGGTACAGGCGCTCGCCGTTGCTCGCGTAAGGATTCGGCACAAAGCGTTCGGCGGTCAGCGCGGCGCGGCGCAGATAGCCGCGCGTCACCCCGGCACCCGCCAGATACAGCTCGGCCGCCACGCCCTCGGGCAGCGCCTGCAACTGACTGTCGAGCATGTAGGCCACGGTGTTATCCAGCGGCCGGCCAATGTTCGCCTGCCCCTGCGGCGTGCGCAGGGTGAAGGTCGAATAAGTGGTGTCTTCCGACGGCCCGTAGAGGTCGTAGACCTGCTGCACCTGAGTGCTGGCGTAGAGGCTGTCGACCAGACTCTGCTTGAGCGGCTCGCCGGCCAGATTGATGGTGCCGACCGAAGCCGGGATCTGCCCGGCCCGTTGCAACGCGGCAATCGCCGACGGCACAGTGTTGATCAGGGTGACCTGCTCGCGCGCCGGCAAATCCGCCAGCGCCAGGGCGTTGTCGGTCAGCACCAGGCAGCCACCGCAGGCCAGCGTGACGAAGATTTCCCACACCGACAGATCGAAGCAGATCGAGGTCGAGGCCAGCACACCGCGCAATTGTTCTTCGCGATAGACACCCGCTGACCACTGAATCAGCGCCGACAGATTGTCGTGGCTGATCGCTACGCCTTTCGGTTTGCCGGTGGAGCCGGAGGTGTAGATCACGTACGCCAGATTTTCAGCCGCGAGGTTAACCAGCGGCGCAGTGGCCGGGTATTCGCTGGCTACGCTCTCGTCCACCAACAGCACCTGCGCACTCAAGGTTTCGGGCAGCATCGCCAATGCCGCTGGCTCAGTGAGCAGCACCGCCGCGCGGCTGTCGTCGAGCATGTGCAGCAAGCGTTCCTGCGGGTAATCCGGGTCCAGCGGTACGTAGGCGCCACCGGCCTTGAGGATCGCCAGCAAGCCGACCAGCATCTGCGGCGTGCGGCGCATGCACACGCCTACGCGTACTTCCGGCCCGACGCCCATGCCTTGCAGCTTGTGCGCCAGACGATTGGCCCGGGTATCGAGGTCTTGGTAAGCGATGGACTGCTCAGCGAACAGCACCGCGTTCGCCTGTGGCTGTCGCTGCACTTGCGCGGCGATGTGCGCCAGCACCGTGCGTTGATCCGGCGCGGTCACCGGCGCCTTGCCCCACGCGATCGCTTGTTGCCGTTGTGGCTCGGCGAGCAGTTGCAGCGCGCCCAGCGGCTGCGCGGCGTCGGCGAGGAACTGCTCGAGCAGGCCTTGCAACTGCGCACTCAACACGCGGATCGCTTGAGCGTCGAAGCTGGCCTGATCGTAACTTACGCCCAGACTCAGCTCGCGGCCGGTGACCGCGACCAGCGTCAGCGGATAGTTGGTCTGCTCCTGCCGGCGGATTGCCGAGAACTTCAGGCCCGTCTGAGGGCCCTGCGCCAAGGCCTCGGCCATCGGGTAGTTTTCGAACACCAGAATGCTGTCGAACAACGCGCCGGCACCCGCCCCGGCCCAGCGCTGAATGTCATACAGCGGCGTGTGTTCGTGCTCGCGCAAGGCCAGGTTGAGGTCTTGCACCTGTTGCAGCCATTGGCTGACGCCGATCTCCGGCGATGGCGTCGCCACCACCGGCAAGGTGTTGATGAACAGGCCGATCTGCTGCTCGACACCCGGCAAATCCGTCGGCCGCCCGGCGACAGTCGCGCCGAACGCCACGTGATCCTGGCCTGTATAACGCTGCAACAGCAGCAGCCACGCCGCTTGTACCAGCGTGTTAAGGGTGACTTTCTGCTCGCGGGCGAAGCGGTTCAGTTCGGCGGTCATCGGTTCGCTGAACACATGCTCGTGATCGGCATAGCCGCTGGCGGCGTGCCTGACCGGTATGGCGCTGGCCAGTCGCGTCGGCTGTTCAAGGTCCGCCAGCGCCGCACTCCAGAACTGTCGACTGGCCTGCTGATCACGCTGGCCGAGCCATTCGATGTAATCGCGATAACGCCCCTGCCCTGCGCTCGGCACGATGCCGGCGTAGCGTTGCAGCACTTCGCCGAACAACTGCGAAGTGCTCCAGCCGTCCATGAGGATGTGATGGCAGGTGTAGACCAGGTGATGGGTGTGCTCAGCGATGCGCACCAGCGTCACGCGCAACAGCGGCGCGTCGAGCAGATCGAAGCCACGTTGCAAATCTTCAGCGGCGAGATGATCAAGCGCGGAATCAAGATCATCGCGCCCGCGCCAGTCCTGCACTTGCCACGGCATCTGCACACGGCTGCGTACCACCTGCACCGGCGCGGCGGCATCCTGCGGCCAGACGAACGCCGTGCGCAAAATGTCGTGGGCATCGAGGGTCTGCTGCCAGGCCTGGCGGAAGCGCTCGGTGTCGAGCTGCTCGACATCGACGCGCAGCTGATTGGTGTAGGCCGGGCTGTCCGGCTCGTTCCGGCTGTGGAACAGAATGCCTTGCTGCATCGGCGACAGCGGGTACAGATCGACGATGTCACGCGGCGCCATCGGCAATGCCGACAGCTGCGCCTGGGTCAGGTTGGCGAGGTTGAAATCCGAGGGTGTCACGCCACCGGCCGCGCTCTCGCAGCAATGTTCGATCAGGCGTTGCAGTTCGCGGCGATAGGCCTCGGCCAGCGCCTCGATCGTCTCGGCGCGGTACATGCCGGTGCCGAAGGTCCAGGTCAGTTCCAGCTCACCGCCGAGAACCTGTCCGTCGACGCTCAGCCAATTGCCCAGCGGCGCTTGCCCATCCTGATTGGCGCCAGTGCTGTCGCTGCTCGGCACGAACAACGCACCTTGCTCAGCGCTGAACGCGCCATCGAACTGGCCGAGATAATTGAAGGTCACCCGTGGTTGCGCCAGCGTCTGCAACTCGGCTGCACGCGTGAGGTAACGCAGCACGCCATAACCGATGCCTTTGCCCGGCACGGCACGCAGTTGTTCCTTGATCGCGCACAGCGACGCAGCCGGATTGGCCTGCGGGGTCAGGCGCACCGGGAACAGGCTGCTGAACCAGCCGACCGTGCGGCTCAGGTCGATGTCGTCGAACAGGTCTTCACGACCATGGCCTTCGAGCTGGATCAACACCGACGGCTGCTCGCTCCAGTCACACAGCACCCGCGCCAAAGCCGTCAGCAACAGGTCGTTGATTTGCGTGCGGTAAGCCGCCGGGGCGACTTTCAGCAGCTTGTCGGTCAATGTCTGGCTCAGGCGCGTACTGGCGCGGGCGGCCTGGGCGCGGGTCTGGCTGTCCACGGCGAAATCTTGTGGCAGTGCCGCGTCTTCCGCCGCCAGGGTCTGGCGCCAATAATCGCGTTCGCCGGCCAGCGCTTCACTCTGCGCATAACAATGCAACTGCTCGGCCCAGTTGTGCAGCGAACTGCTCTGGCCTGGCAACACCGGCGCCGTCCCCGCCGCCAATGCCTGGTAAGCCTGCTGCAAGTCCTCCAGCAGAATGCGCCACGACACGCCGTCGACCACCAGGTGATGAATCACCAGCAACAAGCGCTGCTCGGCGTTCGGCAGGTTGACCAGCACCGCGCGCAGCAAGTGCCCGCGTTGCAAATCCAGGCTGCGCTGCGCTGCGTCGGCCACGGCCGGCAAGGCATCGAGACTGTCCAGTTCGCGCAGCCAAAGCAGTTCGGCATCGCGCTGAGTCTGCGGCAACGCCTGCCAGCTATCGCCCGACTGAACGAAACTCAGGGCCAAGGCCTCGTGCTGTTCCACCAACGCTGCCAGCGCCGTACGCAGATGCGCGGCGTCCAGCGCCAGGGTCGGTTGCAGCATCACCGCCTGGTTCCAGTGCTGGCGCTGAGCAATCGGCGTGTCGAAGAAACGCACCTGAATCGGCAGCAACGGCAACGGCCCGCGAGCCACTGGTGCGGCGACGGCAACCGGTTTGGCTTCGATCACTTTGGCGACGGTAGCCAATTGGCCAATGGTCTGTTTTTCGAACAACTGCTTGGGGCTGAGCTTGATGCCCTGGCGCTTGGCCCGGGCGATGATCTGCAAGCTGAGGATCGAGTCGCCACCCAGTTCGAAGAAGTTATCGCTGCTGCCGACTCTTTCGAGCTTGAGCACCTCAGCCCAGATCGCGGCGAGTTTTTCCTCGATATAACCGACCGGCGCGACGAACTGCTGGCTGACCACGCCGGGCACTGGCAAGGCACGCTTGTCGAGCTTGCCGTTGGCAGTCAGCGGCAGCTTTTCCAGTAACACTAACTGCGCCGGCACCATGTAATCCGGCAGCCGCGCCTGCAATTGTTCGCGCAGCTCCTGCGCCTGCACCTTCGCGCCCACTGCCGGCACGCACCACGCCAGCAGTTGCAGGCGCGCCGGATCGTCATCCAGTGGCAGCGCGAGCACGGCGGCTTCGCTGACACCGTCGAGGCTGAGCAACACCCGCGCGACTTCCGCAGGCTCCACACGGTAGCCGCGCACTTTGACCTGATCGTCGGCACGACCGATGAACTCCAGCGCCTGCTCGCGATTGCGCCGGACCCGGTCGCCGCTGCGGTAGACCCGCGCGCCCGCTGCGCCGAACGGGTCGGGCAGGAAGCGTTCGGCGGTCAGCGCCGGCTGGTTCAGGTAGCCAAGGGCAACGCTGTCGCCACCGATGTACAACTCACCGGCAACCTGATCGGCCACCGGGTTGAGCACATCGTCGAGCACATAGACATGGGCACCGGCCAACGCCGTGCCGATCGGAACACTGCGCGCCAGCGCGGCGAGCTCTTCGACCTCGTGGGTGAGCACGCCCACGGTGGTTTCGCTCGGCCCGTAGTGGTTGATCAGGCGGCAGCCCGGTTTCAGTTGCTGCACGCGCTCGACCAGTGCCGGCGAACAGGCTTCGCCGCCGACGATCAGCGCGTGTTCCGGCAACACATCGGCAGGCTTGGCCGCCTGCAACAGCGCGGCGAGATGTCCGGGGACGATTTTCAACATGCCAACGCGATGGCGGGCCATGTATTCGGCAAAACGATCCGGGTCGAAGCCGAGTTCTTCTGGCAGCACATGTAGCAAACGACCGGAGCACAACGCGCCGAACAGCACCGTGAAGCCAAGGTCGGCGGCGATGGTCGAGACCAGCGCCATGCTCGCCTCCGGCGCAGGCGCCAGACGCTCGAGTACACCGCGCACATAACTGCCCAGCGCGCCGTGGCTGACCAGTACACCCTTGGGTTGCCCGGTGGAACCGGAGGTGTGAATCACGTAGGCCGGCGACTGCGCATACAGCGTCAGTTCAGGCGCGGACGTCGGCAGTGACTGCCATTGCCCCGGTGCAAACTCCAGACCCTGACAGCCCTCACCCGCCAGTTCGCTGAGCCGTGCGTCGCCTTCAGCACCGATCAGCGCCCGCGGCTGCGCAGCACCGAGCATCTGTTGCAGGCGCGCGCTTGGCGCCTTGACGTCGAGCGGCATGTACACCGCGCCAGCCTTGAGAATCGCCAATACGCAAGTCAGCCAGTCCAGCGAACGTTCCAGCAGCACCGCCACCGGGTCGCCGACATCGACGCCCTGCGCACGCAAATAATGGGCGAGACGATTGGCCTCCTGATCCAGCGCCTGGAAAGTCACCGTTTGGTTGAGATCCCGAGCGGCCAACGCCTGCGGCTGCCGGGCCACTTCACGCGCCCAGTGCTGCAACACCGTCAACGCCGGTTCGCGTTGGCTGGCAAGCGCAGCAGGCCGTGGTGTGGCAACCGTGTGCAATGGCGCCTGCGGCGAGTCGAGCAACTGGGTAAACAGATCCAGCAACATCGGCACAAAACCGGCGACCGTTTCCGCCCGATAGAGATCGCTGGCATAGGTCATCTGACCGTGGATCAGTGTGCCGTCGTCGGTGATGTCCAACGCCAGATCGAAGTGCGTGCCGTCCTTGGCCAGCGGGTATTCGCTGACGGTCAGGCCGGGCAAGGCCATCGAGCGCTGTTTCTGCATGCCGACGTTCTGGTTGAACTTGGCCTGGAACAGCGGGTTGTGGCCCAGGGTGCGTTCGGCGACCAATTCGTCGACCAGTTGCTCGAACGGCAATTCCTGATGCGCCTGCGCGCCGAACGCCGCTTCACGCACCTGCGCGAGCAAATCGGCGAAGCTGGCGCGCTCATCGACCTGGCAACGCAGCACCTGGGTGTTGACGAAGAAACCGATCAGTCTCTCGACTTCGGCGCGGCCACGGTTGGCATTCGGCACGCCGACACGAATGTCGCGCTCGCCGGCCAGACGCGAAAGGAACAGCGAGAACCCGGCCAGCACCAGCATGAACAGGCTCATGCCCTGGCTGCGCGCAAAAACGTTGAGCTGTTGCGACAGGTCGGTGCCGAAATCAAAGCTCAGGGTCTGTCCTTCAAAGCTTTGCGTCAGCGGTCGGGCAAAATCCGCTGCCACTTCCAGCAGCGGATGTTCGTCGCCCAATTGCTGACGCCAGTAGTCGAGCTGGCGCTCGCCCTCGCCGGCCTCCAGCCAGCGCCGCTGCCAGATCGCATAGTCGGCGTACTGCAACGGCAGCGCCGGCAATTGCGGCTCGCGCTGCAGGCTGAACGCCTGATAGCACTGCACGAATTCCTTGACCATGACGTCCATCGACCAGCCATCGGAGACGATGTGATGCATGCTCACCACCAGCACGAACTCATCGTCGGCCAGGGCAAACAGGCTCGCGCGCAACAGCGGGCCATGGCGCAGATCGAACGGTTGCGCGGTGACGTCTTGCACGTGTTGCGCGAGCACTTTTTCGCGCTCTTGCACGGCGACGTCGGTCAGATCAAAGCGGTCCAGCGCAATACTTTGTTGCTCGAGAATCAGCTGATGCGCTTGATCGCCGTCGGTGTGAAACACCGTGCGCAACACTTCATGGCGCGCCAGCAGATGATCGAACGAGCGGCTCAGGGCTGACTCATTCAGCGAACCTTTGAGACGCAAGCCAGCGGCCATGTTGTACGCGGCGCTGTGCGGTTCCAGTTGCCACAGGAACAGCAGGCGTTGCTGGGCGAACGACAGGGGAATCTGCCCGCAGTCGTGGCGGCTGACCGGCAGCGGCAACAGGCTGAAATCCTTGCCCTCCTCGCGCAATTTGGCCAGAAACAGCCGACGCTGTTCCAGCGGCAGGCCGACGAACCTTTTTGCAATACGTTCCGCCATCGTGCCGCTCATACTTCTTCTCCTTGCAAAGCATTCATGAACTGATCCATGTCGGACCAGTCGTCGTCGCCGCTCACCTCGGCCAGTTGCCCGAGCACCTCGGCCAGATCCGCCAGCAGCGGTTTTTCGAACAGGCTGCGCAGCGGCAGCACCACGCCCATCTGCTCCTTGACCCGGGCAATCACCTGCGCGGCCAGCAACGAATGGCCGCCCAGTTCAAAAAAGTGATCGTCCAGGCCAACACGCGGCACGTGCAGCACCTCGGCCCAGACCTGCGCCAGACACTGCTCGGCCGGCGATTGCGGGGCGCGGTAATCGCCCTGCAACTGCGCCGGATCCGGCGTCGGCAAGGCCTTGCGGTCGAGCTTGCCGCTCGGCGTCAGCGGCAGGTTCGCCAGCAACAGCAGATGCCCCGGCACCATGTAATCCGGCAGGCTGGCTTGCAGCGCAGCGCGGGTCTGCTGACGGAAGGCCGTTTGCGTTGCCGCGCTGGCAAGCACCGCAGGTTCTGTCACCACGTAAGCGACCAGTTGCGCACCGCCGGCGAATGGCACCGCCAGCACCACTGCCTCGCGAACGCCCGGACATTGCTGCAGGCGCGATTCGATCTCGCCCAGTTCGATGCGGAAGCCGCGAATCTTCACCTGATGATCGACCCGGCCGACGTACTCCAGCGCGCCATCGCCGCGCAGCCGCGCACGGTCGCCGGTGCGGTACAGGCGCTGACCGTCGGCGAAAGGGTCGGCGATGAATCGCTCAGCGCTGAGGCTCGGCTGACGCTGATAACCGCGCGCCAGCCCCGGCCCACCGATGTACAACTCGCCCACCGCGCCTTGCGGCAGCAGGTTCAGATCATCGTCGAGCACGTACAGACGCCGCGCTGCCAGTCCGTGGCCGATCGGCATGCCGCGCCACGACACGTCTTGGGCGGTCAGCGCGGTGCAGTCATGAATCGTCGAGACCACCGTGGCCTCGGTCGGGCCGTAGGTGTTGAGCAGGCGCACATGGCCGAGCCCGGCCTGCTGCCACAGGCGCAAGCCGTCCACCGCCATGGCTTCGCCGCCGACGTGAATCTGCCGCAGCGCACCGAAACTGGCCGGCGGTTTCGCCGCGTATTCCTGCACCAGCCAATACCAATAAGCCGCCGGCAGGTCGGCCAGAGTGATGCCCTGATCGATGATCACCTGATGCAGCGTCGCGCTGTCCCACAACGGCGCATCGCGCATGACCACGCTAGCGCCATGGCACAGCGGCGGGAAAAACTGCTCGACGAAACCGTCGAAACTGCTGGTGGCGAATTGCAGAACCCGGTCGCCTTCGCGCAGATCGCTGTAGTCGATGGCGCGGGCGACGAACTCGCTCAGCGCGCCATGACTGACCGCCACGCCTTTCGGCCGCCCGGTGGAGCCAGAGGTGTAGATCACGTAAGCGAGGTTGTCAGCCTCGACCGTGACCGGCAGGTTGTCGCTCTGCTCGCTGTCGGGCAACTGCTCCAGACACAGGCACTCGATGCCATCCAGTGGCGGCAGCTCGGCGAGGCTTTGCCGGTCGCTGAGCAACAGTTGCAAACCACTGTCAGCGAGCACATGGCGCAAGCGTTCGGCCGGGGTTTGCGGATCCAGCGGCACATAGGCACCGCCAGCCTTGAGCACCGCCAGCAGCGCCGCCGCCAATTCCAGCGAACGCCCCAGCGCGACGCCGACCAGCACGTCCGGGCCGACACCCTGTGCGCGCAACTGATGGGCCAAGCGATTGCTGCGGCTGTTGAGTTCATCGTAGCTGAATGCCGGCGCAGGCGCTGTGGCCAACCGCACCGCCGGCGCTTGCGCAGTCCGTGCGACTTGCGCTTCGAACAGGCTTTGCACGCTAGTGAAACGAGGCGCTGGCGCGGTGGCCTGGATCAACCCGTGGCGTTCGCTGTCGGCGAGCATCGCCACTTCGCCGATCAACTGCTGCGGATCGCGGCACACCGACTGGAGAATGTTGCGCCAATGCCCGGCCAGCGCGGCGATGGTTGAAGCATCAAAAATATCCGTGGCGTAAGTGAAGGCAGCAAACAGTTGCTCGCCCTCCTCGCGGGTGTCGAGCATCAGGTCACTGGTGGCCGCATGTTGCCGGCCGCTGCCGGCCAGTTGCTCCTCGCTCAGATAGCCCACGCGCAAGCCTGAAGCGAGTTGCGCCTGATGCAAATCGGTAACCAGCGGCTGATGGTTGAACATCACTTGAAACAGCGGATTGTGGCTTTGGCTGCGCGCCGGTTGCAGGGCTTCGATCAGGGCGTCGAACGGCAGGTCCTGATGGGCCTGGGCGCCGAGGGCGGCCTGGCGCAGGCTCTGCAGCAGCTCGGCGAATGGCGTTTGTGCAGTGACCGCGCTGCGCAGGATCTGCGTGTTGACGAAGAAGCCGATCAGGCCTTCGGTTTCACTGCGGGTGCGGTTGGCGATCAGGCCGCCGACACGAATATCGGTCTGGCCGCTGTAGCGATGCAACAGGGTCTTGAACGCTGCCAGCAACACCACGAACAAGGTCACACCCTGACGCTGGGCAAGGTTTTTCAGTTCTTCGCGCAGGGCTGCGTCGATCACCGTTTCCAGGCGTGCGCCCTGATGGCTGGACTGCGCCGGATAGGCGCGATCGGTGGGCAATTCCAGCACCGGATGTTCGTCGCCCAGTTGCGTGCGCCAGTAGTCCAGTTGCCGCTCGCGCTCACCGGCCTCCAGCCAGCTGCGCTGCCACAGCGCATAGTCGCGGTAATGCACGGTCAAGGGCGCCAGCGTCGGTTCACGCCCGGCCACTAACGCGTCGTAAGTGCGCATGAATTCGTCGATCAGAATGTTCATCGACCAGCCGTCGGCGATGATGTGATGCAGGGTCAGCAGCAACACATGTTCCTGCTCGGCCAGGCGCAACAGACTCAGACTCAGCAGCGGGCCGTTTTGCAGGTCGAAGGCCTGGGTCGCCTCGGCCATCATGTGCTGCTGCGCCAGCGGCCAGCGCTGAGCTTGGGGCAACTCGCTCAGGTCAGTCACGGGCAACTTCAGTGGCTTTGGTTCGGCCACACGCTGGAAGGCCCGCTCGCCGTCCTGGCCGAAGGTGGTGCGCAAACATTCGTGGCGCGCCGCCAGACGGCTGAAGGCCTGCTCCAGTGCCTCGACTTGCAACTCACCATCCAGACGCACAGCCATCGGCAGGTTGTAGGCGGCGCTGGTCGGCTCCAGTTGCCAGAGAAACCACATGCGCTGCTGCGCGTAAGACAGGCCGTCACGCTCGGCGATGCCGTCGCAGGCGGTCATGGGCAGCTGCGCAAAATCCATGCCCTCGCGGGCCATGCCGGCGAGGAACAGACGGCGTTTGTCCTGGGGCAATTCGATAAAGCGGCGGGCTAGTTTCTGTGCGTCTGCGGCATTCATGCGTGGAGTCCTTGCTGATCGGCGGCGTGACCTGGAGACCCGGTCGTATCAACAAGAACGAATGGCCTGCGCGATGATTTAGCGCGCCAGCGGCAATCACGGCCCGACGGTACGAAGGCCAGACAGACAAATGCCGAAGCCGGTACAGGCCCGGATTCGGCATTTGAGTTGAACGGTTGCGAACAGGTCAGCGCGCGTCCTGCGAATGCCCTTCGGCCATGGCCACGATGACTTTGCGCGGCCCTTCGAACGGTGAGCGCGCGTGAGCCGAGAGCATGTTGTCGAGCATCAGCACATCGCCCTCCTGCCAGGGGAAACTGATCGCACAGTCGTCGAGCACCGCCCGAATCTGCGCCAGCACTTCGTCTTCGATCGGCGAGCCGTCGCCGTAGTAGACATTACGTGGCAGGTCTTCTTCGTCGACGATGTCGAGCAAGCTTTCGCGCACGTCCGCTGGCAGGTTGGAGATGTGAAACAGGTGCGCCTGATTGAACCAGACGTGGTCGCCGGTCACCGGGTGCACCGCCACCGCCTGACAGGTCTGCCGCGTGCGCAGCTCACCGTCGTCCTTCCATTCGCAGACAATGCCGTGGGCCTTGCAGTAGGCCTCGACGACTTCGCGGTCTTCGGTGTTGAACACGTCTTCCCACGCCACGTCGAGGCCATTGCCGAAGTTGCGCACGTACATCAGGCCTTTGCTGACAAAACGCTCGCGGATCGCCACGGGGATGCGCCGGTAGACTTCGCGGCTGTCGGCAATCGGCGTCTCGCCGCCGGACTTGGCGGCGATCATGCTGTAGAACCAGATCTTCATCGGCCAGTCGCGGGAATAGGCCTGCTCGTTGTGCAGCGGAATGCTTTGGTGCGCCGGGTATTCGGTGGAGGTGTACACACCTTGGGTGACGTTGGTACGCGGCGTCGAGCCGAACTCGTAGTTGAGCAATGGATGGCCGAAACTCGCGGCAAACTGGCGAAACTGCTCGGCGCCGTCGAGGCGGAAACCGCGAAACAGCACGCCACCGTCGCGCAGCAGATGCTCGTCGACCAAGGCCTTCAACTCATCGAATACCGCCAAAAGATCGGTGTCGGCATCGCTCGCCTCGACCAACAGTGGCAAACGTCCGCGCTGCGGCAGCAACGGCCGCACGGAAAACCCCAGAGCAACAGCCATGACTGGCCTCCTGAAAATGATAGATGAGGCGGTCTCAAAACGCCGGTTGCGCGGCCTGCGCATGGCGCCGGTGATGCACTTCCAGATGGGTCTTGATCGTACGAATGACCCGCGCTTCGTGTTCATGAATGAAGAAATGCCCGCCGGTCATCATGTCCACCGAGAAACTGCCCAGGGTCTCTTTGCTCCAGCCGATCAGTTGTTCGGTGGTGGCGCGGTCTTCCTTGCCACCGAGCACGTGCACCGGGCAATTGAGCAGGGGCCGCTCGGCAGGCGTAAAGCGGCCGCACATCATGAAATCGGCGCGCAGCACCGGCAGGGTCAGGCTCATCAGCTCTTTATTGGCGAGGACTTCTTCGCTGGTGCCCTGAAAGGTGCGCAACTGTTCGATGAGTTCTTCATCACTGCGCGGTTCGGCAAAGCCGCGGTCGTAGTCGCTGCGCATGGTCGGTGCGGCGGTGCCGGAGGCGAACAGCGCCAGCGGCTCCGGCACACCCGACTCGCGAAAGGCATGGGCCATTTCGCAGGCGAGCAACGCACCGAGGCTATGCCCGAACAACGCATAAGGGCCTTGCAGCCCCGCTTTGTGCTCGCGCGCCAGTTGCCGCGCCAGTGCGCGCATGTCGGTTTGCAGCGGTTCATCGAACCGCGCGCCACGCCCCGGCAGTTCCACCGGTTGCAATTGCAGCCACGTCGGCAGTTGACGCCGCCAGCGGCTGTAAACCATGGCGCTGGCGCCCGAATAGGGCAGGCACAGCAATGTCAGCTTGGTCACCGCGCTTTCCTTGAAAAATGTGTCTGCAAGAAAGACGGATCACTGGCCGGACAAATTAGTCGCCCGGCCGCTAAATTCCCCCGCCAGCCGCTCGTTGCCTGTTCAGGAAAAAAACAACAATCGCGAGGGAATCACCGTGGACCTGCAGAGCATTCTGGGCAAGTTGTTCGCCAACGCCGGCGCGGTCGGCATCGAGGGCGTTTTCCAGTTCATCTTCAGCGCGCAGCAGGCGTACTGGTACGACATCAAGACCAGCCAGCGCACGGCAGTCGGGCGCCATCCAAGCCCGGACGTGACCATCGAAGTCGCGGAAAAGGACTTTTTGGGGATCATGGCCGGCGTGGTCAATGTCGAGGAACTGTTCGCCAGCGGTCGCCTGAAGATTGGCGGCAACATGGGCCTGGCGACGATGTTGCCGCAGATCATCGACCACGCCCGCCAAGGTGGCGGCACGGTGGCAAAGGTCGACATGAACAAGCGCTACCCGACGCCGCCACGCTTCAGCGAAAAGCTCACTGCCGCGCTGCCTCGCCAAACCAGCGTCGAACGTCGTGCGCGCGCCGAGTTGAGCCGGCACGAATTCGAAACCCGTTATTTGCCCAATGGCATTCCGTTGGTGATCAGCAATGCCCTGCACGACTGGCCATTGTTCAGCCTGAGCCGCGAGGAATCGCTGGTGCATTTCGCCGAACTGCAAGGCATCACCCGCCATGGCGATTACGTGAAGAAGACCTTTTCCACCGAGCGTGATTTCCGCTCGACCTCGATGGCCGAATTCATCGCCTCGCTGGACAGCCCGGCGGTCAAAGGCGCGGATGGCGAGCCGCCGGCGTACATGGGCAACAACATTCTGCCCGCGCAGTTGTTGCAACAGATTCAATACCCGCCCTACTTCGACACCTCGCTGTTCATCCCGCCGCGCATCTGGATCGGCCCCAGGGGCACGCTGACGCCGTTGCACCGCGATGACACCGACAACCTCTTCGCGCAAGTCTGGGGGCAGAAGAAATTCACCCTTGCCGCGCCGCATCACCGCGAAGCGCTGGGCACCTGGTCGACCGCGCCCAAGGGTGGTCTGGATGGCTGCGATTTCAACCCCGATGCGCCGGACTATGAACGTTTCCCGGCGGCGCGGGAGGTGACGTTTCTGCGGGTGACGCTGGAGGCTGGGGACCTGCTGTTTTTGCCAGAGGGCTGGTTCCATCAGGTGGAGTCGGTGTCGACTTCGCTGTCAGTCAACTTCTGGGTCGACTCAGGACGCGGCTGGTAACAACGCAAAATAACTGTGGGAGCGAGCCTGCTCGCGAATGCGTTGTATCAGGTATGAAGATATTTACTGACACACCGCCTTCGCGAGCAGGCTCGCTCCCTCAGTGGAATTTCATTTCAAGTGACGGAAACTTTGAAACGCTGAAATCAGCACCACTGCCCCCGCCGCAATCGCCAGCCAGAAGCCGCTGCGCGCGCCAAACGCATCCACCAGCGCTCCGGAACCAGCGGCGCCGATCGCCACGCCGATGCTCAATCCGGTCACCAGCCAGGTCAGGCCTTCGGTCAGTTTGGCTGGTGGCACGATGCGTTCGATCAACGCCATCGCAACAATCAACGTCGGCGAAAAAAACAGTCCGGCGATAAATACCGCGATCGACAAGCCAAGGATGTTACTCGCCAAAAGCAGCGGCAGCGTGGTCACCGCCGTCGCCACGCCGCCGTAGAGAAACAGGCGCGGCAACGGCAGTTTCGAACGCATCGCACCGAAGGCGATGCCGGCCAGGCACGAGCCGATTGCGTATACCGACAAGACAATACTGGCCGCTGCCGGCTGGCCCTGATGTTGAGCGAAGGCGACGCTGACCACATCGATGACTCCGACGATCACGCCCATCGCCAGCATCAACGCCAGCAGCCATTGCACGTCGGTCGAGCGAATGATCGAGCCCTGATGCTGCGACTCCTGCGCGTGCACGGGTGGCTCGGTGCTGCGCTGGGCGACAAACGCCGTCACGCCGATGGCCAGGGCCAACAACGCCGCCAGCGGCCCGGCCTCGGGAAACACCGCGACCGACAAGCCCACCGCCAGCGGCGGCCCGACGATAAAACACACTTCGTCGAGCACCGACTCCAGCGCATACGCCGTCTGCAATTGCGGCTGGCCACGGTAGATCTCGGTCCAGCGCGCCCGCACCATCGCCGACATGCTCGGCATGCACCCGGCCAGCGCGGCGAAGACGAACAACGTCCAGTCCGGCGCCTGCAAGCGCGTGCACAGCAGCAACATCAATAACCCGCCGCCACCGGTCAGCGCTGCGATCGGCAGCACCCGCCCCTGCCCATAACGGTCCACCAACCGCGATACCTGCGGCGCGCAAAACGCCGTGGCCAAGGCAAACGTCGCCGCCACCGCACCCGCCAGCGCATAACCACCATTCAACTGCGCAAGCATGGTGATCAGGCCGATGCCGGTCATGGAAATCGGCATGCGCGCCAGCATCCCGGCCAGTACAAACGCACGGGCACCGGGGGCGGAGAACAATTCGCGGTAGGGGTTTGCCATCGATTGCAGCCTCATCAGGGGCGGCCAAGTTGCCATAGCCTTGAATGCCGTGGAAGCGCGCAATTGTTAGCGGTCTGTGAAGGCCCCTTCGCTCGCACATTCGAAATGCCGTCCCCTGTGGGAGCGAGCCTGCTCGCGAAGGGGCCAGCGCATCACCGCACCCAGCAAATGAACTCTCAGCGTCTGTCATCAGTCAGCTACTTAAGTCTCTGGAACCAAGGCGCGAATCGTCATGCAGATTTCCCTCGCTCATCAGGTGGCGCTGGTCACTGGTGCCAGCTCCGGCATCGGCCATGCCGCCGCCAAAGCACTCGCTGCAGCCGGTGCTGCGGTCGTGATCAACTACAACAGCAGCGCCGAACCTGCCGAAGAACTGGCCGCGCAAATCAACGCTGAGGGCGGCAAGGCCCTCGCTATCGGCGCCGATGTCTCGAAAGAAGAAGAGGTCGAAAGGCTGTTCGCCGAGACCGTCGAAGCCTTCGGCTCGCTGGACATTCTGGTGGCCAATTCCGGCCTGCAAAAAGACGCCGCTGCCGTGGACATGACGCTCGACGACTGGAACACGGTGATCGGCGTCAACCTCACCGGGCAGTTCCTCTGCGCGCGGGAGGCGTTGCGGATTTTTCAGCGTCAGGGCGTACGCGAAGGCGTATCGCGCGCGGCGGGCAAGATCATTCACATGAGCTCGGTGCACCAGCGCATTCCATGGGCCGGGCATGTCAATTACGCGGCGTCCAAGGGCGGCGTCGATCAATTGATGCAGAGCCTCGCCCAGGAAGTCAGCCACCAGCGCATCCGCATCAACAGCATCGCGCCCGGTGCGATCAGCACGGCCATCAACACAGAAGCCACTGAAGGCGCGGCCGGCGACAAACTTCTTGAGCTGATTCCCTACGGACGCATTGGCGATGTCGAGGACGTTGCCAACGCAGTGGTTTTCCTCGCTTCCGACCTGTCCGATTACATCGTCGGCACCACCCTGTTCATCGATGGCGGGATGAGCCTCTATCCGGAGTTTCGCGGCAATGGCTGAGCCTGAAATGGAACAACAAAGTCCCATCGGTGCCCACGGCATCATCGGCGACATGCGCAGCGCCGCACTGGTCAACGACAAGGGCAGCGTGGATTTTTTCTGCTGGCCGGAGTTCGACAGCCCGACGATCTTCTGCTCGCTGCTCGACACCCCGCAAGCAGGGATTTTCCAGCTCGCGCCAGACTTGCCGGACGCGCGCCGAGAACAGATTTATCTGCCCGACACCAACGTCTTGCAGACCCGTTGGCTGAGCGAACACGCGGTGGTGGAAATCACCGATCTGTTGCCCATCGGTGACGATGTCGACGCACTGCCGCTACTGATGCGCCGGGTGCGCGTGGTCAGCGGCTCGGCGACGTTCAATCTGCGTTGCGCGGTGCGCCACGACTACGGCCGCGCCGACACCCGGGCAGAAATGGACGAAAAAGACGTAACGTTCCACGCCGCTGGCCAGCCGTCGATACGCCTGGCTTCAGATCAGGCACTGCAAATCGATGCGCAAGCGGCCGTCGCGCAGTTCACCCTCAAGCACAATGAAACCGCCGCGTTCATGCTCGGCGGCAGCGACGATCCGCGTTTTGCCGAAGGCGCCGGCGAGTTGTGCATGGAGCGCACCCTCAAATACTGGCGTGGCTGGATCGGCCAATCCAACTATCGCGGGCGCTGGCGGGAAATCGTCAATCGCTCCGCCCTCGCCCTGAAACTGCTGACCTCGCGTCGCCACGGTGCGATCCTCGCCGCCGCCACCTTCGGCCTGCCGGAAACCCCCGGCGGCGAACGCAACTGGGATTACCGCTACACGTGGATCCGCGACGCTTCGTTCACGGTTTACGCGTTCATGCGCCTGGGCTTTGTCGATGAAGCCAACCACTACATGCAATGGCTGCGTGGTCGGGTCAGCGATTGCTGCGGCAAACCGATGAAACTCAACATCCTCTATGCCATCGACGGCCAGCAGGAATTGCCGGAAACCGAACTCACGCACCTGTCCGGTCACGGCGGCGCGCAACCGGTGCGGATCGGCAATGGTGCCTACGATCAGGTCCAACTGGACATCTTCGGCGAGCTGATGGACGCCGTGTATCTGGTCAACAAGTACGGTGATGCGATTTCCCACGAAGGCTGGCGGCACGTCGGCGAAGTGGTCGATCAGGTCTGCGAAAACTGGCAGAGCGAAGATGTCGGCATTTGGGAAATGCGCGGTGAAACCCATCATTTCCTGCACTCGCGGCTGATGTGCTGGGTGGCGCTGGACCGGGCGATCCGTCTGGCTTCCAAGCGTTCGCTGCCGGCGCCGTTCGCCCGTTGGGATAACACCCGGCAAGCGATCTACACCGACATCTGGGACAACTTCTGGAACGAAGAACGCGGGCATTTCGTTCAGTACAAGGGCGGCACCGCACTGGATGGCTCGATGCTGCTGATGCCGCTGGTGCGCTTCGTCAGCGCCAAGGATCCGCGCTGGCTGTCGACCCTCGAAGCGATCGAAAAAACCCTGGTGCGCGACGGCATGGTCTATCGCTATCGCAACGAAGACGCCAACATCGATGGCCTCAGCGGCACCGAAGGCGCGTTCGCCGCGTGTTCGTTCTGGTACGTCGAATGCCTGGCCCGCGCCGGCCAGGTGGAAAAAGCCCACCTGGAGTTCGAGCAATTGCTGCGATATGCCAATCCGCTTGGGCTGTACGCCGAAGAGTTCGACAGCCATGGCCGGCACCTGGGCAACACGCCGCAAGCGCTGACGCATCTGGCGTTGATCAGTGCAGCGAGTTTTCTTGACCGCAAGCTGAGTGGCGAGAAGAGTTCCTGGCAGCCGTAGGCGCTGAGGCTTTTTCGCCAGCGCTTGTCAGACCGATCCCTGATCGACAGGTATTTTTCCACAACGGGCCTGCATGCCAGACAACTGGCTCAGGCCCGTATCCGCTGTTAAACCCGTACGCCGGTTACGTCTGGCGACAGTCTGTGTAAAAACCGCACCTGCAAAAACCACTCACGTCACGTTGAAACGCCTCACGCAACGTACGCTTACACGCCGAAATACCTTGTTGCCAGCCGTTACATCCACACCTACCATCCAAAGCAACGGGCACAGCGGAGCTGTCCAATCACACCCGAATTCAAGGAAGCGGAATGCCTCATCACGTCCAGCGCAGCATCGACTCCCCTCTTCGCACCGGGCTGAGCCGCACCCAGCTATGGGAAGCCGCCGACCAAGGCCTGATCAAATGCTGGGAAATCGGCCGCCAGCGCGCCGAACGCTTTCCCGAACTGGCCCAGCGCTGCCTGGCCGATGAATTGCCGGTGCTTGGCTGGAAGGGTGGCGTCAGTCGCAGCCTGAAGAAAAACGAGAAATACGGCTCACTGAAATATCTGGCGCAGTGGCAGGGTCTGCGCGGTGAGGATCTGGATATTGATCTTGCGCAGGAACGTTCGCTGATGTGTTCGCGGACGAAGATGAAGGTGACGTTTACGCCGGATCGGACGAAGTATTTCAATCAGGTGGCGGAAGTTGAGGCTTAAGGAGAAGCAGAGATGGTCGACTTGCATCAGGAGTTTCAAAGCAGCGGTTTCTTTCACGAAGCGCGTATTGATCGTCGCTCTGCGGATGCCTTGGTTGGTGTCGCAGCGGGACTTGCCGCCGACGGCAAGATCAACCAGCAAGAAGCAGAATTTCTCAAGACATGGATTGAAACTCATCTGGTTCATCTAAGCGATCCGGTGGTTAACATCCTTTACAAGCGCCTTGCCGAGATGCTCAGCGATGGCGTGCTGGATTCGGATGAATCAGTGGAGCTTTTGGGAATGCTTCATCAGTTTGCCGGGCTGCCCGTAGGGTCAATCCAAACCTTTACAGCGCCAAATGCCCTACCCTTCGATAATCCTTTCCCAACCTTGAGCTGGATGGATCGCGTCTTTCTTTTTACCGGCGTCATGGCTTACGGGCCGCGCAAGGAATGCGAATTGCGCGTGACTGAGCGAGGAGGACTGATCGGTGGCGCCGTCAGCAAAAAAATTCATTATCTGGTCGTAGGCAGCATCGGTAATGAGCAATGGCTTCACAGTACTTATGGCACCAAGATCAAAAAAGCCGTCGAACTTCGGGACAGCGGCGTACCGATAGCAATCATCAGTGAAGACCATTGGCAAAAAGTGTTGTTTGGTTAGCCTTGGGTCATTGGTCGATTTTCATCGATAGCACCCAGAACGCCTGAAGGCATTGGATCTGTTGCAACGCTGACCGAAAACCGCTCCCGATAAGCCTGCGGTGTCACGCCAATCGCTCGCAGAAAACTGCGCCGCAACGTCTCTTCACTGCCAAACCCGCAATTGGCGGCGATGCGTTTCACCGGCAAACCGGTATCGCTGAGCAGTCGCCGCGCGGTTTCGACGCGGATCAATTCGATCGCCCGCGCCGGGGTCTGGCCGGTGTCGGCGCGGTAGTGGCGGATAAAACTGCGCTCGCTCATGCCGGCCTGTTCGGCGAGGGTCGGGATGCCGAGGTCGCAGGTCAGGTTTTCGGCGATCCAGGCGTGCAGTTCATCGAAGCGGTTGCCCTGTTGTTGCAGCGCCAGCGTCACGCTGAATTGCGACTGCCCGCCCGGGCGTTTGAGAAAAACCACCAAATGCCGGGCGACGTCGAGGGCGATGTCGCGGCCGAGGTCTTCTTCGACCATGGCCAACGCCAGATCGATACCGGCCGTGACCCCGGCGGAAGTCCATACCGGGCCGTCGTTGATGAAAATCGGATTGGCTTCCACGTGCAGATTGGGATGTTGCGCGGCCAGTTGCTCGCAGCGCGTCCAGTGCGTGACCACGCGGCGACCATCGAGCCAGCCGCTGGCCGCGAGTAGAAAGGCCCCGGTGCATACCGAAGCCACGCGCCGGCAATGAGTGCCGTGCTCGCGCACCCAGTCGACCAGTTGCGAGTCTTCGGCGGCGGGATAAATGCCCCAGCCACCGGCGATGATCAAGGTGTCGCTGGGCGTTTGTGGCAACGGTTCGGCGAGCACCGCCAACCCCGCCGATGACATCACCGCCCCGCCGCCGCTGGCGATCACGCTCGGCGCATAGGGCGTCGGCATGCCGCGCTGGCGAGCCAGATCGTTGGCCGAGGCGAACACCTGCAACGGCCCGGTGACATCAAGAATCTGCATGTTGGCAAACGCGAGAACGTGAATGGCTTTGGGCATTTGGCGTAATTCGTGGGGTAATTGGCGTATGCGCCAGAACCTACGCGCCTACAGTGCAGTCGTCCACTTCTTTCAACGGAGCAAGAACGATGACGCTGCAGATCGGTTTTCTGTTATTCCCGCAGGTTCAGCAACTCGACCTCACCGGCCCTTACGACGTGCTCGCCTCGTTGCCCGGCGTGCAGGTACACCTGATCTGGAAGGATCTGATGCCAGTGACATCCAGCACCGGCCTGCTGCTGAAACCGACTACAACTTTCGAGGATTGCCCGGATCTGGACGTAATCTGCGTGCCCGGCGGCAGTGGTGTCGGGCCGCTGATGGAAGATCAGCAGACGCTGGATTTCATCAAGCGCCAGGCCGCGCAGGCACGTTACGTGACCTCGGTGTGCACCGGCTCGCTGGTGCTCGGCGCGGCGGGTCTGTTGCAGGGCAAGCGCGCGACCACGCATTGGGCATATCACCAGTTGCTGCCAACGCTGGGCGCGGTTGCGGTGAAGGATCGGGTGGTACGCGACGGCAATCTGTTTACCGGTGGCGGAATCACCGCTGGCATCGATTTCGCCTTGGTGCTGGCAGCGGAACTGGTCGATGCCGATACGGCGCAACTGGTGCAGTTGCAACTGGAATATGCCCCGGCACCGCCGTTCAATGCCGGCAGCCCGGACGTGGCACCGAGTGCAGTTGTCGATGAAGCGCGGTTACGCGCGGCGCCTTCGTTGGAGCTGCGCACCGAGATTACCGAGCGCGCGGCCGCCAAACTGGGCCTGCGCTGATATCCAGCCGAATGCAAAACCTGTGGGAGCGAGCCTGCTCGCGAAGGCGGAGTGTCAGTCGCCAGTGATGTCATCTGGAAGACCGCATTCGCGAGCAGGCTCGCTCCCACATTTGATTTGTGTCTGGCATGACTGCCACACCTTCACTTGTCCCACTTCCCTCGCCCGTGTAGAAAGCCCCTTCCAGAAATCTCGCACAAGGACTTTCCATGAAGGCGCTGCCCTGGCTTTGTCTCGCGCTGCTCGGCCTCGGTTATGGATTGGCCCTGAGTTACGGCCAGCTCGGTTGGCTGGCGTTGATCTCCGTGGGGCTTTTGCTGTTCGCCGCATTCGCCGTGCGTCAGCAAGAGGTGCCGGTCGCGCGTTGGCTCGGCCATGGCCTGTTCATCGTTTTGGCCGTGGCACTGGCGCTGCACTGGCTGCCGGGCTTCGCCAACGGCCGGGTGATCAATCCGCAACGTTTCACTGACAACGCCGTGCCGTTCGCGATGTACCTCAATCTCGACAAACCGCTGGTGGGCTTCTGGTTGCTGCTGGTGTGCCCGTGGATCGTCGCGCGGCGTTCGTTGCGCCTGACGGTCTATGCCACCGCCCTCGCCCTGACGCTGTGCGCGATTCTCGCCCTCGGCGGCGCGCTTTTACTCGGCGTGATCGCCTGGGCACCGAAGTGGCCGGATCAGGCCTGGCTGTGGGTGCTGAACAACCTGCTGCTGGTGACGCTGGTCGAGGAAGCGCTGTTTCGCGGCTATATACAGGGCGGGCTGAGCCGTCGCTTCAAGCACCTGCCCTACGGCGACAACCTCGCGCTGCTGTTGGCCTCGCTGTTGTTTGGTCTGGTGCATGCCGGCGCTGGCTGGACCTGGGTGTTGCTGGCGGGACTGGCCGGGGTCGGCTATGGTCTGGCCTACCGTTTCGGCGGACTGGGCGCGGCGATCGCCACCCATTTCGGCCTGAACCTGTTGCACTTCGGCCTGTTCACCTATCCGATGCTGGCCAGTTGACGCAAGCGCGGTTTTGCGACGTCGTACTTAAATCTGAAAAAAAACTTCAATAAAAACCTGTCAGCGCCGACAACCTTTCAAAGCCTTGCGGATTGAAAAACCATGCGTAACAACCAGCCCATTACACAACGCGAGCGGACCTTTCCAGCTCAGCAACGGTTGATTTCCACCACCGATGCCAAGGGCGTGATCACCTACTGCAACGACGACTTTGTCGAGATCAGCGGGTTTTCGCGGGAGGAACTGATCCGGGCGCCGCACAATCTGGTCCGTCACCCTGACGTGCCGTCGGCGGTGTTCTCGCACATGTGGGGCACACTGAAACAAGGCTTGCCATGGATGGGTATCGTCAAGAATCGCTGCAAATCCGGTGACCACTATTGGGTTAACGCCTATGTAACACCGGTGTTCGACGGCAATCAGGTGATCGGTTACGAGTCGGTGCGCGTCAAGCCCACCGCCGAACAGATCCGCCGCGCCGAAGCGCTCTACCAACGCATCAACCAGGGCAAGTCGGCGATTCCTTCGACGGACAAATGGCTGCCGCTCCTGCAGGACTGGCTGCCGTTCATTCTGGTCAGCCAGCTGAGCTTCATGATTGGCGCGACGCTGAACTCGCAGTGGGGCTTCGCTCTCGCCGCAGGTCTTTCGGTGCCGTTGGGCCTGATGGGCCTGCAATGGCAGCAACGCGGGCTCAAGCGCCTGCTGCGCCTGGCCGAACAGACCACCTCCGACCCGCTGATCGCGCAGATGTACACCGACAGCCGTGGCGCCCAGGCGCGTCTGGAAATGTCGATCCTCAGCCAGGAAGCGCGCCTGAAAACCTGCCTGACCCGCCTGCAGGACACCGCCGAGCACTTGACCGAACAGGCCAAGCAGTCCGGCGCCCTGGCACACAACAGCTCCACCGGCCTGGAACGCCAGCGCGTGGAAACCGAACAGGTCGCCACCGCCGTCAATCAGATGGCCGCCACCACCCAGGAAGTCGCCAGCCACGTACAGCGCACCGCTGACGCCACCCAGGAAGCCAACCGCCTGACCGGCCGTGGCCGCGACATCGCCGGGGAAACCCGCGAAGCGATTCAGCGCCTGTCGGTGGTCGTCGGCGAAACCGGCCTGACCGTGACACAACTGGCCAAGGACAGCGACGAAATCGGCGGCGTGGTCGACGTGATCAAAGGCATCGCCGACCAGACCAACCTCCTCGCCCTCAACGCCGCCATCGAGGCTGCGCGTGCCGGCGAAATGGGCCGAGGTTTTGCGGTCGTGGCTGACGAAGTCCGTCAACTGGCGCAACGCACCAGCGAATCCACCGGGCAGATCCATGCCCTGATCGCCAAGTTGCAACAGACCGCCTCCAGCGCCGTGCAGACCATGGAAGCCGGCCATCGCCAGGCTGAAGAAGGCGTGGCGCGGGTCCTGGAAGCGGATCAGGCGCTGGTCGGCATCAGCGAAGCGGTGGCCAACATCACCGACATGACAACGCAGATCGCCGCCGCGACCGAAGAGCAAAGTGCCGTGGCTGAAGAGATCAGCCGTAACATCAGCAATATCTCGGAACTGGCGGATCAGACCTCGGAACAAGCGCACAACTCGGCGTTGCTCAGTGAAGAGCTGACGAAAACGGCCAACACGCAGTATTCGTTAGTGGCGCGGTTTAACCGCTGATTGGATGGCTGGAATGAAAAAACCCGGATGGCGTGAGCTTTCCGGGTTTTTTGTTGTGTCAATGAACTACTCAATAGGATTTGAGTAGGTTGAGACTGCGCTTGAGTAGTTCAGTCATGCATTGCGCCGCCTGCCAAACCGAGGCATCTAAAATTGAACTTCATCAGAAAGTTTTGTGCTGCACATTCGGAAATCCTGGCGGAAATCCACAGAATACAGCGTATGTCTACTGTCAGGTCTTACAGTAGACATTCAAGTTTCAGGGGCATATCTGTAAACATTGAACAGAAGGCTTTCATTGTTATCACGATATGACCAAGGAACTAAAAAATGAGTAAACATAGCATCCTCATCCCAAAACCAGGTGCCATTCCAAAACAGTCTAATGTTTTCACTTGGCAATTCGGCACCAACCCTGAAACAACGGCCACTATAATTTCTTTTGAGCTACGTCATTTTATTCCGACGGGCGAAAAGAGCTGGTCAATTTCAGGGTCCACAGGAACGCTGGAGGAGAAGAACATCTTTCTCTACTCTTTCTCGATCCCCTATACCAGTGACGCCCCGTTCCATAAAACCTATACGCTAGAAGACGGGCTGACATTCCAGCACGGCCACTCGTCACCTGGACCCTCTGGGTTTTATGGATTTACTTATGTTGATGCTGATGAAGCCACGGTCACTATCGACATCCATCCCAGCAAGGGGATTGCTAAAGGTACATTTGAAGCAAAGTTCAAAAGCCATGGATACCGAACGCAGCCTATAGGTACTTTCAACTTGCTCAGGGATGATTTGTGATTTTTCGCGACAACGTTTCGATCAGATTGCATCCCCGCCCTTTTAGCCGTATGGCGCTTCGCGAACAGGCTCACTCCTACACTGGATCTGCGCTGATCACAGATTAGGTGCCAGACACCAATCCCCGGTGGGAGCGAGCCTGCTCGCGAAGAGGCCATAACAGCCAGCGAAATTATTGAGGCAACTTGAGCTTGTCCAGCAGTCGATTGACCAACAGTTCGTTGAGCATGATTACCTGTTGCAGCGCCAGCAGTGGTTTGCGTTCCGGGCCGCCTATCGAGTTGGCGATGTTACCGGCCATGGCATGCGCGTATGAAAGCGACTCGCAGGCCTCGACCAACAGGGTTTCGTCATCCAGCGTGGGGTCCACGACATAGATCGGGCGATATTTTGGAGAGCTTGGTGGAGCGGCCAGATCTTCGGGTTTGAGGTAGTAATCGAGGGCGCGGTCGGTGGCTTCCTGGATTTTTTGCGGATCGAGTGCGCGGTCGTGTGGGGGTGGCGGGTTTGGGGTGACTTTGAACATGGGCGTACTCCGGTTTCGAATATTGGGAGCCAACACCCTCGCTACCAAACGAAGGGTGGTGGCCATACGCAGGTTGGTAGACCGGTCGAAACAGGAAACCCGGCGCTCACAAAGGAGCCCCACGCATGCCCACCATAAAAGTCGAGCCCCGCAACGGGACTGCATACGGTGACGCTATACAACGGTTTCGACGCGGGCTACCAAACCCCATCACTGTTTTTCAGTGACAAACAAACGATATAGCCCGGCGCCTAGCCGCGTAAGCCGGCGGATTCTGGCGTAGGCGTAGGCAATGGCGCAAGGAGTTGTAGCCGGGATGGCGTAACGGGTCGTGTAGTTTAAACGTGGCTATTTGATGATGTTTAAGTGCAGGGATTGCCTCTGACAGGCAGGTGGTTTGATGTCGTCTGGAAGGGAGCTTTCGCGAGCAGGCTCGCTCCCACATTTGGATCGGGTACATCAGTGGGGGATTGGTCGACTTGGAGGCTGCCATCGCTGGCAAGCCAGCTCCCACAGGGATTGAGTCCGGCCGGTAGATAGTGGCCGGTTGTCAGGGCGTCATCGCGAGCAGGCTCACTCCTACAGTTGGACTGGGTACAACCACAAGAATCAGGTCGGCTGTCAGGCCGCCTTCGCGAGCAGGCTCGCTCCCACAAAAAGCAGAAAAGCAAAGCAGCGCAGCTGCCCGCGGCGAAGCCGCCCCACTCAACAATGAGCGCAAGCTCGAGTGCTTTTGATCTTGATCCACCGGCGACGTCGGAAGGCTGAGTGGAGGGATTGATCCGGGCGTGGGAGCGCAGCGACCGTCTGGCGCAGCCAGACACAGCGGAAGGAGGTGCAGCGAAGCAAACCGGAGCCGCTGCGCCCGGATCAGTCCCGGAGCGAAGGGACCCGAGCCTGCGAGGGCCGAACGTAGGAGCAAGCCTTTTGGGTTACCTTTTTGGCGTTTGAAAAAGGTGACCCGCCGTAAGGGCGGAACCCTAAGCAGCCGTTACCGCAGCAACGGATATGCCCCCAAGAGCAAGATCAACAGCTAACCCCCCCTCACCCCAACCCTCTCCCCCAAGGGGGCGAGGGGGAAAGGGAGCCGATCTTCATGGAAAACAGAATCTCGGTTAACCCTTGAGAAACTCGGATACTTTCTGCGCGGCGCTGGCCAAATGCTGTTCATGCGTAATCCCAGAAACCTTCAACGGCTTCAAATCATGATCCCCCGCCACCAACCAAAACACCTCAATCCCCGGCGCTAACGAATACCCCTCAACCGCCTCGCGATTCCCCAGAGCATCCCGCTCCCCCTGCACAATCAACGCCCGCGTGCGCAACGAAGCCAAATGCTCAACCCGAGGCTTCTCCGGCTTCCCCACCGCATAAAACGGATACCCCAGACACACCAACGCATCCACCCCCAACTCATCCGCCACCAGACTCGCCATCCGCCCACCCATGGACTTGCCGCCAATCGCCAACGGCCCAGCGACATGACGCCGCACAACCGCAAACACCTCCCGCCAGCAATCCAACAGTTTCGGCGCAGGATTCGGCGGCCGCTTCACCCCATCCACCCGCCGCTGCGCCATGTAAGGAAACTCAAACCGCAACACGTTCACCCCAAGCCCGGCAAGGCGCCCAGCCATGTCGTTCATCCACTCGCTATCCATCGGCGCCCCCGCCCCGTGCGCCAGAATCAGCGTTGCCGAAGCCTCACCAACAGCGGCATCCCACAACCATCCATGATCGAGCACACACTGCGCCCATTGATCCCCGTCAATACTGGCCTTGTGCTGTTTGTCCATGCTTGCCTCGCTTTTAGTCTGCCTATAACTCCAGGCGAAGGATTCGCGTCGTTTGCGCGCTCACTTCGGCTGAACCGTGGATGGGGAACCATGAACACTTCTATCAGTACCGCCTACAACTACAAGGTGGTCCGCCAATTCGCCATTATGACGGTGGTGTGGGGCATCGTCGGCATGGGCCTCGGGGTTTTTCTCGCGGCGCAATTGGTCTGGCCGGAACTCAACTTCAATTTGCCCTGGACCAGTTTCGGCCGTCTGCGCCCGCTGCACACCAACGCGGTGATCTTCGCCTTTGGTGGCTGCGCGCTGTTCGCCAGCTCCTTCTACTCGGTGCAACGCACCTGCCAGACGCAATTGTTCGCGCCGCAAATCGCCGCGTTCTGCTTCTGGGGCTGGCAACTGGTGATCCTGTTGGCGGCGATCAGCCTTCCGCTGGGTTACACCAGCTCCAAGGAATACGCCGAACTGGAATGGCCGATCGACATCCTGATCACCATCGTCTGGGTCGCCTACGCGATCGTGTTCTTCGGCACGATCATGCAGCGCAAGACCAAGCACATCTATGTGGGCAACTGGTTCTTCGGCGCGTTCATCATCACCGTGGCGATCCTGCACATCGTCAACAACCTTGAGTTGCCGGTGAGTTTCACCAAGTCCTACTCGGTGTACGCCGGTGCAACCGACGCGATGGTGCAGTGGTGGTACGGCCACAACGCTGTGGGCTTTTTCCTCACCGCCGGCTTCCTCGGCATGATGTATTACTTCGTGCCGAAACAGGCCGAGCGTCCGGTGTACTCGTATCGCCTGTCGATCGTGCACTTCTGGGCCTTGATCACCCTGTACATCTGGGCCGGCCCGCATCACTTGCACTACACCGCGCTGCCGGACTGGGCACAGTCACTGGGCATGGTGATGTCGCTGATCCTGCTGGCACCGAGCTGGGGCGGCATGATCAACGGCATGATGACCCTCTCGGGCGCGTGGCATAAGTTGCGCAGCGACCCGATCCTGCGCTTCCTCGTGGTGTCGCTGGCGTTCTACGGCATGTCGACCTTCGAAGGTCCGATGATGGCGATCAAGACCGTCAACGCCCTCTCCCACTACACCGACTGGACCATCGGCCACGTTCACGCTGGCGCCCTCGGCTGGGTGGCGATGATCTCGATCGGCGCGCTGTACCACATGATCCCGAAAATCTTCGGCAAAGCGCAGATGCACAGCGTCGGTTTGATCAACGCGCACTTCTGGCTGGCAACCATCGGCACCGTGCTCTACATCGCCTCGATGTGGGTCAACGGCATCGCCCAAGGCCTGATGTGGCGCGCAGTCAACGAGGACGGCACGCTGACTTACTCCTTCGTCGAAACCCTGGTGGCCAGCCATCCGGGCTTTGTCGTGCGGCTGATCGGCGGGGCGATTTTCTTAAGCGGCATGTTGCTGATGGCTTACAACACCTGGCGCACCGTGCGGGCCTCGCAGCCTGCCGATGTCGTCGCTGCCGCGCAGATGGCCTGAGGAGTCCGCCATGAAACACGAAACGATTGAAAAGAATGTCGGCCTACTGATGCTGCTGATGGTGTTCGCCGTGAGCATCGGCGGCCTGACCCAGATCGTCCCGCTGTTCTTCCAGGACGTCACCAACAAACCGGTGGAGGGCATGAAGCCCTATACCGCGCTGCAACTGGAAGGTCGCGACATCTACATCCGCGAAGGCTGCGTCGGCTGCCACTCGCAGATGATCCGTCCGTTCCGCGCCGAAACCGAACGCTATGGGCACTACTCGGTGGCCGGTGAAAGCGTTTGGGATCACCCGTTCCTGTGGGGCTCGAAACGTACCGGTCCGGATCTGGCCCGGGTCGGCGCGCGTTACTCGGATGACTGGCACCGCGCGCACTTGTACAACCCGCGCAACGTCGTGCCGGAGTCGAAGATGCCGGCCTACCCGTGGCTGGTCACCCAAGCGGTCGACAGCAGCCACACCGAAACCAAGCTCAAAACCATGCGTACCCTCGGCGTGCCGTATACCGATGACGACATCAGCGGCGCAGTCGCCAGCCTCAAGGGCAAGACCGAAATGGACGCCCTCGTTTCCTATCTGCAAGTGCTCGGCACTGCAATCAAGAGCAAGAGGTGAACCATGGTCATTGAAATGAGTGCTGGCCTGATTCGCGGCCTCGGCACGGTCGTGGTGTTCGTCGCCTTCGTCGGCCTGACCTTGTGGGTATTCAACCGCAAGCGCACGCCGGAATTCGCCGAAGCACGCCTGCTGCCGTTCGCCGACGAACCACTACCCGAAACAATTTCAGCCCCTGAAACAAGGAGTACCCGGCCATGACCACCTTCTGGAGTACGTGGATCTGCGTACTGACCATTGGCAGCCTGATCGGCCTGACCTGGCTGCTGATCGGCACCCGTCGGGGCGAGACCAAGGGCAGCGTCGACCAGACCATGGGCCACAGCTTCGACGGCATCGAGGAGTACGACAACCCGCTGCCGCAGTGGTGGTTCATGCTGTTCGCCGGCACGCTGGTGTTCTCGGTGGGCTATCTGGTTCTGTATCCGGGCCTGGGCAACTGGAAAGGCATCCTGCCCGGTTACGAGGATGGCTGGACCGGCGTGCACGAATGGGAAAAGGAAATGAACAAGGCCGACGCACGGTTCGGGCCGATTTTCGCCAAATTCGCGGCGATGCCGCTGGAAGAAGTGGCCAAGGATCCGCAGGCGCTGAAAATGGGTGGTCGACTGTTCGCCTCCAACTGCTCGGTGTGCCACGGCTCGGATGCCAAGGGCGCGTTCGGCTTCCCTAACCTTGCTGACAGCGACTGGCGCTGGGGCGGCGATGCCGAGACGATCAAGACCACCATCATGGGCGGCCGCATGGCGGCGATGCCGGCCTGGGGCGAAGTGCTCGGTGAGGCTGGGGTGAAAAACGTTGCCGCGTATGTGCGCCACGAACTGGCGGGCCTGCCGCTACCTGCCGACAGCAAGGCAGATCTGCAAGCCGGGCAGCAAGCGTTCAGTACCACTTGCGTGGCTTGCCACGGCGCAACTGGCCAAGGCACCCCTGCCATGGGCGCACCGAATCTTACCCACCCGGCCGGCTTCATTTATGGCACCAGCCTGACCCAACTGGAACAGACCATCCGCCATGGTCGTCAGGGGCATATGCCAGCACAGAACGAATTGCTGGGCAACGATAAAGTGCAATTGCTTGCCGCTTATGTGTACAGCCTTTCGAAAAATGATGAGCAATTGAGCGGCAAGCTTCAAGCTGAAAGCTCCAAGTAAAAGCAACAGCCATGTATACAAATATGCAGGCGACTCGTATCCACTTGTCGCTTGCAGCTTGCAGCTCGTAGCTGCTTCTTTTTGTCGCACCCCTCACACCCTCTCCTTTCGGAACCCCGGATTCGGGTCTACGCTTCATCGAAGCGGACCGGCTGAAGTCAGTTTCCAGATCAATCCCGAACAATGCGCACCATGAACCGGTTGATGGATTCGCCGCAAACGCAGGTAGATAACGGCTGTTGCGCCGATTGCCCTCAATCCCCCGATCACAACCTGTGAACGGGCACCGTTGACGGCGATCCGGATTGCGAGCTTTTTACGCGCACTGCGACATTTTGTCAGAGGCCATTTTTGACCCTACGCGGCGCATGGAAAGGCCGCAGAATCAGCGTTGGAAAGCATTGACCCAGGTCATGGCGCGTTGCAATGACCCCCTGCTTTATACATACTTGCGGCCGATTTTATCCCTATAAAAATACCCAAACCGTGGAACCTTAGAATGAGCACAGCAATCAGTCCGACTGCTTATAACTATAAGGTAGTCCGCCAGTTCGCCATCATGACGGTGGTCTGGGGGATCCTTGGCATGGGGCTCGGTGTCTTCATCGCCTCGCAACTGGTCTGGCCGGAACTGAATTTCGGTCTGCCGTGGACGAGCTTTGGACGCTTGCGCCCGTTGCACACAAACCTGGTGATTTTCGCCTTCGGCGGTTGTGCACTGTTTGCCACTTCCTACTATGTCGTGCAGCGAACCTGCCAGACGCGACTGATTTCCGACAGCCTCGCGGCCTTCACCTTCTGGGGCTGGCAAGCGGTCATCGTCGGCGCAATCATTACCTTGCCGCTGGGTTACACCACCACCAAGGAATACGCCGAACTGGAATGGCCGATCGCCATTTTGCTGGCCATTGTCTGGGTCACCTACGGTCTGGTGTTCTTCGGCACCATCACCAAGCGCAAAACCAAGCACATCTATGTCGGCAACTGGTTCTACGGCGCGTTCATCGTGGTCACCGCGATGCTGCACATCGTCAACCACATGTCGCTGCCGGTCAGCCTGTTCAAGTCGTACTCGGCCTACTCCGGCGCCACTGACGCGATGATCCAGTGGTGGTATGGCCACAACGCGGTGGGCTTCTTTCTGACCACCGGTTTCCTCGGGATGATGTACTACTTCGTGCCGAAACAGGCCGAACGCCCGATCTACTCCTATCGTCTGTCGATCGTGCACTTCTGGGCGCTGATCACCCTGTACATCTGGGCCGGCCCGCACCACCTGCACTACACAGCCCTGCCGGACTGGGCACAATCGCTGGGCATGGCGATGTCGATCATCCTCTTGGCGCCAAGCTGGGGCGGCATGATCAACGGCATGATGACCCTGTCGGGCGCCTGGCATAAGTTGCGCACCGACCCGATCCTGCGCTTCCTCGTGGTGTCCCTGGCGTTCTACGGCATGTCGACCTTCGAAGGGCCGATGATGGCGATCAAGACTGTCAACTCGCTCTCGCACTACACCGACTGGACCATCGGCCACGTACACGCCGGCGCCCTCGGTTGGGTAGCGATGATCTCGATCGGCGCGATCTACCACATGATCCCGAAACTGTTCGGCCGGGCGCAGATGCACAGCACCGGGCTGATCAATGCGCACTTCTGGCTTGCCACTATCGGCACCGTGCTCTACATCGCTTCGATGTGGGTCAACGGCATCACCCAGGGCCTGATGTGGCGTGCAATCAACGATGACGGCACCCTCACCTACTCGTTCGTCGAAGCGCTGCAGGCCAGCCACCCGGGCTTCATCGTCCGTGCGCTGGGCGGTGCTTTCTTTGCCAGCGGCATGCTGCTGATGGCTTACAACGTGTACCGCACCGTTCGTGCGTCGGATCCGGTTGAAGCCGAAGCCGCCGCCAAGATTGCCGTCGTTGGAGCTCACTGATGAAGCATGAAGCTGTCGAGAAGAATATTGGCCTGCTGGCCTTCTTCATGGTCATCGCCGTCAGCGTCGGTGGCCTGACCCAAATTGTTCCGCTGTTCTTCCAGGACGTCACCAACAAGCCGGTCGAGGGCATGAAGCCACGTTCGGCGCTGGAACTGGAAGGCCGCGACGTGTACATCGCCAACGGTTGTGTCGGCTGCCACTCGCAGATGATCCGCCCGTTCCGCGCTGAAACCGAACGCTATGGCCACTATTCGGTTGCCGGTGAAAGCGTCTGGGACCACCCGTTCCTGTGGGGCTCCAAACGTACCGGCCCGGACCTGGCCCGTGTGGGCGGTCGTTACTCCGATGACTGGCAGCGTGCGCACTTGTACAACCCGCGCAACGTGGTCCCCGAGTCGAAAATGCCGGCTTACCCGTTCCTCGTGGAAAACAAGCTCGACGGCAAGGAAACCGCGAAAAAAATGGAAGTCTTGCGCACCCTCGGCGTGCCTTACACCGACGAAGACATCGCCGGTGCACAGGATGCCGTGAAGGGCAAAACCGAAATGGACGCGCTGGTGGCCTATCTGCAAGGCCTGGGCACCATCATCAAAAGCAAACGGTGAATCTGATGGATATCGGGATGATTCGAGGCCTGGGCACCGTGGTCGTGATGGTGGCCTTCATCGGTCTGGCCTTGTGGGTGTTCAGCCCCAAGCGCAAGTCGGAGTTCGACGACGCGACCATGCTGCCTTTTGCCGATGATCCCGAAGCCATCAAGCACGTCGAGCAAGCTTCTAGGAGTAACAAAGAATGACTACATTCTGGAGTCTGTACGTCACAGTCCTCAGTCTCGGTACGATCTTCGCCCTGACCTGGCTGCTGCTGTCGACCCGCAAGGGCCAGCGCAGCGAACAGACGGACGAGACGGTCGGCCACTCCTTCGACGGGATCGAGGAGTACGACAACCCGCTGCCGAAATGGTGGTTCATGCTGTTCGTCGGCACCATCATTTTTGCCCTGGGTTATCTGGTGCTGTACCCGGGTCTGGGCAACTGGAAAGGTCTGCTGCCGGGCTACAACTATCTGGATAACGAGAAGCAGACCGCGTTCGCCAACGGCCAGACCGGCTGGACCGGCGTCCACGAGTGGGAAAAGGAAATGGCCCGTTCGGACGCGCGCTTCGGTCCGATTTTCGCCAAGTTCGCGGCGATGCCGATCGAAGAAGTCGCCAAGGATCCGCAAGCACTGAAGATGGGCGGCCGTCTGTTCGCGTCCAACTGCTCGGTGTGCCACGGTTCCGACGCCAAGGGTGCCTATGGCTTCCCCAACCTGACCGACGCCGACTGGCGCTGGGGCGGTGAGCCGGAAACCATCAAGACCACCATCATGGGCGGCCGCCACGCGGTGATGCCGGCATGGGCTGAAGTGATCGGTGAGCAAGGCGTGGCCGATGTGGCTGCTTACGTGGTGACCAATCTCGATGGTCGTAAATTGCCGGAAGGCACCAAAGCCGACCCGGCCAACGGCCAGAAACTCTTCGCCGCCAACTGCGTGGCTTGCCACGGCCCTGCCGGTAAAGGCACGCCGGCCATGGGTGCGCCGGACCTGACACACCCGGGCGCATTCATCTACGGCTCGAGCTTCGCGCAACTGCAGCAGACCATCCGTTATGGCCGTCAGGGCCAGATGCCTGCGCAGGAACAACTGCAGGGCAATGACAAGGTGCACCTGCTGGCGGCGTATGTCTACAGCTTGTCCCATGGTGAAAAAGCGCCGGAGGCGAAGGCTGAGTAAGGCCAACGCTTGAAGCAAAAAAGGCCCCGCCAATGAGAATTGGCGGGGCCTTTTTGCATGCTCGCATTCATGATTCGAAACGCTTGCTCAATGGACCTGAGCTGCGATGCACGGTAGGTTTTTTCGCCCGATAAGCCTATCGGGTCCACTTCAAGGATGAAGCCCCAATGTCGAAAGATCACCAAAGCACACTGCAAAATCAGCCTCAACCCGGCTCTACCCACAGGGCAGGGTTCGAACGAACACCTGTGAAACCGTTACTCAAGGTATCGCAGCAAACCATGAACAGCCCCGGCCACGGTGGCGGACTCGACGGCCTCGGCGGCGGTAGATTGCTCTGACAAGGGCAGCAAAAACACCGAATTTACGCCCTATATCCAGCGCCTCGCGCCTTGGCGAGAGGCGCCTTCGCCGGTGCCCTTATGAAATTGACAAACCGATCGTCCCCGACCTGCCTTTCCGATTGCGGGGAAAATCTCAAAATAGTAACGTTCCTACATCAGAATTTCTGGAGGCCAAACATGATGGCCATCACCACTATTTCCAGCCGCGAGTTCAATCAGGACACCAGTGCAGCCAAAAAAGCCACGCGTCAAGGTCCAGTAATCATTACTGACCGAGGCAGGCCTGCCCACGTATTGCTCAGCATCGAGGAGTACCAGAAACTGACCGGTTGCGAGACCAGCATCGTTGAGCTGCTGGCGATGCCGAATGCGCTTGAAATCGAATTCGAACCCGAGCGCGCTGTCATCAATCCTCGCAGCGTGGACCTTTCCTGATGTTTCTACTGGATACTAATGTAGTTTCCGAGCTGCGGAAAAACCAAGCCGACAAGCATGTGGTGAAATGGGCAAACAGCGTTTCCCCAGCCAGCCTGTATCTATCCGCAATCACTGTGCTGGAACTGGAAACGGGCGTCCTGCGTATCGAACGTCGTGACCCTTCACAAGGCCAGCTGCTGCGCAACTGGCTGGAACACCACGTCAAACCGGCGTTCTCTGGAAGAATCCTGCCGGTCGATACCAACGTCGCCACCCGGTGCGCACGATTGCATGTTCCCGACCGCAGCAGTGAATGCGACGCCTTGATCGCCGCCACCGCGCTTGTGCACGGGCTTACGCTGGTAACTCGCAACATTGCGGACTTTCAACTCAGCGGCGTCAATCTGATCAACCCATGGATCGCTGCCAGTAACTGAGTGCTGAACACCCCGCCTTATCACCGGCGGGGCTTTTTTCATGGGCGTTGGGCAAAGATTGAATGCACAACCGTGGTATCGATCAGCGTCCGCTCACGCCACTGGTTGTTCTTCACCAGATAGACCTGCAACTGCTTGCGATCCTCGGTGAAATTCGCAGTCAGGTAGGTTTGCTGAGAGGTGCTTCCGCTGAGATACATGGGGACGCTGCCCTCCCAGTAGGAACTTCCTCCCTCGGTATGCAGGTGGCCGGCGAAAATGGCCGTCACCTGGTACTTGTTGACCATGTCATGGAAACGCTTCTTTTGCTCGGGGCTGCCTTGATGCCGCAAGGGTTTATGCATATTGATAATGATGGCGTAGCCCGACGCTCGCGCCAGTCGCAGATCGGTCTCGAGCCAGTCCAGTGCGTCGTTGATTTCGAACGTCGTCGGGTTCAACGGATGAGCAATCCGGGTAGTGTAGGTCGGCTCGTTATTGAGCTGAACCATATGCACTTCGCCGATATTTTTCGAATAGGCGAGACTACCGGCATACGTCTTGCTCAGAAAACCGTCCGTGATTTTCAGATCAAAGTTATCGACTTTACCCTCATGATGTTCTTTGAACTCGACAATACTTCCTGCAGCACAGTTATTGGTAAAGCAATCATCAACATTGTTTTCATAGTCGTGATTGCCCAAACCGTAAAGATATTCACCCTTGAAGTGCCTGTTCAGCGAATCCTTCATGAACGAGCGCTGCCAGCCATGACCAAAAGCGGTTATATCGCCATTGATCATCAAAGGAACCTGCGCTTGAGAGCCGTGTTGATTTCTGAATTCGGCAATGCTCGCAAGTTGGGTTTCAATCAGCCATTTCGAGCGCGCCGTGAATTCTGAATCCGATTCGGGTTCGCGGATATCGGTATTGTCTGTCCACGGATATTGAGTATCCGAAGCAAAGACCATATGTTTCGGCATGCCAGTTGTAGCCTGAGCGGTAATAGCCGAAGCTACCAGACAAGCACCCATAAAGGTGCTCATGAATTTATTCAAAGCCATGCTTGAAATTCCATTTCAATTAATTTTCGGTACGCAAAAGAAGTTTCGCGCAAACAGAACTTATTCGAATACAGCGAAAACTTCAAAGCCTTCACCTACAACAATCGAGTGAATATATTTCAGACCCAACAACTTACAACATACGAATCAATAGAAACCCGTAGCGTCCGGCCTGACTTGTCGCCTGGACGAAAACAATCACGGGTGTTATTCAACTTGCGAAATCAACGGTAGTGGCGTGAACAAACAATTGAAAGGATGAACTAGCCACTTCGGCAAAAGCGTCCATACTCAACAAGTCAATTGATCTGCGTCAGGCTTTTGCGCAATCGCTACACCATCCGCATTTTTTACCCAACGCGACCAAAGGTCGCACCCTTGAGCCAGAGCTGCAGGCGTATCATCGCGCTACTGCAACAACCCTTTTTGACCTTGGTTGGCACGTATCGACCGAGGCATTTTTCCACTGCCGTGGGATGCAATGATGAGCAATCAGATTCCGGTACACGACGTCACGCCGCCGAGCAAGAACGCGAACAACAGCGTCGACCTTTATGCCTCACGAGAAAAAATCTACACCCGCGCCTTCACCGGCCTGTTCCGCAATCTGCGGATGCTCGGCGGTGCGGCGTTGTTTCTGCTGTATTTCGGCACGGTGTGGCTGAACTGGGGCGGTCACCAGGCGGTGTGGTGGAACCTGCCGGAGCGCAAGTTCTTCATCTTCGGCGCGACTTTCTGGCCACAGGATTTCATCCTGCTCTCGGGGCTGTTGATCATTGCCGCGTTCGGCCTGTTCTTCATCACTGTCTACGCCGGGCGCGTCTGGTGCGGGTATACCTGCCCGCAAAGCGTGTGGACGTGGATTTTCATGTGGTGCGAGAAGGTCACCGAAGGCGACCGCAACCAGCGCATCAAGCTCGACAAGGCGCCGATGAGCGCCAACAAATTCCTGCGCAAACTGGCCAAGCACTCGCTGTGGCTGCTGATCGGTTTTGTCACCGGGATGACCTTTGTCGGCTACTTCTCGCCGATCCGCGAACTGGTCATCGAGTTCTTCACCGGCCAGGCTGATGGCTGGTCGTATTTCTGGGTCGGTTTTTTCACCCTCGCCACGTACGGCAATGCCGGTTGGTTGCGTGAGCAGGTGTGCATCTACATGTGCCCGTATGCGCGCTTCCAGAGCGTGATGTTCGACAAGGACACGCTGATCGTTTCCTACGACCCGCGCCGTGGCGAAAGTCGTGGCCCACGCAAGAAAGGCATCGACTACAAGGCGCTGGGGCTGGGTGACTGCATCGACTGCACGATGTGCGTGCAGGTCTGCCCGACCGGCATCGACATCCGCGATGGCCTGCAGATCGAGTGCATCGGCTGCGCTGCGTGCATCGACGCTTGCGACAGCATCATGGACAAGATGGATTACCCACGCGGGCTGATCAGCTACACCACCGAACACAATCTCTCCGGGCAGAAAACCCATAAACTGCGACCGCGCCTGATCGGCTACGCCGTGGTGCTGCTGGCGATGATCAGCCTGTTGGTCGCTGCGTTCTTCATGCGTTCGCTGGTCGGCTTCGACGTCAGCAAGGACCGCGTGCTGTACCGCGAAAACGCCGAAGGCCGAATCGAGAACGTCTACAGCCTGAAGATCATGAACAAGGATCAGCGCGACCACACTTACCTGCTGCAAGCCGAGGGTCTGCCGGACCTGCGCCTGCAAGGCAAGCGCGAGATCAAGGTTGCCGCCGGCGATATCGTCAGCATGCCGGTCGAGTTGTCCAGCGCACCGGAACAACTGCCATCGAGCACCAACGAGGTGAAATTCATCCTCAAGGATGCCGATGACGAAAGCGTCCACGTTGAAGCCAAGAGCCGATTCATCGGCCCACAAATCCGTTGAGAGAATTTTGAACATGCCCGCTGCAAACGCCGCAAGTCCCTGGTACAAGCACCTCTGGCCGTGGATCATCATCGCGATTCTGGCCTGCTCGGTGACCTTGACCCTGTCGATGGTGACCATCGCGGTGAACAACCCGGACAATCTGGTCAACGACAACTATTACGAAGCGGGCAAAGGCATCAACCGCTCACTGGATCGCGAGTTGCTGGCGCAAACCCTGAAGCTGCGTGCAGCGGTGCATCTGGATGATGTGACCGGGGAAGTCGACTTGCGCTTGAACGGTGACAGCCAGCCGCAAACGCTGGAGCTGAACCTGATCTCGCCGACCCAGCCGGAGAAGGATCGCAAGATCGTGCTCACCCGCAGTGGCAGCGAGAGCGGGCGCTACATCGGCCAGTTGAGCGACAAGGTCGAAGGGCGACGGTTTGTCGAGTTGCTTGGCAGCCAGGACGAGCACGTGTGGCGCATGTTTGAAGAAGAACTGGTCAGCCATGACAAGGAGCTGCTGCTGGGTGATGAGCCATTGCAGGGTGCGGAAGACCTGAAAAAATAAGCCTTTTACTCTGATCGTTCCCACGCTCTGCGTGGGAACGCAGCCAGGGACGCTCCGCGTCCCAGCCGAAGCGGACGCGGAGCGTCCGGGGAGGCATTCCCACGCGGAGCGTGGGAACGATCATCGGAACGCGCACCATGACCAGCCCAACCTTCTGCTACCACTGCGCCCTGCCCGTCCCGTCCGGCAGCCGCTTCACCGCCGTCGTCCTCGGGCAGGCCCGGGAGTTCTGCTGCCCGGGCTGTCAGGCGGTGGCCGAAGCCATTGTCGCCGGGGGGCTGGAAAGTTATTACCAGCATCGCAGCGAAGCGTCGGCCAATCCCGAAGCGCTGCCGGTGCAACTGACTGATGAACTGGCGCTGTACGACCGCGCCGACGTGCAGCAACCCTTCGTCCGCCATGAAGGCGATCTGGCCGAAACCACCTTGTTGATCGAAGGCATCAGTTGCGCCGCCTGCGGCTGGCTGATCGAGAAACACCTGCGCACCCTGCCCGCCGTCGCCGAAGCGCGGTTGAACCTGTCCAACCATCGCCTGCACGTGCGCTGGGCCGACGCACAATTGCCGCTGAGCCAGATCCTCGCCGAGCTGCGCCACATCGGTTACGCCGCCCACCCGTACCAGGCCGACCGTGCCAGCGAACAACTGGCCAGCGAGAATCGCCTGGCCCTGCGCCAGCTCGGCGTCGCCGGGTTGCTGTGGTTTCAGGCGATGATGGCGACCATGGCCACCTGGCCGGAATTCAACATCGACCTCAGTCCCGAGCTGCACACGATCCTGCGCTGGGTCGCGCTGTTTCTGACCACACCCATCGTGTTCTACAGCTGCGCGCCGTTCTTCAAAGGCGCGATGCGCGATTTGCGCACCCGCCACCTGACCATGGACGTTTCAGTTTCACTGGCGATCGGCAGCGCTTATATCGCCGGGATCTGGACATCGATCACCGGGGTCGGCGAACTGTACTTCGATGCGGTTGGCATGTTCGCGCTGTTTTTGCTCGCCGGGCGTTATCTGGAACGTCGCGCCCGCGAACGCACCGCTGCTGCCACCGCGCAACTGGTCAATCTATTACCCGCCTCGTGCCTGCGCCTGGATAGCGATGGCCAGAGCGAACGCATCCTGCTCAGCGAATTGCAGGTCGGCGAGCGGATTCTGGTGCAGCCGGGCTCGATTCTGCCGGCTGACGGCAAGATCATCGACGGTCAGTCGAGCATCGACGAATCGCTGCTGACTGGCGAATACCTGCCACAGCCACGCACGCTCGGCGATGCAGTAACTGCGGGCACGCTCAATGTCGAAGGCGCATTGACCGTCGAAGTGCAGGCGCTGGGACAGGACACGCGTCTCTCCGCGATCGTGCGCCTGCTTGATCGCGCTCAGGCGGAGAAACCGCGTCTGGCAGAAATCGCTGACCGCGCCGCGCAATGGTTTTTGCTGCTGTCGCTGATCGCGGCGGCAGTGATCGGCCTGCTGTGGTGGCAGCTGGACTCAGCGCGGGCGTTCTGGATCGTCCTTGCCATGCTGGTGGCGACCTGCCCGTGCGCGCTGTCACTGGCGACGCCGACCGCCCTCACCGCCGCCACCGGCACCCTGCACAAACTCGGCCTGCTGCTGACACGCGGCCATGTGCTGGAAGGCTTGAACCAGATCGACACGGTGATTTTCGACAAGACCGGCACGCTCACCGAAGGCCGCTTGGTGCTGCGCTCGATCCGCCCGCTCGGCGCGCTCGACAGCGAGCAATGCCTGAGCCTTGCCGCTGCGCTGGAAAACCGTTCGGAACACCCGATCGCCCGCGCTTTCGGCCGTGCGCCGCTGGCCGCCGAGGACGTGCACAGCACACCCGGTCTGGGCCTGGAAGGCGTGGTCGGTGAGCAACGCTTGCGCATCGGTCAGGCGCCGTTCGCCTGTGCCCTGAGCGGCGCGGCACTGCCGTCAATGCCTGATGAGGCCGGACAATGGTTGCTGCTCGCCGACACTCAGGGGCCGCTGGCATGGTTCGTCCTCGACGATCGCCTGCGTGACGATGCCCCCGCCCTGCTCGCGGCCTGCAAAGCGCGGGGCTGGCGCACATTGCTGTTGTCCGGCGACAGTTCGCCGATGGTCGCCAGTGTCGCCGCCGAACTGGGCATCGACGAGGCCCGTGGCGGCTTGCGCCCCGATGACAAACTGCAAGTGCTGCAACAACTGCACAAGGAAGGACGCAAGGTGTTGATGCTCGGCGACGGCGTCAACGACGTGCCGGTGCTGGCTGCGGCCGATATCAGCGTGGCCATGGGCTCGGCCACCGATCTGGCGAAAACCAGCGCCGATGCAGTGTTGCTGTCCAATCGCCTCGACGCTCTGGTGCAAGCTTTCACGCTGGCGCGACGCACGCGCCGGGTAATCATCGAAAACCTGCTGTGGGCAGCGCTGTACAATGGCCTCATGTTGCCGTTCGCCGCCCTCGGCTGGATCACTCCGGTGTGGGCGGCGGTCGGCATGTCGATCAGTTCGCTGACCGTGGTGCTCAACGCCCTGCGCCTGACTCGTCTGCCGAGCGCGCCGGCCGCCAGCAGCCCGACCCAAACCCGCCCGCTGCCGGCCTGAGCCGCGCGGGCCTGGAGTTACCGATGCCAGCTCTCTATGTGATGATTCCCGCTGCCTTGCTCATCGTCGCCATCGCCGTGTACATCTTCTTCTGGGCGGTGGACAGCGGTCAGTACGACGACCTCGACGGCCCGGCGCACAGCATCCTTTTTGACGATCAGGATCCCAACCACACCGCTGCGGTGGACGAAGCCAACGCCGGCAAACCGGACGACAAGGCGCCGCCCCATGCTTGAACTGGCGCCGCTGCTGGTCTCGGCGCTGATCCTCGGCCTGCTCGGTGGCGGCCACTGTCTGGGTATGTGCGGCGGTCTGATGGGCGCGCTGACCCTGGCGATCCCCAAGGAGCAGCGCAGCCGGCGCTTTCGTCTGTTGCTGGCGTATAACCTCGGGCGGATTCTCAGTTATGCCACGGCGGGGTTGCTCATCGGCCTCGCCGGCTGGGCAGTCGCCAACAGCCCGGCGGCGCTGTTCATGCGCGTACTGGCCGGTTTGCTGCTGATCGCCATGGGTTTGTACCTGGCCGGTTGGTGGAGCGGGCTCACCCGTATCGAAGCGCTCGGGCGTGGCTTATGGCGCTTCATTCAACCGGTGGCGAATCGCTTGCTGCCGGTTTCCAGCCTGCCCCGCGCCTTGCTGCTCGGTGCGCTGTGGGGGTGGCTGCCGTGCGGGCTGGTTTACAGCACCTTGCTGTGGAGCGCGAGTCAGGGCAATGCGCTGGACAGTGCATTGCTGATGCTCGCTTTCGGCCTCGGCACCTGGCCGGTGCTGCTCGCCACCGGGCTGGCGGCTGAGCGGGTCACGGCGATCCTGCGCAAACGCAGCGTGCGCGTGGCGGGTGGCTTGCTGGTGATAGTGTTTGGCCTGTGGACCTTGCCCGGGCCGCATCAGCATTGGCTTATGGGCCATTAAATGTGTGGCGCGGCCTTCGCGAGCAGGCTCGCTCCCACAGGTCTTGAGTACGCTGCAAATCCAACGTGGGAGCGAGCCTGCTCGCGAAGACGCCCGCACGAACAACACAAATCCTCGCCGTTGATGCAAATCAAGATGCCCTGTAACGCCCTCCCCTAGACTCGCCACACTGCCAGCCTATCCGGGGGAATGCCCGCATGCTCGACGCCATTCGTTGGGACTCTGATCTGATCCGCCGCTACGATCTGGCGGGGCCACGCTACACCTCGTACCCGACCGCCGTGCAATTTCACGGTCAGGTCGGCACTTTCGACCTGTTCCATGCCCTGCGCGACAGCCGCAAGGCGCAGCGGCCGTTGTCGCTGTACGTGCATGTGCCGTTCTGCGCGAACATTTGCTACTACTGCGCCTGCAACAAGGTCATCACCAAGGATCGCGGCCGTGCGCAGCCGTATCTGCAACGGCTCGAGCAGGAAATCCAGTTGATTGCCTGCCACCTCGACCCGGCGCAAACCGTCGAGCAGCTGCATTTCGGTGGCGGCACACCGACCTTTCTCAGCCACGACGAATTGCGCCAGCTGATGGCGCACCTGCGCAAGCATTTCAATTTGCTCAACGATGATTCCGGCGATTACGGCATTGAAATCGACCCGCGCGAGGCCGACTGGTCGACCATGGGCCTGCTGCGCGAACTGGGTTTCAATCGGGTCAGCATTGGCCTGCAAGACCTTGACCCGGCGGTGCAGCGTGCGGTCAATCGCCTGCAAAGTCTGGAAGAAACCCGCGCGGTGATCGATGCGGCGCGAACCCTGCAATTTCGCTCGATCAACATCGATCTGATCTACGGCCTGCCAAAGCAGACACCGGACAATTTCGACCGCACCGTCGAGGAAGTGATCAGTCTGCAACCGGATCGCCTCTCGGTATTCAACTACGCACACCTGCCAGAACGCTTCATGCCGCAACGGCGGATCAACAGTCTCGACTTGCCGAGCCCTGCGCACAAACTGGAGATGCTCCAGCGCACCATCGAGCAACTGACCGCTGCCGGCTACCGCTACATCGGCATGGATCACTTCGCCCTGCCCGATGACGAGTTGGCGATCGCTCAGGAAGAACACACCCTGCAACGCAACTTTCAGGGCTATACCACCCACGGCCATTGCGACCTGATTGGTCTGGGCGTGTCGGCGATCAGCCAGATCGGCGATTTGTACTGCCAGAACAGCAGCGACCTCACTGCCTATCAGAACAGCCTGGCCAGCGCGCAGCTGGCGACCAGTCGCGGCCTGGTGTGCAACGCCGACGACCGTTTGCGCCGCGCGGTGATTCAGCAGCTGATCTGCAATTTCAAACTCGAATTCGCCGAGATCGAGCAGCAGTTCAACATCGATTTCCAAGGCTATTTCGGCGCGCTGTGGCCGCAGTTGCAAGGTATGGCCGAGGATGGCCTGATCAGGCTCGAGCGCGAGCGCATCGAGGTGCTGCCGGCGGGCCGATTGCTGGTGCGCTCGGTGTGCATGGTTTTCGATGCGTACCTGGAGCAGCAGAACCGCCAGCGTTTCTCGCGGGTGATTTAAGGCTTGGTCAGCAACGAGCCGACCTTGAGGTTCTGGTCAGGATTGAGCGCCGACTGGTTCATGACTTTCGACAGGGCGAGGTTGGCGGTGATCAGGCCACTGTTGAGGGCGGCAATGGCGCCCCGCAGTGCGGCGAGCTTGTTGATCTTTTCCTCGTTGGAGAGGGTTCTGTCTGACATGACCGCCGCCATGCGGGCTTTTTTCTCGATGATTTCTTTTTGAATCTTGCGAATCATCTTCAGCAACTGTTGGATGTTCTCCGGTAAGCCACTGTTGTCGATGTCACTGTTTTCGCCACCGACAGCGGCGGATTTGGCGATGGCCGCGCCGGACAGCGACACTTTGACGCCCTCGACCAAGGTCGGGGTTGCCGTGTGCGACAAGTCTTCATCGCGATCGATTGCAGCGTCGGTGCTGGTCATCTCCGGCGAAGCGGCAACGCCGCTGCTGCCGGGGCTTAGCGTACCAATGGCGGTCATCGGGGCCTTCCTTGGTTGAGTGCTGATAGCGGGTTATCGGCCGCCGGTGCTGCGGCTTTATGTCTGTAGGACAACGCCGCCACGTGCTGGCCTGAATGTCCTCCCGTGGGTTACCCTTACGGCTTATGTGTGTTTTCCCACAAGGATTGAAGAAATGTCCGAGCCAGTCAAACTGCGCGCTCACAACCAGGCCCACTGCAAGGATTGCAGCCTGGCCCCGCTCTGCCTGCCACTTTCTCTGAATCTGGAAGACATGGATGCGCTCGACGAAATCGTTAAACGCGGCCGCCCGCTGAAGAAGGGCGAGTTCCTGTTCCGCCAGGGCGACACCTTCGATTCCGTTTATGCAGTCCGCTCCGGCGCGCTGAAGACCTTCAGCCTGAGCGATGCCGGCGAAGAGCAACTGACCGGCTTCCACCTGCCGAGCGAACTGGTCGGACTGTCGGGCATGGACACCGAAAAACACCCGGTCTCGGCCCAGGCGCTGGAAACCACTTCGGTTTGCGAAATCCCCTTCGAACGCCTCGACGAACTCGCGCTGCAATTGCCACAACTGCGCCGCCAGTTGATGCGGGTGATGAGCCGCGAGATTCGTGACGACCAGCAAATGATGCTGCTGCTGTCGAAGAAAACCGCTGACGAGCGCATCGCCACTTTCCTGGTCAACCTGTCGGCACGCTTCCGTGCTCGCGGCTTCTCGGCCAACCAGTTCCGCCTGAGCATGTCGCGCAATGAAATCGGCAATTACCTGGGCCTGGCGGTGGAAACCGTGTCGCGGGTGTTCACCCGTTTCCAGCAGAACGAGCTGATTGCCGCCGAGGGCAAGGAGATCCATATCCTCGACCCGATTCAGCTGTGCGCGCTGGCCGGCGGTTCGATCGAAGGCTGATCACGACCCGCGGTTGAGCGAATCGTTTCAGCCGCGGGTATACTGCGCCGTTTGCAGCCCTGCCAGGACACCCCGATGGTCTTCGACTCCTTCGACATCAAATCCCTGATCCGCCCCGTGATCGACTTCCCGAAACCGGGCGTGATCTTTCGCGACATCACCCCGCTGTTCCAGTCGCCGACGGCCCTGCGCCTGGTGATGGACAGCTTCGCCCATCGCTACGTCGAAGCCGACTTTACCCACATCGGCGCCATGGATGCCCGTGGCTTCCTGATCGGTTCGGTACTGGCCTATCAGTTGAACAAGCCGCTGGTGCTGTTCCGCAAGCAAGGCAAACTGCCGGCGGACGTACTGGCCGAAGGTTACGCCACCGAGTACGGCGAAGCGTTTCTGGAAGTGCACGCCGACAGCCTGTGTGAAGGCGATTCGGTGGTGATGTTCGATGACCTGATCGCTACCGGCGGCACGCTGATTGCGGCAGCCAACCTGATTCGCCGCATGGGCGCGCGGGTACATGAAGCGGCAGCGATCATTGATCTGCCGGAGCTGCAAGGTTCGCAGCGTCTTGAGGACATGGGCATTCCTACCTTTTGCCTGACGCAGTTTGCTTTGACCGATAAATAAACAGCGTCTGACCGGCCGCTTTCGCGAGCAGGCTCGCTCCCACAGGGAAATGTATTTCAACTGTGGGAGCGAGCCTGCTCGCGAAGGGGCCGACAGCTACACCGCAGGACTTAGAGCCCCATCTGCTTGCTGATGATTTCATTCATCACTTCCCGCGTCCCGCCGCCAATCGACAGAATGCGGTTATCCCGATACAGCCGCTCCACCAGGCTTTCACGCATGTAACCGAGCCCGCCAAGAATCTGCACGGCTTCGGTGGTGATCCGGTCGGAGGTGTCAGTGGCGAAGTTCTTCGCCATGGAAATTTCCTTGATTACGCTGTGCCCCGCCGCCATTTTTGCCGCTTGCCGGTAAGTGAACTCCCGCGACACTTCCAGCACCGTGGCCATTTCGGCGAGGCGATGCTTGATCACCTGAAACTTGCCGATGGGTTTGCCAAATGCCTCACGCTCGCGCGCCCACTTCAGGCTCTCCTCCAGCGCCAATTGCGCAGTCATGTTGGCCATCAGCGCCAGCGCCAGGCGTTCGCTCTGAAAATTGCCCATGATGCAGGCGAAGCCCATGTTCTCGGCGCCGATGAGGTTTCCTACAGGCACGCGGCAATCGTCGAAGAACAACTCAGCGGTGTCCGACGCCCACCAGCCCATTTTCTTCAACTGCCGACCGACACTGAAACCCGGCGTACCCTTCTCGATCAGCAACAAGCTGATGCCGCCAAACCCCGGCGCACCGGTACGCACCGCGACCGTGTAGAAATCCGCGCGCACGCCGCTGGTAATAAAGGTCTTGCTGCCGCTGACCCGGAAGCAGTCGCCGTCACGCACCGCGCGGGTTTGCAGGTTGGCGACGTCGGAGCCGCCGCCGGGCTCGGTCACCGCCAGGGCGCTGATCTTTTCGCCGCTGAGCACTTGGGGGACGACCCGCTCTCGCACCTCAGGCCGCGCCCATTTGACGATCGGTGGCAAACCGATATCCAGCGAACCCAACCCCGCCACCAGGCCACCAGAGCCACAGCGCATCAGCTCCTCACTGGCGGCGACCTTGGCGAACAGATCGCCTTCATGGCTGCCGCCAAGCGCTTCGGGATAGCCGATACCGAGAATGCCCGCCGCACCGGCCTTGAGGTACAGCTCACGGGGAAAGCTTTCGGCTTCTTCCCACCGATCGATGTCCGGCAGGATCTCGCGTTCGACGAAACGTCTGACGCTGTCGCGGACCAGTTGATGGCTGGGGTCGAAGTATTCCTGAAAGGCAGGCATGGGCGAGCTCCACGGAAGGGTTCGCCGACGTTAACCGAGCGCTTGCTTGGTTATCAATGAAATTGTGTGAATCAGATCGACCGCGGCGCGGCCATCGCTGGCAAGCCAGCTCCCACAGGGTTCGGTGTGGACACATATGCTGTGGGTCACATCCAACACTGTGGGAGCTGGCTTGCCAGCGATGTGGCCCGAAAGGGCGATAGAGACTTACAGGGAGATAGGTTTACGCCCGGCAAACGAATGCGCCAGCGTGCCGCCGTCGACCAGCTCCAGCTCACCGCCCAGCGGCACGCCGTGGGCAATCCGCGAGGCGACCAGGCCTTTGTTGTTGAGCAACTGCGCGATGTAGTGCGCGGTCGCCTCGCCTTCCACGGTCGGGTTGGTGGCGAGGATGACTTCGGTAAAGGTCCCCGCCTCTTCTATCCGCGCCATCAGTTGCGGAATCCCGATCGCTTCCGGCCCCAGGCCATCCAGCGGCGACAAGTGCCCCTTGAGCACGAAATAGCGGCCACGGAAGCCGGTCTGCTCCACCGCATAAACGTCCATCGGCCCTTCGACCACGCAGAGCAGCGTGTCATCGCGGCGCGGGTCGGCGCATTGCGGGCAGAGGTCGTCTTCGGTCAGCGTGCGGCACTGGCGGCAATGGCCGACGCCTTCCATGGCCTGGCTCAAGGCCTGGGCCAGACGAGTGCCGCCGCTGCGATCACGTTCGAGCAACTGCAACGCCATGCGCTGAGCGGTTTTCTGACCCACGCCTGGCAAGGTGCGCAAGGCGTCGATCAGTTGGCGAATCAAAGGGCTGAAGCTCATGGGTAAACAGTCCGACTAAACAACGAGACGCGGTTTATACCCGCGCCTCTGGCCAGCGTCAAATCCTCAGTCCTGGGCGACCCGGACCACCAGTTTGCCGAAGTTGCGCCCTTCCAGCAGACCGATGAACGCCTCAGGCGCCTGCTCCAGGCCTTCGACCACGTCCTCGCGGAATTTCACCTTACCGTCGCGTACCCACGGCACCATGTGGCTGATGAATTCCGGCTGACGATCACCGTAATCGTCGAAGACGATGAAGCCCTGAATACGCACACGCTTGGTGAGCAAAGTGCGTTGCAGCATCGGCAGGCGATCCGGGCCGGTCGGCGCCTCGGCGGCGTTGTAGCCGGCGATCAGGCCGCACAACGGGATGCGCGCCTTGGGGTTGAGCAACGGCACGACGGCATCGAAGACATGGCCGCCGACGTTCTCATAATAAATGTCGATGCCGTTCGGACAGGCTTTGGCCAACTGTTCGGCGAAGTCATCGGCCTTGTGGTCGATGCAGGCATCAAAACCCAGCTCCTCGACCACGTATTTGCACTTCTCGGCCCCACCGGCCACGCCGACCGCACGCAGACCTTTGATCTTCGCCACTTGCCCGACCACCGAGCCGACGGCGCCGGACGCCGCAGCCACTACCAGGGTTTCACCCTCTTTCGGCTGGCCGATGTCCATCAGGCCCATGTACGCGGTCATGCCCGGCATACCCAGCACCCCGAGGGCCATCGACGGGCTCGGCAGGCCGGCCGGGATCGGCATGATGTTGCGGCCGTCGCTGATGCTGTGGCTCTGCCAACCGGTGGCGCCAACCACCAGATCACCGGTGTGGAATTTCGGATGATTGGACTGCTCGACCCGGCTGACCGCACCACCGGTCATGACTTCGCCGATTTGCACTGGCGCAGCGTAGGACGGTGCGTCGCTCATACGCCCGCGCATGTACGGGTCGAGCGACAGGTACAGGGTTTTCAGCAATACCTGACCGTCCTGCAGATCGGGCAATGCCTCGCGCTCGAGACGGAAGTTCTCCGGGGTCGGCGCGCCGGTCGGGCGCGAGGCGAGGACGAAGCGTTGATTGAGGGTGAGAGGGTCGGACATGTCAGCGTCTCCTGTGAATGGGGGAATTCGGTGTATAGGGAGCAGACCTTGGTAGCGGTGGTGTGTTCGATGTTTCTGCAGTTTTGACCGAGGCTCGCTCCCACTGATCGTTCCCACGCTCTGCGTGGGAATGCAGCCCGGGACGCTCCGCGTCCCAATCGCAAGCTGGAACGCGGAGCGTCCCCAGAGGCATTCCCACGCAGAGCGTAGGAACGATCCGCGCCGCGCAGAAACAAAAATGCCAGGCGCAATGCCTGGCATTTTGTGTAGCTCATCTGTCGCCCAAAGGCGAATCAGAACGGCAGTTTCATACCCGCTGGCAGGTTCATGCCGGCGGTCATGCTGCCCATTTTTTCCTGGCTGTTGGCTTCGATCTTGCGCACGGCGTCGTTGACGGCGGCGGCGACCACGGCTTCCAGCATCTCTTTGTCGTCTTCGCTCAGGCCTTCGACCAGGCTTGGGTCGATACTCACGCTTTTAACGTCGTGACGACCGGTCATCACCACGGTGACCATGTCGCCGCCGGCCTTGCCGGTGACTTCGGCGTTGGCCAGTTCTTCCTGCATCTTGGCCATTTTTTCCTGCATCTGCTGCGCCTGCTTCATCAGGCCGGCCATGCCACCTTTCATCATGGGAATCACCTCAAACGTACTTGGATAAAACAGCGCCCGGCCATCTTGGCCGAGCACCTTCAGTTATTAGCCTTGGGTGACCAAGGCGTCGACAGGTTCAATAGTATCGCTTCGCACCACCGCGCCGAACTGCTGAACCATCTGCTGGATGAACGGATCACCGTGGATCGATTCCTCCGCCTCACGCTGGCGATTGGCGCGGCGGCGGGAGGCGGCCTGGGCCGGGGTTTCCTGCTCGGGCTTGATCAGCTCGATGGTCAGCGTCAGCGTGCGCCCGTGGAACTGGTTCAACGCGTCGTTGAGACGACGCTGTTGCGTGGCGTTGAACAGTGCGCTGTGGGCCGGATCGAGGTGCATCAGCCAGTGATCGCCATCGACCGCAATCAATGTGCAGTTGGCGGCGATGCTGCCGGTCATGCCGGAAATCGGCAGCTTCGGGAACAGCTCCAGCCATTGCAGGGCCAGACCGGTGGCCGGCGCGGCGGCAGGTTCCGGCTCGGGTTCAGGCTCAGGATCGGCGGCGTGTTCGCTGGCCAGTTCGTCGAGGTAGCTGTAGGCCGAATCCATGTCCGGCTCGATGTAGTCCTCATCCAGCGGCGGTTCATCGTCCATGTCCATGCCTGGTGTAGCGGCATCGACGTCAGCGACGGACGGCTCGGGAATTGGCGCAGCGGCCCACTCCGGCGCATCCGGGACCACGCTGTCCGGGGTCGGCAGCGGCATCGGCGGCAATTCAGGCTGCTCGCCAGCAGTTTCCAGCACCGGTTCGACGGCGGGTTGCTGTACTGGTGCCGGCTCGGGCTCGGCTTCCACCGGGTCGTTCCATGGCAAATCGACCACGGTTTCGACGGCGACTGGCTCAGGCTCCGGTTGCGCTTCGACAACCGGCGCCACAGGTTCTGGCTCGGCAGCCGGCGCTGCTACCGGTGCGGGCGCGGGTGCTGGCGCAGCAGCCGCAGCCGCAGCGACCACCGGCGCAGGCTTCGGCGCGGCAGCCACTGAGTTTGCGGAATCAACTGTGGCCTGGCTGATCCCCACTGGCTTTAGCGGTTGCCTCGGCGCGTCCGCCGTATCCGCCGGGCGGAACGCGAGCATCCGCAGCAAGACCATCTCGAAACCGCCACGCGGGTCCGGCGCCAGCGGCAAGTCGCGGCGACCAATCAGACCCATCTGGTAATAGAACTGCACATCTTCGGCCGGCAACGCCTGGGCCAGGGCCAATACGCGATCACGGTCGCCATGGCCATTGTCGACGCCTTCCGGCAGCGCCTGAGCGATGGCCACGCGGTGCAGCACGTTGAGAATTTCCGAGAGCACGCCGTTCCAGTCCGGACCTTGCTCGGCCAAGTGACGCACGGCTTCGAGCAGCGCCTTGGCATCGCCCTCGATCAGCGCATGCAGCACGTCATAGACCTGACCGTGATCCAGTGTGCCGAGCATGGCCCGCACGTCGGTCGCGAGGACCTTGCCTTCACCGAACGCGATGGCCTGATCGGTCAGGCTCATGGCGTCGCGCATCGAGCCGTCAGCCGCACGACCAAGCAGCCACAGTGCATCGTCTTCGAACGGTACGTTCTCCGCCGTGAGCACGTGGGTCAAATGCTCGACCACACGCTCGGGCGTCATGTTCTTCAGGGAGAACTGCAGGCAACGCGAAAGAATCGTTGCCGGAAGTTTCTGCGGATCGGTGGTCGCCAGGATGAACTTGACGTAGGGCGGCGGCTCTTCGAGGGTTTTCAACAGCGCATTGAAGGAATGGCTGGAAAGCATGTGCACTTCGTCGATCAGGTAGACCTTGAAGCGCCCACGGCTTGGCGCGTACTGCACGTTATCGAGCAGTTCGCGGGTGTCTTCGACCTTGGTGCGGCTGGCGGCGTCGATCTCGATCAGGTCGACAAAACGGCCTTCATCGATCTCGCGGCATACCGAACACTCGCCGCAGGGGCTGGAGGTGATACCTGTCTCGCAGTTCAGGCACTTGGCAATGATCCGCGCGATGGTGGTCTTGCCGACCCCGCGCGTCCCGGTGAACAGGTAGGCGTGGTGCAGCCGTTGGCTGTCCAAGGCATTGATCAGAGCCTTGAGCACATGGGTCTGGCCGACCATTTCGCGGAACGAGCGTGGACGCCATTTACGTGCAAGAACCTGATAACTCATCGAAAACCGTCGCAGCGAAGGAAGCAGAAGCGGCTAATGCTAGCGGAGCAAGGGCAAAATTGCATCCGGTGTCCTCGTCTAATATGGCTAAGCTGCATCAGCAGAGGCTTTTATCAGCTCGGGATGGGGAATTACCGGAGCGTCTATGCGGTGGGCCGTGGCGGCATTGCTGGGTATCAGCCTCAACGCGATGGCAGCGCAAGCGCCGTTGCGCTTCGCCGTGCCGGACAGTTGGGCGATGCCGATGATGCAACTGCAAGGCGGCAGACCTACCCAGGGCATCCTGCACGACGCCCTGCTCAGCCTGGCGACCCAGGTTGGTGCGCCAGCGCAATTCGTCGTCCTGCCGCGCGCGCGGGTACAGAGCGCCATGGAACACGGCGACATCGATGTGCGCTGCTATGCCGCACAGTCGTGGTTGCCGAATCAGTCCGGCGATTACATCTGGAGCGTGCCGTTGTGGTTTCAGCGCGACCTGCTGGTCAGCCGCAAGGAGCAACCGGCGCAGATCGATCCCGCCCGGCTGCCGCGCCAGGCCATCGGCACCGTCCTCGGTTACAGCTACCCTACCCTGCAACCGCTGTTCGACGCTGACCAGTTGCAACGCGAAGACGCGCGCAATCAGGAACAGGTACTGGAAAAGCTGTTGGCCGGGCGATACCGCTATGCGGTGAGCAATCAGTGGACACTGGACTGGATCAATCAGCGCCTGCTGCCGGAGCAGCAGTTGCAAGGGGTCGCGGTGCTGCAGGAACAGAATATTGGCTGCTATGTGAGGAACGACCCGAAGGTGCCGGTGCAACGGATCCTGCGCACGCTGCTGCGAATGAAAATGTCCGGCGAGATCGACGACATTATCCGGTTGTACACCGGCGCCTCTTCAACCACACCCTAACCGCCTGTGGGAGCGAGCCTGCTCGCGAAAGCGGTATGTCAGGCGACACAGTTGTTGAACACGCCGACGCCTTCGCGAGCAGGCTCGCTCCCACAGGGTTGGCCGGGTCAATAACCGTGCGATTCGCGGAATTTCGGCTCGCGGCTGTGGTGATAATCGATCCATTCCACCACGTCATAAGGCAGATAAAGCTGCTGCCGGGCACGGGACACGGCGATGTACACAGCACAAATGCGCTGATCGAACTCGTAGGCGTCCTTGAATTTCTCGTTACTGAGCAACGTCCGGGTCAACAGCACGCGCTTGAATTCCATGCCGCCGGCCTGCTCGGCCATCATCAACAGACAGGCCTTGCCCGGCTCGATGATCTTTTGGCTCAGTCGCGTCAGGTCGGCAATCATGAAGCCGTTTTGCAGTTGCGCTTCGATCCACAAAAAAGCTTCATCGAAACGGTTGGCCTCACGCACTTGCCGCCAATCGGCCATGTCGCTGAAATACGGATGCGGCCCCTTTTCGCTGGACCCGGCGTTGTAGAAATCGCGGCGGAACAGTTCGATGGCGGTGGTCATGAAATGTTTGATGTCGTCCTGCGCTTCCCTGTCGGGAAAACTGAAGGCGCAACTGGAGTCGTGCAGATGGATGGCCCACATCATAGTGTCCCACGGTGACGCGGTCAGCACCACGCAACCTTCGGGCGGTACGAAGGCTTGCGGGTAGTACTCGATATCGACGTCGGCGTGACGAGCGCCTTCGAACGGCACTTTGCTCTTGTGCGTGTGGCGCGAGATCAGCGGATTGACCAGGCGCTCGACATTGCGCCCCGAACGCACCGAATAGCAGATATCGCTCTGACGGACTTCACGCTTGCGCTTGGGCGCCTCGCCCGTGGCCTGCTGATATTCATCGCCGAGGGTGATCAGCACCTGCTGCCCGCGCTCGATGATTTGCAGCAGCGACGCCGGCACGTCCTGGCTTTCGTCGATGATCACATGGGTGTAGCGCGGCGGGACGCGGCAACCGGCGAGACTGGCGCGCTTGATCATGAGCAACGTCTGAAAACCGCTCTGGCTGGCCCAGGCCGGATTGGCCTCGAGATAGACCCACAGGCGACTGGAGTACTCCAACAGCGCCTGGGCGTCCATGCCGGTCAAGGGCTGCTGGAAGTGCGGCAGATGCCTAGCGGACAGCGTGTGGTCTCTGGAGGCGCAATACAGCTCCAGCACGCGCAGGCAAACTTCGAGGGTGCCTGGCCCGTCGTGGTGACGAAAGCCGAAGATATTCAACTCCTGCGCCAGCGCCGGCTTGCTCGGAATCCGCGCGGGCGCCTTGGCCATATGAAACCGGGGGCCAAGCAGCTGGGCCTGGGCAAAGTCGAAAAACGTCTGACCGATCTCAGTGTTGTGCACTTGGGCGATGTGCTTGCGCAGCGTCGCCAGTTTCGCCGGGGTGCGCGCCAGCACCAGTGTGCGTTTCGAGCGCAGGCATTCGATCAGTGCGCTGAGCATGTAGCTCTTGCCGATGCCCGCATAGCCCTGCACGTGTAGGTCTTCGTCGAGGTTGGCTCGGAAGGTTCGCAGCAGTTTGTCCTGCGCCGCGCTTAACCAGTGTTCACGCTCGCGTGGCGTGACCATTTGCTGGCGAAACGGGTTGTTCTGTTGCTGGTGGCGGACTTTGTAGTCCACATCCCATTGCCCGCCGGGCAACAGAAATGCCTGCGCGGCGACTTCATCGGCCATGAGAAAGCGCAGGTTCAGGCCTTTGAGCGCATTGAGGCCGAAATACAATTTGCGCGAATCGAACAGACGCCGCGCCTCTGCAAGCAGTCCCGCCGATCCGGTGCGCCGAGAGGTGACAGACCAGTCAATGAGTCTGGCGAGAATCTTCTCCGCTGCGCTGGCGCTCAAATCCTGTTCCGTGGCCTGGGCGAGGTTCTGGATGACCAGCACTGCCGCCAGTTCCGGGTCGCTCAGGCTGGCCAGTGTCGCGACACCCTCGGGCTGCAACAGCGCCGTACACACATCATGGGTGATGGGCAGAAATACCGGGGTGGCCAAATCAAAATGTTCCGGGTGCATACAACCTCGCCGCCTGGGCTTTAATACAACACCAGATCAGTCCTGGTCATTCTGGTCGTGCATTTCATGGGACTGCGGCAAGTTTCCCTCACGGCTGGACTCGGGGCTGATCCGCAGCTCGAAGGAGTAGCCGCCGAGCGTGCCGGACATGCCACGTCGTTCAGTGCCGCTGGCCATCGCCCCCGCATCGATCTGCGCCTGCACTTCGTAGAGCGCCATTTCCAGCAGTTTGCGCAGGTGTTCAGGGTTTTGAGCGCTGGCGTGCAGTTGCAGGTCGTACTGGCCGGCCACCGATTCAGTGATGACGGGCTGGTCCTGCACCGCGAGCGGCTGCGCAGTTTCTTCAGCCGCGTTGAACACGGTCGAAGCCGCCAGAATCGCGGCGTGCTCCTCATCCATCAGGTCGAGCACTCGCGACAACTCCAGCGTGCGCTCGGGCTGATCCTGCATCTGCGCTTTGACTTCCAGACGACGTAACTGCCATTCGCGCAGTTTTTCCCGGGTCAGATCGTCAATTTCACCCACTTGCCTTACCTCTCAATGCCAGGCGAGGGAGTATGCCACTGTTCGCCTTCAACAGCCGCACGGGTACCGGGGCGCTGCGCTGCTGATCCGCGCGTTTCTGATGGCGGAGCAACGCCACTAGCCAAATCGCAGGCATAAAAAAACCGCAGTGGGCGAAACCCATGCAGTTCTCTTTGAATCCTTGGTTGGTTCGTTAAGGTGGTGCCCCCACCAGCCACACCCCGGCACACAATGTTCCCGCTGTGGCTGCTTCCTTCCGGATCTGACCAGGTTCACGGGTAATCGTTGCGGGGGGACCGATGGGGTCACCATAACGACGCTTGCCTGTCGGCGAGCCGCGCCATTGTACCTGTCTGAGATGAACTTACAACCGTTGGTTGCAGATAAAAAACCTGAACGGCTTCAAAGACATAAACATCACGGCCTGCGACACCTACAAGGCCAGCACCTCATCCGCCCTGCCGCCCGCCTGCTGGATCACCAGATGAATGAAGTGCAACTTGGCGATCGCCGCCGCCGGCAGTACGAACGGGTAGAAATCCGGCTGGCCCATGCTGCGCGACAGTTCGTTGAGCATGCCGGCCAGTTCGATCCACGCATTGACGAATGACAGGAAAGCGCCACCGCCGGGATGCTCGGGGTCGTACAGGGTGCTGGTGGGAAACGGCTGATAGTCGAAGTCCATTTCCCGCGCGCTCATGCCGAAGCCCAGCGCCGTGTCGACCGCATCCATCATGTGCAGGTAATGCGCCCAGGTTTCCGCCCAGTCTTCCCATGGGTGCATGGTCGCGTAGGCACTGACGTAGTGCTGCGGCCAGTCCAGCGGCGCGCCTTGCTGGTAATGCCGGTCCAGCGCCTCGGCGTAACTGGCGCGCTCGTCGCCGAACAGATTGCGGAACGCGTCCAGCCAAGGGCCGTTGGCGATGAGGCGATCCCAGTAGTAGTGGCCGACCTCATGGCGAAAATGCCCGAGCAGCGTGCGGTAAGGTTCGTGCATCGCCGCCCTGACCTGCTCACGGTGCGCATCGTCGGCCTCTTTGATGTCGAGGGTGATCAGGCCGTTGGCATGGCCGGTCATCGGCGCGTTGCCTTCGAGGTCGACACCGATGAAGTCGAACGCCAGCCCGGTTTCTTCATCCGTGGTTTTCGGGATGACCGGCAAGCCGAGGGTGATCAGTTGCGCGACCAGTCGACGCTTGGCGATTTCGACCTTGCGCCAGCGTTCGGGATTTTCCGTGACGGACAGGTCGGGAATGGTGCGGTTAAGGCTGCAAGCGATGCACAAGGTGTCGTGATCGTTGGCCGGCAGCAGCCAATTGCACGCGGCGGGCATGTCGAGGTTGGCGCAGCGGCGGAACAGTCCGGCGTCGGGATCGGCGTCGAGCGTCCAGGTGCCCTCTTCCGGCCCCGGCTGCAGCGAGGTCAGGCGACTTTCTTCTGGTTGATAGCCAAGCAAGGCGTTACAGGCCAGGCACTGACTGTTGCGAAAGAACAGCGACTGGCCGCAACGGCACGGCCAGACTTTGCTGTTGCGCGAGGATCCGGCCACGAACGGCGCGATGATGCGGGAACTGAGCTGCTCGAAAAAGCGGTGCATGGCGATCTCTCCCTGGGACTGGCCAAGACTAGATCATTCTGAAGACAACATCGTTCCCGAATATAGCCCGCTCCTGAGTGACACCGCCGTTGTGGCGAGGGGATTTATCCCCGCTCGACTGCGCAGCAGTCGCAAAAAAACCGTACACGCGATACAGATGAAATGATCGGTCGCAGGGTTTTGGGGTCGCTGCGCAACCCAGCGGGGATAAATCCCCTCGCCACGGGTGTCGCCGAACGGGGATAAATCCCCTCGCCACAGGTGTCCATCCGGACAGGGGTAAATCCCCTCGCCACAGGGGCTCATCCGGTCAGACAGGGACGCCGTGGGTTTTGAGGAAGGCGATAAACGCTTCCTCGTCCATGACCTTCACCCCCAGCTCGTTGGCCTTGGTCAGTTTCGAGCCGGCACCCGGCCCTGCGACCACGCAATGGGTTTTCGCCGACACCGAACCGGCGACCTTGGCACCCAGGCTTTCCAGATGATCCTTGGCCACATCCCGGCTCATCAATTCGACCTTGCCGGTCAGCACCCAGGTTTCGCCGGACAACGGCAGACCGTCGACGACTTTCTTCTCGCTCTGCCAATGCATGCCGAAATCGCGCAGCTGCTGCTCGGCCCGCTCGGCCAGTTGCCGATGCTCAGGCGAGGCGAAGAATTCGCGCACCGAGTTGGCCTGCTTCTCCGGCAATGCCTGACGCATGTCCAGCCAGTCAGCGTTCATCACCGCTTCCAGCGAGCCGAAGCGGTCGGCGAGTTTCTGCGCACCACCGGGGCCAACGAAAGGAATGTGCAGTTTGTCGAGCAAGCCGCCCAGCGTGGTACTGGCGGCGAATTCGGCGCCCAGTTCGCCCTGATCCTGAATCTGCAAACCATGGCCGAGCAATTCGCTGATGACCTGCCGGTTGTGCGCATCCTCAAAGAAACTGTGGATCTCGTGCGCCACTTCCAGGCCGACATCCGGCAGGTAGGTCAGCACATGCGGCAAGGCCTGTTGCACGCGCTCCAGCGAACCCAGCGAGCGCGCCAGCACCTTGGCCGTTTCTTCACCGACATCGGGGATGCCGAGGGCGTAGATGAGACGTGCCAGGCTCGGTTGCTTGCTGTCTTCAATGGCTTTGAGAAGCTTGTTGCTCGATACCTCGGCAAAGCCTTCCAGATCGACGATGTCGTCGAATTTCAGCGCATACAGATCGGCGGGCGAGCTGACCAGGCCTTCGTCGACCAGCTGCTCGACGCTCTTGTCGCCCAAGCCTTCGATATCCATAGCCCGACGCGAGACGAAGTGAATGATCGCCTGTTTCAGTTGCGCACCGCAGGCCAGTCGGCCGACGCAGCGATAGACCGCGCCTTCGCTGAAGGTTTCCTTGCCCTTGCTGCGCTTGACCAGTTGCGTGCGTTCGACGTGCGAGCCGCACACCGGGCAGCTTTGAGGAATGGCGACCGGGCGCGCGTCATCTGGGCGACGCTCGGTAACTACCTGCACCACTTGCGGAATCACATCACCGGCGCGGCGAATGATCACCGTGTCGCCGATCATCAGGCCCAGCCGCGCGACTTCGTCCATGTTGTGCAATGTGGCGTTGGCCACGGTGACGCCGGCGACTTTCACCGGTTTCAGACGCGCCACCGGAGTCACCGCACCGGTGCGGCCGACCTGGAATTCCACGTCGAGCAGCTCGGTAAGTTCTTCCATCGCCGGGAATTTGTGCGCGATCGCCCAGCGCGGCTCGCGGGCGCGGAAGCCCAGTTCACGCTGGTCGGCGATGCTGTTGACCTTAAACACCACGCCATCGATTTCATAGGCCAGCGAGTTACGGCGCTCGCCGATGTCGCGGTAATACTCCAGGCACTCATCGATGCCCTTGGCCAGCTTCAGTTCGTGACTGATCGGCATGCCCCACTTCTGCAACTGCTTGAGGTTGCCGATGTGGGTGTCGGCGATATCGTGAGACACCTGACCGATGCCATAGCAGCAGAATTCCAGCGGCCGGTTGGCGGTGACCTTCGAGTCGAGCTGGCGCAGGCTGCCTGCTGCCGCGTTACGCGGGTTGGCGAAGGTCTTGCCGCCGATTTCCAGTTGCGAAGCATTGAGGCGCTCGAAACCCGCCTTGGACATGAACACTTCACCGCGCACTTCCAGCGTCGCCGGCCAGCCTTCGCCGTGCAGCTTCAGCGGAATATTGCGCACGGTACGCACGTTGACGCTGATGTCCTCGCCGGTGGTGCCATCGCCACGGGTGGCGCCGCGCACCAACAGACCGTCCTGATACAGCAGGCTGACCGCCAGGCCATCGAGCTTCGGCTCGCAGCTGTATTCCACCGCCGCGCCGCCACCGAACAGATCGCCGGCCGGCACGTCGAGGCCTTCGTTGACGCGGCGATCGAATTCGCGCATGTCGGATTCTTCGAAGGCGTTGCCGAGGCTGAGCATCGGGATTTCGTGACGCACCTGAGTGAACGCGGTCAGCGCCATGCTGCCGACGCGCTGGGTCGGCGAGTCGCTGGTGATCAGTTCCGGGTTGGCCGCTTCCAGTGCCTTGAGCTCGTGGAACAAGCGGTCGTACTCGGCATCGGGAATGCTCGGCTCGTCGAGAACGTGATAGCGATAGTTGTGCTGATCCAGCTCAGCGCGCAGCTCTAGAATGCGGGTTTTGGCGGCGGTCATGGGTGTTCTCTCATAAAGCAAAAGAGCAGCCGAGGCTGCTCCAGTTTTATTCCATTATCGGCGGCGGGGCCAGAAGATCGCAGCCTCGTTGCACTCGTCAGCTCCTACAGTATCGCGATCCTCTGTAGGAGCTGCCGAAGGCTGCGATCTTTTGATCTGGCCTTAGCGCTTCTGGGTCAATGCGCGGCGTTCGAATTCGACGATGCGCTGACGGTAATGCTCAATCGTCTGCGCGGTCAGTACGCTGCGCTGATCGTCTTTCAGTTCGCCGTTCAGTTCCTGCGACAGCTTGCGGGCTGCCGCGACCATCACGTCGAAAGCCTGCTTCGGATGACGCGGGCCTGGCAGACCGAGGAAGAAGCTCACCGCCGGAGTGCTGAAGTGGTCGATGTCGTCCAGGTCAAAGATACCCGGCTTGACCGCGTTGGCCATGGAGAACAGTACTTCGCCGTTGCCGGCCATGCTTTCGTGGCGGTGGAAAATGTCCATCTCGCCGAAACGCAGGCCGCTTTCGAGAATGTTCTGAAGCAGCGCAGGGCCTTTGAAGCCGGCCGGGTCGCGGCAGATCACGCTGATCACCAGGACTTCTTCGGCTTGCGGCTGATCTTTTTCCGCCACGGCCGCTGCAGGCTTGCTGTCTTCGGCGAAATCGTCGTCACGGCTGCTGAAGCTCGGGCCGCCGTCCAGATCGAGGTCGAGGTTGAGGTCGCCCTGCGCCGGGCCGTTGCTGCCGCGCTTGCCACGTTTCGAACCGGACTCGCGCGGCTCGCGGGCTTCGCGGTTGGGCATGCTCACCGACGGCAGATCGTGCTCGTCCAGTTGCGGCTCTTTGTGCGTATCCAGGACGCGGGCCGGGCCCAACAGCTCGGCGCTGGTGTCCTCGTCCGGCAGATTGGACAGGCTCCGGTCGAGACGGAATTTCAGCTTTCCCTTGCCGCCACGCATACGGCGCCAGCCATCGAAAAGAATACCGGCTATCACAATGATGCCGATGACGATCAGCCACTCGCGCAGACCGATTTCCATGTAATCCCGTGCCTCTATAAAAAATGCTGAAAAATAAGGGGTTTACACTGCGTAAACCGCTTTAAAACGTGGCGCCAACTCTATGTTCTGACAGGCGTTTTGCCCACGTATACGAAAAATTGACATTAAACTAGCACGATCAAAGGCTTCGCAGCTACAAGCTTTAAGCTCCAAGCCACAAGCCGTCCACTTGCAGCTTGGAGCTTGTAACTTGCAGCGGCGCCGCTAGGCGTCCACCATCGCCATCGCCTCCTCGACATCCACCGCCACCAGTCGCGAACAGCCCGGTTCATGCATCGTCACACCCATCAACTGCTCGGCCATTTCCATGGCGATCTTGTTGTGGGTGATGTAGATGAACTGCACGGTCTGCGACATCTCTTTGACCAAGCGTGCGTAGCGTCCAACGTTAGCGTCATCCAGTGGCGCGTCAACCTCATCGAGCATGCAGAACGGCGCCGGATTCAACTTGAAGATGGCAAAAACCAGGGCCAGTGCAGTCAGGGCTTTTTCGCCGCCGGAGAGCAAATGGATGGTGCTGTTCTTCTTCCCGGGCGGCTGCGCCATGATCGTCACCCCTGTATCGAGTAGATCTTCGCCCGTCAGTTCCAAATACGCGCGCCCGCCACCGAAAACTTTCGGGAAAAGTGCCTGCAAACCACCGTTGATCTGATCAAAGGTATCTTTGAAACGGTTTCGGGTTTCCTTGTCGATCTTGCGGATGACGTTTTCCAGCGTCTCCAGCGCCTCGACCAGATCGGCGTCCTGCGCATCCAGATAACGTTTACGCTCCGATTGTTGCGTGTATTCATCGATGGCCGCGAGGTTGATTGCACCCAGGCGCTGAATCCGCGCATTGATGCGTTCGAGTTCTTCTTCGGCCTCGCGTTCACTGGCTTGTGCGGTCAATGTGGCGAGCACGCCGTTGAGATCGTAGCCGTCCTCAAGCAATTGATCCTGCAAAGCCTTGCGCCGTACGGTCAGCGCCTGCCATTCCATGCGTTGCTGTTCGAGCTGGCCGCGAATCAACTGCGATTGCTGCTCGGCCTGGGTGCGGCGTTTTTCCGCGTCGCGCAATTCACGATCGGCGTCTTCCAGGGCGATCTGCGCGGTCTTGAGCTCTTCATCGACGGTCATGCGCTTATCGAGCAGTTCTTCGAGTTTCAGACGCAGCTCTTCCAGCGGCGCCTCACCCTCCTCCAGATTCAGACTCAACTGTTCGCGCTTTTCAGTCAGGCGCTCGGCCTGCATCTCCAGACGCTCCAGCGCCTGTCGCGTGGAGTCATGCTGGGCGCGCAACGAGCCGAGACGCACGGCCAATTGATGGGCGTGATCCTTGTGCTGCCGCGCTTCCTGACGCACGCGATCGAGGCGTTCGCGCAGGCTGTCGCGCTGGGCCAGCAGCAACTCGCGCTGCTCGGTGTCGAGCGCCATGGAATCCAGCGCTTCCTGCAAATTCATGCGCGCTTCGCCGACCTGCTCGTGCTCAAGCTCGCGCTGTTCGGCGAGCTCGACCAGTTCTTCATCGAGACGGGTGCGGCGCAATGTCAGCTGTTCGGCTTTGGCCTTACCGGCGGACAACTGCGCTTTCAGTTCGCCTTGCTGGCGCGCTTCGTCCTGCAGCAAGCGGCGCAGATGTTCGCGGCCGTTTTCCTGCTGGCGCTGTTGCGCGCGCAGGGTTTGCAGGCGGGTCTCCATGGCCTCGACCGTGGCTTCACGCTCCTCGCGCTCAAGCTGCAAGTCTTCGATTTCCTGGCCACGGGCGAGCATGCCGCTTTCCGCTTCGCTGGCGCGACGTACACGCAAGAAGTGCCGACCGACCCAATAGCCATCGCGACTGATCAGGCTTTGCCCGGCGCTCAACTGACCGCGCAACGCCAGCGCCTGTTCAAGGCTGTCGACCGGTTTGACCTGGCCGAGCCACGGCGACAGATCGATCTGCGCCTCGACTTTGTCCAGCAGGCTGCCCGCCACCCGCACGCCATCGCTGGCCGGGCTGAGCAGGCGCAAATCGCCTTGAGTGAAACCGGACAGATCGAAGCCGCTGAAATCGTCGACCAGCACCGCTTGCAGATCGGCGCCGAGCACGGTTTCCACCGCCAGTTCCCAACCGGCCTCGACCTTAAGGCCTTCGGCCAGGCGCGGACGCTCGGCGAGGTTGTGTTCCTTTAACCATTCGGCGGTGCCGGTGCCCGGATCGAGCGCCGCTTGCTGCAAGGCTTCCAGCGACGCCAAACGACCGTTGAGCCGCTGCAGATCGCCCTGCGCCTGCTGCTGTGCGGTCAACGCTTGCTGTAATTCCTGACGCAGTTGTTCAAGCTTTTCGACCTGCGCTTCTTCGCTGGTCTGCAAATCTTCGAGGGTCGCTTCGGACTCGGCGAGCTGCTCGTTGAGCGCCATGATCGCCGCGTCTTCCGGGTCGGCGGACAGCAACGCGCGCTCTTCAGCGAGGCGCTTCTGTCGGTCAGCCAGACGCTCCATGCTGCTTTCCAGCTGCTGGATCCGCGACTGCTGGACTTCAGCCTGACGGCGCGGTTCGGCAGCGGTCAGGTTGAAAGCATCCCACTGCTCCTGCCAGCCGTGCATGGTGGTTTCGGCTTCTTCGAGGGCCGCAGCGGCTTCCTCGGCGGCGGCACTGGTGACTTCCTGCTCGGGGGTGAGCATGTCCAGTTCTTCGCCGAGGGTCAGCAACAGCGTGCGGTCGTGGCCCAGATGCGATTCAGTTTCCAGACGCGCGCGCTCGGCTTCTTTCAGATCGTCCTGCAACTGACGCAACCGCTGCTGGCCGTGCTGAATGCTCTGCTCGACCCGGGCGATGTCGCCGCCGACCGAATAGAAGCGGCCCTGCACCAGATTGAAGCGCTCGGACAGATCATGGTGACCGTCGCGCAGGCGTTCGATGGCCGCATCAGCGTTACGCTGTTCAGCGACCAGCGCTTCGAAACTGACCTCCTGATTGCCAATGATCGACTCGCGCTGACCGACCTGCTCATTGAGATCCTGCCAGCGCAGGGCCGACAGTTGCGCCTTGAGCTGACGCTCTTCGGCCTTGAGTTCCTGATACTTTTTCGCCGCCTCGGCCTGACGGTGCAGGCGCTCGAGCTGGCGCTCCAGCTCTTCGCGCAGGTCGGTCAGGCGGGCGAGGTTTTCGTGGGTGCGACGGATGCGGTTCTCGGTCTCGCGGCGGCGCTCTTTATATTTCGAGATGCCGGCGGCTTCTTCGATGAAGTTACGCAGGTCTTCGGGCTTGGATTCGATCAGCTTGGAGATCATCCCCTGTTCGATGATCGAGTAGCTGCGCGGACCGAGGCCGGTGCCGAGGAAAATATCGGTGATGTCGCGCCGACGGCATTTGGTGCCGTTGAGGTAATAGGTGGTCTGGCTGTCGCGGGTGACTTTGCGGCGGATGGAAATTTCCGCATAGGCCGCGTATTCGCCGAGCAGCGTGCCGTCTGAGTTGTCGAAGACCAGTTCGATACTGGCCTGGCTCACCGGTTTGCGGCTGGTCGAGCCATTGAAGATGACGTCGGTCATCGACTCGCCACGGAGGTTCTTCGCCGAACTTTCGCCCATCACCCAGCGCACGGCGTCGATGATGTTCGACTTGCCGCAACCGTTCGGCCCGACGACCGCCGCCATGTTACTGGGGAAGTTCACCGTGGTCGGGTCGACGAAGGATTTGAACCCCGCCAGTTTGATGCACTTCAGCCGCACGCTCAGGCAACCGTCAGCGCAGACACCACCAGATCGCAGCTGCGCTGGGCATACGCCGTGAGCACGATGCGGATCTGCGGCAAATCACGGGCGAGTACGGCGGCGAGCAAGCGTTCGAACAGTTCGAGGAACTCGCTCATTTCCGCCTTGCGCTGTTCGAGGGCGAGGAAATACGCGCGGCTCATCGCCGGCTGGAGGTTCTCGACGGTTTCTTGCAGGTACGGATTGTTGGCAAACGGATAGGCGGCGCGCATCACCGCGAAGCTGTCATCGACGAAGCTGCGGATATCGCCGCGTTCGTAATTGGCGGTCAGGCGCTGCTGAATCTGCACGAAGGGCGCCATGTCCGACTGCACTTGCCAGCCGTTGGCCACGGAATTGCCGAGCAGGATGTACAACTCGCTCATCAGCGTGCACAGGCTCTGCACCTTGTGCGGCGTCAGCTCGGTAACGTGGGCGCCACGACGCGGCAGGATCGCGATCAGGTGACGGCGCTCGAGGATCAGCAAGGCTTCGCGGACCGAACCGCGGCTGACGTTGAGCGCCAGCGTGACCTTCTGTTCCTGGATGCGCTCTCCCGGCTTCATTTCGCCACGAATGATGCGTTCGGCGAGGTGGTGAGCGATTTGCTCGGCGAGGCTGTCCGGCGCCTTGAACGTCATGGTTGTCCTTCAAACTCTATCGATCTGCACAAGCGGCGCAGTGTAGCGCAAATGCACGGTCATGGCGGAGTGCCCACTCAGCGGTTTTTGGCACGAATCCCGCAAAAAAGCGCGGTGACCGATGAAGGTCAATACTGAATAGACACGCTGTTGATCGACGAAACGGATTTTCCTGACCTTTAAGTCAGAAAACCATTGACCGAAAAGTCAGACCTGCTAAATTCGGTTCACGTCGGTTAACAACAATAATGAGTCTGCGAGGCCTTCCGTGATCCAGTTTTTACTTAACCAGGAACTCCGTAGCGAGCACGCCCTGGACCCGAATCTGACTGTGCTCAATTATCTGCGCGAACACGTAGGCAAGCCCGGCACCAAAGAAGGTTGCGCCAGTGGCGACTGCGGCGCCTGCACCGTGGTGGTTGGCGAGTTGCAGACCGATGATACGGGGCGTGAACATATTCGCTATCGCAGCCTCAATTCGTGCCTTACTTTCGTCTCGTCCTTGCACGGTAAACAACTGATCAGCGTTGAAGACCTCAAGCACAAGGGCGAACTGCACAGCGTGCAGAAAGCCATGGTCGAGTGCCACGGTTCGCAGTGCGGCTTTTGCACCCCCGGTTTCGTCATGTCGTTGTTCGCCCTGCAAAAGAACAGCGATGCGCCGGATCAGGCCAAGGCTCACGAAGCGCTGGCTGGCAACCTCTGCCGCTGCACTGGTTACCGCCCTATTCTCGCCGCTGCCGAACAATCCTGCTGCGGCAAGCCTGCGGATCAGTTCGACGCCCGCGAAGCCGAGACCATTGCCCGCCTCAAGGCCATCGCGCCGACCGATATCGGCGAACTCAACAGCGGCGACAAGCGCTGCCTGGTGCCGCTGACCGTCGCTGACCTGGCCGATCTCTACGACGCTTATCCACAAGCGCGGCTGCTCGCCGGCGGCACCGATCTGGCGCTGGAAGTCACCCAGTTCCACCGCACTCTGCCGGTGATGATCTACGTCGGCAACGTCGCCGAGATGAAGCGCATCGAAACCTTCGATGACCGCATCGAAATCGGCGCCGCCACTGCCCTCTCCGACTGCTACGAGGCGTTGAATGCCGAGTACCCGGACTTCGGCGAATTGCTGCACCGCTTCGCCTCGTTGCAGATCCGCAATCAAGGCACCCTCGGCGGCAACATCGGCAACGCCTCGCCGATCGGTGACTCGCCACCGCTGCTGATCGCCCTCGGCGCGCAGATCGTGCTGTGCAAAGGCGAAACCCGCCGCACCTTGAACCTGGAAGATTACTTCATCGACTATCGTGTCACCGCGCGTCAGGAAAGCGAATTCATCGAAAAAATCATCGTCCCGCGCGCCAGCGCCGAGCAGTTGTTCCGCGCCTATAAAGTGTCGAAGCGCCTGGACGACGACATCTCCGCCGTCTGTGCTGCGTTCAATCTGCGCGTGGAGAACGGCGTGATCGCCGACGCTCGGGTGGCCTTCGGCGGGATGGCGGCAATCCCCAAACGCGCTGCGCATTGCGAAGCCGTGCTGCTCGGTCAGCCGTTCAACAACGCCGTGATCGAACGCGCCTGCGCCGCGCTGGCCGAGGATTTCACACCGCTCTCGGACTTCCGCGCCAGCAAGGAATATCGCCTGCTCAGCGCGCAAAACCTGCTGCGCAAATACTTCATCGAACTGCAAACACCGCACATCGAGACTCGGGTGACCGCTTATGTCTAACCATCACGCCGTAGAGAAGACTCAAGCTGAATTGGCCGAACTGTTCGCCCAGGACCTGACCACCGGTGTCGGCCGCAGCGTCAAGCACGACAGCGCCGCCAAGCATGTGTCCGGTGAAGCGCAGTACATCGATGATCGCCTGGAATTCCCCAACCAATTGCACCTGTATGCGCGCCTGTCGGACCGCGCCCACGCGAAAATCCTCAGCATCGACACGTCGCCGTGCTACGCCTTCGAAGGCGTGCGCATCGTCATCACCCACGAAGACGTGCCGGGCCTGAAAGACATCGGCCCGCTGATGCCGGGTGACCCGCTGCTGGCCATCGATGACGTGCAGTTCGTCGGCCAACCGGTGCTGGCGGTCGCGGCGAAAGACCTGGAAACCGCACGCAAAGCAGCGATGGCAGCGATCATCGAATACGAAGACCTGGAACCGGTGCTCGACGTCGTCGAAGCCCTGCGCAAGCGCCATTTCGTGCTCGACAGCCACACCCACCAGCGCGGCGACTCGGCCTCTGCACTGGCCACGGCTGAACACCGCATTCAGGGCACGCTGCACATCGGCGGCCAGGAGCACTTCTATCTGGAGACACAAATCTCCTCGGTGATGCCCACTGAAGACGGCGGCATGATCGTCTACTGCTCGACGCAGAACCCGACCGAAGTGCAGAAACTGGTCGCCGAAGTGCTCGACGTGTCGATGAACAAGATCGTCGTCGACATGCGCCGCATGGGCGGTGGTTTCGGTGGCAAGGAAACCCAGGCCGCGAGCCCGGCGTGCCTGTGCGCGGTGGTCGCGCACCTCACCGGCCAACCGACCAAGATGCGCCTGCCGCGCGTCGAAGACATGCTGATGACCGGCAAGCGCCACCCGTTCTACGTTGAATACGACGTCGGCTTCGACAGCAGCGGCCGTCTGCACGGGATCAACATGGAGCTGGCCGGGAACTGCGGCTGCTCTCCGGACCTGTCCGCCTCGATCGTTGACCGTGCGATGTTCCACTCGGACAACTCCTACTATCTCGGCGATGCCACCATCAACGGTCACCGTTGCAAGACCAACACCGCCTCGAACACTGCTTATCGCGGCTTCGGCGGCCCGCAAGGGATGGTCGCGATCGAGGAAGTGATGGACGCGATTGCCCGGCATCTGAAGCTCGACCCGCTGGCGGTGCGCAAGGCCAACTACTACGGCAAGACCGAGCGCAACGTCACCCACTACTACCAGACCGTCGAGCACAACATGCTCGAAGAGATGACCGCCGAGCTGGAAGAAAGCAGCCAGTACGCCGAGCGCCGCGAAGCGATCCGTCGCTACAACGCCAACAGCCCGATCCTGAAAAAAGGCCTGGCGCTGACCCCGGTGAAATTCGGTATTTCCTTCACCGCCAGTTTCCTCAATCAGGCCGGTGCGCTGATCCACATCTACACCGACGGCAGCATCCACCTGAACCACGGCGGTACGGAAATGGGTCAGGGCCTGAACACCAAAGTCGCTCAGGTCGTGGCGGAAGTGTTCCAGGTCGAAATCGATCGTGTGCAGATCACCGCGACTAACACCGACAAAGTGCCCAACACTTCGCCGACCGCTGCCTCCAGCGGCGCCGACCTGAACGGCAAAGCCGCGCAGAACGCAGCACAGACCATCAAGCAACGCCTGGTCGAATTCGCCGCGCGGCACTACAAAGTCAGCGAAGAAGACGTCGAATTCCGCAACGGCCACGTGCGGGTGCGCGAGCAGATTCTGACCTTCGAAGCGCTGATCCAGCAGGCGTATTTCAATCAGGTCTCGCTGTCCAGCACCGGCTTCTACAAGACTCCGAAAATCTACTACGACCGCAGTCAGGCGCGGGGCCGTCCGTTCTATTACTTCGCTTTCGGCGCAGCCTGCTGCGAAGTGATCGTCGACACCCTGACCGGCGAGTACAAGATGCTGCGTACCGACATCCTGCATGACGTCGGCGCCTCGCTGAACCCGTCGATCGACATCGGTCAGGTCGAGGGCGGTTTCGTCCAGGGCATGGGCTGGCTGACCATGGAAGAGCTGGTCTGGAACAACAAGGGCAAGCTGATGACCAACGGCCCGGCCAGCTACAAGATCCCGGCGGTGGCCGACATGCCGCTGGATCTGCGAGTGAAACTGGTGGAAAACCGCAAGAACCCTGAAGACACGGTGTTCCATTCCAAAGCCGTCGGTGAACCGCCGTTCATGCTCGGCATCGCCGCGTGGTGCGCGATCAAGGACGCGGTGGCGAGCCTCGGGGATTATCAGCATCAGCCGAAGATCGATGCGCCGGCCACGCCGGAGCGGGTGTTGTGGGGCTGCGAGCAGATGCGCCAGCTCAAAGCGGTGAAGGCTGTCGAAGCTGAAACCGCGGTTGTTTGATGATCGTTCCCATGCTCTGCGTGGGAATGCAGCCCGCGACGCTCTGCGTCGCATCCTGAACAGCGGACGCGGAGCGTCCAGTGATGCATTCCCACGCAGAGCGTGGGAACGATCTGAGAGGTGTGTATGTACAACTGGATCGACGCCCTCGCCGACCTGCAGAATCAGGGCGAGCCCTGTGTGCTGGTGACGATCATCGAAGAACTCGGTTCGACGCCACGCAACGCCGGCTCGAAAATGGTCGTCAGTGCCGACCGCCTGTTCGACACCATTGGTGGCGGGCATCTGGAATTCAAAGCCATGCAGATCGCCCGCGAGATGCTCGCCAGCGGTAAGCAGGACACCCATTTGGAGCGTTTCAGCCTCGGCGCCAGTCTCGGCCAGTGCTGCGGTGGCGCTACGGTGTTGCTGTTCGAACCGATGGGCCAGGTGCAGGCGCAGATTGCCGTGTTCGGTGCCGGCCATGTCGGCCGCGCGCTGGTGCCATTGCTCGCCAGCCTGCCCTGCCGGGTGCGCTGGATCGATTCACGGGAAGAGGAATTCCCCCAACAGATCCCCCACGGCGTGCGTAAAATCGTCGCCGAAGAGCCTGTGGATGAGATCGACGACCTGCCCGCCGGCAGCTATTGCATCGTCATGACCCACAACCATCAGCTGGACCTGGAACTCACCGCCGCGATCCTCAAGCGCAACGACTTTGCCTGGTTCGGCCTGATCGGCTCGAAAACCAAACGTGCCAAATTCGAACACCGCCTGCGCGATCGTGGTTTCGACCCGAGCGTGGTGCAGCGCATGCGCTGCCCGATGGGCATCGGCGAAGTCAAAGGCAAACTGCCTGTGGAAATCGCCATCTCCATCGCCGGCGAAATCATCGCCACCTACAACGCCAACTTCGGCCAGCACAGCGCCCGCGCCGAACCGATTGCCCGACTGCTGCCCGCTTCGCGCCGCAGTCAGGCCGCCAAACTCAAAGCCTCAAACTGATTAGAGAACCCTCATGCCTCTGACTCGCAAAGCCTACCGCGCCGCCATCCTGCACAGCATCGCCGACCCTGCCGAAGTCGGCATCGAAGCCTCTTATGAATATTTCGAGGACGGCCTGCTGGTGGTCGGCGACGGCAAGATCAGTGCCCTCGGCCATGCCAGCGAACTGCTGCCAACCCTGCCGGCAGATATCGAGATCAACCATTATCAGGATGCGCTGATCACCCCCGGCTTTATCGACACGCACATTCACCTGCCGCAAACCGGCATGGTCGGCTCCTATGGCGAGCAACTGCTCGACTGGCTGAACACCTACACCTTCCCCTGCGAAAGCCAGTTTGGCGACAAGGCCCACGCCGACGAAGTGGCGGATATTTTCATCAAGGAACTGCTGCGCAACGGCACCACCACGGCGCTGGTGTTCGGCAGCGTGCATCCGCAATCAGTGAATTCGTTTTTCGAAGCCGCTGAAAAGCTCGACCTGCGCATGATCGCCGGCAAGGTGATGATGGACCGTAATGCCCCGGACTATCTGGTCGATACCGCCGAATCCAGCTACGTCGACAGCAAGGCGCTGATCGAGCGCTGGCACGGCAAGGGCCGCTTGCACTATGCGGTGACGCCGCGCTTCGCCCCAACCAGCACCCCGGAACAACTGACCCTGGCCGGGCAACTGCTGACGGAATACCCGGATCTGTACATGCAGACCCACATCAGCGAAAACCTCAAGGAAATCGAGTGGGTCAAAGAGCTGTTCCCGGAGCGCAAGGGTTACCTCGACGTCTACGATCATTACCAGTTGCTCGGCGAACGCTCGGTGTTCGCCCACGGCGTGCACCTGTGTGACGAAGAATGCGCGCGACTGGCGGAAACCGGCTCGGCAATCTCGTTCTGCCCGACCTCGAACCTGTTCCTCGGCAGCGGCCTGTTCAACCTGCCGATGGCGGAAAAGCACAAGCTCAATGTCGGCCTCGGCACCGACGTCGGCGGCGGTACCAGTTTCTCCCTGCTGCAAACCCTCAACGAAGCCTACAAGGTCATGCAACTGCAGGGCGCGCGGTTGAGCCCGTTTAAGTCGCTGTATCTGGCGACCCTCGGGGGTGCGCGGGCGCTGCGCCTGGAAGACAAGATCGGTAACCTGCAACCGGGCTCCGATGCCGACTTCCTCGTGCTGAATTACAACGCCACGCCGCTGCTGAGCTATCGCTTGAAGCAGTCCAATAACATTGCCGAGACGCTGTTTGTGTTGATGACCTTGGGCGATGACCGGACGGTGCAGCAGACTTACGCTGCGGGGACGCTGGTTCATCAGCGCTAACCTCTTCGCACTGATCGTTCCCACGCTCTGCGTGGGAATGCAGCCCGTGACGCTCCGCGTCACTGGACGCGGAGCGTCCCTAGAGGCGTTCCCACGCAGAGCGTGGGAACGATCATCCCCGGTGGTGTTTACCACGGAGGATTTTTGTTGCCGGTCAGATTGTCTTCGCGAGCAGGCTCGCTCCCACCTTTGAAATGCATTCCTCTGTGGGAGCGAGCCTGCTCGCGAAAGCCGCGACTCGGTTTCAGCTTAGAGCTTGGCCGCTGGACGCCCCGGCTTCTTGGTCTGCAACAAATGCGAGAACACCGCATGCAGATCATCCGACGCGCCTTCCTCGTCGAGGTTGAGCTTGCTGTCGATGTGATCCATGTGATGCATCATCAAGTTCACCGCCAGTTCACCGTCACGCTTTTCGATGGCATCGATCAGCTGCGTGTGTTCGTCGTACGAGCAATGCGAGCGGTTGCCGCTTTCGTACTGGGCGATGATCAATGAAGTCTGCGACACCAGGCTGCGCTGGAAGCTGATCAACGGAGCGTTCATCGCCGCTTCGGCAAGTTTCAAGTGGAATTCGCCCGACAGGCGGATACCAGCACCGCGATCGCCACGGGAGAAGCTGTCGCGCTCGTCGTTGACCATCTGCCGCAATTCGGCGATCTGCTCGGCGGTGGCGTGTTGCACGGCCAGCTCTGTGATCGCGCGTTCGACCAGACGCCGGGCGAGGAACACTTGACGCGCTTCTTCAACACTCGGGCTGGCGACAACGGCGCCACGATTCGGCCGCAACAGCACCACGCCTTCATGGGCCAGACGCGACAGCGCGCGGCGAATGATGATGCGGCTGACCCCGAAGATTTCCCCCAGCGCTTCTTCGCTCAGCTTGGTGCCGGGCGCCAGGCGCTGTTCGAGGATGGCCTCGAAGATATGCGCGTAGACAATATCGTCCTGGGTTCCGCTGCGGCCGGCTTTGCCTGCTCGCGGTTGTTTCTTGAGGGGTTGCAACTGTTCGTTCATGGGCACTCGAGTCGGGAAAACTGCGGCGAATAGACCGTGACTGTAATACGGCACAGTAGGTCGCTGGCAAGTATCGCGTAAAAAACAGCGCGATTGTACACAATGAATGGTGGCAACACGACTGTACGGCTGTTTGCGCCTGCGGCTGTATTGCAACGGTTTGTCAGGTTTGAGTTTAGGCTTGATCGCAGAATCCGCTGCATGACCGCAATCCTCCCACAGAGGTTCTGTGTTGTGGCGGACATCTCCATTGCTATAAGGAACACCGCCGTCATGACCGACGCCACCCACGCTCGCCTGCGCCCTCTGGCCGACACTTCGCCTTCCGCCATCGTCGCCGGTTTCATCGCGATGATGACCGGCTACACCAGTTCGCTGGTGCTGATGTTCCAGGCCGGGCAAGCCGCCGGCCTGAGCAGCGGGCAGATTTCCTCGTGGATCTGGGCGATTTCTATCGGCATGGCGGTGTGTTCGATCGGCCTGTCGCTGCGCTATCGCACGCCGATCACCATCGCCTGGTCGACACCCGGCGCGGCGTTGCTGATCACCAGCCTGGGCGGTGTCAGTTATGGCGAGGCAATCGGCGCCTATGTCACCTGCGCGGTGCTGGTGACGATCTGCGGCCTGACCGGCAGCTTCGAACGGTTGGTGAAAAAGATCCCGGCCTCTCTGGCGGCGGCCTTGCTGGCAGGGATTCTGTTCAAGATCGGCAGCGAAATCTTCGTCGCCGCGCAACACCGTACCGGTCTGGTGCTGGGGATGTTCTTCACCTATCTGCTGGTCAAGCGCCTGTCGCCACGCTATGCCGTGCTCGCGGCGCTGCTGATCGGCACCGCGCTATCGGGCTTCATGGGGCTGCTGGATTTCAGCGGCTTTCATCTGGAAGTGGCCACCCCGGTGTGGACCACGCCGCACTTCTCCCTGGCCGCGACCATCAGCATCGGCATTCCGCTGTTCGTGGTGGCGATGACCTCGCAGAACATGCCCGGCATCGCCGTGCTGCGTGCCGATGGCTACAACGTCCCGGCCTCGCCACTGATCACCACCACCGGCATTGCCTCACTGCTGCTGGCGCCGTTCGGCTCCCACGGCATCAACCTCGCAGCAATCAGCGCGGCAATCTGCACCGGGCCACACGCCCATGAAGATCGCAACAAGCGTTACACCGCAGCGGTGTGGTGCGGGGTGTTCTACGGGATTGCCGGGGTGTTCGGTGCCACGTTGGCGGCGTTGTTTGCGGCGTTGCCGAAAGAACTGGTGCTGTCGATTGCCGCGCTGGCGTTGTTCGGCTCGATCATCAATGGCTTGAGCATCGCCATGAGCGAGGTGAAGGAGCGTGAGGCGGCGTTGATCACGTTTATGGTCACGGCGTCGGGGTTGACGCTGTTTTCCATTGGTTCGGCGTTTTGGGGGATTGTTGCGGGGGTTTTGACGCTGGTGATTTTGAACTGGAACAAGCGTTGACGGTATAAAAGCTTCGCGAGCAGGCTCGCTCCCACAGGTAAGTCGAGTCGCTCAGGTGAATCGTGTGGGAGCGAGCCTGCTCGCGAATGCGTCCTGCAGGACGACAAACCTGGCAGGCAGGCATAAAAAAACGGCGACCCGAAGGTCGCCGTTTTTTCAGTATCACTTGGCCGCGTTGATCGGCTTTTCCGGATACCACACGTCCAGCAGCGGGCTAACGGTCATACCGGTCAGTTCGCTACGGTTTTTCAGCCAGGCTTCAACGGCAGCGCGCTGCTCTTCGTTGACCGAGCCACGCTTCTGCAGGCATACCAGACCGAAGTCGTCGCCGCCAACATAACCCAGACCGTTGGCTTCCATGGCTTCTTTGATGAATGCTTCGAGGAAAGCGTCAATGGCTTCTTCGGACAAGTCTTCTTTGAAGTCCAGGTTCAGTTCGAAACCCAGCTCTTGAAATTCATCTACGCACAGTTTTTTGCGCAGACGCTGGGAACGGTTAGTCGCCATTGGAACAATCCTCTTAAGTAATAACGGCCGGCACTTTACCAGTTTAAGCCAGCGATTGCCCGACTCTCTGGTCGCTGCGGCCGACCGCCTGTAAAAAAATAACCACTTGGCCGGCCCCGACACGGCACAAGCCGTTACAGCTTGGGGCATAATGCCGACACTTTCATGACCACTGAGGGCCTTTTCATCCATGTCCTCGTCTTTTTTCCCCTCTTTTGCAGGGTTTTATTGCATATGATCAAATCGTTGCGTCCACTGTTTCTCGCCGGCCTTCTTCTGCCTCTGGCCCTGCCTGTCTCCGCTGCCACCATCAACACTTCCCTCACCCCGAACGTCGAAAAAGCCCTCAAGGCCAGCAAGCTGCAGCCCACTGCGCTGTCGCTGGTGATGGTGCCGCTCGACGGTCCGGGCACGCCGACGGTGTTCAACGCCGACGTCTCAGTCAATCCGGCCTCGACGATGAAACTGGTCACCACTTACGCGGCGCTGGAAATGCTCGGCCCCAACCATCAGTGGAAAACCGAGTTCTACACCGATGGCACCCTGAGCGGCGGCATTCTCAACGGCAACCTTTACCTCAAGGGCGGCGGTGACCCGAAGCTGAACATGGAGAAACTCTGGCTGTTGATGCGCGACCTGCGCGCCAATGGCGTGACCCAGATTACCGGCGACCTGATCCTCGACCGCAACTTCTTCGTGCAGCCGCAATTGCCGGAATTCAACGATGACGGCAACGACGACAACAAGCCATTCCTGGTCAAACCCGACTCGCTGCTGGTCAACCTCAAGGCCCTGCGCTTCGTCGCGCGCAATGACGGTGGCCGCGTACTGATTTCGGTTGAGCCGCCGATTGCCAGCATCCGCATCGAAAACACCGTCAAGGCGCTGCCGTCCAAGCAATGCACCGGCGGCGTGCGCTACAACCCGGTGCCGCAAGCCGATGGCAGCGTGACCGTAACCGTCGGCGGCCAGTTGGGCGAAGGCTGCAGCTCGCAGACTTACCTGTCGCTGCTCGACCACGCGACCTACACGGCTGGCGCCGTCCGCGCGATCTGGAAGGAACTGGGTGGCAGCATCCAGGGCAAGGATCGTCTGGCGCCAACGCCGAGCGGCGCCAAACTGCTCGCCCGCGCGTACTCGCCGGATCTGGCCGAGATCATCCGCGACATCAACAAATACAGTAACAACACCATGGCCCAGCAGCTGTTCCTCAGCCTTGGCCAGCGTTTCCGCAACGATGCCGACGGTGATGACGCGCGGGCCGCGCAGCGCGTGGTGCGGCAGTGGCTGGCGAAGAAAGGCATCACCGCGCCGCATCTGGTGATGGAGAATGGCTCTGGTTTGTCGCGGGCCGAGCGGGTCAGCGCGCGTGAGATGGCCAACATGCTGCAAGCCGCTTGGCACAGTCCGTACGCCGCCGAGTACATTAGCTCGCTGCCGATTGCCGGTACCGACGGCACCATGCGCAAACGCCTGAAAACCACGGCGATGCGCGGTGAGGCGCACGTCAAGACCGGCACCCTGAATACCGTACGCGCGATCGCCGGCTTCAGCCGTGATGTGAATGGCAATACCTGGGCGGTGGTGGCAATCCTCAACGACAAGGCCCCGTTCGGCGCCTCGTCGGTGCTCGATCAGGTGCTGCTGGATCTGTACAAACAGCCGAAACTGCCGCAGACCGCTTCGGTGCTGTAACGCAATCCAAGCCACACCACAAAACCCTGTGGGAGCTGGCTTGCCAGCGATAGCGGACTGTCAGTCACCGAATATGCTGACTGGAATAACCCTATCGCTGGCAAGCCAGCTCCCACAGGTTTGTGGTGTATCGAGCATCAGCGGCTCAGCTCATCTCCCGCTCAACCCGATCCCGGCCATTCTGCTTCGCTGCATAAACCCCTGAGTCGGCGCGTAGCAACAGCGCATCCGCGCCCTCTCCCGGGCGCCAACTGGCTATGCCGAAACTGGCGGTGACTACGCCGACCACGTCCACCGGCGCGCCGCGCAAACCTTCCCACAACTCCCTCGCCAGCATGTAGGCGTGTTCGCCGTCGATGTCCGGGCACAGCACCATGAACTCTTCGCCGCCCAGACGGCAGAACACGTCGGTGCGGCGCAGGCGATGGCCGATCCGCTCGCAGACTGCTTGCAGCACGCGGTCGCCGACGGCGTGGCCGAACTGATCGTTGATGCGTTTGAAGTGGTCGATGTCGAGCATGATCACCGACAACTCACCGCCGCCACGCTCGACCCGGGCCATTTCGGTGGTCAGGCGTTCCTGGAAATAGCGGCGGTTGTGAATGCCAGTCAGCGAATCGGTGATCGACAACGCGCGCAATTCTTCTTCAACGCGCTTGAGATCGGAAATGTCCGAGATATAACCGTGCCACAGCACCCCGCCGCCCGGCAGTTCTTCAGGCGTCGCCTCGCCGCGTACCCAACGCAGACCGCGTTCAGGCAGTTGCACGCGGTATTCCTCCCGCCACGGGCTGAGGTTTTCCGCCGATTCGCGGATTGAGCTGCGCACGCGAATTGCATCCTGCGGGTGGATTCGACTGAAAATCGCCTCGGCGTCGAACAGCAGCGCATCCGGTTCCAGCTCGTAGATCTCGCGAATGCCGTCGCTGGCGTAGATCACGCTGAAGCGTCCGTCGAATTCCATTTTGAATTGGTAAATGCCGCCCGGAACATGGGCGCTGAGCTTCTTTAGCAGAATGTCCCGCGCCGCCAGCACTTCGTGCACGCGCTTGCGTTCGGTGATGTCAATGCAGATCGCCAGATGACCGACCCACAGGCCTTGCTCGTCAAGCACCGGGGTGGCGAGCATGTTCACCGGCAGATGACTGCCATCGCTGCGTACCAGGGTCCATTCGCGTGCTTCATGACCGCCGACTTCGCCGCCCTCGACCAGCATCGCGTGGCAGGTCGGAATGCTTTTGCCGTAGCGCGCACTCAACTCGGCCGAACGCGCCGCCAGCTCGCGAGGCAAATGCAGGTTCTCCAGGGTCATGCGTCCGACGACTTCGGCGCTGCTGTAGCCGAGCATTTGCTCGGCGCCGGGATTGAAAGTGTTGATCACCCCGCGCAGGTCGGTGGCAATGATCGCGACCTGAGTGGCGGCATTCAGCACGCCGCGCAGTTGACCGTGGGTGCCGCGCAACTCCTGCTCGCGCTCATGCAGTTCCTGGGTGCGCACCTCGACCAGGCGCACCGCGCGCTGGCGCTGGCTGACCAGCACGTAAAGCAAGGCGCTGAGCAGTGCGCTGAGCAAGCCGCCCAGAATGATCACGCTGCCCACCGACGAATGGTTGGCTTGCATGAACGCTTCGCTCGGCAGGATATCGACCTGATAGTCGTGATCGGCCATGCGTAGCAAGCGCGTCGCCGCCAGATCGCCGGGCACCGCCTCGTTGGTCGATTCGAACAGCGCCTCGTGCTGACCTTGGGTCGAAAGGTCGAGAATGCGCACCGACAGATAATCGTGCAGGGCATCGGGCAGTCCGTCGGCGAGCAACTGGCGCATGCTGATCACCGCCATCACATAGCCGAACGGCTGCGATTCTCCGGCGCGACTGACCGGCGCCAGTAGCAACACCCCACGCGCGTAGGACGGCTCAATCCCGACCAGGTGCATCGGTTGCGACACCGCCATGCTGCCGAGCTGGTCGGCGCGTTGCAGGGTTTCGCGGCGCAAGGGTTGGGCGAGCAAGTCGTAGCCCAGCGGTGGCGCCAATCGGCTTTGGGTCTGGGTGTACAGCACCGGCACGTACTCCTCGCGCGGCGCCGCCAGCTGCAGCTCGCCCTTGGCGTCCAGTTCGCGAATGGTGAAATTGCTCAGGCCCTCATCACGCACCTGCTGTTCGAACGCGGCTCGCTCAGCACCGCGGACTCTCGGCGCGAAGGTATAGGCCTGGGTGCGCAGCAATAAAGGGCGGGAGTAGCCGTCGAATTCGGCGCGGGACACAGATTCGGAGTTGGCGAAGAACCGCCGCAGACCATCGAGACGTTGCTCCTGATCCTGAAAACGTTCGGCGATGCGGCTGTAGCGTTCGTTGGCCAGCAGTTGGAAACGCTGACGCGATTGTTGCTGAAACTGGTTGAAGGTGCCCCATGCGAGCAGCCCGGTGAGAATCCCGCCGGCAAGCAACACCAGCAAAGCGACCAGCCAGGCTGAGACGTCTTCACTGATGAAACCGAGGATTTTCGGGCGCACGGGGTGCAACGGCATAAGCACGACTCACTCCGCCAGATTTGCGGGAAAACCCCATTGGCGGTGTGTGAGTTATAGCTATTAGCCACTAATTTAGCTAGCACCGCTGGATCCACCGAGCCGTTAAAAATCAAGGCTCTGTGGATCCAACCAGTTAAAGCGTCAACGAGCCGTGATTTTCCAGGCGCGGTGGATCTTGGTATTGCGGGCGAAATCCGGATCAATGGTCTGCGCACTGATTTCCTCGACCGCATAACGCTCGGCGAGGTTTTCCTCCGACTGGAACTTGCGGAAGTTGTTGGAGAAATACAACACGCCACCCGGTGCCAGCCGCGCCATCGCCAAGTCGATCAACTGCACCTGATCGCGCTGCACATCGAAGATGCCTTCCATGCGCTTGGAGTTGGAGAAGGTCGGCGGGTCGATGAAGATCAGGTCGTATTCGTCGCGGCTGCTTTCCAGCCACGCCATCACATCGCCCTGCTCCAGACGGTTCTTGTCCGAGAAACCGTTCAACGAAAGGTTACGCCGCGCCCAGTCCAGATAGGTTTTCGACAGGTCGACGCTGGTGGTGCTGCGCGCGCCGCCCTTGGCCGCGTGCACGCTGGCGGTCGCGGTGTAGCAGAACAGATTGAGGAAGCGTTTGCCGGCCGCCTCTTTCTGGATACGCATGCGCATCGGCCGGTGATCGAGGAACAGGCCGGTGTCGAGGTAGTCGGTGAGGTTGACCAGCAACTTCACCCCGCCTTCATTGACCTCGACGAACTTGCCCTGGGCCGCCTGACGCTCGTACTGCTTGGTGCCGCTCTGCCGCTCGCGGCGCTTGACCACTACGCGGTTCTTGTCGACGTTCAACGCCTGCGGGATGGCCGCCAAAGCGTCGAACATGCGCGCCGAGGCTTTTTCCGGGTCGATGGATTTCGGCGCGGCGTATTCCTGAACGTGCACCCAGTCGTGGTACAGGTCGATGGCCATTGCGTATTCGGGCATGTCGGCATCATAGACGCGGTAGCAATCGATGCCTTCGCGCTTGACCCACTTGCCCATCGCCTTGAGATTTTTCTGCAAGCGATTGGCAAACATCTGCCCGCCTTCGCTCAGGCGCGGTTGTTCGATCACTGGCGCCGGGGCCGGCGTCGGCTTGATCGGGTTGCCGTTCTTGTTGAACTTGCGCTCTTGCGGCTCGTCCGGGGTCTGATCGTAAGCCGCTTGCTCGCGCTCGGCCTGGCGCTGTTCCGGAGTGCGGCGTTCGCCAGTGACGAACTGATCGGGCAGGACCTTGATCAGCAGCAGCTTGCACGGCAGCGCGCCGTTCCAGAACGAATACTGTTTATGGCTGCGAATGCCCATGCGCTTGCCCAGATCCGGGGCGCCGGTGAACACCGCCGCTTCCCAGTTCAGGCAGGCCTGACGCAGACGCTCACCGAGGTTCTGATAGAGATACAGCAGGCTGGCTTCGTCACCGAGACGCTCGCCGTACGGCGGGTTGCAGATCACCAGGCCTTTCTGGTTCTGGTCCGGGCGCGGCTCGAAGGTCGCCACTTCGCCCTGGTAGATCTTGATCCACTCGCTGAGGCCGGCGCGCTCAACGTTATTGCGGCCTGGCTGAATCAGTCGTGGATCGGCTTCATAACCACGAATCCACAGCGGCGGTTTGGCCAGACCGGCAGCGGCACGCTCGACGGCTTCTTCGTGGAGTTTTTTCCACAGCGCCGGCACGTGACCGAGCCACGCGGTAAAACCCCACTGCTCGCGGCGCAGGTTCGGCGCCATGTCGGCGGCGATCATCCCCGCTTCGACGAGGAACGTACCGACACCGCACATCGGGTCAGCCAGTGCGCCACCTTCGGCGGCAATGCGCGGCCAGCCGGAACGGATGAGGATTGCCGCCGCGAGGTTTTCCTTCAGCGGCGCCGCGCCCTGCTGCAAGCGATAGCCGCGCTGGTGCAGGCTGTGGCCGGACAGGTCGAGGGACAGAATCGCTTCGCCGCGATCCAGACGCAGGTGAATGCGCAGGTCCGGGTTGAGTTTGTCGATGGATGGACGATCGCCCTGCGGCGTGCGCAGTTTGTCGACGATGGCGTCTTTGACTTTCAGCGCGCCGAAGTGGGTGTTGTCGATGCCCGAGCCGTGGCCGCTGAATTCAACGGCCAGGGTGCCGTCGCTGAGCATGTGATCCTGCCAGTCGATGTCGAGCACGCCGTGGTAGAGGTCTTCGGCGTCCTTCATCGGGAAACGCTTGAGCACCAGCAACACACGGTTGGCCAGACGCGACCAGAGGCACAGGCGATAGGCGGTTTCCATGGTCGCCATGCCACGCACGGCGGAGGTGTGCTCGCGCGCTTCTTCAAGGCCAAGCCCGACGGCTTCCTCGATGAGCAGGCCTTCAAGGCCTTTGGGGCAAGTGAGGAAGAGTTCGAAACGATCGGACATGGTAATTCCAGAGCCTTTGGCTAGTGGGCCGGCAACGCATTGCCGACCCGGTTTTCAATCAGGCGCTTTTCTGAAAGAGCGCCCGCGTGGCACGAAGGTGTGCCGTTCCATCCCCGCTGCTCGGGTTAAAAGAGCTTAGATGCCGGGACAGATAAAAAAGTTGGTGCAACAAAAAGACTGAAAGCGACCCTTCGTCGAATATTACCCAAGCGCAAACGTGGGTCATTCTCACTAAAGGATTAACCCCCTGAGTCAGCGGGGCGCCGATCATACCGGGGTTTGCGCAATGAACGTTGAATAAATACGCGGTTACTTATCGCCATAGCATCCTTTACGTTACGTGCTTATGACAAAACGATCATTCCCTCTGTGTGACTCATTGGTTAGAACTGAGCACAGGTTGACGTCGCAACGGCGTCAACACCTTGGCTCGCCACGCCGGCAGCGAGCCGCACGATGGCAGGTTTTTTCTGCCAGACCTCAATTGAGGTCAACGCGACACTACAGTCAACAAGTGAGGGAAACACCCTATGAGAAGACTTAAGCGTGATCCGTTGGAAAGAGCATTTTTGCGCGGATATCAATATGGCGTTGGTGGCAAATCCCGTGAGCTTTGCCCATTTACTCTACCGTCGGTACGTCAAGCCTGGATCAACGGCTGGCGAGAAGGACGCGGCGACAACTGGGACGGTATGACCGGCACTGCGGGAATCCACAGACTCAACGAACTTCACGCCGTCGGCTGACACAGGGCATTTATTCCGACACGACAATCTGAATTTGCATTGAATTAACCACGCACGTCCTTCCCGGACGGCGGGCTACGGCCCAGGGGCTCCTTCGAGGAGCCCTTTTTAATGCCTGCAAAAAGGGTTAACCGGGATCCACGTGGCGAGGGGATTTATCCCCGCTCGGCTGCGCAGCAGTCGCGAAGTCCGAACTTCAATCTACCTGGCATATCACTGTGCAAGGTTTGGGGCTGCTGAGCAGCCCAGCGGGGATAAATCCCCTCGCCACAAAGGCTCCCCAAGGCCTCGGCAATCCTCAGCGCAACGCGGCGATGGCGTCTACCGATTCACGAATCAGCGCCGGGCCTTTGTAGATGAAGCCCGAATAGATCTGCACCAGGCTTGCACCGGCCGTGATCTTCTCCGCCGCGTGTTTGCCCTCGGTAATCCCGCCCGCGGCAATGATCGGCAAGCGTCCGGCCAATTCGCCCGCCAGCACTTTCACGGTATGGGTGCTCTTCTCACGCACCGGCGCACCCGACAGACCGCCCGCCTCGTCGCCATGCTCCATGCCTTCGACGCCGACACGGCTCAAAGTCGTATTGGTGGCGATCACCGCGTCCATGCCGGTTTCGATCAACGCCTGGGCAACCTGCGCAATTTCTTCGTCGGTCATGTCCGGCGCGATCTTGATCGCCAGCGGCACATGCTTGCCGTGACGCAGGGCCAGTTCTGCGCGACGGGTGGCCAGATCAGCGAGCAATTGCTTGAGCGAATCACCGAACTGCAGGCTGCGCAGGCCCGGGGTGTTTGGCGAGCTGACGTTGACGGTGACGTAGCTGGCGTGGGCGTAAACCTTGTCCAGGCAGATCAGGTAATCGTCGACCGCACGCTCGACCGGGGTGTCGAAGTTCTTGCCGATGTTGATGCCCAGCACGCCTTGGTATTTTGCCGCAGCGACCCGCGCCAGCAGGTTATCCACACCGAGGTTGTTGAAGCCCATACGGTTGATGATCGCCTCGGCTTCCGGCAGGCGGAAGATCCGTGGTTTCGGGTTACCCGGCTGCGGACGCGGGGTAACGGTGCCGATTTCGACAAAACCGAAACCCAGTTGCGCAAAGCCGTCGATGGCCGCGCCGTTCTTGTCCAGACCTGCCGCCAGCCCCACCGGGTTCGGGAACTCCAGCCCCATGACGGTCACCGGCATTTTCGCCGGCGCCTTGCACAGCAAACCGTTGAGGCCCAAACGTCCACCCGCGCCGATCAGATCCAGCGACAGATCGTGGGAGGTTTCCGGGGAAAGTTTGAACAACAGCTGACGGGCCAGGGTGTACATGGGCGGCAATGACTCGGGCGGCGAAAAGAGGCGGCGATTATAGCCGGGCATCGTCCCCCGGCGCGAGGCGCCTGCGCGAATCAGGCGACTGGCATATGCCTTGCACCACCCCGCTCATCAGTCTGCCGACCAATGACGGCGCGCAGGCCAGGACAATGGCGTCGTCCCCGGGTTTTGCCTGCGCAGAATCCGGGACGACGTTTTTTTTGAGGTAGCGTATGAACGAAACGTCCTTGGGGCCTCTGGCCTGGGTCAATGGCAGCGATGCGCCGGAAAAGAGCGCGATCAATCTCGGCTTCATGGCGCTGAGCGACTGCGCCTCGGTGGTGGTCGCCGCCACCCAGGGCTTCGCCCAGCCCTACGGCCTGACCCTGAACCTCAAGCGTCAGGCGTCATGGGCCAACCTGCGCGACAAACTGGTCAGCGGCGAACTGGATGCCGCGCACAGTCTGTACGGGCTGATTTATGCGGTGCACCTGGGCATCGGCGGCGTCGCCCCGACCGACATGGCGGTGCTGATGGGCCTGAACCAGAATGGCCAGAGCCTGAACCTGTCCCATGGCTTGCAACAGGCTGGCGTGAACAGTCCTGAAGCGCTCGATCGGCATGTGCACCAAAGCCGCGCAAAACTGACCTTCGCCCAGACCTTCCCCTCCGGCACCCATGCGATGTGGCTTTATTACTGGCTGGCGAGCCAGGGCATTCATCCGTTGCAGGACGTCGACAGCGTGGTGGTGCCGCCGCCGCAAATGGTCGCGCACCTGCAAGCCGGGCGCATCGACGGTTTTTGCGTCGGCGAACCGTGGGCGGCGAGCGCCGTGCAGCAGAATCTCGGTTTCACCCTGGCGACCAGCCAGAGCATCTGGCCCGACCACCCGGAAAAAGTCCTCGGTTGCACCCGCGAATTCGTCGAGCAATACCCCAACACCGCGCGGGCGCTGGTCATGGCCATTCTTGAGGCCAGCCGCTTCATCGAAGAAAGCCCGGAAAACCGCCGCAGCACCGCGCAATTGCTCAGCGCCACCGAATACCTCGACACCCCCGCCGCCTGCATCGAGCCGCGTTTCATGGGGGATTACGCCGACGGCCTCGGCAATCGCTGGCAGGACCCGCATGCGCTGCGTTTTCATGGCGATGGCGAGGTCAATCTGCCGTACCTCTCCGACGGCATGTGGTTCATGACCCAGTTTCGTCGCTGGGGTCTGTTGCGCGAGGATCCGGATTATCTGGCCGTCGCCCGCCAGGTTCAGCGTCTGGATCTGTACCGCGAGGCCGCCAGCGCTGTCGGTGTTGCGGCTTCGCACGCCGACCTGCGCAGCAGCCAGTTGCTCGACGGCAAGGTCTGGGACGGCAACGACCCGGCGGGCTATGCGCGCAGTTTCAAGCTGCATGCCCTGAGCGACGCCGCCCCGCTTTTCGCCCAGCGCTGACAGGAGACCGCGAACATGTTGCGCATTCTGCTGATCAACGACACCGCGAAAAAAGTCGGACGCCTGAAAGCGGCGCTGACCGAGGCCGGCTTCGAGGTAATCGACGAGTCCGGCCTGACCATCGACCTGCCGGCGCGCGTCGAAACGGTGCGCCCGGACGTGATCCTGATCGATACCGAGTCACCGAGCCGCGATGTCATGGAGCAAGTAGTGCTGGTCAGCCGCGACCAGCCCCGGCCGATCGTGATGTTTACCGACGAACATGACCCGGGGGTGATGCGTCAGGCGATCAAGTCCGGGGTCAGTGCCTACATCGTCGAAGGCATTCACGCACAACGGTTGCAGCCGATTCTCGACGTGGCGATGGCGCGCTTCGAGAGTGACCAGGCCTTGCGCGCGCAATTGCAGGCGCGCGATCAGCAACTGGCCGAGCGCAAGCGCATTGAGCTGGCCAAGGGTTTATTGATGAAGATGAAGGATTGCAACGAGGAAGAGGCCTATACGCTGATGCGCCGCCAGGCCATGAGCCGCCAGCAGAAGCTGATTCAAGTGGCGGAGCAGATCATTGCCATGAGTGAATTGCTGGGCTGAATGATCGTTCCCACGCGCAGCAAAGGAATGCATCCCGTGACGCTCTGCGTCACTTCGCAAGAGCGGACGCGGAGCGTCCATGGCGGCATTCCCACGCGGAGCATGGGAACGATCTGATCCTCCTGTAGAAGCTGACAAGTGCAACGAGGCTGCGATCTTTTCAAGCCTTGGCACAAATCTCGCTAAGTAAACCGCACAGGTAACCAACGGCGGTTGCCCCACCTACGACAAAGACGTCGCTCACCCCGTTCGCCCCTCGGCGAATCAGGTAGCGGCGTTTTTGCGTTTTGGCCCCACAGAGCGGGGCCGGTGGTGCGGCCGTGAGGCGCTCCACCTGCTGTGCATGACTCCTTTCGAGACTCTTTTCAGCCGAGGTGCGCGATGAATTCAAGCTTCTGGAAATCCGGCCATACCCCGACCCTGTTCGCGGCCTTCCTGTATTTCGACCTGAGCTTCATGGTCTGGTACCTGCTCGGCCCGCTGGCGGTGCAGATTGCCGCCGACCTGCACCTGACCACCCAGCAACGCGGCCTCGTCGTCGCCACGCCGATTCTCGCCGGCGCGGTGTTGCGCTTCGCCATGGGCATGCTCGCCGATCGCTTGTCGCCGAAGACCGCCGGACTGATCGGCCAGGTCATCGTCATCTGCGCGCTGTTCGGTGCGTGGAAACTCGGCATCCACAGTTATGAACAGGCGCTGATCCTCGGCCTGTTCCTCGGCATGGCCGGCGCGTCGTTTGCTGTGGCCCTGCCGCTGGCCTCGCAGTGGTATCCACCAGAGCATCAGGGCAAAGCCATGGGCATCGCCGGTGCGGGCAACTCCGGCACCGTGTTCGCCGCGCTGCTGGCGCCAGTGATTGCCGCCGCGTTCGGCTGGAGCAATGTCTTCGGTTTCGCCCTGATCCCGCTGGTTCTGACCTTGGTGCTGTTCGCCCTGTTGGCAAAAAACGCCCCGCAGCGGCCAAAGCCGAAAGCCATGGCCGACTACTTCAAGGCCCTCGGTGATCGCGACAGCTGGTGGTTCATGTTTTTCTACAGCGTCACCTTCGGCGGCTTCATCGGCCTGGCCAGCGCGCTGCCCGGTTACTTCAACGATCAATACGGTCTGAGCCCGGTGACCGCCGGCTATTACACCGCTGCCTGCGTGTTCGGCGGCAGCCTGATGCGGCCGCTGGGTGGCGCGCTGGCCGATCGCTTCGGCGGCATCCGCACCTTGCTGGCGATGTACACCGTCGCTGCGATCTGCATCGCAGCGGTGGGCTTCAATCTGCCAAGTTCCTACGCGGCGCTGGCGCTTTTCGTCTGCACCATGCTCGGCTTGGGCGCCGGCAACGGTGCGGTTTTCCAACTGGTGCCACAGCGTTTTCGTCTGGAGATCGGCGTGATGACCGGGCTGATCGGCATGGCCGGCGGTATCGGCGGCTTCGCCCTCGCGGCCGGCATGGGCGCGATCAAGCAAAGCACCGGCAGCTATCAACTTGCACTGTGGTTGTTCGCCAGCCTCGGTGTGTTGGCGTGGTTTGGCCTGCACGGCGTCAAGCGTCGCTGGAGAACCACATGGGGCTCGGCGGCAGTAACGGCGGCGCGGGTCTGAAGCCTCAATGGCCCTGCAACTGAGCTTCGCCGAAGCCAGCGCCACCGGCCCGCGCGCGGAGAATCAGGACGCCCTGCGCTCGGTGACACCGGCGCCGACACTGGCGGTGAGCAAGGGTTATCTGTTCGCCATCGCCGACGGCGTCAGCCAATGCGCCGATGACGGCCTCGCCGCGCGTTCGACCTTGCAGGCGCTGGCGCTGGACTACTACGCGACGCCGGAAACCTGGAGCGTGGCCCAAGCGCTGGATCGCCTGCTGCTCGCGCAAAATCGCTGGCTGCAGGCCAACGGCGGTGGGCAACCGCTGTTGACCACGGTCAGCGCGCTGGTGATGCGCGGTCGACGCTTCACCCTCGCCCACGTCGGCGATTGCCGGGTCTATCGCTGGCACGCCGAGCGCTTGCAGCGCATCAGCGAGGATCACGTCTGGGAGCAACCGGGCATGCAACACGTGCTCAAGCGTGCGCTCGGGCTCGATCAGCATCTGGTCCTGGATTTCCTCGACGGCGAACTGCGTGAGGGCGAAAGCTTCGTGCTGCTCAGCGACGGCGTCTGGTCGACCCTGGGCGATACCGCGATCGCGGCGATTCTGCGCGATCAAGCGGATCTGCCCAGCGCAGCGCAAACCTTGGTCAACGCCGCTCATCTGGCCGGCAGTCAGGACAACGCCAGTGCCCTGCTGGTGCGCGTCGATGCGCTGGGCGAAGCGAGCATTGGCGATGCGCTGGTGCAATTGCAGCAATGGCCACTGCCGCCAACGCTGAAACCCGGGCAAGCGTTTGAAGGCTGGCAGGTGCAAGGCATCATCGGCCAGAGCCAGCAATCATTGCTGTATCGCGTGCTCGATAGTCAGGGCCAGCCTTGGCTGTTGAAGACCTTGCCGACGCGGCTCGCCGACGATCCGCAAGCCGGGCAGGCGCTGCTGTCGGAAGAATGGTTCCTCAAGCGCGTGGCCGGCCGGCATTTTCCGCAGATCCATGCCTGCACTCAGCGTCAGCATTTGTATTACGTGATGCGTGAATATGCCGGGACGACGCTGGCCGACGTGTTTCAACTCAGCGGTCCGTTGCCTTTGGCGCAGTGGCAGGACATCGCCGAGCGGCTGTTGCGCGCGGTCGGGCTGCTGCATCGACGGCAGATTCTGCATCGCGACATCAAACCGGAAAACCTGCTGCTGGGGGATGACGGCGAGCTGCGCCTGCTGGATTTCGGCCTGGCTTATTGCCCGGGACTGTCCGAGGACGCGCCGTCGACCCTGCCAGGAACGCCTAGTTTCATCGCCCCGGAAGCGTTTCGTGGCGAGTCGCCAAGTGCGCAGCAGGATTTGTATTCGGTGGGCGTCACCCTGTATTTCCTGCTCACCGGGCATTTTCCCTATGGCGAAATCGAAGCGTTTCAGCGGCCCCGATTCGGCCTACCGGTGAATGCCAGTCGCTATCGCCCGGACTTGCCGGAATGGCTGGCGCAAAGTCTGGAACGTGGCGTTGCCGCCGATCCGCAGCAACGCTTCGAAACCGCTGAAGAGTGGCTGCTGGTGCTGGAACAGGGTGAGCGGCAAAGTTTGAGTGTGCGACCCCGGCCTTTGTTGGAGCGGGAGCCGTTGAAGGTCTGGCGGACCATGGCGCTTCTGGCATTGCTGGGGAATGTGGTGCTGCTGGTTTTGTTGTTTCATGGCTGAGATTGAGTTGTGCCATTCGCGAGCAGGCTCGCTCCCACAGGAGATTGGTGTCGTTCGCAGACACCTTGTGGGAGCGAGCCTGCTCGCGAAGGCATTCGGCGTCACACCGCATAACCCCAAGAATTAACGCGCCACGAACGAGCAACACGCCTCGATTCGGTGCAAAAACACCTCCTGTCACAACCCCAATCCCCAATAAATCCGCGTCCACCCAAGTTGGCACAACCACTGCATTACCCCAATCACCATACATAAAGCCCAACCTTCAACGACGAAGGCTGCGCTTCCCGAGAGAACGGGACCAGGACAAAGGCGTCCTCGCTAGGCAACTAGCGGGACGCCTTTTTTTGTTTGCGCAAAATTTGTCGAGCAAGGCCCGACGGCCCACCAGAGGCCAGCCGCAGCTCCCGGAGAACCTGATGAAAAAACTCAAACTGGTGATGATCGGCAATGGCATGGCCGGGGTGCGTACCCTGGAAGAACTGCTCAAGCTGAGCGACGAGCTCTACGACATCACCGTCTTCGGCGCCGAACCGCACACCAACTACAACCGCATCCTGCTGTCGCCGGTGCTGGCCGGCGAGCAGACGTTCGAAGAGATCGTCCTCAACGACCTCGACTGGTACCTGGAAAACAACATCAAGTTGCTGCTCAACCGCAAAGTGGTGGAGATCGACCGGGTCAAACGCCGAGTGATTGCCGAGGACGGCACCGAGGCCGAGTACGATCGCCTGCTGATCGCCACCGGCTCGACTCCGTTCATCCTGCCAATCCCCGGCAACACCTTGCAGGGTGTGATTGGCTATCGCGACATCGCCGACACCCAGGCCATGATCGACACCGCCAGGACCCACAAGCACGCCGTGGTCATCGGCGGCGGCCTGCTCGGCCTCGAAGCGGCCAACGGCCTGATGCTGCGCGGCATGCACGTCACCGTGGTGCACCTCGGCGAATGGCTGCTGGAGCGCCAACTGGACAAGACCAGCGGCCAGCTTCTGCAATCGGCGCTGGAATCCCGTGGCCTGCATTTCCGCCTGTGCGAACAGACCCAAGCCCTGCACGACGCCGGCAATGGCCGGGTCGGCTCGGTGCAGTTCAAGAACGGCGACATCATTCCTGCCGATCTGGTGGTGATGGCCGCCGGCATTCGCCCCAACACCGAACTGGCAGAAAAGGCCGGCATTCCGTGCAATCGCGGGATTCTGGTCAACGACACCCTGCAAACCTACGACCCGCGCATCTACGCAATCGGCGAATGCGCCAGCCATCGCGGCATCGCCTACGGTCTGGTCGCGCCGCTGTTCGAACAGGCCAAGGTCTGCGCCAATCACCTCGCGCAACTGGGTTTCGCTCGCTATCAGGGTTCAGTGACCTCGACCAAATTGAAAGTCACCGGCATCGACCTGTTCTCCGCCGGCGACTTCATGGGCGGCGAAGGTACCGAGACCATCACCCTCTCCGACCCGATCGGCGGCGTGTACAAAAAACTGGTGATCAAGGATGACGTGCTGGTCGGCGCCTGTCTGTACGGCGATACGGCAGATGGCGGTTGGTATTTCCGGCAGATTCGTGAGAATCACGCCATAGGCGAGATCCGCGATCACCTCATGTTCGGCGAAAACGCCCTAGGCGACGTAGGACATCAGGGCCAGGACAAAGCCATGGTCATGGCCGACAGCGCCGAAGTCTGCGGCTGCAATGGTGTGTGCAAGGGCACCATCGTCAAGGCGATCCAGGAACACGGCCTGTTCAGCGTCGATGAAGTGAAGAAACACACCAAGGCTGCCAGCTCCTGCGGCTCCTGCGCCGGGCTGGTCGAGCAGATCCTGATTAACACCGTCGGAGGCGCGGCGGACGTCAAACCGAAAAGCGAAAAAGCCATCTGCGGTTGCAGCGATCTCAACCACGGGCAGATTCGTCAGGCGATCCGTCAGGAACACCTGCTGACCATCGCCGAGACCATGAGTTACCTGAACTGGCGCACACCCAATGGCTGCGCGACCTGTCGCCCGGCGCTCAACTACTACCTGATTTCCACCTGGCCGGGCGAGGCCAAGGACGATCCGCAATCGCGCCTGATCAACGAACGCGCCCACGCCAACATCCAGAAGGACGGCACCTATTCGGTGGTGCCGCGCATGTGGGGCGGCGTGACCAATCCATCGGAACTGCGGCGGATCGCCGATGTGGCCGACAAGTACAACGTGCCGATGGTCAAGGTCACCGGCGGTCAGCGCATCGACTTGCTGGGGATCAAGAAACAGGATCTGCCCGGCGTGTGGAAAGACCTCGACATGCCGTCCGGCCACGCCTACGGCAAATCCATCCGCACCGTGAAAACCTGCGTCGGCAGCGAGTTCTGCCGCTTTGGCACGCAGAACTCGACGCAACTGGGCATCGAACTCGAGCACGACCTGTTCAACATGTGGTCGCCGCACAAAGTGAAGCTGGCCGTGTCCGGTTGCCCACGCAACTGCTCGGAAGCGGGCATCAAGGACGTAGGAATCATCGGCGTCGACTCCGGCTGGGAGATGTACATCGGTGGCAACGGCGGGATCAAGACCGAAGTCGCCGAGTTCTTCGTCAAACTGAAAACTGCCGAGGAAGTCCGCGAATACAACGGCGCATTCCTGCAGCTCTACCGCGAGGAAGCCTTCTACCTCGAACGCACCGTGCATTACCTGCAACGGGTCGGCATGGAGCACATCAAGAAGAACGTGCTCGAAGACGCCGAGCGGCGCAAGGCCCTGAATGAGCGCCTGCAATTCTCCCTGTCGTTCGAACAGGACCCGTGGAAGGAGCGGCTGGCGCAGCCGCAACTGAAGAAAGAATTCGACGTGATCCCCGTGAAAAACCTGGAGGTGCCGGCATGAACTGGCTCGATATCTGTGCACTGGAAGAGATCAACGCCCTCGGTTCGCGGATCATTGCCGGACCGAAAGGTGACATCGCGATTTTTCGTACAAGCGACGACGAGGTTTTCGCCCTCGATGATCGCTGCCCGCATAAGGGCGGGCCGCTGTCGCAGGGTCTGATCTATGGCAAACGCGTGGCCTGCCCGCTGCACAACTGGCAGATCGACCTCGAAACCGGCGAAGCCCAGGCGCCGGACATCGGCTGTGCGCACCATCATCCGGCGCGAGTCGAGAATGGCCGGGTGCAACTGGCCCTGCGGGACGCCATCTGATGAACCGCCAGACGACCGCCTCGACCTGCTGTTACTGCGGGGTCGGCTGCGGCGTACTGATCGAGCATGACGGCGAGCGCATCCTCGGCGTCAGCGGCGATCCGGCGCACCCGGCCAACTTCGGCAAACTGTGCAGCAAAGGCTCGACGCTGCACCTGACCGGCGACCTCGCCGCCCGCGCCTTGTACCCGGAACTGCGCCTGGGCAAAGGCCTGGCGCGCAGCCGTACTGACTGGGATACGGCACTGGAACACGCCGCCAACGTGTTTGCCGAAACCATCGCCGAACACGGCCCGGACAGCGTGGCGTTCTACATCTCCGGGCAGTTGCTCACCGAGGACTACTACGCCTTCAACAAACTGGCGCGGGCGCTGGTCGGCACCAACAACATCGACAGTAATTCGCGGCTGTGCATGTCCTCGGCGGTGGTCGGCTACAAACGCAGCCTCGGCGCAGATGCCCCGCCGTGCAGTTATGAGGATCTGGAGTTCAGCGACTGCGTGATGATCGTCGGCAGTAACATGGCCTACGCACATCCGGTACTTTTCCGTCGACTGGAGGAAGCCAAATCCCGTCGCCCGCAGATGAAAGTCATCGTTATCGACCCACGTCGCACCGACACCTGCGATTTGGCTGACCTGCATCTGGCGATTCTTCCGGGTACCGATGTCGCCTTGTTCCATGGGATTTTGCATCTGCTGCTGTGGGAAGACTGGGTCGATCGCGATTTCATCAAGGCGCACACCGAAGGCCTCGCCGAACTCAAAACCCTGGTGCGCGATTACACCCCGCAAATGGTTTCGCAACTGTGCGGCATCAGCATCGAGCAACTGCAGCAATGCGCAGAATGGGTCGGCACTGCGCCGAGCTTCCTGTCGCTGTGGTGCATGGGCCTGAATCAGTCCAGCGCCGGCAGCGCGAAAAACAGCGCGCTGATCAATCTGCACCTGGCCACCGGGCAAATTGGCCGGCCCGGTGCAGGACCTTTCTCCCTGACGGGTCAGCCAAATGCCATGGGCGGACGGGAAACCGGCAGTCTGTCCAATCTGCTACCCGGCCATCGTGATGCCGGCAATGCGGAACATCGCGCCGAGGTGGCAGCGTACTGGGGCGTCGAGAGCTTGCCCGAGGCGCCGGGCCTGAGCGCCATCGAACTGTTCGAAAACCTGCGCAGCGGAAAAATCAAAGCACTGTGGATTGCCTGTACCAACCCGGCGCAATCGATGCCCGATCAGAGCGCAATCCGCGCAGCGCTTGAGGCCTGCCCTTTTGTGGTATTGCAAGAAGCCTTTCGCACCACCGAAACCGCTGCATTTGCCGACCTGCTGTTACCCGCCGCCAGTTGGGGCGAGAAAGAAGGTTCGGTGACCAACTCCGAGCGGCGCATTTCCCACGTGCGCAAAGCGGTTGTCGCACCGGGCGAAGCGCGGCCGGACTGGGCGATCACGGTGGATTTCGCACAGCGTCTGGAGAAACGTCTGCGCCCCAGGCAGCCGAGCCTGTTCGCTTTCGATCAACCTGCGCAGTTGTTTGATGAATTCAAAGCGCTGACCCGTGGGCGAGACTTGGATCTGTGCGGAATCAGTTATGCCTTGATCGACGAGATCGGTCCGCAGCAATGGCCCTTCCCTGCTGGCGCCCGCCAAGGCACGCCACGCTTGTACAGCGACGGCATTTTTCCTACAGCCAATGGCCGCGCGCAGTTCATTGCCGATCCGTACCGCGCCGCCAAGGAACAACGCGACGCGCGCTTCCCGCTGACTTTGATCACCGGTCGCCTGCGTGACCAGTGGCACGGCATGAGCCGCACCGGCACCGCCGCGCAATTGTTCGGCCACGTCAGCGAAGCCGTGCTGAGCCTGCACCCTGACGAAATGCGTCGGCACCGCTTGCAGCCCGGTGATCTGGTCAATCTGAAAAGCCGCCGTGGCGCGGTGATTGTTGCGGTCGGCAGCGACGACAGCGTGCGTCCGGGCCAGGCGTTCCTGCCGATGCACTGGGGCGATCGCTATCTCAAGGGCGGCGTCAACACGCTGACCTTGCCGGCGTTTGATCCGCTGTCCAGGCAACCGGAGCTCAAGCACAGCGGCGTGCGTCTGGAGGCAGTCAACCTGCCGTGGCAACTGTTCGCTTTGATCGAGGGTGATGTTCAGCGGCATTTCGAGACGCTACGACCGCTGTGCGAGGCGTTTTCCTACGTCAGCCTCAGCCTTGTCGGGCGTGAGCGGCCAGCGTTGCTGATACGCGCTGCACACGGCCAGGCGCCGGATCCACAGCTGCTGGGCGAGATCGACCAATGCCTGTCCTTGCTGGATGGCCCGGTTCTGGCCTACGACGATCCGCGTCGCGCCATTGGCAAGCGGGTGCGCATCGAGAACGGCCGTATCACTGCGATTCGTCTGGCCGGCGAAACCCTTGCGCAACACTGGTTGCAGAGCCTGTGGCTGGAGGGCCGCGCCGACCAACAACTGCGGCGCTGGCTGCTCGCGCCGATGAGCGCGCCGCCGGGCGCTGTCGGAGCGATCGCCACCGACAAGACCTTGTGCAATTGCGAAAACGTCAGCCTCAACGCAGTCTGCGCCGGCATTCGCCAAGGCCTGGATCTGCAAGGCCTGAAAAACAATCTCCGATGCGGTACGCAATGCGGTTCCTGCGTGCCGGAAATCAAGCGTCTACTGGCTGCCGAAGCGCGGCCGGTCGCGGTCATTTAACGAGGACAACACCATGAATGCGAAAGTCTGGCTGGTGGGCGCAGGCCCTGGCGATCCGGAGTTGCTGACGCTCAAAGCGGTGCGCGCGTTGCGCGAGGCCGATGTGGTGATGATCGATGATCTGGTCAACGACGCGGTGCTGGAGCACTGCCCGGCTGCGCGGGTGATCCCGGTGGGCAAACGCGGCGGCTGCCGTTCGACCCCGCAGGCGTTTATCCATCGGCTGATGCTGCGTTATGCGCGCCAGGGCAAATGCGTGGTGCGCCTGAAGGGCGGCGATCCGTGCATTTTCGGCCGCGGTGGTGAGGAAGCACAGTGGTTGCGCGAGCGCGGGGTTGAAGTGGAACTGGTCAATGGCATCACTGCCGGGCTGGCCGGGGCGACGCAATGCGATATTCCGCTGACGTTGCGTGGCGTGGCGCGCGGGGTAACGTTGGTGACTGCGCACACCCAGGATGACAGCCAGTTGAACTGGCAGGCGTTGGCGCAAGGCGGGACGACGCTGGTGGTTTACATGGGCGTGGCCAAGCTGGGCAAGATTCGTGATCAGCTGCTCGCCGGAGGGATGGCGGCGCATACGCCAGTGGCGATGATCGAAAACGCCTCTTTGGCGCATCAGCGTGAATGTCGCAGTGATCTGACTGCGATGGCTGAGGATGCCTCGGCGTTTGAATTGAAAAGCCCGGCGATTCTGGTGATTGGTGCGGTGGCGGCTGTTGCTCAAGAGCAAAAGATCGCAGCCTTCGGCAGCTCCGGGACGGCGTACAACGTGCAGGCGCTTTAAGCGTCAAAGCCAAATCGCAGACAAAGAAAAGCCCGGCCTGAGCCGGGCTTTTCCATCAGCGGCAGCTAATTACTTAGCTTGAGCTTCAACCTGCGCTTCTACGCGACGGTTTACAGCGCGGCCAGCTTCAGTTTTGTTGTCAGCAACTGGGCGGGATTCGCCGTAGCCAACAGACTGAACGCGGGACGATTCAACACCGTACTGGTTGGTCAGAACCTGCTTAACGGCGTTTGCACGACGCTCGGACAGTTTCTGGTTGTAAGCGTCAGGACCGACGGAGTCAGTGTGACCTTCAACAGTAGTGCTGGTGGATGGGTACTGCTTCATGAAGTCAGCCAGGTTTTTGATGTCGCCGTAGCTGTTAGGCTTGACTACCGACTTGTCGAAGTCGAATTTCACGTCCAGCTCAACACGAACAACTTCAGCAACTGCTGGGCAGCCATCAGCGTCAACAGTTACGTTGGCTGGGGTGTCCGGGCACTTGTCAACGTTGTCGCAAACGCCATCGTTGTCGCTGTCGGAGCAGACTTCAGCAGGTGCTGGAACTGGAGCAGCAGCTGGCTTGGAGCCGCCACCGAAGTTCACACCGATACCGACGCTAGGAGCCCACTCGGTGTCGCCCTGGTCGATGTTGTACTGAGCTTCAACGCCGGCACGGGCGTAGAAGTTCTCGGTGAAGTACAGCTTGGCACCGCCGCCAACGTTGGCGAAGGTGGAACGGTTACGACCGTTCGAACCGTTCTGGTCGATGCTCTGGTCAGAGAAACCGGCCGAAACGTATGGACGAATCATGTCGCCTGGGTTGTTGAAGTGGTACAGAGCGTCCAGAGCGGTGTTAGCGCCTTTGACGTTCTTGCCATCGTCGGCACGTACGTTGTGCACTTCGTCGTAGCCCAGACGCAGTTCAACGTCGTCGGTCAGGAAGTAACCGATCGAACCGCCGAACAGGTTGCCGTTGTTCTTGAAGTTACGAGCGCTGTCGAATTGTTCTTTCTTAGCGAAGCCTTCGATTTCAACTGCGCCTTGGCCTTGTGCCAGAGCGCCGAACGAAGTGGCGGCAATCAGAGAACCAATGGCCAAGCCCAAGGTGTTTTTCAGTTTCATCCGTTAAATCCCCATCTGGTGATTGTGAAGCAGTCCCGCAAACCGGGGGACAACTCGGCGGCAAGTCTATCAGAACTTGCCTACACGTAAGAGATATTTGCGCTGAACTAAGTTTCAGCAATGCCTGCAAATTTCTCACGCAATTTATCTAGAGCGCGTTTGTAACGCATTTTTGTCGCACTCAAACCCATGTGCATGATGTCTGCGATCTCCTGAAACTCCAGCTCTGCGACAAATCGTAGCACCAGAATTTCGCGGTCAATCGGATTCACATACACCAGCCAGCGATCAAGCCCACCCTTCTCCTCCGGCTTCGGCGCCTTTTCTTCAGACGCTTCTTCAAGAGGGTCCAGACTGAGAGCGTCCATCAAGCGACGCTTACGCCGTTCCTTCCGATACTGCGTGATGCATTCGTTGTAAGTGATGCTGTAAAGCCAGGTTTTGAACTTCGATTTCCCCTCGAAGTTCTTCAGGCCGTACAGCACCTTCAGCATCACTTCCTGACAGACATCGTCTGCGTCGCGATCGTTCCCAAGATATCTCGCGCAGACGTTAAATAATGTTCGCTGGTAACGCCGCATCAACTCTTCGTAGGCGCGCGTTACGTGAAACAGCTCGGTATGCGAGCGCGCGACCAACTCCTCATCAGAGAGCTCGCGGGGGTCGTAGCGCGTGGATAGCGGTTGGGCTTTATTCAAAACAAGTCGTGCCGACAGTCAGGTCAATGTCCGCCACAACCAGCCTCGGCTGGCATTTTGCGGCGGCATACATTAGCAGGGTTTGCCGGTTTAGCGGCTACTCACATGCTGTTCCAGCAGGATCCGATTGGAGAGAGAGACTAGCTCACCCTCATCGGTCAGCAATGTGGTTTTAACCGTGCCGATCTCTTCGATCTGGCCTTCGACCTCGCCAACACGCACTTGTTGCCCAACCTCGTACAGCTCACGCACATAGATTCCCGCAAGAATCTGACCGGCGATTTCCCGGCTTCCCAAACCCATGGCCAGTGCAACTGCCAGACCAACGGTAATCAATACGATGACAATTACATGGTTCAGCAGGTCGGTCTTGACCTCGAGCTGGCTGATCGCAACCGAGATGCTGATGATGATCACCAGCCCCTGCGCGATCCGTCCCAACCCGGAAGCGTAGTCCAGCCCTACGCCTTCTGCTGCGCCGCGCACCAGCCCGTTGGCCAGTTGCGCCAGCAGGACACCGACCAGCAACACCAGCGCGGCGCCGAATACTTTCGGCAGATACAACGCCAGCATGTCCAGCGTAGCTGAAACTCGCTCGAGGCCAAGGGATTCTGCCGCAGAAACCAGAAAAATCAGCAGAACGAACCAGTAGACGATTTTACCGATCAGCGTCGAGATCGGCACTTGCAGCCCGGCGCGCGACATCAGCTTGGTCAGCCCGGTGCCGCCCATCAGGCGATCAAGGCCCAGTTTTGCGAGCAATTTGGAGAGCAAGGTGTCGAGCAGCTTGGCCACGACGAAACCCAACAGCAGCACAACCAGTGCGCCGAACAGGTTCGGAATGAAATTAGCGACTTTGGTCCACAACGCAGTCATTGCAGTGACGAGGCTCTGAGTCCAGAGATCAAGTTCCATATTCAATCAGCCTTATCAGCAGTGCGAGCAGTAGTTTTACGAAGACGGGAAACCGGCGAGACATGCGCCGAGCCATTGTTCAGGGCGATCATCAGCGCGGGCAGCCAGCGGCCCAGCAGGCTGAAGAGATCACCGGCGCCGACCTGGCGGTTGGCGGTTTTGAGTACGCGGCCCAGGCACGCATCGTCGTCGCGGCTGGACGGCGAAGCGTTGAGCATGTCGCGCAAAGACTGTTCAAACGGATCGTGCATACGCACCTCTCGTGATGTCTGTGAAAGACGCGGGCAGATTTACTCGGGTCACATGCGCCATGTTCACACCCAGCGCAATCGACGGAACAACCACCACTGACCGAACGCCAGGGCGAGTACCGTCAAGCAGGCAATCAGGAAACCATACGGGCTTTCAGCAAACGGAATACCACCGACATTGATGCCGAGCAGACCGGTGATGAAACTCATCGGCAAGAAGATGCAGGTAATAATGCCGAAGCGGTACATGGTCCGATTCATGTGCACGCTCAAACGCCGGTCTTCAGCCTCCAGCACAAGCCCCACGCGCTCTCGGGTCAATTCGAGCTCTTCCAGATAACGGGTCAGGCTGTTGTTCAATTCGTTCCAGTAGTCGGCGTCGTCTTCGACGAACCACGGCAATTTTATCCGTGTCAGCTGTCCGAAAATATCCCGCTGTGGGGCGAGAAAACGCTTCAGCCCAGCGGCTCTGCGGCGGATGTGCAAAATGGCCCCATGCTCGGGGGTATACCGTTCGTCGGCGTCGAGTTTTTCTTCCTCTTCATCCACCACTTCCGACAGGCACGTGACCAGATCCTGCACTTTATTGGTGAGGAACTGCGCCAGATACAGCATCAATTCCGAGGAAGTTTTCGGCCCTTTGCCCTCACCCAGCAGCGCCAGCAACTCATCCGTAGCGCGCAACGGACGCAAGCGCAGGGAAATCACTCGCTGAGCCGAGGCGAAAATCCGCACCGAGACCATGTCTTCCGGCTCGGCGCCCGGGTTGAGATTGACCCCGCGCAGAAACAGCAACAGCTCGGAGTCGGGCAATGGCAACAGACGCGGGCGGGTGTTCTCTTCCAGCAGCAGATCGCAGGTGAATTCGTTGAGCCCGCTGGACTTGCGCAACCAGGTTTGGGTCTGTGGATGGCTGCGATCCCAATGCAGCCACAGGCTTTCATGGGCCTGCAGCTGCAAATCGTCGAGCTCAGTCCGGGCTATCGAACGCGCACCGCCCTTGCCGTCCAGCACCAGGGCATGCACCAGCCCCCATTGCGCGTTTTCTTCCTCGAACATCCGCATCCCTTGTCGAAAAGCTTATTCAGGCATTTTCAGCGGGCTCGGCGACACGATCACGCCGTTGTTGTCCGCATAAATGTATTGGCCTGGGTGGAACGTCACGCCGGCGAAAGTCACCGGGACGTTGAGGTCGCCGATGCCGCGCTTGTCGGTTTTCATCGGATGGCTGGCCAGCGCCTGCACGCCGAGATCGGTCTGGGCGATGACGTCGACGTCACGGATGCAACCGTAGATCACCAGCCCTTCCCAGCCGTTCTGCGCGGCCTTGGCGGCGATCATGTCGCCCAGCAGGGCGCGGCGCAGCGAACCGCCGCCATCGACCACCAGCACTTTGCCTTTGCCGTTGAGTTCGGCCTGCTCCTTGACCAGCGAATTGTCTTCGAAGCATTTGATGGTCACGATTTCGCCGCCGAAGGAATCCCGGCCGCCGAAATTGCTGAACATCGGTTCCAGCACCTGCACCAGCTCCGGGTAGGCGTCGCACAGGTCAGGCGTAAGGTAATGTTCCATCGAAAAACTCCTGTAACAAGGAAGACGATCAAGGATGCCGCATTCTGATGAGACGAGTTCCGGCGGTCGCTGTTTACCTTAGTCCATGCCATGGTCGCTGAGCGAACCTGAACCGCAGCTGAAACGTTATCGCTAAACAGTCACGAAATATGACCGGAACCGCACAATGCGTCATATCTTAGCCGCAAGCCAGGCTGAACGGAACGACCCTCACACCGCAGCGGCCAGATCCGTCGTCTGCGCCAGCAACGGCGTCTGCTGATCGTTCAACCAGCGCGCCACCAGCGGCCACACTTCAGCCTGCGCTGCTTTGCTCACCAACATTTCGACATGGCCGAAATTGTCCGAGAACCCCTGCTCGCGGCCCAGGTTGATGAACTGCTTGCACTCTGAGCCGATCTGCTCGAACAGCTTGCGGCAGGCCCACGCCGGATCCTGATGATCCCCCGCTGCGGTCACCGCCAGCACCGGCACCTGCACCTCGGCAAGTCCGGCCCACCAGTCCTTATCCTTGTCGCCGAAGCGGCCAAACAAGCCGTACCAGCGCATGCTTTCGATGGCCAGGCCGATCGGCTCGTCTTCCGGTCCGCGTTTGAGGCGTGAGCCAGACAACTGCGCGAAACGCTTGAGAATGAAGCGCCCGCCCCACTCCACCGGTGGGATTTTCAACGGCCAGTAGGTGCGGCTGACCTGCGTGCCGAAAAACGCCGCCGAGGCCACGGCCGGTTCGCCGAGATATTCGCCACCGAGCGCCGCCGCCAGGGTGATGCCGCCGAGCGAATGGCCGATCCAGTGCGGGATCTGTCCGCTCTGCTCACGCACGAACGCGGCAATCGCCGGCAGATCGTAACGGGCGTAGTCGGCCACGCGGTTGCGCCGATAGTCTTCGTTGCGCTGGGACAGGCCGTGACCGCGCATTTCCGGAATCCACACGTCGAAGCCCAGCCGCGTCAGATACGCGCCGAGCCCGAGACCTTTGGGGGAAAACCAGAAGCGCCGATTGGAAAAGCTGCCGTGCAACAGAATCACCGGCACGCCGCGTGGCGCCGTGTCATCGGCCATGCCCAAACGGGTGACGGCGATCTCTACGGACCAGTCCGGGCTGTTGCCGGGTTTCAATCGATAGACGTCTTCGCTCAGATCGCCGCGCCGCTCGGCGCTGATCAGCGCGACAGGAAACAGGTTGCTGCTGCTTTGCATAATGCTCTTGCACAAAAAAGGGCGGCTTCCGATGGAGCCCGCCCTACTTCAATCTCAAGGCCCGGCCCATGTGAGAGCGAGCCTGCTCGCGAAAGCGGTGTATCAGTCAACATCCATGGTGAATGTTGCTGCGTCTTCGCGAGCAGGCTCGCTCCCACATGGGGCGCGGGCCAATTACATACTGATCAAGCCTGACCTTCGGCGAGGAAGAACCAGGTTTCCAGCACGGTGTCCGGGTTCAGCGACACGCTTTCGATGCCCTGTTCCATCAGCCACTTGGCCAGATCCGGGTGGTCCGAAGGACCCTGACCGCAGATGCCGATGTACTTGCCGGCCTTGTTGCAGGCCTGAATGGCATTGGCCAACAGCTTCTTCACCGCCGGATTACGTTCGTCGAACAAGTGCGCGATGATCCCCGAGTCACGGTCCAGACCCAGCGTCAGTTGAGTCAGGTCGTTGGAGCCGATCGAGAAGCCATCGAAGAATTCGAGGAATTCCTCAGCCAGAATCGCGTTGGATGGCAGCTCGCACATCATGATCACGCGCAGACCGTTCTCGCCGCGCTTCAAGCCGTTCTCGGCGAGCAGATCGACCACCTGGCTGGCTTCGCCCAAAGTACGGACGAACGGCACCATGATTTCCACGTTGGTCAGGCCCATCTCGTTGCGCACGCGTTTCAGCGCGCGGCATTCGAGCTCGAAGCAATCGCGGAACGATTCGCTGATGTAACGCGAAGCACCACGGAAACCCAGCATCGGGTTTTCTTCTTCCGGCTCGTAGAGCTTGCCGCCGATCAGGTTGGCGTATTCGTTGGACTTGAAGTCCGACAGGCGCACGATGACTTTTTTCGGCGTGAACGCTGCAGCCAGGGTGCTGATGCCTTCCACCAGTTTGTCGACGTAGAAGTCGACAGGGTCGCTGTAACCGGCAATACGCTTGTCGACGCTGTCCTTGATTTCCTGCGGCAGGCCGTCGTAGTTCAACAGCGCTTTCGGGTGCACGCCGATCATGCGGTTGATAATGAATTCCAGACGCGCCAGACCAACGCCGGCGTTCGGCAATTGCGCGAAGTCGAAGGCGCGATCCGGATTGCCGACGTTCATCATGATCTTGAACGGCAGCTCCGGCATGGCGTCGACGGAGTTCTTCTTGATGTCGAAGCCCAGTTCGCCTTCGAAAATGTAACCGGTGTCGCCTTCGGCGCAGGACACGGTCACGCCCTGGCCATCCTTCAGCAACTGGGTGGCGTTTCCGCAACCGACCACCGCCGGAATGCCCAGCTCACGAGCGATGATCGCCGCGTGGCAGGTACGCCCGCCACGGTTAGTGACGATGGCGCTGGCGCGCTTCATCACCGGTTCCCAGTCCGGGTCGGTCATGTCGGAAACGAGCACGTCGCCCGGCTGGACTTTGTCCATTTCCGAGACGTCTTTGATGATGCGTACTTTGCCGGCGCCGATGCGCTGGCCGATCGCCCGACCTTCCACCAGCACGGTGCCGGTTTCTTTCAGCAGGTAACGTTCCATGACGTTGGCCTGGGTGCGGCTTTTCACGGTTTCCGGACGCGCCTGAACGATGTACAGCTTGCCGTCGTCACCGTCCTTGGCCCACTCGATGTCCATCGGGCAGCCGTAGTGCTTCTCGATGATCATCGCCTGCTTGGCCAGCTCGCTGACTTCGGCGTCGGTCAGGCAGAAACGCGCGCGTTCGGCCTTGTCGACATCGACAGTCTTGACCGAACGACCGGCCTTGGCCTCGTCGCCGTAGATCATCTTGATGGCTTTGCTGCCCAGGTTGCGACGCAGGATCGCCGGACGACCGGCCTCCAGCGTGCCTTTGTGTACGTAGAACTCATCCGGGTTGACCGCGCCTTGTACGACGGTTTCGCCCAGGCCGTAAGCGCCGGTGATGAACACCACGTCACGGAAACCGGATTCGGTATCGAGGGTGAACATCACGCCGGCGGTGCCGGTTTCCGAACGCACCATGCGCTGCACGCCAGCCGACAGGGCGACCAGTTTGTGGTCGAAGCCCTGGTGCACGCGGTAGGAAATCGCACGGTCGTTGAACAGCGAAGCGAACACCTCTTTGGCGGCGCGGATTACGTTTTCCACACCACGGATGTTCAGGAAGGTTTCCTGCTGACCGGCGAACGAGGCGTCCGGCAGGTCTTCGGCGGTGGCTGAAGAACGCACGGCAACGGCCACATCAGGGTTGCCCGCCGACAGCGCGGCGAACGCTGTGCGGATCTCGGTGTTAAGTTTTTCCGGGAATTCGGCGTCCATGATCCATTGGCGGATCTGCGCGCCGGTCTTGGCCAGGGCATTGACGTCGTCGACGTCGAGCGCGTCGAGGGCCTTGTGGATCTGCTCGTTCAGGCCGCTCAGTTCGAGGAAGTCACGATAGGCCTGAGCCGTCGTGGCGAAGCCGCCGGGGACCGAAACACCGGCGCCTGCCAGGTTACTGATCATCTCGCCCAGGGATGCGTTCTTGCCCCCCACATGCTCAACATCGTGTTTGCCGAGCTTATCGAGGGAAACTACGTACTCTACCAAGGTGATCTCTCCACTAACTGTGTTGGAAAAGCTCAGAAACCGGCGGCCCGGGGGAGCCTTGGCCGGTTGTATGGCCTGGACCTGGAAAATAAGTGAGAATGCGGGCCAATGGCGGCCGGCAAATCGCGCCTATCATATCCAAGATTCGTTACTAGCTTAAGGCCCAAGGTGCAAATGAAACGATCTGCTTTCTTCATCTCCGATGGCACCGGCATTACCGCCGAAACCCTGGGTCAAAGCCTGTTGGCGCAGTTCGAAAACATTACCTTCAGCAAATTCACGCGGCCCTACATCGACAGCGTGGAAAAAGCGCGGGCCATGGTACAACAAATCAACAAAGCCGCTGAAACCGACGGCTTTCGCCCGATCATCTTCGACACCATCGTCAATCAGGACATTCGTGAGATTCTCGCAACGTCCAATGGTTTCATGATCGACATTTTCTCGACCTTCCTCGCGCCGCTCGAACAGGAGCTTACCGAGCACTCTTCCTACACCGTCGGCAAATCCCATTCGATCGGACATAACTCCAATTACATGGAGCGCATCGAGGCGGTGAACTTCGCCCTCGACAACGATGACGGCGCGCGCACCCACTATTACGACAAAGCCGATCTGATACTAGTGGGCGTGTCGCGATGCGGCAAAACGCCGACGTGTCTGTACATGGCCATGCAGTTCGGCATCCGCGCGGCCAACTATCCGCTGACCGAAGACGACATGGAGCGCCTGACCCTGCCGACGGCCCTGCGCGCCCATCAGCACAAGCTGTTCGGCCTGACCATCGACCCCGACCGCCTCACTGCGATTCGCAACGAGCGCAAGCCCAACAGCCGTTATTCAAGCTACGCCCAGTGCGAATTCGAAGTGCGCGAAGTGGAAAACCTGTTCCGCCGCGAGAACATTCCGCACATCAATTCCACGCATTTTTCCGTCGAGGAGATTTCGGCGAAGATTCTGGTGGAAAAAGGCGTTGAGCGGCGGTTCAAGTAGGTTTGCAGTGCCTGATCTGACGCTATCGCGGGCAAGCCCGCTCCCACAGGTTCTGAAGGCGTTCACAATTTCTGTGTTCATCACCATTCCCTGTGGGAGCGGGCTTGCCCGCGAAGAACGATAACGCGGTCCGTCAGATCACAAACAGGTCGATGAATCGATTCACCGCTGTGGCTTCAAGCCGCGCCTGATCCTCACAGAGCGCAAATATCTCAGCGCAACGCTGCCCGGCAAACCGCGTGGCCAGATTGGCCTTGAACTTGTCCTCCAGCAACGGAATACCTTCGGCGCGGCGGCGGCGATGGCCGATCGGGTACTCCACCAGCACGTTGTCGGTGCTGCTGCCATCCTTGAAAAACACCTGCACGGCGTTGGCAATCGAGCGTTTGTCAGGCTCAAGGTATTCGCGGGTGAAGCGCGGTTCTTCAACGATGAGCATTTTTTCGCGCAGCACATCGATGATCGGATGCGCCTTGTGGAAGTCGTCTTCGTAGTGCTCCGCCACCAGATTGCCGAATGCCAGCGGCACGGCGGTCATGTACTGCAGGCAGTGGTCGCGGTCGGCGGCATTGGCCAGCGGGCCGACCTTGGAAATGATGCGGATCGCCGATTCATGGGTGGTGATGACGATGCGGTCGATCTCATGCAGCCGATTGCGAACCAGCGGATGCAAGGTCACCGCCGCCTCGCACGCCGTCTGCGCATGGAATTCGGCGGGGAAACTGATCTTGAACAGCACGTTTTCCATCACGTAACTGCCGAACGGCCGGGAAAAGCTGAAAGCGCGCTTGTCCTCGGGCTTGAGCGCCAGATCGTTGTTGATGTGGCTGAACGAAACGTCATAGAAGCCCCACTGCTTCGCGCTCAAAACGCCGGGAATGCCCATCTCACCGCGCATGGCGATGTCGGCCAGGCGCACGCCGCGACTCGCCGCATCCCCTGCCGCCCAGGATTTGCGCGAGCCGGCGTTCGGCGCATGGCGATAGGTGCGCAGCGCCTGACCGTCGGCGAAGGCATGGGACAGCGCCGACAGCATCTGCTCGCGATGGGCGCCCATCAGTCTGGCGCTGACGGCGGTCGAGGCGACTTTCACCAGAATGACGTGGTCGAGTCCAACCCGGTTGAAGGAGTTTTCCAGAGCGATCACGCCTTGAATCTCGTGGGCCATGATCATTGCTTCCAGCACATCGCGGACCGTCAGCGGCGCTTCACCGTTAGCGACGCGTTTTTGCGACAGGTGATCGGCAACGGCGAGGATGGCGCCGAGGTTGTCCGATGGATGGCCCCATTCGGCGGCAAGCCAGGTGTCGTTGTAATCGAGCCAACGGACGATACAGCCGATGTCCCACGCGGCCTTGACCGGATCGAGGCGATAACTGGTGCCCGGCACTCGTGCGCCGAACGGCACCACCGTGCCCTCGACGATCGGGCCGAGGTGTTTCGTGCATTCGGGGAAACGCAGGGCCAGCAGACCGCAGCCCAGCGTGTCGATCAGGCAGTTGCGCGCGGTGTTCAGCGCCTCGGCGGATTCGGGCTTGAAGGTGAGGACGTAGTCGGCGATGTCCTGCAGGACTGCGTCGTAATCGGGACGGTTGTTCAGGTCGACGTTGGCGCTCATGTTCGATTCACTCGTGAAGTGGTTCGTTGATGGGACCTCGGTTCAGGGCTAACGATTTCTTATGATTGAAATGCAATCCACTGTGGGAGCGAGCCTGCTCGCGAAGGCTGAGCGTCAGTCAACATTTGCATGTCTGATGCATCGCTTTCGCGAGCAGGCTCGCTCCCACAAGGATATTGCTGTTGCTTAAAAGCAATCGCCGGGCACGCGGACATAGCCTTCCATGAGCACCCGCGCACTGCGGCTCATGATGGCTTTCTTCACCACCCACTCGCCATTCTCCAGTGTCGCTTCAGCGCCCACGCGCAAAGTCCCCGACGGATGGCCGAAACGCACCGCGTTGCGTTCAATGCCACCCGCAGCGAGATTCACCAACGTGCCGGAAATCGCCGCCGCCGTGCCGATCGCCACTGCTGCCGTGCCCATCATCGCGTGGTGCAGTTTGCCCATCGACAACGCGCGCACCAGCAGATCGACGTCACTGGCCGCAATCGCTTTACCACTCGACGCTACGTAATCCGCAGGCTTGGCGACGAATGCGACTTTCGGCGTGTGCTGCCGCTTGGCGGCTTCTTCCAGATTGGCGATCAGGCCCATGCGCAACGCACCGTAAGCACGAATCGTCTCGAACATCAGCAGCGCTTTCGGATCGCCGTTGATCGCACCTTGCAGTTCGGTGCCGGTGTAGCCGATGTCTTCGGCGTTGACGAAAATCGTCGGGATCCCGGCATTGATCATGGTCGCCTTGAACGTGCCGACACCCGGCACTTCCAGCTCGTCGACCAGATTGCCGGTAGGGAACATCGAGCCACCGCCGCCCTCTTCTTCCGCCGCCGGATCCATGAATTCGACCTGCACTTCGGCCGCCGGAAAGGTCACGCCGTCGAGTTCGAAATCACCGGTTTCCTGCACTTCGCCGTTGGTGATCGGCACGTGGGCGATGATGGTCTTGCCGATGTTGGCCTGCCACACGCGCACCACCGCCACGCCGTTGTGCGGAATGCGGCTGGCGTCGACCAGACCGTTGCTGATGGCGAACGAACCGACCGCCGCGGAGAGGTTGCCGCAGTTGCCGCTCCAGTCGACGAACGGCTTGTCGATCGACACCTGGCCGAACAGGTAATCGACGTCGTGATCGGCGCGGGTGCTTTTCGACAGGATCACGGTTTTGCTGGTGCTCGACGTTGCGCCGCCCATGCCGTCGATTTGCTTGTCGTACGGGTCGGGACTGCCGATCACCCGCAGCAGCAGCGCGTCGCGAGCCGGGCCGGCAACCTGCGCTGCTTGGGGCAGATCGGTGAGGCTGAAGAACACGCCTTTGCTGGTGCCGCCGCGCATGTAGGTGGCAGCGATTCTGATTTGTGGTGCGTGAGCCATGGTGCTCCTTACCGAAGGCATGGGACTTGAAATCCCATGCCCACACGTTGATTTAAACGGCGACCGCCGATCCTTCGAGGAAGTCCTGAGCAAAGCGCTGCAACACGCCGCCGGCCTCGTAGATCGACACTTCTTCAGCGGTATCGAGACGGCAGGTCACCGGCACTTCGACCCGCTCGCCATTCTTGCGATGAATCACCAGCGTCAGATCCGCGCGGGGTTTGCGTTCGCCGATCACGTCGTAGGTTTCGCTGCCGTCGATGGCCAGGGTGTGGCGGTTGGTGCCGGGTTTGAATTCCAGCGGCAACACGCCCATGCCCACCAGGTTGGTGCGGTGAATGCGTTCGAAACCTTCAGCGGCAATCGCCTCGACACCAGCCAGGCGCACGCCTTTCGCCGCCCAGTCGCGGGACGAACCCTGGCCGTAGTCAGCGCCAGCGATGATGATCAGCGGCTGCTTGCGCTGCATGTAGGTTTCGATGGCTTCCCACATGCGCATGACCTGGCCTTCCGGCTCGACACGCGCCAGCGAACCCTGCTTGACCTTGCCGTTTTCCACGACCATTTCGTTGAACAGCTTCGGGTTGGCGAAGGTCGCGCGCTGTGCCGTCAGGTGGTCGCCACGGTGGGTGGCGTAGGAGTTGAAGTCCTCTTCCGGCAGGCCCATTTTTGCCAGGTATTCGCCGGCGGCGCTGTCGAGCATGATCGCGTTCGATGGCGACAGGTGATCAGTGGTGATGTTGTCCGGCAGCACCGCCAGCGGGCGCATGCCCTTCAGCGGACGGGCGCCGGCCAGTGCGCCTTCCCAGTACGGCGGACGGCGGATGTAGGTGCTCATCTCGCGCCAGTCGTACAGCGGCGCGACTTTCGGCCCGGTGTCTTCATGCACGGCGAACATCGGAATATAGACCTGACGGAACTGCTCAGGCTTGACCGAAGACTTCACCACCGCATCGATTTCTTCATCGCTCGGCCAGATGTCTTTCAGGCGGATTTCCCGACCATCGACCACGCCCAGCACATCCTTCTCGATATCGAAACGGATGGTCCCGGCGATCGCGTAAGCAACCACCAGCGGCGGCGAAGCAAGGAATGCCTGTTTGGCGTACGGGTGAATGCGGCCGTCGAAGTTGCGGTTGCCGGAAAGCACCGCGGTCGCGTACAGATCGCGGTCGATGATCTCTTGCTGGATCAGCGGATCAAGGGCGCCGGACATGCCGTTGCAGGTGGTGCAGGCAAACGCCACGACGCCGAAGCCGAGCTGCTCCAGTTCGGTGGTCAGCCCCGCTTCATCGAGGTACAGCGCTACGGTTTTCGAACCCGGTGCCAGCGAGGATTTGACCCACGGCTTGCGGGTCAGGCCGAGCTTGTTGGCATTGCGCGCCAACAGGCCAGCGGCGATGACGTTGCGCGGGTTGCTGGTGTTGGTGCAACTGGTGATCGCGGCGATGATCACCGCGCCGTCGGGCATTTGCCCCGGCACGTCATCCCACTGGCCGGAGATGCCTTTGGCTGCCAGATCCGATACCGCAACGCGGGCGTGCGGGTTGCTCGGGCCGGCCATGTTGCGCACCACCGAAGACAGATCAAAAGTCAGGCCGCGCTCGTACTGCGCGCCTTTCAGGCTGTCAGCCCACAGGCCGGTGAGTTTGGCGTACTGCTCGACCAATTGAACCTGCTGGTCTTCACGACCGGTCAGTTTCAGGTAATCGATGGTCTGCTGGTCGATGTAGAACATCGCCGCCGTGGCGCCGTATTCCGGGGCCATGTTGGAAATGGTCGCGCGGTCGCCGAGGGTCAGCGCTGCTGCACCTTCACCGAAGAATTCCAGCCACGCGCCGACGACTTTCTGTTTACGCAGGTACTCGGTCAAAGCCAGGACCATGTCGGTAGCGGTGATGCCCGGTTGCAGCTTGCCGGTCAGTTCAACGCCAACGCTTTCCGGCAGACGCATCCACGACGCGCGACCGAGCATCACGCTCTCGGCTTCGAGGCCGCCGACGCCGATGGCAATCACACCGAGCGCATCGACGTGCGGCGTGTGGCTGTCGGTGCCGACGCAAGTGTCGGGGAACGCCACGCCTTCGCGCACCTGAATCACCGGCGACATTTTCTCCAGGTTGATCTGGTGCATGATGCCGTTGCCCGGCGGGATCACGTCGACGTTCTTGAAGGCCTTTTTGGTCCAGTTGATGAAGTGGAAACGGTCTTCGTTGCGGCGGTCTTCGATGGCGCGGTTCTTCTCGAAGGCCTGGGCATCGAAACCGCCCGCCTCGACGGCCAGCGAGTGGTCGACGATCAGTTGCGTCGGCACCACCGGGTTGACCTGCGCCGGGTCACCGCCCTGCAAAGCGATGGCGTCACGCAGACCGGCGAGGTCGACCAGCGCGGTCTGGCCGAGGATGTCGTGGCAGACCACCCGCGCCGGGAACCACGGAAAATCGAGGTCGCGCTTGCGTTCGATCAGTTGCTTGAGCGAGTCGGTGAGCGTGGCCGGGGCGCAGCGACGCACAAGGTTTTCCGCCAGCACGCGGGAGGTGTACGGCAGGGTGTCGTAGCTGCCAGGCGCAATCGCCTCGACCGCCGCGCGGGTGTCGAAGTAATCCAGCGGCGTGCCGGGCAGGTTCTTGCGGAATTCTGTGTTCATCGGGTCAGGACTCGGGTCACGGTGGTTGCAAAGGGTGAGCGCGACACCGACCTTGAAATTCACCCCGAACCCTGTGGGAGCTGGCTTGCCAGCGATAGCGGTGGGTCAGTCGACATCAATGTTGAATGTGACTCAGTCATCGCTGGCAAGCCAGCTCCCACAGGGTCTTCGGTGGATCTCGGATCAGCGCTTGGCCCTCACCATTCAGCGACGTTCGATTGGCACGAACTTGCGCTGTTCGACGCCGGTGTATTCGGCGCTTGGGCGGATGATGCGGTTGTTGGCGCGTTGTTCGAACACGTGCGCGGCCCAGCCGGTCAGGCGCGAGCAGACGAAGATCGGCGTGAACAGCTTGGTCGGGATGCCCATGAAGTGGTAAGCCGAGGCGTGATAGAAGTCGGCATTCGGGAACAGTTTCTTCTGCTCCCACATGGTCTTGTCGATGGCCTCGGAAACCGGGAACAGCACCTTGTCGCCGACCTCGTCCGCGAGTTTTTTCGCCCAGCCCTTGATCACCTCGTTGCGCGGGTCGCTGTCCTTATAGATCGCGTGGCCGAAGCCCATGATCTTGTCCTTGCGCTCGAGCATGCCGAGGGTGCCTTTGATCGCCTCTTCCGGCGATGAGAAGCGCTCGATCATTTCCATCGCCGCTTCGTTGGCGCCACCGTGCAACGGACCACGCAGCGAGCCGATCGCCGCCGTCACGCACGAGTACAGATCCGACAAGGTCGAAGCGCAAACCCGTGCGGTGAAGGTTGAGGCATTGAATTCGTGTTCGGCGTAGAGGATCAGCGACACGTTCATGACTTTGACGTGCAATTCACTCGGTTTCTTGCCGTGCAGCAGGTGCAGGAAGTGGCCACCGATGGTTGGCTCGTCGCTGACGCAGTCGATGCGCTTGCCGTCGTGGCTGAAGCGATACCAGTAGCACATGATCGCCGGGAACGCGGCGAGCAGACGGTCGGTCTTGTCGCGCTGTTCAGAGAAGTCTTTCTCCGGTTCGATGTTGCCGAGGAATGAGCAACCGGTGCGCATGACGTCCATCGGATGCGCGTCGGCGGGAATTCGTTCGAGCACTTCCTTCAAAGCTTGCGGCAGGTCGCGCAGCTTGCTCAGTTTGGTCTGATAGTCGGCCAGTTGCGCTTTGGTCGGCAGTTCGCCGTACAGCAGCAGATAGGCGACTTCTTCAAATTGCGCGTCGGCGGCCAGTTCACGCACGTCGTAGCCGCGATAGGTCAGCCCGGCTCCGGCCTGGCCCACGGTGGACAGCGCGGTTTGCCCGGCAACCTGGCCACGGAGCCCGGCGCCACTGAGTACTTTTGCTTCGGCCATTGTGTTCTCCAATCTTCTTGAATTTGTATGGGGAAACTCGTGGGGTTTTGTTCAGCCTTTCTTCTGTGCAAACAACGCATCGAGCTTCTGCTCGAACGTGTGGTAATCGATACGATCGTAGAGCTCCATGCGAGTCTGCATGGTGTCGATGACATTCTGTTGCGTGCCATCGCGGCGGATTGCCGTGTAGACGTTTTCCGCTGCCTTGTTCATCGCGCGGAACGCCGACAGCGGGTAAAGCACCAGCGAGACGTCAGCGCCGGCCAGTTGTTCGGTGGTGTACAGCGGCGTTGCGCCGAACTCGGTGATGTTGGCCAGGATCGGGGCTTTCACACGGTTGGCGAACAGCTTGTACATGTCCAGTTCGGTAATCGCCTCCGGGAAGATCATGTCGGCGCCCGCCTCGATGCACGCTGCCGCGCGATCAAGTGCCGATTCCAGACCTTCCACCGCCAGCGCATCGGTGCGCGCCATGATCACGAAGCTGTCGTCGGTGCGCGCATCGACGGCGGCTTTGATGCGATCGACCATTTCCTGCTGGCTGACAATTTCTTTATTCGGGCGATGGCCGCAGCGCTTGGCGCCAACCTGGTCCTCGATGTGAATCGCCGCCGCGCCGAACTTGATCATCGACTTGACGGTGCGCGCGACGTTGAAGGCCGACGAGCCGAACCCGGTATCCACGTCCACCAGCAGCGGCAGGTCGCAGACATCGGTGATGCGGCGTACGTCGGTGAGCACGTCGTCCAGCCCGGTGATGCCCAGATCCGGCACGCCCAGAGAACCTGCGGCTACACCGCCACCGGACAGGTAGATAGCCTTGAAACCGGCGCGTTTGGCCAGCAGCGCGTGGTTGGCGTTGATCGCGCCGACCACTTGCAAAGGATGCTCGCTGGCGACCGCATCGCGGAAGCGCTGGCCCGGCGTGTTCAGGTTGGAAGTCATGCATCACCTCGTTCAGTGGCTGTCTTGTTGTGGGCGCCGTCCTCGTAGTGACGGGCGATGTTGCGTTTCGAGGCGCCGATGTGGCGGCGCATCAACAATTCCGCGAGCTCGCCGTCACGGTCGGCGATGGCATCGAGAATGCGGTGGTGTTCGGCGAAGGCCTGGTGCGGGCGGTTCGGCGTGGTGGAAAACTGGATGCGGTACATGCGCACCAGTTGATACAGCTCGCCGCAGAGCATCTGCGTCAGCGTGCGATTGCCGCTGCCCTGGATGATCCGGTAATGAAAGTCGAAATCGCCTTCCTGCTGGTAATAACCGACGCCGGCCTGAAACGCCGCATCGCGCTCGTGGGTTTCCAGGACCCGGCGCAGTTCATCGATCTCCTCGACGCTCATGCGCTCGGCGGCGAGGCGGCAGGCCATGCCTTCGAGAGATTCACGGATTTCGTAGAGTTCGATCAATTCGGCATGGCTGAGCGAGACCACCCGCGCACCGACGTGCGGCACACGCACCAGCAGGCGCTGGCCTTCCAGACGATGGATCGCCTCACGCAGCGGCCCCCGGCTGATGCCATAGGTGCGCGCCAGCTCCGGCTCGGAGATCTTGCTGCCCGGGGCGATTTCGCCCTTGACGATTGCGGCCTGGATGCGCCGGAAGACGTTTTCCGACAGCGTCTCGGAATCGTCGCCATTGATGACCGGGGGATCGAGTTGATCCAGCATGATTGTCGACACCTTTAAATCCAATGCGGCAAAAACTAGCCAATCCGGCCCGATGAGTCAAAGGATAAATAGGTATTGTCGACAATCGTCTAATAACCGCAGCCAATCGATCATCTATTACTGTGGGAGCGTGCCTGCTCGCGAAGGCGGCACATCAGCCGGCTTCTGCATCGAATGACACAGCGCTTTCGCGAGCAGGCTCGCTCCCACAAGAGTGGCACCCCTTGCAGCTCATGGGTCGGCGCAAGCGCTGGCGCCATAAAACCACCGTGCTAGAATGCCGCCCGCATTTGCGGGTCTTTGTACGGCTTGCCATAAAAAGCTGCCAGGCATACGCGGGGGCTTGCGCACGGTTGTGCGGGCACCTGAACCGATAACGGAACGCTGCGCACCAGGATTTATGAGACTCAAGCCTTTCCCCACCTTTTTTGCTCTGTTTTGCCTGCCCGGCCTCGCCGCCGCGGGGGAAAAAACCGTGTATGGCCTCAACGAATACGCTTCGCTTGACGGCATCAATCTCGAAGTCGCGGCCAAACTCGACACCGGGGCGAAAACCGCCTCGCTGAGCGCCCGCGACATCAAACGCTTCAAACGCAACGGTGAATCCTGGGTACGTTTCTACCTGGCCATCGACACCGCGCATTCACACCCCATCGAACGGCCGCTGGCGCGAGTCAGCAAGATCAAGCGCCGCGCCGGCGACTACGATCCGGAAGAGGGCAAGCAGTACACCGCCCGTCCGGTTATCGAGCTGGATATCTGCATGGGTTCGGCATTGCGCAGCATCGAAGTGAACCTCACCGACCGAAGTGCGTTCCAATACCCGCTTTTGATCGGCTCCGAGGCGCTGAAACGCTTCGACGCGCTGGTCGACCCCAGTCTTAAATACGCTGCCGGCAAACCTGCCTGCACCATCGCCGCTCACACCGCCGAGTAATTTCCATGCGTTCTCTAACCTTCCACCTGAAAATCCTGATCGCCGTGCTGGTGCTGCTGGGCGTTTCGGTTACGGCCTATCAGATTTTCGTGCTCGGCATCCCGGTGACCGAAGACGCCACCGACGACCTGTGGAACATCGACGCCAAGGTCGAGTTCGTCGCCAGCACCAAAGATCCCGTGAAGATCCAGATGTTCGTGCCGCCGTTGAGCCGCGATTACGTGAGCCTCAACGAAAGCTTCATCTCCAATAACTACGGCGTCGCGGTGAACCGCATCGACGGCAACCGCAAGGTGACCTGGTCGGCCCGTCGCGCCAAGGGTAACCAGACGCTGTATTACCGTCTGGTGCTGACCAAGCGCTACACCGCGGAAAAATCCAAGGTCAAAGGCCCGACCTTCCGTGACAGCATGGTCATCGAAGGCCCGGAAAAAATCGCCGCCGAAGCCCTGCTCGCGCCGATCCGCCAACATTCGGCCGACGTCGAAACCTTTATTGGCGAGGCGATCAAGCGCGTCAACAACGTGAATGACGACAACGTCAAATTGCTGCTGGCCGGCGATCCGTCGACTTCGCACAAAGCCAAGATCGTCGAACTGCTGCTGTCGATTGCCCACGTTCCGGTAGAAAAAGTCCACACCATCCGCCTCGTCGCCGATCAGCCTCAGACTCCCGAACTGTGGCTGCGCAGCTTCAACGGCAACGACTGGCTGTACTTCAACCCGGAAACCGGTGAGCAAGGCCTGCCGACCGATCGCCTGCTGTGGTGGACCGGTGACGAAAACCTGATCACCGTCGACGGCGGCAAGAAAGCCAACGTGACCTTCAGCCTGAACAACAGCGAGATGAACGCGATTCGTCTGGCCAAGCTGACGGACGAAAACACTGACGCCAACTTCCTCGATTACTCGCTGTACGGCTTGCCGCTGCAGACCCAGCAGACCTTCATGATCATGGTGATGATCCCGATCGGCGTGCTGGTGATCCTGATCCTGCGCAACCTGATCGGCCTGCAGACCCTGGGCACATTCACCCCGGTGCTGATCGCCCTTGCCTTCCGCGAAACGCAGCTGGGCTTCGGCATTCTGCTGTTCACGGTGATCACCGCGCTGGGCCTGTCGCTACGCTCGTATCTCGAACATCTGAAGCTGCAAATGCTGCCGCGCCTGTCGGTGGTGCTGACCTTCGTCGTGGTGTTGATTGCGGCGATCAGTCTGTTCAGCCACAAGCTTGGCCTTGAGCGTGGCTTGTCGGTGGCGCTGTTCCCGATGGTGATTCTGACCATGACCATCGAACGGCTGTCGATCACCTGGGAAGAACGCGGCGCCAACCATGCGCTGAAAGTCGCGATCGGCACGCTGTTCGCTGCCTCCCTCGCGCACCTGATCATGACCGTGCCGGAGCTCGTGTACTTCGTGTTTACCTTCCCGGCGATCCTGCTGATTCTGGTCGGTTTCATGCTGGCGATGGGTCGCTATCGCGGCTACCGCCTGACCGAACTGGTACGTTTCAAGGCCTTCCTGAAGAAGGCTGACGTCTGATGTTCGGTTTCTGGAAGACGTGGAAGGCCCTCGAGGCGCGCGGCATCATGGGCATCAACCGCCGAAACGCGGACTACGTGCTCAAGTACAACAAGCGCAGCCTGTACCCGATCGTCGATGACAAGATCCTCACCAAGGAACGCGCCATCGCCGCCGGCATTCACGTGCCGGAGCTGTACGGGGTGATCTCCACCGAGAAGGAAATCGACAAGCTCGACGAGATCATCGGCGGGCGTAGCGACTTCGTGATCAAACCGGCGCAGGGCGCGGGTGGCGACGGCATCATCGTCATCGCCGACCGCTTCGAAGGCCGTTATCGCACGGTGTCGGGCAAGATCCTCGCCCACGAAGAGCTGGAGCATCACATCTCGAGCATCCTCACCGGCCTGTACTCGCTGGGCGGCCACCGCGACCGCGCACTGATCGAATACCGCGTGACCCCGGACCAGATCTTCAAAAGCATCAGCTACGAAGGCGTGCCGGACATCCGCATCATCGTGCTGATGGGTTACCCGGTGATGGCGATGTTGCGTCTGCCGACCCGTCAGTCCGGCGGCAAGGCCAACCTGCACCAGGGCGCCATTGGCGTCGGCGTCGATCTCGCCACCGGCCTTACGTTGCGCGGCACCTGGCTGAACAACATCATCACCAAACACCCCGACACCACCAACGCGGTGGACGGCGTGCAACTGCCCTACTGGGACGGTTTCATGAAACTCGCCGCCGGCTGCTATGAGCTGTGCGGGCTGGGTTATATCGGCGTGGACATGGTGCTCGATCAGGAAAAAGGCCCGCTGATCCTCGAGCTGAATGCGCGGCCGGGGCTGAACATTCAGATCGCCAACGATTGCGGCCTGACCTTGCGTACCCACGCGGTTGAAGCGCGGCTGGAAGAGCTGAAGGCGCGGGGCGTAAAGGAATCGGTTGAAGAGCGGGTGGCGTTTACCCAGGAGATGTTTGGGCATATTCCTGCGGTCGAGGGCTGATTCAGAATCGAGTCGCGGCCTTCGCGAGCAGGCTCGCTCCCACATTGGAATGCAACCCCTGTGGGAGCGAGCCTGCTCGCGAAAGCGGACTTGCTACCAACACGAGCCTCAAGCCTGCCGCCCATCTGCCAATCGCCGACATCCCCTCTAGGAGCAATTCCCGCAGAGGACTACAATCCCCACCCCGCCTCAACGGCCGATCTGCCCCGCCCATGTTGACCTGCTCCGTACACCCACTGCCCTACCGCGCCAACCCCGCCGACTATTTCGCGGCCATTCGCAACGCACCCGGCGCCGTGCTGCTCGACAGCGGCCGGCCGAGCGCTGAACGCGGCCGTTATGACTTGCTCAGCGCTTGGCCGCTGGAACAACTGGCGGTGTTGCCGGACGAGAGCGGCGCGCATTTCCTCCAGCGCCTGCGTGACAACCTCAGCCGCTTGGGCGGAGCGCAGTTGCCTGCCGGACCCGAATTGCCGTTCGCCGGCGGACTGATCGGTTATTTGAGCTACGACTTCGGCCGGCATCTGGAAAACCTGCCGAGTCAGGCACTGGATGACCTGCAACTGCCCGATGCGCGTTTTGGCCTGTACGACTGGGCGCTGATCAGTGATCACCACGGGCAAACCAGCCAATTGGTCTTTCATCCTTCGCTTGTCGACAGTGAACGGCAGCGATTGGTCGCGCTGTTCACTCAGCCTCAAGTTGACGCGCTGGCTCCATTCAAACTGAACGCCCCCATGGCCGCTGATCTCTCGGCCGACGACTACCGTCAGGCCTTCGAACGCATTCAGGACTACATCCAGGCTGGCGACTGCTATCAGGTCAACTTCGCGCAACGCTTCCGCGCGCAATGCCAGGGCGATCCGTGGCTGGCTTACTGCGCTTTGCGTCAGGCCTGCCCGACGCCGTTCTCCGGCTTCCAGAGCCTGCCCGACGGCGGCGCGGTGCTGAGCCTGTCACCGGAACGTTTCGTCAGAGTCAGCCAGCGCCAAGTCGAAACCCGACCGATCAAAGGCACTCGCCCACGCGGCCTGACCCCAGCCGAAGACGCTGCCAACGCCGCCGAACTGCTGGCCAGCCCCAAGGATCGCGCGGAAAACCTGATGATCGTCGACCTGCTGCGCAACGACCTCGGGCGCACCTGCCGCATCGGCTCGGTGCGGGTGCCGGAGCTATTCAGTCTGGAGAGCTATCCGAATGTGCATCATCTGGTCAGCAGCGTGACCGGTGAACTGGCGGCGGATCGTGACGCGCTTGACCTGATCGCTGGCAGCTTCCCCGGCGGCTCGATCACCGGCGCACCGAAGATACGGGCGATGCAGATCATCGACGAGCTGGAGCCAACCCGGCGCGGTTTGTATTGCGGATCGTTGCTGTACCTGGACGTGCGCGGTGAGATGGACAGCTCCATCGCTATTCGCAGTCTGTTGGTCAAGGATGGCCAGGTGTGCTGCTGGGGCGGCGGCGGGATCGTCGCCGATTCGGACTGGCAGGCGGAGTATCAGGAGTCGATGACCAAAGTCAGAATTCTCTTGGAAACCCTGCAAAACCTCTGAGGAATGATCGTTCCCACGCTCCGCGTGGGAATGCAGCCCGGGACGCTCCGCGTCCCATCCAAAGCCGAACGCGGAGCGTCCGTTGAGGCATTCCCACGCAGAGCGTGGGAACGATCATCAGGTAGCGAGGCTTACAGGCTGAGATCGCGGTTTGAGGCCTTGAGAAATTCCCGCTTCAGCTCTTCAAACGTATGCACCGCCGGAAACTGCGGAAACTCGCGAATCACGTTGTCCGGCGCATGAAACAGAATCCCCGCGTCCGCCTCGCCGAGCATGGTCGTGTCGTTGTATGAATCACCCGCCGCGATCACCCGGTAGTACAGGCTCTTGAACGCCAGCACCGACTGACGCTTGGGATCTTTCTGGCGCAGTTGATAGCCCGTCACCCGCCCGCTTTCGTCAGTGATCAAGCGATGGCAAAGCAGAGTCGGGAAGCCCAGCTGGCGCATCAGTGGTTGTGAAAACTCATAAAAAGTGTCCGAGAGAATCACTACCTGGAAACGCTCGCGCAGCCAGTTGACGAACTCCACCGCGCCGTCCAGCGGTTTGAGCGTGGCGATCACTTCCTGAATATCCGAGAGCTTGAGGCCGTGCTCGTCTAGGATGCGCAAACGCTGCTTCATCAATACGTCGTAATCGGGAATGTCCCGGGTGGTGGCCTTGAGGGAGTCGATTCCGGTTTTTTCGGCGAAGGCGATCCAGATTTCCGGTACCAGTACCCCTTCAAGATCCAGGCAAGCAATTTCCACAAGACACTCCCGTTTGTAGTGATTATTTGAGTCAAGCGAGGCCGAACTCTAGCGTCTGCCCCCGAGGCGCGCAACGCAGAGGACGCCCCGGGCGCGGCAGCTTTTTGTTACCATCGGCCCCCTATAGAGCGCCCGAGCGCCATTGACCTGTAGGAAGCCGCCCTGATGAGCCCAACGTTTGACGTCGTGGAACTCGCCACGACCTATGCCAACAAATCCGCCCAGGACATTCTCAAACTCGCCTTCGCCGAGTTCGGCGATGACTTGTGGATATCTTTCAGCGGCGCCGAGGACGTGGTGCTGGTGGATATGGCGTGGAAGCTGAACAAGAACGTCAAAGTGTTCAGCCTCGACACCGGCCGCCTGCATCCGGAGACCTACCGCTTCATCGAGCAGGTGCGCGAGCACTACAAGATCGACATCGAAATCGTCTCGCCGGACTACACGAAACTCGAACCGTTCGTGAAGGAAAAAGGCCTGTTCAGTTTCTACAAGGACGGCCACGGCGAATGCTGCGGCATCCGCAAGATCGAGCCGCTGCGCCGTAAGCTGTCCGACGTCAAAGCCTGGGCCACCGGCCAGCGCCGCGATCAGAGCCCGGGCACCCGCAGCGCTGTGGCGGTGCTGGAAATCGACACGGCGTTCTCGACACCGGAACGCACCCTGTACAAGTTCAACCCGTTGGCGCAGATGACCAGCGAGGAGATCTGGGGTTACATCCGCATGCTCGAACTGCCCTACAACAGCCTGCACGAGCGCGGTTTCATCAGCATCGGCTGCGAACCCTGCACCCGCCCGGTGCTGCCGAACCAGCACGAGCGTGAAGGCCGCTGGTGGTGGGAAGAAGCCACGCAGAAAGAATGCGGGTTGCATGCGGGGAATATCATCAGCAAGAGCAAGGTTTGATCCCCCATTTATAGAAAGACCTGTGGGAGCGAGCCTGCTCGCGAAAGCGCAGTTCCAGTCAACGTTTCAGTTGCCTGATCCACCGCATTCGCGAGCAGGCTCGCTCCCACATTGATATGTGCCAGGCACACAAAAGGTGTACACAAGGTTGTCACCATCAGTGCCATTTATGTGTGCACTTTCAGTTCTGACGCCCTGAAAAGTTACACTCCCCAGCAGAATCCCCATCTGCTTGCCCCTCTGCAAAATCCCTCCCCTGAAAAAAATTCCTGTCCAATCGATCAATTTATATCGCCGGTTTTTCAGCGACTTATGCTGCATCGATAACTATTCGAAATGAGCGTGGCTGCCCATAGATTCATATCTGGCACAAATCTGGCTTTATCGCATACATGTTTTGTATACAAAACTGCAAAACATGCACACTTTCGATCCGCAAGCCTGAAGCGCCCTATCCCGTACAGGCTGCAGATGCCCCGTAACCAGTGATGTTTTCACCGTCGCGACGAAGATTTGTCGAGCCTGAGCGCTCATGCACAGTCATCGCGGTGGCGAACGTCAGGAGCCTGCCGGAATGCGTACAAGTCTTTCGAATAACATCGCGCTGAATCTGCCCTCCTCTACGCTCGATCAACCGTTGCCCGATGACGGACTGAGCGAGCCGCTGCAACTGAGCCCGCGTCTGCACAACAGCGATCTGGCGCCGACCAAAGCCGAAGGCCGGCGCTGGGGCCAGTACAGCATCTTCGCCCTGTGGACGAATGATGTGCACAACATCGCCAACTACTCGTTCGCCATCGGCCTGTATGCGTTGGGCCTGGGCGGCTGGCAAATCCTCTTGTCGCTTGGGATCGGCGCGGCGCTGGTGTACTTCTTCATGAACCTGTCCGGGTACATGGGGCAGAAAACCGGGGTGCCGTTTCCGGTGATCAGCCGGATCAGCTTCGGCATCCACGGTGCGCAAATTCCTGCACTGATCAGGGCGGTTATCGCCATCGCCTGGTTCGGCATTCAGACATACCTCGCCTCGGTGGTCTTCCGCGTCTTGCTGACTGCCGTGCATCCGGGCTTCGCTGAATACGATCACAACTCGATTCTCGGCCTGTCGACTCTGGGCTGGGTGTGCTTCGTTGCCATCTGGCTGGTGCAACTGGCGATCCTTGCCTACGGCATGGAAATGGTGCGCCGTTACGAGGCGTTTGCCGGGCCGGTGATTCTGCTGACCGTTGCAGCCCTTGCCGGGTGGATGTATTTCCAGGCCAACGCGACCATTGCCTGGTCGATCCGCGAGCCGCTGACCGGTGGCGAGATGTGGCGCAACATCTTTGCCGGCGGCGCGTTGTGGCTGGCGATTTACGGCACGCTGATCCTCAACTTCTGCGATTTCGCCCGTTCTTCGCCGTGCCGCAAAACCATCAAGGTAGGAAATTTCTGGGGCTTGCCGGTGAACATTCTGGTATTCGCCGCGATTACCGTGCTGCTCTGTGGCGCGCAGTTCCAGATCAACGGGCGGATCATCGAAAGTCCGACCGAGATCATCGCTTCGATCCCCAACACGTTCTTTTTGGTGCTCGGCTGCCTGGCTTTTCTGATCGTCACCGTCGCGGTAAACATCATGGCCAACTTCGTCGCCCCGGCGTTCGTCCTCAGCAACCTGGCGCCGAAGTACCTGACATTCCGCCGCGCCGGGCTGATCAGCGCAACCATTGCCGTGCTGATCCTGCCGTGGAACCTCTACAACAGCCCGCTGGTGATCGTGTATTTCCTGTCGGGCCTCGGCGCCCTGCTCGGCCCGTTGTACGGGGTGATCATGGTCGACTACTGGCTGATCCGCAAAGGCCGGATCAACGTGCCGCAGCTCTACAGCGAAGATCCCAACGGCGCTTATTACTACAGCCGTGGCATCAATTTCCGCGCGGTGGCGGCGTTTATTCCTGCAGCGCTGATCGCCATCGTTCTGGCATTGGTGCCCGGTTTCCACAGCGTCTCGCCGTTCTCCTGGCTGATCGGTGCCGGCATCGCCGGCATGCTTTACCTGATCATCGCCAAGCGCCAGACCCATTACGCCGAAGTCAGCGGCGAATGCATCGCTGTGGATAACGTCAGCCACTGATCCCTTCGCGGCCCGGTTTTTCGGGCCGCACCACTGCCCGCAATAAGGATTTTTCCATGCGTATTCTCGTGGTCAACGTCAACACCACCGAATCCATCACCGACGCCATCGCCCGCTCGGCGCAGGCCGTCGCTTCGCCCGGTACCGAAATCGTCGGCCTGACGCCGTACTTCGGCGCCGAATCGATTGAAGGCAATTTCGAAAGTTACCTGGCCGCCATCGCCGTGATGGACCGGGTGATGGCCTACGATCAACCCTTCGATGCGGTGATCCAGGCGGGCTACGGCGAGCACGGCCGCGAGGGTTTGCAGGAATTGCTCAACGTGCCGGTGGTGGACATCACCGATGCGGCGGCCAGCACCGCGATGTTTCTCGGCCATGCCTACTCGGTGGTGACCACGCTGGATCGCACCGTGCCGCTGATCGAGGATCGACTGAAATTGTCCGGTCTGTGGGATCGCTGTGCCTCGGTGCGCGCCAGTGGTCTGGCGGTTCTGGAGCTTGAACACGAACCGCAGCGCGCGCTGGAAGCGATCGTGCAGCAGGCCGAACTGGCGGTGACCCATGACAAGGCCGAGGTGATTTGCCTGGGCTGCGGCGGCATGGCCGGACTGGACGAGCAGATCCGCCGGCGCACCGGCGTGCCGGTGGTGGATGGCGTGACAGCCGCCGTGATGATTGCCGAGTCGCTGGTGCGTTTGAAGTTGTCGACGTCCAAGGTGCGGACTTATGCGACGCCACGGCCGAAGAATATTGTTGGTTGGGCGCAGCGCTTTGCTCGATAGACCGCGTTATCGTTCATCGCGGGCAGGCTCACTCCTACATTTGGAATGCGTTCCCCTGTGGGAGCGAGCCTGCTCGCGAATGCAAACGACTCGGTCCCAAGCCTTACTTAGATGGCACTAAACCGCCGCCCCAGTCCCTGCTCATCAAACTGTTCAATCACGAAATCCACAAACGCCCGGGTCTTGCCCGGCAACAATTTGTGCTCGGCGTAATAGATCGAAATGTTGCCGTCATCGACAAACCATTCCGGCAGCACTCGCTGTAACGTCCCTGCCTGAAGATACGCGACCGCAAACGGCATGCTCACTAGCGCAATGCCCAAACCTTGCATCGCCGTTGCACAGGCCGCCTCGGAATCACTCATGGTCATCCGCGCCCGCAACGTCAGCGGGTTGTGTTGCTGATCGCGGTGAGTCAGTTGCCAGGAACGCACGCGCCCGGTCTGCGGTGAGCGAATCAGGATGCCGTCGTGCTGCTTGAGGCCATCGGGATGGCTGATCGGCGCATGTTTTTGCAGATAATCCTCCGATGCCACGAGTACCCGGTGCGCCGGTGCCAGCCTGCGCGCAACCACGCCTTGCGGCAGTTCAAAGCCGCCGCCAATCGCCGCGTCGAAGCCCTGCCCGATCAGATCGACTTGGCGGTTATCGAAATGCCAGTCCGGGTTGATCGCCGGATAACGCCGCAGAAACTCACCGAGCAGCGGCACGATATATAGACGGCCGAACACCGTACCCATGCTGACTTTCAGCGTGCCGGCGGGTTGTCCTCCGGCACTGGCCAGATTGGCCACGGCATTCTGGATGGTGGTCAGGCTGGCGCCGACTTCACTCAAAAACAGCTGCCCCGCTTCGGTCAGGGTCAGGCTGCGTGTACTGCGCTGGAACAGCCGCACGCCGAGCCGCGCCTCCAGTTTCGCCACGCTTTTGCCCACTGCCGCCGGGGTCAGGCTCAAGCGTCGCGCGGCTTCGGCAAAGCTGCCGACTTCGGCGCTGCGCACAAAGCATTCGATACTGCTGAACGTTTCCATGATCGCCACTATAAACTTCTGGTTTACACAGACTATAGCAATCATGGTCTACCCGGTTGTCGATGCCACGCCGATACTCGGCACCAACACCAAGGCATTCCGCCTTGAACACTTGGAGATCGAACATGACCACTCAACACCTCAGCGGCAAAGTCGCTCTGATTCAAGGCGGTTCGCGCGGCATCGGCGCGGCCATCGTCAAACGTCTGGCCGCTGAAGGCGCCGCCGTCGCTTTCACTTACGTCAGCTCCGCCGCCAAAGCCGAAGAACTACAGAACAGCATCACCGGCAACGGCGGCAAAGCCTTGGCGATCAAGGCTGACAGCGCCGACGCCAGCGCGATTCGCCACGCCGTCAGCGCCACCGTCGAAGCGTTTGGACGCCTGGACATTCTGGTCAACAACGCCGGCGTACTGGCCATCGCGCCGCTGGAAGACTTCAAACTGGAAGACTTCGATCAGACCCTGGCCATCAACGTGCGCAGCGTGTTCATTGCGTCCCAGGAAGCGGCGAAACACATGGGCGAAGGCTCGCGGATCATCAACATCGGCAGCACCAACGCCGACCGCATGCCCTTCGGCGGTGGCGGCGTGTACGCGATGAGCAAATCGGCACTGGTCGGCCTGACCAAAGGCCTGGCCCGCGATCTCGGCCCACGGGGCATCACCATCAACAACGTGCAACCTGGCCCGGTCGACACCGACATGAACCCGGCCCACGGCGAATTCGCCGACAGCCTGATCCCGCTGATGGCCGTGGGTCGTTACGGCACCGCCGAAGAAATCGCCAGCTTCGTCGCCTACCTGGCCGGACCGGAAGCCGGTTACATCACCGGTGCCAGCCTGACCATCGACGGTGGTTTCGGCGCCTGACAGACCGGCAAAAAAACGCCGCCCTTCTTTATAGCAAGGGCGGCGTTTTTGTATGGACGGTCAAGCCAGTTCCAGCATCGGCAGGCCAAATACGCTGGGCGTGAAATCTTTCAGCGAGCGGATAATGCCGTCAGCGTGAGCATATTTCTCGTCTGCCATTGCTGCGTCGGGGATGGCGATTGCGGTCATGCCTGCCGCTTTCGCGGCGGTGACGCCGAAGGGCGAATCCTCGAACACCAGACAATCCCCGGGCGCGACGCCCAGACGCCTGGCAGCGGTGAGGAAAATATCCGGCGCCGGTTTGGCCGCGCCGACTTCCGGATCGTCCGCCGTGACGATGAAATCGAACAGCGCAAACCAGTCGCGATGCAAAGTGGTTTTCTGCCCGAACGACTGGCGCGACGAACTGGTGCCCACCGCGATCGGGATGTTGTGCGCCTTGAGGTGACGCACCAGCGCTTCGGCCCCCGGCATCGCCTGCGCCTTGGGGAAACGCTCGCGCATCAGCGGCTCGCGGATCTGCAGAAATTCTTCCGGAGTGATCGGTAACTCCAGCGCCTGCACCACGTAGTTGGCCAGATCATTGGCACCGCGACCAATGATGTTCTGCTTGACGCTCCAGTCGAAGGTTTTCCCGTAGCGCCCGGCAATCAGCGAGGTGACCTCGGTGTAAATGCCCTCGGTGTCGAGCAGCAAACCGTCCATATCGAAAATCACGGCCTTGATCGGGCCGAACGTCTTCAGCGGTGCATTCATCATCGGATCCGTTAACAAAGACATCCCGGGCGACAGGCAACGTGCCGCAACGCGGATCTGATTAATGGGTTCAGCAGCATAGCGAGGCCGATGGACATTGAGCAACGGGCAATGCCATCGACGCCTTTTCGCATTTAGCGAAAACTCCTACAGACACTGCCTACTTCCCCGACTTCTTTCCTCTTTCATCCCCCGCAAAGTCCGCGCTCCCGTTTCTTCACATGCGCGAGCGACTGCGAATGTTTCAACCCGATCAGCTCCTGGCCCTGAACAACAGCATCGGACTGCTGGTGGTGGCCGCCCTGAATCCGAAGCAGCCAGATTTTGAAGCGCTGATCGACGAGTTCCGCCTGTGCCTGAACAACTACGACGCCTGGGCCGAGCAGTTCTGGACTGGAACCGCGCTGGACATCGAGCAGGTGTTCAAGGTTGGCAATGACGTACAACTGAGCGCGCCGATCACCTCGCGCGCACCTGTCAGCTCATCGGTGGTCATGTGTTCGGCCAGCGGTCCGTTGACCTTGGTGCACCTGTTTGAAGCGGCGCGCTTTGTGCCGATCGGCGACACCCCGGTGACCCTCGAACCGCTGCTCAGCGACGTCGACGGCGTGCTGACCTTCGGCGAACCACTGCGCCACACCATCGGCCCGAGCGGGATCCTCGAAGTGACCGATTGCATGCGCGGCCAGCGCTATCGCGTCACCTTCTTTCCCAACGTTTCCTCCGCCCATGTCCGCGCCCTGTATGCCTCTTATGAAGGAGTCATCGCCGGTCTTGAAGGTTGGCTGCGCGCCGAGTGGACAGGCTTTCAGCCGCAATGGACGGAGTTTTCCAGCGCCGGCTTTCTTGATCGTCACGGGCAGTTGCAACGGACCGATTGGCGCGGTCTGGAAAAAGCCCTGAATGGCGTATGGGATGACATTCAACAGCTGTTTGCCCTCCTCGCCGACCTGCAGGAGCACAGCGCAAAGCTCCTCGAATACCTGAGCGAAGTCGAACTCGAGGCGCTGCTTGCCGCTTCAAACGAAGCGATCGCCAACGCCTTGTTGATGCTCAGCGACGAGCCGTTGCTGTTCATTCATCTGGCCGCGTTCACCAGTTGGCTGAAGATGCTGCCGCCGCAATACCTCGCCGAGGTGGTGGCCGAAGTTCGCACCGAGTTGCTGATCAGCTTCCTGTTGATGCGCGTGGCGGGCGGTGCCGGCGTATCGCTGCGTTTGAGCAGCAAGGTCCTGGCGAAAGTCAAGTCGCCACGGGCGCGAGAGTGGCTGGCCGCCTCAGCCTTGCGTCTGGCTGAGCTGACTTCAACACCGGAACTCAAACAGCACGCGAGCACGCTGAAGCCGCTGATGTTTCATGCGCGCGAGGTGGAGCTGAAGCCGACACCGTCGATTCCGCTGAACATTCGTCAGGCCGACGCGGTGGTGCTCCGCGTGCCGAATCCGGCGCCACTCGCGCGGGAAAAATCCCAAGGCATGGCGCGTCTTGAGCGCCACGAGCCCCACGACGACGTCCCCGTCCAGGCGAAAAACCCCAACGGCGATGCCGCCGACTGCGTCCCCAATACCTGCAAAAACGGCTGCCCGGTGTCGATGGTCACCGGCGAAGAACTGCTGACCCTGACCGACGCGGTGCTCGACGGCGTGTTGCCCTTCGAGTTCACCCGTTTGTACCGCAGCAGCGCGGTCGAGATCGACATCGGCCTGGGTTTCGGCTGGAGCCACACGCTCGCGCATCGGCTGGCCTTCGACGGCGATGGCGTGATCTGGATCGACCACGAGAACCGCCGCACCCGTTTTCCCCTGCCCAACGTCGCGCGTCCAGCGATTCACAACAGCCTGTCGCGGGCGGCGATCTTTCTCGGTGATGAGCCGGAAGAGTTGATTCTGGCTCTGGCCGGGGAAACCGCGCGCTTCTATCACTTTCGCGCCGGCCGGCTGACGGCGATCAGCGATGTCTACGGCAATCGTCTGACCCTGCAACGCGATCGCTCAGACCGCATTCAGCGTCTGGACAACGGCGCCGGCCGCGCCCTGCTGTTGCGCTATGACCGCGCGCAACTGGTGGCGGTCGATTACCAAGTCTTTGTTCAGGGCGAGTGGATCACCGAGCAAAACCTCGCCACCTACAGCTTCGATGCGCGGCAACGCCTGCTGGTGGCGACCAACGCGGTCGGCGACAGCGAGCGCTACGACTACGACGACCACCACGTCATCCTCCAGCGCCAGTTGACCGGCGGCGCGAGCTTCTTCTGGGAGTGGCAGCGCGAGGGCAAAGCGGCGCGCTGCGTGCGCCACTGGGCGTCGTTCTCGCAGATGAACACCCGTTACGTCTGGAACGATGACGACGCCAGCGTGACCGTGCATTACGTCGACGGCACCGAAGAAGTCTACGTCCACGACGAGCGCGCGCGGCTGGTGCGCCAGGTTGCGGCCGATGGTGGTGAACAGCTCAAGGCCTATGACCAGCAGGGCCGCTTGATCGCCGAGCAGGATGCATTGGGCGCGGTTACCGAATACCGCTACGACGAACTCGGACGGCTGATCGCGCTGATTCCGCCGGACGATGCACCAACGTCCTACGAGTACCGCAACGGTTTTCTCTACAAGCGTTGCCGTGGTGATGCGGTGTGGATCTATCGGCGCAACGCTGAAGGCGCCGTCACCGAAGCGGTCGATCCCGACGGCCAGGTCACCCATTACTACTACAACCTGCGCGGGCAGTTGTTGTCGCTGCGTTATCCGGACAGCAGCCGCCACCGCTGGGTGTGGAACGAGCTGGGCCAGCTCATCGAAGAAACCCTGCCCGATGGCGGCGTGCGGCGCTTTTCCTACGATGCGCTGGGACGGCGGATTACCACCCAGGACGAATTTGGTGTTGTCAGTCGTCAGCAGTGGGACGCGGCCGGCCGACTGATCCTGACGACTTCTCCTACGGGCAGCACGCGCGCCTACAGCTATGGCGCCTACGGCCAGATCACCGCCGAACGCGATGAACTCGGGCGCATCACCCGCTATGAATATGACGATGATTTGCATCTGGTCTCGCGGCGGATCAACCCCGACGGCACCCGCGTGCAGTATCGCTACGACCATGCGCGGTTGCTGCTGACCGAGATTGAAAACGAGTCAGGGGAAAAGTACCGACTGGATTACACGCCGACCGGATTGATCCGACAGGAAACCGGGTTTGATGGGCGGCGCACGGCTTATGCCTACGACCCCAACGGGCATCTGCTGGAGAAGACCGAGTTCGGCGAGCAGGGTTTATCGCTGGTCACCCGGTACGAGCGCGACAAGGCCGGGCGCTTGCTGGTCAAAACCCTGCCCGATGGGATCAAGGTACGTTATGACTATGATCGCCTTGGCCGGTTAGTTGCCGTTGACGACGGCCAGAACCATCCGCTGGCCTTCGAGTACGACCGTCAGGACCGGCTGATCACCGAGCATCAGGGCTGGGGCACCTTGCGTTACGCCTATGACGCCTGCGGTCAGCTCAAACGCCTGCGCCTGCCGGACAACAGCAAGCTCGATTATCACTACGCCAAGGGCGGTGCGCTGAGCGCTATCGACCTCAACGGCACGCCGCTCACGCGCCACGTCTACCAGTCCGGTCGCGAACAGCAACGCCAGCAAGGTCTGCTGCTTAGCGAATACTCCTACGACGATCAGGGCCGCTTGCTTGCCCACGCTGTAGGTCATCGCCACGCCTCGCTGTACCGCCGCGATTATGCCTACAGCGCCAACGGCAATCTCGAGCACATCGCTGACAGCCGCCACGGCCAGCGCACCTACGGCTACGACGCCCTCGACCGGTTGATCCGCGTACGTCACTCGCGCGACGAACTGCCCGAATCCTTCGCCCACGACCCGGCCGGCAATCTGCTGATGCAGGACCGCCCCAGCCCCGCGCAGATCAAAGGCAACCGCCTGCTGATGCAGGGCGACCGCCATTACGACTACGACGCCTTCGGCAACCTGATCCGCGAACGCCGTGGCCACGGCCAGACCCTGGTCACCGAATACCGCTACGACTGTCAGCACCGCCTGATCGGCCTGACCCGCCCGGACGGCCAGACCGCCACGTATCACTACGACGCCTTCGGCCGCCGTATCCGCAAAACCGTCGACGGCGCCGTCACCGAATTCTTCTGGCAAGGCGAACACCTCGTCGCCGAAAGCAGCGCCACGCAATACCGCAGCTTCCTCTACGAACCCGGCACCTTCCGCCCACTGGCGATGCTCGACGGCAAAGGCCCGAAAAAGGCCTGCCCGTTCTACTACCAACTCGACCACCTCGGCACCCCACAGGAACTCACCGACTACAGCGGCGAAATCGTCTGGTCCGCGCAATACGACGCCTACGGCAAAGTCGCCGCCGTCACCCTCGCTGGCGAGGATTACCTCGACCAACCGCTGCGGTTTCAGGGGCAGTATTTCGATGTTGAAAGTGGGCTGCACTACAACCGCCATCGGTATTACGACCCGAGGCTTGGGCGGTATCTGACGCCGGACCCGGTGAAGCTCGCGGGTGGGTTGAATCAGTACCAGTACGTGCCGAATCCGACGGGGTGGGTTGATCCGTTGGGGTTGACGTCCAACTGCCCGCCGCCGAAGAAGCCTGGGTGTGAGGTGCCGGGGGCGAGTGATGGGGTTAAAGTTGATGAGGGGGAGCCGGACCTACCGGCCATTGCTCACGATATAGATCCACAAACTTTGAAGAGAGTACATACAATCGAGGGAAAGACCTCAACCAAGACAGTCGAGGACTATAAAAGCCAAATGCGTAACGGATACGACTCAGTGGAACCTATCGACGTCATAGAACATGACGGGAATTTATACATTCTGGACGGACACCATCGCGCAGCAGCTGCACGGCAAACTTCGACCAATGTGACAATCAGACTCATAACCGATCTCATAAAATACGACAGAACTCTAAACAGCATTGAAGATGTACTAGAGTCAGCAAACAACGTAGGTTTAGACAGATTGGAGCATCGCAGAAGAAGATGAGTGAACAAAGTGAAACTTTGGAGATCCTGATAAATGATTTTATCGCTATGGTTGAGTCCAGCACTCTGGTATTTGAGAGAAAATTTGGCACTCGAGATATTCGAAGGCTTTGGCGCACCAAGGCAATAAAGCGATGCGGGAGGGTCACTCGAGGCGTTAAATATGAATTGCATGGCATTGGCTGCCGAATCAACTTATCGACCGGAAGTGTAGATTTTAACTATGGCCCCAATGGTGAAATCAATGGATTTGATGTTTGGCGGCTATACAACTTCGCTCGCGAGAGACCATCAAAATATAAAAAATATTGCGACAAAAAAATTATCGAAAAAGAGTTAGAAGAATATATAAATCTAAAAAAAATAAAAAAATTGTCAGCCATAAGTAACCTATATGTATTAGCCGACTCAAAAGAAATCGATTAGACCTCACCACAAAAAGGGCCTGCTCACTCAGGCCCTCAAAACCAAATCGAAACTTTCAATCCACCCTACTCCCCTCACTGCTCATCCCCATCCTCCTCATACTCCATATCCGCCTCATCCGCATCATTCAACGGCACCGTCGCATCATCCATCAGCGACCCGGGATCTTCATTCCCCGGATCATTGATAAATGGCAATCCACTCGGGCCCTTCTCTTCTTTGCCTTCGGTTTCAGGAGTCATGGCGCACCTCTTGCTCGTGTGGGATATATGACGTTCGAAAAGCCCTATCGCCAATCGTTCCTCCGCCTGACGGCCAGACACGAAAAACCCGGCGCCAGGCCGGGTTTTCGTTGATCAATCAGCGATGTTTATTTTTGTGTTTGTTCTTGTGCTTGTGACCGCCGGAATGAGATCCGCCGTCGTCGTCGCCAAGATTGTTACCTACCGCGCCGCCTGCTGCGCCGCCCAAGCCCGCGCCAATGGCGGAGCCGGTGGAGCCGCCGAGGCTGTTGCCGACGACCGAGCCCCCTGCTGCGCCAAGACCGCCGCCAATCGCGGCTTCGGTGCGGTTGCGTTTGTTCGCGCCGACGGCACTGCCGGCCGCGCCGCCAACACCTGCTCCGACCGCTGCGCCCGTGCTGCCGCCAAGTTGCCCGCCAACCACATTACCCAGCGCACCGCCGAGACCACCGCCTACGGCAGCGGTGCCGTCTCCGGCCGCCATCGCGCCCTGCGCCACGACCAAGCCAAAAAACAGTGCAGATAATGACAATCGCATATGAACCTCGCAGTTCCCGAATCGGGACAGTCCGCCCAAGCGGGGCGTATGCAGATTGGAGATGATTTCGCACGAAACGTTCAGCCATGAAAAAGCCCGACATCGAGTCGGGCTTCTTCTGACAGGCCATCAGTCTCAGTGGCGCTTGTGACCTTTGCCCAGGTTGCTGCCGACGGCACCGCCGGCCGCGCCGCCCAGACCTGCACCGATGGTGGCGCCGTTGCGGCCGCCCAGGCTGTTGCCGATCACCGAGCCACCGGCTGCACCGACACCGCCGCCGATCGCCGCTTTGGTGCGGCTGCCCTTGCGTGCGGCGACTGCGCTGCCCGCTGCGCCCGCGACGCCAGCGCCAATGGCGGCACCGGTGCTGCCGCCCATTTTCTGACCGACCACGTTACCCAGCGCGCCACCCAGGCCACCGCCCAGCGCCGCGGTGCCATCACCGGCAGCCATCGCACCTTGAGCAATCAGAAGGCCAAGAACCAGAGCAGGCAGTGTTAAACGCATGACGAAAACCTCAAATAAACGGGATGACGAGAAGAGCGGGATTTAATGCGCTCGGCGCAGGAAAGTCCAGACGCGGGCGGCAGCGTCGTTTGGACCGCAATCAGGGAAAAGGTTTTATGCCGGGCAAAAAAAAGCCCGCTGGGGAGACGGGCTGGAGACTTGCTTTCTAACGGATGGCTTCACACTACGTTGGCCAACGTGAAAAGTTTGTGAAAAAAAACCGACATTAATGTCAACGCCCGCCCCCTCATTCCTGCGCACATAAAAAACCCCGTTCAGTGACGGGGTACGGGATGAAATCACTTTCTGGTCCTTGCCGTGACCTTCGGCAGGAATTTCGCTTTCGGCCCTTTGGGGGCCGTGGATTTGATTTTGCCGATGCTGACCGGATCCTCGCCAAACCCCGACTGATACTCCGACTGACCGCAGCGCACACAGTTGTTGAATGAAAACTCAGCGCCATCATCTTCGATAAATGGACCTGACATAGACTCTCCCCTACGCAACCGGGTCGACACCGGCAAAACAGTTTTGCCTGAAAAATATCGTCCCTCAGCGCTTTTGAGACTAGCTGGTCACTACTGGACTTGCTGTTCAGAAAGGCTGATCACCGACGAATGGAAAAAAGTGTCGCGAGCGATCATTCGCTAAAGATTTCCATCGAACGGCCGCTGCCCTTATTCCTACCAATGAATCTCAAGGAGAGATCATGCAGATCAATGGATTCCCGAACATGCCAGTCGTAAAACTCACGGACGAGCAGATCGCTGCCGGCAAGGCCGGTGCGGAAAAACTCAAGGAAAAGATCGCCTCGGGTGAAATCACCATCAAATACCCGGACAAACCGCTTCTGCAGCCGGGCGTCGTCTACCATCCCAGCGAGCCCGCACCATCGGCGCAGCCTGACGGGACACCGCCCCTCGTTGCCATCGATACACCGCTGACCTATGACTCAAGAGGCGCTGTGTTGCTCAAGCCTCAAGGCTGATAGACGCGAAAAAAGCCCATTCCTCGTGCGAGTGGGCTTTGTCTTCAACGCAATGATCAACGCAGCTTCACCGCCGTTCCGGTGACAAACACCACGACCATGCCACCCTTGCCTGCCGGCATGCTGATCTCGAAGTCCACGCCGACCACCGCGTCAGCCTGCAATGCCCGCGCTCGATCTTTCAGTTCGTCGGTTGCCTGAATGCGTGCTTCTTTAAGAGCCCGCTCCAACGTCTGCGAGCGCCCGCCAAAGAAGTCGCGCATGCCGGCGAACATATCGCGGATCACGTTGACCCCTTGCACAGACTCGGCGCTGACAATGTCCAGATAGGCCGTGATCTGCCGCCCCTCGACGGAATGAGTGGTGGAAATGATCATGAAAGTCGTCCTTTTACTGGAAAAGTGAAGGCGGCGATTGTAACGCGGCACCAGGCCTGGCAACCGTGCCTCAATTGGATTTAACGACCCACAATTGATCCAGCTTCGTCGTAAAACTCGAACTCATCATCTCCCGCCGCATGCCCCAGGCAGGATCCGCCGGTACACTCCCCGCTCGCAACGTTCCATGCCCCCAGCGCTGATTGATCTGGTCCAGCACGCCCATCACCTTCTCCGCCGTCTGCGGTTGCGACTGGGCAAACAAGTCTTCGGTAAACTCTCCGGGCTGCCGAAGATCCATCAATAACACTTCAGCCTTGCTGTACTTGAATCCCGGCCGGAACAATCGATCGATCGCTTCGCTCGCGACCTTGCTCAGCAATCGCACATCATTGGTCGGATAAGGCAACTCGATCAGCGCGCCATTGGCGTACTTCGCCTCTTCCGGATTGAACATGCCGGTGCGGATACTCACGCGGATCTTTTTGCACAGCGAATTCTGCGCGCGCAGCTTTTCCGCCGCTCGATGCACATAAGTAGCAACGGCTTCCTTGATCGGCTCGATGGTAGTCAAACGGTTGCCAAACATGCGGCTGCTGCAGATTTCCTGCTTCGGCGGTTCTGTTTCCGACAGTTCCAGACAGGATGTGCCACCCAGTTCGCGCGCGGTCTTCTCGATCACCACGCTGAACTTGCGCCGCAGTGTCCACGGATCGGCCTTCGCCAGGTCCATCGCGCTTCTGATCTGGATGCTTTCCAGATGAGCTTTCATCCGCCGCCCGACGCCCCACACGTCACCGACATCGGTATTGCGCAGCACCCAGTCGCGTTTGGACGGATCGCAGATGTCGACCACGCCGCCGGTATGCGCTTGCAAGCGTTTGGCAGTGTGGTTGGCGAGCTTGGCCAGCGTTTTCGTGGGGGCGATGCCGACGCCGACCGGGATACCGGTGCGTTTATAAACGGCGGAGCGGATGGTTCGGCCAAACGCGGTCAGGTCCCCAGGAATGCCGCTGAGATCGGCGAACGCCTCATCAATGCTGTACACCTCGACGGCCGGCACCATGGATTCGATGATCGTCATCACCCGTTCGCTCATGTCGCCGTACAACGCGTAATTACTGCTGAACACCTGAATGCCGTGGCGGCGCAGATCATCACGAATCTGAAAGTACGGCGCGCCCATTTTCACAAAAGGTTTGGCATCGTAGCTGCGCGCGATCACGCAGCCATCGTTATTGCTCAGCACGACAATCGGCGTCTTCGCCAGATCGGGCCGGAACACTCGCTCACAGCTGGCATAGAAGCTGTTGCAATCGATCAGCGCGAAAACCTGCTCACGATTTGCCATGGTCGCGCACGCTGTAAGTGACCACGCCCCAGATCACCAACTCATCCCCTTCCATCACGTAGCGAGGTGGGTATTTGCTGTTGGCCGAAAGAAGGATGACGGTGTTGTCGCGCATGTGCAGGCGCTTGCACATGGGTTCGGAGTTGAGACCGGCGATGACAATATCGCCGTGCTCGGCATTCAAGCTGCGATCAACAATCACCAGATCACCGCAAAATATCCCGGCGTCCTGCATGCTCTCGCCTTCGATCTTCGCCAGATAAACGTGCGGCGCACGAATATCAAAAACCTCGTCCAGAGAGATGTGCTTTTCAATGTGATCAGCCGCAGGCGAAGGAAAACCGGCGGGAATCCGAAACGAATACAGCGCAAGCTGTTCGCCCGCGCCTGACAAAGGGCCGAGGATGGTGACGCTCATGATACGAACCTGATAGTGAATTTACTGTATGCGCATACAGTAAACTCGGGACGGTTCGGGGGGTCAATGAGGCGTGTAGGAGATTTCGACGGGTGACAGGGTTTTGTATAGCTTTGGAGAGAGAATGATCACCAAAACACATTTCATGGATGCCGAGCACCAACGGTCCCATATGACCATTTTCCAGACGCCAAAAACCACAAACCCCCGACTTTCTCTAGGAAAATCAGGGGTTTGCGTTTACTGAATGTGGCGGTGAAGGAGAGATTCGAACTCTCGATACAGTTTCCTGTATACACACTTTCCAGGCGTGCTCCTTAAGCCACTCGGACACTTCACCGTATCTCTGCAGACATGTTCTGTCTGTCGAGGCGCGCTAATGTAGTCGAAAGCTTTTCCGATGGCAAACTTTTTTTCAGAATTTTCATGCGCTTAAGAGAGGCCGTTGCGTTCAGCCAGAGCGGACGATGGCAAACCCGCCAATCTCGGGTAAGCCGTGCGCTTCCTTTATAGAAGGCAACACGCGCGCAGCGCTGGCCGAAGCGCAAAACAGTGACTGGCAGGTCAGTCACGGCGCTTTACCTGGCCTGCGGCGGTGGGTAACGTCTGCCCATCTTTCTAATAAGGAATAGCGTCATGAGCGAGTTGATTGCCTACCACCTCGAAGACGGTATCGCGACCCTGACCCTGAACAATGGCAAGGTCAACGCGATTTCTCCGGATGTGATTGCGGCGTTTAATGCGGCGCTGGATCAGGCGGTGGCGGATCGCGCCGTGGTGATCATTACCGGGCAGCCAGGGATTCTCTCCGGTGGTTATGACCTGAAGGTGATGACCGCCGGCCCGAAAGAAGCCGTTGCGCTGGTGACGGCCGGTTCGACCCTGGCCCGCCGCCTGCTCTCTCACCCGTTCCCGGTGATCGTTGCTTGCCCGGGGCACGCTGTGGCCAAGGGCGCTTTCCTGCTGTTGTCCGCCGATTACCGCATCGGTGTCGATGGCCCGTTCAGCATCGGTCTCAACGAAGTGCAGATCGGCATGACCATGCACCACGCCGGTATTGAGCTGGCACGCGACCGCTTGCGGCGTTCGGCTTTCCATCGCTCGGTGATCAATGGCGAGATGTTCGATCCGCAAAGTGCCGTTGATGCAGGCTTCCTCGACAAAGTCGTCACTGCCGAAGAATTGCAGGGCGCCGCCCTGGCTGCCGCGCGGCAGTTGAAGAAGATCAACATGCTGGCGCACAAGAACACCAAGCTCAAAGTGCGCAAGCAACTGCTGGAAACCCTCGATGACGCGATCCTGCAGGATCAGCAACATCTGGGCTGACTCGTCCAGGATCTGCCGGTAAGTGAATAGCCCGACCTTGGAGTCGGGCTTTTTCTTACGTCATACGTCGAAGATTCGCGGAAAGCTCTAGGACGCGCCTGACAGGCAAGACTGAAACATGCGCTTAAACATCGGCCATCTCCGGACTCTATAGCGGCAATTGCCGAAAACAGTGCACATCCGTACACTGCGCCACCTTTTGTCCCGGTGGGCCTGCAAAAATGCTGTTTGTGTTTCGTATGTTGTTGATGGGCCTGCACTTTATTCTGGCCGGCGTGCTCGGCGTGATCCTTGGATTGTGCCGCCCGTTCAACCCGGACAACAGCCGACTTTGCGCCCGCCTCTACGCTTTGCCGGCGATGTGTATCTTGCGTTTGCGGGTCAAGTCCGAGGTCAACGGCTTGATGAACAAGCCCGACAGTTGCGTGATCATCGCCAACCATCAGTCCAACTACGATTTGTTCGTGTTCGGCAATGTCGTCCCTCGTCGCACCGTTTGTATCGGCAAGAAGAGCCTGAAGTGGGTGCCGTTGTTCGGCCAGTTGTTCTGGCTGGCCGGCAATGTGTTGATCGACCGTGGCAATGCGCACAAGGCGCGGCAGTCGATGCTGACGACGACCCACACCTTGCAGAACGAAGACACCTCGATCTGGGTGTTTCCGGAAGGCACCCGCAACCTCGGTGAAGATTTGTTGCCGTTCAAGAAAGGCGCGTTCCAGATGGCAATTGCCGCCGGCGTGCCGATCGTTCCGGTGTGCGTGAGCAGCTATATAAAGCACATGCGCCTGAATCGCTGGCGCAGTGGCAACGTTCTCATACGTTCATTGCCGGCGATTCCTACAGTCGGATTGACCATGGACGACATGCCCATGCTGATCGAGCGATGCCGCGAGCAGATGCGCGAGTGCATCGAATCGATGGATCGGCAACTGCAAGCCGCTTGAAACAAGACCCGCCCCGTGCGGGTTTTCTTTTGCCGGGTGAACTGTAGAAGTTTCACTGACTCTCAAGCAGCGACACGGCTAAGCTGAAGCCTAGTTTCCCTGCCATCTGCCAAGAAGAAGTGAATCACCACCATGGGTCGAGTTGTTGCTGCTGCGGTGTACAGCGAGGGTAAGAAAGTCACCAATATTGCGCTGGACGAAGGTGCTGCCTGGGCGGCCAAACCCGGCCACTTCGTGTGGATCGGCCTGGAAGAACCGGACGCACAGGAATTATCCAACCTGCAACGTCAGTTCAACTTGCATGAACTGGCCATCGAAGACGCGCTGGAAAAACACAGCCGACCAAAACTGGAAACCTTTGGTGACGCACTGTTTATCGTCACCTACTCACCGGTTCGCGAAAACGGCGTTTTGCAATTCATCGAAACGCATATCTTCGCCGGCAGGGGTTACATCATTACCGCACGCAACGGCCATTCCGCGTCGTACGCCTATGTGCGTCAACGCTGTGAAGCGCGTCCGCTGTTGCTCGAGCATGGGGAGGATTTCGTCCTGTATGCGCTGCTCGATTTCGTCATCGAAAACTATCAGCCGGTGGGCGAAGCGATCCACGCTGAGATCGATGAGCTGGAGCGCAACGTGCTGTGCAGCGCCCTCAACGAGCGCGACATCCAGAAGCTGCACGGTTTGCGCCGCGATGTGGTGCGCTTGCGTCGGTACGCGGCACCGATGGTGGAGATCGGCGAGGAGCTGCAAAAGCTGAGTTTCCCGTTCATCGACAAGAACATGCGCCCGTACTTTCGCGATGTGCAGATTCATGTAACGCGGCAGATGGAAGACCTGACCACGCTGGCGGACATTGCCAGCCAGACCATCGAGATTGGCGTGTTGCTTGAGGCATCACGGCAGAGCGTGGTGCAACGCAAGTTTGCGGCGTGGGCGGCGATTCTGGCGTTCCCGACAGCCGTGGCGGGGATCTACGGGATGAATTTCCAGAACATGCCCGAGTTGACCTGGCACTACGGGTATTTTGCAGTGCTGGGGTTTATTGCGGTGGGGTGTGTGAGTTTGTGGGCGAGCTTCAAGCGGTCCGGGTGGCTGTAGCCGGGACCGCGTTGCCCCGGAGATTCGCGAGCAGGCTCGCTCCCACAGGGATTGTGGGAGCAGGCCCTTTTAGCGATGAGCCGTCTCTGGTTTGTGCGCCACGAACCGCATCATCCACTCCGCAACCGTAGCGCCGTGATGTTCCTGCTCAAGGCTGGCCATGCCTTTGCTGTAAATCTGCGAGCCCAGCGCTTCTTGGCGCAGGTCGAGCAGCGCGCGGGAGTAATCGTGAATGAACTCCGGATGGCCCTGGAAGCACAGCACCTGGTCGTTGATGTGATACGCCGCGAACGGGCAGAAATCGCTGGAGGCGATGACCGTGGCGTTTTCCGGTAGCTCGGTTACCTGATCCTGGTGACTGATCAGCAGTGTCAGCTCTTCGCGTACCGGGCTCATCCACGGCGCCTTGGCTGCCAGCTTGTAATTGTGAGTACCGACGCCCCAACCCTGGGAGGCCCGCTCGCTCTTGCCGCCAAGCAGCAACGCCAGCAATTGATGGCCGAAGCACACGCCGAGCAGTTTGTCGCCGCGTTCGTAGCGATCCAAAAGGTAGGTCTTGAGGGTCTGGATCCACGGATCCGTGCCGAACGAATCGGCCTTGCTGCCAGTGACCAGATACGCATCGAAAATCTCGTCGTCGCTTGGATACTCACCCTTCACCACGTTATAGACAGTGAACTCAGCGGCAATCGGTTGCTGCGAGAACAGGCGCTGGAACATCTGCCCATAGCCCTGATATTGGTCAATCAATTCGGGCCGCAGGATGTCGGTTTCGAGAATGCAGATGCGCAGCGACATAAAAAATACCTGACACGTGATGGGAATAACGAACACCCCAGAGCCTGCCCTGAAACACCCGGCCAAGGCAAGCCCCGAAATGCTCGCCGGCCCTAGAACATTTCACCTTTCGCCGCTTTGTCCAGCAGCAGCGCTGGCGGGGTAAAGCGTTCCCCGTATTGCTCGGCCAGATACTGCGCGCGGGCGACGAAGTCCTTCAGGCCATACTGGTTGATGAACTGCAGCGCCCCGCCGGTCCACGCGGCGAAACCGATGCCGAAGATCGAGCCGACGTTGGCATCCGCCGTCGAGGTCAGCACGCCCTCCTCCACACAGCGCACGGTTTCGATGGCCTGCACAAACAACAGCCGATCACGCACATCTTTCGCAGAGATCTGTCCGTCGGCCTTCTCGAAGCGCGTTTTCAGCTCCGGCCATAAATGCTTCTGCGAGCCCGCTGGATACTCATAAAAACCGCCTCCGGCAGCTTTACCCGGTCGCTTGAATTCATTGAGCATCAAGTCAATCACGGCAAAGGCCGGGTGCTCAATCAGCGGTTTCCCTTCAGCCTGTAGGTCCTTGGCCGTCTGTTGACGGATATGGCTGATCAGGCTGAGGGAAACCTCGTCTGAGATTGCCAGCGGCCCGACCGGCATCCCGGCCTTGCGCGCTTCGGTCTCGATCATCGGCGCACTGACGCCCTCGCCGAGCATGGCAATGCCTTCGTTGGTGAACGTGCCGAACACCCGCGAGGTAAAGAAGCCGCGACTGTCGTTGACCACGATCGGAGTTTTCTTGATTTGCAGAACGAAATCGAAACCGCGAGCGAGAGTTTCGGCGCTGGTCTGCGCCCCCTTGATGATTTCCACCAGCGGCATTTTTTCTACCGGACTGAAGAAATGCAGGCCGATGAATTTGCTTTGATCGGGCACCGCCGTCGCCAGGCCGGTGATCGGCAGGGTCGATGTGTTGGAGGCGATGACAGCGTCGCCACCCACCACCTGTTGCGCGGCGGCAGATACCTTGGCTTTGAGTTGGCGATCCTCAAACACAGCTTCGATGATCAGATCGCAACCGGCCAGATCGGCGTCGCTTTCGCTCGCAACGATTCGCGCCAGCACCGCTTCGCGCTGTTCGGCAGTCATTTGGCCACGGGCAACTTTCTTGTCCAGCAGCGTTGCGGAATGCGCTTTGCCCTTCTCGGCAGCGGCAAGGTTGATGTCCTTGAGGACGACGTCGATACCGGCCGAGGCGCTGACAAAAGCGATGCCCGCGCCCATCATTCCGGCGCCGAGCACACCGACTTTGCGGGTTTTATAGGGCGCAAAACCTTGCGGTCTTGAACCGCCGGCGTTGATCTCGTTCAACTGGAACCAGAACGTACCGATCAGGTTTTTCGAGATTTGCCCGGTCGTCAGCTCGGTGAAGTAGCGGGTTTCGATCAGGTGCGCCGTGTCGAAATCGACCTGAGCGCCCTCCACCGCCGCGCATAGAATCTTCTCCGGCGCCGGCAGGGTGCCGTGGGTTTTCGCGCGCAGGATCGACGGCGCAATCGCCAGCATCTGCGCCACTTTCGGGTTCGATGGCGTGCCGCCAGGAATCTGGTAACCCTTGACGTCCCAGCGCTGCACTGGCGCCGGATTGGCGAGAATCCAGGCGCGCGCCTTGGCCAACAGCTCATCGCGATCCGCTGCCAGGTCATCAATCAGCCCGGCCTGCAACGCCTGTTGCGGGCGCACCTTCTTGCCTTCAAGCAAGTACGGCAGGGCTTTTTCGATGCCGAGCATGCGCACCATGCGCACCACCCCGCCGCCGCCCGGCAAAAGGCCCAGGGTCACTTCCGGAAGACCGAGTTGCACCGAGGCGTCATTAACAGCAATGCGGTGGTGACAGGCCAGACAGATCTCCCAGCCGCCGCCCAGCGCAGCACCGTTGATCGCCGCGACCACCGGTTTGCCGAGGGTTTCCAGGCTGCGCAATTGCGCCTTGAGGGTCAGCACCATGTCGTAGAAGGCTTTGGCTTCGGGCTTGCCGACCTTGATCAATTCATTGAGGTCGCCGCCGGCAAAAAAGGTTTTCTTCGCGGAGGTGATGATCACTCCGGCGATGCTGTCATTCTCCGCTGACAAACGAGCAACGCAAGCGGCCATGGCCTCGCGGTACACGGCGTTCATGGTGTTGGCGCTCTGGCCCGGCATGTCCATGGTCAGCACGACGATACCGTCCTGGCCTTTTTCGTAACGAATGGCTTCGCTCATAACAGGGTTCCTTGAAGTCGGGGCTCAGAGGCGTTCGATGATGGTGGCAATGCCCATGCCGCCGCCGACACACAGCGTCGCCAGGCCGTAGCGCAAGTTGCGCGCTTCCAGTTCATCAAGCAGGGTGCCGAGGATCGCGCAACCGGTGGCGCCCAGCGGGTGGCCCATGGCGATCGAGCCGCCGTTGACGTTGACCTTGCCCGGGTCGACGGCCATGTCCTTGATGAATTTCAACACCACCGAAGCAAACGCTTCGTTGACCTCGAACAGATCGATGTCCTCCACGCGCAGTCCGGCCTTGGCCAAGGCTTTGCGGGTCGCCGGCGCTGGGCCGGTGAGCATGATGGTCGGATCTGTGCTGGTGACGGCCGTGGCGACGATACGCGCACGAGGCTGCAGCCCCAACGCGCGGCCCTTGGCTTCGGAGCCGATGAGCATCAGCGCCGCACCGTCGACAATTCCGGAACTGTTGCCCGGCGTGTGCACATGGTTGATCCGCTCGACATGGCTGTAGACCCGCAACGCCGTGGCGTCAAAGCCCATCTGCCCGATCATTTCGAAACTTGGCTTGAGCTTGCCCAGGCCTTCGAGGGTCGATTCGGCGCGGATGAACTCATCGTGATCAAGCAGGATGATGCCGTTCTGATCCTGCACTGGCACCAGCGACTTGTTGAAGGAGCCGTCGGCCCGCGCTCGTGCGGCTTTTTGCTGCGAGTGCAGCGCGTAGGCATCGACGTCCTGCCGACTGAAGCCTTCGAGGGTGGCGATCAGATCGGCGCCGACCCCTTGCGGGGTGAAATGGCTGTGTAGGTTGGTCTGCGGATCCAGCGCCCAGGCACCGCCATCGCTGCCCATTGGCACCCGCGACATCGACTCGACGCCGCCAACCACCACCAGATCCTCGAAACCCGAGCGCACTTTCATCGCGCCAAGATTCACGGCTTCCAGACCCGAAGCGCAGAAACGGTTGATCTGCACACCGGCGACGCTGACGTCCCAGTCGGCCACTTGCACCGCCGTCTTGGCGATGTCCGAACCTTGATCGCCGATCGGCGTGACGCAGCCGAGGACGAGATCATCGACCTGACTGGTATCCAGCGCGGTGCGCGCCTGCAAGGCGCTCAGCAGACCCGCCACCAGGTTGACCGGCTTCACGCTGTGCAGCGCGCCATCGGCCTTGCCTTTGCCACGCGGAGTGCGTAACGCATCGAAAATCAAAGCTTCAGTCATGACGTCCTCGAACCTGATTTATTGTCACTTCACTTTCGCCCTGCGCCGACTGGCAAGCAATGACCACATTGCTCAAAGCGCTTGACGCACACGCTCAGACGGACGGTCATCGGACCTCAGGTGAACCGGTTCAGGTCGTCGAGTTGTCTAGCCAGCGGGCGGCAAAGAAGCTGGCAATACGCCTCATGCCGTTTTAAAAGCTTTTTTCAAGATCACCATATGAAATGGATCTAAGCGAAGGCTGACGTGGGCTCTAAGGTGAAGATGTACGCCATCGTCGTCGGGTTTTGCCGAGACGGGCGTCCCTCAACAGGAAGTGCACCGCGTGCCGTCAGGGATATGCACTCAGGCACGCACCAGGAAATAACAATAAAGGCGGTCAAGCCATGTTCAAACAACCGAAAGTACGTCAAGCAGGACTCATTCTTTTCGCCACGACGCTGTTGTTGATCTTGCCGAATCTGACCAAAGTCATCGGCTGATTCAAACGTCGCGTGCTGTATATCGCCACTGAAAATGTGACTGGCCCGCTACCCGGGCCAGCGTGGTTGTGCCAACCTTTGCGCACTCCCACGACATGGACGGCGATCATTTGAAAACGCTCATTGCGCTCGGTGCCTTGCTGCTGAGCTTGCCCTTGTCCGCCGCACAACTGGATCTGCAGTTGGGCGCAAACAGCCGCACCTGGCAGACCGAAGAGCTGCTCAAGCATCCTCAGCTGCAAACTCTCACGATCAACAATGATGTTTCCTACAAGAAGGACATGACCTATCAGGCCGTGCCGCTGGCCGCATTGCTGACGGGGGTCAAGCCGGAGGATCACTTGCAGGCGGTGGCGCTGGATGGCTTTGCCGCAGAGTTGGCCGCCGCGCCCTTGCTGAACAAGGACGGCGCACGAGCATGGCTGGCAATCGAGGACCCGGCGCGGCCGTGGCCACCGTTGTCTGCCGGCAAGCACAGCGCCGGGCCGTTCTATCTGGTCTGGACCGATCCGCAGGCAGGTAATATCAGCCCCGAACAGTGGCCGTTCGAAGTCGCCAGCATCAAGCTGATGGCGCCAGTGGCCCAACGCTTCCCTGCCCTGCTGCCCGATCCTGCCTTGAAGGCCGATGATCCGGTGAACCAGGGTTTTGCCCTGTTTCAGAAAAATTGCCTGGCCTGTCACCGGTTGAATGGTGCCGGAGACGCGCAGTTCGGTCCGGATCTGAATATTCCGTATAGCCCGACCGAGTATTTCGGGGCGGATTTCTTGAAGCGCTACATCCGCGATCCGCAGAGTTTGCGTCAGTGGCCGCAGGCGAAGATGCCGGGGTTTTCTGCTGAGGTATTGCCGGATACAGATCTTGAAATGCTGGTGGGCTATCTCATGCACATGGCCGGGCGCAAAGTTAAGCCGTAAGCCTTAGGGTGTTATTACTGGCCTCTTCGCTGGCAAGCCAGCTCCCACAGGGTATGCGCAGAGTTCGAATCAGCGGTCATCCTGTGGGAGCTGGCTTGCCAGCGATAGCGGTATCCCGAATCTATTGTTGCTGCACGGAAATAACCGGCGTCGGCGAGACGAACACCTTCGCATGCATCTGCTCGCAGCCGCCGCCCCGGCGCATGCCGCGGACCGGGCAGGCATCGAGATAATCCAGGCCCACCGCCAGCTTCAAGTGTCGCTCCGGGCGCGCCAGTTGGTTGGTCACGTCGAAGCTGTACCACGCGTCATCCAGCCACGCTTCTGCCCAGGCATGACTGGCCAGATGCTCGCAATCTTCGCTGTACAGATAACCCGACACGTAACGCGACGGCACCCCGAGACTGCGCGCGCAGGCGAGAAACGCGTGCGCATGATCCTGACAGACCCCGGCCCGACCGGCGAAAGCTTCGGCGGCGCTGGTGTCGACTTCAGTCGAGCCCGGCGTGTAGCTCATGTGCTGATTCAGACCGTGCATCAAGTCGATCAGCGCGGTGCGGTCTCGTCGCTGCTTGCAGTTCTCAGCGGCAAACTCGCGCAACGCTTCATCGGCTTCGGTCAGGCGCGTGAAGCGCAGGAACGGCAGCGCCGACTGGCTCTCATGTTCGGCCTCGCGCAATTCGTCGATATCGACCTGCCCCCGGGCGCCAATGATGATCGCTTCGTGGGGCTCGTCCATGGTCAGCACATGCAGGATGTTGCCGAACGGATCGAGCTGCGCACGCACCGGACGCGGCAGGTCGAGTTGCCAACTGAGGACATGCTGGCGCTCGCTGTCGTGGGGCGTCAGGCGCAGGTACTGGATGCTCGCGCGCACCTGATCTTCGTAGTGATAGGTGGTCTCGTGGCTTATGGAAAGTCTCATGCAGCCTCCAGGTAGGAACTGTGAATGGCGTTGCCCAACTGGCGCACCAGCGGGATGAATTCGGTCAGCCAGGCGTGCAGGCCTTCTTCGAGAATTTCGTTGATGCCGGTGTAGCGCAGGCGCGCGTCCATTTCCGCCGCCAGGCGTTGTGCCGGTCGGCCGTTGGCGCCGGGTAGTTGCGCGAGGATCTGGTCGATCTCTTCGGTACAGGCACGCAGCGAACGCGGCACATCGGCGCGTAACAGCAGCAGTTCGGCGACATGCCGGGCGCCGGGCGCGTCGCGGTAGATTTCGGTGTAGGCCTCGAATGAGGACAAGGCGCGCAGCAGCGCACTCCACTGGTAATAGGCGTGCGCCGTGCCGTCGCTGACTGCTTCGGCCTGATCGCCGGCCATCTCGTAACGGGCATCGAGCAGGCGCAGCGTGTTGTCCGCGCGCTCGATAAACGTGCCCAGACGAATGAAGCGAAACGCGTCGTTGCGCATGATCGTGCCGTAAGAGGCGCCGCGAAACAGGTGCGAACGCTCCTTGATCCATTCGCAGAAACGGCTCATGCCGTAGCGGCTCAGGCCCTGTTCGGCGATGCCGCGAATCTCCAGCCAGGTCGCATTGATGTTTTCCCACATGTCGGCAGTGATACGCCCGCGCACGGCATGGGCACTGGCTCGCGCTGCGCCAAGGCAGCTGTAGATACTGGCCGGGTTGGCCGCATCCAGTGCGAAGAAATGCAGCAAGCGTTCAGCGTGCAGGTCACCGTGGCGTTCAAGGTAATCGTCCAGGGTGCCGGTGATCAGCAACGGCATGGCGAGTTCGTGCAGACCGTCGCCGCGCCCGTCCTGCGGCATCAGCGACAGCGAATAACTGATGTCGAGCATGCGCGCGAGATTCTCCGCACGCTCCAGGTAACGCGACATCCAGTACAGATCCGAGGCAGTTCTACTTAACATGGCAAGCTTCCTTCAATCCTCGACTACCCAGGTGTCCTTGGTGCCGCCGCCCTGGGAGGAATTCACCACCAGGGAGCCTTCACGCAACGCAACACGGGTCAAACCGCCGGGCACGACCCGGGTTTCGCGGCCGGACAGCACAAACGGACGCAAATCGATATGGCGCGGTGCAATGCCGTTTTCGACAAAGGTCGGACAGGTCGACAGCGACAGCGTCGGCTGCGCGATGTAGGCATGGGGTTTGGCTTTGATGCGCTCACGAAAGGCATCGATTTCCGCTGTCGTCGCGGCTGGCCCAACGAGCATGCCGTAACCGCCGGAGCCTTGGGTCTCCTTGACCACCAGTTCCGGAAGATTGGCCAGCACATGGGACAGCTCGGACGGGTTGCGGCACTGCCAGGTCGGCACGTTTTTCAGAATCGGCTCTTCGTCGAGGTAGAAACGGATCATGTCGGTGACAAACGGATACACCGATTTATCGTCCGCCACTCCGGTGCCGATGGCGTTGGCCAGCACCACATTGCCGGAACGATAGGACGACAGCAGCCCCGGCACGCCGAGCATTGAGTCCGGGTTGAACGCCAGCGGGTCGAGGAAGGCATCGTCGAGGCGGCGATAGATCACGTCGACCGCTTTAGGGCCATCGGTGGTGCGCATGAATACCTTGTCGTCACGCACGAACAGATCCGCGCCTTCGACCAGTTCCACGCCCATTTCCCGGGCAAGAAACGCGTGTTCGAAGAACGCGCTGTTGAAACGTCCCGGCGTCAACACCACCACGCTCGGATTGTCGATCGGGCTTGAGCTTTTCAGGGTGTCGAGCAGCAGATTGGGATAGTGATCGATCGGGGCGATGCGCTGGGCGGAGAACAGTTCGGGGAACAGACGCATCATCATCTTGCGGTCTTCGAGCATGTAGCTGACGCCGCTAGGGGTGCGCAGGTTGTCTTCGAGGACGTAATAAGTGCCATCGCCGTCGCGCACCAGATCGACGCCGGAGATGTGCGAGTAGATGTCGCGGTGCAGATCCAGGCCTTGCATCGCCAACTGGTATTGCTCGTTGGCCAGCACCTGTTCGGCGGGAATGATCCCGGCCTTGATGATGCGCTGCTCGTGGTAGAGGTCGGCGAGGAACATGTTCAACGCTTTGACCCGCTGGATGCAGCCGCGCTCGACAATCCGCCATTCACTGGCGGGAATGCTGCGCGGAATGGTGTCGAACGGAATCAGGCGCTCGGTGCCCTGCTCGTCGCCATAGAGCGTGAAGGTGATCCCGGCCCGGTGAAACAACAGATCGGCCTCGCGGCGGCGCTGCGCGAGCAGCTCGTCGGGCGTCTCGGCCAGCCAGCGGGCAAATTCCCGGTAATGCGGGCGGACCAGGCCGCCGGCATCGTACATCTCGTCAAAATAGGTGCGGATCATGCCGTACTCCTTGTCACTCCGGACATACAGGCCTTCGCAAGGCCCGTGCCATCGGCATAAACGCTTTGATTTCAATCGGTTGTAGATCCACGCCGAAGGCTGCGCACCATTCCTGTGCGGCAAATGCCCCGGCCCGATTGCCCCCGCTTCATTGCGACGCACTGCATCGCCTATCACCAGCATAGTCAGAGTTGATTTCACTGCCCGGCCACGACTGCGGATAATCCGCGCATTCGCTGCAAAACTCCCCCGGCATGCCGCCGCGAAGTAGACAGCTCAACTGATCTGAACTGCCTTGGCAGCCCCGTCCCGACAGGACTTTATTGCATACCCGTCTTCCCTTTTAGCCACCCTCTCCGGTGGCTTTTTTTTGCCCTGGATTCTTGTTTCAGGGTTTTGCCACTGCGATGTGCAGAAGCCAGAAACGACAACGGCCGCCCAGAAGGTCAGCCGTTGTCCGACAAACAATGCGCAATATCAATTCAACCGGTAACGATTGCGCACCTCCTGCTTCACGCCCCAACCCTCGATAATGCCGCCCAGCGGTTCGACCACGGCAGAAAAGCCTTGCTCGAAATCGCCGATGTCGTCATAGGTTGCGTACATCACTTTGCTCAATTCCAGCGACCAGGCGCCGTCGTCGCGCGCACTGACCTGGGCATTGATGGATTCACCGCGAAATTTGCCTGCTGCCCTGCGCGCCCGCTCCTCGTCCGGGAAAATCGCGTAGAACTCGATGGGATGGAACCGGGAAAAATCGAAACCGCCTTCTTTCATGCGGCGCAGAACGTTGCTGCTGATGTCTTCTTGATAGGCTGTGCTCATGAATCGTCCCCCTCGATTGATGGATAGACTTTCCGTATTCCCGCCCCGGGCCTTTTGGCCTAAGTACTACGGCAACGTGGTTGCGCGCGGGAAACAAGCATGTAGCTGACAAGACCAGACCTTAGCGATCCATTCGCTGATCTCGCTTGCAGAGTAGCCCCAAGAGAGCGCCGCTGCCAAGGCCTGGTTTACGAGATGACAGGAAGTGTTCAGACAGGGGTGATGCTGAGGATTTCGATGCCGTTCTGGGTCTTGAGGTTTTTCACCCCGGCATCGGCGGTGCGCCCTTCCAGATCGTTGAGATCCAGCTGGGCGGCGACCGGAAGAAGCCGCTCTTTGACGAGCCGTGCGGCTTCATCATCGGACGGGCATTCCTCACGTTCGAAGACTTCATCGACAATTTCACCGTGATCATCCACGAAAGTGACTTTCCACTTTTGCATCAGTGCCTCCTCGATCAACCCGTAAATGGGCTTACCTCTATCTCGACTTTTTCCCGCGAGAGTTGGTTCAAAAGGATTACAGCCGACAACGGTGAAAATAACCATCCAATCGGTAAGGCGGACTTCTATGGTGAGGGGATTTATCCCCTCACCACAAAAGCTCCCTTGCAGAGCGACTTCAGCATGATCAGTCGTTGCTCGGCTTGTTGACCGCCTGCAGCACGTATTGCGGCAAGGCGAACGCGCCGATGTGGATTTCCGGGTTGTAGTAACGGGTGACGATGCCGCTGCCGATGAAGCGCTGTTGCAGGGTTTCACGGCTGAGCTTGCGGTAGGCCGGGTTGGTCGAGCCCCAGGCGAAGGTCATCGAACCGCCGATGTAGGTCGGCACGGCGGCCTGATAGAAATGCCAGTCCGGGAACAGGCTGCGCAGGCGACCGGCGGTGGTTTTGACTTCGTCGATTTGCATGAACGGCGTGCCGTTCTGAGTCACCAGGATGCCGCCTTCGTTCAGGCAGCGGTGGCACGCCTGGTAGAAATTCTCCGAGAACAGCACTTCGCCCGGGCCGATCGGGTCGGTGGAGTCGGAGATGATCACGTCGAATTTTTCAGTGGTGGTGGCGACGAAACGCATGCCGTCGTCGATCACCAGGTTCAGGCGCGGATCGTCGTAGGCTCCGGCGGAATGGTTCGGCAGGAATTCCTTGCACATGTCGACCACGGTGCCGTCGATTTCAACCATGGTGATGTGCTCGACGCCGGCGTGCTTGGTCACTTCGCGCAACATTCCGCCGTCACCGCCACCGATGATCAGCACGCGCTTGGCAGTGCCGTGGGCAAGGATCGGCACGTGGGTGAGCATTTCGTGGTAGATGAATTCGTCGGCTTCGGTAGTCTGGATCACGCCGTCCAGCGCCATGACGCGGCCCATGCGCGGGTTCTGGAAGATCACCAGATGCTGGTGTTCGGTGCGCACTTCGTGCAGCAGTTTTTCCATGCGAAAACGCTGGCCGTAGCCTTCGTAGAGGGTTTCCAGGTACTCGCTGGTCTTGGTAACGGTCATGGTCAAGTGCTCCGATAAATGCGCGGGCGCCATCGTGGGGACGATTGCCCGGGAAAGGCGCGCATTCTACGTTGCCGAAGATGACAGGTCGAACCTCAGCTTGTTTTTACCACCGCAAACCAATGTGGGAGCGAGCCTGCTCGCGAAAGCGGAGCGTCGGTTGCCGTTGATGGCGACTGACACAACGTCTTCGCGAACAGGCTCGCTCCCACAGGGATGACAGTGTGATCGAAAATCAGCTCAGATCCGGACGTTGCCCCGCGGTCCGGCAATCGCCCAGATGATCAGGCCCAGCACCGGCAGGAGGATGATCAGCAACACCCAGACGATTTTCATTCCGGTGGAGGCGCCGCTTTTCAGCACGTTGATGATGGCCCAGATGTCGAGGGCAAGGATGATCAGGCCAATCAGACCGTTGAACGTGGAACCCATGGTGTCGCTCCAGAATAGTGGCATGCACTTTTAGGATAGACGGTCGAGCGCAGGGTTCCCTTTTATTGCGTTCAGACGTGAACGGCGACCTTCAAGGCTTCCAGCGCTGGCGCGGCGGCGATGCCGGCCTCGGCGCACAACTCCAGCACGCGGGGCACGTCGTTGCCGTAGACCAGGACCATTTGCAATTCATCGTCGAGCAACTGGCTGAAGTTCATCAACGTGTAACCGCCGTTTTCCTTGTTCAGGCTGCTCATTTGCACCTGGATGCGGTTGAGTGCGGTCAGTGCTTCGGTCTTGGCCAGTTGTTTGGGCTTAAGGTTGAAATCCACGCCGGGGCCAAACGAAGCAACGATTTGTGCGAACAGATCGACATAGGTATCGGCCTGGAACAGCACAGTTTCCGGCAGACTGCCGACCACCACCCACTCGCCCAACGGGATCGGGAAGGTGTCGTCGTAGTTGATATCCTGGTTGGCGGCCAGAAAGGCACCGGCATCGGCGTAGGCCTGAGCGGCTTCGTCAGCCACTTTCAGGATCTCGTCCTCGCCCATGCAGCCGGAGCTGATTTTGCTGATGAGTTCGACGAGTGCGGCTTTCATGAGGGCGGATCCTGTGGCGGAGGTGAATTTTCAGGGCGCGAAGGATAGCGCATTCTACCCTTCGCCACAGTCCGTGGACTTTACGCCAGCAACTTTTCCAGCTGCGCGGTGGTATCGACCGCGCCCATGGTCCGCGCCGCATCCAGCGCGGTCACGCCGTTGGCGTCCTTGGCTTTCGGGTCAGCACCCTGGCCGATCAGGTAGTCGACGATTTCAACGCGGTTGAACATTGCCGCCATCATCAACGCGGTGCGGCCGTCGAAGGAAGAACCCTCAATCTCGGCGCCCGCCTCGACCAGCGCCTTGACCACCGCCAGATCGCCCTTGAACGCAGCGCCGGCAATCGGGCTCTGGCTGTTGCCATTGCGCATTTCCGGATCGGCTTTGTGTTTAAGCAGAACCTTCACCGCATCAACATGGCCGTAGTAGCTGGCGAGCATCAACAGGGTGTCGCCCTTGCTGTTTTTCAGGTTCACCGGCAGCCCGGCGGTGACCAGGCGATCAAGCATCTCGGCATCACCGTCGCGCGCCTTGTTGAAAACCTGCTCGGTGAATTCGGCAGCTTCTTCAGGGGTCATCTGGCGGCTTTGGTCAGACATGTGGGACTCCATTTCGGTCTATCGGAAAGCCGACAGTTTCCCGAGCGCGACGGTGGCTGTCACTCGGTTTTTTCCGAGCGCCCCGATAGCCACACTCAATATCGATGTTTGCCCTGTTGAATTTCAGCGAGGATTTGCTCACTGACATGCACGTAAGTTTCGCTGCCGGGCAACCAGGCGAAGATCGGGTCATCGCCGGTAAGCCCGGGGTCAAAGCCTTCGGTTTTCAGGCGAGTCTTCTGGTATTTGAAGGTCCCGGTGGTTTCCATTTTCACTTTCACCCGCAAGAACAACGGCACGGCATAAGCCGGCATACGTTGCCGGACGAAACTCAGCAATTCAGCGAAATCCAGCGTCGCCAACGATTCGGCGGGAGTGATTGCGGCCATCCCCGCACGCCCGTTGGTGTTGGGGATTTCCACACCGTAGGCCACGGCTTCAGCGATCAATGGATGTTGCAGCAACAGGTTTTCGACTTCGGTGGTCGACACGTTTTCACCCTTCCAGCGATAGGTATCGCCGAGGCGATCAACAAATTGCGCATGGCCGAAACCGATATTGCGCAGCAGGTCGCCGGTGTTGAAAAAGCGATCGCCCTTGTTGAACACATCGTGGAGGACGACGCGGGCGGTTTTCTGCGGGTCGGTGTAACCGTCCAGCGGTGCCTTGTCGTCGATCCGCGCCAGCAGCAGGCCCTGCTCGCCCTTGCCGACCTTGCGCATGAAACCATCATCGCCGCGCAACGGCTCGCCACTGTCATGGTCGTAAGCGACCAGTTCCCAGGCCATCAGCGAAAACCCGACGGTGTTGTCGAAATTGAGGATGTTGGTGAAACCGATGTTGCCGTCGCTCGCGGCATACAACTCGCAGATGTGCTCGACGGCAAAACGCGTCTTGAACTCGGCCCAGGCGCCGGGGCGCAAGCCATTGCCGATCATCTTGCGCACGTCGTGGCGGCTGTCATCGGCGCTGACCGGTTGCTCGACCAGGTAGCGACACAGCTCACCGACATAGCCGATGGTGGTTGCGCGATAGCGGCGCACGTCACCCCAGAACTGGCTGGCGCTGAACTTGCGGCGGATGGCGAAACCCGAGGCGCCGTTGATCGCCGATCCCCAGCACACGCACAGGCCCGTGGCGTGATACAGCGGCAAGGTGCAGTAAACGACATCATCCGGGCGCATATCGAGGGCGATCATGCCGAAGCTCGCCGAACTGCGCATCCAGCGTCCATGCTTGAAAACACCGGCCTTGGGCAGGCCGGTGGTGCCGGAGGTGTAGATGTAGAAACACGGATCGTCGAAGAAAATCTGCGCGCTGCTCGGCGGGTTATCGCTACTGGCGTCAGCACTGGCGCTGATCAGATTGACGTAGCCCTCAGGCGCGATGCCCGGATGGCTGTGGGTGTCCTGATCGGCGACGAACCAGGTGCGCGGCGCGGCGATCGCAACCTGATCACGCACGCCGGCATAGGCAGCGGTCAGTTCTTCGCCAACCACAATAGCCACCGGCGCAACCAGATTGATGCTGTGAACAAGCGTGTCGCGCATCAACGAGGTATTGAGCAGCGCACTGACCGCGCCGAGCTTGGCCAGCGCCAGGATTGTCACCAGCAATTCCGCACGGTTCTCGATGAACACCGCGACCACATCGCCTTTGCCGATGCCCTGCTCGCTCAGGTAATGCGCAATGCGATTGGCCCACTGGTTGACCTGCGTGTAGGTCAACGCAACATCGCCCTGCAACAACGCCACACCATCGGGATTGCGCAGCGTCGCCTGCTCGAACGTCCAGCCCAGACCACACGTTTGGGTCGGATCCGTGACATTGGCCACCTTCATGCCCTTGACCACCCGGGGGATGGCTTTGGCGATCATCGGCAGTTTGCGGAGCATCATGCCCCAGGTAATCGTGTCGCTTGGTGCGTGACGCATAAAAGCTCCCCGTTCGATCTTGACGTGCAGACCGCTGTTCTTGTTATCGGGTAATGACTGCGACCGACGCGTTTACGCCGTGGGTCGAGAAGGAAAGTACGTCAGTGCTCGCGGGGCTGTACACGCGGTTTTTGCAATGATTTGTATCCCGTCGCGCCTCCGGGGAAGAGCGGATTCTGGTACGGACGTTTGGTTCCGTTGTACGGAGAAAAATCACGCAAAATGCAGGATGCACGATGGCCATTCATGCAGATTGCACGACACATGCAAAATGCAATGCCTTCAACTTGTTGATTTTAAAGGGATTTTATTCGCATCAATACTGGCACAAACGCTGCAACTACCTCCGCATGCTTGCCATTCAAGTAAATACGGAGCTGATGACATGAGCCTGATTCAAGAAAAATTTACATCGCTGTTCTCCAACTACGAAGTCAGCACTGCGCCACGTCCTGACGGTGGCATCCTGCTCACTCTGCGTAGCAGCGACGGCAAAGTCTTCAAACGCGCCCTCTCGTATCAGCAACTGCATGCCGGCGACCAACTGTCATGGGCGATCAGCGCGATCCGCCGCGACCTGGCCGAACAAGCCAGCGAGCTGCCGCAAATTGCAATGCTGCAGAGCCAGCAGCGTTTTGCTCTGCCGACCTATCACTCGTTGTAATTTGCTTTAAACAAAAACAGGCCGTTGAGCATGCGCTTCACGGCCTGTTTGTTTATGTCTGCCACATATCTACTGTAGGGTCAGAACGCTTCCGGTTCGATTCCAGTAAAGCTGTCAACCGTCACGTGCCCTGCCAACTCCCCGCCTTCACGCGCCAGGCCACAAGTCTTCATGCCGGCCGACTGGGCAGCGTCGAGCTCTTCGACGATGTCCGACAGGAACAGGATTTCATCGGCTTCAACACCCACCGCCTGCTGAATGTTGCGGTAGGACTGCGCCTCACGCTTCGGCCCTGATGTGGTGTCGAAATAGCCGCTGAACAGCGGTGTCAGATCCCCCGCCTCCGAACAACCGAAGATCAGTTTCTGCGCCTGGATCGAGCCGGACGAGTAAACAAACAGTTGATAACCGGCCGCATGCCAACGTTGCAGCGCTTCAACGGCATCCGGATAAACATGCCCTTTCAGCTGCCCTGCCTGATAGCCCTGCGCCCAGACCATGCCTTGCAATGCCTTGAGCGGCGTGGCTTTGCGGTCTTCGGCGATCCAGCTCAAGAGGATTTCAACAACCCGTTCAACATCGGCCTGCGCCTCGTTGCTCTCGCGACGCACGGCGTCGAGCTGTTCGGCGACATCAGCACGCGAAGCGTTCTGGCGCACAAAGTCGGGCAAATGTTCGGCGGCGTAGGGAAACAGCACGTCGAAGACGAAACTCACCGCGCTGGTGGTGCCTTCGATGTCGGTGAGGATGGCTTTGATCGACACGGTTTCAGTCCTCCAGACGCGGGAAGCGGCCGGCGATGTCTTCGCCGGTGAAATTGGCAACCCAGCCTTCCGGGTTGTTGAACAGACGGATCGCCACGAAGTGCGGATGTTCGCCCATGTCGAACCAGTGCTTGGTGCCGGCCGGAACCGAAATCAGGTCGTTCTTTTCACAGAGCACGGCATAGACGTAATCGTCGATGTGCAGGGTAAACAAGCCACGACCGGCGACGAAAAATCGCACTTCGTCTTCGCCGTGACGGTGCTCTTCGAGGAACTTGGCGCGCAGTTCGGCTTTTTGCGGATGGTCGCTGTTGAGGCTGATCACATCGACCGTGATGTAACCGCGCTCGGTCATCAGTTTGTCGATCTGCTCTTTATAAGCGCCGATGACCTCTTCCTGACTGGCGCCGGGCTGGATCTTCGCGGCGGCCTGCCAGCGGTCGAAACGCACGCCTTGCTCGGCCAGCGTCGAGGCGATGTCTTCGAAATGGGTCAGCACCTTGTTGGGAATCTCAGGGCTGGAAACGTGATAAACGGACAGGCTGCTCATGGGCAATTCCTCGGTAGCGGCGGCGCCGTCCGGCTCTTGCAGACCGGTCGGGCGCCGCGTGGCATCAGGCAAACGGGCTGTTTCTGGTGAACTCAGCCTTGGCGGTTCATGACACTGCGGGTTTTCAACTCGCATTCAAACAGGAATTCAAAGGCCTCGATCTGCCGCAGCGCGTCGCTCATCTGCGCGCCCCAGGTGTAGAGGCCATGGCCGCGAATCAGATAACCGACGCAATCGGGATGGGCGTCGAGCCAAGGCTGCACCTTGGCGGCGAGGCGCGCAATGTCCTGATCGTTGTCAAAAATCGGCACACGCACCCGTGATTCATGGGTGGAAATGCCGCTGAAGGCTTTCTGCAATTCGTAATCTTCGAACTCGATGAAGTCTTGCGGAGTCAGGCGCGACAGCACCGTGGCATTCACCGAATGGGTGTGCAGCACCGCACCGATCTCCGCGCGCCAACTGTAGAGCTGGGTGTGCAGCAAGGTTTCGGCGGAGGGTTTCTTGCCCGGCTCCAGGCTATTGCCGGACAGATCGGTAGCGAGCACGTCATCCACACCCAACTGGCCCTTGTGCTTGCCCGATACGGTCAACAGCGCTTCGCTCGGCGACAGGCGCGTCGAATAGTTGCTGCTGGTGGCTGGCGACCAGCCACGGCCATATAGAAAACGCCCGGCGTCAACGATCTGCTGGGCGAGCTGTTCACGGCTAAGGCTCATGGCCTGTCCTCTTGCATACATGTGGCAATGATAACGGCAGCGGCAAGCGCTGCGAGACTGGCAATACTAAAGGTCAATGTCGCGCCGAGGGCATTCCAGCTGTAGCCGGAATACAGCGCACCGAGCGCCCCGCCGGTGCCGGCCAGTGCCGCATACAGCGCCTGGCCCTGACCTTGCTGGCGGGCGCCGAAACTACGTTGCACGAAAGCGATGGCAGCCGCATGAAAGCTGCCAAAAGTCGCTGCGTGCAGCACTTGGGCGAACAACAACACCCAGATAAACTCCGCAAACGAACCGAGCAGCACCCAGCGCAACGCCGCCAGCAGGAAGCTCGCCAGCAACACCCGACGCAGGGAAAAGCGCGCCAGAATGCGGCTCATGGCCATGAACATCAGCACTTCCGCCACCACGCCCACGGCCCAGAGCATACCGATGACGCCACGGCTGTAACCGAGGCGTTCAAGGTGCAGAGTCAGAAAGGTGTAATACGGCCCGTGGCTGACCTGCATCAGCGCGACGCAGGCATAAAACGCCAACACGCCGGGATGGCGCAATTGCTTGAGAAAGCCCTCACCCGCCGGCCGATTGCCTTGCGCCGGTTGCGCATTCGGCACCCACAGGCTGCTGAGAACGATACCGGCCATGATCAGCACCAGTGCCGCCGGGTAGATGTCCAGACTCAGCCATTCGAACAGCCGACCCAGCACTACCACAGTGATGATGAAACCGATCGAGCCCCACAGGCGAATCTGGCTGTAGCGCGACGTTTGCCCCTGCAAATGCGCGAGGGTGATGACTTCGAACTGCGGCAGCACCGCGTGCCAGAAGAACGCATGCAGGGCCATGACCATCGCCAGCCAGGCGTAGGTCTGACTGACGAAGATCAGCGAAAAGGTCAGCAACGTACAGACCGCGCCAAAGCGCACGATGGCCAGACGCCTGCCGGTGTAATCGCCGAGCCAGCCCCAGATGTTCGGCGCCACGCAACGCATCAGCATCGGAATCGCCACCAACTCGCCGATGCGTGCGGCGCTGAAGCCGAGGTGATCGAAGTACAGCGCCAGAAACGGCGCTGTCGAACCGAGCAAGGCGAAATAGAACAGATAGAAACTGGACAGCCGCCAGTAAGGAAGCGCCGCCACGCCGGTTATGCCGCGACGGCTTTGAGCGCAGCCATCAGAGCTGGCCCAGCACCGGCGTGCTCACGCGCACATCGGCGTTTTGCCCACGGTGGCGCAGCAGATGATCCATCAGCACGATGGCCATCATCGCTTCGGCGATCGGCGTCGCGCGGATGCCGACACAGGGGTCGTGACGACCCTTGGTGATCACATCGACCGGGTTGCCATTCACGTCGATCGAACGCCCCGGGGTGGTGATGCTCGATGTCGGTTTCAATGCCAGATGCGCAACGATCGGTTGACCAGACGAGATGCCGCCGAGGATGCCGCCGGCGTTGTTGCTGAGAAAACCCTCCGGCGTCAGTTCATCGCGGTGTTCGGTTCCGCGCTGGGCGACACAGGCGAAACCGGCGCCGATCTCCACGCCCTTAACCGCGTTGATGCTCATCAGCGCGTGGGCGAGTTCGGCGTCGAGGCGATCGAAGATCGGCTCGCCAAGGCCCGGCATGACCCCTTCGGCGACCACGGTGATCTTCGCTCCGACCGAGTCCTGATCGCGGCGCAACTGGTCCATGTAGGCTTCCAGCTCCGGGACCTTGTCCGGGTCAGGGCTGAAGAAGGCGTTCTCTTCGACCGAGTCCCAGGTCTTGAACGGTATTTCGATCGGGCCAAGCTGGCTCATGTAGCCGCGGATGACGATGCCCTGACTGGCCAGATACTTCTTGGCGATCGCACCGGCCGCTACGCGCATGGCGGTTTCCCGCGCGGAACTGCGGCCACCGCCGCGATAATCGCGCTCGCCGTATTTGTGGTGATAGGTGTAGTCGGCGTGAGCCGGGCGGAACAGGTCCTTGATCGCCGAGTAGTCCTTGGACTTCTGGTCGGTGTTGCGAATCAGCAGGCCGATCGAGCAACCGGTGGTGCGACCCTCGAACACGCCGGAGAGGATTTCGACTTCATCGGCTTCCTGGCGCTGAGTGGTGTGGCGGCTGGTGCCAGGCTTGCGGCGATCGAGGTCGCGCTGCAGATCTTCCAGGGAAATCTCCAGACCCGGCGGGCAGCCGTCGACAATGGCGACCAACGCCGGACCATGGCTTTCGCCAGCGGTGGTGACAGTGAACAACTTGCCGTAGGTATTGCCGGACATGCAGGACGCTCCGTGAAATCAAACCCGAATTCTTGATGCGCGCCAGTATACGCAGGCTAACCGAGTAGTTCATCCTCGAACCTTAGTGGTGCTGGCGAGTCCAACCGGCACCTTGACCAATGATGGCGTGATGATGCTGCGAGTTCTGATCTTGAGTCTTACCCTCTTTACCGGCTTTGCCCAAGCGACAGTCCTACAGCGCCCGGTCACTCTGGACACCGGCAGCGGCGAACTTTTCGGCTCGCTGTTGCTGCCCAAGTCCGACAGCCCGGTGCCGATTGTTCTGATGATTTCTGGCTCGGGTCCTACAGATCGCGACGGAAACAACCCCGACGGCGGGCGCAATGACAGCCTCAAGCGCTTGGCCTGGGTGCTGGCCAAAGACAACATCGCCAGCGTGCGCTACGACAAGCGTGGCGTTGCGGCAAGCCTGGCGGCCGCTCCCGATGAACGTGATTTGTCTGTAGAAGGCTACGCGGCGGACGCGGTGGCGTGGGGGCAGAAGCTCAAGGCCGATCCGCGTTTCGGCAAACTGATTCTGCTCGGCCACAGCGAAGGCGCGCTGATTGCCAGTCTCGCCGCGCCGAAGCTGGACGCAGCGGCGGTGATCTCGCTGTCTGGCAGCGCGCGGCCGGTCGATGAAGTGATCCGCGAACAGTTGGCGCGCAGCCTGCCGCCGCCACTGATGCTGCGCAGCAACGAGCTGCTCGACAGCCTCAAGGCCGGCCATACCGATGACAACGTGCCGCAGCCGTTGCAGGTGATCTTTCGCCCGAGCGTGCAGCCGTACCTGATTTCGCTGTTCCGTCAGGACCCGGCGCAAGCCTTTGCCCAGCTGAAAATGCCGGCGCTGATTGTCCAGGGCAGCAACGACATTCAGGTCGGCACCGAGGACGCGAAGCTGCTCAAGGCGGCGAAACCGGACGCGCAACTGACGGTGATCGACGGTATGAATCACGTGCTGCGCATCGTCCACAACGACATGAAGCGGCAATTGGCCTCCTACAAGGACCCGAATTTGCCCCTGGCCGCCGAACTGGGCGCCGCCGTCATCGAATTTATTGACGGAATTCGTGCAAGTTAACTGCGTTTTACCCTCCAGCCTCACGGAAAACGGCCGATAAGCCTTTGTCGCCAGCGCAACGTCTGGCGGCAAGCAGGGCTTGGACAGGATCTCGCCGTTATGACTGAAACCCAGACTTCACCCGACACCAGCGCTGAAAAAGACGCACCGCCAGCGGTCGAACTGCCGTGGGCGGACGTTCAGGCCGAGCACCACAAGATGCTCCGCCTGGCGCCGCTGCAGACCGACCGCAATACCGGCGGCCGGCCGTTGCGCTTTGTCGAATTCGGTTATGCCGAGCGCAACAGCAAAGAGCGCAGCCTGATGCGCATGGCGATCAAGCTGCCCAACCAGCGTGTGCGCAAAGAACAAAATCATCTTGATGTGTGGGTCGACCACGCGAACAAACGAGTGAGTTTCGGTCCCGACAGTGGCTTGCAGATCGAACCGCTGAATCGCGGCATTGGTCGTTTCATGGCCGCGCAAGGCATCAACTGGGCGAAAAAACGCTGGCCCGGCTACACCGTGGACGGCATGGACCTGAACAACAAGGACGCGCTCAACGAAGACACTCGCTTGCGTCGCGACCATTTCCTGCGCGTGCACGGTTTCGATGTGGCTTACGCCGATGCCCAGCATTTGAAAGGCAGCATCAAGGCGGTGCAGGTCGGTGATCTGCTCGGTGACTGGAACAGCGAAAAGCTGCAGATCGTCGAAATTCTTGAAGCCGCGCAGATGCTGCAGCAGGCCGAACAGAATCTCGCCGAGCAGGAAGTGAAGCTGAAGAAGCAGGAAGAAAAAGTCAGCAAGTTCAAGCGTGAAGACGCCGGGTTGCGCTTCACCATTACGTGTCTGGTGGCGTTTGCGGTGTTTCAGGCGGGGTTGTTGATCTGGATTGCTACGCACCGCTGAGGGCTTGAGCGCGTACTGATCGTTCCCACGCGGAGCGTGGGAACGATCTGTCACAACCTTAGACGCGGGACGCGAACAGGGCCTGATGCGCGCGGCACTGCTCGGCTGTCAGCATGAACACGCCATGCCCACCACGCTGGAACTCCAGCCAGGCGAAATCGACTTCCGGGTACAACGCCTCGACGTGCACCTGGCTGTTGCCCACCTCGACAATCAACAAACCTTTCTCGGTCAGGTGATCCGCGGCTTCGGCGAGCATGCGCCGGACCAGATTCAGACCATCACCACCGCAGGCCAGACCGAGTTCCGGCTCGTGCTGATATTCGTCCGGCATGTCGGCGAAATCTTCCGCGTCGACGTAGGGCGGGTTCGACACGATCAGGTCAAAACGCTGACCCGGCAAGCCATCGAAGCCATCACCCTGCACGGTATAGACGCGCTCATCGACGCCATGGCGCTCGATGTTCTGGTTGGCCACTTCCAGCGCCTCGAACGACAGGTCCGCGAGCACTACCTCGGCATTCTGAAACTCGTAAGCACAGGCAATACCGATGCAACCTGAACCCGTGCACAGGTCGAGAATTCGTGCCGGTTCGTTGCCGATCCACGGTGCAAAGCGGTTTTCGATCAGCTCACCGATCGGCGAACGCGGGATCAGCACGCGCTGGTCGACGATGAACGACATGCCGCAGAACCACGCTTCACCGAGCAGGTAGGCGGTGGGAACGCGATCTTCGATGCGGCGCTTGAGCAAGCGCTGCAGATTGACCAGTTCGTCATCTTCCAGAGCGCAATCAAGATAGCTGTCGGCGATTTCCCAAGGCAGGTGCAAAGCGCCCAGTACCAACTGGCGCGCCTCGTCCCAGGCGTTGTCGGTGCCATGACCGAAAAACAGATCCTCCCCATGGAAGCGGCTGACGGCCCAACGGATGTGGTCGCGCAGGGTACGAAGTCGGGAAGTGATCACGGCGTAGAACTCCAGAAAAAACGACTGGCGATTCTAGCAGCCAAAACGCGCGACGACGACGCAGGAAAAACCACGCGGTTCCGGTAGGAGTTTTCTTTTTTTTGCATCAGGCATTGAACGGAACGTGTAACTTGACAAGGCTGCAGGCCAAGAACGACGGCGCCTACGATGGTAGCGATTCACAGAACCGCTCAGCCAGAGGACAATGTCGCAAAAGCCCCACCCCGAGGAGCCCCAGAATGTCCGTTCCAAAAACGATGTTTCAACTCAGCGGCCGCGGTTACGCAGCGGCCACCCTGAGCCATGCCACCGTGGTCATCATCGATGCCCAGAAGGAATACCTCAGTGGCCCGCTGGCCCTGAGCGGCATGGACGCGGCCGTCGCGAACATCAAACAAGTGGTTGCCGCAGCCCGTGCCGCCGGTCGGCCGATCGTGCACGTGCGTCATCTCGGCACCGTTGGTGGCCTGTTCGACCCGCAGGGCGAACGTGGCGAGTTCATCCCTGGTCTGGAACCACAGGGTGATGAAACCATTATCGGCAAACTGCTGCCGAGCGCTTTCCATGGCACTGAGCTACTCGAGCGCCTGCAGAACCTCGGCTCGCTGGACCTGATCGTTTGCGGTTTCATGAGTCACTCCAGCGTCAGCACCACGGTGCGCGCGGCGAAGAACCTCGGTTTCCGCTGCACTCTGGTCGAAGACGCCTGCGCGACACGCGATCTGCCGTTCAAGGGCGGCGTGCTCAGCGCCGAGCGCGTGCAGGAAGCGGAAATGGCGATCATGGCTGACAACTTCGCCACCCTGGCCAAGACTCAGGACCTGATCTGATCCTGCCCTTGTGAGCGGTGCATTGGCGCCGCTCATCCGCTATATCCGCTGATTTGCCGCAAATGCCATAGCCTCAGGAACAACCCGGTCAACTCCCGGTCGAAGGGCCGATACCATTGAGGAAGGTCGGAATGAAGTTATCCGATGGATTTGACGCACGCCGTTTGCGGCCCAAAGGCCAAAGCAACTGGCGTTTTCGATTTGGCGCGGCGATCTCGGCCATTCTGGCGACGTTCGGCGTGCTGCTGGCGATGGCCGGGGCAGCCAGCCTGCTCGGCCGTCCGCCGGCGCTGGGTGACCTGAACGCGTCACCGCTGGGCTCGGCAATCATGCTCGCCGTCGGCTTGCTGTTTCTGTATTTCGGCGTTGCCCTGTGGCGCCGCTGCCGCCGTCGCGCACGGCAATCGCGGGAACTGAACATGGCCCCGCATCTGATGAAAAAACACGACTGACCCAACGGCCTGGCTTTTTGCCGGGCCGTTTTGTGTCGACTTGGGTAAACTGGCCGCCCTTCGCGGAGGCTGACATGCAAGACGACGATTTTTCTCTGTTCAAAAGTGCCATCCAGGGCGTCAAGCCGATCAAGCACGACCGCGCCGACACCGGCAAACCCAAGGCTGACCGCGCGCAGATCGCCAAGCTGCGTCAGTCCGCCACCGTGCGCAGCGACACCACCATCATTGACGGCTTGTCCGACCAGTTCGTGATCGACGTCGGCCCGGAAGACGAGCTGATGTGGTCCCGCGATGGCGTGCAGGAAAGCCAGATGCGCAAGCTCAAGGTCGGGCAGATCCCGTTCGAAGGCAGCCTCGACCTGCACGGCATGAGCGTGGAAAAGGCCCGGGAAACGCTTTGGGCCTTTCTCGCCGAAGCGACCAAGTTCGAAATCCGCTGCGTGCGCGTGACTCACGGCAAGGCCGTGCGCCTCGATGGCAAGCGGCCCATGATCAAAAGCCATGTCAACACCTGGCTGCGCCAGCACGCCCAAGTCCTCGGCTTCTGCTCCTGCCAGGCCCGCCACGGCGGCGCCGGCGCGGTTTATGTGATGCTGAAACGGACGATGATGGAAGGCCGCGACGAATAAAGCCATCACACCGAACTTGCAGGGTTGTGTCCGCCACCGTACCCTTGCCCTTTGCGAAAATCCCCACAGGTAGTTTCATGTCCCTGGAACAGAATTACACCGCGATTCTCGGCCAACTGGGCGAGGACGTCTCCCGCGAGGGCCTGCTCGACACGCCAAAGCGTGCCGCCAAAGCCATGCAGTACCTCTGCCGCGGTTATGCACAGACGCTCGAAGAGGTCACCAACGGTGCCCTGTTCAGCTCCGACAACAGCGAGATGGTGCTGGTCAAGGACATCGAGCTGTATTCGTTGTGCGAACACCACCTGCTGCCGTTCATCGGCAAGGCGCACGTCGCCTATATCCCGAGCGGCAAAGTGCTGGGCCTTTCGAAGGTCGCGCGGATCGTCGATATGTACGCCCGTCGCCTGCAGATTCAGGAAAACCTCAGCCGCCAGATCGCCGACGCGGTAATGCAAGTCACCGGCGCGCTGGGCGTGGCCGTGGTGATCGAAGCCAAGCACATGTGCATGATGATGCGCGGCGTCGAAAAGCAGAATTCGTCGATGATCACTTCGGTGATGCTCGGTGAATTCCGTGAAAACGCGGCAACCCGTAGCGAATTCCTCAGCCTCATCAAGTAATTCGCAACAGAAAAGAGCCGGCGTTGATCGCCGGTTTTTTTTCGCCCGTGAAAAATCGGGTAAGCTGCGCGCCTTTCTTCATTTGCACCGTGAGGCTTTCAACGTGTTCGTCAAAGCGCTTCGTGTCGGCCTCGGCCAACTGGTTATCTTCATCGATTTCATCACCCGCCCGGGCAAGACAAAACGCCCCGCTGCTGCTCAGGCACAAGTCGACGCTGCCGCGAAAGATCTGACGCTGTATCAGTTTCACGCCTGCCCGTTCTGCGTGAAAACCCGCCGCGCCCTGCATCGCCTGAATGTGCCGGTGGCGCTGAAAGACGCGAAGAACAACGAGCAGGATCGCCAGACCCTGCTGGAACAGGGTGGCCGAATCAAAGTGCCTTGCCTGCGAATTGATGAGAATGGGCAGACAACCTGGATGTATGAATCCAAGGTGATTATTGATTATCTGGATAAGCGGTTTGCGGCGGTCTGACATTGATGTGCTGTGGCTGATGGCGCCATCGCTGGCAAGCCAGCTCCCACATTGATCTCAGGTTGTAGACAAGAATTGTGGGAGCTGGCTTGCCAGCGATGAGGCCCGTCAAATCATCACAAAACTCAGACAATGATAAACCGGCCCTCCAGCCGGTTTATTGCTTATCAGGCCGCCCTCTCCATCTGCGCCCGCCGCACCACCGCCGCCAACCGCTTCAGCCCTTCATCCAGCCGCGCCGGATCGATGTGGCTGAAATTCAGGCGCAAATGCCCATGATGCTTGTCCGGCTCGGGAAAGAACGGCTCACCGGGCATGAATGCCACATCGTTAGCCAATGCCTCGTCGAGCAATGTCCGCGTATCCAGCGGTTGCTTCAGCGTCAGCCAGAAGAACAGCCCGCCCTGGGGCATGTTCCACTCAGCCAGATCGGTAAAATGCATTTCCAGCGCCAATTGAAACGCATCTCGCCGCAGCCGATAGAAATCCCGCAACTCACTTAAATGCTGGTGATACTTTTCTGAGCCGATCCATTGCAGCGCCTGCCACTGACCGATGCGATTGGTGTGCAGATCCGCCGATTGCTTGAGTTTGAGCAGGTGCGGGAACAGATCCGCACTGGCGATCAAATAACCGACACGCAAACCCGGGAGCAAGGTTTTCGACACGGTGCCGGTGTAGATCCAGCTGGCTTTTTTCAGGCGCGCCGCAATAGGTTTGGCACTGCCACCATCGAAAGTCAGTTCGCGGTATGGCTCGTCTTCAATGAGCGTGACGCCGAATTCATCAAGCAACGCGGCGACCGCTGCGCGCTTGGCCTCGCTGTAGCGCACGGCGGAAGGATTCTGGAACGTCGGGATCAGGTAGATAAACGCCGGGCGGTGTTGTTCCAGACGTTTGCGCAGTTGCGCCAGGTTGGGTCCGTCGGCTTCTTGCGGCACGGTCAGGCAGTCGGCGCCGAACAGCTGGAAGATTTGCAGCGCGGCCAGATAAGTCGGCGCCTCCAGCAAGATTTCCGTGCCCTTGTCGATATACAGTTTTGCCGCCAGATCCAGAGTTTGCTGGGAACCACTGACCACCAGCACCTGACTCGCCTCGCACGCAAGGCCCAGCGCCCTCGCCTCTGCCGCCAGCGCCTCGCGCAAGGCCGGCTCGCCTTCGCTCATGCCGTACTGCCCCAGCGACAGCGGCATCTCGGCCCATTCCACCTTCGGCAGCATCGCCTCAGCGGGCAGACCGCCGGCAAACGACATCACCTCTGGACGCTGGGCCGCGGCGAGGATTTCTCGGATCAAAGAACTTTTAAGGCGCGAGACACGTTCGGAAAAAGCCATGGAGGTCACCGTAGCGAGGCAGGTAAAAAATGAGTCAAACTGGTTGACTGAAACTACGACAGCTTGAGCGAGTACGTCAACATGCTTGACCTTAAAAACCCCTCCACTCAGCAACAGGCCATGGAAGCGTTTTTCTTCGGCTATCAGGCATTCACTGCCAAGGCTGATGAAATGCTCGAGCGCCGCGGCCTCTCGCGGGTGCATCAACGCATCGTGTTTTTCATCGCGCGCTATCCGAACCTCAGCGTGAAAGAGTTGCTGGCCCTGCTGGGCGTGAGCAAACAGGCGCTAAACATGCCCCTGCGCCAGTTGCAGGAGATGCACCTGGTCGACAGCGTCGCTTCGCAGACGGACAAGCGTAAGCGCCTGCTTGAGTTGACGGCCGAAGGTGCGAAGTTCGAGCAAGCGCTGCGCCGTGAGCAGGTGAAATTGCTCGAGCGGGTATTTGCCGAGGCTGGGGAAGCGGCGGTGAATGGGTGGTTGGCGGTGAATCTGGCGCTTGGGGGAAGTCAGACGCATCTCGAGTGATAAGACCGTCCTCTTCGCGAGCAGGCTCGCTCCCACATTCGAACGCATTCTCCTGTGGGAGCGAGCCTGCTCGCGAAGCCATCCTGATAGCCATATATCCCTATCAGCAAAAAAATCGGCGACAAAAACCAAAACAATATTTGCTTTATTTGTACACAAAAGCATAATCCACTGCGTGCGAGTTCCTGACTATACGGTCAACAAATTCGCGTATGCCTCAAAGGGCCGCTGCCACCCCTCATGGGTCCGGCCCTGGAAATAACAATAAAACTCTTGAGGAGTACTCGCTGTGGAAAGCCGCAAATCCGAAGCACCGCCGCTCGAGCTCACGCCGCCATTACGCAATGGCCTGCTGGAGCGTCTGTTCAAACTCAGCTTGCATGGCACCACGGTGAAGACCGAGCTGATTGCCGGTCTGACAACCTTCATCACCATGGCTTACATCATTTTCGTCAACCCGAACATCATGGCCGACGCAGGCATCGATCACGGTGCGGCCTTCGTCGCCACCTGCATCGCCGCCGCGCTCGGTTGCCTGTTGATGGGGCTCTATGCCAATTGGCCGGTCGGCCTGGCGCCGGGCATGGGCCTCAATGCTTTCTTCACCTACACCGTGGTCGGCACCATGGGCTACAACTGGGAAACCGCCCTCGGCGCGGTGTTCGTCTCGGGCGTGCTGTTCATGTTCCTGACCTTTTCGCGGATTCGCGAGTGGCTGCTCAACAGCATTCCGGTCAGCCTGCGGTTTGCCATGGGCGCCGGTGTCGGTCTGTTCCTGGGCCTGATCGGGCTGAAGACTGCCGGTATCGTCGTTGACAGCCCAGCTACACTGATCAAACTTGGCTCGCTGCGCGAACCCGGCCCACTGCTCGCCGCGATCTGCTTCCTGATGATCGCGATCCTCAGTTACCACCGCGTGTTCGGTGCGATCCTGATCAGCATCATCACCGTCACCCTCGCCGGTTGGGGCCTGGGTCTGGTGCACTACGAGGGCATCATGTCCGCGCCGCCGAGCCTGGCGCCGACCTGGATGGCAATGAACGTCGCCGGCGTGTTCAACGTCAGCATGATCAGCGTGGTGCTGGCCTTCCTCTTCGTGCACATGTTCGACACCGCCGGTACGCTGATGGGCGTGGCCCAGCGCGCCAACCTTGTCGCCGCTGACGGTCGCATCGAGAATCTTTCCCGAGCCATGAAGGCTGACAGCGCATCCAGCGTATTTGGCGCCGTGGTGGGGGTTCCACCCGTGACAAGTTACGTGGAAAGTGCCGCTGGCGTGGCCGCTGGTGGTCGGACTGGTCTTACCGCAGTTACCGTGGGTGTGCTATTTATAGCAGCCATGTTTTTCGCACCGCTGGCTGGCATGATTCCCGCTTATGCCACGGCAGGTGCACTGATCTACGTGGCGATGCTGATGATGGGCGGTATGGCCCACATCGAATGGGACGAAGCGACCGACGCCATTCCGGCGATCGTCACGGCGATCATGATGCCGCTGACCTTTTCGGTCGCCGACGGTATCGCACTGGGCTTCATCACTTACGTCGCGTTGAAGGCCGGCACCGGCAAGTACAAGGAAATTTCCGTCAGCCTGTGGGTGCTCTGCGCGATCTTCATCGCCAAGTTCATCTTCCTGTAAACGCTGCGCGGTTCAGGCTTCAAACCAGCCTCACCCTCACCGGTGGGGCTTTTGCACATCCCGATAACAACAAAGGAGCAATACGATGAGTCTGGAAACCTGGCTGCTGTTCAGTGGCGCTGCACTGGTGGTGATCCTGATCCCGGGGCCACTGTCATTGCTGATGATCAGCAACAGTCTGAATTACGGTTTGCGCCGGTCGTATCCCGCGTTCCTGGGTGGCGTGATCGCCTCGATCTGCCTGCTCAGCGCGTCGGCACTTGGCCTCGGCGCATTGCTAATGGCTTCGGAGCAGTTGTTCAGCGCACTGAAAATAGTCGGTGCGCTGTACCTGTTCTACCTCGCCTGGCAGAGCTGGCAGCAGTCGCGGCAGCCATCGACGGGCGCCGAAGTACCCGAAGCCGCACCGGTGCCGCGTTTTCGCACATTGTTCGGACGCGCTTTTGTACTGGGAGCGAGCAATCCGAAGGACATCCTGTTTTTCGCCGCGTTTCTGCCGCAGTTCCTCCGCGCTGAGCAACCTTTTCTGCCGCAATTGCTGATCATGATCGCGACCTGGGTAGTGCTTGATCTGTGCTGCAAGCTGGCCTATGGCCTGGGCGCCCATGGCGCGGCACGTTATCTGCGCAGCGGCAAGGGCCAGAGTTGGTTCAATCGGGTCAGTGCCGGACTGTTTGGTGGTGCTGGCGCCGCGTCGTTGCTTGGCAGCCACTGAAAAGCGCCACTATTGATCATCCTGCCGGAACGGATCTCGGGCGGGATGATGTGTTGTTTTGAATCAATTCAATTCGAACAACATTCAAACTTTGATACGCAATAGATAGCAACAACCCACCGATATACAGCTCTGGAAAAGCCAACGTAATATTCTTCGCCTTAACGACAATTGCCGGAACAAGGAAGTTCTAATGGCCACACTGATAAGCGAAGCAACAGCACAAACCGACCCTTCAATACATGCGGAACTGCAACCTGTTTCCGATACCGTAATAATCATTGATCTGGGCTATGAAGCCAACGAATACAAGCCCTCAACCATCGATCAGAGCCGAACTAACGAAAAATCGAGTCAGTTGCAAATGGTGGACGAAGTGTTCGGCCCTTTTGAAATTGGCGACATTTCGATTACCCGTACTGCACTCGACGGATTAGGCGCGACCATTGATGGTCAGCCATTGAATGGCGAGAACAGTTTCTTTCGCCGACCAAAACGTTCTTTTATCAATGCCCTGCAGTTCGACGCCAATAAAGTTGAACACTATCTGAAAACTTCAACGGGCAGCGATAGCTACTTGTTGCTCACGCTCCTGTTTGAAATAGCCAGCCAGCGCCCGCTCACTGCTCCCCGGCTCTTGAGGGAGAATGCTACAGAGACTGTACCCAGCAATTACCGCGACAAACTTGTCAAACTTCTGAGTGCCGCACAGTCGCTTGATCTGCAACACGTGCACGTCCCCAAACATCATCCCCGCTGGGCCGCATTGACCAAAAGTTACGCGACGCTGGGCTCCAGCGTGGGCATCCAGGGCTTCGGCATCTTCATGGGAATTCGCGGCGTTGTCGATGCGATCAAAGCCGAAAACACTGCTGAAATAGCGATAAACAGCGCAGGCATTGTATCGGAGCTGGGCTCCATCGCGGCCGATGTCGCGGTGAGCAAGATAGCCACGCAGATGCTCACAGCCGGGCAAAGTGCTTATCGGGACTTCGCCAAAACCCGCTTTGCACTCAGATTGGGTCGATCGGGAGGGTTGGTCGGCGGCATGCTGACGCTGCCCTTCGACATCTTTACCGCCGTGAGGTCGATGAACGCCGCTCAGAATGCCACCGGCAAAGAAGCGATGGATCACTACGTCAGCGCTGGTCTGAGCATTACCAGTGCAGCCATGACTGTCATCCTCGGGTCCGCCGCGATGGCCGGGTTCTCGTTTGCCGGCCCTGTCGGACTTGCAGCCGGCGCGATTCTCGCCATCGGCTCACAAGTCTACGGTGCGGTGCGTATCGTTGACGATATAGATGACTACATTGAATTGACTGTCGATGAACGGTGGCGTAGCGGTTGGTTTTCGTTCTGCATGATGGATGTCGATCAAAACGTTCAAAACCGCTATATCAAGGCAAAGACGCTGTTGCAGCACTCTCTGCAACTGAAAAAGACCGCTAGAACGCTGCTCGATGGCCCCTTGAAAGAGACTACTGAAGCCATCGTCAACGGCAAATTAGATGTGCGTCTGAAACCAACGCGGGTCTGGAAGCGAAACTGGTGGACCAAACAGGATGCGTGGGAATCGGTCAATGTCCCTGAAGTGGTAGGCACTGATGACATCATTGATGCACGCGCAGGGGTTACAAAAGATACACCCGGCGCGGAGTTGGGGGTCGCCGCAGAGGGCAAGAACGTTCTCTGGTTTATCAGCGAGGGCAACGACTCGATCCGAGGGGTAGAAAAAAAACCCAACACCTTCCATTACAAGTCAGGAAAAAAACAACTTTCGGGCGGCGAAGAAAATGACCAGTTCCTGTTTGAGAACGCAGCGGACTTCCTTGAAAGGGGTCGCCATGTCGCAGATCATTCGACGCTGAGCGGCGGCGCAGGAAATGACACACTGGTACTCGGCGGCAGCTACTCCTCCCGAAATACCAACAGAACTGGCTATGACGTAGATCTGCTGGCTGGAACATTGCAGATCATCACGAGCGATGTCGATGCCGACAATAACCGGATATCTATCCTGCACAGTTTGCTGGACAGCATCGAAAACGTTGAGACAGTCCATCGCGCGGCAAGCGTGGTAACGGGCTCCGCGCAAAACAACATCATCAAATCCCGGGGTAGCGACAGCATTGAAGCTGGCGCTGGGGACGACCAGATATTTCTCTCCCACGAAAGAGCAAAAGCGTCGGGAGGCGCCGGCACCGATCAATATTACATCGCGCATGTGGCGGGGCGTTTTTCCATTGTCGATGATGGTGAACAGACCAGCTACATCGTCATGAACTGGCGCAAGGATCTGATTGAATCCTGGGATATCGAAGGTAACGACCTGGTCATCCGCTCAGGTTTCGAAACGTCTGACCACCTCAAAAACGTGTTGACCATTCATGATGTTTATACGAACACCGATCACACTAGAAAGCTGAGCAACAAAAACCTGGTTTTCGTAACCAGCGATGATTTTCATTTCAGACTTGATCTGCCAGACACCATCCCGGACGGCCACATCGTAGAAATAACCGAAATCTTCCTCAAACGTGGCAAACCGGTAAACCCGATCATTATTTATGCAGCGGAATGCTGGATCCGCCACCGCAAACCCGCTGCCTATTACGTCCCGAGAACCGGCAAGACAACCACGTTTTACGCAGTTTTACGTTCTGATGTCATTACCCGGATATATCTGGATTTCCGCAGCGATGAGCTGACAAAAGCGGAGGCGCATTTTTTCTCGGACAAACCCAAGTCATATCACCTGACTGTTGGTTGCCATCTCGTCTATCACTTCGGCGCGAAAAGCATCAAGCTCAATTATTACTCCGCTGCGCGTAACGAAGACGATCACGACAATATTACGAAGATCCTGCGCACCATGGCTGTTCGTCCGTTCAGCCGTTACGTATTGATCTTCAAGGATGGCGTTGTTGCAGATGCCGAGCTTACAGCGCAAACCGAAATCGCACCTGCCTTTACGGATTTCACGGTATCGCGGGATTGGGTGACCCAAATGAAACTGCCGCTCGAGGTTCGCTCTCAGCGCTACTTTCACAATTTGGCTGAAAAAGCAGCTGAACCGATGGGCCGTACAAGAGTTTGCGCAACGCCGATTCGACTGGCCGTGCAAACCGACATGGACAACTACGAAGGAGAAGGTTCGAGTTATCTCATCCACGTACTCCCGGACATGACCATCAAACTCTCGACTCCCGGCGCACTTGCCGATGCCAAAGTTCGCCTGCCCTATTCATCCACTTGGGAACTTGATGCAACGCAGCTCGGCAAGGTCGAAATAAGGCTGGAAGAAAACCGGCTCTCCATCGGCACAACCACTTTTTATCTGCCGGTCTATGGAAGCGAAGATCTGATAGATCAAATCCGCGTAATTACAACCGGTGGAGTTGTGCACACGGTTGATCTGGTCTTTGATCGCATTTATCTGGATGGGCTCGATGCACGTTTTTTCGAAGAGCCAGACGCCTCAAAAGCGCTCCCGCCATATCTTGCCGCATTGGCCAACGACGAAGTCAAAGTCTGGAACGTTATCTGCGTCAACGACGAAACCGCACGCGTGGGCTACAACCTGGCCGCCCATGGCTGGGTATTGCGTGCCGACAAATCCCGCATCGAAAAGTCTGCTTTGAGAGCAGTGAATCGCTGCAGTCACCAGACCAACATTTTCCGCCCTGTTTCGCTGATGAAAGTGCCTCCCGCGTAATTCGCGGTAACTCGTCAACAAACACCCTTTTTTTATCAGCGTACTGTCTACGCGGCACCCGCACGCGTCTGCGCGCTCTTTTTCCGAGTATTTCCCATGGCCAAATCACCCAAAAAAATCCCGACCATAAAATCGCCCGATTCGCCCGATGCCACACATCCCGGATCACCGCCCCTCGTCAGAAATGTGGGCCTGGACATGCCTGACGCCCTGCTTCTGGGCATCGATTCGCCGGCGATCAGCCAAGCGCCAGCCACCTCTGCCGCAGCCAACGCAGTGCCCACGGTCAGCCTTCATGCCTTGCCAGATGCAGCGCATGATTTCAGCGCCACTCGGAACGCAATCGCCTGGCCGCAAGAGCGTTTCCACGAATTGGTGCCGGTGACGCAGAACGATGGCTTGTTCACTGGACCGGATCAGCGCACCTACGCTCAAATCGCCAATGAAGGCCAGTTTGTCGTCGAGCAGGACGGGCAAGGCAACTACCATGTGCCACTGACCTTCGCGCCCGGCGTGCCCGGCCTGCCTCTGACGCGAATCGAGGGTCAGGCGATCTGGCAGATCCAGCGGCCCGAGAGGCCCTCCAACCGGCCTGCGTCCGCCACGCCACACTTGCCCTCATACATCTCGCCGGCCGACGCCATGACGTTGACCAAGCCGGAAATGGCGACAGAAGGCCTTCGTTACAACAGACTCAGGCAGACCTTCGTAACCACGGTAGACGGCACCGTCATGGTGCGCAAAAACCAGGACGGTGAATATCAACAAGCGTTTGCCTCAACGACCAATGCACCCGACGTTTTCTTTGAGCAAATCCCCGGCACCGTTTTCTGGCGGCGAAAAACACCCGGGACGAAGCCATCTGGTACCAAGCCCGAAGCCAGCCAGTCCGACAACGCAGTCCCCGGCCCGAGCAAGCGTCCACGACTTGTCGAGGCCACAGAAACGCTAACCGCGTCGCAAGCCACAACTCCGTCTGAGGAGCTGACCCCGTATTTCTGGCTTCCGTGGGGGCACCTGAACAAACCTGTGCACATCGAATCGGTACAGCTTGGCTGGCTGCATTATCCAATCGTCCCTGTCGGCTCGAACACGACACCCAAAGTGTATTTCGTATGTCATCCCGAGTTTGTCCCGACAGATTTCAATACTTTCGAAAGCATGCTGATAAACATGCCCGAGCGACAGCCGGTAGCGACTTTTCGCATCGGCAGTGATCCGGGTGAGGTCCATCCGGGCAAACGCTTTTTTGAAGAGCCGATATCAACGTCCGTCGCTCGCGCGTTCCCCGATTTCTCTGAAGCAACAGCAAGGGCCGTCGCCCGCAGGTTGTTCGAACTCGCCGATCACTCCGAGACGATTACCGGCACCGGATTGATCAATGTTCAGGCCGTTCTGCATCAGTGGAAACAACTGCCGTTTTCCACAGCTGCCGATTTTGCCGACCCGCTGAACATGCTGGCCGTTGCGCCGGACATCGACCTGGGAAGCAAACGACTTATTCCGATGCCCTCCCAGACCGACAGTGAATTGCAACGACTGAGCTTCGATCCGCAGCATTTCCCCTCCGCCTGGAATCATTACAAGACCTATCCCTCGGATCTGAATCTGCGGCGATTGCTCGGCGCGTTGCTGGTCGGCTGTGGTTACGAGCTGTTTCCACTGACTTATGAGCACAGAATGCCGACGCTGGTCTTCAAACGAGCCGGTCACGATCAGATCTTCTTTTTGAAACTGGGCGCGATCGGTCAGGCCGGCCTGACCCACGTTCCTGGCAACGAACTGACGGAACCGGGCTTGCCCGCCAGAATCGGTCAGGAGGCCTTCAAGGCACTGACCGATGCAGCGGCGCAGAACAAAGTGGTATGGCTGATCGGGGGTGTATTGAAGGTCGCGTCCACGCCAGATTCGGTATTCATTATCCGCGAGCGATGAGCCGCTACCCGCCTGCACCGGCAGTTGCGCCGCAAACGGGCATAAAAAAAGCCCGCAGTGTGAGCGGGCGAAAGACCAAAGAAGCTATATGCGCAGTCGCTTCCCGGTGGGGGCAGCTGCTTGGGGGTCAGCTGCCCCGATACGTGGAATAGCTGTAAGGCGAAATCAGCAGGGGCACGTGGTAGTGCTCCTGCTCGGCGGAGATGCCGAAACGCAACACCACCACGTCCAGAAATGCCGGCTCGGGCAGTTGCACACCGCGGGCGCGGTAGTAATCGCCAGCGTGGAACTGGACCTGATAGACGCCAGTGCGGTAATCGTCGCCTTGCAGCAACGGCGCATCGACCCGGCCATCGCTGTTGGTTGTCGCACTGGCGACCAATTCCAGGTGCGATCCTTCAACGCGGTACAGCTCGACCTTGATCGAGCTGCCCGGGCAACCGTGTGCAGCGTCCAAAACGTGTGTTGTCAAACGTCCCATTGATTCTGCGCGCCCGGCCGCAACAAGCGGTCAGACTTCGCGCCTCCCGAAGTCAGTTGAAAAGGAGACCGCACCGTTTCGGAGCACGAAACGCTGCGGCGAGCGACTGATTAAGACACTTTTCAAAAAAATTGTACACAATAAAAACGACATTTTTCGCTTCCCCCCCGCCATCCGGGCCTTAATCGCCAATTCGCAGGCAAAGCGCCTGATCATTGAACCTTCTATTCATTAGCTGACTGGTCAGGCAGGTTTCTTGCAGGCTGGAACCATTAACAGCAAAAGATGACAGCCGGTGAAAAATGCGAAAATTCAGGCTTACAAAATGTAAATAAAGTTGTATACAATCAGCCCATCGCTGTGACGCCAGCCTGCCAGGCCGCCACACCAATCTGTCAACGTACAAGAAGGAAGACTGCAGTGAGCGCTGACTACCCACGCGACCTGATCGGTTACGGCAGTAACCCTCCTCACCCACACTGGCCGGGCAATGCCCGGATCGCCCTGTCCTTCGTACTCAATTACGAAGAAGGTGGCGAGCGCAATATTCTGCACGGCGACAAGGAGTCCGAAGCCTTCCTGTCTGAAATGGTCGCCGCTCAGCCGCTGCAGGGCGCGCGCAACATGAGCATGGAATCGCTTTACGAGTATGGCAGCCGCGCCGGCGTCTGGCGGATTCTGAAGCTGTTCAAGGAATTCGATATTCCGCTGACCATCTTCGCCGTGGCCATGGCCGCCCAGCGTCACCCGGACGTGATCCGTGCGATGGTCGAAGCCGGTCACGAAATCTGCAGCCACGGCTACCGCTGGATCGACTATCAGTACATGGATGAAGCGCAGGAACGCGAGCACATGCTCGAAGCGATCCGCATCCTCACCGAACTGACCGGCGAACGTCCGCTCGGCTGGTACACCGGCCGCACCGGGCCGAACACCCGCCGGCTGGTCATGGAAGAAGGCGGTTTCCTCTACGACTGCGACACCTACGACGACGACCTGCCCTACTGGGAACCGAACAACCCCACCGGCAAGCCGCATCTGGTGATCCCCTACACCCTCGACACCAACGACATGCGCTTCACACAGGTGCAGGGTTTCAACAAGGGTGACGATTTCTTCGAATACCTCAAAGACGCGTTCGACGTGCTCTACGCCGAGGGTGCCGAAGCGCCGAAAATGCTTTCGATCGGTCTGCACTGCCGCCTGATCGGCCGTCCTGGTCGCCTCGCTTCGCTCAAGCGCTTTATCGAATACGCCAAAAGTCATGAACAGGTGTGGTTCAGCCGTCGCGTCGACATCGCACGTCACTGGCAGCAAACCCACCCGTACCAAGGGACTGCAAAATGAGCCGCTTTCAAACCCTGCTACCGTCGACCCTGAGCCGCGACGCTTTCGTCAAAGCCTTCGCCGACATCTACGAACATTCGCCATGGGTGGCCGAAAAGGCCTACGACCTCGGTGCGGACGCTTCGATCGACGAGATCGAAACCCTGCACCAGCGCATGAGCGATATCCTGTTGAGCGCCGATCATGCCAGCCAACTGGCCCTGATCAACGCTCACCCGGACCTGGCCGGCAAAGCTGCCGTCCAGGGCCAACTGACCGAAGCCAGCACCAATGAACAGGCTGGCGCCGGTATTCACCAATGCACGGCCGAAGAGTTCCAGCGCTTCACCGAGCTGAACGACGCCTACAAAGCCAAGTTCAAGTTTCCCTTCATCATGGCGGTAAAAGGCAGCAACCGGCATCAGATCCTCGCGGCGTTCGAAACGCGCATCAACAATTCGGTGGAAGCCGAGTTCAAATGCGCGCTGGCGGAGATCAACAAGATTGCCCTGTTCCGTTTACTGACTCTTTAGCAAGCCTGGCCCGAGCGTGAATGAACGCGCAAACGCCCAGGGCCCTGCGAGCATCCCCAGCCAACTTATCAAAGGCAGACAAGAAGAATGAAAGCTTACGCCGTACCTTTCGAAAAATACGTCAACCTGGCCGACGCCCGTCTGGGCACCAAGATCATTTCGGTCACCGATGACTGGTTCGCAGACGCCAATCGTCTGTTCCAACCGACCCCGGCCGTATGGAAGGAGGGCGTGTTCGACGACAACGGCAAGTGGATGGACGGCTGGGAGTCGCGCCGCAAGCGCTTCGAAGGTTTCGACAGCGCGGTGATCCGTCTGGGCGTACCGGGCTCGATCAAAGGCGTGGACATCGACACTTCATTCTTCACCGGCAACTACCCGCCGTCGGCCTCGCTGGAAGCGTGCTTCCTGGCCTCGGGCGAGCCGGATGAAAACACCCAGTGGACCGAAGTGCTGTCGGCCGTCGAGCTGCAGGGCAACAGCCACCATTACCATGAAATCAGCAACGACAAAGCGTTCAGCCACCTGCGCTTCAACATCTACCCGGACGGCGGTGTTGCCCGTCTACGCGTATACGGCATTCCGTTCCGCGACTGGTCCGCTGTGGGCGACAACGAGCAAGTCGATCTGGCCGCAGCCCTCAACGGTGGCCGCGCCCTCGCCTGCTCCGACGAACACTTCGGCCGCATGAGCAACATCCTCAACCCGGGCCGTGGCATCAACATGGGCGACGGCTGGGAAACCGCACGTCGTCGCACGCCGGGCAATGACTGGGTGATCGTCGCCCTGGGTCATCCGGGCGAGATCGAGAAGATCGTCGTCGACACCCTGCACTTCAAAGGCAACTACCCGGACACCTGCTCGATCCAGGGCGCGTTCGTGAAAGGCGGCACCGACAGCCAGATCGAAACCCAGTCGCTGTTCTGGCGCGAACTGCTGCCAAGCCAGAAGCTGGAGATGCACGCCGAACACACCTTCGTCGAGCAGATCAAGGCACTCGGCCCGATCACCCACATCCGCCTGAACGTGTTCCCGGATGGTGGCGTGAGTCGCCTGCGTGTATTGGGCAAGGTCGCTAAACAAGGTTGAACCCAATCGCTGGCAAGCCAGCTCCCACAGGTTTTGTGAACGCCACAGTCCACTGTGGGAGCGGGCTTGCCCGCGATGGCGATAGATCTAACAACACAGAATCCGGATAAGAAGAACAGCATGCGCACATTGACGATTGAACCGCTGACCAAAGAAGCCTTCGCCCCTTTCGGTGACGTGATCGAAACCGACGGCAGCGATCACTTCATGATCAACAACGGTTCGACCATGCGCTTCCACAAACTGGCGACGGTCGAAACCGCTACGCCTGAGGACAACGCGATCATCAGCATTTTCCGCGCCGACGCGCAGGACATGCCGCTGACCGTTTGCATGCTGGAACGCCATCCGCTGGGCAGCCAGGCTTTCATTCCGCTGCTCGGCAACCCCTTTCTGATCGTGGTCGCGCCAGTTGGCGATGAACCTGTATCAGGCTTGGTCCGCGCCTTCGTCACCAACGGCAGGCAGGGCATCAATTACCATCGCGGCGTCTGGCACCACCCGGTGCTGACGATCGAAAAGCGGGATGACTTCCTGGTGGTTGATCGCAGTGGCACAGGCAATAACTGCGATGAGCATTTTTTCAAAGAGGATGAGCGGTTGATCCTCGCCCCCCACCAATAAGAGAAGGTCTGATCACTCGACAACAAGAGTGACAGGCGAGAGGTAAAGACTGTGGAAGCACATCTGTTGGAATGGCTGAACCTGAGCGTGCGCTGGGTTCACATGATCACTGGCGTGGCCTGGATCGGCGCGTCGTTCTACTTCGTCTGGCTGGAGAACAACCTCAACCGCGTCAACCCGAAAACCGGTCTGGCCGGTGATCTGTGGGCGATCCACGGCGGCGGCATCTACCACCTGGAAAAATACAAACTGGCCCCACCGTCCATGCCGGACAACCTGCACTGGTTCAAGTGGGAAGCCTACTTCACCTGGATGTCGGGGATCGCGCTGCTGTGCGTGGTGTTCTACTCCAATCCGGTGCTCTACCTCGTGGCACCCGGCAGTGGCCTCAGCGGTCCTGAAGGCGTGGCCATCGGTATCGGCTCGCTGATCGTCGGCTGGTTTGTCTACGACTTCCTCTGCGATTCGGCCCTGGGCAAGAAACCCGCCCTGCTCGGCTTCATCCTGTTCGTGCTGATCATTGCCGCGGCCTATGGCTTCAGCAAAGTGTTCAGCGGTCGTGGTGCGTACCTGCACGTCGGCGCGATCATCGGCACCATCATGGTCGGCAACGTGTTCCGCATCATCATGCCGGCGCAACGGGCACTGGTCGCGGCGATCGCCGAGAACCGTACGCCTGATCCGGCCCTGCCGGCCAAGGGTCTGCTGCGTTCGCGTCACAACAACTACTTCACCCTGCCAGTGCTGTTCATCATGATCAGCAACCACTTCCCGAGCACTTACGGCAGCCAGTACAACTGGTTGATCCTCGCCGGGATCGCGGTGTTGGCGGTATTGGTGCGTCACTACTTCAACACCCGTCACGACAGCCACAAGTTTGCCTGGACCCTGCCGGTGGCAGCGGTGGGCATGATCTGTCTGGCCTACGTCACCGGCCCGGCGCCGATGTCGAACGCACCTGAAGTGGCCAAGGCACCGGCGAAAATCGAGTATCAACCGCTGCCGGAGACGGCACTGGGCGGTGGCGCGAAACCGGCCGAAGCGGCGCAACCTGCGGCACCCGCAGCCCCTGCGGCGGCACCCGCGCAAGCCTCGAATGCCGGCCCCGGTTTCGACAAGGTGCACAACGTGATTCAAGAGCGTTGCACGGTGTGCCACTCGTCCAAGCCGACCAGCCCGTTGTTCAGCGCAGCCCCGGCCGGTGTGATGTTCGACACCCCCGAGCAGATCCGCCAGAACGCCGCGCGCATTCAGGCGCAAGCCATCACCACGCAGATCATGCCACTGGGCAACATCACCCAGATGACCCAGCAGGAACGTGACCTGATCGGTGCCTGGATTGCCCAGGGAGCGCAAACCAATTAATCGTTAAAAGCATCGCTGGCAAGCCAGCTCCCACAGGGTTTTGCATAGCCTGTGTGGGAGCGGGCTTGCCCGCGAATGGCCGCTCCGCGGTCTGCCTGATGCAAAGAAACAGCTGCAAGCAACCCGGCAGCTGTTAATCACAAGAATAAAAAAGATCCGAGGTGTTGCATGTCCGAGCTGTCCAAAGCGCGCATCCCCGACGCACCCGCCATTCAGCGTTTGCCCCTTTTGCAACTGATCCTGGTCGGTCTGCAACATGTTCTGCTGATGTACGGCGGTGCCATCGCGGTGCCGCTGATCATCGGACAGGCCGCTGGCCTGAGTCGTGAAGAAATCGCCTTCCTGATCAACGCCGACCTGCTCGTCGCCGGCATCGCCACTATCGTGCAGTCGCTCGGCATCGGCCCGATGGGCATTCGCATGCCGGTGATGATGGGTGCCAGTTTCGCTGCGGTCGGCAGCATGGTGGCCATGGCCGGCATGCCCGGCATCGGTCTGCAAGGCATCTTCGGTGCAACGATCGCTGCCGGTTTCTTCGGCATGCTGATCGCGCCGTTCATGTCCAAGGTCGTGCGCTTCTTCCCGCCGCTGGTGACCGGCACGGTCATCACCTCGATCGGTTTATCGCTGTTCCCCGTGGCCGTGAACTGGGCCGGTGGCGGTGTCGACGCCGCGCAATTCGGTTCGCCGATTTATCTGGCCATCGCTGCACTGGTGCTGGCCACCATCCTGTTGGTTCATCGCTTCATGCGCGGATTCTGGGTCAACATTTCGGTGCTGATCGGCATGTGCCTGGGCTATGTACTGTGCGGCGTGATCGGCATGGTCGACCTCAGCGGCATGGCCAGCGCACCGTGGATTCAGTTCGTCACCCCGCTGCATTTCGGCATGCCGAAATTCGAGCTGGCGCCGATTCTGTCGATGTGTCTGGTGGTGGTGATCATCTTCGTCGAGTCCACCGGGATGTTCCTCGCGCTGGGCAAAATCACCGGCCAGGAAGTCTGCCCGCGCATGCTCCGTCGTGGCTTGTTGTGCGACGCCGGCGCGTCGTTTTTCGCCGGTTTCTTCAACACCTTCACCCACTCCTCGTTCGCGCAGAACATCGGCCTGGTGCAGATGACCGGCGTGCGCTGCCGCTCGGTGACCATCGTTGCCGGTGGTCTGCTGATCGTCCTCAGCCTGTTGCCGAAAGCGGCGTTTCTGGTGGCATCGATTCCACCGGCGGTGCTGGGCGGCGCGGCGATTGCGATGTTCGGCATGGTCGCCGCGACTGGCATCAAGATCCTCCAGGAGGCAGACATCGGTGACCGCCGCAATCAGTTGCTGGTCGCAGTGAGCATCGGTATGGGCCTGATCCCGGTGGTACGTCCGGAATTCTTCGCCCACCTGCCGATGTGGATGAGCCCGATCACCCACAGCGGCATCGCCATGGCCACCCTCAGCGCGCTGACGCTGAACCTGCTGTTCAACATCCTCGGCGGCAAGGAGCGTGCCGCGATCAATGATTGCCATGCGCACTGATTGAAACCACCACGCCACCTGTGGGAGCGAGCCTGCTCGCGAAAACGCTGTGTCATTCAACATTGATGGCGACTGACACAACCGCTTCGCGAGCAGGCTCGCTCCCACAGGGACTACGCAACTGCTTGTGCCTCAAACAATAAAAACAACAGGGAGCAACAGATGATCCGCACGCAAAGCAACGTTCTGTTGAGTGGCGGCCTGCTGGCCGCGAGTCAGGCCATGGCCGGCGATCTGCTGCTGTGGCAGAGCAACAGCCTCAGCTATCTGTACGGCAAGAACTTCGCGATCAACCCGTCCTATCAGCAGACGGTCACCTTCGAGCACGCCGACAAGTGGAAGTACGGCGACAACTTTCTGTTCGTCGACAAGATCTTCTACAACGGCAAGGAAGACCCGAACAAAGGGCCGCATACTTTCTACGGCGAGTTCACCCCGCGTCTGTCCTTCGGCAAGATCCTCGACCGCAAGATCGAGTTCGGCCCGATCAAGGATGTGCTGTTGGCGATGACCTACGAGTACGGCGAAGGCGAAAGCGAGGCCTATCTGATCGGCCCCGGCTTCGACCTGAAAGTGCCCGGCTTCAACTACGTCACCCTGAACATTTTCCGTCGCCAGACCGAAGGCCCGCGGCCCGGCGATGGTGTCTGGCAAATCACCCCCGCGTGGTCCTACAGCTTCCCGCTGGGCAATTCCGATGTGCTGATCGACGGCTACCTCGACTGGGTCGTCAACAACGACGAAAACTCGCGCGGCACCTACCACGCCAACCTGCACATCAATCCGCAGATCAAATACGACCTCGGCAAAGCCATGGGCTGGAGCCAGAAACAGGTATACGTCGGCACCGAGTACAGCTACTGGAAGAACAAATACGGCATCGAAAACAGCCACGCGTTCGATACCAACCAGAACACCGCCAGCCTGCTGCTGAAGGTGCACTTCTGAGATGGTCCGCAACCGTGCGCCATGCTTGCCGTCGGTGCTCTGTTGCGGGGCACTTGAGCGTTGGCCGAGGAGTCAGTATTCTCCGCGGCCTTCCGAATTCGCTCTAAAAAAAAGCCTGAATTCAATTTCTGACCGAAAAGCCAACTTATCCCGGCTGCGGTCAGTCCTGAGGCATCCCGAAAACACGCTCGTCGACTGTTTTTCAGCAGCCGAACGGGCGTTTTTTGGTTTTTCAAAAGCCTTGGCGCAGCTTTTGCTACCAGCATTCAAAGCTGACCGATCGGATGAAATTTGCGGTACGAAAAAAGGCGCCACATCAGAGCGCCGATCTTAAAAAAATAACGTGGAACACCTACTTTGGGAGCAACCGAATGAAACGTATGTGCACCAGCCTGATGCTGGCCGGATCGATGTTCGCCGGCGGCCAGGCAATGGCCGAAGGCCTGCTGCAGTGGCAGAACAACAGCCTGACCTACCTGTATGGCAAGGACTTCCAGGTCAACCCGCGCATTCAGCAGACCGTGACCTTCGAGCACGCCGATGCCTGGAAGTATGGGGACAACTTCCTGTTCATCGACAAGATCTTCTACAACGGCAAGGATGATGGCGGCGTCGGCTCCAACACCTACTACGGCGAGCTCAGCCCGCGCCTGTCGTTCGGCAAGATCTTCGATCAGAAACTGGCCTTTGGTCCGGTGACTGACGTGTTGCTGGCCATGACCTACGAGTTCGGTGAAGGCGATACCGAGTCGTACCTGATCGGTCCGGGCTTCGACCTGGCGATTCCGGGCTTCGATTACTTCCAGCTGAACTTCTACCAGCGTCACACCCAGGGCGCACGCGCCGGTGACAATGTCTGGCAGATCACCCCGGTGTGGTCCTACACCATTCCGGTGGGCAAATCGAACATCCTCATCGACGGCTTCATGGACTGGGTGGTCGACAACGACTCCAATTCCAAGGGCGACTACCACGCCAACCTGCACTTCAACCCGCAGGTCAAATACGACCTGGGCAAGGCGCTGAATTTCGGCGAGAAGCAGTTGTATGTCGGTGTCGAGTACGACTACTGGTCGGACAAGTACGGGATCAAGGACAGCCAGTACTTCAAGACCGATCAGAGCACCACGAGCTTCCTGGTCAAGTTCCACTTCTGACCCTAAAAGCTTCGCGAGCAGGCTCGCTCCCACATTCAGACCGAGTTCCAATGTGGGAGCGAGCCTGCTCGCGAAGGCCTCACCGCAGATTTCAGGCGGGAGCTACTGCTTCGGAAATCCGCAAAAACCGGCACAGCTCCTCGCGCTTGGCCAACGCATCCCGCCGCCCCAACTCGATCAACTCGCTGCAATACCCCGCCTCGAACAGCAGATAACTGAGCACCCCCGCCCCGCTCGTCTTCGTCGCCCCCGGGCCGCGCAGAAACAGGCGCAAAGCCGCCGGTAACTCCTGGCGATGCCGTGCGGCGATTTCGTCGATCGGCTGACTCGGCGCAATCACCAGCACCTCCACCGGCGCCACACCCAGCGCGCGGGTCGGCGTGCCGGCCGGGAGCAAATGACTGAACTGATTCAGACGCTGCAGCAACTCGATATCGCTTTCCAGGCTGTCGATGAACGTGCTGTTGAGCATGTGCCCGCCGATCTGCGCCAGCGTCGGTTGCTGGCCGCTGTAGGCGCGTTCCAGCGGCTGCTGCGGATCGACGCCGCGCGGGTTGCCGCTGACGCCCACCACCAGCACGCGACTGGCACCCAGATGCAGCGCCGGGCTGATCGGCGCCGACTGGCGCACTGCGCCGTCACCGAAATATTCCTCAGCGATTTTCACTGGCGCGAACAACAGCGGGATCGCCGAACTGGCCAACAGGTGATCGACCGACAACTGCGTCGGCACACCGATGCGGCGGTGCCGCAGCCAGGCGTCGATGGTGCCGCCGCCCTGATAGAACGTCACCGCTTGCCCCGATTCGTAGCCGAACGCAGTCACCGCCACCGCATGCAATTGCTTGCGCGCGATGGATTCGGCGATGCCGGGCAGGTGCAGTTTTTCCTCGAGCAGTTCGCGCAGCGGCGAACTGTTGAGCAGCGCCACCGGCATCTGCCGACCGAGGCCGAGCAGGCTGTGGCTGACGAAGCGGCTGGCTTGATGGATCACGCCCGGCCAGTCGCTGCGCAGCACGCGGTGGCTGCGAAAGCCCTGCCAGAACTGGGTCAGGCGTTCGATGGCGGCGCGAAAGTCCGTGGCGCCACTGGCCAGGCTGACCGCATTGATCGCCCCGGCCGAGGTGCCGACGATCACCGGAAACGGATTGTCCGCGCCCACCGGCAGCAACTCGGCAATCGCCGCCAGCACCCCGACCTGATAAGCCGCCCGAGCCCCGCCGCCGGAAAGAATCAAACCTGTAACCGGTTCAGCAGGACTCATCGCAACACTCCACGGTGCTTGTCAGATCGGCTAATCAACGACGCTTGGGATAAAGCTTCGGCTCGCCCGGTGGGCGACTCTTGAAGCGCCGATGCGCCCACAGATACTGCTCGGGGCAGGCACGCAAAGCACTCTCGACCCACTGATTGATGCGGATGCAATCGGCCTCCTCGGTCTCGCCGGGGAAATCTTCCAGCGGCGGATGAATCACCAAGCGGTAACCACTGCCGTCGGCCAGACGTTCCTGAGTGAACGGCACCACCAGCGCTTTGCCCAGCCGTGCAAACTTGGTCGTCGCAGTGACGGTGGCGGCCTGAATGCCGAACAGCGGCACGAAGATGCTCTGCTTGGCGCCGTAATCCTGATCCGGCGCATACCAGATCGCCCGGCCCGAGCGCAGCAGTTTGAGCATGCCGCGTACGTCATCGCGCTCCACCGCCAGCGAATCCAGATTGTGCCGCTCGCGGCCACGGCGCTGGACGAAGTCGAACAAGGGGTTTTTGTGTTCGCGGTACATGCCGTCGATGGTGTGCTGCTGGCCGAGCAGCGCCGCGCCGATTTCCAGCGTGGTGAAATGCGCGGCCATGAGGATCACGCCTTTGCCTTCGCGCTGGGCCTTCTGCAGATGTTCAAGGCCTTCGACGTGGGCCAGTTTCGCCAGACGCTCGCGCGACCACCACCAGCTCATCGCCATCTCGAAGAAGGCGATGCCGGTGGAGGCGAAGTTTTCCTTGAGCAGGCGTTTGCGCTCGGCGGCGGATTTTTCCGGGAAGCACAATTCCAGATTGCGCCGGGCGATGGTTCGCCGGTCGCTGGCGACGCGATACATTAACGCGCCCAAAACTCGACCGATGGTCAGCAGCGCCGGATACGGCAACTGCACGATCAGCCACAAAAGCCCCAGGCCGCACCAGAGCGGCCAGAAGCGCGGAGCAAGATATGCTTTTCGAAAACGCGGGCGATCCATTAAAGCTTCCGTAAATACAGTGGCCGCGCATTCTACATCGTTCGACCCGGCTTGCGGCTCGCGGGCGTTCTCGTTATAAGTCTCGGCACTTTTAGTGACAAGCCGTTGTATGCCGACATGAGCCAAACCGACCCGTTAGACCAAGATCCCGTATTCCAGCTCAAGGGCAGCATGCTGGCCATCACTGTGCTGGAACTGGCCCGTAACGACCTCGAAAGCCTTGATCGGCAATTGGCCGCCAAAGTCGCCCAGGCGCCGAATTTTTTCAGCAATGCACCGCTAGTTCTGGCTCTAGACAAACTGCCGCCGAATCAGGGCGCGGTTGACCTGCCGGGGCTGATGCGCGTCTGCCGTCAGCATGGTCTGCGTACCCTGGCCATTCGCGCCAGCCGCATCGAAGACATCGCCGCCGCCATCGCCATCGACATCCCCGTGCTACCGCCCTCCGGCGCCCGCGAGCGTCCGCTGGAGACGCCGGAAGCCGAAGTCAAAAAGAAGCCGGAAAAGCCGCCTGAGCCGACCGTCAAACCGACCCGCGTAATCACCACGCCAGTACGTGGTGGCCAACAGATATATGCCCAGGGTGGCGATCTGGTCGTGGTCTCTTCGGTCAGTCCGGGGGCGGAACTTCTCGCCGATGGCAACATCCATGTATACGGCCCGATGCGCGGCCGAGCACTGGCCGGCGTCAAAGGTGACACCAAGGCACGGATTTTCTGTCAGCAATTGAGCGCTGAACTGATCTCCATCGCCGGTCATTACAAGGTCTCCGAGGATTTGCGTCGCGATCCGATGTGGGGCTCGGGCGTCCAGGTCAGCCTGTCAGGCGACGTGTTGAACATCATTCGGCTTTAACGGATACTGCCGCATTTTCCAAGCATCTCTAAAACGTAGCGAAAACGGCTCAAACGAAGTAGGAAAAAGGCCCAAAGCCAAATTCCAGCCAAGGCTGTCCGACTGCAGTAGTTTTCAAGAGATGTTTTTCAGGGGCTGAACAGTCCTTCTTCCTTAGGGGTGAAACACCTTGGCCAAGATTCTCGTGGTTACATCCGGCAAGGGTGGTGTGGGTAAGACCACCACCAGCGCCGCTATCGGTACCGGTCTCGCTCTGCGCGGCCACAAAACAGTGATCGTCGACTTCGACGTGGGCTTGCGTAACCTCGACCTGATCATGGGTTGCGAGCGCCGCGTGGTGTATGACTTCGTCAACGTGGTAAACGGCGAAGCCAACCTGCAACAGGCACTGATCAAAGACAAGCGCCTGGAAAACCTCTACGTACTGGCGGCCAGCCAGACCCGCGACAAAGACGCGCTGACCGTCGAAGGCGTGGAAAAAGTCTTGATGGAGCTCAAGGAACAATTCGAGTTCGTCGTCTGCGATTCCCCGGCGGGCATCGAGAAAGGTGCGCACCTGGCCATGTATTTCGCCGATGAAGCGATCGTCGTGACCAACCCGGAAGTGTCCTCGGTACGTGACTCGGACCGCATGCTCGGCCTGCTGGCGAGCAAATCGCGCCGCGCCGAACGTGGCGAAGACCCGATCAAGGAACACCTGCTGATCACCCGCTACCACCCGGAGCGTGTCGAGAAGGGCGAGATGCTTGGCGTTGAAGACGTCAAGGAGATCCTCTCGGTGACCCTGCTCGGCGTCATCCCGGAATCCCAGGCGGTGCTCAAGGCTTCCAACCAGGGCGTGCCGGTGATTCTCGACGACCAGAGCGATGCCGGTCAGGCTTACAGCGATACCGTCGACCGCCTGCTGGGCAAAGAAAAAGCCCACCGATTCCTCGATGTCGAGAAGAAGGGATTCTTCGAGCGCCTGTTTGGAGGTAGGTAATGAACCTTTTTGACTTCTTTCGTGCCAACAAAAAGCCAAGTACCGCCTCGGTAGCGAAAGAGCGTCTACAGATCATCGTGGCGCATGAGCGCGGCCAGCGCAGCACGCCGGATTACCTGCCAGCCTTGCAGAAGGAACTGGTCGACGTGATCCGCAAGTACGTCAACATCGGCAACGACGACGTACATGTTGCACTGGAAAGCCAGGGCAGTTGCTCGATTCTGGAACTCAACATCACCCTGCCCGATCGCTGAGTCGATCCGGCAGGTATGACGGCGGTTCAGGGCCATTCCCCAGTGGAATGGTCCTGAACCGCCGTTGGCATTTGTTACGAGGCTGTTTTAATGCCGCTGTCCAACATCCGCATCATCCATGAGGACGCCGCCGTACTGGTGGTCGACAAACCGACCCTGCTGCTCTCGGTACCCGGTCGCGCTGACGACAACAAGGACTGCCTGATTACCCGCTTGCAGGAAAACGGCTACCCGGAAGCGCGCATCGTTCATCGCCTGGACTGGGAAACCTCCGGCATCATCCTGCTGGCCCGTGACGCCGACACTCATCGCGAACTGTCGCGGCAGTTTCACGACCGCGAAACCGAAAAAGCCTACACCGCTTTGGCCTGGGGTCAGCCGGAGCTGGACAGCGGCAGCATCGATCTGCCCCTGCGCTACGACCCACCGACCAAGCCACGGCATGTGGTCGATCACGAATTCGGCAAACACGCGCTGACGTTCTGGAAGGTGCTGGAACGTTGCGGCGATTGGTGCCGGGTCGAATTGACACCGATCACCGGGCGCTCGCATCAACTGCGCGTGCACATGTTGTCGATCGGCCATCCGCTGCTCGGTGACGGGCTCTACGCCCACGAGCAAGCGCTGGCGGCCTGGCCACGTCTGTGCCTGCACGCGAGCATGCTCAGCTTCACTCATCCGCAAACCGGCGAGCGCCTGCGCTTCGAATGCCCGGCTCCGTTCTGACAGCCAGCACCGGCCCCATGTGGGAGCGAGCCTGCTCGCGAAAGCGGTATCACATTCAGCATTGATGTTGACTGATCAATCGCTTTCGCCAGCAGGCTCGCTCCCACAGGGGATCCGGTCCGGATTCAATTCCCCGGCCAATACGTTAAACTCCCGCCCATTGCTGTCTGGAGTTTCTTATGCGCGCAGAGTTGAACCAGGGCCTGATCGACTTTCTCAAGGCCTCCCCTACCCCGTTCCACGCCACCGCCAGCCTCGTTCAGCGTCTGGAGGCCGCCGGTTATGTACGCCTCGACGAGCGCGAGCCATGGTCCACCGAGGCCAACGGCCGCTATTACGTCACCCGTAACGACTCCTCGATCGTCGCGATCAAAATGGGCCGCAACTCGCCACTGCACGACGGTATCCGTCTGGTCGGCGCTCACACCGACAGCCCGTGTCTGCGGGTCAAGCCGCAACCGGAACTGCAACGTCAGGGCTTCTGGCAACTGGGCGTCGAAGTCTACGGCGGCGCGCTGCTGGCGCCGTGGTTCGACCGCGATCTGTCGCTCGCCGGCCGCGTGACCTTCCGCCGTGACGGCAAGGTCGAGAGTCAGTTGATCGACTTCAAGGCACCCATCGCGATCATTCCCAACCTGGCCATTCACCTCAACCGTGAAGCCAACCAGGGCTGGGCGATCAACGCGCAGACCGAACTACCGCCGATCCTGGCGCAATTCGCCGGTGACGAGCGCGTCGATTTCCGCGCCGTGCTCACCGACCAACTGGCCCGCGAACATGGTTTGAACGCCGACGTGGTCCTGGATTACGAGCTGAGTTTCTACGACACGCAAAGCGCGGCGGTGATCGGCCTGAACGGCGATTTCATTGCCGGTGCGCGTCTGGACAACCTGCTGTCGTGCTACGCCGGCCTGCAAGCATTGCTCACCGCCGAGACCGACGAAACCTGCGTGCTGGTCTGTAACGACCACGAAGAAGTCGGCTCGTGCTCGGCGTGCGGTGCCGATGGCCCGATGCTTGAACAGACTCTGCGCCGCCTGCTGCCGGAAGGCGACGAGTTCGTGCGCACTATTCAGAAATCCCTGCTGGTCTCCGCCGACAACGCCCACGGCGTACATCCTAACTATGCAGACAAGCACGACGCCAACCACGGCCCGAAACTCAACGCCGGCCCGGTGATCAAGGTCAACAGCAACCAGCGCTACGCCACCAATAGCGAAACTGCCGGTTTCTTCCGCCATCTGTGCATGGCCGAAGAAGTCCCGGTGCAAAGCTTCGTGGTGCGCAGCGACATGGGCTGCGGCTCGACCATCGGCCCGATCACCGCCAGCCATCTGGGCGTGCGCACCGTCGACATCGGCCTGCCGACCTTTGCCATGCATTCGATTCGCGAACTGTGCGGCAGCCATGACCTGGCGCATCTGGTCAAAGTGCTGAGCGCGTTTTATGCCAGTCGCGAATTGCCATAAAGGCTGAAAAGCTTCGCGAGCAGGCTCGCTCCCACAATTGAACTGCATTTTATTGTGGGAGCCAGTCATCTCCCCTTGGAATGCAAATCAACCTGTGGGAGCGAGCCTGCTTGCGAAATCGCCTGTGCAGACAGCAGAATCCTTCCGGCCTGATGCATTCCTGAGCCACATCACACCCCGCCTCGAAAACCCGCCTAGACTGCAAGCATCCCCCACAGACAAGGCAGTCTCCATGATCTCGATGTCCTCCTTCCACGCCATGCTCATTCCCATCCTCAGCGGAATGATCCTGCTGGCCATCGGCTTCAACTTCCGCGACAAGAACGCCGGGGTGTTCGCCATGTGGATCGGTATGCTGATGATTCTCGCCACGGTGGTCTACAAGATCCTCGCCAAACTGAACGAATGACCGAGCCCGGCTCGCATTGCGCCAGAGGGCCTCGTACACTCCAGCGCATTCGCCTATTCCGAGGTTGTCCCCTGGTGTTTGCTCGTCTTTTTGCTTTGCCCGGTCTGCTGCTTGTCTGCCTGATGACGCTGCTGCCGCTGGCGCCCGCCCAAGCGGTCGGTCTGCCCGGCCTGCTCAACACTTCCAAACCGCAGCCTGAAGCCGTGGAACCCCTCGGTCAGTCACTGGACGAAGTGATCAAGTCGCTGGAAAACGACAAGCAACGCGCGCAGTTGCTCAGCGATCTGAAGAAGCTGCGCGACGCTACGAAGAAAGCTCAAGCCACCCCGGAAGAAGGCGTGCTGGGCCTGATCGGCGGCACCCTCGCCAGCTTCGAAAAACAGTTTTCCGGCGCCGACAGCCCGATTACCCGCTGGTCCAACGAGTTCGATCTGGCCAAGGACGAACTGACCAGCAAGCTGCTGCCGGCCAATGAATGGCTGCCGATCATCTTCGGTTTCGCGGTGATCCTGATGGTCTGGAGCCTGCTCGCCGCCGCGCTGATCTGGCTCAGCCACCGCGTGCGTCTGCGCTTCGGTCTCACCGAAGAACTGCCGCAACACCCCAAGGCCCTCGACATGCTGCGCTTTGCCCTGCGCAAGCTCGGGCCGTGGCTGATCGCGTTGGTGATGACGGTGTACATGAGCTACGTGCTGCCGTCTTCGCTGGGCAAAATCCTTGCGATGGTGCTGGCCTATGCCTTGGTGGTCGGCACCTGTTTCTCGGCGATCTGCGTGATCGCCTTCTCCCTGCTCGACGGCCCGCATCGCCATCGCGCGCTGTACATCCTGCGCCATCAGGCGTTTCGGCCGCTGTGGCTGATCGGCAGCTTCGCCGCGTTCGGTGAAGCGCTGAGCGATCCGCGCCTGGTCGAGAGCCTGGGCGTACATCTGGCGCACACCGCCGCGACCACGGCCAATGTGCTCGCGGCGCTGTCGACCGGCCTGTTCATTCTGCGATTCCGCCGACCGATCGCGCACCTGATCCGCAACCAACCGCTGTCGCGGCGCCTGACCCGCCGCGCCCTCAGCGATACCATCGAAATCCTCGGCACCTTCTGGTACGTGCCGGCACTGGTGCTGGTCGGCATCTCGCTGTTCGCCACGTTTGTCTCCGCCGGCGACACCAGCACCGCGCTGCGCCAGTCGCTGATCTGCACGGTGCTGCTGGTGTTATGCATGGTTATCAACGGCCTCGTGCGCCGCCATTCGCTGAAACCGCAACGCGGGCCGAAACGCCATGCGTTGTACTCGGAGCGCCTGAAAAACTTCTTCTATACCCTGACGCATTTGCTGGTATGGCTGATCTTCATCGAACTGGGCCTGCGCGTCTGGGGCCATTCGCTGATCGCGTTCGCCGAAGGCGATGGCCACGACATCAGCGTCAAACTGTTCAGCCTGATCGGCACGCTGATTTTCTCCTGGCTGATCTGGATCCTCGCCGACACCGCCGTGCACCACGCCCTCACCCGCTCGCGCAAAGGCCTGGCGAATGCACGGGCGCAGACGATGATGCCGCTGATCCGCAACGTGCTGTTCGTGGCGATCTTCATCATTGCGCTGATCGTCGCGCTGGCGAATATGGGCATGAACGTCACGCCGCTGCTGGCAGGTGCCGGCGTGATCGGTCTGGCCATCGGCTTCGGTGCGCAGTCGCTGGTCGCCGACTTGATCACCGGCCTGTTCATCATCATCGAAGACTCGCTGGCCATCGACGACTACGTCGACGTTGGCGGCCACCTCGGCACTGTCGAAGGTCTGACCATTCGCACCGTACGCCTGCGCGACATCGACGGCATCGTCCACACCATCCCGTTCAGCGAAATCAAAAGCATCAAGAACTACTCGCGGGAATTCGGCTACGCGATCTTCCGCGTCGCCGTGCCATACAACATGGAAATCGACGACGCGATCAAACTGATGCGCGACGTCGGCCAGAAGATGCGCAGCGATCCGTTGCAGCGCCGCAACATTTGGTCGCCGCTGGAGATTCAGGGTGTGGAAAGTTTCGAGTCCGGCAGCGCGATCCTCCGCGCACGGTTCAAGACGGCGCCGATCAAACAGTGGGAGGTTTCCCGGGCGTTCAATTTGTCGCTGAAAAGGCAACTGGATGAGGCGGGGCTGGATCTGGCGACGCCAAGGATGAGTGTGCAGGTGATTACGCCTGGGGTGGAAATCAAAAAGGAAAGCTGAACAGAGATGGCCCCCTATTGGCAGGTAATACCAATAGGGGGCTAGTTTTATCTGGCTTTGAAACCAGGTTTTCCTTCGGCGGCCCGCCACCTTTTGACTTCCGCCACAATATTTTCCGGACCGCTTTTCCCCGATTCTGGGTAGTAGATCAAATCGGAACCCGCTGGATGTTCGCTCAGTCGTTCAAACTCCATTACAGCTGAGGTTTGCCCCTTCTCAGTCGCGTAATCCGATTGGTATATCTTTTGTACGAAATGCAAGAATTGCTCTTCGGACATTTCATTGATCATTAATTTTTTCATTACTCGCCTCCCTTATGAACTGCCAAATGCTGTTTCGGAGTTAGCAACCGCAGGTTGTCAATATCGTACAACTGCCCACCATCCGATAACGATGAGACGTGGTGCAACTCAAACTTCACTCGTTTACCAACCCGATCGCCCGCTTTCACATACGGTGATCGGCCTTTGCTCATTGCACTGAGACTACCTGGATCAAACGACATCGCCAGTTCCGCATCAGCGGCCACCGCTTTCCAGAAAGTCTCCCTGAATGCCCTGAAATCCTTGAAATTCTTGCCTCGCAATTGATCTGCAATTTTTGAGGGAATTGCCGCCCCCTCACCTTGTGTAGCCGCCTCCAGCCATCCACCCGCAACCGGCGCTCCATGACCACTCGCCACCCCTGGATCATTGCGTCGATCCCGGAACATGACGTACTGCGGTGGCAGGCCCGATTCCGACGGGAAGACCAGAATGAAGTCGTCGAAACGAATGCTGCCCCGCCCTGGGTGAGCGTCGATCCGTCCTTCAATCGGCACGAGGTTGCCGCCGATATATCGCGGTGGGGACGGATTCTCGATGGGGAACAGCGTTGAACTGTCTGCCGGCGTTACTGCGGGAGTCCAGACCGCAGTTGTCGGCGGGATGTCAGTGAGGGTCGCGCTGTAAGTGTTGTTCCCCGCGTTGAAACCAGCTGCAACCACGCGAACGCCGGAAGGCCGTTTTGTCCCCGCTACCGGAACGACAAGCAGTTCGGCGAGAGAGCCCGTCAGCGGCCGGGCGCTCAAACGTACCGGCAGATTCAGTCGTGCTCTTTCGCTTGCCAGCCTGTCCAGATCAGGCAGTTGACCGGGCAGCAGATCTGCCAGTGGGAGGCTGAGCAGAAAGCGTTCAGGCAATTCCCCATTACCCAACACCGGGGAGTAGACAAACGCACTTACCCCCACCATCAGACCGGACGCCGTGCCGGCAGCCAGCCCCGATAAACCGGCCATCGCCGCGCGAATCGAAGCGGCTAAACCCGCCATCAGGTTGTCGGCAATCGCGACCGCACCCGCGGACGTCGCAAATACCAGTTGGGCGTGGCTGGTATTGCCCTGAAAGCGCAACAGGCTACTGTGCCCACCGGAGGTGTCCTGCCGACGCTTTTCCTCAGCAACCCTGCGTGCTTCGGCCTCAGCCTCAAGCGCTGCCTGTTCCTCGGCACGCTTGCGCTCTAGTGCCTCAGCCGCCAAACGGGCCTGTTCCTCTTCGAGCCGCCTGATTTCATCGGCCGCGGCCTGCCGCGCCAGCTCCTCCGCCTGCCGCCGCGCCTGCTCCTGAGCGACGCGGGCCTGTTCCTGTGCAACCTGCCTGGCGTATTCCGCCGCCAACCGCGCCTGCTCCTGAGCGATCCGCTCGGCTTCCTGCGCTTGCACCACGGCAATCATGCCCTTGACCGTGGCCGACTGGCTGTTCAACACGCCAATGCCTTCAACCAGTAACTTGGCGTTGAACAAGGCGCTATAGGCCTGCCGTACGCTGACGCTGGAGCTTCGCCGATTGACTTGCGGTAAACGACCTCCGTTGAAAAAAGTTTCAACCTGGGAGTGGCCGAAACGTTCGATGGCCACGTCCTTGGCCACCAAAAGCGCACCAAACTTCCTGGCGATCAGGGAATCCCTGAATCGCATCTCCCGCGCCAGCGCATCCAAAGGAGGCAATACACTTTGATCGCCTGCTGCCCGTACTTCTGCCAGTTCATGTTCGATGACTTGAGCAATATTTCTGGAAGTATCTTTGTAGATACTTTCCATATCGAGTATTTCACCCAACGGCGCAAAGTTAATGCCTGGTCCCGAACCGTCCCCTGCACCTAAATAATGTAAATATTCATCTTGTTTATCCGGACGCACAACAATCGGCGGAAGCGTTATTCCATTACGCTGCATTTATAAGTCCTCCATGGACAATAATTTTTGTCGCATTGGCCGGTCACCCTGAAACAGCCAATAAAGCGACCGGCACCTGGAGAAATTTATGGAAGTGAATGTTGTGCGGTGCGGTACATAGTTATCGCCGGCCTTTTATCTGTCACGCCGGACGGAACTGATAAAGCGGTAGGAGTTTTCGCTGATAACTTATGCTCAAACGTAAATCTGTCGGAGCGCATAGCGCTTTCCTGACTCGATCGCACTTGCGTGCAAAGCCTTTGTCACAGGCAAGGAAGCCAACAACAATAATCAAGGAGAAGCCCATGCAACTGACGCGTATTGCCCAGACCCTTTTGCTCACCCTGGTCGCCAGCCACGCCAGTGCCGCGACGATGGACAGCGCCCGCACGCGCATCGCCGAGCAGGCGCAGAAGCTCGAACCGGAGCTGCTGGAAACCCGCCGCGACCTTCACGCTCATCCAGAACTTGGCAACACTGAAAAACGCACCGCTGAACTGGTCGCCAAACAGTTGCGAGCCATGGGCCTGGAAGTGAAAACCGGCGTCGCGCGCACCGGCGTGGTCGCCATTCTCAAAGGCGCCCTGCCCGGCCCGACCGTGGCCCTGCGCGCCGACATGGATGCGCTGCCGGTCAAGGAAGTCTCCGACTTGCCGTTCGCTTCGAAAGCCAAAGGCACGTATCTGGACAAGGAAGTCGACGTCATGCACGCCTGCGGCCACGACGCCCACACCGCCATCCTGCTCAGCGCGGCGAAAATTCTGACCGGCATGCGCGACACCCTGCCCGGCACCGTGGTGTTCTACTTCCAGCCCGCCGAGGAAGGCCCGAGCGACTTCATTCCCGACGGCAAAAACACCTGGGGCGCGAAGATGATGGTCGAGGAAGGCGTAATGAAATCGCCGAAACCAGACGCGGTGTTCGGGCTGCACGTCTGGGCCGGCGTCCCCGCCGGCCAGATCGCCTACCGCCCCGGCCCGACCCTGGCCAGCTCCGACGACCTGCGCATCAAGATCTATGGCAAACAAACTCACGCCGGCCGCCCCTGGGACGGCATCGACCCGATCACCGTCGGCGCGCAAACCATCGTCGGCCTGCAAACCGTGGTCAGCCGCCGCACCGACATTTCCTCTTACCCGTCAGTGGTCAGCATCGGCACCATCAACGGCGGCACCCGCTACAACATCATCCCCGAATCGCTCGACATGACCGGCACGATCCGCTCCTACGACTACGGCATCCGCCAGAAACTGCACAGCGACGTGCGCCAGACAGTCGAGAAAATCGCCGAAAGCGGCGGCGCTAAAGCCGACGTCACCATCATCGAAAAATACGACCCGACCATTAACAACCCGGCACTGACCGAGAAAATGCTGCCGACGTTGAAGTGGGCGGCCAAGGATGACGTGGTGCAGGGACCGCTGGTGGGTGGGGCGGAAGATTTCTCGTTCTTCGCCAAGGAAGCGCCGGGACTGTTTGTGTTTCTTGGAGTGACCCCGAGGGACCAGGACATGAGCAAAGCCGCGCCGAATCACAATCCGGGGTTCTTTGTGGATGAGTCGGCGCTGGTGGTTGGGGTGAGGACACTGGCGTCGTTGGCGACGGATTATCTGTATGGGAATGCGAGGGTGGGCAAGTAGAGAGGGGTTGACTGTGGGGGCGCTTTCGCGAGCAGGCTCGCTCCCACAGAACAGCAAAATCAAAATCAAAAGATCGTCCGATCGCGGCCCGAGCCTTCGGCAGCTCACACACGATGAGCGTTAGCTCAAGTTCCGCTTTTGATCCTGGAGCCCGTCGGCAGGCTGAGCGCAGGTATTTATCCGAGGGTGGGAGCGCAGCGACCAGAAGGTCAAACCACATCAACCCCTACATGAATCGCATCATGCCGCCAAAACTCCAGATCACAATCGATCAACCGCCCATGCTGATCATAATTGACCCGAGCAATCCTCAATCCCGGACTCCCCACCGACACCCGCAAAGCCGCCGCCGCATCGACAGATAAAGAGGTAGGCACAATCTCAAACCGCACCCGCCCATAGTGCAAATCGAAATGCCGCGCATACAACTCAGTGATCGACTGATTCAAATCGAACTCAAGAATCCCCGGAAAAAACTGCGGATTCAGATAGTGCTCCACATACAACACCAGTCGGCCATCAATCCGCCGCGAGCGGCAAATCTGGATCACGCTCGACAACGCCGGCAGCTGCAACCACGCACACACCGCCGCCGACGCCGGCTGCAACCGCGCCGAAATCACCTCGGTCGACGGCTCACGCCCCTGCGCACTGACCATGGCGTGAAAATGACTGCGCTGCATCAGGTTGTACGCCAGACGCGGCGGCGACACGAACCAGCCGCGCCGCTCCTCACGATAAATCTGCCCTTGCGCCTCCAATTGCAACAGCGCTTCACGCACAGTGATCCGCGTCGTCCCGAATAACTCGCTGAGCTTGCGCTCAGCGGGCAACTTGCTCCCGGCCGCCAGCAAACCATGATCGATCTGCTCCTGCAGCACCTGGCCAATCGCTGTCACCGCTTTCGTTGCCTCATCGCGCATCAACGTTACCTATCTGGACTAGACCAGCACTGTTTCGGGGCAAATCCGAACGCCGATCAAAGCGCCTTCGTATGTTGCAAGCCTAGGCAGTGCAGATGACCGACAGATGACAAAACTACCGAACGGTCGCTTTCACGGCTTGCAATACATCGGCCAAGTCCCCTGCCCTACGGGCCTTTGGGTATGGTCTACGCTGATCTGGCACCTTCCTGACAATGGTTGATAAAAGATCAGCCACGCGGCCATCGACATCAAAATGTCATCCAGCCGACCTAAATTGGCTCAGGTATTGCTGACCTAGACCAACACCAACCGCAATCGCAGCGTTGAACACGACCAAGGAGCTTCGGAATGAAACAGCTTTTCCTGGCAACACTGTTAGGCTCGACCATCGCTATGTGCAGCGCCGCCATGGCTGCCGACACCGATCTGAAAACCCTCGAAGCCGCTGCGAAAGCGGAAGGCGCCGTCAACAGCGTCGGTATGCCCGATGACTGGGCCAACTGGAAAGGCACCTGGGAAGACCTGGCCAAGAAATACGGCCTGAAACACATCGACACCGACATGAGCTCGGCCCAGGAAATCGCCAAATTCGCTGCTGAAAAAGACAACGCCACCGCCGACATCGGCGACGTCGGTGCCGCCTTCGGCCCGATCGCGGTCAAGCAAGGCGTGGTGCAACCCTACAAGCCAAGCACCTGGGATCAGGTGCCGGACTGGGCCAAGGACAAGGACGGCAACTGGGCACTGGCCTACACCGGCACCATCGCCTTCATCGTCAACAAGAAGCTGCTGAACGGCTCCGACGTGCCGACCAAATGGGCTGACCTGAAAACCGGCAAATACAAAGTCTCCATCGGCGACGTGAGCACTGCTGCCCAGGCCGCCAACGGTGTCCTCGCTGCGGCACTGGCCAATGGCGGTGACGAGAAAAACATCAAGCCTGCCCTGCTGTTGTTCGCCGACCTCGCCAAACAGGGTCGTCTGTCGATGGCCAACCCGACCATCGCCACCATGGAAAAAGGCGAGATCGAAGTCGGCGTGGTCTGGGACTTCAATGGCCTGAGCTACAAAGCCAAGATGGCCAACCCGGATGATTACGTAGTGCTGATTCCATCCGACGGCTCGGTGATTTCCGGCTACACCACGATCATCAACAAGTACGCGAAAAACCCCAACGCCGCCAAGCTGACCCGCGAATACATCTTCAGCGACGCCGGCCAGACCAACCTCGCCCGCGGCAACGCCCGGCCGATCCGCGCCGAACACCTGCAACTGCCGGAAGACGTGAAAGCCAAACTGCTGCCGAACGAGCAGTACAAGAACGTCACGCCGGTCAAGGATGCCGACGCGTGGGAGAAGACATCCAAAGCCCTGCCGCAGCAGTGGAACGAGGAAGTCATCGTAGAGATGAAGTAATCCTGTGATCCCCCTGTTCGGGATCCGCTGAAGATCCGAATGTGGGAGCGAGCCTGCTCGCGATAGCGGTCGAACATTCAACGACGATGTTGGTTGATCCACCGTTATCGCGAGCAGGCTCACTCCTACACGGGGATCTCGGCTGGATCTGAAATTTCCTGTTTCGCGGAGTTCTTGCCCCTATGAAGCACAACGTCATCCTTGTCGTGCTCGACGGCCTCAACTACGAGGTTGCGCGTCACGCCATGGGGCATCTGCAGGCTTATGTTGGCGCAGGACGCGCGGCGCTCTATCAACTGGAGTGCGAACTGCCCGCCCTGTCCCGACCGCTTTACGAATGCATTCTCACCGGCGTGCCGCCGATCGACAGCGGCATCGTTCACAACAATGTCTCGCGCTTGTCCAACCAGCGCAGCATCTATCACTACGCCCGCGATGCCGGGCTGAAAACCGCCGCTGCGGCGTATCACTGGGTCAGCGAGTTGTATAACCGCTCACCGTTCGTGGCCGCGCGCGACCGCCACACCGACGATCCGACATTGCCAATCCAGCACGGGCATTTCTACTGGAACGACCATTATCCGGATTCGCACCTGTTCGCCGACGCCGAGAACCTGCGCCTGCGTCATGCGCCGGATTTCCTCCTGATCCACCCGATGAATATCGACGACGCCGGGCACAAGCACGGCCTCGACAGCTCGCAATACCGCAACAGCGCGCGCTCGGCTGACGTCATCCTCGCCGACTATCTGCAGAGCTGGCTCGACGCTGGTTACCAGGTACTGGTGACCGCCGACCACGGAATGAACAACGATCGCTCGCACAACGGCCTGCTGGCGGAAGAACGTCAGGTGCCGCTGTTCGTCCTCGGCGAGGCGTTCAGCCTCAACCCTGACGCCACACCAACGCAGACCGAGATCTGCGGCACGGTCTGCGAACTGCTCGGCGTCCCCCACGACAAACCTGTGTGCCGGGAGCTGCTCAAGTGAATGCCATGAATCGCGGCAAATGGCTCGCGGCGCTGTGTCTGGTGCCCTTCGCGCTGTTCTTCATCGTCTTCGAAATCGCCCCGCTGGTCTGGGTGATGATCAACAGCCTGCAGTCGGAAGAGTCCGGCTGGGGCCTGGCCAACTTCAGCAAGATCTTCGGTTCGAAGTTCTATCGGCAGGCAATCCAGTACAGCCTGGAGATCAGTTTCTGGTCGAGCGTATTCGGCATCATCATCGCCGTGCTCGGCGCTTACTCGCTGCGTCGGGTCGATTCGAAGCTGCGCAACTTCGTGAATGCCTTCGCCAACATGACCAGCAATTTTGCCGGCGTGCCGCTGGCGTTCGCGTTCATCATCCTGCTCGGTTTCAACGGCAGCATCACCATCATGCTCAAGCAGTCGGGGATCATTCAGGACTTCAACCTGTATTCGAAAACCGGCCTGATCATCCTCTACACCTACTTCCAGATCCCGCTCGGCGTGTTGCTGCTCTACCCGGCTTTCGACGCTCTGCGTGAAGACTGGCGCGAGTCCGCCGCACTGCTCGGCGCCAACGGCTGGCAGTTCTGGCGGCACATCGGTCTGCCGGTGCTGACCCCGGCGTTGCTCGGTACTTTCGTCATCCTGCTGGCCAACGCCCTCGGCGCTTACGCCACGGTTTATGCGCTGACCACCGGCAACTTCAACGTTCTGCCGATCCGTATTGCGGCGATGGTGTCCGGCGACATTTCCCTTGACCCGAACCTGGCCAGCGCGCTGGCCGTGGTGCTCGTGGCGCTGATGACCATCGTCACCGTCGTGCATCAATTGCTGTTGAAGAGGAGCTACCATGTCTCGCGCTGAATCCGGCCCGGCCGGCCTCTACCACCGCGTCGTGGTCTATCTGCTGTTCGCCATCCTGTTGTTGCCGCTGCTGGGCACGCTGGTCTACTCGATCGCCAGCAGCTGGTCGGCGACCATTCTGCCGAGCGGCTTCACCTTCAAGTGGTACATCCAGCTGTGGAGCGATCCGCGCTTTCTGCATGCATTCGGTCAGTCGCTGATCGTCTGTGTCGGCGCGCTGGTGTTATCGGTGGTGCTGATCCTGCCGCTGCTGTTTGTCGTGCATTACTACTTTCCGAAACTCGATGCGCTGATGAACATCCTCATCCTGCTGCCCTTCGCGGTGCCGCCGGTGGTGTCCTCGGTGGGGCTGCTGCAGCTATACGGTTCCGGGCCGATGGCGATGGTCGGTACGCCATGGATTCTGATCGGCTGCTACTTCACCGTGGCGCTGCCGTTCATGTACCGCGCGATCACCAACAACCTGCAAGCGATCAACCTGCGCGACCTGATGGACGCCGCGCAACTGCTTGGCGCCAGCACTTTTCAAGCGGCGTTTCTGGTGGTGCTGCCGAATCTGCGCAAAGGCCTGATGGTGGCGCTGCTACTGTCGTTCTCGTTCCTCTTCGGTGAATTCGTGTTCGCCAACATCCTCGTCGGCACCCGCTACGAAACCCTGCAGGTGTACCTGAACAACATGCGCAACAGCAGCGGCCACTTCACCAGTGCGCTGGTCATTTCGTATTTCTTTTTCGTGCTGGTCCTGACCTGGATCGCCAACATCTTGAACAAGGACAAAAGCGAATGAGCTACGTCAGCGTCCAACACCTGCAGAAAAGTTACGCCGGCACCACGGTGTTCAGCGACATCGATTGCGAAATCATCAAAGGCGAGTTCGTCACCCTGCTCGGCCCGTCCGGGTGCGGCAAGTCGACTTTGCTGCGTTGCATCGCCGGGCTGACCCCGGTGGATGGCGGCAAGATCCTCCTCGACGGTGTCGACCTCGTGCCGTTGAGCCCGCAGAAACGTGGCATCGGCATGGTCTTTCAAAGCTACGCGCTATTCCCCAACATGACCGTCGAACAGAACGTCGCCTTCGGCCTGCGCATGCAAAAGGTCAACGCCGATGACAGCCACAAGCGCGTCTCTGAAGTGTTGAAACTGGTTGAACTGCACGACTTCGCCAGCCGCTATCCGCATCAACTGTCCGGTGGTCAGTGCCAGCGTGTCGCCCTCGCCCGGTCGCTAGTGACCCGCCCGCGCTTGTTGCTGCTCGATGAGCCGCTGTCGGCGCTCGACGCACGGATTCGCAAACACCTGCGCGAGCAGATCCGTCAGATCCAGCGCGAACTCGGCCTGACCACGATCTTCGTCACTCACGATCAGGAAGAAGCGCTGACCATGTCGGACCGGATTTTCCTGATGAATCAGGGCAAGATCGTCCAGAGCGGCGACGCCGAAACCCTCTACACCGCGCCGGTCGATGTATTCGCCGCCGGCTTCATCGGCAACTACAACCTGCTCGATGCCGATGCCGCCTCAAAGCTGTTGCAACGGCCGGTCAACCACCGCATCGCCATCCGCCCGGAGGCCATCGAACTGAGCCTTGACGGCGAACTCGATGCGCAGATCCGCAGTCACAGCCTGCTCGGCAACGTCATTCGCTATCGCGTCGAAGCGCGCGGGGTGGAACTGGTGGTCGACGTACTCAACCGCTCCGCCGCCGATCTGCATCCCGACGGACAACGCCTGGCACTTTCCATCGATCCGACGGCATTGTGCGAAGTTGCTTAAAAGCAGCTGCAAGCTTCGAGCTACAAGCTTCAAGTTGTAGACTGCGGCGTACTTGATTCCAATTCTTGCAGCTTGAAGCCTCATGGCTTGGAGCTGTTCTCGGAGAGAACCGATGGCTTTGGCAATTTTTGATCTGGACGAAACGTTGATCCACGGCGACTGTTCCTCGCTATGGAGTGAGCAGATGGCCCGCCTCGGCTGGGTCGATGGCGAGTCATTCATGCAGCGCGACAAGGAACTGATGGATGCCTACGGCCGCGGACATCTGGCGATGGAAGACTATATGGCCTTCAGTCTCGAACCGCTGATTGGCCGCACCCCTGCGGAAATCGAGCACTTGGTTGGCCCGTGGGTAGAGGATTTCATTGAACCGATCATCTTCAGCGACGCGACCAAAACCATCGCCGCCCACCGCAAGGCCGGCGACCGGATTCTGGTGATTTCGGCATCCGGTGCGCACCTGGTTCGCCCGATCGCCGATCGTCTGGGCATCGACGAGATATTGGCCATCGACCTCGAAGTCGCCCATGGCGTATACAGCGGTAAAACCGTCGGCACCCTGACTTACCGCGAAGGCAAGATCACCCGCTTGCTGGAATGGCTGGATGCCGAAGAAGAAAACCTCGAGGGCGCGAGTTTCTATTCCGATTCGCGCAATGACTTGCCGCTGCTGTTGAAAGTGGATTTTCCACACGTGGTCAATCCGGATCCGGTGCTGCTCGAGCACGCAGAAAAGGCCGGCTGGCCGATCCATCTCTGGAAATGACGAAGATTTAATGTAGGCGTGAGCCTGCTCGCGATGGCGGTGTTCCAGTCAACATTGATGTTGGCTGACACGCCGCCATCGCGACCAGCTCACTCCTACAGGAACCTGTTGTCAGCTAAGACTGTCGTCAATCACCAACACCAACTTGCCGGCCACCGTATTGCTCGCCAGTTCGGCAAACGCTGCTTCGGCATCCTTCACCGCAAACGCTTTGGCCAATTGCGGACGCAAGCGGCCCTCGGCAAACAACGGCCAGACATGCTGGCCCAGGTCACTGAGCAGATCCGCCTTGAATTGATCGCTACGGCTGCGCAACGTCGAGCCGAGCAGTTGCACACGCTTGGCCAACACCTGCGCCAGATCCAGTTTCGCCTCGCGCCCGCCCATCAAACCGATCAGCACCCAACGCCCGTCCAGCGCCATCAGCTTGAGGTTCAGCGCCGAATAATTGCCGCCCACCGGGTCGAGAATCACATCGAACGGCCCGAAGTCGCGCAGGCTCTCCAGATCATCGGTACGCACCACGCCGCCCTGCGCACCCAACGCTTCGCAGTAAGCCAGGCGTTCGGCGGAACCGACGCTGACCCAGCAAGGGTTACCGAAGGCCTTGCACAGCTGAATGGCTGCTGAACCGATTCCACTTGCGCCGGCGTGCAGGAGAATTTTCTCACCGGGTTTCAGCGCTGCAAGTTGAAACACATTCAGCCAGACGGTGGCGTACACCTCGGGCAATGCCGCCGCCTCGATCAGCGAAACACCTTCGGGCACGGGCAGCACATGCCGTCCGTCGACGACCACCTCTTCAGCCATGCCGCCCCCGGCCAATAAGGCGCAAACCCGGTCGCCAACTTGCCAGGACGAGCCCGCGCCGACCTCGCTGATCACCCCGGAGCACTCAAGACCAAGCACTTGGCTGGCCCCGGGTGGTGGCGGATAAAGCCCTGCTTTCTGTAATAAATCGGCGCGATTGAGGCCGGCTGCCGCCACCCGGATGCGGACTTGTCCTACATCGCACGTCGGCCTCGGCTCTTCAACCCATGCCACTTGACCTTCAACGCCTTGCAATGCCTTCACACTGCCTCCATAGTGAGTCTGGACTGAGCCCGAAGCTGTAGCGCCGGGCTTTTTGCATTATGCGACCGGCTCTCAAAGAACCGGCGACTTCAAAGACGGCCTAATATGCGTTATCAATTGTCCCCGCGTCGAATCAGCATGAAGCATCTGCTCCCCAGCACCGCCCTCGCTCTTTTCATCGGTATCGGTCTGTTGCCGGTGTCGGGCACCACATTCGCAGCCAACAGCTGGGACAAGTTGCAGCCTGATCGCGATGAAGTCATCGCCAGCCTGAACGTCGTCGAGTTGCTCAAGCGTCACCACTACAGCAAGCCGCCGCTCGACGATGCGCGCTCGGTGATCATCTACGACAGCTACATCAAGCTGCTCGACCCGTCGCGCAGCTATTTCATGGCCAGCGATATCGCCGAATTCGACAAGTGGAAGACGCAGTTCGACGACTTCCTCAAAAGCGGCGACCTCAACGCCGGGTTCACCATCTACAAGCGCTATCTGGACCGCGTCAAGGCGCGTCTGGACTTCGCCCTTGCCGAGCTGAACAAAGGCGTCGACAAGATGGACTTCAACACCAAGGAGACCTTGCTGATCGATCGCAAGGACGCGCCTTGGCTCAAGTCCACCGCAGAACTCGACGACCTCTGGCGCAAACGCGTCAAGGACGAAGTGCTGCGCCAGAAGATCGCCGGCAAAGACCCGAAGCAGATCCAGGAAACCCTGACCAAGCGCTACAAGAATCAGCTGGCGCGCCTCGACCAGACCCGCGCCGAAGACATCTTCCAGGCGTACATCAACACCTTCGCCATGTCCTACGACCCGCACACCAACTATCTGTCGCCGGATAACGCGGAAAACTTCGACATCAACATGAGCCTGTCCCTCGAGGGCATCGGCGCCGTGTTGCAGAGCGACAACGATCAAGTGAAGGTCGTGCGTCTGGTGCCGGCAGGCCCGGCGGACAAGACCAAGCAGGTCGCTCCCGCCGACAAGATCATCGGCGTTGCCCAGGGCAACAAGGAAATGGTCGACGTGGTCGGCTGGCGTCTGGACGAAGTGGTCAAACTGATTCGCGGTCCGAAAGGCACCGTGGTGCGCCTGGAAGTGATTCCGGCGAGCAATGCGCCGAACGATCAGACCACCAAGATCGTGCCGATCACCCGTGAAGCGGTGAAGCTCGAAGACCAGGCCGTGAAGAAGTCGATTCTCAGCCTGAAACAGGACGGCAAGGACTACAAACTTGGCGTGATCGAGATCCCGGCCTTCTACCTCGACTTCAAGGCATTCCGTGCCGGCGATCCGGACTACAAGAGCACCACTCGCGACGTCAAGAAGCTGCTGACCGAGCTGCAAAAGGAAAAAGTCGACGGCGTGGTCATCGACCTGCGCAACAACGGCGGCGGCTCCCTGCAGGAAGCCACCGAGCTGACCAGCCTGTTCATCGACAAAGGTCCGACCGTACTCGTGCGTAACGCCGACGGCCGTGTCGACGTCCTCGAAGATGAAAACCCGGGCGCGTTCTACAAAGGCCCGATGGCGCTGCTGGTCAACCGCCTGTCCGCCTCGGCCTCGGAGATCTTCGCCGGCGCCATGCAGGACTACCACCGTGCATTGATCATCGGCGGCCAGACTTTCGGCAAAGGCACTGTGCAGACCATTCAGCCGCTGAACCATGGCGAACTGAAACTGACCCTGGCCAAGTTTTATCGTGTCTCCGGGCAGAGCACCCAGCATCAGGGCGTGCTGCCGGACATCGACTACCCGTCGCTGATCGACACCAAGGAAATCGGTGAAAGCGCCCTGCCGGAAGCCATGCCGTGGGACACCATTCGCGCGGCGATCAAGCCGGCGGCCGATCCGTTCAAGCCGTTCCTCGCCCAGCTCAAGTCCGAGCATGACTCGCGCACCAACAAGGACGCCGAGTTCGTGTTCATCCGCGACAAGCTGGCCCTGGCGCAGAAACTGATGGAAGAAAAAACCGTCAGCCTCAACGAAGCCGATCGTCGTGCCCAGCATGCCGACATCGACGCCAAGCAGCTGGCGATGGAGAACATCCGTCGCAAGGCCAAAGGCGAAGAACCGCTCAAAGAGCTGAAGAAAGAAGACGAAGACGCACTGGCCGCTGCCGAGCCGGACAAGGTCAAACCGGAAGACGATGCCTACCTGAGCGAAACCGGGCGCGTACTGCTGGATTACCTGAAACTGAGCAATCAGGTGGCCAAGAAGTAAGTGATGGCAATTTAGTGCTGGCGATCCACGGATCGTCATCAAACAGTCATCATTCTGTCGTGCAATAAAGGACCGGGAGCAGGCGCTCCCGGTCCTTTATTTTATCGCCAGAGACTGCCATGACCACGACCGAACAGCTGAGCGCCTTGAGCTCGATCCTGACTCAAAGCGGTTTGCACAGTCTGTTCCAGCCGATCATCTGTCTCTCCGAACGCCGCATTCTCGGTTACGAAGCCCTCACCCGTGGGCCGTCCAACAGCCCTCTTCACTCGCCGATTGCCCTGTTCGCCGTTGCACGTCAGGCCGGTCGGTTGAGCGAACTGGAAATCGCCTGCCGGCAAAGCGCCTGCCGCCGCTTCAACGAACAGCAACTGCCGGGCAAGCTGTTCCTTAACGTGTCTCCAGAATCCTTGCTCGAAGCCGCGCACCAACCCGGGCGTACGTTGCAACTGCTGCAGGACTTGGGCATTGCGCCGAGCCAAGTGGTCATCGAGCTCACCGAGCAGACGCCAATCGATGACTTCCAGTTGCTGCAAACCGCCCTGCATCATTACCGGGCGATGGGTTTTTCCATTGCGCTGGACGACTTGGGCGCAGGGTATTCGAGCCTGCGCCTGTGGTCGGAATTGCGTCCGGATTACGTGAAGATCGACCGGCACTTCATCGATGGCATTCATCAGGATGCGTTGAAAAGAGAGTTTGTCGGTTCGATTCTGCAAATCGCCAAAGCCTCGCGCGCGCAAGTCATCGCCGAGGGCATCGAGCTACCGGAAGAACTCGCGGTGCTGACTGAAATGGGCGTCGACCTGGTGCAAGGCTACCTGCTCGGCCGCCCTCAGGAACATCCGTCCCGCGACGCTCGCGCGTTGATGCCCAAACACGACAGCAGCGCCGTCGCGCTGAATGACGAAGGCAGCGACCTCAGCGCCCTGCTCAACGAGCAGCCCGCCGTGCAACGCGATACGCCCACCGCGACGGTACTGGAAGCCTTTCGCCGCCAGGCCAACCTCAATTCGCTCGCAGTGCTCGACGAACAAGGCCAGCCCTGCGGCATCGTCCATCGCCACTCGCTGTCGGACGCACTGCTCAAACCGTTTGCCACCGATCTGTTCGCGCGCAAACCGATCAGCCGCCTGATGAACGATGATTTCCTCGCCGTGGAAATCAGCCAGTCGCTGCAGCAAGTCAGCCGCCTGATCACCAGCCGCGCCCGCCAGCGCATCGAAGAAGACTTCATCATCACCCTCAACGGCAGTTACCTCGGCCTCGGCCGGGTGATCGACGTGCTGAAACTGATCACCGAACTGAAAATCCAACAGGCACGCTACGCCAATCCCCTCACCCTGCTCCCAGGCAACGTACCGATCCAGCAGTGCCTCACCCGCCTGCTGCAACAGGCCCGCGAGTCGATCATCTGCTACGTCGACATCGACAGCTTCAAACCCTTCAACGACATCTACGGCTACGGCCGTGGCGACGAAGTCCTGCTCTGCCTCGCCCAATGCCTCAACGAGCGCATCGACCCCACCCGCGACTTCGTCGGCCACATCGGCGGCGACGACTTCCTCCTCGTCCTAGGCCCCGAAGACTGGCGCAAACGCCTCAACCAACTGCTCGACGACTTCCAAAACCAATGCCGCCGCTTCTATCGGCCTGAACACCTTGAGGCGGGATGTTTTATTGCGCCGAATCGCCAGGGTGTGCGGCAGGAGTTTGCGTTGTTGTCGTTATCGATCGGGGTGGTGCATTTGCGACCTGAGGCTTGTGCAGCGCTTGATGCCAGCCAGCTTGCGGAGATGGCTTCGCAGGCTAAGCATCATGCGAAGGATGTTGTGGGGTTTAGTGTTTATTTGATTGATAGCCTCATCGCGCCCGACCTCCATTTGCCGCATCTAATTGGACAACGCTGAATATCGACAAGATCCCTGTGGGAGCAGGGCTGCAACGAAGGCAAGCCGACGCAACTAATTGCTGGCTTTAATATCAGTTCAACTAGCAAAGAAAATAATGATCATTTTATTGAGATATCGTCCTCACCATGTAGATCTATCCTCACCAGCAGCCTTCTCAAGGTCTTCCCTCCAGACCTCTTTCGCCAAGCGATAAACTTCTTCAAAAAAGCTACGCGGACTATTTAACGAATACCACTCCCCCCTAGGCCAACTGGAAGTTTCGCACTCATCAATATCAAATAAGCTACTGAAATCGTAGCTTGAATCATCTAACGCTGACTCTAAGGCTTCAAATAGAACCAACTTATGCCTATACGAAAGATACGGCAGTTTCAGACAATACCTCCGTATAAGATTTTCCCTGTCAGTAGGTATATTCGGATTATATACGCCGAGTTCTAGACCTCGGGTCTCTTCTTGATCATAAACATCAAATACGCCAATAAACCAGCTAAATCTTGGATTGAAAGGCCTATCTAAATACGGATGTTTCAACATTATTTTTTCTCCGAAGGAAAGCCCGTAAATGGTTCTTGCGTATTTGTCTTATCAAACTTAACTTCAAACCAGTTCATGTCTTCATTCAAAACCGGATTTTGCGAATCCCGCCTATTCGGTTTGTACCCTCGCCCTGCTCCAGGCAATTCCAACCTAACTATCGGAGTATCATGCTGATCGTCACCCGTATGCATGATCGAGCCATTTTTATTCCTTGTCATCGCCTTGTTTAATGCCCCCAAATGCATTCGCCAGTTGTGAAATTGTGAACTTGGATTTCCTCTGGGAGGCCTCGGAACGACACCTGTGTGAGGATCAGCGCCGTTGATAGCTCGCTGTTTTAGTGCCCGATCGGGAATTTCCGAACTATGTTTTTTCACAGTGTGCATGTCATAAAGTTCTTCATACTCACTCACACGCCGTTTCGCATTCTCCTCAGCCACTTCATCAATCCTCGCCCGTCGTTCCTGCGCCGTCATCTTTGGCAGCGGGGGCGCTCCCTCTTCGACGACCACGCGACCAGCCTCGTACCGCATAGGACGTCGCGGCGCTGACGGTGGACAAATGCAACTCAACCCCAACGGATCCACCCACCCCGTCGGATTCGGCACGTACTGGTACTGATTCAACCCACCCGCCAGCTTCACCGGATCCGGCGTCAGATACCGCCCTAACCTAGGGTCGTAATACCGATGCCGGTTGTAATGCAATCCGCTTTCAACATCGAAGTACTGCCCCTGAAAACGCAGCGGTTGGTCGAGGTAGTCTTCGCCGGCCAAGGTGACGGCGGCGACTTTGCCGTAGGCGTCGTATTGAGCGGACCAGACGATTTCGCCGCTGTAGTCGGTGAGTTCCTGCGGGGTGCCGAGGTGGTCGAGTTGGTAGTAGAACGGGCAGGCCTTTTTCGGGCCTTTGCCGTCGAGCATCGCCAGTGGGCGGAAGGTGCCGGGTTCGTAGAGGAAGCTGCGGTATTGCGTAGCGCTGCTTTCGGCGACGAGGTGTTCGCCTTGCCAGAAGAATTCGGTGACGGCGCCGTCGACGGTTTTGCGGATACGGCGGCCGAAGGCGTCGTAGTGATAAGTGGCGGTCTGGCCGTCCGGGCGGGTCAGGCCGATCAGGCGGTGCTGGCAGTCGTAGCGGTATTCGGTGACCAGGGTCTGGCCGTGGCCACGGCGTTCGCGGATCAGGTTGCCGAAGGCGTCGTAGTCGTAATGACGGTCGCCCTGCATCAGCAGGCGATTGCCCTTGATCTGCGCAGGGCCGGGGCGGTCCTGCATCAGCAGGTTGCCGGCCGGGTCGTGGGCGAAGGATTCGGGCAGTTCGTCGCGTGAGTGACGTACGCGGATCAACCGGTCGAGGGCGTCGTAGCCATAAGTACGCTGGCCGTGGCGGCTGTCGGCAATGTGCTCGAGATTGCCGTTGGCGCTGTAGGCATAATCGCGGCGGTACAGCGAAGCGTGGCGATGACCTACAGCGTGGGCAAGCAAGCGGCCCTGATCGTCGTAGGAGTATTCGCTGAGCAGCAGACCTTGCTGGCGTTGCTGTTCACGACCGCAGTGATAGACGTGGCGCGTGAGCGGCGTGCCGTTGAGGTCGATGGCTGACAGCGCACCGCCCTTGGCGTAGTGATAATCGAGCTTGCTGTTGTCCGGCAGGCGCAGGCGTTTGAGCTGACCGCAGGCGTCATAGGCGTAGCGCAAGGTGCCCCAGCCCTGATGCTCGGTGATCAGCCGGTCCTGACGGTCATACTCGAAGGCCAGCGGATGGTTTTGCCCGTCATCAACGGCAACCAAGCGCCCGAGGCGATCATAGTCGTAGCGGACTTTGAGCCCATCGGGCAGGGTTTTGACCAGCAAACGCCCGGCCTTGTCGCGCTCATAGTGGGTGACCAGACTGGGGCCGAAATCACCAAACTCGGTCTTCTCCAGCAAATGACCATTGAGGTCGTAGACGTAAGCCGTGCGCCGCCCATCAAACCCGGTTTCCTGTCGGATCAATCCGGTCGGCGTGTAATCCAGTCGGTATTTTTCCCCTGACTCGTTTTCAATCTCGGTCAGCAGCAACCGCGCATGGTCGTAGCGATACTGCACGCGGGTGCCGTCGGGGTTGATCCGCCGCGAGACCAGATGCAAATCATCGTCATATTCATAGCGGGTGATGCGCCCCAGTTCATCGCGCTCAGCGGTGATCTGCCCGTAGGCGCCGTAGCTGTAGGCGCGCGTGCTGCCCGTAGGAGAAGTCGTCAGGATCAGTCGGCCGGCGGCGTCCCACTGCTGACGACTGACAACACCAAATTCGTCCTGGGTGGTAATCCGCCGTCCCAGCGCATCGTAGGAAAAGCGCCGCACGCCACCATCGGGCAGGGTTTCTTCGATGAGCTGGCCCAGCTCGTTCCACACCCAGCGGTGGCGGCTGCTGTCCGGATAACGCAGCGACAGCAATTGCCCGCGCAGGTTGTAGTAGTAATGGGTGACCTGGCCGTCGGGATCGACCGCTTCGGTAACGGCGCCTTCAGCGTTGCGCCGGTAGATCCACACCGCCTCACCACGGCAACGCTTGTAGAGAAAACCGTTGCGATACTCGTAGGACGTTGGTGCATCGTCCGGCGGAATCAGCGCGATCAGCCGTCCGACTTCGTCGTAGCGGTATTCGGTGACCGCGCCCAATGCATCCTGCTCGGCGATCAATCGCCCCTGCTGGTCATAAGCCTTGAGCTGCTCGCCACCATCGGCCGCGACCTGGCGCACCAGCCGCGCGCGCTCGTCGTGGACGTAGACTTCTTCGGTACCGTCGACGTAATGCACGGTCACGCTGGCGTCGTCATCGTTCCAGACGTAACGGGTGTTCATCTGCGAGAACGACGCCCAGTGCCTCACGCAGCGCGCCGCTTTGCCCTCGCGCTGCCACTCCCAAAAGAAGCTCGCGCCGCCAGTCAACTGGCGCTGGAGGATGACGTGGTGATCGTCGTAGTCGTAGCGTTCGCTGTCGCCGACCGCATTGGTCGCGACCAGCAGGCGTTGCCGGGCATCGAAGCTGTAGGTGGCGAGGGTTTGCTCGGTGGTCCACTCGCCCTGAACGAACACCTGATACTCGACCGCCACCAGTTGCGCGCGGTCATAACGCAACAGCAGCGCGCGCCCGGCGCCGTTGTCCAGACGCTGTATGCGGTCGGAGCGATCGCGTTGCAGGGTTAGACGATTGCCGTAGACATCGCTGATCGCCGTCAGTCGGCCGGCGCGAAAGTGATAGAAGCGCGCGTTTTCCCCGGCCAGGGCGAGGATCAGTTCTTCCGGTTCATCAGCGAGAAAGATCGCCGCCCGCGACAGGCTGTTGTGAATCGCCGGGCGCGCGACGTTGGGCAGGGGAAAGCGGGTGCGGCGGTTCTCATGATCGATCCAGATCACGCCATCGCCGTCGAAGGCCAGCCGATGCGCCAGCGTGTGGCTCCAGCCAAAACCCAGGCCGATGTCGATCTCGACCGCGCTGCTGCGGTACAAGCGGGTGAACTCGAAGGGCAGCACGCCGTCGAGCACCGCGTCGGTCAGGGTCAGCAGTTCTTCGCCGGTGACCATCGACACCGGGCAGCCGTTTTTGCAGGTATTGGGCACGCAATCCGCGGCGTCGCCGTTGGGGTTTTTCGCCTGGTCGGGGACGTCGTCGTGGGGCTCGTCTTTCTTCAACATGGCGTTGCGCTTGGCATCCCAGCGCAATTGCATCCGGCCCTTTTTCACCCCGGCGGCGATGCCCCGCGCGGCAACGGCTTTGTAGCGGTCGACGTATTCAATAAAGGCGTTGACGATGCTGAACAGCGCCTTGACCAGACGCTTGGCGACGTTGAACAGCTGCGTTGCGCGGTCAGCCAGGCGCAGCGTCAGATAAGCGATCCCCGCCCCCGCTCCGACAAACGTCAGCACCACGCTGATCAACACATCGATGATCAGTTGCACGATCATCATCGACGCCACTTCAGCAGACTTGCCGGCAACCTCGCTGGGCGGCAGCATGTCCAGCCACAGGCTCGCCGACCGTAGCAGCAAGCACATCGCCGCTTCGTCACTGACCAGCAACTGCAGTTTTTCCATGAGATCCGGCGCAGTCTGCGCCAGCTCGATCAGCTCAGCCGCGCCACTGCCCAAACGCTCGGCAAACTTGCCGGGGTCCTGGAGAATTTCCGAGAGCAGACCGAGGCTGTCCCATACCCCCTCGATGGCCGCCCAACTGCCGGCGAGCATGCCGTTGCTGGCTGCGGTCGCCACCGACTGTGACCACTGCGGCTTGAAACCTTGCCACTCGCTACGCAGCCAACGTTCCAGTTCGCCGGTCAAGCCGTCATAGGAATCGAACAGCTCGGCGACTTGATTGGAGGTGACCGCGCCATGAACATGCACGCGGTAGAACTTGCCCTCTTCGCCTCTGAATTCAGCCTTGCCCTGCTGATCAAGGGTGACCGGCGTGGTCTTGCCGCTATCCACGTCGACCACATCGACGGAAATGTTGCCCAGCGGGATGTCGTAGACCGATTCGAATTTGCTCTCGATTTGCATCAGCCCGCCCTGCGGGCACTGGACGACGCTGGAGGAAAAGCCGTCGTCGCTGCTGCTGACCGCCGTGCTGCGATCGCCGAAGCGGATGATCCGCTCCATACCCACCAGCGATGGCAGGTCTGTTGCCTCGCTGATCTGGTCCGCCCTGCGACTGAGCCAGTGATCAAGCTGTTTGCGGTAGAAGCTGAGCGTTTGCGGAAAGCTGTCGAGTTCCTGCTCGATGCGCGCGATGGCTTCCATCAACACACGCAGGCAGACAAGGTGAGCTGAAAAACGGGCTGAAGCATGAGCGGTCCCTCGCGCAAGAAATTAGTCGCGGGAACTGTGCGGGGGATCAGAAAGGAAAGAAGTCAGGCGAGTAGGCAAAGGATGTAGGACTAGTCTGCAATCCAACATCAATCGAAAAACGTGCAGGCAGAAACGTAAACGCGGCGTGAGGAAAACCTCACGCCGCGTTTACTTAGAAGACATACATGGAATTACTGCGTTGAATCACCGGCCATCAGCTGTTGCAGCTTAAGCTCGGCCAACGGGTGGCCGGCTTCGGCGGCCATGCTCCACCAACGAGCGGCCTCAGCGGGATCCGGCGCCTTGCTCGGGGTACCGGCGAGGCTGATCACGCCGACTTGATACGCCGCTTTACCATCACCAGCCAACGCCGCCAGACGCAGTAAGCGCACGCCTTCTTCACGCGCGCCCAACCCGACGCCGCGAAAAGTCAGAATGTGCCCATAAAAGCTTTGCGCACCGACATCGCCGAGGTTGGCCATTCGTGCAAACTGGCCTTCGAGCCAGCGCCAGCCACGCGGCTGGCGAACGAACCACGACCAATGAAACAGCCTGCGGGCCAGCCAGTAACCGGCCCGCGCCTTGAGGCGCAGAAACACTCAGGCCTCCGCCGATTCCGGGTATTCGTATTCGAAGACGCGCACCACTTCCGACGCATGCCAGGACGCCGCTGCAACGCCATCCGAAGGCCCGGAAAAGCGCCCCAGACGCTCGACACATTCAAAAAAACCGGTACGCGGCAAGCGACTGGCGCCCTGACTGATGACCAGCGAACTGCGCAACGGTTGCTCGGCTTTGGCATCCAGTGCCGCCAGATGCTCCAGCGCAGCCGTCAGTGTCTGCATCGCCGGCGTCGGTAGCTGCAAACGCTCAAGCAAGGCTCGATAGGTCAGAAGATGGCGCTGACGACGCGCCTGGTCCAGCTCCCCCAGCAATCCGTCCCAATGTTGACGGCTGATGCGTACGCTCACGATTCATCCCTCCAACCTGGCACCGTCAGTTCCCAGGCCAGGCTGCGGCGAATCGCGGCGTCGGGCTGACGCTCACCACTTTCGATCATGGCCAGATATGACGGGCTGATGCCTACCGTGCGGGCCAGCGCCTCGATGGCGATGCCCTTCCCTTCGCGCAAACTGCGTAATTGATCCAGACCCGGAAGAATCGGCTCCGGCGAGGTGGCGAGCGGCGCTGCTGGCTGCTGCGCCGGTGTTGCGTTGATCCCTGCTGCTTTCAGTAGAGCCTGATATTGAGCCCACGGCAGAACCGCGTATTCGGGTTCGCCATCGCGTGCAATTATCTGAATATCCATGACTACCCCGTAGGACAACACCACTTAGCGAGTCGGCACTTTTCCCTAGAAGTGTAATCCTAACAGCGGCTAAGGTCGCGAGTGGTATCTATCTGTAGGCAGTCTTGGTCAGTCAGGGCTTTTTCGGGCCTTGCAGCTGCAATTGTTCAGGGGTATCGGGGAGGCGTTCAACCACCGCCAGCTTCTCGGGTTGCTGACGCTTGCGCCACAGGCGGAAGGCGTTGAGTTCGTCATCGAGGGTTTTCATCAGCCAGGCGAGGACAGCGATGTCATCGAGCATGCCGAACATGGGGATGAAATCCGGAATGGCATCCACCGGGCTGAGGAAATACATCAGGCCCGCCACCACCGAAATCAGCGACTTGGCACTGATCGCGCGATACTCGCCACGCCAGTAGGCCAGGCACAGCGACTGCAGCAAGCGCAGATCATCCTTGAGTTTGCCCAGGCGATTGCCTTGCGCGGCGCCTTTGCTGGCCACGGCAAACAACAGGGTCGGCAGGCGTCCACGGGCCAGCAGGCGACCGGCCAACGGCAGGAATCGAGCGAAATTCCACGGAGCTTTCATCTATTCTTCCCGTTGAAATGTTATCCACACAAATTGTGGATAACCTTGTGAACAGAGCTGCATTTCAGCGCTGAGAGCCCCGTTTCATAAGGGCTGCGCTCAGATCGGGCGTTTTTTACTCACATAAAAAAGCCCAATATTTCATTGACTTGGCAGCTCAGGGCGTCTAGCGCGGGTAGCCTCAAAGCTATGACTGTGCTGATCGCTGTCAGTTCGCTCTGTTTACCTTTCCTGACCTGCAGATGCAACAACGCCCCGCATAAGCGAGGCGTTGTTTTCGAGCCGTTGCGTGTTACTTGGCAGCGGCTTCTTCTTTGGCTGGATCCTTGATGGCCAGCAGTTCCAGGTCGAAAACCAGAACCGAGTTGGCCGGGATTGCCGGGCTTGGCGACTGAGCGCCGTAAGCCAGATCGCTAGGGATGTACAGTTTGTACTTCTCGCCAACGTGCATCAGTTGCAGACCTTCAACCCAACCCGGGATCACGCCACTGACTGGCAGATCGATCGGGCTGCCGCGCTCGACGGAGCTGTCGAACACGGTGCCGTTGGTCAGCTTGCCGGTGTAGTGAACAGTTACGACGTCGGTCGGCTTAGGCTGTGGGCCATCGGCTTTCTTCACTACTTCGTACTGCAGGCCGGAAGCGGTGGTGGTTACACCGGCTTTCTTGCCGTTTTCTTCGAGGAATTTCTTGCCGGCGGCTGCCGACTCTTCGCTCATCTTGGCCATACGCTCTTCAGCACGCTTTTGCAGCGAGGCGAAGGCTTCGACCAGTTCTTCATCTTTCAGCTTCTGTTCTTTCTTGCCAACGGCATCTTCGATGCCCTGGGCTACCGCTTTGGAGTCCAGATCATCCATGCCTTCCTGGGCAAGGCTTTTGCCCATGTTCAGGCCGATGCCGTAGGAAGCTTTTTGCGCCGGGGTTTTCAGCTCTACGCTGGTCTGCGAGTCACAACCCGCGAGTACCAGGCTAACCAGGGCTACCGCCGCCGCCAACCGATGCTGTTTCATGCTATTTCCTTGTTCATGCGCCGAATGGGCAATCGAGTAAAGCCGCGAGCTTATCAGGCCGCCACGACCAATGGCTACCGGCATGAGAGCAGGAATCTTCCGATAAGTTCAGGGATTAAAACGCATTTGGGCAACGGCTGGATGAAGCTTCTGTCATCCGTGGACGACAAGGCTCGTCGGCTCACGGCTCAACATCTGGCGTAATGGCCACTTGCCCAGCCAGCGCCGCTCAGGCATAACAGCGCAACAATTCGACAAGGATGTTCAACTTGCGCCTCTTATCCCGCGTTCTCGCGCTGCTGATCGTGCTGGCGGTAATCGCCCTCGCGGTGATTGTCTATTACGTCGCCAACCCGAAATTGCCCTTCTACACCCCGCCGCAACAGGTACGTTACCTGGATCAATGGAGCGAAGCGCAACGCCAGACCTACTATTTCACGCCGCAGGGCACGCAAGTCAAAGGCCTGCGTTACGAGTGGTTTGAAGCGCTGGAACTGCCCTTCTCCGAACAGCGCTTCGCCTCCCCTGAATATCTCGCCCGTTTCGGCTTCCTGGTCGACCCGCAGCAGAAAGCGAGCGCGAACAACCCCGGCAACCTCCCCGTCGGTTTTGCCCGGCACCAGAATCCTGGCAATGTCTCGGAGCACTATCTGGACATCACCTGCGCCGCTTGCCACACCGGCGAGTTGCGCTTCAAAGGCCAGGCCGTGCGCATTGATGGCGGCACCGCACAACACGTGTTGCCTTCCAGCGTTCCTACATTGCGCGGTGGCAGTTTCGGACAGGCCCTGGTCGCCAGTCTCGCCTCGACTTACTACAACCCGTGGAAGTTCGAGCGCTTCGCCCGTCAGGTGCTCGGAGATGATTACGAAGCGCGCCGCGAACAATTGCGCAGCGAGTTCAAGACCTCGCTGAACACCTTCGTCAAAGTGGCCTGGAACGACACCCATCGCGGCCTCTATCCGACCGAAGAAGGACCGGGGCGCACCGACGCGTTCGGCCGGATTGCCAACGCGACGTTTGGCGATGCGATTTCCCCTGCCAACTACCGTGTGGCCGATGCCCCGGTGGATTACCCGCAGCTGTGGGACATGTGGACGTTCGACTGGGTGCAGTGGAACGGCTCGGCTCAACAGCCAATGGCGCGCAATATCGGCGAGGCGCTCGGCGTCGGTGCCACGCTGAATTTCTTCGACGCCAACGGTCAGCCGCTGCAAGGCGCTGCGCGCTATCCCTCCAGCGTGCGCGTGCGCGATCTGCACGCTATCGAAGAAACCTTGCAGCAGTTGAAGCCGCCGACCTGGCCGGAAGATCTGTTCGGTGCGATCGACAAGCCGCTGGCCGCCAGAGGCCGCGCGCTGTTCGCGGAAAACTGCGCCGGCTGCCATGTCCCGCGCCAATCCCAAGAAGGCGAACGCTGGGTGCAGCACCTGCACATGATTCCCGTGGACGTGATCGGCACCGATCCGAATGCGGCCAACAACGTTGCCAGTCACCGTTTCGACTTGAGCGCACTGCAATGGGATGTCAATGAGCTGAAAAAGATGGACGTCAAACTGCACCCCGAACCCAAGGAGCCGCTTGATCTGAGCCAATTGTCGGTGGCCAAGGGCCTGGCTTACGTCACCGCGTTCGTGGAAAACCGTGCCTATCGCGACGCGCAGATCACGCCGGAAGAAAAACCGCGCATGGACGGTTTCGGCCTGCCGATCGGCGTGCGCGAGAAGGTCGCTTACAAGGCTCGACCGCTGGCTGGCGTGTGGGCGACTGCGCCGTTTCTGCACAACGGTTCGGTGCCAAGCATCTATCAGTTGCTGTCACCGCAGGATGAGCGCGCCACCACCTTCTATAAAGGCACGCTCGAATACGACCCGCACCACCTCGGCTATCGCACCGAACCTTTCACCAACGGTTTTCTGTTCGACACGCGCATCAGCGGCAACCATAACAGCGGCCACGAATTCCGCGCCGGCGCTCGCGGCAACGGGGTGATCGGCCGCCTCCTGCAACCCGAGGAGCGCTGGGCGTTGCTCGAATATCTGAAAGTATTGGGCGGACCACTGGAGGCGCAGTTGCCATGATCATGCCGACATTCAAAAGAGAACTGCCGCCACTCGCGCGTTTCTGGCTCTGGTTGGGGCGCTTGCTTGGCAAGACGCTGCTGATCCTGCTGGTCATCGCCCTGCTCGGCTGGGCCATCGCCACCGCGTGGTTTGCCTGGCAGCATCGCGGGCCGGTGTCGGCGCAGGAACAGATTCCAGCAGGCGAAGCGGCGATGACCCAAGACGTCATCCAAACCGCAGTGCGCATCGTCGACCAGCACCGCGAACCCACGCGTTATCTGCGCGATGCCCACGCCAAAGCGCATGGCTGCGTGAAGGCGCAAGTGCAGGTGTTACCGGAACTGGCGCAATCGCTGCGACGGGGTGTGTTCAGCGAGCCGGGCAAGACCTGGCAGGCGCTGATCCGGTTGTCCAACGGCAATGCCTATCCGCAATTCGACAGCATTCGCGATGCGCGCGGAATGGCGATCAAGTTGCTTGAGGTTCCTGGCACGCAACTGCTCGGCAATCGCCAGGAGCAGCATGAACAGGATTTCGTGATGTTCAGCCATCCGAATTTCTTTGTCAGCGATGTCGCCGAGTATCGTCAGAATGTGGCGGCGCAGGCTGACGGCAAGAGGGTCATGGCGTTTTTTCCGACATGGGATCCGCGCACCTGGCAGGTCCGTCATCTATTCATCGCGTTGGCAACCCTGTCAGCGCCGCCGGACAGTCCGACCGAGACCACATATTTCTCGGTATCGCCCTACAAGTTCGGTGAGGCCAATGCGAAATTCCGCGTCGTGCCGGATCCGGAGCGTTGCCCGGCGTATACGCTGCCCAAACAAAATCACGACTTGCCGAATTTCCTGCGCAGCGCATTGAATCAGCAGTTGTCGACGGATCGGGTGCCGGCGTGCTTCGCCTTGCAGATCCAGCGCCAGGACGCGAACAAGTACATGCCGATCGAGGACACCAGCATTGAGTGGCGTGAGCAGGATGCGCCGTTTGCAACGGTGGCGCGGATCACCCTGCCCGCGCAGGACTTCGATACGCCGGCGCTGAATCTGCAATGCGACAACCTGTCGTTCAATCCGTGGTTCGGCATTGAGGCGCATCGGCCGATTGGCGGGATCAATCGCTTGCGCAGGGCGGTGTATGAGGCAGTGAGCGATTATCGGCATGCCCGCAATGCGGCGCAGTAGCGCGGCGATTTCATAAATCGCAGACAGCAAAAAGCCCGCACTAGGCGGGCTTTCCGTGGTGTCTGGCGTTCAGTTCCAGATACCGAATATGGCGCAGCGGACGGGACTCGAACCCGCGACCCCCGGCGTGACAGGCCGGTATTCTAACCGACTGAACTACCGCTGCGCGAAACGCTTGAAACGAATGGTGGGTGATGACGGGATCGAACCGCCGACATTCTGCTTGTAAGGCAGACGCTCTCCCAGCTGAGCTAATCACCCTTCGCTTCGTTACGGGGCGCATTATGCCACAAGTTTTCGTAAAGTGTTGATTTAATTGAATATTTTTCAAAAAAATCTGAAAACCGGTGAAACGATACATCCCGCGGGTACAACCTTGAGACAGAAAAAAACCCGCATCAGCGGGTTTTTCCGTGGCGACCTGGCGTTCAGTGGTCCAGGTTACCGAATATGGCGCAGCGGACGGGACTCGAACCCGCGACCCCCGGCGTGACAGGCCGGTATTCTAACCGACTGAACTACCGCTGCGCTAAACACTTGAAACGAATGGTGGGTGATGACGGGATCGAACCGCCGACATTCTGCTTGTAAGGCAGACGCTCTCCCAGCTGAGCTAATCACCCTTCGCTTCGGTGTGGCGCGCATTCTACGGAGCACCCCAACCTCTGGCAAGCACTTTTTTAAATAATTTTCCGAGGTCTTCCAAAGGCTTAGAGAAGGGTTGGCCTATGCCCCGGCGAAGACAATAATGCCCCCCTTTGTATAAAGGAGTGACTCGCCCCATGTGGTTCAAGAACCTGCTGATCTATCGCCTGACCCAAGACCTGCCTGTCGATGCCGAGGCGCTGGAAACTGCACTGGCGACCAAACTGGCGCGGCCGTGTGCAAGCCAGGAGCTGACCACTTACGGTTTCGTCGCACCGTTCGGCAAAGGCGAAGATGCGCCGCTGGTGCACGTCAGCGGCGATTTCCTGCTGATCTCTGCGCGCAAGGAAGAACGTATTCTGCCGGGCAGCGTCGTGCGTGACGCGGTCAAGGAAAAGGTCGAAGAGATCGAAGCCGAGCAGATGCGCAAGGTCTATAAGAAGGAACGCGACCAGATCAAGGATGAAATCATCCAGGCGTTCCTGCCGCGCGCATTCATTCGTCGCTCGTCGACCTTCGCCGCGATCGCGCCGAAACAGGGCCTGATCCTGGTCAACTCCGCCAGCCCGAAACGCGCCGAAGACCTGCTGTCGACCCTGCGCGAAGTGATCGGCACCCTGCCCGTGCGTCCGCTCACCGTAAAAATGGCACCGACTGCGGTGATGACCGAGTGGGTCACCACGCAGAAAGCCGCCGACGATTTCTATGTGCTGGACGAGTGCGAACTGCGCGACACCCACGAAGACGGCGGCATCGTCCGTTGCAAGCGTCAGGACCTGACCAGTGAAGAAATCCAGCTGCATCTGAGCACCGGCAAAGTCGTCACTCAGCTGTCGCTGGCCTGGCAGGACAAACTGTCGTTCATGCTCGACGACAAGATGACCGTCAAGCGCCTGAAATTCGAAGATCTGCTGCAGGATCAGGCGGAACAGGACGGTGGCGACGAAGCTCTGGGCCAACTGGATGCCAGCTTCACCCTGATGATGCTGACCTTCGGCGACTTCCTGCCGGCACTGGTTGAAGCGTTGGGTGGGGAAGAGATGCCGCAGGGGATCTGACTCTGACGAGCATCTAACCTGTGGGAGCGACCCTGCTCGCGAATGCGGTGCGCCAGTCAACATTAATGTGTCTGGCTCACCGCATTCGCGAGCAGGCTCGCTCCCACAATGTTTTGTGGTGTAACCAAAAATAAGGATCAAGCCATGCGCGCACTGGCTGCACTCAGCCGCTTTGTCGGCAATACCTTCGCTTACTGGGTTCTGATATTCGCCGTCGTGGCCTTTCTGCAACCGGCGTGGTTCATCGGCCTGAAAAGCGCGATCGTACCGCTGCTGGGTCTGGTGATGTTCGGCATGGGCCTGACCCTCAAACTCGACGACTTCGCTGCCGTCGCTCGCCATCCGTGGCGGGTGGCGCTGGGCGTGGTTGCGCATTTCGTGATCATGCCCGGTGTGGCGTGGTTGCTCTGCCAGGTGTTTCACCTGCCGCCGGAAATCGCCGTCGGCGTGATTCTGGTCGGTTGCTGCCCGAGCGGCACCTCTTCAAACGTGATGACCTGGCTGGCACGCGGTGATCTGGCGCTTTCCGTGGCGATTGCCGCGGTCACTACCCTCCTCGCCCCACTACTGACCCCGGCACTGATCTGGCTGCTGGCCTCGGCATGGTTGCCGGTATCGTTCATGGAGCTGTTCTGGTCGATCCTGCAAGTGGTGCTGCTGCCGATCGTTCTCGGCGTGGTCGCGCAGCGTCTGCTCGGCGACAAGGTGCGGCATGCGGTGGATGTGTTGCCGCTGGTGTCGGTGGTCAGCATCGTGATTATCGTCACCGCCGTGGTCGCGGCGAGTCAGGCGAAAATCGCCGAGTCCGGCCTGTTGATCATGGCCGTGGTGATGCTGCACAACAGCTTCGGTTACCTGCTCGGCTACTTCACCGGGCGCCTGTTCGGCTTGCCTCTGGCTCAGCGCAAGTCGCTGGCACTGGAGGTCGGCATGCAGAATTCGGGACTGGGCGCGGCATTGGCCAGTGCGCACTTTTCGCCACTGGCGGCGGTGCCGAGCGCGCTGTTCAGCGTCTGGCACAATATTTCCGGAGCACTGCTGTCGACGTACTTCCGGCGCATGAGCGAAAAAGAAGATCGCGACAACCTCGCACAACGGGCTGCCGATTGAGGCTGAAAACTTGATCCCCGGGTTAATGCTCGTCAGTATATTGCGCAACGCGGGGACGACCCTGCGGCTCGCTCGAGTCATTCATCTGGGGACGACCCCGTCAATCGATGGAGGTCCTGCATGTCCTGGATCATTCTGTTTTGCGCCGGCCTGTTCGAAGTCGGCTGGGCCGTCGGCCTGAAATACACCGACGGCTTCACCCGCCCGCTCCCCACCGCCCTGACCGTTGCCGCCATGGCTATCAGTCTGGGTCTATTGGGCTTGGCGATGAAGGAATTGCCGTTGGGTACGGCGTATGCGATCTGGACCGGTGTCGGTGCCGTGGGTACGGTGATCGCCGGGATCATTCTGTTTGGTGAATCGATGGCGTTGATTCGGCTGGTCAGTGTGGCGTTGATCGTTACCGGGTTGATCGGGCTCAAGGTCAGCGCTTAAGCCACCGGCCCCATCGCTGGCAAGCCAGCTCCCACAAGATTGGTGTACACCATCGAACCTGTGGGAGCTGGCTTGCCAGCGATGAGGGCCGTCCAGTCAACAACTATCTAACAGCCCCGCGCAACTCCCCCACCAACACCTGCAACTTCGCTGGCTCAGTCCCTTCGGTAATCGCCGGCCCGGCCACCAGCGTCACCCGCGACCACAGGCGATGGAACAAGCCCTTGTTCGGATCGCGACTGAAGAAACTCCCCCACAATCCTTGCAGCGCCAGCGGAATCACCGGCACCGGCGTCTCCTCCAGAATGCGCGTCACGCCGCCACGAAACTCGTTGATCTCGCCATCGGCGGTCAATTTGCCTTCCGGGAAAATGCACACCAATTCGCCGTCCTTCAGATACTGAGCGATGCGGGTGAAGGCTTTTTCGTAGATCTGGATATCTTCCTGGCGTCCGGCAATCGGAATCGCGCCCGCCGTGCGAAAGATGAAGTTCAGCACCGGCAGGTTGTAGATCTTGTAGTACATGACAAAGCGAATCGGCCTACGCACCGCCCCGCCGATGAGCAAGGCGTCAACGAACGACACGTGGTTGCACACCAACAGCGCCGCGCCCTCGTCCGGGATCGCTTCAAGGTTGCGGTGCTCGACGCGGTACATGGAATGGCTGAGCAGCCAGATCATGAAGCGCATGCTGAATTCCGGAACGATCTTGAAGATGTAGGCGTTGACGCCGATGTTCAGCAGCGACACCACCAGGAACAGTTGCGGGATCGACAGCTTGGCGACGCTGAGCAAAACGATCGAAACAATCGCCGACACCACTATAAACAACGCGTTGAGAATGTTGTTGGCGGCAATCACCCGCGCCCGTTCGTTTTCAGCCGTACGCGACTGGATCAGCGCGTACAGCGGGACAATATAGAAGCCACCGAAAATGCCCAGGCCAAGGATGTCGATCAACACCGCCCAGGTGTGAACGAAGCCCAGCACGGCAATCCAGCTATGGCCGGTGACGCTGTCCGGGATTCCCCCGGAATGCCACCACAGCAACAGGCCGAACACGGTCAGGCCAAACGAGCCAAACGGCACCAGTCCGATCTCGACTTTGCGCCCTGAGAGTTTCTCGCAGAGCATCGAACCCAGCGCGATGCCCACCGAGAACACGGTCAGGATCAGCGTGACCACGGTTTCGTCACCGTGCATCCATTCCTTGGCGTAGGCCGGGATCTGCGTCAGGTAGATCGCCCCGACGAACCAGAACCACGAGTTGCCGACAATCGAGCGCGACACCGCAGGCGTCTGGCCCAGACCGAGTTTCAACGTCGCCCAGGACTGACTGAAGATATTCCAGTTCAGGCGCATTTCCGGCGACGAGGCCGCCGCGCGCGGAATGCTGCGGCTGGCCAGATAACCCAGCACGGCAATGCCGACGATCGCTGCGGAGACTACCGGCGCGTAGTGCTCGGTGGACATCATGATCCCGGCGCCGATGGTGCCGGCGAGAATTGCCAGAAACGTGCCCATTTCCACCAGACCGTTGCCGCCGACCAGTTCATCGTCGCGCAAGGCCTGCGGCAGGATCGAATACTTCACTGGGCCGAACAACGCCGAGTGCGTGCCCATGGCGAACAGTGCCACCAGCATCAGCGACAGATGATCGAAGAGGAAGCCGATCGATCCTACGGCCATGATGGCGATTTCCGCGAGCTTGATCAGACGGATCAGCGCGTCCTTGGCGAATTTTTCCCCGAACTGCCCGGCCAGCGCCGAGAACAGGAAAAACGGCAGGATAAACAGCAGCGCGCAGAGGTTGACCCAGATCGACCGATCGCCCTCGATGGTCAACCGATAGAGGATGGCGAGGATCAACGACTGCTTGAACACATTGTCGTTAAACGCGCCGAGCGACTGGGTAATAAAGAAGGGCAAAAAGCGCCGGGTGCGCAACAGGTTGAACTGTGAGGGGTGACTCATCTTCCGTGTTTCCTGATGTTAGGTAGTGAGGCCTGGGTGCTTGTTATTGGAATCCCGCACCACGATCCAGGCCACACCTTACCTAAACTTTTCGGATTATTTCTTCAAACCTGCAATACACGGCGAGACAAACAGCTCGCCACGCCACGCGCCCTGCACGGTGCGCTTGCCGACGATCAGCCACATTGCCGCCAACAAAATCACCAGCGCCGTACCGAACACACTGAAAAATGTCAGGTTGAGGATACTTGCCAGTTTCAGCGTCGCCAGCGAATACACGCCCAACGGGAAGGTGAAGCCCCACCAGCCGAGGTTGAACGGAATACCGTCACGCAGATAACGCACGGTGATCAACAGCGCCATCAACATCCACCACAGACCAAAACCCCACAGCGTGATCCCAGCGACCAGACCCAGGCCCGAAGCGATTTCACCGACGCCGGGCAGACCATTCGCGGCAAAAATCGCTGGTGCCTCACCGCCCAACAGCAACATGCCCAGCGCACCGGTGCCGATCGGACCGAGGGCCAGCCAGCTCGACGCGGCCATGTTTTCGTGGGGCAGTTTGTGCAAGGCCATGCGCAACAACAGGATGGTCAGAATGCTGAACGCCACCGGCAGCGAGAATGCCCAGAGCACATAGCTGGTGGTCAGTACGACGAGTTGCCCATGGGCGTCGGGCAGATGCGGGGCGAGCAGGCCGCCGCTGGCCGCTGCCACTTCCGCCGCCACTACCGGCAGCAACCAGACCGCGGTCATCTGATCGATGCTGTGTTCCTGACGGGTAAACATCATGTACGGAATCAACACACCACAGGCCAGCGACATCGCCACATCGATCCACCACAACACTTCAACAAGTTGAATAACACCGTCGCCCCAGCGCGGCAGGCCGAACAACAGAAAGCCGTTAATGATCGTCGCCAGGCCCATGGGAATGGTGCCGAAGAACATCGATACGGTGGAATGGCCGAAAATCCGCCGCGCCTCGTCAAAGAACAAAATCCAGCGCGCGGCGTAGGCAGCAGTAAACAAGCTGAACAACAGAATGTTGAACAGCCACAGCCCCTCGGCCACGACGCGTAATCCGGGAATGGCAAGCGGCAACTGGGCCAGCGCCAATGCCAGCACACCGGTGCCCATGGTTGCGGCGAACCAGTTCGGCGTGAACTGGCGGATCACTTCACGCGGATGCTGAAGCTGGCTGAAAGGTTTGTAGCCGGGGGTGACGCTGTTGGGGCAAATCATCATGAACTCCTGTCCTCTGGTGAGGTTGAGTCCATGGTAGATCCGAATCGAATATCGATATAACGGGTAATATCTCTAACTGTTATCTGTTTCGCAGATAAGCGTCCACACGCGCTAAGGAGCGCTGCAAACTCTGCCCGTCTGCGGACGCAGACTGAGTACCAGCGCAGCAACGGCCAGCACGATCAACACAACGCCGTAACCGTCGGTGGTCGCCAGCAGTCCAAAGTTGCGCGCCAGATACCCGGCCAGCAACGCCGGCAAACAGAACGCCAGATAACTGAGCACGTAATACGCCGACATCAATCCGGCTCGCTCGTGTGGCGAGGCCAGCGACACCAGACTGCGCACCGCACCGAGGAAACCCGAACCGAAGCCGCAACCGGCGACCAAGGTGCCAAAGAAAAACAGCGACAGACTGGCGCCATGCACACCGAGCAGGATCAGGACCAGCCCGATTGGCAGCAAGCTCGCGCCCAGCCGCAACGCCTGAGCGGCCGGACGATTGCGCATCATGAAAATCATCAACGCACCGGTCACGGTGAGCGCCGCGACCGTAGCGCCGCCGATCAGATTGGAGGTAGAGCCAGTGGCGGTGCGCACCAACGACGGTGCCAGCGAGGCATAAAAACCACCGAGCGCCCAGGTTGCGGTGTTCAGTGGCAGCACCCGCCACAACGTTGAACGCGCTTGCACCGGCACGTGCAGGGTCGGTCGCAACGAGGCCAGCGCCCCACCTTGCCGCGAGACACTTTCCGGCAGGCGCCAGACATAAACGCCCTGCAACACGAACAACGCCAACAGCAACCAATAGGTCAGCTGCAACGGCGCCGGTGCGAATTCTGCCAGCAAGCCACAGCCCAAACCGCCCAAAGCCATCCCGAGTAACGGCGCGACACTGTTGATCAGCGGCCCCTGCTGACGGTCGGTGTCGAGCAGCGTTGCACTCAATACGGCAGTGGCCATGCCGGTGGCGAAACCTTGCAGCACCCGTGCGCTGATCAACCACGACACGCTGTCGGCATAAATGAACAGCAGCATCGCCAGCGCATTGAGCAGCACGGCACTGAAGATCACCGGTTTGCGTCCGAGATGGTCGGAAAGCGAACCAACCGTCAGCAACGCCGCCAACAGACTGAAAGCGTAAACGGCGAAGATCAGCGTCAACATCGCTGCCGAGAAACGCAGCTGATCCTGATACAAGTGATACAACGGCGTCGGAGCGGTGGAAGCGGCGAGAAAACTGAGTAAGGTGATCGCCAGAAACCACAAGCTGGACCGGTGGGAAGCGACACTATTCAAGGGGCTGGTCATGGGCATACTCCGCAAAAGCTAATTTTTTGCTTTTGCGCAGTGTGCTACCGCCCAGCGCTTAAAGCAAATTCTTTGTGTTAAGGTCTGCCGCATGGCTATTAAAGAAGGTTTACGCCCCGGTGGCCGCAGTGCCCGGGTGCAGGAGTCGATTCATTCGGCGGTCAATGCGCTGCTGCAAGAGCAGGAACGTTCCACCGTGACCGTCCCGCAGATTGCCGCCCGCGCGGGGGTTACGCCGTCGACGATCTACCGCCGCTGGGGTGATCTTGCGGCGTTGCTGGCGGACGTCGCCCTCGCCCGCATGCGCCCGGACAGCGAGCCGGCGAACACTGGCAGCCTGCGCGGCGATATCCGCGCCTGGGCCGAGCAATATCTCGACGAGATGAGCTCGGAGGTCGGGCGCAACATGATGCGCGATGTGCAGGCCAGCGCTACGCCGGGCTATTGCGTGGCGATCATTGGTGCGCAGTTGCAGACCATTGTCGATCGCTATCCGGATGAAAACACACCGAGTGTCGATCGCTTGATCAATCTGGTGGTGGCGCCGGTGGTGTTCCGGATTCTGTTTTCGGCCACGGCGCTGGAGGTGGCTGAGTTGCATCGGTTGATCGATATTGCATTGCGGCAGGACTGACGCCTCGCGAGCAGGCTCGCTCCCACAAGGGAATGCATTCCAGAACGTGGGAGCGAGCCTGCTCGCGAAGAGGCCCGCCCGGGCACCACAAAAACCACCCGGTACCCCGCCTGCGACACCCCGCCACGCCACGACCTTGGTCGACACTGACTAACCGTCGCGCGCGTGCGAGACTGTCCGCCCGGGCAGGAGTGCCGGGGAGTCTTTTGTCGGGAGTGCTGCATGTCGTTGTCCACCGGGCTGATCGCCGTCGTTGCCCTGGCCTACATGGCCATCATGTTCGCCATCGCCTTCTACGGCGACCGTCGCAGCACGCCGTTGCCGCCACGTGTGCGTGCCTGGGTGTACAGCCTGTCGCTGGCGGTCTACTGCACCAGCTGGACGTTCTTCGGCGCGGTCGGTCAGGCGGCGGAACAACTGTGGTCATTCCTGCCGATTTACCTCGGGCCGATCCTGCTGCTGGTCGGCGCGCCGTGGGTCCTGCAGAAAATGGTGATGATCAGCAAACAGGAGAACATCACCTCCATCGCCGACTTCATCGCCGCGCGCTACGGCAAGTCACAATCGCTGGCGGTGGTGGTGGCGCTGATCTGTCTGGTCGGAGTGCTGCCCTATATTGCCCTGCAACTCAAAGGCATTGTCCTCGGCGTGAACCTGTTGATCGGCGCCGGCGCCGATGCCATGGGCACCCGCGCCCAGGACACGGCGCTGATCGTGTCGCTGGTGCTGGCGTTGTTCACCATCGTTTTCGGTACGCGCAACCTCGACGCCACCGAACACCACCGTGGCATGGTGCTGGCGATCGCGTTCGAGTCGCTGGTCAAGCTGTTCGCCTTTCTCGCCGTCGGCGCCTTCGTCACGTACGGCCTGTATGACGGTTTCGACGACCTGTTCAATCAGGCGATGCTCGCCCCGCGCCTTGAGGCGTATTGGAAGGAAACCATCAACTGGCCATCGATGGTGGTGCAGACCGGCGTGGCGATGATGGCGATCATCTGCCTGCCGCGGCAATTTCACGTGACCGTGGTGGAGAACATCGACCCGCAGGATCTGCGACTGGCGAAATGGGTCTTCCCCGCCTATCTGGCTTTGGCCGCACTGTTTGTAGTCCCGATCGCCCTTGCCGGTCAGATGATGCTGCCCAGCGATGTGCTGCCCGACTCGTTCGTGATCAGCCTGCCGCTGGCCCAGGCCCATCCGGCGCTGGCGATGCTGGCGTTTATCGGCGGCGCATCGGCAGCGACCGGCATGGTGATCGTCGCCAGCGTCGCCCTGTCGACCATGGTCTCCAACGACATGCTGCTGCCGTGGCTGTTGCGCCGCAACAACGCCGAGCGCCCGTTCGAAGTGTTCCGCCAGTGGATGCTCTCGGTGCGCCGGGTCAGCATCGTGGTGATTCTGCTGCTGGCCTACGTCAGTTATCGCTTGCTCGGCTCGACCGCAAGTTTGGCGACCATCGGCCAGATCGCTTTCGCGGCGGTAACGCAACTGGCGCCGGCCATGCTCGGCGCGCTGTACTGGAAACAGGCCAACCGCCGGGGCGTGTTCGCCGGCCTCGCCACCGGCACGTTCCTCTGGTTCTACACGCTGGTTCTGCCGATTGCCGCGCACAGTCTCGGCTGGTCACTGGCGAGCTTCCCCGGCTTAGCGTGGCTGCACAGCAATCCACTGAACCTGCCGATCACCCCGCTGACTCAAGGCGTGGTGCTGTCGCTGGCGGGTAACTTCACCCTGTTCGCCTGGGTCTCGGTGCTCTCGCGCACGCGGGTTTCGGAACATTGGCAGGCCGGGCGTTTCATCGGCCAGGAAATCAGCGCGCGACCTAATGCCCGTTCGATGCTGGCGGTACAGATCGACGATCTGCTGCAACTGGCGGCGCGTTTTGTCGGCGAAGAACGCGCGCGGCAGAGCTTCATTCGTTTCGCCTACCGTCAGGGCAAGGGCTTCAACCCCAACCAGAACGCCGACAGCGAATGGATTGCCCACACCGAACGCTTGCTCGCCGGTGTCCTCGGCGCTTCTTCGACGCGCGCTGTAGTAAAGGCCGCCATCGAAGGTCGGGAAATGCAGTTGGAGGACGTAGTCCGAATCGCTGACGAAGCCTCGGAAGTGCTGCAGTTCAACCGCGCCCTGCTGCAAGGCGCGATCGAGAACATCACCCAGGGCATCAGCGTGGTCGACCAATCGCTGAAACTGGTGGCGTGGAACCGGCGTTATCTGGAGCTGTTCAACTACCCCGATGGCCTGATCAGCGTCGGCCGGCCGATTGCCGACATCATTCGCTACAACGCCGAACGCGGTTTGTGCGGCCCCGGCGAAGCGGAAGTGCACGTCGCGCGACGCTTGCACTGGATGCGTCAGGGCCGCGCACACACTTCCGAACGGCTGTTCCCCAATGGCCGGGTGATCGAGCTGATCGGCAACCCGATGCCCGGCGGCGGTTTCGTCATGAGCTTCACCGACATTACCGCGTTCCGCGAAGCCGAACAGGCCCTGACCGAGGCGAACGAAGGGCTGGAGCAACGGGTCAGCGAACGTACCCAGGAACTGTCGCAACTCAATGTCGCGCTCACCGAAGCCAAGGGCAATGCCGAGGCGGCCAACCAGTCGAAAACCCGCTTCCTCGCCGCCGTCAGCCACGACTTGATGCAACCGCTGAACGCCGCGCGACTGTTCTCCGCCGCCCTCTCCCACCAGAACGAAGGCTTGAGCGCAGAGGCGCAGCAGCTGGTGCAACACCTCGACAGCTCGCTGCGTTCGGCGGAAGACCTGATCAGCGATCTGCTGGACATCTCGCGCCTGGAAAACGGCAAGATCAACCCGGACCGCAAAGCGTTCGCCGTCAATGAACTGTTCGACACCCTCGGCGCGGAATTCAAGGCGCTGGCTCAAGAGCAAAAGCTCACGTTCCGGGTGCGCGGCAGTCAATTGCGCATCGACAGCGACATCAAACTGCTGCGGCGGATTCTGCAGAATTTCCTCACCAACGCGTTCCGCTACGCCAAAGGCCCAGTGCTGCTGGGCGTGCGTCGGCGCGGTGGTGAGTTATGTCTGGAAGTCTGGGATCGCGGCCCGGGCATTCCGGAAGACAAGCAGCAAGTGATTTTCGAAGAATTCAAACGCCTCGACAGCCACCAGACCCGCGCCGAAAAAGGTCTGGGCCTGGGTCTGGCGATCGCCGACGGCTTATGCCGCGTGCTCGGGCATACCTTGCGCGTTCGTTCCTGGCCGGGGCGCGGCAGTGTGTTCAGCGTGACAGTGCCGATCGCCCGCACGCAAACCCCTCCAGTCAGCGCCACGGTGGAACTGAACGGAAAACTGCTCAGCGGCGCGCAGGTGCTGTGCATCGATAACGAAGACAGCATCCTGATCGGCATGAACAGCCTGCTGAGCCGCTGGGGCTGCCAAGTGTGGACGGCGCGCAATCGCGAAGAATGCGCAGCGATATTGAATGAAGGCGTGCGGCCGCAACTGGCGCTGGTCGACTATCACCTCGACCACGGCGATACCGGCACAGAGCTGATGGCGTGGTTGCGCACGCGCCTGGGCGAGCCGGTACCCGGCGTGGTAATCAGCGCGGATGGACGCCCGGAGACCGTGGCGCAAGTGCATGCGGCGGGCCTGGATTACCTGGCCAAACCGGTGAAGCCGGCAGCGTTGCGGGCGCTTTTGAGTCGGTATTTGCCGTTGTAGAAGGTGACCTTGCAGACGCCTTAGTGAGCAGGCTCGCTCCTACAATTGGATCGAATACCACCGCAAGGAACAGGTCGGCTATCAGGCCGCCTTCGCGAGCAGGCTCGCTCCCACAGAAAAGCAAAGCAGCGAAGCTGCCCGCGGCAAAGCCGTCCCACTCAACAATGAGCGCAAGCTCGAGTGCTTTTGATCTTGATTCACCGGCGACGTAGCGAAGGAACCCGAGCCTGCGAGGGCCGAACGCAGGAGCAAGCCTTTTGGGTTACCTTTTTGGCGTTTGAAAAAGGTGACTCGCCGTAAGGGCGAAACCGCCAGCCGCCATCACCGCAGCAACGGATATGCCCCCAAAATCAGCCCAAAAAACGACGCCTACTCAGGCAACTCAACCAACCCATCAACATCCGTCATCGCCCGCTCCAGCAAATCCGCCGGCAAGCTCTTGCTCGCCCGCGCACCGAGCAACTTCAACTGCTCACTGCGGCTGACCAGATTACCGCGCCCCTCTGTCAGCTTGTTGCGCGCTGAGCTGTAAGCCTTGTCCAGTTGCTGCAGACGATTGCCCACTTCGTCCAGATCCTGAATAAACAACACGAACTTGTCGTACAGCCAACCCGCGCGCTCGGCGATTTCCCGGGCGTTCTGGCTCTGGCGCTCCTGCTTCCACAGACTGTCGATCACCCGCAGCGTAGCCAGCAGCGTAGTCGGACTGACGATCACGATATTGCGGTCGAAAGCATCCTGAAACAGCGAAGGCTCAGCCTGCAAGGCCGCAGAAAATGCCGCTTCGATCGGCACGAACAGCAAGACGAAATCGAGGCTGTGCAGGCCTTCCAGGCGCTTGTAATCCTTGCCGGCCAAACCTTTGACATGATTGCGCAGCGACAACACATGCTGCTTGATCGCGACCTGCCCCAACGTTTCGTCATCTGCCGCAACATACTGTTGATACGCGGTGAGGCTGACTTTCGAGTCGACCACGACTTGCTTGTCGCCGGGCAGGTAAATGATCACATCGGGCTGGAAGCGTTCACCGTCCGGGCCTTTGAGATTGACCTGGGTCTGGTATTCGCGGCCCTTCTCCAGACCTGCGTGTTCAAGAACGCGCTCGAGGATCAGTTCGCCCCAATTGCCCTGGGTTTTCTGGCCCTTGAGCGCGCGAGTCAAGTTGGTCGCTTCGTCGCTCAAACGCAGATTCAATGCCTGCAAACGCTCCAGCTCCTTGGCCAGCGAGAAGCGCTCGCGGGCTTCGGCCTGATAGCTTTCTTCCACGCGTTTTTCAAAGGACTGGATGCGTTCTTTCAACGGATCAAGCAACTGCCCGAGCCGCTGCTGGCTGGTTTCGGCAAAGCGCTGCTCACGCTCATCGAAGATCTTTCCGGCCAGCTCGGCGAATTGCGCACGCAACTCATCGCGCGAGCCTTGCAGGTCGTTGAGACGTTGTTGATGGCTTTCCTGTTGTTCGCGAAGTTCGGCACTCAGCGAGGCCGCGTGGGCGTCGAGGCGGCGCAACTCAGCGTCTTTGTTGGCGCGTTCGAGGTTCCAGGCGTGGGAGGCATCGCGGGCGTCGTCGCGCTCGATCTGCAGCAATTCAACTTCGCGGCGCAGCGCGGCGAGGTCTGCCTGTTTGGCGGCGTTGGCCTGGCCAAGATCGGCGATTTCATCGCGGCTCGCTTCAAGCTGCGCGGTGAGGCCGTCCTGGGCCAGTTGCGCCATCGCCAGGCGCTCCTCGAGCAAGGCCAGATCGGCCTGGGCGTTGCTGGCCCGGCGTTGCAGTTGCCAGGCCAGCGCCAGCAGCGGCACCCCTGCTGCCGCAAGACCAAGCAATACGCTGGTCAAGTCCATAGCCATAGCGACTCCTGCCAATCGGATAAAGCCTGAAGGTTAACCAAGGTGTCTGGGCTTGGACAGCTCAGTCTTCGATCAGACCGAGTTCCTGCTGCGCGCGACGGTCACCGGCACGGGCGGCCTGACGCAGCAGCTCTTGGCCGATACGCCGGTCACGGGCATTGCCGCACTCGCGGCAAATCAATTGGCCGAGGCGGCTTTGTGCGGCGACCACGCCTTCGCGGGCCGGTTGCTTGAGCAGGCGGCCCGCGAGGTGTTTGGCGCTGGGGCTGTCGCTCAGGCGCGGCGCATCGAGCAGCCATTCAGCCACACGCACGGAAAAACGCTTGGGAGCGGTAACAGAGGTCGGGTTGGAGGTAACAGAGTCTGATACTGAGCGAAACTTCATAAAGCACTGCGGGACAGATCGGAAGGCGCGCCACTTTACTCTCTTTTTCTTACAGGTAAAGTCGAAAAAAACCCGGCACGCCCGTCCTAGAGCAAGCGCTAGGGACAATCCACAGAAGCTGTGGATAAGTCAGTGGACAACCGCTCTGTGATCCTCGCAAAGCCTTATGGAATGGGGCTCGCAGTCAAACTGACGATTTTTTCACCAACAAAAAAAGACGATATTTTTCATTGACTTAAACTTTTGATACAGGCAGCGACTGGAGTCAGGATCGATGTGACAGTTGCGTTACGCTCTGCGCAACTAATGTGCACAAGTACCTGTGCGCCGGTTATATGCGTGCGCTTTTTCGGGTCATTTTGCGCAGCTGCGAACGACCCAAAGGCTCTGCGAAAAGCCTGCACGCCGACGGACGGTGCGACACGACCTTTCCCGGTGATCCTTTTTTTGGTCATGGGGTTTGCTTCGCCCGAACGGATCCGTTACTATCCGCGGCGTTAGTACCAAGCTGAAAGTCAATTCCGGTCGAACATCTCCCCACGGTCAACTTCCAACAGGAAGACACTGCCGAAAAAAGCGGGAACGACCCCTCGATGGTTTCCAGGTAAATCTTGCGACGACGCTGCCTTTGAACGAAAACAAAGGGCGTTGCGAAGAACACTTACTCTGACCGAACCAACCTGCAAATTGATCAGGATCTTCACCCCGGGCCCAGAACCTTTGCCCTCGCTGTGATGCCTGTCCTCCTAAGTACCTACCTGCCAGCCCAAGCGCGCTCACTTATCAGCGCTTCAAACTGGCTGCTTTGTTCCAGTCGGGTTCTTCGTTCGATCAATGGTGATCAACGTTACTGGAACGTTTTAACGTTGCACGGTTCTTATCCGTGTCATTTGTAGGAACACCTAATAACTATGTCTACTCAAATCCAGACTCAGGATGCCATTCGCACCCTAACCAATGCTTTTGCTCCAATGAACTGCCTGATCATGGCCGCTCGCAAAGGCTGCTTCAGCTTCACCGTGGTCAATGAACACGGTATCGCTCGTCACAGCGAGCGTCTGTACCCCGATCAATACTCCAGCGCCGAACCGCTGCAGGCCGTGATCGAGCGTACCCGTCAGGCACTGGTTGCCTGAAAGCCGGACAGGCTGCAAAAGCAAAGCCCTGCTGAAAAGCGGGGCTTTTTATTGCCTGATATTTCACTTTTAGCGCAACGCTTCTAAGCATGTTCCGATCTAACGCCCGGGATGCGATGGCGGAAATATTTTAAAAACAGGCCTTTACACGCTGAATATGACACTACACTTCAACTCAAGCGGCTTGACCCGCTTGCGGCGAGCCTGAGTCGATCCACTGCTGCCAAGGCCCCTTCAGGACTCGCCCTCAACAACAAGAACCGAGGGTGTTATGGGTATCGCTGCCAGCGAACTGTGCCGCTATGTGATCCGTCCCACACTGATTTATCTGGGACGCCACTGCGCAACTGCCGAATCCCTGCTGCTGGGTATCGCCGCCAGCCAGTCCGCCCTCGGGTCTGCCCTGCATGACCGCCGTGGCCACGGCCTCTACCGGATTGCCGAGCATCGCCATCAGGCCCTCTGGGATGATTATCTGGCGCTCGATCCGGAGCGCGCCAGCCTGGTGCGCGGCCTCGCCAGTCAGCATGCGTTCCTCAGCGGCCCGCATCTGGAACTGACCGTCAACCTGCGTTACGCCACGGCCATCGCCTGGCTGCTGGTGGAAGAACAGAATCCCACCCTCCCCGCTCCGACCGACCTGCTCGGCATGGCACGTATCTGGCGCCAGACCTTTCAACCGCAAGGCCGTTTGCGCGACTTTACCTATGCCTGGCAAACCTGTGTTTCACCGCTGAATCAGGTCGCTTGCTGACCGGGCGGTTTCACAAGTTCTCGCATCAGGTCGCCATTTTGGTCGGATTGTCCTACAAAACCGCTCTAACTCAAGGCATACAGGCTATAGCGCTGGGACGAAAATGTTGGTAATTTTCGCCCCGGTGATCACCAGGAGTTCTAATAATGAAAAAAGTCATGCTCAAAACCACCCTTAGCCTCGCCGTTACCCTTGCCTCTACACAAATCTTCGCGGCAGGTTTTGCCCTCAACGAACAAAGCATCAGTGGGATGGGGACTGGTTTTGCCGGGCGATCTTCTTCTGCCGACGACGCAAGCACTGTTTATGGCAACCCGGCCGGCATGGCGCGCATCAAGCGCGAACAAGTCACCGGCGGCGTCGCCCTGGTCGACGCGCATACCGATATCAGCGATACCAGCTCCAGCCCGAACGGCGGCAGCAACAAAGGCGACATGGTGCCCCTCACTGCCGTACCGATGGGCTTCTATGTAAAACCGATCGATGATCACTGGGCATTCGGCCTCGGTGTGTACGTGCCGTTCGGCCTGATCACGGATTACGAAAATGGCTTTGCCGGCCGTTACTTCGGCAGCAAGTCCGAAGTGCAAGTCATCACTTTCCAGCCAACCGTCAGCTACGCCTTCAACGATAAGGTGTCGATCGGTTTCGGCCCGACCATCAACCGCATCGACGGCTCGCTGGAATCCAACCTGTCGATCACCCAGGCACTGCCGGACGGCAAGGTCAAGATCAAGGGTGACGACACCGCGCTGGGCTACAACGTCGGCTTGCTGGTCCAGGCCACCGACACCACCCGTGTCGGCCTGACCTATCACTCCAAGGTCGACTACAAGCTCGAAGGCGACACCAAGGTCAACTACAACGCTCTGGCGCTTGTGGGCGTTGGTGCCAACCAGAAGTACGACGCTTCGTTGAAGATCACCACGCCGGAATCCGTGGACCTGTCGGTCACCCAGGCAATCAACGATCGCTGGAATGTCTACGCTGGCACCACCTGGACTCGCTGGAGCCAACTGGAAAAGATCACCGTGAAGAACTCCGGCGTGCAGCCTCTGCTGGCCGGTCAGTTCGGTTCGATCAACGAAGACCAGAACTGGCATGACTCCTGGGCGTATGCCGTGGGTACCTCGTACCAGTTGAACAAGGAATGGGTCCTGCGTACCGGTCTGACCTTCGACCAGTCGCCAACCAATAACGAAGACCGCTCGCCACGTATCCCGACTGGCGACCGCACCATCTTCAGTATCGGTGCCGGCTGGAGCCCGACCGACGACCTGACCATCGACGTCGCGTACTCGTACCTCAAAGAAGAGTCGGTCAACATCCGCAACGAAAACGCGCGTGGCCAGACTTACGATGCCAAGTATGAAAACTCGGCAAACGGCTTCGGTGTCGGCGCGACATACCGCTTCTGATGCACCGTGGCGAGGCTGATCCCTCGCCCACGAAAAAGCCCCGCTCTCTTTACAGAAGCGGGGCTTTTTCATGTCTGCAATTTTTCACTGAAACGACAAAATCACCATTGTGGGAGCGAGCCTGCTCGCGAAGGCGGTATGTCAGATGTTGATTTGCTGACTGACACACCGCTTCGCGAGCAGGCTCGCTCCCACAGGGAACAGCATGAATCAGGGCTTAAGCGGCTTGGAGGCAATGGCCTTTTCGATCGCCGCAATAAATTCCGGATCATCCGGTTTGGTCAAACTGGAAAAACTCGCCACGACCTTGCCCTGCCGGTCGACCACGTACTTGTAGAAATTCCACTTCGGCGCATTGCTCTGCGCGGCCAGCACTTGGAACAGGTGCGTGGCGTCGTCGCCGCGAACCTTCTGCGGCTCGGTCATGTTGAAGGTCACGCCATAATTGGCGTAGCAGACCTTGGCGGTTTCCGCGCTGTCCTTGGACTCCTGCTTGAAGTCATTCGAAGGCACGCCGAGCATCTCCAGCCCTTGCGCCTTGTAGCGTTTGTTGAGCGCCTCAAGCCCTTCGAACTGCGGGGCGAAACCGCAGAAGCTGGCGGTATTGACCACCACCAGCGGTTTGTCGGCGTACTGCTTGCACAGATCGATGGATTCCTTGGCGCGCAGCTTGGGCAGCGAGCCTTGTAGCAGCTCAGGACAGTCGGCGGCCTGGGCCAGGCCAGTCAACGCCATCAGCAACGCGGGAACAGCACACCAGCGCATCAACATGTCGAATTTCCTTGGGCAGTCATTCAGGCTTCGACGTTACTCGCCACGCTGCCATCTAGCAAATACTCATACCCAATTGCATCAGCGCCAGACCGCCGCGTTGCCAGCCCCACCACACCAGCGCCAACAGCGCAGCAGCCAGTGCGGTCACGGCGAATCGCGCGCAGATCCGGCTCATGCTGCACTCGCCGCAGCTTGCAGGCGGGCCACCGGACGCTCGCGCACCGGCCAGTTCAGCGCCGCCGCGAGCAGGCTCAAGAGAACCGCCACTTGCCAGATCAAGTCATAACTCCCGGTTCGGTCGTAAACCACCCCGCCCAGCCAGCCACCAAGGAATGAGCCGAGCTGATGGAACAGAAAGACGATGCCACCGAGCATGGACAAATTGCGCACGCCGAACAAGGTCGCCACCGTACCGTTGGTCAAAGGCACCGTCGACAGCCACAGGAAGCCCATGGCCATGCCGAACAGATACGCCGTGGTGGTCGTCACCGGCAACCACAGGAACAGCACGATCACCACCGCGCGCATTAGATACAACGCCGTCAGCAGACGCGGTTTGGACATGCGGCCACCAAGCCAGCCGGCGGTGTAAGTGCCGAAGATATTGAACAATCCGATCAACGCCAGCACCGTAGTGCCGACACTGGCGGGCAGATGCTGATCGACCAGATACGCTGGCAAGTGCACACCGATGAACACCACCTGAAAACCGCAGACAAAAAAGCCGAACGCCAGCAGCCAGAAACCAGAGTGCGAGCAGGCCTCACGCAGCGCTTCGGAAAGAGTCTGTTCATGGCCAAGCACCGGCAGCGGTTTGTCCTTGAGCATGCTCACCAGCGGCACAATCATCGCCACCAACAGGCCCAGCACCAACAGCGCGGCCGACCAGCCGAGCCAGCCGATCAGGCCCAGCGTGCCCGGTAACATCGCAAACTGGCCGAACGAACCGGCGGCGCTGGCGATACCCATGCCCATGCTGCGTTTCTCAGGCGGCACAGCGCGACCCACAACACCAAGAATGACCGAAAACGAAGTGCCCGAAAGACCGATACCGATCAGCAGGCCGGCACTGAGTGACAGAGTCACTGCCGAATCAGACAGGCCCATGCACACCAGGCCCGCCGCGTAGAGGATCCCACCGACCAGCACCACTTTCGCCGCGCCGAAGCGGTCAGCCAGCGCGCCGGTGAACGGCTGCGCCAGGCCCCAGATCAGGTTCTGCAGGGCGATGGCGAAGGCAAACACCTCGCGCCCCCAGCCGAATTGCGCGCTCATCGGCGACAGGAACAGACCAAAACCGTGGCGCACGCCCAATGACAACGCCAGGATCAGCGCACTCCCCAGCAACACCCAACCGCACGTACGCCACATCGATGTCATTGTTATTCTCCAGTCGCGGGTATATACCCGCTTGAGCGCGAAAAAACCGCCGTCAGGCCAGTTCGTCGAGCAGTTTGAGCAAGGTTTCGCGCTTCTCGGCACCGAGACGGTCGATCAGCCGCTGTTGCGCCGCTTCCCACGCCGGCAATGCCGCTGCCAGGCGCTGCACGCCGGTTTCGGTGAGGCGTACGATACGGTTGCGCATGTCCTGGCCTTCGGCCAGCGCCACCAGACCTTCGCCCTCCAGCACACGTAGATTGCGCCCGAGCGTGCTGCGATCCAGGCCCATGGCTTCGGCCAGTTCGGAAATGCTCGGTTGCTCCAGCCGCTGCAGATTGCACAGCAGAGAATACTGGGCAACGTTGATCCCGAAGCCATCGAGAGCGCCGTCGTAATGCCTGCTGACGCCACGCGCGGCGCGACGCAGGTTGGTGCACAAACACTGAGAAGGAAGCATGATGCGTGTATATACCCGCGAGTGTGTTAAATCAAGTTACAGATGAGTTTAATCTGAACATCATTGTTGCCGGTGAGGCCGCCTTCGCGAGCAGGCTCGCTCCCACAGGGGATTGCATTTCGAAGGTGGGAGCGAGCCTGCTCGCGAAGGGGCCGGCATCATCTACGCAAATCCTTCAGACCAAAGCGAGCCCCACCAACACCCCCATCTCCAGCAATTCCAGCAACGCCCCCGCCGTGTCCCCGGTAGTCCCGCCCAACCGCCGCATCATCAAACGCCGCAGCCAGACAAACCCGACCAGCGAAATCAGCACCGCGCCGATACCCGCGATCAAAACGCAGCCCAGCGCACTCAACCCCAGCACCCACCACCCCGCCTTGCGCGGCAGATGATCGGCCAGTGCCTGACCCAAGCCACCCGCACGCACATACGGCGTAGTCAGAAACAACCCCAACAGCGCCGCTCGCCCGAGCACCGGCACGATGATCAGCGCCAGGGTATGCCCTTGTTCGATCAGTGCCAGCAGCGCGGCAAATTTGAGCAACAACACCAGCACCAGCGTGACCACCGCAATCGGCCCGCTGCGCGGATCTTTCATGATCGTCAGCGTGCGCTCGCGATCACCAAAACCGCCGAGCCAGGCATCGGCGCTGTCGGCCAGGCCATCGAGATGCAGCGCGCCGCTGAGCAATACCCACACGGTCAGCAACAGCGCCGCATGCAGCAACATCGGCGCGCTGGCCAACAACAGATTCAACGCATAGAGGATCAACCCGAACAGCAATCCCACCAGCGGATAAAACAGCAGCGAACGGCCGAGCTGTTGCGGCTCGGGCATGCCCGGCAGACGAATCGGCAGGCTGCTGAGAAACTGCAAGGCGATCCACAGCGGTAACATCTCAGTGACCTTCCTTGAGCGCGCCGTCAGCCGCGACCGTTAGCGCAAACAGCGCGCCGTGGCCGACTTCGACATTGAGCAATTGTTCACGCGGCAGACCTCGTGCCTGCGCCAGCAACAAGCGCATCACGCCGCCGTGGCTGACCAGCAGAATCCGTTCGCCGGCGTAAGCCGCCTGCAACCGCGCGACCGCCGCCAGCACCCGCGCGGAAAACGCGCTGACCGGCTCTCCCTGCGGTGGCGTGAAGCCATAGGGATCAGCCCAGAACAGCCCCAGCGCTTCGGCGTCCGTTTCCATCAACGCCGCCGCGCTCTGCCCTTCCCACGCGCCGAAATGCAGCTCTTGCAGATCCTTGTCCAGATGCACGGACAGGTTCAGTTGCTCGCCGAGTTCAGCAGCGAAGCGCGCGCAGCGCTGCAATGGCGAACTGACGATGCGATCCCACGGCCCGCCGTCGACCACCGCCGCACGCATCTGCGTCCAGCCGTTTGCGGTCAGCGCATCGTCGAGGCTGCCGCGCAAGCCGCCGCCGAGTTCCGTTTCGCCATGGCGCAGCAGATCCAGGCGCAGGCTCATGCCGGGCGATCCGCCACGGCTGCTTCGGCGAACGTCGCCATTTGCCCGTGCAGGTCACAGGCCAGACGCAGCAACGGCACCGCCAACGCCGCGCCACTGCCCTCGCCGAGGCGCAGGCCGAGCTCGAGCAGCGGCTCGGCGCTCAAGGTTTCCAGCACATGGCGATGGCCCGGCTCGGCACCGCGATGGCCGAACAACAGCCACTGGCGACAGGCGGGATTCAAGCGCACCGCGACCAGTGCCGCGACCGTACAGATAAAGCCGTCAACCAGCACCGCGATGCCTTCCTGCGCGCAGGCCAGATAGGCGCCAACCAACGCGGCAACCTCGAACCCACCGAGATTGAACAACGTCTGCAAGGCATCGCCACGCTGTGCGGCATGCAGCGCCAGAGCGCGTTCGATGACGTGCGCCTTGTGGCTGACGCCAGCGGCATTCAGCCCGGTGCCGGGACCGGTCAGGTGCGCCACCGGGCAATCGAGCAAGGCGCAGGCCAGCGCACTGGCCGCCGTGGTGTTGCCGATGCCCATCTCGCCGCCGATGAACAACTGGGTGCCGGCGGCTTTCGCGCGCGACACGCTTTCGCGACCCGCCTGCAAGGCCGACTCGCCCTGCGCCTGAGTCATCGCTGCGCCCTGAGCGAAGTTCGCTGTTCCCGCGCCGATGTTCAGATGGCGCACGCCGGGCAGATTCAGCGCCGGGTTCACCGTGCCCAGATCGACCACTTCCAGCTGCGCACCGAGCTGACGCGCCAGCACGCTGATCGCCGCGCCGCCGCTGACAAAGTTGAGCAGCATCTGCCCGGTGACTTCCTGCGGATAAGCCGATACGCCTTCGGCTACCACGCCATGGTCGCCAGCGAAAATCGCGATCCAGACTTGATCCAGCGTTGGCTTGAGCTGACCTTGCAGACCGGCCAGTTGCACGGCCACCGTTTCAAGGCGCCCCAGCGAACCGGCCGGTTTGGTCAGTTGCTGCTGGCGCTCGGTCGCTTGCGCGAAGATCTCGGCATTCACGGTTTTGCATGGGTTCAGCCACCAGGTCGGGCTCATAACGCAGGTCCTTTCAAAGTCATGGGCAGGCCGGCAACGGTCAGAACAACTCGCTGACAACGCTCGGCCAGAGCTTGATGCAGCCAACCGGCTTCATCGACATAGCGGCGAGTCAATTCGCCCAGCGGCACGACACCCATTCCGGTCTCGTTGCTGACAAAAATGATTTCACCCGGCAACGACGCCAGGCAGTCGAGCAAGGCTTCACGCTCGGCGGCGAGACGTTCGGCGTCGTCGAGCATGAGCAGATTGGTCAGCCACAGGGTCAGGCAATCGACCAGCAGGCAGCGCTCGGCGCCGGCGGATTCGCGCAGCACGCGGGCCAGTTCCAGTGGCTCTTCGATCAACGCCCATTCGACCGGGCGACGTGCGCGATGATGGGCGACGCGTTGATTCATTTCGCCGTCCAGCGGTTGGCTGGTGGCGATGTAGGTGACCGCCAGATGGCTGTCGCTGGCGAGTTTTTCCGCCAGACGACTCTTGCCGGAGCGGGCGCCGCCGAGGATCAGTTGGAGCATGGGTTCATCCAAAAATGTGTGGTGAGACAACCGGCCCCTTCACGAGCAGGCTCGCTCCCACCGTTGATCGCATTTCCCTGTGGGAGCGAGCCTGCTCGCGAAGAGGCCAGCCCGGACAACTCAAACTCCACAGAGCTGACGCAACAAATCGGTATCCAGATGCTTCTCCACCAGATCCGCCAGCCGTTCGATATCGCGTTCGCGCAAGCCGTGGTAATCGACTTCCTGCACATCACTCAACCCGGCCCAGCGCAGCAACGCCGCACTCGCCTCGGGGGATTCGAACAAGCCGTGCAGATAGGTGCCGAACACCTGGGCATCGGCACTCTGCGCACCATCGCATCGACCGTCGTCCAGATGCACCGCCGGGTTTTCCAGTGCCGGTCCGCTGGTCACGCCAGCATGGATTTCATAACCGCTGACTGCGGCGTTTTCCAACGCCAGCCGCCCGCGCACGTTGCGCAATTGCTTCTCGGCTTCGAGTTGCGTTTCGAACGCCAGCAGACCCAGCCCCGCGCTGGAGCCGGCAGCGCCTTCCAGCCCGAGCGGGTCGTGCACCTGCTCGCCGAGCATCTGCAGACCGCCGCAAATCCCCAGCACCTTGCCGCCGTAGCGCAGATGCCGATTGATCGCCGCATCCCAACCGTTGGCGCGCAGATAAGCCAGATCACTGCGCACGCTTTTCGAGCCCGGCAGGATGATCAGGTCGGCGGCGGGAATCGCCTGGCCCGGGCCGACGAACTGCAGATCCACCTGCGGATGCAGACGCAGCGGGTCGAAGTCGGTGTGATTGCTGATGCGCGGCAGCACCGGCACCACCACTTTCAATACCTGCTCGGCCTTGTCGGTCTGGCGTTGGTCGATGCCGTCCTCGGCTTCAAGGTGCAGGTCCATCACGTACGGCAACACGCCGACCACCGGTTTGCCGGTGCGTTGTTCCAGCCAGTCGAGGCCCGGTTGCAACAAGGCGATATCGCCGCGAAAGCGGTTGATGATGAAGCCTTTGACCCGCGCCTGTTCACTCGGCGAAAGCAATTCCAGGGTACCGACCAAATGCGCAAACACGCCGCCGCGATTGATGTCGGCGATCAGCAGCACCGGGCAATCCACCGCCTCGGCAAAGCCCATGTTGGCAATGTCACCGGCGCGCAGATTGATCTCCGCCGGCGAACCGGCGCCTTCGACCATTACCAGCGGATACGCAGCGCTGAGTCGCTCGTGCGAGGCGAGCACCGCTTGCATCGCGATGGCCTTGTAATCGTGATAGGCGACGGCGTTCATCGTCGTCACCGCGCGGCCATGAATGATCACCTGGGCGCCGGTGTCGCTGTTGGGCTTGAGCAGCACCGGGTTCATGTCGGTGTGGGGTTCGAGAAAGGCCGCTTGCGCCTGCACTGCCTGCGCGCGGCCGATCTCGCCGCCGTCAGCGGTGACTGCGCTGTTGAGCGCCATGTTCTGCGGCTTGAACGGCACGACCGCCACGCCCTGGCGGGTGGCCCAGCGGCACAACGCCGTCACCAACGTGCTTTTGCCGGCATCGGACGTGGTGCCTTGCACCATCAGAGTGGTCATGGGTGGTCCTTGGTGAAAGCTTGCAAAGCCTGTTCGAGACGCAGCTCTTGCGCGGCATCCGCTGGCAGGCCGAAACGCACGCTGCTGTTGTGGCTGAACAGGCGCAGGAGGATGCCGCGCCGGGCGAGGAATTCGTGCAGCGCTTCGGCGTGCTCGGTGATCAGCCACTGAAACAGCGCGCAGCCACCCTGCGGTGCAAAACCGCAACGGGTCAGCAGCGCCGCCAGCCGTTCGCTCGCTTCATCGCTGCGAATCCGCTGACGGGTATGGCCCTCGGTGTCTTGCAGGCACGCCGTACCGAGTACCCGCGTCGGCCCGCTCACCGCCCACGGCCCGACCTGTTCGGCGAGCAGTTTGAGCAACTTGCGCTCGGCCAGAACGAAACCGAGGCGCACCCCGGCCAGACCGAAAAACTTGCCGAACGAACGCAACACCACCAGCCCGACCTGATGCGAATAGGGCGCCAGGCTCAGTTGCGGTGTGTTATCCATGAACGCTTCGTCGACCACCAGCCAGCCGCCGCGTTGCGCCAGCCGCGCATGCCAGTCGAGCAGGCGTGCCGGGGTCAGGCTGAGTCCGGTCGGGTTGTTCGGATTGACTACCACCAGCACATCGAGACTGTCGAGAAAGAATTCGACCTCCTGCTCGAGCACTTCACGGACGATGTAACCGCTGCGCCGCCAGGCTTCGGCATGCTCGGCATAGCACGGCGACAACACGCCGACCTTGCCGGCCCGGCGCAGACGCGGCAGCAGCTGGATGGCCATTTGCGAGCCGGCCACCGGTAGCACCTGGGCGGCGCCGTAATAATCGCAGGCGGCCTGTTCCAGACCGTCGTCGGTTTCCGGCAAGCGCGCCCAGGCGCGTAGCGGGATCTCCGGGATCGGGAACGGCCACGGCGCGAGGCCGCTGGACAGGTCGAGCCAGTCGGCTTCGGCAATCCCGTAATCGAGTGCAGCCTTGCGCAACCGGCCACCGTGCTCAAGCATAAAATTCCGCCCCCAGGCAAAGCATCAGCAGCCATAACCATACGCCGCGCTGGACCAATTGCCAGCCACGGTCAATGGAATCAGCATCGGCCGGCGCACCTTCGCCCAGTTGCGGGCGTTCATGCAGTTCGCCGTGATAGATCGCCGGGCCACCCAACTCGACGCCCAGCGCACCGGCACCGGCCGCCATCACCGGGCCGGCGTTGGGGCTGTCCCACTGCGGCGCCTGGGTGCGCCAGCACTTCAGTGCGAGTCGGGTTTTGCCCAGTAGCGCGTAGGTCAACGCCACCAGACGCGCAGGAATGTAGTTCAACACGTCGTCGATTTTCGCCGCCGCCCAGCCGAAACGCTCGAAGCGTTCGTTGCGATAACCCCACATCGCATCGAGGGTATTGCTCAAGCGATACAGGACCACGCCCGGCGCGCCGGCGACGGCAAACCAGAACAGCGCAGCGAACACTGCATCGCTGCCGTTCTCCAATACCGATTCGGTGGCGGCACGGGCCACGGCGTTGCTGTCCAGTTCATTGGTCTGGCGGCTGACCAGATAACCGACGCGCTTGCGTGCCTCGTCCAGATCATCGGCGCGCAACGCCGCCGCAACCGGCGCAACATGTTCGCCGAGGCTGCGCATGCCGAGGGCGCAATACAACGCGAGAATCTCGACAATCCAGCCGACATAGGGCGCCCAGGAAAATGCCGTGGCGAGCAGAGTCAGCGGCAGTACCGCGAGCACCCACGCGGTCACGCCATGGCTGCGCCAGCCACGACCGCCGGCGTTGAAGCGTTGCTCGATGCGCCCGGCAAAATTGCCGAACGCCACCAGCGGATGCCAGCGTTTCGGTTCACCGAGCAGCGCATCCAGCGCTACCGCGGCGACACTCAGCAACGCCACACTCATTGACTCACTCCCCAATAATTTTCGTAAAGCAACTCGTTCAGCGGTCGCGCCTGCGCCCAGCCTTCAAGCACCAGCATCGGCGCCGGATAGAATTCCTTGACCGGGCCGAGACACAACACCGCCAGCGGCTTGGCACCGGCCGGCAACTTGAGCAAATCCGCCAAGGCTTGCGGTTCGAACAGCGAGACCCAGCCCATGCCCAGGCCTTCAGCGCGGGAGGCCAGCCACAGATTCTGGATCGCGCAGGACAACGAGGCCATGTCCATTTCCGGCAACGTGCGCCGACCGAAAATGTGTTTTTCGCGATCGTCCATCAGCGCCGCGACCAGCACCTCAGCGCAGTCGTTGATGCCTTCGACCTTGAGTTGCATGAACTCGTCGCTGCGCTCGCCGAGGGCCTCGGCGGTGCGGATGCGTTCTTCTTCCACCAGATCGCGGATCTGCCCGCGCAGAGCGCGATCGCTGATGCGGATGAAGCGCCACGGCTGCATCAGGCCGACGCTCGGCGCTTGATGAGCGGCTTCGAGCAGACGACGCAGCAACTGCGGTTCGACGCTGCCGCCGGTGAAGTGGCGCATGTCGCGGCGCTCGGCGATGGCCTTGTAGACCGCTGCGCGCTCGGCTTCGGAGAAGGTGTTGTCGGTCATGGGCCTTTCGCGAGCAGGCTCGCTCCCACAGGGTTCAGGTGATCCATTGTGGGAGCGAGCCTGCTCGCGAAGGCGGCCTCACGGTCTGGCGCAAACAATGCAGCAATCGCGGTCGGATTGGACGGAAAATAAAAGTGCACATAAGAAGCCGTCATCCGCCCCTCTCGATAAACCGCCTCTGCCCCACGCCCGCCATTGGGACTGAGCCCACGGGCAATCGGCGTCAGCTCTGTGGTGGTCAGGGAATGATGATAGGTATGCCCACGCAACTCCCCTTCCGGCAATTCAACCGCCTGCAACGCCAGCGCCGCGAGACGCTTCTGCATCACCGCCTCGCCCTTGAGCAAACCGACCAGCTCAGCACGGGTGCCTTCCACGTCAGTCAGCGAATCAAGCAGATAAAGCATGCCGCCACATTCAGCGAGCAACGGCTTGCCCGCCGCGTGGTGCGCGCGGATCGCCGCCAGCATTGAGGCGTTTTGCGCCAGCGCGACGTGATGCAACTCTGGATAGCCGCCCGGCAGATACAGGCTGTCCGCCTCGGGCAATTGCGTGTCGCGGATCGGCGAGAAAAACTGCAGTTCGGCGCCCATCGCCCGCAGCAGATCGAGACTGGCGCCATAGGTGAAGGCAAAGGCTTCATCACGGGCGACGGCGATGCGCACACCTTTTAATAGAGGCTCGGCGGCGATGACCTCAGGCGCGGCGAATTCAACGGCTGGTGGCAGCGCGACTTGGCAACTGCTGGCCAGCGCATCGGCAGCCGCGTCGAGACGCAGATCCAGATCATTCAATTCGCTGGCCTGAACCAGACCGAGGTGGCGGCTCGGCAATTCGATGCCCGTCTCGCGGGACAGCGCGCCGTACCAGCGCAGACCTTCAGTGAGGCTGCCTTCGAGCAATTGCGCATGGCGCAAGGTGCCGACGCGGTTGGCCAGCACGCCAGCGAACGGCAAGTCCGGCTGATACTTCGCCAGGCCCAGCGCCAAGGCGCCAAAGGTCTGCGCCATGGCCGTGCCATCGATCACGCCGAGCACCGGCACACCGAAGTGGCGCGCCAGATCAGCGCTGGATGGCGTGCCGTCGAAAAGGCCCATCACGCCCTCGATCAGAATCAGGTCGGCTTCGGCGGCGGCTTCCCACAACAGGCGGCGACTTTCCTGCTCGCCGACCATCCACATGTCCAGTTGATACACCGGCGCACCGCTGGCGCGCTCGAGGATCATCGGGTCGAGAAAGTCCGGCCCGCACTTGAACACGCGCACCTTGCGCCCCTGATTGCGATGCAACCGGGCGAGCGCGGCGGTGACGGTGGTCTTGCCCTGACCGGAGGCCGGCGCGGCGATCAACACCGCCGGGCAGTGACGTGGTGGCTTCAAAGTTCGACGCCTTTCTGCGCTTTGATCCCGGCCTGAAAGGCGTGCTTGAGCATGCCCATCTCGGTGACCGTGTCGCCCATCTCGATCATTTCCGGCTTGGCGCCGCGACCGGTGACCACCACGTGTTGCATCGGCGGGCGCGCCTGCAAATCGCTGAGCACCTGATCGAGATCGAGGTAGCCGTGCTTGAGGGCGATGTTCAACTCATCGAGCACCACCAGGCCGATCGAAGGGTCGCGCAACAATTCGCGCGAGACTTCCCAAGCGGCGGTCGCCGCGGCGATGTCGCGCTGACGATCTTGGGTTTCCCAAGTGAAGCCTTCGCCCATGACGTGGAAACGCACCTGCTCGGGAAAGCGGCGGAAAAACAATTCTTCGCCAGTGCTGTTGCGGCCCTTGATGAACTGCACCACGCCGCACTGCATGCCGTGGCCCATCGCGCGGGCGAGCATGCCGAACGCCGAGCTGCTCTTGCCTTTGCCGTTGCCGGTCAGCACCAGCACCAGGCCGCACTCGTCGGGCGAGTTGGCGATGCGTTCGTCGATCACGGCTTTCTTGCGCTGCATGCGCGCCAGATGGCGTTCGTCACGCTCGGGGGAATCAGTCATGGGGGGAGCTCTCCGTTGAGGCTGGATAACGGCGGGCAGGCACAAGAATAGACGGCAAAAAGCCTGGCATCGCCCACCGTGATGCCGCTGAGATGGATCAGGCCGGTCTCCGGGCTCATGAGCGGCGTTTCGCCGGACTGCGCGCCTTCCCGCTTCTTCCGAGGCAGTGGCTCAAGGCGCAGTTTTCACTCATTTACCGTTGCGGGGGCAGCGCCGGGATCGTCGTGGCTTCGCTCGAAGACCACCCTCACCGGCTTCCCTGTTTCACTCTGTCGACGCGGGGCCACAGAGCACCTGAAACAAGCGGCGAAGGTTAGAGGGTTGGGGGTGGAGCGTCAATTGAAGAGGCGCTTTGCGCGCGAATAACTGCCGTTGATCCATTGTGCAGCGGCAATCTTGTGCCAGACTGCGACAAGTGATATCAAAGAGCCATGCTTTTCCCGAAAAGCCCACTACAACAATAAGGATGACGACGATGCAAGGCATGATCATCAGCAACCCGCGCCTGGAATTCCTGCGCCCGGTGCTGGAACGCTGGTTTGACTGTATCGATCGCTACAACACCGTACGCGGCGACAACGACACGCCGTACTGGCACGACGAGAAAGCCAATCTGGGCCTGCTCGCGGCAGCGGCGTGGATGGCTGAAATGGTCACGCTGAACGACACGCCCACGCGCAAACAGAACGAAGAAGGCGAACGCAATGCTCGCGCAGATCTGCTGATTGCCGGCGCCGAAGACCGCGCGCTCATCCAGGCCACGCAACGCTGGCCACGGGTCAACAACCTCAACCTGAACCAGGCCCTGCTCGACATCACCGTTGATGCCAAGCGCATCAGCTACGCCAGCGATCTCAAGCTCGGCTGCCTCTTCGTCGCCCCGCAAAAACCTCAGCACAGCGCCAGCCCCGAAGAATTGCAGGACATGGTCGACGACCTGCAAAAGGAACACACCTGCGCCGTGGCCTGGTATTTCCCCTACGCCTATCGCAAATTGCACAGCGACGCGGGCAACTACCATCCGGGCATCGCCGTGCTGTTCAAGGAAGCCCGCGGTTGAGCAGTTGAACCATCGAGCCTGCGCCCTCCTCTATGTTTAGGAATGCATTCATAGGGAAGATCAGCAATGCGCAAGGCCCAACTCGCTCTTATCATCGCCGTCGCAGGCGGGCTCGCCGCCTGCGGTGAAACCTCCAGCCTGCAAGTCTCCGACGGCACCGGTCCGTCACCGAAACTGCCCGAACCGAACAAGACGCTGATCCCGACAGTGAACATCGCTCCGGCGGTGGGCTGGCCGGAAGGCACGAAACCGACCGCAGCGGCCGGCACCCAGGTCGCCGCGTTTGCCGAAGGCCTCGATCACCCGCGCTGGCTCTACGTGCTGCCCAACGGCGATGTGCTGGTGGCGGAAACCAATGCGCCGCCCAAGCCCGATGACAGCAAAGGCATTCGTGGCTGGGTGATGAAGAAAGTCATGGGCAAGGCCGGCGCCGGCGTGCCCAGCGCGAACCGCATCACCCTGCTGCGTGATGCCGACCACGATGGCGTCGCGGAAACCCGCACGGTGTTCCTGCAGAACCTCAACTCGCCGTTTGGCATGACGCTGGTTGGCAACGATTTGTACGTAGCCGACACCGACCGCCTGCTGCGCTTCAACTACGAGCCGGGCGCCACCGAGATCAAAACCCAACCGATCAAAGTCGTCGACTTGCCCGGCGGCACGCTGAATCACCACTGGACCAAAAACGTCATCGCTAGCAAGGACGGCAACAAACTCTACGTCACCGTCGGCTCGAACAGTAACGTCGGCGAAAACGGTCTGGATCAGGAAGAAGGCCGCGCGGCGATCTGGGAAGTCGATCGTGCGACCGGCAACCACCGCATCTTCGCCTCGGGTATCCGCAACCCCAATGGCCTCGCCTGGGAACCCACCAGCGGCGCCTTGTGGACAGCGGTCAACGAGCGTGACGAAATCGGCAGCGATCTGGTGCCGGACTACATCACCTCGGTCAAGGACGGCGGCTTCTATGGCTGGCCATTCAGCTATTACGGGCAACACGTCGATGTGCGGGTCAAACCGCAGAATCCTGATCTGGTGGCCAAGGCCATCGCTCCGGATTACGCGGTCGGTCCGCACACCGCTTCGCTGGGCCTGACCTTCGCCGAGGGCAACAGCCTGCCGGCGCAATTCAAGGAAGGCGCATTCATTGGCCAGCACGGCTCGTGGAACCGCAAACCGCACAGCGGCTACAAGGTGATTTTCGTGCCGTTTACTGGCGGCAAGCCGACCGGGCAGCCGGTGGATGTGCTGACGGGTTTCCTCGACAAGGACGAGAATGCGCTGGGCCGCCCTGTGGGCGTGGTGATCGATCAGCAAGGTGGCTTGCTGGTGGCGGATGATGTCGGGAACAAAATTTGGCGCGTTTCGGCCAGCAAGTGAGCTAAGCGCGAAGCAAAAAATGTGGGAGCGAGCCTGCTCGCGAAAGCGGTTTATCAGTCAGATTATTGTCGACTGACACTCCGCCTTCGCGAGCAGGCTCGCTCCCACATATTAGTTATGCATACGCACTAGGGGTTATGCGCCAGCTGCCCCGGCTGCAACACCCGCTTGGCGCTCAGATACGCTTTCTGCCAATAGGCCTTCGACAGGCTATCGAGCTTGACCGTGCCACCCGTGGCCGGTGCGTGCACGAAGCGCCCCTCACCGACATAAATCCCCGCGTGACTGACCTGCGAGCCGCCATTGGTGGCGAAGAAGATCAGGTCGCCGGTCTGCAAGCCTTCCTTGCCGACATTCGGCGCCTGCATGACGATCATTTCGCGGGTCGAGCGTGGCAGCGAAATTCCCGCCGCGTCGCGGTAGACGAAACCGATCAGACCACTGCAATCGAAACCGGAATCTGGCGTGTTGCCGCCCCAGCGATACGGCGTACCGACCAGGCCGAGGGCACGGAACAGCACGTCTTCGGCAACGGGGGAAAAAGCCTCGGAGGGAGCGAACACGATCGGCGCGCGAACCACGGGGGCTGGCGGCGGTGTCCGGCTGGCGCAGGCGCTGAGCAGCGCGGCGCAAAGGATCAAGGTGAGGCGGGCCGACATCGTCATAAGCAGAACATCCTGATCTGGCTGCGGCTTTCTCTGCCGAATGGACAGAAACAAAACCGCCTGCGTCATCACGCAGGCGGTTTGCCATCAATATAGATTCAGGATTCTAGCGGCTACGCGGCAAACTTCAAGTAAGACTTTAACTTCACCTTGTAAAGTTTACGTCTACTCCGTTGCCGTGCCGTTTTGTCGCCGCGAACGCAGCGACATGCAGTTTACTTGCGAGCGGTGACCACGGTCGGCGCCATGGCGAGTGCGCGCTTGGCTTCGATGAAAGTCTTGCTCCAGTAGCTGTCACCCAGGCTGTCGATGCGAACACCGCCGCTGCGTCGACTGCTGGAGTGAATGAACTGGTTGTCACCCAGGTAGATGCCGGCGTGACTGACACGACCGCGACGACCATTGGTGGCGAAGAACAGCAGATCACCCGGCTCAAGGTTGCTGCGCGAAACCAGCGGCGCATCAACGTTGATCATTTCGCGAGTGGAGCGCGGCAGGTTCATGCCCGCCTCTTCACGGAACAGGTAACCGATGAAACCGCTGCAATCGAAACCGGCTTCAGAGGTACCGCCGAAACGGTAACGAGTACCGATCAGTGACATGCCGCGTTCGAGGATGCTGTCAGCCAGAACAGGAAGCTGATAAGGCTTGCTGCCGTTGAACTGGTTGAGTTCTTTTTCGGTGTCCAGCTCTTCCTGATAAATAACGGAGGACTGGGCGGTAGCAGAATTCTTGACCTGTTGCGGCGGCTCTTGAACCGGAGAATGAGCAGCACAACCGAATAACAGGGTAACGAGTGCGAGAGGCACGAGGGGTGCGAAGCGCTTTAGCATGGGCACGACCGTGGCTGATAGTTGTAAAGAAGCCGAGACTATGCCCGCTATCGTCCTCATTTGCAAATTCAATCGAACTTTATGTGACTTCCCGGTTTCGCGTTTACATCTAAGCGCGTAACTCGCCTGGCCGGTGGATCGCCGCAAATAAGCGGGTTTTCTGGCGCCTGAAAGCTGGCAAAAGCCCACTACCAGCCCAGAGTTTCCTTGAGGAAGGGAATGGTCAGCTTGCGTTGCGCTTGCAGGGACGCCTGGTCAAGCTGCTCAAGCAGATCGAACAGCGCGCTCATGCTACGTGTACCCCGAGTGAGAATGAAGTGCCCGACTTCATCGGTCAGGTGCAGGCCGCGACGTGACGCGCGCAATTGCAGCGCACGCAATTTGTCTTCATCGGAGAGTGGGCGCATCTGGAAGATCAGCGCCAGGGTCAGACGGGACTTCAGGTCGGCGAGCTTCACTGGCAATTCGCGCGGTGAAGTGGATGCAGCGATCAGCAGGCGCCGGCCGCTGTCACGCAGACGGTTGAACAGATGGAACATCGCCTCTTCCCAGTCCGCCTTTCCGGCAATCACCTGCAAGTCATCCAGGCAGACCAGTTCGTACTGTTCAAGGTTGTCGAGGATTTCCACGCCGCGATCCATCAACTCGGCCAGCGGCAGATACACCGCCGGTTCGCCCATCTGCTCGAAGCGCAGGCACGCGGCCTGCAACAGATGCGTGCGCCCGACGCCGTGTTTGCCCCACAGGTAGATCAGGCTCTCCGTCCACCCGGCGTCGGCTTCGCAGAGACGCTCGACATAGCCGAGTGCAGCGGCATTGGCGCCTGGGTAGTAGTTGATGAAGGTGGCGTCGTCACGCAGACGCACACCTAGGGGCAGCTGAATCGGTTTCATGCTGACTGAACAGTTCTCAAAGGAACCGTTAGTGGCCTCTGTGTAAAGTTGGCGAAGTTTATACCCGTGAGGCTGAGCGCACAATGCGACAGACCCCAAGCAAAATCAAAGGTTTGCGTTGACGCAGCGGTTTGATGACAGATTCTCTGGCGCCCTCGCTCGCACGAAACGCGGCAGCCCGGCCAAGCGCCGGGCCGCCCGTGCCATCACAGCTCAGGTTCGTCAACGCCGCTGTAGATCCCGGAATCCTTATACAAGTCGTGGACATGACGCACCAGCACCATGATCACCGCCGCCACCGGCAACGCCAGCAGCACGCCGGTAAAACCGAACAGCTCGCCACCCGCGAGGATCGCGAAGATCACCGCCACCGGGTGCAGGCCGATCCGATCCCCGACCAGTAGTGGCGTCAGCACCATGCCTTCCAGCGCCTGACCGACCATGAACACTGCGACGATCCCGACCATCGGGTACAGATCGCCACCGAACTGGAACAATCCGGCGATCAGCGCCGCACCGATGCCGATGACAAAACCCATGTACGGCACGATCGCCGCGAGACCGGCAATCAGGCCGATCAACAGCCCCAGCTCCAGACCGACGATCATCAGGCCAGCCGCGTAAATCACCCCCAACGCAACCATCACCAGCAACTGCCCGCGCACAAACGCGCCGAGCACTTCGTGGCACTCGCCCGCCAGCGAAACCACGCGCTCTTCGCGATCACGGGGCAACAGGCTGCGGATCTTGCCCATCATCACGTCCCAGTCGCGCAACAGATAGAAGCTCACCACCGGAATCAGCACCAGATTCGCCAGCCAGCCGATCAGCGCCAGGCTCGACGCCGTCGCCTGACTCAGCACCACACCGACGATGTCGGTGGTCTGGCCCATGTGCTCGCTGATCGCGGCTTTGACTTTATCGAACTTCCAGAAGCCGTCCGACAGCCCCAGTTTCGCTTGCGCCCACGGTACAGCGGTGTGCTGCAACCAGTCGAGCATCTGCGGCGCCAGCTCGTACAGACGCAGCAACTGCTTGGCGAGCATTGGTACCAGCACCAGCATCAACGCCGTGACGATCAAGGTGAACAAGGCAAACACGGCGATCACGCCCCAGGTTCGCGACAACCCGAGCCGCTCCAGACGATCCACCAGCGGATCGAACAGATAAGCCAGCAACAACGCGACCAGAAACGGCGTGAGGATCGGGTGCAGCAACCATACAAACGCGCAAAGCAGGACTACCCCACCGAGCCAGAACCAACGCCGCGTATCGGCCATTTACCACTCCTGATGCTTCTATATAAGGAAAGACTTACCAGCGAAACCGCAACGACGGTGCCGCCGTTGCCGGGGTTGGCGCTGCCACCGCAGGCGTACCATCCGCAGCTGGCTGGACAGGCGCCACCGGAACCGGCGCTTCGGCCGGCAGCTCCTGCAACTTCGCCAGCGACAATTGCGCGCGTAACTGATCGGCGCTGCCATTGACCCGGTAGACGATCCGATCGCCCTGCACGCTTTGCAGACGCACGCCGAACGGTTCGAGTAACCGCAGCAGAGCCGCATAATGCTCCAGATTCATGCCCTGCACTTCCAGCGTCTGCTGACCCGACGCGCCGGGCTTGGCGACAAATCGCGGCGCCAGACGCTCGGCCACCGCCAGCATCACCGCATCGGCAACCGCAGCCTGATCGGCGCCCTGTACGCTGCCTGCTTCTTTCTGATCACCGAGCCACAAGCGCCATTTTGCCTGCCACTGCCCGCCCTCTTCGCGGGCATGCACCGCCAGCAAGGCGTCGGCGCTGTAGCGTTCCGAAGCACTGCGCAGGGGCGCGGGATCAGCGCTTTCCAGCGCGGGTGCGGTGGCGACCAGTTGCTCGCTGAGATCAGCCAGCGGCAAGCGCAGTGGCAAACCGCGATGTTGTGCGGCCGTGCGCAACGTTGCGGCTGCGGCCTGACCATCACCGACCAGGCTCGCACCTTCAGTTGAATCGTTCAGCCACCAGCCGAGGATCGACGGCCGACTCGCGCCCCACACCGGCAACCCGGCCCGGCGCAAGGCCTGCTCGGTGGTTGCCGGATCGAAGTCGACTTTCAGCACTTCCGGTGGCCCTGCATCGAAACCGAACTGGCTGATGATCTGCTGCGGGTCCTTGCGAATCGGCGCCAGCCCCGGGTTCTGCGCGGCTTTCGGGTCGCCGGTCAGGCGCAGCACCAAGGTATCGAGCGCCGCCTGCGTGGCGCGATCGCGCTCTTCCGGCGCCTGGCCGTTGACCGGCTGACGCACCTGATACAGGCCTTTGAGGTTTTCGGCATGGCTCGCCAGGCTGACCAGCGTCAGGCAGCCTACAAATAACAATTTACAAAAACGCATGGAAAATTCCCGTCGACAGGAGCGGCTGGAACACGCCGCGTGAACCGGTTGAGCAAGGCTGTGACCCCCACCTCTTGCAAAACATTCACACGGTGGCGGTAAGTTTTTGCACAGTCCTAACGATAGACGGTTAATCGCCACACTTTATACAGGCAGTCATACCCTGCGATTGCAAAAAAATTCCATCGATATGGCCCTGCCCGTCGGTGCGAGGATGGCCGCTGCCCCTCAAGCCTGATAAAATCGCGCGCCTTCGCAGACCGGCAACAGCCGGGCCCCTCGAAACTCGCGTGAGGCGATCGCCCATCGAGTTCGATGTTCCCGCTGAACTCGGTCGTTACCCCCTGAATCCCCTCCCCTAAAGGCATGGATCATGAGCAAGCAACCCTCCCTGAGCTACAAGGACGCCGGTGTAGACATCGACGCCGGTGAAGCATTGGTCGAACGCATCAAGAGCGTCGCCAAGCGCACTGCGCGCCCGGAAGTCATGGGCGGCCTGGGCGGTTTCGGCGCCCTCTGCGAAATCCCGGCCGGCTACAAGCAGCCAGTGCTGGTGTCCGGCACCGACGGCGTCGGCACCAAGCTGCGTCTGGCGCTGAACCTGAACAAGCACGACAGCATCGGCATCGACCTGGTCGCCATGTGCGTCAACGATCTGGTGGTGTGCGGCGCCGAGCCGCTGTTCTTCCTCGACTACTACGCCACCGGCAAACTGAATGTCGACACCGCTGCCCAAGTGGTTACCGGCATCGGCGCTGGCTGCGAACTGTCGGGTTGCTCGCTGGTTGGCGGCGAAACCGCTGAAATGCCAGGCATGTACGAAGGCGAAGACTACGACCTGGCCGGCTTCTGCGTCGGCGTGGTGGAAAAGTCGGAAATCATCGACGGCTCGAAAGTCGCCACCGGTGACGCCCTGATCGCCCTGCCATCGTCCGGCCCGCACTCCAACGGCTACTCGCTGATCCGCAAGATCATCGAAGTCTCCGGTGCCGACATCGAAAACACCCAGCTCGACGGCAAACCGCTGACCGACCTGCTGATGGCCCCGACCCGCATCTACGTCAAGCCACTGCTCAAGCTGATCAAGGACACTGGCGCTGTGAAGGCCATGGCCCACATCACCGGTGGCGGTCTGCTCGACAACATTCCGCGCGTACTGCCAAAAGGCGCTCAGGCTGTAGTTGATGTGGCCAGCTGGACTCGCCCGGCCGTATTCGACTGGCTGCAAGAGAAAGGCAACGTTGATGAAACCGAGATGCACCGCGTGCTCAACTGCGGCGTCGGCATGGTCATCTGCGTGGCTCAGGAGCACGTCGAAGTGGCCCTGAACACCCTGCGTGACGCCGGCGAGCAGCCTTGGGTCATCGGCCAGATCGCCGTGGCCGCCGAGGGCGCTGCGCAGGTCGAGCTGAAGAACCTCAAGGCTCACTGATGCCAAAGTCCTGTGATGTCGTGGTGCTGTTGTCCGGCACCGGCAGTAACTTGCAGGCTCTGATCGACAGCACGCGGACCGGCGACAGCCCGGTCCGCATCGCTGCGGTGATTTCCAACCGCGCCGACGCCTACGGCCTGCAACGCGCCCGCGACGCGGGTATCGCCACCCGCTCGCTGGATCACAAGGCATTCGAGGGCCGCGAGGCCTTCGATGCCGCGCTGATCGAACTGATCGACCAATTCAACCCTCAACTCGTGGTACTGGCCGGCTTCATGCGCATTCTCAGCGCTGATTTCGTGCGCCACTACCAGGGTCGCCTGCTCAACATCCACCCGTCGCTGCTGCCCAAATACAAAGGGTTACACACTCATCAGCGCGCGCTGGAGGCCGGCGACACGGAACATGGCTGCTCCGTGCACTTCGTCACCGAGGAACTCGATGGCGGACCACTGGTCGTACAAGCAGTATTACCGGTAGAGTTGCACGACACGCCGCAGAGTCTGGCGCAACGAGTCCACGCTCAGGAACACCTGATCTACCCGATGGCAGTACGCTGGTTTGCCGAAGGCAGGCTGACACTCGGTGACCAGGGCGCTTTACTCGACGGCCAGTTACTCGCCGCCAGCGGCCACTTGATTCGACACTAGGAGATATTATGCGTCGCGCCCTGCTCTTCGCTTGCGCTCTGCTCGCCCTGCCCTTTGCGCAGGCAGCGGACCTTCAACCGTTCTCCGCCAGCTACACCGCCGACTGGAAGCAGCTGCCCATGAGCGGCACCGCCGAACGCAGCCTGACCAAGGAAGCCGACGGCGTCTGGAAGCTCAGCTTCAAGGCGTCGATGATGATCGCCAGCCTGACTGAAGAAAGCACCCTGAAGCTGGACAAGGACACGCTGCTGCCGCAGTCCTACCACTTTGAACGTGGTGGTCTGGGCAAAGCGAAAAAAGCTGATCTGGACTTCGACTGGGCCAATAAACTGGTGACCGGCACCGACCGTGGCGACGCGGTAAAGATCCCGCTGAACCGCGGCATGGTCGACAAGTCGACCTATCAACTGGCGCTGCAGCACGACGTTGCCGCCGGCAAGAAAAGCATGAGCTATCAGGTGGTTGATGATGGCGAAGTCGATACCTACGACTTCCGCGTGCTGGGTTCGGAAAAGGTCGACACCAAGGCCGGCCAGATCGATGCGATCAAGGTCGAGCGCGTGCGCGATCCGACACAAAGCAAACGCATCACCGTGCTGTGGTTCGCCAAGGATTGGGACTACCTGCTGGTGCGCCTGCAACAGGTCGAGACTGACGGCAAGGAGTACAACATCATGCTCCAGGACGGTACGGTCAACGGCAAGACTGTCAAAGGCAGCTGATCGACCGCAACAAAAAAGAGCCCCGCGAATGCGGGGCTTTTTAATGTCCGCAGTTTTCGCAAACACACCAATCCCTGTGGGAGCGAGCCTGCTCGCGAAGGCGTCTGCTCAGCCAACCTTTTCAGTGCCCAACACTGCGCTTTCGCGAGCAGGCTCGCTCCCACAGGTTTTAATTGCAGTCGATTGCGCGGTCAGACAGAAAACCGCGCCACCATCCCGTTCAGATCCACCGCCAACTTCGACAACTCCTGACTCGCCGCACTGGTCTGATTGGCGCCCGCCGATGTCTGCATTGCCAGATCACGAATATTCATCAGATTGCGATCCACCTCGCGCGCCACCGCTGCCTGCTCTTCCGAGGCACTGGCGATCACCAAGTTGCGCTCGTTGATCAAGGTAAACGCCGAGGCAATTTCGTCCAGAGCCGAGCCTGCGCTCTTGGCCAATTCCAGAGTCGAGCGTGCCCGAGAATTGCTCTGCTGCATCGAGCTGACCGCCGAATCGGTGCCCTGCTGGATCCCGCCGATCATCTGCTCGATTTCCTGGGTCGACTGTTGAGTGCGATGCGCCAACGCCCGCACTTCATCTGCCACTACCGCAAAACCACGCCCGGCATCACCGGCGCGCGCGGCTTCGATGGCGGCGTTGAGCGCGAGCAGGTTGGTCTGTTCGGCAATCGAGCGAATCACATCCAGCACTTTGCTGATGCCATGTACCTTTTGCGCCAGCGCCTCGACCTGCGCCGCATTATTGGTGACGTCGCCAGCGAGAAACTCGATCGACGTCACCGTCTGCTGCACTTGCTCGCGTCCTTGCCGGGCGATGCGGTCGGACTCGCGGGAAGCTTCGGACGTGGCCACGGCGTTGTTCGCCACCTCTTCCACCGCTGCTGTCATCTGGTTGACCGCAGTGGCGGCCTGTTCGATTTCCTGGCTCTGCTGATGCAAGCCGCGAGTGGCGTCTTCGGTGACGCTGCTGAGTTCTTCGGCAGCCGAGGCCAGTTGCGTGGACGACTCGGAAATGCGCCGGATCGTGTCGCGCAGATTGTGCTGCATGCTTTTCAGCGCTTGCAGCAGGCGCGCCGGCTCGTCTTTGCCAGTGATGTGAATGTCACCGGTCAAATCCCCACCGGCCACCACCTCGGCCACGCTGAGCGATTGCGACAATGGCACGACAATGCTGCGCGTCAGCAGCAACGCCAGGCCGACGGTAATCAGCGCAGCCATGGCGATCATTACTGCGACCCATAGCTGCGATTGCTTGAACACCAGCCGCGCGGCCTCAGTGGCGAGACCGGCATTTTGCTTGTTCAACTCGACCAGCTCACGCAGAGTAGCGGCGATTTCATCAGCCAGCGGGCTCATCTGATCATTGAGAATCGTCGAAGCCTCAGCGACCCGATTCTGCGCCGACAGCTGTAGGACTTGTGCCTGAAGCTCAAGGTATTTGTGCTCGGTGCCCTTGAAGCGTTCGAACAATACGCGCTCTTCAGGCAGCACGATCAGACCGTCATAACGCTGCTGCGCTTCGCTCAAGCCACTGCGCAGCTCGTCGAGCTTGGCGACATTCTGCTCCAGTGCCTTGGGGTCACGGTTGAGTAACAGGCGCATGGTCAAGGCACGCAGGCGCAGCATGTCCTGACTCATCTCACCGACCGCCATCACGCTTGGCAGCCAGTTGTTGTCGACTTCATCGGACTGCGCACGCATGTTCGACATTTGCAGCAAGGCGAACGCTCCGAGGGCAAACACCATCAGGGCCAGCAGGCCAAAACCGAGACCGGCGCGCGGGGCAATATTGAGACTACGGATATTCATCACTCTGGCTCCTTCCAAAAGCGCTGCATCAGCCTGCAGCGGGTTGCTTTAGAAGGTATCGGCATTGCCTTGAAATTGCGTAAGACGAAAAAGCGATAGGCAGACGAGCGGCTAGTCCGAACCCGTGGCTTTGACGTTTCAGCGCGGAGCAGCGGTTTTTTCTGTGTTGCGCGGCAATATCGCCAGGAAGTTATCCCGCGCGACTTTGCGCGCCACCGCTTCCGGAAGCGCATCGAGAAACGGCTTGTAGCTGTGCATTTCCTGACCGAGCTTGTTGAACCGTCCTACCACGTCAGAGCCGAGCATGAAGCGCTCGGGGTACTTTTCCACCAGCGCCAGCCATTCGGCGCGGGGCTTGCCCTGCTCGTCCAGCAAGTAAGGCGTGAGCATGCTCCACGACAGGTCGATAAACAGATTCGGATAGGCCTCAAGCATGCGCGTCAGGGTTGGCAGGAGAAACGGCAACTGGGTCTGATGCCGATGGATCTCGGCGCTGGTGCCGGCATGCGCCCAGATGAATCGCGTGTGCGGATGATTGCGCAGCGGCTCTTCAACTTCCTTCAGGTACAGCGGATTTTTCTCACGCTTGGAAGTGATGTTGGAGTGCAGCATCACCGGCAGATCGTTTTCCGCAGCGAGGTGATAGATCTTGGTCATAGCCTCGTTATTCGCTCGAGGCGTGTCGCCGGAGGTCAGCGCGGTCAGGTCATCGTGTCGGGTGAACACCTCGCCGATGCCCTGCCACAACCCCGGATACAGGTCGAGCATGCGCTGAATGTGCGCGGCGGAATTCTTGTCATTGGGATTGAAGCCGGACAGGAACGGATGAAAGTACTGGCGCTGCTCCGGCGCAAGTTTTTCCACCGCGTCGGCAATGATCACATCGGTGGCGCTGTACCAATAGGCATCGGCGTCATCGCCGGCGTAGTAGCGCGGACGCTTGGGTTCGTCTTCGTGCCATTTCTTCGCCACGGGAATGCCGGAAATCATCACGTGCTCGATGGAATTGTCCTTCATGGCCGTGAGCAATTTCTGCATGCCGGCGCTTTCCTGGAAAAAATCCACGTAATGCAGGTGCGCATCGCTGTAGGTGTATTCGCGGGCACTGGCGCTGCCAGCGAACAGCAGCAGACAGGCAAGACTCAGACGAGACAAGGACACAAGTAATCTCCGGCAGATGGGCATAGCCTAGACCGCGCCCGAACGACAAGGGTTCATCCCTGCCGAAAAGCGGAACGCCCACTGCCGGGAATGCTCTATAACTGCAAGGTCTGCTTTGATCGAACGATTTTTCCTGCCGCCTGTGAGGTTTCCATGACTGTTACCGTCAATACCGTCTCTGCCGAAGGTTTTCGTCACACCGTCCAGATCGACGACCACGAATTGTTTGCCGATGTACCGAAAACCGCCGGGGGTGAAGGCACCGCGCCAGAGCCACACGATTACTTCGACGCTGCGCTGGGCGCCTGCAAAGCGCTGACCGTGAAAATGTATGCGAAGAAAAAAGACATCCCGCTGACCGGCGTGGGAGTCGAAGTGAAGCGCGACAACAGCCAGGAACAGAAAGGCAAATACGCCCTGCATGTCACCCTGACGCTCAAAGGCGTGCTGACTGACGCCCAGCGCGAGGAACTGCTGCGCGTGGCCGATCGCTGCCCGATTCACAAATTGATGACCACCAGCGAAGTCAGCATCGAAACCCACGCACCACAAGGCTTCGACAGCCAATAATCCTCCTGATGCCAGCGGCGGGTTATGCTTCTGGCATCACCCGCTCAGCCTGGAATGCACCATGGACACGCCACTCCTGATCATCCGCCCGCGCGCCGAAGACGTCGAAGGCCAGCCGATTCTGCGCCCGCTGCCGTCAGCCAAATGCCGCAACGTCGGGCCTTTCGTGTTTTTCGACCACATGCTCGAGACGATTTATCCGACGGGTAAAGGCATGGATATCCGACAGCATCCGCACATTGGTCTGTCGACGCTTACCTATCTGTTCGAAGGGCAATTGCAGCACAAGGACAGTCTGGGCTCCGATCAGGTGGTCGGTGCCGGCGATGTCAGCTGGATGACCGCTGGCAGCGCCATCGCCCACGTCGAGCGTACGCCTGCGCCAATGTTCGCCGAGACCTTCACTTTGCACGGTCTGCAAGTCTGGCTGGCCTCGCCCAAGGCACACGAAGAAGGCCCGGGGCATTACAGTCATCATCCGGCAGCGACGTTGCCGGTCAGCGATAACCTCGGCGTGCAGATTCGCATGATTGCCGGGTCAGGCTTTTGCCTGGAATCGCCGGTCCCGGTGCTTTCTCCTACGCTGTATGCCGAAGTGAAGATGCAGACCGCGACCACATTGCTGATTCCGGCCGAGCATGAAGAACGCGCGGTGTATGTGTTGAGCGGCGATGCGCAGTTGAATGGCGAGGCGATCGAGCCGCATGCGCTGGTGGTGTTGCCGGTTGGCGAAGAGATGAGCCTGTTTGCCGAAAGCGATATGCATGCGGTGGTGTTCGGCGGCGCGGCGCTGGACGGGCCGAGACGGATCAACTGGAATTTTGTTGCCAGTGATCCGGCGGCGATTGATGAGGCACGGCGCAAGTGGGCGGCCGGGGATTGGCCGACGGTGCCGGGGGAAGTCGAGCGGATCGAACTACCCTGAGATTTGTAGAGGGCCTCAGTCAGTCTTCGCGAGCAGGCTCGCTCCCACAGTGGTTAGTGATGCATTCCCTGTGGGAGCGAGCCTGCTCGCGAAGAGGCCAGATCAGACACCGATCAAGTCAGCGCCTGAAAACTGACTCAGCCGTTGAACACTTCATCCAGCAGATCATGCATCGACTTGAACGCGCGCTTGGCGGTCTTTTCGTCGTACATCATCTTGCCCGGTACGTTGGCGTGCGGATCGGTAAACGAGTGCACCGCGCCGCCGTAGCTGAGCAGTTGCCAGTCGACCTTAGCCGCGTTCATTTCCTCTTCGAACGCCGGCAGTTGCTCTTTTGGCACCAATGGATCGGATGCGCCATGCAGCACCAGCACCGAGCCCTTGATGTTCTGCGCATCCGCCGGGTTCAGCGAATCCAGCGTGCCGTGGAACGACACCGCCGCTTTCACCGGCGCACCCGTGCGAGCCAGGTCCAACGCACAGCAACCACCGAAGCAGAAACCGAACACCGCCAGTTTCGACGTATCCACCGCAGCTTCGCCCTGGCTCTGCAATTGCTCGAAAGCCACTTGCAGACGTTTGCGCAGCAGCGCACGGTCGTCCTTGAGCGGCATCATTGCTGCCAGCGCCTCATCAGCGTTCTGCGGACGCACGCTCTGGCCGTAGACATCCGCGATCAGCACCACGTAGCCCTCGGCCGCCACCGCTTTGGCGATGTCTTCAGCACCGGCGCTGACGCCCATCCAGTTCGGCGCCATCAGCAAACCCGGGCGCGCAGCCTTGTGCTCGGCGTCGAACGCCAGGCGACCTTCATAGGCCTGGCCGTCAATCTGATAGACCACGGAACGTACAGTGACTTGGCTCATTTCTGACTCCTGATTGTGTAAACACCAGAATGAAAAAACCCGCCGAAGCGGGTTTTTCCTACAACGTGATCAAACCGACAGTTCAACCAGCAGCTTGTTCAGCCGGCGCACGTAAGCGGCCGGATCCTTCAAGCTGTCGCCCGCCGCCAGGGCGGCCTGATCGAAGAGGATGTGCGACAGATCGCCAAAACGCTCTTCGCTCTGCTCGCCATCGAGTTTCTCGATCAGCGGGTGGCTCGGGTTGAATTCGAAGATCGGCTTCGAATCCGGGACTTTCTGCCCGCTGGCTTCGAGAATCTGGCGCATTTGCAGACCCAGGTCCTGTTCGCCGATGGCCAGAATGGCCGGCGAGTCGGTCAGACGGTGGGAAACGCGGACTTCAGCCACGGAATCACCCAGCGCAGTTTTCAGGCGCTCGACCAGACCCTCTTTGGACTTGGCGACTTCTTCAGCGGCTTTCTTGTCCTCTTCCGAGTCCAGGTTGCCCAGATCGAGGTCACCGCGCGCCACGTCGACAAACGTCTTGCCGTCGAATTCGCTGAGGTAGCTCATCAGCCACTCGTCGATGCGATCGGTCAGCAGCAGCACTTCGATGCCTTTCTTGCGGAAGACTTCCAGGTGCGGGCTGTTCTTGACCTGCGCGTAGGTTTCGCCGGTGAGGTAGTAGATCTTGTCCTGACCTTCCTTGGCGCGGGCCAGGTAGTCAGCCAGACCGACAATCTGCTCGCCGTCGTCGCCCTGGGTCGATGCAAAACGCAGCAGACCGGCAATTTTCTCTTTGTTGGCGAAATCTTCTGCCGGGCCTTCTTTCATGACCTGACCGAAGTTTTTCCAGAAGCCCTTGTATTGCTCAGGTTCGTTCTTCGCCAGTTTTTCCAGCATGTCGAGCACACGCTTGGTCAGCGCGGTTTTCATCGAATCGATGATCGGGTCTTTCTGCAGGATCTCACGCGACACGTTCAGCGACAGGTCGTTGGAATCGACCACGCCTTTGATGAAGCGCAGGTATAGCGGCAGGAACGACTCGGCCTGATCCATCACAAACACGCGCTGCACGTACAGCTTCAGGCCCTTCGGCGCTTCACGCTGGTACAGGTCGAACGGCGCGCGGGCCGGCACGTACAGCAGCGAGCTGTACTCAAGCTTGCCTTCAACCTTGTTGTGGCTCCACGACAGCGGATTCTCGAAGTCGTGAGCGATGTGTTTGTAGAACTCCTGGTATTCCTCGTCCTTGACTTCAGTGCGCGGACGGGTCCACAGGGCGCTGGCGCGGTTGACGGTTTCCCATTCAACGGCTGGAGCCTCTTCGCCTTCGGCCGGAGTGACTTCCTTCGGCAGTTCGATCGGCAAAGCAATGTGGTCGGAGTACTTCTTGATGATGTTGCGCAGACGCCAGCCATCCGCGAATTCGTCTTCGCCGGATTTCAGGTGCAGGACGATGCGGGTGCCGCGCTCTGGCTTGTCGATGGTGGCGACTTCGAACTCGCCCTCGCCTTTCGACGACCAGTGCACGCCTTCGCTGGCATCGGTGCCGGCGCGACGGCTGTAAACGTCAACCTTGTCGGCAACGATGAAGGCCGAGTAGAAGCCGACACCGAACTGGCCAATCAGGTGCGAATCTTTCTTCTGATCGCCGGACAGGTTTTTCATGAAATCGGCGGTGCCGGATTTGGCGATGGTCCCCAGGTGGGTGATCACATCGTCACGGTTCATGCCGATACCGTTGTCTTCGAGAGTGACGGTCTTGGCGTCCTTGTCGAAGCTCACACGGATTTTCAGGTCAGCACCACCTTCGAGCAACTCAGGCTTGGCCAGGGCTTCGAAGCGCAGCTTGTCGACAGCGTCAGAGGCGTTCGAGATCAATTCGCGAAGGAAAATTTCCTTATTCGAATACAGCGAATGGATCATGAGGTGCAGCAGCTGCTTTACCTCGGTCTGGAAGCCCAGGGTTTCCTTTTGAGTTTCCACACTCATGGTCATCAAACTCCAATCAGATGGCAGTGGCCGCGACCCGAAATGGTCTGCGGCGGGTTGTCATCTGAGTTGGGGGCGCTGCTCAGGATTTCAAGGGCTCATCAATTTTGAAGTGCGCACGGGCCGTGGCGATCGGTTCGGCCTCGGTACTCTGCCAGGCAGTTACCGCTACGTTAGCCACGCGACGGCCCTGACGGCAGACCTGACACCTGGCCCAAGTGTCGCGAAACTGCCCGGCGCGCAGGTAATCGAGGGAAAAATCGATGATCTTCGGCACACCCGGCGTGCCGGTGAAAATCAGCAAATGCAGGGCTGCGGCCAGCTCCATGAAGCCGGCAATCACCCCGCCGTGGATCGCCGGCAATAAAGGGTTACCAATGTTGTCCTTGTTCGCCGGCAGCTTGAACAGCAACTCATCGCCGACTCGCGAGCACTCGATACCGATCAGCCCGGCATAAGGAATCAACGCCAGCAGCGGCGTGTAATCGCCCTGCGCGTGGGCCTGTTGCAGCTGCTCCCTGAGATCGTTGCTCATTGGCTCGCTCCCTTGATCGCGCCCGCGAAACCCTTGCTGCCCTTCAGGCCGATGCCCATGCGCATGAATGTGCCGACGACGTGGGCAATCGGTTGCTCGGGATCGTCCTGGTAGGCAAAACCACGGGCAAAGATCACGTCGGTGGTGACGCGATAGCACTGGGCAAAGCCGTATACGGCTTTGTGCGGTTCAGCGGCGTGCATGTAGTCGATGCGCAGATCGAGGGTCGGACAGACTTCGAACTCCGGCAGCACGCACAGTGTCGACATGCCGCAGGCGGTGTCCATCAGCGAAGTGATGGCGCCGCCATGAATGACTCCGGTTTCGGGATTGCCGACGATTTTTTCGCTGTACGGCAGGATCACCGTCAGCCCTTCGCTGGAGGCATTGTGCACCTGCAGACCGAGGACCTGACAGTGGCGCAATGCCGATAAAAAGCGCGTCGCGCGCTCAAAAACGGGGTTTTCGGCCATGTGATAATTACTCGCGTTTGGGCCTTGTGCCAGTAGTGAGAAAAGCGGCAAAAGTTCCGTGATAAAACAAACTTATATATCTGAAACAATTGAGGAACTTAACCCGTAGCGCCGAGTTCTTAAGGCCAGTAGTTATTTTCCATAAGGAGATACACCCCATGCGTAAGACTTTAGCTATTGCCTTGATGTTGACCGCTTCCCTCGGTCTCGCTGCCTGCGATAAAAAATCCGAGGACAAAGCTCAAGATGCAAACCAACATGCTGAGCAAGCTCAGCAAGACATGAACAAAGCTCAGGATAAAGTGAACGACGCAGCAAAAGAAAACGCCGAAGCTGCCAAAGCTCAGGCTGAATCGAACGCCGCTGCTCAAGAAGAAGCCGCCAAAAAGCAATAAGCTTTGTGGTGTGAAAGAAAACCCGCCAAGTGCGGGTTTTCTTTTGCCTGCGATTTACCGATTAGAGCAACACGGTTCTAAAAGTCGGACTAATCATCAGCAACAGCGAACAGATGAAGCCAACTAGCCACATCAGGCTGCGCAACTTCGCCAGATCGGCCAGATAGAACCACAGATAGAAAATCCGCGAGATCACGAAGATGATCGCCAGCGCATCGATCAGCCAACCCGCGGTTTGCGTGGTATGCGCCATCAGCACGCCGACGGCGAAGAGGATGAAGGCTTCGATGCTGTTCTGATGGGCCGCCAGCGCCCTCGCACCGAAGCCAGTCAACTGCGCCTGCTGCTGCCGCGGCAAGTGATTGTCATACCCGCCCTGCTCTTTCATGGCCTTGGCCACCGGCATGCGCGCCACGTAGATCAATAAAGCACTGATAAACACACACCAGAACGGAATACTCATCAAACAGCCTCTTTGTTCGCCTCTGGGACGGGCGCCTCTGTAGGGGTATAGACCATGACATCGAGAACGTCGGAATGAAACTCGCGGCGATACAAAACCACCACGACTCCCGCGCTCATGATCATGAACAGCCACGGGCTGACGAACCACGCCAGCATGCTCATGCCGAAGTAATAAGAACGCAGGCCGAAGTTGAACTGGTTGGCCGCCATCGAAATCACCCGCGCCGCCCGCGAAGCGAACGCCTTGCGTTCCTGCTCGGTCACTTGGCGCTCGCCGATCATCGGCGCTGAACCGACCAGAATCGCCGCGAAGTTGTACTGACGCATGCACCAGCTGAACGTGAAGAACGCATAGACGAACACCAGTGCCAGGCACAGCAACTTGATCTCCGACATGCCTTGCGACGCCTGCTGCACCATCGGAATATCCGCCAACAACGACACGGCTCGGTCGGACGCACCGAGCACGGTGAGGATACCGGCAAGGATGATCAGCGTGCTGGAGGCGAAGAACGACGCGTTGCGCTCCAGATTGCCGATCACGCTGGCATCGGCGATGCGGTTGTCACGCAGCAGCATGCGGCGCATCCAGTCTTCACGGTAAAGGTGCAACACGCTGGCCAGACACGCCGTATCACGGGCCTTCCAGGTGGCATAACGGGTGTAACCGCCCCAGCAGACGACGAACCAGACGGCGGCGAGCAAGTGGATCAGATTGGCTTGGATGAACGACATTCGTTGTCCTGAGCAAGAGGAATGATGGAGGGAACCCTTCGTTTCGACGTGTTGGCTCGTAAAAAGACACGCTCATTGAAGAGTCAAATTTATTCAAAATAGACCGCAGCTATCAGTTTTCAGAGGCTTATACCTGTCAACTCTGACAGTAGCGCCGAGGGTATGGCGAGGCATAAGGTCGTTTTCTCAAACGGGAACACTGACCGCTCCCCTATCAGACAAGGATTTGAGCATGAGACCTTTGAACGCTGCGCTGCCCATTGACACAACGTTTGGCAACCGGGGGTACGCCGAGTCATTTGCTGCGGGAAGCCAGGCTTTGAAAATCGCAGGCTTGCGCCCGGATGGAAAGATCCTTCTCGTGGGAAAAACTGTTGTAGAGGGCAAGGTCAGTTTTCATTTGGCGCAATTACTGGCGGACGGTACTAACGATACTGGCTTCAACGAAAACGGTTTGATCGTAGGTACGTTTACAGGTTCGGGACAAGCCAGCGGAACTGGCGCCTGTCTTTATAAAGACGGCAAGGCGCTGCTTTTTGGGTATCAATATGATGAGGACCAAGGAACCCGATTTGCGCTTGCCAGATTCTTCGCTGATGGTGAAAGAGATCGCGATTTCGGTCCCGATGGGACGGTTTACGTCCCTTTCCTGCCACAGTCCGAATCGCAATTGCCAAAACCGGAAGCTTCCATCAAGTCGCAATCCAGAACCAGGTTAGTACTGACTGCTGATGAAAAAATACTCGTCGGTCAAAGCGACCGACTGTTCAGACTTGATCAGAAAGGAGATTTCGATACCGCTTTCAACAACCAAGGCTGGCTGGATCTTGCAATGGGCATTGCTTCGATTTCAGTAGCAGAGGATGGAGTAATCACAGTCGCAGGTTCGAGGGCTGGAGAAGGAAAGATTGTGCGCCTGAACGTCGATGGAACGCCCCATAAAGACTTCGGCGATGATGGCACCGGGACCGTCTACATTCCATCGGATTACCCGGCCAGCGTACGAAGCCTGATGTTACGTGCTGACGGCAGCGTCTTTGTTGCCGGCCAAGTCGACACATCTCCTAACGACGTTTGGGGTAAAGGACGCAAAGCAATGATGGCCGCGTACAACCCGAACGGTAGACCAAATCTCGCATTCAATCAGGGTAAGCCTGTTGTCACTGATCTTGGATTAACCGACGGTTGCACTTTGTTCGATCTAAGTGGAGAGCCTGAGGATGGTTTGGTTGTGGTGGGGAGTACAGGGCAAATAACCAGGGAGCAAATGCTTGCCTGCCGCTATCTGGCAACGGGTGAACTGGACACAACCTTTGGGGATGGCAAGGGATACGTTACTCACTCTATGGGGCCCGGTATGCAATGGATCTCGGTGGCAGTGCAGCCCGACAAGCGAATACTCCTGAGCCGTGACAGCGACAACGTCAATGTGGGAGCTCTGGTCGTACGTTATCTGGGTTGAGGATTATCAGCTCTGATAAAAAATGCCCCGTATCGATTGATACGGGGCATTTCTGTTTAACCGTGCCTGACCCGCTTGTGGCGGGTCACATCACGTCAGGCAGTCACTTCGCTGCGCTTGCCCAGCAGGCGATCGCAGACCACGGCGACCACCAGGGTCATCACGCACGGCACCAGCCACGCCAGACCCTGCTCGCTCAGCGGCAGATGAGTCAGCTGAGTTGGCATCCAGTCGGCCAGACCAGCGCCTTTCAGGGCGTCGATGGTGCCGAAAACGAAGGAAACCAGCATCACCGGCCCAAGAATGCGCCCGTGCTCATGCCAGAAATCCTTGCAGAAGCTCAGTGCGACCAGAACGATGCACGGCGGGTAGATCGCGGTGAGTACCGGAATCGAGAAAGCAATGAGCTTGGTCAGACCGAGGTTGGAGACCAGCAGCGAAAATGCCGCGAGGATAATCACCAGCGTCTTGTAAGACAGTGGCAGCACACGGCTGAAGTATTCAGCACAGGCACAGGTCAGACCGACCGCCGTGACCAGACACGCCAGCGAGATCAGCACCGCAAGGAAACCACTGCCCAGCGAACCGAAGGTGTGCTGCACGTAAGCATGCAACACCGCCGCGCCGTTGGTGGCGCCGACTGCGACTTCATGGCTGCCGGACCCGAGGCGGAACAGGCTGACGTAGACCAGTGCCAGACCCACGCCGGCAATCAGCCCGGCAATGATCGCGTAACGGGTGATCAGCGCCGGCGACTCGACGCCACGGGAGCGGATCGCGTTGACGATAACGATGCCGAATACCAGTGCGCCGAGGGTATCCATGGTCAGGTAACCATTGATGAAGCCCTGAGAGAACGGTGCCGCCACATATTCCGGTGTGCCGTGACCGATGTCACCCGCCGGCAAGGCGAACGCGGCGATGCCCAGTACTGCCAGTGCAATGATTTTCAGCGGCGCGAGGAAGCGGCCAACGGTATCCAGCAACCGCCCAGGGTAGAGCGAAATGAAGAACACCAGCAGGAAGTACACCGAGCTGTAGAGGAACAGCGCCAGCGGGCTTTCACCGGTCAATGGCGCCAGACCCACTTCAAAGGATACGGTCGCGGTACGCGGGGTGGCGAACAGCGGCCCCACAGCCAGATAGCATGCCGCCGCGAGGATACCGCCGGCGATCTTGCCGATCGGGCTGCTCAGCGCATCCATCGCACCGCCGACCTTGGCCAGCGCCACCACGGTGACCACCGGCAAACCAACGGCGGTAATCAGGAAGCCCAGTGCGGCCATCCAGACGTGAGGCCCGGCCTGCAAGCCGACGATCGGCGGGAAAATGATGTTACCGGCCCCGACAAACAGGGCAAACGTCATAAAACCAAGTGCCAGGATGTCCTGACCTTTCAAAACTTTCATTAAGGTAATACCACACTACTGAAATCGGAATTTAGAGGGGGATTGCCCTGTTGGATTAGGGAAATGCTGTCGATCCGTATGGGACTGACCCTTAAAGCGCGTAGCTGCCTTGTGGGCGGCGGACGCAAAAATGGCGGCCAGCCTAACGAATTTGGCTGACAAACGCACTGTTGGAGGGCGAACTATCCGATACGCGACGTTTCAGTGTCGCGTTTACATAAGAAAAGCAGCTGCAAGCTACAAGTTTCAAGCTGCAAGCTTCTATCTTGCAGCTAGCCGCTTGAAGCTTGCCGCTGCTCTGAAACGACAAAGGCCACCCGAAGGTGGCCTTTGTTGCTGGAGCTAAAAAGTCAGCCGAAGCTTACTTCTTCACTTCCCAGCCAGTCAGCTCGGCCAAGGCCTTGCCGATGTCTGCCAGCGAACGCACGGTTTTTACGCCTGCGTCTTGCAGCGCAGCGAATTTCTCGTCTGCAGTGCCTTTGCCGCCAGAGATGATTGCGCCAGCATGGCCCATGCGCTTGCCCGGAGGAGCAGTCACACCAGCGATGTAGGAAACAACCGGCTTGGTCACGTTAGCCTTGATGTAGGCAGCCGCTTCTTCTTCAGCCGAACCGCCGATCTCGCCGATCATCACGATCGCCTCGGTCTTCGGGTCTTCCTGGAACAGCTTCAGGATGTCGATGAAGTTCGAACCCGGGATCGGGTCACCGCCGATGCCGACGCAAGTCGACTGACCGAAACCGGCGTCAGTGGTCTGCTTCACAGCTTCGTAGGTCAGGGTGCCGGAACGCGAAACGATACCGACCTTGCCTGGCAAGTGAATGTGACCTGGCATGATGCCGATCTTGCATTCGCCTGGGGTGATCACGCCTGGGCAGTTAGGGCCGATCAGGACTACGCCCAGCTCGTCGCACTTGACCTTGGCGTCCAGCATGTCCAGGGTAGGAATGCCTTCGGTGATGCAGACGATCAGCTTGATGCCGCCGAATGCCGCTTCCAGGATCGAGTCCTTGCAGAACGGAGCCGGAACGTAGATCACGCTGGCGGTAGCGCCAGTGGCAGCTACTGCGTCTTTTACGGTGTTGAACACTGGCAGACCCAGGTGCTCGGTGCCGCCTTTGCCTGGAGTTACGCCACCAACCATCTTGGTGCCGTATTCGATGGCTTGCTGGGTGTGGAAACTACCTTGCGAACCGGTAATACCCTGGCAGATAACTTTGGTGTCTTTATTGATCAGGACGCTCATTATTTGCCCTCCGCAGCTTTGACAACTTGTTGAGCAGCGTCGGTCAGGCTGGTAGCAGCGATGATGTTCAAACCGCTTTCTGCCAGTACTTTAGCGCCCAGCTCAGCGTTGTTGCCTTCAAGGCGAACAACAACCGGGATTTTCACGCCGACTTCTTTCACAGCGCCGATGATGCCTTCGGCAATCATGTCGCAGCGAACGATGCCGCCGAAGATGTTGACCAGTACTGCCGCGACGTTCTGGTCGGACAGGATGATCTTGAACGCTTCAGTAACGCGTTCCTTGGTAGCGCCACCGCCTACGTCGAGGAAGTTGGCTGGCTTGCCGCCATGCAGGTTGACGATGTCCATGGTACCCATGGCCAGACCGGCACCGTTGACCATGCAGCCGATGTTGCCTTCCAGGGCTACGTAGTTCAGTTCGAACTTGGCAGCGTGCGCTTCGCGCGGATCGTCCTGCGACGGATCGTGGAAAGCCTTCAGCTTAGGCTGACGGTACATGGCGTTGGCGTCGATGTTGATCTTCGCGTCGAGGCAGTGCAGATCGCCGTCAGCCTTGATCACCAGCGGGTTCACTTCCAGCAGAGCCAGGTCGTGGTCTTTGAACAGCTTGGCCAGACCTACGAAGATCTTGGCGAACTGAGTGACCTGCTTGCCTTCCAGACCCAGCTGGAATGCCAGCTCGCGACCCTGGGATGGCTGAGCGCCAACCAGTGGATCGATAGTGGCCTTGAGAATTTTTTCTGGAGTGTCGTGAGCGATTTTCTCGATGTCCACGCCACCTTCGGTGGAAGCCATGAACACGATGCGACGGCTCGAACGGTCAACGACAGCGCCCAGGTACAGCTCTTTAGCGATATCAGTGCACGATTCAACCAGGATCTTGGTGACTGGCTGGCCATTGGCGTCAGTCTGGTAAGTCACCAGACGCTTGCCCAGCCACTGCTGTGCGAAGGCTTTGGCGTCTTCTTTGCTGCGAACCAGCTTTACGCCGCCCGCTTTACCGCGACCACCGGCGTGAACCTGGGCTTTGACGACCCACTCGTTGCCGCCGATTTTGTCGCAAGCTTCTGCTGCTGCTTCCGGGGTGTCTACTGCGTAACCAGTGGAAACTGGCAGGCCGTATTCAGCGAACAGCTGCTTACCCTGATACTCGTGAAGATTCATGCTTTTTACCGTCTTCGTTAGGTACTGCGCATTCGGCGCTGCGCTCGTTTGAGTGCCGCGCCACCTGTGACTGCTGCTTGCGTAGCTGGGCTACGCAAGACTGCGTCCGGCGGACATTCCGCGGTGAGTCTTGCTTGCAAGGCTCACGACGGGCCGTTGCCGCCGTGGTTTCTTATTATGTCTTAACGCTTCTTGCGGTTGGCAATGTGAATGGCGCCGCCATTCACTGCCAGAGCAGCTTCGTGCAAGGCTTCGGACAGGGTCGGATGGGAGAAAACCATCATGCCCAGGTCTTCAGCGCTGGTGCCGAACTCCATACCGATCGCGCCCTGCTGAACCAGTTCTGCAGCGCTCGGGCCAATCACGTGCACGCCCAATACGCGGTCGGTCTTGGCATCGGCGATGACCTTGACGAAACCACCGGTATCGTTGGCAGCCATGGCACGGCCGGAAGCGGCGAACGGGAAGGTGCCGACGTTGACTTCAACGCCTTCGGCCTTCAGCGCCTGCTCGGTTTTGCCAACCCACGCGATTTCCGGGTGAGTATAAATAACCGAAGGGATCAAATCATAGTTCATCTGAGCCTTGTGGCCCTTGATGCGCTCGACAACCATGATGCCTTCTTCCGAAGCCTTGTGGGCCAGCATCATGCCGCGAACCACGTCACCGATGGCGAAGACGCCCGGTACAGCTGTGACGCAATGGTCATCGACCGCGATGAAACCGCGCTCGTCGATTTCCACGCCGCAGTCGGCAGACAGCAGATCAGTGGTCACCGGACGGCGACCAACGGCAACGATCAGCTTGTCGAAAGTGATGGTCTGTTCGCCGTTGGCATCGGTGTAGTTGACGACGACTTCTTCGCCGTTGACTTTCGAACCGGTAACGCGAGCGCCCAGCTTGATGTCCAGACCCTGTTTGGTCAGGGTTTTCAGCGCTTCCTTGGAAACAGCGGTGTCCGCTGCCATCAGGAAAGTGTCCAGCGCTTCGAGAACAGTCACTTCTGCACCCAGACGCGACCATACCGAACCCAGCTCCAGACCGATCACGCCAGCGCCGATCACGCCCAGACGCTTAGGTACGGACTGGAACTCCAGAGCGCCAGTCGAATCGACGATGACTTTCTGGTCAACCGGGGCCGGTGGAATGTCGATCGGACGCGAGCCTGGCGCGAGGATGACGTTTTCCGCTTCGATGACTTCAACCGAACCGTCCGGCTTGGTGACTTCGACTTTCTTGCCGGCCAGCAGCTTGCCGTGGCCCTGGATCGAAGTAACGCCGTTGGCCTTGAACAGGGTGGCAACGCCGCCAGTCAGGTTCTTGACGATGCCAGCCTTGCGGCCAACCATCGCAGCGACGTCCATTTTGACTTCGCCGGTCGAGATACCGTGAACGTTGAAGCTCTCTTTGGCTTCCTTGTATTTCCACGAGCTGTCGAGCAGCGCCTTGGAAGGAATGCAACCCACGTTCAGGCAGGTACCGCCCAGGGCTTGCTTGCCCTCTGCGTCGGTGTACTTCTCGATGCAGGCAGTGGTCAGGCCCAACTGAGCAGCCTTGATGGCCGCTACATAGCCACCAGGGCCGGCACCGATCACTACTACGTCAAATTTCTGCGACATTCAAAAAATCCTCTTTAGCAATAAAGCTACAAGCCGCAAGCTTCAAGCTGCAAGCCCACCCGCTCGCCTTGAGCTTGAGGCTTGTAGCTGAAAGCTTGCAGCTGCTTTTTAGATATCCAGCAACAGACGAGCCGGATCTTCCAGCAGGTTCTTGATGGTCACCAGGAAGGTCACAGCTTCTTTGCCATCGATCAGGCGGTGATCGTAGGACAGAGCCAGGTACATCATCGGACGGATCACGACCTGACCGTTGATGGCCATCGGACGCTGGATGATGTTGTGCATGCCCAGAATCGCTGCCTGCGGCGGGTTGACGATCGGCGTCGACATCATCGAACCGAAGGTACCACCGTTGGTGATGGTGAAGGTACCACCGGTCATCTCGTCCATCGACAGTTTGCCGTCACGGGCTTTCTTGCCAAATGTTGCGATGCCGCCTTCGATTTCAGCCAGGCTCATCAGCTCGGCGTTACGCAGAACCGGTACCACCAGGCCACGGTCGCTGGAAACGGCAACGCCGATGTCCGCATAGCCGTGGTAAACGATGTCGCCGCCGTCGATCGACGCGTTGACAGCCGGGAAGCGTTTCAGCGCTTCGGTGGCCGCTTTCACGAAGAACGACATGAAGCCCAGGCGTACGCCGTTGTGGGACTTCTCGAACAGGTCCTTGTACTTCGAACGCAGGGCCATGACTTCGGTCATGTCGACTTCGTTGAACGTGGTCAGCATCGCCATGTTCGACTGGGCTTCAACCAGACGCTTGGCCACGGTGGCACGTACGCGAGTCATCGGTACGCGCTTCTCGATGCGGTCGCCGGCAGCGAACACAGGCGCAGCAGCCGAAGGAGCAGCAGCCTTGGCAGGTGCGGCAGCCGGAGCGGCTTTCTTCGCAGCAACTGCTGCTACCACGTCTTCCTTGGTCACACGACCGCCCTTGCCGGTGCCGGCAACGGAAGCGATGTTGATGCCGTTTTCTTCAGCCAGCTTGCGCGCGGCAGGAGCGGCGATCGGGTCATCTTCGCCATCGGCAGCAGCTGGTGCGGCAGCGGCAGTAGCGGCCGGAGCAGCAGCGGCGGCAGGAGCGGCAGCAGCAGCGCCGCCCTCTTCGATCGAGCCCAGGACCTGGTTCGACAGAACGGTAGCGCCCTCTTCGGCAACGATTGCGCCCAGCACGCCGTCCGCTTCAGCCAACACTTCGAGCACGACTTTGTCGGTTTCGATGTCGACGATCAGGTCGTCACGCTTGACGGCCTCACCTGGTTTCTTGTGCCAGGTGGCAACGGTGCCATCGGCAACCGATTCCGGGAATGACGGGGCTTTGATTTCGATAGCCATTATCTGTGGGTCCTTAAAATTCGGTTTCAGTCAGCGCGAAGGCGTTAAACAGTGAAAGCATCTTGCAGCAGTTTTTCCTGCTGCTCGGCGTGCATCGATGCGTAACCACAAGCTGGTGCAGCCGAAGCCTCACGGCCCGCGTACTCAAGTACGAGAGTCTTGTCGAGGTTGGCGATGCTGCGACGCAAGTGATGCTGGCTGCAGTACCAGGCACCCTGGTTCATCGGCTCTTCCTGACACCAAACGGCGTGTTTGACGTTGGTGTATGGAGCCAGGACTTCTTTCAAGTCGTCCTCAGGGAACGGATACAGCTGCTCGATACGCACGATGGCGATATCTTCGCGGCCTTCGGCACGGCGTTTTTCCAGCAGGTCGTAGTAGACCTTGCCGCTGCACAGAACCACGCGCTCGACCTTTTTCGGGTCCAGTGCATCGATTTCCGGGATCACGGTCTGGAACGAACCTTCGGCCAGATCTTCCAGCGTCGAGATGGCCAGCTTGTGGCGCAGCAGCGACTTCGGCGTCAGCACGACCAGCGGCTTGCGCAGCGGACGGATCACCTGACGACGCAGCAAGTGGTAGATCTGTGCTGGCGTGGTCGGCATGCACACCTGAATGTTGTGCTCGGCGCACAGCTGCAGGTAACGCTCAAGACGAGCCGAGCTATGCTCAGGGCCTTGGCCTTCGTAACCGTGTGGCAGCAGCATGGTCAGACCGCAGAGACGGCCCCACTTGTGCTCGCCGCTGGTGATGAACTGGTCGATCACGACCTGAGCACCGTTGGCGAAGTCGCCGAACTGGGCTTCCCAGATCACCAGCGCGTTTGGCGTGGTGGTCGAGTAACCGTATTCAAATGCCAGTACCGCTTCTTCCGAGAGGAACGAGTCGTACAGGTCGAAACGTGGCTGACCTTCGTACAGGTTCTGCAGCGGAATGTAGGTGCCCGCGTCTTTCTGGTTGTGCAACACAGCGTGACGGTGCGAGAACGTACCGCGGCCGATGTCCTGACCAGTCATGCGAATCGGGTGACCTTCGAACGCCAGGGTCGCGTACGCCATGGTTTCGGCGTAACCCCAGTTGATCGGCAGGCCGCCGGCTTGCATCTTCTGACGGTCTTCGTAGATCTTCGCGACCTGACGCTGAACCACGAAGCCTTCCGGAATTTCCAGCAGCTTGGCGGACAGTTCTTGCAGGGTCTTGAGATCGAAACGCGTGTCGTGACGCGCAGTCCAGGCGTGGCCCAGGTACGGACGCCAGTCGACGAACAGCTCTTTGTTCGGCTCTTTGACCAGCGATTTCACTACGTGCAGACCGTTGTCCAGCGCGTTGCGGTATTCGTCGACCTTGGCCTGAACGCGTTCAGCGTCAAGCACACCGGCCTGAGTCAGGCGATCAGCGTACAGCTCACGGGTGGTGCGCTGCTTGGTGATCTGCTGATACATCAGTGGCTGGGTGCCGCTTGGCTCGTCGGCCTCGTTGTGGCCGCGACGACGGTAGCAGACCAGATCGATCACCACGTCACGCTTGAACTGCATGCGGTAGTCGATGGCCAGTTGGGTCACGAACAGCACGGCTTCCGGATCATCACCATTCACATGGAGGATCGGCGCCTGGATCATCTTGGCAACGTCGGTGGCGTACTCGGTGGAGCGCGAGTCCAGCGGGTTGCTGATGGTGAAACCGACCTGGTTGTTGATCACGATGTGCACGGTACCGCCGGTCTTGAAACCGCGGGTCTGCGACATCTGGAAGGTTTCCATGACCACGCCCTGACCGGCGAATGCCGCGTCACCGTGGATGGAGATCGGCAGTACCTTCTCACCGGTCAGGTCGTTGCGACGGTCCTGACGGGCGCGCACCGAACCTTCAACCACCGGGGAAACGATTTCCAGGTGGGACGGGTTGAACGCCATGGCGAGGTGAACTTCACCGCCGGTGGTCATCACGTTGGACGAGAAGCCCTGGTGGTATTTAACGTCACCGGAACCGAGCTCGACCTTCTTCTTGCCTTCGAACTCGTCGAACAGCTCGCGCGGGTTCTTGCCGAAGGTATTGACCAGAACGTTCAGACGGCCACGGTGGGCCATGCCGATGACAACTTCCTTGGTGCCGTACGAGCCGGAACGCTGGATCAGTTCGTCGAGCATCGGAATCAGGCTTTCGCCGCCTTCCAGACCGAAACGCTTGGTGCCCGGGTATTTGGTACCGAGGTATTTTTCCAGGCCTTCACCGGCAGTCACGCGCTCAAGCAGGTGGCTCTTGATGTCGGCGGAGTACGTCGGACGACCACGCACGCTTTCCAGACGCTGCTGGAACCACTGGCGCTGCTCGGAATCGGTGATGTGCGTGAATTCAGCGCCGATGGTGCGGCAATATGTCTGCTGCAACGCTTCGTGAATTTCGCGTAGGCTCGCTTCCTCTTTGCCGATGAACAGGTCGCCGGCACGGAAGGTCGTATCAAGATCGGCATTGGTCAAGCCGTAATGATTGATCGACAGGTCTGCAGGTGCAGGACGCTGCCACAGCCCCAGCGGGTCAAGCTGGGCTGCCTGGTGGCCACGCATACGGTAGGCCTGGATCAATCGCAGCACTTCAACTTGCTTCTTCTCGTGCTCACTGCTCACGCTGCCGGCGGAAACCGGTTGGGCGCGGCGCTGGTTCTTTGCCAGCAGCACGAAATGATCGCGAATCGTCGAGTGCGAAACATCAGTGGCAGAGTTGCCGTCGGCTGGCAACTTCTGAAAGTAGGTGCGCCACTCTTCTGGCACAGCGTTAGGGTCGTGCAGGTAGAGCTCATAAAGCTCTTCCACATAGGCAGCGTTTCCACCTGAAAGGTAGGCGCTGTTCCACATGCGCTGCATCACGCTTTCTTGCATGCTTGGTCACCCTCGGTTAGGGGAACACCATCGGTGTCGACACCGAGCAAACTTGCAGAAGTCCGAATGCAGCGACTAAAACAAGCCACCTAGGATCACACTGATAGTCCGGGTACCAGCCCGGATGCCCCTGCTTGTCTCATTTCTTCAAAAGAAGAGCTGCAGCTTATGGCTACGGCTCTGGTTATAGCCATGACGCGGGTTGAAGCCCGCGCCACAGCCTCTACGGTGCAACGGTTACAGCAGCTGAATCACACGCCGCTCGAAAGCAGCATGTTACGGATGTGACCGATGGCCTTAGTCGGGTTCAGGCCTTTCGGACATACGTTGACGCAGTTCATGATGCCCCGGCAGCGGAAAACGCTGAACGGGTCGTCAAGTGAAGCCAGACGTTCGCTGGTCTTGGTGTCGCGGCTGTCTGCCAGGAAGCGGTAGGCTTGCAGCAGCGCAGCAGGACCCAGGAACTTGTCCGGGTTCCACCAGAAGGACGGGCAAGAGGTCGAGCAGCAGGCGCACAGGATGCACTCGTACAGACCGTCGAGCTTTTCGCGCTCTTCTGGCGACTGCAGACGCTCGATGGCCGGAGCCGGCGTGTCGTTCTGCAGGTAAGGCTTCACCTTCTCGTATTGCTTGTAGAAGATGCTCATATCGACGACCAGGTCACGGATAACCGGCAAACCTGGCAGCGGACGAACGATCAGCTTGTTGCCTTTTACAACGGCAGACAGCGGCGTGATGCAGGCCAGACCGTTCTTGCCGTTGATGTTCATGCCGTCGGAGCCGCAGACGCCTTCACGGCAGGAGCGACGATAGGAGAAACCTTCGTCCTGCTCTTTGATCAGGGCCAGCACGTCCAGCACCATCAGGTCTTTACCACCGGTATCGACCTGGAAATCCTGCATGAACGGCGCAGCGTCCTGATCAGGGTTGTAGCGATAAACACTGACTTGCAACATGGCGGTCACCCTTAATAAGTCCGGACTTTAGGTTCGAAAGTCGGAACAGTCTTCGGCGAGAAGTTCACGGCACGCTTGGTGACGCGCTTGTCACCCGGGAAGTACAGGGTGTGGCACAGCCAGTTTTCGTCATCACGGTCTTCGAAGTCTTCACGGGCGTGAGCGCCGCGGGACTCTTTACGTACTTCGGCCGCGATGGCGGTAGCTTCAGCCACTTCCAGCAGGTTCTGCAGTTCCAGCGCTTCGATACGTGCAGTGTTGAACGCTTGCGACTTGTCGTTGATCTTCACGTTGGCGATACGCTTGCGCAGATCGGCCAGCTGAGCGATGCCCTTCTGCATGTATTCGCCGGTACGGAATACACCGAAGTAGTTCTGCATGCAGCTTTGCAGCTCGCGACGCAGGGTGGCTACGTCTTCACCGTCGGTACGGTTGTTCAGCGCGTTCAGACGCGACAGTGCAGCTTCGATGTCGGACTCGGTAGCGTCGTCGTATTCGATGCCATCGGTCAACGCCTTTTCCAGGTGCAGGCCGGCAGCGCGACCGAATACCACCAGGTCGAGCAGCGAGTTGCCGCCCAGACGGTTCGCACCGTGTACCGATACGCAAGCCACTTCGCCTACCGCGAACAGACCAGGAATGATCTGGTCCTGACCTTCGGCGTTCTGGGTGATCGCCTGGCCATGAATGTTGGTGGCAACGCCGCCCATCATGTAATGGCAGGTCGGCACAACCGGAACCGGAGCAACGACCGGGTCAACGTGGGCGAAAGTCTTCGACAGTTCGCAGATGCCTGGCAGACGGCTGTGCAGCACTTCCTCGCCCAGGTGGTCGAGTTTGAGCATTACGTGGTCGCCATTCGGACCGCAACCGTTGCCGGCGATGATTTCCTTGACCATCGAACGGGCAACCACGTCACGACCTGCAAGGTCCTTCGCGTTCGGAGCATAACGCTCCATGAAACGCTCGCCGTGCTTGTTGATCAGGTAACCACCTTCACCACGGCAACCTTCGGTAACCAGTACACCGGCGCCGGCGATGCCGGTCGGGTGGAACTGCCACATTTCGATGTCTTGTACCGGCACGCCAGCACGCAGAGCCATGCCGACGCCGTCACCGGTGTTGATCAGGGCGTTGGTGGTGGACGCGTAGATACGGCCTGCACCGCCAGTGGCCAGAACGGTGGCCTTGGCACGGATGTAGGAGGTTTCGCCGGTTTCGATGCAGATCGCGATCACACCAACGAATTCGCCTTCCTGGTTTTTCACCAGATCAACAGCGTAGTACTCGTTGAGGAACGTAGTGCCGGCTTTCAGGTTGCCCTGATAAAGCGTGTGCAGCAGCGCGTGACCGGTACGGTCGGATGCAGCACAGGTACGTGCAGCCTGACCGCCCTTGCCGTAGTCCTTGGACTGGCCACCGAACGGACGCTGATAGATGCGGCCTTGCTCGGTACGCGAGAACGGCAGACCCATGTGGTCCAGCTCGAAAACAGCGGCCGGGCCTTCCTGACACATGTATTCGATAGCGTCCTGGTCACCGATGTAGTCGGAACCCTTGACGGTATCGTACATGTGCCAGCGCCAGTCATCGTTCGGGTCGGCGGAAGCGATGGCGCACGTGATGCCGCCCTGTGCGGACACAGTGTGCGAACGGGTCGGGAAAACCTTGGTGATCACCGCAGTCTTGTGGCCGCCCTGTGCCAGCTGCAGCGCAGCGCGCATGCCGGCACCGCCACCACCAATAATGATGGCGTCGAAAGAAATCGTTGGAATGTTAGCCATGAATCAGATACCCCAGAGAATCTGCACACCCCAGACGAAGTAAGCGAACATCGCAACGCCGCATACTGCCTGGAAAAGGAAACGTATCGCCGTTGCGGACTTGCCGAACGCCATTGGCGTCAGGTAGTCGGTCGCGATGGTCCACATGCCGACCCAGGCGTGGGCGCCCAGAGCAACAAGGGCCAGCAGGCTGAAAATACGCATTCCGTTGTGAGCGAACAGTTCATGCCACTGGGCATACTCGAGGCCAGGGTTGGCGACGATGTATCCGATCAGAAAGATGAAGTAAGCCGCGAGAACGACCGCAGACACACGCTGTGCCATCCAGTCATAGAGGCCCGAACGCGACAGGTTAGTGACGTTAGTTACCATATCCAGACTCCTGCCAGAACGATTACCACCACGGAAACGGCGATAACGATTTTCGAGCCCAGTTTGCCGCCTTCCAGCGTCTCACCGATGCCCATGTCCATGATCAAGTGGCGCACACCGGCTACCAGGTGATACAGCAGAGCGGACAGGATGCCCCAAATCACTAGCTTGGCTAGCGGACTGGTCAGACACGCTTTCACCTGACCGAAGCCTTCCTCGGAGCTCAGCGACTTGTCCAATGCGTAAAGCATGATGGCAAGGCACACGAAGAGGATGACACCGGAGATACGGTGAAGAATGGACGTGTAAGCAGTGACTGGGAGTTTGATGGTCCTTAGGTCTAGGTTTACAGGTCGTTGGCTTTTCACGGCTTTTTTTTCACACTGAAGAGCCCCTAACAATCAGGGCAAAGTTGTTGGGGAGTGCACTGGTCAGGTAACCACCACCCAGGGATGCGACCCCCAATGAAAGCAAGCCCAAAAGCCCTTGGCGGTCGGTGGCCGAGTATAGACAGTTAGGCTACTAATGACAACGCGTTCACCTACCCCCAATAGCGGATTGCACAAGTTGCATAAAAGGCGTAAATGGCAGGCAATTTCGAGGAAAAAGTCGGCTTAAAGCCTTCTGGAGCAAGACTTTAGGCAAATTGACATTCGAATTTATCTCACTATAGTGGTGCGGGCCCTGCGTGGGGGGTCTGTCTGATGGTTCAAGCATAAATAGGAGGCCACATGGCTGACAAAAAAGCGCAGTTGATCATCGAGGGCGCAGCCCCCGTCGAGCTGCCCATTTTAACCGGCACCGTTGGTCCCGATGTAATCGATGTTCGGGGCCTGACGGCCACGGGCCGCTTCACTTTCGACCCGGGTTTCATGTCGACCGCTTCGTGCGAATCGAAAATTACCTATATCGACGGCGACAACGGCATTTTGTTGCACCGCGGCTACCCGATCGAACAGCTGGCTGAAAAGTCGGACTACCTGGAAACCTGCTACCTGCTGCTCAACGGCGAATTGCCGACCGCAGAACAGAAGGCCCAGTTCGTCAGCACCGTGAAAAACCACACCATGGTTCACGAGCAGCTGAAAACCTTCTTCAACGGTTTCCGTCGCGACGCCCACCCGATGGCCGTCATGTGCGGTGTAGTCGGCGCCCTCTCGGCCTTCTACCACGACTCCCTGGACATCAATAACCCGCAGCATCGCGAAATTTCCGCGATCCGTCTGGTTGCGAAGATGCCGACCCTGGCAGCGATGGTTTACAAGTACTCCATGGGCCAACCCATGATGTACCCGCGCAACGATCTGACTTACGCGGAAAACTTCCTGCACATGATGTTCAACACCCCGTGCGAGATCAAACCGATCAGCCCGGTACTCGCCAAGGCCATGGATCGGATCTTCATCCTCCACGCCGACCACGAGCAGAACGCTTCGACCTCCACCGTGCGTCTGGCCGGCTCTTCGGGTGCCAACCCGTTCGCCTGCATCGCCGCCGGTATCGCCGCACTGTGGGGCCCTGCCCACGGCGGTGCGAACGAAGCCGTGCTGACCATGCTCGACGAGATTGGCGATGTGTCGAACATCGACAAGTTCATCGCCAAGGCCAAGGACAAGAACGATCCGTTCAAGTTGATGGGCTTCGGTCACCGCGTCTACAAGAACCGCGACCCTCGCGCGACTGTCATGAAGCAGACCTGCGACGAAGTGCTGAAGGAACTGGGCATCAACAACGATCCGCAACTCGAACTGGCCATGCGCCTGGAAGAGATCGCCCTGACCGACCCGTACTTCATCGAGCGCTCGCTGTACCCGAACGTCGACTTCTACTCGGGGATCATCCTCAAGGCGATCGGCATTCCAACCAGCATGTTCACGGTGATTTTCGCCCTGGCGCGTACTGTGGGCTGGATTTCGCACTGGAAAGAAATGCTTTCGAGCCCGTACAAGATTGGCCGTCCGCGCCAGCTGTACACCGGTTACGAGTCGCGTGACATTACCAAACTGGAAGATCGCAAATAAGGGTTTTTCTTTTTTGTGATGGTTTAGTGGTGTGTCAGGAACGGCCTCTTATATAGAGGCCGTTTTTGTTTGTGGCCTCAGCGGCCTTCGGGCCGACTGGTTCTTGGATTTTGGGGGCATATCCGTTGCTGCGGGTGCTGCCGCTGGCGGTTTCGCTCTTACAGCGAGTCACCTTTTTCAGACGCCAAAAAGGTAACCCAAAAGGCTTTGCCCCGGCGTACGGCCCGCTCGCTGGGGCTCGGGGTACCTTCGTTACGGGACCGATCCGGGCGCAGCGGCTACGGTTTGCTTCGCTGCACCTCCTTCCGCTGTGTACGACTGCGTCGTACGGTCGCTGCGCTCCCACACCCGGATCGATCCCGTAACGAAGCCTGCCGAAGGGGCAAGAGATCAAAAGCCGGATCAAAAGCCACAGCAAAAGCAAAAGCCAGATCAAAAGATCGCAGCCTTCGGCAGCTCCAGTTGGATCGCGTGCTAGCTCAAGACCTGGTCGGCTGTCAGGCCGCCTTCGCGAGCAGGCTCGCTCCCACAGAAAGCAAAGCAGCGCAGCTGCCTGCGGCGAAGCCGCCCCACTCAACAATGAGCGCAAGCTCGAGTGCTTTTGATCTACGGGCGACGTCGGAAGGCTGAGTGGAGGGATTGATCCGGGCGTGGGAGCGTAGCGACCGTCTGGCGCAGCCAGACACAGCGGAAGGAGGTGCAGCGAAGCAAACCGGAGCCGCTGCGCCCGGATCAGTCCCGGAGCGAAGGAACCCCGAGCCCCAGCGAGCGGGCCGAACGTAGGAGCTAGCGTTTTTTGCTTACTTTTTTAGGCGCTTGTAAAAAAGTAAGTCGCCGTAAGGGCGAAACCGCCAGCCGCAGCACTGCAAAAAACGGATATACACACCAAACCAACCGATAAACGCCCACAAAAAACGCCCCAATCTCTCAATCAGGGCGTTTTCTTGCAGCTTGCAGCTTACAGCTGATCTCTTAGTGCGAAACCGCCCCACTCGCCCCCAACCCGGTCTGCGAACGCACAAACTGCGGGAAGAACAGCGCCCGCTCATTGTCCGCAGCCGCCGACTTGTCAGTAATCGAGAAGAACCAGATCCCGATGAACGCAATCATCATCGAGAACAGCGCCGGATATTCGTAAGGGAAGATCGCCTTCTCGTGATGCAGAATCTGCACCCAGATGGTCGGGCCGAGGATCATCAGACCAACAGCACTCACCAGACCCAGCCAGCCGCCGATCATCGCGCCGCGAGTGGTCAGCTTCTTCCAGTACATCGAAAGCAGCAGCACAGGGAAGTTGCAGCTCGCCGCGATGGAGAACGCCAGGCCGACCATGAACGCAATGTTCTGGCTTTCGAACAGAATGCCCAGACCAATCGCCAGCACCGCCAGGGCGATAGTGGTGATCTTCGACACGCGAATCTCATCCTTCTCGTTGGCCTTGCCCTTCTTGATCACACTGGCGTACAGGTCGTGAGAAACCGCCGAAGCACCCGCCAGCGTCAGACCGGCTACCACAGCCAGAATGGTCGCGAACGCCACTGCCGAGATGAAGCCTAGGAAGATGCTGCCGCCCACCGCGTTGGCCAGGTGCACCGCCGCCATGTTGTTGCCGCCGAGCAAGGCGCCCGCTGCATCTTTGAAGGCCGGGTTGGTGCTGACCAGCAGGATCGCGCCGAAGCCGATGATGAAGGTCAGGATGTAGAAGTAGCCAATGAAGCCGGTAGCGTACAGCACGCTCTTGCGCGCCTCTTTTGCGTCACTCACGGTGAAGAAGCGCATCAGAATGTGCGGCAGGCCAGCGGTGCCGAACATCAGCGCCAGACCCAGCGAGAATGCCGAGATCGGATCCTTCACCAGACCGCCCGGGCTCATGATTGCCTCACCCTTGGCGTGCACCTTGATCGCTTCGGAGAACAGCGTGTTGAAGTCGAAGCCGACGTGCTTCATCACCATCAGCGCCATGAACGAGGCACCGGACAGCAGCAAAACTGCCTTGATGATCTGCACCCAAGTGGTCGCGAGCATGCCGCCGAACAGCACATACATGCACATCAGCACGCCGACCAGAATCACCGCAACGTGGTAATCGAGGCCGAACAGCAGCTGGATCAGCTTGCCGGCACCGACCATTTGCGCGATCAGGTAGAACGCCACCACCACCAGCGAACCGCAGGCGGACAGGGTGCGAATCTGGGTTTGCCCGAGACGGTAGGACGCCACGTCGGCAAAGGTGTATTTACCCAGGTTGCGCAGGCGTTCGGCGATCAGGAACAGAATGATCGGCCAGCCCACCAGGAAGCCGATCGAGTAGATCAGGCCGTCATAGCCGGAGGTGAACACCAGCGCGGAAATCCCCAGGAAGGACGCCGCCGACATGTAGTCGCCAGCGATCGCCAGGCCGTTCTGGAAACCGGTGATCTTACCGCCCGCCGCATAATAATCGGCGGCCGAATTGTTTTTCTTCGAAGCCCAGTAGGTGATGTACAACGTCGCGCCGACGAAGGCCACGAACATCAGGATCGCCGGAATGTTCAGCGGCTGTTTGGCCACCTCCCCCGTCAACGCGTCAGCCGCCCAGACACTCGGCGCGAAAGCCGCAACACTCAATAGAGCCAGTAGACGCCGGATCATTGCTGAGCCTCCTTGAGAATCGCATTGTTCAGGTCGTCGAACTCGCCATTGGCGCGGCGCACGTAGATGCCGGTCAGGACGAAGGCTGAAATGATCAGGCCGACACCGATCGGGATGCCCCAGGTGATCGAGGATTCAGGACTGAGTTTCGCCCCGAGCACGTGCGGCCCGTATGCGATCAGCAGGATGAATGCGGAGTACAGCCCAAGCATGATTGCCGAGAGAATCCAGGCGAATCGTTCCCGTTTCTGAACCAGCTCCTTGAATCGGGGACTGTTTTGAATCGAGAGGTAAATGCTGTCGTTCATTGTTTTTATCCTCGCAGCACAAATTATTGTTGGAACGTAGCTAATGTATGCGGCTGCGAGAGAGGTTCCAGACGACCTTAGTAGTAGATGGCCATGATGTTCTGGCCATTTTCAAGCACACAAAAACAACTGTGGGAGCGAGCCTGCTCGCGAAGGCGTCGTATCAGTCGATATTGCATCAACTGACAGATTGCATTCGCGAGCAGGCTCGCTCCCACAGGGGTGTGGCGGTGTTTAAATTATTTGGTCCAGTCAGCTACACGATCCGGGTGTTTGGCCACCCAGTCCTTGGCGGCTGCATCAGGCTTGGCGCCGTCCTGGATCGCCAGCATGACCTCGCCGATTTCGTCTTTCGACGCCCACTGGAAGTTTTTCAGGAACTTGGCCACTTCCGGCGCCTTGGCGTCCAGGCCTTTGCTGCCGATGCTGTTCACGGTTTCAGCCTGGCCATACACGCCTTTCGGGTCGTCGAGGAAGCGCAGTTTCCACTTGGCGAACATCCAGTGCGGCACCCAACCGGTGACAGCGATGGATTCGTTTTTCTTCTCGGCGCGAGTCAGCTCGGCGATCATGCCGGCGCCAGAGCTGGCCTTGAGGCTGTACTTGTCCAGACCGTAATCCTTGATCGCCTGATCGGTCTTGAGCATTACGCCTGAACCGGCGTCGATGCCGACAATGCGGTTTTTGAAGGTATCGTCGGTTTTCAGGTCTTCGATCGATTTGGCTTTGACGTACTCCGGCACGATCAGGCCGATCTTCGCGTCCTTGAAGTTCGGGCCGTAATCGACGACCTGATCCTTGTTTTTCGTCCAATAGTCACCGTGGGTCACGGGCAGCCAGGCCGAGAGCATGGCGTCGAGTTTGCCGGTGGCCACGCCCTGCCACATGATCCCGGTGGCGACGGCCTGCAGCTTCACGTCATAACCGAGCTTCTGTTTGATCACTTCGGCCGCCACGTGGGTGGTCGCGACGCTGTCGGACCAGCCGTCAACGTAACCGATGTTCAGGGTCTGTTTTTCAGCGTTGGCGAAAGTGGAACTCATCGCAAGCGCCAAAGCGGCACCTGCGCCTAAAAGTCGTCGCATCTTCATCGTTTACTTCCCCGAAATGCTGCGCCCGACGGATGCCGGGCATCGTCAACGTATTGTTATGGTGCACAGCGCCCCCATCACGCCGGACCTCACACACCGAACATCAGCCGATTTTTCAAAAAGGGTACTGATGGTTTGATCATCAACCTCAAGCGGCCGGCGACCTGCTCTGTCAGCGACCTCAAGGCAGCGAGAAACGACATCAGAAAGCCATTAATCAAGCGAGATTAATTGACGCCAGACAATCCGCCCGAACTTTGCATGTACAACGCCTGCGAGCCACCTGCCCATCTATAAATGCAGGTAACATGCGTCGCTTTGCAGCCACTCGGCCTGACCATGTCCGCGACGTACCGATTTCCTTTTCTGCCTTATCTGTTCACCTGCCTGCTCGGGCTCCTGGCCCTTGGCGGTTTCTGGTATGGCCTCGGCCAACCGGTGATCCTGCCGGACGCTGCAACCCCGACGCACAAGCTGCAATGCGCCTCCTACACGCCGTTCGACAAAGACCAGTCACCGTTCGACGTGCCGTTCAAGTTGCGCCCGGCGCGCATGGATGCCGACCTCGCACTGCTGGCGACGCGCTTTGAATGCATCCGCACCTACTCGATGACCGGCCTCGACGCCCTGCCCGATCTGGCGCGCAAGCACGGTCTGAAGTTGATGATCGGCGCCTGGGTCAACAGCAACCCGGTCGACACCGAGCAGGAAGTCGACCTGCTGATCAAATCGGCCAATGCCAACCCCGACGTGGTCACGGCGGTGATCGTCGGCAACGAAGCGCTGCTGCGCAAAGAGGTCACTGGCGCGCAACTGGCGCGGTTGATCAACAAGGTCAAAAGCCAGGTCAAGCAACCGGTGACCTACGCCGACGTCTGGGAATTCTGGCTCAAGCATCCGGAAATCGCCCCGGCTGTGGACTTTCTGACCATTCACCTGCTGCCGTACTGGGAAGACGATCCGTCGAACATCGACGTGGCGCTGCGGCATGTGGCGGATGTGCGTCAGGTGTTCGGCAACAAGTTCGCGCCCAAGGACGTGATGATCGGCGAAACCGGTTGGCCCAGCGAAGGCCGCCAGCGCGAAACCGCCGTGCCGAGCCGGGTCAACGAGGCGAAATTCATTCGTGGATTCGTGGCGATGGCCGAGCAGGAAGGCTGGCGTTACAACCTGATCGAAGCCTTCGACCAACCGTGGAAGCGCGGCAGTGAAGGCGCGGTCGGCGGCTATTGGGGGCTGTTCGATGCCGATCGGCAGGACAAGGGCGTGCTCGCCGGGCCGGTGAGCAACGTGCCGTACTGGAAAGAATGGCTGGCAGTCGGTGCTTTGATTTTCCTCGGCACGCTGATCCTTGGCGGTGCTGTCCGCACTACAGTTTCGGCGCTGCTGCTGCCACTGCTAGGCGCCGTCGCTGCTTGCTCGATTAGCGCCTGGGGCGATCTGGCGCGGCTGACCACGCGGTTTGCCGGGGAATGGCTGTGGGTCGGCTTGCTGACCGGGTTGAATCTGTTAGTGCTCGCGCATGCCGCGCTGACGTTGAGCGCACGCAACGGTTGGCGCGCGCGAGCCTTCGACTTCCTCGAGCGGCGCGCCGGCTGGCTGGTCGCGGCGGCCGGTTTTGCCGCGGCGGTGATGATGCTGGAGATGGTCTTCGATCCGCGTTATCGCAGTTTCGCCAGCATGGCGTTCGTGCTGCCGGCGCTGGTCTACCTGTGCCGCCCGGTGAGCGTGCCGCGTCGGGAGATTGCTCTGCTGACCTTTATCGTCGGCGCGGGGATTGCACCGCAGTTGTATCAGGAAGGGATGCTGAATCAGCAGGCGTGGGGTTGGGCGCTGGTGAGTGGCTTGATGGTGGTGGCGTTGTGGCGCTGCCTGCGGGTTCGCAACCTCTGATCATCAGAGCGGTTCAGGCCTCTTCGCGAGCAGGCTCGCTCCCACATTGGATCTGTGGCGTTCACAAATCCCCTGTGGAGCGGGCTTGCCCGCGATGACTGACTGTCACGCGCTGCGGGACTCGCGGACCAGGCGCAACCCGGCAATCACCACCGCAAATACCGCTAACGTGGTGTTGTACAACGCCAGCGCCGGCAGGCCGAACACCAGCGCCAGCACCGCCAGCCACCACCCTGTCCGTCCCGGCAATACAAACGCCAATACCGCCGCGCCCACCGCCGCCCAGCCCAGCACCTTGAAATGAATCATCAGCCCGAGGTTCGACCGCACCAGGCACTCCCAACGACCGGCCTCGTCGACACAGATGCCCACCCACTGCCCGTCTTCCATGAAGCCATAGCGCGCGGCATAACTGGCGGCCAGCCACAGCGGCAACAAAACGAGCAGCACAATAACGGGCAAGCGGCGGGACATGGAGCACTCCAATCTGCGGAAATCGGCGGCCAGCTTAATCTGCCGACCGGCATTCGCAAGCACTAACAACTGTTAACTGTTCAGCGAGCCCTCGCAACGTGTATCGTCCAGCTACTATTACCCCGAATTCCGCCTGTTTGGTGCCGCAGCATGGCACTTTGGCGTACGGCCGGTGGTCATAGCCTGCGAACTTCAATCGGCACCTTCCTCTAAGGGATCTAGTCATGCTCCGTTCCTTGCGCTTCGCCGCGCTGTTCAGCGGCCTTATCTTGAGTGCGTCCGCGCTGGCGGCGGATATCGACGCCGCCAGCTATGGCTACCCGCTGACCAACCCGTTCGAGGCGACGATCGCCACGACACCACCGGACCTGCGTCCGGAGCTGCCGCTGGACGACGACATCAATCAAACGGACCGCAGCCTCACCCTGCGCCCGGAGCGTGAATTCCAGCTGCCGGACAATTTCTGGGCAGTCAAAAAACTCACCTACCGCATCGCCACGCAGGACAAACCTGCGCCGCTGATCTTCCTGATCGCCGGCACCGGCGCGCGCTTTGACAGCACGCTCAACGAATACCTGAAAAAGCTGTATTACAAGGCCGGCTACCATGTCGTGCAGTTGTCGTCGCCGACCAGCTTCGACTTCATCAGCGCCGCCTCGCGTTTCGCCACGCCGGGCGTGACCAAGGAAGATGCCGAAGACATGTACCGGGTGATGCAGGCCGTGCGGGCGCAGAACCCGAAACTGCCGGTCACCGAGTATTACCTGACCGGTTACAGCCTCGGCGCCCTCGATGCCGCGTTCGTCGCGCATCTGGACGAAACGCGCCGCAGCTTCAACTTCAAGAAAGTCCTGCTGCTCAACCCGCCGGTCAACCTCTACACCTCGGTGACCAACCTCGACAAGCTGGTACAGACCGAGGTCAAGGGCATCAACAACAGCACCACGTTCTATGAACTGGTACTGACCAAGCTGACCCGTTACTTCCAACAAAAAGGCTACATCGATCTCAACGATGCGCTGCTGTATGACTTCCAGCAGTCCAAACAGCACCTGACCAACGAACAGATGGCCATGCTCATCGGCACGTCGTTCCGCTTTTCTGCAGCCGACATTGCCTACACCTCGGACCTGGTCAACCGTCGCGGCCTGATCACCCCGCCGAAATTCCCGATCACCGAAGGCACCAGCCTCACGCCGTTCCTCAAGCGTGCACTGCAATGCGATTTCGACTGCTACATCACCGAACAGGTTATTCCGATGTGGCGCGCGCGCACTGATGGCGGCAGCCTGCTGCAACTGATCGATCAGGTCAGCCTGTATGCGCTCAAGGATTACCTGCACGACAGCCCGAAAATCGCCGTGATGCACAACGCCGATGACGTCATCCTCGGCCCTGGCGACCTGGGCTTCCTGCGGAAAACCTTCGGTGATCGCCTGACCGTTTATCCACTGGGCGGCCACTGCGGCAACCTTAACTACCGCGTCAACAGCGACGCCATGCTGGAGTTCTTCCGTGGCTAAATATCTCCTGCTGATTGCAGCGTTCCTCTGTGCAGGCGTGGCCCAGGCCGACAACAGTAAAGCCGATGCACCGGTGGTGGTCGACAGCGACGGCTTCAAGCAGCCGCTGACCAAACTCAAGTTCAACCCGGGCCTGGATCAGCGCGAATTCGAACGCTCCACGCTCAATGCGCTGAACGTCTATGACCCGCTGGAATCGTGGAACCGCCGGGTCTATCACTTCAACTACCGCTTCGACCAGTGGGTGTTCCTGCCAGTGGTCGATGGTTATCGCTACATCACGCCAAGCTTCGTGCGTACCGGGGTGAGCAACTTCTTCAACAACATTGGCGACGTGCCGAACCTGGTCAACAGCCTGTTGCAGTTCAAGGGCCAGCGCTCGATGGAAACCACCGCGCGCCTGCTGCTCAACACCACCATCGGCATCGCCGGCCTGTGGGACCCGGCCACCGCCATGGGCCTGCCGCGCCAGAACGAAGATTTCGGTCAGACCCTGGGCTTCTACGGCGTACCGGGCGGCGCCTACTTCGTACTGCCGATCTTCGGTCCGTCGAACATCCGCGACACCGCAGGTCTGGCCGTGGATTACACCGCCGACACTGCGATCAACTTCCTCAACGTCGCCGAAGTCAGCTCCAACCACCCGGAAGTCTGGGCTTTGCGTGCGATCGACAAGCGCTACCAGACCAGCTTCCGCTACGGTCAGATGAACTCGCCGTTCGAGTACGAGAAAGTGCGGTACGTGTACACCGAAGCGCGCAAGTTGCAGATCGCCGAGTAAATCGGCTGCCGCAAAACACTGTGGGAGCGAGCCTGCTCGCGAACGCGGAGTATCAGTCTTTATCAATTATTGACTGGACTACCGCATTCGCGAGCAGGCTCGCTCCCACATTTGTTATGTGTTGCTGATTAACCCTTCAGCGCTTTCCACAGCTTGCCTACGACCGAAACCACGGCCAACACCACAGCCCCGGCAATAATCCCCGCGACACCATTGAGCAGCATCGGCACGGCGAACCCGGCGCTCCCTGCCGCTGCGCCAACACCTTCGATCCAGTGATGCAGCACCGGCACGCCATGGGTCAGGATGCCGCCGCCGACCAGGAACATCGCCGCCGTGCCGACCACCGACAGGGTTTTCATCATGTACGGCGCGGCGCTGAGAATGCCGCCGCCGATCTTTTTCGCCATCTGCCCGGGCTTCTGTGTCAGCCACAGCCCCAGATCGTCGAGCTTGACGATGCCCGCCACCAAACCGTAAACGCCCACGGTCATGACAATGGCGATGCCGGACATGACCACCACTTGCTGCGTCAGCGAGGCATCTGCCACGGTGCCGAGGGTGATCGCAATGATTTCTGCCGAAAGAATGAAGTCAGTGCGGATTGCGCCTTTGATCTTGTCCTTCTCGAACGCCACCAGATCGGTCGTTGGATCGGCCACTGCTTCGGTCAACTGCGTGTGCTCTGCCTCGTCTTCTTCTTTGCTGTGCAGAAACTTGTGCGCGAGCTTCTCGAAACCCTCGAAGCACAGGTACGCGCCGCCGACCATCAACAGTGGTGTCACCAGCCACGGTACGAAAGCGCTGATCGCCAATGCCGACGGCACGAGGATCAGTTTGTTGACGAACGAGCCCTTGGCCACCGCCCAGACCACGGGAATTTCCCGCTCGGCGCGCACGCCCGAAACCTGCTGGGCATTGAGCGCCAGATCATCACCGAGCACCCCGGCGGTCTTCTTCGCGGCCATCTTGGTCATCAATGCAACGTCATCCAGAACGGTGGCGATGTCATCGATCAGCACCAGCAAACTGCTTCCTGCCATGAATCCTGTTTCCTTCTGTGTATGAATGTTGCCAAGCATAACGCGACCGCCGGCCACAGGCTGCATTGTTGAGCGCCGCTCAAGGCCGGTGCTACCATGCGCCACCGCCAGAACAGGCAAGGAACCACCGGGTTTATGAGCACAATCCGCGAGCGTAACAAAGAACTGATCCTGCGCGCCGCCAGCGAAGAGTTTGCCGACAAGGGCTTCGCGGCGACCAAAACCAGCGACATCGCCGCCAAGGCGGGATTGCCCAAGCCCAACGTCTATTACTACTTCAAATCCAAGGAAAACCTCTATCGCGAGGTGCTGGAAAGCATCATCGAGCCGATTCTGCAGGCCTCGACCCCGTTCAACCCGGACGGCGTGCCGAGCGAGGTGCTGAGCGGCTACATCCGTTCGAAGATCCGCATCTCCCGCGACCTGCCCTACGCCTCCAAGGTGTTCGCCAGCGAAATCATGCACGGCGCCCCGCACCTGAGCGCCGACCTGGTCGAGCAGCTAAATGCCCAGGCCAAGCACAACATCGCCTGCATCCAGAGCTGGATCGACCGCGGCCAGATTGCCCCGATCGACCCCAACCACCTGATGTTCAGCATCTGGGCCGCGACCCAGACCTACGCCGACTTCGACTGGCAGATTTCCGCAGTGACCGGGAAGGACAAACTTGATGAAGCCGATTATGAAGCGGCGGCGCAGACGATTATCCGGTTGGTGTTGAAGGGGTGTGAGCCGGATCGGTGAGATCGGGGGAACCGCTTCGCGAGCAGGCTCGCTCCCACATTGGGACCTATGGTGCTCTTAAATCACCTGTGGGAGCGAGCTTGCTCGCGAATGGAGCGACTCGGTCTGCCTATCAGCCCAAATCGCATGCCACAGCGGATAATCGCTAAACCTTTGCACTAAACCTGCCCGCAACGGGTTAGCCACAACATATCGAGCCATTTGCACCAAATCATCCTCCCGCCGCAGTGCGCGATCGTGAAACCCATGCTGCCAGAGGGTGCCTTTTCTACCCGCAGCTGTGTTCACAGCACGCGCGCTTAAGGACTTTGTCCTTTGCATCAGTTCACTCAAGGAACCCTGCTTCAAATCGATCAACCAGTGAAAGTGGTCGGGCATAACCACCCATGCCAACGAGTCGGCAAACCCCAGCTCCTCGGCGTTTCGAAATTGGTCACCGACTAACTTACCTAATGCAAAATCGCGGAAAACAGGTTCGCGATGAAGTGTGTTGGCGGTCAGTAGATATAAGCGGTTAGGTTCGTCGTAACGGCCAATGCGCAGGCGATACGAGGCTGATAGTTTTGGCATTCCTTTGCCCCTTTCATGAGAAGACCGGAAAGATTAGATCCAAAGCACAGACAGGAGGCGGACAGACTGTTGGCTAAATGTGTCTGTTAAATCGCCTTCGCGAGCAAGCTCGCTCCCACAGGGGTTTCCGGACACTGAACATTTTATGTACACATCCAAACCCAATGTAGGAGCGAGCCCGCTCGCGATGGCGATTGCTCATTCAACGCAAATTCAAGCCACCACCCCGCCATCCGCCCTCAAATCCAGCGCTTCCACCGCTCTGATCGCCACCTGCTCATCCACATCCGACAAATCCCCACTGATCCCGATCGCGCCCAGCACTTCACCCGCCTGATTTCGAATCAACACCCCACCCGGTGCCGGCACTACGCTGCCCTGCCCCATGCTGTTCAACGAAGAAAAAAACGCCGGGCGTTGTTGGGCGTCCTGGGCGAGCAGGCGGGAGCCTTTACCCAGGGCGATGGCGCCCCAGGCTTTGCCGATGGCGATGTTCGGGCGCAGCAGGCTGGCGCCGTCTTCGCGTTGCAGGGCGATCAGGTGGCCGCCGTTATCGAGTACCGCGATGGTCAGCGGTGCGGCGTTGATACCGCGTCCTGCGTTGATGGCTTCGCTGACCAGGTTGACTGCGACTTTCAAGGTTAAAGCGCTCATGGTGCCGTCCTCATTTTGTTATAGGGAAAGTCGTGGGACTGCGCGTTTGTGCCGCAGTCCGATGACACAAATAGAACACAATGACTTATTTTTTTGTATACAATAATTCTCGAAAAGCGCCACATGCGACGAAAAGCCACAGCACAGCGGGCTTCCGACGAATGAAACAGGCGCTTGAGAAAATGGATTGACCTGCGCCGTCCGCCGTGAATACACTCTGCGCAAAGCCACTTGTATACAATTACAAAACGTAAAGAGGCACAAAACCATGAGCAAAATGAGAGCAATCGAAGCCGCCGTTCTGGTGATGCGCCGTGAAGGGGTTGATACCGCTTTTGGCATCCCGGGCGCAGCGATCAACCCGCTGTACTCCGCCTTGCAGAAGGTCGGTGGCATCGATCACGTCCTTGCTCGCCACGTTGAAGGCGCCTCGCACATGGCCGAGGGCTACACCCGCACCAAGGCCGGCAACATCGGCGTGTGCATCGGCACGTCCGGCCCGGCCGGTACCGACATGGTCACCGGGCTCTACAGCGCCTCGGCCGACTCGATTCCAATCCTCTGCATCACCGGTCAAGCACCCCGCGCCCGGATGCACAAGGAAGATTTCCAGGCTGTCGACATCACCAGCATCGTCAAGCCAGTGACCAAGTGGGCAACCACGGTTCTGGAGCCGGGCCAGGTGCCTTACGCGTTCCAGAAAGCCTTTTATGAAATGCGCTCCGGCCGTCCAGGCCCTGTACTGATCGACCTGCCGTTCGACGTGCAGATGGCCGAGATCGAATTCGACATCGACGCTTACCAACCGCTGCCATTGGCCAAACCGACCGCAACCCGCGTTCAGGTTGAAAAAGCTTTGGCTTTGCTGGATCAGGCTGAGCGCCCACTGCTGGTGGCCGGCGGCGGCATCATCAACGCCGACGCCAGCGACCTGCTGGTCGAGTTCGCCGAGCTGACCGGCATTCCGGTCATCCCTACCCTGATGGGCTGGGGCACCATCCCTGACGATCACCCGCTGATGGTCGGCATGGTCGGTCTGCAGACTTCGCACCGTTACGGCAACGCGACGATGCTCAAATCCGACGTGGTGCTGGGCATTGGTAACCGTTGGGCCAACCGCCACACCGGTTCGGTTGACGTGTACACCGAAGGTCGCAAGTTCATTCACGTCGACATCGAAGGCACGCAGATCGGTCGTGTGTTCACCCCGGATCTGGGCATCGTTTCCGACGCCGCCGCAGCGCTGACCGTGTTCATCGAAGTGGCCCGTGAATGGCAAGCCGCCGGCAAGCTGAAGAACCGCAGCGCCTGGCTGCAGGATTGCCAGCAGCGCAAGGCCAGCCTGCATCGCAAGACCCACTTCGACAACGTGCCGGTCAAACCGCAGCGCGTTTATGAAGAAATGAACCAGGTGTTCGGCAAGGACACCTGCTACGTCAGCACCATTGGTCTGTCGCAGATTGCCGGCGCGCAGTTCCTGCACGTCTACAAACCGCGTCACTGGATCAACTGTGGTCAGGCCGGCCCGTTGGGCTGGACCATTCCGGCGGCGCTGGGCGTGGTGAAGGCCGATCCGAACCGCAAAGTCGTGGCCCTGTCGGGGGACTATGATTTCCAGTTCATGATCGAAGAACTGGCGGTCGGCGCTCAGTTCAAACTGCCGTACATCCACGTCGTGGTGAACAACTCGTACCTGGGCCTGATCCGTCAGGCCCAGCGCGGGTTCGAAATGGACTACTGCGTGCAGCTGTCCTTCGATAACCTCAATGCGCCGGAACTCAACGGTTACGGGGTTGACCACATCGCAGTCGCCGAAGGCCTCGGCTGCAAGGCGCTGCGTGTGTTCGAACCGTCGGAAATCGCCCCTGCCCTGCGCAAGGCCGAACAGATGATCGAAGAGTTCAAGGTGCCGGTGATCGTCGAGATCATTCTGGAGCGTGTGACCAACATCTCCATGGGTACCGAGATCAACGCGGTCAACGAGTTCGAAGACCTGGCACTGGTCGGCAATGACGCGCCGACGGCGATTTCGCTGCTTGATTAACTGCTGACCGCTCTCCCTGCGGGAGCGAGCCTGTGTGGTGAGGGGATTCATCCCCGTTAGGGCGCGAAGCGGCCTCAAAACCTGAAACCGCGGCGTATCAGGTACACCGCATACAATGGTTTACGACTGCTTCGCAGCCGAACGGGGATAAATCCCCTCGCCACAGCTCGCTCCCCCAGGGGATCCTCACAAGATTTACGGGAGACCACCATGCCGCGTTTCGCAGCCAACCTGTCCATGCTGTTCACCGAACAGGATTTCCTTGCCCGTTTCGAAGCCGCCGCCAAGGCCGGTTTCAGTGGCGTGGAATACCTGTTCCCGTACGACTTCAGCTCGGCTGAAATCAAGGCAAAACTCGAGGCCAACGGGCTGACCCAAGTGCTGTTCAACCTGCCGGCCGGTGACTGGGCCAAGGGCGAGCGTGGCATCGCTTGCCTGCCGGATCGGGTCGAAGAATTCCGCGCCGGGGTCGATCTGGCGATCGCCTACGCGCAAGTGCTGGGCAACACTCAGGTCAACTGCCTGGCCGGTATCCGCCCGCAAGGCGTTGACGATGCCACAGTGGAAAAGACCTTCGTCGCCAACCTCAAATATGCCGCCGACAAGCTGCAAGCGGTGGGCATCAAACTGGTGATGGAAGCGATCAACACCCGCGACATTCCCGGCTTCTACCTGAACAACACGGCGCAGGCCCTGTCGATTCGCGAGCAGGTCGGCAGCGCCAATCTGTTCCTGCAATACGACATCTATCACATGCAAATCATGGAAGGCGATCTGGCCCGCACCCTGCAATCGCACCTGGGCGAGATCAACCACGTGCAACTCGCGGACAACCCGGGGCGCAACGAGCCGGGCACCGGTGAGATCAACTACCGCTTCCTGTTCGAACACCTTGATCGCATCGGTTATCAGGGGTGGGTTGGTTGCGAATACAAACCGCTGACCACCACCGAAGCGGGCCTGGGTTGGTTGAAATCACACAACGCAATCTAAGAAACACAGCAAATCCCCTGTGGGAGCGAGCCTGCTCGCGAATGCGGTGGTTCAGTCAACACGGATATTGAATGTTCCACCGCATTCGCGAGCAGGCTCGCTCCCACATGAAAAGCAGCTCCCCTATTTGCTTGAGCACGACAAAAACAAGAGGATTTTCTCATGGCTAAAATCGGATTCATCGGCACCGGCATCATGGGCCACCCAATGGCGGCGAACCTGCAGAAAGCCGGTCACAGCCTGTTCCTGTCGCAACACCACGACGCGGCCCCGGCCGATCTGGTCGCCGCTGGCGCCGTCGCCCTGGCCAACCCGCGTGAAGTGGCGCAGGAAGCCGAATTCATCATCGTCATGGTTCCGGATACCCCGCAGGTCGATGACGTGCTGTTCCGCGCCGACGGTCTTGCCGCCGGTATCGGCAAAGGCAAAGTGGTCATCGACATGAGCTCGATTTCGCCGACCGCGACCAAAGCCTTCGCCGCCAAGATCAACGAGAAAGGTGCGCAGTACCTCGACGCGCCAGTGTCCGGCGGTGAAGTCGGCGCCAAGGCCGCGACCCTGAGCATCATGGTCGGTGGCGACGCCGATGCCTTCGAACGCGCCCTGCCGCTGTTCCAGGCCATGGGCAAGAACATCACCCTGGTTGGTGGCAATGGCGACGGCCAGACCGCCAAAGTCGCGAACCAGATCATCGTTGCGCTGAACATCCAGGCCGTTGCCGAAGCCCTGCTGTTCGCCTCGAAAAACGGTGCCGATCCGGCCAAGGTGCGTGAAGCGCTGATGGGCGGTTTCGCTTCTTCGAAGATTCTCGAAGTGCATGGCGAGCGCATGATCAAAGGCACCTTCGACCCGGGCTTCCGCATCAGCCTGCACCAGAAGGACCTGAACCTGGCCCTGCAAGGCGCCAAGGAGCTGAACATCAACCTGCCGAACACCGCCAATGCCCAGCAGGTATTCAGCACCTGCGCGGCCATCGGTGGCAGCAACTGGGACCACTCGGCGCTGATCAAGGGCCTTGAGCACATGGCCAATTTCTCGATTCGCGACAAAAAATAATCTGCACCTCTGGCTCGCTCCCTGTGGGAGCGGGCTTGCCCGCGATGACATCGACTCGGTCTGCCTGAAAGACTGCAGCGCCTGAATCGCTGGCAAGCCAGCTCCCACAAGGACCGCGTCGCTGCTCCGTTGTCGCTCTGTCCCAATAACAAGAATTCCGGGAGCCCGCCATGTCGGTCGATCCGCAACAACTGCTGCGCGAGCTGTTTGCCACAGCCATCGACGCGGCTCATCCGAACCAAGTCCTCGAAGCCCATTTGCCTGCCGATCGCACCGGTCGGGTGATCGTCATCGGCGCCGGCAAAGCCGCTGCTGCCATGGCGCAAGTGGTCGAGCGCTGCTGGGAGGGTGAAGTCACCGGCCTGGTGGTGACCCGCTACGGTCACGGCGCCCCGTGCGAAAAAATCGAAGTGGTCGAAGCCGCGCACCCGGTGCCGGACGCCGCCGGTCTGGCCGTGGCCAAACGTGTGCTGGAACTGGTCAGCAACCTGACTGAAGACGACCGCGTGATCTTCCTGCTCTCCGGCGGCGGCTCTGCCCTGCTCGCCCTGCCGGCCGAAGGCATCACCCTCGCCGACAAACAGGCGATCAACAAAGCCCTGCTCAAATCCGGCGCAACCATCGGCGAGATGAATTGCGTGCGCAAGCACCTCTCGGCGATCAAGGGCGGCCGCCTCGGCAAGGCCTGCTGGCCAGCGACGGTTTACACCTACGCGATCTCCGATGTGCCGGGCGACCTCGCCACCGTCATTGCCTCCGGCCCGACCGTGGCCGACCCGAGCACTTCGGCCGAAGCACTGACGATCATCAAACGCTACGGCATCGACATTCCCGCCTCCGTGCGCACCTGGCTGCAAAGTCCGGAGTCGGAAACGGTCAAACCCGGCGATCCGAGTCTGGCGCGCAGTCATTTCCAGTTGATCGCCCGCCCGCAGCAGTCGCTGGACGCGGCGGCGGTGAAGTGCCGTCAGGCCGGTTTCAGCACCTTGATTCTCGGCGACCTCGAAGGCGAATCCCGCGAAGTGGCGAAAGTCCACGCCGGCATCGCCCGACAGATCATCAACCACGGCCAGCCACTGGCGGCGCCCTGCGTGATTCTCTCCGGCGGTGAAACCACGGTAACCGTGCGCGGCAATGGCCGTGGCGGGCGCAATGCCGAATTCCTCCTCAGCCTGACCGACAGCCTCAAGGGCCAGCCCGGCGTCTATGCGCTGGCCGGCGACACCGATGGCATCGACGGCTCGGAAGACAACGCCGGCGCAATCATGACCCCGGACAGCTACGCCCGCGCCGCCGCACTGGGTCTGAGCGCCAGCGACGAGCTGGATAACAACAACGGCTACGGCTACTTCCAGGCGCTCGACGCGCTGATCGTCACCGAGCCGACCCGCACTAACGTCAACGACTTCCGCGCCATTCTGATCCTTGAGAACTGCAAATCATGACGCCTGATAAAAAGGTCAAAATCCTCGCCACCCTCGGCCCCGCCGTCGATGGTATCGACGACATCCGCGAGCTGGTCGAGGCCGGGGTCAATATCTTCCGCCTGAACTTCAGCCACGGCGATCACGCCGACCACGCCAAGCGCTATCAGTGGATCCGCGAAGTCGAGCGTCAGCTCAACTACCCGCTGGGCATTCTCATGGATCTGCAGGGGCCGAAACTGCGTGTGGGCAAGTTCGCTGACGGCAAGGTGCAGTTGCATCGCGGTCAGGCGTTCCGCCTCGATCTCGATACGACAGCGGGCGATGAGCGCCGGGTCAACCTGCCGCATCCGGAGATCATTGCTGCGCTGGAAGCCGGTATGGATCTGCTGCTCGACGACGGCAAGCTGCGCCTGCGCGTGGTCACCAAATACGCCGATGCAATCGACACCAGCGTGCTCAACGGCGGCGAACTGTCCGATCGCAAAGGCGTGAATGTGCCGCAAGCGGTGCTCGACCTCAGCCCGCTGACCGCCAAGGATCGCCGCGATCTGAGCTTCGGTCTGGAACTGGGTGTGGACTGGGTCGCGCTGTCGTTCGTACAGCGCCCGCAGGACATTGTCGAAGCCCGCGCATTGATCGGCGACAAGGCGTTTCTGATGGCGAAAATCGAGAAGCCTTCGGCGGTCGAGCAATTGCGTGAGATTGCTGAGCTGAGCGACGCGATCATGGTCGCTCGCGGTGATCTTGGCGTTGAAGTGCCGGCGGAAAGCGTGCCGCAGATTCAGAAAAACATCATCACCACCTGCCGTGCGCTGGGCAAACCGGTGGTGGTGGCGACGCAGATGCTCGAGTCGATGCGTTTCTCCCCTGCCCCAACCCGTGCCGAGGTGACTGACGTCGCCAATGCCGTGGCCGAAGGCGCCGATGCGGTGATGCTCTCGGCGGAGACCGCGTCCGGTGAGTACCCGCTGGAAGCCGTGCAGATGATGAGCAAGATCATCCGTCAGGTTGAAAACGGCCCGGACTATCAGACCCAGCTCGACGTCAGCCGACCGAAAGCCGAGGCGACGGTTTCCGATGCGATCAGCTGTGCGATCCGCCGGATCAGTAACGTGCTGCCGGTGGCGGTGCTGGTCAATTACAGCGAGTCCGGCGCCTCGACGTTGCGCGCATCGCGGGAACGGCCGAAAGCACCGATCCTCAATCTGACGCCGAACCTGCAAACCGCGCGGCGCTTGAGCGTGGCGTGGGGCATTCATTCGGTAGTCAACGATCGCCTGCGTCAGGTCGACGAAGTCTGCTCGACCGCGTTGGAGATTGCTCAGGCGCAAGGCATGGCCGAGCGTGGCGACACGCTGCTGATCACCGCTGGCGTGCCGTTCGGGCAGCCGGGGTCGACCAATTCGCTGCGCATTGAGACGTTGATTTAACCCACCCTAAAAGTGGGTGCATAACCTTGTGGCGAGGGGATTTATCCCCGTTGGGCTGCGAAGCGGCCCCCCATCGGAGAATGCGGTTTCTCTGTGGAAACCGTCACACCCTCAAAAGCGACGACTGCTGCGCAGCCCGAACGGGGATAAATCCCCTCGCCACAGGGACTTGCAAGACCTTTTGATGTTCCAACTGCCCAGATTTTCTCAACATGCCTGCCAATCATTTCAACACCCACTGCCCCGACTGGGCCGAGGCTTTGCTCAACGGTTTCAGTCAGATTTTCTTTCAGCGCCACCCGCTGTGCGGCCTGCTGGGTCTGTTGGCGATTCTGCTGACCGCGCCGGTGCTGTTCGCCGGCGCGCTGCTTGGTGGCGTCGCCGGTCTGCTCACCGCGCAACGGCGCAACTACGCCAAGGCCGATCGCCAGGCCGGGTTGTTCAGCTACAACGGCGTGCTGCTCGGCCTGCTGCTGAGCCTGTATTTCCCATGGTCGCCACTGCTGCCGCCGTTGATTCTTGCAGCAGGCGGCTTGAGCGCGATGCTCACGCAGCAATGGCTCAAACACGTGTACCGCAGTCGCGCCATACCGGCGTATACCTCGCCGTTCGTGGCGCTCAGCTGGGTGCTGCTGATGTTCGCCGAGCCGTCCGCGCCGGCGGCATCGGTCGACCTGAACACGACAAATCTGCTGGCCGCTGAACTGCGCGGATTCGGCCAGGTGATGTTTCTCGACCATCCTTTGGCCGGGGCGTTGATTGCCAGCGGTTTGCTGATTGCTGATCGCCGCGCGTTCTGCTGGGCGCTGCTGGCGTCGGCGATCGGCCTCGGCTCGAGTCTACTGCACCACGAAACGTCCGCCGCACTGCTCGGGCTCGGTGGCTATAACGCCGTACTCGCCGCCCTCGCCTTCAGCGCTCAGCGACAAAATCCGTGGCTGCCGCTGCTCGCCATTGTCTTGGCGCTGCTGGTGACGCCGCTGTTTGCCGCCCTTGGGTTGGCGACGCTGACCGCGCCGTTCATCCTCGCCTGCTGGTTGATTCGTGCCGGCATTCAAATGCTTGGCAAAGCGTCGCTCGCGCATGAGTCTTGCGCTCACGAGGAGAATCACCCTAGGCTGCGCTGATCTTCGATTCAGGCGTTATCCATGGACAGCAGCAACAATTGGCGCGAACGGCTCTACGTCATGATTTTCCAGAGCGACACCCCGGCCGGGCGTCGCTTCGACGGCATCCTGCTGGTGATCATCCTCGCCAGCCTGGTGATCGTGATGCTCGACAGTATCGACAGCATTCACCGTAATTACGCCGACGTTCTGGCCTATATCGAGTGGGGCTTCACGGCGATTTTCCTCGGCGAATACATCCTGCGTCTGTACTGCTCACCCAAGCCGCTGCGCTATGCCTTCAGCTTTTATGGCTTGGTGGATCTGCTGGCGATCGTGCCGGGCATCCTCGCCCTGTATTACAGCGATGCGCAGTATCTGCTGATCATCCGCATCATTCGGATGCTGCGGATTTTCCGCGTGCTCAAGCTCAGCCCGTACCTCAAGCAAGCCAACTATCTGATGTCGGCGCTGCGTGGCAGCAAGCAGAAAATCGTCGTGTTTCTGGTCAGCGTGTGCACGCTGGTGACAGTGTTCGGCACGCTGATGTACGTGATCGAAGGCCCGGAGCATGGCTTCACCAGTATTCCCAAGGGCATCTATTGGGCGATCGTGACCTTGACCACTGTGGGCTTCGGCGACATCGTGCCGAAGACGCCGCTGGGCCAGGTGATTTCCTCGCTGGTGATGATCACCGGTTATTCGATCATCGCCGTGCCCACAGGGATTTTCACTGCTGAGCTGGCCAACGCCATGCGCGGTGAACAGCTGCAACATGACTGCCCGGGCTGTCAGAAAAAGACCCACGAGCAGAGCGCAGCGTTCTGTTCGCGCTGCGGCAGTCAGCTGTTCAAGAAAGTGGAATAAGCACAGAGCTTTTTAATCTTTAAGCGACTATGCGAGGCCCGCTATAGTCGCTGGCAAATGGCCTCACTTTTTACACAACACCCCCACAGAACAAGGAATGCGCAGTGAAAAAACTCTTTGGCGCCTCACTTCTCGCCGCCGGTCTGGCCTTGGCCAACATCGCCCAGGCAGCACCGACGCTGCTTAACGTTTCCTACGACGTGATGCGCGATTTCTACAAGGACTACAACACTGCGTTCCAGAAGCACTGGCAAGCCGAGCACAACGAAAACATCACCGTGCAGATGTCCTTCGGCGGCTCGAGCAAGCAGGCGCGTTCGGTGATCGACGGCCTGCCGGCTGACGTCATCACCATGAACATGGCCACCGACATCAATGCCCTCGCCGACAACGGCAAACTGGTCCCGGACAACTGGGTCACGCGCCTGCCGAACAACAGCGCACCGTTCACCTCGGCGACGGTATTCATCGTTCGCAAGGGCAACCCGAAAGCTTTGAAAGACTGGCCTGACCTGCTCAAGGATGGCGTTCAGGTCATCGTGCCCAACCCGAAAACTTCGGGTAACGGCCGCTACACCTACCTGTCGGCGTGGGGGTATGTACTGAAAAACGGTGGTGACGAGAACAAGGCCAAGGATTTCGTCGGCAAGCTGTTCAAGCAGGCGCCGGTGCTCGACACCGGTGGCCGCGCCGCCACCACCACGTTCATGACCAACCAGATCGGCGACGTACTGGTGACCTTCGAAAACGAAGCGGAAATGATCGCCCGCGAGTTCGGTCGCGATCAGTTCGAAGTCATCTACCCGACGGTCTCAGCGGAAGCCGAGCCACCGGTTTCGGTGGTCGACAAAGTGGTCGACAAGAAAGGCTCGCGCGCCGCGGCTGATGAGTATCTGAAGTACCTGTGGTCGCCGGAAGGTCAGGAAATTGCGGCGGCCAACTACCTGCGTCCGCGTGACCCGGCGGTGCTGGCGAAGTACACCGACCGTTTCCCGAAAGTCGACTTCCTTTCGGTGGAGAAGACCTTTGGTGACTGGCGCACGGTGCAGAAAACCCACTTCAATGATGGTGGCGTGTTCGATCAGATTTATAGCGGGCAGTAAGTCTTGATCTGAAAAAATCAAAAGGCGACCCACCGGGTCGCCTTTTTGTTGCGCGGCAATACCGGTCATTACACGGCGTAATAACAGTTATCATCCGAAAACGTCTTCTGCCAGTCCACGTTGTCCATTAGCCTCAGCGCTTTCCTGTGCCCGACCCGAGATCCCCTATGACCACCACTCCTCACGCAATGACCCGAGGCATGGTCCTGCTGTTCGCGTTCTGCTGCGGCGCCATTGTTGCCAACATCTACTATGCACAACCGATTATTGGCCTGATCGCGCCGGACATCGGCCTCTCCGACACCATGGCCAGTTTCATCGTCTCGCTGACGCAGATCGGCTATGCGTTGGGCCTGTTCTTTCTGGTGCCGCTGGGGGATCTGCTGGAGAACCGTCGGCTGATGATCATCACCACGGTCGTGGCGATCGCCAGTCTGCTTGGCGCCGCGTTCACTGAACAGCCGAACATATTTCTGCTGATCTCGCTGCTGGTCGGTTTCAGCTCGGTGTCGGTGCAGATCCTGATTCCGCTGGCCGCGCATCTGGCGCCGGAAGAGTCCCGTGGTCGCGTGGTGGGCGGGATCATGGGCGGTTTGCTGCTGGGCATTCTGTTGGCGCGACCGGTGTCGAGCGTGGTCGCCGATCACCTCGGCTGGCGCGCCATGTTCATGATCGCCGCAGCATTGATGGCGGCAATCAGCGTGGTGCTGGCACTGACCGTACCCAAGCGCCAGCCGGATCACAGCGCTACTTATGGCCAGTTGATCGGTTCGCTATGGACACTGCTGCGCCAGCAACCGGTGCTGCGTCAGCGGGCGTTTTACCAGGGCTGCATGTTTGCCACGTTCAGCCTGTTCTGGACCGCCGTGCCGCTGGAGCTGGCACGCAACCATGGCCTGTCGCAAAGCGAGATCGCGATCTTCGCTCTGGTGGGCGCCATCGGTGCCATCGCCGCGCCAATCAGCGGCCGCCTCGCTGATGCCGGTCACACACGCATCGCCTCGCTGCTGGCCATGCTGTTCGCCAGCCTGAGCTTTCTCCCCGCCTTCATTCACCCCGCCTACAGCGTCATCGGCCTGGCCGTGACCGGCGTGGTGCTGGACTTCTGCGTGCAGATGAACATGGTCCTCGGCCAACGCGCGGTGTACTCGCTGGACGCGAAAAGTCGTGGCCGTTTGAACGCGCTGTACATGACCAGCATCTTCATCGGCGGCGCCTTCGGCTCCTCGGTGGCCAGTGCGGTGTACGAGCATGGCGGCTGGTTGTGGATCGTGATTGTCGGCAGCGTCTTTCCGTTGCTGGCGTTGTTGCGGTTTTTGAGCACTTCACGACGCGCTTCATTGGCCACGGCTTAAGGCTTCAAAAGCTTCGCGAGCAGGCTCGCTCCCACAATTGGACGTACCTTCAATACCGAACCAGTTTCTCCATCGCCGCATCCGCCAGAAACGAAGAGCGGCTTTTGACGTTATGCTCGCGTACATAGCGATCAATACGCTGAATCACATAGCCGGGCAGCGTAACGTTGACCTTTTCGGTCTTGCCCAGGTACGGCGAGATATCCAGCTCCAGCATGCCCCAGCCCATCTCGGCAAAATCCGGATGATTGCGATGCGCCGCTGCCGAGGTCGGCATCGGAATCGCCTGACCGGCCGCCGCGATCTCCTGCAGCATGAGGTGAGCCACTTCCACGGCCGCGTTGTAGGCCTCCTCAAAGCTGTCCCCGGCCGTGACTGCGCCGGGAATATCGGGGATCTGAATACCGATGGCAGTGTTCTCGTCACCCCACTCTATGCAGATGGGATATTGCATTACGGATCTCCTTCATGACGGGTTGGCGGGCTGAATAACCCCGCGCGCCGCCGAATGCTTTTGACTGTCCCCAGCGGTAAATCCTTTTTCGGATGCGGGACGGCAATCGTGTTCGGGTTGTAACGATGAGTGAAGATGTGATGACTGCCCGCAACCCGATCCAACGTCCAGCCCGCCTCCTCCAGCTCCTTCATCAATAGCCTGCTCTGCACCAACCGCCTCCTTGGCCTGGCCCATTAAAAGTAACTCTAGAGTTATCTTTACTCAAGCGCAGAATGGGACGGGGTGATGGTTGGTAGTTTTACAAAGTATTCCTGCACCAGTTTCGTTTATTGCGAATTTCGTTTGATTCGAATAACGTCCGCGGATCTTCCTTACAATGCTGGATCAGTCTTATGACCACCGCTACTCCATCTGCCATCAACCTGCCTGTCGAACGAGAGGTCAAAGCCGCGATTGCAGGCCAGCGCGCCCTGAGCGCCTTCCTCACAACCGCTTTTGAAACTCAGCGAATCCAGATTTTTGATGAACAGAACGAAGCCCACAGCGTCGAGCTGCCAACATCGGCGTTGCGCTTGCTGAGCGATATCCTCGCGGCGCTGGCGCAGGGCAACGCTGTGAAGGTTGTGCCGATCCACGCGGAACTGACCACGCAGGAAGCTGCCGATCTGCTCAACGTCTCACGTCCGCACATGATCAAACTGCTGGAGAGCGGTGAGATTTCCTACCATAAAACAGGCAAGCACCGACGTGTGCGTTTTGCCGATCTGATGGAATATAAAACCCGACGAGACACCGCCAGCGAGCAGGCAATGACGCTTCTCGCGGAGCAGGCACAGGCGCTAAGGACAGGATACGAGTGAGGCATTCCTCTTTCACTGCTGTATACGATGCATGCGTTTTATATCCGGCCCCTTTAAGAGATTTCCTGATGTGGCTCGCGTTGTCAGGGCTGTATCGGGCTCGCTGGACTCAGGAAATACACCACGAATGGAAGCGTAACTTATTGAAGAACAGGTCCGACCTGACCCTCGAACAACTCGATCGCACATCGCAATTGATGGACCTGGCCATTCCAGACGCGTGTATCGATGGCTATGAAGACTTGGTGTCAGGCCTGACACTGCCTGATGAGAACGATCGCCATGTTCTAGCGGCCGCAATCCGATGCGGTGCCGATGTAATAGTGACGTTCAACCTGAAAGATTTCCCCACCCGTCACCTCGCGCCATACGGCATTGAAGCTCAGCACCCGGATGAGTTTGTGGAAAACCTTTTCCATCTTGATTCGGCTGCCGTCGTCGCTGCGGCTCAAAGCCAGCGACGGCAATTGAAAACGCCCAATGTGGAGGTGGACAAATATCTTGGCTTTCTCCAACGGCAAGGATTGGTCGAGTCGGTGAAGGCGTTAGGTAACTATCGTGCGATTCTCTGAAAATCAGACGCAAAAAAAACGGCGATCCCAAGATCGCCGTTTCTCTTACTGCCCGAACTTCTTGCCCAACCCCGGCGGGACGCCGTGGATGTTGGTGTCTTCCCACGGGCCGTTGGGGCTGACCGAGCGGCTCCAGCCGTTGTTCCAGCGGTAGTAGGTGCGCTGGCGGTAGAAGGTGTTGGTCTGGTCGTCGAGCACGTAGACGCCGAGCTTCTGGTCCCAGTGGCTGTTGCCGCCCGGTGGCGGGGCGAAGCTGGCCGAGGTGCGGGGCACGGGCTTGGCGGGTTTGGCCGGGATGCTCTTGCCGGGGCTTGGCGAGGTCGACGGGGTTGGACTTGGCTGAGACGGCGGGATCGGCGGCAGGCTGGTGGTCGGTTCCGGGCGTTGTACCGCACATGCACTCAAGCCCAGGGCCAGTGTGAGGACTGTGATGCGGGCGATGGTGTGCATGGCGGTGCTTTCCTGTTGGGTCCGGTTATTTGTCCGGGCTGTCGATAGTCAGTTTTTGTGGCGCGGTGGTGTTGCTGGCCACTGGGCCGCTGCGACCGATCCACTCACCGGAGGTCGGTTGACCGGCTCGTGAGATGCGCGCAACCAGTTGGACTTCAGGGAAGTTGGACAGTTTCAACTGCGGCATCATTGCGTCGGCATCGCCCAGTTCGACGGTCACCGGCAGGTCAGCCACGGTCAGGCGTTTGGCCGCCAGCGGCGCCGGTGGGCCAGAAGTGGCGCGGGCGAAGATGAACACGCTGTCGCCCGGTTGCACCTTGCCTTTGAGTTCGCTGGCCAGGTCCACGCTGACTGTCAGCAATGCACCTTTCGGCGCCGGCGCCTGAGCAATCTGGCCACCGCTTGCCTTCAGCCGTTCGGCGGCACGCTCGATGCCGCCTTGCAGCGCAGCGCGAGAGTTGTCATCCGGCGGCAGTTGCGCGAGCAGGCGATTCCAGTAGTCGATGGCCTCCTGATAACGCTCACCTTCGAACGCGGCGATGCCGAGCAGGCCAAGGCTGGTAACTTCTTTCGGATCGGCCTTCAGCGCTTCGTCGGTCAGTTTCTGAATCTGCTCCGACCACTTTTTACCGTCAGCAAAATACTGCGCCTGCGCCCACTGGCCGAGCAGCTCCGGCTGGCGACCGGAGAGGTTGGCGGCGCGCTCGAACATCTTCGCCGCGTCTGCCGGGCGGTCCTGAGCCATGTAGGTACGGCCGAGGAAATACAGACCTTCAGCGGAATCCGGTTGTGCGGCCACCGCACGTTCCAGACGCTGGGTCATCTCTTCCATCGACTGCGGTGCCTGAGCGAATTCGCGGGTCAGTTCGACCTTGTCGGCGGCGCCGAAATGCAGGTACAGACCGAGGCCCAGCACCGGTACCAGCACGGCGGCCAGCAGCGGCAACGGTTTACCCAGACGGGAGACACGCGGCGCGGCCGCGCCTTCGGTGTCGGCGAGCAGTTCACGCGCAGCTTCCGCGCGGCCGCTGTCCAGTTGCACGGCGTCGAGCACGCCCTCGGCCTGCTGCGCTTGCAGCTCGGCCACCCGTTCCTGGTACAGCGCGACGTTCAACGCGGTGCGATCTTCTTCCCGCTGAGCACGGCGTTCGCGCAGCACCGGGATCAGCAGAAAACTCAGGGCGACCAGAAGCAACAGCCCTGCGGCGAGCCAGAAATCAATCATTCTTGGTTTTTATCCAACAGTTGGTCGAGACGCTGACGTTCTTCGGCAGACAGCGATGACGGCGTTTCGGCGCGTTGCCCGCGACGCCTGCGCACGATCAGCGCGATCACCACGAAACCACCGAGCAGCAGCCCGGCCGGGCCGAACCACAGCAGCGCGGTCTTGGCATTGAGCGCCGGTTTGTAGCGGACGAAATCACCGTAGCGATCGACCATGAAGTCGATGATCTGCTGATTGTCCTTGCCCTCGCCGAGCATGCGGAAAATCTCCTTGCGCAGGTCGGCGGCGATCGGCGCGTTGGAGTCGGCAATGTCTTGGTTCTGGCATTTGGGGCAGCGCAGTTCCTTGGTCAGCTCGCGGAAACGCTCGCGGTCGCCCTCTTTGGCAAATTCGTAGGTGTCGATGGCCGCATGGGCGACACCAGCCAGGCTCAAGCCCAACACCACTGCTGCGAGAAAACGTTTCATGGCTTGGCCTCATCGACCAGCGCCTGATACTTGGCCGCGAGTTTTTCGCGCCAGACCTGCTCGTCGATCACCCCGACGAACTTGTCGCGGATGATGCCTTTGGCGTCGATAAAGAAAGTTTCCGGCGCGCCGTAGACACCAAGATTCAAGCCCAGCGAACCCTCGTCGTCACGAATATCCAGCGCATACGGATTGTGAAACTCGGCCAGCCACTTCAGGGCATCAGCGTTGGTGTCCTTGTAGTTGATGCCGTAGATCACCACGCCGCGCTCGGCGAGTTTGTTCAGCACCGGATGCTCTACGCGGCAAGAAATGCACCAGGTGCCCCAGACATTGACCAGCGCCGGTTTGCCGAGGATGTCGGCCTTGGTCAGCGTCTTGTCACCCTGCACACTCGGCAGGGAAAACTCCGGGAACGGCTTGTCGATCATCGCCGACGGCAGCTCCGCCGGATCCAGATACAGCCCGCGATAAAGAAACACCGCCACCAGCAGAAATATCGCCAGCGGCAACAACATCAACCAACGCCTCATGCCGCCGCTCCCGTCATGCCCAGCGCTTCGCGCACTTTGCTTTTCACCTTGACCCGATAACGCCGATCCAGCGCCGCCAGCAAACCACCCAATCCGGTCAGCAAGCCGCCGAACCAGATCCAGCGCACGAACGGTTTGACGTGTACGCGCACGGCCCAGGCGCCGTTATCCAGCGGCTCGCCGAGGGCGACGTAGAGATCGCGGGTGAAACCGGCATCGATGCCGGCTTCGGTCATCACCGAGTTCTGCACGGTGTACAGACGTTTTTCCGGGTGCAGCACGCTGATTTCCTTGCCGTCACGAATGACGCGGATGGTGCCTTTGTCCGAGGTGAAATTCGGCCCTTCGAAATGCTTGGCGCCTTCGAAGACGAACTGATAGCCCGCCAGGTCCATCGACTCGCCCGGCGCCAGACGCAGGTCGCGCTCGGCACTGTTCTGGCTCGACAACACCACGCCCAGCGCGCACACGGCGATGCCCAGGTGAGCGATCTGCATGCCCCAATAGCTGCGGGTCAGCGTCGGCAAACCTTTGATCAGGCCTTTGTGGCGGGTCTTGTCGAACAGATCGCGCACACCGGCAAGCAACACCCACGCCGCCAGCAGGAACGTCGCGATCACTGCCCAGTTGAAATCGCCATAAGCCACGCCGGCCACCACGGCCAGTGCGACGCTGCCGAGCAGCACCGGAGTGAGCATGCTTGCCAGCCATTTCACTGGCGTGTCCTTCCAGCGCACGATCACGCCGATCGCCATGACCAGCATCAGCAACGCCATCAACGGGATGAACAGCGCATTGAAGTACGGCGGGCCGACCGACAGCTTGGCGCCGCTGATGGCATCAAGAATCAGCGGATACAAGGTCCCAAGGAGGATCATCGATGCAGCGACGACCAGCACCAGGTTGTTGCCCAGCAGCAAGGTTTCACGTGACCACAAATTGAAACCGACCTGGCTTTTCACCACCGGCGCACGCAGCGCAAACAGCGTCAACGAACCGCCCACCACGAACAGCAGGAAAATCAGAATGAACACGCCGCGCTCGGGATCCGAAGCGAAGGCATGCACCGAAGTCAGCACGCCCGAACGTACGAGGAAGGTGCCGAGCAGGCTCAACGAGAACGCGGCGATCGCCAGCAACACCGTCCAGCTCTTGAACACGCCACGCTTTTCGGTGACCGCCAGCGAGTGAATCAACGCGGTGCCGACCAGCCACGGCATGAACGAGGCGTTTTCCACCGGGTCCCAGAACCACCAGCCGCCCCAGCCGAGTTCGTAATACGCCCACCACGACCCGAGGGTGATGCCGATGCCGAGAAACGCCCAGGCGACGATGGTCCACGGCCGCGACCAGCGCGCCCACGCCGCATCGAGACGCCCGCCGAGCAGCGCGGCGATGGCAAATGCGAAGGCCACGGAGAAACCGACATAGCCCATGTACAGCATCGGCGGATGCACGATCAGGCCGATGTCTTGCAGCAACGGGTTGAGGTCGCGACCGTCGGCGGGAATCTGCGGCAGGATCCGCGAAAATGGGTTCGAGGTAAGAATCAGAAACAGCAGGAAACCGGTGCTGATCATGCCCATCACCGCCAGGACGCGGGCGAGCATGACTTGCGGCAACTGCCGGGAGAACACCGAAACGGCGAAGGTCCAGCCGCCGAGGATCAACGCCCACAGCAGCAGGGAACCTTCGTGGGCGCCCCACACCGCGCTGAATTTGTAGTACCACGGCAGCGCGCTGTTGGAGTTCATCGCCACGTAGCCGACCGAGAAATCGTCGGTCATGAACGCATAGGTCAGGCAGCCAAAGGCAAACAGCAGAAAGGCAAACTGGCCCCACGCCGCCGGTTGCGCCAGGCTCATCCACAAGCGGTCGCCGCGCCACGCGCCGAGCATCGGCACCAGCGCTTGGACGAGTGCAAAACACAGCGCGAGGATCATCGCCAGATGGCCCAGCTCAGGAATAAACAGTGCGGCGGCCATCGATCAACCCTCCTTCACAGGCGTCGGCGCGGATTGACCGCTGTCCTTCAGCGCTTTGGTCACTTCCGGCGGCATGTACTTCTCGTCGTGCTTGGCCAGCACTTCATCGGCGACCACCACGCCATCAGCGTTGAGCTTGCCGAGGGCGACAATGCCCTGCCCTTCGCGGAACAGATCCGGGAGGATGCCGCGATAGGCGATGGTCACGGATTTGTTGAAGTCGGTGACGACGAATTTGACGTCCAGCGAATCCTTGGAGCGTTGCAGCGAACCGGCCTCGACCATGCCGCCGGCGCGGATGCGCGTGTCCTGCGGCGCTTCGCCGTTGGCGATCTGCGTCGGTGTGTAAAACAGATTGATGTTTTCCTGCAACGCGCTCAGGGCCAGGCCGACAGCAGCGCCCACTCCGACCAGAATCGCCAGAATGATGATCAGACGTTTTTTGCGCAGCGCATTCACTTGCCGTTCTCCCGGCGCAGACGACGCGCCTCTTGTTGCAGATAACGCTTGCGCGCCGCAATCGGCGCCACCACGTTGAGGGCCAGCACCGCCAGGCAGATGCCGTAGGCCGACCAGACATACAGGCCGTGATGGCCCATGGCGAGAAAATCGCCGAATGAAGCAAAACTCATCGCGCCGCCTCCAGACTCTGCTGCACTTCGGTCTTCACCCAACTGGCGCGGGCTTCGCGCTTGAGTACTTCCAGACGCATGCGCAGCAACAGCACGGCGCCGAAGAAGCAGTAGAAACCCAGCACCGTCAGCAGCAGCGGCAGCCACATTTCCGCGGGCATCGCCGGTTTTTCCGTGAGGGTGAACGTCGCGCCCTGGTGCAGGGTGTTCCACCACTCCACCGAATATTTGATGATCGGAATGTTGATCACACCAACAATTGCCAGCACCGCGCAGGCCTTGGCGGCGCTGTCGCGGTTGCTGATGGCATTGCCCAGCGCGATCACGCCGAAATACAGAAACAGCAGAATCAGCATTGAGGTCAGGCGCGCATCCCACACCCACCACGAGCCCCAGGTCGGCTTGCCCCAGATGGCCCCGGTAACCAGCGCCACAGCGGTCATCCACGCACCTATCGGTGCGGCGCATTGCAGGGCAACGTCGGCCAGCTTCATTTTCCACACCAGCCCGACCACGCCGCACACCGCGAGCATCACGTAGATCGACTGGGCGAGCATCGCGGCGGGCACGTGGATATAGATGATGCGAAAGCTGTTGCCTTGCTGGTAATCCGGTGGCGCGAACGCCAGGCCCCAGATCACGCCAACGCCGATCAGCAGCAACGCTGCAATGCTCAACCACGGCAGGAACTTGCCGCTGATGCCGTAGAACCACTTGGGCGAGCCGAGCTTGTGAAACCAGGTCCAGTTCATACTGTTTCCATCACGGTTGCCGCTCATCATCGCGAGCTGGCAGAGGGTCATGCCTTTCTTCTGATAGAAGTGGTCAATTTTTGACCAGGCCTCATTATTATTCGCCGACGCTGATCTTCAGGCCAGCGGCTATTGCAAAGGGTGTCAGGGTGATCGCCAGCGCTGTGAGGCTGGCCATCCACAACAGGTATCCGGTCGCCGGCATGCCCTGCAACGCCGCTTGTAACGCGCCACTGCCAAGGATCAACACCGGGATGTACAACGGCAGAATCAGCAGCGCCAGCAACAGCCCGCCGCGCTTCAGGCCGACCGTCAGCGCCGCGCCGACCGCGCCGAGCAGGCTCAACACCGGCGTACCGAGCAGCAACGACAGCAGCAACACCGGCAAGCACGCGGCCGGCAAACCGAGCATCAACGCCAGCAACGGCGACAGCAGCACCAGTGCCAGACCGGAGAACAGCCAGTGTGCCAGCACCTTGGCCAGGACCAGAAGCGGCAACGGGTGCGACGAAAGGACCCACTGTTCCAGCGAGCCGTCTTCGAAATCACTGCGGAACAATCCGTCCAGCGACAGCAGGACCGACAACAACGCCGCCACCCAGACTAACCCCGGGGACAGGTTTTGCAAGACTTGAGTTTCCGGGCCGACGGCCAGCGGGAAAAGGGCAATAACGATGGCAAAGAAAATCAGCGGATTGGCCAGCTCCGCCGGGCGGCGGAACAGCAATCGCGATTCGCGGGCAAGCAGCAGGCCGAAGACACTCATACCGCCCATTTCCCCAGATCGATGTCGCGATAACCGGCCGGCATGCGGCTCAGGGTGTGGTGGGTGGTCAGCACCACCAGACCGCCGCGTTCGCAGTGGCCGGCCAGATGCTCTTCCAACTGAGCGACACCCTGCTTGTCCAGCGCGGTGAAAGGTTCGTCGAGTATCCACAACGGCGGGCTGTCCAGATACAACCGCGCCAGTGCCACACGGCGCTGTTGGCCGGCGGAAAGACTGTGGCAGGGAACGTCTTCGAAACCGCGCAATCCTACCGCTGCCAGCGCCTGCCAGATCGCCTCGCGTTCGGCGGGATGATGCAGGGCGCACAGCCACGACAGGTTTTCTTCGGGAGTGAGCAGATCCTTGATCCCGGCGGCGTGGCCGATCCACAACAGGTTTCGCGCCAGTTCGCTGCGTTGCTCGGTCAGCGGCTGACCGTTGAGCAGCACCTGGCCATCGGTGGGTTGCATCAAACCGGCGAGCAGACGTAAAAGACTGGTCTTGCCGCTGCCGTTGGGGCCGCTGATCTGCACCATGTCGCCACTGGCCAGACGCAATTCGAGGTTTTCGAAAAGCAGCCTGAGATCGCGTTCACACGCCAGGGCAACGGTTTGCAGGACAGGACTGGTCAAGGGATCACGGGCCTTATACGGTTCAAGTCGGCTCTAGAGCGGCCGTTAAAGAGATGCAGCATAGATGCTTTGATCGCTCGATCTGGCGAGCTGGATCAAACAATTGCCAGGTTTTTTGAACGAAGCGCACGACGCGCGGCATTATACATGCCGTGCCTTACTCTCAAGAGCGCAATTTCCTCAGGTTGTGTCCGCGTATGACAGGCGAAATGAACATCCTCCCGCTGCCGCCCACCGTGCCGGCGAGCGCTCGCCCGCAGACGGGTGAACTGCTCAAGCTGCTGACGCCGGTCGAAGGCTTGATCGGCGCGGGGCAAAGCGCCAAGGCCGAGGTGTTGTCGCTCAAGCAGGCTGATCAGACCTTTGAATTGCTGCTCAAGGTGACCCTCGACAGCGGCCGTCAGACCACCGTGCAGGCCAGCAGCAACCTGCCGTTGCCACAGGGCACCAACCTGGCGATCACTCAGCCATCGGCCGGCAATCTGGCGATCACCGTACAGCAAGCGATCGCCAGCAGCGTCGCCACCCTGACCCGCATCGATACCGCGCAATTGCCCGCCGGCACCTTGCTGCAAGGCAAAGTCGTGACCTCGCAAGCCCTGCCGCAGACGCCGGGGCAAGCGGCGGTATTTCGCTCGATGGTCACCCTGGTCAACACCGCATTGAGCGGCAGCACCTTGACCGTCGACAGCCCGCAGCCGCTGCGCATCGGCACGTTGTTGTCGGCGCAGGTGCAGGACGCGCAGACCCTTAAATTCGTGCCGCTGAGCAACCGTCAGGAACAACTGGCGGTCAGTCAGCAATTGCTCGGTCAGCAAAGTCGCCAGGGCTCGCTCGATGGTCTGCTGAAGATGTTGCAAAATCTGCCGCCGGCCACTGACCAGACCTCGGCCGATCTGCGCGCGGTGGTCGACAAGTTGCTTGCCAGCCTGCCGGACCTGCAGCAAATGAGCACCGCCAAAGGCGTGGCGCTGGCCTTGGCCAACAGCGGCGCGTTCCTCGAAGCGAAATTGCTCGGCGGACAAAACCCGACTCTCGCCCCGGACATGAAAGCCGACCTGCTCAAGCTGATCGCGCAACTGACTCCGGGCCTGCCGAGCAACACCAATTTCAATGCGATCATCGCCGCCAATACCCTGGCGCAAGCGCTGCCGAGTTTCGTCCGGAACGCCCTCGGCACCCTCGGCCAGGTCAGCGCCAAACCGGTGCCCAGCAGCTTCCCGTTGCCCGAACGACTGCTGGCGAAACTCGAAGGCGACGGCGATCTCGAACAACTGCTGCGCCTCGCCGCCGCTGCGGTGTCGCGTCTGCAAAGCCATCAGTTGTCGAGCCTGGAACAGACCGGCGTCACCGACGATGGCCGCCTGCTCAGCACTTGGCAGCTGGAAATCCCCATGCGCAACCTGCAAGACATCGTGCCGTTGCAGGTCAAATTCCAGCGTGAAGAAGCGCCGGAGCGCGAGCCGCAGCCCCACGAGCGCCGCGATGAGCGCGAAGCCAAACAGCAACTGTGGCGCGTTGATCTGGCCTTCGATCTGGAACCGCTCGGGCCAATGCAGATTCAGGCGCAATTGATCGCCGGCAGCCTGTCCAGTCAGCTGTGGGCCGAGCGGCCGTACACCGCCGACCTGATCGAGAACAACCTGTTCGCCCTGCGCCAGCGCTTGCTCGATTCCGGGCTCAACGTCGGCGACCTCGACTGCCACCACGGCACCCCGCCGCAAGGCAACCAAACCCGCCTCGAACACCGCTGGGTCGACGAAACCGCATGAACGATTCCACTGCCCCACGCCAGGCCATCGCCCTCAAATATGACGGCAACCACGCCCCGACCCTCACTGCCAAGGGCGACGAGGAACTGGCCGAAGAAATCCTGCGCATCGCCCGCGATTACGAAGTGCCGATCTACGAGAACCCTGAACTGGTGCGCCTGCTGGCGCGGATGGAACTGGGCGACAGCATCCCCGAAGAGCTCTATCGCACCATAGCCGAGATCATCGCGTTTGCGTGGAACCTGAAAGGCAAATTCCCCGAGGGACAGGACCCGAACGCGCCGATGGTCGAGAAGGACATCACCGCACGCGGGAATGATTATTGAAATCAGGTCCATGAGGGCCTGAGCAGTCTGCCTCCAACCATTCGTCGCGACTGTCAGATCTGACAGTTGCATGAAAATTCGTCGTAGCTCCAGATAGGACCACAGCGCCGGTATCAACGCGATACCGGCGATACGTCTTTCAGGAGCGCTCCGATGACCTTGAAGTCAGACTCGAAAAAAACGTTTGCAAGTACCTCTTCCACACAGTTATACCCGCCGGATATAACTGGGCTGGTCAAGCCGATCCACGGCGATGAGGGGTATGACGGTGGCCTCGGTGCCGCCGCCCTGACCGCTGATTTACTCGTTATCGTAGATCCCTGGCTTTACCAGGAAATAGGCGACAAATGCTTCCTTTTCTGGCAGGACGAAACAGACCCCGTCCGCACCGAGACTATCGATACGCAAGAAAAACTTAACGTCCCCGTACATTTTCGTATCCCGGCCAGCCAAATCAAGGATGGCGCCGCCTTCCCGGTGTTTTATCGCGTCGAGCGCCGCAGCGGCAACGAGTCGGATTCGGTCATGCTCAAGATATTGGTCAAAGGTGCGCTGCCAGGGGGGGTGCTCGACAAACCCGAACCACTTGGTCATCCCGGACTGCGCTACACGCTAATCCCGGACATCACGGCCGGCATTGACAGTGAGATGGCGAAGCAAGGCATTGTCATGCGTATCGCGTCCTATCAGAACATCTCTGCGTACGACCGAATCGTCGCGCGATGGGGTAACGATGAGCAGGTAATCTACTTTCCAGTCACGCCAGAGCAAGTCAGTGATCCGCAAAATCATCCGATCCTGCTTACGTTTGATGAGGATCTGATCAAGCGTGCAGGGGATGGCAAACACTCGGTTACTTACCAAGTGATTGATCGTTGCGCAAACCGACCGCATGACCACGCGGCGTGGTCCGTTGCCACTGAAGTAAATGTCCGCGTTAAAAAAATCCCGGCGCCGACCGTGACGGGTGAAGAGGCAGGAGTGCTGGATCCGGCTTTTGTCGAGAATGTCCAGGTGATTGCTTCGGGCATCGGACTGGTCGCTGACGACAATGTCCGGGTTCAATGGCAAGGGCGTGCGGAACATGAGACGGACCCGATGACCTATTCGGGAAGCGGAGCCCTTGCGTTTCCAATTCCCCCAGGATGGGTCAATGAAAGCGACCAGTGTGTCGTCAGCATTACGTTACGCGTAGAACGCTCCGCGGACAAACTCACGTCCGACGCAAAAACCGTGAACATCAAAACCACGATCATTCTCACGCCCCCCAAAGTACTCGAGGCTTACGGCGAAAATCACGATCGTCTGAAGATGTCCGATATTTATGAAGCACGACACGTCACCGTTCAGGTTCAGCAATACGTGGGGATGGCGATCGGGCAAACCGTTCGTGTGCGTTGGGCATCAGGGCGTCATGTCTACGACAGCGACATCACCCCCGTAACGGCGGTCGGTGCAATGAATATCTTCGTTCCGCGCATGGAAGTTGTGGATTCCATTGGCAGTACCGTGCCTGTCAACTTTACGGTTCGAACTTTTATCAACGGCCCATTGCATCGCGCTGAACCATTGCAACTGAAAATAGATGCTCAACCGTTCGAATTACCTCCACCGAGATTTTCATCTGACCAAACCCTGGTCACCGTGCGTTATCCGGCAATGACTGACGGATACCAGGCCCGAGTGCGCTGGGGCGGAGTCGTTACGCGCAGGACGGAATGGCAGAACATGCTTCCCGATACCACGGCGGCGTTTTCGATCCCGACTGAATGGCTGAATGAAAACAAAGGAACAACTGTGCTGATCAACTACAGCGTTCACCAGACCGGTTCAAACGAACAGAGCCAGTTCTCCCAGGTATTGAGAGTGGCGCTGTAAACAACAGTGCAATCCACGATTGCGCAGACATCAGGCAAGGAGTGTCAAGCATGGCTATTGAACAGATGTCATGGGATCTGCGTCGCCCGAAGGTACTCGAAGCGCCGGCGGACCAGCTGAATTTTAACAATGTGTACGGCCGACATTACATTAATGTGCAGGTGCCCCATTACACCGGGATGGTTGCAGGACATACCCTGAAAGTGCGCTTCGCTTCAGGTCGGCATACCTTCCGAACCGAGACATTGACCATTGCAAAACCTTCCCCGATAAACCTGATCATTCCGATCCTGGAGGTCGTCGATGCAATCGATAGCGAGGCGTCTGTCAGCTACAGCGTCCGACCAGGCGTCAATGCGCCGCTGATCTATTCGGAGATGTTGGATCTGAACGTGACTGAGCAGCCGTTCGACCTCACCAAGCCCAGGCTCTCCAACGATAGAAGCAACGTGGCGGTAAAATTTCTCAACATGGTCCCCGGTTATACAGTCAGAGTCAGATGGCACGGGGTAGTCGTGCGAGATACCGGAATCCTGCCCACCCAGAACGATTCGTCGATGAACTTCAGCATTCCTGAGCAATGGCGCTCAGAAAATAGAGGCAAGGAGGTACTGATTAATTACAGCCTTCATCGATCGGGCTCTGGCGATAACCTGATGTTCTCCCGACTGTTGCGCGTAACACTTTGAACAAGCGTTGGAAACACTCAAAATATGGAATGAAAGTTTACTTACATTCCATATTTTCTTCCTTCTACCAAGACTTAAACACCGCGCTCAATTACCGAACTTGCTACAAGCCCGACAAAATCATCCTCGACCTCACGCCTCAAAATTTATTAGTGCGCCTGCTTCCCGACGGAGAAATTACCTGCTCATCCAAATGAAAACTAAATGATGCGTCCTCTCCGTTGAAGGTCAGCCGTATAATGGGGAGGTAACTACCTGTTTGCTCAAAGTAATCATTTTGCATGAAGCGGGCACCATTCAACGCAACAGCCGGAGTGGAGGAATAAATATAAACTAACGCCTCCAAGGGTAGCTTCTGCGGAATACCTGCTGGCCATGGAGCGATAACGACTTCATTGGCCCAATCAAGATCAGCAGCATATTCAAAATGGCTTCGTCCTTGTAAAAAAATTGTGAACTGCGCTTTGTCAGGACCCAGACTGCACTGATGATAAAGGCGATTAGCCGTCCCGCTGACCGAGTGATAGTGTGCTTTCCATGCATCAAGGGTAAGAATATTCATTTCTTCACAAGAATCGCCTTCATTTGGAAAGTATTGGTGGCGCCCACAGTATTGCGCCCTATAGGTTCCGGCTGCGCCATCTCCGGGAAATGAGCATCGTACCGTCACAGGTTGTGAATTCGACTTGATGGCAAAATCCATCGACTTGAATATGAAACCATGCTGCTCGGCGTTATAAAGTGCCTTCACCTTTAAGTCCTTGCGAAGGAAAGAGAAAGACACCCCGTTACGGGTGATTGAGTTGGGACTGGGATCCCAAGCGTGATAACTGCTTGTTGCCTTTGCTGCCCTGATCAATATGCCATTACAAAAATAAGCAGCTCTTCCACTGCAATCGTTTGAAACATCCAAGAAACGGGCATTCAGCTGTTCCGCTACTGTTTGCCCATAAATCTGCTCTGCACTGGAAAAACTGAATACATTCTTGTCAGATGCAGATAAATTCAACTTGACGATGGGTATATAAAGCGAGGTCGCCAGGTAATAATCACGTTGAAACTTCTGTGCATCTGCTAACTTTTCTGGAGTTGAGCCATCATAGAATACCGCTTCTACAGGTAATAGCTCTGGCTTGGCTTCATCCCAGGTCTGAACCAAAACCTCTAGTGGCTTGGCCGTCCAGTTGGCATCAACAAGTTTATGCGCTTCGAGGCTGGCTTTGAATTGCGCGGCTACCACAGTACTCAACGAGCATTGGTTCTTGGGCAGCGAACCATGTTCCTGAAAGTTTTTCAGCCATTCGCCTGCGGTTGTAGCCGGTACCGCCAGCTTGGCGCAATTGGCCAGATCCACATTCAGCCGCGCCGATTTAGGCGCAAACCCACATCCATGCTCGGCGCGAGCATCAAGTGATTCCGTCGGGAAAGGATATATGCAGCGCAGATTCAGTGCCTTGTCGTCAACTAGAGCTGACGTTTGATCTTTCAAGATGAATCCGCTTTTTCTGCTTCCGTTCAACGTCGTACTACCCACATCCGAGCGGATATAGGTAAACGCAACAGAACCGAGGGTTGTCGCCTTTGATCCGTAATCCCAGAACTTGAAACTCGAACTGTAATCCACCGCCCGCAGAAGAACACCGGAGCAATAGTAGGCAGGTGTTTCGTTTGAACACTGCGATACAGTGCTTTTGTATCGGGCATTCATATCCGTCACCAATGCCTGACCAGACATGGCACTAGCCTGCGCGAAAAACAGTGAAAGCAAACATAAAAGACACTTCATTCTTTCAGCCTCACAAAACATTGAAAAGGAGAGACATCAACACTTTAAAAGCCGGAAAACCACAAAGCACTTTCGAAACTTAATTCCAAATTCCCGACTGCTCATCTTCGTGAAAACTGAATGCAGTCGGCGATCCATCGATCAAAGTAACCCGTATAACCGGCAACAAGCCCCCTGTAACATTAAAATAATCTTGCTGTGCATATTTCGCCCCCTCCACCCCCACTGCACGAGATTGGTTAAACAGGTAAAAAAAAGCCGCAATAGGTAATTGCGCAGGTATCCCCTCTGGCCAAGTTCTCAACATCACCTCATTATGGTATGGCCGCTCTTCCGCTGGCCGCTCGAAATTATTCCGAGCTTGTAGACTTAACGCAAACTGACTTTTATCAGCTGCAAAACTGCATTGATTCCTATTTCTTTGAGAAAAGTAACCTGACCCACCCACTGAACGATAATGAACTTTCCATTGTTCAATTGTCGTCACGCCCACTTGTAGACATGAACGACTGGTTTGCGGGTAGTAATCATTCGGGCCACATCCTCTATCGGTTGGCCGACTAAATGTATTCGCATCAGATGGATACGAACATAACAGGGGCGTGGAATAACTACCCAATTTCTCGGCAGTATCAAAATCCTTGAAAATAAACCCTTGAGTTTCGCCCCATACCAAAGTTTCGATGCCTAAATCCTTTCGAAAATAGGAGAACGACACGCCGCCTGTTTTTATCGAGTGTGGACTCGGGTCCCAAGCATGGTATTTAGGACTAGTGCCGGTCACCCTCATAATCACACCACTGCAATAGTAAGCAGCCCGGCCGCCACAGTCGTTTACTACGTTGGCATATTTATTGTTCAGACGTTCGGCTGCCGATTGACCGAATACCTGATCAGTAGTCGAGTAGCTGAATACGTTTGTATTCGCTGCTGTCAGGTTCAGTCTCACGATTGGTACATATAGCGATGTTTCTAAATAGTATTCCCGTTGGAATCTCTGTGCATCCGCCAGCTTTCCCGGTGCTGAGCTTTCATAAAACAGTGCCTCTAATGGCAGCTTTTCCGGTTTACTTCTGTCCCAAGTTTCTATCAGGACTTCAGTAGGTTTAGTCGTCCAAGCCGCGCTCACCAATTTGTGAGCCTCCAGAGTAGCCTTGAACTGGACCGCAACTATAGTGCTCAAAGAACATTGGTTCTTGGGCAGCGAACCATGCTCCTGAAAGTTTTTCAGCCATGCGGCTGCTGTTGTCGCCGGTACCGCGAGCCTGGCGCAATTGGCCAGATCCACATTCAGCTGCGCCGATTTAGGCGCAAATCCACATCCATGCTCGGCGCGAGCATCAAGTGATTCAGTCGGGAAAGGATAAATGCAGCGCAGATTCAGTGCCTTGTCGTCAGCTAGAGCTGATGTTTGATCTTTTAGGATGAACCCGCTTTTTCTGTCTCCGTTCAACGTCGTACTACCCACATCCGAGCGGATATAGGTAAACGCAACAGAACCGAGGGTTGTCGCCTTTGATCCGTAATCCCAGAACTTGAAACTCGTACTGTAATCCACTGCCCGCAGAAGAACACCGGAGCAATAGTAGGCAGGTGTTCCGTTTGAACACTGCGATACAGTGCTTTTGTATCGGGCGTTCATATCCGTCACCAACGCCTGACCAGACATGGCGTTAACAGTGGCGGAAAAAACCAAAGGCAATAGCAGTATAAGTTTCATATTAATACCCGGCTGAAACTGAATTCATTTCGAGTATGTTGAGCATGGAATATTGTTATCTACTGTCAGATCTGACAGTCCCGACAGGCGGTACTTATGCGCAAATGAAAAGATCGCAGCCTTCGGCAACACCTACATGAGATTTTTGTAGGCGCTGCCGAAGGCTGCGATCTTTTGATCTTGCTTGCTACTTGACGCTTGAACCCTCTAGCTGCTCTTGTGCAACTTGCGCATCAACTCCGCTTCAGCCTGGGTCAACCCGCACGACTGAGTCAGTTCATCGACGCTGGCGCCCATTCCCACCAGTTTCGCCGCCTGGGCGAATGACAGGCTCGACGGGTCGCGTTGTTCCAGGGCAACGATCTTGTCCGGCAACGGGCTTACCACCGCGCGCAACTCGTGCAGGGCCTCGCCCATGCGCACGTTGCCGTTCTGGTAATCGTCGACGCGTTTGGCCAGTTCCTTGATGCGCTGATCACGCAGCGCATCACCCTGGGCCTGCTGTGCAGCGATCACTCGCTGCGCCTTGATGTACGAGACGAACATCGCCAGCGTGCCGGCCCAGAACAGGAATAGAACAATTACCGCAACCTCGAGAATCAAATCAGATGCTCTCCAGTTCCGACCATTCTTCTTCGCTCATCATCTTGTCCAGCTCGACCAGAATCAGCAGCTCGTTGTTCTTGTTGCACACGCCCTGAATGAACTTGGCCGATTCTTCGTTACCGACGTTCGGCGCGGTTTCGATTTCCGACTGACGCAGGTAAACCACTTCGGCCACGCTGTCGACCATGATGCCGACGACTTGCTTGTCAGCTTCGATGATGACGATACGGGTGTTGTCGCTGATCTCGCCGCTGTGCAGGCCGAAGCGCTGACGGGTGTCGATCACGGTGACCACGTTGCCGCGCAGGTTGATGATGCCCAGCACGTAGCTCGGTGCACCCGGCACCGGCGCGATCTCGGTGTAGCGCAGCACTTCCTGCACGCGCATCACGTTGATGCCGTAGGTTTCGTTATCCAGTTTGAAGGTCACCCATTGCAGGATCGGATCTTCAGAACCTTTTGCATTCGACGCCTGACTACTCATACCCTGACCCCTCGAAAAAACCGCCCCGGGCGGTGTGTGTTCTGTGTGGTGGCATTGGAAAATGCCATCGCCTGATTGTTATGTCGGCTGCTATGTCGGTTTATGTAGCGGCTTGTTGCCACTCAAGTGCTTTGCCCCGCCGCTGGCGATCAACTCGGCCAGTGCGGATACGTCAAGCAATGCACACATGTGCTCGATCACGGTGCCGGCGAGCCATGGCCGCTGACCCCGGTGACTTCTCCATTTGATTTCATTCGGGTCCAGGCGCAACGAGCGGCTGACCTGATGCACCGCCAGCCCCCACTCGTAACCTTGAACCGAAATCACGTATTGCAGGCCCTGACGGAAGTCATCGCGGTAACGATCCGGCATGACCCAACGCGCGGTGTCCAAGACTTTCAGATTGCCGGCCTGGCTCGGCAGAATCCCGAGGAACCACTCCGGCTGGCCAAACAGCGGCGTCAGCTCGTGGCCGGCCAGCGAATAGATCGAGCCGAGGCACACCAGCGGCACCGCCAGGGTCAACCCGGCAACATCGAACAGCAAGCATTCGAAGGCTTCGGCAGCCCAGGCCGGACGGCCATCGGGTTCGACCGGTGGCGGCGGGTTGTTCGGCGGCAGATGCACTTCGACCAGCGGCGGGACCAGCACCTGCGGCTCCGCAATCTGCGGCGCGGGTTCAGGCTCCGGCTCGGGTTCCGGCACGGTCAATAATTGCGTTTGCAGCAGCGGCGCCAAGGTCGACAGCGGCGCGCGCGGTTCGTCGATCAGCGCCACCGGTGCTTTAGCCACGGGGGCAGCAGCAGGCGCGGCAATTGGAGTGACGGATTTCTGCGCGTCGCGGGCCTGCTCCTCCAGCACCGCTGCCTGAAACTCGTCCATGGCCTCGGTGCTTTCCACCACTTCAGGCTGCGCCTGTTCGACGACTGGCGGCAGCGCTTCGACCGCCGCAGGCAAGTCCTCGGGCAGGTCGAGCAGCAGGTCTTCCAGATAGGACTGCAAGGCCTGTTGCGGACGTGACGTGAGTTTCACTGGGCGGTTCATCGGTGATCAACGCCAGGCAGGGAAACGGCGTCGTCTGCTTCGCGAGCAGGCTCGCTCCCACAGGGTTCGGGCAAGCGAATAAAGATCATGCTCAGGCCACCTGCGGAACAAGTTGCTGCGCGAGCAGGTGCTTGAGCAGCGCGCGGTAGGCCAGCACGCCACGGCTCTTGCCGTCGAATTGCGAAGGCGTGACGCCCGCCCGGCTGGCGTCGCGCAGACGAGTATCGACCGGGATGTAGCCGTGCCAGATGTCTTCGGGGAATTTGTCACGCAGCACACGCAAGGTGCCCATCGACGCCTGCGTGCGGCGGTCGAACAAAGTCGGCACGATGCTGAACGGCAACGGCTGTTTGCGCGAGCGATTGATCATCGCCAGGGTGTTGACCATGCGCTCCAGACCTTTCACCGCCAAGTGCTCGGTCTGCACCGGGATCACCAGTTGCTGGCTCGCCGCGAGGGCGTTGACCATCAGCACACCGAGCAATGGCGGGCTGTCGATGATTGCGTAGTCGAAGTCCTGCCACAGCTGCGCCAGACTCTTGGCGATCACCAGGCCCAGGCCACTCTGCCCCGGCGACTGCCGCTCAAGGGTGGCCAGTGCAGTGCTCGATGGCAGCAGGGAAATGCGCTCGTCGCTGGTCGATAACAGCAACTGCCCCGGCAGGCCTTGCGGCACGCTGCCCTTGTGCAGAAACAGATCGTAGTTGCTGTGCTCCAGGCTGTCGGGGTCGTAGCCGAAATAGCTGGTCATCGAGCCGTGCGGATCGAGATCGACCACAACCACGCGCTTGCCCGCCTCGGCCAGCAACCCGGCTAGAGCGATGGAGGATGTGGTTTTACCGACACCACCCTTTTGATTGGCGACTGCCCAGACTCTCATTCAGTTCGTTCCTCCCGGCCAGATCGGCTGGCCGAGACATGCTTCAGCGTGTTAATGCGGGCGACGGAGAATTGACGGCACTCTCGCGTCCCGGCGTCTTGACCGGGGTCGGTGCAGTTTGTGTGCCAGCGCGCTTCAACGCCGCATCCGGTTGCGCATTGGCGGTTCCGGTGCCCGTCAGGCTGCGGCGCACATCAAGATTGCGCGACACCACCAGTACCACGCGGCGGTTCTTTGCCCGACCTTCCACCGTGGCGTTGTTCGCCACTGGCTGAAATTCGCCGTAGCCCACCGACGCCAGTCGCCCAGGGTTTACGCCCTGCATGGCGAGCATCCGCACGATGCTCGCCGAGCGCGCCGAGGACAGTTCCCAGTTGGTCGGGTACTGCGCGGTGCGGATCGGTTGATCGTCGGTGAAGCCTTCGACGTGGATCGGGTTGTCGAACGGTTTGAGGATGGCCGCGACCTTGTCGATGATGTTGAACGCGATGTCGCTCGGCATGGCGTCGCCGCTGCCGAACAACAGGCTGGAATTGAGCTCGATCTCGACCCACAACTCGTTACCGCGCACGGTCATCTGGTTGGAGCTGATCAAATCACCGAACGCGGCGCTGATGTCATCGGCGATGCTTTTCAGCGGATCGCTGGCCCCGGAAATACCGGCGTCGACCTGCTCGGCATCCTTGACCAGCGGCTTGGCCGGGGTCACGGTTTTCGGTCGTTCGTCGCCGATCGGAATCGGTTTGAGCGAGCGGTCGGAGTCGGTAAACACGCCGATCAGCGCTTCGGAAATGACTTTGTACTTGCCTTCGTTGATCGACGAGATCGAGTACATCACCACGAAAAACGCGAACAGCAAAGTGATGAAATCCGCGTAGGACACGAGCCAGCGCTCGTGATTGACGTGTTCTTCCTGGTGGCGACGACGAGCCATGAGGTTATTCCCTTAGTCCATGAAGCCTTGCAGCTTCAACTCAATGGAACGAGGGTTTTCACCTTCGGCGATCGACAGAATTCCTTCCAGCAACATTTCGCGATAACGCGACTGCCGCAGCGCGATGGACTTGAGCTTGGCCGCGACCGGCAAGAGGATCAGGTTGGCACTGGCCACGCCATAGATGGTCGCGACGAACGCCACGGCAATGCCGTTACCCAGTTGCGACGGATCAGCGAGGTTGCCCATCACGTGAATCAGGCCCATCACCGCACCGATGATGCCGATGGTCGGCGCGTAGCCGCCCATGCTCTCAAAGACCTTGGCCGCTTCGATGTCGCGGGATTCCTGGGTGTAGAAATCCACTTCGAGAATGCTGCGAATGGCTTCCGGCTCGGCGCCGTCGACCAGCAATTGCAGGCCCTTGCGCGAATAGCTGTCAGGTTCGGCGTCGGCCACGCCTTCGAGGCCGAGCAAGCCTTCCTTGCGCGCCGTCAGGCTCCAATTGACCACGCGGTCGATGCCGCCGGCCAGGTCGACACGCGGCGGAAAGAAGATCCAGCCGAGAATCTGCATGGCGCGCTTGAACGCACTCATCGGCGATTGCAGCAGCGCAGCACCGACCGTGCCGCCCAGCACGATCAGCGCTGCCGGGCCGTTGGCCAGCGCGCCGAGGTGGCCGCCTTCAAGGTAGTTGCCGCCGATGATGGCGACGAACGCCATGATGAGGCCGATAAGGCTGAGAACATCCATCAGATACACGCCTCGACGATGTGCTTGCCGATGTCGTCCAGACCATACACCGCGTCAGCCAGATCGGCTTTGACGATCGCCATGGGCATGCCGTAGATCACGCAGCTTGCCTCATCCTGCGCCCACACCGAACTGCCGCCCTGCTTGAGCAGACGCGCGCCTTCGCGGCCGTCGGCGCCCATGCCGGTCAGCACCACTGCCAGAACTTTGTCGCCGTAAGACTTGGCTGCAGAACCGAAGGTGATGTCCACGCACGGCTTGTAATTCAAACGCTCGTCACCCGGCAAAATCTTCACCGCGCCACGGCCGTCGATCATCATCTGCTTGCCACCCGGCGCCAGCAGCGCCAGGCCCGGACGCAGGATGTCGCCATCCTCGGCTTCCTTGACGCTGATGCGGCAGAGCTTGTCGAGACGCTCGGCAAACGCCTTGGTGAACGCCGCCGGCATGTGCTGAATCAGCACGATCGGCGCAGGGAAGTTCGCCGGCAACTGCGTAAGCACGCGTTGCAGTGCGACCGGGCCGCCCGTCGAAGTGCCGATGGCAACCAGTTTGTAGGCTTTGCGTTTCGGAGCCGGCGACGAAGCGCTGGCAGCGGATGCACGGGCAGGCGCTGGCGCAGGCGCAGGTGCCGGACGTGCCGGGACAGGGCTGCTGTGGCTCGTGTGGCTGCCGTAGCTCGACGCTGCCGGAGCAGGCGTCGGCGCTGGCGCAGCGGCGGGAGCCGGCGCGCTGTAGGCACTGAAACGACGGTTACTGCGCGAGATGCTGTGGACTTTCTCGCACAGCAGTTGCTTGACCTTCTCGGGGTTGCGCGAGATGTCTTCGAAATTCTTCGGCAGGAAATCCACCGCGCCGGCGTCCAGCGCATCGAGGGTTACCCGCGCGCCTTCATGCGTAAGCGAGGAGAACATCAACACCGGGGTCGGGCAGCGCTGCATGATGTGCCGCACTGCCGTGATGCCGTCCATCATCGGCATCTCGTAGTCCATGGTGATCACGTCAGGCTTGAGGGCCATGGCCTGATCGATCGCCTCTTTACCGTTGGTGGCCGTGCCGACCACCTGGATGCTCGGATCCGCCGAAAGAATTTCCGAGACGCGGCGGCGGAAAAAACCCGAATCGTCCACCACCAGGACTTTGACTGCCATAAACACTCCATTAGGTGCAGCGGCGCGTCATCGCGCCGCCGCCCCGGATTCAAATACGCTTTGTGGCGTAACGCTTGAGCATGCTTGGAACATCGAGAATCAGCGCAATGCGGCCGTCACCGGTGATGGTGGCGCCGGACATGCCCGGAGTTCCCTGTAGCATTTTGCCCAATGGCTTGATGACCACTTCTTCCTGGCCGACCAGCTGATCGACGACGAAGCCGATCCGCTGAGTGCCCACCGAAAGAATCACCACATGGCCTTCGCGCTGCTCTTCGTGAGCGGCGGAGCTGACCAGCCAGCGCTTGAGGTAGAACAATGGCAGCGCCTTGTCGCGCACGATCACCACTTCCTGACCGTCGACGACGTTGGTGGTCGACAGGTCGAGGTGGAAGATTTCGTTGACGTTGACCAGCGGGAACGCGAACGCCTGATTGCCGAGCATGACCATCAGCGTCGGCATGATCGCCAGGGTCAGCGGCACCTTGATGACGATCTTCGAACCCTGGCCCTTGGTCGAGTAGATATTGATCGAACCGTTGAGCTGGGAAATCTTGGTCTTCACCACGTCCATGCCGACACCACGGCCGGACACGTCGGAGATCTCGGTCTTGGTCGAGAAACCGGGGGCGAAAATCAGGTTGTAGCACTCGGTATCGCTCAGGCGATCCGCCGCGTCCTTGTCCATCACACCGCGTTTTACCGCGATCGAACGCAGGACGTTCGGGTCCATGCCTTTGCCGTCATCGGAGATCGACAGCAGGATATGGTCGCCTTCCTGCTCGGCCGCCAGCACCACGCGACCGCCACGGGCCTTGCCCGATGCTTCGCGTTCTTCCGGCGACTCGATGCCGTGGTCGACAGCGTTGCGCACCAAGTGGACCAGCGGGTCGGCCAGAGCCTCGACAAGGTTTTTGTCGAGGTCGGTTTCTTCGCCCACCAGTTCCAGGTTGATCTCTTTCTTCAGCTGACGAGCGAGGTCGCGAACCAGACGCGGGAAGCGCCCGAAGACCTTCTTGATCGGCTGCATCCGCGTTTTCATCACGGCGGTCTGCAGGTCAGCGGTGACCACGTCGAGGTTCGACACGGCCTTGGACATGGCTTCGTCGCCGCTGTTGAGGCCCAGACGCACCAGACGGTTACGCACCAGCACCAGCTCGCCGACCATGTTCATGATCTCGTCGAGCCGCGCGGTGTCGACGCGCACGGTGGTTTCCGCTTCGCTGGCCGGTTTTTCTGCCGGGGCAGCAGCTGGCGCGCGGGCCGGAGCCGGTGCAGCAGCGGCGGCCGGTTTCGGCGCCTCGGCTTTCGGTTCAGGCTTGGCGGCAGGTTTCGGCGCAGCAGCGGCAGCCGGAGCTTTCGCCGCTGGCGTGGCGACGCTCGACGCAGAGCCGGCAGTCGCAGCGCTGGCGTCAAACTTGCCTTTGCCGTGCAGTTCGTCGAGCAGCGATTCGAATTCGTGATCGCTGATCAGGTCACTGCCGGCCGCAGCGGCTGCCGGTGCAGCAGGTGCTGACGGGGCCGAAGCGATGGCCGATTCCAGCGCGTCAACGGCGAAGTTGCCCTTGCCGTGCAACTGATCGAGCAAGGCTTCGAATTCGTCGTCGGTGATGTCCGAGCTGTCGCCCGCAGCAGGCGCGGCCGGAGCAGCCGGCGCTGCTGGTGCCGCCGGAGCGACCGCATCGACAGCAAACTGGCCTTTGCCATGCAGTTGATCGAGCAGCGATTCAAATTCGGCGTCGGTGATTTCATCGCTGGCCGCCGTGTCGGCAACCTGCGCGGGAGCAGCGACAGCGGCCGGAGCCTCGGCCTGGGCCTTGACGGCGTTCAGCGAGTCCAGCAGTTGTTCGAATTCGTTATCGGTGATGTCGTCCGAGGAGTCGCTTTCAACGACCAGTTCTTCGATCATCTCGGCAACCGGCGAAGCCGGGGCTTCATCCGCCGATTGCGGTTCGGCCAGACGCGCCAGCGCGGCCAGCAGCTCCGGCGTGGCAGCGGTGATCGGTGCACGCTCACGGACTTCGCTGAACATGCTGTTCACCGCGTCCAGTGCTTCGAGCACCACGTCCATCAGTTCTGCATCAACGCGACGCTCACCCTTGCGCAGGATGTCGAACACGTTTTCGGCGATGTGACAGCACTCCACCAGCTCATTGAGCTGAAGGAAGCCGGCGCCCCCTTTTACAGTGTGGAAACCGCGAAAAATTGCATTGAGCAGATCTGCATCATCCGGGCGGCTTTCCAGCTCGACCAGTTGTTCGGACAGTTGCTCAAGAATCTCGCCGGCCTCAACCAGGAAATCCTGAAGGATCTCTTCATCGGCGCCGAAGCTCATTAATGGGGTGCTCCTACAGGTCTAAAAACCCAAAAAACCCGAATTCCGAAACTCTAGAATCCAAGGCTGGATAACAAATCGTCCACATCGTCCTGACCGGACACAACGTCTTCTCGTTTATCGGCATGAATCTGCGGACCTTCACCCTGCGAGAGATGTTTTTGTGGATCTTTTTCAGCAAGCATTGCGGCGCGGTCATGTTCGATGCCCGCAAAGCGGTCGACCTGACTGGCCATGAGCACGAGTTTGAGCAGATTGCTTTCGACTTCGGTGACCAGTTGGGTCACACGCTTGATCACTTGACCTGTGAGGTCCTGGTAATCCTGAGCCAGCAGGATGTCGTTGAGGTTGCTCGACACCGCACGGTTGTCCGTGCTGCTGCGTGACAGAAAACCGTCGACCCGGCGCGCCAGTTCGCGGAACTCTTCAGCCCCGACCTCGCGACGCATGAAGCGGCCCCAATCGGCGCTCAACGTCTGCGCTTCATCAGCCAGACTGTTGACCACCGGCGTGGCGCTTTCCACCAGATCCATGGTGCGGTTGGCCGCGGCTTCCGTCAGCTTGACCACATAGCCCAGGCGTTCGGTGGCGTCGGTGATTTGCGACACTTCCTCGGCCTGCGGCATGTGCGGATCGATCTGGAAATTGACGATCGCACTGTGCAGTTCACGTGTGAGCTTGCCCACTTCCTGATACAGGCCGCGGTCACGGGTCTGATTGAGCTCATGGATCAGTTGCACCGCGTCGCCGAACTTGCCTTTTTCAAGGCTCTCGACCAGTTCGACCGCGTGTTTTTTCAGGGTCGATTCGAAATCGCCCTGTGATGATTCGTTATGCTCCATAGCTCCCCCGCGCATTCATCAGCCGATGCGTTCGAAAATCTTCTCGATTTTGTCTTTCAACGCTTGAGCCGTGAAAGGTTTGACTACGTAACCGTTCACACCGGCCTGAGCGGCCTCGATGATCTGCTCGCGCTTGGCTTCAGCAGTCACCATCAACACCGGGAGGTGCTTGAGTTTTTCATCGGCGCGCACGTGACGCAGCAGGTCGATACCGGTCATGCCCGGCATGTTCCAGTCCGTTACCAGAAAGTCGATGCTGCCGCTGTTGAGCACCGGAATGGCAGTGGTGCCATCGTCGGCCTCGACGGTGTTGGTGAACCCAAGATCGCGCAGCAGGTTCTTGATGATCCGCCGCATCGTTGAGAAGTCATCAACGATGAGGATTTTCATGTCTTTGTTCAATTCGACCTCCAAGCAGTCTTAAACGCGCCCAGCACCTGGACGCGCCACTTCAATCAATCGGCGCAGCACTTAAAGTTTGTCTGGAGCACAACGGATCGAGACCGGCGCCGTTCATCACCGCACCAGCCTCGTTTCGCAGTGTCCCCACACTGCCTTCAGCGCGCTCGCCACTCCCCCAAACGCCCCCGCAGACGGGCCGCGCACTGGCTGTGTAACTGGCTGACCCGCGATTCACTGACGCCAAGGACTTCACCGATTTCCTTGAGGTTCAGCTCTTCGTCGTAGTACAGCGCCAACACCAGTCGTTCACGCTCCGGCAAATTGGCAATCGCGTCCGCCAGCGCCGCCTGGAAGCGTTCATCTTCCAGATCGCGTGACGGCTCCATGTGAGCACTAGCGCCATCCTCGTGCAGCCCTTCGTGTTCGCCGTCCTGCAACAGGTCGTCGAAACTGAACAGGCGACTGCCCAAGGTGTCATTCAGAATCCCGTAGTAATCGTCGAGACTCAATTGGAGTTCGGCCGCAACCTCGTGATCTTTAGCGTCACGGCCGGTTTTAGCTTCAATCGAGCGAATCGCGTCGCTGACCATCCTGGTATTACGGTGAACCGAGCGTGGCGCCCAATCCCCTTTGCGCACTTCATCGAGCATCGCGCCGCGGATTCGAATGCCCGCGTACGTTTCGAAACTGGCGCCTTTGCTGGCGTCGTATTTGGTCGAGACTTCCAGCAAACCGATCATCCCGGCCTGGATCAGGTCTTCGACCTGCACGCTGGCCGGCAGGCGCGCCAGCAAGTGATAGGCAATGCGCTTGACCAGTGGCGCGTAGCGCTCGATCAATTCGTATTGCGCGTCACGCGCCGACTTTTTGTAAAGATTCATGCCACTGGCGGTCATATCACAGGCCCTGCGGTTTGCTGCACGAGACGCTCGACGAAAAATTCCAGATGCCCGCGCGGGTTGGCGGGCAGCGGCCAGGTGTCGACCTTCTGGGCGATGGCCTTGAAGGCCAGCGCGCACTTGGAACGGGGAAAGGCTTCGTAGACGGCGCGCTGCTTCTGCACCGCTTTGCGCACGCTTTCGTCGTACGGCACGGCGCCGACGTATTGTAGGGCGACGTCGAGAAAGCGATCCGTGACCTTGGTCAACTTGGCGAACAGGTTGCGCCCTTCCTGCGGGCTCTGCGCCATGTTGGCCAGCACGCGGAAGCGGTTCATACCGTAGTCGCGGTTGAGCAACTTGATCAGCGCGTAAGCGTCGGTGATCGAAGTCGGCTCGTCGCAGACCACCAGCAACACTTCCTGGGCGGCACGAACGAAACTGACTACCGAGTCACCAATACCCGCAGCGGTGTCGATCACCAGCACGTCGAGATTGTCGCCGATGTCGCTGAACGCCTGGATCAGGCCGGCGTGTTGCGCCGGGCTCAGGTGCACCATGCTCTGCGTGCCGGAGGCCGCCGGCACGATGCGAATCCCGCCCGGCCCCTGCAACAGCACGTCGCGCAGTTCGCAACGGCCTTCGATGACGTCGGCCAGTGTGCGCTTGGGTGTCAGCCCCAGCAGAACGTCGACGTTCGCCAGACCCAGGTCGGCGTCCAGCAGCATGACCCGACGGCCAAGCTCTGCCAGCGCCAGCGACAAGTTCACTGACACGTTAGTCTTGCCGACGCCACCTTTGCCGCCGGTCACCGCGATCACCTGTACGGGATGCATGCTGCCCATGTTATTTCTTTACCTTGTCTTGCATAGACGGAGGCCACATTACTGGCTGCGCGTTCCTGATCGGAACAATGCGTGGCAGACCATCGATGTAGGTACAAAAACTGTTCATGATTACCTCAGCCAACCTGCTTGGTCGGGCTGTGATAGATATCAGCGAACATGTCAGCCATGGCTTCTTCGCTGGGTTCTTCCTGCATTTGCACGCTGACGGCGCGGCTGACCAGTTGATGACGACGCGGCAGATGCAAATCATCCGGAATCCGTGGGCCATCGGTCAGGTACGCGACCGGCAATTCATGACTGATCGCCAGGCTCAACACTTCGCCGAGACTGGCCGTTTCATCCAGTTTAGTCAGGATGCAACCGGCGAGCCCGCAACGCTTGTAACTGTGATAAGCGGCGGTTAGAACCTGTTTCTGGCTGGTGGTTGCCAGGACCAGATAATTTTTTGAGCGAATGCCACGCCCGGCCAGACTCTCAAGCTGCATGCGCAACGCCGGATCACTGGCCTGCAGGCCGGCAGTATCGATCAAAACCACGCGTTTGCGTAGCAGTGGATCCAATGCCTGCACCAGCGACTGACCCGGATCGACGTGCGTCACCGGCACGTTGAGAATGCGCCCGAGGGTTTTCAGTTGTTCCTGCGCGCCGATGCGGAAGCTGTCCATGCTCACCAGTGCAACGTTCTGCGCGCCGTACTTGAGCACATAACGCGCGGCGAGCTTGGCCAGCGTGGTGGTCTTGCCCATGCCGGCGGGGCCGACCATGGCAATCACACCGCCCTCTTCCAGCGGCTCGACTTCCGGTACGGCAATCATCCGCGCCAGGTGCGCAAGCAGCATGCGCCAGGCCTGACGGGGTTCTTCGATATCGGTGATCATCGCCAGCAGATCGCGCGACAGCGGGCCGGACAGGCCGATGCGCTGCAGACGGCGATACAGATTGGCCTGGGCCGGACGGCTGCCTTGCAGCTGATTCCAGGCCAGGGTGCCGAGCTGCACTTCCATCAGCTCGCGCAGGCTGTTCAATTCAAAACGCATCGAATCCAGTGCACGCGGATCGACACCCGCGGAGGCCTGCGCAGGGGCTGCGGCCGGGCGCGTCGGTGCGGCGTAGGTCGGCTCGCTCAGCGGTTCGGCAGCGGTCAGCGGCAGGCCTGCGGTCAATGGTAGCCCGGCGAACAATTGCTGATTGGTGTTGCCGTCGGCTTCGCCACGCAGGCTCAGCTCGGCCTGGGCGGTGACGATGCGCGATTGGGTCTTGCGCAGCTCGTCTTCGAGTTCCATGTTCGGAACCCGTGGCGCCAGCGCCGACAATTTGTAATCCAGAGCCGCCGTCAACTCGACGCCGCCGGCAATGCGGCGGTTGCCGATGATGGCGGCATCAGCGCCCAGCTCATCGCGAACCAGCTTCATGGCCTGACGCATATCGGCGGCGAAAAAACGCTTAACTTGCATAAACCACTACCTCAGCCGTTGGGCCCTACTGTCGCAACGATGGTCACTTGCTTGTTGTCCGGTACTTCCTGGTAGGCCAGTACATGCAGCCCTGGCACTGCGAGGCGACCGAAGCGCGAGAGCATCGCGCGAATCGGGCCTGCTACCAGCAGGATCACCGGTTGGCCTTGCATTTCCTGACGCTGGGCCGCTTCGATCAACGAACGTTGCAGCTTCTCGGCCATGCTCGGCTCCAGCAGAACGCCCTCTTCCGAGCCTTGTCCTGCCTTCTGCAGACTATTGAGCAATATCTGTTCCAACCTTGGTTCCAATGTGATTACAGGCAGCTCGGACTCAGTGCCTACAATGCTTTGGACGATTGCACGGGATACGCCGACCCGCACAGCGGCGACCAGCGCGGCGGTATCTTGACTCTTCGCGGCGTTGTTCGCGATCGCTTCGGCGATGCTGCGGATGTCGCGCACCGGCACGTGCTCGGCGAGCAGCGCTTGCAGAACTTTGAGCAACTGCGACAGCGAAACCACGCCCGGCACCAGCTCTTCCGCCAGTTTCGGCGAGCTCTTGGCCAGCAATTGCATGAGTTGCTGCACTTCCTCGTGGCCGATCAGCTCACTGGAGTGCTTGTACAGAATCTGGTTCAAGTGGGTGGCGACCACGGTGCTGGCATCGACCACGGTGTAGCCGAGCGATTGCGCCTGGGCGCGCTGGCTGATTTCGATCCACACCGCCTCCAGGCCGAAAGCCGGATCTTTGGCGTTGATCCCGTTGAGCGAGCCGTACACCTGACCCGGATTGATCGCCAGTTCGCGATCCGGGTAGATCTCGGCCTCGGCGAGGATCACGCCCATCAGCGTCAAGCGGTAAGCGCTCGGCGCCAGATCGAGGTTGTCGCGGATGTGCACGGTCGGCATCAGGAAGCCCAAATCCTGCGAGAGCTTCTTGCGCACGCCCTTGATCCGCGCGAGCAATTGCCCACCCTGATTGCGGTCCACCAGCGGAATCAGGCGGTAGCCGACTTCCAGGCCGATCATGTCGATCGGCGTCACGTCGTCCCAGCCCAGCTCCTTGGTTTCCATGGCGCGGGCCGGCGACGGCAGTAGTTCCTGCTGACGCTTGACCTCTTCCAGCGCCACAACCTTGGCGACGTTCTGCTTCTTCCAGAACAGGTATGCGCCGCCTGCGGCCAGCGCGGCCATGCTCAGGAACGAGAAGTGCGGCATGCCGGGCACCAGGCCCATCACCGCCATCAAACCAGCGGCCACGGCCAGCGCTTTCGGCGAGGCGAACATCTGGCGATTGATCTGCTTGCCCATGTCTTCCGAGCCGGAAGCACGGGTCACCATGATCGCCGCTGCTGTAGATAACAACAGTGATGGCAATTGCGCCACTAAACCGTCACCGATGGTCAGCAAGGCGTAAACCTTGCCCGCATCGCCGAAGCTCATGCCGTGCTGGAAGATACCCACCGCCATGCCGCCGATGAGGTTGATGAACAGAATCAGCAGGCCGGCGATCGCGTCACCGCGGACGAACTTGCTGGCACCGTCCATCGAACCGTAGAACTCCGCCTCCTGGGCAACTTCCTGACGGCGCGATTTGGCTTGATTCTGGTCGATCAGGCCGGCGTTGAGGTCGGCGTCGATCGCCATTTGTTTGCCGGGCATCGCGTCGAGAGTAAAACGCGCGCTCACCTCGGAAATCCGCCCGGCACCCTTGGTCACCACGACGAAGTTGATGATCATGAGGATCGCGAAAACCACGATACCGACCACGTAGTTACCGCCGATCACCACCTCACCGAAGGCCTGAATCACCTTACCGGCGGCGGCGTGGCCGTCCTGACCGTGGAGCATCACCACCCGCGTCGAGGCCACGTTCAAGGCCAGACGCAGCAGCGTCGCCACCAGCAGAATCGTCGGGAACACGGCGAAATCCAGCGGCCGAAGCGCATATACGCAGACCAGCAGGACGACGATCGACAGAGCGATGTTGAAGGTAAAGAAGACGTCGAGCAGGAACGGCGGTACCGGCAACATCATCATCGCCAGCATGACCAGCAGCAGCAACGGCACGCCCAGATTGCCTCGACTGAGATCGGCAACGTTGGTGCGTGCTGTATTGAATAACTGAGTGCGATCCACCGGTTTTCCCCGTTCCTTTAAAGCAAACTTTTGACGCCCCGAACGGGCGCAGGGCGGCTATTGCAAGAAGCTTTCCAACTTTTGCCGGGGAATGAAATAGAGCGGTTTTACTTGGGATTATCGGCTGATTGGGCTGACCCCTTCGCGAGCAGGCTCGCGAAGAGGCCATCGAATGCGGCGCATTTTTTCGATTTAAACGAAGCTGTTTAAAAGACACCTTCAGACACGGTCTCAAGGCTACAAATCCTTGCGCCATTGCCTACAGGCAAGCCAGAATCCGCCGGCTTGTGCGCCTTGGGGTCGGGTTCTATTGTGGTCCGGTCGCTGACGAATCAGCGATCGGGTTTAGCGACTCGGACCAACTCAGTGCATCAGCGATCGTGGCTTCGTTGCGGGATTTCTCGCCCGCAATAACGTTATGGCGGCTGTATGCGGGAGACCTTCGGGTCTACCGGGGTGCCTGAGACCGGTTCGCTAACCTGCGTACAGCTGCCACCTTCACTTGTTTAGCGACAGGGGGAAAGTGGCTCCATAACCTCAGGAGCTTCACCATGATCAAACCAACACCCAACCCACCCGAATCCGACCCCACCTCCCCCTACGAATCCCTCGACTCAAAAAAACTTCACCAAGCCGCCGACCGCGCCCTCGACCACTACCTCTGCCCACCCGGCTCGACCCCACCACCGTTCAGCCCCCGCTCCATGTACGCCGTCACCGCCGACACCAAAAACGAAGACCTGCTGGCCAACGCCTGCGAAACCCTTGCATCGGCCAAAACCATCGCCCAAGAATTCGCCGGACTGGTCAAACCGTCGCAACGCCGAACATTGATGGGCATCGCGCAACTGATCATGCTCGGAGAACTGGCGGTGAATCGGGTGCTGGATAATCTGGAATTGCCGCAGTAGCAGACATTTGTGACAAGCCTTGAATGAGGCGATCTGGATGTTGACGTCTTCGCCGGCAAGTCCGCGAAGGCGACCTCACAGCCAAAACAAGTCTTCAGGATAAAAAACGCCGCACCGCGCAATCGGACGGCGTTTTTTAATGCGGGTTAACGCGCAGTCAGTATCCGCTTGGGCGCAATGTTGCCGAAGCCCAGTTGCTTGCCATTGACGTATCGCGTCCCCCGCAAAATCTGCTCACCTTCGACCTCAACGAAGTCCTCATCCATGTACATCAACACGACCTTGGTCACTGGCGCAATGACTCCCGGGGCCGTCAGACCACTTTGCAGCAGATTGAGCGCCCAATGAAACTGGATGACCGGCAAATCTCCGATTTCGATCTGACCCGTGTCATCCAGGGATCTGAAGTCTCTGCGTGCAGTCACTCGGAATTTTCGCCCGACCTGCACAAACTCCGGTTTGCCATAACGCACCTGCCGATGAGGGCCGGTTGCCCATTGATCGTTGTAATATCTGGGCGAGGTGAAGAGTTCGAACAGCGCCTGATTATCGCGGATGTTTCCCGCTGCACTGAACAGGTAGTTGTAGGAATAGTGGTTAGCCAAGCCGTCCAGTTCAGGTCTGATCGCGTTGATCGGGTTGTCGAGATAATCCGGGATATAAGCATTGGCCATCTGTTTGAAATGGGTGAAATCCAAGTCCATGTCGAAAGTGACGGTGTAACGGATGGCCCGCTCTTTCGGGTTCTGTTCCAGTCGCCCTGACACATATTCCAGGCCCATGCCCTCGAGTTTCCGGTAAATGCGCTCTGCCATGATCGTACTCTCCTGGTTCGGTAAACTTGCGCCCCTATCTCGATGTCATGGACAGCCGTCCGTCTACTGTAAGAGTTGACAGGTGGATGGCACTTCCAGACCAACGCTCTCTCGACGACGTAGCCAACCAAGAGAGGACATCTGCAAACCACCGCTCATCGGAAATACTCGATCACCTGTCAGATCTGACAGTGGCAAGAATTCCTGCTTCCTGCATCAAATGGATGCCATTCCAGGCAATCACTAGAACGCAGGAGACACACCATGAACTCAGTTTCAGCAGACACCGATCCAGTGGCGCCAAAAGTACTTGAAGCACATGGCTCTGCGGGCGATCAACTTGACTTCGATCATGTCTATTTCGCCCGATACGTCACTGCTCAAGTTCCGCACTTCACCGGCATGGCCCGCGGCCATACGGTTCGCATCACTTGGGAAAACCCTCGGCACACCTACCACTCGCAGGTGATCACCGTGGGAACCCCTGGCACTATCGACATCCGCATTCCACGCATGGAGGTGATCGATAGCATTGGCCACACGGTGAAGGTCTTTTACACGGTACGTACGGCCCCGGGCACGACCTTGATTCCTTCGCGCTATTTGCTGCTGCACATTCTCCCTCAGCCATTCGATCTCCTGGCACCGACCCTGTCGAGTGATCAGAAAACTGTCAGCGTCAACTACGCAGGCATGACGACTGGCTATACTGTACGTGTGCGCGCTACCGCCAACACGCGATGGGAAAGTGATACGCGACCTGTTCAGGCAGGTGTCACGCCAGTCTTTACACTTCCTTCTGACTGGCTGACAAACAATCGCGGCGCCAATGCCCTGATCAATTACACCGTGTACAAATCGGGAAGTGGTGAGCGCTTGATGTTTTCGAAGGTGTTGAGGGTGCGGGTAGGCGAGGCGGTTCCTGAGCCGATACTCTTTGAGAATTTTGATGGCCAACCCCATAGCAGCATTACCGTTGGCCAGAGCATCAGTATCACGAGCATGACCATCACACTCACCTCCGGAGCGGGTACAACCGGCATTCAAACTTACAGTAGTCCCATAGCAGGGATGCTCAGCGGCCCAGCTATCGTGACAAACGCCGGCAATGAGCTTCCGACAGGGCAGCAACTGATCACGCTTAGTCTCAAATCAGCCTACTCTCGAGTCAGATTTGCATACACCTATCAACGAAACGCTGCGGAAATCCGCTTTTCCGACAACGCTGGAAATGTGGGATCGAGAAACCTTCCTGCAGACGTCTCTAACAGCCATAAGTGGATTGACTTTACTGCACCCGCTGGCAGGAAGATAACTTCCATTCAAATCGTATCAAGAGACTGGTCTTACCTGGATCACTTTCAATTCTGGGTTTGAATACTGGCGTGGGTCTGATCCGGACAACTGGGCAGTCAAGCAGAAAAGGGGGACGGATTTATTTGACCAATGAATTAAACAGGGGGGTCGGATTCTATTGTGGTCCGGTCGCTGACGAATCAGCGATCGGGTTTAGCGACTCGAACTCAAGTCAAAGATGCATCGGCGTTCCAGGCTCCGTTGCGGATCTGTATGTTCGCGATTTCGTCATGGTGGCTGTATGCGGGAGACCTTCGGGTCTGCCGGGTGCCTTTGACCGGTTCGCTAACCCGCGTACAGCCGCCACCCTCCCTGTTTAGCGACAAGTTGTCGCGGCTCCATTTCAAAGGAGCTTCACCATGATCAAACCAACACCCAACCCGCCCGAATCCGACCCCACCTCCCCCTACGAATCCCTCGATTCAAAAAAACTCCACCAAGCCGCCGACCGCGCCCTCGACCACTACCTCTGCCCCCCCGGCTCGACCCCACCGCCGTTCAGCCCCCGCGCCATGTACGCCGTCACCGCCGACACAAAAAACGAAGACCTGCTGGCCAACGCCTGCGAGACGCTTGCGTCGGCCAAAACCATCGCTCAGGAATTCGCCGAATTGGTCAAGCCGTCGCAGCGCCGGACGCTGATGGGGATTGCGCAGTTGATCATGCTCGGAGAACTGGCGGTGAATCGGGTGCTGGATAATCTGGAGTTGCCGCAGTAGCGCATCCCCTGATGCTCGTTCCCACGCTCTGCGTGGGAACGCCTCAACGGACGCTCCGCGTTCAGCTTCGGAAGGGACGCGGAGCGTCCCGGGATGCATTCCCACGCAGAGCGTGGGGACGATCAGAAAAAACGCCGCATCGTTGAATCGGGGCGGCGGTTTTTCGTTTCGGGGCCTTGCGATCGGTTGCTCAATACCAAAGGATTTTCACTTTTCCATTCTTGGTCCTGGGCGATTCGAACTCGACTTCGCCGCCCACTTTGACCTTCGCATGCAGGGCATCAGACACTGGAATGCTGAACCGGTACTCTTTGGCCGTCAGAAAAAAACCCGTGGCTTCGGCAAGGACAGGCATCGTCCCGAGGGCTTCGGCGTGATGGTGCCTTTGCCGGTTTTTTCCATCGTAGCGGCTGAAAATACCTTTCATCATCGTGCTCCTTGCACTCGCTAGCCTGACCGCGCCAGGTTAGCGGTTTCACCTTGCATCAAACTGCAAAATCACGGCGACTGCACCTGTCAGAGTTGACAGTGAAAGGCTATCTCAGACCAATGGCTGCAGGGCAACGTCAAGAATCCCGACGCAAATCCGGCGGAATCGGCAAATCATCCTTCAACGGATCCGGACGCTTGCCCTTGCCCGCCTGGTGTTGGCGGATCTGGTAGACGTAGGCCAATACCTGCGCCACTGCCAGATACAGCCCGCCAGGAATTTCCTGCTCAAGCTCAGTTGAGTAATAGATCGAGCGCGCCAGCGCAGGCGACTCGAGCAGCATGACGTTGTTGGCCACGGCAATCTCGCGGATTTTCAGGGCGATGAAGTCGCTGCCCTTGGCCAGCAGCACCGGTGCGCCGCCCTTCTCCGAGTCGTACTTGAGCGCGACCGCGTAGTGGGTCGGGTTGGTGATGACCACGTCGGCTTCGGGAATCGCCGCCATCATCCGTCGCTGGGACATTTCGCGCTGGGTCTGGCGGATGCGTTGCTTGACCTCGGGGCGGCCTTCTTGGTCCTTGTGTTCGTCGCGCACTTCCTGCTTGGTCATCAGCAGTTTCTTGTGCGCTTCCCAGAGCTGCACCGGTACGTCGACGGCGGCGATGATGATCAGACCGCAGGCCAGCCACAGCGTGCTCCAGCCCACCAGCAAAACGCTGTGAATGATCGCCATGTCCAGTGGTTCGTGGGCGATGCGCAGAAGATCATCGACGTCGGCGGACAGCACCAACAGTGCCACACCCAAAGTAATCAAAAACTTCGCCAGGGCTTTGAGCAGTTCGACCACAGCCTTGAACGAGAACATGCGTTTGAGGCCGGCGGCCGGGTTCATCCGGCTGAATTTGGGCGCCAGCGACTTTGCGGCGAACAGCCATCCACCGAGGGAGATCGGCCCGATGATGGCGGCGAGCAACAGGGTGATCATTACCGGCTGAATCGCCAGCAAGGCGATCAGGCCCGACTCCAGCAAGAACCGGCCCATCGCGCCCTGGTCCATGACCACTTCGCGGGACAGGGTGAAGTTCAGGCGCATCACGTCCATCATTTCTTGCGCAAGCATGCCGCCGAAAATCAGCAGCGCAGAGGCGCCGGCCATCATCACGGCGAGGGTGTTGAGCTCTTTGGAACGGGCGATCTCACCCTTCTCACGGGAGTCCTTTTTGCGCTTCTCCGTGGGGTCTTCCGTTTTGTCCTGACCGCTTTCGCTCTCTGCCATGACTCAGCGCGCCCGTGCCAGTTCGCGTAGCAACTGCAAGGCCTCGCTGGCCAGCGGTTGATACTGGTTGAGAATGTCCGCCAGGCCCACCCAGACGATGAACAGGCCGAGCACCAGGGTCAGCGGAAAACCGATCGAGAAGATGTTCAGTTGCGGCGCGGCGCGGGTCATCACGCCGAAGGCGATGTTGACTACCAACAGTGCGGTGACGGCCGGCAACACCAGCAGCAGCGCGGCGCCGAGGACCCAGCCGAGTTTGCCGGCCAGTTCCCAGTAATGCGCAACCATCAAACCGCCGCCGACCGGCAGCGTGGTGAAGCTTTCAGTGAGGACTTCGAACACCACCAGATGGCCGTTCATCGACAGGAACAGCAACGTCACCAGCATGGTGAAGAACTGCCCGATCACCGCCACCGAAACGCCGTTGGTAGGGTCGATCATCGAGGCGAAGCCCATGCCCATCTGGATCGCAACAATCTGCCCGGCGACGGCGAAAGCCTGGAAGAACAGTTGCAGGGAAAAGCCGAGCACGGCGCCCACCAGAATCTGCTCGCCGATCAGCAACAGGCCGCTGAGATCCAGCGGGCTGACGGCGGGCATCGGCGGCAGCGCCGGGGTGATGACCACGGTGATCGCCACGGCGAAATACAGGCGCACGCGACGCGGGATCAGGGTGGTGCCGAACACCGGCATGACCATCAGCATCGACGCCACGCGAAACAGCGGCAACATGAACGACGCCACCCAGGTGCTGATCTGGGTGTCGGTCAGCTGAAGCAACGATTGCATGGCTTAGCCGATGACCATCGGAATGTTTTTGTACAGCTGGATGATGTACTCCATGAACGTCTGCACGATCCACGGACCGCCGATGATCAGGGTCACCAGCATCACCAGCAGACGCGGCAGGAAGCTCAGGGTCTGTTCGTTGATCTGCGTGGCAGCCTGGAACATCGACACCAGCAGGCCGACCAGCAGGCTCGGCACCACCAGGATGGCGACCATCATGGTGGTCAGCCACAGGGCTTCACGAAAGATATCGACCGCGACTTCCGGCGTCATGGCGAAACACCTCCAAAACTGCTGGCCAGAGTACCGATGATCAGCGCCCAGCCATCGACCAGCACGAACAGCATGATCTTGAACGGCAACGAAATGATCAGCGGCGAGAGCATCATCATACCCATGGCCATCAGCACGCTCGCGACAACGAGGTCGATGATCAGGAACGGAATGAAGATCATGAAGCCGATCTGGAAGGCGGTCTTAAGCTCGGAGGTCACGAACGCCGGCACCAGAATGGTCAACGGCGCCTGATCCGGGCTGGCAATGTCGGTGCGCTTGGACAGGCGCATGAACAGCTCCAGATCGCTGGTACGAGTCTGCGCGAGCATGAAGTCCTTGATCGGCACCTGGGCCTTTTCCACCGCTTGCTGGGCGGTGAGGGTTTCCGCCAGATACGGTTGCAGCGCGTCGTTGTTCACCCGGTCGAACACCGGCGCCATGATGAACAGCGTCAGGAACAGCGCCATGCCGGTGAGGATCTGGTTCGACGGCGTCTGTTGCAGGCCGAGGGCCTGACGCAGGATCGAGAAGACGATGATGATCCGCGTGAAGCTGGTCATCAGGATGACCGCCGCCGGAATAAAGCTCAGCGCGGTCATGATCAGCAGGATCTGCAGACTGACCGAATATTCCTGCGCGCCGTCGGCATTGGTGCCCAGCGTGATCGCCGGGATCGACAACGGATCGGCGGCGAACGCCAGCGGCGCGGCCAGCAACAGGACCAGCGTCAAGACGATGCGGAGCGCACCCATTACTTCGTATCCTTTTGGTCCTTGCCAAGAATCTTCAGCAGATGCTGAGCAAATTCCGGCGTCGCTTTTTCGCTGGCAGTGGGGACTTCGACCGGCTCTTTGAGCACGTGCAGCGCGGTGATGGTGCCGGGGCTGAGGCCGAGCAGAATCTGCTCGTTGCCGACCTGCACCAGCATCAAGCGGTCACGCGGACCGAGCGCGCGTGAGCCGATCAGCTCGATTACCTGGCCCTTGCCCGCTGGCCCCGCCTGCTGCACGCGGCGCAACAGCCAGGCGAGGAAGAAGATCAAACCCAGCACCAGCAGCAAACCGAACACCAGTTGCGTCAACTGACCGGCCACGCCGCTGTTGACCATTGGCGCGGTGGCGGCAGGCGCGGCATTGGTTGCGCTCGGCTCGGCAGCCAGCACGCTCAACGGCCATGCCAGCAGCACCCAGAGAAACTTTTTCACTCAGCGCAGCTTCTTGATGCGTTCGCTTGGGCTGATCACGTCAGTCAGGCGGATGCCGAACTTCTCGTTGACCACCACTACTTCGCCGTGGGCGATCAAGGTGCCGTTGACCAGCACGTCGAGCGGCTCACCGGCCAGACGATCAAGCTCGATCACCGAACCCTGGTTGAGTTGCAGCAGGTTGCGGATGTTGATGTCGGTACTGCCGACTTCCATCGAGATCGACACTGGAATGTCGAGGATCACGTCCAGATTCGGACCGTCGAGGGTCACCGGATCATTGTTCTTCGGCACGCTGCCGAACTCTTCCATCGGCAGACGGTTGGAGCTGGAAGTGCCGGCGTCGGCGGCCAGCAGTGCATCGATGTCAGCCTGGCCGGCATCACCGGTTTCTTCCAGGGCCGCAGCCCATTCATCGGCCAGTGCCTGGTCGTCCTGCGCGTTCATATCGTCGTTCATCATGTGTCCTCGGCGGGCAACAATTCGGTTAAATACGGGGGTGAAAAGCGCCGCCTCAGCGACGCTCGATCGGCTCGATCACCTGCAACGCGAGGTTGCCTTTGTGCGAGCCCATCTTGACCTTGAAGGCCGGCACGCCGTTGGCGCGCATGATCATGTCTTCCGGCATCTCGACCGGGATCACATCGCCCGGTTGCATGTGCAGGATGTCGCGCAGCTTCAACTGGCGGCGGGCTACGGTGGCACCGATCGGCACGTCGACATCGAGCACGTCCTGGCGCAGCGCGTTGACCCAGCGCTCGTCCTGATCGTCGAGGTCGGACTGGAAACCGGCGTCGAGCATCTCGCGCACCGGCTCGATCATCGAGTACGGCATGGTCACGTGCAGATCGCCGCCACCGCCATCGAGTTCGATGTGGAAGGTGGAGACCACAATCGCTTCGCTCGGGCCGACGATGTTGGCCATGGCCGGGTTCACTTCCGAGTTGATGTACTCGAAATTGACTTCCATGATCGCCTGCCAGGCTTCTTTCAGATCGACGAAAGCCTGCTCGAGCACCATGCGCACTACGCGCAGTTCGGTCGGGGTGAACTCCCGCCCTTCGATCTTGGCGTGACGGCCGTCACCACCGAAGAAGTTGTCCACCAGCTTGAACACCAGTTTGGCGTCGAGAATGAACAGCGCGGTGCCGCGCAGCGGTTTGATCTTGACCAGGTTGAGGCTGGTCGGCACGTACAGCGAGTGCACGTATTCGCCGAACTTCATCACCTGCACGCCACCGACGGCAACGTCCGCCGAGCGGCGCAGCATGTTGAACATGCTGATGCGGGTGTAGCGGGCAAAGCGCTCGTTGATCATTTCCAGCGTTGGCATGCGTCCACGGACGATGCGATCCTGGCTGGTCAGGTCGTAGCTTTTGACACTGCCGGGTTCGGCAGCATTATCGGTCTGTACCAGACCATCATCGACGCCATGCAGCAGCGCATCGATTTCATCCTGGGACAGCAGATCCTGCACGGCCATGTCGTGTTCCTACTGCAGTACGAAATTAGTGAAAAGCAACTGTTCGATGACCACTTTGCCCAGTTCTTTCTGCGCCACTTCCTGGACGCTGGCGGTGGCCTTCTGGCGCAACATCTCCTGCCCGACCGGGGTCGCCAGCGTGGCGAAATCCTGACCGGAGAAGAGCATTACCAGGTTGTTGCGGATAACCGGCATGTGCACTTTGAGCGCGTCCAGATCAGCCTGATTACGCGCCAGCATGGTGATGCTCACCTGCATGTAGCGCTGACGGCCGTTCTGGTTGTAGTTGGCAACGAAGGCCGGCGCCATCGGCTCGAAAATCGCCGCCTGCTTGCCGACCGGCGCTGCTTCAGCGGCCTCGGCAGGCTTGCTCTGCGCGCCGTGCATGAAGAACCAGGTCGCCCCGACGGATGCACCAATGGCTACCAGCAACGCCAGCACGATCACGATGATCAGCTTGAGTTTGCCTTTGGTTGCGGGGTCTTTTACTGCTGCAGCTTCGCTCTTCGCCATGCCAATAATCCGTCACTAATCGGGGGTTTCACAGTCGCACGGCAAGGCAAGAGCAAGTGTTATGCCAGAAGTGTCAGCGCGTCATCTGAACGGCGCCATAAACAAATGTGGGAGCGAGCCTGCTCGCGAAAGCAATGTGTCAGTCAACATAAAGGTTGAATGTCACACCGTATTCGCGAGCAGGCTCGCTCCCACATTGGTATTGCGTTGCGTCAGGCGTAGTAGTCGACCGCGCTGCTACCGATGACGCTGGTGGTCTGCGCGGCAACTTCCGCCACTGTAGCCGGTGCCAATTCCTCATCCACCGAATCCAGGCGGCCACCCGCAGCACTGGTCCGGCCACTCTGCCCCTGCTGCGCCTGCTCCTGGCCTTGCTGCCCCTGCCAGCCACGGTTCTGGTCGGCGACATTGACGTCGACCTGGCCCATGCCCTGCTGGTTGAACATGTCGCGCAGGCGGTGCATCTGGCTGTCGAGCGCTTCACGCACGCTCGGGTGCGCGCTCATGAAGGTGACCTGGGTCTGCTGATCGGGAACCATGTTCACGCGGATATCCAGACGCCCAAGCTCTGCCGGCTGCAACTGAATGTCGGCGGCCTTCAGGTTGACGCTGGACAGGTACATGACGCGGTTGACCACCTCTTCGGTCCAGCCGCTCTGGTGCATGGCGATCGGCTGATTCACCGGCAGCGCATTGGCGGTTTTCGGCGTAGCGGCCTGGGTCAGTGCCGCCAGACGGTTGGCGAAGTCATCGACGCGGGTGTCGCTGGTGGCGGATTTCAAATCTTTCAAACCATCGTCGATCAGCCCGCTGAAAGCTTGTTCGCCGCCCTGACTGGTGCTGTCCTTGTCGGCCTGCACGTCGAGCATGCTGGCCATGCCGGCGGCAAAGTTCTGCGCGGCGGTCAATTCACCGTCAGCCTGAGCTTGAGCAGGCGTGGCTTTCGGTTGCGCCTGGCTGGCGGCAGAAATATGCCCGCCCTGCTCCATCGCCATGCGCACGGCCGGCAGCGAATCGAGCGGGTCGGCTGTCGGATCAAATTCGCTGTCGGTGGCCGCCGGATCTTTGACCATGCCCGACACGACCGCCAATGCAGGCGTTTCGGTTTCCGGCTGGGCTGGCGTGGTGACTGTTGGTGCTTGCACCACAGGCGCTGCCACCAACGGCTGAACGACTTGCGCCAAGGCCGGATCAAGCGTCGGGTCTACAGGCGCGGCATCCGCCACAGGGGTTTGCACAGTTTCAGCGGTGTCATCGGCAGTGGCAGTCGCGTCGTCGCTCGCCGCCGCTTTGTCGGCAGGCAACGCTTTGCCGCTATCGGCAACTGCTGGCTCGGGCGCGGCAGACTGATCTTTGCCGATATCCTTTTTGCCGCTGCTGTCTGCGACCTTATCGCGTGCCGGCTTGACTGAATTGTCAGCGCTCACGGCGGGCTTGACCGGCGCCTGATCGGCGAACACTTTGGCGAAGGTGGAGGCCTTGTCCCCGGCGTCTGCGGCCATTGCCGACGATTTGGCAGAGGCGGCTTGCGCCTTGGCCTGAGCGGCGGTCTGAAGGAGAATGTTGGGGGTCGCAGGCATGACACGGTCTCCGCTGCACTGGGATCGTAGGTACAGTTGAGCAAGTTGACTGCAAGTGCCGGGCCAGTTTGGCCAGACACTTGCGAAAAGCGCCGGATGGCAGCTTCAGTGGATGTGGGCGTGGCGCTTTTCGCTTTCGTACACTGGACGTACTTCGGCGAATTCAGAATGGATATCGGCGACTAGCTGAGCGAGCGCTTCCGGGCTTTTGTCCTTCGCGTTCGACTCCAGGTCCTGGCACAACTTGGCCAGTCGAACCGCGCCCATGTTGCTGGCGCTGCCCTTGAAGCTATGCGCTACATCGGAAAGCGCTTTGGCGCTGGTGATGTCCTGCAACTCGTGCAGGCGGCTTTGCGAATCTGCCAGAAAAGTCTCCAGCAATTCCGTATAGCCGTCCTCCATCACCTCGCGCAAAGTATCGAGGACTTCGCGATTTACATGTGGGTCTGTCACTTGCTCACTCCTTGATCAAGAATGGGCGGATTATGCCTCAATCTCCCAGAAAAACTCCACGCTGGCACTACGACCTTGGTCCGACCAACTGGCGTTGCGCCCCAGTTGCCGGACCAGGCTGATGCCGCGACCCGACAAGCGGACGTGATCCAGCGGGCGATCCATGACCCGCGTTACATCGAAACCCTTGCCGCTGTCCTCGACGCGGATGACCAGGCGCCCACCCTCGCCTCGCGGTTGCACCTGCAAATGTACGCGCACATAACCATCCTCCAGCGCCTCCAGCCGCGCCGCGCGCATTTCATAGTAGCGGGCGAAACCTGCCGCATCGCGTTTGAGGCTCGAGTCCAGCCCGAGCACGCCATGCTCCAGCGCATTGGAATACAACTCGGCGAGCACACTGTACAGCGCCCCGCTTTGCGCGCGCAGGCCATGCACCTCAAGCAGCAACTGCAAGAGGAACGGCAACGGATTGAAGCGCCTGAGCGTGGCACCGCGAAACTCGAAACTGGCCGACCAGTCCAGCGGGCACGACTGGCCGCTGTCGGAATACACCGGCGCCGCGCCTTGGGCCTGCGCCGACTCAAGCAGACTGACTTCGACCATGCTCACATCATCGCGGGCCTGCCCGCGAAAATCGCGCAGCGCCTGTTCGATATCCTCGAACAGCCGATCCGGCTCGCGGTTCGCCGCAAACACCTGCTGCAAGCGCTCGACGCCGAACAATTGGTCATTGGCATCGCAGGTATCGATCACCCCGTCCGATAACAGAAACACCCGATCATCAACGGCCATCGGATACACATCCGTACGGTCATCGAAGGCTTGCGCGCTGAGAATCCCCAAGGGCAAATGCCGCGCCGGCAACGGCACGCGTTCGCCACTGGCCATGCGGTGCAAGTAACCGTCGGGCATGCCGCCGTTCCACACCTCCACCGAACGGCTCTGGAAACTCAGACTGAGCAAAGTGGCACAGCAGAACATGTCCACCGGCAGGATGCGCTTAAGCTTGGCGTTCATCTCGCGCAGGGTTTCGGCCAGGCCATAGCCCTTGGCGGTCATTCCATAAAACACTTCGGCCAGCGGCATCGCCCCCACCGCTGCCGGCAAGCCATGCCCGGTGAAATCGCCGAGCATGACGTGCATGTCACCGGCCGGCGTATACGCAGCGAGCAACAGATCGCCATTGAACAGGGCGTAAGGCGATTGCAGGTAACGGATATTCGGCGCACTCAGGCACCCGGAATGCGCGACCTTGTCGAACACCGCTTTGGCCACGCGTTGTTCGTTGAGCAGATAGTCATGATGTTTCGCGATCAGATCGCGCTGCTGCAGGACCGTGGCCTGAAGGCGACGCAAGCGATCCATCGCCTTGATTTTGGCGGCAAGGATCACCTGGTTGTACGGCTTCGCCAGAAAATCGTCACCACCAGCCTCCAGACAACGGGCCAGCGCTTCACTCTCGGTCAGCGACGTGAGGAAAATGATTGGCACCAGCGCTTCACCCGCCAGCGCCTTGATCTGCCGCGCCGCTTCGAAGCCGTCCATCACCGGCATCAGCGCGTCCATCAACACCAGATCGGGCTGCTGCTCTTTGAACGTTTCGACCGCCTCGGCGCCATTTGACGCCGTCAACACCTGATGGCCCTGACGGCGGACGATGGTCGACAGCAGCAACCGGTCGGCGGCGCTGTCTTCGGCGATAAGAATGGTCAGCGGCTCTTGCGCCTGCATGGGCGTCAACTGATGTCGAAGAGTTTGTCGAAGTTGGAAATCGCGAGGATTTTCTTCACATCGGAGCTGCTGTTGACGACACGGATATCCGACTCGTCGCCACCGGCGTGATCACGCAGCAGGAGCAGCATGCCCAGCGCGGAGCTGTCGAGGTAAGTGGCCTCTTTGAGATCGACCACGATGGATTCGGGTTTGTGTGGGAGCCGTTCATACGACTCGCGAAATTCCTGATGGCGACCGAAATCGAACCGGCCTTTGACCGCGATCGTGAGCTTTTTCTGGTCTGGAGAGACTTCTGTAACGACTGACATTGACTGGCTTCCTTGTCATTGACGAACCTGTACAAGGTTTAGCACCTGGATAGGGTTGGGGCAAGGCGCAACAGTGGAACAAGTGTGGGAGCGAGCCTGCTCGCGAAGGCATTCTGTCAGTTGACTACAGGATTGACTGACACGGCGCTTTCGCGAGCAAGCTCGCTCCCACAGGGGTTTGGCGGTGAGGTTTAGAAGGCATCACGCCTTGGCAACCGTTGCGACAGTTCATCGAGCAGCTTCTGCTCGCGCTTGTCTTCCAGGCGTTGCGCTTCATCACGATAGCGCTGCACCAGTTTGCGCAAGCCCTCGACGCGGGCGAATGCCTGTTGCCACTCTTCACGCGCCTTGTCGAGCTTGTTCTGGTGCCAGACCAGGCTCTGCCGTTGCTGGTCGACGGCGGTGTCGAGTTGCGCCAGGAAACCCTGAAAGCCCAGCAGCCATTGCCCGGTCACGCCGGTGCTGCCGCGCACGATCCACTGCTGCGAGTAATCCAGACGAAAGGCATTGAGGTCGGCCAGTTTGCTTTCGGCAACTTTGACCTGGCCCTGAAAGTAGGCAAGGCGCTGCACGGCGGCTTTCTCGGCCTTCTCGGCCATGTCCACCACCGGTGCCAGGCGCGCAGCGCGGCTGACGGCCATGGCCGGTTACCCGCCCGCCGCAGGGGCGAACAGGGTTTCCAGATAGGCCTGGCTTTCACCCAGATTGATTTTGTCGTTGAGGCCCTGGCGCTGATACCTGACCAATTGCGGCTGCAGGGAAATCGCCAGATCGGTCTCGCGATCGCCACCGGCCACATAGGCACCGACGCTGATCAGATCGCGGCTCTGCTGATAGCGTGACCACAACTGCTTGAAGTACTGCGCGCGCTGCATGTGATCCGGCGAAACCACCGCCGGCATCACCCGGCTGATCGAGGCTTCGATGTCGATCGCCGGATAGTGGCCTTCCTCGGCCAGGCGTCGCGACAGGACGATATGGCCGTCGAGCACGCCCCGCGCCGAGTCGGCAATCGGGTCCTGCTGGTCGTCGCCTTCGGACAGCACGGTGTAGAACGCCGTGATCGAACCGCCGCCCTTCTCCGCGTTACCGGCGCGCTCCACCAGTTTCGGCAGTTTGGCGAACACCGAGGGCGGATAGCCCTTGGTTGCTGGCGGCTCGCCGATGGCCAGAGCGATTTCCCGCTGAGCCTGGGCGAAACGGGTCAGCGAGTCCATCAGCAGCAGAACGTTCTTGCCTTTGTCGCGGAAATACTCGGCGATGCGCGTGCAATACATTGCCGCGCGCATACGCATCAGCGGTGCGTCGTCCGCTGGCGAGGCGACCACTACCGAACGTTTGAGGCCTTCTTCACCGAGAATGTGTTCGATGAATTCTTTAACTTCGCGACCACGCTCACCGATCAGGCCGACGACGATGATGTCGGCTTCGGTGAAGCGGGTCATCATGCCCAACAGCACCGATTTACCGACACCGGTACCGGCGAACAGACCCAGACGCTGGCCACGACCGACCGTCAGCAAACCGTTGATGCAACGGATGCCGACGTCCAGCGGTACGCTGATCGGGTCACGGTTGAGCGGGTTGATGGTCGGGCCGTCCATCGGCACCCAGTCTTCGGCCTTCATACCGCCCTTGCCGTCCAGCGCGCGACCGGCGCCGTCGAGGACACGGCCGAGCATGCTCATGCCCATCGGCAAACGGCCGGTATCGGCCAGCGGCACCACGCGGGCGCCCGGGGCAATCCCGGCGACGCTGCCGACCGGCATCAGAAAGACTTTGCTGCCGGAAAAACCCATGACTTCCGCTTCCACCTGGGACGGGTGGTAGCTGTCGTCATTGATGACCATGCAACGGGTGCCCATGGCGGCGCGCAAGCCTTCGGCTTCGAGGGTCAGGCCGACCATGCGCAGCAGCCGACCTTCAAGGATCGGCGCGCCGGCAATCTCGGTGGCCTCGGCGTAGGTGCTCAGGCGCTTGGCGAAACTGGTCCGTTCAAGGCGCATCGCTGGCGTCCGCGCGCGGCTCGTCAGAGTCGACAGCCGCTGGGGTGTCTTCGGGGATTTCCAGGCTCAAGTCAGGCGCTGCCGGGTGCAAGGCCTGCTCGTGCAACTGGTCGAACAGCTTGGCCATCACTTGGGTCACCCGCGATTCGACGCTGGCGTCGATGCGGCTGTGCTCGGTTTCAACCCGGCAACCGCCCGGCAACAGCGACTCGTCTTCGACGATACGCCAGGTTTCTTCGTGGCGTTCGCGCAGGGCTTTGACCTGGACGAAATCCTGCGGATTGACGTACAGGCGCACGTTTTCCACGCCCAGCGGCAACAGCTTGAGGGCATCGCGCATGACGTGTTCGATCTGTGTCGAGTCGATGGCCAGTTCGCGCTTGATCACTTGTTTGGTGATGTGCTGCACGAGGTCGACCAGCGACTTTTCAATCTGGGTGTCTTGCTCGGCGATCGGTTCGAACAGGTTGGCCATCAACAGCTCAAGGCTGGCGATTTTCGCCGCGAGCGCTGTTTCGGCTTCCTGACGCACCTTCAGCGTGGTGCTGTGAAAACCTTCTTTTTCGCCGATGGCGAAGCCCTCGTTGTAAGCCTCCTGACGGATGCTTTCGAGTTCTTCCAGGGTCAGTGGCTGGACTTCTTCCAGCGGCACTTCTTCCATTTCCGGCGGTTCGGGCTCCGGTTCCGGCTCGGGTTCCGGTTTCGGCGGGTCGAAGCTGGGCAGCGCCCAGGATTCGAAACCACGAACATCGCGGGCGCGGATCAGATCCGTCACAGACTCGTCAGGCTTATCCATGGGCTTAGATCATTTCCTCGCCGCCCTTGCCACCGAGCACGATCTCGCCGGCTTCGGCCATACGACGGGCAATGGTGAGAATTTCCTTCTGAGCGGTTTCGACGTCGCTGACGCGCACCGGGCCTTTCGCCTCGAGGTCGTCGCGCAACAGTTCGGCAGCACGCTTGGACATGTTCTTGAAGATCTTTTCCTTGACGCCTTCGTCCGAACCCTTGAGGGCCAGCACCAGCACATCGGAAGAGACTTCGCGCAACAGTGCCTGGATGCCACGGTCGTCGACGTCGGCAAGGTTGTTGAACACGAACATGAGGTCTTCGATCTGACCGGACAGGTCTTCGTCGACTTCGCGGATCGAGTCCATTAGCTGGCCTTCGATCGAGCTGTCGAGGAAGTTCATGATGTCGGCCGCACGCTTGATGCCACCCAGGGTAGTGCGCGAGGCGTTCGAGTTACCGGAGAACTGTTTCTCGAGAATCTGGTTGAGTTCTTTCAAGGCGGCCGGTTGCACGGTGTTCAACGACGAAACGCGCAGGATGATGTCCAGACGCACTTTATGGTCGAAGTTGCCGAGCACTTCACCGGCCTGATCCGGGTCGAGGTACGCGACCACGATTGCCTGGATCTGCGGGTGTTCGTAACGGATGACGTCAGCGACTGCGCGCGGCTCCATCCATTTCAGGCTGTCGAGGCCACTGGTGTTGCCGCCGAGCAGGATGCGGTCGATCAGGCCGTTGGCCTTGTCTTCGCCCAGGGCCTGGGTGAGCATCTTGCGTACGTAGTCGTCGGATCCGACGCCGAGGCTGGTCTGATCGCCGACGATGTCGACGAACTCGCTCATCACCTGCTCGACCTGTTCGCGATGGACGTTGCCCATCTGCGCCATGGCCACGCCGACGCGCTGAACCTCTTTGGGTCCCATGTGGCGCAGCACTTGCGCAGCATCGGTCGAACCCAGGGACAGCAGCAGAATCGCGGCTTTGTCGACCTTGGTCAGTTTGACGGTGGCGGCTCGGTTATCACTCATCTGCGTTAATCCACTCTTTCACGACCTGAGCCACGCGACCCGGGTCTTCAGCTACCAGACTCTTGATTGCATTCAGCTGCGCGTCATAACCCTCGCTCGGGCTCGGCAACAGAATGCTCTGCGGACCACCGAGGCTCACGCGGTCGTTGGCCAGTTCGCCGTCCAGGCCGCCCATGCCACCGAGTTCCACGTCGCTGCCCAGACCGGCCAGCTCCTTGCCTTTGCCACCGCCGGTGATGTTGTTGAGCACCGGACGCAGCACACCAAACACCAGCACAAGGATGAACAGCACACCCAGCACTTGTTTGACGATGTCCCAGAACCATGGCTGGGAGTAGAACGGAATATCGGCAATCACTTCGCCGCGTTCGGCGGAGAACGGCATGTTGATCACGCTGACGCTGTCGCCACGGCTGGCGTCGAAACCGACGGCGTCCTGCACCAGACGAGTGAAGCGCGCCAATTCGTCGGCGCTCCACGGCGCACGGCTGGTTTCACCGTTGGCCGGGTTGATCTTGACCTGATCGTCGACCACCACCGACACCGACAGGCGATTAAGACGGCCCTGCTGCTGCTTGGTGTGGCTGATCGAACGGTCGAGCTCGAAGTTCTTGGTCGATTGTTGACGCTTGTCCGCCGGGTACGGTGCGAGCATCGGCTGGCCGGTGGCCGGGTCCATGATCTGCTGACCGTTGGCGTCAACCAGTGGCTGACCCGGCTGGATCATCCCGGCCGGTGCGGCGGTGCCACCGGTGGTCTGCGGCGCCGAGGCAGGCGCCGGTGGCTGGTTGCTCAGGGCACCCGGCACACCTTGCGGACCATTGCTGGCGGTGCGTTGTTCGTTGACCGACTGCTCGCTGCGCAACGCCGGTTGGTCCGGGTTGAATTGCTCGGCAGTCGATTCGACGGCACTGAAATCGACGTCGGCCGAAACTTCAGCCTTGTAGCGATCGTTGCCCAGTACCGGTTGCAGAATGTTGTGCACGCGCTGGGTGAGCATGCTTTCCATGCGGCGGCTGTAATCGAACTGCTTGCCGGCCATGGTCATTTCCGAGTTCTCCGCCTGATCGGAGAGCAGGTTGCCCTTCTGATCGACGACGGTGATCTGCGATTTGCTCAACTCGGGCACGGAAGTCGCCACCAGGTTGATGATCGCCACCACCTGCCCCGGCTCCAGCGAACGCCCGCTGTACAGCTCGACCAGTACCGAAGCGCTCGGCTTGCGCTCGTCACGGACGAACACCGAACTCTTCGGAATGGCCAGGTGCACGCGGGCACCCTTGACGTTGTTCAGACTGGAAATGGTCCGCGCCAGTTCGCCTTCGAGGCCGCGACGATAACGGGTCGCTTCCATGAACTGGCTGGTGCCCAGACCCTGTTCCTTGTCGAGGATTTCGAAACCGATGTTGCCGTCGCTGGGAGTGACACCAGCGGCAGCGAGTTTCATCCGCGCACGGGACAGGTCGTCGGCCTTGACCAGCAAGGCGCCGGAATTGGGTTCTACGTTATAGGGAATGTCAGCGGCGGCCAGGGTTTCCATGACCTGCTTGGCGTCCATGCCGGCAAGGCTGCCGTACAGTGGACGGTAATCCGGCTGCTGCGACCACAGCACCACGGCAAAGCCAATCGCCACGCTCGCTGCCAGACCGACCAACAGGCCGACCTGACGCAGCACGGTCATCTGGGAAAGGTTTTCCAGAAAGGACAGGCCGAACAGCGGCGGTTTGCCGTCGATCGGGGTGGCCTTGGCCGGAACGTTATCAGCGACTGCTTCTGCCATGACTTATTTCGCCCTTAAACCGGCATCTGCATGATGTCTTGGTAAGCCTGGACCAGCTTGTTGCGCACCTGGGTCAGAGCCTGGAACGACACGCTGGCTTTTTGCGACGCAATCATCACGTCGGTCAGGTCGACACCGCTCTTGCCGATCTCGAAAGCATTGGCCAGTTGAGTCGACGCCTGCTGGGTATCGCTGACTTTATTGATCGCCTGACCGAGCATGTCGGAAAAGCTGCTGCCCGCGATTTCAGGGACAGCGGCAGTCGATTTACGCGCAGACATGGCATCCACTTTCATGGCCTGCATGTCCATCATCAACCGATTAAATTCAATACCTTGGCTCATGGTCTACTCTCTTGGGCGGCCCGCAATTTTTTGACACTCACTCGGCGGGTACACAGGTATTAGCAACAAGGGTGCCAGCTAGTGGGCACCCTTCTGAGAAAAGCATCTGGAATGTTTTGCAGCATCGATCAGGTGGCGAACAGATAGCCTTCGACGTCCATCCCGGCATCGCGCATTTGCGCCAGTTTGTAGCGCAGGGTGCGCGGGCTGATGCCGAGTTTTTCGGCGGCCTCCTTACGGCGGCCACGCTCGGCGCGCAGGGTGTCGATGATCATCTGAAACTCCCGGCGGCGCAGGTCATCGCCCAGCGCGCCGGAAGAATCCGCCTCGATTTCCACCTCCCGGTTTACCGATGCCGTGACCGGCAACGGCGCAAATGTCACCGCACCGCTCAGGCAAAAATCCTGCGGCTGAATGAAACCGCCCTGCTGCAGGATCAGCGCGCGCTGAATGGCGTTGTCCAGTTCACGCACATTGCCCGGCCACGGGTACGCGGTCAGACATGCTTGAGCTTCGGGGGACAGCTTCGCTGCTGCGTGCTTCATTTTATTGACGTGTTTGGCCAACAACTTTTCCGCCAGCGGCAAGATATCGGCAGTGCGCTCGCGAAGTGGACGCCAGGCCAGGGGGAAAACCGACAAGCGGTAAAACAGGTCTTCGCGAAAACGCCCAGCCGCCACTTCGCCGGCCAGATCACGGTTGGTCGTGGCGACCACGCGAATGTCCAGACTGATCGGCTTGCGCGCGCCCACTCGCTCCACTTCCCGCTCTTGCAGGACGCGCAGCAACTTGGCTTGCAGGCCCAGGGGCATTTCGGAGATTTCATCGAGCAGAATGGTGCCGCCGTCCGCCTGCTCGAACTTGCCGGCCTGCGAGGCGATGGCGCCGGTGAACGAGCCCTTCTCATGGCCGAACAGTGTTGCTTCGAGCATGTTGTCGGGAATCGCCGCGCAGTTGATCGCAATAAACGGCTGGCTCGCCCGTCGCGATTGCTGGTGAATATAGCGCGCCAGCACTTCTTTACCGGTGCCAGACTCGCCGGAAATGAGGACAGTCGAATCACTGCGCGCAACCCGCGCCGCCAACTCAAGCAACTGCGCACTGGCCGGTTCAACGGCGACGGGGCCTTCCGCTTCGCCAGCATCAATGCCGCCCAGCGCATGCCGCGCCACCAGATCGAGCAATGCCTTTGGCTCAAACGGCTTGACCAGATAATCCGCCGCGCCTTGGCGCATTGCATCGACCGCACGCTCGACGGCGCCGTGGGCGGTCATCAATAGCACCGGCAATTGCGGTTGGCGCGCGCGCAGCAACGCGAGCAATTGGTGGCCGTCCATGCCCGGCATGTTGACGTCGCTGACCACCAGGCTGAAAGCTTGCTGCGCGACGGCCGTCAGCGCTTCTTCGGCGCTGCCGACGGCGTGATAGTCGTGGCCGGCGAGCAGCAGCGTATCGGCCAGCGCTTCGCGCAACGAACGGTCATCCTCGACCAGCAACACCTTGATGCCCATGACGTTTATTCAACTCCCTGTGCAGCGGAAAACAGCGGCAGACTGACCTGCGCGCAAGTGCCGCGCCCGGCTCGCGAACGCAGGGTCAATTCTCCCTGATGCGCACGGGCCACCGCTTTGACCACGGTCAGGCCGAGGCCAGTGCCGGTGACTTTGGTAGTAAAAAAAGGCTCGCCGAGGCGCGCCAAAACTGTCGGCTCAATGCCGCTGCCGCTGTCGCTGACACACAGACGCAGGGTGTTGCCTCTGGTGTAGCAATGCACTTTCAGGCGCGCTTCGCCGGCGCTGGCCTGAATGGCGTTTTCAATCAGATTCAGTAATGCCCCGACCAGTGTGTCGCGGTTGCACAGCAGCTCACCGGCATGGCTGTCGCACTGCCAGCGAATTGGCAGATCCTGCACATGGGTCAGCGCCGCTGCCTGCAGCGATTGCATCAAGGCATTGGGCGTAATGCGGTCGGTCAGCGGCAATTCACCGCGAGCGAACACCAGCATGTCGCGCACCTGATGTTCGAGTTCGTGCAGACGCTCTTTCAGGCGGCCGGCAAAGCGTTGCTGGGTTTCCACCGGCAATTGCTGTTCAGTCAAATGACTGGCGTAGAGCAAAGCGGCGGACAGCGGCGTGCGAATCTGATGGGCCAGCGAGGCAACCATGCGCCCCAGCGACGACAAACGCTCATGCCGTGCCAGTTGATCCTGAAGATGCCGGGTTTCGGTCAAGTCGTTGAGCAACACCAACTGCCCCGGCTCGGCATCCAGCGAGCGGGTGGAAATCGACAGACGTCGACCGTTTTTCAAGGAGATTTCGTGACCGTCGTCTTCACGGGGAGCGAAGCAGCGTGCGATCACATGGCGCCAGAGTTCGCCCTCGAGTGGCGAGCCAAGCAGATCGATGGCGGCAGGATTGGCTTCGCGCACCAGACCGTGGCCGTCAATGACGATGACGCCGCCGGGCAACAGGTCGAGGAGGTTTTGCAGGCGATTGGCCAGGCGTTCTTTTTCCGCCAGTTCCTGCATGCGCTGGGCGCTGACTACGGCCAGCTCACCCTTGAGCTCGGTGACCCGCGCTTCGAGCAGGCTGTAGGAGTCGGTCAGCTGGCTCGACATCTGGTTGAACAGCTGGAAGGCCTGCTCAAGTCCCTGACGACTTGCCTGCTCTACGGACGAGGGTTGCCCCACGATATTGGAGGCAGAAGAGATCTGGGCGGCTTGGGGCATTGGGCTCTCTCGCTTGGCTGACCGTCAGTGAAACGGAACGTTGCGAGGGCTATAGCAATACCCGTGCCTAAAAAAAACCGCTTATAAATGAAGCGCTTGAAAAACAGGCGTCAATCATCCGCCTGTTCATCTCCTCCAGCCCGGCTCATGCCGTACTTGCGCATCTTCTCGACCAGGGTGGTGCGACGGATGCGCAGACGCTCAGCGGCGCGGGCAACAATGCCATTGGCATCGTCCAGCGCTTGCTGGATCAGGCCCTGCTCCAGGCCACCGAGGTAGTCTTTGAGGTCGAGTCCTTCCGGCGGCAGTAACGCATTGGCGCTGAAGTCCGGCGTATGGCCGTTGATGGCCACGCGCTCTTCCAGATCGCTGCGCAGGCTGTCGACCATCTGCTCGTCTTCGTCGTCGACGTAGCGGAATTTCTTCGGCAACTCGACCACGCCAATCACCCCGTACGGATGCATGATCGCCATGCGCTCGACCAGGTTGGCCAGCTCGCGGACGTTGCCCGGCCAGCCGTGACGGCACAGCGACATGATCGCCGCCGAGTTGAAACGGATCGAACCGCGCTTCTCGTGCTCCATGCGCGAGATCAGTTCGTTCATCAACAACGGGATGTCTTCGACGCGCTCACGCAGTGGCGCCATCTCGATCGGGAACACGTTCAGGCGATAGTAGAGGTCTTCGCGGAACGAGCCGATCTCGATCATGCTTTCGAGATTCTTGTGGGTCGCAGCAATAATGCGCACGTCGACGCTCTGGGTCTTGTTGCTGCCCACGCGTTCGAAGGTGCGTTCTTGCAACACGCGCAGCAGCTTGACCTGCATCGGCAGCGGCATGTCGCCGATTTCGTCGAGAAACAGCGTACCGCCGTTGGCCAGCTCAAAGCGCCCGGCACGGCTGGTGATCGCGCCAGTGAAGGCGCCCTTTTCGTGGCCGAACAGTTCGCTTTCGAGCAGCTCTGCAGGGATCGCCCCGCAGTTGACCGGCACGAATGGCGCGTCGCGGCGTTTGGAGTGATAGTGCAGGTTGCGCGCGACCACTTCCTTGCCGGTGCCGGACTCACCGAGGATCAGCACGCTGGCGTCGGTATCGGCCACTTGCTGCATCATCTGCCGGACGTGCTGAATCGCACGGCTGGTGCCGACGAGGCTGCGGAATAGATTGGGTTCGCGATGACGGCCGCGTTCGCGAGCCTGATCGTACATCTCACGATAGACCTGGGCGCGGTGTAGCGAATCGAGCAATTTGCTGTAGCTGGGCGGCATTTCCAGGGTCGACAGCACGCGGCGACGCTGGTCTTCAGGCAGGTCAACGGAAGAATTATCGCCCATTAACAAAACCGGAAGGAACTCATCCCAGGTTGCGAGTGTCTTTAGCAAGCCCAAAAGCGCGCCAGGAGCATTAACGGTCCCGATCAGTACGCAAATGACCTCACGACTAGACGACAAAGAGCCGACTGCCTGCTGCCAGTCATGGCTGCCGCAGGGTAAATTTTCTTCGCCAAGAAAATTTAGAATCACCGCCAGGTCGCGGCGGCGGACGCTATCGTCATCGATCAGCAGAATTTTGGTTTCACGCCACATGCAATAGCAACTTCCCTAGTCAACTCAATGCCCGAAAAATAAGGCAAGCGAGACGCTTGCAGGACACCATGTGCCTGTAGACGCCCTAAACCTGATAATAGCCACTAGTTAAGTCAAAAAACCGTGCACAGTCAAGTTTATGGCGCACATGTCTGGTTTAACTGACGGTTAATCAACCAAACAGATGGTAAACCTTTGCAGCCTTTTGCGCTTGGGTGATCTGCGACATCTCGTTGGCTATCGCCTGCCGCTCGCCCATTGCCACCTCGAGAAGCTCTTTGTAGACGAATAGCAGCTCTTCAAGGTTATCGCGCAACGCAACTTCGTCCAGCGAAGCTTCCGCCATGACGTCTTCCATGCAGGAACGGCAAGCCAGATCCAGCTCACCAATGGCTTCCCAGTTTCGTTCGGCCAATGCTCCGACCAACGCTTCGCGGGTATCGGCTATTCGCTGCAATACAAGACTCATGGTGATCTCCTTCAGAACTGCGGAGCCGGCACGGGCGCGATGGCGTCCCAACCTTCTTTGACCGTTGTCAGCAGGCCGGCGACTTCGTCAAGTACACGGGGATCGCTGCTGATGTTCGCCTCGGCGAGGCGCTTCATCATGTAGATGTACAGGCCATCCAGATCGGCCAGTGCCTCTGCATTGTTTTCAAGGTCGAGACCTTCACGCAGGCCACTGACAATGCCGATGGCCTTGCTGATCGCCGTGCACTTGCCGGGAATATCCTTGCGCTCGATGGCGCCCTTGGCCTGCGCAATCCGGGCCAGGCCACCTTCCATCAACATTTGCACCAAACGGTGCGGGCTCGCTTCGGACGTCTGCGCATGGGCGCCGACTTTCTGGTACTGCCGAAGGGCTAACATCGGGTTCATGTTCTACCTCATTGCCACGTTGACTCGTATAACCAGTGTATCGCCAACCGGTCCGAAAACTTTAGATCAAAAGACAAAAACCCGGCGCACGCCGATAAAGCGTAGCCGGGTTTTTGTCGTTATTGACTGTTACTTCGCCGACTGCTGCGCATTCAGCGAGCTGAAGAACGACGTGATGTTGCTCGCCGTTGCCTTCATCTGGCCGACCAGCAAGTCCATGGCGTTGTACTTGGCGGTCAATGTCGTCGTCAGGTTGGCCACGCGCAGATCCAGCGCCGCCTGCTGCTTTTGCAGGCTCGATGTCAGATTAGTCAGGTTGGAACTGCGCTGATCGAGCAGCCCACCAGTCTTGACGTACGGATCAACCGCCGCAGTCATACGCGCCAACAGACCATTCTTGGCATCGGTGCCGCTGAAGAGCTGCTGAACCTGGCCAGCCATGCCAGGAATTTCCATACGCTTGTTGAATACTGCGGTATCGAGCGTCAGCAAACCGGTTTTACTGTCAGTCAACACACCCATCTGTGAAAGCACGGACAATTGGCCTGCTCCGCCCGCCCCCGGATCGGTCAACTGAGCGCGCACATCGGCCATCAACGAACGCGGCAGAGCGTCACCGGTGAACGCCGCCGAAACGGTCAGATTGCCGTCGGCATCCGGCGTTGCCTTGGACAAGGTGTCGATGGTTTTCTTCAGGGTGTTATAGGAATCGATGAACGATTGCAGCGATGTCTGGATGCCGGCGGTATTGGTCGCAACCGAAACGGTCGCTGGCGTTGCGACGCCATTGACCAATGGACTGGCAGCAGTCAGGTTAAGCGTCATGCCGCTGATCGCACCGGTCACGGTATTGGTCTTGCTGGTAACGGCCAGTCCGTCGATGGTCAGGCTAGCGTCCTTGGCCACATCACCGACCGCACCGGATGCCCCTGCCGCAGGACTGTCACCCATCTTCTGGGTGCCATCGATCTCGAGACCGGCGATACCGCTGACCTGCAGGTCCATGCCGGCGCCCGTCTTGTTGGAGCTCAGTACCAGACGCGAGGCGCCGGTACTGTCAGTCACGATGTTCGCGGAAATGCCATTGCTGGACTGCGCGGTGTTGATCGCATCGCGCGTGGACTGCAATGTAGCATTGGCCGGAATCGCGACATTGTAATCAATGCCATTCTGACTGATTTTCAGAGTACCACTCGGAATGGCACTGGCGGCCCCGCCGGCAAAGGCGGCACTGGCAACTTTCGAGCCGGTGGCCAGGTTTTTCACGACGACGCTGTAAGTACCCGGTACGGCGGTTTTATCCGAGGTAGCACCGACAACCGATGGTGTGTCAGACGTTGCGGTAAAACCGGCAAACGCCGGACTCGAAGCTTTGTTCAGATCGCCCATCGCTTTCTGATACGCAGCCAGTGCACTTTTCAGCGAACCGACACCGGAGATCTTCAGGCTGTTGGTTTTGGTCGCAGTATCGATCTGCGTCTGCTTGGCAGACTTGTCGGCGTTGACCAGCGCGGTCACGATCGCGCCGATGTCCAGGCCGGAACCCAGTCCGGAACCCGGTAGAATTGGACTTGCCATGTGCATCTCCCTTCAGATTGTTGCCATTCTTTTGACCGTTACACGCGTCCTGAGAACGAACAAACACTATTCATGCCATTTATCAGACTTTGGCGTCGAACAATACATGACTTGCATTGGCGAGGCTGTCGGCCAGCTTGAGGGCTTCGGCGGAAGGAATCTGTCGAACGACTTCACCCGTCTCGCTCGCGATCACCTTGACGATGACCTTGCCGGAATGCTCGTCGATCGAGAACTCCAGATTACGCTTGATCGACTGGACGAACTTTTCTATCTCTTGCACCGCCAGTTTCAACTTGGCGTCGTCCGAATCCTGATCCTTGGCAGCGACCGGCGCTTCAGTCTTTTGGACTTTAGGCAGCTCTGACGGTTTGTCAGCAACCGGTGGCACTGGCTTGGGAGCCGGATAAGACACGTTAAGCTTTACGCTCATGTCCATGCCCATCACCTCTTAACGTAAAAAAGCGAGAGAGCACGACAAGCGCACTCCCCCGCTCAAACTCATTCCGAAATTACTGAAGCAGCTTCAGTACAGCGGAAGGCAGTTGGTTGGCTTGAGCCAGTACGGAGGTCGAAGCTTGCTGCAGAGTCTGCTGCTTGGTCAGGTTAGCAGTTTCAGCGGCGAAGTCGGTGTCCTGTACACGACCCTGAGCAGCGGTAGTGTTTTCAGTGATGTTCTGCAGGTTCTGGATGGTGCTGGTCAAACGGTTTTGCGAAGCACCCAGGCTGGCGCGGGTTGCACCGATGTTAGCGATAGCTGCGTCGATTGCAGTGATCGCGCTGTCGATGGCGACGGCAGCGTCAGAAGGGCTGGCGCCAGTCAGTACAACAGTGCCGCTGCCAACCGACAGGCTGACGGCGTCGAACTTGGAGCTCAGTACCAGGTCGATGTGGTTAGCCGAACCGGTGTTTGCGCCCACTTGCAGGGTCACAGTACCAGCCGAACCGTCCAGCAGGTTTTTGCCGTTCAGGTTGGTCGAAGCCGAGATACGGGTGATCTCGTCAGACATCTGAGCGAATTCAGCGTTGGTAGCGGTCTGGTCAGCAGTGCCGTTGGTACCGTTACGGGCTTTAACAGCCAGTTCACGCATACGCTGCAGGATGTCGGTAGTAGCTTGCAGAGCGCCTTCAGCGGTCTGGGCAACGGAGATACCGTCGTTGGCGTTCTGGATGGCCTGGGTGTTACCGCGGATCTGCGAAGACATACGGTTGGAGATCTGCAGGCCAGCGGCGTCGTCTTTGGCGCTGTTGATTTTCAGGCCGGAAGACAGGCGCTGCATCGAAGTGGACAGAGCGTCGGAAGCGCGGTTCAGGTTTTTCTGAACGTTCAACGATGTGGTGTTGGTGTTTACTGTTAAAGCCATGACGAATTCCTCGTTGGTTGGGTACTGCGGCTTCCGGCCCTGGCAACCGCCGGGTATGGCCTAGAGAACCTTCGTAATAGTTATCGTCGGGATTGCAGGTTGCTTGAGGGCTTTTTGAAAAAATTTTGCCATCACCACGCCACCCCCGAGAAAACAAAGACTTAGCAGCACATCCAGCGCGAAAAAATGACGTCATAAAACCGCCTGTAACGCAAAGCCGCGGGCCAGCGCTGCGCAGCGGTTCAGCGCCTGGCACTTTCCAGCAATTCAACCAGTTCGTATTCCATATAGTCAGCCAGGCCCAACCAGTCCTGGCGCTCCTGACAGTCGAGCATTTGCGTGAGCACCTGTGCCCACGCCTGCTGGATATCCACTGAGGCAGACGCCAGACATTGCTGGGCCTGTTCGAATACATCGACCATCGTCAGTGCCGCCTCAACGTCACGCCCAAGGCGAAACAACGCGGCACACTGACGACACTGATCCTGACACTGACTCAGCGCACTCATTGCACGAACTCCGGATTGAAAGCGGTCCCGGCAATCAATGCACCGGCGCGGCTACTGTTGAGAAATTCGACCTTTGGATGCGCAGAGATATAACGCTCGAGCACACACAGATAGCCGCGAAAATTCAGCTGAGTGCTGACGCGCTGACCGTGGCCATCGCGCACCCAGTGCCGCGCTTGGTTCACCGGTGGTCCGAGATCGCCGTCATTCCAACCGGCGTGAGTCTTGTTCATCGGGAAAGCGAAGTCAGCGCCAAACAGGGTGATTCGCTCGGAGCCCATCTTCACCGCGAGATCCACCGCCGGATGAATCACGCTGCCGCCGACGTGCAGCTCGCCGCGTGGATACTGTTCTTTCAGCTCGGCATAGATCGGGCTGGCCGAATAGCCGCCATAGCGCTTGCCCTTCCATGCCTTCAATACCTGCGGGTCGCTCATCGGAAGGTACACCAGCGTAATGCCGTCAGATGCCTCAAAGGGCAGATGCCGAAAGCCGATGCGCTGATCGATGCTCACCACCAGATCAGGCACGATGCCATGTTCGCGCAACGGTCGATAAGCGGTATCAACACAGATGAACAACGGCCGCTCGGCAAGCTGACGAATCGCCGCCAGACGTTTGAAATTCTGCTCCAGCGTCGGCCCGGTGGCGATTACGTAGATTTCACGTCCAGCGCAACTGCCGAACAGCTGCGCGACATCGTCATCGCCAAGCAACACCGGCAGACATTCCTGCACGCGTTGCTGGATTTCTGGCGACTGCGGATCGAAATCGCGATTGTTGAACGTCAGGTGCACTTCATTGATCAGCCGGTCGCGGACCTTTGCATTGAAGTCATCGGCCAGCAGCATCTCGGCCGGCAAGGCAAAGAATGGCGTGAAGAAGTCAGGGTGATCACCGGCGTAAAACAGTTCGACCCGAGGATCCTGCAGCCACTGGCGCTGATCGAGCAACTGCAGCACCAGCGCAAAGAGCGCGCCATTGAGAATGTGTACGTACAGTTTTTCCAGGCCGGCGCGCTTGAGCAGCACGCCGGGCAAATCGCCCAGGCCGGTGCCATAGACATGCAGATGCGGTTTTGCCGGCAGGCTTGCCGCCTGAACCTGCGCCTCATGCAGACGATCATGGCGACTGGTCAACTGAATGCCGTCAACGCTCAGCGTCGAGCCCAGTCCTTGCACGAGTTCGGCCTGCACGGACGCGCTGTCTTCAGCCATCAATCGCTCGAACAGCGCCGGCCAGCGCCGTTGCAATACCTCGGCATTGGCTTGGAAAAACTCGCTCATGGCGCCTCGCGCTCCTTCTCGGGCAAAAAAATAGCGTTCAAGGTTAACCTTGAACGCTATTTTTGTATCAGTGGTTTTTGCTGCAGCTTACGGACGATAGATGATCGCCGAGCCCCACGACAGACCGACACCAAAACCGCTCAGCGCAACGCGCTGCCAGTCAGAGTCGAGGACGTGTTTTTCCAACAGCAGCGGAATGCTCGACGACACGGTGTTGCCGGTCTCGACCATGTCCTTGATGAACTTCTCCGGTTCGCCCTCGAAGCGTCGCGCCACGGCGTCGACAATCGCCGCGCTGCCCTGGTGAATGCAGAATGCGTCGATGTCATCGGCCTTGAGATTGGAATCGTCGAGCAGCTCGTGCAAGTGCGCCGGGACTTTCAGCAGAGCGAAGTTGAAGACCTGACGACCATTCATGAAGAACACGCCGTTGCTGACTTTCAAATGCGGTGCGCCGGAACCGTCGGTGCCGAACTTGGCCTTGCCCAGCGCCCAGGTCGGGTTTTCGCCCATCCAGGTGGCGGTGGCGGCATCGCCAAACAGCATGGTGGTGTTGCGGTCTTCCGGGTCAACGATTTTCGAGTACGGGTCAGCGGTGATCAGCAGGCCATTCTTCAGGCCGGCGGCTTCCATGAAGCCCTTGATCGCGTAGATGCCGTAGACGTAACCGGAGCAGCCCAGGGAAATGTCAAACGCTGCCACATTGGTTGGCAGACCGAGTTTGTCCTGCACGATTGCAGCGGTGTGCGGCAGGCCTTCTTCATCACCGTTCTGGGTGACGACAATCAACGCGTCGATCGATTCACGCTTGAGTTCAGGATTGCTGGCAAACAGCGCATTGGCCGCTTCCACGCACAGATCGGAAGTTTCCTGTTCAGCGTCTTTGCGCGGCAGGAACGCCGAACCGATCTTGCCAAGGATGAACTCTTCATCCTTTTCGAATTTTGCACCTTGTGCGTAATTGTCCACGCCGGCTACAGGAACGTAGCTCGCAATGCTTTTTATGCCAATCATTACGGCTTCCCAATAAAAAACAGCCCAAAACCACCGCTCGCAAGGATTCGAGGGGCGCCGACAAACAGAAAACGGCCGCCACAACGGGCAGCCACGGGAAGCGCAAAGGGCTATCACTGGAACCGCAAAACGGGCCAGGCGCCATCTCCCCGGTCAATACAATACAGTGAAGATGCGCGTTATGACTCGCAGGTCACGCTATTTTGCCGAATCGATGGCAGATAGGCTTATTCGATCAGCGACCAATCCAACGGCGTGCCACGCTTGATCGCGTTGCGCGCACGGCGTCCGAGGACGGCTTCGGTGTGCTTGGGCGGCAGGCCGAGACCGGGGCGAATGGCGCGCAGATTGACGCCGGTAAAGGCTTCACCGGCGGCCATGTCAGCGGTGACATACAGCGAGCGGCGATAGACCAGCGACTTGCGCTCGGCCTCGGTCGGACCGTACTGAACACGCCCCATCGCCTGCCAGGCTCGTTCGGTCTCGACCACCAGACTGGCCAGCTCCGCAGGCTCCAGGGAGAAACTCGCGTCCACGCCACCGGCCGAACGATCAAGGGTGAAGTGTTTCTCCACCACCGTCGCGCCCAGCGCCACCGCCGCCACCGACACGCCAACGCCCATCGAATGATCTGACAGCCCGACCTCGCATCCAAACAACTTACGCAGATGCGGGATCGTGCGCACATTGCTGTTGAGTGGCGTGGCCGGATAGGTGCTGGTGCACTTGAGCAACACCAGATCCTTGCAGCCGGCCTCGCGGGCGGCACGCACGGTTTCATCCAGTTCGGCGATGCTGGCCATGCCGGTGGAGATGATCAGCGGTTTGCCGGTCGCTGCCACTCGACGGATCAACGGCAGATCGGTGTTTTCAAAACTGGCAATCTTGTACGCCGGCACCTCGAGGCCTTCGAGAAAATCCACCGCGCTGTCATCGAACGGTGTCGAGAACGCGAGCATCCCCAACTCCTTGGCCCGAGCAAAAATCGGCGCGTGCCACTCCCACGGTGTGTGGGCTTTTTCGTAGAGATCGTAGAGCGACGTGCCGGCCCACAGACTGCCCGGATCCTTGATGAAGAATTCACCTTCAGCCAAATTCAGGGTCATGGTTTCGGCGGTGTAGGTTTGCAGCTTCAAGGCATGCGCCCCGGCCTTGGCCGCCGCCTCGACGATTTGCAGAGCGACGTCGAGGGACTGGTTATGGTTGCCGCTCATCTCGGCAATGATGAACGGCGGCGCATCGGCACCGATGGTGTGCTGGCCAATCTTGAAACTAGACATGCGGGTGATCCTTCAAAACACGGCTGAACGCACAGATTTCCTGGATGAACCCGGCGTCGCGGAAGACTTTCAATGAAGACTGATTGTCGGGCATGACCCGCGCAGTGATGCGTGTCAATTGCGGCCAGTGCGCAGCGACAAATGCTTCGCCACGGCTGAGCACTGCCCTGCCCCAACCGAGGCCGAAACGCCCCTCCAGCAGATAGATCGACACTTCGGCATCGAACCCGCGCAAGTCGTAGCGCAGCACCCCGACCGGACCATCATCCGCCTCGGCGATCAACAGCAACCGTTGCGGATTGCGCAGGGTCGCTGTCAGCCAGTTCAGATGCTGAGTCCAATCGATCACACCGGTTTCCAGCGACCAGCGCCGTACCGCTTCGGCATTGCGCCCATCGAACAACAAACGCGCATCGTCCTGGGTTGCCGGGCGCAGTTTCAGCACCGCGCCGGCCAGCGCCGCCGCCACGCGTTCGGCACCGCGTCCGTCGACCAGTTGCCGCGAACGCTCGGCGAGGCTGCGGCGCAAAAAATGATTGTTCACGACGAAGCCGACCGCATCACGCAACTGCTCGACGCTGACCTGCTCGCGGGCGCCCATGAACACATGCGCACCGGCAGCGGCCATGACTTCGCCATTGGCCTGCTGATTGTTCGCCACAGCGATGCAGATGGTCGGCAAACCCAGCGCCGCGCGCTCCCAACTGGTGCCACCGCCGGCGCCGATAAACAGATCCACTTCAGTCATGCGTTGATGGAAATCGCTGACGAAACTGTGCAGGCGCCAGTTCGGCCGCGTCTCGGCCAACGCTTGCATCTGCGTCCACGCCGGGTTGTCGGCGCCAGCGACGAAGTTCACCTGCAACTCAGTGAAATCAGCCAGCGCCAGCATCGCATGATGAGTTTGCCTCGCCGCGTCGAAACCGCCGAAATTCACCAGCACGCGCCGGGCCTTCGGTTTGATCTCGATGGCATCGCAGTTGAATTCTTCGCGCAGCATGGCGTAGCGCGGGCCGAGCAAGGTGCGACAGCCTGGCGGCAGCAGCGGCGCGTAGTTTTCGCTAAGACCGGACAGGTTCTGATTGAGCAGCAGATCGACGCTGTAGCGCCGCGTGGCCAGATCATCCACGGCGGCGATTCGATGCGCCCAGCGCCGGGCCGCGGTTTGCCAGTGATGATCTAGGCCGTAATGGTCGACGATGATCCAGTCGAACGGCGCCTGTGCGTCCAGCAGTTGGCCCAGTGCATCAATATCGAACTGCCACGGCAACATCGATTCGATGGCCTGCAGCGGGTCTTCGTCACGATAGCGCTCGGGCAGCGCGAAGGTCTCGAAGCCCTCGGCATTCAGGGCATCCAGTCGATGCCCCGGCAAACGCCGACAGGCGAATGCGACATGACTGCCCTGCCCGCGCAGCACCCGCGCCAAGGTCAGGCAGCGGGCAATGTGGCCGCTGCCAATGGTCGGCGAAGCGTCGGCGCGGATCAGCACCCTCATTGCAGTTCTCCGCCGGCCTTTAGCGCCGCGTAAAGGTATTCGGCGCGCTGCCAGTCTTCGGGGGTGTCGATATCCTGGACCAGATATCGCGGCAGAATCACCGGCAGGCTGGCTGGCGAATACAGCACATCACCGCGCAACCACGCCGCGCTGCGGCCCCAGTAAAACTGCCCGGCATCCTGAAACGCCTCGGGCAAGTCCTGCGAACGAGTATTGCGAAACTCGGGATACAACGCCGTCAAGGCGCCGTCCCCGTCGACTGTCAGTGCACGCTGTACCGGAAACGCGAAATCGCAAACCGAGAACGCAAATGATCGATGCGGATGCTGCTCCAGCAACTCCAAACCCTGACGCAGATAACGTGCCTGCAACAGCGGCGCAGTAGCGTAAATGCAGCAAGCGAAATCGAAGGACGGCAACTGCTGCAGTGCGTGCACGATGACCGCCGCAGTGCCGGTGTAATCATCGGCAAGTTCCGCCGGGCGCATGAACGGTACCTGCGCACCGTGCGCCCTCGCGATGTCGGCAATTTCGTCATCGTCGGTGCTGACCACTACCTGCTCGAACAAACCTGATTCCAGCGCTGTGCGGATCGAGCGGACAATCATCGGCACGCCCACGAACGGCAAGAGATTCTTGCGCGGGATACGCTTGCTGCCGCCACGGGCAGGGATGATTGCGACGTTGCTCAAGGGCGTTTTTCCAACAGGAACCAGGTGATGTCATCGGCCGGAAATTGCCGATCACGGTGATAGACGAAGCCATAGTCGAGCAATTGCAGATCGCTATAGCGATCGAGCATTTCCCCGGCAAAATCGCGCTTGAACAGCTTGCCGCTGTTACCGCGGTAAGCGATTTCCATCGGTGCCGGATTGTAGTACTCGGCGATCAGGATGTAGCGCTGGCTCAGCTCGTACATCTGCGCATAGGCGCGCGGCAACAGCTCGGGAGCCAGATGGATCAGCACGCCTTTGCTCAGTGTCAGATCGTAGCGGCGCTCGACAGGAAAATCGAACAACGAGCCGTGCCAGATTTGCGCGATGTCCAGCGCCTGCGCCTGCACGCACGCGCTTTCGTTGATCTCGACACCGAACAGTTCGCAACGCGGCAATAACTGACGCAATGCCTGCAAATTGTTGCCGGCGTTGGTACCCAGCTCCAGCAGACTGTCGACGCGACCCGCGCGGCTCAGCGCTTTGGCGAAAAACCCTAGATTGCCCGCCACCAGCGCCTGGCCGACATTGCGCTCAACGTAATGGTTGCCGAACTCACCCTGCCAGAATCTTTCCTGCTCGCTCAGATCGCGCATACACAGTCTCGTCTACCGCCGCAGCGGTCATCGTTCGGTCAGTCGCCGCAGTTGCTCGACTACATGATCCTGCTGCTCATCAGTCAGCAAGGGGTACACCGGCAAGCTGATCGCCTCGGCGTAATAGCGCTCGGCCTCGGGGAAATCACCCTCGGCAAACCCCAGATCCCGATAGTAAGGCTGCAAATGCACGGGAATGTAGTGCAGATTCACGCCAATACCGGCGGCGCGCAAACCTTCGAAGACCTGGCGGTGACTGAGGCTGATGCACTCGGTCTGCAAGCGAATCACATACAAGTGCCAGGCCGACTCCGCCTCTTCCTGCGCGCTCGGCAAGGTCAGCGGCAGGTAAGCAAGCAACTGATCGTAACGTGCCGCCAGTTCGCGCCGACTTGCGACAAACTCATCCAGTTTGCGCAGTTGCGACAGACCCAGCGCCGCCTGCAGATCGGTGATCCGATAATTGAAACCCAACTCGATCTGCTGGTAATACCACGGCCCGTGGCTGGGTTCGGTCATGTGTTGCGGATCGCGGGTCATGCCGTGGCTGCGCAGGCGTCGCAGACGTTCGGCCAGCGCCGGGCGATTGGTCAGGACCATGCCGCCCTCGGCGCTGGTGATGATTTTCACCGGGTGAAAACTGAACACCGTCATCGCCGCGAAGTCGCCACAACCAACCGGGCGCCCGGCGTAGCTGGCGCCCACGGCGTGCGAGGCGTCTTCGATCACAGTGAAGTTGTAGCGCACCGCCAGGTCGGCAATCTTGCGCATATCGCAACTCTGCCCGGAGAATGCGACGGCGACGAGGACTTTGGGCAGCGTGCCGTCGCGTTCGGCCTGTTCGAGCTTGGCTTCAAGGGCAAAGGCGTCGAGGTTCCAGGTCAGCGGATCAATGTCGACGAAATCAATCTTGGCGCCGCAATAGCGCCCGCAATTGGCCGAAGCCAGAAACGTATTCGGCGAGGTCCACAAGCGATCGCCCGGCCCCAGGTCAGCGGCCAGACAAGCGATGTGCAGCGCCGCGGTGGCGTTGCACACCGCCACGGCGAAATCGGCCTGGCAACGGGCGGCCATGGCCTGTTCGAAGCGTTCGATGGTCGGCCCCTGGGTCAGCCAGTCCGATTGCAGCACCTCGACCACCGCGTCGATGTCCGCCTGATCGAGGCTCTGCCGACCGTAGGGGATCATACCGACAGCTTCGCGTGCAGATCAGCGATCTGCCCCACTGAAAGGAAATGCGGGTTGGTGTCCGAGCGATACTCGAAATCCTCGCTGACCGCGCGCCCACGTTCACCGAGTTTATCGACGGCGAAATCGACGTCGACGCTGGTAAAACGAATCGACGGCTGAATCGTGTAATGGTCTTCAAACTCAAGGGTCATGCGCGCATCGTCCAGCGGCACCATCAGCTCATGCAGCTTCTCGCCGGGACGAATGCCGACGTTCTTGTGTGGCAGATGCTCGGCCATGCCGCGCGCCAGATCGACGATGCGGATCGACGGGATCTTCGGCACGAACACTTCGCCGCCATGCATGCGGGCGAAGCTGTCGAGGACGAACTGCACGCCGTGGTCGAGGGTGATCCAGAACCGCGTCATGCGCTCGTCGGTGATCGGCAATTCTTGCGCGCCGTCAGCGATCAGCTTGCTGAAGAACGGCACTACCGAGCCGCGCGAACCGGCGACATTGCCGTAGCGCACTACGGCGAATCGGGTCTGCTGCTCGCCGGCAATGTTGTTGGCGGCAACGAACAATTTGTCCGAGAGCAACTTGGTCGCGCCGTACAGATTGATCGGGCTGGCCGCCTTGTCGGTGGACAGCGCGACGACTTTTTTTACGCCGTTATCGATCGCCGCAGCGATGATGTTTTCTGCGCCGTTGACGTTGGTGCGAATGCATTCGGTGGGGTTGTACTCCGCCGCCGGCACCTGCTTCAACGCGGCGGCATGCACGACGTAATCGATGCCGCGCATCGCCTGACGCAAGCGCTCGGCGTCACGCACGTCACCGATGAAATAACGCATGCACGGCGCGTTGAAGGTCTGCTGCATCTCGTACTGTTTCAGCTCGTCGCGGGAGAAGACCACGACGCGCTTGGGTTGGTATTGCTCGAGCAGGCGACGGACGAAGTTGCGCCCGAACGAGCCGGTGCCGCCGGAGATGAAGATCGATTGACCGTTGAACATGTTCTGATTCCTGTCCGGCGAGCTTAAGCGAGCAACTGTGCCCATTTGATCGGGGCACTTTCGCCCAGGGTAAAACCTTTGCCGGTCAGGGCCAGGTTGGCGTTGTAGGCCGGGTCGTGCGCGAAGGCGTCGGGCCATTTTTCGCGCAGCGCTTGCAGCGCCTCGACGGCCGTTGGCTGCTCGCCGGTGTGCAGCACCTGCACGGATGGCGTCCAGACGGTGAGGTAACCGGCCTGACCGGCCTTGAGGCACAGGTCGACGTCGCTGTAGCCTGCGGCGAAAGTCTCTTCGTCCAGCCCGCCGAGCGTGTTGAACAAATCCTTGCGCACCATCAGGCATACCTTCGACACGGCCGAGTAATTCTGCTCGACCATCAGGCGCTGCATATAGCCTTCAGCCTTGTGTTTTTCGCCGACGAAGGGCGAACCCACACCCTCGTTCAGACCAAGGATCAAACCGGCGTGCGAGACCATGCCGTCGCGGTCGACCAGCTTGGCACCGACGATACCGACTTCCGGACGCTGGGCGTGATTGAGCAGCGACTCGATCCAGTTCGGATTGACCACCTCACTGTCAGCGGCCAGCAATACCAGATAGTCACCTTGAGCCTGCTGGCTGGCGGCGTTGTACAAGGCGACTTCGCTCAGCGGTTGATCGGCACGCAAGACATTGACCTTGGCATGGTGCAGCGTACCCAGCCAGTCATTGACCGCCGCCGACTGCTGCGCGTTGGCCGCCAGCAATACTTCATAGCGGCTGTAACGGGTTCGTAGTAGCACACCTTCCAGGCACCGGCGCAGCGCCGGCAAATCATCGATGACCGGCACAATGATCGAAACCAGTGGCTGCTCAGTGTGGCGATAATCGATCTGCCAAGTGCCCGGCGCCGCCGAAGTGACCTTGGCCTTGTAGCCGCGGTTGCCAAGATGGCGCAGCAATGCCAAACGTTCGTGGGCGTTTTCTTCCAGAGGCGCCTGCTCGGTGATCAGCAGCGGCTCGTCGAGATGCGCGAGGCCGTCGAGGCCACCCTGCTCGATGATGCGCAGCAACAGATCGAACTCCAGCGCCTTGCTGAAATCGGCCTGATAGCCGCCGGCGTCAAGCAGCACTTGGCGACGGATCAACCAATGCCGCGCCATCAGGGACGGCGCGCTTTGCAGTAGATCAAGATTGAATCCGGGGCGGAACACGTCGACTAGTGCACCATTTTCCTTGCGCTGGATTTCATCGGCGGCGACAGCACGCACACCTTGGGCACCCATCAGTTCAAGGCTGGCGCGCAGCAGGCCGCTAGCGGTGAACTCATCACCGGCCTGAGCCAATATCAACCAGTCGCATGGCGACTGCTGAGCGCTCTGGTTGAGTTTGTCGACGAGATTGCCGGGCGTGACACGGACAAAGTGCAGGGTGTTCTGCGCAGTGGTCGCTGCCGGCGCATCACCGGTGGTGAACACGACAATCCTGAACGCTTTGCAGTGCCCCTCGACCAGGCTGTCGAGCGACACCTGCAACTTGTCGATGTCGTTGTCCAGATCAAGCAGGAAGATACCGAACTGCAGGCCACCACCTTCAGCAGCCACGTGTTGGCTGATCGACTCGAGCTGCTCGATGGCCGGTGCACGAGCAGACAGCCAATTCAACAAACGTCCCGATTGCATCTTGTCGAACGTAACCTGATGATCGTCGACCGTCAGCGCTTCGAGGCGGGCGACCCATTCATCCATCGTTTGCGCCGCCGTCTCGTCATCGAGCACTTGCAGCTGCGCGGCCAGACGCCTGGCAACCACCTGATTGAACGCATTCAGATCATGCGCCTGCCACAACCGGTCGACCACGCTCTGCGGCGTATCGTTATTGCGCGCCTGGAGCAGATGCGCCTGACGCGTCCATACACCTTCCAGCCCTTCCAACTGAAGGCGACCCGCCGGCAGGGTGTGCATCATGAATTCAAACTGTTCCAGAAGATCGAAAAACGTCTGGTTGTAGAACGGCATCTCAACGTACTGCAGTGGGCCGAAACGCCGATCAGGCCGCCGCAATTGCTGATTCCAGGTCGACTCGAAGATCAACTCGGCAGTCAGCGCCCGGCGGACCGTCAGGCTCTCGGCCATCGCCGCAAAGCTCTCCAGAACAAATGCCTTGGCCTGCCCTGCATCGAGGTTCTGGATACCGGTCGGCAGCGAGACGAGGAATTCGGCAAACGCCTCTCGTTCGGCGACCGACTTGCCGTCGAGATAGGTCAGCGAGTGATACACGTCGGTATTGTGTTCGGAAACGCCGTAGTTGATCTCGCGTACCACATAGGGAATCGGCAGGATCCGTGCCTTGGCGCTCGCCAGCAGGAAGTACACGTGCCCGATTTCCTGCCATTGGAAGTTGGTCCCCGGCGGCAATGACGAGTGCCAGGTTTTCATCAGGTCGGTACGGGTCACCGCGTAGAACGGCGGGATGTACTGACTCATGTAGTCAATGACGCGATCCTGCGCCCGCTCGGACGAATAGTCTTCCTGAACCTTCTTGTCGCGGCGGTAGTAGTTCACGCCATCGGCCTTCGCCAGGTACATCAGGCAATAGCCGTGGCACATGCCATAGTCACGATTGGCCTGAAGAAAGCCGACAGACTCGCAGAGCGAATCGAACACGATGAAATCGTCATCCGCCGCCAGCACCATGTATGGCGTGCTCAGTTGCTCGACGCCATAGGCCAGTTTGGCCTGCATCCCCCAGTAGGCAAATTGCGGTACATGATGATAATCGACGGCGGAGAAATTGCCTTCCGGACGTTCCGGCGTGGAATCCAGCACCATGATTCGGCAGGGCAAGCTGCTGTAATACTTCACCGCACGGCGCAGGAACGCCGGCCGGTTGTGAGTAATCAGCACCACCGTCAACAACTCGTTGAGCGGTAGCGTCAGTTCAGAACTGTACTTGCCTTGCATAACTTCTCTCCACAACCGGCGGCTCGCCGAAACAACGCTGGGTAATGTTGCGAATTAACGAACGCGGCGCAGATAACCGTCCGGCGCCACGGTGATCAGCAGTTTGTTCTGCATCTGCCGATCGATCTCGAAATCCTTGTTCTCTTCCAGGTATTTCCACACGGCGGTTTTCGGGTTATCGCCATGACCCCACGGGCGATCCGGAAAAAAGTCCGCCGGCATGTCTTCAACCACGGTGTCCATCACCACGCAGTAGCTGCCCACCGAAACCAGCGGCGCGTACAAGCGCAGCTCCTCGAGTACGTGGTCGTGGGTATGGTTGGAATCGAGGACCAGAATCACTTTCTTGCCCTCGGCAATCGCACGGACTTTCTGCGCGGTCGCCTCATCGATACTCGAACCTTCGATCATCTGGATGCGCTTGGCCATCGGGTGGCTTTCGATGGCTTCACGGTTGTGCGGGCGAATATCGAGGTCGATACCCAGCACTTCGCCGTGGCCTTGCAGCTCCAACAGCGAGGCGTAATAGATGATCGAACCGCCGTGGGCAATGCCGCATTCAATGACCAGGTCCGGTTTGACCTGCCAGATGATCTCTTGCATGGCCATCATGTCTTGCGGCAACTGGATGATCGGACGGCCCATCCACGAGAAGTGGTAACTGTATTTATGGCGGGCCGATTCGTTGAAGAAATCCCGGGCCAGTGCTACCACTTTCTGGTCCTCACCCTGGCGCGAGATCTCTTGTTGGCATTCGGCTTCGAAGGCTTTGTGGATGTTGTTTTCGGTCATCTTAATAATCTCAAGGGTCACTGAAACGAAGCGCTGTCGACGGCGTGATAGACGTAGCGTGCGCCAGTCATCCGCTTGATTTCTTCGAGGTAGTTGGAATTCATCACAAACAGGTGGGCGCCTGCAGGCAGCGCATCCATGGCCTCTTGCGGCGAGGACACCCGCACGCCACTGAGGGGCAGGTAACGTCCCTGCTTGGCCGGGTTGATGTCGACGACGCGATCTACCGCCACACCGGCGCGCTGCAAGGCCAATGAATAAATCACGCCCTTGGACGAAGCGCCCCAAATGGCCGAGCCCTGTGCGGGCGCGGATTGAATGATCTGCACGGCGCGATCGAGACTGGCGGTGAAGGTGGTCGACAGCGTCAGCAACGACGGCGTCTCGACCGGCGCCCGTTGCAGCGTCGAGAGATCGGCAACGATGTACAGATATTGGCCACCGAACAGATGCCCGGCCTCAAGCACGGTGCCGAACATTGCGCGCAAATCGGCGAGACGGAAGTAATTGACGTGCTCATAGAACACGTCGAACCAGGCATTGTGCTCGACGATCCAGTCAAAGCACGGCACTTCGATATAGATCTGCCCGCCCTGATTGGCTGCAGCCATTTGCGCCAGAAACGCCAGCGGATCGCTGATGTGTTCCAGCACATGGCGCAATACAATCGCATCCGCTGCCAACCCCAGCTCGCGGGTGAACGGTGCCTTGATCACGTCAGGATTGTCACCTTCATACGAAGGGTCGATCCCGGTAATGGCGTAATCTTTGCCCCGCAGCATCTCAAGGAAATAACCTTTGCCGCAGCCGACCTCAATCAGGGTCTGGCCCTTGAAGTGCCGGGCGAGGATCGCTTCGACGGCATTGAGGTGCGCCTGAAACTGCACCGAGTGCGCCTGTTCGTTCTGATAGTCGGCGTCATAGCTCAGCTTGTCGGCATCAAAGGCCTGGTTGAAGATCAATCCGCTTTGGCTGTCCTGTACCAGAACAATGTCTGCCGCCCCTGAGGCCCGCGCCTCTTCGGCGCTGGCAAACGTGCGGTTCTGCAACACCGGCAGTCCGGTCGCGCGATAAAGCTCATGCAGCATGTTCTTGCCCCTTCAGTTGCGAGATTCGCTGAGCATCACCCCAGAACGCCATGGGCTCATGGGCGGAATAACCGTAATGGCCCAGATTCAACTTGATCGTCGACTGGCGTTCGCGGACACGCTGTTCAACCAGCGCGCGTACGGAAATCGGCTGGCCGCTGCAGCAGTTGGTGACGCCGTCGACATCAGGCCGGCCGATCAGCGAAGCCAATTGCGCGGCCGCCTCGGTAATCTGCAGATAATCACGCAGCTGGTCGCCCATCGACATATTGAACTGCGCCTCACCGCCATCGATGGCGCGGTCAAGGCTGGCCAGCAGGCTGTTGCTGTTCTGCCCTTCGCCATAAAGGTAAAACAACCGCGCCCATTGCAGGGTGAACGCCTGCTCGCGCTGCAATGCTTGAAGGAACAGGCGCAAGGTGTGCTTGGCCAGACCGTAAGGCGTGCAAGGCTGGGGCAAGACCGACTCGGCCAACGGGCCGCTTTGCAAGCCGTATTCAAAGCAAGTCCCGGTGACCAGCACCTGGCTCACCCCTGCCACGACCGCACGCTTGAGAAACGCGTAATCGGCCGGCAGGTTGCGTTCGAAATGAAACAGCGCCTGATAGTTAGGCAAGCCGCTCCAGGCCAGATGCGCGACGACATCCACGCCATCAACCAAGCGCTCGACATCAAGGTCTGGCGCATGCAGATCGGCGGCGACAAATTCCACCTGCGCGAACCACGGCAAACTGCAAGCCGAGTCGAGGGTGCGCGCAACCGCACGCACTTTGAAGCCTTTGGAAAGCAAAGCGCTGACCAAGTGGCGACCGACGAAGCCGGTGGCGCCAGTGACCAGCACAGTGGTGGTGGTCGCCGTCAAAGCTCGACTCCCTGAAACTGTTTGTCGAGCAGCGGATGACTGGAATCCTTGGCTGACAAATTCTTGACGGGCAGCGGCCATGAGATCGCGAGTGCCGGATCAAGGGCCGACAAACCCGCTTCATGCTCCGGTGCGTAATCGGCATCGGTGAGGTACAGCACTTCCGATTCATCGGTCAGTGACTGGAAGCCGTGGGCAAAACCGGCAGGGATCAAAAAACTGAGGCCATCATCGGCGCGCAGTTCTTGCGCATGCCACTGCAAATACGTTGGCGATTGCGGCCGCAGGTCGACCGCCACATCCCAGACCGCGCCGCGCACACAAGTGATCAGCTTGGATTCGGCATAACCGGCTTTCTGAAAATGCAGACCGCGTACGCTACCTTGGCCCAACGTGCGCGAATGATTGATCTGGCGGATCGCAAAAGGACGTCCCTGGACGGTCAGACGACTCTGGCAGAACAGCCGGGCGAACCGCCCGCGCTCATCGCAGAAGACTTTCTGCTGGATGAGGTACAGGCCCTCCAATGGCGTTTTCTGCAGGGTGTAATCGCTCATGAACGCTCTCTGTACAGATTCAATTGGTTCAAGGTAACGGCGCGCATGTCATCGCCGTGTTGCCACGCCAGATGCCAGTCAAGGGTGTGCGTCAGGCATTGTTCCAGCGTCCAGCGCGGCTTCCATCCAAGCACCTGCCGCGCGCGGCTGCTGTCCAGACGGAGAAGACCGGCTTCGTGCAGCTCACTCGGTTCGATGCGCAGACCGCGGGCCCGCGGCCAACGGTTGGCGAGCAGTTCGACCACTTCACCGACGCTGCACATGTCGGCCTCCCCGGGACCGAAGTTCCACGCACCGGCGTATTCCGGGCCGTACTCGTAGAGCGCAGCAGCCAATTGCAGATAACCGGCCAGCGGCTCCAGCGCGTGCTGCCACGGGCGCACCGCTTGCGGGTAACGCAGGGTCACTGGCTCGTCGGCGGTCCAGGCTTTCAGTACGTCGGGAATCAGTCGCTCTGGCGCAAAATCACCACCGCCCAGCACATTGCCGGCGCGTGCGGTAGCCAGGGCCAGACCGTGTTCGGCATGTTTGTCCGCCGGGAAGAACGACGCTGCATAGGACTGCGCGAGCAATTCGCAGCAAGCCTTGCTGCTGCTGTAAGGATCGTGGCCACCGAGGGCTTCGTCTTCGCGGTACGGCCACAGCCACTCCTTGTTGGCGTAGACCTTGTCGGTGGTGACCAGCACACAGGCGCGCACGCCGCCGACCTGACGAATCGCTTCGAGCAGGTTCAGCGTACCCATGACATTGCTTGAATAGGTGCCGAGTGGATCGCGATAGCCCTCGCGCACCAGAGGCTGGGCCGCCAGATGCAGGACTATTTCCGGCTCGGTCTCGGCGATGATTTCCAGCAAGGCGCCGAGGTCACGCAGATCGCCGCGTTGATCATTGATGCCTTCGTGCACGCGCGCCAGTTCGAACAAGCTCGGCTCGGTCGACGGATCCAGAGAAAAACCGCTGACTTGCGCACCAAGGCTTTGCAGCCACAGGGTCAGCCAACTGCCTTTGAATCCAGTGTGTCCGGTGACCAGGACGCGTTTGCCACGCCAGAACTCCGCACTCAGGCCCATTGCTTCCATGGGGCCTCCCCGCTCTGCCACAGCGCTTCGAGATGGTTCTTGTCGCGCAGGGTGTCCATCGGCTGCCAAAAGCCGGAATGTTCGTAGGCATGCAGCTGTTCCAACTCAGCCAGTTGCATCAACGGCTCGGCTTCCCAGCTGGTCGCATCGCCGGCGATGTAAGGCAGCACCTGCGGTGACAGGACGAAAAAACCGCCATTGATCCAGCCGCCGTCACCTCGCGGCTTCTCGGTGAAGCCCATGACTTGGTGGCCTGTGCGTTGCAACGCACCGTAACGGCCTGGAGGCTGCACGGCCGTAACGGTCGCGAGCTTGCCGTGCGCTTCATGAAAACGGATCAAAGCGCCGATATCGATATCCGAGACGCCGTCGCCGTAGGTAAAACAAAAGGCTTTCTCGTCCTTGAGATAAGGCGCAGTGCGCAAGAGCCGGCCACCGGTCATGGTTTCTTCGCCGGTGTCGACCAGCGTGACGCTCCACGGCTCACTGTAATTCTGGTGCACCTCCATGCGGTTCTCGCGCATGTTGAAGGTGACGTCGGAGGTGTGCAGGAAATAGTTGGCGAAGAAGTCCTTGATCGCATAGCCCTTGTAGCCCAGGCAGATGACGAAGTCGTGGATTCCATGGGCGGAATACTGCTTCATGATGTGCCAGAGAATTGGCTTGCCGCCGATCTCGATCATCGGCTTGGGCTTGAGGTGCGACTCTTCACTGATCCGCGTGCCGAGGCCACCCGCCAAAATTACTGCCTTCATCGTCTCCCCTCTTGTTCTTCACCGGGCTGCGCATGACTTTGTTGAGCGTTGCGGGCCTTGCGGCGACACCTTTTGCCGTTCCGGGCGCAAGTGCAATGACCGCAAGCGCTCGTTTTATGGCGATTTGAGGGGGACTTGCAGGAAACGCGCCAGCTCAGAGTGGAGGTGGTGGGGAACGGGCTGAGGACTTTACTGGGGGCCTATCCGTTATTGCGGGTGCTGCCGCTGGCGGTTTCACTCTTACAGCAACAGCAACACCGCAGAAACGGATATTCACCCAACCCCCGAGAGCCTGGTCAGCCCAAAGGCCGCCAAGGCCAAAAACAAAAAAGGGATGAATCCAAAGACCCATCCCTTACTTCAACGATGCGCAAAAACTACCCGAACAGCGCAAACCCGTCAGCACCCACCGGCAGCTCATACATCTGACCATCGGCCGTCTGAACATGCTCGATGGTTGCAAACCCCGCATACCAGTCCACCAGCCGCACACCATTGTCCGGCACGCCACTGCTACCATCATTGGCACTGTGCAGATACACGTCATCACCAACACGGGTCACGCTCAACTGACTGGCGTCAGCGATCTTGTTCAAAATCAGCGTGTCGTTGGCATCCAGCCCTTCATCCTTGATGGTCACCAAGGCAGACGTGTCCACCACATAGGTATCATCGCCCTGCTCGCCAAACCCGCTGCCGCCCAGGCCCGACGGGCCGGCGCCGCTGAAGATCAACACGTCGTTGCCCTGCCCACCATAGGCCACGCCTCGCCCGAGGGTAATGTTGTCATTGCCTTCATCGCCACTGACCCAGGTAAACAGACCATCGCGCGCAGCTATGATGACGTCATCGCCCGAGCCACCGAACAAGGTGTCGGACTGCCCGGCTGCATCGAGACCGGACGCCAGACCGCCGTAGATGTGATCGTTGCCATCGCCACCCTGAATCTGGTCGTCACCACCACCGCCTTCAAGGACGTTGTCGCCCCACTCACCTTCCAGAACATCATTGAACTGGCTGCCGCGCAGACCTTCGATGTCGATGTAGACGTCATGGAAGGCGATACCGCTCTGCGCGCCCCATTTCAGCGAGGCGCTCAAGCCTTCAGCGCTGTCGTCATAGCTGACGATGTCGAGGCCCGCACCACCTTCAAAGTTATCGGCCCCCGCCCCGCCCAGCAGCACATCGTTCCCGGCACCGGAAACGATCGTGTTGTCCCCGTCATTGCCGTAACCGGTGAAATCGCTGCTGCCGGTATAGGTCAACCGCTCAACGAACGCACTCAGCCTCAACTCGGACAGGCTGGTGTACACATGATCGGTACCACCCATCAAGCTGTCGTCTTCTTCGACAGTCACGCCGGTGCTGTTGATCGTATAAACGTCATCACCAATACCACCAGCCACCTTCACACCACTGGCGTTGACGACAAAACGATCGGCGCCGGAGGAACCGATAACCTCTTCCACATTGAGCAGCGTGTCACCTGCAAGGTTGCTGCCATTGCCGATCACGACATTGGCCACGTCGAAGGCGTAGCGGTAACTCACAGTGTCGTAGCCGTGCGCACCATCGATGCTCATCGAGTCGTTATGACGATAAATCACATCATCGAAGCCCGAGCCCTGAAGCGCTTCGATACCGGTAAAAATATCGCCATAAGCGATGGTCAGGCCGTCGTGGTTGGTGAAGTCTTCGACTCGTACCCCTTCGAGGCTGTCGCTGTAGCTGACGGTGTCGTAACCGTCTCCTCCGACGAAATGATCTGCACCATCACCACCCCACAGCCAGTCATTACCGGCACCAGCGATGATCTCGTTGTCGGTGTCACTGCCGTATGCCTTGAAATCACCGGTACCCGTGAAGGTCAGTTTCTCGACGAAGCCGGCCATCTTGATGCTGTTGAGGCTGGTGCGCAGTTCGTCGTAGCCGCCCCAGTCTTCCTCGACGATGGTCACGTCTTCAGCGCTGACGATGTAGACATCGTCACCGCTGCTGCCTTCCAGTGTCACGCCGGCTACCGAACTGGTGAACGTATCGTTGGAAAACGTCCCGACGATCTTCTCAACGGACACCAGCGTATCGAGCTTGCCGTCGGGGCCGGCGACGGTATTTGTACCGTCGGCCAGTTCGACGTTGATTCCAGAGGTTATTGCGTAGTAATTCGCGGTGTCGAAGCCGTCCCCGCCATCAAGCTCATCCGATCCTGTACTCGCCAGCAGGACATCATCCGCCTCCAGTCCATAGAGTTGGTCAGTGCTGTCGGTGCCCAGCAGGACATCCGCTTCACTCGTTCCATTCACAATTGTCATTACATCTTCCTTGCGTGGTTGTTGAAACCGGAACTGTCAGTGCGGGCGTTGCCTGTCCGGAGCGCATTCCCTCGCTGATCGACTCAAACAAATCAATGAACCTGTGAAAAAGGCGACCCGAGAGATCGCCTTTCAATGAAGCCTTGCGGGCAATTCAATCCGCCAGCCAGCCATACTCCCAATGGCGCAAGTTATCGCCGCGCAGAACATAGTCTCGCAGCACCACCTCACGCAGTTCATCGCCCATGCGATAACTGGCATCAGGGTCAGCCAGATGCATGCGGATCGCTTGCAGCCACTCATCGGTCGTGTTGGTCTTGACCCGGGTGCACGGCAAGTAACCGCGATAGGCCTCGGTGTCGGTGCAGACCACCGGGTAGCCGCAGGCGCCGTATTCCAGCAGGCGCAGGTTGCTCTTGCAGTCGTTGAAAATGTGGAACTCCAGCGGCGCCAAAGCCAGGTCAAGGTTCAGGCTGGCCAGTTTTGCCGGATACACATCCAGGGGTATCACGCCATGAAACTCATGCATGTACGGCAGCAAATCATCCGGGCACATGCCGAAGAAAACCCAGTCGACTTCGTTGGCCAGTTCGCGCACCACGTCGGCGATCACGGCCAGATCGCCATGGTGACTGGTGCCGCCCCCCCAGCCGACACGGGGCTTTTTCGAGGTGCGACGCTGGCTGCGCAGGTGTCCCCACAAATCCTGAGCCAACATGTTCGGCACCACGCGTATGTCGTGGTGCATGTCCGACAGCGCGTTGGCCAGCGGCGCGGTAGAAACGACCACGCGATCACACAGGCCGATCGCTCGGCGCACCATTCGCTCCATGTCCGACTTGCCCGGCATATTGCGAATGTGTGCGTTGCGATGGGGAACATCGATCACATAGTCGTCGAGCTCGAAAATCCGTCGGGCGTTGAAAAACTTCTTCAACGGCGGAATTTCATCAATGGCATGCTCCGAATAGCGCCCTTGCAGGACGATCACATCGGGGGACTGACGCTCGATATCGATGATCGACGGTAAGCCGTAGCAGACCCGTCCCTCCACCCGGTTGGCCGCTTCCAGCTCGATCATTGGCTGACTCATGCGGTAGTGACCGATCGCAGAGGCGTTGATCGGAACCGCAAGCACGTTCGGCAGTTGCGCCTTGGAGAACGCGCTCCAGCCAGTACGCAAGCCCGGTTCAAGGCTGAAGTTGGTGGCGCCAACGCCCTGCAACGTCAGGTTGACGTTATAGGCCGGGTCGCGCGCAACCAGTGGCAGCCAGCGTTGATAGAAGGTGTCCTTCTCCTCGGCGTGCTGCGCTTGCTCTTGCTCCGTCGCCGCGATAACTGGCTGCGTACCCACCGCCAGCACGGCGTGCGGGTTCATCACCACCAGATAACCGTCGCGACCAATGCGCAGGCACAGATCCACGACACTGAGCGTTTGCTTGAAATCCTGCTCATCAAGACCGCCGGCAGCTTCGAATACCGATCTGCGAATCATCAGGCAGTCGCCACCGACCGCGCTCAGGTCATGTACAGCTTGCAGTCGGTGCATATACCCGTCCGCCTGCATCGGCTGGCCGTAGAACGGCAGTCCCGCCGGCCCATTCAGCCCCAGGATGAGACCGGCGTGCAGCACGCCACCGTCCGGGTTGAACAGCTTGGCGCCAACCACCCCGACTTCAGGACGTTGCGCGTGATTGAGCAGTTCGTCGAGCCAGTCGGCCTGAGTAATCACCGCAAAGGCATTGAGCATCAGCATGTACTCACCGCGCGCCTGGCGCGCGGCGAAGTTGTGCACAGCAGCGGCATTGTCCTTTTGCGCATACCGCAGCACGCGAATCCGGTCGCTGCCCAGCTGCGCCATGTCGTCCAGCCACGCCCGCGCTTCGGCGCTTTCGCTGCCGTTATCGACCAGGAGCAATTCGTACTCGGTGTAGGCGGTTTTCTCCAGCAGCGTTTCGACACAGCGCTGCAAGGCGGCAGTCTGGTCCTGAGTGACGATGATTACCGACACCAGAGGGCGCTGCGCGTGACGGTAGTCGACACGATTGAGCAGCCCGTTCTGGCGGATTTCATGAGCAATGCCGAGGCGCTGCAGATGCGCCTCGAGAATTCGCCGACTTTGCTCCACCACGCCAGGCTCGGTGAGCCATTGCGACAGGTCGAATTTCGACTCCAGCAATACCTCGGCGATATGTCCGACAACCTGCAGGCCATCGCTTTCGACCATCCGCCAGAGCATGTCGTGTGGCGCCAGTTCGGCGAACGTTGGCGCAAATCCACCGAGCGCGAGGAAGCGTTCGCGCTGGAATGCCAGCGCTCGGCCGACGTACGGATAACTGCGCATGAGGTCGAGGTTGAAGTCCGGCTTGAACGCCGGTTCCGCCGATTCGCCGTCGCGCACGCTGCCTTCATCACTGTACAGACACGTCAGCGACCGCGAATGCGCGATGCGATCGGCCATCACCAGCAATGCCGGTGCCACCGGGCGATCTCCCGGTTGCAGCAGATAGAACCAGTCGGCGCCTTCGAGTTGCGGCAACAGCGTATTGATCTGCTCCAGACCGTCATCCTGCAACGGCATGTGGAACACGCGATCCTGCAACACTGCTTCGGTACAGGCTACGGACAGTACCAGCACCAGCTCCGGTGGATAGTCCTGTGCAGCGAGCGCTTGCAGGGTGCGCTCGAGACCGTCACGGCTACCCTGCGCATCGATGACGATCGGCACGATCCTCGGCTGCTGCGGCCAGCCAGCAAGCGTTTCCGGCAACCATTGGCGCTGCGTCTCGGTCAGCACCCGACACGCCAGCCACTGCGCATAGAGCTCGCCGAAACTGAAGCTGTCGACACCCACGCCCAGCTCCTGGCGGCTTTGCTTGGTGCCAAGGGTACGGCTCAGCGGCAGTTCTTCCCAAACGCGAGGCGACTCGTCGGCGCTCGTCAGTCGCACGTAGCGAACCCAGCCCTTTGCGGGCGCCGACTCGCCGCTGCGCACTTTGAGCATTTGCGAAAGCCACTCGCGCTCAACCTCGGCAGCATCCTTCATCGGTTGCTGCGCGCTCAGGCGCTCAGGGTAAAGTCGCTCGGCGCTCAGGACATTGTTCGACGTCACCATGTTGCCGCGCCGCAACAGACACACATACAAGGCAAAATCCAGGGTCGCGACGAAGCATGCACCTGCTTCAGTCAGAGCGGGCAACAGTTCGGCGACATCGGCACGCCGGAACAACGCACTGCTGAAGCCGCCGAGGACGTTGACCGGGAATTTTTCGAAAATGCTCAGCACATCGTCGCCTTTGAGCAAGGCGCTCACGGGTGATAGCGAGCTGTTTTCCAAACGGGCCGGCAGAATGATGTCGTTGGCGTCCCACAGCAGCCGCTGAGCGATCACCAGACTGACTTCTTCGCGCTGTAACTCATGGGCTTGCTGTTCGATGCAGGCCGAATAGAGCAGGTCATCGTCACAAAGGAATTTGATGAACTCGCCGCGCGCCTGTTCGAGGCAGGCTTTCAGGTTGCCCACCAGCCCCAGCGTCTGTGGATTGCGAACGTAGCGCACTTGGGCCCCGGTCTGCTCCATGACCAGGCTGACGATGTCCTTGATCTCGTCACCACGACTGTCATCGCACACGACGATGTCGAGATTGCTGTAAGTCTGGCTGACGGCACTGTTCAGCGTGCGCTCGAAAAAGCGCGGATTGAACGCAGGGATGGCAATGCTGACGAGAGGAAGTGAATTCACGGCGGGCTCACAGGCGGTACGAGCCCGCTCGCAAAAACGAGCCCTTGATACCGCAAAAAATCATTAACAGAGGCACAACGTTGGCGGGCGCGCACGCGCCCGCCAACCATCAGATCTTGTTGAACAGACCCAACTGACTGATCTTGCTGAACGCCAGTTGCGCGGCTTGCAGCATGGTCTGTTGCAGGGTCAGACGGGTCATGACTTCAGCCGGATCGGAATCACGGATCGAACCCTGGGTCGTGCTGTTCGCCGTGGTCAGGCTGTCGTTGGTGATGGTCTGCATGTCCAGCGCCTGGCCGCGCGCACCAATGGTGGTCACCGCTGTGCCGATCTGATTGGAAGCGGCATCGATGTTACCGAGGCCTGCCTCCATCGCGCCCTGCAATTTCTGCTTGGCAACCGGGTCGCCGTCAACTGGCGTATTCAGCGCGGTGATCATCTGGCCCAGGGTGTCGAGCACGTTCTGGGTCTGGTGATTGTTCGGCTGGATCGAGAACTGATCGCCAGCGGCCGGCGTGTTGCCCAGCGCGAATGTCACACCGGCAGCGGTGGCGTTACCGCCGGCAACCGTGCCCGAAGAAACCGGCTTGCTGTCGGCGGTCACTGGCGCGGCATACAGATCGAAATCGGTGGCGCTGGTGAACTTGAGCACCGCGCCGCCCTGCGGGAACGCTGCGGTGTAGGCTGCCTGATCGGTGATGGTCGAACCGGTGATCACGCTGGTCGACGGGTTACCCGGATTACGCGTGGTGGTGAACGAGTCCGGCGAGGCCGACAGCTGAAAACTGTGCCCTGCGATAACGGCGTCCGGATTGGTATCGCCAGCCTTCAGGTTGACGTTCAGCTTGAGGTCGACGCCGCGGAAACTGACAGTCTGGTTGGCGCCGCTGCTGTTGCTGATCAGGCCATTCTGGCTGGCTTCGGCGGTCACATCGTTGCCCAGCGCATCGGTAATCTTCAGCTGGGTGCTGCTGACGAAATCGATGGTATACGGCTGCCCGGCAGTGAACTTGGCGTCGTAAGTGGCGGCAGTGCCGACGGTGCCGTTGGACAGCACGACACGGCCGTCATCCACGGCTGGAGCAGTCATTTTGGTGTTGGTGCGGCCGGTGTTGATGGTCTGCTGAAACGCGTCCCAACCAGTGGTGTTGGTACCCACGGTCATGCCGTCGCCGATGCCCAGATCAATGGTGGTCTGGTCGCCGTTGTAGCTGAATGTGCCGTCAGAATTCTTCGAATACGGTGCGGTGTCGGTTTTCGAACCGGAGAACAGGTAGTTGCCGTTGGCATCCTTGGCGTTCATCAGGCCCAGCACTTGTTGCTGGATCTCGCCCATCTCCGAGGCGTAAGCCTGGCGGTCCTTGTCGGTGATCGTGCCGTTGTTCGCGGCCAGCGCAAGTTCCTTGGCCCGTGCCAACGCCGTGGTGATCGAATCCAGCGTGGACTCCTGCACGTTCAACGCACTTTTGGTGGTGTTGACGTTGGTCTTGTACTGATCGAGCATCGCCGCCTGCTGGCCCAATTGCAGCAAGCGCCCGGCACCGATCGGATCATCGGCGGCGGTGTTGATGCGCTGCAGGCTGCTCGCCTCGCTCGCGGTGGCAACGGCCTTGTTGAAGTTACGCTGATAATCCGAAGCTTGCGTTCCGTAATACTGGGCGGTGGAAATGCGCATGAATTACGACTCCTTAAAGGCTGTTGATCAGCGTGGCGAAAGTTTCCTGCGCAGCTTTGATGATCTGCGAAGACGCTGTGTAGTACTGCTGGTACTTGACCAGGTTGCCGGTTTCTTCGTCCAGGTTGACCCCGGAAAGCGAATCGCGGGCACCCTTGGCGTTCTCCAGAATCGCCGTGGTCGCGGCGCTGTCGGACTTGCCTTGGGCGGTCTTGGTACCGACGTTGGTCACCAGGGTGTTGTAGGCGTCGGTCAGGCTGATGCCCTTGCTCGCCGAACCGGTGTCCACGGTCTGTTTGGTTTGCAACGCGACCAGTGCCTGGGCGTTGCGGTTGTCCGAAGACGCCGCGCCGGTCAGGTTCATGGTGAAGGTCTCGCCGGTTTTCGGCGTGCCGCCCACGGTGGTCTGCACGGTGAAGGTCTTCTGCACGTTCGGCGTGACGGTAGTGTCCATCACCGGGTTGCCGCTGGCATCGACGATGCCGACTTTCAAATTCAGCGTGTTCGATTGGCCAGGCACGATGGTGCCGGTGCCGATGGTCGCGCCCTTGGCGTCGACCAGGTTGTACGACTGGCTGCCACCGCTGGCTGCACCGAATACCAGTTTCACTGGTGTCGAGTTCTTCAGCGCCGCCTGCATGTCAGCCTGGGCGGTCGGGTTGTAGATGTCGATCTTGTCGCTGAGCGTCGGCTGGGTGTAAGTACCCAGACCGTTGGCGCTGGCGACGCCGGTCAGCGGACCTGCCGCAGCGATTTTCTTCGGATCGGTCAGGACCGTCTGAATGCTCGCCGCCGCGTTGCGGGTCGGCGTGATCTTGAACGAGTCACCCGCGCTCAGCGCGCCGCCATTCAAGGCCAGGGTGAAACCGTCGATCACTGGCGGCGGATTGGTCGTGGTGCTGAACGCGCCCAGATCGGTGCCGTCGGAACGCTTGACGGTGTAATCGGTAGCGCTGGTGAAGGTCACCTGATAATCGCTGGTGGTCAGCTTGCCGGTGTCCTTGATGGTCACATCGAGGTTGCCCGAACCGGCGCTGTTGCCATCCTTCGCAATGCTGCGCTGACTGATCAGGGCGGCACTGTTGATGTTGTTGAAAATCGCCGCGCCGAAGTCACCGTTCTTGTCGATGCCCTGGGCTTGCTGGCTGTTGATCTGATCGGCAATCACCAGCGCCACGCGACCGAGCTCGTTGAGCGATGGGTCGAGGACTTCCTTGCGATAGGTCAGCAGACCGCCGATTTCGCCACCGCTGATCACCGAAGTGATGTCGATGGTGCTCGAACCGCGATCCATCTGGATCGACATGCGCGACGGGTCGGTCTTGCTCGCGACCATGCTCAGGCTGTTGGTGGTGTTGCCGATGACCAGCGGCTGGCCGCTGCCGACATAGATGTCGAAGCTGGTGCCGCGCTCGACGACTTGCGCGCCGGTCAGCTCAGAGAGCTGACGCACGGCTTCGTTACGGCTGTCGAGCAGGTCGTTCGGTGCCCCGCCACTGGTGGAGATTTCGCCGATTTTCTGGTTGAGATTGGCGATCGCCGTGGCGAGTTTGTTCACCTGGGCAGTCATGTCGCCGAGGCTGCCGTTGATCGTGGTGTTCTGATCGTTGAGCTGCTTGGCGAGGGTATTGAAACGGCTGGTCAGCGCCTGCGCGCCGGTCAGCACCGACTGACGCGAAGTGTCATCGGTGGCCGACGTCGATACGCCCTGCATCGAGGTGAAGAATTTCTGCAGCACACCGGTCAGGCCCGTGTTGGTGTCCGACAGCATGGCGTCCAGCGGCGTCGCCTGCTTGAGAAACGCAGCCGATTCGCTGTCCAGCGAAGTCGCGGTGTGCAACTGCGATTCCAGGTACGAGTTGTACACCCGGCGCACGTCAGCCAGGGTCGTGCCCGTGCCGATGAAAACGCTGCCGTACTGCTGCGAGGACTTGGTGCCCTGCACGGTTTGCTGACGTGAATAACCGGCGGTGTCGACGTTGGCAATGTTGTTGCCTGTCGTAGCCAGAGAGGACTGGCTGGCCGACAGTCCCGACATCCCGATATTGAGCAAACTCATGGTTCAGACCTTATTACCTGGTGCCTTATAAAGGCGTGGTGGAGACACCCGCCGCAGCGTAGTTTTCAAAACTGTTCATCTGCTTGGCAATTTGCGAAATCTTCGTCGCGTAGTTCGGGTCGGTGGCGTAACCGGCCTTCTGCAACTCGCGTACAAACTGTTCTGGGTTATCGGCCGACTTCAGCACTTCTTGATAGCGATTGTTGCTCTGCAGCAACGTCACCAGATCGTGGAAGCTGTCCTTGTACGAGGCGTAGGAACGGAACTCGGCCGTCTCCTTGACCATCGCGCCATTGCGGAACTCGCTGGTGATCGCGCGGGCCGAATCGCCCTTCCAGTTACTGCTGGCCTTGATGCCGAACAGGTTGTGGCTGCTACTGCCATCCTGAGCGCGCATGACCGATTTGCCCCAACCGGTTTCCAGTGCCGCTTGCGCCACCAGATAACGCGGATCGACGCCGATGCGGTCGGCAGCTTCCTTGGCCATCGGCAGCATGGTGTTGACGAATTCGTCGGCGGAACTGAAGGCCTTCTTCGCCGGTGCCAGCGGAATCTGGGCCATGGCGCGGCCGTAGACCTGCATCTGCCCGCCAGCGGCTTTCTGCTCTTCGGCACGGGTCAGCCAGTCGCCGTTGTACAACGCGCCGGAGCCTGTGACAGCGGTAGTCGCAGCCCGTTGCGGCAAGGCGTTGGTCGCTGCTGCAGTGGTCGCAGTGGCCACGCTCGGCGCCGACGGCACCAGACCGGCGAGCAAGCGATCGGCCAGTTTCGGCGGCAATGCCAGACGCCGCTGGTTGATCAGCGCCATGTCGTTGCGATGGGAAATATCGGTGTTGTTCGGCGCATGCACCGAGCGCGATGCCCACAACGGACGCTCGCCGTTGACGCGGGACAGCGGCCCGGTGGCGACGGTGCCAGCGGCAATCGGCGTCGGCACGGCGGCGGCCTTGGCCAGCGCTTCCTGCTGCTTGGCGGCGGACGCAGCCGCAGCCTCGCCCGGCGCCATCGGCTTGTTCTTCGACATCTGGCGGATCAGCACGTCGGCCAGGCCAATACCACCGCCCTCGCGGGACATCGAAACCGCCAGTTGCTGGTCGTACATTTCCTGATACTGCTTGGCCGCCGGCGTGTTCAGCGGGTTGTCCTGACCAAGTGCTTCGGTGGCCGAGCGCATCGACTTGAGCATTTCGCCGAGGAACAGCGACTCGAATTCCTGCGCAACCTTGCGCATGTTTTCGTCGCTGTTCTTGTCGCCGACCTTGAGCTGGTTCAGACGATTGAGGTCGGAGTAGGAACCCGAATCGCTGCTGCTGACCAGACCGCTTTTGCGCATATCCATGGTGGCCGGCCTCAGATCACGATCAGGTCGGCTTGCAATGCGCCGGCCTGCTTCAGAGCTTCGAGAATTGCCATCAGGTCACCCGGTGCTGCGCCGACCTGGTTCACCGCACGGACGATCTCGTCGAGGGTGGTGCCCGGGCCGAACTTGAACATCGGTTTGGCTTCCTGTTCGGCATTCACTCGCGAGCGAGGTACGACGGCGGTCTGGCCGTTGGACAGCGGACCCGGCTGGCTGACGATCGGGTCTTCGGTGATGGTCACCGTCAGGCTGCCGTGGGTCACGGCGGCTGGCGACACTTTCACGTTCTGGCCGATGACGATGGTGCCGGTACGCGAGTTGATGATGACTTTTGCCACCGCCTGACCCGGATCGATTTCAAGGTTTTCCAGAATCGACAGGTAGTCGACGCGCTGGCTCGGATCCAGCGGCGCAGTCACGCGCACCGAACCGCCGTCGATGGCTTGGGCGACGCCAGGGCCGAGCATGTCGTTGACCTTGTCGACGATGCGCTTGGCGGTGGTGAAGTCGGAACGGTTGAGGTTCAGCGTCAGGCTGTTGCCCTGGTTGAAACCGCTCGGCACCGCACGTTCCACCGACGCACCGCCAGGGATGCGACCGGCCGACGGAACGTTGACGGTGATCTTCGAACCATCGCGGCCTTCAGCGTCGAAACCGCCGACCACGAGGTTACCCTGAGCGATCGCATAGACGTTGCCGTCGATACCCTTGAGCGGCGTCAGCAGCAAGGTGCCGCCACGCAGGCTCTTGGAGTTACCGATCGAGGACACGGTGATGTCGACCTGCTGACCTGGCTTGGCAAACGCTGGCAGATCGGCACTCACCGACACCGCCGCGACGTTCTTCAACTGCACGTTGCCCGATCCCGGCGGCACCTTGATGCCGAACTGCGAGAGCATGTTGTTGAAGGTCTGCAGGGTGAACGGGGTCTGCGTCGTCTGGTCACCGGTGCCGTTAAGCCCGACCACCAGGCCGTAACCGATCAACTGGTTGGAGCGCACGCCGGAAATGCTGGCGATGTCTTTCAGCCGCTCGGCGTGTGCGGTGAACGCCGCAGACATCAACAACGCGGCCACCATAAGGCTTTTCAGATTCAACGTAGCCACCTAGAAAGGGAACAGCGGGCTGAGGAAGATACGGTCGAACCAGCCTGGCTGACTCGTATCGGCAAACGCGCCGGTACCCGAGTAGGTGATGCGCGCATCGGCGACACGGGTCGACGACACGGTGTTGTCGGTCGCGATGTCATCGGCGCGGACCATACCGGCGATGCGCACCAGTTCGTCACCGGTGTTGAGCGTCAGCCACTTCTCGCCACGCACGGCGATGATGCCGTTGGGCAGCACGTCGGCTACGGTCACGGTGATCGAACCGGTCAGGCTGTTGCTCTGCCCGGACTTGGCGTCGCCCTTGGTCGAACGGTCGGCGCTGTAGCCAGCGTTCAGGCTCAGGTCACCGCCACCAATCGGGTTGTTGGTGGTCAGGCTGGAGCCGAACAACGAGGTCAGACCGATCGAGTTATCGCTGTTCTTGTCCATCTGCGAGTTGGCGTTCTTGCTCGCCTGGGTGCGCTCGTTCAGGGTGATGGTGATGATGTCACCGACCCGGAACGCCTTGCGGTCGCTGTACAGGTTCTGCTCGAAGCCGGCCTGATAGATCGAGCCATTGTTGGCAGCGGCCGGCAACGGTGTGCGCGGCAACACCGGGGCGTAGTAAGGGTCATTGGGCTTGGGCGTCGGGGCGACGCAGCCCGCGAGCGAGACGACCCCACTCAATGCCAGAACAGATACAAAGCGCTTCATGACCCTACCTCACGGTGTTGCTGGCGACCTCAGGCCGCCCCAAAGACTGGATTACAGATTCTGCGTTACGAACGAGAGCATCTGGTCGGCGGTGGAGATCACCTTGGAGTTCATCTCGTAGGCGCGTTGAGTGGTGATCATGTTGACCATCTCTTCAACGGTGCTGACGTTCGAGGTTTCCAGGGTGTTCTGCAGCGTGGTACCGAAACCGTTCAGGCCCGGGGTGCCGATCTGCGGCGCGCCGGAAGCAGCGGTTTCCAGGAACAGGTTGTTGCCCACCGCTTGCAGGCCGGCCGGGTTGATGAAGTCGGCGGTCTGCAGGTTGCCGATCACTTGCGAGGCCGGGTTGCCGGCGATGGTGATCGACACGGTGCCGTCACGACCGACAGTGAAGGTCTGCGCATCGTTCGGAATGATGATCGCCGGTTCCAGAGCGAAACCGCTGGCGTTGACGATCTGGCCATTGGAGTCGAGGTGGAACGTACCGTCACGGGTGTAGGACGTGGTGCCGTCCGGCTGCAGGATCTGGAAGAAACCGCGACCGTCGATGGCCATGTCCAGCGGCTGCTCGGTGGTTTGCAGGCTGCCGGCGGTGAAGTTTTTCTGGGTGCCGACAATGCGCACACCGGTACCCACTTGCAGACCCGACGGCAGTTCGCTGTCCTGGGTCGACTGGGCGCCTGGCTGACGCTTGATCTGATAGAGCAGGTCCTGGAACTCGGCACGGTCACGTTTGAAACCCGTGGTCGAGACGTTCGCCAGGTTGTTGGAAATGGTGGTCAGGTTGGTGTCCTGGGCGGACAGACCGGTTTTGGCAACCCATAGAGCCGGAAGCATTCGATTCTCCTCGTGCGCCTGTTTTACGGCACGACGTTCTGATAATTAGCTGATCTGCAAGACCCGAGCCATGGCCTGGTCGTCGTCTTTGGCGGTGTTCATCATCTTGACGTGCAACTCGAACTGCTTGGCCAGGGCCAGCACCGAAGTCATTTCTTCCACGGCATTGACGTTGCTCGACTCAAGGAAACCCGAGACCAGTTTGACGTTGGCGTCGGCTTGCGCCGGCTGGCCGTCCTTGGTGTAAATCGAACCGTCGAGGCCCTTGTTCATGTTCTTGATGTCCGGGTTGACCAGCTTGATCCGGTCGACTTCGGCCATGACACGCGGACCTTCGCCCATTGCACGAATGCTGATGGTGCCGTCTTCGCCGACTTCGACCTGCTGCTCGGGCGGCACGGCGATCGGGCCGCCATTACCGATCACCGGCATGCCGTTGCCGGCGCGCAGTACACCGAGGGCGTCGATGTTGAGGCTGCCGGTACGCACGTAGCTTTCACCACCGCTGGGGTTTTGCACGGCGATGAAACCGTTGCCGGATACCGCGACGTCGAGTTCACGACCGGTCTGCACCAGCGAGCCCGGCGTGAAATCGGTGGCAGGACGTTCGCTCATGGCAAACGCACGCGCCGGAAAGCTGTCACCGAACACCGGCATCGAACGCGCCTGCTCGAGATCGCGCTGAAAGCCGTTGGTGGAGATGTTCGCCAGGTTGTTGGCATGCGCCCGTTGCGCCAGTGCGTTCTGGCTGGCGCCGGTCATTGCCACATAAAGGTACTTGTCCACAGTGTTTCCTCTGCATGCCGGACGTTTGCCGCCCACCGCTGTACTGCTCAGCCATAAGCAATTTGCAGACCAACTTTTTATTGGCGGGCGAAGGCCCGGTAAACAGGGGACTTGAGGGGATCGGAGGGGGAATCTGAAATGGGTCGAAGACGAAAAACCGGCGGTGTCATGCCGGTTAGTGGCAATCCTGAGTTCGGCGGGGGATGGAGACTCTGTGGCGAGGGGATTTATCCCCGTTCGGCTGCGCAGCAGTCGCCAAGCCTGCAAATGAGGTCGCTGGGAAGAAAAAGCGGGGCGGCTTCGCCGCCCATCGGGGATAAATCCCCTCGCCACAAAGGCTCTATTTAGCTTTCGGAGGTTTTGCCAACCTCATACTCACGCAACTTGTTGGCAATCGTCGTGTGCGACACACCGAGTCGCTTGCCCAACTGCCGACTGCTTGGATGCTCGGAATACAAGCGTTCCAGCACCGCTTTTTCGAAACGCCCGACGATCTCGTCCAGACTGCCGTCGAGGGAAAAATCGCCAAGCGGCTGACGCACGCCGTAATCCGGCAGGCGAATATGTTCGGCCTTGACCGTGCCGCCGTCGCACAGGGAAACCGCCTGGAACAGCACGTTCTCCAATTGCCGCACATTGCCCGGCCAGTGGTAATGGCTGAGGCGATCCATCGCCGCCGGGGCCAGTTTCGGCAGCGGACAGCCGATCTGCCGACTGGCCTGATCGAGAAAGTGTTCAACCAGCGGCGTCAGACCGTCGAGGCATTCGCGCAGTGGCGGGATGTGCAGCGACAGCACGTTCAAGCGGTGATAGAGATCCTGGCGAAACTCGCCGCGCGCGCACAATTCGGACAAGTCCACCTGCGTCGCGCAGATCACCCGCACGTCCAGATACACCTCTTCATCACTGCCGACGCGACGGAAGCAACCGTCCTGAAGAAAGCGCAGCAATTTGACCTGCAAGCGCGGGCTCATCTCGCCGACGCCATCGAGAAACAGCGTGCCGCCAGCGGTCAACTCCAGCAGGCCAAGCTTGCCCTCAGCGCGAGCGCCTTCGAAAGCGCCGGGGCCGTAGCCGAACAGTTCGGTCTCGGCCATCGACTCCGGCAGTCCGGCGCAGTTGAGCGCCATCAACGGTGACTGTCCACGCGGGCTGGCGAGATGGCAGGCGCGCGCGAGCAGTTCCTTGCCGGTGCCGGTTTCGCCTTCTATTAATAGCGGTGCATCCAGCGGCGCCATGCGTCGCGCTTCGCGGACCACAGCGGCCATGACTTTCGAACTCTGGAAAATACTGTCGAAACCGCGCAGCTCTTGCTTGCGCACATTGTAGATACGCTCGCCGACGCGGTCGGCGCGGTGCAGCGTCAGCACCGCGCCGGCCATGGCCTCGCTGTCGTCGTGTTCCGATTGCAGCGGCGCGATGTCAGCGAGAAAGATGTCGCCCTTGACCTTGACCCGCATGCCGTTGATCCGCGATTTGTTGGCGCGCACCAATTCCGGCAAATCGAAATCCTCGGCGTAGCGCGACAGCGGAATCCCCGGCACCTCATCGACGCGCACCCCGAGCAACTGCGCCGCCGCGCGGTTGGCCGCAACGATCGAACCACCCATGTCGATCGACAGCACCGGAAATTCCAGCGCGCCGAGCAACGCATTCAATTCCATGTGCCGGCGCTCGCTGGGCATCAGCCCGACGCGCTTGACCCCGAACACCCCGCCGATTGCCTCGAACTTGGGGCGCAACGCCTGGAACTGGATGTTGATCAGGTTCGGGCAGTGCAGGTAGATCGCATTGCCATGCTCACCACCCACCTCGCCGCGTGCGACGTTGATCCCGTACGCCACCAGCAGATTGAGAATGTCGCGCAGGATGCCGATGCGGTTCTGGCAGTGGACTTTGATGCGCATAGAAAAAGGCCCGACAGGTTTGAAAGGTAAACACATGTCCTTGTGGGAGCGAGCCTGCTCGCGAAGGCGCCAGCACATCCAGAATCGATGTGTCATACAGACCGCTTTCGCGAGCAGGCTCGCTCCCACAGGGTTTTGTGGCGTGCCCGAGGCAGAGTTTTCTGTCGAGGCACGCAGATAGTTGTCAAGATTATGTGACAGCCCCTGCCCTTTTCAAACCCGCCAATCACCGAAAATGCGCATTACCCGACAAAGCGTAACGATAACTTTACGAAATACGCAGAATTTTCCTACGCACGCACCGGTCAACATGCTGCACGCCCTGTCACTCTGGGGTATTCCTTTAACCATCGCTGGACATAACAAAAACGAATTTCCTAGCAGGAGAGCAGCATGAAGCAGACGCAATACGTGGCTCGCGAGCCCGATGCGCAAGGTTTTATCGACTACCCCGCCGAAGAACATGCGGTGTGGAACACGCTGATCACTCGCCAGTTGAAGGTGATCGAAGGTCGCGCGTGCCAGGAATACCTGGACGGTATCGAAAAACTCGGTCTGCCCCACGACCGCATCCCGCAACTGGCCGAGATCAATAAAGTCCTCGGCGAGACCACCGGCTGGCAAGTTGCCCGGGTGCCGGCGCTGATTCCTTTCCAGACCTTCTTCGAGTTGCTTGCCAGCAAGCAATTCCCCGTCGCCACCTTCATACGTACCCGCGAAGAACTCGACTACCTGCAAGAGCCGGACATCTTTCACGAGATCTTCGGCCACTGCCCGCTGCTGACCAACCCCTACTTCGCTGAATTCACCCACACCTACGGCAAGCTCGGCCTGCAAGCGACCAAGGAAGAGCGCGTGTACCTGGCGCGGCTGTACTGGATGACCATCGAATTCGGCCTGGTCGACACCCCGCAGGGCAAGCGCATTTACGGTGGCGGAATTCTGTCTTCGCCGAAAGAAACCGTTTACTGCCTGTCGGACGAGCCCGAGCATCAGCTCTTCGATCCGCTGGAAGCCATGCGCACGCCGTATCGCATCGACATCCTGCAACCGCTGTACTTCGTCCTGCCCAATCTCAAGCGCCTGTTCGACGTGGCCCATGAAGACATCATGGCCATGGTTCGTCAGGGCATGCAGCTGGGCTTGCACGCGCCAAAATTTCCGCCGAAACCCAAAGCCGCCTGAACCGCGACTTTTGCTGACAATTGCGTCTGTCCGTCGCCGCCACTTTGCTTTAGCGTGACGGCATTGACGGCCCACGCGCTTTAATAAAAAACACACTCGTTTTCAGGAATCCACCATGTCGACTTTGAACCAAGCCCACTGCGAAGCCTGCCGCGCCGATGCGCCAAAAGTCAGCGATGAAGAACTGCCGATCCTGATCAAGCAGATCCCTGACTGGAACATCGAAGTACGCGACGGCATCATGCAGTTGGAGAAAGTTTTCCTGTTCAAGAACTTCAAGCATGCGCTGGCGTTCACCAACGCCGTGGGCGAGATCTCCGAGGCCGAAGGCCACCACCCAGGCCTGCTGACCGAGTGGGGCAAAGTCACCGTGACTTGGTGGAGCCATTCGATCAAAGGCCTGCACCGCAACGACTTCATCATGGCTGCGCGCACTGACGAAGTGGCCAAGACCGCAGAAGGACGCAAGTAATGCACTTCGACGCCATCGGCCGGGTCCCCGGCGACCCGATTCTAGGTTTGATGGAGGCCTATGCGCAGGATGCCAATCCGCGCAAGTTCGACCTCGGCGTTGGCGTCTACAAGGATGCCCAGGGCCTGACGCCGATCCCGGAAGCGGTGAAAATCGCTGAAGCGCGACTGGTCGAAAGCCAGGACACTAAGACCTACATCGGTGGCCACGGCAATCCGCTGTTCGGCAAGGTCATCAATGAGCTGGTACTCGGTGCCGACTCGCAACTGATCACCGAACAACGCGCCGGCGCCACCCAGACCCCGGGCGGCACCGGCGCCCTGCGTCTGGCTGCCGACTTCATCGCCCAATGCCTGCCGGGCAAAGGCGTGTGGTTGAGCAACCCGACCTGGCCGATTCACGAAACCATTTTCGCCGCCGCCAAGGTCAAGGTCAGCCACTACCCCTATGTGGGCAGTGACAATCGCCTCGACGTCGAAGCGATGCTCGCCGTGCTCAAGGAAGTGCCGAAGGGCGACGTGGTGCTGCTGCATGCGTGCTGCCACAACCCGACCGGTTTCGACCTGAGCCATGACGACTGGAAGCGCGTGCTTGAAGTGGTGCGCAGCCGCGATCTGCTGCCGCTGATCGACTTCGCCTATCAGGGTTTTGGCGATGGCCTCGATCAGGACGCTTGGTCGACTCGGCTGTTCGCGGCGCAAGTGCCGGAGCTGCTGATCACTAGTTCCTGCTCGAAGAACTTCGGCCTGTATCGCGACCGTACCGGTGCGCTGATCGTCTGCGCGACCAGCGCTGACAAGCTCATCGACATCCGCAGCCAACTGGCCAATATCGCCCGCAATCTGTGGTCGACGCCGCCGGATCACGGCGCGGCGGTGGTCGCGACCATCCTTGCCGATCCAGAGCTGAAAGCGCGCTGGGCCGATGAAGTAGAAGCGATGCGCTTGCGAATCGCGCAGTTGCGCAGCGGCTTGGTCGAGGCGCTGGAACCGCACGGTTTGCGCGAGCGTTTCGCGCACATCGGTGTGCAACGCGGGATGTTCTCCTACACCGGCCTGTCGCCGGAACAGGTGAAAACCCTGCGCGAGCGGCACAGCGTGTACATGGTCAGCTCGGGCCGGGCCAACGTCGCCGGCATCGACGCCACCCGCCTCGCCTTGCTCGCGGACGCCATCGCCGACGCCTGCAAATAGTTTTTGCAGTACGCAACCCGGTCGGAGCGAGCCCTGTGGTGAGGGGATTTATCCCCGACCGGCTGCGCAGCAGTCGTACACCGTTGATCGCGGAGTGTCAGACATTCCGCGAATGCAGGGTCTGGGGCAGCTTCGCAGCCCAGCGGGGATGAATCCCCTCACCACAGGGCCCGTTCCCACATTTAGTTTTCGGTTGATCTCGCGCCCTGCGGCCATCTGTCGCATTAATTTGAATTAAAAGTCTGATTGTCATTTTTCCTGCTGTATCCTGCGCAGGCTTTGTAAAGCGCGGAGCACCTGATCTATCAACAGACTTAGCGAGGAGCGCACCCATGCACGAGATTCCCAATCTCCCCTTCCCAAGCCTGCACGTACCTGAGCAGACGACCCCGCAACACGCCGGCGCTGAAAAGCCCGAGCCGCAAGAAGCCGCTGACAGCCGCAAAGCCGACAGCGAAGAGTAAGACCCGCCGTACAGACCGTGTGGAAAGCGCTAACATGCGCTTTCCACACTGCCTGAAACCCGAGCCCGCCATGACCGACGAATTCTCCGAAAGCCAAGCTGCCGTGCTGATCGGCGCCACCGAGAAGATGATCGAGATCTGGAATCGCCTCTCACCCGAGAAACAGGCCGCCCTGCTCGAACGTTTCGGCAGCGAAGAAAACGCCCTCGCCGCCCTCGTCACCACGCAATTGGTGGCCCCGGCGAAATCCTGAAAGCGCCGCCCGGCAAATAGTTTTACTTTTCCCCGCCCCTGAACGGTTCACGCCGGTATCATGAGCAGCCTATCTAATCTGCTGCTCCCGTGGATCGTTACCCATGTCGTCTATATCCGAGCCCCAGCGTCCGCTGGCGGTTACGCTGCAAGTTGTCTCCATCGTCCTCTTCACCTTCATCGGTTACCTGAACATCGGCATCCCGCTCGCCGTGTTGCCGGGCTATGTCCACAGTGACCTTGGTTTCGGTGCGGTGATCGCCGGGCTGGTGATCAGCGTGCAATACCTCGCCACCCTGCTCAGCCGTCCATATGCCGGCAAGATCATCGACAACCAGGGCAGTAAACGCGCAGTGATGATTGGCCTCGCTGGTTGCGGCTTGAGCGGTGTGTTCATGCTGATTTCCGCGTGGACACCGAACCTGCCGCTGCTCAGTCTGATCAGCCTCTTAATTGGCCGTTTGGTGCTGGGCAGCGCGGAAAGCCTGGTCGGTTCCGGTTCGATTGGCTGGGGCATCGGCCGGGTCGGCGCGGCGAATACGGCGAAAGTGATTTCCTGGAACGGCATCGCCAGTTACGGCGCCCTGGCGATCGGCGCGCCGTTCGGTGTATGGCTGGTAAGCAGGTTGGGGCTGTGGAGCATGGGCGTGAGCATCATCCTTCTCGCCCTGCTCGGTCTGGCGCTGGCATGGCCGAAGACCGCCGCGCCGATCGTCGCCGGTGAACGCTTGCCGTTCATGCATGTGCTGGGCAAAGTCTTCCCCCACGGCTGCGGGCTCGCGCTGGGCTCGATCGGCTTCGGCACCATCGCCACTTTCATCACCCTGTATTACGCGACCCAGCACTGGGACAACGCCGTGCTGTGCCTGAGCCTGTTCGGCGCCAGCTTCATCGGCGCGCGGCTGCTGTTCGGCAACCTGATCAACCGCCTCGGCGGATTCCGCGTGGCGATTGCCTGCCTGTCGGTGGAAACGTTGGGGCTATTGCTGCTGTGGATCGCACCGGATGCGCATTGGGCATTGGCCGGTGCGGCGCTGAGCGGTTTCGGCTTCTCGCTGGTGTTCCCGGCGCTGGGCGTGGAGGCGGTGAATCTGGTGCCGGCCTCAAGCCGTGGCGCGGCGGTCGGTGCCTATTCACTGTTCATTGATTTGTCGCTGGGGATCACCGGGCCGCTGGCCGGGGCGATTGCGGCGGGGTTCGGTTTTGCTTCGATCTTTCTGTTCGCAGCCTTCGCGGCGTTGAGCGGACTTGGCTTGAGTATCTATCTGTATAGGCACACGGCGAAGTATCGCGAGGTTTAGAAGTCCACCTTGCCGCGCCCGGCCTTGATACTGCCGCGCTTGGTTTTCGACTCCAGCCGACGCTTCTTCGAACCGAGGGTCGGCTTGGTCGGGCGGCGTTTCTTTTCCACTTTGGTGGCGCTGAGAATCAGCTCGACCAGCCGCTCCAGCGCGTCGGCGCGGTTGGCTTCCTGGGTGCGATATTGCTGCGCCTTGATGATCAGCACGCCATCGCTGGTGATACGGCTGTCACGCAGCGCCAGCAGGCGTTCCTTGTAGAACTCCGGCAATGACGAGTTGGGAATGTCGAAGCGCAAGTGCATGGCGCTGGAGACCTTGTTGACGTTCTGCCCACCGGCGCCTTGCGCGCGGATGGCGGTCAATTCGATCTCGGCATCCGGCAGATGCACATTGTTGGAAATCACCAGCATGGAAAAGCGTCCGTAATCAGAGCGTGCAGGATAACCTGATTCACTCAACCTCTGTGGGAGCGAGCCTGCTCGCGAAGGCGGTGTGTCAGTCGATGCAGATGTTTCTGATGGACCGCTTTCGCGAGCAGGCTCGCTCCCACAGGGTTCGGTGTGATGCCAGATTTTTCCATTTCAAAACAACAAACCCGGCACTTGGCCGGGTTTGCTGTTTCCGCTTGAGCGGTTACTTGGCGATCACTGGCAGCGCCTGCTGGGCACTGCGCTTGTTCTTGATCAGGTAGCAGACCCACATGAACACCACCCACACCGGAATCGCGTACACCGAGATCTGAATCCCCGGGATCAGCAGCATCACGCCGAGGATGAACACCACGAACGCCAGGCAGACGAAGTTGCCGTACGGGTACCACAGCGCCTTGAACAGCGGCGTCTGTTTAGTCCGATTCATGTGCTGGCGGAACTTGAAGTGCGAGTAGCTGATCATCGCCCAGTTGATCACCAGCGTCGCAACCACCAGCGACATCAGCAGTTCCAGCGCGTGCTGCGGGATCAGGTAGTTGAGCAACACGGCGACCAGCGTCACTGCCGCCGACGCCAGAATCGAACGCACCGGCACGCCGCGCTTGTCGATCTTCGCCAGAGCTTTCGGCGCGTCACCCTGCTCGGCCATCCCCAGCAGCATACGGCTATTGCAGTAGGTGCCGCTGTTGTACACCGACAGCGCGGCGGTCAGCACGACGAAGTTGAGGATGTGCGCGGCGGTGTTGCTGCCGAGCATCGAGAACACCTGCACGAACGGACTGCCGCTGTACGAATCGCCCGACGCATTGAGGGTTTCCAGCAGGCTGTCCCAAGGAGTCAGCGACAGCAGGATCACCAGTGCACCGATGTAGAAAATCAGGATGCGGTAGATCACCTGATTGATCGCTTTCGGGATCACGGTTTTTGGCTTGTCGGCTTCAGCGGCGGTGAAACCGAGCATTTCCAGACCGCCGAAGGAGAACATGATGATCGCCATGGCCATCACCAGACCGCTCACACCATTGGGGAAGAAACCGCCGTGGGACCACAGGTTGCTCACCGAGGCTTGCGGGCCGCCATGGCCGCTGACCAACAGGTAGCTGCCCAGTGCGATCATGCCAACGATGGCCACAACCTTGATGATCGCAAACCAGAATTCGGCTTCACCGAAGACTTTGACGTTGGCCAGGTTGATCGCGTTGATCAGCACGAAGAATGCAGCAGCGGAGACCCAGGTCGGGATGTCCGGCGCCCAGTAATGGATGTACTTGCCGACCGCTGTCAGCTCCGACATGCCCACCAGAATGTACAGAATCCAGCAGTTCCAGCCCGAAAGGAAACCGGCGAAACCGCCCCAGTATTTGTGCGCGAAATGGCTGAAGGAGCCGGCCACCGGCTCTTCGACGATCATTTCGCCGAGCTGGCGCATGATCATGAAGGCGATGAAGCCGCAAATGGCGTAGCCGAGGATCATCGACGGGCCGGCGGATTTCAGTACCCCGGCAGAACCGAGGAACAATCCGGTACCGATCGCGCCACCGAGGGCGATCAGTTGAATATGCCGATTTTTCAGGCCGCGCTTTAGCTCGCCTGATTGCGAGGGTTGTCCACTCATGAAAAAGGTCTCACGCAAGGTTTGATGATGTTCAGTAGACGTTGCTGCAAGGTTGCGATTTCAGGCAGCCCCGATCAAACCCCAGCGCAGGCACCAGGAGTTCAGCTCATTTACAACGGTCATGCGTCACCTGTTTGTTTTTATCTGTGACGAAATCGAACCCGGCACGCTTGTGGCGCGGCGGAGTGAACAAGGCGGATAGCCTCGAGATTTTTGCGATTACGCAGAGGGTCACAGTTAAAACGCGGCGCATTGTACACCGCTAACCCCCTGCTGCCAGACCCGCCTGATCAGCGTGTCGGTTGCCGGGATTGCATGTGTCCGCCTCGACAGTCTCGAGCGGCTGCAAAATGTGAGTCAGGCCTTTGCAGGCCATCGACGGGGACGAGGAAAAAACCGTCCCACGGGGAGAAGTGGAAATCAGTCGCGGCGTACATTGCGCCTCCTTCTTGTTATTCGCCTGCACGACAGGCATGGGGCGCATCACACCCTGCCTGAAGGCTGGAAACAAGCGCGCCAGAGCCCTGCGTGGCGCACGCTCCGTCGGGTTACGGAAGCTTTTCCTTACAACGGATGGCGAGACGGGAAATCACCGCGTTGGCGGGCCAATATCGTCAGGTTTTCTTTACAAGGCGTAACGAATATTTTCCGAATCAGAAATTTCCGAAGGACGTCTGCATATTGACGGTAGCTAGCTTGCTATCAATTTCACCAACCTAGTTTTTTGTTTTCAAATAAGAAAATTCATCCCGAAAAACAGAACAAAAAGTCTATTTAAAAATTAAATGGATAAATTTTTGCATTCACAAAAACGCTCAACTAGGTTTTTCACGTCTCACCGGCCACCTCGACCGGTCAGTCATAAACCGTGAAATTCTCTAGGAGATCGACCATGCAAGCACTGGAAAAAGACTTGGATACCGAACTGCAACTGGACGAATGGTTTGAAGCGCCAACCCATGAGGCCGCTGTGGAAATGATGCAAGCCGACGCGGTGGTTCCGTTCGGCACGGCGATGTGGCCTCTGTAAGACATCCCGGGCAGGCACGGTCCGGCCGGTCGTGCCTGCCGCTTCATTCCCCGGTCAGTCAGGGAGGATTCATGGACAAGCCCCGCGCCATCTCGCATTTCCTTTACTACCTCGAACATCACCCTGCCCTCGCCGGCCTCGACTCGGCGAAGGTCATGCTTGGCCACACCGCCGATTACGAAGCCCTGACCGGCGCCATTGCCGAACAGGCCGGCGAGCATCCGCGCTTTCAGTTCAGCGCCCGGCGCCTTGACCTGGAAAGCACCGCAGCGCTGTCCGCGGCGATTGCCGACAGCGATCTGTACATTTTCTTCTACGACTCTTCCACCCTGCCCAACCCGCGTCCCGATGGCCCGGAGTTCGTTCGTGCGCTGCAAGCGGTCATGGCGGAAAACTGGAAGAAGTCGCTGCTGTTCAAGGACTACGGCGACTATTTCTACGACACCTTCAGCATCACCCCGCAACGCATCGCCGGACTCAACAGTCACTTGATCCAGCGCATGTCCCAGGCGACCACGCTGAGTTTCAAGGACGATCACGGCTCATGGTTCGAAACACCGATGAGCAGCATCAAAAAGTGGACCGACATCAACGGCGTCGGCAACTTCGACCTCGCCCCCGGCGAAATCGCCACCCACAGCGAAGCTATCAACGGCCATGTGAAGTTCAAGGGCACCTTCCTCAGCACTATCCCCTTCGCGCGCAAGTACGGCGTGCTGGAATCACCGCTGGAGCTGTGGATCGAGAACTCGACCATCAGCCGAATCGCCACCGACGTGCCGGGGCTGGAACATGATTTCAACAAGTACCTGGATGCCAACCCGTCGAACCGGCGGATTGAGGAGTTGGGGATTGGCACCAATGAAGGCGTGAAGGATCTGTATGCGCGCAATGCCGGGTTTGAGGAGCGGCATTGTGGGTTGCATCTTGGATTGGGCGGTGGTGCCAAGGGCAGTCATCACCTGGATCTGATCTTTTCTGGCGGGGTGTTGGCGCTGGATGACAAGCCGGTTTTCGACGGGCGGTTTGTGTTTTAGGCGACTTACGCCTTCGCGAGCAGGCTCGCTCCCACAGGGGATTTATGTAAGCCGCAGATGATTGTTCCCACGCTCCGCGTGGGAATGCAGCCCGGGACGCTCCGCGTCCCTTCCAAAGCCGAACGCGGAGCGTCCGTTGATGCATTCCCACGCAGAGCGTGGGAACGATCGGTGTCAGCACAGATTTTCGTCCAGACAAAAAAACGCCAACCCTGAGGTTGGCGTTTTTGCTTCAGCTTGTAGCTTGTAGCTTGTAGCTTGTAGCTTGCAGCTAGTAACTCACAGCTGCCTTATTCCGGCTTTTTGCGACCGAAACCCGGGCGCTGACCGGAACCTGCCGGTGCGCCACGACGCTTGCCCGAGGGCTTGTCGCCGTCGACCAGTTTGATCCCCGGACGCTTCGGCGCCGGTTTGGCCGGGCGCTTGTTGGTGGTGTCGGCTGGACGATCCGCCACTGGCGTACCGCGACCGGCCGGTGCACGACCTTCGCCACGCTCAGTGCGACCGTTGGCCGGACGCGGTGCGCGCTCGCCGTCACGGGCGACTGGCTTGCGACCTGGACGCTCGCCTTCGATCTGCGGCTCACGGCTCGGGCGCGGTGCGGTGGGTGCGCCAGCGGCTGGACGCAGGGTACGCACGCGCTCGGTCTTGGCCATCGGCCGCGACGATTTGCGCTGCATGCGTTCGAGCTTGTCCTTGCTCTTGGCGTTCAGCTGCGGCATTGCCACCGGGGTCAGGCCGACTTCGGCGCTGAGCACGTCGACTTCGTACTGGCTCATTTCGCGCCAGCGGCCCATCGGCAGGTCGGAGTTGAGGAACACCGGACCGAAACGCACACGCTTCAGACGGCTGACCACCAGACCCTGCGATTCCCACAGACGACGCACTTCACGGTTGCGCCCTTCCATGACCACGCAGTGGTACCAGTGGTTGAAGCCTTCACCGCCCGGCGCCTGTTGAATGTCGGTAAAACGCGCCGGACCGTCTTCCAGCACCACGCCGGCCTTGAGGCGTTCGATCATCTCGTCGTCGACTTCACCGCGTACACGCACGGCGTACTCGCGGTCCATCTCGTAGGACGGGTGCATCAGACGGTTGGCCAGTTCACCGTCGGTGGTGAACATCAGCAGACCGGTGGTGTTGATGTCGAGACGGCCGATGTTGATCCAGCGGCCTTCTTTGGGGCGCGGCAGCTTGTCGAACACGGTCGGACGGCCTTCCGGGTCGTCACGGGTGCAGATTTCGCCGTCGGGCTTGTTGTACATGATCACGCGGCGCACCGATTCGGCGGCCTCTTCGCGTTTGATCACCTTGCCATCGATGGTAATGGCGTCGTGCATGTCGACGCGCAGGCCGAGGGTGGCGTCTTTGCCATTGACCTTGATCCGGCCCTGGCTGATCCAGGATTCCACGTCACGGCGCGAGCCGACGCCGATACGGGCGAGGACTTTCTGCAGCTTTTCGCCTGCTGGGCCGATTTCCTGGTCGTCTTTCTGATTGATGTCACTCATCTGGGCACCTCCCGGTGTGGTCTGTTCAGGCGGCGCCTGAAGTATTGAAAACTGGGTCCAGGCCGAAGGGATCGGCGAAGGGTCGCGAATCATACGCGGATGTGCGCCGTCGCGCATCAGAGACTAGCTGATCGATTGCCGGTTATTTCTTTTTCCGCCGACCGGCACCACCGAGTTTGATCAGGCGCAGCGCGGCTTCGGCCAGCACCGTGCGTTTGTCGTCCTTGTCGAGCTTCTTCCAGGCCTTGATCTCGCGCTTGCTGCGGCCGCAACCCAGGCAGATGTCTTCGGAGAATTTGCAGAGGCTGATGCAGGGGTCTTTGGTTGAGCTCATCATCCTCTCCAGAAACACATCAAACCCTGTGGGAGCGGGCTTGCCCGCGATAGCGGAGTGTCAGTCAACATCATTGGATCTGACCCACCGCAATCGCGGGCAAGCCCGCTCCCACAAGGATCCGGATCAATCGTGGAACTCGCGCCGTTCGGCTTCGATCGCCTCGGCCAGTGCGCGGGCTTCGGCTTCTTCTTCGCTGAGGTCTGGTTCAGGCTGTTCGAGGTCGGCGACAGCGGCCAGGAGTTTCTCGCGGGCCTCGGCGACACCCAGGACGTCCTCTTCCGGTTCGGCGTCAGGCGCCGCTTCAACTTCAACTTCAACAACCGGCTCGATAATCTCAGGCTCGGGCACCGGCGCTTCGCCATCCACCGCATCGCGCAGCAAATCGTCGAAATCGGTTTTGATGCCCTCTTCCATGCTGTCCAGCTCCAGCAGCAGGGAATGGAAACTGGTTTCTTCCTTCTCCTCCTCCGGCTCGGCGCTGGCGTCGGCCAGTTCCTGCAGACTCTGCGGCACCGGCGCGTCATCGAAGTCGAGCACCGGTTCGGCTTCCATCTCGCGCAGTTCGGCCAGCGGCGGCAGGTCTTCAAGGTTTTTCAGGTTGAAGTGGTCGAGAAACGCCTTGGTCGTGGCGAACATCGCCGGTTTGCCCGGCACGTCGCGATAGCCGACGACGCGGATCCACTCACGCTCGAGCAAGGTCTTGACGATGTTGCTGTTGACCGCCACGCCACGCACGTCTTCGATCTCGCCACGGGTGATCGGCTGGCGATAGGCGATCAGCGCGATGGTCTCCAGCAACGCACGGGAATAGCGCTGCGGGCGTTCTTCCCAGAGACGGCCGACCCACGGTGAAAACTTCTCGCGGATCTGCAAGCGATAGCCCGACGAGACTTCCTTGAGCTCGAAGGCGCGGCCCTCGCAGGACTTGCCGAGCAGGGTCAGGGCTTTCTTGAAGACCGCCGGCTCGGGCCGCTCGCCTTCTTCAAACAGTTCATACAGGCGCTCAAGGGATTGCGGCTTTCCCGAGGCCAACAGAAAGGCTTCAAGCAGGGACGCCAGCTCGCGGGGTTCAGTCAGGTTCATACAGGGACTCGTTATTCGGCTCGGGCTCGCACGTGGATCGCGGCGAACGGCTCATTCTGCACCAGCTCGACCAAGGATTCCTTGACCAGTTCAAGGATCGCCATGAAGGTCACCACCACACCGAGGCGACCTTCTTCAGCGGTAAACAGCTCGACAAACGGCACAAAACCGCCGCCCTTGAGCCGTTCCAGCACATCGCTCATGCGCTCGCGGGTGGACAGCGCTTCACGGCTGACCTGGTGGCTTTCGAACATGTCGCCACGGCGCAGGACTTCGGCCATGCACATCAGAATCTCTTCCAGCGCGACGTCGGGCAACAGCTTTCGCGCCCGCGCTTCCGGGGCGTCGAGCTTGGGCACGATCACATCGCGGCCGACCCGGCTCAGCCCATCGATACCTTCGGCAGCAGCCTTGAAGCGCTCGTATTCCTGCAAGCGGCGGATCAGTTCGGCGCGTGGATCGTCTTCTTCATCTTCGACGGTTTCGGCGCGCGGCAGAAGCATGCGCGATTTGATCTCGGCGAGCATCGCCGCCATCACCAGGTATTCGGCCGCCAGCTCCAGACGCACCGATTGCATCAACTCGACGTAGCCCATGTACTGGCGAGTGATTTCCGCCACCGGGATGTCGAGGATGTTGATGTTCTGTTTGCGGATCAGGTACAGCAGCAGGTCGAGCGGGCCTTCGAAGGCTTCAAGAAAGACTTCCAGCGCATCCGGCGGGATGTACAGGTCCAGCGGCATTTCCATGACCGCCTGACCATAGACCATCGCGAACGGCAGTTCCTGCTGGGCGCCGGCCTGAGGATCGACCACGGTTTCCACTGCGGACATTCAGGCCTCGACCATGAACGGCGTCGGATCGCCGCAACCGACGCGGACCACTTCCGGGTCGTCGCCGGTCAGGTCAATCACCGTTGAGGCCTTGATGCCGCCAAAACCGCCGTCGATGATCAGATCGACCTGGTGCTCGAGCAGCTGGCGCATTTCGTAGGGATCGGTGAGTGGGTCTTCATCGCCGGGCATGATCAGCGTCACGCTCATCAGCGGCTCGCCGAGTTCGGCCAGCAGCGCCAGCGCGATCGGATGGCTTGGCACGCGCAGGCCGATGGTGCGTTTTTTCGGATGCAGCAACAGGCGCGGCACTTCGCGGGTGGCGTTGAGAATAAAGGTGTAAGGCCCCGGCAGGTGCGCCTTGAGAATGCGGAAGGTGCCGGTGTCGATCTTGGCGTAATTGCCCAGTTGCGACAGGTCGCTGCAGATCAGCGCGAAGTTGTGCTTTTCATCGAGCTGACGCAGCCGTCGCACACGCTCGATGGCGGTCTTGTCGCCGATCTGGCAACCGATGGCGTAGGACGAGTCCGTGGGATAAATCACCACCCCGCCCTTGCGGATGATCTCGACCGCCTGTTTGATCAGGCGCGCTTGCGGGTTTTCCGGATGTATCTGGAAAAATTGACTCACATTCTCTACCTGTTCAGACGGCGGCAATATCTGTGTCATGTTTGAACCGACACCACAGGGGTGGAAGGTCCTCGGGAACCGGCCGGTACTGGCCGATCTCGGACCAGCCGCCAGGGCCATGGAAGTCACTGCCGGCGCTGACCAGCAGACCGAACTCACGGGCAAGGATCGCCAGGCTGCCCACCTGTTCTGCGGGCTGATGGCCATTGACCACCTCGATAGCATGCCCGCCTGCTTGAATATAGTCGGCAATCAGCTTTCGGCGCTTGCTACGGGTGAAATCGTAGTGCCATGGATGCGCCAGGCTGACCCAGGCACCGGCGGCGCGCAGGGTACCGACGGTGTCTTCCAGCGTCGGCCAGTGCAGTTTGACGTCGCCGAGTTTGCCGGCGCCGAGCCATTTGCGAAATGCCTCGGCGCGATCCTTTACATAACCTTCACGCACCATCCAGTCGGCGAAATGCGGCCGGGCCGGCGCGTTGCCGCTGTCGCCCAGTTCCTGCTGGATCTGCCGGGCGCCGTCGAGGGCACCGGGCATCCCCTTGAGTGCGAGCTTGCGGCTTATTTCTTCGGACCGCAGCCAGCGGCCATCGTGCAATTTGGCGATCGCTTCGACCAACGGCGCGGCGTTGACGTCGAAACCGTAGCCCAGCACATGAATGGTCGCCCCGCCCCAGGTGCAGGACAATTCGACGCCGTTGACCAGTTGCATGCCTAACTCGGTGGCGGCAGTACGCGCCTCGGCGAGCCCCTCAAGAGTGTCGTGGTCGGTCAACGCCAGGACTCGCACGCCGTTTTCGAACGCTCGCGCAACCAGAACCGCAGGCGCCAGGGCGCCATCGGAGGCCGTGCTGTGGCAGTGCAAATCAACATTCACGGGGAGTTGTAACCTCAAATCAGCTGGCGCTATCGCGCGCCCATATGTTTGTTATTATGCCGCCACATCCAGCTTCTGGCTCTCACTGTGAAACAATTCATCGATTTCATCCCGCTTCTGCTGTTCTTCATCGTTTACAAACTTGATCCACGGGTCGTCGACATTGCCGGCCAGCAAGTGACCGTAGGCGGTATCTACAGCGCCACGGCGATGCTGATCATCAGCTCCCTGGTGGTGTACGGCGCGCTGTTCATCAAGCAGCGCAAGCTGGAAAAGAGCCAGTGGCTGACGCTGATCGCCTGTCTGGTGTTCGGCAGCCTGACGCTGGCCTTCCACAGCGAAACCTTCCTGAAATGGAAAGCGCCGGTGGTCAACTGGCTGTTCGCTGCGGCGTTCATCGGTAGCCATTTCATCGGCGATCGCCTGCTGATCAAACGCATCATGGGCCACGCGCTGACCCTGCCGGACCCGGTCTGGACGCGCCTGAACATCGCCTGGATCGGCTTTTTCCTGTTCTGCGGCGCAGCCAACCTGTTCGTCGCCTTCACCTTCCAGAGCATCTGGGTCGACTTCAAGGTGTTCGGCAGCCTGGGCATGACCGTGCTGTTCCTGGTCGCACAGGGCGTTTACCTGTCGCGCCATCTGCATGACACCGATACCACAACGCCAAAAACCGAGGACTGACATGCTCTACGCCATCATTGCCACCGACGTTGCCAACTCGCTGGAAGCTCGCCTGTCCGCGCGACCGGCGCATCTGGAACGCCTGCAAGCGCTCAAGGGCGAAGGCCGCATCGTGCTGGCCGGCCCGCACCCGGCCGTCGACAGCAATGATCCGGGCGCAGCGGGTTTCACCGGCAGCCTGATCGTCGCCGAGTTCGACTCCCTCAGCGCCGCACAGGCCTGGGCCGATGCCGACCCGTACATTGCCGCCGGCGTCTACGCCAACGTGATCGTCAAGCCGTTCAAGCAAGTCCTGCCGTAATCCCGCTATTGAAATGCCGACGGGTTTTATGTGGCGAGGGGATTCATCCCCGCTGGGTGGCGAAGCCGCCCCAATACCCATCCAACGCGGTGTGTCTGACACACCGCATGCTCCCATTTCAGGACTGCTACGCAGCCCAACGGGGCGGTGCGACGTTTCGCTAAATCCCCTCGCCACAGAATATTCATCAGCCACGAATTATTTGTCAGCCACCAACATCACGTCCTGCGCACTGAACCTTCTCGCTTCTCACCCATCTCAATCGCTCATTATTCTCGTTTGCCTGCCGACAACCTGCCCAATATCCATTTGGAAACAGGTGTCGCGATGCGCAAGGGTCCGTTGTGTCTGATGTTGCTCACGTTGTCGATCATGGCCCCCGCCCATGGTGAGGAAACCACCGAAGGCGGCAGCTCGACGCCATTGTCATTGAGCGCCGGCAGCCAGATCACCGAGCTGCAACAGCGGCTCAAGGCCAGTGAGCAGCAGCGCGAAGAACTGAACAAACAACTGCAAAATGCCGACAACACTCGCGAAAGCGCCCAGCTCGCCCGGCTGCGCCAGGAGAACCAGCGTCTGAAGCTGCAACTCAAGGAAGCCCAGGCCAGCCCGCTGCCGCGTTTGCTGACCGATCAACAGCAGTGGTTCGTCACTGGCGCCGGGGTAGCGCTATTGGCGCTGCTCTGCGGTATCTTTGCCAGTGGTGCAAGCCGAAAACGTCGGCAATGGCTAAATTGAGTGAGTCATGAGCGAGCTGTTATTGATTGATGATGACCAGGAGTTGTGCGAACTCCTGAGTAGCTGGTTGAGCCAGGAAGGCTTCCAGGTGCGCGCCTGCCACGACGGCCAGAGCGCCCGCAAGGCGTTGGCCGAAACCGCCCCGGCGGCGGTAGTGCTGGACGTGATGCTGCCCGACGGCAGCGGTCTGGAACTGCTCAAGCAATTGCGCAACGACCACGCCGACCTGCCGGTGCTGATGCTGTCAGCGCGTGGCGAACCGCTGGACCGCATCCTCGGCCTCGAACTGGGCGCCGACGATTACCTGGCCAAACCCTGCGACCCCCGCGAACTGACCGCGCGCCTGCGCGCCGTGTTGCGCCGCAGCCATCCCGCCGCCGTATCGACGCAACTTGAGCTGGGTGATCTGAGTTTCAGCCCGGTGCGCGGCGTAGTCAGCATCGACGAAAAAGAACTGACCCTGACCGTCTCCGAAAGCCGCCTGCTCGAAGCCCTGCTCAAGCAGCCCGGCGAGCCGCTGGACAAACAGGAACTGGCGCAACTGGCCCTCGGCCGCAAGCTGACCCTGTACGACCGCAGCCTCGACATGCACGTCAGCAACCTGCGCAAAAAAATCGGCCCCCACCCCGACGGCCGCCCGCGCATCGTCGCGCTGCGTAGCCGTGGTTACTACTACAGCCTGTAAAACCATCTTGTTCCGTGTACGAGCTGCCCAAGGCGGCGATCTTCAGGCTGCAGGACGCAGAGCGTCCTCGGCTGCATTCCCACGCAGAGCGTGGGAACGATCAGATCGCAGCCTTCAGCACCTCCTGCACTGGATATGTGTAAGGCCGGGCACGAAACGTCTTTACCGAAGCTTTACGCTGCGCTGACCGCCGCTGACCTTGATCTGCGTAATCTGCACTCATCCGGAACGTACCGGGAACGAGACAAGGAGATACACCATGCGCAAGACTCTTATCGCTCTGATGTTCGCTGCCGCTCTGCCAACCGTGGCCATGGCCATGCCGCAAGATGGCGGTCCGCTCGGTGGTCCACTGGATGGCCCGCGCCACGGCGGTCAGATGCACGGCGGTATGCACGGCAAAGGCCCGTACAGCCAGCTCGACCTGACCCGCGAACAGCGCGAGCAGATTCGCAAGATCATGGGCGAGCAGATGCACGAGCGTAAGCAGGTGGTCGACAAGTACCTGGAGAAACTCTCGCCGGCCGACCAGAAAGCCATGAAGGACGAGATCGCGGCCAACCACAAGAAAGCCGAGTCCGATGTCCGGGCACTGCTCAAACCCGAGCAACAGAAGCAGTTCGACGAGATCCAGAAGAAACGCGCCGAACGCCGCGCCGAATGGGCCGAGTTCAAGGCCTGGAAAGCGCAGCAGGCGCAAAAGGCGCAATAATGGCTTGACCCTGGGCCCGACGACTCACCTCGTCGGGCCTGTTCCATTCAAATCGAATGTGGGAGCGAGCCTGCTCGCGAAGGCGGTGTATCAGCCAGCGATGGATTGACTGACACTACGCCTTCGCGAGCAGGCTCGCTCCCACATTTGAACGGTGTGATTTTCGAGGAGTTTCTGTGCGTTCACTGTTCTGGCGGATTCTTGCGAGCTTCTGGCTGGCCATCGCTCTGGTAGCCGGGCTGTCGATTCTGCTCGGGCACATGCTCAATCAGGACGCGTGGATTCTCAGCCGCCATCCCGGCCTCAACACGCTGGCCGCAGAATGGACGCAGACTTACGAAACCCAAGGCGAGGAAGCCGCCCAGGACATCCTCGAACAACGCAAACGCCAGTATCACATCGACGTTCAAGTGCTCAACGAAACCGGCGATCCGGTGGTGCGCGGCACCTTCCCGCGCCGCGCCGCAGCATTCGAAGCGCGGCAGAACAACGATGACCGCCGCCTGCCATGGCGGCGTCTGACCGACGAGATCACCAGTGAAAAAACCGGTGATACCTACCTGTTCATCTACCGCATCCCGCACCCGGAACTCGACGCCTGGCACCGCGAAAGCCTGCTCTGGCCGCTGAGTGCGCTGGGCATCGCGCTGGTGGTGCTGACCCTGTTCAGTTTGCTCGTGACTTTCTCCATCACCCGCCCACTGAGTCGCTTGCGCGGCGCGGTGCATGATCTGGGGCAGACCACATATCAGCAGAACAGTCTGGCGAAACTGGCCAACCGCCGTGACGAATTCGGCGTGCTGGCCACCGATTTCAACCGCATGGGCGCGCGCCTGCAAAGCCTGATCGGCAGTCAGCGCCAGCTACTGCGCGATGTCTCCCACGAACTGCGCTCACCACTGGCGCGCCTGCGCATTGCGTTGGCTTTGGCCGAGCGTGCCAACCCGCAAGAGCGCGAAAAACTGTGGCCACGCCTGACCCGCGAATGCGATCGGCTGGAGGCGTTGATCAGTGAAATTCTGGTGCTGGCGCGAGTCGATGCCGACAACGCCAGCGCTGAAGAAGTCGACCTGAATGCGTTGCTCGCCACGCTGCAAAAGGATGCGCAGCTCAGCTCCCCCGAGCAGACCGTGCGCCTGCACGCCGAGCCACAACTGAATCTCAAAGGCTGGCCGACGATGATCGAGCGCGCCGTGGATAATCTGCTGCGCAACGCCCAGCGCTTCAACCCGAGCGATCAGCCGATCGACTTGCAGGCTGCGCGGCAGGGAGAGCGGATTGTCATCAGCGTGCGCGACCACGGGCCGGGGGTGCAGACCGAACATCTGAGTCAGTTGGGTGAACCGTTTTATCGCGCGCCGGGGCAGACCGCTGCCGGGCATGGCCTGGGGCTGGCGATTGCCAAGCGCGCGGCGGAACGGCATGGCGGCTCGCTGACACTGGCCAATCATCCGCAGGGCGGCTTTGTGGCGAGTCTGGAATTGCCTTTGGTACCGGGAGTCGTGGTCCAGCCCTGAAGCAAAAAATGTGGGAGCGAGCCTGCTCGCGAAAGCGGTGTGTCAGTCAACCAATATGACCACTGACACTCCGTCTTCGCGAGCAGGCTCGCTCCCACAGTTGAAATCGGCTCAGGCTTTAGCGGGCCAGGCGCTGACGAACTCAGCCAGATCAACCTTCTCCGCCACGCGCGGCTCTTTCTGCGGCGTGCCGAGATAGAGAAACGCGATCACTTCCTCGCCTTCCGCCAGTCCCAAACCTTCGGCCACATGCTTCGAGTACGCCAGATCCCCGGTGCGCCACACTGCGCCAATCCCCTGCGCATACGCCGCGAGCAAAATCCCGTGGGCCGCACACCCCGCCGTGAGCAGTTGCTCGGCCTTCGGGTATTTCACGTGCTCCTGCAATTTCGCGATCACCACAACCACCAGCGGCGCGCGCAGTGGGCCGTTGCGGGCCTTGTCGATCATCGCTTCGCTGACTTCGCCGGCTTGCTGGCGGGCCGCCTCGGCCAGCAACTCGCCCATTTGCTCACGTGCCGCGCCTTCGACGGTCAAAAAGCGGTACGGCTGCAAATGCCCGTGATCCGGGGCACGCAAGGCCGCGCCGAACAGGGCTTCGCGCTGCTCGGCAGTAGGGGCCGGTTCGACCAAGCGGGGAACGGAAACACGGTTGAGCAACGCGTCGAGAGCCTGCATCGGCCACCTCCTTTGAAAAATGTGCGGCTATTCTAGCTTCATCTGCGCAGCGCCTGCCGGTTTACATGCCTTGCCCCACAGGTAGAATGGCGCCCTTCTCCCACCAGCCCGAGCGGATTTCATGGCGTTGCCGACCTTACGGATCATTGGTTTTATCATCGGCATCTTCCTGATCACGCTGGCTGTGGCCATGGTCGTGCCGATGGCCACGCTGGTGATTTTCGAGCGCACCAGCGACCTGCCGTCGTTCCTCTGGGCGAGCATGATCACCTTTATCGCCGGCCTCGCCCTGGTGATCCCCGGCAGACCGGAACACATTCACCTGCGCCCGCGCGACATGTATCTGCTGACGGTCAGCAGCTGGCTGGTGGTGTGCATTTTCGCCGCGCTGCCGTTTCTGCTGACCCAGCACATCAGCTACACCGACTCGTTCTTCGAAAGCATGTCCGGGATCACCGCCACCGGTTCCACCGTGCTCAACGGCTTGGACAACATGTCGCCGGGGATTCTGATGTGGCGGTCGCTGCTGCACTGGATCGGCGGCATCGGCTTCATCGGCATGGCGGTGGCGATTCTGCCGCTACTGCGCATCGGTGGCATGCGCCTGTTCCAGACCGAATCCTCGGACCGTTCGGAAAAGGTCATGCCGCGTTCGCACATGGTGGCGCGGTTGATTGTGGCGGCCTACGTCGGTATCACCATTCTCGGCAGCCTGGCGTTCTGGTGGGCGGGAATGAGCCCGTTCGATGCGATCAACCACGCGATGTCGGCGATTTCCACCGGTGGTTTCTCGACCTCCGACCAGTCGCTGGCCAAGTGGACACAACCGGCGGTGCACTGGGTGGCCATCGTCATCATGATCCTCGGCAGCCTGCCGTTCACCCTGTACGTCGCGACGTTGCGCGGCAATCGCAAAGCGTTGATCCGCGATCAACAGGTGCAGGGTTTGCTGGCAATGTTGCTGGTGACCTGGCTGGTGCTCGGCACCTGGTATTGGTGGACCACCAAGCTGCATTGGCTGGAAGCGCTGCGGCATGTGGCGCTGAACGTGACCTCGGTAGTCACTACCACCGGCTTCGCCCTCGGTGACTACAGCCTGTGGGGCAACTTCTCGCTGATGCTGTTTTTCTATCTGGGTTTTGTCGGCGGCTGCTCAGGATCGACGGCGGGCGGGATCAAGATTTTCCGTTTCCAGGTCGCCTATATCCTGCTCAAGGCCAACCTCAATCAGCTGATCCACCCGCGCGCGGTGATCAAGCAGAAGTACAACGGTCACCGCCTCGACGAAGAAATTGTCCGTTCGATCCTGACTTTCTCGTTCTTCTTCGCCATCACCATCTGCGTGATCGCCCTGCTGCTGTCGCTGCTCGGAGTCGACTGGATGACCGCACTGACCGGCGCCGCCAGCACCGTGTCCGGCGTCGGCCCGGGCCTGGGCGAAACCATCGGCCCGGCCGGCAACTTCGCGACCCTGCCGGATGCGGCGAAATGGATTCTGTCGTTCGGCATGCTGCTCGGCCGACTGGAGATCATTACGGTGTTTGTGCTGTGTATTCCGGCGTTCTGGCGTCATTGACCGCATCTGGCACCTGCGCCAGGCGCAAGCGGTACTCGCCGGGCGTGGTGTCGAACCAGCGGCGGAACGCGCGGAAGAAGTTGCTCGGGTCGGCAAAGCCCAACAGGTAGGCGATTTCCAGCAAGGTCATGCTCGGTTGCGCCAGATACTGCTCGGCGAGTTCACGGCGGGTGTCGTCGAGCAATTGCTGGAAACTGGTGCCCTCCTCCTGCAAGCGCCGCTGCAAAGTGCGCTGCGACAGGTGCAGCGTCTGCGCCACGGTGTCACGCTTGGGCTCGCCCTGGGGCAACAAACGACACAGCACCTGGCGTGCCCGGTGTGTCACGCGACTCTCGGAGAACCGCGCCAGATATTCCCCGGCAAAGCGATCATGCAACAGCGCCATGGCTTCGTTGGCTGTCGGCAGCGGCGCCTCCATGTCGGCCCGTTCGAAGATCAACGCGTCGTATGGCGCGTTGAACACCAGCGGTGCGTGAAAGGCTTCTTTATAAGGTTGCAGATTTGTCGGCTGATCGCCCTGAACCAACACTTTGACCGGGTGCAGCGGACGCCCGGTCAGCCAGCCGCACAGCGCCAACGCGCAGGCCAGTGAAGCTTCGGCGCTCTGCCGGGTCGGCGGCAGGTGATCGCCGTGCACGGTGAGAATCAGCGCGTAACCTTCGTCGAGCAAGCGAAAGCTCAAGTCGGCGCTTTCGGCAATGATGCGTTGATAGCGCACCAGACGCTGGAAGCCTTCAGCCAGGGTATTGCTCGACATCAGCGCGTAGCCGGCGACGTGAAACGAGGCCGGGCGCACCACTTTGCCCATGTTCAGGCCGATCGCCGGGTTGCCGGACACCTCGACCGCGCGCTGCCAGAGCCGGGTCATGGAGTCTTGCGGGAAGCGCGCATCCGGATCTTCCAGGGCACTGAAATCCAGCCCCAGTTGTCTGAACAGAACCCGGCAATCCAGGCCGTCCATCTCCAGTGCTTTGACAATCCCCATCGCCCAGCTTGCAGAAGTCGTTCGTTCGCTCATGGTTGTTATTCTTTTACATGACGGGCTGCAGATAACCGCCCTATTTGCGAAGGATACTAAAGTGGCGCCGATTGTCACTGGCCCACGCCAATGATCACTCTAGACTCAAATAAGCTCCCCGCCGAACAACTTGTCGCCAGAACAATCACCACAGAGAGCGCGGTCGTGGAAAACATCAAGCAGTTCAACAGCTTCGCCGAGTTCTACCCGTATTACCTCGCCGAACACAGCAACAGCACCTGCCGTCGTCTGCATTTCATCGGCACTTCTCTGGTCATCTTCATTCTCGCCCTGAGCATCGCCAAAGGCGCCTGGCTGCTGTTGCTCGCGCTACCTCTGGCCGGTTACAGCTTTGCCTGGATCGGCCATTTCTTTTTCGAGAAAAACCGCCCGGCGACATTTCAGCATCCGCTGTACAGCCTGCTCGGCGATTTCGTCATGTACCGCGACATGATTCTCGGTCGCGTGGCGTTCTGAATGAGGGTCTGCCAATGAATGCCCATGCTCGCTTCACCCATATGAAGGACGGCACCGAGGAAGACTGGGCGATTATCGCCGCCGATTTCAGTGCCTATGCCAGACAGCTGCCATCGCGGATCCTCGCGCATTTGAAGCTGCTTGAAGGCGACTTCGGTGGTTTCCCGGTGGATCGCCTGACCCACTCGTTGCAAACCGCGACCCGCGCCTTTCGCGACGGGCGTGACGAGGAATACGTGGTCTGCGCACTGTTGCACGATATTGGCGACACCCTCGGTTCCTACAACCATCCGGACATCGCCGCAGCGATTCTCAAGCCGTTCGTGAGTGCGGAAAATCTGTGGATGGTGGAGAAGCACGGCATCTTTCAGGGCTATTACTTCTTTCATCACCTGGGCATGGATAGGCATTTGCGCGAGCAATTCAAGGACCATCCGCAGTTCCACGCCACTGCCGAGTTCTGCGCCAAATATGACGCGGCGGCGTTTGATCCGGCGTACGACACGCTGCCGCTGAGTTTCTTCGAGCCCATGATGGAAAGGCTATTTGCGCAACCGAAGAACTCGATCTACAAAGCCGCGATGCAAGAACACAGCCCCGCTTGATGTTGTTTATTCTGCCCTCATCGCTGGCAAGCCAGCTCCCACAGGGTTCTGTGCCGTTAACAAAACCTGTGGGAGCTGGCTTGCCAGCGATGAGGACCTTTCAAACACCCGAGAACTAAGCGATCTCGGCAACCTTGGCAGCCCTGAGCTCCGCCTCCCGCGCCTGGGCATCCGCCAATCGATACAACTCGATCGTGCCGTCCCAATGCTCGATCAACGCGGTGCACGACTCGACCCAATCGCCGCAATTAAGGTAGTCCACCTCCCCCACTTTGCGAATCTCGGCATGGTGAATATGCCCGCAAACCACGCCATGCAGTTCGCGCTTCACACACTCGTGGGCGATGGCTTCTTCAAAGTCGCTGATGAAACTGACGGCGGTCTTGACCTTGTGTTTCAGGTACGCCGACAGCGACCAGTAACCGTAGCCATAACGGGCACGCCAGTGATTGAGCCAGCGGTTGAGGGTCAGGGTGAATTCATAGGCCGAGTCGCCGAGAAACGCTAGCCAGCGGTGATAGCGGGTGATCACATCGAACTGATCGCCGTGAATCACCAGCAAATGCCGACCGTCCGCCGTAACGTGCACCGCCTCGTCGACCAGCTGGATATTGCCCAGAATCAGTTTCGAATAGCGCCGCAGGAATTCGTCATGGTTGCCGGTGACATAGATCACCTCAGTGCCGCGCTTGCTCATGGTCAGCAGGCGGCGGATGACGTTGGTGTGGGCTTGGGGCCAGTACATGCCGCTGCGCAGTTTCCAGCCGTCGATGATGTCACCGACCAAATAAACCTTGTCGGCGTGGTAGCCCTTGAGAAATTGCGACAAGTGCTCGGCTTGGCAATCCCGGGTGCCCAGGTGCACATCGGAAATCCACAGGGTTCGCACCCGTTGTTTGCGGCTGGGTCGGGCGAGCTCGGCGCTGGTCATGGGCAACCCTCTGCGATGTTTTCGCCAGCTTGCGCGCGCCCGGTTAATCGACCGTGACAAGCGTGAGTCAGTCGTGTGACAGCGCATCCGGCGTACGGCGGTGTAGACTGACGGCCACTTCGGAGACAACCTGCCATGCGACCGATCCTCACCCTGCGCCAGTACACCCATGACCTGATTGTGCACAGCCACGAGCACGCGCAGTTGGTGTTCGGGCTGTCCGGTGCGCTGGATTTCGAGGTCGAGGGCTGTGGCAGCCAAGTGCGTCAGCAGAGTGTTGTGGTGGTTCCGTCCGGCGCTCATCATGCCTGCGACAGTCCCCAAGGCAGCAGCTGCCTGGTGCTCGACATCCCTGAAGGGCAATGGGTGCAGGAGTCGCTGGGCGCGCATGCCGAGGCCAGTCGGCGCTTGCTCGATCATCCGGGGCGGCTGTCGCTGGACTCGGGGCAGAGCCAATTGGTCAACTGGCTGGCGAACAGTCCGGTCAGCGATCCGTTGATCGCGCAGCAAGGCGCAGTGTTGCTGCTGGCCAGTCTCAATCACGCGCAACCTGCCGAACTCGGCGCGCGTCGCCTGCCCTACGCCGCGCTGGATGCGCACATCGAGCAATACGCCGGCTATCCGCTGCAAGTGGCCGACCTGGCGCGCGTGGCCGGGTTGTCCAGTGCGCGCCTGCACGCTCGGTTCATGGCCGAATGCGGACAGACGCCGATGGATTACATCCGCAGTCGACGCCTGCATCTCGCGGTGCAACTGCTGCGCGACACTGCATTACCGATTGGCGAAGTAGCCAGTCGCGTCGGTTACAGCTCGCAAAGTGCGTTCTCGGCCGCAGTCCTACGTGAGTTCGGCTCGTCGCCCGGACATCTCCGGCGCGATTCCTACGACAAAAGACGATAGCCTGCCGACAGACTTGTAGGCCGAGACGCGGTTCAATGGCCCCATGAAGTTGAACCTGAAAAAAGGAATGCAATGACTCCGCGTACCGCCCTCGGCGCTCTGCATATCGGCGCTTTGATGTTTGGCCTGACCGGTGTGTTCGGCAAACTCGCTGCCGCATCCCCTGCTGTGATCGTATTTGGACGTGCGGCTTTCGCCGTGCTCGCCCTGGCATTTTTCGCCCGTTTCGCCAGCCAGCATGGTTGGCAGAAACTTCAGGCCGTGGACTGGCGGCGCCTCGCCCTCAGCGGCGTGTTGCTGGCCGGGCACTGGGTGAGTTTTTTCGTATCGGTGAAGATCGCCGGGGTGGCCATCGCCACGTTGGGCTTTGCCAGTTTCCCGGCGTTCACGGTGATTCTCGAAGGACTGATTTTCCGCGAACGCATCCGTGCCAATGAAATCGTCCTGGTGGTATTGGTCAGCATCGGTCTGGTGCTGGTCACGCCCGCATTCGATCTGGGCAGCGGCGCGACCGTCGGCTTGCTTTGGGCAGTGTTGTCCGGCCTGCTGTTTTCCCTGCTGTCGCTGACCAACCGCGCCAGCTCCGGGCGCATCCCGGCGGTGCAGGCGGCGTTGTGCCAGAACGTCGTCGTGGCATTGTGTCTGTTGCCGGTCGCGGCGCCGCAGTTGAGTCAGGTTCAAGCGCTGGACTGGTTGTGGATCGCCCTGCTCGGGGTGTTCTGCACGGGCGTGGCGCACAGCCTGTTCGTCGCCAGTCTGGCGGTGATCAAGGCACGCACGGCGGCAGTGGTGTTCGCCATGGAGCCGGTCTACGGCATCACCCTCGCCTGGCTGCTGTTCAGTGAAACCCCGACCCTGCGGATGCTCATCGGTGGCGCGTTGATCATCGTCGCGATTGTGGTGTCGGCGCGGATGTCAGGCGGCAGCGACAAGACAACCGTCGCCGCCGAGGCCGCCTCTCACTGAGTGCGGTCGTTGTGGCCGAGGTCGCGGTCAGGATCGATCTGATCGCGCACTCGCTGCTTCAATACCTTGGCCTCAGGGAAACCACCGTCGGTCTTGCGCTCCCAGATCTGCACACCCGCACAAGTGATATGAAACACCCCACCGGTGCCCGGCACCAACGACACTTTGCCCAAGTCGTCAGCGAAGGTGCTGAGCAGTTCCTGAGCCAGCCACGCCGCGCGCAGCAGCCACTGGCATTGAGTGCAATAAGTGATGACAACTTCGGCTTTGGCGACGGTCATGATCGCTGAAACTCCTGAGACAGAGGGCGCCGCTATAATAGCCGGCTTTACCGCTTGCCCCGAGACTCACAATGCGCCGTTTGCTGTTCTGCCTGCTGCTTGGTTTCCTTCCCCTGCTGGTTCACGCCAGTGAAGCGCCACGACCGAAAGTCGGCCTGGTGCTGTCCGGCGGCGCTGCGCGCGGGCTGGCGCACATCGGCGTGCTCAAGGCGCTGGAAGAACAAGGCATCAGGATCGACGCGATTGCTGGCACCAGCATGGGCGCGGTAGTCGGCGGCCTGTACGCCTCGGGCTACAAGATCGATGAACTGGAAAAGCTCGCCCTGAGCATCGACTGGCAAGCGGCGCTGTCCGATGCGCCGCCGCGTGAGGACGTGCCATTTCGCCGCAAACAGGACGACCGCGATTTTCTGGTGAAGCAGAAACTCAGCTTCCGCGACGACGGCAGTCTCGGCCTGCCATTGGGGGTGATTCAGGGCCAGAACCTCGCACTGCTGCTGGAAAGCCTGTTGGCCCACACCAGCGACACCCGCGACTTCGACAAACTGCCGATCCCGTTTCGCGCCGTGACCACCGACATCGCCAATGGCGAAAAAGTGGTGTTTCGCAAAGGCCACCTGCCGCAAGTGATCCGCGCGAGCATGTCGATCCCGGCGGTGTTCGCCCCGGTCGAGCTCGATGGCCGGTTGTTGGTGGACGGCGGCATGACTGACAACATCCCGCTGGATGTCGCGCGGGAAATGGGTGTCGACATCGCCATCGTCGTCGATATCGGCACACCTCTGCGCAATCGCAAGCAACTGACCACGGTGGTCGATGTGCTCAATCAGTCGATCACCCTGATGACCCGGCGCAACTCCGAAGAACAACTGGCGACTCTGCATGCCAATGACGTGTTGATCCAGCCTGCGCTGGCCGCGTTCGGCGTGACCGATTTCGGCAAGGCTCAAGAGATGATCGACGCCGGTTATCGCGCCACGCGGATCCTCGATGCGCGGCTGGCGCAGCTGAAGCCGACTCAAACCCAGGACGCGGAATTGAACGCCGCCCGCCAGCCTGGGCAACGCACGCCGATCATTACCGGGATCCGCATCGAAAATGACTCGAAAGTCGACGATGACGTGATTCGCTATTACATCCGCCAACCGATCGGCGCGCCGCTGGACCTGGGCCGCCTGCATTCGGACATGGGCACGCTGTACGGCCTCGATTACTTCGATCAAGTGCGTTACCGCGTGGTGCACAAAGGCCAGGATCACACCCTGGTCATCAGTGCCAGCGGCAAGCGCAGCGGCACCGATTACTTGCGGGTCGGCCTCAATCTGTCGGACGACATGCGCGGCGACAGTGCTTTCAACCTTGGTGCGAGCTATCGCGTCAACGGCATCAACCGCCTCGGTGCGGAATGGCTGACCCGCGCGCAGATCGGCGACAAGCAGGAGCTGTACAGCGAGTTCTATCAACCGCTGGATGTCGGCTCACGTTACTTCGTCGCGCCCTATGCGTCGTTCGAGGCGCAGAACGTTGACTCGGTGCTGGATAACGATCCGATCGCCCAGTATCGCGTCGAGCGTTACGGCTTCGGCCTCAACCTCGGCCGGCAGATCGGCAACAACGGTGAAGTGCGACTCGGCGTCGGGCAGGCCTGGGGCAAGGCTGACGTACGCATTGGCGATCAGGATCTGCCGAGCGAGAGTTTCAACGAAGGCTTCTATACCGTGAAGTATTCCTACGACTCGCTGGACAACGTCTACTTTCCGCACGCGGGCAAGGACGTCAGCCTGACCTTCACCCAGTTCGAACCGGGGCTGAGCTCGGACACGCGCTATCGCCAGTGGGAACTGAATTTCGACAAGGCCATGAGCCACGGGCCGGATACGCTGATTCTCGGCGGACGGTACGGCCGCACGCTGGACGATGCCAATGTGGTCACCTCAAGCTTCCTGCTCGGCGGCGCGCGGCAGTTGTCGGGGTTCCGTGAGGACGCGCTGTCCGGGCAGAACGTCAGCCTGATGCGCGCCGTGTACTACCGCCGCCTGACGCCGCGCTCATACCTGCCACTGGACTTCCCGCTGTACGCGGGGGCCTCGCTGGAACGCGGTCGGGCGTGGAACAACGACAATGAATTCGACAGCGGCTACATCAATGCCGCGAGCGTGTTTATCGGCTTCGACACGCCACTGGGGCCGTTGAACTTCACGTATGGGTTGAATGATGCGGATGAGCAGGCGGTTTATCTGAATCTGGGGCAGACTTTCTGACGCCTTCGCGAGCAGGCTCGCTCCCACAGGGAAAGCACATTCCATTGTGGGAGCGAGCCTGCTCGCGAAAGCGGTCTCGGATGAACACGAAATACGTCGGCGCTCAGCGAATCCCCGCCAACAACGTCCTTGCCGTCTGCTTCAACGGCTCATCCCCTTCCCTGAGCAATTCATTGAGCAGCGCGATCGCGCTGTCGATGTCGCCATCGTCGATGCAGGTTTGTGCCTGTTCGAGCTTGCCGGCGGCCTCGGTGTCGGTCTCGCTGGACTCGGGCAATTGCAGATCCAGAGGTTGCAGCGCCAGTGACGACTCGGGATCGCCGAACTCATTGAGGAAGTCGTCGTCGAGCGGCTGGGCGTCGGGTTCGGGGATCCATTCGAGTTCGGCTTCTTCGGCAGATGCAGCCTGTGGCAGTTCGAAATCGACGGGGAGCACTGACAGGCTAGTGCCCAGCTCTGGATCGTCGATGGGCGCTGCGGCGGAATCGGTGCGGCTGTCGTTCAGATCCCAATTTGAATCCATCGACAGCTCGCCAAGATTCAATTCGAAATCATCCTCGAGAGCGCTGAGCGACGATGCGAGCGGCGCGGCTGCGGTCGCTGCCAAGGCCACGGGCAGTTCGGGCGGTATTGGCGTTGCCGCAAATACCGCCGGTGCGGCGCCTGCCAGTTTGGGATGGCGAGCGCGAGTTTCAATCAGTTCGCGCTCATCGACGCCAAGCGCACGCAGGCGGTTCTCCTGCTGTTCGTAAGCGGCGCTGTCACCCTGGCGCCCAAGAACCTCCAGCAACTGCAAACCGAGATCGGTGCGTTCAGGTTCCTTGTGCAAGGCATCGCGCAGCAGCCCGGCCGCTTCGCTGAGGCGGCCGTAGGCCAGATAGATGCCCACGGCCTCCAGCACGTCGCCGGCACCGGGTTCGTCGCGATGATCGGCGGCCGTGTGCGCACCGACAGATTGTTGAAGCTCGGGCTCGTCGACGTCTTCTTCGGCGCTCACAGGCAATAGCGGCATCGGCGTGCCATCTGCTGTCAAACGTTGCTGACGGCGACGTATGAGCAACGCAGCCAGCACGCCCAGCAGCAATAGAAGTCCGCCAAGCAGAAGCCAGTTCACGCCATCGTCTGCCGCCTCGACCGGGGCTGAAACAGCGCCCGGGGCCGGCGCGACCACGGGTGGTGGCGCCGGCTTCTGCACTTCGGCCAGACGGGTTTGCAACGCCTCGATCTGCTTCTTGCCGTCGGCTATTTGCACTTGCTGCTCTTGCAGCCTGAGGTTCTGTTCGTCGAGGGTCTTTTGCAGTTGCTGGGTCAGCAGCACGCTGGCGGCCAGTTGCTCGGCCTGCGCATCGTTGGCAGGTATCGCCGGCGTTGGCGGCACAGGCGCCGCAGAGCGTTTGCCCTGGGCCGCCTGGGGCGGCGCGGTAACCGGTTCGACAGCTGGAAATTCGGAGGATTGCGGGCGCGGATCCGGCTCGTCGGTGGCGGGCACAATGCCCGGCGAACCCGGCGGGTCGATCAGCACCGTGTACTCGCGCAGCAGACGGCCGTTGGGCTGATCGAGCTGCACGAGGAAATTCAGGAAAGGTTCGTTGACCGGTTTGCCGGACGTCACCCGGATCACTTGGCGGCTGCCGCGCAGGATCGGAGTGAATTTGAGGTCATTGAGAAAGAACACCCGCTCGACGCCGGCCCGGCCGAATTCATCCGCCGAAGCCAGGCTGGCCGAGAGATCGTTTTGCGTCAACGTGCCGACATCGACCAGCGCGATGTCGGCCTTGAACGGCTGATTGAGGGCTGAGTGAACAGTGATTTCGCCCAACCCCAACGCCATCGACCAGGTCGAATGGCTGAATACGCCAGCGAGCAGCAGCCATTTGGCGCCCCCGCGCAGCACGTGCCGACTTGCGAGCATGAGCATCCCTTAAATAAGCAAAACCGGTTTCTATGCGTTCGCACATCCGGTACGAACACGATATTGCCCAGTAGTTCTTATAGTCCGCTCAGCGCGATCTCTCAAAAAATCGCCACCGGGATGTGCCTCAAGATTTTTCCAGGTTGGCCAGAATGTGCCCGTGCACACGCATGCACACCTTCAAATCCGCCTCATCGACGCCCTCGAACAATTCGTGGCGCAGTTGCGTGGCAATGGTTTCGATTTGTTCGATCAGAGGCAAGGCAGGTGCACAGAGCACGATTTTTTTCGCCCGACGGTCTTCCATCACTGACTGGCGTTGCACCAGTCCCTGGTTCTCCAGACTATCAAGCAAGCGCGCCAGGGTCGGGCCTTCGACGCCGACACTCTGCGCCAGTTCGCGTTGGGTCGGCGCCTCTTCGAAACGCGCCAGATGCAGCAGCACCAGCCAGCGCGCCTGCGACAGGCCCAGCCCGGCGAGGCGACGATCCAGTTCGGCACGCCAGCCACGGGACATCTGGGCCAGTTGCATACCAAAGCGATGTTGATCGGTTAACGGCATAAAACACTCACGGTTAGACTGAAAATACGGAAAATCTAATTATTAGTCAGCTAAGCATGGGCGGCAGTTATAGGCAAGAGTCGCTCTGTACTGAATCGTTACAACTGCACGGGGCTTGGCGCATACGTCGTTTCACATCTCGAATTCAGACTGCAAAGCCGCCCGCACACAATAAAGCACGCCTTCAGGAACACGCCCGGCGAACAACTCGGCGACTTCGGCGACGGACGGCAACTCGCCTTCACCATCGAGGAACGCGTCCTGCACTTCGCCCATCAATTCCTCAGGCAAATCCAGCGCCTGCTCCAGCGACAACTGCTGCTTGCCGATGGCTTCGGCGAGCATGGCGTAGACGTTCTTCTCCGAGCACTGCAACTGCCCGGCGATCTGCAGCGGGGTCATGCCGGCGCGGGCCAGGGTGATCAGCTCGTGACGGACATCGGCGACCACCTTCGGCGCCTCCGCCTCGCCGCCGAGCACTTCGAGGAAGGCTTCGCCATAACGTTCCAGCTTGCGTGCGCCGACGCCGCTGACCCGGGCCATTTCCGCCAGCGAGGTCGGCTGGCTGCGGAGCATTTCCAACAACGTCGAGTCGGGGAAGATGACGTACGGCGGCACGCCGTGTTCTTCGGCGAGCTTGCGGCGCAATGCACGCAAGGCTTCCCACTGTTCGCGTTCCTCGCCGCGCACCAGCTGGCTGGCCTGGCTCTTGCTGCCGGTTTTGGCGGTGACTTGCGGTTTCAGGTCGCGGCGCAGTTCCAGTTTCACTTCGCCTTTGAGCAAAGGCCGGCAACTGTCATTAAGACGCAGACCGCCATAACCCTCGTGATCGACATCGGCCAACCCACGTGCCACCAACTGGCGAAACAGCGAGCGCCACTCGCTCTCGCTCAACGCCTTGCCCACACCAAACACCGACAAATGCTGGTGGCCAAAGCTGCGAACCTTTTCGTTGTCCTTGCCCAGCAACACGTCGACCAGATGACCGACGCCATAGCGCTGGCCGGTGCGGAAAATCGCCGACAAGGCCTGACGAGCAGGTTCGGTGGCGTCCCAGGTCTGCACGCCGTCGACACAGTTGTCGCAGTGCCCGCACGGCTCAGGCATGTCTTCATCGAAATAGGCCAGCAAAGCCTGGCGGCGGCAGCGGGTTTCTTCGCACAGCGACAGCATCGCGTCGAGCTTGTGCTGCTCCAGACGCTTGTGGCGCTCGTCGCCTTCGGAGTTCTGCAGCATCTGCTTGAGCATCACCACGTCTTGCAGACCGTAGGCCATCCACGCATCCGCCGGCAGACCGTCACGGCCGCCGCGCCCGGTTTCCTGGTAATACGCCTCAAGGGATTTCGGCAGATCAAGGTGCGCGACAAAGCGTACGTTGGGCTTGTCGATGCCCATGCCGAAAGCCACGGTCGCGACCATGATCAGGCCTTCCTCGTTGAGGAAGCGCTTCTGGTGATAGGCGCGCAGATCATTGGGCAGACCGGCGTGATACGGCAGCGCCGGGAAGCCCTGCTCGCTGAGAAACGCCGCAACTTCTTCGACCTTCTTACGCGACAGGCAGTAAACGATGCCGGCATCGCTGCGCCGCTCGGCGAGGAACGCCAGCAACTGTTTGCGCGGCTGCTCCTTGGGCACGATGCGATAGAAGATGTTCGGGCGGTCGAAACTCGACAGAAAGCGCTCGGCGTTCTGCAGGTGCAGGCGATCGACAATTTCTTCGCGGGTACGCTTGTCGGCGGTCGCGGTGAGGGCGATGCGCGGAACGTTGGGGAACAGCTCTGCCAATTGACCCAGTTGCAGGTATTCGCGGCGGAAATCGTGACCCCATTGCGACACGCAATGCGCTTCGTCGATGGCGAACAGGGCGATTTCCAGGCTTTGCAGGAACGCCAGCATGCGTGGCTGCACCAGACGCTCGGGCGCGAGATAGAGCATTTTCACTTCGCCGCGCTTGATCCGCAGGGCGAGATCACGCTGCTGCTCGGCACTCAGCGTGGAGTTCAGCGCAGCGGCGGCCACGCCCAGTTCTTCAAGAGTGGCGACCTGATCGTCCATCAGCGCGATCAACGGCGAAACGACCACCGCCAGGCCCTCGCGCAACAGTGCCGGCACCTGGAAGCACAACGACTTGCCGCCACCGGTAGGCATCAGCACCAGCGCATCACCGCCGCTGGCCACGCGCTCAATGATCGCACCCTGACGGCCACGGAAACTGTCGTAGCCGAAGATGTCCTTGAGGACGCGTTGAGCCTGTTCGAGCATAAAAACTCCAAAAATCTACCGATACATCCCTGCTCAGGCTGGTTCAGAGCAGCCTCGGCTGCTTAAACAAAACGTAAGAACACATTGCATGACCAGCGCAGCGCCGGCAGGGATCGCAAAACGCGGCAGTATACCCGAGGCCTTCGCCGCAGAGGGTGCCGCTGAGAAGACACTGATAAACCTGCCACACACAAAACCCTGTGGGAGCGAGCCTGCTCGCGAAAGCGACCTGTCAGTCGATAGAAAAGTGCCTGATACAGCGCCTTCGCGAGCAGGCTCGCTCCCACAGCGTTATTGAACTTTCCAGTAAGCCCGGTAATTCGGGCAAATCTGCCAAGCGGCTGGCTAGAGCGCGCAAGAAAGCCTAGAATTCCTGCATTGTTTATTCCCCAAGGTAGCCCCGTAATGTCCTTCGCTGAGCAACTGACCCGCCTGCAAGTCTTCCTCGATGCCGACGAGCTGCACGACGAGGCGCTGGATTACGTCGCCGCCCACGGTTACCTGACCGCGCTGTCTATCTGCTCCGAAGACGTTCCGGAGCGCGAGTGGATCGACGCGCTGTTCGCCGAAGAACCGCATTACGCCGACGAAGCCCAGCGTGCCGAAATCGAAGCCACACTGATCGGCCTCAAAGCGCACATCGCTCGTCAACTGGCCTCGGATGAAGAATTTGAATTGCCGTGCGAACTGGATCTGGGCGAAGAGCCGGACGATTCCGAATTGCGCGGCTGGTGCATCGGTTTCATGGAAGGCGTGTTCCTGCGTGAAGCGGTCTGGTTCGATACCGCCGAAGAAGAAGTCAGCGAAATGCTCCTGCCGATCATGGTCGGTTCCGGCCTGTTCGACGAGCAGCCTGAGTTCGAAGACATCGCCAAGGACGCCAACCTGATGGACGACATGATCGTTCAGATTCCGGAAGCCCTGACCGCGCTGTATCTGCTGTGCCAGGCCCCCGACGAAAAACCGGCGATCCTCAAGCCTCGTCATCACTAAGACCCGGCCTATGGACAACCCCATAGGCAACCGCCCCCTGATGTTGCGCTACGTCCTGCTGGCCATCGGCTGGCTCAGCGTCGCATTGGGGGTGATCGGCATCTTCCTGCCGGTCCTGCCCACCACCCCCTTCCTCCTGCTCGCCGCGGCCTGCTTCGCGCGCAGCTCTCCGCGCTTCTATCGCTGGCTGGTCGAACATCCACGGCTGGGGCCATGGATTCGCGACTACCTCGAAGGCAACGGCATCCCGCTCAAAGGCAAGGTCTACGCGATCGGCCTGATGTGGGTGAGCATTCTGTTCTCGTGTTATCTGGTGCCGCTGATATGGGCGCGGGGGTTCATGCTGACCAGTGCGGTGTTGGTGACGGTTTATATTTTGCGGCAGAAGACATTGCGTAAATCCTGATACATCGCAGTTGATCATGCTTGGCGAACTGGCGGTGAGTCGGGTGCTGGATAATCCGGAGTTGCCGGGGTGATGTTGGTCTGCTGAGTTACTTGGTGATCAACCCGGCCTCTTCACGAGCAAGCTCGCTCCCGCAATTGATCCTGGTCGGACACATATTCTGCGTCCACTGAAGAACCCTGTGGGAGCGGGTTTGCCCGCGAAGGCCGACTCATAGCCAACACATCTGTACAGACAGACAAAACCCACCGTCCCGAATCAACCGGGGCGGCGGGTTTTGTTGTTTCAGACCTCAGCTCAGACCGTATCCACCTTCAACGAATGATCATTGAGCATGCCGCTGATGATCGTCGCCGTGTCGTGGCCGCTGGCAATCATGCCGCCTGCGCCCGGTGTCACGCCGTAGTGGCTGGCGAGGTTGACGCCGGCCAGGTCGATGGTCTGGCTCGGCGCGGCGCCGGCCATGGCGCTGACGTCGATGCTGGTCATCACCGAGGCGCCGCTGCCGCTGACGGTGAAGTGCAGATAGTCGTCCAGCGACGCGGTACTGGCGTTTTCGCCTTGCAGCAGTTGCGACAGATCGAGCCTGTCGGTACCGGGGGTGAAATCGGTAATCAGGTCATGGCCGCTGTTGCCCTTGAGCCACTGGAAGGTGTCGGCCCCTGCCCCGCCCGTCAGCGTATTGTTGCCCATGCCACCGATCAGCAAGTCATCGCCAGCGCCGCCATTGAGGAAGTCGTTGCCGAGGCCGCCGTTGATCACGTTGTTGTTGCCGTCGCCGGTGAGGCTGTCGTTGAAGTTCGAGCCGATCAGGTTTTCGATACCGGTCAACGTGTCAGTACCGGCGCCGAGGGTGTTCTGCGCACCGAGCAGGCCGAGATTGACGGTGACGGCGGCTGTGGCGTGGGCGTAGCTGGCGGTGTCGCTGCCAGTGCCGCCGTCGAGCAGATCGTTGCCCGCGCCGCTGTAGAGCAAGTCGTTGCCAGCGTCGCCGTGCATTTCGTTATTGCCGGAGCCTGCCGTGAGTACGTCGTTGCCGTCGCCGGCATTGATCACGTTGTTGCCGCTGCCCGCCACCAACACATCGTCGCCAGCAGTGCCGGTCAGGGTGTGGCCGTCCTGATAGCTGATGCTGACGTTGGCCGTGTCGCTGCCGCCGTGGTTGTCGTTGGCGGCGTAAGTGCCGTGGTAGTCCGGCGTGATGTCGTGGGCCGCGGCGTAGTTGAGGGTCATGGTCAGCTGGTAGTTCTCCGCCGCATTCGGGTTGCCGCCACCATTACCAATGTTGGTGATGTGAATCTGGTAGACGCCGTCCGCCGAGGCGCTGAGGGTCTGGCCGTCCGCCAGCGCCATCCAGGCACCGCCGTTGAGCGAATACTCCATGCTGATCTTACCGGCACCCAGATTGTGATCCAGATTGAGGGTTTCGCCCTGGCGCAGGTTCACGGTAATGCGGTCTTCATCGTTGGCATTGCTGTTGCTCACCATGCCCAGATAACCGCTGACCACCAGCACGGCGGTCATGGTCGCGGCATTGGCGCTGAAGGCGCTGCGCACGTTGGCCAGGTTCTGGTTGGCCGCATTATTGTTCTGCCCAGTGAAACCGATCAGGCCGGTACCGGTGAAGTCTGCCGCTTTGGAAACCCAACCGGTGTTGAAGCTGGTTGGCGTGGCGTTGAGGGTGTCGCCGTTCGGATCGGTGTCGTTGGCCAGCAACAGCTCGCCCGGCACAACGATGTTGCCTGACAGCACGTTGGTGATGACGTGATCGTCCATCGCTACCGGTGGCGCGTTGGGAATCACTTTTACCGTCAGGGAGGAGCTGGCCAGATCGCCGTCGTTGTCACTGACGGTGAAGCCGATGTTTTCGGTGATCACCACGGCGGTGGTTTTCTGCGAGGTGTAGCTGTATTCGCCGGTGTCGAGGTTGACCACCAGCGTGCCGCTGTTGTTGGTGGCGATACTGACGGTGTTGTTGGCGGTATTGAAAGTGCCGTGATTGGCGCCGCCGCTCGCGGTCAACGAACCCTGGCCACTGAGGGCTTTCGGATCGTAGGTGTAGGTGGTGCCGTCGACCACGATCGACTTGATGAAACCGCCATCGGCGCCGAACGAACCACCGTCGCCCAGCAGCGAACCGGTGACCGGCGCGCCCTGCACGGTGCCGGAGAGCACCGAGTTGAGCTGGTTGAGATCGGTGACCACCACCGCATTGGTATTGGTGTGGTTGATGCCGTCGTAGGCCAGCGGATCGAGGTTGGCGTTGCTCACGCCACTGCCCAGACCGATTGCATAGTTCTTGATGTTGTTGGCGTCGAGGAAGTTTTTCAACGCGGCCTCGTCAGCCGTGCCGATGTCGCCCTCGTTGGGCTTGCCGTCGGAGAAGAAGTAGCCGACGTTCTGTGCCCCGGTGAGTTTGCCGGAGGTGTTGAACGCGGTCTGCATCACCGCCACGGCGGCATCGTAGTTGGTGCCGCCGCCGGCGTTGAGGCCGGCGAGCAATGTCTTGGCAGTAGCGACATCGACCCACACCGTGGTGCGGTCGGCGGCATTGCTGCTGAACGTCACCAACTGCACTTTCACATCGCCCAGATCATCGTACTTGTCGAGCAAGGCGCCAATGGCCTGCTTGGCCAGCGCCAGCCGCGACAGGCCCGGCACGCCAGAGGGATCGGCCATGCTGCCGGAGATGTCGAGGACGATGAGAATGTTGGAATCGATCTCCACTGCGGTAACCGAGCGATCCGAGGCAACGGCTTTCGGCACATCGTCGACGATGTTCACCACCAGGGTGCTGGTGGTGCTGTTGCCCAGTGCATCGGTGGCTTTGTAGGTGAACGTTTCGCTGAGGGTGTTCGGCCCGTCGTTGGCGTTCGGCGCGGTTTTCGGCGCCGAGGTCAGCGTGTAGGTGTAGGTGCCGTCAGCGTTGAGCAGCAGTTGCCCGTAGCTACCGGTGGCGTTGCCGACCAAGGTGTAAGTGATCGCGCCGCTGCCGCCACTGACCGAACCGACCAGCGTGCCGCTGGCGGTTTCACCGGTATTGCCCGGTTCGCTGCCGGTGACTGTGCCGGGGGCGAGATCCTGGCCATCCTTGTTCAGGTCGAGGGCTTTTTCGTAGACCGTCACATCCTGATCCACCGAGGCGACCAGTTTGCTGTCGGCGACGTTGATGGTTAGCGTCGTGGTGCTTTCGTCGCCATCGCTGTCACGGATGGTGTAGGTGAACGTGTCGGTCGCGCCCGGCGGGCTCACCGAGTTCGGGTTGCTGTGGTAAACCGCATTGCCCGCCGCGTCGAGGGTCAGGTAGCCGTAGTTGCCGTTGATGTTGCTGTTGAGCCCGCCGCTGGCCGACGTCGCGGTGTTGCTGCCGGCGCGCACGCCGACCACCGTTGCGGCACCATCGGCGCCGCTGAGGTCATTGCCGAGCACACTGACATTGACCGTGCCGCCCTCCGCCACCGAGCCGGTATCGGCGTTGGCAGTCGGCAGATCGTCGACGATGTTGACGTTGATCTGACCGCTGGCGGTACTGCCATCGGTATCAGTGGCGACCACGTCAAAGCTCTCGCTGAGGCTGTTGGCGCCGTTGGCGTTCGGATGAGCTTCGTTGTCGACCAGGGTGTAGCTGTAACTGACCACGCCGGTGGCCGGATCGTAACCGGTGATGGTGAAGGTGCTGCCCAGCGGCGAGACCACCGATTGCGGCAAACCGGCGGCGACGCCATTGCTGATCACCGCAATGCCGCCGACCGTGAGGGTTTGCAGGCCATCAAGCGCAGTGACGGTGAAGCTGCCGCTTTGGGTCAGCGCCGAGGTGTTGGGGCTGCTGCCGTCGCTGAGGTTTTTCTCGTAGACGGTGATTTCGCCGCCCTTCACATCGAGGCCGTCGAGGCACACCGGATCGTCGTTGTTATGAATGTTCAGCACCAGGTTGGCGGTGCTGGTGTCGCCGTCCGCGTCGGTGATGGTGTAGGCGAAGGTTTCCGTGCCGTTGCCGCCGCCATGGAGGTTTTTGAAGTCGGCGTCGTTGGCGTCCAGCGTGTAGGTGTAAGTGCCGTTGGCGTTGAGCACCAGCGTGCCGTAAGTGCCGGTGAAAGTACCGGCGGTTACCGGGCCGCTGGCGACGCGGTCGGCGCCCTGCACGTCGTTGTCGAGGACGTTGCCGGTCAGGGTCACCTGGGCTTCTGTTGCGCTGTCGGCATTGCTGTCATTCAGCGCCTTCGGCACGTCATCGACGATGCTCACAACGATCGTGCTGGTGACGACATTGCCCAGCGAATCGGTGGCCTGATAGGTGAAGGTTTCGCTCAGGCTGTTGGCGCCGTCGTCAGCATGCGGCGTGGTGGTCGCTGGCGAAGTCAGGGTGTAGGTATAAGTGCCATTGGCATTGAGGACGATCTGCCCGTAATTACCGGTGGCGCTGCCGACCAGTGCATAGCTGATCGCACCGACTGCACCGGTGACCGAGCCGACCAGGGTGCCGGAAGCGGTTTCGCCAGTGCTGTTCGGATCGCTGCCGACCACACTGCCCGCTGCCAGATCCTGGCCGTCCCTGGTCAGGTCGAGGGCTTTTTCGTAGACGGTGACGTCGGTGTCGCTGACCGCTTTCAGGCAGCTGTTGTAGACGTCGATGGTGATGGTCGTGGTGCTTTCGTCACCGTCGGCATCGCGCACGGTGTAGGTGAACACATCCACCGCGCCCGGGCCGTTCACCGCGTTGGGATTGCTGTGATAAACGGCGTTGCCGTTGGCATCCAGGGTGAGGTAGCCGTAGGTGCCGTTGATCTGCGAATTGAGTCCGCCGATGGCCGAAGTCGAGGTGTCGGCACCGGCGCGCACGCCAACCACTGCACCCGTGACCGCCGGGCCGTCAGCGCCGCCGATATCGTTGTTGAGTACGTTACCGCTGACGGTACCGCCCTCCGCCACCGAAGCCGCGTCCGCATGCGCGGTCGGTAAATCATCGACGATATTGACGTTGATCTGGCCGCTGGCGGTGCTGCCATCGGTGTCAGTCGCCACCACGTCGAAGTTCTCGGTGAGGCTGTTGGCGCCGTTGGCGGTTGGATGGGCTTCGTTGTCGGCCAAGGTGTAGCTGTAACTGACTACGCCGGTCGCCGGGTCATAACCGCTGATGGTCAAGGTGCTGCCCAGGGGTGTGATCACCGATTGCGGGAAACCTGCGGCCACGCCGTTGGTGATCACGGCGATGCCGCCGACTGTGAGGGTCTGCAGACCATCGAGAGCGCTGACGGTGAAAGTGCCGTTCTGGGTCAGGGCTGGCGTATTGGGGCTGGTGCCGTCGCTGAGATTTTTTTCGTAGACGGTGAGTTCGCCACCGTTGACGTCGAGGCCGTTGAGCAGCACCGGATCGTCATTGTTGTGGATATTCAGTACGAGATTGGCAGTGCTGGTATCGCCGTCGGCATCGGTGATCGTGTAGGCGAACGTTTCGGTGCCGTTACCGCCGCCGGTCAAGGCTTTGAAATCGGCGTCACTGGTATTGAGCGTATAGGTGTAAGTGCCGTCGGCGTTCAGAACCAAGGTGCCGTAAGTACCAGTGAAAGTGCCCGGCGTGACTGGACCGGTGGGTACGCGGTCAGCGCCTTGGATGTCGTTGGTCAGGACGTTGCCGGTCAGGGTCAGTTGGCTTTCCGAGGCGGTGCCGTTGCTGTCATCGTTGGCTTTCGGCAGGTCGTCGACGATGTTCACGTCCAGCGTGCCGGTGGCGGTGGTGCCGTTGTCATCGACTACCGTGACTGCGAACTGCTCAGGCAGATTATTCGCGCCGTTGGCGTTCGGATGCGCTTCGTTGTCGGCCAGGGTGTAGCTGTAACTGACCACGCCGGTTGCAGCGTTGAACCCGGTAATGGTCAGCGTGCTGCCCAGTGGCGTGGTGATCGATTGCGGGAAGCCTGCGGCAACGCCATTGGTCACCACGGCAATTCCACCAACAGTCAGCGTGGTGACGCCGTCCAGTGCGGTGATGGTGAACGTGCCGTTTTGCGTCAGTGCGCCAGTGTCCGGGGCGCTGCCGTCGCTGAGGTTTTTTTCGTAGATCGTCAGCTCGCCACCAGCGACGTTCAGGCCGTCGATGATTACCGGATCGTCGTTGTTGTGGATCTGCAGAACCAGATTGGCAGTGCTGGAATCGCCGTCGGCATCGGTAATGGTATAGGCAAAGGTTTCCGTGCCGTTGCCGCCGCCGGTCAAGGCTTTGAAGTCGGCATCGCTGGTATTCAGGGTGTAGGTGTAAGTGCCGTCGGCGTTCAGAACCAATGTACCGAAAGTACCAGTGAAAGTGCCCGGCGTAACCGGGCCGGTAGGTACGCGGTCGGCACCTTGCACGTCGTTGGTAAGGACGTTGCCGGTCAGGGTCAGTTGGCTTTCCGAGGCGGTACCGTTGCTGTCGTCGTTGGCTTTCGGCAGGTCGTCGACGATGTTGACGTCGAGGGTACCGGTGGCGGTGGTGCCGTTGTCATCGACCACCGTGACTGCGAACTGCTCAGGCAGATTATTCGCGCCGTTGGCGTTCGGATGCGCTTCGTTGTCGGCCAGGGTGTAGCTGTAACTGACCACGCCGGTTGCAGCGTTGAAACCGGTGATGGTCAGCGTGCTGCCCAGTGGTGTGGTGATCGATTGCGGGAAGCCTGCGGCGACGCCGTTGGTCACCACGGCGATGCCGCCGACGGTCAGCGTGGTGACGCCGTCCAGTGCGGTGATGGTGAACGTGCCGTTTTGCGTCAGCGCGCCAGTGTCCGGAGCGCTGCCGTCGCTGAGGTTTTTTTCGTAGATCGTCAGCTCGCCACCGGCGACGTTCAGGCCGTCGATGATTACCGGATCGTCGTTGTTGTGGATCTGCAGAACCAGGTTGGCAGTGCTGGAATCGCCGTCGGCATCGGTAATGGTATAGGCAAAGGTTTCCGTGCCGTTGCCGCCGCCGGTCAAGGCTTTGAAATCGGCATCGCTGGTATTGAGCGTGTAGGTGTAGGTGCCGTCGGCGTTCAGAACCAAGGTGCCGTAAGTACCGGTGAATGTGCCAGGCGTAACTGGACCGGTGGGTACGCGGTCGGCGCCTTGGATGTCATTGTTGAGGACGTTGCCAGTCAGGGTCAGCAAGGTTTCCGAGGCAATGCCGTTGGCGTCGTCAAACGCTTTTGGCACGTCGTCGGTGATGTTCACGTCCAGCGTGCCAGTGGCGCTGTCGCCATTACTGTCGGTGGCGATCACGGTGAACTGTTCGCTGAGGTTGTTCACGCCGTCGCCGGCCGCGTGGGTTTCGTTGCCGTTGAGGGTGTAGCTGTAGCTGACCGTGCCAGTGGCCGCGTTATAACCGGTGATGGTCAGGGTGTTGCCCAGTTGCGTGGTGATCGACTGGGGAAAGCCGATCGGCACGCCGCCAACAATCACGTTGATGCCGCCGATGCTCAGGCTGTTCAAACCATCCGCTGCCGAGACCGTGAAGCTGCCACTTTGCGTCAGCGCGCCTGGATTGGCCGCTGTACCGTCAGGCAGATTGGCTTCATTGAGGTTCAGCTCGCCATCCGCCCCATTGAGGCCGTTGAGGATGACCGGATTGTTCACCGGTGGCGGTGGCACCACGACCGGTGCTGGCGTGTCGTCGCCATTGTCGATGTCCGCGTCGCGACGATACTCGGGAAATTCGGGAATGCCGTTGAAGCCGGCGGTGGGGAAACCAATGATCGGATCGACTCGGCCGCCGACTTCGGTGAGCAGAACAAAACTGTGCCCGCCGCCCAGTTCACCGGTGTTGCCGGTGGGCGCGTTGGGGCCGGCAGCGGTGGCTTCGGCGGTTTTACTCGGGTCTTCACCGGCGGCGATGGCTTGCTGGATCTGCTCGACATCGGTCAGTTGCGCCTGGCTCGGGGTCTGCGCTTCGTCGACGTTCACCGGCACAGCCTGTTCGGCCAGCAATTGCCCGGTCATGGTGATGCTGCTGCCGCGGCCGAGGGTCAATTGCTCGCCGTTTTGCAGTTTCACTGCCACCGCGCCTTCCGCGCCGGTGATCAGTTGATCGCCGGCGTACAAACGATCGCCTTCGAACAGCGGACGCTTGATGCCGTCGCTCGCCTGGGCGAACACCTGACCAATGACTTTTGTGACCGTACCGATGAGCGTTGCCATGTGAAATCCTCCGCTGCCGACCACCGTCGGCACAGGTTCGCGAAGCAGCCCATGGCTCAATCGGGTTGCCGGGGGCGACGCTCGCACCCTCGACAGTTCGTTTCGCAGGCCCGGTTTGAGGTGAATTGTCAGCGCTATCAAGCACTTGCCAACCCTGTTCAATCCGCCGACCCACTAGCGCTACGTAACGGTGGTGAATCACCCGAGTGACAAAAAACTGTCGCTCATTCACCGTTACGCGTCCCTCCCCTTCAGCAGAACTTCGCAGTGTCTCGCAAAGTGAATGGAACTTTCCTCAAGCCTTTTCGAGCTCCCTAAAGCGCATAAAACAAAGGCTTTCGAGCTGAACAATGTGCTGCTTTTGAAAAACCGCATAAGTTTTTTTTGGAATAAACCTTATGAAAATTTTTTCTTAGCTACGCTCTAGGATGTTCTTAGCTCTGTTGTTACAAGAGTGAAACGCTTACACCCTAAATTTACGTCAAATATTTGGCGACGGTAACACAACATTGAGATCCAGGGAGATGCACCCATGCGCGTTTTAACCCCCCTCTGCAGCGCGGTTTTGCTGGCCATGGCTTGCACTTCCCAAGCCCAGGCGATGAACCTCACCGAGGCGATTCAAAGCACCATCGCCACTCACCCGGAACTGGCTTCGCGCGTGGACGCCCGCCTGTCTGCGGATGAGCAGGTCAAAGTGGCCAAGGGCGGGTTTTATCCGTCGGTCGATCTGAACGCTGCCTACGGGCGTGGCTACAGCGACAACACCAACACCCGCGCCTTCGGTAACCACAACACCGAAATCCTCAATTACACCCAGTCGGAGCTGCGCTTGCGGCAGATGATCTTCGACGGCTTCAACACCGCCAACGAGGTCGAGCGCACCAAGGGCGTGTCCAACTCGCGCGCCTACTACGCGCAAGGCACCGCGCAGGATCTGGCCCTGCGCACCATCGAGGTCTACCTCGAAGTGCTCAAGCGTCGGGAACTGGTGACGCTGGCCAAGAACAATTTGCAGGCGCACTTGCGCGTCAACGATCAGATCGGCCTGCGCACCGAGCGCGGCATCGGCAGCACTGCAGACTCCGATCAATCGGTTGCCCGTCGTGCACTGGCGCAGAACAACCTCGACACCGCCGAAGTCGATCTGGCCGACGCCGAATCGAATTTCTACAGTGTGGTCGGACGCATGCCCGATGAGCTGGAAACCCCGGCCTCGACTCGCGGTGAGATGCCGCCGGACCTGCGTGAAGCGCAGCAGAGCATGGTCGACAACAACCCGTACTTGAAATCCGCCCAGGCTGACGTGCAGTCCGCCGAGAGCCAGTACGAAGTGGCCAAGTCGCCGTTCTACCCGCGCTTCGACGCGGAAGCGGCAGTGGGCGCGAACAACAACGTGCAGGGCGACGAAGGCCACGACAACGAATGGCGTGTCGGTGTGGTGATGAACTACAACCTGTTCCGTGGCGGCAGCGACAAGGCACGTCTGGCCGCGAATGCCCACGACATCAATCAGGCCATGGACATCCGCAACAATGCTTTGCGTCAGCTCAACGAGAACATTCGCTTGGCCTGGAACGCCATGGAAAATGCCAAGAAGCAGACGCCGACCGCTCGCGAATACGCAGAAACCACCAAACGCGTGCGCGCCGCTTATCAGGACCAGTTCGGCCTCGGCCAACGCACCCTGCTCGACCTGCTCGACAGCGAAAACGAGCTGTACAACGCCAACCGTCGCTACACCGAAATCCGCTACACCGAGGAATACTCGATGTACCGCGTGCTGGCGAACATGGGCCAGTTGCTGAGCAAGCAACGCGTGGTGCTGCCGGCTGATGCGATTGCCACGACCGAAGTGAAAAACCAGGCGCGCCTACCGGAACTGAAATAAACGGTGCAGGAACTGACTTTGCCCTGATCGTTCCCACGCTCTGCGTGGGAACGATCCGATAACCGAGCCCGTTCAACAGAGGCAATCACTATGACCAGCATGGAACCCGGCGCCACCGGGGTCGATCCGCGCCTGAGCTTCGACGATCCGTTACTCGACGGTCTGCTGATCCTCTGCAAACTGCACGGCTCCACGGTCAGTCGTGCCAGCCTGAGTGCCGGGCTGCCTCTGAACAAACAACGCCTGAGCCTCGATCTGCTGCCCCGTGCAGCCGCGCGGGCCGGATTGCAGGCGCGGCTGTTGCGCCGTGACCTGAAAGACATTTCGCCGCTGAACCTGCCGATCCTGCTGCTGCTCAACGACGGCCGTACTGCCGTGCTGCGGCGCTTTGGCGAGGACGGCAAAGCCCTGCTGCTGCCCAGTGAAGCCGACGGCGGCGAGCAATGGGTCAGCCGCGAAGAACTCAACGAGCACTACAGCGGCCAGGCCTTGTTCGCCCGCCCGCGCCATGAACTCGAAGACCTGCGCGCGCCGCTGGTGCCACGGGTAAATGCGTGGTTTCGCGACACTCTCAAACTGTCGAAATGGCTGTACAGCGATGCGATTCTCGCCAGTTTTCTGATCAACCTGCTGGGCCTGATGGTGCCGCTGTTTGTCATGCAGACCTACGATCGCGTGGTGCCCAATCAGGCGACCTCGACTTTGTGGGTGCTGTCGGTCGGCCTGTTGATCGGCACCGGTTTTGAACTGGTGCTGCGCGTGGTGCGTGCGCATCTGCTCGACACCGCCGGCAAGAAAACCGATGTGATCCTCTCGGCAACGTTGTTCGAGCGCATCACCGGCATGTCGATGAAGGCGCGGCCAGCAACCATTGGCGGCTTTGCCCAGAGCATTCACGACTTCCAGGGCCTGCGTGAATTTCTCACTGCCGTGACCCTGACGAGTCTGATCGACTTGCCCTTCGTGGTGTTGATGCTGGTAGTGATCGGCCTGCTCGGTGGCTGGCTGGTGGTGATTCCGCTGCTGGCGTTTCCGATCACCATCATTTTCGCCATGGCGATTCAGGTGCGCCTGCGTGACACAGTGCAGAAAAGCCTGAGCCTCGGCGCCGAGCGTCAGGCGGTGCTGATCGAAACCCTCGGCGGCCTGGAAACCCTCAAGGCCTGCGGCGCCGAAAGCGAGCGCCAGCACAAATGGGAAAGCACCCACGGCGCCCTCACCCGCCTCGACAGCCACGCGCGCAACCTGTCGGCGCTGGCCACCAACGGCACCCTGTTCATCCAGCAGTTTTCCGGGATGGCGACGATTGTTGCCGGGGTTTACAGCATCATCGCCGGCAATCTCAGTGTCGGCGCGCTGGTCGCCACTTACATGCTCGGCAGCCGCGTGCTCGCCCCGCTCGGCCAGATCGCCGGGCTGATCACCCGTTACCAGCAAGCGCAACTGACCATGAAAAGCACCGACGCACTGATGGCGCTGCCGCAGGAACGCGACGGCAAACAACGGCCACTGGAACGTACGCAGCTGCAAGGTGCCCTCGACGTCAGCGGCGTGACGTTCCACTACAACGGCCAGAATGCACCGGCGCTGAGCGAGGTCAGCTTCAGCCTGAAACCCGGCGAGCGGGTCGGCATCATCGGCCGCAGCGGCTCGGGCAAAAGCACGTTGGCACGGCTGGTGATGGGCTTCTACGAGGCGGAGGAAGGCCAGTTGCTGCTCGACGGCCTCGACTTGCGCCAACTGGACGTGGCTGACCTGCGCCAGCAGATCGGTTATGTCGCCCACGACTTGCCGCTGCTGGCCGGCAGCCTGCGCGACAACCTGACCCTGGGCGCGCGCTACATCAGCGATTCACGCATGCTCGAAGTCGCCGAACTGACTGGCGTCACCGAACTGGCCCGACAACACCCGCAAGGCTTCGACCGACCGGTGGGCGAACGCGGACAGCTGCTTTCCGGCGGCCAACGCCAAGCGGTGTTGCTGGCGCGGGCATTACTACTCGATCCGCCGATCATGCTGCTCGACGAACCCACCAGCGCCATGGACAACAGCAGCGAAGATGCACTGCGGCAGAAACTGCATGGCTGGGTGCAAGGCAAAACCCTGCTGCTGGTCACCCACCGCACCTCGATGTTGAGCCTGGTGGACCGGTTGCTGGTGCTGGATAACGGCCGGGTCGTCGCTGACGGCCCGAAAGAAGCAGTCATCGAAGCGCTGCGCAAGGGCCGTGTCGGCTCGGCGGCGGTCTAGGAGTTACGCCATGCCTGCTTCTTCCGATAGCAACAAGCGCGGCTACTTCGACAGCTTCGGCAAAAGTGCCGAAGCCGAGTTCATGCCGGAAACCGCCGGCGCGGCGTTGCAGGATTCTCCGCGCAAATCGCGGATCACCGTGTGGCTGGCGGCAGCGCTGCTGATCGCCGCGCTGGTCTGGGCCAAATTCGCCGTGCTCGAAGAAGTGACCATGGGCGAAGGCAAGGCGATTCCGTCGAGCAAAGTCCAGGTGATCCAGAACCTTGAGGGCGGCATTGTCACCGAGATATTCGTTCGCGAAGGCCAGATGGTCGGCAAGGGCGACACCCTGCTGCGTCTGGATGACACGCGCTTTCGCTCGAACAAGGGCGAGAGCGAGGCCGACCGCTACGCGCTGACCGCGCAGGTTGAACGCTTGTCAGCGGAGGCCGAGGGACTCCCCTTCAAACTCTCCGCTGAAGTCATCGCCAAAGCGCCGCAAGTCGCCGAGGACGAGCGCTCGCTGTACGAGCAACGCCAACGCCGCTTGGCCAGCGAACAGCGCACCCTCAGCGAACAGCTGCGGCAGAAGACCCAGGAACTGGCGGAGTTTCGCTCCAAGCAAGGCCAGTTCAGCTCGAGCCTGGCGTTGTTGCAGCAAGAGATGAACATGTCCGAACCGCTGGTGAAAACCGGCGCCGTGTCACCAGTGGAAATCCTCAGGCTCAGGCGCAGCGCGGTGGAGATCCGTGGTTCGCTGAACGCCACCACGCTGGCGATTCCCCGCGCCGAATCGGCGATCGCCGAGATCCGCAGCAAGATCGACGAATCCGAGCAGACCTTCCGTTCCGAGGCCGCCAAAGAGCTGAATGAGAAACGCACCGACCTGTCGAAAATCACCGCGTCGAGCATCGCCATCGACGATCGCGTCAGCCGCACTACGGTGACGTCGCCGGTGCGTGGCGTGATCAAGCAGATGAAGGTCAACACCATCGGCGGCGTGGTCCAGCCGGGCAGCGACATGGTCGAAATCGTGCCGCTGGAAGACAACCTGCTGATCGAAGCCAAGGTCCGCCCGCAAGACGTCGCGTTCCTGCATCCGGGCCAGAAAGCCATGGTCAAGTTCAGTGCCTACGATTACACGATTTACGGCGGGCTGAGCGCCAAACTCGAGCTGATCGGCGCCGATACGATCACCGATGACAAGGGCAACAGCTTCTATCTGATTCAGGTGCGCACCGACAAGAATCACCTGGGCGGCGACGTGAAACCGCTGCTGATCATCCCGGGGATGGTGGCGACGGTGGACATCATTACCGGCGAGAAAAGCGTTTTGGATTACCTGCTCAAACCGGTGCTGAAAGCGCGGACCGAGGCGATGCGCGAACGTTAGCCAATGATCGTTCCCACGCTCCGCGTGGGAATGCCGCCCGGGACGCTCCGCGTCCCTTCACGACGGTGACGCAGAGCGTCAATGGATGCATTCCCACGCAGAGCGTGGGAACGATCATCTGTCGCCATGGTTACGCTGGAAGACCTCCTCCCCCATCGCCGCAATCTGCCCTTCGATCAGCGCTTCAAACGGTTTCAGTAACGGCGCAAACGTCGTCGGCGCTTCGAGGGTTTCCAGCGCCTGCACGATCGCCTCGATCGTCGATAGCGCCCCCGGCCCCGGTGCCTTGCGCAAGCGATAGCGCGACACGCCGCCCTCGGCCAGCGTCACCCGTGGCAGTGCTGCCAGCAGCGGATTGAGGTGCAACATCTTGCGCGCTTTGCGCCAGGTGCCGTCCGGGACGACCAGCAACATTGGCTGATCATTTGGCGCGTAAACCTGCAACGACTGCGCATCCTCAGCCGGGAACAACAAGCGCGCCTGATAACCCGGCCGGTTCAACAGTTTCGGCAAATCCTCGAATACCTCGCCGACAATCAGCTCGGCATTGCTCAGCCCCAGCGCCGCCAGCCGCGCGGTATTCAGCGCGTGACTGACCTCGCTCGGATGCTGCAGCAGCAAGACTCGGGTGCGGCTATCGATGTGTGGAATCAATGGACATAGACAATGGGTCTGGGGGCGCAGGCAGCGTGGGCATTGGGGTCGGGACATGATGGGTTACGCCTGATTCAATTGCGCTTTGAGCAAATCGCGGAAGGTCTGGATCAGCGGCTCGCGGCTGCGGCCCCTGCGCATGATCATCGAAAACGGCGCCTGATAACCGAAGGTCGCCGGCAGCAGAACACGCAGATCACCCTTGTCGGCCCAGGCCTGCGCGTAGTGCTCCGGCAGGTAACCGATGTAGGCGCCGGAGAGCACCAGAATCAGCTGCGCTTCCATATTTTCCACGGTCGCGGCACTGTGTTTGAAACCGTGCCGGGCCAGTTCCGCCTGACTCCAGTAACCGCGCCCGACCATCCGTTGCTGAGTGATGACCTGCTCGGGAATGCGCCGCTCGTTGAACAGTGGATGGCGACTGCTGCAATACAGCCAGTGCTGCTCGCGGTACAGCGGCATGTAGACCAGACCGCTCATGCGCGTGGAAAACGCACCGATGGCCAGATCGAGGCGATTGTCCTGCACGCCGAGTTGCAATTCATAAGGGCTCATCACCGACAGGTGCAGATGCACCGCCGGGTGTTCCTGGCTGTAGGCGCCGATGGCTTCGGCAAACGGCAGGGCCTTGTCGCTGACCGTGGAATCGATCACGCCAAGGTTGAGCGTGCCGCGCAGTTCGCCTTTGAGCGCGGCAGCGTACTGCTCGAAGCCTTCAAGCTCGGCGAGCAGGCGCAGGGTTTCCTGATGGAACAGCTCGCCCTTGCTGGTCAGGCTGAAGCCACCGCGCCCACGATGGCACAGCACCAGACCGAGCGCGGCTTCGAGCTGGCTCATGTAGGTGCTGATCGCCGAGGTCGACAGGTTGAGCTCCTGCTGCGCATTGGCAAAACCCTGATGACGCACGACGCTGACGAAGATGCGCAGGAGTTTCAGGTCGGGTAAAGCGTTGGCCATTTCGGCTCCCAAGGATCGTTCCCACGCTCTGCGTGGGAATGCAGCCCGTGACGCTCTGCGTCACTTGCGAGTACGACTGGACGCGGAGCGTCCGTGGATGCATTCCCACGCAGAGCATGGGAACGATCAGGTGTGGAAGTCTGGCATTAGTTTAGAAAAATCTGAACTAAGTTTTTGCCCGTAGCGATTCTTCCCCATCACTACATTTCGCATCATCGGCCCCACAGCGGCGTCCGAACCTGTGCTCCACGGCGCGCCGGCATAAATAAAACAAAGACGATGAGGCCCTACCCGTGGACAAGATTCTTCACCAACCACTGGGCGGCAATGAAATGCCGCGCTTCGGCGGCATCGCCACCATGCTCCGACTTCCCCATGTACCGACCGCTGCCGGCCTCGACGCTGCCTTCGTTGGCGTGCCGCTGGACATCGGCACTTCGCTGCGCCCCGGCACCCGCTTCGGGCCGCGCGATATCCGCACCGAATCGGTGATGATCCGCCCGTACAACATGGCCACCGGCGCCGCGCCGTTCGACTCGCTGTCGGTTGCCGACATCGGTGACGTGGCGATCAACACCTTCAACCTGCTCGACGCCGTGCGCATCATCGAAGAAGCCTACGACAACATCCTCGAGCACAACGTTATCCCGATGACGCTGGGTGGCGACCACACCATCACCCTGCCGATCCTGCGTGCGATTCATAAGAAGCACGGCAAGGTAGGCCTGGTGCACATCGATGCCCACGCTGACGTCAACGATCACATGTTCGGCGAAAAGATCGCCCATGGCACCACGTTCCGTCGTGCCGTCGAAGAAGGTCTGCTCGATTGCGATCGCGTGGTGCAGATCGGTTTGCGTGCCCAGGGCTACACCGCCGACGACTTCAACTGGAGCCGCGATCAGGGTTTCCGCGTGGTGCAGGCCGAAGAGTGCTGGCACAAGTCGCTGGCGCCGCTGATGGCCGAAGTGCGCGAGAAAGTCGGTGGCGGTCCGGTGTACCTGAGTTTCGACATCGACGGCATCGACCCGGCCTGGGCGCCCGGCACCGGCACCCCGGAAATCGGCGGCCTGACCACCATTCAGGCGATTGAAATCGTCCGTGGCTGCCAGGGCCTCGACCTGATCGGTTGCGATCTGGTAGAAGTCTCGCCCGCTTACGACACCACCGGCAACACCTCGCTGCTGGCCGCCAACCTGCTGTACGAAATGCTCTGCGTACTGCCTGGCGTGGTTCATCGCTGAGGGTCGGGTCATGCACGCACGTGATCAGGTTCTGCATGCGGCCGCCGAGTTGGTCGCCGCGTTTGCCCGTAACGATCGCGAAGCTTACTTCGGCGCATTCAGCACCGATGCCAGTTTCGTTTTCTACACCCTCGACCAGCCATTGCTGTCGCGCGATGCCTATCAGGCGTTGTGGGACCGCTGGCGTGCCGAGGATGGATTCGAGGTGCTGTCGTGCACCTCGAGCAACGCCTTTGTCAGCCTGCAGGGTGACGTGGCGATTTTCATCCATGACGTGGCCACCGAGCTGCGCATGCAAGGGGAGCAACATTTCAGCCAGGAGCGCGAGACGATTGTTTTCAGAAGACAAGCGTCGAGCCTAGAACAACAAGGCCTATGGCTGGCCTGTCACGAACATTTGTCCGCAATGCCGGAAGGGCTGCCACCCCCTTAGCCAATGGTGACGCTCACGCACGATGAGCGCGCCTGATGATCGGAGCAGATCATGAATAACAACAACAACGAAAAAAGCCTTAGCAGCATCGAAACAAACGGGGTCGAACAGATCCCGGATCATGAGCGCGACGCCCGACCCAGCGACTTGTTTCGCTTGATCTTCGGCGGCGCCAATACGTTTGCCACCGCTGTGCTCGGCAGTTTCCCGGTGCTGTTCGGCCTGTCGTTTCAGGCGGGTGTCTGGGCGATTGTGCTGGGTGTGGTGGTCGGTGCGCTGATCCTCGCGCCGATGGGCCTGTTCGGCCCGCTCAACGGCACTAACAACGCCGTGTCTTCCGGTGCGCACTTCGGCGTGCACGGGCGGATTGTCGGTTCGTTCCTGTCGTTGCTGACGGCGATCGCGTTCTTCTCGCTGTCAGTGTGGAGCTCGGGTGATGCGCTGGTCGGCGGCGCCAAACGCCTCGTCGATCTGCCGGAAACCGACCTGACCCTGGGCCTGGCCTACGGTCTGTTCGCACTGCTGGTGCTGACCGTGTGCATCTACGGTTTCCGCATCATGCTGTGGGTCAACCGCATCGCGGTGTGGGCCGCGAGCCTGTTGTTCCTGCTCGGCATCTTCGCCTTCGCCCCCGCTTTCGACAGCCAGTACGCCGGCAGCGTGGCGCTGGGTCAGGCCGGGTTCTGGGCGGCATTCATCGGCGCTGCACTGGTGGCGATGAGCAACCCGATTTCCTTCGGTGCGTTCCTCGGCGACTGGTCGCGCTACATCCCGCGTGAGACGCCGAAGGGCCGGATCATGCTGGCGGTGATCGCCGCGCAACTGGCAACGTTGATCCCATTCCTGTTCGGCCTCGCCACCGCCACTATCGTCGCGATCAAGGCGCCGGACTACATCGCCGCGAACAACTATGTCGGCGGCTTGCTGGCCGTCTCGCCGAGCTGGTTCTTCCTGCCGGTGTGCCTGATTGCGGTGATCGGCGGCATGTCCACCGGCACCACGTCGCTGTATGGCACCGGGCTGGACATGTCCAGCGTGTTCCCGCGCGTGCTGTCCCGGGTCAAGGCGACCTTGCTGATCGGCGTGCTGTCGATCGCCTTCATCTTCATCGGCCGTTTCGCGGCGAACCTGGTGCAGAGCGTGTCGACCTTCGCCGTGCTGATCATCACCTGCACCACCCCATGGATGGTGATCATGATCATCGGCCTGCTGGTGCGGCGCGGCTTCTACTGCCCGGATGACCTGCAAGTGTTCACTCGCGGCGAACAGGGCGGACGCTACTGGTTCAACCACGGATGGAACTGGCGCGGTCTGGGGGCGTGGATTCCGAGTGCGCTGGTCGGCCTGTGCTTCGTCAACCTGCCGGGGCAGTTCGTCGGCCCGCTGGGCGAACTGGCCGGTGGCATCGACATCAGCCTGCCGGTGACATTGGGCCTGGCGTCGGTGGTGTATCTGACGCTGCTGCGCCTGTTCCCCGAACCTCGGGAAGTGTTTGGGCCAACGGATGTGCGCAGTGAAGCCGCCATAAAACCCGAACTACGTCAGGCCGCCTGACACGAATCCCCTGTGGGAGCGAGCCTGCTCGCGAAGACTTCAGCACATCCAACATTGGTGTGACTGACAGACCGCCTTCGCGAGCAGGCTCGCTCCCACAGGAAGCCTTGCAGACCCCATTTGCTTGACCATAAAAAAGACAATCGGAGACACGCCATCATGGCTTTGGATTTATTCGTCGTACTCATTTATGCCGCTGCGATGCTGATTCTCGGCTACTACGGCATGCGCAAGGCCAAGACCCACGAAGACTATCTGGTTGCCGGGCGTAATCTTGGACCATCGCTGTACATGGGCACCATGGCAGCAACCGTACTCGGCGGCGCGTCCACCGTCGGCACGGTCCGTCTGGGCTACGTGCATGGCATTTCCGGTTTCTGGCTGTGCGCGGCACTGGGCTGCGGCATCGTCGCGCTGAACCTGTTCCTCGCCAAGCCCTTGCTGAAACTCAAGGTATTCACCGTTACCCAGGTCCTGGAGAAGCGCTACAACCCGATGGCGCGTACCGCCAGTGCGACGATCATGCTCGCTTACGCGCTGATGATCGGCGTGACCTCGATTCTGGCGATCGGCACCGTGCTGCAAGTGTTGTTCGGTCTGCCCTTCTGGATTTCCGTACTGCTGGGCGGCGGTATCGTGGTGACTTATTCAACGATCGGCGGCATGTGGTCGCTGACCCTGACGGACATCGTCCAGTTCGGCATCCAGACGGTGGGCCTGATGTTCGTGTTGTTGCCGATCTGCCTGTACCGCGTAGGCGGCTGGGACCAACTGGTCGCGCAACTGCCGGCGGCCAGCTTCAACTTCACCAGCATCGGCTGGGACACGATCATCACCTACTTCATGATCTACTTTTTCGGCATCCTGATCGGCCAGGACATCTGGCAGCGGGTGTTCACGGCAAAAAGCGAAAAAGTCGCCAAGTACGCCGGCACCTCGGCCGGGATCTACTGCATCATTTACGGCCTGGTCTGCGCCTTGATCGGCATGGCTGCGCATGTGCTGATTCCGGATCTGGACAACGTCAACAACGCCTTTGCCGCCATCGTCAAAGTCTCGCTGCCTGACGGCATCCGTGGCCTGGTGATCGCTGCCGCACTGGCGGCGATGATGTCCACCGCCAGCGCCGGCCTGCTCGCCGCGTCCACCACCCTGACCGAAGACCTGCTGCCGAAACTGCGCGGCGGCAAACAGTCCAACGTCGCGGTCAGCCGTCTGTTTACGCTGCTGACGGGGATCGCGGTGTTGGGCATTGCTCTGGTCGTCAATGACGTGATCAGCGCGCTGACCCTGGCTTACAACCTCTTGGTCGGTGGCATGCTGATTCCGCTGATGGGGGCGATTTTCTGGAAGCGTGCGACTACTGCCGGGGCGATCAGCGCCATGACGCTGGGCTTTGTCACTGCGCTGGTGTTCATGGTCAAGGATGGCATGGACGCGAACACGCCAATCTATTACAGCCTGGGTGTCAGCCTGGTGAGCTTCGTACTGGTCAGCCTGTTCTCGCCGCGCCCGGCAACCGTGGCCACTGCGGTGTGAATCGACAGTAACGAGGTGATGTTTTCTTCAGCGGGTGTGGCGTCGGTGGCCACACCCGTTTTTTTCGCTTGGCGAAAAGCAAAAGATCGCAGCCTTCGGCAGCTCCTACCATTTGTAGAAACTGCCGACGGCTGCGATCCTGAAATCTCTGATCGCAGGTATTAACGGCGACGTGGCTGGCGTCGGCGCTGTTCGTCGTCCGTGCGAATCGGTACCGGTTGCAGAGGCGGTTCGATCAAACCGAGGGCAACTCCCAAATCGTGCAGCCAGTTCTGGATTTTCTCTTTCATCGTCATGCCCCCTTCAGGGTGGTGCTGAGCGGCCGGAATTCTGAGGCCGCTTCGCACTGATAATAGTCCGAAGTCCTACGCAATGCTCGGCCAAATCCGCAATGATCTGTTACTGAATTGAACAGAATCTGTTGCGATTGGTTCACGCGGTTTCCCGCACTTCATGCAAAGCCACGGGATAGACCGCTTGCTGCACGTCAATCCAGGCATTCAGGTTTGCCCCGGCCATACCCTTGCGCCACATGAGCCATGTTGTCGCACCCGCGAAAGGCTCGGCCAACGGATGCACGGCGACACTTTCGCGACCCGGCAGGCTGGCCAGCATCGACTCGGCCATCAACGCCACACCACTGCCGGCAATCACACAGGCGAGCATGCCCTGATAAGACTCGATCTCCATCGGCCGGCCCATCGCCGCGTGATAATGAGAGAACCACGCTTCCAGACGCATGCGATATGAACAGCCCTGACGGAAGGTGAATACCGAGCGCCCCTCGACATCCCGCGCGCTGTGCACCGGTGGATGGTCGATTTCGGTGATCAGCACTAGGCGTTCTTCGCACAGCGGCACGCCATCGAGCCCGGCCAGTTCCAGCGGTCCGTCGACCAACGCCGCGTCGAGGCGGCCGGTGAGCAAACCTTCGAGCAGTTCGCCGGTCGGCGCCGATTGTACCTGCAAATTCACCATCGGGTATTGCTTGTGATAACGCGCCAGCAGCGCCGGCAGATGAATCGCCGCCGTGCTGTACATGGTGCCCAGCACGAAATCCCCGGCCGGTTGCCCGCCCATCACCGCCGCACTGGCCTGATCGCGCAGAGCGAAGAGTTTGCCGGTGTAGTCGAGCAAAACCTTGCCCGCCGGCGACAGCTGCAAGCGCTGCCGTTCGCGCACGAACAATTCGACACCCAGCTGCTCCTCGAGCTGTTTCAGGCGCGTCGACAGATTCGACGGCACACGATGCAAGCGCTCGGCGGCGCGGGTGATCGAGCCTTCCTCGGCGACCGCCTGGAATATCCGCAGTTGGCTGAATTCCACTGCTTTCTCCTTAACAGAACAAGTTACTCACTATTATTCAATTTTAAAGAAAGTCAATCGATCCTAGCCTGACGGTCATTGCTGCCTTGAAGGAAGCCCGACCATGTCGCCGCTGATACGTTTATCCGCCTGTTTCGTTGCCCTGATGATGGCCATGGGCATTGGCCGTTTCGCCCTGACACCTCAGATGCCGCACCTGCTCAGCGAAGGGCAGATCGACCTCACCGCCGCCGGGCTGATCGCGGCGGCCAACTACTTCGGCTATCTGCTCGGTGCCGTGGATGCGATGTTCGCCCAGCGGCCGCAGCAGGTGCAGCGACGATTGCATGGCGGGCTGTGGCTGTGCGTGCTGTTGACCCTGGCGTCGTTCTGGGCCAACGGTTTCTGGTCGCACTTGCTGATGCGCTTTGGTACCGGAGTGGCGAGTGCCTGGGTGCTGGTGATGATTACTTCGCTCAGTCAGCCGCTGGCGGCGGCAGCGGGTCGCCCGCGCTGGGGGGCTCTGGTTTTTGCCGGGCCGGGTCTGGGGATTTTTCTCACAGGGTTGTTGGCGCTGGCCTCACATCGCTTGCAGCAGACATCGGCAACCCTGTGGCTGATTTACGCGGCCGCCGCGTTGCTGATGATGCTCGGCGTCTGGCGGTTGTTACCGCAGCCCACGGTGGTAGCGAGGCCAGCAACAACCCATGTGAACCCAGCGAATCGCGGCATTGCCCGGCTGGCGTTGGTATATGCGCTGTACGGCATCGGCTACATCATTCCGGCAACGTTCCTGTCGCAGATGGCCAACGCGCAGTTTCACGGCCAGTGGCAGGCGGATCTGTTCTGGCCGTGCTTTGGCCTCGGCGCGGCGATCGGTGTGTGGTTGGTGAGTCTGCGCCGACATGATCCCGAGACCACGCGGCACTGGCTGATGGCGACGTTGTGGCTGCAAGCGGCCGGGGTGTTTGCTTGCCTGCTGGGCAGCGGCGTCGGCCTGGCGCTGGGGGTGATCCTCTGCGGCACACCGTTTCTGGCGTGCATGCAACTGGTCATGCAGCGTTCGCGAGAGCTGGCGCCCCACGACACTCAGCGCAACGCCGGGATGCTCACGGCGTGCTTCGCTGTCGGCCAGCTGAGCGGCCCGCTGCTGGCGGCGCTGAGCAGCCATTTCAGCGGCGGCTTGCAGCCGGCGCTGCTGATCGCCGGTGCCGGCTTGTTGCTGGCCGGCGCGCTGGCAATGCAGGCCAAGGCTACTGGCCCAGCGCCTTGCGCAAACGCCGACGCAGCCACTGTTCGGCGCTGACGAAAGTGATGCCGAGCAGCACCAGCACGGCGCCGATGACGAAGTTCAGGCTCAACTGTTCGCCGAGCAGCAGCACGCCGAAGGTCACGCCGAACAACGGCGTCATGAACGAGAACACCGCAAGGTTGGCCGCCAGATAACGGCGCAGCAGCCAGAACCACACCAGGTAACTGAAGAACGACACCACCAGGCCCTGGAACAGCACACTCGCCACCGCCACGGTGGTCAGGCTGACGTGGGTGATCTGGCCGCTGAACAGCGCGATCAACAGCAGGCCGATGAAGCCGACCAGCAACTGATAGAACAGGGTCAATGTCACCGGCGCTTCCGACAGTCGCGAGGCGCGCACCACCACGGTGGTCGCGCCCCAACAGGCGCCGGCCAATACGCCGAAGGCATCGCCCAGCAGCATGCGCCGATCAAGGTTGTCCCACGACACACCGCCGGCGAAGGCAATCGCGATGCCGATGAACGCCAGCAGAATCCCCAGCCATTGCAACGGGCGCAACCGCTCGCTGGCGAGCAGGAAATGCACGCCGAGTGCGGTGAAGATCGGCGCGGTATACAAGAACACCGACATATGCGCGGCGGTCGTCAATTGCAGACCTTCGGCGATGAACAGAAACTCCAGACCAAACAGCGCACCGGCCAGCAAGCCGCCGCGCCAGGTGCTGCCGACCTGATCCCAACCGCCCTTCCAGCAGATCAGCAAACCGACCAGCAACGCAGAAATCCCCGAGCGCCCCGCCGCTTGCATCACCGGCGCGATGTCCGTTGCCGCCCACTTGATCAGGACTTGCTGCACACCCCAGATCAGGCACAGGCCGATCATCACTTGCAGGGCAAAACCGTCGGCATTGCGCCGCTCGGCACTCACCGCATCACCTCGAACACACACAACATGGCAGGCCATCCAATGGTCAGAAAACAGTGTCGGGAATTATCAATCAGTCGCGCGGAAAAAGCCGTCTGGAAAAGACATTAAGTTGGTCAGTGGCGTCAGCGCTGAATGGTTGACGGCTGCGCCGTCATTCGCGAGCAGGCTCGCTCCCACAGAGGATTCGGTGAACACGTGGGAGCGAGCCTGCTCGCGAAGAGGCCAGCACTGCCAACACAACTGCCGGATCAGCTCACGTGAATCGCTTCGCCATCAAATAACCCACCGTGCAAGCAACCGCCGTCGCCACTGTCCCCCACGCCCAGTCCATCAAACTCACCTGCACCGACCAGTCGCGCAAGGTTGCCCAGTTGGTCAGGTCATAAGTGCCGTAGGCCACCAGTCCCAATAGCGCGCCCAGCTTCGCCGCCCTCTGCCAGCTCAGCGCCGGCAACACCACGAACACCACGCAGCCAATAACGTACAGGCAATAAAAAACCGCTGCGGGCAACAGCAGCGGTTTTTCCAGCATCAGCGAACCGAGCAGTTCGCGATAGGTCGGCGCCATCAGCAGCCCGAGCCAGATGCCATCGAGCAGCAGAAACGTCAGCAGCGTTGCGACGTAAGCGATCAGCGCCTTTTTCATCGATCCAACCTCTTGTGTGGCCTGCAACATGGGCCACTCAAGGCTCAGGTTAGTTCAATGCGATCGGCGTGGATGACGATCTTGCCTTCCTTGTACAGCGAACCGATGGCTTTCTTGAAGTTGCCCTTGCTGACGCCGAACAGGCTGCTGATCAACGCCGGATCACTCTTGTCACTGACCGCCAGGGTGCCGTCGTTTTCGCGCAACTTGCCGAGGATCTTCGAACTCAGACTGCTCGCCGCTTCCTGACCAACCGGTTGCAGGCTCAGGCTGATCTTGCCGTCGGCGCGCACTTCCTTGATGAAGCCTTTCTCGCGCATGCCCGAACGCATGAACTTGAAGATCTCGTTCTTGTGGATCAGGCCCCAGTGCTTGTTGTTGATGATCGCCTTGAAGCCCATGTCGGTGGCTTCGGCCACCAGCAGATCAACTTCCTGGCCCGGGCTGTAGGTGGCCGGGGTCTTGTCCAGGTAACGATCGAGGCGCGCGGTGGCGGTGATGCGGCGCGTGTGTTTGTCGAGGTAGACGTGCACCACGCAGTATTCGCCAGCGGTCATCTGGCGCTTTTCTTCCGAGTACGGCAGCAACAGATCCTTCGGCAGCCCCCAGTCGAGGAACACGCCGATGCTGTTGACTTCAACCACTTTCAGGCTGGCAAATTCGCCGACCTGAACTTTGGGTTTTTCCGTGGTGGCGAGAAGTTTGTCTTCGCTGTCCAGATAGATGAATACGTTGAGCCAGTCTTCATCTTCGCTGGGAATATCTTTAGGGATATAACGGTTGGGCAAAAGAATTTCGCCGTCGGCACCGCCGTCCAGATATAAACCGAAGTTAGTGTGTTTAACCACTTGCAAACTGTTGTAACGCCCGACTAAAGCCATTTCCGAAACCCTCAATACGTGGGCGGCATTCTACCCGTTTTTGCCGCCAACGTCGGGCGACAGATCCTCGCAGCGGAAAATCTGCGTCAACCTGTTGATTTTTTTTGATCACTGCCCGATGAGGTGCCGCTCGTCAGTCCGGCCGGGCGGCTTACGGCTGCGCACAATTGCCTCACGCCGATTCGATGTTCTTATTTAAAACAGGGAGTTAGCTAAAAATTAACAGTGTCGATCAGGCAATAATGCAGCGCTGGGCTTGGTTATTCCGGGGGATATTTACCAAGCTATTGTCAAGTTATTCCTGTACGATGCCTGGCCGAGTTACTTTTCTAAAGGTTAATGGCCGCCATGCGTGTAAAAGCATCCACCAGCAAAGCAAAGCCAGCTCCAGCCGTTGAAACCAGCGAATCGATCAACGATCAGATCGCAGCATTCCTCAAGTCCGGCGGCGAGATCCAGCAAATTGCCAAAGGCGTCAGTGGCCAGACATTCGGCCCGTCCAAGCAGATCAGCCTGGGCAAGAAGTAACACCGGTTTTACCCCGTCCAGAGGCGCTTTGAGCTTCGAAGCGCCTGGACTGGCACCGCGCAACACCCCTTCGCTTTAAACAAAAATTCCCGAAAATCGACGAACGGCCATCAATGCCGGGCATTCGCCGGTATCCTTGCACGCGTCTAGATCAAGCGTTTCAGCAGGCCTTCGCCCTGCGCTCGCGGTTCATGGAGTGACGCATGCGCCCATTTCCCTGTTTATTGTTCGTCAGCCTGCTGTCAGGCGCGACCGCGCACGCGCAGGTTTTTCAGGGTGAACTGGGTGACTTCGATCTCAAGCTAGGCACCACGCCCAGCCGCAGCATGGCCCAGGGTCTGGTCAAACCGGCGGCGGTCGGCTCGTTCCACGGCGGCCTTGATCTGAGCCACGACAGCGGCGTGTATTTCGGCCAGTACGCGCCGAGCATGGGCATCAGCCCGGGCAAGAACCTCGAGATCGATTCCTACGTCGGCTTCAAGCAGCCGTTCGATCAGGTGCTCGGCTATGAAGTCGGGATGATCCATTACAGCTATCCCCGCGTGGACACCCTCGACAGCCAAGAGCTGTTTGGTGGCCTCACTCTGCTCGGCAGTCGCTTCGGCATTGCCCTGAGCAACGACCCGGATAAACAGAACAACACCTTGTTTGCCGACCTCACTGGCAATCAGCCGTTCGGCATCGGCGTGAGCATGAAATACACCACGCACCAGTTGAATACACCGGCGGCGGTGGACGGTGGCTATATCAGCAGTTTCACTGACTGGTCGGTGAAACTGTCGCGGCCGTTCATGGGCGTCGATCTTGACCTGATCTACAGCGACTCCAGCCTCAGCGGCAGTGATTGCTCGGCCTATTCCGGGCACAACAGCGAGTGCGACGGCCTCGTCACCCTCAAGGCTGTACGCACGTTCTATTGATCGGCTGAACTGCCGCGCGCATCCTGCATCACATAAGAATCAGATTTCCGACGCCAGGCTTTCGCAAGGATTTGCCCATGTCTCGCTGGTTCAAACAGATTGCCGCCCTGCTCATCTTCACCCTCGCCCTAGGCGCTTGCAGCCGCGTGGGCCTGGCCTACCGCAACCTCGACGTGATTATTCCATGGTCGCTGAGTGACTACGTGGACATGAACGGCGAGCAGAAAGACTGGTTCAACGAAAGGCTCAGAGAACACCTGAGCTGGCACTGCACCACGCAGCTACCGGGTTACCTCGACTGGCTGGACCGTTTGCAGGCCATGGTCGAGAGCAATCAGGTCAGCGACGCCGCGCTACAGGAGCGCACCGCCGAAGCCAAGCAGGCCATTGCCGAAACCGCCCGGGAAATCACCCCTTCGGCCATTGAGTTGCTGCAAGGCCTGGACGATAAACAGGTGGCAGAAATGAACGACGCGTTTGCCAAGGATTTGCGCAAACGTCAGCAGGAATACGTGAAACCGCCGCTGGCCCAGCAGATCAAGGAGCGCGGCGAGCGCATGGAAAAACGCCTGAACGATTGGCTAGGCCCGCTCAGTGATTCACAGAAACAACGCGTCGTGGCCTGGACCAATGCCTTGGGCGACCAGAACACCCAATGGATCGCCAACCGCGCGCACTGGCAGCAACAGTTCAGCGCCGCCGTTGCGCAACGCCAAAGCGCGGAATTCCCACAACGTATCGAGACACTTCTGGTCAATCGCGAGCGGTTGTGGACAGCGGATTATCGCAAGGCCTACGCCAACACCGAAGCCCAGGCGCGCTCGCTGTTTGTCGACTTGATGGCCGAGAGCACGCCGCAGCAGCGTGAGCGCTTGCTGAAGAAAATCGAGGGAGTGCGCAAAGACTTCAATGACCTCAAGTGCCTGAAGGCCGCGCAGAAACCTTGAAATTACTGGAATCCAATGTGGGAGCGAGCCTGCTCGCGATAGCGGTGTATCAGACAGTTCAATGTCACTGACAGACCGTATTCGCGAGCAGGCTCGCTCCCACAGGGCGGTTTTCACTGGTTCAGGCGATTTGAGCCTTTGAGGCGACTTCATCAAACGTCACCTCATCCAGCGCATCCTCCTGCTCATCCAGCACCTGACGCGGATGGTCGTTGCCGGGGATGCTGCTGTCGATCAGGCTCAGCAGGCTGGAGCCGCGCGGGGTCAGAATGAAGTTGTTGCCAGTACTACCCTCGTGATCCGGCCGCGGCTCGATGAATCCGCGCTCCAGCAAGAGCTTTTCATAATCACAGGCCAGGGTTTTCAAGTGATCGAGATTGTCGATCGGCTCGCCGGCGCTGGCTTTCTCGGCCGCATGGTCTTCGGCATAAGCGCGGGGAGCGAAGCTGTGGCCAGCGCTGTTCTGCACTTCATGCAGCAAACGTTCAATCAAATCCCAGTTATAAGTCGTCATCCTGATCCAACCTCCGGTGCGGGTGATTTTGTGCCGCTTTCAAGGTTGTGACCGAAGCGCTGCGCAGCCGTTCAGCAGTATTTCCGGACCCGACCGACCGGCGGCTGTCGATTCCCTCGCACGATGAACGACTAGGCTGAAACAGCCGGTTCAACCCGCAGGAGACATCGTCATGAACGTTACAAACCATCCGGTGGTATCACGCGAAGAATGGCTCGCCGCCCGCCAGCAGCATCTGGCCCGCGAAAAAGCCTTCACCCGGGAACGCGATCGCCTCAGCGCCGAGCGCCGCGCCCTGCCGTGGGTGAAGGTCGACAAGGACTATCACTTCCAAGGCCCGAACGGCGAGCTGAGGCTCAATGATCTGTTCGGCCAAAACAGCCAGTTGATCATCTACCACTTCATGTTCGCCAAAGGTTGGGAGCAAGGCTGCCAGGGCTGCTCGTTCCTCAGCGACCACATTGACGGCGCCAACCAGCACCTGGCCCATCACGACGTCGCGGTGGTCGCCGTCTCCCACGCGCCGTTCCGCGAGTTTCAGGCGTTCAAACAACGCATGGGCTGGAAATTCGACTGGGTCTCGTCAGAAGGTTGCGATTTCAATTACGACTTCGGCGTTTGCGCCCGGGCTGAGGACGTCGCCGAGGGCAAGGCTACCTACAACTACGAAAAAACCGACAGCGCCGAGGAAGAAATGCCGGGGCTGAGCGTGTTTTATCGCAATGACGAAGGCGAGATTTTTCACACCTATTCCACATACGCGCGCGGCCTGGACATGCTGGTTGGCGCTTACCACTATCTGGATCTGACGCCCAAGGGCAGGAATGAAGACGAGATCATGGAATGGGTGCGGCATCATGATCGGTATGACGGTGCGCCGAAGTCGGGTTGCTGTCAGAGTGAGCAGCGGTCTTGAGCGCAATCCGTGCATGGGCTCCCCCGGTGCACTTCTACCCAGAGAGGCCCGACGAGCGGATTCTACAGCACCTGCGAATGTGCGATGCTAAGTCATCGGGGCCTTTCGGACATTCCTCCGCTACAATTGGCGCACCTGACATTGAGGGGGCAAGATGGAAAAGCTGAGTTTAGAAACCAAGAAAATCTGGTTCGCCAAGCATCGCAGAGCCAACTTCGCAGCTAGTTTGCGCCTGGAAGGCTTCGCTCCTTCACCTTGCGATGGGGAAATCAAACTCCCTACTCGGGAGGCTGCCCTGAAAGCCGTCCGGCACGTAAAAGTTTGAGTAATGATAAATATGGTGCTGACCAAGCCCCGGATTGCTATCCGGGCTCAGACGTACTCATCAATCTGCTCGATTTGCGCACCGCAGAGGATTTGGACGAAGCGGAACGCTATATCAACGAATTAGCTGCTGCGAAACTGGAATTCATTGCCCCCCCATACAGTCTTGCTACGTTGAAAGACGTTCACCGCACCTTGTTCGACAAAGTCTATTCTTGGGCGGGTGAAATCCGCACGCTGGCAATCAGCAAGGGCAACACCCGTTTTTGCAGCCCGGAATTCATTGAGCGCGAGGTCGCAAAAGAGTTTTCGAAAATGGCCAATGCAGGCTGGTTCGAGGACTACTCACGTGATCACCTCATCCACTCAGTGGCCGAGATGTATGGAAATATCAACGTTGCCCACCCGTTCAGAGAGGGTAACGGACGAACCCAGCGTATTGTCTTTGAATACATCATTTACAACGCAGGTTATTCGATCGATTGGCATTCGGTGGATCGCCAAGGGTGGATTGACGCATGCATTCACTCCTTCTACGGAGTTGAGCAACCTCTTGTCGATATCTTTGATCACTGCATCGGCGCGTCGATAGCTGAAGCGAACTTTTGATCCGCATTCCTCCTGCGAAGCTTACTGAACTTTTGCCACGCTTCAGCCCTCAACCGGTTAACCCGCCTTAACCGGAACTGAGGCCTGCCCATGAAAACCCTGATCAAGCTGTCCCTCGCCGCCACCCTTGTCTGCGCCCTGCCCGTCTGGGCCTGCACGCCGGAAGAGGCGACGATCAAACGCGAACAACTGGCCAAGGAAGTCTCCAAGCTCACCGAGCAGAATCCGGAAAAAGCCAAGGAGATTAACGCCGAGCTGCAGAAAATGGATCTGGGCACGGCCAGCGCCGATCTGCCGGACAAATGCCAGTTGATCGATCAGCGTCTGAAGGAACTGGGGTCGGCAGAGAAAAAAGCCGACAGTTGAGGCGAAAAAAAACCGGACAATGTCCGGTTTTTTATATGCGCTGCTAAAGCTTACTCAGCCGCAGGCTCGGCTGGCTTACGACGCTTGAGCGGGGCCATGCCGTCGCTGCTCACCAGAGAATCCGGCTTTGGACGGTTGACGCTCTTGCGCTTGGTCGGCGTCTTGGCGGCGGTTTTCTTCTTGTCGCCCTTGGCGTCGGTCTTTTTCTTCTTCACGCCGACGGCTTTGCCCGAGGCCTTGACCTTTTTCGGCCCGCCGTAGGTGCCTTTGACTTCCTTGATGGTGCGGCGCTCGAAGCTTTGCTTCAGGTAGCGCTCGATGCTCGACATCAGGTTCCAGTCGCCGTGGCAGATCAGCGAGATCGCCAGACCGTCGTTGCCGGCGCGGCCGGTACGACCGATGCGGTGTACGTATTCGTCGCCGCTGCGTGGCATGTCGAAGTTGATCACCAGATCCAGACCGTCGACGTCCAGACCACGGGCGGCAACGTCGGTCGCGACGAGGATCTTCACACCGCCCTGCTTCAGACGATCAATCGCCAGTTTGCGATCCTTCTGGTCTTTCTCGCCGTGCAGCACGAACGCCTTGTATTCCTGGGCCACGAGGCGGCCGTAGATGCGGTCGGCCATGGCGCGGGTATTGGTGAAGACGATGGCCTTCTGGTAGGTCTCGTTGGCCAGCAGCCAGTTCACAATCTGCTCTTTGTGCTGATTGTGGTCGGCGGTGATGATTTGCTGGCGAGTCGTCGAGTTGAGCTGGCTGACGGCGTTGAGCTGCAGGTGCTCAGGGTTGTTCAGGACCTTGGCGATCATCTCGCGCAGACCTGAACCGCCGGTGGTCGCGGAGAACAGCATGGTCTGCTGACGGTTCGGGCACTCATCGACCAGACGCTGCACGTCTTCGGCGAAGCCCATGTCGAGCATGCGGTCGGCTTCGTCGAGCACCAGCACTTCGACTTCTTTCAGGTCGAGGTTGCCGGCGTTGAGCTGCTCGATCATCCGCCCCGGGGTGCCGATGAGGATGTCCGGCACTTTGCGCAGCATGGCCGCCTGCACCTTGAAGTCTTCGCCGCCAGTGATCAGGCCGGACTTGATGAAAGTGAACTGCGAGAAGCGTTCGACTTCCTTCAAGGTCTGCTGGGCCAGTTCACGGGTCGGCAGCAGGATCAGCGTCTTGATGCTGACGCGGATCTTCGCCGGGCCGATCAGGCGATTGAGGATCGGCAAGACGAAAGCGGCGGTTTTGCCGCTACCGGTTTGCGCCGTCACCCGCAGATCACGCCCCTGGAGCGCCAGCGGGATGGCCGCGGCTTGCACTGGCGTTGGCTCGACAAATTTCAGCTCGGCCACGGCTTTGAGCAGGCGTTCGTGCAGGGCGAATTGGGAAAACACGGGTGCTACCTCGAAGATATGCAAAAAAACAGCTGCATAGGTTACCGGTTTCGAGCGCTCAGGCCGAGTTTCTTTGTGCAAACGGCGACAATCAGTGGTTTTTTTGTTGCCCGATTTGTCACTCGCTGCAATACACAGCGTCTTAAATGCTCTAATCGGCCCTCGCGTCTTACAGAAGAAACGTTTCGCTCATGGATATCAAACAGCTCTGGCTCAAAGCCCAAGGCCTCTGGGGCACGCTCGAAGAGCACCCACTTCTGCAATCGGGACTGGCGCTGCTGGTGCTGCTGGTCATCGCGCTGGTGCTCGGACGAGTGGCGCGTTACCTGATCCTGCACGCCAGCCGCATGCTCGGCCGCCAGCCGGCGCTGCACTGGATCAACGACTTTCGCCACAACAAGGTGTTTCAACGACTGGCGCAGATGACGCCGTCGCTGGTGATCCAGTTCGGCCTGCACCTGGTGCCGGAGCTGAGCAAAACCGCGATGAATTTCCTCGGCAACGTCGCGCTGGCCTTCACCATTCTGTTCCTGCTGCTGGCGGTCAGCGCCCTGCTCAACGCCCTGCTCGACATCTATGCCCGCACCGAGCACGCCCGCACGCGCTCGATCAAAGGCTACGTGCAACTGGCGAAAATGGTTTTGTACGTGTTCGGCGCGATCATCATCGTCGCTACATTGATCGACCGCTCGCCGCTGTTGCTGCTATCGGGTCTGGGTGCGATGTCGGCAGTGATTCTATTGGTCTACAAGGACACGCTGCTGTCGTTCGTCGCCAGCGTGCAGCTGACCAGCAACGACATGCTGCGGGTCGGCGACTGGATCGAAATGCCACAAGTCGGCGCCGATGGCGACGTGGTCGACATCACGTTGCACACGGTCAAAGTGCAGAACTTCGACAAGACGATCGTCTCGATCCCGACCTGGCGGCTGATGTCCGAGTCGTTCAAGAACTGGCGCGGCATGCAGCAGTCCGGCGGTCGGCGGATCAAGCGCAGCCTGTTCATCGATGCCAGCGGCGTGCGCTTCATCCGCGACGACGAGGAAGAAAAGCTCTCGCAGGTGCACCTGCTGACCGACTACATGGGCCGCAAGAAAGCCGAGCTCAAGGCCTGGAACGAAGCGCAGGGCAATGTCGCAGCCATGTCGGCCAACCGCCGCCGCATGACCAACATCGGCACCTTCCGCGCCTATGCGCTGGCGTATCTGAAGAGTCACCCGGAGATTCAGCCGAACATGACCTGCATGGTCCGGCAGATGCAGACCACCGCGCAGGGCATTCCGCTGGAAATCTACTGCTTCACCCGCACCACGGTGTGGGCCGATTACGAGCGGATTCAGGGGGATATTTTCGATTACCTGCTGGCGGTGTTGCCGGAGTTTGGCTTGAGTCTGTATCAACAGCCGAGTGGCGGGGATTTGCGCGCCGGGTTGCTGCCAGCGGTGTTGGGCTCGGCGAGTATTCCCGAGCCGGAAAAACACCTGATGTAACCTAAAGATCCAATGTGGGAGCGAGCCTGCTCGCGAATGCAATGTGTCAGTCGACCCATACTTATCTGACCCAACGCCTTCGCGAGCAGGCTCGCTCCCACAGGGGTTATGCGGCGGCCGGGGATCTGCGGATGCCCAACCGGCTGATCCACACCGCTGCCAGAATCACCCCCCCGCCAAGGAACAACCGCCCCAGTTCCTCATGCTGATTCCAGATCAGCAGATTCAACAGCAACCCCACCGGCACGTGCAGGTTGTTCATCACCGCCAGTGTTCCGCCGTTGACCATGCACGCGCCCTTGTTCCACCAGTACAGACCCAACGCAGTCGAGACTAGTCCGAGAAACAGCAACACGCCCCATTGCAACGGCGCTTCCGGGAGAAAGTTCGACTTGCCGAACAACAGGAACGCTGGCAGCACAACCGCCAATGCACCGAGGTAGAAATAACCGAAGCGGCGGTAATGCGGCAGATCACTCGGATGCTTCGCCACCAGATGCTTGTACAGGACCTGCCCGGCGGCATAAGTGAAGTTGGCCAGTTGCAGCAGCAGGAAGCCCATGAAGAAGTCGGGACTGATGCTGTCGAAGCGAATCACCGCCGCACCGCCGACTGCCACCAGCGCAGCAATCAATGCCCACGGGTTGAAGCGGCGGTTCAGCGCGTCTTCGATCAACGTCACGTGCAGCGGCGTGAGAATGGTGAACAGCAACACCTCCGGCACCGTCAGCACGCGGAAGCTCAGGTACAGGCAGACGTAAGTCACACCGAACTGCAACGCGCCGATCAGCAACATGCCACGCATGAACGCCGGCTCCACCGAACGCCAGCGCGTCAACGGAATAAACACCAGCCCGGCCAGCACCACACGCACCAGCACCGCGAAGTAACTGTCGACATGCCCGGCCAGGTATTCGCCGATCAGACTGAAGGAAAACGCCTGGATCAGCGTGACACAAAGTAGATAGCCCATGCTCGCCTCGAAAATCGAATGGCGGCGACGATAGCGGTTTTTGCGCCAGACCGCGAACCCTCGAACAACACAAATCCCTGTGGGAGCGGGCTTGCCCGCGATGAGGGAGGGTCAGGCAAGTATTTGTCGACTGACACTCCGCCATCGCGGGCAAGCCCGCTCCCACAGGGACTTATGTGAAATTCGGATGTGCAGTGTTCAGAAAAATCGCAGACAAAAAAAAGCCCGATCTCGCTAAAGCGTTCAATCGGGCTACAGCACTCAGGAGCAAAAGTGCAAAGGGAGGTTCGATGCGCGTGGAACCTTGAAGGGGTTGCGCCAGGTCACTTAAACAATCGGCGATTATCTGGCGATTAACCGATCAAGCGACCTGAGACAGTTTGGCGTTGGCCTGATTCAGGCCCTTCTCCTGGAAGTCACCGCCCAGGTTCATGCCCTCAGCATGGATAAAGGTCACGTCGTTGATCCCGATGAAACCCATCACCTGCCGCAAGTACGGTTCCTGATGATCCGCCGGGCCACCGGCATACACACCACCGCGAGCAGTCAGGACAAAGGCGCGCTTGCCGCTGAGCAGACCTTGCGGGCCGGTTTCGGTGTACTTGAAGGTCACCCCGGCACGCAGCACATGGTCAAGCCAGGCCTTGAGCGTGCTCGGGATCGCAAAGTTGTACATCGGTGCCGCCAGCACCAGCACGTCGGCGGCAAGCAGCTCATCAGTCAATTGGTTGGAGCGGTCCAGCGACGCCTGTTCGCTGTCGTTGCGCTGCTCGGCGGGCTTCATCCAGCCGCCCAGCAAGTTGGCGTCCAGATGCGGCACCGGGTTCGCGGCGAGGTCACGCACGGTGATCTGATCGGCAGGGTGCGCGGCTTTCCACTGAGCGATGAAGGTCTGGGTCAGTTGACGGGAAACCGAGTCTTGCTGGCGGGCACTGCTTTCGATGATCAGAACGCGGGACATGGTGTGTAGCCTCCATCCGAGAATGTTGTAAGTCGATGGAGTGAAGGTTAAACAGAGTCGAATCGATGAAAAAGCGCAAATATCCGCTGTAATCCATCGATAAATTCGTTTATAAGCTAGACCCATATCCCCTGTGGGAGCGAGCCTGCTCGCGAAAGCGGAATGTCAGTCACATCATCTCTGGATGACACTCCGTCTTCGCGAGCAGGCTCGCTCCCACAGGAAAATAGCGTTATTTCGGGGTGCAGGTCAGTTTGATGCGCAGCTTGATGATCTCGCGGGTGAACTTGGCCGTGGCGTTTTTATGCTTGCCCGCCGGCACATCGATGCTACGCGTGCGTGGTGCTTCCGGGCCGTTGCTGAACACCGCACGGCAGGTCGCGTCGACATCACCGTAGTTGGCCACGCGGATCGAGCCGATGTCGTTGTCCGTGTCGTAAGTCTCGTAGTCGATCTTCATGCCGTTGAGATCCTTTTGCACATCGATCGGATAGGCAAACGCGGTCAACGGCAGTAGCGCCAGCACCACACAACAGAATTTTTTCATTCGGCAGTCTCCATGAGGGACGGCCAGCTTAGGACAAGAGGAGCTATTGATGAAAGCGCCCCGCGTGACCCTTGATCAATGGCGAACGTTGCAGGCCGTGGTCGACCACGGCGGATTCGCCCAGGCCGCCGAGGCCCTGCACCGTTCGCAATCGTCGGTGAGCTACACCGTCGCCCGCATGCAGGATCAGCTCGGCGTGCCATTGCTGCGCATCGACGGGCGCAAAGCCGTGCTCACCGAGGCCGGCGGCGTATTGCTGCGCCGTTCGCGGCAATTGGTCAAACAGGCCAGCCAACTCGAAGACCTCGCCCATCACATGGAGCAAGGCTGGGAAGCGGAAGTGCGGCTGGTGGTCGATGCGGCCTACCCGAGCGCGCGGATCGTCCGCGCCCTGACCGCGTTCATGCCGCAGAGTCGCGGCTGCCGCGTGCGTCTGCGCGAGGAAGTGTTGTCGGGCGTCGAGGAAGTGCTGCTCGAAGGCGTGGCGGACCTGGCAATCACCGGCCTGAGCATTCCCGGCTACCTGGGTGCGGAATTGAGCGATGTCGAGTTCGTCGCCGTCGCCCACCCTGATCACCCGCTGCATCGGCTCAATCGCGAGCTGAGCTTTCAGGATCTGGAAACCCAGATGCAGGTGGTGATCCGCGACTCCGGCCGCCAGCAGCCGCGCGATGTCGGCTGGCTCGGCGCCGAACAGCGCTGGACCGTCGGCAGCCTCGCCACCGCCGCGACTTTTGTCAGCAGCGGCCTGGGCTTTGCCTGGCTACCGCGGCACATGATCGACCGCGAGCTCAAGGATGGTTCGCTCAAGCTGCTACCGTTGGACCGAGGCGGCAGCCGCAATTCGAGCTTCTATCTGTATTCGAACAAGGACAAACCCCTGGGCCCGGCCACGCAAATCCTTATCGAATTGTTGCGCACCTTCGACACCTTGCCGCTGGACGCACCGTTCGCCGCACCTGAACAAGCCTGACACGGAGTTCACCGATGGCGTATTTCGAGCACGAAGGTTGCAACCTGCACTACGAGGAATATGGCCACGGTGCGCCGTTGCTGCTGGTTCACGGGCTCGGCTCGAGCACCCTGGACTGGGAAATGCAGATCCCCGCGCTGGCCGCGCACTACCGGGTGATCGTCCCGGACATTCGCGGCCACGGGCGCTCGGACAAACCCCGCGAGCGCTACAGCATTGCCGGGTTCAGCGCCGACCTGCTGGCCTTGATCGAGCACCTGCGCCTCGGCCCGGTGCACTACGTCGGGCTGTCGATGGGCGGGATGATCGGCTTTCAACTGGCCGTCGATCAGCCTCAGGCGCTCAAGAGCCTGACCATCGTCAACAGCGCGCCACAAGTCAAATTGCGCACCCGCGACGACTACTGGCAGTGGTTCAAACGCTGGAGCCTGATGCGCGTGCTCAGCTTGGAAACCATCGGCAAAGCCCTCGGCAGCAAACTTTTCCCCAAGCCGGAACAGGCCGATCTGCGACGGAAAATGGCCGAACGCTGGGCAAAAAACGACAAACGTGCTTATCTCGCCAGCTTCGATGCGATCGTGGGCTGGGGCGTTCAGGAACGACTTTCCCGGGTGTCCTGTCCAACGCTCGTCATCAGCGCCGACCGTGACTACACACCGGTGGCGTTAAAAGAAACCTATGTAAAACTGCTGCCGGATGCGCGGCTGGTGGTAATTGACGACTCGCGCCATGCCACCCCGCTCGATCAACCCGAACGCTTCAATCACACGCTGCTGGATTTTCTCGCCACAGCCGACCTTCACTCTCAGGATCACTGACCCATGCTGAAAAAACTCGCCCTCGCCGCCGGCTCCGTACTGTTTGCCGCCAACCTGATGGCTGCTACCCCGGCCAAGGCGCCCCACGTGCTGCTGGACACCACCAACGGCCAGATCGAAATCGAACTGGACCCGGTCAAGGCACCGATCAGCACGAAGAACTTCCTTGAATACGTTGACAGCGGCTTCTACAACAACACCATTTTCCACCGCGTGATCCCGGGCTTCATGGCTCAGGGCGGCGGCTTCACCCAGCAGATGCAACAGAAAGAAACCAAGGCGCCGATCAAGAACGAGGCCAGCAATGGCCTGCACAACGTTCGTGGCACCCTGTCGATGGCGCGTACTTCCAACCCTGATTCGGCGACCAGCCAGTTCTTCATCAACGTTGCCGACAACGCATTCCTCGATCCGGGCCGTGACGCTGGTTACGCGGTGTTCGCCAAAGTGGTCAAGGGCATGGATGTCGTGGACATCATCGTCAACTCGCAGACCACCACCAAAAGCGGCATGCAAAACGTGCCTGTCGACCCTGTGATCATCAAGTCGGCCAAGCGCATCGACTGAGTTTCGCCGGGCATATCGAGCGGCGTGGGGCTGAGCCTGCGCCGCTCGCACTGATAAAAGGAGAGCCCGGATTCCGGGCGGTTATCTGATGCTCTATCGCCGTTTCGAACAACTGATCGATATCTTCCGCGACGCCCCGACGGCGTCTCCGCCGGACCGCGTCTGGCCCTTCTACGTCTATTACCTGAAGCAGGTCTGGCCGAGTTTCGCTGCACTGCTCGTCATCGGCCTGTTTGCCTCATTGATCGAAGTAGCGCTGTTCAGCTACCTGAGCCGCATCATCGACCTGGCACAAGGCACGCCCAACCCGAATTTCTTCAGCGACCACGCCCTCGAATTGACCTGGATGCTGGTGGTCGCTCTGGTGCTGCGACCGATCTTCTTTGCCCTGCACGACCTGCTGGTGCATCAGACCCTGAGCCCGGGCATGACCAGCATGATCCGCTGGCAGAACCACAGCTACGTGCTCAAGCAGAGCCTGAATTTCTTCCAGAACGACTTCGCCGGGCGCATCGCCCAGCGCATCATGCAGACCGGCAACTCGCTGCGCGATTCTGCCGTGCAAGCGGTGGATGCACTGTGGCACGTGGTGATCTATGCGATCAGCTCGCTGGTGCTGTTCGCCGAAGCCGACTGGCGCCTGATGATCCCGTTGCTGACCTGGATCGTTGCCTACATCGGCGCGCTGTATTACTTCGTGCCGCGCGTGAAAGAGCGTTCGGTGGAAGCCTCTGACGCGCGCTCGAAATTGATGGGCCGTATCGTCGACGGCTACACCAACATCGCCACGCTGAAACTGTTCGCTCACACCAACTTCGAACAGCACTACGCCAAGGAAGCGATCGAGGAACAGACCGTCAAAGCGCAGATGGCCGGTCGCGTGGTGACCAGCATGGACGTGGCGATTACCACCATGAACGGCCTGCTGATCGTCGGCACCACGGCGCTGGCATTGTGGCTGTGGACGCAGTCGCTGATCACCGTCGGCGCGATTGCCCTGGCCACCGGCCTGGTGATTCGTATCGTCAACATGTCCGGCTGGATCATGTGGGTGGTCACCGGCATTTTCGAAAACATCGGCATGGTCCAGGACGGTCTGCGCACCATTTCGCAACCGGTCAGCGTCACCGACCGCGAGCAGGCCAAACCGCTGGCCGTGGCCTCGGGCGAAGTGCGTTTCGAGCACGTGGATTTTCACTACGGCAAGAAGAAAGGCATCATCGGCGACCTCAATCTGACGATAAAACCGGGGGAAAAAATCGGTTTGATCGGCCCGTCCGGCGCCGGCAAATCAACCCTGGTCAACCTGTTGCTGCGCCTATACGACGTCGAGGGCGGGCGCATCCTGATCGATGGGCAGAACATTGCTGAAGTCGGCCAGGAAAGCCTGCGTGCGCGGATCGGCATGATCACTCAGGACACCTCGCTGTTGCACCGCTCGATCCGCGACAACTTGCTTTACGGCAAACCCGACGCCACCGACGCTGAACTGTGGGAGGCGGTGCACAAGGCTCGCGCCGATGAGTTCATTCCACTGCTGTCCGACGCTGAAGGCCGCACCGGTTTCGATGCCCATGTCGGCGAGCGCGGGGTGAAACTGTCGGGCGGTCAGCGCCAGCGCATCGCGATTGCGCGGGTACTGCTCAAGGACGCGCCGATCCTGATCATGGACGAAGCCACTTCGGCGCTGGACTCGGAGGTTGAAGCGGCGATTCAGGAAAGCCTCGAGACCTTGATGCAGGGCAAAACCGTAATCGCCATCGCCCACCGTCTCTCGACCATCGCGCGCATGGACCGTCTGGTGGTGCTGGAAAACGGCAAGATCGCCGAGAGCGGCACCCACGCCGAACTGCTCGCCCATCGTGGCCTGTATGCGCGGTTGTGGGCGCACCAGACCGGAGGGTTTGTCGGTATCGACTGATCGCGCGATATGATCGTTCCCACGCTCCGCGTGGGAATGCCTCAAGGGACGCTCCGCGTCCAGTGACGCGGAGCGTCACGGCCTGCATTCCCACGCAGAGCGTGGGAACGATCATGGTCAGGTTTGGCGATAAGGCAACGCTGTCCGGGCCTCTTCGGCATAGGCCAGAACCCCGGCGCGCTCTTGCTGGAGGAAATCCTTCACCGCCGCTTTCAACCCCGGATGCCGCAGGTAATGCCAGGAATGGGTGATCACCGGTTCAAAGCCGCGAATCAACTTGTGCTCGCCCTGCGCCCCGGCGTCGAAACGCTGGATGCCATGGGCAATCGCGTAGTCCATGCCCTGATAAAAACACGTCTCGAAATGCAGCCGATCAAACTCGGCCAGGCAGCCCCAATAACGCCCGTAGAAACTGTCGCCACCGACCAGACTGAACGCCATCGCCACCGGCCGTGAGCCCTGTTTGGCCAGGACCACGCGAATCGCTTCGGGCATGCGTTCGGCCAGCAGGCTGAAAAACTCCCGCGTCAGATACGGCGCCTGACGCCGCACCGCATAAGTGTTGGCATAGCAGGCGTAGACGAAATCCCACTGTGCCTCGTCCAGCTCACGCCCCTCCAGCCACTCGAACTCGAAGCCCTGCCCCGCCACCTGCTCGCGTTCCTTGCGCATCTGCTTGCGCTTGCGTGAACTGAGGGCGTCGAGGAAGTCCTGAAAGTCGCGGTATTCACGGTTCTGCCAGTGATATTGACAGCCGATACGCTGCAGCCAGCCCGGTTGCTCGGCCATCGCCGCATCGGTAAACGGATCAGTGAAATTGATGTGCGCGCTGGAGAGTTCTTCGATCTGCAAATAGCCCGGCAGGCTTTTCAGCAGTTCGAAACCGTCCTCCACTGTTGCCGCCAGCAAGCGCGGACCGCTGACCGGACTGAAGGGCACTGCGGTCAGGAGTTTGGGGTAGTAATCGATGCCGGCACGCGCGCAGGCGTCGGCCCAACCGTGATCGAAGACGTATTCGCCGTAGGAATGCCACTTGCGATAACTGGGCAGTGCGGCGATCAGTCGATCATCTTCGATGTGCATTAAATGTTCGGGCTGCCAGCCTGAATGCGGGCCGACACTGCCGCTGTCTTCCAGCGCGCTGAGGAAGGCGTGGCGCAGGAACGGCTGGTTGTCCGGCACCAGCGCATCCCAGCTTGCCGGGGCGATTTCTGACAGGTCTTGCAGGCGTTGCAACGGCATTCACTGGCACTCCACAGCTTGGCGACAAAGCCCGGCGAGTATCGCTTATCGCGACCCCGTTGCACACGCTCAATCGGCCGACAGCGCTCTAACTCGATAGTTCACGGCTGGTACGCATCGTCATCAACCTGCCATCACTGTGCCACCGCTCTGTCATAAACCATCGCGATACTGGCGCCTGTTTTTAGAGCGCCGGGTTCTAACCCGGACACAGTTTTCCGGCCTTCAGGCCGGTTGTGCCCAGGATGGTTCAGCCATCCCCTTCATCTTCGGAGATTGCTATGCGTCTTGCTTCCACGAAAACTGCAGCGGCCCTGTGCGGCGGCTTGTTGCTGGCCATGAGCGTTCCGGCCAGTGCTGCAGTCGACGCCAAACTGCTCGACATGCTCAAGGCCAACGGGTCGATTTCCCAGGCGCAGTACATCGAGCTGCAAACAGAACTGGCCAAGGATCAGAAGGCTCAGCAAATCGCCCAACAGGCGCAGCAGGAAACCAACGAACAAGTGGCGGCGGTCGCGAAGAAGACCAACGAACAGAGCCTGTTCGACCAGAAACTGGCTTGGGCGGCGAAGACCCAGTTCAAGGGCGACGTACGTATTCGTCAGGAAACCATCAAGATCGACGGCGAGCCGAACAACGGCGGCCGCGACAAGGACCGCCAGCGCATCCGTGCGCGTCTGGGCGCCTACACCGAGATCAACCCGCAAGTCGACACCGGCATCCGCATCGCCACCGGCGGCGGTGACGACGCGCGTTCGACCAACCAGGATCAGGACAACTACTTCGACAAGAAGCAGATCTGGCTCGACCTCGGCTACATCGACTATCACCCTGATCAGATCAAGAATCTGCACGTGATCGGCGGCAAGATGCTGCAACCGTGGGTGAGCATGGGCGACGTGATCTGGGACAGCGATATCAACCCGGAAGGTCTGGCCGTTACTTACAAATACCCACTGGGCGGCAGCGCCGAACTGTTCGGCAGCCTGGGTAACTACAACCTCAAGGACAACGTTGACGGCGACGGCGTGCAATTCCGCCACGACCTGCGCCTGACCGCTGGCCAGTTGGGCAGCCGCTTCAACATCACCGACAACCTGAAAATGACCTTGGGCGGCAGCGTCTACGCCTACCAGAACGACGAAGACAGCCGCTGCACCGGCACCTCGACGCCGTGCGCCCTGGCGGTCAACGGCAACTCGGCGAACAACGAATTCCGTCTGTATGAAGGGTTCAGCCAGATCGACATCGGCGGCCTGCCAATGCCACTGTCGTTCTACGGCCAGTACGTGAAGAACAACGATGCCGTGACCGATCAGGACACCGCATGGTTGCTCGGCGCCAAGTCGAAAGTGTTCGGCTTCAACCTCGATTACAACTATCGCGACGTGCAGCGCAATGCCGTGGTCGGCGCCTTCACCGACTCCGACTTCGCCAACGGCACCACCGGTTCGCGCGGGCACAAGTTCAAGGTCGGTTACGACATCGACAAGAACTTCGCCGTCGGCGCCACGTACTTCCTGACCAAGGCCGACTTCGCCAGCCGCAGCCAGCGCGATGCAGATGCCAACACCCTGCAGCTGGATGCTGAAGCGAAGTTCTAAGAAAACAGCTACAAGCTTCGAGCGACAAGCTGCAAGTCACCGCTCCCCTTGCGACTTGTCGTTCGAAGCTGATGTCCTGCAGCCCGGTGCAATGCCAGCGATCCCCATCATCCGTTCGCTGACGCTGCCCCGGGCTGACTCTTTCAAGGACTGTCGTCGCGCCTCTGCGTCGCCAGACGCTCAGCCAAAGCATCCACTCCCTCTTCCGGTTTTTCCGGCAGCGCCTTCAGGGTTGCCTGCATCACGCGCATCTGCCGCATGAAGCGCCGGCAGTTGCGGCAGAACAACAGGTGATGACGCACCATCAGCGTCTCGCGAAAGCTCAGTTGGCCATCAAGATAATCGCTGGATCGTGCCACTTGCTCCTTGCAGGTCAACATTCTCCCGTCTCCTCAAAATGTTCCACGGTCGCAAAGACCTTCAAACGTGCCCGGTGCAGCAGCACGCGGACATTGGAGAGCGAAATCTCCAGAAGATTACAGATCTCTTCCAGCTCCAGGCCCTGGCGTTCGCGCAACAGCAGGACACTGCTCTGCAACTCGGACAGACTCAGCAAGGTGTGTTCGAGGCATTCGCGCAGTTCGTTTTCGGTGAGTAGCGCTTCGGGGGTGTCCTGATGCCAGGCAAATGGCGCGACCAGCCAGTGGCCATCGCTGGAAGAGAAGCGATCGTCACCGATGGTGCCGTGAGGTGATGGCAGGTCGTCGAGCAGGACTTCCCGGCGATTGAGCTTGTAGCGACTCTTGGCCGAATTGGCGGTGATGGTCAGCAACCAGGTCTTGAGGCTGGACCGGCCTTCGAAACTGGCTAGATGGCGCACCACCGACAGCCAGGCATCCTGCACCACTTCCTCGACATGACGCTGGCCGACAATCGCATAAGCCACAGCGCGCATAGCGCTCTGATACGTGGTGACCAGTTCCTTGAAAGCCTTTTGCTCACCCGCCAGCAGGCGCGTGAGCAGTTGGGTGTCGTCAGCCGCCATCCATCAATCCCCTTGTCCGGACTTCGAAAATGAACGCGGCAGGTGTTCACCTGCCGCGACGTCCGAAAAATTACAGCGTTTCAATCGCTTCGGATGTAGGAAAGATCGACGCGATTAAGGGGAAATTAACCTGTTTCAGCGCTTGCGCAGCAACACGCTACCGATCGAATAACCGGCACCGAAGGAGCTCAGCACCGCCAGCGAACCCGAGGCCAGATCATCCTGGTATTTGTGGAAGGCAATGACCGAACCGGCCGAGCTGGTGTTGGCGTAGCTGTCGAGAATCACCGGGGCTTCTTCTTCGGTAGCTTCGCGGCCGAGCAGCTTGCGCACGATCAGGTGGTTCATGCTCAGATTGGCCTGGTGCAGCCAGAAACGCTTCACGTCGCCGACGTTGAGCTGGTTCTCTTCCAGGTGCTCGCCAATCAGCTCGGCGACCATCGGGCAGACATCCTTGAACACCTTGCGGCCTTCCTGCACGAACAGCTTGTCGCGGGCACCGATGCCCTCTTCCGCCGCTCGGTTGAGGAAGCCGAAGTTGTTGCGGATGTTGTTGGAGAACTTGGTCAGCAATTTGGTGCTGACCACGTCGAACTGGTACTCGGAGGTCGCCAGATCCGCGCGTTCGATGATCACCGCAGTCGCGGCATCACCGAAGATGAAGTGGCTGTCGCGATCACGGAAGTTCAGGTGCCCGGTGCAGACCTCCGGGTTGACCATCAGGATCGCCCGCGCCTGGCCCAGTTGCACGCTGTTGGCGGCGGCCTGGATGCCGAAGGTGGCGGAAGAACACGCCACGTTCATGTCGAAACCGAAACCTTCAATGCCCAGCGCTTCCTGGACTTCGATGGCGATGGCCGGGTACGCGCGTTGCAGGTTCGAACAGGCGACGATCACGCCGTCGATGTCGGCGGCGGTTTTGCCGGCTCGTTGCAGGGCTTGTTCAGCCGCGCCGACGGCCATCTGGCAGAGCACCGACCATTCGTCGTTGGAACGCTCGGGCAGGCGCGGGGCCATGCGTTGTGGATCGAGGATGCCGTCCTTGTCCATGACAAAGCGGCTCTTGATGCCCGAGGCCTTTTCGATGAACGCGGCGCTGGATTCGGTCAGGGCCTGGACTTCACCGCTCGCAATGGCCTCGGCGTTATCGGCGTTGAACTGGGCGACGTAGGTATTGAAAGACTGCACCAGCTCTTCGTTGGAGATGCTGTTGGCCGGTGTGTACAGGCCGGTGCCGCTGATGACGACGTTATGCATGGTCGTTTCTCTAATCTGTTCAGGCAGAAAGTGCTGGAACCGTCGTACCAACACGCAAAGGGTCTATTCCCATCCGGGGGACGCAAACCTGGCATCGTTTTATTCCGCAGCGCGACACGGCCGAAGGCTCTGGGTCGCGAAACGGCGGGTTATGGTGGCGAAGTTTGCCATAAACCCGAGGTTTTGGCGCCGTTCTCAAGCACAACTGCCATTCACTCCATGAACTCAACTCTGTGGCGAGGGGATTTATCCCCGTTCGACTGCGAAGCAGTCGCCAACCCACCACGCTCGGTATCTGATGAACCGAGGTCGCAGGTTTTGGGGCGGCTTCGCCACCCAACGGGGATAAATCCCCTCGCCACAAAGCCCGCGTCCAAAGGGGGACTGTGTATGGCTGCAGGTCAGGGCTCGACCTGGCTCCACTGTTTGTTCAGGCGCTTGTCGGAGATCGGCACTTTGGTGCCCAACTGTTGCGCGAACAACGACACGCGGTATTCCTCCAGCCACCAGCGGTACAACTCCAGCTGCGGATCGCGCTTGCCTTCCTGCGCATGCTTGGCCGCGCGGGTCTGGTATTGCGCCCACAGGCCAGCGAGTTCGCCACTCCAGACGCGATCCTTCTGCACCTGTGCGCCGAGTTTCTCGAAACGTTGCTCGACCGCTTTCAGATAACGCGGCAACTCCTTGAGCCACTGCATCGGCGTTTCGCGGACGAAACCCGGATAGACCAGATTGCCGATCTGCTGCTTGATGTCGTTCAACGCCACTGCCTGGGCAAGATCGATCTTGCCCTTGAAGCGTTTTTGCAGACCGTGCCAGATCTTGAGGATTTCCAGCGTCAGCCGCGCGACCCGCTCGGCGTGCTCAGTCCAGCTGCCACGCTTGCGCTCGGCCAATGCCGCCAACCCGGCGCCATCACGGGGCAACGGGTCCTCCCCTTCGAGAATGCAGCTGTCGAGGCTGGCCAGCAGAATGTCTTCGACCAGCGCATCGACCCGGCCCAGCTCACGATAAAGCAAGCCCAGTTCAGTCTGCCCGGGCAACTTGCCGCGCAGGAACTTGGCCGGCTCGGCCAGTTGCTGCATCAACAAACGCTGCAAGGCCCGACGATGCTGGAACTCGGCTTCGGCCGGGGTCGAGAAGCGCCCTTCCTTGACCGCGCCGCCCTCTTCCACCAGCGCCGGGTACACCGTCATCGACAGCCCGGCGATCTTCTGCTGGGTCTTTTCCGCCACTGGCGCGAAGACTTTCGCCTCCACCGGTTGCTGACTTTTCGCACTCTGCGGCACCGCCAGCGCGGCCTGGCTGGCTTCGGCGAAGCGTGCGGTCAGCTCAGCCAGGTCGCGGCCTTCGCCAAGGAACTTGCCCTCGCCGTCGACGATTTCCAGGTTCATGCGCAGATGGCTTTCAACCTGCTGCGCCGCTTCCGCCCACGCCTCATCGCTGACTCGCGCGCCGGTCATGCGCAGCAGCTCGCGACCGAGCGCTTGCGGCAGCGAACCTTCGGCGAAAGTCATGCGCTGCAACGCGGCCTTGATGAAGTCCGGCACCGGCACGAAGTTCTTGCGCAGGGCTTTCGGCAGGTTGCGCACCAGAGCAATGCACTTGGCCTCGATCAGGCCCGGTACCAACCATTCCAGACGCTCCGGCGGCAGCATCGGCAGCAGCGGCGCCGGCACGCGCAAGGTCACGCCGTCGCGCGGGTGATTGGGTTCGAAATGGTAGGTCAGCGCCAGTTCCAGATCGCCGATGTGCAACGTATCCGGGTATTCACGGGCGGTGACTTCACTGGCCTCGCGAGCCAGCACGTCTTCTTCGCGCATGATCAACAGCTGCGGATCTTTCTGGCTGTTGACCTTGTACCAACTGTCGAAGGTCGCGGTCTGGTGGATCTCCGCCGGCAGACGCGCATCGTAGAAGGCGTACAAGGTTTCTTCGTCGGCGAGAATGTCGCGACGGCGAGCCTTGGCTTCCAGTTCGTCGAGCTGTTCGAGCAGTTTCTGATTGGCGCTCAGGCATTTGGCCCGCGACTGAATCTCGCCGCGCACCAGGCCTTCGCGGATAAACAGCTCACGGGATACCACCGGATCGACCGGGCCGTAATGCACCGGGCGACGACCGACGACGATCAGGCCGAACAGGGTGATCTGCTCGTAGGCGACGACCTGGCCGCGCTTCTTTTCCCAATGCGGCTCGAAGTGGTTCTTCTTGATCAGGTGCCCGGCCAGCGGTTCGATCCAGTCGGCGTCGATCTTGGCGACCATGCGCGCGTAGAGTTTGGTGGTTTCGACCAGCTCAGCAGTCATCAGCCACTGCGGACGCTTCTTGCCGATGCCCGACGACGGATGAATCCAGAAGCGCCGTTGCCGCGCGCCGAGGTAATCGCCGTCTTCGGTTTTCTGGCCGATCTGGCTGAGCAATCCGACCAGCACCGCTTTGTGCAGCTTCGGATAATCCGCCGGCTCCTTGTTCAGGCTCAACTGCATGTCGCGGCAGATCAGGCTCAACTGACGATGAGAATCACGCCACTCGCGCAAACGCAGGTAATTGAGGAAATTCTTCCGGCACCAATTGCGCAGCGGATTGGCGGTCAGCGCCTGACGCTGTTCTTCAAAACCACGCCACAGATTGACCTGCCCGGCGAAGTCGGAATCCGGATCCTTCCATTGCGCATGGGCCTGATCCGCCGCTTGCTGACGCTCCGGTGGACGTTCGCGCGGGTCCTGAATCGACATCGCACTGGCGACGATCAGCACTTCCTGCAGACTGCCGAGCTTGGCCGCTTCCAGCAGCATGCGGCCCATGCGCGGGTCGACCGGCAAGCGCGCCAACTGGCGACCGAGTGGTGTCAGCTGACTGTTGCGATCCACCGCCGACAGCTCTTGCAGCAGGTTGAAACCGTCGCTGATTGCCTTGCCGTCCGGCGGTTCGATAAACGGGAAAGCGGTGATTTCACCGAGGCGCAGATGGAGCATCTGCAAAATAACGGCGGCGAGGTTGGTGCGCAGAATTTCCGGATCGGTAAATTCCGGGCGGCCGAGGAAATCCTCTTCGCTGTACAAACGCACGCAGATGCCCGGCTCGACCCGCCCGCAACGACCTTTACGCTGATTGGCGCTGGCCTGGGAAATCGCTTCGATCGGCAAGCGCTGAACCTTGGCCCGATAGCTGTAACGACTGATTCGCGCGGTGCCGCTGTCGATCACATAGCGAATGCCCGGGACGGTCAGCGAAGTCTCAGCGACGTTGGTCGCCAGCACCACGCGGCGGCCCGGGTGCGACTGGAAAATGCGCTGCTGTTCCGCCGGCGACAGGCGCGCGTACAGCGGCAGGATTTCGGTGTGCTTGAGCTGGGCCTTGCGCAGCATGTCGGCAGCATCGCGAATCTCCCGCTCGCCGGGCAGGAACACCAGCACATCGCCGGGGCTGCGTCGTTCGCTGCGCTCGTAGGCGGCGATTTCGTCGAGGGTGGCGAGAATCGCCTGATCGACGGTCAGGTCATCCTCGACCCGGTTGCCCTCTTCGTCCTGCTCCAGGGTCAGCGGCCGGTACCAGGTTTCCACCGGGAAGGTACGGCCCGATACTTCGACGATCGGCGCGTCATCGAAGTGCTTGGAGAAGCGCTCCAGATCGATGGTCGCCGACGTGATGATGACCTTCAGGTCGGGACGGCGTGGCAGCAGGGTTTTCAGGTAACCGAGGAGGAAATCGATGTTGAGGCTGCGTTCATGGGCTTCGTCGACGATGATCGTGTCGTAGCGTTCCAGATAACGATCGTTCTGGGTTTCCGCCAGCAGAATGCCGTCGGTCATCAGCTTGATCAGGGTGTTGGCATCGCTCTGATCCTCGAAGCGCACCTGATAGCCGACCAGCGCACCGAGCGGCGTGCCGAGCTCTTCGGCGACACGGCTGGCGACACTGCGCGCGGCGATCCGACGCGGCTGGGTATGGCCGATCAGACCGTGCTGGCCGCGCCCGATTTCCAGACAGATCTTCGGCAACTGGGTGGTTTTACCCGAGCCGGTTTCGCCAGCGATGATCAGCACCTGATGTTGTTCGAGGGCCTTTTTGATCTCGTCGCGCTTGGCCGCGATCGGCAAACTGTCGTCGTAACGAATCACCGGCAGGCTCGCGCGGCGCGCCAGCACCTGATCACAGGATGCCTGCATCCGCGCCACCCACTGGGCCAGTTTGGCCTCGTCGGGTTTCTTGCGCAGCTCAAGCAACTGCCGCCGCAGCCGGTGACGGTCGGCGAGCATGGCGTGATCGAGGTTTTTCAGCAGTTTGTCGATGGAGGGCGATTCGTCGGTCATCGGGTAGGCAATTCGGTCGTCTATTTATGCAGGGGGCGGATTGTGGCAGAAAAGCAGCTGCAAGCGCCAAGCTACCAGCCGCAAGTCACTGCGGCTTTCAACTTGCAGCTTGAAGCTTGCCGCTTGCAGCTGCGTCTTGTTATTCGTTATCAAGGCCCTTGCGCCGGTATGGGAAGACGTCGATAACCTTCCCCGCCCGAATCGCCTCCTGCAAGCCCTTCCAGTAATCGGCGTTGTACAACTCGCCATGCAATTGATCGAACAATTTCCGCTGGCCCGAATCGGCAAACAGGAACGGCGGAAACTCTTCGGGAAACACGTCCAGCGGTCCGATCGAGTACCACGGCTCGGAGGCCATTTCGTCCTCCGGCGTGCGCGGTTGCGGGATGTGGCGGAAGTTGGCTTCGGTCAGGAAACAGATTTCGTCGTAATCGTAAAACACCACGCGCCCGTGACGGGTGACGCCGAAGTTTTTCAGCAGCATATCCCCGGGAAAAATATTCGCCGCCGCCAGCTGCTTGATCGCCAGGCCGTAATCCTCAAGCGCTTCACGTACCTGGGCGTCGTTGGCATTTTCCAGATACAGATTGAGCGGGGTCATCCGGCGTTCGGTCCAGCAGTGGCGGATCAGCACGGTTTCGCCTTCGACCGAAACCGTCGACGGCGCCACCTCAAGCAGTTCTTCGAGGCACGCCGGATCGAACTTGCTCAGCGGAAAGCGAAAATCAGCAAACTCCTGGGTATCGGCCATACGCCCGACCCGATCGACGCTTTTCACCAGACGATACTTTTCGATCACCGTGGCCCGGTCGACGTTTTTCGACGGCGAAAAGCGGTCCTTGATGATTTTGAACACAGTATTGAAACCCGGCAGGGTAAACACGCTCATGACCATGCCGCGCACGCCCGGGGCCATGATGAACTGGTCGTCGGTATTGGCCAGGTGATTGATCAGCGCGCGGTAGAACTCCGACTTGCCGTGCTTGTAGAAGCCGATCGAGGTGTACAGCTCGGCGATGTGCTTGCCCGGCAGGATGCGCCGCAGAAAACCGATGAACTCTGCCGGCACCGGGACATCGACCATGAAATACGAACGGGTGAAAGAGAAGATGATCGACACATCGGCTTCGTCGGTGATCAATGCATCGATCTGAATACCCCGACCTTCGCGGTGCAACAGCGGAATCACCAGCGGCCATTGCTCGTCGCGGGTGTAGATGCGTCCGACCAGATACGCGCCCTTGTTGCGGTAGAGCACCGAGGAAAATAGCTCGACACTCAGCTCCGGGTCCTTGCACACCCAGTCCGGCAGGTTCTCGCGCAATTGCGCTTCGAGCCGCAGCAAGTCGCCGGGCAAATCAGCGTAATCCTCGCTGAAGCGGTAATCGGCGAAGATGCTGGCGAGCATCCCGGACAACTGGCCCTGCGGCTTGTACGTACGGGTTTGCGCGGCGCGGGCACGGCGCAGGCTCGGGCGCGTGGTGTGGATGAACATGCAGCCGTCGCTGATCAGGTCGTGGCTGAACAGCCCGCAAAAAATCGAGTTGTACCAGGTTTCGGACAGCTCATCGTCGAAGCGCAGGTCAATCACACTGATGTAGGCGCTTTTCACCAGCGGCCAGCAGCTGACGTTCATCAGGGTTTCGTCATCGAAATACTCGCGCAGGCGAGCGACGGTTTCGCCAACCTTTTCTTCGTACAGACTGATCCGCGCCGCCGAGGCGACCTGCGCCTCCTGCCAGCGCGCCTGTTCGAAGCGCTCCCGCGCACCATCGGTGATGCGGCGAAAATGTTCGCGGTAATCGTCGAAGCCGGCGAGGATCATCCGCGCGATCTCGGTGGCTGGCCATTGCTGCGACATAAATGAAACCTCGGCGGAAATTCGGTTGGTCTGAGCTTAGTCACGGAAACGCTCGCAGGAAAAGCGCAATTTCTGCCAAAACCGATACAGCGCTGACCGTTGACGGGATTTCTCGCGCAGGTAAATCCCGAGGCAGAATTAAAAGCCCGAATAGCGGTTGCCATGATCCGGACGCTCGGCAACACTCTCGTCCCGATCAAGGAAGGAGCCCGCCGTGAGCCCTGTCGATATTTTCCGTATGTTGTCGCTGGCCGCTATCTGGGGCGCGAGTTTTCTGTTCATGCGCATCATTGCCCCGGTGATCGGCACGATCCCGACCGGGTTCTTCCGCGTGTCGATTGCCGCTGCCGGGCTGCTGGTGATCCTTGGGCTGATGCGCATCAGCTGGGACTTCAAGGGCAAGCTGAAGACCGTGATGCTGCTGGGCGTGATCAACTCGGGGATTCCGGCGACGCTGTATTCGGTGGCGGCGCAAGTATTGCCGGCCGGCTACTCGGCAATCTTCAATGCCACCACGCCGCTGATGGGCGTGCTGATTGGCGGCCTGTTTTTCAGCGAAAAACTCACAGCGGCCAAGCTCAGCGGTGTGTTCCTCGGCCTGTTCGGCGTCGGCGTGCTGACACGCGCCGGTCCCGTGGCCTTCGATCTGCAACTGCTGATGGGCGCGGTCGCGTGCCTGCTGGCGACCACTTGTTATGGCTTTGCCGGTTTCCTCGCGCGGCGCTGGCTGGATCAGGCCGGTGGGCTGGACAGCCGTTTGTCGGCACTGGGCAGCATGCTCGGGGCGACGTTGTTTTTGCTGCCGCTGTTCGCCTACAGCACCATCACCGCGCCGCCGGTCAGCTGGGGCGGCTGGCAGGTCTGGCTGTCGCTGCTCGGCCTGGGCCTGGGTTGCACGGCGTTTGCCTACATCATCTATTTCCGCCTGCTCAGCTCGATCGGCCCGGTGAAATCGATGACCGTGACCTTCATGATCCCGCCGTTCGGCGTGTTGTGGGGGGCGTTGCTGCTGGATGAGCCATTGTCGATGGCGCACATTTATGGCGGGGTGCTGATTGCGGCGGCGTTGTGGCTGGTGTTGAAGCCGGCGGTGGTGAAGCCTGCAAACTCGTCAGTCCGTTAAATTTTCTGCCGCAGATATTCGCGAGCAGGCTCGCTCCCACAGAAAAATACATTCCAATGTGGGAGCGAGCCTGCTCGCGAAAGGCGGCGCAACAAGCGCCACCTGCCTATCGGCTATCCGGTTTTACGGAACACAAATACCAATCCAACAATAATCAGCAGCATCCCCAGCACACTCAACGCCGCCAAGCGATTACCGAAAATAAGGTAATCCATCACCGCCGTCACCGCCGGCACGAGATAGAACAGGCTGGTGACATTCACCAGATTGCCCCGCGCGATCAGTCGATACAGCAACAGCGTCGCCAGCACTGAAACCACCAGGCCCATCCATAACACCGGGACAATAAAGCCTGCGCTGTGCTCGAAGTGAAACGGCTGGAACGGTACGAACACCGCGCACAGCAACAGGCCGGCCAGGTACTGCACTGGCAGCGTACCGAGCGGATTGTCGGTGATGCGTTTTTGCATGATCGAGCCGAGCGTCATGCTCGCCAGCGCCAGCAAACCAAACAGCATGCCCCCCCAGGACATTCCAGCCAGACCGATCCCTTGATAAACCACCATGATCAGCCCGGCCAGGCCCAGCGCCAGGCCGAACAGGCGGCTCGCCGAACGCTGCCGTTCCATCAAGACCACGGTAAGGATCGGCTGAACGCCCATAATCGTCGCCATCACCCCCGGTGTGACTTTGCTGTTCAACGCCAGCAGATAAAAAATCTGATAGGCGCCCAACAGCACCACACCGGTGGCGATCGCGAACAGCATCGGCTTGCCACCCTTGGGCAACTTCAATCTCAGCAGCGGCGCCAGCAAGACCAGCCCGCACAGGGCGATGGCGAAGCGAATCAGCAGAAAGGCAAAGGGCGAAGCATGGGCGAGGCCCCATTTGGAGAAAATTGCCCCGCTGCTCCACAGCAGAACGAACAGGCTCGTGGACGCCGCCGCGAGCGCGGATTGTTTCGAAAGGACAAACATGAATACCACCTGTAGTCAGGCAAGAAGCCAACTCAGCCGAAGCTGAAATTCAGTAGGTTTTTCTGGCGGGCGCGGGGGCAGCAGAAACTGCCGATCAGCCCCGAACACCAACGCCCGGCGGCGAAACGACTGCGCACACCGGCGTGCTACTGACAGGTGGAGGGTAATGACTGATCTGCACAGGCTGCCGATTCCCGCACGGCACGACGCCAGCGTTGACCGCTGAATCGACTACCGCGTTGATGAGGGATGCAGGCATGAATGCTGATCTTTATTGAGGAAATGAACTCGCGAGCCAGGCGGCTCGCGGGGGCTGACTATAACCAGCCCAGGACACAGATTGCAATGACTTGGGCAATGGGCCGGTAGCGACAGTGCGGCGTCGGGTGATTAGGGTAAATGGCGGTGGCAACGGGTTGTCAGGAGACATGGAATGCAAGAGATCACATGCCAAGGGAACGGACGTATTTGCGGTATCAGGTTTATCGGTCGGAGGCGAGGAAGCGGGCCGCTTCGCACATTGCCGGCTTACAAGGCCAACTCAAGGCGGCCGACGCTTCGATTATGGATGTATCCCTGATTCGATTCGAACCGATAAACAATCATGCGCTTCATGCTTTTGAGCTATGGGAAGAACCCTGCTTTTTCTGGCATGAAGTCATCGCGTGGAAATCACGTGAACCACGCGCACTGGACATCTCTATCTGGTTCGACGGGCAGCTCTGCGGCCTGTGTTTTGCGAACCCGAACAATAGTCGACGAAGATTACGAGTTGTGAGATTGGAAGGGCGCCCTGGCGGAACCCATCCTTTGAAAAACAGGATAGGACTGCTAGCGATGATAATTATTGAACAATACGCGCATTTCGTTGGCTGCGATGTTATCGAAATACAAGAGCCGCTGGACGGTGCGATACCCGTTTATCAGAAGCTGGGTTTCAGCTACGACATCGAAGGCCGCCTTGTCAAAACCTTGGAGAATCCAGTACTGTGAAAGCCAATCAATTACTGATCAAACCGGGAGGCAACATGAAAAAAGCGAAACATAGACCTCCCGAAGCACTGGTCAGATCGCTGAAAACCAAAAGACTGGCTGATCATGAATTGACCGCTAATCAACGGCGTCTGTTGCAACTGCTGATCACCGGTATCGAAGATGAGCCCTCGGTGCTGGCCGCTGGCCGATTGTGAAAAAACCGCTCCTCAGGAGCGGTTTTTTATTTCTGAGCCAGCCTCAACCAAACAACCAATACCCCAGCAACGTCAGCACCAGCACCGCCAGCACCGGGCGCATTACGCGGTAGGCCTTGGGATGGCGGCGCTTCCACTGCTTGACCACGCCGCTAAAACGGTCGCTGAAGTTCTTGCTCCAGGCATAAGCCTGGTTGATGCCGCCAACGCGTTCGTCATCAAGATTCTGCGGCGCGGTGGCGCGGCCGAGCCAGCCGCTGATGAAGCGATTGATCCGGGTCATCAAGCGGTTGCTCAGCGGACGTTCGATGTCACAGAACAGAATCACTCGAGTCTGATCGGTTTCATTCTTGACCCAGTGCACGTAGGTCTCGTCGAACATCACGTCATCGCCGTCGCGCCAGGCGTAAACCTGACCGTCGACGAAGATCCGGCAATCATCGGAGTTGGGCGTCGACAAACCGAGGTGATAGCGCAGCGAGCCGGCGAACGGATCGCGGTGCGGGTTGAGGTGACTGCCGCCCGGCAGCAGCGCAAACATCGCGCCCTTGACGTTGGGTATGGCGCTGACCAGCGCCACGGTTTTCGGGCAAAGGGCTTCGGCCGATGGCAGCGGTTTGTCGTACCACTTCAGATAGAACCGCTTCCAGCCCTTCTTGAAGAACGAACCGAAACCGGCATCGTTGTTCTTCTCGGCGGCGCGAATGTAGCCCTCGTCAAACAGGTGCATGGCTTCGTCGCGGATGGTTTCCCAGTTGTCGCGCAGTACATCCAGCTCCGGAAACTTGCTGCGATCCAGATACGGTCTGGATGGCACTGCGGAAAACAGGTACATCAACGCGTTGTACGGAGCGAACAGTGCGGAGTGGTTGACGAACTGGCGCAATACCGGCAAACGCGCCTTGCCGCGCAAATGCACATAGAGCGTGCTGCCCAGAAACAGCAACAGCACAAACGCCTTGGCGGCAAACGAAACGGTCATCAACGACTCCTTGAATAAAGACAACGCTGCGCAATGCCCTTTACCCGGCATGGCAGCCGGCCATGATAAACACTACCGGCTCCGGGAAAAACCCGCCTGACACAAGATTCAGTGTTAAGCATTACGCAACAAAGCCTTTATTAACATGCAGCGCCTGAACCCTGGCTGACTTGAATCAACAGGCTTACTGCTGGTTCTCCTGCTCGGTAAACAGGTCACTGAACAGCATGCTCGACAGATAACGCTCGCCCGAATCCGGCAGCACCACGACGATGGTTTTACCCTGCATCTCTGGTTTCTCCGCCAGACGCACCGCCACCGCCATGGCGGCACCGCAGGAAATGCCGCACAAAATCCCCTCTTCCTGCATCAGGCGCAGAGCCATGGCCTTGGATTCTTCATCGGTCACCTGCTCGACGCGATCGACCATCGACAGATCAAGATTCTTCGGTACAAAACCGGCGCCAATGCCCTGAATCTTGTGTGGGCTCGGCTTGATTTCGGCACCGGCCAGAGCCTGGGTGATGACGGGCGAAGACGCCGGCTCGACAGCCACCGACAGAATCGGTTTACCGGCGGTGTTCTTGATATACCGCGAGACACCAGTAATGGTTCCGCCGGTACCTACGCCAGCCACCAGCACATCCACGGCGCCGTCGGTGTCGTTCCAGATTTCCGGGCCGGTGGTCTTTTCGTGAATCGCCGGGTTGGCCGGGTTATCGAACTGCGCCGGCATGAAGTATTTGTCGGCATCGCTGGCGACGATTTCCGCAGCTTTCTCGATGGCGCCCTTCATGCCCTTGGCCGGCTCGGTCAATACCAGTTCCGCGCCCAAGGCTTTAAGAACCTTGCGGCGCTCGATGCTCATCGATGCCGGCATGGTCAGCATCAACTTGTAGCCACGCGCAGCGGCAACGAAGGCCAGACCGATACCGGTGTTACCGGAAGTCGGCTCGACAATGGTCATGCCCGGCTTGAGTTTGCCGTTGCTTTCGGCGTCCCAGATCATGTTGGCGCCGATTCGGCATTTGACCGAGTAACCGGGGTTGCGCCCCTCGATCTTGGCCAGGATCGTGACCCCGCGCGGCGCGATGCGGTTGATCTGGACCAGCGGCGTATTACCGATGGAGTGGGCGTTGTCAGCGTAAATACGGCTCATGGCTGGGTCCTTATGCAGCGTTGAATTCAGCCTTCCAAGGTAAGCCCGTTGCCGATCACAGTCCAGTCGGGTCGAACGTCTGCAAACGCGCGGAGTCAATCGCTTTGAATCGTCAAGCCACACTCTTGAAGGAACAATGGCATGAAACGTCGTTACAGCTGGCCGCTCTGGACCCTGGCGGGTGTCGTGGTGCTGCTGGTCGCCCTGCATTTCGCCCTGCCCTATCTGGTACGCGACTACCTCAATGACAAGCTCGCGGACATGGGCGATTACCGCGGCCAGATCACCGATGTCGACCTCGCGTTGTGGCGCGGCGCATACAAAATCAACGGTCTGAAGATCGTCAAGGTCGATGGCAAGGTACCGGTGCCGTTCGTCGATGCGCCGTTGATCGATCTGTCGGTGAGCTGGCATTCACTGTGGTACGACCATGCCGTGGTCGCGCAGGTGCAATTCCTCAATCCCGAAATCAACTTCGTCGACGGTGGCCCCAACAAGCAGAACTCGCAGACCGGTCAGGGCACCGACTGGCGTGAGCAGTTGGGCAAGCTGCTGCCGATCACCCTCGATGAGGTGCAGATCAACGACGGCCGTATCACCTTCCGCAACTTCAATTCCAAGCCGCCGGTGAACATGAACGCCAGCAACGTCAACGCCAGCATCTACAACCTGACCAATGTGGTCGACAAGGAAGGCAAACGCGACGCCCGCTTTGAAGGCAAGGCTTTGCTGCTGGGCCACGCGCCATTGGAAACCACCGCCACCTTCGATCCGCTGAGCAACTTCGAAGACTTTGAATTCCGTCTGCGCGCCCGTGACATCGAGCTCAAACGCATGAACGACTTCGCCGCCGCCTACGGCAAGTTCGACTTCAACGCCGGTCACGGCGACGTGGTTATCGAAGCGAAGGCAGAGAAAGCCCGGCTCACCGGCTACATCAAACCTCTGCTGCGCGACGTCGACGTATTCAACTGGCAGCAGGACGTCGAGAACAAGAACAAAGGCCTGTTCCGCTCAATCTGGGAAGCGCTGGTCGGCGGCACCGAGACCGTGCTGAAAAACCAGAACAAAAACCAGTTCGCCACTCGCGTCGAACTCAGCGGCAATGTTCACCAGCAGAACGTCAACACCTTCGAAGCGTTTTTGCAGATTTTGCGCAATGGCTTCATCCAGGCATTCAATGCGCGATATGAGCGGCCGAAGCCGGATGACGCTTAATTTTTGCGGTTGACGACATATCGACCTGTGTCTTCGGCCGCTATCGATGAACGCTGTTGCAGCGAATCCCAGCCCAGACAGGCCAAGGCCAAAGAACGTGGCACTGCTTCACGCCCATTGCTGTAACGGCTGATGCTGCGAGCGCTCACACCGAGCGCTTCGGCCGCATCATTGAGAGAAAGTCCGGTACGGGCGCGCCAATCGATAAAAATGCGCGTGTTCTCATCCTGGGCATTCTGCGCTAGCGCATCCATATACAAGGTGTCTGCACCGATCTGTACGTCGGGTTCAATCCATTCAACGATCCAACCCTCGTCCCCCACTGCGGCAGTCGCAAAGACTTCGCGATCAAGCAGTGGCCGCAGACCTGGATAAGTATGAATATCCATCCCCAAATCAACTGTCAGTTCCTGACCATTGATAAATGTCAGCGCCAACCTGAAATCCGAAAGGACGTGCGCAGATCGCAGACGCGGCCGTTTCATGGGTAACATCGATTTTCTGCCTTTTTACTAACCGAGTAAGAAAGGCTATCGCCAAATCGGCGATACCAAAATACTGGCCATCCGCCGAGACTGAGTCAACATGTGACGCTCCATTCAGAGACTGAATAAGCCGTCTGCGTTCACAGTCGACCGGCGTGCGCGTTATAGTCGAGCATCCGATTATTTCGCCCCGCCCTGCCCGCAAGGTCAGCGTTACCGTTCGAGGATTTGCAGATGAAGTTCGAAGGCACCCAGGCCTACGTCGCCACCGATGACCTGAAGCTGGCGGTCAACGCCGCCATCACCCTGGAGCGGCCGCTGCTGGTCAAGGGTGAGCCGGGCACCGGCAAGACCATGCTCGCCGAGCAACTGGCCGAATCGTTCGGTGCCAAGCTGATCACCTGGCACATCAAGTCCACCACCAAGGCCCATCAGGGTCTGTACGAGTACGACGCGGTCAGCCGTTTGCGCGATTCGCAGCTGGGCAATGAAAAAGTCCACGACGTGCGCAACTACTTGAAGAAAGGCAAGCTCTGGGAAGCCTTCGAGTCCGAGGAGCGGGTGATTCTGCTGATCGACGAAATCGACAAGGCCGACATCGAGTTCCCCAACGACCTGTTGCAAGAACTCGACAAGATGGAGTTCTACGTTTACGAGATCGACGAGACCATCAAGGCCAAGAAACGCCCGATCATCATCATCACCTCCAACAACGAGAAAGAGCTGCCAGACGCCTTCCTGCGCCGCTGCTTCTTCCACTACATCGCCTTCCCGGACCGCAGCACCCTGCAGAAAATCGTCGACGTGCACTACCCGGACATCAAAAAGGACTTGGTCAGCGAAGCGCTCGACGTATTCTTCGACGTGCGCAAGGTACCGGGCCTGAAGAAAAAACCATCCACGTCCGAGCTGGTCGACTGGCTGAAACTGCTGATGGCCGACAATATCGGCGAAGCGGTGCTGCGCGAGCGCGATCCGACCAAAGCCATTCCGCCGCTGGCAGGCGCACTGGTGAAGAACGAACAGGACGTGCAACTGCTTGAGCGCCTGGCGTTCATGAGCCGGCGCGGCACCCGCTAAGAGGCTGCTGCCATGTTGCTCAACCTGTTCAACGAAATGCGTGCAGCCAAGGTACCGGTGTCGGTGCGCGAGTTGCTCGACCTGATCAACGCGCTGAAACAGCGCGTGACCTTCGCCGACATGGACGAGTTCTATTACTTGTCGCGGGCGATTCTGGTGAAGGACGAGCGGCATTTCGACAAGTTCGACCGCGCGTTCGGCGCCTATTTCAATGGCCTGGAGAAACTCGACGATCACTTGCAGGCGCTGATTCCCGAAGACTGGCTGCGTAAGGAATTCGAGCGCTCGCTGAGCGACGAAGAACGCGCGCAGATCCAGTCCCTCGGTGGGCTGGACAAGCTCATCGAAGAGTTCAAGAAGCGTCTGGAAGAACAGAAGGAACGCCACGCCGGCGGCAACAAGTGGATTGGCACCGGCGGCACCAGCCCGTTCGGCTCCGGCGGTTTCAACCCTGAAGGCATCCGGGTTGGCGACGCCGGCAAGCGTCAGGGCAAAGCGGTCAAGGTCTGGGATCAGCGCGAGTACAAGAACCTCGACGATTCGGTGGAATTGGGCACGCGCAATATCAAGGTCGCTCTGCGTCGTTTGCGCAAGTTCGCCCGCCAAGGTGCCGCAGAAGAACTCGACATCGACGGCACCATCGACCACACCGCCAAGGACGCCGGCCTGCTGAATATCCAGATGCGCCCGGAACGGCGCAACACGGTGAAGCTGTTGCTATTGTTCGACATCGGCGGCTCGATGGACGCGCACGTGAAGATCTGTGAGGAATTGTTCTCGGCCTGCAAGACCGAGTTCAAGCACCTGGAGTACTTCTACTTCCACAACTTCATCTATGAATCGGTGTGGAAAAACAACATGCGCCGCACTTCCGAGCGCACTTCGACTCAGGATCTGCTGCACAAATACGGCGCCGACTACAAAGTTATCTTTATCGGTGACGCGGCCATGGCGCCGTACGAAATCACCCAGGCTGGCGGCAGCGTCGAGCACTGGAACGAAGAGCCGGGTTACGTGTGGATGCAGCGCTTCATGGAGAAATACAAGAAGCTCATCTGGATCAATCCGTATCCGAAAGATACCTGGGGCTATACCTCGTCGACCAACATCGTCCGCGATCTGATCGAGGATCAGATGTATCCGCTGACGTTGCGCGGGCTTGAAGAAGGGATGCGGTTTCTTTCAAAGTAATCGTTAACACGACGAACGCCTTCGCGAGCAGGCTCGCTCCCACATTGGAATGCTTTTACCTGTGGGAGCGAGCCTGCTCGCGAAGCTTTTAGCGATCTTTAAAGCGCTGCAAATACTCGACATGCTCGCGGTGCGCGACGTCCTGCACTACCGGCCTCAATCTCACCTTCGCTCCCGGCAGGCATTGCGCCAATTGTGCCAGTGCCAGCGGCGTCAACGCGCCCAAGCGCGGGTATCCGCCAATGGTCTGGCGATCGTTGAGCAACACGATCGGTTGGCCATCGGGCGGCACCTGCACCGCGCCCAACGGAATCCCCTCGGAGATCATCGGCGCACCCTGATATTGCAGCGCCGCGCCGAGCAGGCGGATGCCCATGCGGTCGGCGCGACTGTCGATGGTCCAGGCGCTGTTGAAGACATCGAACAGGCTCTGCCCGCTGAACTGGCCGATCTGTGCGCCGAGCACCAAGTCCAAAGGCGCATGCGTTTTGAAATCCGGCCGCAGCGCCGAAGGCATTTCCCGTACTGCCAACGCTTCGCCGCTGTAACCGAGCGCCGCCCCTTTGGCGAGCGGAAGGCCCATGCCATCAAGTCCGCCCAATTCTTCGCGCAGCACCGTGGCACTGCTGCCCAGCACCTTAGGCGCAGTAAACCCACCGGGGGCCGCCAGATAAGCTCTAGCGCCAAGCAACGGCTGGGTAAATCGCAATGTCTGCCCTTTCGCCAATCGGAAACTGCGCCACGGCGCCAGCGGCTGGCCGTCAACCTGCGTGCCAAGATCCGCTCCTGCCAGCGCCAGCAGGCAATCCTCTTCAGCCACCACGGCAAAGCCGCCGAGGGTGATTTCAACCACTGCTGCATCCAGCTCATTGCCGAGCAGCCAATTGGCCCAGCTCATCGAACACCAATCCGCCGCGCCGCCCTGGGTCACGCCCAGATGCCGCACGCCAAACCGCCCGGCGTCCTGCAACAGGCACAGCGGCGTGCTGGCCTCGATCATCAATCGACTCATGCCAGCGCCTCCAGTGGGGTGTCATCGCCGCCCAAGCGTATGAATTCGGCGTGGTCGACCGCTTCGAAGCGCACCGTGTCACCGGGCTGCATCAGGCTGTAGCCGTCGCGATGGCGATCAAACAGTTGCGCCGGGGTGCGCCCGATCAGGTTCCAGCCACCGGGCGAGACCACCGGATAGGCAGCGGTCTGCCGCTCGGCGATACCGACGCTGCCGGCGGCGACTTTCTTGCGCGGTGTGTTCAAGCGCGGCGCGGCGAGCATTTCTTCGACCAGGCCCATGAAGGCAAAACCCGGCGCAAAGCCCAACGCGAACACCTGATATTCCCGTGCGCTGTGGCGACGAATCACCTCCTCCACCGCGAGACCGCTGCGTTCAGCCAGCAGTCTCAGTTCCGGGCCGACACTCAAGTCGTACCAGACCGGCAAGACGTGACACTGCCCACCGCTTCGCGCATTCGGCGTCAGATCGACCAGCGCTGCGGTGATCAATTCGCGCGCCTGCGCCGGACTCAACAGCGTCAGATCGTAATGCACCATCAACGTCGTATAGGACGGCACCAGATCGATCAGTTGTGCACCAAACGCCGTGCGCAAGCGCTCGCTGGCGGCGAGCAGCCACGGCATGTTGGCTTCGGCGATGTCATCGAACAGACGCAGCATCAGGCAATCCAGCGCCACCACTTCAACCCGTGGATTCATGACGCACTCGACTGCTGCAAGGCCTGACGAATACGCCGCACGGCGGCCACGGAACTGGCGTTGTCGCCGTGGACGCACAAGGTGTTGGCGCGCAGGTTCAAAGCGCTGCCATCGCTGGCGGTGAGCGCGCCGCCATTGGCGATGGTCAGCGCTTGCTCGATGATTTTTTCGGGATCGTGATGCACGGCACCGGGCAATTGCCGGGAGACCAGCCGGCCGGCGCTGTCGTAGGCACGGTCGGCAAAAGCTTCGAACCACAGGGTTACGCCGTATTCATCGCCGATCTGCTGCGCGGCAGCGTTGTCTCGGGTCGCCATCAACATCAGCGGCAGGCTGCGGTCATACGCGGCCACGGCCTGCACCACCGCGCGCAACTGCGCCGGGTTGGCCATCATGTCGTTGTACATCGCGCCGTGGGGTTTGACGTAACTCACGCGCCCGCCCTGCGCCTTGCAGATGCCGTCGAGGGCGCCGATCTGGTAATGCAGGATGTCTTGCAGCTCTTGCGCGGAATACGCCATGGAGCGCCGGCCGAATCCGACCAGATCCTGATAGGCCGGGTGCGCGCCAATCTGCACGCCGTGTTCGAGGGCCAGCGCCACGGTTTTGCGCATGATGCTCGGGTCGCCGGCATGGAAACCACAGGCAACATTGGCGCAATCGATGTAGGGCATGACCTCGGCGTCCAGACCCATGGTCCAGCTGCCGAAGCTCTCGCCAATGTCGCAATTCAATAGCAGGCGGCTCACGGTGAACACTCCTGTAGCTGCTGGTCTTTTTATCTGTAGGAGACTTCTGCGCAGGGTATCAGTTACTGCGCGTCGAGTTGCTTGCCACGGGTTTCCGGCAGGCTCAGCGCCGCCAGAATCACCACGCCGTAAGACACCGCCGCAAAGGCGCCGATGCCCATGCTCAATGGCACTTTCTGGCTGAGCAGGCCGATCAACAGCGGGAACAACGCCGCCAGTGCGCGGCCGATGTTGTAGCAGAAACCCTGACCCGAGCCGCGAATCCGCGTAGGAAACAATTCAGTCAGAAACGCGCCCATGCCGCTGAAAATCCCCGAGGCGAAGAAGCCCAGCGGAAAGCCCAGCCAGAGCATCACGCCATTGCTGACCGGCATCTGTGTGTAGAGCAGAACGATAGTGAACGAGCCGACGGCAAACAAAATGAAGTTCTTTTTCCGCCCCAGCAGGTCGGTCAGATAGGCGCTGATCACATAACCGACATAGGAACCGACGATCACCATCGCCAGATAACCACCGGTGCCGAGCACGCTCAAACCGCGCTCGTTCTTGAGGAAGGTCGGCAGCCAGGAGGTGATCGCGTAGTAACCGCCCAGCGCACCGGTGGTCAGCAAGGAAGCGCGAAACGTGTTGAAGAGCATGCCGGGGGCAAAGATCTCGTAGAACTTCGCCGGGTTCTCTGGTGTTTGTGCGGCTTTGGCTTCGCGATAGATCTCCGGATCTTTTACCAGGCGACGGACAAAAATCACGAATATCGCCGGCACGATGCCAAGGATGAACAGCGCCCGCCAGGCATCTTCCGCTGGCAATACCGAGAACAGCAACGCGTACAGAATCGCCGTCAGGCCCCAGCCCAGTGCCCAGCCGGATTGCACCATGCCCACCGCTTTGCCGCGATCCTTGGCGCGGATCACTTCACCGATCAGCACCGCGCCGGCGGTCCATTCACCGCCGAAACCGAAGCCCATCAGGGTGCGAGCGATCAGCAATTGTTCGTAGTTTTGCGCGAAACCGCAGAGTAAGGTGAAGAAGGCGAACCACAGCACCGTCAGTTGCAGGGTGCGCACGCGGCCGATGCGGTCGGAGAGAATCCCGGCGACCCAACCGCCGATGGCCGAGGCGATCAGGGTGCTGGTGTGAATCAGCCCCGCTTCGCCCGTGGTGATGCCCCACATCGCGATCAGCGTCGGCACGACGAAGCTGAGCATCTGCGTGTCCATGCCGTCCAGACCGTAGCCGATCTTGCAGCTCCAGAATGTGCGGCGCTCCTGCTGGTTGATGTTGCGGTACCAGTCGAAAGGCCCGGGGCGCGCCGCAGGCTTGGATAAAGGGAGGGTGTCGGGAGCACTCATGGCAAATCTCCGCAGGGCTTTTATTGGTCTTGTTCGAAGCTCCGACGACGCCTATCGTGGGAACCGGATGCGCCGATTTTTCGTCGCCCTGCCCTGCGCCGTCCAACGAATAAAAACCCGCCTTAGGCATAAGAAAAATTTGTCAGCCGAGCCTTGCCCATGAATCTGAAGTTTCTCGAGACCTTTGTCTGGGTCGCGCGCCTGAAGAGTTTTCGCCTGACCGCTGACAAGCTGTTCACCACCCAGGCATCGATTTCCAGCCGCATTGCGGTGCTCGAAGGCGAGCTGGGCGTAAAGCTGTTTTTGCGCGATTCACGCGGCGTCAGCCTGACCCCGGAAGGCCTGAAAGTGCTCGACTATGCCGAGCAGATGCTCGACACCATGGCGGCGCTGAAGCAGTCGATCGAGACCCGTTCGAGCAAGGTCGGGCGGGTGCGTATCGGCGTGATGGACACAGTGATTCATACCTGGCTTAGCCCGCTGGTGGCGCAGATGACCGATCTGTACCCACGGGTGGAAATCGAATTGGTCGCGGATACCGCGCTGAACCTCTGCGATCAACTGCAAAAAGGCTTCCTTGATCTGGTCCTGCAAACCGATCTGGTCCGTCACGAAAGCGTGCGCAGCCTAGAGCTGGCCAGTCATCCGCTGGGCTGGATCGTCGCCAGCAATTCGATCCACAACCGTGACTACGCCGACCTCGCCGAACTGGCGCAGGAGCGGATCATCACCTACTCGAAAAACTCACGACCGCATCAGGATATCGTCGCGCTGATGCAGGCCAGCGGCGTTATGGCGCCACGCTTGAATTGCGTGAACTCGGTGTCGGCGATCACCCGGTTGTTGCGCGATGGCTTCGGTATCGGCGCGCTGCCGCCGGTGCTGGTGACCGAGGAGCTGGCGCGCGGCGAATTGATCGTGCTCGACATCGAGCAGCGGCCGGCGAATCTGCCGGTGGTGGTGTCGTGGCGGGTCGGGGTTGAGTGGGTCGAAGAGATCGTGACGTTGTGTCAGCAGGTGCTAGCGGGGTATGCGCACAAGGTGGGCAAGGACTACATCACCCTTACTGAATGATCAGTGGCGAGGGGATTTATCCCCGCTCGGCTGCGCAGCAGTCGTGATTGCGGCCAACGCGGTCTTTCAGTGCAGGTTTTGGGGCTGCTGCGCAGCCCAACGGGGATAAATCCCCTCGCCACAGAACTCATTCACCACAGAACCCACTCACCACAGAACTCATTCACCACAAAACCCACTCACCCCAGAGCCCACTCCCCCCATAGCCCATTCACCACAGAGCCCACTCGCCACAGAATCCCCCATGCCATAAGGCCTCTCTTGCCAGAGAGGATTGAGCAAGTCTTACAAACCGCGCACGTCGCGATCTTCGATCGGTCGGCTCTGGCGCAGGCGGCGGCCGCCGAGGACGACCCAGTCAATCAGGCGGAACAGGCATTCGATGCCGAACGACAGCAGCAATGCGCCGCTCATGCCCCAGATCATCGCCTCTGGCGTCAGCAAAATCTGGTAGCTGTAGCCGTTCCAGGTTTCCTTGCGAATATCCGGATCGGCGGCCAGCACCACTTGCAGGAAACGCACATACCAAGGGCCTTGCATCGCCTGGAACTGCTTATCCAGCGCGACCTGGCGGGTGAGCAAAGTGTTAAGGCTGTCAGCATCGCTGCGGAAAATCGGGTCTTCGCTGGCCCGGTAATGCGCGACCAGCGCCTGCATATCGCCTTTGAAAAACTGATCGGCCGTGCCCTGGAAACCACGCAGACCGGTCTGCGCTTCGATCAGGTGTGCTTCGACACGTTGCGCGTAATCGTTGATGAACCCCGGCACCTGGACACCGATCAACAGGCCCGCCGCAAACAACACCAGCCGTAGATAACTGAGCAACATGGGTGCAAATCCTTATTCGGTCTTGCCCTGGCTGACGCATTCGCCGCGTCGCCACAGGCTCCATTGGCCCGGTTCGTAGCGGGTCCAGGTTTCGTTTTCGGTCAAAGGCTCGGTGGCAATCACCGTGACCACGTCGTTGGGCGTGGTTTCGGCCTGGAAGTCGACGATTACATCGACATCCTTGAGCCGCGCCGGGCCGAACGGGGCGCGTCGGGTGATCTGAGCCAGTTTGGTCGAGCAATAACAGAACAGCCAGTCACCGTCGCTGAGCAGGCAATTGAACACGCCTTTGCTGCGATATTCGGCGCACGCTGCGACCAGATCCGGCAGCAGCACTTCGATATCGACCGGTTCCGGAAACGCCGCGCGCACACGGTTGAGCAGATCGCAGAATGCCGCTTCGCTGTCGGTATCGCCGACCGGGCGGTAGAAGCTTTTGATTGGAATGAAGTCGGCGAGCTGGCCGTTGTGCGCGAAACACCAGTTGCGCCCCCACAGTTCGCGGACGAACGGGTGGGTGTTGGACAGGCAGACCTTGCCGACGTTGGCCTGGCGGATGTGGCCGATGACCACTTCGCTCTTGATCGGATAACGCTGCACCAGGTTGGCAACTTCCGACTCGCTGCTCGCTGCCGGATCCTGAAACAGCCGAAGGCCCCGCCCTTCATAGAAGGCGATGCCCCAGCCGTCGCGGTGCGGGCCGGTGCGGCCGCCGCGCTGCATCAGGCCGGTGAAGCTGAACACGATGTCGGTCGGCACGTTGGCACTCATGCCCAATAATTCACACATGTGCGGACTCTCGGGTTACAGACGCGGCTCGACCCGCATGCGCTGCGGATTGTTCGGTACTGGCGGGCGGCCGTAGCGGTCGTCACCGGCGCCACCGAATGGCTGATCGTCGTCGCGCTCCTCGGCACGGGCGGCGGCCTTGGCGGCCTCGGTGCGTTCACGCCGTGCTGCCGAGGCACGCTCGATCGGCAGGCGGATCAAGACGAAAACCAGATACACCCCGAAGGCGATCATGCCGTACATGAAAAGATCGGAAACCGCGCGCCAGGCGTTGTTGCCGACCTTGAACAGCATGTCCAGGGCGGTGATGGCGATGGCCGGTGCTACTTTGGCCTTCACCGGATCGACGATGGTCGGGCTGAACAGCAACACCGCCATCAGCACACGCAGCGGCTCGCGCAGCCAGCGCCACATCCAGGTGGTCAGGCGCATCCATACCAGCAGGCAGCCCACGGCGGCAAAGGCGTAAAGGCCCCAGGCGATCAGATAGTCGTTCTCGGTCATGGTGTCCATGGCAAGGCAGGCAAATAGGCGCTTATAGTAACGACTTTTCGCCCATGCGGCTTGTCCCAATACCAGACGGCCAGCAGCCGCCCCTGTGGGAGCGAGCCTGCTCGCGAATACGGACTGTCAGTTGCAACAGCTATGTCTGACACACCGCTTTCGCGAGCAGGCTCGCGCCCACAAGGGCTGCGGCGCTTTCAAGCCCTGCGAACAACCCAATTCCGAATATTGTCCGAGAGCCTTCCATGCCCGAATCCGCCAATGTCATGACTGCCCCGATTGCCCAGCGGGCGCCCGGCGCCGACCCGTATGCCTGGCTGCAGGAGCGCGACACCGACGCGGTGCTCGACTACCTCAAGGCTGAAAACGCTTATCAGGAAGCGCAAACCGCCGATCAGGCCGAGCTGCGTGAAAGCCTGTTCAATGAGATCAAGGGCCGGATTCTCGAGACTGATCTGTCACTGCCCTCGCCTTGGGGACCCTACCTGTATTACACGCGCACCACCGCCGGTGACGAATACGCGCGGCACTACCGCTGCCCGCGTCCGGCGGACGACAGCCTGACCCTCGATGAAAGCCGCGAACAATTGCTGCTCGACCCGAATGCGCTGGCCAACGGCGGTTTCTTCTCCCTCGGAGCTTTCAGCATCAGCCCCGATCACCAACGCCTGGCATACAGCGTCGATGCTTCGGGCGACGAGATCTACACGCTGTTCGTCAAGGAGCTGTCCAACGACAAGGTCAGCGAACTGGAATTCGAGGACTGCGACGGCAGCATGACCTGGGCCAACGACAGCCTGACCCTGTTTTTCGGTGTGCTCGACGACACCCATCGCCCGCATAAACTGTTCCGCTATCGCCTCGACGGCACTGCCGCCGAAGAGGTTTTTCACGAGCCGGACGGGCGGTTCTTCCTGCATTGCTACCGCGCCAGCTCCGAACAGCAATTGCTGCTGTCGCTGGGCAGCAAGACCACCAGTGAAGTCTGGGCGCTGGACGCCAATCAGCCACATCTGCCATTCAGCTGCCTGGCGCCACGGGTCGAAGATCACGAATACGACGTCGACCACGGCCTGCTCGATGGCGTCTGGACCTGGTTTATCCGCACCAACCGCGACGGCATCAACTTCGCTCTGTATCAGGCCCCGGACACTGGCGTGCCGCCAAGCGAGGCCGACTGGCAGAACCTGATCCCGCACAACGATGACGTGATGCTCGACGGCGTCAGCCTCAACGCAGAGGCGATGACCTTGAGCCTGCGCGAAGGTGGCCTGCCGATCATTGAGGTTCACCCGCAGGACCAGGCGTCGTATCGCGTGCAGTTGCCCGATGCGGCCTACAGTCTGCATGTGCAAAACAGCCTGGAATTCGAGAGCGATCGCATTCGCTTGCGCTACGAAGCGTTGAATCGCCCGGCCCAAGTGCGCCAGTTGATTCTTGCCAGCAGCGAACAAACGGTGCTCAAGGAAACCCCGGTACTCGGCCAATTTGATGCCGACGCCTATGTCAGCCAACGCCTGTGGGCGACCGCCCCGGACGGTACGCAGGTGCCGATCAGTCTGGTGATGAAGCGCGAGATGGTCGGTAAACCGGTGCCGCTGTATCTGTATGGTTATGGCGCTTACGGCTCCAGCCTCGATCCGTGGTTTTCTCACGCCCGCCTGAGTCTGCTCGATCGCGGCATGGCCTTCGCCATTGCCCACGTACGCGGCGGCGGCGAGCTGGGCGAAGCCTGGTATCGCGCCGGCAAGCAGGAACACAAACACAACACCTTCAGCGACTTCATCGCTTGCGCTGAGTTTCTGATCCTCAACGGCATCACCACGGCGGAAAAACTGGCGATCAGCGGCGGCAGCGCCGGTGGCCTGCTGATCGGCGCGGTACTCAATCAGCGCCCGGACCTGTTCGGCGTGGCGATTGCCGAAGTGCCGTTCGTCGACGTGCTCAACACCATGCTCGACCCCGAGCTGCCGCTGACCGTCACCGAATACGACGAATGGGGCAACCCGGAAGAACCGGACGTCTATGATCGGATCAAGGCTTACGCGCCGTACGAAAACGTCACAGCGCAGGCTTATCCGCCACTGCTGGTGATCGCCGGCTACAACGACAGCCGCGTGCAGTACTGGGAAGCGGCCAAGTGGGTGGCGAAATTGCGCGCAACCAAGACCGATGACAACGTGCTGCTGCTCAAGACCGAACTGGGCGCCGGGCATGGCGGCATGAGCGGGCGCTATCAGGGATTACGTGACGTAGCGCTCGAATATGCATTTGTGTTCAAGGTTTTGGGCCTGGCCTGAGGAACTCCGTCGGTCACTTGGGTCTTAATTCCAGACCCATTGTGGCGAGGGGATTTATCCCCGTTGGGCTGCGAAGCGGCCCCAAAACCTGCAAACTCAGTATTTCTGAAGCACCGAGTTGGCAGGACTTGCGACTGCTGCGCAGCCGAGCGGGGATAAATCCCCTCGCCACAAAAGCCCGTTCCTACGGGATCCGTGTATAGCCTTGAAATGTGAAAACAATAAAGACCGCATCGACATGTCTGAACCGACCTTTCTGAACAACGAAATCCGTGACTGGCTGATGGACTGTGGCCTGTTCGATCAATTGCAGCTGGCCGACTTCGCGGCCGCTTCCGGCTATTTCAGCATCAGTACCGTGGCTGAAGGCGAGGCGATTTTTCGCGAGGGCGATGCCGGCAGTTTCATGTGCATCATCCACACCGGCCAGGTCGCCGTGCAGAAAACCGGCGCTGACGGCCAGGTCATCACCATGGCCACCCTGCGCAGCGGCCGGGCCTTCGGTGAAATGGCCGTGCTTGATGGCGAACGTCGTTCGGCCACGTGTATCGCGGCGAGCAACTGTCAGTTGCTCAACCTGGGCAAGGACTCGCTGGAAAAAATGCTCAACGACGCACCAAAAATCGCCGCAAAAATCATCCGCGCCCTCGCCGTCTCGCTGTCCAAACGCCTGCGCATGGCCGACGGCCAACTCGCCGCGCAACAGGTTTAGCCGCCGGGGGATTTGACCTTGTTGCCGTTCGGCTCGATGCCCGGCACCGGTTGATCCTTGCTCGGCGGGCTGGGCATTTCGATCGGTACCAGCGGCGGGCTGCCGCTGCCGGCGCCCGACTTGGGCAGGGTGATCGGCGTGATCTGCGGATACGGCGTCGGCGTCGCGGTGCCGGGCGAACCGGGTTGCGGCGTCGGGCTGACCGGAACGCTCTGCTGGGCCTGCACTGCAGTAATCGCGAGCGCGGCCAGGGTAATGACCGTTAGAATGGTGCGCTTCATCAAGGGCTCCGTTTGGCCTCTAGTCTGTGCTCAGGCTACTCCCAACGCGCCTGCTTGCCTTCCCCCTTGTAGAGATTTCCATGAAACGTTTCGTTCTGCTCGACACCACCCCGATCCCTGAAAACGGCGGTGCCCTGTGCCTGTTCGAGTATGGCGAGGATTTCGTCATCAAGATTCAGGGCGGCGACGGCGGACAGTTGATGAACACGCGCATGCACGGTTCCGAGGACGCACTGGCGGAAATCCCCTGCCGCAAGGTCGCCGGCCGGTCGAATTCGCGGGTGTTGATCGGCGGCCTGGGCATGGGTTTCACCCTCGCCTCGGCACTCAAGCATCTGGGCAAGTCCGCCGAAGTGGTGGTCGCTGAGCTGGTGCCCGGCGTGGTCGAGTGGAATCGCGGCCCGCTCGGGGAGAAATCCGGTCGGCCATTGCTCGACCCGCGCACGGTGATCCGTCAGGAAGATGTGGCCAAGGTCCTGCAAAGCGAGCCGAACGGTTTCGATGCGATCATGCTCGACGTCGACAACGGCCCTGAAGGCCTGACCCAGAAGGCCAACAGCTGGCTGTACTCCGCCGCGGGTCTGAATGCCTGCGCCAAGGCCCTGCGCCCCAAAGGCGTGCTCGCGGTGTGGTCGGCCAGCGCCGACCGACAGTTTTCCGACAAATTGAAGAAGGCCGGCTTCAAGGCCGAAGAAGTCCAGGTCTTCGCCCACGGCAACAAGGGCACCCGTCACACGATCTGGATTGCCGAGAAGCTCAAGGGCTGAGCTAAACTCTGCGCATAACCGTCATCAGTCTTTCTGCAAAGGTGAACCCATGAGTTCGTCCACCCCCACCAACACGTCGAAGCTGGACCGCATCCTCGCCGACAACCAGCGCGACAAGGAAATGGGCTACCGCGACAAGGCCCTGAAGATGTACCCGCACGTTTGCGGCCGCTGCGCCCGTGAGTTTTCCGGCAAGCGCCTGAGCGAACTGACCGTGCACCACCGCGACCACAACCACGACAACAACCCGCAGGACGGCTCGAACTGGGAGCTGTTGTGCCTGTATTGCCACGACAACGAGCACTCGCGTTACACCGATCAGCAGTATTTCGGCGACGGCTCGCTGAGCACACCGAAGATCGCCAAGGCCACGCATAATCCGTTTGCGGCCCTGGCTGGTCTGATGAAAAAAGAAGATTGAAGATCTTCATCGCCTGAGCTGGCCCTTTCGCGAGCAGGCTCGCTCCCACAGGGGATGTGGGAGCGAGCCTGCTCGCGAAAGCGGCCGGCCAGACACCACAAGTCTCGAATCTGCCCGCCCTCCCCCAATCCCCGTATAATCGCGCTCTTTTTCTCGAAGGCACCCCGCTCGTGGCAGACAAACGGTACAGCTGCATTGGTTTGTATAACCCAAAATCACCGGAGAACGTCGGTTCGGTGATGCGCGCCGCAGGCTGTTACGGCGTGGCGTCGGTGTTCTACACCGGCAAGCGTTATGAACGCGCCGCCGACTTCGTCACCGACACCAAACGCGTGCACTACGACATCCCGCTGATCGGCATCGACGACCTGAAAAAAATCCTCCCGCTCAACTGCGTGCCCGTCGCGGTAGAACTGGTCGAAGGCGCCCGGCCGCTGCCGGAATACACCCACCCCGACCGCGCCCTGTACATCTTCGGCCCGGAAGACGGTTCGCTGGATAAGGAGATTCGCGACTGGTGCGAAGACGTCGTGTACATCCCGACCACCGGCTGCATGAACCTCGCCGCCACGGTCAACGTCGTGCTCTACGACCGCATGGCCAAAGGCCTGAACACCCGCTCCGGGCCGAAATTCCGCTGAAGCGTCGTACATTCGATGGAACAAGCTGACCGCCATGGCAGTCAGCTTATCTATCAATCGCACCCTGCCTGGAGATAGACCATGAGCGAGCTCAAACGCGTTGAACGCATCGAATCCACCCCGTTCCAGTCGCCTTCGCACAAGAATGTGCATGGCTGGGAGCGCGTCGGCTCGTTGACCGGCGGCGTGCTGATGGTCGGCAAGGGCCTGCGCCGTGGCGGCGTGTTCGGCCTGCTGCAAGTGGCGCTCGGCGGCATGGCCGTGGCCCGTGGCATTACCGGGCACTGCTCGGCGAAAAGCCTGTTGGAAAAAGGTCGTCAGGACATGAACAACGTGCGGGCGAAGATCGAACGCGCCGGAGAAGAACTGAGCAAGTTGAAGACCAATGCCGAAGTGGCCACTGAAACAGCCACCGTCACCGGCAATGATTCGCTGGTCTCGCCGAAGGCCGGCGTCTGATCCGGGATTTTCAGCGCCGCTGATGGCCTCTTCGCTGGCAAGCCAGCTCCCACAGAAAAACCTGTGGGAGCTGGCTTGCCAGCGATTGCGATATACCTGAAGCGAGAAAATTTCAGCCCGCGCGAAAAATCAGATGATCTTCCCAGTCATCTTCCGGCACGCTGCCTTCGGCGAGCATGCGCCCGGACTGGGAAATCCGCTCATGGTGCACCGCGTCGCGGTCGCCACACACCAGGTGATGCCATAACGGCAGATCCTTGCCCTCGCTGACCAGACGATAACCACAGGTCGGCGGTAGCCACTTGAATTCTTCCGCCTGACCCGGCGTGAGCTGAATGCAGTCAGGGACAAACTTGATCCGGTTCGGATAATCGCTGCACTGGCAGGTTTTCAGATCCAGCAGTCTGCAGGCGATGCGCGTGTAATAGACGCTGTTGTCTTCTTCATCCTCGAGCTTTTGCAGGCAGCACAGACCGCAGCCGTCGCACAGCGATTCCCATTCCTCGTGATCGAGTTGATCGAGGGTTTTGCGTTTCCAGAACGGTTCGACTATGGCGGCCATGGCTCAAGCATCAACATCAAGGTGGTGAAAAGGCCGCCAGTCTAGTGCCAGCGGGTGCGGGGGCCAAGCGCTGGCGACTGTCGGTAAATCCGCTTGTCAGCGCCAGCGTCGCCCGCTGAGCAAACTGGCGGCTATGCCTTGAAACCAATGTGGCAGCGAGCCTGCTCGTGAAAGCGCTGTGTCAGACACCCTGTTGTCGACTGACACGCCCTCTTCGCGAGCAGGCTCGCTCCCACAGTGAAATCGGTGGAGAGTCAGTAACCGCGGGTGAAATCCACCTCGCCACGCAACGCTTCACCCGCCTCATACGCTTTCAGGTTCTGCACAAACAAATCCACCATCAGCGCCGGCGAGGTCGGTGCCGAACTGTGCCCGGTCAGGAGCAAGCCCCACGCGGTCCAGAACGGATGGCGTTGCGGCAATGGTTCCTGACGGCAGACGTCGATCACCGCGCCGGCCAGATGCCCTTCCTTCAAAGCTTCAACCAGATCGGCATCGACCACTGCGACGCCACGCCCGGCGTTGATGAACAGTCCGGTCGGTTTGAATTGCTTGAACAGCGCAGCGTCGTAGATATCGTGGGTGTGTTCGGTATTCGGCAGCAGATTGACCACGTAGTCCACCTCGCCCACCAATCGCGGAAGATCGGCCAGCGCGCCGACTTCGACAAATGGCGCCTGTTCGCGGGCACTGCTGGCGATGCCGTACAGCTCGACGCCGAACGGCCGCAGAAACTGCGCAACGCTCTGGCCGATGTCACCGGTGCCGACGATCAGCACCTTGCGCCCTACCAGACTCTGGCCGCTGCGGTTGTCCCACTTGCGCTCGACCTGGCTGACCAGCCGCGCCAGCACTTCGCGCTCGTGGCCGAGGATGTAGGTCAAAACATATTCGGCCATGACCTGACCGAAAATCCCCACGGCGCGGGTCAGGCGATAGTCGCGGCGCAGGCCGTCGGCGAGCAGCGGCGTGATGCCGGCCCAGGTCGATTGCAGCCATTGCGGTTGATGGCCCTGGCGCAGCAGGGTCGCGAGCAGATCCGGCTGGCCCAGCCACACCGGGCAATCGGCGGCCTGCCGCGCCAGTTCGGCGGAGTCGCCGCTGGTCAGGACTTCAAGCTCGGGCAGTGCCTGACGCAGCAGGCGGGCGTATATCGCGTAGTCGTGTTCGGCAATCAGAACGCGCATCTTCAAACCTTTCGCAAACCGTGCAGACAGCCGCCGGATTCGGGCCGGCCATCGCGGTAAAAACAGTTCCAGGGTTAACCGAGGCCCAGGACAGGGCCTCGCGGGTCAGACCGGGTCGTTGCGTCGCAGCAACTCTTCGGGCAAGTGTTCGATGTACTCGTCCTCGGCCGGTGGCATTTGCAGGTGATAGCCCTGCTTGTCGAGGTTTTCCAGAACCACGGTGATGTCTTCGCTGGCCAGCTTGCGCTCCGGCGACAGCACCAGATCGAAGGAATGCTTCGCTTTGCCGAAAGCCGTCATCAGCGCTTCCGGCACGCGCTCGAGCGCATCGCTCTTGAGCACGTAGAGATACATGCCGCTGCGCTTGGAGCTTTGGTAGATGGAGCAAATACGTTTCAAGGCTGTTCTCCGGCGGTGGCCAGGCTGTCGAGCAGCTTCTGGCCGAGCAATTCGCGGCGCCAGCCACGCAGCGAATCGGGCAATTGGTAAGGCCCCTCGGGGAAGCCGCTTTTGACCAGGGCTTCGAGGGTTTTCTTGCGCAGCATCAGTTCCGGGGCAATACCCAGGCGTTCGGCCTCGGCCTGACCCAGCGCGCGCAGTTGCTTGATCAGCGCAGCGGCTTCGATCGGCAACGGCTCCGGCACTGCCGGCGGCCATTGATCTGGCCCCACACTGCCAGAGCGTTTGATCAGATCAAGCAGAAACTGACCGTCCTGACGTACGGTACGCGGGTGCATGTCTTCGATCTTGCCCAGCGCCGCGAGGTTATCCGGCTGGGTGCGGGCCAAGGGCCACAGCGAGTGTTCCCGGACGATGCGGTTGCGCGGCAGGTCGCGGGCGCGGGCTTCTTTTTCGCGCCAGGCGCACAGCTCACGCAGCACGGCCAGTTGCGCACGGGACAGCTTCCAGGCCAGTTTCGCCTCGCGATAGACCTCGTACGGATCGGTCTCGCGGCGCAGGTTGGCGACCAGTTCGGCGCCATCCTCCAGCACCCAGGCGAACTTGTCGGCGGACAGCTTGGGGCGTAACTCGACGAACACCTCGGCCAGATGTACCGCGTCTTCGGCGGCGTAGCTGATCTGGGTTTCGGACAGCGGGCGCTGCAACCAGTCGGAGCGGGTTTCGCCCTTGGGCAGGTCGATGCCGAGCACTTCCTGCACCAGACGCGAATAGCCCATCGAGAAGCCGAGGTTCAGGTAAGCGGCGGCCAGTTGCGTGTCGAACAACGGCGCCGGCAGGCTGCCGGTCAGGCGCAACAGCACTTCGAGGTCTTCGCTGCAGGCGTGCAGGACTTTCAGCACCGCCGGGTTCTCCAGCAACGCGGCCAGCGGTTGCCAGGCGTTGATGGTCAGCGGGTCGATCAGGTAGGCGCGTTTGCCGTCGCCGATCTGCAACAGGCCGGCAATCGGGTAGAAGGTGTCGACCCGCATGAATTCGGTGTCGAGGGCAACGAACGGCAGCTGCTGCCACTCGGCGCAAAACTGCGCGAGGCTTTCGTTGTCGCGAATCCAGTGAATATCGATAGCCACACGGCTCTCCCTTGAAGAATGGCGCGCAGTATATATCGCCACCGACGATTTACGCGCCTTTGAAGGGCAAGAGCTGTAAGGAAATGTCTTGCCTGTCAGCAAGAATAGTCTGACAGCAGAAACAGAAAGGCCCGTCGCATTGGTGCGACGGGCAGGGAACGCTTCACTGCTTGGCCAACACGCCGTCGATCACTGAGCCGCGACAACCGGCGAACATGTCCAGCGCCGGCTGATAGACGCTGCTGCGCACTTCCAGCAGGCCGAGCATCGAGTGGAACAGATTGTCCTGGCTCAGCGGTTTGTCGCGGCTCAGTTGCAGGCAATGGGTGTCGACCGAATAGGCCTTCTGATAGCTGTCGGAGAACCACGCCAGCATCGCTACATGCTTCTGTTGCTCGGGCGCCAGCATGTACGGCGTGCCGTGCAGAAACAGGTTGTACTCGCCCAGCGATTCACCGTGATCCGACAGATAAAGCATGGCGGTGTCGACTTTGTCCTGATTGCTGCGCAGCACATCGATCAGGCTCGAAAGCACATGGTCGGTGTAGACCAGCGTGTTGTCGTAGCCGTTGACGATACTTTCGCGGCTGCAATTGTTCAGCGCGTTACTTTCACAGACCGGAGTGAAGTGTTCGAACTCCTTGGGATAACGCTTGAAGTAGTCCGGGCCATGACTGCCCATCTGGTGCAGAACCAGCACGGTGTCCTTGTCCAGATGATCGATGAAACTTTGCAGACCTTGCAGGAGAATTTCATCGCGACATTCGCTGTTGGCGCACAACGCAGGGTCTTGCAACTTGCTGACATCCTGCACCGTGACGCGGTCGCAAGTGCCTTTGCAGCCGGACTGGTTATCGCGCCAGATCACATCGATGCCGGCACGCTTGAGCACATCGAGCAAGCCTTCTTCATTCTTGGCCTTGCTGGCGTTGTAATCCTTGCGGCCCATGTTGGAGAACATGCACGGTACCGAGACTGCGGTTTCCGTGCCGCAGGAATGCACGTCAGTAAAAGCGATCAGGCCAGCCTCTTTGTCCAGTTGCGGGGTGGTGTCGCGGTCATAACCGAGAATGCCGAAGTTCTGCGCCCGCGCACTCTCCCCCACCACCAGCACCGTGAGGGATTTGCGTGGCTGTAGCTGCAAGTCGGGGTTGCGCTGGGCATCTTCGCCGATCTTGATGAACGGCTGCTGCGCCGAGACCACTTGCTCTTGCAGATAACCAATGGATGCGCCGATGTAATTGCTCGGCACCAGCATCAGGCGAATTTCGTGGTGATTGCGAAACAGTGACGATAAGCCTTGGTAGTTGGCCAGTGCGACAACACCGATCACCGCCGCCGAGGCAACACTGACAATAACTTTGCTGAACAACTCGCGATGCCAGCGCCGATAACTGACCGGAACTTTCCACAACAACAAACACGGCAGGACACCCAGCAAGAGAATATAAGCAAACAACTTCAACGAGAGCAGATCGCGCACTTCCGTGACGTTGGTCTCGGCAAAGTTGCGCAACATGCCGGCATCGATCATCACGCCATATTGGCTCATGAAATAAGCCACGCCGGCGCTGACTAAAAACAACAGGGTCAACAGTGGTTTAAGCAGTGGCCGGAAAGCGAATAACGTCAGGACTATGTTGAACGCGGCAAAGATCATCACGCCGAACGCCACGCGCATGGCGATGCCCTTGCCATCGGCGGCGGTGATCTCGAACAGATGTTGCCAAAGCACCAGATTGAAACCGAGCAATAAAAAGGCGCTGGCAAACAACGTCACCCATTCCGGGCGCACGGCTTTTAACTTCAACATGATGAGTGACTGTTCCTGAAAGAAGAGCCTCGTCGATTGTGAAAATTTCATTCACCGAGGCATGCCAAACTTTAGGCAGCCATGGATCAATTTTTCGTGAAAAAGATGCTAATGATTAGTTGCCTCGGAGTACGAACGTGAAAGTTTGCGAGTATTTGAGAATGGTTCAGGTTTTATTCAGTTTCAGGCACTTCGCAATGTCCTCTGTGGGAGCGAGCCTGCTCGCGAAAGCGCAATGTCAGCAAATAATTGTTTGTCTGGAGGAACGCATTCGCGAGCAGGCTCGCTCCCACATCGGGACAGGGGTGTTATCGAGTTTTTAGGTCTGGCCCGGGGTTTTCTGATTTGCCGACGCCGGCGACGCCACGCCTAATCATCAGCCTCTGCACTCAAAGGCCCGCTGATGAATCACTCCCGCCCCGCCGCTTGGCTGATACTCGCGATCATTCTTGTCGCACTTAATCTGCGCCCCTCAATGGCAGCCATCGGGCCGCTGCTGTCGGCGATTCGTGGCGATATACCGTTGAGCTACACGCTTGCCTCTTTGCTGACGATGCTGCCGGTGATGGCCATGGGGCTGGCGATGTTTTTCGGCCTGAGCATCAGCCGGCGCCTGGGCGAACGACGCACGGTGCTGCTGTCGCTGTTGATCATCGGGCTGGCGAGCCTGTCACGGCTGTTTATCGATTCGGCGACCGAGCTGATCGTCAGCGCGATACTGGCCGGCATTGGCATAGCCCTGATTCAGGCATTGATGCCGGCGCTGATTAAATCGCGCTTTGCTGACAACGTGGCGTTGTGCATGGGCATCTACGTGACTTCGATCATGGGCGGCGCCGCGATTGCCGCATCGTTCGCGCCGCTGGTGATGGTACAGGCCGGCAGTTGGCGCGTGGGGCTGGCCATCTGGGCGGCGTTGGCACTGGTCGCGATGCTGGTCTGGTGCTTGCAGCCCGCGCAAGCCATATCGACAGTGACCCGGCGGGAGTCTTTCATCACGCGCCGTCGCGCCTGGTTGCTGGCGATTTTCTTTGGCCTCGGTACGGCGTCCTACACTTGTGTCCTCGCCTGGCTCGCCCCGTACTACGTGGAAAAAGGCTGGAGTGAACAGAACGCCGGGCTGATGTTGGGTTTTCTTACAGCGATGGAGGTCATTTCCGGGCTGGTAGTGCCGGCGATCGCCAATCGCAGCCGTGACCGGCGTGGGATATTGGCGGTTCTGCTGTTGCTGATCATCGGCGGTTTCTGCGGGCTGATTCTCGCTCCGATAACTCTGGCCTTGTTATGGCCGTGTCTGTTGGGGCTGGGGATTGGCGGTCTGTTTCCGATGAGCCTGATCGTTGCATTGGATCACTGCGACGAGCCGCAGCGCGCCGGTGGCCTGACCGCGTTTGTGCAGGGGATCGGTTATCTGATCGCCGGCCTCTCGCCGCTGTTGGCAGGGATGATTCGCGATCGGCTGGGCAATTTCGAAGGCGCATGGTGGGCGTTGACGGCGGTGATGGTGATCATGCTGCTGATGGTGATGCGCTTCGACCCTCGCCACTACGCGCGCTACTTGCCTCGCCCGGGCTAGAGGCCTCTGGCCATCTTTTGCGCACGAGATTGGCAACGTCGTGTTGCTAAAAGTTTCTGTCCCACATGTGTCCGTGAAATGTCCTACAAGGGTTTCTCCTGGCACCATCGTTCCGTTAGGATCGTACGCACACGTTTGCGCGAATTCTGCGCAAGGGGGCACAGCGAGACGGAACTCATGCTGAACAGTAATTTGCTTCGCAAGCTCGACATGCAGGACTTGATGGTATTCGTCGCCGTGTACGAGCAGAGCAGTGTCACCGATGTCTCGGAAACCCTGTTCGTCAGCCAGTCCACCGTCAGTTATTGCCTGAAGAAACTGCGCACCAGTTTCGAAGACGAACTGTTCATCAACACCCGCACCGGCATGCGCCCGACCTACAAGGCCTGCAGCATGTACGGCCATGTGCAGAAAATCCTCGAAAGCATCAACCTCTGCCACGCCGGTGCCCCGGCCTTCGACCCGAGCCGGCAGGCGGTGACTTTCAACATTTGCGCCCCGGAATACTTCGAGCAATTGATTCTGCCGCGACTGTTGAAGCGCTTCGACTTCGATGACTTGCCGGTAATGGTCAACATGCACAAGTTTGAAACCGACGTGCCGGCCGAAGAGTTGCGCGACGGCAGCCTTGATCTGGTGATCAGTTTCGGCCCGCACTTTCACCGCCAGCATGCGGATCTGAAATCCCGGATGTTGCTTGAAGATGACCTGGTCTGCGTCTTCGACAAACGCGCCACGCCACTGGAGCCGCGCCTGAGCCTGCAAGCATTCACCGAACGTCGGCATGTGTTCCCGACGCCATGGACATCAAGCACCAACATGGTCGACGGCTGGCTGGCGCGGCAAGCGCAAAAGCGCCAGATAGTGGCCCGATCGAACAGCTACAGCGCCGCATTGAAGATGATCACCGGCACCGACTTCATCCTCACCCTGCCCCGACGTATCCAACGCCTGCTGACCAACGACGCGGTATTCAACCACTGCGAGGCGCCCAATGGCTTGCCGGGCTTCACCCTCGACATGCAGTGGAGCCAGAACGCCGATCAGGACAGCGCCAACGTCTGGCTGCGCGAGCAGGTGATTGAGATGTGCAGCGAGCTGGAAAACGCCTGAGCGTCAGATGCCGATCGCGGCTTTGCTGTAGGACTCGCGATCGATGTCGAGCAGTTCGACGCACAGCTGGACTTCGAGCCCGGCCGGCCATTCGCAGAGTTCCTGCAACACCGCCAACAGGCTTTGCGAGAGCTGCTTCTTGATCTCCGCCGAGCGCCCGCTGAGCAAGGCCAGTTTCACATGGACGAAGGCGCGCTCGCCCTGCGCCGTGCCGACCTTGAAGTTGTCGATCTTGATCGCGCGGCTCTTGATATCGAACTCCGCGCCGAACTGACCGGAACCGACCAGCGTGTTGTTGAGCCGGATCAGGGCGATGTCAGCGTTCAACTGCGTCAAGTTGGCGGTGTATTCCATGTGCAGGTGTGGCATTGCGGATCTCCAGTCGGCGGATGCGGGGGCGTACATATACCACAATCACACAGCGTCATTTGTGGGAGCGAGCCTGCTCGCGAAAGCGTCCTTTCAGGTTGCACATCTGCGCCTGCCGAACGGCTTCGCGAGCAGGCTCGCTCCCACAGGGTTGTGTGGTGCTTGTCAGGACGAAATAAGCGGCCGTTCACTCATGAACGCTTCGAGCCGCGAGCGCAGCCAGCGTTCGGCAGGGTCGCTGTCGACGTGGCTGAGCCAGACCATCGACAGGTCCAGTGTTGGCGTCTTGAACGGAAACGGTTCCTGGAACAGCGCCCCGGACGCCGCCATCGCCGCTGCGGTGTAATCCGGCAGGCTGGCGATCAGATCGGTGCCGGCCAGCAACGCCGGCAATGCGCTGTATTGCGGTACCGACAACACCACCTGCCGCGTGCGCCCCAGTTCCGCCAGCCACTCATCGGCGTAACCGCTGACATTGGCCGTGTGTGACACCAGCACATGCGGGCGAGCGCAATATTCGTCGAGAGTCAGCGGTGTAGCAGAGGCATCGGCGCGCAGGATGCTCGGCTGGATATGCCGCAGCAGTTTGCGTTTGGCGTTGGCCGGCAGGCCACGGGTCTGGCTGATGCCGACGGTGATATCGCCGGCAGCGAGCAGATCGGGAATGCGCCAGTAATCGACATGTTGCACCACGAACACCACGCTCGGCGCCTCTTGGCGCAACGCGCGCAACAGCGGCGGCAGCAGGCCGAATTCGACGTCGTCGGACAGGCCGATGCGAAAGGTCATGGTGCTGGTGGCGGGGTCGAAATCACGGGTCAGGCTCAGCGCCGCCGAGAGTGAATCCAGTGCCGGTTTGAGATGGCGGTAAATGTCTTCGGCACGAGCCGTCGGTTCCATACGATGACCGACGCGGATGAACAGCGGATCGTTAAGCATCGTGCGCAAACGATTGAGCGCCGAGCTGATGGTCGGCTGGCCGAGGAACAGTTTCTCCGCCGCGCGGGTCACGTTGCGTTCGAGCATCAGGGTCTCAAACACCACCATCAAGTTGATGTCGGCCTTGCGTAGTTCATTGCGGTTCATCCTTTGCCCCTGCTCCCCGGAATAGCGGCAGTGTAGAAAGGCCCAAGAACCGCGTCTATGGGCCGCTGCGCCGAACAGTCACTGAAGGGTCAATGAAGCGTCAACGCCAGAATGCCAATGGCCAGTTTGCGCGGATCGAGTCCCATGCCCAGCGCTCTCGGGCTGACGGCATCGGCGTGCTGGAAACGAATCACCAGCACGCCTTCACGCTCAATGCGCTGCTGGACTTCAGCTGGCAGGTCAACGGCGACAACGTTCGCTTCGGTCTTGAGCAAGCGGGTGGAGAGCACCGGCACATCGTTGACGCTAATCTCCAGCCCCTGTTCGGGATGCGACGGCGCAATCAAAGCGTTGGCTTCCAGCACAAATGATCTCACCGGGGACTCGGGCCGCAGAATGATTTGCGACTCACTGCCCTCGGACCACGTGCCCCACGGTTCGCTTTTCGACCATCCGCTGCCGAGGAAGAACGTCGCCAGGCTGGTAACGTCGAAGGTCACGCGCTCGTTCGTCTTGAGTGGCGAGATCAGCGTGAGGGGATCAGCGGCCACGATGGGCGGGCAATCGGCGCAACGCTTCCAGCCGGGTGCCAGCACGTTCAAACCGTCGATTCTGGCGAGTACGTCAGTCTCGCGATTGAGAGTCAGCGCGGCCGGCAGCACAGTGCGGCTATCGAGCACATACAGCGTATCGGCGGCGTATTGACCAGAGCTGACCATCTGGTCGGCCACAGCCTGGGCCGCCTCGGTGGCCTTGGTACTCATGCGGCCGAGATAGACCGCATTGGTCGGCAGATGATGGCGTCCCGCATACTCGGCCAGCGTTCGCCACTGCTCCGGATAATTCTCCGGGCGCAGCCAGCGCACCGCCTGATAATGGCGGGCTGCCTGATCCCAGAACGGATCAACCAGCGGCGTCGGCCATTGTGGCGCCGGCGCGGCCATGAACAGATTGCGCGACTCTCCCCAGCCGGAACGCGTATCCGCCACTTGCAGCAACAGGGCAATGCTCAGCAGAACCCGCGCCGTGCGCGAAGTATGGCCGCGAATCACCACGTACAGGATGGCGAAAATCGCCATGTACATGACCGGCCAGATCATCCGCCCCGACCCGCGAAAAATTGTCGCCACTGCCACCACCGCATCCGGCAGCGGAATATGCAATTCGAATGGGCCGACACCGATGTTGTTGGAAAACGCAAACAGCGCCAGGCCTGCCAGCGCGAGCAACAGCAGAGGGTAGCGACGTGGCTTGAGGTGAACATCCGTGCCGCGTTGCAGCCATGCCGCGAAGGCGCAGATGAACAGGAACACCACACCCAAACCAAGGAAAGCAAAACCGTCACCGTCGCCCAACACACCGGGCATGTCGCGCAGGGCAAACGACCAGGTTCCCGGGTCGAAAAAGCTCAGCACATTGGCGCGGAACAGACCGTATCCCATCAGTGCCAGGCCGTCGTCGCCGACGCTGAAGTAGCCCGCCTGCCAGCAGCACAGACTCACCAGCAAAAACAGTCCGATCAGTTCGGCCCCAGCTTTGCGCGGCGCCAAATGTCGCCGCAGGGTGTGCGCTGCGAGATCGGCGAGCCAGATCAGCGCAATCATCGCCAGCAAATAGGCGTGGATCAGCGCGGCCGCCGCCAGCAACGTTCCCCAGGCCAGAGAGCGCTTGGGCGTGAAGGGCCGCAGCGCAAGATAAAGCGCAGCCAGCAACATGAAATGCCCGCCCAGGGACAGGTGCACGCTCATGCGGATCAGCATGGCCGGAACGAATAAAAACAGCCCGGTGCCGAGCAACCGCACAACCGCGTCGCGGGTCACCAGGCCGAGCAGTTTCCAGGCAAACCAGCTCTGCAGAATGAAGCAGGTCAGTAACCACAGTCCGAAATACTGAAACGGCTCCGGCAACAGCGCCGAGAACGGCTTGAACAAAAAGGCGAACAGAGGATTGGAATCGGAAAAGATCAAGCCGTTGGACAACTCCAGTCCGTAAGACGGATTGAGCCCCAGCGGAAAGCTCCATGGCGAGTGCCGGAAAAATACCCAACCCTGGTAGTGGGTGGCCGGGTCGCCGTCGCCCAGCCAGGCAATGTTCATCGGGTTCAACGCCCGAGGGCCGACCACGATAAAAAACGCCAGAATGCCTAGCAGCACAGGCAACAGCGCAGCGGCCCGAGAGGTTGAGCAAAGCTTCATCGATACGTCCAGAAATTATGCAAAACGAAAGTAAATGCCGGCACCGTCAGGGCCACGGCGCCGATTCCGAGCAAATAATGCAACCCAGCCATTTGCGCCGCCCAGGCAACCGCCATCGCCAATAGAAAACCGCCCGCCGAGACCGACACAAAGCGCAGTAACGTGCGCCCGTGCAGGCGAGCTGAAAAGCTCCAGGTGGTATTGATCACATACGACACAACGGTCGCCATGGCAAAGGCGAAACCATTGGCCAGCGGCGGTTCGGGCGCGATGAAGCGGATGAACAGCACAGCCACCAGCGCATGCAGCGCAGTGACGAACAGCCCGGTCAGGGCAAAGCGCAGACCACGGCGAACCATCGCTGAACGATCACTATCGATCACGGTTTCTGCGCCAGCACGAAGACGCTCAAACCGGCCAGCCGGTTGCTGCCCATCAACGGCAACTCGAGTCGGCAAAGAGTCTTGAGCACGCTGTTGACCCACGGGTGATGACGCTTGAGTTGCGACTGCGGCCGTGTGGTTTGCGAACCTTGAGGCATCAGGCGCAACGCTGCGGCGATCGGAAACACCGCACCGAAATAGTAGGCGCCGCGCTGCACGGTCAAACCGGCATCGCCCGCCAGAGTTTCGAATTGCGCGAGGGTGTAGCGGCGCTTGTGCTCGAGAAAATCATCATGACCGCTCCAGAGAAACTGAAACGCCGGCACCGTCATCAGAAAACGACTGCCCGAAGGCACTTTATCGACATAGTTTTTGAGCAGGCCGAGGTCGTCGTCGACATGCTCGAGCACGTCCATCAGTAACACCAGATCGGCATCGATGCTGTCGATGCCGCGTCGGTAATGCACCGGTTTGCCAGCGGTGGTGGCGCTTGAATCGGCGGGGTAACTGATGTCGACGCACCACGCCTCATGCGCGTCGGTGTGGGTCAGCAGATGATGCGAGAAAAACCCCGAGCCGGCACCGACATCGAGTATTCGTCGGATCGGCATGTTGCCCAGCAATCGCCGGGTCGCCGCCGCTTTGCAGCAGTAATACCAATGCTCATCGATGCTGTCGCCGAGGATGTCGGTTTCCTTGAGATCCATCTGTCAGTCCTTGGGGTCGTAGACACGGCGCACCAGAAAAACCGGCCGGCGTTTGGATTCGATATAGGTGCGGCCGAGGTATTCGCCGAGTACGCCAATGCCGATCAATTGCAAACCGCCAAGGAACGTGACCGCGACCATCAGCGAGGCATAACCGGGCAAGTCGACGCCGTGGATCAGTGTGCGCAGGACAATGAACATCGCGAACGCAAACGACACCAGCGAAACCGTTGCCCCCAGGTAAGTCCAGACCCGCAGCGGCTCGGTGCTGAAACTGGTGATGCCTTCGAGGGCGAAGTTCCACAGCCGCCAGCCATTGAACTTGCTTTGCCCGGCCACGCGCTCAGGACGTTCGTAGTCGACGTGGGTGGTGCGGAAACCGACCCAGGCGAACAGACCTTTCATGAAGCGCCGCGACTCAGGCAGGGTCAGCAAGGCATCGACCACGCAGCGGTCCATCAGGCGGAAGTCGCCAACGTTCTCCGGCAACGGCTGTTCGGCGATGTGGTTGTGCAGGCGATAGAACCAGTGGGCCGAGGTCGATTTTGCCCACGTGTCGCTGCGGCGGCTGACACGATGCCCCAGCACCACTTCGTAACCTTCGCGCCAGCGCTCGATCATCTGCAAAATGACTTCCGGCGGGTCCTGCAGATCGGCGTCGATCGGTACCACGATCTGCCCGGTGGCCATTTGCAGACCGGCCGACAACGCCGCTTCCTTGCCGAAGTTGCGGCTTAGATCGACGATGCGCAGACGCGAGTCTTGCCGCTGCCGTTCGAGCAAGCGCTCAAGGGTGGTGTCGGTGCTGCCATCGTTGATGAAGACCAGTTCAAGATCGATCAGTGCCTGCGTCTGAAAGACGTCGTCGATGCGCGAAAGAAAGCTGTCGAGGCTGTCGGCCTCGTTGAAAACGGGGATCACCAGCGACAACGTCACCTGCCCGGCCTGTTGCGTTCCGTGCTCAGTCAAAGGAGTGCTCTTTTTATAGTTTGTCGGTCATCGAAAGTCTTTCGAGGCCATGAGCCGTCCCGTATTAAGCAGTAGCAAGCACGCACGTGCAAGCAGGACACGGCGTCATATCGGCCAATTCGCCGGGCAGTCGCGGCGCTCTGGCCAGCGTCTTTCAGAAACATCCGCGAACGATTGGAAACAAATCCCCGATAGCCAAAAAAAACCGCTGCGCTAGGCTTGCGTCGATGCGCCACACAGGTGGGCGCGCCTATCGATCGCAGGGAGCGAACCGTATGTATTTCGAAATCTACCGACAAACCCGAGGCACCCCGAGCACTGGCAAAGGCCAATGGCGCTGGCGCCTGCGTGCGCGTAACCACGAGACGGTGGCCAGTGGCGAATCGTATGTGAACAAGGCTGATTGCCTGCACGTGATCAATCTGATCAAAGCCGTTCAAGGCGAGACGCCGATCAAGGAGATTTGAGCGAAACCACATTCATCAAAGGTGCATGTGCTGCATTTGTTGCTTCCATGCACCCCAGCGCCTCTAGCAGCGCACGCAGAGATGCGTCGACAGTGGAGCGAACCGGGAAAGCATCAGAGTTGTAATAGAACCACGCCGACCAATATGGCAATCACTGCCGATATCGCCAGCACTTGCGTCGAGGTCAAGGCCAGCGCTGCATCCCTGGAACGGCCGACGAAACGTCCGCGAATCTGATGCCGATCCGGCTGCGCTTCGAACAGGTTGTCCGGGTGCTCGTTGTCTTCAGGCTCATTGGTCTGCTGACCGGACCATGCACTTCGCGCCATCAAACGGTCGAGCAGACCGGGCATGACCGACTGCCCAATAATCGCTTTGATCGTCGACCACCCTAGCCACAACTCTCGCGGAGGATGTTTTACCACACTGAAAATCGCCCGTGCCGCTACGTCGGGGTCGTGAATCGGTGGCACCGGTTGGGGCCGCTTGGGCAATTTGTTGCGTGCCCAATCGAACTGCGGGGTATTGATCGCGGGCAATTGCACCATGCACACGCGAATATGGCTGCGCTCATGCAGCAACTCACAGCGCAATGAATCAGTAAAACCGCGTACAGCGAACTTCGCCCCGCAATAGGCGGCCTGCAACGGAATGGCGCGATAGGCCAACGCCGAGCCGACCTGGATGATCACCCCTTGGTTGCGCGGACGCATCAACGACAGCGCCGCCAAAGTGCCATGAACCGTGCCGAGATACGTCACCTGAGTAACCCGTTCGATCTCGGCGGCAGACAATTGTTCTATCGGCGAAAGCACCGTGACCATCGCCGCGTTGACCCAGACCGCCAGCGGCCCTAGCGCGGTTTCCAGTTGCTGGGCGGCCTGCTGCACGGCGAGCGCATCGGCGACGTCGACGCTGACGGTTTCAACCTGAACGCCATACGCTTGCAGCTCCTCCTGCGTGGCGGCCAGGCCCGCCGGATCACGCGCCAACAGTCCGATGCTATAGCCACCAGCGGCAAACCGATGAGCCACCGCGCGCCCGACGCCAGCACTGGCACCGGTTATCACTACCAACGGTTGCTCCTGCATGGATCGCCCTCCCGGCGGTCAGTCAATCGGCCCGATATTGATCATCAAGTTGTCGCTCATTGCCAACATCTCCTCGGGGATCGGGTCCCTCACTGGTTGCTCAATGCGCTCTTTAGGATGGACGCCGAACGTGCGCCGTCAGTTCGTTTTTTCAGCCGAGCATCGAGCGCAGCTTGCGCAACAGATCCACCGGCGCGTAGGGCTTGGCGATCAATTCGAACTCATTGTCAGCCAGCTCATCCGGCGTCGACTCGTCCGCGCAGTACCCGGTAGTGAGCAGGATTTTAATGGCCGGATAGCGCTGGCTGATTTCCCGCGCCAGTGCCAGCCCGTTCATCTCACCGGGCATGACCAGATCGGTGAAGACCAGCTCAAAGTCGCTACTCTGCAACATCGCCAGCGCCTCGCTCGCGTCTGCAGCGATGGTGGTGCGGTAACCCTGTTCGGACAGTACGAAGCGCGCCAGTTCAGCAACTTCGGCGCGATCCTCGACGATCAGGATGCGCTCCGTGCCCTTGAGATTTTCTGCGGCTTCAGCGGAGCCAGATGCCGATAGCTGACTGTCATCCGCCGGGAAGAACAGGCGCACCGTGGTGCCGAGTCCCGGCGTCGATTCGATTTTGACCACACCGCCGGATTGCTTGACGAAGCCGTAGACCATCGATAGCCCGAGGCCAGCGCCGCTACCTTCCTCTTTCGTGGTGTAGAACGGCTCCATGACCTTGTCGAGATCGTCGGCGGCAATGCCCACGCCGTTATCGGCGATCGCAATGCAGACGTAACGCCCCGCCGCCAGTCCGCCCTGGTGCGGATCCGTCGAGTCCGGTACATCGACGTTGCGGGTCTGCACGGTGATCGCAGGTTGCTGCTGGTCAACCAGCGCATCGCAGGCGTTGGAGAGCAAATGGTTCAGCGCCATCTCCGCCTGCGCCGGGTCGAGGCGGCAATTCCACAAATCCTCGACCAACTCGAATTGCGGCTCCAGATCGCAGGATTCCGGTGCCGGCAGCGTTGACCGCTCAAGCAAGGCATTGAGATTGATCACCCGGCCTTCGAGCCGTTGCCGGCGGGAGAATGCCAGCAGATGCTGGGTCAGCAAACGTGCTTTTTCCGCCGCCGCGCGAGCGTGGCCGGCGCCGACCACGATGCGTTGCGGATCGATGCTCGGCCGCTTGGCGGTGTGCTGGATCAGCTCGATGTAGCCGATCATCACTTGCAACAGATTGTTGAAATCGTGGGCAATGCCACCGGTCAACTGCCCGAGTGCTTCCATGTTTTCGCTGTAACGCAAACCGTCCTCGGCGTCACGGCGGCGGCTGACGTCCATTTGCGAAGCGAAGAAATACACCAGTTGTCCGCGCTCGTTGAACAACGGCGCGATGAACAGCTCGTTCCAGAACGACGAGCCGTCCTTGCGATAGTTGAGCACCTCCACGCAGGTTTCGTGTTGATGTTTCAGCGCTTGCTTGACCCGTTGCAACACCGCACGATCAGTCTGCTCGCCTTGCAGAAACCTGCAGTTACGCCCGAGCACTTCTTCCAGCTCGTAGCCGCTGAGTTCAAGAAACGCATTGTTGGCAAAAATGATGGGATCGTCGGGCTGCGCTGGATCGGTGACAATCATGGCCATGCGGCTGACCTGCACCGCCGCGAAAAACACATCTTTGCGTTCTTGCGAAAGGGTCGCCGCATCGGCGCGGTCGACGATCGGCCTGGATTTTCTGGGCAAGTTGACCTCCGCTAAGTGACTCCGTTTCGCTGTGACCATCATCAGCGAGCGAAGTGCCGAGGCCAGCCGCCGACAGCGCGGGTGTCCGATGAATTGTCGCAGTCCATCGATGGATCCGAATCGCCTCGCTGATTGTCGAAAGCTCACCGAGAACTGCGCGCAATATCTGAAATCCGATCCGCCAGGGAGAACCACCGTGGATTTGTTGTTTCTGGGCACGTCTGCCGGCGTGCCGACCCGCCAGCGCAACGTCAGCGCGACTGCATTGATCGCCTCTGCCGGCAAGGGCTGGTACCTGATCGATTGCGGTGAAGGCACTCAGCATCAGGTGCTGCGCACGCCGCTGTCGCTGAGCGAGTTGCGGGCGATTTTCATCACTCATGTACACGCCGATCACTGCCTGGGCTTGCCGGGTCTGCTGGCGAGCACCGGCATGTCCGGACGCACGCGGCCGCTGGACATTATCCTGCCGGCGGCGCTGCATCCCTGGCTGAGAATGAGCCTGGAGGTCACGCAATCGCATCTGCCCTTCGAGATCAACTTGCACGCTGTGGAAACGCTTGAGGAGTGGCGCAACCTCAACGTTCAGGTGCAGACCGTCGAGCTGTCCCACCGTGTGCCGTGTCACGGTTATGTATTTACCGAGTCCGATCCGGAACCGCGTCTCGACGTGCAGCGACTCGACGCTGAAGGCATCGAACGCGGCCCGCTCTGGGGTCAGTTGGCCCATGGTCAGGACGTGGAGGTTGACGGGCGGATGCTGCACGCTCGCGACTATCTGCTGAGCGCGCGACCTGATCGGCGCATCATCGTCTGCGGCGACAACGATCGGCCGGCACTGCTGGCCGAAGTGGCGCAATCGGCGGATGTGCTGGTGCATGAAGCGACATTCGTGCAGGCAGCAATCGACCGCGCTCGTGCCAGTTACGGCCACAGCAGCGCCGCCGCTGTCGCTGGATTTGCCGAATCAGCCGGGGTGCGCAATCTGGTGTTGACGCATTTCAGCGCGCGCTATCAGGCCAACCCGGCGCTGAGTCCGTCGATCGAAGATGTGCGCAGTGAAGCGGCGGCGCTGTATAACGGCCAACTGATTCTCGCGCGGGATCTGCAGCGCTATCACCTCGACCGTTTGGGGCATTTGCAGCCCGTAGCGATCGAGCGCAAATCTTTGGAAGTCACCAAGATCTCACAGTGATCAACCGGGGCGCGCCTGATTTCAGGCGCGCGCCCCATCAAGCGCTCATAGACGATCTTCGCCCGTGCTTCAGCTGCGATGTTGGAGCGCATGTCGGCGGTAGGCTCACCGACGGTGTCGATATACGCCGCCGTCCATGGCACGCCGGCCGAGACTAACGCAGCAAATGCACCACCAACCCAACCAACGCACAGCCCAGCAACACCTGAATCACTCCGCGCTTGAAGCGAAATAGCGCAATGGCCGCCGCAAGCGCAATCAACGCCGACGGCCAGTCCAGGCTACCGCTGAAACCCTGCGGCCAGAGCACGTGATAGCCGAAGAAGCACGCCAGGTTGAGAATCACCCCTACCACCGCAGCAGTGATCGCGGTCAGTGGGGCGGTGAATTTGAGTTCGTCGTGCGTCGACTCCACCAGCGGACCGCCGGCGAGGATGAACAGGAATGAGGGCAGAAAGGTGAACCATGTCACCAGCGCGGCGGCGACCGCTCCGGCGAGGAACACCTGATCGGCGCCGAACACCTGCGACACATAAGCCCCGACAAAACCGACAAACGCCACCACCATGATCAGCGGCCCCGGCGTGGTTTCGCCCAGCGCCAGCCCGTCGATCATCTGGGTCGGGGTCAACCAGCCGTAGTGACCGACCGCACCTTGATAGACATAGGGCAACACCGCATAAGCCCCGCCAAAGGTGAGCAGCGCTGCCTTGGTGAAGAACCAGCTCATTTGCGTCAACGTGCCCTGCCAGCCGAAAAGCGCGGTCAATACACCCATAGGCAATGCCCACAGCGCGGCACCGATCACGGCGATCAAGGTCAGTTTCTTCCAGCTGAAACGGGCATGGGCCGGGGTTGGTGTGTCGTCATCGATCAACGCCGCGCCGAAAGACTTCTTCGCCGCGCTATGCCCGCCGGCCCTGAATTTCTCCGGCGCCAGGCGACCGCCGAAATAGCCAATCACCGCCGCGCCCAGCACGATCAGCGGAAACGGCACATTGAACGCAAAAATCGCCGTAAACGATCCCGCCGCAATTGCCCACAGCCAATTGTTCTTCAGCGCCCGCGAACCGATGCGATGCGCCGCCTGCACGACAATGGCCGTCACCGCAGGCTTGATCCCGTAAAACAGCCCGGCTACCACCGGCACCTCACCGAAGGCGATATAGAGCCACGACAGGAGAATCAGGATGAACAGCGAAGGCAGCACAAACAACGCCCCGGCCACAATGCCACCCCAGCTTCGATGCATCAGCCAGCCAATGTAGGTCGCCAACTGCTGCGCCTCCGGCCCGGGCAGCAACATGCAATAGTTCAAGGCATGCAGAAAACGACGCTCGGAAATCCAGCGCCGCCGCTCGACCAGTTCCTGATGCATGATCGAAATCTGCCCGGCCGGCCCGCCGAAACTGATAAAGCCCAGCTTCAACCAGAACCAGAACGCCTCGCGCAAACTCACGACTTGCGGCTTCACGTCGTCATCATCCGCCAACGGCTGAACTTCACTCATCGAGCTGTTCCTTTTATGCAGTCGGCAGTTTGTACCCGAAAAGCATTGCGAACAAAACGCCAGAAACGAAAAAGCCCCCGTAATCAGCAATGATTACGGGGGCTTCGTCTTGTTCAATAATGGCGGAGAGATAGGGATTCGAACCCTAGGTACCGGTGAAGGTACAACGGATTTCGAATCCGTCCCATTCGGCCACTCTGGCATCTCTCCAACGGCGCGCATCATAACAACACTTTCGTTGGTTGCGAACCCCCCAAACGAAATTTTTTCCGTGCTATCAGATGCTTGCGTCGATTAAAGCGGTACGCCCAGACGAGCGGCGACTTCTTCGTAGGCTTCGATGACGTCGCCGAGGCCCTGGCGGAAGCGGTCCTTGTCCATCTTCTTCTTGGTGTCCTTGTCCCACAGACGGCAGCCGTCCGGGCTGAACTCGTCGCCGAGGACGATGGAGCCGTCGCTGAACACGCCGAATTCAAGCTTGAAGTCGACCAGCAGCAGGCCGGCGTCGTCGAACAGTTTGCTCAGGACTTCGTTGACCTTGAGCGACAGTTCCTTCATGCGCGCCAGTTGCTCGGCGGTGCCCCAGCCGAATGCCACAACATGGGATTCGTTGATGAACGGGTCGCCCTTGGCGTCGTCCTTCAAGAACAGTTCAAAGGTGTACGGGTTGAGCTTCATGCCCTCCTCGACGCCCAGACGCTTGACCAGGCTGCCGGCGGCGTAGTTACGCACGACGCATTCGACCGGGATCATGTCGAGCTTCTTCACCAGGCATTCATTGTCGCCCAGCAGTTTGTCGAACTGGGTCGGCACGCCGGCCGCTTCGAGCTTCTGCATGATGAAGGCGTTGAACTTGTTGTTCACCATACCTTTGCGATCAAGCTGTTCGATGCGCTTGCCGTCGAACGCCGAAGTGTCGTTGCGAAACAGCAGGATCAAGCGGTCAGCGTCGTCGGTCTTGTAAACCGATTTGGCTTTGCCGCGGTAGAGTTCTTCACGTTTTTCCATGATGGGCTCCGCTTGCTAAGTAGGTGGGCTAGGCGATGTGGCGCCAGTCGAGCCCTGAATCTTGATCGGCCAGTTGCAGCCAGTCCGGGTCGCACCCGAGGGTGTCGACAAAACATTGCCGGGCCAGCTGCGGCAGGTTGTTCTTGCTGCTCAGATGGGCCAGGACCAGGTGTTGCAAGCCCTGCCAGCCCAACTCGGCCACCAGGAATGCCGCCTGATGGTTGTTCAAATGTCCCAGCTCGCCGCCCACCCGCTGCTTGAGAAAGTACGGGTAGTGACCACGGGCCAGCATGTCGCGGCAATGGTTGGACTCGATCATCAATGCATCGAGGTCCCGATAGCCATCCAGCACCCGCTCGCAGAACGACCCCAGGTCGGTCAGCAGGCCGAAGCGCCGCTGTTCCTGATCGCTGAAGACGTACTGGGTCGGCTCCTGCGCGTCATGGGCCACGGCAATGACCCCGACGTTCAGTGCGCCGATCTGCAGTTGCTCGCCGCCGGCCAGAAAGCCTGCCGGTTCAAGCGGTTTGCGCATCCCGCGCAGTGTGCCGCGACTGAGGTAGACCGGCAGATTGTAGCGCCGAGACAGCAAACCCACGCCATGCACGTGGTCGGCATGTTCGTGGGTCACAAGTATCGCGCTCAGTTGCGCCGGGTGCACACCCAGGCGCAACAGACGTCTTTCGGTTTCCCGCAGGGAAAAACCACAATCCACCAGCACGTACGTATCAGCACTGGCGATCAGCGTGCCGTTCCCTTGGCTACCGCTGCCGAGAACGGCAAAACGCATATCGGATCAGCCCAGGTTGTCCTGAATCACGCTCAACACTTTACGCGCGACATCGGCCGGCGCGACGGTGTTGATGTTCTTTTCGACGGTGACCTGGATGTTCTCGCCCACCTTGCTCAGGCGAACCTGATAACGCTCGGCGCGGGCTTCGACTTCTTCCTTGCTCGGTGCACTGCCGAACAGGCTGCTGAAGAAGCCAGGCTTGTCGTCTTTCTTCTCGGCTTTTTCGGCCAGGTTGATGTAGTACAGGCCCAGGCTGCGGTTGATGTCTTCAACGCGCCATTCGCCCTGTTCCAGCGCACGGCCGACGCTCGACCAGGCGCGGTCCAGATCGGTACCGACGTTCAACACCGGGTTGCCGCTGCCGTCTTCGTTCAGGCTGACACGGCTCGGCGCATCGAAATCACGCGAGGCCAGCATCGACACCGAACCGCCCTTCTCGGACGTTCGGCTCATGCTCGCGAGCATGTCGTCGACCAGCGCAGCGTCCAGGCCAGTATTGACCGAACGGTTGGTGAAGGCCACGTCGGCCGTGCTGCCGGCAGGACGCTCGGCGCTGACCACGTAGATTTCACTGGTGTTGCGCTGCACGCCCGGCTCGATACGCACGCGCACGCGGGTTTCGCTGTCGCTGGCAATACCGGCCGCACTCAGGCGCTTGGCCATCGAAGCGGACAGCTCGTCGGAGTGCTGCCAGGTAGTGGTGAACTCGCCGGTCTGCGGACGTTGTTCATCCAGACGGAAACCGTTGTCCTGGAAGAACTGCAGCGCCACTGGCCAGACTTCGGCCGGTGGGTGCTGGGCCACGACCCAACGCGTATCACCGCTCTTCTGCAGCGAGTAATCAGTTGCGTCGGCAACCGCCGAAAGCGGCTGAGGACGCGGCACAACGTACTCGCCCGTCGCGGTGTCATCGGCCACGTTGCGCGGGATCGGCAACAGCGGATCGAGACGTTTGGCAGTGCTCACATCCGGTGGCAATTGCATCGGTGCAGTCTGTTGCGCTTGCAGGTAATCGCTTCCACGGTCGCGGAAATAACCTTCCGGCCCCCAGACCCATCCGCAGCCACTGGTGCTGGAGATAATCAAGGCAAGTGCGGAAAGTCCGGCCATTCGCTTCATGCGTTGTACTTCCTCAATTAACCAGGACGTTGCACTGGCGCAGGGCCGAGCGCAGCGTTTCATGACAAGGGGTGCTCAGCCAGGTCAGTGGCAGGCGGATGCCTTCGTGCATCAGGCCCATTTCGACCAAAGCCCACTTCACCGGAATCGGGTTGGCTTCGATGAACAGGTCCTTGTGCAGCGGCATCAGTTTTTCGTTGATTGCGCGTGCGGTATCGGCGTCGCCCTTCAGCGCGGCCTCGCACAGGTCAGCCATTTCGCGCGGGGCGACGTTGGCGGTGACCGAGATGTTGCCTTTGCCGCCCAGCAGGATCAGCTCGACAGCGGTCGGATCATCGCCGGACAGCACGATGAAATCCTTGCTCACGCCATCGATGATCGCTTTGGCGCGCTTGAGGTCGCCGGTGGCTTCCTTGAGGCCGATGATGTTCGGCACGGTGGACAGGCGAATCACCGTCTCGGCCTGCATGTCGCAGGAGGTGCGGCCGGGAACGTTGTAGAGAATCTGCGGAATGTCGACCGCTTCAGCGATGTGCTTGAAGTGCTGGTACAGACCTTCCTGGGTCGGCTTGTTGTAATAAGGAACCACCAGCAGGCAGGCATCGGCGCCGGCGGCCTTGGCGTTGCGGGTCAGCTCGACGGCTTCGCGGGTCGAGTTGGCGCCGGTGCCGGCGATGACCGGAATGCGCCCGGCAACCTGTTTGACCACGGCTTTGATGACGGCGATGTGCTCTTCTACATCAAGGGTGGCCGACTCGCCGGTAGTACCGACGGCGACGATGGCATGGGTGCCGTTCTTGAGGTGGAAGTCCACGAGTTTGCTGAGGCTGTCCCAGTCAAGACGCCCTTGTGCATCCATGGGAGTGACCAGTGCCACCATACTGCCCGCAATCATGAAACCGCTCCTGCCGGAAAAAGAGAGCGGTAATGGTACTGGCGCCAAGATGCTTGCACAAGCGAAGTACTGCGCCGCTGCCATTCCCCTTGGCGCCGCTTTTCGCTACCCTTCAGACTTTGATCGGTACAGATCAGCTTGTACGCCGGGTTTCAGCCTCCCCTTTCGGCCTCCCAGGCCCCGTTCCTGCGTCGCATCGACGCGCTCCCGCACAGTGGAGCGAGCCGCGAACGCTGGCCGGGGCTCTTTATACGGACCGCCAGAACAGGCACGCCCGGCCACCAATGCCCGTCAACCTACCGACCGCTCATCGCTTTAGGAATGCTGCATGTCCACCCCCACAGTTCGCGAACAATTCCTTGTCATCAGTGCCCTCGGCGCCAACCCCATGGAGCTGACCAACGTCCTGTGCCGCGCCAGCCATGAAAACCGCTGCGCTGTCGTCACCTCTCGCCTGACCCGCCACGGCGAGTGCAGCGCTCTGGTGCTGGAAGTTTCCGGTAGCTGGGACGCCCTCGCGCGCCTCGAAGGCAGCCTGCCATTGCTGGCCAAGCGTCACGCTTTCACCGTCAACGTGGTGCGCAGCGCCGCTCTGGAAAATCGTCCGCAAGCGCTGCCTTACGTGGCTTACGTCAGCTCGGCGTATCGCCCGGACATCATCAATGAGCTGTGCCAGTTCTTCATGGACCACAACGTCGAACTGGAAAACCTCACCTGCGACACTTACCAGGCTCCCCAGACCGGCGGCACCATGCTCAACGCCACGTTCACCGTGACCCTGCCGGCCAACACCCAGATCAGCTGGCTGCGCGATCAGTTCCTTGATTTTGCCGACGCGATGAACCTGGATGCCCTGATCGAGCCTTGGCGCCCACAAAACCCAATGTAAGGAAGCTTTCATGGCCGTTGTCATCGACCAACCGGTTGCGGATTTCACCGCGCCTGCGACCAGCGGGCAGACCGTCAGCCTGTCCGAACTCAAGGGCAAGCAAGTGGTGATCTACTTCTACCCGAAGGACAGCACCCCGGGCTGCACCACTCAAGGCCAGGGCTTTCGCGATCAATATGCGGCGTTCAAGGCTGCCAACACCGAAGTCTTCGGCATTTCCCGCGACAGTTTGAAGTCGCACGAAAACTTCAAAGGCAAACAGGAATTCCCCTTCGAGCTGATCAGCGATAAGGACGAGGCGGTTTGTCAGCTGTTCGACGTGATCAAGCTGAAAAAGCTGTATGGCAAGGAATACCTGGGCGTTGATCGCAGCACTTTCCTGATTGATAAGGACGGTGTGCTGCGTCAGGAATGGCGTGGTGTGAAGGTGCCGGGGCATGTTGATGCCGTGCTGGCGGCGGCTGAGGCTCTGAATAAAGCCTGATGTTTTTGCTGCGTCGTCACCGACGCCATCGCTGGCAAGCCAGCTCCCACAGGGTTCAGCACATACAAAACCTGTGGGAGCTGGCTTGCCAGCGATGAGGCCAAAAGCCTCACCCCGATCTAAAGCAACGGCGCCACCACCGGCTCCTTGCGCGGCCACGCATCGAGCACAGCCTTGAACAGCGTCGCCAGCGGGATCGCAAAGAACACACCCCAGAATCCCCACAATCCGCCAAACAGCAGCACCGCGCAGATGATTGCGACCGGATGCAGATTCACTGCTTCCGAAAACAGCAATGGCACCAGCACGTTGCCGTCCAGCGTCTGAATGATTCCGTAGACCGCCATCAGGTAGATGAACTGATCGCTCCAGCCCCACTGGAACAGCGCAATCAGCAGCACCGGCACGGTCACCACTACCGCACCGACATACGGCACCACCACCGACAAGCCGACCAGCAAAGCCAGCAGCGCCGCGTAGTTCAGGCCCAGCGCGATGAAGGCGATGTAAGTCACGCCGCCGCAAATCACGATCTCGATGCCTTTGCCACGTATGTAGTTGGCGATCTGCCGGTTCATTTCCTGCGCGACGCGGGTGATCAGTGCGCGCTCGCGAGGCAGATAGCCGCGCACCCACTCGCCGATCATGGCCCGATCCTTGAGGAAGAAAAACACCAGAATCGGCACCAGTACCAGGTAGATCATGATGTTCACCAGCAGCGGCAAACTCGACAACGAGAAAGTCAGTGCCCACTGACCAAACTTGCCAATCTCGCCCCGCGCCGCTTCGATCGCTTGCAAGACTTGCTCGTCAGACACCAGATGCGGATAGCGCTCTGGCAATAGAAGCAGCAGCGACTGCCACTTGGCGAGCATGCCCGGCAACTCGTTGAACAGCGTGATCAACTGATGCCACAGCAGCGGCAGCACCACGACAATAAACAGCATCAGCGCGCCCATGAACAGCGCAAAAACCAGCCCCACCGCCACCCCGCCGGGCACACGCAGCCGCTCAAGCGTCACCACCAGGCCTTGCATCAGATACGCCAGCACCATGCCCGCCAATACGGGCGCGAGCATGCCGCCGAGGGTGAGCACGGCGGTGAAGGCGAGAAACAGCAGCACTGCCAGCACCACGGCTTCTTCATCGGAGAAGTAGCGCTGAATCCAGTCGCGTAACACTTTGAACATCAATAATCCCTTCGATTTTAGGCGCGGCGCTTCAGGCTTTTTTCAACCAGTAACGGTAGACGCCAGCCTCGTCTTCTTCGCGCAACAGCGCATGACCGGCGAGTTTGGCAAAGGTACGGAAGTCGCGTTGCGAGCCGGCATCGGTGGCGATCACCTTGAGCACAGCGCCGCTGTGCAGTTTGTTGAGTTCCATTTTTGCCTTGAGCAACGGCAACGGACAGTTCAGGCCACTGGCGTCCAGTTCCACGTCATGGGCTACAGCGTCAGTCATTGCGTCACTCCGGTTCGTTGTCGAGCTGCCTAGAATATCTGGTCGCGGCTTCGGTGTCCGGCTACAGTAAGGTCTTTGTCCTCCAAGGCTTTGTGCATGACTTTTCTGCGCCCTACCCTGCTGACGCTCGCTTGCCTGCTCGCCTCACCAGGCTTTGCCGACGATCTGCCGTCACTCGGCGACGCCAGCTCTGCCATTGTCTCGCCGCAACAGGAATACCAGCTCGGCCGCGCCTGGTTGGCCATGCTGCGCAGTCAGGTTTCCCAGCTCAACGATCCGCAGCTTAAGGATTACGTCGAATCCAGCGTCTACAAGCTGGTGGAGACCAGTCAGGTTTCCGACCGACGTCTGGAATTCATCCTGATCAACAGCCCACAACTCAACGCCTTTGCAGCGCCGGGCGGCGTGGTCGGGGTCAACGGCGGTCTTTTCCTCAACGCCCAGACCGAGGGTGAGTACGCCTCGGTGCTCGCTCACGAATTGGCGCACTTGTCGCAACGCCACTTTGCTCGCGGGGTGGAAGCCTCACAAAGAATGCAGGTGCCGATGATGGCCGCGTTGCTGGCCGGCATTGTCATTGCGGCGGCCGGCGGCGGTGATGCCGGCATCGCCACCATCGCTGGCACCCAGGCTGCGGCGTTGCAGGAACAACGGCGCTTCTCGCGACAAAACGAACAGGAGGCGGATCGCATCGGCATCCTCAACCTGGAAAAGGCCGGTTACGATCCGCGCTCGATGCCGACCATGTTCGAACGCCTGATGCGCCAGTACCGCTTTGACGCCAAACCGCCGGAATTCCTCCTGACTCACCCGGTCACCGAATCGCGTATCGCCGATACCCGCAACCGCGCCGAGCAGGCGAAACCGGGCGGCATCGAAGACAGCATGCGCTACCAGTTGATCCGCGCGCGGGTCCAGTTGATCTACGAAGAAACCCCGGGACTGGGCGCCAAGCGTTTCCGCGCCCTGCTCGATGAGAACCCGAAAAACGATGTGGCGCGTTACGGCCTCGCCATCGCCCAGATCAAGGGCGGTCAGCTCAACGAAGCCCGCGAGAACCTTAAGCAATTGTTGGCCAAGTCGCCGAACGAGATCATCTACAACCTCGCTCAGGTCGATCTGGACATCACCAACAATCGCCTGCCCGATGCGCAGTCACGGGTCGACCGCATGCTCACGCAGTTCCCGGGCAACTATCCGCTGAATCAGGTGCGTGTCGATCTGCTGTTGAAACAGAATCGCGCCGCCGATGCCGAGAAGGCGCTGGACAGCCTGCTCAAGTCCCGCCCGGATGATCCGGACGTCTGGTATCAGGTTGCTGAAACCCGTGGCTTGTCGGGCAACATCATCGGCCTGCACCAGGCGCGAGCCGAGTATTTTGCGCTGGTCGGCGATTACCGCCAGGCCATTCAGCAGTTGGACTTCGCCAAGCGCAAGGCTGGCAACAACTTCCCGCTGTCCTCGCGCATCGATGCCCGCCAGCGTGAGCTGATGGAGCAGGAGCGTATGATCAAGGACATGATGGGCTGAGTCTTTCCCGACAAAGACAAAAGCTGCAGACACAAAAAAACCGCCTCTTTCGAGGCGGTTTCTTTTTACCTTGTTGCTGGCTTATTCAGCCAGTTTGAAGGTGATGAAGCTGGCACGGCCCTGACGCAGCACGCGCATCGACACCGAACGGTTCTTCGGCAACGCCTTGGCGATGTCGGTGAACTCCTTGGCCGAGCCGATGGCCTGATTGTTCAGGTGGGTGATCACGTCACCCGGCTGCAGACCGATCAGGGCCGCAGGACCGTCCTGCACTTCCTTGATCACCACGCCACCTTTGAGGTCGTAGGTTTTCTTCTGCTCGGCAGTCAATTCGCCGACCGCAACACCGAGGCGGTTGCTGCTGCTTTCAGCGCCGGATTTCGGCAGACCTGCCAGCTCCTTGTCCTCGTCCGGGATTGCGCCGACGGTCAGCTCGACGTTCTTGCGCTTGCCTTCACGAATCACTTCCAGATTGGCTTTGGCGCCAGCCTTCAGCGCGCCGACCAGATGCGGCAGATCGGCGGACATGACGATCGGCTGACCGTTCATGCTCAGGATCACGTCGCCAACCTGCAGGCCGCCCTTGGCCGCAGGGCCGTCGTCCTGAATCTGCGCTACCAGCGCGCCAGCTGGCTTGTCCAGACCGAACGACTCGGCCAGATCCTTGTTCACTTCCTGAATGACTACGCCCAGCCAGCCACGGCTGACTTTTCCACCGCTCTTGAGCTGATTGGAAACATCCATCGCCACGTCGATCGGAATGGCAAACGACACGCCCATGAAGCCACCGGAGCGGGTGTAGATCTGCGAGTTGATGCCGACCACTTCACCGTTCAGGTTAAACAGCGGGCCACCGGAGTTGCCCGGGTTGATCGGCACGTCGGTCTGAATGAATGGCACATAGTTTTCGTTCGGCAGGCTGCGACCGACGGCGCTGACGATGCCTTGGGTCACGGTGTGGTCAAAGCCAAATGGCGAACCGATCGCCACGACCCACTGGCCGGCCTTAAGGTCCTGGGATTTGCCGAGCTTGAGCACCGGCAGATCCTTGCCTTCGATTTTCAGCAACGCCACGTCAGAGCGGGGGTCGGTGCCGACCAGCTTGGCTTTCATCTCACTGCGGTCAGCCAGACGGACGAGGATTTCGTCAGCATCGGCGATCACGTGGTTGTTGGTGAGGATGTAGCCATCCGGCGAAATGATGAAACCCGAGCCCAGCGATTGCGCTTCACGCTGGCGTCCATCGCCACGTGGCGAGCGCTGCTGAGGCGGCATGCCGCGCTCGAAGAATTCGCGCAGCATCGGTGGCAGGCCTTCCAGATCCGGCATCTGCTGGTTGACCCGACGGTCCGGCAGTTTCTGCGTGGTACTGATGTTCACCACCGCTGGCGACGCTTGTTCGACCAACTGGGTGAAATCAGGCAGATCGGCCGCTTGCGCAGCAGGGACCGCCTGACCGAGCAACAGCACGGTGGCGAAGATGGAAAGGTAAGACTTCAAACTTGGTATCGACATACAGCTCCCGTTACGACGAGCAGGGTTAAGCGATATGGAGCAAAGGAACACCGGAAACCACAGACCGGCATTTTTGTTCCGGGAACAACAAACAAGGCCAGAGCCGTGAGGCTCTGACCTATAAAAAATTTTCAGGGGTTTTGCAAATGAAAATGCTCAGCAAACATTTCGACGTCTCGACGACGAAGTGGAAATGACTGAAATCAGCTCACTGCTTGCTGGTCGCAGCGCCATCGTTGTTACGCATCGATAGAGCGATTCGTTCGGCGGTGCCAATCGGGATTTCGCCAACCACCGTGACCATCATTTCACCTTGCGGTGTAGTCAAACGACGGGATACCGCGACGGTAGGGCCCAACTGGGTGCGGGTGTCAGTGACGGTTGCGCCATTCAACGGTTCAAGGAACACCGAGAAACGCGCCAGACCATCGTCATACATCAAGCTGCTGACCTGGGTCTTGGTTTGCGCATCCTTGTGCGAACTGCTGCTGGTCAGCTCAAAGCCTGGCGGAAGCCAGTCCGAACGCCAGTTTTGCACGGTTTTAGCTGCAGAAGCCTTGTCGCTTGCGATGTTGATCGGCTTGCAATCGGCGTCTGCCAACAAGTCCTTGTCCGACGGAATTTCATCCGTGTCGAGGCTGGTGAACTGGAAACGTTCGAGCAGCTGTCCCTTGTCGTTCAACAGCAACGACTTGAGCGGCAGGCCGGTTTTCTTGTCCAGATGCAGCTCGAAACCGTATCGGTGCTGATCACGAGGGGTCAGCGACACGATCACCGCATCACGACCGGCCACGCGCGACTTGCCAATGACGGCAAGGTCATACCAATTCTTCAGCTTTTTGGGGTCCAGCGCACGGGCGGCAGAGTTGGGTGAATCACCCAATCCCGCAATCAGGGTGCCGCTGACGCATTGAGTACGTCCATCAATGCGCACGACTTCCTGAGCCGAACCGTCGAGCTGCAATAACCGCTCGCGGACCTGGCCATTCTGGACGCGATGCCAGATGTTGTGCGTGGAAAAACTGCCGTTGCGCTCGTAAACGAAAGTACCGTGGAAGCTTTGCTGCTGCTCGGCCTGGCCCAGACGGGTCAACCAGTCCTGGGCCTCGTCAGCGTGGGCTGGAACGATGAACCAGCCACTGAGCAGAAGCGAAAGTAGAGGGATGGCGCGCATGATCCTCCTTAACGGTTTTCCAGGCTTGCGGCACGTGCGTATGGCAGCGCGCTTTCAGTTCCTTTGAGTGCAGCCTGCTGAGCGTGCTGACGCAGGTAGCCTGGCAGACGCTGATCATGCCAGCCTGGCTGGCCTTGCAGAACGCCGTTAGCCATAGGACCAGTCGCTTCCGAGCTTTCGCTGTAACCAGCCAGAACAGCCGGACCTTTGACCTGTGGAGTGGCCAGAGTAGGCTGGTTCGACTGCTGGGCCAGTTCAACACCGGCGATTTCGTCCTGGTTGTACAGGCGAACACCGGCCAGAACGGCCACGGTCACCGAAGCAGCAACAGCGAGGCGACCCAGGTTGCGCCATGGGCTGCGGGATACTTTGGCCGGAGCCGTTTCGTCTTCCAGCGCAGCGGACACTGCCGCAGCGATATCCAGACGCGGAAGCAGCAGATCCTTGTGCATGGCTGCCCGAGCGATCTGGTAACGAGCCCAGGTCTCACGGGTATCAACATCATCCAGTGCGCTAAGCACTCGACGCAATTCCAGTTCGTCCGCTTCGTTATCCATCACTGCGGACAGCGATTCCTGCAGGGCTTCACGACTCATGGCGTTCCTCTCTTGGCTGTCGCCGCTGTCTCAGTTTTCCTGCAACAACGGTTGCAGGGCTTTATCGATGGCCTCCCGAGCGCGGAAAATCCGGGAGCGCACGGTACCCACCGGACACTGCATGACGCTCGCAATGTCCTCGTAACTCAGACCATCGAATTCACGTAAAGTTAAAGCCGTACGCAAATCCTCTGGCAGTTGCTGGATGGTCCGATGGACGGTGCCTTCGATCTCATCCCGCAGCAATGCACGTTCCGGTGATTCGAGATCCTTGAGGCCGTGATCGCCATCGTAGAACTCTGCATCCTCTGAACTTACATCGCTATCCGGCGGCCGACGGCCGCGCGAAACCAGGTAGTTCTTTGCCGTGTTAATGGCAATACGGTACAGCCACGTATAAAACGCACTGTCACCGCGGAAATTTCCAAGTGCCCGATACGCCTTGATAAAGGCTTCCTGAGCAACGTCTTGGGCTTCATGGGTGTCGTGCACAAAACGCACGATCAACCCGAGAATTTTGTGCTGATATTTCAGCACCAGCAGATCAAAAGCTCGCTTGTCGCCACGCTGTACGCGTTCGACCAGTTGCTGATCCTCTTCCTGGGTTAGCATGAACACTCCTCGATAAGCCCGGAGGAGACTTGCATTACTAAACGACCAGACTTGCAAACATAGACTCGGGCTTTTCGCAAAAGTTCTCCCCCTCCAAGCAAGTTTCCTGCGGGCTCTGATTTGGCACGCACGAAAAACGCAGCGCGGGATAAACCGGCTGCGCGAATAATCTTGTTATCGGTTTGGGCGACAGGAATCCAAACGCAGATTCCGCACTGAAGCCGACACTGTCCCTGGTTTCTGGCACCGTCTATTGATCTTGGGCCTTTGGCAAAAGTTCCAATTATTTATAGCCGTACCCACCTGACATTGCGCAACCCTGCTCGGAAAAGACTGTTTCAGCGCCGATACAGGTGTCTTTTTCCCAAACCGGCAAAAAAACTTCCGACGAAGCACAGCGCTTTTTACCGCGCAGTAGTCTCACAATGCCATCTGGGCCCGGCTATTGTGCCGCCCAACCCCTCTATATACTAGTGGGCTGTGTGGCTGTCTTGACTCGCCGATCCAGCTGTCTTGCGCCAACCCCGACCCGGGTCGCTTTGAGCGGAATCCTGAAATGAGCCAACAGTTCCAACACGATGTTCTGGTGATTGGCAGCGGTGCTGCCGGTTTGACTCTCGCTTTGACCTTGCCCGGTCATCTGCGCATTGCCGTATTGAGCAAGGGCGACCTCGCCAACGGTTCGACATTCTGGGCCCAGGGCGGCGTTGCCGCCGTGCTCGACGATACCGACACTGTCGAATCCCACGTCGACGACACCCTCAATGCGGGCGGCGGCTTGTGCCATGAAGACGCCGTACGCTTTACCGTCGAGCACAGCCGCGAAGCCATCCAATGGCTGATCGACCAAGGCGTGCCGTTCACCCGCGACGAACAGTCCGGCACTGAAGACGGTGGTTTCGAATTTCACCTGACCCGCGAAGGTGGCCACAGCCATCGACGGATCATCCATGCTGCCGACGCCACCGGCGCGGCGATCTTCAAAACCTTGCTGGCCCAGGCCAAAGAGCGCGCGAACATCGAATTGCTGGAACAGCGCGTCGCCGTCGATCTGATCACCGAACGCCGCTTGGGCATGGAAGGCGATCGTTGCCTGGGCGCTTACGTGCTGAACCGCGCCACCGGCGAAGTCGACACCTACGGCGCACGCTTCGTGATTCTGGCTTCAGGCGGCGCAGCCAAGGTCTACCTTTATACCAGCAACCCCGACGGCGCCTGCGGTGACGGCATCGCCATGGCCTGGCGTTCCGGTTGCCGGGTGGCGAACCTGGAATTCAACCAGTTCCACCCGACCTGCCTGTATCACCCGCAAGCCAAGAGTTTCCTGATCACCGAAGCGTTGCGTGGCGAAGGCGCGCATTTGAAGCTGCCCAACGGCGAGCGCTTCATGTACCGCTTCGACAAACGCGCCGAGCTGGCGCCTCGTGACATCGTCGCGCGGGCCATCGACCATGAGATGAAGCGCCTGGGTGTCGACTGCGTATATCTCGACATCAGCCACAAGCCTGAATCGTTCGTCAAAAGCCACTTCCCGACTGTTTATGAGCGCTGCCTGGGCTTCGGCATCGACATCACCAAACAGCCGATCCCGGTGGTTCCCGCCGCGCACTACACCTGTGGCGGAGTGATGGTCGATCAGCACGGTCGCACCGACGTGCCCGGTCTCTACGCCATCGGCGAAACCAGCTTCACCGGCCTGCACGGCGCCAACCGCATGGCCAGCAACTCACTTCTGGAATGCTTCGTTTATGCCCGTTCGGCAGCAGCGGACATTCTTGCGCAACTCGATGACGTCGCGGCACCAAGTGCCCTGCCCGTCTGGGATGCCAGCCAGGTCACCGACTCGGATGAAGACGTGATCATTGCGCACAACTGGGACGAGTTGCGCCGATTCATGTGGGACTACGTCGGCATCGTGCGCACCAACAAGCGTCTGCAACGGGCGCAGCACCGGGTGCGTCTGCTGCTGGATGAGATTGATGAGTTCTACAGCAACTATAAAGTCAGCCGCGACCTGATCGAGCTGCGCAACCTGGCACAAGTCGCCGAGTTGATGATCAGCTCAGCCATGGAACGCAAGGAAAGTCGTGGCCTGCATTACACCCTCGACTACCCGGACCTGCTGCCCGAAGCGTTCGACACTATTCTGGTGCCGCCCACCTACGCCGGCTGAACTTGAGCCGCACTCGCAGGCGTCGGTGCAGATCCGCCGCCTGCGAGTCACGTGGTACGCAGATCGACCTGACCCGCCACTCTCCGCGCAGGCGAAAGCGCAGCACTACGATCAATGGCAGCGCCAGACTGTCCGGTCGTAACTGCGCAGCCTGCCAGCCATCAGCCTGATTCCAGACCTGCCAGCCATCGCCGTCGCGGCGCAACCCGCAAAATGCTTTCGGGTGGTTCAGCAGAATCTGCCGTGGCAGCACCCAAAAACCGTGCAGCGCACAGGCGCAAGCGCCGAGCAGACTGGCCCAGAGTGGAATCGACAGCAGAAACAACGAGCCCATGGCGAACGCCTGGGCCAGCAGATACGCCGCCAGCAACTGCCGTGAGGCATGCCAGCGGCATTCGAACGTATTACTTGGGCTGGACACGATCCAGAATCATCCGGACCATGCGTTGCAGCTCCGGATCTTCCGACTCGCTGCGCTCCATGAACCAGCCGAACATGTCCTGATCCTCACAAGTCAGCAAACGCACGTACAGATCGCGATCCACTTGATTCAACGTCGCGTAAACCTCCTGCACGAACGGCACCAGCAGCACGTCAAGCTCAAGCATGCCGCGACGGCTGTGCCAAAAGAGGCGATTCAGTTCAACTTGTTCGACCATGGAGCCCTCCTCGAATTTGCCGGGCAGTATACAGCCCCGGCGCGGGCCGCACAGTCGGCTTTGGTCGGGCACCCGTGATCCTTTATCAACTACCCATTTCAACCCTGCCCCCTTATGATGTGCCCCAGTCTATTTACCCTGCGATGACCCATGGCCGATTCTGCTTTTTTCTGCACCCTGTCTCATGAAGGCGTACTCGCGGTTCGCGGTGCGGACGCCGGAAAATTCCTGCAAGGCCAGTTGACCTGCAATATCAATTACCTGAGCGACACCCGCGCCAGCCTCGGCGCCCGCTGCACACAGAAAGGCCGGATGCAGTCGAGCTTCCGCATCCTGCTTGAAGGTGACGGCGTGGTGATGGCGATGGCCAGCGAGCTGCTCGAGCCGCAACTGGCCGACCTGAAAAAGTACGCAGTGTTCTCCAAATCGAAACTGACCGATGAAAGCGCCGCCTGGGTGCGCTTCGGTCTGGCACATGGCGATGCAGCCCTGACCAGCCTCGGTCTGGCATTGCCCGCCGAAACCGACAGCGTTGTGCGCAATGAAGGCCTGATCGCAATTCGCGTTTCGCCCGAGCGCGCCGAACTCTGGGTGCCTGCCGCTCAGGCGCCAAACATTCAAAGCCAACTGTCCGCCACGCTGGCTGAGGGCGAACTGAATCAATGGCTGCTGGGCCAGATCCGCGCCGGTATCGGTCAGGTCATGCCTTCCACTCGCGAACTGTTCATCCCGCAGATGCTCAATCTGCAGGCGGTCGGCGGCGTGAGCTTCAAGAAAGGTTGCTACACCGGCCAGGAAATCGTTGCGCGCATGCAGTACCTGGGCAAGCTCAAGCGGCGCCTGTACCGCCTGCACCTCGACGCAGCCGAGTTGCCGGAGCCCGGCACTCAGTTGTTCGCGCCCAGCCACAACAGCTCGATCGGCGAAGTGGTGCTGGCGGCCAATGCCGAGGGAAACATTGAACTCCTGGCCGTGTTGCAGGCCGAAGCTGCCGAAGCCGGTGATTTGCGTCTGGGCGCCCTCGAAGGCCCCGCGTTGCACGTGCTCGACCTGCCTTACGAACTGGATCGCGACCGCGAAATCCAGCGTTGATCGCAGCATTGTTGCAACACCCTAGAGAGTCCAAATGAGCGAACTGGCGGAAAAGGTCCAACAGGATTTGGTTGCGGCCATCGATAACGATGACCTGGTTCTGCCAACGTTGCCGGAAGTGGCCCTGCAGATTCGCAAGGCCGCCGAGGATCCGGAAATCAGCGTCAGCGATCTGAGCAAAGTCATCGGCCGCGATACCGCGCTGTCGGCGCGCCTGATCAAAGTGGTCAACAGTCCGCTGCTGCGCGCCGCGCAGGAAGTCACCGACCTGCACACCGCCATCACCCGTTTGGGCATCAATTACAGCAGCAACCTGGCGATCGGTCTGGTGATGGAGCAGATCTTCAATGCCCGCTCCGAGGTGGTCGAACAGAAGATGCGCGAAGTCTGGCGCAGCAGTCTGGAAATCGCTGGCGTCAGCTATGCCCTGTGTCGTCGTCACACTCAGCTCAAACCCGATCAGGCGGCACTCGGCGGGCTGGTGCATCAGATTGGCGTGCTGCCGATTCTGACTTACGCCGAAGACCACAATGAACTGCTCTCCGATGCGGTCAGCCTGACCCATGTGATCGAGCAGATTCACCCATTGCTGGGCGAGAAATTGCTGCGGGTCTGGGAGTTTCCCGAGCGCCTGGTGCATTTGCCATTGCTGTATCAAGACTTCAGCCGCGACTCGACGCGCATCGATTACGTCGATGTCGTGCAGGTGGCCAATTTGTATTGCCGCAAGGACACCGATCATCCGTTTGCGCGGATTGATCCGCTCAGTGTGCCGGCGTTCAGAAAGCTGGGGATTGATCCGGAGAACAAGCAATTTTGCGCGGATCTGGAAGAATCGCGGTCGATGTTCTACTGACCTGTGGTGAGGGGATTTATCCCCGTTGGGTTGCGAAGCGACCCTGAACTCTGCGACCCGGTTTTTTCCAGACAGATTGTGATCGCTGAACTGCGACTGCTGCGCAGCCGAGCGGGGATAAATCCCCTCGCCACAAAGATATTACCCGGCAATAAAACTGACCCGCACCTTCAACCCTGCCTGCTCGCCATCATGCAAGGTGATCTGCGCCAGATGCGCGCGACAGATCTCGCCGACAATCGCCAAGCCCAGACCTGAACCGGCAACCTGCTGATTGCGCCGATAAAACCGTTCGAACACCCGATCACGCTCATGCAGCGGGATGCCCGGCCCGTCGTCCTCAACCTCAAGCACCGCCGGCGCCGTGACCCGCAGAATCACATTGCCGCCCGATGGCGTATGCGCCAGCGCGTTGTCGACCAGATTGCTCAGCAGCTCATTGAGCAGCGTCGGCTCACCGCGCAGCCACACCGGTTCATCCGCCTCCAGCGCCAACGCCACACCCCGTTTGTGCGCCAAAGGCGCCATGGCCATACCCAGCTCTCGGGCCAATTGACTCAGATCGAGCAACTGCGCGCCGCCCTCGGCAATCGCCCGCGCACCGTTTTCGACCCGGGCCAGCGATAGCAGCTGATTGGCCAGATGGGTCAAGCGATCGGTGCTTTGCGCGGACGATTCAAGGGTGGTGCGCCAAGTCTCCGGCTCGTTCGAGCGCAGGCCCAATTCCAGCCGAGCTTTCAGTGCCGCCAACGGCGTGCGCAACTCGTGAGCGGCATCGGCGATGAACTGCGCCTGCCGCTCGAACTGGCCGCGTAGCCTTTCGGTGAAATGATTGAGCGCGCGTACCAGGGGTCCCAGTTCATGCTGCACTTCCACCAGCGGCAGCGGCCGCAAGTCGTCGGGCTGGCGTTCCTCAACAGCGGTTCTTAACCGCTCCAGCGGCCGCAGCGCCGCACTCACCGCGAACCACACCAGCAGCAATGCACCGACGGCCAGCATGCCCAAGCGCAACAAGGTGTCAGCCGCCAGACTGCGCGCCATGCTGACACGCGCTTCGTCGGTTTCAGCCACGCGGATTTCCGCCATGCCGTTCATGTTCGGCTCGCTTACGGCCTTGAGCAGACTGACCACACGCACGTTCTGACCGTTGTACTTCGCATTGTAAAAGCGCGCCAGCGCCGGATAGCTGTCGGTACGCGGCGTGCCGGGCGGTGGCCCGGGAAGATTTTCGTAGCCGGAAATCAGCTTCTGGTGAATGTCGTTGACCTGGTAATAGATGCGCCCGGCGCTGTCGTAGGCGAAGGTGTCCAGCGCCACGTAAGGCACATCGGCGCTGAGGCTGCCATCACGCTGCGACAACCCGGCAGCGATGGTGCGTGCCGAGGCCAGCAGCGTGCGGTCATACGCGGTGTCGGCGGCTTCGCGACCGTTCCAGTAAGCGCTCAAACCACTGGCGAGCATCAGCACCACCAGCAACCATCCAAGGTTCCACAGCAACCGCCAGCGCAGGCTGCTGGGCTTATGCATCGCGGCTTTCCAGCAGATAGCCGAGGCCACGGAAGGTGACGATGGCCACGGGCTGGCCATCGAGTTTCTTGCGCAAGCGGTGCACGTAGATTTCGATGGCGTCGGGGCTGGCTTCTTCGTCGAGGCCGAACACCTGCGCGGCCAGTTGTTCCTTGCTCATCACTCGCCCCGGCCGCGCGATCAACGCTTCGAGAACGGCTTGCTCGCGCGAGGTCAGGGTCAGCAGTTCGTCGCCGAGGGTGAAGCGCCGTGTATCGAGGTCGTAAGCCAGCACGCCACAGCGCTGCTGACGCTCGCCGCCCAGCACACTGCGGCGCAGCAAGGCTTTGACCCGCGCTTCCAGTTCCGTCAATTCGAACGGCTTGGCCAGGTAGTCGTCAGCACCGAGATTGAGGCCATGCACGCGATCCTTGACGTCACTGCGCGCGGTCAGCATCAACACCGGCAGGTTCTTGCCCCGCGCACGCAGCCGCGCCAGCACCTCGAAACCGTCCATGCGCGGCAGGCCGACATCGAGGATCGCCACGGCATATTCCTCACTGCCCAGCGCCAGGTCGGCGGCCACGCCATCGTGCAACACATCCACCGTCAGACCGGTGCTCTTGAGCGCCTGAGCCACGCTTTCGGCCAGTTGCAAATGGTCTTCGACGAGCAGGACACGCATGGATTTTTACCTCGTTCAGGGTTGGCCAACGCCACGCTTTGTCGCGGAGTTTACAGCCGCAACCGCCGCTGTGAAGCCCGAAAAACCGTGAAAGACAATTGAAAGGTTGTTGAAAGGTTAGCCGGTTAGAGTTGGCCCACGGACAGTTTCGACTGTCGCCGCTGCCGCCACACAGCGCAACGCAAAACGCCATGAAGCGTTTTCGACTCATAAGAACAATAACGGAGTACCCCCAGCATGCCCTCCATGCGCACCAAGGCTGTAATGCCTGCTCGCCTTGCTCGATTCCATCGTTGCACTGTCGGTTTCTCGCCGCAGTCCTGTTTCCCCTCCGTTGTTAAAGTCGTTGCGCTAGCGCCGCGAGAAAACTGCGCCTGCCGCTAGGTTTTCGCGTTGCCCTTTGGTCATTCGGTCCATCCATAACAACAACTCCTCTGGAGACTCAAATGAACGTATCACTGCGTAAAGTTGCTCTCGCCGCTGGCGCGATGCTGTTTGCCGGCCAACTCATGGCCGAGCCGAAACGTCCGGAATGCATCGCCCCCGCCTCCCCCGGCGGTGGTTTCGACCTGACCTGCAAACTGGTGCAGAGCGCACTGGTCAACCAGAAGTTGCTAAGCAAGCCGATGCGCGTCACCTACATGCCCGGCGGCGTCGGCGCGGTGGCGTACAACGCGGTGGTGGCACAACGTCCGGCGGATGCCGGCACGCTGGTGGCGTGGTCGAGCGGTTCGCTGCTGAACCTGGCCCAGGGCAAGTTCGGCCGCTTCGATGAAACCAACGTGCGCTGGCTCGCGGCGGTCGGCACCAGCTACGGCGCCATCGCAGTGAAAAGCGATTCTCCCTACAAGACCCTCGACGATCTCGTGCAGGCGTTGAAGAAAGATCCAGGCTCAGTGGTTATCGGCTCCGGCGGCACCGTCGGCAGCCAGGACTGGATGCAGACCGCACTGATCGCCAAGGCTGCCGGGATCAACCCGCGCGAACTGCGTTACGTGGCACTCGAAGGCGGCGGTGAAATCGCCACGGCCCTGCTCGGCGGCCACATCCAGGTCGGCAGTACCGACATCTCCGACTCCATGCCGCACATCCAGAGCGGTGACATGCGCCTGCTCGCGGTGTTCTCGGACAAGCGTCTCGACGAACCGGAAATGAAAGACATCCCGACAGCTCGCGAGCAAGGCTACGACATCGTCTGGCCAGTGGTGCGCGGCTTCTACCTCGGGCCAAAAGTCAGCGACGAAGACTACGCCTGGTGGAAAGACGCGTTTGACAAACTGCTGGCTTCCGACGAGTTCGCCAAGCTGCGCGATCAGCGTGAGCTGTTCCCGTTCGCCATGACTGGCCTGGAGCTGGACACCTACGTGAAGAAGCAGGTCGCCGACTACAAAGTGCTGGCCAAAGAGTTCGGCCTGATCCAGTGATCGTCTCTGTCTAGTGGCTGCGTCTCCTACGCGGGGACGCAGCACAGGAGCTCCCATGCTTATTCAACGCATTTTCGCCTCGGTGTTGCTGCTGGTGTGTGCCGGCCTGGCACTGATGGCGTGGCCGTATCAAGCGGCTTTTTCCTATGAACCGGTCGGCCCGCGCGCCTTTCCGCTGCTGATGCTCGGCCTGATGGGGCTGGCGCTGCTGTACATGGTGTTTCGCCCGGCGCCGATCAAACACAACCCGGATGAGCCGCCGCTGGATCGCGAAACCCTGACCAAGATCGGTTTGTGCGTGGTGTTGTTGCTGGTGTTCGCCGGCACCTTCGAACCCCTTGGCTTCATCGTGGCCAGCATCATTACCGGCGTACCGATGGCCCGTCTCTATGGCGGCCGCTGGCTGCCTAGCGTGGTGATCATCAGCCTGATGGCGGTTGGTCTCTATCTGCTGTTCGATCGCTTGATGGATGTTCCGCTGCCCCTCGGCCTGCTCAGCGTCCTGGAGAACTGATATGGATACCCTTGGCTATTTGGGTCAGGGCTTCGGCGTCGCGCTGAGCCCGTACAACCTGGTGACCGCACTGTGCGGCACCCTGATCGGCACTGTCGTCGGCCTGTTGCCGGGCCTTGGTCCGATCAACGGCGTGGCGTTGCTGATTCCGATCGCGTTCGCACTCGGCCTGCCGCCGGAGTCGGCGCTGATCCTGCTCGCGGCGGTCTATCTGGGCTGCGAATACGGCGGCCGGATCAGCTCGATCCTGCTGAACATTCCGGGTGAAGCCTCGACTGTAATGACCACCCTCGACGGCTACCCGATGGCCCGCAAAGGCATGGCCGGTGTCGCGCTGTCACTGTCGGCGTGGAGTTCGTTCATCGGCGCGTTCATCGCCACGTGTGGCATGGTGCTGTTTGCGCCGCTGCTGGCGAAATGGGCGATTGCCTTCGGACCGGCGGAATACTTCGTGTTGATGGTGTTCGCGATTGTCTGTCTCGGCGGCATGGCTGGTGATCGACCGCTGAAGACCTTTATTGCGGCGCTGATCGGTCTGTTCCTTTCCACCGTCGGCATCGACGCCAACAGTGGCGTGTACCGTTTCACCGGCGACAACATTCACCTGACCGACGGCATCCAGTTCGTCGTGCTGGTGCTGGGTCTGTTCTCGATCAGCGAAATCCTTCTGCTGCTGGAAAAAACCCACCACGGCCAGGAAGCGGTGAAAGCCACCGGCCGGATGATGTTCAACTTCAAGGAAGCGGCGTCGGTTTTCGTCGTCAACGTGCGCTGCGGCGTGCTCGGTTTCATCATGGGCGTGCTGCCCGGTGCCGGCGCAACGCTCGCCAGTGCCGTGGCCTACATGACCGAGAAGCGCATCGCTGGCACCAGCGGCAAATTCGGTGAAGGCGATCCGCGTGGTCTGGCCGCGCCAGAGACCGCAATCGGCGGCGCGGCGTGCGGCGCTCTCGTTCCGATGCTGACCCTCGGCGTTCCGGGTTCGGGCACCACCGCAGTGATGATCGGCGCGCTGTCGCTGTACAACATCACCCCGGGTCCACTGCTGTTCCAACAGCAACCGGACATCGTCTGGGGCCTGATCGCGTCGTTGTTCATCGCCAACGTGATGCTGGTGATCCTCAACATCCCGATGATCCGCGTATTCACCCGCATCCTCGCCGTGCCGAACTGGGCGCTGGTGCCGATCATCGCGATCATCACCGGGATCGGCGTTTACGCGGTGCACGCGACCACCTTCGATCTGTTCCTGATGATCGGTATCGGCATCTTCGGTTACATCCTGCGCAAGCTGGATTTCCCGCTGTCGCCGCTGCTGCTGGGCTTCATCCTCGGTGGCCTGATGGAGCAGAACCTGCGTCGCGCCCTGTCGATCTCCAATGGCGCGCTGGAGATTCTCTGGTCGAGTCCGATCACCTTCGGTTGCTGGATCCTCACCGCGATCATGCTGCTGATGCCGCTGATCCGCATCTGGCGTAAACGTTCGGCGGCACGGCGCGTCATTGCCGATGTTTGATCGCTTGTCCCTGAAAGCCTGGTGGGGCACCCCGCTGGTCGGTCTGCTTGGCGGTTTCATCGCCAGCCAGATCGGCTGGCCGCTACCGTGGATGGTCGGCTCGTTGCTGGCGATCATCCTGGTGCGCTGCCTGACGCCGTGGCAACTGGCGGAAATCCCTGGCGGGCGCAAGTGCGGCCAGTGGATCGTCGGCATCGGCATCGGCCTGCACTTCACCCCGCTGGTGATGGAACAGGTGCTCAGTCATTTCGGTTTGATCTTCTTCGGTGCGCTGGTCACCAGCCTGTCGGCGGTGGTCGGCGTGTGGCTGATGCGCCGCACCGGCGAGGATCGCGCCACTGCGTTTTTCTCAAGCATGCCCGGTGGCTCCGGGGAGATGGTCAACCTCAGCGCGCGTAACGGTGCACTGCTCAGCCATGTCGCGGCCGGGCAGAGTCTGCGGGTGTTGGTGGTGGTGTTGTGCGTGCCGGCGGCGTTCAAGTATCTGCTCGGTGACGGCACGCCGATTTCTCATGCAGGCAGCGTCGATTGGCGCTGGCTGGCGATTCTGTTTCCGGCGGGCGCCCTGCTTGCCTGGCTCTGGCAGCGTTTGCGCCAACCCAATCCATGGCTGTTCGGGCCGTTACTGGTCAGTGCGGCGGTCAGCATCACCTGGGATCTGCACATCGGTTTGCCCAATGGCGGCAGTCAGATCGGCCAATGGCTGATTGGCAGCGGCCTGGGCTGTCACTTCAATCGGCAGTTCTTCCGCCGCGCGCCGTCGTTCATGGGCCGGACGTTGATCGGCACGGCGCTGACCATGTTGATCGCGTCGCTGGCGGCGCTGGGCTTGAGTGCATTGACCCATCTGGATCTGCGTTCACTGACTCTGGGCATGATGCCGGGCGGGATTGCCGAAATGAGTCTGACGGCGGAGACCCTGCAATTGTCGGTGCCGCTGGTGACGGCGATGCAGGTGATGCGGCTGTTGTTTGTGCTGTTTCTGGCGGAGCCGTTGTTCAAATACTGGAATCGTCATCCCGCCTAAGTCTGCGAAATCGGGTCGCTCTTTTCGCGAGCAGGCTCGCTCCCACAGGGGGGTTGTGGCTTGTACACAATTCCTGTGGGAGCGAGCCTGCTCGCGAAGGGGCCAAACCGGTCGACACATCAAATCGGTGGCAAGCGCCAGTCGATCGGCGTTTCGCCATTCTGTTCGAGAAACTTGTTGGTCCGGCTGAAATGCCCACAGCCCAAAAACCCGCGATACGCCGACAACGGCGACGGATGCACCGAGGTCAGCACCAGGTGCTTGGTCGCGTCGATCAGCTTCTGCTTGCTCTGCGCATGGGCGCCCCAGAGCATGAACACCAGATGCGGCTGCCGCTCGCTGACCACCTCAATAATGCGGTCGGTGAAGTGTTGCCAGCCCTTGTCCTTGTGCGCGTTGGCGTTGGCGCGCTCAACCGTCATGGTGGTGTTGAGCAGCAGCACGCCCTGTTCGGCCCAGCTCTGCAGGTAGCCGTGGTTGGGAATGTCGATATTGAGGTCGCGCTTCAGCTCTTTATAGATGTTGACCAGCGACGGCGGCGCCGGCACGCCCGCCTGCACCGAGAAGCACAGACCGTGGGCCTGGCCCGGGCCGTGGTAAGGGTCCTGGCCGAGAATCACCACTTTCACCTTGTCCAGCGGCGTCGAATTCAGTGCGTTGAAAATCATCGGTCCCGGCGGATAGATCTCCTTGCCGGCCGCCCGCTCCTGCTGCAGAAAGCTGCGCAACTCTGCCATGTAAGGCTGGTCGAACTCAGCACGCAGTGCCTCCTTCCAGCTCGGTTCGAGTTTGATACGGTCGTCAGCAGTCATGGTCATTTCCGGCAAAAACAATGGGGCGAACCCTAGGAAAGCCGACCACGCTTGTCAATTGATCTGACGCAGATCCGGCACTTTCCCCCATAGCGATCATACTGATCGCTCAAATTCCCGATCGAGGTCACGATGAATCTGCACTTCGAAGAACTTACCGGCACCGACGGCGCCCGCATCGGCATCGCCAGCCTGGATGCCGAAAAATCGTTGAACGCGCTGTCACTGTCGATGATCAACGCCCTCAGCGACAAATTGAACGCCTGGGCCAATGACCCGCAAATCGTCTGCGTGCTGCTGCGCGGCAACGGCGCCAAAGCCTTCTGCGCCGGCGGCGAGGTGCGCAGCCTGGTCGAAGCCTGCCGCGCTCACCCCGGCGAAGTCCCTCCGTTGGCCGCGCAATTTTTCAGCGCGGAATATCGCCTCGATTACAGCCTGCATACCTATCCCAAGCCGCTGATCTGCTGGGGTCACGGTTATGTGCTCGGTGGCGGCATGGGCCTGTTGCAGGGCGCGAGCACGCGGATCGTCACGCCGAGCAGCCGTCTGGCGATGCCGGAAATCACCATTGGTCTGTATCCGGACGTTGGCGCCAGTTGGTTTCTTGCGCGGTTGCCGGGCAAGCTCGGCTTGTTTCTCGGCCTGACCGGCGCGCACATCAACGGCCGTGATGCGCTGGATCTGGATCTGGCCGACCGCTTCCTCCTCGACGAACAGCAACCGCAATTGATCGAAGGCTTGCTGCAATTGAACTGGCAGGAACAGACCGCCATGCAGCTCAACAGCCTGCTCAAGGCTCTGCAGCAGGAGGCACTTGAGCAAATGCCCGAAGCGCAGTGGCTGCCGCGTCGTCCGCAGATCGACGAACTGCTCGATGTCAGCGACGTTGCCTGTGCGTGGAAAGCCATCAGCCTGCACCGCGACAGCAGCGATCCGTTGATTGCCCGCGCGGCGAAAACCATGACCGAGGGCTCGCCGCTGACCGCGCATCTGGTCTGGGAACAGATCAGCCGCGCGCGGCACATGTCGCTGGCCGAAGTATTCCAGATGGAATACACCCTGAGCCTCAATTGCTGCCGTCATCCGGAATTCAGCGAAGGCGTGCGCGCGCGGTTGATCGACAAGGATCAGAAGCCGCACTGGCACTGGCCGGACATCAATAACGTGCCGGATGCGGTGGTCGAGGCGCACTTTCATAAAGTCTGGGAGGGGCGGCATCCCTTGGCGGATCTGACCCAGTATTGAGGTGACGCGTGGCCCGCGATGGCAACAGGATTTCCATCGCGGGCCGGCTCAATCGGTCGTCTTGCTACTCAGACATTCAGTTCGTAGAACTCTATTATTTCCATCATCGCCCGCTGCGCTTCATCGTCGCCCTTTATCAAAATATCCTCGACATCCCTCAGTGGCGGAAGCGGGTGCAGACGTTCGGCAATTTGCGTCGCGCTGTAGTCCTGCGTCGCTGTTCCTTCGCTGACTCTTATGAAGCCAATAGCGCTTTCACCAGCGGCAAAATGACTGGAAACCCGGATTTTCGGCGCCATGCCGTAATCCACCACGATCACCAGATCATCGCGCTCACGATGAAACTTGAGGTTGTCGATCGTCAGCCTGCGCTCGGAAAAATCGATCCCGTCCAGGCCGCCTCCGTTGTTGATGATCACGTCTCTGCCGAGGCCATCGTATCGGTAGATATCATTTCCAGCGCCGCCGGCCAGCGTGTCATTGCCCGGCCCACCCAGCAGCAGATCATCACCGGGGCTGCCCGTGAGCACGTCATCCCCGTGCATGCCTCGGATCTCTCCCGCGCCGCTTATCGTGTCGTTGCCGCGACCGCCCACTAGTGGCAGCGCTCGTCCGTCTCGCAAGGAAGTTGAACGGGTGGGATGGTTGACGATGACACCCGTATGAAAAGTCTCGGGCGCAGGGCCGAGCTGACTTGATTCCAGGAGCTGCTTCAAATTTTCGACCGACCCATCGGCGAACTTGACGAGCTCAATACCGGCGCCCTCAAGTTCACCGTTGAGGGGCAAGACGATGCGGACTTTCTGTGTCCCGCCCCATTGGATATCGAGTGTCGGATGGAGCATTTTCGCTCTTGGCGGATCGCGGTAAGCCCCGCGACCCGGGTTGGGTTCCAGCTCGACACGGGTGGTCTCTATCAGCGCAGCACCCCAGCTCAATTGCAGTGCATCGCGCTGCGCGCCTGCGGGAAGGACAACCGTGTCCTGATCGATCAATCCGTACTCGTCTTTCCACCCCGCTACGCCAACTTCTGCTCGGTGGAAAACAGGGTTGAGCACGTCCGCAATCGTGGTTGTCGCCCCGGCATGCGCTTGCACGACGTAGGTGTCGGCGCCGTCTTCGCCGTAGAGCCAGTCATCACCCGAGCCGCTGAGCAGATAGTCGGCGCCCTCGGAGCCCAGCAAGGTATCGTCACCTGCCCCGGCGGATAAAAACACGCCCGGTGTTCTGTCGCCGACAGTGCCGTAGTCAAGTGGGGAGCCTGCATAAGCGACGATCAGATCGTCTCCCGCGCCGCCGTGGAAAACGTTTTCCACTTCGACGTTGACTCGTCCGCCGGCATCGTTGCCATGGACGATTTTGCGTTTGATCGTTTCAGTCGTGACATCCCAGCGAAACGCCTTGGGCACTGTAGCGCCCGAACTGAAGCTTGCCGCCGGATAGACGTACCAGCCTTCAAGCGCGCCGGATTCCTTTCGGTCTTCAACCAATACGTCGCCCGAATTGAATGAAAACCCGTTGGCCGAGCCGGATCGATAATAGCGAGGCGCCTGAGCTGAGGAAGGCATTGCTCCCTCGGCTTTCACCGGTTTATGTTCGACACGGGTTGTGGTTGTCGACTGCCTTTCACTGACCACGGCGTGCCCTGCATCAACCTTCATCCATGGCGGCGTTTCAGACAGTGTCCCCGCTTCGACGCTGCCATCGATCAGCTCGGTGTGCGTGGTGTAACCGGTGTCGCTGATAGTGATATGGCTGCGAACCCAGACGCCTTGCTCATTCAAGGTAAAACCTGTGGCGTGTCTGCGGGCGGAGCGTTTTGACTTGATTTGCGCGAGGAACTCATCGGTCCAGTTGACCGCTTGAACAGGTTCCACCAGGCCTTGCGCCGCAGCGGTTACATCGTCTGGCTTAACCGGATCCTCAACTTTGCTTTCAGGGGTTGCCGGGACGGTGACAGGTTCCGGTACGGGAGACTCGGCCGTCTCTATCGGTGGCAGTGTTTTGCGCAGGACATCTGCGTAATCAAGTACCCCGCCGTCGCTGAAACTGAATGTGGAATCCTTCCACCGCTCGTGATTCTTGATGAGTATCGCGTCGCCCGTGCCATTGGCCAGTCGCAACACTGTACCGACGGTAACTTCGATAACGTCGGCCTTCAGGCTTTGCGCGCAAAACCCTGCACCGAACTTGATGATGTTGCGGCCGCCGGCATCGGTGACGATATCCAGGCCGTCGCCAGCGCCGAAATAGTAGATGTCGGCGCCATCCATGCCATCCAGCACGTCAGCACCGGGACCGCCATCAAACACGTTGTCGCCAGAATCGCCGCGAAGGTAGTCCGTCCCCTCTCCGCCCAGCAATGTGTCGTTGCCGACTCCACCGAGCAGCGTGTCGTTACCTGAGCCACCGTCCAGATAATCGGCATTCTGCTCGGCTTCAGCGCTGTTTTCGTAATCGCCGGCAAGGATGTCGTCACCCGCGCCGCCGTACAGCGTGTCGGCACCGAAACCACCCTGTAACGTATCGTTTCCTTCTCCGCCCTGAAGCACGTCGTTGTTGCTTCCGCCCGGTTGCAGGTCAGATACGTCGCCATCGAGGAAATCAGCCCCAGCGCCACCCGCCAGCGTATCTGCGCCGCCCATGCCTCGCAGGGTGTCGTCCCCCGCGCCGCCATCGAGAAAGTCGTTGCCGTGATAGCGAACCGGATGCTCAGGGCTATCGCCGATCAGATCGTCATTGCCTTCGCCGCCGAAGAGCAAATCATCGCCACCGCCGCCCCAGAGCGTGTCATCACCGGAGCCACCGTCCAGCAGATCATCGCCAAAAAAATGCGCGGCATCGCCTTCGACGCCGTCCAGTACGCCGTCATCACCCTGCAAAATGTCGTTGCCAGGGCCGCCATACAAAGCGTCGCTGCCACCGTTACCGCCGAGTGAATCATCACCACTGCCGCCGTCCAGCACATCGTTGCCATGGTGTCTGCTGGGCAGGCCACCGCCCCAATCGAGGTTGTCACCAAGCATCACGTCGTTGCCGCTGCCACCGGCCAGGGTGTCGTTACCTTGATCGCCTTTGAGAAAATCGTCGTCAGCGCCGCCGTCAAGCAGGTCCTCTCCCCAGCCGCCGTCGATAAAATCCTTGCCACCCTGCCCGTACAGCACGTCGTCACCGCCCTCGGAGGCACTGTTTATCGAGGCCTTTGAAAAGACCGTTCGGTGACTGGTGACACCACCAGCAATGGGGACGTCAGCGCGTTTGACCGCCCAACCCTGCTCCAGCGCGCCGGTGGTTTCGTCTCCGGATAACACATCGTCGCCAGCACCACCGATCAAGGTATCCCGATCATTGCCACCGAGCAGAACATCTCGGGATGCCGTACCGATAAGCAAATCGTCACCTTGCCCGCCGTCGAGCCAGTCTCCGCGACTTGCCTTGCCCTTGGCGTCACCGTCGGCCATAGCTTTTTCGAGCGTCGTCTGCTTGTCGCCGAATAACCGATCGTCTCCAGCCTTGCCGAACAATCGATCAGAACCACCCAGGCCGAGAATGATGTCGTCTGCGGCGGAACCGTAAAGTACGTCGGCCTTGTTGCGCTGTTTGACCTTGGGCAGCAGCACCACGTTGCCCAGCTCATCAAAGGAGGGCTGATCACCGGGGACAGTGGGATCGGCGTCTTTGGCTTTCCAGTCGCCCTGGAGGGTCAGATCAGCAACGGGGACCGGCTGCTCCTCGTATTCAGGGAGGCGGATGCCAAGCATTCCGGGCTGGAAGTTTTTGATCACCACCAGATCGCCCTGGCCGTATTTGATGTTGAGGGTGTTTTCAACAAGCGCCAGGGTGATGGACCGATCCTCGGTAGACCAGATATTGCTCAGAGGCGCGCGGCGTTTGAGATGGGGAATCGGCCCGCCGTTGATCCACAGTTGCCCATCGGCGTTGGCATCAAGAATCTCGTCGAGGCCATCGCCGCTGGCGAATTCATAACGGTCGTTGCCTTCGCCTCCGATCAAGGAGTCGTTACCCTTTCCTCCGATCAGAACATCGTCACCGGCCATTCCGTACAACCCATCATTGCCGTCACCTCCGATTAGCGAGTCATTGCCGCGACCGCCTTCAATGACATCGTGACCGGCCATCCCATCGATGGAGTCATTGCCCACGCCGCCATACAGATGATCGGCATTGGCGCCACCAGCGAAAGATCGCCCACCGTCATCACCGAACATGGCCAGCGGGTTCAGCACTCCGGTGGTCATCGGCGCCTGTTTGCCTGAGGCGAGATCGGAGTAGTAAAACTGCTGCAGCGAGTGTTCTGCGAACGAGGCTTGGGTACGGGCAATCAACCGCGCCAGCATCTGCGCACGATCCGCCAGCCACTGCGCGGTGATAAAGCCTTCGCCAGTGTGCGGATCGTAAAGCTCGAGGTTGCGGTCGGGATAACCGTCGGCTCGTTCTATGACGACTTCACTGAGTTGCTGCAAGGAATTGCGCAACGCCAGACCGAGCGGCGTCGCCTCGCCTGCCAGTTTTGCCCATGCATTGGCATTGCCGAACTCGCCTATTGTCCGGGTGACGATGCTTTGCGACTGCTCTGGGGAGAATGCCGAGAAGAAGGCGTAAGCGTTGCTGGCGAAGGTGTCGTTGGTGGTGGGTATGGCAGCACAATCGCCGTCGTAAGTGCGCTTGAACATGTCGAGAAATTCGTTCTGGCCGTAGCGCAAGATCAGCTCGACCACGGCGGCAACAGGCGTGCCTTTGACTACATGCTGAATCAGCGGATTCACACTGCCACTGGCCAGCGCAATACTGATTTGTTCCGGAACCACTGAAAGCAGACTTTGCAGTGGATTGACGCCGAAATTACTGATCGCCGCTTGCAGGCCGACGCTGTAGGCGTCGATGGCGAAGAGAATGTTTTTATAGTCGTCGAGCCGGTTGGGTTTTGCCTGGATGGGTGGGCCGCCATCTTCCGCATCCGGGTCGCCCGCAGAGATCAGTCTCCACGTTTCATAGGGAGGTTTACCGCCCAACAGGCTGAATCCGACTGTTCCAGACCAACCAGAGTTACGCTTAACGGCGGTGTCGTCCTCCCCGCAAACTTCCTTGAACAGGGCCTCGCCAATCGCGCTGGCGTCGATTTCTGCGATCTGGCTGATTGACGGCACCGTCCAGGGTGCCAGTTGACCGGCAAGGGATCCGTTGATCAGGGTATTGATGAAGTTGACGGCAACCTGGTTGGATGAAAGCTGCATCAGGTCTTCACTGAAAATTGTATTCAGTCTGAGTTCACCCTGGCGGGAGGTGTAACCACGAATCAGGGCAGAGTAGGCACCGTTTCCACCGTTGGCATCAATGGCCACGGCAAGCCAGAGTCTGGCGCTTTTCAGCACTTCTCCAGCCTCTTTATCGGCAGCTGCAACGTCAGAAACTTTTTCACCAATAATGTCGAATAGCTTTTGGTACAGGGGGGCGCAGCTTGCCCCTGCTAATTTAAGTGCATCGTACTGAAGTTGTTTTGAGCGCAGCCTCATTCCTTTGCAAATATTTGCTGCGTTGAAAATCTCTGATTTTTCCATATCGCTGAATACATAACTCATTGTTACTTCCTTGTAATAACAGAGCGTGAAAGATAGTCACTGAGATATTTGAGCATCTCAGGTGCTTCGCGTAATGACGCTAATCCGAGACCTACGCTACCGTGCCCCCCGGAAAAGTCGAAGTTATCCAGATTGATATTGCAGAAGAAATTCAGTTTGCCGAAATCAAGATTTTCCAATTCAGCTCTGCTGAACCTTGCCAGTTTCTCGTCAGTCAGTTTTTCCTCCGCCGCCGGGCGAATCAAGCCGTCACAGTTGATCAACCGAGTGGTTCCATCTCGCCGCGGCCAGCCAGTAATGACAAACGTTCTAACCGAGTCTTCATTCTTGAAATGCGGCGGAGGTGCATCCAGCCAAATCTCCAGCCCCGGATAATTCTTTAGCTTCACAATCAACTCATCCGGCCAGTTGACGTGCCGATAACCCCGCTCATGGGGTTCGGTGGTTTCTTTCCTGGTAAAAAGTCCGGCATTCAATTTATAAAGCCGCCAACTTTTGGGGATCGACTCTGTGCGCTGATCCTGGTACCGGTGCAGCCCCGTCCCGGTCCACCAGAAAAGCCCCTTCAGAGCAATCGCCAGACACGCTTTCTTGTTCACCATCTCAGGCATGCCAACGTAAAACTCAGGAACCAACGTCTTATCTACATAGGCGCCGCCTAATATCGGCACTTGCTGCATGCTCGCCAACTTGTTCTGACAGGCTTTCTCGTTTGCCTGGTGAATAGCCGCCGACTCGGCAGATTGTTCTTTGCGAATATAAAATTCCGCTACGCAATAACAGACATAAAAGAACAATCCATACTTCAATAACCTTTTAACCCACTTGATCGTCTGCTTACGCGAATTCCTGGACATTCAAACCTCCCGCTCTAACTGCGGAACGGTTGGTATGTCGCTATGCCCGGATATCGCGCTTGCAAAAATCTCAAAATACTGGCTCACGCCCGACTCCACACTGAACCGACCTGCCGTCAACTTCGCGGCGCTGGCAAGACCATCGAACTCACCTGCCGACTTCAAAACCTTGCTTACACTTCTGGCAATTCCTTGATGGTCGAAGAAATCCACCAATATGCCATTAGCCCCCTCGACAATGACTTCCCTGACCGGAGCCGTATCCGACGCAACAACCACACAACCGGACGCCATCGCCTCCAGTAACGACCACGACAAGACAAACGGATACGTCAAATAGACATGAACTTTCGAACACTGCAGAACCGCTCGATAAGTCTGGTAGGGAAGTTTCCCTGTGAAATGCACGCTGGAGTGATCGAAACTGACCTCCGCCTCCATCCTGCTGCGCCAATCCGGATACCCGACCGGCTTACTCCCATAACTGACACCATCACCGCCAACCACGATGATCTGCGCATCGGGGCACTCGGCCTGAATAAGCGGAATAGCTCGCATGAAACTGTGAAAGCCGCGATAAGGCTCAAGGTTTCTGGCGACATAGGTAACGATCGGCTGTCCGGCTTTGAGCTCGATTCCATTGGGCAATCTGACTGCCCCGACTTTCGCCACGTCAGAACTTTGAATCACACCTTCGTGAATGACCCGAATCGCCGACCGGTAAGCGGCCGGAAACAGGCTGCGCTGCCACTGGGTCGGCGCGATTGCGATATCGCAGTGTTCAAGATTCAACAGATGCAGCGAGTTGAGCACTCGCAGCCGTGACGACTCCCTTGCGGCTCGGCGGAATTCGGGGTCGAACCCGCAATCGGCGCCCTGCGCTCGATAGTAATACTCGCAATAGTGAATCAGCGGCGTATCGGCATAGACGTCCTTGGCAAACAGCGTCTCTCCCCATCCGGGATGGGCAAGAATCACGTTTGGCTGATAGCCCGAACGTTTCAGCCTGCCCAGAATTTCAAAAACCTTCTGCCCGTCGATCACCGCTTGTTCGTAGCGGATCAGATACGGGTGAATATTGCCGGGCGCTCGGCTGGTCGCTCGATATCGATGGGTGTTCACACCGGCGACGCCCGGTGCCGTGTCCCGGCCTATCGCCACAACCTCATCACCGCGCTCCAGCGCTGCCAGCACCACATGACGGAACTGACCGGGAAAATTTTGATGAATAACCAGAAGCTTCATAGCGCTAAACGTCCATTTTTCGCCGCTATCGAGCTGAGGATTGCTCGCCTCGTTCGGCATCCACGAACGCTAACAAACACCACGAAATGAAACTGTAGGACGCTTCCGGGATTGCCTTGGGAGATGGCCCACGGAACGCTTTTTCGCCGGGCAAAAAAAAGCGGCGCTTGATGCGCCGCTTGTTCATTGCAGTGATTTACCAGCGGTTGCCACGGCCGTTGTAGTCACGCCGACCGCTGTGGCGATCATAGTTGCCGCGACCCCGGTGGTCATTGTCCCAACCGCCGCGACGGTGGCCGTCCCAGCGTCCGCGATCGTTGCCGTGCCAGCGACGGCTTTCGTAATAACGCGGGGCCGGTTGATAGTGCCTGGGTGCCTGGTAATAACGCGGTTGCTGGTAGTACCGCGGCGCTGGCTGGTAGTAGCGCGGCTGAGTGTAATAAGTGCCGCCGCTGCGGTAATAGGAGCCGCCACCGCTGTAATAGGCCGGTGCGGGTGATGTGTAGACCTCTGACCTGTAGTAGCTGTCTCCATAGGAATAAGGAACGCATCCGCCAAGGGAAAAAAGCATCACGGCAAGCAGTACGATTCGGCGATACATGGCGGCCTCCTGGACCGCGGGTTGGCCACACCAGCGACGCTGGAGGGCGACCGTCAGCAATTGCGTGACTGTCGAAGAATCAGACAGCGGTTTCAGAATCTGGTGCGTTCCTGCAACAAGTTGAAACAAGTGATTATGAAATCTTGTTTATCCGCAAAATCAGCAACCCGTGAAGCGTAAACGCGCTGCATGACGGTGCAACCACGCACCACCACGATGCGCTATCGCTGGCCCCGCTCACCTCGGCAATCCAGCAGATCCCCGCCGCAGAGGCCTCGGCGCGACTTGGCACGCCTCTCGCTTTAGCAAACCCGTGCAGGAGTCATCACAGGTTCGCGGCACCACAATTTGCAATGGCTGACTAGGGTTCCGGCTCGCAAGCGCGAGTGGCTGGTCCGAGAGTTGGCGACCTCCAGTTGAGGTTACACGGCGGGACAAAAGCCCGGGAGACAAGCCACCGTTCGCGGTGCCGCGTTGCCTTCCTGTCCGCCCTCGATCAACTGGAGAACCCGCAATGATCCGACTACGTTTCCCCGCCCTGCTCGCCGCCGCTTTCGCCGCGCTCATCAGCACGCAATCTTCCGCCGCCCAGAAAGACCACTTCAGCGTGTGCTGGACGATCTACGCCGGCTGGATGCCATGGGAATACGCCGGCAGCCAGGGCATCGTCGACAAATGGGCGAAGAAATATGGGATCAAGATCGACGTCGTGCAGCTCAACGACTACGTCGAATCAATCAACCAGTACACCGCCGGCCAGTTCGACGGCTGCACCATGACCAACATGGATGCGCTGACCATTCCGGCTGCCGGCGGCGTTGACAGTACCGCGTTGATCGTCAGCGATTTCTCCAATGGCAACGACGGCATCGTGCTCAAAGGCGAAGGTAAAAAAGTCGCCGATCTGAAAGGCATGGACGTCAATCTGGTCGAGCTGTCGGTCTCCCATTACCTGCTGGCCCGCGCGCTGGACTCGGTGGACCTGACCGAGAAAGACCTGAAGGTGGTCAACACCTCCGACGCCGACATTGCCGCCGCGTTCAACACCGACGACGTCAACGCCGTGACCACCTGGAACCCGATGCTCTCGGATATCAAGGCCAAACCCGGCGTCACCGAAGTGTTCAATTCCAGCCAGATCCCCGGCGAGATCATGGACATGATGGTGGTCAACAGCGCCACCCTCAAAGACAACCCTGCCCTGGGCAAAGCGCTGACTGGCGCGTGGTTCGAAGTGGTCGCTTTGATGAACGCAAAAAATGCCGCGAGCAAAGCTGCGCTGGAACACATGGCCAAGGCCTCGGGTACCGATCTCGCCGGCTTCCAGGCGCAACTGGACACCACAAAACTGTTCGCCACGCCGAGCGAAGCGCTGAGTTTCGCCACCAGCAAACAACTGCCGGACACCATGCGCAAGGTCGCCGAATTCTCCTTTGAGCACGGCCTGCTCGGCGAAGGCGCGAAGGACCCGAGCGCGGTGGGCATGTCCTTCGCCAACGGCGTGACCAGCGGCGACACCGCCAATCTCAAGCTGCGTTTCGATCCGACCTACGTGCAGATGGCCGCCGACGCCAAGCTGTAAGCCACGGAGGATTTGGCCATGCGCCTGATCAATCGCCACCCCGATCGTCCGAGTCGCCTGTTGCTGGTGATCCTGCCGTTCGCGCTAGTGCTGTTCGCCTACTTCACAGGCTCGGCCGAGCGCCTGGCGGACAATCCCAACGACAAACTGCTGCCCAGCGCCGTGCAGATGAGTGACGCGGTAAAACGCCTGGCCTTCAACGCCGACAGCCGCACCGGTGAATACCTGTTGTGGCAAGACACTGCGTCGAGTCTGCGGCGCTTGGCCATCGGCCTCGGCATCGCGGCGCTGGCGGGTCTTTGCCTCGGTATTGCGGCGGGCACCCTGCCGCTGTTCGGCGCGCCGTTGTCGCCGTTGCTGACGGTGCTGTCGATGGTGCCACCGCTGGCGATCCTGCCGATTCTGTTCATCGTCTTCGGCCTGGGCGAGTTGTCGAAAGTCATGCTGATCGTGATTGGCATCACCCCGGCGCTGGCCCGGGATCTGGAACAGCGTGCCCGCGACATTCCGGTCGAACTGCTGATCAAGGCGCAGACCCTCGGCGCCTCGACCTGGACGCTGATGCTGCGCGTGGTCTTGCCGCAGCTGTTGCCGCGCTTGCTGATCTCGCTGCGCTTGATGCTAGGTTCGGCGTGGCTGTTCCTGATTGCCGCCGAAGCGATCGCCTCCACCGATGGCCTCGGCTATCGGATCTTTCTGGTGCGGCGCTACCTCGCCATGGACGTGATCCTGCCCTACGTGGTGTGGATCACCCTGCTCGCCTGGCTGATGGACTGGGGCTTGAAACAGCTGACCCAGCGCGCTTTCCCTTGGTACGAGGGGGCGGCGAAATGAGCTTCATCACAGTAAAAAACGTCTGGCAGCAGTACGCCGATCAAGTGGTTCTGGAAGGCTTGAACCTGAGCGTCAACGAAGGCGAGTTCTGCACCTTGGTCGGCGCCTCCGGTTGCGGCAAATCGACCTTCCTGCGCCTGCTGCTCGGCCAGGAAAGCGCCAGTCGCGGGGAGATTCTGCTCGACGGTCAAGCGCTCGCCAGCGAGCCGGATGCCAGCCGTGGCGTGGTCTTTCAACGCTACTCGGTGTTCCCGCACCTGAGCGTGCTCGACAACGTCGCCGTCGGTCTCGAACTGCCGCGCGCGCCCTTGCTTGGCCGGCTGTTCGGCAACGCCAAACGCGAGGCGCGCGAGCAGGCTGCAGCCCTGCTGACAAAAGTCGGCCTCGGCCATGCGCTGGACAAGTACCCGGCACAGCTGTCCGGCGGCATGCAGCAACGCTTGGCCATCGCTCAGGCGCTGATCATGAAGCCGCGCGTGTTGCTGCTCGACGAGCCCTTCGGCGCGCTTGATCCGGGCATTCGCAAAGACATGCACGCGCTGCTGCTGGAGCTGTGGCGCGAGACGCAACTGACGGTGTTCATGGTCACCCACGACCTGTCCGAGGGTTTCAGCCTCGGCACGCGCCTGCTGGTGTTCGACAAGGTGCGCCTCGACCCGCACGCCCCCGGCGCCTATGGCGCCCGCATCACTTACGACATTCCGTTGAACAGCGACCGCCGCGCCCAGCGCGCCGCCGTCGAGGCCCTGCCGCTGCCGCTGGCGGGCACCCTTCGCACTGCTTGAGAGGACTGCTCCAATGACTGATTCAATCCAACTCTTCCCACCCTTCGCTGAAGAACTGCTGCCGGGCGGCGGCCACCGTTCGTTCGTGCTCAAGCGCGGCCAATTGCTGCGCCTGACCGACCTGCGCGGCGGCGCCAATGTCAGCCTGACCTTGCTCAATGCCCATGAAAAAACCGAGCGATTGAACCTGCCCGACAGCCTCAAATGCCAACACACCGCCAAGCTCACTGCCGGCCACTGCCTGTACTCGGACATGGGCCGCGTACTCGCCGCGATCACCGCCGACACCTGCGGTTGGAGCGACAGCCTCGGCGGTGTGCTGTGCGCACAGGAAGTCGCCGAAAAATACGGCCAGGGCCGCTATCAGGAACTGCGCAACGGCTTCTTTCGCAATGGCACCGACAACCTGCTGGTGGAACTCGGCAAGTGGGGCCTGGGCCTGTCCGACCTGCTGATGACCCTCAATCTCTTCAGCCGCGTGAACGTCGATGAGGCCGGGCGTTTCCACTTCGTCGAGGGCAATTCGAAGGCCGGTGACTACATCGAGCTATACGCGCCGATGGACACCCTGGTGGTGCTCACCGCCCTGCAACATCCGATGGACCCGTCACCCGAATACGCTCCGAAACCCTTGAAGCTGAGCTGGATGAACGCCGACGCCAGCGTCGCCGAACACTGCCGTACTTCGCGCCCGGAAAACGAGCGCGGCTTTATCAACACCGACCGTTTGTTCGCCTGAGGATCGCAGCCATGTCACTCGCAATCGCCACTTCGCACAAGCAAGCCGACAGCGCGATCTACCGCGCGACCATTCCCGCCGGCGAGCCCTGGCTGATGGAAGTCAAGGCCGGGCAGACCCTGCGCATCCTCGATCTGGAAGGCAATCAGGCCGTCGACACTTTGTTTTACAGCCTCGCCAACCCCAAGGAACGCTACGACGTGCAACGCACCTTGCGCCGGCAGAACAGCGTCTACCTGAGCACCGGCAGCGTGCTGTATTCCAACCTCGGCCAGCCGATGCTGACCATCGTTGCCGACACCTGCGGGCGCCACGACACCCTCGGCGGCGCCTGTGCGCAAGAGAGCAACACCGTGCGCTACGCCCTGGAAAAACGCTACATGCACAGCTGCCGCGACAACTACCTGCGCGCCAGCGCCCACGACGGCCGATTGAGCAAGAGCGACATCGGGCCGAACATCAATTTCTTCATGAACGTGCCAGTGACGGCGGATGGCGGACTGACGTTCGAGGACGGTATTTCCGCGCCAGGCAAGTACGTTGATTTGCGCGCGGAGATGGACGTCATCGTGCTGATTTCCAACTGCCCGCAGCTGAACAATCCATGCAATGCCTACAACCCGACCCCGGCGGAGTTGCTGGTATGGAACTGACCATCAGCCGTTTACGCCGTTGGCTTTTTGCACTGTGCCAGGCGCGTTCCGGGCAGTGCCTGAAACGTTCAAGGCACTGATAGTCCTGTGGGAGCTGGCTTGCCAGCGATTGCGGTGTTTCAGTCACCAACAATGTTGGATGTGCCGACCTCATCGCTGGCAAGCCGGCTCCCACAGGAGTTTGCGGTGAGTTTGAGTGAAGTGTGTTTTTTCCATCCGGGACGGCCCGGATGTCTGCCGAAAAACAGCGGGACGGCCCGCTCCCCCTTCAGGGGTTATGCCATGTTCGAAAAAATCCTCATCGCCAACCGTGGCGCGATTGCCTGTCGCATCCTGCGCACGATCAACGTGCTGAAGGCCCAAGGCGTCGCCGTGTATTCAGAAGCCGATGCTGCCAGCCTGCACATCTCCCAAGCCGCCGAGGCGTACAGCCTCGGCGAAGGCGCGGCGTCGGCGACGTATCTGGCCGTCGATAAAATCCTCGCTATCGCCAAACAAAGCGGCGCCACGGCGATTCATCCCGGCTACGGATTTCTCTCGGAAAACGCAGCGTTCGCCGAAGCCTGCGAAGCGCAGGGCATCGCCTTCATCGGGCCGACGCCGGAGCAATTGCGGGTGTTTGGTCTCAAGCACACTGCTCGCGCGTTGGCCAGACAGCACGGCGTACCCATGCTCGAAGGCACCGACCTGCTCGACAGCCTCGATTGCGCGCTGAGTGCCGCCGAACAGGTCGGCTACCCGGTGATGCTAAAAAGCACCGCTGGCGGCGGTGGCATCGGCATGCGCGTATGCCGCAGCGCGAGCGAATTGAGCGAGTCGTTCGAAGCGGTGAAACGCCTCGGTCAGAACAACTTCAGCGACGCTGGGGTGTTCATCGAGAAGTACATCGAACGCGCGCGGCATCTGGAAGTGCAGGTGTTCGGCGACGGCTGCGGTGAAGTCATCGCTCTCGGCGTGCGCGACTGCTCGGTGCAGCGGCGCAACCAGAAAGTTCTCGAAGAAACCCCGGCGCCGAACCTGCCCGAAGGCATGGCCGATGAGCTGTGCGCGGCAGCGATCAAACTGGCGCAAGCGGTGAATTATCGCAGCGCTGGCACCGTCGAATTCGTCTTCGACAGCGAGGCCCAGCGCTTCTATTTTCTCGAAGTGAACACGCGCTTGCAGGTCGAGCACGGCGTCACCGAACAGGTGTGGGACGTGGATCTGGTGCGCTGGATGATCGAGCTGGCCGCCGGTGATCTGCCGCCGCTGAACGAGTTGTATCAAGGCCTGGAACCGCAGGGCCATGCGATTCAGGCACGTCTGTACGCGGAAGATCCGGGGCGTGATTTCCAGCCGAGCCCGGGCCTGCTGACCGCTGTGCAATTTCCGCCAGCCAACGGCGTTGAGTTGCGCATCGACACCTGGGTCGAAGCCGGTGTGGAAATCCCGCCGTATTTCGACCCGATGATTGCCAAGCTCATCGCTTGGGAGCCGAGCCGCGAACAGGCTCGCGCCGAACTCCATCAGGCACTGGGCGATAGCCTGCTGTATGGCGTGGAAACCAACCGCGATTACCTGCGCCAGATTCTGCTGGATGCTCCATTCGCCAGCGGCCAGCCGTGGACCCGTTGCCTGGAAAATATGCTCTATCACGCCAACACCTTCGAAGTGCTCAGCGCCGGCACGCAAACCAGCGTGCAGGACTATCCCGGCCGCCTCGGCTATTGGGCCGTCGGCGTGCCTCCGTCGGGGCCGATGGACAGCCGAGCGCTGCGCCTGGGCAATCGTCTGCTCGGCAATGAACAAGGCGCCGCCGCACTGGAAATCACCATGAGCGGGCCGATCCTGCGTTTCAATTGTGACGCGGTAGTCGCGGTGACCGGCGCGCCGATTACCTTGAGCCTTGACGCTGAACCGGTGCCGATGAACACCGCGCTGCTGATCCCGGCCGGCGCGACATTGCAGCTGGGCAGCATCAGCGGCGCCGGCGCGCGCAGCTATCTGTGCCTGCGCGGCGGCGTGCAAGTGCCGGATTATCTGGGCAGCAAAAGTACCTTCACTCTCGGCCAGTTCGGCGGGCATGGCGGTCGCGCGATGAGGGCCGGTGATGTGTTGCATGTGCCGGCATTGACCGAGCGCAGCGTCGGCCAGCAACTGGCCGAACAGCACATCACCGCGCTGCCGAGCGTGCGCCAGATCCGGGTGATCTACGGTCCGCACGGCGCACCGGAATACTTCAGCGAAAACTACATCGCCACGTTCTTCGCGACCCAGTGGGAAGTGCATTTCAACTCCAGCCGCACCGGCGTGCGCCTGATCGGACCGAAACCCGAGTGGGTGCGAGAGGATGGCGGTGAAGCGGGTCTGCACCCGTCGAACATCCATGACAATCCGTATGCGATTGGTGCGGTGGACTTCACTGGCGACATGCCGGTAATTCTCGGCCCGGATGGCCCGAGCCTGGGTGGGTTTGTCTGCCCGGTGACGGTGATCGAGGCGGATCTGTGGCAGCTGGGGCAGCTCAAGGCCGGCGATAAAATTCAGTTCATTCCCGTCTCTCTGGCTGACGCCCGCGATCTCGCCCTGAAATGGGATGCCCCCTGTGGGAGCGAGCCTGCTCGCGAAAGCGTCGCCCCAGACAAATCGATATTGACTGACACGGCCTCTTCGCGAGCAGGCTCGCTCCCACAGGGTTTGGTGTCGCCTGTGGTGTTGGCGTTGGGCCAAGACGATCAGCGACTTGTTGCACGGGTTTCTGGCGACACTCATTTACTGCTGGAAATCGGCGCGCCGGAGCTTGATCTGGTCCTGCGCTTTCGCGCCCACGCGCTGATGCAGGCGCTGGAAAGCCAAGCCCTGCATGGGGTGATCGACCTCACCCCGGGCATTCGCTCGCTGCAAGTGCACTACCAGCCCGAGCAACTGCCGCTGGCCGATCTGCTGGGCATCATCGCCGGCGAATGGGACGCGGTGTGCGCCGCCAAGGACTTGCAAGTGCCGTCGCGCATCGTGCACTTGCCGCTGTCGTGGGACGACCCGGCCTGTCAGTTGGCGATCGAGAAATACATGACCACCGTGCGCAAGGACGCACCGTGGTGCCCGAGCAATCTGGAGTTCATCCGGCGCATCAACGACCTGCCGAATCTCGACGAAGTGCAGCGCACGGTGTTCGATGCGAGCTATCTGGTGATGGGCCTTGGCGATGTTTACCTCGGCGCGCCGGTGGCCACGCCGCTCGACCCGCGTCATCGTCTGGTGACCACCAAGTACAACCCGGCACGCACCTGGACCGCCGAGAATTCGGTCGGCATCGGCGGCGCCTACATGTGCGTGTACGGCATGGAAGGCCCGGGCGGTTATCAGTTTGTCGGGCGCACCCTGCAGATGTGGAATCGCTATCGCGAAGTCGCCGCGTTCGACGGCAAACCGTGGCTGCTGCGCTTCTTCGATCAGATCCGCTTCTACCCGGTCAGCGCCGAAGAACTGCTGCGCATTCGCCGCGATTTCCCGTTGGGGCGCTTCGATCTGAACATCGAACACAGCCAGCTCAACCTCGCCGACTATCAGGCATTTCTCAGTCAGCAAGCCGAGGGCATCAGCGCTTTTCGTGCGCAGCAACAGGGCGCGTTCAAGGCTGAACGCGAGCGCTGGATCGCCAGTGGCCAAGCGCATTTCGACAGCGAAGAAGCCGTGCCTGACGCCAGCGAAGAAGCACCGCTGCAAAGCGGTGAACACAGCGTCGACAGCCACATCGCCGGCAATCTCTGGCAGGTGCAGGTCGAGACCGGCCAGCGCGTGGCGGCGGGCGATGTGCTGGTGATTCTCGAGTCGATGAAGATGGAAATCCCTGTGCTCGCGCCGCTGGCCGGTGTCGTGCGAGAGATCCGCGTGCAACCCGGTTCGGCGGTGCGCGCCGGACAACGGGTGGTGGTGCTGGAACTCGACTGAAGCCATTTTTTATAAGGATCAACCGATGAATCTGCAACTCGATGCACTGCGCCAGGCCTACCGCAATGGCGACACCACACCGCGCCAGCTGCTGCTGCAACTGCGCGAAAAAGCCGCTGCGCTGAATCCCGACTATCACCTGTTCATTCACTTGCTCAGCGTCGATGAACTGGAGCCGTACCTCGCCGCCCTCGACGGTCGTGACCTCGACAGTCTGCCGCTGTATGGCGTGCCATTCGCGATCAAGGACAACATCGATCTGGCCGGCATTCCCACCACAGCCGCATGCCCGGCGTTCGCCTATGTGCCGCAGCAGTCGGCGACCATCGTCGAGCAACTGTTGGCGCTGGGCGCGATCCCGCTGGGCAAGACCAATCTCGATCAGTTCGCCACCGGCCTCAATGGCAGCCGCTCGCCTTATGGTGCGTGCCCGAACAGCGTTTTGTCCGAATATCCGTCTGGCGGCTCCAGCGCCGGCTCGTCACTGGCGGTAGCGCTGGGCGTGGCCAGTTTTGCCTTGGGCACTGACACCGCCGGTTCCGGGCGAGTGCCGGCGGCGCTGAACAATCTGGTGGGATTGAAGGCGAGCAAAGGCCTGATTTCCACCGCTGGCGTGCTGCCGGCGTGCCGCACGCTGGACTGCGTAACCACCTTCACCGCGACCGCCCGTGAGGCCAGTCAGTTGCTGGCGTTGACGGCAAAATACGATCCTCGCGATGAGTACAGTCGAGGCAACCCGGCATGGAATGACGGCTCGGCATTTGGCGCGCCACGGCCGTTTCGCTTCGGCGTGCCACGGGCGCAGGACCTTGAATTTTTCGGCTGCAACGAGGGGCCACAGTTGTTCGCAGCGGCCATCGAACGGCTCAAGGCCTTGGGTGGCGAAGCCGTCGAGCTGGACCTGTCGCCATTTCTCGAAGCAGCGCGTCTGCTCTACGACGGGCCGTGGGTCGCCGAGCGTTACAGCGTCGCCGGTGAGCTGATGGAGCAGAATCCCGAAGCGGTGCTGCCAGTGATCCGAGCGGTGCTGGCCAAGGCTCCGGCAGTGACCGGCGTGCAGACCTTCCGCGCACAATATCGATTGCAGGCGCTGAAGGCCCTCTGCGACGAGGCCCTGGAAAATCTCGACTGCGTGCTGACGCCAACCATCGGTCGTCCAGTGACCCTGGCCGAGCTTGCGGCCGAGCCGGTGCTGCGCAATTCCGAACTCGGTTATTACACCAACTTCATGAACCTGCTCGACTACTCCGCCGTCGCCGTGCCGACCGCGTTCATGGGCAATGGTTTGCCGTGGGGCGTGACGTTGTTCGGGCGGGTATTTACCGATCAGTATCTGTTGAGCGTGGCCGATGCCTTGCAGCGCCAGCAGGACAGTGCCCTGCCAGCTCCGGTGAACGCTGCGCGCAACGACCGCGCTCGATTGGTGGTGTGTGGCGCGCATCTGCAAGGGCTGGCGTTGAACTGGCAACTGACTCAGCGTGGCGGGCGCTTGCTGGAAACCACGTTCAGTTCGCCGGACTATCGACTGCACGCCCTCGCCGGCGGCCCGCCATTTCGCCCGGGCATGGTACGGGTCAAGGACGGCGGCGTGGCGATTGCCGTGGAGGTCTGGGAGTTGCCGAGCAGCGAGCTGGGCTCGTTTCTCACCGGAATTCCGGCGCCGCTGGGACTGGGCAAGGTGCAACTGGCGGATGGGCGCTGGGAGAGCGGGTTTATCTGCGAGCCGTATGGCCTGGAGGGTGCGGTGGATATCAGTCATTTGGGGGGATGGCGGGCATACCTCAAAACCCTGGCCTGAATCTGTCGCCCTGCTCGCGAATGCGGTATGTCATTCAACATGGATGTGGCTGACCCACCGCTTTCGCGAGCAGGCTCGCTCCCACAGGTTCTGGCGCACCACCCCCGAATAAAGGAACGACCATTCACGCCGCACAGGGAGCAGTTATTTGCGCGCAGTGCCACTAGAATGCATCCCATCGGGCCACTGCCAACGGATCTGCCATGCCGCTTCGTTCTCCCTTGTACTCGCAACGTTCACTGGTGCTCACCCTCGTCGCCCTGCTCGGCGCCGGGTTTCTCGCCACCTCGCTGTTGAGCTATTTCGCGTCCCGCGAGTCGATCCGCGACAACATCGTCAACACTGAACTGCCACTGACCTCCGACACGGTCTATTCGGAAATCCAGAAAGATCTGGTCCGGCCGATCCTGATTTCCTCGATGATGTCCCGTGACACGTTCATGCGCGACTGGGTGGTCAACGGCGAGCAGAATCCCGAGCAGATGACCCGCTATCTCGACGAGGTCATGACCCATTACGGCGCCTACACGGCGTTCTTCGTTTCCAATGCCACGCTCACCTACTACCACGCCAAAGGCGTGCTCAAACAGGTCAAAGTCGATGAGCCGCGCGACACCTGGTACTTCCGCGTGCGCGACATGCAGGACCCGTACGAGATCAACGTCGACCCGGATCTGGCCAACAAGGACAACCTGACGTTCTTCATCAACTACAAGGTCTACGACTACCACAACCGCTTCATCGGTGCGGCGGGCGTGGGCCTGACCGTGGACGCGGTGATCAAGCTGATCGACAAGTATCAACAGCGCTATCAACGCAGCGTGTACTTCGTCGACACCTTCGGCCGCCTCGTATTGACCGGCGCAGAAGGTGGTCCGGAAGGCGCGCACATCGGCCAGAGTCTTGGCGAACTGGAGAGCATGAAAAGTCTGGTCAGCCAGTTGCCCAAGCCGCACAGCGGCAGCTACGAATACTCCACCCACGGCCAGGGGCATTTTCTCAACGTGCGGTTTATTCCCGAGTTGAACTGGTACCTGTTCGTCGATAAACGCGAAGACGGCGCGCTGAGCGAGATCCGCCAGTCGCTGTATCTCAATCTGCTGATCTGCCTGCTGGTGACGTTGATCGTGCTGGCGCTGCTCAATCGGGTCATCAAGCGCTTCCAGGCGAAGATCCAGGCGCACGCCACCCTCGACAGTCTCACCGAACTGCCGAATCGACGCGGCTTCGACATCCTCGCTGCGCAAGCGCTGCACGAGGCCCAACGGGAAACCAAGCCGCTGACCGCGTTGCTGCTCGACCTCGACCACTTCAAAGCCTTGAACGACACCTACGGGCACATGGCTGGCGACCAGGTATTGATCGGTTTCGCCCGCGACCTGCAAAGTTGCCTGCGCCACGCCGACATCGTCTGCCGCTGGGGCGGTGAAGAGTTCATCGTTCTGTTGAAAGACACCGACGGTGAGACCGGGCAGAAAATCGCAGAAAAAATCCGTCAACACGTCGAACAACACGAATATGCCTACGATGGCCACAGCCTGCATCTGACCGTGAGCATCGGCGCCACCACCGTGCAACGCGATGACACCTTGCACACTCTGCTGTCGCGGGCCGATCATGCGATGTACCGCGCCAAGCAAACCGGGCGCAACCGCACCTGCATGGAAATGCCGCACTCGACCTATGCCTGATAACGACGTCAAACCCGACCACTGCCCGGCCTGCGGTGCGCGCAACGATTGCAGCCTCGCCGACCCGCGCACCGCCGACCGCGAATGCTGGTGCTATGGCGTAACCATCGACCCGGCGGTGCTCGAAGCGCTGCCGGCCGCGCTGCGCAATCAAGCCTGCCTGTGCCCGCGCTGCGCCCAGGTCGAAGCGCAGTTGCAAGCAGGCCGGCTGCCGATCCCGTAAGATGCGCGGCCCTTTGTCCGTTGAATCCTGACCATGCGCGTCGACCGCTTCCTCAGCAATCTGCCCTGCTACAACCGTCAGCAGGTTCGCCTGTTGCTGGTGGAAAAGCGCGTGCGGATTGACGGAAAAGTCGTCAGCGACCCGCACAGTGACGTACTGGAATTCAGCCGGGTCGAAGTTGACGATGAGGTGCTGCAAAGCGGTAAACCGGCGCGCTATTTCATGCTGCACAAACCGCCGGGTTGCGTCAGCGCCACCCGCGATCCGCAGCATGCGACCGTGCTCGACCTGCTTGATGAACCGCACAAGGACGATCTGCACATCGCCGGGCGTCTGGATTTCAACACCACCGGGCTGATGCTGATCACCAATGACGGCACCTGGTCGCGACGCCTGACGCAGCCGCAAACCAAACTGGCGAAGGTCTATTACGTCGAAACCGAACAGGACATCGACCCGAGCTACGCGCTGAAATTTGCCGAGGGCATCTACTTCGCTTTCGAAGATCTGACTACGCAACCGGCGCAGCTTGAGCTGCTCGGCCCACGCTCGGCACGGCTGAGCATCGTTGAAGGCCGCTACCATCAGGTCAAGCGCATGTTTGGGTTCTTCAACAACAAAGTCCTGCGCCTGCACCGCGAATCCATGGGCAAACTGACCCTCGATCACGCGCTAAAACCGGGCGAGTACCGCGCTTTGCGCACCGAAGAGATTCATTTGTTCTAAGCCGGCGACCGCTCAGCCGAAGTTGTCGAACAATTCGCCGACGGCACTTGCGTGATCCTGAGTCCCCTGCTTGAATCAGGACGTCGGCCGAAATGTGACCGATGAGTCACCACATACTTCCAAGAAACTTTTTGTCGGTCGTCTGCCCTCAAGGGCTGCGCCTCAGCCGGCAATCTGCCCGCCAATAACAACACCCGTCGACCTGCCGTACCGGATCGACATGGGCCAGCAAATTTCAGGCGTATGCCTACCTGTCACAAAGCTCGTGCAATCTCGATTGCGCGCATACCCGCTTGCTTGCCAGGAGTCTTATGACATGAGGCCAGAAATCGCTGTGCTGGATATACAGGGTCAGTATCGGGTTTACACGGAGTTCTATCGCGCAGACGCCGCAGAAAAGACCATCATTCTGGTCAACGGCTCGATGGCCACGACTGCGTCGTTTGCACAGACCGTGAAAAACCTGCACCCGCAATTCAACGTGGTCTGCTACGACCAGCCCTACGCGGGTCGGTCAAAAGCCCACAACCGGCATGAGAAACATCTGACGAAGGAAGTCGAAGGGCAGATTCTGCTGGAGCTGATCGATCACTTCGCCGCCGAACACGTGCTGTCGTTCTCCTGGGGCGGCGCCGCCACTCTGGTCGCCCTCGCCCAGCAACCGCGGCGCATCGAAAAAGCCGTGATCAGCTCGTTCTCCCCGGTGATCAATGCGCACATGCTCGATTACCTCGAGCGCGGCGTCGACTACCTCGGCAGCCGCGACGGCGACCGGGTCGGCCATCTGGTCAACAACACGATTGGCAAACACCTGCCGTCGCTGTTCAAGCGCTTCAACTATCGCCACGTCAGCAGCCTCGCCGAGCATGAATACGGACAGATGCATTTTCATATCAACGACGTGCTGCACAGCGACCGGCAGTGCTATCTGAATGCGGCGAAAAAGATCAACGTGCCGGTGCTGTTCCTGAATGGCGAATGGGACGAATACACCGCCGCCGAGGATGCGCGACTGTTCGGCAACCACGTCGCCCACAGCAGCTTCACCACCCTGCAAGCCACCGGACACTTTCTCGACATGGAGCACAAGGCCGCCTGCCGCGACAGCCAGAACGCCCTGCTCGGCTTTCTGAAACCTGCGCCGCAAGCCAGCCGAACGCGCTACTCGTTTGTGCAGGATCACCATGCCCTGGCCATTTGAAACAGCGTCATCGCGGGCAAGGCTGCAAGCTTGAAGTGCCTGTTGCACCGGCGCAGCCCTTGCTCGCGATCGACCGATTTCTGCGCGGCAAAGCACTCGCAGAGAAAAGAAAACTTCAAATCCGTGGCCGAGTCTGGTACAAAGTCAGCCGCTCTGAGCGGGTATAGTTTAGTGGTAGAACGAAAGCTTCCCAAGCTTTAGATGAGGGTTCGATTCCCTCTACCCGCTCCACCGAATATTGATCTCGCGTTGTGTTGTCCGACGAGGGATGCAGGAATAGAAAAAACCGGCCTTGATGGCCGGTTTTTTTGTGTCTGGAAGTTGAAGCGTGTTGGCGGTGAAGACTTCCAGAAGATCGCTGAGCCCTTCCTCCCCGGATTACTTCTCGAAATCCAGATGCAGCCTCGCCAGTACATTGAAGATCGGCTCCCCGGCTTTGTGCGGGACATTCAATCGAGTGAATACTTTCCTCCAGTTGGCGAGCGCAGCGAGAGTCTGCTCGATATATTCCTCGGCCTTGAGGTATTTGTATTCCTTGCAGATCTCCATGATTCGCTTGCGAGTAGGCGTGCCGGGAGTGCGGCCACCGAAGTCAGCGGCCCGCGACTTTGATCAGCTCACCAACCTTGGCGCCCTCTTTCAAAACATTCAGCGCTTCTGTGTGTTTGAAAGGCTTGATCATCAGCGCATCCCTCTCTTGCGCCTGGCATTCTTCAGCTCATCCAGCGAGCTCGGCTGCTCTGGTTTGAACAGCTTGGTCACAGCGTTGAGTTCATCAAGCGCAGTGGCTATCAGGATCAAAGCCTCCAACGTCACGAGCCCGGTCGCTTCGAATCGCTTGATGGTGGATTCGGAAACCCCCGCCTTTTCTGCGAGCGTCTTGCGGGAAAGGTTTTTGGAGAGCCGCAGGATTTTGGCGTTTTCTCCGACATTTCTAGCGATCTCAGCCGGCGAGTGAAGCAAATACATGAATGACATGGCAAACCCTTCAAGGCTTAATTGGTCTTTATGGAGCCATTGTGGATCGTTATGCTGAATTACGGATCTTTTATGAACCATTGCAAGAAAATTCGTATGACCCATACATGCTTTGCAATTCAATGTTGAACGCCCGTTCACAAAGCACATTCAAGATTGCCCCTCCACTCAGTAACGACTAGTATCTCCCGTATCGGGAGGAGGCATGGATGCGGATAATTGCAAGAGCGACGCTAAGACAATTTTGGGAAAGCACACCAGCTCATGCTGATGCTCAGACACCTCTCGTTGAATGGTACCGCCATATCGAAAAGGCGATTTATCGAACTCCGCAAGAGGTTAAAGCTGAGCTGCGAACGGCTAGTGTCCTCAAGGGAGCCAGGGTGGTATTCAATATCGGCGGGAATAAATATCGAGTGATTCTGGCGATCGACTACCGACGGCAACTTGGTTTTATCCGCTTCGTTGGGACCCATGCTCAATACGACCAGATCAACGCGGAGACCGTTTAATGAACATCAAACCCATTCGTAGCCCGGAAGACCTGACCGCAGCATTGCTGCGCATGGAACAGCTGTGGGGTGCAGAAATCGACTCGCCAGAGGGCGATGAGTTGGAAATTCTCGCTCTGCTGATAGAAAAGTATGAGGAGCAGAATTTTCCGATGCCACCCTCTGATCCCATTGAAGCCATCAAATTTCGTATGGATCAGCAAGGCTTGACGCCGCGGGATCTCGAGCCCTTTATTGGCACCAGTGGGCGTGTTTCGGAAGTATTGAACCGCAAGCGCAAGCTGAGTCTGGCAATGATCAAACGTCTGCACGATGGCTTGCGTATTCCTTATGAATGCCTGCTCGCCAGTGTCTGAAGAAAACTATCGCATGCAAAACCGGTCGCAACGACCGGTTTTTTTTTGCCCGGAAATCAGCGCCGGCTAACCGACCGGCACCACATGATCCAGCACCTGATTCACCGCCAGCTCGCCCAGCATGACGACCTGGGCGATGCCGAGCAGGGTTTTGCGCTGGCTGCCGTCGAGCATGGCGGCAAAGCTGCCGAACATTGGCCCCTTCTTGACGAGCCAACAGCACGAATTCTGAACGAAGCTGCACAGTGGACACCTCTTGCCAAGACACAGGCCATCTCCTTCGCGATGAGCAATGTGTCTATTAAAATTCGTCCACCATGTCTCCGAACACCTGTCCACCATGTCTCCGGTACATACACTCCCGAGGGAGTGGGGACCGATCGGGTTGTTCTTGCGAGTTACGCTGACCTGAACCAATGCGTCGAACTCACGATAAAAAACGAGCTAGACGAATGAACATTTTCAGCGGGTTGCAACAATGAACAATCGTGGAAACGGCAACAGCACCGAGCCGTCAGCCAAGGCCGGATAAGCCTTGGCAACCTCCGCCAGATACCGCTGCAGATACTGCGCCCGCTCCTCCTCGGTCAATGGGCTCAGGAATGGAATCAACCCGCTACCCTTGAACCACTCCACCACCCCCGCCGCCCCGTCCCGAAGTTGGTGGTGATAGGTGGTGCGCCACACATCGACCCGCGCGCAGTGCGGCCGCAGCATTGAAAAATACTCACTGGCACTGGCCATGTCGGTACGCTGCCCGGCAGCGTCTGCGAGCTTGCTCGCCCACGGCCCGTTGGCGGCGACTTCACGCATCAAGCGGTGGGACGGTTCGTTGAGGTTGTCCGGCATCTGGATCGCCAGGCTGCCACCATCTGAAAGCTTGCTCGCCAGGGCTGGCAGCAACGAAGCGTGATCAGGCACCCATTGCAGCACCGCATTGGCGAAGATCACATCGAACGGACCCTCGTCAGCCCATTTGTCGACCTCGGCCACCTGAAACTGCACGTCAGGCAAGCGCTTGCGCGCGGCGGCAATCATGTCCGCCGAACTGTCGAGGCCACTTACGCTCGCCTCGGGAAAACGCTGCACCAGCAACTCGGTGGAATTGCCCGGTCCGCAACCAATGTCCACCACCGCCCGGGCCTGCGCCGTGGGTATCGCCGCCAACAGATCACGGGCCGGGCGGGTGCGTTCATCTTCGAAAGCGACGTATTGCTTGGCAGACCAACTCATTGCGTTCTCCTGTCGGGGCGTGGCTTGAAACCGGGAAGTGCAGCTGCGCATACCATACAGCGATAAGGCCGATGAGCTCGCCTCGCCTCCGGCGTCCCGCCCGGTTATTTGTAATTAGAATTTTCAGCACAACACCGATGTCTGAATTTCAAGCTTCCAAAACAAGGACTTCCATCATGAAATTCGCAAAGATTGCCCAGAAACTTGCCCTGTGGGCCGGTAGCCCGAAAACGTTCATGGGGGCGTTGATTCTGATTGGGTTGTGGGGGTTGAGCGGGCCGATTTTTGGTTACAACGACACGTGGCAGCTGATCATCAATACCTCGACGACGATCATCACGTTCCTGATGGTGTTCCTGATTCAGAACACGCAGAACCGCGATACCGACATTTTGCATTTGAAACTCGATGAGCTGCTGCGGGTGAACAAGGAAGCGCAAAACGCGATGCTCGGGCTGGAAGCGCTGGACTTGAAGCAACTTGAAGCGCTGCGCCGGCATTACCGCGCGTTGGGTGAAAATCAGGTGTTTGATCTTGAGGGGCTGGGCGACAAGAGCAAGCCAAAGCAGGATTTGAATGAGTGCTGAGTAAGTAAACACACACTGTGGGACCGAGCCTGCTCGCGAAGACGGGGGGTCAGTCAAAACATCATTGACTGACACACCGCTTTCGCGAGCAGGCTCGCTCCCACATGGGAAGCATCGCATTTCAACTGAAGGTTTCGCTCGCGCTGCAGCAATAAGGCGTCGTTAGCGACTGGCCTGCAACGCTCGAGCTTTCTCCAGATGGCTTTGCAGTTTCGGCAAGGTCTCATCGGCAAACGCTTTGATTTCCGGCACGTCGGTGGTCTGCGCCTGTTGCTCGATCTGGGTGATGGCCTCTTCGGTCGCCTTGACCTGACTGGCAGCGTAGGCCTGATCGAATGTGGTGCCGTCCTTCACTTCCGGCATCAGCTCTTTGGCCTTGTCGGCGAGTTCTTCGCGGGGGGCAACCGGCAGGTCGAGTTTCTTGGCGATCTTCGCCAGATGCTGGTTGGCTGTAGTGCGGTCGTTGATCACAACGATGGTGTAATCCTTGACCTCTTTCGATTCGGTCTTGCCGTGGGCCAGACGACTTGCTTCGATGTCGGCCATGCCTTTGGCAGAGGCATCGTTGATGAATTCGGCAGGCGACTGGGCGAACGCACTGCTGGCGCACAGGCCCAGCAGGGTTGCAAAACTGACGTTACGTAAACGGGTGGCCATCCGGCACATGGTCGCGCCCTCCTTTGTTGAAAATTCAAACGGGCCGTGATTCGCCCGCTGCTCAAATGTCGCGGCGGAGAATTGTCCGCCTCAGTTAGGAATGCTTTAGCGGTCAAAGGTTTAGAAAATCTGCCTGAACCGCGACGAACGGCGCGCTCGCTTCAGCTGCCCAAGGCCCGATGATTCAGGCGTTTGGCCGCATACATGGCTTGATCGGCATGCCGGAACAGTTGCTGTTCTTCTTCGCCGTGTTCAGGAAAGCGCGCCACGCCGATGCTCGATTCGATCCACAAGTCATGCCCGTCGAGGCGCATGGGCTGCGCCAGCACCTGCCGGATTTTTCCGGCGACATTGTCGGGATCGCCGGCGGCATGCACGCTGTGCAGCAGCACGACGAATTCATCGCCACCGATACGCGCCACCGTATCGGTTTCACGCACGCAGCCTTTCAGCCGGTTGGCCACGGTTTGCAGGAGCATGTCACCGACGGCATGGCCATGGGTGTCGTTGACCTGTTTGAAGCGATCCAGATCGACATACAGCAGCGCCATGCGTCCGTGCCCGGTTCGCGCATGGGCCAGCGCAGCCTTGAGCCGATCACGCAGCAGTTCGCGATTGGGCAGTTGCGTCAGTTGATCGTATTGCGCCATGCGCTTGAGCCGCGCGTGCAGTTGCTGGCGCTCGATGGCCGTGGCGACTTGTGCACAGACATATTGCAGCAGTTCCTTGTCCTGCTCGGTGTAGCGTTCGCCGCCAGCGAGGCTTTTGACGATCAAGGCGCCGATGGTGCCGTTTTTTGAGTTCAGTGGTACGCCGAGCCAGCAAGGCGCGTTTTGTTCCGCCACCAGCTCAGCAAAATCGGGCGTGGCATCGGCGCTGTCCGGGGTCAGCAACATTGGCTGGCCGCTGCGGATCACTTGCGCGCAGAGCCGTCCGATGACGGTGCCGGGCTGCTCGGGCTGCAATTCGTGATCGTCGACGTGATAGGGAAAATTCAGCTGCGCGCAGTGTTCGTCGTACAGCGCCACGGAAAAATTCAGCGCCGGCAGCCACTCGCCAATCAGCAGATGGATGCGTTTGAACAGCGCCAGCAAATCTTCCGCCGCGTGCGCCGCTTCGGAAATCGCGTACAACGCCGCTTGCCGCGACTCGGCCTGCTTGCGCTCGGTGATATCGCGGGCGACGGCGATGCGCAGTTGATCGACTTCCGACCAGCGCGCCGACCAGGAAATGTGCGCGACGCTGCCGTCCTTGCGCAGATAGCGGTTCTCGAAATTGTGCTTCGGGTCGCCGCCCATGATTTCGCCAGCGGCCGCAAGGGTGCGCTGGCGATCGGCCGGGTGCACCAGCTCGATCATCGAGCGGCCGATCAGTTCGTCAGGCGTGTAGCCGAAAATCCGCTCGCAGGCAGCGCTGACAAAAACGAAACGGCCCTGTTTGTCGACCGCGCAAACGGCGTCCAGCAACAGGTCAATGTAGCTCGCCAGCGGCGCAGGGTTTGGGCTTGCCATGGTTCTAACGATTGTCCGCACAGTGCAGCGATTTCAATCATCCATGATCGTGATTGCGCATCCCTGCCCATTCCATCAAGTCTTGTTCGGCAGCAGGCCCGGCAGCGCGTGCATCAACGCATTGATGGCGAAGCCGATAAACATCACGCCACATAAACGGGTGATGAGCAGTTCATGACGCTGATACACCGTGCGCACCCGCTGCGCGCCGACCACGCCGATGAGGATAGCGTAAGCCAGCGCACCGCCGATAAAGCTCAGGGTGATCAGCGCCGGCAGCATCGACCAGTTGAGCAGTTCGGCGCGGCTCGACAGCAGCGCCGTAAAGGTCGCCACCGCCACCGGGTAGGCCTTGGGATTGGTCAGGCCGAAGACGATGCCGTGCCAGAACGGCTGCCGCGCCGCCCCTTGCGCCTCGTCGCCGCTACGGCGTTGGGCACGCACCGCACGCCAGCCGAGCCAGAACAGGTACAACGCGCTGAGCACGCCGAGCACATCGAACGCAGTGCTGCCGATCTCGCGGGCGCCGACGATTGCCACCAGTGCGGTGCTGCACCAGATCACATCGCCGAGCAGATGCCCACACAGAAACCCCGCCCCGGCGCGCCGCCCATGGGCCGCGCCAATGCCGAACACCGCCAGCACGCCCGGCCCGGGCGTGATCCCGTAGATGAAACCCGAAGCCAGAACGGCCAACAGCAATGATGGAGTCATGAGAAACCTGCAAGCGCCAGAACACGTGGCGCAGAGTCTATATCACCGCGATTGAAGCGGATCAGGGTTCGTCGCAGAAACGCATGCCGGGGTACGGTTTATGCCGACACGTAGCCAGCCGCGATTGCAAATCGCCGACGTGGACTTCCAGCTTGTGCCCGTCGGGATCGAGGAAGTAGAACGACGCGCCTTCAATAGCCTCTCAGATTTTCGGGAACGAAATATTGCTGTCCGTCATAGCGCAACGTGGTCAGCACCGGTTTTTCGTGGGTGGTCTTCGATTCGCAGGTGTCGGGTGGTCCCTCACCGATCCGGCCCGTGGTGACTGAGCGGACAATGATATCGGCGTAACCATGGGAACTGGTTTTGCCCATCTCAAGCGTACGCACCGTCTCCGAGCGCTCTCCGGCGCAATTGCCATCCCATTCGCCACTGAAGCTGTAGACGACCAAGCGATCCAGCACCGGGCGCACCTCGTCGCCCTCTTTCACGTAGAGCGACAGCAGGGTTTCATCCAGCGGATTGACGCGCGACGAGCCTTTGAAATGGGCGCGGACGCCGAATGCACGAAGGTCGGGCGTGAGTTTATAGCGCGCCGTGTCGAGTTCCAGACTCTCCAGCGCGATGGCATCGGAGAGAAACACCGACGGCTGATGATAGGTCGCCAGCGGTTTGGGGCTGCCAGCGGTAGTGACGGCCAGGTCCAGATCGTACGAGCCCACGCTGCCGTCATGGCCATAGACCGGATCGGGCACGAACGTCGATAGCGCGGTGATGGTCATCTGCGGATAAGCCGGCCAGTCCTTGCACAGCGAGAAATCCGCTTCCGCGCTGACCGCCGGCGGCGTGCAATCGGCCCACGCCTGCCCAGCCATGAACCACCCGCAGAGCGCTACTGCGCTGATCCAAATGGACTTCATTGTCAATTTCCGCTCCTTGATGACATTTGCAGCCGTGCACTATCCCTTTCTGCATCGGAGATTCCACAAATCTGGCCAGCGAATCTTCTCATGTGTCTGAAGTCGGAATTCGCGAGCAGGCTCGCTCGCACAGGAAAGCGCATTCCAAAGTGGGAGCGAGCCTGCTCGCAAAGGCGTCATCACAGACGCCGCGAGTCTCAGAACCTATCCAGCGTGCGCAACTTCTGCGGCAAGCCGGGGTGCTGCTGCCCGTGAGGTACTTGATGCGCCCCGCCCAAAATCTGGCTGACGATCCCGCCGAACTGGACAGGGTTCATCCGAGCGGGCAGGCCAGCCCGGTTCCACCTCTGGCTGCTCAATGGCCGATGCGGTCTCGCCGTGTTGTGACAGGCGCAGTCAGCAAGCGAACCAGCTGCGCGCTGTCGTCCTTGCGACCCAACACCAGGATTGAAGAGCCTTGCAGGCAGGCATCAATGGCTGACCATGAAATGTCTCTCGCGCCCTCGACATCAAACGAATCATCCACTGCGCCATCGACCAGAAAGCCTGCCGTCAACAAGACTCGTTCGCTGCCCGAGGTCTGTCCGACCGCCACAATCCGTTTACCGGCGATATCATCCAGCGCAAACCCTGCTTGCCAACCTCTCAGATCCCGTTCCTGCGCCGTCGGGGTGAGGACAGGATTGTTGAACGCGTCATCCATTTGGCCGGTGTAGGTAATACCACTGATGAACCCGTGTTGCAGTTTCTTGCCTTGCGTTGACTCGACCGCCGAACCGAGCAGAAGCAGGCGCTGCGCCGTTTGCACCGCGATGTCCGTCACGCTGCTTTCGAGCGGCTGGCCATCGCGCTGAATGTTCAACAGCAGTACGCCCTTGTCGCCGAACGCTTGTGCAACTTTCCCGCTGTGGTCGAACGCCATGACCAATCCCTGATTGGTTACTTCCGTTTTGCCATGCAGCAGAATCATCCCGTCGTCGAGCTGGATGATCCCGGACAACGAAATGGCCACCCCTGGCAGCGACAGGGGCAGCCAACCGTTGCTGGCGAAGGATAAATCGTCCGAGCCATCGAGATGGAACCGCGTCAACAAGCCACTGCCCTTTTGCGCGGTCACGAACAGCAGCCGGTCCGGCTGCGCAAGCTGCGGATCGGATTTGGCCAGCAGCAGTTGCCCATGCGTGGCCCCAAAGAGTGCCGGAATCCGCATGGGCACAATCCGGTAGCCATTCCTGTCGCCGCCGAACTCGATGTCCGGCGATCCGTCGGGCAGAAACCGGGCGATGACTTGCTGGTATTCAAGAGTCTGGTCTTTGACGACGCCAATCACACCGCACATCCAGATCCGTCCGAGCGCATCAACGATCAATGGCCCGCCTTGCGTGAGCGAGCCTGTGCCGAACTGGCCGCTGATATATCCGCCGGTGCCGAAAGCCGGATCCGGATTGCCATCGGCATCCAGGCGCGCAAGGCCGTAGTACGAATGGCCCGATTGCTCGACGGTAGCGCTGACCATGATCTGTCCCGAAGGCGTGATCGCCACGCCTTTGGCAATGGTCTTGCCCGCTCCGGGGAATTTCAGCGCTCGCAGACCAAAGAGCGCATCCAGCTCCCCGGCTGACTGCGCGTTTGAGGACAATGGCGCGATAGATTCCGGCATGTTCGCATTCTCCTATGGGATCGACATCGATCCCCTCGTAGCGTGCATTCGACCCGAAGCCGCCACGCCGGACAACTGACAGAAATGACAGTTTTTTAGACGAAAACGAAATTACCTTGCCTGCAAAAAAGACTGAATGACTGGTAGTTCTTACAGGTTCCAATTCAGGCCAACCATGCCAACCTCAGCGTTCAGATCAGCTATGGACGAGAAGCATGATGAGCACTCGCGACGAGCACATGTCACAACCTGCCCCGGCGCCGACCATTACCTATCCCGAGGAGGCCAGCACGACGGGACCTGCGACATTGTTGCTCGGCAGCGGCATACCCAATGCTCTTGTGCAGGTCTGGAACATTGAAAACACCCATTCGCTTGGCGAAGGGCTGGTCAGCGCAAATGGACGATGGGCGTTCAGCATCACCGCCGTTCAGGCCCAGGGCCAGCAGAAGATTCACGCCCACCAGACGTATGCAGGCATCACGTCCGAATGGAGCGAGGAGCGCGGATATGAGGTGCGACTGCGGCCCGAGATCGACGTCCCGGTCGTTGTCGAACCGATTGAGGGCGCGCAGGTCGATACGCCTCTGATCTTTTCAGGAGATGTCACGCGAGCCGAGGGTTTCGTCAGTATTTTCGATCTGGACACTGGCCTGGAGATTGCCAGAGCAGCGGTCGAAAGCGACCGGAAATGGCAAACCCCGGCTGCACACTCATTGGCGGTCGGGCAGTACCGTATCTGCGCTGTCCACAACATCGCCGGTCAAGTTTCAGATTGGGGCCGTGTGCGGACTTTTGCCGTGGTCGCAGAAGCAAGCGAAGGACTGTTCGACTTCGCTCGCCTGCGCGCCTTCATTCAAAACGCATTGCGGAAAATCTCTTCGATCTGGCGCTGATCCGCCGCCCTCGGATTGGTCAGTCCACAGGCGTCCTTCAAGGCGTTGGTGGCGAGCACCGGGATGTCGCTGAGTTTCGCGCCCAGCTCACGCAGTCCGCCGGGAATCTCGACGTCCTTGGCAAGGTTGCGAATGGCATTGATCGCCGCCTGTGCGCCCTCCTCCGCGCTGAAACCACGAATATCCGCGCCCATGGCGTGGGCGACATCCCTGAGTCGGTCAGCACAGACCTGCGCATTGAAACTCTGCACATGCGGCAACAGCACGGCATTGCAGACGCCGTGGGGCAAGTCGTAGTAGCCGCCGAGCTGATGCGCCATGGCATGGACAAATCCGAGCGAGGCGTTGTTGAACGCCATGCCGGCGAGGAACTGCGCGTAAGCCATGTTCTCCCGCGCCGCCAGGTCGCTGCCGTCGCGCACGGCCAGACGCAGGTTGCTGCTGATCAGGCTCATGGCCTTCAAAGCGCAGGCGTCGGTGATCGGGTTGGCGGCAGTCGAGACGTAGGCTTCGATAGCGTGGGTCAGCGCGTCCATGCCGGTGGCGGCGGTGAGGCCTTTGGGCATCGCGACCATCAACTCCGGGTCGTTGACCGACAGCAGTGGCGTGACGTTGCGGTCGACGATGGCCATTTTCACGTGGCGCGATTCGTCGGTGATGATGCAGAAGCGGGTCATTTCGCTGGCAGTGCCGGCGGTGGTGTTGATGGCGATCAGCGGCAATTGCGGCTTGCTCGAGCGGTCGACGCCTTCGTAATCGCCGATCTGCCCGCCATTGGTTGCGCACAGGGCGATTCCCTTGGCGCAATCGTGTGGCGAGCCGCCACCCAGCGACACGACGAAATCGCAACGGCTTTCCTTCAGCAGCCCCAACCCGGATTCGACATTGGCCGTGGTCGGGTTCGGTCTGGCGCCATCGAAGATCACCGAATCGATGTCCTGCATCGCCAGTTTCTCGGCGATCATTGCGGGCACGCCAGCCTTGGCCAGCCCGGCGTCGGTGACAATCAGCGCCTTGCGAAAACCATAATTGCGAATCGCGACCATGGCTTCGTCGAGGCAGCCGCTGCCCATGATGTTGACCGCCGGAATGAAGAAGGTGCTGCTCATCGTGTGTCTCCTGACTGAAGCCGGATCGACTGCCTCGATTCGGCGGGTGCGCACAGAATCGACCGATCGGTCACGAGCGATGTTGATCTGGCTCAATGTCCGCTCGTGATAAAGTCGCCGTCCATCTGCCCTTTGTTTTGAGATCGCCCACGCAATGACCGATTTTCTCGATGTCGACGCCACCCTCGAAGACTGGAACGCCCTGCGCGCCTCGAACGATTTTCAGGGTTTGCTGGTGGGCAATGGCGCCAGCCGTGCGGTATGGGATGACTTCGGCTACGACTCGCTGTTCGAAAACGCCCGTACGGTCGAAGAGAAACCGCTGAGCCCATCGGAACTGGCGGTGTTCGACGCGCTGCAAACCCGCAGCTTCGAGCAAGTGCTGGGCGCCCTGAAAACCACCAGCCGGGTCAACAAGGCCCTGGCGGTCAGCTCGGCGGCGCCGCGCAATCGCTATTACGCAATCAAGGAAGCGCTGATCAACACCGTGCACGCGGTGCACATCCCGTGGCGGCTTGTGCAGCCTTCGACACTGACGGTGCTCAATGCAGAACTGGCGCGCTATCGCACGGTGTTCACCACCAACTACGACCTGCTCAATTACTGGGCGCTGCAACACCCTGGCGAGGCCATCGACGACCTGTTCAACGGCGCGGACGCGAGTTTCGATCTGAGCCAGAGCGCCACCGACAAACCGCGTCTGCTGTACCTGCACGGTGGTCTGCATCTGGTGCGCAATCAGGATGGCACCGCACGCAAACTGACCTCGACCGAGGGCACCCTGCTCGGCAGTTTCGCCATCAACAATACGATCAAGACGCTGGACGACGTGCCGCTGTTCGTCACCGAAGGGCCGAGCACTGACAAGCTCAAGACCATTCGCAGCTCGGATTATCTGTCGTTCTGCTACGAGCAGTTACTGGCTCATGGCGACAGCCTGTGTATCTTCGGCCACGCGCTGGGCGAGCCGGATGCGCATCTGGTGCGCGCGTTGCGCCTGGCCCGACCGAAATGCGTGGCGATCTCGATCTACCCGCGCAGTGCCGCGTTCATCCAGCATCAGAAGCGTCACTACGCCAAGGTGTTTGAAGGTACCGGGGTTGAGTTGCGGTTCTTTGATGCCAAGAGCCATGCGTTGGGTGATCCGAAATTGTCGGTACCGGTTGAGGTTTGATATTGGCCGGGCTGACGCCTTCGCGAGCAAGCTCACACAGAGTTTTATGGCGAACCAACAATCTTCTTTCAATCCCAAATCCCTGTGGGAGCTGGCTTGCCAGCGATAGCGGTGAATCAGTCGGCATTAATGTTGCAGATGCCGTCGCCATCGCTGGCAAGCCAGCTCCCACATTTGAATGCATTCCACCTGTGGAATGTATTGGCCTCAGAGCACCGGCAGGGTCTTGTCCTTGATGGTTTTCGTCGGGCCGTTGGCCTTCACGCTGGCGATGCCCTTGTCGCACGCGCCATCCGATGAATACGACTCGCTGCTGCCGATGATCTGGTGATTGGCCGCCTTCAGGTTGAAGTACGGGTGGCCGTCCTTGGTCGATTTTTTCTCGTAACGCTCGTCCAGCGGGCTGTTGGCCTGCACCGAGGCGATGCCGCCGTCGGCACCGGCGCGGGTGCTGTAGAGTTCGCTGGTCAGAATCGTTTCGGCGTTCGCCGCTTTCAACACGAACCTGAATTGGCCATTGCTGCTTTTGCTCACTTCGTACCATCCGGACATGTCTGTTTCTCCTGGGGGCGATTGAGAGATTTCGCGCTTCAGAGTAAAGACCAGCAGCCGCGGTCTGTCGCCTGCCTCGACTACAAGGTGATTTTCGTACCCAGCAGACCGAGGAAACCGGCCAGCCATTTAGGATGCGCCGGCCACGCCGGAGCGCTGGCCAGATTGCCCTGAACATGGCCATCGGTCACCGGAATGTCGATGTAGGTGCCACCGGCCAGACGTACTTCCGGGGCGCAGGCCGGATACGCGCTGCACTCACGCCCCTCGAGCACACCCGCCGCCGCGAGCAGTTGCGCGCCATGGCACACCGCTGCGATGGGCTTGCCGGCGTTGTCGAAGGCGCGCACCAGTTCGAGGACTTTTTCGTTCAGCCGCAGGTACTCCGGCGCACGACCGCCGGGAATCAGCAGCGCGTCGTAATCGGCTTCGCGGGCCTTGGCGAAATCGAAATTGAGGGCGAACAGGTGACCGGGTTTTTCGCTGTAGGTCTGATCACCTTCAAAATCATGAATCGCCGTGCGCACGGTGCTGCCGGCGGACTTGTCCGGGCACACGGCGTGGACCGTGTGGCCGACCATCTGCAGGGCCTGGAACGGCACCATCACTTCGTAATCTTCGACGTAATCGCCGACCAGCATCAGGATCTTTTTCGCGGCCATGGGAAAACTCCTCGGGGAAAGGTCTGGGAGTATTCAAGGTAGACCCAAATTGAGCTGCAAGCGGCAAGCGGCAAGCGGCAAGAAAAAGCAGGATCACCCAAATCAGGCACACCAGCGTCATGCTTCAACTTGCAGCTTGCAGCTTGCAGCTTGCCGCTTGAAGCTTGCAGCTGCCTGTTAAGGCATATAACCGTCAGCGCGCAGCAGTGTTTCCAGGCAGTGTTCGCTGATGTGGTAGAACGCCTTGAGCTCTGCGATCTTCGCCAACAACTGCGTCGGATCGACCGGTTCGGCGCGTTTCACCGCGAGAATCATCTTGTTCTTGTTGGTGTGTTCCAGCGAGATGAACTCGAACACCTTGGTCTCGTAACCACAGGCTTCGAGGAACAACGCGCGCAAGCTGTCGGTGACCATTTCCGCCTGCTGGCCGAGGTGCAAGCCGTATTGCAGCATCGGCTTGAGCAGCGCCGGGCTCTGGATCTGCAGGCGGATCTGTTTGTGGCAGCACGGCGAGCACATGATGATCGACGCACCCGAACGGATGCCGGTGTGGATCGCGTAATCGGTGGCGATGTCGCAGGCATGCAGGGCGATCATCACGTCCAGCTCACTCGGCGCCACCGTGCGCACGTCACCGCATTTGAACACCAGCCCCGGATGCTCGAGCTTGGCCGCTGCGGCGTTACACAGGTTGACCATTTCTTCGCGCAGCTCGACGCCGGTGACTTCGCCCTCGGCCTTCAGCGTGTTGCGCAGGTAGTCGTGAATGGCGAACGTCAGGTAGCCCTTGCCCGAACCGAAATCGGCGACCCGCACCGGTTTGTCCAGCGCCAGCGGCGACGAGGTCAGGGCATGGCTGAACACTTCGATGAACTTGTTGATCTGCTTCCACTTGCGCGACATCGCCGGGATCAGCTCGTGTTGCGCATTGGTCACGCCCAGGTCTTTAAGGAAGGGGCGGCTCAGTTCAAGGAAACGATTTTTCTCGCGGTTGTGCTCGGCCGAAGGCGCTTCACGCAATTGCTGAGGTTTGCTCTTGAACAGCGAACTCTTGCCCTTTTTGCTGTATTCCAGCTGCGCTTCGTCGGTCAGCGCCAGTAAATGCGCATTTTTGAACGAGGTCGGCAGCAGCCCGGCGATCAGCGCCACGCCTTCGCTCAGCGGCAGGTTCTTGGTGATGTCGCGGGTCTTGTAGCGATAAACGAAAGACAGACACGGCTGCGCCTTGACCGTTACCGGTTTGATGATGACCCGTTGCAGATCCGCCTCTTCACCGACGTATTTGGCCAACACCAATTTGATAAAACCGCTGTCGTCGAGGCTGGCTCGCAGCAGCTCGATGAACTGGGCGTGGTGATCGGCGGCCGGTTTGGCGGACGGCGCGGAAGAAGCGGAAACGGACATGGACAAGCGGCCTCGGACGGGCGGAATCGGGAATGGCGGGTATTTTAGGGGGGATGAGGGTTGGGGACACCCTCTTATTTACCCAACGGCAAAATCCATGACACCGACTTTTGTGGCGAGGGGATTTATCCCCGATGGCGCGCGAAGCGGCCCTCTGTGTTCGGCCTTTCAAATCATGTGCGCAGGTTTTGCGACTGCTACGCAGCCGATCGGGGATAAATCCCCTCGCCACAGAGGCCAAATATGCGGGACGGCTTCAGCCCAACACCACCAACCGATTCGGCAACTCGTTCCGCACCTGCGTCACCGGCACGTGCACCTTCAACAACTCGCCACACGCCTCCACGCACGTGACAAACCCTTCCAGCGTGCGGCCCTGGCGGACCTGTTCGGTGAACGCTGCGACAATCGCGTCCCAGTTGCTGTTATCCAGCCGTCTGGAAATCCCCTCGTCCACCAGAATCTCCACATAGCGCTCAGCCTCGCAGACAAAAATCAGCATGCCGGTGCTGCCCACGGTGTGGTGCAGGTTCTGTTCGAGAAACTGCCGGCGCGCCAGGTTGGAGGCGCGCCAGTGGCGCACGCGACGCGGCACCAGATGAGTGGTGATTTTCGGCAGACGGAACAACAGGCACAGGACGATGAACATGCCCCATTGCACCAGCAGCAGACTGCGCAGGGTCAGCCAGCCGGTGAGGTAGTGGACGATACCCGGCAACACCAGGGCCAGCAGACTGGCCCAGAGCAGCGGGATGTAAGCGTAATCGTCGGCACGGGCAGCGAGCACCGTGACCAGTTCGGCGTCGGTGTCGTGTTCGACCCGGGCGATGGCCTCGGCGACTTTACGTTGTTCGTGTTCAGTCAGTAATGCCATGTCGAAAAGTGCCTGCTCATTATTCTTTTGATCTCACCAGCCGCCGGACGAACCGCCGCCGCCGAAACTGCCCCCGCCACCGCTGAAGCCGCCACCGCCACCGCCGCCGAATCCGCCGCCACCGCCAAAGCCGCCCCCTCCTCCGGAGCCACCCCGGCCGGCAGGCAGGATACCGAGCATCTGGCAGACAAACACCGTCACGATGAACAACATCACCAGAAACATGAACAGCGCCGGGTGCCGCGAGATGAAATCATCCGCCGGGTCGCCGCTGGATTCGTACACGGTCGACGGTTCGTCCAGCGGATTGCCACCGAGCACCACCAGCATCGCCGCAACGCCATCGCTGATGCCTTTGCTGAAATTGCCGGCCTTGAACGCCGGCGTGATGACCTGATGAATGATCACCGACGACTGCGCATCGGTCAGGCGATCCTCCAGGCCATAGCCGACCTCGATGCGCAGTTTGCGCTCGTCACGCGCGACGATCAGCAAGGCACCGTTGTTCTTGTCCTTCTGACCGATGCCCCAGTGCCGACCGAGCTGAACGCCGAAATCCTCGATGGTGGTGCCCTGCAGATCCGGCAGCGTGACCACCACCAATTGCTCGCCGGTGGCCTGTTCGTGCGCCTGCAATTGCTGGCTCAGTTGAGCGCGAATCGATGGCTCGAGCATTTGCGCCTGATCGACCACGCGCCCGCTCAGCGGCGGAAACGTCAATTCGGCCCGGGCGCTGACGGCGAACAGCCACAGCATCAGCACCAGGCTTAGTTTCAACACACGCATGGACGACCTCGAATCAGAATTTCACTTCCGGGGCCTTCTCCGCGCCGGGCGTGGTGGCTTCGAAGGTTTCGCGCATCGGCAGATCGCTGTACATCACGCTGTGCCACAGGCGACCGGGAAAGGTGCGGATCTCGGTGTTGTACTTCTGCACCGCCAGGATGAAATCGCGACGCGCCACGGCAATGCGGTTTTCCGTGCCTTCGAGTTGCGATTGCAGGGCGAGGAAGTTCTGGTTGGCCTTCAGATCCGGATAGCGCTCGGAGACCACCATCAAACGGCTCAATGCGCCGGTCAGTTGATCCTGTGCCTGCTGGAACTGCTTGAGCTTCTCGGGATTGTCGAGGGTGCTGGCATCGACCTGAATCGAGGTGGCCTTGGCTCGCGCTTCAATCACTGCGGTCAGGGTTTCCTGTTCGTGGGCCGCGTAGCCCTTCACGGTTTCCACCAGATTGGGGATCAGGTCGGCACGGCGCTGGTACTGGTTCTGCACCTGGCCCCAGGCGGCTTTGGCCTGTTCGTCGAGCGTCGGGATATTGTTGATGCCGCACGCGGTCAACAGCGTGGCGAACACCAGCAACGTGGCGATCTGTAACCGTGAACGTGAGGTTGAGCTGATATTCATTGCAGTGATGCTCCATGACACATTTGATTTAAAAACCGAGCGCTGGGCATTCCCGGCCAGCGGTTGGGGCATAATCGGCGCCGCCACTGGCATGCGACGGGTTAATCGGCTAAAAAGTGCCCTTCGCGTTCACGTTGCCGCTGTCGGCTGCGGTTTTCCGGCTCAGGATTTTGCGCCGGCACCCGAACAACAATAGTCGCTCCCTACATTTTGGCTGGCCGGTGTTGCATCACCGTTTGGGCTCTAGAGAAAAAATTCATGAAGAAGCTGTGTTTGCTGGGTCTGTTCGTCAGCCTGGCCAGTCATCAGGTACTGGCCGCCACGACCCCGGTACCTTTGGAAAACAAGGACGCTTTCATCAGCAACCTGATGAAACAAATGACCCTCGACGAGAAGATCGGCCAGTTGCGCCTGATCAGCATCGGCCCGGAAATGCCCCGCGAGCTGATCCGCAAGGAAATTGCCGGCGGCAACATCGGCGGCACGTTCAACTCGATCACCCGCGCGGAAAACCGTCCGATGCAGGACGCGGCCATGCGCAGTCGCCTGAAGATTCCGATGTTTTTCGCGTACGACGTGATCCACGGTCACCGTACGATTTTCCCGATTCCGCTGGCCCTCGCGTCGAGCTGGGACATGGACGCCATCGGCCAGTCCGGTCGCGTTGCGGCTAAAGAAGCCGCCGCCGACAGCCTCGACATCACCTTCGCGCCGATGGTGGATATCTCCCGCGATCCACGCTGGGGCCGCAGCTCCGAAGGTTTCGGCGAAGACACCTACCTGACCTCGCGCATCGCCAAAGTCATGGTCAAGGCCTATCAGGGCGAGACCCCAAGCGCCGCCGACAGCATCATGGCCAGCGTCAAGCACTTCGCCCTGTACGGCGCGGTCGAGGGCGGCCGCGACTACAACACCGTCGACATGAGCCCGGTGAAGATGTACCAGGATTACCTGCCGCCGTACCGCGCCGCGATCGATGCCGGAGCCGGTGGTGTGATGGTGGCGTTGAACTCGATCAACGGCATTCCGGCCACGGCCAACACCTGGCTGATGAACGACCTGCTGCGCGAGGACTGGGGCTTCAAAGGCCTGGCGGTCAGCGATCATGGCGCGATCTTCGAACTGATCAAGCACGGCGTCGCTCGCGACGGTCGCGAAGCGGCGAAGCTGGCGATCAAGGCCGGCATCGACATGAGCATGAACGACACCCTCTACGGCAAAGAACTGCCGGGGCTGCTCAAGTCCGGCGAGATCGAACAGAAAGACATCGATAACGCCGTGCGCGAAGTGCTCGCGGCCAAGTACGACATGGGCCTGTTCAAGGACCCGTACCTGCGCATCGGCAAGGCCGAGGATGACCCGGCCGATACCTACGCCGAGAGTCGCCTGCACCGCGCCGAGGCCCGCGAAGTCGCGCGGCGCAGTCTGGTGCTGCTGAAGAACCAGAACGAAACCCTGCCGCTGAAGAAAGACGCGAAAATCGCGCTGGTCGGTCCATTGGCAAAAGCCCCGATCGACATGATGGGCAGCTGGGCCGCCGCCGGGCGCCCGGCGCAATCGGTTACTTTGTTCGATGGCATGAGTTCAGTGATCGGCGACAAAGCCAACCTGATCTACGCCCGTGGCGCCAACATCACGGGCGACAAGAAGGTCCTCGATTACCTGAACTTCCTCAACTTCGATGCCCCGGAAGTGGTCGATGACCCGCGCCCGGCCAACGTGCTGATCGACGAAGCGGTGAAAGCGGCGAAGGATGCTGACGTGATCGTCGCCGCTGTCGGCGAGTCCCGTGGCATGTCCCACGAATCCTCAAGCCGCACTGACCTGAACATCCCGGAAACCCAGCGCGAATTGATCCGTGCGCTGAAAGCCACCGGCAAGCCGTTGGTGCTGGTGTTGATGAACGGCCGCCCGCTGACGATTCTCGAAGAAAACCAGTCGGCCGATGCGATTCTGGAAACCTGGTTCAGCGGCACCGAGGGCGGCAACGCCATCGCCGACGTGCTGTTCGGCGACTACAACCCGTCGGGCAAACTGCCGGTGACCTTCCCGCGTTCCGTGGGCCAGATCCCGACCTACTACAACCACCTGAGCATCGGCCGGCCGTTCACGCCGGGCAAACCGGGCAACTACACCTCGCAGTATTTCGATGACACCACCGGCCCGCTGTTTCCGTTCGGTTATGGCTTGAGCTACACCACCTTCGCCCTGAGCGATATGGCGCTGTCATCGACCACCCTGAACGCCAGCGGCAAGCTCGACGCCAGCGTCATGGTCAAGAACACCGGCAAGCGTGACGGCGAAACCGTGGTGCAGTTGTACATCCAGGACGTCACCGGTTCGATGATCCGCCCGGTGAAAGAACTGAAGAACTTCCAGAAGATCATGCTTAAGGCCGGCGAACAGAAGGTCGTGCACTTCACCATCACCGAGGAAGACCTGAAATTCTACAACGCCCAGCTCAAATACGCAGCCGAGCCTGGCAAGTTCAACGTGCAGATCGGCCTGGATTCGCAGGCGGTGACGCAGCAGAGCTTTGAATTGCTGTAATTTTTTCAGGTAACACATAAACCTGTGGGAGCTGGCTTGCCAGCGATGGCGGCCTGACAGTCAACTGGTATGTTGAATGTGATGGCCTCATCGCTGGCAAGCCAGCTCCCACAGTGGTTTTGGGTGTCCCCGCTATCCGCGACGGTCGAGAATATTCACCACCAACCGATCCACCCAGCCCCACACCCGCTGCTTGACCCGCCGCCACAACGGTCGGCGCTGCCATTCCTCCAGGCTCACCAGCTGACTCAAGCCGAAGTCCTTCACAAAGCTCGCCTCCACTGCTGCCGTCAACGCCGGGTCCAGCGCTTCCAGATTCGCCTCCAGATTGAAACGCAGATTCCAGTGATCGAAGTTGCACGAACCGATGCTTACCCATTCGTCGACGAGAACCATTTTCAGGTGCAGGAAGCACGGCTGGTATTCGAAGATCTGCACGCCGGCCTTGAGCAGGCGCGGGTAATAGCGGTGCCCGGCGTAGCGCACTGAAGGGTGATCGGTGCGCGGCCCGGTCAGCAGCAAGCGCACATCGACGCCGCGCGCGGCAGCCTTGCGCAGGGAGCGGCGGATTTTCCAAGTCGGCAGGAAGTACGGCGTGGCCATCCAGATGCGTTTTTGCCCGCTGTTCAACGCACGGAACAACGACTGCAAAATGTCGCGATGTTGACGGGCATCGGCATACGCCACGCGGCCCATGCCTTCGCCCTTGTCCGGCACACGCGGCAGGCGCGGCAAGCCGAAATGCGCGGCCGGGCGCCAGGCGCGGCGGTAGCGGTTGGCGATCCACTGGCGATCAAACAGCAATTGCCAATCGATCACCAATGAGCCGCTGATCTCGACCATCACCTCGTGCCACTCGCTGACATCATGGCCCGGCGTCCAGAATTCATCGGTCACGCCGGTGCCGCCGACCACTGCCAGGCATTGGTCGACCAGCAGCAATTTACGGTGGTCGCGATAGAAGTTGCCGACCCAGCGCCGCCAGCTCAGGCGATTGTAAAAACGCAGTTCGACCCCGGCCTGGGTCAGGCGCTGACGCAGATGCAGCGTGAACGCGAGGCTGCCGTAATCATCGAACAAGCAACGCACGCGCACGCCGCGCTCGGCCGCCGCGACCAGCGCCTGGACGATGGCTTCGGCGCAGGCGCCGGCCTCGACCAGATACAGCTCCAGTTCGATCTGCTCTGTAGCTCCAGCGATATGCTCGAGCATGCGCGGAAAGAACTGCGGGCCGTCGATCAACAGTTCGAAACGGTTGCCGTCACGCCAGGGGAACACCGCACCGCGCATGTCAGCGCGCCGTGAAAATCAGCACCGCACCCACCGGCACCGACAGACTGATGGCCGACAGATCGGCGAGTTTGCGCAGGCTTTCCAGACCCGGCGCCAGATCGAAATCCTCAGCGTTGATCACCAGCGGCTCCAGCGTGACCACCTGAAAACGACGATCATCCAGACGCGTGGCGAGCAACTCGGCCGGGTATTCGTGCTGCTTGCCGTGCAGGCTGACGGTCAGCGGCAGGCGCAACTCCAGCTGCGCGCCGGAGGCCAGATCGTTGATCGGGCGCAGGTCGATCTGGGTAGTGATGGTGGCTGCGGGAAACTGCTCGATCTGGAACAGCTCCTTGCGCATGCGCTCATCGCGCAGCGGAATGCCGCTGTTGATCGATTCGAGCTCGACTTCGACCTCGGCTCGACCGTTGGGGTCGACCTTGCCGTGCAGCACCAGAAAACGCTGCACTTCCGACACGCTGGCATTTTTGGTGCTGACGAACGACAGCCGCGACGACTCGCCGTCCAGGTACCAATTGGCCTGGGCCGGCAGTGCAGCGGCGGTCAACAGCAGACTGGCGAAGGTTGTATAGAGGGAGCGGTTGAACATTGAACACTCGTGGGGGCGATAAACCTGCACGAACCTTAACCGCCCGCCAAGTTATTGCAAACTGAAGATCACCACAGATGCATGCACTGATGAGACCCATGTGGGAGCTGGCTTGCCAGCGATAGCGTCGTCACAGGCAAGATTTTCGCTGGCTGACCCACTGCAATCGCTGGCAAGCCAGCTCCCACATGATCTCCATTCACAACGGAATCGAGTGTAGTCAGGGATTCAGGCGGCAGCCCTGGCGTTCGCTCAGCCACTGCGCGCTGTTGCTGCGGCCCATGCCGCTGACGGTGATGGTTTTGCTCGAAGCGTCATCGGTAAAACGGCTGGTTGGCAGCCATTGCTTCACATAGCCACGGCAATACCCAGCATCGTTGTTCATCACATAACGACACGAGCAATATTCCTTGGCGGTGTAGGCGCTGATGATGTCCGGGAAAGCCCAGAAATTTTCCCGTTCATACCAACCCCAACCGAGCAGCACGACCAACAGCAACAATAGAAACCTCCTCATGGCCGCACCGCCTGCAACACGCGTTTGAGCAATTCGTTGTGCTGGTAGCTGCCATCGCGGTCATCGCCGTAACGCACGATCACCAGCTTCTGGCTGGGCATCACATACAGCGCCTGGCCCCAGTGGCCGAGGGCGGCGAAGGTGTCGGGTGGGGCGTCGGGCCATGGTGATTTGGCGCCGTCGACACGACGATTGAGCCACCAGTGGCCGCCGGGTACGGCTTCGTCCTGATGCGCCTTGTAGCCGGCAAACGGTGTGAGGTTGAACGCGAGCCAATCCTCGGGCAGCAACTGCCGATCGTTCCAGCGCCCGCCCCGCGCCATCAATAGACCGACCCGCGCCAGATCCCGCGCGGTGAGATAGGCGTAGGACGAGGCGACAAAGGTACCGCCGGCATCGCTTTCCCACACGGCGTGGCGAATGCCCAACGGCTCGAACAATGCTGTCCACGGATAATCGGCATAACGCTCTGGACCGACCATGGTTTTCAGGGCGGCGGCGAGCAGATTGCTGTCACCGCTGGAATAACGGAAAGCCTGACCCGGTGCGGCGTAGGCGTCGTGGCCCGCCGTGAACGCGGCCATGTCGCGATGGCCGCGGGTGTAGAGCATCGCCACCACCGAAGATTTCAGCGGCGCGTATTCGTAGTCTTCCTGCCAATCCAGACCGGAGGCCCAGTTCAGCAGATGGCCGAGGGTGATCGCCGGGTGTTTTTCCAGCGCTGGGTAGAACTTCAGCGCTGGATCGTCGAGCTTGAACCGGCCTTCGCCATAGGCCACGCCGAGGACAGCGGCCAGCAGGCTTTTGCTGATCGACCAGGTCAGATGCGGTGTTTGTGCAGTGGTCGGAGCGGCGTAGCGTTCGTAAATGATCTGGCCGTCGCGGATGATCAGCAAGGCGTCGGTGCGGATGCCTTCGCGGGTGGCGTCGTTGCGGGGCGAGAAGGCGTAGTTTTCCAGCGCCTCGACGGCCGGGCCGGTGATCTGCGGGGCGATGGGCCATTGCTCGCCGGGCCATTGTTCGGCGCGGACGGTGAGACTGATCAGCAGCAGGAACAGGGACAGGCCTTTGAACATGGTGGGCGCTCTGGGAATGAACCTGTCGAGACTAGTCGGGGTTTATGACAAATTTTAGATGTTGGTCGTCCATGAAATTGCCATCGCTGGCAAGCCAGCTCCCACAGGGGTCCCAAGTGAACACACATTTCATGAACACCTTTGAAACCTGTGGGAGCGGGCTTGCCCGCGATGAGGCCAGTCAGGCCAACGCAAGAGCCTTGGCCAAGCGCTTGGCCCGGGCCCCTGCAGCCAATTGCATCACGCCTTGATCACGCTGCCACATCGCCGCCCACGCAGGATCACCCTGCACCAACGCCTGATCTACCTCGGTCTTGAGTGATTCAAACTGCGCAAACAATCCGCCCAGCACTACATGCCCGGGCGGATTGTTCGGCGCTTGCCGGCTGGCCTCGGCGCACCCGGCCAGCAGCGCCAGCAAACGCAATTGCAGGGCCTGCGGCCAGTCGCTGTCTTGGCCGACGCCGTACAACCACGCGGTGATGGCGCTGAGCACGTAGACATCTTCAAGACTGCGAAACGGTTTGACGTAGGCGTCCCAGCCGTCGCCGGCCAGCAGTTCGCACAGGGCGCCGTCCAGATGCAGGCGGCCGTGGCTGATGTCCGGCATCAACGGCAACGCAGGCAGTTTTTCCACCTTCACGCCGGGCTCGCCGGGATACACCACCGCCAGACTCAGGCGCGGTGTTTCGCCCGGCTCCTCACTGCGCGCAGCCACCAATAACCAGTCGGCGGCGTCGCCGGCGGTGACGAAATCCTTGTGCCCGCTCAGGCGCAAATCTTTCAGCCGCGTTTGCATATCGGCCGGACGCAGGCTGCGTTGTTCGGTCGCGCACAAGGCGCCAAGGCTCAGCGGCGCGCTCGGCCACAACATGCGCAGCGCTGCCTGATAACCGACCAGAAACGCCAGCCCCGGCGTCGCCATTCGCCGCCCTCCGGCCACCGCCAATTCGAACGGCGTGACGTTGCCCAGCGCCTGCAACAACGTTGCAAAGCCCTCGGCCAGATCAGCAGCGGCGGGCAAGCGTTCACGGCGGTGCAACAGATCTGTCCAGGGCATGGGCGCCTCCTTGTGGGCTGTCATATAAGCATCACCGAACGTTCATGGCGATGACACCGGGGCTACATAGCCTGACTTTGCACAACACGGCTGCATAAAGAAAGTCGATCGGCTGCAACCCACGACGGGTTAAAGGCCCGTACGGAGATTCACATGACGCAAATCGCCCGCATCAGCGACACCGGCAATGAACGCCGCCTGCAAGCCGAACGCCTGATCGGCGCCGAAGCCTTGCAGCAAGCCCAGGCCCTGCGCTTCGCCGTCTTCAGTGGCGAATTCAACGCCAAACTGAAAGGCGCGGAACTGGGTCTGGACATGGATGATTATGATGTTCACTGCAGCCACATCGGCGTGCGTGATCTGAACACCGGGCGCCTGGTGGCGACCACGCGTCTGCTCGATCACACCGCCGCCAGCAGCCTCGGCAAGTTCTACAGTGAAGAGGAATTCAGCCTGCATGGCCTGGCGCATCTGCAAGGCCCGATCCTGGAAATCGGCCGCACCTGCGTCGATCCGGCGTACCGCAACGGCGGCACCATCGCCGTGCTCTGGGGCGAATTGGCCGAAGTGCTCAATCAGGGCGGCTACAGCTACCTGATGGGTTGCGCGAGCATTCCGATGCAGGACGGCGGCATTCAGGCCCACGCGATCATGCAACGTCTGCGCGAGCGTTATCTGTGCACCGAACACTTGCGCGCCGAGCCGAAAAATCCGCTGCCGACGCTGGATATTCCGTCCAACGTCATCGCCGAAATGCCGCCGCTGCTCAAGGCCTACATGCGCCTCGGGGCGAAGATCTGCGGCGAGCCGTGCTGGGACGAAGACTTCCAGGTGGCCGACGTGTTCATCCTGCTCAAGCGCGACGAACTTTGCCCGCGCTACGCCAAGCACTTCAAGGCGGCCGTGTAATGAGCCGGTTGCGGGTGTACGCGCGAATCGCGCGAGTGCTGCTGGTGGTGACGCTGGGGCTAACCATGGCCAGCGTCTTCGGCGTGTTCGAACGCATCGGTCTGGCCCACTCGATGGAGCGGCGCCAGCGCTGGTCGCGTTTTTTCATGGCGCGTTTGAGCAATGCCCTGCCCTTTCGCGTGAGCGTGCATGGTGAGCTGCCAAAACAGCCAATGCTGTGGGTCAGCAATCACGTGTCGTGGACCGACATTCCGCTGCTGGGCATGCTCACGCCGCTGTCGTTTCTGTCCAAGGCCGAAGTGCGCACCTGGCCGGTGGCCGGCTGGCTCGCGGCCAAGGCCGGCAGCCTGTTCATCCGCCGTGGGTCGGGCGACAGCCAGTTGATCCGCAGGCAAATGACCCGCCATCTGCAAACCGAACATGCACTGCTGATGTTCCCCGAAGGCACCACCACCGATGGCCGTTCGCTGCGCACCTTTCATGGTCGCCTGCTGTCGGCGGCGATCGATTCCGAGGTGATGCTGCAACCGGTGGCTATTCGTTATCTGCGTGACGGCGAAATCGATACGCTGGCGCCGTTCATTGGCGACGATGATTTGCTCTCGCACTTGATGCGCCTGTTCAGCCACGACTGCGGCGATGTCGAGGTGCATCTGCTCAAGCCAATAGAGTGTCAGGGCCGCGAGCGTGCGGCGCTGGCGTTCGAAGCGCAGCAGGCGGTGCAGAAGGTGTTGTTTGGATCGATTCCGGAAACCCGACAATCGCCAATGCGCCCGGCAATCGCTGCCTGAAACACAAATCCCCAAATCACCTTGGTCCCCTGTGGGAGCGGGCTTGCCCGCGAAAGCGGTTGATCAATCAACATCAAAGTTGAATGTGCCGACGCTATCGCTGGCAAGCCAGCTCCCACAGGGATTCAGGTTATATGTGATTGCACTGCAAAATCCTGCAATTGCGGATAGAACAGGCTGAAGTCTTCACTCAGCGGCTCATACAACCGCCGCAACTCCGCCATTGCCCCCGCCAATTCCTCAGGTCTGCTCAACCGTCGCGAGATCCCGCGCAACACTTGCTCCAGCACCTCAAATTCGCGATACGAGCCCAGCCAGTCGTTGGCGACCATGTGCGGGGCGATCTTCGCCAGCCGTTCCGGCAATTGCCGTTCGCGGGACAGCACGTGATAGACGTCTGCGGTGAACTGCTCCAGCGGTCGGTCGGCATACAGCGTCCAGTCCCGCGCCAGGCAATGGTCGAAAAACACATCGAGGACGATTCCGGCATAACGCCGCCGCGTTTCGTTGAAGCGGCCCAGAGCGATGTCGACCAGTGGATGCCGATCGGTGAACACGTCGATGCGCCGATGCAGCGCAATCGCCGCCTCCACTTCCGGGTCGAACTGGCCTTGCAGCCGACCTTTGACGAAGTCGCCATACAGGCTGCCAAGTAACTGACCGGGGCGCTGGCCGCCGAGATGCAAATGCGCGAGATAGTTCATGGGCGCAGCTTAGCACTGCGCTCGCTGCTCCAGCACCCTCGTATCGTTATAACCCGATATAGCGATTTATGCGTTCGTCAGACCGAATTCATATTGGTATATCGCGATCCAACGATTTAAAGTTCGCTCCATCGCGATATATCGCTACTGCCACCACGAGCCCAAGCCATGAACCTCGACCTCGACGAAATAATAAAAGCCCTGGCGCACCCAGTACGGCGAGACATCCTCAACTGGCTGAAAGACCCGAAAGGCGAATTCCCCGAGCAGTTGCACAACCACGAATACGGTATTTGCGCCGGGCAGATCGATCAGCGTTGCGGCCTGTCGCAATCGACCGTGTCGGCACACCTGGCAACGTTGCAACGGGCCGGGCTGATCAGCAGCCAGAAGGCCGGGCAGTGGCATTTTTTCAAACGTAACGAGGACGTCATCCAGGCGTTTCTCAGCACCCTCAGTAAAGAGCTCTGACCCTTAACGTCAGCCAGCCGACAAGGAAACCTGCATGCCCCTTTCGCTTCTCATCCTCGCCCTGAGCGCCTTCGCCATCGGCACCACCGAGTTCGTCATCATGGGCCTGCTGCCCGACGTGGCGGCGGACCTCGGTGTGTCGATTCCCGGCGCCGGCTGGCTGGTCACCGGTTACGCCCTGGGCGTGGCCATCGGTGCACCGTTCATGGCGCTGGCCACCGCCAGGCTGCCGCGCAAGGCAGCGCTGGTGGCGTTGATGGGCATCTTCATTGTCGGCAACCTGCTCTGCGCCATCGCCAGCGACTACAACGTGCTGATGTTTGCCCGGGTAGTCACCGCGCTTTGCCACGGTGCGTTCTTCGGCATCGGCTCGGTGGTGGCGGCCAATCTGGTCGCGCCCAACAAACGTGCCTCGGCAGTAGCCTTGATGTTCACCGGCCTGACCCTGGCCAACGTGCTCGGCGTACCACTGGGCACCGCATTGGGTCAGGAAGCCGGCTGGCGTTCGACCTTCTGGGCGGTGACCGTCATTGGTGTGATCGCGCTGATCGGCCTGATCCGCTTCCTGCCGGCCAAGCGTGACGAAGAAAAACTCGACATGCGCGCCGAACTGGCCGCCCTCAAAGGCGCCGGCATCTGGCTGTCGCTGAGCATGACCGCGCTGTTCGCCGCCTCGGTCTTCACCCTGTTCACCTACGTCGCCCCACTGCTCGGTGAAGTCACCGGTGTGTCGCCGCGTGGCGTGACCTGGACGCTGATGCTCATCGGTCTGGGCCTGACCGTCGGCAACATCATCGGCGGCAAACTCGCCGACAAAGGCATGGCCGCCACGCTGATCGGCGTGTTCATCGCCATGGCCGTGGTGTCCACGGTGCTGAGCTGGACCAGCGTTGCGCTGATCCCGACTGAAATCACCCTGTTCCTCTGGGCCACCGCGTGTTTCGCCGCTGTGCCGGCGCTGCAGGTCAACGTGGTGACCTTCGGCAAGGCTGCGCCGAACCTGGTTTCGACCCTGAACATCGGCGCCTTCAACGTCGGCAACGCCCTCGGCGCCTGGGTCGGCGGCAGCGTCATCGCCCACGGCTACGGCCTGACCAGCGTGCCACTGGCCGCCGCCGCGCTGGCCGTACTTGCTCTGCTGGTGACCCTGATTACCTTCCGCCAGAACGGCAATGCCGAGCTGGCGCCTGCTTCCAACTGATCAACTTCCTTATTAAAAGAGGCTTTTAGACATGGCGACTATTTTTGACCCGATCAAACTCGGCGACATCGAGCTGAACAACCGCATCATCATGGCCCCGCTGACCCGCTGCCGCGCCGACGAAGGTCGTGTGCCGAACGCGCTGATGGCCGAATACTACGTACAACGCGCCTCGGCCGGCCTGATCCTCAGCGAAGCCACTTCGGTAACGCCGATGGGCGTCGGCTATCCGGACACCCCGGGCATCTGGTCCAACGATCAAGTGCGTGGCTGGGCCAACGTGACCAAGGCGATTCACGGCGCCGGCGGCAAGATCTTCCTGCAACTGTGGCACGTTGGCCGCATTTCCCACCCTTCGTACCTGAACGGTGAAGCACCGGTCGCGCCAAGCGCCATCCAGCCAAAGGGTCACGTCAGCCTGGTTCGCCCGCTGGCCGACTACCCAACCCCGCGCGCTCTGGAAACCGCTGAAATCGCCGACATCGTCGACGCCTACCGCACTGGTGCCGAGAACGCCAAGGCCGCCGGTTTCGACGGCGTGGAAATCCACGGCGCCAACGGCTACCTGCTCGACCAGTTCCTGCAAAGCAGCACCAACCAGCGCACCGACCAGTACGGCGGCTCGCTGGAAAACCGTGCGCGCCTGCTCCTGGAAGTGACCGACGCCGCGATCGAAGTCTGGGGCGCTGGTCGCGTTGGTGTGCACCTGGCACCGCGTGCCGATTCCCATGACATGGGCGATGACAACCTTGCCGAGACCTTCACCTACGTCGCCCGTGAACTGGGCAAGCGTGGCATCGCGTTCATCTGCTCGCGCGAAAAAGAAGGCGCCGACAGCCTCGGCCCGCAACTGAAAGAAGCCTTCGGTGGCCCGTACATCGCCAACGAGAAATTCACCAAGGAAAGCGCCAACGAATGGCTGGCCAGCGGTAAGGCAGACGCCGTAGCGTTCGGCGTGCCGTTCATTGCCAACCCGGATCTGCCGGCACGTTTGCAGGCTGATGCGCCGCTGAACGAGCCACATCCGGAGACGTTCTACGGTAAGGGTCCGGTCGGCTACATCGACTATCCGACCTTGTAATCACGCTGTAGCGCAGAAATGAAAAAGCCCCTGACTTGTGAGAGTCAGGGGCTTTTTGCTATTGGCGCAGGACGAGCGCAAGCAAACACCGTTTAACAACAGCGACACAATTTCCCTACAAAATCTGCGACTCGCTACGATTAAACTCCCCGCCGCGATCATCAGCCATGGCGGCTGATTGACATCCTGCAGGGCCATTGCGCATTTTGTTTCATTTGCGCAGGCTCGGGCTCAGGCGCAGCATGTCCAGCCCGGTGTCGACCCAGCGTTCAGCCTCGGCGTGCAGTTCGAAGCTGTCCGGGGCCAGCAGCCAGCCGTACAGCAGGCCGTCGATGTAGGCATGAATGCTGATCGCCGCGCGGGCAGTGTCGAGATCTTCCGGCAACTGGCCGCGATTCACCGCATTACGCAGGGTCAGGCCGATGCGCAGATTGCAATCGAGACTGGCCGTCCGGCGCTGCTGGCGCAGATCGCACATTTCATCGGTGAACTCGCACTTATGAAACAGAATTTCGTTGATGCGCCGGGTTTTCGGGTCCAGTGCAACTTGATGAAACAAATGAATCAGCAACTGCCGCATGCAGCCCAGCGGGTCCGGTTCGTCTTCGCTTTCGCTGGCCTTGGCCAGTTCATCCAGCGGTTCGTGCAGGCTGTCAAGCATGGCCTGGACCAGGTCGGCCTTGTTGCTGAAATGCCAGTAGATGGCGCCACGCGTCACGCCGGCGAGGGTCGCGATGTCCGCCAGGGTGGTGCGGGCAACCCCCCTTTCATAGAAGGCTTTCTCGGCCGCTTCCAGGATCTGGCTGCGGGTTTCCTGAGCTTCCTCTTTGGTACGACGGACCATGGCAGTAAAACCTCAAACAGGATGTTTCAGGGATGGCTGAATATCCGCTGAATAAAGAGGGGGCGATCTCTCGTGAATCGACTCCCCGGCCTACAATTTCAAACCTTGCGACGACTTTTGTATCAGGGTGGGTACGCGGCGCAGGTGTTTACAAACAACCATGAACGTAAGTATATTACTTAGCAAGCTACTTATCCACCCGGTGCCCGATTTTTACTCTTTCACACTTCTTGTGCGCTTCTTGCGCGCCTGACCCGAGGATCTTCATGCAATTCAAGCCAGCTGTTACCGCTCTGGTCACTGCCGTCGCCCTGGCATCGCTGCTCAGCGGATGTAAAAAGGAAGAAGCGGCCCCTGCCGCTCCGCCCCCTCAGGTCGGCGTCGTCACCCTGCAACCACAAGCCTTTACCCTGACCTCGGAACTTCCGGGCCGCACCAGTGCGTTCCGCATCGCGGAAGTTCGCCCGCAGGTCAACGGCATCATTCTCAAGCGCCTGTTCAAGGAAGGCGCCGACGTCAAAGCCGGTCAGCAGCTTTATCAGATCGATCCGTCGGTCTATGAAGCTACGCTGAAAAGTGCCGAAGCCAACCTGCGTTCGACCAAGTCGATCTCCGACCGCTACAAGCAACTGGTCGATGAGCAAGCCGTAAGCCGTCAGGAATACGACACCGCATTGGCCAACCGCCTGCAATCGGAAGCGTCGCTTCAGACTGCGCAGATCAACGTGCGTTACACCAAGGTCTATGCGCCGATCTCCGGCCGTATCGGCCGTTCTTCGGTGACCGAAGGCGCACTGGTCAGCAATGGCCAGGCCGATGCAATGGCAGTGATTCAGCAGCTCGATCCGATCTACGTCGACGTCACCCAGTCGTCGGTGGAACTGCTGGAACTGCGCCGCGAACTGGAAAGCGGCCGTTTGCAGAAGGCTGGCGACAACGCCGCTGCGGTCAAGCTGACCCTGGAAGACGGCAGCCAGTACAAGCTCGACGGCAAGCTGGAATTCTCCGAAGTCTCGGTTGACCAGACCACCGGCTCGGTGACCCTGCGCGCGGTGTTCCCCAACCCCGATCACACCCTGCTGCCAGGCATGTTCGTTCACGCCCAGCTGCAAGCCGGCGTTAACAGCGCAGCGATCCTCGCGCCCCAACAAGGCGTGACCCGCGACCTCAAAGGCACCCCGACCGCACTGGTCGTCGGCGCCGACAACAAGGTCGAACTGCGTCAGCTCAAGGCCAGCCGCACCGTCGGCAGCCAGTGGTTGATCGAAGACGGCCTGAAAGCCGGCGATCGTCTGATCACCGAAGGGCTGCAGTACGTCAAACCGGGCGTCGAGGTCAAAGCGACCGAGGCGACTAACGTCGGCACCAAGAACCCGGCCCCCGCACAGGCAGCTGACAAAGCCGCCGGCGGCAAAGGGGAGTAACCCATGTCAAAATTCTTCATCGACCGTCCGATTTTCGCCTGGGTAATCGCCCTGGTGATCATGCTGGTCGGGGCACTTTCGATCCTGAAATTGCCGATCAACCAATACCCGAGCATCGCGCCACCGGCCATTGCGATCCAGGTGACCTACCCGGGTGCGTCCGCACAAACCGTGCAGGACACCGTGGTGCAGGTCATCGAGCAACAGCTCAACGGTATCGACAACCTGCGTTATGTGTCGTCGGAAAGTAACTCCGACGGCAGCATGACCATCACCGCGACCTTCGAGCAAGGCACCAACTCCGACACCGCGCAGGTCCAGGTCCAGAACAAGCTGAACCTGGCCACCCCGCTGCTGCCGCAGGAAGTGCAGCAACAGGGTATCCGCGTGACCAAGGCAGTGAAGAACTTCCTGCTGGTGATCGGCGTGGTGTCGCGTGACGGCAGCATGACCAAGGACGACCTGTCCAACTACATCGTGTCGAACATGCAGGACCCGATCTCGCGGACCGCCGGTGTCGGTGACTTCCAGGTCTTCGGTGCGCAGTACGCGATGCGTATCTGGCTCGACCCGGCCAAGTTGAACAACTTCAACCTGACCCCGGTCGACGTGAAGAATGCGATTGCCGCGCAGAACGTCCAGGTGTCGTCCGGTCAGCTCGGTGGCTTGCCTGCCGTGCAGGGCCAGCAACTGAACGCGACGATCATCGGCAAGACCCGTCTGCAGACTGCTGAGCAGTTCAAGGAAATCCTGCTCAAGGTCAACAAGGACGGTTCGCAGGTTCGCCTCAAAGACGTGGCTGAAGTCGGCCTCGGCGGTGAGAACTACGCGATCAGTGCCCAGTTCAACGGCAGCCCGGCTTCCGGTCTGGCGGTGAAACTGGCCAACGGCGCCAACGCCCTCGATACCGCCAAAGCGCTGCGCAACACCATCGACAGCCTCAAGCCGTTCTTCCCGCAAGGCATGGAAGTGGTGTTCCCGTATGACACCACCCCGGTGGTGACCGAGTCGATCAAAGGCGTGGTGCACACCCTGGTCGAAGCGATCGCGCTGGTGTTCCTGGTGATGTTCCTGTTCCTGCAGAACTTCCGCGCCACCGTCATCACCACGATGACCGTGCCAGTGGTACTGCTCGGTACGTTCGGCATCCTCGCCGCCGCCGGTTTCAGCATCAACACCCTGACCATGTTCGGCATGGTGCTGGCCATCGGTCTGCTGGTGGACGACGCCATCGTCGTGGTGGAAAACGTCGAGCGGGTGATGAGCGAAGAAGGCTTGTCACCGAAGGAAGCGACGAAGAAGTCCATGGGCCAGATCCAGGGCGCACTGGTCGGTATCGCCCTCGTGCTCTCGGCGGTACTGCTGCCGATGGCATTCTTCAGCGGCTCCACCGGTGTGATCTACAAGCAGTTCTCGATCACCATCGTGTCGGCGATGGCCCTGTCGGTACTGGTTGCCCTGATCTTCACCCCGGCGCTGTGCGCAACCATGCTCAAGCCGATTCCGAAAGGCGAGCACGGTACCCCGAAGAAAGGTTTCTTCGGCTGGTTCAACCGTAACTTCGACCGTGGCGTACGCAGCTACGAGCGTGGCGTCGGCAACATGCTGACCCGCAAGGCGCCGTATCTGCTGGCGTATCTGCTGATCGTCGTGGGCATGATCTGGCTGTTCACCCGCATCCCGACCGCGTTCCTCCCGGAAGAAGACCAGGGCGTTCTTTTCGCCCAGGTGCAGACCCCGGCCGGTTCCAGTGCCCAGCGCACGCAGGTGGTGGTGGATGAAATGCGTGAGTATCTGCTGCGTCCGAACAAGGACGGCGGTGAAGCGGACGCGGTTGCTTCGGTGTTTACCGTGACCGGCTTCAACTTCGCCGGCCGTGGCCAGAGCTCGGGTATGGCGTTCATCATGCTCAAGCCGTGGGGCGAACGTAACGCCGACAACAGCGTGTTCAACCTCGCTGCGCGTGCCCAGCAACACTTCTTCAGCTTCCGCGACGCGATGGTGTTTGCCTTCGCCCCGCCAGCGGTTCTGGAATTGGGTAACGCCACCGGTTTCGACGTATTCCTGCAAGACCGCGCCGGTATTGGTCACGAAAAACTGATGGAAGCGCGCAACCAGTTCCTCGGCATGGCGGCGCAAAGCAAGGTGCTGACCCAGGTGCGTCCGAACGGCCTGAACGATGAGCCGCAGTTCCAGCTGGAGATCGATGACGAGAAGGCCAGTGCCCTCGGCATCACCATCAGCGACATCAACAACACCCTGTCGATCGCGCTGGGCAGTAGCTACGTCAACGACTTCATCGACCGTGGTCGGGTGAAGAAAGTCTACGTGCAGGGCCAGCCGGACTCGCGCATGAGCCCCGAAGACCTGAAGAAGTGGTACGTGCGCAACGCCGAAGGCACCATGGTTCCGTTCTCGGCGTTCGCCAAGGGCGAGTGGGTCTACGGTTCGCCGAAACTGGCGCGCTACAACGGTGTGGAAGCGGTCGAAGTCCTCGGGGCTCCGGCGCCGGGCTACTCCACCGGTGAAGCGATGGCTGAAGTCGAAGCGATTGCCAAGAAGCTGCCGGCCGGTGTCGGTATCTCCTGGACCGGTCTGTCATACGAGGAGCGTCTGTCCGGCTCGCAAGCGCCAGCGCTGTACGCCCTGTCGCTGCTGATGGTGTTCCTGTGTCTGGCGGCGCTGTATGAAAGCTGGTCGATTCCGATCGCGGTCATGCTCGTGGTACCGCTGGGGATCATCGGCGCACTGATGGCCACCAGCCTGCGCGGTCTGTCCAACGACGTGTACTTCCAGGTGGGGTTGTTGACGACCATCGGTCTGGCGGCTAAAAACGCCATTCTGATCGTCGAATTCGCCAAGGAACTGCATGAACAGGGACGCAGCCTGCGTGAAGCGGCAATCGAAGCCTGCCGCATGCGTCTGCGCCCGATCATCATGACCTCGCTGGCCTTCGTTCTCGGTGTTGTGCCGCTGGCGATTTCCACCGGCGCCGGTTCAGGCAGTCAGCACGCGATCGGTACCGGCGTGATTGGCGGTATGCTCACGGCCACGATCCTGGCGATCTTCTGGGTCCCACTGTTCTTCGTTACTGTGTCGTCCATCGGTCAGCGCAAAAAGACCGACGTGGATGAGACTACTGAAACTCCTAAAGAGGCTGGCCAATGAGCAAGTCGCTACTCTCCATCGCAGTCGCCGCCTTCGTGCTGAGCGGTTGCTCGCTGATACCTGACTATCAGCAGCCTGAGGCTCCGGTCGCAGGCCAGTACCCGCAGGGGCCGGCATATTCGCCGGCCCAGGCTCCGGCGCAAGCCGCTGCCGAACAGGGCTGGAAGCAGTTTTTCCATGACCCTGCACTGCAACAGCTGATCCAGGTCGCCCTGGAAAACAACCGCGACCTGCGTGTCGCGGCGCTGAACATCGACGCTTACGCGGCGCAGTACCGCATCCAGCGCGCCGACCTGTTCCCGGCAGTGTCGGCCAATGCCGCCGGCAGCCGCCAGCGTCTGCCGGCCCGTGCCTCGCAGACCGGCGAGTCGATGATCAGCAGCTCCTACTCGGCTACCGTCGGCGTCAGCGCCTACGAACTCGACCTGTTCGGTCGGGTGCGCAGCCTGAGCGAGCAAGCGTTGCAACAGTACTTCGCCACAGAAGAAGCGCGCCGTAGCACCCAGATCAGTCTGGTCGCCAACGTCGCCAATGCCTACCTGACCTGGCAGGCGGACAAAGAACTGCTCAAGCTGACGCAGGACACCCTCGGTGCCTTCGAAGAAAGCTACAAGCTGACCAGCCGCAGCAACGAAGTCGGTGTGGCTTCGGCGCTGGATCTGGCGCAGTCGCGCACTTCCGTGGAAAACGCCCGGGCGCAACTGGCGCGTTATACCCGCCAGGTCGCGCAGGACGAAAACAGCCTGACCCTGCTGCTCGGCACCGGTATTCCGGCCAATCTGCAAGCCGCCAAACCGCTGTCTGATGATCTGCTCAGCGACGTACCGGCCGGTCTGCCTTCGGACCTGCTGCAACGTCGTCCGGACATCCTCCAGGCCGAGTACAACCTGAAGGCGGCCAACGCCAACATCGGCGCGGCGCGTGCAGCGTTCTTCCCGAGCATCAGTCTGACCGCCAACGCGGGCAGCCTGAGCCCGGATCTGTCCGGTCTGTTCAAGGGTGGTTCGGGGACGTGGCTGTTCCAGCCGCAGATCAACCTGCCGATCTTCAACGCCGGCAGCCTGCGCGCCAGCCTCGACTACGCCAAGATCCAGAAGGACATTGGCGTGGCGAACTACGAGAAGTCCATCCAGACCGCCTTCCAGGAAGTCGCCGACGGCCTCGCCGCCCGCCAGACCTACACCGAGCAGCTGCAAGCGCAGCGTGACTTCGTTCAGGCCAACCAGGATTACTACCGCCTGGCCGAACGTCGCTACCGCATCGGCGTCGACAGCAACCTGACCTTCCTCGATGCCCAGCGTCAGTTGTTCAGCGCGCAACAATCGTTGATCACCGACCGCCTCGCGCAGCTGACCAGTGCGGTCAACCTGTACAAGGCACTGGGCGGTGGCTGGAATGCGCAGACCGCGCAGAACGAAGCGCTGAAAGAAGAAGCGCCGAAGATGAAGCTGTTCTGATCATCATCGAGTGAAACGAGAAGCCCACCGACTGGTGGGCTTTTTGTTGCCTGCCATAAAACTGCGTTGTCTTGTCAGGCCTCATCGCTGGCAAGCCAGCTCCCACAATGTTCTGTGGTGTACCCAAATTTGTGAGCGATGCAAAAATCTGTGGGAGCTGGCTTGCCAGCGATGAGGCCCTCACATTCACCCAATAACCGGCTGAATCTTGCGTTCGATAACCGCCCAAAACCCGCTTTCAGCAATTGAACCCGAGCATACAGGCCCTTCACCATTCGCCTCAGAAAACCAATAACAACAAGGTTCGACACCATGCTCCAGCGCCCTGCCCCGCCTGGCTGACCGCCACCGCTGCATCTCAGACCTGCATCAAGTTGCCTGCGCCGCACCCGCCGCGACAGCGCCGCCGTTCGCCCTAAAAAAACAAGAGAGACCCAAGTCCATGACAGTTTTCCCTGTGCCCCACACATTGCCCGCTGTGATCGCCCTGGCCATCGCCGGTCTGGCCCTGCCAGCCAGCGCCGAAGAAGGCGGCTTCGTTGAAGGCGCCAAGGTCAACCTCAACCTGCGCAACTTCTACATCAACCGCAACTTCACCAACCCGACCAAGGCCCAAGGCAAAGCTGAAGAGTGGACGCAGAGTTTCATCCTCGACGCCAGATCCGGCTTTACCCAAGGCACCGTCGGTTTCGGCATGGACGTACTCGGGCTGTATTCGGTCAAGCTCGATGGCGGTAAAGGCACCGGCGGCACACAGTTGTTGCCGCTGGACCATGACGGGCGCCCGGCGGATAACTTCGGCCGCACCAACGTCGCGTTCAAGGCCAAGCTTTCGCAGACCGAAGTCAAGGTCGGCGAGTGGATGCCGGTGCTGCCGATCCTGCGTTCGGACGACGGTCGTTCGCTGCCGCAGACCTTCCGTGGCGGCCAGATCACCTCCAAGGAAATCGCCGGCCTGACCCTCTATGGCGGCCAGTTCCGCGCCAACAGCCCGCGCGACGACAGCAGCATGAGCGACATGTCGATGACCGGCAAAGCCGCGTTCACCTCTGATCGTTTCAACTTCCAAGGCGGCGAATACCTGTTCAACGACAAGCGCACGCAGATCGGCTTATGGAACGCGCAGCTCAAGGACATCTATAGCCAGCAGCACCTCAACGTGCTGCACAGCCAGCCGCTCGGCGACTGGACGCTGGGCGCCAACCTCGGCTTTTTCTATGGCAAGGAAGATGGCAGCGCGCGTGCCGGCGACCTGGACAACAAGACCTGGTACGGCATGTTTTCGGCCAAGTACGGCGGCAACACGTTCTACCTCGGCTTGCAGAAATTGACCGGCGACAGCGCGTGGATGCGGGTCAACGGCACCAGTGGCGGGACGCTGGCTAACGACAGCTACAACGCCAGTTATGACAACGCTCAGGAACGCTCCTGGCAGTTGCGCCACGACTACAACTTCGCCGCCATGGGCATCCCCGGCCTGACCCTGATGAACCGCTACATCAGCGGCGACAACGTGCACACCGGGACGATCACCGACGGCAAGGAATGGGGCCGCGAATCGGAACTGGGCTACACGGTGCAGAGCGGCACGTTGAAGGATTTGAACATCAGATGGCGCAACTCGACCATGCGCCGCGACTTCAGCAACAACGAGTTCGACGAGAACCGATTGATCGTCAGCTACCCGATCAGCCTGCTGTAACCAAGCATGCTCCCACAGGGAAATGCATTCCAATGTGGGAGCGAGCCTGCTCGCGAAGGCGTCAGTGGCAACAACCTCACTCGCGGGATTCAACCCCGAGTTCATCCCACACCGATTCGGCCAGATGAAACGTCGCGTTCGCCGCCGGGATGCCGCAGTAGATTGCGCTCTGCATGATCACTTCCTTGATCTCGCCACGGCTGACGCCGTTGTTGGCTGCCGCGCGCAGGTGCAGTTTCAGTTCGCCCTCGCGGTTCATGCCGATCAGCATGGCGATAGTGATCAGGCTGCGGGTATGGCGTGGCAGGCCCGGGCGGGTCCAGATGTCGCCCCAGGCGTGGCGGGTGATCATCTCCTGAAATTCGGAGTTGAACTCGGTCAGGGTGGTCAGGCTGCGATCAACGTGGGCATCGCCCAGCACCGCGCGGCGGACTTGCATGCCTTCGTCGTAACGTTGTTTCTCGTCCACAAATTCTTCCTCACTGAGCCTGCAAAAACGCCAGCACACGGTCGCTGAAATCGGCGCCGGCCTGCACGTTGGACAAATGCGCCGCATCAAACTCGGCGTACTCGGCACCGCGCACATGGTCGCGAATGAAATGCCCGCCGGACGGCGGCGTCACCGCATCTTCGCTGCCGGCAATCACCAGCAACGGCACGTTGATCGAAGCCAGTTGTTCACGGAAATCGGCGTCGCGCACGGCCGCGCAGTTGGCCGCATAACCTTGTGGATTGGTTGCGGCAAGCATGTCGGTAATCTTCTTCGCCGCCTCGGGATGCGCTGCGGAAAAGTCCGGGGTGAACCAGCGCGCAATCGAGGCATCACGCAGCGCGACCATCGCCGCCGGGCCGTCGCGCAGTACGGTTTCGATGCGCGGATTCCATACCGACGGATCGCCGATTTTCGCCGCCGTGTTGCACACGATCAGTTTGTGCAGACGATGGCCGGCATTGATCCCCAGCCACTGACCGATCAGCCCGCCCATCGACAACCCGCAGAAATGCGCGCGCTCGATATGCAGCGCATCGAGCAGACCGAGCACGTCGCGACCGAGTTGTTCGATGCTGTACGGCCCTTCGGTGACCAGCGATTGCCCATGGCCGCGCGTGTCGAAACGCAGCACGCGGAAATGCTCGGCGAACGCCGGCATCTGCGCGTCCCACATGTGCAGGTCGGTGCCCAGCGAGTTGGACAGCACCAGCACCGGCGCAGCGGCCGGGCCTTCTATTTGATAATGCAGTTCGCCATCGGCGAGTTGAACGAAAGCCACAGCCCTCTCCTTCAGACAGTCAAAGCGTTGTGTTCGGCCACCGCGCGCTCGACCCAGGCTTGCGCCTGGCCAAGGTAATGCGCGGGGTTCAGAAGATCATCGAGTTCAGCGCCACTGAGTTCGGCGGTGACTTGCGGCTCGTCAGCCAGCACCGCACGCAAATGGCGTTGCTCGGCCACGGCGCGTTTGCAGCATTGTTCGAGCAAGTGATGCGCGGTGTCGCGGCCGACGCGTTGGGCGAGGACGATGCTCACCGCTTCGGCCAGCACCAGGCCTTGGGTCAATTCGAGGTTGCGGGCCATGCGCGCCGCGTCGACTTCCAGACCGTCGGCCAGCAAGCGCGCCTGTTGCAGCGAACCGGACACCAGGCAGCAGATTTCCGGCAGGGTTTCCCATTCGGCATGCCACAAACCGAGGCTGCGTTCGTGCTCCTGCGGCATCGCGCTGAACAGCGTCGACACCAGCCCCGGCACTCGCGTGGCCGCGCCGATCAGCACCGCCGCGCCGACCGGATTGCGTTTGTGCGGCATGGTCGACGAACCGCCCTTGCCCGGTGCCGCAGGCTCAAAAACCTCCGCTGCTTCGGTCTGCATCAACAGGCTGATGTCGCGGCCGAATTTGCCGAGGCTGCCGGCGATCAGGCCAAGCACCGCGCCGAACTCGACGATGCGGTCACGCTGGGTGTGCCACGGTTGCTCGGGCAGCGTCAGTTGCAGCTCTTCGGCCAAGGCCTCAGCGATCGGCAACGCCTGTGCCCCCAGCGCCGCGAGCGTGCCGGAGGCGCCACCGAATTGCAGCACCAGCAGACGCGGTTTCAGTTGTTGCAGACGCTGACGGCTGCGCGTCACAGCGCCCAGCCATCCGGCGATTTTCATCCCGAGGGTCACTGGCGTCGCGTGTTGCAGCCAGGTGCGACCGGCCAGTGGCGTGGTGGCGAAACGTTGTGCCTGAACGGCGAGCGAGTCGGCCAGTTGTGCCAGTTGGTTTTCGATCAGCACCAGCGCCTGGCGTAATTGCAGGACTAGCCCGGAATCCATCACGTCCTGACTGGTCGCGCCCAGATGGACATAGCGCTCGGCTTCGGCATCGCTCGAAGCGATCTGCTTGCCCAAGGCCTTGACCAGTGGAATCGCCGAATTGCCGGCCGTGGCAATCGCCTCGCCCAGCGCCGCGAAGTCATACAGGCCCGAGTCGCACGCTGCGGCAATCGGTGCCACGGCCGATGAAGGAATCAGCCCGACCCGCGCCTCGGCCCGGGCCAGCGCCGCTTCGAAATCAAGCATCGCCTGCACCCGGCCCTGATCGCAGAACACTTCGCGCATATCGCGGGCGGTGAAGTAGGCATCGAACAATTGATTGCCCGGTCGCTGAGTCATAAACAGTCCTTGCCGGCGCGGGCCTCGCAGCCCGCGCACATGGGTTTACAGATCGTGGTGCAGATACTTCGCCTGTTTGGGCAAACGCAGGCTGAACAGGAAAGCCACCGCCATCATCGCCGTAACGTACCAGTAGAAGGCGTTTTCCATCCCGCCGGCCTTGAGGCTCAGGGCAACGAACTCTGCCGAACCACCGAAGATTGCATTGGCCACCGCGTAAGCCAGGCCGACACCGAGGGCGCGCACTTCCGGCGGGAACATCTCGGCTTTTACCAGACCGCTGATCGAGGTGTAGAAGCTCACAATCGCCAGCGCCAGGGTGATCAGTACGAAGGCGAGGAACGGGCTGCTGATGCTTTTCAGGCTGAGCAGAATCGGCACAGTGAACAGCGTGCCGAGGGCGCCGAACCAGAGCATCGAGTTCCGTCGGCCGATCTTGTCGGCGAGCATGCCGAACAACGGCTGCATGCACATATACAGGAACAGCGCGCCGGTCATGATGTAGCTGGCGGTCTTGGCGTGCATCCCGGCGGTGTTCACCAGGTATTTCTGCATGTAGGTGGTGAAGGTGTAGAAAATCAGCGAGCCGCCAGCGGTGTAGCCGAGCACGGTGATGAACGCCGCTTTGTGATCGCGAAACAGTGCAGTGATGCTGCCGGCGTCTTTGTGCGCACGGGTTTCCTTATTGGTGGTTTCCTTCAGCGAACGACGCAGGAACAGCGAAATCAGCGCCGCCACCGCACCGACCACGAACGGGATCCGCCAGCCGTAGGCACGCAGGTCTTCTTCAGTGAGGAACTGTTGCAGCACCACCACCAGCGACACCGCCAGCAGTTGTCCGCCGATCAGGGTCACGTACTGGAACGAGGCGAAGAATCCGCGCTGGCCCTTGAGCGCGACTTCGCTCATGTAAGTCGCGGTGGTGCCGTACTCGCCGCCGACCGACAGACCTTGCAGCAAACGCGCGAACAGCAACAGCACCGGTGCCCAGACGCCGATGTCCTTGTAGGTCGGCAAGCAGGCAATCAGCAGCGAGCCGAAGCACATCATCAGAATCGAGATGAGCATCGAGTTTTTGCGCCCGTGCTTGTCAGCGACCCGGCCGAAAATCCAGCCACCAATCGGCCGCATCAGGAAGCCGGCAGCGAACACGCCAGCGGTGTTGACCAGTTGCACGGTGGGGTTATCGGAGGGGAAAAACGCCGGGGCGAAATAGATCGCACAGAAGGCATAGACGTAGAAGTCAAACCATTCGACGAGGTTGCCGGAGGAAGCGCCGACAATGGCGAAGATGCGCTTGCTGCGCTCTTCGCCGGTGTAGTGGGAGGTGGTGGTTGTCATTGTTTTTGCACTCGATAGGGACAGTCAAAGTCTAGACACACTTTGCAACAGTCCCGTTCCACATCGGATCATCACCCACGTCTGGATCAGCCATTGTGGCGAGGGGATTTATCCCCGCTCGAGTGCGAAGCACTCGCAAATCAGATACACGCGGTTCATCTGAATACCGCGCCGACTGGTTTTTGGGGCTGCTTCGCAGCCCAGCGGGGATAAATCCCCTCACCACAGGGACTCTGTCCTGCAGAGGATTTGGGGTGTTCTCTCAATAATCGAAAAACACCGTCTCGGCATCGGTGCCCTGCAGAACCACATTCCACTGGTACACACCCGACGCATCGGCCTTGGCCAGCAACGTCTGGCGACGCTCCGCCGGCACACATTCGAGCAACGGGTCAGCCACGTTCGCCGGTTCACCTTCAAAATAAATCCGCGTCAGCAAGTGCTTGACCAGACCACGGGCAAACACCAGCACCACTAGATGCGGCGCCTGGGTCGAGCCTTTCAACCCCGGCACGGTGCCCGGTTTGATCGTGGTGAAACGGAAGCGCCCTTCGGCATCCACCGGTACCCGGCCAAAGCCTTCGAAATTCGGATCGAGCGGTTTGTCCTGCTGATCTTCCGGGTGGTCGTACTTGCCGGCGGCATTGGCCTGCCAGACTTCAAGCATGGCATCGTTGACGACATCGCCGTTGCCGTCGACCACCTGGCCGGTGATCGCCACGCGCTCGCCGAGGGTCAGCTCGTTGGCCAGGGTTTCGCGGTTCAGCCAGGTCAGGCCGATGTGGTAATACGGCCCGACGGTGTGGGACGTGGTCGCATAGAGCGTCATCTTATTTCTCCATCGGCGTGGCTTCACGGCCGCGCAGCACGATGTCCCAGCGGTAACCGAGGGCGTAGGACGGAATGGTTTTTTCCAGATCGAAAGCAGCGATCAGGCGTTCCTTGGCCGAAGTGTCCGGCACGCAGTTGTAGATCGGGTCATACGCCAGCAGCGGGTCGCCGGGGAAGTACATCTGCGTGACCAGACGCGTAAGGATGCTCGGCCCGAACAGGGAAAAGTGGATGTGCGCCGGGCGCCAGGCGTTGTGGTGGTTGCCCCACGGATAGGCGCCGGGCTTGATGGTCTGGAACTGGTACCAGCCATCGGCATCGGTGACGGTGCGGCCGGTGCCGGTGAAGTTCGGGTCCAGCGGCGCGTCGTGCAGGTCGCGGGCATGGTTGTAGCGGCCGGCGGCATTGGCCTGCCAGATCTCCACCAGAATCCCCGGCACCGGCAGGCCGTCTTCGTCGAGCACACGGCCGTGAATGATGATGCGCTCGCCCAGCGGCTCGCCGTCGTGCTGCGCGGTCAGGTCATTGTCCTTCTCGGCAACATGCTCGGCACCGATGGTCGGCCCGGTGATTTCCGACAGCGAGTGCGGCAGGTGCACCAACGGCTTGGACGGCGAGCGCAGGTTGGTGGATTGATACGTCGGGTGCAGGTAGTCAGGCTGTGTGCCTGCCTGTGGGCGACGGTAACCAGGCTTGTCAGTCATTTCGCTTTCCTCAGTTCTTGTAAGTGCCGCAGCGCGTCAGACACGTTCGATGGCCAGGGCCAGACCCTGGCCAACACCGACGCACATGGTCGCCAGACCTTTCTTGCCGCCAGTCTTTTCCAGATGATGCAGGGCGGTCAGCACCAGCCGCGCACCGCTCATGCCCAACGGGTGACCGAGGGCAATCGCGCCGCCATTCGGGTTGACCTGCGGCGCATCGTCGGCCAGACCCAACTCGCGCAATACCGCGAGGCCCTGGCTGGCAAACGCTTCGTTGAGCTCGATCACGTCGAAATCGCTGACCGCGACGCCGAGGCGCTCGGTCAGTTTGCGCACCGCCGGCACCGGGCCAATGCCCATCACCCGTGGTGCAACACCGGCGCTGGCCATGCCGAGCACTTTTGCGCGAGCAGTCAGGCCGTGTTTTTTCACCGCTTCGGCTGACGCCAGAATCAGCGCAGCAGCACCATCATTGACCCCGGAGGCATTGCCGGCGGTGACGGTTTTGTCCGCGCCGTTGACCGGTTTCAACTTGGTCAACGCTTCAATCGTGGTATCGGCGCGCGGATGTTCGTCCTCGCTGACCACGGTTTCGCCCTTTTTGTGGGCGATCCGTACTTCAACAATTTCTTCGGCGAAGTAACCGGCGGCCTGCGCGGCGGCGGTACGTTGCTGACTGCGCAAGGCAAAGGCGTCCTGATCTTCGCGCGAAACCTTGTAGTCGTCGGCGACGTTGTCAGCGGTTTGCGGCATGGCATCGACGCCGTACTGCGCCTTCATCAGCGGGTTGATGAAACGCCAGCCGATGGTGGTGTCTTCCAGTTTCATGTTGCGCGAGAACGCCGCGTCGGCCTTGCCCATCACGAACGGCGCGCGGGACATCGACTCGACGCCGCCGGCAATCGCCAGCTCCATTTCGCCGCTGGCGATCGCACGGAATGCAGTACCGATCGCGTCCATGCCCGAAGCGCAGAGACGATTGAGCGTAACGCCGGGCACGCTGTCCGGCAGACCGGCGAGCAGCAATGCCATGCGCGCAACGTTGCGGTTGTCCTCGCCGGCCTGGTTGGCGCAGCCGAGGAACACCTCATCGACGGCGTTCCAGTCCACCGATGGATTGCGCTCCATCAGGGCCTTGATCGGCACGGCGGCGAGGTCATCGGCGCGCACGGCGGACAATGCGCCACCGAAGCGGCCAATGGGGGTGCGAATCGCGTCGCAGATATACACGTCACGCATCATGCTTCTCCCGGCGCCTGACCGTGGGCGGCAGCGGTGCGCGCTTCAAGATCACGCAGTGCGGTCAACTCGACTTCGGTCGGCTCAGCGGTGGTTTCAACGGAGTCGGCAAAACGAATCGCCCAACCGGTGGCGGCGACCACTTGCTCGCGGCTCACGCCCGGATGCAGCGCGGTGACCACGAATTCGTGGGTGCCCTCCTCCGGTTCCATGATGCACAGGTCGGTGATGATGCCCACCGGCCCGGCGCCCGGCAGGCCCAGACGTTTACGCGAATCGCCACCTTCGCCGTGACCGACCGAGGTGATGAAGTCGAGCTTGTCGACAAACGACCGCGCCGACTGTTTGAGGATGATCAACACGCTTTTCGCCGAACCGGCAATCTCCGGCGCGCCACCGGCACCCGGCAGACGCACTTTTGGCGCGTGGTAGTCGCCGACCACGGTGGTGTTGATGTTGCCGAAACGGTCGACCTGCGCGGCGCCGAGAAAACCGACGTCGATGCGCCCGCCCTGCAGCCAGTAGCGAAAAATCTCACCGGTCGGCACCACGGTGTCGGCGGTCTCGGCCAGCTCACCGTCACCGATGGACAAAGGCAGTACGCTCGGCTTGGCGCCAATCGGGCCGGATTCGTAGATCAGCACCACGTCCGGCGATGAAGTCAAGCGCGCGAGGTTGGCGGCTTTCGATGGCAGGCCGATGCCGACGAAGCATACCGAGCCGTTCTTCAGGCGCCGGGCCGCCGCGACGGTCATCATTTCATTGGTGGTGTAAGTCATTACTTGGCCTCCGAAGCAGCGGCCAATTTGGCCTGGAATTCGCTGAAGTCAGCGCAGCCATGGATGTATTCGTTGATCCACGCGGTAAACGTCTCACGGTCACGAGCGATCGGGTCCCACGCCTGATAGAAACGATTGTCACGCTCGGTGTAACCGTGGGCGTAGGACGGATGCGCGCCACCCGGCACATGGCAGACCGCACTCAAGGCCCAGGTCGGCAGTACGCAAGCGTTCATCGGTGCGTTGAGGTCGTCGACGATTTCTTCCACGGTGACGATGCAACGCTTGGCCGCCAGCGCGGCTTCTTTCTGCACACCGAGAATGCCCCAGAGCAACACGTTGCCCTTGCGGTCGGCTTTTTGCGCATGAATCACGGTGACGTCCGGGCGTACCGATGGCACTGCCGCCAGCACTTCGCCGGTGAACGGGCAGGTCACGGTTTTGATCAGCGGATTGACCTTCGGCAGGTCGGAGCCGGCGTAGGCACGCAGGACCGCGAACGGCAGGCCGGACGCGCCGGCAACGTAGGCGTTGGCTAGGTCGGCGTGGCTGTGCTCTTCGATTTCCAGCGCGTGCGGCCACTGCTTTTCGACCGCGTCACGCAGGCGGTGCAGCGAGCCCACACCCGGGTTGCCGCCCCAGGAGAAAATCAGTTTGCGCGCGCAACCGGCGCCGATCAGTTGGTCGTAGATCAGGTCAGGCGTCATCCGCACCAGCGTCAGATCTTTCTTGCCTTGACGAATGATTTCATGACCCGCTGCCGTAGGGATCAGGTGAGTGAAGCCTTCGAGGGCGACGGTATCGCCGTCGTTGACGAATTGCTTCACCGCGTCGTGCAGCGAAAGGATCTCAGCCATGGAGCGGGCTCCTGTTCTTGTAAGGAATCGCCAGTGATAAAAAGGCGCGAGGTTCAGCGCCGGAGTCACTGAAGATTAAGCTCGGGAAATTCGCCAAACAATCCGATAATCGACTGAGTGTTCGTTTATCGAACGGATTGTTGTTCAGCTAACAATCAGATCAAAAGCTTCGCGAGCAGGCTCGCTCCCACCTTGGAATGCATTCCAGAATGTGGGAGCGAGCCTGCTCGCGAAGGGGCCAGCCTGTTCAATAACGATCTGCGCCCGACTCAGGTCGCATCCGCATGACTGACCATGCCTTTGATCAACACCGCCGCCGTCGCCAAACCGGCCGGAATCACCAGTGCGGTCAGCACTTGCTCGAAATTCCAGCCCAGGCCAAGCAAGGTTGCGCCCATCCACGCGCCGAGGATCGCGCCAAAGCGGCCGATGCCGAGCATCCACGACACCCCGGTCGCACGGCCCTGGGTCGGGTAGAAGCGCGCGGCCAATGACGGCATCGCCGATTGCGCGCCGTTAACGCACATGCCCGCCACCAGTACCAGCGTCGCCAGCAAGGTGATGTTGCCCAGGCTCTGCCCCACGGCGTAGGCAAACACCCCGGCCAGCAGGTAGAAAATGCCGATGACCTTGTGCGGATTGAAGCGGTCCATCGCCCAGCCCACCCCGACCGCGCTCAACACGCCGCCAAACTGGAACAACGCACCGATGAACGCAGCCTGTTCCATGCTCGCGCCGCTGTCGCGCATCAGCGTCGGCAGCCAACTGGTCAGCAGGTACACAATCACCAGGCCCATGAAATAGGTCAGCCACAACAGCAGCGTGCCGGTGCTGTAAGTACCGGAGAAAATCACCGCAAAGACATTGCGCGCCTTGACGGTTTTCTGTTCCGGCACGCTGAAGCTCGCAGCCTGGGCGACGGTAACCGGATCTATCGGTGCCAGGGTCTTGCGTACTTTGTCGGTGCCACGGTTGCGCACCACCAGGTAGCGCGCCGATTCCGGCAGCCAGAACACCAATACCACGGCGAGGATCAGCGGCAGGATCCCGCCGATCATCAGCAGCGCGTGCCAGCCGAATGCCGGGATCAGTTTTGCCGAGATGAAACCGCCGCCGGCCATGCCGAGGTTGAAGCCGCAGAACATGCTGGTCACCAGCAGAGACTTCTTGCGCTCCGGGGTGTATTCCGAGAGCAGGGTCGTCGCGTTGGGCATGCCCGCGCCGAGACCGAGGCCGGTGAGGAAGCGCAACACCAGCAGTTGCTCGACGTTAGTGCTGTAGGCCGAGGCCAGGCTGAAGCCGCCGAACAGAATCACCGCGCCGACGAGTACGACTTTGCGCCCGAAGCGGTCAGCCAGAGGGCCGGAGCCGAGTGCACCGAAGACCATGCCGATCAGCGCGGCACTCATCACCGGGCCGAGGCTCGCGCGGTCGATACCCCAGTCTTGCGACAGCGCCGGGGCGATGAAGCCCATGGCGGCGGTGTCGAGGCCGTCGAGAAATACGATCAGGAAACACAGGATTACCACTCGCCACTGATAGCGCGAGATCGGTTGGGCGTTGATGAAGGTCTGCACATCGAGGCAGTTACCCACAGCGGACTGAGGCTGGTTCATTATTTTTATTCCACGCAAAAAACGCAGTCGAACGGCGGCCGGCCAAAGGAAGGCACGGTCACAAGAATAGAAGGTTGTAATCAGGCGTTGCGGTGAACCCGGCAACAACGGGTGGGATACAGACAGTCGGGGAGCGAGCGCATGGTGAGTTGCCTCTTGTCATTATTATGGGGTCGACAGTCCGGCGAGCTCATTCACATCAGCGCCGGATGACGCTGCCGCGACATTAATGATCCGAGGGTTTTAGCGTCAATTCGATAAACGCAACACTGTGCGTTTATCGAACAGCTTCCTCAGGCGAACAACTGCGCACTGAGGTCGCGACTGGCGCTGAGCAGGCCGGGCAAGAAGCGCTGCTCCAGTTCCGCGCGGCTGACTCGCCCGGCGTGGGTGCTGACATTCAGCGCGGCGACCACTTGCCCCGAGGCGTCGTACACCGGCACGGCGATCGAGCGCAGGCCCTGTTCCAGTTCCTGATCGACAATGCACCAGCCCTGCTGCCGCACCTGCTGCAAACATTCGAGCAAAGCGTCGGAGGTATGGATGGTGCGGCTGGTCTTGGCCACCAGTTCGGCGTGGTCGAGGTATTCGCCCAGGGAAGTGTCATCCAGTGCCGCTAGCAGAATCCGCCCCATCGACGTGCAATACGCCGGCAACCGCCCACCGACGGAAAGGTCGACCGAGATCAATCGCTGAGTGGTCGCCGAACGAGCGATATAGAGAATGTCATCGCCCTCCAGTGTCGCCATGTTGCAGGCTTCGTGCAGTTGCTCGCTCATACGGTCGAGATACGGTTGGGCGGAGACGGCCAGGGGTGTCGAGGACAGATAGGCATGGCCGAGGGTCAGCACTTTCGGCAGCAGCGAATAGGTGCGCCCGTCGGTGGTGGCGTAGCCGAGCTTGATCAGCGTGTGCAGGCAACGGCGCACGGCGGCGCGGGGGATTTCCGTGCGGTGGCTGATCTGCGCGATGGTCAGGTGGCGTTTGCGTTCCTGAAACGCCTGCACCACGGCCAGACCACGGGCCAGGGACGTCATGAAATCCGGATCACCGGTCAGCGCCTGAATGCGCTTGGCCGGCGAGGCGACGATGGGCGGCGCCACCGACGTGAAGGAGTTGCGCATTTGATCGTTCATTTCTTGTCCTTGTCCGGCACGCATCGATGCCTAGTCAAACGGCTCACCGCGCGATGCACAAGCACCGGGGCGCCAACATTGGGCGATTATCGAACCGCAGACCGATAATCGCAATCCAGTGCCCCGCCCTCCTCTTCATCTTCGAGGCAGCATTAGCGATTCTGCTCGCAACTTAGTTGTTCCAGTTAATGGCGCCAAAAACAGAACGCCGGTTCTATAACGCTGTCTTTACACTTAACTAGCGGCAAAAGTTGCCAGCAACAAAACCATCACACATTCAGAACCGTTTTTAACTTGGCAAAGATAGTCATTCCCGAATCGGCCGCTATAATGCACCCTAGTCGCGGCGCTTTAATCAAAAGCCCGCGACTTGCTGAAACGAGGTCCTTCGTCTCAGCTCCGGCCAGCGCCCGGCGCCCATCACACATGCAACGCCAGCGCTCGCTGAAACAGGAAACTGATGCTGCGTCAGTTTTTATCTGGTGCCGTAGCCGCCTGTAACACGGAAGTCTTGATCGCCTCTGCAATGTCTCCGCGCCTGATCGGGCTGTGGATGACTGGCGGGCTCGCTCAATTGACTCGTTGCAGTGTGTTTCACCGGATATTCAATTCAACTCATACAGGTAGCACCGTGACGAAAGACGAACTGCGCGCGGAACTAGAGCGCCAGGAACAACGTTACAAGGAAGTTTACGGCGGGGAAGTCACCACCTACGCCGCTCAGCCGGAACCGGAACGCAAGGCATGGCGCAAGCGCCCTACTGTCCAGGATCAGGTGTTCAAGCAGGAAATCGAAAAGATCGAAAAGGAACTCAAAGCCGAAGAGCCATGAGCCATGGCGGTTGAGCATTCGAAAGTCGGCGTCCGCCTGAGCCACAGCGCGGTGGAAGACGACACCTCGCGCGCCCGCTATCTGCGGGCAGCGGCTGCATCGCTGTTCTGGGGCTTATGAACGAGCGTCCCACAGGTTTCAGAGATATTTCAGACAAGCGTTTGAGCCTTTGCGATGTCTGAAAAAACGGCTCGAAAATATAGTTTATTCAATAAAATCAAGTAGTTGAAAAACCCTGCGTGCTGCTTGGTTTTCACGCCCTGCAACAAATTAAATCGAAGAAGGGTGTGACCAGTGAGCAGACGGGGCATCGATTTCCTGTCTTTTCTGGCATAATCGCGCCCCCTTACGACCGGGTCAGAAAACCTTCATGATCGATTTATTCAGCGGACTGGATGCTTGGGTGCTTGTGAGCCTCTTGCTCGCCCTGACGTTTGTCCTCGCCTTCGAGTTCATCAATGGATTTCATGACACCGCTAACGCGGTAGCCACTGTTATCTACACCAAAGCCATGCCGCCACACCTGGCGGTGTTCTTTTCCGGTGTGTTCAATTTCCTCGGCGTGCTGCTGGGCGGCGTGGGTGTGGCGTATGCCATCGTCCACTTGCTGCCGGTTGAACTGCTGATCAATGTGAACACCGGCCATGGCCTGGCGATGGTGTTCTCGTTGCTCGCCGCGGCAATCGCCTGGAATTTGGGCACCTGGTACTTCGGTATCCCGGCTTCCAGCTCGCACACCCTGATCGGCTCGATCCTCGGCGTCGGCCTGGCCAACGCGCTGATCAACGACATTCCGTTGAGAGATGGCGTGAACTGGCAGAAAGCGATCGACATCGGCGCCTCGCTGGTGTTCTCGCCGATGGCCGGCTTCCTCATCGCCGCGCTGGTGCTGATCGGCCTGAAATGGTGGCGCCCGCTGTCGAAGATGCACAAGACGCCGGAACAGCGTCGCAAGATCGACGACAAAAAGCACCCGCCGTTCTGGAACCGTCTGGTCCTGGTGATCTCGGCCATGGCCGTGAGCTTCGTGCACGGTTCCAACGACGGCCAGAAAGGCATCGGCCTGATCATGCTGGTGCTGATCGGTATCGTCCCGGCGCAGTTCGTACTCGACCTGAACAGCACCACCTACCAGATCGAACGCACCCGCGACGCGACCCTGCACCTGAGCCAGTTCTACCAGCGCAACGCCGATTCGCTGGGTGAGTTCCTGGCCCTGGGCAAGAGCGTGGAAGGCGACCTGCCGGAGAAATTCCGCTGCAACCCGCAGCAGACCGAACCGACCATCACCGCCCTGCTGCATACCCTCAAAGGTGTAGCGGACTACCATTCGCTGTCGTCGGACAGCCGCATCGAAGTGCGTCGCTACCTGCTCTGCCTGGACGACACGGCGAAGAAAGTCGGCAAGCTGCCTGGCCTCGAAGCCCGTGAAAAGGCTGACCTCGACAAGCTGCGCAAAGACCTGACCACCACCACTGAATACGCGCCGTTCTGGGTGATTCTGGCGGTCGCCCTGGCACTGGGCCTGGGCACCATGGTCGGCTGGAAGCGCGTAGTGCTGACCATTGGCGAGAAGATCGGCAAGCAGGGCATGACCTATTCCCAGGGCATGTCGGCGCAGATCACCACCGCCAGTCTGATCGGCATGGCCAACATCTTCAGCCTGCCAGTGTCGACCACTCATGTGTTGTCTTCGGGTGTGGCCGGGACCATGGTTGCCAACAAGAGCGGCCTGCAGGGTGGCACGGTGAAGACTATTCTGCTGGCCTGGGTACTGACCTTGCCAGCGACCGTGGCGCTGTCGGCCGGGTTGTTCTGGTTGGCTTCGAAGGCTTTGGGTAGTTGATCTTTAGCTGCTTTTGAAGGAGGCGCGATTCTTTGGAATCGCGCCTTTTTTGTTTTTTGGATTGGGGGCATATCCGTTGCTGCGGGTGCTGCCGCTGGCGGTTTCGCTCTTACAGCGAGTCACCTTTTTCAGACGCCAAAAAGGTAACCCAAAAGGCTTTGCCCCGGCGTACGGCCCGCTCGCTGGGGCTCGGGGTACCTTCGTTACGGGACCGATCCGGGCGCAGCGGCTCCGGTTGGCTTCGCTGCACCTACACTCGCTGTGTACGACTGCGTCGTACGGTCGCTGCGCTCCCACCCCCGGATCGATCCCGTAACGAAGCCTGCCGAAGGGGCAAAAGATCAAACGCCAGAGCAAAAGCAGAAGCAGAAGCCAGATCAAAAGATCGCTGCCTTCGGCAGCTCCACAGTTGGATCACGTGAATTCGATAGGAATTGGTTGCCTCGCAGATCGCCATCGCGAGCAGGCTCGCTCCTACAATTGGATTGGGTACACCCTCAAAAAACAGGTCGGCTTTAAGGCCGCCTTCGCGAGCAGGCTCGCTCCCACATAAAAGCAAAGCAGCGCAGCTGCCCGCGGCGAAGCCGCCCCACTCAACAATGAGCGCAAGCTCGAGTGCTTTTGATCTTGATCCACCGGCGACGTCGGAAGGCTGAGCGGAGGGATTGATCCGGGCGTGGGAGCGCAGCGACCGTCTGGCGCAGCCAGACACAGCGGAAGGAGGTGCAGCGAAGCAAACCGGAGCCGCTGCGCCCGGATCAGTCCCGGAGCGAAGGAACCCGAGCCTGCGAGGGCCGAACGTAGGAGCAAGCCTTTTGGGTTACCTTTTTGGCGTTTGAAAAAGGTGACTCGCCGTAAGGGCGAAACCGCCAGCCGCCACACCCGAAGCAACGGATATTCACCCAAAACCCCAACAGCCTGGTCGGCCCAAAGGCCGCCAAGGCCGCCAAGGCACAAAAAAAAGGGGCAACCGAAGTCGCCCCAAAATGCCTTGCGTGCCCATCAAATCCAGAAGAACTCACTTGCGCCGCTTATGCGCATCCTTCCAGATAAATAATCCAAACCCTGCAAAAAACAGCACCATGAGCCCCACCGTGAGAACCCCGGCAAACACCACGTTATCGAAAAACATGACTGACCTCCCGGCCCTGCTTTGCTTTGCTTTGCTTTGCTTTGCTTTGCTGCGATGGACTCAAATTAACAAACACACAGGCGCACATATTGACCAGGATCAATATCCGCAACGAAGGGAAATAAAGGAGGGGAAATAACTGATCTGCATCAACCAATGCAGCGGGAGATCAACGCTTTTTCGGCTTGTTCTTCGACTTTTTCTTGGCTTTTCCCAACGGCATCGCCTGCTCGAAAGCCTGGCGCACTTCGTTCAGGCGCTTCTCGTTGAGGTCATGCACACGCTTGGCGCGTTCAGTGCTGAGGTCGATCAGTTTGTCGTCTTGGCTCATGGCGTCCGGCACATCGCAGAAGAGATCACAGCTGCCGTCACCGACAGGATTGCGCCAATCATGCCGCTTGGCGCAGGCGCTGACCAGTCACTGCTCAAATCTCGATATCGACCCACAAGCCCTGACGCGGCTGATCGTCTATCAACGGCACCACCGGCACAGTGTTGTCGGCGTTCAACTCGGTACCCGGCACGGCCAGATGCTCTTCAGGATCTTCATCCGCCTCGCGGCGTCGGCGGTCACGTTCCTGTTGACGACGCTGTTCTTCGCGCGCCAGCAGACGATCCTCTTCCGGATCACGCTTCTGCAGATCGATCGTGCTTTCGTTGGAGCTTTCCTGCACCGGCACCACCGGCGGGATGTCCGGCCGCTGGCGGATCGGATCCTGCTGGGAAGTGATCGGCACGGCGCTCAAGGGGAGCATCGGTGGCAACATATAAAGGTCTCCTGTCTGCAGGCTATCGGCTGGGGTGCAGGCGCCTTGAGCCGCCTGTCGCAAACTTGTGACCCGGTAGACATTGACTGGTGCCCTGCCGCTTGAAAAAAGCGACACATGACGCCTCGGCTTCAGCTTGCAGCTCGAAGCTAAAAGCTTGCCGCTGCTCCTATTCCTTTGGCCCTCAGGGTCGCATTCCGTTAAGATAGCCCGCTTTTTCAAGGTGGGAGTCAGGCAGCATGGCGCAGCAGTATCAACCGGGGCAACGCTGGATCAGTGACAGCGAAGCAGAGCTTGGTTTAGGCACCGTTCTGGCACAGGACGGCCGCTTGTTGACCGTGCTTTACCCGGCCACTGGCGAAACCCGCCAGTACGCGCTTCGGAATGCGCCCCTGACCCGCGTGCGGTTCTCGCCGGGCGACTCCATCACCCATTTCGAAGGCTGGAAGATGACCGTGCAGCAGGTCGACGACGTCGACGGGCTGATGGTCTATCACGGCCTCAACGGGCAGAACGAGGTCGTCACGCTGCCGGAAACCCAGCTGTCGAACTTCATTCAGTTCCGTCTGGCCAGCGACCGCCTGTTCGCCGGGCAGATCGACCCGCTGTCGTGGTTCTCACTGCGCTACAACACCCTTGAACACACCAGCCGTCAGTTGCAGTCCTCGCTGTGGGGTCTGGGCGGCGTGCGTGCGCAACCGATCGCGCACCAGTTGCACATCGCCCGCGAAGTCGCCGACCGCATCGCCCCGCGCGTACTGCTGGCGGACGAAGTAGGTCTGGGTAAAACCATCGAAGCCGGTCTGGTCATCCATCGCCAACTGCTTTCGGGCCGCGCCAACCGCGTGCTGATCCTGGTCCCGGAAAACCTCCAGCATCAGTGGCTGGTGGAGATGCGCCGCCGCTTCAATCTGCAGGTCGCGCTGTTCGACGAAGAACGCTTTATCGAAAGCGATGCCACCAACCCGTTCGAAGACACGCAACTGGCGCTGGTCGCGCTGGAGTGGCTGGTCGACGACGAGAAGGCGCAGGACGCCTTGTTCGCTGCCGGTTGGGACCTGATGGTGGTGGACGAAGCGCATCACCTGGTGTGGCATGAAGACAAGGCCAGCGCGGAATATTCGCTGGTCGAGCAACTGGCCGAAGTGATTCCCGGCGTGCTGCTGCTCACCGCCACCCCGGAACAACTCGGTCAGGACAGCCACTTCGCCCGTCTGCGCTTGCTCGACCCGAACCGTTTCCACGACCTGGCCGCGTTCCGCGCCGAGAGCGACAACTATCGCCCGGTCGCCGAAGCGGTGCAGGAACTGCTCGACAAGGGCCGTCTCTCCGCCGAAGCGCACAAGACCATTCACGGTTTCCTCGGCAACGAAGGTGAAGCCCTGCTCACCGCCGTCAACGATGGCGATACTGAAGCCAGCGCCCGCCTCGTCCGTGAGCTGCTCGATCGCCACGGCACCGGCCGCGTGCTGTTCCGTAATACCCGCGCCGCCGTGCAGGGTTTCCCGGAGCGCAAACTGCATCCGTATCCGCTGCCGTGCCCCGACGAATACCTCGAACTGCCGCTGGGCGAACACGCCGAGCTGTACCCGGAAGTCAGCTTCCAGGCGCAGCCGGAAGCCAGTGAAGAAGAGCGCTGGTGGAAATTCGACCCGCGCGTGGAGTGGCTGATCGATCAGCTGAAAATGCTCAAGCGCACCAAAGTGCTGGTGATCTGCGCCCACGCCGAAACCGCGATGGACCTGGAAGACGCGTTGCGCGTGCGTTCCGGCATCCCGGCCACGGTGTTCCACGAAGGCATGAACATCCTCGAGCGTGATCGCGCCGCCGCCTACTTCGCCGACGAAGAATTCGGCGCGCAGGTGCTGATCTGCTCGGAAATCGGCAGTGAAGGTCGTAACTTCCAGTTCGCTCACCATCTGGTGCTGTTCGATCTGCCGTCGCACCCGGACCTGCTCGAGCAGCGCATCGGCCGTCTCGACCGGATCGGCCAGAAGCACATCATCGAACTGCACGTGCCGTACCTGGAAACCAGCCCGCAAGAGCGCCTGTTCCAGTGGTACCACGAGGCGCTCAACGCCTTCCTCAACACCTGCCCGACCGGCAACGCCTTGCAGCATCAGTTCGGCCCACGCCTGCTGCCGCTGCTCGAAGAAGCCGATGACGGCGAGTGGCAAGCGCTGATCGACGAAGCACGCGCCGAGCGTGAACGTCTCGAAGCCGAGCTGCACACCGGCCGCGACCGTCTGCTGGAACTCAACTCCGGTGGCGCTGGCGAAGGTGAAGCGCTGGTCGAGGCGATTCTCGAGCAGGACGATCAGTTCGCCCTGCCGATCTACATGGAAACCCTGTTCGACGCCTTCGGCATCGACAGCGAAGACCACTCGGAAAACGCCCTGATCCTCAAGCCGAGCGAGAAGATGCTCGACGCCAGTTTCCCGCTGGGCGACGACGAAGGCGTGACCATCACTTACGACCGCAACCAGGCGCTGTCGCGCGAAGACATGCAGTTCATCACCTGGGAACACCCAATGGTGCAGGGCGGCATGGATCTGGTGCTGTCCGGTTCGATGGGCAACACCGCCGTCGCGCTGATCAAGAACAAGGCGCTGAAGCCGGGCACCGTGTTGCTCGAATTGCTGTACGTCAGCGAAGTGGTCGCACCGCGCTCGCTGCAACTGGGTCGCTACCTGCCACCGGCGGCGCTGCGTTGCCTGCTCGATGCCAATGGCAATGACCTGTCGCCACGGGTGTCGTTCGAAACCCTCAACGATCAGCTGGAAAGCGTGCCCCGCGCCAGTGCCAACAAGTTCATCCAGGCTCAACGCGATCAGTTGACACCACGGATCAATGCCGGCGAAGAAAAGATCGCCCCGCGTCACGCCGAGCGTGTGGCTGAAGCGCGCCGTCGTCTGGCCGCCGACACTGACGAAGAACTGGCGCGCCTGACCGCGTTGCAAGCGGTCAACCCGACCGTGCGTGACAGCGAACTGGAGGCGTTGCGCACTCAGCGTGAGCAAGGTCTGGCGATGCTCGACAAAGCGGCGTTGCGCCTGGAAGCGATTCGGGTGCTGGTAGCGGGTTAATCGCCCCGCTCCACCGCTGAAAACCAAGAGGCCCGCAGTGATGCGGGCCGATCGTTCCCACGCTCTGCGTGGGAATGCAGCCCGGGACGCTCCGCGTCCCTACCAAAGCTGGAACGCAGAGCGTCCCTTGAGGCATTCCCACGCAGAGCGTGGGAACGATCATGTGGGAGCGAGCCTGCTCGCGAAAACGGTCAGGCAGTCGCCGGAGAAATTTCAGGCTCAACTACCGCCACCAACCCCTCCTTCATCCGCTGCGCATCGCGGACAAAACACCGCGATGCCAGAAACAGAAAGACCATGGTCAGGAACAGCGCCACCGGGATCAGGTACATCGCGTCATGCAGGCCGACAGCCTTGAACGCTTCGGTCATCTGCTCAGCCCCCGCCGCCAGCATTGCCGTATGCGCGAAGTGATCCGACAGACCACCCACGACCACTGGCCCCAACCCGCCGCCGAGCAGATACAGACCGGCAAAGAACAATGCCATCGCCGTGGCCCGCAGGCGCGGTTCGACGACGTCCTGAATCGCCGTGTACACGCAGGTATAGAAGTTGTAAGCGAACAGCCAGCCGACGCTGAACACCGCGACGAAGACGCCAATCTCGATGCGCCCGGCATGCAGCGCCCAGGCTGTGCACAACGTTGAAATGATCAGGCTGAACGCGGCAAACAGCAGCCGCCCACTGGCGAAGCGCTGGTGGATCTTGTCGGCGATCCAGCCGCCGAGGGTCAGCCCGACCAATCCCGTCACGCCAACGATGACACCGGTGGCCACCGCCGCCTCCTGCAACGGCATGAGGAAATAGCGTTGCAGCATCGGCACCAGAAACGAGTTGCAGGCATAGGTCGCGAAGTTGAAGCACAGCCCGGCCATCACCAGCCACAGGAAGGTCGGCACGGCGAGGACGCGGCGGATCGGTTTGTCGACTTTCTCTTGCGAGACCTGCACGGTTTCAGCCGCGCCGCGTTTTGGCTCTTTGATGAAGAACATGAACACCGCGAGGATCAGCCCCGGCACGGCAGCGATGAAGAACGGCGCGCGCCAGCTGTCGAAGGCCTTGACCATCGCGCCGATGGTGAAGAACGCCAGCAGCAGCCCCAGCGGCAGGCCAAGCATGAAAATACCCATCGCCCGCGCGCGACGGTGCGCCGGAAACAGATCGCCGATCAGCGAGTTGGCCGCTGGTGCGTAACTGGCTTCGCCGATGCCGATGCCCATGCGCACGATCAAAAAGCTCCAGAAACTGCCGACCATACCGTTGACCGCAGTCAGCGCACTCCAGGTCGCCAGGCCCCAGCCCATCAGTTTGCTGCGTGAACCGGTGTCGGCCATGCGCCCGAGTGGCAGGCCGGCAATGGCGTAAACGATGGTGAACGCGGTGCCGATGATGCCCAGCTGAAAGTCGCTGAGGTGCCATTCCATGCGGATCGGTTCGATGATGATCGCCGGGATGGTGCGATCGAAGAAATTGAACAGGTTGGCGAGGAACAGCAGGAACAGAATGCGCCAGGCATTCGCCGCTTGGGTCGAGTTCTGCATGGGTCCGTCTCTTTATTGTTATGAGGGCTTCACTGCCAGCGCGTCGAGCCCGGAACCTGCAATCTAGTCAGCCGCACGGGGGCTGTCTGTCATCATTCGTCAGCCTGATATCGACCCATCGCACTGTAACGAAACGTAAGCCCTTGATAAGTCTGGGATCCCCCGCCATACGGGGCTTTCGCGGCAAAATCCGGCGACAAAAAAATAGTTTCGCGCCCCCCTTCCCAACGCCATGGCAAAGTCTAGAATGGCCGCCGGATCCGTCCGGATCTTCCGATCAATCCCTTTGATACCCCCGCCCATGTCCGAAGCCAGTCCGTGTCTGAATTGCGGTGCCTGCTGTTCCCATTTTCGCGTGTCTTTTTTCTGGGGTGAGTGCTCATCCTCTGGCGGGACGGTGCCCGATGAACTGGTCGCGCAGATCACCCCGAGCCGGGTGGCAATGATCGGCACCGATCGCAAACCGGCGCGTTGCATGTCCCTGGCGGGTGAGGTCGGCAGTGCCGTGGCCTGCACGATCTATGACAAGCGCTCGAGTACGTGTCGTGAGTTCGAGGCGTCGTGGGAGAACGGCGAACACAACCCGGACTGCGACAAGGCCCGCGCTGCCCACGGCCTGCCCCCCTTGCCGCCACACTGGAATGATCTGCCGCTGGAGCGCATTGCCTGAGCCTTAGCGCAAATCGCTATGAGGCTAATGGCAAAATCATTACCACCAATATGCCACTACGGCTTGCAGCCGGAAAACCGCCTCTATACTGCTTTCATTCGCCTGCGTTGATTGACGCAAGGGCCAGATGAATCCGAGACGGGGCATGCTATGGAGTGGCTTGGTTTGCAGTTTGTTGCCGAGCTGCCGGCGAGCGGGCAGATTCTCCTCGATTGCAGCCACAACCCTTTGTTGGTGATGGTGGCCTATCTGGTCGCCTGCGCGGCGAGCTTCGCCACCCTGGACATGGCAGAGCGCCTGGTGCATGCCGAAGATCCGGGGTCGCGGCGAATCTGGCGCTGGATCGGCGCGACCTGCCTGGCCGGCGGCATCTGGGCCATGCACTTCATCGGCATGCTGGCCTTCCAGACCCCCATCGATATTCAGTACGACCTCGGCATCACCCTCTTGTCGTTGCTGATCGCCCTGCTCGCCTCGTGGCTGGCCATGCATACCCTCAGTGAGGTGCAGCCGAGCGCGTTGCATTGCCTCAAGACCGCATGTGTCATCGGTTTGGGCATCGCGGGCATGCATTACGTCGGCATGGCAGCGATGAAGTCGAGCGCCACCGCCTACTATCAGCCAGGGCTGTTCGCGCTGTCGGTGCTGATTGCCATCGGCGCCAGTTTCACTGCGCTGTGGGTAGCCCGCTATTTGAGCGAAGGCAGCGGCGTCGCGCATCAATTGCTCAAGTACAGCGCGGCGCTGATTCTCGGCGCCGGCATCATCAGCATGCACTTCACCGGCATGGCTGCGCTGGATCTGGTGCTTCCCGAAGGTGCCCTGGCAGCGAGCGGCAGTGAAACCGGGCATTTGCAACTGGGCCTGACCGTGGCGCTGATCATCCTGTTGATCCTCGGCAGTGCGATCAGCGCCGCCCTCGCCGACAAAAAGCTGCAGAACAAGGAAAACGACCTGCGCCGGGTCAACGCCTTGCTCAGCCAACTCGATCAGGCGCGCATGTCTTTGCAGCAAGCGGCCAATTACGACGCGCTGACCAACCTGATCAACCGCCGTGGTTTCAACCAGATGTTCGCCGAAAAACTCAGCCAGAAAACCAGCGAGGGCGGCATGCTCGCGGTGATGTTTCTCGACATCGACCACTTCAAGCGCATCAACGACAGCCTCGGCCATGACGCCGGTGACGCGCTGCTCAAAGTCATCGCCCAGCACATCAAGAGCTCGGTGCGCAGCCACGAAGACGTGGTCGCGCGATTCGGCGGCGACGAGTTCTGCATCCTCATCAGCCTGCGTGACCGCGAAGAGGCGCGTGGTATGGCGCAGCGCATCATGCACAAGATGAAAGAGCCGGTCGAACTGGCCGGCCGGCGCATGGTGATGACCACCAGCATCGGCATCAGCCTGTTCCCAGAAGACGGCACCACTTGCGAAGAGCTGCTCAAGCACGCCGACCTGGCCTTGTACCAATCCAAGGGCGCCGGGCGCAACGGTCTGCACTTCTTCAATTCCAGCCTGAAGACCCGCGCCAGTTTCGAGCTGCAACTGGAAGAGGAACTGCGCAGTGCGCTACGGCAAGACAACGCGCTGATGCTCTACTACCAGCCGATCTTCGAACTGAAAACCGGACGCGTGACCAAGCTCGAAGCGCTGATTCGCTGGCAGCATCCGGTTCACGGTTTGCTCACGCCGGATCGCTTCATCGGTATCGCCGAGAACAACGGTTTGATTGCCGAACTGGACAACTGGGTGCTGCGCCGCGCCTGCAAGGATCTTGGCGAGCTGTCGCGGCACGGGTGTGCGGAATTGAAAATCGCCTGGAACTGCTCGCCGCTGAATCTGGCGCGCGAAGAGCTTGCCGAGGAGATTGAGCACGCCTTGCACACGGCGGGCGTTGCCCCGGAACGCCTGGAACTGGAGGTCACCGAAAACGCCTTGATGGGCAATATCGCCGACACTCTGGTGCTCCTGCGGCAGATCCGCGCCCTCGGTGTGTCGCTGTCGATCGATGATTTCGGCACCGGCTATTCGTCGCTGGCCTACCTCAAGCGCCTGCCGCTGAACACCCTGAAGATCGACCGCTCGTTCATCCTCGACATCCCCACCGCCACGGCGGACATGGAGATCGTCCAGGCGATCATCGTCATGGCTCACACCCTGCATCTGCAGGTGGTCACCGAGGGCGTCGAGAGCCTGGAGCAATACGAGTTTCTCGAGCGTTCGGGCTGCGACTTCATTCAGGGTTATCTGCTCAGCCGCCCGGTGCCGCTGGACGAATTACGCGCGGTGCTCGATGAAATCAACCAGCGCAAACCCGTGCTCGGGGTCAATCCGTTGAGTCTGGCGCGCGATACATTTGCACCAGCGTCGCTGGATCCTTCGCTAAAAAGCCTTGCGCCCCATGCAGGCGCATCAATTGTGCGGCCAATCCGCTGATTGGCGTTGCCGAGCCCTGCTCGCGGGAAAATTTCACCGCTGTGTCGAGATCCTTGAGCAGCGTGCGCACGTGCCACTTGATCGGTTCGAAACGGCTCTCGGCCATTTGCGGGGCAAGGATCTGCAACGGCTTGGAATCTGCAAAACCACCGGCCAACGCCTCGGCGATCAGACTGGCATCGACCCCGGCCTGCTCGGCCAATGCCACCACTTCGGCAATCACCAGCGCATTGCAGGCGACGATCATCTGGTTGCAGGCCTTGGTCACCTGGCCGGCACCGATGCCGCCCATGTGCGTGACGCGCTGACCGAGGCTGAGCAGCACCGGGCGCACGCGCTCAAGATCTGCCGCTGCACCACCGACCATGATCGCCAGACTGCCGGCTTCGGCGCCGGCCACACCGCCGGACACCGGGGAGTCAAGCCAACCCATGCCGCTTTTCTCGGCCAGCGCTGCGGCCATCTCGCGAGTCGCGGTCGGTTCAAGACTGGAGAAATCCACCAAAAGCTGGCCGTTTTTCGCACCTTCGGCAACGCCGCCAGCGCCAAACACCACCTCACGCACCACGGCAGTGTCGGCCAGGCACAGCATGACGATGTCGGCGTGTGCGCACAGGTTAGCCGGGCTCGATACCTGTCGGGCGCCGGCCGCAACCAGCGGTGCACACTTGTCCGGGTTGCGGTTCCACACCGTCAGCGGGTAACCCGCGGCCAGCAGACGCCGGCACATCGGCAGGCCCATCAGGCCGATTCCGGCAAACCCCAACGAAGGTAGCGTTGACATCATTTCGCCTCTTTTCGATTAAAGATCACCGAATCATGGCCGATTCATCAACGATCAGGAAAGGATTCCGCCCGGCGATCAGACCAGCCAGCACTACGACGCCCGGGCCGTATTCGCGCACACAAGACGCGAGATCTTATTCCGTGAGGTTCGCCGGCACTGTTCGGCGGGCCAACCCAGTCCAGGTAAATGGCGCACCATGACCTCTAAAAACAACCCCGCCAGTGCAACAGCCGATCTGACCCTGAGTCCCGCCGCGAACAGCGCGTCATTATCCAGGCCGACGCCGCCTTCGCGCCCGCTGTCGACCCAGCAATACCTGTACTTCACCGAAACCAACACCGACCGCATCCTCGATAACCTCGACGGCCTGCGCGATTCGGTGTTCCCGCGCCCGGCGCATCAGGAAGGCGACAACGAGCAGCACAACGACCAGGAATTCCCCTCGGTGTGCCTGATCGGCCTCGGTCGCTGCGGCTCCAACATCGCCCTCGACGTGGCGGAGCTGGTGTACAACGCGCGCAAGTTCTACCTCAACGAATTCAACAACGAAGACCGCCCGACCGACCGGCGTCTGGCCGACAAGGGCTACAGCCCGGCGCAGTGGATCAAGAACAATCTGCGCATCGGCACCAGCAAATCGACCAAACCGGTGTTTCTGGTCGAACCGCTGGTGATGCTTGGCGACCTCGACAAGGACATCGCCGGGCGCATCCGTTTCTCACGCAAGGGCGAGAAAAGCGGCTTCCTGCGCGACTACAGCAAAATGAAGATCATGGACTTGTCCGAAGTCCACGCCGGTGGCGCCGGTAACGCGCCGATCCTCGGCCAGTACCTGGCGAAGATCATCCTCAACAAGGACACCCAGCGCTTCTCCAGCCCCGACTGGAAAATGATCCACTCGTACCTGATCGACAGCTGCGGGATCAAGGCCAACCAGTCGCGCCTGTATTTCTCGATCTTCAGTGCCGGCGGCGGTACCGGTTCGGGCATGGCCTCGGAGTTCGGTCTGGCGCAGCAGCACTCGTACATGAACAAGACCTTCGACACCAAGCCGATGGACGAGCATGACGGCAAGAGCGGTCATTCGTTTGTCTTCGAGCCGATCTTTACCAGCGGCATCTGCGTGCTGCCGAACATTTCCGACCACCGCAGCGAAATGTCCGAAGCGCTGCACATCAACGCCGGGCGCTTGCTGTGCAAATACCTGTCGGAGGAGTGGGATTTCTCCTACAACTTCGCCAACGAAGACAGCAGCGAAGCCAGCGTCATGGGGCGTATCCGCCCATGGAACGCGATGATGCTGATCTCCAACGACATCATGCGTTACGCCGAAGAGAGCGATGACGGCAATATCCAGAACATTGATGTCAATGCCATGGAGAAGCACGCCAACCAGTACATCTCGCAACAGATCTTCAACATTCTGACGGCGCAGGCAGTCACCACCGACTACGACCAGAACTACTTCCGCCGCGCCGGCATCGACATCGGCGAAACCATCCGCCTGGACGCCAACGACCTGTTCATGAGTCTGGCCGGGCCGGTGGCGATTGCCTACGCCGAATCGGTAGTCCCGGAAACCCCACCGCCGAGCAGCGACAAGTTCAAGGTCTTCGATAAAGAGCCGCAGCGCCTGAACATCGACGACCTGTTCTTCCGTTCGATCGACCTGCCGCACTTCAACAAGGTCACTCAGGCCATCGAAGGCATCAGCCTGCTGCCGATCGAATCCAAGCGTTATCGCGCTTCGCTTGAGCAGTACAAGAATTCCGGCTACGACGCCGCCGCGCTGCACGACCTGCACTTCTTCAAGAATTGCTCGTCGGTGGTCTCGATCGTCTCGCTGCCGAAAGATTACAAGCTGTCGTACATGGACCTGAACCGGTTGAAGACCCACCTCAACAGCCTGTTCCCCAACACCACACTCAAGCGCTACGCGCTGGTGATCGGCGCTTCGGCCAACCTGTCGCTGACCACCCTGATCGCCAAGAGCCCGTGCCTGTCGGACGACTTCCTCACGCTGATCGTGGCGTTCATCAAGCGCTGCTTCGCGAAGAATCCGTACCGTTTCGACGAGACGCTGGATAACTCGATTCTCGACTTCATCATTCAGGAAGACTTCGACGAAGAGCGGATCGACGACCTGCTCAACGAATTCGAAAACCCGGCGAAGATCCTTGATACCAACTGGTACGCGATCAAACCGATGTACGAGAAAAAGTATCGCGAGCTGATCAACGATAAAGACAAGTTCGTCTCGATCAATGACATCCGCCTGTCGCGTGATTGCGTGAAGAAGTCGATCAAGTACCTGCGCGAGATCTACCGCCACCGGATTGGCAAGACCAAGGTGATTTCGCTGAATAACCATACCGGGAAGACTTACTCGGTCTGATCAAAACCGAGTCGCCGCCATCGCTGGCAAGCCAGCTCCCACAGATTTGTGGTGCGCACAATATTTGTGTTCACCCGGACACTGTGGGAGCTGGCTTGCCAGCGATGGGCCTTCAAATTCACTAAAGATTTCAACCTTTCCAATATCCAGAAACAATTAAGCGACCCTCAGGCCGCTCAATAAACTGTTCCCGTTACGTTTACGTCACCGTGAGGCGTGGCATTTCTCCACGGCAAGGTGCCATCACGCTACTCCGCTACACACTTGCGGTGCGGCAATCGAGGCACCAAAGGGGTGCAGGCAATTAAACGGCCGCCCTTTCCTGGATCAGAATCCACGGCGAAACCACTACGGCCCAAAGCTGCGGATCACGTTCGAAAATATCCAGTGCCCGCGTTTCAGACAGCTTGGCGACCTTGTCGTCGGCCAGCCAGGCCGCGACTTTCTCGCCCTCATCCGAGGCCACGGCCTCGGCGGCGGCGATCAAATCCAGGTCAGGGTCGACCCACAATAGGGCACCCTTGGCGAAGAACGGCTCCAGCTCTTTCCAGGTAATAGATGCCGTTTCACCAAGCAGCTTGGCATAGAGGGTGCTAGGTTCTTGATTCATGGGAGCTGTCCGGAAAAGAAATCGACGCGAATGATAACGTCGGTGGTCCGTCAGAAAAACCCGGTTGCAAATCGCTGCACCGAACGAAAAGAGCAGGAACGCCAGGGAATGCTGCCTTTTGGGATATATGCCCCCGATTGCCCCGCCGCAATTCTGTCTCTTTCATTCAAAAATGCGACACCCCCAAGTTTTGCCCCGTGGCGCCCGCTTCCCAGTTGATCAAGCGGCGCTCTACACTGTACCGGTACAGTTGCCGGGGCATTTTCCGGAGGGTATCGCAAAGATATCTGACCCGGTTCTGCTGCTACGGCGCCAGAACTCTAAAAAATACAACAGTAAGAGTGGAGCACTATGACTAAGGCTACTAAGCAGATTTCCAAACTGTTTGCCGCTATGGTTCTGGCCGGGGTTGCCAGCCATTCGTTCGCAGCTGACACCATCAAAATCGGTATCGCCGGTCCTAAAACCGGTCCAGTAGCCCAGTACGGCGACATGCAGTTCAGTGGCGCGAAAATGGCCATCGAGCAGATCAACGCCAAGGGCGGCGTCGACGGCAAGAAACTCGAAGCCGTTGAATACGACGATGCCTGCGATCCGAAACAAGCGGTAGCGGTAGCGAACAAGGTCGTCAACGACGGCGTCAAGTTCGTGGTCGGTCACCTGTGCTCCAGCTCCACTCAGCCAGCTTCGGACATCTACGAAGACGAAGGCGTGATCATGATCACCCCGGCTGCCACCAGCCCGGACATCACCGCCCGTGGCTACAAAATGATCTTCCGCACCATCGGTCTCGACAGCGCCCAAGGCCCTGCCGCCGGCAACTACATCGCCGATCACGTGAAACCGAAAGTGGTTGGCGTGCTGCACGACAAACAGCAGTACGGCGAAGGCATCGCCACCGCGGTGAAATCGACCCTTGAGAAGAAAGGCACCAAGGTTGCCGTCTTCGAAGGCGTCAACGCTGGCGACAAGGACTTCTCCGCAATCATCGCCAAGCTCAAGCAAGCCGGCGTCGACTTCGTCTACTACGGCGGCTACCACCCGGAGCTGGGCCTGATTCTGCGTCAGGCTCAGGAAAAAGGCCTGAAAGCCCGCTTCATGGGTCCGGAAGGCGTGGGTAACGACTCGATCACCCAGATCGCCAAGGACGCGTCCGAAGGCCTGCTGGTGACCCTGCCGAAATCCTTCGACCAGGATCCGGCCAACGTTGCTCTGGCTGACGCGTTCAAGGCCAAGAAGGAAGATCCGAGCGGTCCGTTCGTGTTCCCGTCCTACTCGGCGGTGACCGTGATTGCCGAAGGCATCAAGGCGGCCAAGTCCGAAGACGCGACCAAAGTGGCTGAAGCCATCCACGCCGGTTCGTTCAAGACCCCGACCGGCGACCTGAGCTTCGACGACAAGGGCGACCTGAAGGACTTCAAATTTGTCGTGTACGAGTGGCACAACGGCAAACCTAAAACCGAAGTTTCGCCTCAGTAAGGCCTTGCCCGACTGACTGCCAATAAAGCCCACGGCGTGCCGTGGGCTTTGTTTTGCGAATGTATGGGCCGCGCTGGCGTGATCCGCCAGTCGACCCACCTGAAAATCTCAAAACCGTCATCAGCGGTTCGCTGGCAAAACCCGGATTCGAAGTGGATAGAGATCCACGGGGCCGGGCGGGAAAATGACTCCACCAGTGAAATGCGTACAGGTTTTTAGGAGCGCTGTAATGCCTGACCTCTATCACTTCTTCCAACAGCTGGTTAACGGCCTCAACGTTGGCAGCATGTATGCCTTGATCGCCATCGGCTACACGATGGTCTACGGCATCATTGGAATGATCAACTTCGCCCACGGCGAGGTATACATGATCGGTTCCTACGTGGCCTTCATCGCCATCGCCGGGCTGACCATGATGGGACTCGACAGTGTCCCGCTGTTGATGACTGCGGCGTTCATCGCCAGCATCGTCGTCACCAGTTCCTACGGTTACAGCATCGAACGGATCGCCTACCGCCCCCTGCGCGGCAGCAACCGTCTGATCCCGCTGATTTCTGCCATCGGTATGTCGATCTTCCTGCAGAACACCGTTCTGCTGGCGCAAGACTCCAAGGACAAAGCTATCCCCAACCTGATCCCGGGCAACTTCGCCTTCGGTCCGGGTGGCGCACAAGAAGTGCTGATTTCCTACATGCAGATCGTGGTGTTCGTGGTGACCCTGATCGCCATGCTCGGCCTGACCCTGTTCATCTCCCGTTCCCGCTTGGGCCGCGCCTGCCGCGCCTGTGCCGAGGACATCAAGATGGCCAACCTGCTCGGCATCAACACCAACAACATCATCGCCCTGACCTTCGTCATCGGTGCTGCGCTGGCGGCGGTCGCTGCGGTGCTGCTGAGCATGCAATACGGCGTGATCAACCCCAACGCCGGTTTCCTCGTCGGCCTCAAGGCCTTCACCGCTGCGGTACTGGGCGGCATCGGCAGCATCCCCGGGGCCATGCTCGGCGGCTTGGTGCTCGGTGTAGCGGAAGCGTTCGGTGCCGATATCTTCGGCGACCAGTACAAGGACGTCGTTGCGTTCGGCCTGCTGGTTCTGGTGCTGTTGTTCCGTCCGACCGGCATTCTGGGCCGTCCGGAGGTTGAGAAAGTATGACTAGGAATCTTAAACAGGCACTGTTCAGTGCCTTGCTGGTGTGGGCGGTGGCCTACCCGGTACTGGGTCTGAAACTGACCATCGTCGGCATCAATCTGGAAGTGCACAACACCAGCCCTGCGGTACTCGCAACCATCGCGATCTGCTCGGTGCTGATGTTCCTGCGCGTGCTGTTCAACCAGCAGATCAGCAAGGCCTGGCGCTCCTCGCCGGGCATGCCACTGATCCCGGCCAAGGCCAGCAACTTCCTGACCCTGCCAACCACCCAGCGCTATTTCATCATTGCGCTGATTCTGATCGCCCTGGTCTGGCCGTTCTTCGGCTCCCGTGGCGCGGTGGATATCGCAACGCTGATCCTGATCTACGTGATGCTCGGCCTGGGCCTGAACATCGTCGTCGGTCTGGCCGGTCTGCTTGACCTGGGCTACGTCGGTTTCTACGCCGTCGGCGCCTACAGCTACGCGCTGCTGTCGCATTACTACGGCTTGAGCTTCTGGATCTGCCTGCCGATTGCCGGCCTGATGGCGGCGACGTTCGGCTTCCTGCTGGGCTTCCCGGTGTTGCGTCTGCGCGGCGACTATCTGGCGATCGTGACCTTGGGTTTCGGCGAGATCATCCGTCTGTTCCTGCGTAACCTGACCGACATCACCGGTGGCCCGAACGGCATCAGCAACATCGAAAAACCGACGTTCTTCGGCCTGACCTTCGAGCGCAAAGCCGCCGAAGGCCTGCAGACGTTCCACGAGTATTTCGGCCTGCAATACAACTCGATCAACAAGGTGATCTTCCTTTACCTGGTTGCGCTGTTGCTCGCACTGGCTGCGCTGTTCGTGATCAACCGTCTGCTGCGCATGCCGATCGGCCGTGCGTGGGAAGCGCTGCGTGAAGACGAAATCGCCTGCCGCGCGTTGGGCCTGAACCCGACCGTGATCAAGCTCTCCGCGTTCACCCTAGGTGCTGCGTTCGCCGGTTTCGCCGGCAGCTTCTTCGCTGCGCGTCAGGGTCTGGTGACGCCCGAGTCGTTCACCTTCATCGAGTCGGCGATCATCCTCGCCATCGTCGTATTGGGCGGCATGGGCTCGCAACTGGGCGTGATTCTGGCGGCGATCGTGATGATCCTGTTGCCGGAAATGATGCGTGAGTTCAGCGAGTACCGCATGTTGATGTTCGGTGCGCTGATGGTGCTGATGATGATCTGGCGTCCACAAGGTCTGCTGCCGATGCAACGCCCACACATGGAGTTGCGCAAATGAGCCGCGAGATCCTTAAAGTCGAAAATCTGAGCATGCGCTTCGGCGGCTTGCTCGCGGTCAACGGCGTGGCGCTGACCGTCAAGGAAAAGCAGGTGGTTGCACTGATCGGCCCGAACGGCGCCGGCAAGACCACCGTGTTCAACTGCCTGACCGGCTTCTATCAGCCTACCGGCGGCAGCATCCTGCTCGACGGCGAGCCGATCCAAGGCCTGCCGGGCCACAAAATCGCCCTCAAAGGCGTGGTGCGGACCTTCCAGAACGTGCGTTTGTTCAAGGACATGACTGCGGTCGAAAACCTGTTGATCGCCCAGCACCGTCATCTGAACACCAACTTCCTGTCCGGCCTGTTCAAGACCCCGGCGTTCCGCAAAAGCGAGCGCGAGGCGATGGAATTTGCCGAATACTGGCTGGAAAAGGTCAACCTCAAAGAGTTCGCCAACCGCACCGCCGGCACCCTCGCCTACGGCCAGCAACGGCGTCTGGAAATCGCCCGCTGCATGATGACCCGCCCGCGGATCCTTATGCTCGACGAACCGGCCGCCGGCCTGAACCCGAAGGAAACCGAAGACCTCAAGGCGCTGATCGGTGTGTTGCGCGAAGAGCACAACGTCACCGTGCTGCTGATCGAACACGACATGAAACTGGTCATGAGCATTTCCGACCACATCGTCGTGATCAACCAGGGCACGCCGCTGGCCGACGGCACGCCGGAACAGATCCGCGACAATCCTGAAGTGATCAAAGCCTACCTGGGGGAAGCGTAAATGCTGCAGTTCGAAAACGTTTCCACCTTCTACGGCAAGATCCAGGCCCTGCACAGCGTCAACGTCGAAGTCCGTCAGGGCGAGATCGTGACGCTGATCGGCGCCAACGGTGCCGGCAAATCCACGCTGCTGATGACGCTGTGCGGTTCGCCGCAGGCGCACAGCGGCAGCATCCGTTACATGGGTGAGGAACTGGTCGGCCAGGACTCGTCGCAGATCATGCGCAAGAGCATCGCCGTGGTCCCGGAAGGGCGTCGGGTGTTTGCCCGTCTGACCGTGGAAGAAAACCTGTCGATGGGCGGATTTTTCACCGACAAGGGCGACTATGAGGAACAGATGGACAAGGTTCTCGGACTTTTCCCTCGCCTGAAAGAACGCTTCAACCAGCGCGGCGGCACCATGTCCGGCGGCGAACAGCAAATGCTCGCCATCGGCCGTGCGCTGATGAGCAAGCCCAAGCTGCTGCTGCTCGACGAGCCATCGCTGGGTCTGGCGCCGATCATCATCCAGCAGATCTTCGACATCATCGAACAGCTGCGCAAGGACGGTGTGACGGTGTTCCTGGTCGAGCAGAACGCCAACCAGGCGCTGAAAATCGCTGACCGCGCCTACGTTCTGGAGAACGGCCGCGTGGTCATGCAAGGCACCGGTGAAGCGCTGCTGACCGATCCGAAAGTACGCGAGGCGTACCTCGGCGGTTGAGTGTTATCGCTGCACAAAAAAACGGCCTTCGGGCCGTTTTTTCATGCCCACCAAAAATCCCCTGTAGGAGTGAGCCTGCTCGCGATAGCGGTGTATCAGTTAGAACAGTAGTGACTGACAAACCGCTATCGCGAGCAGGCTCACTCCTACAGGGGGACGAGGCAGTTCGAAGATTTTCATAAAAAATTCAGTCTCGCCTGTAACGCATCCCCCCACCCGTTCTCTAGAGGGACAAGCAAGCGCAAACCGCTTGCAGAAACCCTGATAAAAAACTGGAGAAACATCATGACTGCGACTACCCGTACCCTGTCCGCTACCGCCCTGGTACTGGCCCTCGGTTCCGCTCTGAGCATCGCCACTGTCTCCACCGCCCAGGCCGCCGATGCCAACATGGAAAAATGCTTCGGCGTGGCCATGAAGGGCAAGAACGATTGCGCCGCAGGTGCCGGGACTACCTGCGCCGGCACGGCGAAAATGGACTATCAGGCCAACGCCTGGAAGCTCGTTCCGAAAGGCACCTGCGCCACCACCGAAAGCAAAACCTCGCCGACCGGTTTCGGTCAGCTCGAAGCCTTCAAAGCCAAGTCCTGATCCACGGCCTGCCTGAGTGACGCCCATGTTCAGTCATCACGAACCGTCCCTGCCGCGCACTCAGGCAGCTCGCACCGAGCTCCCTGCCCGCGCCGGGCTGGGGCTCAAGACCGGGCACTTCCTTGATGTGCTCGGCTCCGTACCGGACCTCGGTTTCTTCGAGGTCCACGCCGAAAACTACATGGTGGCCGGCGGCCCGTTTCATCATTTTCTCGGTCTGATTCGCGAACAGTACCCGCTGTCATTGCACGGCGTGGGGCTGTCGATCGGTGGCGAAGGCGCGCTGGACAGCCAGCACCTCAAACGCCTCGCCGAGCTGATCGAGCGCTATCAACCGCAAGCCTTTTCCGAACATCTGGCGTGGTCGAGCCACGGCCCGGTGTTCCTCAATGACCTGCTGCCACTGGCTTACGACACGCCGACGCTGAACCGCGTCTGTGCGCACATCGACCAGGTGCAGAACACTCTGAAACGACCGATGCTGTTGGAGAACCCGGCGACCTATCTGGGATTTGAGCACTCGACGATCGATGAGGCCGAGTTCATCGCCGAAGTAATCCGCCGCAGCGGCTGCGGCTTGTTGCTCGACGTCAACAATGTCTACGTGTCGTGCATCAATCATCAGCGCGATCCTTTGGCCTATCTCGATGCGTTACCGCTGCACGCGGTCGGCGAGATTCATCTGGCCGGCTTCGCTGAAGATTGCGACAACCTTGGCGACCGCTTGCTGATCGACGACCATGGCGCACCAATCGATCAGGCAGTCTGGGATCTGTACCGACGCGTGCTGCAACGGACTGGCCCGATTGCGACGCTGATCGAACGCGATAATCAGGTGCCGGCCTTCGACGTCTTGCTCGCCGAAGCGCAGCAAGCCGAGACGCTGTTGCGCCGCGCGGAGCGTGCGGCATGAGCACGCAAGCGGATTTCGCCGCCGCCCTGCTCAATGCGCAACTGCCGTATCCCAAGGGCCTGTGCAGCCGCAACGGCGCCGATCCGTCGCGGCGTTTCGCGGTCTATCGCAACAACGTGCAAAGCTCGCTGATCAATGCCCTGGCCGACAGCTATCCGGTGGTGCTGCAATTGGTCGGCGAGGAATTCTTCCGCGCCATGGCGGCGATTTTCGTCCAGAGTCAGCCGCCACACAGTCCGTTGATGAGCCGCTATGGCGAGCACTTCGCCGACTTCATCGCAGAGTTTGAACCCATCGCCGGCGTGCCTTATGTGGCTGATGTCGCGCGACTCGAGCATTTGCGCACTGTTGCCTACCACGCCGCCGATGCGCAGCCGATCCGGCCTGAACAAGTCAGTGCCGCGCTGGCCGATCCGCAGTCGCTGAGTGAACTGTGTTTCGAACTGCATCCCTCGCTGCACCTGCTCGACTCAGCCTACGCGGTTGTCGCGATCTGGGCCGCGCACCAGCAGGAGCCAAGTCTCGCGGGCATTGGCCTCCATCAAGGCCAGCATGCCCTGGTGCTGCGCAATGGTCTCGACGTTGAGGTGTTTGCGCTTGAACCAGGTGCGAGCGTGTTCATTGGTCATCTGCTTCAGGGCTCGCCGTTGCTCGCGGCGGCAGAAAACAGCCCGCCGTTCGATCTCGCGCAAACCCTCGCCTTACTGATTGCGCATAACGCGATCACCCAGCTGAATTACAAGGAGTTGCCATGAACGCTTTGGTCTTGCGCGTCATTGCGCTGTTGGAAAAAATTCCGCACAGCCTGATTGCCTTCATCGCGCGTTTTTCCATTGCCGCGGTGTTTTGGAAATCCGGGCAAACCAAGGTCGAAGGACTGGCCGTCGATTTGATTGACGGCACTTTTGAACTGGGCTGGCCACGTTTGGCCGACTCGACGATTCCGCTGTTTCAAAGCGAGTACAACCTGCCGCTGCTGTCGCCGGAAATTGCCGCGCATCTGGCAGCGTTTGCCGAGCATGTGTTTCCGCTGCTGATCCTGCTCGGCTTCGCCACACGGTTTTCGGCGCTGGCATTGCTCGGCATGACGTTGACTATCCAACTGTTTGTCTACCCGGATGCCTACCCCACCCACGGCACCTGGGCGGCGGTGTTGCTGTACCTCATGGCGACCGGGCCGGGCAAATTGTCGATCGATCAGCTGATTGCCCGCCGTTTCGCAAAGTAAGATCCCCCCTGTAGGAGCGAGCCTGCTCGCGAAAGCGGTGTGTCATTCAACATCGGTATCGACTGAACTGACGCATTCGCGAGCAGGCTCGCTCCCACAGGGAAATCACATCAGCGCTGGAGTCGATCCAGCGCCTCGCCACTGCGTTTGAACCAGCCCATCAGATAATCCGCCAACACCTGCGTGCGCTTGGGCAATCCACCCTGATACGGGTGCACCAGATACATCGGCATGCGTCGCGTCTGGTAATCGCGCAGCAACCAGCGCAAGCGGCCGTCCGCCAGTTCCGTTTGCAGCAAATACGACGGCAAACGGGCGATGCCGGCGCCGGACAGCGCTGCTTTCTTCAACAGGCTGTAGTGATTGCTGGCAAACGGACCCGAAACCCGCACCCGCAACAACTCGTGCTGCTGGTGATACAGCCATTCTTCGCGCCCGCTGTAATGGCTGTTGAGCAGGCAACGATGCTCGGCCAAGGTATGCGGCGTCGCCGGCTCGCCAAAGCGCTCGAGGTAGGCCGGGCTGGCGCAGGTCATTTCGTGCCACGCCAACAGCGGCCTGGCCACCAGCCGATCGTCATTGGCCACTTCGGCGCGAATCGCCAGATCAAAGCCATCGCGCGACAGATCGCGATAACTGTTGTTCAGCTCCAGCTCGATCTGCACCTCCGGGTATTGCCCGGAAAACTCCAGCAGCAAGCCATCGAAGAAAGTCTCGCCGAGCGACACCGGAACCGTCATGCGCACGGGGCCGGCCATGTCGTCCTTCAACCGCGCCAAAGCCTGCCGTGCGCGTTCGACCTGGACCACCAGCGCCTGGGCCTGCGGCAGCAGCGCCGCCCCCGCCGCCGTCAGACTCAAGCGCCGGGTGGTGCGTTGCAGCAATACCACACCGAACTGCGCTTCGAGCTGGCTGATGCGCTTGGACAACTGGCCTTTGCTGCAGCCCAACTGCTGCGCCGCAAGGGTGAAACTGCCGGCCTCGATCAGCACAGCGAACGCGGCGAGATCATCCATTTCGCTCATGGATTGTTTCCAATTGAAAACCAAAGGTTGCCTATTAGTGCGCTTATCCGCTGAAAAAACCACCCTAGACTGAAACCTCATTCACACACATGGGGTACAGCGATGAAAATTCTGTTGATAGGCGCCGGGGGCACCATCGGTTCGGCGGTGGACAAAGAATTGTCGCAACGCCACGAGGTCATTCGTATCGGCCGCAACAGCGGTGACTTGCAAGTGGATATCAGCGACAGCGCCTCGATCCGCAAGCTGTTCGAACAGACCGGCAAGTTCGATGCGCTGATCTGCGCGGCGGGCAACGTGACGTTTGCAGCGCTGGACGACATGACTGAGGACAGCTTCGCCCTCGGCCTGAAAGACAAGCTGATGGGCCAGGTCAACCTGCTGCTGATCGGCCGCGAGTTCGCCAATGATGGCGCTTCGTTCACGTTTACCACCGGCGTGCTCAGCCACGACCCGATTCGCAGCGGTGCCTCGGCAGCGCTGGTCAACGGCGCCATCGACAGCTTCGTCCGCGCCGCCGCCATCGAACTGCCGCGTGGCCTGCGGGTGAACTCGGTGAGCCCGACCGTACTGACCGAAGCCCTGGGCAAATACGCGCCCTACTTCCGTGGCTTCAAGCCGGTTCCTGCCGCGGAAGTGGCATTGGCCTACGCGAAAAGTGTCGAAGGCCTGCAAACCGGTCAGACGTTTCACGTGGGTTAAGGCCCTTGTGATGAGCGGTCAGGCTGCGTAACGTGGCAGCACTTGTCTGGAGAGCCAAAGATGCGTGTTGCCCGTTCGTTCGTCCTCGTTGCCCTGCTGCCGATGTTTGCCGCCTGCCAGTTGTTCGACGGCCAGCGTGAAAGTGTGTCCCATGCCGGACACACGCGCATGCAGGGGCAACTGACCGCCGCCGACGGCAAACTGGTATTCCAGCCGTGCCAGGATCAGCGGCAACTGGTGGTCAACGACATCGGCGGCACCAGCGTCCTGCAAGAGGCCGCTACACTCGCCGACGAACAGGGCAAGCTGTTTGCCGATGTGCGCGGCAAGGTCTCCGGCGACCGTCTCGACCTCGGCCAGTTGTATCGCGTCGAGCGCTCGGGCACGGCCTGCGACGATCCGAATTTCAAACTGCTGATCCTGCGCGCCGCCGGCCATGGCCCGGAGTGGAACGTCAAGGTCAGCGGCAAAGGCATGGTCATCGAGCGCGACGGCCAGGCTCCACTGGCGGTGCCGTATGTGGAAGAGCAACTGGGCGACGGCCGCTTCAATCTCAGCAGCGAAGCCAACAACCAGCGCATCGAATTGTGGGTCGCGCCACAGCGCTGCGTCGACAGCAGCACCGGCAGCGTGCAGCACATGAGCGCCGAGTTGCGCATCGACGGTCAGGTGCAGCGCGGCTGCGGCTATTTCGGCGGCGCACGCAACGACTGATCGTTTTTCCCCCACGGATCCGCTCGCGGCGGCTTATAATCGCCGCCTTCAAACGCCCTGGCGCAGTTGTGCGCCCCGCGAATCCGGATCCCCGCCATGTTACGAATCACTGAACTCAAGCTGCCAATCGACCATCCCGAAGAAGACCTGCGCGCCGCCATCGTGCAGCGTCTGGGCATCGCCAGCGATGATCTGCTCGATTTCACCTTGTTCAAGCGCAGCTATGACGCGCGCAAAAAGTCCTCCGAACTGTGCTTCATCTACACCATCGACCTCAACGTACGCGACGAGGCCAGAGTGTTGGGCAAGTTCGCCGACGACCGTAACGTCAACGTGGCGCCGGATGTCAGCTACAAATTTGTCGGCCAGGCACCGAGCGATCTCGGCCAGCGGCCGATCGTCGTCGGTTTCGGCCCGTGCGGCATCTTCGCCGGCCTGCTGCTGGCGCAGATGGGCTTCAAACCGATCATTCTCGAACGCGGCACCGAAGTCCGTCAGCGCACCAAGGACACCTGGGGCCTGTGGCGCAAAAGCGTGCTCAATCCCGAGTCCAACGTACAGTTTGGCGAAGGCGGCGCGGGCACGTTCTCCGACGGCAAGCTGTACAGCCAGATCAAGGACCCGAAATTCCTCGGCCGCAAAGTCCTGCACGAGTTCGTCAAGGCCGGCGCACCGGAAGAAATCCTCTACGTCAGCAAGCCGCACATCGGTACGTTCCGCCTGACCGGTATGGTCGAAAACATGCGCGAGCAGATCCGCGAACTGGGCGGTGAAGTGCGCTTCCAGGAACGCGTCAGCGACGTGCTGATCGAAGACGGCCAACTGGTCGGCGTGCAACTGGCCAGCGGCGAAACCCTGCATTCGAAACATGTGGTTCTGGCCCTCGGTCACAGCGCCCGCGACACCTTCCGCATGCTCCACAGTCGTGGTGTGTTCATGGAAGCCAAGCCATTCTCGGTGGGTTTCCGCATCGAACATCCGCAGTCGCTGATCGACCGCGCGCGCCTGGGCAAATACGCCGGCCACCCGAAACTTGGCGCGGCCGATTACAAACTGGTGCACCACGCCAAGAACGGGCGTTCGGTCTACAGCTTCTGCATGTGCCCGGGCGGCACAGTGGTCGCTGCGACGTCCGAGCCCAATCGCGTGGTCACCAATGGCATGAGCCAGTACTCGCGTAACGAGCGCAATGCCAACTCCGGCATCGTTGTTGGCATCACCCCGGAAGTCGATTATCCGGGCGGCCCGCTCGCCGGTATCGAGTTGCAGGAGCGCCTGGAATCCCACGCGTTCATTCTGGGCGGCAGCGACTACAAGGCCCCGGCGCAACTGGTTGGCGACTTTATCAACGACATTCCATCGACCGAGCTGGGCGAAGTCGAGCCGTCGTACAAGCCGGGGGTGGCCTTGGGCGATCTGGCGCTGGCGCTGCCGGACTTTGCCATTGAGGCGATCCGTGAAGCCTTGCCGGCGTTCGAGAAGCAGATTCGCGGTTATTCGCTGCACGACGCCGTGCTGACCGGCATCGAGACCCGCACTTCATCGCCGCTGCGCATCACCCGCAACGAGTCGCTGCAGAGCATGAACGTCAAAGGCCTGTTCCCGGCCGGTGAAGGCGCGGGCTATGCCGGCGGAATTCTCTCGGCGGGTGTTGACGGGATTCGCATTGCCGAGGCAGTGGCTCGCGATATCCTCGGTCTGGAAGCCTGATCAGCATCAGCTGACCCAACACAAAACCCTGTGGGAGCGAGCCTGCTCGCGAAAGCTGTATTTCAATCGACGATGATGTTGAATGAAAAATGCCTTCGCGAGCAGGCTCGCTCCCACATTGGTTTTTGCGTTTCTTCAGATGTTGGCGCGCAGCACCGAGGTCGGCAGCGCCTCTCCGCGCTCGGCACTTGCCGCCACCGCTGCAATCAAATCACCCAGTTCATAACCCTGCGCATTCAGCCATTGCTGATCGTAATACGTATCGGCATAACGCTCGCCGCCATCGCACAGGATCGCCACGATCGACCCCGACTGCCCCGCCGCTTTCATCTGCTGCGCCGCCATCAGCGCACCGATCAGATTGGTCCCGCTCGATCCACCGACATGCCGCCCCAAACGCTGCGCCAGGTAATGCATGGCCGCCAGCGACAGGGCGTCCGGCACCTTGACCATCGCATCGATCACCTTGGGCAGGAACGACGCTTCCACCCTAGGTCGACCAATGCCTTCTATGCGCGAGCCGCAGTCCAGGCGCAGGCTGGCATCTCCGGTCTGGTAAAAATCGAAGAACACCGAACGCTCGGCATCGGCACACAACACGCGGGTGCAGTGCTGGCGATAGCGCACGTAGCGACCGAGGGTCGCGGTGGTGCCGCCGGTGCCGGGGCTGGAAATCAGCCACGTCGGTTCAGGGTGTTTTTCGTAGCGCATCTGCTGGAAGATCGACTCGGCGATGTTGTTGTTCGCTCGCCAGTCGGTGGCGCGTTCGGCGTAGGTGAACTGATCGATGAAGTGACCGCCATGCTCGCGGGCCAGGCGCTCGGATTCGGCGTAGATCTGCGTCGGATCCTGCACCAGATGACTCTGCCCGCCGTAAAAAGCAATCTGAGCAATCTTCTCTTTCGAGGTGGTCGCCGGCATTACTGCGATAAACGGCAAACCGAGCATGCGCGCGAAATACGCTTCGGAGATCGCCGTCGAGCCGCTGGATGCTTCGATCACCGGCGCGCCGGGTTTCAGCCAGCCGTTACACAGCGCGTAAAGGAACAGCGAACGGGCCAGGCGATGCTTGAGGCTGCCGGTGGGGTGGCTGGATTCGTCCTTGAAATACAAATCGATGCCGGCAAAACCGGGCAGCGGCAAAGGAATCAGGTGGGTGTCGGCGCTGCGCTGGAAGTCCGCCTCGATGATGCGGATGGCTTCGCGTGCCCACTGTCGGTTGTCGCTCATGGTCTCGGTTCTCATTGAATCAGCGAGGAGATCGGTCTCCTGGAAAAGGTCTGCCGCAAGCTTAGGAAAAATCCCGCAGACGGCAAAGATACAGCTGAGTCTCAATGTGTCGGGCAACTGCTAGGCTCAGTGCTGCCCGAGCGAGACAGTCTGTAACGACATATAACAAAAAAGAATATAACTTTTGTTTTAACAACTAACGGTACGGGTTAGGGTGTTTCACCTTTTTCTTGATTCGATGGAGAGCGACCTTGCCTCTGCGTAGCACTTTCACGCGTTTCTTTCAGTTGGAAGCCGCCAGCGGTCTGCTATTGATCGCCGCAGCCGTTCTCGCGCTGATCATCAACAACTCACCGCTGTCGTGGCTGTACACCGGCCTGCTCGACACCCCGGTGGTGGCGCAGATCGGCGCGTTGAAAATCGCCAAACCCCTGCTGCTGTGGATCAACGACGGCCTGATGGCGATGTTCTTCCTGCTGATCGGTCTGGAAGTGAAACGCGAAGTGCTCGACGGCCAATTGTCCAAGCCTTCGCAGATCGTCCTGCCCGGCGCAGCGGCGATCGGCGGCATGCTGGTGCCGGCGCTGATCTACTGGTTCCTCAACCGCGACAACCCCGCGGCCCTGAGTGGCTGGGCCATTCCTACCGCCACCGATATCGCCTTCGCCCTCGGCGTACTGGCCCTGCTCGGCAAACGCGTGCCGGTGTCGCTGAAACTGTTCCTGATGACCCTGGCGATCATCGATGACCTCGGCGCTATCGTCATCATCGCAATCTTCTATTCCGGCGAACTCTCGACCCTGTCCCTCGGCCTGGCGGCTGCGTGCATTGCCGCGCTGGTGGCGATGAACCGACTCGGCGTGGTCAAGCTCGGGCCGTACATGATCATCGGCCTGATCCTCTGGGTCTGCGTGCTCAAGAGCGGTGTCCACGCGACACTTGCCGGTGTGACTCTGGCGTTCTGCATTCCCCTGCGCACGAAAAACGCCGAGTCGTCGCCGCTACTGACTCTCGAACACGCGCTGCACCCCTGGGTCGCCTACGGCATCCTGCCGCTGTTCGCCTTCGCCAACGCTGGCCTGTCACTGAGCGGCGTCACCGTCGAAAGCTTCACCCACGACGTACCGATGGGCATCGCCATCGGCCTGCTGCTGGGCAAGACCATCGGCGTGTTCGGCCTGACCTGGCTGGCGGTCAAGATCGGCATCGCCGCCCTGCCCCAAGGCGCCAACTGGGGCCAAGTCCTCGGCGTGGCAATCCTCTGCGGCATCGGCTTCACCATGAGCCTGTTCGTCGGCTCGCTGGCCTTCGAACCCGGCGTGAGTGATTACGCCGGTATGGATCGCATGGGCATCCTCACCGGCTCGATTCTCGCGGCGGTGATTGGCTATGCGGTGACGGCGGCGGCGAGTCGCAGGGGTACGATACAAGCTTCCTGAAGTTTGTTCCGGCGAATGGCACAGCCCTTCAACAGACGAGGGGCTTGGCTGTAAACCTTGCAAATGTGCTATATCTTGCGCAAGAAACAGCCATCTACTCTTTACACCCTTTTGGAGTCATTCATGTCGCGCAAAGCCGAAAAACGCCCAATGACTGATGATCAGATTGCTGTTCAGGAGTCACGAATTCCTGACATCGCTTTAAAGGCCTTCAGCAATGCCTACAAAATGGCGCTCGCAAACGGCGCAGCGGTGCTTGTCGCTAAAGATGGTCAACTGCTTGAAGTGACCGAGAAGACTTCCATCGTTTTGCGGTCGATTGGCGCCTACGGCAATCTGAAAAGCGGAACGCGTCTGCACATCAATAAATCTTCAAAACAGGTTACTTCTTGAGCACACCGAGAATACGGATATTTGCGGGACCGAACGGATCCGGGAAAAGCACATTCAATCGACTTGTCCCTGCGCACCTGCTGGGCAACTACATAAATCCTGACGACATCGAACGCTCAATCAAAGATACCGGTTACTTTGATTTCGGTTCTTATCGCATCGAAGCACATAAGGCGGAGCTTTTCGACTTTCTCCGTGCTCACCCCTGCTGAAAAAATCGCCTTGTTCGCAGGCAAAGCTTGATGACCTCGCAATTGATGGAATCCGGCTCAACTTTTCGAATACTGAAATCGACTCGTACGTTGCGTCGGCACTCTGCGACTTCATCCGTAGATCGTTGATAAAAGAGCGCATCAGCTTTACGTTCGAAACCGTCATGTCCTCCGCGGACAAAGTCAGCCTCCTCGCTGAAGCGAGTAAATCCGGCTATAGGGTCTACGTCTATTACGTGGCGACAGCGGATCCGCAGATAAATATTGCGAGAGTTGCATACCGCGTTTCCCGAGGCGGGCATAACGTTCCTGCTGAAAAAATTGAAGCTCGATACTGGCGATCTCTGGAGCTTTTATCCGAAGCTATTCTGGCCTCCAATCGGGCGTATATTTTCGATAACTCTGATGAAGGCAGTGAAGACCTGACGCAGATAGCTGAAATTACGGATGGAGAACTGATCGAAATCAAATCAGACACTCAACCGCCGTGGTCCAAGCAGTTCGTGCTGGATAAATTGTTTAGATTCATTTCGAAATTCACATTGCCAATTGGTAACGATGAGTTTGCGTAGCAGACTGCTCCACGTCTCTGCGGCAGACCTCGTTCAAGTCGAACAATCCCCACGTCATTAGCGACCCGTCCTACAGCCACACTTTCCCCGCCTCGATAACGTCGTGCAGCCCCTTATCGAGGGGCTGTCGATGATGAACGAAGGGACGATCAGTGGCGCGGAACAAGGACATTCCCCGGGTGCAAAACCTACCGGAGGGCGACGGACATCACGTTACCTGGCGGTATATGACGGCCGCAGAACTGGCCGAGCGCGAAGCCGGGCAAAACACTTACGACGCGATGCTGGCGCGGCAGGAGGCGTTCGAGCGCAGCCGTGAAGTGGCTGCGAAAAAACCTGAAGCCGTGCGTGCTGGCTGTGTATTCGCCAAGTCCTGCAAGTTGCCGGATGCGATTATCGATTACAGCAATCCTTCCGGCATGGTGCCGACCGACAGCCTGAAGGATTACGGCGAGCTGATCCTGCTCGGCGCTCGCGAAGCCGACGCAAGCGGCGGCATTCCTCTCAAGAAAATCAGCGCCAACACCATCCCGGTCGGGTTCGGCAGTCTGGCCCTGGCAGGCTCGGCTTTTGAAGTGCTACCGGCGCTCGCCTCCCCTGCGGCGGCGGCGTCTTTGGTGGGGCTGGTTGCGCTTTTGATGCCAACCAGCCTGGGCGACAGCGCGCTCTACACCGATGAGCAACTGAGCACACTCAAACAAGCCCGAACCCGCGCGCGCCTGCGCGTCGAGCAACAGGCCGATGGCAGCCTCAAGGGATACGGCTTTTACACCGGCAAGAACCGCGATTGGGAAATGGTCAATGTCGTACAGTTCATTGCACGGGGCGACCGGTTCGTTGCCGATCTGGGTGAAGGCATCGAACTGCTCTGGACCCCGGCGGTGGATGGCTCGGACATCCTAGGCATTCCAGCACTGGAGGCCGCCCCGCAGGCACCGCATATCTGGGTGTATCCACCGACGAAAGCGGCGGACGGAATTCTGGTGAATCCGGTTTATCCGCCGGAGTACAAAGACTTTATTTTGGTGTATCCGGCAGATTCGGGCGTCAGGCCGGCCTATGTTGTGCTCAGCCGTGCTCGCGACCAAGCTTATTACGGCCATCCGAAAACGCTGCCCGCATTCCCTGATGCAGTCAAAGTGAAATCGAAGTCGTCAGTGCAAGGTGGTGGAAAGCAGCGAGCACGTTGGGTAGACCGCAAAGGTCGAATTTACGAGTGGGATTACAAAAGCAACGCCGTCGAAAAATACGACAAATTAGGAACGACTCATTTAGGCGAGTTCAATCACTTGACGGGTGAACAAACGGGACCAGCGGATCCAAAACGAAAAACTTCTAGAAATTAAGGATTGAAACATGCGCTTTCTTTCGATTACCGGATTCTTCCCTGACGAAGTCCAAGATGACTCCTTGCAATTCGAGCTGGATATCACAGGCAGCGAGATGAATGAAAAAGTGGCCCAGCTCATTGAATCCAAGCCCTTGGATGAGGTGGAACCCGGCGAGCTGTTGTTGACTCAGGATCAGGTAACCGCATTGGAAACCCTGCTCAACGTCAGTTTTCCAAAGGGCCTCGAATACTTCATGGGCACCTGCGCCACATACTGAATGAGCAATTCACAAACAAAGAAAAACCCCGACCAGTCACCTGATCGGGGTTTTCTTTTACCCAGCTTCCCGCTTAGTGCGAAACGCGGCTGGTTCCGCCAACGGTGGAGATCCGTACCCGCTCGCCAACGCGGAATACTTCATTCTCCTGAACCTGCTGCACATAGGCGCGCATGCTGCCGTCGTCTTCGCGGACAGTGATTTCCACGCCTTGGGTGCGGGTCAGGCCTTCTTCGGTGGCCGAGCCAAGCAGGCCGCCGGCCACTGCGCCGATGACCGCAGCAACGATGCTGCCCTTGCCGCCGCCGATAGCACTGCCGCCGACGCCGCCGACCACTGCGCCTGCTGCGCCGCCGATCGGGGTCTTGGTGCCTTCGATTTTTACCGGGCGCAGGGATTCGATGGTGCCCATGCGAATCGTCTGCACACGACGCGCTTCGTCGCGGGAGTAGGAGTCGCCGGTGAGGCTCGATTGGCAGCCGGTCAGCAACATCGCCATCGTCGAAAAGGAAGCAACCAGCAGAACAGACTTACGCATAGCATCAACTCCAAAAGAACATGTGTTCATTAAACCCCGTGGCCTGGCGCCTGTCACGACACCATCCGGATAAAATTGGCTTCCATTCAGGCCTGGTACAGATGCCCGCGAGCGTCCACTCAAGGTAGCGTCAAATCAGCGATCCTGCGCCATCCGCGTTTATCTCGCTCGGTAGACTGCTCAGGGTGCCAGTCGTTCCAGAATCCACTCGGTGCCCTGGAGGCGGTAGTTGAGGCGATCGTGCAGGCGGCTCGGCCTGCCCTGCCAGAACTCGATGCGCTCGGGCAACAAGCGGTAACCGCCCCAGTGTTCCGGGCAATGCGGCTGGCTGTCGCTGAAGCGTTGCTCGGTGGCCTTGAGCAAATCCTCCAGTTCGCCACGACCGTTGATGACCCGGCTCTGCGGCGAGGCCCAGGCGCCGAGGCGGCTACCCAGCGGACGCACCTGATAATACGCGTCGGACTCTTGCGGCGTGACCTTGACCACCCGCCCTTCGATGCGCACCTGGCGCTCCAGGGTTGGCCAGAAGAAGGTCATGGCGGCAAACGGGTTGGCCGCCAGATGCTGGCCCTTGGCGCTGTCGTAGTTGGTGAAGAAGGTGAAGCCCTGCTCGTCCAGGCCCTTGAGCAACAGAATGCGGCAATGCGGACGACCGTCGGCATCGACCGTGGCCAGGGTCATGGCATTGGCTTCCACCGGCGCCTGCTCGGTTTTCACCGCATCGGCGAACCACTGGTGAAACAGCGCAAACGGCTCGGCCGGGGCTTGCGCCTCGGTCAAACCGTCACGGGTGTAGTCGCGACGCATATCGGCCAGAGCCTGGGTCATGGCGGATTCCTTTTCGTTAGCGGATCACTTCTTGGCGGCGTCGGCTGCGGCGACTTTCTTGTCGGTCGCGGCGGCTTTGGCTGGTGCAGTTTTTTTCGCTGGAGCCTTGGCCGGGGCCTTCTTCGCAGGAGCCTTGGCGGCGGTTTTCTTGGCTGGCGCCTTTTTCGCCGCCGGCACAGCGGCTTTTTTCGCGGCAGGCGCCGGGGTAACCGGTTTGGCCACTGGCTTGACGTCTTGCGCAGCAACCATCGTCACCGGCTTCGGCGCAGGCATGTTGTATTTGCTCAGCAGCGCAACCATGGTGTTTTGCGGAGTCACCAGCAGCTCGACACGACGGTTCAAGGCGCGGCCTTCAACGCTGTCGTTGGCCGCACGCGGCGCTTCGGAACCCATGCCGCGCAGCATCAGGCGATCACGTTGCAAGCCGCTGAGGCGGAAGATCGCCGCCACCGATTGCGCGCGTTCCTGGCTCAGCTTGACGTTGGCCGGCGCGGCACCGCTGGTGTCACTGTGACCGAGCACCAGCACTGCGGTTTTCGGATCGGCTTCAAGGATTTTCGCCACGCGAGTGAACGGGCCAAGCGTGACCGGCAGCAGCATCGCCGGGCGGTCCGGGTTGAACGAGCCTTCGACCGGCGCCGTCACCACCAGTACGTTGTCGCGACGCTCGAGTTGCAGATTGCTGTCCTTCACCGCTTCACGCAGACGCGGCTCGTAGTCGTCGAGCCAGGCCTGAGTCACCTTCGGATCCGGCATCGGCACGGCTTTGGCGGTTGGCTGGTCCTTGCCGCCGAACGGCCACCACCATTTGCCATTGGACTGCGCCTCGGCTTTGGCCACCTCGACCGGTTTGGCTTCAGGTTTGACCTCGGCTTTCAGATCAGCCTTAACCGCTTCATCGCTGGAACCGAACGGCCAGTACCACGGGTTGCTGCTTTCGGCCTTGGCCACTGGCGCAGTCGCCGCAGGTTTCAAAGGAGCCGGAGCCGGGGCCGAATCTTTGGCCGCGACTTTGTCGGAAGAACCGAATGGCCACCAACTGCCGCCATCTGCATCGTTTTTCGGAGTCTGTGCGCAACCGGTGATCGCTACACACAGGGCCAGGGCGAGGGTCTTTTTAGATGACATTGAAAATCCACAAAATGAAGTAATGAAAAATCAGAGCACTTTCGCCCGGATAAACAGCCGTTTTGAAACGAAAATCCCTTCGAGGTTCCGACCCTGGAACCTCTGTTGAAGCTTTACAGACAAGTGGCAAGCACCCGCGCCAGCTTTTGTGCACGCGGATCCATCAAAACGTAAGGCCCCAAGGTATTTGTCACGAAACCGAAAGCCACATCGTGCTCCGGATCAGCAAAACCGATCGAGCCGCCTGCTCCCGGATGGCCGAACGCGCGTGGGCCGAGGCCGTAGGTAGCGTTGGGCACGTCCGGTTGATCGAGCATGCAGCCGAGGCCGAAACGGGTGCGCGTGAGCAAGGTCTTGTCATCGCCAAGGCTGTGCTCGCGGGTCAGCTCTTCGAGCATCTCGCTCTCGAGCAGGCTGCCGTCGAGCAGGCCGGCATAGAACCCGGCGAGGCTGCGCGCATTGCCGTGGCCGTTGGCCGCAGGCTGCTGCATGCGGCGCCATTCCGGCTTGTTGGTGCTGGTCAGCACTGACGGCGGATTGGTGAAGGCGCGGGTGGTCATGGCAGTCGGTTCGCGCATGGTCACTTGCAGCAGGCGCTGCGCCGCAGCGTCGCCGGCGTTGCCCTTGCCACGGGCGATGTGCGCCACGCGATGAAACTCTTCGTCGGCCAGGCCCACATGGAAATCCAGGCCCAACGGTTTTGCGACCCGAGCGACGATCGACTCGCCCGGCCCACGCCCGTCAGCGCGGCGCAGCAATTCGCCGACCAGCCAACCGTAGGTAATCGCGGCGTAACCGTGACCGGTGCCCGGAGTCCACCATGGCGCTTCGGCGGCGAGGGCGTCGACCATGGTTTGCCAGTCGTAAAGGGCTTCAGGCGCGAGTAGTTCGCGCAGCGCCGGCAAGCCGGCCTGATGGCAGAGCAATTGGCGCAGGGTGACGGATTCTTTGCCGGCGGCGGCGAATTCCGGCCAGTAGCGTGCAACCGGGGCGTCGAGTTGCAACTTGCCTTCAGCCACCAGTTGCAGCGCGGTAACGGCGGTGAAGGTCTTGGTGCAGGAGAACAGGTTGGCGATGGTGTCGCTGTGCCAAGCCTCGGCGCCGTCCTTGTCGGCGGTACCGGACCAGAGGTCGAGGACGGTTTCTCCACCGACCTTGATGCACAGGGCTGCGCCGCGTTCCTGGGGATCGTCGAACAGTGCGGCGAAAGCCTCGCGCACCGCTTCGAATTGAAGCTCGTAATGTCCCTGAATCTGCACCCGCAACTCCCCCGCGAAAACGCTCTACAAAGTGGCCCGCATTGTTCCAGCCCTTGAGGGATTTGGGAACAGGCGCGGGCCAGACGGTTGATCCGCAATTTGTGGCGATCCCTTCGCGAGCAGGCTCGCTCCCACAGGGGATCTCCTCTGCTGTTGATATCCAGTGTGGGAGCGAGCCTGCTCGCGAAGAACGATAACGCGGTCTGAAACCTAGTGACCATTCCCCGAATGCCCACCCGCCTGTGCAGCCCCCGGCGCTTTGCCAGCCTCGGCCTTGCGCCCGCCTTCCACTTCCGCCGCCGGGGTTTTCTGCGCCTCCTTGCCCAACTGCTCCAGCGCCTGCAGATTGCTTTTACGCACCGCCTCGACAAAACCCTGATACGGCAGATCGGTCACCCCGACCAGACCGAAATGGCCGTTCTCGCCGTCGAGCAAGCGCCCGGTCACCGGTTGGTCGAGATACTGGAACCAGTGCACGCCGACAATCGACGGTTCGCTCAGTGCCTGTTTGAGGAAGTTGGCATAGGCCGGGCCGCGATCTTCCTCCTTGACCAGCTGCGTCACGCCGCCCCAGAACGGGCCTCGGTCAGCCGAGCCGAAGTTGAATTCAGTGATCAGCACCGGTTTGTCCAGCGCTGCCAGCGCGGCGAAGTCGTAACCGTCCTGCGGCTTGAGCGTGTACATGTTGAAACTCAACACATCGCAGTACTGCGCGCAGGAGGCCACGGCTTCAGGCGTACTGGTGGCGAAACGACCGCCCAGGAGCATCTGGTTCGGCGCGTGCCACTTCAGCGAATCGGAAATGGTCTTGAAATAGGTATCGGCGAAGACCTTCTGGAAGTATTTGAAATCCGCTTCGATCTCCGGATGCTCCGGGTTCGGCAGAGGCGGCACGAAGCCAGGGTCTTCCATCAATTCCCACGCCGGCAACTCGATGCCCCAGGCCTTGGACAGTCCGGCCTGATTGCGGTACTTGTCGCGCAATTGCTTGAGAAAGGCGCGTTTGGCCGGCACGTCGGTGGTCATTTTCAACGTGCCGTAGGCCAGCGCGTAGCGAGCCTTCGGATCGTCGCCAGGGCCAGCCCAAGCCAGTTCGTTGTCGGCGTAATAACCGATCAGCCACGGATCGTCACGGTGATCGCGCGCGGCAATCGCCACGGCGCGCTCGGTGGCCATGGCGAAACGCGGATCGAACGGATCCGGCATGCCGCCCCACCAATCGCTGCCCGTGCTGATGCTGGTGTAATCGCCGACGATCGACAGCGGCAAGGTGTACGGCACGCGCTCAGCATCCGCCAGCGATGGCGCGCTCCAGTTGCCCACCGTGTTGAAGCCCCAGGCTTGCAGCCGATCGAGGGTATGCCGGGTCCAGCGTTCTTCATCGATTGTCGATGTGCACGGAGTGGTTTCCTCGCTGGACGCTTGCACCGCGTCAGTCTGCGCCGCTTCGGCAATACCCGATTTTGGCTCGGCAGGCACCGCTGCAGTCTCAGCAGCCTGCACCGAGTTGGCCTCAGCCGCGCCCGCCTTTGCCGCTTCGGCAATCCCGGCCTTGTTGTCGCTGTCGGCCTTGCACGGTTCACCGTACAGGCGTTGCAGGTTGGCGCCATAGAAGTCGTACCAGCGGCCGTTGCCGTAGCCACGGCCCTGATCGGCACCGTTGCCGCCACGGTTGTCGCCCTCGCCGAAATGCGCGGCCAGCGGGTCGTCGTTCTTCGGCAACGATTCAAACATGGATTCACGGCCGGCGACGTAGGTCTGGTTGACCTGCGCGCTGACGGTGTTGACGCCCAACGAATAGAACGGGTGGCCTTCGGGGGTCACCAGATACCAGCGGCCATCACGTTTTTCCGTGCGGAAGAAGCCGCTGGCCTTGAACGCCGGGCCTTTGTTCCAGCCGCCGAACTTGTCCAGCGAAGCCTTTTCACGCTCGGCCAGCCACGTATTCAGCTGTTGCTGCTCTTTGCTGGCGGCGCTTTTCAGTTGTTCGTCGCTGCTGACTTTTTCCGGCCACTTGCTGCGGGTCGACTGCCCGTAAGCATCGACCAGATTGCCGTACACCGCGCGCGTCACCGATTCGCCGTCCTGCACGCCGAAACGCTCGAGCAACAGGCTCTGCGCAACTTTCGGCTGATCCAGCGACAGACTCACTGAAACCACCTGACTGCGATCGATCTCGCCGGTGCTGCTGGCCAGCAGAATGCGTTGGCCATCGACGGTCATCGGCATCGGTGGCCCGGCTTTCATGCCCTGGCTCAGTGGCGTCGAAGCCACCAGCGGCACCAGCAAGGTCTGCGCGGGGCCGGCCGGCAGATCGACGCGGCTGACCAGAGTGCGGCCATCGTTGCTCTGGATCTGCACATAGACTGTGACCGCCCAATTCATCGCACTTTGCAGACGCAGGGTCATCATGTCGGACTGCGACCAGTCCCAGGCACCGGTTTGGGGTGTCAGGCGCAAGGTCGGGCGGGCGACCGGGTTGAACGTCACCCGGCGCAGCACTTCACCTTCCGCGGTCTGTTCGGCATTGGCCTGTGGCAGGTCGGCGTTTTCCGTGGCGACCTTGACCACGTCGGCCGGGCGCACGAAGTTGAACAGCGTCTGCTGACCGGCAGGGGCCGCCAGCAACGGCGCGGCAAAGATCAAGGCGAAAACAGCGGGCAACGAACGGCGGATCATAAGAACGGAGTTCTCCCTAACGACCAGTCAAGGCCAGTGGAAAAGCGGTGGCAGAGAGATAGACAACGCGGCGGGCCAATCGGCCCACCCGTGTCTCAGGATATTTCACGACGGAAAGGAGGCAACGCATTGAGGATCGCCTTGCCGTAGCGCTGGGTGACCAGACGCCGGTCGAGCAAGGTGATGGTGCCGCGGTCTTCTTCGGTGCGCAGCAGACGCCCGCAGGCCTGAACCAGTTTCAGCGAGGCATCGGGCACTGAGATTTCCATGAACGGATTGCCGCCACGCGCCTCGATCCACTCCGACAACGCGGCTTCGACCGGATCATCGGGCACCGAGAATGGAATCTTGGCGATCACCACGTGCTCGCAGTAGGCACCCGGCAAATCGACACCCTCGGCGAAACTGGCCAGCCCGAACAGAACGCTGGAATCACCGCCATCGACCCGCGCCTTGTGCTTGTTCAGGGTTTCCTGTTTCGACAGGTTGCCCTGAATGAACACTTGCTTGCGCCAGTCGCGGTCGAGACCGTCGAATACGTCCTGCATTTGCTTGCGCGAGGAGAACAGCACCAGCGTGCCGCGCGAACCTTCGACCAGATCCGGCAGTTCGCGAATGATCGCCGCCGTGTGGGCAGCAGCATCGCGCGGGTCGGCCTTCAGATCCGGCACGCGCAGCACGCCGGCATCGGCGTGATGGAACGGGCTCGGCACCACCGCTGTGACAGCTTTTTTCGGCAGACCGGCGCGCATGCGGAAACGGTCGAAAGTGCCCAGCGCCGTCAGCGTCGCCGACGTCACCAGGCAACCGTAAGCGACGTTCCACAAACTGCGACGCAAGGTTTCTGCTGCCAGAATCGGGCTGGCGTTGACCTCGATATCGAACAGCGACCCGCTTTCGGCCAGGGTCAGCCAGCGCGCCATGGGCGGGCTGTCTTCCGGGTCTTCGGCGGTGAACGCGGTCCACAATTCCCAGTTGCCGGAAGCGCGGGACAACAGGCTGCCGAACAGCGGATACCACTCTTCGGCCTGATTGCTGGCGATGCCGATATTGACCTCGCCATCCATGCCTTCCTTGAGCAGGTCGGTCAGGCGTTGAAACAGGTCGTTAAGTCGCGAATAGCCTTTTTTCAGCTCGATGCCCATCTCGCGCATGTCCTCGGGAATCACCCCGCCGACAAAGCGATGACGCGGGCGCTCGCGGCCTTCGACGTCTTCGCCGGGTTTGAAATCGGCGATCTGCTCGCAGGCGGTGAACATGAACTGCTGCTGGGTCTTGATCTCCCGCGCCAGCTCGGGCACCTGCTCGATCAGCTTGCCGAGATCACCCGGCAGCGGATGCTGCGCGAGCAGTTTGGTCAGGTTCTTCGCGGTGGTCTCCAGCCAGTCGGCAGTGGAGCGCAAGCGCGTGTAATGGGCGAAGTGGCCGATGGCCTTGTCCGGCAGGTGGTGACCTTCGTCGAACACGTAAATGGTGTCGCGCGGATCCGGCAGCACGGCGCCGCCGCCCAGCGCCAGGTCAGCCAGGACCATGTCGTGGTTGGTAACGATCACGTCAACCTTGCCCATGCCTTCGCGGGCCTTGTAGAAGGCACACTGGCCGAAGTTCGGGCAATGACGGTTGGTGCACTGGCTGTGATCGGTGGTCAGGCGCGCCCAGTCGGCGTCTTCCAGCGCGTTAGGCCAACTGTCGCGGTCGCCGTCCCATTTATTGCCGGCGAGCTTTTCGATCATGCTGGTGAACAGCTTCTGACTGGCCTCGTCGACTTCGATCTTGAAGCCTTCTTCTTCGAACAGCTGCGCGGTGGCGGTTTGTGCGTGGCCTTCCTGCAGCAGCATGTCGAGTTTGGACAGGCACATGTAGCGACCACGGCCCTTGGCCAGGGCAAAACTGAAATTCAACCCGCTGTTGCGCATCAGGTCGGGCAAATCCTTGTAGACGATCTGCTCTTGCAGGGCGACGGTCGCGGTGGCAATGACCAGACGCTTGCCGGCCAGTTTCGCCGTGGGGATCGCCGCCAGGCTGTAGGCCACGGTCTTGCCGGTACCGGTGCCGGCTTCCACCGCGACAATCGCGGGGTCGCCACTGCGCCGGCCCTCGTCGTCGGTGTCGATATCTCCGAGGACTTTGGCGATTTCAGCGATCATCAGGCGCTGGCCGTAACGCGGCTTGAGGCTCTTGGCCTCTAGAAAACGCGAATAGGCGCCCTGGATCGTGGTTTTGAGTTCAGTGCTGATCATTGAGTGTCGGGCGCTGGAAACGCTGGATAAATTTTCAGTAGTTTGGTTCGGCGGCTATCATACCTGCCTAATCGATCCTGCGCAGAACGGAGTGCCCGAATGACACCTTTTAGCCTCGTTTACCCCCTGCATGTCCTCGCCGCTCTGGTGTGGGTCGGCGGTATGTTTTTCGCCTGGATGGTCTTGCGCCCTGCGGCTGTGAAGGCTCTGGACGGCCCCGCTCGCCTGACACTGTGGGTGGAAGTGTTTCAAGGTTTTTTCCGTTGGGTCTGGGTCGCGGTGATCCTGTTGCCGATCAGCGGCGTGGGCATGTTGCATCTACAGCAGGTCGGCTTCGAGACCGCGCCGAAGTATGTGCAGGTGATGATCGGCTTGTACGTGGTGATGACGGCGCTGTTCATCCGCATTCAAGGGCTGATGCTGCCGGAGTTGCGCAAGGCGGTTGAGGCGAAGGATTGGCCGGCGGGTGCGGCGGTGCTGGGGCGGATTCGCCGGGTGGTGGGGCTCAATCTGCTTGTCGGGTTGGTGCTGGTGGCTGTGGCAGCGGCTCGGCCGTGATCGTTCCCACGCTCTGCGTGGGAATGCCGCAAGGGACGCTCTGCGTCCAGTGACGCGGAGCGTCACGGGCTGTATTCCCACGCAGAGCGTGGGAACAATCAGCGGGTTGGCCGTTAGAGGCGTTGCACGGTAACCGAACCCGCCGCCCCCACCGACCCAGGCTGGCCATCCGCGCCGGCCTTGCCGTTCTTGCCGCCGTCAGCGCGGTACACCAGGCAGCCCTTGGACTTGCCACCCTTGCCCGCCTTGCCGCCAACACCCGCCGGGCCACCGGCACCGCCAGTCACGTTGACCTTGATCAGCTCGGCCGGGAAATCCCGTGGTACGGCGAGTCGCACCAGCGCACCCGGCGCGCCTGGCTGGCCATCGCTGCCGTCACTGCCATCGGCGCCGTGGCCGGCCGATCCATAGGTGCAGCCCGGATCTTCACCGTTGCCGCCGTCGAGGCCGACGAAACCCGGCGCGCCCCTGCCGCCACGGGCATCGACCGTCAGTTGCGGCGCGCTCAGGGCCTGGAATTGCAGATTCAGATTGCGCCCGGCCCGGGCCGCTTTTTCATAAGTGCCGGGGGCGCCGCGCGCGGTGATCTGGCTGCCCTCGCTCAACTCAGCGCGCTTGACCTTCACTTCCAGCGCTTGTTCAGCCGGAACGATAGCAATACGTGCTTCGTGGCCCAGACGCAGTTCATCAATGTTCAATTCAGTCACGTTGGACGGGATCAGCAAGGTGCCGTAATCGGCGACTTCCAGTTTCTCCAGTTGCAGCGTGCTGGTGGTGTTGGGCAAGCGCATCAAAGAATTGCTTTGCACGTTGACCACTTGGGCGCAGGCCAGTGGACTGATGAATGCAGCGAGCAGGCAGAGTTTACGCATGGGAAGAAGCCTCCGGAGCGGCCGGGGCCGGGATGGTTTGCAGGTGGAAAACGCCGAACAACAGGATGCGGCCACGGTCACGCCAAGGGTGCGGACGGCCCTTGAGGCTGCGGTTGCACAGCAGCACTTCGAGTAGATGAATCAGCAACAACAGAGCGCCGGCCAGATTGACCAGCAGATGCAGCGGATGAACAAACGGCACCAGTTGATTGGCCAGTACCACGCAGCAGAACAGCAGGGTCAGCAAACGCCCCAGCCCCCAGAACACCTTCATACGCTCCCCCGTGTTGCGAATTATTCTTTGCACGCACAGTACCGGCTTCTGCGGGGGATAAGCCAGAGGGAAAAATGAAATTTGTGCAAACGCTGATGAAATGGCTGCCGGGGCGACGATCTCGACCCGGCAGCTCTAGCCTGCGCACTACAGACGCTTTCTATCGATTGATGTGCAACTCGACCCGGCGATTGTCCGCGCGGCCTTCATCGGTGGCGTTATCGGCGACCGGCTCACTCTCGCCACGGCCCTCGCTGGTGAGCTTGTTCGGCGCCAGGCCCTGACTGAGCAAGTACGCTGCAACACTGCTCGCGCGCCGTTCCGACAAGGCCTGGTTATAGGCATCGGAGCCTTTGCTGTCGGTGTGCCCGATGACCTTGATGCTGACCACATCGGCATTGCGCAGCTTGTCCATCAAGGTATCGAGCTGGGCTTTGGCCGCCGGGGTCAGATCGGACTTGTCGAAATCGAACAGCACGTTGCCGGCATCGCTCAAGGTGATCACTTCGGTTTGCGGCGCCGGTTCGACCGGTTTGACTGCCACCGGATATTGCGGCAACGGGCAGCCACGGTGATCGACTTCGGTATTTTCCGGTGTGTCCGGGCAGCGGTCGCGGCGGTCAAAGACGCCGTCGCTGTCTTCGTCGCCATCCTGGGCGTAACAGATCAGCCCGCCGGTGACGATACCCAATGCCGCGCCGCCGCCGGCCCAGCCGGCGCTTTCAATGGCGCCAAGACCGCCGCCGACCAGACCGCCAAGCAGGCTGCAGATCGGCCACGTACGTTGATTGAGGGGGGCGGTGCCATCGCTGTGAGTGGCACAACCGGTGAGCAAGCTGCCTAGCAGCAGCACCGGCAAGACGGACCTTGAGAAAAGACGCATTTGTGAACGCTCCTGTGTACCGGCCCATACCGGTTACACAGGAGTAAAGACCCGCATCCGCGACTGCACAAGCCGCGGATGCGAGAGGGGCTAGCGGACGATTTTGATTTCGGTGCGACGGTTCTGTGCACGACCATCAGCCGACTTGTTGTCAGCCACAGGCTGGCTTTCACCAAGGCCCGACACCGAAACGAAGCTGGCACGTGGCACGCCCTGCTGGATCAGGTATTCCACCACCGAGTGCGCACGACGATCCGACAGTTTCTTGTTGTAGGCATCGCTGCCGACACTGTCGGTGTGACCGGTCACGGTCAGTTGCGCGGTAGAGGATTCCTGTTTCAGGCGATCGGCGACCTTGTCCAGCACTTGCTTGTCAGGGCCGGTCAGCGTGGCTTTGTCGAACTCGAAATGCACATCACGAATGACGATGGTTTCTTCCTTGACCACAACCGCTTCTTCAACCACTGGCGCAGGCGTCGGTGGCGGGCAACCGTCAGCATCGACCTGCACGCCTTTTGGCGTGCCCGGGCACTTGTCGCGACTGTCCGGCACGCCATCGCCGTCTTCATCGCCATCACCATGCACCCAGCAGTAAGCCGCTGCCGTACCGCCGACCAGCAGCGCACCGTAGCCAGCCCACGATGCGCTTTCCGTCGCACCGAGCCCGGCGCCGACCACACCACCGACCGCCGCACAGGTCGGCCAGTCGGTTTTCTGCAAACCTGCACAACCAGTCAACACACTGGTTAGCAGAACCAAGGGTAATGCTGTCCGAACTATGCTCATCTAGTTTTCTCCTGAGGGATCGGCTTAAAACCGATTCAGGGAGTAAAGACCGGAGTTTTAATCTCCGCCAGCAATAGGCCACCGCTGTTTGCGACCGTGTTCACAGGGGTTTGCCACTTTCAGCGGAAACCGCCGCTACCGGGTGCTTTGCCGACGCAGTCTGGCAGGCTAGTCTTGGCGGTCTGACTGAGGAGCTTCGATGAACGCCGCCATTTCTTCGCGCACGCCACAACAGGCGCTGGCCGCTTTGCTGGATCGCTACGCCCCGGCCCGTCTGCTGCTGATCGGCGCCAGCGAGTTTCCCGCCTTGAGCGCATTCAAGGACGCGCACCCCGACACCGTGGTCGCCCATGCCGCACCCGGCGCACTGCCGGCTGAGCTGGCCGCGCAACGCTTCGATCTGGCGCTGGTAGTCGATTGCCTGGAACATTTGCCCAAGCGCGACGGCCTGAATCTGTTGGGCGGCATCCGCAATCTCAACGCCAGTCGCATCGCGGTGCTGGCGGATCTGGCGGCCAGTGGCTGGCAGGAAACCGATTTCTATTCGCTGGCCCTGCAGGCCAGCGAGCGTTTCCAGCGCGACGAGCAGGTGCTGACCCTGTTCACCTACGATCTGCTTGACTACAAACAAGTCCCCGACTGGCTCAATTCACGCTTCTGGGCCAATCCGGAAAACTTCGGGAAATACTGGTGGTAATGCAATGAGTACAGCCATTTGCCCTTGCGGCAGCGGCAATCTGCTGGATGCCTGCTGCGGCCCTTATCATGACGGCCACCCGGCGCCGTGTGCCGAAGCCTTGATGCGTTCGCGCTACAGCGCTTATGTGCTGGGGCTGATCGACTATCTGGTGGCGACCACCCTGCCCGCGCAACAGACGGGGCTGAACCGACAATCGATCAGCGACTGGAGTGCGCAAAGCACCTGGCTCGGCCTTGAGGTGGAAAGCTCGGAGGTGTTCGGCGGCCAGCCGGAACACGCTTTTGTGACCTTCACCGCGCGCTGGCATGACAGCCAGGGCGAGCACAGCCATCGCGAGCGCTCATCCTTTGTACAAAACGCCGGGCGCTGGTACTTCATCGATCCCACGGTGCAGATGAAGCTGGGGCGCAATGACGGCTGCCCGTGTGGCAGCGGCCAGAAGTTCAAGAAGTGTTGTTCGGGTTATTTCGGCGCTTGAGCTGAAGATCAAAAGATCGTCCGATCGCGGCCCGAGCCTTCGGCCGCTCCTACACGGGATTAGCCGAAGGCTGAAATCTTTTAAGGTCTAGACTGGGCACAAAGGGAGTCAATTTCATGCTCGGTCGTCGGCGCACATTACATTTCCTGCTGTTGATGCTGATCGTAAACCTCGGCGGCTGTGCCTCGTGGTTCAGCAATGACAGCGTCGAGCCTGCCGTGCATCTGGTGAAAGTCGAGGTGGTGCGGGCCAAGCTGCTTGAGCAGAAATTCATCCTGCACTTTCGCGTCGACAATCCCAACGACAGCGATCTGACCGTGCGCGGCCTCGAATACCAGATTCACCTGGCGGACATGCTGCTCACCGAGGGCGAGCATGAGCACTGGTTTACCGTCGGGCCAAAGCGCAGCGCTTACTTCAAAGTGCCGATCCGCACCAACCTGTGGCCGAAGGTCAAACACGTGGTGAAACTGCTGAAAAATCCGAACCAGCAGATTCCCTATCGATTGCAGGGGGAAATGGAAACCGGTTTATTCATCGCCCACTACGTGCACCTTGAGCGCAATGGCGTGATAATCCCCGCCGATCTAACTCCGGAGTGACCTCGATGACCCAGCAACCCCATGTCCATGGCCCTGACTGCAACCACGATCATGACCACCATCACGATCACGACCATGGCCATGTCCACGGCCCGAACTGCGGCCACGCCCACCAGGAACCGGTGCGCAACGCCCTGAAAGACGTCGGCCGCAACGACCCTTGCCCATGCGGCAACGGCAAGAAATTCAAGAAGTGCCACGGCGCTTGATGGTTCGGGCGGACATCGTCTTCGCCTGACACACCGCTTTCGCGAGCAGGCTCGCTCCCACAGTTGATCTGCACTCAACACATTTTTGTGAACCTGCGCAGCCCTGTGGGAGCTGGCTTGCCAGCGATAGGGCGGCACATCCCTGCATTGATGTCGCCTGATTCACCGCAATCGCTGGCAAGCCAGCTCCCACAGGTCTATCAGTTGACTGTCAGAATCAGGGCAGCACTGACCACCGTCGCATACTCCCCATGCAGATTGCCCAGCGACATCCCGTGCACCTCTTCAGCGGTACGCGGTGTGCCGAAATAATCGGCCTTGTCGAAGGTAAAACATGCATCCTCTGCCACCCATGTGTCGAAACCCAGATTACCCGCCGTGCGCGCCGTTGATTCCACCGAGTTGTTTGTTGCCACGCCGACAATGAGCACCTGACCAATCCCCGCCTCGCGCAACTGCCGTTCCAGCCCCGTCGCACAGAACGCATCGGGCACCTGTTTCTGGATCAGCCATTCCCCGCCCTGAGGGACAAAACGCTCTTGAAACTCGACTCCGTCCTGCTCCGGCCAGAACACCGAATCAGGTGAGCGCGACAAGTGCTGCACGTGGATCACCGGGCGCCCGCGCAGGCGCCACAGCGCCAGTAGCTCAAGCATTCTTTCCTCGGCCTGAGGATTATTCCGCCGCCCCAGACGCGGATGCAGAATGCCTTTCTGCTGGTCGATGATGATCAGCGCAGCGTTACTCTGAAGCTCCATAGCGATCTTTCTCCTGACAGGTCTGGGGACTCATTCCGTAGTTCAACATCAGCGCTTTCCCACAAGCAACTGTCACGCCTCTGACCGATCAGCCGACAACTGCATAAATAACCACTCGCCCCGCTTGCGCGGCCCTCGCGCCGTCACTAACGTAGCGGCTTTATTGCGCCCCCAGCCTTATACCCCCGCAGGAGCTTCGTCATGGCCTCGCCAGCCCTTTCACATTTTCTTCCCCGGTTCGGCGTTGCCGCAGCAGTGGCCGGTGTCCTCGGCCTGTCCGGTTGCCAGACCTGGAACGCCCAGGACAGCCTGCCACCGACCTCCGGCGTGCAACCGCTCAAGGGCCTGGCGCAGAACGTTTCGGTGCGGCGCAATGCGATGGGCATGCCGCTGATCGAAAGCAACAGCTTCCATGACGCGCTGTTCAGTCTCGGTTACGTCCACGCCAGCGACCGCATCAACCAGATGGTCACCCTGCGCCTGTTGGCTCAGGGCCGGTTGGCGGAAATGTCCGGCGCGTCGATGCTCGATGCCGACCGCTACATGCGCGCGGTCAATCTGAAGAAGAGCGCCGGCGAGCTGTACAAGGCCTCGTCGCCACGGCTCAAGCGCTTCTTCGAGGTGTATGCACGGGGCGTCAACGCCTACCTGTTCCGCTACGCCGACAAGTTGCCGGGCGACCTCGCCGCCAGCGGTTACAAGCCCGAATACTGGAAACCGGAAGATTCGGCGCTGATTTTTGCCCTGCTGAATTTCAGCCAGTCGGCCAACCTGCCGGAGGAAATCCAGTCGCTGGTGCTCGCGCAAACCGTGACCACTGACAAACTCGCCTGGCTGAGCCCGTCGGCGCCTGATGAAAACCTGCCAGTGGCTGAAGCCGACAAACTGCAAGGCCTCAAGCTCAACGGGCAGATTCCGGGGCTGACGGAACTGAGCAGCGCCAGCCAGCAACTCTCGGCGCTGAACCTGCTCGCCACGCCGACTGCGAACAATTGGGCGATTGCCCCGCAACGCAGCCGCAGCGGCAAGAGCCTGCTGGCCAGCGATGCGCACGGGCCGATGGCCGCGCCGTCGCTGTGGAGTTTCGTGCAGATCCGTGCGCCGAAATATCAGGCCGCCGGCGTCACGGTTGCCGGTCTGCCGATGGTGCTCGGTGGGTTCAACGGCAAAGTGGCGTGGAGCATGACCAGCGTGCTCGGCGATAACCAGGATCTGTTCCTCGAGAAAATCCGCCGTCAGGGCAGCAGCCTCACTTATGAAGTCAACGGCAAATGGCAGCCGCTGGGCGTGCGCAACGAAACCTACTTCGTCAAAGGCCAGCGGCCGATTCGCGAAGCCGTCTACGAAACCCGCCACGGCGCGCTGCTCAACAGTGCCCAGGCAGCGGCGCAGGGCAGCGGTTTCGGTCTCGCCTTGCAGACGCCAAGCTTCACCGACGACAAAACCCTGGATGCCTTCTTCGACCTGACCCGCGCGCAAAACGTCGAGCGCGCCTCGGACGCCAGCCGCGAAATCCGCGCCATCACCCTGAATCTGGTCTTTGCCGACGCAAGCAATATCGGCTGGCAAGTCACCGGGCGCTTCCCCAACCGTCGCGAAGGTGAAGGCCTGCTGCCCTCGCCGGGTTGGGACGGTCGCTACGACTGGGACGGTTACGCCGACCCGATGCTGCACCCCTATGATCAGGACCCGGCACAAGGCTGGCTCGGCACCGCCAACCAGCGCGTCATCCCCGACGGCTACGGCATGCAGTTGTCGAAATCCTGGGCGGCACCGGAGCGCGGCGAACGCCTGGCGGAAATGGCCGGCAGCGGCAAGCACGACAGCCGCAGCGTGATCGCCATGCAGTACGACCAGACCACCACCTTCGCCGCCAAGCTGAAAAAAGTCTTCGAAGCGCCGGGCATGAAGCAACCGCTGAAACAGGCGATCGACGCCCTGCCGGACGCCGAACGCAGCAAGGCGCGCGAAGCCTTCACGCGCTTGATGGCGTTCGATGGCAAGCTGAGCCCGACCTCGGCGGATGCCGCGATTTATGAACTGTTTCTGCAGGAAAGCATGAAGCAGATCTTCCTCGACGAACTGGGTCCTGAATCGAGCCCGGCGTGGAAGGCCTTTGTCGACAATGGCGATCTGTCCTACGCGGCTCAGGCCGATCATCTCTTGGGGCGTGAGGACAGTCCGTTCTGGGATGACCTGCGCACGTCGCAGAAGGAAGACAAAGCCGTGATTCTCGCCCGTAGCCTCGCTGCGGCGATTACTGCCGGTGACAGCCAGTTGGGCGGCGATCATCGCGCCTGGCAGTGGGGCAAACTGCACAGCTACGCGTGGAAAAACAGCAACGGCCAGACCGTGCGCGGACCACTGGCAGCCGGTGGCGATCACACCACGCTGAACAACTCGGCGTTTGCCTGGGGCCAAGACTTCGTCACCGCGCGTGCGCCGTCGATGCGTTTTATCGTCGACTTCGGCCAGAGCGAGCCGCTGATGGCGCAGAACGGTACGGGGCAGTCGGGCAATCCACTGAGTCCGAATTACCTGAACGGGATCGATGCGTGGCTGAAAGGTCAGTACATCGGCCTGTCGATGCAGCCGCAGAACTTTGATCGGGTGTATGGCAAGGCGCGCTTGACCCTCACCCCCGGCAAGTAAACGCAGTTCCCTCTGTGGGAGCGAGCCTGCTCGCGAAGACGGAGGCACAGTCAGAATTGATGTGCCTGGTAACCGCTTTCGCGAGCAGGCTCGCTCGCACATTGGCTTTGCATCGCCCTTAAAAGCCGATCGAACTTCCAGCCTCACGCCTGCCTCATAGCTAACAAGCCCCCCATTCCGGTCACGACATGGATCTTGTTATTGCCCGACCTGAAGGTCTCTACTGCCCCGCCGGAGATTTCTATATCGATCCGTGGCGGCCGGTCGAGCGTTCGGTGATCACCCATGCCCATGGCGATCACGCGCGCACCGGTAATCAGCACTACCTGTCGAGCAGCGCCAGCGCCGGGATTCTGCGCGCGCGTCTGGGTCAGGATATCCAGTTGCAAACCCTTGATTACGGCCAACGCCTGACCCACCACGGCGTGACCTTGAGTTTTCACCCCGCCGGGCATGTCCTCGGTTCAGCGCAAGTGCGCCTGGAATACGGCGGCGAAGTCTGGGTCGCGTCGGGCGATTACAAGGTCGAGCCGGATGGGACGTGCGCCCCATTCGAACCGGTGCGCTGCCACACCTTCATCACCGAATCGACCTTCGGCCTGCCGATCTACCGCTGGCAGCCGCAGGTGCAGATCTTCGCCGAGATCAATCAGTGGTGGGCGGCCAATATCGCCGCCGGCAAGGCCAGCGTGCTGTTCTGCTACTCCTTCGGCAAGGCCCAACGCATCCTCCACGGTATCGACGAAACCCTCGGGCCGATCCTCAGCCACGGCGCGGTCGAACCGTTGAACCGTGTGTACCGCGATGCCGGCGTGTACCTGCCGCCGACGATCTATGCGGGCGACGTGAAAAAAAGCGACCCGATCATGCGCCAGGCGTTGGTCATTGCCCCGCCGTCGGCGGGCGGCAGCACGTGGATGCGCCGTTTTGGCGACTTCAGCGATGCCTTCGCCAGCGGCTGGATGCGCCTGCGCGGGACCCGGCGGCGGCGCGGCGTCGATCGCGGTTTCGTCCTTTCCGATCACGCCGACTGGCCAGGTCTGTTGTGGGCGATCAACCAGACCGGCGCGGAACGGGTGATGGTCACCCACGGCTCGATCGGCGTGCTCGTGCGCCATTTGCGCGAACAGGGCCTGGATGCACAAGGCTTCACCACCGAATACGGCGATGACGAAGACGACAACATCGCCACCGAACCCACCGTTGCCGAGACGTCCCCATGAAAGCCTTCGCCGAGTTATATGCCGAACTCGACGCCACCACGTCGAGCAACGCCAAGCTGGCGGCGATGCAGGTGTACTTCGCACAGGCCGCGCCAGCAGATGCCGCATGGGCGGTGTATTTCCTTTCCGGCGGGCGGCCGCGACAACTGGTACCGGTGCGCATCCTCCGAGAGCTCGCGGTGGAAGTTTCGGGGCTGGAGCCATGGCTGTTCGAAGAAAGCTACCAAGCCGTCGGCGATCTGGCCGAGACCATTTCTCTGGTGCTGCCGGAAAATTCCCACAGCTCCGAGGCCGGTCTAGCCGAATGGATTGAACACAGACTCCTGCCACTGCGCGGCGAAACGCCGGAGTATCTGGCGCGGCAACTGCCGATGTTGTGGGCACAACTGGATCGGCCGAGCCTGATGCTGTGCATCAAGCTGATCACCGGCAGTTTCCGCGTTGGCGTGTCGAAGCTGCTGGTCACCCGCGCCCTCGCCTCGATGGCGGGACTGGACAGCAAACGCGTGGCCCAGCGTCTGGTCGGGTACACCGATCTGTCGCACCGGCCCAACGCCGCGAGTTATTTGAAACTCATCGCCCCGGAATCCGCCGACGAACACGCCCAGCGCGGCGGTCAGCCCTACCCGTTCTTTCTTGCCCACGCCTTGTCGCAACCGGTCGAGGAATTCGAAGCCCTGCTCGGCCCCGCCAGCGACTGGCAGGTGGAATGGAAGTGGGATGGTATTCGCGCGCAAGTGGTCAAGCGCGACGGCAAGCTGTGGGTGTGGTCGCGCGGCGAGGAACTGGTGACCGAGCGCTTCCCGGAATTCGATGTGCTCGTGCACGGCTTGCCCGACGGCACGGTGATCGACGGCGAAATCGTCGTGTGGAAGAGCACCCATCCGACCACCGAAGATGCCTTCGATCCGCAATCCGATGAGCCGCCGGCCGTGCAACCGTTCGCCCTGCTGCAGCAACGCATCGGTCGCAAGACGCTCGACAAGAAAATTCTCGAAGAAGTGCCGGTGGTAGTGCTGGCCTACGACCTGCTGGAGTGGCAGGGCGAAGACTGGCGCAACCAGCCGCAGGTCAAGCGCCGTGCGCAACTCGAGGAAGTCATCGCGCGCTGCAACAGCCCGGTACTGCTGCCCTCCCCTGTATTGACCGGCGAGGACTGGTTCGACCTTGGCCGCCAGCGCGAAGCGTCACGCAAACTCGGCGTCGAAGGCATGATGCTCAAGGCCCGCGATTCGCTGTATGGCGTCGGCCGGACCAAGGACATGGGCGTGTGGTGGAAGTGGAAGGTCGACCCGTTCAGCGTCGACGCGGTACTGATTTATGCCCAGCGTGGACACGGCCGTCGCGCCAGTCTGTACAGCGATTACACCTTCGCCGTGTGGGACGGTCCGCCGGAATCCAGCCAGCGCTCGCTGGTGCCGTTTGCCAAGGCGTATTCGGGGCTGACCGATGAAGAGATGCGTCAGGTCGACAACATCGTGCGCAAGACTACCGTGGAGAAATTCGGCCCGGTCAGCAGCGTGAAACCGAGTCTGGTGTTCGAACTCGGCTTCGAAGGCATCGCCCTGTCGCGCCGGCACAAGAGCGGCATCGCCGTACGCTTCCCGCGAATGCTGCGCTGGCGCAAGGACAAGACCGTCGAAGAAGCCGACAGCCTCGCGACTCTGCAAGACTTGTTGGCCTGATTCATTCTCGACACATCGCAGACCCTGTGGCGAGGGGATTTATCCCCGATCGGCTGCGCAGCGGCCCCCAGCAATTTCCCCCTGAAATCGTGCACTCAGTTTTTTGCGCCTGCTGCGCAGCCGATCGGGGATAAATCCCCTCGCCACAGTTTCAACTGCTCTGAGCTACGCGCTTGAACCGAAACAGTGCATGCAAACAGCAATGCCCGTTTCCGGGCATTCAACTACCCTTGCCTCTCTGCACTCGACCTTTTAAAACACCTGTTCGGCACTCTGGTTCGGAAATTGCTACTTTCTATAGGTCGTAAGCGTTGCAGTAACAATAATTCTGCGCCACAAGCGCTCATATTGGTTCTTAGGGATTGAATAATGAAAAAAGCATTGCTGACCCTTTCTGCACTGGCGTTGTGCATGGCCGCCGGCTCCGCGCTGGCCAAGGAATACAAAGAGCTGCGCTTTGGCGTTGACCCTTCGTACGCACCGTTCGAGTCGAAAGCGGCCGATGGCAGCCTGGTCGGGTTCGATATCGATCTGGGCAACGCGATCTGCGCCGAACTGAAGGTCAAGTGCAAATGGGTCGAAAGCGATTTCGACGGCATGATTCCGGGCCTCAAGGCCAACAAGTTCGATGGCGTGATCTCGTCGATGACCGTGACTCCGGCGCGCGAGAAGGTCATCGACTTCTCCAGCGAACTGTTTTCCGGCCCGACCGCTTACGTGTTCAAGAAGGGCTCCGGTCTGAGCGCAGACGTCGCGTCGCTGAAGGGCAAGACTGTTGGCTATGAGCAGGGCACCATTCAGGAAGCCTATGCCAAAGCCGTGCTGGACAAGGCCGGTGTGAAAACCCAGGCCTATCAGAACCAGGATCAGGTGTATTCCGACCTGACCTCCGGCCGCCTCGACGCAGCCATCCAGGACATGCTGCAAGCCGAACTGGGCTTCCTCAAGTCGCCGAAAGGCGAAGGTTACGAAGTCAGCCAGCCGGTCGACAGCGAATTGCTGCCGTCGAAAACCGCTATCGGTATCAAGAAAGGTAACACTGAGCTGAAAGCACTTTTGGATAAAGGTATCAAAGCGTTACACGACGATGGCAAATACGCCGAGATTCAAAAGAAACACTTTGGCGACCTGAATCTGTACAGCGGCAAATAATGCTCCGGCGCCCATCCCCGATGGGCGCCTTTTCCATCCGCTCAGGTTGCTGATTTATGTTTGAAACCCTCCTGCAAAATCTGGGGCTTGCCTCGTTCAGTCTGCAGGGCTTCGGCCCGTTGCTGCTGCAAGGCACCTGGATGACCATCAAATTATCGGCAATGTCGCTGCTGGTGGCCGTGTTGCTCGGCCTGCTCGGCGCCAGTGCCAAACTGTCGAAAGTCAAACTGGTGCGCCTGCCCGCGCAGCTCTACACCACGCTGATTCGCGGCGTGCCGGATCTGGTGCTGATGCTGTTGATCTTCTACAGCCTGCAAACCTGGTTGACGTCGCTGACCGACTACATGGAATGGGAATACATCGAAATCGACCCGTTCAGCGCCGGCGTACTGACGCTGGGCTTCATTTATGGCGCGTATTTCACCGAGACCTTCCGTGGCGCCATCCTCGCGGTGCCGCGTGGTCAGGTCGAAGCCGCCACCGCGTATGGCCTCAAACGTGGCCAGCGTTTTCGCTTCGTGGTGTTTCCGCAAATGATGCGCTTCGCCCTCCCAGGCATCGGCAACAACTGGATGGTCATGCTCAAGGCCACCGCCCTGGTGTCGATCATTGGCCTCGCCGATCTGGTCAAGGCAGCGCAGGACGCCGGTAAAAGCACCTATCAACTGTTCTACTTTCTGGTCCTCGCCGCCTTGATTTATCTGCTGATCACCAGTGCTTCGAACTTCATCCTGCGCTGGCTCGAACGCCGCTACGCCGCCGGTGCCCGGGAGGCCGTACGATGATCGAACTTCTCCAGGAATATTGGCGCGCCTTCCTTTATACCGACGGCCAGAACATCACCGGGCTGGCGATGACGATGTGGCTGCTGACCGCGTCGATCTGCATCGGCTTCGTCGTCTCGATTCCGCTGTCGATTGCCCGCGTTTCGCCGCATTTCTATATTCGCTGGCCGGTGCAGTTCTACACCTACCTGTTCCGTGGCACGCCGCTGTATATCCAGCTGCTGATCTGCTACACCGGCATCTACAGCCTCGCCGCCGTGCGCGAACAGCCGATCCTCGACAGTTTCTTTCGCGACGCGATGAACTGCACGATCCTCGCTTTCGCTCTCAATACCTGCGCGTACACCACGGAGATTTTCGCCGGGGCGATTCGCAGCATGAATCATGGCGAAATCGAAGCGGCCAAGGCTTATGGCCTGACCGGCTGGAAGTTGTACGCCTACGTGATCATGCCGTCGGCACTGCGCCGCTCGTTGCCTTACTACAGCAACGAAGTGATCCTGATGCTGCACTCGACCACCGTGGCGTTCACCGCGACCATTCCCGATATTCTGAAAGTCGCGCGGGATGCCAACTCGGCGACCTTCCTGACCTTCCAGTCATTCGGCATCGCCGCGCTGATCTACCTGACCATTACTTTTGCGCTGGTCGGCCTGTTCCGCCTCGCCGAACGCCGCTGGCTGGCCTTCCTCGGGCCGACTCACTAGCACCGGTTTGAAAATAAAGAGATAACAATGCGCCACCAGATTCATGACTTGCTGGCCCCGCTGCCGGGGACCGCACGGCAGATTCACAGTTTCCACTTCGGCCCACCGCAGGCCAAGGGCAAGGTTTACATCCAGGCGTCGCTGCACGCTGACGAACTGCCGGGCATGCTGGTCGCCTGGCACCTGAAACAGCGTCTGGCCGAACTGGAAGCTGCCGGCCGCCTGCGCAGCGAAATCGTCCTGGTGCCGGTGGCCAACCCGGTCGGCCTCGAACAAGTGCTGATGGACGTGCCGCTGGGCCGTTACGACCTCGAGAGTGGGCAGAACTTCAACCGCTGGTTCGTCGACCTCAGCGAAGAAATCGGCAACGCCATCGAAGGCCAGTTGAACGACGATGCGCAGCACAACCTCGAACTGATCCGTGCCAGCCTGCGCAACGCCCTCGACCGTCAGAAGCCGACCACACAACTGCAATCCCAGCGTCTGACCCTGCAACGCCTGGCCTGCGATGCCGACATGGTGCTGGACTTGCACTGCGACTTCGAATCGGTGGTGCACCTGTACACCACGCCCGAGGCGTGGCCACAGGTCGAGCCCTTGGCGCGCTACATGGAAGCGCAGGCCAGCCTGCTCGCTACCGATTCCGGCGGGCAGTCGTTCGACGAGTGCTTCACCCTGCTCTGGTGGCAGCTGCGCGAGCGCTTCGGCGAACAGTTCGAGATTCCGCTGGGCAGCTTCTCGGTGACCGTCGAATTGCGCGGCCAGGGCGACGTCAATCACCCACTGGCCAGCCGCGATTGTCAGGCGCTGATCGATTATCTGATCCAGTTCGACGCCATCGTCGGCGAGACCAAGCCGCAACCGCCACTGCCGCACCCGGCCACGCCGCTGGCCGGGGTCGAACCGGTGACCACGCCAGTCGGCGGCCTGCTGGTGTACTGCGCGACACCCGGCCAATACCTGGAAGCCGGCCAGCAGATCGCCGAAATCATTGACCCGGTCCACGACAAGGTCACCCCCATTCATTGCACCGCCGCCGGCCTGCTGTATGCGCGCTCGCTGCGGCGCATGGCCACTGCCGGCATGGTCATCGCCCACGTCGCGGGCGCCCAGGCCTATCGCAGCGGCTACCTACTTTCGCCTTGAGGATGCTCGTCCATGTACAAACTGACCGTTGAAGGCCTGCACAAAAGCTATGGCGATCATCAGGTGCTCAAAGGCGTTTCGCTCAAGGCCAAAACCGGCGACGTGATCAGCCTGATCGGCGCCAGCGGCTCGGGCAAAAGCACCTTTTTGCGCTGCATCAATTTCCTTGAACAACCCAATGACGGCGCCATGAGCCTTGATGGCCAGGCGATCCGCATGGTCACCGACCGCCACGGCATGCACGTCGCCGACGCCGATGAACTGCAACGCCTGCGCACGCGGCTGGCGATGGTGTTTCAGCATTTCAACCTGTGGAGCCACATGACCGTGCTGGAAAACATCACCATGGCCCCGCGCCGGGTGCTGGGTTGCAGCAAACAGGAAGCCGAGGATCGCGCCCGACGTTATCTGGACAAAGTCGGCTTGCCGGCGCGGGTCGCCGATCAATACCCGGCGTTTCTGTCCGGCGGCCAGCAACAACGCGTGGCGATCGCCCGGGCACTGGCGATGGAACCGGAAGTGATGCTGTTCGACGAACCGACCTCGGCGCTCGACCCGGAACTGGTCGGCGAAGTGCTGAAAGTGATTCAGGGCCTGGCCGAGGAAGGCCGGACGATGATCATGGTTACCCATGAAATGAGTTTTGCGCGCAAGGTTTCGAATCAGGTGCTGTTTCTGCATCAGGGTCTGGTGGAAGAAGAAGGTGCGCCCGAAGAAGTGCTGGGCAATCCCAAGAGTGAACGCCTGAAGCAGTTCCTCAGCGGCAATCTTAAATAAGGTTGGCAACCCACCCCTGTGTGGCAGCGAGCCTGCTCGCGAAAGCGGTTTATCAGTCAACATCAATGTTGAATGTGCAATCGCATTCGCGAGCAGGCTCGCTCCCACAGGGGGAATCCATCGACCGACAAAGTTAAACTTGTCGCCCCGCTTCGCTGTCTCTGAAACAACACCTCCAGAGCGCACGCAGCCGGCATGGCGAAATCCCCCGACTTTGCAAAAATCTGGTTCAGCGCCCGCGACTGGAAGCCGTTCGCCTTTCAGAAACAGGTGTGGGCGGCGGTGAAAAACGGCGAGTCCGGCTTGCTCCACGCCAGCACCGGCGCTGGTAAAACCTACGCGGTGTGGTTTGCTGCACTCAACCGCTTCGCCCGCTTGCAACCTCCCGTGGCCACGCCGCGCAAACGCAAACCGCCGGCCGAACCGCTGACGGTGCTGTGGATCACGCCGATGCGCGCCCTCGCCGCCGATACCGCCCGCGCGTTGCAGATTCCGGTGGATGATTTACAGATTCCGTGGTCGATCGGCCTGCGCACCGGCGACACCAGCAGCAGCGAACGCGCCCGCCAGGGCCGACGTCTGCCGACCACGCTGATCACCACCCCGGAAAGCCTGACTCTGCTACTAGCCCGCGCCGATGCGCGCACGGCGTTGTCGACCCTGCGCATGATCGTCGTCGATGAATGGCACGAATTACTCGGCAACAAACGCGGCGTGCAACTGCAACTGGCGCTCGCCCGCCTCCGTCATTGGCAGCCGGAACTGATTGTCTGGGGGGTATCCGCCACCCTCGGTAATCAATCCCACGCGGAGCAAGTGCTGATCCCACAGGGCGGCGGCGTCAGTGTTCAGGGCAAAAGCGAAAAAACCCTGCAAGTCGACACCCTGCTGCCACCGGCCATCGAGCGTTTTCCCTGGGCCGGCCACATCGGTCTGAAGATGCTGCCGCAAGTGGTGGCCGAGCTCGACGCCTGTGCCAGCAGCCTGGTGTTCACCAACACCCGCGCGCAATCGGAGATCTGGTATCAGGCGCTGCTGGAAGCGCGGCCGGACTGGGCCGGGTTGATCGCGCTGCACCACAGCTCACTGTCACGCGATACCCGCGACTGGGTCGAACAGGCGCTGAAGAATGGCCAATTGAAAGCGGTGGTGTGCACCTCGAGCCTGGACTTGGGTGTGGATTTCCTCCCGGTCGAGCGCGTGCTGCAGATCGGCTCGGCGAAAGGCGTTGCGCGGTTGATGCAACGTGCCGGGCGCTCCGGCCACGCACCGGGGCGCACCTCGCGGGTGACGCTGGTGCCGACCCACAGCCTGGAACTGATCGAAGCGGTCGCCGCACGGGATGCCGTCGAGCAACGGCGCATCGAGCCGCGCCTGTCACCGCACAAGCCGCTGGATGTGCTGGTCCAGCATTTGGTCAGCATGGCCCTTGGCGGTGGCTTTATTCCTGAAGACTTGTACGAAGAAGTCCGTGGTGCCTGGGCTTATCGTGACCTGACAGCGGCAGACTGGGCCTGGGCGCTGGCGTTCGTACGCCATGGCGGGATGTCTCTTACAGCGTATCCGGATTACCGCCGGGTCGAGCCGGACGAACACGGCGTCTGGCGTGTGCCGGATGCGCGTCTGGCGCGGCGCCATCGCATGAGCATCGGCACCATCGTCAGCGACGCGAGCATCAACCTGAAATTCTGGAGCAAGGGCGGCGGCGGCAAACAGCTGGGCAGCGTCGAGGAAGGCTTTATCGCCCGACTGAAACCCGGCGATGGTTTCCTCTTCGCCGGCCGCCTGCTGGAACTGGTGCGGGTGGAAAACATGACCGCCTACGTCAAACGCAGCACCGCAAAAAAAGCCGCCGTGCCGCGCTGGAATGGCGGACGCATGCCGTTATCCAACGAACTGGCCGAAGCAGTGGTGACGCGCTTCAGCGCCGCTGCTCAAGGTCTGTTCAAAGGCCCGGAAATGCACGCGCTGCGGCCGCTGCTTGAAACGCAAATACGCTGGTCCGGCTTGCCCACCACGGAAAATCTGCTCGCCGAGGTACTGAAATCCCGCGAAGGCTGGCATCTTTTCCTCTATCCGTTCGCCGGGCGCCAAGTGCATCTGGGACTGGCGAGCCTGCTGGCGTGGCGCGTCAGTCAGCGGCAACCGGTGACCTTCTCGATTGCCGTGAATGATTACGGCCTGGAACTGCTCAGCGCCACGCCGGTGGATTGGGCCACGCATCTCGACGCTCACCTGTTCAACGCCGATGACTTGTTGCTGGATGTGCTGGCCAGCCTCAATGCCGGTGAACTGGCGTTGCGCCGCTTCCGCGAAATCGCGCGGATCGCCGGGCTGGTGTTCGCCGGGTATCCGGGCGCACCAAAGAGTACCCGCCAGGTGCAGGCGTCGAGTGGCTTGTTTTTCCAGGTGTTCAAACAATACGACGCCGACAATCTGCTCTTGGCCCAGGCCGGGGAAGAAGTCCTACGCGAGGAACTGGATATTCGTCGTCTGGAACAGACACTGGAGCGGATCAATCAGATGAAACTCGACGTGCATCAGGTTAAACGTCCTACACCACTGGGTTTTCCGCTGCTGGTGGAGCGGATGCGCGAGAGCATGAGTTCGGAAAAACTGGCTGACAGGATCAGAAGAATGGTCGGTGACCTGGAAAAAACCGCTGATAACGGAAAATCGTCGTGAGTGCGTACCCAGTGCGTTTGGCCGGTGAGGAGTTGTGGCTGCTGCCGGAGAAAGCCCTGTACTGGCCAGCGCAGGAAGCATTGCTGATCGCCGATGTGCACTTTGGTAAGGCGGCGGCCTATCGCAGCCTCGGCCAGCCGGTGCCGCATGGCACGACAGCGAGCAACATCGAGGTGATCGACGCATTGCTGGCGCGGCTGCCGTGTCGCCAGTTGATTTTTCTCGGGGATTTCCTGCATGGGCCTGGCTCACATGTCCCGACCACACTGAATGCGCTGGCAGAGTGGCGAGCGCGCCACGCTGACCTGCCGATGACGCTGATTCGCGGCAACCACGACAAACGCGCGGGCGACCCACCGGCATCGCTGAATATCCGCGTGGTGCCAGAGCCGCTGTTATTGGGGCCGTTTGCCTTGCAGCATGAGCCCGATGCGCATCCGGAACGGCACGTGCTCGCCGGCCACGTGCACCCGGTCTATCGGCTGCATGGCAAAGGTCGGCAGAGTCTGCGCCTGGCTTGTTTCAGACTCGGTGAGCGCATCAGCCTGATGCCGGCATTCGGTGCGTTTACCGGCGGCTATCAGGTCGAGCGCGACGACAGTTGCAAAGTCTTCGTGATCGGCGACAACGAAATATGGCCCGTCAGCTAGATCGCAAATCGATCAGACTGACGGGCCATATTCAGGACAGTGGGTCAGGCGACAGGTGCCGGAGGCGGCTCGTCCGGCAGCGTCGGTTCGCCTGGTTCGGTCGGTTGTTCGTTGGGAGTATCGGGATCGGGCTGGCCGGGCACGCCGCCGGACAGGCTCAAAGACGGATTCGCCAGTAACGACCAGGCCAGAACGCCTATCTGATTGGGCTCAAGCCTTGCCAGTTCAGCGCTGATTCGCGGGTCGATCTTCATAGGGCACTCCTCAGTGAAGGCCCGAATTTGTGTGTAACAAAAACGGGCAGTACACCCCATAGAGTGTCTGCCCGCCAAAGAATTCCCGACATCCGTCGGATGGTCGATCAGGTACGCGGCAAGGTTACGCCACGCTGGCCCTGATATTTGCCGCCACGATCCTTGTAGGAAACTTCACATTCTTCATCGGATTCGAGGAAGAGCATCTGCGCCACGCCTTCGTTGGCGTAGATTTTCGCCGGCAGGTTGGTGGTGTTGGAAAATTCCAGCGTCACATGACCTTCCCACTCAGGCTCGAGCGGAGTGACGTTGACGATGATGCCGCAGCGCGCGTAGGTGCTTTTACCCAGGCAGATGGTCAGCACGTTGCGCGGAATGCGGAAGTACTCGACGGTGCTGGCCAGGGCGAAGGAGTTCGGCGGAATGATGCAGACGTCGCTGTGGATGTCGACGAAGCTGCCGGCGTCGAAGTTCTTCGGGTCGACAATGGCCGAGTTGATGTTGGTGAACACCTTGAAGTGGTTGGTGCAACGCACGTCGTAGCCGTAGCTCGACACGCCGTAGGAAATCACCCGGCTGTCGTCGCTGCCGCGCATCTGGCGCTCGACGAACGGTTCGATCATGCCGTGTTCCTGCGCCATGCGGCGAATCCACTTGTCCGATTTGATGCTCATGGCGGGTTTGTCCTGAATAGCGAGGTGGAAAAATTCTGTCCGGCATCTTACCGGGCGCATCGCCGCGATCAAAGTGCGCAACGCAATTCTCGGCGAACACCCCGTATTTACGCGATGTGGCGACGAACCGTCGCACCGCCGATCCCTAAAACACAGAATCCTTTGCAAGAAACATTGGCACGTTCCGGAAAAAGGGTTAAGGTGGCGTCACTGTGTTGCTTGTGTCACTGAGAATCTCTACACGATATGTTGAATTTCGATCCAACCATCTACAAGAATTTTTCCTGCTCTTTGCACTCAGTCTCGGCCAGGGTTCTTCCTGAGTCGCAGTTATCTTTGTTCAAGGAGTTACACCATGTCTAATCGCCAAACCGGTACCGTTAAGTGGTTCAACGATGAAAAAGGCTTCGGCTTCATCACTCCACAATCCGGTGACGACCTGTTCGTTCACTTCAAAGCTATCCAATCCGACGGCTTCAAAAGCCTGAAAGAAGGCCAACAGGTTTCTTTCATCGCTACCCGCGGTCAGAAAGGCATGCAAGCTGAAGAAGTACAAGTTATCTAACTTGTAGCTTCTTTAGAAAAGAGCCCCGCCCTTAAAAGCGGGGCTTTTTTGTGGGCGCCTGTTTTGCGCTGGCAAAAAAAATCGCGACCCTTGGGGCCGCGATTTTTCGTTTGTGCTTTTACCAGGCCACACCAAACCCTGCGGTATATCGGGTCTTGTTCAGATCCGCATCGTTGGTGCCGCTGATGATGTCGCGCTCGGCCTTGAGGTTGAGCGACGCCCAGTCGGTGACCTTGTAGCGCAGGCCCAGCTCGGCATCCAGTGCGTAATCGGCAACGCCCGACAGCGGCTTGCCGACTTCGCCATTGGTGAAGAACTCGACCTTCTTGCCGATGAGGTAGCGGTTGTAGTCCCACTTCATCGCGACGGAATAGAAGTTGTCCTTGCTGCCATCGCGATATTCGTAATCGGTACGGTTGAGCAACGAGCCCAGCGAGAACGCACCCAGTTCATCGTCCCAGAACTGGTAACCCGGACCGGTACCGACCACACGCTGACGCGCCAGCTCTTCGATGTGATCACGCTTGTAGTTGATGCGCCCCTGCCAGAACCACTGATCGGTGAGGAAGCGGTCGAGGGAATATTCGGCGCGCCAGTTGTTGGTGGTGGTTTCCGCATCCTGCACTTCGCGGTTGTACTCGCCCTCGCCGGTATGGCGCCAGCGACCATGGCGAGCCGAGGTCTTGAAGGCGACGTCGTAATCGTCGGTGTCCTTTTCGGCGCGCTGATAGTCCAGCGCCAGATCGACGTTGCCCTTCCACACCAGGTCGGTGACGATCGGCTTGGGCTTGAGGATCTGCTGAATGCTCGCCAATTCGACAGTCTTCGGCGCTTCGCCGTTGGCCAGGGTGACCTTGCCATCGTCGGCCGCCGTCAGCGACTTCGATACTTCACCGGCATAGGCGTCCTGCTTCACCAGCAGGTGCTGATCGCTGTCGAGGGTCTTGACCTCTTTCCAGTCAATCGCCACTGCGCCGGCGTATTTGGTCTGGATCAACAGCTTGCCGCCGTCGAAAACCGTGATAGTGCCACTCAGCTTGTCGCCGTTTTTCAACCAGACGGTGTCGGCAAGCAGGGGCGTGGACGCGCTGAAAACAGCGAGGCACAACAGGGTTCTGGGGAACATAAGCAGATCGGAGGCTCAGAGTTGGCGAAAAGGGTCGGCATTATCCGTAGGATTTTGCCCATGACAAGGACTGACCGGACTATTTCAATTGAGTTCATTTCTCAACTGCACCACGAGCGATTACCCTTGTCGCCATCATCACGCCAATGCTCAGGAGCCGCGTACGTGAAAGACCCGCTCGACAGCGTCGAAAACGATGCGCAAATCCGACGCACGGCACTCTACTCGACGCTCGCGCAAGTGCCCGAAGGCAAAGTCGTCAGTTATGGCCAGTTGGCCGAACTTGCCGGGCTGGGCCGCGCCGCGCGCTGGGTCGGGCGGACTTTGAGCCAGTTGCCCGGCGACACCAAGCTGCCCTGGCACCGCGTACTCGGCGCCGGCGGGCGCATCAGTCTGCCGGTCGGCAGCCCTTCCGGTGACGAGCAGCGCGCGCGATTGCGCATGGAAGGCATCACCGTCCAGAACAATCGTGTGGATATTCGGCGCCATGGCTGGCGTCCGGTAGAGCACAGCGGTTAGAGTGCGCGCTTTGTTTTCGCAATTTTGAGGCAGACTTCAGCCCATGCCCCGTAAAACCTGGCGCGCCGCGCTCGCCGCCTATGCCAGTCCTTCGACGCTCGTGCTGTTGTTGCTCGGTTTTGCCGCCGGCCTGCCGTACATGCTGGTGTTCTCGACGCTCTCCGTATGGCTGCGTGAAGCAGGCGTGGCCCGTGAAACCATTGGCTATGCCAGCCTGATCGGCCTGGCGTACGCGTTCAAATGGGTCTGGTCGCCCCTGCTCGACCAATGGCGCCTGCCCTTGCTGGGCAAACTCGGCCGTCGCCGCTCCTGGCTGGTGCTCTCCCAGGCACTGGTGATTCTCGGCCTGATCGGCATGGGTTTCTGTGATCCGCAGAAGCATTTGTCCTGGCTGATCGCCATTGCCGTCGTGGTTGCCTTCGCCTCCGCCACGCAAGATATCGCGGTCGACGCCTATCGCCTGGAAATCGCCGATGACAGCCGCCAGGCCGCTCTCGCCGCCAGCTACATGTCCGGTTACCGCGTTGCCGCCCTGCTCGCCACCGCCGGCGCGCTGTTCTTCGCCGAAGGTTTCGGCTCCACCGGCTTCAACTATAAGCACGCGGCATGGACCGGCACCTATGTACTGTTTGGCGCATTGATGGTGCCCGCGCTGCTGACCACGCTGTTCATGCGCGAACCACCGGTGCCGCTGCGCACGCAGTTGCAGGCCGGGCGCTACACGTTCATGCATCAATTGATGTCGGTGTTCGTGCTGATCGTTTTGCTGGTCTCCGTACCGGCGATGTTCACCCAGCTATACAACACCGATTTCGCCGGCGTGCTGTTCGGTGACATGAGCCCGCTGGACCTGCTGCTTGAAGACCGCGCCTTTCTGCGCGCCATCCTCTACATATTGCTCACCGGTTTGTGTCTGTCGGCCATGGGGCGGCGCGGACTGGCTCCGGTACTGACGCCGATCAATGACTTCATCCTGCGTTATCGCTGGCAGGCGCTGTTGCTGCTGGGCCTGATCGCCACTTACCGGATGTCCGACACGGTAATGGGCGTGATGGCCAACGTGTTCTACATCGACCAGGGTTTCACCAAGGATCAGATCGCCAGTGTCAGCAAGATTTTCGGCCTGATCATGACCCTCGTCGGCGCCGGCATGGGCGGCCTGTTGATCGTGCGTTTCGGCATTCTGCCGATCCTGTTTATCGGTGGTGTGTCTTCGGCAGCGACCAACCTGCTGTTCGTCATGCTCGCGGACATGGGCCCGAACCTCCAGATGCTGGTGGTGACCATTTCCCTCGACAACTTCAGCTCGGGCCTGGCGACATCGGCGTTCGTTGCCTACCTGTCGAGCCTGACCAACCTGAAGTTTTCCGCTACGCAATATGCCCTGCTCAGCTCGATCATGTTGCTGCTGCCGCGCCTGATGGGCGGCTATTCCGGCGTGCTGGTCGAGAAGTTCGGTTATCACAGCTTCTTCCTCATTACCGCCCTGCTCGGCGTACCGACGCTGCTACTGATCGCGCTGCACTGGTTCCAGGAGCGCCGCCGCGAAGGACAAACACCGACGCCCGAGCCCGCACCGACGCCCGTCACCGAAGAATCGTAGGACGCTTCGCCAATGGCGGGAGGAATCCCGCCGCTGGCGCCGCCGGCCACACTTCTGTACGTCAGCAAAACTCGCCGGTACACTGCTCCGTCATTTCCAGTCATAGCAACCGACAACGGCCAACCATGCGCACCAGTCAATTTTTGCTCGCCACACAGAAAGAAACGCCTTCCGACGCGGTCGTGATCAGCCACCAGCTGATGCTGCGCGCCGGCATGATCCGCAAGCTTGCCTCGGGCCTGTACACCTGGCTGCCGATGGGCCTGCGAGTCATGCGCAAGGTCGAAGCCATCGTTCGCGAAGAGATGAACGCTGCCGGTTCTCTGGAAGTGTTGATGCCGAGCACCCAACCGGCCGAGCTGTGGCAGGAATCGGGGCGCTGGGAAGAATACGGCCCTGAGCTGCTGCGCATCAAAGACCGCCACGGTCGTGATTTCTGCGCGGGCCCGACCCACGAAGAAGTGATCACCGATCTGATGCGCAACGAGTTGAGCAGCTACAAACAGCTGCCAATCAACCTGTACCAGATCCAGACCAAATTCCGTGACGAAATCCGCCCGCGCTTCGGTTTGATGCGCGGCCGCGAATTCATCATGAAGGACGCCTACTCCTTCCACGCCGATCAGGCGTCGCTGCAGATCACCTACGACCGCATGCATGAAGCCTACTGCAACATCTTCACGCGTCTGGGTCTGAAATTCCGTCCGGTAGAAGCCGACAACGGCTCGATCGGCGGCGCCGGTTCCCACGAATTCCACGTGCTGGCCGAGTCCGGCGAAGACGATATCGTCTTCAGCAACGGTTCCGACTACGCGGCGAACATCGAAAAAGCCGAAGCGGTGCCACGGGAAACCTCGCGCCCTGCGCCAACCGAAGAACTGCGTCTGGTCGACACGCCGGACACCAAAACCATCGCCGCCCTGGTGGAAAAATTCAATCTGCCGATTGAAAAGACCATCAAGACCCTGATCGTGCACGCCGAAGAAGAAGGCAAGCTGATCGCGCTGGTGATTCGTGGCGACCACGAACTGAACGAAATCAAGGCTGCCAACCAGCCTGGCGTGGCCAGTCCACTGGTGATGGCCTCCGATGCCGAACTGCGTGACGCGATCGGCGCCGGCGCCGGCTCGCTCGGCCCGCTGAACCTGCCGCTGCCGATCATCATCGACCGCTCGGTGGCGATGATGAGCGACTTCGGTATTGGCGCGAACATCGACGACAAGCACTACTTCGGCGTGAACTGGGAGCGCGATCTGCCGGTTCCGACCGTTGCCGACCTGCGCAACGTCGTCGCTGGCGACCCAAGCCCGGACGGCAAAGGCACGCTGGAAATCAAGCGCGGCATCGAAGTCGGACACATCTTCCAGCTGGGCAACAAGTACAGCAAGGCGATGAAGTGCGAAGTGCTGGGCGAAAACGGCAAGCCGGTGACCCTGGAAATGGGTTGCTACGGCATTGGCGTTTCCCGCGTGGTCGCCGCAGCGATTGAGCAGAACAACGACGCCAACGGCATTATCTGGAGCGACACCCTGGCGCCGTTCCAGATCGCTCTGGTACCGCTGCGCTATGAAACCGAGCAGGTGCGCGAAGCCACCGACAAGCTGTACGCCGAACTGACGGCGGCCGGCTTCGAAGTGCTGCTGGACGATCGCGACAAGAAAACCAGCCCGGGCATCAAGTTTGCGGACATGGAGCTGATCGGCATTCCACACCGGATCGTGGTCAGCGACCGCGGCCTCGCCGAAGGCAACCTGGAATACAAGAGTCGTTCCGAAGCAGAGGCGCAAGCACTGCCGGTGGCCGATGTTGTGTCCTTCCTTCAGGCCCGTATCCGCCGCTGAAACCAGATAGAGACGTCATGTTCAAGCGAAACACCTTAGGCCTCGGTGGCGCCGCCCTGTGCGGCGCCCTGCTGATCAGCGGCTGCGCCAATCACATGTCGCAACGCAGCGAGCACGAAGAGCGGGTCGAGCGAAAGTTGCTCGATCACAGCCTGCAGATCGATGTCGGCGAGCCCAAGGTGCTCGAGCTGCCGCAGCGACGCGTGAAGATCAACGAGCAGAAGACTTTCGAGGTCACCGAGTTCGAGGTCACCCGTCGTTACGACCGCTACACGCCTTACCAACCCTGGCGCGAAGTCTACGAGATTCCGCTGGGGGCGGTGGCCGTGGTCGGTGGTGTCGGTGCGAACGTGGTCAACGTGTTCGCTCTCGGTAACCTGCCGGACAGCGTCACCAAGGATTGGCTGAGCTACGGTTTTGCCGGGCTCAACCCGTTCATGAACGTGCAGTCCAATGGTCGCGCGCAGCAGAACCTCGCGGGCATCGACGAAGTCCAGCGCGACAAGCGCACGGAGTATTCGAGCCTGCCGTGGAGCGAACGACCGGTGCAGGTCAAGGCCGGCAAGCAGACATTCGACATGACCACCGACCGCAACGGCGTGCTGCGCTTGAATCTGCTCGACAGCCCTTTCGCCGAACATGACCTCAACCATGTTGGCCGCTTGCAGATCAGTGTCGAAGACGCCAAGGACGATGTGCACTCCGACTCGACCCTGATGCTCAGCCGCCACCTGCGCGGCAAGTTGATTGAGGCGCACGGGCTGATTTATGACGATCTGGAAGATGACGAGCTTAGCCAGTGGGTACACCGGGTCAAACGCCTGTCGGAGCTGGGTCTGGAAGAAGAAGCCAGCGAACTGGAACAGAGCCTGATCGAACTGACCCGCAATGATCCTGAGTTGCAGACTGAGTTTCTCAAGTCTCTGGCCAAGGATGCCGGGCGCCTGGTGGCTGATCCGGGACCGAATTAAAGCTTAGAAGCTTCGCGAGCAGGCTCGCTCCCACAAGGGATTTGTGAACGACAAAGATCCAATGTGGGAGCGAGCCTGCTCGCGAAGAGGCCCTGCCAGGCACCGCGAATCTACCGCTCAAACAACTCCATCTGCTCAAACCCGCCGCGCAAATCCTCCAGTCTCACTCCCACCCCCAACAGCCGCACCGGCTTGCCGCCGCGGTTGAACGCCTGCGTCAGCATCAACTGATAACTGCCCAGGTCGCGCCCTGCCCCAGCCTGCTCCAGCGTGGTCTGGGTGAAATCATGAAATTTGACTTTGACGAACGGCTTGCCCGGTCGATAACTGCTGTCGATCCGCGCCATGCGGGTTTTCAGGGTATCGAGCAGCTCGGGCAATTTGTCCAGGCAGCTGCGCAAGTCCGGCAGATCAACGTCGTAGGTGTTTTCCACGCTGATCGACTGACGGCGGCTGTCGTTGTGCACCAGACGGTCATCGATCCCACGAGCCAGATTCCACAAGCGCTCGCCGAAACTGCCGAATTCGCGCACCAGCGCCAGCCTGCCCCACTCGCGCAGATGCTGGCAGTCAACGATGCCGAGCTTGCCGAGCTTGTCGGCGGTGACCTTGCCGACGCCGTGCAGCTTGCTCACCGGCAGACCACTGACGAACTCCTCGACCTGATCCGGGGTGATCACGAACAAGCCGTTGGGTTTTTTCCAGTCGCTGGCGATCTTCGCCAGAAACTTGTTTGGCGCAACGCCTGCGGAAACGGTGATGTGCAATTGGTTGGAGACCCGGCGGCGAATGTCCTGGGCGATGCGCGTGGCGCTGCCGCCGAAATGCGCGCTGTCGGACACATCCAGATAGGCCTCGTCCAGCGAAAGCGGCTCGATCAGGTCGGTGTAGTCGGCAAAGATCGTATGAATTTCTTTCGAAGCTTCGCGATAAGCCTCCATGCGCGGCTTGACGATGGTCAGGTCCGGGCACAATTTCAACGCGTGACCGGACGCCATGGCCGAGCGCACACCATAGGCGCGCGCTTCATAGTTGCAGGTGGCGATCACCCCGCGCCGATCCGCCGAACCACCCACCGCCAACGGCTTGCCGGCCAGACGCGGATCATCGCGCATCTCGATGGCGGCGTAGAAACAGTCACAGTCGATGTGGATGATTTTTCGCTGGGTCATGTCGGAAAAAGACAACGTGGCAAGCCGGAGCGGCAGTATCTCATTGGTACCTGTATATAGCACCAGTGGTTGAATGTTCTTTTCCGACCGTAGGAGATTTCCGATGAATTTATTTTTTCAATCACAGATCAGCGCGCAATAGAGCTGAAAGCCTTGCGCCGCTTGCCCTGCGCACCGGTCGCCCGCCCGGAAAAGACGCTAAGCGCTTGAACCTCAACAGATTTATCCAGATCGGCGGTTGACACACTCGCGAACCTCTGTAGAATGCCGCCACACAGACGCGGGATGGAGCAGTCTGGTAGCTCGTCGGGCTCATAACCCGAAGGTCGTCGGTTCAAATCCGGCTCCCGCAACCAAACATCAGAAAAGGCTACTCGAAAGAGTGGCCTTTTTTGTGCGCGTCTGTTTTGCAAACGGGCGCCCTGCTCAATCGCTGGCGAAACGGCAATTTTTTGCATTTCCGAAACTTACGCATCACCTGCGACCGTTTGCCGCGATTTCGCAGTTATTTGGCCCATTCCGGGATTAGCGGTTGACACCTCGTCGTTCGCCTGTAGAATGCCGCCACACAGACGCGGGATGGAGCAGTCTGGTAGCTCGTCGGGCTCATAACCCGAAGGTCGTCGGTTCAAATCCGGCTCCCGCAACCAAACATCAAAAAAGGCTACTCGAAAGAGTGGCCTTTTTTGTATCTGTTGAAAAAGTCCTTTCGCAACAATGATCTGTCACTGTGCAGTGAACCGCTGGGGATCATCAGAACCACTGACTTGCGACTATGCTTGAGTCGCAGACAGGGTTTCTGCAATCCAGGAACTGCCCTCGCCGATGCCCGACGAGAGGCGTAGTATTTTGTGATTATTTTTTTCTACAGGGATTGGTAACTTGGCTGGATACCTCCATCCTGTCGCGCACAATCCAAGAGGTGATTGATGCGCGCCAACTCGTCTGATCCACAAGACACCGTTACAGCAGAACAACCGATCAAACCCGAGCGTTTGCGCTGGCTGGATCGATTAAGCAAATACCGTCAGCCGATCGGTCTGGCCGTCACGTTGCTGCTGTTTGCCATTGCCCTGATTGCCTGCCGCCATCTGCTCGCCGAACTCGATCTCGACGCGCTGCATGACTCGATTCTGGACGTGCCCAAACCTGCCCTGCTCGGCGCCATCGGTGCGACCGTGGTCGGGTTCATCATTCTGCTCGGCTATGAATGGTCGGCCAGCCGCTACGCTGGTGTGAAACTGCCGCCGCGCACCCTCGCGCTCGGCGGTTTCACCGCATTTGCGATTGGCAATGCGATCGGCCTGTCGCTGCTGTCCGGCGGCTCGGTTCGTTATCGTTTATATGCGCGACTGGGCGTCGGTGCGTCGGAAGTCGCGCACATGACCTTGTTCGCCAGCCTCTCGCTGGGCTGCGCCTTGCCGCCACTGGCAGCGCTGGCCACCCTGAGCAACCTGCCCGCCGCCTCGCAAGCGCTGGGGCTGTCCGAATTCTTGCTGGGCTCGGTCGCCGCTGCCGTATTGATCCTCGGTGCTGTGCTGGCAATCGGCATCTATCGCCGTCGTCTGCCGGAACAACCCTACCCCGACAATCTGCTGGTCCGTGCCGGGCGGCGGACATTGCGCCTGCCGGGTCGACGCCTGACCTTCCTGCAACTGGTGATCACCGCCCTCGATGTCGCGGCTGCCGCCACCGTTCTGTATCTGCTGCTGCCGGAAGCGCCGCCGTTTGCGCCGTTCCTGCTGGTGTATCTGCTGGCACTGGCTGCGGGCGTGCTCAGTCACGTTCCGGGCGGCGTTGGTGTGTTCGAGGCGATTCTGCTCGCCGCGTTTGCCGACAAGCTTGGCGCCGCACCGCTGGCCGCTGCCCTGCTGCTGTATCGCCTGATCTACGTGGTGCTGCCGCTGCTGGTCGCTTGCGTACTACTGCTGATCAACGAAGGCCAGCGCCTGTTTCAATCCCAGACCATGCGCGCGGCGTCCGGTCTGGCTGCGCCGGTGCTGGCGGTGCTGGTGTTTCTGTCTGGCGTGGTGCTGCTGTTTTCCGGCGCGACCCCGGAAATCGACACGCGCCTGGAGCACATCGGTTTTCTGATCCCGCATCGTCTGGTCGATGCCTCGCACTTCGGCGCCAGCCTGATTGGCGTTTTGTGTCTGTTGCTCGCCCAAGGTCTGCGCCGACGCCTGTCGGCGGCGTGGATGCTGACCACCATTCTGCTGCTGGTCGGCGCCCTGCTCTCGCTACTCAAAGGCTTCGACTGGGAAGAAGCCACGCTGATGACGTTTACGGCCGCGCTGCTCGGCGTGTTCCGCCGCTCCTTCTACCGCCCGAGCCGTTTGACCGAACTGCCGTTTTCGCCGCTGTATCTGGTCGCCAGTCTCTGCGTGCTGGGCGCTTCGGCCTGGTTGCTGCTGTTTGCCTATCAGGACGTACCCTACAGCCATCAGCTGTGGTGGCAGTTCACCCTCGATGCTGACGCGCCGCGCGGTCTGCGCTCGCTGCTCGGTGCGGCGGTGTTGCTGGTGATCATCTCGCTGACCTGGCTGCTGCGCACCGCGCGCCCGGTGATTCATTTGCCGACGCCGGACGAACTGGATCGCGCGGCGAAAATCCTCATGGCCTCGTCGCAACCCGACGGCGGCCTCGCGCTGACCGGTGACAAGGCGTTGCTGTTTCATCCCAACGACGAGGCGTTCCTGATGTACGCCCGCCGTGGCCGCAGTCTGGTGGCGCTGTACGACCCGATCGGGCCGGGCCAGCAACGTGCGGAAATGATCTGGCAGTTCCGCGATCTCTGCGACATCCACCATACGCGCCCGGTTTTCTATCAGGTACGTGCGGAGAACCTGCCGTACTACATGGACATCGGCCTGACTGCGATCAAGCTCGGCGAAGAAGCCCGGGTCGATCTGCAACGCTTCGATCTGGAAGCCAAGGGCAAGGAGATGAAGGACCTGCGCTACACCTGGAACCGTGGCACCCGCGATGGACTGTCGCTGGAAATCCATGAGCCGGGGCAGGCGCCGATGGACGAGCTGAAAGTGATTTCCGATGCCTGGCTGACCGGCAAGAACGTGCGCGAGAAAGGCTTCTCCCTTGGCCGTTTCAGCGACGATTACCTGAAGCATTTCCGCATTGCGGTGATTCGCTTCGAAGGCCGCCCGGTAGCGTTCGCCAATCTGCTCGAGACCTACAGCCACGACCTGGCCAGTCTCGACCTGATGCGCGCGCACCCGGAAGCGCCGAAGCTGACCATGGAATTCATGATGGTCGGCCTGATTCAACACTATAAGAGTCACGGATACGCGCGCTTCAGCCTGGGCATGGTGCCGTTGTCGGGGCTGCAACCCCGGCGCGGCGCACCGCTGACCCAGCGCCTGGGCTCGATGGTCTTCCGCCGTGGTGAGCAGCTGTACAACTTCCAAGGTTTGCGCCGCTTCAAAGACAAGTTCCAGCCCGACTGGGAACCCCGTTATATGGCCGTGCCCGCCGGACTCGATCCGCTCGTGGCGCTGGCCGACACTGCTGCCCTGATCGCGGGCGGCTTGACTGGATTGGTGAAACGCTGATGATTCAACGCTCCCTGAAGTACATCCTGGCCGCCCTGCTGGTATTGGCCGTGATTGCCGGCGGCGGTTACTGGTACCTCAAACGTCCGGCACCGGAACCGACCGTCGAACAACTGAAACCCGCCGATGGCACGGCCATGACCCGCGTGATCCCCGGCAACAAGCCGAAGGCTCAGGTACTGGTGGCCGTCACCGACGAACAGAAGCTTTCCGAGAAACAACTGACCACCCTCAGCCGCAGCGCCTCGGCGCAGATCGTTCAGGTGATTCTGCCCAAGGACTGCCTGCTGCAAAGCCGCGCCCTGCAATCAGGCCTGCGCGAACTGAATGGCCCGGCCACCCTGGTCAGCGGCATCGGCCCAGGCGCTGTGCTGGCATGGCGCTGGCTGGCGGAACAGAAAGACGATAAGGCCCAGGCCATCTCCGTCGACTTGGCTCTGGAAAAACCCGGCTGCACCCACCTGTTGCCGAAATCTGCCGCCCACGGCCACTGGCTGGTGGCGTGGAACGACAACCCGGACGACGCCAGCGCGGGCTTCGTGCGCGATCAGCCGAACGCCGAGACAAGCATCAGCGACTACGACATCAACCTGCCGCAAGTGCTGAACAACGAACTGCGCAAAATCCTCGTCGGCGGCGACAAGGCCAACGGCGGCCTGGCGATCCCGGTCGTGGAAGTGCCGGCCGGTCAGGCCAACGACACCGTGACCCTGTTCCTCTCCGGCGATGGCGGCTGGCGCGACCTCGACCGCGACGTGGCGGGCGAAATGGCCAAGATCGGTTTCCCGGTGGTCGGCATCGATACCTTGCGCTACTACTGGCAGCACAAAAGCCCGGAACAAAGCGCGCTCGACCTCACCGAACTGATGCAGCACTACCGGCAGAAATGGGGCACCAAACGCTTCATCCTCACCGGCTATTCGTTCGGCGCTGACGTACTCCCGGCGATCTACAACCGCCTGCCAGAGAACGAACAGCAGCGCGTCGACGCGATCATCCTGCTCGCCTTCGCCCGCACCGGCAGCTTCGAAATCGAAGTCGAAGGCTGGCTCGGCAACGCCGGCAAAGAAGCCGCCACCGGCCCGGAAATGGCCAAGCTGCCGGCGGCCAAGGTTGTGTGCATTTATGGTGAAGAAGAGACGGATGAGAGTGGCTGCACCGACAAGACTGCTGTTGGTGAAGCGGTGAAACTGCCTGGCGGGCATCACTTTGATGAAAACTACCCGGCGCTGGCCAAGCGCTTGGTGGATTTGATCCAGAAGCGTCAGAGCAAGGATTCGGTCGCCGAAGAGTGATCTGAAGCGCATCCACAAAAAGCCCCCGCAACTTCGCAGTTACGGGGGCTTTTTACATCCCAACAGCCACCAAAATCCCTGTGGGAGCGAGCCTGCTCGCGAAAGCGGTGGGTCAGTTTACAGATTCGTCGACTGACACTACGCATTCGCGAGCAGGCTCGCTCCTACAAGGGATGGCGCTGGATTCAGACAGCTCATCAGCCTTGCGGGCCAAGCTGAACATCTATCCACGTGACATCATCGTCGCCAACGCTAAAGTCGCTATCCGGCGCCGCCAACAAAATGCTTTGCTGGGCTTGCGTCAAGTCCGCCCAGAAGCCATCAGTGACAAATACCAAGCGCTCAACAGCCTCCAGTGCACAACAAACAAAGTCAGGGTTCGGAACCCGATTGATCTTTAGGCATCGCGTTACTGAATTTCGAGCTGGATCTTGCGCCAACTCACAGTGCGAACGGTCGCGCCGCCAATTGGCCTTGCAATGAGGTGGCGTAATCCACTCGATGGCTCCCGCCAGTGTTGCAATCCCGCATGAACAGTCACCTTCGTATGCAACGGTGAGTCGGTCATGAGCGACCAAGCCAATCAGGTAACAGATGGCTCCCGTCTGATCAGCAGGCAACGACGCATGAAAATCCGCCAGTATTGAAGCCAATAGACGCTCAACAGTTCCGGGGTCTGCAGGATAGTCCCCCAGCTCCATCCGTGTGGAATGAGCCGCCAACATGCCGCTTACGAAGCTTTCAGCCAGCTGTCCACTGCCGCGCCTGGAAGTGCCATCCGCGACAACAAAAAAACCACCGTCCCCCTCACAGGTCGCTCCGGCATAGTCATTATTTGCCCTGCTGGCTTGCCCAGTGATTGATCGGGAGTGGTATCTCATGCGTTGGCCAGCGCTTTCATACGCCTGTGAATAATCTGTCCTCTACCCGGATTCGCCTGCACCGAGCCTGAACTTTCGATCACGTAGCCAACCCCATCGAGCGCCATCAGCTTGTGGATTCCCTCTGTGATGAACGCCTTGAGGTCCTTGTCAGTCTGGCGCACCTCCTCCAACAGCTCAGGCCGACCATCGATCAAGATGATCATGTCCTCGACATCCTTGTGATAAGGATCACCATTTCCCCGACCGGCGAAAGCTTCCAGTTTCGTCGCGAGAAAATACGTGGGCTGGAATATCTGGATGACAGTGCCGCTGGGCAAGGTGAATTTATCCGCACTCGCCAGCCCCTCGACGAACCAGCGGTTGGCATAGCCGAGTACTGCAGGGTCGGAAGGCATGACATCCACAACAACGTCATTGAAGCGAAAACGACAATTGACCTCGTCCTCACCGGTGATCTTGAATCCCTTGGCAGCCAGCCGTTCAGTGAGTTGGTTCCAGGCGCTGATACCGGCCAACTCGATCACTAAATCAACGTCATCAGTGAAACGAATGTCGTCCAGCACGGCTGTATCTGTAACCAGCATGGCAGTTGTGCAACCGCCAACAAAAGCAACTTCGGCGAGAAACGCCTCGCCCAAGCCTTCAGCCACGAACTCAATAAGTTCGTAGTTGTGATCCGCGTTTGACGACATGTTATTTAAGCCCCATCCCTGCCTTCAGAATACTGATTGCCACACCACACTCACGCGGACCACCCAGACGGATTGCATCAGCGAGCGCCAGATAGTGGTAAAGGATCCGGTCTTTTTTCACCGCTTCCGGCACTGTTTTGTAAAGCGGCTCTATCGCTTGGCCTCGCTCGGTTCCCTGCGCATCCGGCCAGACCGGAATCAAACCACCCGCACTCTTGATGCTTTTGGACAGCGCAGGCGCCGCAAAGCCTGTGGGTATGCCACGAACCATCGCGCCAGGCTTGACCGGGAAGAAGTACTTCAGCGCGTACTCGGTAATTTTCAGCAGTTCCCGGCGGTGCACTTTGGCAAGCCCGGTGTCGTAGTCATGGATGAGCAATCCGGATTCCCGGCATCGGGCGAGAGCATTTGAGACTTCGCTTTTGCTCAGTCCGAGAGAGGCAGACAGCGCACGCAGAGAGTACCGATCGCTCCAACTTGTCAGCGGTGGATCAGATGCTGGTTCCGCCCATCCCTCCCAGCCTGGCCCATCAGCGAAAGGCGAATCGAGTTCGCTGCGATGGAAGATTGTGTCTTCCCCATCAGTGGAGTAGGTGACCAATGGCTTCCCCACACTCTCCCCTGCGGTCATTGGGCTGACGACATAAGGCCTGAGCAGCTCTTCGACCCTGTCCGAATTCGATTCGGCCTCCATCTCCCCCAAGAGGTTCTCTTCCTGAGCGTGGAGACTGGCCATCTTGAACAAAAGTAAAATGTCTTGACTCTTCATTTAGCTCAAAACCTCAAGTGTCCACATTCCATAAAACGTGGACACTTGTCTCACTGCCGATGCCGGGTCGTCAAGCCCTTGGGTCGATCACTAATCGCTGCATACCTTGCCCGCATATCGTCATGGCTGATTGCGCGGACCAAATCAAAGATGAGCAATCGTTCACTGGTCTTCTTCTCGATCCGAAGCTCCTCTGGTTCATCCTGTACTTCTTGTTCCGCTGATGCCGTCATACGAACCTGAATGCTGTGCACACGTCGGTTCGTACGTGACGTTTAGTATCGTTTACTTCCAGTCTCGCAATATCAGATGACGCCCACAGACCTTGTAGGCAAACTCCGAAACTCGTGTTCGGGCGCTTTGCCGCTCTATTGCGCTGTTTTTCGACGGGATACTCTCCGGACGTCGCTGACCCATTCAGCGATCGGGTGTGGTAACCCGGTTAGGCAAAGTGCAACAGTGCCTCCATCACGACATCAGGCGTTCTTTTACGCCTGTAATTTACTGTCATGGCAGCTGTACGTGGGAGACCTTCGGGTCTGCCGGTTTCTTTGCTCTCCCGGTTTACCACCCTGCGTACAGCTGCCACCCATTCGTGTGGTAACGAATGCGGCAGCTCCTCGTTTTAGGGAGCAAAACAATGAGCAAAGAAACTCCGTCAACGCCTTCAGACCTTACAACCATCGGCTTCACCCCTTTCCTCTATAACGCGGATCAAGCGTTCTTCAACGTCCGCGCCGGCATCCCGATCATCGATGCCTTGTCCCAATCCTCCGACCTGCTATCCCTCGCCAAATCCTTCGCCGAGGATGCTGCTTTCATCAGAGACACCGATCGCCATGCCTGGGCCGCGCATTACCTGACGGTGATGGGCAAAGCCTTGATTGATGATGTGATCCAAGCGCTGATCCCACGACCTGCGCGGACGAAGACTGAATCTGAAAAAGAATTACCTGATAGCCCCTAACACCGCAGACCCTTGAGGGAGCGAGCCTGCTCGCGAATGCGGTGGTTCAGCCACCACATGCTTCGACTGGCACTAAGCCTTCGCGAGCAGGCTCGCTCCCACAGGGGATATACGATGGATTGAAAGTTTATGTGCAGGCACAAAAAAGCCCCCGCAAACCACAAGGCTGACGGGGGCTCTTTCTATAACGCGAAGTTACATCTCCACCTGCGTCCCCAACTCGATCACTCGGTTCAACGGCAGATTGAAGAACCGCAAATTGCCATTGGCATTCTTCAACATGAACGCAAACAACGCCTCACGCCAACGCGCCATCCCCTCGAGTTTCGAGGCAATCACCGTTTCCCGGCTAAGGAAGTAGGTGGTGCGCATCGGGCTGAAGTCCAGATCATCCAGATGACACAGCTTCAACGCCTGCGGCACGTCGGGCTCGTCGGTGAAGCCGAAGTGCAGGATCACCCGGAAGAAGCCCTCTCCGTGCGCTTCGACCTCGAAGCGCCGCGATGGCGGCACACGGGGGATGTCTTCGTAGACCACCGTCAGCAACACCACTTGCTCATGCAGCACCTGGTTATGCAGCAGGTTGTGCAAAAGCGCATGCGGCACGGCGTCGGAGCGGGCGGTGAGGAACACCGCTGTGCCCTGTACGCGATGCGGCGGTTGCACGCGGATGCTGCTGATGAAGATCGGCAGCGGCAGCGCGCCTTCGTCGAGGCGTTCGACCAGCAGCTGTTTGCCCCGCTTCCAGGTGGTCATCAGCACGAACAGGGCGATACCGGCGATCACCGGGAAAGCGCCGCCCTGAACGATCTTCGGTACGTTGGCGGCGAAATACAGACCATCCACCAACAGGAAGCCGATCAACACCGGCACCGCAAGGATCGGTGGCCATTTCCACAGCAGCAACATCACGGCGGACACCAGAATGGTAGTCATCAGCATGGTGCCGGTCACCGCCACGCCGTAGGCCGAAGCCAGTGCGCCTGAGGATTCGAAGCCCAGCACCAGCAGGACCACGCCGACCATCAGCGCCCAGTTCACCGCGCCGATGTAGATCTGGCCTTGCTCATCGCTGGAGGTGTGCTGGATGTACATGCGCGGTATGTAACCGAGCTGGATCGCCTGACGGGTCAGGGAGAACGCACCGGAAATCACCGCTTGCGAAGCGATCACCGTGGCTAGGGTCGAAAGGCCGACCAGCGGAATCAGCGCCCAGCTCGGCGCCAGCAGATAAAACGGGTTACGCGCGGCGTCCGGGTTTTCCAGCAGCAGTGCGCCCTGGCCGAAGTAATTCAGCACCAGCGCCGGCAGCACCAGCAGAAACCAGGCGCGGGCGATCGGCTTGCGGCCGAAGTGGCCCATGTCAGCGTACAGCGCTTCCGCGCCGGTCAGCGCCAGCACTACCGCGCCGAGGATCGCTACGCCCATGCCTGGGTGCACGACGAAAAAATTCACCGCCCACATCGGGTTCAGCGCGTGCAGCACTTCCGGGGTGTGGCTGATGCCGTACACACCGAGGGCGCCGAGGACGAGGAACCAGGTGACCATGATCGGCCCGAACAGAATGCCGATCCGCGCGGTGCCGTGGCGCTGGATCAGAAACAGCGCGACCAGCACCACCAGCGACAGCGGCACAACCCAGTGATCGATGCCTTCAAACGCCAGGCCGAGACCTTCGATCGCCGACAGCACCGAAATGGCCGGGGTGATCATGCTGTCGCCATAGAACAGCGCCGCGCCGATCAGCCCGCACACCACCAACAGCGTGCGCAGGCGCTTGCGCCCCGCCGCTGCCCGCCGTGCCAGCGCCGTCAGGGCCATGATGCCGCCCTCGCCCTGGTTGTCGGCGCGCAGGACGAACATCATGTACTTGATCGAGACCACCCAGATCAGCGACCAGAAGATCAACGACAGAATGCCCAGCACACCGTCGTGATTGACCGGCACACCGTAACCGCCGGAAAACACTTCCTTGAGGGTGTACAACGGGCTCGTGCCGATGTCGCCATAAACCACCCCGACTGCCGCGACCAGCATGCTCAGCGGTCTGCTTGCCGAACCCTCGGCGCCCGCCGCATGACTACTTGCCTGACCCATCCAACACTCCTGATCTCGATACCGGCTTCTTTGAAGGAAGCACTATGCTTTGAGTTGCAGCATGCGCTGTTTTACCTGTTGTTACAGACCAATGATTGACTGCACGAAATCGGTAAAGCTCAACGGCGCGAAGCATAGCGCAGCACTCGTCGTATTTCCCCGTATAAAGCTGGTCAAGTGCGTTGCCCGCCGCTAGAATTGCGCACTTTTTGATCAGAGGCGCATCTCAAGCGCCCATCCGTCAGCTGCCGCGCGTGGCCAGCGACGTCACAAAACACCGAGGTTAGACATGTCCACCACTCCTGCGCCGGCCAATCCAAAGGTTGGCTTTGTATCTCTGGGTTGCCCGAAAGCACTGGTCGACTCCGAGCGCATCCTGACCCAGCTGCGCATGGAAGGCTATGACGTGGTGTCCACCTATCAGGACGCCGACGTCGTGGTGGTCAACACCTGCGGCTTCATCGATTCGGCCAAGGCCGAGTCGCTGGAAGTGATCGGTGAAGCGATCAAGGAAAATGGCAAGGTCATCGTCACCGGTTGCATGGGCGTGGAAGAAGGCAACATCCGCGACGTACACCCGAGCGTGCTGGCCGTGACCGGTCCGCAGCAGTACGAGCAAGTGGTCAACGCCGTGCACGAAGTGGTGCCGCCGCGTCAGGATCACAACCCGCTGATCGACCTGGTGCCGCCGCAAGGCATCAAGCTGACCCCACGCCACTACGCCTACCTGAAGATTTCCGAAGGCTGCAACCACAGCTGCTCGTTCTGCATCATCCCGTCGATGCGCGGCAAACTGGTCAGCCGTCCGGTTGGCGATGTGCTTGACGAGGCGCAGCGCCTGGTCAAATCCGGCGTTAAAGAGCTGTTGGTGATCTCGCAAGACACCAGCGCTTACGGCGTTGATGTGAAATATCGCACCGGTTTCTGGAACGGCGCGCCGGTGAAAACCCGCATGACCGAGCTTTGCGAAGCGTTGAGCACCTTGGGCGTCTGGGTCCGTCTGCACTATGTTTACCCGTACCCGCACGTCGACGAGCTGATCCCGCTGATGGCCGCCGGCAAGATCCTGCCGTACCTGGATATCCCGTTCCAGCACGCCAGCCCGAAAGTCCTGAAGTCGATGAAACGCCCGGCGTTCGAAGACAAGACCCTGGCGCGCATCAAGAACTGGCGCGAAATCTGCCCGGACCTGATCATCCGTTCGACCTTCATCGTCGGCTTCCCGGGCGAGACCGAAGAGGATTTCCAGTACTTGCTCAACTGGCTGACCGAAGCCCAGCTCGACCGCGTCGGCTGCTTCCAGTACTCGCCGGTCGATGGCGCTCCGGCCAACGATCTGGATCTGGAAGTGGTACCGGACGACGTCAAGCAGGATCGTTGGGAGCGCTTCATGGCGCACCAGCAGGCGATCAGCTCGGCACGCCTGCAAATGCGCATCGGTCGTGAGATTGAAGTGCTGGTGGACGAGGTTGACGAACAAGGCGCGGTTGGCCGTTGCTTCTTCGACGCCCCGGAAATCGATGGCAACGTGTTTATCGACAATGGCAGCAACCTGAAGCCGGGCGACAAGGTCTGGTGCAAGGTGACTGACGCCGACGAATACGACCTGTGGGCTGAGCAGATCTAAGCACCGCAAAATACCTGTGGGAGCGAGCCTGCTCGCGAATGCGCTGGGTCAGTCGCTGTAAATATTGCCTGACACAATGCCTTCGCGAGCAGGCTCGCTCCCACAGGGGGATAGCGCTGTATTCAAAAGCCCCGCTCTTTTACGAGATGCGGGGCTTTTTTGCGGCTATCGTTTAGCGGGGGACGGACTCCCTTGAACCGCACAAGAGGCACACGCACATGCGTCAGCATTCGGTCATCCACACACCGAAAATCAGCGATTACGAAGAACTGACCCGGGTCTGGGAGGCCTCGGTCCGTGCGACTCACCAGTTCTTGCCGGACAGTTACATCGAGCTGCTGCGCAATCTGGTGCTCACCCGCTATCTCGATGCGGTGATGTTGATCTGCACCAAGGACTGCCAGCAGCGCATCACCGGTTTTGCCGGTGTGGCGGCGGGCAAGATTGAAATGCTGTTCATCGATCCTGATCATCGTGGTCAAGGCTTGGGCAAGCAGTTGCTGCGCTATGCGATCGAACGGCTCAACGCCGATGAACTCGACGTCAATGAGCAGAACCCGCAAGCCTTGGGTTTTTATGAAAAGCAGGGATTTGAAGTGATCGGCCGCTCCGAGGTCGATGGCATGGGCCAGCCGTATCCGCTGCTGCATATGCGCTTGCGGCAAAACCAGCAGCGCGCGAATCATGCCTGACACCACATAGAACCCTGTGGGAGCTGGCTTGCCAGCGATGCAGACGCCGCGGTGACCAACAAATGCCAAGGCGATGCCATCGCTGGCAAGCCAGCTCCCACAGGCAAAGCGACCATCCAGTAAATGGAACCGGGCTTAACCGCTTCCACACAGGTACAATGCCCACCCCTTTTTTGTTACGGCCCCGTCATGACTGACCCGATTCGCCTCTCCAAACGCCTCATCGAACTGGTCGGTTGCTCCCGCCGGGAGGCCGAGCTGTTCATCGAGGGCGGCTGGGTCACCGTGGACGGCGAAGTCATCGATGAGCCGCAATTCAAGGTCGGCGAGCAAAAGGTCGAGCTCGACAAGGACGCCAAGGCCACTGCGCCGGAGCCGGTGACCATCCTGCTCAACGCGCCCGCCGGCATGGATGTCGACAGCGCCATGCAAACGCTCAGCGCCGAAACTCTCAGCGAAGAGCATCGCTACGGCAAGCGTCCGTTGCGCGGGCATTTCCTGCGCCTGACCGCCAGCGCCGACCTGCAGCCCAAGGCCAGCGGCCTGCTGGTGTTCACCCAGGACTGGAAAATCCTGCGCAAGCTCACCGCCGACGCAGCGAAGATCGAGCAGGAATACATCGTTGAAGTCGAAGGTGAGATGGCTGCCCACGGCCTCAACCGTTTGCAGCATGGCCTGACCCACAAGGGCAAAGAGCTGCCGCCGGTCAAGGCCAGTTGGCAGAACGAAAACCGCCTGCGCTTCGCCATGAAAAACCCGCAGCCGGGAATCATCGCGCAGTTCTGCGAAGCGGTCGGCCTGAAGGTCATCGGCATCCGTCGTATCCGCATCGGCGGCGTGTCGATCGGCAAAGTCCCGCTCGGCCAGTGGCGCTACCTGTCCGGCAAAGAGAAGTTCTAGAACTTCCACTGCCACCACACATTTCGGCAGTGCTTACGAGCGCTGCCCACAACGCATCAGGAATACCGAGATGGTTCATAACGACGTACTGCGCAGCGTGCGCTACATGCTCGACATCAGCGACAAGAAAGTTGTCGAGATCATCAAACTGGGCGGCATGGACGTCACGCTCGCCGATGTCATCACCTGGCTCGACAAGAAAGAAGAAGACGAAGAAGGCTTCGTACGCTGCCCGGACGAAGTCATCGCGCACTTCCTCGACGGCCTGGTGATCTTCAAGCGCGGCAAGGACGAAAGCCGTCCGCCGCAACCGATCGAAGTGCCGGTGACCAACAACATCATCCTGAAAAAACTGCGCGTGGCCTTCGAACTGAAAGAAGACGACATGCACGCGATTCTTAAAGCAGCCGAGTTTCCGGTATCCAAGCCTGAACTGAGCGCGCTGTTCCGCAAGGTCGGCCACACCAACTACCGTCCGTGTGGTGACCAGTTGCTGCGTAACTTCCTCAAAGGGCTCACGCTGCGCGTGAGAGCCTGAAAACAGCTGCAAGCTGCAAGCTACAAGCGGCAAGGCGGAGCACGGTGTTTGACTTGCCGCTTGTAGCTTGCAGCTCGAAGCTGGCCGCATGGCCTAGAGTGTACTGATCCCCTAATCTTCAGGACTCGCCATGCATCCCTACTTCTCCCTGCAAGGCCGCACCGCTCTGGTGACTGGCGGCACCCGTGGTATCGGCAAGATGATCGCCAAGGCCTTCGTCGAGGCCGGCGCCCATGTCTACGTGTGCTCGCGCGACGTTGAAGCCTGCCATCAAACCGCCGAAGAACTCGGCGCCATGGGCATTTGCCACGGCGTGGCGGCAAATCTGGCGACCGAGGAAGGCGTGAGGGAACTGGCCGCGCGTCTGGGTGAGCAGATCACTCATCTGGACATTCTGGTGAACAATGCCGGCACCACGTGGGGCGCGCCGCTGGAGAGTTATCCGGTCAAGGGCTGGGAAAAGGTCATGCAGCTCAACGTGACGTCGGTGTTCAGTTGCATCCAGCAGTTTCTGCCGTTGCTGCGCAAGGCCGGTTCGGCGGCGAATCCGGCGCGGATCATCAATATCGGTTCGGTGGCGGGAATTTCTTCGTTTGGCGAGCAGGCTTACGCCTATGGGCCGAGCAAGGCCGCTCTGCATCAGTTGTCGCGCATTCTGGCGCGAGAACTGGTGAGCCAGCACATCAACGTCAACGTGATTGCGCCGGGTCGCTTTCCGAGCAAGATGACCCAGCATATTGGTAATGATGAACAGGCGTTGGCTGAGGATACGGCGCTGATTCCGATGAAGCGCTGGGGGCGTGAGGAAGAGATGGCGGCGCTGGCGATCAGCCTGGCGAGTACGGCGGGGGCTTATATGACCGGGAATATCATTCCGCTGGATGGTGGCTTCAGCCTCTGACATCGGCGGTGTGACTATCGCTGGCAAGCCAGCTCCCACAGGGTTCTTTGGTGTTTGAACAATCCAGGTTCACTCAAAAACCTGTGGGAGCTGGCTTGCCAGCGATGGCGTCCGCCCTGTCACCACCAGACTTGAAGCGGGCCGGGTTATCATGCCCGCCCTACCCGCTTCGATCCCAAACCATGACTTACAGCGTTTCCCCCATCGGCTTCGTGCGCTCCTGCTTCAAGGAGAAGTTCGCCATCCCCCGCCAGCCACAACTGGCCCCGGCCGCCCGTGGCGTGCTGGAACTGGTCGCGCCGTTCGACCAGGGTGACGCCGTGCAGGGGCTGGAACAGGTCAGCCATGTGTGGCTGTTGTTTCTGTTCCACCAAGCCCTGGAAGACAAACCGCGCCTGAAAGTGCGCCCGCCCCGGCTGGGCGGCAACAAGTCGATGGGCGTGTTCGCCACCCGCGCCACGCACCGGCCGAACGGCATTGGCCAGTCGGTGGTGAAGCTTGACAGGGTCGAAGGTAATCGGCTTTTTATCTCCGGGATCGATCTGCTCGACGGCACGCCGGTGCTGGATATCAAACCGTACGTGCCGTACGCCGACATCATTCCCGGGGCAACCAATGACATCGCCAGCGCCGCGCCGCAGCTGATCGACGTGCAGTGGGCGGATTCAGCCTTGAAACAAGCGCACACCCACGCTCAGCGGCTTGAAGAGCCATTGGTTGAGCTGATTGAACAATGTCTGGCTCAGGATCCGCGCCCGGCGTATCAGACACCGGCACCGGAACGTGAATATGGCGCGCAGTTCTGGGATCTGGACGTGCGCTGGCATTACCCGACGCCCGAACAGATCCGCGTGCTGGAAGTCATCCCGGCCGGGGCATAAAGCCCGCAAACGAAAAAGCCCGCGCTGCCTTCTCAGGCAACGCGGGCTTTTACATTCAATACAAAATCACTGTGGGAGCGAGCCTGCTCGCGAAGGCGTCGTGTCATGCAACATCAAAGTAGATGACAGACCGCATTCGCGAGCAGGCTCACTCCTAAGGATATCGCAGGTTATTTTTCGACGAACGCACGCTCGATCAGGTAATCACCCGGCTCGCGCATCCGCGCCGAGATCTTCAGGCCGAAGCTGTCGAGCACTTCGCTGGTCTCGTCGAGCATGCTCGGGCTGCCGCAGATCATTGCGCGGTCGTCCTGCGGGTTGATCGGTGGCAGGCCGATGTCGCTGAACAGCTTGCCGCTGCGCATCAGGTCAGTCAGGCGGCCCTGATTCTCGAACGGCTCGCGGGTCACGGTCGGGTAGTAGATCAACTTGTCACGCAGCGCTTCGCCGAAGAATTCGTTCTGTGGCAAATGCTCGGTGATGAATTCGCGGTAAGCGACTTCGTTGACGTAGCGCACACCGTGAACCAGGATCACTTTCTCAAAGCGCTCGTAGGTTTCCGGGTCCTGAATCACGCTCATGAACGGCGCCAGACCGGTGCCGGTGCTCAGCAGGTACAGGTGCTTGCCCGGATTTAGGTCATCAAGAACCAGCGTGCCGGTAGGCTTCTTCGAGATGATGATCTCGTCGCCTTCCTTCAAGTGCTGCAGCTGGGAGGTCAGCGGACCGTCCTGCACTTTGATGCTGAAGAACTCGAGATGCTCTTCCCAGTTCGGGCTGGCGATCGAGTAAGCGCGCATAAGCGGGCGGCCATTGGGCTGTTGCAGGCCGATCATCACGAACTGACCGTTCTCGAAGCGCAGGCCCGGATCGCGGGTGCACTTGAAGCTGAACAGAGTGTCGTTCCAGTGATGAACACTGAGGACACGCTCGTGGTTCATGTTGCTCATGTACGTTTGACTCCTGGAGATTGGTCTGCGCGGCTCAATGAGGCTCAACGTGCGCAATTGCATCGCATTCTAATAGCGACGACAATATCTGTTAACTGGATTATTAAGATAAGGGTTATCGGTTATATCGATATGCGATTTACTCTCCGTCAACTGCAAGTCTTCGTCGCCGTCGCCCAGCAGGAAAGCGTATCCCGTGCTGCGGGTCTGCTCAACCTCTCGCAATCGGCGGCCAGCACTTCGATCACCGAGCTCGAGCGCCAGTCCAGCTGCCAACTGTTCGACCGCGCCGGCAAACGCCTGAGCCTCAACGCCCTCGGCAAACAACTGTTGCCGCAAGCGGTGGCCCTGCTCGACCAGGCCAAGGAAATCGAAGACCTGCTCAATGGCAAATCCGGGTTCGGCTCTCTATCAGTGGGGGCGACGCTGACTATTGGCAACTATCTGGCCACCCTGCTGATCGGCAGCTTCATGCAGCGCCACCCCGAAAGTCAGGTCAAGCTGCACGTGCAGAACACTGCCAATATCGTGCAGCAGGTCGCCCACTACGAAATTGATCTGGGTCTAATCGAAGGCGATTGCAGCCACCCGGACATCGAAGTGCAGAGTTGGGTCGAGGATGAGCTGGTGGTGTTTTGCGCGCCGCAGCATCCGTTGGCCAAACGTGGCAGTGCGACGATGGAAGAGCTGACTCATGAGGCATGGATTCTGCGGGAACAGGGTTCCGGCACGCGGCTAACCTTCGACCAAGCCATGCGTCACCATCGCAGCGCGCTGAATATTCGTCTCGAGCTGGAACACACCGAAGCGATCAAGCGCGCAGTGGAATCTGGCTTGGGGATTGGCTGCATTTCGCGGCTGGCGCTGCGCGATGCCTTCCGGCGCGGCAGTCTGGTGCCGGTGGAGACGCCGGATCTGGATCTGGCCCGGCAGTTCTATTTCATCTGGCACAAACAGAAGTACCAGACTTCAGCAATGCGCGAGTTTCTCGAGCTGTGCCGCGCTTTCACCGCCGGGGTGCAGCGCAGCGACGAGATCGTCTTGCCGACCATTGCTTAAAGCAGAATCACCGCCCACACCAGCCCGATCATGCTCAGCGCCACGAACTGCGCGGCGCTGCCCATGTCCTTGGCGTTCTTCGACAGCGGGTGCAATTCCAGCGAGATGCGGTCAATGGCCGCTTCCACCGCCGAATTGAGCAGCTCGACAATCAGCGCCAGCAAGCAAACCGCGATCAACACCGCCTGCTCGACCCGGCTGACATTGAGGAAGAACGTCAGCGGAATCAGCACCACGTTGAGCAGCACCAATTGACGGAACGCCGCTTCGCCGGTGAAGGCAGCGCGCAGGCCATCGAGCGAATAGCCGGACGCGTTGAGGATGCGTTTCAGGCCGGTCTGGCCCTTGAAAGGTGACATAAGAAAAAAACCAGCCAAAAAGGTGTGGGGAAGCTAGATCAACGAAAGTCAAAAAAGCGTGAAACCGCCAGCCATCACTGGCTGGGAATTGACTCAAGTTGTTGCAGCAGTAAAGCCGCTTGCGTGCGAGTGCGCACGTTCAATTTGCGAAAGATCGCCGTGACGTGGGCCTTGATGGTCGCTTCCGACACGCTCAGCTCATAAGCGATCTGCTTGTTCAGCAGACCTTCGCAGACCATGGTCAGCACGCGGAACTGTTGCGGCGTCAGGCTGGCGAGGCCATCACTGGCAGCTTTCGCCTCATCCGACACGCTGACTGCTTCGAACGCTTGCGGCGGCCAGAACACGTCGCCATCGAGCACCTTGCGCACCGCTTCCTGAATCACGCTCAGATCGCTGGACTTGGGAATGAAACCACTGGCGCCGAACTCGCGGGACTTGACCATCACCGAAGCTTCTTCCTGGGCAGACACCATCACCACCGGAATCTGCGGATACTGCCCGCGCAGCAGCACCAGTCCGGAAAAACCATAGGCGCCGGGCATGTTCAGATCCAGCAGGACCAGATCCCAGTCAGCCTTCTCGGTCAGGCGGGCTTCCAGTTCGGCGATGCTCGCCACTTCCACCAGTCGCACGTCCGGGCCAAGGCCCAGCGTGACCGCTTGGTGCAGGGCGCTGCGAAACAGGGGGTGATCATCGGCAATCAGGATGTCGTATGTGGCCATTTTTCAAATGATCCTGTTTTTGATGGCAGACGCGGTAGATTCCGGTCTGGCCAAAGCAACTCGAGACAGCGCTTGGAAGCGATATCCACAGGGGCACGTTCGACGCCAATCAACAGCAAACACGGCGTCTCAAACCTTGGCCGCACCCTAATCGGCGCCAAGCATGCCCAGCGCAGCCGGGGTGGTCAAGCAAGATGGCCAGCGCTGCCGACAGTATGGGCCACTATCGGGCCAACTCCGGCTGCGGCTTTCGTATATAGGGCAGCAGCTCGGCGTGAGCGGGGGTTGATTCATTCATGTCCAGTTGCTGCTTGGCACCGAGGTAATGCTGGCTGAACACATCGAAATAGGCGTCCAGCGCCGAAGCGGCAGCGCTGTCACCGGCCAGCTCCAGGCACAACGCCGCAACTTCAGCGGTGCACAGGTGCTCGCTGCGGGTCGAACGGCGCAAGCGATAGCGCGAGAGTTTGTCGGGCAGCAGGCTGAGGATTGGCAAGCGGTCGAAATACGGACTCTTGCGAAAGATCTTGCGCGCCTCGGTCCAGGTCGCATCGAGCAAAATGAACAGCGGGCGCTTGCTGCTATCGACTGTCACCGTGTTGGTCACCCGCGACGGTTCGACATACTCACCCGGAAACACCAGGTACGGCTGCCACTGCGGATCGTTGAGCAGTGCAAGCATCTGCGGGTCGGGCTCGGTGCGTGACCAGATGAACGCATGGTTGTCGCGCACCACATCGGCAATCAGCCAACCGGTGTTGCTTGGCTTGAACACTTCCTTGCCGGTCATGATCAGGCACACGCCGGAACGGGTGTCGACGCTTGGCCGCCACGCGCACAGGCAATGACTGATGATGACCCGGCAATCGCGGCAACGCTCGGAGCGAAAGCCGCGCGCCTGAATCGGCTTGATACCTTCGTCCTCACGCTGATCGCGCAGGCGGGCCACGGCGTTGGGGGCATGGTTCATCGCAGGCAACACCGGCAGACAGGGAAACTCGACACGAACGACACTCGGCAGGGCAATAAAGGCCGGCAGTTTACCAGAGCGACGGCCACAAGCCTGTACCGTCCAGACCGGCTCCCCTATAATTCGCCGCCACTGAACGCACCGCCCCGTGACGGGTCGAAGCACCAGTCACCGAATCAGGAGAGTTTCATGCTGCGCCTTATCGTTCCCACCGCTGCCATTCTGCTGGCGTCGTCCTTTACCGCTCAGGCTGCGTCCCTGAGTGAGCAGAATCTGAACAGAGAGCTGCGCAACGTCGCCGCCCAAAGCAGCGTCGGCACGCCACGGGCGATCAATGAAGACATTCTTGATCAAGGCTACACCGTCGAAGGCACGCAGCTGATCAACCATCTGAGCGTGCAAAAGAGCCACGCCGACAAGATGCGCGCCGATCCCAAGGCTGTGTATTTCCAGTTGGGCGCGTCGGTGTGCAACAACCCGTCGTACCGCAAGCTGATGGCCAAGGGCGCGATCATGCGTTACGACTTCACCGAAGTGAAAACCAACAAAGCGATCGGCTCGGCCAGTTACCAGGAATCCGATTGCCCGAAAGCCGCGCCAGCGAAGAAGAAGTAATCAGCGCGAAGCCTTGGCGCGCCGCTGCTCATCCTCGGCGCGCAATTCCGCCACTAGCGCCTGCAGATAGCGCGACCGACGCTCGCCGCCGGCCAATCGTCGGCAGCACTCTTCTTCGAGACTCAATTGATGCGTCTCGGCCGACTCCTGCAACATTCGATACAGCTGCGTATCGATCTCCAGAACCACTCTGACCATGCATCCCGCCTCCTTGCCACCCACGAATCCTTGAATTGCCTGGCCTTGCGCAAACGCAAGGTTGTCTTGCGACGTCTGTATTTGAGTAAATCAGAGTGATGGCCCTTTGCGATACGTTCAGACGAGCGGCGATGGTTTGGCGCAAATCAGTAAGCGGTTGCCAGGCAAAACGTTACAGCGCACTGTTCAAGTCAGCGCGAATGCGTGCGAGGGTCTAGATTGAGAGTATTCCCGATCATTCGTTAACGGCAGAAATGGAACTGCCGGCCCTGTGTGTTTTTGCAGTGCGACCCGGACGCTGGTTGTCCGGGCTACCCGCTCTGTACAGAAGGAGACGTTGAATGCCTTATCAACCGAATGACCTCTTGAGCCGTCATTTTCAGGAAAGCGGCGACCTCATCAGCCAGGTCGAAGCCCAACTCAACCGTGTTTCCACCGACAGCCCGAACATCCCCATCTACCGCGACATGATCCTCACCGTGCTGCGCATGGCTCAGGAAGACCACAACCGCTGGAACGCCAAGATCACCCTGCAAGCCCTGCGTGAACTGGAGCAGGCGTTCCGCGTGCTCGAACAATTCAAGGGCCGGCGCAAAGTCACCGTGTTCGGCTCGGCACGTACGCCAGTGGAACATCCGCTATACGCGATGGCCCGCGAACTCGGCGCAGCGCTGACGCGTGCAGAGATGATGGTCATCACCGGCGCCGGCGGCGGCATCATGGCCGCCGCCCACGAAGGAGCCGGTCGAGATCACAGCTTGGGTTTCAACATCACCCTGCCCTTCGAACAACATGCCAACCCCACGGTCGACGGCACCGATAATCTGTTGCCATTCCACTTTTTCTTCACCCGAAAACTGTTCTTCGTCAAAGAGGCAGACGCGCTGGTACTGTGCCCGGGCGGTTTCGGCACCCTTGATGAAGCGCTGGAAGTGCTGACGCTGATTCAGACCGGCAAAAGCCCTTTGGTGCCGGTGGTGTTGCTGGATGTTCCGGGCGGGACGTTCTGGCAAGGCGCGCTGGACTTCATCCGCAATCAGCTGGAAGAAAACCGCTACATCCTGCCGACCGATATGAAGTTGATGCGACTGGTTTACAGCGTTGAAGACGCGGTGGACGAGATCAATCAGTTCTACAGCAACTTCCACTCCAGCCGCTGGCTCAAGCGGCAATTTGTAATTCGCATGAACCACAAGCTCAGCGACCAGGCACTGACGCAGATGCAGGAAGAGTTCACCGACCTGTGCCTGAGCGACGAGTTTCATCAACATGCCTACAGCGGCGAAGAACACGACGATGCGCAGTTCAGCCATCTGGTGCGGCTGGCGTTTGCCTTCAATGGCCGCACCCATGGTCGTCTGAGGGAGTTGGTGGACTTTATCAATCTGCCGGAAAACTGGGCCGATTCAAAACCGCCCACTGCACAACGCTCACGCGAGCCTTTCAACGTAATTTGAAGGCAAAAAAAAGGCCCGCTATTTTCTAAAAAATAGCGGGCCTTTTTTGTTGAATCGGTCTAATCGTCCATCCCTCGACCGCTGAACAAGCGGTTGATCATCTCCATCGAGAAGCCCCGATACGCCAGAAACCGGCCTTGCCTGGCCCGTTCTTTCGCATCAATCGGTAAATGTCCGGAGAACTTGCGTTGCCACGTATCCTGAAGCTGCGCCTGCCAGTTGATACCGCTTTCGCGCAGGGCGATTTCGATGTCGGTACGTTGCAAACCCCGCTGGCTGAGCTCCTCGCGAATTCGCAGAGGGCCATAGCCGGAACGGGCGCGGTAGGAGACAAAACTTTCAAGGTAACGGGCTTCGGAAAGCAGACCCTCTTCCGTCAAACGGTCGAGGGCTGTTTCGATCAGCTCCGCCTCGGCGCCGCGCTGACGCAGCTTACGCGTCAACTCGACTCGACCATGCTCGCGACGTGCGAGCAGGTCCATGGCGGTTCGCCGCACCGCGACGAGGGTATCCAGTACGGCGGTGGTCATCGCTGGTATCAGAGGTCAGCGTCGGCCAGGTCGTCTTCGGTCTCTTTGACCGCCGAGGCCTTGGAATCCGCGATCACCGCTGGCGACAGCAGCTTGTCACGCAGCTGCTTCTCGAGCTTCGCGGCGATTTCCGGGTTGTCCGCCAGGAACTTGGCCGAGTTGGCCTTGCCCTGACCGATCTTGGTGCCTTCGTAGGCGTACCAGGCGCCGGACTTCTCGACAAAACCGTGCAGCACACCCAGGTCGATCATCTCGCCGTTGAGGTAAATGCCTTTGCCGTAAAGAATCTGGAACTCGGCCTGACGGAACGGCGAAGCCACCTTGTTCTTCACAACCTTGACGCGGGTTTCGCTGCCGACCACTTCGTCGCCTTCCTTCACCGCGCCGGTACGGCGGATGTCGAGACGAACCGAGGCGTAGAACTTCAGCGCGTTACCACCGGTGGTGGTTTCCGGGCTGCCGAACATCACGCCGATCTTCATACGGATCTGGTTGATGAAGATGACCAGGCAGTTGGCGTTCTTGATGTTACCGGTGATTTTACGCAGCGCCTGAGACATAAGACGTGCTTGCAGGCCGACGTGCATGTCGCCCATTTCACCTTCGATTTCAGCCTTCGGTACCAGTGCCGCCACGGAGTCGACGATGATCACGTCAACGGCGTTGGAGCGCACCAGCATGTCGGTGATTTCCAGGGCCTGTTCGCCGGTGTCCGGCTGGGAAACCAGCAGGTCGTCAACGTTGACGCCCAGCTTGCCGGCGTACTCTGGATCGAGTGCGTGTTCGGCGTCGACGAATGCGCAGGTCGCGCCGGCTTTCTGCGCCTGGGCGATCACGGACAAGGTCAGTGTGGTTTTACCGGAGGATTCAGGACCGTAGATTTCAACAATACGGCCTTTTGGCAGACCGCCGATGCCGAGTGCAATGTCCAGACCCAGAGAGCCAGTAGAGATGGCCGGGATCGCCTGACGGTCCTGATCGCCCATACGCATTACGGCACCCTTGCCGAATTGACGTTCGATCTGACCCAGGGCCGCAGCCAAGGCTTTCTTCTTGTTGTCGTCCATTAAAGTCCTCACGTAATCAATAAGGCCTGACGGCCAACACCTGTATAAGTAGCCAGTATTATTCCACAGCGTTCGAAGATCGCCTACCCCTGATTTTCGATTTCTCGTGCCGCTAGTCGCACAAGCCCCTCTAGCGCGGCCTTCACCGTTTGTCGGCGGACTTCATCACGACCACCGGGGAAGTGCTGAACCTCGCTATAAACCTCATCGCCCACACCCCAGGCCAGCCACACCGTGCCCACCGGTTTGTTCGGCGTGCCGCCGTCGGGACCGGCGACACCGCTGACCGCCACGGCAAAATGCGCCAGGCTGTGCCGCTGCGCACCGCGCACCATGGCCTCGACCACTTCACGACTGACCGCCCCTACCGTCTCGAACAAATCGCCTGGCACATCCAGCTGCCGGGTTTTCTGCCGATTGGAGTACGTCACGTAACCCGCTTCAAACCAGGCCGAACTGCCCGGAATCCGCGTAATCGCTTCGGCGATACCGCCACCGGTACAGGACTCGGCGGTAGTGACATGAGCATTGAGCACTTGCAGACGTCGGCCCAGTTCTGCGGCCAGTTGGGTGGTCTCTTTCACGGCGAGCTCCGGATCGTGTGGAATGCCTCCACCGTACACGAGCCGGACGCGCTTTCAATACACAGAATCATTCAAGATGTTCGGGCGCCAGCGCTCTGACATAGGCCTGACAGGCCTGCAACGCAATCAATCCACGGTCGCCGGTGTCGGTGATGGCGATAATTCGTTGAGCATGCGCCGGGTCAAGTCGGGCGCGTACGGTTGCAGAATCCACGCCGCTGGTGCCGGCGGCGGCTGGCACCGCACAGCCGTGGGCAACGTCGCCGGCGTCGAGAAGGACTGACAGCCGCACATCGGCAGTAGCAAGGCGATCGCGCAAGCGATCCTGATCACGTTGGGCATCGCTCAGCGCTCGATAATGGGTTTGCTCACTGGCCGCGAGCCGCTGCTCCAGTGCCAGGCGTCTATCCTGCTCGGCCTGTTGCGCGGTGGCGGCGGTCTGCGTCAGTTGATTGAGGGTTTCGGCGTTTAACCACGCCTGCTCGGCCAATTGCCGCCCGTAGCGCCAGTCCTGAAACTGCCATGCCGCTGCAAACGCCCCGGTCACCAGCAGCAACAGACCCATCACGCGCCAGGAGCCGGACATAGCACCGCCCTCGCCCGCGCCCAGATTTGCAGACGATCCTGCAAGCCGTTCAACCCGCCGTTGATCCGCCGGGTGATGGTGTTGAACTGGTCCGCGTCGGCCAGTTCATTCAGGCCCTTCTGCGCCCAGAACCACGCCGCCGATTCGGCCGCCCATTGCGGTTGCTCGAGCAATTCGGGCAATGCCAACAGACGCTCATCGCCAAACAAGCCGAGGCTGCATTGGCGATAGTTGGCGCGACCGGTGATTTGTATGAGCCCACGCCCTCGGTACTTTTGCCCGTCGCCATCCGCCTCGGGCGTATTGCCCAGTCGCAGCGCCAGCGTGCCAGTGTCGTATTTGCTCAGGTACTGGTTGTTGCCCAGTTCGCGCACGTAACGCAATTGGCCGGACTCGTGACCGACCTGTGCCAGAAACGCCGCGATGCGCTTGGGCGTATCGATGCGCTGCCTGGCCATCGCAGCGTTGAGTGCAGAAACAAAAACGCCCGCTTGGGAGCGGGCGTTGGGCATGATGTCGATAAGGTGTTTTTCAGTTAATTGCATGATGCTTGATCCTCCCTGGATGTTGTCCCGATTGAATCACGGCTGGCGGCTGATGCTTGCCAGCCATTTATTTGCCAGAGTTTTCAGGGGGCTGTTCAGGGCTGTTTCAAACGAATCGTTTGCCGGCATTACCTCGCCGCCAGATAAAAGCCAGTCTTGATAATCAAGCCAGTCGCGATTGGTTGGATCTTGCGGGATATAAGCTGCATCGGTCAGCCTCAGTACGCCGCATGTAGTCAATTGATAACTCATTGTTTACTCCTAGAGCTCGGCATCCGCAGTCCATTCAATCTGCAGTATCTGTCCCGGAATACTGTCGACCGGTGTCATTGTGCCAAACGCAAAGCTTCGCTCGGTCACACTTTGCACGAATGATCCGTTACATGCCTTCACAAGTGAAAAATTCCAGATTTCACCGCTGGCCTCGCCGGGACAATACATCTTGATCGTAGGCTGAACACGCTTCTGAACCAGCATGGTTACTGCCATCCCGGATTGGGGTGACTTCGCCGCGGCGGCTTGGGTGAACGTGGCGATACAGGTACTTGGGCCGTTGTTTGCCCGGATAGGCAAGCGGTCTGCGAAAGACTTTTCAAAATAGCGCTGACACAGCATCAGTTCTTCCGCAGCTGGTCGATTTTCGAACGGGGTGGAAACTGGTCCTTCTTCCAATTGGATTCTCGCCAGGTCAACCGTTTGCACTAAGTTCAGCGGAAGATCAAAAGCCAGCCTCAGACAATCATTTGTACCGAGCATTTTCCCGGCAATCACTGGTACCTGAAAGGTGGCCGTGTACCTGGCCCAAGCCGTGGTCAACTGAAAGACCTCGACCGCTTTCATCACCGGCTCCGAGCCACCAGTTCCGAAGTACTGGGTGATGAATACCTTCAGCGGCCGCGCAGCATCGGAGCGCGCCCAAAAGGTCAGGCTGGCGGTTTTGCCGGCCAGGGTTCTGACCGACTCGATATATTGGGAAATTTTGTGTTCAGTGGAACCGACGCCGGCTGTTGTCTGCTGCCAGCGCAAAAAACAAGCGGGCTCGCCCGACACTTCGGATTGGCCTGGGGCGAAATCCTGGCGAGAAATATTCACCGCAGCATTGCCGTTCCAGTCACAACGGAAACGATCAGCCACGTAGCCGCCGACATTCGGTGCCTGATTGGTCGTACCGCGTTGCCAGATATCGAATCCGCCGTTGATCAGCAGATTCCTGCGGTAAACCTGCACCGGAAACTGTTGCATTGGATCTGGTTTGGACAATTGCCGGATCGCTTGAGCCAACTGATCAGTTTGCTGTTCGTCCGGGCTCAGCCCCGCTGCGGTAATCGCGCTGAGTATTTCCTGCGTGACACTGTTGCCCCAGCTCGCTGGAATCAGCGAGCCGGGTGTACCGGCGATCGCGTCCTCGTCAACGAACTTGCCGTTGACCAGGCCAGCGCCGGGAATGCTTTTTGGGTAATCCACGTGAGTATTCCTTTAAGGTTCTTTATGCGCTGCGCTTACTGAGCCAGACAACTTAGCTATGAGCTCGCATTGCTTTTTCAAGCCAATCGGGTTCCAGCGGACGCGAGCGACTCTGTGGAAAATCCGGATCATCAGGCCAGTCGCGCAGCGCCTGTCGATAAACCAAAAGTTGTCTGTATTCCTCGGTACGCAGTGTCGTGCCCCCGCCCGTTTCCAATTCTTCAATATCGCGAATCACCAACCATTGAGTCAGCTGCAACTGGTTATCCCGCCACACACGCTCAAGAGAGGCAGCAGTCTGTTCGGCCATCAGGATTCTTTCCGGCAGTCCATCTTTATCAAGAGAAAGAACAGTTCCTTTGGGGGCGTTTGATACCAACGCGCAATACTCGCCTTCGCTTAATTCATACGCGTCCGCCGGTATATTCAGGCCATGCAGTTGCGAATGATAAAAGCCGCTGGTTTGCGGAGAAAAATAATACATATTTAATACCCCACGCCGATGATACGCGCGGAAATCGAAACATTAGGGTAATCAGGGCATCGCACATTGATGCCTACTTGTCGACTTACCGAGGACACCGAATTCCAAGTCAGAAATGTTGCCGTCGAAGTTCCCTCATGGGTGGCAACTGCGAGAAATAATGCATTGGGAAATGCTAACGGCCACAAGTTCAGCTCACCGTTGTTATTGTTAGCGGCCTGACTGGCACTACCGTTGATCCATTGGATGATCAGACCGCCCATCCAGGACGGAAACACTAAGTACCCAGAGGGGCCGAGTCTCACCATGAACCCGAGTCGGAGTTTCTTGGGAGTGACCATGACCGAATCACTGACGCCAGAATTGACCTCTGCTTGAGAAGCGACTTTTGCAGTACCGGTTATCGTCTCGGTTGCTTGCAAGACTTTCTTGCCAATGGCCTGAAAGACTCGCAATGGAGTCATCAGTTTGGTCGAATTTGTACCCGTTTCCGCGTCTTCCTGAGTCGCCAGGCTTTCGCTTTGTTTCCTAGAAATCAGGGCATTTACAGCAGTCTTGAGCTGAGTGTTATCACTTTCGTCGGCGGTCGCCCCGGTGCTTGTTATGACTTCCAGGATTTCTTGCGTAACGCCATTGCCCCAACTTGCCGGGATTAATGAACCCGGAACTCCGGTGAGTGGGTTTTCATCCGCAAACTTTCCATTTACCAAGCCCGCACCGGGCACACTTTTTGGATAATCCATTGCACATCTCTTTGTGAAAAATCATACGGTCAGGCGGGCGAAACCGGCCAATTGATCGCGTCAGGAAAACTGGGCTGTCTGTCGATGCGGTTCAGCTCCACGCTGTAAAGTTTCCATTCGAGCAGTTGCAACTGTTCTTCATGACTCGCATCTCCAATGTCTTCGGCGTATTGCAAGGGGGCTATGCGCAGTACGGCTTCGCCAAGCAGGGCATCGCGTTGCGCAAAAACAACACGCTTCAAATCCGCAAGTCGCGCGACTTCGTCGAGCCGCCAGGCACTATCGGTCCAGGCGTGAAAACCACCTGGCCAAGGCGATTGAGTGAGGCCTACAGGCAGTTCTCCCAGCGCAGTCCAACTTTCCCTTAACCCGGTATCGGTGTGATAAACATCGCCGCGACAATCAACTTGCTGTTGCAACGAACCATTGTCATAAGCCCAGGCATATCCCTGTGAAGCGGGTGCCAGTTCAACGCTCAGCGTCACAGCATTACTCGGTAATTGGACACCGATACCCGGCACCAACGGAAACTCGACAGGTCCAGACAACGCGCCGCTGTCGTCGATCAGATAATTGAACATGTGCACCTCAGATGAGCTTGATACGCGCGGGAAAGGCAATATTTCGAGGACGGGTTTCGCCGGCAAAATTGCCGATATTGCCGATATAGGTATCGGAATCGAACGCAGGATTGGGATAGGTCGTTGCCACGGTTGAGGTCGTCGGAGAAAAATTTACATCAGTGGCTACATTCCATACCGGATCGGGAATTGCAGGTGCAGGGCGGAAAGAAGAACCGGTTCCGGTAGGAAGAAAATGGTTATGGGTTTGCAAGGCATGACCCTGGAGGCTGCCGATTGCCCGCCCGCTGTCCACGTTCCTGCTTTCACTCAGCACTCGCAAAAACTCACCGCGAATTTCTGGAATACGAAAGTTCGAAGCGCCATCGCCAGTGGTCCAGCCTCCCTCTCTGCCTGCGCGTGAAGCATCGGTTGTTAACGCGCCAGACGCTTGGGCGAAATCCCACAGCCATGGCCACTCGGTACGCTTGAACAGTTCCCCGTTGGGTATACCGTAGCCACCCGGGTTGAGCAGCATGGTCGTTTCGAAAAACGGCCGACCCAAGGCACTGGTATCAAGTCGCCCCAGCGGCCACCAATTCCCTGCCCCATCACTGCGCAAATGCCACCAATCGCCACTCCCCATCAATACGAAAAACGCATAACCATTCGGCGAGAGGTGGGTATGAAAATGGATCCGGTCAGTACCGGCCGCCTGGATCACCATGCGACTGCCACTGTTGTCCACCCGGCGAACGATCACATCGCGCACACCTAGCGCGGCATTGGCCGGCGGCAGCGTCAACGTGACGGCACCGGGACTGCCGTCGATCAGCACGAGCCCGAGTTCTTGTTCGCTGAGCGTTTTCGTGGCCGCCAGCCGGGTAATCAGCGAACGCATCGGACTGGCGCCGCCGACAATCGCCTGAATCGCCTTGAACAACTGACCGTTGTCCGCTTCGGCAGCCTCCAGCCCCCCGCCGGTAATCACACTCAGGATTTCCTGAGTCACGCTGTTACCCCACACCGCCGGAATCAACGAGCCCGGCGTCCCCGCCACCGGGTTTTCATCAACAAACCGCCCATCGACCAGGCCGACGCTCGGCACACTCTTCGGATAATCCATCTCTCATCCCTCCCTAGTCATAATTGATGTGCACCTTGGTATGCGCCGGCGCGCTGCGGTGGATCAGGCATTCCAGCGCCGAGCCCGGGTTGACGCCGAAGCGCTCGCCCCAGTAGCTCGCGCCGTAACGGCGGCCGAGCAGCAGGCGGCCGCCGGTGTTGAGCGTCCACATGAACTGCGCTTCCCAAGTGCCCCAATGCGCCGAGCCGAAACGTGCACGGCCCATACGTGGGGCTTCGTGTTCGGTAATGCTGGCGTTGGGGTAGCCTTGGCTTTTGGCGATGTCGAGGTAGTAACCGACCGCCTGGCTGCCGACCGCGAGCAAGCGGCGGCGTACGGCGAGGCGGCGGTCGTCGAACAGCGGCGTGGCGCCCAGGCATGGGTCGGGCAGGTTCATCACCCGCTCCCAGTCCGGCACCAGTTCGCTGACGCCGGCCGGGTCCATCTCGTTGAGCAGGTCGGCGGCGCGGGCGTCGAGGCGGGCCAGTTCGACGGCGACGCCTTGCAACACTTCTTCGAGTTCCGGCACGCGTTCCGGATCCCATGCGGGGCCGCTAGGCAGCAAGGCGCGCAGTTGCGCCTGATATTGCGCGGCGGTTCTTATGCCCCCCATACGCAACCTCCGAAGGTCAGCAGTTCACTTTGCCCGGCCGGCACGTCAGCGGCTGGAGCAGTGAGCGTGTGATCGTATTCGCCGCCGGCGCTGCTGATCGCTTCGCGGATATGGCTGATCAGCAGCGGCACACCGAGATCGGCCTCGCGGTTGTGCAGATCGCGCAACTGCGCTTCAACGGCGGCGCGCACGGCGGTAGTGTCCGGATTGACGCTCTTGAAGCGATACACCACCGGCACTTGCACCGGTCGCTGCACGTGCACTTCCGCGGTCACCGGACGCAGCGGTTCGATGTACTCCTGAACCTCCGCCAACTGCTCATCGTTCGGCACCGGTTGCGGGTCTTCATCACGCATGATGAACACCGTCACCGTGCCCAGCCCGAGCAGCCCACCACGGCACCACGCACGGGTCACACCCGGCACTTCCAGTGCCCAGGTTTCGTAGTCGCTGGTCGCGCCACCGTGGGGAATCACGCGGTAGGAACGGATGACCCGCGAGCGCAGCGATTCGAGGCTTTCCCGCGCCACACCGCCGCTGAGGCCCGGCGCCAGCACCACGAAGCTGTTGCCGACAATCCCGGCAATCGGCTGCACCGGGGTCAGCGTCAGACCCGCATCAGCGTTGCCCAGACTGCCGGCCTCCAGCGCAGCAATCGTGGTGCTGTTGCTGCCATTGACCGTGGTGCGCGCCGTGGTGACTTTGTAGGTGCGGCCATCGTTCGCTTGCAGCAGCGTGTCAACATCAAGCACGGCGCCGGGAGTGGCGGTAAAACTGACGCTGCCGGTAGCCACCTGCGCAGCTTTACGCGGCTGATTCAGGCGCAGCGCGGCGATGCGTTCCAGGGTCGACTCGTCCGCCTTGTCCGGCAGGATCTGCTCGGCGATCCAGTCGAGATAACCGTACAGACCATAAGCGGCGCCGCCGAGAGTGCGGGCGAGCACTTGCGCATCGGACTGGCGCAGCGAATCGCCGGCCAGGTCGCTTTGGGTGCGCTTGATCAGCACCGGCAGCGAAGGGGTTTCAAACGGCATAGATCACCTGCCAACTGTTATCGGGGTTGATGTCCAGACGTTCGCCGTCGGCCAGCGTGAGGACCGTGCGCAGGTTCAGGCGCTGGGCATCGAGGCGTTCGCTGATGATGTCGATGGCGCTGCAGTGGCCGTCGTCGAGCAGCCATTGCAGGGCTTCGCGGGCATAGAACTCGGCGTCCATTTGCGTCTGCCGGGTCAGCTTGACCCGGCGTAACAGCCACAGCCGCGAGCCGATGCGATCGTCGGCAACCGTAGGGAAACTGTCGCCCCACCAGCCGAAGCGCTCCTCGTCATCGAGGGCGTCGTCATCAGCGGCGCGACGCCAGGTGAACAGGCTGATCAGTACGGCGCGGGTCAGCGCGGCGTGGAGGTTCTGGCTGATGAACATCACTGGCCTCCTGCCGGCGCGCCGGTCTGAGCGTTACCGGCCTGCACGCCAACATGTACGTGTTTGATCTGGCTGATGCCGCCAGCCAGTTGATCACCGGTGGAGACGATCTTGCCGGTCTGGTTTATCACCGGCGTATCGAAATTCACCGCGCTGCTGGCGCGGATGTTCAGCGTGGCGGTTTCGATGTCGATGATCCGTCCGCGCTTGAAATGAATTTTGTCGCCCTCGTCGGTGTAGATCGCCACTTCACCGGCAGCGAGCGCTTGCAGGCGATAGCGACGGTCGGCGATGACCAGGGCGATGGCGTGGGAGCGGTCGCCGCCGATGAAGGTGACGACCCCTTCGGCGCCAGCCAGCGGATGGCTGGTGAAACCGTAGGGTTCGAAGTGTTCGAGGTCGTCGTTGACTTCACCGGCGGTGAGGCGCATTTGCAGCGATTGCAGCTTGGTTGCCGAATTGGCGAGCACGACAGTGCCGCGCGCCAGCAGGCGTGTCAGTAGGCTCATGGGTTTCCTTAGACTTTGTCGACACAAACCCTGTGGGAGCGGGCTTGCCCGCGATGGCGGTGTGTCAGGGAAAAAATGTATTTGTTGTCACGACCGCTATCGCGGGCAAGCCCGCTCCCACAGGGGCCATTGTCGCCAGCAGGATCCTGCGTCAGGCCTGGGTTTGCTTCGGGGGCGTCGGATCAGGATCAAAGGTATGCGGCGGGGCAACTTGCAGCGTGGTCACCGAACCCTGCGCTGACAACGAATAAGTGACCTTGGAAATCAGCATGTCGCCATCGAAATCCAGCACCGGGTCCTTGACCTTCACCAGCGTGTTATGGCGCCACAAATCGCCATTGCTCTGCCGCCAGCCCTGCACCTGATAGGTGGAGGTCTGCGCGCGGCCCATGCGAGTCGCGCTTTCCCATAGAGCACGCTGCTGCGCCAACTCAAAGGTCAGTTGCGTGCCTTCGTTGATCACCGTGGTGCGCCGCCGCTTGAAACTCAGATCAGCCGCCGTCGACTCGACTTCGCTGACCGCCGCGCCGCTTTTTGCATCCGAGCCTTTCTGCTGGCCGATCACCCGGTACTCGGAGAACACCTGGCTGAAATCCATCGGCGCACTGGCCGACAGGATGTTCTTGCCCAGCTCCAGCGCATCGCTGGCGCGGCCGCCGCTGCCGGGTTTGGCCAGCACCAACTGGCCCAGCTCGTTGTCGGTGGAAAACACCCGCAGCAGCGAGAGCAATCGGTCGATCGACTGGAATGCCGTTTCACCCGGCACGATGGTGTGTTTGGTCAGGCGTGTGGTTTCGCTGATCTCGTTGACCACTGACAGCCCATATTCGCTCGCCAGATCGCGGACGATAGTCAGCAAGGGTTGTTGCTGCCATTGGCTGGGCAGGTTGCGAGCGGCGCAATCGACCAGATCCTGGGTCTTGGAACTGCCTTCGATGGTCAGGCTGATCTGCCGCCCGTCATAGCGGATCGGCGCCTTGAACACGTAGCCGGTGAGCACCAAGTCCTTGCCGATTTTCACCTCGCAGGGGTCGCCGGGTTTGATCCTTTGATCCACGGTCTGCCCCGGCCATTGCCAGGTGATGTCGAGCTTGAAGGTGCGGAACTGACGCTCGAGATCGGCGGTGATTTCGACGCTTTTCCAGCCGCCGTATTCCATGTTGTTGACCGTCAGCGTGACGTGATTGTCCATCTCGTTCATGGCGTCACTCCCGCGAGACTTTCACATCGTTGGGCGAGAAACCGGGATGGGTAATCGCGTTGAGCTGAGTCACTTCTTCGACTCGCGTGGCGTCGCCGAACTGCTTGTAGGCCACGACCACTGCCGGAAAGCTTTCCTGAAACGATTTGCTGACTTGCCGCACGCCAGAAGACGCCACCGCTTTGAGATGAGCCACCAGCGCTTCCTTTACATCGTTGATGGCCTGGAAGTGCGCAGGTCCGGCTTTCGCCAGCATCGGGTCGATGGCTGCAGTTACCGCCGTGCGCAGCGCTTGCATGTCATCGCTGACGGGGACTTCCTGACGACTCACCGGCGACGTCGACTGTTGAGCCAGCGACGGTGTCGACGCCAGTTTCACCGGCGTGGTCGCCACTGGCATCGACGCGACCCACTGCGCGACTTTGACCAGCATCGTGTCCTGCACCAGATCAGCCATCGCCTGCGCTGCGGCATTGGTGTCCTTGCCGGTGGTGATCTTCGGCGCATCAGCCTTGCGAATCGCTTCGAGCTGCTGCGACACGTCGGCAATCACGCCACGGTAGCCTTCCTTGGCGAACGCTTTCAGCTCCTGGATATCGCCGAGCAAACCCTTGAATTCTGCTGCCACTTCCTTGGGCAGTTCCTTCACGGCTTTGACCAGTTCAGTGATCTGCCGGTACTGCTCGATCAAAGGTTTCAATTGCTCCTTGATCACGTCATAGACGCCGGTAAGGCTGTTGCGCAGGTTGGTGATGCCGATCCGCGCAGCCTTGATCAAAGTCATCGCCTGTTCGAAACGCGCCACCGCTGAACCCAGCAGACCGTCGGCCTTGGCCAGGAGCACTTTCTGCGTGCTGACCGTAGCGGTCGGAAACGGCAGGGGTTGGTCGGGATAGAACTTCAATGCGAACGTCACCAACCCACCGTCCTGGCGGGTGTGGGTCATGTCGCATTCACCGACCTTGACCTGCAGGCGTCCGAGCCACGGATGCACCAGTTCGCCACGGCCCTGCTCCAGCGCCTTGAGCAACTTGTCGCGCTGCTCCAGGCAATCAGGGCCGACGATGAACGCGGTCAGATCGTGAGTCTTGGCCTGCTGGCCGAGGTCCTCGAAAAACGGCAGGTCGCGTTGCGGGTATTCATGCAACTGCCCTTTGCGACCGACCGGGGTTTTCGCCTGGTCGATCCAGAAACCGACACCGCGAAAGGATGCCGGCAATAAACGATCACGCCAGTTCATTGGGAACCTCCCATCGACAATGAGCGATAGCCGATGCGTGAAGACACGGCCAGGCCAGGTTGATTGGTTTGCGGTTGTTCGGTGCGCAGGCCTGCCGGCGCATTTTCGAAGCGCACGGTCAGCCCGCCTTGGAGCTGCGTACGGTTGTTGGCGGCGCTCTGCTGGATCAGCGCGCTGGAGGTTTGTGGCAACGAACCGCTTTGCAGTGCGCCGTTGCCAGCAGGCGCCGGACTGGCAGCGAAGAACGCCGGTGCCAGTTCGCCTTTACCTTCGGCATTGGTCTGGCGTTGTGCTTCAGTGAGAGTTTCAACTTTGCCGGTGACCTTGGCGATCAGTCCGGCGAAGCCACCGTCGAACAACTCCTTGATCGGCGCAATGACGGTTTGCAGCTTTTGCCACAACTCGCCGAACCACTCAGTGATCGGCCCCCAACTCTCGATGATCTGATCTAGCGGTTTCCATTCGAACAGACTGTGCAGAAAGTCCACGACCGGCGCGGACAGCGCCAACACAACGCCCCAGAGCGCCGAAAAGACCTCACCGATCGGCTGCCAATACTGGGCAATCTGCTCCAGCGGTGACCACTCGAACAGGCTGGTGAAAAAGCCCCTGACTCGCTGCACAGACGTTTGCAGCGCCATCCAGATCGGTTCGAAGAAACCGACAACTCCACCCCAGGCGCTGGTGAGCATTTCCATCGGGAAAAAATCGAACATTGCCCGCAAAGTATCCCGGGTGTTTTGCACAGCCGATTGCAGCGTCGTCAATATCGGCTGGAAATACGCAACAATGCCTCCCCAGGCGCTGGTGATCATCTGCATGGGCGAGAAGTCGAACAGCGACACGAGGAATTCTTTGGCCGGTAGCGCGACTTCTCGCAGGCCGCTGAACATCGGTTCGAAGAACGCGACAACACCACCCCACGCATCGGTAATCATCTGCATCGGCGAGAAATCGAACAGGTTTCTGAGAAACGCCATCACCGGCACACTCAAGGCCTTGAGCAATTCCCAGATCGCCGAGAACAAACCGGTCAGCGGCCCCCAGTTTTCAATGATCATCCCCGCAGGCGACCACGAGAAAACCGACTTGAAGAAGTCGATCACTGGCGCCGTCACGGCCATCACCTTGTCCCAGATAGCCGAGAAAAATCCCGTGACCGGTTCCCACAACGCCGCAAGTGCCGCCAGCGGTCGCCAGTCAAGTACCGAGCGCAACGTCGCCATCGCACTCGCCCCGGCGTTTTTCACGCCCTCCCACATCCCGGTGAAGAACGCGCTGATCGGCGTCCAGTTGGCCACGATCAAACCGGCCGCCAAGGCAATGCCCATGGCGATCAGCATGATCGGGTTGGTCTTGAGCACCATGCTCATGACGTCCATCACCTGGGTCATACCGGTGACCGCGGTTTGCATGACGGAGAAGGCAATCGCCCCCGCCGCCAGGCCCTCGACCAGTTTCGGATTGTCGGCGAGCAGGCTGCCGACCTGCGTCAGCATCGGCTCCAGTCCGACCACCAAGGCCCCCACCGCCGGCACCAGCGCAGCGTCCACCGCCGCCGAAACCTTCTGCATCGACGCACTGAACACGTTCATGTTCTGCGTGGCAGCAGTCGGCGCGGCGGGCAGATCGACGGTTTTCGCCGTGTCGCTGACTTCGCTCAATTTGCCCTGGAACGCTGCGGCCGATTTGATGCCGTCTACAAACGGCGTGATCACGCTGCCGCCGTTGAACAGACCACTGATGTCCAGTTTGCCGAGGCCGGTCTGCTCGAGATTGTTTTTAAAACTCTCAACCTTCATGCGCAGGGCGCCCAGTTTGGGCGAGAGTTCATCGATGCCGGTGATCAGCACCGGTTTCGGGGTTGTCTTCTCTTCGTCTGCCATCACTGCACCTGCTGCATCGCATTGATCCGTTGCGCGTGCTCCAGCGATTCGCGGAGCACATCCAGTGGCCTGGCCATCATCTGTTCGGGGTCAACCTTCCAGAACCAGGCCAGGTCATAGGCGACGGCGATCAGGTCGGTGATGGCGCCGACGCCGCACTCATGAAAAAACTCGCAACAGCCCAGCTCAGCGCATTGAGGTCAGCCAGATCCAACTGGTTGACCGACGACGGCGGGATGCCGGCGCACACGGCGATGTATTTGGCCGCCACGTCCATGTCGAGGCTGACTTCTTCGCTCTTGTCGATCTTGTACGGCAGCGCCTTGATCGCTCGCACTTCCTGCACCGTCGGACGGCGCAGAACGAGTTCGGTCAGTGGCTCGCCGTGTGCTTCGATTGCTACTTGAAGCTTCACGGCGCCGCTCATTGCCAGGTCCCCTTGATGCCTTCGAATTTCAGTTCGATGGTGGCGTCGTCGCCCTTGGAAACTGGCTCCTCGACCAGATAGGCGCCGGCCAGCACGTAGACTTTGCCGTTGCTGAACTCGCAGGTGACCGTGATATCGGTGCCTTCGATCAGCTTCTTCAGCGGGAAGTCGGCGGTGTGCAGCGCGGTCACTTTGAACGACGGTGCGATGTCGGTTTCCTTGTAGAAACCGGGCACGACGGTTTCACGTTTGACGGCCATCAGCGGGGCTTCGCAGCCGCCATTGATGGTCAGTTGTGCGCCGTCGACCTTGACGTAGCAGGTGCCTGCAATCAGTTGACCCATGGTGTTTCTCCCTTCAAATAAAAAGCCCACGCGAGGTGGGCTGAATGCTTAGCGCCGACTGCGCGGATCAGGCCGCGTCGTCGTACTGCAGACGGAACTGGTTGAGCAGTGCGAACACGCGCAGGCCGTTGATGTAATCCGGCGGGAACAGCACGTTCACACGGCTCGGGTCCTGCACGTCGCGCTCGACAATCAGGTGCTCGGCGAACAGCTCGGCGTTCTCCACGTGGCCTTCGAGTTCGAGTTTGGCGTACTGCGCGATCAGCTCGCCGCGAATGGTCGCCGGGGTGACGATAGGCTGGCCTGCACCGAAACGGGTACCGTCGGAGGCCAGTTTGTGGCGGCCGTATTTGCTGGTGATCACGCTTTGCAGACGACGCACGATGAACGCCGACTGGTGCATGGTTTCGCTGTCCAGATAGGAGTTGTCGGCCTGGCCGTAGGCGTTCTTCTGGTAGGTGGTGATCGAACGCTGGATGCGCACGTAACCGCCTTCGTAGTACGCAGTAGCGATGCCGTAGTTGAGCAGCGACTGACGCTCGGTCAGGGTGAAACGCTCGCTCGCCGGCGCCGGGTCGACGCCCGGCAGGCTGCCGCTTTGGGTCGGACGGCTGGCATCGGCGGAGATGAACACCGCCGTGCGTGCAGCCAGCGCGGCGGCCTGTACCCAAAACGGTTGCGGTACGCCCGGTTCCAGCGCCTGGATGGTCATGTGCTGATCGTTGCGCGCCTGGCCTGCGGCAACCAGCGTACCGACGGTGCCGCGCTTGGCGCTGTAGACGTGACCAAACAATTGCTTGGCCCACGACCAGCGCCCGGTGCTGTCGTCCATGACCGCTTGCCAGGTGTTGAGAGTGGCCAGATCGGACCACGGCAAGGCGATGAATTCGAAAGGCTCATCGCCCAATGCTGCGACGGCAGCGATCTGATCCGGTACACCGGCGCCGCCGGTCATGGCGGTGATTGCGCTGGTCAGGCCGGCCGGAGTTTCTTCGCCGTTGCTCTTGCCCAGGCGATTGAATTGCAGACTGATGTCGTTGCCGCTGTCGCCGGTCCATTTGGCGGTGAGGGTGACCACGCCTTCGGCAGTGGCTGCGCTGACTGGCAGGTCGGCAGTGGCGTTGATTTTCTGCGCCAGTGCGGTTGCCGCTTGAGCGGCGGTGGCGCCGTTGACCACGGTGGCTTGCACACGCACGCCGCCGACATACAGGTTGAGCATGCCCGCCTGAGTTGCGGTGCCGGTCAGGGTCAACACACCTTTGGCGATAGCGCCTTCAGTGTTGTGCAGCGGCAGGCACCAGATCTCGCCGATCGGGTCGGCCTTGCGGAAGGTTTCGTACATCGAGGCGAGCATCGAGCCCTGGCCGCCGATGCTTTTCGCCAGCGCCACGCTGGAAACCAGCACCAGTTTGCCGACCTCAGTCGGGGCAACATTGTCGTTGACCTGGGCGACGATCAAACGACGCATGGCCGAAGTCGCGCTGTTGGCGGCCGAGTTGTCCATTTCGGCATAGAACAGCGGCACACGAATGTCCGCCGGGATGTTGCTGAATCCGATCGCCATTATTTGGCTCCCTGTGGTTTAGCCGCTTTTGCGGTTTTGAGTGTGATATCGCCGTCGGCCAGACGCCGGCGCCACCAGGCGCTGTCTAGCACGTCACGGCCTGCAGCCGGCAACAGGTCGCCCGCCTCCGGGTCAGGTACGACACGGCCAGCGGCCGGCACTACGGTGATGCGGTTGCTCATGGGGTTACGTCTCCAGAGAAAGTCATTTCCACCCGGCCATCCGGACCCGGGCGTTGCAGATTGGGATCGGCCGGATCAATCGCATCGACCCGCACCGTCATCCCGGTAAAAGACGACAAAGCGTCCAGTTCGCGCTCGTGCCAACTCTCCGCAGGCTGACTTGGCAGATTGCGGCCGAGCTGGAACTCGGCATAAAAACGCAGCCGATAGAAGGCGCGGCTGCTGTTGATCGAGACCATCTCGCCGCCGTCGTAAACGATGGCGCTGTAGTCGGCATCGGGCTTGAACCCCACCAGCGCGCGCCACAGTTCGGCGCGTAGGTCGTGCAACAGATCCAGCGCTTTTGTCGCGTCGGTAGCGTCAAGGGCCAGGACGATTTCAAAGCGGTCGCGGATTGGTTGGGTGGTGAGGTTTTGTGTGGTGCTGTTGCTGGCCAGATCGGCGATTACCAGCACGTGGGCCGAAGGTGTTGGCAGATCCGGGTTGCCTTGCAGCAACGCCAGATCGAGGCCCACCGAAATATGATTGGCAAGCCCAGGGCATTGCCCACGCAGTTGCGTGAGGATCGGGGTGATCTTCATGGGGGTGTTCCGAAGTAAGAGAAATTACAGTGAACGCCGCAGTCCCTGTGGGAGCGAGCCTGCTCGCGAAAGCGGTCGATCAGTCACATCGATGCTGAAGCTGACGTCCCTTTCGCGAGCAGGCTCGCTCGCATAGGGCTATGCGTGGAGAATTAAGGATGGTCGCGCGGCGGCACTTCACAGACGCCGATGCGCTTGGCCGCCCAGCGTTCGTAAAGGCCTATGGCGACATCGGCGCCGGCCATCGCCGTCAGGCAGCCAAAAGCGCCAGCGGCCCAGATCGACATGCCGGCGGCATACAGCAGCATGATCGCCGACACGCCGCAGATCATGCAGGCGCCGGAACGCAGAGCCAGACGCCGCACAAGTGACCAGCCGCGGGCGCCCTCCTTGTCGGCGCGCCACATTTCGCCGGACACCCCGCCGACGACAGCGAGTAGGATGACCAGCCAGATCGGCATGTCCGCCAACGCTTGTTGCTCGTTTGTCATGTCACGCCTCCGTGGGTGATTGATGAGTGATGGGTTGGGTTCAACGCTTTCTCTTGAGGCAGGCATTCCAAAAAGCCCGGCGCTTGCACGCCAGGCTTTTCAGTAATGCGCTCCTTCGCCTCCCTTCAAATCCTGTAGTCATGAAGGGAGCTGACTTTTCGGCGCTACTGGCGCGGTACGAGTCCATTCAAATTGTTTTTCCGACCGCGGTCCCTGCCCGCCGGATAACTGCTTCTGGTGTTTTACGCTGCACACCCGGGTCAGTTGCCAACCCTCTGAACCGTTGAGGCCGGTTCATCGCTGCCTGTTCTTGTGGAACTAAAGAGCTTGTCTTGCCAGCCGCTTTGTCGAGCGGCTTGGTGGCAAGAATATGCATGGATGCATATACAGTCAATGCGTAAATGCATTTATTTATGCATTAAATTTGCGCATATGCATGAAACCCAAGCGGGCCAAGGGGTGGGGAGATTTCTGCAGGCGAAAAAAACCTGCCGAGGGGCAGGTTTCAGTTGAATCGAAAGGGGCTAGCGGGCGTACATGCCCCACCAGAAGACGTGACCGAGGATAACGATCTGCTCTTCCTGGATTTCCTGGAAGCTGTAGTCCTCGTCCGGATGCTCGTCGCGATTGAAGCTGCGCAGACGGATACCGGTGGGCAGGCGATAGAGTTGCTTCACACGCAGCTGACCGTTGTGATTGATCGCATACAGATCGCCATCGATGATGTCGCCGATGCCGCACTTGCCGGCGTTGACGCCGACGGTGGCGCCATCGCGCAGAACCGGCAACATGCTGTTGCCGCGTACTGTCACACACTTGGCCTGGTCGAACTGCACACCGTTGTGGCGCAGGCTGCGCTTGCCGAAGCGCAGGCTAGAGCGCTCGCTCTCTTCGATGACGAATCTTCCTGATCCAGCAGCCAATTCAACCTCACGTAGAAAGGGCACCGACACCTCGTCGTCATCGACGGGCGTGTCGTCGTCCCACAGGCTTATGTCCTTGAGTTCCGCATGCACGTCAGCGCGAGTGCTGCCGGTCGTTGGCGCGACGTCCGCGCGCCCGCGCAACTGATCGGTGCTGACGTTGAAATACTCGGCGATCTTCGAGATGTGTTTATCCGAAGGATCGACAATCTTCCCGCTGAGAATCCGCGAGAGCGTTGATTGAGGCACGCCGGTGCGACGGTGGAGCTCCGTGGGGGAGATCCCGTGCTGGTCGAGCAGTGCTCTTAAGACGGAGGAAACGTTGCGTTTTTGCATAACGCGCATAGTGCTTGAAGTTTTTCGCGAAGACAAATGCTTATTTGCATAAATCGTGCATAGATCAACTTTTCTCTACAAGTCAACGCTCACCCGACCGCAGTGCCTGCGTCGGGCTGACTGCCCATGGTAACCTTGCGCCCATCGCGGAAAAGCCCGGCCACCGCCCGCGCTTTGCCCTACATCTTTTAACGAGTTGCCCGACAATCCGATGAATAAAGCCGTCTCCGACCTCTCCTCCCACACTCCGATGATGCAGCAATACTGGCGCCTGAAGAATCAGCACCCGGATCAGCTGATGTTCTATCGCATGGGCGATTTCTACGAGATCTTCTACGAAGACGCGAAGAGAGCCGCCAAGTTGCTGGACATCACCCTGACCGCGCGCGGGCAGTCGGCGGGCCAGGCGATTCCGATGTGTGGGATTCCTTACCACGCGGCGGAAGGTTACCTGGCGAAACTGGTCAAGCTCGGCGAGTCGGTGGTGATTTGCGAGCAAGTCGGCGACCCGGCCACCAGCAAAGGCCCGGTGGAGCGCCAGGTCGTACGGATCATCACGCCGGGGACGGTCAGTGACGAAGCGCTGCTGGACGAACGCCGCGATAACCTGATCGCAGCGGTATTGGGCGATGAGCGTCTATTCGGTCTGGCGGTGCTGGACATCACCAGCGGCAACTTCACCGTGCTCGAGATCAAAGGCTGGGAAAACCTGCTCGCCGAACTGGAGCGGGTCAACCCGGTTGAGCTGCTGATTCCGGATGACTGGCCGAAAGACCTGCCGGCGGAGAAACGCCGTGGCGTACGTCGTCGTGCGCCGTGGGATTTCGAGCGTGATTCGGCGTTGAAAAGTCTCTGCCAGCAGTTTTCCACCCAAGACCTGAAAGGCTTCGGCTGCGAAAACCTGACCCTGGCCATCGGCGCTGCCGGCTGCCTGCTGGCCTACGCCAAGGAAACCCAGCGCACCGCCCTGCCCCACTTGCGCAGCCTGCGTCATGAACGTCTCGATGACACCGTGGTGCTCGACGGCGCCAGCCGGCGCAATCTGGAGCTGGACACTAACCTGGCCGGCGGCCGCGATAACACCCTGCAATCGGTGGTCGATCGCTGCCAGACCGCCATGGGCAGCCGCTTGCTCACTCGTTGGCTGAACCGGCCGTTGCGCGACCTCACCGTGCTGCTCGCACGCCAGACGTCGATCCGCTGCCTGCTCGACGGTTATCGCTTTGAAAAGCTGCAACCGCAGCTCAAGGAAATCGGCGACATCGAGCGGATTCTGGCGCGGATCGGTTTGCGCAATGCGCGGCCGCGTGACCTTGCGCGTCTGCGTGACGCTCTCGGCGCACTGCCCGAACTGCAAGTGGCGATGACCGATCTGGAAGCGCCGCATCTGCAGCATCTGGCGGCCACCACCAGCACTTACCCGGAACTGGCGGCGCTGCTGGCAAAAGCCATTATCGACAACCCGCCCGCGGTGATCCGCGACGGCGGCGTGCTAAAAACTGGTTACGACAGTGAGCTCGACGAACTGCAATCGCTGAGCGAAAACGCCGGCCAGTTCCTCATCGATCTCGAAGCCCGAGAGAAAGCCCGTACTGGTCTGGCCAATCTGAAAGTCGGCTACAACCGTATCCACGGCTACTTCATCGAACTGCCGAGCAAGCAGGCTGAATCGGCGCCGGCCGACTATATCCGCCGGCAGACGCTCAAAGGCGCCGAGCGCTTCATTACACCTGAGCTGAAAGAATTCGAAGACAAGGCATTGTCGGCCAAGAGTCGTGCGCTGGCCCGGGAAAAAATGCTTTACGAAGCGCTGCTCGAAGACTTGATCAGCCAGTTGCCGCCGTTGCAGGACACCGCCGGCGCATTGGCCGAGCTGGATGTGCTGAGCAACCTCGCCGAGCGTGCGCTGAATCTTGACCTGAATTGCCCGCAGTTCGTCAGCGAGCCGTGCATGCGCATCACCCAGGGTCGTCACCCGGTGGTCGAGCAAGTGCTGACCACACCGTTCGTGGCCAACGATCTGAGCCTCGACGACAACACGCGCATGCTGGTGATCACCGGCCCGAACATGGGTGGTAAGTCCACTTACATGCGGCAAACCGCGTTGATCGTGTTGCTGGCGCATATTGGCAGTTTCGTACCAGCCGCCAGTTGCGAGCTGTCGCTGGTGGACCGCATCTTCACCCGCATCGGCTCAAGCGATGATCTGGCCGGCGGTCGCTCGACCTTCATGGTCGAGATGAGCGAAACCGCCAACATCCTGCATAACGCCACCGAGCGCAGTCTGGTGCTGATGGACGAAGTCGGGCGCGGTACCAGCACCTTTGACGGTCTTTCGCTGGCGTGGGCAGCGGCCGAGCGCTTGGCTCATCTGCGCGCCTACACCCTGTTCGCCACGCACTATTTTGAACTGACCGTGCTGCCGGAAGCCGAACCTCTTGTAGCTAACGTACATCTCAACGCCACCGAGCACAACGAACGGATCGTGTTCCTGCACCATGTTCTGCCTGGGCCTGCCAGTCAGAGCTATGGCTTGGCAGTCGCACAACTGGCCGGCGTGCCGAGCGAGGTGATTCTGCGAGCGCGGGAGCATCTGAGTCGCCTGGAAGACACTGCCCTGCCCCACGAGGCGCCGAAACCGGCGGCCAAGGGCAAGCCGTCGACACCGCAGCAAAGCGACATGTTCGCCTCACTGCCACATCCGGTGCTGGACGAATTGGCGAAAGTGGATCTGGACGACATGACGCCACGCCGTGCGCTGGAAATGCTCTATGCACTGAAGAACCGGATATAAGCACTGAAGAAGCGGATATAACGCAATTCGCTTCAAGCTGTTAGAATCTCGCGCGGTTCGGGATGCTGCTGGCTCATAGCCTGGTCAGCAGGTATCGCTCCCGAACCTGGCGACCCCAACCGTGAAGGGGCAACGCTGCCGCCGCCTGAGGAGAAAATTAGAAATGACCTTCGTCGTCACCGACAACTGCATCAAGTGCAAGTACACCGACTGCGTAGAAGTCTGTCCGGTGGACTGCTTTTACGAAGGCCCGAACTTCCTGGTGATTCACCCGGACGAGTGCATCGACTGCGCGCTGTGTGAACCAGAATGCCCGGCTGTGGCGATCTTCTCGGAAGACGAGATCCCAAGCGGCATGGAAAACTTCATCGAGCTCAATGCCGAGCTGGCGGATATCTGGCCGAACATCACCGAAAAGAAAGAATCGCTGCCTGATGCTGAAGAGTGGGATGGCAAGCCGAACAAGATCGAACAACTCGAACGCTGATCTGCCCCGCGCTCGACTGAAAGGCCCCTTGCGGGCCTTTTTGCTTTTGCAGGTTTTACTTTCTGCAGACGAAAAAAGGGGCGGTATGACCCGCCCACATTTTTTCCCTATTCCCTGTATTCCTTTTCATCGTCCTGATGAATCGCCTCCTGCGATGTCCGTTCCCCTCTTCCGTGAAGGGCGTGTCTGTCCGTCGACACAGTTGAGATATTAGAGAGTTTCTGGAGACGAGCAATTGGCCCTCGGCGTACGCGCACTCTGTCATAAGGGCATAACAATTAAGAAATAATCAACAAAATCAAAAGGTTGCTCAGTGGAAGTGAACGCGATCGCCATCTACCGAAGTGTAAAAATAACGAACACTTACGACACAGTAAGCAAAGGCTTACAGCGCGAGACTACAAATTCAGAAATTGACGACCGCTTGTCTGGTGGCTGCCGAAAGCCCGATTTGCTGCACGCGAAAAACAAAAAAGCCCCGACTGATCGAATCAGCCGGGGCTTTTGCGGGCGGAGGATAAGGCGCTTATTGAAACAGCGACTCGCTCGACAGGCCGTTCTTTTCAAGGATCTCGCGAAGGCGCTTGAGCCCTTCCACCTGAATCTGCCGTACCCGCTCGCGGGTCAGGCCGATCTCCAGACCGACATCTTCCAGCGTGCTGCTTTCGTGACCACGCAGGCCGAAGCGGCGAATCACCACCTCGCGCTGCTTGTCGGTCAGCTCCGACAGCCATTGATCGATGCTCTGCGACAGATCATCGTCCTGCAACAGTTCGCACGGATCGGTCGGACGATCGTCAGTGAGTGTGTCCAGCAGGGTTTTATCCGAATCCGGACCCAGCGAGACGTCGACCGAAGAAACCCGTTCGTTCAGGCCCAGCATGCGCTTGACCTCGCCCACCGGTTTTTCCAGCAGGTTGGCAATTTCTTCGGGTGAAGGTTCGTGGTCGAGTTTTTGCGTCAGCTCCCGCGCGGCCCGCAGGTACACGTTGAGCTCCTTGACCACGTGAATCGGCAACCGGATGGTCCGGGTCTGATTCATGATCGCGCGCTCGATGGTCTGACGGATCCACCAGGTCGCGTAGGTCGAGAAACGGAAGCCGCGCTCGGGATCGAACTTTTCCACCGCGCGGATCAGGCCGAGGTTGCCCTCTTCGATCAGATCCAGCAGCGACAGCCCCCGATTGACGTAACGCCGGGCGATCTTGACGACCAGCCGCAGGTTACTTTCGATCATGCGCTTGCGCCCGGCAGGATCGCCACTTTGCGACAAGCGCGCAAAATGAACTTCTTCTTCCGGGGAGAGCAGAGGGGGAAAAGCCGATTTCGTTGAGATACAGCTGCGTGGCATCAAGTGCCCGAGTGTAGTCGATGTATTTATGTTGTTTGAGTGTGGCGGAGTGTCTGGATTTGGAACGAACGGAAGGTGGAGCAGCCCCTTCATCATTCAACATCGAATCCGAATCGATGCCGGTCTCCATAAGGAGAACCTCATCGTCGATGTCAAACTCCGGCACTTCTTTACTGAGAGCCATTGTTATAGTCCTTTGGTGAGTTCGACCCCAAGCTCAAGCGACGCCTTTATCCTTGGCAACGCTGGAGCCTGTCCCCTCTACGCGACGGAACAGGCTGGCCTACAAATCAACGTCTTGGCAGGAACTGCAGCGGATCCACTGGTTTACCTTGGCGGCGAATCTCAAAATGCAGTTTCACCCGGTCTGTACCCGTTGACCCCATTTCGGCAATTGTCTGTCCGACCTTGACCTGCTGCCCCTCCCGAACCAACAGCCTGCGGTTATGTCCGTAAGCACTGACGTAGGTTTCGCTGTGTTTGATGATGACCAATTCGCCGTAGCCCCTTAAGCCACTCCCGGCGTATACGACCGTCCCATCAGACGCAGCTAAAACAGGCTGTCCCAAATCTCCGGCGATATCAATTCCTTTATTCAAACTACCGTTTGAAGAGAATTTTCCAATCAGAACGCCATTAGATGGCCATCCCCAGCCGGTCGGGGCCGGGCCTGCCGGAGGCAATGGAGCGGGTGCAGGTTTGCTCGCGACGGACGGTACAACCCCTTTGGAACCGGTGGTTGTAGTGGTTGTGGTGCCATTCGCCTGGCGCCGGATTACCGTGGTTTTACTCGACGAAGAAGGTGAAGAACTGGAGTTGCTCACCACCGCTGTCGGCGTTGAACCGCTGCGCCCGTCGAAGCGAATTGTCTGACCCGGATGGATCGTATACGGCGTAGGAATATTGTTCCGGGCGGCGAGGGTTTTGTAGTCCCAGCCGTAACGAAAGGCGATCGAAAACAAAGTATCGCCGGGACGGACTACATACTGCCCGGTAGTAACGGTAGGACGTTGCGCCACCGCATTGTTGCGATCAACAACGCGCACGTTGCTCGATTTGGTGCTGGAGCAACCGACCAGCAAGGTGCTCAAGACAAGGCCAGTCACCAGGCGCTGAAAGCTCGTGTTACCCATACGCTGCGCAATGACTGTGAGACTCACCCGCCGCTCCCTTTGTGGTGGCTGAAAAATTCTGAATGCCGCATTGCGGCATGAGGTGTCGCAAGTATAACGGGCCGAACCGGCTTTACCTTTAATGAAGCGAAATCACCGGACGCACACGTTTGCCAAGGGCAAGTACGCTGCGTTTAAACTCTGACTGCCGGTGTAAGACCGGCGCCGTTGAAAGGAATTCAGCGCCTGCTCGCAAATGCTCAGGCCAGTGGCCCGTTGAGCAAAGGCACGAAACGCACAGCGCCCAAAACGTGTCGGGAAAAGCCATGTTCTTCGCGCACGATCAGCATCAGTTGTTGCACTTCACCGGAGCCGACCGGAATCACCATGCGCCCACCGGGGGCCAGTTGATCCAGCAAAGCTTGCGGTACATCGGTGGCAACGGCGGTGACGATGATGCCGTTGTATGGTGCCAGCGCCGGCCAGCCTTCCCAGCCATCGCCCCAGCGAAACACCACGTTGCGCAGGTTCAGCTCGACCAGACGCTCCTTGGCGCGGTCCTGCAGCACCTTGATGCGTTCGACCGAAAACACCCGTTCGACCAGTTGCGACAACACCGCCGTCTGGTAGCCGGAACCGGTGCCGATCTCCAACACTTTATCCAGCGGGCCGGCCTCCAGCAGCAGCTCGCTCATGCGCGCCACCATATAAGGCTGGGAAATGGTCTGGTTGTTGCCGATCGGCAGCGCGGTGTCTTCATAAGCGCGATGTGCCAGCGCCTCATCGACAAACAGATGACGCGGCGTGCGGCGGATCACTTCCAGCACTTTGGCGTTCGACACGCCTTCTTCATACAGCCGCTGGATCAGTCGCTCACGTGTACGTTGGGAGGTCATGCCAATTCCGCTACGCAGGCGGTCGTCATGTTCACGCATCAGCTCAGCCCCCCCAGCCAGCCATCCAGACTTCTGAAGGCATCATTGAAGGTGCGATCGAGCTGCAACGGTGTGATGGACACATAACCCTGCATCACGGCATGAAAATCGGTACCCGGGCCGCCGTCCTCAGCATCGCCGGCAGCGGCGATCCAGTAACCGGCCTTGCCGCGCGGATCGACCACTTTCATCGGCGCCGCCGCGCGGGCGCGATGACCGAGGCGGGTCAACTGAATGCCACGGATGTGATCGATGGGCAGATTGGGAATGTTCACGTTGAGCACCGTGCGCGGCGGCAGATCCAGCCCGGCGTGGGCCTCGACCAGTTTGCGCGCAAAGTAGGCCGCAGTCGGCAGATTGTCCACCTGACGCGAGACCAGGGAGAAGGCAAACGATGGGCGCTCGAGAAATCGTCCTTCCAGCGCTGCCGCCACGGTTCCGGAATACAGCACGTCGTCGCCAAGATTGGCGCCCAGATTAATGCCGGATACCACCATGTCCGCTTCGCGCTCAAGCAAGCCGTTAAGGCCCAGGTGAATGCAATCGGTCGGTGTGCCGTTGAGGCTGATAAAGCCGTTGGCCAGGTATTGCGGGTGCAGCGGACGGTCGAGCGTCAGCGAACTGCTGGCGCCGCTTTTGTCCTGCTCCGGGGCGATAACCACGCATTCGGTGTAATCCGCCAGCGCAGCATAAAGCGCGGCGAGACCGGGCGCGGTTACCCCATCGTCGTTTGAAATCAGAATACGCATGGGCTGTCCGTCTGCCCCACCGGCACCAGATCAACGAGCTCGCGCACCAATACGGTGGCAAAGCATCCGGCCGGGAGGACGAATTCCAGTTGCAGAATGTCAGGTTGGGGATAATGCCACGTCAACCCGCCAATGGGCAGCCGCAGGATGCGACGTTCATGGCTCATGCCGGCGTGGATCAACCAGTCACGCAGATCCGCTTCGCGGGCGGCGATCTCCTGCTCCAGTTCATGGACTGCGCCAGCGGTGGGCGAGTCACCTTCGCCCCACTGCGGACCGGTCGGGTGCAGGTCGAGAATCGCCAGACGCGGGTCGCTGCATTCGGCTTCGCCGGCCGGGAAAAAGCTGCGGCTGTCAGTAAAGGCCAACAGATCGCCCACCAGTGCGGTATTCCAAGTGCCATCGGCGACGCGCGCCGCCAGCACCTGGTTGAACAGAAAGCTGCGCGCCGTCGACAGTAACCGCGATCGCACATTGCGCTGTTCCGGCAAAGCCTTGCGCGCCGCCCACGCCCGCGCATCGACAACGTTGCCGCCGTCATGGCCGAAGCGCTGGGCGCCGAAATAATTGGGGATGCCTTGTTTGGCGATCAGTTGCAGGCGCTGTTCAATCGCATCTTTGTCGCCATTGAATTGCGTCAGGCGCAGGGTGAAACCGTTGGCCGAATGCGCACCGCGTTGCAGCTTGCGCTTGTGGCGCGTGGTCTTGAGGATCTTCAGCGTGTCGTTTTCCGCTGCCGACAGATCCGGATCGGCCTTGCCCGGCAATTGCACGCTGAACCACTGACGGGTCAGGGCCTGACGATCTTTGAGGCCGGCATAGCTGACGGTGCGCAACGGCACGCCCGCCGCTTTGGCGATCCGCCGTGCCGCTTCTTCGGTATTGAGGCCGCGCTTTTCCACCCAGATCCACAGGTGTTCGCCGTCACCGCTGAACGGGATATCCAGCACTTCATCGACCTGAAAATCTTCGGCGATGGCTTTCAGTACCGCTGTGCCGAGCGGTGCGCCATAGGCCCGCGGGCCGAGCAATTGCAGTTCATTCATGCGCGCAGCAACAAGGCAACGGAATGCACGGCGATGCCTTCTTCGCGACCGACAAAGCCAAGCTTTTCGGTGGTGGTAGCTTTGACGTTCACTTGATCCAACTCAACTTGAAGATCCGCCGCGATCAGCGCGCGCATCGATTCGATATGCGGCGCCATTTTTGGCGCCTGGGCAACGATGGTGTTGTCGACGTTGCCGATTTTCCAGCCCTTGGCGTGGATCAGACTGACCACATGACGCAACAGCACACGGCTGTCGGCGCCCTTGAATTGCGGATCGGTGTCCGGGAAGTGTTTGCCGATATCACCCAGCGCCGCCGCGCCGAGCAAGGCATCGCTCAAGGCGTGCAGCAGGACGTCACCGTCGGAATGAGCGAGCAGCCCGAAGCTGTGTGCAATCTGCACGCCGCCCAGAGTAATGAAATCGCCTTCAGCGAAACGGTGCACATCGTAGCCGTGGCCAATACGCATAAAAAAACGCCCCGATTTTTGTCAGGGCGTGATTCTACCTGCATTAACCGCGCAGAGCGCGTGCGTGATGCTGCAAGTGGTCGTCAATGAAGCTTGAGATGAAGAAATAGCTGTGGTCGTAGCCCGGTTGCAGGCGCAGCTCCAGCGGATGCCCCGCTTGTTTTGCTGCGTGTTGCAAGGCCTCGGGTTTCAATTGCGTGGCGAGGAAATCGTCACGATCACCTTGATCGACCAACAACGGCAACTTCTCCGTCGCCTCCGCGATAAGCACACAGGCGTCCCACTCCTTCCACTTCGAACGGTCTTCGCCCAAATAGTTGGAAAAGGCCTTCTGACCCCACGGGCAATCGATCGGATGGGTGATCGGCGAGAACGCCGACACTGACTGATAACGCCCGGGATTGCGCAGCGCGCAGACCAACGCGCCGTGGCCGCCCATGGAGTGACCGCTGATGCTGCGTTTGTCGGAAGCGGGGAAATGCGCCTCGACCAGAGCGGGCAACTCCTGCACGACATAGTCATGCATCTGATAGTGCCGCGCCCACGGTTCCTGCGTGGCGTTTAGATAAAACCCAGCGCCGAGGCCGAAATCCCAAGCTTTGTCGGCATCGTCCGGGACATCCGGGCCACGTGGGCTGGTATCCGGCGCGACGATGATCAGACCAAGTTCGGCAGCCATGCGCATCGCGCCGGCCTTCTGCATGAAATTCTCATCGGTGCAGGTCAGCCCGGACAACCAGTACAGCACCGGCAGCTTGCCGCCCTGCTCCGCTTGCGGCGGCAGGTACACGGCGAAGACCATGTCGCAATCAAGCACTTCGGAGCGATGGCGATAACGCTTGTGCCAGCCACCGAAACTCTTCTGACAGGAAATGTTTTCCAGATTCAAGGGATTCTCCCTAGCTGTAAGCTGCAAGCCGCAAGCTTCAAGAAAAAGCACGAGCGCCTTTACTTGCAGCTTGAAGCTTGCAGCTCGGGGCTGCTGTTAGAAATGAATGACTGTGCGGATGCTCTTGCCTTCGTGCATCAGGTCGAACGCCTTGTTGATATCTTCCAGGCCCATGGTGTGGGTGATGAAGGTATCCAGCGGGATTTCGCCGCTCTGGGCCATGTCGACGTAGCTCGGCAATTCAGTACGGCCACGCACGCCGCCGAACGCCGAACCGCGCCAGACGCGACCAGTGACCAACTGGAACGGACGGGTAGCGATTTCCTGGCCGGCACCGGCGACACCGATGATGACCGACTCGCCCCAGCCTTTGTGGCAGCACTCAAGCGCGGCGCGCATCAGTTGCACATTGCCGATGCACTCGAAGGAGAAGTCAACGCCGCCATCGGTCATGTCGACGATTACTTCCTGGATCGGACGATCAAAGTCTTTCGGGTTCACGCAATCGGTGGCACCGAGTTGTTTGGCGATTTCGAACTTGGCTGGATTGATGTCGATGGCGATGATCCGCGCAGCCTTGGCTTTCACCGCGCCGATCACGGCCGACAAGCCGATACCGCCGAGACCGAAGATGGCCACGGTGTCACCCGGTTTGACCTTGGCGGTGTTGAGCACGGCGCCGATACCGGTGGTGACGCCGCAACCGAGCAGGCAGACCTTTTCCAGCGGCGCGTCTTTGGAGATCTTCGCTACGGAAATTTCCGGCAGTACGGTGTACTCCGAAAACGTCGATGTGCCCATGTAGTGGAAAATCGTTTCGCCCTTGTAGGAAAAGCGCGAAGTGCCGTCCGGCATCAGGCCCTTGCCTTGGGTGGCGCGAATCGCCTGGCAGAGGTTGGTCTTGCCCGACTTGCAGAATTTGCACTGGCCGCATTCCGGGGTGTAGAGCGGAATGACGTGATCGCCGACGGCAACCGATGTCACGCCCTCGCCGATCGCTTCAACGATGGCGCCACCTTCGTGGCCAAGGATCGACGGGAAGATGCCTTCCGGATCCGCGCCGGACAAGGTATAGGCGTCCGTGTGGCAAACGCCGGAAGCGACGACGCGCAGCAATACTTCACCGGCCTTGGGCATGGCGACATCGACTTCTACGATTTCCAGCGGCTTCTTGGCCTCGAAGGCAACGGCGGCGCGCGACTTGATCATGCTGACTCTCCAATGAATCCAGTAAATATAAAAGCAGACAGACAGTGTAGTTCAGCGTGCCCTGAGGAATAATCCGGACGAAAGCAAAACATTATTGCCATACAGGGATAATCCAAGTGTCGGAAAACCGCTGGGAAGGCATCGACGAGTTCGTTGCCGTCGCCGAATGCAACCAATTCACCGCCGCTGCCGAGCGTCTTGGGGTTTCTTCCTCCCACGTCAGTCGACAAATCGTACGGCTTGAAGAGCGTTTGCAGACGCGCCTGCTCTACCGCAGTACCCGTCGCGTAACGCTGACCGAAGCCGGGCAGACTTTCCTGCAACATTGCCAGCGCCTGCAGGACGGTCGCGAAGAAGCCTTGCGCGCGGTAGGCGATCTGACCAGCGAACCGAAAGGCATGCTGCGCATGACCTGCGCGGTGGCCTACGGCGAACGTTTTATCGTGCCGCTGGTGACTCGCTTCATGGGGCTGTACCCGCAGCTACGCATCGATATAGAGCTGAGCAATCGCCAACTGGATCTGGTGCATGAAGGGCTGGACCTGGCGATCCGTCTGGGTCGGCTACAGGATTCGCGCCTGGTCGCGACACGTCTGGCGCCACGAAGAATGTACCTGTGCGCGTCGCCTTCCTACCTGGAACGGTATGGGCGCCCACACAGCTTGTCGGAATTGAGTCGGCACAATTGCCTGATTGGCAGTTCGGATATCTGGCAACTGGAACAGAACGGGCGGGAATTTTCCCAACGGGTGCAGGGCAACTGGCGTTGCAACAGTGGGCAAGCGGTATTGGATGCAGCCCTGCAGGGTGTCGGGTTGTGTCAGTTGCCGGACTATTACGTGCTCGAGCATTTGCACAGTGGCGCGCTGATTTCCTTGCTGGAGGCGCATCAACCGCCGAATACCGCGGTGTGGGCGCTGTATCCGCAGCAGCGGCATTTGTCGCCGAAGGTGCGCAAGTTGGTGGATTTTTTGAAGGTGGGACTGGCTGAAAGGCCGGAGTACAAGCTTTGAGTTATTGGTTGCCTGTGCGACCGCTTTCGCGAGCAGGCACGCTCCCACAATTGACCGAGTTCGACAGCTGAATGCATTCCCTCTGTGGGAGCGAGCCTGCTCGCGAAGGCAATGGCACAGCGACCCCAAATCTCAGCGGCGGTTAGCCCACCGCTGGCGCAACCACTCCAGATCTTCCGGCCGGGTCACCTTGAGGTTATCCGCGCGCCCTTCGATCAGACGCGGTGCCAGACCGGCCCATTCCATCGCCGAAGCTTCATCGGTGATCACCGCATCCGCAACCAGGCTGTCGGCCAACGCCCGATGCAACGCGCCGAGGCGGAACATCTGCGGTGTATACGCCTGCCAGATCACGCTGCGATCCACGGTTTCAACCACACGACCGTTTTTATCAACGCGTTTGAGCGTGTCGCGAGCGGGCACCGCCAACAGACCACCGACCGGGTCATCCGCGAGTTCGGCAAGCAACTTGTCGAGATCATCGCGACTCAGATTTGGCCGGGCCGCATCGTGCACCAGCACCCAATCGTCATCCTCGGCACCTTGCGCATGCAGATGCAACAAGGCGTTGAGCACCGAAGCGGAACGCTCCGCCCCGCCGTCCACCCGCTGAATGCGTGGATCGCTGACGCAAGCCAGATTCGGCCAATAGGGATCATCGACAGCAAGACTGACCACCAGGCCCTTGAGGCTCGGGTGATCGAGGAAACAGCCGAGGCTGTGTTCGAGAATTGTGCGCCCGCCCAGTTGCAGATACTGCTTGGGACGGTCCGCGGCCATTCGGGCACCGACGCCCGCGGCAGGAATCACGGCCCAGAAGGCCGGCAGGGAATCGATCATTGGGCCAACTGGTAAAGGGTTTCGCCGTCCTTGACCATGCCCAGTTCGTGACGAGCCCGCTCTTCGACGGTCTCCATGCCTTTCTTCAGCTCGCTGACTTCAGCGTCCATCACCCGGTTGCGCTCCAGCAGGCCTTCGTTTTCGGCATGTTGCTCGGCGATCTGCTGTTTCAGCTCGGCGACCTGCGCCAGACTGCCATTGCCCACCCACAGGCGGTACTGCAGACCGGCCAGGAGCAAGAGCAAAACAAGAAACAACCAGTAAGGACTGCGCATCGAATATCAGGTATCCAGTGAAAAAAGACAGCCACGCATAATGTTGCAGCATCTGATAGCACGAAGCCTGGAAAGATCCAGGCTTGTGCTTAAGGCATCAGATTAGTGGCAAATCCATCGCTGTCACGACTTTTCCGACACAATCCGGTGTCCTTTGATCAGGTTGCGCTTAACCGCGGAACTCGGCACGGCCGTTGTACTTGGCCTTGCCGTTCAACTGCTCTTCGATACGCAGCAGTTGGTTGTACTTGGAAACGCGGTCGGAGCGGCACAGCGAACCGGTCTTGATCTGGCCAGCCGAGGTGCCCACAGCCAGGTCGGCAATCGTCGAATCTTCGGTTTCGCCGGAGCGGTGCGAGATCACGGCGGTGTAGCCGGCAGCCTTGGCCATCTGGATGGCTTCCAGGGTTTCGGTCAGGGTGCCGATCTGGTTGAACTTGATCAGGATCGAGTTGGCGATCTTTTTATCGATGCCTTCTTTGAGGATCTTGGTGTTGGTCACGAACAGGTCGTCGCCCACCAGCTGGGTCTTCTCGCCGATCTTGTCGGTGAGGATTTTCCAGCCTGCCCAGTCAGACTCGTCCAGACCGTCTTCGATGGAGATGATCGGGTAACGCTCGGTCAGACCTTTGAGGTAGTCGGCGAAACCTTCAGCAGTGAACACCTGGCCTTCACCGGACAGGTTGTACTTGCCGTCTTCGTAGAACTCGCTCGCGGCGCAGTCCAGCGCCAGGGTCACGTCGGTGCCCAGCTTGTAACCGGCGTTGGCCACGGCTTCGGAGATCACTTTCAGCGCGTCTTCGTTGGACGCCAGGTTCGGCGCGAAACCGCCTTCGTCACCAACGGCGGTGCTCAGGCCACGGGCCTTCAGCACAGCTTTCAGGTGATGGAAAATCTCGGTGCCCATGCGCAGACCTTCCGAGAAAGACTTGGCGCCGACTGGCTGGACCATGAATTCCTGGATGTCGACGTTGTTATCAGCGTGCTCGCCACCGTTGATGATGTTCATCATCGGGACCGGCATCGAGTACACACCCGGGGTGCCGTTGAGGTTGGCGATGTGTGCGTACAGCGGCAGATCCTGATCCTGCGCAGCTGCCTTGGCCGCAGCCAGCGACACGGCGAGGATGGCGTTGGCGCCCAGGGTCGCCTTGTTTTCGGTACCGTCGAGCTTGATCATCGCTTGGTCGAGGGCTTTCTGGTCGCTCGGGTCGGTGCCCAGCAGCAGATCGCGGATCGGACCGTTGATGTTGGCTACCGCCTTGAGCACGCCCTTGCCCAGGTAACGGCTCTTGTCGCCATCACGCAGCTCGAGCGCTTCACGCGAGCCAGTGGATGCACCGGACGGCGCGCAGGCGCTACCGATGATGCCGTTGTCGAGAAGCACGTCCGCTTCCACGGTGGGATTGCCACGGGAGTCGAGAACTTCACGACCTTTGATGTCGACGATTTTTGCCATTGTTGTAAACACTCCAAAGTTGACGAAAACGACGCAGCTAGAGGAAATCTTTATCGTCGGCAAGCGAAGTACAGCGGGCAGACTTGCAGACGACAACGCTCACGCCCGAGGGCATGAGCGACAAATCGTGCGGTACTTTACCGGAGAATCGAGCGTTACGCGGTTTCTACCGTCGGAAAACTCTTCACCAGTTCGTCCAGAGCTTTGAGCTGGGCCAGGAATGGCTCCAGTTTGTCCAGACGCAAGGCGCAAGGGCCGTCGCATTTGGCGTTGTCCGGATCCGGATGCGCTTCGAGGAACAGACCCGCCAGCGACTGGCTCATGCCGGCCTTGGCCAGATCGGTGACCTGCGCACGGCGACCGCCAGCGGAGTCGGAACGACCGCCAGGCATTTGCAGCGAGTGGGTCACGTCGAAGAACACCGGGTATTCGAACTGCTTCATGATGCCGAAGCCGAGCATGTCGACCACGAGGTTGTTGTAGCCGAAGCTCGAACCACGCTCGCAGAGGATCAACTGATCGTTACCGGCTTCCACGCACTTGTTCAGGATGTGTTTCATTTCCTGAGGCGCGAGGAACTGGGCTTTCTTGATATTGATCACGGCATTGGTCTTTGCCATCGCGACAACCAGATCGGTCTGGCGCGACAGGAAGGCCGGCAACTGAATGATGTCGCAGACTTCAGCGACGACCGCAGCCTGGTCCGGCTCGTGGACGTCGGTGATGATCGGCACGCCGAACGCTTGCTTGATGTCCTGGAAGATGCGCATGCCCTCTTCCAGGCCAGGACCGCGATACGAGGTCACAGAAGACCGGTTGGCCTTGTCGAAGCTGGCCTTGAACACGTAAGGGATACCGAGTTTTTCGGTGACCTTTACGTACTCTTCGCAAACCTGCATGGCCATGTCACGGCTTTCCAGCACGTTCATGCCGCCGAACAGCACCATGGGTTTGTCGTTGGCAATCTCGATGTCGCCGACGCGGATGATCTTCTGTGCCATCGGGTTACGCCTTCTTCTGGTGTTGAGCCAACGCGGCTTTGACGAAACCGCTGAACAGCGGATGGCCGTCGCGTGGGGTCGAGGTGAACTCAGGGTGGAACTGGCAGGCGACGAACCATGGATGATCCGGCGCTTCAACCACTTCGACCAGCGCAGCATCGGCGGAGCGACCGGAGATTTTCAGGCCGGCTTCGATGATCTGCGGCAGCAGGTTGTTGTTCACTTCGTAACGGTGACGGTGACGCTCGACAATCACATCCTTGCCGTAGCAATCGTGCACTTTGGAGCCCGGCTCGAGCAGGCATTCCTGAGCGCCGAGGCGCATGGTGCCGCCCAGATCGGACGCTTCGGTACGCACTTCGACAGCACCGGTGGCGTCTTCCCACTCGGTGATCAGACCGACAACCGGATGGCCGCTGGCACGATCGAACTCGGTGGAGTTGGCGTCTTTCCAGCCCAGTACGTTACGGGCGAATTCGATGACCGCCACTTGCATGCCCAGGCAGATGCCGAGGTACGGAACCTTGTTTTCGCGAGCGTACTGAACGGCAGTGATCTTGCCTTCAACGCCACGCAGACCGAAGCCGCCCGGCACCAGAATCGCATCAACACCTTCGAGCAGCGCAGTGCCCTGGTTCTCGATGTCTTCGGAATCGATGTAGCGCAGGTTGACCTTGGTGCGGTTGCTGATGCCGGCATGGCTCATCGCTTCGATCAGCGACTTGTAGGCGTCGAGCAGTTCCATGTACTTGCCGACCATGGCGATGGTCACTTCGTGTTCCGGGTTCAGCTTGGCATCGACCACTGCGTCCCACTCGGACAGATCGGCGCTGCCGCATTGCAGACCGAAACGCTCGACGACGAAATCGTCCAGGCCCTGCGAGTGCAGGATGCCCGGGATCTTGTAGATGGTATCGGCGTCTTCCAGCGCGATTACCGCACGCTCTTCAACGTTGGTGAATTGCGCGATCTTGCGACGCGAGGACACATCGATCGGGTGATCGGAGCGGCACACCAGCACGTCTGGCTGCAGACCGATCGAACGCAGTTCCTTGACGGAGTGCTGGGTCGGTTTGGTCTTGGTTTCGCCAGCAGTGGCGATGTACGGCACCAGCGTCAGGTGCATCAGCATCGCGCGCTTGGCGCCGACTTCGAAACGCAACTGGCGGATGGCTTCGAGGAATGGTTGCGACTCGATGTCACCGACGGTGCCACCGATTTCAACCATCGCCACGTCAGCGTCACCGGCACCTTTGATGATGCGACGCTTGATTTCGTCGGTGATGTGCGGGATCACCTGGATGGTTGCACCCAGGTAGTCGCCACGGCGCTCTTTGCGCAGCACGTGCTCGTAGACACGGCCGGTGGTGAAGTTGTTGTTCTGGGTCATGGTCGTGCGGATGAACCGCTCGTAGTGCCCCAGATCCAGGTCGGTCTCGGCGCCGTCGTGGGTGACGAACACTTCACCGTGCTGGAACGGACTCATGGTGCCTGGATCGACGTTGATGTACGGATCCAGCTTCAGCATGGTGACCTTAAGCCCCCGCGCCTCCAGGATAGCCGCCAATGAAGCCGAGGCAATGCCTTTCCCCAATGAAGAAACAACACCGCCCGTGACGAATATGTAGCGCGTCATGAAAAACCCTAGAAGTCTGCGTTAAAGCGGAACGAGCCGCCGGGGAAAGCGAAGGAAGGCCGAAGCCCCCGATCACCTGCATTAATCACAGTGCACCTTTCGAAAAAACCGCCGCGTTGTGACAGACCGGCAGATGAAACACCGGTACGTTGCTCGCTACACATTTTTTGGAATCGCCCAGCAAAGACTGCTTGGTAATCGGCAACTCCTGCAATTCAGGCGAATCCACAGAAGTTGTATCAAGAAGGGAGCGTAGTCTACCGGAATGCTCCTTTCAGCTCAAACCTTGATCTTCGTCTGTTGGCTGCCAGTGCAATGTCCAGCCTTCGTCCATCTGACCAGCAAGACCCGGCAGGTTCGCCACGGCGAGCAACTCTTCGCCACGAAACAGCAGCGGCAATCTGCCACGCACGAAGGCCGGGACCGCGCGCTCGTTGAGCAGACGCTTGAGATCACGGCTGCCGCGCTCAGCCAATTGCATGACCTCACCGCCCTGCCGATAGGCAATACGCAAAGGCCCGGATGGAGCATGCCCGTGGAGCATGACGCGTCCGTTATCCGGCAAGCGTAGCGCTGAAGTCGGGGTCTGCCAGTCGGCGCCGATCACTGGCGTGCGCAACCAACTGTCGCTCAGCCACCAGACGCGACCGGCGCTGCGGTGCAGCTCTCCGTCGGCCAGACGCCAGATCGGTGAAGCGTCGGCGCCGGCATTGCACAGCGTTGTCCAACCCGACCAATGGTCAGCGTCTGGCAGCCGGGTCAACGGTTCGAGCCAGTAGCTGAGGGCATTTCGCTGGCGCGCGTCAGACAACGCCATCAATGGTGTCAGCTCCAGCGATGGCACACCCAGCCAAGCGAATTCATGGGGCGTTTCGGCTTGGGCGAGATCGATCTGCGCCAGCTCATCAAGCAAGCCCTGCGCCTCACGCAGATGCGCAGCCGTGCGCGCCATGCTGGCCTGCGCTTGCGGCCAGCGTTCGGTGAGGACCGGCATGACTTGATGGCGCAGATAGTTGCGCGAAAACTGCCGGTCCTGGTTCGACGGGTCTTCGATCCAGCGCAACTGATGCGCTTGTGCATAACCTTCCAGCTCAGCACGGCTGACATCCAGCAACGGTCGAACCAGCATGCCCTGCCCCACTGGGCGCTGCTGCGGCATGGCCCCGAGCCCGCGTACACCGGCACCGCGCAACAGCCGAAACAGCAGCGTTTCCGCTTGGTCATCGCGGTGCTGGCCAGTCAGCAACACGTCATTGGTCTGCGTCAGCGAACTGAACGCGGCATAACGCGCATCCCGCGCCGCCCGCTCCAGGCTCGCCCCGCCCTTTACGGTCACCCGCTCCACTTGCAAAGGAATGTCCAGCGCATCGCAAACGGCCTGGCAATGTTGCGGCCACGCATCGGCTGCAGCCTGAAGGCCGTGGTGGATATGAATGGCGCTGAGCGCAGGGAGGGATTCGGTGTTCGCCAGAGTGGCGAGCAGATGCAGGAGGACGGTGGAATCGAGGCCGCCGGAGAAGGCGACGCGCCAGTGAGCGACGTTGCGCCAGGGCTCAAGGTTCAGCAGAAGACGGGATGGCAAATCAATCGGGGACTGGCCCATAACTTTCTCTTTGCCCCAATCAAATGTAGGAGTGAGCCTGCTCGCGTTAGCGGTGTAACAACCAACACATGGGTTGAATGTTACACCGCTATCGCGAGCAGGCTCACTCCTACACGGGATAGCGCTCGACTTAGAGACCGTAGCTCATCAGGCGATCGTAACGGCGCTTGAGCAGCGCTTCGTTATCGAACTGCTTGAGCATCGCCAGTTGCGAGCTCAGTTCGGCGCGGATCGAAGCGGCGGCAGCAGCCGGGTCACGATGGGCGCCGCCCAGTGGCTCGCTGATCACTTTGTCGACGATACCCAGGCCTTTCAAACGCTCAGCGGTGATGCCCATTGCCTCAGCGGCATCCGGTGCTTTCTCGGCGGTCTTCCACAGGATCGATGCGCAACCTTCCGGCGAGATCACCGCGTAGGTCGAATATTGCAGCATGTTCAGTTGATCGCAGACGCCGATGGCCAGTGCGCCGCCGGAACCACCTTCACCAATTACAGTGGCGATGATCGGAGTCTTCAGACGCGCCATCACACGCAGGTTCCAGGCAATCGCTTCGCTCTGGTTGCGCTCTTCAGCGTCGATGCCAGGGTAAGCACCCGGTGTGTCGATGAAAGTCAGGATCGGCATCTTGAAGCGCTCGGCCATCTCCATCAGACGGCAGGCCTTGCGGTAGCCTTCCGGACGCGGCATGCCGAAGTTGCGGCGAACTTTCTCACGCACTTCACGGCCCTTCTGGTGGCCGATGATCATCACCGGCTGGTCTTCCAGACGGGCGATACCGCCAACGATGGCAGCGTCGTCGGAGAAGTGACGGTCGCCGTGCAGTTCGTCGAACTCGGTGAAGATGTGCTCGATGTAATCGAGGGTGTAAGGGCGTTTCGGGTGACGCGCCAGGCGTGCGATCTGCCAGCTGGTCAGCTTGCCGAAGATGTCTTCGGTCAGCGTCTTGCTCTTGTCCTGCAGGCGGGAGATCTCATCGCCGATATTCAGCGAATTGTCATTACCGACCAAGCGCAACTCTTCGATCTTGGCTTGCAGGTCGGCGATCGGCTGTTCGAAATCTAGAAAATTCGGGTTCATAGGCGTCCGTCTTGGGTCGTGTCCCAAGTGAGCTTGGGCCGGCCGGTTGTCTATTCGCGCCCTACCTTAAGGGAGAGGCGCGCTGAGGTCGAGATTAAAAATTCAGGTTGCGGGCAAGCGCCATGATGGCACTTGCCGGTCAACGGTATTGGAGGAAGACGTTGTCTCGCCCGAACTGGTCACGCAGGGCTTGAATCAAGGTATCCGCCGGGTCGATCCGCCAAGTCTCGCCGAACTGCAGCAAGGTCTTCGCATCCGGGCTGGTGTACTCCATGGTCACCGGGCACGCGCCGCGATGACGCTTGAGCAGTTCGCCCAACCAGCGTAGCTGATCGCCTTTGAGATCCTGGGTGTGCAGCTTCAGGCGCAGGCTCTCGGCCAGATTGGTCCGCGCATCTTCCATGCTCATCACCCGCTTGACCCGCAGGCGCAGGCCGCCGGAGAAGTCGTCATTGCTGACCTCGCCTTCGACCACCACCATCGCGTCGGTCTGCAGCAGCGATTGCGCCGAATGGAACGCATCGGCAAACAGCGACGCTTCGATCCGCCCGGAGCGGTCGTCGAGGGTGATGAAACCCATCTTGTCGCCCTTCTTGTTCTTCATCACCCGCAGGGCAATGATCATCCCTGCCACGGTCTGTGTGTCGCGTGCCGGTTTCAGGTCGATGATGCGCTGGCGGGCGAAACGGCGGATCTCGCCTTCGTATTCGTCGATCGGGTGACCGGTCAGGTACAGGCCCAGGGTGTCTTTTTCACCCTTGAGGCGTTCCTTGAGGGTCAGTTCCTTGGCCTTGCGATGGGACGCGTAGACGTCGGCATCCTCTTCGACGAACAAGCCGCCAAACAGATCGGCGTGGCCACTGTCGTGGGTCCGCGCAGTCTGCTCGGCCGCCTTGATCGCCTCTTCCATCGCCGCGAGCAATACCGCGCGGTTACGGTCGATGTTGGCCTGATAGGCCTTTTGTTCGTCGTGGAAATACGGGCCGAGGCGATCCAGCGCGCCGCTGCGAATCAAGCCATCAAGAGTTCGTTTGTTGATGCGCTTGAGGTCGACCCGCGCGCAGAAATCGAACAGATCCTTGAACGGACCGGCCTGACGCGCTTCGGTGATCGCTTCCACCGGGCCTTCACCGACGCCTTTGATCGCGCCGAGGCCGTAAACGATGCGGCCGTCGTCGTTCACCGTGAACTTGAACTCCGAAGTGTTCACGTCCGGCGCGTCGAGGCGCAGCTTCATCGTCCGCACTTCCTCGATCAAGGTCACGACCTTGTCGGTGTTGTGCATATCCGCCGAAAGTACCGCGGCCATGAACGGCGCCGGGTAGTGAGCTTTCAGCCAAGCTGTCTGGTAGGACACCAGGCCGTAAGCGGCGGAGTGGGATTTGTTGAAGCCGTAACCGGCGAATTTCTCCACCAGGTCGAAAATGTTACCGGCCAGATCCGCGTCGATGCCGTTGGTCGCGCAACCCTCGATGAAGCCGCCGCGCTGCTTGGCCATTTCTTCGGGCTTTTTCTTACCCATCGCCCGACGCAGCATGTCCGCACCGCCGAGGGTGTAACCGGCCATGACCTGGGCAATCTGCATCACCTGTTCCTGATACAGGATGATGCCGTAAGTCGGAGCCAGTACCGGTTTGAGGCCGTCGTACTGGTAGTCCGAGTGCGGATAGGCCAGTTCGGCGCGACCGTGCTTACGGTTGATGAAGTCGTCCACCATGCCCGATTGCAGCGGACCGGGACGGAACAGTGCAACGAGTGCGATCAAGTCTTCCAGGCAGTCGGGCTTGAGCTTTTTGATCAGCTCTTTCATGCCCCGGGATTCAAGCTGGAACACCGCCGTGGTTTCGGCTTTTTGCAGCAACTGATAGGTCGGCTTGTCGTCGAGCGGGATAAAGGCGATATCCAGCGGTGGCTCGTTGACCTTGGCGCGGTCGCGGTTGATGGTTTTCAGCGCCCAGTCGATGATCGTCAGGGTACGCAGGCCGAGGAAGTCGAACTTCACCAGACCGGCGGCCTCAACGTCATCCTTGTCGAACTGGGTCACCAGACCGTCGCCGGCCTCGTCGCAATAGATCGGCGAGAAATCGGTCAATTTGGTCGGCGCGATCACCACACCACCGGCGTGCTTGCCGACGTTACGCACCACACCCTCGAGTTTGCGCGCCATCTCCCAGATTTCCGCCGCTTCTTCATCGACCTTGATGAAGTCACGCAGGATCTCTTCCTGCTCGTAGGCTTTTTCCAGGGTCATGCCGACTTCGAACGGAATCATCTTCGACAGACGATCCGCCAGGCCATAGGACTTGCCCTGCACCCGCGCCACGTCGCGGACCACAGCCTTGGCGGCCATGGAACCGAAGGTGATGATCTGGCTCACCGCGTTACGGCCGTACTTCTCGGCCACGTAATCGATCACCCGGTCACGACCGTCCATGCAGAAGTCGACGTCGAAGTCGGGCATGGAAACCCGTTCCGGGTTAAGGAAACGTTCGAACAGCAGGTCATATTCCAGCGGATCGAGGTCGGTGATCTTCTGAACGTAAGCCACCAGCGATCCGGCACCCGACCCACGGCCCGGACCTACCGGCACGCCGTTGTTCTTGGCCCACTGGATAAAGTCCATCACGATCAGGAAGTAACCGGGGAAGCCCATCTGGATGATGATATCCAGCTCGAAATTCAAGCGGTCGACATAGACCTGACGCTTGGCTTCGTAGTCTTCGGTAGTGTCTTTGGGCAGTAGCACAGCCAAGCGTTCTTCGAGACCTTCGAAGGAGACCTTGCGGAAATATTCGTCGATGGTCATGCCATCGGGGATCGGGAAGTTGGGCAGGAAGTGCGTGCCCAGCTTCACTTCGATGTTGCAGCGCTTGGCGATCTCGACGGTGTTTTCGATGGCGTCAGGGATATCGCTGAACAGCTCGAGCATTTCCTCGGCGCTTTTCAGGTATTGCTGATCGCTGTAATTCTTCGAACGACGCGGGTCATCGAGGGCGCGGCCTTCACCGATGCACACACGGGTTTCGTGGGCGGCGAAGTCTTCCTGCTTGATGAAGCGCACATCGTTGGTCGCCACCAGCGGCGCGCCAAGCTTGTCGGCCAGGGCCACGGCGCCGTGCAGTTGTTCTTCGTCGTTAGGACGGTTGGTGCGCTGGATTTCCAGATAAAAACGATCCGGGAACACCGCCATCCACTCGCGCGCCAGCGCTTCGGCTTCCGCCGGGTTGCCGCCGATCATGGCCATGCCGATCTCGCCTTCTTTGGCGGCGGACAGCATGATCAGGCCTTCGCTGGCCTCAGCCACCCACTCGCGCTCGACGATGACCATGCCGTTGCGCTGGCCTTCGATAAAGCCGCGCGAGATCAATTCGGTGAGATTGCGATAACCCTGAGCGTTCATCACCAGCAGGCTGAGGCGGCTCAGCGGTGCATCCGGGTCCTTGTTCGCCAGCCACAGGTCGGCGCCGCAGATCGGTTTGATGCCGGCGCCCATGGCGTTTTTATAGAACTTGACCAGGGAACACATGTTGTTCTGGTCGGTGACCGCGACCGCCGGCATGTTCATGGCGGTCAGCGCTTTGACCAGCGGCTTGATCCGCACCAGCCCGTCGACCAGGGAGTATTCAGTGTGCAGGCGTAGATGAACGAATGAAGCCGGCATAGTGATCCTGTCCAGTTACATAGAGACAACGAGGCCCGGATTGTACCGGGCCTCGAATAAAACATCAGCCTTGCGCCTAAACCTGCGTCAGGCTTTCCCGCGCCTCGTAAGCCAGGCGTACCGGGGCGAACGAGCGGCGGTGAATCGGCGTCGGGCCGAGCCGCGCCAGTGCTTCCAGATGAACGGGCGTCGGGTAGCCTTTATGGCCGCCGATGCCGTAGCCCGGGTAGATCAATTCGAACGCCGCCATTTCGCGATCACGACTGACCTTGGCAAGAATCGACGCTGCCGCGATCGCCGGCACCTTGCCGTCGCCCTGAATCACCGCCTCGGCACGCATCGGCAGATGCGGGCAGCGGTTACCGTCGATCATCGCCAGTTTCGGCTGAATGTGCAGACCGGCAACCGCGCGCTGCATGGCCAGCATGGTCGCGTGGAGGATATTCAGATCGTCGATTTCTTCGACTTCGGCGCGGGCGATGCACCAGCTCAGGGCCTTTTCGCAGATCTCGTCATAGAGCTTTTCGCGCTTGGCTTCGGTGAGTTTTTTCGAATCGTCGAGGCCGAGGATCGGCTGGTTCGGATCGAGAATCACTGCCGCCGTCACCACCGCACCGCACAACGGACCACGACCGACTTCATCAACACCGGCGACCAGTTCTTCGACTTCGGCGACCAGGGTGAAATCCAGGCCCATTTGCATGCTTGTCTTGCTCATTGTGGTTTGCCGATCAGGTCAAGGACGGCTTGCGCCGCCTGATTGGAAGCATCGCGCCGCAGCGTGCGGTGGATCTCGTCGAAGCCGCGGGTCTGTTCCTCGCCGCCATCGATCAATGGCGACAGCGTCTGCGCCAACGCCTCGACAGTCGCATCATCCTGCAACAACTCCGGCACCAGCAAGCGCTGGGCGAGCAAGTTGGGCAGCGACACGTACGGGCTCTTGACCATGCGTTTGAGAATCCAGAACGTCAACGGCGCCAACCGATAGGCCACCACCATCGGTCGCTTGTACAGCAGCGCTTCAAGGGTAGCAGTGCCGGAGGCGATCAACACGGCGTTGCAGGCGGCCAGGGCCAGATGGGATTTACCGTCGAGCAATGTCACCGGCAAATCCCGGCCAGCAAGCAAGGCCTCGAGTTGCACCCGGCGTTCCGGGTTTGCACAAGGCATGACAAAGCGCACGCCCGGACGCATGGCGCGCAGACGTTCGGCGGTGTCGAGGAACAGCGCACCGAGGCGACTGACTTCACCGCCACGGCTGCCCGGCATCAACGCCACCAGCGGACCGTCGGGCAAACCCAGCTCGGCGCGTGCAGCGGCGCGGTCAGCTTGCAGCGGAATGGTATCGGCCAGGGTGTGACCGACGAAACGCACCGGCACGCCTTTCTCTTCGTAGAATTTCGCCTCGAACGGCAACAGGGTCAGCATCAGATCGCAGCCTTCGCGGATCTTCAGCACCCGCTTCTGCCGCCACGCCCATACCGACGGGCTGACGTAATGCACGGTCTTGATCCCGGCCTGACGCAGCTTGAGTTCGATATTGAGGTTGAAATCCGGCGCATCTATGCCGATGAACACGTCCGGCTTCGCGGCGATCAGTGTGGCAATCAGCTCTTTGCGGCGCTTGAGCAATTCACGCAGCCGACCGAGGACCTCCACCAGTCCCATGACCGACAAGCGCTCCATGGGAAAGTACGAGGTCAGGCCTTCGGCCTGCATCAACGGACCGCCGACGCCGATGAACTCGACTGCCGGGTGCTGTGCCTTGAGCGCGCGCATGAGGCCGGCGCCGAGAATGTCACCGGAAGCCTCACCCGCCACCAGCGCAATACGCAGACTGGCCATGATCAGCGGGTGATGCCGCGAGTCGATGCCTGGATCGAATCGCGGAACACGGCGACTTCAGGGAACTGCGCAGACGGCTCTGCCAGCTCGGCCAGCGCCTGCTCGACCGTCAGGCCCTGCCGATAGACCGTCTTGTAAGCACGACGCAAGGCGTGGATCGCGTCTTCGCTGAAACCGCGACGGCGCATGCCTTCGAAGTTCATGCTGCGCGCTTCGGCGGGGTTGCCGAATACGGTGACGAACGCCGGAACATCCTTGCCGATCGCTGTGCCCATGCCGGAAAAGCTGTGGGCGCCGATGTGGCAGTACTGATGCACCAGGGTGAAACCGGAGAGGATCGCCCAGTCGTCAACGTGCACATGCCCGGCCAACGCAGTGTTGTTGACCAGAATGCAGTGATTGCCGATGACGCTGTCATGGCCGATGTGGGCATAGGCCATGATCAGGTTGTGATCACCCAGGGTGGTTTCCGAACGGTCCTGCACGGTGCCACGGTGAATGGTCACGCCTTCACGAATAACGTTGTGGTCGCCGATCACCAGGCGGGTTTCCTCGCCTTTGTACTTCAGATCCGGGGTGTCTTCGCCTACCGAAGAAAACTGGTAGATGCGATTGTGCTTACCAATGCGGGTCGGCCCCTTGAGGATCACATGCGGCCCGATCACGGTACCCTCGCCGATTTCCACACCTGCGCCGATGATCGACCACGGGCCGACCTCGACGCCGTCAGCCAGAACGGCGGACGGATCGATGATTGCGCGAGGGTCAATCAAACTCATACTTTCTGTTCCGCGCAGATGATTTCTGCCGAGCAGACCGGCTTGCCGTCCACCGAAGCCTGGCATTCGAACTTCCAGATCTTGCGCTTGCAGCTGATGAAGGTCGCTTCAAGGATCAGCTGGTCGCCCGGCTTGACTGGCTGGCGGAAGCGCAGCTTGTCGGAACCGACGAAGTAATACAGGGTGCCGTCGGCCGGTTTGACGTCGAGCATCTTGAAACCGAGGATCCCGGCAGCCTGAGCCATCGCTTCGATGATCAGCACGCCCGGCATGATTGGATGCGCAGGGAAGTGACCATTGAAGAACGGTTCATTGATGCTGACATTCTTGTAGGCGCGAATTCGCTTGCCTTCAGTGTCCAGTTCCACCACCCGGTCCACCAGCAGGAACGGGTAACGGTGAGGCAGGTATTCGCGAATCTCGTTGATGTCCATCATTTCAGGGGAAAGCCTATGTAAAGATTGGGAGCGCGACTGACGCGCACTCCTCTAGCAAATCAAGGAGGCAGTCCAGAGGCTGTGCACACTTGATATGGAAATGGTATCAGCCATCAGATGAAGCATTGCCGTCAGGGGTCACTTCCCCAACGCGCTTTTCCAGCTGTTTCAACCGTCGTGCGATGTCATCGAGCTGACGGATGCGGGCCGCGCTTTTGCGCCATTCGGCCGCCGGTTGCATGGCTGTGCCGGAAGAATAGGCGCCTGGCTCGGTAATCGAGTGAGTCACCATAGTCATCCCGGTCAGGAAAACGTTGTCGCAAATATCAATGTGGCCGACCAGACCTACACCGCCAGCGAGCATGCAGTGCTTGCCGATCTTGGTGCTGCCGGAAATGCCGACGCACGCAGCCATGGCGGTGTGATCACCGACCTGGACGTTGTGCGCGATCTGAATCTGGTTGTCGAGCTTCACGCCATTGCCAATCACGGTATCGGCCAGAGCGCCGCGGTCGATGGCGGTGTTCACGCCGATCTCGACATCGTCGCCGATGGTCACGCCACCGATCTGGGCGATTTTCTGCCAGACACCTTTTTCGTTGGCGAAGCCGAAGCCCTCACCGCCGATCACTGCGCCGGACTGAATAACCACACGCTTGCCGATGCGCACATCGTGATAGAGCGTGACGCGCGGAGCCAGCCAGCCGCCTTCACCGATTTCGCTGCGCGCGCCGACTACGCAATGCGCGCCCAGCGTGACCTGTGCAGCGATGCGTGCACCGGCTTCGATCACCACGAACGGACCGATGCTGGCACTTGGATCAACCACTGCGTCCGCCGCGATCACCGCTGTCGGATGAATCCCGCCAGCCGCTTTTGGCTTTGGATCGAACAGATGCGAGATGCGTGCATAGGCCAGGTAAGGGTCCGGCACCACCAGGGCATTACCGGCAAAACCCTCAGCGTCGGCTTCCTTGAGCAGCAGTGCAGCTGCCTGAGAACCGGCCAGGTATTTGCGGTATTGGGGATTTGCCAGAAAGCTCAACTGAGCTGGGCCAGCCTCTTGCAAAGTGGCTAGCCCAGTAATTTGCGTCTCGGGGTCGCCACGCAGGGTGGCGCCGAGGTGCTCGGCCAACTGGCCGAGCCTGATAGTCACGGTCATGGGTTACTTCAGCTGATTCATGCGCTCGATAACCTGGCGCGTGATGTCGTACTGAGGCTTGACATCGATGACTGCGCCACGCTCGAACACCAGGTCAAAACCACCCTTCTTGATGACTTCTTCCACAGCGCTGTCCAGCTTCGGCTTCAGCTGCTTGAGCATTTCACGGTCAGCAACGGCCTTGGCTTCGTTCAGCTCCTTGGACTGGAACTGGAAATCGCGGGCCTTTTGCTTGAATTCCAGCTCCAGACGCTCACGCTCGCCCTGCTGCATTTTGTCGCCACCGGCCATCAGACGGTCCTGAATGCCTTTGGCGCTGCTTTCCAAGGTTTTCAGCTTGGTCAGTTGCGGACCGAACTTCTTCTCGGCATCCACCGCGTACTTCTTCGCCGCGTCGGATTCCAGCAGAGCCATCTGATAGTTCAGCACGGCAATTTTCATGTCGGCGAACGCCGGGCCTGCCACCAGTACGGAGGCCAGGAGAACCAATTGAGTCAACTTACGCACGATGCACTCCTACAAAATCCATTGTCGTTATCTTGGGTCAGACGCTTAGAACGTCTGGCCGAGGGAGAATTGGAACACTTGAGTTTCAGCGTCATCCGGTTTCTTGACCGGCATCGCCAGCGCGAAGCTCAACGGTCCCAGTGCGGTGACCCAGGTCACGCCGACACCTACGGAACTGGCCATGTTGCTCAGGCTGATGTCGTTGCACTGAGTGCTGGACGTCGAACCCGCGCTCGCGTTGGTGGTCTTGTCGCACTTGGAATCAAATACGTTACCCACGTCCCAGAACACCGAGGTCCGCAGAGAACGCTGATCTTTCACGAACGGCAGCGGGAACAAGACTTCAACGCCACCTTGAATCAACACGTTACCACCGAATGGCAGCGGATCCTGATCCGGATCGGCAAGCGTACCGGAGTTACCCGTTACAGCTGCACCGCGGCTCGGTGTACTGCGTGGACCCAGCGTGCTGTCCTTGAAGCCACGTACGGAGTTAAAGCCACCCGCATAGTAGTTTTCATAGAACGGCAAGCCGTCAGTCGAACCGTAACCGTCGCCATAACCCAGTTCGGTGTGCAGGCGCATGGTGTAGTTTTCAGTAATCGGCTGGAACAGCTGACCACGGTAATCAAGCTTGAAGAAGGACAGGTCGCTACCCGGGATGGTGGTTTCCAGAGTCAGGCTCTGGGACCGGCCACGGGTCGGCAGTACGCCTTTGTTCAAGGTGGATTCGGACCAGCCGGCAGACGCCTTGAAGTTCAGGTACTTGTCGCCTTCCTTGTTAACGAAGTCGAAAATCTCGTCAACGGTGTAGCTACCGGTACTGATTTCGTCCTGCTGAACGGAAGCACCGAATGTCAGACGCGAAGTCTCGCTGATCGGGTAGCCGATGTTCACACCAGCGCCCAGGCTGTCTACCGCGTAGCTCGAAAGGTCGGTGTCGAGCTCGTCGTAGTCAGTGGTGCGATAGAACGCGTTGTAACCCAGGCTCACGCCGTCGGCGGTCCAGTAGGGGTCAACGTAGCCGAAGTTGTAGCGGCTCTGGTATTCGCTGCGGGTCAGGCCGATGCTGACGCGGTTACCGGTACCGAGAAAGTTGTTCTGGGTGATCGAACCACCGAGGATCAGACCGGCGCTCTGCGCGAAACCAACGCTGGCGGTGATCGAACCGGAAGCCTGTTCTTCAACGGCGTAGTTCACATCAACCTGGTCGTCTACACCCGGCACGGCCGGGGTTTCAACGTTGACTTCCTTGAAGAAGCCCAGACGCTCCAGACGGGTCTTGGACTGGTCGATCAGGTAGGTCGAAGCCCAGCCGCCTTCCATCTGACGCATTTCACGACGCAGCACTTCGTCTTCGGACTTGGTGTTGCCACGGAAGTTGATGCGGTTGACGTAGGCGCGCTTGCCCGGATCGACAGCGAAGAGGACGTCCACGGTGTGGTCGTCATCATGCGGCTGAGGAATACCGTTGACGTTGGCGAAGGTGTAGCCCTCGTTACCCAGACGACGGGTGATCAGCTCGGAGGTGGTGGTCATCAGCTTGCGCGAGAACACCTGACCCTTCTGCACGAGCAACAGCGACTTTACCTGGTCTTCAGGGACTTTCAGGTCGCCGCTGAGCTTGACGTCACGAACGGTGTACTTCTCGCCTTCGGTGACGTTGACAGTAATGTAGACGTGCTTCTTGTCCGGGGTAATCGATACCTGGGTCGAAGCGATGTCCATGTTGATATAGCCGCGGTCCAGATAGTAGGAACGCAGACGCTCCAGGTCACCGGAAAGTTTTTCGCGGGCATATTTGTCATCGTTCTTGAAGAACGACAGCCAGTTGGTGGTTTTCAGTTCGAACAGGTCGGTCAGGTCTTCCTCAGGGAAAACCGTATTGCCTACCACGTTGATGTGCTGAATGGCGGCAACGGTACCTTCGTTGATCTTCACCTTCAGACCCACGCGGTTACGCGGCTGCGAGACCACTTCGGTGTCGACGGTAGCCGAGTAACGACCCTGGGCGACGTACTGACGTTGCAGTTCGTTACGCACACCCTCGAGGGTGGCGCGCTGGAAGATTTCGCCTTCGGCCAGACCGGATTGCTTGAGGCCTTTCATCAGGTCTTCAGTGGAAATCGCCTTGTTGCCTTCGATTTCGATACTGGCGACCGAAGGACGCTCGACGACGGTGATGACCAGAACGTTGCCTTCGCGGCCCAGCTGGATATCTTGAAAGAAACCGGTTTTGAACAACGCACGAGTGGATTCCACCAGGCGACGATCATCCGCCTGCTCGCCGACGTTCAACGGCAAGGCACCAAAAACGCTACCCGCGGAGACCCGCTGGAGGCCATTGACGCGAATATCAGAGATAGTGAAGGACTCGGCGTGAACTTCGGCGATCATCAATACGGTGAGAACCGCAGTTAGCAGCAGACGTTTCATGAAGTCCTTTCTTATTCCAACTGGCAATAAACAAACTGCCGCAAAATGCGGCAGATTCGCAATTCAGCGAAGCGTTACAGTCGACCCAGATCGTTGACCAGAGCAAGCAACATCACCCCGACCACCAAACTGATACCGATCTGTATCCCCCAACCTTGCACCCGATCCGACAAGGGGCGACCACGCACCCACTCGATCAGATAAAACAACAAATGCCCCCCATCCAGTACAGGAATGGGCAGCAAATTCAGAACGCCCAGGCTAATACTCAGATAAGCAAGGAAATTCAGGAAATCAGCGACGCCCGACTGGGCAGAAGCGCCCGCCACTTTAGCAATGGTTATCGGTCCACTCAAGTTTTTTACCGAGAGCTCGCCGAACAGCATTTTCTTCAGTGAATCCAGCGTCAGAATGCTCATGGTCCAAGTGCGACGGGCACCCTCGCCAATCGCGGCCAGCGGGCCATAACTGACCTCGCGGATCATTTCTGGCGGCCAGTCGATGGCTTTGACGCCCGCGCCCAGATAACCGCTTGGCGATTTGCTTTCACCGCGCGCCGCCAAGGTCACAGGGACGTCGATTTGAGCACCGTCGCGCTCGATGCGCAGCATGATTTTGGTATCAGGACGCGTACGAACGGTATCAACCACCTGCTGCCAGTCACTCAGCGACTGACCATCAAGCGCCAGCAAGCGATCGCCGGTTTTCAGCCCGGCGGCCTGGGCCGGGCCTTTCGGGTCAAGTTCGGCAAGCACCGGTGGCAACGCCGGACGCCATGGACGAATGCCCAGCGAGCGGATCGGATCCGGCTCGTCGGCGCCTTTTAGCCAGTTATCCAGTGCCAGCGTGCGCGGCGATTCTGCCGTCGAACCCTGCTCGCGCACCAGCAATTGAATCGCACCGCTTTCACCGAGACGACGCACCAGTTGCAGATTGACCGCAGCCCAACCGGACGTAGGCTCACCATCAATCGAGACGATCTCCTGACCCGCGTTCAGACCTGCCTTGGCGGCAATGCTGCCGGACTCGACTGCGCCGATGACCGGACGCACCTGCTCGCTGCCGAGCATCGCCAGCACCCAGAAAAACACCAGCGCCAGCAGGAAGTTGGCAATCGGGCCGGCAGCAACAATGGCGATACGCTGACGTACCGATTTGCGATTGAACGACTGATCGAGTTGATCGACCGGCACTTCGCCTTCGCGCTCGTCGAGCATCTTGACGTAGCCGCCCAGCGGAATCGCGGCGACCACGAACTCGGTGCCTTGCTTGTCATGCCAGCGCAGCAACGGCATGCCAAAGCCCACGGAAAAACGCAGAACCTTAACGCCACAGCGACGCGCGACCCAGAAGTGGCCGAATTCGTGGAAGGTGACCAGCACACCCAGGGCGATCAGGGTGCCGGCAATCATATAGAGCGCGCTCATCTACTTTCTCCGCAATCCTGTTCAGTGTCGCGTGTCGCCGTCGTGTTGCAAAAACTATCGGCCGTGCCGACTCAACCATTGCTCGGCCAGCAATCGCGCTTTCGCGTCCGCCGTAAATACGGCATCCAGATCGTTCAGCGCCACCACCGGCTCCAGATTCAAGACTTCCTCGATGATACTCGCGATTTCCAGGTAGCGAACCCGTCCGTCGAGAAACGCTGCAACTGCCACTTCATTGGCCGCGTTAAGCATCGCCGGCGCGCTGTCGCCAGCTTCGGCCGCCTGACGGGCCAAACGCAGACAGGGGAAACGGCTTTCATCGGGCGCTTCGAAATCCAGTCGTGCAATGGCGAACAGATCCAGTGGCGGTACGCCGGAATCGATACGCTCCGGCCAGGCCAGGGCATTGGCGATCGGGGTGCGCATATCGGGGTTGCCCAATTGCGCCAGCACCGAGCCATCGACGTAATCCACCAGAGAATGGATCACGCTCTGCGGATGGATCACCACTTCGACCTGAGCCGGCTTGGCGTCGAACAACCAGCAGGCTTCGATCAGTTCCAGGCCCTTGTTCATCATGCTCGCTGAATCCACGGAGATCTTGCGCCCCATGGACCAGTTAGGATGCGCACACGCCTGTTCCGGCGAAACATGCGCCAGCTCGGACATCGGTGTCTGCCGGAAAGGCCCGCCAGAGGCCGTCAGCAAAATCCGCCGCACACCCACCGAGCTCAAGCCGCGGGCGAAATCCGCTGGCATGCACTGAAAAATCGCGTTGTGCTCACTGTCGATCGGCAGCAGTACCGAGCCGCTTTTACGCACAGCCTGCATGAACAGAGCGCCGGACATCACCAGCGCTTCTTTATTGGCCAGCAGAATCTTCTTGCCCGCCTCGACCGCCGCCAGTGTCGGACGCAGCCCGGCCGCACCGACGATGGCCGCCATTACTGCATCGACTTCGGGCGCGGAGGCAACCTGACACAGCCCCTCCTCGCCTACCAGGACGCGAGTCGGCAAGCCGGCTGCACGCAAGTCATCCTGCAAACCGCGCGCTGCGGCCACTTCAGGCACCACGGCAAATTGCGGTACATGACGCACGCACAGCGCGAGCAGCTCAGTGAGGCGTGTGAAACCACTCAATGCAAAAACCTGATAACGCTCAGGATGACGCGCAATCACATCCAGGGTGCTCAGACCGATCGAACCGGTCGCACCCAACACCGTAATCTGCTGGGGACGACTCACGGTGCGGCCATCCAGAGCAATACGGCGAACACCGGAATGGCTGCGGTCAGGCTGTCGATGCGATCCAGCACGCCACCATGCCCGGGCAGCAGATTACTGCTGTCCTTGATGCCGGATTGGCGCTTGAACATGCTTTCGGTAAGGTCACCGACCACGGAAATGAAGACGATCACTGCCGCGCCGATCAGGCCTTTGAGCAGCTCGGCCACGGTCCAGTCGCGCACCAGCCCGACAATTGCGGTAATCACCAGACTCAGCGCCAGACCACCGTAGACGCCTTCCCAGCTCTTGCCCGGGCTGACCTGCGGCGCAAGTTTGCGCTTGCCGAACTTGCGTCCGGAAAAGTAAGCACCGATGTCCGCACCCCAGACCAGCACCATCACCGCCATGATCAACCAGTTACCCAGCGGGTATTGCTTGATCTGCACCAGACCCTGCCACGCAGGCAGCAGGATCAGCAGGCCAATCAGCAGTTTGGTTGCCGCAGTGGACCAGTGCGCGCTGGAGCGTGGATACGTCAGCACCAGATAAGTCGCAATCGCCCACCAGATCACCGATGCACCGAGCACCCAAGGCACAAGGCCTGGCAGCACGTACATGACAAACAGAATCAAGGCGACCACAGCGGCAAAGCCGACGCGGAACGACTGTGCGGTGAAGCCGGCCAGACGCGCCCATTCCCAGGCACCGAGGCTCACCACCAGGCCGATGAAGAGCGCGAAGCCGGCACCCTTGAGCAGGAAAAACCCGCACAAGGCAATCGGCAACAGGATCAGTGCAGTGATGATTCGTTGTTTAAGCATTAAACCCGGGCTCCAGCTTCGACCTGTTCGCTCGTTTTACCGAAGCGACGCTGGCGTGAAGCGAAATCGGCCAGCGCGGTGCGCATGGCGTCGTGTTTGAAGTCCGGCCAGAACAGGTCGGAGAAGTACAGCTCGGCGTAGGCCAGCTGCCACAGCAGGAAGTTGCTGATGCGATGCTCACCACCGGTGCGGATGCACAGGTCGGGCAACGGCAGATCGCCGGTGGCCAGACAGGTCTGCAGCAGATCCGGGGTAATGTCCTCCGGGCGCAAGTGCCCGGCCTGGACTTCACGCGCCAGACGCTGCGCGGCCTGAGCGATATCCCACTGGCCGCCATAGTTGGCGGCGATCTGCAGGACAAAGCGGTTGGCACCGACCGTCATGGTCTCGGCCTCGCGCATCGCCGCCTGAAGCTCAGGGTGGAAGCGCGAGCGATCGCCAATGATGCGCAGGCTGATGTTGTTGTCGTTGAGACGCTTGGCCTCACGACGCAAGGCCTTGAAGAACAGATCCATCAAGGCGCTGACTTCATCAGCCGGGCGCTGCCAGTTTTCACTGGAGAAGGCGAACAGGGTCAGGACTTCGACCTTGGCCTCAGCGCACACCTCGATCACCGCCCGCACAGCATCCACGCCCGCTTTATGCCCGGCGACACCCGGCATAAAGCGTTTTTTCGCCCAGCGATTATTGCCATCCATGATGATCGCGACATGGCGCGGCACCGCGGACGGCGCAGTCTGCTTGGTCTTGTCCATTTAAAGCTCGACCCTTATACGGCCATCAGGTCTTTTTCTTTCTCGTCCGTGGCCTTGGTGATCTGGGCCTCGGATTCTTTGGTCAGCTTGTCGATATCGGCGATGGCACGACGCTCTTCGTCTTCGCTGATTTCCTTGTCCTTGACCAGTTTTTTCAGCTCACCCAAGGCATCGCGACGGATGTTGCGCACGGCTACGCGCGCATCTTCGGCTGCACTGCGGGCCTGCTTGGTGAAACCTTTGCGCGTTTCCTCGGTGAGGGCCGGCATCGGGATCAGCAGCAACTCGCCCAGGTTGGTCGGGTTGAGGTTAAGACCGGCGCTCTGGATTGCCTTGTCGACAGCCGCGAGCATGTTGCGCTCGAAGGCCACGACCTGCAGGGTGCGCGAATCTTTCACGGTGACGTTGGCAACGCCGCTCAGCGGAGTGTCAGTGCCGTAGTAAGGCACCATGACGCTGCCGAGGATGCTCGGGTGAGCCTTGCCGGTACGAATCTGGCCGAACGCGTGGTTCAGAGATTCCAGGGATTTCTGCATACGCGCTTGGGCGTCTTTCTTGATTTCGTTGATCATTGTTGGCCTTCCTCGATCAAAGTCCCTTCAGCGCCGCCGTGCACGATGTTCAGCAGGGCGCCGGGCTTGTTCATGTTGAATACGCGCAGCGGCATCTTGTGATCGCGGCACAGGCAGATGGCAGTCAGATCCATTACACCCAGCTTGCGATCCAGTACTTCATCATAAGTCAGATGATCGAACTTCTCGGCATGCGGGTCTTTGAACGGGTCTGCGGTGTACACGCCATCAACCTTGGTGGCCTTGAGCACAACGTCAGCGTCGATTTCGATTGCACGCAGGCAGGCTGCCGAATCCGTGGTGAAGAACGGATTGCCGGTACCGGCCGCGAAGATCACGACGTCTTTGGAGTTCAGGTGACGCATGGCTTTGCGGCGATCGTAGTGATCGGTGACACCGACCATGGAAATGGCCGACATGACGATGGCCGAGATATTGGCACGTTCCAGCGCATCGCGCATGGCCAGGGCGTTCATCACAGTGGCCAGCATGCCCATGTGGTCGCCCGTGACCCGATCCATACCGGCTTTGCTCAGGGCTTCGCCACGGAACAGGTTGCCACCGCCGATCACCAGACCGACCTGCACGCCGATGCCGACCAGTTGACCGACTTCCAGCGCCATGCGATCCAGAACCTTCGGATCGATCCCGAACTCTTCCGAGCCCATCAGGGCCTCGCCGCTAAGCTTGAGTAGAATGCGTTTATAGCGAGCCTGATAACCACTGCCCTGCTGAGCCATTGCGAATCTCTCCTGCGGCGTATTTAAAATTCTTTGCGAGCTGTTTACAGCTGGCGTTCACTCTAGCTTGGCGCTGCTGCAGCGCCATCGGAACATGGCTTTGTAAGTCAGTTCCGGGTGGAAACCAAATAAAAAATTGGTACCCCATCTGAAAAGAGGCTGCGCGCGTTAGCGGGCAGCCTCTTTCGGGCGACAGTTGAAAAACCGTCTTATTGCTTGGCGGCAGCCAGCTGGGCAGCAACTTCTTCAGCGAAGTTGTCGACCGGCTTCTCGATGCCTTCGCCTACTTTGAAGTAAGTGAAGGAAACGATTTCAGCACCGGCTTTCTTGGCCAGCTCGCCAACCTTGACTTCAGGGTTCTTGACGAACGCCTGCTCGACCAGGCTCGCTTCTGCCAGGAACTTGCTGATACGGCCTTTGACCATGTTCTCAACAATGTTTTCTGGCTTGCCTTTGATCTTTTCTTCGTTCAGCTGCAGGAACACAGCTTTCTCACGCTCGATCGCTTCGGCGGAGACTTGCGAAGGCAGCAGGAACTCAGGGTTGCTTGCAGCAACGTGCATAGCGATGTCTTTGGCCAGCTCGACGTCACCGCCTTTCAGGACAACAGCAACACCGATCTTGTTACCGTGCAGGTAGGTGCCGACAACGTCACCTTCTACGCGTACCAGACGACGGATGTTGACGTTCTCGCCGACTTTGGCAACCAGCGCTTCACGAGCCGATTCCTGAGCGGCGATCAGCGGAGCTGCGTCGGTCAGTTTTTCGTCGAAAGCTTTTTCTACGCTGGCAGCAACGAAGTTTTTGAAATCGTCTTGCAGGGCCAGGAAGTCGGTCTGCGAGTTGACTTCCAGCAGCACGGCTGCCTTGTCATTCGATTTGATGGCGATTGCGCCTTCAGCGGCAACGTTGCCAGCTTTTTTCGCAGCCTTGATGGCGCCCGAAGCACGCATGTCATCAATGGCTTTTTCGATGTCGCCGTCAGCCTTTTCCAGGGCTTTCTTGCAATCCATCATGCCTTCGCCGGTACGCTCGCGCAGTTCTTTGACCAACGCTGCAGTAATTGCTGCCATTTTCAAATTCCTCTTGGATAGGTTTTCAACCATTCCACCCGATCGAACGGGCGTTCAATTCTTCCCGAACCACCCATGTTGGCTGCCGCACATGACAAATACAGACGTGGGCGCCGACAAATGGTTTTCGAGGTGGCAAAAAGGGGGCCAAGCCCCCTTTTTGCTTACTGAGTCAACGCCAGGGGCGTCGATTACTCAGCTGCAGCCTGAGTTTCTTCAGCTGCGAATTCAACAGTGCCGCCAGCAACGTTGTTGCGACCACGGATAACTGCGTCAGCCATCGAACCCATGTACAGCTGGATAGCGCGGATGGCGTCATCGTTGCCTGGGATGATGTAGTCAACGCCTTCCGGGCTGCTGTTGGTATCGACAACGCCGATGACCGGAATGCCCAGCTTGTTGGCTTCGGTGATCGCGATGCGCTCGTGGTCAACGTCGATCACGAACAGTGCGTCTGGCAGACCGCCCATGTCCTTGATGCCGCCCAGCGAACGATCCAGCTTCTCAAGATCACGGGAGCGCATCAGCGCTTCTTTCTTGGTCAGCTTGGCGAAAGTACCGTCTTCGGCTTGAACTTCAAGGTCACGCAGACGCTTGATGGAAGCACGAATGGTCTTGAAGTTGGTCAGCATGCCGCCCAACCAGCGGTGATCGACGTACGGCGAACCGCAACGTGCTGCTTCTTCAGCAACGATCTTGCCAGCGGAACGCTTGGTGCCGACGAACAGAATCTTGTTTTTGCCCTGGGCCAGACGCTCTACGAAAGTCAGAGCTTCGTTGAACATTGGCAGGGTTTTTTCAAGGTTGATGATGTGAATCTTGTTACGCGCGCCGAAAATGTACTTGCCCATTTTCGGATTCCAGTAACGGGTTTGGTGACCGAAGTGCACACCGGCCTTCAGCATATCGCGCATGTTGACTTGGGACATGATAGTTCCTTGATAAGTCGGGTTTGGCCTCCACGTATCCCAATGACCAACCAGAGGCATAAAGCCCAAGGCACCCAGGTCATCGTGTCGACACGTGTGTGGATTTAAGCTTTTCGGGGCATCCCCGGAAAGCGGCGCATTTTATACCACAGGGTGCGCAGAAACGGAACCCGGAATCTGTATTCGCACCAAGGACATGGGCGCAGCCCCCTTGGAATCGGCTCGATGGGCACCATTGTATAGACACAAGCCAGACATGCAGGCGCGGATTTGCGCCTCTCGTCTGGTAGAATCGCGTTTTTCAGGGTCGCAAAATGTACGCTTGCCACCCAATTCGTATCCGTAAGCGCCGCCGAGCGCAGAGAGAGCCTGTATGACCGTCAACCTCAAAACCCCCGAGGACATCGCTGGCATGCGTGTCGCCGGCAAACTGGCCGCCGATGTGCTGGAAATGATTGCCGAACATGTCAAACCGGGCGTGACCACTGATCAGCTCAACCAGATCTGCCACGACTACATCGTCAACGTGCAGCAGGCCATCCCCGCGCCGCTCAACTACAAGGGCTACCCGAAGTCGATCTGCACTTCGATCAACCATGTGGTCTGCCACGGGATCCCTACCGACAAACCGCTGAAAAACGGCGACACCCTGAACATCGACGTCACGGTGATCAAGGACGGCTACCACGGTGATACCAGCCGCATGTTCCACGTCGGCGAAGTGCCGGTCTGGGCCGAGCGCCTGTCGCAGGTCACCCAGGAATGCATGTACAAGGCGATCGAGATCGTCAAACCCGGCTGCCGCCTCGGCGACATCGGCGAAGTAATCCAGAAGCACGCAGAAAAGAACGGTTTCTCGGTGGTGCGCGAGTTCTGCGGTCACGGCATCGGCAAGGTCTTCCACGAAGAACCGCAGATCCTGCACTACGGTCGCGCCGGCACCGGCATGGAACTGAAGGCAGGCATGACCTTCACCATCGAGCCGATGATCAACCAGGGCAAGGCCGACACCAAGGTTCTCGGCGACGGCTGGACCGCGATCACCAAAGACCGCAAGCTCTCGGCCCAGTGGGAACACACCCTGCTGGTCACCGACACCGGCTACGAGATCTTCACTTTGCGCAGCGATGACACCATCCCGCGTATCTCGGCCTGACACCCAGAACGCTCCCAGCCTATAGAAGGAAAGCCAATCGATGCCGCAGGTGGATCCCGAACTCTTCGACCGCGGCCAGTTCCAGGCTGAACTGGCCCTCAAAGCGAGTCCCATCGCGGCGTTCAAGAAGGCGATCCGCCAGGCCCGCGAGGTTCTCGACACGCGTTTTCGCAAGGGCCGCGACATCCGCCGCCTGATCGAGGACCGCGCCTGGTTTGTCGACAATATCCTGCAAAAGGCCTGGGAGCAGTTCAACTGGAGCGAAGACGCCGATATCGCCCTGGTGGCGGTAGGCGGCTACGGTCGCGGCGAGCTGCATCCCTATTCCGACATTGATTTGCTGATCCTGCTCGACAGCGCTGACCACGAAGTTTTCCGCGACTCCATCGAGCGTTTTCTGACGCTGTTGTGGGACATCGGTCTGGAAGTTGGCCAGAGTGTGCGCTCGGTCGATGAGTGTGCCGAAGAGGCCCGTGCCGACCTGACCGTAGTCACCAACCTGATGGAAAGCCGCACCATCTGCGGCCCCGAGCGTCTGCGCCAGCGCATGCTCGACGTCACCAGCACCGCGCACATGTGGCCGGCCAAGGAGTTCTTCCTGGCCAAGCGTGCCGAGCAGAAGGCCCGTCACCACAAATACAACGACACCGAATACAACCTTGAACCGAACGTCAAAGGCTCGCCCGGCGGCCTGCGCGATATTCAGACGATCCTCTGGGTGGCCCGGCGTCAGTACGGCACGCTGAACCTGCGCGCCCTCGCCGGCGAAGGCTTTCTGGTCGAAAGCGAAAACGCCCTGCTCGCCTCCTCCCAGGAATTCCTCTGGAAAGTGCGCTACGCCCTGCACATGCTCGCCGGCCGCTCCGAAGACCGCTTGCTGTTCGATCATCAGCGCACCATTGCCGGCCTGCTCGGCTTTGAAGGAGACGACGCCAAACAGGCGGTCGAAAACTTCATGCAGCAGTACTTCCGCACCGTGATGAGCATCGCCCAACTGAGCGATCTGATCATCCAGCACTTCGAGGAAGTCATCCTCGCTCCGGAAGACGAAGCGCCGCCGCAACCGATCAATTCACGCTTCCAGCTGCATGATGGCTACATCGAAGCGCGCAATGACAACGTGTTCCGCCGCACCCCGTTCGCCATGCTGGAAATTTTCGTGCTGATGGCCCAACAGCCGGAAATCAAAGGTGTGCGCGCCGACACCATTCGTCTGCTGCGTGAACATCGGCACCTGATCGATGACAACTTCCGCAACGATATCCGCAACACCAGCCTGTTCATCGAGCTGTTCAAGTGCAAGATCGGCATCCACCGCAATCTGCGGCGGATGAACCGTTACGGCATTCTCGGCCGTTATTTGCCAGAGTTCGGCTTTATTGTCGGGCAGATGCAGCACGACCTGTTCCACATCTATACGGTCGATGCGCACACGCTGAATCTGATCAAACACCTGCGCAAACTGCAGTACACCCAGGTTTCGGAGAAATTTCCGCTGGCCGCCAAACTCATGGCCAAGCTGCCCAAGCCTGAGCTGATCTACATGGCCGGTCTGTATCACGATATCGGCAAAGGCCGGCATGGCGATCACTCGGAGATCGGCGCGGTCGATGCCGAGGCGTTCTGCCAGCGTCACCAGTTGCCGGTGTGGGACAGCCGCCTGATCGTCTGGCTGGTACAGAACCATTTGGTGATGTCCACCACCGCGCAGCGCAAGGATCTGTCCGACCCGCAGGTGATCCACGATTTCGCCCAGACGGTCGGTGACGAAACCCGCCTAGACTACCTCTACGTGCTGACCGTGGCCGACATCAACGCTACCAACCCGACGCTGTGGAATTCATGGCGCGCCAGTCTGCTGCGCCAGCTCTATACCGAAACCAAGCGCGCCCTGCGCCGGGGCTTGGAAAACCCGGTGGATCGCGAAGAACAGATTCGCCAGACGCAAAGCGCGGCGCTGGACATTCTGGTGCGCGGCGGCACCGACCCGGATGACGTCGAGCAACTGTGGGCGCAATTGGGCGATGACTATTTCCTGCGCCACACCGCCGGCGATGTAGCCTGGCACAGCGACGCGATCTTGCAGCAACCGGTGGATGGCGGGCCGCTGGTGCTGATCAAGGAAACCACCCAGCGCGAGTTCGAGGGCGGCACGCAGATCTTCATTTATGCACCGGACCAGCATGACTTCTTCGCCGTGACCGTGGCCGCGATGGACCAGCTCAACCTGAACATTCACGACGCCCGGGTCATCACCTCGAGCAGCCAGTTCACTCTCGACACCTACATCGTGCTCGACAACGAAGGCGAATCGATCGGCGACAACCCGGCGCGGATCAAGCAGATCCGCGAAGGCCTGACCGAAGCGCTGCGCAACCCGGACGACTACCCGACGATCATCCAGCGCAGGGTGCCTCGCCAGCTCAAGCATTTCGCCTTTGCGCCGCAGGTCACCATTCACAACGACGCCCAGCGTCCAGTGACTGTGCTGGAACTGACGGCGCCTGACCGGCCGGGCCTGCTGGCGCGGGTCGGGGGGATTTTCCTCGAGTTCGACCTGTCGTTGCAGAACGCCAAGATTGCGACCCTGGGCGAGCGCGTGGAAGACGTGTTCTTCATCACCGACGCGCACAACCAGCCGCTGTCCGATCCGCTGCTGTGCAGCCGTTTGCAGGATGCGATCGTCGAACAGCTGAGCGTCAATCAGGAACCGGATATCAAACTTTCGCGGATCCGTATCTGAATCACCCGTTTATCCCTGTGAATGCAGCCCATGCTTTCCTCCGGTACATACAATCCCCTGTGGCGAGGGGATTTATCCCCGTTCGGCTGCGAAGCAGTCGTAAAACCTGTGTATGCGGACATTCAGTTGAACCGCAGTGAATGGTTTTGCGGCCGCTGCGCAGCCCAACGTGGATAAATCCCCTCGCCACAGAAAGCTCTTGAGCATTTAAAAGAGGCCCCCATGAACAACGCTCTGAACCAGCTCCAGCCGTACCCGTTCGAAAAGCTCCGCGCCCTGCTCGGCAGCGTTACGCCGAACCCGGACAAACGTCCGATCGCCCTGTCGATCGGCGAGCCGAAACACCGTTCGCCGAGTTTTGTCGCCGAAGCGCTGGCGAACAATCTGGATCAGATGGCGGTGTACCCGACCACCCTCGGCATCCCGGCCCTGCGCGAAGCCATCGCCGGCTGGTGCGAGCGTCGTTTTGGTGTGCCGAACGGCTGGATCGATCCGGCGCGCAATGTGCTGCCGGTCAACGGCACCCGTGAAGCGCTGTTCGCCTTCACCCAGACCGTGGTCAATCGTGGCGACGATGCGCTGGTGGTCAGCCCGAACCCGTTCTATCAGATCTACGAAGGCGCGGCGTTTCTCGCCGGGGCCAAGCCGCATTACCTGCCGTGCCTGGATGAAAACGGCTTCAACCCGGACTTCGACGCGGTAGCACCGGAAATCTGGCAGCGTTGCCAGATTCTGTTCCTGTGCTCGCCGGGCAACCCGACCGGCGCGCTGATTCCGGTTGAGACCCTGAAGAAGCTGATCGCCCTGGCTGATCAGTACGACTTCGTCATTGCCGCCGACGAGTGCTACAGCGAACTGTACTTCGACGAGCAAACTCCACCGCCGGGCCTGCTCAGCGCCTGCGTCGAACTGGGCCGCAATGACTTCAAGCGCTGCGTGGTCTTTCACAGCCTGTCCAAGCGCTCCAACCTTCCGGGCTTGCGCTCAGGCTTTGTTACCGGCGATGCCGACATCCTCAAGGGCTTCCTGCTCTATCGCACTTACCATGGCTGCGCGATGCCGGTACAGACTCAACTGGCCAGCGTTGCCGCGTGGAATGACGAAATGCATGTGCGCGCCAATCGCGCGCTTTACCGCGAGAAATTCGATGCGGTGCTGAACATCCTCAGCCCGGTGCTGGACGTACAGCGCCCGGATGGCAGCTTCTATCTGTGGCCGAATGTGCAGGGCGATGATGCGGCATTCTGCCGCGATCTGTTCGAGCAGGAACACGTGACCGTGGTGCCGGGCTCGTATCTGTCTCGCGATGTCGATGGCGTCAATCCTGGCGCCAGCCGTGTGCGTATGGCACTGGTTGCGCCGCTGGCGGAATGCGTCGAAGCCGCCGAACGGATTCGTGACTTCATCACCCGCCAGAAGTGATCACGGAGCGCTTGCGGCAGCCCCCTGCTGCAAGCGCTCAACCGGCTATTTGACCTGCCCCAGATTGGCCTCGCTCAAATCCAGTTCCCCGAGCACTTCTCGCAACACGTCATCACCGATCTGGTGCTGACGACTGAGGCTGTAGAGTTCCAGGCGTTGCGCGCGCAGCGCTTTCAAACGCAGGCGACGCTCAAGCAGATCCATCTGGAATGCCAGCGCCTGGGCTTCGGCGGAATCGTTGAACACATCAAGTTGATGGCGATATTCGGACATGATCCGCGCCTTGAGCTCCGCCGCCAGCGCTGCTTGAGCGGCATCCTGTGGGACGACTTCTTCGGTTTCCAGCGAGTGAATCGCCGCTTCCGCCGTCTTGCGCCAGGCATCGCGCACTTCCTGACGACGCTTGTCGTCGGGACTTTTGTCGATGCCGCGCAGCAGCAAGGGCAGCGCGATACAGGCCGAGACCAGCGACAGCAGAATCACCCCGGCAGCAATGAAAATCAGCAAGTCGCGTTCAGGAAAAGCCTCGGCGCCGATCAGCATCGGCACCGACATCACGCCCGCCAGCGTCACCGCCCCGCGCACACCGCCCACCGTCAGCAACCAGCATGAACGCGCCGTCGGCACTTGCGTCAGCTCGCCCTTGCCGCGCAGTCGGCGCAGCAACACCGACAAGCGCCAGATGCTCTGCACCCAGATGAACCGCAGCAGCACCAGCGCGACGAAGATCGCCAACACATCGAGGCAGCGATAGAACAGCGTCGGCCACAGCGTCGGCTCATGGCTGACCACCGCTTTGATGATGTCTGGCAATTGCAGGCCAAGCAGCAGGAAGATCAAGCCATTGAACGCAAATTCGAGCAGCGCCCAAACGCTGCGGTTGAGCAGCCGCGTGCTGGTCTGGCGCGGCAGCAGGTCGAGCCAGCTTTGCATCATCCCCGCCGCCACCGCCGAAAGAATGCCCGAAGCGCCCAGACGTTCAGCCAGTACGTAAGCGGCGAACGGCAGCAGCAACATGAACACCACATGAGTCGCCGGATCGTCCCAGCCACGGGCGATCATCCACGCGCGCAGGCGCCCGACTAGCCAGCTCAACGCCACGCCGACCGCCAGACCACCGAGCGCCACCGCGACGAAGGTCAGACTGGCATTGGTCAACGAGAACACGCCCGTGACCGCTGCAGCGAGGGCGAATTTGAAGGTTACCAGGCCTGAGGCGTCATTCATCAGCGCCTCGCCCTGAAGGATGTGCATCAGCGGCGTCGGGAGACGGTTCTGCGAAATCGCTGAAACTGCGACGGCGTCGGTCGGTGACAAAACCGCGGCAAGGGCGAAGGCCACTGGCAGCGGAATCGTTGGCAATAGCCAATGAATGAAATAACCGGCGCCGACCACGGTAAACAGAACAAGGCCGACGGCCAGGGTCAGGATCGGTCCGCGCAATTGCCAGAAGGCGCGCTTGGGCATGCGCCAGCCATCGGAAAACAGCAGCGGCGGCAGGAACAGAAACAGGAACAGTTCAGGATCGAGGGCGACGTGCAGGCCAAGCGTCGGCCAGGCGAGCAAGGCACCGGCGGCGATTTGCACCAGCGGCAATGGCAGCGGGATAACCCGCCCGACCAGGCGCGAGACGCTGACCAGCATCAGCAGGATGAGGACGGTGTAAGCAGTTTGCATAAAACCAAAATCTCAGGCGATCGACAGCGTTGAACTGCCATATTAGCGCCTTAGGCTGTGGCTGACCGTTGCACCTATGTCGCACGGCCGCAAGCGACACCCTTGTGGGAGCGAGCCTGCTCGCGAAAGCGGTCGTTCAGCACACAGAGATATTGATTGATGTGGCCTCTTCGCGAGCAGGCTCGCTCCCACAGGTTTTACAGCGTTACGACAACCGTGGCCGACGAAACCGTCCGGTCATGGCATAATCCGTCACCATTTTTTTCCAGCACCTGTAAAGGGGGCGATTCCTTGGCCGTTTCAAGTAAAACGTTGCACCTTTTCGGCATCAAAGCCTGCGACACCATGAAAAAGGCGCGCACTTGGCTCGATGAACACGCTGTCAGTTATGACTTTCACGATTACAAGACCGCCGGCATTGACCGTGAGCACCTGACCCAATGGTGCGACGAGCACGGCTGGCAAACCGTGCTGAACCGCGCCGGCACGACCTTTCGCAAACTCGATGACGAACGCAAAGCCGATCTCGACCAGGCGAAAGCCATCGAACTGATGCTCGCGCAACCCTCGATGATCAAGCGCCCGGTGCTCGATCTCGGTGACCGAACCCTGATTGGCTTCAAGCCAGATATCTACGCGGCCGCTCTGAAGTAAGCAGCCCGTCACTCTTTGTAGAGGTATTCACATGTCCAATTCCCTGTTCAGCATCGCCTTTGGTGTCGGCACCCAGAACCGTCAAGGCGCATGGCTGGAAGTGTTCTACGCACAGCCACTGCTCAACCCTTCGACCGAACTGGTCGCGGCTGTTGCGCCGATCCTCGGTTACACCGAAGGCAACCAGGCCATCACCTTCACCACCGCCCAGGCTGCGCAACTGGCTGAAGCCGTGAAAGGCATCGACGCCGTGCAAGGCAAGCTGCTGACCCGCCTGGCTGAAAGCCACAAGCCGCTGGTCGCCACGCTGCTGGCCGAAGACGCGCAACTGACCTCCACGCCTGAGGCCTACCTCAAGCTGCATCTGCTCTCGCACCGTCTGGTCAAGCCGCACGGCGTGAGCCTGGCCGGTATCTTCCCGCTGCTGCCGAACGTGGCGTGGACCAGCCAGGGCGCGATCGACCTGAGCGAACTGGCGGAAATGCAACTCGAAGCGCGCCTGCGCGGCGAACTGCTGGAAGTGTTCTCCGTGGACAAGTTCCCGAAGATGACCGACTACGTGGTACCGGCCGGCGTGCGTATCGCTGATGCCGCGCGTCTGCGTCTGGGCGCCTATGTCGGCGAAGGCACCACCGTCATGCACGAAGGTTTCATCAACTTCAACGCCGGTACCGAAGGCCCTGGCATGATCGAAGGCCGCGTTTCCGCTGGCGTATTCGTCGGCAAGGGTTCGGACCTGGGCGGCGGTTGCTCGACCATGGGTACCCTGTCGGGCGGCGGCAACATCGTGATCAAGGTCGGCGAAGGCTGCCTGATCGGCGCCAACGCCGGTATCGGTATTCCGCTGGGCGACCGCAACACTGTGGAATCGGGCCTGTACGTGACCGCCGGCACCAAGGTTGCGCTGCTGGACGAGCACAACAATCTGGTCAAGGTTGTGAAGGCGCGTGAGCTGGCTGGTCAGACTGATCTGCTGTTCCGTCGCAATTCGGAAACCGGTGCAGTGGAATGCAAGACCCACAAATCGGCGATCGAACTGAACGAAGCGCTGCACGCTCACAACTAAGCGCTGTAGGCCTGTGGGAGCGAGTCTGCTCGCGAAACTTCTGGCGTCCTCAATGACGCTTTCGCGAGCAGGCTCACTCCTACAGGTTTGGCGTACATCCCGCCCAATTTCACAGGGCTGAACCCATGATGATCCCCTCCCCCTGGCGCGCCGATTTCCCGGCTATCGCCGCCCTGCAACGGCAAGACCAGACCTATCTGGACAACGCCGCCACCACGCAAAAACCCCAGGCCCTGCTCGACGCACTGACGCATTACTACGCCAACGGCGCGGCCAATGTGCATCGTGCGCAACACCTGCCGGGTGCTCACGCGACACAAGCGTTCGAAGACAGCCGGCGCAAGGTTGGCCAGTGGCTGAATGCCGGTGACAGCGGGCAGATAATTTTCACGCACGGCGCCACCAGTGCCTTGAATCTGCTGGCTTACGGTCTTGAACATTTGTTCGAGCCGGGCGATGAGATTGTCATCAGCGCTCTGGAGCATCACGCCAACCTGCTGCCGTGGCAGCAACTGGCGCAACGCCGTCAGCTGAAACTGGTGATCCTGCCGCTGGATGCCGACGGCCTGATCGACCTCGGCGCTGCCGTGCATCTGATCGGCCCGCGCACGCGGTTGCTGGCGGTCAGTCAGTTGTCCAACGTGCTCGGCGCCTGGCAGCCGTTGCCGGCATTACTCGGCATGGCCAAGGCGCAGAACGCGCTGACCGTGGTCGATGGCGCGCAAGGCGTGGTGCATGGCCGGCATGACGTGCAGGCGCTGGGTTGCGACTTTTATGTGTTTTCCAGCCACAAGCTCTACGGCCCGGATGGTCTGGGCGTGCTGTTGGGGCGCAACGCTGCGCTGGAGCAATTGCAGCATTGGCAGTTCGGCGGCGAGATGGTGCTCGACGCCAACTATCAGGATTCGCGCTTCCGCCCGGCGCCGTTGGGGTTCGAGGCAGGCACACCGCCGATCGCCAGTGTCATCGGCCTCGGAGCGACCCTCGACTACTTGGCCGGTTTGGATCAGGACGCCGTATCTGCCCATGAAGCGGCGCTGCACGACTACCTGTTGCGCGGCCTCGCCGCCCGCAACGGCATTCGCCTGCTCGGTAAGCCGCAACTGGCGCTGGCCAGTTTTGTCGTCGAAGGCGTGCACAACGCCGATCTGGCGCATCTGCTCACCGAACAAGGCATTGCCGTACGCGCGGGGCATCACTGCGCCATGCCGCTGATGAAAAGCTTCGAACTGGCCGGCGCGATTCGCGTGTCGCTGGCGCTGTATAACGACTCGGAAGATCTGGAGCGCTTTTTCGAGGCGCTGGATCAGGCGCTGGAGATGTTGCGATGAGCCTGCCGGTGGAGGCGACCGAAGCGCTGCAGACGTTTCAGACTGCGGCGGGCTGGGAACAGCGGGCGCGGCTGCTGATGCAGTTTGGCGATCGCTTGCCGGTGCTGGATGACGCGCAAAAGTGCGAGGCCAACCGGGTGCATGGCTGTGAGAGTCAGGTGTGGCTGGTCGGGGATTTGCGCGACGGGCACTGGCAGTTCAAGGCAAGCAGCGATGCGCGGATGATTCGCGGGTTGGTGGCGTTGCTGCTGTTGCGGGTCAACGGCTTGTCGGCAGTGGAGTTGCAGCAGGTGGATCTGCCGGAGTGGTTCAATCAGCTGGGGTTGTCGCGGCAGTTGTCGCCTTCGCGCAGTAATGGTTTGAATGCGGTGCTCCAGCGGATGAATGAGTTGGCCGGTTAATCGCCATCGCTGGCAAGCCAGCTCCCACAGGGTTCGGTGGTGTTCATAGATGCACTGAACTTACCCAATACCTGTGGGAGCTGGCTTGCCAGCGATGAGGTCATCAGCCTCACCGTTCAAACCTGAGGTTTTACTCGGTCCGAAGGGCGCCGCCCCCCCGCCACAATCTTGTCCACAGCCTTGGTCGCCGCGACCATACCAAATGTCGCCGTGACCATCATCACCGCGCCAAACCCGCCGGCGCAGTCGAGCTTCACGCCGTCGCCGACAAAACTCTTCTGCAGACAAATGCTGCCATCCGGTTTCGGGTAGCGCAGCTGTTCGGTGGAAAACACACACGGCACGCTGTAGTGGCGGGTCACGGTGCGGGAAAAGCCGTAGTCACGACGCAAGGTCGAGCGCACTTTCGAAGCCAGCGGATCGTTGAAGGTGCGGTTCAGGTCGCAGACCTGAATCAGCGTCGGGTCGATCTGCCCGCCCGCGCCGCCGGTGGTGATGATCTGGATCTTGCGGCGTTTGCACCAGGCGATCAGCGCCGCTTTGGCATTGACCGCATCGATGCAGTCGATCACGCAGTCGATGTTCGGCGTGATGTATTCGGCCATGGTGTCGCGGGTGACGAAATCGGCCACGGCGTGCACCGTGCAATCAGGGTTGATTCCGCGCAGACGCTCGGCCATCACCTCGACCTTGGGTTTGCCAACGGTGCTGTCCAGCGCATGCAACTGGCGATTAGCGTTGCTGACGCAGACGTCGTCGAGGTCGAACAGCGAGATCTCCCCAACTCCGCAACGGGCCATGGCTTCCGCCGCCCAGGAACCGACGCCACCGACGCCGACGATCGCCACATGGGCGGCGCGCAAGCGTTCCAGGCCCTCGATGCCATACAAACGGGCGATGCCTGCAAACCGCGGATCTTCTGTACTCATGACCATTACCCCAAAAACCGGCGCGCATTATAGGGCTACGCAGCGACAAGTTTTAAGCTGCAAGCGACAAGTGTAAGAACTTAAGTCAGAGACGGCTGCCCAATGTCAGGCATTTTCCCGTCAGTTGTACGACTGGTTAACCGCCGGTGTAGGATGCGCGCCCCTCGGGCGTCTATCCGACCGATCCTTCGTTCCACAGCCTTTGGAACCCGAAACAGCTATGTCATCGCGTAAATTTGGACTCAACCTGGTGGTGGTGCTGGCCATCGCTGCCTTGTTCACCGGTTTCTGGGCGCTGGTCAATCGCCCGGTCACGGCGCCGAACTGGCCGCAGCAAATCTCCGGTTTCTCGTATTCGCCATTCCAGCAAGGCCAATTCCCACAGAAGGATCAGTATCCGTCTGACGATGAAATGCGCCGTGACCTGGAAATCATGAGCAAGCTGACCGACAACATTCGTATCTATTCGGTCGACGGTTCGTTGGGAGACATCCCGAAACTGGCTGAAGAATTCGGCCTGCGTGTCACCCTCGGTATCTGGATCAGCCCGGACCAGGAACGCAACGAACGGGAAATCACCAAAGCCATCGAACTGGCCAACACCTCGCGCAGCGTCGTGCGCGTGGTGGTCGGCAACGAGGCGCTGTTTCGTGAAGAAATCACCCCGGAAGCGCTGATCGTTCTGCTGGATCGGGTGCGCGCTGCGGTCAAAGTACCGGTGACCACCTCCGAGCAATGGCACATCTGGGAGAAATACCCGCAACTGGCCAAGCACGTTGACCTGATCGCCGCTCACGTCCTGCCCTACTGGGAATTCATTCCGGTGGACAAGGCCGGCCAGTTCGTCTTCGACCGCGCCCGCGATCTGAAAAAACTCTTTCCGAAAAAACCGCTGCTGCTGTCCGAGGTCGGCTGGCCGAGCAACGGTCGCATGCGCGGTGGCGCCGATGCCTCACCGGCAGATCAGGCGATTTACCTGCGCACGCTGGTCAACAAGCTCAATCGCCAAGGCTTCAACTACTTCGTGATCGAAGCATTCGATCAGCCGTGGAAGGCCAGCGATGAAGGTTCGGTCGGCGCCTACTGGGGCGTGTTCAACGCCGCGCGCCAGCAGAAATTCAATTTCGAAGGCCCGGTGGTGGCGATTCCGCAATGGCGCGTGCTGGCCATCGGCTCGGTGGTGCTGGCGCTGCTGTCGCTGACCCTGCTGATGATCGACGGCTCGGCGCTGCGCCAGCGCGGTCGCACGTTCCTGACGTTTATCGCGTTCCTCTGCGGTTCGGTGCTGGTGTACATCGGTTACGACTACAGCCAGCAATACAGCACGTGGTTCAGCCTCACGGTCGGATTCCTCTTGGCGCTCGGTGCGCTCGGGGTATTCATCGTCCTGCTCACCGAGGCCCATGAACTGGCCGAAGCGGTGTGGATTCACAAGCGCCGTCGGGAATTCCTGCCGGTGCTGGGCGATTCCGACTACCGGCCGAAAGTGTCGATCCACGTGCCCTGCTACAACGAGCCGCCAGAGATGGTCAAACAGACCCTCGATGCCTTGGCCGCGCTCGATTATCCAGACTTCGAAGTCCTGATCATCGACAACAACACCAAGGATCCGGCGGTGTGGGAACCGGTGCGCGATTACTGCGCAACCCTCGGCCCGCGCTTCAAGTTCTTCCACGTTTCGCCGCTGGCCGGTTTCAAGGGCGGCGCGCTGAATTATCTGATTCCGCACACCGCCAAGGATGCCGAAGTCATTGCGGTGATCGACTCCGATTACTGCGTGCACCCGAACTGGCTCAAGCACATGGTGCCGCACTTCGCCGACCCGAAAATCGCCGTGGTGCAGTCGCCGCAGGATTATCGCGACCAGAACGAAAGCACCTTCAAAAAGCTGTGCTACGCCGAATACAAAGGCTTCTTCCATATCGGCATGGTCACCCGCAACGACCGTGACGCGATCATTCAGCACGGCACCATGACCATGACCCGCCGTTCCGTGCTGGAAGAATTGGGCTGGGCTGACTGGTGCATCTGTGAAGACGCCGAACTCGGCCTGCGCGTATTCGAGAAAGGCCTGTCGGCGGCGTATTACCACGACAGCTACGGCAAGGGTCTGATGCCGGATACCTTCATCGACTTCAAGAAACAGCGTTTCCGTTGGGCCTATGGCGCGATCCAGATCATCAAGCGCCACACCCGCAGCCTGCTGCGCGGCAAGGACACCGAACTGACCCGTGGTCAGCGCTATCACTTCCTCGCTGGCTGGCTGCCGTGGGTCGCCGATGGCATGAACATCTTCTTCACCGTCGGCGCGCTGTTGTGGTCGGCGGCGATGATCATCGTGCCGCAACGGGTCGATCCGCCGTTGCTGATTTTCGCGATCCCGCCACTGGCGCTTTTCGTGTTCAAGGTCGGCAAGATCATCTTCCTTTATCGCCGCGCCGTCGGTGTGAATCTGAAGGATGCGTTCTGCGCGGCACTGGCCGGGCTGGCGTTGTCGCACACCATCGCCAAAGCGGTGCTGTACGGTTTCTTCACCAGCAGCATTCCGTTTTTCCGCACGCCGAAAAACGCTGACAACCACGGCTTCTGGGTGGCGATCAGCGAGGCTCGCGAGGAGCTGTTCATCATGCTGTTGCTGTGGGGCGCGGCGCTGGGAATTTTCCTGGTGCAGGGCATTCCGAGCAATGACATGCGCTTCTGGGTAACCATGCTGCTGGTGCAGTCGCTGCCGTACCTGGCGGCGCTGATCATGGCGTTCCTGTCGTCGCTGCCCAAACCTGTGGCCAAGGCTGAGCCGGCACCGGTCGTCTAAATCCGCAACGCAGCACTAAACGGCGGCCAATGGTCGCCGTTTTGCTTTAAGATAACCGCCATTTTGCGGGGCTTGGCGTGATAACCGGTCTGACTGACCACCCCTGTCCCTTGTGGGAGCGAGCCTGCTCGCGAAGGCGTTGTAACATTCAACCTTTAAGGTGCCTGGTAGACCGCTTTCGCGAGCAGGCTCGCTCCCACATTAGAAGCCCAAGCTCATACCCCATGATCCCGGAGTTTTCCATGACGGCCCACGCCGACCTATCGCCGACCCTTCAACTGGCCATCGACCTGATCCGCCGTCCTTCCGTGACCCCGGTCGATGCCGACTGCCAGAAGCAGATGATGCAGCGCCTGGGCGATGCCGGTTTCACCCTGGAGCCGATGCGCATCGAAGATGTGGATAACTTCTGGGCCACTCACGGCAACAACGACGGCCCGGTGCTGTGCTTCGCCGGCCACACCGACGTGGTGCCGACCGGTCCGGTTACCGCATGGCAGATCGATCCGTTCAATGCCGTGATCGACGAACATGGCATGCTCTGCGGCCGTGGCGCAGCAGACATGAAAGGCAGCCTGGCGTCGATGACCGTCGCCGCTGAACGCTTTGTTGCCGATTACCCGAACCACAAAGGCAAGGTCGCTTTCCTGATCACCAGCGATGAAGAAGGCCCGGCGCATCACGGCACCAAGGCTGTGGTCGAGCGCCTGGTCGCGCGCAACGAGCGTCTGGACTGGTGCATCGTTGGCGAGCCGTCGAGCACCACCCTGGTCGGCGATGTGGTGAAAAACGGCCGTCGCGGCTCCCTCGGCGCCAAGCTCACGGTCAAAGGCGTGCAGGGTCACGTGGCCTACCCGCATCTGGCGAAGAATCCGATTCACCTCGCCGCTCCGGCGCTGGCAGAGCTGGCCGCCGAGCACTGGGACCACGGCAACGATTTCTTCCCGCCGACCAGTTTCCAGATTTCCAACCTCAATTCCGGCACCGGCGCGACCAACGTGATCCCGGGTGATCTGGTGGCGGTGTTCAACTTCCGTTTCTCCACCGAATCGACCGTCGAAGGCCTGCAGAAACGCGTGGCCGATATTCTCGACAAGCACGATCTGGACTGGCACATCGACTGGGCACTGTCCGGCCTGCCGTTCCTCACCGAACCGGGCGCGCTGCTCGACGCGGTATCGTCGAGCATCAAGGACATCACCGGTCGCGAGACCAAGGCGTCGACCAGCGGCGGCACCTCCGATGGCCGCTTCATCGCGACCATGGGCACGCAAGTGGTTGAACTTGGCCCGGTCAACGCGACCATTCACCAGGTCAACGAGCGCGTGCTGGCGGCGGACCTCGACGTGCTGACGGAAATCTATTACCAGACCCTGATCAAGTTGCTCGCCTGATGCTCGCGTGCCCGATCTGCAGTGAGCCGCTCAATGCGGTAGAGAACGGCGTGGTCTGCCCCGCCGGGCATCGGTTTGACCGTGCGCGTCAGGGTTATCTGAACCTGTTGCCGGTGCAGCACAAGAACAGCCGCGACCCGGGCGACAATCAAGCGATGGTCGAGGCGCGGCGTGATTTCCTCAACGCCGGGCACTACGCGCCAGTGGCCAGGCGTCTGGCTGAATTGGCGGCGAGTTACGCGCCGGAGCGCTGGGTCGACATCGGTTGTGGCGAGGGTTACTACACCGCGCAAATCGCCGAAGCTTTGCCGAACGCTGATGGCTACGCGCTGGACATCTCCCGCGAAGCGGTCAAACGCGCCTGCAAGCGCAACCCGGCGATTACCTGGTTGATCGCCAGCATGGCCCGCGTGCCGTTGGCTTCGGGCAGTTGCCAGTTTCTCGCCAGCGTTTTCAGTCCGTTGGACTGGGAAGAAGCCAAACGTCTGCTCAGTGTTGGCGGCGGCCTGATGAAAGTCGGCCCGACCCGCGGCCATCTGATGGAATTGCGCGAACGCCTGTACGACGAAGTGCGCGAGTACACCGACGACAAGCACCTGGCCCTGGTGCCGGAAGGTATGGTTTTGGCGCACAGCGAAACCCTGGAATTCAAGCTGACCCTGGACAAGCCCGAGGACCGCGCCAACCTGTTGGCGATGACGCCTCACGGTTGGCGTGCCAGTGCCGAGCGTCGTGCGGCGGTGATCGAACAGGCCGAACCGTTCGAGACCACCGTGTCGATGCGCTACGATTATTTCGTTCTTCAATAACTTTTGGTCTCGGGCACAGACCCGGGGCCGGCTAAATCCGCGAATGGATTTTTCAGACCCGCAGTGAGGACATCCATGCGCCAACCGGACATCGAGATTTACCTGAAAGACGCCGACGTCGACCACAAGGCCATTGCCGCCTGGCTCGGCCAAGCGCTGGGCCCGTGCAGCGACTGGGTACAGAAAGGCCAGACGTACAAGTGCAAGGCCGGCAACGTGCCGGTGACCTGGCTGCCGAAAGCCGTGGGCAAATGGAACAGTCTGTTCCTGGAAAGCGACCAGACCCCCTGGGACGACGACATCGCCTGCGCCCGCGCAGCGTTTGCTGCGCTGAACGTCGAGGTGCGTTGTGCACCGGGGACGTGGGTCGAAGAAGAAGGTGAAGAAACCGCCGATCGCTGGATTCGCATCAGCGAAGACGGAGAAGAAGAAATCACCTGGAAAACGGCTTAAAAGCAGCTGCAAGTTACGAGCTGCAAGCTGCAAGCCTCAAGCGGAACTGCTTATAGCTTGTGGCTTGCAGCTTGAAACTTGAAGCTGCTGTTACAGACCTACAACGTCTTCCGCCTGCAACCCCTTCTCGCCGGTGATCACCGCGTACTCAACCTGTTGACCTTCGGTCAGCGAGCGGTGCCCTTCACCGCGAATCGCGCGGTAGTGCACGAACACGTCCACGCCGTCGTCGCGCTGGATAAAGCCATAGCCTTTGGCGTCGTTGAACCACTTCACGTTGCCGGTTTCACGTGTTGCCATCTGTTCATACTCCTTTTTTATTATTGAACGGGCTTTTCGCAGGAAAGCCTTCGAGGAACGTCAGCCTGCGTCCGACGTCCATAACAGGGCACCGGCAACAGAGCGCCGAGTATATGACAGGTGAAGAAACTCTCAACAGGAGATTACTTCGGCGCTTTTTTGCCGATTTTCAGCGAATCCGTCACACTATCGACCGCCCGAGCGCCTGCTCGGTTTTATTCACTCACGCAGAAGCCGTATGACCCGTTCCCCGTTCCGCCGTCTTGTGTTTGGCACCCTGCGCCGCCTGTTGTATCTCTGGGTTCGCTCCGAGACCATCAATCAGTCGTCGTTCACTCTTAACCTCGACCGCAGTCGTCCGGTGTTCTACGTCCTGCAAAACCCTTCGCTGACCGATCTGGCGGTGGTTGACACAGAGTGCACCAAGGCCGGTTTGCCACGCCCGGTGCTGGCGGTGTCGGTGGGTTCACTCATCGAACCAGCGGCGTTTTTCTATTTGACGCCGGACCCGGACTGGCTTGGCCGCCAGGACAAACGCGGTGCGCCGCCGACTCTCACCCGTCTGGTCAGCGCGCTGACGCAGAACGCTGCCGAAGACGCGCAGATCATTCCGGTGAGCGTGTTCTGGGGCCAGTCGCCAGACAGCGAAAACAGCCCGTGGAAACTGTTGTTCGCCGACAGCTGGGCAGTCACCGGCCGTCTGCGCCGGCTGCTGAGCATCATCGTCCTCGGGCGTAAAACCCGCGTGCAATTTTCCGCGCCGATCCACCTGCGCGAACTGATCGATCACAACAAGGGTCATGAGCGCACCGTGCGCATGGCCCAGCGCATCCTGCGCGTGCACTTTCGCAACTTGAAAGCCGCGGTGATCGGCCCGGACATTTCCCACCGGCGCAATCTGGTCAAAGGCCTGCTCAATCAGCCGTTGGTCAAACAGGCGATCCTCGACGAAGCCGAGCGCGAAAAAATCTCCCCGGAGAAAGCCAAGGCTCAGGCCCTGCGCTATGGCAACGAGATCGCCTCGGACTACACCTACACCGCGATCCGTTTTCTCGAAGTGGTGCTGAGCTGGTTCTGGAACAAGATCTACGACGGCATCAAGGTCAATCACATCGAGGGTGTGCAGAAGGTCGCGCAGGGTCACGAAGTGATTTACGTGCCGTGCCACCGCAGCCACATCGACTACCTGCTGCTTTCCTATCTGCTGTTCCGCAACGGTCTGACCCCGCCGCACATTGCTGCCGGGATCAACCTGAACATGCCGGTGATCGGCAGCCTGCTGCGCCGTGGCGGCGCGTTTTTCATGCGCCGCACGTTCAAGGGCAATCCGCTGTACACCTCGGTGTTCAACGAATACCTGCACACGCTGTTCACCAAAGGTTTCCCGGTGGAGTATTTCGTCGAGGGCGGGCGCTCGCGCACCGGGCGCATGCTGCAACCGAAAACCGGAATGCTCGCGATCACCCTGCGCAGCTTCCTGCGTTCGTCGCGGATGCCGATCGTCTTCGTGCCGGTGTACATCGGATACGAGCGCGTGCTCGAAGGCCGCACCTACCTCGGTGAGCTGCGCGGCGCGAGCAAGAAGAAAGAATCGATCTTCGATATTTTCAAAGTGATCGGCGCGCTCAAGCAGCGCTTCGGTCAGGTCGCGGTCAACTTCGGCGAGCCGATCAAACTGGCGGAATTCCTCGACGCCGAGCAACCGGACTGGCGCCGGCAGGAGCACGGCCCGCAGTTCAAACCGGCGTGGCTCAACGAAACCACCAACCGCCTCGGCGAGAAAGTCGCCCGGCACCTCAACGAAGCGGCCGCGATCAATCCAGTGAATCTGGTAGCGCTGGCCCTGCTGTCGACCACGCGTCTGGCCCTGGATGATCGCGCCATGGCGCGGGTGCTTGACTTGTATCTCGCGCTGCTGCGCAAAGTCCCGTATTCGCCGCACACCACCTTGCCGGAAGGCGACGGCCGGGCGCTGATCGAGCATGTGAAAGACATGGATCTGCTCGCCGAGCAGAACGATGCGCTGGGCAAGATTCTGTATCTGGACGAGCAGAACGCGGTCCTGATGACTTACTACCGCAACAACGTCCTGCACATTTTCGCTCTGCCGTCGTTGCTGGCGAGTTTCTTCCAGAGCACCTCGCGCATGAGCCGCGAGCAGATCCTGCGCTACACCCGCGCGCTGTATCCGTACCTGCAATCGGAGCTGTTCATCCGCTGGAGCCTGGACGAACTCGACGCGGTGATCGATCAGTGGCTGGAAGCGTTCGTCGAGCAGGGCCTGCTGCGTTTCGAGAAGGACGTTTACCTGCGCCCGGCGCCGAGTTCGCGGCATTTCGTGCTACTGACACTGCTGTCGAAAAGCATCGCGCAGACCCTGCAGCGCTTCTACATGACCGTATCTTTGCTGCTCAACAGCGGCCAGAACAGCATCAGCGCCGAAGAGCTGGAAGACCTCTGCACAGTGATGGCCCAGCGCCTGTCGATCCTCCATGGCCTGAATGCGCCGGAATTCTTCGACAAGAGCCTGTTCCGCCACTTCATCCAGACCCTGCTCGACCTCGACGTCCTGCGCCGCGACGAAGCCGGCAAGCTCAGCTATCACGAACTGCTCGGCGAGCTGGCCGAAGGCGCGGCCAAACGCGTGTTGCCGGCGGAGATTCGCCTGTCGATCCGCCAGGTCGCGCTGCACCGCAGTGAAGATGCGGCGGATCAGATCACGCCACAGCCTGAGGCTTGAAGCCTTACCCCTGTGGGAGCGAGCCTGCTCGCGAAGACGGAGTGTCAGTCGCCATTTATTTTGACTGATCCAGCGCTTTCGCGAGCAGGCTCGCTCCCACATTGAAAGGAGATTCACCCATGAAAAAACTGCTAACCCTCGCCGCCGCCACGCTGCTCAGCGCCTGCCAATCAACCACACCCGCCGGCAAGGCCAGCCTCGACGGCGAAGTCTTCTACCTGCAACGCATCGCTCTGCCCCCGAGCGCGACCTTGAGCGTCAGCCTGCAAGACGTGTCGCTGGCCGATGCACCCGCCATCGTCCTCGCCGAACAGAAAGGCCCGATCAAAGGCCAGGTGCCGCTGCCGTTTCATTTGAGCTACGATCCGGCGCAGGTTAAACCCGGCCATCGTTATTCGATCAGCGCACGCATTGAAGTCAACGGCGAGCTGATGTTCATCACCACCGAAAACCACGCCGTGCAACTCGACGGCAACGACCCGCAGCCGCTGAAAATCCGCGTCGACGCCGTTCGTTAATCCATTTTTCGCCACAAGGAAGCCGCCATGCGCCGCCCTACCCTTCGCTTCGCCGCCGCCTGCGCCGGTCTGCTGATCTCCGCCAACGCCTTGGCCTTGTCGCTCAACGACCTGTCGCAACAAGACGCCACCGGCGGCCTCAAGGACGCCCTGACCCAAGGCGCCCAGATCGCCGTGAAACAGCTCGGCACCCCGGGCGGCTTCAGCAACAACCCCGAAGTGAAAATCGAACTGCCGGGCAAACTCGGCAAAGCCGCGAGCAAGATGAAAGCCTTCGGCATGGGCGCCCAGGTCGAAGAACTGGAAACCGCGATGAACAAAGCCGCCGAATCCGCCGTGACCCAGGCCCAGCCAATCCTCGTCGATGCAGTGAAGAAAATGAGCGTGGCCGACGCCAAAGGCATCCTCAGCGGCGGCAATGATTCGGCGACCCAATACCTGAACAAATCCAGCCGCGAACAGATTCGCGCGAAATTCCTGCCCATCGTCAAACAAGCCACCGACAAGGTCGGCGTCGCGCAGAAGTACAACTCGTTTGCGGGCCAGGCCGCTGCGTTTGGCGTGGTGGACGCGAAGAGCGCAAATGTCGAGAACTACGTCACCGAGCAAGCACTGAATGGCCTGTTCGAGATGATCGGCAAACAGGAAGAAACCATCCGCCAGAACCCGGCCGCTGCGGCGACGAGTCTGGCGAAGAAAGTGTTTGGTACGCTTTAAGTCGTTACAACATGGGGGCGATTCAATTCGCTCCCATGCTTGCCTCCACGTAAAGAACTACGTAAAAAAAACACCCACTCCCGCCCCATATTCCTTCTCTCAAAAAGCTGCAATTGATCCAGCCCTTCCAGAATCGACGCCGCCTCGCTACCCGAGCAGGAAAAATTTTCCGCGACATTGCTCGCCGTAAACTCCTTCGCCTCCCCGCTTTTAGCCACCTGATACACCGCGCGCTGCCGTTCCGTCAGTTGAGCAATTACGCCAGAGCTCGTCAGCCAGCGCTGAAAGTCCTGAGTGTCTGCCAGACTCTTGCGGTACACAGTTGTAAAACCGACCACGGCTCGCAAAACAACCGCGCATTGAAACTCGATGAAATAAGTCAGATCCAGCTCATCCGCCTCGGTGTGCAGGTAGGAGCGTCCGTATTTCACCGGTGCATTGCGCAGCAGCAGACTGATCGCAATGTAGCGAAACGCCGCGAACTCATGTTTGAACATGAACCAGTAAAACAAGGCTCTCGCGACCCGCCCGTTACCGTCGCGAAATGGATGTTCATAACCCATGGCGAAATGCAGCGTCACGGCCTTGATCAGTGGATGCAGATAATTTTTGTCCAGAATCGAGGCAGCGGGCCGGTTGATCCAGGCGGACAGCCTCGCCAACCGCGCGACCAATCCTGCAGCAGGAGGTGGTCGGTGCACGGTGTTGCCTGAACCATCCTGAACAACCACCTCATCATTGGTCCGGAACAATCCTGGGGAATACTGCTCGTCATCGATCCCCTCCATACCCACTCGATGGATCTCTGCAATCAGCTCAATGCTCAGAGGTTCATAACGCTTTTCCCAAGCGAAATTCATCATTCGATAATTACCCATGACCATGCGCTCATCTGGCGTCCGCGGCTGGCGCTGATGCTTGAGCATGTCCTTGGCTACGCGCGTGGTAGTCGCCGCGCCCTCCAACTGGCTACTGGCGATGGCTTCGTCTTCGATCAGGTCATTGAGCAGACAGGAGAAATGCGCCCGCTCGCCGATCTGACTGGTCATGTAATCCAGCGCGGCCGTACTGGCGTAACGATCCACCACAGCCAAGGTTTTCTGCGCCAACGGCGTTGGCACGTATTTGCCCCACTGCACCGGCTCGCCCAACGGCAACAAATGAATGTACTGGGCCGCCCGCGCCTTCTTCACCAACGCCCAACAAAGATTCGCGTCCAACCCAGCCGCCCAGCGATAGCGCAACGCCTCGAATGGCAGATAGCGCCCCTGATCATCGAGCGGCTTGAGCAGCGCCAGATAATCCGCAAGTCGTTGCTTGTGGGGCGAGCGGGCCAACAGGTCGAAAACAGGATCCGTTCTGCCAGCTAATGTCGGTGGTTTCTTCATCAGACAGACTCAAGGACTCGGAAAAGCAGAACCCGGAGTACAGCATTGGACGGCAAGCGCCTCAAGATCGGAGGACTCTGAAAAAGCTGTAGGAAGGCAGCGTGAATTGGCGATTCGAAATGAATTGGCTGTCAGACCGCCTTCGCGAGCAGGCTCGCTCCCACAAAAGCAAAGCAGCGCAGCTGCCCGCGGCAAAGCCGCCCCACTCAACAATGAGCGCAAGCTCGAGTACCGCTTTTGATCTTGATCCACCGGCGACGTCGGAAGGCTGAGTGGAGGGATTGATCCGGGCGTGGGAGCGCAGCGACCGTACGACGCAGTCGTACACAGCGAGTGTAGGTGCAGCGAAGCAAACCGGAGCCGCTGCGCCCGGATCGATCCCGCAGCGAAGGAACCCGAGCCTGCGAGGGCCGAACGCAGGAGCAAGCGTTTTGGGTTACCTTTTTGGCGTTTGAAAAAGGTGACCCGCCGTAAGGGCGGAACCGTAATCAGCAACACCCACAGCAACGGATATACACCCAAACCCCCCAAGTCATGGTCGGCCCGAAGGCCGCCACGACACAAAAACCTCAAGCCTCCTTACGCACCCTGAACCAGGCCGCATACAACGCCGGCAAAAACAACAGCGTCAGCGCAGTCGCGACAATCAACCCACCCATGATCGCCACCGCCATCGGCCCGAAAAACACACTGCGCGACAGCGGAATCATCGCCAGCACAGCCGCCAGCGCCGTCAACACAATCGGCCGGAAGCGCCGCACCGTCGCCTCGATGATCGCCTGCCAAGGCTTAAGCCCGGACGCGATATCCTGCTCGATCTGATCGACCAGAATCACCGAATTGCGCATGATCATCCCGGACAACGCGATGGTCCCGAGCATCGCCACAAACCCGAACGGCTGCCGGAACACCATCAGAAACAGGGTCACCCCGATCAAGCCCAACGGCGCCGTCAGAAACACCATCGCCGTACGCGAGAAACTGCGCAACTGCACCATCAGCAAGGTCAGCACCACGACAATGAACATCGGCACCCCGGCATTCACCGACTTCTGCCCGCGCTCGGAATCCTCCACCGTGCCGCCGACATCCAGCAGATAACCATCGGGCAACTCAGCGCGAATCGGGTCCAGCGTCGGCATGATCTGTTTGACCAGCGTCGCCGGTTGCTCCTTGCCATAAATGTCAGCGCGTACGGTCACGTTCGGCAGGCGGTTGCGGTGCCAGATGATGCCTTCCTCGAAGCCGTATTCCAGCGTGGCAATCTGCGACAACGCCACACTGCGACCGTTATCCGTCGGCACCGCCAGGCTCGGCAATAACGACAATTCAGTGCGCTCGTGCACGGTGCCGCGCAGCAGAATCTCGATCAATTCGTTGTCTTCCCGGTACTGGCTGACCGTCGAACCCACCAGCGAACTCTGCAGGAATTTCGCCAGATTGGCCGTGCTTACACCCAGCGCGCGGGCGCGATCCTGATCGATGTTCAGGTAGACAACTTTGCTTGGCTCTTCCCAGTCCAGATGCACGTTGACCACATGCGGATTCTCGCGAACCTTTGCCGCCACCTTGCGCGCCAACGCACGGACTTCTTCGATGTGCTCGCCCGTGACGCGGAACTGCACCGGATAGCCAACCGGCGGGCCATTTTCCAAACGAGTGACCCGCGAACGCAGGGCCGGGAACTGTTCGTTGAGGGTTTCGATCAACCAGCTGCGCAGCGCTTCACGCTCTTCGATGGTTTTTGCCAACACCACGAACTGGGCAAAACTCGCCGCCGGCAGTTGCTGATCCAGCGGCAGGTAGAAGCGTGGCGAACCGGTGCCGACGTAGGCCACGTAATTGTCGATGCCAGCGTGCTCCTTGAGCATTGCTTCGAGGCGTTTGACTTCACTGGTGGTGTTGGCCAGCGAAACGCCTTCGGCCAGTTTCAGGTCGACCATCAACTCCAGCCGGTTCGAAGCCGGGAAGAACTGCTGCGGCACAAAGCGGAACAACATCACCGAGGCAATAAACAGGCCCACAGTCAGCACGATCACCGTCTTGCGATGGGCCACGCACCACTCCACCAGACGCCGCACGCGCTGATAAAACGGCGTGGCATACGGATCCGGTTGACCATCGCCAGTGCCGTGTTTTGCCGCGTGAATTTTCGCCAGATCAGGCAGGAGTTTTTCCCCCAGATACGGCACGAACATCACCGCCGCGACCCATGAGGCGAGCAAGGCAATGGTCACCACCTGGAAAATCGAGCGGGTGTATTCACCGGTGCCGGACTGCGCAGTGGCAATCGGCAGGAAGCCGGCGGCGGTGATCAGCGTGCCGGTAAGCATCGGGAATGCGGTGCTGGTCCAGGCATAACTCGCCGCGCGAATGCGATCGAAGCCCTGCTCCATTTTGATCGCCATCATTTCCACGGCGATGATCGCGTCGTCCACCAGCAGACCCAGCGCCAGCACCAGCGCACCGAGGGAAATCTTGTGCAGACCGATGCCGAGGTAATACATGCAAGCGAAGGTCATCGCCAGCACCAGCGGAATGGTCAGCGCGACGACCATGCCGGTGCGTACACCGAGGGAAAAGAAGCTCACCAGCAAGACGATCGCCAACGCCTCGACCAACACCTGGACGAACTCGCCGACGCCGGTTTTTACCGCTGCCGGCTGATCGGACACCTTGCGCAACTGCATGCCGGCCGGGAGGTTTTTCTGGATCCGCGAAAACTCGCCCTCCAGCGCCTTGCCCAGCACCAGAATGTCGCCGCCGTCCTTCATCGCCACGGCCAGACCGATCGCATCGTCGCCCATGAAACGCATGCGCGGCGCCGGTGGGTCGCTGAAACCGCGACGCACATCGGCGATATCGGAGATACGGAACGTACGATCGGCGACGCGGATCGGAAAGTTCTTTATCTCATCGACTGTCTGAAAATTCCCCGAGACGCGCAGCTGCAAGCGCTCGCTGCCGGTTTCGAAGAACCCCGCCGTGGACACCGCATTCTGTTCCTCCAGCGCCTGCTGCACCGCCGCCAGCGGCAAGCCGAGGGTGGCGAGCTTGACGTTGGACAGCTCGACCCAGATTTTCTCGTCCTGCAGGCCGAGCAGTTCGACCTTGCCGACGTCCTTGACCCGCTGCAGCTGAATCTGGATGCGGTCGGCGTAATCCTTGAGCACGGCGTAGTCGAAACCGTCGCCGGTCAGCGCGTAGATATTGCCGAAGGTGGTGCCGAACTCATCGTTGAAGAACGGCCCCTGAATTCCCGGCGGCAAAGTCTGGCGGATATCGCCGACCTTCTTGCGCAACTGATACCAGAGATCGGGGATTTGCTTGGAGTGCATCGAGTCGCGGGCGATGAAGGTGACCTGGGATTCACCGGGGCGGGAGAACGACATGATGCGTTCGTACTCGCCGGTTTCCATCAGTTTCTTTTCGATCCGTTCAGTAACCTGGCGCGAGACTTCCTGCGCGGTCGCACCGGGCCAGCGGGTCTGAATGACCATCGCCTTAAAGGTGAACGGCGGGTCTTCACTCTGGCCGAGTTTGGTGTAGGACAACGCGCCGACAACGGCGAGCAAAAGCATCAGGAACAGTACGATCTGGCGATTACGCAACGCCCATTCGGAGAGGTTGAAGCGCATCGGGGCTTACTCCTTGTTCGCCAGATTGACCACACGATTGGAGCGATCCACTGGTCGCACCTGCTGGCCGTCGAGCAATACGTGAACGCCGGCAGCCACCACCCAGTCGCTGGCATTCAGGCCCTCGAGCACCGCCACGCTTTTCTCGCCGAACGGACCGACCCGTACCGAAGTTTTCTTCAACGTGTTGTTGCCGTTGACCACCCAAACGTAGGTCGCGCCGTTTTCAGCGGTCAGCGCGGAAAGCGGTATCGACAGCGAGACACTGTCAGCCGCTTGCACAAACACCCGGGCGCTCTGCCCCAGTTCAGCCGGCACTTTGCCGCTGGTGAACGAGATACGCGCGGCAAAAGTGCGCGAGCGCGGATCGGCGGACGGTGACAACTCGCGGATCTGCCCGGCAAACCGCTGATTCTGCTGCGCCCACAATTCCACGGTAACCGGCTGACCGACCTTGAAGCGGCCGAAGCTTTGCTCCGGCAGGCTGATCAACACTTCGCGCTCACCATCGGTGGCGAGTGTGAACACGGTTTGCCCGGCAGCGACCACCTGACCGACTTCCACCGAACGCTTGGCCACCACACCATCCTGCGGCGCACGCAGCACCGCGTAACTGGCCTGGTTGGTCGAAACGTTGAATTCGGCTTTGATTTGTTTAAGGCGGGCTTCGCCGGAGCGATATAGATTTTCGGCGTTGTCGTAGGCCGAGCGGCTGACCATCTGCCGATCCATCAGGGTTTTATAGCGATCCCGTTCGGCGCGGACCAGGTTCAGATTGGCCTCGGCGGCGGCAACCTGCGCGCGGGTGGCTTCCAGTTGCAGGCGCACATCCTGCGGATCGAGTTCGGCCAGTGGCTGATCGGCCTTGACGCGCAGGCCTTCGTCGACCAGTCGTCGGCTGACTTTGCCGCCAATGCGGAACGCCAGATCAGGCTCATAACGGGCACGCACCTCGCCCGGATAACTTTCCATCGCCTGCGCAGAAGGCTCGGGCTGTACCACCATGGCCGGTCGCACGGTGACCTTGGTCACCTCTTCCTGACCGCACGCCGATAACAGGAACGCCAGACTGACTGGCACGGCAAAGGACAACGCATGGCGGAACATGGTGACGGACCTTTCGCGAATGAGGCTTGGAATATTTATACTGGCGGGTATGGTATTAATAGCAAACTCACCAGTCCAGTATTAAAAGCGAAGAATGTCGAACAATCTTTCAGCTCCAAACGGCCCGGGCCGCCCCAAGGATCTGGCCAAACGCCAGGCGATCCTCGATGCGGCGAAAACCCTGTTTCTATGCCATGGCTACGCCAACACCAGCATGGACGCGGTTGCCAGCGAGGCGGGCGTGTCGAAGTTGACGGTCTACAGCCATTTCAACGACAAGGAGACGCTGTTCTCCGCCGCCGTCGTCGCGAAATGCGAGGAACAATTGCCGCCGCTGTTCTTCGAATTACCGGACGGCATCGCGGTGGAAAATGTATTGCTGAACATTGCCCGGGGCTTTCACCAACTGATCAACAGCGATGAATCAGTGAACCTGCACCGCCTGATCATGGCGCTGGGCAGTCAGGACCCGAAGCTGTCGCTGATCTTCTTCGAGGCCGGCCCAGAGCGCGTGGTCAACGGCATGGAAGGTCTGCTGGCGAAAATCCATGCAACCGGCGCGCTGAGCATCGACCAGCCACGCAACGCCGCCGAGCATTTCTTCTGCCTGATCAAAGGGGCGGGAAATTTTCGTTTGTTGTACGGCTGCGGCGAGCCGCTGACCGGAGAGGCAGCGGAGCGGCATGTGCGGGAGGTGGTGGGGTTGTTTATGAGGGCCTATGGGGGAGGAGCAGCTGCGAGCTTCTAGCTACAAGCTGCAAGAAAAAGCAAAAGCAGTGACTTGGCTCTGGCTTGCAGCTTGCAGCTTGCAGCTGCTTCTAAGGCTTCAGTGCTTTCTTCGGATAAATGTCATACCGGCTCGATTTGCCATCCAGCGCATGGCTCGGTTTCGGCCCTTCGATGCACGGCGCCTTGCGCGGGCGTTTGACTACCACCCGATGCGTAGCCAGTGCCAGTGCGGCTTCGAGCAAGGCCGGGGCATCCGGGTCATCGCCCACCAGCGGGCGGAACAGGCGCATCTCTTTTTTCACCAGCGCGGTTTTCTCACGATGCGGGAACATCGGGTCTAGATAGATCACCTGCGGCGGCTCCCCTTCCCAATCGCGCATGACCTCGATGGAATTGCCCTTGAGCAATTTCATCCGCGCCACGATCGGCGCCACGTCGAAATCTTCTGCCGCCCGGGCCAGACCGTCCTCAAGCAGCGCGCCGATCAGCGGCTGACGCTCGATCAGGCTCATTTCACAACCAAGACTTGCCAATACAAACGCATCCTTGCCCAAGCCCGCCGTGGCATCGAGGACGCGCGGGCGCACGCCTTGGGCGATGCCGACAGCCTTGGCAATCATCTGCCCGCTGCCGCCGCCATACAAACGACGATGCGCCGCGCCGCCTTCGACGAAGTCGACCCGCACCGGTCCAGGCGCATCCGGGCCAAGCTGCTGCAACTGCAAACCCTGCTCGCCGACCTGCAAGGCGAACTCACAGTCGGCCTCGCCGAGCGGCAGGCCGAGACGTTCGGCCCAGTGTGCGGCTTGCGTTTGAAACGCTGGGGCGAGGGCCTGGACATGGATGCGGCAGGCCGCGGGTGACTCGATCATGAAAAAACGCTCAAAAAAGTTAAGGATCGACAAAAACCGCCGATAAACCATTCAACGCGCATTTTGCCAGAGCTGAGCGTCAACCGAAAAAAATGTCAGGCATTCTTCCCACATCGATTGGCTACGTTTCGCCCCATGGCGACTTCAGCCGTCATAACACTCAAGCACTGAGCGGCGTCAGTCACCTGTGGCAGGATTTCTTTGCCCAGGCTCTGGCCGAACAGACGAGTGAAGTGGTGCCTGCCTGTGGCACGTTTCCACCGGTAGACCTGAACAGCCCGGAAGAACCAACCGTTGGCAGCGAGCTGCACGCGCATATCGTCAGCCAGCGCGAGTGCGATGTGGTGGAAACCGAAGTTCGTCCGCCAGAGCCGCTGTTCCTGCCGATCGCCGAGTTCGAAATGGAGCTGCTGGACAAGCCGTTCCCACCGTTCCCGCCAGAAGAACTCAAGGCTCAGCAAGAGCAACAGGATTTCGACAGCAGCTGGGTACGCCCGATTGTGATCAACAATGGCCAGCCAGTGCCGGAGCCAGGCCCTGCTCCGCAGAAACGTCCGCTGTACCTGCCGATTGCCGAGTTCGACCTGGACTTGCTGCAGAAGCCTTACCCGCCGTTCCCGCCGGAAGAGATCGTCGAGCAACAGAAAGCTCTGGACTTCGATAATGGCTGGGCTCGCCCGATCGTTCTGCAGAACCTGCGCCTCGCCGCCTGATTCTCAGCGACACACGCTCCAGCGCCCGACATCGACATGAAAGTGATTGCGATGAGCGGCGTTGTAGTCCGGACTCAACACCACACTGAATGACTCACAGGCGCCGTCACGCAGCTGGCGCAGAAACTCTGCGTCCTGATTCTGCTTGGGCCAATCCTTGAGCACGCTGATCGTGCGCCCGTCAGCCAGGCGGAAACCGGCAATGTCCAGCGCGTCGGCACTCGCATGTCGGCTGAGAGCGCCGCTCTCACGGTTGTAGACATTGCGACAGGCAAAGCTGCCGAGGTGATCGACCCGCGCGATTTTCTGGCCGTAAACCGATTGCGCCGCCGGTTGCAGGGTGTGGTGTTCAAACATTGCGTAGGCCACCGCCAGCGGGCAACTGGCGATGAAACTGCTGCTCAGCGCCACTTCACCGCCCTGCACCCGCAGAGCACCGATCAGCGGACACTTGGCGCCCGGGCTGTCGGCCTGGGGACTGACGCGCAGATCCGAGCTGCTCAATGCCTGTGCGCAAAGCTCGGAATCACTGCGCAGGCGCATGAGTTTGTAACCGGTCAGCCAGTTGGGCGCGGCTTTTATGTCCAATGGCGCCCACGGGTTCCACTGCGGCGGCACGTCCAGCCAGCCACGCCAGACACTCACCGCGCCACCAGCGATCGCGAGCAACACCCCCCAGAACAGCCAACGTCCCATGCTCAGTCCTTGAAGAGTTGATTGGCCTTGGCATACGGCATCGACTGTGACGTGAAGCCAAAGGTGCCAAATTGCTGGATTTCTTCAGCCGCTCGGAAGAACTCGCCGAACGCCGCCAGCGCCAGTGCCGAGCCGGTGCTGATCCGCCGGACGCCTAGTTCCTCGAGCTGTTGCACGGTCAGTTTCAAACCGCCAGACATCAACACATTGACCGGTTTCGGCGCCACCGCTTGCACCACTGCCAGCACTTCTTCGGCGCTGCGCAAACCCGGCGCATAGAGCACGTCGGCACCCGCTTCGGCAAATGCCTGCAAACGGCGAATGGTGTCGTCGAGATCGGGATTACCGTGCAGGTAATTTTCCGCGCGAGCCGTAAGAATGAAGGGAAACGGCAGGGTGCGCACCGCCGCGACAGCGGCTTCAATCCGTGCAACCGCGTGTTCGAAGCAATAGATCGGCGCGTCCGCACGGCCCGTGGCATCTTCGATCGACCCGCCCACGGCACCCGCCTCTGCGGCGCGCAGAAGACTCTGCGCAGCCTCGACCGGATCATCGGCAAAGCCGTTTTCCAGATCCACCGCCACCGGCAGATCCGTCGCCGCGACAATCGCGCGGACATTGGCCAAGGTCTCGTCGAGACTCAACGCGCCATCAGGCTTGCCTTGGGAAAACGCGTAACCGGCGCTGGTGGTGGCCAAGGCCTGATAGCCAAGACTGGCGAGCATCTTCGCCGAGCCGGCATCCCACGGATTGGGGATGACGAAGATCCCCTGGCGATCATGCAGGGCCTTGAAGGCTTGGGCTTTGAGGAGTTGCTGTTGACTGACTTGGACGTTCATCGACGGGCTCCCGGGCAGAAAAAACCCGCCTCAGAGCAAGCCAAGCTGCTCGGCGGCGGGTTCTCTGTATAGCTCAGGCAGCGCGGGCAAGCCAGGCAAACGTTGCATCAGTTGTGCATGAAAACGTTGCGCCAGTTTCGCTGCCAACAGGTTATCGGCCGTATGCAGAAAGACGTAGGGCGTGCGCCCCTCTTCGATCCATTCAGCAATCTTCGCCACCCACGGCACGAGAAACGCATCGTTGGCCTCAAGCTCGGGATGGCCGATGAAACGCACCTGCGGAAACTGCGTGAACGCCGCCGGACGGGTGGGTACTCGCGGCTTTTTCGACTGCGCGTGGATCACCGAGGACTCGGTCGACAAGCAGCTGAACAGCGCGCGCGGGTCGAGACAGATGCGCTCGACACCGCGATCCAGCAACAGACGATTGAGCAGACGCTCGCTCTCGCCCTTGGCGAAGAACTGTTCATTGCGCACCTCGACCGCAAGCGGGCAATCCAGTGCATCGATAAACGCCGCGAGCTCCGGCAGACGCTGCGGCGTGAAGCTTTTCGACAGTTGCAGCCATAGTGGCGAAACACGTTCGCCTAACGGCTTGAGTAATTGCAGGAAGGTTTCGGCAGCGGTCAGTTGCTCGCGCAAGTCGCCGCTGTGGCTGATGTCGCCGGGGAATTTGGCAGTGAAGCGAAAGTGCGCCGGCATGATCTCGGCCCAGCGTTGCACAGTGGCTGGCGACGGGCTGGCGTAGAAGGTGGTGTTGCCTTCGACGGCGTTGAACACCTGGCAGTAGAGAGCGAGAAAGTCGGAGGTTTTTGCGTCTACCGGATACAGATACTCGCGCCAGGCATTTTCGCTCCAGGACGGGCAACCGAGGTAGTAATGCAGATCCATCAGATATACAGATCGAGGCCCAGCACGTCTGCGTCCCAATCGACAAAACCGGCGGTGCTCAGGTAGCTGGCCAGAGCCATGGCTACGCTCTTCTTCATCGCGCGGTGGTAAATCATGTCTTGTTGACGGGCAGGCAGGTTGCTCAGGCGTTGCGCGGTGGCTTGGGCAGCACGGGCGGCCAACTGCTCTTCGCTCGGGAATTCCAGCTCACCGTCGATGATGTCGACGGACTCATCCAGCGCCGCATTGCCTTTACGTGGCTTGCGCTTGATGGGGTAGGACTGAGTGGAAACGCCGTCTATACGCATAATGTCATGCTCGGTATCGATGATGGCAATTTAGCGGCACTTGACCGACTTAGCAAACCGCCGAGTGATAACTAGAACACATAAAGCGCAAAAGGTTTAAAACCGGAGCTGGAAACTGACGATTGGCAGGATTTGCAGAATGGCGCATGCGCCTGTGGCGAGGGGATTTATCCCCGTTGGAGTGCGCAGCACTCCCCTGCATTTTCTCAGTGCCGCCGCATTTTCAGGACCTGCGACTGCTGCGCAGCCGAACGGGGATAAATCCCCTCGCCACAAAATCAGCCCGGAGGTATCAGCGGGCTTTCGGGGTGGCGACTTTATCGCGCAGGTAAACCGGCTGGGCGTCATCTGCCGCGATGGCTTCACCTCGCTCCCAGGCGAAACGCGCCAGGGCCAGCAGGTCTTCGGCGTGGGGCAGCATGCCGGCGTCAGAGCCGCTCAGATTGACCGCGATGCGCTCGTCGTAGCCCCAACCGGTACCGGCACCGAACCAATCGCCACTGGCATCAGCGGGCAACGCGGCGACTTCCGGTGGTAACACGGCTTCGGCGCCCACCAGACGCATCTCCCCCGCCGTCTCGCGGTAGCAGCCCCAATACACTTCATCCATCCGCGCATCGATGGCGGCTGCCACCTGGCTTACGCCATGTTCACGAAAGGCACGCTGGGCCAGCACCGCAAGGTTGGATACCGGCAACACCGGACGATCCAGAGCAAAGGCCAAACCCTGCACCACACCGATGGCAATGCGCACACCGGTAAACGCGCCCGGGCCACGGCCGAAGGCAATCGCGTCGACCGCTTGCAGCGTGGTGCCGGCATCGGCGAGCAATTGCTGAATCATCGGCAGCAGCTTCTGCGCATGCAGGCGCGGGATCACCTCGTAATGGCTCGTGACCTTGCCGTCATGCAGCAAGGCAACGGAGCAAGCTTCAGTCGCGGTGTCCAGGGCCAGCAAGGTGCTCATCGATGTTTCCAAAACAGGGGTGGGAAAAAGTGCGTCAGTATAAACAACAACGGCCCGCAAGCGGGCCGTGGATGATGCAGCCGATCAGACTTTTCAGCTCAGCGCGGCCAGCACCTTGGTGGTGATTGCATCAACCGAACCAACGCCTTCGATGTGGCTGTACTTTGGCTTGCCGCCGTTCTTGGCGGAAAGGTTCTGGTAGAACTCCACCAGCGGTTTAGTCTGCGAATGGTAGACCGACAGGCGATGACGCACGGTTTCTTCAGTATCGTCCTTGCGCTGCACCAGCTCTTCGCCGGTGATGTCGTCCTTGCCAGCCAGTTTCGGCGGATTGTAGATGATGTGGTAAACGCGGCCACTGGCTTCGTGGACACGGCGACCGGCAATACGCTGCACGATTTCTTCGTCTTCTACAGCGATCTCGACCACGGCATCCAACTCGACACCGGCAGTGACCAGCGCTTCAGCCTGCGGAATGGTGCGCGGGAAGCCGTCGAACAGGAAACCGTTGGCGCAATCAGGTTGAGCGATGCGGTCCTTGACCAGCGCGATGATCAGGTCATCCGACACCAGGCCGCCGGCATCCATGATGCTCTTGGCTTGCACGCCCAGTGGAGTGCCAGCCTTGACCGCAGCACGCAGCATGTCGCCGGTGGAGATTTGCGGAATGCCGAATTTCTCGGTGATGAACTTTGCCTGAGTACCTTTACCGGCCCCGGGAGCTCCCAGCAGAATGACGCGCATCGATGTGCTCCTCAATTTTTTATATAAAAGCTTTACAAAACAAAGGATTCGCTCGTAACCGGCGGATCCTGAAAATACGGGTCGTGGCCGCACAAACGGCCAAAGGCTGATCAAGATACACAGCAGGCTTCGCCCACACAAGACGCCAAAAGTCGGAGAAACCGACGCCCGCCGTGACCTTGCGACGCGGTAACCCAAGTCGCAACCCCATCAATAACTGTCGCTTCGCGGCACTTTCCTACGGCAGGAGAAGCGGCATCCGACCCTTGTCGCGAATGCCGCCTGAGGTGCTCAGCAACCTTAGCCGGTATTGCGCAATCCGGCGGCAATCCCCGCCACAGACACCAGCAGCGCCTGTTCTACCGGGCTGCCCTGCTCGACATCCTGCTGCCGCGAACGCGCCAACAGTTCCGCCTGCAATAGATGCAGCGGGTCGAGGTAGGTGTTGCGCAAGCGGATGAATTCGAGGGTGTCCGGGCTGTGCGCCAGCAGCTGCGACTGCCCGGTCAGGCCCAGTACCACGGAGCATGCCTGCGACAATAGGTCGCGTAACTGCGCGCCCAACGGCAGCAGATCAGCTTCAACCAGACGCCCGTCGTAGGACTGCGCAATATCCGCATCAGCCTTGGCCAGAACCATTTCCAGCATATCGATACGGGTGCGGAAGAACGGCCACTGTTCGCGCATCTGCCCCAGCAACTCACCTTCGCCGCGCTCCAGCGCTTTGCTCAGCGCAGTCTCCCAACCCAGCCAGGCCGGCAGCATCAATCGGGTTTGGGTCCAGCCGAAGATCCACGGGATCGCCCGCAGGCTTTCGATACCGCCCGCACGGCGTTTGGCCGGGCGACTGCCCAGAGGCAAACGTCCCAATTCCTGCTCCGGGGTCGACTGACGGAAGTACTCAACGAATTGCGGATTTTCCCGCACCACCTGGCGGTAAGCGCTGACACCGTCCGCCGCCAATTCGTCCATCAGATGGCGCCATTCAGGCGTCGGCGGCGGCGGTGGCAGCAAGGTCGCCTCGAGCACGGCGGCCAGATACAGATTGAGGTTTTGCTCGGCGATGTCCGGCAGGCCGAATTTGAAACGAATCATTTCGCCCTGCTCGGTGGTGCGGAAACGTCCCGCCACCGAACCCGGTGGTTGCGACAGAATCGCCGCGTGCGCCGGACCGCCACCACGCCCCACGGTGCCGCCGCGACCGTGGAACAGCAGCAGTTCGACTTGCTGCTCACGGCAGACTTCCACCAGTCGTTCCTGCGCCCGATATTGCGCCCACGCCGCAGCGGTGGTGCCGGCATCCTTGGCCGAGTCGGAATAGCCGATCATCACTTCCTGCGGGCCGTGCAAACGCGCGCGATAGCCCGGCAATAGCAGCAGACGTTCCATCACCGGCCCGGCGTTGTCGAGGTCGGCGAGGGTTTCGAACAGCGGCACCACGCGCATCGGCCGCAGTACGCCGGATTCCTTGAGCAGTAGTTGCACCGCGAGCACATCGGAAGCCGCGCCGGCCATGGAGATCACGTAGGAGCCCAGCGACGCAGCGGGTGCGGCGGCGATTTCCTTGCAGGTGTTGAGCACTTCGGCGGTGTCCGCCGACGGTTTGAAATGCGCGGGCAGCAACGGACGACGGTTGCTCAATTCTTCGGTGAGGAAGTTGATGCGCTGTTCTTCATCCCAATCCTCATAGCGGCCGAGGCCGAGGTAATCGGTGATTTCCGTCATTGCCGAGCTGTGCCGCGTTGAATCCTGACGCACATCGAGGCGCACCAGAAACAGGCCGAACGTCACCGCCCGACGCAGGCAATCGAGCAACGGCCCGTCGGCGATAACGCCCATGCCGCACTCGTGCAGCGAGTTGAAACACAACTGCAAAGGCTCAAGCAGATCGCGATTGTCGTGCAGCACATCGGCGGTGGCCGGGGTCGGCGCGGTCAATGCAGCGTGCGCCCAATTGCGCGTCGCACGCAGACGTTCGCGCAATTGTTTGAGCACTGCGCGATAGGGTTCGGCGCTGTCGCCGGCCTTGGCCTTCAGCGCATCGCTGGCCTGCTGCATCGACAGTTCGGCAGCCAGATGATCGACATCACGCAGATACAAATCAGCGGCCATCCAGCGCGCCAGCAACAACACTTCGCGAGTGACGGCGGCGGTGACATTGGGGTTGCCGTCACGGTCGCCGCCCATCCATGAGGCGAAGCGGATCGGTGCGGCTTCCAGCGGCAAGCGCAGACCCGTCGCGGCGAACAGCGCCTGATCGGCTTTGCGCATATGGTTGGGGATCGCCTGCCACAACGAATGCTCGATCACCGCGAAGCCCCACTTGGCTTCATCGACCGGGGTTGGTCGGGTGCGACGGATTTCTTCGGTGTGCCAGGCTTCGGCGATCAGCCGCTGCAGTTTGCTCTGGATCTGCTCGCGCTCGGCGCTGGTCAGGTCGCGATGATCCTGAGCGGCCAGTTGCGCGGCGATTGCATCGTACTTCTGAATCAACGTGCGTCGCGCCACTTCGGTCGGGTGCGCGGTCAGCACCAGTTCGATTTCCAGCCGCGCCAGTTGCCGGGCCAGGGACTCGGCGCTGTGGCCTTCGCTGCGCAGGCGCGCGAGCAGTTCCGGCAACACCCGCGACTCGAACGGCGCCGGTTGCGACTCCTCGCGGCGATGGATCAGCTGATATTGCTCGGCGATGTTGGCCAGGTTGAGAAACTGGTTGAAGGCCCGCGCGACCGGAAGCAATTCGTCTTCACTCAATTGATTGAGGCTGGCGCTGAGTTCAGCGTCCATCGAGCCGCGCCGGTCGGCCTTGGCGCCTTTGCGAATCTGCTCGATCTTGTCGAGGAACGCCTCGCCGTACTGGTCTCGAATGGTGTTGCCCAACAGCTCTCCGAGCAGGTGAACATCTTCGCGCAAGCGTGCATCAATATCGGTCATCAGCAGTTCTCCAGCGGTAATCGGGGACAGCGCAGAAACGAATGCTTTGCCAGAGAGTGCCGCTCTGCGCCGCTTCTTACAAGCAGGCGACGAATTGACTTTAAACCTTGCCGGCGAAAGCTAGTCTCAACAGTAAGCCGTACGACGGCCCGCCGCCGGCGCTGCCGGACACTCACCCAGGCCTGCCATCAGCAGGCGCTAAATGAGGTCATCATGAAAATTCGTGAACTCGCCCAGCATTGGGAAGAAAACGCCAAAGGTCGCCTGACCGACACCGGCTACACGATTCATCTGGACGTCGAAGCAGCCGCAAGGCTGGCGGCGATTGCCGAAATGTACCCCAAGCGTCACCCCGAGGAACTGCTCGGTGAACTGATCGGCGCCGCGCTTGAGGAGTTCGAAGCGAGCCTGCCGTATGTGAAGGGTTCGACGGTGGTGGCGACCGATGAGGAAGGTGATCCGTTGTATGAGGATGTCGGCCCGACGCCGCGTTTTCTGGCGTTGTCGCGACGGCATTTGCATGATCTGTCCTCGGCTGAGAACAAACAGAAGCACTGATTCATGACACCGAGAAAAATGTGGGAGCGGGCTTGCCCGCGATGGCGGCAGTTCAGTCAAAAATGTGCTGAGCATGATGGCCTCATCGCTGGCAAGCCAGCTCCCACAGGGTACTGATCACCCCCTGATATCACCTTAAAACTCACCCGCGCGTACCGCTCCAAAGGCCCAAAGTTCCCGCCCCAGAACCTTGTCCAAACGGTCAATTAATTTTTTGGCGATAGGCCATCTTTTCTGAACTTTTCAAAAATGTCGCCGGTCGGAACAGGTAACCACGCCTGGAACGAGCGTTTCAATTCGCGTCTACAAGCGATGCTTTCGGCTCCTCTGCCAGGATGGATTCAGTTGTATTTTCAGGAGATGCCTAATGGAGTTGAAGACCATGAAAACCCAAACCTCGTTTTCCCACCTGCGCGGTCTGAAACTGGCCGCTCTGGCCATCGGCACCAGCTTCGTACTGGCCGGTTGCGCCGGTAACCCACCGACCGAGCAGTACGCCGTGACCCAATCGGCTGTGAACAGCGCCGTCAGCGCTGGCGGTACCGAATTCGCTGCGGTGGAAATGAAGCAGGCTCAGGACAAACTGAAACAAGCTGAAATCGCCATGCACGACAAGAAGTATGACGAGGCCCGTCGCCTGTCCGAACAGGCTGAATGGGACGCTCGCGTCGCTGAACGCAAGGCTCAGGCCGCCAAGGCCGAACAGGCTGTGAAGGATTCCCAGAAAGGTGTTCAGGAACTGCGTCAGGAAAGCCAGCGCACTGTGCAGTAAGCGCGCATCCCGACCGCAAAGCTGAAACTCTTACCGATAGAAAGGACGACAAATTATGCGTAAGCAACTGATGATTCCCGCTCTTCTGGCCGCAAGCGTTGCACTGGCTGCCTGCTCCACCCCGCCTAACCCGAACCTGGAACAGGCGCGCACCAACTACGCCGGCCTGCAGGCCAACCCACAGGCGAGCAAAGTCGCGGCACTGGAAACCAAAGACGCCAGCGATTACCTGGACAAGGCCGACAAGGCTTATCTGGACAAAGAAGACGCAGCCAAGGTTGACCAACTGGCGTACCTGACCAACCAGCGCGTCGAAGTGGCCAAGCAGACCATCGCTCTGCGCACCGCTGAAAACAACCTGAAAAACGCCGCAGCCCAACGTGCCCAGGCCCGTCTGGATGCCCGTGACCAGCAGATCAAACAGCTGCAGGACAGCCTCAACGCCAAGCAGACCGATCGCGGCACCCTGGTGACCTTCGGTGACGTGCTGTTCGCCACCAACAAGGCTGATCTGAAATCCAGCGGCTTGGTGAACATCAACAAACTGGCGCAATTCCTCCAGGAAAACCCGGATCGCAAAGTGATCGTCGAGGGTTACACCGACAGCACCGGCACCGCGAGCTACAACCAGTCGCTGTCCGAGCGCCGCGCGACTTCCGTGCAGATGGCTCTGATCAAGATGGGCGTCGATCCTTCGCGCATCGTCGCTCAGGGTTATGGCAAGGAATACCCGGTAGCGGATAACGGCAGCGTCTCGGGTCGTGCGATGAACCGTCGTGTGGAAGTGACCATTTCCAACGACAACCAGCCAGTAGCGCCGCGTTCTTCGGTGAGCGCGAACTAAGCTCCACCCGGTAACGCAAAAGCCCCGCCTGACTTGATCAGGCGGGGCTTTTTCATGCGCGACCAGAAATTCCTTGTGGGAGCGAGCCTGCTCGCGAAAGCGGAGTGTCATTCACATCCATGTTGAAGGTGAAACCGTATTCGCGAGCAGGCTCGCTCCCACATTTGATGGGGTTACTGCTCAAGCTTCTGCGGAGTTTCCTCACCCATACACCGCACAGCTTTTTTCTGCGCGTTGATCAACACCCCGGTCAACCCTTTCTGCTCGGTATCAAACAACACCAGCACGCCATCAATGCACTGCGCCACTTGCGGCGCGGGGGTCAGCGAGACTTTGTAGTCCTCGCCCGGTACGGTCTTGAGCATGGTGAATTCGCTGAGCAGCAACGCATCCTCAGGCTTGGCAAAGTGCAGGTAGCCGTAGTACCACAGCGCCCCGACGGTGCCGAGGATGCTGCAGATACCGGTGATGATCAGCGGGATGGCATTACGTTCTTCACTCATTGCAGGCTCTCATCTTCAGAATTCGGGGGGGGCGGATAGTTGGGGATTTCGCCGAGGCGGCGCAGGCCGTCGAAGTGCTCGGGATCGTCGAGATAGCGCAGCATGACCTGACGCCACACCGGGTCGCCGAACGTTTGCACGTGACCGCCACGGGTCAGCTGCAACACCCGCGGCGGCGGCGCTGCCTGATACAGGCGAATGCCGTTGGCCATCGGCACCAGCGGATCGTCGATGCTGTGGAAGATCAGCTTGGGCACGCCGGTCAGCTGCGCCATCGAGTTGATCGCGCTGTCGCCATCCGGCACCAGCCACGACAGCGGCACCTGCAACGGCCAGGTCAGCCACGAAGTGCTGAGGGCGAATTGGCCGACACTGCGATAACTGGCCGGCACGCCATCCAGCACCAGGGCCTTGAGTTGTTTTTGCCGTTCCGGGTGCTGCGCCAGCCAATGCACCGACATCGCGCCGCCAAGGCTCTGCCCGAGCAGCACCAGCGGCTTGCCTTTGACTTCGGGCGCGTTGTCGAGCCAAGCAAACGCGGCGTCGATGTCCTGATAGATCGCCGGCAGGCTCGGCTTGCCTTCGGACAAACCGTAGCCGCGATAGTCGACCAGCAGCACCTGATAGCCGTTCTTCGGCAACCACCAGCTGCCGCCCAGATGCATCGGCAGATTGCCGCCGTTGCCGTGCAGATGCAGGACCGTGCCTTTGACCTCAACACCAGGTTTGGCTGGCAGCCACCAGGCGTTGAGCTTCAAGCCATCGGCGGTGGTCAGGGTGACGGTGCGGTATTCGAGTTTGGCTTTGTCCGGGGTGAATATCTGGCCCGGTTCCGGGTAGAACAGCAGCGAACTGCAACCACCGAGGGTCAAGAGCAGGCAAAGGATGCCGAGGATTCTCATCCGGTGAAACCTCGCAAGAAATGGGCAGACAATCGATTCAGAGAAAAACAAATAACCCTGTGGGAGCTGGCTTGCCAGCGATGGGGGTGGGTCAGCCAACATCAATATTGACTGACAGAATGCAATCGCTGGCAAGCCAGCTCCCACAGGGGATTGTGTTTGGGTTAGAGGATATTGGAATAATCCGCCTCAATCCGGTCCAGGCTCAAATGGTTGAGGAAGTTGGAGAAACACATCCACGCCGACAACGCATTCAGATCCCGGAACTGATCAGGTAGATATTTGGGCGGCACCACCAGGCCTTCATCCACCAGTTGGCGCAAGGTCCGCATGTCCTCCAGTGTGGTCTTGCCACAGAACAACAACGGAATCTGCTCAAGCTTGCCCTTGCGCACGGCCAACTGAATGTAGTTGTAAACCATGATGAAGCCCTTGAGATAGGACAAGTCTTTGGTGAATGGCAGACCGGTGGGCGTCGAGCCACGGAACACCCGGCTGGCATTGCCGTAGCTTTCGGCCATCTCGAAACCTTGCTCGCGGAAAAATTCGTAGATCTGCAAGAAGTCCGCGCCCTCCTCGACCATATGAATCGCACGGGTGCGGTTGGTCAGTTTGCGCAGGCGACTCGGGTAAGAAGCGAAGGTGATGATTTCCATCAGGATCGCCAGCCCTTCCTGGGTCACCGTTGACGAGGGCGGGCCTTTGGACAGGAAAGTGCAGATCGGCTGATTCAAGCCATTGAGCGTAGTGCCGACGTGCACCAGACCTTCGTGGACTTCCAGGGCGCGCACGTCGCGGTCGTTGAACAGCGCGTCGGTGCGAATCTTGATGTAGTCGGCGCCCGCCGCAGCGTCGGCGACGATGCCGTCGGACTCGAACACGCGAATCGTCTCTTCGGCCTCACCGAATACCTTGTTCAGTCGGGTTTGCAGCAGGTGCACCGCGTCTTTGGCGGTGAGGATCTTCGGCTCGTCCTTCAGATCGCCGCGTCCGTCGATGTTGTTCAGGTAGTCAGACATCATCAGGCCGAGGTCGGCCAATGTCGGGTCACCGGCGTGAAAGGCATCGGACGCCGCGCCGTACAGCTCTTGCGAGATCAGGCCGAAGTCCTCGGTGCCGCGCGCCTCGAGCATGCGCACCACCATGCGGTATTCCTTGCACATGCGCCGCATGATCTGCCCGACCGGGTTGAACTGGCCGAGCTGGCGGGTGATGTCGCGCTCGATGTTCTGGAATTCCAGTTTGACCTGGCTCGAATCGAACGACAGCGGGCGGTTGAGGTAGTAGTCGCGATCCACCGCCGGCATTTCCTTGCCCTTGGCCTTGAGGAAGCCCTTGCGCACGTTGTCGTCCCACTTGACCGCATCGAGCACGCGGATCGGCGTCTGCGCCAGCACAATGCGATCGGACAACATGCGTATCGTCTGCTGGTAATCGTCCACCCGAAACTCCTGTAGAAAACGTGACGTGCTGAAACTCAGACTTTTGATCGTTCCCACGCTCTGCGTGGGAATGTCGCCCGGGACGCTCCGCGTCCCTTTTTGCTGCGTGACGCAGAGCGTCACAGGATGCATTCCCACGCGGAGCGAGGGAACGATCATCAACGGCTCGCTCCCACGGGGTGTAGCGTGAAACGCTAGACCGACGCCAGCACCAGGTGCATATACCGCGTCAGAATCCCGAGCATGTCCTCTTCGGCCAGAGGCTCGGCGTCGTTGAGCAGGCCCTGATATTCCATCCGCCCGATAATCGCCGTCAACACCTTGGCATCCTGCTGCGGTTCGCGCGAGCCCAGTACCTGGAACAACTGGCAGGTGCCCTGCAGCAGAATCTGCTGATGGGAGCGCACCAGAATGGCCAGACGCGGATTGAGCAGCGCTTCCTGGCGGAACGCCTGCTCGGCCATCAGATGCTCGCGGCGGTTGATCAGTTGCCGGTGCACGTAATCGGCCATCAATCGCGCAATGTCATCGGCCAGTTGTGAGCGCGACTCCGGGCTGCCGTCGGCGCTGACCACCATTTCGCGCAACAGACCCTCGTTATTGATCCACAACTTGGCCATGTACGCCGCGCTGCGTTCAACGTATTGGGCGAAGGTATCGGTGAGCAGGTCATCGATGTCCTTGAAGTAATACGTGGTCGCCGACAGCGGCACGCCGGCCTCCGCCGCGACCGCACGATGGCGCACGGCACGCACGCCGTCGCGCACGACAATGCGCATCGCGGCGTCGAGAATGTCCTGGCGACGCTGCTCACTGCCCTGTCGGCTGGCCTTGCGGCCCTGGTACTGAACACTTTCAGCGACCGCAGTGGCGATACCCGCTGCACCTTCTTGAGCTAATGCACCCATCACGACAGCACTTCCTCTACTAATGCCAAATTAACCAATTGATACATTTGTACCAGACAGGCAATAAAAAGCCGCCTGTTTTAGGCGGCTTTTCAACTGAAACGTTTACGCTTGCGGTCGCATGTGCGGGAACAGGATCACATCGCGGATCGACGGCGAGTTGGTCAGCAACATCACCAGACGATCGATGCCGATACCTTCGCCGGCGGTTGGCGGCATGCCGTACTCCAGCGCACGGACGAAGTCGGCGTCGTAGTGCATGGCTTCGTCGTCGCCGGCGTCCTTGTCGGCCACCTGCGCCATGAAGCGCTCGGCCTGATCTTCGGCGTCGTTCAACTCGGAGTAGGCGTTGGCGATTTCACGACCACCGATGAACAGCTCGAAGCGGTCGGTGACGTTCGGGTTCTCGTCGTTACGACGGGCCAGCGGCGACACTTCGAACGGGTACTGAGTGATGAAGTGCGGCTGCTCCAGCTTGTGCTCGACCAGCTCTTCGAAAATCATCACCTGCAGTTTGCCCAGACCTTCGAAGCCCAGCACCTTGGCGCCGGCCTTCTTGGCGATGGCGCGAGCCTTGTCGATGTCATTCAGATCATCGGCAGTCAGCTCAGGGTTGTACTTGAGGATCGAGTCGAACACCGACAGACGCACGAACGGCTCGCCGAAGTGGAACACCTTGTCGCCGTACGGCACGTCGGTGCTGCCCAGCACCAGCTGCGCCAGCTCGCGGAACAGTTCTTCGGTGAGGTCCATGTTGTCTTCGTAATCGGCGTACGCCTGATAGAACTCCAACATGGTGAATTCAGGGTTGTGACGAGTCGAAACGCCTTCGTTACGGAAGTTGCGGTTGATCTCGAAGACCTTTTCAAAACCGCCAACCACCAGACGCTTCAGATACAGCTCAGGCGCGATACGCAGGAACATTTCCATGTCCAGCGCGTTGTGGTGAGTTTCGAACGGCTTGGCTGCGGCGCCGCCGGGAATGGTCTGCAGCATCGGCGTTTCGACTTCGAGGAAGTCGCGCTTCATCAGGAAGCTGCGGATGTGCGCGATCACTTGCGAACGCACGCGGAAGGTCTGGCGCACGTCTTCGTTGACGATCAGGTCGACGTAGCGCTGGCGGTAGCGCTGTTCGGTGTCGGTCAGGCCGTGGTGCTTGTCCGGCAGCGGACGCAGCGATTTGGTCAGCAGGCGCACGTTGGTCATTTCAACGTACAGGTCGCCTTTGCCGGAACGCGCCAGGGTGCCTTCGGCGGCAATGATGTCGCCCATGTCCCAGGTTTTCACCGCGGCCAGGGTTTCTTCGGACAGCGTCTTGCGGTTGACGTAGACCTGGATGCGCCCGGTCATGTCCTGGATCACCATGAACGAGCCACGGTTGAGCATGATGCGACCGGCAACCTTGACCGGGATTGCAGCCTCTGCCAGCTCTTCCTTGGTCTTGTCCGCGTACTGTTTCTGCAAGGCATCGCAGTAGTTTTCGCGGCGGAAGTCGTTCGGGAAGGCATTGCCCTTGGCGCGCTCGGCAGCAAGCTTTTCCTTGCGCAGGGCGATCAGGGAGTTTTCTTCCTGTTGCAGGGCTTGCGGGTCGAGTTGTAGGTCGCTCATGTCTTTAAGTATTCCATCAGGTTCGTTGCCCCCAGCCTTCGGCTGGGGATCGCGGGCGAGCCCGCTCCCACAGAGGGTGTTACAGGCCGGATTTCAGGCTCGCTTCCAGGTACTCATCGATGTCGCCATCGAGCACCTTGTCGCAATCGCTGCGTTCGATGTTGGTACGCAGATCCTTGATCCGCGATGCATCGAGCACGTAAGAGCGGATCTGGTGACCCCAGCCGATATCCGACTTGGTGTCTTCCAGCGCCTGCGAGGCGGCGTTGCGCTTCTGCATTTCCTGCTCGTACAACTTGGCCCGCAGCATTTTCATCGCGGTGTCCTTGTTGGCGTGCTGGGAACGTTCGTTCTGGCAGCTGACCACGGTGTTGGTCGGTACGTGGGTGATACGTACGGCCGAGTCGGTGGTGTTTACGTGCTGACCACCGGCACCGGAGGAACGATAGGTGTCGATCCGCAGGTCTGCCGGGTTGATTTCGATTTCCACCTTGTCATCGATCTCTGGCGAGACGAAAACAGCGGAGAACGAAGTGTGGCGACGGTTGCCGGAGTCGAACGGGCTTTTGCGCACCAGACGGTGCACGCCGATCTCGGTACGCAGCCAGCCAAAGGCGTATTCGCCCTTGATGTGCACGGTCGCGCCCTTGATCCCGGCGACTTCACCGGCGGACAGTTCCATGATGGTCGCGTCGAAACCGCGTTTGTCGGCCCAGCGCAGGTACATGCGCAACAGGATGTTGGCCCAGTCCTGCGCTTCGGTACCGCCGGAACCGGCCTGGATGTCCAGGTAGGCGTTGTTCGGGTCCATTTCATGGCTGAACATGCGGCGGAATTCCAGCTTGGCCAGATTTTCCTCGAGACGGGCCAGCTCGGCGACGACATCGCCCACTGCGCCTTCGTCGTTTTCTTCGACGGCCATGTCCAGCAGGTCGCGGCAATCGGCCAGACCGCCGTTCAGTTCGTCGAGGGTGTCGACGATCTGCGCCAGCGCGGCACGCTCGCGGCCCAGCTCCTGGGCGTATTCAGGTTTGTTCCAGACACTCGGATCTTCAAGCTCGCGATTGACCTCGGTCAGACGCTCATGCTTTTGATCGTAGTCAAAGATACCCCCGAATAGTTTCGGAGCGCTCGGACAGGTCCTTGATGGTGTTCAGGATCGGGTTGATTTCCATGACGGGCAGCACTCGTTGGCGAACTTTTGAAAGCCGGCGAGTATAACGTAAACAGCCTGTCGCGGCAGCCCGTCTGGCGGGTGTGGAGGTGATTCACTTGACACTGACCTGAAGCGATCTCCTGTGGGAGCGAGCCTGCTCGCGAAGGCGACCTGCCAGCCGCCGGCAATGTCGAGTGCACAACCGCTTTCGCGAGCAGGCTCGCTCCCACAGGGGGACTGCATTGTCAGGAAAGTTATTCAATCCCGACCTGATTGCGCCCATTGTTCTTGGCCAGATACAACCCGCGATCCGCCGCCGAAATCAGCAGCCGGCAATCACTGCCCGCCTGGGGCACCATGGTCGCCAGACCAATGCTGATGGTCAGACTGGAGCCCTCGGCCGGCGTGTTGTGCGGAATTTTCAGCGCCGCCACGGTCTGGCGCAGTTTCTCGGCCAACAGCCGCGCGCCGCCCGGCGAGGTGTTCGGCAGCACCAGCACAAACTCCTCGCCGCCATAACGCGCCGGCAGATCCGATGGCCGCGAGCTGGCGTCACGGATGGCTGCGGCGACCTTGCGCAACGCTTCATCGCCTTCAACGTGGCCAAAACTGTCGTTGTACGACTTGAAGTAATCGACGTCGATCATCAGCAATGACAGCTGCGTCTGATCACGCAGCGAACGGCGCCACTCCAATTCCAGGTACTCGTCGAAGTGCCGGCGGTTGGACAGCCCGGTCAGGCCATCGGAGTTCATCAGCCGTTGCAGCACCAGATTGGTGTCGAGCAATTGCTGCTGGCTGACCCGCAACGCTCGGTACGCCGCGTCGCGCTGCAGCAATGTCATGTAGGACCGCGAGTGGTAGCGAATGCGCGCGACCAGTTCGATGGTGTCCGGCAGCTTCACCAGATAATCGTTGGCGCCGGCGGAGAACGCCGCGCTCTTGATCAGCGGGTCTTCCTTGGTCGAGAGGACGATGATCGGGATGTCCTTGGTCGCCGGGTGATTGCGGTATTCGCGCACCAGGCTCAGGCCATCGAGGCCGGGCATCACCAGGTCCTGCAGGATCACCGTCGGTTTGATCCGCACCGCCTGGGCGATGGCCTGCTGCGGGTCGGAGCAGAAGTGGAAGTCGATGTTTTCCTGATTCGACAGCCCACGGCGCACCGCTTCGCCGATCATCGCCTGATCATCCACCAACAACACCATGGCGGCGTTCTCGTCGGTTTTAATGTCGTCGATCTGTAAATCATTCATGAGCGGTCACCTGAGTACTGCGGGGGCCTGGATTGCCGATCAACCTGTTCATTTGGGGAAAATCTCCAGCAATCGTGGCGCTATCTTTTCCAGCGGGCGGATTTCCACCGCGGCATCGATTGCCGCGGCAGCCTTGGGCATGCCGTACACCGCACTGCTGTGCTGATCCTGCGCAATGGTCAAATAACCCTGCTGGCGCATGAGCTTAAGCCCTTGCGCGCCATCGCGCCCCATCCCGGTCAATAAAACCCCGACCGCGTCACCGTTCCAGTAACTGGCAACGCTCTCGAAAAACACGTCGATCGAGGGGCGATAGATCTCGTTGACCGGTTCGGCGGTGTAGGCCAGCGTGCCGTTTTTCAACAGGCGAATATGGTGATTGGTCCCGGCCAGCAGCACCGCGCCACTTTGCGGCGGCTCGCCTTCACGGGCCAGACGCACATCGAGGCCGCTGGCGCTGGCCAGCCATTCGGCCATGCCGGCGGCGAACACCTGATCGACATGCTGCACCAGCACGATCGCGGCGGAAAAATCCTTCGGCAGGCCTTTGAGCAGCACTTCCAGCGCCGCCGGCCCACCAGCAGACGAGCCGATCGCCACCAGCCGCTGACGTGACGGCGAACTGCGCGGCGAACTCGGCGCCGGGCGCGCGCGTGGCGCCTTGTCGCCGATCAGCCAGCCGATGTTGAGGATCTTGCGCAACAACGGCGCCGCCGCTTCCTGGGCATTGCCGGCGCCGATCGCCGGCGTGTCGACCACGTCCAGCGCGCCGTGGCCCATGGCCTCGAACACGCGATGCACGTTCTGTTGACGATCCACGGTGACGATGACAATCGCGCACGGCGTCTCGGCCATGATCCGCCGCGTGGCTTCGACGCCGTCCATGATCGGCATGATCAGGTCCATCAGAATCAGGTCTGGTGTGCACTCGGCGCAGCGTTGCACCGCCTCGGCACCGTTGCAGGCGACCCAGATCACCTGATGCGCAGGCTCGAACGCCAGCGCCCGGCGCAGGGCCTCCACCGCCAGGGGCATGTCGTTGACGATTGCGATCCTCATGCCCGCGCTCCTCCGATGAGCTCGACCACTGCATCGAGCAGGGCGTCGTCATGAAAACTGGCTTTGGCTAGATAATAGTCGGCGCCGGCGTCCAGTCCACGGCGGCGGTCTTCTTCACGATCCTTGTACGACACGACCATCACCGGCAGCGATTGCAGACGGTTGTCGCGGCGCAGCAGCGTGACCAGCTCGATGCCGTCCATGCGCGGCATGTCGATGTCGGTGATCAGCAGATCGAAGTTCTCCGAACGCAGCGCATTCCAGCCATCCATGCCGTCCACCGCCACCGCGACGTCATAGCCGCGATTGAGCAGCAGTTTGCGTTGCAGCTCGCGCACAGTCAGCGAATCGTCGACCACCAGCACCCGTTTGCGCGCGGCTTCGGCAGCTTGATTGCCGTGGCGGGCAATGCGCTCCAGGCGCCCGGTATTGAGCAGCTTGTCCACCGAACGCAGCATGTCTTCGACATCGACGATCAGCACCACCGAACCATCATCGAGCAAGGCCCCGGCGGAAATATCCTGAACCTTGCCCAGACGCTCGTCCAGCGGCAACACCACCAGCGTGCGCTCACCCACGAAGCGCTCGACAGCCACCCCATAAATCGCCTCGCGCTCGCGGATCACCACGACTTTCAGGGTAGCGCCATCGTTCTGACTGGCCGGGCGATTGAGCAACTGGCTGGCCGCAACCAGCCCGACATGCTGGCCTTCGTGCCAGAAATGCTGACGCCCCTCGACCTGCACGATGTCTTCGGGGGCCAGATCGCACATGCGTTCAATGTGCGCCAACGGGAATGCGTAAGCCTCTTCGCCGACTTCCACCACGAGGCTGCGCACCACCGAAAGCGTCAACGGCACCTCCAGATGGAAACGGCTGCCCTCGCCCGCGGTCTGCTCCAGCACCACGGCCCCACGCAATTGGCGGACCATATGCTGAACAGCGTCCAGGCCGACGCCACGCCCGGACACTTCGGTAACCTTGTCGCGCAGGCTGAATCCCGGCAGAAACAGGAAGGTCAGCAGTTCTTCTTCGCTCAGTTGCGCTGCGGTTTCGGCTGGGGATAACTGCCGTTCGACGATGCTGCGGCGGACTTTCTCCAGATCGACGCCACCGCCGTCATCGCTGAGTTCCAGCACCAGCAAACCGGCTTGGTGGGAAGCGCGCAAGCGAATCAGGCCCTCTTCCGGCTTGCCCTTGAGCAGGCGTTGTTCCGGGGATTCGATGCCGTGATCGACGGCGTTGCGCAGCAGATGAGTCAGCGGTGCTTCAAGCTTTTCCAGCACGTCGCGATCGACCTGGGTTTTCTCACCTTCGATCTCCAGGCGCACTTGTTTGCCAAGGCTGCGACCGAGGTCGCGAACCATGCGCGCCTGCCCGCTCAACACGTCGGCGAACGGGCGCATGCGACAGGCCAGCGCGGTGTCATAGAGCACTTGCGCACGCTGGCTGGCCTGCCAGGCGAATTCGTCGAGTTCGGCGTTTTTCTCGCTGAGCAATTGCTGCGACTCGGCGAGCAAACGTCGCGCATCTTCCAGCGACTCGAGCGCTTCCAGGCTCAGCGCATGCTCCTTCAGGTGCACATTGAGATTTTCCAGCGCGCGCAGACCGTTGTTCTGCATGCGTTTGAGGCGCTGCATGGTCGCCAGATGCGGCTTGAGACGCTGGGTTTCCACCAGCGATTTGCTCGACAGATCGAGCAGGCTGTTCAGGCGCTCGGCGGTGACGCGCAAGACGCGCTCGCCGCCCTCGGTGGTGCGTTTGTTTTTACGCGGGGTCGGCTCGGCGGGCTCGTCGACCATCGGCGCTGACATTATCGGCGCTGGCTCGATCGGCAACTCGGCCATCGGCGGCGTGGCAACCACAGAGGCTGGCGCCGACGGATCGAGCAAACGCCCCATCAGCGTCACGTAGGCTTCAATGTCAGCAGGTTGCGGCGCATTGGCCGGCGTAGCGATGCGCATCAGCAGGTCGGTGCCCTGCAACAACGCGTCGATGTGCTCGGGACGCAGCAACAAACGGCCTTCCTGGGCGCTGACCAGGCAATCTTCCATGACGTGGGCGACGCTGACGCCGCTGTCGATACCAACAATCCGCGCCGCACCTTTTAGGGAGTGCGCCGCGCGCATGCACGATTCCAGTTGATCGGCCTGGGTCGGATTGCGTTCCAGCGCCAGCAACCCGGCGCTGAGCACTTGGGTCTGGGCTTCGGCTTCGAGGCTGAACAGTTCGAGCAGAGAGGCGTCGCGCATTTGCTCGGGGGTCATGTCAGGCTCCGGGTCACGGCGGACAACAGCTGTTCTTCATCCAGCCAGCGCAGGCTGCGATCGCGATATTGCAGAACGCCACGGGTGTATTTGGCACTGGCTTGCGCACCGGACTGCGATGCGGCATCGAGGATGCGTTCGTCGATGGCATGAATGCCGTCGACCTCGTCCACCGGCACCACCACCGGCCCGCCATGGGCAGCGATGATCAGCATGCGCGGCATGACTCGCCCGCCGCCCGCCGGCGCGACGCTGGCGCCGAGGTCGAGCAGTTCCACCAGCGACAGGCACGCGACCAGCGCGCCACGGACATTGGCCACACCGAGCAAGGCCCGCGAGCGCTGGTGCGGCAGCGAATGTATCGCCTGCAACGGCGCGACTTCGACAAGCGTGCGCGTGGCCAGCCCGAGCCATTCCTCGCCGAGGCGAAACATCAGCAGCGAGCGGGTCTTGACGTCGATTTCGACTTTGCTGACCACCGCTTCATGCTGGTCCTGCTGCAACGAATAGCGGTCGAGCAGGCGTGTGGCGGCGGCGGAATACACCGAGCAGTTGCGGCAATGAATGTGCTCTTCCAGCAACGGGCAGGACTTGTCGCCATGAATGCCGATGCGGTTCCAGCAATCGTCGATGGCGCGGGCGTCTTCGTGGGTAACGTTCAAGGTGTCGGACGCGCTCATCGTTTACGCTCACTGTCGGCGGTGCGCCCGCTGCGGGCGGCGCGCTCCTGCAATCGTCGGGCACCCGCCGTGTCGCCCTGAGCCTGCAGCAACGCCGCCAGGTGCATCAGCGCTTCGGGGTGTTGCGGTTCGAGGTACAAGGCCTTGCGATAAAAACCCTGGGCCTCGAGGCTCAGGCCGGCGACATCGCTGAGCAGGCCGAGCCAGTAGAACACCTGCGCCACCGGCTCATGGCTGCGCAGATAGTGTTCGCACGCGGCACGGGCTTCGGCGCTTTTGCCTTCGTTGGCCATTGCGGCAATCTGCGCCAGCAGCGTTGCGGCGTCGGGATTGGCAGTTTTTTTCGTCTCCGGCAAAGCCGTCACCGCGGCAAACGGCCGATTGCGCACTGGCGCTGGCGGCGGCGCGCTGCGCATTGGTTGGCTGGCCGGCACGGCGACCGGTTTCGGCGTCGGCAGCGGTTCGGGGTGCGGCTCGCTATGACGGCTGAAGCCGAACGACTGCGGGATGCCGATCGAACGCATGCCCAAGCGCCCGAGCAGACTGCCCTCCGACGGGCCGATAAAAAGCACGCCGTCGACATGAGTCAGGCGTTTGAGCACTTCGAACACCTGCTTTTGCGTCGACTGGTCGAAGTAGATCAGCAGGTTGCGGCAGAACACGAAATCGAAGGCTGGCTCGCTCGCCAACAGCGTCGGATCGAGGACATTGCCGACCTGCCAGCGCACCTGTTCGCGAACGTATTCGTTGACCCGGTGGCCGTCCTGCTCAGGCATGAAATGCCGATCGCGAAATTGCAGATCCTGCCCGCGAAACGAGTTCTTGCCGTAAACAGCACGGCGCGCCTTGTCCACCGACAACGGGCTGATGTCCATGCCATCGACCTTGAACTGATGCGGCTTGAGCCCGGCATCAAGCAGGGCCATGGCAATCGAGTAGGGTTCTTCGCCGGTCGAGCACGGCAGGCTGAGGATGCGCAACGCGCGCATGTTGTTCAGCTCGGCGAGACGCTGACGGGCCAGTTTGCCCAAGGTGGCGAAGGATTCCGGGTAACGGAAAAACCACGTTTCCGGAACGATCACCGCTTCGATCAGCGCCTGCTGTTCATCCCGCGAGCCTTGCAACAGCTGCCAATATTCGTCGGCGTGGGCGGCTTGGGACAACGTCGTGCGCTGGCGTACGGCACGCTCGATGATCGCCGCGCCCACCGAAGCGACATCGAGGCCGATGCGTTCCTTGAGGAAATCGAAAAAGCGCTGATCACCACTCATGGCTGCGCCTCTAACTGCGCCGGATCACGCGGCGGATCGGGGAACAGCAAACCGCGCACGGCGTCATCGAGCAAGTCATTGACCCGCACCCATTGCAGCAATCCCTGCGCATCTTCGCGCACCGGGCCGAGGTACGGCGCCTCGCGGTTATCGAGGCCGTAGGGCTGGAAATCTTGCGGATGACAGCGCAGCGTGTCGGTGGCCTGTTCGAGGATCAGCCCGAGCCATTGCGCTGCTTGCGCTTGCTCCGGCTGATAATTGACCAGCACCAGCCGCGTGCTGGTGCGCGCCTCGGCGGGCTGGCCAAAAGTCAGCGCACTGAGGTCGATCACTGGCACCACCGCCCCGCGATAGGCGAACACCCCGGCCACCCAGTGCGGCGCCCGGGCAATCGGCTTCAACGGCAGGCGCGGCAGCACTTCGGCCACTTCCGTGGCGCGCAAGGCATAGCGCTCGCTGCCGATGCGAAACAGCAGAAACAGCGCCTGCTTCGCCACTGGCGCGGCGCCACGCTTGGCGATGATTTCGCTCATCAGACTTTGAATCGCGAAACGCCGCTGCGCAGGCCGACGGCCACCTGGCTCAGTTCGTCGATGGCGAAACTGGCCTGACGCAGCGATTCGACGGTCTGGCTGCTGGCATCGCCCAACTGCACCAGCGCATGGTTGATCTGCTCGGCGCCAGTGGCCTGGGCCTGCATGCCTTCGTTGACCATCAGCACGCGCGGCGCCAGCGCCTGCACCTGATGGATGATCTGCGACAGCTGCTCGCCGACCTGCTGCACTTCCGACATGCCGCGGCGCACTTCTTCGGAAAACTTGTCCATGCCCATCACCCCGGCCGACACCGCCGACTGGATCTCGCGGACCATCTGTTCGATGTCGTAGGTGGCCACGGCGGTCTGATCGGCCAGACGCCGGACTTCGGTTGCGACTACGGCAAAACCGCGACCGTACTCGCCGGCCTTCTCGGCTTCGATCGCCGCGTTGAGCGACAGCAGGTTGGTCTGGTCGGCCACCTTGACGATGGTCACCACCACCTGATTGATGTTGCCGGCCTTCTCGTTGAGGATCGCCAGTTTGGCGTTGACCAGATCCGCCGCGCCCATGACCGAGTGCATGGTGTCTTCCATGCGCGCCAGGCCTTGCTGGCCGGAGCCGGCGAGCACCGAGGCCTGATCGGCAGCGGTGGACACTTCGGTCATGGTGCGCACCAGATCCCGCGAAGTCGCGGCGATCTCACGGGAGGTTGCGCCGATTTCGGTGGTGGTCGCTGCGGTTTCGGTGGCGGTGGCCTGTTGCTGCTTGGAAGTGGCGGCGATCTCGGTCACCGAGGTGGTCACCTGCACCGAGGAGCGCTGGGCCTGGGATACCAGCGACGTCAGCTCGGTCATCATGTCGTTGAAGCCGGTTTCGACCGCGCCGAACTCGTCCTTGCGATCAAGGTTCAGGCGCGAACTCAGATCGCCGGTGCGCATGATGTCGAGGATGGTCACGATGCGGTTCATCGGCGCCATGATCGCGCGCATCAGCAGCAGACCACAGAGGCCGGCGGCCAGCACCGCGACCAGCAGAGAAATGACCATGCTGACTTTGGCCGTTGCCACCGCGTCGTCGATGTTGGCCATGGCGTTATCAGCGACGACTTTGTTCTCGCCAATGATGTCGTTGAGTTTCATGCGCCCGGTGTACCACGCCGGGGTCAGTTTCTCGTTGAACAGCTTGATGGCATCGGCTTCCAGATTGCGCTTGTGCAGGTCCAGCACGGCATCCTGAATCTGCATGTAGGTATCGTGGTACTTCTCAAACAGGGCGAATTCGGAACGGTCTTCATCGGTGGCCATGGTCTTGCGATAGCTGGCCATATGTTCTTGCAGACGCGCCTCGAACGCCTTGTAGTCGGCAGCGTCTTCACTGGAAACGCCCTGGCCTTCCTTAAGGCCGAGCAGTTTTTGGGTCTGCAAATAACTGTCGACCCATGCGCCGCGAATCATCGAGCTGTAATAGACGCCGGGGATGGCATCGTCGCGCACGCTGTTTTCACTGGCCTCGATCTTCAACAACCGCGAGTAGGACAGCACCACCATCAACAGCATGATGGCGATAATCACCGCAAAGCTCGCCAAAATGCGTTGGCGCAACGTCCAGTTCTTCACAGTGAATCCTCGTGCCTGATCGAAATGCGGGGAGTATAGCCGAGCGCGGTGTTTCATTTATAAGACGCTTTCGCTGGCAGCACTGTCCTTGTGGGAGCGAGCCTGCTCGCGAAGGCAACACCGCGGTCCCGGCAAATCCCCTACTGCGCAAGAAGTTGCGCAGTTGGTCGTAATATTTCAGGGCCTAAATCCTCCGCAGCTCAAGCGGCGCAAGGCCTGCAGCCAAGTGCGCAAGAAGTTGCGCAGTACTGCGCAACTTCTTGCGCACTTTCTCCCGATTTTCCCGCTGAAAATCGCCCCGAATGATCACCGACTACCGTGGCGCCCCCGCCACCCGGGCACCACGCAGAACCTGGCACGCTACTTGATAACTCTCAGCCACCCACCGGGCGATTTCGCCTCCGGGCACCCTAACTTTATCCGCAAGGAGAGCACCCCATGGCAACACCAGCGTACATGTCGGTTACCGGCGAAAAACAAGGCCTGATCACTGCCGGCGCTTTCACCGCCGACTCCGTTGGCAACACCTACCAGGAAGGCCACGAAGACCAGGTCATGGTTCAGGCTTTCACCCACGACGTGATCATCCCGCGTGACCCGCAATCCGGTCAGCCAACCGGTCAGCGCGTACACAAGCCAGTTGTGATCACCAAGGTCTACGACAAGGCTTCGCCACTGCTGCAAGCAGCACTGACTTCCGGCGAGCGCATGAGCGAAATCGTTATCCAGTGGTACCGCACTTCGGCTCAAGGCACCCAAGAGCACTACTACACCACCAAACTGGAAGACGCGATCATCGTCGCCATCAACAACAAAATGCACAACTGCCAGGATCCAGGCAACGCGCACTTCACCCACCTGGAAGAAGTGCAGTTCACCTACCGCAAAATCACCTGGACCCACGAAGTATCCGGTACTTCGGGTTCCGATGACTGGCGTGCTCCAGTCGTTTAATTACGGCTGACCGTTACACGCATCGGCCAGCTCTGCTGGTCGATGTTGTTTAAGCCCCTCCAGAATTTCGCGTACGTTGAGCCGCTTTTTTGCGGGCGTCGACGAGCGCCGCTGTACAGCACGAGGAACAAGGGATGTTCGCGCCGGCCAATGAAACCCACTTTGCCCTGACCATCGAAGGGCTTTCCGCCGAATTTCAGGTGTTTACCCTCACCGGCCGGGAAGCCATCAGCCAGCCTTTTGTCTTTGAGGTGGAGCTGGTCAGTGAGCAGCCGTCGCTGGACCTCGAAACCCTGCTGCACAAACCGGCCTTCCTGCAGCTGTCGCCCGACGGCAGCGGCATTCATGGCCAGATCTACCGCGCCGCGCAAGGCGATTCCGGCAAGCGCCTGACCCGTTATTCGGTGACCTTGCGCCCGCAACTGGCGTATCTGGCGCACCGCATCAACCAGCGCATCTTCCAGAACCTCAGCGTGCCGAAAATCATCGGCCAAGTGCTGGAAGAGCACGGTATTCAAGGCAACGCCTACGAATTCAAGACCGGCTCGATCTATCCCGAACGCATCTACTGCGTGCAATACGACGAGTCGGATCTGCACTTCATCCAGCGCCTGTGCGAGGAAGAAGGCATTCACTTCCACTTCCAGCACAGCGCCAACGCGCACAAGCTGGTGTTCGGCGACGACCAAACGGTATTCCCGAAACTGGCACCTGTGCCCTATCAGCAAGACTCCGGCATGGTCGCCAGCAACCCGGTGATCAAGCGCTTCGACCTGCGCCTGGAAACCCGCACCAGCCGCACCACCCGCCGCGACTACGACTTCGAAAAACCGCGCCTGACCCTGGAAAGCGAAAACCGTGGCGACGCCCTGCCCGACCTCGAAGACTACGATTACCCGGGCCGCTTCATCGACCGCGAGCGCGGCAAGCACTTGGCCAAACGCGCCCTCGAACGCCACCGCAGCGACTTCCAGCTCGCCGAAGGCAAGAGTGATCAGCCACTGCTGGTCAGCGGCCATTTCCTCGCCTTGACCGAACACCCGAAAGCCAAGTGGAACGACCTGTGGCTGCTCACCGAAGTCCTGCATGAAGGCAAGCAGCCGCAAGTGCTCGAAGAGTCGGTGACCAGCGACACCACCGCGCTGAAAGACGATTTCCATCAGGGTTATCGCAACCGCTTCCAGGCCACGCCGTGGGACGTGCCCAATCGCCCGCCGCTGCGCCACCCGAAACCACGCATTCTCGGCAGCCAGAGCGCCGTGGTCACCGGCCCGAAAGGCGAAGAAATCCACTGCGACGAATACGGCCGGGTCAAAGTCCAGTTTCACTGGGACCGCGAAGGCCAGGCCGACGACAAGACCAGTTGCTGGCTGCGCGTCTCCTCCGCCTGGGCCGGCGCCCAGTACGGCGGCATCGCCATCCCGCGCATCGGCATGGAAGTGCTAGTCACCTTCCTTGAAGGCGACCCCGATCAACCGCTGATCAGCGGCTGCCTGTACCACAAAGAAAACACCGTCCCCTATCCATTGCCGGCGAACAAGACCCGCAGCACTTTCAAGACCCTGAGTTCGATGGGCGGTGGCGGCTATAACGAACTGCGCATCGAAGACAAGAAAGGTCAGGAACAGATCTACCTGCACGCCCAGCGCGACTGGGACGAAAACATCGAGCACGACCAGAAGATCCGCGTCGGCAACGAACGCCACGACACCGTCGAGCAAAACAGCTACAGCGAATTCAAGGCCGAAGAACACCACACCGTCTACGCCGACCGCAAAGTCGAAACCCGCGCCAACGACCACCTCACCGTCGGTGTGAATCAGCACATCAAGATCGGCACGGGCCAGTTCATCGACGCAGGCCAGGAAATCCACCTGAGCAGCGGCATGAAAGTGGTGATGGAAGCCGGCGCCGAACTCACGCTGGTGGGTGGCGGCAGCTTCATCAAGATCGATGCTGGCGGCGTGACCCTGAGCGGGCCGGTGATCAACATGAACTCCGGGGGTAGCCCGGGCGTTGGTACGGGCGCCGCGCCATTGATGCCCGGCATCCTCAAACAGGCCGACGCCGACAAGGCCGGCCAGGTCCTGACCCCGGCGCAGATCAACACCCTAAAACGTAACGCGCCGTTCTGTGAAGAATGCGAAAAATGCAAGGCAGGTGCCTGTGCCATCTGAACGAATCACCCCCAAGGACTGGCTGGCGCAACAACCGCTGCAAAGTGGCGAGCGCCTGTACCTGATCATCAGCGCCGCCAGCGATGCAGACGCCCTGAAAACCCTGTACCTCACCGAACCCACCGCCCAGCTCATCCCGATCTGGGGCGGCACGCCCTACTCCACCTGGCAACCGGTGATGCCCTACCTTACCGAACTCAAAGCCAACTCCGCTTTCCTGCCCTGGATCGCCGAAACCGACGCCCTCGACTGGGGCTGGCTGGCGGTGTCGCGTTCAGAGCCGAACGAAGTGTTCGAACATCTGCGCAGCCTGACGCAGGTGAAAATGCCGGAGGGCACCGAGGTGTTTTTCCGGTTTTGGGATGGGCGGCATATCTATCCGATTCTGCGGGGGCTTGGGGAGAAGGCAGGGGAAGTGCTGCCGGTGTTTGAGCGGTATCTGATTAATGGTCAGGCGCTGGAGGTGGGGTCGAGGGTGGTGCCGAAGGTGCGGGACTGGCCGTGGTGGGAGGTGCCGAAGGGGTTGTTGGAAGAATTGATGGCAGAAAATCCATCAACCGTTATCGGCAACATGATGCAGTGGTTGCAGGAGGAACACGCCGATCTGTATTTCTCCTTTCCCGAATCGAACCTGAAACAAAAAGTGGCGCGCTTTGTTAAACGCACGCCACTCACGGAAGAAAACTTTACCGGGCTGTTGAAGGCCTATCTGGAAAAAGAGGTGGTGGTATGAGCGTTTTAATGGGCGGGATCGTTGGCGGTCTCACAGCAAAACAACCCGATGCTCAGGCCATCATCAACGACTTCAAGAAGTGCCTGAAGGATTACCGCGAGCATGCCGAAGCCTGGTACGGCGGCATTCTGGATGCGGAGCAGCAATTCAAAGTCGGTGACGAAGTTGGCACGGCTGACAAGGACAGCAAGAAGGAAAATACCCTTTATGCCAACTGTCCTGCGAACGGCAAGCTGGTGCTGATCCATAGTTTCGAGTCCGCGCGCTTTGTGCCGATCGGCAATACGCCAGTTCAACTGACACCGGTCGTCAATGGCCGCTTCATCGGCAAAAACGAAGTTGGCCCGACCATCAATAAAACCATTGATGCATCAGGGATTCTTGAAGTCTCAGGCCTTACTCCCAATCAGCAGTACAAAATCACCTTCTTCCCGAATCCTACGCGTGCCCAGATCGACAGTTTGTTCAATTCCTACCAAGGCGTGATCGGCGAGTTGGGCGGCTGGCTACAAACTGAATGGAGCACCAGCTTCCTACCGCTATGGCAGGCGCACACCGATGCCTCCCTTGGTGGTCGCGCGTTGCAGGAACTGGAAGCGGCCTGGGAAGGCTTCATGAAAGCGATTATGGGCTTATGGGGCGATATCAAAAGTCTCTACGACCTCATTGCCCATCCTCGCGAAAACTACGAGAAGCTGAAAAACTTTTTTACTGAAGAACAGATCAAGAAGATCTACGACGCCTCTGCCGACGCTATTCACACGGCTTTGTTAATCGCGAGCGATGAGCCGCTGATGTGGATATACGTCGCGGCCATCGTGGCCTGGGTGAAGATGCTGCCGCCTCAGACTTGTACCGAAGTGCTGGCGCAAATGTCGACTGAGTTCCTGCTCAACATTTTGATCGGCGTTGTTTTGACTGGTGGTCTTGGCTTGGCCGTACGCGTGGGTACAAAAGCCGTCAAAGGGGTACAAAGCAGCGGCAAAGTCATAAAGCTGATTGAAGACTTCACCGGCATGCTGATGAAAGTCAGCAAGTCCAAAGCGACGCCGCATACCGAAGCATCGAAGCCGTTGCTACTCAATGGTGATTCGAAATTCAATCCGGCACGCAAAGCGGATGTTCAGATCGCATCCCCCAAACCTGCCGAAACGGCCACACCGCCTAAAAGCAAGCCACCGATCACTGGCGGAAGTGATTCGAAATTCAATCCGACACCCAAAGCGGATGTTCAGATTGCCGCTCCCAAACCTGCCGAAACCGCGACAGCTCCGAGAAGCAAGCTACCGGTCACCGGCGGAAAAGTAGAATCCGATGCGCAGATTCAAACCCGTAAAAAAGATGAGCCAGCCTCACGGATCGAGCAAGTAGAGACCGTAGACAACGCCCCCGAACAGCCGAAGAACCCTGCGAAAAAACCTGCACAATGCGTCGACGACACGTGCTCAGACGGCGAACCAGTATCGATGGTGACCGGTGAAGAGTTACTGACGCTCACCGATGGGGAACTGGGTGGCCTGCTGCCTTTTGAGTGGACACGCCTATACCGAAGCAGTGCAGTCGAAATTGATAGCCGCCTCGGCTATGGCTGGAGTCATTCACTGTCTCATCGCTTGCAGATCGACGATGAGGGTGTGCTGTGGACGGACAACGAGAATCGGCAAACCCGTTTCCCGATGCCCACGGAACAGCGGCCGGCCATCACTAACAGTCTGGCTCAGGCAGCAATTTATCTAGGCAATGAACCCGGCGAACTCATTTTGACCCAAGCCGGGGCAAAAACACGCTTTTACCATTTCCGTGCCGGTCGACTGACCGCGATCAGCGATGCGTACGAAAATCGTCTGCACATCAGTTATGACTTCGTTGATCGTATCCAGCGCATAGATAACGGCGCAGGGCGCGCCCTTTTGCTGCGCTACGAAGACAGACACATCGTTGCTGTCGACCAACAGCAACAACGCCCCGAATACGATGAACGCGGCGAACGCCAAGACCCATGGCTGACGATTCATACCCTCGTCACCTACCGATACAACGCACTCAATCAACTGGTTTCTTCCACCAATGCGATGGGCGAAACCGAGCATTACCGCTACAACGATCAGCACGTCATCCTTGAGCGACAAATGGCCGGGGGGGCTAGCTTCTTCTGGGAGTGGGAGCGTGAAGGCAAGCTGTCCCGATGCGTGCGTCATTGGGCCAATTACGCGCAGATGGAAGCGCGTTACGAGTGGGACGATAAAGGCTCAGTCATTGTCCATAACGCTGACGGCAGTGAGCTGGTCTATGTGCATGACGAAAATGCACGCCTGGTCAGTGAGACCGCGCCCGACGGTGGTGAAACGCAGAACGCTTATGACGATCAGGGTCGACTGATTGCTGTTAAAGATCCCATGGGAGCGATCACCGAGTATCAGTACAGCGATGCCGGACGCTTGATTGCGGTGATTCCACCGGAAGGTGTTCCGACGCGTTACAACTACTTCAACGGTCAACTTATTGATGTCCAGCGCGGCAAGGTCCGCTGGAAATACGAACGCAACCGCCAGGGCGATATCACCCAACAAACCGATCCTGACGGCAACGAGACCTTCTACAGCTATGACCGTCAGGGACGCTTGCTGGAGGTCCGTCACCCCGACGGCAGTCGTCATCAACTGGGCTGGAACAACCTCGGCCAGTTGTTGGAAGAGCGCCTGCCAGACGGCGGTCAACGAAAATACCGCTACGATGCGCTTGGCCGGCAAATCACTCGCCAGGACGAATTCGGCGCGATCACCCAATATCAATGGGACGCCGTCGACCGTCTGATCCAAGTCACCCTGCCCGGCGGCGCCACACGTGCGTTTACCTACAACCCGTATGGCCGCGTCATCGCCGAACGCGACGAGCTCGGCCGCATCACCCGCTACGAATACGCCGACAACCTGCATCTGGTCAGCCGCCGCATCAACCCCGACGGTAGCCAACTACGCTACCGCTACGACAACTCGCAACTCAACCTCACCGAGATCGAAAACGAGCGCGGCGAACGCTATCAACTCGATTATTACCCGAACGGCCTGATCCAGCAGGAAACCGGCTTCGACGGCCGCCGCACCGCGTACGAGTACGACCTCAACGGCCAACTGCTGAAGAAAACCGAGTTCGGTGACGACGGTAGTGAACTGGTTACCGAATACCAGCGCGATGCCGCAGGCCGTTTGCTGGTCAAGACGCTGCCCGATGGCGAAGAGATTCATTACAGCTACGACGCACTCGGTCGCCTGGTAAACGTCGACGACGGCCATTGGCCGCTCGCTTATGAATACGACGTGCAAGATCGCTTGATCACCGAACATCAGGGCTGGGGCACCACCCGTTACGCCTACGACAACGTCGGCCAACTCAGCCACTGCCGTCTGCCGGATGGCTGCACGCTCGATTACCGTCATTTGTCCGGTGGACGCCTGAGCAGCATCGACCTCAACGGCTCCCGCCTGACCAGCCACCAGTTCAATGCCGGTCGCGAGCAGCAGCGTCAGCAAGGTTTGTTACTCAGCCAATACCAATACGATGAACAGGGCCGACTGCAAGCGCACAGCGTCAGCCAGCGGGAAAAACACCTGTTCCAGCGTCGTTATAACTACGATGCCAACGGGAATCTCGCCGGCATTAACGACAGCCGCAAAGGCAACCGCAGCTATCACTACGATCCACTGGATCGCCTGATCAGCGTACGCGGCGCTATGCCGGAGAGCTTCGCCCATGACCCGGCAGGCAACCTCCTCGGCCAGAATGACCTGCCCGCAGCCAACCTCGCCAACGTCAAAGGTAATCGCCTGCTGATGCAAGGCGACCGCCACTACGACTACGACGCGTACGGAAATTTGATCCGCGAGCGTCGCGGCAACGGCCAAAAGCTCGTCACCGAATACCGGTACGATTGCCAACACCGCTTGATTGGCGTCAGCCTCCCAGGCGGCAGCACCGCCACCTACAAATACGACGCCTTTGGCCGCCGCATCGAGAAAACCGTCGACGGCCATACCACTGAATTCCTCTGGCAAGGCGAACGATTGATCGCCGAAAGCGCAGAAAGTCGTTATCGCAGCTACATCTACGAACCGGGCAGCTTCCGCCCATTGGCAATGCTCGACGGCGAAGGCCCACTAAAGGCTGCCCCGTTCTACTATCAACTCGACCACCTCGGCACTCCGCAAGAGCTCACCGACTACAGTGGCGAAATCATGTGGTCCGCGAAGTACCGCGCCTATGGCAACCTCGCGGCGCTGGACGTCAGCGAAATCGATAACCCGTTGCGTTTTCAGGGTCAGTATTTCGACGCCGAGACGGGATTACATTACAACCGCCACCGCTACTACAATCCGAGCACTGGGCGGTTCTTGACGCCGGACCCGATCAAGCTTGCGGGTGGGTTGAACAGCTACCAGTACGTGCCTAACCCTACGGGGTGGGTGGATCCGTTGGGGCTGGTGTGTAAACAGACAAACGGTGCCACTCCGAAAAAGCCTCCGCAAAAAACGACCCCGCCCGAGGTTGGCGAGACACTTAAATTTGAGCATTTCGAGCAAGCGCGCAATAAGGCACTTGAATGGCTTGAAAGCAATGGATTCAAAGCAGAAAAGCCAACCATTGGGAAGTTTGGTACAAATGCCGGGAAGGTTGTAGGCATGCAAACCGCTGACGGCAAGACTGGCTATCGAATCGAATATGATGAAAGAAGCGGCGCACATATAAACGTTTGGTCAGGAAAAAAGCCAGCACCACATTACCTTTTCAATGCAAGCGAAAAAACCGTACTAAAATTACTAAAGGCATTTAAAAAATGAGCTACTTCGACGAAGAACTTGAGAAAGAATTGTTAGAGTCCAGCATTAACTACATGAAACTTAACAATGATGCGCATGACAACGCCGTCTCACATATCAATGGAAATTTTCCGTTTATTGGATCAAAAATCGCTTGGAGCTCACTCCCCAACAGCACATCGCATTCAAAAAACACTATAAACAAAGCCATTGAAGAAATTTCAGAAAAAGCAAAAGATCTCAAAATAACTGAGATTATCTTTATCGGCGATTCGCTAACAGAGAATGCTTACAAATTCCACACCGCCGATCTTAAAAAAATAATAATGACATTTTCTGAAATACCGCAACACACCTATTTTTTCTCCGAGCAGTTTAGTTTGATAGGTTGTATAAGCAGCGAGGGCGAAATCAATTTTAGTGAGACCACTTAAACATAACACATAGCAGAAAAATAGGGAAAATTGATTTTCTATTGAAATAGATCCGCCACCATTTGCGCCATTCAATCAGAGAAAACAAATATAAAAAACAGGATAATCACACTCATCATCGAAGATACTCTGAAAGCACTCGCAAACATTGAATTTACCTTGATTTCTATACAAAAAATGGGAAGTTACTATAGCGACAAACCGGTTAAAGAATATCAAAAAACCACAACCGAGCTCATTAACGATGATTTGTCACTTAGCGACCAATCCAAGATCAAAAAATCATCAGCAAAAATTTTGCCCCAATTCCTGGTGAGGATTGACATGAATGACATAGAGCGTCATATGGAGTGAATTGAATTGTGGAAGCCTTGAATACTTAGCTGTACGAAGAATTCTGCTGGGCCGCCTGATATGCGTGAAAAACACGTCACTGAAAGCTTCAAGGCGACTGTCAACTTAAACTCCCCATTCAAGAATAATGAAAAACAGAAAACTTATGCTCAACGCATAATCACCAGATCAAATCTCTGCGACCACTCTCACGGATTAAATAATCAAAGGACTGTTATCTTGAAACACTTAAGCCGCACTCTCACCTTGCTTCTAGCCCTAAAACTCAGGCTGCTCAGAGCCAATGGGCGCCGGGTAAGGCAGTTAACAGCAGCGTTTCCGGTGGACAAATAGGTGGAGATATTTTCTACAATGATACAAATGTTCTCCCATCCGCCTCTAGCCGAACTTCGTATGAGGCCGACGTCGGATTAAGCAACACTATGTCACGGAGCAACCAACCTGGAACCAGGCTGCTCTATTCGAATGATGGCCTGCTATATATCACCAGGATCATTATGAAACTGTCAGCCCAATAGGAAAGTGGAAATAACCTGAATGATAACTGAACTTGACGGCCTATCCATTTCTTCCGAGCAAGATTTCCATAAGCGTATAGCTTCTGCATTTTCCGTGGCTCAGTACTATGGAAACAACCTAAACTCTCTGTGGGATTTGCTCAGTACGGACGTGGAGCGCCCGATTGAAATAGTATGGAAAAATTCGAAAGAATCTGAACAAAGCATGGGCGAAACTTTTAAAAAAATAATATTTATATTCGAGAGAACAAAAAACCAGGACATATCCCTGCGCTTAGATGAAAAATTCGAATACAAATTAAAGTAAAAAAAATTGATACTTGCCAGCGCATTTATTCAACGCTGCAGTGAGCACGATATCGTTTTAATGATCAGAGCAAAGTATTCACGAATGCAAAGATTCGAAGAGACCCGATGAGATCAAAACTCGATTACAAACTCCAACCCATCCGAGTGCCAAGCGGCTGGATGATAACAATCAACAATCTATATGAGGTGGAGTTGACACCGGAGACTTGCGGCTGGTTCTCTAGTTCGGTACTGATCGGAGGAGTCCGCCAGAGTACCGGCCATTGCTTTGACACGAGAGTCGAGCCCGAAGGGGATCCGGACGGAGAGTTTGTTATCGACATGCTAACGATCGAATACGATAAAGGAGGTAATCCAATCAAAAACTCCGAAATTTTTCTATCTGAATTCAGGACCAAAAGCAAAATCGAATTTATTGAGAAAATTGAAGAGTTCATGATGGAGGCTTGAGTACCATCGCTGCTCAAGAATGGAACAGATTTAAAACAGCTTTCCAAGCTCAATCTTTATTGAAGCGTCATTAGGCGACTCAGAAAAAATCGCAGCACAACACTGCGATTTCTCACCCCAGAATCAATCGGCCACCAACCGCACCTGCCTCTCCAACTCCACCTTCAACCCCGGCTCCAATTTCAACTGCCGTGCCAGTTCATCCAGATAGCTCTTCTCCATAAAATTCTCCTCATCCACCAGCATCACACTGGCGATGTACATCTCCGCCGCCATTTCCGGCGTGCTTGCCGCGCGGGCGACGTCGGTGGGGTCGAGGGGTTTGTTGAGTTCGGCGTGGAGCCAGTGTTGCAGTTCCTGATCGTTGTCGAGCTTTGTGAATTCGCCTTCGATCAGTTCGCGCTCGCGCTCGTCGATGTGGCCGTCGGCTTTGGCGGCGGCGACCAGGGCTTTGAGGATTGCCTGGCTGTGCTCCTCGACTTGCGCGGGTGGCAGGCGATCGAGGGTTTGTGGTTCGCGTTGGGGTGCGCTGCCTTTTTGGGCGTTGTAGTTGCCGTACGCCTTGTAAGCCAGTACGCCCAGCGCGGCGAGGCCGCCGTAGATCGCGACTTTGCCGCCGACCTTGCGGACCTTTTTATTGCCGAGCAGCAGGCCCATCGCGCCTGCGGCCAATGCGCCGCCACCCGCGCCTGAAAGCAGGCCGCCGAGGCCGCTGGAGCCAGACGAGCCACCGAGCAAGCCGCCAAGCCCGCTGGCAGCCGATTTGCTGGAAGCGCCGCCGGCCTTGTTCTGCAGCATTTCCTGCCCGGACTTGAGCAGTTGATCGAGCAATCCACGGGTGTTCATGTTCCGTCTCCAAACAAGGGTTATCCGGATCTAAGGCACTCAGCCTAGTTCGAAAGTGCCCCAATCCGCCCCGTGAAGGTGCTTCGAGATGTTGCTCGCCACTCAGAAGGGCCCGTTCCGAGCGTTACCCAATGAAAAGGGGCAGGCCTTTCGACCCGCCCCCTTCTCCCCTCCTCCTTAAAACCGCGAAACACTCCGCATCGCATCCACCAGATAGCGCATGGCGATCCGGTCGCTTTCCGATAGCTCTCGATAACGTTCCACTAGTTTCAATTCCTCGGAATTGAGACGGCGTCTTCTGCGCCCGCCGCCCAAGCAAGGAAAGATGCCCAACATTTCGGTGATGCCCTGTATTTTTGCCATGGACGATGTCCTTCTCTATTGAGTCAAGAAACTGCTGAACCTCACATCGCCCTGCCTCTTCGAGCAGCGTCGTGTGCCCCGCCGGCACGAAGGCTTGTATCCGGTCTTGCCCATAGAATAGGAATTAAATCGGCGTTGAAAAGTGGTTTTTAGAGTAATTAATCGAAAAAAGCAGATATGCCCTCTAAATCAGAGAGCCCTGTCAGAAAAATTACAGACATGTCTTGTTTCATTGCCAGATGAAGCAACGCAAACAAGCCTTTTTGCCCGACAATCGAACCGATTAAGCTAGCGGGCATCTGTTTATAGTCCGTTGCGTTTGGCCGAAGGCATGACCGAACCGTAATTTCCGATCCGACAGGTGCCAGGAACGGCGCTGGATTGCACACGACAGGTTGTATTTATGCACCGCAGGAATTTGCTCAAAGCGTCCATGGCCATTGCGGCCTATACCGGTCTTTCCGCGTCGGGCCTGTTGGCCGCCCGCGCTTGGGCAGCCAATGGCGGCGCCGCCGATGGCGAGGCTCAGGCCTTCGATTTCGAGGCGTTGAAGCGTCAGGCCAAGCAGCTCGCCGGCAATGCCTATCAGGATACGAAACAGGTGTTGCCGCCAACCCTGGCGACCATGACTCCGCAAAATTTTAACGCGATCCGCTACGACGGCGAGCATTCCTTGTGGAAGGAAAACAAAGGTCAGCTGGACGTGCAGTTTTTCCACGTCGGCATGGGTTTCCGTCAGCCGGTGCGCATGTACAGCGTTGATCCGAAGACGCGCATGGCGCGCGAGGTGCATTTCCGCCCGGCGCTGTTCAATTATGAGAACACTTCGGTCGACACCCAGCAGCTCAAGGGCGACCTGGGTTTTGCCGGCTTCAAACTGTTCAAGGCACCGGAGCTGGATCGGCATGACGTGGTGTCGTTTCTCGGCGCCAGCTATTTCCGTGCGGTCGATGCTACTGGCCAATATGGCCTCTCCGCGCGCGGCCTGGCCATTGATACCTACGCGAAGAAGCGCGAAGAGTTTCCCGACTTCACCAAGTTCTGGTTCGAGACGCCTGACAAGAACGCCACGCGTTTTGTGGTCTACGCCCTGCTCGACTCGCCGAGCGCCACTGGCGCGTATCGCTTCGACATCGATTGCCAGGCCGAGCGCGTGGTCATGGAAATCGACGCGCACATCAACGCACGCACCACCATCGAACAGTTGGGCGTGGCACCGATGACCAGCATGTTCAGTTGCGGCACCCACGAACGGCGCATGTGCGACACCATTCACCCGCAGATTCACGACTCCGACCGTCTGGCCATGTGGCGCGGCAATGGCGAGTGGATCTGCCGTCCGTTGAATAACCCGGCGACGCTGCAATTCAACGCATTTGCCGACAAGGACCCGAAAGGTTTCGGCCTGGTGCAGACCGACCACGAATTCGCCAACTATCAAGACACTGTCGACTGGTACAGCAAGCGCCCGAGCCTGTGGGTAGAACCTACAACCGCCTGGGGCGAAGGCTCTATCGATCTGCTGGAAATTCCTACGACCGGCGAGACGCTGGATAACATCGTCGCCTTCTGGACGCCGAAGAAACCCGTGGCTGCCGGTGATTCGCTGAACTACGGGTACAAGCTGTACTGGAGCGCCCTGCCACCGGTCGGCACGCCACTGGCGCGGGTGCACGCTACGCGTTCGGGCATGGGCGGCTTCACCGAGGGTTGGGCGCCGGGTGAGCATTACCCGCCAGTCTGGGCGCGGCGCTTTGCCGTGGACTTCACCGGTGGCGGCCTTGAGCGCCTGCCACAGGGCACCGGGATCGAGCCGGTGATTACCTGTTCCAACGGCAAGGTGCAGGACTTCAGCGTGCTGGTGCTGGATGACATCAAGGGTTACCGGATTCTGTTCGATTGGTATCCGACCAATGACAGTGTCGAGCCAGTGGAACTGCGCCTGTTCATTCGCACCAATGACCGCACGTTGAGCGAGACCTGGCTGTACCAGTATTTCCCGCCGGCGCCGGACAAGCGTAAATACCCTTGAGGTTCTAAGGCGACTGTTCTGGCGTCATTCGCGAGCAGGCTCGCTCCCACAGGGGTCCGCATTCCTATTGTGGGAGCGAGCCTGCTCGCGAAGAGGCCCGCCTGACAACGCAAAATTGTGCCGAATAGAAAAGCCCCGACCCTCACCGGCTCGGGGCTTTTGCTTTCCAGCCTTCAATCAATCGCGCAAATCCGATTCATGAATCGGCTGATCCCGATGGGTCGCGCGCTGATACTGCGCCGGCCACACTGCTTTGCGCCCACCCAGATCATCGTCGGCATGCAGCGGCCAGTACGGATCGCGCAGCAGCTCTCGGGCGAGGAAAATGATATCAGCCTGACATGTTCGCAGAATGTGCTCGGCCTGGGCCGGCTCGGTAATCATTCCGACAGTACCGGTGGCGATGCCTGACTCTTTGCGTACACGCTCGGCGAAGCGCGTCTGATATCCGGGTCCAACCGGGATTTCCGCATTTGCAGCAGTCCCACCTGAAGACACGTCAATGAGATCGGCGCCCAGCGTGTGAAGGCGACGCGCCAGTTCCACGGTCTCATCCGGATTCCAGCCGTCTTCGACCCAATCAGTCGCCGAGACGCGGACAAACACTGGCAATTCCTCCGGCCATACCGCCCTCACCGCTTCAGTGACCTGCAGCACCAGACGGATACGATTCTCGAACGAACCACCGTACTGATCGCGGCGTTGATTGCTCAGCGGCGAAAGAAATTGATGCAGCAGATAGCCGTGCGCAGCATGCACCTCGACCACGCTGAACCCGGCCGTCAGCGCGCGTTTGGCCGCGTTGACAAAGGCCTGGATCACTTCGGCGATCTGCCCTTCATCCAGCTGCTTCGGTTGGGTGTGCTGCGGGTCGAAAGCAATCGGCGATGGCCCGACCGGGGTCCAGCCGCCGTCCTCGGGTTTGACACTGCCATGCTTGCCGATCCACGGCCGGTGGGTGCTGGCCTTGCGCCCGGCGTGGGCCAGTTGAATACCGGCGACCGCACCCTGGGCGGTGATGAAGCGAGTGATGCGTTGCAGCGGTTCGATCTGCTCGTCGTTCCACAGTCCAAGGTCTTCGGCGGTGATGCGCCCGTCGGCGGTCACCGCCGTGGCTTCGGTGAAAACCAGACCGGCACCGCCCACCGCGCGGCTGCCCAGGTGCACCAGATGCCAGTCGTTGGCCAAGCCGTCGACGCTGGAGTACTGGCACATCGGCGACACGGCGATGCGGTTGGGCAGGGTCAGTTGGCGCAGGGTAAAGGGTTCAAGCAGCAGACTCATGGGGCACCTCTCGAATCAGTGGGCAGGCTCCAGGGTTCTGTTTGAAAAGTCGACGAGTGACAGAAAAAGGGTGCAGCACCCGCCCCCGCGGGCAAAAAAACGACAAAACGTCACAAGGCCAATCAAGCAGTGCTTAGAGCCTAGTCGACAACCGGGAATGACGGAGGGTTCAGAGTAATTCAGTGTGTGAAAGGACACTTTCGCGAGCAAGCTCGCTCCCACAAGACTGCACCGTACCTGTGGGAGCGAACCTGCTCGCGAATGGCTTAACGCGGTTCGATATGAGCAATCATCAGCTGCACAGTCTCGTTGCCACGAAACTCGTTAACGTCGAGCTTGTACGCCAGTTCAACCCATTGAATCGTCGGGTTCGGCCACACATCGCGATCAATGCCAAACGCGATGCCATCGAGTTTCACCGAACCGCATTCGCTTTTCAGCACCACTTTCAAATGCCGTTCGCCGACCACACGCTGCTCGACCAGTTGAAACACACCGTGAAACAGCGGCTCCGGAAAGTGCTGACCCCATGGCCCGGCGTGGCGCAAGGCGCGAGCCAGTTCGAGATGAAACTCTTCAACGGCCAGCGTGCCGTCCGACAACATGCGCCCGGTGAGGTCTTCTTCTCGAAGTTGCCTGCGCACCTCAGCGTCAAACGCCTCGGCGAACAGCGGAAAATTCTCCTGCGGCAAGGTCAGACCAGCGGCCATCGCATGACCACCATATTTGGCGATCAGGTTCGGATGCTGCGCTGCGACCACGCTCAGCGCATCGCGAATATGGAAGCCCTGCACCGAGCGACCGGAGCCCTTGAGCAGACCATCACCGGCATCGGCGAAGGCAATGGTCGGGCGGAAATAGCGCTCTTTCATGCGCGAAGCGAGAATGCCGATCACGCCCTGGTGCCACTCCGGGTCGAACAGGCACAGACCAAACGGCATCGATTCGACTGGCAGATCCTTGAGCTGCGCCAGCGCTTCACGCTGCATGCCCTGCTCGATGGATTTGCGATCCTGGTTCATACCGTCCAGTTGCGCAGCCATCTCCCGCGCCAGATTGGCGTCGGCAGTGAGCAGGCATTCGATGCCCAGGCTCATGTCGTCCAGACGCCCGGCGGCGTTCAGGCGCGGGCCGACGATGAAACCCAGGTCGGTGGAAGTGATCCGCGCAGCCTCTCGCTTGGCGACTTCGAGAATCGCCTTGATCCCCGGCCGTGCCCGGCCGGCGCGAATCCGCTCCAGCCCTTGATGCACGAGAATGCGGTTGTTGGCATCCAGCGGCACCACGTCGGCGACGCTGCCCAGCGCCACCAGATCGAGCAGTTCGCCGATGTTCGGTTGTGGCTTGCTCTCGTACCAGCCGAGGCTGCGCAGACGCGCGCGCAACGCCATGAGTACGTAAAAGATCACCCCGACGCCGGCCAGCGCTTTGCTCGGAAATTCGCAGCCCGGCTGATTCGGATTGACCAGCGCATCAGCCTGCGGCAGTTCATCGCCGGGCAAGTGGTGGTCGGTGATCAACACCTTCAGTCCGGCGCGCTTGGCCGCCGCGACGCCTTCGACACTGGAAATACCATTGTCGACGGTGATCAATAACTGCGGTTCACGGGTCAGCGCTACTTCAACGATTTCCGGCGTCAGGCCATAGCCGTATTCGAAACGGTTCGGCACCAGATAATCGACATGCGCCGCGCCAAGCAGGCGCAGGCCGAGGACACCGACGGTGCTGGCGGTGGCGCCGTCCGCATCGAAGTCGCCGACGATCAAAATGCGCTGGCGTTGCTCCAATGCCGTCACCAGCAGGTCGACTGCCGCATCGATGCCTTTGAGCTGCTGGAACGGGATCAAGCGCGCCAGACTCTTGTCCAGCTCCGCCTCAGACTGCACGCCCCGCGCCGCGTACAGGCGGGTCAGCAGTGGCGGCAGATCACCGAGGAAAGGCAACGTGGCAGGCAATTGACGAGGTTCGATACGCATGGGGCGACGGAGGCTTCTCTTTGATTCGTGGGAAATATCAGCGGTGTCGCGACCTCAGCCGCGCTCACCTTGCAGCCATTGCAACTGGACTTCGTGCTGACCGCGATCGTCGGTGACGAAGATCGTGCCTTCGCTGATCATCACGTCCCACTTGATAACGCGCGGCATGTCCTTGGCCAGGGTCTCCAGCACTTCCTGCGGGACGGCGGCGATATTGACGTTTTTCAGGTTCTTGATCGCCGGGATCACCTTGGTTTCCCAGACACGCAGGCTGCCGTAGGCCAGCAGGCTGGTGCGTTCGGTGCGGCGCGAGCACCAGGTCAGGCGATCGGCATCCGGCTGGCCGACTTCGATCCAGTGCAGGACACGGTCGTCCAGGCTCTTTTCCCACAAGGCCGGTTCATCCACGTCTGACAGACCACGGCCGAACGACAGCTGCTCGTTGTACCAGAGCGCGTAGGCCAGCAGCCGCACAGTCATGCGTTCTTCCGTCTCCGAAGGATGACGGGCGATGGTCTGCTTGACGCTCTCGTAGACGCTGCGGTCGAGGTCGGTGAGGTTCAGTTCGAATTTGTAGGTTGTGGACGGCTGGGCCATGAACGGGCTTCTTGATACGAGGAAAGTCGGCAAGTCTAACCGATGCCACAGGCAATCATCGAATTGATGGCAATCAAGCTGCGGCGTCTGACAGCCGGCTATGTTAAAACCCTGTATCCGCTCAGCCTTGTCCTACAGGATTTCGCATGCCGTTCACCAGCAAACCGCTCTCGGGTCTGAAAGTCATTGAATTGGGTACGTTGATTGCCGGGCCGTTTGCCTCGCGCATTTGCGGCGAATTCGGCGCCGAAGTGATCAAGATCGAATCGCCGGACGGCGGCGATCCCCTGCGCAAATGGCGCAAGTTGTACGAAGGCACCTCGTTGTGGTGGTTTGTCCAGGCGCGCAACAAGAAGTCGCTGACCCTCAATCTGAAACACCCCGACGGCTTGGCGATCCTGAAACAGCTGCTGGGCGAAGCCGACATTCTCATCGAGAATTTTCGCCCCGGCGTACTGGAAAAACTCGGTCTGAGCTGGGAAACCCTGCACGCCCTGAACCCGAAACTGGTCATGGTGCGCCTGTCCGGTTTCGGTCAGACCGGGCCGATGAAAGATCAGCCCGGCTTCGGCGCGGTCGGCGAATCCATGGGCGGTTTGCGTTACATCACCGGTTTCGAAGACCGGCCGCCAGTGCGCACCGGGATTTCCATCGGCGATTCGATTGCCGCGCTGTGGGGCGTGATCGGTGCACTGATGGCGCTGCGTCATCGCGAAGTCAATGGCGGACTGGGCCAAGTGGTCGACGTTGCGCTTTATGAAGCTATCTTCGCGATGATGGAAAGCATGGTGCCGGAGTTCGACGTCTTCGGTTTCATCCGCGAGCGCAGCGGTAACATTATGCCGGGCATCACGCCCTCTTCGATTCACACCAGTGCCGACGGCAAACATGTGCAGATCGGCGCCAATGGTGATGCGATCTTCAAACGCTTCATGCTTGTGATTGGCCGCGCAGATCTTGCCAACGACCCTCTGCTGGCCAGTAACGACGGGCGTGACAGTCGCCGGGACGAGTTGTATGGCGTGATTGATCGCTGGGTCAATTCCTTACCGCTGCAGATCGTTCTCGACTTGCTCAATCAGGCCGACGTACCGGTCAGCCGGATCTTCAGCGCCGAGGACATGTTCAACGATCCGCAATACTTGGCGCGGGAGATGTTCCTGCATGCCAAGCTGCCGGACGGCAAGGATTTCAAGATGCCCGGCATCGTGCCGAAGCTGTCGGAAACGCCGGGCTCGTCCGAATGGGTCGGACCGCAGCTTGGCGAACACAATGCGCAGGTGCTTGGCGATCTGGGCTACGACGCGGCGCAAATCGCTCGGCTGCGCGAAGACGGGGCCATTTGAGCAACGCTGGAGGTTTGGTTTTCGAGCAAAAAGCTGTGCACAGGGCAAACGCCGGGCAAAAGAAACCCCGAGAAGTGGGGAGACGACTCGGGGTTAAACGGGGTCTGCTTCGAGACCCGTAGCAGCAAGCGACAAGCACCGGAGCACAATGCTTGATCCTGCTGTTATGGGGTCTGACTGACAGGGATGCAGGAAGGTTCCCACAAAAAATATTTCATCTTTACAGGGCCGGACGCTTGTCCAGAGCTGCATTGCGCAACGCCGCAATGACGCAGGGTTCCAGCCGCCCTTCGGCGATCATCACGTCACGGTGCAGGCCGTCCACCACGTCGGTCAGCAAGCGCTTGTCGCTCAACTGGGCCTGATTGAATTCGCGTTCCACCACAATGGCGCCGCTGCTGTTCTTCAGCGTCACCAGACATTCACCATGGCTGCCGCGAGGGGTCAGCGTCACCTGATACGGGCTCAGAGCCTCACCGAGCAATAGACTGATACTTTCCATCTCGATCTCCACTCAATAGTCCGAAAACACAGTGCCTGGGGCGTGTTCACATTAAATGACCACCGGCCCGAGAAGAAAGTTCTGCCTGTCACGTTCCGACCTTGCAGGACCGTGTCTGACAGAGCATGCATGGCGAAGATGACAGAAAAATATTCGCCGGTATCAGGCCTCGATGAGTGCCTGCGCAGTGATCAGATAACTGTCCAGCAGACCTCGCATCAACACCGCCGAAACCGGTGTCTGCAGACGCCCCAGCAGGCGCAGGCGTTGTTGACGAAGCACCGGCTCCAGATCACTCAACAAACTCTGCGCGACCGAGCCCAGCAGAATCAGGGCACGCGCCTCATGGTGCGCCGCCAGGTGATGAATCAATGCCAACCCATCGCCACCTTTGAGCTGCGGATCGCAAATGGCGATATCGACCGCACCGCGATGCCCCAGTGAAGACAAGGCTGACGCCAGAGAAGGCGCGGTCAATACGTCGTAGATGCCGATGGCATTGAGCATTTGATGCAATGCCATGAGCTGGAACGGGTTGGGTTCAAGAATCAGGACTTTAAGCGAGCGCATGGGCGACCTCTGGAGCGATCATCGCGGACTCTCACCGCAGGTGTCGTTCACTCTAGGGCAGGCGTCTTAAGCCTCCCATCAGAAAAGTAGCCGCGTCTTGCAGGACATTTCCCTTCTTTACTGCAGACAGCGGCACCCGCTCTCGGTCCGACGCTGGGTGATGTCGGTCCAGCCGCCCAACAAGCCGCGCAATTTGCCGTCGCCGCTGTAAAACGGCACGGTCCACTGATAAACCTCGCGAGGCCCGCCCTTGAACAGCAGTTGGCGTTTGCTGAAGCGCGACTTGCGGGTTTGCAACTGGGCGATGAATTCGTCGTGGAGCATCCGCGCGGTGGTTTCCGGAAACGCATCGACTTCGATCAGCAAGCGTCCCTGCATCTGGTCCTGGCGCACCGACAGCGCTTCCTCGTAACTGCGATTGCAGATGATCAAACGCCCGTGCAGATCACGGACAAACACCGGATCCGGCATCGAATCGATCAGGGCGTGCTGAAAGGCCAGTTGATCGCCCAACTCCTTTTCCGCCGCGCACCGCAGCTTGATCACGGCCGACAGGCGCCGGTTCCACACCAGCGACAGCATTCCGAAAACGCCGATTCCCCCCATCGCCCAGCATGCCCACTCGACCAGGCGCCTCCACACGGAGGGCACGGGCGGCGGCGAAACGCCTGCCAGCCACTTGAGACGAATCGCCCGCAACTCCGCAGCAGGGAAAGCTTCCAGCGCCTTGTTAAGAATACTCAGTAGTTGCGGCATGCCTTTTCGTACAGCCAGATGATCGGCTTCCCACTTGCCCTCTACCAGGGCACCGACCTTGAGCATGCCCAACGGATAGAGCTGCGCGCCGATTTCGTTTTCGATGGTTGCGTAGGCTTCCCCACTCTCGACCAGCGCCCGCGCTTCGGCGTAGGTTTTCACCGAGCGTATTTCAATCGACGGATAATCGCGCCGAATCGCATCCTCCAGGGCATGCCGGGCGGGCAGCACCAGAACGCGCTTCGCCAGTTGCTCGAAAGACTCCACCCTCGGGGCATTGGCATGTCCGACAAACACCCAGCCAGCCCCTCCGAAAGCATGACTGAAATCGAGAAACGCCTTGCGTTCATCGCTCATGGCCAACGTCGTACTGATGTCCGCGACCCCGCTTTGCAGGCGATCGAGCATATGGTCGGTAGAGAACGATTCCTGGTGCTCGAATTGCAGACCGGTCATCGCGCTGACCCGCTTGAGCACATCGTTGTTCAGACCGCTCCACTGGCCGTGTTCGTCCTGAAACAGGTACAGCGGATATTGCACCGATGCCACCGTTACTCTGGGGTTGTCACGGATCCATTGCCGCTCGTGCGCATCCAGCTCGACAGCCGGCACATTGCCCGACGCATTGGCCTGATCGAGTGCCATCTGCGCTGCCACGCCGCTGTGCATCCATCCCAGCACCGCCAACAAAAACAACCAGCCCAGTGCCGGTTTCAAACCTCTGTAAAACAGCATTGCCATTTCCTTCGTGATCGACTCACCCGTCCTTCGTGGGTGAAAACCCGAGCAGTGTGGCAGCAGAAACAAAAAAGCCCGTCAGGAGACGGGCTTCAAAATGTGACAGCTTTTACTGGCTTAAAGTGGCTTGCCGCGGTTGCCATGCTGGCTGACAAAGGCTTGCACGGCTTTCAGGTCGTTTGGCAGAACCGTGCAACGCTCGTTTCGCTCAAACAAATCCGAAAGATGTGCAGGTAGTTCGAGCGCTTTTCCTACACCCGCTTTCTCCACTGCCTCAGGAAACTTGACCGGATGGGCAGTGCCCAGAATCACCATCGGGATATCCAGACTGCGACGGCATTCGCGCGCAGCTTTCACACCGATGGCAGTGTGCGGGTCGAGGACTTCACCGGTCTGCTCGTATACGTCGGCGATGGTTTCGCAGGTCTGCGCATCGTCCACCGCCAGCGAATCGAACAGCTTGCGTGCTTCGGTCCAGCGCTCTTGTTCGACGCTGAAGCTGCCGTCCTTTTTGAACGAGTCCATCAGGCCGGCAATCGCCGCACCGTTACGCCCGTGCAGGTCGAACAGCAGGCGCTCGAAGTTCGACGACACCATGATGTCCATCGACGGCGACAGCGTTGCGTGCAGGGTTTCCTTGACGTACTGGTTGCCGCTCATGAAGCGGTGCAGGATGTCGTTGCGGTTGGTCGCCACGATCAACTGATTGATCGGCAGGCCCATGTTGCGCGCCAAGTAGCCGGCGAAGATGTCGCCGAAGTTGCCGGTCGGCACCGAGAACGACACCGAACGCGCCGGACCGCCCAACTGCAGGGACGCATGGAAGTAGTAAACGATCTGGGCCATGATCCGCGCCCAGTTGATCGAGTTCACCGCCACCAGACGCGTGCCTTTGAGGAAGCTCTGGTCGGCGAAGCTGTTCTTGACCATTTCCTGGCAGTCATCGAAGTTGCCTTCGATGGCGATGTTGTGGATGTTCTCGCCGAAGATCGTCGTCATCTGCCGACGCTGCACTTCCGATACACGCTGATGCGGGTGCAGGATGAAGATGTCGACGTTTTCACAGTGCTTGCAGCCTTCGATGGCCGCAGAACCGGTGTCTCCAGAGGTGGCACCGACAATCACCACGCGCTCGCCGCGCTTTTCCAGCACGTAGTCGAGCAGACGACCGAGCAGTTGCAGGGCGAAATCCTTGAACGCCAGGGTTGGGCCGTGGAACAGCTCAAGCACCCATTCATTACCGTTCAACTGACGCAGTGGCGCAACGGCGCTGTGGGCGAACACACCGTAGGTTTCTTCGAGGATCTTCTTGAAATCGGCATCCGGGATGCTGCCGGTGACAAACGGGCGCATCACCCGGAAGGCCAGTTCGTGATACGGCAGGCCAGCCCAGGAAGCGATCTCTTCCTGAGTAAAACGTGGCAGGTTTTCCGGCACGTACAGACCGCCATCGGTCGCCAGACCGGCCAGCAGGACCTCTTCGAAATTCAGGGCCGGGGCCTGGCCGCGAGTACTGATATATCGCATTTTTTTCAAACCTTCGGTTTGAGCTGCAAGCTGCAAGCTGCAAGTCGCAAGTAAAAGCCAGACTGCTTCTCTCTTGCCGCTTGCAGCTCGAAGCTTGCCGCTGCTTTAGTTCAAATGTTCGACACGGATCCGTACAACCGGGCCGTCAACGCCAGCCAGTGCTTCCAGCGCGGTGATCGCATCGTTGATGCGCTGCTCGACCACACGGTGGGTCAGCAGGATCATCGGCACCAGGCCGTCATGCTCTTCGACTTCCTTCTGCATGATCGATTCGATATTGATGCCGCGCTCCGACAGGATGCTCGCCACCTGCGCCAGTACGCCCGGGTGGTCCTTGGCGTGAATGCGCAGGTAATAAGCGCTCTCGCACGCTTCGATCGGCAGGATCGGATGCGCCGACAGCGAGTCCGGCTGGAAGGCCAGGTGCGGCACACGGTTTTCCGGGTCGGAAGTCATCGCGCGAACCACGTCGACCAGATCGGCGATCACCGAGGAAGCGGTCGGCTCCATGCCAGCGCCGGCACCGTAGAACAGCGTCGAACCGGCGGCGTCGCCGTTGACCATCACTGCGTTCATCACGCCGTTGACGTTGGCGATCAGGCGATCGGCCGGAATCAGCGTCGGGTGCACGCGCAACTCGATGCCGGCGTCAGTGCTGCGCGCCACACCCAAGTGCTTGATGCGATAGCCCAGCGCTTCGGCGTAGTTGACGTCGGCAGTGGTCAGTTTGGTGATGCCTTCGGTGTACGCCTTGTCGAATTGCAGCGGAATACCGAAGGCGATAGACGCCAGAATGGTCAGCTTGTGCGCGGCATCGATGCCTTCGACGTCGAAGGTCGGGTCGGCTTCGGCGTAACCCAGCGCCTGCGCTTCGGCGAGCACGTCTTCAAACGTACGGCCCTTCTCGCGCATTTCGGTGAGGATGAAGTTGCCGGTGCCGTTGATGATCCCGGCAACCCAGTTGATGCGGTTGGCGGACAGGCCTTCGCGGATCGCCTTGATCACCGGAATGCCACCGGCCACGGCCGCTTCGAATGCCACGATCACGCCTTTCTCGCGTGCCTTGGCGAAAATCTCATTACCGTGAACGGCTATCAGCGCCTTGTTCGCGGTGACCACATGCTTGCCATTCTCGATGGCCTTGAGTACCAGCTCGCGGGCAACGGTGTAGCCGCCCATCAGCTCTATGACGATGTCGATCTCAGGGTTCGTGGCCACTTCGAAGACATCGTTGGTAATCGCAATACCGGTCGTCTGGAACTGAGGCTTTGGCGTGCGCGTGGCAATTTGTGCCACTTCGATTCCACGCCCGGCACGACGAGCAATTTCCTCGGCGTTGCGCTGAAGTACGTTGAAGGTACCGCCACCGACGGTCCCTAACCCACAGATGCCTACTTTGACCGGATTCACTGTGAACTCCCCATGAAACGGCCGACACAGGGTCGGCCGGAAAACAGCCGCGTGCTCGCGGCTCTCTGTTGATGGCCCGGCGCTGTAGCTGCCGGACCACGATCGTCAACGGTTGCCCGTGACGATGCGAATTACTTCGCGCCCAGCGCCAGTTTGGCGACTTGTGGCGCCGGCTGGTAGCCCGGAATGACCTGACCGTCGGCCAAAACGATGGCCGGTGTACCGTTCACGCCGATCGACTGACCGAGGGCGAATTGCTTGGAAACCGGGTTATCGCACTTGGCGGCTTTGATTTCCTTGCCATCGACCATTTTGTCCATGGCGGCTTTCTTGTCTTTCGAGCACCAAACCGCTTGCAGCTGTTCGTCGCCAGGCGAATTCAGGCCCTGGCGCGGGAACGCCACGTAGCGCACTTCGATGCCGCGCTTGTTCAGCTCGGGCACTTCGGCATGCAGTTTGTGGCAGTACGGACAGGTGGTGTCGGTGAACACGGTGATGTGCGATTTGGTCTCGCCCACAGCCGGGTAGACCACGGTTTCGGCCACCGGGATGGCATTGATCAGTTTGGAAATGCCCAGGCGTTCGGTCTTCTCGGTCAGGTTGACCGGTTTGCCATTCGCCAGCTGATACAGGTTGCCCTGCACGATGTACTGGCCATCGGCGCTGGCGTACAGCACGCGGCTGCCTTTGAGTTTGACTTCATACATGCCAGGCAACGGGCTGGCACTGATGCTCTCGACCGGAACCTCGAGTTCGAGTTTTTCCAGGCTTTGACGAATGGCTTTGTCGGCCGCGTCATCGGCGACGGCAAAGGTGCTCACCAGCGCAATAGCGGCGGCGGCGAAAATCTGGGTCAGACGCATGAGTACTCCTGAGGGCGGGCGGATGGAACGATCAGAACGCCCGTGCGAAACACCGGGTCATAACCGTCCATCGTGCAAACCGGCAAAGCCTAACACATAAGGTCACGAGGGCCGAATGCGCCTGTCGCCACACACTCATGTGCAACTGACACACCTTCATGCTTGTACAACTGACCCACAACCACATTTGGCTGACACACATCATTGTGGCGAGGGGATTTATACCCGACGGGTTGCGAAGCAGCCCTAAACCATCCACCGCGATCTTTCAGTCAAAATCGAACCAGCCGGGTTTGCGACTGCTGCGCAGCCGAACGGGGATAAATCCCCTCACCACAGGTAATTCTCTCAACATGGAAGCCTGCCTTAGCCGCGAGGGTGGTGCTTGGCGTGCAGATCCTGCAACCGCGCGCGGGCGACATGGGTATAGATCTGCGTCGTAGACAAGTCGCTGTGCCCGAGCAGCATCTGCACCACGCGCAAGTCCGCGCCGTGGTTGAGCAGGTGCGTGGCGAACGCGTGACGCAAGGTGTGCGGCGACAGCGATTTGCTGATCCCGGCGACCTTGGCCTGATGCTTGATCCGATGCCAGAACGTCTGCCGGGTCATCTGCTCGCCGCGCTGGCTGGGGAACAGCACATCGCTGGGGCGGCCACCGAGCAACTCGCCACGACCATCACGCATATAGCGCTCGACCCAGACAATCGCCTCCTCGCCCATCGGCACCAGACGCTCCTTGCTGCCCTTGCCCATCACCCGCAATACGCCCTGGCGCAGGTTGACCTGCTCCAGCGTCAGGCTGATCAGCTCGGTCACGCGCAGGCCACAGGCATACAGCACTTCCAGCATCGCGCGGTCACGCTGGCCGATGGCGTCACTCAGGTCCGGCGCCTTGAGCAGCGCTTCGACATCGGCTTCCGACAGCGATTTGGGCAACGGCCGGCCCAATTGCGGCATGTCGACGCGCAACGTCGGGTCGACGCTGATCAGTTTTTCCCGCAGCAGATAGCGATAAAAACCACGCACCCCGGAGAGAAATCTCGCGGTGGAGCGCGGCTTGTAGTTTTGCTCCAGCCGCCACGCCAAGTGATCGAGGATCAACTCGCGGCCGGCATTGATCAGTTCGAGGTTTTTCTCCTGCAACCAGCCGTTGAACAGCGCGAGGTCGCTGCGATAGGCGTCGCGGGTGTTGTCGGACAGGCCTTTCTCCAGCCATAAAGCGTCGAGGAATTGATCAATCAGCGGATGGTCGATGGCAGGCATGGGTGCTCAGGGCAGGCAGTTTTTAACACTGCGCGCAAATAGACAGTGAACGACGGGAATGGCCGCTAGTCTTTCATAGCCAGCCAGATCAAGGAACAGGGAGCATCAATGAACGAGCAGCAAATTCTCTTGGCATTTGGCGGGATCGGCGCGGCGGCGCTGGGTTGTCAGTGGCTGGCATGGCGCCTGAAGCTGCCGGCCATTCTGTTTCTGCTGCTGACCGGCATTCTGGCCGGCCCGGTGCTGGGTTGGCTCGACCCGCAGGAAATGTTCGGCCCGCTGCTGATGCCACTGGTGTCGCTGGCGGTGGCGCTGATCCTGTTCGAAGGCAGCCTGACCCTGCACCTGTCGGAATGGAAAGAGATCGGCAGCGTCGTTCATCGACTGGTGACCCTCGGTGCGATTTCGACCTGGATCGTCATCGCGGTAGCCACGCACTTTCTGCTGGGCTTCGACTGGATGCTGGCGATTCTGTTTGGCAGCCTGACGCTGGTCACCGGTCCGACCGTAATCGTGCCGATGCTGCGGGTGGTGCGGCCAAAAGCCTCGATCGCCAACATCCTGCGCTGGGAAGGCATCGTCATCGATCCGATCGGCGCTCTGCTCGCCGTCGTGGTGTACAGCTTCATCATCGCCAGCGCTGAAGGGCATGGCCTCAAGCAAAGTCTTCTCACCTTCGGCGGGGTGATCCTCTGCGGCGCCGTGTTTGGTGTCGTCGGTGGCTGGCTGCTGGGGACGGTAATCCGACGTCAATGGCTGCCGGAATACCTGCACAATCTGGCCTCGCTGGCAGCGGTGCTGGCGATATTCATCTGTGCCAACCAAGTGATGCATGAGTCCGGCCTGCTGGCGGTGACGCTGATGGGCATGTGGCTAGCCAACATGAAAGGCGTGGACGTGCGGCACATCCTGCACTTCAAGGAAAACCTCAGCGTGTTGCTGATTTCCGGGCTGTTCATCCTGCTCGCGGCGCGCCTGGACCTGAACGCGTTGATCGGTCTGGGACCGCTGGTGTTGATTCTGCTGCTGGTGATCCAGTTGATCGCTCGCCCATTGAATGTTTTGCTCAGCACCGCCGGTTCCAGTCTCAGCTGGCGTGAACGGGCGTTGCTGTGCTGGATCGCGCCACGCGGGATCGTCGCTGCGGCTGTCTCGGCGATTTTCGCGATTCGCCTGGATGAATCCGGACATGAAGGCGCCCTGCTACTGGTGCCGCTGACCTTTGCGGTGATCATCGGCACCGTGGTTTTGCAAAGCGCAACGGCGCGTCCGCTGGCACGGCTGTTAAAGGTCGCCGAACCGGCGCCGAGCGGTTTTCTGATCGTCGGTGCAAATGGCCCGGCCCGCGCATTGGGCAAGTCGCTGCAGCAACTGGGCAGTCGCGTACTGCTGACCGATTCGAGCTGGGAGAATATCCGCGCGGCACGCATGGAAGGCTTGCCGACTTATTTCGGCAACCCGGCGTCGCAGCATGCCGACGCGCATCTGGATCTGGTGGGGTTGGGGCATTTGCTGGCGCTGTCACCCTCAGGCGAGCTGAACACACTGGCGGCGATGCGCTTTCGTCATGACTTCGGTCATCAGCGCCTGTTCGGTCTGGCCAGCGGCCATGAAAGCCGCCGCAGCGATAAACATCGGGCGAGCCTGGAACACCGGGGCAATCAGTTGGGCAGTGAGGCACTGACCTATTCGAAACTGGCCGGCCAGATGGGCCAGGGAGCGGAGCTCTACAGCACGACATTGACGGACGGCTTCGGCTGGGAGGATTACCGGGCGCTGCACGGCAATCGAGCGACGCTGCTGTTCATGCGTGATGACAGCGGCTGGGTGCATGTGGTGACACCGGAAACGGCGTTGAAGCCGGGTGCGGGGTGGACGTTGCTGGCGTTGATTCAACCAGAAGGTTCCAGCGCCTGATGGATCGATTCGCGAGCAGGCTCGCTCCCACTGTATTCCTGTGGGAGCGAGCCTGCTCGCGAAGGCCGCGACTGGGTCACAGACAGACTGAAGATCTTTGCAGCACAAATCCCGGGCAACAAAAAAGCAGCCCGTAGGCTGCTTTTTTCTGCATCGGAAGCTGGGCTTAAGCCAGTTTTTCCTTGATGCGTGCTGCTTTACCCGACAGGTCGCGCAGGTAGTACAGCTTGGCTTTACGTACGTCACCGCGACGTTTAACAGCCATGCTGTCGATCTGCGGGGAGTAGGTCTGGAAAGTACGTTCTACGCCAACACCGTTGGAGATTTTACGAACGGTGAACGCACTGTTCACGCCGCGGTTACGCTTGGCGATTACAACGCCTTCGAACGCTTGCAGACGGGAACGATCGCCTTCCTTCACTTTCACCTGAACGACAATAGTGTCGCCTGGGGCGAAGGTAGGGATTTCTTTGGTCATCTGCTCTGCTTCGAGTGCAAGGATGATTTTGTTGGTCATGCTGTGCTCCTAAGGTAAATCGTTCGATCTACCATCGATACGTTGTTAACTATCGTCCCGCTCGCGGATGTATTCCTCGAGCAGCTTCTTCTCTTCTCCAGAAAGCGAGCGGCTTTCCAGAAGATCGGCGCGTCGTTCATAGGTCCGACCAAGGGACTGCTGTAAACGCCAACGCCGGATATGCGCGTGATTGCCACTCAGCAACACGTCGGGAACACGCTGATCCGCATACACCTCCGGTCGGGTGTAGTGCGGGCAATCCAGCAGACCATCCGTAAAGGAATCTTCCTCAGCGGAATCCGCATGCCCTAAAGCTCCAGGCAGCAGTCGTGTAACCGCATCGATCAGGACCATGGCCGGCAGCTCGCCGCCAGACAGTACATAGTCGCCAATCGACCACTCTTCATCGACATGAGCCTCAATAAAGCGCTCGTCAATGCCTTCGTAGCGGCCGGCAATCAGGATCAATGCATCCGATTGTGCCAGCTCGCGTACCGCCGACTGAGTCAGTTGACGGCCTTGGGGGGACAGGTAAATCACCTTCGCCGCCTCCCCGGCTGCTGCCTTGGCCTGAGCCAGCGCATCTTCCAGGGGCTTGATCTTCATCACCATGCCCGGACCACCGCCAAACGGGCGATCGTCCACAGTGTGATGCCGATCCGTCGTGTAATCTCGCGGATTCCAACAGGTCAGCTGCAAGAGCCCCTGTTTGACCGCACGACTGGTGATGCCGTAATCGCCAATGGCGGAAAACATCTCGGGAAACAAACTGATCACTTCTACGCGCAAGTTAGCCACGTTCAGAAGTCCGCGTCCCAATCCACCTTCATCTCGCCCGCTTCCAGGTCGACGGCCAACACGCATTGCTCCGTATAGGGCAACAGGCGTTCGCGATCATCCAGGCTGCCAGCGCAAGGCTTGACGACCATTACATCATTGGCGCCGGTTTCCAGAAGATGATCGATTTTCCCGAGCAGTTGCCCAAGGGTGTCGATGACCTTCAGACCTTCCAGCTGGTACCAGTAGTACTCGCCTTCGGTCAATTCAGCGAACAGGTTGCGCGGCACGCAGATCTCATAACCGGCCAGAAGACGAGCTTCTTCACGATCATCGAGACCCTTGAGCTTGGCGACCAGGAACTTGTCGCTCCCGCGTCCACTGACCAGCTCGACCTGTTTGACATTGCCTTCGCGCTTGAGCGTCCAGGTTTTGTACTGCAACAGGTTTTCAGTCGGATCAGTAAAGGAATAAACCTTCACTTCGCCGCGAACGCCATGAACAGAATAAATTTTGCCAATAACGATCAAATCATCGGCAGGGGCTGGCGTCGCGCTCATATTGCTCAGGCCGCAGCCTTGGCAGATTCCTTCAACAACTGAGCAACGCGCTCAGAAGGTTGTGCACCAACGCTCAGCCAGTAGGCAACGCGCTCTTGGTTCACGGACAGACGGATTTCCTGACCACGGGCAACAGGGTTGAAGAAACCAACCTGTTCTTTGTGGGAGCCGTCACGCGGGTTACGCGAGTCGGTTACGGTCAGGTGGTAAAACGGGCGCTTTTTGGAGCCGCCAAGGGCAAGACGGATTGTTAGCATGTGAACATCGTTCCTGTAGTCGGTGCTGCAAATCTAAATGCACAGCGGGCATGGGTGCCCGAAAGGCCGCATATTCTAAGGAATATCCGGACTTTTGCAAATGACTTTTTCCGGCGCCCATGGCATGCCGTGCAGATTTGCATAGAGAGCCGTCGATAAAAACGGCCAGTCAGCTCCCGCCGAGTGCGGGTTTGCTGTTGATCCTGCGTCCTTGCAGGGTCTGCGCCGGTGCGACGACCGGCGAAGTCTTTACATTTTCGGCATGCCGCCGCCGGGCAACATACCGCCCATGCCGCGCATCATTTTTGCCATACCGCCCTTGGCGGTGAATTTCTTCATCATCTTCTGCATCTGCTTGTGCTGCTTGATCAAGCGGCCGATGTCCTGCACCTGCGTGCCGGAACCCATGGCGATCCGGCGCTTACGCGAACCGCTGATCAGCTCAGGGTCGCGGCGCTCGGCCGGGGTCATGGAATTGATGATGGCTTCCATCTGCTTGAATTGCTTCTCTGCGGCGTTCTGGGCATTGCCCATCTGCGACAGGTTGACCCCGCCGATGCTCGGCAGTTTGTCCATGAGCCCGCCGAGGCCGCCCATGTTCTTCATCTGTTGCAGCTGATCGCGGAAGTCTTCGAGGTCGAAGCCCTTGCCCTTTTTCAGCTTCTTGGCCAGTTTGTCGGCCTTGTCCTTGTCCAGCGTCGCTTCGGCCTGTTCGATCAGGCTGAGCACGTCGCCCATGCCGAGGATCCGCGAGGCGATACGCTCAGGGTGGAACGGATCGAGCGCTTCGCTCTTCTCGCCCATACCGATGAACTTGATCGGCTTGCCGGTGATGGCGCGCACCGACAGTGCGGCACCGCCACGGGCGTCGCCGTCGACCTTGGTCAGGATCACACCGGTCAGCGGCAGCGCATCGCCGAAGGCCTTGGCGGTGTTGGCGGCGTCCTGACCGGTCATGGCGTCGACCACGAACAGGGTTTCGACCGGGTTGATCGCAGCGTGCAGCGCCTTGATCTCGCCCATCATCTCTTCGTCGATGTGCAGACGACCGGCGGTGTCGACGATGACCACGTCGATGAACTTCAGTTTGGCTTCTTTAATAGCCGCATTGGCGATGTCGACCGGCTTCTGGCTCAGGTCGGACGGGAAGAACGTCACGCCGATGTCGTTGGCCAGGGTTTCCAGCTGCTTGATCGCCGCCGGACGGTAGATGTCCGCCGAGACGACCATGACCGACTTCTTCTTGCGCTCTTTGAGGAAGCGCGCCAGTTTGCCGGCGGTGGTGGTTTTACCCGCGCCCTGCAGACCGGCCATCAGAATCACGGCTGGCGGAACGGCACTCAGGTTGAGGTCTTCGTTGGCCGCGCCCATCAGGCTTTCGAGCTCGGCCTGGACGATCTTCACGAACGCCTGGCCCGGCGTCAGGCTGCGCGACACCTCGGTGCCGACAGCGCGCTCCTTGACCGAATTGACGAAGTCCTTGACCACCGGCAGTGCGACGTCAGCTTCGAGCAACGCCATGCGCACTTCACGCAGAGTGTCTTTGATATTGTCCTCGGTCAGCTTGGCCTTGCCGGTGACATGGCGCAGCGTCTGCGAGAGACGGTCGGTTAAGTTTTCAAACATTGCGCGATCCTTTCAGGCCCTGTACGAACCGGGATAATGGCGGCCCAGACCGGAATCAACATGTGCTCGGCGAGCCTGCGGCGTGGGCAGGTCGCGGATTATAGCGAAGACTGCGGCCGGCGGACACCTCGCCGTCAGCTTGCGGAGTCTTTCGTGCCGTGGCGGTTCTATGCCAAACTCAGCGCCTTTCGGGCTCGCCTAACAGGATTTATGCTCCCCTTGTCACCCAGTTTGCTGACCACCCTCGCCGCCGCCCTGCTCTATGCCGCTGCGACCGTCTATCAAAGTACCCGCCTGGCCACCGGCACCAAGGCGAACAAGCGCCTGCTGGTCAGCCTCGGCGTCTTCGCCGTGCTCGCCCACGGCGCCAGCCTGCTTACACATCTATTGACCCCGATCGGCCTTGGCCTGGACTTCTTCAGTGCGTCCAGTCTGATCGCTGCTGCGGTAATCGCCCTGACCCTGCTGGCCTGTTCACGGATCCCGGTGGAAAACCTGCTGGTGCTGTTGTTCCCGCTGGGGGCGATCACGGTATTGCTGGCGCAGTTCGCGCCGACCGGCACGGTGCAGATCATCGATGAAGAGCCGGGCATCCTCGCGCACATTCTATTGTCGATCCTCGCTTACGGCATGTTCACCATCGCCGTGTTCCAGGCGTTGCTGCTGCTGGTTCAGGACCATCAGCTCAAGCACAAGCACCCGTCCGGGCTGATCAAGAACTTCCCGCCCCTGCAAACCATGGAAAGTCTGCTGTTCGGCTTTCTCTGGGCCGGCTGGACACTGCTGTCGCTGTCGCTGATTTCCGGCTGGCTGTTCGTCGAGAACCTGTTTGCCCAGCATCTGGTGCACAAGACCCTGCTGGCCTGTCTGGCATGGATCGTCTTCAGCGTGCTGCTGTGGGGCCGCAACCGTCTGGGCTGGCGCGGCCACAAGGCGATTCGCTGGACCCTCGCCGGTTTCTGCCTGCTGATGCTGGCGTACTTCGGCAGCAAACTGGTTCGTGAATACATCCTGCACATCTGACGGGCGGCATAAATGGACGGTTTGCCCATAGGGCCGATGCTCGCGGTATTTGTCCTGCTGATTTTATGGTCAGGGCTGTTTACCGCCGTCGAAATCGCGCAGCAGCACCTGCTCGCGCAACGTATCGCTTCGCGCGCCAGCGACAAACCGCTGGCGAAGCTGAGCTTCCCGCTCGACAGCCTGATCCTCTGCAATACCCTGTGCCGCGCTCTCGCGGTGATCATCGCGACGCTGCTGGCGATTTTTCTCTGCGAAGAAAATGGCCCGTGGGCGGCCTGCCTGGGCGCCGGCGCCATCCTGCTGGTGTTCGCCGATTATTTCCCACGCACCATGGCCAGGCGCTATCCCGACGCCGTGCTGGCGTTCGGCAATGCCCTGCTGGGCGTGCCGATGAAAATCGTCTACCCGTTCGCGTGGCTGTTCAGCCGGGTCAGCGCTTTGCTGCTGACCCCGTTCACGCGCAAGGCTCAGGTGGTGCAACAGAGCGAGGACGAGTTGCCGGCCGATCACGATGATGATCCCGAACATCCGGTCCGCGCCCACCCGGTGTCGGGCATTCATGCGCTGGACAACATCACGGTCAACGACATTCTGGTGCCGCGCAGTGACGTCGACGGCATCAACCTCGACGATTCGATCGAAGAGATCATCGAGCAACTGCGCGAGAACAAGCGCACGCGTCTGCCGGTGTTTCACAGTGACATCAATCAGGTCGAAGCGGTGCTCAACACTCGCCAGATCGGCCATTTGCTGAGCAACGGCGGATTGACCCGCGAGGCGCTGCTGGCCGCCAGCTACGAGCCCTACTTCGTCCCGGAAAGCACGCCGCTGCAACTGCAACTGCTGAACTTCCACAAGCAGCAACGCCGTCTCGGCATGGTTGTGGACGAGTACGGTGAAGTGCTGGGTATCGTCACCCTTGAAGACATTCTCGAAGAAATCGTCGGCGAATTCGAAAGCGAGCACAGCCTCGACAACCCGCACATTCATCCCCAGGCCGACGGTCGCATGGTGATCGATGGCGCCGCGTCGATCCGCGACCTGAACAAGTGCCTGGGCTGGCATCTGCCGAGCGACGGGCCGAAGACCCTGAACGGCCTGGTCACCGAAGCGCTGGAAACCATTCCGGAAAGCGCGGTGTGCCTGAAGATCGGGCGTTATCGACTGGAAATCCTCGAGACCGAGGAGAACCGGGTGAGCAAGGTGTTGATCTGGCTGACCTCATCGGTGCCTGCTCTGATGCCTGCTCGATAAAGCTGCATTGTTTGCGCTTGTTTGATCGTTAGCCCCCTTCCTATAATCGAGGCGCTTACCCAAGCGCCGTCGATCCCTGTGCCTACCCGGCACTGCCCGGATCCTGACTGTTTCCACTGCAAACCGACGACTGTTCCTACTCGAAACAGCGCTCGCGCCCTACCCCACATCCCTGGGTGTTCGACCATAATAATTCGCTCCACTGGAGCTCATGACTGTCAGGGATCACCGCATGACGACCCATACCGCTTACAGCGAAACCGCGCCTGCCCAGCCGACCAATTCCGCCACCCGCGTGGCCACGGCAAGTTTCATCGGCACCGCCATCGAGTTCTACGACTTCTACGTTTATGCCACTGCTGCGGCGCTGGTGATCGGGCCGGTGTTCTTTCCGCAGACCTCCGGCACGGCGCAGATGCTTTCCGCTTTTCTCACTTTCGGCATTGCCTTCCTCGCCCGACCACTGGGTTCGGCACTGTTTGGCCACTTCGGCGACCGCATCGGGCGCAAGTCGACGCTGGTCGCCTCGCTGCTGTTGATGGGCGTGTGCACCACCTTGATTGGCGTGTTGCCGGGCTACGACAGCATTGGTGCCTGGGCGCCGATTCTGCTGTGCGTGCTGCGTTTCGGTCAGGGCCTGGGCCTGGGCGGCGAATGGGGCGGTGCGGCGCTGCTGGCTACGGAGAACGCGCCGAAGGGCAAGCGCGCGTGGTTCGGCATGTTCCCGCAGCTCGGCCCATCGATTGGTTTTCTTGCAGCCAACGGCCTGTTCCTGACCCTGGCGATGACGCTGGATGATGAACAGTTCCGCAGCTGGGGCTGGCGCATTCCGTTTCTGCTCAGCGCGGCGCTGGTGATGGTCGGCCTGTATGTGCGCCTCAAGCTGCATGAAACGCCAGTGTTCGCCAATGCGATCGCCCGTCACGAGCGAGTCAAAGTGCCGCTGGTCGAGTTGTTCAGCCAATACTGGGCGCCGACCCTGCTCGGTGCGGCGGCGATGGTGGTGTGCTATGCGCTGTTCTATATCTCGACGGTGTTTTCCCTGAGCTACGGCGTGGCCACGCTGGGTTATAGCCGCGAAACGTTCCTCGGCCTGCTGTGCTTTGCCGTGTTGTTCATGGCCGCAGCGACGCCATTATCCGCTTGGGCCAGCGACCGTTACGGGCGCAAACCGGTGCTGATCATCGGTGGCGTGCTGGCGATTCTGTCCGGATTCCTGATGGAACCGTTGCTGACGCAGGGCTCGACCTGGGGCGTGGCGCTGTTTCTGTGCATCGAGTTGTTTTTGATGGGCGTGACATTCGCACCGATGGGCGCGCTGTTGCCTGAGCTGTTTCCGACCCACGTGCGTTATACCGGCGCTTCAGCGGCGTACAACCTGGGCGGCATCGTCGGGGCCTCGGCGGCGCCGTTCTTTGCGCAGAAACTGGTGGCGATGGGCGGGTTGAGCTATGTCGGCGGGTATGTGTCGGCGGCAGCGGTGTTGAGCCTGATCGCGGTGTTGTGTTTGAAGGAGACGCGCAATAACGATCTGAATCAGGTTGCCTGACAGAAGATCAAGAGCTTCGCGAGCAGGCTCGCTCCCACAGGGAAATGCATTCCAAATGTGGGAGCGAGCCTGCTCGCGAATAGCTGCCGCGACCCGGTTTACAGCTCGACAACAACCGCCTGCGACGCACGAGTCGCCTTGGCGCGAGCAGCCTCGATCGACTCATCCCGCGCCAGCGCCACGCCCATGCGGCGCTGACCGTTCACTTCCGGCTTGCCGAACAGACGCAGCGCGGTATCCGGCTCGCTCAACGCAGCGCCCAGATTGGCGAATGCGGTCTGGGTCGACTGGCCTTCCACCAGAATCACTGCCGACGCCGACGGGCCAAACTGACGGATCAGCGGTACCGGCAGGCCGAGAATGGCGCGGGCATGCAGGGCAAACTGCGACAGGTCCTGAGAGATCAGCGTCACCAGCCCGGTGTCATGCGGACGTGGCGAAACTTCGCTGAACCACACCTGATCACCTTTGATGAACAGCTCGACACCGAACAGACCACGGCCACCCAGCGCTTCCGTCACAGCTTTGGCAACGCGCTCGGATTCAGCCAGAGCAATCGGGCTCATGGCCTGCGGCTGCCAGGATTCCTGATAGTCGCCCTTCTCCTGACGGTGACCGACCGGTGCACAGAACGTGGTGCCGCCAATGTGGCGCACGGTCAGCAAGGTGATTTCGTAATCGAAATCGATGAAGCCTTCGATGATCACCCGACCTTTGCCGGCGCGACCGCCCTCTTGCGCGTAATCCCAGGCTTTTTGCACATCATCGGCGCTGCGCAGCAGGCTCTGACCCTTGCCCGACGAACTCATTACCGGCTTGACCACGCAGGGGAAACCCAGGTCCTGAACGGCTTTGCTGTAGTCCTCGAAGGTGTCGGCAAAGTGGTACGGCGAGGTCGGCAGGTCCAGCTCTTCGGCAGCCAGACGACGGATGCCTTCGCGGTTCATGGTCAACTGCGCCGCACGCGCGGTCGGAATCACGGTGAAGCCTTCGGCTTCCAGCTCGACCAGCGTGGCGGTGGCGATGGCTTCGATTTCCGGCACGATGAAGTGCGGCTTCTCGGCTTCGATCACTGCACGCAGAGCGGCACCGTCGAGCATGTTGATCACGTGGCTGCGATGGGCGACTTGCATGGCCGGCGCGTTGGCGTAGCGGTCGACGGCAATCACTTCAACGCCCAGGCGCTGCAGTTCGATTACCACTTCCTTGCCCAACTCACCACAGCCACACAGCAATACGCGGGTCGCGGTTGGCGACAATGGAGTTCCGATACGGGTCATCTCAGGTCCTCAAAGGAAGCGGATCATCGAGGAAAGCCACGCAAGTGCGCTTTCCATGGGGAGAAAGCGCGGCATTTTACATGAACCCGAGGGTTTGGCTTCAGCTGGCGACAGCCTGTTTGCGATCACGCCAGGCCATGATCAGCCAGACCGCGGTAACGCCGGCGAACTTCGAGGCCAACGCGGTGATGATCACCGGCGGCGTCAAGGCGTCGATCATGCCGAAAAAGATGAAGGTATCCAGCGGAATGCTCAGCGCCGAACTGATCCATAAACGGTCGCGCAATGGCCGCTTGGTGATGCTGAACACCAGCCAGTCGATGCACTCGGAGACCGCGAACGCCGTGGCGCTGGCCAGCGCGATGGAAGGGTCGGACGTGATGTAGGAAAGCACCAGTGCCGCCAACATCGCCACGATCGCGCCATGACCGAAGCGCGTTTGCACCATGTCGCGCAGCACGAACACCAGCCCGCCCCAGGCCGACCAGATGATGTCCAGGTGCGGTGCGGTGGAAAAGGCAAAGTTGATCAGCACGACGCTGCTGATGTAGGCGATGAGAAAGATCATGGGGGCGGCCTGTCGATTTGGCGCACAGGTTACTTGAGCGCTGGTATTGCGCCAATAGGTGCGGTGACAGGACCGACGTCTTCGCGAGCAGGCTCGCTCCCACATTTGAATGCATTTCAAAGTGGGAGCGAGCCTGCTCGCGAAAGCGGTGGTTCAGACGCCTGACTTCGCGGGAATCATCCAGACCAATCCACTCGCCTTCGCCCGTTCATGACACAACCCCAGCACCACCCGGCGCTCGTCATTGTTCATGCGGCCCCAGCGGGTGATCTCCGCGACCGTGCGCTGGCATCCGGTACAAACGTCATCTTCATCCAGCGCGCAAATATTCACGCACGGCGAGGCGACGGGTCGTTCAACAGTCGTCATTGTTCCTGCTCGACCAGATCGCGGGCGTAACGCTGCGAGTTATGCACATAGTGCGCGGCGCTGGCTTCGAGCATCTTTTTCTGCGCCTCGGTCAGTTCACGCACGACCTTGCCCGGCGAGCCCATCACCAGCGAACCGTCGGGAATTTCCTTGCCTTCGCCGATCAGGGAATTGGCGCCGATGATGCAGTTCTTGCCGATCTTCGCGCCATTGAGAATCACCGCGTTGATACCGATCAGGCTGTAATCGCCGACCGTGCAGCCGTGGAGCATCGCGTTGTGGCCGATGGTCACGCCGGTACCGATGGTCAGTGGATAGCCCATGTCGGTGTGCATCACCGTGCCGTCCTGCACGTTGCTGTTCTTGCCGATGAGGATCAGTTCGTTGTCGCCGCGCAATACGGCGTTGAACCAGACGTTGGCGCCCTCTTCCAGGCGAACCTTGCCCACCAGCACGGCATTGGGCGCGACCCAGCTCTGTGGATGGGTTTCGACACGGGCGTCGCCCAGGCGGTATTTCATCTTGTTTTCCTCAGGGCTCACGCCCGTTCGAACGACGGCTCAGGTATCGATAAAACTTTTCGGCGGTCGGTGCAGGCTGATTTTGGCGTCATAGAGCAGGTTGATCAACTCGACGATCATGATCGCCGTCAGGCCCCAGATCTTGTACTCGCCGAAGCGATAGCTCGGCACGTACCAACTGCGGCCCTGATAATCGATGCGATGGGTATGCTCACGCGGGTCCTTGCGGAAGAATTCCAGCGGCACGCTGAAGACGGCGGCGATCTCGGCATCATTGGGCTGGTATTCGACGAAGTCGGGAATCACCCCGACATACGGCGTTACCTTGATGCCGTGCAGGGAAATCAGCGGACTCAGCGGGCCGATGACTTCGACCAGACCCGGCGGCAGGCCGATTTCTTCTTCGGCTTCGCGCAGCGCGGTGAATATGAGGTCCGGATCTTCCGGGTCGCGTCGCCCTCCGGGGAAGGCGACCTCGCCGCCATGGGTCGAAAGCCCGCTGGCGCGCAGGGTCAGGACCAGTTCCGGTTCGTCACTGCGGGTGATCGGCACCAGCACGGCGGCTTCGGGGAAACGTGCGTCGGTCTCCAGCGTACGCGGTGTGTGGTTGCTTACCCTATGCAGTAGCTCGTCCAGCATGAGTGTTCTCGATCGGTGCCTTGCTCCGCATCATGCACCAATCAAAGCGAGCGCCCAAGCCCCCGAAACCCGTCGTGTCGCGAAACGACAACTTGCCGACCGGCCCCGCTGCACGCCAAGATAGGCGCAGCATTCAGGAACCCGAGCATGAAATTTTGCAGCCACTGCGGTAACCCGGTCACCCAGCGCATTCCCGAAGGCGACTCGCGGCTGCGATTTGTCTGCGACAGCTGTCAGACCATTCACTACCAGAACCCCAATATCGTCGCCGGATGCGTGCCGACCTGGGGGACGAAAGTGCTGCTCTGCCGCCGCGCCATCGAGCCGCGTCTCGGTTACTGGACGCTGCCCGCCGGTTTCATGGAAAACGGCGAGACCATCGAGCAGGCCGCCATCCGTGAAACCGCCGAAGAAGCCTGCGCCCGGGTGCGCAACCTGAGCATTTACACGCTGATCGACGTGCCGCACATCAGCCAGGTGCATGTGTTCTTCCGCGCCGAACTGGCCGATCTGCAATACGCGGCCGGGCCGGAAAGCCTTGAAGTGCAACTGTTCGAAGAAGCCGACATTCCCTGGGACGAGCTGGCCTTCCGCACGGTCGGGCGCACGCTGGAATGTTTCTTCGCCGATCGGCGCAGCGAGGTTTACCCGGTGCGTTCGGAGTCGATTCCGCCACTGGTGCAGCCGGCGATCACTTGAGCTTCGCGGCACCCTGCCGATAACCACACCTGCATCTATCACTATGTGTCTGCGTCATTCTTGGGGAATCGTTTCAATGCGTTGGTTGCTTGCCCTGTTCTGCCTGTCGTTCGTCAGCGTTTCGCAAGCGTCATTCGTGACCACCGTGACGCCCTCGAACACTCCACTGATCGAAAAAGTCCTGGTACTGAAATCGGCCCACCAACTGCAGTTGATTGCCGACGGCAAGCCGCTGAAGACCTATCGCATCTCCTTGGGCAAGGGTGCGAAGAAAGGCCCGAAACTGATCGAGGGCGACAAACGTACACCCGAAGGTTTCTATTGGATCGACTGGCGCAAGACCAGCGATAAATTCAACCTGTCGATGCACATCTCCTACCCGAACATCAGCGATGCCGCCCGCGCGCGTCGTGAAGGCGTCGAGCCTGGCGGCATGATCATGATCCACGGCACTCCGGACTCGGCAGACAACCCGGAGCAGTTGTTCCACACCCTCGACTGGACCGATGGCTGTATCGCCATGCGCAACGTCGATATGCGTGAAGTGTGGAATCTGGTACCGGACGGCACGATGATCGAGATTCGCCCGTAACCTCGACCGCTGGTCACCCGCAAAAAAATAATTCAAAAGATCGCAGCCTGCGACGGCGCCTACAGGGGTGATACCACTCTCAACTATAGAAGCTGTCGCAGGCTGCGATCTTTTGCTTTTTATAGGCCATCACTAATACCACTTTAAACACTGCCCCCTGAAAACCGCCAATCCATTGGGTCAGACGCCAGTTCATCGCGTTGACATGGTATTCAAGTGGTATTAGCTTCCGTCGCACAAGCGAGCCACAACAATCCTATACTCGCGACGGAAACGACCTACATGAACGACCTCCAGCCCCTACGTCCCGACGATTCCCAGCCGACGCCGCTGTACTTGCAACTGGCGCGCAATCTGGAAGCGGCGATTCATGCCGGGCAGTGGAAGGCCGAACAGGCGATGCCGTCCGAGCGCAACCTCAGCGACCAGCTCGGCATCTCCCGAGTCACCGCACGCAAGGCGCTGGAAGTCTTGCTTGAGCAAGGCCTGATCCGCCGCCTGCAAGGCTCCGGCACCTTCATCACCCCACGCCTGGAACAACCACTGTCGCGTCTTTCCGGCTTCAGCGAAATGCTGCGCCTGAAAGGTTTCGTGCCGAGTTCGAAATGGCTGGAGCGGGAGATCACCCTGCCAACCCACGAAGAACTGATCCGCCTCAGTCTGTCGCCGAACGACAAGGTGGCGCGCATGAAGCGTCTGCGCAAAGCCGATGACACGGTCATGGCGATCGAGATGAGCACCCTGCCCGCGTCGATCATGCCCAAGCCGCAAGCGGTGGGCGATTCGCTTTACGAATACCTCGACGGCATCGGCAAACCGATCGTCCGCGCCCTTCAGCACATCCAGGCAATCAACGCCTCTGACGAATTCGCCGCACTGGTCGGCATCGCCCCCGGCACCGCCATGCTGCTGATGACCCGGGTCGGCTATCTGGAAGACAACACGCCGATCGAAGTCACCGACACCTATTGCCGCAACGACTACTACGACTTTGTTGCAGAGCTTCGTAGATAAAGAGCCGCGTCGCTGAGCGCGGCCCCAAGCGAGAACCGAAATGTCCGAAGACAACATCCTCACCGCCAGCGGCTGGGTTCGCGGCCGGCTGATTCACGAACAAGGCAAGATCGTGTCGATCGAAGGCGTGCCCTGCGATCCGGCGGCTAACGATCTGCCCTATCTGCTGCCGGGCTTCATCGACCTGCATGTGCATGGCGGCGGCGGCAAAGACATCATGGAAGGCGCAGAAGCCTTCGAAACCATCAGCAAAACCCACGTGCGCTTTGGCACCACCTCGCTGTTGGCCACGACCATGACTGCGCCGAGCGCGGAGATCTCCAGCGTCCTCAAAGAGGTAGGACAATTCTGCGAACAGCGTCCGAAAGGCGCCGCGCGAGTGCTTGGCGTACACCTTGAAGGCCCTTACATCAACCCGGGAAAACTCGGCGCTCAACCGAACTTCGCCCACATCGCGTTGATGGCAGAAGTCGAAGAATATCTGGCGCTGGCACCGATCCGCGTCATCACCATTGCCCCGGAAATCGCCGGTCACGATGCATTGATTCGCGAACTGAGCAGCCGTGGCATCCGCATGCAGATCGGCCACACCCTCGGCAGCTACGAGGAAGGCGTCGCCGCGCTGGCTGCCGGTGCCAGCAGTTTCACCCACCTCTACAACGCCATGAGCCCGCTGCATCACCGCGAGCCGGGCATCGTCGGCGCAGCACTGGCGCACGCCAAATACGCCGAGCTGATTCCCGATCTGCTGCACGTACACCCCGGCGCCATTCGCGTGGCCCTGCGTTCGATCCCGTGCCTGTATTGCGTCACCGATTCGACCGCCGCCGCCGGCATGCCCGACGGTGAATACAAGCTTGGCAGCCACACCGTGACCAAATGCCTGGGCGGCGTGCGTCTGCCCGACGGCACGCTGGCCGGCAGCACGCTGACCATGGATCAGGCCCTGCGCAATCTGGTGAAGATCGGTTTGCCGATCGCCGAAGCCTCGCAGCGTCTGTCGCAATTTCCCGCCGACTATCTCGGCATCACCGAACGCGGGCGCCTTGCCCCCGGCGCCTGGGCCGACTGCGTGCGGCTTGATCGTTCACTCACACTGACCGCCGTCATGGTCGAAGGAGAAGACATTGACTTCAAAAATGCTTGAAGAGGCGCTGTCCTCGTTCGAGGCCGTGCAAGCCCAATTGCAACAGCTCGACGCGCCGATGATCGAGATCGCCGGGCGCCTGCGCCGGCAGCCACCGCAAGTGGCGATGACCGTCGCCCGTGGCAGCTCCGACCACGCGGCGAGCTACTTCGCCTACCTGACCATGCAGCAACTGGGCGTGCCGGTGGCCTCGTTGCCGATGTCGGTGGTGACCATGCAGCAGGCGCCGCTGAAAGTCAGCGGTCAGGTCGCCTTTGCGTTTTCGCAGTCGGGGCAGAGCCCGGATCTGGTCAACAGCCTGCGCCTGTTGCGCAAGCGTGGAGCGCTGAGCGTGTCGATGGTTAACGCTGCCGATTCGCCACTCGAAGCGGCCTGTGAATTCAGCCTGCCGCTGCTCGCCGGCACGGAAAGCAGCGTCGCCGCGACCAAGAGTTTTATCGCCACCCTCAGCGCCAGCGCGCGTTTGATCGCGCACTGGAAAGAGGACAGCGAATTGCTGCAAGCCCACGATGCGCTGCCAGAAGGCCTGCGCGAAGCGGCTAAACAGGACTGGAGCGTGGCCATCGAAGCCCTGCGCGATTGCGAGCGCCTGATGGTGATCGGCCGTGGCGCCGGTTTCGCGATTGCTCAGGAAGCGGCGCTGAAGTTCAAGGAAACCTCGGCGATTCAGGCCGAAGCGTTCAGCAGTGCCGAAGTCCGTCATGGCCCGATGGCACTGATCGACGAACACTATCCGCTGCTGGTGTTCGCCCCACGCGGCGCCGAGCAGGCCGGCCTTTTGAGCCTCGCGGCAGAGATGCGTCAACGCGGCGCCCGGGTCTTGCTCGCCGCGCCAGATGACGTCAACGAACGCGACCTGACCTTGACACGCGCCGAACACCCGGCCCTCGACCCGATTCTGGCGATCCAGAGTTTCTACGTAATGGCCGCAAGCCTGGCCGTGGCGCGGGGCATGGACCCGGATCAGCCGCGCCATTTGAGCAAAGTAACCCGCACGCATTAAGTCCGACTGACTGCACACCTGATGAGACCCAGCCATGCCCGACAACAATAAAGAGCTGACCCTCAGCGCCCCGCTCAGCGGCCCGGTACTGACGCTCGCCACCGTCCCGGACGCGGTGTTCGCCAGTGGCGCGATGGGCGACGGCATCGCCATCGACCCGCTCAACGACACGCTGTATTCGCCCTGCGCCGGCGTGGTCATCCACGTCGCGCGCAGCAGCCATGCGGTGACCGTGCGCGCCGACAACGGTGCGGAAATCCTTTTGCATCTGGGTCTCGACACCGTTGAATTGAACGGTGAAGGTTTCGCCATGCTGGTCAAGGAAAGTGATCGCGTCAGCCTCGGTCAGCCGCTGCTGCGCTATGACCTGGACAAGGTCGGCCAGCACTGCAAAAGCCTGGTCAGCCTGTTGATCCTGACCAACAGCGCGGATTTTCAGGTGCGGCCGATCACCCTCAAAGCGGTGAAAGTCGGCGAGCCGTTGCTGCACATCATCGCGCGCAATGTGGTGGCGGCGAATACCGATATAAGCGCTGGGCCAGAGGTTCGTGGTCAAGTGCAGGTCGCTCATCGCGGCGGCTTGCATGCGCGCCCGGCTGCGCTGATCCGCCAGACCGCCCAGGGTTTCAGCAGCCATTCACAGCTGCACTTCAACGGCAAATCGGCGCCGTGCAACAGCCTGATCGGTTTGATGGGTCTGGCCATTGGCGAGCAGGATGAGGTGCAGGTCAATTGTCAGGGACCGGACGCCGATGCCGCGCTGCAAGCCTTGCTCAGCGCATTGGCCACGGCGCTGCCGGATGATCATCACGCGCAAGCGCCGACCACCACACCCGCGCTGAAACGCCCGGCCGAGGCTGGGGTGTTGCATGGTGTTTGCGCGGCGCCGGGGCTGGTCGCCGGGCCGTTGTTTCGCTTGAACGCGATCACCTTGCCGGCGGATGCGGGCAGCCACGATCCGGTGCAACAGCAGCCGATTCTTGAAACGGCATTGAACGCGGTGCGCAGCGAAATCGCCGCCACCCTCGCCCAAGCGAAAAAGCACAAGAACGCCGACGAAGAAGCGATCTTCGCCGCACACATGGCGCTACTCGAAGACCCGGCCCTGATCGACGCCGCGCAGCAATTCATCGCGCAAGGCACCGCTGCGACGCACGCCTGGAGTCAGTCGATCGACACCCAGTGCGACATGCTCCAAGGCACCGGCAGTCCGCTGCTGGCCGAACGTGCCAACGATTTGCGCGACCTCAAGCAACGCGTGCTGCGCGCCCTGCTTGGCGAGGCCTGGCAATACCAGGTTCCGGCCGGCGCCATCGTTGCCGCCCATGAACTGACGCCATCGGATCTGCTGCAACTCAGCGCGCAAGGTGTCGCCGGGTTGTGCATGGCCGAAGGCGGCGCGACCTCCCACGTCGCGATTCTGGCGCGCGGCAAAGGTCTGCCGTGCATCGTCGCTTTGGGCGCGCAATTACTTGAGCAGCCGCAAGATCAGGCCGTGGTGCTCGACGCTGATGGCGGGCGCCTCGAATTGACCCCAAACGCCGAGCGCCTGAGCGAAGTGCAACAGGCACAAATCCAGCGCCAGCAGCGCCGCGACAGCCAACAGGCCAAGGCCCATTTGCCCGCTGAAACCCGCAATGGCGTGCACATCGAAGTGGTCGCCAACGTCGCCTCAAGCAACGAAGCGGCAGACGCTTTTGCCAACGGTGCCGATGGCGTCGGCCTGTTGCGCACCGAGTTTCTCTTCGTCGATCGCCAGACGGCACCGGACGTCGAAGAACAGCGCAGCGCCTATCAAGCGGTGATCGATGCCATGGGCGACAAGTCGGTGATCATCCGCACCATCGACGTCGGCGGCGACAAGCAACTCGACTACCTGCCACTGCCGGCCGAAGCCAACCCGGTGCTCGGTCTGCGCGGCATTCGTCTAGCCCAGGCGCGCCCGGAAATTCTCGATCAGCAATTGCGCGCGCTGTTGCAGGTCAAGCCGTTGCCGCGTTGCCGGATTCTGTTGCCGATGGTCACCGAGGTCGACGAACTGCTGCATATCCGCCAGCGCGTCGATGCCTTGTGTCTTGAGCTGGGGATTACCGAGCGCCCGGAAATCGGCGTGATGATCGAAGTCCCCGCCGCCGCGCTGCAAGCCGAACAACTGGCCGAACACGCCGACTTTCTCTCGATCGGCACCAACGATCTGTCGCAATACACCCTGGCCATGGACCGCGACCACGCCGGGCTGGCGGCACGGGTCGATGCCCTGCACCCCGCGTTGCTGCGTCTGATCGCCATGACCTGCCAAGGCGCGGCGGTGCACAAGCGCTGGGTCGGTGTCTGCGGCGCCCTCGCCTCCGACCCGCTGGCCACGCCGGTGCTGATCGGCCTCGGCGTCACCGAACTGTCGGTGAGCCCGGTGCAGATCGGTGAAATCAAGGACCGCGTGCGTCAGCTGCATGAAGCCGAATGTCAGCGCCTGAGCCGCGACCTGCTCAAGCTGTCCAGCGCCGCCGCCGTTCGCCACGCCTGTCATCAACATTGGCCTCTGCGCTAACAAAAACAAAAAGGACAAACGCCATGTACCAACTCTTCATCGAAGGCCTGCAACGCCTGGGCCGCGCGCTGATGCTGCCGATCGCGATCCTGCCGATTGCCGGCCTGCTGCTGCGCCTGGGCGACACGGACCTGTTGAACATCGCGATCATTCACGATGCCGGGCAAGTGATTTTCGCCAACCTGGCGATGATTTTTGCCATCGGCATCGCCGTCGGTTTCGCCAAAGACAACAACGGCACCGCCGGCCTGGCCGGGGTGATCGGTTATCTGGTGATGATCTCCACGCTCAAGGTGCTCGATTCGACCATCAACATGGGCATGCTCGCCGGGATCGTCAGCGGCCTGATGGCCGGTGCGCTGTACAACCGCTTCAAGGACATCAAGCTGCCGGAGTATCTGGCGTTCTTCGGTGGCCGGCGTTTTGTGCCGATTGTCACCGGGTTCGCGGCGGTCGGTCTGGGCGTGCTGTTCGGTTATATCTGGCCGCCGATCCAGCAGGGCATCAACGCGTTCGGCGCGCTGATGATGGAAAGCGGCAGCATCGGCGCCTTCGTCTTCGGCGTGTTCAACCGCCTGCTGATCGTCACTGGCCTGCACCACATCCTCAACAACATGGCGTGGTTCGTCTTCGGTAACTTCACCGACCCGACCACTGGGGCATTGGTGACCGGCGATCTGTCGCGTTATTTCGCCGGCGATCCGAAGGGTGGGCAGTTCATGACCGGCATGTTCCCGATGATGATCTTCGGCCTCCCCGCCGCGTGCCTGGCGATGTACCGCAACGCTTTGCCGGAGCGGCGCAAGGTGATGGGCGGGATCTTCCTGTCGATGGCGCTGACCTCGTTTCTCACCGGTGTGACCGAGCCGATCGAATTCGCCTTCATGTTTCTCGCGCCGTTGCTGTTCCTCCTGCATGCGCTGCTGACCGGGCTGTCGATGGCGATCACCAACGGCCTGAACATTCATCTGGGCTTCACCTTTTCCGGTGGTTTCATCGACATGATTCTCGGCTGGGGCAAGTCGACCAATGGCTGGCTGGTGGTGCCGGTCGGGCTGGCTTACGCGGTTATTTATTACCTGGTTTTCGACTTCTGTATCCGTCGTTTCAACCTGAAGACGCCGGGGCGCGAAGACGTCGCCAGCGCCGAAAAAGCCGTGCTCTCGGAAACCGAACGCGCCAGCGCGTATATCAAAGCCTTGGGCGGCGCCGAGAATCTGCTCACCGTCGGCGCGTGCACGACCCGCCTGCGCCTGGAGATGGTCGATCGCAACAAGGCCTCGGATGCCGAGCTGAAAGCGCTGGGCGCGATGGCGGTGGTGCGCCCGGGCAAGGGCGGCAGTTTGCAGGTCGTGGTCGGGCCGTTGGCTGACAGCATTGCCGATGAGATTCGCTTGGCCATGCCTGCGCTGGGCCGTACAACTTTGGCAGAAACCGTAGTAGTTGCCGATGAGCCGACGACTGTTGCGCTTACCCGCAACGAGGCGCAGCAATGGCTGAATGCACTGGGCGGTCGCGATAATGTGCTGCAACTCGATTGCATCGCCATGACCCGTATTCGCCTGCAACTGGCCGATGCCAAGGCGCTGTCCGAGGCGCAGCTCAAAGCGCTCGGCTGCCTGGGTGTCAGCCAGTTGGACGGTGGCGTCTGGCATTTGCTGGTGGGGGACAAGGCCGCGAGTTTGAGCGGGGCGATTGAGGCGTTGCTGAGTCGCGGGGAGGTCCGCGCGCAGGTTTGATCTGCGCGGGTGGCGGGAGGGCTGGAGCGGGCGCCGAAAATACGGCACGCGCACGATACATGAATACCACCCTTCTCCACGCCCTGCTCGCCATGCTGGCCCTTCATCCCCAGCATGGAAATCGTGCCCATGAGCACCCCCAACGCACCCACACCCGATGAGCTCAAAAACGATCTCAACCAGATCGGTCGTCTTCTCTTCAACACCGAAACCCCGCTGTTGCCCGAGCACAAACCGAGCACCGAGCAGGCTCATCTCAAACGCCTCGAAGAGCAGCTGAAAACCTATCGCGACGGCTACCTGCAACGCAGCCGCGCGCTCTATCAGGCGCTGGCAACCAGCGACCTGCAGAGCGAGGCAGGCAAGCAACTGATCGCCACGCTGAAGGTGCGCCTCAACACGCAACTGATCAACATGGATCTGCGTGACCAGATCGACGGCAAATCGGCAAAAACCTTCCTCAAATACGACGCCGGTTTCACTGCGCTTGAGTACGAGGCGCAACAGGCCGTCACCGATCGCCTGCTGCACCCACAGGCCGGCGAGCTGATACAGAAACTGGCACTCGGCCCGCTGTTGCGTCCGGCCATGTATGCGTTGCAGTTCACTTATCAGCAAACCACTGTCGAGCTGGCCGGGGCCTTTGTTGTGACGCAAAAAGACACCCCGAAAGTCAGCGATCTGCTGACCGACCAGAGCGCTGGCTTCGTCGTGTTGTTCACACCGGCCAGGGGCCTGGAGTTGTTCAATTCCCTGGCTGATCTCGATGCCCATCTGCTCAAGACCATGCAGCACAGCATCAGCCGTGGCGAATTGATGCAGCTGCTGCCCAGCCGCTACCACGATGTCGGTACAGCGGGAATCTGGCCATTGCAGCTGGCGCCCATCGACAGCAAACCGCTGTTCGAACACATCTACGATGCCTTGATCGAAAAGCGCACCCTGGATATCGAATATGCATTGAGTTTCGCCGCCAATCCGCAGCAGGATGGCGCTGTACTGATCGCCGAGCTGGGGCGCGCCATCGACGCTGCGCTGCCGAATCTCACCCCGCGCCTGGCACTTCAGGCACAAACCCTGTTCGAGCGGCATTTGCGCAACAGCGCCCCGGACTGGTACCGCAGCGCCGACGCCGCCAAGCGGGCCGAACTGGCGTTGCACCTGGGCAACTACAACCATGCCCGGCAAAACCTGCTTGACCTGATGGGCCCGGCGGTCAGCCTGATCGCCGTGGCCCGCCACCAATGGCTGGAACGGCTGAGTGATGATTTGCAAATCGACGATCTGGAACCGGACCAGCTGCAGATCACTACGAATCGGCAGGTCCCCGGATTCGGCGCTTATGTGCACAAGAGCAATCTGCTTGAGCTGACCTTGCGCGGCCCGCACACCGGCGATGAGTTGCCGGGCTCGGCGTTTCTCAGCCACACCCGGCTGACTTACAACGACCTGCCGTTATCCGACGAGTACGCGGATGTAACGCCCGCCTGGGTGATCAAGCAGGCACTGGAGCTGGAACCGCGCGTCGACTTCGCACGCTTGCAAACGCAGATGCAGGCGAGATCCGCGATCAAACCTGCGATCGAGCAGATGCTCGATCAGCGCATCGTCGCGCTCGCCCATGCCGCAGCGCTGCAAGGGCATCTGCTCGACAGCGATCTGCAAATGCTCCAGCGCCTGCGTAACGGCAGCGATCCACAGCTGCGCGCCGCCACGCTGTCTTTACATGGTGCCCAACTGCAGGATCTGTGGGTGCTGCGTCAGAACGACGAATCCGGTGCGGTCCGCCGCCTGCTGCTTTGCACACCGCAGGCGCCCCGTGAACGCCAGTTCGAGGCGTTCGACAGCGAGCGCCAATTGCAGACCCATCTACTGGGTTGGGCCAAGCAGAATGACGCCGCCGAAAGCATGGCCGGCTATCTGATCAGCCGCGCACCGATGCGCTTTCGTTCGACCCTGCGCAAGGTGTTGTCGGGGCTGAGCCTCAAGCCGGAAGCAGCAGAGCACCAGAAAGTCGCCTTCGACCACCTGGGCAACCATCTCGATTGCCTCAAAGCGATGGCTGAACACATGCTCGCCACACGCATCGACGACTACGATTTCAGCACCCCGGTGTGGTATCGCTCGACCACTGCGGCCAATCGCCGAAAACTCTCGACCCTGAGCGACGACGCCGAGGGGGCTTTGCGCGCGTTCAATCAGCATCCGCTGTCGGGCGGACGTTTTCAGGCGTTTGACGATTACGTGCATGCGCAAGCGAAGATCAGCCTGAACCGCTTGCTCAAGCGCCCTGCCAATGACGTCGATCCGGACACCGTCTGGGCCTATTCGCCAAAGTCGATCGTTCCCTCATGGACGCCGAAACCGCTGACCTATACCCGGCTGTATCGCGACGGCTATGCCGACGGCGTCGGTTTTCTCGACCAGAAATTCTCACGCTCGGCGCGCTTCAAAGGTCCGCAAGGCGTCGATATCAGTAGCCTGACCGCGCAGAACGTAGCGCGCTCGGTTACGGGTGTCTGGATCGGCAAACGCTACACCGACAAAGTCAAAAACGAGCTGCAGGATTCGAAAAGCGAAGGCTACGCGTTCCGACGCAACGCGACGCTGGCCATCACTCAGCGCCAGATGCAAAGCGCCGCGCTGGAATGCCAGCTGCAAGGACATATCGCCAGCAGCGACCTGCAATGGCTGCAGCAAAGCATCAGCAGCATGGATCAAACGTCGGGGCAGACCCGGACGAAATACCCGATCCACCGTTTGATGATCGACGGCGAATGGGTGATCGATGCCTGGTTGTTCGGCCATGGCAGTAATCCGGTTCTGCTGTATACGCCGGACGCACCGGACGGCGTGCGCTTTCGCGAAGCGCGCCTGTTCAATTACCTGCTGCTGCAGTCGGGCATGATCGAGTACCTGACCCAGCGGGTGGGTGTCAGCGCCCAGACCCGGGTGCGCACGCATCTGGAAAACATCCGCAAGAATCTGCCCAAAGACCTCAACAGAACCACCCCGAGCCCCGCCCGTTATGACTCGATGCGCCCGGCCGACGCCGTCAGCGACCTGCGTACCGCGCTCTACGACATGAAGTTGCAACGGCGGATCGACAACGTCCATGCCACGACCACCAGTCGTACCGAAATGATCGCCGGCCTGATCTGGACGAGCGTCGAATGGGTCGCTGCCATCGCCACCGCGCCGTTCCCGCTGTTGAGCCTGAGCACCGGCCTGTTGCTGGCCTTCAAGGACGCGATGCTCGCCCTGCATGCCTATCGTCAGGGTAATAACAACGAAGCGTTCCGGCACTTGCTCGGTTATCTGTTCAACAGTGCTGGCGCGGTGCTGACGGATCTGCGTCCGGCGCTGCGTTCACTCAAGCCCGTCCGGCGCCCGTTGCGTCGGGCTGTCACCACCGTTGGCGACGAGCAAGAGGATCTTCTGCCATTGATCGATCAGATGGCGACCGAACCGGTCCGGGACGATATGCATGCCGTCGTTTTCAGAGGGCAGTCGTATTACGCCAGCACGACCCCGGACGCACTCGGCCGTTATTTGCTCTACCGCCCGGATCCGAATGGCTCCGGACTGCTTTCGACCGGCATTCTGACCGTGCGCAACTCCGACGGAGTGATGGTGCGCAGCGGCCTGTCCGGCGGTGCACCAAAATACGAAGCCGTGCCCGAGACACCCGGCCCGCATAAAGACTATGGAGTGGCGATCAAGTACCGGGAGCGCGTCGAAACATTGCTGGATCCGCAGTCGCGAAGACGAATGCTCCAGCTGGGCGAGCACTACATGGGCGTCTCACCACAGGTCATCCTGGTCAACGTGGTCGACAAAATGGCCAACATGCGCCAAGCCTATCTGCAACAGGTGGAAAAACTCACCACGGACGCCACGCGCCATTTTGCCCAACTCGCACCGCTGCCCGCTCGCGCCGAAGTGCCGGCGGTTGCCGCCAATACCTCATTCGCACAGTTGATCGCCAGTGATGCATTCGCCGCAAAGAATCTGGTCATCGGTGCACAGCCCGGCTCTATCGCCAGCAAACAGGCATTGATCGAAAATCTCGACGTGCTTTTGGAGAACGGCTTCAAGCACCTCTTCCTCGAATACCTGCCGGGAGACGTGTTTCATCTCAAACTGGAAAAGTTCAACAAGGGCGAATCCTGGTACCACATCAAGAAACATCTGAAGGCGCTCGATAAAGCCATGGGCCATGAGCCTGACGCGCCTTTCTCTTACCTGGCGCTGGTGCGCAAGGCACGGGAAAAAGGCATGAGTATCCATGCGCTGGACGGCTCGACCAGTTATCAACTCGAAGGGATCATGGTGATGTCCGAGGTCTCGCCTTTGACCCCGCGAAACAATCGCATCAGAAACTTCTATTCGCACAAAGCGCTTGCCACCGATATGGCCGAGATCGGCGAAGAGCGCTGGGTTGCCCTGACCGAGCAGTCGCGCATGACCACGTTCGACAACACCCCGGGCCTGGCCGACCTGCACGAGGCCGTAGCCGTGCGTGTTGAAGACATCGACTTGTACCAACCCGCACGCATAAGCAGGGATGCGCCCGGTGCCATCGCGGGAGACGCGACAGCGCAAGGTGATTACCTCGTACAGATGCCGAGTGCCTACAAGGCACCTCTACCTGTCTCCAAGCCGCCCGCCGCAGCTAGCGCGGTTGACCATTTCAGCGAGTTCGATATTGCTTCGCCACTGCGCGACGATATTGCTGAAATGTTGCATCAGCCCAACTCCATGCACTCGAGTTACACCCCGACAATACCCAGTGAAAGAAAGGCCTACGAGGCTTTCATAGCCCAGCGCAACCGCCTGGAAAAAACCGCCAGGGACGCTTTTACCGACTACGTCCCACCCGATGCGCCGATCCTGCCGGTGCTCACCTCCGACTGCACATTCGAAGCTTTTTTGCGGCAATTGACCGACGGACATCTGAATCTGCTGATCGGCGAAGCCCACGTCGATGTAGCGAGCAAAGCGCTGCTGAAAAAGCACATGAAAGCCCTTAAGCAAGCAGGCTATGACACGTTGTATGTCGAGCACCTGTTCACCGACCTGCACCAGGCCGATCTCGACACTTTTCTGCGTACCCAGCGCATGCCGGACAGGCTCAAGGCTTATCTGCATCGTCAGGATCAAGGGCAGATGCCGACTTACACAGGGAGCGATACGTACACGGCGGTCTGTCAGGCGGCGGCCAAATACAACATTCGCATCAGAGCCCTCGATTGCACGGCGTCCTATCACCTCAATGGCGTGTATGACAAACACGTCTCGCGAAACGAGATGTTCAGCTATTTTGCAACCCAAGTGATCGAGGCTGATCAACTGGCCAACGGGCCGCATAAATGGGTGGCCTTCATCGGCAGTGCGCATACCAATTACAACCTCGGTGTGCCAGGTCTGGCCGATACACTGTCCGCCGTCAGCCTGCACGTGCGCGATACTGCCCCTGAACTGGCCCGGGATATTCACCGTGGGTCGTGGGAATTTGTCAGCGGCAAGCACGAGGCCAACGTCAGGGCTTTGAGCAGCGATTTTGTGATGGAGGTGGCCGTCCCCGGAACGAAAAAGCCTGCGGCGACGCCTTCTGTCAGTCGCAGCAAACTGACCGAACCCGGAAACTTCCTTATAGAAAATGCAGACACCCGCAACGCCAGCGTGGTGCATAAATCCAGGTCCGGCGAGATCGTTGAGACGCCGATTCAGATCAATGACAAGGGTCTGTTCTTCGTTGATCGCTGGGAGAAAAAAGATCAGACCTTCACCTACCTGCGCACGTTGATCGACATGCTCGTCACAGACGTAAAGCTGACACAGGTGACGTGACGCCCGGGCGATTGCACGTTGTGGAAAACCACTGGGCTTGACGGCCCAGTGGTTTTTTCATGCCTGAGGATCCACCCGATCCAGCGCACGGTTCACCGCCAGCTCAGCGAGCATGATGATCTGCTGAATCGCCAGCGCCGTATTGCGCTGCGGTCGCCCCAACTGATCGGCGAAATCACTGGCCAGGGTGTTGGCTGAAGCGAGGGATTCACAGGCATGGGCGAGCAGGGTTTCGGTGTCGATTTCCGGCTGGATGAGGAACATGGTGCCGGGCGGGCGCGCCTTGCTCGGCTGCGGACACAGGTAAAAATCCAGAGCCCGCTTGATCGCTTCGCGGTTTTTCGCGAGGTCGTCGGCGCGGATGGTTTGTTCGAGGGGGGTGGGTTCGTATGGTGGATCGGGAACGATTTTATCCACAATGCTTCTCCTGCTGATGCTGATGGACAGCCATCGATCGCCGGATCTCACGCGGCGAATAGGTGGCAGCTATGTGCGAGGTGAGATCCACCGGAGCAGGCAACCGGCCAGACCGAAGTCTGCCCGCACACAGCCGCCATAAAGCAGGCAGCAGATTGAGCTGGCGCCAATTATCGTGGTGCTGGCGCCAGTTGCAAGCTATCCGGGGATCTCACTCCCGATCGCTGATTCGCAGCGACGGGAAAAGACTAGAGATCGCACGTCCGACGGACAACCTGAAAACCTTGTGGGAAGGTTCTGGTCATCGGGTACCGGATTTAAACAATCTCAAGTTCTCGGGCGCCTGGATGGGCCTCATCGCGAGCAGGCTCACTCCTACAATTGGATCGAGTACAACCTCAAGAAACAGGTCGGCTGTCAGGCCGCCTTCGCGAGCAGGCTCGCTCCCACAAAAGCAAAAGCAAAGCAGCGCAGCTGCCCGCGGCGAAGCCGCCCCACTCCACAATGAGCGCAAGCTCGAGTACCGCTTTTGATCTTGATCCACCGGCGACGTCGGAAGGCTGAGTGGAGGGATTGATCCGGGCGTGGGAGCGCAGCGACCGTCTGGCGCAGCCAGACACAGCGGAAGGAGGTGCAGCGAAGCAAACCGGAGCCGCTGCGCCCGGATCAGTCCCGGAGCGAAGGAACCCGAGCCTGCGAGGGCCGAACGCAGGAGCAAGCCTTTTGGGTTACCTTTTTGGCGTTTGAAAAAGGTGACTCGCCGTAAGGGCGAAACCGCCAGCCGCAGCCCCCGAAGAAACGGATATTCACTCAGTCAGCCAGAACATGGTCGCCTATAAGGGCGCCATCGCGAGCAGGCTCACTCCTACAGAAAAGCAAATCGCAGGCAACAAAAAACCCGCAGACAATCACTCATCTGCGGGTCTCCCGTTCCAGCAGCAAAGAAGATCAGAAATCCTCCAGCCGCCACACCTCATAAGCCGGCGTCTCATACGGATGACTGAGCTTCAACGCCGCCACAACAGCAACAACCAAATCATCCGCAACGACAAGCTCAACCTTCCATTCCTCAACCCGCTCAACCTGCCCCGCCTCACCGATAAACGGCTGACTGCCGTCCAACGGTCGAAACTGGCCCAGGCCAAGCACCTGCCACGCACAGTGGTCATAGTCACCGATCCGCCCACCACCGGCAGCGAACACAGCCCCTTTGACTACCTCGACATGACTGTCAGGAACAAAAAACGCCAGCTTGTACACAGGCCTTAGTTCACCCAGACGCGCGCATTACGGAACATGCGCATCCAAGGAGCATCCTCGGTCCAGTCTTCCGAACGCCACGAGTTCTGCACCGCACGGAACACACGCTCCGGGTGCGGCATCATGATCGTCACGCGACCGTCACGGCTGGTCAGACCGGTGATCCCGCGCGGCGAGCCGTTCGGGTTTGCCGGGTAGGCTTCGGTGACCTTGCCGTGGTTGTCGACAAAACGCATCGCCACGCAACCGGACAGATCGGCTTCCAGCAGTGCTTCTTCGCTGGCAAACTCGGCATGACCTTCACCGTGGGCGATAGCGATCGGCATGCGCGAACCGGCCATGCCCTGCAGGAAGATCGAGTTCGATTCCTGGATCTGCACCATCGCCACCCGCGCTTCAAACTGCTCGGAGCGGTTGCGCACGAAGTGCGGCCAGAACTCGCTGCCCGGGATCAGCTCGTGCAGGTTGGACATCATCTGGCAACCGTTGCACACGCCCAGCGTGAAGCTGTCGTTACGCTCGAAGAAGCCTTGGAACGCATCGCGGGCGCGGCTGTTGAACAGCGCCGACTTGGCCCAGCCTTCACCGGCGCCGAGCACGTCGCCGTAGGAGAAACCGCCGCAGGCCACCAGGCCCTTGAACTCGTTGAGGTCGACACGACCGGCGAGGATATCGCTCATGTGCACGTCGATCGCGCTGAAACCGGCGCGGTCGAATGCGGCGGCCATTTCCACCTGACCGTTGACGCCCTGCTCACGCAGCACGGCAACCTGTGGGCGGATGCCTTTCTTGATGTAAGGCGCGGCGATGTCCTGATTGACGTCGTAGCTGAGCTTGACGCTCAGGCCCGGGTTGTCTTCTTCCAGCAGCGCGTCGAATTCCTGCTCGGCGCAGTCGGCGTTGTCGCGCAGACGCTGGATCTGGTAGCTGGTCTCGGCCCACTGACGCTGCAGCAGACGACGCTGGCCTTCGAACACGGTGTCACCGTTGAAGGTGATGTTGATCTGGCCATTGTTGATCGGCTGACCGATCACCGACACGCAGTCGCCCAGGCCAGCGGCGCTGAATTGCGCGAGGATGTCCGGGGTGGCGTCCTGACGAACCTGGATCACCGCGCCGAGTTCTTCGTTGAACAGGATCGCGGCGATTTCCGAAGCGGATTCGGCAACGCTGTCCAGGTTCAGGCTCAGACCGCAGTGGCCGGCAAAGGCCATTTCCACCACGGAAGTCAGCAGACCACCGTCGGAACGGTCGTGGTAAGCCAGCAGGTGACCGTCGGCGTTGAGGCCCTGGATCACCGCGAAGAAGGCTTTCAGGTCTTCGGCGTCATCGACGTCCGGCGCATGCTTGCCGAGTTTGCCGTGGACTTGCGCGAGGATCGATGCACCCATGCGGTTCTGGCCGCGACCGAGGTCGATCAGGATCAGGTCGGTGGTGCCCTTGTCCATGCGCAGTTCCGGGGTCAGGGTCTGACGGATGTCAGCCACTGGCGCGAAACCGGTGACGATCAGCGACATCGGCGAAGTGACGGTCTTGTCTTCGCCGTTGTCGTTCCAGCGCGTGGCCATGGACATCGAGTCCTTGCCCACCGGAATGGTGATGCCCAGCTCAGGGCACAGCTCCATGCCGACCGCTTTCACGGTGTCGTACAGACGCGCGTCTTCGCCCGGGTGGCCGGCCGCCGACATCCAGTTCGCCGACAGTTTGATGTCGGAGAGCTTGTTGATGCGCGAGGCGGCAATGTTGGTGATGGTTTCGCCGATGGCCATGCGGCCCGATGCCGGCGCGTCCAGCAGAGCCAGCGGAGTACGCTCGCCCATCGCCATGGCTTCACCGGTGTAGACGTCGAAACTGGTGGCGGTGACGGCAACGTCAGCCACCGGCACTTGCCATGGGCCGACCATCTGGTCACGGGCGACGAGGCCGGTGATGGTGCGGTCGCCGATGGTGATCAGGAAGCTTTTGCTGGCTACGGCCGGGTGATGCAGAACGCGTTCGATGGACTCGCTGATGTCGAGGTTCGACGGATCGAAGTCATCGCCCAGCTCGGCTTCGCGAACCACCGAACGGTGCATGCGCGGCGCCTTGCCCAGCAACACTTCCAGCGGCATGTCCACCGGGTTGTTGCCGAAATGGCTGTCGGTTACGGTCAGTTGCGGTTCGGCAGTGGCTTCCCCGACTACGGCAAACGGGCAACGCTCGCGTTCGCAGATCGCCTGGAAGCGCTCGAAGTCTTCCGGGCCGACTGCCAGCACGTAACGTTCCTGGGATTCGTTCGACCAGATTTCGTGCGGGGCCATGCCCGGCTCGTCATTCGGGATGTTGCGCAGTTCGAAACGGCCACCACGGTCGCCGTCGTTGACCAGTTCCGGGAAGGCGTTGGACAGACCGCCCGCGCCAACGTCATGGATGAAGCTGATCGGGTTCTTGTCACCCAGCTGCCAGCAACGGTCGATGACTTCCTGGCAACGACGCTCCATTTCAGGGTTTTCACGCTGTACGGAAGCAAAATCCAGATCCGCCGAGCTGGTGCCGGTGGCCATCGACGAAGCCGCGCCGCCACCGAGACCGATCAACATCGCCGGGCCGCCGAGCACGATCAGCTTGGAGCCGACGACGATCTCGCCTTTCTTGACGTGTTCTTCACGGATGTTGCCCATGCCGCCTGCGAGCATGATCGGCTTGTGGTAACCACGCACTTCGTCACCGTGCGGGGTGGTGATCGATTGTTCGAAGGTACGGAAGTAGCCGGTCAGCGCCGGACGACCGAATTCGTTGTTGAACGCAGCGCCGCCGAGCGGGCCTTCGATCATGATGTCCAGCGCGGTGACGATGCGCTCAGGCTTGCCGTACGGCACTTCCCACGGCTGTTCGAAGCCCGGGATCTGCAGGTTCGATACGGTGAAACCGGTCAGGCCGGCCTTGGGCTTGGCGCCGCGACCGGTTGCACCTTCGTCACGGATCTCGCCGCCGGAACCGGTCGATGCGCCCGGGAACGGGGCAATCGCGGTCGGGTGGTTGTGGGTTTCAACCTTCATCAGAATGTGCACCGGCTCCTGCACCGCGCCGTACTGGCGGGTTTCAGGATTCGGGAAGAAGCGGCCGGCAACGTTGCCGACGATCACCGAAGCGTTGTCCTTGTAAGCGGACAGCACGCCTTCGCCGTGCATCTGATAGGTGTTCTTGATCATGCCGAACAGGCTTTTTTCCTGACTCTGGCCGTCAATGTCCCAACTGGCGTTGAAGATCTTGTGGCGGCAGTGCTCGGAGTTGGCCTGGGCGAACATCATCAATTCGATGTCGTGCGGGTTGCGCTTGAGACCGTTGAAGGCGTTGACCAGATAGTCGATCTCGTCTTCGGCCAGGGCCAGGCCCAGCTCGGTGTTGGCCTTTTCCAGCGCGGCGCGGCCGCCACCGAGGATGTCGATGGCGGTCAGCGGCTTCGGCTCGGCATGGCTGAACAGACCGGCGGCCTGCTCGAGGTTGGCCAGCACGATCTGGGTCATGCGGTCATGCAGCGTGTCCGAAATCAGCTGGGCTTCGGCTTCGCTGAACTGCCCTGCAACATAGAAGGCGATACCGCGTTCCAGGCGCTGGATCTTGCTCAGGCCGCAGTTGCGGGCGATGTCGCTGGCCTTGCTCGACCACGGCGAGATGGTGCCGAAACGCGGCAACACCAGAAACAGACGACCGGTCGGCTCTTGAACCGGAACACTTGGGCCGTACTTCAGAAGGCGCGCTAGCACCTGCTGTTCGTCGCCGGTCAGGACGCCGGTGACTTCGGCGAAGTGAGCGAATTCAGCATACAGGCCACTGACAGCTGGAACCTTCTGGCTCAGTTGCTCAAGGAGTTTGCTGTGGCGAAAGGCAGAAAGGGCAGGAGCGCCGCGCAGGATCAACATCTTCGGGACAGCCTCGGGAAGGGGTGTGCTTTGAGGCCGTGCATTCTAGCCTAAACCGACCTCAACATCACCCGAAACGCTACGCACGGTTGCACTCGGGTAGCAATCTGTGTTTCTGCCTTCGGGGTCAGGTAAATCGAGCCTTTCAGCGCGGCTTATTTTTACTGTAACAAAATGCCCTGAAGGCCCGTATTCAAGGGATTTCGTTCGATTTTGTGATCGCTAGCAGACTAGTCCTACGCTGTCGAGATATGGCGCTCGTGGCCGTTTGCGTATACTGCGCAGATGTTTTTCCCAACGGCTTTGCGTCCGCGATACGCCAAATGGCTGATCGCAACCGGACTCTTCCTGGTGCTCGGTGGCTGTGTTGATAAACCCAACACACTCGAGCGCGTAAAGGAGGACGGTGTGCTGCGCGTGGTTACCCGCAACAGCCCCGCCACCTACTTTCAGGATCGCAGCGGTGAAACCGGCTTCGAATACGAGCTGGTGAAGCGCTTCGCCGACGATTTGGGCGTCGAATTGAAGATCGAGACCGCCGACAATCTCGATGACCTGTTCAACCAGGTCGGCAAGCCGAACGGCCCGGTACTCGCGGCCGCCGGTCTGGTCAGCAGCGATGAACGCAAGAAGCAGGTGCGGTTCTCCCACTCCTACCTCGAAGTCACCCCGCAGATCATCTACCGCAACGGCCAGTCGCGCCCCACCGATCCGGCGGATCTGGTCGGCAAGAAGATCACCGTGCTAAAGGGCAGCACCCACGCCGAACAACTGGCCGCGCTGAAACAGAAATATCCCGGCATCGAATACGAAGAATCCGACGCGGTTGAAGTGGTCGATCTGCTGCGCATGGTCGATGAAGGCCAGATTGACCTGACCCTGGTCGACTCCAACGAAGTGGCGATGAATCAGGTGTACTTCACCAACATCCGCGTGGCCTTCGACCTCGGCGACGCGCGCAGCCAGAGCTGGGCAGTGGGCCCGGGCGAAGATAACAGCCTGCTCAATGAAATCAATGCGTACCTGGACAAGGTGCAGAAGAACGGCACCCTGCAACGCCTGAAGGACCGCTACTACGGCCACGTTGATGTCCTCGGCTACATGGGCGCCACCACCTTCGCCCAGCACTTGCAGCAGCGTCTGCCGAAATACGAGCAGCACTTCAAGAACTACGCGAAGAAAGAGAAAGTCGACTGGCGCCTGCTCGCCGCCATCGGTTATCAGGAATCCCTGTGGCAGCCGACGGTGACCTCGAAAACCGGCGTACGCGGCTTGATGATGTTGACCCAGAACACCGCGCAGGCGATGGGCGTGTCGAACCGCCTCGATCCCAAGCAGAGCATCATGGGCGGTGCCAAGTACCTGGCTTATATGAAGGATCAGCTAGACGATTCGATCCAGGAACCGGATCGCACCTGGTTCGCCCTGGCGGCGTACAACGTCGGCAGTGGCCATCTGGATGACGCGCGCAAACTGGCGGCGAAGGAAGGCTTGAATCCGGACAAGTGGCTGGACGTGAAAAAGATCCTGCCGCGCCTTTCGCAGAAGCAGTGGTATAGCAAGACCCGCTACGGCTACGCCCGCGGAGGCGAACCGGTGCACTTCGTGGCGAACATCCGTCGCTACTACGACATCCTGACCTGGGTGACCCAGCCACAGCTTGAGGGCGATCAGGTGGCCGAGGGCAACCTGCATGTGCCGGCGATCGACAAGTCGAAACCGGCGCAAGAACCCGCCCCGCTCTAACCCACACCTCGCTCCCACAGGAGTTTTGTGTAGCTGCTCAGGATTTGGCAGCAGCCAGAATCAGCGCTTTCATTTCCGATACGGCGGACTTGAAGCCCACGAACAACGCATGCGCCACCAGCGCATGGCCGATGTTCAGTTCGTTGATGCCTTTGATCGCCGCCACGGCCTCGACGTTGTGGTAATGCAGGCCATGCCCGGCATTGACGATCAGGCCCTGCGCCAGTCCAAACGCCACGCCATCAGCGACGCGTTTGAGCTCTTCTGCCACTTCAGTCGGGGTTTCGGCATCGGCGTAGCGCCCGGTGTGCAGCTCGATAGCCGGCGCACCGACGCGCTTGGAGGCGGCGATCTGGCGCTCGTCGGCGTCGATGAACAGCGACACTTCGCTGCCGATCTTCGACAAGCGCTCGACCGCAGCCCTGATGCGCTCCTCCTGCCCCGCTACATCCAGACCGCCTTCGGTGGTCAGCTCCTGACGGGTTTCCGGGACCAGGCAGATATGCGCCGGGCGAATGCGCTCGGCGAACGCCATCATTTCTTCGGTGACGCCCATTTCGAAGTTCATGCGGGTTTGCAGCACATCCTTGAGCAGCAACACGTCGCGCTCCTGGATGTGACGGCGATCTTCGCGCAGGTGCACGGTGATGCCATCGGCGCCCGCCTCTTCTGCATCCAGCGCCGCCTTGACCGGATCCGGGTAGCGCGTGCCACGGGCCTGACGCAGGGTGGCGACGTGGTCGATGTTCACGCCGAGAAGAATGCGATTGCTGCTGGTCACGGATGCGCTCCTGAATTGAGAGGTTCGGCGCACAGCATATCAGGGCTTGCGAAACAGCTCGCGACTGACAAGTGGGCGCCCGCCCAAATGCACCGCCAGCGCCTGGCGCATCAGACGCTTGGCCGCCGACAGCGCACCGGGCGCCGACCAGTCGGCTTCGGCCATGGCCAGCAGTTCAGTGCCGTTGAACAGACCTGGTTGCAGCAGATAAACCCGCTCGAGTCCGGCATCGACTTGCAGACGATAGAGGCCGTCAGGTGCGACAGGCTCACCGTGCATATCGGTGGTCATTGAGAAGCCGTAGCCGAGATCATCCAGCAATCGCCATTCGAAGGAGCGCAACAATGGCTCCAGTGGTCGACCTTCGGCCAGCGCCAGCAAGGTCGCGGCGTAATGATCGAACACTGCCGGATGCGGATCTTCGGCCGGCAACAGGCGAATCAACAGCTCGTTGAGATAGAGGCCGCTAAACAGCGCTTCGCCATTGAGCCACGCCGAGGTGCCGGAGCTCTCCATACGCCCGACATTCTTCAGCTCGCCCTTGCCACGGAACTCGACCTCCAGCGCCACGAACGGCCGCGCCAGCGTCCCGGCCTTGCCCCGCGCACTGCGCAACACCGCCCGCAGCCGACCCTGCGGCGTAAGGAAATCGACCAATGCGCTGGTTTCGCGATAGGCACGCGAATGCAGGACGTAGGCGGGTTGGGCGGGAGGCGGGTTTTGCGACATTGAGTTCTCGATGAAGAAACGCGGTTTTACATACAACCCAAAACCACTGTGGGAGCGAGCCTGCTCGCGAAAGCGGAGTGACAGTCAACATCAATGCTGAATGTTACATCCTCTTCGCGAGCAGGCTCGCTCCCACAGTGAGTAGCGGTGTTTTCGAGATCGCTACTTACAGATCGCCATAACCCAGCGAACGCAGCGCGCGCTCGTCATCGGACCAGCCGCCCTTCACCTTGACCCACAGGTTGAGCATGATCTTGGAGTCGAACAGCAGCTCCATGTCCTTGCGCGCTTCGGTGCCGATGCGTTTGATGCGCTCGCCCTTGTCGCCAATGATGATTTTCTTCTGGCCGTCACGCTCGACGAGAATCAGCGCGTGGATGTGCAGGGTCTTGCCCTGCTGCTTGAACTCTTCGATTTCGACGGTGATCTGGTACGGCAGCTCGGCGCCCATCTGGCGCATGATTTTCTCGCGCACCAGTTCGGCGGCAAGGAAACGGCTGCTGCGGTCGGTGATCTGGTCTTCCGGGAAGAAGTGATCATTCTCCGGCAGGTGATCGGCGATGACCTTTTCCAGCGCTTCGAGGTTGTGCCCGTGCTGCGCGGAAATCGGGATGATCTGCGCGTTCGGCAGCTGTTCCTGCAACCAGCTCAGGTGCGGCATCAGCTCGGCCTTGTCCTCGATGCGATCAGTCTTGTTCAGCGCGACGATCAGCGGGCCGGTCACGTATTGCACACGCTCGAGCACCATCTGGTCTTCGTCGGTCCACTTGGTGCGGTCGACGACGAAGATCACCACGTCAACGTCTTTCAACGCCGCCGAAGCGGTTTTGTTCATGTAACGGTTCAGGGCCTTTTCGCCACCCTTGTGCATGCCCGGAGTGTCGACGTAGATCGCCTGGACGTCGCCCTCGGTCTTGATCCCGAGCATGTTGTGGCGAGTGGTCTGCGGTTTGCGCGAGGTGATCGCGAGTTTTTGCCCGAGGATGTGGTTGAGCAGCGTCGACTTGCCGACGTTGGGACGGCCGACGATGGCAACGTAGCCACAGCGAGTTGCGTTTGTATCAGTCATTGCCATTCTCCACGCCCAGGGCAATCAGTGCTGCGGCGGCCGCTACCTGTTCGGCAATACGACGGCTCACACCCTGACCTCGGCTTTTTTCATTCAGTAAGACCACTTCGCATTCGACGAAGAAGGTTCGGCAGTGCGGTTCGCCCTGGATATCCACCACTTCGTAGCGTGGCAGTTCGCAACCGCGCGATTGCAGGTGTTCCTGCAAGCGGGTTTTCGGATCCTTGTTGGTGTCGACCAGCGTCAGGCCTTCGAATTCGCCGGCCAGCCACGCCAGTACGCGCTCGCGGGCGACGTCCATGCCGGCATCGAGGTAGATCGCGCCAATCAATGCTTCGAGGGCATCGGCCAGAATCGATTCACGGCGGAAACCACCGCTCTTCAGTTCCCCCGAACCCAGGCGCAGATAATCACCGAGGTCGAAACCGCGAGCCAGTACGGCCAGGGTCTCACCTTTTACCAGCCGTGCGCGCAAACGCGACAACTGGCCTTCGCGGGCCAGCGGGAAGCGATCGAACAGCGCCTCGCCAGCGACGAAGTTGAGGATGGCATCACCGAGGAATTCCAGACGCTCGTTGTTGCGCCCGGCAAAACTGCGGTGCGTGAGGGGCAGCAGCATCAGCTCCTGATCCTTGAAGGTGTAACCGAGCTGGCGCTCGAGACGGCTTAGAGAAACGCTCACGGTTTACCCACGCTGAGTTCGTGGCTGGTTTCCACTGCCATCGCCGGGGTACGGCGCAGGCCTGGGACAATTAACGCTGTGTTCAAAAAATAGATCCTGGCGATTGCGAAGCCGATTGTGCCGGCTCCAGAAATGCATTCGGCGCTGTGGTCAACAGCGCCGTGTTTGATTACTTGATCAGGCCGACCCGCGAGAAATTCGGCAGGTGGCTGAGTTTCGGCTCTGGCCAGCTCATCCAGACCGCGAAGGCCTTGCCGACAATATTCTTGTCGGGAACCATGCCCAGCAGATCCTTGGGAATGTTCGGATCATCCCAGTAGCGGCTGTCGTTCGAATTGTCGCGGTTGTCGCCCATCATGAAGTAGTGCCCGGCAGGCACTGTCCACGAACGATCCGGAGTGGCGCGGTAGCGGCTCATTTCCTTGCGGATCAGGTGCTCGGCTGCGCCGAGTTTTTCCTGATAGAGCTCCGCGCTGCCCAGCGAACCTGCTTCGGCGCCGGCCATCTTCTCGGCGATCGACTCACCGTTGACGAACAGACGCTTGTCGGCGGTGTAACGCACCGTGTCACCCGGCAGGCCCACCACACGCTTGATGTAGTTGACGTTCGGGTCGCTCGGGTAGCGGAACACCATCACATCGCCGCGCTGCGGGTCACCGACTTCGATGATCTTCTTGTCGATCACCGGCAGACGGATGCCGTAGGAAAACTTGTTCACCAGAATGAAGTCGCCGACGTCCAGGGTCGGTTTCATCGAGCCGGACGGAATCTGGAACGGCTCCACCAGGAACGAACGCAGCACCAGCACGATGAACAGCACCGGAAAGAACGACTTGCCGTATTCGACCAGAAGCGGCTCTTTGTTCAGCTTCTCGACCACCACAGGCTCGGGTTGGCTGACACTGCCTTGATAAGAGGCAATGGCAGCCCGCCGACGCGGTGCCAGGAACAGCAGATCAATCAACGCCAACAGGCCGCAGACGAACACGGCGATGACCAGCAACAGCGGGAAATTTAGCGACATAGGACCTGATTATTCCAACCTGAGCACGGCGAGGAAGGCTTCCTGTGGAATTTCCACGTTGCCGACCTGTTTCATGCGTTTCTTACCGGCCTTCTGCTTCTCGAGCAGCTTCTTCTTACGACTGACGTCACCGCCGTAGCATTTGGCCAATACGTTCTTTCTGAGCGCCTTGACGGTTGTCCGGGCCACGATCTGACCACCGATGGCGGCCTGGATCGCCACGTCGAACATCTGACGAGGAATCAGTTCTTTCATTTTCTCGGTCAACTGGCGACCTTTGAAGTGCGAATTGTCACGGTGCACGATCAATGCCAGGGCATCGACCTTGTCGCCGTTGATCAGCACGTCCAGTTTCACCAGATTAGCCGATTGGTAACGATCGAAATGGTAGTCCAGCGAAGCATAGCCGCGGCTGGTGGATTTAAGACGGTCGAAGAAGTCCAGGACCACTTCGTTCATTGGCAGGTCGTAGGTGACTTGCACCTGATTGCCGAGGAACAGCATGTCGACCTGAACGCCGCGTTTCTCGATGCACAGGGTGATGACGTTGCCCAAATGTTCCTGCGGCACGAGGATATTGGCGCGCACGATTGGCTCGCGCATGTCCTCGATCGCCGACACGTCCGGAAGCTTCGACGGGTTGTCGACGTAAATCGTTTCACCGGTTTTCAGCACCAGCTCGAAAATTACCGTCGGCGCGGTGGTGATCAGGTCCAGGTCGTATTCGCGCTCGAGGCGCTCCTGGATGATTTCCATGTGCAGCATGCCGAGGAAGCCGCAACGGAAGCCAAAGCCCAGGGCGTCGGAGCTTTCCGGGGTGTACTGCAGCGACGAGTCGTTCAGGGTCAGCTTCTGCAGCGCTTCGCGGAAATCCTCGAAGTCGTCGGAACTGACCGGGAACAGACCGGCGTAAACCTGTGGCTGAATGCGTTTGAAGCCCGGCAGCACCGGAACGTCCGGCGTGGAGCTCAGGGTCAGGGTGTCACCGACCGGCGCACCGTGAATGTCCTTGATGCTGGCGATGATGAAGCCCACTTCGCCGGCCTTCAGATCAACGGTGGCGGTGTGTTTCGGGTTGAACACGCCGACGCTGTCGACCAGGTGCACCTTGCCGGTGGACTTGACCAGAATCTTGTCGCCCTTCTTCACACGGCCGTGGCGCACGCGTACCAGGGAAACAACGCCCAGGTAGTTGTCGAACCAGGAGTCGATGATCAACGCTTGCAGCGGATCTTCGATGTTGCCGGTCGGCGCAGGAATGGTGTGCACCAGACGCTCGAGCACTTCGTCGACACCCAGGCCGGTCTTGGCGCTGCAAGTAACGGCGTCGGTGGCGTCGATGCCGATGATCTTCTCGATCTCGTCCTTGACGCGATCCGGCTCGGCCTGTGGCAGGTCGATCTTGTTCAGGACCGGCATGACCTCCAGGCCCTGCTCGATGGCGGTGTAGCAGTTGGCCACGGACTGGGCTTCTACGCCCTGCCCCGCATCGACCACCAGCAAGGCGCCTTCGCACGCCGCCAGGGAACGGCTGACTTCATAGGTGAAGTCGACGTGGCCCGGGGTGTCAATGAAGTTCAGCTGATAGGTGATGCCGTCTTTGGCTTTGTAATAGAGGGTAACGCTGTGGGCCTTGATGGTGATCCCGCGTTCACGCTCAAGATCCATGGAATCCAGTACCTGGGCTTCCATTTCACGCTCGGCCAGGCCGCCGCACATCTGGATGAAACGGTCAGCCAGCGTCGACTTGCCATGGTCAATGTGGGCGATGATGGAGAAATTGCGGATATGACTCAAATCACTCACGGATCAACACTCAAAAAGGCTGCAGGCTTGGCCCGCCGAAAAATAGCCGGGAATTGTACCTGATACACGGCGCAAGCGTCACGTTCGCCTGTCACCCGGATCGCATGCAAAAACGCCCCGGTCTGGCGACCGAGGCGTTTTCAGGGTTCAAGCGCTGAATGAAAGCTTGTTCATCAGCCCGCGCGTCTGAGCAGCCAGACGCCTGCCAGCGCACACACGCCGGCCGGCACCAGCACCGCAAACAGCGGCGAGAAACCGAACACCAGACTCGATGGCCCCAGCAGATCCTGGACGATGCGGAAGGTGAAGCCCACCAGCACACCGGTGAAGACCCGCTGACCAAGGGTCACCGAACGCAGCGGGCCAAAGATGAACGAGATCGCCATCAGCACCAGCGCGGCGGTCACCAGCGGCTGCAACACCTTGACCCAAAATGCCAGCCAGTAACGGCCGTTGCTCAGGCCTTGCTCGGCCAAATAGTGGATGTAGCCCCACAGACCGCTGATCGACAGCGATTCCGGCGCCATGACCACGGTGCTGAGCAGCTGCGGGCTCAACGCCACATCCCACTCCTCGCTCGGGGCATTGACGACCTCGGTGCTGCGCTCATGGAACAGCGTGGTGGCAACGTCGGTGAGCTGCCACTTGCTGCCGTCGAACTCGGCCTTTTTGGCGAAGCTGGAGCTGAGCAGATGGCGCTCCTTGTCGAAGTGATAACGCGTCACGCCGTACAACAGACCGTTCGGTTGAACCGCGTTGATGTGGATGAATTCTTCACCCTGACGGTGCCACATACCGTGCTTGGCGCTTTGCGCATCGCCGCTGCCCTGGGCCAGCGAGCGATTGGCCTGGGCCATGCTTTCGGTGGCCGGGGCGACGTATTCGCCAATCAGCACGCCGGCGAGCATCAGCACCAGCATCGGCTTCATGACGGCCCAGACGATACGGCCGATCGATACGCCAGCAGCGCGCATGACCGTCAGCTCACTGCTGCTGGCCAGACTGCCGAGACCGATCAGGCAGCCGATCAATGCGGCCATCGGCAACATTTCATATAGCCGGCGCGGTGCGGTCAGCAATACAAAACCGAGCACGTCGACCAGCGTGTAGGTATCGCTGACGTCGCCCATTTCATCGATGAAGGCAAACAGCGTCGCCAGGCCGAGGATGATCGCCAGCACGGCGATGATCGCCATGAATACGCTGCTGCCGATGTAGCGGTCGAGTTTAACCACGGGCCACCTCCAGCGCGGCGCTGCGACGGCTGGCCAGCTTCAGGCGCAGCGGCTCCCAATAAAGCAGGCCGAGGCCGATCACCAGGAAGATCGCGTGCACCCACCACAGGCCAAGGGCCGGCGGGATCTTGCCTTTTTCAAGGGCGCCGCGAGCGGCAATCAGGATGGTCAGGTAAGCCATATAAAGAAGAATCGCCGGTAGCAGCTTGAGGAAACGCCCCTGGCGCGGATTCACCCGCGACAGCGGCACCGCCATCAGGGTCACGATGAACACCAGCAACGGCAGCGACATACGCCATTGCAGTTCGGTTTTCGAACGGATGTCATCACTGCCCCACAGGGACGAGGTCGGCATCGCGTCACGGTCGGTGACTTCTTCGCTGACGTCCGGCTTGGGCAGCAGCACGCCGTAGGTTTCGTAATGAATGGCGCGGTAATCGGCCTGCCCCGGGCTGCCGTCATAGCGGTAACCGTTATCGAGGATCAGGTAGCGATTGCCATCGGGGCGGATTTCCTGACGGCCCGACTCGGCCACCAGCACGGAAATCCCGCGGTCCTTCTTATCGGCACCGAGGTTCTTCTGCGAAATGAACACGCTGCCGAGATTGACGCGATCGTCGCTCAGGGTTTCGGTGTAGGTCACCCGAGTACCGTCACGCAGGGCCTGGAAGCGGCCCGGCTCGAGGGTATCGAACTCGGTCAGCGCGTCCTGCTTGTTCAGCAGCAACTGAAACTGGTTGGCGCCCTGCGGAGCCAGGCCGAGGCTCAGCCACGCCACCACCAGTGCCACCAGCGTTGCCGGAAACAGGGTCATGCGAAACAGCTTTTGCTGGCTCATGCCGGTGGCCGAGAGCACGGTCATTTCGCTTTCCAGATACAGGCGACCGTAGGCCAGCAGGATCCCGAGGAACAGGCCCAGCGGCAGAATCAGTTGCAGGAAGCCCGGCAGACGAAAGCCCATGATCAGGAACAGCGAGCCCGGATCGAGCTGACCGGCCGCAGCCTGCGCCAGGTATTTGATGAAGCGACCGCTCATGATGATGACCAGCAGCACGGCACTTACGGCGCTGAGGGTCAACAGGACTTCGCGGGACAGATAACGGAAGACGATCAAACCAGACACTCCAGGGTTGTCAGGCTAAGGCGGCCAAACAAGCAAACACATCGACCGGCCCGCCATGCAGAGCGGTCGAAAAAGATGCGGCATTATCCTGTGATTGGGTGCGCCTGTCACTGCGCACACTCATCCATCGCTGTAATCCTTTGCTGAGGGTTGTCAGGCGCGGGGAGCGAGGTTCAAACTGCGGCCCTTGTCGCAGGCTTTGGCCTGCGCCTCTTCTATCTATAAGCAGGCGACTGCGGACAGCGTCGAACGCCTGCGTGTTGACCATTCATTCAGGGATCCGGACATGGAACTGGTTGTAAAAAGCGTTAGCCCAGAAACGTTGAAAACCGCCACCCTGGTGGTTGCCGTCGGCGAAGGCCGCAAACTCGGTGTCGCCGCCAGACTGGTTGACGAGGTGAGCGGTGGCGCGATCAGCGCCGTGCTCAAGCGTGGCGACCTGGCTGGCAAGGTCGGTCAGAGCCTGCTGCTGCACAGCCTGCCGAACCTGAAAGCCGAGCGCGTGTTGCTGGTCGGCGTGGGCAAGGACGAAGAACTGGGCGACCGTCCGTTCCGCAAAATCGTTGCCGGCATCCTCAACACCCTCAAAGGCCTGGGCGGCGGTGATGCCGTGCTGGCGCTGGATGAAGTCATCGTCAAAGGTCGCGACAGCTACGGCAAGACTCGCCTGCTGGCAGAAACCCTGGTCGACGGCGGCTACACCTTCGACCAGTTCAAGAGCCAGAAAGCCGAACCGCGCGCCCTGAAGAAAATCACTCTGCTGACCATCAAGGCTGCGCAGGCCGAAGTGCAGCGCGCCGTGAACCACGCCACCGCCATCGCCAACGGCATGGCGTTCACCCGCGATCTGGGCAACCTGCCACCGAACATCTGCCACCCGACGTTCATGGGCGAACAGGCCAAGAACCTGGGCAAAGAGTTCAAGGATCTGAAAGTCGAAGTGCTCGACGAGAAGAAGATCAAATCCCTCGGCATGGGCTCGTTCTACGCCGTGGGCCAGGGCAGCGCCCAGCCGCCGCGCCTGATCGTCATGCAATACAACGGTGGCAAGAAATCCGAGAAGCCATACGCGCTGGTCGGCAAGGGCATCACCTTCGACACCGGCGGCATCAGCCTGAAGCCGGGCGCCGGCATGGACGAGATGAAATACGACATGGGCGGCGCTGCCTCCGTGTTCGGGACCTTGCGCGCAGTGCTTGAGCTGAAACTGCCGATCAATCTGGTGTGCATCCTCGCCTGCGCCGAAAACATGCCGAGCGGCAACGCGACCCGTCCGGGCGACATCGTCACCACCATGAGCGGCCAGACCGTGGAAATCCTCAACACCGACGCCGAAGGCCGTCTGGTGCTGTGCGATGCGCTGACCTACGCCGAGCGCTTCAAGCCACAAGCGGTGATCGACATCGCCACCCTGACCGGTGCTTGCGTGGTGGCCCTGGGCGCACACACGTCCGGCCTGCTGGGCAACAACGACGAACTGATCGACCAACTGCTCAGCGCCGGCAAGGCTGCCGACGACCGCGCCTGGCAACTGCCGCTGTTCGACGAGTATCAAGAGCAGCTGGACAGCCCGTTCGCCGACATCGCCAACATTGGCGGGCCGAAGGCCGGCACCATCACTGCCGCCTGCTTCCTGTCGCGCTTCACCAAGAACCTCAACTGGGCGCACCTGGACATCGCCGGCACGGCATGGACCAGCGGCGGCAAGGACAAGGGCGCCACTGGCCGTCCGGTTCCACTGCTGACCCAGTACCTGCTCGATCGCGCCAAAGCCTGACACCGCTGATGGGCGGCGGCGTCACTTTCGGGTGACGCCGCTTGCCGCTCTGGAACCGCAATGACCAAAGTCGACTTCTATATCCTGCCCAGCGCCGATCCTTCAGCGCGTCTGGATTTCGCCTGCAAGCTCACCGAGAAAGCCTGGCGCATGGGCCATCGCATCTACCTGCATTGCAGCGATGCGGCCCAACGTGACGATCTCGATGCGCGTCTGTGGGCATTCAAGGGCGAAAGCTTCGTGCCTCACGGCCCTGCCGACAGCGAACCGGACGGTTTGATCGTGCTGGGACTTGGAGACGACTGCGGTGAGCATCAGGATCTGCTGGTCAATCTCGATCTGAAAGTCCCGGCCTTCGCCAGCAAATTCGCCCGCGTGGCGGAAGTGGTGGTGGAAGATCCGACCATCCGCGCAGCGGCGCGGGAGAGTTTCCGCTTCTACCGCGAACAGGGCTATTCTCTGCAAGACCACCGTTTACAGCGACTCTGAGCATTCCAATGGACACTCCGAAACCGCAACAGAAATCCGCACACCTGCTGGACGATCTCGAATCGATCCGCCAGTTGCTCGGCGATGACAACCTGCAACCGCCGCTGTTGACCGATACGGTCGATGACAGCGAACAGGAACAGATTCCGATGCTGTTCGATTCCGTCGGCAATGAGCCGGCGGCCGTCGAGCCGCCACCAGCGCCGCCGGCTGCACCGGCTGCCGCACCGGTCGATAAAGGCCCGGACGCCTTGCTGCACCTGGACAGCGAACTGCGCGCCGCCGCGCAATTGATCATGCAAGACGTGATCGACGACTTCGCTCCGCACATCGAAACCGAAATCAAACGTCGCCTCAATGCGCGGATGGAGCGGCTGCTCGCCGCAGCTGCAAGCGGCAAGCTTTAAGGTGCAAGCCAAAGCCAAAGCAAATCCGCCTCGCTCCTCTTGAAGCTTGCAGCTTGTGGCTTGTGGCTGCCCCCACGGCTATACTTCCCGGCTTTTCCTGAATAAATGCCAATAGGGTCCCGCCGCGCATGGATAAGACCTACCAGCCGCACGCCATTGAAACTTCCTGGTACAAGACCTGGGAGTCCGAGAACTACTTCGCCCCGCAAGGCGCGGGCGAGTCCTACACCATCATGATCCCGCCGCCGAACGTCACCGGCAGCCTGCACATGGGTCACGGCTTCAACAACGCGATCATGGACGCGTTGATCCGTTTCCGCCGCATGCAGGGTCGCGACACCCTGTGGCAGCCGGGTACCGACCACGCCGGTATCGCCACGCAGATGCTGGTGGAGCGCCAACTCGAAGCCCAGGGCCAGAATCGTCACGATCTGGGCCGGGAAAAATTCCTCGAAAAAGTCTGGGAATGGAAAGATCAGTCTGGCGGCAACATCAGCCGGCAGATCCGTCGCCTCGGCTCGTCCGTCGACTGGAGCCGCGAGCGCTTCACCATGGACGACGGCCTCTCGGAAGCGGTCAAGGAAGCCTTCGTGCGTCTGCATGAAGACGGCTTGATCTATCGCGGCAAGCGTCTGGTCAACTGGGACACCAAACTGCACACGGCGATTTCCGACCTCGAAGTGGAAAACCACGAAGAGAAAGGCTTTCTGTGGAACCTGAAATACCCATTGGCCGATGGCGTTAAAACCGCCGAGGGCAATGACTTCCTGATCGTCGCCACCACCCGTCCGGAAACCATGCTCGGCGACTCCGCCGTCGCGGTTAACCCGAACGACGAGCGCTACAAAGCGCTGATCGGCAAATTCGTCGAGCTGCCACTGGTTGGCCGCCGCATCCCGATCATCGCCGACGATTACTGCGATCCTGAATTCGGCACCGGCTGCGTGAAAATCACCCCGGCCCACGATTTCAACGACTACGAAGTCGGCAAGCGCCACAACCTGCCGCTGCTGAACATCTTCGACAAGAACGCCAACGTGCTGCCTGCCGCGCAGGTGTTCAACCTTGACGGCACGCTGAACGAGAGCATCGACGGCAAGATTCCGGCCGAGTTCGCCGGCCTCGAACGTTTCGAAGCGCGCAAGCAGATCGTTGCTGCGTTCGACGCCGCCGGCCTGCTGGTGAGTGTCAACGATCACAACCTGAAAACGCCGAAAGGCGATCGCTCCGGCACGGTCATCGAGCCGTGGCTGACCGACCAGTGGTACGTATCGACCAAGCCGCTGGCCGAGCCGGCGATTGCTGCCGTTGAAGACGGTCGCATCCAGTTCGTGCCCAAGCAGTACGAAAACATGTACTTCTCGTGGATGCGCGACATCCAGGACTGGTGCATCAGCCGTCAGCTGTGGTGGGGCCACCGGATTCCGGCCTGGTACGACGAGTCAGGCAAAGTCTACGTCGGTCGCGACGAAGCCGAAGTGCGTGCCAAGCACAACCTCGGCCCGGACGTTGCGCTGCAACAGGACAACGACGTACTCGACACCTGGTTCAGCTCCGGCCTATGGACGTTCTCTACTCTGGGCTGGCCTGAGCAGACCGAGTTCCTGAAGAAATTCCACTCCACCGACGTGCTGGTCACCGGTTTCGACATCATTTTCTTCTGGGTTGCCCGGATGATCATGATGACCATGCACCTGATGAAGAACGAAGACGGCACGCCGCAGGTTCCGTTCAAGACTGTCTACGTACACGGCCTGGTACGCGACGGCCAGGGCCAGAAGATGTCCAAGTCCAAGGGCAACGTCCTTGACCCGCTGGACATCATCGACGGCATCGATTTGGAAACCCTGGTGCAGAAGCGCACCTCGGGCCTGATGCAACCGAAACTGGCGAAGAAGATCGAGAAAGCCACCCGCGAAGAGTTCGCCAACGGCATCGAAAGCTACGGCACCGACGCCCTGCGCTTCACGTTCTGCTCGCTGGCCTCGACCGGACGCGACATCAAGTTCGACATGGGTCGCGTCGAAGGCTATCGCAACTTCTGCAACAAGATCTGGAACGCCGCGCGTTACGTTCTGGACAAGGGCGAAGACTGCGGCCAGAACGGCGAATCCTACGAGCTGTCGCTGGCCGATCGCTGGATCATCTCGCAGCTGCAACGCACCGAAGCCGAAGTGACCCGCCAACTGGATCAGTTCCGTTTCGACCTCGCCGCGCAAGCGTTGTACGAGTTCATCTGGAATCAGTACTGCGACTGGTATCTGGAACTGTCCAAGCCTGTGCTGTGGGACGAGAACGCGCCGGTCGAACGTCAGCGCGGCACTCGCCGTACGCTGGTGCGCGTGCTGGAAGTGGCGCTGCGTCTGGCGCATCCGTTCATGCCGTTTATCACTGAAGAAATCTGGCAGCGTATCGCGCCGCTGGCCGGTATTCAGGGCAAAACGATCATGCTGCAGCCTTGGCCGGTGGCCAACGAGGAGCGCATCGATCCGGCGGCGGAAAACGACATCGAATGGCTCAAGGAACTGATGCTCGGCACGCGCAACATTCGTGGCGAGATGAACATCGGCCCGGGCAAGCCACTGCCGATCTTCCTGAAGAACGTCAGCGCTGAAGACCAGCGCCGCCTGACCGAGAACGAAGCGCTGCTGAAGAAGCTGGCGCGTCTGGAATCGATCACCGTACTCGCCGCTGGCGAAGAAGCACCGCTGTCCGCTACCGCATTGGTGGGCGAGATGGAAGTGCTGGTGCCAATGGCCGGTCTGATCGACAAGGGCGCCGAACTGGCGCGTCTGGACAAGGAAATCCTGCGTTTGCAGGGCGAAGTCCAGCGGGTTGGCGGCAAGCTGTCCAACGCAGGTTTCGTCGACAAGGCTCCGGCCGAAGTCATCGAGAAGGAACGCGCCAAACTGGCCGAGGCCGAACAGGCCCTGGGCAAACTGGCCGAGCAACATGCGCGGATTGCCAGTCTGTAACGGCAAATCGCAGTGAAAAAGGGAGGCCCAAGTGGCCTCCCTTTTTTATTCCTGCCAAACCTTGAGTCCCCTGTGGGAGCGAGCCTGCTCGCGAAAGCGCTGTGTCAGCCGACAAATCTGCCGGATGTGAAACCGCCTTCGCGAGCAGGCCCGCTCCCACAGTTTGAACGGTGTTGCCTTCAGATGTGGGACAATGCCCGCCACTTTCAGCCATACCCGAATCGAACACGCCCATGACCGCCCCCCGCACACCCAAACCTGCGCGCAAGAAGCCTGATGTCGCGTCCCCAAGCAAAGCCGTCGAGCCGCGCGAGAAGGCCAGCCTGCACCCGCGCAATCGCCATCAGGGTCGTTACGACTTTCCGGCGCTGATCAAGACCACGCCGGAACTGGCCAAGTACGTGATCACCAACCCGTACGGCAAGGAAAGCATCGACTTCGCCAGCCCCGACGCAGTACGTGTGTTCAATCGGGCACTGCTCAAGGCGTTCTACGGCATTCAGCATTGGGATATCCCGGCGGATTACCTCTGCCCTCCGGTTCCGGGGCGTGCCGACTATGTGCACTTTCTCGCCGACCTGCTGGCGAGCATGAACGACGGCAAGGTGCCGCGCGGCGCGATCGTCAATGTGCTGGATATCGGCATGGGCGCCAACTGCGTTTATCCGCTGATCGGCAACAGCGAATATCGCTGGCACTTCCTCGGCTCGGAGATCGACCCGACAGCCGTGGCGGCGGCGCGAGCCATCGTGCAGTCCAATGATCTGAGCAAAGTGATCCAGCTGCGCCAGCAGGAAAACCGCAAGCACATCCTCATCGGCTTGCTGGAGCCGGGCGAGCGTTTTGACCTGACCATGTGCAACCCGCCGTTCCACGCTTCGATGGAAGAAGCGACCAAGGGCAGCGAGCGCAAATGGCGCGCCCTGGGCAAGGCCGACCCGAAACGCAAGCTGCCGGTGCTGAACTTCGGTGGGCAATCGGCGGAGCTGTGGTGTGAAGGCGGCGAAGCACGCTTCGTGACGCAGTTGATTGCCGAGAGCGCGAACTTCCAGCACAAGGTGTTGTGGTTCAGCACGCTGGTGTCGAAGGCCTCGAACCTGCCGGCCATCGAGACGGCACTGAAGAAGGCCGGCGTGCTGGAGAGCCAGGTCGTGGAGATGTCGCAGGGCCAGAAGCAGAGCCGCTTTGTCGCCTGGACCTTCCAGACCAAGTCCGAGCAGCAGATCTGGCGGCGTGAGCGCTGGGTTCGCTAACACACAGCAGATACCCCAGTGGGAGCGAGCCAGCTCGCGAAGGCAGCGTGTCAGTCAGCTTCAATATCGACTGACACACCGCTTTCGCGAGCAGGCTCGCTCCCACATTTGCCCGCGACTTGACCGTCAAATCACAGACACAAAAAAACCGTGCCCCGGATCACTCCGAAGCACGGTTTTTTTATCGCTGCGTCTTACTTGTTCACAGCGTCGGTCAGGCCTTTGGCCACAACCAGCTTGATCACTTTCTTTGCAGGGATTTCGATGGCAGCGCCAGTCGAAGGGTTACGGCCGGTGCGGGCAGGACGCTCGGTCACTTTCAGCTTGCCGATACCTGGCAAGGTGATTTCGCCGCCGTTTTCCAGCTGATCGGCAACGATTTGGCCCAGTTGGTCCAGAGCGTTACGCGCGGTGGTTTTCGGCGCGTCGATAGCTTCAGCGATGTCGGCGATCAGTTGGTCTTTAGTAAGAGCCATGTAGTGTTCCTTCCCTATCAAATTCATATGGATTGCAGAGTGCAGTGTCAGCCATCGAGCCCGATCTTCTGGATCTGGCACCCTCGGCGATAACCACGACGAGTCGGGTTATAGATGCCGAAATCAGGGTTTGGTTCGACCTGACAAATGCTGAATGCACGCTTAACGCAGTGACTTCGCGTAAGACCGGGCAAAACTAGCACAGCGACAAGGAAATATCCGCCTCTAGCTACCCATTTGGTCAGCTTTATTGCGCTAAATCGGTAAAAAACCGCTTAAGGCCGGGCGCGCGCCCCGGTTTTGCCCTGCAACCCGCGCCAAAACCAGTGGTTGCGGTACACTGAGCGCTTTTTCGGGGGAGCCTGCCCTCCTCCCTTCCAACAGCCGAGAAGCCCATGCCGATCCGTCATTGCATCGTCCACCTGATCGACAAAAAACCCGACGGCACGCCCGCAGTTCTGCACGCCCGTGACTCTGAACTGGCCGAGTCCGCAGCCATCGAAAACATGCTCGCCGACCTCAACGAAAGCTACAACGCCAAACAGGGCAAAGCCTGGGGCCTGTTCCATCCGGAATCCGGCGCGTTCCCCTTCAGCGGCTGGCTGAAGGAGTACATGGACGGCGGCCGTGACTTCACTGCATTCAGCAAAGTGGCGGTCGAGCATCTGCAGAAGCTGATGGAAGAATCCAACCTGTCGGTGGGTGGCCACGTGCTGTTCGCCCACTATCAGCAAGGCATGACTGACTATCTGGCGATCGCCCTGCTGCACCACAGCGAAGGCGTGGCGGTGACCGACGAGCTCGACGTGACGCCCTCGCGCCATCTCGACCTTGGCCAGTTGCATCTGGCCGCGCGGATCAACGTTTCCGAGTGGCAGAACAACAAGCAGTCCAAGCAGTACATCTCGTTCATCAAGGGCAAGAATGGCAAGAAGGTCTCGGAGTATTTCCGCGACTTCATCGGCTGCCAGGAAGGTGTCGACGGCCCCGGCGAGACGCGCACACTGCTCAAGGCCTTCAGTGACTTTGTCGAGAGCGAAGACCTGCCGGAAGACTCGGCCCGCGAGAAGACCAAGACCCTGGTCGACTACGCCAGCAGCCAGGCCAAGCTCGGCGAACCGATGGGCCTTGAGGAGCTGTCGGAACTGATCGACGAAGAACGCCCGAAGGCCTTCTACGACCACATCCGCAACAAGGACTACGGCCTGTCGCCGGAGATCCCGGCAGACAAGCGCACCCTCAATCAATTTCGCCGCTTCACCGGCCGCGCCGAAGGCCTGTCGATCAGCTTCGAAGCGCACCTGCTGGGTTCGAAGATCGAGTACGACGAAGAGAACGGCACCCTGATCATCAAAGGCCTGCCGACTTCGCTGACCGACCAGCTGAAGCGGCGTAACTGATGCTCGGCAATGTGCTGAAAAAAGTCGCCCTGGTACTGCTGGTGGTCGTGGTCTATCAGAACTGGGGCAAGATCGAGCGGGTGTTCAATCCCGCGCAAATGGTCTCGCCGCAGACCCGGGCGCAAGCCAATGTCGTGCTCTATGCCACCGACTGGTGCGGCTACTGCAAACAGACCAAACGCTTTCTCGACAGCAAAGGCATACCGTTCAAGGAGTTCGACATCGAGAAAGATGCCGATGCGCGCAAGGCGTATGAGGCACTGGGTGGGCGCGGGATTCCGCTGATCGATGTGAACGGCACGTTGATTCGCGGATTCGATCCGGACGAAATCCTCGCTGCCCTGAAATAATCCACTGTGGGAGCGAGCCTGCTCGCGAAAGCGCTGCATCAGCCAACAACCATGTTGAATGATCCATCGTCTTCGCGAGCAGGCTCGCTCCCACAGGTTTTGCAGCTGACTCGATAAATCAGCGCGCCTCGATACGGAACCCAAAGCGCGGAAAGTGCACATGCACCACGCCGCCACGTTCGTCTTCACGGCGAATGATCAGCTCTTCACGGCCAGCAAACAGCAGCTCGCCCACCACCGGATCAACGCCGTAATCGATAGCGGCAATAGCCACTTGCTGGCCGGCCTTGAAGCCGTTCGGATCAACGAACCGCTCATCCGGCAATGCCGCTGGCGTCGCGTTACGCGCGACCTCCAGTGCCTCGGCGGAAGACATCTCGCTCGCTGCGCCATGGCCGAACCCCAACACTCGACCCAGCCACGCCGCCACCGCCGGATATTCATCCACCAGCGGCGCCGTGACGTGGGTCGCCTTGAGGAACCACAGCGGATGCGCCAGGGCGAAGTCGGCAATCGATGGCTCGCCGAAGAGGAAGTCGCCCTGCTCGCGCTGCAACTGTTGCTCCAGCCGCGCCATGATCGTCGGCCACTGATGTTTGGCCTGCTCGGCGGACAGACGCGTGGCGCTGCCACCGCTGAACAAACCGGCGCGGTCGGCCAGGAAGGCCTTGATCGCTTCCGGCGGCAACTTGCCGAAACGCACCGCCACCGACTCCGGTTGGAACACCAGGCTCACCGCGTGCTGGAACACCACCGAATCGGCCCACGCCGCAAAACTGGCGCTGGTCATTTCCTGACCTTCGGGGAAGAACGTCGGCAGGGCTTTTTCCTGTTCCAGGCGTCGAGCGATCAGTGCGGTGTCGCAATAGATGTCAGCACCGATCTGCAACACTGGAGTCTTGCGGTAGCCACCGGTCAATGCCGTCAGATCAGGCTTGGGCATCACCGGGGAAATATGCACCGAACGCCAGGACAAACCTTTGAAACCCAGCAGCAGGCGCGCCTTCTCGGCGAATGGAGAGGTCGGGTAATGGTGCAGAATCAACTCGGACATGCTCGGCTCCGCCGCTCAGATAGTGAGCCCGCAGCTTAGCGTGCATTTGATTAGCAGCCTACAGATCTGCCTGATGGGAACCAATCAGTCAGATTGATAAGACGCGACGAGGCATTCCTTGGCGCTCTTGCGCAGTTTCTTGATCAACCGTTCCTGGCGCAAAGCATCGCTTTTGTCGCGGCAAAGTTCGGTGTAGACCAGCGCCATCGCCGGGCTGGAGAGAAAGAACCGCGCGCCCTTGCCGCTCTGGTGCTTGGCAAAACGCCGCACCGGGTCGTCGCTGATTCCGCAGTACAAGGAGCCATTGGCGGCACGCACGAGGTAGACGAACCAGGATTTGCTCACTGGCTCGGCAGCATCGACGGATTGTTCGCTAAGACTGGTCACTTCGGGATCTGAACGTGTAGGAAAACAGGCGGCGATCTTATCAGCGCCCGGCCTGAAATGCCTTCAGTCCCTTGCGCGCCTGGGCGCGGACGGCGTTGCGCACCAGCGGCGTCCAGCCCAGCAGCAGGCCTTTGAAACCGAGCGCCTGCCGCGACCAGCGCCACAGATCGAAGTGGTCGTGGTGCTCACAGATCTTGCCGTCACGGAACACGAAACGCGCCTGGATATCGTTGATGACGATGTTGCCGGTCTGGCTGAACAGGTAGGTCGCGACCCAGTGTGCGCCGCCGGTGCGCTCGTCGGCGCGGACGTTGTCGAAGGTCAGGGAAAAATCCTTGGCGCGGGTAGTCAGCATGCGCCACATGTCGCCGGCATCGCGCCCGCGCAACTCGCCGAAGGCCGGATCGCTGAAGACCACATCATCGGTGTAGCAGGCGGCCATGGCTTCGGCGTCAAGGCGCTGAAAGGCTTGGTAGAAGCGGGTGATCAGGGCGCTATGGGCTTCGCTCAAGGCAATCTCCAAAGAAATAGGTACAGATTGCCAGCACCATAATCTGCCGCGCGCAGAAACACTATCCGCAATACGCAAAACCCTTGTGGGAGCGAGCCTGCTCGCGAAGGCAATTCAACATTCAACATCTATGTTGACCGAAACACCGCTTTCGCGAGCAGGCTCGCTCCCACATTTGCACCCAGTGCATTCAGAGCTTTTCGCTTTGCACCTGCACATACAACGCGCGCCCCGCACCCAGCCCGGCGAGGATCGCACCGGCACCGATAACGCCGAATATCCAGCCCAGGGCATTCCAGCCGCCGGTCCAGTCATGCACCACGCCCACGGCAAACGGCCCCATGGACGCCAGGGTGTAGCCAAAACCCTGGGACATGCTCGACAGGTTCGCCGCGACATGGGAATCGCGCGAGCGCAGCACGATCAGGGTCAGGGCGAGACTGAACGTGCCGCCCTGCCCCAGTCCGAGCAGAATCGCCCAGCCCCACAGACCTTCGATAGGTGCGTACAGGCAGCCGAACAGGCCGGCCAGGGTCAGCGCCATGACCACGACGATCGCCAGGCGCTGATCCTTGCCCCGGGTCGCCAGCCACGGCGCGGCCAGCGAACTGGCCAGTTGAATGATCACCGAACCGGACAGCACCAATCCGGCCTGAGTCGGTGTCAGCCCGCGCCCGATGAGGATCGACGGCAACCAGCCAAACACGATGTAGGCCAGCGACGATTGCAGGCCCATGTACAAGGTCACCTGCCAGGCCAGCGGATCACGCAGCAACCCGCGCACGCGATAGGCGACGTTGTGTGCGCCATGTTTGGAGCCGACTTGTGGCAGCCAGAATACCGCGGCCACCAATGCCGGAATCACCCAGAAGCCCAGGCCCATCGCCCAGCTGTTGCCGAAGTGTTCACTTAGCGGCACGGTCGAACCCGCCGCCATCGCCGCGCCCAGGCACAGCGCCATGGTGTAGACGCCGGTCATGGTCCCGGCATGTTTGGCGAAGTCGCGCTTGACGATGCCCGGCAGCAGCACGCCAACGATGCCGATGCTGGCGCCCCCAAGCACGCTGCCGGCGAACAGGCCGATCTCGCCGAAATTGCTGCGCAGGATAATCCCGCCGGCCAGCGTCAGCAGAATCCCCAGCACCACGCGCTCGGCACCGAAACGCCGCGCCAGAATCGGCGCCAGCGGTGCGAACAAGCCCAGGCACAGCACTGGCAACGTGGTCAGCAATCCCGCCTGCGCCGCAGACAGCCCGAGGCTTCTGGAGACCTCGCTGAGCAATGGCGCCATGCTCGACAACGCCGGGCGCAGGTTCAGCGCCACCAGAATCAACCCGAGCAGCAACAGCCACGGGCGTTTTACCAATGGGTGGCTTTGCTGGACCTGCTCGTCATCAGCCTCGGCATCGATCAGCAGCTCTTCAAGTTCGGCGGAGCGCTTCGACGCTGTGGATAACTCACTGCGGGACATGGTTTTCTCGGTTTCAAGGTTCATTGATCAACTGCCTCGACAAGGCTTTCGCTCGTTCCGGGTCGCGTTGCTCGACCGCATCGAGCAAGTCGATGTGCAAATCGAACACTTCCTGACGGCGCGGGGAGATATTCAAGGTCTGGCGCAATTGCGCGCCGACGATGCTGGAGAAATAGCGATACAGCTCGCTGAGGGTCGGGTTGTGCGCGGCGTCGACCAATCGGCGATGGAACACCAGATCGCAGGCGATATAGGTGTCGAGATCGCCGTGATAGTGGCTGCCGCTGGTGCCGAGCGCTTCACGCAGCGCCGCCAGATCCTCATCGGTACGACGCAACGCCGCCAAGCCGATGGCCTCGACTTCAAGGATGTGTCGGGTCTCCCGAGCCTGCTCCAGGGAACAGCGGGACAACGCTTTGAGCGTATCCAGCGGATCGACCACCGCGCGCAGATAACTGCCATCGCCCTGGCGAATTTCGATCAGACCGGAAAACGCCAGAACACGCATGGCTTCGCGCACGGTGTTGCGGCTGATGCCCAGTTCGGCACACAGCTCAGGCTCGGTCGGCAGACGCTCGCCGACCTGCCACGCGCCGCTGTTGATGCGTTGACGCAGTTGATCCAAAGCCTGATCGACCAGGGATCGCTTGATCAAAGGGGAAATATCTGACATGTGCCTCACCCTTTCATCCAATCATGGGATGAATTTTCCGACATGTTAGTCAGACCCATGTAGGACGGCAACCACCTAGGGTCAATCGGAGACACATGAAGCGGTATTTTCGATTGGTCAAAATTACCCTTTAAGGGTAATTTCAGGGACAGGGTTTTGGCTTCTTATGGAAAAGAACACACCCCATTACGACTTGGCGGTGATCAAGGCGGATGTCAGGAGATTAGGCTGGAGAGCATTTACGCACACAGCAAGAAGAACCGGTTCCGACATGGAGCTTACGCTTGCAGAGATGCAGGAAGTCGTTTGCATGCTGCAGCGCAACATGCTCTACAAGTCGATGACGACCTATGACAACCACCGTATTTGGCAGGACGTCTACCACATCAATTCACATGGTCTGGAGATTTACATAAAGGTGTCATATCACAGCGACAGACGCCCGCCCGTGATCTCCTTCAAGGAGAACAAATCATGAATACGCAACAGTGCTTCAGTTGCGGTGCATCTGAAGGAATGGTGCATTTCGAAGGTCGAGGCGAAACGGTGAGCGTAAAGGGAATGGAGCGTCGAGTTGAGGACCTGTCGGGCTGGGAGTGCCAGAAGTGCGGAGAAGTCGAACTCGATGAAGTGTGCGGGCAGCGCTACTCGGACGCATGCGATGAGCTCGTTATCGCCAGCAGAAGAATGATCGGCAATGAAATGAAAAAAATTCGCCGGAAACTGCATCTGACACAAAAGGAAACGGTGCAATTGCTGTCCGGCGGTGGACACAATGCCTTTTCACGCTACGAACGCGGCGAGGTACTGCCGCCGAAGGCGTTAATGCTGCTCATGCGTTTGCTGGATCGCTACCCACACTTGCTGGCGGATGCCAGAGTCTTGGCAGAAGGCGCTGACTTGAGAGGAGCATTTACGTTCATCGAGCACGCAAAGCGCCAATCTCTCAGTGCTTCCTGAGCGCCCAAAAAAAACAAACCCGGCAAATCGCCGGGTTGTTTTTTACCCATCCACCATCAATGCAAAATCTGACTCAAGAACAACTTCGTCCGATCATTCTGCGGATTGTCGAAGAAGTCGTTCGGCGCCGCCTGTTCAACGATTTCGCCCTTGTCCATGAAGATCACGCGGTTGGCCACGGTGCGGGCGAAGCCCATTTCGTGGGTCACGCAGAGCATGGTCATGCCGTCTTCGGCCAGACCGATCATGGTGTCCAGAACCTCTTTCACCATCTCCGGGTCAAGCGCTGAAGTCGGTTCGTCGAACAGCATGATTTTCGGCTTCATGCACAAGGCGCGGGCGATCGCCACACGCTGTTGCTGACCGCCGGAAAGCTGCCCCGGATATTTGTGCGCCTGCTCCGGAATGCGTACGCGTTCCAGATAATGCATGGCGATTTCCTCGGCCTTGCGCTTGGGCATCTTGCGCACCCACATCGGCGCCAGGGTGCAGTTCTGCAGAATGGTCAGGTGCGGGAACAGGTTGAAGTGCTGGAACACCATGCCGACTTCGCGGCGGATCGCTTCGATCTGCTTGAGGTCGTTGGTCAGTTCCACGCCATCGACGACGATGCGCCCCTGCTGGTGTTCTTCCAGACGATTGAGGCAACGAATCGTGGTCGATTTACCGGAACCAGACGGGCCACACAGAACGATGCGCTCGCCCTGTTTGACGTTGAGGTTGATGTCCTTGAGTACGTGAAACTGGCCGTACCACTTGTTCACGCCCTGCATCTGGATGATGCCTTCCGGACCCACAGGCTTTTTGATTGCTTCGCTCATTTACAGAGAACTCCTAACGCTTGTGGCCAGTGTCGAGCTTGCGTTCCAGATGCATGGAATAGCGCGACATACCAAAACAGAAAATCCAGAACACCAGGGCGGCGAACACGTAGCCTTCGGTGGCCATGCCCAGCCATTTCGGGTCGGCGGCGGCTTGCTTGACGCTGTTGAGCAGGTCGAACAGGCCGATGATGATCACCAGGCTGGTGTCCTTGAACAGCGCAATGAACGTGTTGACGATGCCCGGGATCACCAGCTTCAGGGCTTGCGGCAGAATCACCAGGCCCATCGAACGCCAGTAACCGAGGCCCATCGCTGCAGCCGCTTCGTACTGCCCTTTGGGAATCGCTTGCAGACCACCGCGCACCACTTCGGCGACGTAGGCCGACTGGAACAGGATCACGCCGATCAGCGCCCGCAGCAGCTTGTCGAAGTTCATGCCTTCGGGCAGGAACAGCGGCAGCATCACCGAGGACATGAACAACACCGTGATCAACGGCACGCCGCGCCAGAACTCGATGAAGGTCACGCAGACCACACGAATCGCCGGCATGTTCGAACGCCGCCCCAGCGCCAGCACGATGCCCAGCGGCAACGCTCCGGCGATGCCGACCGTGGCGATCACCAGGGTCAGCATCAGGCCGCCCCACTGGCTGGTCGGCACGGTGGTCATTCCGAAACCGCCATGCAGCAAAGTGAAGGCAATGATCGGGTACAGCACCAGGAAGCTCAGGCCGTACACCGCTTTACGCGGCACCCGCGAGATGAACAGCGGTGCCGCGCCAATGACCGCCAGCCACACGGTCAGGTCGACGCGCCAGCGCAGTTCGGTCGGGTAGTAGCCGTACATGAACTGGCCGAACCGCTGCTGAATGAACACCCAGCACGCGCCTTCCTTGGTGCAGTCGGCGCGCGTGGTGCCGACCCAGTTGGCGTCGACGATCGCCCAACTGAGGATCGGTGGCACGACCAGGTAGATCAGGTAGAACGCAAACAGCGTCAGCAGGGTGTTGAGCCAGCTGGAGAACATGTTCGCGCGCATCCACGCCACCACGCCGATGCTGCTGTTGGGTGGAGGCATGTCGGGTTTGAAAGTATGAGTACTCATGCGCTTTTCCTTACCGCTCGATCAGCGCAATGCGCTTGTTGTACCAGTTCATCAGCAGGGAAATGCTGATACTGATCGCCAGGTACACGCTCATGGTGATGGCAATCACTTCGATGGCCTGCCCGGTCTGGTTGAGCACGGTGCCGGCGAACAGCGAAACCATTTCCGGGTAACCGATACCGGCGGCCAGCGAGGAGTTTTTCGCCAGGTTGAGGTATTGGCTGGTCAGCGGCGGAATGATCACGCGCAGGGCTTGCGGGATGATCACCTTGCGCAGGGTCGGGCCGTTGCGCAGGCCGAGGGAACGCGCTGCTTCGGTCTGGCCGTGGCTGACCGACTTGATCCCTGAACGCACGATTTCGGCGATGAACGCTGCGGTATACACGGTGAGCGCCAGGGTCAACGCCAGCAGTTCCGGGATCAACACCCAGCCACCGACAAAGTTGAAGCCCTTGAGCTCGGGCATTTCCCAGTGCAACGGAGCGCCGAAGATCAGCGCGCACAAGGTCGGGATCACCAGCGCAATCGCCAGGCCAGTCCAGAACTTGTGGAACGGTACGCCGGTTTCCTCGAAACGCTTGTTGGCCCAGCGGCACATCAGGACGATGCCGACGATCGCCAGCACGATGCTGATCACGAACGCCCAGAAGCCGTCAGCGGCGAGTGCGGCCGGCATGTTCAGGCCACGGCTGCTGACGAAGAAGGTGTCGCCGAAGTTGTGGCTGTTGCGCGGCCCCGGCATGGTCAGGAACACCGCGAAGTACCAGAACAGGATCTGCAGCAGCGGCGGAATGTTGCGGAATACTTCCACATACACCGTCGCCAGTTTGGCAATGATCCAGTTCTGCGACAGCCGCGCTACACCGACGATGAAACCGAGAATCGTCGCCAGGATCACGCCGATAAAGGTCACCAACAGGGTGTTGAGCAGGCCGATGACAAACACCCGCGCATAACTGTCCGCTTCGGTGTAGTCGATCAGGGTTTGAGCGATGCCGAACCCGGCACTGCGCTCCAGAAAGCTGAAACCGGAAGTGATACCCCGGTGCTGAAGGTTGGTTTGCGTGTTGTCGAACAGGTACCAGCCAAGCGAGACCACCGCCACAACGGTGATGATCTGGAATAGCCACGCACGCACTCGTGGATCGCTGAGGCTGAGCCTCTGCTTTGGTGCGCCGATTGAATTTTGCATGAAGTGCCCCGGAAGAAATGGAACAAGAACATCACCCGGCGGTTGGCCCGCCGGGCGATAGAACCATTAGCGCACTGGTGGTGCGTACTGAATGCCGCCGTTGTTCCACAGGGCGTTCAGGCCACGGTCGATTTCCAGCGGAGTGCTCTTGCCGAGGTTTTTCTCGAAGATTTCGCCGTAGTTGCCGACCTGCTTGACGATCTGCACAACCCAGTCTTTCGGCAGTTTCAGGTCTTTGCCGTATTCGCCGTCAGCACCGAGCATACGGGCCACGTCCGGGTTCTTGGTGGACTTGGCTTCAGCTTCGACGTTCTTCGAAGTGATGCCGGCTTCTTCGGCATTGAGCAGCGCGTAGCCGACCCAACGCACGATCGCCAGCCACTCGTCGTCGCCGTTACGCACGACCGGGCCCAGTGGTTCTTTGGAAATGGTTTCCGGCAGCACCACGTAGTCCTTCGGCGAGGCCAGCTTGCTGCGCTGGGCGAACAGCTGGGACTTGTCGGAGGTCAGCACGTCGCAACGGCCGGATTCCAGCGACTTGGCGCTTTCATCGGAGGTGTCGAAGGTGATCGGGGTGTATTTCAGACCGTTGCCACGGAAGTAGTCGGAAACGTTCAGTTCGGTGGTGGTACCGGCTTGGATGCAGATGGTCGCGCCGTCGAGCTCTTTGGCACTTTTCACGCCCAGCTTGTTGTTCACAAGGAAGCCGATGCCGTCGTAGTAGGTGATGAAGCCCGGGAATTTCAGGCCCATGCCCGCGTCACGGGAGCTGGTCATGGTGGTGTTGCGCGACAGGATGTCGATCTCGCCGGACTGCAGCGCGGTGAAGCGCTCCTTGGCGTTCAACTGGCTGAACTTGACCTTGTTGGCGTCGCCGAAAACGGCTGCGGCCACAGCGCGGCAGACGTCGGCGTCTATGCCGAGGATCTTGCCGGTCGCATCCGGTACCGAGAAGCCCGGCAGACCGTCGCTCACGCCACACTGCACGAAACCTTTTTTCTGTACCGCATCCAGGGTTGCACCCGCCTGAGCGAACCCGCTGACGCCTAGTACTGCTGCAGCAGTCACGACCGCCAGAGTGGATTTCAACATCTTCATTCAAACCTCCAGTTTTGCTCTTGTTGTGTCGGAGCTTGAGTCCAGTCGCACCCTTTTGAGGCGTTGTTGACCCGTGTTGGCTTTTTTTAGGTTCTTCACGGAATTCCGGGAAACACAGAAACAAGAACGCCGATTTGGTTGATGATGTTCGTGCGAGCAAACACATCTAACAAACCGGCGTTCTTATGCGTGATATTAATACTTTCCTTCCTTTTTGGGAGGGCTTTTCTGTCGTCACGATCAAGCCTGATGGCGACGCACTACAGATCGATCTGATCCCCCATGCCACCCGATTTCCTTCCTGTGGCGGCTGCCTAAGGCCCTGTTCAACTACGCATGAGTATTGCGAGCGCGTCGTTCGTGATTTGCCCATCCTTGGCCGCGCTGTACGTCTCAACGTTTTGCTCAGGCGGGTTGGCTGTCGTGACTGTGGCAAACGCATGGAGGCTGTCAGTTGGCTAGACCGCTACGCTCGCATGACGCGCCGCTTGGCCGAGGCGGTCATTCAGGCCTGCGAACGCCTTCCAACCCTGCACGTGGCTCAGATGTTCGGCCTACATTGGGATACTGTTAGGTTGCTGGAGCGTCGAGCCTTGCAAGCGACGTTGAGCGCGCTGCCAAAGGCGCAACCGCGACGTTTGGTGATGGATGAGTTTGCGTTGTTCAAAGGGCATCGTTATGCCAGCGTGGTGCTGGATGCCGATACCCGGCGCGTGCTGTGGATTGGTGAAGGCCGCAGCCGTGCGGCGGTCAGGCCATTCTTCGAAGAGCTGGGGGCAGAGGGTTGCGCCCGAATCGAAGCGGTCGCGATGGACATGAATACTGCTTTTGACCTGGAGGTTCGCCAGCACTGCCCAAAAGCTCGAGTGGTCTATGACCTCTTCCATGTCGTGGCCAAATATGGCCGAGAAGTGATCGATCGGGTTCGCGTTGACGAAGCCAATCGGCTACGTCATGACAGGCCGGCTCGCAAGGTTATCAAGCAAGCGCGATGGCTGTTACTGCGCAATCCGCAGAACCTGAAAACGCCGGAGCAACAGCTCCATTTACAAGACCTGTTGGCGGCCAACCAATCGCTGATGACGGTCTATTTGATGAAGGCTGAACTCAAAACGCTCTGGACGCCGAGCACCGCTTGGGACTGGAGATCAGCCTGGAAACAATGGCTGCGCCACGCACATGAAAGCGAAATACCTGCTCTGATCCAGTTCGCCAAACGGCTAAAGCTTTACTGGCGGGGCATTGTGAGCCGAGTTCGCTGGCCGATGCATACCGGCCAACTGGAAGGAATAAACAATCGAATAAAGGTGATCAAGCGGATGGCGTACGGTTACCGGGATAGCGAGTTCTTTTTCATGAAAATCAAGAGCGTCTTTCCCGGTAATCCGTGAAGAACCTTTTTTTAGGGTCAACCGACGTAAGACCTTCGCTATGAGTCTAGTAGGAGAAAATCCACATCATGGATCACTCACTTCTCACCAATCGGCCGAACGGGCTGTAGCCCTTTCACGTTCGCTAAGCCCGTAGCGGCCATTGGCGAACATCCATCACCGGATTCGTTGCTATCCCATCACGCGACTGACACTGATAGTGTTACCGCCACGCGTAGGACGCTTCGTACGCAAACCTCCATAGCAAACGCCGTACCACACCGCTTGCGAAAGTGATTGCGCGACACGTCAATAGCTAAACTTGTAACCTTGCGACATCTTGTTAACGGATCAACCGGGCGCGCACTTCAATCACGCACTCAATGAGAGCGCCCGCACATTTTTGGAGCAGACATGACCGAGCCCTTGATTCTCCAGCCTGTTAAGCCCGCAGACGCCTGCGTGATCTGGCTGCACGGCCTCGGCGCCGACCGTTACGACTTTCTTCCGGTGGCCGAGGCGTTGCAGGAAAGTCTGTTGAGCACGCGCTTTGTGCTGCCGCAGGCACCGACCCGTCCAGTGACGATAAATGGCGGATATGCCATGCCCAGCTGGTATGACATCAAGGCCATGAGCCCGGCCCGGGCGATCGATCGCGACGAACTGGAGGCGTCGGCAGAGCGCATCATCGAGCTGATCGAAAACGAGCGCGCCAGCGGAATAGACGCCTCGCGGATTTTTCTCGCCGGGTTTTCCCAAGGCGGCGCGGTGGTGCTGCACACCGCATTTCTGAAATGGCAGGGGCCGTTGGGTGGGGTGCTGGCGTTGTCGACTTACGCACCGACATTCAGCGACGAACTGGAGTTATCCGCCAGTCAGCAGCGCATTCCGGTGCTCTCGCTGCACGGCCAGTTCGATAACGTGGTTCAGAACTCGATGGGCCGCAGTGCTTACGAGCATCTGAAGAAGCATGGTGTCACCGTGACATGGCAGGAATACCCAATGGAGCACGAAGTGTTACCTGAAGAGATCCGCGACATTGGTGTCTGGTTGAGCGAACGACTGCGCTGATTGTCGACCAATCCCTGCCCATTGATCCCTCCTACTACGCCGCGCCCGATTCTTGCATTACACTGGCCGGCGTACATTCCTTAACCAATTGATGAGATGACCGTGCTCAAAGCACTCAAGAAAATGTTCGGTAAAAGCGAGGCTGAGCAGCTCGCGCCAGTTCCCAGTGCGCCGTCGCACGCCCCCGGTCATCGCGCCGATGCCCCGCAGGCCGACCGCCCCGCTCCCGTAGCCGCACCGAAGCCCGAAGAAAAACCCGCTGCGGCCGCGCCAATGGCCGTAGAGCCTGCACCCGGCGAAGCGCCGAAACCGGCCAGACCGCGTCGCGAACCGAAGCCCAAGGCACCGGTCATTCCATGGAAACTCGAAGACTTCGTCGTCGAACCCCAGGAAGGCAAAACCCGCTTTCACGATTTCAAGCTTGCCCCGGAACTGATGCACGCCATTCAGGATCTGGGCTTTCCTTACTGCACGCCGATCCAGGCGCAGGTGCTGGGCTTCACCCTCGCCGGCAAAGACGCAATCGGCCGCGCGCAGACCGGCACCGGCAAGACCGCCGCGTTCCTGATCTCGATCATCACCCAGTTGCTGCAGACGCCGCCACCGAAAGAGCGCTACATGGGCGAACCGCGCGCACTGATCATCGCGCCGACCCGCGAGCTGGTGGTGCAGATCGCCAAGGACGCCGCTGACCTGACCAAGTACACCGGCCTCAACGTAATGACCTTCGTCGGCGGCATGGACTTCGACAAACAGCTCAAGCACCTCGAAGCGCGGCATTGCGACATCCTCGTCGCCACGCCGGGCCGCTTGCTCGACTTCAACCAGCGCGGCGATGTGCACCTGGACATGGTCGAAGTGATGGTCCTGGACGAAGCCGACCGCATGCTCGACATGGGTTTCATCCCGCAGGTACGGCAAATCATTCGCCAGACCCCGCCGAAGTCCGAACGCCAGACATTGCTGTTCTCCGCGACCTTCACCGAAGACGTGATGAACCTCGCCAAGCAGTGGACTACCGACCCGGCGATTGTCGAAATCGAAATCACCAACGTCGCCAACGAGAACGTCGAGCAGCACATCTACGCCGTGGCCGCTGCCGACAAATACAAGCTGCTCTACAACCTCGTCAACGACAACGGTTGGGAGCGGGTCATCGTGTTTGCCAACCGCAAGGATGAAGTACGCCGCATCGAAGAGCGTCTGGTGCGTGACGGCATCAACGCCGCGCAGCTGTCCGGCGACGTACCGCAGCACAAGCGCATCAAGACTCTGGAAGGTTTCCGCGAAGGCAAGATTCGCGTGCTGGTGGCCACCGATGTCGCCGGTCGCGGCATCCACATCGACGGCATCAGCCACGTGATCAACTTCACCCTGCCGGAAGTGCCGGACGACTACGTACACCGCATCGGCCGTACCGGTCGCGCCGGCGCTGACGGTGTGTCGATCAGCTTTGCCGGCGAGGACGACTCCTACCAGTTGCCGTCGATCGAAGAAAAGCTTGGTCGCAAGATCAGCTGCGAAACCCCGCCGACGCACCTGCTGCGAGCGGTTGAGCGCAAGCGTCCGCAGTAAGCTCCGCTATATGAGAAAGCGCAGCCGGCAACGGACTGCGCTTTTTTTATGCCCGATGGTTGCTCGCCAGAACTAAAAGTCCATAATGGAAAAATAAGTTTAGTTTGGGAGCGCGAAATGTCCAGTACGCCTTATGTGATCGATCAAGCCCAGGCCCACCAGCTGTTGGCGCGTATCGATGTGCCGCAGATCCTGCGCAAGCTGTTCCGCGATCTGGCGGCCGGGAACGCCGTGCAGCCGGCGCAGCAATTGGTCGAGTTTCCGCAGGGTGCCGGCGACTTCATCAACTACTTGGGTGTACTGGCCGAAGACGGCGTGTACGGAGTGAAGACTTCGCCGTACATCGTTCGTGAGCAGGGTGCGCTGGTGACGGCGTGGACATTGTTGATGTCGATGAAAACCGGCGAGCCGCTGCTGCTCTGTGATGCCGGCGAACTGACCATCGCGCGCACCGCCGCGACCACGGCCGTGGCGGTCGATGCCCTCGCCCCGTTGAATGCCCAACGACTGGCGATCATCGGCAGCGGCAAGATCGCTCAGGCGCATCTGCACTATGTGAAAGCGTTGCGCGACTGGCAAAGCATCAGCCTGTATTCGCCGTCGCTCACGGAAGACGCCGAAACACAGGCCGTATTGAAGGCCATCACGCCGTCACTGAAGATTGCCGACAGCCGCGAGACCGCCATCGCCGATGCTGACGTGATCATGCTCTGCACCTCGTCGGCCGGGCCGGTGATTGATCCTGCAACGTTAAGCAAACCGGCGCTGATCACCTCGATCAGCACCAACGCCCCCCGCGCCCATGAAGTACCGCCGCAAAGTCTCAACGACATGCAGGTGTTCTGCGACTATCGTCTGACCACGCCCGGATCGGCGGGTGAGATGTTGATTGCCAGTGAACAGCATGGCTGGAGCAAGGATTCGATTGTCGGCGACCTCGCCGACTTGCTCAGCGAAAAAGTGCAGCGCCCGGGTTACGACCGTCACGTGTTCTTCCGTTCAATCGGCTTGGGCCTGGAAGACATTGCCCTCGCCAATGCGGTTTATCACTTAACCCACTAACGCCAACAATCCCCTGTGGGAGCGAGCCTGCTCGCGAATGCGGTCTGACATTCAGCGAAGATGTCGACTGATACACCGCTTTCGCGAGCAGGCTCGCTCCCACGATGGACTAGCGAACGCCTTGATATTGCGTACCCACTGGAGACCTACATGAGCCACGCAGATTTCATCATCATCGGCGGCGGGATTGCCGGCGCTTCCACCGGGTTCTGGCTGGCGCCGCACGGCAAAGTGATCGTGCTCGAGCGTGAAACCCATCCCGGCTATCACTCCACCGGTCGCTCCGCCGCGCTGTACACCGCCGCCTACGGCACCGCACAGGTCCGCGCACTGACTCAGGCGAGCCGCGCGTTTTTCGACAGTCCTCCGAGCGGCTTTTGCGAGCACCCACTGCTGACCCCACGCGGCGAAATGACCGTCGACTTCATCGGTGATCCCGCCGAACTGAACAACCAATACCTCAGCGCCAAAGCGACCGTGCCGCAGATGCAACTGCTCAGCGCCGACGAAGCCTGCGCGCGTCTGCCGATCCTGCGCCGGGAAAAAGTCCACGGCGCGATCTACGACCCATCGGCCTGCGACATCGACACCGACGCACTGCATCAGGGCTACCTGCGCGGCATTCGGCGCAACCACGGCGAAGTGCGCACCGATTGCGAAGTGCTCGGCTTGAGCCGCGATGCCGATGGCCTGTGGATCGTGCAGACCAACGGCGAGACATTCAGCGCACCAGTGCTCATCAACGCCGCCGGTGCCTGGGCCGACAAGGTCGCTGCCTTGGCCGGTGCGCAGCCGCTGGGGCTGCAAGCGAAACGCCGCGCCGCGTTTATATTTGCCGGCCCGGAAGGCGTGGACACTCATCATTGGCCAATGCTGGTCAGCCTCGACGAATCCTTCTACATGAAGCCCGACGCCGGCATGTTCCTCGGCTCGCCGGCTAACGCCGATCCGGTCGAACCACACGATGTGCAGCCGGAAGAACTCGACATCGCCATGGGCATCTATCAGATCGAAGAAGCCACCACGCTGACCATCCGCCGTCCGACCCGCACCTGGGCCGGTCTGCGCAGTTTCGTTGCCGACGGTGATTTGCTCAGCGGCTTTGATCCGCAGGTGCCAGGGCTTTTCTGGGTCGCCGCGCAGGGCGGTTACGGCATTCAGACGTCGCCGGCGATGGGCCAGGCCAGTGCGGCGCTGGTGCGCGGCGAGCCATTCCCCGAGCACCTGCATCAATTCGGCCTGGACAGCGCCATGCTCTCCCCGGCCCGACTGGCTTGATCGCATCGACTCGTCGAAAAGATTGCGGCACACTCGCAGCGCCCCGGCACAAGGGGCGCTGACGCTGCCTGGAGCTCCACTGTCATGACTGCCCCCGAATTCGACCCGGCGCTGGATAACTTCCGCGCCATCGCCGACGCCATCGCCACGCTGTTCTTTCCACATGGCGAGGTGGTGCTGCACGACCTGCGCACGCAGAAGGTCGACTACATCGCCAACAATCTGTCCAAGCGCGAGATCGGCGACGACTCGTCACTGGAAGACATGCTCAGCGAGGATGTCAGCGACAGGAACATCGGCCCGTACGAAAAGCTCAACTGGGACGGTCAGAAAATTCGCAGCCTGAGCACCGTGCTGCGTGACAGCGAAAGTCGGCCGCTGGCGGTGCTGTGCATCAATCTGAATATTTCCCTTTTCGAGAACGCCAAAGCGGCGCTGGACCTGTTTCTCTCGCCGAGCAAGCTGATTCCGCAGCCGGACTCGCTGTTCCGTGATGACTGGCAGGAGCGCATCAACACCTTCCTCCACGCCTGGTTGCGCGAGCGGCAGTTGAGCCTGAATCTGCTGACTCGTGACCACAAACGCGAACTGGTGCTGGCGCTGCACGCCGAGGGGGCGTTCAAGGGCAAGAGCGCCTCGAACTACGTGGCCAATGTGCTGAACATGGGACGGGCGACGGTGTACAAGCATTTGAAGGAATTGAAGGGCTGAATTCTGCGGTGACTCGTCCGGCCCCATCGCTGGCAAGCCAGCTCCCACAGTAATTGCGTCACAGACAAAATTTATGGCGACCGCTGAACCTGTGGGAGCTGGCTTGCCAGCGATAACGGACTGTCAATCGCCGTAGATATCGGTCTTGAAATACTTCTCGGAAATCTTCTGATATTCGCCATTCGCGCGAATCCCGTCGATGGCGCTGTTCAACTGGCTGACCAGCTCAGCATTGCCCTTGCGCACGGCAATACCCGCACCTTCGCCGACGTACTTCGGATCCTTCAGCTCCGGCCCGACAAACGCGTAACCCTTGCCACGCGGCATCGACAGAAAGTCATTGAGCGGGATGGTGTCGGCGAAAATCGCATCGAGGCGCCCCGCCGCCAGGTCCATGTAGATTTCTTCGTTGTTGCTGTAGCGCTTGACGTTGATGCCCTTGGGTTCGAACACCTCGGTGGCATAACGATCGGTGGTGGTCGCGCGCTGCACGCCGACGTTCTTGCCTTTGAGGCTGGCGTACTGATCATCGACCGTAGCGCCTTCCTTCATCACCAGACGCGAAGAAGTGAAGTAATACTTGTGGCTGAAATCCACCGACTTCTTGCGATCTTCGTTGATGGTCATCGACGACAGCGCCATGTCGATCTTCTTCACTTTCAGCGAAGGAATCAGCCCGTCGAACTCACCTTCGACCCACACGCACGTGACCTTCATCTGCGCACACAGGGCATTGCCGATGTCGTAGTCGAAACCGACGATTTCACCTTTATCGGTTTTCGACGCGAATGGCGGGTAGGCCGCTTCGATGCCGATGCGCAAGGTTTTCTCGGCGGCAAAGGTGCTGGCACAGGCCAGCAGACTGAGCGCCAGACCGGTGATGAGGGGGAGTTTCTTCATGTTCGTTCTCTCGCGGGTTGTTGTTGGTTTGGCGAAGAAGAGCAGCTACAAGCGGCAAGCTGATAGCTGCAAGACAGAAGCTTTTTTGTACTTGGAAATCCATACTGGACTCTCAGGTACAAATCGTCAATCGGGTAGAGAGGGAAGGATTTTCGGTGTCACAGATGACGCCTTCGCGAGCAGGCTCGCTCCCACAGGGGAACGCTTTCCAATTGTGGGAGCGAGCCTGCTCGCGAAGACTGACCGGAGGGCGCTACAGAAACTACTTCTTCCAGCGATCCGCAGCCGCATGATCACTGTCGCGCCCTTCGACCCAACGTGGTCCATCGCTGGTGTTTTCTTTCTTCCAGAACGGCGCGCGGGTTTTCAGGTAGTCCATGACGAAGGCGCAGGCATCGAACGCGGCCTGGCGGTGGGCGCTGGCGGCGCCGACGAAGACGATCGGTTCGCCCGGCTCCAGCGCGCCGATGCGGTGCAGCACTTCCAGTTTCAACAGCGGCCAGCGCTGCTCGGCTTCGACAGCGATCTTGCCGAGAGCCTTTTCGGTCATGCCCGGATAGTGTTCGAGGAACATCCCGGCCACGTCGAGCCCGTCGTTGAAGTCGCGCACATAACCGACAAAGCTCACCACCGCGCCCACACCGACATTGGCCGCGTGCATCGCATTGACTTCAGCGCCCGGATCGAACGGCGTGGCCTGCACGCGAATCGCCATGTTCAGCCTCCGGTCACGGTGGGGAAAAACGCCACTTCATCACCATCGACAACTGGCTCGTCGAGCTGGCAGAGGTCTTCGTTGCGTGCGCACATCAGGTTCTGCTCGCTCAGCACTTCGGCGCCATCACGTTCTGCCAACAGTGCCCGAACGTCATCGACGGTGGCGAAATCGCCTTCAACCGCAACCGAATCCACGCCCAGCGCTTCACGGTAGCGGGCAAAAAATTTCACCGTCAGTTTCATGGCTGCTCCGCCTGGAAGTGGCCGCTCTTGCCGCCGACTTTCTCCAGCAGACGCACGCTTTCGATGGTCATGCCACGGTCGACGGCTTTGCACATGTCGTAAATGGTCAGGGCAGCGACACTGGCGGCGGTCAGCGCTTCCATCTCGACACCGGTCTGCCCGGACAACTTGCAGCGCGCGACGATACGCACGCTGTCCTCACCCTCGGCGCTGAGTTCGACTTTGACGCCAGTCAGCATCAGCGGGTGGCACAGGGGAATCAGATCGCTGGTCTTCTTCGCCGCCTGAATTCCGGCAATGCGCGCCACGGCGAACACATCGCCCTTGGGGTGGCCGCCGCTGACGATCATCTGCAGGGTTTCAGGGAGCATGCGCACTAGCGCTTGAGCCGTCGCTTCACGGAACGTCACGGCTTTTTCAGTGACGTCGACCATGTTGGCGCGACCTTGGGAATCGAGATGAGTCAGCACGAGGGCCTCCTTGAGGCAGCTGCGAGCGGCAAGCTACAAGCGGCAAGTTAAAGCGCGGTAGGCAGGCGTCAGGAAAGCTCGCATTTAAACAGCCGAAAGCCGCAAGCTTCAAGCGGCAAGTGAATTTCACTCGGACCACTTGTAGCTTGCGGCTTGAAGCTTGTAGCTGCTCCTCTTAGAGATGCGATTCGGCGTATTCGGCCAGGATCGAGCGAGGCACCCCTTGCAGGGTGATGTGCACACCGTTGGGGAAGTCCTTGAAGCGTTCGGTCAGGTAGGTCAGCCCGGAGCTGGTCGCGGACAGGTAAGGGGTGTCGATCTGCGCCAGGTTGCCCAGGCACACCACTTTGGAACCGGCGCCGGCACGGGTGATGATGGTTTTCATCTGGTGCGGCGTGAGGTTCTGGCATTCGTCGATCAGGATCAGGCTTTGCTGGAAGCTGCGACCGCGAATGTAGTTGAGCGATTTGAACTGCAACGGCACTTTGCTGAGGATGTAGTCGACGCTGCCATGGGTGTTTTCGTCATCCATGTGCAAGGCTTCGAGGTTGTCGGTGATGGCGCCCAGCCAAGGCTCCATTTTCTCCGCTTCGGTGCCGGGCAGGAAACCGATTTCCTGGTCCAGACCCTGCACGCTGCGGGTGGCGATGATGCGGCGATAACGTTTGCTGACCATGGTCTGCTCGATCGCAGCGGCCAGCGCCAGAATGGTTTTACCGGAACCGGCGGCGCCAGACAGGTTGACCAGATGAATGTCCGGATCCAGCAACGCATACAGCGCCAGACTCTGATAGATGTCGCGCGGCTTCAGGCCCCAGGCCTCCTGATGCAGCAGCGGTTCCTGGTGCAGGTCGAGGATCAGCAGGCGGTCTTCCTGGATTTCCTTGATCCAGCCGACAAAGCCCTGCTCGTCGATGATGAACTCGTTGATGTGCACGGCCGGCAGGTTATCGATCAGTTGCACCTGATGCCAGGTGCGGCCGTGGTCCTGACGGGTTTCGACCTTGCTCACGCGGTCCCAGAAGGAGCCGGTCATGTTGTGGTAGCCGTTGGGCAGCAGGGACACGTCATCGACCAACTGGTCGGTGCTGTAGTCCTCGGCATCGATGCCACAGGCGCGCGCCTTGAGGCGCATGTTGATGTCTTTGGTGACCAGCACCACCGGTTTCTGCGGATCGCGGGTATGCAGATCAATCAGTTGGTTGATGATTTTGTTGTCGTTCAGGTGCTCGGGCAGAATCAGGTTCGACTCGGCCTGCTTGCTCATCAGAATTGACAGCAAGCCCTTCGGCCCGCCCTTGCCGCGCTGGATCGGGACACCCAGCTCAACGTCTTCAGGGGACGCATCGCCCAGGGTCTTGTCGATCAGGCGGATCGCCTGACGGCATTCGGCGGCCACGCTGTGATGGCCGCTCTTGAGCTTGTCCAGCTCTTCCAGCACGGTCATCGGGATGGCGACGTGGTGTTCTTCGAAATTCAGCAGGGCATTTGGATCGTGAATCAATACGTTGGTATCGAGTACATACAGGATTGGCTGGTTGGAGGAAGGGCTGCGTCCGTGATCATCCATACTCGGTCACCTTTGTGGGAGCCATTCGACGCAATACCTTGACAGTGCTGCGCCTCGAGGTGACTGCCGAATTCATCCACGAGGGCCTGGATGAACTGCACACAATAGGAGTCTGGGAAGACGCCACCTGTGTTGCAGGTTTCGGCGGTCTGTCTTCGTAATACTCCAAAACCGATGACATAAAAAAGCACTTTGACGGTTTTTTTAAGTTTATTTTGCAGAGTGACGAAAAGCCCTTGGCGGACTCCCCGTACCCCGCTAAAGTCGGAAGTCCGCCTGCATCGAATTCCTTCTGAAAATTACCCCAAGCCCAATGTTTCCGGGCTTCTTGTCGTTTCTCAACGAAACGCGTCCTGACAGTCTTCCCAGCCGATGCCGCTCTGCGCAGTCTGGGTGATCAGCCACGGTAAGGACGTCTTCACCGCATCCTGTTTCATGTTGAAATTGATCACCCCGTGCCGCCACAGCAGCATCAGGGTCAGCACTCGCTGCGCGCTCGCCGGCCCCTTGAGCTTGCCGGCACCGTCCTGGGCATCGATATCCCAGAGCGCTACTTGCAGGCCCTGGCTGTTGAAGAAACCTTGTGCGTCACTGCGGCGCTGGCCATCCGGCGGCCGGAACAGCGGCACGTAGTTTTCCGGCAGTTTGTTCTTCACCAGATCGGCGCTGCGTCGCACCGAATCCTGCCAGTCCTGCCAATGGCTGTGAGAGCGGAACTCCCAGCCCTGCACGCCCACGCACTGCCGGGAGAAACTCGCCTGCAGGCTGCTGACCGAACGGCCGGTGAGTCGCGCCTGAATATCCTTGCCCAAGACAAAGAATGTCCCGCTCAGATTGGATTTGCGCAGGTATTCGGTCAGCCAGTCGGTGTTGTCCGGTTGCACGTTGGCGGCGCTGTCGAACGTCAGCATAAAAAGCCGATCATGCATGTCGTCGCCGTTGCGCTCGTAGTCGCCAAAACGATCGAATTCGTTACTGGTTTGCGGCGACAGCGCGGCCTTGCGCATCAGCTCGTCGAGGTACTGCAAATGGAAGATCCGGCTCGGCTCGGCCCACTTGGTGTAATAGCTGTCGTCGCTGACGACGAACTTGGCCGCCTGCTCGCGCAGGGTCGGCAGGTCTTCGACGAGGAAGCAGAACGAGGCGTCCTGATCGCAGCTTTGCTGGGCGTGGTTGTAGTTGGCGAGCAAGCGCTGCCAGAGGCGCTGGCGCAGCTGATTGACCGCATCGATATTGACCGTGCGCAGGCCCAGGCGCTGGGCCAGTGCCGCCTCGTCGATGGACTCGGTGCCGAGCAGGCCGCGAGCGAACATGAGGATTTCCGCCCGCGACGCGACGTCGAACAGGGTCGGATTGCTGAGCTGCTCCGGCCAGGTCGTGCGATCCAGCGTCGCCGCATCACCGGGCGCCGCCATGGCGCCGAAGCTCAGCAGCCACGCGGTGAATAAAAGAACAATGCGCAAAGGGATGTCTCCATAACAAAACCCGCGCGGCACTATAGCTGATCCTGTCCTGTTTCCCCTCAGCCACGGATGATCGTTCCCACGCTCTGCGTGGTAACGCCTCCCCGGACGCTCCGCGTCCGACGACTGTGACGCAGAGCGTCACGGGCTGCATTCCCACGCGGAGCGTGGGAACGATCATGTAAATCCGCTTTCGCGAGCAGGCTCGCTCCCACAAGGGGTCTGAGTTAAGCCGTCGATCACCTATGGGCTTGATAGCTGGAGTCAACCCGGACAACCCCCTAGAATCGCCCCCACGATTAAAGGAGACGACTTCATGCTGATGGTGATTTCCCCCGCCAAGACCCTCGACTACGAAACACCGCCGGCGACCCAGCGCTTTACCCAGCCGCAGTACCTCGATCATTCCCAGGAATTGATCCAGCAGTTGCGCGAGCTGAGTCCGGCGCAGATCAGCGAGTTGATGCACGTGTCCGACAAGATCGGTGGCCTCAACGCCGCGCGTTTCGGCAGCTGGACACCCGCCTTCACCCCGGAAAACGCCAAACAGGCCCTGCTCGCCTTCAAGGGTGATGTGTACACCGGCCTCGACGCGCAGTCCTTCAGCGAGGCGCAATTCGATTACGCGCAAAAGCACTTGCGCATGCTCTCCGGCCTTTATGGCCTGCTGCGGCCGCTGGACCTGATGCAACCCTATCGCCTGGAAATGGGCACCAAACTGGCCAACGGCCGTGGCAAGGATCTGTATGCGTTCTGGGGTACGCGCATCAGCGAGTGGCTGAACGAAGCGCTGGCCGAGCAAGGCGATGACGTACTGCTCAATCTTGCATCCAACGAATACTTTTCTGCGGTCAAGCGCAGCGCGTTGAAGGCGCGGATCATCAACACCGAGTTCAAGGATCAGAAGAACGGCCAGTACAAGATCATCAGTTTCTACGCGAAAAAAGCGCGCGGCCTGATGAGCCGTTTTGTGATCCAGGAACGCATCAACGACCCGGCTCAGCTCAAGCAATTCGATGTACAGGGTTATCGCTACAGCGCCGAACAATCGAAACCTGACAATCTGGTGTTTTTGCGCGACCACGCCCCGGAATAAAGCATGCCCTTTGCACGACTCTTTTTCTCAAGAGTCGTGCAGTCCGCCCGAAGTCAAAATTCCCCCGCCGCATATCGCCAAATTCATGGCGCCAATAAAACCACACTCTATTTTCTAATTTTAGTTTCACTCGACACTGAAGTTTTTTTTCAGTAGTGGCACCTAAATTTTTTACCCGTAGTGGCACAAAACTATCGGCCCCGGTTTCGCCCCGATAACTAAAGGGCGAAATCGTTAGTGCTATCAATTTGCACCCAGTGCCATCTTCATCAATATTTCAAAAAATTTCGACTGGCACGATGAGCGGGCTGGAACTATGTCCAAATGCGTTGCTCATACCACCGGTAACGATTCTCGCCGAGTTTGTACGAGATAACTTACGCAGAGCTGATAGCCATGTAACCAAGTTGTCACAGCAACTTGCCTGAGTGACTAACTAGTCTCAAAACAATCGAAGGACAGGAGATACGCACCATTAATATCCCCTACAAAGGCCAAGGCCGCGCCCCTATAAACGTGCTCGCCTGAGCACCTAACTGCTTGATTTACCGGCTCCCTACCGGACGTCGAGCAGGCTACACGACTGCACTAGAGTCTTCCCGCACGGAAGATCGGCTGCATAACAGGGCAAGTCATAACAACAAGGCCTAGTTGCGCACATCTTGAGTGCACTTATTAGACACTCGGAACTTTGTATGCCTGCACACGGCATTGTGGCGCCTGTAAGCCGCACTTCCGAGTGCACTAGTGACCGCTGAACACCATTAACTCCGGCCTTCTAAGGCCTGATATATACAGAGGTAATTGCGATGCGCATCAGCATATTTGGTTTGGGTTACGTTGGCGCAGTATGTGCCGGTTGCCTGTCTGCACGGGGCCATGACGTAGTTGGCGTCGATGTTGCCAAAGACAAGATCGACATGATTAACGCCGGCAAATCGCCGATTGTAGAACCAGGCCTGGGCGAACTGCTGCAGCAGGGTATCCAGACCGGCCGTCTGCGCGGCACGACCAACTTCGCCGAGGCGATTCGTGATACCGACCTGTCGATGATCTGCGTCGGCACGCCAAGCAAAAAGAACGGCGACCTGGAACTGAACTACATCGAGGCCGTGTGCCGCGAGATCGGTTTTGTCCTGCGTGAAAAAACCACCCGCCACACCATCGTCGTGCGCAGCACCGTGCTGCCAGGCACCGTGGCCAACGTGGTCATCCCGATTCTGGAAGACTGCTCGGGCAAGAAAGCCGGCGTCGATTTCGGCGTTGCGGTCAACCCGGAATTCCTCCGCGAATCCACCGCCATCGCTGACTACGATCAGCCACCAATGACCGTTATCGGTGAGTTCGATACCGCCTCGGGCGACGTTCTGCAATCGCTGTACGAAGAACTCGACGCCCCGATCATCCGCAAGGACATCGCCGTTGCCGAGATGATCAAGTACACCTGCAACGTCTGGCACGCGACCAAAGTGACCTTCGCCAACGAGATCGGCAACATCGCCAAAGCCGTCGGCGTCGATGGTCGTGAAGTGATGGAAGTGGTTTGCCAGGACAAGACTCTGAACCTGTCCCAGTACTACATGCGTCCGGGCTTCGCCTTCGGCGGTTCGTGCCTGCCCAAAGACGTGCGTGCGCTGACCTACCGCGCCGGTTCCCTGGACGTCGAAGCACCGCTGCTCAACTCGCTGATGCGCAGTAACGAATCGCAAGTGCAGAACGCTTTCGACATCGTTGAAAGCCATGAAAAACGCAAAGTCGCCCTGCTCGGTCTGAGCTTCAAGGCCGGCACCGACGACCTGCGCGAAAGCCCGCTGGTCGAACTGGCGGAAATGCTGATCGGCAAGGGTTACGACCTGAGCATCTACGACAGCAACGTCGAATACGCGCGTGTCCACGGTGCGAACAAGGACTACATCGAATCGAAGATTCCGCACGTATCGTCCCTGCTCAACTCCGACTTCGACTCGGTGATCGATAACTCCGACGTGATCATCCTCGGCAACCGCGACGAGAAATTCCGTTCGCTGGCCCAGGAAGCGCCGCAGGGCAAGCAAGTCATCGACCTGGTGGGCTTCATGTCCAAGGCCACCAGCGCCGGTAGCCGCACCGAAGGCATTTGCTGGTAACGCAGCCCCAAGCGACAAGCGTCGAGCTGCAAGTCAACGCGATTGGCTTGCAGCTTGAAGCTTGCAACTTGCAGCTTCCCTTACCTTCGGATGACGGTTATGACCAAGCTCAAACATTTTTTTCTGCAATCAGCCGGCTGGCTTTTTTATCTCAGTCTGCTGATGGGCCTGGCCTTGATGCTGCCCACGTCCACATTCGACTCCGAGTCGAAGGACTTCATTTTCCTGATTGGCGCCGTGGGTATCTGGCGCTACTCGATGGGTGCAACGCACTTTGTGCGCGGCATGATTTTTCTCTACATCGTTTACCCGCACCTGCGTCGCAAAGTACGCAAGCTGGGTAAAGCGGCCGATCCGTCGCATGTGTTTCTGATGGTCACCAGCTTTCGTATTGACGCGCTGACCACTGCGCAGGTCTACAGCTCGGTGATCCGCGAAGCCATCGACTGCGAACTGCCGACCACCATTGTCTGCTCGATCGTGGAAATGTCCGACGAGTTGCTGGTCAAGGCGTTGTGGGCACGGATGAATCCGCCGGAGCGGGTCAAGCTCGACTTCGTGCGTATCCCCGGCACCGGCAAGCGCGATGGTCTGGCCTTCGGTTTCCGCGCAATCTCCCGCCACCTGCCGGACGACCGTGCCGTAGTGGCCGTGATCGACGGCGACACCGTGCTCGGCGAAGGCGTCGTGCGCAAGACCGTGCCGTGGTTCCAGCTGTTCGGTAATGTCGGCGGCCTGACCACCAACGAGTTCTGCGAAGTGCGCGGCGGCTACATCATGAGCGAATGGCACAAGCTGCGTTTCGCCCAGCGCCACATCAACATGTGCTCGATGGCCCTGTCCAAGCGCGTACTGACCATGACCGGTCGGATGTCGGTGTTCAAAGCCTCCGTGGTGACCAATCCGGAGTTCATCGCCGACGTTGAAAGCGACTCGCTGCAACACTGGCGTCTGGGCCGCTTCAAGTTCCTGACCGGTGACGACAAGTCGAGCTGGTTCAGCCTGATGCGCCTGGGTTACGACACTTTCTACGTGCCGGACGCCGCGATCAACACCGTTGAGCATCCGCCGGAAAAGAGCTTCATCAAGGCCAGCCGCAAGCTGATGTTCCGCTGGTACGGCAACAACCTGCGCCAGAACTCGCGTGCACTGGGTCTGGGTATCCGTCGCCTCGGCGCGTTCACCTCGGTGGTGCTGTTCGACCAGCGCGTATCGATGTGGACTTCGCTGCTCGGCCTGACCGTCGCACTGATCGCCAGCTTCAAGTACGGCACCGCGTTCATCCTCGTGTACCTGCTGTGGATCGGCATCACCCGCCTGATCCTGACGCTGTTGCTGTCGTGTTCCGGTCACCGCATCGGCCCTGCTTACCCGGCGATTCTGTATTACAACCAGATCGTTGGCGCCCTGGTGAAGATCTACGTGTTCTTCCGCCTCGACCAACAATCCTGGACTCGCCAGCCCACATCCCTGACCCGTGATCTCGCCAGCTTTCAACGTTGGTTCAACACCTGGTCGTCTCGGACCATGACCTTCTCCGCCGGCAGCATTTTTGTCGCCGTGCTGCTGATGATGGTCTGACCCGCTCCTATTGAATTAACAAGGAAATCGCCCCTATGAATACCGCCGTCAACGTCAACGTAGTGCATGAATCCGAAGCCCAGCGCCAGCACGCTCGCGTGAAAATCCCGGCCAAGCTGCGTTTCTTCGGCCCTGACCGGACGCCGCTCGAAGCGCGCGTCCTCGATCTGTCGGCTGGCGGTCTGGCGTTCAACGCCGGGCAGATGCCACTGACCATCGGCGAGGTGTACAAGGCGCGTCTGCAATTTGTCATCGACAACCTCGGCCTGGCCATGGACGTTGAACTGCAGGTGCGTTCCTTTGACCGCGCCACCGGCCGCGCCGGCTGCCAGTTCCAGAACCTCGAGCCGCAGGACATTTCCACCCTGCGCCACCTGATCACTTCGCACCTGGCCGGCGACATCGTCAGCATCGGCGAAGTGCTGGCGACCCTGCAGCGCGACAACTTCACCAAGGCGCGCAAGAACAAGACCAACGACACCGGCATGACGCCGTTCGGCCGCCTGAAAGCCGTGACCTTCAGCGCCGGTATTTTCGCCGTTGGCCTGGTCGCTGCCGGTTTTATCTTCAAGTCGGTGTACGGCATGTACTTCGTCAGCCACGCCCAGGCCGGTCTGGTCAGCGTGCCGGGGATGAACATCACCATGCCGCGTGACGGCACAGTGCAGAGCCTGGTCAAGTCCGACGGCGTTGCCGCCAAAGGCGCACCACTGGCGACCTTCAGCACCAGCATGCTCGACGTGCTCAAGGGCCATCTGGCCGAAGACCAACTGGCCCCGGCCAAGGTTGAAGAACTGTTCGGCAAGCAAATGACCGGCACCCTGACCTCGCCGTGCGATTGCACCGTGGCCCAGCAACTGGTGGCTGACGGTCAGTACGCGAGCAAGGGCGACGTGATCTTCCAGTTGGTGCCGCGCAACACCCAGGCCAACGTTGAAGCACGCTTCTCCTATCGCCAGTTCGGCGACGTGCGTCCAGGCACTCCGGTGAGCTTCCAGATCGCCGGCGAAGACAAGACCCGCACCGGCAAGATCGTCAGCAGCACCAGCCTGAAGAGCGCCGACCTGTCCTCCGACATCCGCGTGCAGATCCAGCCTGACGAGCCGCTCGACAGCAGCCTGGCCGGCCGCCCGGTTGAAGTGAACAGCGACCGTGGCCCGAACCTGAACTGGCTGATCGACAAAGCCATGGCTGCCGGTCTTTAAGTCGAGGACATGCCTGTGACTACTCCACCCATCCTCAGAACACCGCTATCACTGTGTGCCCTGGCATTGGCGGTGAGTCTGGCCGGTTGCGCCGGGCTGCCCGATCAGCGCCTGGCCAACGAAGCGCTCAAGCGTGGCGACACCGCCACCGCTGCGCAGAACTACCAGCAACTGGCCGATCTGGGTTACAGCGAGGCGCAAGTCGGCCTGGCCGATATCCAGGTCGACAGCCGCGACCCGGCGCAGATGAAACAGGCCGAGGCGACTTACCGCGCAGCGGCCAGCGTGTCGCCGCGTGCCCAGGCACGTCTCGGTCGTCTGCTGGTGGCCAAGCCGGGTTCGACCGAAGCCGAGCACCACGAAGCCGAAACCCTGCTGAAAAAAGCCGCCGCCAATGGCGAAGGCAACACGTTGATCCCGCTGGCGATGCTGTATCTGCAATACCCGCACAGCTTCCCGAACATCAACGCCCAGCAGCAGATCGATCAGTGGCGCAAATCCGGTTACCCGGAAGCCGGTCTGGCGCAGGTGCTGCTGTATCGCACCCAAGGCACCTACGACCAGCACCTGGATGACGTGGAAAAAATCTGCAAGGCCGCGCTCAACACCACCGACATCTGCTACGTCGAACTCGCCACCGTTTACCAGAAACGTGGCCAGCCGGAGCAACAGGCCGAGCTGATCAAGCAGATGCAGGCCGGTTACAGCCGTGGCACCGTCACCGCGCAGCGTGTCGATTCCGTGGCCCGCGTGCTGGCCGATTCGACCCTGGGCAAGACCGACGAAAAAACCGCGCAGGCGCTGCTCGAGCCGATCGCTCCGGGCTACCCGGCGTCGTGGGTCACCCTCGCGCAATTGCTTTACGACTTCCCCGAACTGGGCGACGTCGACCAGATGATGAAGTACCTGGACAACGGTCGCGCCGCCGACCAGCCGCGCGCCGAACTGTTGCTGGGCAAGGTCTACTACGAAGGCAAAATGGTCCCGGCCGACGCGAAAGTCGCCGAAGAACACTTCCAGAAAGCCGTCGGCCGCGAAGTGGCCGCCGACTACTACCTCGGCCAGATCTACCGTCGTGGCTACCTGGGCAAGGTCTATCCGCAGAAGGCTCTGGACCACCTGCTGACCGCTGCGCGCAACGGCCAGAACAGTGCCGACTTCGCCATCGCCCAGTTGTTCTCGCAAGGCAAGGGCACCAAGCCCGACCCGCTGAACGCTTACGTGTTCAGCCAACTGGCCAAGGCCCAGAACACCCCGCAAGCCGATGAACTGGCAGCGACCCTCGAGGCGCAATTGCCGCCCGAGCGCCTGCCCGAAGCCCGCCGTCTGTTGCAACAGGAACAGGCCAGCCGTGGCGCCCTGAACTCGAACACGCTGCAACTGCACGCCCTGCAAGAAGAAGACGGCGAGGAAAAACTATGAAGCTGAACCCATTCGTGAAGGCCGGTATTGGCCTCACCTTCGCGCTGCTCTGGTCTTGCCCGACACTGGCTGCGATGACTGAAACCAAGAACTTCGGTCTGGAAGTGAAACTCACCGGCCAGTCCGAAGACGACCGTGACCTCGGCACTGCCGGCGGCGGCGACGTCAATGGCGTGGGCCTCGACCTGCGTCCGTGGATCTACGGCGAAAGCGGCGCGTGGAGCGCCTATGCGATGGGTCAGGCGGTGACCTCGACCGATATCATCGAGACCGACACCCTGCAGCAATCGGACGGCGAACAGGCCACCGACAGCGGCGATCGCGAAACCAAGAAAAACTACCTGGCGATGCGCGAGTTCTGGGTCGGCTACAGCGGCTTCACGCCCTACCCTGGCGAGATTCTGAAGTTCGGTCGTCAGCGCCTGCGCAATGACGACGGCCAATGGCGCGACACCAACATCGAAGCGCTGAACTGGACCTTCGATACCACACTGCTGCGCGCCAATGCCGGTGTTGCCGAGCGTTTCAGCGAATACCGCACCGACTTGAAAGAGTTGGCGCCGAAAGACAAGGATCGCCTGCACGCCTACGCCGACGCTGCTTATCAGTGGACGCCGGGGCAGTGGGTCGGCATTCGCGGCCACCACACTCACGATGACGGCAAACTCGATTACGCCGAGCCGGGCGTCCCGCGCGATTCGCTGGACAAGACCGAGAACGGCGACATCAGCTGGATCGGCCTGACTGCCGACAGTGACGCCTACAACTGGCGCAACACCAACACCGTCAACTACTGGGGCAGCATCACCGGCATGAGCGGCGACCGCGACACGGTCAACGCGCTGAACGCCGACGGCACACGTCCGACACAAGCCAAGCGCAGCGATGACATCAGCGGCTGGGCAGCCGACGTCGGCGTACGTCTGCGCCTCGATCCGCAGTGGCAAGTCGGCGGTGCATACGCCCGCGCCAGTGCCGATTACGAACAGAACGGTCTGGAGAGCAACCGCTCCAACTACACCGGTACCCGCTCGCGCGTGCACCGTTTCGGCGAAGCGTTCCGTGGCGAAATGAACAACATGCAGACCGCCACCCTGTTCGGTTCGTGGATGGTCAACGACGAGTACGACGCCAGCCTGATCTACCACAAGTTCTGGCGTGTCGACGGCAACAAGCCGGTCGGCAGCAACGGCATCAACGCGGTGGAAAACAACACCGACGACGTCACCGGCGCAATCCTCTCCAGCACATCCTTGCCGCTTGAAGATGGCAACAAGGACCTGGGTCAGGAAATGGACCTGGTCGTCACCAAGTACTTCAAGCAGGGCCTGTTGCCGGCGGCGTTGAGCCAGTCGATCGACGAGCCTTCGGCACTGGTGCGTTTCCGTGGCGGTGTGTTCAAACCGGGCGATGCCTATGGCAGCCAGGTTGATTCCTACATGCACCGCGCATTCATTGACGTGATCTGGCGCTTCTGATGCAAACCGCCAAGGGAGTGCCCGACATGATCAGCACCAGAACAGGCTCACTCAGCCTGCTGGCCGGCGCGATGCTGCTGGCCAGCGCCGGCGCCTTCGCCAATGTTGAACCGGCCAAACCTGCGAACGTGGCCAAGGAACTGCAACAGGCCAAGACCTACACCGTCAGCAGCGCGCCGACCGACGCGCTGAAACTGGCCAAGCCGACCCTGCCCGACCTGTCCGGCTTCACCGCCGAAGCCGCTGCCGCGAAGATCGTGCGCAGCAAACCGGGCAAGATCAGCGTGCGCCGGATGATGCAGGAAAACGCCCTGAAGGACTTCATCGGCGGCGATAACAAGATGGCCGAATGGGTCGTGCGTCAGCACGGCATCCCGCAGGCGATCTTCATCGACGACGGCTACATGAACCTCAAGGATCTGGCGAAAAAACTGCCCAAGCAGTATTTCAGCGAGACCGCTCCGGGCGTGTACCTGGCCAAATTGCCGATCGTGGTCGGCGAGAAAGGCATCCTCGAAATCGATGGTCAGACCCAGGAACTGCGCCTGTCCCAAGAGGCCGGTTCGTTCCTGGTCAATGACGGCAAACTGTTCGTGCGTGACACCAAAGTCACCGGCTGGCGCGAGAAGGACAACGGCCCGGCAACCTTCCGTTCGCCGAAGGAATTCCGTCCGTTCCTGCTCTCCTGGGGCGGCACCGAGACCTACATCGTCAACAGCAAGATGGCCAGTTTCGGTTACGCCAACAGTAAGTCGTACGGGGTGAGTATTTCCCAGTACACGCCGAACATGGCCAAAGTCCTCAAGCGCCCGGAACCGACCGGCTGGATCGTCGGCTCCGAGTTCTCGGACATGTGGTACGGCTTCTACTGCTACGAAACCAGCGACTTTGTGGTCAAGGGCAACACCTACAAGGACAACATCGTCTACGGCATCGACCCGCATGACCGCTCGCACCGTCTGATCATTGCCGAGAACACCGTTCACGGCACGAAGAAGAAGCACGGGATCATTATTTCCCGTGAGGTCAACGACAGCTTCATCTTCAACAACAAGAGTTTCGACAACAAGTTGTCGGGCCTGGTGATCGACCGTAACAGCGTCAACAACATCATTGCCTACAACGAGATCTACAAGAACCACACCGACGGCATCACGCTCTACGAGTCTGCCGACAACCTGCTGTGGGGCAACAAGGTCATCAGCAATACCCGTCACGGCATTCGTATTCGTAACAGCGTGAACATCCGCCTCTACGAAAACGTTGCCATGACCAACGGCCTGACCGGTATCTACGGCCACATCAAGGATCTGACCGACACCGACCGTGACATCAAGCTCGACCCGTTCGACGCGCAGGTCTCGCTGATCGTCGTCGGCGGCGAGCTGGCAGCCAACGGCAGCGGCCCGCTGTCGATCGACTCGCCGCTGAGTGTCGAGCTGTATCGCGTGTCGATGCTGGCGCCGACCAAGTCCAGCGGGATCAGCTTCAACGGCATTCTCGGCGAGCGCCAGGATGAAATTCTCGATCTGTTGGTGCGCCAGCAGAAAGCCGTGCTGATCGACCCTGTCGAACGCCAGACCGAATTGCAGGACTGAGGATAATTTTTATGCACCCACACATGATCAAACTGCTCAGCCTCTCGGCCCTGACTCTCGGCATTCTCGCTGCCGGCAACGCCCGCGCCGACGCTGACGGCGCAAGCGTCACGCCACCGAAGTTCACCGCCGAACCGTGCTGCAACCTGTGCCCGGCTGCCCATGACGCGAAGAACTACACCACGCGTTATCAGCAGAACTTCACCACCTTGGTACAGGCCCAGGGCGACTGGCTGTTCCGTACCCAGGAAGACCTGCGCACCGAGTTCAACACCACGCCGGCCGGCTACAAGCGCCTGCAACAGTTGCACGATGCGTTCAAGAGCAAAGGCGTCGAGTTGGTGATCGTTTACCAGCCGACCCGTGGCCTGGTGAACCGCAACAAGCTCAACCCGCGGGAAAAAGCCGCGTTCGATTACGAGAAAGCGCTGGGCAACTACAAGACCATGCTCGGCCGTTTCGCCAAGATGGGCTACGTGGTGCCGGACCTGTCGCCACTGACCAACGAATCGCTGCCGGACACCCTGCCCGCCCACGATTTCTACTTCCGTGGCGACCAGCACTGGACACCTTACGGCGCCCAGCGCACGGCAAAAATCGTCGCCGAAAAGGTCAAGCAGATCCCGGCCTTCGCCGACATTCCCAAGCGTGAATTCGAGACCAAGCGCTCCGGGCGCATGGGCAAGACCGGCACTCTGCACAACATGGCCGGGCAACTGTGCGGCACCAGCTATGCGATCCAGTACATGGACCAGTTCACCACCGAGCCGAAAGGCGAAGCCGGCGACGGCGATCTGTTCGGCGATTCCGGCAATCCGCAGATCACCCTGGTCGGTACGTCGCACAGCGGCAAGAACTACAACTTCGCCGGTTTCCTCGAAGAGGCCATCGGCGCCGACATCCTCAACGTGGCCTTCCCCGGCGGCGGTTTCGAAGGTTCGATGCTGCAGTACCTGGGCAGCGAAGAATTCCAGAAAACCCCGCCGAAGATTCTCATCTGGGAATTCTCGCCGCTGTATCGCCTCGATCAGGAAACCATCTATCGCCAGATGATGGCGCTGCTCGATAACGGTTGCGAAGGCAAAGACGCGCAAATGTCCGCCAGTGCCACGCTGAAGCCGGGCAGCAAGCAAGAACTGCTGGTCAACAGCAAGAACCTGAACCTGCAGAATGCCAACCATCAGGTCGACATCCGCTTCGCCGACACCTCGGTGAAAACCCTGCAAGCCACCCTCTGGTACATGAACGGTCGCCACGAGGACATCAAGATCGAAAAACCGGAAACCTCCGACACCGACGGTCGTTTCGCCTTTGAGCTGCGCACGGACGAAGACTGGGCCTCGCAAAACCTGCTGGCAGTCGAAGTCCAGGGTCCTGAAGCCGGACCTGGCGCCGCCCCACAAAAAGTCGAAGCGAAAATCTGCAAACGCAACGTATTCCCGGGCGCTGGTCAACAGACCGCGCAGCTCGGGCAATGAGGTCTGCTATGCGAAATCCGAAACTGAAAAATCTGTTGGCACCGACACTCCTGAGCCTGGCGATGTTCGCCGGGGCAACTCAGGCCGCCGCGCCATTGCGTCCGCCGCAGGGCTACTTCGCCCCGGTGGATAAATTCAAGACCGGCGACAAGAGCGATGGCTGCGACGCGATGCCGGCGCCGTACACCGGTCCGCTGCAATTTCGCAGCAAATACGAAGGTTCGGACAAGGCCCGCGCGACGCTGAACGTGCAGTCGGAAAAAGCCTTTCGCGACACCACCAAAGACATCACTACGCTGGAGCGCGGCACCGCCAAGCGGGTCATGCAGTTCATGCGCGACGGTCGCCCGGAACAGCTCGAATGCACGCTCGACTGGCTGACCGCGTGGGCCAAGGCTGACGCGTTGATGTCCAAAGACTTCAACCACACCGGCAAGTCGATGCGCAAATGGGCGCTGGGCAGCATGGCCTCGTCGTACATTCGCCTGAAGTTCTCCGACTCGCACCCACTGGCCCAGCACCAGCAGGAAGCGCAGTTGATCGAAGCCTGGTTCAGCAAAATGGCTGATCAGGTGGTCAGCGACTGGGACAACCTGCCGCTGGAAAAAACCAACAACCACTCGTACTGGGCCGCCTGGTCGGTGATGGCCACCGCCGTCGCCACCAACCGCCGCGACCTGTTCGACTGGGCCGTCAAGGAATACAAGGTCGGCGTCAATCAAGTCGATGCCGATGGCTTCCTGCCCAACGAACTCAAGCGCCAGCAACGCGCCCTCGCCTATCACAACTACGCCCTGCCGCCGCTGGCGATGATCGCCAGTTTCGCCCAGGTCAATGGTGTCGATCTGCGTCAGGAAAACAATGGCGCGCTCAAGCGTCTGGGTGACCGCGTATTGGCCGGCGTCAAGGACCCTGATGAGTTCGAAGAAAAGAACGGCAAAAAGCAGGACATGACCGACCTGAAAGAGGACATGAAATTCGCCTGGCTCGAACCGTTCTGCACGCTCTACACCTGTGCGCCGGATGTGATCGAGAAGAAGCGCGACATGCAACCGTTCAAGACCTTCCGTCTTGGCGGCGACCTGACCAAGGTCTACGACCCGTCGCATGAAAAGGGCAACAAAGGCAGTTAGTCGCTGATCGTTCCCACGCTCTGCGTGGGAATGCAGCACGGGACGCTCTGCGTCCCAAAGCGTGACGCAGAGCGTCACAAGAAGCATTCCCACGCAGAGCGTGGGAACGATCATACAACCGCCCGTTTTACGTGGGGGGTTTGGGGGGCTTTGGCCCTTGACTGTTGGTTCAAACATGGAGAGATCGGGATGGTATTTTCATCCAACGTGTTCCTGTTTCTGTTCTTGCCGATCTTTCTCGGCTTGTACTACTTGAGCGGGCAACGCTATCGCAACCTGCTGCTGCTGATCGCCAGCTACGTGTTCTACGCTTGGTGGCGAGTGGACTTCCTCGCGCTGTTCGCAGCGGTCACGCTGTGGAACTACTGGATCGGCCTGAAAGTCGGTGCCGCCGGCGTCAGAACCAAACCGGCGCAGCGCTGGCTGCTGCTCGGCGTGGCCGTCGACCTGTGCATTCTGGGCTACTTCAAGTACGCCAACTTCGGTGTCGACAGCATCAACGAGATCATGACTTCGTTCGGTCTCGAGCCGTTCATCCTCACCCACGTGCTGCTGCCGATCGGTATTTCGTTCTACATCTTCGAATCGATCAGCTACATCATCGACGTGTACCGTGGCGACACTCCGGCCACGCGCAACCTGATCGACTTCGCAGCATTCGTGGCGATCTTCCCGCACCTGATTGCCGGCCCGGTCCTGCGTTTTCGCGACCTCGCCGATCAGTTCAACAACCGCACGCACACCCTCGACAAGTTCTCCGAGGGCTGCACGCGGTTCATGCAGGGTTTCATCAAGAAGGTGTTCATCGCCGACACCCTCGCCGTGGTCGCCGACCATTGCTTCGCCCTGCAGAACCCGACCACGGGTGACGCGTGGCTCGGTGCGCTGGCGTACACCGCGCAGCTGTACTTTGACTTCTCCGGTTACAGCGACATGGCCATCGGCCTAGGCTTGATGATGGGTTTCCGCTTCATGGAAAACTTCAAGCAGCCGTACATCAGCCAGTCGATCACCGAGTTCTGGCGCCGCTGGCACATCAGCCTGTCGACCTGGCTGCGTGACTACCTGTACATCACCCTCGGCGGTAACCGTAAAGGCACGCTGATGACCTATCGCAACCTGTTCCTGACCATGCTGCTCGGTGGTCTGTGGCACGGCGCGAACATCACTTACATCATCTGGGGCGCCTGGCACGGCATGTGGCTGGCGATCGAAAAAATGCTCGGCCTGAACACTTCGCCGCGCAGCCTCAACCCGATCCGCTGGGCACTGACCTTCCTGCTGGTGGTGATGGGCTGGGTGATCTTCCGTGCCGAGAATCTGCACGTCGCCGGTCGCATGTACGGTGCAATGTTCAGCTTCGGCGACTGGTCGCTGTCGGAACTCAATCAGGCCAGCCTCACCGGTCTGCAAGTGGCAACTCTGGTGGTGGCTTACGTGACCCTTGCGTTCTTCGGCCTGCGTGATCTGTACACCAATCAGCCGCCAGCCAAGACCAAACCTGAAGTCAACGTCGAGGCCGATGGCCCTGCCACGGCGACGCCGGGAATGATCAAGGCAGCGCCTGGGGAAAATCCGGCGAGCATCCACGAACCTGGCTACACCGTCGGCGTCGAAGCCCAGGTGCAACCGGCCTACTGGACCGCCGACTGGTCGCGCTACGTGATGCGCGGGCTGATCCTGCTGCTGTTCATCGCCTCGATTCTCAAACTCTCGGCGCAAAGCTTCTCGCCGTTCCTTTACTTCCAGTTCTGAGGGATCTGACATGACCCGCTCATTACGCATCTTCTACATCGCCCTGTTCCTGGTGACGCTGTTGGTCCTCGGTCTTTGGTCGGTTCGCAGCTTCTTCGGCTTCAGCACCAACGCCGATGCGACGGTGCTCAACGGCCGCTGGACCAAGGCGGTGGAAACCCACTACGACGATGAATTCCCGATCAAGCGTCTGGGCACCAACCTCTGGGCCGCGCTGGATTTCAAACTGTTCAACGAAGGTCGTCCGGGCGTCGTGCTCGGCCGCGACCAGTGGTTGTACAGCGATGAAGAATTCAACCCGATCGTCAACGAACAGCAGAACCTGCAAGGCAACTACGCGCTGGTCGAAGGCGTGCGCCAGACCCTGAAAGAGAAAGGCGTGAAACTGGTGATGGCGATCGTGCCGGCCAAGGTGCGTCTGTATCCAGAGCATCTGGATGAAGTGAAGCCTTCGAGCATTCACCAGAACCTGTATCAGGATTTCCACGCCCGTGTCGCGGCCGACAAGATCCTCGCCCCTGACCTGCTCGGTCCGCTGCAACAGGCCAAGCAGAACGGTGAGCAAGTGTTCCTGCGCACCGACACCCATTGGACGCCGGAGGGCGCCGAGATCGCCGCCAACACGCTGGCGAAAACCATTGCCGAGAAATTCCCGCTGAGCGGCGAGCCACAGCGCTTCGTCACCACGCCAGCAGAGAAGGTCACGCACAAGGGCGATCTGCGTCTGTTCCTGCCGCTCGATCCGCTGTTCGAAAACATGATGCCGGCGCCTGAGCCACTGCTTAAACGCAACACCGTGGCCGCCGAGCAACCTGCCGGTGACGACGCCCTGTTCGCCAACAGCGAAGTTCCGGTCGCGCTGATCGGCACCAGCTACAGCGCCAACCCGAACTGGAACTTCGTCGGTGCGCTCAAGCAAGCGCTGCACAGCGACGTCGTCAACTACGCCGAAGACGGCCATGGCCCGATTCTGCCGATGCTCAGCTACCTGAAAAGCGATGACTTCAAGAACAGCCCGCCACAAGTGCTGATCTGGGAGTTTCCTGAACGATATCTGCCTGTGAACAACGAAATCGGCGACGCCGACCCGCAGTGGGTCGCAGAGCTCAAACAAGCCGGCGCCCGCCAACAAAACGTAGCCATCAACACTAAATCCGAGACGCCCGATCGGGCGCAAAACTGAAAGAGAGGTACACCATGACTTTCACTACTACTCCTCGTCGTCTCGCTAAAAGCTTCGCACTGGTTGCTGGCCTCAGCGTACTTTCCGTCCCAGCCTTCGCCGGCGGCGACGCCGCGCTGTACGGCCCGACCGCTCCGAAAGGCTCGACCTTCGTGCGTGTCTACAACGCCAGCAACGCTGAAGTCAGCGCGACTGTCGGCAGCACCAACCTGAGCGATATCGCGCCACTGGCCAGCAGCGACTTCAGCTTCATGCCGGGCGGCGATTACAGCGCCAAGGTCGGTAGCCAGACCCTGCCGGTCAAACTCGCTGGTGACCACTACTACACCCTGGTCAACAACGCTTCCGGCGCGCCACAACTGATCGAAGAGCCGCCGTTCAAGAACAAGCAGAAATCCCTGGTTCGTGTACAGAACCTCAGCGACAAACCACTGACCCTGAAGACCGCCGACGGCAAGACCGAAGTGGTGCCGAACGTGGCAGCCAAGGGCCGTGGCGAACGTGAAATCAACCCGGTGAAAGTCAGCCTGGCACTGTACGAAGGCGACAAGAAAGTCGGCGACGTGAAACCGGTCGCTCTGGAGCGTGGTGAGGCAGCCGTGCTGTATGTCACCGGCAACGGCAGCAACCTGTCGCCAGTCTGGGTGAAACGCCCGGTGTCGACTCGCTAATCGCTCGAGCTATCAGCTACTAGCTTCAAGCTGCAAGTGAAGTGCTTCTAACTCACCACTTGCAGCTTGCAGCTCTCAACTGCATTTTATGGAGTAAACATTATGATTCCGGTGATCTTGTCAGGTGGTAGCGGTTCGCGTCTGTGGCCTCTTTCGCGTAAGCAGTTCCCTAAACAATTCCTCGCTCTGACCGGCGAACATACACTGTTCCAGCAAACCCTCGAGCGCCTGGTGTTCGAAGGCATGGACACGCCAATCGTGGTCTGCAACAAGGAACACCGTTTCATCGTCAACGAGCAACTGGCCGCACGCAATCTGGAATGCCAGCGCATCCTGATGGAACCGTTCGGCCGCAACACGTCGCCGGCCGTAGCATTGACCGCGATGATGCTGGTCAATGAAGGCCGCGACGAACTGATGCTGGTGCTGCCGGCCGACCACGTGCTGGAAGACCAGAAAGCCCTGCAACGTGCGCTGGCCCTGGCCACCGTCGCAGCCGAGAACGGCGAGATGGTGCTGTTCGGCGTGCCGGCAACCAAACCGGAAACCGGCTACGGCTACATCAAATCCACTGCTGATTCGCTGCTGCCCGAAGGCGTCAGCCGCGTCTCGCACTTCGTCGAAAAACCGGATGTGAAGCGCGCCACCGAGTACGTCGAATCCGGCGGTTACTACTGGAACAGCGGCATGTTCCTGTTCCGTGCCAGCCGCTTCCTCGAAGAACTGAAAAAGCACGATCCGGACATCTACGACACCTGCCTGCTGACCCTTGAGCGCAGCCAGCAGGACGCTGACACCATCACCTTCGACGAAGCCACCTTCGCCTGCTGCCCGGACAACTCCATCGACTACTCGGTGATGGAAAAAACCCAGCGCGCCTGCGTGGTGCCGCTGACCGCCGGCTGGAGCGATGTCGGCTGCTGGTCGTCGCTGTGGGAAGTCAACGAGAAAGACGCCAACGGCAACGTCAGCAAAGGCGATGTGGTCATCCAGGACAGCAAGAACTGCATGATCCACGGCAACGGCAAACTGGTCTCGGTGATCGGTCTTGAAAACATCGTCGTGGTCGAAACCAAGGACGCGATGATGATTGCCCACAAGGACAAGGTCCAGGGCGTCAAGCAGATGGTCAACACCCTCAACGCCCAGGGCCGCAGCGAAACCCAGAACCACTGCGAAGTCTATCGCCCGTGGGGCTCGTACGACTCGGTGGACATGGGCGGGCGTTTCCAGGTCAAGCACATCTCGGTCAAGCCGGGCGCGTGCCTGTCGCTGCAGATGCACCACCACCGCGCCGAGCACTGGATCGTGGTCAGCGGCACCGCCGAAGTGACCTGCGACGAGAACGTGTTCCTGCTCACCGAAAACCAGTCGACCTACATCCCGATCGCCTCGGTGCATCGCCTGCGCAACCCGGGCAAGATCCCGCTGGAAATCATCGAAGTGCAGTCGGGTTCGTACCTGGGTGAAGACGATATCGAGCGTTTCGAAGATATCTACGGCCGCTCCACCCCGATCGAACGCGGCGTGTCGGTGAAAACCATCGCGCAGTAATCGCCTGCTGAAACAAGAAGCCCTCGTCCAGCCCGTTGCGCTCCCTATCCGCAGCGGGCTGGGCGGGGGCTTTTTTTGTCTAGCCGAAGACTGAATTGCGGCGTCTCGCCAGTGGTGAATCTTCATCGACCGACTCGCCTTCCGTCGCCTGCGCCAGCCCCGCGGGACCTCGTGTAAACGCGGCTGCAAACAGTTGCTGCGCCAACGGTGTGGGCGTTGATTCCGGTTCTGCGAACAACGGCTGCCGCCGGGTCGATCGATTGAAGGACTGCAAGTCGACCGCCGGACTGTTCGAGGAGATGGCAAGAGGCACGGCAACGGGTGTGCTGAGCAGTTTGTACTGGATCCGCGTCTGAGCCTCGGAAACCTGCATGGCATTGCCCATTGCCACACTCAGTGAGCCCACCAACTGAGCTGCGGGGTTAGCGGCGTGCATCAGCAGATTTCCGCCGATCTGGAAGCCTTTGGCCACGGCTCCGCGCCTGGCTGCAAGCACTTGCGGTTCTTCGACAGGGCTGTTGAACGCAACGGACATGGGTCCCATGATCCGGCTGGTGGTCTCCTCCCCCAACACCCGATTCATTGTCGAAGAAACGAATTCACCGGAGTGGTACAGCACGGCCCCCGAAGGTGGCGCGGTGTGCGTCCGGACGGCGGCAATGACATGTGCCTGATGTGTGTTGAGCACGGAGTTGTCCCGGGCTCCCAGCTCTGCCAGCGCTACCGGTATTTCGCGGCGGTAGGCCTGGACGTCGGGATTTGGGTCATTCTCGAAGTAACGGCGCACGGGCTGCATGCCGGCGGCTTGCACGGGATTGACCAGTTTCTTGTCGGCAAGATCGTGATACACCCGGTCGCCAGCACGCTTGTCGGGCTTGTCGGGCTTGCGCCCGTCGCTGTCCCTGTAAGTCATTGGGTTGTTGCGCAGCGCGCGATAGCGATTATGGCCGTCGATCGCTCCGCCAGGATCGCTGTTCAGCCAGCGTTGCAGCCACGGCACGTAATAGCGAAACCCGTAATAGTAAAGTCCCGTGGCGTCACGTTCCTTTGCCGAATACCGCGCGGTCTTGTAGCTGACGTCGGGTTCTTCGGCCCACGCCGTTGCACCGAACGGATAAAAATGCTCGCGGCTGATCAGTTGCGCATCCGCGTCCAGCTCAAGACTGATTGAGCCCAGATGATCATTGAAACTGTATCGGTAGAGATTATTGAGGCCGGTCGGCGGTGCGCTTTGCCAATGCAGGACGCGTACGATATTGAGTCCGGTCCGCACGATGATCACCTGCAGGCTCTCACCGGTGCCGGTATCGGTGCGTAACTCCAGCGCCGGCAGATAACGCACCTGGGCAAGAAGACTGCGCGCAGAGGTCCGTGACGAACGCATTTTGCATACCCGCTGACCGGCGCCGTCATAGAGATAGCTTTCTCGGTCATCGGCATCTGATCGGCGTGAGACGACCACGACCGAGTCCAGCTGGCAACGCAGATTCCACTGCAACCGGCGTCCCTGATCCAGCACCAGCAAATTACCCCGCGGATCGAAAGCTTCCGCGATCTCTGCTTCAGAGGGCGGCTTACCGTCGTGCCACGGCAAACACCGATTGCTATAGCGTGCGGCCTGCAGTTGATGACCTGGACTCTGTTGGCCGACGTGAGTCAGCTCGCACAAATTGCCGCCGGCGTCATAACGATAATTCTGGCTGTAGTTGGCAACAGCGGTCGGCCCGCCACCGCCAACGCCGGCCTCCCAGCCAGTGGCATGGGACAACTGATAAAGGCTGTCATAGCGGTAACGACTGACCGGTTCGATGCGCTGGTTGGCGAACCAGCGCACGGGCAATGCCTGGTCTTCGATACTCGTTACATTGCCCATCGGGTCGTAGGCGTAGATCAGATGCTGCAGCACATTGCCCAGATTGTCCCGAGCATGGCGAGTGAGCAGACGGCCGTCTTCGGGACGGTAGCTCAGCGTAGTCAGCACGCCGTTGCCTGCCAGTTCATGAGTGACTTGTCCGTAAGCGTCGTAGCGAATATCACTGACGACCGAATGGTTCTGCGTCTGAAGTTTGAGCCGTATTTCAACTGCACGTAACTGGCCGTGGAGAGTCAGTGCGAAGGCCTGCCGATTGCCACCGGCATCGATCTGTTCGAGCACAGGTCCCAGCGGGGCATAGCGCCATTGTGTGGTTGCCCCTTGAGGTTCGAGCAACTTCTGTCGATCGACGATCGCCTCTGGCCAATCCGCGGCAACCGGCTCAAGCGTGAAGTGACGGATGTTTTCACTGCACTGCCCGGTGATCGCAAACTGCGAGAACAGAACACTGCCGCCGGGATCGTCATGACGAATCACTTGACCGAGCTGATTGCGCAGCGGATCGCCCGCGCCGGGACGGCCATAGGCAAGTCGCTCGGAACAACGGCGAGGTACGCCGGTGCCTTCCTCGAACACCGCGACAGGTCGCAACAAGTCATCGTATGCAATTTCACGGCATGTGCCACGGCTGTCCCAGTTGCACAGCGTCTGGCCGGCCAAACCCGGCAACTGGACCTGGACTCCCGCATCGGTACTGTCCGAGCGCAGCGCGATATCGGTCAAGGCATGGACAGTGGTGAGGCTGGCGGGCGCCTGTGGATCAATCGCCTGCAACGCCCACAATCGCGCATCCCATTGTTTGACTGCACGGCCGGCGTTGTCGCGCAACGTCCGCTCGATCCGGGGCTCGCTTGCCAGCGCCGCATCGGCGCGCCAGTAGTTGACGTTGAGGATGGCCAACCCGCGCGGATCGTTCACGGCAAGCGTTGGCGTATTGCTGTGGATGCCCATAATGCGTCAACGTCCCAGTGTGCCCTTGGCTCATGAGAGCAAGCGCGGAACCGCATTCCTACTGTCAGAAATTACAGTCCCGACCAACGGTGCGATCAAACTCGTCCCGAATACCCATTGCGCCAAGCCTTCGGTAGGATGGGGCTCACTCACCCACGGAGCGCTCACGCATGTTCATCGGCATCCTGCTGGTCATTACCTGGCTGATCCTGCTGCTGCGCTACCCGGCCAAGGCCTTGCCGGTTTCGGTAGCCGCTGCGATTGGCCTGGGTTTCGTGGCCATGTGGGTGGTGTGGCTGGACAACCGCGAGATCAAGCAACTGGCGCGCCTGGAACTGCGCATTGCCTACGCTCCCGAGCAATGCCCGGCCGACCGTCCACTGCAATTGAAAATGAACAATGGCAACAATGTGCCGCTGACCGAGCTGCGCTGGCGCATCGCCGCTTATGCGCCGGGCGATACGGTCAACCTGGCCGACAATCAATACACTGCCCCACGCTATCGCGGCCCCGGCGAATTGCAGGCCGGCGCGACCTGGGAAGACTGCTTGCCACTGCCGCCGCTGCGCCCCGGCTATCGTCCGCAAACCCTGGAGTTTCGCGCCGAGCATTTGCAGGGTAGTTTCTCTGACTGATCCCCTCCTCCGACTGTTTGCACAAGGAATGCGCCATGCCCGTTGCGTTGATTACCGGTTGTTCCAGCGGCATCGGCCGCGCCCTCGCCGACGAGTTCAAAGCGGCAGGCTACGAAGTCTGGGCCAGTGCGCGCAAGGCTGAAGATGTCAGCGCGCTCAGCGCTGCCGGTTTCACCGCTGTCGAGCTGGACGTCAACGATGGCGCCGCGCTGGAACAACTCGCCGAGCGTCTGAGCCAGCAACACGGCAGTCTTGATGTACTGATCAACAACGCCGGTTACGGCGCGATGGGGCCACTGCTCGACGGCGGCGTGCAGGCGATGCAGCGCCAGTTCGAAACCAACGTATTTTCGATTGTCGGCGTCACCCGCGCGTTGTTCCCGCTGCTGCGTCCGGCCAAGGGGTTGGTGGTGAATATCGGCAGTGTGTCGGGTGTGCTGGTCACACCATTTGCCGGCGCCTACTGCGCTTCGAAAGCGGCGGTGCATGCGCTTAGCGATGCGTTGCGCATGGAGCTGGCACCGTTTGGCATCCGTGTGATGGAAGTCCAGCCCGGTGCGATCGAATCGAGCTTTGCGAAGAATGCCGGACATGAAGCCGAGCAGTTGATCAACGAGCAATCGCCGTGGTTTCCCCTGCGTGAAGGCATTCGCGCACGGGCCAAGGCGTCGCAGGACAAGCCAACCCCGGCCAGTGAGTTTGCGGCTGAGTTGTTGAAAGCGGTGCGGCAGAGCAAGCCGCCACGGCTGGTTCGCATCGGCAACGGCAGCCGGGCGTTGCCGTTGTTGGCGGCGTTGTTGCCGCAAGGGTTACTCGAATCGACGTTGATGAAGCGGTTCGGGTTGCGCGCCAAGCTCTGATCCCCAGTCGTTGCGACCAGCGGTAGCCAGACCTGTCAGAGTTGACAGTAGGCGCCCTCTGAACTAAGGCCTATCGTGAGTTCAAGCCAGGTGAACAGTGTCGAGTCCGTGTTAGCGCCCGGCGAGTAAACCGACCTCACGACAACCGCGCAGGGACGTATATGGCAATCGCAAAGAAGGCCGCGAACATCAGGGCGACAATCGACGCTACATGGGGAAGCGGCCAAGGCAAACTTCAACTTGACGATATATTCCAGGACGACCCGACGAAGTCCCGGCCCCTCACGGGGTCGACGCTGCTGCGCGATAAATCGTTGCTGGTCACCAGTACCTTCGATAACGGCGTCTTCTTCGTTGCCAAGCTGAACCACTTGGGTGCCTTAGACTTGGCGTTCGGTGTCGAAGGGCGTGTCACGGGTTCGTTCCTGGCCAATGAGCAGGCCTCTGGCGGGCCGATTGCAGAAGGTGCCGACGGGCGGCTGTTCATGGCAGGCAGCACAGCCAATGAGGAATCGAACGAGGTTAGCGCTGCGATTCTCTGCCTTGACAGCAAAGGCAATCGAGTGAGCAGCTTTGGCGAGAATGGCCAAGTCATCATCGATCCCCCAAACACACAACGGCTTACGAAAAAAGGCCCGGCATTCGTCTTCGCGCTACCCGATGGCAGCGTTATTGTCGGCGTTGATTACCACACGCCTGACGTGCTCAGGGCGCACCTTTACAAGTTCGATGCGCAAGGCGCACCCGTGAAGGCATTCGGCACAGATGGCCGAGTTGAAATAAATCACGGGATGCCGCATGCATCGACCTCACTCAGCGACGGTTGCGTGCTCGACAATGGACTCTTGTTATTTGCAGGCTACGAAAAATACGAGCCCGACGTGAACACGGACGGTCTCGTCGTGATGTTGAATTCAGACAGTGGCGCGCTCCATGAGAGTTTCGGCCTCCCGGAAAGACCCGGGGTTGTGGTAGTCCGGTACAACTCCATGGGTGCCGAACTCAATACTGTGAGACAGCGAGCCCCTGATAGATTTACGGCATCTGGCTACACCAACATGGGCAACGGTGTCAGTGAGCGATACGGCATGTTGTTCGCCTTCGATGAAAAAGGTAAGCCCGATTTTGGCGTTTTCGGCAATCCGAATGTCATGCCACTCCCACCAGATCTCGGCAGCGACAGGCGAGTCAACTGGGCGGACCATGTTCCTTTCGCTGATAACATCGTAGTTTCTGGTGGAGACGAGAAGGGCAATTATATTGCCTGTGTGAAAACCCGTAGCGGTGGCTACAACTCCGATTTTTCAGACGCGGGTGGCGTCATCCATCGCGACGAGACCACCGACTCGCTCTCCAGGCTTCATTATCAGCAGGCCCCAGGCAAATTGATTATTGCCCTCAACATCAATCCAGAAAACCCTCTGGGTTGTCTGTATCGCTACAACATTTCCCAGTAGCTGGAAGCATCACCGCGTCGCCCTGGTCAGGGGCGACGCGGTCGATCAATTGCCTGCCTGGTCCTGCTTCACCACTACCGTGCAAGTAATCCCCGCCGCCAGTAACACGCCCTCTGGCACCTCATCAATATGAATCCGCACCGGCACGCGCTGCGCCAGCCGCACCCAGTTGAACGTCGGGTTCACGTCGGCAATCAGTTCGCGGCTTTCCGGGTTGTCGCGGTCGTAGATCCCGCGCGAAATGCTTTCGACATGGCCCTTGAGCACTTCGCCGCTCATCAATTGCATGTCGGCTTGGTCACCTACTTTGACGTGAGGCAGTTTGGTTTCCTCGAAAAAGCCGTAAACCCAAAATGAATTCATGTCGACCACGGCCATCTTCGCCTCGCCGATGCGCGCGTAGTCGCCGCGATGCACATTGAGGTTGGTCACGTAACCGTCCACCGCCGCACGCACTTCGGTGCGTTTGAGGTTGAGTTCGGCGGCTTCCAGTTGCGCCTGGGCGTGTTGGTAATCGGCCAGCGCGGCGTCGGCGATGTTGCTGGCGTCGTCGCGGTTTTCCTTGGAGATCACCAGATTGTCGAGGTCGGCGCGGCGATGGGCGTTGACCTTGCGCATTTCCCAGGTCGACTTGCGCGAAGCGACCAGTGACTGCGCCTGCTTGACCGCAATGCGGTAGTGCTCGGGGTCGATGCGCATCAGCAGATCGCCCTTTTTCACCAGTTGGTTGTCACGCACCGGCACTTCGACCACTTCGCCGGTGACGTCGGCGGCAACGTTGATGATGTCGGCGCGAACGCGGCCATCGCGGGTCCACGGCGTGTTCATGTAGTGCTCCCACAGCGTGCGGCCGATCCACAGCGCCAGGGCCAGCACCAGCAGGGTCGCGAGCAGGCTGAAAAACTTTTTCATCAAGATGTTCTCAACGGTAGACAGTCAGCGCCATGGCGCCGAACAGACAGGTAAACAGGCTCAGGCGCAGCAACGCCGGGTGCCAGAAAAAGCGGTACAGGTCGAACCCCGAGAGGAAGCGGTCAACTGCCCAGGCCAATCCCGCAGCAATGAAAAACATCAGGGTCATGGTCGGCATGTACACGCCGTGGAAGGCGATTTCACGAGGCATGGGCGAGTCCTTCGGGCCGGGCAGAAGCGAATTCGGCCAGGGGTGATTGCGGGTCGAGCAACGAGGTGCGGATAAAGTGCAGATAGCTCTTCACCCGGCGCAACGCCGAGGTATCGAAGTGCGGCGCGAACGGCTCATCGGTGGCGGCGACGCGGCTGATCGCGTGATCGACCGCCACCAGTGCGCGTTCGAGATTGCTGGCGTTCGGCTGCAAAAACAGGCGTACCAACGCGCGCCCCATCACGCGGATTGCCTGACGCCACGGCTGCGATTCGGCATACGCCGGGTGCACCGGCAGGATCGCCTGCTCCTTGCGCAACTCGATAATCGCGTGGCCGACTTCCAGCACCACGAACATCCAGCGCAGCAGACTCTTCTGCACCTTCGGTTGCCCTGCCGCGAGGCCATAGGCCTGATGCAGCAGATCGCGGGTGCGGCTCTCGAAACGCGAGGCCAGGCCCTTGAGTTTGCCGCTGATCGCGTAGACCACTTGCCCGCGCAAGTCCTGCTCCAGGCGCTGCCACAGCCAGCGACTGTTCGGCGGCAGAATAATCGCCCCCGCCGCCGCACACACGAGCATGCCCATGACCATGGCGATGTAGTCGTTGATGAAGGTGTAGGGGTTGTAGATCGTGAGATTGTCCGGCACTGAACCGGTGCTGAAAAAAATCAGCAGGCCCAGTCCGACCCCGGCGTATTGCGGCCGCGAGGCGAGGAACGAACCGAGCACGATCACCGGCGCGAGCATCATGCAGAGCAAGGGGAAACCGTCGATCAACGGGAAGATGAAAAACATCTCGACGAAGCCGATCAGCGCACCGAGAAAAGTCCCGCAGGCCATTTGAAAAGCCATGCGTTTCGGGTTCGGTGTGGCGGCGGAAAGGCCGACGGTGGCGGCGGCGATCAGGGTCATGGTCGCCCCGCTCGGCCATGCCGTGGCGACCCAGTAACTGCCCAGCACAATCAGAATGAACGAGGCGCGAATCCCCGAAGCGGCCGCCGCCCACCAGTTGGTTTGCGGGGTGAACGGCTCGTCCCAGCGTTCGCGTTCGTGGCGGTGATCGGCCAGGGACGCGTGGGTCTGCGCATAGCTGTGCAGGTCATCGACGAAGCGGTAGAGCAATTCATAGGCGGTGTGGAAATCCAGTTGTTCGGCTTCGCTCGGACCGGTGTCCTGAAAGATCCCGCGCAGCGTTCGGACACGTGCCGGCAGACCTTCCTTGTAGCTGGCCAACGCGGTCGCCAAACGAGCCGCATCGGGGCTGGTCAGGGCGCGACCGCTGAAGCCGTCGAGCACTTCGGCGAGGTCCTGCAAGCCCGGTTTGATCGCTGCCACGACGTGCTCTTCGCCATTGCCGTGCAGGCGCTCGAGCAACTGATGCAAGGCGTTGAAACGCGTGGTGATGCCCATGAACTCGCTGTTCAATCGGCTCAGGCGGCCGTTGCGCCGGCGCATGTGCGGGTCTTCGAACACGGTCACGCTGCGCAGCCCCTCCAGACCGACGGCTTCGGCAATGAAGCGCACGTTGCTGGCTTCGAACGCTTCGGCTTTGCTGCGCCCGCGCAAGCCATCGGTGACGAAGCGCGCGAACACACCGAAGCGCTGATACAGGGCGTTGCGCATCGCCGCACTCGAGGTCTGCGGCAGAATCGCCGCGCTGATCAGCGTCGAACAGAGAATCCCCAGCGAGATTTCCAGAACCCGCCATACCGCCGCCATAAAGGCGCCGTCCGGGTGCGCCAGCGCCGGCAGACCGACCATCGCTGCGGTGTAACCGGCGAGCACAAAGCCATACGCGCGAAAGTTGCGGCAACGTGCGGCACCGGCTGAGCAGATGCCGACCCAGATCGCCAGCGAGCCGAGAAACAGCTCAGTGTTCTGCGCGAACAAAGCGATCAGCGTGACCATCATCGCCGACCCGGCCAGCGTGCCGAGCAAGCGATAGAAACTCTTGGCGAACACCTGACCGCTCTGCGGCTGCATGACGATAAACACCGTGATCATCGCCGTGCGCGGTTGCGGTAGTTCCAGACGCATCGCCAGCCATAGCGTGAGAAACGCGGCGAGCAACACCTTGAAGATATACACCCAGGTCACGCCATCGCTGCGTGCCCAGTCGAAAAAACCGCGACGCCATTCCAGGGAGTGGAGCCAGCGCAGGGGGGCGGGCAAGGAGGTCATTGGAAATACTCAGGCATGCAATGCGGACTCGAAACCTGTGGGAGCGAGCCTGCTCGCGAAAGCGCAGTCTCAGGCAACATGTTCATTGACTGATACGCCCCCTTCGCGAGCAGGCTCGCTCCCACAATGGATGCTGTGTTCACCGCAGCGCCGCCGGGGTTTTCGGGGCTTGGGTCTGCTCGGCTGTCGGCACGTCATTGCCCGCACCGAGGCCGCCCCCCAAGGCAGTCACCAGCTCGGCATGCGCACTCAACCGCGCGGCCTGCACTTGCTGCTGAACCTGCTGTTGCTTGAACAGCAAGGTCTGCGCATTCAGCACATTGAGGTAATCGGTGAGGCCGCGTTGATAAGCGATCATCGCGATGTCGTAGGTTTTCTGTGCTGCGGCCACGGACTCGGCGGCGAAGTCCTGCTGCTTGTCCATCGACTCGCGGCGGATCAACTGATCGGAAATGTTCTTCAGCGCATTGATCAGAGTCTGGTTGTAGTGCGCCACGGCGATGTCATAACCGGCCGCCGCTTCGCCCAATTCGCCACGCAGTCGGCCGCCGTCGAAGATCGGCAACGAGATCGCCGGGCCGACGTTGTAGTTGAGTTTCTTGCCGGTCAGAAACTCCAGCGCGCCGCCGCCCGTGGCCATGTAGCCGAGGCTGCCGACCAGATCTACATTGGGGTAAAACCCGGCGTGAGCGACATCGATACCGCGCGCCTGCGCCGCCACTTGCCAGCGACTGGCGACCACGTCCGGACGCTGGCCGAGCAGTTCGGCAGGCAATGCCGAGGGCAATTTCAACGGCGCCGCGAGGGACAGCGTCGGCCGTTGCAGTTGCGCAGCAGCGCCCGGCCCTTTGCCGGCCAGCGCAGCAATCTGGTTGCGGCTCAGGGCGATTTCCTCGTCCAGCGCATCGAGTTGGCGATGGGTTTCCGGCAACGGCGTTTCGGCCTGGCTGACTTCGAAATGCGTGCCGATGCCACCGCTCAAACGCTTCTGCGCCAGATCGAGAATCTGCTGTTGCTGCCTGAGCATTGCGGCAACGATGTCGCGCTGGGCGTAATGCAGCGACAGCTCGATGTAGGCGCGGACGATGTTGTTCTGCAGTTCCAGCTGCGCCAGGCGCGCCTCGGCCACGCTCACATGGGCCAGATCCACCGCGCGTTCACTGGCATTGCGCTCGCGGCCCCAGAGGTCGAGGGCGTAGCTGAAGCCGAGCGCGGCGTTGTTGTCCCATGTGGTGGTATTGGCCAGTTCGCCGGGGCCGTAGAACTGATCGGTCGGCCAGTTGTGGCGCTTGAGGGTCGACTCGCCATTGATCTGCAACGCCTCGGCCGCTTCGGCAACACCGGCCATGGCCTTGGCCTGACGCACCCGCGCAGCGGCCATGGCCATGCTCGGGCTGCCTTGCACGGCGAGGTCGATCCAGCGATTAAGTTGCGCATCACCAAACGCCTGCCACCATTGGGCGCTGGGCCAGTGGGCGTCTTTGGCGGCCTCGGCAATGGCCGCGTCGGTGGCCAGTGAATCGGCCGCGAGTGCCTCGCCGTGAGGGGCAATGCCTTGGGTAGAGATGCAGCCGCCGAGAGCCAGGGTTAAAGCCAGAACACTGAGCGGCAAAAGCGCTCTGTTGATGCGACGCGGCACAGCTGCGAATTCCTGAGAGAGGGATAGATCGAGGACCGTGCAGGAGCTGCCGCAGGCTGCGATTTTTGATCTTGATTCCCTTAAAACAAAATCAAAAGATCGCAGCCTTCGGCAGCGCCTGCACAGGATCGGCGCAATTCTATGGAGCTGCCTCTGCGGCGATAAGCTGGGATTTCTGTGAATCTTTGTTACGGTTAACGAGATAATCCCTTGGTCGGGGGTCTCAGCCCCTGAAACTTCGTGTCACAATTTGCCATCTCCCTTGAGAGCACCCCATGGACACTTTGCAAAACATGCGCGCCTTCAGTTGTGTTGCCGAAGCGGGCAGCTTCACCGCCGCCGCCGTGCAACTGGACACCACCACCGCCAACGTCTCGCGCGCGGTCTCCAATCTGGAAGCCCACCTGCAAACCCGCCTGCTCAATCGCACGACCCGGCGCATCGCCCTGACCGAGGCCGGCAAACGCTACCTGCTGCGCTGCGAGCAGATCCTCGCCTACGTCGAAGAAGCCGAAGCGGAAGCCAGCGACGCCCACGCGCGCCCCGCCGGCCAACTGAAAGTGCACACCATGACCGGCATCGGTCAGCACTTCGTCATCGACGCCATCGCCCGCTACCGCAAGACCCACCCCGACGTGACCTTCGACCTGACCCTGGCCAACCGCGTGCCGGACCTGCTCGACGAGGGCTACGACGTGTCCATCGTGCTGGCCAGCGAACTGCCCGACTCCGGCTTCGTTTCGCAACGCCTGGGCATCACCTACAGCATCGTCTGCGCCTCGCCGGCGTACGTGAAAGCCAACGGCGCCGCGCAGAAACCCAGCGACCTGCTCAACCACGCGTGCCTGCGCCTGGTCAGCCCGGTGATCCCCCTGGAGAAATGGGCCTTCGACGGCCCGGACGGCCAGGAAACGGTCACCATCAACAGCTCACCATTCCTGGTGAACTCCGCCGACGCCATGAAAACCGCCATCACCAGCGGCATGGGCGTTGGCGTGCTGCCGGTCTACGCCGCCATCGAAGGCCTGCGCAACGGCACCCTGGTGCGCGTGATGCCGAACTACCGCTCGCAGGAACTCAACCTCTACGCGATCTACCCGTCGCGGCAGTACCTGGATGCGAAGATCAAAACCTGGGTGGAATATTTGCGTGGATCGTTGCCGGAAATATTGGCGGCGCATCAGGCGGAATTGGTTGCGTATGAGTTGAGCGGGAGTTTGGCAGGCGTCCGCGTTGCGACCTGAGTTTTAAACACTCGCAGGTTTCGTGCAGGAGCTGACGAGTGCAACGAGGCTGCGATCTTTTGATCTTGCTGTTTAAAAATCAACGGATCGCAGCCTACGGCAGCTCCTACATCGCGGTGTTTTCAAGGAAGTTTCCGACAGGTTTTGCAGGTTGTCCGTCGGAAGAGCGCTGGCTAGGATTTGGTGGTTGCTGACGAATCAGCGACCGGACTTGGTCGTCCGGGTTTAGAATGGCGCACATTTTCAAGCATGCTTAATGGCGAGCTGTGCGTGGGAGGGCCTCGTCCCTGCCGGGTTTCCATTCCCTGGTCGACCAACCCGCGTACGGTTCGCCACCCGATTGCTTGGTCGCAGTCAGTGGCGAACTCCACTTCCAGAATGGAGTTTCACCATGTTCAAACCCACACCCAATCCCCCCGAATCCGAAAGCACCTCACCCTACCAATCCCCCGACTCAACGAAACTCCACGACGCCGCCGAGCGTGCGCTGGATCACTACCTCAAACCGCCCGCCAGCGCGCAGCAAAACCACAAACCCAGCACCATGTTCCAGGTCGCCCCGGACCAGGACAACGAAAGCCTGCTGGCCCACGCCTGCGAATCCCTCGCCTCGGCCAGCATCATGAGCAGCGACATCGCCGCCCACGTCGACAGCCCACAGCGGCACACCATACTGGCCATCCAGCAGGTGATCATGCTGGCGGAACTGGCGGTGAACCGCGTGTTGGATAACTACGAAGTCCACCAGCCCCCGTCACACAATTGAACCTCTGTGGGAGCGAGCCTGCTCGCGAAGGCTTCGGCACATTCAACATTCGGGTGTCAGATAAACCGCTTTCGCGAGCAGGCTCGCTCCCACAATGCTGGATCGTGTACATCAGCAAGATATGAGTCGGCTGTCAGGCCGCTTTCGCTGGCAAGCCAGCTCCCACAGGGACGGGGTGAATCTGGCAGAGATGGGTTGGCAGTGGAGACGCCTTCGCGAGCAGGCTCGCTCCCACAATTCTGGATCGTGTACATCAGCGAGATATGAGTCGGCTGTCAGGCCGCCTTCGCTGGCAAGCCAGCTCCCACAGGGACGGGGTGAATCTGGCAGAGATGGGTTGGCAGTGGAGACGCCTTCGCGAGCAGGCTCGCTCCCACAATTCTGGATCGTGTACATCAGCAAGATAGGAGTTGGCTGTCAGGCCGCCTTCGCTGGCAAGCCAGCTCCCACAGTTTGAATCGAGTACATCAGCGAGAAACAGGTCGACTGTCAGGCCACCATCGCGAGCAGGCTCACTCCTACAAAAGCAAAGGCAAAGCAGCGCAGCTGCCCGCGGCGAAGCCGCCCCACTCAACAATGAGCGCAAGCTCGAGTGCTCTTGATCTTGATCCACCGGCGACGTCGGAAGGCTGAGCGGAGGGATTGATCCGGGGGTGGGAGCGCAGCGACCGTCTGGCGCAGCCAGACACAGCGGAAGGAGGTGCAGCGAAGCAAACCGGAGCCGCTGCGCCCGGATCGATCCCGCAGCGAAGGAACCCGAGCCTGCGAGGGCCGAACGCAGGAGCAAGCCTTTTCGGTTACCTTTTTGGCGTTTGAAAAAGGTGACCCGCCGTAAGGGCGGAACCGTAATCAGCAACACCCGAAGAAACGGATATTCACCCAAAACCCCAAGAACCTGGTCGGCCCAGAGGCCGCCAAGACAACCCGAGCGAGAAAATGTTAGCGTGCTTGCAATCAAGCCCCGACGAGCCCAAGCCCAATGAAAAAAACAGTCCTGGCCTTCAGCCGCATCACCCCGCCCATGATCGAACGCCTGCAAGAAGAATTCGACGTCATCGTCCCCAACCCCAAGACCGGTGACATCAACGCCCAGTTCAACGAAGCCCTGCCCCACGCCCACGGCCTCATCGGCGTCGGCCGCAAACTCGGCCGCGCACAACTGCAAAGCGCAACCAGACTCGAAGTGGTCTCGAGCGTCTCGGTCGGCTACGACAACTACGACCTCGACTACTTCAACGAACGCGGGATCATGCTCACCAACACCCCCGACGTGCTCACCGAAAGCACCGCCGACCTCGCCTTCGCCCTGATCATGAGCAGCGCCCGCCGCGTCGCCGAACTCGACGCCTGGACCAAGGCCGGCCAATGGCAGGCCAGCGTCGGCGCCCCGCTGTTCGGCACTGATGTGCACGGCAAGACCCTCGGCATCGTCGGCATGGGCAACATCGGCGCCGCTGTCGCCCGGCGCGGGCGCTTCGGCTTCAACATGCCGATCATCTACAGCGGCAACAGCCGCAAGACCGAACTGGAACAGGAACTCGGCGCGCAGTTCCGCAGCTTGGATGAGCTGCTGGCCGAAGCCGATTTCGTCTGCCTGGTAGTGCCGTTGAGCGACAAGACCCGCCACCTGATCAGCCATCGCGAACTCGCGCTGATGAAGCCGAGCGCGATCCTGGTCAACATCTCGCGCGGCCCGGTGCTCGACGAACCGGCACTGATCGAAGCCCTGCAAAACAACCGCATCCGCGGCGCCGGGCTGGACGTCTACGAAAAAGAACCGCTGGCCGAATCGCCGCTGTTCCAGTTGAAAAACGCCGTGACCCTGCCGCACATCGGCTCGGCCACCACCGAGACCCGCGAAGCCATGGCCAACCGCGCCTTGGCCAACCTGCGCAGCGCCCTGCTCGGCGAACGGCCGCAGGATCTGGTCAACCCGCAAGTCTGGCGCGGCTGAAAAAAAGGGCCGGCGCAACATGGCGCCGGCCTTCACCTTACATAACTTGCAACCGAACAAAACGCCAGACCAAGTAACAGCAATATAAGCTCTCGCAACTTATCAACTTATTGATTAATTGCCATGGAGAGCCAACCCCGTGAACACCCTGACCACCGACAAACTCATTCGTTACAGCAAAGTCATCTTGATGGCTTATATAAGTTTCTTTGGCCTGCTGGTGATGATCCATAACTTCACTGACTATGAGTCCAACTACACTTACGTTGCACACATCCTGAGCATGGACACCACCAACGCCAGCGAAAACATCATGTATCGGGCCATTGATTCGCCGATGATCCATCACCGGATCTACTGGTTCATCATCACCATTGAAGTCATCTACACCGTGCTCTGCCTGATCGGCACTTACCAGTTGTATCGCTACATCGATGCATCGCCAGCGGTATTCCATGAAGCCAAGAAGTTTTCGATCATGGGTATATTGGTCGCCATCTTCATTTATTACGTGTGCCTGCAAACTGTAGGTGTCGAATGGTTCGACATGGACACTTCGCAATCCTGGAATGCCAAGGACTGGGCAAGGCATATTGTCGATTTCATCTTCCCGGTGATGATCTACATCACTTTGAAAGTTGAGCGCTGAGTATCAGCGCTCGTTTTATCAAGCCAACTTCCCTTGAGCCGCAGACAACAGCACTTTCGGTTTACGAAACACCAGCACGTTGCCCAACATCACCAACACCAGCCCGACGAGCGCCGGTGCGGTCCATTGATAACCTTCGGCAAACGCCGACACGTTCAGGGCCACCACCGGGAACAGCACCGTGCAGTAAGCCGCCCGCTCCGGCCCCATGCGCCCGACCAGCGTCAGGTACGCGGTGAAGCCGATCACCGAGCCGGGAATCACCAGATACAACAGTGCCCCGACATAACGCGGCGACCAATCCATGTCGAAGGGTATGCCCTTGATCAGACACCACACCGTCAGCATCGCCGCGCCGTAGGCCATGCCCCAGGCGTTGGTGGTCAGCGGTCTGAGGCCGGCCTTCTGCTGCAGGCTCGAAAGCATATTCCCCGCTGAAAAACACAAGGTGCCGCATAACGTCAATCCAAGGCCGAGGAGGGTTTGCGGGCTGGCCTGATGCCCGGCCAGTTCCGGCCAGAACAACAGCCCCAGACCGAACAGCCCCAGCGCACCGCCCATCAACACATTGCGGGCAATGCGCTGGCCGAAAAACACCCGCGCATTCAGCGCGTTCCACAACGTTGCCGTGGAAAACACCACCGCCACCAGCCCGCTGGGAATCCACTGACTGGCGGTCAGAAAACACATGAAGTTCACGCAGAACAGACATAACCCTTGAGCCACACAAATCAAATGCCCACGGCGGTTCATCGGTTGCAGACGCCGGCTGAGCAGCAAGAGGGCAAACAACACCAACGCAGCCAGGCCGAAGCGATAGACAATCGACACCGGAATTTCGACCACACCCAATTGCCATTTCAAGGCAATCCAGGTGGTACCCCAGATCAGCACGGTCAGCAGGTACAACGACAGGTTCATGGCCAACACTCCTTAAACAGGCCTTGAGTGTCTGCCCCGGCCATCATTCGGCGCTTGCACAATCTTGCGCTTTTGTCTGGCGGCAGGCTGGCAGCGCGGCGTCTACGGAGTAGGATGCAAAGCGTTGGAGAGAACCGAACATGGCCGCTATCGATACCCTGCAAGTCTTTCAAGCCCTCAACCGCTCGCCGAATGCACGTCTGGTGCACAGCGCCGAGCTCGGTGACGGCATGTCTGCGGCTTTGTGGACCAACCACCACGATGCCCAGGAATACGAAGCGCCAAGTCATCACACGCTTTCGTGCTACGTCGCCGGCGGCACCGGCACATTCCGTCGTGGCCAGCCGGGCCGCAAAGGCGGGCCGGACAAGTTGTGCATCCTGCCGGCCGATCACGAATCGGGCTGGGTGATCAATGGCGACATCCGCTTGGCGCACCTGTATTTCAGCGCCGAACAATTCGCCCTCGGTTGCGTGACTTTGCTCGATCGCGAACCGCGCGAGATGCAATTACGCGAGCAGACTTTTCTTGAAGATCCGCAGCAGGCGCAGCGCTTTCGGCAGTTGCTGAACCTGAACTGGCAAGAGCCGGCCGAGCGCTTGCTGACCAGCAGCCTCGCCCACGAATTGATCAGCCACACCTTGCTCAGCCAGGTGGGTGCACGACAGGGCTTGCGCTTGAAGGGCGGACTGGCGCCACATCAGCGCCGACAACTGGTGGAGTTCATCGACAACCAGTTGAGCGAAGCCATCAGCCTCGGGCAACTGGCCGGGCTGTGTGCACTGTCGGAATACCACTTTGCGCGGATGTTTCGCCTGAGCTTCGGCCTGCCGCCGCATCAATATGTGCTGGCGCGGCGCTTGAGCCGGGCGCGGGAATTGTTGCGCGGCACGGCGCTGCCCTTGGGGGAGATTGCGCTGGCGTGCGGGTTTGCCAGTGCGAGTCATTTTACTAATCGGTTCAGGCAGGTTTTGGGTGGGACGCCGGGAGAGTATCGGCAGGCTTTTTTGCGTTAGAAACTCGTACCTTTTCGCTAGTGATGGCCCCTTCGCGAGCAGGCTCGCTCCCACCTTGAAATGCAGTCTCCTGTGGGAGCGAGCCTGCTCGCGAAGAGCGTTGATGCGGTTTTGGATCAGAACTCCAGAGTGCTCGACAAGGAAACCTGCCGCGAATCCCCCATCGACACAAAGAAGCGGCTCGCCGACGAGGTGTAATAGGTGCGATCAAACAGGTTCTTCACGTTCAACTGAAACTTGACCTTCTGCCAGTCAACCGTGGTGTCGTAAGTGGCAAACGCATCCGCCACGGTGTAGCTCGGCAGGTCAAAATCATTCACCGCGTTGCCGGCACGCTCGCCGACATAGCGCGCGCCCGCCCCGACACGCAGTTGGTCGCCGCCAAACACATTGCCGAAGTCATACACCGCCGACAGCGAGCCGGAATTCTTCGCTACGTTTTGCAGGCGCTTGCCTTTGTATTCCGGGTCTTCGGTGACTTCGGCATCGGTGTAGGCATAGCTGCCGATGAGGTTCCAGTGCTCGCTGAGTTGCCCACTCAGGTCGACTTCCAGCCCGCGTGAACGCACCTCGCCAGCGGCGCTGTAGATCGTCGTCGGACCTTCGGAGTTGGCCACCAGCACGTTGCGTTTCTTGATGTCGAACAACGCGATATTGCCGGTGATGCTGCCCGGCATATCCAGCCGCGCACCCAGCTCCCACGACTTGGCTTCTTCCGGCGCGATGCTGCCGTCGAGCACGGTGCTGCTGCCGCTCAGCGGGGCGATGGTCGAGTTGGGTTTGAACGATTCGGTGTAGCTGCCGTAGAACGACAGTGCATCGGTGTAGCGATACACAAGCCCTGCGCGCGGCACCCACTTCTGGCCATTGCTGTCGGTGTTGGCCTTGAACGGCACGCCTTTGCCGGCGTACTGGTCGTACTCCTGAAAACGTCCGCCAGCGACCAGGATCCACTGCTCGTTGAGGTGAATCGAATCCTGCAGGAACAGCGAATCGCTGCGCAGCTTATCGGTCTGCGCACTGTCGGGCGCACTCACCGTAGTGCCCATCACTTCGCGACCATAGACCGGGTTGAGATAGCTGAAGGTGCTCAGGCTTTTCTGCCGGATCAGATCTTCGCGGTAGATCTTGCGATATTCGTCGTCGACGCCGAACACCAGGTCATGCTGCATGCCCAGCACATTCACCTTGCCTTCGAGGCTGGCGGTGGTGAAACGATCGGTGCTGATCGCATTCTGGGTGCCGTCCATGCTGCGGGTCAGCGTGCCTTTGTTGGTGTCGATCGCAGTCACGCGCACCTGGCTGGCGTCGTAGGTTTCGCGGTTCCAGCTGTAGCCGAAGTGGGCTTTCCAGTCGTCGTTGAGTTCGTGGTCGGCTTCGAAATGGTAGAGGTCCGAGCGCCCTTCCATGTCGTTGAACGGTTCGTCGAGACGCTGCTTGCGCGAGATATCCAGCGGATGATTGGTGCGCGGATCGATCAAGGTGCCACGGTCGAACGGGGTGAGAAATTCGCGGTGCTCGTAGGCGAACAGCAGCTTGGTGCGCTCGCCGTACCAGGCCAGCGACGGTGCGATCAGCGTCTCGCGATGGGTGCCGAAGTTGCGCCAGTAATCTTCGTCTTCATGATCGACGACCATGCGATAGGCGAACCCGGAATCGCCCAGCGCACCGGTGCTGTCGAAGGCGCCACCGCTGCCGTTCTTGCCGTCACCGTAGCTCGAACCGCGCACGGTCACGGCGTTGTACTGGGTCAGTTCCGGCTTCTTGCTGACCAGGTTGACCACGCCACCCGGATCCTGAATCCCGTAGAGCAACGAGGCCGGGCCTTTGAGCACTTCGACGCGATCCACGGTCGCGTTCATGCCACGACCCTGCACCAGCGGCATGCCGTCGCGCATGATCGAGCCATTGCGGTTGTCACCGAAACCGCGAGTCATCACCGAGTCCTGGGTACTGCCCAAGGTGTTGCCCTGCGTGATGCCGCTGACATTGGCCAGCGCGTCGTCGAGATTGCGCGGCGCCTGATCGCGAATGACCTGCGCCGGGATGACATTGACCGTCTGTGGAATTTCTTGCAGCGACGCCGATGAGCGCATCACCGAACTGGTTTCCGGCGGCTGATAGCTCATCGATTCGTCGCGCGTGGACGTGATGGTCGTGGCGCCGAGATTGAGCGCGCCTGCGGTCGGCATCGGCTCCAGCGCCAGGGTATGACTGTCGGTGCGGCGAAAGCTCAGGCCGGAATTGCCGAGCAGGCGTTGCAGGGCCTGTTCGGCGCTCATCTGGCCGTTGACTGCCGGAGCATTGAGGCCGTACGGCGCTTCGTCGGTGTAGACCACGCTCTGCCCGGTCACACGGCTGAAGTCGCTCAGGGCCTGCGGCAACGGTTTCGCGGCGAGGGCAAAATTGAATTGCTGTTGCGCCTGATTGCTCACCGCTTCTGCCGCCAGCGCGATACTCATCGGCAGCAATGCCAATGATGAAAAACTCAACGCCGACACGCTTAACCACTGTTTGACCGAACCGGATTTTGCCCTGGACTTCATTGCTCAATGACCTGTGTAGAACCGCAACGGATGCGAATGGCTCGCAGTTTCAGTCACTACACGGATGGGGCTCGGGGTTACCTCACCTTTAATTTGAAAATATTTTTCGGGGAATTTGTTGCCTGGGCTGACGCCTTCGCGAACAGGCTCGCTCCCACCTTTGGAATGCGTTCCCTGTGGGAGCGAGCCTGCTCGCGAAGAGGCCGGCACCCTCAGCGCAGAATAATCAGCTGCCCCAACACCCGATGCTGCTCAAACCCCAACACTCCCTGCAACGAATTGAGCACCGCCTGCGGGTCCTTGCTCGGAAAGCTGCCGCTGACCTTGCGCGCCGCCAGCTCATCGTTGAGCAGCACAATCCGCCCCGGGTAATAGCGGCGCAGATCCTCGACAACTTCGGCCAGCGTGGTCTTGTAGTAAGTCAGCCAACCCTGACGCCAGGCCAGTTGCGCTTCACTGTCCACGCCATGCAGTTTTTCCGCCGTGCCGTCGGCATAAGCGACCTGCTGCCCGGCAGTGAGAATCTGTTGTTGGCCATGCTCATCCGCCGTCACCGCGACACGTCCGGACAACACCGTCACTTGCGCGCCGTGGAGTTGCCGGCGCACTTCGAACTGGGTGCCCAGCACCCGCGCCTCGCCCTGCTCCGCCGCCACCACAAACGGATCGCCGGTGTGGGTGACGCTGAAGAAACCGGCGCCTCTGATCAATTTCACGCGGCGCTGGCCATGGCTGAAATCCACAGCAATCGCACTGTCGGCATCCAGTGTCACTTGCGACTGATCGGCCAGAGTCACCGTGCGGATTTCTCCCGGTGCCGAGACATGATCAGCGCGCAGATCGTCGAGCCAGCGCTGCGCCTGCCACCCCGTGCCGAGGCTGACCATCAACAGCAGACACGCGGTCAGCGCCAGTGCTCCAGACCAACGCAACAACGGCGAGCGACGCGGAGCGTCCATCGCCTGCAGATAACCTTGCAACGCGAACGCATCTTCATCGGCCAGCGTGCGCGCGGGGCTTTCGCTGAGTTCCCAGATCACCTGCGCCTGCGCATACGCTTGGGCATGGGCCGGATCGGCGCGCAGCCATTGGCTGAAGGTCAGCTGATCGCCAGTGCTCGGGCGGTCGTGCAACAGGCTCAGCCAAGCCAGCGCGGCCTGCTCCTGAGCCGGTGTCGGTGTGATCGGACCGGATGGCTTCACGGTGCTTTCCCTGGCAGGCGTGGCTCGGGGTCGCGCAGGCTGGCCTTGCAGGCCTCGAGGGCGCGCATCATATGTTTTTCCACGGCACTTTGGGACAGGCCCATGGCCTTGGCGATGTCGGCGTACTTGCGCCCATGAATGCGATTGAGCAGAAAAATCTGCCGGGTACGCTCGGGCAAGGCGCGCAACGCCGCTTCGACATGGCGCAGATCGTTGCCGGCTTCGAGGGCAGCCTGGGGTTCGCTGCCGTAGCTGTCGGGTTCGTCCGGCTGCCAGCCTTCGTTGGCCCGCGTGCGCGTGCCTTCACTGCGCAAATGATCGATGGCGATGTTGCCGGCGCAGCGCAGCAGATAAGTGCTGAGCTCTTCGACCTGGACCAGCGGCCGCCGCCAGAAGCGCAAAAACAGATCCTGGACCAGATCCGCCGCGGTCGCCCGACAACCGACGCGCCGATTCACCAGCGCCTCCATTTGCGCACGCTGGGACAGAAACACCTGAAGAAAATGCGCACGCGCGCCACGCGCTTCATCGTCACGCGATTCCGGCGGCAGACCCATCAGCACTTCAGCACTGCGCCCAGGCGGCGACCGGGCTCGCCAGCAGGCTCAACCCGGCCAGTGCCATGGCCAGACGCGGGCGATACGGCAGCAACAGCACCAATGCCAAAGCGCTGAGCATCAGCACCGCGAACCAGTCGACCAGACCGAAACTCCAGCCACTGGCCGCGACCGCCGCCCACAGCGAAAGCGCCAGCAACAGCCATCCCGCCAACGCCAGACCCTGACGGCGGCGCATCGACGGTTTGGCGCCGAGCAACTCGGCGTGATGACGTGGCATCGACAGGCACAACGCGGTGAAGCCGGGATAGGTGAGCAACAGGGCCAGCAGCATCAGTTGGCACCCTGTTCGACAGTGATCGACCGAGGCGAAGAACTTGCTTTGCGAACGCTGACGCGCTCGCCCGGACGCTGCATCTTGCGCGCAGCCCAGCCAAGAAAAAGCCCCGTCGCCAGACAAGTCAGATCAAATCCGGCCAGTGCCCAGTCGCGCTGCATCAGGCTGGCGCCAAGATTCCACGGCGTGGTCAGCGCATTGATCAGCGGCACCGCGATAAACAGCGCAGCGCCGAGCGTCAGCTGTTCGATCCACGCCTTGCGTCCCGGACGCAACACCGCGTGCACCACGCTCAGGCCCCAGGCTATGAAGAACGCATTCACTTCCCAATCGGCCCGCCCCGCCAGACTCACCGGCAACAGTCGATTGGCCAAAAAGAACACCGCCACCGCCGATACCAGGCCGGCCATGCTGGCGATATTCAGCACCTCGACCAGGCGCAATTCGAACGGCAGCGCCGCGCTTTTTACGTGCTTGAGCTGCCGCTTGCCGAGCCAGATCACCAGCCCGGTGCCAATCATCGCCGTGCCGGCCAGTCCGCAAATGAAATACAGCCAGCGCAACAGCGGCCCGGCGAAATGGCCCATGTGCAAACCGTAGAACGCGCCTCCCACGGCCATCGCCGCTGGCTGATCCGGTGTGCTGCCGAGTAGCTCCCCGGTGACCCCGTTAAAAGTCACCGCCCGGCCGAAATCATGCACCACCCGATCGCCCGCGCGGGACAGCACCACCGTGGCGCTGGCATCGCCCGGGTTGCTTACCGACAGGCGCGCGGTATTGCCGCCCGACCACTGCTCGCTGGCCTTGGCCAGTAGCGGCGTCATGGCGGTCAGCGGCGCGGCGATATCGGCGCGCTCGGGCGTCTTCGAGGCGGGAAAGACTTCGTCGTAGAACTTGCGCACGTCGCTGCCGTAAGAGGCGACGATGCTCGCCGGCATGACCATCGACATGAAAATCACCAGGCTGCTGTAAGTGATCATCAAGTGAAACGGCAGCACCAGCACGCCCACGGCGTTATGCCCGTCGAGCCAGGAACGCTGGCCCTTGCGCGGGCGGAAGGTGAAGAAGTCCTTGAAGATTTTCTTGTGGGTGATGATGCCGCTGATCAGTGCAACGAACATCACCATCGCGGCGAGGGTCGCCAGCCAGCGCCCCCACGGATAAGGCATCTGCAACTGGAAATGGAAGCGATAAAAGAACTCGCCGCCCATGCTTTCGCGACCCTGTACTTCGACTCCGGTTTGAGCATCGAGGGTTCGGGATTCGAAGCGGCCGCGCTCGCCGGGTTTGCCCGGCGCCTGCTGCCAGCGCACCGTCAGGCCGGGGTCGCGGGCATCGGGCAAATCGATCAGCCAGCGCGAGGCGCCGGCGGCGTGTTGCTGCAGATAATCTTGCGCCAGCGCCAGGCTCGCTTCGCTATCAAGCGAATGTGCAGCGATTTCCGGCTGCATCCAGTGGCTGATTTCATCTTTGAAGTAAGCGAGCGTGCCGGTGAAAAAAATCGCGAACAGCAACCAGCCGAACACCAGCCCGGCCCAGGTGTGCAGCCAGGCCATCGCCTGCCGGAACCCTTCCTTCATGCCAGCCCCAGACCGCGCGCGACACCGGAAACGGTGGCGAGGATCACGCTCGGCACCAACAGGCCGACCCACGCCGACCACGCGCTGCGGCAGGCAAAGCACCAGAGCACTGCGACCAGATAGACCAGAAAGGACACGGTCATGCCAGTGACCACCGCTTCGGCGCGGTTCAGCGGCAGCCACAACGTCAGGGTGACACTGGCCAGCGCCGCGACCAGATAGCCGCCGAAAATCGCCGCCAGTACCCGCGAAGTGACGGCCAGACGATAGGACATGGGAAGGGTGGCGAGTTTGCCTTTCATGTTTCGACCCTGAAACGAAAAACGTTCGGCCGACAAGCCGAATCTACAGGCGAGCAATATTAATGATAAATATTCTCATACGCAAAAGCATCTGATTGCCGGACACTGTCGCCAGCCTCTACAATGCGAACCGTTCTTGTTCTCTAATGCACGTTCTCTACGCAAATTTTGCGTCCGGAGTCATTTCGTTGCCGCCCGCCCATCCCGTCGAATCGCTCTACCACGCCCATCACAGCTGGCTCACCGGCTGGTTGCGGCGCAAGCTCGGCTGCCCCGACAGCGCGGCGGATCTGGCTCAGGACACGTTCATCAAGGTGCTGACCGCTCGCGAACCACCGGTGATCATCGAACCGCGCGCCTTTCTCACCACCCTGGCCAAGCGCGTGCTGTTCAATCATTACCGGCGCCAGGATGTGGAACGCGCCTACCTTGAGACGCTGGCGCAAATGCCGGAAATGGTCACGCCGTCGGAAGAGCACAAAGCGATCATCCTGCAGACGTTGATCGAACTCGATGAGCTGCTCGACGGCTTGCCGCGCCAGGTCAAACGCGCCTTTCTGCTCGCGCAGGTCGATGGTCTGACTTATCCACAAATCGCCGCAGAACTGGGCATCTCAGTGGCCACGGTCAAACGCCATTTGAACAAAGCGGCCATGCGCTGCTACTTCGCCCAGTGAATCGGACGCCGGATTTCTCCGCGCAGGTCGCCGAACAGGCGGTGCACTGGCTGCTGGAAATGCAGCAGGGCACGCTCACCCCGCGCCAGCAACAGGCCTGGCAACAATGGCTGGATGCGCACAGCGAACACCGCCGAGCGTGGGAACACATGCAACGAGTCAATCAGCGTTTGCGCGGCGTTTCGTCGCCGTTGGCCCACGCGGCGTTGAACGGACCGAAGTCCGGCAGCCGCCGTCAGGCGCTGAAAATGTTGCTGATTCTCGGTGCCGGCTCAGCGGCGACCTGGGGCATGCGCGAGCACACGCCACTGCCGTCGCTGCTCGCCGATTACCGCACGCCGGTCGGCCAGCGGCGCAAGATCGGCTTGGGCGGTGCCGATTCGTTACAGCTCAATACCGCAAGTTCCGTCGATGTCGATGACACGCAGCGTACGATTCGTCTGCTCGAAGGCGAAATGCTGTTGAGCGCTGCAAATCCGTTCGAAATACGCACGGCACACGGCGTGCTGAAAACCCAAGGTGCGCGCCTCAATGTGCGGCAGTTTGTTGATCACACGCAGATCGCCCTGTTTGAAGGACGAGTCGAACTCATCGCCAGCCAGCGCGCGCCCCTGCTGCTGCCGGTCGCGCGGCAGTTGAGTTTTACTGCCAGCTCCGTCAGCGCGGCTAAACCACTGGACGCCAATAGCGGCGCCTGGACTGACGGCATGCTGGTCGCCGCCCATATGCGCCTCGGCGATTTCCTCGAAGAGCTTGGCCGCTACCGGCGCGGGCAGCTGCGGTGCGACAGTCAGGTTGCCGATCTGCTGATTTCCGGGACGTATCCACTGGATGACAGCGAGGGGATTCTCGACGTGTTGCAGATCAGTCTGCCGGTCAGAGTGAAGCGCTTTACCCGTTATTGGGTGAGCATCGAAGCGCGGGTGTAAAAAAACGCCAAAACCATGAGCCGTTTTTCAGATCTGGCGTGACAGAGAAGGAAAGCCCCCTTGATTCCACCTTCTCAGGATCATCCACATGCAGCCCAACCGCCTTACGCCACTGGCCCGCAGCCTGCGCAATCTTCTGCTCGGCGCCAGCCTGAGTTTCACCGCCCTGCCCGCTGCGCTGGGCGCCGAGACCAAGGTTTATCACATCGCCCCGACGTCGCTGGAAACCGCGCTCAACCAGTTTGGCCGGGAAGCCGGCGTACTGATTTCCTTCGGTTCACAAGTCACCAGCGGCGTGCAGAGCCGGGGTCTGGAGGGCAATTACACGACGCAACAAGGCCTCGATGCGTTGCTCGAAGGCACCGGCCTGCAAGCCCGCGCCGAGGGTAACAACTCCTTCAGCCTGCAACCGCTGGCTGACGCTGCGCTGGAGCTGGGCACCTCGACGGTGGTCGGCGACTGGCTCGGCGATGCGGCGCAGATCAATGTCTTCGAACACCCCGGCGCGCGTGATGTGATCCGCCGCGAAGAGTTCGAACGCCAGGGCGCGACCCAGGCCCGCGACGTGCTCAACCGCATCCCCGGTGTGAATGCGCCGGAGAACAACGGCACCGGCAGCCACGACATGGCGCTGAACTTCGGTATTCGTGGTTTGAATCCGCGCCTGGCCGCACGCTCGACAGTATTGATGGACGGCATCCCGGTGCCTTTCGCGCCGTATGGTCAGCCGCAGCTTTCGTTCGCGCCGATCAGCATGGGCAACATGGATGCGGTGGACGTGGTGCGCGGCGGCGGCGCGGTGCGTTATGGCCCGCAGAACGTCGGCGGCGTGGTCAACTTCGTGACCCGGGCGATTCCTGACGAGCCAACGGTCAAGGGTGGGTTCCAGACTGAAACCAGCCCATCGTCGAGCCACGACGGTTTCAAGACCAGCGCCAATCTGCTGGCCGGCGGCACCAACGCCAACGGCCTCGGTGGTGCGCTGTTGTACTCCGGCACCCGTGGCGGTGACTGGCGCGAACACAGCGATACCGAGATCGACGACCTGATCCTCAAGGGCAAGTACCAGCTCGACGAGGCCAACAGCTTCAACGCCATGGCCCAGTATTACGAGGGCAAGGCCGACATGCCCGGCGGTCTCAATGTCGCCGATTACGATGCCGATCCGTATCAGTCGACGCGGCCGAAAGACCAGTTCTGGGGGCGCCGCACGATGTTCAACTTCGGCTATCACTATCAGCAAGATCGCCGCGAGTTCACCGCCAACACCTTCTTCACCAAAACCCTGCGCAGCGGTTATCTGGATCAGGGCACATTCCTTTCGTTGTCGCCCCGCGAGTATTGGGTACGTGGCCTGGAAACCCGTTTCGCCCAAGGCTTCGACCTTGGTCCGAGCAGCCATGAAGTCGGCGTCGGCTACCGCTACATCAATGAGGCCGGCCACGAACTGCGTTATCGCACGCCGATCAGCGCCAACGAATACCCGACCACCAGCAGCCGCAACGACCGCGACACTCGCGGTGGTACCGAGGCCAACGCGTTCTTCGTCGATGACCGCATCGACATCGGCAAATGGACCATCACCCCGGGCGTGCGCTACGAGATGATCGAGTCGCAGCAGACCAACAACCTGACCAACGTCAAATACAAGGGCGACTACAACACCGCGCTGCCGGCGCTGAACGTGCTCTATCACCTCACCGACAGCTGGAACCTGTATGCCAACACCGAAGGCTCGTTCGGCAGCGTGCAGTACAGCCAGATGCCCAACCGCGTGAGCAGCGGCGAAGTGAAGCCGGAAAAGGCCCGCACCTGGGAACTCGGCACTCGCTATGACAACGGTGCCCTGCGCGCTGAAATCGGTGCGTTCCTGATCAACTTCGACAACCAGTACGAAAGCAACCAGACCAACGATTCGGTGATCGCGCGCGGCGAAACCCGCCATCAGGGCATCGAGACCAGCGTCAATTACGCGCTCGACGACTTGAGCCCGGCGCTGGCCGGTTTCGATGTCTACGCCAGTTATGCCTATGTCGACGCAACCATCCGCGAGGACGGGCCGAACAAAGGCAACCGCGTGCCGTTTTCCTCCAAACACAAAGGCACGATTGGCGTCGGTTATACCGAAGGGCCATGGAAGCTGAATCTGGACAGCAGCTTCCAGAGCGACCAGTTTGCCGACAACGCCAACACTTCGAAAGAAAGCGCCGATGGCAGCACCGGCAAGATCCCTGGTTACATGCTGTTCAGCAGCCGCGCCGGGTATGACTTCGGACCGCAACTGTCGGATTTGAATGTGGCGGTGGGGGTGAAGAACATCTTCAACACGCAGTACTTCACACGCTCGTTCGATGACAACAACAAGGGCAAGTATGTGGGAGAGCCGCGGACGGTTTATGTGCAGACGTCGGTGGCGTTCTGAACAGACTCTGAAGCCTTGCCGCCATGCGAAAAAAACGGGCCTGCATCAGCAGGCCCGTTCTCCTTGTGTGACTTGTGAAATCAGCGCATCAACTGTTGATCGCTGCCTGTTCGTTCTCGTCGAATTCTTCCGCCAACAGCTTGTCGTTGGCTTTGCCGCTAAACGGCACTACAGCGGCGCGTGGCTTACCTCGCAGTTTGCCGAACAGGTGCTCCAGGGCGTGCTCAAGTTTCTCGGCAGCGCCGTCAATTGCCAGCTCCAGCGAATCGGCTTTGTGGGTCACGGAAATCGGTTGGTGGCCTTTTGGCCGCGCTTCCAGTTGGCAGCGCAAGTCATGGGGACCTGGTTTGTCACCGTTCTCGTCGCTCAGGTGGACTTCGACACGGGTCAGGTCTTCTTCATAACGCTCGAGCGTGCTCTCAATAGTTGTACGTACCCACTCCTCCAGTCGCTGACTACTTTGAATATGGTTATCGCTGTTGACTTGGATTTGCATAGTTCATCCCTTATTTCAGCTAGCTCGCTGGAGGCCTTGAGTTGAATTTCCTGACCTCCTGGTTACAACAATCGGCCCGAGCGACGAACATTTCAACCCCTGAAAAAAGAAAAATATTCATTCGCAAAAAAAGCCGGACAACCGAGCGAGGCGCTGTTAATGTCGGGAGTTGGGTCGACCCGCACCGCAGAAAAATCTGCTCACATCTGTTGCTCATTCAGCGGATGCAGGCTGCGAAAAATCCCCGCCTCCTCCACCAGCCAGTCATGCACAGCGCGCACGCCTGGATGGCTCAACGCCCCCGGCGCATATAGCAGCACGTAGCGTTTATGGTTGGGTACCGACAAGCCGAACGGCACAATCAAAGTGCCGCGCTCCAGCTCATCATTGAGCAACGTGCGCCGGGCAATCGCCACGCCCATGCCGGCAATCGCCGCTTCGATGGTCAGGTGATTGCGATTGAAGGTGTGGCCGCGTCGCACATCGGCGCCTTCGAAGCCGATCGCATTCAAATAGAACTCCCATTCCGCGTACTCGTAACTGCCACGCCAGGCGGTGATGTCGTGCAGCAACGGGAAATGCACCAGATCGGCCGGCCCGTGCAACGGCGGGCGCCCACGCAACAGGCTCGGCGCGCACACCGGAAATATCTGCTCGTCGAGCAAGGCTGTGGATAACAATCCGGGATAACTGCCATCGTTGAGGTCGATGGCCAGATCGAAATCGCCCTCATGCAAGGGCACGCTGCTGTCCTCGGCTACCAGGCGCAACTGGATATCCGGAAAGCGTTGCTGCAAGCGCGGCAGGCGCGGGGTCAGCCACTTGCCGAGAAACGACGGGATCGAGCGCAACCGCAGAGTCCCGCTGATCATCCCGGCGTCCAGCCGGCGCAACTCCGCATCGATGCTGCCATAGGCTTCGTTGACGGTAATCGCCAGCCGCTGCCCCTGTGCACTCAACTCAACGCCCCGCGCGCGCCGATGAAACAGGCGAAAGCCCAGGCGCTCTTCCAATTGGCGGATCTGCTGGCTGACCGCGCCCGGGGTGATGTGCAGTTCTTCGGCACAACGGGTGAACGACAGGTGCCGCGCGGCACAGGCAAATACCTGCAGCCAGACGTAGGTCTGGGCATGCAATTGACGACTCATTGTTTAGTCCTGCTAAAGGCTGTCTTAGGAGGTTTCGTTGGTCACCTCGAACCGAGGCAGGCAGTATCGCCGACATTGCGCTTGTCCGACAAAAAATGGCAGCGATTCCTACTCCATTGCTTGTAAGGGTTTAGCATGGCTATCAGTGTTTTCGATCTATTCAAAGTGGGCATCGGCCCGTCCAGCTCCCATACCGTCGGTCCGATGCGTGCAGCGGCGACCTTTGCCCAGGCTCTGATCGATCAGCATCTGCTCAATGATGTGCGACGTGTGCAGATCCGCCTGTACGGTTCGCTCTCGGCCACCGGCGTTGGCCACGCCACTGACCGCGCAACGGTCATGGGCCTGATGGGCGAGTGGCCGGACAGCATCGATCCTTCGACCATCGATCCACGCATCCAGCAACTGCGCGAAACCGGGCAACTGTCCCTCGCCGGTCAACGCACGATTGCGTTTGACTGGCAGAGCGATCTGCTGCTGCTCGACGAGAGCCTGCCCTACCACCCCAACGCCATGTCGCTGAGCGCCTTTGGCGAGAGCGCCGAGCTGTTCGCGCAAACCTATTACTCGGTGGGCGGCGGCTTCATCGTCGAAGCGGCTGAAGCCGAGTCTGGCGTGGCGCCAGCCAGCGACGTGGTGTTGCCGTACGATTTTTCCAGCGCCGCCGAACTGCTCGCTTTGTGCAAAAAGCACAATCTGCGCGTGTCCGAACTGATGATGGCCAACGAGCGCGCCTGGCGCAGCGATGCCGAGATTCGCCAAGGCCTGCTGCACATCTGGTCAGTGATGCGCGAGTGCGTCGAACAAGGTTTGCGCCACGAAGGCATCCTGCCCGGCGGTCTGAAAGTACCGCGCCGCGCGGCGAAACTGCACCGCAGCCTGTTGGAAATCGGCAAACCGAATGTGATCAGTTCGACCCTGTCGGCGATGGAATGGGTCAACCTGTTCGCCCTCGCCGTCAACGAAGAAAACGCGGCCGGTGGGCGCATGGTCACCGCGCCGACCAATGGTGCCGCCGGCATCATTCCGGCGGTTCTGCACTACTACATGAAATTCAATCCGGATGCGTCTGACGATGATGTCGTCGCGTTCTTTCTCGGTGCAGCCGCTGTCGGCATTCTGTGCAAGAAAAACGCCTCCATCTCCGGTGCCGAGGTCGGCTGTCAGGGCGAAGTCGGTTCGGCATGCGCAATGGCCGCCGCCGGCCTCGCCGACGTGCTAGGGGCGACGCCGGAGCAACTGGAAAACGCTGCCGAAATCGGCCTGGAACACAACCTGGGCCTGACCTGCGATCCGGTCGGTGGCCTGGTGCAAGTGCCGTGCATCGAGCGCAATGCCATCGCGGCGGTGAAGGCAATCAACGCCACGCAAATGGCCCTGCGCGGCGACGGCAATCACTTCATTTCCCTCGACCGGGTGATCCGCACCATGCGCGACACCGGCGCCGACATGCACGACAAATACAAGGAAACTTCGCGGGGCGGGCTGGCGGTGAACTGGGTGGAGTGCTGATCGGCCTGATTGCACTGTCAGCGATCATCGGCTCATTCCTGCCCTGAAAACGCGCCACAAAAAACGGCGAGCCTCGAGGCTCGCCGTTTTTTTCACCGTGTTTATTGTTCGACAATTTTTCCGGCATGCGCCTTGCTACACCACCCTTGAGGCAAACGGACATTGCAAACCTCAGCGAACGAGATGCCAGTGGTCTGGTGTTGCGAACCAAATCAGATCATGGCCGGTCAACAACTGCACGTTCAATCAGGCGGTGACGCATCATGGACAACCCATTTCAGATCATTACCGATGCTTTCGCGCCGGACTATCAGATCAATCTGAGCATTCAGGGCCTGGACGGCAGCATCATGCTGACGCTATCCAACGCCGGCCGCATCGTGGCCAAGCGCATGATCAGTGCCGAACAGCGCAACGATCCCGAGCGTTTGAAACGGCTGGTACAAAGCATCCAGTTCGGCATCGCCATCGAACAGGGCCACAGCGCCATGTCGATTCTCGAAGCCATGACCAGCGGCGCCGGGCTGACCCCGCCACCGCCAAGGGTCAAAGGCCAGCCCGGCCAAGCGGCGGGCCTTTAGAGCTCGCCCTTCTCCACTTCCGGATGCTCGCTGGAGCCCGTGCCGATCTTGCGCTGCGGGTTCTCGATCTTCACCGAAGGGAACTGCGACGAGGCGTAACGCACCACCAGGATCGCAAACGCCAGCAGCAAAATGCCGCCGCACAGGTAGATGATGCCCATGTCCGGCGGGTTGTGGTGCGAGACGTTGGAGATCAGCAGGCGCGTCAGTGCAGTGATCGCCACGTAGATCAGAAAGCGCACCGGCATGTGGTTGGTCTTGAAATAAATCCCGACCATCGCGCCCAGTTCCAGATAGATGAACAGCAACAGGATGTCATCGATCTTGATGTGCCCGACTTCGAGCATGCCGAGAAACTCCATCACCGCAGCCCACGCCGTCACCGCACCGATGGCGAACAGCGCCAGATAGTGGAAGGTTTCGACGAACAGGTTGCCCAGGGACTCGGCCAGTTGATGCACGTTACGCCGCAGTTTCTCGGCCCAGTTTATTTTCACGATGAGTTTCCTTAGCCCGTTTCGGGCGGATGATGCGTATCGCACGTGACGGTTTTGCGCGCGCGCCTTGTTGCAACGGTTTTCATGCAGGTTCAGGGCCACGCATCATGGCGATCCGCCGCAAATCCCGCGCCGTGGCGTTTGGTCGCAGGCTAGCGGCTTTGCACAATCCCCGTGGGAGCGAGCCTGCTCGCGAATAGCAGCCACCCCGTCCCCCTGACAAACGCCAAATCCGGTCTACATTGAAAAGCCACTACCCATGGCGCAGGGATTCGCTTATCCTTTTCGCTGTATATGGATACAGTAGTCGTCAAGACAACTTAACGTGAAGGCATGTGAGGTGGTGAATGGCCGTCGAAGTGGTATACCGCAGCAGCCGAGATCTGGAGCGCTTGTTCATGGATAAAGCCGAAGCTGATCGTCATGACAAAATGCTCGAACTGGCCGAATATCTGGCCGATGTGCTGCAAAAAGCCGTTCCGTCCCTGACCGAACAGCAAGTGGAAGAAGCCGGGATCTACATGGCGAAGAATCGCGATGTGTTCGCCAGAGCGTTCAAGAGCCAGCCCGATGCGCTGTCGGAGCTGATCAATGCGCCGGCCGAGCCTGTCGAAAAAGCTGAAGCGGCAGAACCTGACGAGGCGCCGGCGAAGCCAGCCAAAGCAGCGAAAGCGCCGAAGTAATCAGAAAGATCGCAGCCTTCGGCAGCTCCTGCATTCAGAGATACAAGGAGCTGCCGAAGGCTGCGATCTTTTGCTTTCAGCGATACAAAACCTTTTCGGCCAACTCATCCGCCACCCGCGCCGGCGAACGTTTTTCCGCCTGAGCATGGGCAAAGACTTCGGTCAGCCGCGAACTGATTTTCGACAGATGCGCCGTAATCGTCGGCAACTCCTCGCCACGATGTTTCAGCGAAACGTAAATCAGCCCGCCGGCATTGATCACATAATCCGGCGCATAAAGAATCCCGCGTCGTTCCAGTTGATCCGCCACGTCCAGATGGGAAAGTTGATTGTTCGCCGAACCGGCCACCGCCGAGCAGCGCAGCTGTGAAACGCTGTGACTATTAAGCACCCCGCCCAACCCGCACGGCGCGAGAATGTCGCACGGCGTGCTGAGCAATGCATCGTTGGCGATCGGGTGAGCATTGAGCTGTTCCATTGCCAGCTGCACCTTGCCGTGGTCGATGTCACTGACCAGCAACTCGGCGCCGGCAGCGTGCAGTTGCTCCGCGAGTGCAAAACCGACATTGCCAAGCCCCTGGATGGCGACGCGCAGACCTTCGAGGTTGTCGCTGCCCAGGCGCGCCATCGCCGTGGCGCGAATGCCGGCGAATACGCCCATGGCCGCATGCGGCGCCGGGTCGCCTGCCGAGGTGGTGCTGGTAACGTGGCGGGTCTGCTGGGCAATGCAGTCCATATCCGCCACTGAAGTACCGCTGTCGATGGCGGTGATATAGCGGCCGTCGAGTTGCTCGATGCAACGTCCGAAAGCCTCGAACAACGCGGCGCGATTCTCGACATGGGCCGGGCGCACGATCACCGCCACCCCGCCGCCCTGCGCAAGGCCGGCGAGCGCCGCTTTGTAGCTCATGTTTTGCGCCAGGCGAATGGCGTCCTCGACCGCAGATTCGTCGTTGGGATAGGCAAGGTAACGGCACCCGCCCAGGGCTGGCCCCAGATGGCTGTTATGAATGGCAATGACCGCCTTCAACCCGGTTGCCGGGTCCACGCTCAGGTGCAGCGATTCCAGGCGAGTGCTTTGCATGAGAGCGAACATCGACAGGCTCCCGAATCACTTCTTGTAGAACGCCAGTATAGGCTTGCCCCTGAAAATTGCTGGCGCGCACCGGCATGAGCCGCCGAGCGGACAATGCTGCGCCGCTATAACTCGCGCTCAACGCGCCCGGCACTGGACGAACCACCCGGACGGGGCTAAAACGAGGCATTGGAGGGAGATTCAGATGAGTGCGCGCCAACGCTTTTTCGAATGCCTGCATCGTTCACCGCCGGCCCTGCTGGAAGCTGCGCTGTGGATAAGTGCCGAGCACGACAAAACCCTCGAACCCGAGGCATGGTTGCGCACCTTCAAGGATCTGCAACTACGCGTCAGCTATGGGCTGCCGATGCTGCCGGTCAGCGAACTGGCGCAACCGCTGTTGCGGCGCATGGTCGATCTCGGTTTCGCACAGGATGATTTCCTGCCGCTGCGCCCACAGGCGGCGCTGCTGCACCGCGTGTTGCACACCCAGCGCGGTCAGCCGCTGGCATTGGCGTTGATCGCACTGGAATTGGCGCGTGGGCTGGAGATTCCTTTGGTCGGGGTCAACTTCCCCGGACATTTTCTGCTGCGGGTACCCGGCGCCGACCACTTGCTCGACCCTTGCGGCGGGCGGCGACTATATCCCAATGACTGCCGAGAACTGTTGCAACGCCAATACGGGCCGAACATGCAGCTCAGCGCCGAACATTTGCTGAGCGCAACGCCGGTGCAGATGCTGCAACGTCTGTCACGCAACCTGCGCCAATTGCACCTGACCCACGACGATCACATCGCCGCGCTGATCGACGCAGAACGAGTGCTCGAACTGGGTGATGCGAAGGCCTCCGATTACATGGCCCGGGCCAGTCTGTATCAACGGCTGGACTGCCCGAACGCCGAGCGCTTCGACCTTGAGCACGCGCTGATGCTCAGTGAAGACCCGATCCAGCGCCTGCGCCTGACCGAACGCCTCGGCCATCTGCCGCCCAACTCCGTCGTGCATTGACCAGATTTTGTAGGAGTGAGCCTGCTCGCGATTGCGGTGTGTCAGGCGAAATTTTTTTGATCGTTCCCACGCTCCGCGTGGGAATGCCGCCCCGGACGCTCTGCGTCCAATGTGACGCAGAGCGTCACGAGATGCATTCCCACGCAGAGCGTGGGAATGATCATTTAGGGGTATCTGGTTGGTTGGCGGGATGGGCCTTGATGAACGCTGGATGTTCCAAAGCGAGCGCAGCAACGCGGCGGATTTTCGGGTAAGCCTCCAGCGAAACATTGAAGCGTTCTGCCGCATACAACTGCGGAATCAGATACACATCTGCCACGCACGGCCATTCGCCAAAACAGAAACCGCTGTCGCCGATCAACTGCTCCACTGTCGCCAGCCCTTGGCTGATCCAGTGACTGATCCACTCCACCACCTGCGTTTCATCCTGCCCGGACTGGCGCAGACGATTGAGTACGCTGACGTTGTGCAGCGGGTGCACGTCGCAGCCGATCACCGCCGCGACACCGCGCACCTGCGCGCGCGCCAGCAGATCATCCGGCAGCAACGGCACCTGCGGGTAACGCTCTTCCAGATACTCGATGATCGCCGGCGATTGAATCAGCAGCGCGCCGTCATCGGTGCGCAAGGCCGGCACCCGGCCCTGCGGATTGAGCGCCAGATACGCCGGTTGCCGATGTTCACCACCCGACGGTGCGATCAGGTTGACCGGCAGCGCCTGGTAATCGAGGCCCTTCAACGCCAGCGCAATGCGCACCCGGTACGACGAAGTGGAACGGTAATAGCCATAGAGATCCATAAGCCGCTCCTGTCAGCGCGCAGCGACCACGGTGCCGCGACATTCGCCGAAGCCGATCGAGGCAAAACCTTCGCGGGCGCAGCGGGCACGCAGGATGATTTCGTCACCGTCCTCAAGGAACTTGCGCACTTCGCCGGAGGCCAGTTCGATCGGCTTCTTACCGCCCTCAGTGATCTCCAAAAGGCTACCGAACTGGCCGTTTTCCGGGCCGGACAAAGTGCCCGAACCAAACAGGTCACCGGCCTGCAACTGGCAACCGTTAACGCTGTGGTGCGCGACCATTTGCGCGACGGTCCAGTACATGTAGCGGGTGTTGCTCAGGGTCAGGCGATGGGCGGGCAGGTCCTGCTCGCGCATGGTTTCGGTACGCAACAGCACTTCCAGCTCAATGTCGAAGGCGCCGCCATCCTGGTCACGCTTGTCGAGCAGGTACGGCAGCGGCTGCGGATCACCTTCAGGGCGGGCCGGTTGCGCCGTGCGGAATGGTTCCAGTGCTTCAGCCGTCACCACCCACGGCGAGACGCTGGTGATGAAACTTTTCGACAGGAATGGGCCGAGTGGCTGGTATTCCCAAGCCTGGATATCCCGCGCCGACCAGTCGTTGAGCAGGCAGAAACCGGCGATGTGCTCGGCAGCGTCACCGATGGCAATCGGCTCGCCCATCTCATTGCCTTGGCCGATCCAGATGCCCAGTTCCAGTTCGTAATCCAGACGCGCGCATGGACCGAATACCGGTTCAGTCTGCCCGGCCGGCAGCGTCTGGCCTTTCGGCCGGCGCACGTCGGTGCCGGACGCTCGCACTGTGGAAGCGCGACCGTGGTAACCGATCGGCACGTGCTTGTAGTTCGGCAACAGCGGGTTATCCGGGCGGAACAGTTTGCCGACATTCTGCGCGTGCTCGATGCCGACGTAGAAGTCGGTGTAATCGCTGATCCGTGCCGGCAGGTGCATCTGGCAATCGGCAGCCAACGGCAAGACTTTTGCGCCTTGCGCTTCGATGTTGCCGCGCAGGGTGCTGCCTTCACTGAACAGTTCGATCAGGCGTTCGCGCAGGGCCACCCGCGCCTCACGACCGAGTTCAAAGAACGCATTCAACTGCCCGCCGTGCATGGCTTCCACCGAACTGCGTGCGACACCGTCGAACAGACCGGCCTCGAGCGCCACCTGCAAATCGAAAATGTGCTCGCCGATCGCTACGCCCGCGCGAGGCGCCGAACTGTCCAGGCTGAACACGCCCAGCGGCAGATTCTGCAAGGGGAAATCGCTGTGACCGTTGGCCGAAGCGACCCAACTGCGGGGGATGGAATTCTGTGTCATGGGTTATCTCCGGGTCGGGTCGAACGTGGCGGGCAGCGTCGCCCAGCAAGCGTCGTAACTGGGTTGCAACTGTGGGCATTCGAGGGCGAAACGACTTGGACGAAGCACCTGGCTGGTCTCGAACATGAAGGCCATGGTGTTATCGATTTTTGCAGGTGCAAGCTCGGCGTTGATCGCCCTGGTGCAGGTTTCGCCGTCCGGGCCGTGGGCGCTCATGCAGCTGTGCAGCGAAGCGCCACCGGGCACGAAGCCTTCGGCCTTGGCGTCGTATTCGCCCCGGATCAGGCCCATGAATTCATTCATCAGGTTGCGATGGAACCACGGCGGCCGGAAGGTGTTTTCGGCGACCATCCAGCGCGGCGGGAAGATCACGAAATCGAGGTTGGCCAGACCGTGCACGCTGGTCGGCGAGGTCAATACGGTGAAGATCGAAGGATCGGGATGATCGAAACTCACCGTGCCGATGGTGTTGAAACGGCGCAGGTCGTATTTGTACGGCACGTTGTTGCCGTGCCAGGCGACCACATTGAGCGGTGAGTGATTGAGTTCGGTGGCCCATAAGTGGCCAAGAAATTTCTGCACCAAAGTAGTCGGTTGCTGCAGGTTTTCGTAGGCAGCGACCGGGGTGAGGAAATCCCGTGGATTGGCCAGACCGTTGCTGCCGATCGGCCCCAGATCCGGCAGGCGCAGCGGCGCGCCGTGGTTCTCGGCGAGGTAGCCGCGTGCCTGTGGATCGAGCAGTTCGACGCGAAATTTCAGGCCACGCGGCAGAACGACGATTTCCAGCGGTGCTACGTCCAGCACGCCCAATTCAGTGGCGATGCGCAGACGACCGAGTTGCGGCACCAGCAGCAGTTCTCCATCGGCGTTGAAGAACACCCGCTCCATCGAACGGTTGGCGGTGTAGTTATAGATGCTGATGCCGGACGGTTTCTCGGCGCCGGCGTTGGCCGCCATGCTGACCAGGCCATCGATGAAATCCGTCGGTTCGGTCGGCAGCTCCAATGGATTCCAGCGCAGGCGATTGGGGGTTACTTCACCCAACGGCCCGCCGGCCAGTTGCCGTTCCAGTTTGACGAACGCCGGGTGGTTGGCCGACGGCTGGATCCGGTACATCCAGGTACGCCGCGCTTCGCTGCGCGGCATAGTGAACGCGGTGCCGGAGAACAGTTCGGTATACAGGCCGTACGGGGCTTTTTGCGGGGAATTCTGGCCAACGGGCAGCGCGCCGGGCAACGCTTCAGTGCTGAATTCGTTGCCAAAGCCGGACTGGTAAACCAGGTCCTGCGCGGTTGAATCGAGGTTCATGGAGCCTCCTGAACAGGGAGTCGGCAGTGGCCCATCGCTCTGGATCAGAGGTCTCGGCACGCCGGGGTTGTTATTATCGTAATCTGATTACGCATAACGTAATTTGCTCGCTATCCAGCGTCAAGCTATAAAGACGCCCATTCGAACCGGAACCGCCAGCCCCATGGAAAAAACCAGCGACAGCAACGGCAAACAGAAAGTCCGCTCCGCCGAGGTCGGCACCGACATCCTCAAGGCCTTGGCCGAGTTGTCGCCGTCGACTTCGCTGTCGCGTCTGGCCGAACACGTGCAGATGCCGGCGAGCAAGGTGCATCGCTATCTGCAGGCGTTGATAGCTTCTGGATTTGCCGAACAGAACACCGCCACCAACCATTACGGCCTCGGTCGCGAAGCACTGCGCGTGGGCCTGGCCGCGCTCAACAGCATGGACGTGCTGAAAGTTGCCGCCCTGCCGCTGTCCGACTTGCGCGACGAACTCAACGAAACCTGCTTTCTCGCGGTGTGGGGCAATCAGGGCGCAACCGTGGTGCATATCGAACCGGCGGTGCGCGCGGTGACGGTGGTGACGCAATTGGGTTCGGTGCTGCCGCTGCTCAGCTCGTCCACCGGGCTGGTGTTCAGCGCTTACCTGCCGCATCGGGAAACCGATGAATTACGCGAGCAGGAGATCGCTGTCGCGGAGCATCCGCTCAAGGATGAAACAGCCTATGCAGCGCTGTGTGAACAGATACGCGAACGCGGTCTGCATCACGTGCATGGTTTGTTGATGCCGGGTGTGGATGCGCTTTCTGCGCCAGTGTTCAACGCGGTCGGGCAGATCGCTGCGGTGCTGACCATCGTCGGCCCGACCTCACTGTTCCACGCCGACGAAAACGGCCCGGCGGCGCAGCGTTTGTTGGCTGCGACCCGGGCCGTGAGTTGGCGCATGGGTTACGAAAGATAAATCAGACTATGAGCGCTCGAAACGGCTCAGCGAACCGTGGTCTTGCTTAATGCAGACTCAGCCTCTTGCATCAGTGCCTTGAAGAACCCGATCAGTTCATCGGCGGGGTCTTCATGGCCGGTGTAATACGTAACCAGCTCCGCGACCGTGCGGGCGTCTTCAAACAAACTCAGAAACGAGCGTTGCGCACGGCTAAGTTCTTTAGCCGGCGCCCCCGCCGCTGCAGCCTGACCCAATGTCAGCAGTCCGCTCAATACATCCTGCACATGCCCCAGCGCGGCGGAATAATCACCGCGTCGGTGCGACTGCGACGCGTCGTAGATGCTTTTCATCACCTGCACAGCCACCACCACAGTGCCTACGGGTGGCACCAGCAGGCTGACAATGTTTGCGGCCTTCAACAGATTTTCATAAACCACACCGGCGATTATTTCGTTGAGACTGGTGGTCCGTTCGTCGATGTCACTCAATACACGGCGCACTCGCTCGTCATGGAAAGTGAACAGATCGGGCAGTAACGAACGCTGCTGTGTGCGAATGACCGGTCGGGTATCAACCGTTGCGACCAGATTATCGAAGTAGTCATTGGTCACTTTCTGGTCAACCAGCAGTATCCGCTCGCTGTAATAGTTCCTGAACGGGCCTTTTCGAAAACGAATCGAAGGAATGAACTCAGCGATCGGCCGGAAGTTGACTTGATCCGGCGCGTCAGGCGTATAGAGCAAGTCGAAGAAACCTGACGACAACTTCAGTCGAAAAATATAAACGCCGCCAACCGCGCGGTCCCCAGGAGTCGTCAGACCCAGCGCGCCAATATTGAATTTATACAGCCCGATATCACCTTCGGCGGTGCTGGTCCCTACCGACTGATAACCGCCACTCTCTTTCAGGTTATCGATAACCTCTTGGACAGCAGAGAAAGACTCTGTCGATAATCTGCCGTTGGTGAAATCGGCAAACGCATTGCGATACATCTCACAGCGGATTTTCCGGGCGTGTACCGCGCGCTTGAAAGCGTGATCAGGATGCGCCTTGTTCAGATATTGCTCTTCCAGCATCGCGCTGTATCGGTCACCAGGGCGGAAGGTTTTCGATAGCGAAGACAAATCCCGGATATCCAGTTTTTCAACGAGGGGATGTCCATTCACCAAGTAATATTTGGGGCTGTACTTGGTTTCATAGGCCGGATGCACCGCTTCGAAAGCGAGTCCCTCAAGCAGGACGTCGGTAACGCTCTTACGAAACTCTTCGGTCTGAATAATGATCTGATCGGGATTGACCGAAACGTTGCTGCCACGCGAACGCAATAGGTCTTCTATCTGGGCTTTCACCGCGTCATAGGTGAACTGCTCGAAGGTCGGAAAACCATTGTCTCGTACATCAACCGTGGACAACGCCTTGAGTTCGGTTGTCAGACGCGAATAGCGCTTGCGCCCCTCAATGCCAAGCGCCCGATAAGCTGCCGGTGCAATGGCCTTGTGCAGCGCAACTTCGGCTCGGTAGGCGACATTTACGTAGTCCGCCAAAGGTGCCTTGGCGTTCAGATAAAGATCGACCGGCCGGCTATCAAGCGTGTAGCGGTAGCTCAGCTGAGTACCAGCGCTGCCAAGCAACTCACCCGCCTCGTGCAGGTAGTCGGGATGGATCATCAATGCGGCGTATTCACGATCCGCCGACAACGCCGACTCCAGCCAGCGGTTCGCCGCGTAGATATCGGAAAATTTCTGCAGTTCGAATTGCCCGTCAGCTGTTTTGACCAACATCAGCGACGGTGCGTATTCTTTGGCCGAAATCATCAGAACGTCTTTCAGCGCTGGCACTTGCAGCCTGATTTTCAAGCCCTGAATAGTCACCGCAGGGTCGTTGGCCATGGCGCGCGCGATGATGTTCGCATCGGTGGAATCCAGCTTCCCGGACTGGCGAGCTACAAAAACTGCAAACTCCATCTGGCTGAAGAGATAGTTGCGATAGGCCTCCTGCCAAGCAACCGACGGCGAGTAAGCAAGACTGCCGGTAAACTCCAGGCGCAGATTGCGATTTTCCAGCCACTGCTCGAGCGCTACTGCCGTCAGCCGACTTCCGTCGGGAGCGCCGATGATGGTCAGAGTCGCTTTGTAACCATTGTCGTGCAGACCGAAAACAAGAAACTCCGTCAGCGTCCGGGTTTCTTCCTGTTCGATGGTCCGTCCGGCAACTTGCAAAGTGTACGAGCTATGGACACTGATCGCTTCAGGATCCAGGCGTTCGTCAAAGGCCCTCTGCGCCCATGCGGCGAACGTGCGCACCACATAGTCCTTGAAAGAAAAACACGTATCGAACGCGCTCGAATATGCAGCCTCATACTGGTCTTTGGATTCTTCAAGCTCGCTATAACGTTGTTGAACATCGCTACCAGCGGCATGCAGCCAAAGCGGCCAGTCGGTGCGCTTCAGTGCTGCCCAAAGCAGATAAAAGCGGGTGTCGATGCCGTAACGCAGCACATGCAGGCGTTGATTCTCCTGAAGCATGGAGGTCAGCGGTTTTTCCAGTTGTGCCTGGCCACTGATCAAGGTTGCCACGCTTTCAAGCTGACCTTTGAGGTGAGCCTCTGCACAAAACGCATGAGGATTTTGCGTGGCTTTCGGATAACTGATCTGCTCGCTACGCAGGGAAAGTCGCTGCTGAAGTTTGCTGTGCAAATCGGTATTTTTTTCAAAGAACTCAAAGCCGTTTTCCGGCGTGTGCAGCAGATAGGAAGTCGACTCGTTGACCAGTTGCATCTCTGCGACCGCACGCTCGGCGTTGTCCAGAACGAAACAGGGCTGGCGCACCAGAAGATAATCCTGTGCCGGTTGCAGGTTGACTTCAAACGCTGCGCGACCGGCATCTGCTTCCAGCAGATGAGCGAATCGCTCGCCCAATCGGGCATCGAAGTTGTTGGCCATGACCGACAGCGACAGCTCTGCACCGGTGACCACGGCATAGGCCTTGATGAAAGCCTGTTTGTTCGACAGCGGTGCATTGTCGGCATGGACGGGTTTCGCTGGCGCAGCCCAGAACTTTGCGATCTCGGCTCGCAATGTTTTTTCCAGTCCGGCAGTTACAGCAGCGATCAGATCTTCAACAACAATGGTGTTGAGCACCTTGACTTTGAATTGCTCACTGAACGTATCCGGCAGAACAAAAACCCCATCGCCACCCATAATATAGGCAGGACTTACATGGTTATTCAGACAATGAACCGTTACCTCCCAAAGAGTGCCTGATGGCCGATTTTCATCGGCAGGGAAAGCAGGATCCGTATTGATATAGACCTTGTCGATATCAACTGTTTTGCCCAGACGCTTCAGTTCACCCTCAAGCATGCTGCGCAGAATATCCAGCACGCTCGGCATGGCGTCGATGATCTTGAACAGATCGGTTTTAGCCTGTGTTGCCTTTTCCCACTCTTCCGGCCAGGTAACCTGCTCACCGAAAGAACCACGCATCAAACTTTTATATAACTTGGCCACAAACTTTCCTTACTTGATTATCCAGAGCTGCAAGTGCAGCCACCGCCGATAATTGCAAGGTAGTTTCTTTTTCAGCCGACATGAAGCTCGAACAAATTACAAAACATGCCACCACCAACGTAAACCATGTTGCGCTACTGAAATTTACAAAGCTAAACCAGTATCCCCATCAACTTGGCTTTCGCCACAGCCTGGGTTCTGCGTTCTACACCCAACTTACCGTTAATCCTTCTCGCATGGGTTTTTACTGTATGTAATGAAATAAACAGTTGTTCGGCAACTTGCTGATTAGAAGCCCCTTGAGCAATCAACATCAGCACTTCGCGTTCGCGCCGACTGAGGCCAGGCGCCTGTTCATCGTTATCCCGCGGCCAGGCAGAAACCTCCTTGCCAGACCCAGTGCCGAGGCTTCCTCGGCGTAATTCCCACTCGCGCACGGCTTGCTGCAATCGGCAACGCTCCGCCAGCGTTGCGGCTCGCTGGAACGCTTGCTGCGCCGCTACCGTGTCACCGTGCGCTTCGGCCAACTGGGCGAAGGCCAGCAACAGCTCCGTTTCCGCCGCCAACATGCCTTTGGCCTGAGCGCGCTTCAACAATTGCTCAATGGTGGGCAAAGCGCTTTCGTCCGGGTCCGATTGCGCATTCGCGCAGGCCAGCAGGTATTCGATGCGAATAATCAGTTCGAACGTCGCGGGTGGCGCCTGCAACGCCGAAGGTCCCCGGTAATGCCGTAACAGTCGGCTCAACGCTTCTTGCACGAGATGCGGTCGGCCCTGTTGCAACCAGAACTGGCTGCTCACCTGCAACACAACACCGCGATAGACCGTATCGGGAATCTGCCGCTGCTGCATGACCCTTTCGGCCTCGCGCAGGCGTTCGAAAGCGCAGGCATAATCGCCGCGATTGCCGGCCAGTTGTGCCTGCCCCAGATAACCATACAAGACCCGCTTGTCGTGGCTGCGCAAGCAATCTTCAAGGCCTTGACTGAACAACTGCGCAGCCTGCGCTTCAAGTCCCATGCACAGCGCCAGTCGTCCGCGCCGCAGGGCAATCCGGCCGAGCAGTGGCACGGGCACTGTGGCGCGCTGGCGCAGCAAGTGCTCGATCTCCACCAGCAGGCTTTCGGCACGCAAAGGCGCGCCCCGCTGCTCGAGCCATTGCGCATGGTCAAGCTCAAGCAAGCCTTCGAACAGCAAGGAGCCATGAGACCGCGCCAGGCACAGCGCCTCGCGGTTGAGGGCATGGGCCTGATCAAGCTCACCGCACAGCAACGCCTGCTGGGTCAGTCCTGACAGGCACATCAGACGCGCCTGCCAGGCCTCGTCAGCCAGCGCAGACAAAGCCTCCTGAAAGCAGGCGCGTGCCGGCTCCATTTGCCCTTGCAGGTGAAAAAGCCACCCCTGTTGCGCCTGCCAGCGGGCCAGCAGTTGCTGCTCCAGCTGCGCTCTCGGTTGCGGCATGAAGCGGCCGAGATGAGCCAGACATTGCCCGGCCTGTTCGAACCGACCGGCAAACAGCAAGGCTCCGGTAACCAGCCCGATCAGCTGCGGTGTCATCAGGGTCAGCTCCTGACTTTGTTGCTCGTGCAAACGCAACAGCAGGACGACGGTCTGGTCTTCGAACAGATCCTCGAAGCTGAAATACTGCAACAGGCTGACGGCAGTTTCGTATTCCTCGGCCAACAACGCTTGCTCGAACGCCGCTCGCCAATCCTGCGTCGCGCTGAACCACTGACAGGCGCGCCGGTGCCAGGAACGCGCACACGGCCAGTGCGACTCCTGGATGATTCGTGACAGCGGGCGGAACACCTGGAGCCAGTCAGCGGACGCTTGCCAAGGCTCGATGAAGCAGCCCAACACCTGCAGATCGTGCAGCAGCTGAGCGCCTTCGCCAGGGCCGAATAAATGCTCGCATAACGGCGCGTTGAACCGTGGCAGGTGAGCCAGCACACGCCATGCCTCGTCCTGTTCCGGCGTCAGGTTGCTGAACAGTTCGTGCTGCAGATAATCGAGCAGAGTGTCGACACGCTGCTGCGGTTGCAGGTTTTGCGACCAGTCGCACTTTTGCAGGAGCGCCATGCGCGCGCCCGCGCACCAACCGCCAGTACGCTGGATGATACGGGTGGCGACACGGTCCGCCTGGTCAGGCGGCAAATGGTGCAACACCGATACAACTTCATCGTGAGTCAGCGCCAGGCTGGCGCTCTCGAATTCGTAGAGTTCGTCATCGAGCAACAGGCGCGGCCAGTTGCACTGCGGCCGGCGGCGAGTGCTGATCCACCAGGTGAGCGCAGGGCTGCTGACCGCCAGCAAGCGATCCAGCAGAGCATCCACAGCCGGATCCGGCAGCCGACTGTAATCGTCGATAAACAGCGACGTCGGCCTCGACCAATGGGCCAGCTCCGCCATCAGCTGCCTATCATCAAGGCCTTCGACCAGCCCGAGCGCCTGCGTCAGACGCCGGCAAAATTCATCGGCGCTGAGCGCTGCTCCCGCCAGCGGCAGCCAGATTGCCTCGCACTCCGCGCGCACCTGAAGAAGACATTCGGTGAGCAGTGCGGTTTTGCCACTGCCTGCCGGCGCGCACAACAGCCTGACCCGTGCGTTCGATGTCAGCAAAGGCGCAGTCAAGCGACTGCGAGGCTGATGATGTGAAGAAAGCCTGGGCAAAAATCCGGGTCGATCCAGGCACGGGGTCATGGCGGTCATCGGGTGAGCCTTCTTATCGTTGTGCGCTCACCCTAGCCCTCTCCCGCGCCCTTGTTGACGAGTATTCAGCACGCTGATTGATGGCCATAAAAAAGGCGACCGTGCGGTCGCCTTTTGTCCAGCGGTACAGCAGAGCCGTTAGCGCACGCCCTCGGCGCGCAGGGCCGAAGGTGTGTAATCGGCAGCCTTGGCTTCAAAACCGAATTCGAAGCTGTGCTTCTCTTCGTTCTTCATGCCCAACGCAATGTAGCGGCCGGCAATGATGTCGTAGAGCGCTTCCAGCGTGTAAGCCTGAGCCTGATGATCGTAGTAGTACTGCGCGTGACCTTCGGCAACGCGCCACAGTTGCCCGCGACCGTCGTAGTGATCGGCCAGTGCCACTTGCCAGCTGTCCTCGTCGATGTACATGTGGCGCTTGGCGTAGATGTGCCGCTCGTTCGGTTTCACCGTGCCGATCACTTCCCAGACGCGGTGCAGTTCGTAACGGGTCAGATCCTGATTGATGTGCCCGGCCTTGACGATGTCGTCGTACTTGAGCTTCGGCGAGTCGAGCTTGTAGCTGTTGTAGGGAATGTACATTTCCTTCTTGCCGACCAGTTTCCAGTCATAGCGATCCGGCGCGCCGGAGAACATGTCGAAGTTGTCGGAAGTCCTCAGGCCATCGGCCGCTGTACCCGGACCGTCATAGGCCACTTGCGGTGCGCGACGTACGCGGCGTTGACCGGCGTTGTAGATCCACGCCAGACGCGGTTCCTTCACCTGATCGAGAGTTTCGTGCACCAGCAGCACGTTACCGGCCAGCCGCGCCGGAGCAGTCACCGATTGCTTGAAGAAGGTCAGCACGTTGGCAGCTTTTTCCGGATCGATGTCCTTCATCAGTTGCGGCACGGCGATCTCTTCTTCGAAACGGATCGGCGTGTAGCTGCCGTTGGTCTGCGGCGTGACCTGGGTGATGATCCGCCGCAAGTTGCCGCCGTGATAACGGGTGATGTGGTTCCACAGCACCTCGACGCCGTTCTTTGGAATCGGGAAGGCGTAGTAACGATTGCCAGTGAAATTGGCCAGGCCGTTGCCGTCATTGATCGCGTTGACGTTCAGCGCACTGCGCTTGGCCGACTCGTAGATTTCCGCCGGCGCGCCCACGGTGCGGTGGGTCGGGTAGACCGGGATCTTGTAGGTTTCCGGGTAGCGCTTGAACATCGCCACCTGGCCATCGGAGAGTTTGCTTTTGTACTGCTCGACGTTCGCGGCGGTGATGGTGAACAGCGGTTTTTCGATGGCAAACGGGTCGGCGAGGAAGCCCTTGCTGTCCACCGCACCGGCGTTTTTCGGGATGCCGCCGGTCCAGGCCGGAATCGATCCGTCCGCATTGCCGGCCTTCTCGGCGCCAAGCGGGGTCAGGCTGGTGCCGAGCTTGTTCGCTTCATCCGGCGACACCGCCGCCATCACGTTGGCCGCCAGCAGACTCAAGGCCAGCACGCCACATTGCAGAATCGTTTTGCGCATTGCAGTCATCCTTCTCGGGCAGATCAGAAGTTCACGCCGAAGCTCAGGGCCACGAAGTCACGGTCTTCGAGGACGTTGTAGTCGCCACCGAAAAAGTCGGTGTAACTCAGGCTTGCGGTGTAGGTGTTGCGGTAGTCGGCATCGACGCCGAAGCTGATGGCTTTCGCACCTTCGTTGAACAGTCCGTTGGGGCCGTAACCGGCGACGTCGTGCGACCACGACAGGTTGGGTTTGAGGTTGATCCCGCCGATGACGTTGGCGTAATCGAGAATCGCCCGGGCGCGATAGCCCCACGAAGTCGAGGTGACGAAACCGTCGGTGTCGCCGCCGAAACCGTACTGGCCGTAGACCGAATCACGGCCATAACGCAGCTCACTGCGTGACTCCAGACCACCGACATGCACCACCGCCGCTTCGCCGACCACGGTCAGGCGTTCGGCGCCGAGCACCTGATCGAAGAAGTGTGTGAGGGTGCTTTGGATCTGCGTGACTTCCTTGCGCCGGTAGCCTTTGTTGTCGGCACCCGGCGAAGTGGCGAGTGGCGATGCGGTGCCGCCGGCAATCGGGTTGACCAACGCCAGGGTGAGATCGTTGGTGTTGACCTGCACCGGCGCGTTCGGCCGGTAGCTGATCTCGCCGGTCCACGCGGTGCCGGTGGGCAGGGTGGTGGAGAAACTCGCGCCGTACAGGCGAATGTCTTCCGGATATTCGAGGTAATACTGACCGCGCCCGAGCATCACGCTTTGCGCCAGCCCCGCACCACTGCCAGGCGCGAGGCCGTTGGCGATGCCGACCAGGCCAGGCAACGCCGCCAGTGTCGACAGCCCCGCCGTAGTGGTGCCGACCGTCGGCGTACGGCTGTGGTAGTTCATGAAGTAGAGGCCGTACTCGGTGTCGTCGCCGAGCCAGCGCAGCGCCGTGCCCCACTGCCCGGAATCGCGCGCATCGCGATCACCGCCACGGGGGATCACCACGCCCTCGCGGGTGACCTGAATGCCTTGGCCGAACGCGGTGGTCAGCGGCACCAGTGGCGCCACCGCTGGGCTGCCGACGGTGTAGCCGTTGTTGCAACCGTCCGCCGCCACGTCGACGCCGAAGAACGTGCCGCAGTTGTCGAGAACTGTCTGGTCCCACTCCAGTTGGTAGAAGCCTTCGACCGAAAGTTTGTCGGTCAGGCTCTGCGAGCCAAACAGCATGTTCACCGGAATCAAGCCTTCCTTGATCTCGGCACCGGGGCGGCGGAACGCCGAGACGTCGACCGGGTTGATGCTGTTGATCGAGTTGCCGATGAAGGTACTTTCGCCCCAGCTCACCACCTGCTTGCCGGCCCGCACGGTGCCGGGCAGATCGGCGATGGCATAGTTGTGATAGACGAAGGCATCGAGGATCTGCGCGCCGGAAGACTTGGCGCCTTCCTTGCGGCCGCTGTCGCTGATCTGTTTGAACTCGCGGTCTTCGTCCTTGAGTTCGAAGTCGTACCAGTATTTGCCCCGGACGAACACGCCGGTATCGCCGTACTTCAGTTCGAGGTCATGGATGCCCTTGAAGATTTTCGAGAAGGTTTCGCCTTTCTTGAAATTCAGGCGCCCGTCATCGCCGGTGGACGATTGTCCGCTGCCGCCATTGACCGTACCGACCAGCGAGTTGTCGGCATCGCGCAGGCCCCAGCTCGCGCCGACCGAAAGTGACGAGTCGAAGGTGCCTTCGATTTCGCCGATGTTGAAGGCGACCGCTTGCGCCTGGGCGCCGCAACCCAGAGCCACCGCAGCGGCCAGCGCCTGCGGTGTGAAGATGGCGCGCATTGTTGTTTTTGTCATGCGTCTTCCCCGGTGAGTGACAGAAGGCCCCACCCTACTGCCGGGTGAAGCGGTCGATAAGCGCACCAAGGAGGTATTTGCGTTGTCGCTCGAAAGGATGAGTGACCTTGTACGGCGGGGCCTGGGGCGGTTCATGGGCTGGCTGGATAGCGCGTCATCAGCGCCATCCATGGGCACCCCACTGTTGCGTGCCCCGTAACAGTGCATGTCTGGAAACGGTATTTTTCCTACAGACTCAAGCCCGTATTCTGAGCGCGCTTTCCCGGCACACGCCGCAAAGCGCGAAGCCCGCTACGCTGAATCGCGAGCGATTGGCTACAGATTCTGGATAAATCGATTTTTCGGTCTATCGCCCCGGTGTTCACTGACGTTGATTTGTAGCTCCTTGATCCAACGTCTTACCTTGGCCGCTGCGTTTGCAGCGGCCTTTTTTATGGGCGGCTTGCGCGCGATGCACTTGGAGGTGGGAATCAGGGCCCAATGGCAGCCCTGTCGCCTGGAGGGAGGGCCTAAATCGAATACTTCTGCAAATTCGCCATCATTTCCTTCAATGCTTCAATATTGTCCTTCGGATGCGCCGCGCCTTCGAAATCACAAATCTGCTGCCAGTGCGCCGCCACATCCTCTGGCGAGAACCCTTCGCGCGGATCGAAGCCGGCACCGAGGCTGCGTTCCCAGCGCACCTTGCCCATCCAGCCGCCGCCGACTTCGAACAGGCCGGACGTTTCCTGGCATTGCTCGCTGGCCAGATACACCACCAGCGGGCTGACCAGTTCCGGCTTCAGTTGCTCGAATACTTGCGGCGGGATCAGGCCCTCGGTCATGCGCGTGCCGCCGGTCGGGGCGATGGCGTTGACCAGAATGTTGTTCTTGCGCCCTTCGATCGCCAGCGTTCGGGTCAACCCGTAAAGCCCGAGTTTGGCCATGCCGTAGTTGGACTGACCGAAATTGCCATAGATGCCTGAAGTCGATGCAGTGAAAATCACGCGACCGTAGTTTTGCTCGCGCAGATGCGGCCAGGCGGCCCGGGTAACCTTGTAGGCGCCTTCGACGTGGACGCGATAGACCAGATCCCAGTCGGCGTCGTCCATCTTGTGAAATGACTTGTCGCGCAGGATCCCGGCATTGTTGACCACCACGTCGACGCGGCCGAAGGCATCGAGGGCGTTCTGTACCAGTTTGTCGCCGTCAGTGACCGAGTCGTGGTTGGCTTCGGCAATACCGCCGGCCTCGCGGATTTGCGCCACTACGCGGTCGGCAGCCGAAGCGTTGGCGCCCTCGCCCTGTGTCGAGCCACCGAGATCGTTGACCAGCACTTTGGCGCCCTGTCTGGCGAACAGCAGAGCATGCGCACGACCGAGGCCGCCACCGGCGCCGGTGACAATCACGACTTTATCTTCGAAACGCACAGGTTCATTCATCGCGGCAACTCCAGCAGGCCAAGGGATATTGCCCCGAGTGTCAGGCACGGCGCTTTGGGTCACAACGAACACGGCTGCGGCTGAATGGTGCGCGATAAGGCTGAGGGATGATCGAGTGTCAGGACGCCGAGAGCCCGTGCTCTCGGCGAGAATCAGGAGTACGCCACTTTGCGCGGAGGCAATACCAGACGATCGCGGAACGCCAGATAGTGCTTGAGCACCAGCGCCGGCGCCTCGGTTTGCGGATAGTGGCCGATGCCGGGTAAGAGCACGGTGTCTGCATCAGGGATCAGTGCGCGATATCGCTCGACCATGTGCACGCCGGAGATCGGGTCAAATGCGCCATCGATCACCCGCAAGGGAATTTCACCCTGCTGCATGGCCGTCACCCAGCGCTCACGTTGCACCCGGCGCTCGGGGATGTAAGTGATCAATTTATGCAGGATGCGCGGGCCATGGTTGCTGTCGACCAGACTCCAGTAATCATCCAGTTCGCTTTCAGTCGGCTGGGTCTGCGGGCCGAAGATCTGCCGGAAACCTTTGACCAACGCCTCACGACTGAATGCGCGACCAAGCAGCCAGCCAATCGGACTGAGCAGCAGTTTCTGCATCAGCAGCGGACGATGGGTTTCCGGAAACAGACCGCCATTAAGGAATACGCAACTGGCCACTTCAATGCGCTTTTCGTAGTGCCGAGCGAGCAGCTCCTGAGCAACGCTGTCGCCGTAGTCGTGGGCGAGGATGTGCACGGCTTGTTCAACCTGCAGATGGGCGAGCAGTGCCTGTTGCAGATCGGCCTGTTCCAGCAGGCTGTAGGTGTGATTGCGCGGTTTTGCCGAATCGCCGAAACCGAGCATATCGCAGGCAATCACCTGATAACGCTGGGCCAGTGGTTGCCACAGGTAATGCCAATCCCAACTGGCAGTAGGGAAACCGTGAATCAGCAGCAACGGTTCACCCTGCCCGACTGTCCAGTAGCGGATCGACTGACCACGAAAGACAAAAGTCCGGCTGCGCTTGCGCCAGACACACAAAGGAATCTCGGCAAGTGGCATTAGAATTTATACCCCGGATCCTGCAGGTCGAGTTTGCGCAACAGCGCCGGCCACGCCAGCGCGCCGCCCATGCCCTGCGCGCTCTTGGTGACGCCGGCAATCATCGCCTTGGCGCCGGCGAGAATCTGCGGTTCGATGGCGATCAGTTCGGTCCCTCCAGTCTGCGCCATGACCTGAATGTCGCAGGCACGCTGGAAGGTGAACATCATCAGAAAAGTGTCGGCGATAGTCCCGCCGCAGGTGAGCAGACCGTGGTTGTGCAGCATGAGGAAACTGTTGTCGCCGAGATCGGCTTGCAGGCGCGCCTTTTCTTCATGATTCAGGGCCACGCCCTCGTAGGCGTGATAGGCCAGGCTCGATAACACAAACAGTGACTGTTGACTGATCGGCAAAACCCCCTGCCTTTGCGCCGACACCGCAACGCCTGACGCGGTGTGCGTATGCAGCACACAAACCACATCGTGGCGCACCTCGTGGACGGCGCTGTGAATGGTATAGCCGGCGGGGTTGATTTCGTAGGGGCTGTCCATGAGTTTGTTGCCGGCCTGATCGACTTTCACCAGGCTTGAGGCGGTAATCTCGTGGAACATCAGGCCAAACGGATTGATCAGGAAATCTTCGGTGCCGGGCACCTTGGCCGAGATATGCGTGAAGATCAGATCGTCCCAGCCGTGCAGCGCGACCAGACGGTAACAGGCGGCAAGATCAACGCGGGTCTGCCACTCGGCAGCGCTGACCTTATCTTTGACATTCGGCGACGATTGGACGGGGGCTACGCTCACTGTATGCACCTCTGCGTTCTTCTTGTTCTGCTCGTGTCAGCAGTCTAGTCAGGCGCAGGGCATCGCGTAGTTGCATTGGCAGCCAGCTTGATGACTGAACGAGTCAGCCGGGCAAACAGCCTGGATCCGTTGCAATGCAACAACGCTTATAAGGTGCAGCGATTATTGCCCGCAATCAGCCCTTGAGCGCTTCGATCAACTGCGCCAGCCACGGCTCGGCATCGGTTTCCGGCGTGACGCTTTCGCTGGCGTCGATGCGCAACATTTCCTGAACCTCGTTTACGCCCAGTTCGGCAAACAGTTCGCGCATCTGCTCGCCACCGCCGCAGAAGGTGTCGCCGTAGCTGGCGTCACCGAGGGCAATCACCGCGCCGGGCAGGCCCCGCAACGAAGCAGGCAACTGATCGCGCAGGGTCGAATACAACGGTTGCAGGTTGTCTGGCAGCTCGCCCATGCCAGTGGTCGAAGTGACGGCCAAAAGAGCCTCAGGAGCGAACGCCTGAATATCGGCCAGCGCGGCCCGCGAGTTGTAGAAGGTTTCAAAGCCGGCGGCTTTCAGCAGGTTCTGGGCGTGGCGGGCGACTTCTTCGGCGGTGCCGTAGACCGAACCTGAGAGGATGGCGACTTTCATCAATCTGATCCTGGAACTGAAAAAAAAGAGCCGCGATAGTAACAGCCCATGCCGCGAAGTTGCGATTGGCTCTCAATGCAAGCGGATGGCCTATAGACAGTCCGCGGCTTTCTTCTAGAATGCCTGCCACTGACATAACGGAAGGGATTCTCGGATGATCAACGCCAGCCTGCTGCAAATGGTGATCAATGCGTCGAATGACGGAATCGTGGTCGCTGAAAAGGAAGGCGAGCAGGACAACATCCTTATTTACGTCAACCCTGCCTTCGAGCGCATGACCGGTTATAGCAGTGAGGAAATCCTCTACCAGGACTGTCGTTTTTTGCAGGCTGGAGACCGTGATCAACCAAGTCTGCAACTGATTCGCGAGACATTGCGTGAAGGCGGTTCCTGCCGGGAAATCCTGCGCAACTATCGCAAGGATGGCACGCCGTTCTGGAACGAATTGTCATTGTCGACGATAAAAAATGCCGATGACGGGCAGACCTATTTCATCGGTGTGCAGAAAGATGTGACGGTTCAGGTCAAGGCGCAGCAGCGGGTTGCGCAGCTCGAAGCTCAAGTGGCGGCGCTGCAAAGCGAGCTGGCGGCACTCAAAGCGACGAACGGCGCAAACAAAACCGCGAACTGACGGTCATTAACTACAATCACCAATGACTTTGTAACTATTCACTTCGAGTTAGCCATGCAGCGCGACGCCCTCCTCACCCAGGACGAGCTGGATTTCATCCAGACAATGCAGCACAACCCGCAACTGAACGTGCGGGATGCGACGTCGAGTCTGCTGGTTAATGGTGGTTCGCAGATCCGTGACCTGCTGACACGTCTGGCTGCTCACGAGCAAGTGACGATCCAGGCCAACTTCGAAAATCAGCAGATGACCTTCCCGCTGCATCTGGTGGAAGACGAGTTCCACGCGCTGCATCTGCGTCTCGGCGTGCCGAGCATCTATGAAGACGGCCCGATGGTGCGGCCGTGGCGCCTGGTATTGGAAGAGCCGGTGGCATTGGAAAACGCCAAAGGCCAGCCCGGCACGCTGTGGGTACACGAGGTGTCGCACAAAGGTGTGTTGCTGGAAGTACGCAACAAGACCAAACCACCGAAACATTTCGCCCTGTGGTTCAGCCCTTCCGGTTATGAGCGCATCTCGTTGCGCGGCCATTTCGAGCGTGAAACCGAGCAAGGTTTCTTCGCCTACGAACTGAGCCAGACCGATGCCGACGAAACCGAGCGCTTGCGCCAGTTCATCCTGCAACAGCATCGCCTGACCCACCCCGCCCTGCACGCCTGAGTCTCAGGTATCCAGCTTGCCCGCCATGAATTGCTTCATGCGTTGACGCATTGTTGCGCCCTCATTCCCCAGGCATGCCACCGATGAACCGGCCAGGCTGTCTTCGGCCAGTTCCGAGGCATCGCCGGCCAACATCAATTGGCAATCGAGGCTCAGTGCCAGACGATTCAGGCGCCGGGGCAGCTCTGGACCGGGGGCATGATTGGAAAACAACACAAGTGCGTCAGGCTTGACCTTTTCGCAGACCAGCGTCAATTCATCGAAAGGCTGGCCCGTGGTCAGCACCCGCACGCCAGAATCGTTGCCACTGAGAAACAACGCCGCGACCAGCAACTCAAGCTCTCTGCACTGCCCCGCGAGCGCGCTGACAATCACCCGGCGCGGTTGCGCACCCCGCAACATGACAATGCGCTGCAGTACACGCACCCTGAGAAACCCGTCGAGAAACAACCATTCGCTGGTTTGCCCGAAAGCGTCCTGGCGCTGCAGCAGTTGACGCCACAACGGCATCAGAATGGCTTCGAACACCACCGGCAGCGCGTACGACGAGAAAATCTGCCCGTAGACGCGATCCAGCTGCTGATCGTCGAACGCACTGACCGCCTGCTGAACCTGCTCCTGCCATTGCTTGTAATCGGCCTGCACATGGTCATCGGGGATAAAGTTTGCCAGCACCTTCAGAGGCTCTGTTTTCGCCAGGATCTTGCCGACTTTGCTCACGGCCACGCCGCGATCGATCCAGTCGACAATGCTGCGCACGCGCTCGATATCGTTCATGGAATACAAACGATGCCCGCTTTCGGTGCGCGTCGGCTGGATGAGTCCGTAACGGCGCTCCCAGGCACGCAGGGTCACCGGGTTGACGCCAGTCAGGCGCGCCACTTCGCGGATGGGAAACAGCTCTTCGCGCTCGAGCGTGCCGAGTGCTGTCGAAGCCGGGCGAGGGTCCGTGATTACAGGCATCTGGCGGTCAACTTCCATGTCGGTTCATTGGATCCCATTTTAAACATGATGGACTGGAAACCTTCAAGTAGTGATCTACGACGAATGTGGCTGGTTTAATCGACAAAATCAGGAATAATCCTTGCTTGCTGCAAAGCGCAGGTCTCTACCCCGGCCTGCGTCAGGCGAAGCTCTTACCCGGAGTGACGCACTCGAAATACGGAGATACAAAATGTCTACTTCCCCCGTTACGTTGATGGTAGCGCGTCGCGTCGCTGATGGCCGCTATCACGATCTCATTGCATGGTTGCGCGAAGGCGAGCAACTGGCCACCGACTTCCCCGGCTACCTCGGCTCCGGCGTCCTCGCGCCACCGCCCGGTGACAACGAATTCCAGATTATCTTTCGCTTTGTCGATGAGCAGACGCTGCATGCTTGGGAATATTCGGCGTCGCGTACCGCCTGGCTGAACCGCGGCAGCGATCTTTTCGAACATCCCAAAGAGCATCGGGTCAGCGGCATTGAAGGCTGGTTTGGTGCTGCCGGCCAACGCCCGCCGCGCTGGAAACAGGCCGTGGCGATCTGGCTGGCGTTTTTTCCGGTGTCGCTGATATTCAATTTTGCCCTCGGCCCGCTGCTCGCTGAGCTGAGCCTGTTGCCGCGCATCTTGATCGGCACGGCGTGCCTGACGCCGCTGATGGTGTATTTCTTCATCCCGTTGTCGACGCGTCTGCTGGCGAACTGGTTGAATGGCACTCCGACGCGGCCATTGGCTGGCGCACCGTCGGCGCAGAATCGCTGATCTGCAGCGGGCGGCGAGCCTGTTATAGTTTTCGCTTCAACCGCGATGCGAGCCGCCCATGCCAGATTCCGCAGCCCCGATCCTCATCACCGGCGCCGGCCAGCGTGTCGGTTTGCACTGCGCGCAGCGCTTGATCGAGGATGGTCACCCGCTGATTTTCACTTACCGCACCGAGCGACCGGGCGTACAGGCCCTTCGCGATCTTGGCGCGACAGCGCTGTTCGCGGATTTTTCCAGTGAGGCCGGGATTCTTGCCTTCATCGACGCGCTGAAAGCCCACACCGACAGTTTGCGCGCGATCGTGCACAACGCCTCCGAATGGCTGGCGGAAACCCAGGGCAGCGAAGCACAAGCCTTCAATCGCATGTTCAACATTCACATGCTCGCGCCTTACCTGATCAACCTGCACTGCGCCGGTTTGCTGCAACGCTCTACCCCAGCCGACATCATCCACATCAGCGACGACGTCACCCGCAAGGGCAGCAGCAAGCACATCGGTTATTGCGCCAGCAAGGCCGGGCTCGACAGTCTGACCCTGTCGTTTGCCGCGCGCTTTGCGCCCGCCATCAAGGTCAACGGCATCGCCCCGGCGCTGTTATTGTTCAACCCCGACGATGACGCGGCGTACCGCGCCAAGGCACTGGCCAAGTCCGCCTTGGGTATTGAGCCGGGCAGCGAGGTGATCTACCAGAGCCTGCGCTATCTGCTCGACAATCCCTATGTCACTGGCACGACCCTGACCGTCAACGGCGGCCGGCACGTCAAATAGGCCGTCCCGCTTCGGCCGCGAGTCGAGTAAGATCCACCAGAACGCCTGCAATAGACTGGACGGAGCAAATCAATGCCACAACTTCAACCGGGAATGGCGCGCATCCGGGTCAAGGATCTGCGCCTGCGCACCTTTATCGGCATCAACGAGGACGAAATCCTCAACAAGCAGGATGTGCTGATCAACCTGACCATTCTTTACGCGGCTCAGGAAGCGGTGCGTGACAACGACATCGACCACGCGCTGAATTACCGCACCATCACCAAAGCGATCATCGCCCACGTCGAAGGCAACCGCTTCGCCCTGCTCGAACGCCTGACGCAAGAATTGCTCGATCTGGTGATGACCAATGCATCGGTGCTGTACGCCGAAGTCGAAGTCGACAAACCCCACGCGCTGCGTTTCGCCGAGTCGGTATCGATTACGCTCGCAGCGAGCCGCTAGCTTCAAGCCTCAAGCCGCAAGCTGTAAACTTTGCTCACAGACACCCATCTTGCAGCTTGAAGCTTGCCGCTTGAAGCTGTCTCGAAGAGACCCCCCATGACTGATCAACAACGCCTGGAACTCGAAGCCGCCGCCTTTCGCCGACTGGTCGCCCACCTCGACAGCCGCAAGGACGTGCAGAACATCGACCTGATGAACCTTGCCGGGTTCTGCCGCAACTGCCTGTCGAAGTGGTACAAGGCCGAAGCCGACCAACGCCAGATCGAGGTCAGCCTCGATGACGCCCGCGAAGTGGTGTACGGCATGCCCTACGCCGAGTGGAAAGCCCAATACCAGCAAGAAGCCAGCGCCGAGCAGCAAGCAGCGTTTGCCAAAGGAAAACCCCAATGACTGATTTGAACACCCTGCGCGCCAGCTTCAAGAGTGGCGAGCATGCTTTCGCCGACACCCTGGCGTTCATCGCCGCCGGTTACGACTACCAGCCGCAAGCATTCAACAACGGCGGCGTGGAAAACGCTGCCGGACAGAACGAAGGCTCGTGCAAGACACTGGGCCTGGCATTGCTTGAGGGTCTGAGTGATGAAGAAGCGCTGCTGGCGTTCGGCGAGCATTACCGTTCGGTGCTGGCGACGCCTGAGGGCAGCGATCACGGCAATATCCGCGCGTTGATCAAGCACGGCCTGGCCGGGGTGAAATTCAGCGCCGAACCCCTGAACCGCCGCTGATCCCAACAGCCACACATGCCCCCTGTGGGAGCGAGCCTGCTCGCGAAGACGGACTGACATTCAACGTTGTTGTCGACTGATACACCGCTTCGCGAGCAGGCTCGCTCCCACACTGGATGCGTGGCGACTGCGAATCTCGAGCACAAAAAAACCGGCCAATCTGGCCGGTTTTTTGTGCCCTGCGGTCTTAGAACGTGGCGTTCTGCAAGCCGTCCAGGTAACGCTCGGTGTCCAGTGCCGCCATGCAACCGGCGCCGGCCGAGGTGATGGCCTGACGGTAAACGTGGTCAGCCACGTCACCGGCAGCGAAGATGCCTTCTACGCTGGTGGCAGTCGCATTGCCTTCACGGCCGCCCTGCACAACCAGGTAACCGTCTTTCAGCGTCAACTGGCCTTCGAACAGCGAAGTGTTCGGGGTGTGGCCGATGGCGATGAACACGCCGTCGACTTTGATTTCGTCGAAGCTGCCATCGTTGTTGCGCAGGCGCGCACCGGTCACGCCCATGTTGTCGCCGAGGACTTCGTCCAGGTTGGCGTTCAACTTGAGAATGATCTTGCCTTCAGCCACACGAGCGTTGAGCTTGTCGATCAGGATCTTCTCGGCGCGGAAGGTTTCGCGACGGTGGATCAGAGTCACGGTGCTGGCGATGTTGGCCAGGTACAGCGCTTCTTCGACAGCGGTGTTGCCACCGCCAACCACGGCGACCGGCTTGTTGCGGTAGAAGAAACCGTCGCAGGTTGCGCAGGCCGACACGCCTTTGCCCATGAACGCTTCTTCCGACGGCAGACCCAGGTAGCGGGCGCTGGCACCGGTGGCGATGATCAGCGCATCGCAGGTATAGACGGCGCTGTCGCCGGTCAGGGTGTAAGGCTTGGCTGCGAAGTCCACGGCGTTGATGTGATCAAACACGATCTCGGTTTCAAAACGCTCGGCGTGCTCGCGCATGCGCTCCATCAGCACCGGGCCGGTCAGGCCATGAACATCACCCGGCCAGTTGTCGACTTCGGTGGTGGTGGTCAGTTGACCGCCGGCCTGCATGCCGGTGATCAGCAGTGGCTTGAGGTTGGCGCGTGCTGCGTAGACCGCAGCGCTGTAGCCGGCGGGGCCGGAACCGAGAATGATCACTCGCGAATGACGGACTTCAGACATGAATCTGCTCCTGTTGGCCGGCCATGAAAAATCTGGCACGGACGCCGGACGGCCGGCGGAATAAAAAAGGACCGTGGACACCTTGGGGAAGGCTTGAACTCGACAGTCCTGTAAAAAGTTGGGTGCAGCGTATCGAGGGGGGCAAGATTAAGGAAATACGGTTTAACAATCCAGCTCATAGGTGGTCTCTATGCCGAGACGCTGACGAGATAGACCTCTTTGTTACAGTGAATGTCGATTGCTCTGCCGCGCTTTCGCCGCTGGGGCAAAGCCGGTAACGTCGGCGCGTTTTCCCTTGCTTCGGAGCACCTTATGCCCGCCCCTGTTCTGTCCGGCCCGCAATACCTGCGCGAAGGCCTCAAACTGGTCCTGAGCCCTGGCCTGCGCCTGTTCGTGTTGTTGCCGCTGGCAATCAACCTGGTGCTGTTCGTCGGATTGATCTATCTGGCCGGCCACCAGTTCAGCCTGTGGGTCGATACGCTGATGCCGTCGTTGCCTGAATGGCTGAGTTTCCTCAGCTATATCCTCTGGCCGTTGTTCGTGGTCCTCGTGGCCTTGATGGTGTTTTTCACCTTCACCATGCTCGCCAACATCATTGCCGCACCGTTCAACGGCTTCCTCGCGGAGAAAGTCGAAGTGGTGGTGCGCGGTACCGATGATTTCCCGGCGTTCAGTTGGGGCGAACTGATCGCGATGATCCCGCGCACCCTTTCCCGGGAAATGCGCAAGCTCGGCTACTTCCTGCCGCGCGCCATCGGCCTGTTCATCCTGTCGTTCATCCCGGTGGTGAATATCGTCGCCGCGCCGTTATGGCTGCTGTTCGGCGTGTGGATGATGGCCATCCAGTACATCGACTACCCGGCGGACAACCACAAGCTGGGCTGGAACGAGATGCTCGCCTGGCTGCGGCAGAAGCGCTGGCAGAGCATGAGTTTTGGCGGGATCGTCTATCTGGTGTTGCTGATTCCGGTGGTCAACATCCTGATGATGCCGGCGGCGGTAGCCGGGGCGACGTTGTTCTGGGTGCGTGAACGTGGTGCCGAAAATCTGGTGATCCAGCACTGACCGCGTCACAAATCCATCATCCAAATGTCACAACGTCGACATGGCCTCAGCCGACACTGAGGTCATGACGACAGCTCTACATATCACCCTCATCAGCGAAACCTTCCCACCGGAAATCAACGGCGTGGCCAATACCCTTGGCCGCTTGTGCGAGGGTTTGCGCGCACGTGGGCATCAGGTGGAGCTGGTGCGCCCGCGCCAGGCCACCGATCCGCAACGCAGCGAAGACGATGCGCTGTTGCTGTGTCGCGGATGGCCGCTGCCGGGCTATCCGGGACTGCAATGGGGCCAGTCGTCGATGCATAAACTGCTGCGGCGCTGGAAACGCCAGCGCCCGGATGTGCTGTACATCGCCACGGAAGGCCCGCTCGGGTTGTCGGCACTGCGCGCCGCACGGCGCCTGGGGATTGCGGTGGTGAGCGGTTTTCACACCAACTTCCAGCAATACACCAGCCAGTACGGCCTCGGTCTGCTGACGCGCATGCTCACTCATTACCTGCGCTGGTTTCACAATCGTTCGGCAATGACTTTGGTGCCGAGCGTCAGTCAGCGCCTGGAACTGGAGCGACGGCATTTCGAGCGGCTGGCGTTGTTGTCGCGGGGTGTGGACAGCCAGTTGTTTCATCCAAGCAAACGGCAGAGCGCGTTGCGTGAGCAATGGGGGCTCTCTGATACGGATATCGCGGTCATCCACGTAGGAAGGCTCGCCCCGGAGAAAAATCTGGGCCTGCTCAAACGCTGCTTTGAAAGCCTGCAGCAGACTTATCCACAACGCCATCTGAAGCTGATCGTGGTCGGAGATGGCCCGCAGCGTTCGGTGCTGGAAAAAGAACTGCCGGAGGCAATCTTCTGCGGCGCGCAGCGGGGAGAACCACTGGCGGCGCACTACGCCTCAGGAGATCTGTTTGTATTTCCCAGCCTGACCGAAACCTTCGGCAATGTGGTGCTGGAAGCCCTGGCTTCGGGACTTGGCGTTGTTGCCTATGACCAGGCAGCCGCGGCGCAGCATATTCGCCATGGCTACAACGGCGTGTCAGCCATGCCCGGCGATGAGCAGGCGTTTTGCGAAGCGGCGGCGTGGTTGCTGGAGGAAGATGAACGGTTGCGTTGTGTGCGACTGAATGCGCGGCAGCATGGCAGTCGCCAGGGCTGGGCGGCGATCATCGAGCAGTTCGAGGGGTATTTGCGGGGGGCTTGTGCGGGGGAGCTGGTGGTGCCTGGGGCGCAGACACAACCTTAGATTTTCGGCGACATAGAAACAGCTTTCGCGAGCAGGCTCGCTCCCACATGGGTACTGCATTCTTTCAGATGGAATGCGGTCGAAGGTGGGAGCGAGCCTGCTCGCGAATGGTTCGAACTGGCGCCGCTTAGACCAAGGTCATCAACGCCTCACGACTAAACGGCAGAATGTCCTGCTCACGCCCTTCACGGACTTTCTGCGCCCAGTCCGGATCGACCAGCAGCGCGCGGCCCACCGCTACCAGGTCGAACTCTTCTTTGTTCAGACGCTCCAGCAGGTCTTCCAGGCTGGCCGGTTGCGCGACCTTGTCGGTGTTGACCATGAACTGCAGGAACTCGCCGTCCAGGCCGACGCTGCCCACGGTGATGGTCGGTTTGCCAGTCAGCTTGCGGGTCCAGCCAGCAAGGTTCAGATCCGAACCGTCGAACTCCGGCTCCCAGAAGCGTCGGGTCGAGCAGTGGAAAATGTCCACGCCAGCGTCGGACAGCGGCTTGAGAAATTCGCCCAGCGCTTCGGGAGTTTGCACCAGACGCGCGGTGTAATCCTGCTGCTTCCATTGCGAGAAGCGGAAGATGATCGGGAAACCCTCACCGACGGCTGCGCGCACCGCTTGAATCAATTCGATGGCGAAACGCGAACGGTTGGCCAGGCTGCCACCATATTCGTCAGTGCGCTGGTTGCTGCCTTCCCAGAAGAACTGGTCGATCAGATAACCGTGGGCGCCATGGATTTCCACACCGTCCATGCCGATGCTTTGCGCATCTTTGGCAGCCTGGGCAAACGCGGCGATCACGTCCTGGATGTCCTGCTTGGTCATGCCGTGCACCACGACCTGACCGTCCTTGAGTTTCTCCGATGGACCGTAGCCCGGCACGCTGGCGTCCGGCTCGGTGCCGAGGCGACGTACGCTGCCGACGTGCCACAGTTGCGGAACGATCTTGCCGCCCTCGGCGTGCACGGCGTCGACAACTTTTTTCCAGCCAGCCAGCGGCGCGTCACCGAAAAATTGCGGCACGTTTGGATAGCCATTGGACGCGATGTGGCCGACGGTGGTGCCTTCGGTGATGATCAGACCAACCCCGGCGGCCGCACGACGGCGATAGTACTCAATGACCTTGGAATTCGGCACACCGCCCGGCGAAAACGAACGGGTCATTGGCGCCATGACCACGCGGGTCGGCAGTTCGAGGGCACCGAGAAGGAACGGTTTGAACAGGGCTTTAACGGGCATCGAGAGGCTCCACGAAAACATTGGCGACAGATATTGATCGATATGACGGCGATAATATCCACCACATCCTTCGCGTGACAGCACTATTGATCAGAGTGATTAAGGGTCAAAAGGCAGGCAAAAAAATCGCAGCTCAATGCTGCGATTTTCTGATTCAGGCTAAGGCTTTTTCGATCGCGGCAATCACTGTCGGATCATCCGGCGCGGTGCGCGGCGAGAACCGCGCCAGCACCCGGCCGTCCTTGCCGAGCAGAAACTTTTCGAAGTTCCAGGTGATGTCACCGGGAAATTCGGCGCCCTCGCCCGCCAGCAGGCGATACAACTGATGCCGCTCGTGGCCGTTGACTTCGAGCTTGCTCGACAACGGAAAGGTCACGCCATAGTTGAGGCTGCAGAACTCCTGGATCTCTTTCTCCGAGCCTGGCTCCTGGCCGGCAAACTGGTTGCACGGGAGGCCCAGCACAGCAAAGCCTTTATCTTTGTATTGCTGGTAGAGGTTTTCCAGTGCCGCGTACTGAGGGGTCAAGCCGCATTTGGAGGCCACGTTGACCACCAGCACGACTTGGCCCTTGAACGGCGCCAGCGGTAGCTCCTGACCATCCAGGGCGGTCAACTTAAGGTCGTGAAAAGCACTCATGCCGAACTCCAGGATTCTCGTGTTCTACTCGAAACAGCCACTTGGCGAGGCCACCAAGGACAGCCGCGGACTAAAAAGGCGCCCACAGGCGCCTCTCCAGTACTCGAAGCTTAGCGCAGAAAATCAGTGGTGATGGCCACCTTCGCCATGGACGTGACCATGAGCGATTTCTTCCTGGCTGGCGTCACGGATATCAACGATCTTCACTTCGAAGTTCAGGCGCTGACCGGCCAGAGGGTGGTTGCCATCAACGGTGACGTCGTCGCCGTCCAGATCACGGATGGTGACGATCTGCATCTGGCCGTCCGGCGCCGAAGCGTGGAACTGCATGCCGACTTCCAGCTCGTCAACGCCTTCGAACATGCTGCGGCTCAGGGTGCTGACCAGTTCAGCGGCGTATTCACCGTAAGCGTCTTCCGGCTCAACGGCTACTTTCAGCTCGTCGCCGACAGCTTTGCCTTCCAGGGCTTTTTCCAGGCCCGGGATGATGTTGCCTGCGCCTTGCAGGTAAACCAGCGGAGCGCCGCCGGCGGAGCTGTCGATGACCTCACCAGCGTCGTTGGTCAGGGTATAGTCGATGGAGACAGCCTTATTGGCGGCGATCAGCATGGGGCGAGACCTTTTGCATAAGAATATAGAAAGGCCAAGTTTAGCGAAGCAATCGCGTGAAAGCGACCACAACCCGGACAAACGGGTTTCGACCATCACCGGCTTCCATCAGGACGAAGAAGGCCATTGGGTGGTCGAGCTTTCCTGTGGCCACACCCAGCACCTGCGCCACCAGCCGCCGTGGCAAACCCGCGCCTGGGTTCTGGATCCGGCGCAACGTATTGAAAAAACAGGTCAACCCTTTGCCTGCGGTTGGTGTGCACAAGGCTCGGTTAGCGCTAACCTTGGCGACTGAATTTCGGTAGTCGGCCAGACATAGGCTGACACCCTTGCATAGAGAATTCCCATGCAAACTTTTTTTATCGCCCCCACCGATTTTGGCGTGGGTCTGACCTCCATCAGCCTCGGGCTGGTGCGCACGCTTGAACGCGCCGGGCTGAAAGTCGGCTTTTTCAAACCGATCGCCCAGCCACATCCGGGCGACACCGGCCCTGAACGTTCCACCGAACTGGTGGCGCGCACCCATGGCCTGAAACCGCCACAACCGCTGGGGCTGGCGCACGTCGAACGCATGCTCGGCGACGGTCAGCTCGACGAATTGCTCGAAGAAATCATCGCCCTGTATCAGCAAGCGGCGGTCGGCAAAGACGTGCTGGTGGTGGAAGGCATGGTGCCGACGCGCAGCGCCAGTTACGCCGCGCGGGTCAATCTGCACCTGGCCAAAAGTCTGGATGCCGAGGTTATTCTGGTCTCGGCGCCGGAAAACGAAGTGCTCGCCGAGCTTTCTGGCCGTGTCGAGCTTCAGGCTCAATTGTTCGGTGGCCCGAAGGATCCGAAGGTCCTCGGCGTGATCCTCAACAAGGTCAAGACCGACGAGAGCATGGACGCCTTCGCCACGCGTCTGAAGGAGCATTCGCCGTTGCTGCGCAGCGGTGATTTCCGCTTGCTTGGCTGCATCCCGTTTCAGCCGGAACTCAATGCGCCGCGCACCCGCGACGTCGCCGACCTGATGGGCGCGCAAGTGCTCAACGCCGGCGACTACGAAACCCGGCGCATGAGCAAAATCATCATTTGCGCACGAACCATGCGCAACACCGTCGAGCTGCTCAAGCCCGGCGTGCTGGTGGTGACGCCGGGTGATCGCGACGACATCATCCTCGCCGTCAGTCTTGCGGCGATCAACGGTGTGCCCCTGGCCGGTCTGTTGCTGACCAGTGACACCCTGCCCGACCCGCGCATCATGGACCTGTGCCGGGGCGCGTTGCAGGCCGGTTTGCCGGTGTTGTCGGTGAGCACCGGCTCTTACGACACCGCCAATCTGCTCAATGGCCTGAACAAGGAAATCCCGATCGATGACCGCGAGCGCGCGGAGATCATCACTGATTTCGTCGCCAGCCACCTCGACGCCAACTGGCTGCACCAGCGCTGCGGCACGCCAAGGGAGATGCGCCTGTCGCCGGCGGTGTTCCGCTACCAATTGATCCAGCGCGCGCAAGCGGCGAACAAGCGCATCGTCTTGCCCGAAGGCAGCGAGCCGTTCACCGTGCAAGCGGCGGCGATCTGTCAGGAGCGCGGGATCGCCCGCTGCGTGCTATTGGCCAAACCCGAAGACGTCGAAGCGGTCGCCCGCGCCCAAGGCATCGTGCTGCCGCCGGGCCTGGAAATTCTCGACCCGGACCACATCCGCGAGCGTTACGTCGAGCCGATGGTCGCCCTGCGCAAGAGCAAAAGCCTCAACGCACCGATGGCCGAGCAACAACTGGAAGACACCGTGGTGATCGGCACCATGATGCTGGCGCTGGATGAGGTCGACGGCTTGGTTTCGGGTGTGATCAACACCACCGCCAATACCATCCGCCCCGCCCTGCAACTGATCAAGACCGCACCGGGCTGCACGCTGGTGTCGTCGGTGTTCTTCATGCTTTTTCCGGAAGAAGTGCTGGTCTACGGCGACTGCGTGATGAACCCGCACCCGAGCGCCGCGGAACTGGCCGAGATCGCCCTGCAAAGCGCTGACTCGGCAGCCGCATTCGGCATTACCCCACGGGTGGCGATGATCAGCTACTCCAGCGGCGAATCGGCGCGCGGTGAAGAAGTCGAGAAAGTCCGCGAGGCGACTCTGCTCGCCCATGAGCAACAAAACTCGCTGCTGATCGACGGCCCGTTGCAGTACGACGCTGCCGCCAACGCCGACGTCGCCCGGCAACTGGCGCCGAACAGTCAGGTCGCCGGGCGCGCCACGGTGTTTGTGTTCCCCGATCTGAACACCGGCAACACCACGCACAAAGCCGTACAGCGCAGCGCCGATTGCGTCAGCCTCGGGCCGATGCTGCAAGGCCTGCGCAAACCGGTGAACGACCTGCCGCGCGGCGCGCAAGTCGATGACATCGTCTACACCATCGCGCTCACCGCGATTCAAGCCGCCAACCGACCTATGGATGTGTAAATGCTGGATTTTCTACCCGCCCCCGTGCGCGGCGTGATCGCCTCGCTGCTGCTGGCGCTCAACACGATTCTGCTGTGCTCGTTCCTGTTCTGTGTGGCGCTGGTCAAGGCCCTGCCGTTTGCCTTTACCCAGCGCATTGCCGGTTGGCTGATGAGCCACACCCACGAGGCGTGGATCAGCAATAACAAAGGCTGGATGAATCTGGTACGGCGCACCCGCTGGCACCTCAGCGGTCTGCAAGGCCTCGACTATCAGCACTCGTACCTGATCACCAGCAACCACCAGAGCTGGGTGGATATTCTGGTGCTGCAATACGTGCTCAACCGCAAGATTCAGCCGCTGAAGTTCTTCCTCAAGCAGGAGCTGATCTGGGTGCCGGTAATCGGGCTGGCCTGGTGGGCGCTGGGCTTTCCGTTCATGAAGCGCTACTCCAAGGCGTATCTGGAAAAACACCCGGAGAAGAAAGGCAAGGACCTGGAAACCACGCGCAAGACCTGCGCGAGATTCCGCCATAACCCGGTGGGAATTTTCAACTTCGTCGAAGGCACACGCTTCACCGAAGGCAAGCATGCGCAGCAGCAGTCACCGTTCAAGTACCTGCTCCAGCCCAAGGCCGGCGGGATCGCCTTTGTGCTGGATGCGATGGGCGAACGGCTGGAGTCGATCGTCAACGTGACGATTCACTATCCGGCCGGGCGTCCGGGGTTCTGGGATTTGCTCTGCGGCAATGTGCGCGATGTGGTGGTGCATTTTGAAGAAATCAAAATCCCGCCGGCCTTCATCGGCAAGAACTACGATCAGGACGGCGAGTATCGATTGCAGTTCCAGGGCTGGATCAATCAGCTGTGGCTGGACAAGGATGCAATGCTGGAGCAGATGCACCGCGAATATCCAGGTCACCAATAACCCCCTGTGGGAGCGAGCAGGCTCGCTCCCACAGTTGATCGTTCCCACGCTCCGCGTGGGAATGCAGCCCGGGACGCTCCGCGTCCCTGCCGAAGCGGACGCGGAGCGTCCAATGAGGCATTCCCACGCGGAGCGTGGGAACGATCACCAGGCACAAAAAAGCCCGCCGATGATCACTCATCGGCGGGCTTTTTCTTGCCGCTTGCAGCTAGAAGCTTGTCGCTGCTTCTGCCTTAGATCGCGCCACGCTGACGCAACAGCTCCAGCACTTGCTTGACGCTTTCTTCCAGGCTCAGCGACTGCGTGTCGATCACCAGATCGGCATTGAGCGGCACATCGTACGGGAAGGACTCGCCCGGGATATTGTCGCCACCAGCGGCGTACAGCCCTTGCGGATCACGTTCGGCGCACACGGTCGGCGACGCCTGCACATAGACCGTCAGCAAGCGATCCTCGCCGATCAGTTCCTTGGCCTGCTCGCGACCTTCGGCACTCGGCGCGACGAACGCGGCCAAGGTCAGCAGCCCCGCTTCGTTGAACTGACGCGCCACGTGCGCGGCACGACGCCAGTTCTCGGTACGCCCGGCGCGATCCTGCGGCAGACCCTTGTTCAGATCGTGACGCAGGTTCTGGCCATCGAGTACAAACACCGCACGGCCCATGTCGAACAGCTTGCGCTCGACCGCATACGCCAGGGTGCTTTTACCCGCGCCGGACAGGCCGCTGAACAGCACGGTGGCCGGTTGCTGGCCGAAGCGCTGGGCACGTTCTTCGGTCGCCACGTGGGCCAATTTGCCGTGGTGGGTGGCGGTGCCATGGGCCACTGGCTGAGCGACGATCATGCCGGCGCCAACGGTGCCGTTGGTCAGGCGATCGATGACGATGAATGCGCCGGTGGTGCGGTTGCTTTCGTAACCGTCGAGGGCGATCGGCGCGTCGAGCGCGATCTTCACCTTGCCGATTTCGTTGAGCTGCAACGCGCTCGCCGGGCCTTCTTCCAATGTGTTGACGTCGACCTTGTTGACGATGCTGGCGATCGAGCCCGGCACGTAACTGGTGGCGCGTTTGATGTCGTATTTCTTGCCCGGCAGCATCGGCTCTTCAGCCATCCACACCAGCATCGCTTCGAAGCTGTCGGTGACCGGCGGCACGTTATCGGCATGCACCAACAGGTCGCCACGGGAGATGTCGATTTCGTCTTCCATGGTCAGCGTTACCGCCTGACCTGGGCCTGCGTGCTCCAGTTCACCTTCGAAGGTGACGATGGATTTCACGCGGCTGCTCTTGCCCGACGGCAGCACCACGACTTCGTCGCCCTTGTGCACAATGCCGCTGGCCAGGGTGCCGGCGAAACCACGGAAGTTCAGGTTCGGACGGTTGACGTACTGCACCGGGAAACGCAGATCGGTGAAGTTGCGATCGCCCGCCACTTCCACAGTCTCGAGGATTTCCATCAGCGACTGGCCGGTGTACCACGGCGAACGCTCGGACTTGTTCACCACGTTGTCGCCTTTAAGGGCAGACATCGGCACGAAGTGCATGCTGGTCGGCTTCATCTTCAAGCCTTCGGCGAACTTCAGATAGTCGGCCTTGATCGACTCGAACACGCCTTCGTCGAAGTCCTTCAAGTCCATCTTGTTGATGGCGACGACGATGTGTTTGATGCCCAGCAACGAAGCAATGAAGCTGTGACGACGGGTCTGGGTCTGCACGCCGTAACGGGCGTCGACCAGAATGATCGCCAGGTCACAGGTGGACGCACCGGTGGCCATGTTGCGGGTGTACTGCTCATGGCCGGGGGTGTCGGCGATGATGAATTTGCGCTTGGCGGTGGAGAAATAGCGGTAAGCCACATCAATGGTGATGCCCTGCTCACGCTCGGCCTGCAGACCGTCGACCAGCAATGCCAGGTCGATGTCGTCACCGGTGGTGCCGGATTTTTTCGAATCGCGGGTGATCGCTTCGAGGTGATCTTCGTAGATCATCTTCGAGTCGTGCAGCAGGCGCCCGATCAGGGTGCTCTTGCCGTCGTCGACGTTACCGCAGGTCAAAAAGCGCAGCAGTTCTTTACGTTCGTGCTGGCCCAGGTAGGCGAGGATGTCCTCGCTGATCAAATCAGAAGCATGGCTCATTGCATTCAAGCTCCAAGCTGTAAGCTTCAAGCGGCAAGCTTGTCGGCGTACAGCTAGTCAGAAATTTTGTTGATCAACCCAACCAGCATCCTAGAAAGCTCTCGGGTCTCCATAATCCAATTTTCAGCCAGTGGTTCTGCGATGTAAGCGATATCTCGGCCTATCAGGATCTGGGTGCGCAGCTCTCCACAAGAAGCTTTCGCAATCCAAAGAAAATGAACCTTTTCTTTGCAACTCCGACGCTCCATGCCTTCAGCGATATTGGAAGGCACTGAAAGTGCAGAACGGGTGATCTGATCCTTGAATCCAAAATCCCCGCACCGCGCAAACTCTTTGAAAATCCTCACCGCCAGACATTTGCTTCGCTGCCATACAACCAGTCTCTCGAAATCCATTACGAGTCATCCGATTCCGGCCCGCAGCAACCGGCTGCAAGCGCCAAACTGCAAAGCTACTCATACCGCCGTTAACTTGCAGCTTGCCGCTTGTAACTCGAAGCTTAAAAGTAACCTTGACGTTTTTTGTCTTCCATCGAGCCTGCGCCATCGTGGTCGATGACCCGGCCCTGGCGCTCGGAAGTTCGCGTCAGGAGCATTTCCTGAATGATGTCCGTCAGGCTTTCGGCCTCGGACTCCACCGCGCCCGTCAACGGGTAGCAGCCAAGGGTGCGGAACCGCACTTTCTTTTTCACGATGCGCGCTTTGTCTTCGTCGGACAGGTGCTCGAGGATGCGCTCGTCGTCGATCATGATCAGCGTGCCGTTCTTCTCGATCACTTCGCGTTCGGCGGCGAAGTACAGGGGCACAATCGGAATGCCTTCGAGATAGATGTACTGCCAGATGTCCAGCTCGGTCCAGTTCGACAACGGGAATACACGAATGGATTCGCCCTTGTTGACCTTGCCGTTGTAAACGTTCCACAGCTCCGGACGCTGGTTTTTCGGGTCCCAGCGGTGCTTGCTGTCACGGAACGAGTACACGCGCTCTTTGGCGCGGGATTTCTCTTCATCGCGACGGGCGCCGCCGAACGCTGCGTCGAAACCATGCTTGTCGAGTGCCTGTTTCAGGCCTTCGGTTTTCATGATGTCGGTGTGCTTGGCGCTGCCGTGGGTGAACGGGTTGATGTTCTGCGCCACGCCATCGGGGTTGATGTGGGTAATCAGGTCCAGGCCCAAGTCTTCGACCATCTTGTCGCGGAACTTGTACATTTCCTGGAATTTCCAGCGGGTGTCGACGTGCATTACCGGAAACGGCAGTTTGCCCGGGAAGAACGCCTTGCGTGCCAGGTGCAGCATCACGGCGGAGTCTTTACCGATGGAGTACAGCATCACCGGGTTATCGAACTCGGCGGCCACCTCGCGGATGATGTGGATGCTTTCCGCCTCCAGCTGTTTCAGATGCGTCAGTTTGTCGACCATGGCTACTCACGAAAGCTTTCTTATGAACGGCCAGCGGGCCGTGTTCGAGCGAGGAATCCTAGCACAGCGACCTCTTCTAATCAGGACGCCAACTAGATCGAAAGGGTATATGAATATGCCCACCAGTTCGGCCGTCAGGGCCGAACGTGGGAGCGAGCCTGCTCGCGAAGGCGGAGTGTCAGGCACCTTGTATTGAAGGTCTGACGCCTTCGCGAGCAGGCTCGCTCCCACAGGAGTTTGCGGTGAGCTCAGATCGGGTTGGGGCAATCGATGAAGATGTGCTCAAGGGCAAAGCGCTTCGCCAGATACTCGCCCAGCGCCTGCACGCCATAGCGTTCGGTGGCGTGATGGCCGGCGGCGATGAAGCTGATGTCGTTTTCCCGCGCACTGTGGAAAGTCTGCTCGGAGGCCTCGCCACTGATGAACAGATCGACCCCCGCCGCCACGCCCTGATCGATATAACCCTGGCCGCCGCCGGTGCACCAACCGACGCGGCGGATCATGCCGCTGCCTTCGATCAGCAGCGGCTCGCGGCCCATGACTTCCTGCACCTTGCGCGCGAAATCCCGCGCAGTCATCGGCTCATTCAGCGAACCGACCAGCCCGACGACTTTCGGGTTGCTCGGGTCGAGCGGCCCTTCGACAGTGATGTCGAGCTGACGCGCCAGTTGCACGTTGTTGCCGACGTCCGGGTGCAGATCCAGCGGCAGGTGATAGGCGAGCAGACTGATGTCGTGCTTGAGCAAGGTCTTCAAGCGGCGCTGTTTCATGCCGGTGACGCAAGGATTTTCGCCTTTCCAGAAATAACCGTGGTGGACCAGGATCAGGTCGGCCTCGGCGTCGACGGCGGCGTCCAATAAAGCCTGGCTGGCGGTGACGCCACTGACGATGCGCATCACTTGCGGGCGGCCTTCGACCTGTAATCCGTTGGGGCAATAATCGGCAATTTTCGCACTGCCCAGGTAACGGTCGGCTTCTTCGACGAGGGTGCTGAGGGCAACGGCCATGAAAGACTCCTAAATATCCCGTTCAGAGGCGCGCGCGGCCTCGTATAATGCGCGACATTATGGGCGGTCTGACCTCGCCTGCAACCTTTCCAGGAACGTGCTTAATGCTCAAGGCGCTGCGTTTTTTTGGCTGGCCGCTGTTGGCCGGTGTGCTTATCGCTCTGTTGATTATTCAGCGTTACCCCGAGTGGGTCGGGCTGCCGAGCCTCGATGTCAATCTGCAACAGGCGCCACAGACCACGATCGTGCAGCAGGGGCCGGTGTCCTATGCGGATGCAGTGGGCATCGCCGCGCCGTCGGTGGTCAACCTGTACACCACCAAGGTCATCAACAAACCGGCGCATCCCTTGTTCGAGGATCCGCAGTTCCGCCGTTTCTTCGGTGACAACTCGCCGAAACAGAAGCGCATGGAATCGAGCCTCGGTTCCGGGGTAATCATGAGCCCGGAAGGCTACATCCTCACCAACAACCACGTCACCAGCGGCGCTGACCAGATTGTCGTGGCGCTCAAGGATGGTCGCGAAACACTCGCGCGGGTGATCGGCAGCGATCCGGAAACCGACCTCGCCGTCCTGAAAATCGATCTGAAAAACCTCCCGGCGATCACCGTCGGCCGCTCCGACAGCATTCGCATCGGTGACGTCGCGCTGGCCATCGGCAACCCGTTCGGCGTCGGCCAGACCGTGACCATGGGCATCATCAGCGCCACCGGCCGTAATCAGCTGGGGCTGAACAACTACGAAGACTTCATCCAGACCGATGCGGCGATCAACCCGGGCAACTCCGGCGGTGCGCTGGTCGACGCCAACGGCAACCTCACCGGTATCAACACGGCGATCTTTTCCAAATCCGGCGGCTCGCAAGGCATCGGCTTTGCCATTCCGGTGAAACTGGCGATGGAAGTGATGAAATCGATTATCGAGCACGGCCAGGTGATTCGTGGCTGGCTGGGCATTGAAGTGCAACCGCTGACCCAGGAACTGGCGGAGTCGTTTGGCTTGTCCGGGCGCCCGGGGATTGTCGTCGCCGGAATCTTCCGTGACGGCCCGGCGCAGAAAGCCGGTCTGCAACTGGGCGATGTGATTCTGAGCATCGATGGCGAGCCGGCCGGCGATGGTCGCCGCTCGATGAACCAGGTGGCGCGGATCAAACCGACCGACAAGGTGACAATTCAGGTCATGCGCAACGGCAAGGAACTGAAGCTGACAGCTGAAATCGGCCTGCGTCCACCGCCGGCACCGGTGAAAGAAAAAGAAGAGTAAAAATGTTTTCGCGCCAGTAGCGCGAATAACAGACATTCTCAACAGGCATGTTATATTGTTTCAATTCTAGCAATTGGAACAACATAACATGTCGTCTCGCAAAAAGGCCTCGCTGCTCGGCCTGACTCTGGGTTTGCTCTGCGATCCCGCCTTCGCCGATGAGCCGCAGCCCGTTGAGCTGGAAGCCATCAGCGTCACCTCCGACTACGAATCACCCACCGGCCCGGTCAGCGGTTATCGCGCGACTCGCTCCGCCAGTGCGACCAAAACCGACACGGCGATTCGCGATATTCCGCAAGCCATCAGCGTGGTCCCGGCCAGTGTGCTCTCGGATCTGGGCAGCAGCAGCGTCGAACGTGCACTGGATTTTGCTGGCGGCGTATCGAAGCAGAACAACTTCGGCGGCCTGACCCTTTACGAATACAGCGTGCGCGGCTTCACCACGTCCGAGTTCTACAAGGACGGCTTCAGTGCCAATCGCGGTTATCCGAGTACGCCAGATGCGGCCAATATAGAACGCATCGAAGTGCTCAAGGGCCCGGCCGCCAGCCTGTACGGCCGGGGTGATCCGGGCGGCACGGTGAACATCGTCACCAAGAAGCCGCAGCCCGAAGCGTTCACCACGGTGCAAACCAGCGCCGGCAGTTGGGACCGCTATCGCACCGCGCTGGACGTCAACACGCCCCTCGATGCTCAGGGCAATGTGCTCTCGCGCATCAACCTCGCCGTAGAAGACAACAACAGCTTTCGCGACCACGTCGACAGCCAGCGGGTATTCGTCGCGCCTTCGATCAGTTGGCAGTTGAACCCGGACACCTCGCTGCTGGTGGAAAGCGAAATCGTCCGTCACAACTCGACGTTCGATCGAGGTGTGGTGGCGCCGAACAACAAGTGGGGCGGCGTATCGCGCTCGACCTTCCTCGGCGAGCCCAACGACGGCAACATCGACAACCACAACAACCTGCTCCAGGCCGCCCTTGAGCACCATCTGAACGACAGCTGGAAGCTGCGTCTGGCCAGTCACTACAAGGAAGGCAAGCTCTGGGGCGACGCCACGGAACAACGCGCGCTGAACGCCGACGGCCACACGGTCAACCGCCGCTTGCGCGAACGCGATACGAATTGGCACGACAGCATCACCCAACTGGAACTGCGCGGTCTCTTCGACCTCGGGCCGTGGCAGCACGAATTGCTGATCGGCACCGAGTACGAGAATTACCGCAAGGACGAACGCGTCACCACCATTGCTGGCGGCCCCTACGCCATCGACATCTATAAGCCGGTTTACGGCCAGCCGAAACCCAACGGCGCACGCTCGGGCACCGACTTCTTCGAACACGTTGAAAGTCATGCGCTGAATCTGCAGGACCAGATCATCTTCACCGACAAGCTGCGCGGCATGGTCGGCGCGCGCTTCGAGCACTTCGATCAGCGCATCGACGATCACAGCCGCAACGCCAAAAGTCAGCAACGCCACGACGCGCTGACTCAACGCGCCGGCCTGCTCTATCAGCTCACGCCGAACACCGGCCTGTTCGCCAACGCCTCCACCTCGTTCAAACCGAACAACGGCCTGGATGCTTCCGGCAAATCCTTCGATCCGGAAGAAGGTGTCGGTTACGAAGTGGGGATCAAGAACGAACTGTTCGATGAGCGGGTGAGCAGCACCCTCGCCTTCTTCCACATCGACAAGGAAAACGTTCTCGCCCTCGATCCGGGCACCGACACCAGTCGCGCCATGGGCAAGGCGCGCAGTCAGGGTTTCGATTGGCAAGTGAGCGGCCAGGTGACCGACGCAGTGCGGGTCATCGGCGCCTTCGCCTACATCGACGCCGAGGTGACCAAGGGCGACGCGACCATTCCTACCGGCAGCCGCATCCTCGGCGTGGCCAAACGCAGCGGCAGTCTGCTGGGCGTCTATGAATTTCAGGATGGCCGTCTGCGCGGTTCAGACGTCGGCGCAGCGTTCACTTACGTCGGCGATCGCTCGGGCGAATCCGGCAGCGACTTCGAATTGCCGGCCTACCAGACCGTTGATTTGCTCGCACATTACAAGGCCAGCGACAACGTCACGGTCGGCCTGAATCTGAACAACATCTTCGACGAGAAATACTACGAGCGCTCCTACAGCAACTACTGGGTCAACCCCGGCGAGCCGCGCAATTTCACCGTCAGCCTGACACTCAACCTGTAAAAGGACGTCACCATGCACTACGGCAAATCCCTTCTGCTCATCGCTGCGCTCTTCACCGGGCAAGTGTCGGCCCACGGCCTGTGGACAGAGGAACGACGCGGCAACATCGAAGTGGTCTACGGTCACGGCGCCGAAGACAACGCCTTCAAGGCACAAAAAATCAGCGGTGCCTGGGCTTATGACGCAAGCGGCAAAATGATCCCGGTCAGCGTCGAGCGCCTGGCCGATCATGCCCGTTTGAAACCATTGAAGCCACCGGCGGTGATGGCCGTGGCGCTGAATAATGGCATGTGGTCGCAGACGGCGGACAAGAAGTGGATCAACGAAGGACGCAGCAAAGTGCCCGGCGCCACCGAGGCCACGCAGACCTTCAAGTACAGCCTGGCGATCTATCAGCCGGGGGCGAAATTGCCGAAACTGGACCAGATCAAACTGCTGATCCTGCCGGAGGTCGATCCGCTGACGGTCGGGCCGGGCAAATCGTTACCGGTACGGGTGCTGCTCGATGGCAAACCGGCGGCAGGGGTGAAGTTGATTGGCGACTATCGCAGCGCGCCAAACACCCTGAGCACCGAGACCGACAAGGATGGGCGTGCGCAGGTGCTGGTGCGTAATGAAGGGTTGAATGTGATTGCGGCGCAGGTTGAAGTGCCGGTGAAGGACAGCGCTGATGTGGATAGTCGTGGGTTGTTCAGTTCGCTGACATTCGTTGGCGAGCCGCATCACGAATAAACACAACAAACCCCCTGTAGGAGTGAGCCTGCTCGCGATTGCGCCGGGTCAGCCAACATCAATGTTGAATATCCCTCCGCTATCGCGAGCAGGCTCACTCCTACAGAAAGCAGAGCTGGTCAGAGATCCCCAAGCCCATCAATCAACGCCTGATTCTGCTCCGGGGTACCCACCGATATCCGCAAGAACTGCGCAATCCGTTCCTGCTTGAAGTGCCGCACGATCACGCCCTGCTCGCGCAGCTTGGCCGCCAGGCCCGCCGCGTCATGCTGCGGGTGGCGAGCGAAGATGAAGTTGGCCGCCGACGGCAGCACTTCAAAGCCTTTAGCCTGCAACTGCGCCACCACCCACTCGCGGCTCTCGATCACCTGACGACAGGTCTTGTCGAAATACTCGCGATCGGCAAACGCCGCCGCCGCGCCGACAATCGCCAGACGATCCAGTGGATAGGAGTTGAAGCTGTTCTTGATCCGCTCCAACGCCTCGATCAGATCCGGGTGCCCTACCGCCAGACCGACACGCAGGCCCGCCAGCGAGCGTGACTTGGACAGCGTCTGCGTCACCAGCAGATTCGGATAGCGGCCCACCAGACTGATCGCCGTCTCGCCACCGAAGTCGATGTACGCCTCGTCGACGACCACGACCGAATCAGGACTGGCCTTGAGGATTTGCTCGACGGCGTCCAGCGCCAGCAGGCATCCGGTCGGGGCGTTCGGGTTGGGAAAAATGATCCCGCCATTCGGTTTGGCGTAATCGGCCGGGTTGATCTGGAATTGTGCATCCAGTGGCACCGCATCGAATTCAATGCCGTACAGACCGCAGTAGACCGGATAGAAGCTGTAGCTGATGTCCGGGAACAGCAGCGGCTGATCGTGTTGCAGCAGACCGTGGAAGATGTGCGCGAGCACCTCGTCCGAACCGTTGCCAAGGAACACCTGACTGGTTTGCACGCCGTAATAGTCGGCCACGGCGTTTTTCAGCAGATCACTGTTCGGATCCGGGTACAGGCGCAGGTTGTCGTTGAGCTCGGCTTGCATCGCCGCCAGCGCTTTTGGCGACGGGCCATACGGATTTTCGTTGGTATTGAGCTTGACCAGTTTGGTCAGCTTCGGCTGTTCGCCCGGCACGTAGGGCACCAGGTCCTTGACGAACGGGCTCCAGAATTTACTCATCGCTCAGTTCCCCTGCCCTTTCAGAAAGTCTTGGTCTTTGATGCGGTATTCGGCGCTGCGTGCGTGGGCGCTCAGCGATTCGCCACGGGCCAGTACCGATGCTGTTTTGCCCAGCTCGGAAGCGCCGGCCTCGGAGCAGAAGATGATCGACGAGCGCTTCTGGAAGTCGTAGACGCCCAGCGGCGAGGAGAACCGCGCGGTGCCGGAAGTCGGCAACACGTGGTTCGGACCGGCGCAGTAATCGCCCAACGCTTCGGAAGTGTGGCGGCCCATGAAGATCGCACCGGCGTGGCGGATCTGCGGCAGCCAGGCTTGTGGATCAGCGACCGACAACTCCAGGTGTTCCGGGGCGATACGGTTGGCGACTTCGATGGCCTGGGCCATGTCAGTGACCTGGATCAGCGCACCACGGCCATTGATCGAAGTTTCGATGATGGTCGCGCGGTCCATGGTCGGCAGCAATTTATCGATGCTCGCGGCCACCTTGTCGAGGAACTCGGCGTCGGGGCTGACCAGAATCGCTTGCGCGTCTTCGTCGTGCTCGGCCTGGGAGAACAGGTCCATGGCGATCCAGTCCGGATCAGTCTGGCCGTCGCACACCACAAGAATTTCCGAAGGGCCGGCGATCATGTCGATGCCGACCTGGCCGAACACATGGCGCTTGGCCGTGGCCACATAGATGTTGCCCGGGCCGACAACCTTGTCGACACGCGGCACGCTTTCGGTGCCATAAGCCAGTGCGGCAACCGCTTGCGCGCCGCCGATGGTGAACACGCGGTCGACACCGGCGATGCAGGCAGCGGCCAGCACCAGCTCGTTGATTTCACCGCGCGGGGTCGGCACGACCATGACCACTTCGGTCACGCCGGCGACCTTGGCCGGAATCGCGTTCATCAATACCGAAGACGGATACGAGGCCTTGCCGCCCGGCACGTAAAGGCCGGCACGATCCAGCGGCGTGACTTTCTGGCCGAGCACCGTGCCGTCAGCCTCGGTGTAGCTCCAGGAATCCTGCTTCTGTTTTTCGTGATAGCTGCGCACGCGGGCGGCGGCTTTTTCCAAGGCCTCGCGTTGCGGCACAGTGATGCGGGTCAGGGCCAGTTCGAGACGCTCGCGCGGCAGGATCAGGTCGGCCATCGAGGCGACTTCGAGGCCGTCGAACTTCTGGGTGAACTCGACCAGCGCCGCGTCACCGCGCTCGCGCACAGCCTTGATGATGTCGAGCACGCGCTGATTGACCGAGTCGTCAGACACACTTTCCCAGCTCAGCAGATGATCCAGATGATGCGCGAAATCCGGGTCAGCAGCGTTGAGTCGGCGAATTGCAGTCGGTGCGGTCATAGCGAGAGCCTCATAGGAATTGGCAAAAAACTCAGGCGCCCGAAACTAGCATTCGATCCGCTTGGGCACCTGAGAATTCTGGCTATGAGGCGGATAGACGGCGCGGCCTCGGGCCGCGCTGGTAGATCAGCCGCGGTGTCGCGATTCCACTGCGTTGCGCAGGGTGTCGATCAACGCCTGGATTCGGGCGTGCTGCATTTTCATCGAAGCCTTGTTGACCACCAGACGCGAGCTGATCGTGGCGATCAGTTCCTGTGGCTCCAGGCCGTTGGCGCGCAGGGTGTTACCGGTGTCGACCACGTCGATGATCTTGTCGGCCAGCCCGATCAGCGGCGCCAGTTCCATCGAGCCGTACAGCTTGATGATGTCGACCTGACGGCCCTGCTCGGCGTAATAACGCTTGGCAACGTTGACGAACTTGGTCGCCACGCGCAGACGGCCCTTGGGCTCGGCCGCGCCGATCTTGCCGGCGGTCATCAGCTTGCACTGGGCGATCTGCAGGTCCAGCGGCTCATACAGGCCCTGGCCGCTGTATTCCATCAGCACGTCCTTACCGGCAACGCCGAGGTCGGCCGCGCCATGCTCGACATAGGTCGGCACGTCGGTGGCACGCACGATCAGCAGACGCACGTCGTCCTGGGTCGTGGGAATGATCAGCTTGCGGCTCTTGTCCGGATTCTCGGTCGGCACGATGCCCGCTTCAGCGAGAAGCGGCAGAGTGTCGTCAAGGATGCGGCCCTTGGACAGTGCGATGGTCAACATGGGAAACGTCAGTCCTTATCAAGGTACTCATGCCCGGTCGCAATCGGCGCCGGACACACATCGAGGGTGCGTACACCCTCGACTCGAAACGAATTCAGTGGACACGTCCCTGTGTCCCGATGCAGCGATCAGCCCGGAACGCGACGGATCTTGGCACCCAGCATTTGCAGTTTTTCTTCGATGCACTCGTAACCACGGTCTATGTGGTAGATGCGGTCGATCAGCGTGTCGCCTTCGGCAACCAGCGCCGAGATCACCAGACTGGCCGATGCGCGCAGGTCGGTGGCCATGACTGGCGCGCCCTTGAGCTTCTCGATACCGGTGACGATGGCAGTGTTGCCTTCAACCTGGATATGCGCGCCCATGCGGTGCAGCTCGTACACGTGCATGAAACGGTTTTCGAAGATCGTCTCGATCACCGCACCAGTACCTTCGGCAATGGCGTTGAGCGAGATGAACTGGGCCTGCATGTCGGTCGGGAACGCCGGGTACGGCGCGGTGCGCACGTTGACCGCCTTCGGGCGCTTGCCGTGCATGTTCAACTCGATCCAGTCTTCACCGCAGGTGATTTCCGCACCGGCTTCACGCAGCTTTTCCAGCACCGCTTCAAGGATGGTCGGATCGGTGTCCTTGACCTTGACGCGGCCACCGGTCACGGCAGCGGCGACCAGGTAGGTGCCGGTTTCGATACGGTCAGGCATGACCTTGTAGAACGCCGAACCCAGGCGCTCGACGCCATCGATGGTGATGGTGTCGGTGCCGGCGCCGGAAACCTTGGCGCCCATGGCATTGAGGAAGTTCGCCAGGTCGACTACTTCAGGTTCGCGCGCGGCGTTCTGCAACACGCTGCGGCCTTTGGCCAGTGCAGCGGCCATCATGATGTTCTCGGTACCGGTCACGCTGACGGTGTCGAAGAAGAAGTGCGCGCCGCGCAAGCCACCTTCAGGTGCCTTGGCCTTGATGTAGCCGCCTTCGACGTCGATGACCGCGCCCATGGCTTCCAGACCGCGGATGTGCAGATCGACCGGACGCGAACCGATGGCACAACCGCCAGGCAGTGCGACTTCGGCTTCACCGAAACGCGCGACCATCGGGCCGAGCACAAGGATCGACGCGCGCATGGTTTTCACCAGTTCGTAAGGCGCGATCAGGGTCTTGATGGTGCGCGGGTCGATTTCGACGCTGAGCTTCTCGTCGATTACCGGCTCGATGCCCATGCGCCCGAACAGCTCGATCATCGTGGTGATGTCGTGCAGGTGCGGCAGGTTGCCAACGGTGACCGGGCCATCGCACAGCAAGGTCGCGGCCAGAATCGGCAGGGCGGAGTTCTTCGCGCCGGAAATGCGGATCTCGCCATCAAGACGAGCGCCACCGGTAATAATCAATTTATCCATTAGTATCTCGACGCCCTAGGGCTCAGGTGCGCTCGGCCCAGGCCGCGCGGCTGAAAAATTTCATAGTGACCGCATGGATGCTGCCATCGGTGATCCATGGGTTCAAATGGGCATAGACCTGCTGCTGACGCTTCACCGGGCTCAACGCCGCCAGTTCATCGCTAATCACGTTCAGCTGGAAGTTGCAGCCTTCGCCTTCAACTTCTACCAGCGTTCCTGGCAGCTTTCCTTCAAGGAAGCTCTTCACTTCTACGGCCTGCATGCTCAACCTCAATCGGCGCCCTGTGCGCACGGGTCGGACATCATACAAAAAAGCCCCGCGCCTGCGAACCCCGCAACGCAGGACTCTGACGGGGGGCTTCTTTATAGATGATGGTTCAGGGTTGCGCCAACAGCTCGGTCAATTCACTGACCTGAGCGATTTCGCGCATGTCATCAGGCATCGCACGGATGCTGACGGCCTTGCCGGCCGCCTGCGCATCGCGCATGAAGCACAGCAGCAACGACAGGCCGACGCTGCTGGACTTCTGCACCGCCGAACAATCGATGACCAGCGCGGACGCCTTGCTCGACTTGATCAGCGCCTGCCCTTCCTTGCGCAGCTCAGGCCCGGTGCGGTAATCCAGCACGCCGCTGAGCACCAGCTCGTCGACATCACTCATACGAACTGCCGCCTCACTCATTGCGCTGGCTTCGCGGCGGCTTTGTCGGTTTCCTGCTTGGCCTTGGCCACTTCACCGGCCCAGCCATCGATGGTCTTGTCCAGATCGTTGCCATTGCGTTGCATGGCGTCAGCAAACTGGTCACGGAACAGCTTGCCGATGTTGATGCCGTTGATGATCACGTTGCGCAGTTTCCACTCGCCGCTGATCTTCTCAAGCGTGTACTGCACCGGATAGATCGCGCCATTGCTGCCCTTGACGGTCATGTTGACGCTGGTGCGGTCGCCCGATTCGTCTTTGGCCGGGTCAACCGTGATGCCCTGGTTGTTGTATTCCAGCAGAGCGTTGCCATAGAACTGGAACAGACCGCGCTTGAAGTTTTCCTGAAAGCGCTGCATCTGCTCAGGCGTGGCCTTGCGCGAATACTTCACGGTCATGATGCTTTTGGAGATGCCCTCGGCATCCACCACCGGCCCCACAATGCTGTTGAGCGCCGCATAGAAATCCTGCGGATCCTGCTTGTACTTCTCTTTATTTGCCTGCAAGTCGGCAAGCATCCGGTTCGTGGTGTCCTGAATCAGGTCATGAGCCGATTGCCCCGGTGCAGCGTTAGCCATCAACGGCAGGGCCGCGAGCAACACCAACAGGCCACGTCGCAAGATAGAGATCATTCAAAAGCTCCTCATTTGGCGTCTTTGCTAACGGTATTGAGCAGGAATTTACCGATCAGGTCTTCCAGTACCAGTGACGACTGCGTGTCGTGGATGGTTCCACCGTCTTTCAACTGGGTGTCTTCACCGCCGACGCTGATACCGATGTATTTCTCGCCCAGCAGACCCGCGGTCAGGATAGACGCTGTGGAATCGACCGGCAGGTTGTCGACCTTTTTATCCACTTGCAGCGTGACCCGACCGGTGAAGCTGTCGCGATCCAGATCGATAGCGGTGACCTTGCCGATGGTCACACCGGCCATGGTCACTTTGGCTCTGACCGTCAGACCGGCGATATTGTCGAAATACGCATACAACTTGTAAGTGTCGGTGGACGAAGTCGGAGACAGGCCGCTGACGCGCAAGGCGAGCAGCAGCAAAGCCAGGATCCCTGCCAGCAGGAACAGGCCGACACCGATTTCCAGGGTGCGGTTTTGCATCAGAAATCTCCAAACATCAAAGCGGTCAGAATAAAGTCCAGGCCGAGCACTGCCAGCGAGGCAAACACCACGGTCTTGGTGGTGGCTCGACTGATCCCCTCGGACGTGGGTTCACAGTCATAGCCTTGGAATACGGCGATCCAGGTCACCACAAAGGCGAAAACGACACTCTTGATCACGCCATTTAGCACATCACTGGTGAAGTTCACGCTGTTCTGCATGTTCGCCCAGTACGAGCCTTCGTAGACGCCCAGCCAGTCGACCGCCACCCACGAACCGCCCCAGATGCCGACGACGCTGAAGATCATCGCCAGCACAGGAAGGGAAATGAAGCCGGCCCACAGGCGCGGGGCAATGATGTACTTGAGCGGATCGACACCGATCATTTCCAGACTGGACAGCTGCTCGGTGGATTTCATGTTGCCGATCTCGGCGGTCAACGCCGAACCGGCCCGCCCGGCAAACAGCAACGCCGTGACAACCGGCCCCAGTTCACGCAGCAGCGTCAGGGCGACCATCTGCCCTACAGCCTGCTCTGAACCATAGCTGGAAAGAATGCTGAAGCCCTGCAGCGCCAGGACCATGCCGATGAAAATGCCGGAGACCACGATGATCACCAGCGACATGACGCCGACCGAATGCAGCTGTTTGACCAACAGGCCGAATCCACCGCTGATGCCGCCACGGCCCAGCAGGGCGTGAAACAGGAACAGGGTCGCCCGACCAAACACCGCGACCGCGTCGATCGCCGATTCGCCGAACCGACGCACGCGTTCCATCAATGAAATTCTGCGCATCAACGCTTCCCCAGAAGATCTGCGCGGTAATCCGTCGCTGGAAAGTGATACGGCACCGGGCCATCGGGATCACCGGTCATGAACTGACGGATACGCGGGTCATCCGAATTCATCAGCTCATCCGGCGTGCCCTGCCCCAGCACCTGACCATCGCCCACGACATAGATGTAGTCGGCAATGCTCGCGGTTTCCGCCAGGTCGTGCGAGACCACGATGCTGGTGATTCCCAGTGCATCGTTGAGCAGGCGGATCAGGCGCACCAACACGCCCATGGCAATCGGGTCCTGGCCCACAAAAGGCTCGTCGTACATGAGAATCTGCGGATCGAGGGCAATCGCCCGGGCCAGCGCCACGCGGCGCTTCATCCCGCCGGACAGTTCGTCCGGCATCAGCTCGATGGCGCCACGCAGCCCCACCGCCTGCAATTTCAGCAGGACGATGTCGCGAATCATGTCTTCCGGCAGTTGCGTGTGCACCCGAAGCGGAAAGGCCACGTTCTCGAACACATCGAGGTCAGTGAACAGCGCACCGCTCTGAAACAGCACGCCCATGTGCTTGCGCGCATCGAACAGATCACTGCGCGACAGCGTCGGCAGGTTCTGCCCGTTGACCCAGACTTCGCCGCCGGACGGCCGCAACTGCGCGCCCATCAGGCGCAGCAGCGTGGTCTTGCCGCAGCCGGAAGGCCCCATGATGCCGGTGACCTTGCCGCGCGGGATGCGGATATCGACGTTATTGAAAATGCTCCGCGCACCGCGCTTGAAGGAGACTCCCTTCAGCTCGACCGCGTAGGCGTTATCGGCACTCATCTAAACTCCTTGCGATGCAGCCTCTCACTGGGATGCCAGACTTTCCTCGGAAACACCTGCATCCCGGGCAGGCCGAACTGGCGGCGAACTATATCACTGCAAAGGCTGAGCGCCCAAGCGAGAACCCGGCCAAGATCGCCGACTGAAGAGGGCCTGAGCGACTTTCAGAGTGTTTTGGTAACCAGTAATGACAAAGCACGTCGAACTTGCGTGAGGCTTTGCCACATAACCGCTATAATCGCCGCCTTTTCATCGGCCCATACGATTCTGACATGAGCAAAACCCGCGACCTGATTCAATCGGCACAACGCACCATCCGCCTCGAAGTGGAAGCCGTCCAAGGCTTGATGGCCCATATCGACGCCGATTTCGTACGCGCCTGCGAGATGATTCTGGCCAGCAAGGGCCGCGTGGTCGTAGTCGGCATGGGCAAATCCGGGCACGTCGGCAACAAGATCGCCGCCACCCTCGCCAGCACCGGCACCCCAGCGTTTTTCGTGCATCCGGCCGAAGCCAGCCACGGCGACATGGGCATGATCACCCGCGACGACGTGATTCTCGCCCTGTCGAACTCCGGCTCGACCAACGAAATCGTAACGCTGCTGCCATTGATCAAACGCCTGGGCATCCAGCTGATCAGCGTCACCGGCAATCCACAGTCGCCATTGGCGAAGGCTGCCGAGGTCAATCTCAATGTGCATGTCGAGCACGAAGCCTGCCCGCTGAACCTGGCGCCGACCTCATCGACCACAGCGGCACTGGTCATGGGCGACGCTCTGGCCGTGGCCCTGCTGGAAGCGCGTGGTTTTACCGCCGAAGATTTTGCCTTCTCGCATCCCGGTGGCGCCCTTGGCCGTCGCCTGCTGCTGAAAGTCGAAAACGTCATGCACGCCGGGCAGGAGCTGCCGCAGGTACAACGCGGTACCCTGCTCAAGGACGCGCTGATGGAAATGACCCGCAAGGGTCTGGGCATGACCGCTATTATTGAAGCCGATGGCAAGCTCGCCGGGATCTTCACCGACGGTGATTTGCGCCGCACGCTGGATCGCGCCATCGACATCCGCAGCGCCACCATCGACCAGGTGATGACCGCCCACGGCAAGACCGCCCGGCCCGACATGCTCGCCGCCGAAGCCCTGAAAATCATGGAAGACCATCGAATCAACGCCCTGGTAGTCGTCGACGAGGAGGATCGCCCGATCGGCGCCTTCAACCTCTCCGATCTGCTGCGCGCAGGAGTCATGTAATGAGCAACGATCTGCTGCAACGTGGCAAAGCAATCAAACTGGCTGTGTTCGACGTCGACGGTGTGCTCACCGACGGGCGTCTGTACTTCCTTGAAGACGGCAGCGAGTTCAAGACCTTCAACACCCTCGACGGCCAGGGCATCAAGATGCTGATGAATGCCGGCGTGCAAACGGCGATCATCAGTGGTCGCAAGACCCCGGTGGTTGAGCGACGCGCTAAGAACCTCGGCATCCCGCACCTGTTTCAGGGACGCGAGGACAAACTGGTGGTGCTCGACGGCCTGCTCGCGCAACTGGGCCTAAGCTATGAGGAAGTCGCCTATCTGGGCGACGATCTGCCAGACTTGCCGGTGATCCGCCGTGTAGGGCTGGGCATGGCGGTAGCCAACGCTGCCGATTTCGTCCGCGAACACGCCCACGGCGTTACCCGCGCCCGTGGCGGCGAAGGTGCCGCCCGCGAATTCTGCGAATTGATCCTGCGCGCCCAGGGCCGCCTCGAAGCGGCCAACGCCGCGTACCTGTGAGCCTGACCATGTTTAGCAAAAAGTTTCGCAATTTCCTGCTGTTCGGCTGCATCGCGGCGATTTTCGCTGCGGTCGGCTACTGGAACATCAGCCCGGAACGCTTCCTCGACAAGCCGCCGGTCTCGGCCGCCGAGAATCCGATCGACTGGTATGCGACCAACACGCACACCATTCAGTACCTGCCCGACGGCAAGGTGCAGTATGAGATGACCTCCGACAAGGCCGAGCACGTCAAGGCCACCGATGTCACTCTGGTAACCAAGCCTGACTTGAACATGTATCGCGGCACCGACTTCCCGTGGCACGTGACCAGCGAGCGCGGCGAAGTGAATTCGGGCGGCACCGAAGTTGAATTGATCGATTCGGTACGCGTACAGCGCACCGACGAGAAACAGCGCGGCACCCTGATCACCAGCACCCGCATGACCGTGTTCCCGCAGCAAGAATATGCGCAGACCGCGCAACCCGTTAGAATCGAGGGCGCTGGCGGCGTATCGACTGGCGTCGGGATGAAAGCGTACCTGAAGGACAGCAGGATACACCTGCAATCGAACGTAAGAGGACAGTATGAGGCTCGTTAAAACCCTCCCTATTTTGCTCAGTCTGGGCGCAGCACTGGGAAGCGCGAGCGCCTGGTCCCTGCCGAACGATCAGCAGCAGCCTATCCGCATTCAGGCCGACGACGCCCAACTGGACGACAAGAATGGCATTGCCACCTATAAAGGTGACGTGATCATTACCCAGGGCTCGATGATCGTTAAAGGCAACACCGTGACCATGACGCGTGCGCCCAATGGCGACATCGACGTGGTGACTTCGGTAGGCAACCTGGCTTACTTCGAGCAGTTGCAGACCCAGGGCGACGCCAACCCAGTCAAGGGCTACGGTGTGACGATTCAATACCACGCCCAGCAGAACCGGGTGGTGCTGATCGACAAGGCCAAGGTTATCGACAAGGATAACAACGTCACCCAGGGCGAAAAAATCGTCTACGACACCGTGAAGAAACTGGCCAGCGCCGGTCGCGCCACGGGCAGCAAGGTCACCGAATCGCGTCCGCGCATCGATATGGTGATCCAGCCGAAGAAGAAAACCGAAGAGAAATCCCAGTAATGGCAACTCTGAAAGCTCAGCACCTGGCCAAGGCCTATAAAAGCCGCCAGGTCGTGCGTGACGTCAGCCTGTCGATCGACAGCGGGCAGATCGTCGGCTTGCTCGGCCCGAACGGCGCCGGCAAGACTACGTGCTTCTACATGATCGTTGGCCTGGTGCAGGCAGATCAGGGTCGCGTGCTGATCGACGATCTTGACGTCAGCCACCAGCCGATGCACGGCCGCGCCAAGGCCGGTATCGGCTATCTGCCGCAAGAAGCGTCGATCTTCCGCAAACTGTCGGTCGCCGACAACATCATGGCGATCCTCGAAACTCGCCCTGAACTCGACAAGGCCGGTCGGCGCAAGGAGCTGGAAAGCCTGCTGCAGGAATTCCACATCAGCCACATCCGCGACAACCTCGGCATGAGCCTGTCCGGCGGTGAGCGTCGCCGGGTGGAAATCGCTCGCGCCCTGGCCACTGCACCCAAGTTCATCCTGCTCGACGAACCGTTCGCCGGTGTCGACCCGATCTCCGTCGGCGACATCAAGCAGATCATCCACCACCTCAAGGCCAAGGGCATCGGTGTGCTGATCACCGACCACAACGTGCGTGAGACCCTGGATATCTGCGAAACCGCTTACATCGTCAACGACGGTCAACTGATCGCTGAAGGCGATGCCGAGACCATCCTGGCCAACGATCTGGTCAAGGAAGTGTATCTGGGTCACGAGTTCCGCCTGTAAGCGCGACAGCGCTGTATCGATTCAAGGCGCATTTATCCGCTTTAATTGTTACAGCGCTCTAGGCAAACACTTCAGTTTCAGGCATATAATTTGCTTAAGTTTGGCGCTTCGGCGCCCTGTAGTGGATGGCGCAAAGCGCCGGCGAATAAGGTGTTAAGCCCCTGCCATGAAACCATCGCTAGTCTTGAGAATGGGCCAGCAGCTGACGATGACACCGCAGCTGCAACAGGCCATCCGCCTGCTCCAATTGTCGACCCTGGACCTGCAACAGGAGATCCAGGAGGCTCTGGAATCCAATCCGATGCTCGAGCGCCAGGAAGAAGGCGACGACTTCGACAACGCCGATCCGCTGGCCGACAACGCCGAACAGAAGCCCGCCGAAATCCAGGAACCCTCCTACCAGGAAACCGCCCCGACGGTGGATAACCTCGAGGATGGCGATTGGAACGAGCGCATCCCCAATGAACTGCCAGTGGATACCGCCTGGGAAGACGTCTACCAGACCAGCGCCAGCAGCCTGCCCAGCAGCGATGACGATGAGTGGGATTTCACCACCCGCACGTCCGCCGGCGAGAGCCTGCAAAGCCATCTACTCTGGCAACTGAACCTGGCGCCGATGTCCGACACCGATCGCCTGATCGCTGTCACCCTGATCGACTGCATCAACAATCAGGGCTATCTGGACGAAACACTCGAAGAAATTCTTGAAGCGTTCGATCCGGAACTGGACATCGAGCTCGACGAAATCGAAGCCGTCCTGCATCGCATCCAGCAATTCGAGCCCGCCGGTATCGGCGCCCGCAACCTCAGCGAATGCCTGCTGCTGCAATTGCGCCAGCTGCCCGCGAAGACGCCGTGGCTGACCGAGGCCAAGCGGCTTGTCGCCGATTACATCGACCTGCTCGGCAGCCGCGATTACAGCCAGTTGATGCGGCGCATGAAGCTCAAGGAAGACGAGCTGCGCCAAGTCATCGAACTGGTGCAGAGCCTCAATCCGCGTCCCGGCTCACAGATCGAGTCGACCGAAGCCGAATACGTGATTCCCGACGTGATCGTGCGCAAGGACAACGAGCGCTGGCTGGTCGAGCTGAACCAGGAATCGGTGCCTCGCCTGCGCGTCAACGCCCAGTACGCCGGTTTTGTGAAGCGTGCCGACACCAGCGCCGACAACACTTTCATGCGCAACCAGTTGCAGGAAGCGCGCTGGTTCATCAAGAGCCTGCAGAGCCGTAACGAAACCCTGATGAAAGTGGCCACGCAGATCGTCGAACATCAGCGCGGCTTCCTCGAATACGGCGACGAAGCAATGAAGCCGTTGGTATTGCATGACATCGCCGAAGCGGTCGGCATGCACGAATCGACGATTTCCCGGGTGACCACACAAAAATTCATGCATACCCCGCGCGGTATTTATGAGCTGAAATACTTTTTCTCCAGCCACGTCAGTACCTCCGAAGGCGGCGAATGCTCGTCCACGGCGATCCGCGCGATCATCAAGAAACTGGTCGCAGCGGAAAATCAGAAAAAGCCGTTGAGTGACAGCAAGATCGCTGGTTTACTGGAGGCACAAGGCATTCAGGTGGCTCGCCGCACCGTCGCCAAGTACCGCGAATCCCTCGGAATCGCGCCTTCGAGCGAACGCAAGCGGTTGATGTAAGCCACGTTACAGCGTTCCAGTGGCAGGCTTTTCGGCCTGCCGCTTTATGCACTGGCAACGAAGGAGAAGCTGTATGCAAGTCAACATCAGTGGACACCAACTGGAAGTGACCCAACCTCTGCGTTCCTACATCGAGGAAAAACTCCAGCGACTGGAGCGACATTTCGACAAGATCACCAACGTGCAGGTCACGATGTGCGTCGAAAAGCTGAAGCAGAAGATCGAAGCCACCTTGCATATCCCCGGCAGCGAAGTGGTCGCAAACGCAGAAGATACCGACATGTACGCTGCGATCGACTCACTTACCGACAAGCTGGATCGCCAACTCAAAAAGCATAAGGAAAAGACCCAGAGCCTCCTCCAGGGCGCGACCGGTCGTTAACACCCCTATCCATGATCCGACTTGAAACCATCCTGACCCCCGGCCGTTCCCAAGTGAACGCGCCGGGCGGCAGCAAGAAAAAAGCCCTCGAACAGATTGCCAACCTGATCCACCGCGAAGTGCCGGATCTGGCGATGCAGGATGTCTTCGAGGCGCTGATCGCCCGTGAAAAACTCGGCTCCACCGGTTTTGGCAACGGCATCGCCATTCCCCACTGCCGCCTCAAGGGCTGCGCGGGGCCAGTGAGCGCCCTGCTGCACCTCGAAGCCCCGATCGATTTCGACGCCATCGACGGCGCTCCGGTGGACCTGCTGTTCGTGCTGCTTGTCCCGGAAGCCGCGACCGACGCGCATCTGGAGTTGTTGCGCCAGATCGCCAGCATGCTCGACCGCAAGGAAGTGCGCGACAAATTGCGCAGCGCTCCGAGCAATGAAGCCTTGTACCAGGTTGTACTGGACGAGCAGAACGGGCACTAATCATGCGCTTGATCATTGTCAGTGGCCGTTCGGGCTCGGGTAAAAGTACCGCCCTGAATGTCCTTGAGGACAACGGCTACTACTGCATCGACAATCTGCCGGCCGGTTTGCTGCCGGAACTGGCCGAGCGTGCGCTGATTCACACGGAGCTGGCGCAGCCGCTGGTCGCCGTGTCGATCGATGCACGCAACCTGCCCAGCCATCTGTCACGCTTTCCCGAGTTGCTCGAAGACGTCCGTGCCAAACACATCAAGTGCGATGTGCTGTACCTGGACGCCGACGAAGAAACCCTGCTCAAGCGTTTTTCCGAAACCCGGCGACGTCACCCGCTGAGCAACGCCAATCGCTCACTGGCCGAGGCGATTCACGATGAAACCGCCCTGCTCGGCCCGATCGCCGATCTGGCTGACCTGAAAATCAACACCACCAACCTCAATCTGTATCAACTGCGCGATACCCTGAAGTTGCGCCTGTTGAATCAGCCTGAGCCCGGCACGGCGTTTCTGGTTGAATCATTTGGCTTCAAGCGCGGCATGCCGGTCGACGCCGACCTCGTGTTCGATGTGCGCTGCCTGCCCAATCCGTACTGGAAACCGGAGCTGCGCGCTCAGTCCGGCCTCGATGCCCCTGTGGCCGAGTACCTGGCGCAGCAGCCGGATGTCGAAGAAATGTATCAGGACATCTACGCCTACCTGAACAAGTGGCTGCCACGTTTCGCCGCCAGCAACCGCGCCTACGTGACCATTGCCATCGGCTGCACCGGCGGGCACCACCGCTCCGTCTACCTGACCGAACGACTGGGTCAGGCCCTGCAGAAAACCCTGAAGAACGTCCAGGTTCGCCACCGCGACCTCACCTAAAGGATCCACACCGCGATGCCTGCTCGTGAAATCGAAATCATCAATAAGCTGGGCCTGCATGCCCGGGCATCGGCCAAATTCGTCGGCGTGGCGGGTCAGTATCCAGACTGCACGATCCGGGTGGGACGCACACCTGAAACGACTGTCGACGGCAAGAGCATCATGGCAATGATGATGCTCGCGGCGGGTAAAGGCACCAAAATCCATTTGAGCACCGAAGGCGAACAGGCTCAGGAAGCCATGGACGCATTGGTCGATCTGATCGAAAGGTATTTCGACGAAGGTGAATAATCCTCGAGGCGGGGCACACTGTTCCTCGCCTTCATTCAACCCAACGCCGTATCCATCACCATCATCAGACAAAACCCGACCAACAGGCCCAGACTGGCCAGCTTGTCATGCCCATGACGGCGTGACTCTGGAATCACTTCGTGGGTCACCACCAGCAACATCGCCCCCGCCGCCAGTGCCAGCCCCAACGGCAATAGCACCTGAGCCAGACTCACGAGCCACGCACACAGCAGCGCAAATACCGGTTCGACCAGCCCCGACGCCGCGCCGATCAGAAACGCTCTGACCCGCGACATTCCCGCCCCGGCCAGCACCAGAGCAATCACCAGTCCTTCCGGCACATCCTGCAACGCAATGCCCATCGCCAGACTGTCGGCGTCCGCCATCCCGCCTCCGGCAGATACGCCAACCGCCATGCCTTCCGGAATGTTGTGCGCGATGATGGCGAACACGAACAGCCAGATTCGTGGTGGAATCACCGGATGCTCCAGCGTGCCGACGAGCATTTCCGGCGAGGCACCGGAGACGCGCCGATCCACCAGATACAGACCGAACGCGCCGAGCAGGATGCCGAAGCAGATCAGGCCACTGGCGGCCCACGGCGTCAGGCCAAGACTCTCCGCCGCAGCTATGCCCGGCACGATCAGCGAAAACGCCGTCGCCGCCAGCATCACCCCGGCACCAAATCCCAGCAAGGTGTCGCTGAGTGCCTGCGGCATGCGCCGGATCACCAGCACCGGCACCGCGCCAAGCGCCGTGCCCAAGGCGCAGATGGCACCACCCTGCAAGGCGCGCAACAGCCGCGGTTCCAGATTCAGCCATTGCAAAGCGTGGGCGACCAGTAAAGTCATACCCGCCAACAGCAACAGCGAACCCACCGCGTAACGAAACATGCGCCCGCTGCCAATCGCCAGTGTTTCCGTGCCCATAGTCAGCCCTGATTGTTTTTATTGAAGGCTTAAACCAGTGCGGCCTGATAGCGCGCAGCAACTTCCGGCCAGTTGATCACGTTGTAGAACGCGTTGATGTACTCCGGGCGACGGTTCTGGTAACGCAGGTAGTAAGCGTGCTCCCAGACATCGAGGCCAAGGATCGGGGTGTTGCCGTTCATCAACGGGCTGTCCTGGTTGCCGCTGCTTTCCACGACCAGTTTTTTCTCCGGTGTCACGCTCAGCCACGCCCAGCCGCTGCCGAAACGGGTCAGCGCGGCTTTGGTGAACGCTTCCTTGAAACTGTCGAGTCCGCCCAGTTGCTCGTCGATGGCCTTGGCCAGCGGGCCGTCGGGCTTGCCGCCACCGTTGGGCACCATCACTTCCCAGAACAGCGAATGGTTGGCGTGGCCGCCGCCCTGATTGATCACCGCCGCGCGAAGTTTTTCCGGCAGTTGCTGCACGCTGGCGACGAGTTTTTCCACTGGCCACTCGGCGAACTCGGTGCCTTCCACGGCGGCGTTGAGGTTGTTGATGTAGGTCTGGTGATGCTTGGTGTAATGGATTTCCATGGTCTGCGCATCGATGTGCGGCTCTAGGGCATCGTAGGCATAAGGTAAGGCAGGCAAGGTAAAAGCCATTTCAATGGACTCCATACTGATGGGGATTTGAGGCGCGGCGGGCATTGCCGGTGTCCGGATGCAGCAGGCGCTGGGTGCGTGGGTATTCGCCGTGCTCGCTGATGAAATTCAACAGTTCGACGTAGGTCTTGCTGCTCTGGCGCAGCGCCGCCTCACGCAGAGCCGGGCGCAAGCGCTCGTCCTGCATGGTCTGCAACAAACGTTGATGGATGGCACAGAGATATTCGGCGCTCTCCTCCGGTTGGTTCAGGCGCAGATGCAGATCGGCGAGGTTGTGATGAGAGACGACGCAGGCCGCCACCGCTTCGTCGGCATCCGCCCAGCGTTCGAACAACACTTGCGCCAGGGCCAGGGCTTGCAGGTAAGCCTCGCGGGCGTCGATCAGTTCGCCCAGCATGAAGCAGCGATTGGCCCGTTCGATCGTGCGTTTCCAGTGCTCCATGATGAGCCTCCAAAGCGGTTGCGGGGTTTACACGCCGCCGGCGGTGAGTTTCTCGGGGTTGAGCAACTCTTCCAGCTGGCTGCGCGACAGGTCGGTGTGTTCCAGGGCGACGTCGATCACCGCGCGGCCTTCCTTGCAGGCTTTAGCGCGCAACGGATCTGGCGGCTCATCCAGTGCCAGCTTTCGAGGTAGGGCTGCTCGTGCAAGGCAGAACTCATGATCCGTGACTCGTTCGGAGATGAGATTTATTATTAGATGATAATGAGAACCAACACAAGCACCCAAGTTTGCGCTGTTCACTTGTGGGAGCGAGCCTGCTTGCGAATGCGCCGTGTCAGCCAGCACATTTGCAACTGATCCACCGCTTTCGCGAGCAGGCTCGCTCCCACAGGGGATTTGTGCGAAGCGAATAAAAAAGGCGCGCCATCCACAACGGATGGCGCGCCTTTTTGGCTTGGCGGATTCGCGGCTTAGCTGCCGGCGACAGTCATCCGCTCGATCAACACAGACCCGGTGCGAATGTTGCTGCGCAGTTCCAGATCATTACCCACTGCGACAATCTGCTTGAACATGTCGCGCATGTTGCCGGCGATGGTCACTTCCTGCACAGCGAACTGGATCTCGCCGTTCTCCACCCAGAAGCCCGCCGCACCGCGCGAATAGTCACCGGTGACCATGTTCAGGCCATGGCCCATCAATTCGGTGACCAGCAGTCCTCGGCCCATGCGCTTCAACAGCGCTGCCTGATCCTCGTCACCGTGGGTGACGAACAGGTTGTGCACCCCGCCCGCGTTGGCGGTGCTCGGCATGCCCAGTTTCCGTCCGGAATAGGTGCCGAGGATGTAGGAGACCAACTCGCCCTTTTCGACGAACGGTTTCGCGTAAGTCGCCAGGCCATCACCGTCGTAGGAAGCACTGCCCATGGCACGCATCAGATGCGGACGCTCATCAATGGTCAGCCATTCCGGAAACAGCTTTTGCCCCAGTGTGCCTTCCAGAAACGACGATTTGCGATACAGGCTGCCGCCCGACACGGCCGAGAGGAAGCTGCCGAACAGACCGCCCGCCAGTTCGGCGGAAAACAGCACCGGCACTTCGCAGGTCGGCACCGGCCGCGCGCCCAGACGGCTCGCCGCCCGTTGCGCTGCACGCTGGCCGATGCTCACCGGATCGGCGAGCAGACTGCCCTGGCGATTGACGTCATACCAGTAATCGCGCTGCATTTGCCCGTCAGCTTCGGCGATCATCACGCAACTCAGGCTGTGCCGGGTCGACGCGTAACCGCCGATGAAACCGTGGCTGTTGCCATAAACCCGGCAGCCCTGATGGGTGCTGAGGGTGGTGCCGTCGGCGTTCTTGATCCGCGCATCGGCATCGAACGCCGCTGCCTCGCAGAGCAAAGCCTTCTCAATGGCCTGTTCCGGGGTGATGTCCCATTCGTGGAACAGGTCGAAATCCTGCACATCCCTGGCCATCAGTGCGGCGTCGGCCAGACCCGAAGCTTCGTCCTCGGACGTGTGTTTGGCGATGGCCAGTGCTGCTGCGACGGTTTCACGAATCGCCTCCGGCCCGGTGGCCGAGGTGCTGGCCGAGCCTTTGCGCTGGCCGACGTACAGGGTGATGCCAAAACCCTGATCACGATTGAATTCAACGGTTTCGACCTCGCGCTGACGCACCGAAGTCGACAGCCCCTGCTCCAGCGACACCGCGACTTCACAGGCGCTGGCGCCCTGGCGCTTGGCTTCGGCGATGATCTGCTCGACCTGTTCTTGCAGTGCCGGCAATGCCTGCGGGCCGACGCTTTGAACTGCACTCATGCTCATCTCCACTCAAATTCTGCTTTCGGCTGGGGTCATCGAGCGACCGGGCCGGACAAGCGGCCCCCGACTGGTTATCATGGCGGCGTTTCTTTGCGGACTGCCACCATGGTTGATTCTTACGACGACTCCCTCGATACGGGAGAAAAAAGCAAATCTCAGGTCAAACGCGAGTTGCATGCGCTGGTTGACCTCGGCGAGCGCCTGACCACACTCAAGCCTGATCTGGTCGCCAAACTGCCGTTGACCGACGCTTTGCGCCGGGCATTGGCCGATGCGCCCAAGCACACCGCGAACATCGCGCGTAAACGGCATTTGCAGTTCATCGGCAAACTGATGCGCGACCAGGACACTGACGCGATTCTGACTCTGCTCGATCAACTCGATGCCTCCACTCGCCAGTACAACGAGCGCTTCCATAATCTGGAACGCTGGCGTGACCGCCTGATCGCGGGCGATGACGCCGTGCTGGAGAAATTCGTCATCGAGTACCCGGACGCCGATCGCCAGCAATTGCGTTCCCTGATCCGTCAGGCCCAGCATGAGGTTGCGCAAAACAAACCACCTGCTTCGAGCCGCAAGATCTTCAAATACATTCGGGAGCTGGACGAGACTCAACGCGGCCTGCGTTGATAATCGTCACCGGGTGGCCGTCCTGCGCGCCACCCGAAAGCCCCGCCTCTCTTATGCGCCCGTGCCACCCACGGTAATCGCATCGATTTTCAGCGTTGGCTGGCCGACACCCACCGGCACCGACTGCCCATCCTTGCCACACGTACCCACACCGCTGTCCAGCGCCAGATCGTTACCGACCATCGACACCCGGCTCATCGCCTCGGGGCCGTTGCCGATCAACGTCGCGCCTTTGACCGGTGCGGTGATCTTGCCGTCCTCGATCAGATAAGCCTCGCTGGTGGAGAACACGAACTTGCCGCTGGTGATATCGACCTGACCGCCACCGAGGTTGGCGCAGTAAATGCCCCTCTTCACCGAGGCGATGATTTCTGCCGGATCGCTTTCGCCACCGAGCATGTAGGTGTTGGTCATGCGTGGCATCGGCAGGTGCGCATAGGATTCGCGACGACCGTTACCGGTGCGTGCCACGCCCATCAGCCGCGCATTGAGCTTGTCTTGCATGTAGCCCTTGAGTACGCCGTTTTCGATCAGCGTGGTGCACTCGGTCGGCGTGCCTTCGTCATCGACGCTCAGCGAACCGCGACGGCCGCTCAAGGTGCCGTCATCGACGATGGTGCATAGCTTGGAGGCAACCATTTCACCCATGCGCCCACTGTAGGCCGAGCTGCCCTTGCGGTTGAAATCGCCTTCCAGGCCATGGCCGACCGCTTCGTGCAACAGCACCCCGGACCAGCCGGAACCCAGCACCACCGGCAAGGTACCGGCCGGCGCCGGAATCGCTTCCAGATTGACCAGAGCCTGGCGCAGCGCTTCGCGGGCATAACCCATGGCGCGGTCTTCGGCGAGGAAGTAGCGGTAATCGGTACGCCCACCGCCGCCGTGCCCGCCGCGTTCGCGACGGCCATTCTGTTCGACGATGACGCTTACGTTGAAACGCACCAGTGGGCGCACGTCGGCGGCCAGCCCACCGTCGGTGGAGGCCACCAGGATTCGCTCCCAGACCCCGGCCATGCTCACGCTGACCTGCTGAATCCGTGGGTCGAGTGCGCGTGTGGCGACGTCGATGCGTTTGAGCAACTCGACTTTTTCCGCGCGGCTGAGCACTTCCAGCGGGTTATCGGGCGCGTACAGTTGCGCGACGTCCTGGCTGGTGAACGCCTGCACGGTGCCGTTCTGCCCGGCGCGGGAGATCGAACGCGCCGCACGCGCCGCTGCACCGAGGGCCTCAAGGGTGATCGCGTTGCTGTAGGCAAAACCGGTTTTCTCACCGGACTGCGCGCGCACGCCGACACCCTGATCGAGGTTGAAGCTGCCTTCCTTGACGATGCCGTCTTCCAGCGCCCACGACTCGGAAATCTGGCCCTGGAAATACAGGTCGGCGGCATCGATGCCCGGCCCGGCCAGATCGCCGAGCACGCCTTGCAGGCTCTCGATCGTGACACCGCCGGGTGCCAACAGGTGATCACTGACTGAGGACAACAACTCGCTCATAGGTTTACGCCTTAAATTCGTGTTCTGAAGCAGGCCGCTGGGCGCCCTGCGAGAAAAACCGCCGATGACGCGTCACCGGCATGCGCGCCCGGATGGACGCTTGTTCATCGCTGTCGCGGGCGGCCAGCAACACCGCCTCGCCTTGATCCTGCTGGGCCAGCACACGCCCCCACGGGTCGACAATCGCCGCATGCCCGAAGGTCTCGCGTGGCCCCGGATGACTGCCGCCCTGTGCGGCCGCGAGGATATAACACTGTGTTTCGATGGCCCGCGCGCGGATCAGTACATCCCAATGCGCGGCGCCGGTTACGGCCGTAAACGCCGACGGTGCGGTAATCAATTCGGCACCGGCGGCACGCAATTCACTGTACAGCTCCGGGAAACGCAAGTCGTAACACACGCTCAGACCGACTCGCCCCACCGGCGTATCCGCCACCACTACATTACCGCCATAAGCATAGTCATCGGATTCACGGTACCGGCCGCGATTGTCGGCGACATCGACATCGAACAGATGCAGCTTGTCATAGCGCGCGACGATCTCGCCGTATTCATTGATCAACAACGAGCAGGCATTGGCTTTGGCCGTGGGTTGACCCAGCGGTGGCAACGGCAATGTACCGGCGACTATCCATAAGGTGAGGTCGCGGGCGGTCTGTTTCAACCAGGGCAGGATCGGCCCTTCGCCCAAGGCCTCGGCGCGGCCGATATCGGCGACGTCGCGACGGCCCATGGCGGCGAAGTTTTCCGGCAGCACCGCGAGTTTCGCCCCGCCAGCGGCGGCCTGTTCAAGCAGGCGTCGGGCCTGGGCCAGATTGGCCGGCACGTCGCTCTGGGTGACCATTTGAATCACCGCTAAAGACATGGCGAACTCCCAAAGAGGTATTCGGCCATGCTACTCCATCGCTTCAAGGCCGGGCCGTTCAAAAAGGCTTGTCGAAGGTGATTTTCGGCTCTTTCCATGGGCCTTTGACGGTGTACTTGACGCTGGCGAAGCGCGCGACGCGGTCGCCGATCAGCTTGTCGATGAGGAACAGCGCGCCGCCGACCGCCGGTGCGCCGACGAGCAGCGCGGCGATCGGCAGGTTGTTGGTCACCGGCAAGGTCACCAGCAATTTCGCATCGACCTTGTCACCGACCAGATCCAGCGTGCCGTCCAGCTCAAGGTTGCTCGAAGGCCCGGTCAGGCGAATCGGCTCACGTGTCACGTAGACACCGTTGTTCGCCACCAGCAAACCTTTGACCCGGTCGTAGCTCAGGCCTTTGCCGAACAGGTCGGAGAAGTCCAGACGCAGACGCCGGCCGATCGAGTTGAAGTTGAGCAGGCCGAACACCCGCAGCGCCTGAGCACCGCCCTCCACTTCAACGAACTGGCCTTTGTTCAGCGAGGCATCGAGGGTGCCGGAGAAGCGCTTGGTCGCCAGCCACGCCGGCGAGCCCGGCCAGCGGCCATCGACATCCATGTGGAATTCTTCACTGGTGACGCTTGGCGCGAAACCCCAGCCTTTGAGCACGTCGGCCAGATTCTTGCCGCCAATGCGGCCCTTGTACCAACTGCTGGTCGCCCCCGGCGCGCCTTCCCAGCCGCCGTTGCCTTGCAGCAGGATGCCCTTGAGGCCCATGTCGAGGTTGTTCAGCGCGATGCCCTTGGCGGTCGGCCGCACTTTCAGCGACCAGCCACCCACTAGGTCGGGGCCGAGGAATAATTGGTTGAGGGTTATATCCAGCGCCGGGATTTTCGTCGGGTCGACCGACGCCAATGGATCAGGCGCGTTCTCGTCAGCCTGCACCGCCGGGTCCGGCGCCGGCAGTTTCACGTATTGCAGATTCACCGCAATCGGCACGCCGTTGGCGTCCGGCAGGCTGGCGCTGCCCTTGGCCTGTTGGCTATCCAGCGCCAGGTTCCACGCGCCTGGCTTGCGATTGATCTGCACCGAGGCCTGATCCAGTGTGGTGCCGAGCGCGGTCAATTTGCCGACCTTGATGTCAGCGCTGCTCAGCAGTTGCTTGGCGCTGCCGCCCGGATCCCCGCCCGCGTATTTGTTGGCCAGATCCTGCCACGGCGCGACGTCCAGTTCCGACAGCACCCCGCGAATGCGCAGGCCCTTGGCGCCCGGCAACACCGCTTCGCCAGCGCCGAGAAACAGTTCGCCACGGCCATCGGCGAAATTGCTCGGCGGCGCGGCAAAGGTGAAATTGGCCAGTTGATCGTAATTGAACCAGTAACGCCGCTCCTGCCCTTGCAAGGTCATGCGGAACACCGTGTCGCGCCCGACATCGGCGGCCATGCCGAACGGCGCCGGCAAATCCACTGCCACGCCTTTGAGGCTGGAGCTGACCAGCAACTGACTGTCGGCCCCGGAAAGATTCAGCTGCAACTGATACGGAATCGTCCCGGACACCGGCAACGGCTGGGTCACGCCCAGCCAGTCGGTGAGCTTTTTGACTTCAACCTGTCCGGATGCGGCGACGCGAGTCTTGATCTGATTGGGGCTGCCGTCGGCGAATATCTGCGCAGTGACCGGTTTGTCGAAGGCCCGTGCAGAGATGTTCTGGCCGCTGAGGCCCTTATTGCTGTCGAAGCGGAAATCGCCCTTGAGTTGGCTCAGTTCCAGTTTCGGTTCGGCCAGTTTCAGCCGCGCGTTGGCGGTTTTGAAATCGACGAGGATTTTCGGCTGTTCGCCCTTGGCCAGCGGAATGTCCAGTTTGAGCTTGCCATTCAGATCACCTGCGCCCTCCCAACCGGCAAAGGTCTCGCCAGTGCCGATCGGCGCATCCTGAAGAATCTTCAAGCCATCGCCGAGGCCACCGGCAAATGCGCCATCAAGGAACAAATGCGAGTTCTGCCCGGCCGGTACATGAGGAATATTGACGAAGACATCGCTGACTTGGGTGTCGAGCAACTGGCCTTTGCTGGCCCAGATGCGCACGCCGCTGTCTTCGATGAACACATCGCCGCTGACTTTGCTCACATGCGGCCAGCCCGGCTGAAACGCCAGTTCGGCGTCATGGACCTTGAAGAACAGGCTGATGCTGCGATCAGCCTCGCCGGCGTTCTTGCTCAGCGAGCCCTGATACTGGAAGAAGCCCTGATCCACCGCGCCTTTGAGGATCGCTGTGCGCAGCCACTCATCAAGCGCCGGGCTCAACACCGCCGGCAGATATTTCGCGGTATAGCGACCGTCGCCATCGACCAGGCCGACGCGCAGGTCCATGTAGTCTTCCTGGCTATGGTCAAAGTGCAGGCGAATGAGGAAATCGCCGGCAATCTTGCCCTCCTCGCCCAATACCTTGAGGTATGGCGCAATCAGGGTGAAGCCATCCTTGTCGAGCTTCCAGGTCAGCCGCGCATTGGCCTGCAGGTATTGCCATGGTTTGGCGAAAATCGGATCGAGGTGCAGGACAAAGTCCTTGCTGTCGAGGCGCAACTCGCCGCCGTCGAGGTTGCCACTCAGGCTGCCACTGACATTCCGCGCCGCCGGAGCGCCGTGGTAGGCATCGAAACCGACATTATCGAGGTTGGCGGCAAAGCCGAATTTGCTGCCATCGGTGGCGGTCGGGCGGAAGTCCAGCAACACGTTGCGCAGGCCGCCGGTTACCTTCAAACGCTCGACCACTGTGGCGAAGCTTTGCGGCAACGGCCCCAACGCATTGAGCAGCGGCGTGATCGGGGTCAGATCGAGGCGATCGGCCTGCAGATGCCAGAGCTCTTCAGCCTTGGCGCTGGCGCGGGTCTGCTGCACCTGCACATGGGATTCCCAGCGGGTTTCGCCGAAGCTCATGGCCAGTGAATCGAGGGTGACTTTCACTCCCTCGGCGTTGTTGCGGTAATAGGCGTTGAGCGCCAGATTGTTGATCTGGATTGGCTTGCGCTCGGCGTAGGCACCGGTCACTTGCGGCGCATTCAGGCGCAACGCGGCGCTTTGCAACGCGCCTTCGGCCCAATCGACCCAGAGTTCACCGCCGGCCTTGATCTCGGAAAAATTCCATTGCTGGGTCAGGCGCTCGGGCAGCCATTTCGACCAGTCGCTCTGTGGCAGGCTGGCATAACCCTCGATGGCGCTGTTCTGCCATTGATCGGGACGAAGCTGGCTGCGCAGGCTCAGCGCGACAGGCTGGCCATCGGGCAAGGTCAGACGCGCGTCGAGACGCTGGCGGCTGGCGCCGGTACGCAGATTCAGACCGACATAGGTGAGCGTCATGGGCGGGTGGTCGAGCGGTTGCAGGGTCACCTGGCTGTCGAGCACCGACAGTTGCCTGATCATCTGCGAGCGCTGGAACAATTGTGCCGGATCGAAGGGTTGATCCTTCTGCACCGGCAGGCCTTCCAGCGCCCAAGTGCCGTCTTCGGCTTCCTTGAGGCTGATCTTCAAACCGTTGAGTTCGATATGCGCGAGGCGTACTTCGCGGGCCAACACGCTACCCCACATATCCGGCACCACCCGCACGCGGTCGAGGCGCAGAGCGTTGGCGCCGTCGCCGACCATCACGTCATGGGCCAGCAGGATCGGCGCGAAACCGCTCCAGTTGCCTTCCAGCTCACCGATTTGCAAAGGCATGCCGAGGGCGGCGCTGGCCTTGTCTTCGATGTCGGCGCGGTATTCCGCCACCAGAGGGGTCAGCTCGCGGCCGAGGCTGACGTACAACGCCATCAACACCAGAACCAACGCGCACAGGCCCAGCCCCCAGCGGGTGAGTGCGGCCAGAATGCGTGTCAGACGCTCCATGTCAGTTGGCTCCCATGGCAAAAAAACTGCGAAAAGCTGAGGCCAGCCGCGTTGAATGAAGGGTGATGCAGGGTTTCAGAGCAGCACCACGTCATATTGTTCCTGGGAATACATGGTTTCCACCTGGAAGCGTATGGTGCGACCGATGAAGCCTTCAAGCTCGGCGACGTTACCGGACTCTTCATCAAGCAGACGATCGACCACTTTCTGGTTGGCCAGCACTCGATAACCCTCGGCCTGGTAGGCCCGGGCCTCGCGCAGAATCTCACGGAAGATCTCGTAACAGATGGTTTCGGCGGTCTTCAGTTTGCCGCGTCCCTGACAACTGCTGCACGGTTCGCACAACACCTGCTCAAGGCTTTCGCGGGTGCGCTTGCGGGTCATCTGCACCAGGCCCAACTCGGTGATGCCGATGATGTTGGTCTTGGCGTGATCGCGCTCCAACTGTTTCTCCAGAGTGCGCAGGACCTGACGCTGGTGCTCTTCATCTTCCATGTCGATGAAGTCGATGATGATGATCCCGCCGAGATTGCGCAGGCGCATCTGCCGGGCGATCGCCGTGGCCGCTTCGAGATTGGTCTTGAAAATGGTTTCTTCGAGGTTGCGATGACCGACGAACGCCCCGGTGTTGACGTCGATGGTGGTCATGGCTTCCGCCGGATCGATCACCAGATAGCCGCCGGATTTCAGCGGTACCTTGCGCTCCAGCGCGCGCTGGATTTCGTCTTCGACACCGTACAGATCGAAGATCGGCCGCTCGCCCGGATAGTGTTCCAGACGATCGGCGATTTCCGGCATCAGTTCGGCGACGAACTGCGTGGTTTTCTGGAAGGTTTCCCGGGAATCGATGCGGATCTTCTCGATCTTCGGGTTGACCAGGTCACGCAGGGTGCGCAGGGCCAGGCCGAGGTCTTCGTAGATCACGCTCGGCGCGGCGATGGTCTTGATCTGCTCGTTGATCTGGTCCCAGAGGCGCCGCAGGTAGCGGATGTCCATGAGGATTTCATCAGCGCCCGCGCCTTCAGCGGCTGTGCGCAGAATGAAACCGCCGGCCTCCTTGATGCCTTCTTTGGCCACGCAATCACTGACCACCTGCTTGAGGCGCTCGCGCTCGGCTTCGTCTTCGATCTTCAGGGAAATACCGACATGAGCGGTACGCGGCATGTACACCAGATAACGCGAAGGAATCGACAGTTGTGTGGTCAGGCGTGCGCCTTTGGAGCCGATCGGGTCTTTGGTGACTTGCACCACCAGACTTTGGCCTTCGTGCACCAGCGAACTGATGCTTTCCACCGCCGGGCCTTCACGCAGGGAGATTTCGGCGGCGTGAATGAAAGCCGCACGATCGAGGCCGATATCAACAAATGCCGCCTGCATGCCCGGCAGGACGCGAACGATCTTGCCTTTATAGATGTTGCCGACGATCCCGCGTTTCTGCGTGCGCTCGACGTGGACTTCTTGCAGCACACCGTTTTCGACCACCGCCACGCGCGACTCCATCGGCGTGATGTTGATCAGAATCTCTTCACTCATGGCAGGATCTCGTTCAGGCATGTTCACGATAGTGGCCGCATCTGGATTCGTACGACGCTCAGGGCGTGTTCAGGTTTTGCCAACAGGGTATGCCGAAATGGCCCAACACCTCGCAGGTTTCGCACAACGGCAAGCCGACCACCGCCGAATAGCTGCCGTCGAGCCCGGCGACAAACACCGCACCCAGGCCCTGAATGCCATAGCCGCCGGCCTTGTCGCGCGGTTCGCCACTGGCCCAGTAGGCGCCGGCCTCTTCGCGGCTGATGGTGCGGAAACGCACGCGACTGCGCACCACCCGCGACTCGCAGCGCTCACCTTCAAGCACGGCGATGGCGGTCAGCACTTCGTGTTCGCTGCCGGACAACATCATCAGCATGGCGCATGCGTCGGCTTCGTCCACCGGTTTGCCAAGTATTTTGCCGTCGAGTACCACAGCGGTGTCGGCGCCAAGCACGCAGAACGGCTGGTCAGAGACGACCGAGCGGCGCCCGGCCTCAGCCTTGCCACGCGCGAGGCGTTCGACATAGGCCGAAGGGGATTCTTCAGGAAGCGGGGTTTCGTCAATGTCCGCGCTGATGGCGGCGAACTGCACACCGATCTGCGTGAGCAATTCACGGCGGCGCGGTGAGCCGGAGGCGAGGTAAAGCAGTTTCATCAAAACATCTCCCTGTTCAGTGTCCTGCTTCACCGGCTCAATAGATTCTGTAGCGTCGGCACATCCCGCGAAGGGCGAAGCTGACCCACGGCCAGAGCAAGGCACTGACCAGCGCCGGCAAGACCAGCGCCAGGGTTGGCTGACGGTTGCCGGTTAGAGCGCTGAGCCACAGTTGCGCCAATTGTGCGAGGCCGAAGATCACCAGGATCACCAGGCACTGCTGCCACATCGGGAACATGCGCAGGCGCTGCTGCAACGACAACACGAGGAAAGTAATCAGGGTCAGGATCAGCGCGTTCTGCCCGAGCAGGTCGCCCTGCAGGACATCTTCGGCCAGTCCCAGACAGAAGGCGGTGACCATGCCGACCGTGTGCGGCATATACAGCGCCCAGAAGGTCACGAGCAAGGCCAGCCACAGCGGGCGAAGGATTTCCATGAAGATCGGCAACGGTGAAACGCTGAGCAGGATGCCGACGAAGAACGTCAGCCAGATCATCCAGCCGTTTCCGGATTTTTTCGCGCCGACCATTATTCTCGTCCCCCGGTAGTGGCTGGCGGTTTCGCCGGTGGTTTGCTCGCGGCCGGCGGTTTGGCAGCGGCCGGAGCGGCAGCGGGCGGCTTGCTCGCGGCGGGCTTGGCAGGCGTGGTGGCAGGCGCCGCTGCTTCAGCGGCCGGCGCTGCGGTAGCGGTCGACGGCGTGGCAGGCATGATCAACGGTTTCGGCACGCTGGCCGGCAACATCGGGCCGCCGCCGTGGGCATCGAGCTGTTCCTGCGCCTGGGCGGCGTCATTGGCGCGTTCCTCGGCGGTGCGGCTGTCGCTGAACACCAGCAGCAGGTAGCGGCTGCGGTTCAGGGCGGCAGTCGGCACGGCGCGGACAATGGCAAACGGTTGGCCGGAATCGTGGATGACTTCCTTGACCGTGGCCACCGGATAACCGGCCGGGAATCGCTGGCCGAGGCCGGAGCTGACCAGCAGGTCGCCCTCTTTGATGTCTGCCGTGTCGGCGACATGACGCAATTCCAGGCGCTCAGGGTTGCCGGTGCCACTGGCAATCGCGCGCAGACCGTTACGGTTTACCTGCACCGGAATGCTATGGGTGGTGTCGGTCAGCAGCAGGACCCGCGAGGTGTACGGCATCAACTCAACCACCTGGCCCATCAGCCCGCGTGCATCGAGCACCGGTTGACCGAGCACCACGCCGTCGCGCTCTCCTTTGTTGATGATGATGCGATGGGTGAAGGGGTTGGGGTCCATGCCGATCAGCTCGGCCACTTCGACCTTTTCATTGACCAATGCAGAGGAATTGAGCAACTCGCGCAGCCGAACGTTCTGCTCGGTCAGGGCCGCGAGCTTTTGCATGCGCCCCTGCAACAGCAGGTTTTCGGTCTTGAGTTTTTCGTTTTCGGCGACGAGCTCGGTGCGGCTGCCGAACTGACTGGCGACCCCTTCCCACAAGCGGCCGGGCAGGTCGGTGATCCAGTAGGCATCCATGAGCACCAGCGACGCTTGCTTGCGCGCGGGCTTGAGCAGGTCGAAACGTGCATCGACCACCATCAGCGCGACCGCGAGCACGGCCAGCACCAACAGGCGCACGCCCAACGAAGGGCCTTTGGTGAAAAGCGGTTTAATAAGCCGCTCCTCCCAGGCAAATGTTCTGTTTATTCATACGGCATCAAACCGGCCTGGATGAAGACTGACAGAAGATAAACGCCAACAGGCAGCACTGCAAAGTGCTGCCTATGCGTTCACCCACGTATTGCATTCGAAGCTTATTCGCTCGAAAGCAGATCCATGGTGTGCTTATCCATCATTTCCAGCGCACGGCCACCGCCGCGAGCAACGCAAGTCAGCGGATCTTCGGCAACGATCACCGGCAGACCGGTTTCCTGGGCCAGCAACTTGTCGAGGTCACGCAGCAGCGCGCCACCACCGGTCAGCACCAGGCCACGCTCGGCGATGTCGGAAGCCAGTTCCGGCGGCGATTGCTCCAGCGCGCTTTTCACCGCCTGCACGATGGTGGCCAGCGACTCTTGCAGAGCCTCGAGCACTTCGTTGGAGTTCAGGGTGAATGCGCGTGGAACGCCTTCGGCCAGGTTGCGACCGCGAACATCGACTTCGCGCACTTCGCCGCCCGGGTAGGCCGTACCGATTTCCTGCTTGATGCGCTCAGCGGTGGATTCACCGATCAGGCTGCCGTAGTTGCGGCGCACGTAGGTGATGATCGCTTCGTCGAAACGGTCGCCGCCGACACGTACGGATTCGGCGTAGACCACACCGTTCAGGGAGATCAGGGCGATCTCGGTGGTACCACCACCGATATCCACGACCATCGAACCGCGCGCTTCTTCAACCGGCAGACCGGCACCGATCGCAGCAGCCATCGGCTCTTCGATCAGGAACACTTCACGGGCACCGGCGCCAAGGGCCGATTCACGGATGGCGCGACGCTCAACCTGGGTGGACTTGCATGGAACGCAGATCAGCACACGAGGGCTGGGCTGCAGGAAACTGTTTTCGTGAACCTTGTTGATAAAGTACTGCAGCATCTTTTCGCAGACGCTGAAGTCGGCGATCACGCCGTCCTTCATCGGACGAATGGCAGCAATGTTGCCCGGCGTACGGCCGAGCATGCGCTTGGCCTCGGTGCCGACAGCAACGACACTTTTCTGGTTACCGTGTGTCCGAATGGCCACAACCGATGGCTCATTCAGGACGATACCGCGCTCGCGCACGTAAATAAGGGTGTTGGCAGTGCCCAGGTCAATGGAAAGATCGCTGGAAAACATGCCACGCAGTTTCTTGAACATGGGAAAGGGACCCTAGGCAACGCGTGGGTAAAAAAGTGCGGCAAACTCTAACAACGACAGGGATTTTGGGCAAGGCGCCAATATGTTAAATTGGCCGCTTTTCTGTGCACCAAGCCCCACAATCGCGGCCTTATGACCGTAGAAGTGCGGTAGTGTTCCGACAATCTAACACACGGACGCCGTCCGTTCTGTTTTCCACTGGAGAATCCCGATGGCGCTAGAACGCTCCGACGTGGAAAAAATCGCGCATCTGGCCTGCCTTGGCCTCAACGATGCCGATCTTCCGCACATTACTTCCGCCCTCAACAGCATTCTCGGGCTGGTCGACGAAATGCAGGCCGTTGATACCGACGGTATCGAGCCGCTGGCCCACCCCCTGGAAGCCAGTCAGCGCCTGCGCGCCGACGTGGTGACCGAGACGAATAATCGCGAGGCCTACCAGTCCATCGCACCAGCGGTCGAAAACGGCCTGTATCTGGTTCCGAAAGTCATCGACTAAAGGGAAAGAGCCTGCAATGCATCAAATGACTCTGGCCGAGATCGCCCGCGGTCTCGCCGATAAAAAGTTTTCCTCCGAAGAGCTGACCAAAGTCCTGCTGGCGCGTATTACCCAGCTCGATCCGCAGCTCAACAGTTTCATCAGCCTCACCGAGGATCTGGCCATCGAGCAGGCGAAAGCCGCCGATGCACGCCGGGCCAATGGTGAGAGCGGCGCTCTGCTCGGTGCGCCGATCGCCCACAAGGACCTGTTCTGCACCCTGGGTATCCGCACCAGCTGCGGCTCGAAGATGCTCGACAACTTCAAGGCCCCGTATGACGCCACCGTAGTCGCGAAACTGGCCGCTGCTGGCGCCGTGACCCTGGGCAAGACCAACATGGACGAATTCGCCATGGGTTCGGCCAACGAGTCGAGCTGGTACGGCGCAGTGAAAAACCCGTGGAACCTGGAACACGTGCCGGGCGGTTCGTCCGGTGGCTCGGCCGCCGCCGTGGCCGCTCGCCTGCTGCCTGCCGCCACCGCAACCGACACCGGCGGTTCGATCCGCCAGCCGGCAGCATTCACCAACCTCACCGGTTTGAAGCCGACCTACGGTCGCGTTTCGCGCTGGGGCATGATTGCCTACGCGTCCAGCCTTGATCAGGGCGGCCCGTTGGCGCGCACCGCCGAAGACTGCGCGATCCTGCTGCAAGGCATGGCCGGCTTCGACCCGAACGATTCCACCAGCATCGATGAGCCGGTTCCGGATTACTCCGCCGGCCTGGGCGATTCGCTGCAAGGCCTGCGCATCGGCGTGCCGAAGGAATACTTCAGCGCCGGTCTCGACCCGCGCATTGCCGAGCTGATCCAGAACAGCATCCAGCAGTTGCAGAAGCTCGGTGCGGTGATCAAGGAAATCAGCCTGCCGAACATGCAGCACGCCATTCCTGCGTACTACGTGATCGCCCCGGCAGAGGCCTCCTCGAACCTGTCGCGTTTCGACGGCGTGCGTTTCGGCCACCGCTGCGAAAACCCGGAAAACCTCATCGACCTGTACAAGCGCTCCCGTGGCGAAGGCTTCGGCGCCGAAGTACAGCGCCGGATCATGGTCGGTGCCTACGCGCTGTCCGCCGGTTACTACGATGCCTACTACCTGAAAGCGCAGAAGATTCGTCGTCTGGTGAAGAACGATTTCATGGCTGCCTTTAATGAAGTCGACATCATCCTCGGCCCGACCACGCCGAACCCGGCCTGGAAGCTTGGCGCGAAGAACAGCGACCCGGTCGCTGCATACCTGGAAGACGTCTACACCATCACCGCCAACCTCGCCGGCCTGCCGGGCCTGTCGATGCCGGCCGGTTTTGTCGACGGTCTGCCGGTGGGCGTGCAGTTGCTCGCGCCGTATTTCCAGGAAGGCCGCCTGTTGAACGTTGCCCACCAGTATCAGCTCAACACTGACTGGCACACCCGCACCCCAACCGGCTTCTGAGGAGACACACATGCAATGGGAAGTCGTGATCGGGCTGGAGATTCACACTCAGCTCACCACCCGGTCGAAAATCTTTTCCGGTAGTTCCACCACGTTCGGTTCCGAGCCGAACACCCAGGCCAGCCTGATCGATCTGGGCATGCCCGGCGTGCTGCCGGTGCTCAACCAGGAAGCGGTGCGCATGGCGGTGATGTTCGGTCTGGCGATTGACGCCGAGATCGGCCAGCACAACGTGTTCGCCCGGAAAAACTATTTCTACCCGGATCTGCCGAAGGGCTACCAGATCAGCCAGATGGAATTGCCCATCGTTGGCAAGGGCCACCTGGACATCGCCCTGGAAGACGGCACGGTCAAACGCGTCGGCATCACCCGCGCGCACCTGGAAGAAGACGCCGGCAAGAGCCTGCACGAAGAATTCAACGGTGCCACCGGCATCGACCTGAACCGTGCCGGCACGCCGCTGCTGGAAATCGTTTCCGAGCCGGACATGCGCAGCGCCAAGGAAGCCGTGGCTTACGTCAAGGCGATCCACGCACTGGTGCGTTACCTGGGCATCTGCGACGGCAACATGGCCGAAGGCTCGCTGCGTTGCGACTGCAACGTCTCGGTACGGCCGAAAGGCCAGGTCGAGTTCGGCACTCGCTGCGAGATCAAGAACGTCAACTCGTTCCGTTTCATCGAGAAGGCGATCAACTCCGAGATCCAGCGCCAGATCGAGCTGATCGAAGACGGCGGCAAAGTGATCCAGCAGACCCGTCTGTACGATCCGAACAAGGACGAGACCCGTCCGATGCGTTCGAAAGAGGAAGCCAACGACTACCGTTACTTCCCCGATCCGGACCTGCTGCCGGTGGTCATCGAAGAGTCGTTCCTCGGTGAAGTGCGTGCCACCCTGCCGGAACTGCCACCGCAAAAGCGCGAACGCTTCCAGAGCCAGTTCGGTCTGTCGGCCTACGACGCCAACGTGCTGGCCACCAGCCGTGAACAGGCGGATTACTTCGAGAAAGTCGCAGCCATCGGCGGCGACGCGAAACTGGCGGCGAACTGGGTGATGGTCGAGTTGGGCAGCCTGCTCAACAAGCAGGGCCTGGACATCGAGGATTCGCCAGTCTCCGCCGAGCAACTGGGCGGCATGCTGCAGCGCATCAAGGACAACACCATCTCCGGCAAGATCGCCAAGGTGGTGTTCGAAGCGATGGCCAACGGCGAAGGCAGTGCTGACGAGATCATCGAAAAGCGCGGCCTCAAGCAAGTCACCGACACAGGCGCGATCTCGGCCGTGCTCGACGAAATGCTCGCGGCCAACGCCGAACAGGTCGAACAGTACCGCGCGGCAGACGAAGCCAAACGCGGCAAGATGTTCGGTTTCTTCGTCGGCCAGGCCATGAAAGCCTCGAAAGGCAAGGCCAACCCGCAGCAGGTGAACGAACTGCTGAAAAGCAAGCTCGAAGGCTGACCACCAATGGAGCCAGATCCAAAGCCTGGCTCCATTCCCTGTGGAAGGGACCTGTGGCGAGGGGATTTATCCCCGTTGGGCCGCGAAGAGGCCCCAATTGCTGAGCTTGATTTGCACCAGATAAACCGAGTTCTCAGTTTTGGGACTGCTGCGCAGTCCAACGGGGATAAATCCCCTCGCCACAGGTCACTCCTACATTTGATCCGGGATACCTTTGAATGAAGCGTCTGTTGCTGAGCAGCGCCCTGCTCTCTCTGCTGGCCGGTTGCGCCAGTACCGACACCATCGACCCGCACGGTTACGACCAGACCGGCGTCGCCTCCTATTACGGAGCCAAACATCACGGTAAACGCACCGCCAGCGGCGAAGCGTTCAACCAGCATTCCCTGACCGCCGCCCACCGCCAGTTGCCGTTCGGCACGCGGGTGAAGGTCACCAACCTGAAAAACGATGAATCAGTCGTGGTCCGCATCAATGACCGTGGCCCGCACACCCGTGGCCGGCTGATCGATCTGTCACGCGAGGCCGCCGATGAAATCGGCATGCTGCGCAGTGGCACCGCACGGGTTCGCGTGCAGGCCCTGGACTGATGGAGCGCCGACCATTTTCGGACTAGCCGATCTGCCGCTGATCAACGTCATCGAATTGCTCAGCGGCCTGGTTCTTTTGATCATCGGCGCCGAGCTGATGGTGCGCGCCGCCGTGCGTCTGGCCGAGCGCCTGCATGTGCGTCCGTTGATCATCGGCCTGACCATCGTCGCCCTCGGCAGCAGCGCGCCGCAAATGACCGTGAGCCTGCAAGCGGCGTTGACCGACAACCCGGACATCGCCGTCGGCAGCGTGGTCGGCAGCGGCATCTTCAATATCCTCGTAACCCTTGGCCTCTCGGCACTGATCATCCCGCTGCGCGTGTCGCGGCAACTGGTGCGTCTGGATATCCCGTTGATGATCGGTGCCAGCCTGCTGGTATTCATCCTCGCCTGGAATAAAGACCTCGGGCGTTTCGACGGCGTCCTGCTGCTCGGCGCTTTGGCACTGTACCTCGGCTTGCTGTTGCGTCAGTCGCGACACTCGACCCGGCCCCATGGCGCACGACCACAGGATACGCAGCAATCCTGGTTGATCAGTGTGCTGATGATTCTCGCTGGCCTGGCCATGCTGGTGTTCGCCGGCCGTCTGCTGCTCGGCGCCGCCGTGGTCGTGGCCACCGACTTGGGCCTGTCCGAACGGGTCATCGGCCTGACCGTGGTCGCGGTCGGCACCTCGCTGCCGGAACTGGCGACCTCGCTGATCGCCGCCCTGCGCGGGCAGCGTGACATTGCCGTGGGCAACGTGATCGGCGCCAATCTGTTCAACCTGCTCGGGGTACTCGGGCTGACCGCGCTGCTCGCACCGACGCCGCTTTCCGTCTCCCCCAACGCGCTGGATTTTGACTTGCCGGTGATGCTCGGCGTCGCTGCGCTGTGTCTGCCAGTGTTTTACTCGGGCTACCGCGTGACCCGGGCTGAAGGCTTGTTGCTGCTCGGCTTGTATCTGGTCTACGGGCTGCATGTGGTGTCGTTCACCACCGGCATGCCGCTGGCCGGCAAACTCGAGCGCTTGATGCTGTTTTATGTCCTGCCGGCGCTGCTGACGTTTCTGCTGTTCACGTCGATCCGCGCCTGGCGTCGCCAACACCACAAGAGAGATGTGCCATGAGCGAGTCGAAGCAGTCCGGGGTTGAAATCCGTCGTCAGGTCATGGGCGATGCGTTCGTTGATCGCGCCTTGGGCAACGCCACCGAGTTCTCCCAGCCGTTGCAGGATTTCGTCAATGAACACGCCTGGGGCGGAGTGTGGAATCGCGAAGGTTTGTCGCTGAAAACCCGCAGCCTGATTACCCTCGCCGCGCTGACCGCGTTGAAGTGTCCGCAGGAGTTGAAGGGCCACGTGCGCGGTGCCCTGAACAATGGCTGCAGCGTGGAAGAGATTCGCGAGGCGCTGCTGCATTGCGCGGTGTATGCCGGCGTACCGGCGGCGATCGATGCGTTTCGCGCGGCGCAGGAAGTGATTGATACCTACCAGAAACCTGAGTGATTCAGTGCTGCTGAAATAGCTTTCGCGAGCAGGCTCGCTCCCACATCTGGAATGCATTTCAAATGTGGGAGCGAGCCTGCTCGCGAAGAGGCCCTGGCAGACACCGCAAATCCTTGTCAGATCCACCCACCCCACTGCAACACAAAGATCCCGACGTTGGTGGTAATCGCCGCCATCAACGTGGTCATCACGATGATCGCCGCTGCCAGCTCATGATTGCCCTGCGCCGCCCGGGCCATGACGAAACTTGCCGCCGCCGTGGGGCTGCCAAAGTAGAGAAACAGAATCCCCAGTTCCGCCCCGCGAAAGCCCCACAGCCACGCCCCTAGTGTCGCCAGCACCGGCAGACCGATCATCTTCACCAAGCTGGAACTGAGTGCCATATTGCCGCTCTTGCGCAACGCCGCCAGTGACAGCGTGCCGCCGATACAGATCAGCGCCAGTGGCAGCGTGGTCTGCGCCAGATACTGGCCGGAGGTCTCCAGCCAGCCCGGCAAACCGATCTTGAAATAGGCGAACGGCGCTGCCGAAATCACGCTGATGATCAGCGGGTTGCTGAACACGCTTTTGCAGATGCTCCACGGATCGGACTTGATCACCGGGCTGTACACCGCCAGCACAATGGTCGACAGGGTGTTGTAGAACAGGATCACCAGCGCCGCGAGAATTGCCCCGAGGGAAATGCCGTAATCGCCGTACATGCTTGCCGCGAGTGCCAGGCCGATCACGCCGTTGTTGCCGCGAAACGCGCCCTGGGTGTAGATGCCGCGATCTTCCCGCGGACATTTGAAAATCGCCCAGCCCCAGGCCACGGCGAAACTCACCAGGGTCGCGAGGGAGAAGTAGATGAGTAGCGAGGGTTGCAGTGCGGCGTGCAGGTCCGCGTGGAGGATGCCGAGGAACAGCAGCGCCGGCATGGTCACGTTGAACACCAGCGACGAGGCGGTGTGGATGAAGTTGTCGTTGATCCAGTCGATGCGCTTGAGCAGCACACCGAGAAACAGCATGGCAAACACCGGCGCGGTGATGTTCAGGGTTTCAAGAAAGATTGCCAGCATGCCGGGGAGCCTTGGGTGAGCGTCGATAGGGGGCTAATGATAAGCCACTTTCACCCTGATCGTTCCCACGTTCTGCGTGGGAATGCAGCCCCGGGGCGCTCTGCGTCCCAAAGCGTGACGCGGAGCGTCACATGAGGCATTCCCACGCAGAGCGTGGGAACGATCACAGGCACCGCAAGTCCTTCGGCGTCTGGCAGATCGCTTTCGCGAGCAGGCTCGCTCCCACATTTGCAATGCATTTCCCTGTGGGAGCGAGCCTGCTCGCGAAGAACGATGACGCGGTCTCAGGTAATCGGCGCCGGGTTGAACAAGGTGATGTCGTTATGCAGCTTGTGCTTCTCCGCCCAGGTCTGTTGCTTGCCACTGGCAACATCCAGGTAATAGTGAAACAACTCCCAGCCGAGTTCTTCGATGGTCGCGCGCCCGGTGGCAATGCGGCCGGCGTCGATGTCGATCAGATCCGGCCAGCGCTGCGCCAGTTCGGTCCGCGTCGACACCTTGACCACTGGCGCCATGGCCAGCCCGTAAGGCGTGCCGCGGCCAGTGGTGAACACGTGCAGGTTCATCCCCGCCGCCAGTTGCAGCGTACCGCAGACAAAATCACTGGCCGGCGTCGCGCAGAAAATCAGGCCCTTGTGCTTGAAACGCTCGCCCGGGCCGAGCACGCCATTGATCGCGCTGCTGCCGGACTTCACGATCGAGCCCAGCGACTTCTCGACAATGTTCGACAACCCGCCCTTCTTGTTGCCCGGCGTGGTGTTGGCGCTGCGATCGGCTTCGCCCTTGGCCAGGTAGCGGTCGTACCAGTCCATCTCGCGCACCAGCTCTTCGGCGACGGTTTGCGTCTGCGCCCGCGACGTCAGCAGGTAGATCGCATCGCGCACTTCGGTGACTTCGGAAAACATCACCGTCGCCCCCGCACGCAACAGCAAGTCCGAGGCATAACCCAGCGCCGGGTTGGCGGTGATGCCGGAGAACGCGTCGCTGCCGCCGCACTGCATACCGAGAATCAGCTCGGAAGCCGGCACGGTTTCGCGGCGGCGCTGGTCGAGTTTCTTCAAGCGCACTTCGGCCAGTTCCATGATCTGTTCGATCATTTCGGTAAAGCCGTGACTGGAATCCTGCAAGCGGTACAGCCACGGATCGCTGAGATCCACCGAGGCATCGTCCTCGTGCATCACCTGCCCGGCCTGCAATTTCTCGCAGCCCAGACCGATCACCATCGCCTCGCCGCCCAGGTTCGGGTTGCGTGCCAGATTGCGCACGGTACGAATCGGGATGTAGGCGTCGGTCGCGGTGATCGCCACACCGCAGCCATAACTGTGGGTCAGTGCCACCACGTCATCGACGTGCGGGTACTTCGGCAGCAGCTCTTCCTTGATGCGCTTGACCGCGTGATCGAGCACGCCGGTGACGCACTGCACGGTGGTGGTGATGCCGAGAATGTTGCGCGTGCCGACAGTGCCGTCGGCGTTGCGATAACCCTCGAACGTGAAGCCTTCCAGCGGTGCCTGCGCATCCGGCACATCGGTGGACAGCGGCAAGCTGTCCAGCGGCGGCGCGGTCGGCATGCGCAGTTGATCTTCCTTGACCCAACTGCCGCGACGGATCGGCTGCAAGGCGTAGCCGATGATCTGCCCGTAACGAATCACCGGGCCGCCTTCGGGAATATCCTCCAAGGTGACCTTGTGGCTCTGCGGTACGAAATCCAGGGTGACCAGGCCATCGGCAAACTCGGTACCGGCCGGTACGCCCTGATCGTTGACCACCACTACAACGTTGTCCCGCTCGTGCAGGCGGATGTAGCGCGGCGAGTCGGAATGTTCAATCAACTGCATGACGCCGCTCCTCAGGAATGCGCTTGAGACAAATTGCCGGTGGCTTCATTGCCGCCCTTGGCTGGCGGCTCTTTCAACACCACACGCTTGATCGGGCCGACGATCACCAGATAGCTGAACACCGCGACCAGTGCGTTGGCACCGACAAACACCAGCGCCCACTTGAACGAGCCGGTGGAGCTGATGATGTAGCCGATGACGATCGGCGTGGTGATCGAAGCGATGTTGCCGAAGGTGTTGAACAGGCCACCGCTCAGACCGGCGATCTGTTTCGGCGAGGTGTCGGAGACCACCGCCCAGCCCAGTGCGCCAACGCCTTTGCCGAAGAATGCCAGCGCCATGAAGCCGACGACCATCCATTCCACTTCAACATAGTTGCACGCGACGATGCTGCTCGACACCAGCAGACCGGCGATGATCGGCGCCTTGCGAGCAAAAGTCAGCGAATGGCCCTTGCGCAGCAGGTAGTCGGAAATCACCCCGCCAAGCACGCCGCCGATAAAGCCGCAGATCGCCGGCAACGAAGCGATGAAACCGGCCTTGAGAATGGTCATGCCACGCTCTTGCACCAGATACACCGGGAACCAGGTCAGGAAGAAATAGGTGATGCCGTTGATGCAGTACTGGCCCAGATACACGCCAAGCATCATGCGGTTGGTCAGCAACTGACGGATGTAATCCCACTTCGGACCGTCGGACTTCTTGCCCTTCTGATCCATGTCGACCATGCCGCCGTTGTCAGCGATGTGCTTGAACTCGGCCTCGTTGACCCGTGGGTGCTCGCGCGGGCTGTAGATGACTTTCAGCCACACCAGCGAGAACACGATACCGAGGATACCCATGACGATGAACACGTGCTCCCAGCCGAAGCTGTAGACGATCCAGCCCATCAACGGCGCGAACAGCACGGTGGCAAAGTATTGCGCCGAGTTGAAGATCGCCGAAGCGGTGCCGCGTTCAGCGGTCGGGAACCACGCCGCCACGATGCGCGCGTTGCCGGGGAACGACGGTGCTTCCGCCAGGCCCACGAGGAAACGCAGCATGAACAGCGCAACCACTGCCGTGGACATGCCGAATTCACCGACGAAGCCTTGCAGCACGGTGAACAGCGACCAGGTGAAAATGCTCAGGGCATAGACTTTTTTCGAGCCGAAGCGATCGAGCAGCCAGCCACCGGGAATTTGCCCGGCGACGTAGGCCCAACCGAATGCGGAGAAGATGTAGCCGAGGGTAACGGCGTCGATGCCAAGGTCCTTTTGCAGGCTGGAACCGGCAATGGCGATCGTGGCACGGTCGGCGTAGTTGATCGTGGTCACCAGAAACAGCATGAGCAGGATCAAATAGCGGACGTGAGTCGGCTTGGAGGATTGCATGCAGATGTACTCCCACTGATTATTTTTATGCGGGTAAAACATTCTTTGGTCTTTGTGGGAGCTGGCTTGCCAGCGATGGCATCAGCGCGGCGTGCCTGCAGCACCGTGTTGCCTGAATCGCTGGCAAGCCAGCTCCCACAGGTATTGCATGTATCAGGAACCGATGTAGGCAGTCTTCACGACCGTGTAGAACTCTTGTGCATAGCGGCCCTGCTCACGGGAGCCGTAGGACGAGCCTTTACGGCCACCGAACGGTACGTGGTAATCCACGCCGGCGGTCGGCAGGTTGACCATCACCATCCCGGCCTGGGAGTGGCGCTTGAAGTGGTTGGCGTACTTCAGCGAGGTGGTCGCGATGCCGGCCGACAGGCCGAATTCGGTGTCGTTGGCCATTGCCAGCGCAGCTTCGTAATCGGCCACGCGAACGATGTTGGCTACCGGGCCGAAAATTTCTTCGCGGCTGATGCGCATCGACGCTTCACTGTCGGCAAACAAGGTTGGTGCGAGGAAGTAGCCTTCGGTATCGCAGGTCACCACACCACCGCCGCTGACCAGACGTGCACCTTCGGACTGGCCGATGTCGATGTACTTCATGTCCTGTTCAAGCTGCGCCTGGGAAACCACCGGACCGATGTCGGTGCCGGCTTTCAGCGCGTGGCCGACCTTGATCGACTTCATGCGCTCGGCCATCGCTTCAACGAACTTGTCGTGGATGCCGGCGGTGACGATCAGACGGCTCGACGCTGTGCAGCGCTGGCCGGTGGAGTAGAACGCGCTCTGCACCGACAGCTCGACCGCTTGCTTGAGGTCGGCGTCGTCGAGAATGATCTGCGGGTTCTTGCCGCCCATTTCCAGCTGCACCTTGGCCTGGCGCGAAACGCAGTTGACCGCGATCTGACGACCCACGCCCACCGAACCGGTGAAACTGATGCCATCGACTTTCGGGCTGTTGACCAACGCCTCGCCAACCACCCGACCGCTGCCCATTACCAAGTTGAACACACCGGCCGGGAAGCCTGCACGGGAGATGATTTCCGCCAGCGCCCAGGCGCAGCCCGGCACCAGATCGGCAGGTTTGAGCACGACGCAGTTGCCGTAGGCCAAGGCCGGGGCGATTTTCCACGCCGGGATGGCAATCGGGAAGTTCCACGGCGTGATCAGACCGACCACGCCCAGCGCTTCACGGGTGACTTCGACATTGACGCCCGGGCGTACCGACGGCACGTAGTCACCGGACAGGCGCAGGCATTCACCGGCGAAGAACTTGAAAATGTTGCCGGCGCGGGTCACTTCACCGATCGCTTCCGGCAGGGTCTTGCCTTCTTCACGGGCCAACAGCGTGCCGAGCTCTTCACGACGGGCGAGGATCTCGCTGCCGACTTTATCCAGCGAATCGTGACGGGCCTGAATGCCCGAAGTGGAGTACGCCGGGAACGCTGCGCGGGCGGCGTCGATAGCGGCGTTGACCTGGGTCAGGTCAGCCTTGGCGTAATCGCCGATGGTGTCGCTGAGTTCGGACGGGTTGATGTTGGCCGAGTAATCGGCACCGGCGACCCATTCGCCATTGATGTAGTTGTCGTAGCGTTTTGCAGTTGTCACAGGGCAGCCCTCAACTCTAAAAGCCTTCACGCAAAAAGCCGCTGATTGCTCAGCGGCCTCGCTTTTCTCGTTTACTGCGCGCCTTGCTTGTCGATCAGCGCGGCGAGCATTTCGTACTCTTCGCCGGTCAGGTCGGTCAGCGGCGCACGCACCGGACCTGCGTCATAGCCGGCGATTTTTGCACCTGCCTTGACGATACTCACGGCGTAACCGGCCTTGCGGTTGCGGATGTCCAGGTACGGCAGGAAGAAGTCGTCGATGATCTTGCCGACGGTGGCGTGATCTTCGCGAGCGATCGCGTGGTAGAAGTCCATCGCGGTTTTCGGGATGAAGTTGAACACCGCCGAGGAGTAGACCGGCACGCCCAACGCCTTGTAGGCAGCGGCGTAGACTTCAGCGGTCGGCAGACCACCCAGGTAGCTGAAGCGATCACCGAGGCGGCGACGGATCGACACCATCAACTCGATATCGCCCAGGCCATCCTTGTAGCCGATCAGGTTCGGGCAGCGCTCGGCCAGACGTTCCAGCAGCGGCGCGTTGAGGCGGCAAACGTTGCGGTTGTAGACGACCACGCCGATCTTCACCGATTTGCACACGGCTTCAACGTGGGCGGCAACACCGTCCTGGCTCGCTTCGGTCAGGTAGTGCGGCAGCAGCAGCAGACCTTTGGCGCCCAGACGCTCGGCTTCCTGAGCGTATTCGATGGCCTGGCGGGTCGAACCACCGACGCCGGCGAGGATCGGCACGCTGGTTGCGCAGGTGTCGACGGCAGTCTTGATGATTTCCGAGTATTCGCTGGCGGCCAGGGAGAAGAACTCACCGGTGCCGCCGGCGGCGAACAGAGCCGAAGCGCCATACGGAGCCAGCCATTCCAGGCGTTTGATGTAGCCCGCGCGATTGAAATCGCCTTGCGCGTTGAAATCGGTCACCGGGAAAGACAGCAGGCCGGCAGAGAGGATGGACTTCAGTTCTTGTGGATTCATTATTCGAACACCCTGGTAGCAACGTTTTATTGTGAGTGGACCGTTCAGCCTTCGCCGAAGTTGTAGGTCATCGTACAACTTAAAAAATAACCGTCAACTGCATTTCATCGTTGGCAGGGCTTTTTTGTCGGACAAGATTGGCTTTTGCGCTTTATGAAATGGCTACAAGGCTCGTGCTTGACGCTTTCGAAGGCTGAAATATCTGGTCTGGATTCGTTTAATTCTGTGGCGACCTGCGGCTCGTAAAGTACGTCGACTGCCACGAAGGATCGTGGCGGACCACTCAAAGGAAGCCGCTATGTCGATGCATTTTGCCGCCCCCACCCTCACCCACGTCGCCCCTGCGCAAGACGATTGCGTGACGCTTCAGCTCTCGCAATTGCCGGACATCCTCACCGTGCAGGTCCCGGATTCCAGCGATTTCGCAGCAAACTGGAGCGTCTACGCGATTCTCGGCAGCGATGGAGAAGAACCCGAATGGGAAGGTGATGAGGTGGACACTGGCGCTTGGGACGACGCCGAGGATGAAATGGAAAAGCTGCTCGACATCGAGGTGCATCTGCCGAAAGAGGCGCTGCAACCGTACCTGAACCGCGAGGTGGAGCTGCGTTACAAGTTTCGCGATGAGTCGAGTATGGAGCCGTACTCGCTGCCGCTGAGGCTGCGCATAGAGGCGTAATGCTCAGTTTCGCTGCGCCTGCGCCTCTTCATGGGCCTGGCGCAGTCTTTCGCGGCTGTTGGTCAGGTGCAACCGCATTGCGGCGCGGGCAGCATCGGAATCCTGACGGGCAATCGCGTCGTAGATTTCCTCGTGCTCGCGGCTCAGGCGGCTCATGTAGTGCTGCTGATCATCATGGGCCAAGCGCGCCGAGTTCAGCCGGGTACGCGGAATGATGCTGGTGCCCAGGTGCGTCATGATGTCGGTGAAGTAGCGGTTGCCGGTGGACAGGGCAATTTCCAGGTGGAAAGCGAAGTCTGACGACACCGCATCGCTGGCATGCGAGGCGCTTTCGTTCAAGGCGTCGAGGGCGGCGCGCATGGTTGCCAGTTGTTCGGGGCTGCGGCGTTGCGCGGCAAGGCCGGCGGATTCGACTTCGAGGCTGATGCGCAATTCGAGAATTGCCAGCACGTCACGCAGGGTGACAACGGTGGCCGGATCGATGCGGAAACCGCTCGGGCTCGGCGTATCGAGAACAAAGGTGCCGATGCCGTGGCGGGTTTCTACCTGGCCGGCGGCCTGCAGACGGGAAATTGCCTCGCGGACCACGGTGCGGCTGACGCCATGGGCTTCCATGATCGCCGACTCGGTGGGCAACTTGTCGCCACGCTTGAGCAGGCCATCGCGGATCTGCTCGCTCAACACCGTCACCAATTCCTGGGCGAGGCTGCGGCGCTTGCGGGGGAGGCGCGGGGTGTCGATCAGCTTTTCCATGGTCTGCATCTTGTCTCGAAAGTTCGGCTTGGCGCCATCATAGCTCAAGCGAGTTGTACGATCACTTTCCGTTTCTACACAAATCCTGTGGGAGCTGGCTTGCCAGCGATGAGGCCATATCAGGCAACACAGATGTCGTCTGTTGCGCCGCCATCGCTGGCAAGCCAGCTCCCACAGAGGTATTGCACTAGTCAGGCAGTCACGGGTTGCTCCACCAAATGCCCGCTATCGATCCGCACATGCCGTGGATGGAATCGTTTCAAACTGCTTCGGTGACCGACGCTGACAATGCTCAGCCCCGGAATCTCGTCGATCAACGCCTGATACAACGTCGCCTCGTCCTCTTCATCCATCGCCGATGTAGCCTCGTCCATGTACAGCCATTGCGGTGCGTAGAGAAGCGCGCGGGCGAAGGCCAGGCGTTGCTGCTCACCCGGCGAGAGCATGCGTTGCCAGTGATTGGCTTCATCCAGCCGCCCAATCAAATGTGGCAGACGGCAGGTTTCCAGCACCTGTGCATAACGTTCCGGCGCGTAGGTGTCGCCCGGTTGTGGATAACTCAACGCTTCACGCAATGTGCCGATCGGCAGATAAGGCTTCTGCGGCAGGAACAGATAGCGCGCCGCTGGTAAACGAATATTGCCGTGCCCCGCCGGCCACAAATGCCCCATCGCCCGCAGCAATGTGGACTTGCCGCTGCCGGAACGGCCGCTGAGCATCACGCGCTCACCCGCTTCAACGGTCATGTCGGCGTCGGTCAGCAGGTGACGACCATCGGCCAGATCCAGGCCGAGGTTGTGCACCTGCAATTCGCGGCCCTGATTCTGCACATCGATGGCCGGGGTGCGCTGTTCGTTGTCGCTCATGGCTTGACGGAAACTCAGCAGACGATCACAGGTGGCGCGCCACTCGGCCAGATCCTGATAAGCGCTGATGAACCAACTGAAGTTCTCCTGCACATTGCCGAACGCCGAGTTGATTTGCATCAGCTCACCCAGCTCGATCTTGCCGCTGAAATACCGTGGTGCCGCAACAATGAACGGGAAAATGATCGCGATCTGCCCATAGCCCGAAGTAAAAAACGTCAGGCGCTTGGACACGCGCATGATGTCCCAGAAGTTATGCCAGACCAGCCCGAAGCGATTGCTCAAGCGCCGGTTTTCATTCGGCTCGCCGTTGTACAAAGCGATGCTTTCGGCATTCTCGCGGACCCGAACCATCGAGAAACGCAAGTCGGCTTCGAAACGCTGCTGGTTGTTGTTCAGGCCGATCAGGCGTCGGCCGATCAAATGCGTCAGCCAACTACCGACCGCCGCGTAGACCAATGCACACCAGAACATGTAGCCGGGAATCGTGAAACCGAACACTTCAATGCTGCCGGAAACGCCCCACAGGATGATCGAGAACGACACCAGACTGACCACCGTGCGGATCAAACCCAAGCCAAGGGCCAGCGTGGTCGCGGTGAATTTATTAAGGTCTTCGGAGATTCGCTGGTCAGGGTTATCGGTGTAACCGCCCTGCTCCAGCTGGTAGTAATTCTTGTGTTCAAGCCAACGAGTGAAGTGCTTTTCGGTCAGCCACGCCCGCCAGCGAATGGTCAGCATCTGCGTCAGGTACTGACGATAAACCGCAGCGAGAATCGCCACAGCGGCAATACCGCAGAAGTACAGGATCAACTGCCAGAACGCGGCTTCATCCTTTTTCTGCAGGGCGTTATAGAAATCCTTGTACCAACTGTTCAGCCACACGGCGATCCATACGCTGAACAGCGTCAGCGCAAACACGGCAATCAGCAACGTCCAGGCCTTGCCCTTCTCTTCGCTGCGCCAGTAAGGCGTGGTCATCGCCCAGACCTTGCGAAAAAACTGCCCGCGCACAGCATCGTTGACCGCGCAATATTCAGCGTTCTGATTCATGGATAAGGCTCGATAGTAAAAAGAACGGACACGCGCCGATCATAGATGATCGGCGCGATTTATCGCGAGGGCTGGCGATAGTCGTTCAGCGCAGGTTCAGCGACGCACCGGGCGCTTCTGCAGTTTGCGTTGCAGGGTGCGGCGGTGCATGCCCAGCGCGCGGGCCGTGGCGGAAATGTTGCCTTCGTGCTCGGTGAGCACACGCTGGATGTGCTCCCATTGCAGGCGATCGACCGACATCGGGTTTTCCGGCACCAGACTGTCGAGGTCGGCGTGCTCGGACAGCAGCGCGGCCAGCACGTCGTCGGCATCGGCGGGTTTGCACAGGTAGTTGCAGGCGCCACGCTTGATCGCCTCCACCGCTGTGGCAATGCTCGAATAACCGGTGAGGATCACCACGCGCATTTCCGGATCGAGTTCCAGCAGCTTGGGCAGCAGGACCAGACCGGAGTCGCCGTCCATTTTCAGGTCCAGCGCGGCGTAATCAGGCAGATCGGCCTGGGCGATGGTCAGGCCTTCTTCCGCAGAACCGGCGGTGCTGACGCGAAAGCCACGGCGGGCCATGGCGCGGGCCATGACGCGGGTGAAGGTCGCGTCGTCGTCGACCAGCAGCAAATGCGGCAGTTCTTCGCCTTCGACTTGGATTTCGTCACTCATGTTGGTCTCCTCGGGCGCCGTGGGGCAGGCGCAGCTCGGTGAGCGTGCCGCCTTCCTCATGACTATAGAGTTTCACTGAGCCGCCGGCGCGTGTCACGCTGGCCTTGCTCAAAAACAGGCCCAGGCCGAAACCTTTGCCCTTGGTGGTAAAAAACGGCTTGCCGATCTGCTCGGCGATGGCCAGCGGCACACCGGCGCCGTGATCGCGAATGCTGATGGTCAAAGTCTCTGCGTCCCAGTCCAGCGTCACCTGGAGGTTTTCCGGGCAGGCGTCGGCAGCGTTGTTGAGCAGATTCAGCAAAGCCTGGGTCAAATCCGGCGGCGGCGCCATGCGCGGCACCGCACCCTGGCCGAGACGCTGGAAGCGGTAACTGGCTTCCGGGCGCATCAGGTGCCAGCGGTTCAACGCCTCGTCGAGCCAGTCGGTAACGTCCTGCATCTCCACCGCCAGACGCCGATTGGCCTCAGCGGCGCGGACCAGTTGCTGCAAGGTTTCCTTGCACAGCTTGACCTGATCCTGCAGCACTTTCAGATCGTCCTGCAGCAACGCATCGGGGTGATCCTGCTGCATTTCCTTGAGCAACACGCTCATGGTCGCCAGCGGCGTACCCAGCTCATGCGCAGCACCCGCGGCCTGGGTCGCAACGGCGAGGAGCTGCTGATCACGCAGACCCTCTTCACGGCGGATCGCGCGCAACTCTTCCTGCCGGCGCAATTCTTCAGCCATGCGCGCGGCGAAGAAGGTAATCACCGCAGCAGCCAGGGCGAAGCTCAGCCACATGCCGTAGATCTGCAGATTCTCACGGGCGACCGGCAGGGTTTCCAGCGGATAGAAACGCGTCAGCATCAGCGTGTACAGCGCCAGCGCGATGCCCGACAGAATCACCGAATAACGCCACGGCAGCGTCACCGCCGCGATCGTCAGCGGCACCAGATAATAGGAAACGAAGGGGTTGGTCGAACCGCCGGAGAAATACAGCAGCGCACTGTGAATCACCAGATCGCAGGCCAGTTGCAGCGCGTATTCGAGCTCGGTCACCGGCCACGATGTGCGCAGGCGCACGGCAGTGAACACGCAGAGCAGAATCGAGCAGCCCAGGGTCATCGCCAATTGCACCCACGGCAACGGCAACAATTGCAGCCAGTAGGCCAGGCCCACGGACCCGGCCTGCGCGGCGAGCACCAGGGTGCGGATGAAAGTCAGCCGCCAGAGGTTCTGGCGAGTGGCGGAAGTCAGTTGTACGGGGGCGAGCATGAGCTCTCCTGATGAGCGCTCCAGGCGGATCGCACGGAGTATAACCAACGCGCGGGGTTCAAAGGCGAAAGTGCGGCAAACGACCACATGGCGGCGATGGAGAATTCATCTGAGTTGAAGAAGATGCCGAGGGCTATTGGAGATCAATTGTGGCGAGGGGATTTATCCCCGCTGGGTGGCGGAGCCGCCCCAAGTCATGCGACCTCATTTAACCAGACATACCGCATCAGCCGGATTTGCGCCTGCTGCGCAGCCGAACGGGGATAAATCCCCTCGCCACAGAAGCACTCCCCACTGCGCGCAGGTATCTGTATAGAAGTTGTAACTGGGCGAACCGGATCATAGAAGTTAGAGTCTGATGGTTCACGCAGGCCGCGACCCATCACCTGCGCCTCATTCAAGGAGCCTTCATGCACACATTTCGCCGCAGCGCCGCCCTCCTCGCCCTGACCGTCGGCAGCGTCGCCAGCCTTCCGGCGCTGGCCGCCGATGAGCTGCACTACAACCAGATTTCCCTGCGCGCCGAAGTCAGCCAGGAAGTGGCCCGCGACCAGATGATCGTGACGCTCTATACCGAAGAGCAGAACACCGACCCGGCCAAACTCGCCGCCGCCATCAGCACCACCATGAACAAGGCCACCACCCAGGCCAAGCAAGTCAAAGACATCACCCTGCGTACGGGCAGCCGCAACAGCTACCCGATCTACGACACCAAAGGCCAGAAGATCACCGGCTGGCGCGAACGCGCCGAACTGCGCCTGGAAAGCACCGACTTCGCCGCCCTGTCCAAACTCACCGGCGAGTTGCTGACCGACCTGAAAATGGGCGGCATGGACTTCGCCATCGCCGACCCGACCCGCAAGGCCAGCGAAGACCAGTTGCTCAAAGAAGCCGTCACCGCCTTCAAGACCCGCGCCCAACTGGCCACCGACGCCCTGGGCGGCAAGGGCTACAAAATCGTCAACCTGAACCTCAACAGCAACGGTTATCCACAACCGTACCTGCGCGCGCCGATGATGATGAAAGCCGCGGCCATGGATTCCGCGCCGGTGACGCCTGAAGTTGAAGCCGGCACCAGCCAGGTCAGCATGACCGCCGATGGCTCGATTGAAGTGCTGATGCAGTGATTTAAGCTTGGCTGAATGAAGGACCGGCAATCAGTAAATGGTTGCCGGTTTTTTTGTGCCCGGGTTTTGTAGTGAATGATCCACCGCTATCGCTGGCAAGCCAGCTCCCACAGGTTTTGTTGTGTCTTGAAAATCGCATATAACCCTGTGGGAGCGGGCTTGCCCGCGAAAAACGATAACGCGGTGGCCCTGACTGATTACGTACGCGGATCAACCCGATCCAGCGCCCGATTCACCGCCAGCTCCGCCAGCATGATGATCTGCTGAATCGCCAGCGCCGTATTGCGCTGCGGACGACCGAGCTGTTCGGCGAAATCGCTGGCCAGAGTGTTGGCTGAAGCGAGGGATTCGCAGGCGTGGGCAAGCAGGCTTTCAGTGTCGATGTCGGGCCGGATCAAAAACATCGTGCTGGGTGGATGGGGTTTGCCGGGTGGCGGGCAGAGATAGAAATCGAGGGCACGCTTGATGGCTTCGCGGTTCTTCGCGAGATCGTCGGCGCGCAGCGCGGCTTCAAGGGGGGTTGTGGTTTCTTCGGGTGGGTCGGGGACTGGTTTGCTCATGCGCTTCACCTATGAGGTTGAGCCATCTCGATGCCGTTTCTCACACGGCGAAGAGGTGGCAGCTTTGTGCGGGGTGAGAAAACCGGTCATAGGCACCCGGCCGGACATAAGCCCGCCCGCACAGAGCCGCCATAACGCACTTGCAGGCAGCAAACTTGCTCGCGGCAATTATGCGGATCTGGGCACTGAATGACTATGAATGTCGGGTTCTCACACCCGATCGCTGAACAACCAGCGACGACCCAAGCCTAGAGAGCGGGACGTCCGACGGACAACCTGAAAACCTTGTGGGAAGGTTCGGGTTATTTGGCATCGGAATTAAACAAACTCAAGCCCTCGGGAGCCTGGAGGTGCCTCATCGCGAGCAGGCTCACTCCTACAATTGGATCGAGCACAACCTCAAGAAACAGGTCGGCTGTCAGGCCGCCTTCGCGAGCAGGCTCGCTCCCACAGAAAAGCAAAAGCAAAAGATCGCAGCCTTCGGCAGCTCCTACACAATGAGCGCAAGCTCGAGTGCTTTTGATCTTGATCCACCGGCGACGTCGGAAGGCTGAGTGGAGGGATTGATCCGGGCGTGGGAGCGCAGCGACCGTCTGGCGCAGCCAGACACAGCGGAAGGAGGTGCAGCGAAGCAAACCGGAGCCGCTGCGCCCGGATCAGTCCCGGAGCGAAGGAACCCGAGCCTGCGAGGGCCGAACGTAGGAGCAAGCCTTTTCGGTTACCTTTTTGGCGTTTGAAAAAGGTGACTCGCCGTAAGGGCGAAACCGCCAGCCGCCACACCCGCAGAAACGGATATACACCCAAAACCCAAGAGCCTGGTCGGCCCAAAGGCCGCCAAGGTGCCACCAATCGAAACACCCGGTTGCACCAAGTAAAACTCCCCAATCCCTGCTCCAATCCACCCCACCCTGAGCCACCCCAAAAACCCCTCAACCCCGCCCATCCCCAAGGGTATAAATAAGTAACACCAAGCCCCACCCAAGCGCACCCGACACCTCCAGCGCACCATTTCAGTGCCGCAAATGCACCGCAAAAACCACCCGCAAACGGTCAAATGCGTCAAAAGTTATACGGATGCGACATTAAGGTACGTTCGTGCCACCGTTTAACGCCGCCGACCGCTCTGGATCTTGCATTGGGTATGGGGCCTGCATAAGTATCCGCAGGCACGACTCACGAGGTCGTACCTCACAACTAAAAAATGACAACAAATCATGAGGCCAACATGCTTAAACACGCGGTCATTCCGTTTCTAGTCGGCGCAGGCTTGTTAGCCTCCGCACCTTTCGCCACCGCTGCGACTAACCTGGTGTTCTGCTCCGAAGGGAGCCCGGCCGGTTTTGATCCAGGCCAGTACACCACCGGAACCGACTTCGACGCCTCAGCCGAAACCATGTTCAACCGCCTGACCCAGTTCGAGCGCGGCGGCACCGCCGTGATTCCTGGTCTGGCGACCAAGTGGGACATTTCCGATGATGGCCTGACTTACACCTTCCACCTGCGTGAAGGCGTCAAGTTCCACACCACCCCGTATTTCAAGCCGACTCGTGAATTCAATGCCGACGACGTGCTGTTTACGTTCAACCGCATGATCAACAAGGACGACCCGTTCCGTAAGGCGTACCCGACCGAATTCCCGTACTTCACCGACATGGGGATGGACACCAACATCACCAAGATCGATAAAGTCGACGACCACACCGTCAAGTTCACGCTGAAAGAAGTCGACGCCGCGTTCATCCAGAACATGGCCATGAGCTTCGCGTCCGTGCAGTCCGCCGAATACGCGGCCCAACTGCTCAAGGATGGCAAACCCGCTGACATCAACCAGAAGCCGATCGGCACTGGCCCGTTCGTGTTCAAGAGCTACCAGAAAGACTCCAACATCCGTTACACCGGCAACAAGGATTACTGGAAACCTGAAGACGTGAAGATCGACAACCTGATCTTCGCTATCACCACCGACCCGTCGGTGCGTATCCAAAAGCTGAAAAAGAACGAGTGCCAGGTCACCCTGTTCCCGCGTCCGGCCGATCTGAAAGCGCTGAAAGAAGACAAGTCGCTGAAGATGCCGGATCAGGCTGGCTTCAACCTCGGCTACATCGCTTACAACGTGATGGACAAGGTCAAGGGCAGCAACGAGGCCAACCCACTGGCTGACCTGCGCGTGCGTCAGGCGCTGGACATGGCCGTGAACAAGCCGCAGATCATCGATTCGGTTTACCAGGGCGCGGGCCAACTGGCCGTCAACGCCATGCCGCCGACCCAGTGGTCCTACGACACCACCATCAAGGATGCCAAGTACGATCCTGAGAAAGCCAAACAGCTGCTCAAGGAAGCCGGCGTCAAGGAAGGTACCGAGATCGTCCTGTGGGCGATGCCGGTTCAGCGTCCGTACAACCCGAACGCCAAACTGATGGCTGAAATGCTCCAGTCCGACTGGGCCAAGATCGGCTTGAAAGTGAAAATCACCAGCTACGAGTGGGGCGAGTACATCAAGCGTTCCAAAGGTGGCGAGAACCAGGCCATGATCATTGGCTGGAGCGGTGACAATGGTGATCCGGACAACTGGCTCAACGTTCTGTTCGGCTGCGACTCGCTGAGCGGCAACAACTTCTCCAAGTGGTGCGACAAGAAGTTCGACGGCCTGGTGAAAGAAGCCAAACGCACTACCGACCAGGGCAAGCGCACCGAGCTGTACAAACAGGCGCAACACGTCCTCAAAGATGCAGTTCCAATGACACCTATCGCTCACTCGACGGTGTATCAACCCATGCGCGCCAACGTGCAGGATTTCAAGATCAGCCCATTTGGCCTGAATTCCTTCTACGGCGTCAGCGTCAGCAAGTAAGACATTGCAACGGCGGCGTTTCTGACGTCGCCGTTGCTTTATCTACCGGGAAAAAAGGAAAAGGCCTACACCCAAATCCGCCGCAGATGATTGCTTCGGTATAGGTGCGTCGACTTTTCCTACGAGCATTAAGGCAATTACGTATTTACTGCCAGAGGCACGGTGCCTACCGTCGCGTACTGACCAGTGTCTGCGTGGGCCACCGGTTTTGCCGTACGTATTGGATTGAGCTCAATGCGACCAGAAAGTCCCGGGATAGGGACCCTGACGCATTGCACAACACTAAAAAGAGGGAGCGTCATGCGCCATACCTTGGTTTTTTCCGCACTGTTGGGCGCCGGCCTGTTGGCCGCCACGTCTGCAAGCTACGCCGCCAGCGACAGCCTGGTGTTCTGCTCGGAAGGCAGCCCGGCGGGTTTCGATACCGCGCAATACACGACGGCCACCGACAACGACGCCGCCGAGCCGCTGTACAACCGCCTGGTGGAGTTCGAAAAAGGCGCAACCAATGTCGTACCCGGTCTGGCAACCAAGTGGGACATTTCCGAAGATGGCCTGAAATACACCTTTCACCTGCGTGAAGGCGTGAAATTTCACACAACCCCTTACTTCAAGCCGAGCCGCGATTTCAACGCCGACGACGTGCTGTTCACGTTCAATCGCATGCTCGATGCGCAACAGCCGTTCCGCAAGGCCTATCCCACCGAGTTTCCGTACTTCAACGGGATGAGCCTGAACAAGAACATCGCCAAGGTCGAGAAGACCGGGCCGCTGACCGTGGAGTTCACGCTCAACAGCGTCGACGCCGCGTTCATCCAGAACATCGCCATGAGCTTCGCTTCGATTCTGTCTGCCGAATACGCCGACAAGCTGCTGGCCGACGGCAAGCCGAGCGACATCAACCAGAAGCCGATCGGCACCGGGCCGTTCGTGTTCAAGAGCTACCAGAAAGACTCGAACATCCGTTACACCGGTAACCCGCAGTACTGGGATCCGAGCCGGGTCAAGCTGAAGAACCTGATTTTCGCCATCAACACCGACGCTTCGGTACGTGTGCAGAAGCTCAAGGCCAACGAGTGCCAGATCACCCTGCACCCGCGCCCTGCCGATGTTGAAGCGCTGAAGGCCGACCCGAAACTGCAACTGATTTCCAAGCCGGGCTTCAACCTCGGCTACATCGCCTACAACGTGCGCCACAAGCCGTTCGATCAACTGGAAGTGCGTCAGGCGCTGGACATGGCGGTGAATAAACAGGGAATTCTCAACGCTGTTTATCAAGGCGCCGGCCAACTGGCCGTCAACGCCATGCCACCGACCCAGTGGTCCTACGATGACACCATCAAGGACGCCGCCTACAACCCGGAAAAAGCCAAGGAACTGCTCAAGGCCGCCGGGGTGAAAGAAGGCACCGAGATCACCCTGTGGGCAATGCCGGTGCAGCGTCCGTACAACCCGAACGCCAAACTGATGGCCGAGATGCTCCAGTCCGACTGGGCGAAGATCGGTCTGAAAGTGAAGATCGTCAGCTACGAATGGGGCGAGTACATCAAGCGCACCAAGAACGGCGAGCACGACGTCAGCCTGATCGGCTGGACCGGTGACAACGGGGACCCGGACAACTGGCTGGGCACGCTGTACAGCTGCGACGCCATCGGCGGCAACAACTACTCCATGTGGTGCGACCCGGCTTACGACAAGCTGATCAAACAGGCCAAGGTCGTCACCGACCGCGACCAGCGCACCGTGCTTTATAAACAGGCCCAGCAATTGCTTAAACAGCAAGTGCCGATCACGCCTGTCGCCCACTCGACGGTCAACCAGCCGTTAAGCACCCGGGTCGAAGGGTTCAAAGTCAGCCCGTTCGGCCGCAACGTGTTCTCGGGTGTCAGTATCGATTAAACCAACCGATTAGCCGCAATGCTGAGGGGAGCCGTCTACTCCCCTCACGCAAGCGCTTTGCCTAAATTCGCCAATCCGGCTTTTTGCAAACGTTTGCGATGTGTGAACGAGTTCTAAACCAATAACCGGCATACCAAAAAAAGCCGGGATAAAAAGAAAGTAAAGGAGCTTCACCCATGAAACTGAGCAGCACCGCGATACTGGCTCTGGCCATCAGCAGCATCACCGCCACGGCTTATGCGGAAACCCAGAGCCAGGCGTTTACGCCGGTAACCGTCAACGAGAAGAGCGCCCAAGCCGAAGCCACTGGCTTCCTCGAAGGGCAATCGATCAGCGGTTCGACCCGTAACTGGTACGCCAACGAACAACTCAAGCGTGGCGGCAAGTTCGCTTACCGCAAGAATGGCCAGTCCACCGAAACCGATCGCCGGATCAACTGGGTCCAAGGCACGATCATCAAGTACAACTCGGGCTTCACCGAAGGTACTGTCGGCTTCAGCACCGAAGTGGCTGCTTACAACGCGATCGCCCTCGAGCGCGACCGCGAGAACCTCGCCTCAAACAACGGCGGCGCTCCGGGCACTCGCCCAGGTGCAGGCAACAACCGTACCCTGACCCGCGAAGGCGGTGACGCTGTCGGCCAGTGGAGCAAGCTGGGCCTGGCCAACGTCAAGGCGCGCGTCTCCAACACCACCCTGACCGCCGGCCGCATGAACTTCAGCAGCCCGCAAGTCGACGTGATCGGTAACCGTCCGTTGCCATCGAGCTTCGAAGGTATCGCGATCCACAGCGAAGAGCTGAACAACCTGGCGTTCGACGTCGCGACCTTCGACCGCGTTTCGCCACGTACCGAAGAAAGCCTGAGCAAGTTCCGCTCCGAATACGGTGACATCAACGCTGAAGCCGATCACGTCAACACCGCCGGTATTTCGTACCAGCCGTTCGCCAGCCTGACCACCAGCCTGTGGGGCACCCAGGCCGAAGACCTGTGGAACCAGTACTACTTCGGCGCTACCCACGTGTTGGGTGACAGTTCGATCCTGAGCCTGACCACCGGCCTGAACTACTACAAGACCGTCGACGAAGGCAAAAAACTGCTTGGTGACATCGACAACGACACCTACTCGCTGTCGTTCGGCCTGACGCACCAGGCCCACACCGTGACCTTCTCCTATCAGGAAGTGAACGGTAACGAGTACTTCGACTACCTGCACGAAACCAACGGTATCTACCTGGCCAACTCCCTGCTCTCGGACTTCAACGGCCCGAACGAGAAGTCCTTCCAGGTTTCCTACGGCCTCAACATGGCCGAATACGGCGTGCCAGGCCTGAAATTCAACATCTACCAGGCACGCGGCTGGGGCATCGACGGCACTCACTACAAGGGTGGCGGCTACGATGGCGTGCAGGCGATGGATGGCGAGCACCATTATGAATACGGCGTCGGTGCAACCTACGCAGTACAGAGCGGCCCGCTCAAGGCCACAACGATTCGCGGCACCTACACCGCTCACCGTGCCAGCGAAAACCAGGCTGACGGCAGCATCAACGAGTTCCGTCTCGTGACCACCATCCCGTTCAACATTCTGTAAAAACGCCAACCGACGGCTGACTCATGATGAGTCGGCCGTTCGGTTTTCTGTCTTCAACCGATTGCAGAGGGTTATCGATGAAAATGCTTCCCCTACGTGCGGCCATCGCGGCTGCGTTGCTGAGTGTCGCTGTCGGCGCCTCGGCCAAACCCTTGGTGGTCTGCACCGAAGCCAGCCCGGAAGGCTTCGATATGGTCCAGTACACAACTGCAGTCACGGCGGATGCTGTGGCCGAAACCATCTTCAATCGCCTGGCCGATTTCAAGCCCGGCACCACCGAAGTGATCCCGGCGCTCGCCGATTCCTGGGACATCAGCGAAGACGGCCTGACCTACACGTTCCACCTGCGCAAAGGCGTCAAGTTTCACACCACCGAATATTTCAAGCCGACCCGCGACATGAACGCCGACGACGTGGTCTGGAGCTTCCAGCGTCAACTGGACCCGAATCACCCGTGGCACAAACTGTCCAGCGTGGGCTTCCCGTACTTTGAAAGCATGGGCTTCAAGGAACTGCTCAAAAGCGTAGAAAAAGTCGACGACAACACGGTCAAGTTCACCCTGACCCGCCGCGAAGCGCCGTTCCTGGCCGATATCGCCATGGCCTTCTCGTCGATCTACCCAGCCGAATACGCCGACCAGTTGCTCAAGGCCAACAAGACTGGCGATCTGAACAACAAGCCGATCGGTACCGGCCCGTTCATCTTCCAGCGTTACGCCAAGGATGCGCAGGTGCGCTTCAAGGCCAACCCGGATTACTTCCGTGGCAAGCCGCCGGCCGACGCGTTGATTTTGGCGATCGCCACCGACAACAACGTGCGCCTGCAAAAGCTCAAGGCCAACGAGTGCCAGGTTGCGCTGTATCCGAAACCGGATGACATTCCGAGCATCAAGAAAGACAGCAAGCTGAAAGTCGACGAGCTGGACGCGATGACCGTTTCGTACATCGCCATGAACACCCAGCACAAGTACATGAGCGACGTACGCGTGCGCAAAGCCATCGACATCGCGTTCGACAAGGAAGCCTACGTCAACGCGCTGTTCGGCAAGGGCAACGCGTCGGTGGCGGTCAACCCGTACCCGCCGACCCTGCTCGGCTACAACCATGATCTGAAGAACCCGCCACGCGACCTGGACAAGGCACGCGCCCTGCTCAAGGAAGCCGGGGTTCCGGAAGGCACTACCTTCACCCTGTTCACCCGTAACGGCGGCGGTCCGACCAACCCCAACCCGATGCTCGGCGCGCAAATGATGCAGGCTGACCTGGCGAAAGTCGGGATCAAGATCGACATCCGCGTGATGGAATGGGGCGAGATGCTCAAGCGCGCCAAGGCCGGCGAGCACGACATGGTCTCGGCCGGATGGGCGGGCGACAACGGCGACCCGGATAACTTCCTGACGCCTATGCTCAGTTGCGAGGCCGCCAAGAACGGCGAAAACTACGCACGCTGGTGCAACGAGAAATTCCAGGCACTGCTGGATGAAGCGCGGGCTAAAGTAGATCCGGCCGAACGCGCCGCGCTCTACGAACAGGCTCAAGTGCTGTTTAATCAGGACCAGCCATGGATCAGCATGGCCCATACTCGGATGTTCACTGCAATGCGCAACAATGTAGAGGGCTACCACATCAGCCCTCTCACCACTAATAACTTCGCCACCACCCAGGTGAAGTAGATAAGAAACGCCCGGCGTCCCTTACCTGAGGGACGCCGGACACGCCTAACCGGCTGATGAGGTACCACACAAGATGTTTAGTTTTATTGCCCGCCGACTGGGGTTGTTGATCCCCACGTTTTTCGGCATCACCTTGCTGACTTTCGCGTTGATTCGCATGATTCCGGGCGACCCCGTGGAAGTGATGATGGGCGAACGTCGGGTCGACCCCGAAATGCACGCTCAGGCAATGGAACGCCTGGGGCTGAACAAGCCGCTGTATGCCCAGTATCTGGACTACATCGGCAAACTGGCCCAGGGCGATCTCGGTGAGTCGTTGCGTACCCGTGAAAGTGTGTGGACCGAGTTCACCTCTCTTTTCCCGGCGACCCTGGAACTGTCCATGGCCGCCCTGCTGTTCGCTGGCATCCTCGGGCTTCTGGCCGGGGTGATCGCGGCACTTAAACGAGGATCGCTGTTCGACCACGGGGTGATGGGCATCTCCCTCGCGGGCTATTCGATGCCGATCTTCTGGTGGGGCCTGATCCTGATCATGTTCTTCTCGGTGAGCCTGGGCTGGACTCCGGTTTCCGGGCGCATCGACCTGCTGTATGACATCGAGCCGAAAACCGGCTTCATGCTGATCGACACGCTGCTGGCCGATGACGTCGGCGCGTTCTTCGACGCCCTGCATCACCTGATCCTGCCGGCCATCGTGCTCGGTACCATTCCGCTGGCGGTGATCGCACGGATGACCCGTTCGTCGATGCTCGAAGTGCTGCGCGAAGACTACATCCGCACCGCCAAAGCCAAAGGCCTGTCGCCGTCGCGCGTGGTGTTCGTGCATGGTCTGCGCAACGCACTGATCCCGGTGCTGACGGTTGTAGGTCTGCAAGTCGGTACTTTGCTGGCCGGTGCGGTCCTGACCGAAACCATCTTCTCCTGGCCCGGCATCGGTAAATGGCTGATCGAAGCCATCGGCGCCCGGGACTATCCGGTGGTGCAAAACGGCATCCTGTTAATCGCCTGCCTGGTGATTCTGGTCAACTTCGTGGTGGACATCCTCTACGGCTTTGCCAACCCACGCATCCGTCATCAGCGCTGAGGTCAATACCCATGAGCACTCCAACATCCTCAGTAGCCACCGCCACGTCCGCCGTGGATCAAAGCCTGCTGTACCCGTCGCCGTACAAAGAATTCTGGCAAGCGTTCTCGAAGAACAAGGGCGCCGTTGCCGGCCTGCTGTTCATGCTGCTGATCATTTTCTGCGCGATTTTCGCGCCGTGGGTCGCGCCGCATAACCCGAGCGAGCAATACCGTGACTTCCTGCTGACGCCACCGGCGTGGCTGGAGGGCGGGCAGATGCAATTCCTGCTCGGCACCGACGAACTCGGCCGTGACCTGCTGTCGCGTCTGATCCAGGGCTCGCGCCTGTCGCTGCTGATCGGCTTGTCGTCGGTGGTGATGTCGTTGATTCCGGGGATCCTGCTGGGTCTGTTTGCCGGTTTCTTCCCGAAAGTGGTCGGCCCGACCATCATGCGTCTGATGGACATCATGCTGGCCCTGCCGTCGCTGCTGCTGGCCGTGGCGATCGTCGCCATCCTCGGCCCTGGCCTGATCAACACCGTGATCGCGATTGCTGTGGTTTCCCTGCCGTCCTACGTGCGTCTGACCCGTGCCGCCGTCATGGGCGAACTGAACCGCGACTACGTCACCGCCGCGCGTCTGGCCGGTGCCGGTCTGCCGCGTCTGATGTTCATCACCGTGCTGCCCAACTGCATGGCGCCGCTGATCGTGCAGGCGACCCTGAGCTTCTCCTCGGCGATTCTCGATGCCGCTGCACTGGGCTTCCTCGGCCTCGGCGTACAACCACCAACCCCTGAGTGGGGCACCATGCTGGCCTCGGCCCGCGACTACATCGAACGCGCCTGGTGGGTAGTAAGTCTGCCTGGCCTGACCATTTTGCTCAGCGTGCTGGCAATCAACTTGATGGGCGACGGCCTGCGCGATGCGCTGGACCCGAAACTCAAGAACGCCGCCTGAGGAGATTCAAATGTCACTGCTAGAAATCAAGAATCTCAACGTCCGCTTCGGCGACAAGACCGCGACTCCGGTGGTCGACGGCCTCGACCTGAAAGTCGACAAAGGCGAAGTGCTGGCCATCGTTGGCGAGTCGGGTTCGGGTAAATCCGTGACCATGATGGCGCTGATGGGCCTGATCGAGCATCCCGGCATCGTCACCGCTGACTCGCTCAGCTTCGACGGCAAGGACATGCTCAAACTGAGCAACCGTCAGCGTCGGCAGATCGTCGGCAAAGACCTGTCGATGGTCTTCCAGGATCCGATGACCGCGCTGAACCCGAGCTACACCGTCGGTTTCCAGATCGAGGAAGTGCTGCGCCTGCACCTGAAAATGTCTGGCAAGCAAGCGCGCAAGCGTGCCATCGAACTGTTGGAAAAAGTCGAGATCCCGGGCGCCGCCAGTCGTATGGACGCCTATCCGCATCAACTGTCTGGCGGTATGAGCCAACGCGTCGCGATCGCCATGGCGATTGCCGGCGAGCCGAAACTGTTGATCGCCGACGAACCGACCACCGCGCTGGACGTGACGATTCAGGCGCAGATCATGGATCTGCTGCTGGCGTTGCAGAAAGAGCAGAACATGGGCCTGGTGCTGATCACTCACGACCTCGCGGTCGTGGCGGAAACTGCCCAGCGCGTCTGCGTGATGTATGCCGGCCAGGCGGTTGAAGTCGGTCAGGTGCCGCAACTGTTCGACATCCCGGCGCACCCGTACAGCGAAGCGCTGCTCAAGGCGATTCCCGAGCACAGCCTCGGCGCCTCACGCCTGTCGACCTTGCCGGGCATCGTCCCGGGCCGTTACGACCGACCACAGGGTTGCCTGCTGTCGCCGCGCTGCCCGTACGTGCAGGACAACTGCCGCACCCAGCGTCCGGGCCTTGATCCGAAAGCCAACAGCCTCGCCCGCTGCTTCTACCCGCTGAACCAGGAGGTGGCGTAATGGCCGTCGTACTTACCGCCCGCGACCTGACCCGTCACTACGAAGTCTCCCGTGGCCTGTTCAAGGGCCACGCCACCGTGCGCGCGCTCAACGGCGTGTCGTTCGAACTGGAAGCCGGCAAGACCCTCGCCGTAGTGGGTGAGTCGGGCTGCGGCAAATCCACTCTCGCCCGCGCCCTTACGCTGATTGAAGAGCCGTCTTCGGGCTCGCTGCAGATCGCCGGCCAGGAAGTCGCCGGCGCCGACAAGGCCGAACGCAAGCAATTGCGTAAAGACGTGCAGATGGTGTTTCAGAGCCCGTATGCGTCGTTGAACCCACGGCAGAAAATCGGCGATCAACTCGCAGAACCGCTGTTGATCAACACCAAGCTGTCGGCCACCGAACGTCGCGAGAAAGTTCAGGCGATGATGAAGCAGGTCGGCTTGCGCCCTGAGCATTACCAGCGCTATCCGCACATGTTCTCCGGCGGTCAGCGCCAGCGTATCGCTCTGGCGCGGGCAATGATGCTGCAACCGAAAGTGCTGGTCGCGGACGAACCGACTTCGGCGCTGGACGTGTCGATTCAGGCCCAGGTGCTCAACCTGTTCATGGATTTGCAGCAGGAGTTCAACACCGCCTACGTGTTCATCTCGCACAACCTCGCGGTGGTGCAGCACGTGGCCGATGACGTGATGGTGATGTACCTCGGCCGCCCGGTGGAACTGGGTCCGAAGAACGACATCTACGAACGCCCGCTGCACCCGTACACCCAGGCCCTGCTGTCGGCGACCCCGACCATTCACCCGGACCCGAACAAGCCGAAAATCAAGATCGTCGGCGAACTGCCCAACCCGCTGAACCCGCCACCAGGCTGTGCTTTCCACAAGCGCTGCCCGTACGCGACCGAACGTTGCACCACGGAAGAGCCGCTGTTGCGTGAACTGGATAATCGGCAGGTGGCTTGCCACTACGCCGAGCAGTTCCTCGACGGCGCGGCGTAAGACCACGGAATATCTCATGTGGGAGCGAGCCTGCTCGCGAATGCGGTGTAACAGTCACCAACATTGTCGACTGAAATGACGCTTTCGCGAGCAGGCTCGCTCCCACAGGGAGTTCGTGTTGATTCAAGAATTCATGCGATAACAAAACCCCTTCCACCTCGATTGCGCATCAGTCGAGGCCGAAGGGGTTTTTCTTTGGCCGGCGATCTATGTCTGGCTATCGCCTTCGTCATCCGGGTCATCGGTGTCCGGCTCATCAGTGGTCGTGTCGTCATCATCAGCGCTGCCGCCCTGATTCATATCCCCCGGTTCCGACTCGGACTTGGCGAGCATCAGCCCGCTATGCCCGACCTGCCCATTGAACGCTTGAGATTCGTGATCCTCGCACTCGGCCCACGCCGTTGCGGTGCCGAGTGACAGCATCACCATCACTTTCAACAACATCAAAACCCGTAGCAATCTGCTTTTCATGGCCGACTCCATCCTGTTGCGCTAAGACATGCTTGCCGGACTGGCTCGATGTGAAATCTAGTTGCGATCCGACCGGCTCACCACTTAGGACGCGACCGCGCAGGCAGAAATGCCATCAACCGCCAGATTGCTTTCGAATAACCCCGATAACTGAAACAGCTAAGCGCCACGCGTGGCCTGCCAGGTCAACGGAATAGAGAGCAGCACCAGCAGCGCGCTCATCAGCCACACACTGTGCCCGCCAAACTGGCCATACAGCTGACCGCTGAGCACCGGCGACAACAGCGCGCTGGCACTCCAGCTCATGAAGAACAGCCCGAAGTACTGACCGCTCTTGCCGCTCTGGGCAAACTGCATCGCCAGCACATTCAATGGCGGCATGAACAGCGCCTCGCCCAGCGTCCAGATCAGCGTCGACAGACAGACAAAAGCCAAGCCGGAACCGAACGGCAACATGCCCAATCCGCAGGCCAACAGCACACTGCCGACGAGCATCTGCCAGCGCGAGCCCCAACGCTCGACCGAGTGCGACAGCGGAATCTGCAACGCGATCACCAACAGCGCATTGAGCCCGAACTGCCAGCCAATCGCTTCGGTGCTCAGGTGGTAGTAATCACGCAGATAATTGCCCAGCGTGCTGTACACCGTGTCGAACGCGATGCCCAATACGGCCGTCGCCGCCAGCAGCCAGAGGAACGGCTTGTCGCGATACGGCAGGCTTGAGCCATCGGTCGATTCGTCTTCAACCACCAGCACCGGCCGCCGCCACGTCGTGCGCACGAACCACAGCAACGCCAGCATCGTCATCGCCGCACTGACAAAAAACACCCAACGAAAATCCGCCTGCGCCAAGACCCCACCGGCCACCCCGGCAGCGGCCATGCCGAGATTGCGCGCGACCCGACTCAGAGCCTGCGCACGGGAACGTTGCGCGACCTCGCAATACTCCATGATCAGCCGCTGATGCAACGTCCGAATCGCGCCGTCGATCACACCGCTGAGCAACAGCAAAGCGGCCAGCCACGGCACCTGCGTCACCAGCCCCAACAGCATCAGCACCCACACCGAAACGAAAAACAACGCCGCCGTCAGCCGCGCCGTGCGCACATGATCACTGAGCCAGCCGCCGAGCATCGAACCGACCAGCAACCCAGCGCCATAGGCCGAAAGCAACCAGCCCACGGTTTCAATCGCCAGACCCAGCTCCTGACGCAGGTACAGCGCCATGAACAGCTTGACCATGGCGCTGAGGCGGTTGATGAACAACAGCGCCGCGAGGACCCAGGCCATGGGGGTGAAATAGCCTTTAAGAAGCAACAGGGGATTCAGCCGACTTGTCACTCCATTGACCTCTTCGAACGACTTGCAGGGACAGGAACACTACCGGTCAGCATGGCGGTTGTCGCATACCAGCACATCCAAAACACGGAAAAAAGGATCCGCCCTACAACACACTGTAGGAAATGCCGCAGAGTGCGGGCTTTTGACCTTGCTTTTCAGCTTCGCACTCTCCAACAACCGAAACATGTGCGCTCTACGTGTCGCTTTTTTGAGATTTTGACGACACGTCATGATCTCATGTCGCTGACGACGACATGTGCGCATGTCGTGTCTTCAAAATGGATTTCAAGCGACGTATTGTTCTCCAACCCAGCGCACGTTATGAAGACAGACCATGCTCGGCCCAAAAGCCAAGACCAAAACCGGCAGCCCATAAAAAAGCCCCCAAGGCCTACACCTCAGGGGCTTTCAGAAAAACACCTCAAACCTTAATGATGCTCCCGCGTCGCACGGAATTTCACATCCGGCCAGCGCTCTTCCATCAACGCCAGATTCACCCGCGTCGGCGCTAGGTAAGTCAGGTGACCACCGCCATCCAGCGCAAGGTTCTCCACCGCCTTGTTGGAAAACTCCTCAAGCTTCTTCTTGTCGTCGCACTCGATCCAGCGCGCCGAATACACGGTGATCGGCTCATACGAGCACTCGACTTTGTATTCCTCTTTCAAGCGGCTGGCGACCACATCGAACTGCAGCACACCGACGGCGCCGAGAATGATGTCGTTGCTGCGCTCGGGGAAGAACACCTGCGTCGCGCCCTCTTCCGCCAACTGCTGCAAGCCCTGACGCAACTGCTTGGATTTCAGCGGATCACGCAGACGCACGCGACGGAACAGTTCCGGGGCGAAGTGCGGAATACCGGTGAAACCGAGGACTTCGCCTTCGCTGAAGGTGTCGCCGATCTGGATCGTACCGTGGTTGTGCAGACCGATGATGTCGCCGGCGTAGGCCTCTTCCAGTTGCTCACGCTCGGAGGAGAAGAACGTCAGAGCGTCGCCGATGCGCACGTCCTTGCCGGTACGCACGTGGCGCATCTTCATGCCTTTTTCGTACTTGCCGGAGCAGATACGCATGAAGGCGATGCGGTCGCGGTGTTTCGGGTCCATGTTCGCCTGGATCTTGAAGATGAAGCCCGAGAACTTCTCTTCGACCGGCTCGACAGTACGCTCGTTGGCCACACGGGCCAGCGGACGCGGCGCCCAATCGACGACAGCATCGAGCACGTGGTCGACACCAAAATTGCCCAGCGCCGTACCGAAGAACACCGGGGTCAACTGGCCGTCGAGGAATTCCTGCTGGTTGAATTCGTGACAGGCGCCCTGCACCAGTTCCAGCTGTTCGATGAAGCGCTCGTACTCATCGCCCAAGTGCGCGCGCGCCTCGTCGGAGTCGAGTTTCTCGATGATCTTGGTTTCGGTGCGCTCGTGACCGTGACCGGCGGTGTAGACGATGATGTAGTCGTCGGCCAGGTGATACACGCCCTTGAAATCGCGGTAGCAACCGATCGGCCAGGTGATCGGCGCAGCCTTGATCTTCAGAACGGCTTCGATCTCGTCGAGCAGTTCGATCGGGTCGCGGATGTCACGGTCGAGTTTGTTGATGAAGCTGACGATCGGCGTGTCACGCAGACGGCAGACGTCCATCAGCGCAATGGTCCGTGGCTCTACACCCTTACCGCCGTCGAGCACCATCAAGGCCGAGTCCACCGCTGTCAGGGTGCGGTAGGTGTCTTCGGAGAAGTCTTCGTGGCCCGGGGTGTCGAGCAGGTTGATCATGTGTTCGCGATAGGGGAACTACATGACCGACGTGGTAATGGAAATACCCCGCTGTTTCTCCATCTCCATCCAGTCGGATGTCGCATGGCGATCGGATTTACGGGATTTCACCGTACCGGCCACTGCAATCGCCTTGCCCATCAACAGGAGCTTTTCGGTGATCGTGGTTTTACCGGCATCGGGGTGGGAAATAATGGCGAAAGTGCGGCGTTTCGCGACTTCGGCGGCCTGTTGGGTCATGGGAAATCGCCTGGCGGTGATTCAAAAAAGGGCCGCGATTATAGCCCAACTCGCTGCAATAACCGAACCGTTGAGCACATTAAGGGTGGCCAAATGCTGCCTCAGATGGGAACCTTTTAAAGCACGGAGACGTCCATCCCCTGTTACGAACTTTCGTCAGGGGCTGAAAAATCAGCAAGTTAGCCTGACGAGGCTGCGCTCATGGCTCGCTTTCAGACCGCTTTGCCGGCTCTGAAAAACGGCTACTTTTCGCGAACGACGCTCCCGGCAGCCAAGGCTTGGCATGCCACACGGGACTGCGCTCGCCGACTACAAAAAAAGGAGTCCGCCTGTGGCTATCCGCTATGGCAAAGGGCTGATGGGAGGTGCGGTGGTGATCGCGCTCCTGGCCCTGCTGGTCCACTGGATCGGCATCAACACGATCGAACACTACCGCGACGATTTGTTGTTTTACCTGCAAGCTCATCTGATTCTCGTCCTCGCCTCCATGCTGGCCGCCCTTGTCGTGGGCATCCCCGCCGGTATCTTCCTCAGCCGCCCGAGCATGGTCGGCCGCGCCGAACGCTTCATGCAGATCTTCAATATCGGCAACACCGTGCCACCGCTGGCCGTGCTCGCGATTGCGCTGGGCATCCTCGGCATCGGCAGTGGCCCGGCGATCTTCGCCCTGTTCCTCGCCTCGCTGTTGCCGATCGTGCGCAACACCTATGAAGGCCTGAAAAATGTGCAGGGCTCGCTGAAGGAAGCCGCTGTCGGCATCGGCATGACCCCGCGCCAAGTGCTGTGGAAAGTCGAATTGCCCAACGCCGTGCCGATCATCGTCGGTGGCGTGCGGGTCGCACTGGCGATCAACGTCGGTACCGCGCCGCTGGCGTTCCTGATCGGCGCCAACAGCCTCGGCAGCCTGATCTTCCCCGGCATCGCCCTGAACAATCAGCCGCAACTGCTGCTCGGCGCCGCGTGCACCGCGCTGTTGGCGCTGTTGCTCGATGGCGTGGTCACCCTCGCCAGCCGCCTATGGCTGGAACGCGGTCTGCGCCCGTCTTAAGGCTTTGCGAAGGAATATTTATGAAACGACTTAGCTTGATCTTAGGCTGCGTCCTGCTGTTCGCAGGAATCGCGCAAGCCGCTGAAAAACCGGTCATCCGCCTCGGCGCCCGGGTCTTCACAGAGCAGACCCTGCTTGCCGAAATCACCGCGCAATACCTGCGCAGCAAAGGCTACGACGCGCAGATCACCGGCGGTCTGGGCAGCAACCTCGCCCGCAGCGCCCACGAAAGCGGCCAATTGGACCTGCTCTGGGAATACACCGGCGTGTCGCTGGTGGCCTACAACCATGTCACCGAGAAACTCGACAGCGCGCAGTCCTACGCCCGGGTCAAAGAACTCGACGCGAAAAAAGGCCTGGTCTGGCTGACGCCGTCGAAATTCAGCAACACCTATGCCCTTGCCCTGCCGAAAAAAGTCGCCGAGCAATACCCGCAGATCGGCAATATCAGCCAGCTCAACGAAGTGCTGCGCGCCGAGGCCAAAACCAACCACCTGGTGGCGCTGGATACCGAGTTCGCCAACCGCTCCGACGGTCTCGACGGCATGGTCAAGCTCTACGACATGAACCTGACCCGCAAGAACATCCGCCAGATGGACGCCGGCCTGGTCTACACCGCGCTACGCAACGGTCAGGTGTTTGCCGGCCTGGTCTACACCACCGATGGCCGTCTCAACGCCTTCGGCCTGAAATTGCTGGAAGACGACAAGCATTACTTCCCCGACTACACCGCCGCTCCCGTGGTGCGTCAGGCCACGCTGGACGCCAACCCGAAACTGGCCGAACAACTCAAGCCGCTGGCCGAACTGTTCGACGACGAAACCATGCGCCAGCTCAACGCGCGGGTCGACGTCGACCACGAGAGCCCATCGTCCGTTGCCGCCGATTTCCTGCGCCAGCACCCACTGAATTAAGAGAGGAGAAGTCATGGAATTTCTGAACGCCTTTTCCCATCTCGACTGGCAGCAGGTGATGCACCTGACCTGGCAGCACATCACTCTGGTCGGCATCGCCGTGACCCTGGCGATCGTCATCGGCGTGCCGCTGGGCATCCTGATGACGCGTTTTCCCACCCTCGCCGGCCCGCTGCAGGCCAGCGCCACGGTGCTGCTGACCGTGCCGTCGATTGCCCTGTTCGGTCTGCTGCTGCCGTTCTACTCCAAGTTCGGCCAGGGCCTGGGGCCGCTGCCGGCGATCACTGCCGTGTTCCTCTATTCGCTGCTGCCGATCATGCGCAACACCTACCTCGCCCTGACCGGCGTCGAGCCGGGCATCCGCGAAGCTGCGCGCGGCATCGGCATGACCTTCGGCCAGCGCCTGCGCATGGTCGAACTGCCGATTGCGGTGCCGGTGATCCTCGCTGGCGTGCGCACCGCCGTGGTGATGAACATCGGCGTGATGACCATTGCCGCGACCATCGGCGCCGGCGGCCTCGGTGTGTTGATCCTCGCCTCCATCAGCCGCAGTGACATGTCGATGCTTATCGTCGGCGCGCTGCTGGTCAGTCTTCTGGCGATTTTCGCCGACCTCGTTTTGCAGTGGCTGCAACGCTCGCTGACTCCAAAAGGACTCCTAAAATGATCGAACTTCAAAACCTCAGCAAAACTTTCCAAAGCAACGGCAAAGATGTCAAAGCCGTGGACTCGGTGAGCCTGACCGTCAATGAAGGCGAGATCTGCGTGTTCCTCGGGCCATCGGGTTGCGGCAAAAGCACCACGCTGAAAATGATCAACCGCCTGATCAAACCGACCTCGGGCAAGATCCTCATCAACGGCGAAGACACCACCGATCTCGACGAGGTGACCCTGCGCCGCAACATCGGCTACGTGATCCAGCAGATCGGCCTGTTCCCGAACATGACCATCGAAGAGAACATCGTCGTGGTGCCGAAACTGCTCGGCTGGGACAAACAGAAATGCCACGACCGCGCCCGCGAACTGATGAGCATGATCAAGCTCGAGCCCAAGCAGTATCTGCATCGCTACCCGCGTGAATTGTCCGGTGGTCAGCAACAGCGTATCGGCGTGATTCGTGCGCTTGCAGCTGACGCCCCGCTGCTGTTGATGGACGAGCCGTTTGGGGCGGTCGACCCAATCAACCGCGAGATGATCCAGAACGAATTCTTCGAAATGCAGCGCGCGCTGAACAAGACCGTGATCATGGTCAGCCACGACATCGACGAAGCGATCAAGCTGGGCGACAAGATCGCCATTTTCCGCGCCGGCAAACTGCTGCAGATCGACCACCCGGACACCCTGCTGGCGCATCCGGCGGATGATTTCGTCAGCAACTTCGTCGGCCAGGACAGCACGCTCAAACGCCTGCTGTTGGTGAAGGCCGAAGACGCGGCGGACAACGCGCCGTCGGTCAGCCCGGAAACCCCGGTGGCCGATGCGCTGGAATTGATGGACGAGCACGACCGTCGCTACGTCGTGGTCACCTGCGCCGAGAACAAGGCGCTGGGTTACGTGCGCCGTCGCGACCTGCATCGCCAGACCGGCACCTGCGCGCAATTCCTGCGTGAGTTCAACGCCACCGCAGCGTACGACGAGCACCTGCGCATCCTGTTGTCGCGCATGTACGAGTTCAACCGCGCCTGGCTGCCGGTGATGGATGCCGAACGGGTATTCCTCGGTGAGGTGACGCAGGAATCGATCGCGGCATACCTCAGCTCGGGACGTTCGCGGGGAATGAAGACCAATATCGTCTCGCCGGCTGAAGTCGTCGTCGCCTGATTAATCGGTAAAACACAAAACCCTGTGGGAGCGAGCCTGCTCGCGAAAGCGCAATATCAGTCGACGCTGATGGCGGCTGTGAAAATGCCTTCGCGAGCAGGCTCGCTCCCACAGGATCTACGCAATTTTGTTGATCTTCACTGGGTGACAAAGAATCTCAACAGCCTCTCCTGCAAGAGCGTCGTCAATTCAGCTCCTTCAAGGTCCAAATCCCGCTTCAAAACCCTCTCTCGACGCCAACGTCGCCGATGTTGCCGCTATCACACTTACCTGCGATCTAGCCGACAAAAGCCACGAACGTGCAGATATGTTTAACACTCGAAAATTCACCGGGAACATCTGCCCGTCATCTCGGTCGGGTAGAAGGAGTGATGAACGCGACGCACGTCAGAAGCGTGCAAAAACGCGACATTTTTAGTTGATCTCGCGCCCCTCACGCCCTAAAGTTCGCGCCGAACGTCCATGCTGGAAACGATCCATCCGGCTCAAGTACTGACGACGAGACAGCGAGGCCAAGGGACAGCTGCACATCCCCAGGCCTTTTTGCTTTCGGCGACATGCCTTGGGAAGTAGGCGAACCAAAGTGGGGATACGGAGGGCGTTCATGCACCCATTGTTTTTACGAGTTTGCCCATAGGAGCACCCAGCATGTCGATCCAGGTCGAAGACTATTTCGCGCGCGCTACATTCGACAAAATGAAGGCGTTCGCCGACAAACAGGAAACCCCGTTCGTGGTGATCGACACCGCGATGATCGCCCAGGCCTACGACGACCTGCGCGCCGGTTTCGAATTCGCCAAGGTCTACTACGCGGTCAAGGCCAATCCGGCCGTCGAGATCATCGACCTGCTCAAAGACAAGGGCTCGAGCTTCGACATCGCCTCGATCTACGAGCTGGACAAGGTCATGGATCGCGGCGTCAGCCCGGACCGTATCAGCTACGGCAACACCATCAAGAAATCCAAGGACATCCGCTACTTCTACGAGAAGGGCGTGCGTCTGTTCTCCACCGACTCCGAAGCCGACCTGCGCAACATCGCCAAGGCTGCACCAGGTTCGAAAGTCTATGTGCGCATCCTCACTGAAGGTTCGACCACGGCTGACTGGCCACTGTCGCGCAAGTTCGGCTGCCAGACCGACATGGCCATGGACCTGCTGATCCTCGCTCGCGACCTCGGCCTGGTGCCGTACGGCATCTCCTTCCACGTTGGTTCGCAGCAGCGCGACATCAGCGTCTGGGACGCGGCGATCGCCAAGGTCAAAGTGATCTTTGAGCGCCTGAAAGAAGAAGACGGCATTCACCTGAAGCTGATCAACATGGGCGGCGGCTTCCCGGCCAACTACATCACCCGCACCAACAGCCTGGAAACCTACGCCGAAGAGATCATCCGCTTCCTGAAAGAAGACTTCGGTGATGACCTGCCGGAAATCATTCTGGAGCCGGGCCGTTCGCTGATTGCCAACGCCGGTATTCTGGTCAGCGAAGTGGTGCTGGTTGCACGCAAGTCGCGCACTGCCGTCGAGCGCTGGGTGTATACCGATGTGGGCAAGTTCTCCGGCCTGATCGAAACCATGGACGAAGCGATCAAGTTCCCGATCTGGACCGAGAAGAAAGGCGAGATGGAAGAAGTCGTCATCGCTGGCCCGACCTGCGACAGCGCCGACATCATGTACGAGAACTACAAGTATGGCTTGCCGCTGAACCTGGCGATTGGTGATCGTCTGTACTGGTTGTCGACCGGTGCGTACACCACCAGCTACAGCGCGGTCGAGTTCAATGGCTTCCCGCCGCTGAAGTCGTTTTACGTTTAAGAGGCCGCGGCAAGTTTCGAGCTGCTAGTGCTAGCTGCAAGAGAAAAGCCCATGACGTGTCATGGGCTTTTTTGTGATCCAGGAGGTCCCTTGTGGGAGCGAGCCTGCTCGCGAAAGCGGTGAGTCAGTACAGATGTGGGTGACTGACACGACGAATTCGCGAGCAGGCTCGCTCCCACAGGGTTATGCGGTGCGGGTCAGTTCATCTGCACGCCGCTGGTATCGAGTTGCCAAAGCCTGAATCCGCAGATCTGTCGCATCAGCCAGCGTCTGACTCGCCACCCGCAGGAAATTCAGATTGCCGGCGGCCAAGGCTTTCTCCAGCCACTCGACCGCTTCATCAACCCGTCCCTCCGCCGCCAACACCGCTGCATAACTGAACTGCCCACGAAAATCCCCACCCTCGGCCGAACGCCGATACCAGTCACGCGCCGCCAGCGGATCCGCCTGACACACCTGCCCTTCCTCCAGATAGCGCCCCAGCAGATTCATCGATTTCGCGTGACCCAACTCAGCCGCGCGCCGGTACAACGCCAGCGCATGCTGATGATCAACCTTCACCCCGCGCCCGGTGGCCAGCAGATTGGCCAGGTTGTACATCGCCCAGTCCAGCGCCGCCTCGGCAGCGATTCGATAATGCTGCGCCGCGACCGAGGCATCCGCCGCACAACCCCAACCATGCTCATGACAACGCCCGAGCATGTTGCGCGCCATCAGATGTCCACGCCCGGCGGCGATGCCGAACCAGCGCAATGCAAGCGGTTGATCCTGCGCGATGCCCTGACCGTCCAGCAGGATCTGCCCAAGCAGCGCCTGCGCTTCAACCTCGCCCTCGCCTGCCGCCAGCAAGATCGCCTGCGCAGCGCGGGCGGGACTTTCGCCGAGCATGGCGCGCAGCTGTTCACCGTTGAGAACTTCCTCGCGGCGCAAGTGGAAACTCATACCTCGACCCAGCGCCGCAGCAGGTTGTGATAAGTGCCAGTGAGGCGGATCAGCGAAGGGTGATCGGGAACGTCCTGGGTCAGTTGCTGAATCGCCCCGTCCATTTCAAACAGCAGCGCGCGCTGGCTGTCTTCGCGCACCAGGCTCTGCGTCCAGAAAAACGAGGCATAACGCGCACCACGGGTGACCGCATTGACCTTGTGCAAACTGGTGCCCGGATACAACACCATGTCGCCGGCTGGCAGCTTCACGCGCTGAGTGCCGTAGGTGTCCTGAATCTCCAGTTCGCCGCCGTCGTAATCTTCCGGCTCGCTGAAAAACAGCGTCGCCGACAAATCGGTGCGCACCCGCTCGATGCTGCCCTTGGGCTGGCGCACGGCATTGTCGATGTGGAAATCGAAACTGCCGCCGGCCGTGTAGCAGTTCACTAACGGCGGGAAGACTTTGTGCGGCAGTGCGGCAGACATGAACAGCGGATTTTTCCACAACCGCTCAAGCATCGCCGCGCCGATTTCCTTCGCCAGCGGGTGGCCTTCGGGCAGTTGCAGATTGTGCTTGGCCTTGGCCGACTGGAAGCCGGCGGTGATCTTGCCATCGGCCCAATCCGCTTGCTCCAGGGCCTGGCGGATGCGCTGCACTTCGTCTTTTGCGAACAGCCCGGGAATGTGCAGCAGCATGGCGATGTCACCTGATGGCAAGAAGGAGGCAATGGTATTGATTCTTATTGACTGTGTAAAACCCCCGAGACGGATGAACAAGCAGAAACCGTAAGGGCAAATTGTAAAGAATGTAAATTCAATGCGAATAACAATGTTTCGCAATTGATACGAATACCTGTTTACCCTATATTCCGCCGCCTCAAATCCTTGGGGAGGGGAATAAAAATGGCACGTCAACACGCACAACTACCGGTCAGTTCACCACGTCTGCTCGCCTCGGCAATCGGTGTCGCAATCACCGCCGGCTCGGCTGGGCAGATGGTCTTCGCGGCGGAAAAAACCGAGAGCAAAACTTCCGGCAACGCCATTGCCCTGGATGCCACCGCCATCACCGGCGAAGCCCAGGACTCGACCTCCTATCAGGTCGAAAAAGCCTCCTCGCCCAAGTACACCGCACCGCTGGTCGACACCCCGCGCTCGGTCACCGTCATCCCGCAACAAGTGCTCAAGGACACCGGCGCGCTGAATATGCAGGACGCGCTGCGCACCGTGCCGGGCATCACCTTCGGCGCCGGTGAAGGCGGCAACCCGCAGGGCGACCGTCCGTTCATTCGCGGCTTCGACGCCCAGGGCGACACCTATCTGGACGGCGTGCGCGACACCGGTTCGCAGAGCCGTGAAATCTTCGCTGTGGAAAACATCGAAGTCAGCAAAGGTCCGAACTCGGCGATCGGCGGTCGTGGCGCGGCCGGCGGCAGCATCAACCTGGTGAGCAAGAAAGCGCATCTGGGCAACTCGTTCGACGGCGGCTTCACCTATGGCTCCGACCAGACCCAGCGCTACACCCTCGACGGCAACTACCAGTTCAGCGACAGCGCTGCCGGCCGTCTCAACCTGATGAGCCACGAGAGCAACGTCGCCGGTCGCGACAAGGTCGATTACGACCGCTGGGGCATCGCGCCGTCGCTGGCCTTCGGCCTGGGCACCGATACCCGTGTAAACCTCGACTACTACCATCTGGAAAGCAACGACACCCCGGACTCGGGCATCCCGTACACCATCCCAACCGGTGGTTCGGCCGCACGCACCAAGTCCAACCCGGACAAGCCGTACGCCGGTGGCGATCACGACAACTTTTACGGTCTGGATCGCGACTTCCGCAAGGGCCGCACCGACACCGCGACCTTCGCCATCGAGCACGACCTCAATGATGCGCTGACCATCAAGAACACCCTGCGCCACGGCAGCAGCATGCAGGATTACATCCTCACCCAGCCGGACGACAGCAAGGGCAACGTCAACAACGGCAGCGTCTGGCGTCGGGCCAACACGCGGGTGAGCAACACCGAAACCACCACCAACCAGACCGACCTGTTCGGCACCTTCTACGTGGCCGGTTTCAAGAACAGCTTCTCCACCGGTGTCGAATACACCCGTGAGCAGAGCGAGAAATCCTCGTACAACGTCAACACCGACACTACGCCGCGTACGACCAATGTGCCTTCCAGCAGTAACTGCACACCGGCGATGATTGGCGCCTCGAGCAATTACAACTGCACCTCGCTGTCGAACCCGAACCCGAACGATCCGTGGAACGGTGCGATCTCGCGCAACTACGCCGGCACCGACACCCAGGCGGACACCTACGCGCTGTACGTATTCGACACGCTGGAGTTGTCCGAGCAGTGGCTGGTGAACATGGGCCTGCGCTACGACCACTTCGACACCGACTACAAAACCTACAACGCAGCAGGCACCACCACCTCGAAGGGCGATGACACCAGCGAATTCGTCACCGGCCAGTTCGGCGTGGTCTACAAGCCGGCGGAAAACGGCAGCATCTACGCCTCTTATGCAACCTCGGCGACACCGCCGGGCAACACCCTGGGCGAAGGTCAGGAAGGCAACCCGCTGGGCGGCACGCCGGATCGCAGCGGCAACCTGCTGAGCAGCGACATGGAGCCGGAAACCACCAAGAACTACGAGATCGGCACCAAGTGGGATCTGCTCAATGATCGCCTGTCGCTGACCGCCGACATCTTCCGCACCGAGAAGGAAAACGCTCGCGTGCAGGTCGACACCAGCTCCTACGAGAACGCCGGCAAGACCCGCGTACAAGGCTTCGAACTGTCGGCCAGCGGCAAGATCACCGACAAGTGGCAGGTGTTCGCCGGTTACGCCTTCATGGACAGCGAACAGGTTGATGGTGGCCCGCTGGGTCGCGCCAACGACGGCAACGATCTGCCGAACACACCGAAAAACAGCGCCAGCCTGTGGACCACGTATCAGGTCACGCCAAAGCTGACGATCGGTGGTGGCGCGTTCTACGTCGATGACGTCTACGGCAGTGTCGCCAACACGACGATGGTCGATTCGTACGTGCGTTACGACGCGATGGCGGCCTACAAGCTGACCAAGAACGTCGACCTGCAACTCAACGTGCAGAACCTGACCGACGAAACCTATTACGACAAAGCCTTCTCGACCCACTTCGCCAATCAGGCGGCGGGACGCACGGCGCTGTTGAGCACCAACTTCCACTTCTGACCGATGTGAATAACTGTGGGAGCGAGCCTGCTCGCGAAGGCAATCTTTCAGCAACATTGATGCTGACTGACACACCGCTTTCGCGAGCAGGCTCTCTCCCACAGAGAATGTGCCGCGAGGCTCGGCCCCGTTCATTCAGTTGAACGGGGCTTTCGTGTGTTACGCAAAACGCTTCTTGATAACCCACGGCATAATGCGCGCCGTGATGACAATTTCCGAACGGACGGCGAGTGACGTGTTGAAGAAAACCCTGTTCCAGTTGCACTGGTTTTTTGGCATCACCGCAGGGCTGGTGCTGGCTCTGATGGGCATCACCGGCGCGGCCTATTCGTTTCAGGACGAGATCCTGCGCGCGCTGAATCCGTCCGTTCTGCAGGTGGAAAAACAGGTCGCCGGAGTGCTGCCGCCGGTGGAACTGGTGGAGCGCATCGAAGCTGCGTCCGGCAAGAAAGTCGCGATGCTCTGGGTCGAGACCGACAGCGGTCACGCCGCACGCGTTTACTTCACCCCACCCAAAGGCGAACGGCGTGGCGAGATGCGCTACTTCGATCCGTACACCGCCGAGTTCAAGGGCGACGCCACTGGCCAGGACTTCTTCGGCCTGATGCTGCAACTGCACCGCTTCCTCGCCATGGGCGACACCGGGCGCAACATCACCGGCGCCTGCACCTTGATGCTGTTGTTCTTCTGCCTTTCTGGTCTGTATTTGCGTTGGCCACGCCAGTGGAACAGCTGGCGCGTGTGGTTGACCCTGGACTGGAAAAAGAAGGGCCGCGCGTTCAATTGGGATCTGCACTCGGTGGCCGGCACCTGGTGCCTTTTGGTCTATCTGCTGCTGGCGTTGACCGGGTTGTCATGGTCGTACGAGTGGTACAACAAAGGCCTGACCCGACTGCTTTCCGACGCGCCGCAAAACGAACGCGTACGCGGCGGTCGCGGCCCGGCGCCGGAAGGCCCGGCACCGACCGCCGACTACGCGGCGATGTGGAGCAGCATCTACAGCGCTGCCGGCCCGGGCCTGGCCGCGTATAACATTCGCATGCCTGCGGTGGCCGGCCAACCGGCGACGGTGTTCTACCTGCTCGACAGCTCACCCCATGACCGCGCGCTGAACCAGATCACCCTCGACCCGGCCACCGGCGTGGTCAAACGCGTCGACCGCTATGCCGACAAAAGCTTCAAGGCCCAACTGCTGACCAGCATTTATGCGCTGCACGTGGGCAGCTATTTCGGCCTTGTCGGGCGCATCATCGTGACGATCGCAGCGGTGTGCATGCCGCTGTTTTTCATCACTGGCTGGCTGCTGTATCTGGATCGTCGGCGCAAGAAAAAGCAGATCAAGGATGCCCGCCAAGGCCTCGCGCAACCGTCCGCCGAGGCTTCGGCCTGGCTGATCGGTTTCGCCAGCCAGAGCGGATTCGCCGAGCAATTAGCGTGGCAGACCGCCGGACAACTACAGGCCGCCGGGCTGCCGGTCAACGTACAGCCACTGGCCAATATCGGCGAACGGGACCTGCGCAATTCCAATAACGCGTTGTTCGTGGTCAGCACCTTCGGCGACGGCGAAGCGCCGGACAGCGCGCGGGGTTTCGAACGCAAAGTGCTGGCCAAGGCCTCGACACTCGACAGCCTCAACTACGCCGTGCTCGGCCTCGGCGATCGGCAGTACGCGCACTTCTGCGGCTTCGCCAAACGCCTGCATCAATGGCTCGGCGAACACGGCGGCAAAACGTTGTTCGCCCCGGTGGAAGTCGACAGCGGCGATCCTTACGCGCTGCGTCACTGGCAAACCCAACTCGGCCAGCTCACCGGACAGGCGCCGAGCGAAACCTGGCAAGCACCCAGCTACGACAACTGGACGCTGGTCCGTCGCGAACTGATGAACCCCGACAGCAGCGGCGCGCCGGTCTACCTGCTCGGCCTCAAAGCCCCGGACACCCGCAGTTGGCTGGCCGGTGACCTGGTCGAAGTGCTGCCACGCAACTGCCCGTGGGCCATCGAACATTTCCTCGACGGCCTCGGCATTCGTGGCGAAACTCAGGTGAAGGTCAACGGCATCGACGAACCACTGGAGGTGGCCCTCGCCTCACGGCAACTGCCCGAACACCGCGCGCATCTGGTCGGCCTACATGCGCAGTCGCTGGTCGACGCGATGGTGCCGCTGGCCATGCGCGAATACTCCATCGCCTCGATTGCCGCTGACGGCGTGCTGGAGCTGATCGTGCGTCAGGAACAGCACAACGACGGCAGCCTCGGCATCGGCTCCGGCTGGCTCACCGAACACGCGCCAGTGGGCGGCAGCATCAGCCTGCGCGTGCGGCGAAACAGCGGTTTCCATCTGCCGAACGAACCCGTGCCAATGATCCTGCTGGGCAACGGCACTGGCCTGGCCGGCCTGCGCAGCCTGCTCAAGGCACGCATTGCCGATGGTCAGCAACGGCAGTGGCTGCTGTTCGGCGAGCGCAACCGCGAGCACGACTTCCTCTGCCGCGCCGAGCTGGAGGAATGGCTGGTCAATGGTGATCTGGCGCGGCTGGATCTGGCGTTTTCGCGGGATCAGGCTGAGAAGGTTTATGTGCAGGATCGCTTGCGTGAGTCTGCGGATGAATTGAAAAAGTGGTTGGCTGATGGTGCAGTTATCTATATCTGCGGCAGCCTTCAGGGGATGGCCTCAGGCGTAGACCAGGCCCTCAGCGATATCCTCGGCAGCGCCGAAGTCGAACGCCTGATCGAACAGGGCCGCTATCGCCGGGATGTTTACTGACCCAACACCATCCCCTGGTGGGAGCGAGCCTGCTCGCGAAGGCGATTTAACAGTCAACATTGGTGTTGGCTGTAAGTCCGCTTTCGCAAGCAGGCTCGCTCCCACAGGGGACGTGCTGCTCAGTCCGGTTGGAGTTTCTGTTCGTAAACAGCGATGCCATCCAGATCCCGCAACACCACGCTCATCTCGCCGCTCTGCCCCTCGATATTCACCTCGCCAAAAAACTGAAACCCGGCAAACGGCGAGGTGTTCTGTGCGGGCGGTGCTTTCTCGAACACCACCTCTGGGCCAAACGTCTTGTCCAGTGGATTCGGCCCGAAACTGCCGGCGTTCAACGGCCCGGCAACAAACTCCCAGAACGGTTCGAAATCCTGAAACGCCGCGCGGTCCGGGTGGTAGTGATGCGCCGCGCAGTAGTGCACGTCCGCCGTCAGAAACACGAAATTACGCACCTGCTGCGCACGTAGAAATCCGAGCAATTCGGCAATTTCCAGTTCACGCCCCTGCGCCGGGCCGGGGTCGCCGTTGGCCACGGCTTCCCAGCGTGCAACCCCCGGGCTGACCTCGCCGTCCGGGACGCCCAGGCCGATGGGCATGTCGGCGGCGATGACTTTCCACTGCGCCGTCGACGCCTGCAATTCACGCTTGAGCCAGTCCAGTTGCTCACGGCCGAGAAACGGTTTTGCCGCGCCCAGGTTGGCATCGTTGGCTTCGCGATAGCTGCGCATATCCAGCACGAACACATCGAGCATCGGTCCGTAGCTGAGCTTGCGATAAATCCGCCCGCCGCCGTCCGCCGCTTGCAAACGCATCGGCGCATATTCCAGCCACGCCTGCCGCGCGCGGCCGACCAGCTTGTGGATATCTTTCTCCTGATAACGCTCATCCAGCTGCTTGCCCGGCGACCAGTTGTTGACCACTTCGTGATCGTCCCACTGCCAGATCTGCGGCACTTCGGCGTTGAAGCGGCGGATGTTTTCGTCCATCAGGTTGTAGCGATAGTTGCCGCGATAATCGTCGAGAGTCTGCGCGACTTTGCTCTTGGCTTCGGTGGTGATATTGCGCCAGATGCGCCCGCTTTCGGTGGTCAGTTGCGCGGGCACCGGGCCGTCGGCGTAGATGGTGTCGCCGCTGTGAATAAAGAAGTCCGGCAGACGCAGGCGCATGGCTTCGTAGATGCGCATGCCGCCGATGTCCGGATTGATCCCGAAGCCCTGGCCGACGGTGTCACCGCTCCAGACAAAACGGATGTCGCGTTTTGTCGTTGGCACGCTGCGCAGATGGCCGAACCACGGTTCGCTGGCGACCCCGCTCTGGGCGTCTTCGAAGTGCACGCGATAGAAAATTGCCTGGTTGGCCGGCAGGCCGGTGAGTTCGACGCGGGCGGTGAAATCACTGCGCGCATCGGCCAGTGGCGAGACGAATTTGCGCGGGTTGCCGAAGAGGCTGCCGGTGTCCCACTCGACCACCAGGCGCGCCGGCCGATCGCTGCGACTCCAGATCATCGCGCGGTCGCCGAGCAGGTCGCCGGACTGCACGCCGTCGGTGAGCTGCGGACGATCCTTGACCGAGGCAATCACCGCCGGCGCCAGCCCCGGCAGCAACAGCCCGGCGCCGACCGCTTGCATGACGCGACGCCGACCGAGATTGAAATCGCTCATGGTGTTCTCCCTGCAAAAGGGAAAACTTAAGCACGGGTGTATGAATCCGCTATGACAATGCAGACTCCTGTGGGAGCGAGCCTGCTCGCGAAGGCGTCCTGCCAGCTACCACATCTTCAGCTGACACTCCGCTTTCGCGAGCAGGCTCGCTCCCACAGGGTTTGGCGGGTATCAGGCGTTGACGGGTTCGACTGCCAACTCGACAGCCTCAGGCCGTTTGAGCAGCGCATACACCACCGCCGTGACCAGGCTCCCCGCAACAATCGCCAGCAGATACAGCAGCGCATGGTTGATCGCATTCGGGATCGCCAGCACGAACAAGCCACCGTGCGGCGCCATCAGTTTGCAGCCGAAGTACATCGACAAGGCACCGGTCAGCGCGCCGCCAGCGATGCTCGCCGGAATCACCCGCAGCGGGTCTTTCGCGGCAAACGGAATCGCCCCTTCGGAGATAAAGCACAGGCCCAGCACGAAAGCCGCTTTGCCGGCCTCGCGTTCAGTCTGGGCGAACTTGCGCCGGGCAATGAAGGTGGCGATGCCCAGGCCAATCGGCGGCACCATGCCGGCGGCCATGGTCGCGGCCATCGGTGCGTAACTCTGCGAGGCCAGCAGCCCCACCGAAAACGCATAGGCAGCCTTGTTGATCGGCCCGCCGAGGTCGACGCACATCATGCCGCCGAGCAACACGCCGAGCAGAATCGCGTTGGTGGTGCCCATGCTGTCGAGGAACTGCGTGAGCGCGGCGAGCATGCCGGCGACCGGTTTGCCGACCACGTAGATCATCACGAGGCCGGTGACCAGACTGGCCAGCAACGGAATGATCAGAATCGGCTTCAGCGCTTCCAGGCTCTGCGGCAATTTCACATAGCGGGCGATGGCTTTGGCGGCATAACCGGCGATGAAACCGGCAATGATCCCGCCGATGAATCCGGCGCCCAGAGTGCCTGCGAGCAAGCCGCCGATCATCCCCGGCGCCAGGCCCGGGCGGTCGGCGATCGAGTAGGCGATGTACCCGGCGAGCAGCGGCACCATCAGCTTGAACGCGGTTTCGCCGCCGATCTGCATCAGTGCCGCCGCCAGCGTGCCTTCTTCCTTGTACGCGGTGATGCCGAACACGAACGACAACGCGATCAGCAAACCACCTGCCACCACCATTGGCAGCATGTACGACACACCCGTGAGCAGGTGTTTGTAGACGCCGGTTTTTTCCGACTTGGCCGCAGCCTTGCCGTCGCTTGCCGCACTTTCTACAGCGCCTTCGGCCAGGGCTTTTTTCAGGGTCGCTTCGGATTGCTTCAGCGCAACGCCAGTGCCGCAGCGATAGATTTTCTTGCCGGCGAAACGCTCGGTGGCGACGTCGATATCCGCCGCCAGCAGCACCACGTCTGCGTCGGCGATGGCCGTTGCGCTGAGTGGTGTTTTCGCGCCGACCGAGCCCTGGGTTTCGACCTGCAATTCATAACCCAGGCGCTTGGCAGTCTGCTGCAACGCTTCGGCGGCCATGAAGGTGTGGGCGACGCCGGTCGGGCAGGCCGTGATAGCAACGATGCGCGGCGCACGTGGCGCGTCAATCGCCGGTTCGACTGCGCTGGCCACGTAGACTTCGGCTTCTTCGGCACCGCGACGCAGTACCGCTTCGACATCCTGCAGCGCCTGCGCCGGAGCGATCTGGAACACGCGCTTGCCGACAAACCGGCTCATGTCCACCGCGCCGGTGGTGACCAGCAAGACCCACTCGGCGGCTTCGATGGTCGCCGCCGACAATTCGCGTTCCGGGTGTGCCGGATCGACCACTTCAACGCTGGTGCTCCAGCCCTGGCGCTGCGCCGCTGCATCGAGCAGGCGCGCGCACAGCACACTGGTGACCATGCCGTTCGGGCAAGCCGTAACAATGGCTAACTTCATGACAAACCCTCTTATTGTTCTGTCAGGGGGCGCACGCGCACGCCCTGTTCGAGCTGCGCCAGTTGCGCTGCGTCGTTGATGCCAAAACCGATCTGGGTCACCGCCATCGCCGCAATCGCGGTGGCGGTGCGCAGGGTTTGCTCCGGCGTATCAGCACTGAGCAGACCGTGGAGCATGCCGGCCAGCAAGGAATCGCCGGCACCGACCGTGCTGGCCACGCTGACCTTCGGCGGCGAGGCATGGAGGGCCGAGCCGACACTGAACCAGTTGACCCCGTCGGCGCCGTGGGAAATCACCACGTGCTCGATGCCTTGCGCATGCAAACGTGCGGCGGCTTGTGCTTCGGCGATCGGCGACACCACTTCGCAGCCGAGGGCGTGGGCCAGTTCTTCGGTGTTCGGCTTGATCAGCCAGGGGCTGGCCTGCAACGCGACGCGCAAGGCTTCGCCGCTGGAATCAAGGGCGACTTTCAAGCCGAGCGCGTTCAAGCTTTCAATCAGCTCGCGCAACCACTGCGCAGTGACGCCGCGCGGCAGACTGCCGGCGACCACCACCGCATCGTGCCCCGGTGCGATCTGCTGCAAGCGATCAAGCAAGGCTTGCTGCGCCGTTGCATCGACCACCGGGCCGGGGCCGTTGATGTCGGTGATGCGCCCGTCCTGTTCGGCGACTTTGATGTTGCTGCGCGTCTCGCCCGGCACGCGGATGAACGCGTCGACAAAACCACGCTTGGCGAACAGGGTTTCGAACGCTTGCAGATTGTCTTCGCCGAGAAAGCCGCTGACGGTGACCTGATGGCCGAGATCCGCCAGCACCTGGGCGACGTTGACGCCTTTGCCCGCAGCGTGGGTGTGCATCTCCTCGCTGCGATTGACCTGACCGGCATCCAGCCGTGACAGCTCGACGGTGAGGTCGAGAGCCGGGTTGAGGGTCAGGGTGAGAATCTTGGCCATTTACAGGGCCTCCACTAATGCGCGTACTTCATTCGCGCTGCCCACGGCCAGGGCCTGTTGAGCGAGGGTTTGCGCCTGGGGCAGGCTGAGTTCACGGATGCGCGCCTTGACTTCGGCAATGCTGCGCCCGGAGACGCTGAGCTCGTCGACACCGAGACCAACCAGCACCGGCACCGCCAGCGGGTCCGCCGCCAGCTCGCCGCAGACGCCCACCCATTTGCCATGGGCATGGGCGGCGCGCACGGTGATGTCGATCAGTTGCAGGACCGCCGGGTGCAAGCCGTCCGCTTGTGCAGACAGGGTCGGATGACCACGGTCGATGGCCAGGGTGTATTGGGTCAGGTCGTTGGTGCCGACGCTGAAGAAGTCGACTTCCTTGGCCAGCACTGGCGCAAGCAACGCGGCCGACGGCACCTCGATCATGATCCCCAGCTGAAGATCGGCGACTGGAATTTCCAAGCGCAGACGCTCGGTCATGTCACGGGCCTGGCGCCACTCTTCGACGCTGCCGACCATCGGGAACATGATCCGCAGCGGACGGTTGTCGGCCGAGCGCAGCAAGGCGCGCAGTTGCGCTTCCATGATCTGTGGCCGCTGCAGAGTCAGGCGAATGCCGCGCACGCCGAGGAACGGGTTTTCTTCCTTGGCAATCGGCCAATACGGCAGCGGTTTATCGCCGCCGACGTCGAGCGTACGAACCACCAGCGGCCGTCCGGCCAGACCATCGAGGACGCGACGGTATTCGGCTTCCTGGGTTGCCTCGTCCGGTGCCTGTGGGTGGGCCATGAAAATCAGTTCGGTGCGCAGCAGACCAATGCCTTCGGCGCCCTGCTCCACCGCGCTGGTCACGCCTGCGCTTTCGCCGATGTTGGCGAACACTTCGACGGCGTGGCCGTCGGTGGTGTGCGCCGGTTGATGGCGTTGTTCGGCGGCGATCTTCAGGCGTTGCTCGCGGGTGTCGCGCTCTTCAGCGGCACGCTTGAGGGTCGCGGCATCGGCGTCGACATGCAGACGGCCACGCTGACCGTCGAGCAATAGCGGCGTGCCCGGCTCGAGCAACAGCACCGCTGCACCCGCGCCGACCAGTGCTGGAATACCGAGCGCGCGGGCGACGATTGCGCTGTGCGCGGTAGCGCCGCCGCGTGCGGTGAGAATCCCTGCCACTCGCGCAGGATCCAGGCGCGCGACATCGGACGGGCCGACTTCGTCCATCACCAGAATGTACGGTTGCTCAGGTTCGTTCGCGGTCTGCACGCCACACAATTGCGCCAGCACCCGGCGACCGATGTCGCGCAGATCGGCGGCACGCTCGGCGAGCAAAGCGTCCTGCAGCGATTCCTGCTGTTTGGCCGCAGCTTCGATCACCGCCATCCACGCCGCTTCGGCGCTTTCGCCTTGCTTGAGGCGGGTGTCGACTTCGTCGGTCAGATCCGGGTCGTCGAGCATTTCCTGGTGAGTGATGAAAATCTCGCGAATCGCCTTGGCCTTGCTGCGTTCGATCAAGCCCTGAATGTCGCGGCGCACGTCGCTCAGCGCTTGCTTGAGGCGCTCGCGCTCGATCGCGGCAGATTCGCCGCGCAACGGATAATCGATGGCTTGCAGGACCTGAATGTGCGCCGGGCCGATGGCGATGCCCGGTGCGGCAGGAATCGCCTGCAACAGGCTGCCGGAGGCCGGGGCGATCAGCACTTCGGCGATGTCGGCGATCACTTCGCGCTGCTGACTCTCGGCCGGCAGCGGCTCGACTTCCTCACCGAGGCCTTCTTCAATCGCCGCGAGCAAGGCCGGCAAGGCATCGCTGGCGATGCTCGGTTCGGCAATCAGCTCCAGCACCTGACCGCGGCGGGCGCCGAGGCTGAGCAGTTTGCTCAGGCTCTTCACCGACACGGCGCTGTCCTGGCTATCGACGATGCGCACGCGTATTTCGCCATCAAAACTCTTCGCCAGTTGCGCGAGGATCTTCGCCGGCCGTGCGTGCAGACCGTGGGCATTGGCCAGGGCAATACGTGCACTCGGCCAGTCGGCAGGCAATTCACCGCCGAGCACTTCAAGGACTTTGCGACTGCTGGTGGCGCGGCCCAGTTCGTGGCCACGACCTTCGATCAGCAACGCGCACAAACGCTCGAGCAGCGCCTGATGCGCTTCGCCCAGACTCGCCAGGCAGAACAGACCACTGAGCGGCTGGCCGAGGTAGCGCATCGGTTTATCCGGGGTGACGAACGCCAGCCCCGGACGCTTCACTGTCTGCTCGCTGTGCAGCCACCACAGGCCGTCGCCCAGGGGCAGCGCTTCGACTTGCTGCAACACGCCGGCAAAGCCGTTGCTCACACAATCGGCCTGACGCAGCAGACGTGCGCCGCGCCAGACCAGTTCTTCGAAATCATCGGCCGACACGCCGAGGCCGATCATCTGCGCATCGAGCGCCAGTTCCTGCGGCGCGCCTTGCAGCAGCTTCAGGAGCGCTTCGGGCGAGCTGGCGCGACGCAGGGCCTGGCCCAGATCGGTCTCGCCGAGGGCGCGGGTCAGCAGTTGCAGCAGGCGCAGGTGTTCATCAGATTTCGCCGCGATGCCGATCGCCAGATAGACGATCTGGCCATCGCCCCAGTCGACGCCGTCGGGAAACTGCATCAGGCGCACGCCGGTGGCGAATACCTGATCGCGGGTTTCCGGGGTACCGTGGGGAATGGCGATGCCTTGACCGAGAAAGGTCGAGCCCTGGGCTTCCCGGGCCTGCAGGCCGGCGAGGTAGCCGTCAGCTACCAGACCATCGGCGACCAGATGACTGGCCAGCAATTGCAGGGCAGCGGGTTTATCCACGGCCGACTGGCCCATGGATATCTGCTCTATAGTGAGCTCGAGCATGCGATCTCCTTTTTGGCGCAGTTCAACGCCAGGTATTGTTTTGAATGGTTCACAGCTTAGGCGCTCTGCCGCGCTTTTCAGCGGCAGTTTTGGCGGTTTCACGGCAGGACCGGCCAAAGGCGTCTAAAACGTAGAAAATACGCTTGCTGAAACGTTTAATCTAGATTGATCGGCACGTTACTCGATAATGTCTCATCCTTGAAGTCCAACTGGTCGGATCTGCCCAGGCAATAAGTCGACTGCCCTTATCGGGTAGGATTGGCGAAAATGTCGCGGCATGCTCGAAAAAACAAGGAAATACCGGGTTGAAACTCAGTGATATCGCGCGGTTGGCCGGCGTCTCCGTCACCACCGCCAGCTACGTCATCAACGGCAAGGCCGAACAGCAACGCATCAGCAACGCGACCGTCGAGCGCGTGCGCGCGGTGGTCGATCTGCACGGCTTCACGCCCAATCCGCAAGCGGCCGGTCTGCGCAGTCGGCACACGCGCACCCTGGGTTTTATCCTGCCGGATCTGGAAAACCCCAGTTACGCGCGGATCGCCAAGTTGCTCGAACAAGGCGCGCGGGCTCGCGGCTATCAATTGCTGATCGCCAGCTCCGACGATGCGCCGGACAGCGAGCGCCAGTTGCTGCAACTGTTCCGCGCCCGTCGTTGCGATGCGCTGATCGTTGCCAGTTGCCTGCCGACCGGTGATGACAGCTATCGGCAGTTGCAGGCCAAGGGGCTGCCGATCATCGCCATCGACCGGGTCATGGAGCCGGAGCATTTCTGCTCGGTGATCAGCGACGACCGCGAGGCCAGCCTGCATCTGACCCAGAGCCTGCTCGATCCGCAGCCAAAGCAGATCGTGCTGCTCGGCGCACGGCCGGAGCTGAGCATCAGCCAGGAACGTGCCGCCGGTTTCCGCGCAGCGCTCAACGATTTCAAAGGTGAGGTGCTGGTCGAGCACGCCGAGTCGTTCAGCCGTGAGTGCGGCAAGCAATTGATGGAAGAACTCCTGCAGCGTCTGGGGCATTTGCCTGACGCACTGGTGACCACTTCCTACGTGCTGCTGCAGGGCGTGTTCGATGCGCTGCATGATTTCCCGCTGAAATCGCGGCCGCTGCGCCTCGGCACCTTCGGCGACACGCAACTGCTGGATTTCCTGCCGCTGCCGGTCAACGCCATGTCCCAGCAACACCAATTGATCGCCGACAAGGCCTTGGAACTGGCCCTGGCCGCCGTCGAGCAGGATGACTACCAACCGGGCGTGCAAGCCATCGCGCGGACCTTCAAGCAGCGTATTCATCGGGACTGAATCGTGGAGCTGATCGACAGCCACACCCACCTCGACTTTCCCGACTTCGACGCCGATCGCGCGGCGCTGCTGGCCGAAAGCCGCGCCCTCGGCGTGCGGCGCATCGTCGTGCTGGGGGTGCATCAGGGCAACTGGCAACGGGTGTGGGATCTGGTGCAGAGCGATGCCGAGCTGTATGCGGCGTTCGGATTGCACCCGGTATTTCTCGATCAGCATCGCCCCGAAGATTTGAGCGCGCTGGGGGACTGGCTGACGCGCTTGCGCGGAAATCGTCAGCTGTGTGCGGTGGGCGAGATCGGCCTGGATTACTTCATCGAAAACCTCGATCGCGAGCGGCAACAGTCGTTGTTCGAAGCGCAGCTGCAACTGGCGGCGGACTTCGAGTTGCCAGCGCTGATCCACGTACGCCGCAGTCATGCAGCAGTGATCGCCACGCTCAAGCGCTTCAAACTCAAACGCGCCGGCATCATCCACGCCTTCGCCGGCAGTCGCGAGGAAGCGCGGGAGTACATCAAGCTCGGGTTCAAACTGGGCCTCGGCGGCGCACCGACCTGGCCGCAGGCATTGCGCATGCATCGGGTGCTGCCGGAACTGCCGCTGCAATCGGTGGTACTGGAAACCGACTCACCAGACATGGCCCCCGCCATGTTCCCCGGCCAGCGCAACAGCCCGGCGCATCTGCCGGCGATTTGCGCGGCGCTGGCCGAGCTGATGAATATCACGCCTGAACAACTGGCCAACGCCAGCACCGCCAACTGCTGCGAAGTCTTCGGCTGGTAACACCGCAAATCCCCTGTGGGAGCGAGCCTGCTCGCGAAAGCAATCTGTCAGTGACATCGCCAGTGCCTGACCCACCGCCTTCGCGAGCAGCCTCGCTCCCACATTTTTGATCCGGTTCCAGCCTTTCAGACACGAAACGCACTGATCAGCTGTTTGAGCTCAACCACCTGCGCCGACAGCGCGCGGCTGGCATCTTCGGTCTGGTGTGCGCCTTGTGCTGTGCGTTCGCCAGCGCGGTTGATCTCGACGATGTTCTGATCGATGTCGTGGGCCACGGCGGTCTGCTGTTCGACGGCAGCGGCGATCTGCTGGTTCTGATCGACGATCATGCCCACCGCGCCAAGGATGTTTTCCAGCGCCTGCTGGACCTTCTCCGACTGGCCCACCGTGCCGTTGGCCATCTGATGGCTGACGCCCATGGCCTTCACCGCCGCGCCGACCCCGCCGTGCAGCTTGGCGATCATCTGCTCGATTTCTTCGGTCGATTGCTGGGTACGCTTGGCCAAGGTGCGTACTTCGTCGGCGACCACCGCAAAACCGCGCCCCTGCTCGCCGGCCCGGGCCGCTTCAATGGCGGCGTTGAGCGCCAGCAGATTGGTCTGTTCGGCGATGCTCTTGATCACCTCAAGCACACGGCTGATCGACTGGCTGTCGCTGGCCAGTTGATTGATCACCAGCACCGACTGATCGATTTCGCTGGCCAGCGCGGCAATGCTGCCCTGCTGCGATTCCACCAGCCCGCGCCCGCTGAGGGTTTCGTCGTTGACGCTGTGGGCGCTGCTCACCGCCGCAGCAGCACTGCGCGCGACTTCCATTGAAGTCGCCGACATCTGGTTCATCGCCGTCGCCACTTGTTCGATCTGCGAGCGCTGCCCAGCGACAGCCTGATTGCTCTGCGCCGACACGCTTTCGACCTGGCCGGCCTGACGCTCGACCTCGCCGACGGTATGACCGACACGTTCGATCAAGTCGTGAATCTTCTTCACCGTGCCGTTGAACACCTCGCCCAACTCGCCCAGTTCATCGCGGCTGCTGGCCTTGAAGTTGACGGTCATGTCACCAGCCGCGACCTTGTCCATCATGGCGCCCAGGCTTTTCAGGGTGGTGCGGGTCGAGGCGTAGAAACCGCCATAAAGATAGAAAATCAGCACGAACACCACCGACAGTGCCGAGGCTTGCAGAATCATGTGCGTGCGGTTCTGCGCCAGACGCTGCTGCAATTGGCTGTCGAGGAATTTCAGCGTGGCCTGATTGAGCTGGTAGGTGTGTTCCATCAGCCCGGTCACTTGGTCGTAAAACGCCTGCCACGGCGCATCGAGGGTGTCGGCCATCACCACTTGTTCTTCGAACAGCTCGCTGGCCTGCTTGAGCGAGGCCTTGCTGATGTCAGCCTGGGCACTGAGGGATTCGCGTGCAGCGCTGCTGGAACCGAGGGCGTCCTGCAGTTTCAGGGCGTATTCGGCCTGGAGTTTTTCGATCTGCACCAGCAACTCGTCAAAACGCGTGCTCGAGGAACTGTTGAGAAAACCCTGACCCAACGAATATGAACCCATCGCCCGGCCCTCGCCGAGGGTTTGCGTGACGCTGGGGGTAATCAGCGTGACCAGTTCGCTGAGCTGACGAATGTCGCTCTGGTTGTCGCGGCTCAACCCGGCCTGACTGGTGATGATCTGGCTGAAAATCTGCGCACTGGCCAGCAACTTGCCAATCAACGCGCTTTTGCTTTGCAGCGAGCTCTCCGCTTGCTGGGCCTTGAACGCGGCGATCATTTCATCGCGCTTGGCCTCGAACTGCTTGATCTGCTCGGGGTCTTCGGTCATCGCCGTCAGCCCTTCGAGCCGCGCGAGCACGGCTTGCTCCAGCGCCTGGATCTGCGCCTCGACATTGCCGGCCTTGCCGGACTGGCCGAGGGTGACGTCGATCTGCACCAGATTATTCAGGGTCTCCAGATCCCGGCGCAGGCTCAGGCTGCTGCCCAACAGGTCGAGGCTCTGCAGTTCGACGCGGGTGCCCTGAAACTCGCGATAGGAATCGCGCACCAGGTAGAAATTGGTCACCAGCATCGGCACCAGGAACAGCACGCTGATCAGGCTGAACTTCATGCCGAAGCTCAGACGGTTCATCAGCGAGACGGCGGGATAGAGCAAGCTCTTCACTGGAAGTCTCCCTTGGTTTTTCTTGTTTTTATTGGCAGGCGCGGGACGACAGCAGATAGCCACTATCGGGCGCTATCTCTGTATAGCGTAAATCGGCGGGAGGTTTTGTAACTTATGGTTACTGATGAATGGTGGAACAGGGTTTTCTGGGCTGCGGCGCAGCCCCTCGGGGATAAATCCCCTCGCCACAATGAGTTTCACTCTGGCTTATCAGTGAACCAGAACCGTCCACAAGGCAAACCCGGCATACCACAGCACCGCCGCGCGCAGCAGCAGTTCCCACAGGCAATCGAGAGTGTTGATGCCGTCCGGGCCGACCACTGGCGGTGGAACTTCCCCGGCGGCCAGGCCGACCTTGTTGATCAACTGCGCAGCGCTGATGTTCCAGTTCAGCAGCTCATGCAGCATCACTCGGCTGACCGCGACGAAATTGCCGACCAACGCAAGACTCGCCGCCAGCAAACGCACCGGCACCCAATCGAAAGCGTGACGCAATTGCGCAGCACGCTCGACCAGCGCCGGATTGCTGCCGTGCTCTTCGGCCAGCGCCAACAGGCGATAAGCCAATGCCGCCACCGGACCGAGGAGGAAGTACCAGAAGATCACCGCAAAAAAACTCTGATAGGCCTGCCACAGCAGATGCCCCTGCACTTGCTCAAGCAATTGCTCGCCGCTGTCGGCGCAGATGTCCAGGTCGCGCTTGGCGACGTGCGCCGCCGCTTGCAGATCCTCACGGCGCCAGGCATCGCGGAACGGTCCGAGGCCGCCGAGCAGATCGCCGCGTCCGAGGCTGTAAATCACCACCAGCAAATGCACCGGCAGCGCCAGCAGACCGTACGCCACCGGTTCCAGCACCAGCAGCAACAGCGCCAGCAACGCCACCGGGCACAGCACCAGAATCGTCAGCACCAGCCACGGTTGCCTGGCCAGCCGTTTGCTGTTTTCGAGTTTGTGCAGTTCGCGGATCCATCCGCCGTCGCGTTGAAGCCGATGACGCAGGGCCGAAAACTTCTCGATCCACACCGCCAGCAGTAACACCAGAAAACTCATTGTCCTTCCTCTTTTGCCAGGGCTGCGCGGTAGCGTGCCCAGTCGAATGCCGGTCCCGGATCGGTCTTGCGCCCCGGCGCGATATCGCTGTGGCCACAGATACGCTGATCGGTGATCGCCGGAAAACGTTTCTGCAACTGCCGGGTCAGCGCAGTCAACGAACAATACTGTTCGTCGGTGAACGGCAGATCATCGGTGCCTTCCAGCTCGATGCCCACGGAAAAATCGTTACAGGTTTCACGGCCTTCGAACATCGAAACGCCGGCATGCCACGCGCGCTCCAGACAGGAGACAAACTGGGTGACCTTGCCGTCACGTTCGATCAGAAAATGCGCCGAGACACGCAGGTCAGCGATGCCTGCAAAGTACGGGTCTTCGGTGACATCCAGACGATTCTGGAAAAATTCCTGAACCTTGCCCGTGGCGAATTGCGCCGGCGGCAGGCTGATGTTGTGGATGACCAACAGGGACACTTCGCCCGCCGGGCGCTCATTGAAGTTGGGCGACGGGCAGATCTGCACGCCATGACACCACCCGCTCGCGGGATCCAACTGCATACCGATTCCTTCAACGCCGACCATGTGGGCGCCCAGTATGCCGCGATCCGCCCTCACCGCGCGATCACTTGCCGCGATTGAGTCGCCGTAGGTCGCCCAACACCGATTCCAGTGCGCGGTCGAACAGCAAGGTGTCATCTAGCGCACGCGCGGCGCCACGGCTGAAAGCCAAGGCGAGGTCGGTGCGGCTGTGCTCCAGCACTTTCGTCCCGGTGCGGTCGACGAAGACATATTTGCCGGTCTCTTCGATGATCGCGGCGAGTTTGCAACGCAAGGTCTGTTCCTCGTCTGCGTCGAACACCACCCAGTGGCCCACACGCAACTGCTCGACCTGAGACAGACCGGCAGCGTCTTGCGCCAGGCGCGGCGCCGGGGTGGCTGCTGCCTGGTGGGCACTGTGCTGCAAGACCTCGGGCGTGACTTCGATCAGCGGCATGGCGCTGTGATCGGCATCGTCGGAACGCTCCAGCACGCGCACGTGCAGAGCCTCCAGCTCACTGAAAAATTCGCTGGTGGCAAACGGGTCGAACGCGGTACTGCTCAGGCCATCGCGCAGCGACTTGAGCAAGCCCGGCACCAGCGCCAGCAGGCGCAGGCTGGATTCGCCGTCGTCATGGCGCTGCACGCTCCAGACCAACTGTTCCATGGTCTGCACGTCGGCGTGCCATTCGGCAGACTGATCGCCATGCTTGAGGCAGGTCAGCAACAGCACTTTGCTCCAGGCCTGCTGGACGAAACTCACCACCGTCGCCGGCAGCACTTTGCCCAGTAGCGCCTGTTGCAACGCCTGCGCGACACGCCGTTGAGCCAGCTCGGCCTTCGCCCGGCCTTCCTCGGCGTCCCGCAAGCGTTGTTCAAGCAGTTCGGTGCGGCGGCGCTCTTCCTGAGTGAAGGCGAGGAAGTCGGCGAGCAGTTCGGAGAAGATCGCCGGGTCGTCGACAAACTCGCTGAGCAAGCGCTGTACCACTTGCTCGATGCGCACGTAGAGGTTGTCGCGCTCAGCACCGTCGCAATCGCTCCAGCCCATTGCGGCCTCGGCGATTTCATTGAGCAGGCGCCGCGCCGGGTGGGTGCTGCGGCTGAAGAAACTCTTGTCCAGCACCGCAACCTTGAGCATCGGAATCTGCAATCGGCCGATCAGCGCCTTGAGCGCGTCAGGCACATTGCGATCGTCGAGGATGCAGTCGAAGACCATGGCGATCAGGTTGATCACATCTTCGTCGGCAGTCGCGACGACGCGGGAGCGGCCGCTCCTGACGCTGACCCGGGTCAGCAGTTGCTCGAGCTGATGGCGCAGATCGAAATCTTCCTGGGCCTCAAGCGCCGGTACGTATTGCTGCAAGTGCGACAACAAACGCAACAGGTCGCGGGTGTTGATCGGATGCGCCGGGGCGCCGGGCTCCAGGGTCGGTGTGACGCGGCCGCGCACCTGGGCGAGCAATTGCTGCATCGCGGCGAACACTTCCTCGATGCCTTCGTCCGCTGGCGGCTCGTCGAGATCTTCAATCAATGTGTCGCTGTCCGCAGGCTCGACCATGCGACGAGCCACGGCGGGCTTCAGATGTGGCAACACGCCGGTGGCGAGCAACAGCTGATTGGCCTCGCCATACAGCTGCTCGGTGTCAGCCAGCACATAGCGTTCGAACAGTTTGAGCAGGATCAGCTTGACCTTGATCTCGACGCCGAGGTTACGCCCGGCCTGCAGGAAATATTCGCAGAGCATCGCCGGACTCAGCGGGTTGTGCTGATCGTCCAGACGCTTGCCGAGCATCGAGCTGAAGCGGGCGGTCAGTTGGTCGAGAGCGAAGCCGTCGCGCTTGAGCACACGACTGACCATGGTCTGCACAGCGACGGTACGCTCCATGGCATCGGTGCGCGGCGCCGACTCTTCGACCACCGGCGTGCGTGGCAGGGTGTTGGCGGCGGGGTCGTATTGGGTAAGGCCCGCGAAGGCTTCAAAGAACAGTTCAAGAAAGCCGCGCTCGATATTCTTGCGCTTGAGGCGCAGGTCGCGCATGGCTTCGAAAAAGATGTTCTGATCGACGTCGTTGCGCGCCCGGTCGGCCATTTCGAACAGCGTGTCGTCGGCGTTATCGAACAGCTCCTGCAAATCGTGGCGCAGCTGCTGCGCAGCCTTGTCGCGGACCTGCAGCAAAATCACCGGCAAGCGGGCAAGCGGCGAGTGGTCCGCCAGATCGGCAGTCGCCCGGTGCAAAGGCACCACTTTCCCGTCGTTGCGCATCCAAGCCTCCTGGAACGGTGATTCGGTTCGTCGCTTTCGACACTGCCCCAGCGGAGTCGTTCGTCAAAGCCATGACGTCAAATACAAGGCGGATTATCTGGCAAAAGAGGCCGGCGATGCTATAGGCCTCAGGGTTTCCCCTATACGCCATACACCTCGCACTCAGCGCAGGAAAATCGACCAGATGCGCCAGGCACGCACGTTCTCGCCTTGGGTTGGCTCGCGCCCTGCCCCTATAATCGAACCACTTTGTTTGTGGAGTCCGTTATGCCGAATCTACGTCTCGCCGATCTGACCGCCGAAATCGAAAACAACGTGCGCCGTGCGTTGCTCGAAGACGTCGGCAGCGGCGACATCACCGCGCAACTGATCCCGGCCGAACGCCTGGCCAAAGCCACCATCATCACCCGTGACGACGCCGTCATCTGCGGTACCGCGTGGGTCGATGCGGTGTTTCGCCAGCTCGATCCGCGCGTGGCGGTGCATTGGCAAGTGGTCGACGGCCAGCGGGTCAAAGCCAATCAGCCGCTGTTTCACCTGGAAGGCCCGGCTCGCTCACTGCTGACCGGTGAACGCAGCGCGTTGAACTTCCTGCAGTTGCTGTCCGGCGTAGCCACGCGCGCGCAGTACCTGGCGGACTTCGTCGGCGAGACGCAGGTCAAGTTGCTCGACACGCGCAAAACCTTGCCGGGCCTGCGGATGGCGCAGAAATACGCAGTGACCTGCGGCGGCTGCCACAACCATCGCATCGGTCTTTACGACGCCTTCCTGATCAAGGAAAACCACATCGCCGCCAGCGGCGGCATCGCCGAAGCCGTGGCCGCCGCACACAAGATCGCCCCGGGCAAACCGGTGGAAATCGAAGTGGAAAGTCTTGAGGAATTGAAGCAAGCGCTGGAAGCCGGCGCCGACATCATCATGCTCGACGAACTGAGCCTGGATGACATGCGTGAAGCCGTACGCCTGACCGCCGGCAAAGCGAAACTGGAAGCCAGCGGCGGCATCAACGAAAGCACGCTGCTGCCGATCGCCGAAACGGGCGTGGATTACATTTCGATTGGTGCGATGACCAAGGATGTCAAAGCGGTGGACCTGTCGATGCGACTGAGCCTCTAGACGCAGCGGCAAACTACAAGCTACAAGCCAAGCGACTCTGCTTTGACTTGCAGCTTGTAGCTAGAAGCTCGCAGCTGCTCTTATACGACGAGATTATTCATCTCGCAGTACTCTTCCCACTCGACACCCAATACCTCCGCCGCTTCCTTGTGCAGCACGAGGCGCTGCGCCTCGAACTCCTCCGGCGTGCTCGTGTACTTGAGGGTCAGCTCCCACGGCTGCAAGCCCTGCGCTTCGGCTTCGTCTTCGAAGGCCCACTGGATCTGGTCTTTTTGATCATCGGGACTCAGGTCCTTGATCTCATCCTTCAGATCCGGCACATCCAGAAGGTATTTTTCCAGCGCTTGTTCGTGGCGTTGCTCTTGGGTCAATTCAGTCATGGGGTTCTCGCTGATCTTAGGAATGGAGGATGGATCTGGATCATCAAGGATCTCTCTGACGCAGGAAGCCATTGGAAGCTCGGTTTTTCCTGGCCTTCAGGACCATTCGTGGATCATATGAAAACAACGGTGCTTGCTTGTCTGGTACGAAGGAATCCTAACAGAGACGCAAGCCAGTGCAACCGGGGGAATGAAATGAAGGGTGGTATGCGCTTGGTTACAGTTTCCTGTTTCCATGCGCGAAATTCACTGCGTATAAATCCTCGCCATCGCCTTTGAGGTCAAGGCAAACGAAACCTTCACATTGACCGCCCAAAAACAGGCAACTATATTCAGTTGCAATCATAGGCCAGCATGTCAAAGACTGAAAAACTTCTCGCCAAACTAGTCAACGGCCAAAGCGCATTCACATGGTCCGAGCTTGTCACTCTGTTGGCGCGTCTTGGTTACTCTCAGCTGGAAGGATCCGGTAGCAGGATCAAATTCGACAACGGGAATCCGAGCGCAATGATCAACCTGCACAAGCCACATCCCGGAAATGAAATCAAAACATACGCAAGACGCCAGATTATCGAGCAACTGAAAACAGGAGGCCTGATTCCATGAGTTCCCAGCTGCACTACAAAGGCTATGTTGGCTCTATCGAGGCGAGCACGGAAGATAAGTGCCTGTTCGGAAAACTCCTTTTCATCAGGGCGCTGGTTAATTATGAAGGACAAACGGTGGCTGAACTGGAAGCAGCCTTTCGCGAGGCGGTAGATGACTATTTACAAACCTGTCAGCAGCTCGGGCAGAAGCCTGAAATCCCATGCAAAGGATCGTTCAATGTTCGCATAGGTCACGATCTGCATTTAGCAGCGGCTCTGGCGGCAACCCGTCAAAATGTGTCGTTGAATGATCTGACACGTCAAGCACTGAACGAATACCTCCAACACCACGCATAAAACCGAAGGCGAAAATTTTTTGCCCGAGACAGGAATCGAACCTGCGACCTTCGCGTTACGAGTGCGCTGCTCTACCGGCTGAGCTACACGGGCGGTGGGCTAAACCTAGCACCGGTCTCGAGCTGCGGCAAATTTGTGGGTTGTCTGATGGTTTTCTTTTGAGAACTACAATTTCTTTATTTCAGATAAAAAAATACCCCCGCCGTTTGCACGGCGGGGGCATCTTTATTGCGCTAAAGCGTTGGGGTGATTAAACGCCCGAAGCCTTGGCAGCTGCCACGTCTTTGATGGACAGCTTGATACGGCCGCGGTTGTCCACGTCCAGTACCAGCACTTCCACTTCCTGGCCTTCTTTCAGGATGTCGGTCACTTTCTCAACGCGAGCGTCGCTCAGCATCGAGATGTGCACCAGACCGTCCTTGCCCGGCAGGATGTTGACGAATGCGCCGAAGTCGACGATGCGCTCAACCTTGCCGACGTAGATCTTGCCGATCTCGGCTTCTGCCGTGATGCTCAGAACGCGCTGACGCGCTGCTTCTGCGGCATCCTTGGTTTCGCCGAAGATCTTGATCGAACCGTCGTCTTCGATGTCGATCGAAGCCTTGGTTTCTTCGCAGATCGCACGGATGGTCGCGCCACCTTTACCGATAACGTCACGGATCTTGTCGGTGTCGATCTTCATCGCGATCATGGTCGGAGCGTTGGCCGACAGTTCGGTACGCGACTGGCCAATGATCTGGTTCATCTGGCCGAGGATGTTCAGGCGCGCTTCAAGGGCCTGGCCCAGAGCGATTTCCATGATCTCTTCGGTGATGCCCTTGATCTTGATGTCCATCTGCAGCGCAGTAACGCCTTTGGCGGTACCGGCTACCTTGAAGTCCATGTCGCCCAGGTGATCTTCGTCGCCGAGGATGTCGGTCAGGACGGCGAACTTCTCGCCTTCTTTAACCAGACCCATAGCGATACCGGCTACCGGTGCCTTCATCGGTACACCAGCGTCCATCAGTGCCAGGGAAGCACCGCACACGGAAGCCATCGAGCTCGAACCGTTGGATTCGGTGATTTCCGACACCACGCGGATGGTGTACGGGAACACGTCAGCGGCTGGCAGCATGGCCGAAACCGAACGACGGGCCAGACGGCCGTGACCGATTTCGCGACGACCGGCGCCACCCATGCGACCACACTCGCCCACCGAGAACGGCGGGAAGTTGTAGTGCAGCATGAACGGGTCTTTTTTCTCGCCTTCCAGGGTGTCCAGCAGTTGTGCGTCACGGGCGGTGCCCAGTGTTGCAACAACCAGTGCCTGGGTCTCGCCACGGGTGAACAGAGCCGAACCGTGAGTCTTTGGCAGAACGCCGACTTCGATGTTCAGCGGACGCACAGTCTTGGTGTCGCGACCGTCGATACGTGGCTTGCCGTTAACGATGTTTTCGCGAACGGTGCGGTATTCGATTTCGCCGAAGGCTGCTTTGACTTCAGCAGCGCTTGGCTGGCCTTCTTCACCGGACAGCTTGGCAACCACTTGGTCCTTCAGCTCACCCAGGCGAGCGTAACGGTCGGCCTTGATGGTGATGGTGTAAGCCTGGGAGATCGCTTCGCCGAACTCGGCACGGATAGCGCCCAGCAGTTCGGTGGCTTCTGGCGCAGGAGCCCAGTTCCAGGTTGGCTTGGCAGCTTCGGCAGCCAGTTCTTTAACAGCGTTGATCACAACCTGGAATTCGTCGTGAGCGAACAGTACCGCGCCCAGCATCTGGTCTTCGGTCAGCTCTTTGGCTTCCGATTCAACCATCAGCACGGCGTCGGAAGTACCGGCAACGACCATGTCCAGGCTCGAAGCGGCCTGCTGTTCGTAGGTCGGGTTCAGCAGGTAGCCGGTGCTTTCGTGGAAAGCCACGCGAGCGGCGCCGATCGGGCCGTCGAATGGAATGCCGGAGATGGCCAGGGCAGCCGAGGTACCGATCATCGCAGCGATGTCCGGATCGGTCTTCTTGCTGGTGGAAACGACGGTGCAGACAACCTGCACTTCGTTCATGAAGCCTTCTGGGAACAGCGGACGGATCGGACGGTCGATCAGTCGGGAAGTCAGGGTTTCTTTCTCGGAAGGACGGCCTTCACGCTTGAAGAAACCGCCAGGGATCTTACCGGCAGCGTAAGTCTTTTCCTGGTAATGAACGGACAGAGGGAAGAAGCCCTTGCCCGGATCGGCTTGCTTTGCACCGACAACAGTCACCAACACGCTGACGTCGTCGTCAACGGTGACCAATACTGCGCCGGAGGCCTGACGGGCGATACGGCCTGTCTCGAGGGTAACGGTCGATTGACCGAACTGGAATTTTTTGATTACCGGGTTCACGGTGTCCTACCTTCTTTGTGGCTCTTGGGGGAAACGGTTTCTTGCGAATTCTTGGGCAATCTCGGGAATCGGCCCGATGGCAATTGTCCGGGTGCTACAGGTAAAGCCATGCTGCAGATAAAACTTGAGGCTGGGAGCCTGCAAGGCGCCAGCGGAAAACCGCTGACGCCCGACAGACCACCAACCTCATAGCGCAATCGCTGATTAGCGACGCAGACCCAGGCGAGCGATCAGCGCGGCGTACCGGCTTACGTCCTTGCCTTTCAGGTAGTCCAGCAGCTTGCGACGCTGGTTAACCATGCGGATCAGACCACGACGGGAGTGGTGATCTTTACCGTTGGCCTTGAAGTGACCTTGCAGTTTGTTGATGTTGGCGGTCAGCAGTGCAACCTGCACTTCTGGCGAACCAGTGTCACCAACAGCTTGCTGGTAGTCAGCAACGATTTGAGCTTTTTCTTGAACGTCGAGAGCCATGAGGCAATCCTTCCTTATCAGGAAACTGTTTCAGGGAAACAGCTTCAACAGGCCAGGGACAAATCCCTGTATCTATAAATGAGTAGTGACCATGCCTGTTAACAGCCACACTCGCCGGCCCGCTTAACGCAGACCGGTTCCGGTCATTCTGACCGAATCAAGCGACGCGGCGCGATACGCCCGTCTTCGCTCACTTCACCGATACCGATGAAGCGACCATTATGATCCTGTACTCGTACCATGCCGAACTTCGGTGCATCCGGGGCACGTACCGGCTGGCCGTTGAGCCAGTAGAACGCGCTCGCTTCCGAGAAGTGCAGCAGCGGCCAATCCTGCAGGCCGCTGTCCGATGGCATCAGGAAGCGGTCGACCGCTTCATTGCCGCCTTCGGCATGTACCGCTTCCAGCTCTTCGAGGGTAACAGTCTGCGCCAGGGTGAAAGGCCCGGCCTGGGTCCGGCGCAATTCTGCGACGTACGCACCACAACCGAGTTGCTCACCGATATCCTCCACCAGGGTCCGAATATAGGTGCCCTTGCTGCAGTCCACCGCAAGCCGCGCAGTATCGCCTTCGAAGGCCAGCAATTCCAAGCGCGCAATAGTAACAGAACGCGGTTCGCGCTCCACTACTTCGCCTGCACGTGCCAGTTTGTACAGCGGCTGGCCATCACGCTTGAGTGCCGAGTACATCGGCGGTATCTGACTGATTTGCCCACGAAATTTCGGCAGAACCGCTTCGACATCGGCGCGACCAACGGTCACCGGACGCTCCTGCAAAACCTCTCCTTCGGCATCGGCCGTGGTGGTGGTCTTGCCCAGTTGTGCCAGGGTCTCATAGCCCTTGTCGGAATCGAGCAGGTATTGCGAAAACTTGGTCGCCTCGCCGAAGCACAGCGGCAACACGCCGGTGGCCAACGGGTCGAGGCTGCCGGTGTGCCCGGCCTTCTCGGCATTGAGCAGCCAGCGCACCTTCTGCAAGGCAGCGTTGGAGGTGAACCCCAATGGCTTGTCGAGCAGGATGATGCCGCTGACGTTACGACGGATACGTTTGACCTGAGCCACCGAATTACTCCTTGGTGTCTTCAGGTGCTGGAGCGGCAACGTGCTGATTGTCTTCAGCCACGGCGCGCTCGATCAATGCCGACAGGTGCGCGCCACGCACGACGGATTCGTCGTAGTGGAAGTGCAATTGCGGCACGCTGCGCAGCTTCATTTCGCGGGCCAATTGCATGCGCAGGAAGCCTGCGGCGGCGTTGAGCACCTTGATGCTTTGCGCGATGTCTTCAGCATTGTCCTGACCCATCACGGTGATGAAAATCTTCGCGTGACCGACGTCACGGGACACTTCCACAGCGGTGATGGTGACCAGGCCGACGCGCGGATCTTTGACTTCGCGACGGATCAGTTGCGCCAGCTCGCGCTGCATCTGATCGCCGATACGTTGGGTACGGCTGTATTCTTTTGCCATGATTTGTTACCTGTTACTGCCCAGCGGTGAAACCCGCAAGGTCTGAAAGCGGCAAACGCCCGGCCTGACAAAAGCCAGACCGGGCGTTGCGTTTAGAGTCCGGACGCTGTGCCGTGCATTTGCATGCTACGGCCCATCGTGGCCCTTGAAGTGCGCGAGTCAGAGGCTGCGAGCAACCTGAACCTTCTCGAAGACTTCGATCTTGTCGCCGACTTTGACGTCGTTGTAGCTCTTCACGCCGATACCGCATTCCATGCCGGCACGTACTTCGGAAGCGTCATCCTTGAAGCGGCGCAGGGATTCCAGCTCGCCTTCGAAGATAACGATGTCTTCACGCAGTACACGGATCGGACGGTTACGGTGCACGACACCTTCGATCACCATGCAACCGGCGATCGCGCCAAACTTCGGCGAACGGAACACGTCACGCACTTCGGCCACACCCAGGATGTTCTCGCGAACATCGCTGCCGAGCATGCCGGTCAGGGCTTTCTTGACGTCTTCGATGATGTCGTAGATCACGTTGTAGTAACGCATATCCAGACCTTCCTGCTCGACGATCTTGCGAGCGCCGGCATCGGCACGCACGTTGAAGCCGAACAGTACAGCGTTGGAAGCCAGTGCCAGGTTGGCGTCGGATTCGGTGATACCACCGACACCGCCACCCACGACGCGCACTTGTACTTCGTCGTTGCCCAGGCCATTCAAGGCACCGTTCAACGCTTCCAGCGAACCACGGACGTCGGATTTGAGGACGATGTTGAGCGTCTTCTTCTCGGCCTGACCCATGTTTTCGAAGATATTTTCCAGCTTGCCGGCGTGAGCGCGAGCCAGTTTGACTTCGCGGAACTTGCCTTGACGGAACAGAGCCACTTCACGGGCTTTCTTCTCGTCGGCAACCACGCTCATCTCGTCGCCAGCGTCCGGGGTACCGTCCAGGCCGAGGATCTCGACAGGGATGGATGGACCGGCTTCCTTGATTGGCTTGCCGTTCTCGTCGAGCATGGCACGTACACGGCCGTAGTTCGAACCGACCAGGACCATGTCGCCTTGACGCAGCGTACCGTCCTGAACCAGCACGGTTGCCACCGGGCCACGACCCTTGTCGAGACGCGATTCAACCACCACACCACGGCCAGGAGCCGACGGTGTAGCTTTCAGTTCGAGAACTTCGGCCTGCAGCAGAACGGCTTCAAGCAGCTCGTCCACGCCAGTACCCATCTTCGCCGAAACCGGAACGAATGGTGTGTCGCCACCCCAGTCTTCGGAAGTCACGCCGTGAACCGACAGTTCGCTGCGGATGCGATCGAGATCAGCGCCCGGCTTGTCGATCTTGTTCACTGCAACCACCAGCGGCACGCCAGCTGCCTGCGCATGCTGAACCGCTTCGATGGTTTGCGGCATCACGCCGTCGTCCGCTGCAACCACGAGGATCACGATGTCGGTCGCCTTGGCACCACGGGCACGCATTGCGGTAAACGCAGCGTGACCCGGGGTGTCGAGGAAAGTGACCATGCCGCGATCAGTCTCAACGTGGTATGCACCGATGTGCTGGGTGATACCGCCGGCTTCGCCAGCAGCTACCTTGGCACGACGGATGTAGTCGAGCAGGGAAGTCTTACCGTGGTCAACGTGGCCCATTACGGTCACGACTGGTGCACGGGAGAACGACTCACCTTCAAACTTCAGGGACTCGGCCAGGGAATCTTCCAGAGCGGTGTCGCTGACCAGGGTCACTTTGTGGCCCAGTTCTTCGGCTACCAGTTGAGCAGTTTCCTGATCAAGCACCTGGTTGATGGTCGCTGGGGTACCCAGTTTGAACATGAACTTGATGATTTCAGCCGCTTTGACCGACATCTGATTGGCCAGATCGCCAACCGTGATGGTCTCGCCGATCTGCACATCACGCACGACAGGGCCGGTCGGACTCTGGAAACCGTGAGCGTTGCGCTTCTTCAGCTTGGCCTTGCCGCGACCACCACGACGGAAGCCATCGCTTTCTTCGTCGGTAGTGCGTGGCGCCACACGTGGTGCCGGGGCTTTTTCTTTGACCGATGCGCGATGCGGAGCGTTTTTGCGCTCGCCATCACCGCCGCCGCTACGACGATTGTTATCGTCGGCACGTGGCTTGTCCGGACGGCGCTGTTCGTTCTGCTTGTTGCGAACGTCAGCCGATGGAGCAGGAGCAGCAGCCACCGGTGCGCTTTCGCGAACAGGTTCGGCAGCAGCCGGTGCCGCAACGGCGTCGCTGGCAGCGGTTTGCGCAGCAGCAGGCTGGCGACGCGCTTCTTCTTCGGCGCGTTGCTTGGCTTCTTCTTCAGCCTTCTGACGGGCAGCATTTTCTACTGCGCGACGCTCATCCAGTTCACGCTTGCGCTCGGCTTCGATTTCTTCCGGGCTGCGCTGTACGAAAACTTTCTTCTTGCGAACTTCAACGCTGATGCTCTTGCTACCAGCCACACGCAGGGTGCTGGTGGTTTTACGCTGCAGCGTGATCTTGCGTGGTTCTTCCACTTTCGCCTTGTGACTGCTCTTCAAGTGAGTCAGCAGGGATTGCTTCTCACTGTCAGTCACATTTTCGTCGGCGGCGGTGTGCGGCAGACCTGCCTCACGCATCTGCTGCAACAGGCGCTCTACCGGTGTTTTGACCTCATCGGCCAGTTGTTTCACCGTGACTTGCGTCATGCACTTCTCTCCTCAGGCCGCGCCTAGTTACTCGAACCAGTGGGCTCGGGCGGCCATGATCAACTTGCCGGCACGATCATCGTCAATGCCGTCGATGTCGAGCAGGTCGTCAATAGACTGCTCGGCCAGGTCTTCGCGGGTAATTACGCCGCGCACCGCCAGTTCCATCGCCAAATCCTTGTCCATACCCTCAAGCGAGAGCAGGTCTTCGGCCGGATGGGCGTCTGCCAGCTTTTCCTCAGTAGCGATGGCTTTGGTCAACAAGCGATCCTTGGCGCGAGCACGAAGCTCGTTGACGATGTCCTCGTCAAAGCCGTCGATGTTGAGCATCTCCTCCACCGGTACGTAGGCAATCTCTTCCAGGCTGGTGAAGCCTTCATCTACCAGCACCTGAGCCAGTTCTTCGTCGACTTCCAGCTCGTCGATGAAGTTGCGCAGGATGTCGCCGGTTTCTGCTTGCTGCTTAGCCTGGATGTCCGATTCGGTCATCACGTTCAGGGTCCAGCCAGTCAACTGGCTGGCCAGACGCACGTTCTGACCACCGCGACCGATGGCCTGAGCCAGATTGTCTGCGCCAACGGCGATGTCCATGGCATGGGCATCTTCGTCAACGATAATTGCCGCAACCTCGGCCGGGGACATGGCGTTGATCACGAACTGGGCCGGGTTGTCGTCCCACAGCACGATATCAACACGCTCACCGCCCAACTCACCCGATACCGCCTGGACGCGCGAACCGCGCATACCGATGCAGGCACCTTGCGGGTCGATGCGCTTGTCCTTGGAGCGGACGGCGATCTTGGCACGCGAACCCGGATCACGGGAGGCGGCCATGACCTCGATGAGGCCTTCGGCGATTTCCGGCACTTCGATACGGAACAGCTCGATCAGCATTTCCGGCGCGGTACGCGACAGGATCAGCTGCGGGCCGCGGTTCTCGGTGCGGATTTCCTTGAGCAGCGCACGCAGACGCACGCCGACACGGAAGGTTTCGCGAGAAATGATGTCTTCACGGGCCAGCAACGCTTCAGCATTGTTGCCCAGATCGACGATCACGTTGTCGCGGGTGACTTTTTTCACGGTGCCGGAGATGATTTCTCCCAGGCGCTCGCGATAGGCGTCGACCACTTGAGCACGCTCGGCTTCGCGAACTTTCTGCACGATGACCTGCTTGGCAGTCTGTGCAGCGATGCGGCCGAATTCGATGGATTCGATTTTCTCTTCGACGACGTCACCGACCTTGGCGCCAGGATGCGTTTCGGCAACCTTGCTTGGCCAGGTCTCGATGGCCGGATCGTCGAGATCATTCTCTTCGACGACCGTCCAGCGACGGAAGGTTTCGTAGGAACCGGTGTGGCGGTTGATTTCCACACGCAGGTCCACTTCGTCTTCAAAACGCTTTTTGGTAGCAGTGGCCAGAGCCAGCTCCAGCGCTTCAAAAATTACGCTTGCCGGTACACCCTTTTCATTGGATACCGACTCAACAACCAGCAGTACTTCTTTGCTCATCGTACGCCTCGCCTTTCGCAAGCCATTGGATCCGCGGGATCCGCGTCTCAGTCAAAACTGGGAATAATGTTGGCCTTGTCGATCATATCGATCGGCAACAGGAACTCGTGGTCTTCTACCTGCACCACGACGTCCTGCTCTTCTACACCGCGCAGAAGGCCCTGAAAGTTGCGTCGACCTTCGAAAGGCGAGCGCAGCTTGATCTTCACTTGTTCACCGGCAAATTTGGCAAACTGCTCAAGAGTGAACAGCGGGCGCTCCATGCCAGGCGAGGAAACTTCAAGGGTGTATTCAACGGAGATCGGATCTTCAACATCCAGAACGCCGCTGATCTGACGGCTGACAATGGCGCAATCGTCCACCAGCACGCCACCCTCTTTATCGATATAAACGCGCAACATCGAGTGACGACCCTGAGCCGAAAACTCGATACCCCAGCATTCATAGCCCAGGGCCACGACCACCGGGGCCAGCAAGGCCTGCAACTCTTCTAGCTTGCTCGACACCTGAACCCCCTAGTGCATGATATGTGCATGCTTTGCAAAATAAAAAAATGGGCATAACGCCCATCCTTGAAACGCCGTCGAACAGCGGCGTTGAAAGTATCCAGCTAACAAAAAGCCCCTTAAAAGGGGCTCCTTAAACTGGTTGCGGGGGCCGGATTTGAACCGACGACCTTCGGGTTATGAGCCCGACGAGCTACCAGACTGCTCCACCCCGCGACAAAGCTGGGGCGGAAGTATACGACCGATCCCTTTTAGGGTCAATGTAACCTTCCACCTGCAAGAAAGCCCGCAACAGCGGGCTCTCCTGACTAATTGGTACCGAGAAGGGGACTCGAACCCCTACACCCTATGGGCACAACCACCTCAAGGTTGCGTGTCTACCAATTCCACCACCTCGGCAATACTACGTTTGAAACTCTTCTTACTTCTGCTCTTGAGCTGGAGGCACGTCAGTCGCTGGAGTAGCCGACTTTTGCTCTTGAAGCACCGGGACATCATCAGAAGCCGGTTGTTGCTTAGGTACTTCCAACACTGCTGGATCTGGAAGACCTGCTTGAGTCAGCTGATGAGCTTTCTCTTTAGCAAAGTAACCTAACCCCAAGCTGGTTATGAAGAAACCGGCGGCAAGTATAGCAGTAAACTTACTAAGAAAGGTAGAGGAACCTTGGCTTCCGAACACAGTATTTGAAGCACCTGCTCCGAAAGACGCGCCAGCGTCCGCACCCTTACCCTGCTGCAGCAAAACCAGAGCAACTACGCCCAATGCACCCAGCAGATGAAAAACGACTACGACTGTTTCCAGCATTTTTTCAGTTTCCCGCGGCGCGACAGATCGCACCGAACTCATCTGCATTCAGGGAAGCTCCACCAATGAGCCCCCCATCGATATCCGGCATGCCGAACAGTTCGACCGCATTGGCCGCCTTCACGCTGCCGCCGTATAGAAGCCGCACACCTCGTGCGACTTCAGAATTCTCTGCCGCCAACTGCTCGCGAATGGCTTTATGCACATCCTGAGCCTGTTGCGGCGTTGCAGTCAGCCCGGTACCAATGGCCCAGACCGGCTCGTATGCAATCACTGCCTTGGCAAAGGCACCGACACCCAGCTCCTCAATGATGCTGCCCAGCTGACGCCCGACAACCTCAAGAGTTTTTCCGGCTTCGCGCTGCTCGAGGGTTTCCCCTACACACAACACCGGAATCAAGCCACATGCCTGTGCCGCTGCGAACTTGCGATTCAGCATCCCGTCTCGCTCGCCCATAATCTGGCGGCGTTCGGAGTGCCCGACAAGCACCAGGGAACAACCTGCATCCACCAGTTGGCTGGGAGCAATCTCACCAGTCAACGCACCTTGCATGGCTTCCACCGCAGAATTCTGCGCGCCGACCGAAATCGACTTGCCTTTCAAGCCATCAATCACTTGATTGATATACAAGCAAGGCGGGAACACCGCGACATCAACACCGCTAGGCAAGGCCAGATGACGAAGGCCGTTGATCAGCTCAGCGACGCTGGCGCGGGTACCGTGCATCTTCCAGTTACCAGCTACCATAGGGCGACGCATGCTGTACCTCGTCGGTCAAAGTGGGCGCAGATGTTACCCAACACAATCATGGCTTGCAAGCCGTATCAGGCAGAAACTTCGGTTACCAGTTTTGCCAGCTCTTCGGCATAGCCGCGAACCTGGTTTTCGTCCTCGCCTTCAACCATGACGCGCACCAAAGGCTCTGTGCCGGACTTGCGCAGAAGCACGCGACCGCGCCCCGCCATCGCCTGAGTGACACGGGCGCTGGCTTCCTTGACAGCCGGATGCTCCAGCGGGCTTTCACCGCCGCCAAAGCGAACGTTGATCAGCACCTGAGGGCACTTGCGCAAAGCCTGCCGCGTTTGCGCCAGACCTTCGTTGCGGGATTTCAGAGCCATCAACACCTGCAGAGCCGCGATGATCGCATCGCCCGTGGTGGTGTGGTTGAAGCAGACCACATGCCCGGAGTTTTCCCCACCAACGAGCCAGTTGCGCTCTTGCAGTTCGGCAATCACGTAGCGGTCACCGACATTGGCGCGAACGAACGGGATCGACAGATCCGCAAGGGCCAGTTCGAGACCAAGATTGCTCATCAACGTACCGACGACGCCACCCTGCAACTTGCCACGCTCATGCAGATCGCGGGCAATGATAAACAGCAGGTCATCACCATCGACGATGGTGCCGGTGTGATCGACCATCAATACCCGATCACCATCACCATCGAAGGCGATACCCAGGTCCGCATGCTCGGCCAGAACGGCGGCCTGCAACGGCCCCATATGCGTGGAACCGCAGTTATCGTTGATGTTCAGCCCGTTCGGCTGAGCGGAAAGCACGACGACTTCGGCACCCAATTCACGGAAGACGCTCGGCGCTACCTTATAGGTCGCACCATGCGCGCAGTCGATCACGATCTTCAGGCCGGCGAAATTGGTCCCGGTAGGCACGCTGCTTTTGCAGAACTCAATGTAGCGACCCGATGCGTCATTGATTCGCGACACTTTACCGATCTTGCTCGACTCGACGACAGTCATTGGCGTATCCAGCAACTCTTCGATCATCAGTTCCAATTCATCTGGCAGCTTGGTGCCTTTGCCGGAGAAGAACTTGATGCCGTTGTCGTCATGCGGGTTGTGCGAAGCACTGATCACGATCCCGGCCTCTGCCTGGAAAGTGCGCGACAGATAGGCGATGGCAGGTGTCGGCATCGGACCGAGCAGCATCACATCGGCACCCGCCGAGGTCAGCCCGGCCTCGAGTGCCGATTCGAACATATAGCCAGAGATCCGCGTGTCCTTACCGACCAGCACCTTGCAGGCACCCATCTTGCGGAAAGCCATGCCAGCCGCCCAACCGAGCTTGAGCATGAAGTCAGGCGTGATCGGGTATTCACCTACGCGACCGCGAATGCCGTCGGTACCAAAATATTTCTTGCTCATAAGTGCTCCATCATTCTTATTCGGCTGACTCTACGGCCGCGATCATTCGCACTACATCGACAGTTTCCGCCACATCGTGAACCCGCAAGATCCGCGCACCCTTGACCGAAGCCAGCGCAGCAAGCGCCAGGCCGCCGTGCAGACGCTCGCCCACGGGACGGTTCAAAGCGTGGCCAATCATACTCTTGCGCGAAACACCTACCAGCAATGGCCGCCCCAGCGCATGCAGGGCCTCCATGTGTTTGAACAAGCTTAGATTGTGCTGCAAGGTCTTGGCGAAGCCGAAGCCGGGATCAAGAATGATCCGCTCGGCGGGAATACCCGCCTGCGCGCACTGTTCCATGCGCTCGGCGAGAAACTCGCCGACCTCGCGGGTGACATCCTGATACTGCGGATTATCCTGCATATCGCCCGGCTCGCCGAGCATGTGCATGAGGCAGACCGGCAACCCTGTCGCCGCCGCCGCATCCAGCGCGCCATCGCGACGCAACGAACGCACATCATTGATCAGGCCGGCACCGAGCCGTGCGGTTTCGCGCATGACTGCCGGGGTGGAAGTATCGACCGAGATGATGACATCCAGCTCGCGATTGATCAGCTCGACAATCGGCGCGACGCGCTCGAGCTCCTCCAGGGGAGAAACCGCTCGCGCGCCTGGCCGGGTCGATTCGCCGCCGACATCAATCAGCGTCGCGCCAGCCAGCACCATGGCTTCGGCATGGCGCAGCGCCGCATCGAGCTGGCTGTAGCGGCCGCCGTCGGAAAAGGAATCAGGAGTGACATTGAGAATGCCCATGACATGCGTCTGGGCCAAATCAAGAACCCGGTTGCCGCAAGGCAACCGGGTCAGGGACTGTACAGAAGTCATTTCAAGCCTTAAACGTCAGCAGCCGGACCGCCAATCGGTTTCTCCGGACGCTCGTCCTGCACGACAGGCGGCGGAGGCGTACCGGTGCCACCCGACCAGTCGCGAGGTTCTCGAGGTGTGCGGCCGGCCATGATGTCGTCAATCTGCTCGGCATCGATGGTTTCGTACTTCATCAGCGCATCAGCCATGGCATCCAGTTTGTCACGGTTATCCGTGAGGATCTGCTTGGCGGTGCCGTAGCACTGATCGATGATGCTGCGCACTTCGGAGTCGATCAGCTTGGCTGTCTCACCGGAGAAGCTGGCAGCCTGACCACCACCACCGCGACCGAGGAACACTTCGCCCTCTTCTTCGGCATACATCAGCGGACCGAGTTTTTCCGACAGGCCCCATTTCGTCACCATGTTCCGGGCAATCTGACTTGCACGCATGATGTCGTTGGACGCACCGGTGGTTACACCATCGAAGCCCAGGGTCATTTCTTCAGCGATACGGCCACCGTACAACGAGCAGATCTGGCTGATCAGCGCACGCTTGGACAGGCTGTAGCGGTCTTCTTCCGGCAGGAACATGGTCACACCCAGCGCACGACCGCGCGGGATGATCGACACCTTGTAGACCGGATCATGCTCAGGCACGACGCGACCAACGATGGCGTGGCCGGCTTCGTGGTAGGCCGTGTTCTGTTTTTCTTTCTCGGACATGACCATGGATTTGCGCTCGGCGCCCATCATGATCTTGTCTTTCGCCAGTTCGAACTCTTTCATCTCGACGATGCGTTTGCCGCTACGTGCAGCGAACAACGACGCTTCGTTGACCAGGTTGGCCAAGTCAGCACCGGAGAAGCCCGGAGTACCTCGTGCGATCACTGCCGGAGCAACGTCGTCGCCCATTGGCACTTTGCGCATGTGCACTTTCAGAATCTGCTCACGACCGCGAATGTCCGGCAAGCCAACCACTACCTGACGATCGAAACGGCCCGGACGCAGCAGCGCAGGGTCGAGTACGTCCGGACGGTTGGTCGCAGCAATAACAATGATGCCGTCATTCATTTCAAAGCCGTCCATCTCCACCAGCAACTGGTTGAGAGTCTGCTCACGCTCGTCGTGGCCGCCACCCATGCCGGCGCCACGATGGCGACCTACGGCATCGATTTCGTCGATGAAGATGATGCAAGGGGCGTGCTTCTTGGCCTGCTCGAACATGTCACGGACGCGGCTCGCGCCGACACCCACGAACATTTCAACGAAGTCAGAACCGGAAATGGTGAAGAACGGCACTTTCGCTTCGCCGGCAATCGCCTTGGCCAGCAAGGTTTTACCGGTACCCGGCGGGCCGACCATCAGCACGCCGCGCGGGATACGACCGCCCAGACGCTGGAACTTGCCCGGATCACGCAGGAACTCGACCAGCTCGCCGACTTCTTCCTTGGCTTCGTCGCAACCGGCAACGTCAGCCAAAGTGGTTTTCACCTGATCTTCGGAGAGCAGGCGTGCCTTGCTCTTGCCGAAGCTCATCGGCCCGCCCTTGCCCCCGGCACCACCCTGCATCTGGCGCATGAAGAACATGAACACCGCGATGATCACTAGGATCGGGAAGCTGGCCACCAGGAGCTGAGTCCAGATGCTTTGCTGTTCAGGCTGCTTGCCTTCAACCACAACGTGATTGTCGACCAGATCGCCGATCAGGCCATTGTCCTGAATTGCCGGACGAATGGTCTTGAAGCTGTCGCCATCGGTGCGCTTGCCGGTAATCACATAGCCGTCAACGGCTACGCGCTCGACCTTGCCATCCTTGACCTGCTGGATGAAGTCGGAATAGTTGAGGGTCTGCGGCTCGTTAGGGCTGGAGAAGTTGTTCATCACCGTCACCAGGACTGCCGCGATGATCAACCACAGGATCAGATTCTTTGCCATATCGTTCAATTAACTACCCTCTGAAGCAAGCTCCGCTACTGGCGCGCGCTTCGCATGATATTCACCGGCCTAACTTACTACATTACCTACAACTCTGGCAGGCGCCGTCTGTAACCCTTTGTGAAACACTTTCTACACAATATTCGCTTATGCCCGCAGAGCGAAATATGAAAAACCTATCGCCCTGCCGAAAAACCTCGTTTTACGCATCACCGCCGCGATAACCCCAGGCCAGCATGTACTGCTCACGGGAGCTGCCACGGGAAGAGTCTGGCTTGATCATCTGGATCTTGTCGAATTTCTTCCGAGCGTCCTTCAGATAAACGTCAAACCCTTCGCCCTGAAAAATCTTGATGACGAAATTGCCACCGGGCTTGAGGATCCGTTCCGCCAGGTCCAGCGCCAGCTCACAGAGGAACATGGCCTTGGGCATGTCCACTTCGGGCGTACCACTCATATTGGGGGCCATATCGGAAATCACAAGGTCCACCTGCGAATTACCCACAGCCTCAAGGATTTCAGCGAGCACCGAGTCCTCCGTGAAGTCGCCCTGGATAAAATGCACGTCCGGAATGCTGTCCATTTCCAGGATGTCCGAAGCGATCAGACGACCCTGACCGCCGATCAACCGACTGGTCACCTGGGACCAGCCACCCGGCGCCGCGCCGAGGTCGACCACGCTCATGCCCGGACGGATGAGTTTGTATTTTTCCTGGATCTCCAGAAGTTTGTAACTTGCACGCGAGCGGTAGCCATCCTTCTGCGCCTGCTTCACATAAGGATCGTTGACATGTCTTTTCAGCCAACCAAGGCTTGTCTTGGAACGCGCCATTGGGCACCTCGATGATTAGGGTCGTGATTAGTTGGGCGGATCCACGAACCCTCGGGTAAAATGGCCGCCATTTTACAGAATCCAGACGAAAGGGTCAGATTATGCCGCTCACTCCAGAGCAGAAGAAACAGTACAAATCCATCGGCCACCACCTCAAACCAGTGTTGACGGTAGCGGACAACGGTTTGACTGAAGGTGTTTTAGCCGAACTTGAACGCGCCTTGGCCGATCACGAGCTGATCAAGATCAAGCTCAATATCCTCGATCGCGAGTCGCGCTTGGCGCACATCGCCGAACTGTGCAAGGTCGGCAAAGCGGACCTGGTTCAGGTCATCGGCAAGATGGCTCTGGTCTACCGCAAGAACTTCAGCGCCAACAAGCAGCTGTCGAACGTTCATCGCTTCAAGTGATGCGCAGGGTCAAGGGTGTGCTTCGCGCACCCTGCCACTCCATCCCGGCACCGGCTGCATGACCAGCACCAGCCCGGAAAATCCCAGCACCAGATAACTGAATACCTGCCAGCGCTGCGCATCCGGCCAGCCGACACGCACAGCGACATACATCGCGCACGCGTACAACGCCATCAACAGCACCTGCCCGCGAAAATCCCGCCATAGACTGGCAAGGCCCTCGGCCTGTACCAGCACCAAAGCCTGAAAGATCACGCACAGAGCGGCGAACCCCACCACCAGCACTTCGAATGCACTGGCGACTTCGTCGATCAACAGCGGCGCCAGGCCGATCCGACCCAGCGCCGGCTGCAAACCGATATGAATCAACCATAGGCCACCGACCCAAAGCATCTGGGTCAGTTGCCAAAGCATGGCGCCCGCATGCAGCGGGCGCCTTCTTTCAGATGTGACGAACTTCGACAATCTCGTACTCGATCACGCCGCTTGGCGTTTTGACGGCGACCACGTCACCCTCTTCCTTGCCAATCAAGGCGCGGGCCAGCGGCGAACCGACGGAGATCTTGCCGAGTTTGAAGTCAGCCTCATCCTCACCCACGATGTGGTAAGTGACGCTTTCATCAGTCTCGACGTTGGCGATCTCGACGGTGGTACCGAAAATCACTTTGCCGGTATGAGGAATGGTCGTGACATCGATGATGACCTGATTCTGAATCCGGCCCTCGATATCACGAATACGCGCTTCGACCATGCCTTGCTGTTCGCGGGCAGCATGGTATTCAGCGTTTTCCTTCAAGTCACCCAACTCGCGGGCCGTACCGATGTCCTGGCTGAGCTTCGGACGGACGACCTTGGTCAGGTGAGCATGCTCCTCTTCCAGGGCGCGAGCGCCCTGAACAGTCATTGGGTACTTGGTTATGCTCATGCCTTCAATCCTGCGTGTAGATCCTGCAAGCGGCGCACGGTCTTTTCCGGACCGAACTTCAGCGCTTCGCAGATCGCTTCGCCCGCAGCGATAGTGGTGGTGCAGTAGATCTTGTGCTGCAGGGCGTTGCGACGAATGGAGTACGAATCGGCGATCGACTGACGACCTTCGGTGGTGTTGATGATCAGCGTGACTTCGTCATTCTTGATCATGTCGACCACGTGCGGACGACCCTCGGTCACCTTGTTCACGCGGCGCACTTTCAGGCCTGCGGCTTCGATCAGCTTGGCAGTGCCGGCAGTGGCGACCACTTCGAAGCCCAAGTTGATCAGATCACGGGCCACGCCTGCAACCAGTGGCTTGTCGTCATCGCGCACGCTGATGAACGCGGTACCGCCGGTCGGCAGCACTTCACTGGCGCCCATCTGCGCCTTGGCGAATGCTTCACCGAAGGTGTCGCCGACGCCCATCACTTCACCAGTCGACTTCATCTCTGGGCCGAGAATCGGGTCAACACCAGGGAACTTAGCGAACGGGAACACCGCCTCTTTCACGCTGTAGAAGTTCGGGATGATTTCTTTGGTGAAGCCGATTTCCTTCAGGGTCTTACCGGCCATCACGCGCGCAGCGATCATCGCCAGGGAGACACCGATGCACTTGGAAACGAACGGCACGGTACGCGAGGCGCGCGGGTTGACTTCGATGACGTAGATGTCTTCGCCCTGCAAAGCCAATTGCACGTTCATCAGGCCGACAACGCCCAGCTCCAGGGCCATTTTCTTGACCTGTTCGCGCATCTCGTCCTGGATGTGCGCCGGCAGCGAGTACGGCGGCAGCGAGCACGCGGAGTCACCGGAGTGAACGCCCGCCTGTTCGATGTGCTGCATGATCGCGCCGATCACTACATCTTTGCCGTCGCAGACCGCATCCACGTCCATTTCGATGGCGCAGTTGAGGAAGTGGTCGAGCAGCACCGGGCTGTCGTTGGACACTTGCACCGCGTCACGCAGATAGCGCTTGAGTTCGTCTTCCTTGTATACGATTTCCATCGCACGGCCGCCCAACACGTAGGACGGGCGCACCACCAGCGGATAACCGATCTTCGCCGCAGCACGAACGGCTTCGTCTTCGCTGCGCACAGTGGCGTTTGGCGGCTGACGCAGGTTCAGACGCTCGACCATTTGCTGGAAGCGCTCGCGGTCTTCGGCACGATCGATGGCGTCAGGGCTGGTGCCGATGATCGGCACGCCAGCAGCTTCCAGGGCGCGAGCCAGTTTCAGCGGAGTCTGGCCGCCGTACTGGACGATCACGCCTTTCGGCTTCTCGACGCGGCAGATTTCCAGCACGTCTTCCAGGGTTACCGGCTCGAAGTACAGACGGTCGGAAGTATCGTAGTCGGTGGAAACGGTTTCCGGGTTGCAGTTGACCATGATGGTTTCGTAGCCGTCTTCGCGCAGGGCGAGCGCAGCGTGAACGCAGCAGTAGTCGAACTCGATGCCCTGGCCGATACGGTTCGGACCGCCGCCCAGAATCATGATCTTGTCGCGACCCGACGGCGCTGCCTCGCACTCTTCCTCGTAGGTCGAGTAGAGGTAAGCGGTGTCGGTGGCGAATTCGGCGGCGCAGGTGTCAACGCGCTTGTAGACCGGGAATACTTCCAGCTTCTGACGATGCGTGCGCAGGTTTTTCTCGGTGACGCCCAGCAGCTTGGCCAGACGCTGATCGGAGAAGCCTTTGCGCTTGAGCTTGAACATCAGGTCGCGGTCGATCGAGGACAGACCGAGGGTCTTGACCTTCTCTTCGTCCTTGATCAGGTCTTCGATCTGCACCAGGAACCAAGGGTCAATCATGTTCATGCCGAAGATGTCTTCGACCGACAGACCGGCGCGGAAGGCGTCAGCCACGTACCAGATACGCTCGGCGCCCGGCACGGTCAGTTCGCGCTTGAGCACGCTCATGCTGTCCGGGTTGCTCAGATCGAGCTTCTCGTCCAGACCGCAAACGCCGACTTCCAGACCGCGCAGGGCTTTCTGCAGGGATTCCTGGAAGGTCCGGCCGATGGCCATGACTTCACCGACCGACTTCATTTGCGTGGTCAGGCGAGCGTCAGCCTTGGCGAATTTCTCGAAGGCGAAGCGTGGCAGCTTGGTGACGACGTAGTCGATCGACGGTTCGAAGGACGCCGGGGTCTTGCCGCCGGTGATGTCGTTCGACAGCTCATCAAGGGTGTAACCCACAGCCAGTTTGGCCGCGACCTTGGCAATCGGGAAACCGGTGGCTTTCGAAGCCAGTGCCGAGGAGCGCGAAACACGTGGGTTCATTTCGATCACGACCATGCGGCCAGTGTTCGGGCAGATACCGAACTGCACGTTCGAACCACCGGTCTCGACGCCGATCTCGCGCAATACCGCCAGCGAGGCGTTACGCAGGATCTGGTATTCCTTGTCGGTCAGGGTTTGCGCAGGAGCTACGGTGATCGAGTCACCGGTGTGCACGCCCATCGGGTCGAAGTTTTCGATCGAGCAGACGATGATGCAGTTGTCCTTTTTGTCGCGGACAACTTCCATTTCATATTCTTTCCAGCCGATCAGCGATTCGTCGATCAGCAGCTCTTTGGTCGGCGACAGGTCCAGACCACGGGCGCAGATTTCTTCGAACTCTTCACGGTTGTAAGCGATACCGCCACCGGTGCCGCCCATGGTGAAGGACGGACGGATGATGCACGGGAAACCGAGGGTTTCGAGGACCGCGTTGGCCTCTTCCATGCTGTGGGCGATGCCGGAACGCGGGCAGGCCAGGCCGATGGATTTCATCGCCTTGTCGAAACGCGAGCGGTCTTCAGCCTTGTCGATGGTGTCGGCATTGGCACCGATCATCTCTACGCCGAACTTCTCCAGAACGCCTTCGCGCTCCAGATCCAGGGCGCAGTTCAGAGCGGTCTGGCCGCCCATGGTTGGCAGTACGGCGTCCGGACGCTCTTTTTCGATGATCTTGGCCACGGTCTGCCACTTGATCGGCTCGATATAGGTGGCGTCGGCCATGTCCGGGTCGGTCATGATGGTGGCCGGGTTGGAGTTCACCAGGATGACGCGGTAACCCTCTTCGCGCAGGGCTTTGCAGGCCTGGGCGCCGGAGTAGTCGAATTCGCAGGCCTGGCCGATCACGATCGGGCCAGCGCCGAGAATCAGGATGCTTTTAATGTCTGTACGTTTTGGCATGGTTTGTCACTCAAATCCGCAGGTCAGTCGGCAAGCCGTCTTGATCGATTTCTGAAGTCCCGAAGGGGCCGCCGGAACCGGGGCCGCCCTCGAGGCCTTCTCTCTACAGTCTCAAGGCGAACGCTTAGCGTCGCTTGGCCATCTCGTTGATGAAGCGGTCGAACAGTGGCGCGACATCGTTCGGGCCCGGGCTCGCTTCAGGGTGACCCTGGAAGCTGAACGCGCTCTTGTCGGTGCGCTCGATGCCTTGCAGGGTGCCGTCGAACAGCGATTTGTGGATCGCGCGCACGTTGGCTGGCAGGGTGGCTTCGTCTACCGCAAAACCGTGGTTCTGGCTGGTGATCATCACCACGCCTGTGTCCAGATCCTGCACCGGGTGGTTGGCACCGTGGTGGCCGTGGCCCATTTTCAGGGTCTTGGCGCCGGAGGCCAGAGCCAGCAACTGGTGGCCGAGGCAGATGCCGAATACCGGCGTCTCGGTTTCCAGGACTTCCTTGATCGCCTGGATCGCGTAGTCGCATGGCTCCGGATCACCAGGGCCGTTGGACAGGAACACGCCGTCCGGCTTCAGCGCCAGCACATCGGCGGCTGGAGTCTGCGCAGGCACTACGGTGACGCGGCAGCCGCGCTCGACCAGCATGCGCAGGATGTTGACCTTGACGCCGTAGTCGTAGGCGACCACGTGATATGGCAACTCGGAGGCTTCGATGGTCGCGTGGCTGTCGGTTTTCAGATCCCAGACAGTCGAGCGCCATTCGTACTGGGTCTTGGTGCTGACGACTTTCGCCAAGTCCATGCCCTTCAGGCCCGGGAAGCCCTGCGCAGCGGCGATGGCCGCTTCTTCGGAGATGTTGTCGCCGGCCATGATGCAGCCGTTCTGAGCGCCTTTTTCACGCAGGATGCGGGTCAGGCGACGGGTGTCGATACCGGCGATTGCCACCACGTTGTTGGCTTTCAGGTAATCGGACAGGGACATCGTGTTACGCCAGTTGCTCGCTACCAGCGGCAGGTCACGGATGACCAGGCCAGCGGACCAGACGCGGTCGGACTCGGCGTCTTCCGGCGTGGTGCCGGTGTTGCCGATGTGCGGATAAGTCAGGGTAACGATCTGCTGGGCGTAGGAAGGATCGGTAAGGATTTCCTGATAGCCGGTCATTGCGGTGTTGAACACCACCTCACCAACGGTCTGACCGTCGGCTCCAATGGCTTCGCCGCGAAAAATGCTGCCATCAGCAAGGGCGAGTATGGCTGGCTTAGTCAAGAAGACCTCCCGTAAATAACGCATGAAAGGGCAATCGCAGGTTGTAAAAAAGCGGAGTGACGTATGGACACGTCACCCCGCTTCTTCACTGAAATTATTCTGCGCGCTTTTAGTGGACACACTAAAGCTGTAGCTTACAGAAAAGGGCGTTTTTGGTCCACCGCTAAAGAGCCTTAAAGGCCGGAGAATGCGACAGGTCGTCGCCAAGCGGTAAAAACCGGCGCAAAACGGGACATTTGCGCCGGGTTCAGCAACGACTCAACGCAGGTCGAGTACGTCTTGCATGTCGTACAGGCCCGGCTCGCGACCGTCCAGCCACAGCGCCGCACGCACCGCGCCCTTGGCAAAGGTCATGCGGCTCGATGCCTTGTGGGTGATCTCGACGCGCTCGCCATCGGCAGCGAACAGCACGGTGTGATCACCGACGATATCGCCAGCACGCACGGTGGCGAAACCAATGGTTTCACGCTCACGCGCACCGGTCTGGCCTTCCCGACCGTAGACCGCGACCTTCTTCAGATCACGCCCCAGCGCATCGGCAATCACTTCACCCATGCGCACCGCCGTGCCGGACGGAGCATCGACCTTGTGGCGGTGATGGGCTTCCATGATCTCGATATCGACATCGTCGCCCAGCACGCGCGCAGCGGTGTCGAGCAATTTCAGGCACAGGTTGACGCCAACGCTGAAGTTGGCGGCGAAGACGATCGGAATGTCCTTGCCCGCCTCGGCCAGCAATTGCTTCTCTTCAACACTGAAACCGGTGGTGCCGATGATCATCGCTTTGCCGTGCTTGCGGCAGAACGCGAGATTTTTCAGGGTCACGGTCGGGTGAGTGAAGTCGATCAGCACATCGAACTCTTCAACCACACGATCCAGATCACCGGACAGCGGCACGCCGATACGGCCCAGCGCTGCCAGCTCACCGGCATCCGCGCCGACCAGCGTGCTGTCGGGACGATCGACCGCCGCCGTCAGACCGGCGCCCGGCGTCTGCTGCACCGCTTCAATCAGGGTCTTGCCCATGCGCCCGGCGGCGCCCATCACTGCAATACGTCGCATGCCGACTCCTTACAAATCGCCGAAGAAACGCTTCACACCGTCGAACCAACCGGTGGTTTTCGGCGAGTGGCTGTTGTCGTCGGCCAGGGAGCTGCGAAATTCTTCCAGCAGTTCACGCTGACGACGGTTGAGGTTGACTGGCGTTTCCACAGCGACACGGCACATCAGGTCGCCGGCACCGCCGCCACGCACCGGCGCAACGCCTTTACCGCGTACGCGGAATTGCTTGCCGGTCTGCGTGCCTTCAGGGATTTTCAGCTTGACGCGACCGTCGAGGGTTGGAATCTCCAACTCGCCGCCCAATGCAGCGTCGACGAAGCTGATCGGCACTTCGCAGAACAGATGCTTGCCGTCACGCTGGAAGATGTCGTGTTCGCGCACATTGATCACAACGTACAGGTCGCCAGTCGGCCCGCCCTGAGTACCCGCCTCGCCTTCGCCGGACAGACGAATACGGTCGCCAGTATCAACACCGGCAGGCACTTTGACCGACAGGGTTTTGTACTCTTCGACACGACCGTCGCCGTGGCAGGAGTCGCACGGATCGGAAATGATCTTGCCCTGGCCATGGCAGCGCGGGCAGGTCTGCTGCACCGAGAAGAAGCCCTGCTGCATGCGCACCTGGCCGATGCCGCCGCAGGTCGGGCACGTCGTCGGCGAAGAGCCTTTCTTGGCGCCGGAACCATCGCACGGCTTGCAGTTGACCAGTGTCGGAACGCGGATATTCACCGACGTGCCGCGCACCGCTTCTTCCAGATTCAGTTCCAGGGTGTAGCGCAGATCGCTGCCACGCTGAGCGCCGCCACGGGCACCGCCGCGACCGCCACCGAAGAAATCACTGAAGACATCGCCGAAGATGTCCGAGAAGTTCTGACCACCGAAACCGGCACCGCCGCCGCCCATGCTCGGATCAACGCCGGCATGACCGTATTGATCGTATGCCGCGCGTTTGCTGGCGTCGGACAACACTTCATAGGCCTCGTTGGCCTCTTTGAATGCTTCTTCGGAAGCTTTGTCGCCGGGATTACGGTCGGGGTGGTGCTTCATGGCCAGACGGCGATAGGCCTTCTTCAGGTCCGCTTCGCTCGTGCCCCGCTCGACACCCAATACTTCGTAATAGTCACGCTTTGCCATAAGTTCTTTGCACTCTTAAGGACGTTCGGCAAACCCCTCCTGAGCCTCGCCAAACTCGTTGAGCCCCCATTAAGGCCCGGACCCAACTCACGTCAATTCAACGATCCTGGTCTTGATTGATGCGGTATCTGCGGCGCGAAAAGCAGGAGCATTCCCGGCCATACCGCCAGCATCCGAACGGTGTCGCATGCTGTAAAAATTCGCGTATTCCAGATACGCCAACGCGGGAGGCAAGCTCCCGCGCGGCGACATCCTACCAGTCACCGCCGCAAGGCAGTCAACCGGGCGACCAACAACTTACTTGTGGTCTTTGACTTCTTCGAACTCGGCGTCGACAACGTCGTCAGCCTTCTCAGCCGATTCGCCTTGCGGGGCTGCGCCATCAGCTGGCTGAGCCTGTTCGGCGTACATCTTCTGAGCAACCGGAGCGGAGACTTTCGACAGCTCTTCAACCTTGGCTTCGATGGCAGCCTTGTCGTCGCCTTTGACGGCGGCTTCCAGCGCAACCACTGCAGCTTCGATTGCAGTCTTCTCTTCGGCGGTGACCTTGTCGCCCGCGTCAGCGACCATCTTGCGAGTCGAGTGCACCAGTGCGTCACCCTGGTTACGGGCAGCGGCCAGTTCTTCGAACTTGCGGTCTTCCTCGGCATTCGCTTCGGCGTCACGCACCATGCGCTCGATTTCTTCGTCGGACAGACCGGAGTTGGCCTTGATCACGATCGACTGGGTCTTGCCGGTAGCCTTGTCTTTCGCGCCGACGTGCAGGATGCCGTTGGCGTCGATGTCGAAGGTCACTTCGATCTGGGGCACGCCACGTGGAGCTGGTGGAATGTCGGCCAGGTCGAACTTGCCCAGCGATTTGTTCTGGGCAGCTTGCTTGCGCTCACCCTGCAGAACGTGAATGGTAACAGCACCCTGGTTGTCGTCGGCAGTCGAGAACACTTGCGATTTCTTGGTAGGAATCGTGGTGTTTTTCTCGATCAGCGCGGTCATCACGCCACCCATGGTTTCGATACCCAGGGTCAGCGGGCTGACGTCGAGCAGCAGCACGTCTTTCACGTCACCGGCCAGAACAGCGCCCTGAATCGCAGCACCCATGGCAACAGCTTCGTCCGGGTTGACGTCTTTACGCGCTTCTTTACCGAAGAAATCGGTAACCAGCTTCTGCACCAGCGGCATACGAGTCTGACCACCGACCAGAATCACGTCGTTGATCGCGCTGACGTCGATACCGGCGTCTTTCATGGCAATGCGGCAAGGTTCGATGGTGCGCTGAACCAGGTCTTCAACCAGTGCTTCGAGCTTGGCACGGGAGATTTTCACGTTCAGGTGCTTAGGACCGGTCGCGTCTGCAGTGATGTACGGCAGGTTGACGTCGGTCGACTGAGCGGACGACAGCTCGATCTTGGCTTTCTCAGCGGCTTCTTTCAGACGCTGCATCGCCAGCGGGTCACCTTTGAGGTTCATGCCGCTTTCTTTCTTGAATTCGTCAACGAGGTAGTCGATCAGACGAATGTCGAAGTCTTCACCGCCGAGGAAGGTGTCACCGTTGGTGGCCAACACTTCGAACTGGTGCTCGCCGTCAACTTCAGCGATTTCGATAACGGATACGTCGAAGGTACCGCCACCCAGGTCATAAACGATCACGGTGTGATCGCCCTTGGCCTTGTCCATACCGTAAGCCAGAGCAGCTGCGGTTGGCTCGTTGATGATACGTTTTACGTCCAGACCAGCAATGCGGCCGGCGTCTTTGGTGGCCTGACGCTGGCTGTCGTTGAAGTAGGCCGGAACGGTGATCACCGCTTCGGTCACTGCCTCGCCGAGGTAGTCTTCGGCGGTCTTCTTCATCTTCTTCAGAATTTCAGCCGAGATTTGTGGCGGTGCCATTTTCTGGCCGTTCACTTCTACCCAGGCGTCGTTGTTGTCAGCCTTGACGATCTTGTAAGGGACCATCTGGATGTCTTTCTGCACAACTTCTTCGTCGAAACGACGACCGATCAGACGCTTTACTGCGTACAGGGTGTTGTGCGGGTTGGTTACAGCCTGACGCTTGGCCGACTGACCTACCAGAATTTCGCCATCGTTGGCGTAAGCGATGATCGACGGCGTGGTACGCGCGCCTTCAGCGTTTTCAATAACTTTGGCTTTGCCGTTTTCCAGCACGGAGACGCAGGAGTTGGTAGTCCCCAGGTCGATACCGATAATTTTGCCCATGTTCACTCTCCCGAAACTTTGGATTTTGTTGCCGCAGCAGTGGTGGCTGACTGCGGTAGCACTTAAACGCTTGACTTCTAAATGGGGGCCTTGCGGCTAATTTCAAGCCTGCTCGTCAATCGAAGGCGAAACCGGTGCCGGCGCCTTGCTGACCACGACCATCGCCGGGCGCAGCAGGCGACCATTGAGCTGGTAGCCCTTCTGGAAAACCTTCAACACGCTGTTCGGCTCGACGTCGGCACTTTCCTGCATGGCCATCGCCTGATGGTGAACGGCGTTGAACGGTTCGCCATGCGGATCGATCGCTTCAAGCTGGTAGCGCTTGAGGGTGTCGTGGAACATTTTCAGGGTCAGCTCGATGCCTTCGCGCATCGGGCGGATGCTTTCGTCGTCCGGGCTCGACAGCTCGAGGCCGCGCTCCAGGCTGTCGACGATCGGCAGCAGGTCGCTGGCGAATTTTTCCAGGGCGAACTTGTGCGCCTTCTCGACGTCCTGCTCGGCACGGCGGCGAACGTTCTGCAGATCGGCAGCAACACGCAGAGACTGATCCTGCGCGGCGGCCAATTGCTCTTCGAGCACTTGCACACGGGTCGCCAGGTCGTCACCCGAACCTTCGGGCGCCTGATTGGCATCTGGGTTTTGCGTATCTACTGTCTGTTCGTCAGCCATAGAATTCTCCTTTCAATTTCGTCCGCGAGCCTGACTCGCGCTTCTGCCCCGATATATGGGGCCGCAAAATCAGGCTTCAAGGGCTGAAAACAATTGTCCCTACAAAAAAGTGCTGAATACTCATTCTTGAATGCGCTAAGAAAACTCTCTGATCAAGCAAATCGAGCTAAGAGCGGGCATTGTCAGGCCTGAACAAAACACTGTATAAATAACCAGACATCAAGCCTGGGAGCTGCCTTTATGCTGGTGCACCTGTCCGTACACAACTACGCCATCGTTGAACATCTCGATCTCGAACTTGATCGCGGGATGAGCGTGATCACAGGGGAAACCGGCGCCGGCAAATCGATCATGCTCGACGCCCTAGGCCTGACTTTGGGCGATCGCGCCGACAGCGGCGTGGTTCGCCCGGGCGCCGACAAGGCCGACATTCTCGCCACCTTCGATCTCGCTGATATCCCTGAAGCCAGCGCTTGGCTGGCCGAGCGCGATCTGGAAAACGACGGGCCTTGCATTCTGCGCCGGGTAATCACCTCGGAAGGTCGTTCGCGCGGTTATATCAACGGCACGCCCTGCCCGCTTGGCGACCTCAAAGCCCTCGGCGAGCTGCTGATCGATATCCACAGCCAGCACGAACATCAGTCGCTGTTGAAGACCGACACCCATCGCCGCCTGCTTGACGAGTACGCCGGTGCCACCGATCTGGCGCGTCAGGTGCAGCTTGCCGCTCAACGCTGGCGTCAGACCCGCCAGGAACTGGAGCGGCTCTCCAACTCCGGCGACGAACAGCGCGCACGTCATCAACTGCTCAGCTATCAGCTCGAAGAACTGGAAAACCTCGGTCTCGGCGAAAATGAACTGGAGCAACTGGAGCAGGAACACAAGAACCTGACCAACGCCGAAACCTTGCTGGACATTTGCCGGCAAGTGGTCGAGCAATGCAGCGAAAGCGACTCCGGCAATGTGCTGAATGCGCTGACCGCCAGCCTCAATCGACTCTCCAGCGTGAACAGTTCGGTGGGTGCGCTGGGTGAAGCCAGCAGCCTGCTGACCAGCGCGCAGATTCAGGTGGAAGAAGCAGTCGGCGAGCTCAATCGCTTCCTCGACAATTTCGATGCCGACCCGGCTCGCCTGCAATACCTCGAAGAGCGTCTCGACGCGATCTACACCTTGGCGCGCAAACACCGGATTCAACCGACCGAAGTCGGCGAGATGCAGCAAAAGCTGCTCGATGAAATCGAAACTCTCAACGCCAACGATGAATCCATTGAACGCCTGGGCGAAGAACTGGCGTCCTACGCCCGCCACTATCAAGAGAAAGCGCGCGAGCTGAGCGACCTTCGTCATCAGGCGGCCGGCAGCCTCGCCAGTGCAGTGGAGCAGGAAATCCAGCGCCTGGGCATGCCCGGCGGCCGATTCACCATCGAACTGAAAGCCAACAGCAGCGACGAACTGCTGCCAAACGGGCTGGAACAGGTCGAACTGCTGGTCAGCGCCAACCCCGGCCAACCGCTCAAGGCGCTGGCAAAAGTCGCCTCCGGCGGTGAGCTGTCGCGGATCAGTCTGGCGATTCAGGTCATTACCGCCCAGACCTCCCGCGTGCCGACGCTGGTGTTCGACGAAGTGGACGTAGGTATTGGCGGTCCGACTGCCGAGATTGTCGGCCAGTTACTGCGCCGTCTCGGTGATCGCGGCCAGGTCCTGACCGTGACGCACTTGCCGCAAGTGGCGGCGCAAGGGCATCAGCATCTGTTCGTGCACAAGGTCCGCGACGAGAAGGCGACTCACACCGCTGTCGCGAAGCTCACGAAGAACGAGCGAATCGAAGAAGTCGCGCGCATGCTCGGCGGCATCGATCTGACCAAGGAATCTCTGGCTCACGCGAAAAAAATGGTGGTGACCGCCAAGGCATAACAAATAGCAGAAAGCACGAAGGCGACCCTTGGGTCGCCTTCGTTCGTTTCGCGAATGTGAAATTCGCGCGACATGCTTACTTTTTCTTGCGTACGTACAGCACCAGGTTGTGATCAACCATCTCGAAGCCATGCTTCTCGACGATCGATTTCTGAAGCTTTTCGATTTCTTCGTCGAAGAATTCGATCACTTCACCCGATTCCACGTTGACCATATGGTCGTGGTGGCCACCGTCAGCCAGTTCGAAGACCGCGTGGCCGCCGTCGAAGTTGTGGCGGACCACGAGGCCGGCCGCTTCGAACTGGGTCAGAACACGGTAAACCGTGGCCAGACCAACGTCCTCACCAGCTTCCATCAACGCCTTGTAGACGTCCTCGGCACTCATGTGGCGCTGCTCGGTAGAGTCGAGCATTTGCAGGATCTTGACCCGTGGCAGGGTCACTTTGAGGCCGGCTTTGCGTAGTTCGCTATTTTCAACCATGGTCAGCTTTCTCGCGATGCTGCTTCGCAGCTTCTCTTAATGCGGGTATGATCGGCGTTTACGTTGTCCCAGCCAAGATAGTGGAAGTCGCCCACCGATGCAAAACACCAAGCTCTTGCTAACCAGTTTCACCTTTGTGGGACTGCTCGCACTCGCCGGTTGTTCATTCCCCGGGGTTTACAAAATCGACATCCAGCAGGGCAATGTCGTCACGCAGGACATGATAGACCAGTTACGCCCGGGAATGACCCGGCCGCAAGTACGGTTTATCATGGGCAACCCTCTGCTTGCCGACACGTTCCATGCCGATCGCTGGGATTATCTGTACAGCCTGCAACCGGGTGGCGGTGAACGCCAGCAGGAACGAATCAGCGTTATCTTCAATTCCAACGACCAGCTTGTCAGCCTGTCCGGTGACTTCATGCCCGGCGTGAGCCGTGACGAAGCCATTCTCGGCAAGGACAGCGGCACGACCGTGACCGCGCCTGCTGAAAACGCCGACAAGCCAGAAGCTGAAAAACCAGCCAAACCAGGCTCCTTGCTGGATCAGATCCAGAAGGACGTCGATGGTGTGGAAACCGTACCGGTTCCGACACCAGAGCCGCTGGACACCTCGCCGCAGTAATAGGCGAGGCAATAAAAAACCCGGACATTCCGGGTTTTTTATTGCCTGCCGTTTGGCCTGATCAAATATTCCGCGCTTTGGCCTCGGCAGCCTTCGCCGCACGCAAACGTCGAACTTCTTTGGGATCAGCCAGCAGCGGTCGATAAATTTCGATCCGGTCGCCCGCCTGAACAGGGCGAGAATCCGCGTCAGCCACGACCTTGCCAAAAATCCCCAGCGGGCACTCCGCCAGATTCAACTCAGGAAACTCTGCCGCGATGCCCGATGCGTGCACCGCAGCCCGAACGCTAACGCCTTCAGCCACACTGATCGCACGCAGAACCTGGCGATCAACCGCTGCATACACCACTTCTATCTCGATCACCGGCTCAACCATGCATCTGCTTGGCGCGCTGGCAGAAAGCATCCACCAATTGATTGGCCGCCTGATTGAACAACGGCCCCAGAGTTGCGCGCACCAGCGGCCCGGCATAATCGAACGACAGATCCAGACTGATCTTGCAGGCCTTTTCGTTCAGCGCCTTGAATACCCAGATGCCGTGCAACTGAGTGAACGGGCCTTCTTCAAGATTCATCTCGATCGACTGTCCCGGCACCAGCGTATTGCGCGTGACGAAATGCTGACTGAGGCCGCCCTTCGCTACGCCGACACTGGCACGCATGTGTTCCGGGGAGCTTTCCAGCACTTCAGCCTCCGAGCACCACGGCAGAAACTCCGGGTAACGCGCGACGTCGTTGACCAGGTCGTAGAGAAACTGCGCCGGGTACGGCAGGAGCGCGGATCGTTGGATATGTGTCGTCATGTAAGCGTTACTTCCAGAGCTGAGCGGCAAAGACTACAAGAATGCCGATAGGCGCCACGTAGCGCATCAAGAACAGGGACAGAGCAAACAGAACCGGGTTACGGATGGACAATTCATCCCGTACCGCTTCACGCCCCATCACCCATCCCGCGAACAGCACGAAACACAAGCCACCGAGGGGCAACATGATCCGCGAGGTGAAGAAATCGATCACGCCAAAGAAGTCGAGACCGCTCTGCGCACCCCATTGATAGAGGCTGAACGCCCCGCCTTCGTTCACGAAAAACTTGGCTTCCTTCCAGATATTGAAAGAAAACACGGTGCCCAGACCAACAAACCAGCAGGTGAATGCGAGCCAGAAAGTTACCCAGATGCGGCTGATTTTAGTGCGTTCAACCAGGTAAGCCACCATTGGCTCAAGCAGCGAAATCGCCGAACTCCACGCTGCCACCGCGACCAACACGAAGAACACCACACCCATCAACTGGCCGAAAAATACATTACCAAAAGCAAATGGCAGGCTGACGAACATCAGCCCTGGGCCTTCGCTTGGGTTCAGGCCAGCGGCGAACACAATCGGAAACAGCGCCAGACCGGCCACTAGCGATACGAAAGTATCCAGCAGCGCGACACCGACCACCGTGCCCGACAGCGAGGTGTTCTTCGGCATGTAGGCGCCGTAGATCATGATGGAGCCGACGCCGACGCTCAGCGAGAAGAACGCGTGCCCCATCGCTGGCAGCAGACCGTCGAGGACTTTTTCCGGGTGGAAGTCGAACATGAAATGCACGCCTTCCATGAAATGCCCGGTGGTCATGCTGTAGCCCAGCAGCACCAGAATCATCACGAACAGCAGCGGCATCATGATTCGCAGGCTGCGCTCAAGCCCGGCGACCACGCCTTTGGCGATCACGAAGGCCGACAGCAGCATGAAAATCGTGTGCCAAAGTGTCAGGCGCCATGGATTGGAGATGACATTGCCGAAATAGGCGCCGACCTGATCGGCCGTCGCGCCCTGGAAATCGCCACGGCCCATGTCGACGATGTAATCCAGCGACCAGCCGCCGACCACACTGTAGAAAGACAGAATCAGCAGGGCCGTGATCATCCCGGCAAACGCGCCCCACGACCATTTCGCCGAGTGCCCGGCTTCCAGCGCCAGCACCTTCAGGGCGTTCGCCGGACTTTGCCGGGCGCGCCGGCCGATCAGGGTTTCCGCGAGCATGACCGGGACACCGATAAGCGCGATGCACGCCAGGAACATCAGCACAAAGGCGCCGCCGCCGTAGACCCCGACCATGTAGGGGAACTTCCAGATACTACCCAGTCCCACGGCCGAACCGGTCGCGGCGAGTATGAATACCCAGCGGCTAGCCCAACTGCCGTGGACAGAAACCTTGTCTGTCGACATCGTTTATCACGCCCAAGCGTTAGAAAAAGAGGCCGCATTGTCCGGGATTCACTCAACCTGCTCAAGCGCGCAGCAACACCGTAGCCGACAGCCGAACAACTCCATATAATGCCGCCCCTATGGCTAAACAGAAGAAACACCCAACAGGGACCATCGCGCAGAACAAAAAGGCGCGACACGATTACTTCATCGAGCACAAGTTCGAGGCTGGTCTGGTCCTGGCCGGCTGGGAAGTAAAAAGTCTGCGGGCGAGCAAGTTGCAGCTGGTCGACAGCTATGTGCTGCTCAAGGACGGCGAAGCATGGTTGCTCGGCAGCCACATCACGCCGTTGATGACCGCAAGCACTCACGTCATCGCCGACCCGGTGCGCACGCGCAAACTACTGCTCAACCGCCGCGAGCTGGACAAGCTTGCCGCCGCCGTGCAGCAAAAGGGTTACGCCTGCGTCTGCCTGTCCTGGTACTGGAGCAAGCACATGGTCAAGTGCGAAATCGCTCTGGGCAAGGGCAAGAAGGAATACGACAAGCGCGACACCGAGCGCGAGCGCGACGCCGGTCGTGAGTTGCAGCGTGCGGTGCGCAACAAGGGCAAGGAAGATTAGTTTTCCACCCTGATCGTTCCCACGCTCTGCGTGGGAATGCATCCCGTGACGCTCTGCGTCACAACGCGGACGCAGAGCGTCCATTGCTGTATTCCCACGCAGAGCGTGGGAACGATCGTTTGCAGAACTAACTGACTACATCCCCTTGCGCCGCTCTGCCCGAGCCATGCGCTGCACCTCCTGACGCACCTCTTCCAGCACTTCCTGCACATACAAAATATGTCGGCTGGACACTTCTCGCGCCTGCTCGGCACGCCCTTCGATAATCGCCAGATACAATTCCCGGTGCTGCGAGATCAGCATGTCGCGGGTTTCCGTACGCTGCTTGTACATGCCGCCGATGTTGGTCACGACGTTGCGCTTGAGCAGATCGAATAGTCCGCGAATCGTATGCAGCAACACCGCGTTATGGCTGGCCTCGGCAATCGCCAGATGAAACTTGGCATCCGCCGCGCCCTCTTCCGCCCGGCTGACTTCTTCGTGACGCGAGTAGCAATCCTGCAGCTCTTCGAACGCAGCGGTCAGGCGCTCGCGATCGACATCGGTGGCGCGCAATGCGGCGTAGTAGGCACACGATGCCTCCAGGGTGTGCCGGAATTCGAGCAAATCACGTTGCGCTTCGGGATTGCTTTCAAGCAATTGCAGCAGCGGATCGCTGAACGTCGAACCCAGGCCCTCCACCACATAATTGCCGCCGCCCTGGCGACTGACCAACAAGCCTTTGGCTGCCAGTTTCTGAATCGCCTCGCGCAACGACGGGCGTGATACGCCAAATTGCTCGGCCAGCGTGCGCTCGGCCGGCAGACGTTCGCCCGACTTCAGCGTGCCCTCAAGGATCATCCCCTCGAGGCGCTCGACAATATCGTCAGACAAACGGCGCTGACGTATCTGATCAAAGCCCATAACTCATTTCTCCACGATCCCGACCGCTCGCCGGGGTGTCTATTCTGGCCTATCCGCGCGCCGCCGACACCTGCCAGACGCCACTTCGCCAAAGCGGATCAGTTGCCCTCTGCACCGCATCTTCGACGAAAGTTTCAGAGCGGCAAATTGACACACCGCTACCAAGGCTTTTACCCTAGCCAACAGCGCTTGTAAATTGGTCTTACCAATTATCCAAGATTGCTCACAGTGCCTGACCAACAACAATTAGGGGCCACCCCACCATGCAAACCTGGCAACAGCTCTACAGTCCGCTCGGCAGTCTTGGCGTCTCCGCTCTCGCGGCCGTCATTCCCATCGTGTTCTTCTTTCTCGCCCTGGCGGTGTTCCGTCTCAAAGGCCATGTGGCCGGCAGCATCACCCTCGCGCTTTCGATTGCCGTGGCGATTTTCGCCTTCCAGATGCCAGTGGACATGGCGTTCGCCGCCGCTGGTTATGGTTTCGCTTACGGTCTGTGGCCGATTGCCTGGATCATTGTCGCGGCAGTGTTCCTCTACAAGCTGACGGTGAAGAGCGGTCAGTTCGAGGTCATCCGCAGCTCGGTTCTGTCGATTACCGATGACCAGCGCTTGCAGGTGTTGCTGATCGGTTTCTGCTTCGGCGCATTTCTGGAAGGTGCCGCCGGATTCGGCGCGCCGGTCGCGATTACTGCCGCACTCCTTGTAGGACTCGGCTTCAACCCGCTGTACGCCGCCGGCCTGTGCCTGATCGCCAACACCGCACCGGTGGCGTTCGGCGCGCTAGGGATTCCGATCATCGTGGCGGGCCAGGTCACTGGCATCGACGCCTTCAAGATCGGCGCCATGACAGGTCGCCAGCTGCCACTGCTGTCGCTGTTCGTGCCGTTCTGGCTGGTGTTCATGATGGACGGCCTGCGCGGTGTGCGCGAAACCTGGCCGGCCGCGCTGGTGGCAGGTTTGAGTTTCGCCATCACCCAATACTTCACCTCCAACTTCATCGGCCCGGAACTGCCGGACATCACTTCGGCGTTGGCCAGCCTGATTTCCCTGACCCTGTTCCTCAAGGTCTGGCAACCACGTCGCGCCGCCGGCCAGCACATCGTTGGCGCCGTATCCGCTTCAGTGGTCAGCGCCAGCGTCGGCGGTTTCGGCCAGAAGCGCACCACCGTGGCTTCGCCCTACAGCCTCGGGGAAATTTTCAAGGCGTGGTCGCCGTTCCTGATCCTTACCGTGCTAGTGACCATCTGGACGCTGAAGCCTTTCAAAGCGATGTTCGCCGCCGGTGGTTCGATGTACAGCTGGGTGTTCAACTTCGCGATCCCGCACCTTGATCAACTGGTGATCAAGACTGCGCCGATCGTGGCCAACCCGACCGCGATTCCAGCGGTGTTCAAACTCGACCCGATTTCCGCCACCGGAACGGCGATTTTCTTCTCCGCGCTGATTTCGATGCTGGTACTGAAGATCAATTTCAAAACTGGTCTTACCACTTTGAAAGAGACCTTCTACGAACTGCGCTGGCCAATCCTGTCGATCGGCATGGTGCTGGCGTTCGCCTTTGTCACCAACTACTCCGGCATGTCCTCGACCATGGCCCTGGTGCTGGCGGGTACTGGCGCGGCGTTCCCGTTCTTCTCGCCGTTCCTCGGTTGGCTGGGCGTGTTCCTCACCGGTTCGGATACTTCGTCGAACGCGCTGTTCAGTTCGTTGCAAGCGACCACCGCCCACCAGATCGGCGTCAACGACACCTTGCTGGTGGCGGCCAATACCAGCGGCGGCGTGACTGGCAAGATGATCTCGCCGCAATCGATCGCCGTGGCCTGCGCCGCGACCGGTCTGGTCGGCAAGGAATCGGATCTGTTCCGCTTCACCCTCAAGCACAGCCTATTCTTTGCAACGATCGTCGGTTTGATCACCTTGGCTCAGGCCTACTGGTTCACCGGCATGCTGGTGCACTAAACCTACAAGACGCCTACAAGAAAGACGGAAATAACCGACGCCGGCCCGTGATCCGGCGTCAGCAATTCACCACCGGGTCTGTAAGGCTGCTGAAAGCAATGCGCTTTATATTCGGCAGCCGCAGCAGACGGATAACCGGGCCTACCCGGAGACACGCCTGATGAGCGAGCTTTTTTACAACGCTGTGCCGAACGCGACCCGCGTGGCACCGCCACTGCCCGAACCTCGGCAATACCCCAGCGAGAAACCGTCGCGGGTCTACCTGTTCGGCACGTGTGTGGTCGACCTGTTCTACCCCGAAGCCGGGATGGACGCGATCCATCTGCTGGAGCGCGAAGGGATCCGGGTCGAGTATCCGCAAGGGCAGAGTTGCTGCGGCCAACCGGCCTACACCTCGGGTTACACCGAGCAGGCGCGGACGGTAGCGCGCTCGCAACTGGCGTTGTTTGCCGGGGATTATCCGGTGGTGGTGCCGTCGGGTTCCTGCGCCGGCATGCTGCGCGAGCATTACGCCGACTTGTTCAAGGACGAGCCGGAAACGTTGAAACAGGTGCAGGCCCTTGCGGCTCGCACTTATGAACTGGCCGAATTTCTGCTGTTCGTCTGCAAGGTGCAGCTCAAGGACAGCGGCGAACCGGTGAAAGTCGCGCTGCATACCTCGTGTTCGGCACGCCGCGAAATGAACACCCACCTGCACGGCCGCGAGTTGTTGGCGCAGTTGAGCAACGTGGAGCGGGTCAATCACGACCACGAAAGCGAATGCTGTGGCTTCGGTGGGACATTCAGCGTCCGTATGCCAGACATTTCCGGCGCGATGGTGGCTGACAAGACCCGCGCGCTGAAGGAGTCCGGTGCGCACAAGGTACTGAGTGCCGACTGCGGCTGTTTGATGAACATCAACGGCGCGCTGGAGAAACAGCAGCAAGCGTTGCGCGGGCAACATCTGGCGAGCTTCCTCTGGCAGCGAACCGGAGGTGCGCAATGAGCACCTCAACGATTATTCCTACGGTCGCCGTAGAAGAAGATTTCCGCACCCGGGCACACAACGCCTTGGGTGATCAGCAGCTGCGGAACAACTTCCGCACTGCCATGGATTCACTGATGACCAAGCGGGCAGCGGCTTTCAGCGATGCCCACGAAAGAGAACACTTGCGCGCACTGGGCAATTCGATCAAGGCCCGCGCGCTGTCCAGGTTGCCCGACCTGCTCGAGCAACTGGAACAGAACCTGACCCGCAACGGTGTGACAGTGCACTGGGCGGAAACGGTGGACGAAGCCAATGGCATCGTCCTGTCGATCATCCGCGCTCACGAGGCGCGGCAAGTGATCAAGGGCAAATCGATGGTCAGCGAAGAGATGGAGATGAACCATTTCCTCGAGGCTCGGGACATTGAATGTCTGGAGTCCGACATGGGGGAGTACATCGTCCAGCTCGACCACGAGAAGCCTTCACACATCATTATGCCGGCGATCCACAAGAATGCCGGTCAGGTCGCGTCCTTGTTCCACGACAAACTTGGCGTGGAATACACCAAGGACGTTGACCAACTCATTCAGATCGGTCGCAGGGTCCTGCGGCAGAAATTCTTCGAAGCCGACATCGGCGTCTCCGGCGTCAACTTCGCCGTCGCCGAAACCGGCACCCTGCTGCTGGTGGAAAACGAAGGCAACGGGCGCATGACCACCACCGTGCCGCCGGTGCATATCGCCGTCACCGGCATCGAAAAAGTCGTGGAAAACCTGCGCGACGTGGTGCCGCTGCTGTCACTGCTGACGCGCTCGGCGCTGGGCATTCCGATCACCACTTACGTCAACATGATCTCCGGCCCGCGCAAAGAACACGAACTCGATGGCCCGCAGGAAGTGCATCTGGTGCTGCTCGACAACGGTCGCAGCCAGGCTTTCGCCGACAGTGAATTGCGCCAGACCCTGAACTGCATCCGCTGCGGCGCCTGCATGAATCATTGCCCGGTGTATACCCGAGTGGGCGGCCACACTTATGGCGAGGTCTATCCGGGGCCGATCGGCAAAATCATTACCCCACACATGGTCGGCCTGGCCAAGGTTCCGGACCACCCGAGCGCGTCCTCACTGTGCGGCGCCTGCGGTGAAGTCTGCCCGGTGAAGATTCCGATCCCCGCCATCCTGCGCCGTCTGCGCGAGGAAAACGTCAAAGCCCCGGACGCACCGAATCAGGTGATGCGTGGCCAAGGCAGCAAGTATTCGCGCAAGGAGCGCTTCATCTGGAACGCTTGGGCCAGACTCAACAGCTCGCCGACGCTGTACCGCTTGTTCGCTTTTTTCGCCACGCGCCTGCGCGCCCTTACGCCGAGCAATGTCGGCCCATGGACGCAAAACCACAGCGCACCAAAACCGGCCGCGCGTTCGTTGCATGACATGGCCCGCGAGCATCTGGCCAAACAGGGAGAGCGTCGATGAGCGCCAAGCAAAATATCCTCGGCAAGCTGCGGAAAAGTCTAACCGGCACCACGCCAATTGCCGACAACTTCGACGTCGATCTGGTCACCCAGCTCTACACCTACAGCGCCGAGCAACGAATCCCGCAACTGCGCAAACTGATGGAGGCGGTGCACACCGAAATCCACCTGACCTCGGGCGCCGAGTGGCCGGCATTACTGGCGCAACTGCTGCGCGACCGCCAATTGCCGAGCCTGCTGATCGCACCGAATACGCCGCACGGGCAACGCATCGCACAGCACTGGGCGAACAATCCCGAGCTGCCAGAACTGAAGTCCTACGACCGGCCGATGGAAGCGTGGAAAGCCGAACTGTTCAACGACACCCCGGCCAGCCTCACCGGCACCCTCGGTGCCATCGCCGCGACCGGCAGCCTGATCATCTGGCCAACCCGTGAAGAACCGCGCTTGATGAGTCTGGTGCCGCCGGTGCATTTCGCCCTGCTCAAGGCCAGCGAAATCCGCGACAACTTCTATCAGGTGCAAGAGGAATTCGAATGGGCGCAAGGCATGCCGACCAACGCGCTGCTGGTGTCCGGCCCGTCGAAGACTGCCGATATTGAACAGGTCCTGGCGTATGGCGCGCATGGCCCGAAAGATCTGGTCGTGCTGATTCTGGAGGATCAATGAGTCTTCCTGCTGCTTTCCTGCGTGATGCCGAGCGACTGATTCCAGCAGACCGGCGCTTCGACGATCCGCTGTCGACCCTGGCCTTCGGCACCGACGCCAGTTTCTATCGACTGATCCCGAAACTGGTGATCCGCGTCGAGTCTGAAGACGAAGTCGTGGCGCTGCTGCAACTGGCCCAGCGCGACAAGGTGCCGGTGACCTTCCGCGCCGCCGGCACCAGCCTGTCCGGGCAGGCGATCAGCGATTCCGTGCTGATCGTACTTGGGGATAACTGGAATGCCCGCGAGATTCGCGGCCAAGGCACGCAGATCCGCCTGCAACCGGGCGTGATCGGCGCGCAGGCCAACGCATGGCTGGCGCCGTTCGGACGCAAGATCGGCCCGGATCCGGCGTCGATCAATGCCTGCAAGATCGGCGGCATCGTCGCCAACAACGCCAGCGGCATGTGCTGCGGCACCGCGCAAAACACCTATCACACGCTGGCCGGGATTCGCTTGGTGCTGGCCGACGGCACGCGCCTCGACAGCGAAGACCCTGCCAGCGTCGCGGCATTTCGCTCCAGCCACGGCGACCTGCTCGAACGCTTGGCGACATTAGGCCGCGAGACCCGCGCCAACGCTGCACTGGCCGCAAGAATCCGCCACAAATACCGTCTGAAAAATACCACCGGCCTGTCGCTCAACGCCCTGGTGGATTTCGACGAGCCTGTGGATATCCTGAGCCACCTGCTGGTCGGCTCCGAAGGCACGCTCGGCTTCATCAGCGCGGTGACTTACGACACCGTCATCGATCACCCGAACAAGGCCTCGGCGCTGATCGTGTTCCCCGATGTCGAGACCTGCTGCAACGCGGTGACCGTGCTGAAAAGCCAACCGGTATCCGCAGTGGAACTGCTCGACCGACGCAGTCTGCGCTCGGTACAGGACAAAAAAGGCATGCCCGCTTTCGTACAGCTGCTGTCGGAAAATGCCTGCGCGCTGCTCATCGAATCCCGCGCCGCTTCGTCGACATTGCTGCAGGAACAACTGGCGCAAATCATGGCGTCCCTGCGCGATTTCCCCGTAGAGAAGCAGGTCGACTTCACCGAAGACCCGGTGGAAAACGCCCGCCTCTGGGCCATCCGCAAAGACACCTTCCCCGCCGTCGGCGCCGTGCGCAAAACCGGCACCACAGTGATCATCGAAGACGTGACCTTCCCGGTCGAACAACTGGCGATCGGCGTCAATCGCCTGATCGAGTTGTTCGACAAACATGCCTACGACGAAGCGATCCTTTTCGGACACGCACTGGAAGGCAATCTGCACTTCGTCTTCACCCAAGGCTTCAACAGCCCGGAAGAAATCGCACGCTACCAAGCGTTCATGGACGACGTCGCGCAACTGGTTGCAGTGGAATTCGGCGGCTCGCTGAAGGCCGAACACGGCACCGGTCGCAACATGGCGCCCTTCGTGGAACTGGAATGGGGCAGCGACGCCTATCAACTGATGTGGCAGCTTAAACGCCTGCTCGACCCCAACGGCATTCTCAATCCCGACGTGGTACTCAGCGAAGATCCGCAGATCCACCTCAAGCACCTGAAACCGCTGCCGGCGGCGGACGAGATTGTGGACAAGTGCATCGAGTGCGGTTTTTGCGAACCAGTCTGCCCATCGAAGGGCCTGACCCTGAGCCCGCGCCAGCGCATCGTGATCTGGCGCGATATCCAGGCGAAAAAACGCGCCGGCGTCGACACCACCGAACTGGAAAAAGCCTACGACTACCAAGGCATCGACACCTGCGCCGCGACCGGCCTGTGTGCGCAACGCTGTCCTGTAGGCATCAACACCGGCGAACTGGTGAAAAAACTCCGTGGCCGACACGCCAAGCATCAGAAAACCGCAGACTGGATCGAAGGAAATTTCGCCAAAACCCTGCAAGGCGCACGCTTCACCCTGCATGTCGCCAACGGCGCGCGAATGATGCTCGGTGCGCCGCGTCTGGCAAAGTTGTCGGCGACGCTGACGCGCTTGTCCAAAGGCCAGGTACCGTTGTGGACCAACGCCATGCCCCAACCGGAAAAAGCCATTCGCTTCAGCCCGAGCGTGGCCGACGAGCGCCCGCGCGTGGTTTATCTGGCGGCGTGCGTCTCGCGGGTCATGGGTCCGGCGGCGGGTGATAAAGAACAAATGTCGCTGTACGACAAAACCCGTGGCCTGCTGGAAAAGGCCGGTTACCAGGTCGTCTTTCCCGACAACCAGGACAACCTCTGCTGCGGCCAGCCGTTCGCCTCCAAAGGCTACGCCGAACAGGCCGAGCACAAACGTCAGGAGCTGATCAGCGCACTGCTCCACGCCAGTCGCGGCGGCCTCGACCCGATCTATTGCGACACGAGCCCATGTACGTTGCGGCTGGTCCAAGACATCGGCGAAACACGACTGGATCTGTACGATCCGGTGCGCTTCATCCGTACGCATCTGCTGGATCGTCTGGACTTCACACCGCAGGAAGCGCCGATTGCCGTCCACGTGACCTGCAGCACTCAGCACTTGGGCGAAAGCCAGGCGCTGATCGATCTGGCGCGCAAATGCAGCAACTCTGTGGTGATTCCCGAAGGCATACATTGCTGCGGATTTGCCGGCGACAAAGGCTTCACCACACCGGAGCTGAACAGCCATTCGCTGCGTACGCTCAAGGACGCCGTGCAGCACTGCAGCGAGGGCATTTCCACCAGCCGCACCTGCGAAATCGGCCTGACCCAGCACGGTGGCATCGACTACCACGGACTGGTTTATCTCGTGGATCGGGTGACACGCGCGAAGGCTGTCTGAAAAAAAATAGAACTCTTGAGCGTGACGGCAATCCACAGAACAGGCCCCGACAAATCGGGGCTTTTCCTCCATTCGGTGGCTCGCCCAGCGGTCAGCGAAGCCTGGATCCCTCAGTTCAAGGAGATACACATGAAGCGTTCTGTACTGTTAGGTCTGTTCGTTACTGCCTCGATGATGGCGTCCACTTCGTTCGCCGCAGACAAACCTGCCGATCTGTGCGATGCCAACATCCAGACTATCAACAACGCCAAAGGGCAGTTGTCGGCGAATCCGGAATTGAGCCAGCGCGCCGAAACCAGCGTGAGCAAGGCCCAAGCGCTGAAAGCGGAAGGCAAAATCGACGACTGCGTTGCCGAAACCTCGCAAACCATCGTAGAGCTGCGTAAATCGACCGGTACCAACAACTGATACATGCTGACGAGCCAACCTGCGGGTTGGCCTCGTCGGCAGATTGACGTACACTGTGCACGCTTGTTGCCCGATCAGATTCACCGGGCAATGAGTTCGGGGCCGTTTAGGATTCGACGCCGGTTGCGAAACTCTAGGTGCATGCCGACTTGGTAACAGAAGTCGTAAATCCACTGTTGCAACTACTTATAGTTGCCAATGACGACCAATACGGTGTTGCTCTCGCTGCTTAATTGCAGCTGACAATGCTCCTGGTACCTTCGGGTCCAGCAATCATCAGGGGATGTCTGTAAACCCGAAATGATTGTCATATAGAACAGAATCGCCGTGCAGTACGTTGTGGACGAAGCGGCTAAAACTTACACAACTCGCCCAAAGCACCCTGCCCGTCGGGTCGCTGAGGGTTAACTTAATAGACACGGCTACGCATGTAGTACCGACAGCGGAGTACTGGCGGACGGGGGTTCAAATCCCCCCGGCTCCACCAAATAAGCGTTACAAATCAGGCACTTAGCGTTTATCGCAAGTGCCTTTTTTGTGTCTGAATGGGTGGTTTTGGCTCAGTTATGCCAGCTTAATGACAGCCTTAGGCACAACTCCAAGGGGAAATATCATGGTCTCGGCAAGCATCAAGGTCTCTTTTGAATTTCCAGAGGATGAGGCAGTTCAAACAGGCCTTCGTCCTTTCATCTATCTGGACACATTGGATCTGGTAGACGCGGCAATTGAGGGCGGCGTACCTGACCACTCACCAGTGATCGGCCTCATTCACCAGGCAGGGGAATGTTTCGATGTCCAAAGTCTGCTGGAGGGCTACGTTATGTCACACGTTGCCGAGAGCCGATCGGCTGCCGCTTATGAGATCGCTGAATGGCTAGAGGCGCTAGCGAAAATGTTTCGCAAAGGTGGTGAGGATCTCGAGTTGAGTCTAAAGCCTCGCTCGAGTCCGAGTCCGAGATTTTGAATTCAGGACGTATCAGCCGCCCAAACATACGAACGTCGACTGATCACGTTCATACACGAAACCGGAAATCGATCCTTCAGAAATGATGGATGGGGTCGATAAAAAAAAGAAATCATACGGAGTGGGAGCAGAGGCTAGACTCCCATCACACAGCGGAACCATCAAGCGGATGGATCCAAAGTTAAAGCGAACCTTCGGATTCGCCCACTGGTCGGATGGTGTAAGCGATGCATTGTGTTTACTAGTGTTGACACAATTTGTTAATTGACAAGCAGGTTAGCTTGCTCATAATCGCCATCCGGAGTTATCCACAGGTACGTGGGTACTTTGTCGTATCAATTAGAGGAATAGCGCCATGTCTAGCAACCCATTCGTTCTCCTGTGCTACGCGCAGAAGAAAGGCGGTTTGTGGATTGCCGCGTGCCCACAGTTCACCTTAGCGGCACAGGGAGTCGACTTTGATGAAGCCAAAGGCAAACTGGAAGCACAAATCAAGTCGTACATTGTCGAAGCGTTGACAGTGGATCGCGAGCACGCTGCTCAACTTCTTGGCCGCCAGGCCCCCCTGCTGATGCGCCTTCAATATCGTGTTCAAGCCTTCTGGTCGTCGATTCGGCACGGGCGTAGCAAGCGGGTACGATTCTTTGAAGAGCCAGCTCTACAGTACGTCGGCTGCTAAGGATCCAGAATGTTCGCAGGGAGGCACAGGCCGCTCACCTATAGAGAGGTGATAGCGGTGTTGAAGGAGCTAGGATTCTCCTTCCGAAATCAAGAAGGCAGTCACGAGCAATGGGTACGAGAAGGTGATCCTTTCCGCAAAGTTACCGTCGACAAGCCAAAACAGCCGTTTCATGGCGACTTGATCAAATATATGTGCCTCCAAGCAGGCGTATCCAAGAAAAAATTCTACTCCCTTGTGAAATAGCCCGGCTCTGGCCGGGCTTTTTACATTCCCCCAATTGATTTTGCATACGCCTGACACGCCTGTAGCGCGATCAGTCCACGGTCGCCGGTGTCGGTGATGGCGATAATTCGTTGAGCATGCGCTGGGTCAAGTCGGGCGCGTATGGCTGCATGATCCACGCCGCTGGCGCCGGTGGCTTTTGGCACGTCACAGCCACTGGCTGAATCCGCGTCGATGAGGACTGACAGCCGCAGATCAGCAGTGGCAAGGCGATCGCGCAGGCGATCCTGGTCACGTTGGGCATCGCTCAATTTCCTGTAATGGGTTTGCTCACTGGTCGCCAGCTTCTGCTCGAGCGCCAGGCGCTTGTCCTGCTCGGCCTTCTGCGCATCGGCGCCCGCCGTCGCGAGCCGATTCAGCGTCTCGCCATTGAGCTTGGCCTGCTCGGCGAGCTGCCGGCCGTAGCGCCAGTCCTGAAACTGCCAGGCGCTGCCGAAGCCGGCGAGCACCAGCGCCAGCACGCCGACCAACCGCCACGGGGCGGTCACGCCAGCACCTCGAGCGCCTTCTTCCAGAGCGCCAGACGATCCTGCAAGCCGTTCAACCCGCCATTGATACGCCGAGTGATGGTGTTGAACTCGTCCCGATCGGCCAAATCGTTCAGTCCCTTCTGCTTCCAGAACCACGCCGCCGACATCGCGGCATGCTGCGGCAGCTCGAGCAGCTCAGGGTGATTGATCAGGTCCAGGCCCAACGCCTCTCCGCACTTGGCATAGTTCGCCCGCCCGGTGATCTGGACCAGCCCCCGACCGCAATACTTCCGACCATCGCCCAGCACGGTATTGCCCAGGTCTTCACGCCCCTCGTACCCACGCTGGGCAACGGTCGGCCCCCAGATCTCGCGGACGTAGCGCAGCTGGCCAGACTCATGACCGACCTGCGCAATGAACGCGGCCGCGCGCTTCGGCCCGACGATCTGGTAATGCTGCATCGCGGTGTTTAGTGCGGAAACAAAAACGCCCGCTTGAGTGCGGGCGTTCGGCAGGATCTGCAGCAACTGCTGCTGGGTGATCGGCATGGCTTTCTCCAGGCAAAAAAATACCCGCTCGATGGCGGGCTCTGCGACTCAGCTTGCTTTATAGCGCGTTCGACTTCAGGACTTCGATTTCGGCCTTCAGGGTTTTTATCGCGGACACCAAATACGGAATCAGCCCCGTGTAATTGACTCGCCAGATATCCTGCTCATTTTCCGGGTCTGCGGGAGTAACCAGCAATGGCGTGACCTCAAAAAGCTCTTGGGCAATTACACCTACTTCATGGTGCGGATAGTCCTCCGAGTCGAGAAAGTCCCGACGGTCGAACTCGACAGGGCGAATCCGCATGATCCGTTCAAGGCCATCGACAATGTCGACATCGTTCTTTTTCAGCCTCCGGTCAGAACCCTGCGAAACCGCACCCGGCACGTTCAAATTACCCGAGTACGTGTAGTACATCGTCGGGCCGCCGACGGTGTTGTTGATGTTTACGGATCGCCACGTAAACCCGCCATTACCTCCCCCTTGGTTGCATATAAAGTCGGCCGTACCGGAAGCCCCCACGATTCCGGTATTCCACATGAGCCATAACCCTTGGGCATTAGCGTTGTTCGAACCGTTGATTTTCGCCGAATTCAAACCGGTGATATTTATGATGTCGGAATTGTTTCCGGCTGATGCAGCCCCGATATTTGAACGAGCTCCTGCAGCAGTGTTAGCGCCAGTACCACCCTGCCCAATAGAAAGTGCAGTCGTTAGACCCGAAAGCGATGTGATGTCGCTGTTGGTTCCCTTCAATGCACGGCCGGTGATTTGCGCCTGGAGCTTGCCCATCGCCGCCAGAACAGTGTCTGTCGAAGCAATGACCGCCGAGGTTGCAGTGGTCAGGCCGGTCAGCACCGACTGCAGTACTCTGGCCCCGGTGAAATATTTGTTCGTTGCGCCTTCTGGTACCACATCCGAATTCAGCGTTTCCGACCCCGTGCCACCTTTGGCAACCGGCAAAATGTCGTAATTGCCGGTGGTACCGAGCAAGGCCAGCTTTTCGCCGTAGTCGTTGAGAATGGCGCGCACCTGGTCGGATAGATCCTTCTGGTAGCCCTGCACCGGCATGATCGAGTAGAAGCCACCGGTAGCTGTAGGACCTTCGTAGTCAGGCGCGATCGACAACGCGGTGTTGCTGGCGATATTGGTCACCTCGTACCAGCGCCCGTCCGGGCCGCGAAATCCGTCGCCGACACGGCTGTTGGCAATAAATGCCGTGCCTGCGCCGATCACTGCATTGGAATTTTGGGTGACAGAGACCGTTCCCGTCTTGTACCAGGGCATTGTGTATCTCCAGAAATAAAAGGGTCAGGCCAGCAATTTGGCGCAGAGGAATGGGCGATGGCCCTGATTGGTCCAAGCGTTGGAGGCCAGGCTGTACATCAGGATTCGGCCGTTGGCGTAGTCAACGCCGAGTGCGCATGCACCACCCGACGAGTTGTTATGGCAGGTCATGGTGAATGGATTGATGGAAACGTATTCACCGACGCCAAGCGCCTTGGTGATGCCCCAGATGTACCGCTGCCCCACGCTCAGTTGCTCGGCGCCGAGATAAGTCCAGTCACCCGCGGCGAAGGTCACAACCACAGCGGGCGCGCCGCTGTCGTAACAAAGCGTTCCGCTCGCATCCCATAGACGCAGACCGTAAGCGGCCGTACCCATCGAAGCCCATGCTGCGACGAAATACTGGCCGCTCAAGGACTCATTGACCTTCGAGGCGTTCATCGAAAAGCCAGTCCAGTTACCCGGACCACCGGTGAACCACACCGAATACGGCACCTGAATCAATCCGGTCTGATCCGGCCGGATGAAGACCAGTGGCGGGTCTTGGCTGGTCACCGCGCGCGGGAATGTGGCCGTTGCGGCGGCCACCCCTGAATAAGATCCTCGCGTCAGCATGCAAAGCCGCGGCGCCTCCGAGTCGATCTGAACGAAAGCGTTATCATTGATGCTCTGGAATCCGAAGCTCATGTCGCGAACCTTATGGCGTAGGCCTTCGAAACGATCCGCGACTGCAATGTCGAGGCGCTGGATGACGGGTTTTTCGGGAGCACAACCACCTGGCCTACCGCGGTGGTCACGAAAGGGTACGAGCGAATGTTTCCCGACGAGTCGTTCTCCGAAGGCTGCACGTCCTGTGCCCTCGTCGGGATGATCATGAACACACAATTGGCTGGATTGAAGCCGGGGATATTCAGCGTGTAGCTGGGCACGGTCCCGCTGAAATCAATCACGCCTTGCCAGATCACCTGGTAGGTGAAGCTGTTGGTGTCCATAGCGAGCTGACCGCTCTCGTTAAAGACACGCAGTCCAAATAGCGCCATTGATTACCCCAGATAGCCGAGACGAACACGCAGGACGTTGTTGGCGTCGTAGACCGAGACGTTCAGTGAGTTGATCACCAAGCGCCCCTGCCCTGGAACGATGCCGTTAATTTCAAGCGTGCCGTCTTTGTTCAGAATCCAGCCTTGCTGGCCGGCGATGTAGTTCGTGGAGCTGATGTAGCTGCCGATCTTGGCGTTGGTAATCGTTCCATCCTGGATGAACGCCGAGTTCATGAACACCTGTCCACCCTGCACTGCGAACGGCACCGCAATGGCGCCGCCGGCGATGGTGTTGACGATGGCGAAGCGGTCGGCGCTGACCAGGAACTGGCTTTGCAAGCCGGCTGGTCCGTTTTCAATTCCAAGGCCAACGCCGGCCGCGATGTACTGCCCTGTGCCTGAGTTGTATTGCATCTTCACCGACCAGCTCGCAGTGATTTTCCCATTCACGTCATTGACGATCGACGTGTTCTGTTCAATCGCCGTTTGCTGGTTGCCGACCGTTGTGCTCAGCTGAATCAGTTGCTGTGCTGTTGCCTGCTGGTTAGTAACAACAACCTGCTCAAGCTCGGTGATGTTCGCCGCGTTCGCTCCGATTTTGGCGTCGAAGGTTGTCAGGCGTCCCGCCATTGCCTCGTTTTGGGAGGCTCGAACCTTCGATTCGGATGCGAGCGACGCGGTGCTGGTGTGGCTTTTGATCGCGTCTGCGAGATCGCCAGCCCCGTCATCGTCCCGAGAGGAGGCGCGAAGGGCTTCGAACGCTGTGGCTTGAGCGGTGACCACGCCGTCGAGTTCGGAGATCTCCGTGGTGTTGGTCGCTACCTGCAGCGCAAGACCATTCGCCGTTTCCACTGTCTGCCCAACGTCGAGCCAGTAGAGCGGGTTTGGCGGTGGCGTTTTGGTGGGTACCGGGCCGGTGGCTTGATAGATCCGCTTGCCCTGCACCACCAGGTCGTACTCTTCGTAAGTGTCATCAGGGTTGTAGCCCTTGAGCCCGTCGAGCGCGTCGATCTGCTCCTGCAGCCCTGGGATCAGATCTATTTTGTCGACGATGTCCTGCCCGAGCTCGGTCTCTCCGATCTGCCCTTTGATCAGTTCAAGGATAGGACCGGCGTTGGAGCTGGCCTGCCCCATCACGCCAATCCCTTCTGGGTACCACGGACCGACGTTGCCGGTACGATCCACCAGCCGCGCCCAGAAGAAGAACGTGGCGCCCGCCAGCAGGCTTTGCATGCTGTAGTCGCTCTGCGGGTAGGCCAAATCAGCAAGCTTCGTCGCAGCCTCTCGAGACGGCGAGGGGCCATACCAGATCTCGGTGCGCTGGGTGTCTTCTGCGCCAGCGGGGAAACCCCACTTGAGTTCGATCCCGAACAACAAAGATGTCGCAGTCAGGTGCGTGACCGCCGGCGGCAAGCCGGTTTTACCCAGCAGATCCGTCAGCACCGAGTTGGTCGGCACCGACGAGACATTCATGGCGCTGACCGCACGAACTCGCGCCAGATACTGCCCTGAATAGATCCCGCGAACATCGACCATCAGCTCACCGGTACGCGGAACCTTGATCCACTCTCGAGCGCCCCACCGCCATTCGACGTCATAACCCACCGCGCCCGGTGCGGCGTCCCATGCGATGCTCATGCTGGTGACGGCAATGCCCTGCTCAACCACCACGTTCTGGCTGATCAGCACTCGCGCCGGGGCTTCCTGCGTGCCGATCGGAATGCCACTGATTGGTCGGGTGTCGACGACGGCGCCGTTGTCGATGAACGCGAACTTGCTCGGCTCATGCTGGATGACCTCGAGCTGATACTGTTGCCACTCAGGACGCGTAACGTTGCGGACGTAGAACTGCATCACCTTCAGGTCGTCGAAGTCGATCACCCAGCCGCACTCCGGCTCTGGCACTTCGCTGTAATTCGCGGCCACGGTGACGGCCCGGCCGTTGACCGAGCTGATTACCCGCGCTTCGGACTTTCCGCTGGGCAGGTTGAGGTAGAGCCTGGCGCCCGTCGGCATCGTCAGATCGCGATCGAGGGTGATAACGCGTCCGGCCGCAGAAGATACTCGCCCGCCATTCGCCCGCCCCGCCAGCATCGGATCGCCAACGGAAATGATTTGGCCGGGCTTGGGAATGCCGCCATCAAGTCCCACACGAAACGTCGCGCCCCTTGTCTGCAACTGCTCGGTTACCAGCGCCCACTGGCCCGCGCGTTGCGCCTGGCCAAGAGACGTGCACCCGAACGCGTCCACGCTGAGTTCGCGAACGGAGCCGAGCTCACTCATCGCTTCGTTATCGAATACCGGCTCCTTGTCGGTTTCGAAGCCCTGCGCAGGGTTGTCCCAGGACACCATTGCCGTGGTGTGCCGATCGCGCCAGCGGGTGCCGTCGTATTTGATGGCGCCGTTGTTGAGGATCTGCGACGGGCTGTAGCTGAAAACGGGGTCGCCTGGCATATCCGCATTGACGACGATCTGACTGCCGTCCCAGTACGCCATGCCGTGGAAGATCGAAGCCAAATCCTGCAGCACTGCGTAGGCTTCGGCCTGCTTTTGGAAATACAGGTTGCAGGTGAAACGCGGCTCCTGTCCGCCCTTTCCGTCCGGCACCATCTGATCGCAGTATTGAGCGATCCGGTACAGCGACCAGCGGTCTACCATCGTGGCGTCAATGCGTTCGCCGAGCCCGTAATACGGATGCAGTACCAGGTCGTAGAAAACCCAGGCCGGGTTGTTGGTATAGGCCTCTTTGAAAGTCCCGTCCCAGATACCGCCGCTGGTACCGGTGCCGCCGGTGGCGTAGGTACGCGTGACCGGGTCATAGTTCGAAGGCACGCGCACGATGCGGCCGCGCATCAGCACGGCGATCTTTGCGATATCGCCGCCGAACTGTTGGGCGTCGTACTCAATACAGCCGACGGACGTGAGCGGGTATTCCTGATCACTGTCGACCAGCTCGGCGACAGCCTCGATGAACATGCTGTCCTGCACCAGCGAACTGTTGGCTTCCGGAGTGAGCCGGCGCGCCCGCAGCGTCCACTGGTTGCCGTCCGGCAGCTCAATCCGGTGGGAGCGCTCGTACTTGGTGACGTTCTTGCGATCGACAAAGGAGGTCAGCACCGTCACGTAGGGGCCGTTGTCGGTTGAAACATCGATGGCGTAGTCGATCCGCACGCCGTTGATGTTGCCGCTGGCGTCCTGAGATTGAAGCGTCGGCCAGCTCAGGCGCACGCGCGCGGCGTCGATCATGGAGTTGTTGATGCTGTACAGCCAAGGCGTCGACGTGCGCAGCTCTTGGCCGACGGCTATTTCATTGCTGGACTCGGTGACCCCTGCCAAGCGCTCTTGGTGAAGCTCGCCGGAGCGGAACTGCCATTTCACGCCGGGATAGTTGATCGTCCCGTCTTGCGCCTGGATCGGCGTCCCGTCCAGCCGCACGGAGCGCAGGCCGTCGACCGGCCCAACAATCGGTCCCCAGCTCCAGATGTACACCAGCCGGGCGGTGGCCAGCGACGGAACGCTGTTCGACGCAATGCTTGGCTGCTTTGGCTTGGACTGACCGCCCTTTGCCCCGCTGACGGCTCTCCGCTTCTTCGCAACTGCGCTCATGCGCTTCTCCAAAAATGCAAAAACCCGCCGAAGCGGGTTGGTTGTTCCTGATGATTCAGACGTTGTCTTGGGTGTAAATGCCCCCGGACTCTACGGCGCCGCCGATCTCTCGCTCGCCGTACAGCAGCGGATAAGGATTCCCCTGGGCGATCGTGGTCACTGCTGAGCCGAAGCCATAGCTTGGATTGTTGCCGTCTTCGTTCTTGTCGGCGGTGTTGGCTTTGGTAGTCGGTGACAGCATCTGCACTACGCCGCCCAAGCCGACCGCCGCACCGGTGGCGAGCAGCCCCATGCCGAGCGCGGAGGTGGTGCCGCCGGTGAACAAGCCGGCCACGATCAGCGCCACACCCAAGATCGTTTGGAACACTCCGGCCGACTTGCTGCCCTGAATGATCGGCATGATGCGGATAACTTTCGCGCCAGCACCGCGCAAGTCGAGCTCCTCTTCGCCAATGTTTCGTTCGTCGAGGAACACGGCAAACACCAGCCCTCGCTCCTCGGCGGTGCGCAGAAACTTCTCGAACCCCGGCTTCATTTGGCACAGCGCGCTCATCGCGTCCCGGAACCCGAAGAGATCCAGCCGGTACTCGCGGCCGAAGCGCTTGCCCAGAACGCCGCCGAGTTTGATGGTCGTCATGGTCATGGTCGGTAGTCCCTGTGTCGCAAGATCAGTTTTACGCGGTTGGCCATCGACCAGCCGTAAACCTCCCGGCTGGCGGGCCGGCCAGGCATGTGGTGGTAAATGAATGGCCCTGACCCGCCGAGCGCGGGTGCTTGCTCACTGGCAAAGTGCGGGTTGTCACCGAGATAGATGGCAGCGTGATTTGGGTGAAAACACGGTCGCCCGATCGTCGGCACCTGCAGCACCAGCATGTCGCCCCGCCGCGCCTCTTCAACTTCATAAAAGCCGGCGGCCTTGAAGTTGTCCTCGTACAGGCTCGGCCCGTTCTCGTCTTCCCACCAAAGGTCGTGGCGTTCGAAATTCGGAAGCTGCAACCTGCCCTCGCGCGCATACCAGTCGCGGCAGGCGCCCCAGCAGTCGAGCAGTCCGTGGGAGAAATCGCGGCCCAGCAACGGCGCTTCGAAGCCCGACGGCTTGAACCATTCGAACTCGCCGCCCGGCCATCCGACGATGCCCCACGGCAGTTCGTGCAACTCACAGCTGACACGGTCGGCCATGCTCGGCGCCGGCGACTTGTCCGGGTGGCTGTGGATGATGGCCAGCACCTCGCCCAAGTCCTCGGCGGCAGCCTGGTCGCGCTCGTCGATCTGGAAATTCTCCCGATCCGACTTAGCGCGATTGGTGCACGGCACGTACTGGCGACCGGTCGAGGTTTTCACCAGCAGCCCGCAAGCCTCGCCCGGGTAAGCGCGCTCCGCATGGGCGCGGATTTCGTCCTGCAGCTTTTGATTGATGCGCATTGGTTACCTCGAACTTGCAATAAGGCTTGCACCCATGGAGCCGCCGAAGCGACGCGTGTTGCCACGCAGCTTGCAGCTGCTCCACCAACCGCCGCACTGGTCGAGCGCGGGGTTGTCGGTGGGTTCGTTTTTCTTGGTGAACATCGCGGCACCGGTGTAAGCGCAGGCCTCGCCGCGGTAACCACCACGGCATGCCCACCGGCAAAGCTTGGTGATCTGCTGGGACGGCAACATCTGCCCTTCCATGTCGGTAGGACTGGACATCGAGAACGTCAGCGAGTCGAACGTCTCCTCGGTCTTCTGCTCGATGTACCAGATGTTTTTCCGGCTCTGGTTGCTTGCGGTGGGGTTGCCGTCGGGGAAGTTGGCGGCGTCCAGGTAATGGCGGAAGGTTTCGATGACCGTGAACTTCGCGCCCGCGAGGTCGCGGAACTGCAAGCACAGGGCAGTGATCGCGCCGCGCACGCCGCCAAGCTCGTTGGCGATTTGCAACGTCGGCGCCGCGGGCCGCCCGTCCCCACGAATGTCGAATCCTTTCGCTGTGATCTGCAACGGCGAGTAGAGCTGCCCTTGCCAGACAATGTCGCCCTCCTGTGCATGGCCGTGGAACCGCCAGAGGTTGGCGCCCAGGCGTGTAGCGTCGAGCTCGAACAGCCGGATCTGGTTGCCCGGTTCGAGCTTTTGAATATCGGCGTTGTAATTCATGGGGCTCCAGAAACAACAAACCCCGCACTCGGCGGGGTCGGTCATTGCTTTCAGTCAGGGCGTGTAGACCTGCTTGAAGGCGAAAGTGAGAGTGAATAGTCCGGGGCCAACAGCGCGTGGCTTGTATCCGTTGCACCGGTACCGCCCACGGACGCCGCCTGGTGGCGTCCAGAGGAACGACTTGTAGCCTTCATGCCGATCGAGGAAAGCCCAGATCAGCGGCAGCTCCTCCCCCTGTTCTATGGAGCCGGTGTGCGTGAGATTCCAGACCTGGCTTTTCGTGTTGATGCCGATGCCGCCGGCCTGCACGTAACCGTCGCCAAACTCGTTTTCCCAAGTCCGCTGGGAAACGTCGCCATCGGCGCCCACCTCAACATCGTAGATAAATTCCTCGGCCATCAGCCTCGCCTCCAGAGTCGCCCGCCTTGGCGCATCTCCCGATCAAGAAACTGCCCCATCCGAGCCTCAAGCGCAGCACCAATCGAATCGCCCTGCGCCTGTGCTTCCTGATTGCTCATGCCTGGCTGAGCCTGAACGGTCACTGGCGCGTTGAAAATGATGGGCGCCGGCGCCGACGCGGGCGAACCACTACCGGCGCTCGAGCCGGATTGCCCGACCAAAGCGGCCTTCCCGTTGCTCAACGCTTCCAGGGTGCCCACTCCAATACGCGCTGTCGCGTCTGCGTTGAACACGTATTCGCCACGGTGAACCGGGCCGGCGATCTCGTCTCGACGACCGTCACCGGTGTAGCCGCCCTCCATGAAGCCAGCGCCAGCCATTGCGGTCATGCCAACGGCGGAAGCAAGCGGACCCGTTACTGTCAGAGCCGTAGCCATCGCCGCCGGCGCAGCGGCCGGGCCGATGATCGGGATTGCGGCTGTCGCGGCGTAAGCATTCAACCCCGCCTGCAACGACATAGCCGCGGCGTTCGCGCCGAGCGTGCCTGCGGCACTCGCCTGCGTGGTTTTACCGACAAGCATTTGCACGCCCTGGTAAATCAGCCACTGCGCCGCCATGTCACCCAGCGCCTTCAGCATCGACTTCGCGAAGTTGCCGACCATATCCCCCAGCGCATCGCCGGCATCCTCGGCACCGCTCGCCACATCGGCGAGGAAGGTGCCCAGCTCACTGGTGCCAGTGTTCAGCGCGGTCGAGGTCACATCGGCAGCGATCTGCGAGTAGTTCCTGGCCGCGTCCGCGTAGTTCGCCCAGGCCTCGTTGACGCCATTCATCCAGTTCGCTTGCTGCTCATCGGTAGCGGCGTAGAAGTCCTGCTGGTATTGCAATCGCTTGTCGTACTCGGCCTGCAACACTGCCGTTTCATCCCTGTACAGCTGGGGGGTGATTTCCCCACTGTTGCGCTGTTTTACCAGTTCGTTGACATCAGCCGCATACTTTTGGCGCATTGCCAGGTCGGCACGCATCCGATCACGCGCCTTGTCGCCCATTCCAACCCCGGCAAGCTCCTGCTCGTAGCCGTCCTTCGATGTACGAGTTGTCAGCGCCTGCGCATTCTTGAACGCCGTCAGCTTCAGGTCGTCTTCGTTGGCCTTCTTCAGCTTGTTCAGCGCGTCCAGCTCGGCGGCCATTCCCATCAGCCGCTTCTTTTGCGCCTCACTGAGCTTGCCCAGCTTTCCTTCTTGGAGTTCGAACGAAAGCTTCTGAACCTCGGTGGCGTCCTTCTGTTTGTCACCGGTGGTGTTGATCAGCTCGATCTGGCGCTTGTAGCCTTCCTCGGCGGACTCGAACGATTTGAGCTGTTGCTTGGCGGCGGAGGTGCCCTCGGTGGCGTTCTTCCGCGCGGCTTTGGCGGCCGCATCATCGGATGCTTTCTGGGCGTCCTTCGCAGCTGCGGCTGATCGGATGGCAACGACCATTTCTTTTGTGAGCAGACTGTTCTCGGCGATATACCGATTTGCCGCTTCCAAGCTGGTCTTGTCCTGAGCGGACGCAAGTTGCTTAAGCAACTGGTCCAAATACTTCTGCCCGGCTTCGTTTGCGCCAGCCCGGGCCGCAGCATTTTCACGCTCCGCCCGGGTATTGGCGTCCGTCTCACCGGTGAGCTGCGCAATTACCTCACTCAGGCGCTGAACTGTCTTCGCCTTTTCCGTTACCGCGCCGCCGCTATCTGTCAGAGCGTCTGCCATCTCAGCAGTGATGCCAGGAATCACACGCAACTGATCCGCGACAGCCTTCCAGTCAACAATCTGGCCTGCCGCCTGGTCAGCTGAAGCCTTCTTGATTATCTCCATGGCCGACTGAAACTCAGCCGGCAAAGGCGCGATGCCCGCCATGAAGCCGGACGCACCAGCAAGACCGGCGTTTGTCAGATTGCTCTGAAACTCAAATGCGATAGAACCAGACGCGTCGGCCAGTTCCTTCTTGGCCTCCTCTAACTCAGACTTCAGCCCTCGAAGGGCGGTCGATTGTGAGGCACGGTCAAGCTCGTTGAACTTCTCTATGAGCTTATCAATCGGGCTGGAAAGATCTCCGAGCTTCTTTTCGAGAAAGCTGGTGTTGTCGCGCAACGTGAGAAACGCGGTGGCGGCTCCAATCGCCAACGCCGCTATACCCGCTGGCCCGCCAAGGACTCCCATTACACCAAGCGAGGCACGACTGGCGGCAGCTTGAGCCGCGGCCACCGCATTGGTCGCTCGGGTTTCCACCATTCTTGCTTCGGCGAGCTGCAACGACATCTGCGCTTGCACGGCTGTGCCACGCGCGGCTATTGCCTCTTTCTCAGCAAGGAAAACAGAAGTTTGTGCTTTTTGTTGGTCGGCTTGAGCCGCCAGCAAAACAGCGGCTGCTTGGGCCTTACGGGCTACCGCATCAGCAACGGCAGCCTTGGTCGCAGAAATTGAGGCTGCTGCCGATCCAGCGAGTTGACGTAGATAACCCGCCAGAGCACCAACCGCGACAACACCAGCGATGTCCGCGAGAATTTCGAAATTATCCCCAAGCGCGCCGATACCTTTTGCCAGAACACCAGTGCCGTCAGTGGTCTCGTTCAGCCGGCCCACGTATACCGAAAACGCGTTGTTGAGGTTTTGCATTGCATCGCGCACAGCTACGCCCATGCTGTCAGCCAGCAAGCCGTTGGCGTGAGCCGATTTCTGCAATCCCTCGGTTAGTATGTCGAGTGCCAACTTACCCTGAGCACCCAAACTGCGAATTTCTTCTGCTGTTTTCCCCGTCGATTTAGCAATGGTGTCGACCACGGTCGGCATAGCGGCGAGGATTGCCTGCCATCCATCAGCTTCGACCTTGCCGGTCTGAAGTGCTTTCGAGTAAGCATCAATTGCCGAGCTGGCTTTGTCCGCCGATGCGGAGTTCGTTACCAGCAGGAAGCTGAAGCTGTCCATCACGTCCAGAGCTTGGCTGGTGCTGTAACCCATCGATTTCAGGCTATCCGCCGTTCGGATGTAGAGCTCTTGGGCTTCAGCCAACGGCCGATAGGTACGCTTGGCCGTTTCGAGAAGACGATCCTGTACCAAGTTGTATTCATTGACGCTGCCAGTGGCCATGCCGATGCGATCGGACATCTGACTGAATGAGTCGGCAGTCTCAATAATCTTCCCGACGGAGGCAGCACCTACTGCGATCGTCAGGGCGTTCTTGATCACGCCCGCGGCGCTCTGGGCGCTCTCTCCCGCGCGATCAAATGCTGTATCGATACGTCCCAAGCTCTTGTCGATCTTGCCAGCAGACTGACCGACGGTGGAATCCGCCCGAGCCATCTCCTGACGCAGCTGCGCCGTGGTGGCCTCAATGCGAACAAGCATTCCGTGTACGTCGGTATCTGCCATGCTTTTCTCCAGGCAATAAAAAACCCGCCGTGGCGGGTTCTATCAAGTAATGAGTTTGGAATTCATCGCTGATTGGAATTCTTCCTGTTGGCTGCATCGGTGATCTTTCGGATCCGGCGCTCCTCTTTCGCCTGTAGCCTGGCTGGATCGTTCGAGCGCCTTTCCCAAACGTAGACGGCCACCAGAATGATCACGACCGAAGTCAGCGAAAATAGAACTACGTTGCCAGCGGACAACACCATCGCGACAAGTCCAAGGAAAAAGCCCGGAGCCAGCGCTACGGCTATGACTAAGAGCAGCAAGACAATCAGAACTTGCATCAGGTTTGCCTCCATTCAAACCGGTAGCCTATCAAATAAGCTCTTGATACCAAATCATGCCGCCTGACGCCCAGTCAGCGCCTGGCGCAACTTCGCCGCAACGGTCGATGGCTTCGGCTTCTCCTTCTTCCCGGCAGCCTTGCCGCCGAAGGGGTTGGTCATTTGCGTCCATTCGAGTTTGGCGTCCATGGCCAGGAACAGCTCCGGCATGGGCGTGCGCCAGGCCAGATCCGGCGACCAGCCGAGCCAGCCAGTGGCTACCGCATACAGCCGGTCGACGTAGCTGCCATCCTCGACAGCACTTACGCCGCCGCCGGCTTCGGCTTTCCCGGAGCGGTACCGCGCGGGTTGTACAGCGCCACCAGGTAAGCGTTGAGCTGCACAGATACTTCCAGAACGCCAGCCTGCCAGACCTGTTCGGCGACAGCCTCTGCGGCCTTGCCCTTCAAGCCAGCGCCGCCGGCGATGATCACCGCGCACCCGTCGACGCTCAGCGCGTTGATTGCCTGGGACGCGCCGCGCAGACCGCCGAAGTGCGCCTCGATCGCGCGAACGGCCTCAAGCGTGGGTTTCAGTGTGTAGGTCTCACCATCCAGCTCGACTTCAACGGTACCGTAGAGGGTTTTGCTCATGCGTCAGATCCTTGGAAAGCGGGGCCGAAGCCCCTCAGGTTACGGCGCAACGGCCGCCGGGAGGATTTCGAGGATGTCGGAGTTGATGCCGATCGTGACGTTGCGGCGAACCACGTTGTCAGCGGCGCCAGCGGCGACGGTGTTGTTCATGACCTTGCCACGCATGTAGAAGGTGGTCGGCAGCACCGCTGGCGTTGCGTCGGGGTCGCCGTCGTTCAGGGTGATCTTGATGTTGTAATCGCCCTTGCTGCGGTCCTTGTGCGCTACCTTCAGCGCAGCCTGGCCGGCGTCGCCATTGTCGAGGCCTACGGTCAGCGTCATGTCGCCGGCGTCAGCGGTGCCCTTGTACTTGCGTACCCGACCGTCGCGCAGCGAGGTGAAGGTCACCGAGCTGAAGGTGTCGCCGAACTCGCCGAGGTCTTCGATCTCGCCCACTTCGACGTAGGTGTCAGCTTTGTAATCCGTCTCGGTCGCAGCGCCGGACTTGGTGCCCAGCGAGAATCGGCAGCCGGCGGCTGTGTTGAGGTTGTCATCGGCCATGGGTAATCCTCCAAAGGCACATTGGATAAAGCCGCGGTGCGGCCGGTGTTGGGTTTAATGGGTGGTGATGACGCGGACCGTGATCGATCCCTGGTACGTAACGCCGTCGGCGTCACGCTGCGCATCTGCTTGCTCAACCCTGACCGATACTGCCCGGCCAACAGCCAGAGGCAGGCGGCGCTCGTCCAGTGCTGAAACGACCTCGCCGATGATCCGCTTTACCTCGGCCTGGCCATGCGCGTCTGACCAGACCGAAAGGTAGATCAGTCGTTGCTCGCGCTTGCGGCCGGCGATCGGAGAAGTGTTGGTCCAGATCTCGCGGTCGATCGAGACATACGGCATATCAGTGTCCATTGGCGCGCCGTCGTAGACCGGGCATGAAACTTCAGCCTCAAGCCTGGCGAATACCGCTTCTTGCAGAGCAACAGACGGATCACTCATTTCCCGCTCCCATGCTGGCTTTGCGCAGCGTCCTGGCTACCGCGGCACGGATGTTGGCCAGGACGAACTCGCGATTCACGTCCTTGGCGGGTCGCAACCATGGGTGTGCTGGCCGGGCTGGAATGTCCGGGTACTTGCCGTAGAAAGTGGAGCCGTCGGACTTGTTCTTCGTGTCGCGGGCGCGCAGTGCGTTGCGTCGGCCGGACAGCTTGGACTTGTCGCGGTTGTTGGTGTGCTCGCCGCCCACGGCATTACTGTCTGCTCGACGGTATAGCGTGCCGCTGTACCCCTTCGTCCCGTACTCCAAGAAGCGAAGGTAGAAGAAGCGCTGCGTGTCCCGCTTGCCCCGGATGCCGATCTCGGCGTTCAGACCGCTCTTGGAGACGAACACCCTCAATGCAGCAGCAGCGGCGCCGGTGTCCTTCGGGATGAGCTGCCTCATCGTTGCCAGGATCTGGTCGGCGCCTTCCCGCATCACGCCGACCAGTTCGTTATCCATCGTGGCGTGTATGTTGCGCAGCGTTTTGCGCAACTTGAAATCGCCAGACATGCGCGACCGGCGGGCAGCCATGGGTTACTCCTTGGCCTTGGCCGGTTTATCTGCTGGAGCAGCATCAGCCACTGGCTTCACCGCCCCGCGCTGAATGAGCGCGGCGCCGAGCTTGGCGTCGACCACAAACTCTTCGCCTTTTTCCCGATCGCCAGTGGCGCCTGACAAGGCACCCAGTGCAATAACTTTCATAAATTCACCCTCAAGGGTTGGGGACGTTTGAGCAGAGCAGCCTGAGCATGCTGTGCTCGTTGTCGATCAGCGCGGCGCCGATCAGGTAGGTGGTGGTGATTCCTTTCGCCGTGTGCACGATGCGATTTCCTGCGACGGCATCGGCCCTTGGCCGGACGCGGATCTCGGCGGTGACCACAGCCTTCAGCTGCTCGGCCACCGGCGCAATTCGCCCGGTCGGGATGGTTATCTCAGCCCACAGTTTCCCAACTTCAGTCCAGACGACTTTGAATCCGCCGGAACCGTTCGGGGTGCGCACCTCTTTATGGATGGCGCACCGGTGACGCATCGGGCCTGCTCTCATCAGAAACGCTTCCTTGGCCAGAGAAGTCGGTCAACGGCCAGCGGAACAGCCGATGAGATAGTGCCGATCACCACGGCCTCGCGGTTGGCGTACCAGTGCCCAACGAGCAGCAGTACCGCCTGCTCGACGTCAGGGGTGAACGCCATTTGCTCAGGCCCGGTCGGCACCGATTCGACGAGCTCGCGATCACAGTGCATGGCTACGTGCGCCTTTGCGGCCTCGAGGTAACCGGTGATGATCGAGTCCTCGTCGTCGCCGTCCACTCGCAGGTGGAGCTTCACGCGTGCCAGATCGATCATTTAGGTTGCCTTCGCTTTCTTGACCGAGGTCGGCTTCTCTTTTGGAACGCCGTCGGCTTCGACTTCCTCGGCCAAATCCATACTGATCAAAGCCTCGGCGATGTCATCCGTTACCGGGCGCTCCTCGAATTGATCGAAGTGGCCGGCGTGATAGTGCGAGAACTGACGCAGAGCGCGAATCGTCTTCATGCTGTGATCGGGGCAGTTACCTGCCCCGCTCCCGTGGTTATGCTGCAGGGGTGAAAGTGCCTTTGATGATCGCGGTCGGACGATAGTGAGTCACCGCCAAACGCTCTTCGCACAGGATGGTCAGCATGTTCTTCACGAAGTTGTCGCGATCCTGGTTGCTGATCTCGATAGTCGCGTCCATGCGGTCCCAGATTTGCGATGCCAGGTCGAAGCCGCCGACGGTGAATGTGCCTTGTGCCTGAGCCTTGGTTGCCACCACCGGCAGCCCCCACATGACCTTGGCCGCGAAAGCCGCCGGGCCACCGAAGATGTAGCGACCGTCGGCGTCTTTCAACAGCGCGATCGCGTGCCAATCACGCGGGTTCAAAATCAGGCCGGACGCTTCAAACTCGGACTCGCTTGTCTGGAAGATAGCGTGGGCGATCTGGTCTGCGCGGGTGTCACCGGCGGCATTGAGCGCAACGTCGTAGGCGCTGGCCACCTGGTTCAAGCCGATCAGGTTATCGCCGGTACCGTCACCGTTGAGCAGCTGGCCTTCTTCGACCAGGTCCAAGCCGAACAGCAAGCGACCGTTCACGTAGGACTCGAGCATCGGCGCATCGTCCATGATCTGGCGCGAGGCTTGAATCCAGTGGGCGATGGTTTTGACGTTGGCCGTTTCCTTCGTGAAGGTCAGCTGAGATTCCGGCTTGAGGTTTCCCTCGGCCACCGGCGCGGCGCTGTTGGTGAAAACGTTTTCGCGCACGTACTCGATGGCATTGGAGGTGGTTCGGCCCTGCGCCAGCAAGTCACGGATAGTGAGACGACGCAGGCCTGGCATCAGGATGCCGGCGTTTTGCTGCGGCTGAACCAGTGCGCCTGCCGAAGCAGCGCCAGCGCCCAGGGCTTTGCTGAAGCTTTTCACGTCAACCTTGCCGGACGTGGAACCGTTCCAGCCTTTTTTGAGGTCTTCGGCGGCACGTTCGGCAAACGACTTTTTGGTTTCCGGGTTGTCGAGGTTGCCGGTTGCGAGCTTCGATTCGAGATCGAACAAACGAGTGCCGGCAGTTTTCAGTTCGTCTTGGACGGTCTGCAAATCGGTCTGCAGCTTTTTGCTGATCTCGCCGGTGCTGCTGATTTCTTTCTTCTGCGCATCGAACAGTTCGGTCATGTTCTTCTGCGCGTCTTCGATCGCCTTTTGGATTTGGGCCAACTCGGACATGGTTTATTTTCCTACAGATGGGAAGGACTTGATGCGCTGCAAGAGCGCGGTGATTTCGCCACCTTCGGAATCACTCCGAACTGCGGACTTGAACCGGGCGATGAAGCCCAGGGCTTGCGACTTCGATAGCCCAGCCGAATCCCTCAGCCAGTGCTCTACGTCGCGAATCGTGGTGATCGACTCCATGCTTTTCATGGACTCGATGGTCGCCTGCTCATTTGCAGGGAAAGTGCAGATGCTGATCTCCCGCAGAGCCTGCACATTGTTGAAGGCCCGGCCGGTATCGATGATGGTGTAATCGTCCTTCATCACAGTGAAGCCAACCGAAAGGCCTTCAACCGTCTTGTGCTCCATTGCGGCGCGCAAGTCGTTGGATACGGAAAGGCCTGGCGTCAATTCGCCAATAACGATGAGGCCCTTGCTGTCCTCTTCCAGGCTCTGCCACTTGCCGACGGGCATCCCCCACGTCTGGTGATTGAAGAACATTCCTACCTGTCGGCTTTGAGAAGACAGAGCCTTCTTGTAGGCCCCGGGCTTGATGATGTCGCCGTCAGAGTCGATCACATCAAAGACACTGGCGTATCCCTCGAACACCCCAACTTTGCCGTCGGAGGAAAACTTTATTTCGGTCTCGGTAAAGGCCAGAGTCTTTTGAATATTTGACATTGGGTAGCTCCAGAAAAACTAAACCCCGCTAGGTGCGGGGTTCGTTTGGCCAAGTTGGGTAAGCGGCACGTTCTGAGACTGCCGGGTTGCGACATCACCACCAGGCAGTGGTGGCCGGTTATCAATGCGGCGTCCTTCGTTGATCGTTAGAAGCCCCGTGTCCACTTTGGTCTTCATGTAATTGGCCCGCGCAGTCGAGTCACCACTCAACAATCCGTCGCGGTTGTGCTCGGCGTGGATTCGCCCAAGGTCTGCCGGTTTGACAAGCCATCGTAGGATGCACCCCTCCCAGATCTCGAGGTATGCGTCGAGGCTGTACTGGAGGAATCCAAGGTTCTGCTGCTCAATGCCAGAGCCCCAGCTTGTAGACTTTTCAACGTCGCCCACCAGGTGCGGTGGCACGCCGAAGAAACGGGCCAACTCGCTGACCTGGAACTTGCGGGCGGCCATCGTTTCGGCGTCTTGAGGGCTCACGCCGATGGGCTGGGTCGTAAACCCGCCCTCCAAGATCCATAGGCGTTTCTTTACCGGGCCACCGGCGATCTCCTTGAAGTTGGCCTCCGTCTGGTTGCGCTGCTCAGAGGTGAGCAACTTCCCATCGCCCGTCATGAGCAACTGAGGCGATTTCGCGCCATTGGCGTAGAAGTCGCGCTGCTGATCCTCCATCGCTACAGCGACGCTCGCTGTCTTGGCGGCGAAGGCGATCGGCGAGAGGCCGACCAGACCGTTGAAGCCGAAGCCCTTGAGATGGAATATCTCGGCTTGCTTGAAGTCGGCGTACTCGGTATCCCTTCGATACCGGTAAAGGATTCGCTTCCCCTCAAGGCGAACGTCCATGTTCACCGACATCAAAGGCACAAGGCTGATGACATCACCGACGCCGTTGCGCTCGATCAGGGCATACGCGTTGCCGTAATAGCAAAGCTGCATGGTCATCGCGACGCGAAAGTCGAAGGCCGTCATGAAATCGTTTGGTCGGTACTTCAACAGTCTGGCCAGCGGATGGTCCAATCCGACCTTGGTCCGGTCCTCCCCTTTCGTTTCGAACACGTCCAACGGCATGCACGCCGTGACGCTGGAGATAAGCCGAACACAGGCGAAGACTGTAGCAATTTGCAAGGAGCGCTCGTCCGTTACAGCCGAGTCGCCGACCTGGCCTGTGGCGGATACTGGCCCCGTTTGCGATCCCTTGTCTGGAGTCGACAAGCGACCGCCGACAAAGAAGCTCGCCAAGCGCGCCCAGAATGGGCTGCGGGTGCGCAGGTCAATGCTGTAGTCGGTATCTGCCATTACATGCTCATCGGTCGATTGAGGAAGTCATCAAGGTTTTGCGTCAAGGTTCTTTGCTCTGCTGCGCCCACGGCCATAGCCAAGGCAACTGCGCCGTCGATCCGGCCAGTTCGTTTTCGCTTCGAAAAGCATCTGTTTTCCTGAGCGTCGGCCTCCATTACGGCAGACGCGATGTTCCAGGTAAGGCATGGATTCGCCAGCACCTGAATCTGTCCGGTGAGGATCAAGTCCTCCACCAGATCAATTGAGTGAGTCATCCAGAGGTTCGACTCGCGCGCCGGGCGGAAGCCTTGGCCGTGCGGAACCAGCGTCAGCTCTATGCCTTGGGCCTCAAGCTCAATCTCCAGATAGCTCATGTGGAATGGATCGAAGGCGATCGCCTGAATGTCGAACTTCGCGGCGAGCTCGCCCAAGCGCTTGGCGACGAACGCGTAGTTGATCGCCTTCCCTGGCGGCGCGTGAATGTGTCCATCCTCGAGCCAGACGTCATACGGAACGCCATCGATCGCGGCGCGGTCGAGCATCGTGTCCTTGGGCGTCCAGAACTCGGCGATTGATTTACCGTCTTCCGGGAAATACAGATTCAGCGCCGTGAGATCGCGCTTGCCTGAAAGATCGAGCCCCCCATAGCAAACCTTGCCCGCCAGTTTCTCGGGGTCGAAGCTCGCACAGCAGGACAGCCATGTGTCGATGTCCACCCATGGGTTCGCAGCATCCACCCACTGACAAAAGTTCAGGCGGCGGACAGTGCTCGCTTTGGCCGGCATACCCTTCGCATCGGTCACCTGCTCGCGCAGATACTTCGGCTGAAATGTGTGGCCCAGCGATGGGTTGGCCTTGCCCCAGCACTTCTCATCCTTGAACGGATCGTCGCCTTTATCCAGCGAACAGATGAAGGCAAAGAAACCGTCGTTGAAGTGCCGGTGCCGCTTGGTCACACCCTTGGCACCAGCCTCACAGACGTTCACGCCGAGCTGGTGATAGCTGTAGCAAACCGAGTTCCGGTCGTGCCCACTGTTGGTGATCATCAAGATCAAAGCTTGGCGTCGGCCCTTGGTGCCCGCCCGCATGAATTCGACGGTCTTGTTGTTCTTGTGTTCGTGGACCTCGTCGATCAGCGCGCAGTGCGGACGCGGACCAGACTGCCCATCGTCGGAGCTGATCGGGCGAAAGAACGATCCGGTTGCCAAGTAGGCCAAGTTCCAGACCTTTTCATCTCGGCCCGACTTCTTGATTTTTTTCATCAGCGCGGGCGACTGATCAACCATCGCCACCGCATCACGGAACAGGATCATTGCCTGGTCGCGCTTTGTCGCTGCGGCATACACCTCGGCGCGCGGCTCGTTGTCTGAGGTCAGGCAGTAGAGCCCGATGCCTGCTGCCAAGGGCGACTTTCCAGAGCCTTTTCCCGACTCGATGTACACGGTGCGGAATCGCCGGAAGCCGTCGGGAGCCATCCAGCCAAAGATCGAGCCGACGATGAACGCCTGCCAAGGCAGCAAAACGAACGGCAAACCTTCGTGCTCACCGCCGTTGAGCTTCAGCACTGTCTTGAAATAGCGGATAGCCCGGTTGGCTTTTTCGAGATCCCAGGTCAGACCGCGTTTCGGCCCGTCTTCAAGGTCTCGCAAGTGGCGACCACAGGCATTTCGAATATCTGGGCCAGCCAACACCTTGCCGGTGCAAACCTCCTGAGCCCAGGCCGTTACAGGGTCGACCGCATAGGAAACCTTCTTGACCTCAATTGAAGAACTCGTCTTCCGGGTCTTTGCTTGGAGGTTCGCCAATGGCCTGGACCTTGGATCGGGCGGCGGGTGTCATGCCGAAATGGGTAAGGTAAGAGAGCAGCCGGCGGTCGGCGTCAGCCGCCATCGCGACAGCCGGGTGCGCTTTTATCAGCCCGGCATCGGTCGAATAGGTATGGCCCTCTTCGGAAATAACTTTGGTCAAGCGGCGAACCTCGGCGGCGACTTCGCATAGCCGCTCAAGCGTTTGCAGATCGGCTTCAGTGAGCACGCCCATCGACGCGGCGAGCGGGCAGAATATTTTCCAAACCGCCTGGCCCTCGGCCGTCATCGAGGCGGGCGCCGACTGATATGATGCGACCGCGAGCTGAGGCTCCCGCTTGTTTTCCCGACTGGCACGCAAAGTCCCGGTGACCTTTTTCTGGGTCGTCGGGGCGGGGGTTCTTCCCTTCAAAAAAACTCTCCAATTCTGGCTTTTTGCGTAAAGAGGGTCGAGGGCGGTCCTATGTGGGGAAATCCTGAACTTTATCCCTCCCCCCTTGGGGCAGTGACGTGCTGCACCATTCCGAGGCGCTATCGGCAAGATTCATTCTCGTTTCAGCGCTTCGACCGGTTCCAATGATGGTTAGGGTCGATGGGCAATCCGTTCACGTCACAGCCGACCACAACACCTGACTTCTCTTCTCTCTGCTTGGCGCTGTCGTGGCAGAGCTTGCACAGGCTTTGCAGGTTGGTCCCATCGAAGAACAGAGTGACATCGCCACGGTGCGGCTTGACGTGGTCGGCGATGATTGCGGCGACAGTCCTTCCCTGCGATGCGCAGCGACGACACAACGGCTCAGCCTGAAGCTGTGCCCAACGGAGCCTGAACCACTCTTTGGTCTTGTACAGGTGGTGCCACGGTGAGGTATTAGCCACTACCAGCCTCCTGTCATCTTGGCGCCTACCGCTACACCAATGAGGAAAACCAGCCCGGCCCACAATGACCCAGCACTCGGCATCACCGGTGCGTTAGGATTGCGCAGCGGTGGCGGTGGCGGTGGAGGCATCAGCGACCGTCGGCAGGATTCCCACATCAGGCCGCTACCGTAGTACGGCACCGCCTCTGTCTTGATGTGATGACACCCGGCACATTCGAAGGTGTGCCCCATAGTCAGCAACCGTCCGGCTTTGCCTTCTTCACCAGCATGATGTCCGCACCACCTTCCAGCAGCAGGAACTTGCAACCGAATGGTTCAAACGCTGGCTGCAGCTTTTCGGTAAACATCTCGCGCTGAGACACAGTGAGAAGATGGCTTACCTTGACGACAATCAAATCGCCAGGGGCTGGCTGAATAACGTTGGTGCTGAGGTTGAAGCCGAGTTCAAGCGTTTGGTCTTCGATATTCATGGGGATCAATCCTCGCCGCGTGTCGCGACACAATTTGCACTCTCGCGAAACGTGTCGCGACCTATGGTGTTTGCCGTTCGACGGCTTCGTTGACCTTCTCCGCTGCCTTGCTGGCGGTGTCGGCGGCCTGTACCGCTGAGTTCGAGGCTTCCTGCACTTTCACGGCTGCATCCTGCGTCTTCTCGGCCAGGCTGTTGAGGCGAACGTCACGCTTGCCCAGCGCAGCGTCGTAGGCGGCGCGCACCTCGGCGAGCTGCTTGGTCTGCTCACTGCTGGCTGACCACACGCCGGCCTGGTAGCCGAGGATCAGTCCGCCGGCGAGCAACAACGCGGCGATCACCCAGATCTCAGCCCGGCGCCACCAGCGGCGAGCAATGAACTCCATTGCGCATCTGTCCATCAGTTGATGCCTCCCAGCTTGGTACGCAGACTGGCGATTTCTTCGCTCTGCGAGGTTACCGTTGCGGTGAGCTGTGCGACGTGACTGGTGAGGGCTTCAATCTTGCCCTCCATCCGACCTACCGCAGCGGCGAGCTCGTTGCGCTCTTTGGCGAACTGATCGGCACGGGCCTCCGCTTCCTTCCGGGCGGTGCGCTCTGAGTCGAGGAGTTCATTGAGGCGGCGGACGGTGCCGATATCGGCGTTGTCCATGGCCCGGTCTGCAGCATCCTTCGAGAGGAACTTGCGCAGCCAAAGGAAGGCGCCCAGCAATACGGTTCCGGTACCGCCCAGCCAGGTAGCTGTGCCTGGGCCGAGGTCAGTAGGGTCCATCCGATACTCCAGAAACGAAAAACCCCGGCAATCGGCCGGGGTCAGGAATGGTGAGCAACAATAAATGTTTAAACGGTTTCAGCCTTGCTTTTGAGAACGTTTGCAATTTTGTCCATCGAACTGCGGTATGCGATGGGGTCATAACGAATAATACGCTCGCCACCGACAAACTCACTGCTGTGAATAGTAGGATTGCCATCCACTGAACTCAGAGCGAGATCAACTGATACCTCACGAACAATTCCCTGTGAAGCGTCAGGTAGCGCCACGGTGATCGTGAAGGGAATCGAGCGCTCCTTCTTCTCGTAATCCGATGGATCAAAAGCCGAATTAGTGCCTATAGATTTTCTCTGAGTGACTGTCACGTAGTGACACTCGCGGCCTTCCAGAACGTAGGTTGGCGACGGCAGCTCCAAATATTCAACAAACTGCTCACCAAACTTCTCAAGGAGCTTAACAAGGTTGCTCCAGTAGATACGTTCTCGACTTACTGCCGAACTGGAAGCGGCCTGGAGATCGGAAAAATTAGGCATCATGTGATCCTTCTGTGATGGCCAAATAGCATGTCACGAATCCAGGGCACAAAAAAGCCCGACGCAATGGTCGGGCTTTCTCTATTGTGTCGCGCTTGAAAAGCTGAACACGGTGCCATGAAAACAGGTGTTTATCCGCGTGGAAAGACTTTTTTACGCAGCCTCTCTAACTCGTTCCAGCGCGCAGTCAACCCAGGCAACACCGGCCTTGATCACTTCCCGCGCTTTGGCTTCACCGATGCCAGCCGCCCGGGCAATTCGCAGCGCAGGCCACTTGGCTCCGAAGTAAAGCCAGATGAAGTCGCCCATCTGCGTATCTCGATTGATCAGGCGGGCAACCGCGCCGTCGACAATCAGCGCCAGGTCATCGGTCAGGCTGTACTCCTTGACCCCGCCAGTGCACGGAGTGTTGTCTCGAATCAGCGCATACAGCGGCGACACGTAGCTTGGCACGCCCATGCCATCCATGCGCCAAAAGCCCCACTGTTCCAGCAGCCACTCAGTGTCGCCCAGAGCCTTGCCCACATACGTTCGTTTTTTCATGCTGCCTTCCTCGGATTTGGCTCATCCATGCCGAACAGCTCCCGCAGCAGCTTGTCAGCGATCTTGTTTTTTGCGTTGCCTTCGGTGATCCAGCGCCGGGCGAAGTCCTCGAAGCCCAAGTTGGCGCGGGACGCGTGCCAGTCGGCAATGACGTCCATGAACGCCGCCGAGCCGATTCGGCCATTGGTCTTTTCCAGCAGCAGACGATTCCCTTGTTTCAGGAACTGGCACTCGACTGGGGTCAAGCTCTTGCGCGGCAGCGCCGCCGTTACGTTACTCATCGAGATTTTCCTCTGTACTGACTGGCGAACGAGCGGCCCATTTCGACCTCCTCGTTGCTCGGCTCACGGTTGCCGGCGAAGTTGACGAAGCGGGCGTACTGGCCCTGCTGCTGAACGAGACACGAACCGACTGGCGCGTGCCTGCACTTGGGCATGATCAGCTCGGTAACGCCGTTCTGGCCCTCCTCCGAGTCCGCGTCACGATGAACGAGGATGATGCAGTGGGCGTCCGCCTCGATCTGTCCGGAGTCGCGCAGATCCGAGGCGATCGGCTTCTTGCCCGGGCGCTTCGTCGAGTCGCGGTTGAGTTGCGCCAGCAGAATCACCGGCACTTCCAGCTCCTTGGCGATGTTCACGATGCCGGTCGAGATCTTGCCAAGCTCCGAGGTGCGGTTGAACGACTTACCGTCAGAACCGATCAGGCCGATGTAGTCGATCACCACCACATCAAGGCCGTGCGTGCGTTGCACTTGGCGCGCGATGCTGCGGATTCGTGCCACCGTGAGCCCGGACTTGTCGCTGATGAAGAGCGGTTTATCCATGATCTTGCTCACCGCCGAGGTCAGTCGGGGCCAGTCATCGTCCTGCAACTGGCCGTCGTCAAGCTTCCGCAGATCAACCCCGCCGATTGACGCCAGCACACGGTTCCCCAATTCCTCCTCGGGCATTTCCAGGGAGAACACCATGCCTACACCGGCGCCGCTGCACGCAACGTGCTGTGCGATCTGCAGCCCAAGCGTGGTTTTGCCGCTCCCCGGCAGCCCGGCCACGATGGTGACGGTTTTCTTTCGCAAACCGCGGATCAGCTTGTCGAGATCAACCAGCCCAGTCGAAAGACCAGACTCCAGTTGACCATTGAACTTGGAGTCGATCACGTCGATGTTGCGCTGGATTACCTCATCCAACCGTTTGTAATCCGGTTCTCCTGTCTGCAGGTCTCGCAGATCCGCCATTGCCTGCTGTGCGCTGGCGATGATTTCGGCGACAGGCCGATTCTCGGTTGCCAACTCCCGCACCGCGTCGGCAGCGTCCACCAAGCGGCGCAGCACGGCGCGCTCGGTCACAACCTTGGCATAGGCCTTCCAGTTGGCGGTACTGGGTGTGTTGCGCGCCAGCTCGGCGGCGTAGGCCAGTGTTCGGGCGCCGCTTGGGAGATATTCGGCGAAGTCGTGCAGCGTTACCGGGTCGACTGGGCTGCCGGCCGCATGACAGCCAATCATCGTTTGGAACAGCGCAGCATTCTCCGGATCATGAAAGTCCGCCGCCGAGACCTGGCTGGTGATGGCGTCGAACAGCTCGCCATCCAGCAGCATCGCCCCCAGCAGAGCGTGTTCAGCCTCATCGCTGAACAGTTCGCGATATTCACTCATGCGGTGGCCCTCATCGAAGACCAGCTGAAGCCGACGGCCTGACCACCGTTCTGGCGCAGGCGATCGAGCGCGCGGTCGCCGATGAACTGGTCGAGAGCGTTTGCCGGCAGGTTGGACACCACCACAGTGGGCAGGACAAGCTGATACCGGCGATCGATGACTTCGTGGAGCAATCCCAGTTCGTACTCGCTCCCCTTTTGCGCGCCGATTTCGTCGATCGCCAGCAGGTCCAAACTCGCCAGTTCGTTGATCACGTCGCGCTCGGTGTAGTCAGCGCCGCGCACCATCGCGCCCTTGGCGATGCGGATGATCTCTGCGGCCGAGACGATCAAAGCTGCGGCGCTGAACTTCCGGATGACCTGCTGAACGATCCCACTGGCCAGATGCGTTTTCCCGGTGCCGACGTTGCCGGACAGGATCAGCGAGCGGCCGGCGCGGTAGTTCTCTTCGAACTGATCAATGTAGGACTGGCAGGTCGACAAAGCGCGGACCTTTTCCAGCACCGCACCAGTGGTGAAGTTATCCAGCGTGCACTCGGCAAACCGCGGCGTAATGCCCGACCCAATCAGCAGCTCGTTCAGCGTCGTTGCTTTACGGCGGGCCAGCGCCTCGGTGTGAGCTTCGCTGCGTTTGTCGGCGGTGTTCATCGCCTCCCACTGGCACCGACGGCAAGCGCGCACCAGATAGGTGCCGTCGAACTGCTCGACCTCAGCACCATCGACCGTGCCATGCACCGGGCACTGCGCCTCGAAGAAACGAACATCCGGCACGCGGCTGAATTTAGAAATTGGTTTGGCCATGTGGCACCTCCGGATAAGCGTTTGCTTCGTGTTGCGGCAGGTTGGTGAAGGTCGATGTTTTCCCAGTCGCCGGAGCGAGCTCGTCATGCCAGCGCTCGCCGTTGAGCCAGGTCGAGGCCATCGGCACGTACTGCCCGTCGTCCTTCGTCCAATCTCGGGAAAGGCGGTGACTGCCCAATGCGCTCATCAAGGTTTGTCGCAGTTCGGTGCTTGGTTTGAGCTTGTCCCATGCCTTGCGAGCGTTCGTCTTGGCTTTTTTGTTCGGGTACAGCTTCCAGAACACTTCGAAGGCCTCAGCCAATTCCACTCCCGATGTGCACAAGGTTTTAGGTTCTTTGACTGGTTCAGAAGAGTGACTGGTTCTGGTGCTTTCTGGGCCTACACCCCCTGTAGGCTGTGTGCCTACACCTGTGCTTTCTGGGCCTACAGGGGTGCTTTTTTGGCCTACAGCCCAAAGGTTGAGGAAATACAGATTCGTTGAGTTGCCTTTCGGGCCTTCCCGGTTCTCGATACGCAGCAGCCCCTGCGCCTCAAGCTGCTTGATGTGCTTGCGTACCGTGCTCCTGTCGATCTCGCACTGGTCGGCGATGTGCTGATAGGACGGCCAGCACTCGCCTTGATCGCTGGCGTTGTCGGCCAGCTTGACCAGCACCAGCTTGCGCAGCGGGTTTCCGACTTTCGTTTTCATGGCCTTAACCATCAGATCCATGCTCATAGTCAGATCTCCAACTCGGCGCATACGCGGCGAATAAAGGAGTCGTACCCCTCTGCCATCACGAGCCCCTGATCTTCCAGCGCTTGGCGGTAGGCCTTGGCCGATCCATACAGAACCCAGCGATCGCGTTCTGGCAGCCCCCTGAATTGGCTGTAGCTCGGCCACGGCCCGGCGATTACCGACACGGGGCCTTTCTCGGCGGTTGTGGTTTGCGGGAGGCGGTTCATTGCAGCGTCTCCCCTGGCTTGCGGCCGATATGGGCTGCCATGGTTTCCATTGAGCCGCCAGACAGACGCAGGACCAGAAGGCGAAGCACGGTAGTCGCGTTGATGGCCTCCACTGCTACGGTGGCTGAAATCGCCGCGTTGGAAGCTGCAATTGTCGCGTTTGTCCCAAGCCTGATCTGGTCGCTCGAATTGAAAGCAGTGCAGGCCAGAGCGAGGTCGCTATGCTCCGCGAAGAATTCTGGCGGTAATGGTTCGATCAACGATTTTCGGGTCGGGATCATCATGGGCGGAGCCTCCTTCCCAGCCAGCAGATATTTGCTCGCGGATTTCCAGTGATCATCGGAAACCTTTTTGGCATCCGCGCCTGTCCTGCGCTCGAAGAGAACCTTGAGCGCCCAGTAAGCTTCGATCAGGCCCAAGTACACATCGTCCCGCTCTTCGATCTTTCCGCCCTCCTCGACAAACTCGGTGGCGTCTTTCACGCTTTCGAAACATTTCAGCAGCAGTGCCGCATCGGCGAACTTCTCGAAGTACTTCTGATCGATTGTTTCGGACTGCGCGGGCTTGGGAAAATCAATAACTTTGCTCATGCGGAAGTCCTCTGGCGCAGCTTGAACCGGCCTTGCTGAATATCGGGATGGGTGGCTCGCTCGGCCGTGACGAAAGTGCACTCGGCAGCAAACCGGTCGAAGCGACGGGTGATGTCGGCTGTTGGCCAGATCGCGTATGGCTGGGCGCCGTCGTCGGCGTGGGCACTGCGCACCATGGCGAACGGCAGTGGCGCGCCGGGGACATCGCGCATCACGGCGTTGACCACCCACGGCGGGATGCCATGGCGCAAGTTGATGCGCTCGCGGATGGTGGTCATGGATTCGAAGCCGGCCGGGCGCGAGTCGAGGTAGCGAACCTGCTCTACGTTGGCCACGCGCGTCTCGATCCCGGCCACGGCCTGCTCGGTCTGGTCTTGGCGGCGCTCCATGTCCACCAGCAGTTGGGCGTTGGCGAGCAGTTGCTCGGCCGGGCTCAATTTCCGTTGGTAGCCGCCCGTCTTGCGAATGCTCGGCAGCACTTCTCCCACCACCCACTCTTCGAAAGCCTCAGCCGCTGGCATTTGCGAGCGCATCACCAGTCGATAGAGATCACGCTCGGGGATGACCTTGACGTTCCTGACCTGACCCGCCATTTCGGCGGGGTAGGTTTTGGCGGCCTTGCAGTGCGTCCGAACTGCCTTATCGGTATCTACATATTCGAGAAGCTCGGCCACGTCCTTGGCGACAAACCAAGGTTCACCCTGGGCATCGGTGATTACGCGGATCTCAGCGCCACTGAAATTGAAGGGGGTCAGGTTCATTGGGCACCTCCCGCGGAATGCCCGCGCGGGAAGAGGCACTCCTCAACGGCGGTCGCACTGCCATCCGCGTTCGTAGTGACAAAGACTTTTCGCTTGAGGCCTAATGCCTTACTGATGGTCGTCGGAGAAACGCCAAGCAGGCGCGCTGCATCTCGCTGGCGGCCCTTGGCGAATGACTCCAGTGACACTCGGGACGGAACCAAGTGATCAATGAGTGAAGCGGGCGTGCTGTTCGCGAACGCTTTTTCAGTGCGTTCTTCCAGCGTCTTGACCTCGCAGTCGAGCTGGTTATGCCAGTCATCCGCGTTGTACAGGGCCAAGTCCGCTACCTTGGAATATTGCTGGTCATTACGGCGATCGAGCTGATCTCGAAGCACGTAGAGAACCCCGCGCAGCCAGTCAATTTGCTCCATAGCGCAAGCGATCTGAAAAATGGCGTCCTGAGCAATCTGCTTTTGCTCGTTCATGCTGCACCGCCTTGGCCCTGCGCGGCCTCGATTCCGGCGTGCGAGGCATAGACGAGCGCCAGCGCAGCATCAGCCGCCAGATAGACAAGAGTCGCTTCGTGCGTGCACTCCGAGACATTCATGAGCGACCGCAAACCCGCGCAAACCGATTCCAAATAGCTGCTCGCTGCGTCGAGAGAGTCAACTACCGGAACCCCACCAACGGCTGCCAGAACAGCGTGATTGCCGCTCACACAGTGCTCATGCTCGAGCGTAAGGATTGGAGTCTTCATTGTGCGACCTCGCCATCAGCTTCCGCGCCCTTTTGAACTGACCAAACCAGCGCGCTGACCGTCTCGGCGAGGAACCCCAGCGCGGCCATGCCATCGCAATACGCCAGTTCGCCGATGTTCAAGCTGTCGTGCATGTGGCGGCAGATCTGGCCCAAGCCGGAAGAAAGCACCTTCGCGGTTTGGAGTGCATCCTCCGCGTTCGTGCCAGGTGCAACGTTGAGCAATTGAATACCCCGGTTATCGATTGGGGTGTCACAGAAGCCGACAAGGGCCGTGACCAGCTCTTGCGATGCGAGTGGGTTGGTGCTATTTTTTGGGTGCATTGATTCGCCTCCTAAAGACGAAGTAGTACGAAGACCCCCGTGAAGGGTCTGGTTAAGAAGCCCGCCTGCGAAGCGGGCTTTTTTGTGCCTGGCGTTTAGGTTTCCCCATCATCCACGACACAAAATTAATGCAACCCCCTCCCCTGAGAGGGTCGTCACCTACCCGGGACGGGCTGGCGGAATAGTTGTTCGAGCGCGCATATCACATCTCCAAAAATTGCAACTCACACCTACTAGTGCGAAGGCAGAGGGGCCCTATAACGATTAAAATTTTCGCGACCCCCCCGCATGTCGCCCATAAGCACAAAGTTGTCGCATTTTCGGAAAATCCGCGCATGCGCAGAATTTCGTCAGCTCCATATCCAGTTCTAGGAAGTGAGCGTTGCTTTTAATTGAGCAGGTAAAAACGAACCTTTGGAAGTCGCTGAGGAGTCCCTGGCGAGGGACTTCCTTTATCACTGAAAACGTGCAGACCCTGAAGATATCCATCAACCGAGGGCCTCAGGAGGGGCGAGTTCTTTGGCGAGCCGCGAACTGGATGGATTCACAGGTACATCAGCCCCTGACGCGGCAGAGCCTGCGGGTTTATCATTTGCGCATTGGCTGGACGCGCTACGCCGCTTCTGTCCAGGGAAGGGCTTTTCTTCAAGAGCGGACAAGCTGCCGTCATCGGACACGGTCACAAAAATGGACCGCCCTTCACGGATAGCTTTACTCAGAGAGCCCTGACTCATTCCGAGCTTTTCGGCCGTCCCTGCGTGTCGCTTTGCTGCGTATTCAGCAAGAGGAATTCGTTTCACCGAAATGACTCCACAATTTTGGTTCTATTTAAATAGTGCTGGCGGGATTTTTTAAAGTCAATGCTTGCGGCATTTGAATTTCAATGCCGCCGGCCATAGGGTGCTCGGATGAAAAAGAAAGATCTCAGCGATGTTGCTCAGCAGGAGTGCGCCGCGCTTAAAGCCATCTTCATGGCGAAGCGTAAGGACCTTGGCTTGACGCAAGAAAAGGCGGCCGCGGCCCTTGGTATGAACCAAGGATCGTTCAGTCACTATTTGAACGGGCGCAATGCCCTAAACACGCCGTTTGCCGTGCAGGTTTCTCAGTTACTTCAGGTGCCGGTGGAAGCCTTTAGCCCACGAATTGCCAAGCAAATTGCAATGATGACCGCAGCGGTATCGGGTGAAGGGCTTTACGAAAAACACAAAGGGGAAAGGTCAGAGCACGCCAATTTAGAGCTTGCAGTACAACCGTGGCGAGCCCCAAGGAGATATCCATTGATTAGCTGGATAGCAGCGGGAACCAGGGCGGAATCACCAGACACTTTTGCCACAGGGAGCACTGAGGAGTATTTGGCTTCAACCGAAAACGCAGGGAACCACGGTTATTGGTTGGACGTGCGCGGCCCATCAATGACCTCGACGACAGTTCCTAGCTTTCCGGAAGGCACAAAAATATTAGTGCAGCCAGAAGGCTTCGATCTGATAAGCGGTAAGTTCTACGTGGCTCGCCATCGCGACGGTGAAACCACTTTCAAGCAGTACCTGAACGACGCTGGTTGCGGATATCTGATGCCGCTAAATCCGACGTTCAAACCCTTAGAAATTGACGGAGACTGGGAAATCATCGGGCGAGTAATAGACGCAAAAATCCCTGGCCTGTAAAAAATAATCCCGCAAGGATTGACACCGTTAAATCCCGCCAGCACTATAGCCACCAGAAACCAACTTTGGTCATGGGTGGCCCATCATGCAATTCATCAGCAACGGTACTTGGAAAGGAAACCTCGGGCTTGGCCTCGCTGAACGCGAGTTGTCCTGCCTACTTGCCGTTGCTGCTGGGCATACCGACAAAGAAATCGCACAGAAAGACGGCCTCTCCCCTCGTTCAATTAAAGGCCGCATCGAATCCTGCATGCATAAGCTTGGCGTATACAAGCGCCCAGCTCTCGTGGCGGAAGCATTCCGCCGAGGGCTGATCAGCCCGATGATCATCGCCTTGTGCGCAGTTCTTGTTGGCCAGTCGGCCACCAATGACAATTCATTTAATCGAATCCGTCGCCCAGGTGAGCGCCGCATCGAAACCCGCGTGGCTGTGCGCCGCATTGAGGTCGCCCTCTCCGCTTAACCCAATCTGATTTTTCGCGAAAGCCAACAACGCGGCCGGGATTCGCTCGGCCTTGAAAAAGCTTCTCCCAACTCAAGGAGCAGGACCATGTTGATTCTTACCCGCCGATCTGGCGAGACGATCCGTATTGGCAATGACGTCAGCGTCACTGTTTTGGGTATCACTGGCCAGCAAGCGCGCATCGGGATATCCGCGCCGGAGTCGGTCGCAGTACACCGTGAGGAAATTCACCAACGCACTCAGGCAGGCATCCCGAAGGATCAACAGCTGATGCACATCGATGATCGCGTCCGGATGGTCAACGCCGAACCGGCCTTCCTCACGGTCGTGTTCAAGCTGCCGAGTCTGAGCGAAGCGAAAGCCCTGCTCGAACACTTGCCTTTCCGTGAAAAAGCCCTGGGCACCGAAGCAGAAGTATTCGGGTACTCGGCCGGCAATCTGATGGAGAGCACCCCATGCGAGCAATGATCATCGCCGCCCTGCTGCTGATTGCCGGCCAAGCCGGCGCCAGCGAACAAGTCATCAGCGTCCAGCACGACAGCGAACGCGGCGTTACCTGCTGGATTCTGAACAACACGGGCATCAGCTGCTTGCCGGATAGTTCGCTCCCACAGAGCGGCTCTGCCGAGCGTGAGGCAGGCAGGGCGTCTCAGGCCAGTTCAGTGACTGAGAAAGGGCTTTCGGTGGCCACTCCGCTCCCACAGGATGAGAGGTTCAAACTATGAACAGCCCGAACAGTTTCCTGGAACGTGACCGTGAGAGCGTCACAGCGGGAAACGAGTTTGCAAGCCTGGGCGCCCGCCTCGTTCGTTTCGGCCAGGCCCTTCAAGAGCCCAGCACCACAGTCAGCGAGCTGGCCAAGTTAGCTGGCGCCTGCGGGATCTCGCTCAAGCTGCGCGCGGTAGGTGAATCGGGAGATGGTAAATGACCAAGCATCTGGCAATTTCCCCAGCGGCACTGCCCGCAATCGGCCAGCCATTCGCCGGCGGCTTCTTCGCTGGACGCCTGTTCTTTGGTGGCGCTGAGCACGCGCTCATCGACGCCGGTCGCGAGTTCGAAATGCCCGCGCAATGGTGGGACCGGATAGGCCCGCGACTGAGCGTTCGCGGCAGCAAGTCGTACCACGACGGTTTGGCTAACACCCGGGCAATGGCCGAGGCCGGAAGCGCGATCGCGCAGAAGGTGCTGAACATGTCGATCCGTGGGCACCGGGGCTGGCACATCCCGGCGATTGAAGAGCTGCAGGTGATGCGCGCCAACCTGCTGCAACTCGATCCGTGGGGCAAGCACTGGCCTGCAGATGGTGCGGGCGGGCCAGCTCAGGCATTCGCATTGCGCGAGTACTGGTCGAGCACGCAGAAGTCATCCGCCGGCAGTGCTTGGTGTCTCCACATGCTGCCCTGGTGCACACCGGACACGAACTGGACGAGCAAAGAAAAGGCTGTGCGGCCGGTGCGCACGCTGCAAATCAAGGCCGGCGCCTTCGTGCACGCGCCATCGACAGACGCGCCAACAGCAGACACGGATCTGCGCGGGCTTTCCAACTCGGCGGCGGTGGCCAGCGTGATCGAGCGATTCGTGAACGAGGATGCTGGCAAATTCTACGGGCGCACCGATGCGCTGGTGGCAGAGCTGGCAGCAATTGCAGGAGCTGGCGCATGAGCAGCCTGGGGAATTGCAACAACATGGCGACACGAATCGCGAAGGATGGAAACGTGTCGCGACACGATGAGCGGTGAAGCTATGCGCTACGTGACTGTCAGGAAATTTGCCAGCGAATCTGGCTACACAGAAGACGCGATCCGCTCAAAGATCCGTGACGGGATCTGGCGGCTCGGTGAGATATGGATCAAAGCGCCGGATGGCCGGACGCTTCTCGACATAGAAGGATATGAGTCATGGGTAGAGGCGGGCGGGGAGTTCGGGCAGTCTCCGATTCGAGCATCGAAATCACGTTCATGTATCGGGGCGTCCGGTGCCGCGAGCGGATCACGCTCAAGCCCACCGCCACTAATCTGAAGAAAGCCGAGCAGCACAAGGCCGCGATCGAGCATGCGATATCGATCGGCACCTTCGACTACTCGGTAACCTTCCCTGGCTCGGCCCGGGCGGCGAAGTTCGCGCCCGAGGCGTCGCGCGAAACCATGAACGGCTTTTTGACCAGGTGGCTCGAGGCGAAGAAGAAGCACGTCGCGAGCAGCACGTTCGATGGTTATCGAAAGCTGGTCACCCTCCGCCTGATCCCGGCGCTGGGCGACACTATGCTCGTGGATCTGAAGCGCAAGGCGGTGAGGGACTGGCTGGACACACTGGAGGTGGGCAACAAGACGCTCAGCAACATCCAGAGCTGTCTCCGCTCCGCGCTAAACGATGCGACTGAGGAGGAATTGATCGAGCAGAACCCACTGGCGGGTTGGACCTATACGCGCAAGGCTGCGCCGCCGAAAGAGGACGATGTCGATCCGTTCAGTCCCGAGGAGCAACAGGCGGTGCTGGGCGCCCTCACCGGCCAGGCGCGCAACATGATGCAGTTCGCCTTATGGACAGGCCTGCGCACTAGCGAGCTCGTTGCACTGGACTGGGGCGATATCGATTGGCTGCGGGAAGAGGTCATGGTGAGTCGCGCAATGACCCAAGCTGGAAAAGGAAAGGCCGAGACAACGAAGACTGCTGCAGGTAGGCGCAGCGTGAAACTGCTTCGTCCTGCGATGGAAGCGTTGAAAGCGCAGAAGGCGTACACGTTCCTTGCGGACGCTGAGGTGTTTCAGAATCCCCGCACGCTTGAACGATGGGCGGGAGACGGCCCGATCCGTAAAACAATGTGGGTGCCGGCGATGAGGAAAGCTGGGGTTCGGTACCGCCGGCCGTACCAGACTCGCCACACCTACGCCTCGATGATGCTGTCGGCTGGTGAGCATCCGATGTGGGTCGCCAAGCAAATGGGACATACCGACTGGACAATGATTGCAAGGGTTTATGGCAGATGGATGCCAGCGTCAGATACAGATGCCGGGGCGAAAGCAGAAGCTATATTCTCTGCCTCACCCAAGATGGAAAGATCCAGTTCAAATTAGCTATCGCCGGAATCTTTCGATCCTTTGGTTTTGCCGTAATGGAACCCCCCAAAAGCGCCGACAGCCACACCACCGACAAGCTTGGCAAGATCCATAACCAGCTCTTTGGCGCCAGCCCATATCGCAAAGCCAGAAAAAGTCAGAACGAGCAGCATGACCACGCCCACAAACCAGTAACGATGGATTAGATGGTCGTTGAATCGACTAAATCGCTCCTTATGAAATTCGCGCTGTGCTTCGATCGTCGCCAGCGCGATTTTTTCGCGAGAAGCAATTTCTTCACGCTTGACGTCTTGCTCGCCCCGACGAACGTCTATCTCCTGCTGGCCTGCTTCAACCATCTGCTTTACTGCAACCATGAGCGCTTTCAGCTCTGGTTTTTCTGGTAACTGATCCTTGTTATCTTCGCTCATCCCAGACTGACCTCATAAGTCGGCGTTCGTAGCTCGACTTCAAATTCACCGAAGCTATCAGATCCGATCCGTGGCAGGATGAATTCAGCAGAGATGATCTCGTCTGCATGGCAAGTTGCCAGGTCTACGTACTCTTCTGCCGAAATCCTTTTCTTTCCATCTAGGAGAAAGGCGTCATAGAGCGATCCGTGCCTGTTGGTCGAACGCATTTTGTAGCACCTCCTTGACACAGAAACCCGAGGTCAAGATGACTTTCGGGCCCGTAATTATTTCATGCTCAATATTGGTAGAACTGCAGTGGCCTGTCAATGCAACCACGTGCGTACGCAGCGCAATGACAGCAGAATGACAGCTTGGCGGCTCAAGGCCACGGTTTACGGTTAGAAGACGGGGGTTCAAATCCCCCGGCCCACCAACTCGATGAAGAAGACGCCTTAGGGCGTCTTTTTTTGTGGCTGTGATTTGGTGCAATCAAGGAGACGGCCAAGCAACCAACAGTCGATAAGTATTCAGCGGTGACAATAGCGACCAAGCCCGAGCCAAGGAAAAATGACTCGATGAGGTAGGGTTCCAGCTAGCGCGAGAGCCCAATACCTCGAATGACCGTGTTAGCCTTAACCCAACTTTGCCGCAACAGCCTGATGGGTAGTCTCGCCATGATTAACGAACACCCGCATGCACACGACCTCGATTTTTCAGAGATGATGAGAATCAAAAGGCTTTCACGTAACCGGCAGGTTGAGGCTGTCTATTCAGCTAGCCCACAATCCCTAGACTTAGCATCTGAAAGTGCAAAAGCAATCCTTCGTGGAAAGACTGGCTCAATCGCCCGCCCAAAACGTTTCACTGACATGAGCGATTGTTGAACGTCGGCAAGCCTTCGCTATCAATTGGGATAGGAGCTGTAGCAGGCCACGTTAAGCGCGGCCCTAGCCTTGAAAAATGTCCCGCACGTTGACTGCCCCTGCCAGCGACGTTGCAAGTCATTCGCCCGCGAAGTAGTCACTGTCGAGTTGCTTCACTTCGTAAACTTGCTTGATGCTCACGCCCAGGTTGTTTTCTACCATCAGGCGCGCCAGTTCAACACCGTCGATCAATACCACTTTGATATCCAGCCCGAGCGCTGCTGTGCGAGCCCCTTCAGAAAAGTCCGAGGTGGTAATAAACACGCCCTTTCGTGCACGCTGTCGAGTCAGGGCGCCTATAAACTTGTCGATTTCGGGGCGATGAACAGTGTTGGCCCAGCGCTTGGCCTGCAGATAAATCACATCAAGGCCTAGCTTGTCTTCTTTGATGATGCCGTCAATGCCGTCATCATTGGTCGCTTGGGTCGCCTTACCAGCCTCTTTGCGCGAGCCGCCATATCCCATGGCGATCATGAGATCGACGACCAACTGTTCAAAGAAGCTAGGGCTGGCCAGCCTAACTTGCGTCAGCAGCTCATCTGCCAAAGACTGCACCAGTGCCTGATGCGCCTCTGCTAGTTGCTCGTCTGGAGTGGTTTCGGCAACACCAACGTTCAGCACAGCGGGGACATCATCTGCTTGCGCTTTGGCAGTATGAAATTCTGCGAATTCGGGATACTGCTTCAGCCAGCTAACCGTGATGCGCTGCGGGCCATTGGCTAAGGCGTCAAGGCCTCGCGGAGTAATTTGCACCATGCCCTTGGTCGGAATGCAAAGCAGCCCAGCTTTATTCAAATAGGTACGAGCCCAGCCCACTCGATTGTTGATCACCGTCTGATAACCGGAAGGCAGGCGCTCCTTGCGTTCGTCCTCGGTCAGCTGAAACTGATCGGCTACACGCTCGCGCAACTCATTTAGCGGCAGCGTCGCACCGTTCTGTACAGTGCTCAACACAGGGCGCATCACACTTTGAAAATCCGGAATAGCCACTGTTGCTCCTTAATTTACCGCCTGCTTCAGACACCGCCCGTACGACTCTCATCGAGAGTAGCGACCGTTTTGAGCATCTTCAAAATTACTAGCGCAAACGCCCGGCTCTTCAGAAAAAAGGTGACAGCTTTATTTTCTTCAAATAAGTCTGTCACCTTTTCCATACCTACTGCGCTCAACAAAAACGCGCCTATGCGATTGAGTTCACGTATATCAGTGAACGCCAGACCGTTACATCGGTACCGTGGCTTTCTGGTTGCCTAGTCGGCTGTACACGTCCCGTTTTCTCAATGAGCCCCTCTCCGCGAGCCCGGCGCATCACTCCACCTAGAGCGCGCGCTTCACTTGGTTTCTGAAGTCCAGTTGCCCATATGTCGTCGGGTGTGAATTCTGGCTGCCTCTGAGCGACCTGACGCACTGCCGCGTATGCCATTTCGTTCCAATCGTTATCCGCCATATCAACCCCTAGACACCTTCCGAAAGAATATCCACAGCTCTTCAAGTAATCGCATGATGAATTATTCGCAGCATGCCTACCTATGAAATCACTCCGGTCCAACAAAATCCTTTTTAAACGGAGCAAGAGATTGGTCCATTAAAGGGTATTTTTTTGAGCCTAGCTAACACTCAATCGCGCCAAGCCCTAAGGACCTAGCAGCTGGTTCAAGCCAGACAGAGGACCCACTCCGTTACGGAGCATGAGAATTTTATCGGGCTCACTCATGAACCAGGCAAAAGACCCCCAAGCCAATCCTGTGGCGGTCTTCTTGAAGCCTGCCGACTCCCGATCCGCATATGCCGTGACAAAAGCGACTTGCGAGCGCTTGAAGCCGCCATTGTCCGTCAGGTCAAAAAGGGCATCTTGGCGGCGAGCGGTAATTGCGCCATCGGTAGCAACCACCTCAATAAAGACGATCAGGGGATTGGTCGGTCCGAGATCCACCAAAATCAAATCGGGTAGATTTTTATGCGCCTGAATGTCGAGTCCGATGGTCGAAGCCATGCGCAGGTCCTGCATGGCAACCTTGTTGCTCGACTCACTGAGCCAAAGCACAGCAGGTTTCTCCAGAAACTGCTTGGCAAATACCTCGACGACCGCCCTAGAAATCAACGAGCTAGGGCCATAGGACAATATGCGCGTTTCGCCATTAGGGAACTTTACAAGCACGCCTTCCTGGTCCGCAGCTCCCATGCGCATCAGAGAAATCCGCGCAAGCGCACCTTTATTCAGGTGCTCATCTTGCCACTTGAAAATAGCCTCCTCTAAATTCTCGTCTTGGAGTGCAGGGTCGAACAAGGCAGCCAGATCAGTTTTGAGAGCATAGCGAGGCTTACCGGATGTGGTGGGAACATCCTTGTCTTCCATGACGGCACCAACTGCTACAAGACCCTCGCGGAGGGTCTCGTCACGAATAGGCTCACGGGTGTTATCGGCGTACCACCGCTTGCCGGGAACCTCGTACGACTTCTTGCGCAAGTTAGATCTATAGCTGAGGCGCTCTTCATCGCTATCATTGGCCGCCTGTACATCGGTCATGCGATACACATGCACAGGCCCCAACCTAACGCTGGAGTGCTCCACAGCCCCGATATACAACATCGCAAATACAGCGCTTGCAGCTAACTCGCGAGTGCAGTAAATCCGATTCGGAGTGCCTTCCGGGAAGATAAGCGGGAGCCTTTCAGCGACCAGTTCCCTTGGTACGTAAGGTGGCAGCACTATATATCCCCTTCAAACAATCGATTGCATGCACTCTCAATGGATTCGCGATCAGCACCGGCATCGACCAGCCGAGCCAGCTCTACAAGTTCGTCGGGGCATGGCAGCGGCAGAGACTCCAGCTCGTAGGCAGAGACGGCGACGGACCCACTTACGCAGCGAAAAGCGCGGTCTGCAGCCGAGCTGTTGATAAATGCACCCAGCACATCGGCGCGAATCCTTGGTGATTCGATGATCGGCCGAATCATATTGACGTGATTCTCGATGACGACGCCGCCATGCTTTTCTAGGAACTCGGCAGGCAGCGCTGTGGCTATGAGGCGCCGACTTTGCTCCTTGGCCGTGGTGCGCTGCAGCAGAACGCAGGGCTTAGTGGTCACCAGCCAATTGTCCCCGGCCTTCAGCTCGAAGTATGGGGCATGATTTTTTTTATCCGCGCGGAATATGAAACGGCCATCGGCGGTGATTGCTTCAGCCCAGATCAGTGGCAGGCGCTTGCTGCTTGGGCGATGCGCAAGCTGACTCTTGAAACGGTTCCACACCAACGGTCCAGTACTTACGCCATAGCCCCAGTCGGCGAGACGGTAGGGCATGCGCGTCAGCCGTTGTACCAGAGCGCTCTGCTCAGTCGTACGCGGCAAGAGCCAAGGAAGCGATGAGTCGGCGGGGAGGACTATCTTGCCCGTCTGCTGGACATCCAACCCGTTCATGGATGGGGCAATTTCGGCAACAACGACTGGAGCACTGTCCGCGCCTTTTCGATATGTCGCCAGAGCTGTCTCCTGCAGCACGTCGTCAAAAACGCCCTTTCGAGCGGTAACGAAATCGATGGTCAGCGGCGGCGCTGAGCGCCCCAACAAGGCCCGTAGATTTTTAAAGTAGACGCCGGCTAGAAATGAGGTCGGGGTAACGTAGGCAATAACGCCGCCCAACTTGGTGTGACGTAGCGCCAGATCGGTAAACAGCCCATACAGGTTCGCGTGGCCATACAGCGAGCGCTTGTAACGGTCGCGAGTCTCGGCGTCGAGCTTGGCTCGGCCATATGGAGGATTGCCGATCACCAAATCGAAACGGTCTTTCGGCTGGCTGCGGCGAAGCGAGTCACAGACGGTAACCATAACGGGCAGCTTACGGCCCGCCAGCCGGCTAATCGGCAGTACCACAGCATCCAAGGTGACTTGGCTAAGCCAAGCCCCGAATGGATCAATTTCATAGCCGCGCAAGCGGTTGCCGATGCTCTGCATTAGAAACTTTGGGCTGCAATGCTTCTGTTCGTCCATGATCCGCTGGGCGATGGGTGCCAAAAAGGCTCCTCCTCCGCAAGCAGGATCAAGCACGCGACACTTCGCCCAGTCAACATTAGCTAACGTTACTTGGTCGAGCAGACGGGCAGTCAAGACAGGTGGAGTGTAGAAAATACCGTACTCCCCACGATGTACAGCTGGGAGCATACCGGTATAGGTGAGGCCAATTTGATAGGCGGCGGTCTCTGCATTAAATTTTGCGGCAGTGCGACCAATTGTTTCCGCGAGTGCGGCGGCAGCCTCTGGCAGCGGCTCGGTAGGGAATGGATGGAGCGGTGAACGTAGCTCTTGGGGGACGATGTCGACGCTGGTCAAACCACACCACCAAGCCTCGATCAGGCGCACACCAAATGCACGCGCAAGGGCTAGTTGGTGATCCACCGGGAAAGTGGCAACCAGGGCGCGAGCCATGACTCTAGCAGAGGCCAGCACCTGGCTGGGGGATTCCGCAGCCGTTTGGTCCGCTTGCTGTGCCTGTTTCGTCTGTGCCGTGTGAGCCATATTTCCCCCTTTTTCGCGGGCTGGGATTCTACAGGACTCAGCGTCCTACCAACCGCTTTTGTGCAAATTGCGTGATAAGTGACACCCAACGGATGCAGAAGAGCCATTACGCAACCATCTTCCAGTCGGAGTCAGGTCAAATGGTATGTAGCTTGTTCAGCGAGTTTCTGGTGGTGGCGTACCTATGGCGCTGTAAGTGTCTGCCATGAGTGAAATTGATGACATGGCGAAGAAGCTGACTTTAGACCGCATAAAGCCATAACTTAGGGGATAAGCCAACAGGAAATACTGGTTAAATATACAGCCATGCTGAGATGGCGCTTTTCCCCTAGGCCTGATAGCGAATCACTCGCAAACTACGGTTATCATTTTTTTGAAATCGGGCTAACACGCCCCGATGCGCACGACGTGAACTTTTCTTCACCACGCCCACCCGAGCAATCCCATAAAATCCCCCCGCTCATTCAAGAAACTACGGTTCGCCCGCGCTTCTAGCGGGCTTTTTTTCGCCTCGGCTTCTCCATATCTTGCCGCTCCCCACCATATGCGCGACTCTGCCTGCAGATCCCTCGCCAAGGAGCGCTCGATGCCGCTGTTATCCCTGCCCTGCCCGCGCCTGACGCTGGCGATCCTCTCCCCCGATCAAGCCGAGCTCGAAAGCGCGTTCTACCAGCGCAACCTCCGCCACCTGGCGCCGTGGTCGCCCATCCGCACCACCGACTACTTCTCCACCGCCAACATCCGTCGTCGCTTGGAGATCCAGGCCAGTGCTTTCGAAGCCGGGTTAGCCATGCATTTCGCGCTGCTGTCGGCGGACGGTCAGCAGATGATCGGGGCGTGCAATTTCAGCGGGATTATTCGGGGGGCGTTTCAGGCGTGTTATTTGGGTTATCACATTGATGAGGCGCATCAGGGGCAGGGTTTGATGCAGGAGGGGCTGGAGGCGGGGATTGGTTATATGTTCGATGTGCAGAATCTGCATCGGATCATGGCCAATTACATTCCCGGCAATGAGCGCAGTGCGCGGTTGCTTGAGCGCTTGGGTTTTGAGCGTGAGGGCTATGCGAAGGCGTATCTGAACATTGCCGGGCGTTGGCAGGATCATGTGCTGACGGCGCTGGTCAATCCGGGGTTCGAGGCGCCGGATCAGCGCTGGTCGCGGCGCCTGGGTTGAGTTGCGCGAAATCTGTAGGACAAAAATCCTTTCAGCTCTCGGGTTTGCGGCCGATACAGACCTGCTAACACCCCTGCTGGCTCAAAAGAACAACAATCTTCCAGCTTAACTGACGACCAAGAAACCCAACGTTTCTGGAGGATTTGCATGAATAGCTGGTTCGGTAACATCAGCGTGAACATGAAACTCGGCCTGGGCTTCGGCCTGGTGCTGGCCCTGACCTGCGTTCTGGCGCTGACCGGCTGGACCAGCCTCGGCGGCCTGATCGACCGCAGCAACTGGATGAGCGACATCACCCAGCTCAACGCCGGCCTGACCAAACTGCGCGTGGTGCGCCTGCAGTACATGCTGACCAACGGCGACGAAACCGCCGCGCAGAATGTGCAGACCACCCTGGAAAGCTTCGCCGCACAGCAACAGGCGTTGATCAGCAAATTCAAGAGTCCGGAGAACGTCAAACTGCTCAAGCAGCAGGCCGCGACCATCGCTGAATACCAGACCTCGCTGAACAAAATGCGCAACGCCTATCGCACCGGCAACAGTGCGCGCGACACCATGAGCGTCAACGCCCAGAACGCCTACAACCTGATCGAATCGATCAGCCAGCGCGTGCAGCAGTCGGAGATGAGCGATCAGCGTTTCGAGCAGTTCCAGGCTGTTACTGCGGCGAAGGAAGCGTTCATCCTCGCGCGCTATGAAGTGCGTGGCTACACCGCGACCAGCAATGCCGAGACCGAGCAGAAAGCCGTTGGCCAGATCGATGCGGCCATCGCCAGCCTCAAGCCGCTGAACGCGCAATTTGCCGCGACTCAGCAGGATGCCCTGCGCCAATTGGAAACCGCGCTGAGCAGCTATCGCAGCGCGTTGATGGCGTACAAGAACGCCAACACCGATGCCGTGCAGGCGCGGAAGGAAATGACCGATCAGGGCACCACCATCGTCGCCCTGAGCGAGCAGCTGTACCAGATCCAGCTTGATCGCCGTGACGCTGAAAGCGCCCAGGCGCGCACCTTCCAGTTGATCAGCACGTTGCTGGCGCTGCTGGTTGGCGTGATTGCAGCAGTGATCATCACCCGTCAGATCACCCGTCCGTTGCAGGAAACCCTGGCCGTAGTCGAGCGCATCGCCAGCGGCGACCTGACTCAGAACGTCAACGTCACTCGCCGCGACGAACTCGGCGTGTTGCAGCAAGGCATCGCGCGCATGGGCGTGACCCTGCGTGACTTGATCAGCGGCATCCGCGACGGCGTCACGCAGATTGCCAGCGCCGCCGAAGAGTTGTCGGCTGTAACCGAACAGACCAGCGCCGGTGTGAATAGCCAGAAAGTCGAGACCGATCAGGTCGCCACGGCCATGCACGAAATGACTGCCACCGTGCAGGAAGTTGCGCGCAATGCTGAGGAAGCGTCGCAAGCTGCCGCTGCTGCGGACGGCGAGGCCCGTGATGGCGACAAGGTGGTGAATGAGGCCATCGCACAGATCGAGCGTCTGGCCAGCGAAGTGGTGCGTTCGACCGAAGCGATGAGCGTGCTGCAACAGGAAAGCGACAAGATCGGCAGCGTCATGGACGTGATCAAGGCGGTCGCCGAACAGACCAACCTGCTCGCGCTCAACGCCGCGATCGAGGCAGCACGTGCCGGTGAAGCCGGGCGTGGTTTTGCCGTGGTGGCCGATGAGGTGCGCGGTTTGGCTCAACGCACGCAGAAATCCACCGAGGAAATCGAAGGTCTGGTCGCCGGTCTGCAGAACGGCACCCAGCAGGTTTCGGCAGTGATGAACAACAGCCGCGCGCTGACCGACAGCAGCGTCGCCCTGACGCGCAAGGCCGGCGCCTCGCTGGAAAACATCACCCGCACGGTGTCGAACATCCAGTCGATGAACCAGCAGATCGCTGCGGCGGCCGAACAGCAAAGCGCCGTGGCCGAAGAGATCAGCCGCAGCATCATCAACGTGCGCGACGTGTCCGAGCAGACCGCCGCAGCGAGTGATGAGACGGCAGCGTCGAGTGTTGAACTGGCGCGGTTGGGTGGTCAGTTGCAGCAGATGGTCAGCCACTTCCGCGTATGACGTTCGTTTTGCGCTGAGGCTGAAATCGAATCGCGGGCAAGCCCGCTCCCTCAGGTTTTCGTGGTCGAGCACTGTTGATGTGTTCATCTCGATAACTGTGGTAGCGGGCTTGCCCGCGATGGCGGTGGGTCAATCAAATCAACAGTGCCTGACGCTGCGCCTTCGCGAGCAGGCTCGCTCCCACATTTGGATTTGTGTGACTCACCGGATTTTGAGCAGACCACAGATTTCTTGTGGGAGCGAGCTTGCCCGCGATGGCGGTGGGTCAATCAAATCCATGTTGCCTGACACTCCGCATTCGCGAGCAGGCTCGCTCCCACATTGGATTTGTGTGCCACGCTGGATTTTGATCCCGTCGCATAATCCCTGTGGGAGCGAGCCTGCTCGCGAAGGCGGTTTAAATGACAGAGCAGATTTTCAGACCTGCCACGGATTGATCACTTCAATCCCGGAAAACTCGAAATCCCGGACATTGCGTGTAGCAATCGCGGCTCCACGACCTCGGCAGATCGCTGCGATTTGCGCATCGGCCATTGCAGTCCCCCGCCCCTTCGCCTCTGCATCGGCTACCAGCGTCGCGTACTCAACGGCTGCGTGGGCATCGAATGGCAAAATCCGCCCGGCAAAATCCTCTTCAAACATTGCCAAAGCGTGGGCCTGGAGTTTTTGTTTGCGCTTGCCGGAAGGTAATCGAGCGATGCCGTGCAGTATCTCCGCCACGGTGATTGCGCTGATGGCCAGGTCCATGGCTGGTTGCGCATCCACCCAAGCCAACACTTGAGCCTCGGGTTCGATACGCATGAATTCGGATAGAACGTTGGTATCGAGCACTATCATTCAGAAAAGTCCACCCCGAGCGGTTTTTCTGCACGCGCAGGCAGATCGAGCTCGGCTCCGCCCTCGGCGCTGAAACGCTGGTGGATCCGACTGCCCAGCCCTCCGGCACGATCAACCGTGGTGAGCGCTCGGCCCAGAATCAGCCGAGCCTCTTCTTCCATGGAATGTCCGTTGTGTGCAGCGGTAATGCGCAACTGCTCCTTGAGCTTCTCGTCAAGGTTTCGAATGGTGATGCTGGCCATGTCGCCCTCCTGCAATCAATGAACTCATTGATTGCAGGCTAGCATATTCAGGTTTGATTGGAGTCCGGCCCGCCGAGCGGCATCGTCGGCACTGGCACACCGCAATACCCCTGTGGGAGCGAGCCTGCTCGCGAAAGCGGTGGGTCAATCAAATCAACAGTGCCTGACACTCCGCCTTCGCGAGCAGGCTCGCTCCCACAGGGGTGTATGGTGTCAGGACTATTCGGGATACCCGGTGATTTTGCGGATGCTTTGGTACAGCGGTTTGAGCTGCCGGTACATGCGCAAATACACCTCTCTGTACAACTGCTCATAAACCTTCTGCGCCTCAGGCTGCGGTGTGAAAACCGCTCCAACCCGTGTCATCGCCGCAATGGCCGCTGGAAAATCCCTGTGCAACCCCAACCCCACCGCACAGCAAATCGCCGCCCCTAACCCGGACGCTTCATACACATGCGGGCGTTCTGCCGGCAGGCCGAAGATGTTGGCGGTCAGTTGCATGGCGGCGTCGCTTTGTGAGCCGCCGCCGGCTACGCGCAGGCGTTTGATCGAGACTTTTGAGCGTCGCTCGATGTTCTCCATGCCCTGGCGCAACGCGTAGGCCAGGCCTTCGAGAATCGCCCGGTAGATGTGCGCGCGGGTGTGTACGTCGCCGAAGCCGATCATCGCGCCTTTGGCTTCCACGCCCGGTTCGCGGATGCCCGGTGACCAGTACGGTTGCAGCATCAAACCCATCGAGCCCGGCGGCACCGCGTCGACCAGTGCGTCGAACAGTTGCTCCGGCTCGATGCCCTGTTCTTTTGCCTGTTGCATCTCGCGCAGGCCGAATTCGTTCTTGAACCAGCTGACCATCCAGTAGCCGCGATAGATCATCACTTCGCAGTTGTACTGATCGGGCACGGCCGAGGGGTACGGTGGGATCAGCGGTACGATTTCCAAATAGCGCGAGCGGGTGCTGGTGATGGTCGCGGTGGTGCCGTAGGACAGGCACACCGTGCGCGCATCGACCACGCCGGAGCCGATCACTTCGCAGGCCTTGTCTGCGCCCGCCGCGATCAGCGGCAGGCCTTCGGGAATGCCGGTGTGGCGGGCAGCTTCGGCGCTGATGTAGCCGAGGGTTTCGCCGGGTTTGTGCAGGCTCGGCAACTGCTCCGGGCGCACTGCCAGTGCCTGCCATTTCCAGTCGCGCGGCGCCGCCCATTTAAGCCGTTTGAAGTCGAAGGGCAGATAACCGACGCAGCAGCCGACCGAATCGACGAAGCGTCCGCACAGGCGATGAGTAAGAAAACCCGAGAGCAGCAGAAACTTGTCGGTCGCCGCCCACACCTCGGGCTGATGCCGGGCGATCCAGTTGGCCTCGGCCTGGGCGCGAAAATAATCCACCGTTGCTTGGGCGCCGACCAGTTTGAACAGCCAGCCCCACGGCCCTTTGATGCCGCCCTTGACCTCGGCCTGACGTTGATCGAGCCAGACAATCGCCGGGCGCAGCGGTTTGCCCTCGGCGTCGACATTGATCACTGTGCCGCGCTGGGTGGTCAGGGACACGCCGGCAATCTGCGCACGGTCGATGCCGGTCTGCTGCCAGAGTTGCTGGCAGGCCTCGCCGAGTTTCGCCCAGTAATATTCCGGATCCTGCTCGGCCCAACCGGGTTGCGTCGAGTAGTACGCCTGCAGATCGACTTTGCCTTTGCCGAGCAGATTGCCCTGCAGATCGAAGAGCAACGCGCGCACGCTCTGGGTGCCGTTGTCGATCGCCAACAGGTATTTTTTCTGCGTCATGGCGTGATCTCCGGCAAGCCGTGATCGCGCAGCCACAACAATCGATAACGCTGAATTTCCGACTGCCAGCGCTCATCGTCCCAGGCCAATCGTGGCTGGCAGAGCGTGCGAATCGCAGGCAGATAGTCCTCGCCACCGCGCGGCAGCAACAGGCCCAAACGGGTGCGGCGCAGCAGCAAATCATCCAGGTGCAGAATCATTTCCGCCTCGCAGGCGAACGCCAGCTCTGCCCACAACGTATCGGTGGCGCCAACCGTTTCCAGACCGAGTTCGCCGAGCAATTGCGCCAGCCTCGGCAGGTCTCGACCGTGACGTCCGGCCAGGCGTCGCCATTGATTGCCGCTCAGTCCCGAGATTGTCAGCGGCGGCACAGCGGCGAACACCGGCGCGCCGTCATCGACAAAAGAGCGCCCGAGCATCGCCGCACACGCCTTGAGCACTTCGATCGCTTGCGGCCGAAATGTGGTCAGTTTGCCGCCGGCCAACGTCACACAACCGGGCTCCTGCCACAGCACATGTTCGCGGGTCTCGTTGGATGGTTTGCCCTGCTGCGCACCCGTCGCGCTGCCGACCACCGGACGCACGCCTGACCAGGTCGACAGCACGTCGTCGACGCCCACTTCGGCGCCGGGAAATTGCTGCTGGCACGCGGCGAGCAGATAGTCGAGTTCGTCGCTGGAAATGCGCGCGCTGTGGTCGAGGTCCTCGCGGTGATCGAGGTCCGTGGTGCCGACCACCGTCGCGCCTTCCCACGGAAACACGAACACCGGGCGCCGGTCGCGCTGATGCAGAAAAGTGAACGCCTGCGCCACTGGCAGACGCCAGCCCGGCAGCAACAGATGACTGCCGCGCAACGGTCGCAATTGCTTCGCTGACTCAACGGGACGCAAGCGCTCAGCCCAAGCGCCCGTAGCCACGGTCAGCACGCCAGAGCGCAATTGCAGCGTCGCCCCGCCCTCGCCATCTTCGATCTGAACCCCGCACACCCGCCCGCCTTCACGCAGCAGTTGCGTGACCCGCACACCGCTGACAATCACCGCGCCGTCAGCCCGAGCCTCGCGCAGTACGCGCATCACCAGCCGCGCATCATCCGTCAGTGCATCGACAAAACAGCTGCCGCCGAGCAGGCCGTTTTCCTTCACCCCCGGGGCGAGAAAACGCAGTTGCTCGGCGTCATGAAAAGCATGGTTGCGCCGCCCCGCCAGCGCGTCGTACACCGAGAGCAGGCCGCCCATGACGCGCGGCCCGGGAAAGCCGCCGCGATAGTGCGGCATCATGAAACTCATCGGCTCGACCAGCCCCGGCGCTTCGTCGAGCAGGCGCTGACGCTCGCGCACCGAATCGCGGGTCAGGCGCCACTGGCCCTTGGCGATGTACCGCAAACCGCCGTGGACCATTTTCGATGATCGGCTGGACGTACCCCAGGCAAAATCACGCTGTTCCAGCAGCAGACAGCGCCAGCCCCGGCGCGCGGCTTCGCGGACGATTCCGGCGCCGCTGATGCCGCCACCGATGACGATCAGGTCCCAGGTTTCATCCGCCAGCGTCGGCAGAATCTGCTCGCGCCACTGCGCGTTCCAGTTCGCCGTCATGGCCGCGACTCTGGCAACAGCGTGCCCGGGTTGAGGCGCCCCTCCGGGTCGAAGTGTTCGCTCAGCGCCTGCAACGTCTGCATCGCCAGCGGGCCTTTTTCGCGCAGCAGATAGGGCGCGTGATCCTTGCCGACGCCATGCTGATGGCTGATGGTGCCGTGGTTGTCGACGATGGTCTGGCTGGCCGCGTGCTTGAGCATCCGCCAGCGCGCCAGCGTCGCGGCATAGTCCGCTGCCGGGCGAAATACGTAGGTGGTGTAAATGCTCGAGCCTTCGCCGTAAACGTGCGAGAGATGAGTGAACACATGCACCCGTTCGCCTTCGGCGGCCAGGGCATCGCGCAGGCTGTTTTCGATCAGGCTGAGCAAGTGGTCGACGTTGCTCCAGTCGGTGGCGGTTTCAAGGGTGTCGACCACGTAGCCGGCGTTCCACAGGTTCTCGCGCAGGTAGGGAAAGCGGAAGCGGTTCTGCGCCCACTTCTTGCCCAGCAGGGTGCCGGTGAACACGCCGCCGAAGGCTTTCAGATGCTGGCGCGCGTGTTTCAGCGACAGTGCGTTTTGCTGGCGATTGCCGGTGACGCCGAAGGTCAGCAGGCATTTGCCGGCGCCGGCGCCGCGCAGCTTGAGGTACTTTTCCAGCCAGGCGATCTGCTGCGGATGGCCGGCCAGCGCCAGTTGTGTTTCGGTTTCCACCGCGTTCGACAGACGCAGCATCGACAGCGGTACGCGCGCCTGCGCCAGTTGCCGGATTGCTTGCAGCGCGTGCGGCCAGTCGGGCAGAAACACGCCGTAGAAACGCTCGTCCGCCGGCAACGCGCTGACTCGCACTTTGACCTCGGAAATGATCCCGAAACGGCCCTCGCAACCGAGCACCATTTCACGCAGATCGGGACCTGCCGCCGACGCGGGAAAGGTTGCGATCTGCAGAGGCCCGGCAAATGTTTCCAGGGTGCCGCCAGCGAACAATTGCTCAATCCGCCCGTAGCGCAACGACTGCTGGCCACTGGAACGACTGGCCACCCAACCGCCCAGCGTCGACAGCTCCCATGACTGCGGGAAATGTCCCAGCGTGTAGCCGCGCGCGCGCAATTGGCTTTCGACTTGCGGCCCGCTGGCGCCGGGGCCGAACGTCGCCAGCAGGCTCTGTTCGTCGAGGTCGGTCAGACGATTCATCCGCGCCAGCGACACCGTCAGCACCGGCCGCGTGGAGTTCGGCGGATTGATGTGCCCGGCCACCGATGTGCCGCCGCCATAGGGAATCAGACAGAGGTCCTGATCATGGGCGAGGGCCAGCAATTGGCGGATTTGCTCAGCGGTTTCGGGAAACGCCACGGCATCGGGATACGTGCCCAGTGCGCCTTCGCGCAACGCCAGCCAGTCCGGCAGGCTCTGGCCGCGCGCGTGCAGCAGGCGATCGTGAGTATCGATGCTGTACAAGCGATGACGCACCAGACGCGAGGTCGGCACTTGCGCCAACGCCGCTGCCAGGGTCGCATCGGGCAATGCCCGGCCAGCGCCCAAGCGTTCGTGGAGAAATGTCGCACCCTGGGCCGGCAGTTCGACCACCGTGCCTGCCTCTCCCCAGCCGTTCCAGCGTCGCATGCGTGTGTCCTTTTTCTGCCGTTGGATCAAGCTTGCATACTAGTCAGCGCTGGAGATCTGTCACGGTCGCATCCGGCCAGAACCTGTAGCGAATGGCGCCAAACGTCCGGGCATTTACTTTCGCCGGGCAATCCACTTACCTTGCGGCATTCATTCGCTCACGCGCCGTCGATCAAAGGACCGCGACCATGCCATCGCTCGGCTTCACTTCCGTTCCGCCGCTGCTCAAATACCTGCGTCATGCCGAACAGTTGGGCATGGCCATCGAGCCTGCGTTGGCGGCGGCCGGGTTGCAGGCGCAGCAGTTGAGCGACAACACCTTGCGCCTGCCGGGTGAGGTTCACGAGCGCTTGCTGGATTATTTCTGCGAGCACTCCGGCGATGGGTTGTTCGGCCTGCATGCGGCGAATTTCGTCCTGCCCAATTCGTGGAGCGTGCTTGGTTACATCACCATGAATTGCGCGACGTTGGGCGATGCCATGAGCCGGATCATGCCGTTCGAAAAACTCGTCGGCGACATGGGCGTCAGCCGCGCCGAGGTGCAGGGCGAGCACGTGCATCTGATCTGGACCTGCCGTTACCAGCGGCCACGGATTCGTCGGCATCTGGTGGAAAACGTGCTCGGTTCCTGGCTGCACTACGCGCGCTGGATCGCCGACACGCAGCTGTCGCCGGCCTGCGTATGGCTGGAGCATGCGCGGCCGGATGCAGTAACGCAGGCCGAGTACGAGGCGTTTTTTGGTTGCCCGGTGCTATTCGATCAGGCGTATTCGGCGCTGGTGGTGCCGCTGGCTTATTTGCAGTTGCCGCTGCGCCAGGCCGATGCGCAATTGCTGCGAACCCTGGAAGAACACGCGATGGGTTTGCTGGCGACGCTGGAAGATGCGTCGCTGGCGCAGCAGGTGAAAAACATCCTGCGCGGTTTGCTCAAGGAGGGCCTGCCGCGCAAGGAGCAAGTGGCGGAGCAGCTCAGCGTCTCGGTGCGCACGTTGCAGCGGCAGTTGCAGCAGGCGGGGACGTCGTATCAGCAGATTCTTGATGAGCTGCGTAAGGAACTGGCCGAGCATTATTTGCTCAACAGTACGTTGCCGATTCAGGACATTGCGCAGTATCTGGGCTTCACCGAACCGCGCTCGTTTCATCGCACCTTCAAGAGCTGGCGCGGGATGCCGCCGGGGGAGTTTCGGCTGCGGAATCGGCGGTGATGCTGATGGCCCTATCGCTGGCAAGCCAGCTCCCACAGGTTCGGTGCAAGCCACAGATATAGTGATCAACTCGGACACTGTGGGAGCTGGCTTGCCAGCGATGGCGTCATCGGCAGCGCCGTAAATTTCCGCCATATAAATCGCGCAATAAACACGATTCCCCTCAACTGTTTAAAACCGCCAGACATTCAGCGAAACCACCCACAATTCCTTGCGCCGCTGCCTACGCCTGCGCCAGAATCCGCCGGCTTGTGCGCCCCAGACCTCATCGCTACTGTGATTGCGTCACTGCCTATCAGTGATCGGGTTTAGTAGCCCGGAGTATTTGGGGTGCATCGTTCATCAGACAGTCAGGTCTCGCCTGAGCTTTATGGTGGCTGTGCGCAGGGCGCTCTCGGGCGCGCCGGTTTCCCAGATCCCCGGTCTACTAACCTGCACACAGCTGCCTCCACTTTCTTTAGTAGGAAAGCGGTGGCCAGCCAAATGAGGATCTGGATATGTTCAAAGTAACCCCAAACCCGCCCCCCACCGACTCGGCATCCCCCTACGAATCCGCCGACTCGAAGAAATTCCACGAAGCCGCCGACCGCGCCCTCGACCATTACCTCGGCCCGTCCAGCGCCGAATTCATGGCCCCGCCCTACAAGTCCAACACGCTGTATATGGCCAATCCCGAGGCTGACAACGAATCGCTATTGGCCGACGCCTGCGAAACACTAGGGTCGGCGACGGTGATGCTCAACGATCAGGCGGGGCTGGTGAACGGTTCGCAACGCAAGACCCTGCAGGGCATCGCGCAGATTGTGATGGTCGCGGAGATGGCGGTGAATCGGGTGCTGGATCGGTTGGTGCCGACGGAATGAGGTGAGCGCCCGCAAGTATTACTGATGCCTGCGGGCAATCCCAAGAGGTCAGGTCGCGCTAGGCGTTCAAGTCAAAGACTGATCGCATTGGTAAACACCAACCGATTACCAAACGGATCAGCAATGGTCATGTCCTGACTGCCCCACGGCATCGCCTGAATCTGCGGATGGGAAAACTTATAGTCCTTGGCCATCAACTGCTGCTGAAACGCCTCCAGCTCATCGGTCTCGATACGCAGCGCCGAACCCGGGCAGGCATCGCCGTGATGCTCGGACAGATGCAGCACACACTCGCCCCGCGATACCTGCAGATACAGCGGAAAATTCGCTTCGAAGCGATGCTGCCAGTCGATCTTGAAACCGAGAAAATCGACGTAAAACTCGACAGCCTTGGCCTCATCGAAGATCCGCAGGATCGGGGTGGTTTTGCCGAAGCTCATGGGGTGCTCCCTGACTGATTGGCCCCACAGTGCAGACGGGGAGGATGTCAGCACATCGGCTTGTGGATGGCTTTCTTTAATCGCAATGTGCCATCACTGTGACGCACACCACGAATCCTTAACGAAAGTGGTCGCGCAGGTCACCCTGTCGCGCAAGAAACCGCCCTGCCCTCGCCCCATTCGCCTGCCCGTCGCGATAGCTCAACACGCCGTTGATCCAAACCCCGTCGATCCCCTGCGCCGCCCGTTGCGGATCGTTGAAATCGGCCACGTCACGCACGGTCGCCGGATCAAACAACACCAGATCCGCCCAATGTCCTTCTCGAATCTGGCCCCTTTCCTGCAAGCCAAAACGCGCCGCCGACAGGCCGGTCATCTTGTGCACGGCGGTGTGCAGCGGAAACAACCCGACGTCGCGACTGAAATGGCCCAGCACCCGTGGGAAAGCGCCCCACAGGCGCGGATGCGGGAACGGGTCTTCGGGCAGTCCGTCAGAGCCGACCATCGAAAGTGGATGGGCAAGGATTCTTCTGACGTCGGCCTCGTCCATGCCGTAGTACACCGCGCCCGCCGGTTGCAGACGTTTCGCGGTTTCTTCCAGCGACAGTTTCCATTCGCCAGCAATGTCGATCAGGTCGCGCCCGCTGACTTCCGGGTGCGGTGTCGACCAGGTGATCGTGATGCGGTGGGCGTCGGTGACTTGCTTCAAATCCAGAGTCGAGGAACTCGCCGCATAGGGATAGCAATCGCAGCCGACCGGATGGGTTTTCGCTGCCTCTTCCAGCGCTGCGAGCAAGTTCGGACTGCGTCCCCAGTTACCGACGCCGGCGCATTTGAGGTGAGAAATGATCACCGGCGATTGCGCGTGTCGGCCGATCTGAAATGCTTCGTCCATCGCCTCCAGCACCGGGGCGAATTCGCTGCGCAGATGGGTGGTGTACACCGCGCCGAACGCCGTCAGTTCTTCGGTCAGTTGCATGACTTCATCGGTCGAGGCGTTGAAGGCGCTGGCGTAGGCCAGGCCTGTGGATAAACCCAACGCGCCAGCCTCGAGACTGTCGCGCAACTGCTCGCGCATGCCGGTGATTTCGTCGGGGGTCGCGGTGCGGAACAGGTCGTCGAGGTGATTGCTGCGCAGCGCCGTGTGGCCAACCAGCGCGGCGACATTCAGCGCGGTATTGGCCGCTTCGACGGCGGCGCGGTAGTCGCTGAAACGCGGATAGACGAACGCCGCTGCGCTGCCGAGCAGGTTCATCGGGTCCGGCGGATTGCCCTTCAAAGTGACCGGCGAAGCGCTGATGCCGCAGTTGCCGACAATCACCGTGGTCACGCCCTGGCTGAGCTTGGGCAGCATCTCGGGTTGGCGGATGACCACGGTGTCGTCGTGGGTGTGCACGTCGATGAAACCCGGCGCCAGCACCCGGCCGGCGGCGTCGATTTCTTCGCTGGCGCGGGCGTCAGGCAGATCGCCGATGCGCTCGATGCGGCCATTGAGAATTGCCACGTCGGCCTTATAGCCGGGCGTGTTGCTGCCGTCGATGACCAGCGCGTTGCGGATCAGGGTGTCGTACTGCATGTCAGTCTCCCAGCGGCAGGTGATCGTCGCCGCCACGGTATTCGTCGAGGGCGAGTTTGATTCGCCGCAGACGTTCTTGATTGTCTTCAGGGCTGGCCAGCGCCAGCTCGGTGGCGAGCACGTCGATGGCCAGCAGCATGCCGTAGCGCGCCGCCGTCGGTTTGTAGATGAACGAGGTTTCCGCGCCTTGCAGCGGCAGGACGACGTCGGCCAGTTCGGCCAGCGGTGAATCGCCGCGAGTGATGGCGAGGATGCGCGCGCCGTAGTTGCGCGCCAGCTCCACGGTTTCCAAAAGCTCCGGGGTGATGCCGGTCAGCGAGCAGGCGATCAGCACTTGCTCGGCGTTCAGACTGGCGGCGGTCACGCGCATCATCACCGCGTCATGACACACCGCAATCGGGTAACCGAGGCGCACCAGGCGCACCTGCAATTCATCGCTGCACAGGGTCGAGCAACCGCCCATGCCGAACGCGTGAATCATCCGCGCCTGACTGAGCAATTTCACTGCGTCGGCGAAGCGCGATTCATCGAAACCGGCCAGATGCTGGCGCAGCGTGGTTTCGATGTCGCCAACGATCTGCCCGTAGAACGCCGACTGCTCGGGTGTGCCCGCCGGGTCAAGAAACCGGCTGCCAACGCCGCTGGCCTGGGCCAGTTGCAGGCGCAGATCACGCAGGTCACGGCAGCCGACCGTGCGGGCAAAGCGCGACAGCGTGGCGGTGCTGACCTCGGCGCGTTGTGCGAGGTCTTCGAGGCTGGCGCTGGCGGCAAACCCGACATCGTCGAGCATCAACCGCGCAATGCGCCCCTCGCCGGCGCTGAAGGAATCCTGGCGGGCGCGGATCTGGTAGAGGATGTCCATGGGCGGCGGGCTCCGGTTACAGCAGGTAGGAAAGGCCGACGGTCAGCGCGAAAGCGACCAGCGAAATCAGCGTCTCGAGCACGGTCCAGGTCTTGAACGTCTGCGCGACCGTCATGTTGAAGTATTCCTTGATCAACCAGAAGCCGCCGTCGTTGACGTGGGAAAAGATAACCGAGCCGGCGCCGGTCGCCAGCACTAAAAGCTCAGGATGTGGATAACCCAGACCGATAGCCACCGGTGCGACAACGCCTGATGCGGTGGTCATCGCCACGGTGGCCGAGCCAGTGGCAACGCGCATCAGCGCAGCGAACAACCAGCCCATGATCAGCGGCGACAGGTGAAATTCGTGAGCGAGGCCGACGATCTGATCGGTTACGCCGGCATCCACCAGTATCCGGTTCAAGCCGCCACCAGCGCCGACCAGCAAGGTGATGCTGGCGGTGGGCGCGAGGCATTCGTTGGTGAATTTGAGGATCGATTCGCGGTTGAAACCTTGGGCAACCCCTAGCGTCCAGAAGCTCAGCAAAGTCGCCAGCAACAGAGCGATCACCGAGTTGCCGATGAACAGCAGAAACTGGTTGAAGGCGCTGCCGGGGGTGGAAATCAGGTTAGCCCAGCCGCCGATCAGCATCAGCACCACCGGCAGCAGAATGGTCGCCATGGTGATGCCGAAACCCGGCAATCTGTCGCGCGGCTCGCGCTCGAGAAATTGCTTTTCCAGCGGATTGTCCGCCGGCAATTGAATGCGCGGCACGATGAATTTCGCGTACAGCGGGCCGGCAATGATTGCGGTCGGAATGCCGATCGCGATCGCGTACAACAAGGTCTGCCCGACCGAGGCCTGATAGGCCTGCACCGCGAGCATCGCCGCCGGGTGCGGCGGCACCAGCGCATGCACCACCGAGAGGCCGGCCACCATCGGCAGCCCGACCATCAGAATCGACACGCCAACCCGGCGCGCCACGGTGAAAGCGATCGGCACCAGCAAGACGAAACCGACTTCAAAGAACAGCGGCAAGCCGACCAGAAATGCGATGCAGACCATCGCCCAGTGCGCGTTCTTTTCGCCGAATCGCTCGATCAGCGTGCGCGCCATCTGCTCGGCGCCGCCGGACTCGGCCATCATCTTGCCGAGCATCGTCCCCAACGCCACCACCAGCGCAATATGCCCCAATGTCTTGCCGACGCCGGCCTCATACGCACCGACCACCGCCGACGGCGGCATCCCGGCCACCAGCGCCAGGCCCAGGGAGATCAGGGTGATGACAATGAACGGATTGAGCCGGTAACGGGCGATCAACACGATCAGCGCAATGATGGCCACGGCGGCGTAGACCAGCAGCCAATAGCCGAAGGAAGGCGTCATGCGGTACTCCTCGAAAGGGTCACGTTCGAATGGGTTGTGAAACTCATAAATCATTTCGAGATAGAGATTTCAAACCGCATGAAAGTAATTTTCGTGGAGAGACAAGAGGTGTCGCTGGTGGGTATGGGGTGTCGTGATTAATGAAAATTGCGGGTCTATATTTTCATGGCTTCCTGGCACCACAAAGTCCCTGTGGGAGCTGGCTTGCCAGCGATGACGGCGCCACGTTCACCATGGGTGGCGACTGATCCACCGCTATCGCTGGCAAGCCAGCTCCCACAGGAATTACATTTCTCCAGTCAGAACGCAGTCAATCTGTAGGACTGAGCCTGGTCGCGATTGCGGTGGGTCTAAACAGGTTTTTTTGACTGACACGACGCTATCGCGAGCAGGCTCGCTCCCACAGTTTTTCATCGCATTCCTCCAGTCAGAACGCGGTCAAGTTGTAGGAGTGAGCCTGCTCGCGATTGCGGTGGGTCAAAACATGATTCTCTGACTGACCCAACGCTATCGCGAGCAGGCTCACTCCTAAAGTTTTTGATCACATTCCTTCAGGCAGAACGCGGCCACCTGTGGGAGCGAGCCTGCTCGCGATTGCGGTGGGTCAAAACAAGATCATTTGACTGACTCGACGCTATCGCGAGCAGGCTCACTCCTACAGTTTTTGATCACATTCCTTCAGGCAGAACGCGGTCACCTGTGGGAGCGAGCCTGCTCGCGAATGGCTTCACCCGGTGCGCGCTGGACTCACACCATTTCGTTACGAATCCATTCCACCACCGACGTGCGCTTCGGCGTCCAGCCCAGCAGTTCGCGGGCGTGTTTGCCGCGTACGCGGCTGTTGGAACCGAGGCCGTAGTTGGCCATTTCGTAGCCCCATTCGGCTTCGGCGTCTTGCAATGGCCAGTCTTGCGGTTCGCCCAGATTGAGGGCTTCGGCCATGGCGGTGGTCATGTCGATGAACGAGGCTTCACCGCTCTCGACGAAGTAGAAAGTGCCGGGCACGTTTTGGGTCAGCGCCAGCCGATACAGGGCGACGACGTCTTCGATGTGCACGTTGGACCAGATGTTCCGCCCTGTTCCGACGTGGCGAACGACGCCGCTTTTGCGCGCCTGTTTCAGCAGTCGCGGCAGTTGCACGCTGTCGCGGTTGACGCCCAGGCTGTGGCCGTAGATCAGGGTGTTGCAGATCACCGCCGAGTTCACGCCATCCTTCGCCGCCGCGAGCACGAGGTTGTCGATGGCTACGCGATCGGCCTTGTCGACAGTCGGCTCCGGCAGGTTGTCCTCGTAGTAAATGTCATCGCTGGATTTGCCGCCGGAAGCGTCGCCGACAATGCTCGAACCGCTGGTGTGCAGAAAGACTTTGTTCGAGCCACGCAAAGCGTCGAGTAACGCTTCCACCGCACCGCGATGGTCGCTGCTGGCAGCGTTGATGACGGCATCGGCAGCACGGGCCTGTTGCGCCAGCAATTGGCTGTCATCGAGGGTGCCGATTACCGCGTTCATGCCCAATGCTTTCAGCTCGTCAGCCTGCTCGGCGCTGCGCACCAGGCCGGTGACGTTGTGCCCGGCCTGCACCAGACCGGTTGCGATGGAACCGCCGATAAAACCAGCCGCGCCGGTAACGAATACGTTCATGGAGTAACTCCCTGCGTGAATAACTGATGCAGCGAGTATCAGCCGATGAAACCAGGCGAAAAACCCGCCCTCGGCCAATTCACTCTTGCGCAGGGATCACGAATCAGCCTTTGAATTCGGCGCTGGCGTAGGCGGCGAGTTTGCTCTGGATAAAGTCGAGGAAGCACTGGATGCGCAACGCCAGTTGCGAGTTGCGGTAGTACACGGCGTTGATCGGCTGGCGGTAGCCGCTGTTGAATTCGCCGAGCAGGACTTTCAGGCGCCCGGCACGGATGTCGTCGATGGTCATGAAGTGCGACAGGCAGGCGATGCCCTGCCCTTCCAGCGCGAGATGGCGCACGGTCTCGCCGCTGGAAGCGCTGATCGCCGGGTTGATCGGCCAGCGGTCGCCGTGCACATAGCGCAGCGGCCATTGGTTGAGGCCTTCGTTCTGGGTGAAGCCGAGCAGCGTGTGTTCGCTGAGGTCTGCGACCTGCCGGGGCGCGCCGTGTTTTTTCAGGTAAGCAGGGCTGGCAACGATCATCAACGGACTGCAACCGAGCGAACGCGCATGCAGCGTCGAATCGGCGAGGGTGCCGATGCGGATGGCGACGTCGGTGCTTTGTTCCAGCAGGTCAATGATCAGGTCATTGCTGTTGAGTTCGAGCAGGATGTCCGGGTACAGCTGCCGGAATTCGTCGATGTAGGGAACGATGGCGTGGAGCATGAACGGCGAGGCGGCGTTGATGCGCAGGCGCCCGGAGGGAGTTTGCTGGCGCGAAGACAGGCGTTCTTCGAGTTGATCCATCTGGTCGAGAATCAGCTTGGCCTGTTCGAAGAAATACTTGCCCTCCTCGGTCAGGTCCATGCGTCGCGTGGTGCGGTTGATCAGCGTGGTGTCGAGCTTGGCTTCGAGCTTCGACAGCGTGCGACTGACGGCCGACGGCGTCTGGCCGACCTGCTCGGCGGCGGCAGAAATCGAACCGCACTCGATCACGCAGACGAAAATCTGCAACTCATCGGATCTGGCTTTCACGGGTGTCCTCGCTGGAATCGCCAAGATCGCAGCCAATCGCCATGCCCCCCTGCAGGAGCTGCCGAAGGCCGCGATCTTTTGCTGTACCCGGATAGTAGCCCGAAACCCATCAAACCTTGAGGCCAAACACCTCAGTCAGATGCTGCTCATAACGCGCCACATCATTCTCGATATTCGGACGCTTCATCACGTCGACGCAGAGGAAGGTCGGCAGCGCGGTCATGCCCAGAAACTCGTTGGCCTTGTGGAACGGGAAGTACACGGCGTCCACGCCTTTGGCTTCGAAGAAATCAGTCGGGTCATCGAAGGCTTGCTGCGGCGCGTTCCAGGTCAGCGACAGCATGTATTGCTTGCCCTGAATCAGACCGCCACTGCCGTACTTCTGCGAAGCATCGGAACGGGTGCGACCGTCGCTGGCGTAGAGGCTGCCGTGGCCTTCGGTGAAGACTTCGTCGAGGTACTTTTTCACCGTCCACGGCGCGCCCATCCACCAGCCCGGCATCTGATAAATGATCACGTCGGCCCAGAGGAATTTCGCCACTTCTTCGGCAACGTCGTAGCCTTCATCAATGAAGGTGGTCTTGACGTCGACACCGCCGCGATCGAGCACGCTCAGCGCGGTTTCGTGCAGGGTGGTGTTATAGCGGCCATCGGAGTGGGCGAATTTTTTACCGCCATTGAGCAACAGCACTTTCTTCATCGGAAAACCTCGGCGCAGCCTTCAAGGCTGGATTGAAACAGGAACTGGAATGGCGGCAGATTAACCATCGATCTCGCGCGGAAACAGCCACATCGACGCAAAATACATTTGATCAAAACGCACGAATCGGTCGGCAATTGTTGCCGTAGCATCGCCGCTTTCTGCTTTTGAGGAAGTTGTGATGAGTGAACGCCAGGGTTTCATCCTGCACGCCAAGACCCACCCGGAAAAAGCCGCCGAATTCGAAGCGCTGTTCCGCGCTTACGTCGAACCAAGCCGCGCCGAACCGGGCTGCATCGAGTACCACATGCTGCGCGACAAGGAAGATCCGACGCTGTTTATCTTCTACGAGATCTGGGCCAGCCAGGCGCACTTGGATGTGCACTCGGCTTTGCCGCACATGAAAGCGTTTTTCGCCAGGCGCATGGACTATCTGGAGCGCGATTTCGATATCCGCCCGATCGACATGCTCAGCGAATCGTCGGCTAGCCGCTGATCAGCAAATGGGCGCCGAGCGCGCCCAGTCCGATAAAGAACACCCGCTTGAACAGCACCGCACTGATGCGCTGACGCAACCACTGACCGAGCCACATGCCAAGCATGGCCGGGATCAGCGCCAGCAGCGAGGCGCTCAATTCGCCACCGCCGAGTGCGCCGTGCCAGAGCAGCCCAGCGGCCAGCGCCAGGGTCGAGACGGTGAAGGACAGGCCGAGCGCCTGCACCAGCTCATCGCGGCTCAGCCCCAGCGCTTGCAGGTACGGCACCGCCGGAATCACGAAGACGCCGGTGGCGGAGGTGATGACGCCGGTGATCAGGCCACACAGCGGGCCGAGCCACGATTCATGCCCGGATTTGACGTGTAGCGTAGGCAAGAGCAATCCGCTCAATGCATACAGCAGCAGCGCCGCGCCAAGTCCGCGCACCACCCAATGGCCGCCGGCCATCCCGATCCACAGGGTGCCGATGCCGGTGCCGAGGAAGATCATCAGCAGCATCGGCCAGAGGCGTTTGATCAAGCTTTTCAGATGGCCACCGAAGGCCAGTTGCCAAAGGTTGGTCAAAGTCGCGGGGATTATCAACAAAGCAGCTGCCTGCGCCGGCGCCATAGCCAGACCGAGCAGACCCATCGCAACGGTGGGCAGGCCGAGGCCGATCACGCCTTTGACCGTGCCGGCGAGGAGGAAGGTGGCGATGACCAGTAGGGACAGGGTCAGGCCGAGGGCTTGGTAGAAGTCGGTGAGTGTGTGCATTGGGGTAATGTGCACTGATCCGGGCTGGGGGAAAATCTGCCATATACTGAGTCAGCCTCTTCCTTTGCAAGAGGCTGATCTTTGTAGTGAGGCATCTGGCCTCATCGCTGGCAAGCCAGCTCCCACAGAATCTCGGTTGTTCATCCATTTAGAGATCAACAAGAAACCTGTGGGAGCTGGCTTGCCAGCGAAAGGGCCAGCCCACACACCATAAAAATCAGAGGCAAACCCCATGCACTTCGACCTCACCGACCTGCGCCTCTACCTGCACATTCTCGACACCGGCAACATCACTGCCGGTGCCGCCCGCAGCCACTTATCCCTCGCCGCCGCCAGCGCTCGAGTCCGCGCGATGGAAGCCTCGCTGGGCGCCGAATTCCTCGAACGTGGTCGGCGTGGCGTCACCCCGACGCCCGCCGGCAAAGCCCTCGCCCGCCATGCGCGTATCCTTTTGCAACAGGCCGAACGCATGCAGCAGGACCTTGCCGATTATGCGCAAGGCGTCAAAGGCGAGGTGCGGCTGTTGTGCAACACCACGGCGATCACCGAGTACCTGCCGGAAGTGCTCGCGGATTTCCTGCGCAGCCATCCCAATCTCGACATCGATCTACAGGAACTGCCCAGTGCGCGAATTACCCATGCCTTGCGTGAAGGCGCAGCGGATCTGGGCATCGTGTCCGACGCGGTCGACACCAACGGCCTGCAGACCCAGGCGTTTCGTGATGATCCGCTGGTGCTGATTCTGCCGCTCGATCACCCGTTGTCTGACGTCGCCGAGGTCAGTTTCAGCGACGCGTTGCAGCACGACTTTGTCGGACTCAGCGCCGACAGCGCATTGGCGATCTATCTGGAAGAACAGGCGCTGCACAGCGGCGCGCGGATGCAGGTGCGCATTCGCGCCGATGGCTTTGATGGCGCGATGCGTATGGTCGCCCGAGGGGCGGGACTGGCCATCGTGCCGTTGGCCGCTGTCGAACGTACGGCGCTCAAACGGTTTCAGTGCGTGACCCTGAATGAGCCGTGGGCGCGCCGCAGGTTATTGCTCTGCGCGAGAGACTTCGCCGCGCTGCCGGGTTATGCCAAAGCGTTGTTACAAGCGCTCAGCGCTGCGCGCGTTTCTGAGCACTCCGATGTCGACCCCAGACAACTGAGCGACAACCGGGCGCTATAGGGTGCGACTTCAATTCTCAAGTCCACCTGCCCGGAGTCCCTCATGACCGCGACCGCCCCTATCACCGTTCTGCGCGACACCCACCCGCTGCCGGTACTCGACGCATGCAAGTGGGAAAAACTCGAAGGCGACCCGCACACCGTCAACCTCAACGCCTACACCAGCGAAGACGGCAGCAAGATCATGGGCACCTGGATCTGCACGCCGGGCAAGTGGCGCGTCGATTATGTGAAGTGGGAGTACTGCCATTTCCAGGAAGGCTACTGCGTGATCACCCCGGACGGCATGGCGCCGATCCACCTGCGCGCCGGCGATATCTTCGTGGTTGAGCCGGGCATGAAGGGCACGTGGGAAGTGGTCGAGACCGTGCGCAAATATTTCGTCTTCGCCTGATGCAAAAAAGCCGGGAAATCACCCGACGTGATTTCCCGGCAAATGTCCCGGCGTTGCTAAAACCTGTGGCGAGGGGATTCATCCCCGCTCGACTGCGCAGCAGTCGCAAAACCTGAGCACCCGGTTTACTTGACACGATCCAGGGGGCTGCTGCGCGACCCAACGGGGATGAATCCCCTCGCCACAAAGGGCTGATCGCGATTATTGCGGCTTGCGATAGCTGTTGATGATCGCCGAGAAGTCTTTCCCACCGTCACCGCGCTGGCTCATCGCCTGATACAACTGCTGCGCCACCGCGCCGAGCACCACCGGTTGATGCGCCTGCCGCGCCGCTTCCGTCGCCAGCCCAAGATCCTTGAGCATCAGCTCCGCGCCGAAACCACCGGTATAACCGCGCGAGGCCGGCGCCGTTTCGACGATGCCCGGCCACGGGTTGTACATCTCCGAACTCCAGCAACGGCCGGTCGAGCTGTTGATGATCCCGGCCAAAACGCCGGTGTCGATCCCCAGCGCATCGCCCAACGCCATCGCCTCACTGACGCCAACCATCGAGATCGCCAGCAGCAGGTTGTTGCAGATCTTGGCGATCTGGCCGGTGCCGACTTCACCGCAATGCACGATGTTGCGGCCCATCTGCGCCAGCACCGGTTGCAGGGTCGCGAACAGTTCCGGCGTTGCGCCGACCATGAAGGTCAGCGTGCCGGCGGTCGCGCCGCCAGTGCCGCCGGAGACTGGCGCATCGGCCATGGCCACGCCGTGTTTGGCGGCGGCCGCTGCGACGTCGCGGGCGGTCTGCGGATCGATGGTGCTGCAATCCACCGCCGGCACGCCTTGGCGAATGCCGGCGAGCACGCCCTCTTCACCCAGCCAGACACTGCGCACATGCACCGCGGCCGGGAGCATCGTGATCACCAGTTCGGCATCTTCCGCCGCCTCGCGGGCCGAAGCGCGGATGGTGCCGCCCAGTTGCTCGAGTTCCGCCAGCACGGTTTTGTTCAGGTCGACCAGATTCAGCGAGTGGCCGGCCTTGATCAGGTTGCGCGCCATCGGCGCGCCCATGTTGCCCAGCCCGATAAATGCGATTTTCATGATCGAATCCTCAGCGCAGGTTGATGGTGGTGTTCACGCCGTCGTTGACGCTGTCGTCGTCGAACCAGCGCGCCGTGACCGTTTTGGTCTGCGTGTAGAACTGCACCACTTGCTTGCCGTACGGGCCGAGGTCGCCGAGTTTCGAACCGCGCGAGCCGGTGAAGCTGAAGAACGGCACCGGCACTGGAATCGGGATGTTGATGCCGACCTGACCGACATCGATTTCAGTCTGAAATTTACGCGCCGCCGCACCGCTCTGGGTGAACAGGCCAGTGCCGTTGCCGAAAGGATTGGCGTTGACCAGCGCAATCGCCTGGTCGAGGGTGTCGACTTCCAGCACCACCAGCACCGGGCCGAAGATTTCCTGGGTGTAGATCTGCATGTCGGTGGTCACACCGGAGAACAGGGTCGGGCCGACAAAGTTGCCTTGCTCGTAGCCCGGCACGCTGATGTCGCGACCGTCCAGTTCAAGCTTGGCACCTTCCTTGATGCCGCTTTCGATCAGTTCGAGAATCCGCGCCTTGGCCTTTTTCGAAATCACCGGACCGACATCGGTGCCCGGCTCGCTGCCGGCGTTGACCTTGAGCTTCTGCGCCAGCGCTTTCAGATCCGGCAGCCATTGTTTCGCCGCGCCCACAAGCACTACCACCGAGGTGGCCATGCAGCGTTGCCCGGCGGCACCGAAACCAGCACCGACCAAGGCATTCAGCGCTTGCTCGCGATTGGCATCCGGCAGCACCACAGCGTGGTTTTTTGCGCCCATCATCGACTGCACGCGTTTGCCGTGTTTGCCGGCCAGGTCATAAACGTGGGTGCCGACAGCGGTCGAACCGACGAACGACACGGCTTTGATGTCCTTGTGCGTGCACAGGCCATCGACCACATCCTTGCCGCCGTGAACGACGTTGAGCACGCCAGCAGGGACGCCCGCTTCGATCGCCAGCTCCACCAGCAACATGGTCGACAGCGGATCCTGTTCCGACGGCTTGAGCACGAAGGTGTTGCCGCAGGCGATCGCCATCGGGAACATCCACAGCGGAATCATCGCCGGGAAGTTGAACGGCGTGATGCCGGCGCACACGCCTATTGGCTGGCGCAGGGTGTAAGTGTCGACGCCGCCAGCGACGTTCTCGGCGAACTCGCCCATTTGCAGGGTGCCGATCGAGCACGCGTGCTCGACCACTTCCAGGCCACGGAAAATATCGCCTTCGGCATCAGCAATGGTCTTGCCCTGCTCGGCGCTGAGGACCACGGCGATGCGTTTGGAATGCTCACGGATCAGCGCTTGCAGCTTGAGCATGATGCGCATCCGCGCGCCGATCGGGGTCAGTTTCCAGGTCTGGAAGGCACGCTGCGCGGCGCTGACAGCGGCATCGACCTCTGCCGCGGTGGCGAACGGAACCTTGGCCAGCACTTGCTGGGTGGCCGGGTTGACGATGTCGTGCCACTCGGTGGTCTGCGACTCGACCCATTCGCCGTCTATCAGCAGTTTGACCTTTTGCAGCGTGGTGTCGTTGGGCGTAAGCGATGCGTTCATGCTGGTCTCCAGAACTTGTTTTTATCGTAGGAGCCAAGGCGAAAGGTTCGCCTTGAGATGAGGCGTGTGTCACGAATTGGTTGTCGGACTGTTTTTGGAGTATAGATGTGCAAACTTCTAATAAGAACGCACATATAAGCCCGACCATCATGCAAAAAAACATCACCTCGCTAGGCTCGCTGAACTGGGACGACCTGAAGTTTTTCCTCGAAGTCGCCCGCACCCGCAAGGCCAGCACCGCCGCCAAACGCCTGGCTGTCGACTACACCACGGTGTCGCGACGGATCAGCTCGCTGGAAGCGGCGCTCGGTACATTACTGTTCGAGAAATCCCGCACCAGCGGTTTCGTCCTGACCACTGAAGGCCAGCGCTTGCTCGGTTATGCCGAGTCGATCGAAAGCACGTTGCACATGGCCTGCGAACAGGTTTCCGGCTCTGGCGTGGCCCTGTCCGGCCATGTGCGCATGGGCTGCACCGAAGGCTTCGGCAGTTTTTTCATCACCCCGCAACTGAGCCATTTCGTCGACGCCTACCCGGCAATCTCGGTGGACATCCTGCCGCTGCCGCACTTCATCAGCCTGTCCAAGCGCGAGGCCGACATCGTCATCGCCCTCGAGCGGCCGGAGCACGGGCCGTACGTCTGCTGCAAACTCTGCGACTACCGTTTGCAGCTGTACGCAACCCAGGACTATCTGGACAAACACCCACCGATCCGCCGCCCGGCCGATTTGAGCAAGCATCAATTCATCAGTTATGTGGATGATCTGGCGTTCAGCTCAGAGCTGCTTTACCTGGCCAATGTGCTGCCCGGCGCCAGCGCACATTTGCGCAGCACCAGCGTGATCGCGCAATACGTTGCCGCGCAGCAGGGCCGCTCGCTGGCGATCCTGCCGTGCTTCCTCGCCGCGCAGGATCCGCGATTGCTGCCGGTGCTGCCGGAGGAAATCGACATCACCCGGCAGTTCTGGATGTACTGCCGGGAGGATCTGCGCAAGCTCAAGCGGATCACCCTGTTGTGGGATTACATTCGTGAGGTGACTGAGCGTAATCAGGCGTTGTTGATGGGGGAAACGCGGGAGATGCGCTTTGCCGATTAGTCGGCGCTGACCACGATCGACACCCGGCGATTTTCCGTGCGCCCCGCTGCGGTGTCGTTGGAAGCCACCGGTTCGCTGCTGCCCAGGCCTTGCAGCTGAATGTTCTCCGGCTTCATGCCGACCGTGCCGAGGACGTTGGCAACGCTCTTGGCCCGACGCAGCGACAGTTGCTGATTGTAGGTTTCCTTGCCCGACGCATCGGTGTGGCCATCGACGCGCACCCGCTCGATTCCCACGCCGAGCAGCGCCTTGCCGATGCGTTCGACGATTTCCGTGCTGGCTGCGTTCAGGCTTTCAACATCGCTACCAAACAGCACTTTGCCCGACAGGCCGAATTCCCAACCGTCGTCGGTCAATTCGAAACCCTGCTGTTTGAGCACGGCGACCTGCGCCGGTGTCAGGCCTTTCTGCGGGGCGGTCTGGCAACCGATCAGGGTCAGCGCGGTGATCAGCAGCAATGCGGAAAAAAGTCGAACGGGAAGAGTGAACACGGGCATCAGCTCCTGGTGTGAACGGAATCGACCGGGCGCTCCGACCCGGCGGTGAATTGCGCGCCGCGCGACAGGCGCTTGGCCTGATACATCGCCGCGTCGGCTGCATTGAGCAAGGCACCCGGCGTGGCGCCATGATCGGGGTAAACGGCGATGCCGATACTGAGCGAGGTCACCACACTGCTGTCGCCAGGCAGGGTGATCGGCATGTCCATGCTGGCGAGAATCTTGTCAGCGATGTGCTCAGCGTCTTCGACCGTGTGCAGCGGCGCGAGCAGCACGGCGAACTCGTCGCCGCCCAGCCGCGCGACCAGATCATCCTCGCGCAATTGCGCTCGCACGCGATTGGCGATGGCCACCAGTACTGCGTCGCCCGAGGCGTGGCCGAAGTTATCGTTGATGCCTTTGAAGCGGTCGCTGTCGAGAAACAGCACGGCGACCCGCTCATCGTGTTTTTTGCCGTTGCGCAAGGCGCGGATCAAGCGGCCTTCGAAAAACGCGCGGTTGGGCAAACCGGTGAGGCTGTCGTGGGTCGCTTGGTGAGCGAGAGTTTCGTTTTCGTTTTGCAGATGGGTTTGCCACGACTCGAGTTCGCCGAGCAAGGCATTGAAGTCGTTGCCCAGATTATCCAGTTCAGCGATTTGCGCCGGCGGCACGCGCCGATCCAGCGCTCGCTCACTGCGCGCGGCGTGGGCGACGGCGGCGAGGCTGTGCAACGGGCCGATGATCGCGCGCAACTGCCGCCGCGCCAGATAGAGCGCGACCCAGGCGCTGATCGCGGTGCAGAGCACAATCCCGGCCAGGCCGCTGAGCAGGAAGCGCATCAGACTGCCGCCGTGACCGATGAGCAGGACCCGACCGATTTCGCGGTCCTGATGCTCGATCGGCAGGCTGACCGGTTTTTCCAGAAGAGCGCGGGTGATCTGCATTTCCAGCTCGGAGAACAAGCCGGTCTCGACGCGCTGCCATTGCGCGATCAATTGGCCTTGCGCGTCGAGCACTCGGGCATCCGCAACTTCCTCGGTGGCGGCGATGATCGCCAGCGCCTCGGTTGCCGCCGCTTTGTCATTGAACACGACGGCTGCCTCGACCGTGTAGCTGATCGAACGGGCGATCAAGTGCAGGTTGTGATCGGCATACACCCGCAGCGCGAGCACGCCCAGCAAGGTCAGCGAAACACTGGCCATCGCCACCGCCACCAGCGCGACAATCAAATGCCCACGGCCAATGACCGAACCAAGGGTGGGGCGAGCCTTCCAACTGAATAGCTTCATGGCGCCGCCGCTTTGCGACGGGACAACTGCAACACGCTGGGGTGAATGCGCACACCACTGCGAGCCACGGAGTCGAGATTGACCTCGAACGACACTTGTTCATCGCCAACGCGCAGGCAGAACAGACTGCCGACGGTGCATTGATCGTCTGCTTCGCTGATGCTCAGCACCGGATGCCCGATCAACGATGCGAACAGGCGACTGCGTTCATCGGCGGTGAGCTTGCCGATGTACACCGCGTCGCATTCGCTGACGATGGCCGGGTTGTCCGCCAGCAGACGCCGCACGGCCACTGGCCGACCCGTGGCTTGGGTGGTGCCTTTGACCAGGTCATCGGTGTATTCGGTGGGGCCGACGATGCACAGACGCAACTGCGCCGGTTCCACCGGCCAGCGTGCATAGCTGAGGATGCCAAGAACCACTTGCGTGACCGCTTTGGCCCGTTGCTCGGCCGGCCCGGTTTGCGCTTGGGCGATGCCGCTGCCCGTGAACAACCAGAGCAAAACGATCAGCAATGCGTGCTGGCAGGCCACCACACGCTGTGTCGCCCAGACGGCCACCTTCATGGAGGGATTCTCTTGGAGCGTAACGAAATGATGCCGCAACGATAGCACAGCGCCAGAACACCAGCGAGGCGCCTGCCTCTGACCGGTTGGTCAGTACTCGTTGTCGGTCATTCAGCGCTTCATCCCGGAGGCTCGGTGCCCTCTTCCAGTTCCAGCATCAGCCCGCTCAGACGCTTGACCTTGCGCAGCACCGCCTCTTCAAACACGCCGGCACGCGGCTCGATCAAGGTGAACCAGTGCCGGGCGCGAGTAATCCCGGTGTAGATCAACTCTTTGGTCAGTACCGGATTCAGCGCATCCGGCAGGATCAGCGCCGTGTGGGCGAACTCCGAACCCTGGGACTTGTGCACCGTCATGGCGTACACGGTTTCGACATCATTGAGTCGACTCGGCAACACGAAGCGCACGCCGCCCTGACCATCGTTACGCGGAAAGGCCACGCGCAGAACCGTTTTGCCGATTTCTGCGCCTTCACGCTCGGGCAGTTTCAGGGCGATACCGATGTCGCCGTTCATCAGGCCCAGACCATAGTCGTTGCGTGTCATCAGCACCGGCCGACCTTCATACCACTGCTGGTCGCTCTCGATCAGACGCGCCTTGAGCAATGCAGCGGTAATGCGCTGATTCAGACCTTCAACGCCCCATGGCCCTTTGCGCACCGCGCACAGCAACTGGAATGTGTCGAACGCCTGCAAGACTTCCCGCGCCCAATCGGTCCAGTCCGCATGCTCAAGGGGCCGCGTTGACGGTGGACGCTGATCGCGCAATACGCTCAGGTAATGGCGGTAACCTTGCGGGCCGTTGCCGTGACCTTCAAGCAGCAGGCGTTCGAGCTTGTGATCGTGCTCGCCTTTGAGCGGCAGCGAATACACGTCGTCGTAGCCGCCAGCGGCGAGCAACTGTCGCGCCTCATCGGCCAATTGCTGATTGACCCGGCGCGCGAGCTGACCGATACCGCTGCCCTCGCCGAAGCGGCGCGAGTGACGCAGCATCACCACTTGCTGCGCCAGCGGGTGGGTGCCGTCGCGATCTTCATGCAAACCGCTGCCCTGCAACGACTCGCCACTGACTGACTCCAGCCATTGTCGCGTTTGCGGGCTGTACCAACCGCCCTCGGCGTCACGGCACAGATCGCCCAGTACCGCGCCAGCCTCGACCGAGGCCAGTTGATCCTTGTCGCCCAGCAGTACCAGCCGCGCATGGGCCGGCATGGCGTCGAGCAAGTTCGCCATCATTTCCAGGTCGATCATCGACGCTTCGTCGACCACCAGCACATCCAGCGGCAGGCGGTTGCCGGCATGGTGACGGAAATGCCGGGTGCCCGGTCGACTGCCGAGCAGACGGTGCACGGTGGTCACATCGCTGGGGATCGCCGCGCGCACCGCTTCGGCGACTTGCAGTGATTGCACTTGCTGACTGATCGACTCGGTCAAACGCGCAGCGGCCTTGCCGGTCGGTGCCGCCAGACGAATGCGCAGCGGATGGCCAGCCTCGACGGCTGGTGCCTGCAGCAACGCGAGCAAGCGCACCACCGTAGTGGTTTTCCCGGTGCCCGGGCCGCCAGTGATGATGCTGAAGGCGCTGCGCGTAGCGATGGCGCAGGCGAGTTTTTGCCAATCGATGACTGCTGCGGATTCCGCGCCGCCGAACAATTCGTTCAGACGCTGCGGCAGATCATCCGGCGTCGGCTCCTGCTGCATCAAGCGTTGGCGCAACGCTGCATCGATGCGGCGTTCGTAGGTCCAGTAGCGGCGCAGGTACAGGCGTTTCGAGGACAGCACCAGCGGACGTGTCTGCGCTGTTTCACTCGGGTCAGCGGCCAGGGCCACCAATGGACTACTTGCCAGCACTTTGCACCAATGGGCTCCATCGAGCGTTTCGAGCAATTGCGAGGGCAGCAACAACACACCGCCCTGTACATCGCCTTCGGGCGGCAATGACAGTGCAAAATCCGGCGCCTTGAGGGTTTCAAACAGGTCCAGACACACATGACCATGGCCGAGTTGGTGACTGGTCAACGCCGCCGCCAGCAGCACCAACGGGTCGGTCTCGGGCTCGAGTTCATGCAGGAACGCGACAAAGGCGCGGTCCAGCGCGCGCAGCCAGCCGCGCTCGACCCAACGGCTCAGCAACAACAGCAAATCATCGGCGCGGGTCAGCGGCGAGAGTTTCGACAGGCTGTCCGCTTCCAGCGGCGTCGGCAGCAGATCGGCGAATGTGCGGCTCATAGCAGGACTCCCTGTTCCCAGGCGGGTTCGGACTTGGGTTCGGGTTTGCCCTGGAACATCCGGTCGAGGCGTTCGATCAATTCCCGTGGCGGACGCACGAAGTACACGCCGCGACTATCCGCACGCGTACCGCGTAGAAACAGATACAGCGCCCCGCCGATGTGACGGTCGTAATCGTAATCCGCCAGCCGCGCCTTCAACTGGCGATGCAGTGCCAGCAGATACAGCACGTATTGCAGGTCGTAACGATTGTCGAGGATCGACTGCTCCATCGCCTGGACGGTGTAGGCCTGATCATCCACGCCGAGCCAATTGGATTTGTAATCGGCGACGTAATAGCGGCCAGCGTGCTCGAAGGTCAGGTCGATAAAGCCCTTGAACATGCCGTTGAGTTGAACCGGTTCTGCCGCAACACGAGCCACGCCATTGTGGGTGTGCTGGCGCACCTGCTCGTCGAGCTTGAGCACGTCGACTTTGTGACTGGCGAACCAGAACTCCATCTCGACGCGATATTGCTTCAGCTGCTCAAGAACCACCGGCGGTTGCCCGCCCGCGACCGGCAACGGCGACTCGAGCAAATGTTGCAGCCAGTCCGTCAGGGTAGTAATCCAGCCTTGCCAGCCGCGCAGGTTGCAGCGTCGGGCAATTGCATCTTCCAGCGCTTCGCGAGTAACGGCGAAACCTTCAGCGCCCGCCCATTCGAGCAAGCCATGCAAAAACGTGCCCGGGTTAGGGCCACGCGGGAAGCGGTGGATATCGGCGCCACCACTGCTGATTTCATGTGGCGCGTCGGGATCGAGGCGCTCGTCGTCGAAGAGCTTTTGCGCCTGCGGACTGTCCGGTGCTTCATCGCTGCCGACGCTCAATATGTCGCTGATGCGCAAGGCGCTGTACGACGCGATCCACCAGTTTTCACTGGCTTTGCGCTTGGGCCGTAGCGTCCCTCGCAGCACTGCTTCATTGCGCGGCGGCTGGTAATGCTCATCAGTGGGCTGAGGCATTTCGCCGATGCCGATGGCCGGGCAGTCTTGCTGCAGATCCCGCAGCCAGCGATTCAGTTCGCTGGACTCGCCCAAAGCGGCACCGCCACCGAGCAAATAACCCAACGCCGACAGGTGCAGCACCGAGCTGTTGTTATTGCCGCGCTTGAGATCAGTGACGCCCAGCCAACAGGCATGCTGCGCGCGCGTTAACGCGACATACAAAAGACGCAGATCTTCGGCCAGACGCTCATCGTCAGCCAGGGCGATCAACTCGGGGGTCGGCTTGAGGCTGATCTGCGCCTTGCCCGCATCGTCGTGGTAATGCAGCGGCAAACGGCTGCCATCCACCGGTTTCGCCGAGCAAATGAATGGCAGGAACACCAGCGGATATTCCAGGCCCTTGGATTTGTGGATGGTCACCACTTTGACCAGTTGCTCGTCGCTTTCCAGACGCAGAATCTGCTCTTCACCGGCCTGACCGGACAGTGCCAGCAGCTCGGCCAGATGGCGGATCAGCGCTTGCTCGCCGTCCAGTTCAGCAGCGGCTTGCTGCATCAGCTCCGACAGGTGCAAAAGGTTGGTCAGCACGCGCTCGCCGTCACTGCGCTGCATCAGGGTTTGCGGCAGGTGGAAGTCGTGAAGCAGGCGTCGCAACATTGGCAACACGCCCTGTTTGCGCCAGAGCTCTCGATAGCCGCGGAACTGCATGACCCGGGCTTCCCAGACCATTTCATCCTGGTTCAGGCGCTCCAGTTCGATCAGCGGCAGGTTCAATGTGGTGCAAGCCAGCGCAGCCTTGAGCGAGCGTTCGACATCGGGTTCGGCGCAAGCTTTCAGCCAGGCCAGCAGATCGTGCGCCTCTTGGGCGGCAAACACGGAATCCTTGTCTGACAGATAAACACTGCGCACCCCTCTGGCGGCGAGTTCGGCGCGTACGGCCTGGGCCTCTTTACCGTCGCGGACGAGGATCGCGATGTCAGAAGGACGCAGACCTCTGAAGTCATCTGCCTGAACAAAACCAGCGCTACCGTTTTGCCCGCCATTGAGCAGTGCGGTGATTTGACTGGCGCAGGCGGCGGCCATTTGCTGGCGATAGACCGCGCCGGACAGCGGCTGATCGCTGGGCAGTAGCCAGACATTCAGTGCCGCGACGTCTTGCCCGGCAATCCGCAGCGTTTCCTTGCGTCCCTGAGACTCGACCGGGAGGAACGGTACCGGGTTCTCGCCATTTCTTTCGCGAAACAAAAACGCGCCGCGTCCCTGCTCTCGGGACTCGGCGCGTTCGAATACGTGATTGACCGCTGTCACCATGCCGTGGCTGGAGCGGAAGTTGGTGCCTAGTGTATGCAAACGGCCGGTAGTGGCCTGACGTGCGCGCAGATAGGTGTAGATGTCGGCACCACGAAAGGCATAGATCGCCTGCTTGGGGTCGCCGATCAGGAACAGGCCGGTGTCAGGGTGATTGTCTTCGATGCGGTAAATGCTCTCGACGATGCGGTACTGAACCGGGTCGGTGTCCTGGAATTCGTCGATCAGCGCGACCGGGAACTGCTCGCGGATCAGCGTTGCCAGACGCTCGCCGCCCTCCGATTGCAGCGCGGCATCCAGACGCAGCAACATGTCGTCGAACCCCATTTCCGCGCGGCGACGCTTCTCTTCTTCAAAACGCGCGCCGACCCACTTGGCAGCGTGTTGCAGAACAGCAGCATCGGGCGTCGGCAAGGCATCCAGGCTCGACTTGAGTCCGGACATGGCGTCCAGCCCGGGATGACTGGGAGCCTGGCCTTTCCAGGCCTCGGCCATGCCTTCGGGTGTCAATCGGGTGAAGCCGGTGCCAATGTCCAGTTGCTCAAGCGACTCGTCTTCGGCCCAGGTCTTGAGTTTCTCGAACCAGGGCTCGAAATAACGCGCCTGCATCTTGCGGCCATCGACGGTTTTGCTGGCGACTCCTTCATGGCAGAGAGCAAGCAGCTCGTCTGCCCAGTCATGCCAAGGCATTTTCAGTTCGACCAACGCCGCTCGCCGCTCCAGCAAGCACTCCTCGATCAGCTCCGCAGGCGCCTTGCCTTCATCGGTGTCACGCTCGCTGGCAAACAAGCCACGTACCCGAGGCAACAACGCGGCAGGGCCACCCCAATTGCTGCGCACCCAGTTCAGCGCATCGCCCTGCATCGGGTAGCAGAACAGTCGCCAGTAATCGCGCAACACTTCGCCAAGCAGATCGCTGTGATCGGTTTCCAGGGATTGCGTGAAGAGGCTGCCGCTGTCGAACGCATGCTCGCGCAGCATGCGCTGACACCAACTGTGAATGGTCGAGACAGCGGCTTCGTCCATCCACTGCGCGGCGATATCGAGGCGGTTGGCGCAGCCCGGCCATTGCTGCGGATCGAACTGATCGCGCAGCTCGGCAATCAGTCCGTCAGGGGCAACAATTTCGTCGCGAAAGAACCGCGCGGCCTCAGCCAAGCGTGTCCGAATGCGTTCACGCAGCTCTTTGGTAGCAGCGTCGGTAAACGTCACTACGAGGATTTGCGGCGGCAGTAATTCGCGTGCAAAACCGCTTGTCTCGCCGCCATGGCCGAGAATCAACCGCAGATAAAGTGCCGAAATCGTGAAGGTTTTGCCGGTGCCTGCACTTGCTTCGATCAACTGACTGCCGCGTAGCGGGAAGGCCAGAGCCAACGGTGTTTTGGTAATCATGCGCGCGCACCTTCGCTGGACAAGGAACGCCACGGCGCTTCGAATAATGGGCGGTACAACGCGTCGCACCAGCCGGTGAAGGTTTCGTCTGCCAACAATGCATCGAAGTCGGGATATTGCCGGAGCAGTGCCGGGCTTTCACGCCGCTCGCCGTTGCTGGTCTGGCCATCACCGTCATAGGCTTTTCGCGCAGTTGCTTCGGCTTTGACCGGGTCAGTTTGAGACAACCAGGCGAACGCGGTTTTTATCGCAATCGGCAGGGGTTGGCGCATGCCTGATTGCCAGGCAAGAAGCAGGTCACCGAGCAAACGCAACGCTCGGTCTCGCTCCATTGGCTCAAGCAACAACGTGTCGTCACTGGCGACCAATGCCGTGGTCAGCGCATGCTCGCTGGCGCAGGCGACCAGATGGGTAACCCACGATTTGGTCAGCCGATGCCACTTGCGAGTTTTGATCGAGCCGATGCTATTGGGAATGGTCGTGACCGACAGCAGGCCGCCATCGGCGCGTTGATGCAGGTTTGCGAGCCAGCCCTCCAGCCGCAAACCCTGCAAGTCGAGACTGACCGGGATTGCACTACTCAATGGCGTCGGCCATAACGTCAGCAACTGTTGATAACGCTGCAGAAGATCCGGCAGCGGTTCGATCAACTCTCGCTGCAGACATTCGCCGAAGCCAGCCATCGGCAACAAACCACTGTTTTGCAGGCGCAGCGCCCGGGCGTGCAGTGCCTGATCGACATCGTCCGGCTGACTGAGTGCGGCCTCCAGCAAACTGTCGCTCAGCGTGTAGCGCTGTAGAGCGTCCAGCACGAAAGGTTCTTCATCTGCCAACGGCGCTTGCGCCGCCTCGAAATAGACCTTGAGACGCTGGGTGAAAAAATGCCGAACCGGATTACGCAGAAAATCCTGCAGCAATGCCAGCGTCAACGGTTCCTCTTGAACATATGGCGCGAGTAACGGCGCTTCGCTTTGCTGCGCTTTTTCTTGATGTAACACCTGCCACTCGCTGGCGTAGCTGAACAGTTGCTCGCCTTCGTGGAAATAGCGGGCACTGAAAGGTTGCAGGGGGTGTTCTTCGGTCAGCGCTTCCAATAGATCTTGGGTAGGGTCGATTGAACGCCAGCCGCTGGCGAGGTGATCGCGCAACTGGCCGATGAGCACCGAGGCGGGTCGTTCGCTGTTGTCGCGAATGCTGCGACCGACCCAACTGATATAGAGCTGAGTGCGTGCGGATAACAGCGCTTCGAGTAACAGGTAACGGTCGTCTTCACGTCGTGAGCGGTCGCCTGGGCGGTAATCACTGCCCATCAGATCGAAGTCCAGCGGCGGCTGCGCGCGCGGATAATCGCCGTCGTTCATGCCCAGCAGACAAACCAGTTTGAAAGGAATGGCACGCATCGGCATCAAGGTGCAGAAATTCACCGCACCGGCGAGGAATCGTTGCGACAATCGGCCCTGATCGAGCCCGGCGAGCCAGGCTTCGCGCACGACAGTCAGCGGCAGTTCGTCAGTCAGGCCGACCGCCTCGCAGGTTTCCAGCCAGGTCTCGCGAAGCTCTTCGAGCTGGGTCAGCAGGTAGTCGTCGTGCTCGTTGCTCGCCTGAAAGAACACCTGCATCAGCGCCTGCAAGCGCAGCCCCCACTCTTTCGGTTGAGCCGGTTGCGTGAGTTGCTGATGAGCGATTTCCAAGGCATCCAGCAGCGCAACCAATGGCCCGATCAGGGCAGCATCAAGTCCACCAATTTCGTCGTAAGGCTCAATACCTGCACATGCATCGGCACTACCGACGGCGTAGCCCAGCAGCATTCGGCGTAGACCGAAATGCCAGCTGTTCTGCTCCAGTTCCTCAGGCAATCCGAGACCGGCCCGTTGTTCGGCACTCATGCCCCAACGCACGCCGGCGCCCTCGATCCAGCGGTGCAGAGTTGGCAGGTCACGTTCCTCTACGCCAAAGCGAGTACGCAGAGCTGGAACATCGAGCAGGTCGAGGAGCTCGCTGACCGGGAAACGGCTGTCCGGCAGCTTGAGCAGGTGCTCGACGGCGATCAGTAATGGATCACGTCCTCGCTGGCCCTGGTCCGCCAAAGTGAACGGAATGAAGCGCGGGTCAAATCGATCGAGCTGACCGAAAACCGCGCGGATATGCGGGGCGTAGCTGTCGATATCAGGAACCATCACGATCACGTCCCGTGGGCGTAGAGCCGGGTCGGCGCTGAAACGCGCCAGGAGTTGATCGTGCAGGATTTCGACTTCGCGCTGGGCACTGTGGGCGATGTGAAAACGGATCGATTGGTCCTGCGTCAGGTCGACAGCGGGCCAGAGCTCACGAGTCTCGTTGAGGGGGCGCAATTCGAGGATGTCGTCCTGAAGCTGGTTAAGCATGTTGTGCGGCTGGGCTTCGCTGAACAGGTCGATGCGGCCGTCACGAAAGGCTGCGCGGTAGCTGTTGGGATCGTCGTAGCTGTCGAGCAGGTTGATATAGTCGCGACCTTGCTTGCCCCAAGCGGCCAGCAACGGATGCGCGTGCTGATGCAGGGTTTCGGCATCAAGTACAACGGGCATCCCGCTTTTGCGTTGTTGGCGCTTGTATTGATGTCGCAGCAGATCCTTGTCGGCAACGATATCGGCCCAGTGATGGCGACAGGGGTTGTGTACGCAAAGCAGAACCTGACTGAAGCGCGCCAGACCGGCGAGCGCTTCAAGAACTTGTGCGGGCAATGAAGAAATGCCAAAGACGATAACGCGCGGCGGCAGTGAAGCCGGAGCCTCATCAAGGGTGTTGATGCGTTCCATGAAACGTTGATGGACGCCGGCACGGCTCTGCGCCATGCCTTGTTCGCCGACATCATCCAGCAGCGCTCGCCACAACTCGGCCTGCCAGCAACTGGTCGGTGGCAGCGGTTTTATTTCACCTCTGACATTGCGCAGTTGATGATGCCCTTCAGCCCAGTCCTCGAGCCAGTCGGCCCGATAAACTTGATATTGGTCGAACAGGTCAGCGAGGCGCTCTGACAATTGGTAGCGCTTACGCAGATCGCTGTCGTGGGTAAGGAAGCGTTGCAGCGGCTCGAAATGGGGGCGATCGATTACCTGTGGCAAGAGGCGCATCAGGCGCCAGGTCAGCGGAGCCTTATCGAGCAGGGATTTAGGCGGAATCTCTTCTCGTCCCAATACCAGGCGATACAGCTGCCACATGAAACTGCCGGGTAGTTGAACGTCAATCGCCGCAGCGATCCCGCAACCGCCAAGGTCATCGTCTTCAGGATCTTCGGCCAATGCCAGTTTGAGCCATTGGGCGATGCCGTTGCTTTGCACCAAAGCGATTTCGTTTTCCAGGGGTGCCAGTGGGTAGCGCCGCATGATGCTGACCACAAGACTGCGCAGCTCATCGAGACTGTTGCTCTGAACCACCATGAATGCAGCGTTGAGGGACTGGGCGTCCGACATATGGATTCCTTGGAAAATCGCTAAAGCCGAGGCAGAACCTTAGCATTGTCGGCCGGCTGTGACAGCCGGACGAGGTCTGCGAAGGCTGTAAGAACTTTCTCGCAGGCAAAACAAAACCCCAACTGCTTTCGCAATTGGGGTTTCGGAATTTAATCTTGACGATGACCTACTCTCACATGGGGAAACCCCACACTACCATCGGCGATGCATCGTTTCACTGCTGAGTTCGGGATGGGATCAGGTGGTTCCAACGCTCTATGGTCGTCAAGAAATTCGGGTACTGACTCGTGACCAGATGGTCTCGCTTCAGCAAATTGGGTATGTGACAGCTAGGTGTTTGTGAACTTCGAACTTTCGGTTCGTTTCGTCTTCACACACCGCAATCTGGTGCCTTTTCAGGTCAGCAAATTGCTTGGGTGTTATATGGTCAAGCCTCACGGGCAATTAGTATTGGTTAGCTCAACGCCTCACAGCGCTTACACACCCAACCTATCAACGTCGTAGTCTTCGACGGCCCTTCAGGGAACTCAAGGTTCCAGTGAGATCTCATCTTGAGGCAAGTTTCCCGCTTAGATGCTTTCAGCGGTTATCTTTCCCGAACATAGCTACCCGGCAATGCCACTGGCGTGACAACCGGAACACCAGAGGTTCGTCCACTCCGGTCCTCTCGTACTAGGAGCAGCCCCTCTCAAATCTCAAACGTCCACGGCAGATAGGGACCGAACTGTCTCACGACGTTCTAAACCCAGCTCGCGTACCACTTTAAATGGCGAACAGCCATACCCTTGGGACCGGCTTCAGCCCCAGGATGTGATGAGCCGACATCGAGGTGCCAAACACCGCCGTCGATATGAACTCTTGGGCGGTATCAGCCTGTTATCCCCGGAGTACCTTTTATCCGTTGAGCGATGGCCCTTCCATACAGAACCACCGGATCACTAAGACCTACTTTCGTACCTGCTCGACGTGTCTGTCTCGCAGTCAAGCGCGCTTTTGCCTTTATACTCTACGACCGATTTCCGACCGGTCTGAGCGCACCTTCGTACTCCTCCGTTACTCTTTAGGAGGAGACCGCCCCAGTCAAACTACCCACCATACACTGTCCTCGATCCGGATAACGGACCTGAGTTAGAACCTCAAAGTTGCCAGGGTGGTATTTCAAGGATGGCTCCACGCGAACTGGCGTCCACGCTTCAAAGCCTCCCACCTATCCTACACAAGCAAATTCAAAGTCCAGTGCAAAGCTATAGTAAAGGTTCACGGGGTCTTTCCGTCTAGCCGCGGATACACTGCATCTTCACAGCGATTTCAATTTCACTGAGTCTCGGGTGGAGACAGCGCCGCCATCGTTACGCCATTCGTGCAGGTCGGAACTTACCCGACAAGGAATTTCGCTACCTTAGGACCGTTATAGTTACGGCCGCCGTTTACCGGGGCTTCGATCAAGAGCTTCGCGTTAGCTAACCCCATCAATTAACCTTCCGGCACCGGGCAGGCGTCACACCCTATACGTCCACTTTCGTGTTTGCAGAGTGCTGTGTTTTTAATAAACAGTCGCAGCGGCCTGGTATCTTCGACCGGCATGAGCTTACGGAGCAAGTCCTTCACCCTCACCGGCGCACCTTCTCCCGAAGTTACGGTGCCATTTTGCCTAGTTCCTTCACCCGAGTTCTCTCAAGCGCCTTGGTATTCTCTACCCAACCACCTGTGTCGGTTTGGGGTACGGTTCCTGGTTACCTGAAGCTTAGAAGCTTTTCTTGGAAGCATGGCATCAACCACTTCGTGTTCTAAAAGAACACTCGTCATCAGCTCTCGGCCTTAAGATCCCGGATTTACCTAAGATCTCAGCCTACCACCTTAAACTTGGACAACCAACGCCAAGCTGGCCTAGCCTTCTCCGTCCCTCCATCGCAATAACCAGAAGTACAGGAATATTAACCTGTTTTCCATCGACTACGCTTTTCAGCCTCGCCTTAGGGACCGACTAACCCTGCGTCGATTAACGTTGCGCAGGAAACCTTGGTCTTTCGGCGTGGGTGTTTTTCACACCCATTGTCGTTACTCATGTCAGCATTCGCACTTCTGATACCTCCAGCAAGCTTCTCAACTCACCTTCACAGGCTTACAGAACGCTCCTCTACCGCATCATCCGAAGATGATACCCGTAGCTTCGGTGTATGGTTTGAGCCCCGTTACATCTTCCGCGCAGGCCGACTCGACTAGTGAGCTATTACGCTTTCTTTAAAGGGTGGCTGCTTCTAAGCCAACCTCCTAGCTGTCTAAGCCTTCCCACATCGTTTCCCACTTAACCATAACTTTGGGACCTTAGCTGACGGTCTGGGTTGTTTCCCTTTTCACGACGGACGTTAGCACCCGCCGTGTGTCTCCCATGCTCGGCACTTGTAGGTATTCGGAGTTTGCATCGGTTTGGTAAGTCGGGATGACCCCCTAGCCGAAACAGTGCTCTACCCCCTACAGTGATACAT
>NZ_LT707063.1:2892500-4325000 GCF_900156235.1 Pseudomonas sp. B10 | reverse complement strand
ATCGAACACTCCTGAATTCTGGTCCGCAGGCGCCGTGAGAGGCGCCCGCACTTTTGTACATATATAGAGGGAAAAATCAGTCGAGCTTGTTCAGCACTTCGCCGACCGCGTCGAACAGACGATCGAGGTCTTGCGGCTTGCTGTTGAAGGTTGGGCCAAACTGCAGGGTGTCGCCGCCGAAGCGCACGTAGAACCCGGCTTTCCACAGGGCCATGCCCGCTTCGAACGGACGCACGATGGCGTCGCCGTCACGCCCGGCAATCTGGATCGCGCCGGCCAGGCCGTAGTTGCGGATGTCGATGACGTTTTTCGAGCCTTTCAGGCCGTGCAACGCATTCTCGAAATGCGGCGCGACTTCGGCAACGCTCTGCACCAGGTTTTCCTTTTGCAGCAGGTCGAGTGCTGCAAGGCCGGCGGCACAGGCCACCGGGTGCGCCGAATAGGTGTAGCCATGGGGGAATTCCACGGCATATTCCGGCGTCGGCTGGTTCATGAAGGTCTGATAGATCTCGGAGCTGGCAATCACCGCGCCCATCGGAATCGCGCCGTTGGTGACTTGCTTGGCGATGCACATCAGGTCCGGGGTCACGCCGAAGCTCTCGGCGCCGAACATCGAACCGGTGCGGCCGAAACCGGTGATCACTTCATCGAACACCAGCAGGATGTTGTGCTGATCGCAGATCTCGCGCAGACGCTTGAGGTAACCCTGCGGCGGAACCAGTACCCCGGCAGAGCCGGCCATCGGCTCAACGAACACCGCAGCGATGTTGGAAGCGTCGTGCAGTTCGATCAACTTGAGCAGCTCATCGGCCAAAGCAATACCGCCCTGCTCCGGCATGCCACGGGAAAACGCGTTGCTCGCCAGCAGTGTGTGCGGCAGGTGGTCGACATCCATCATCGCCTGACCGAACAGCTTGCGGTTGCCGTTGACGCCGCCGAGGCTGGTGCCGGCGATGTTCACACCGTGGTAGCCACGGGCGCGGCCGATCATTTTGGTCTTGGTCGCCTGACCTTTCAGACGCCAGTAGGCACGGACCATTTTCACCGCAGTATCGGCGCACTCGGAACCGGAGTCGGTGAAGAACACGTGGTTCAGGTTGCCCGGGGTCAGTTCGGTGATTTTCTCTGCCAACTGGAACGACAACGGATGGCCGTACTGGAAACCCGGCGAGTAATCGAGAGTGCCCAGCTGTTTCGAAACGGCTTCCTGAATTTCCTTGCGGGTGTGCCCGGCGCCGCAGGTCCACAGACCGGACAGCGAGTCGTAGATCTTGCGGCCCTTGTCATCGAACAGCCAGCTGCCTTCAGCGCCGACGATCAGACGCGGGTCGCGTTGAAAGTTGCGGTTGGCGGTGTACGGCATCCAGTGCGCGTCCAGCTTCAGTTGGCTGGCCAGTGGCGACGGCGCGTTTTCAGGCATGTTCATCGGGCAAAACCTCGCAGGGCATAAGCGTCAGAGAGATGGAAAGCGTTGTTGCAGCTAAATTGCCACGGCGATAAAGTCGGTGAAATCCAACTCTTCTAACCTTCAGTTAGATCATTGCTAAACAAAGAGAACAAAAAATGAGCAGCCGCCGCGCCGATCCGCTGGCCCAGGTCAGTGATTTTGATATTCGCCTGCTGCGGATTTTTCGCAGTGTCGTGGAGTGTGGCGGCTTCTCCGCAGCGGAAACCGTGCTCGGCATCGGCCGCTCGGCGATTAGCCAGCAGATGAGCGATCTGGAACAGCGCCTCGGCTTGCGCTTATGCCAGCGCGGCCGGGCCGGGTTTTCCCTGACCGAGGAAGGTCGTGAGGTGTATCAGTCGGCACTACAGCTGTTAAGTGCACTGGAGAGTTTTCGCACTGAGGTCAACGGCCTGCACCAACATCTGCGCGGCGAGCTGATCATCGGCCTCACCGACAACCTCGTCACCCTGCCGCACATGCGCATCACCCACGCCCTCGCGCAGTTGAAGGAACGCGGGCCGGATGTGCAGATCCAGATCTGCATGATTGCGCCAAACGAAGTTGAACAAGGTGTGCTCGACGGGCGCCTGCACGTTGGCGTGGTGCCGCAGGCCAGCGCCTTGTCGGGACTGGAATATCAGCCGTTATACAGCGAGCGTTCGCTGCTGTATTGCGCGGTGGGTCATCCGCTGTTTTACGTCGACGACAAGCAACTCGATGATCAACGCCTCGACAGTCAGGACGCGATTGCGCCAACCTTTCGTTTGCCGGCGGAGATTCAGGCGCATTATCAAGCGCTCAACTGCACCGCCAGTGCCTCTGACCGTGAGGGCATGGCGTTTCTGATTCTGACCGGGCGCTATATCGGTTATCTGCCGGATCACTACGCCAGCCTTTGGGTGCAGCAGGGGCGTTTGCGTGCGCTCAAGGCCGGCACGCGTTTTTACGATTTGAGTCTGGCATCGGTCACGCGCAAGGGGCGGCGCCCTCATTTGGTGCTGGAAAGCTTCCTGGAGAGTCTGGCCGCGACGCGATAGATAAGCGCGCAGAGCCCAGCCCGGCTGGGTCTCATCGACAGAATCCAGGAATAACCTGAGCAAGTGGACAGGTTTTTGCACAGAAGGGATAACTCTCCTTCAAGAAGCCAAATCCATGCAGCCAGATTCCGATTCGTCCAGTGAACTGATCTACGGCCTCAACGACCGCCCCAAACCACTCGCCGCCATTCTCGCCGCACTGCAACACGTGCTCGCCAGTTTCGTCGGCATCATCACCCCGCCACTGGTGATCGGTTCCGCGCTCGGGCTGACCGCGCATCTACCTTACCTGATCAGCATGGCGCTGATGGTCTCGGGCGTCGGCACTTTTATCCAGGCGCGGCGACCGTTCGGCATTGGCGCGGGGATGATCTGTCTGCAAGGCACCAGTTTCGCGTTTCTCGGCGCGGTGCTGTCGGCCGGGTTTCTGGTCAAGCAGCGCGGCGGCAGCCCGGAAGATATTCTGGCGATGATTTTCGGCGTGTGCTTTTTCGGCGCAATCGTGCAGATCGTACTCAGCCGTTTCATCGGTCAGTTGCGCCGAGTGGTGACACCGCTGGTGACCGGCATCGTCATCACGCTGATCGGCATCAGCCTGATCAAGGTCGGCATCACCGATCTGGGTGGCGGCTTCAACGCGCCGGACTTCGGCGCGCCGGGCAATCTGGCCTTGGGCGTGTTCGTGCTGCTGACAATCATTCTGCTCAACCGCTCGAACACGCCGTGGGTTCGACTGTCGGCGATCATCATCGGACTGGTGCTCGGCAGTCTCGCCGCTTGGTTCAGCGGGAAACTGGTCCCGCAGCCGTTGCCTGACTTGCCACTGGTGAGTTTTCCTACGCCATTCAAGTTCGGATTCAACTTCGACTGGACCGCTTTCCTGCCGGTCGCGCTGATTTACCTGATCAGCACCATCGAAACCGTCGGCGACCTCACCGCCAATTGCATGCTTGCTCGCCAACCGATCAGCGGCCCTTCTTATATCAGCCGCTTGCGCGGTGGCGTGCTCGGTGACGGCGTGAGCTGCATGATCGCGGCGACCTTCAGCGCCTTCCCCAACACAACGTTCGCGCAGAACAACGGCGTGATCCAATTGACCGGCGTTGCCAGCCGCTACGTCGGTCTGTACATCGGCGCAATCCTGTTCTGCCTCGGCCTGTTCCCGATGATCGGTGCGGTGCTGCAACAGATTCCGAAACCGGTGCTGGGCGGCGCAACGCTGGTGATGTTCGGCGCTGTGGCGGCGGCGGGCGTGCGCATTCTCGCGCAGTCGCCGCTGGACCGGCGCAGCATGTTGATCATCGCCACTTCGTTCGGCGTCGGCCTCGGCATCGCCGCGCAACCGAACCTGCTGCACCTGCTGCCGAAACTGGTGCAGAACCTGTTCGACTCGGCGATCACCAGCGGCGGGTTGACGGCAATCGTCCTGTGTCTGTTGTTGCCGGAAGGCGAAACTGCTGAGACAAAAAGCCCCGCTTCATTGAACAAGATCGAACAGGCGTAACTGTTTTTCCGCGCCAGGACTTGTCGTATGCCTGTGGGTGCGCTATCAACGCAACTGGTTGCACCCACAGACAATCCCGGAAGTGCCTATGACCTTTGAAGTCCCAGCCCACGGCGGCAAACCCGCCAGCCGCATTCGTCAGAAGAACGAAGAGACCATTCTCAAAGCCGCCGAAGACGAGTTCGCCCGTCACGGGTTCAAAGGCACCAGCATGAACACCATCGCGCAGAATGCCGGGCTGCCCAAGGCCAACCTGCATTACTACTTCACCAACAAGCTCGGTTTGTATGTGGCGGTGCTGAGCAACATCATCGAGTTGTGGGACAGCACCTTCAACACCCTCACTGCCGAGGATGACCCGGCCGAAGCGCTGACCCGCTACATCCGCGCGAAGATGGAATTCTCCCGGCGCCAGCCACAGGCTTCGCGAATCTTCGCCATGGAAGTGATCAGCGGCGGCGAATGCTTGAGCGAATATTTCAATCAGGATTACCGCACCTGGTTCACCGGGCGCGCGGCGGTGTTTCAGGCGTGGATCGATGCGGGCAAAATGGACCCGGTCGATCCGGTGCACCTGATTTTCCTGCTGTGGGGCAGCACTCAGCATTATGCCGACTTCGCCACGCAGATCTGCCGCGTCACCGGGCGCAGCAAGTTGACCAAGCAGGACATGGAAGACGCCGGCAACAACCTGATCCGCATCATTCTCAAAGGCTGCGGCCTCACTCCTTCTCTATAAGACGTTTATGCCTTTCACCCTCAGCGGTTTTTGCGAGTACCGCGAAGAGATTCGCAAAAGCCGTTTCATCACTCTGGCGACGCCGATCAGCAGCCCCGCCGATGCGCAGGCGTTTTTCGAGCAGCACAGCGATTTGAATGCCACGCACAATTGCTGGGCGTGGAAACTCGGCGCGCAATACCGCAGCACTGACGACGGCGAGCCGGGCGGCACTGCCGGCCGCCCTATTCTGGCGGCGATCGAGGCGCAGGACTGCGATCAGGTCGCGGTGCTGGTGATTCGCTGGTACGGCGGCATTCAACTGGGCACTGGCGGCTTGGCCCGGGCCTATGGCGGTGGCGCCAACAAGTGCCTGCAAGCGGCGGACAAAATCGAGCTGATCAGCCGCGTGCCGCTGAGTTGCGCCTGCGGATTTGCCGAGTTGGCGCTGGTGAAATTGCGCGTGGCGGATCTCGGTGGATTGGTGGTGGAGGAGAACTTCACGGCCAATGGTGTTGAGTTGAAGTTGGCGGTGGGGGAAGCGCAGATCGAAGTGTTGCAGAGTCAGTTGGCGGATCTGAGCCGGGGGCGGATTTTGTTGCAGCGGTAGGCTGCGATCTTTTAGGGCATCCCTCGTTTTCCTTATTCCACAGACTTGCCCACATCGGCTGTGCACCCGACTGTGGATAACCTGAGCACACACCGCTGTAACCCTTCTGTCATGCGGCTTTGCGCGATTTGTTCAATTTTCGTTCAAATGACCCGACGAAAGGGAAATACAGCGTAAAAACAAACAGTTACCTTCGTTTATCACCATTAGAACAAAGCATCGCAGTGCTTATGCCCAGCCTCGGCGCTTGCGCACAATTACTGTGGAGCAACCTGTGGATAAGCCGTTCATGACCGCCGCAGCCGCTGGATCTGTCTGGCTCCCAGGCAGTTGCTCGTTTTTTAACCAACTGCAAGCGGGCAAAACTGGAGCCTGTTCAATGGCTTTGCGCTGAATTGGTGCTCGATAGAAAGACAAAACGCCCGCCGATGCGCTGCTGTCGGCACTTGCGCACTGGCTCCGCAAGCGTTCCTGACTCAATGGCCAGGAAATTGCTTTATCCACAGGCACAACTCCAAGTCAGTCGAGCCTGTCATGTCCATCGCCCCTTCCCCGCCGCGCCTGCAACTGCGCCAAATCAGCAAACGCTACCCCGGTTGTCTGGCCAACGACGCCATCGACCTGAACATCGCGCCGGGTGAAATCCATGCCCTGCTCGGGGAAAACGGCGCGGGCAAAAGTACGTTGATGAAGATCATTTACGGGGTCACCCAGTGCGACAGCGGTGAAATGCTCTGGGAGGGGCAGCGCGTGCACATGCGCAATCCGGCGCAGGCGCGGCAGTTGGGCATTGGCATGGTGTTCCAGCATTTCTCGCTGTTCGAAACCCTCAGCGTGGCGCAGAACATTGCCTTGGCGATGGGCGCAGCGGCCGGCACGCCGAAGCAACTGGAACCGAAGATTCGCGAAGTATCGCGGCGTTACGGCATGGCGCTGGAGCCGGAGCGACTTGTCCACAGCCTGTCGATCGGCGAGCGGCAGCGGGTGGAAATCATTCGTTGCCTGATGCAGGACATCCGCCTGCTGATTCTCGATGAGCCGACCTCGGTGCTGACCCCGCAAGAGGCTGACGAATTGTTCATCACCCTGCGACGCCTTGCCGATGAGGGCTGCAGCATTCTGTTTATCAGCCACAAGCTCGGTGAAGTGCGGGCCTTGTGCCACAGCGCCACGGTGCTGCGCGGCGGTCGGGTAGCCGGGCATTGCCTGCCGGCGCAATGTACGGATCAGCAACTGGCACAACTGATGGTCGGCGAAGCGGCGGCATTGATTGGCGAGTATCCGAAAGTCAGCGGTGGCGCGGCGTTTCTGCAAGTGCAGGGTTTGAGCTGGCACAACCCGGATCCGTTCGGTTGCTCGCTGACAGACATCGACCTGCAAGTGCGCAGCGGGGAAATCGTCGGCATCGCCGGGGTCGCGGGCAATGGTCAGGATGAATTGCTCGCCCTGCTCAGCGGCGAGCAGCCCTTGCCTCGTGCGCAAGCGGCGACCCTGCGCTTCGCAGATAGAAACGTCGCTGACCTGCGCCCGGATGCGCGGCGCAAACTCGGTCTGGCCTTCGTGCCGGCCGAACGCCTTGGCCACGGCGCGGTTCCTGAGTTGAGTCTGGCCGATAACGCCCTGCTCAGTGCTTTTCAGCACGGACTGGTCAGTCACGGGTTGATTCAACGCGGCAAAGTCGAAGCGCTCGCGCAGCAGATCATCCAGCGTTTCGGCGTGAAGACCCCGGACACGCAAACCGCTGCGCGCAGCCTGTCCGGCGGCAACTTGCAGAAATTCATCCTCGGCCGGGAAATTCTTCAGCAACCGAAACTGCTGATCGCCGCGCACCCGACCTGGGGCGTAGACGTCGGTGCCGCCGCCACCATCCATCGCGCCTTGATCGCCCTGCGCGATGCCGGCGCGGCGATTCTGGTGATTTCCGAAGACCTCGATGAATTGTTCCAGATCAGCGATCGCCTCGGCGCGCTGTGCGGCGGGCGTCTGTCGGCGCTGCAAGATACCGGCGCTACACAACTGAGCGATGTCGGCGCGTGGATGGCCGGTCAGTTCGATCACTCACATCACGCCGCCTCGGTTTAACGGAGTTTCAATATGCTGCTTTCTCTCGAACCCCGTGGCCAGCAATCGCGCCTGATGCTGTGGTGCTCGCCGTTATTGGCGGCGGCGCTGACCCTCGGCTGCGGCTCGCTGTTGTTCATCGCACTGGGCCACGACCCACTGCAAACCTTGCACACGCTGCTGATCGCGCCGGTCAGCGATTTGTATGGCGTGTCCGAATTGCTGGTCAAGGCGCTGCCGATTCTGCTCTGCGCACTCGGCCTGGCCGTGGCCTATCAGGCACGGATCTGGAACATCGGCGCCGAAGGCCAACTTCTACTTGGCGCCTTGGCCGGCAGTGCTCTGGCAGTGAACGTTATCGACATGCAAAGTCGCTGGGCGCTGGTGCTGATTCTGCTGACCGGCACGCTGGCGGGCGCCGCATGGGCCGGGCTCACCGCATGGCTGCGCACGCGCTTCAATGCCAACGAAATCCTCACCAGCATCATGCTCAACTACATCGCGCTGAACCTGCTGCTGTTCTGCGTGCACGGGCCGTTGAAGGATCCGGCGGGCTTCAATTTTCCCGAGTCGGCGATGTTCGGCGACGCCAGTCGCTTGCCGCTGCTGCTGGAGGACGGCCGCGTGCATGCCGGCGTGTATTTCGCCCTGCTCGCGCTGGTTGCGGTGTGGGTGTTGTTGCAGAAAAGCTTCATCGGCTTCCAGATCAAAGTGCTCGGGCTGGACAAGCGTGCGGCAGGTTTTGTCGGCTTTCGCGAGAAGCGCCTGATCTGGCTGGCGCTGTTGATCAGCGGTGGTCTGGCCGGGCTCGCCGGGGTCTGCGAAGTGACTGGGCCGATCGGCCAATTGGTGCCGCAGGTGTCGCCGGGCTATGGCTACGCGGCGATCACCGTGGCGTTCCTCGGGCGGTTGAATCCGCTCGGCATTCTGTTCTCCAGTCTGCTGATGGCGCTGCTGTACATCGGCGGTGAGAGCGCGCAGATGTCGCTCAATCTGCCGCAAGCGATCACCCAATTGTTCCAGGGCATGATGCTGTTTTTCCTGCTCGCCTGCGACGTGCTGATTCTCTATCGGCCACGGCTGAAACTGCGCTGGACCCGGCGCGCCTCGACCCCTGCCGTAACCGCCGGAGCGCTGTGATGGATATCGATCTGTTGAGCAATATTTTCTACGCGATGGTCCGCTGCGGCACGCCGCTGTTGCTGGTGGCATTGGGTGAGTTGATCTGCGAGAAAAGCGGCGTCCTCAACCTCGGCCAGGAAGGCATGATGCTGTTCGGTGCGGTGATCGGTTTTATCGTCGCGCTGAACAGCGGCAACCTGTGGCTGGGTGTGCTGTTGGCGATGCTGGCCGGGATGTTGTTGTCGTCACTGTTTGCCCTGGTCGCGCTGGTGTTCAACGCCAATCAGGTGGCCACCGGGCTGGCGCTGACGATCTTCGGTGTCGGGCTTTCGACGTTTGTCGGCGCGGCATGGGTCGGTAAGCCGCTGGCAGGTTTCGAGCCTTTGGCGATTCCGTATCTGAGTGAGATCCCGCTGATCGGGCGGATGCTGTTTGCCCAGGATCTGCTGGTGTATCTATCGTTCGCGCTATTTGCGCTGGTGGCGTGGGTGATCATCAAAAGCCGTGTCGGCCTGATCATTCAAGCGGTCGGTGAAAACCCGGATGCGGCCAGCGCCATGGGCTTGCCGGTGCTGACCGTGCGTACCTTGGCGGTGTTGTTCGGCGGAGCAATGGCCGGGCTGGCCGGGGCCTATCTGTCGCTGGCCTACACGCCGATGTGGGCGGAAAACATGACCGCCGGGCGCGGCTGGATTGCCCTGGCACTGGTGGTGTTTGCCAGTTGGCGGGTGTGGCGGTTGTTGCTTGGGGCGTATCTGTTCGGCCTCGCCAGCATCCTGCACTTGGTGGCACAGGGATTGGGACTGGCGATTCCTTCGAGCCTGCTGGCGATGCTGCCGTATGTGGCGACGATTTTGGTGCTGGTGCTGCTGTCCCGCGATGCCGTGCGCACTCGGTTGTATGCGCCGGTTTCGTTGGGGCAGCCGTGGCAATCGGGGCACTGATCGTTGTCAGAGCGGGCCTCTTCGCGAGCAGGCTCGCTCCAACAGGGGATCTGAGTGAACACGGGCATATGTGGGAGCGAGCCTGCTCGCGAAAGCGTCCGCACAGGCAACACTTGAACCACGCCTCGTGATTGTTTCTGATCAAACACCCTCGAGAAACTCAAGAGGCCTGGAGTATGCTCCGGGGTCAAAGCCTGTTTTCGCCAAGCGCTGCAACTGTGGCGCGGTCAGGCGTGTCCATTGAATCCTGAATGCTGACTTTCAAGGAAACCCATCATGTCTCAGGCAAAAAACGCACTGATCATCGGCGCCTCCCGCGGCTTGGGCCTCGGTCTGGTGAAGACCCTGCTGGGCGATGGCTGGCAAGTGACCGCGACAGTGCGCAATCCGCAGAAGGCCGAGGCGCTGCAAGCGCTGGGTGACGTGCGCATCGAGAAGCTCGACATGGACGATCAGCAAGCGGTGATCGCTCTGAGCCAGAAGCTCAAGGGCGAAACCTTCGATCTGTTGTTCGTCAACGCCGGGGTCAAAGGCCCGGACGTGCAAACGCCGGGCGGTGCGACCCTGGCCGAGGTCGGGCAACTGTTTTTCACCAACGCAGTGGCGCCGATCAATCTCGCCCAGCGTTTCGTCGGGCAGATTCGCGACGGCAGCGGCGTGCTGGCGTTCATGAGTTCGGTACTCGGCAGCGTGACCATGCCCGACGCGCCGGAACTGGCGCTGTACAAGGCGAGCAAGGCGGCGCTGAATTCGATGACCAACAGTTTTGTCACGCAACTGGGCGAACAGAAACTCACCGTACTGTCGTTGCACCCGGGCTGGGTGAAGACCGACATGGGCGGCGAAGGTGCTGACCTGGATGTAGAGACCAGCACTCGCGGGCTGATTGATCAGGTCAATGCGTTCACCGGCAAGGGCGGGCATCACTTCGTCAATTACAAGGGTGAAACGATTGCCTGGTAAGCACTGAAAATCCCGATGTGGGAGCGAGCCTGCTCGCGAATACGATCTGTCAGGTAAATCTGTATCGACTGACATGACGCCTTCGCGAGCAGGCTCGCTCCCACAGGGAGTGATGGTGAATGGTCGGGTGGCGCTTGCCCGGCGCGGCGATTTGTTTGAAACTGCGCGCCTCGTCCTTCGCGGCGACCCTGGATCAGCAGACAGGGCAACACTGAGCTGGCAACCCTGAACCCAACTTTCAGAGGAGCCGGCCACAATGCCTGCGACCCGTACCTGGTTAAAAAATCCCCTCGCCATTTTCACTTCCAACGAGCTTGATGCCCGTGGCGGCCTTGTCGTGCAAGACGGTGTCATCGTCGAAGTCCTCGCTGCCGGTCAGCTCCCGTCGGCGCCGTGCAATGAAGTGTTCGATGCCCGCGAGCACGTGATCCTGCCGGGCCTGATCAACACTCACCACCACTTCTATCAAACCCTGACCCGCGCCTGGGCGCCGGTGGTCAATCAGCCGCTGTTCCCGTGGCTGAAAACCCTGTACCCGGTATGGGCGCGGCTGACCCCGGAAAAACTCGCCCTCGCCACCAAAGTGGCGCTGGCCGAATTGCTGCTCTCAGGTTGCACCACGGCTGCCGACCATCACTATCTGTTCCCGGACGGTCTGGAAAACGCCATTGACGTGCAGGTCGAAACGGTGCGCGAACTGGGCATGCGCGCCATGCTCACACGCGGCTCGATGAGCCTTGGCGAGAAGGACGGCGGTCTGCCTCCACAACAAACGGTGCAGGAAGGTCAGGTGATTCTCGACGACAGCCAGCGGCTGATTCACGAGTATCACGAGCGTGGCGATGGTGCACAGATCCAGATCGCTCTGGCGCCATGCTCGCCATTCTCGGTGACCCCGGAAATCATGTCGGCCAGCGCTGATCTGGCGAACAAACTCGATGTGCGTCTGCACACCCACCTCGCTGAAACCCTCGATGAAGAAGACTTCTGCCTGCAGCGTTTCGGTCTGCGCACAGTCGATTATCTGGACAGCGTCGGCTGGCTCGGCCCGCGTACCTGGCTGGCCCACGGCATCCATTTCAACCCCGACGAAATCGCCCGCCTCGGCCAGGCCGGCACCGGCATCTGCCACTGCCCAAGCTCGAACATGCGCCTGGCGTCCGGCATCTGCCCGAGCATCGAGCTGACCGACGCCGGCGCGCTGTTCGGTCTTGGCGTTGACGGTTCGGCGTCCAACGATGCCTCGAACATGATCCTCGAAGCGCGTCAGGCCCTGTATATCCAGCGCCTGCGCTACGGCGCTGAAAAGATCACCCCGGAACGCGTGCTGGGCTGGGCGACCAAGGGTTCGGCGAGCCTGCTCGGTCGCAGCGACATCGGCGAAATCGCCGTGGGCAAGCAGGCGGATCTGGCGTTGTTCAAGCTCGATGAACTGCGCTTCTCCGGTAGCCATGATCCGATTTCGGCGTTGCTGCTGTGCGGCGCGGATCGGGCGGATCGGGTGATGATTGGCGGCAAGTGGCGTGTGGTTGATGGTCAGGTTGAAGGGTTGGACCTGAAAGGTCTGATCGCCGATCACAGCCAGGCGGCCCGGCAGTTGATTGCCGGCACCTGATCCCCGCATATGATCGTTCCCACGCTCTGCGTGGGAATGCATCTCGGGACGCTCCGCGTCCCAAAAGCGGACGCAGAGCGTCCATGGCGGCATTCCCACGCGGAGCGTGGGAACGATCACAGTCCCAAGAGGGACAGCATGATGAATGTGGCAAACAGCACAAAGTGCGTCATGCCCTCAATGGCGTTGGTCTCGCCGTCATTGAGGTTGATTGCGCTGACGATCAGGGTGATGAAGATCATCACCGTTTGCACCGGGGTCATCGCCATTTGAAACGGCTGGCCGGTGTACAGCGCCATCGCTTCCATCACCGGTACGGTCAGAATCACCGTCGACAGTGACGCGCCCATCGCAATGTTGACCACCGACTGCATGCGATTGGCCAGTGCCGCACGCAGTGCAGTCAGAATCTCCGGCGCGGCGGAAATCGCTGCCACCAGAATCGCCGTGATCACCGGCGGTGCACCCGTGCCTTCCAGGCCCAGATCGAGGGTCTTGGACATCACCTCGGCCAGTGCGCCGATGATCACCACCCCCGACACCAGAATGCCGATCGACAGCGCCAGGCTGACCGGCTTCGGCTCCTGCTCGACCGGCTCCTTCTTGCGACGTTTGTCCGGGTAGCTGTAGCTGAAAAAGTAACTGTGCGGGCCGACTTGCATGCGCAGGAACAGCGCGTAAAGCACCATCATCGCGCCGATGGTGAACGCCGAATAGATCTTCCAGTTGGCCTCGGGAATAAACTCCGGGACCACCATCGACACGCCCATCGCGGTGAGAATCATCACGCTGTAGCTGCGCGCCGAATCGTCGTTGTAGGACTGTTCGCCGTGTTTGATCCCGCCCATCAATGCGGCGAGGCCGAGGATGCCGTTGATGTCGAGCATCACCGCTGAATAAATCGTGTCGCGCACCAGTGTTGCCGAGGCTTCGTTGCTCATCATGATCGCCAGGATCACCACTTCGACCAGCACCGCCGAGAGCGTGAGGATCATCGTGCCGTAGGGGTCGCCGACCTTTTCCGCCAGCAGTTCGGCATGATGAGCAACACGCATCGAAGCGGCGACAATAAAGGCGATCAGCAGCAGACCGCCGACCAGCGCGACGATCTGGCCGCTGTGCAGCAGCCAGTGTTCCAGTGGATAAGCGACGCACGCGGCAAGGACTGCCAGCAGCAGGAAGCTTTCTTGTTTGAGGATTGAGAGCATGACGGGCCTTTTGCCGAAAAGAGCTGATGAAGCTACTGACTGCCGCGCGCCGCTAACGTTTCGTTACATCTTTGCGCACCAAACCATGGCGGCTGATTTCAGGCATGCACATTTATTGGCCATACCCGCCTCTTCGCGAGCAGGCTCGCTCCCACATTGAACTGCGATCCCCCTGTGGGAGCGAGCCTGCTCGCGAAGGCCGCACTGCGGTTGTGGATTATTTATTGTCCTGTTGGTCAGCAATTTGCATTGGCCCTGAGCACACACAACAAAATGGAGTTCGGGTTCATGCCAATACGTCCGCTGCACAAACTGCTGTACGCCGCCATCGGTCTGGGAATCAGCCTGAGCGCCAGCGCTGCCGATCCGCTGAAGGTCGGTTTCGTCTACATCGGCCCGATCGGTGACCACGGCTGGACGTATCAGCACGAACAGGGGCGCAAGGCCCTGGCGGAAAAACTCGGCACGCAGATCACCACCAACTACGTGGAAAACGTCGCCGAGGGCGCCGACGCCGAGCGGGTGATCCGCAACATGGCCAAGGACAAATACGACCTGATCTTCACCACGTCTTTCGGCTACATGAACCCGACAGTGAAAGTCGCCAAGCAATTCCCCAAGGTCACTTTCGAACACGCCACCGGTTACAAGCAGGACAAGAACCTCGGCACCTACCTGGCGCGCACTTACGAGGGCCGTTACGTCGGCGGTTTCCTCGCGGCGAAGATGACCAAGACCAAGAAGATCGGCTACGTCGCCTCGTTCCCGATTCCGGAAGTGATCCGCGACATCAACGCCATCCAGTTGGCCCTGAACAAGTACAACCCTGGCACCGAAATCAAAGTGGTGTGGGTCAACTCCTGGTTCGATCCGGGCAAGGAAGCCGACGCCGCCAACGCGCTGATCGATCAGGGCGTCGACGTGGTGTTCCAGCACACCGACAGCCCGGCGCCGATCCAGGCTGCCGAACGGCGCGGCGTGTATGCCGTGGGCTACGCCTCGGACATGGCCCACTTCGGCCCGAAAGCAGTGCTGACCTCGATCGTCAACGACTGGGCGCCGCACTACATTCAGGCGACGCAGAGCGTGATCGACCACACCTGGAAATCCCAGGATTACTGGGGCGGGTTGAAGGAAGGCACGGTGGAACTGCCGATCAGCGATCTGGTGCCGGCGCCGGTGAAAGCCGAAGCCGAGCAGTTGATCGCCGACATCAAGAGCGGCGCATTGCAGCCGTTTACCGGGCCGATCAAGGATCAGGCCGGTGTAGAAAAAATCCCGGCGGGCGTGAGCGCGACCAATGCGGAACTGGCTTCGATGAATTACTACGTTGAGGGCATGAAGGCCGAGATGCCGAAGTAACTTTCAAAAAATACACCGACCTCTGTGGGAGCTGGCTTGCCAGCGATGAGGCCTTCACATTCAACATCACTGTTGCCAGTTAGATCGCCATCGCTGGCAAGCCAGCTCCCACAGTTTTTTCAGTGTTCTCATGTTTGCGTTTCTTCAGGACCAGTGCATGAACAGTCTTCCCATCATCGACGTCAGCCCGCTCTACACCACTGACGAGAATGCCTGGCCCGCCGTGGCCGGGCAGATCGACCAAGCCTGTCGCGAGTGGGGCTTTTTCTACATCAAGGGCCATCCGATCTCTGCGCAGCGCATCGACGCCCTGCTCGATCACGCCCAGCGCTTCTTCGCCCTGCCAGCCGCAGAAAAACTCAAGATCGACATTACCCAGACCCGCCATCATCGCGGCTACGGTGCGATTGCCACCGAGCAACTGGACCCGGACAAACCCAGTGACCTCAAAGAAACCTTCGACATGGGCCTGCACCTGCCGGACGAACATCCCGAGGTGCTCGCGGAAAAACCCTTGCGCGGCCCCAATCGGCACCCGGCGCAACCCGGCTGGGAAACGCTGATGGAGCAGCATTACCTCGACATGCAGGCACTGGCGCAAACCCTGCTTCGAGCAATGACCATTGCGCTGGGCATCGAGCGCGACTTCTTCGATTCGCGCTTTGTCGACCCGGTCAGCGTGTTGCGCATGATCCATTATCCGCCGCGTCACACCGCCAGCTCCGCCGAGCAACAAGGTGCCGGCGCCCATACCGATTACGGCTGCATCACCCTGCTCTATCAGGACAGCGCCGGCGGTTTGCAGGTGAAGAACGTCAATGGTGAATGGATCGACGCGCCACCGATTGACGGCACGTTCGTGGTCAACCTCGGCGACATGATGGCGCGCTGGAGCAACGACCGTTATCGCTCGACGCCGCACCGGGTGATCAGCCCGCTGGGTGTGGATCGCTATTCGATGCCGTTCTTCGCCGAACCGCACCCGGACACGCGCATCGAATGCCTGCCCGGTTGCCAGGACGCACAGCATCCGGCGAAATATCCGACCACCACCTGTGCGCAATTCCTGCTGTCGCGCTTCGCCGATACCTATGCCTATCGTCGCGAGCAAGAGGCGGTTTGATCGATCACCTGGTCAGGTTTTGCCAATTGTTGCGGCCAGCCTCTGTAGAATGCCGGCATTGCACCTGATGAGAAAAGACTATGTACGACTGGCTCAACGCCCTGCCCAAAGCCGAACTGCACCTGCATCTGGAAGGTTCGCTGGAGCCTGAACTGCTGTTCGCCCTGGCCGAGCGCAACAAGATCGCCCTGCCGTGGAGCGACGTCGAAACCCTGCGCAAGGCCTACGCCTTCAACAACCTGCAGGAATTTCTCGATCTGTATTACCAGGGCGCCGACGTGCTGCGCACCTCGCAGGACTTCTATGACCTGACCTGGGCCTACCTGCTGCGCTGCAAAGCACAGAACGTGATTCATACCGAACCGTTCTTCGACCCGCAGACCCACACCGACCGGGGCATCCCGTTCGAAGTGGTGCTCAACGGCATCGCCGCCGCCCTCAAGGATGGCGAGACGCAACTGGGCATCAGCAGCGGTTTGATCCTCAGCTTCCTGCGCCACCTCAGCGAAGACGAAGCGCAGAAAACCCTGGATCAGGCGCTGCCGTTCCGTGATGCGTTTGTCGCGGTCGGGCTCGACAGTTCCGAGATGGGCCACCCGCCGAGCAAATTCAAACGCGTCTTCGATCGCGCCCGCGACGAAGGTTTCCTCACCGTCGCCCATGCCGGTGAAGAAGGCCCGCCGGAGTACATCTGGGAAGCCATCGACCTGCTGAAAATCCAGCGCATCGACCATGGCGTACGCGCGATCGAAGACGAGCGCCTGATGCAGCGGATCATCGACGAGCAGATCCCGCTGACCGTATGCCCGCTGTCGAACACCAAGCTCTGCGTGTTCGATCACATGTCACAGCACAACATCCTCGACATGCTCGAGCGCGGCGTGAAGGTCACGGTCAACTCCGATGACCCGGCGTATTTCGGTGGGTACGTGACGGAGAACTTCCATGCGCTGCACGAGCATCTGGGCATGACTCAGGATCAGGCCAAGCGCCTGGCGCAGAACAGCCTGGATGCGCGGTTGGTAAAACCGTAAGCAACTGCAAAATCACATCAATACCTGTGGGAGCGGGCTTGCCCGCGATAGCGGATTGTCAGTCAACATAGATGTTGAATTTGCTGGCCCCATCGCGGGCAAGCCCGCTCCCACAGGGTGCTGCGTTTATTTGAATGGCTGCGCTTCGGTCAGCTCTTCCAGCGTCTTGCCCCGCGTCTCCATCCCGAACAACCACACCACGCCCGCCGCTATCGCAAAGCACGCCGCGCCCAGCGCGAACACCCCGCCCTGCCCGGTAATCGGGAACACCAGCCCGGTCACCAGTGGCCCGAGCAGCGAGCCGACGCGGCCGATGGCTGAGGCGAATCCCGAGCCGGTTGCCCGCGCTGAAGTCGGATACAGCTCTGGCGTGTAGGTATAGAGCACCGCCCACATGCCGAACAGGAAAAACTGCATCAACAATCCGGTGCCGATCAGCAACGCGACGTTGCCGCCGAACACCGCACTCTGCCCATACAGAAACGCCATCACCCCGCCGCCGAGCAGGGTGACGATGCACACCGGTTTACGCCCCCAACGCTCGACCAGCCACGCCGCCATGAGGAAGCCGGGAATCCCGCCGAGCGAGATCAGCACCGTGTAGTACACCGACTGCGTCACGGCGAAACCCGACTGCTGCAGCAATGCGCTGAGCCAGGAAGTCAGCCCGTAGAAACCCAGCAATGCGAAGAACCACAGACTCCAGATCATCGTTGTGCGCTGGCGATATTGCGGCGACCAGATCTGCTTGAGCGCCGAGAAGAAATTGCCCGGTGGCGTCACCGTGCGTGGCAAACGAACCGGTTCCGGCAAGGCTGCACCGCCCAGCGAAGCACGCACTCGCGCTTCGATGCCATTCAACACCTTGTCCGCGTCAACGTCGCGCCCGGCCTGTTCCAGCCAGCGCGGCGACTCAGGGATGAAAAAGCGGATCGCCAGAACGAACACCGCCGGCACCGCCAGTACCAGGAAGATATCGCGCCAGCCAATCAGCGGCAGCAGGAAGTACGAGAGCACGCCCGCTGCGACAAACCCCAGCGGCCAGAAGCCGTCCATCAGGGCGATGTAGCGCCCGCGTCGTTGTGCCGGAATCAGCTCCGAGAGCATCGACTGTGCGATGGGAAACTCCATGCCCATGCCAATTCCGAGCAGGATGCGAAACAGCGTCAGCGTCTCCACCGTCTGCGCCGTCGAACACAGGTAACTGGCCACGCCCCACAACACGATGCTCCACTGAAACACCGGTTTGCGCCCGAAGCGGTCGGCGAGCATTCCCGACAGCGACGCCCCGAGCACCATGCCGAAGAAGCTCGAGCTGGCCAGCAGCCCTGCCTGCGCACTGCTCAGGCCGAACTCGGCTTTGATCGAGCCGAGCAGGAAAGTCATCATCGCCAGATCCATGGAATCGAAGAAAAACGCCAAGGCGATGATGATGAAAATGACGCGGTGATAGCCGCTGAGCGGCAGCCGTTCCAGGCGTTCAGCCGCACTAAAGCGTTGTGTATTCATGTTGTGCTCCCCCATCCGGAAAATCCCCGGATCGAGTGTGCGCGATGGTCATACAGAGGTCGTACTGGATGCGACCTGTTCACAGCCATGGACGACGTCAGCCTTCAGCTCATCGCCGAGCAACGCTCTAGAACGCTGTTTCCAGCTCGGTTTCCTTGGCAAAGCGATGGATTTCGCGCTGGCCCGTCGCGGTCAACTGCAAGGCGCGGGAATCGTTGGGCAAGGTCAGCCAGCCGGACTGCATGAACAACTGCAACAGCGCCGCGCCCAGTGAGCCGCCCATGTGCGGACGGCGCTCGCTCCAGTCCGGGCACGCGCAGGCGACCTGCACGTTGCGGTGGGCCAGGGCCTGGATGAACACTCCGCGCTGCGCCAGTCGGGTGGAGCCCTTGTGCGTCACCACCACCCGCTGCTCAAGCTGCTCGATCCAGCCGGCATCGAGCAGGCGCTGATACAGATCGGCCGCCAAAGTACCGCCCAGATGATCGTCGCAGAACCGCGCGCGCAACAGCGAAGACGGCGCCGCCTGCGGCCTGACCATGGGAGCCGTGCGTTTCAGCGCATCAGGGATTTGCCGTGGCGCGCTGGCAATGGTGGCGCTGGCCAGTGCTTCGATCGCCGCGCCGATTTCCGGTGCCGCCAGGCGAAAGAAGCGTTTGCGCCCACGCATTTCGATGTTCAACAGCCCCCCTGCGGACAGGCGTCCCAGATGCGCACTGGCCGACGACGGCGAGAGCCCGGCCAGCAGCGCCAGCTCTTCGGCTTGCCGCGCCGAGCCATCCATCAACGCCCACATCATCGCGCTGCGCTTGGGGTCGGCCAGCAATGTCGCGATCTGGCTGATGCACGGTGCATGTTCCATATGTTCACTCCCTGTTGAATCGTATCGTCTACCGCTCGGAGACATCCTGGCCGGTTATGGGGCATCGGCCAACACGCGAAAATCGCCCGGGATCGGTGGCAAGGGATGCCATCGACACCAGCTGCTCCGGCACACAACCTGGCAGCAGAAGTAGCAACCGTCACCAAAAGCCGGCAACGCGTTACGGGGTCTGCGCGCCGGGTGTCAGTGCAGGCATGAGGCGGGCGCTAGTATAAGCGGGTTAAGCCAGACGTCCTGCGCCTGGGCCTGGGCAGGTGGCGATTGTTCCTGACAGAAATTTCTCTAATTGCCTGCGACTAATGATCAACTTTGAGGAAACCGGGAAATTGGCTACTCAATTCGGCGCATCGGCTGGCGAGCATCTCCCTCAGCAGGTTCACCGGCTTACTCAATTGTGCGCGATGGGCGCACAACAGATTCAGCGGTGCGCGCTCACACAGCAGTTCCGGCATCAGCACTTTGAGGCGTCCGGCGAGCACATCGGCGCCGACGTCGAGCCAGGATTTGTAGGCGATACCGGCACCGGCCAGCGCCCATAGCCGCACGACGTCGGCGTCATCACTGAAGCGGTCACCACTCACGGTCAGGCTGACTTCGCGCTTGCCATCGTGAAAACTCCAGTGGTCATGAACGCGGCTGCCGAGCATGTAGAGCAGGCAATTGTGCTGGGCCAGTTGCTCAAGCTGGCGCGGTTCGCCATGCCGGGCCAGGTAATCGGGAGATGCGCACAACACGCGGCGATTGTGTGGCGCGATGGGCAAGGCGATCAGGCTGGAATCTTCCGGCTCGCCGTAGCGCAGGGCGATGTCCACCGGCTGCCGGAACAGGTCGGCAATGCGGTCGCCAAGCAGCAGGCGCACCGTCAGTTTCGGGTGTTCACGCTGGAACGCGTCGAGCCACGGCAGCAGCAGATTGCGGCCGAAGTCCGAGGGCGCTGACAGCTGCAGAATTCCGCTGACCTGATCCTGACCGCTGGCGAGCAGGCGACGCCCTTCATCCAGATTGCTCAGGGCGGCGCGGGCATACTCAAGGAAGCCTTCGCCCTCAGCGGTCAGGCGCAGGCTGCGGGTCGACCGCGCCAGCAGTCGTGCGCCGAGTTGCTGCTCGATGCGCTTCAACGCTGCGCTGGCCACCGCCGCAGACATGTCCATCACCCGTGCCGCCGCCGACAGGCTGCCCAGATCCGCCGCGCGGACAAACAACTGCAAGTCATCAAAACGCAGCATGCGCAGCCTCGATTATCAAAAAAATATTGAAAGAGACTGCTCTTTTAGCCGGTTTTATCGCGCAGAGAAATAGCCAATCATGGCCTCCATCGAATTCACCCCGATTCTGGAGTCCGCGCATGTCCCAGCCCTTTACCGCTATCGCCACCCTGACCGCTAAATCCGGCCAGCAGAACGTTCTCGAGCAGGCGCTGCGTGCCCTCGTCGAACCGAGCCGCGCCGAGCCCGGTTGTGGCCAGTACGACCTGCACCGCGACCTTGCCGATCCGCAGGTTTTTTATGTCATCGAACAGTGGGCCAGTGACGAGATTCTTGAGACGCACAATGCCAGCGCGCATTTTCAGAAGTTTCAGGCCAGCGCCGGCCACACCATCGAACACTTCCAGCTCAAACGCCTCGGCAAAATTGCCTGATTCCTCCTTCTATCAACTGTACGGAGCCACTTATGAAAGCCATTGCCTATTACGCGTCCCTGCCGATCAGCGACACCAAGTCCCTGCAAGACATTGAACTGCCAGAACCGGTCGCCGGCCCGCGCGACCTCTTGGTGGAAGTCAAAGCCATCTCGGTCAACCCGGTCGACACCAAAGTGCGGCAGAACGTGGCGCCGGAAAACGGCGCGGCGAAAGTGCTGGGCTGGGACGTTGCCGGTGTGGTCAAGTCGGTCGGCAGCGACGTCACCCTGTTCAAGGCCGGTGACAAGGTGTTCTACGCCGGTTCGATCGCCCGGGCCGGTGGCAACAGCGAGTTGCACGTGGTTGATGAGCGCATCGTCGGCCACATGCCCAAGTCCCTCGGTTTTGCCGAAGCCGCCGCGCTGCCGCTGACCGCGATCACTGCGTGGGAATTGCTCTTCGAGCGCCTGCAAATCAGCGAGGGCAGCAGCGATGAAGGCCAGAGCCTGCTGATCGTTGGTGCGGCGGGCGGCGTGGGTTCGATCCTCACTCAATTGGCCAAGCAGTTGACCGGCCTGAAAGTGATCGGCACTGCCTCCCGTGCGCAAACCCGTGACTGGGTCAGCGAACTCGGTGCCGATCTGGTCATCGATCACAGCCAGCCGCTGAGCGAAGAATTGAAACGCGCAGGCATCGACAGCGTGACCCACGTCGCCAGCCTGACCCAGACCGATCAGCATCTGGCGCAACTGGTCGAAGCCCTCGCGCCGCAAGGCAAATTGGCGCTGATCGACGATCCGAAGTCCCTCGACATCAGCCTGCTCAAGCGCAAGAGCCTGTCGCTGCACTGGGAGTTCATGTACACCCGCTCGCTGTTCGAAACGCCGGACATGATCGAACAGCACAAGCTGCTCAACCGCGTCGCCGAACTGATCGACGCCGGCACTTTGAAGACGACTTTGGGCGAGCACTTCGGTGTGATCAACGCGGCCAACTTGCGCCGTGCCCATGAGCTGCTGGAAAGCGGCAAGGCCAAGGGGAAAATTGTTTTAGAAGGTTTCTAAAAAAATAAAACCCCGCAACCGCTCGTGATGCCAGAGCGGTTGCGGGGCTTTTTGCCGTCAGTCGGTTGCTTGACCCTTGTCACAATTACGCGGGTATCGAGGTCTACAATCGAAGCCTCTGCGATACATCTTTTACGCAAGGGAGGTCAGCAATGAAGATCCTGATAAAAGAAGTGGCAAAGTCTCAATGGCAGGTGCGCCTGGACCAGCACGTCGTGACCTTTCGCAGTGAAGCCGAGGCTCTGGCCTTCACTCGTACCCTCGAAGCGCGACTCTGCGCGCCCCACCGGATTCCCGAACCCAGCCAGCAGCGCGCTGCCGGCTGAGTTCCAAAGTCGAGCGTTCAGACCTGGGCTTGCGCCAGCGCCCGGGCATTCTGCAAGCGCCGGGTGAGCAGCGCGACGCTCACCACCAGCAAACCGCACAGGCTGATGACCATGGCCATCGGCACGGCGCTGCCATCGTGCAACACCCCCACCAACGCGGCGGCACCGGCGGCGATGCTGAATTGCAGGCAACCGAGCATCGCCGACGCACTGCCGGCGCGGGCGCCCTGACCGTTCATTGCGCAAGCCGAGGCGTTGGGAATGATGCAGCCGAGGCTGGCAATGCAGATGAACAGCGGAATCAGCAACGGCCACAATGCCTCTGGACGCATCGCGCTCACCGCCAGCAATGTCAGCCCGGCGAGGAAATACACCCACACCGCGCGCACCAGCAAAAACGCCGGGCCACGCTTGGCCAGCAGACGCGCATTGACCTGCGCCACGAGAATGAAGCCCGCCGCGTTGGTGCCGAACAGCCAGCCGAAGTGCTCGGCGGGTACACCGTAGAGCTTGATGAACACAAACGGGGAGCCGGCGATGTAGGCGAACATCCCGGCGATGGCGATGCCGCCGGTCAGGGCGTGGCCGAGGTAGACCGAATCCTTGACCAGTCGCGCGTACTGGCGCAACGCACCGGACAACGGCTGGCGCGGCACGTGGGCCGGCATGCTTTCCGGCAGCCCCAACGCCACCGCCAGACCCGCCGCCGCACTGAACCCGGTGAGGACCAGAAAGATCGACTGCCAACCCGTGGTGTTGACCAGCAGACCGCCGAGCATCGGCGCCAGAATCGGCGCCAGGCCCATCACCAGCATCAACTGGGAAAACACCTTCGCCGAGCCCACCGCGTCGCACTTGTCGGCGACCACCGCACGGGAAATCACCATGCCCGCACAACCACCGAGTGCCTGGACGAAGCGCGCGCCGATCAGCCATTCCAGGCTCGGCGCGTAGGCGCAGGCCAATGACGCCAGGGTAAACAGGGCGACACCGCTGAGCAGCGGAAGCCGCCGGCCGAAACGATCGGAAATCGGCCCGTAAGCCAGTTGGCCCAGAGACAGACCGAGGAAGTAAGCCGCCAGCGTCAGTTGAACGTGCTGCTCATCGGTGCCGAACGCCAGCGCCATCGCCGGGAACGCAGGTAAATAGAAGTCGATCGCCAAAGGACCGAAAGCGCTCAAGGCGCCGAGTATCAAAATCGTGCGGAAATTCATCAGGCATCCAGGTGGGCAAGTCGCAGCCCGACAGTCTAGCCGCGCCCGGACGCCTTGAACATTCCGATAGCTCGCTAACGATCAATTTCAGACGAGCTTCACCTCATAACCCTCTTCGCGGATCGCTGCGATGACCTGATCGGCACTCAGCGCGCTCTCGACGCCGACTTCCTTGGCCGCCAGATCGACGCGCACGCTGGCCGCCGGATCCAGCGCCTGCACCGCAGTGGTGATGGCTTTGACACAATGACCGCAGGACATGCCTTGAACGTTGAACACTTGCATGGGAAAACTCCTTTGAGTGAGGTTGCCGGCAGTCTCGAGCTTGCCACGATGGCAAGGTCAAGTTCTGCGAAAAACTGCCGGGCTGGCATTCGGCGTCGCGCTCGGCCAAGCTGCATGCATCAATGACTGGAATTCAGGAGATTCAGCCATGCGCTGGTCAGCTTTGGGCCTGTTTGGCTTGCTCAGCCTTTTCGCCGCCGTCCCGCAGGTGCAAGCCGCCGGCGAGGATTACGCGGTACTGATCATTTCCCGCGAGCGCCTCGAAGTGGCGACCTCGTGCGAGATCGGCGTGTACATCCAGGACCAGCTCTCGGCGCGCCTGTTCCAGGAGCAGAGCACGTCGTTCAACTTGCCGCCGGGCAAGGTATCGCTGCGCTTGAAACTGCTGCCGGGCCAGGCGCCGGGTTGCAATCCCGGCATGCTCGCACCGGGCTCGCAGGAAGTCGTGCTGCATGCCGGTGATGTGCTGAAGTTCCGCCTGGCGATGAATGGCGAAGGCGTGTACCTCAAGCCGGCTGGCCTCGGTTACTGAGCCAAGCGCCGACCCGTTGCCGATCGTTCCCACGCTCTGCGTGGGAATGCAGCCATGGACGCTCTGCGTCCCGAAGCGTGACGCGGAGCGTCACAGGAGGCATTCCCACGCGGAGCGTGGGAACGATCAACACGCTCGCTCCCACAAGAATGGTGCTTGACCTTGCCCGCATGGCAAGGTTGATCCTGTAGTCATCCACTACAGGGAGCGCGACCGATGTCCGAATCCACCACTTTCGATCTGCCGATTGCCGGCATGACCTGCGCCAGTTGCGCCGGGCGTGTCGAGCGGGCGCTGCGCAAGGTCAGCGGCGCCAGTGCCGTCAGTGTCAACCTGGCCACCGAACAGGCCCGGGTGCAGGCACCCGGCGACCGCCTGCCGGCGCTGATGCAAGCCGTGGAGCGCGCCGGTTACAGCGTGCCCCGGCAAACCGTCGAATTGAGCATCGACGGCATGACCTGCGCGTCCTGCGTCGGTCGCGTCGAACGCGCCCTGAGCAAAGTCCCAGGCGTGAGCAGCGTCAGTGTCAATCTGGCCAACGAACGTGCGCACATCGAATTGCTCGGCCAGGTCGATACGCAAACCCTGCTCGACGCAGTGAGCAAGGCCGGTTACTCGGCCAGTGTCTGGCAAGCTGAACGGCCACAGTCCGATGACCAGCAAAAACGCCTGCACCGCGAGCGCTGGGCATTGATCTGTGCGATCGCCCTCGCTCTGCCGCTGGTGCTGCCTATGTTACTGCAGCCGTTCGGCATTCACTGGATGCTCCCGGCCTGGGCGCAATTCGCCCTCGCCACCCCCGTGCAATTCATCTTCGGCGCACGCTTTTATGTCGCGGCGTGGAAAGCCGTGCGCGCCGGCGCCGGTAACATGGACCTGCTCGTCGCCCTCGGCACCAGCGCCGGTTATGGCCTGAGTGTCTATGAATGGGCCAGCGCCGCCGGACGCATGCCGCATCTGTATTTCGAGGCCTCGGCGGTGGTCATCGCCTTGGTGTTGCTCGGCAAATATCTCGAAAGCCGCGCCAAACGCCAGACCGCCAGCGCCATTCGCGCTCTCGAAGCGTTGCGGCCGGAGCGTGCGATTCAAGTCATCGACGGGCGTGAGCAGGACGTCGCGATCAGCGCCCTGCGCCTCGACGATCTGGTGCTGGTCAAACCCGGCGAACGCTTCCCGGTGGATGGCGAAGTCGTCGAAGGCCAGAGCCACGCCGACGAAGCGCTGATCAGTGGCGAAAGCCTGCCAGTGCCGAAACAACCGGGCGACAAAGTCACCGGCGGCGCGATCAACGGCGAAGGTCGTTTGCTGGTGCGCACTCAGGCGCTCGGCGCGGAAACCGTGCTGGCGCGGATCATTCGTCTGGTCGAGGACGCGCAAGCGGCGAAAGCGCCGATCCAGAAATTGGTGGACAAGGTCAGCCAGATTTTCGTGCCGACCGTGTTGCTGATCGCCCTGGCCACGCTGATCGGCTGGTGGCTGTACGGCGCGCCGCTGGAAACTGCGGTGATCAATGCCGTCGCCGTGCTGGTGATTGCCTGCCCGTGCGCCCTCGGCCTCGCCACCCCGACGGCGATCATGGCCGGCACCGGCGTCGCCGCACGCCACGGCATTCTGATCAAGGACGCCGAAGCGCTGGAGCGCGCCCATGAAGTCAGCAGCGTGGTGTTCGACAAGACCGGCACGCTGACCTCGGGCACGCCGCGTATCGCGCACTTCAGCGCGGTCGATGGTGACGAGAATAATCTGCTGACCTTGGCCGGTGCATTGCAGCGCGGCAGCGAGCATCCGTTGGCCAAAGCGGTGCTGGATGCCGCCGCCGAACGCGGCTTGAACGTGCCCGATGTCAGCGACAGCCAGGCGCTGACCGGACGCGGCATCGCCGGCACGCTGGATGGCCGGCGCCTGGCACTGGGCAATCGGCGGATGCTCGACGAAAGCGCTTTGAGTACCGGTGAATTGAGCGCATCCGCCGAAGCCTGGGAACGCGAAGGCCGCACATTGTCGTGGCTGATCGAACAAAGTCCTCAGCCGAAGGTGCTGGGTCTGTTCGCCTTCGGTGACACGCTGAAACCCGGCGCTCTGCAAGCGGTGCAACAACTCGCCGCACGGGATATCCAGAGCCACCTGCTGACCGGCGACAATAGTGGCAGCGCACGGGTGGTGGCCGAGGCTCTGGGCATCCAAAATGTCCACGCCGAAGTGCTGCCTGCCGACAAGGCCGCGACCGTCGCCGAGCTGAAGAAAACCAGCGTAGTCGCCATGGTCGGCGATGGCATCAACGACGCCCCGGCCCTCGCCGCTGCCGACATCGGCATCGCCATGGGCGGCGGCACCGACGTCGCCATGCACGCGGCCGGTATCACCCTGATGCGCGGCGATCCGCGACTGGTGCCGGCGGCGCTGGAGATCAGTCGCAAGACCTACGCAAAGATTCGCCAGAACCTGTTCTGGGCCTTTGTCTACAACCTGATCGGCATTCCGCTGGCGGTATTCGGTTTCCTCAATCCGGTGCTGGCCGGCGCGGCGATGGCGCTGTCGAGCGTCAGCGTGGTGAGCAATGCGCTACTGTTGAAAACCTGGAAACCCAAGGACCTGGAGGAACACCGATGAACATCGGCCAAGCGGCCCGACAAAGTGGCCTGAGTGCAAAAATGATTCGTTATTACGAGTCGATCGGTTTGCTAAAAGCGGCCAATCGCACCGACAGCGGTTACCGCGTATACGGCAGCGATGACCTGCACACGCTGGCGTTCATCAAGCGCTCGCGGGATCTGGGCTTTTCCCTGGAAGAGGTCGGCAAGCTGCTGACCCTCTGGCAGGATCGCCAGCGCGCCAGCGCCGACGTGAAGGCCCTGGCGCGCCAGCACATCGACGAGCTGAACCAGAAGATCCGCGAGCTCGGCGAGTTGCGGGACACCCTGCAGGATCTGGTCGAGCATTGCAGCGGCGACCATCGCCCGGACTGCCCGATCCTCAAGGAGCTGGCGTCGGGCTGCTGCGCGCAACCCGCTCGCGCCTGATCCGCAACAGCGTCACCACGCACAGGGTGCCGAGGGGAATGCCGTGGAACAGCATGACCACGGCCCCCGGCGTCCACCACGCATAGAACGGCGCAGCGACCAGCATGCCGATGCCGAAACCGCTCATCTGCAGCAAGGTCAGCACGCTGAAAATCGGCAGGCGCAACGCCGCAGGTTCCCGTTGCAGCCGTGACATCAGGCTGACTTCGGAAACCCCGTCGCCAAGCCCCGCCGGCAAGGCGAACAGCAGCAGACCGTAGAGGCTGTGCTGCTGGAACATCAGAATAAAACCGCAGGACATCAGCGCCACACCGCAGAAAAATCTTCTTTCGAGGTGGCTGTTCTCCGAGCCTTTGAGGTGACTGGCGATGCGTGCGCCGAGCAGCTTGCCGCTGGCCCATACCGCAAGCGCCAGGCCCAAGGTCGTACTCGCCGCCTCGGGCGTGAGCAGTTTCGAAATGATCGGGAAGCCGACGTTGTGCGCAGCGCTGCCCAAGGTGTCGGCCATGGTCACCGCGAGCATGGCCGCGACCACAGGCGCTGAACGCAGGCCCTGCCGCAGCGCAAACCATTCACCGCGTTCCGGTTGTTCGCTGACATCGGTTTTTTCGAAACGCAGCGGCATGATCAGCAGCGCCGCGAGCACATAGGTCAGCGCGTTGAGGGCGAAGACCGTTTCGAAACCAAAAGCAGCCACCAGCAACCCCGACACCAGACTGCCGCCGACCATCGCCGCAGAAGAAGCTGAAGTGATCCAGGCGTTGGCCTTGAGCAATTGCGCCGGCGCGATCAAACGCGGCAATTGGCTGTTGAGGCCGATGGCGAACATCGAATTGCCCAGACCGAGGCCGAAGGCAATGAACGGCAACAGCCACGCCTGCTGACTCGCCGGTGTGATCAACAGCAGCCCCAGCAGTGCCGCACGCAACAGATCGAAAGCAATCAGCGGCGCGCGGCCCTGCCAGCGCCGGTAGAAGCGTGTGCCGATCAGACTGGCGAAGATTCCGCCACCGACACGGCTGGCAAGGAAAATGCCGACGCTCATGGCGCTGTTGCTCAGCAGGTAAACGTAGGTGGCGAGCGCGACCATGTTGAGGAAGGCGCCGAAATCGGAGATCAGCCGGGCGGTTACGATCAGGTGGGTGTTGCGCGGGGTGGTCACATTCAGTCCTTGAGTGTGCGAAGGCAGGCCAGATTCCCATACAACTTTCAGCAACACCAATATCTCTTGTGGGAGCGGGCCTGCTCGCGAAAGGCATTTGAACCACCGTTATCGGTGACTGACATACCGCCTTCGCGAGCAGGCTCGCTCCCACAGGTGTTTCGCTGGTTCTGGAATGCGCAGGCACAAAAAACCCGGCCGAAGCCGGGTTTTTCATCACGCGATCACTGCATCCACGGCGGTGGAGGCGGTTCTTCGGGTTTGCCTTTCGGCGCGTCGTCCGCCGCGCGAATGGCCTGCTTGCGTTCCTCGTCGAGGCGCGCCGCTTCGATTTCGCGCAACACCCCGCCGACATCGGCCAGGTCCTCCGGATCGTCGAACTCACCGGTCAGCACACTGTTCGGGTGCAAGGTGCCGGCTTCGTACAACGCCCACATTTCCTTGGCGTACTTGGTCTTCTTCAATTCCGGCGCGAAACGACCGAAGTACGAAGCCATGTTGCCAACGTCACGCTCGAGCATGCTGAACGCGTGGTTGTTGCCCGCAGCGTCGACTGCCTGGGGCAGGTCGATGATGACCGGGCCGGTCGGGGTCAGCAGCACGTTGAACTCGGAGAGGTCACCGTGCACCAGACCGGTACACAACATCAGCACGATCTGCGAAATCAGGAACGCGTGATACTCGCGCGCCTGATCCGGCTCCAGTACCACGTCGTTCAGACGCGGCGCGGCGTCGCCGAATTCGTCGGCCACCAGCTCCATCAACAGCACGCCGTCGAGGAAGTCATACGGCTTCGGCACTCGCACACCGGCGCCGGCGAGACGGAACAGCGCCGCCACTTCGGCGTTCTGCCAGGCGTCTTCGGTCTCTTTGCGACCGAACTTGGACCCCTTCGCCATGGCCCGCGCCTGACGGCTGTTACGAACCTTGCGGCCTTCCTGATACTCGGCCGCCTGGCGGAAACTGCGTTTATTCGCCTCCTTGTAGACCTTGGCGCAACGTAACTGATTGCCGCAGCGCACTACATAAACAGCTGCCTCTTTGCCACTCATCAGTGGGCGCAGCACTTCGTCGACCAGACCGTCCTCGATCAGGGGTTCAATGCGTTTTGGAGTCTTCATCAGCTTTTATTGTGGGTCCTTTATTACCAAACACGCGAATGTCACTCGTTATACGGCAATCCTCGCCCGACGGGGAGGGGTTGCCGACCTGTGAACCTTGAGGATGCACACACTGTGCCGGATCAATCGCAGCGACCCGGGCGAATCATAGCCGAGACCGTGGCATTGATTGGTATCGGTCGGCAAGGGCATTTGCGACAGAATCTGACATGCACATGCACCGGAGCCCCTGTGGGAGCGAGCCTGCTCGCGAAAGCGCTCTGTCCGCAGAGAATGATGGCGACTGACACGGCGCCTTCGCGAGCAGGCTCGCTCCCACATCGGAATACTGCTTAGCGTTCAATGATCGCGGTGACACCCTGCCCGCCCGCTGCACAAATCGAAATCAACCCTCGGCCCTTGCCCGCCGCATCCAGCAGTTTGGCCAGGTTCGCGACAATGCGCCCGCCCGTCGCGGCGAACGGATGCCCCGCCGCCAGCGAACTGCCCTTCACATTGAGCCGACTGCGATCAATCGAACCCAGCGGTGCGTCGAGCCCCAGGCGAGTTTTGCAGTATTCGGGATCTTCCCAGGCCTTGAGAGTGCACAGCACTTGCGCGGCGAAGGCTTCGTGAATTTCGTAGTAATCAAAATCCTGCAACGTCAGCCCATTGCGCGCCAGCAAGCGTGGCACGGCATACACCGGCGCCATCAGCAGGCCCTCGGCACCGTTGACGAAATCCACTGCCGCCGCTTCGCCGTCGCGCAGATAAGCAAGGATCGGCAAGCCGCGCTCTTTGGCCCATTCCTCACTTCCCAGCAACACCACCGAAGCGCCATCGGTGAGCGGCGTGGAATTGCCGGCCGTCAGCGTGCCCTTGGCGCTTTTCTCGAACGCCGGTTTCAGCGTGGCGAGTTTTTCCAGGGTCAGGTCCGGGCGCAGATTGTTGTCGCGGGTCAGGCCGAGGAACGGCGTCATCAGATCGTTGTGCCAGCCTTCGCTGTAGGAAGCGGCGAGTTTGTGGTGGCTTTCGAGGGCCAGTTGATCCTGTTCTTCGCGGGGAATATTCCAGGTCTGCGCCATCAGCTCACAGTGCTCGCCCATGGACAGGCCAGTACGTGGCTCGCCGTTGCGCGGGAATTCGGGAATCAGATGCTGGGGCCGCAACTGCAAAAGGGTTTTCAGTTTGTCGCCGGTGCTCTTGGCGCGGTTGGCCTGCAGAAGAATCCTGCGCAGGCCTTCGCTGACGCTGATCGGCGCATCGGAAGTGGTGTCGACTCCGCCGGCAATGCCGCAGTCGATCTGGCCGAGGGCAATCTTGTTCGCCACCAGCAACGCCGCTTCCAGACCAGTGCCGCAGGCTTGCTGGATGTCATAGGCCGGTGTCGTCGGAGACAAGCGCGAGCCGAGCACACATTCGCGAGTCAGGTTCATATCCCGTGACAATTTAAGCACCGCGCCTGCCACCACCTCGCCGATGCGCTGGCCGTGCAGGTTGTAGCGCTCGATCAGGCCTTCCAGCGCGGCGGTGAGCATCGCCTGATTGCTGGCCGTGGCGTACGGCCCGTTGGAGCGGGCGAAAGGGATGCGGTTACCGCCGATGATCGCGACGCGGCGCAGCTGGGTCATGGATAACTCCTGTGGAATTTGCGGATTCACATGGAAACCTGTGGGAGCTGGCTTGCCAGCGATGGGGGCGGCATTTCCAACCCTTCAGCGGCTGACACTCCGCCATCGCGGGCAAGCCCGCTCCCACAGGGTCAGTGGTCTACTCTGCTAAACCAGCGTAGGCCTTATTGCGCCGATCGAACGATTGATTGCCGTGGACAGTCCACACTTTGAACCCCAACTTCTGGAGAGCGTTCCATGTCTGACCGCTATATCGACTTCGCCAACTCATCCTTCGGCCATCGTCTGGTCGGGGCCTTGGGCCTGCCGTCGCCGGTGCGGCTGGAACGCTGGCAGGCGGGGCGTCTGCGGCCGATCGAGGGCGCCCTGTTGATCGGTGGCGGGCCGCTGGCCGAACGGATCGGCGTGTTTGCCAACCGCTTGACCGATGCAATCTACAGCTACGGCACCGAGCCCTCGCTGGCCACTGCATGGATCCCCGGCCACGGGCCGAAACTCAAAGCGGTGGTGTTCGACGCCAGCGCTCTGCAACACACCGACCAGCTCAAGCAACTGCGCGAATTCTTCCAGCCATTGATGAAAAATCTCGACCATAGCGCGCATCTGGTGATTCTCGGCCGCGCGCCGGAAAGCCTGGGTGATCCGTTCGCCTCCAGTGCGCAGCGAGCACTCGAAGGCTTCTCGCGCTCGCTGGCCAAAGAGCTGCGCGGCGGTGGCACCTTGCAGCTGATTTACGTCGGCGAAGGTGCCGAAGATCAACTGGAAGGCCCGCTGCGATTCTTCCTCTCGCCGAAAAGTGCATTCGTTTCCGGCCAGGTGATTCGCCTGACCGCGTGCGCCACGCCAGTGACTGACTGGACCCGACCCCTGGCCGGGCGCAAGGCGCTGGTCACCGGTGCTGCGCGCGGCATCGGCGCGTCGATTGCCGAAACCCTCGCCCGGGATGGCGCCGAGGTGATTCTGCTCGATGTACCACCGGCCAAGACCGACCTCGAGGCCCTCGCCGCGCGCCTCGGCGGCCGGGCGATCACCCTCGATATCTGCGCCGATGACGCCGCCGCGCAATTGATCGAACAACTGCCCGACGGCCTCGACATCCTCGTGCACAACGCCGGCATCACCCGTGACAAAACCCTGGCCAACATGACCCCGGAATTCTGGGACGCGGTACTGGCCGTCAATCTCAACGCGCCGCAAGTGCTGACCAAGGCGCTGCTCGACAGCGGCACCCTGCGCGACAACGCACGGGTGGTCCTGCTCGCCTCGATCAGCGGCATCGCCGGCAATCGCGGCCAGACCAATTACGCGGCGAGCAAGGCTGGCCTGATCGGTCTGGCCCAGGCCTGGGCGCCGACGCTGCTGGAACGCGGCATCAGCATCAACGCCGTGGCCCCCGGTTTTATCGAAACCCAGATGACCGCGCACATCCCGTTCGGCCTGCGCGAGGCTGGGCGGCGCATGAGTTCGCTGGGCCAGGGTGGCTTGCCGCAGGACGTCGCCGAAGCCGTGGCGTGGCTGGCGCAACCGGGCACGGGCGCGTTCACCGGCCAAGCGCTGCGGGTTTGTGGGCAAAGTGTTCTGGGGGCATAAAGATGAGCATCGAATGGCACACGCTGAATCGCGAACCGAGTCTGCCGGGGCTTTATTCGCGCGCAGCGACGCGACGCAAAATCACCGGTACGCAACTGCCCGACAGCGGCCTGCGCTGCTGGGTCGATATCGACAACAAACGGCTGGCGGCCTATCGCAAGGTCTGCGGTTTCATCGATGACGGCCTGCTGCCGCCGACCTATCCACACATCCTCGCCTTCGCCTTGCAGATGCAATTGCTCACGGCCAAGGATTTTCCGTTCCCGCTGCTCGGGCTGATTCACCTGAGCAACCGCATCCGCGTGTTGCGGCCGATGGGCGCGATCAGTCGCGGGCAAGTCAGCGTGCGTGTGCACAATCTGCAACCGCACGCCAAAGGCGCGACATTCGATCTGCTCACCACCCTGGACGATCAGCTTGGGCCGCTGTGGGAAGCCGAAAGCCAGATGCTCTGTCGCGGGGTGAAACTCGAGGGCGAAGCGCTGGCACAGGACTGGCAGCCGTCGCAGGATTTGCTTGAGGTGACGCGCTGGACTGCACCTGCTGATATCGGTCGCCAGTATGCGAAAGTCTCCGGCGACTACAACCCGATTCACCTCAGTGCGGCGAGCGCCAAACTGTTCGGGTTTCCCACCGCGATCGCCCATGGACTGTGGAACAAGGCACGCATACTGGCGGCACTCTCCGATCACCTGCCCAAAGCCAACCTGGAAATCGCCGTGCACTTTCGCAAACCGGTGCGCCTGCCCAGTGAAGTGATATTGCTGGCCAGTGCCGCGGGCTCCAGCGGTGAGTTGCGTCTGATCGGTGCCGGCGACCTGGAACATATGGTCGGTCAGTGGCAACCGCTCGCCTGATCTGGCGGGGCGGAAAAACCCGTTAATTGTGTATATATCACTTAAGTTTTTCCGCGCCCTGCCCGCCGCTTTGCAAAAAACCGAGCCTTGAATATCAAGGCTTTTTTTTGCCCGTTTATTACCTGGGTATTAGTCCTTCGGCATAGCGCCGAGCCCTCTATATAAAGGGGTTAATACCAACTTGAGAATGGTGAAAAACCTGCCGTCGACTGAGATTACAGCCACGGACGAGGCATCGCCGACGACAGATCGGCGAGCCATCGAAGGCAACGTAACGTTGTGACAGGTGCAGGAATCTCAATCATGAAAACTCAAGTGATGTGGTCCAAATCGGCAATCGCGCTGGCACTGATTCTTTCGGTCGGCCTCGTCGGCTGCAGCAGCGGCGGTGGCGGTCATCGCAGCAGTTCGGGCAGTTCGACGGCGGACGGCACGGCGGGTACCGATGGCAGCGGTGGCGCGGGTGGCGGAACCGGCGGTGAGACTGCCGGCACCGGCGGCACTGGCGGCACTGGCGGCACTGGCGGCGGAACCGGTGGCACTGGCGGTACCGGCGGCGGCACCGATCCGACCAATCCAACCAATCCGACAGACCCGACCGATCCCACCAACCCGACCAATCCCGCTGCACCTTCGCTGGTGACCACAACACTTGTTCAGGATGTCGGCAAAACCGTCAGCGGTGTCGGCGATGGCGTCGGCCAGATCGGCGATTCGCTGAGCACTGTTCCGGTCGCTGGCGGCATCGTGCAAAGCGTGGCCAACACCACCGGCAACGTGGTCAGCACCTTGGGCGATGGCGTCACTGATGGCATCGGCAAACTGGCCACTGACCCCAACGGCCTGACCACCACCGTGGCCTCGGTTGGCGGCGTGGTTTCCGATGTTGGCGACGGCGTGTCGGACCTCAGCGTCAAACTCAACACCGCGACCCGTAGCGTTCCCGTCGTTGGCGGTGTAGTCACCCGCGTGGCGCCGCTGGTCGATGGCATCGGTGAAAAAGTCACCATGCTTGGCGACACCCTCAACACCTCACTGACCAGCGGCCCGACCAGCCAGTTGACCAACAAGGTCGGCAGCGGCCTGGTGCCGGTGATCGCCATGGTCGAAAGCACCACCGACAAACTGGGCGATGCCACCGGTCTGGGTGATCCGCTCAAAGGGGTGATCTCGAAAGTGGGCGGCACGGTGAACAGCCTTGGCGGCAAAGTCACCGACGCAGGCAGCGGCAATGCCCTGACCAACACCCTCGGCGGCGCCCTGAGCAACACCGGCACGGCGGTCGGCAAAGCGGGTGGCCTGGTGTCCAATGGCACTGGCTCGGGTACTGGCGGCATCGGCGGCATCGGTGGCGGGCTGGGCGGCACCGGTCTGCTGCAAACCGTGGGTGGCGCCGTGGTCAACGTCGGCAGCGGTCTGAATGCCGGCAGCACCAGCGGTGTAGTCAGCGCCGGCGGCGTCACCGCTGGCGGGCTGGGCACCACGATTGCGTCGATCAACACCGTACTCGGCGGCTCGGGCACACCGATCACTGCAACCACGTCGCCGCTGGCCAGTGTCGGCGCCGCAGTCGGTGCGGGCCTCAATCCGGTCACCAGCGCGGTGACCACTGTCACTCAACAAGTCGGCGCCGCTACCGGTCTCGGCACTCCGGTCGCTGGTATTACAAATCAGGTGGGCGCCGCCGTCGGCAATCTCGGCGGAGCAATTGCCGCCACCAACAATCCGGTCACCACTGCTGTCGGCGGTCTGGTTACCAACGTCGGCGGCACCGTGGCAGCGGTCGGTGGTCTGGTCAACAGCGGCACTGCCACTGGCGGCGGCACGGCAACCGGTGGCCTGGGCGGGGTACTCGGTGGCCTGACCGGCGCGCTGGGCGGCAACAAACGCTAAATTGCACCTGGCCGATTCGACGGCCTTACCTACAGCGCCTACGCTTGGTTGAGGGCGGAAGATTCCCACGAGTCTTCCGCCTTTTTTCTACGGAAAAACTTGCCCTGTGCTGTGTTCTGACCATGGAGTGTCCTATGCGCGTACTGGCATCCCTGCTGTGCCTGAGCCTCAGTTCCGCTGCCCTCGCCGACACCTTGCCCAGCTTTCTCAACAGTAACGAAACCATCCGCAACCTCCCCGTACCCAACCTGCCCGCCGACGCCTATCGGCCGAGCGCGGCGCCGCTGCAAGTGCCAGACCCGGGTGCGACCGCCGCGCAGCCATTGCTGATGGAAACCAAGGTCAACCTCAAGACCGTGCAGATCGAAGGCGGCACGATCTACCCGCTCAACGAACTCGCGGAAATCTACAAGCCCCTGATCGGCCGTCAGGCCAGCCTTGCCGAACTGATCGAAGCCACGCGCAACATCACCCGTCGTTATCAGCAGGACGGCTACCTGTTGTCCTACGCGTTCCTGCCGCAACAGAACTTCGATGACGGCGTGGCGCGGGTGGTGCTGGTCGAGGGCTACGTGCGCGATATCCAGATGCAGGGCGACATCGGTCGGGTCAAAAGTCTGCTCGACAAACTCGCCGCGAAAATCCAGGCCGAACGCCCGCTGACGCGCAAGACCTTCGAGCGCTACACCACGCTGATGAGCCGCATTCCCGGGGTAACCATTCAAGCGCAAGTGCCACCGCCGGGCACCACCGATGGCGCGACCACCCTGGTTGCCCAGGCCAGTCGCAAACCGTTCACCAGCACCCTGAGCACCACCGAAGACAACCGTAACGGCCCGCAGGCGTTGCTCGGTGTCAGCAGCAATTCGCAGACGTCGATGGGCGAACAGTTGAGCCTCAGCGGCCTGTTCCCACCGGGTGACGACAAAGAGCATTACTACCGTCTCGACTACAGCCAGTTCCTCGATACCGAAGGCACGCAACTCAACGTCTCGGCCTCGCGTTACCGCGCCGACCCGGACACCGAAGTGCTGGTGGGCGGTGGCGGACGCCTGAGTACCCACCGCGAGAACGATCGCTACTCGATCGGCTTCAGCACGCCCCTGATCGCCTCCGCCAACGAACTGCTGACCGCCGGCTCGCGCCTGTATGCGGTCGACGACAAGACGCGCTATGACGGCATCAACTTTCCCTTCAGCACCGAACTGCGCACCGACGTCCGCGCCCTGGCTTTCGAAGGCGACTGGCGCAAGGCCGACGCCCGCCAACTGCGCATCCTCAGTGCCGGCGTCTACCAGGGCTTCGACAGCCTCGGCGCGCACACCAACTACGACGACATCGACCTGGATTTCTTCCGCGTCAGATTGTCCGGCGTGCAGAGCGACAAGTTTCTCGACAACTGGCAAGGTGTGCTCTCGGCGGCGCTGTACTGGAGCGACGACACCTTGCCCGACAGCGAACGCGCGGTGTTCGGCGGGCAGAACTTCGGCCGTGGCTACCCCGACGACCAGGCCTCGGGCGACAAGGGTTGGGGCGTCGCTTACGAGGTCAACTACAGCTTCAACCGCGACGGCAACTGGGTGCGCATCCTGCAACCCTACGTCGTCGTCGACCGCTCGCGCAGCTGGTTCAACCAACTGCCGGTGCAGGCCAACAACCTGTCATCGACAGCCGTCGGGCTGAGGTTCGGCGATGCCAAGTACTACAACGTCGCCCTGGAAGTGGCGAAGGCCATGTCCGATGAAGCGCTGGACACGTTGAATCGCAAGCCTCGCTACAGCATCAGTTTCAGTTACCAGTTGTAAGGGCCGAGCGGTGTGTCAGTCAGGATTTTTTTTGACTGACGCACCGCCTTCGCGAGCAGGCTCGCTCCCACAGATTCGGCGGTGTTCACGGTTTCTCAGTACAACCGCCGGCCCTGTGGGAGCGGGCCTGCTCGAGAAAGCGTTCGGCTATTCAAACTATTTATCGCAGCGCTTAAACCAGCCGTTTAAACACACGCCCCGGTACCTCGCAACAGCCCACAAATCCTTGCGCCGTTGCCTACGGCTACGCCAGAATCCGCCGGCTTGTGCGCCTGGGGCGCGGGTTCTATCGTTTGCCTGCCACTGCTCATCAGTGGTCGGGTTTAGTCGCCCGCTTGTCCACGACGCACAGGTTCCTGTCAGCCAGGTATTGCATACCTGCACTTGATGGTGGCTGTGCGCAGGGCGCCTTCGGGCGCGCCGATTTCGTGGCTCATCGGTCGACTAACCTGCGTGCAGCTGCCTCCCTTTCGTTTAGTCGCGAACGGGTTGCGGCCCTACTCCATCAGGAGACTGAGCCCGTGAAAAAGATAACGCCCGATCCACCCCTTGCAGATCCGACTTTCGCCGACCCGCTCGTCGAAGCGCAAAAACTCAAGGAAGCCGCCGACCGCGCCATCGATTACTACCTCAACCCCCGCCTCATCAAAGACCCCGCCGCACCGCGAAAACCCAGCACCCTATTCATCGTCGACCCGGCTGCGGACAACGAAACCCTGTTGGTCCATGCCTGCGAATCACTGGCCTCGGCGAGCATCATGGCCAGCGACCTCGCCGGATTTATCGATGGACCGCAGCGCAGCTCCCTGTTGGGGATACAACAGGTGATCATGCTGGGCGAACTGGCGGTCAACCGCGTACTGGACAGGCTTGTGCCGGAGTGACAAGAGCTAGAGGCTGGTTGCGCAGGTGGTGAGACAGGCAGAGTGTTGTTGGCTGACTGGCCGCCATCGCTGGCAAGCCAGCTCCCACAGGATTCATGTACATCAGGCAGGAATGGGTTGGCTGGCAGGGCGCTATCGCGAGCAGGCTCACTCTTACAGTTTTGATCGTGGGTTTTCAGTGAGAAACAGGTCGGCTGTCAGACCGCCTTCGCGAGCAGGCTCGCTCCCACAGTTTGAATCGAGTACATCAGCGAGAAACAGGTCGGCGTCAGGTCGCCTTCGCTGGCAAGCCAGCTCCCACAGGACTGATGTACATCAGGAAGAAATGGGTCGGCTGCCAGGCCGCCTTCGCGAGCAGGCTCGCTCCCACAAAAGCAAAAGCAAAGCAGCGCAGCTGCCCGCGGCGAAGCCGCCCCACTCCACAATGAGCGCAAGCTCGAGTGCTCTTGATCTTGATCCACCGGCGACGTCGGAAGGCTGAGTGGAGGGATTGATCCGGGCGTGGGAGCGCAGCGACCGTCTGGCGCAGCCAGACACAGCGGAAGGAGGTGCAGCGAAGCAAACCGGAGCCGCTGCGCCCGGATCAGTCCCGGAGCGAAGGAACCCGAGCCTGCGAGGGCCGAACGTAGGAGCAAGCGTTTTTTTGCTTACTTTTTTTAGGCGTTTGTAAAAAAAGTGAGTCGCCGTAAGGGCGAAACCGCCAGCCGCAACACCCGCAGCAACGGATATTCACCCAAAACCCCACCAACACGGTCGGCCCAAAGGCCGCCGAGTTCATCCACCCTGAACCTTAGGCTTGGGAAACAGAGTATCGAGAGTCTCCAACAACCTCACGTGATAAATCGGCTTGCGAAACAGATCCAACACCTGCAACCGCAACATATCGCTGACATCCTCCATATCCGCATGCCCCGACATCACAATCACCGGCAAATGCGCCCGCGACGTATGCTCACGCAACCGCCTGATCAACGACATGCCCGACTCCTCGGGCATACGCAGATCAGTAATCACCAAAGCAATATCCGGATGCCGGGTCAACAGATGCAACGCCAGCTTCACCGACGTCGCGGTATGACAGACAAACCCCTCCCCCTCCAGCAACTCCGCCAACTCCAGCAACGCGCCTTCTTCATCATCAACCAGAAGCAACTGTTGGCGGTTAGGCGAAGACGCGTTCATAGGCAATACCTGAATACTGAAAGGTAAATCCAGTGTAGTGCGATATCAGCCAGGTGCAGTATTCACAAGATCAAGGCGTTGGCCGAGTCACAGCCGTACCATCGAGCGAGGTCAGAATATTGTTGAAGATCGCCAATACCCTGTCTCCAAGCGGAGTGACGAACGCCACAACCACCACCGCCACCATCGCCACCACAATCGCATACTCAATCGCCGAAGCACCCTCTTCACTGCGGGCAAACGCGCGAGCCTTGGCGATCACATAATCAAAAGTCATACGAAACATAGCTCCACTCCTTCGCGCCTCTGGCGCCGACATCACCACCGCGGCAAGGTTCCACCGTGCCACCTGAGCATTGTCAACAAACCCCCGCCCAACAACTGTAAGAACGCATTAATCACAAAGCATTAATCCCATCGTTTTTCCGCCGTTTCCGGCTGTTAACTGGCCAAAGTCATACTTTGGTACGGTTATTTCGCCTGTCACTAATGGCGCTTTTGCTTGGATCAGCTAGCTTGGAAATAGCGAAATAGTTGCATGTTCATAGCTGCCGATTCAGTCCGCCTTTCGCAAGCAAATGCAGTCGGTTGTGCAGCAGGAAAGGGAGAGCCGTCATGAACAGTCGCGTCACCATGGGCCTAGCCGCGTTGCTGTTGCTCGGCGCGGTTTTTGTCGGTTACTGGGGGCTGGTGCTCAGTCGTCAGCCGGCCCCGGTCGCCGAAGCGCCCGTCGCCCCAGCGGTCAGCATTGAACAGACTGTCGCGATTGCCGAAGACCAGACCCGCCAACCGGTAGTAGTGCTGCTCCACGATGTAGCGCCGTTCACGCCGTTGACCGCCGCCGATGTGACCGTGGAAAAACTGCGCAGCGCACCGGCCGGCAGCCTGACCAGCATCGAACAAGCAGTCGGCCGCACGCCTTGGCGCCACCTCAGCGCCGGCACCTGGCTGAATGACGAAAGCTTCCAGGCCGGCGGTGCGCTGGCGCGGATGATTCGCCGCGACGAGCGCGCACTGACCGTGGCCGTCGATGAAGTGATCGGTGGCGCCGGGCAGTTGCTGCCGGGGGATTACGTCGATGTGCTGCTGTATCTGCGCGAGGACGCGAGCAATCTGCAGCAGTCGGCGCAGATCGCCGTTCCGGCTTTGCGCGTGCTCGGGATCGGTGATCAGTACGGCCTGACCAACGACGGCCAACCGGCATCGCCGAGCCTCAGCGCCGAAGAAAAACTCAAACAGGACCAGCGCCGCATCGCCGCGCGGACTGCGGTGCTGGCGGTGCCGGAACAACTGCTCAGCCGCCTGATGCTCGCCACTCAAGTCGGCACCTTGCGCCTCGCGGTGCGCAGCAGCGAAGAACAGCGGCTGGCCAAATATTGGGCCGGCGAAGCGCAATCGCCCGCGCATCTGGATCGCGCCAACAGCCAGCTCTTCCAGTTCACTCAACTCGCCCTGGGCAGCGCGCAAAAAACACCTGCCACCGCCAATGCCGGCGCGGCGCCCAGGCCTGCGGTGGAAATCATTCGCGGCAACCAGATCAGCCAACAAACCCCATGACTGCGCAAGGATTCACGTGCATGCAGAGTCGACTCAGACCGACATTGAAACCGGCGCTCCGGGCCTTGCTGTTGTTGGGATTGACGATGGACAGCGCCTTCGCGGCGGTGGGCAACTGCTCGGCACTGCCGCGCCTGCCCTCGGTGATCGAAATCGGTGAAGGCTTCCAGCAGGACATGCAGTCACCGGTGGCAATCACTCGGCTGGCAGTGGGCGACCCGAAAATTGCCGACGTGCATGCCAATGGCGGTTCGTCCTTTTTGCTCACGGGCGTCGGCCCCGGCGCGACCAGCCTGATGGTCTGGACCGCCTGCTCGGCGCAGCCGCAGCAAGCCATGGTCTTTGTCCAGGGCGCGGCGACCACGGCGCTGACCAGCAGCGTGCCGTCCGACGATCCGACGCTGCCGTCGCAAGTGCAGACCGACATCCGCTTCGTCGAAGTCAGCCGGACCAAACTCAAGGAAGCCACGGCGTCGCTGATCGGCACGCGCGGCAATTTCCTGTTCGGCTCGCCCGGCACACTGCCACCGATTGACGGCGTGCCGCAGCCACGCCTGCCGGTGGATAACTCGCTGTTCAATTTCTCCTGGGTCGGCGGCAAGACCATGGCGATCATCAACGCCCTGGAAACCAGCGGCTTCGCCTACACCTTGGCGCGGCCGAGTCTGGTGGCGTTGAACGGGCAGAGTGCGAGCTTCCTGGCCGGCGGGGAAATCCCGATTCCGGTGCCCAGTTCCGGCAGCGACAGCGTGTCGATCGAGTACAAGGAATTCGGCATCCGCCTGACCCTGACGCCAACCATCATCGGCCGCGACCGCATCGCGCTGAAGGTCGCCCCGGAGGTCAGCGAACTGGATTTTGCCAACGCGGTGAACATCGCCGGCACCACCGTTCCGGCGCTGACCATCCGCCGCACCGATACCAGCGTGTCACTGGGTGATGGCGAAAGTTTTGTCATCAGCGGTTTGATCAGCACCACCAACAGCTCGCAAGTGAACAAGTTTCCCGGCCTGGGTGACATTCCCATCCTCGGCGCGTTTTTCAAAGGTTCGCAGATCAAACGCGAGGAGCGCGAGCTGCTGATGATCGTCACCCCGCACCTGGTCCAGCCACTGGCGGCGGACGCGCGACTGCCGTCGTTGCCGGGAGAGAAACTGCGCAATTACGACCCGAATTTCTATCGCATGTTCTTCCTCGAGAACGGCAACTTCGACAAGCGCAGCGGGTTGTCGCAATGAACCAGAATCTCAGCCAGACCTTTCTCGCCATCACCCGCAACAGCACCGATCTGGAATGGCTGCAAAGCGCCCTCGCGCCACTCGGCCAGGTCATCAGCGCCGGTGCCGGCAGCCTCGACGAACTGCTCGCGCTGGTCGATGTAACGTTCGCCAATCTGGTCTTCGTCGGTCTCGACCGCGAGCATGTCGTGGCGCAGAGCGCGCTGATCGAAGGTGCGCTGGAAGCCAAGCCGATGCTGGCAATCGTCGCCCTCGGCGACGGCATGGACAATCAGCTCGTACTCAATGCGATGCGCGCCGGCGCGCGTGATTTCGTTGCCTATGGCTCGCGCTCCAGCGAAGTTGCCGGACTGGTGCGGCGCTTGGGCAAACGCCTGCCCGCCGTCACTCCCAACACCCAGCTCGGCGGGCTTACCGTGATGTACGGCGTGCAGAGCAGTTCCGACGGTGCCTTGCTCGCCAATCACATGGCCATGGTGGTGCAGAAGAGCGGCCAGCAAACCTTGCTGCTCGATCTCGGCCTGCCCCGTGGCGACAGCCTCGCGTTGTTGGGGCTGGAGAGTTCGTTTCACTTCGGCGATGCCCTGCGTCATTTGCGCCGCCTCGACGCGACGCTGATCGACAGCGCTTTCACCAGCGCCGACCACGGCCTGCGCATTCTTGCCTACGCCAACACTGACGAGCCGCTGGAAACCACCAGCGCCGCCGAGCTGTACATGCTGCTCAGCGCCTTGCGCCAGCACTTCCAGCACATTGTCGTGAACCTCACCGGGCAGGCCGACAGTGAAGCGTTGCGCACCTTCGTCAGCCATTGCGACAAACTGCTCTGGTACACCGACCAGAACGTCCTCAACTGCCGACGCAACCTCGCCGTGCTCAATCAATGGCGTGAGAAAGGCATGAAACTCGAGCACGGGCGCTTGCTGATCGATCGCTACCTGAGCAACGTCGCGCCGGATGCCGAGACCCTGGGCAAGACCTTCAATCTGGAAGTCATCGCCGTGCTGGCGTTCAGTCCCGACGTGCGCCTGAACGCGAAAAACCAGGGCGTGAGTCTGTTCGAACTGGCGCCCCGGGAGAAACTCACCCAGAGCCTGCGCACCCTCGGAGAGCGCTTGGCGAAACGCTCCGAAGGCCTGAGCAAACCGAAAGTCACCTGGTTCGACCGCCTGCGAGGCCACTCATGAGCGCAGAAAAACTCTTTGGCTCAACGTCGCACGGAGCGATCGGCAACAGCGATCACGAAGGCCTGAAACTGGTGCTGCACCGCTACATCATCGACGCCATCGAGGAGTCGGGGAAAAACCTGCTGGAAGGTTCACGCCAGCAACTGGCGCAGTTCGTCACCGACAAGGTCGCCGAATACATCGCGCGTTTGCACCTGGCGATCTCGCGCTACGAGATGGAGCGCCTCGGCGAAGAAATCGTCGACGAACTCACCGGATTCGGCCCACTGGAAGTCCTGCTGCGCGACCCGTCGGTGACGGAGATTCTGGTCAACGGCCCGCACCGGGTGTTCATCGAGCGCGACGGCGTACTGCATCAGAGCGATCTGCGTTTTATCGATGCGCATCACGTCGAGCGGGTCATGCAGCGCATTCTTGCGCCGCTCGGGCGCCGCCTCGATGAGTCCTCGCCGATGGTCGATGCGCGCCTGCCGGACGGCAGCCGGGTCAACGCGATCATCCCCCCGATTGCCCTCGACGGCCCGTGCCTGTCGATCCGCAAGTTCCGCAAGGACATGCTCAAGAGCACCGACCTGATGGCGATGCAGACCATCGATCTGGCGATTTTCGAGTTCCTGCAGAACGCCGTGGGCAGGCGCTGCAACATCCTGATCAGTGGCGGCACCGGCACCGGCAAGACCACGCTGTTGAACATCCTCAGCCAGTTGATCAACCCGCACGAACGGCTGGTGACCATCGAAGACGTCGCCGAACTGCAACTCGGCCATCCGCATGTGGTGCGTCTGGAAACCCGTCCACCCAACGCTGAGGGGCATGGCGAGGTCAAGGCCAGCGACCTGATTCGCAACGCCCTGCGCATGCGTCCCGACCGGATCATTCTCGGCGAAATCCGTGGCGTCGAAGTGGTCGACGTGCTCACCGCGATGAACACCGGCCACGACGGTTCGATGAGCACCGTGCACGCCAACAATGCCCAGGACGCGCTGCTGCGTCTGGAGACGCTGGTCGGCCTGACCGGGCGCTCGATTGCCGAACGCACCCTGCGTCAGATGATCTGCGCCGCCCTCGACGTGATCATTCAACTGACACGCATGCCCGATGGCCGGCGCTGCGTCAGTGAAGTGGTGGAAGTGGTCGGGATTCGCGAGGACGTCTACGTCACCAACCCCCTGTTCCGCCTCGACCGCCGCACGGGGTTCGGCTTTGTGCGCGAAGCGGTCAACCCGGCCGGCGACAAGCTGCGCCACGACGCTCACCAGGGCTGACGGCGAGGAGCACGCAGATGCTGGGACCGATCATTCTCATCGCCATTTGCCTGATGCTGCTGGGGCTGTCGATCTATCTGTTCCTGCAAGGCCTGCGCAAGACCGCGACGGAGAAAGTCCTCAATCGACTCGCCGCCGGGCAACCGCAACTGGCCGTCGAGCAGACCAGGTGGGTGGGACTGGAACGCATGTTTCTGCGTGCTGGACTGGGTCGGCCGAGCGAGCGTTTCGGTCTGTGGCTGAGCCTGTGGGCGGCGGCCATGGGCCTGGGATTTCTGCTCGGGAACTGGGTTGGTTTGCTGATCATGTTGCTCGTCCCGCCCGTGGCGTTGCGGCTGTACATCGCCATTCGCTACCGACGGCGGATCCGCCGCATGATCGAACAACTGCCGCAATTGCTCGACCACACCGTACGCAGTCTCAAATCCGGGCGCACGCTGAGCGATGCGGTGCTGGGCGGCATCGAGGCCAGTGAAGACCCTTTGAAAGCGGCCATGGGCCGGGTGCAGCGCAACGTGCAACTGGGGGTGAACCTGCCCGATGCGGTCAGCGATTTTGCCGAACTCTACGAGCAGGACGAACTGCGCATGTTCGCCCTCGGCCTGAAGGTCAATCACCGCTACGGCGGCAATGCCAGTGAGCTGCTGGAGAATCTGATCAAACTGATCCGCGAGCGCGACCAGGGCGCGCGGCAGTTGCGCGCCCTTACCGGGGAAACGCGCATGACCGCTTGGGTTTTGGGTTTGCTGCCGTTGATTCTGGTGAGCTACTTCATGCTGACCAACCCCGGCTACATGCTCGGCATGTGGCACGACGAAAGCGGCCAGACCATGCTGCTCAGCGCCGCCGTGTTGCAGGTGCTGGGCAGTCTGGCGCTGTGGCGCATGTTGCGGAGCGTTTGAGATGGTCTGGCTCGCGGCGTCGCTGTTGCTCCTCGGTTCGCTGTTATTGCTGGGCAATCACTTGCTCACCGAGCGCCGCCGCGTGCGTCAGGTGCATCAGCGCTTGCACGGCCAATTGGTCCGGGAGAACCGTTTCGGCCACTGGCTGCGCGCGCTGGGCAACAGCCGTTTCGGCCGGGGTTCGGTAAGTATCGACAGCGAAACCCAGACCCTGCTCGGCCGCCTCGGCTGGCGCCGCGCCAACGAGCGCGCGCTCTTCGCCGCCTGCCAGATCGGCACGCCGCTGCTCGCTCTGGGGCTGGCGATCTTTTTGCAGGAAGTGTTTTTCCCGCAGACCAGCCATCGCTGGATGGCGCCAATGTTCGCTGCGGGCGGCGGCTATCTCTTGCCCAAACGCCTGCTCGCCTACGCCGCCGCCCGCCGACAGAAAACCATCGCCGTGGAAATCTCCACGTTCATTCCGCTGCTGCGCATCCTCTTCGAATCCGGCATGGCCGTTGAACAAGCGCTGCGCGTGCTCAGCGTCGAAGCACAGAAACTGCTGCCGGAACTGACCAGCGAACTGCGCCTGATCCTCAGCCGCGTCGACTCCGGTCTGGAGCTGGGTCAGGAGCTGAACAAGACCGCGGTGATGCTCGCGGTGGACGAATTCACCGACACCTGCGTGATCCTCCAGCAACTGATCCACCAGGGCGGCGGCGCGATGAAATCGCTGTTGGCGCTCAAGCAATTGCTCGATGACCGACGCCTGACCCGGCTGCAGGAATACATCTCGAAAATGTCGGCGAAGATGTCGGTGGTGATGATGCTGTTTCTGTTTCCCGCCCTGCTGATCGTACTGGCCGGCCCGGGCTTCACCGCCATTGCCCGCGCGTTCGCAAACTGACCTTGGCTCATGGAGAGCGTTTGATGAAAGTACTGATAGTCATGGCAAGTCTGTTGTTGCTCAGCGGCTGCGCCACGGATGGCCAGGCGCCGTGGACCTCGCTGCTGTCGCCGTCCAGTTGCAGCAAGCTGACCTCGGAGCAGGAGCTGTCGCTGAATCTCGCCGATGATCTGGCCAGCGACGGCAAGCTCCACGCCAGCCTCGCCAACCTGCAAAGCCTGCCGGACAACCTCAGCGAAGTGCGCCTGCGCAAAGCCAAGGTCTATCGCCTGCTCGGTCGCAGCGAAGCCGAGCCGCTCTACCGCAGCCTGCTCGGCGGCTGCCTCACCGCCCAGGCCGAACATGGCCTGGGCCAGGTCTACGCCGCCCGTGGCGACAACGGCCAGGCCCAGGCCCACCTGCAACGCGCCGCGCGCCTGGCGCCCACTGACGAAAAAATCCGCAATGACCTCGGCGTGGTCTACCTCAACCAACTGCGCCTCAACGAAGCGAAATTCGAATTCCTCACCGCCATCGAGCTGAGCCAGAACAATCAACTGGCGACGCTGAACATGGTCACCCTGCTGCTCTACCAGAACGACTGGCCGCAAGCTGCGGAAATCGTCAGCCGCTCGAAACTGACCCCGGAACAATTCACCGAAGCGCAGCAACGCGCGGAAAAACTCAAAGCCCCGAGCCACGCCAAAGCCACACCCGGCGACCGCGTCGCCGCCTTCATCGACCCGCTACCGCCGACGCTCGAATAGGAGACAGCCATGACCATCCGCAAAGGCCTGTGCTACCTGACCCTGCTCACCCTGCCCCTCACCGCCCACGCCATCGACACCGGCCCTGCTTCTGCGCAGCAGCAGGAAACCGAAGGCTGGCTGGTCCTGCAAAGCCGCAACAAAGCCGCCTCGCCCAAACCGCAAAGCGCCACAGCCACCGAACGCGAACTGGCGATGCAGCGCTGGCTGAAGAAATACCAGTACGAGATTCCGGATTTTTACGATCCGGATGCGGGCGGGAAGATCGAGAGCAAGAATTAGTCTGGTGGTGCCCTTAAAGGCCCCTTCGCGAGCAGGTTCGCTCCCACAGTTTGCAATGCATTTCCCCTGTGGGAGCGAGCCTGCTCGCGAAGAACGATAACGCGGTCGCAGGTCAGGTCTGCGGATCAACCCGATCCAGCGCTCGATTCACGGCTAGCTCGGCCAGCATGACAATCTGCTGAATCGCCAACGCCGTGCTGCGCTGAAACCCGCTCAACTCACCAGCGAAATTACTCGCCATCGCACTCGCTGACGCCAGCGACTCACAGGCATGCGCCAACAGGCTTTCGGTATCGACATTGGGCACCACCATGAACAGCGTGCTGGGCGGGTGCGGTTTGGCAGGTTCGGGGCAGAGATAGAAATCGAGCGCGCGTTTTATCGCTTCGCGGTTTTTCACCAGATCGTCGGCGCGCATGGCGTCTTCGAGCGGGGTGGTGGGGGATGGGGGTGGGTCTGGGATCAGTTTGTCCATTGAAACGGCTCTCCAAAATCTGCGGTGCGACCCAATGCCATTCTCACGGGGCAAAAGGTGGCAACTGTATGCGGGGTGAGAATACCGGTTATGGACACCCGGCCAGACCGAAGTCTGCCCGCACACAGCCGCCATGACACATTGCAGACAGCGGGCAAGCTGCCGGCGATTATGCGTGCACAGATACTGGATGACCATAAGTAGCAGGGTTCTCACACCCGATCGCCGAAGATTCGACGACAGCCAGAGACTAGTGACCCGACGTCCGACGGACAACCTGAAAACCTTGTGGGAAGGTTCTGGCAAATCAGACACAGATTTAAACAATCAAAATCAAAAGCACCCTCACCCTAGCCCTCTCCCAGAGGGAGAGGGGACCGACCGAGTTGTTTGGGTCAGGTATGCCGACCTGAGATACCGAGTCGAATGCAAATTTTGAACAACCCGCAAATCGGCTCCCTCTCCCTCGGGAGAGGGCTGGGGTGAGGGGCGAATCCAGCGCAAAACAAAAGCCAGACACCGCATGCTTTTCACCACTCAAAACAATGAGCGCAAGCTCGAGTAGCTTTTGATCTTGATCTGGGAGCCGTCGGCAGGCTGAGTGGAGGGATTGATCCGGGCGTGGGAGCGCAGCGACCGTACGACGCAGTCGTACACAGCGAGTGTAGGTGCAGCGAAGCAAACCGGAGCCGCTGCGCCAGGATCGATCCCGGAGCGAAGGAACCCCGAGCCCCAGCGAGCGGGCCGAACGTCAGGGCGAAGACCTTTTGGTTACTTTTGGGGCGTTTGCCAAAAGTGACCCGCCGTAAGGGCGGAACCGTAATCAGCGACACCCAAAAAAACGGATATTCACCCCAACCACCCAAAGCATGGTCGGCCCAAAGGCCGCCAAGTCAATGCGCCGTAACCCGCTGCCGTCCAGCAGAACCACTGGGCGACAAAGCCAAAGCCAACTGCGTCCGATTATGCATATGCGTCAACCGCAACACCTGCGACACATACAACTTCACCGTGTTCTCGGTAATCCCCAACTCACAGGCAATCTGATAATTGGTCTGCCCCTTGCCCACCAACCGCGCCACATCCAACTGCCGGGGCGACAACTGATTGAACACCGCCGGCATCTCCACGGACTCAGGCTCACCATCGGCCAGCACCGGCACGGGCGAGCGCCGCACCTTGTCCAGATCCTGATAAAGGTCATCAATCGACTCGGACAAAAACTGCAACTTCTGATTCAAATGCCCCAGATGCAGATTCTTCTGCCGCTCCTGCAAAGCCAGTTCCTGGCGCTGCACCCCCTCAAGCAACTCTGCCAGATCGATCGGCTTCTGATAGTAATCGGCAATCCCCGCACGCAACGCCTTGATCACATCCTGCTTGTCAGCGCGCCCGGTGAGCATGATCGCCTCGAACACCCGCTGCTTGCCGGCCAGCCGCTGCAACGCCTGGATCAACTCGATGCCGTCCATGTCCGGCATATGCAAGTCACTCAGCACCAGACCGATGTCCGGGTCCGCCCTGAACAGCTCGATGGCTTCAAGACTCGAGTCGCACGGCACGCAACGGTAGCCACTGCTCTCGAGAAACTCACAGAGTTCTTCAACGATCAGCGGCTGATCATCGACCACGAGGATTTTTACCGAATTAGGCTTGTTCACGAACCACTCCATTTGCTCGGCCAACGCTGACGGTTCCTGCACTTTGGTGGCGTATTCGCCTGAATTGAAAGTAGACCCACTTTCCGACTATGTACATAGGACTAGTGGCACCCCGCGATCAGGTGATCCAGTACAGCGAAAGCACTACACCTACCCACACGAACGGCGCAAATGGCAGCTTTTTTGACTTGTCCGGGGCCAGATGACGCACATGCTCTCTAACTCCTTGAGCCATATGAGGCCAGACTTTTGGCGCGAGCAGCAGCCACAGCACGCTGGCCACGCCCGCGCCGATAAACGCGCCAAGAACGAATACGCCGTTCGTCGCAAGAGCCAGGGCTGTCATTAATTTCACATCGCCGGCGCCCATGCGGCCCAAGAAATAACCCGGCAGCGTCAGCAGCAGAGCGATCAGGCAGGCCCAGCCGCCTTGCGCCGCGTTGGCGCCCAGCCAAGTAGTGCCAGTCGCCAACAACCAGACCAACGCCAGCGCGCCGACGCCTAACGTCAATGCGTTGGAAATGCGTCGCTGCCGGGCATCTTGGGCGGCGCAGATCGCCAGCCAGATCAGAACAAGGAAAATCTGCATCCGCTGAAAGCCGTCCGTTTTGCCTGATTGATTCTATGCTGATACTACGCAGTGACTGTCAGGGTAGACGCACGCATGAAAAACGGCTTTCGCAGGTCGCAAAAAGGTGCGGTGGCGATCGAATTCGCCTTGGTGTTCATCATCTTTTTCGCAGTGTTTTACGGGCTGGTCAGCTACGGCCTGCCCTTCGTGATGATGCAATCGTTCAACCAGGCCACCGCCGAGGCGGTGCGCCGCAGCGTTGCGGTCGACCCGACCACGCCGAACTATTCGACGGTGGTGGTCAACACCGCCAATGCCGCGCTGACCCAACAACTGCAATGGCTGCCCTCAGCCTTGAATCTGGTGGTCGGCACCGACACCAGTGCGGCGTACGACGCGGGGACTGGCACCCTGACCGTCAGCGTCAATTACCCGGTGAGCAAGCTCAATCAGATCATGCCGTTTCTGGTGCTGCCCGGGATCGGCACGGTGCCCAATCTGCCCACGCACCTCACCGCCCGATCGAGCCTGCAATTTTGACCGCCGGCGATAAGCTTTTCGGGCGCTTGCTCAAGCGCGCCCCCGTCGCAGCCCACGACTTGCCGGACCATCTCGGCGCGCCGCCCATCGGCCTGCATTTTTATCTGGATGGCAACGGCGCCGTGTTGCAGATCGCCGGCCCGCTGCGGCATTTGCTTGCCCAGCACAAACCCCAAGGTCAGCCGCTGCCGCTCCGCGCCTATCTGCTGCCGCATAGCCTGTTGACCATCGAAGGTCGGCCGAGGGACTGGCACGGGCAATTACTTGATCTGGATTTCACTGGCTTGAATGATCAGCCGCTGCACCTTCGCGGCTGGGTGCAGCCACTAAACGATGGCTGGCAACTGCAGATGCTCGACATCGCCGACCTGTTGCTCGAACGCCAGCAAGCGCGCGATCGCGACGCCTGCCAGACCCTCGCCGCGCAGGTCAGCGATCGTCTGCGCACGTGCAGTCTGACGCGTCTGCCGACGGTGCTTGGTGAACAATTGCAGGCGATCGCCCAGCGCTGGCACATCCCCTGTCTGGCAGTGGCGCTGCTCGATGAACAGGCCCAGGGCTGGCAGATTCATCAACAGTTTCGTGGCCACGACGCCCCGCAATTGTGGGAGGACGGCCAGCCGCTGGGCACGCCGCTGGACAGCCTCAACGGCAGCGCGCCGCAACGCCTCGCCGGCCCGCAGGGCCGCTATGAACATTCGCGATTGCAGGCCACGTTCGGCAACGCCAACGGTTTCGCCGTGCCCTACAGCAATGACCAGGGTGTGGTCGCCTGGCTGCTCTGCGGGTTTTATACGGTCGACAACGTGGCGCCATGGCTGACCGATCGTGACTGGCTGACCCTGGCCGGCGCGCTGGCCGGGCCGCTGCTCAGCCGCTTGCGCGAGCAGCGCCATGTGCAATCGATGGAGCGCCTGGACTCGCTGCAAAACCTGCTCGGCACTGGCTGGTGGGAAATCAGTGCCGAAGAGCAGATTGCGCTGGCGCCGACGCTGGCCTCCGCACTGAATCTCAGCGATCGCCTGCTGCCGGTAGAAGACTGGCTGTCGCTGTTTCATCCCGCCGATCGCGCCGAGTTGCGCAGCCGCCTGCGCGCCCTGCAACTGCAAGGAGAAGCGCTGACCCTGAGCGTGCGTCTGCACCGCGCGGAGGCCGGCGCAGCAGCGACGTGGTATCGGATTCAGGGCCAGGTCAGCGGCACCGGTGAGCATCGGCGTCTGGTCGGGTTCATGCTCGACATCAGCGACATCCAGAATCAACAACAGCGCGCCGCTGCCGCCCATGCGCGGCTGGATAATCTGATTGCCAGTTCACCGGCGGTGATCTACGTGCAGCGCTATGCAGAAGGTGCACTGATCCCGGCGTTTTTCAGCGCCAGCCTGCAACCCTTGCTGGGCTGGACGCTGGAAGATTGCGATGCAGCAACACTGGCCGAGCGCGTGCATCCCGACGACCGTGAACTGTATTTCCAGCGCAACCGCCAATTGTTGCGCGAAGGCTCGGTGCGCGCGCGTTATCGCCTGCGCGACAACCGTGGCGAGTACCACTGGCTGCTCGATGAGGCAAAACTGCTGCGCAACGATCTCGGCCTGCCGGTCGAGGCGGTGGGCTTGTGGCTGGACGTCACCGACGCAACGCTTGCCGCCGAGCAGGTGCGGCAGAGCGAGGAGCGTTACCGGATTCTGGTCGAGGACTCGCCGGCGATGATCTGCCGTTATCGCCCTGACCTGACGCTGATCTTTGGCAACCGACCGTTGGCGACTTATCTGGAATGCACCCCGGAACAACTGCCCGGGGTTGATCTGGGTGGCTGGATGTCCGATGAACAGCGCGCAGCGTTCGTTCAGCGCTTGAGCCAACTGACGCCGCAACAGCCAGTGAGTACAGCGGAAATCAGCCTGCAATTGCCCGGACGCGAACACGCCTGGTGGGTCTGGTCGGATCGCGGCGTGTTCGATGAGCAGGGACAGTTGATCGAAGTGCAAGCGGTGGGCCGCGACAACACCGAGGTGCGCCGCTCGCAACAGCAACTCACCCAAAGCGCGAAAATGGCCACCCTCGGCGAAATGGCCACCGGCCTTGCTCACGAGATCAATCAACCGCTGAACGTCATGCGCATGGCCATCGTCAACGTGCTCAAGCGCCTCGGCAACGGTGATGTGCAGGTCGATTACCTGACCGACAAACTCAACCGCATCGACGCTCAGGTTCAACGCGCGGCTAAGGTGGTCGACCACATGCGCGTGTTCGGCCGGCGCTCGGAAATCGAACAACAGTTGTTCAACCCGGCCCAAGCCATCGAAGGCACCCTGTCGCTACTGGCCGAAGGCATGCGCGGCAAAGGTGTCGATCTGCGCATCAGTGAGACCGGTTTCGAGGCGCAGGTGCGTGGTTACGTCGATCAGTTGGAGCAGGTGCTGATCAACCTGATGGTCAACGCCCGCGACGCCCTGCTCGGCAAACGCGAGGGCGACTCAACGTTCAAGCCGTGGATTTCGATCTACGCCGAGCGCGACGAGGAAAGCGTGCGGCTGTGGGTCGAGGACAATGGCGGCGGTATCGATCCGCGTTTGCTGGAGCGGATCTTCGAGCCGTTCTTCACCACCAAGCCGATTGGCGTCGGCACCGGCCTGGGCCTGTCGGTGAGCTACGGCATCATCGCCAACATGGGCGGCCAGTTGAGCGTGCGCAACTCCACGGAGGGCGCACGGTTCTGCATCGAATTGCCGATTGCCACGGATGATCAGATCACCAGATAGGCCTTGCCGGTCTGCCCGCAGGTCATGTTGGCGCCCACCTCGGTGTTCATCAGATTGATGCCCAGGCCTTTGAGCAGATTGTTCAACAACGGGTCGAGCAAGGGGCTGATCAAACCGGTGACCACCGGCAACAAGCGGTTGCTGACGTCGCTGATCAACGAAGCCACACCGGTGACGACAGCGCCCAGCGGGTTGCTGCCCACGGGTTTGTAAACGATCAGGTTGATGCCGGAAAGCGTGTTCGCCAGGCTGCCGACGATGTTGCTGCTCGGCGCGGCGGGCAGCAGGCTCGGCGGCAGTTTCAGATTGGCCGGGGTGACGAAGGGTGTGGTGCTGGAGAACAGCAGATTCTGTGTGGTCTGCGCGACGCTGGTGTCGAGTTTGAGGGCGATGCCGCCCGCGCCGTACTGGACCCGGGAGGCGGCATCGCAACTGCCGATGCCGAGAATCTTGTGGCAGGTGATGATGCCGAGATCGACCAGCGGCAACGGCGTCACGGTTGGTTCGGCGACTGAAGAGAACGCCGCGACAGGATCGATCTTGCCGAGTTTGAGATCAGCGAGAGAGGTTGTGGTGGTGGCGGTCAGGCTTTTGCTGCCGCTGTCGTCGGTCGGGCAGCGGTAATCGGTGACATAGCTTTTCGCCCCGCCGGCATCCAGCGCGATGTCGATTTGCGGTGAGGGCAGCAGCTTCGGATCGAGCTGTTGGCAGCCGGCACCCAACAGGCAGAACACTGAATTGAGCGTGTCCACCAGATTCAGGCTCAACAGCGCATTGAGCGTCGGCGTCAGCGTACCGACCAGGCCCAGCACCGCATTGGTCAGCCCCGTCACCCCCGAGAGCACCGGCAGATTCACCGACAGCAGCGTGCGCACCTGCGCGGTGCGCACATATATCCGGTCCGGTCCCAACGGATCGGCCTTGGCCCGCGCTGGGTCGCCAATCGCCGAGAACTGCGGCGGCTCGATCACCTTCACCCGCACCGTGACACCGGCCAGCCCCAGCACGTTGACCGGCAAGGTCGCCGCCACCGCGCTCTTGCTGTTGGCCAGTTGCACCACGCCCTGCACCAGTTGCAGCAATTGCAGATTGGCATCCAGCCCCGCCGCCGTGGTGCCGGTTTGCAGCTGCAGGATCTCGCCGAGTCTGACCGGCGCCGCATTGATGGCGGCGGCCTGCAACTGGCCCAGCGCGGTGACCACTTGCGCAGTCGCGCCGTTGAGCTGCACCACCGTCGCTGCGGCCTGAATCAATTGCGTCACGGTCGCTTGGGTATTGAGCAACTGCGTGTAATTGCCGGCGCCGACGTTGAGGTCGATGGCCAGTTGATCGAGGTATTTGAGCAGGTTGATATCGGTGTGCAGCAAACCGTCCCAGCCCACCGCCGTGAGGTTGACGTTGCCGCCGAGCAACCCGGAAAACAGCGGATTGAGGATGTTCGACTGCGCCGTGTCGATGCTGGCGAGGGTGCTGCGAATATTCAGTTGAGCGACGGTCGGCTGCGGTTTGGCCGCGACTGCCGAAGCATTGAGCGTGGTATTGAGGCTGACCGGCGTGGCGCTGAACAGCGCCTGCACACCGCCGGCAAAACTGCTGGTGACCGTACGACTGGCAGCGACTTTGACTGCGCTTGATTGCGTGGCATCGACAGTGAAACTGCGCATACCGCTGGCAGCGGTGGCCAGTGTGCCGCAGGTGGTCGCGAGTGTATTGGCGGCATCCGCCACGTAACCATTGCGCAGCGCACTTTGCCCGGCATAACTGGCGGCGCTCAGCCCGGGCAGGCAATTGCCGCCGCGACTGACCGCTTCGAGGGCGGCGGTATCCACCACCCGCTGCAATTTGCGCTGTTCCATGTACAAGCGACCGCTGTCGACCACCAGCAACATCATCACCAGCGCCAGACTCAGGGTGGCGGCCGCCATCAAGCCGATCGCCCCGCGTTGCCGGGCCGGGCCGTTGCCTTGCGATCCTCGCGACATGGCGCACTCCTTTGCCGGCGCAGTGCCGAGCGCTACCTCCGTTGGTGAAAATGAGTGTAGACGCGGTCGGTCGAGACTGCTGGCGTCGCGCCATTCCTGTCACCACCGCCACTGTGGGAGCGAGCCTGCTCGCGAAAGCGTCGTGCCAGAGGATTCAATACTGAATGACACACCGCCTTCGCGAGCAGGCTCGCTCCCACAGGGACGGTCAGAGCGGTTCAACGCGGTGGATAGTTGGCCAGGATCCGTGTGACGGTCTCGCGAATGGCATTGCTGCGATCGGCCGGATTCGGGCGGTTGCTGAGCATTTGCTCATCGCTGCCACGCCAGACCAGTTTGCCGTCCTTGCCGTCGAGCAGGTCGATCTGAATGGTCGCGACCTTGTAGGTGATGTTGCGCGTTTCGTTGTACATCGGTGCGCCCCAGTAGCCATTCCACGGGCCGCCCCAACCGCCGCCGTAATTGGTCGTCACTTGCTGCTGCCGGTCCTCGACGATCAGGTAGGTCTGCACGCTCAGGTCACCTTTGCCGCCGCCGGCAGCCGGGCGCAAACCGCGCTGATCGAGTTGATCGGACACCGCCTGGCGGATGCGCTGTTCGGTCAGGTCGCTTTTGATGCGCGGATCATCGGGGCGATATTGCAGGGCCGGGTCTTTCCAGCTCCAGCTGCGATAAGCGGCAAAGTCGCGGCTGGCGTCGAAGTCGTGATTGACCTGGTTGGCAGCGCAGGCACTGAGCAGCGCGGCAACAGCGAGTAGAGCGAGACGGCGGAACATGATTTTTCTCCGGGTGAAGACATGAACCTGCTGACACGACGTCAGCTGGGAGGATAGGCCGCCATGGCTTTTTCCACAGCCTCGCGGATCGCATCGGCGCGTTCGATCTGATTGCCCTGGGTGCCGGTCTCGGCGCTGGCGCTCCACACTGGCTGACCATTGCCGGCATCGAACAGATCGACTCGCACCACTACGACCTGCTCTTGATAGGTGCGCACGATCGGCACGCTGTTGTACATGCCGTAACCGCGACCATAACGATCATAGCCGCCGTATCCGCCGTAGTAGCCGTAATCATCGCGCACCTGACGCAAACGGGTTTCCAGACGCAGATCGGCGCTGACCAGCAGGTCGGCCGGGCGGTTGTCGCGCATCGGCCGCAAGCCGCGTTGGTCGAGGGCGTTGCTGACCGCCTCGGCCACCTGCGCCGAGTCAGCCCACGCCGTGCCCGGCGGCAACTGCCCGTTGCGCCAGGCCCAGTTGCGGTAGCGCCCGTAATCACGCGGCGGCGCCGGGTAGGCGCTGCGGTCGAAGGTGGCGGCGGCTTGCGGCGGTGCCGGCGGCAACGGCCGTGACTGAGCCACGTAGGGGTTGCTGCCTTGGCAAGCGGCCAACCCCAGACTTATCAGCAATAACCCGCATTGAGCTTTCATGTCGCGCTCCGCTCAGATCGGCCGGCAGATCCAGTGCAAGTAACGCCCAAGCCCGGCGAAGCCTGGGTGACGACGGTGCGCGAGTTCCATTTCCAGCAAGTCCGCCAGTTCGGCGCGGGCCTGGAATTCCACCGGCATGTAATCGTGAAATACCCGTACGCCGCTCTGACTTTCGACCTGCCACATACCGGCGAGTTGCGTTGCCAATTCCCTTGGGTCGAGGGGCTGTTGCGGGGTCAGGCTCTGCTTCTCGCCGGCCATGACGTTCTTGCGCATTTTCTTGAAATGGCCCTTGAGCAGATTGCGATAAATCAGCGCATCACGGTTGTAGAACGCCAGCGACAGCCAGCCGCCGGGCTTGGTCAGTTGATGCAGCACCGGCAGGATCGCATGGGGTTCGGCGAGCCATTCCAGCACGGCGTGGCAGATCACCAGATCGTAGGGTTCGGTGAGCTGACCGGGCAGTTCCTGCCACGGCGCCTGTATGAATGTCGCGGTGTGTCCGGCTTCGGCAAAACGCTGGCGCGCGCCTTCGAGCATCGGTTCGGCCGGTTCGGTGAAGGTGACGTCATGGCCGCGCTCGGCCAGCCACAGCGACATGTGCCCAAGGCCCCCGCCGATATCCAGCACGCGCAGCGGACGATCCGGCAAAGCCTCGGTCAGATCGGCCTGCAATACCGCGAGGCGAATCGCGCCTTTGGCGCCGCCGTAGATTTTTTCGGCGAAGCGCGTGGCCAACTGGTCGAAATGACGGTCGCTCATCAGCTGAACCGCCGTTCGCTGTCGGCGAGCTTGGCGCGCACCACTTCATTCATGTCCAGACCCAGTTCGCTGCACAGCAGCAACAGATACAGGACGATATCGCCGACTTCCTGCCCGGCATGGGCGAGCTTGTCCGCCGGCAACTGGCGTGACTGGTCTTCCGTCAGCCACTGGAAGATTTCCACCAGCTCGGCCATTTCCACGCTGGCGGCCATGGCGAGGTTTTTCGGGCTGTGAAATTGCCGCCAGTCATTGCGGTCACGAATGGCGTGCAGGCGTTCGGTCAGTTCAACAAGGTTCATCGGGCTCTCCTGAAGACGCATAGCTTCGGGGGGATGCGGGCTGAAGGCAAGCAGCGCAGATGATCTATTGTGGGAGCGAGCTTGCTCGCGAAGGCGATGGATCATCCAGACCGGATTTGCCTGACACGCCCCCTTCGCGAGCAGGCTCGCTCCCACACATGATCCGGGCAAACCTTCTATCATGCAGGGAACTCGGCCACCCTCGGCGTGGCCCAAGGCTCAGCTCTTTCATCAGGGATGCACACATGCGTGTAGAAAGCTTTTTCGAATGGCTCGGCCAGGCACTCGGTTCGGTCATCCGCTTTATCGTCGACGGCCTCAGCGGCCTGTTCAATATGCTCAGCAATGCCGGCGGCAACTTTGTCGACGGCCTGGCGCAGACGCTGGGGATGGACACCTCGATTATCAGCATCATCGCGCTGATCGTCGGTTTGATGCTGCTGTGGTCGGCGATCCGGGCGTTCATGAACGCGTCGATCATTGCCGGGATCATCTGGTTGTTGCTGGGGTTGTGGTTGTTGAGCTGGATCATCCATTAACACCACCGCCACCCTGTGGGAGCGAGCCTGCTCGCGAATGGCCGGCACAGCCGAAATCTTCACGGTTGGTCAGTCTTCGCGAGCAGGCTCGCTCCCACATTGAATGGCATGACTCGCTACAATCCCCGCTCCCCCAAGGAGCCTGCATGTCCTCTCTGATTACCGACTGGCGCGACCGCCCGACTCACCGCAAGGTCTGGGCGCTCGCCGCGCCGATGATTCTTTCCAATATTTCCGTGCCGCTGGTGGCGCTGGTCGACAGCACTGTCATCGGTCACTTGCCCCATGCCCATCAATTGGGCGCGGTGGCAGTCGGCGCCAGTCTGTACACGTTTCTCGCCTGGGCGATGGGTTTTCTGCGCATGGGCACCACCGGCTTTGCCGCGCAGGCTGCCGGGCGCAGCGATGGCGCGGCGTTGCGGCAGATTCTCTTGCAGGGTCTGTTGCTGGCACTGGGCTTGGCCGTCGTGCTCGGCGGCCTCGGCGTGCCGCTCAGCGGCGTCGCGCTGCACTTCATGCAGCCGTCGGCGGAGCTGGAGCAACTGACCCGGGATTTTTTCCACACGCGCTTGTTTGGCCTGCCCGCCGCGCTGGCGACGTATGCGCTGGTCGGCTGGTTCCTCGGCACGCAGAACGCGCGGGCGCCGCTGGCGATTCTGCTGAGCACCAACCTGATCAACATCGTCCTCAATCTGTGGTTTGTCATTGGCCTGGACTGGGGCGTGGTCGGCTCGGCGCGCGCTTCGGTAATCGCTGAATGGAGCGGCGCCCTGCTCGGCCTGTGGCTGACGCGCACGGCATTGCGCGCCTATCCGGGGCAGATCATCTGGTCGGCACTGAAAGTCTGGCAGAGTTGGCGTCCGCTGCTGGCAGTCAACCGGGACATTTTCATCCGCAGCCTCGCCCTGCAATCGGTGTTCTTCCTCATTACCGTGCAGGGCGCACGGCTCGGCGATGCGACCGTAGCGGCCAACGCGCTGCTGCTCAACGGCCTGCTGCTGACGGCCCATGCACTGGATGGCCTGGCCCACGCGGTCGAAGCCTTGTGCGGCCATGCCATTGGCGCGCGGGATCGCCTGGCATTGCGTCGATCGCTGGTGGTGGCCGGCGGCTGGTCGCTGATCGCCAGCCTCGGATTCGCTGTGCTGTTTCTGCTGGCCGGGCACCTGTTCATCGAGATGCAGACCGACATTCAGAGCGTGCGCGACACCGCATTCGTCTACCTGCCCTACCTCGCCGTGCTGCCGCTGATTGCGGTGTGGAGTTACCTGCTCGACGGCCTGTTCATCGGCGCCACCCGTGCGCGGGAAATGCGCAACGGCATGCTGCTGACGGTGCTGCTGTTGCTGCCGTTCGCCTGGTTTTTGCAGACATTGGGCAATCACGGCCTGTGGATATCTTTTCTGCTGTTCATGGTCTTACGCAGCGTGACCCTTGGCGCGCAAGCCCTGTGGCTGAAACGCAGCGATGGCTGGTTCAGCGGCAAGGCTCACTGATCAGAAAAGTCAGTCCGCCGCGCCCCACTGCCGACGCAGAAAGTCGAGCCGTTCCGGCTGCGTCAGTCCGGCCGGCGGCACGACCAGCACGGCGCGCGGATTGAGCAGGCGCAGCCACAGCCAGCCATCGAGCACAGCACGATCGCTGAAACCCAGCGCCAGACCTTGTTGCACATGCACAGCGATCGTCTGGTAATCAACGCTCAGAGACTGGCACCAGCGCCAGATGTGCTGCTCCAGCAGACAGGTTTGCAAGCGTTCGCGCTGGCGCCGGGTCAGGCTTTCTTCAATGCCCAGCGGCTCGACGAGCAGGCCGGGATTGCGCAGCTGTTGCCAGCCCTGACTGCCAATGGCGCGGTCGGCCCAGGTGCCGCCAAACCAGCGCAACTGGCGGATCGGCCCGAGCCAGCGACTCAGTTGGGTGGCGTCGCAGGCGTCGAAGAAGTAGCTGGCGGTCTGACGGTTGTAATAGCTGAGCAAGGCCCGATGATTCAAACCGAACGAGACGGTAAGCATGCGCTGCAAATGGCTGAGCAGCTGCTGCACCGGTATCTCGCAGCTCAACAACAGGCCGCGCCAGGTGTCCGGATCGCGCAGACACAAGGCAGTCAATGCCGGACTCTCGCGCAAGTCGACGAGGACCGGGCCGTGCTCACTGACCGGTTGAAATTCGGTGCCGTCAAACAATCGGTGACGCTGCACATCGGCAAAGCCCTGGCGCAAGGTCAGCAGGGCGCGTGCCGCGTCCGGGGTGTCGAGCAACAGCCATTGCGCCATGGGCTCAAGCGCCGCGCCGCTCATCGTGCGCTGCTCTGATCGAGCGCGGTGAGCAGCCGGCAACTGCACACGGACTCGGCGCAGTGGTTGAAGCTGCCACCGCCCGGCATCAGGCACAGCAACAGCAACGGCTCGCCAGAGTGCAACAGTTGCTGCAACCCATCGCTCACCAGCAGCTCGGGGAGCGATACCGGTTCATCCTCCTCGACCGCAGCCTCTGGCAACACCGAGGGCTGGAGCACGCCACTGACCACCGGCTGATCGGGGTCGCCCTCAAGAAAACTCACCACCACTTCCACACCATCAGCAAGTTCCGCCGAGGGCATCTCGTTCAAGTCAGGCGCGAGGGGCAGCCAGCAATGACTCGGCGAAGCCCCTTCGCCCTGATAGAGCCAGTCGAATTGCACCGCCACCGGCCGCGCGCGATCCGGCTGCGGCTCATCGACGCTGATCACCCAGGCTCGCTGCAGGCTGTGCATGCGCTGCTTGGACTGCGCAGCGGCGGGCACAAAGACGGGTACCCGCGCGGCCGCGAACAGGCGATTGCAATAGGGCGGTTCGAGAGACTGATCGGCCCGGTGCTCGATGCGGGTCAGCAACCATGGGCGGTTGCATTCGATGAAAGGATGGTCGTCCAGGGGCAACCACTGACCGCTGCGCAAGGCGGGCAGATCGCTGTGGCCTTCGGCATTGGGGCCTCGCTGGCTGGCCTGCGAGTCTTCGTGCAGTTGCCATTGGCGGACGGCTGGAGCGACGCCACGCTGGTCATGCTCGCCCTGATAGTGCGCGACGTCTGCATGGGGCATCCGCGTTGGATCGTCGCCGAACACCAGGCAATGCCTGTCGCGGTGATGCTCGAAGTAAAAGTGAATGCGCGCCTCTGCGCACAGGCGCTGGAGCAGTTGCAGATCGGATTCGCGATATTGCGTGCAGAAGGTGCGGGTCGGGTAGTCGCTGTGCAGGTCGAAACGTCGTTGCAAGCCGACGATGCCATGCTCGCGCAGAACCTGTTCGATGATCTGCGGCACGCAGCGGCCGCTGAAAATGCGCTGGCTCAAACGCAGGTCGAGGCAGTCGAGCCTCGGCCCGAGACGCACTCGACACAAACGCAAGCCATGGCCGTGCTCGTGCTGGACAAGGCTGTGCAACTGGCCGTGCACACCCTGGCCGGGCGCGCCGAAGCACAGGAACGCAGAACGATGCAGCAGGCTGGCAAGATCCAGATGCGGATCGTCGATCACCACATCGATCTCGAAGGCAAAGGGTTCGCTGAGCGCTTCCCTTCCGGTAAAGGCGAGAACTTCGAAGGGGTCGGACAGGCCCGCTACATCGAGACGAAACGACGGCTCGTTGACTGGATCGAACATGGGCGGATCTCTACAGGAGGGGCGGCCGGGGATTCTCGCCGAGAGGCATGGCCGAGTAGAGAGGCGAAGTACAACTTAGGAAATGACCTACGCGAAAAGCAGACCAGATGAGTTTGCTGACCGTGATCGCACAGGTTTTCGGGAAAAAATCAGGAGATGTCCCACCGGGTTGTCCGAATTTTCCACAGCTCGCGGAAAAAAATCGGACAACCCGGGCGGAACGCTATCGGGTCTCAGGAAGACAGATAGGAGGAGCGGGTCAGGCCCAGACGCAAGGCATCGAGGAACTGCGTGCGCTCGCTGGCACTGATGCGGGCACTGGCGCACTTGTCGCGGTAGTGCGTCATCAGTTCTTCCGGCGACAAGTGCACGTAACGCAGCATGTCTTCGATGGTGTCGTGGGTCTCGATACCAGCGTGGTACACGCTGCCATCGGCGTTCTGGTAGATGTTCACCGAATCGGTGTCACCGAACAGGTTGTGCATGTCGCCGAGGATTTCCTGATAGGCACCGACCAGGAACACGCCCAGCAGGTAATCTTCGCCTTCATTCAACGCGTGCACCGGCAGGCTGGTTTCGATGCTCTGCTCGTCGACGTACTGGTTGATCTTGCCATCGGAGTCGCAGGTCAGATCCTGCAGCACCGCGCGGCGCAGCGGCTCTTCGTCGAGGCGATGCAGCGGGATGATCGGCAACACCTGATCGATCGCCCAGGTGTCCGGCAGGCTCTGGAACACCGAGAAGTTGCAGATGTACTTGTCGGCCAGCTTGTCGTTGAGTTCGTCGAGCACCTGGCGGTGCGAACGCTGACGCGCTTTCAGCGAGTTGTGCAAGCGACGGCACACGGCGAAGTAGCACTGCTCGGCCAGGGCTTTTTCCGCCAGGGTCAGCTTGCCGTCGGCGTACTGCGCGGCCACGTCGCTCATGTAGTGGGTGGCGCGCCAGTAGGTTTCGGTGACCATTTCGATGTCGGTCGGGCCGAGCAGATCGACCAGCCACTGCACGGTTTCCGGCAGGCTTTCCTTGTTCTCGATCAGCGGGATTTCGTCGTTGTGTTTCTCGACGTCGGTGACCTGCACCACCAGCATCGCGTGGTGCGCCGTCAGCGAACGACCACTCTCGGAGAAGATGTGCGGATGCGGCAGGCTCTGCGCGTCGCAGAATTCCTTGAGCATGCCGACCACGACACCGGCGTAATCGTCCATGTCGTAGTTGATCGAACTGGCGTTGCGCGAGTGGGTGCCGTCGTAGTCGACACCGAGGCCACCGCCGACGTCGATGTGATCCACCGGCAGACCGAGGTTGCGCAATTCGCCGTAGTAACGGATCGCTTCCTTGAAGCCGTGCTGATAGTCAGCGAGGTTGGCGATCTGCGACCCCATGTGGAAGTGCAGCAGGCGGATGCCCTGATCCAGGCCGGCGCCACGGAAGCGCTCGACCACCGACAGCAGTTGCGCCGCCGACAGGCCGAATTTGGACTTCTCGCCACCGGTGTCCGCCCATTTCGACGAGGCCAGTGACGACAGGCGCACGCGCAGCCCCACCTGCGGCTTGACCTTGAGCGAGGCGGCTTCTTCGATCACCAGGCCGACTTCGGATTCTTTCTCGATGACGATGAACACGTTGTGGCCGAGCTTCTGGCCCATCAGCGCCAGACGGATGAACTCGCGGTCCTTGTAACCGTTGCAGACGATGGTGCCGCCTTTCGGCGCCAGCGCCAGCACCGCCAGCAGCTCAGGCTTGGAGCCGGCTTCCAGACCGATGGAAACGTTCTGGGTGGCGATGATGTTCTCGATCACCGCTTCCTGCTGGTTGACCTTGATCGGGTACAGCGCAGTGTATTTGCTCTGGTATTCCAGGCGCTCGATGTTCGAATCGAAAGCACCGGTCAACTGACGGACACGGTCTTGCAGGATGTCGGGGAACCGCACCAGCAGCGGCAAGGACAAACCGCTCTTGCGCAGTTGGTCGACTTGTTCGAACAGATCGATAGGCGAGCTGCTCGGGCCGTTCGGACGTACTTCGACGCGACCGGCTTCATTGATCGCGAAATACCCGGCCCCCCAATGGCGAATCCCGTAAACGCTGCGGCTGTCCGCAACTGTCCATTGGCTGCCATCGTCTTTACGTGTGCGTCGTACGGACATCGAAGTCCCCTATAAAGAAGTCAGAGTGCGTCGCCTGAAGTGCAGGCCGGCGCAGTCTAAAGAATGAAAATGACGGTTCGTCAGTGCGGCGGTAGACCGCACTGACTGCGTGGAGTTTAGAAACCGGTCATGAACAGGCTCTGTGAAAACCATGGCGACGACGCCGGATCCGAGAACACTCGAAGCCGGATCAAGCCGCCGGAGGGTTTCACAGAGGCTGCTAGCCGCCGGATTTCTTCGCTTTGAAACCGTGTTTGATCAGCTCTGCCAAGAGTAGCTCGACGTGATCGCCCTGGATTTCGATGATGCCGTCCTTCAACGCCCCGCCGGTGCCACAACGTTTCTTCAACGTCGTCGCCAGCTCCTTGAGCGCGTCTTCGGCAAGAGGCACGCCGGTGATGGTGGTCACCGTCTTGCCGCCACGCCCTTTGCTTTCGCGACGCACGCGGGCAATGCCGTCACCGGCCGGAATCACGGTTTGTTTGCAGATACAGGCGTCCACCGGCTTGCTGCATTCCGGGCAATGACGACCTGCGTCGGTGGAAAATACCAGGCCGCCCAGGGCGGCGAAGGATGCGGCTTTCTTGGCCACCGGCAATCCTCTCGGGAGGACAAAGACTGATCGCAACCTTGGGCAAGGTCAGCGACCGCGAAGCCCCACTCAGGCAGGGGCAGCGCTACTGCATCGATGCTTTTTGGGAAGCGCTCGGTGCAGCTTGAAAAGGTCGCGCAGTGTAACGGCAAAAATCGCGATTGCTAAGTGCCAATCGGCGCCAATTCATGTGTTCTTTGCGACGTTGCTTTGCTGCGCCTTGAGATAGCGCCTTAACGCGGCCAGAGAGTCCGGGCAATAAGGCTTTTCGCTGATTTCGCGCATGACCTGTTCGACGGGGATGAATCGCGCTTCGAGGACTTCTTCCGGCTGCAGTTTCAGCGGCCCGTCCCACACGGCGGAAAACGCCGAACACCACAGACGGTTGCCGGTGTCTTCGAAGTAGAAGTGATCGTGAGCGGTGAGTTCGACGCCGCTGACGCCCAACTCTTCTTCCAGCTCGCGCGCCGCCGACTCGGCATAACTTTCGTCGGCCTGGACCATGCCGCCTGCGGCAACATCCCAGTAACCGGGATAAATCGCCTTGCTCAACGTGCGCCGGTGCACGCACAGCTCACCGGCGGAGTTGAACAGCATGATGTAAGTGCCACGGCCAATCAGCCCGCGCTCACGCAAATCGGAGCGCACCAGAGCGCCGAGCAGGTTGTCCTGCTCGTCGACCCAGGCGATCTGTTCGGCGTCCGAGGCGGCGCGATGGGCCGCCTCTCTTGTGCTCTGGCTCACGTATCAGCCCTGATTGAGCAGTTGACGCAAATCGATCACCGCAGCGTTGGCCCGGGAAATATAGTTGGCCATGACCAGCGAGTGGTTGGCCAACACGCCGAAACCGCTGCCGTTGAGAATCATCGGGCTCCACACCGGCTCTTGCGAAGCCTCCAGCTCACGGATGATCTGGCGCACGCTGACGGTGGCGTTCTTCTTCGCCAGCACATCGGCGAAGTCGACTTCGATGGCGCGCAGCAGATGCGACAGCGCCCAGGCCTGACCGCGTGCTTCGTAGAACACGTTGTCGATTTGCATCCACGGGGTTTCCACGACTTCTTCGTCAACCTGCGGCACTTCGCCGACCGCCGGAACTTCGGTCTTCAGCGCAGTATTGAGCTTGACCCGGCCGACACTGGCCGACAGGCGTTGCGACAACGAACCGAGACGGGTGCCGACATCGCCCAGCCAGTTGTTGAGGTTGTCGGCGCGGGCGTAGAACAGCGCGTTTTTCTGATTCGGATCCGACAAGCGCGACTGATAACGGCTCAGGGAGTTGATGCCTTCCTGGTATTCCGACTCGCTGGACGGCAGCACCCAGCTCTTGTTATCGAAGTTGAAGCGTGGTTCGGCCTTGGCCAGATCGGCGTCTTCGGCGGACTGTGACTGCGAACGGGCAAAATCCTTGCGCAGGGCGCGGGTCAGGTCACGCACCTGCACCAGCACGCCATATTCCCAGCTCGGCGTGTTGTCCATCCACAGGCCCGGCGGGAAACGGTCATTGGAAATGTAACCGCCCGGCTTGTTGAGCAAGGTGCCGGCAACGGTCTTCAGGGTTTCGACCGTGGTGTAGCCGACCACCATTTGCTTGCCTTCTTTCTCGGCAGCGACCTGGGCGTTCTGCGCCACCGGAAACAGTTCCGGTTCCTGGCTCCAGTACCAGCCCAGCGCGATGGTGACCAGCAAATACAGACCGATCACTGTGGCCAGCGCCCGGCTGAACAGCAGCCCGCCGACATAGCTGCGGGTGGCCGACTTGGGCTCGGCGGCACGTTCAGGCGCGCTGCCCGCGCGGTTTTTCCAGTCCAGCATGGCGATATCCTTTCAATCACTTGGGTTCAACGGTTCGACCACAACCATACAACAACGTGCCAAGGCCTAGCACCCGCTATCGCGGCACTGGCGCAAAACAAGCGAAGGACGTCGCGAACGAAAGGATAGACGCAGATTTCAGACGTTGAAGATGCGCAGCGAAAGCTGCCGCACTTGGTCGTCGGTAAACAGATGTGCAATGCCTTGGGCATCAGTTCGGCGCTGACTGGGTATTCCATCGATAGTGGCGATGTAGGCCTGCGCAGGCAAAGGCTCACCGGTCACACTATCGACCAGACGAAAGATTCGCGCGGTGCGCGTGGGCTGCTCGGGCGGGTTGTTCATCAGATCGAGTACGGCCTGTTCGAACACCGCTTCGGCGCCCTGCCAGTAGCCATAGTCGGCTTCGGCTTTGATCAGGCACCATTTACCCTGTTTGATCTGCGCCAGGACTTCGCTGTCCAGATTGATCATCAAACCGGCCCGCAGTTGATCCAGACCTTCGAGCGGTTGGCGCATGCTCAACAGACTGCTGACGTGCTCCAGCGCCTCTTCCACGCAACAGACATGCTGGCGCTCGTGGTCGGTCAGGCTCAGTTCACGGACCAGCCTCATCGAAGTCCCTCGCCTTGCCACTCGTCCGAACCCATCGTCCGGCTGATTTCGTGGCGCCAGTAGATGCGCCGGTAGCTGAAGTGGACTTTCTCCAGTTGGGTGAGATGCGACGTGGCCGTGTCGAGACAGTGCGGCATCAATAGTTCGCTGCCGACGACCAACGCATCCTCCAGTTCCACCGTGTAGAAGTGCTCCTGCACGCCGCTGGCCGAAGTGCGATAGAACTCCACGCGGCATTCGCTCAGCAACTCGCCGCTGGATAGCGCCATATTCAGCAAGGGCGAAGCCTTGTCGAGGGTTTTGGTGATGATCAAGGGCCTGTGCATCCGTCGCCCGGCGCCCTGATCCTTGGGTATGTACATGCCATGGCTGAGGGCCTGCACCATGATCTTGTCTTCGCGACCGCTCTGGTAGCCGTTACCGACCGACGCCTCGGTGAAAGCGCCGGCGGTGATCAGGCCTTGGCGGCTGCCGTGGATGGTCATGAAGGCTGGGATGGGCATGGAATGGCTCCTTAGTTATGAAGTTTTAGTCTTTGCGAACGCAACCATTCGCAGATGCTGCATTGGCAAACGGCAAATAGGGCTCATCAACTGTCAATACAATTCGATAAAGCGGATCTGTTTTGTGAGTCCTCATCCCCCATGGCTCTAAATCAATCGCCAACTGATACTTGTCAGCTGCCAGCCAAAACGACGTCGCATGTTCCGTACGGGAGTGAAACCATGTGCGCCATTGCAACGTGTCCGCTATTGGAGGGTCATTCATCACTTTTGCCTCCACCCAGCATTTTTTGCGCAGTTGGGCATGCAAATCCGAGACGACGATGAGTGCCTCATCAAGTGAAAGCGGCTTCATTTGCGGTGAAAGACGAACACGCCCTACCCACTGTATTGACTTGGCATTGATCCTGAATTCGCGAGCTAAAGGAGTTACAAAACCGAATTCTGGATCGATGAAGCGCAAACGCACTCCCGATCTGGACTTGCTGATCCAAACAGCACTGGATGGCACCGGCCCGACGGCGGCAAATGAGCGTTGACGCATCTGCTCCCAAGGCTCGTTGATCGTTAGAGCGATCTCGAAATCGTCCTGCATGATTTCAATTGACCAGCGCAGTAACGCGACCGCTATGATCGCAAGCAGTACAAATCGCCAGCCATCAACCCATCGACGCAGCTTCATCGCGCCACAGTTCCAGCCGCTATATCTCTTATTGACTCTTCAAGAGCGGAGCGATGGATGCCACTTAGCAAATCATCGAAACGCCGCGCAGCCCGAAGCACAAATTCCATGCGCTGTTCGATGTCAGCGAGATTGGCGAATGGATTGTCGTCAAAGCCGATCGTGCGTCCGTCGTCGAGCGAACGGCACTGATTGGCCAAAGTGAGTTCGATGGCCTGAGCTACTCCGGAGGGAAAACCTGTGACGAAGGAGGCGTGATTGCTTCTAAGCAAAGCGATGAGGCGCGTGTCTTCATAAATAATCGGTTGAAGTATGTGACGCTGCTCATGTTCCGCAAGATGCTTCACGCTACGCGCGATATCCCCTTCTTCAATGGCTTGAAATGCCTGCAGTAATATTTCGAAGTACTGTCCAAACTTCAGTTGCTTTTGCCCAACGGGCCATAGCACCGGAAACATGGGATGTCCGTAAATCCCCTCTCGCGCCTTCAGACAGGTACTAAATTCTTTCAGTCCCCGATTGGCGTAAAACACATGAAGTGGAAAAATATCCAAAAACAGGGTGGTGTTCCCCAAAGCCATCATTTCGTGCACGTGGCGAAATTGCTGCTGCACGAGCGTCAACTCGCCGCCCAGGTGCAGATCCAGTGCGGAAACCGGATTACGCGCATTCGCGGCCTTGTAATCCTTCAACGCTTTCGCTTGTTCTTCAAGCCGACCCGGCGTCAGCAATCCGGCCTCTCGGCGAATACCACGTAATTGAGCTCTGGCGTCCCGCTGCTGCCCTATGAGATCGACAGTGTTTGAAGCATGCAGCAATCCACAACCGACTTGTTTTGAGGCAAACGCCGCTAAACCTGCCCATTGAAAACGAGAATCCTGCAACCACAATCGGGCATAGGCCGCATTAATTACCTGATTACGCTCCACAGGATCGGCAATCAGAACGCCGTCTGGCGCAACGATATTTTCGGCTTCGCGCTGATAGATACGCCATAGACCAGTGCAGGTCAGCACTGGCACCTTCGTCACTTGCACCCGCTCGCCATACAACAACTCTTCGCCGCAGGCGCAGTCGTCGATGGGCGTGATGTTGTGGTTGAGGCGCTGGGCATCACTGGCGAGTTCGGTAAAACATTGGCTCATGGCGGATGGACGGCAACTAGGGGAATCCCTGAACCGTACCAGCCAACCGGGCCGGTGAAAGCGCGTAGAAGAAAAATCAGAAAGCGCTGTCAGACGCCGCCCATCAAGGTCGGTGAAATGTCGACAGCGCTGGCAGGATTGCTCGCAAAACCCCAGCATGCGGGCACTTGGCCAAAATCGGATACAAAAACAAAACCATCCGGTCAGAAACTGAATCGTGTCGTCCAGCAGATTATTGACGTACGACACTCGTCTAAGGGAAAAGAGGTGCTAGCATAGAGCCACCAGTCGATCTCAGCATGCACCCTAACTAGTAGTCAGGATATGACCGAGCCAGAAGACCCCAGCCGTGAGCGTCTCAAGCACCACTTTGCCCAGCGGGTAATTCATCAGGCACGTCAGATTCTTGAGATATGGCAGCGCCTGCAACGTAGCGAGTGGTCCACCGTCGATCTTGCCGAACTGAGCGAGGCGAATCTGCGTCTGCTGCGTTTTGCCGAGCGTTTCGAACAGCCGGAACACACTCAGTTGGCGCACCACATCAGCCAGTCGTTGCAAGCGGTGGATGCCAACCGTGGGCGCCTCAGCAGCGGCCTGATCACCGATCTCAATCGTTTGATGCAGCGTCTGTCACGCACTGGCCTGCGCCATGGTGATCAACTCGATCAGACCTTCCTGCCGCCGCTGCGCAAGCCGATCTACGTGATGCTGCAGGATCACGACCGCGCCGAACGCCTGGCCAAGCAGCTCGAATTCTTTGGCCTCAGCGCGCAGGCACTGGACAGTGTCGCGGCGTTTCGCTCGTCGATGGTTGAGCGCTTGCCCGCGGCGATTGTCATGGACGTGGATTTCAGTGGCCCCGGCATCGGCCTGAAACTCGCCGCCGAAGCTCAGGTCGGCCTCGAAGAACCCCTGCCGCTGCTGTTCTTCAGCCTGCACGAAACCGACACCCCGACCCGCCTCGCCGCCGTGCGCGCCGGTGGCCAGGAATTTCTCACCGGCACGCTCGAAGCCTCGAGCCTGCTGGAAAAAATCGAAGTGCTGACCTGCGTCGCTCAGTACGAGCCTTATAAGGTGCTGATCATCGACGACTCGCGCGCCCAGGCCTTGCACACCGAGCGCCTGCTCAACAGCGCCGGGATTGTCACCCGCACCCTGATCGAACCGATTCAGGCAATGGCCGAGCTGGCGGATTTCCAGCCGGACCTGATCATCCTCGACATGTACATGCCGGCCTGCACCGGCACCGAGCTGGCCAAAGTCATCCGTCACAATGACCGCTATGTCAGCGTGCCGATCATTTACCTGTCGGCCGAGGATGATCTGGACAAGCAGCTCGACGCCATGAGCGAGGGCGGCGATGACTTCTTGACCAAGCCGATCAAACCGCGGCACCTGATCACCACTGTGCGCAACCGGGCGGCGCGGGCGCGCAATCTGAAAGCGCGGATGGTCCGCGACAGTCTTACCGGCCTGTACAACCACACGCACATCCTGCAATTGCTCGAAGACTGCTCGTTCCGCGCCCGCCGCGAGAACAAGCCGCTGAGCTTTGCCATGCTCGACATCGATCACTTCAAACGGGTCAACGACAGCCATGGCCACCCGATGGGTGACCGGGTGATCAAGAGCCTGGCGCTGTTTCTCAAACAGCGTTTGCGCAAGACCGACTTCATCGGCCGTTACGGCGGCGAAGAGTTCGCCATTGTCATGCCCGACACCGATATCGACGCGGCGCATAAAGTCCTCGACGAAATTCGTCAGCGCTTCGCCGAGATTCATTATCCGGCGCAGCCGCAGGATCTGTGGTGCACCTTCAGCGCCGGCGTGGTGGAAATGTGCGATGACTCCGACAGCCTGATGATGGCCAGCCAGGCCGACGAAGCGCTGTACCGTGCCAAAGGTGCCGGACGCAATCGGGTGCAGACCGCGCGCCAGTCAAAGCAAAGTGCCACTTTTTCATCGGAATCCACTGATTCGGTCATAACCCTGTAATAGAACCGCAATAAATTCAGGCGCTTACCATTCCTGCCGTTGGTAGCCGTCATGCGCCTGAAGTTGCTCACCAATCTCAACACTCTGCTGCTGGTCGCCGTCTGCGTGGCCCTTGGCGCCACGCTGTGGTGGTCGCAAAAAGCCCTCGAACGCCCCTATCTGTTGATGGAGCGTTACCTCGGGCTGTCGCAACAATTTCAGAACGAGGTGGCGCGCAACGTTGAGGATTATCTCGCCAGCGGTGACGCGCTGCGTTTGAGCAGCGCCGCCCAGGCCATCGACAGCGTGCACAAGCAACTGGGTGAGCTGCCCCCGACGCTGGCCGACACCGTACGGCCAAGCCTGTCGAGCCTCGATGAATTTAGCAAAACCGACCTGCTCGCCGCCGGCAAACTGGCTGGCGATCCGCAGGCGCTGCTGTTGCAGGCCGAACGCGAACTCAGCGCCAGCCTCGACCAGCTCAATACCTACGCCAATGGCAACGCCGCCTACCTCGCACCACTGCTCGCCGCATCGCAGCATCTGGGCAGACTGTCGCTGGCGCGGGACAAACTGGTCAGCAGCGGGCGCAGTGAGCTGGCCGCCGATGTCGAGCGTGAAGTGAGCAACATGCGCGCCCAAGCCGAGGCCATCGATGCCCTGCCCTTGCTGGGGGTGGTCACCAGCAACGAATCGAGCAGTGACGATTTCGCCGCGCTGATGGGCATCGAAACCACTGATAAAGCCGCCGCCGAAGATGCCGGTGTCGGCCTCAAACGCGAACTCAACAGCTTGCTCGGCCGCTATCCGGCGGAACTGGCGCGCACCCGCGAGCAGATCCAGAAACGCGCCGAGCTCAGCGCCGCGACCCACGAAAAAATCGCCAGCGTGCAACACGCCATCGCCGGCCTCGAACCGGTGGTACGCGCGCAACATGGGCAGATCCAGGGCGAAGTGCGCCTGATGCAAGGCGTGATGATCGGCCTGATTCTGCTGATCGCCCTGCTCATCGATACCTTGCAGCGGCGCCTGGCCCGCACCCTGACCAACCTCGCCCCAGCGCTGTCGACCTGGGCCGAAGGCGATTTCAGTCGCGACATCCAACTGGGCAAGACAAACCGTGAACTGCACGACATCGAAGCCTCGCTCAACCGCTTGCGCGCCTATCTGGTGGATCTGGTCGGCACCATTCGCGGCAACGCCGAACAAGTCGCGGGCAGCAGCCGCACCCTTGCGGAACTGAGCAATGACCTGCACAGCGGCGCCGAGCATCAGGCCGGCGATACCGCGCTGATTCGCGATTCGCTGGGGGAACTCGAGGCGACCATTCAGCAGGTGGCCGGCGATGCCCGCCAGGCTGCGGACGCCAGCCGCCACGCCGGACTGGCCGTCGAGCATGGGCAGGCTGTAATCGGCCAGAGCCTGACCGGACTGCATGCGCTGGTCGGTGAGGTTCAAGGCAATGCGCAGATGATCGAACATCTGGCAGAAGAATCAGCAACCATCGGCGGCGTGCTGACAGTGATTCGTTCGATTGCGGATCAGACCAATCTGCTTGCCCTGAACGCCGCGATCGAGGCCGCCCGCGCCGGGGAGATGGGCCGTGGTTTTGCCGTGGTCGCCGAGGAAGTGCGCTCGCTGGCACAACGCACCGCCGGGGCCACGGCGGAAATCCAGACACTGATCGCCGGCCTGCAGACCGCCGCGCGGCAATCGGTCGAAGGCATGCGCGCGCAGGTCGAACACGCCGAAGCCACGGCCAGTCAGGCGCAAGCGGCGGACGGTGCATTGGACAAAATCGTTGGCGCGATACAGACCATCGCCGACACCGCTGTGCGCATCGCCGATGTCACCGCGCAGCAAAGTGGCGCGGTCAGCGAGATCCGTGATCACAGCGAGCGCATTCATCAATTGGGTGGGGATAACCTGCTGCGCATCGGCCAAGGGCGCGAACAGGGCGAGAATTTGTTGGTTCTCGGCGGCCAACTGCATACAGCCGTTCAAGCCTTTCGCGTCTGACACACCGCCTTCGCGAGCAGGCTCTCCCACATTGGAATGCATACCCCTGTGGGAGCGAGCCTGCTCGCGAAGGCGGCGGCCCTGTCATTACAAGTGACCGGATCCTGATCCTCGGTCACAAATTTCGCGCAAACATCGCCCATCGTGCCGCCTATTGCATGGAACTGGACAGTCACAAAGGCTTTGCGGCATAGTCGCCGGGTTCTGACGACTGCTCATTGATAACAAGGACAACGCAGATGGCAACGCTACTGGTGCTGCATGGCCCCAACCTGAACCTGCTCGGCACCCGGGAACCGGGGACCTACGGGTCGACGACCCTGGCGCAGATCAATCAGGATCTGGAGCGGCGCGCCCGTGAAGCCGGCCATCATCTGCTGCACCTGCAAAGCAACGCCGAGTACGAATTGATCGATCGCATCCACGCTGCACGCGGTGAAGGCGTGGACTTCATTCTGATCAATCCGGCGGCTTTTACGCACACAAGTGTCGCATTACGTGACGCGCTGCTGGGAGTGAGCATCCCATTCATCGAAGTGCATTTGTCCAACGTGCACAAGCGCGAACCTTTCCGCCATCACTCCTACTTCTCCGATGTAGCGGTAGGAGTGATCTGCGGCCTTGGCGCCAGCGGTTACCGACTGGCCCTGGAGGCCGCACTAGAGCAGCTTGAACACCAAGCTATACGCCCCTGACCGACCCTTGGGAGTTGATGATTCATGGATATCCGTAAAGTTAAGAAACTGATCGAATTGCTGGAAGAGTCCGGCATCGACGAGCTCGAGATCAAGGAAGGCGAAGAGTCCGTACGCATCAGCCGTCACAGCAAGACCCCGGCGCAGCAGTACTACGCGCCAGCCCCGATGCAGGCTCCGGCCGCTGCCCCTGCTGCCGCGCCAGTCGCTGCCGCTGCTCCGGCTGCCGCTGCTGCACCCGCGCTGAACGGCACCGTTGCCCGTTCGCCGATGGTCGGCACCTTCTACCGCAAATCTTCGCCAACCTCGCCAGCCTTCGTTGAAGTCGGCCAGACCGTGAAGAAAGGCGACACCCTGTGCATCGTCGAAGCCATGAAGATGATGAACCACATCGAAGCTGAAACCAGCGGTGTGATCGAATCCATCCTCGTCGAAGACGGCCAGCCGGTTGAGTACGACCAACCGCTGTTCACCATCGTTTGAACTGCGGAGAGCCTTTGATGACTGCGAAGTTGGAAAAAGTTCTGATCGCTAACCGCGGTGAGATCGCCCTGCGGATTCTGCGTGCCTGCAAAGAGATGGGCATCAAGACCGTCGCCGTTTACTCCAAGGCCGACAAAGAGCTGATGCACCTGGGTCTGGCAGACGAATCCGTCTGCATCGGCCCGGCGTCCGCCGCTCAGTCTTACCTGCACATTCCGGCCATCATCGCTGCCGCTGAAGTGACCGGCGCTACCGCCATTCACCCAGGCTACGGTTTCCTCGCGGAAAACGCCGATTTTGCCGAGCAGGTCGAGAACTCCGGCTTCGCCTTCATCGGCCCGAAAGCCGACACCATCCGCCTGATGGGCGACAAGGTATCGGCCAAGCACGCGATGATCGAAGCCGGCGTACCGACCGTTCCTGGCTCTGACGGCCCGCTGCCGGAAGACGAAGAAACGGCACTGCGCATCGGTCGTGAAGTCGGCTACCCGGTGATCATCAAGGCCGCCGGTGGCGGTGGTGGTCGCGGCATGCGCGTGGTGCACAAGGAAGAAGACCTGATCGCCTCGGCGAAACTGACCCGCTCCGAAGCAGGCGCGGCGTTCGGCAACCCGATGGTCTATCTGGAAAAATTCCTCACCAACCCGCGCCACGTCGAAGTGCAGGTCCTGTCCGACGGCCAGGGCCACGCCATCCACTTGGGCGACCGCGACTGCTCGCTGCAGCGTCGTCACCAGAAGGTTCTCGAAGAAGCACCGGCACCGGGCATCGACGAGAAAGCGCGCCAGGAAGTATTGGCTCGCTGCGTCAAGGCGTGCATCGACATCGGCTACCGTGGCGCCGGTACTTTCGAGTTCCTCTACGAGAACGGTCGTTTCTACTTCATCGAAATGAACACCCGTGTTCAGGTGGAGCATCCGGTTTCGGAGATGGTCACCGGTATCGACATCGTCAAGGAGATGCTCAGCATCGCCGCTGGCAACAAGCTGTCGTTCACTCAGGATGACGTGGTCATCCGTGGTCACTCGCTGGAGTGCCGGATCAACGCTGAAGATCCGAAGACCTTCATGCCGAGCCCGGGCACGGTCAAGCATTTCCACGCCCCAGGCGGCAACGGCGTTCGCGTCGATTCGCACCTGTACAGCGGTTATGCCGTGCCACCGAACTACGACTCGCTGATCGGCAAGCTGATCACTTACGGCGCAACCCGCGACGAAGCCATGGCACGCATGCGCAATGCCCTGGACGAAATCGTGGTCGACGGGATCAAGACCAACATCCCGCTGCACCGTGATCTGGTTCGTGACGAAGGCTTCTGCAAGGGCGGTGTGAACATTCACTACCTCGAGCACAAGCTGGCCAAACAGTCGTAAGGCTGAAGCGGTATGAAAAACCCGATCCCTGCGGATCGGGTTTTTTTATGCCTGCAACAAACCCATCAGACCATCACTGTGGAGAACGCCTGCTGCTCGACCATTGTGGCAGATGCCCGCAGGCCAGCCTCATCGACCACCGCTCCTGCTGCGTTTTCATGTAACGGTTTGCGGGTGAACCGCCTCGTAAAGTTTCGGGCACGTATCGAGAGCCCGTCCGTGGCATAGCTCGATCTGGCGATAAGCGGGTTGTACAGCCTGCCAATCTGACCAGAGGAATGCTTGAACACTCGCGAGACTCCATTGTTCAGATTCAGCACCACGCCATAGCTGTTGCCCAGGCACGACGAGTATGACCAGTAATCCCAGGTCGGCTGCAGGCCCTGTTCGCGCAACACGCGCCTGACCGGACCGCCGATGTCAGCGCCCGCCGACAGCCAGTCGCCACCCACCAGCGTGGCGCGAATGTTCTGCGGTGTTCCCCCCAGACGCTCCAGCACCTGCGTGACACTTCGCTCGATCAAGGGGCGAATATTGTGATCAAAATGAATGACCGCCCCCACTCTTGTCGTCGGGTTATACAGCGAGGCGATGACGCAACTTTGCGCATTCAGGGAAAACAGGTAGTTATCTCGCGATCCCGGACGGAAATGCGCCACCACGGCTTCGCCCTGCAGCGCGCCGCGGTTCAGCACCGGCTCGACACCTCCAGGAAAAGCATCATTCAAATTATTCACGCGCCCAAGGTTGCGCACGTTGCCACCCGTGAGTCCGACCCTGGCGTGTGTCCACTTGCCCCCCGGAGCAAGACGTATCGGTTGCTGATAGATCGCGGTCGGGCGACGGGCATCGACCAGGCTCAGCCCACCGAAATGCGGATTTTCCCTGACCAGGAAATACTTGCCTTTGTTGCGAATGTAATAGGCCGGTTGCGGCTGTGCAGCGCTGGGCGGGCTGCGCCAGGTGCCGAAAAAGACGCCTTCTTCGCTCACCCTTTGCAAACGTTCGGGCGTCTTGCTGACGGCCTGCCTGGCATGGAAGCGTAATTCCCGGATCGCCGGCAGCGCTTCCCTGCGTAGCGGAGCCACGGTATTCAGACGCTCTGACAACAACGAGACCGGCCTCATGGTGTGCTTCAGACTTCTGGCCGCACCGCCCAGCCACTTGATCGCACTGCCGGCGCCGACCATGGCAAACAGCGCCCCCCACGACGCCTCCAGCCAGTGGCCGAGAGCGCCATCGATGTCGCCCTCCAGATGCGCCGCGACCGCCTGACCGGCGCTGACGGCAATGAACACGACATCGAGCAGCAAGGCAAACGGAGGGAACACCATGCAGAACGGTGCAGCTGCAAACATCAGCCCCTTGACCACTTGGCGTTCGATCATTTGCGCGCGGCTGGTGGTGATGTCCTGCACATCCGTGACCGCGCGCTCGATGTACGCATTGAACTCGCTGCGCGCGTCAATCAAGCGCTGCGCTTCGTGCAGCGTATCGACGCGTTGTTTTTTTGCCGCAATCGCATACAGGGTGCGCGACACGATGCTGCGCGCAGCAACCGGCGTACGCGCCATCAAGTAGTCATGCAACGCGCCCGCAATGTCGCCGAACAGTGACTGATACGCACGCACCACAATGCCGTCGGGGGCATCAGGCGTGTACAGCCACCAGGACGGCTCGGGGTCGAAAGAGGTCAGCACATACACCCCGAGCACGACGTGATGGCGCACGGTGAACCTGAACACGCCGTCACTTTCAACCATGCTGGCGCCCGGAAAATGCGTACCCGGTGCTGGCACCTCGCTCAACAGAGAGACCTGACGGACCAGCGCTGAATACACCGCGTCGCTCAATCGCGCCTGACTTCTGGCCACGCGTAAATCACGGTCCATCTTTGACAGCAGCACGTTGCGGTAGGCAAAGCGACGCGGTTCGTAGGCAGCATCACGCGGGTCGAGATATTTGCCACGGATCTCGCTGGCGTATTTTTCACCCAGCCACGCCCGGCGCAGATACAACGCCAGATCGGCGCTGCGCACCTGGCTCAGATCCTGGCCAACCGACGATCGCACGCCTTTTTTCGGATGTTCGATGCCGGAGTTGTCATCGTAGCCGTGAATGGCCAGGTCGAGCAGCGTGGCCACCTGCTGCTTCCTGCGGTCAGCGACGCCAGGGTTGTAATCGATCAACACAGTGGCGGGATCGACCGGTTCCAGCACGTTCTTGCTGCGCATATAGGGCGTGATCGCTGCGGCAACCGAGCGCCTGGCGAAATCGACAAAAACCTCGAAACCGCCCAGCAGCTCGTTGAACACCTGCTGATGAACGATCAGTTCCTGATTCAGACTGCTGATGCGCCGGCGAGCCTCGAGCGCGAGCGTCGTGTACCAGCGCAGCGAATTGTCCTGCTCGACCCGCTGCAGGTTGTTTGCCAGGGCCATTTTTGCAGCGGCTTCGACGCACTCGTCGAACGGCAAGGGCGTTCGTCGAAGGTCACTCTGCATGCCCCAGAGAGCAGGACTGGCCGCAGCGGCCAACAGATAATCCCGTGCAGGGTGATGTGCCGTCGGCGAAAGCTGCTGCAACAAGTACTCGCGACCGGATTCGCTCTGCGTCCAGCTCCATACTTCGCCGGTCAACGCCGCGATCGAAGGCAACCGGACCCACTCCTGACCGTCCGGCTTGTTGGGCGCGTACAACACCAGGTTATTCACCGTTTGCTCAGTCTCTGCCTGGTAGAACACCAGAAGATCGGCGCATTGCATGCCGTTGGGCAGCGTCAAAGCGGCCACTTGCAACGGTTTCATTGCCGCTTGCCCAGACCACATCTGCTCGAGACGCTCATGGTCGGAGTCCGACAGATGAGCTGCGCAGCGCGCGATGAATGCGCTCTGCCTGAGCCGTACGGCAAACCAGTCGACAAGTGCCTTTTGCACCTCTATACGCTCGTACTGTTCGGCGAGAACGCGCAGGTAATCCGCCGGATAATCCTGTTCCGCCAGCATGTCGGCAATGAATGCCGGCTTGAGTGACTGGTTGCGCAATGGCGCAGGACTGCTGATCTCCAGGACCGCTGCGAAGTCCTGCCCGATCGGCCCGCATGCCAGCAGATCACTGAGGCTGCGATTGTGGGTCGGCTCACCGACCGCCGAGCGCCATCTGAGCCGCACGTCGATCCGGTCTGGTTCAACCGCCATGTCGAGCTTGAGCTGAATGTATTCGATGGCCTGCCGGCGGGCAAAGTCGCGCAACGAGCCGTGGCCCTGCAGCAGGTCATCGAGCGCTGCCTGCGCCAGTGAGGTCTGCTCCTGATAATCACGCAACAAGGCGCGATCCGGCTCCTTCAGCGCCTTCATCCATGACGGCAGTTGCGCAAAGGAATGCGCCTCGAGAATCTTTTTTTCTGCACCCGTTGCCAGGGCGGTCAATCGGTACCGCCGCGTGCTGCGGGCCTGAACCCGGTCGATTTTGCTGCGCAATTGATCCAGTGTCAGGCCCGCCAGTTGGTCACGGCGCAACAGCAACTCGATGTCCTTGATATAGCGCCGCACCTTGCGCTTGATCAGGCGATCAAACAGCGCTTCCTGCCCTTTTGTCGCCCAATGTTCTCGCAGGTATTTTTTGTACTGGTCGAGGAAGTGCAGCGAAACGCTATCCACCGTCCGGATCACATGCTCATGACGGCTGGACGGTAAACCGGGGTCAGCGCCCCCGGCCAGCGAAATGGCGCGTCCTGGAGCGCCAGGAACATGACTGGCCGGCCGTCGATCAGCTTTTGCAAAATGGCGTCAAGCAGGGCAACCACAAAGCCCGGGGCGAAATGGCCATCCGGGTAATGCCTGCGCAGTTCAGTCAATGCGAAGTGCTCCAGCGCCTCGAGCAACGTCATCTGGCTGTTCAAGCGCTTGTCGATCATCACCTGCCAGCGCGTGATGCGCAGGAGGATCTCCTGCACCGACCCCGTAGACGCAGTGGCTATCGGTGGTTTTTCTTCTACAGTCCCTTGTTGATCCGCCATGTCGTCCAGCCTTTTGTTGCGTAGAGATGAGCGCTCACTCTATTTGCCGACAAAAGTGCTCAGGCCATACATATGTATATCGCGGCCTCGAATGTGTAACAGCCAAGCGGTGTGTCCACTTTGCCGGCGACCTGGCGTAAACTGCGCGCTTTTGCAGCTTCGGGCTGCCCCACAGATTTTCAAAGGTGCCCGCCATGCCTTGGCTGCAAGTCCGTCTCGCCATCACTCCGGAACAAGCCGAAACATACGAGGACGCATTCCTCGAAGTCGGCGCCGTGTCGGTGACTTTCATGGACGCCGAAGACCAGCCGATCTTCGAACCGGAACTCAACACCACGCCACTGTGGTCGCACACTCACTTGCTGGCCTTGTTTGAAGGCGGCACGCAACCGGAACCGGTCCTCGCCCACCTGGAGCTGCTGACCGGCAGCCCGTTGCCCGAACATCACAGCGAAGTCATCGAAGACCAGGACTGGGAACGCAGCTGGATGGACGGTTTCGAGCCGATGCGTTTCGGCCAGCGTCTGTGGATCGTGCCGAGCTGGCACGCCGCGCCCGAGCCTGACGCGGTCAACCTGCTGCTGGACCCGGGCCTGGCGTTCGGCACCGGCACCCACCCGACCACCGCACTGTGCCTGGAATGGCTCGACGGCCAGGATCTGAAAGACTGCCACGTGCTCGACTTCGGCTGTGGCTCGGGGATTCTGGCGATTGCCGCCCTGCTGCTCGGCGCCAAGGAAGCCGTGGGCACCGACATCGACGTGCAGGCACTGGAAGCCTCGCGCGACAACGCTGGGCGCAACAAGATTGCCGATGATCTGTTCCCGCTGTACCTGCCCGAGGATCTGCCGCAGGTTCAGGCCGACGTGCTGGTGGCCAACATTCTCGCCGGCCCGCTGGTGTCGCTGGCGCCGCAACTGTCCAGCCTGGTCAAGAGCGGCGGGCGTCTGGCGCTGTCGGGCATCCTCGCCGAGCAGGGCGAAGAAGTAGCGGCAGCTTATGCGCAGGACTTCGAGCTCGACCCGATCGCCAATCGCGATGGCTGGGTGCGCATCACCGGGCGTCGGCGCTAAAATGACCGCTTGCCTGAACCGGATCGCCGCATGACCGACAGTTTCGTCACCCAATGCCCGCATTGCCAGACCAGTTTCCGCGTCAACCATGCTCAGTTGAGCGTGGCGCGCGGCGTGGTTCGTTGCGGCTCCTGCCTGCAAGTGTTCAATGCCGCCAAGCAGCTGCTCGAGCAACATTCCGGCAAGGACACGGTGACGCCGGTCGCACCAGCGCTGCCTGAAGCGCCCGCGCCTGTCAGCGATTCTGCGGTCGTCGAACAGATCCCCGCACCGCGCGCCATCAGCCAGAAGCAATGGAGCGCGTCGGAACTGGATCTGGACAGCCTCGATCTGGACGAAGAACTCGCCCGCCTCGAACAGCGCGAAATTCAGCCGGCCGCCGAATTCGGCCGTACCCGCGAAGAATCCTTGAGCGCCCGACGCGACAGCCCGGAACCGGACGAAGGCACATGGCCCGACAGCCTGTTCAGCGAGCCTGCGGATGAGCGCAGCGCAGCGCCGGATGTCGAGCCGGATATCGACGGCGTCGCAACCCTCGAACCCGAGCGCACCGAACCCTCGTTGACACTGGAGCCGGTGGACCTGGACGACGAGCCGCCGATCCCGCAATTGCGCCTGCACGATCCGATCGATCCCAACGCCCGCCGCGAACGCCTGTCGGCCAGCGACGATAACGATGACGACGATCTGCCATTGATCACTTCGCCGCGCAAAAAACGCGAACGGGCCGAGCCCGGCGTGCGCGCCGAGGTCCTGCAGGATCTGACCGACGACCCGCTGCAACTGGACTGGCAGCAACGCCGCTCGCCCTGGGGCCGGCGCCTGCTCTGGCTGGTGCTGGTGGTGTTGGCGGCCGGCGGCCTTGCCGCCCAGTACATCGCCTATCACTTCGAGGAACTGGCGCGGCAGGATCAATATCGACCGTGGTTCCAGCAGATCTGCCCGCAGATCGGCTGCACCGTGCCGTCGAAAGTCGATATCGGCAAAATCAAGAGCAGCAACCTGGTGGTGCGCAGCCATCCCGATTTCAGCGGGGCGCTGGTGGTCGACGCGATCATTTACAACCGGGCGACGTTTTCCCAGCCCTTCCCTTTGCTCGAACTGCGTTTTGCCGACCTCAACGGTCATCTGATCGCCAGTCGTCGCTTCAAACCCGGCGAGTATCTGAGCGGCGATCTCGAAGGCCTCGCGGAAATGCCGCCGCAGACGCCGATCCATATCGCCCTGGATATTCTCGATCCGGGGCCGAAAGCGGTGAATTACAGCCTGAACTTCCACTCGCCGGAATGAACCGCTTCAGCGTTTCCCGATTGACGGCATTTTTCTGACTGATCGCGGCCGACCAAACCGTTGGCGATAACAGAATAACTGTTCAGATTTTGTTCAATTCAGCCTTTAACCAGTCATCGAGAGCGGGTATCATGCCCACCCTTTTTCGAACTCTCATGATCCGGCCCCACTTCAGGGAAGTCCTATGTCGGCGGTACGCATCGGCCCATATACATTGCAGAACGGTTTGATTCTCGCCCCGATGGCGGGCGTCACCGACCAGCCCTTTCGTCAGCTGTGCAAGCGTCTGGGCGCAGGGCTTGTAGTCTCGGAAATGGTCACCAGTGACATGAGCCTGTGGAATACCCGCAAGTCGCGCATGCGCATGATCCACGAAGGCGATCCCGAGCCGCGCTCGGTGCAGATTGCCGGTGGCGACGCGCAGATGCTGGCCGATGCGGCACGGGCCAACGTCGAGCTGGGCGCGCAGATTATCGATATCAACATGGGTTGCCCGGCCAAGAAGGTCTGCAACAAGGCCGCCGGCTCCGCGTTGCTGAAAGACGAAGCACTGGTGACCGAGATCCTGCAGGCCGTAGTGGCCGCGGTTGATGTGCCGGTCACCCTGAAGATCCGCACCGGCTGGGATCGCGAGAACAAGAACGGTCTGAACGTGGCGAAAATCGCCGAACAGGCCGGGATCACAGCGCTGGCCGTACATGGCCGTACGCGCGCCGATCTGTACACAGGGGAAGCCGAGTACGACACGATTGCCGCGATCAAGCAGGCGGTGTCGATCCCGGTGTTTGCCAATGGCGATATCGATTCGCCGGAAAAGGCCCGATACGTGCTTGATGCGACCGGTGCCGATGGCCTGCTGATAGGCCGGGCCGCTCAAGGGCGGCCATGGATTTTTCGCGAGATCGATCATTTCCTGCGCACCGGCGAGAAATTGCCGGCGCCGGAACTGAGCGAAGTGGAACGCATCCTGCTGGAGCATCTGGCTGCCCTTCACGCCTTTTATGGTGACGTGATGGGCGTGCGCATTGCCCGCAAGCATGTGGGCTGGTATCTCGCAACCTTGCCGGGCGCCAGGGAGTTTCGCGCCCGTTTCAATCGTTTGGATGGTACGGAAACACAATGCGCCGACGTTCGGGAGTTCTTCGCCGAGCGTTACAAGAGCCTGACAGGGGACGAAGAAGGGGTGGCCGCATGACGATGATGACCGAGACTTTAGTGAGTGGAACAACACCCGTGAGCGACAACGTGAATTTGAAACAGCACCTCAACACGCCGAGCGAAGAAGGCCAGACCCTTCGCGGGAGTGTCGAGAAGGCGCTGCACAATTATTTCGCCCACCTTGAGGGCGCGTCCGTCACGGATGTGTACAACCTGGTGCTGTCCGAAGTCGAGGCGCCCCTGCTCGAAAGCGTGATGAACTACGTCAAGGGCAACCAGACCAAGGCCAGTGAGCTGCTGGGACTGAACCGCGGCACGCTGCGCAAGAAACTCAAGCAGTACGATCTGCTGTAAGCATTCAATCAAACCAGAAAGGCGCCCGCGTAAAAAACGGTCGCCTTTTTTGCTGACTTCCTTTGCTTTTGATGGAAATTGAGATGACCGACCAGACTACCCGCCTGCCGATCCGCCGCGCCTTGATCAGCGTTTCCGACAAGACCGGGATCCTCGAATTCGCCAAGGAGCTCGAAGCTCTGGGCGTCGAGATCCTCTCCACCGGCGGAACGTTCAAGCTGCTGCGTGACAACGGCGTTGCCGCAGTGGAAGTCGCGGATTACACCGGTTTCGCCGAGATGATGGACGGTCGGGTGAAAACCCTGCACCCGAAAATCCACGGCGGCATCCTCGGTCGTCGCGGTACTGACGATGCGATCATGAACGAGCACGGCATCAAGCCGATCGATCTGGTAGCGGTCAACCTGTACCCGTTCGAAGCAACCATCAACAAGCCAGGCTGCGACCTGCCGACCGCCATCGAGAACATCGACATCGGCGGGCCGACCATGGTCCGTTCGGCAGCGAAAAACCACAAAGACGTGGCCATCGTGGTGAATGCCAGCGATTACGCCAACGTTCTGGAAAATCTTAAGGCCGGCGGCCTGACCTATGCTCAGCGTTTCGACCTGATGCTCAAGGCCTTCGAACATACCGCCGCCTACGACGGCATGATCGCCAACTACATGGGCACCGTGAACCAGGCCGCTGAAACTTTGAGCACTGAAGGTCGCAGCGAATTCCCGCGCACCTTCAACAGCCAGTTCATCAAGGCTCAGGAAATGCGCTACGGCGAGAACCCGCACCAGAGCGCGGCGTTCTACGTGGAAGCCAAGCCTGCCGAAGTCGGCATCGCCACCGCCACCCAGTTGCAAGGCAAGGAACTGTCGTACAACAACGTCGCTGACACCGATGCCGCGCTGGAATGCGTGAAGAGCTTCGTCAAGCCAGCCTGCGTGATCGTCAAGCACGCCAACCCGTGCGGCGTGGCGGTCAGCCCGGACGCCGAAGGCGGCATCCGCCAGGCTTACGAACTGGCCTACGCCACCGACACCGAATCGGCGTTCGGCGGCATCATCGCCTTCAACCGTGAACTGGATGCCGAGACCGCCAAAGCGATCGTCGAGCGTCAGTTCGTTGAAGTGATCATCGCCCCATCGGTCAGCGAAGAAGCTCGTGCCATTGTTGCCGCCAAAGCCAACGTACGCCTGCTGGCCTGCGGCGAGTGGTCGGCTGAGCGCGCCGCTGCCTGGGATTACAAGCGCGTCAACGGTGGCCTGCTGGTGCAGAGCCGCGATATCGGCATGATCAGCGCCGATGACCTGAAAGTGGTGACCAAACGCGCGCCGACCGAACAGGAAATCCACGACCTGATCTTCGCTTGGAAAGTCGCCAAGTACGTCAAATCCAACGCCATCGTCTACGCCAAGAACCGCCAGACCATCGGTGTCGGCGCCGGCCAGATGAGCCGCGTCAACTCGGCGCGTATCGCTGCGATCAAGGCTGAACACGCCGGTTTGCAGGTGGCCGGTTCGGTCATGGCGTCCGACGCGTTTTTCCCGTTCCGCGACGGCCTGGACAATGCGGCCAAGGTCGGTATCACTGCGGTGATCCAGCCGGGCGGCTCGATGCGTGACAACGAAGTGATTGCTGCTGCTGATGAAGCCGGCATCGCAATGGTCTTCACCGGCATGCGCCACTTCCGTCATTGATTATTTTTCTTGATCGTACCCACGCTCTGCGTGGGCACGCAGCCCGGGACGCTCCGCGTCCCTCGGACGCGGAGCGTCCGTAGAGGCATTCCCACGCGGAGCGTGGGAACGATCAGCCCCCACAGAATTAGCGTCATCCGAGGTTTTTGAAATGAATGTTTTGATCATTGGCAGCGGTGGCCGTGAACACGCTCTGGCCTGGAAAGTGGCTCAGGATCCGCGTGTGCAGAAGGTTTTCGTTGCACCGGGCAACGCTGGCACCGCCATTGAAGCCAAGTGCGAGAACGTCGCCATCAACGTGTTGGCCCTGGAGCAACTGGCCGACTTCGCTGAAAAGAACGTTTCCCTGACCATCGTCGGCCCGGAAGTGCCGCTGGTGGCTGGCATCGTCGATCTGTTCCGCTCCCGTGGCCTGGACTGCTTCGGTCCGACCGCCGGTGCTGCGCAACTGGAAGGCTCGAAAGCGTTCACCAAGGATTTCCTCGCCCGCCACAAGATCCCGACCGCCGATTACCAGAATTTCACCGAGATCGAGCCGGCCCTGGCTTATCTGCGTGAAAAAGGCGCGCCGATCGTGATCAAGGCCGATGGCCTGGCTGCCGGCAAAGGCGTGATCGTCGCCATGACCCTGGCCGAAGCCGAAGACGCCGTGCGTGACATGCTCGCCGGCAACTCGTTTGGCGACGCCGGTTCGCGTGTGGTGATCGAAGAATTCCTCGACGGCGAAGAAGCTTCGTTCATCGTCATGGTCGACGGCAAGAACGTGCTGCCGATGGCCACCAGCCAGGATCACAAACGCGTCGGCGACGGCGACAGCGGCCCGAATACTGGCGGCATGGGTGCTTACTCCCCTGCCCCGGTGGTCACCGCAGACGTGCATCAGCGCGTGATGGACCAAGTGATCTGGCCGACTGTGCGCGGCATGGCCGAGGAAGGCAACGTCTACACTGGTTTCCTTTATGCCGGTCTGATGATCGACAAGGCCGGCAATCCGAAGGTCATCGAGTTCAACTGCCGCTTCGGCGATCCGGAAACCCAACCGGTGATGCTGCGTCTGCAATCGAGCCTGGTGCTGCTGGTTGAAGCCGCATTGGCGCAAGCGCTGGACAAGATCGAAGCACAGTGGGATCCGCGTCCGAGCGTTGGCATCGTTCTGGCTGCAGGCGGCTACCCGGGCGACTACGCCAAAGGCGCAGCGATCAACGGTCTGGACGCAGCGTCAGGTCTGGAAGGCAAAGTCTTCCACGCCGGCACCGCGTTGAAGGACGGTCAGGTCGTTACTGCCGGTGGTCGTGTACTGTGTGCCACGGCCATGGGCGCCACCGTGGGTGAAGCTCAGCAGCAGGCCTACAAACTTGCCGCTGCCATCGACTGGGAAGGCTGCTTCTACCGCAAGGACATCGGCTACCGCGCCATTGCCCGTGAACGCGGCGAAACCCAGGAGTAAGCGATCCATCAGGCCCGGCGCGGGATGCCATTCCTCGCCGGGCTGTTCGGTCGTCGCGCATCGTTATATTCTGGCATCAACCTACGAAGGGATTTCGCCGTGCGCTGGCTCAGGATTGCCATAAGCTTCACCGTCACGCTGATGACCTTGCTCTGCATGCTCCCGGCCCAGGCCGCGCAAGGCAGTGGCTGGTCGGTATTGCTTGACGATCAGGGCATCCTGCAACTGAGCGACATCCGCTCCGCTCGCTACACCAATCAATTCAGCCCCATCGAGCTTGACCGCCTGACCGCGGCCGAACCCGAGGGCGCCCTGTGGCTGCGCTTCAAACTGGCGCCGGGCAAGCACGAACAAGTGCTGCGCATCTTTGCCCCCGACCTGTCACAACTCAATCTTTACGTACTCGACGGCGACCGGCTGATCGAGCAACGCAATACCGGCAACGAGCGGCCCCAGGCCGAGCATCCATTGCCAAGCAGCGATTTCATGCTGCCCCTGCCCCAGGCCGACAAGCCGCTGGACGTCTACGTGCGCATGGTCTCCGGCCATCAGCTACGCCCGCACATCACCCTGCAAGCGGCAATCGAAGGCGCAGCCGATCAGAAGCAAACGCTGATTTTCGGCCTGCTGCTCGGCTGCCTCGCCATGCTCCTGCTGCACAACCTGGTGCGCTACGCCTACTCGCGTTCGCGCAGCAGTCTGTGGCTGGCGATCTGTGAGGGCCTGCTCGGACTGAGTCTGTTCCTGTTGCTCAACCTCGCCGGTCCGTGGCTGCCGAACTGGCAAGCCATTCAGACGCCGGGCGCTTATCTGGCACTGCTGCTGACCGCCCCAGCCGGTTTGATGTTCGCCCTGCGCTTCTTTGCGCCACTGGGCCAGCATCCGCTGAACAAACTGCTGTGGGGCGACATTCTGTTGATCGTCACGTGCAGCCTGTTGCTGCTGTTCGTCAACACCTTGCCGCTGAACATCATCACCTACGCATTGGTCGCATTGGCCGGCCTGAGCATGTTGCTGGTGGGTTTCTATCACTGGCAGAAGGGCTATCGCCCGGCGCGTCTGTTCGTCGCCGCCATGATCGTGTTCAACATCGGCACCCTGGTTATCCTGCCGGCGCTACTGGGGCTGACCCTGGTCACGCCGCAAGGCCTGATCATGACGCTGATGGTGTTCATCTGCATCAGCGGTCTGCTGATGAGCGTCGCCTTGGGCGAGCGACAGCGCAGCATCACTGAAAGTCGTTTCAGCATCAGCCGCGACCTGGCGGCAAGCAACGCCGAAATCAACGCCAAAGCCGAATTCCTCGCCAAGATCAGCCACGAAATCCGCACACCGATGAACGGTGTACTGGGCATGACCGAGCTGCTGCTGGGCACGCCGCTGTCGGTCAAGCAACGCGATTACGTGCAGACCATCCACAGCGCCGGCAACGAACTGCTGACCCTGATCAACGAGATCCTCGACATCTCCAAGCTCGAATCCGGGCAGATCGAACTCGATGACGTGCAGTTCGACCTCAACGCCCTGATCGATGATTGCCTGAGCATCTACCGGGCCAAGGCCGAGCAACAGAACGTCGAGCTGATCAGCTTCATCCAGCCGCAAGTGCCACGGGTGATCAGCGGCGATCCGACGCGCCTGCGCCAGACCTTGCTGAGCCTGCTGGAAAATGCCCTGAAGAAAACCGAAGAAGGCGAAGTGCTGATCGTCGTTGCACTGGATGAGCGCAGCAGCAAACCGCGCCTGCGCATTGCCGTGCAGGACAGCGGCGTGCCGATGGAGCCGGAAGAGCGCGAAGCACTGTTGCACGCCGAATTGCACAGCAAGCACTTCCTCTCGGCCAATCGCCTGGGCGGCAATCTCGGCCTGGTGATCGCGCGCCAACTGATCCGTCTGATGCAAGGCGAGTTCGGCATCAAGAGCGGCGCCACCCAGGGCAGCACTTTGTGGCTGACCTTGCCACTGGACCCGGATCGCCTCGAACATCCGACCTCCGACCTGGACAGCCCGCTGCAAGGCGCGCGGGTATTGGTGGTCGACGACAACGACACTTGCCGCAAAGTGCTGGTACAACAATGCAGCGCCTGGGGCCTGAATGTCAGCGCCGTGCCGTCGGGCAAGGAAGCGCTGGCGCTGCTGCGCACCAAGGCGCACCTGCGCGATTACTTCGATGTGGTTCTGCTCGACCAGAACATGCCCGGCATGACCGGCATGCAACTGGCAGCGAAGATCAAGGAAGACCCGAGCCTGAACCACGACATTCTGCTGATCATGCTCACCGGCATCAGCAACGCGCCGAGCAAGATCATTGCGCGCAATTCGGGGATCAAACGAATACTGGCCAAACCGGTGGCCGGCTATACGCTCAAGACCACGCTGGCTGACGAGCTCAATCAACGCAACAAGGGCCAGGTCGCGTTCCAGCCGCAGGTCGTTACGGCGGCCACAGCGGCCAAAGTGCCCAGCGACTTCCGCATCCTCGTCGCCGAAGACAACACCATTTCGACCAAAGTCATCCGTGGCATGCTCGGCAAGCTCAATCTGCAACCGGACACCGCGAGCAATGGCGAAGAAGCGCTGCAAGCGATGAAGGCCCAGCGTTACGACCTGGTGCTGATGGATTGTGAAATGCCGATCCTCGATGGCTTCTCCGCCACTCAGCAACTGCGCGCCTGGGAAGTCAGCAATCAGCGCATCCGCACACCGGTTGTAGCCCTCACCGCGCACATTCTCGCCGAACACAAGGAGCGCGCCCGGCAGGCCGGCATGGACGGGCACATGTCCAAACCGGTCGAGCTCTCCCAGTTGCGCGAGTTGATCGAACACTGGGTTGCCCAACGCGATCAGCAGAACCGGGCCACGACTCAGCCGTCGTAAACCGACAGAATCTGCGGTGCCTGATAGACTCCCCCCGACTCCATCGCCAGTGAGCTTGCATCATGCTCCATGTGTTGTTCAGCGTTTATCTGAAGATGCTGGTGCTCTACAGCCCGTTCTTCGTGTTGTCCTGCTTTATCAGCCTGACCCGTGGCTATTCGCGCAAGGAACAGCGGCGTCTGGCGTGGAAGGTCGCCCTCGCCACACTGATTTCCAGTGTGCTGCTCTATTTGTTCGGGCGGGTGATTTTCGATGTCTTCGGCATCACCGTGGACGCCTTTCGCATCGGTGCCGGCAGCGTGTTGTTCATTTCCGCGCTGGGCATGGCTCAGGGCAAACCGGCGGTGCAGGCTGATAATGTGCAGCAGGACGTGACCATCGTGCCGCTGACCATCCCGCTGACGGTCGGCCCCGGCACCATCGGCGCCTTGCTGGTGATGGGCGTCAGCCAGCCGCACTGGGACGACAAGCTCACTGCAATCATGAGTATCGCCCTGGCCAGTTTTACTGTCGGAGTGGTGCTGTATCTGTCCAATCGCATCGAGCGGATTCTCGGCGATCAGGGCTTGCAGATTGTCAGCCGCTTGATGGGATTGTTTGTTTGCGCACTGGCCGCGCAGATCATTTTTACCGGCGTGAAGGGTTATCTGGTGCCTTGAGTGTTGTTGCCGCGCAACCGCCACAACGAAACGCCGCGTACGGTCTCCGTTCGCGGCGTTTTGCTGTGCGGAGCGACCTCAGCGCAGCGCTGCGATCACCGCTGTCAGGCTGACCGTGGCCTCTGCGCCGCGCACAGTGGCAAACGCTTCCAGCCCTTGAGCCAGCGTGAACGTGTGTGGCCGCCCGGCAATGGGCAGCATCAGCAACAGTGGGCGCTGTGCAACGAAATTACGCACGATCAGACTGTGCCCGGAGTCCGGATCGGTCAGTACCACATCGTCATCGACCCGTGACATCCACCAATGCCCGCATTCGTCCAGATCCAGATCCAGCAGGCAAGGTTCCGCTGTTTCAGCATCCGAAGCCTGTCGTCCATCGAGCACGATGCAGTCCAGGCGCTGGAAGGACGCTTGCGACAGCCGATAACCCGAGGTCTGCGCACCGTAAGCCAGCAGCAGCCTGGTGACGCCATCGGGCAACAATGTTTCGATCTCTGTGATGTCATCACCTACCTCAAGCACCATGACCTCGGCGTCGCGATGGGCATAACTGCCGGGCAGCCAAACGCCGTCGTTCGGGCCGGCGCTGAAAATCAGTTGGTCGGCCGGGTCGAACAGCATCGGCTGCTTCGACCCGCGCGTACCGAGGAATGCCGACCACTGTCCGTCAGTGCGCCCGGCCAGATCAAACAGCCGATCAAGTTGCGGCAGGTAATACAGATAGCGTCCGGTTGCACTTGCCACTTGTATGACAGGCGCGTGGGCATGCCCGTGCAACAATGCTCGCAGGCGTGCACGTAACTGTTGATCGCTCTGCCCCGGCACATGAGACCAGCGATTTTCCACGCCTACGATCATTGCCGGCTGGTTATCCAGCAATTGCAGATGCACCCCGTCGAGGGTCTGCGCCTCCAGCCCTTCGCCCTGGCGCCGCACCTCGCTAAAGGCCCATGACGTCCAGACTTTTTCCGCCTTGGCCAGCAACTGCGGCTTCACCAGACGATGCTCGGCTGAAAAAGCTCCCCGCAGTGCTTCGATCGCCATCAGCGGCTGGCGGTAAAGTTGTCCGGCGCTGACCTCAAGCAACCAGACAGCGCTTTGATCCGGGGTCAGACCGAGCAGCGCCAGCTCCCTGCCCTGACCGATATCGGCCACAGCGACTTTGCCATCGACACACCATGCCGTCAGGAAAGCCTGACCTGCCCCATCACGTAAACCGAAGACCGGCAACGGCAGCAACGCTGCGACCGTGGCCAGCGAATGCAATGCGCTCAACCAATCGGGATTTCGCTGCAGCCAACGCTGCCCGACACCGGCGAACCGGAGAATCGAGGATTTATCGGCCTGATCAAGCCATGCCTCATCGCTTCTGTGCGCAAGGGAAGGTACCCCGTACTGAAACACAATCACGTCGTCGATCGCTGCCGCTGCCGGCACGTCGACGATATCGACCTCGAACAGACGGCCGTCATCCTTGGTGGCGATGAAGCGCTGATTGGTCTGAGTGACCTCCACCACATCGCGCTCGATCACCACGTTCTGCCAATGACCGACACGGGGTTCGATGCCGCGGCTGATCGTCCGCTCCTGCTGGCTATAGAACAGCACCGCGTTGTTTTCAGGTCTGGACGGCATCAGCATCAACAAGTCTTCGGGCCAGGACAGGTCGTGCCTGGCCTCAATGCACTTGCCCGTCGTCTTGTTCAGCCAAGCCCTGTCGCGCAGCTGCGACCCGGCATAGCCCTCGACAACAATGAACGGAGCACAGAACCAATCACTGCTGCTGGCGGCCATGTCTGACGAGACGCCCTTGTCCGGGGCATCGGTTTGTCGAAGCGCTTCACGCGGCTCGAACCGATAGTCCTCGGCGGCAAAAGCGATCTGGCAAGCCGTCAGTTCCACATGCTGACCGGTGATCCGATACTCGATGGTGGTAGTGCCATGCAACGCTTCTGCCGTCAGCCTCTGCGCAATCCGCAGCGCACCATCGGCTTGTTGTTGGCAGCCAATGATCGTCGATCCCATCCGCGGATTTTTCAGACGGTAGCGATGCTGGACAGTACCGGTCAGCACATCGACCCGCCATACCGATGGATGATCGGGATGGTAGAACCACGCATGGCGGGCGTTGACGCCTGCCAGAACCACACCCTCGTTCACCTCCAGCGGCAGGTTACGCGCGAACAGCACCCGATCCCGCGCAGTGTCGTAATAGCCGGTAGTCACCACTGGCCGGTTCGGCGAGTCGAACGGCACTCTGAAGTTACGCAACGGCCAATAGGCTGCGGTCAGTTGTCCGCTTGCGACCTGAGCGCGCAAATAACGCTGCACCGGCGCCGGGATGCCGCTGGCGGTCATGTTGGCGCTACGCAGTTGAGTCGCAGCGTTGTTTTCATAGTCGAGGACAACGCCGATCAGATGCAGGCTGCGGCCCGTCCAGTCGATCCGGAACAGCCCCTCGGCCAATTCGATGACGCCGTCAAAACGATTCAACTCCAGGCCATCGACCAGCATGTCAGGTGCGCTGTCGATGCTGTCCCGTGGCTTTTCCCGAAAGCTGACCTGTTCCACCCGGGCCCAGGACGCTTGCACCGTCCATGTCACCCGTTCCCAGCCCTGCGCTTGTTGGAAATTCACCGCCAGCAGGCCTGGCACCAATCGAATCCGGTATTGCCCCTGCGGTGCGGTGATCCGGTAGGCAATCTTCTCGCGCCACTCTGGTGGCAGGTCCGGAACCACCAGTTGGCTGACCTCTACGCTCAACTGCACCTTGATCGTCGTGGCCATGAATACCGGATGCAGCTTGTAGAGGATGTGTGGCGCAAACGGCGTACTGAACAGGTAAAACACCCGGTTACCGAGCGCGTCATATTCCAGCTGATGTGCCAGGCGGTCATGCAACCGAGGATAGCGGGTCGTGGAAAAAGGCACGGCCCCGGCGCTGCCGAGTTGATACTCGTAGCCGTAGTAACAGATTGGCGAACAAGGCAGCACCAGCGCCTCGGGCAAGGTCCCCCAGACGCTGCCGACAGCAGGCCGTTGAAAGGCTCTGGGGATGTTGATCGCAGCATGCCGCCTGGCAGGATCATCGTCGTATTGCGGCAATTCCAGTGCACTGCCCTTCCAGGGGTAAAACTTCTGCCCTTCGAACGCCACCCTTCTGCTGTGCAGATCCACCTCGGTAATCACTGCCAGTGCGGGGAACTGCAAGACCGCACCAACGCTTTCGTAAGACTGCTGATAAGCGTCGTGAATCTGCGAGAGGTGCTCGCCGATGGCCGCAGCCTTGTCCATGATCTGCCCGAGATTGCTGGCAATCGCGGTCACCCCGATACCCACGCCCAGTAGCGGCACGGACAGCGCTGCGGCGAACGCGCCCACCGTACCGCCCGCTGCCAGGGCGACAAGATCCAGACCCAGCGCCGCCGTGTTGAACGCCAGGGACGTGGAAAACCGCGCCCGCTGCTCATGATTCTCTGCCTGCGTCAGGTTGTAGATGTCGAAGCCGATATTGGCCACGGAAAATGCCACACCAACGCCCGTCGTGGCCTGTCCTGCCAGGCGTGCGGCGAATGAGCCCTGCTGCAACGCCCGCTCGGCCACCGCTAAATGGCGCACCAACTGGATGACCTGCACTGCATCGCTGGCCACACCAAAGCCCAGCTGTGCATAACTGACGTACACCTGGATCTGCAGAGCGACGGTCAGTGTCGGCGCTGTATCGCCAGCGCGGTACTCGCGCTGGCGCATTTCACTGATCAGCGTCTGAATCGCAAAGGCAAAACTGAGCCGGCTGCCCCCGTCTTGATCAGCCGTCTGCCCGGGCCTGGCCGCACCGCCCTGCACGAGTCGTTCGACGTATTGCCTGATTCTCTGAAAGCGCGAATCCCGGGTGCTGACCGTCCGGGCATTTTGCGCATTGCGCAGATCCATCAGCGTAATGCTGTGGCCGCCGTCGGCGTTTTTGCTGTGGGTATCGAGCAACGGCACGTAATCACGCGCCACCTTGTGCTCACGGCGCAAGCGCTCGGTCGCCTGCTCGAACTCGCTGGCCCAGTAGCGTGCGTCCAGTTGCGCAAGGCTGGTGCCCAGTCGAGCGTTTTCCCCAAGAGATCGGGTGCGGGCCAGCGCTTGCTTGTGCCAGATCGAGGCTCCCTGCGGCTCGGCCAGCGCAACGTTGTGCAAAAAACTGTCCACGCGCAGATCCGATGACAGCCTGCGTTCGGCGATCGCCGCAGTGTCCAGCTCAGTGACGGTGAACTGCGCCGTGGCCATCTCACCCAGACCATAAAGCTTCGCCAGCGCGTTATCGTCCGCGCTCAGATAATGCTCTACGCCACGCTGCAACTGCGCGCCATCGGCAAATCCGTAGAGGGCGAAGTTGGGGTCGTAGAAGCGATAGGCCGCGTGCTCACCGGTTCGCACTTTGGCCAGCAGCAGGGCGTGGTCGCCGGTGTCGAGCAGCAGCACCGCAGGCACGGCGCTAGCGTCCAGCGCAGCCATGATGCCGTCCAGGCGTTGCACGCCCCGAGCGCTGCCGACCTCGCCGGTGGGCAAGGCGCGCAGTTCGTCCAGCGCACTGCGCAACGCCCGCGAGCCAAGTTCGTCGGGACTCACGCTGGCGCTGGCGACATGCCCGACCAACGCCCGTTCCGCCGGCTCGCCGGCTGCCACTGCGGCGCCCATCAGCAGCGCCAGCGGATAACAACGGCGCCCCGGGTCGCCCGCGTTGCGCTGCAACAGATCCTGCGGCAACTGCTTGACCGACACCGCGCCAGCCTTGAAAAAGGTGTCACGCACTTGTCCGCTGCGCTGCAGGATCTGCGTGCGAAACTCCTGCCGGGCGCTGCGCTTGATCTGGCCGATACGTTCGCCCCACTGGCGCAGCGTCAGCGGCTCGGACATGGCTTGCACCTTGAGTTCGCGGGTCATCGATGTGGCCGTCGGCAGGTCGCGTTCCAGTCCGTTCTCGAACGCCGCCGAGCGGCGCTGGCGCACGGCTTTTTCAATCGCATCGTAGCGCGCGAAAGTGCCGTCACGGTCGGTGGCGATGGCCAGGTCGCGAACCTGTTGCCAGGTATCGGCGAACCCGACATCGTCCACGCTCGTCGCGCCGAAAATCCCCCCGAGCACGACCCGCATCGCGGGGCTCAGTTGTTCCAGCGGCAGCGTACCGTGGGCGATCCGGCTGAACAGTTCGTTGAGATGGCTGACCGATTCCGCACCATGGGAGTTCGGCACAACCACAGGTCCTTGCGCCAGCACTTGCTGACGGGCGTCGAAGTCGATGACCACGGCTTGAGCGAAATTGACCTCCCCGCTCAACTTGTCTCGCATCGCGCGAATGAACGGCTCGCCCAGATCATCCATCAAGCGTTGCAGCACTGAGGTCAACAGCACCGGTTTGCACTCGACAACGGGCCAGCCGCGCTCGAAGGTCAGGCTTCGATCGCTGAGCAGGTTGGACAAGCGTCCGGCATAACGGGACTTGAGCTTGCCCTCGGCCCACCGGGCGTGTTCCTTCTCCAGCCAGTCTTTTTCCGTGCCCCGGACGATCCAGCCGGAAATGGTTTCCTCTTCGGTATTGACGTTGTAGCCCTCGCGCAGACGCTGGTGCGCCAGCACCTGACGAGTGAAAAACGGATCGCAATTGGCTTCGATATATTCATGTAATCCAGCGAGTGCTGCGCCCGGGCCTGTGAGCGTTACCGTACCCGCCGCGTCATTGCGGATACCGTCCCGGTAATAGGTGACAACCGCTTTAAGCAATTGGTAGGCATAAGCTTCATTCCAGCTGGTGAAGTTCGACCTGACCAACATCTCTTCAATGACTGTCGCCGCGACCGTGGTCAGGGTCTCACCGTCGGCCCATCCGGATGCCGAGTTGGCCATGCGCTTTTCAACTTCAGCGAGCACGTCGTAATTGAGCCGAATCACTTGCATGATCGACATCGTCATGCCGCTGCCCGGCTGGGCGATCAAATGAGCGTTCATTTCTTCATTGATTTGCAGCCCTATGCGAAAGCCGTTCTCGCCGGCCTCCACGGTTTGTGGCGGCACGAACAGTTCAAGCACGTCCGGTTTGCTGCGAGCAAAATCCTCGAGAAGTTGTTTATGTTGTTGTGGAAGACTGTCGGTTCTGTCGGGGTAATGCTGTGGATCGCGTCCAGGCATTAACTGAGGATTGTTGTTCAACAGAAGTTGCAGAACTGCGATTTTCTGCGTCTGGCTGTAATCGCTGATATCGACACCGCCCAACTTGTCGAGCAATGGCGGCAGATAATCCATGTCGGTATAACGCCCGCCCTCACGAAGTTCGGCCTGCAAACGCACCACATCGCTCGCCGCAGCGAAGTTGCCGCGCATCGACACTTCGCGGCGGTAGACGTCCGCCAGCAAGTCATCGGCAAAGGCGTGAGTGACATCGCGCAATTGCAGATCCGGACCCACCATCGCCAGATGGCTGTCGAGGCAGCGCTGACGAAAATCCTGCAGCGTCGCGCGGTCCTTGCCATAAGCACGCACCATCAAATCGATGCGTGCTTCATCGGTTCGCCCCTTCCACTTCGGCTGGCTGAGGTAGTCGAACATCTGCTGTTTCAACACCCGTGCGCGGTCTTCAATCATCGTCGCCAGTCGCCCGGCATGCTTGAGTGCAGCGCCACCGGACGTCATCGCATCAGCCCTGGCACTGTCGAGGATGACCCGGTTCATCTCGAAAGCCAGCAACGCATCGCTGTCGTACCAAAGGTTGAAGCGGTAACCCTCCGCCGCCATCACCTGGCGCCAGATATTCATGTAATCGCGCTGATTGACCCCGACTTCGCTGCCGCCAACCCAAACGAAATGGATAACCTTCGGAACCGGCCGGGTCAGCCCCGACAACATTTCCACGGTCGTCGAAAGCCGTGACAGATAATGTTGCAGCCCGCGCGCAATGTCATCGACAGCCACCGGGACAGGGGTTTTCTTGCGTTTGAGCAGCGCTGCAAGTTGCTCTTGAAACAGGCTCGCCAGGGTCAACAACGACACCGGATCGGTCGTTTGACTGGCTTGCTGGTAACAGTCGTTCAGCGCTTGGTACTGCGCCGAGGCAGAGAACTCCCGTAACGCCCTGGAGATCACCGAATACTCTTGCGCAGATACGAACGCTCGCCCGAACGAGTAATCGTTTTTTAAAGCCATCACACACTCCTTGTTTATTAAATGGCTCGTTGACCGCGCACACTTTCGCGCCGCTGCAGAGCGGTAGATTGATTTGAACGACACTCGACAAGTGCTGTGAACACAGCACCCTAGTGGGCGGATACGCGCCACACAAACAACAAGGAATACAAAGCTTGTCCCCGGCAATATCTGATAACACCGGAGCAGTACGCTGTAACGGCAGCGAAATAATTAGCGGACCGGCGCGACCGTCAGGCATAAAAAATGGTCCTGCCCTGTGGGACATGACCATTGTTTATTGCTGGTGGAAAACAATTGAAACTTCAATCGGACTTACAACCGCTCAAACTTTCCCAAGGCTGAAAATTGAATGAGCGGAGGTTTTTTCAGGACAGCGGTTTTTCACCATACCAACGCGGCGTGTACACCCATTCACCGCCTCCGGCACGGGCGAAGGTGCAGGTGGTCGAAGAACCGATCAGCACCATGGTGCGCATGTCCACCTGTTCCGGTGTCAATGCGCCCAGGGTCGTGGTGCGCAGCGTCTGCCCCGGCCGGCCGATGTCCCGACCGAGCACCACCGGTGTTTCAGGCGAGCGGTGCTGCGCAACGATCTCCAGTGCGCGGCCCAACTGCCACGGGCGCGCCCGGGAAATCGGGTTGTAGAACGCCAGGGCCAGATCCGCTTCGGCGGCCAGATCCAGACGTTTCTCGATGATCGCCCAGGGCTTGAGGTTGTCCGACAGTGACATCACGCAGAAGTCGTGGCCCAGCGGCGCACCGGCCTGAGCCGCAGTGGCCAGCGAGGCGGAGACGCCGGGGAGGATTTCCAGATCAACGCTGTGCCACGCCGGATCTTCCGATTCGTGCAGGGCTTCGAGCACCGCAGCGGCCATGGCGAATACGCCCGGGTCGCCCGAGGAAACCACGATCACCGAGCGGCCTGCGGCGGCGAGCCTGAAGGCATGGCGCGCACGCTGCATTTCTTCACGATTGTCGGTGCAGTGCTGCACCTGATCGTCGCGGAACGGGCCGGCCATGCGCACGTAGGTTTCATAGCCCAGCACATCGGTGGCGCGGGCCAGTTCGGTTTTCACCGCTGGCACCATCAGTTCGGCGGCGCCGGGGCCAAGACCAATGACCGCGAGGCGACCGCGCGGGCGGCCGATCTGCGCGACGTCCAGCGGTTGCTCGGCAATCGCGATCGCCAGATGTTCTGCGCAGATCACCTTCGCCGCAGGCAAAGCAACGCGCGCCAACGTCTGAAGATCGTTTTGCGCCGCGACGAAGCGCAGCGGCACGCCCAACTCGAGCGCAGCCTCGCGCAGATTCGATGCGGCCATTTCAGCGTCTGCTGCCACCAGACACGCCAGTGCCGGCACGGCGACACTGGCCTGTTGCAACGCAGCGCGAACAGCGTTCGACAGATCTGCCACGTCAGCACTCACTGCCACCGCCACGCTGCGCGGATAAATCAGCAATTCATCGGCGCTGGCCACCCGCTGCACGCTGCTCACATGAATCGACCGCTGCGCCTGCGGATCCTGCGGCAACTGCGCCTGATCCAGCCACGGCGCCGCGCCTTCGATGCGCACACTGTGCCCGGCGAGCAGATCGGAAACGAAGCGTTTGCCCGATTCCAGATCCGCCAGTGCATAGCCGCTCGGTGGATTGAGCAGGCAGGTGCCAAAGCGCAATTCGCCGCTGGTGGTGATCGCCGGCGCCACTTGCAACGCCTCCGCGATGTCGCGGGCCATGACGTTGACCCCACCGAGTCCACCCAGCAATGGCACCACCGCGCTGCCGTCTTCGGCCACCGCCAGCACCGCCGGTTCGGCGCCTTTCTCCAGCAACAGCGGCGCCAAGGTGCGAATGACAATGCCGGCCGCGCACAGGGCAATGATCGGCGTGTCCTGTTGATACAACGCGCGCAGGGTCGCGCCGAATTCCTGATAGCTGCTGTCGGCGCCTTCAACCCGCCCGGCGAGGCCGTGGATCTGCGCCGCCGGATAGACCTGCTGAATGCGCCGCGCCGTCGCGAGGCTGCCCTGGCCGAGAATGACGATGGCGGGAGTCGCTTGGCTCATCAACCTTGCCACCGTTCGCCCGGGACGATGATCAGCGAGAAGTACGGCGAGGACATCGGCTCGACCTGATCCATCGGCACGATCTTCTGATTGGCCATGGTCGCGCGCTCGACATACAGCGCACGCTCGGCGAGGCCGAGTTCTTCCAGCACCTGACGGACCTTGGGAAAGTTGCGCCCCAGTTTCATGATCACCGCCGCATCGGCATCGGCCAGACGCCGTCTCAGTTCTTCGTGGGGCAGCACGCCGGAAAGCACCGACAGGCTCTGATTGCGATACACCAGCGGCGCGCCGAGCACCGAAGCGCCGCCGAGCATCGAGCACACCCCGGGCACGACTTCGGCCTCGTAACGGCTGGCGAGACGATCATGCAAATACATGTAGGAGCCGTAGAAGAACGGGTCGCCTTCGCAGATCACCGCCACGTCGCGGCCGGCATCCAGATGCTCGGCGACCGCCACAGCGGCTTCGTCGTAGAAATCGCTGATGACCTGCTCATACGACAGCGGCGCCGGCAACGCCTCGGTGGTCACCGGGTACACCAGCGGCAGCAGATTCTGCGCCTCGACCAGATGCGCCTCGATGATCCCGAACGCATTGCCCTTCTTACCCTTGGCCACGAAATACGCGACCACCGGCGATTCGCGCAGCAGGCGCAAGGCTTTGACGGTGATCAGTTCCGGATCACCGGGGCCGACACCGAGGCCGATCAGACGTCCTTTGGCCTGCATCATTCAATCTCCGTGGCGAGGGCATTGACGGCGGCGGCAGCCATGGCACTGCCGCCCAGCCGGCCTTGCATGATCACGAACGGCACGCCGCGACTGTCGGCGGCCAGCGCTGCTTTCGATTCGGCAGCGCCGACGAAGCCGACCGGGAAGCCGAGGATCAGTGCCGGCTTTGGCGCGCCGGCGTCGAGCATTTCCAGCAAATAGAACAGCGCGGTCGGTGCGTTGCCGATCACCACCACACTGCCTTCGAGGTGCGGGCGCCACAGCTCCAGCGCGGCGGCCGAGCGGGTGTTGCCCAACTCGCGGGCGAGCTCCGGCACGCTGTCGTCGCGCAAAGTGCAGATCACTTGGTTATTGGCTGGCAGGCGCGTGCGGGTCACGCCTTCGGAGACCATCCGCGCGTCGCAGAGAATCGGCGCACCGGCCGCCAGAGCATCGCGCCCGGCCTTGCCCGCGCCCTCGGAGAATTGCAGACCGTCGACGGCCTCGACCATGCCGCAGGCGTGGATCACTCGCACCGCAAGTTTTTCCAGATCGGCGGGAATGCGCGCCAGATTGGCCTCGCGGCGAATGATCGCGAAGGAGTTGCGATAGATCTCCTGACCGTCGCGGATGTAATCAAGCATCAAGGGGGCTCCGGGAGCGGGCGTCGAGCAGGGTCGCGGCCGCTTCAATAGTAAGATTGCAGGCGTGCAGCGTGCCGAAACCGGGCTGTGCTGCATCGCGAAAATAGAGGTCGTAATGACCGGGAGCAACGGCCAGCAGCGTTGCTGGCGCGCAGTGGGCGGCGGCGCAGGAGCGCGAGCAACCCGACAGGTGCACGCTGAGCCCTGCGGGCAGCAAAGGTGCCAATTGCCGGGCATCCTGTTTGGTGTCGGCAAGGCCTTTGCCGCAGCCATCGGCGCCGGTGCAGGCGATCAGGCGAGCCAGTGGTTCGGCCTCGGTCGTCAACAGGCCCAACGCCCGTAACTGCTCAAGTACGTTGTCGGTATCAGTGGCCTTCACGTTCGGCAGCAGCAGGCTCTGCCACGGCGTGAAGCGCAGAGTGCCATCGCCAAATTGACGGGCCAGTTGTGCCGCGCCACGCAGCATCGCCGGATCAAGTCGGCCCAGTGGCGGCACCGCGCCGACGTAGCAGCGACCTTGCGTGATTTGCTGATGAGCGCCGATGTGCAGCGCGTCTGCCGACGTCGGGCGCTACCAATTGCTGATTGCTTTGAGCGATACGCGCTCGCGCAACGATTCAAGAAAGGCGAGCCTGGGCAACTCGTCGAGCAGATGGCGCATCCGTGTTTGCTCTGGCCGGGCCAGGTCGAGGAACAACTCCAGCGCGGCGACCACCAGTGCGTGAGCATTGTCCAGGCTCACAGCGCCGAGCGGGCGATCGGTCGGGCAACCGGCCAGACCGAATGCCCAGAGGATTTCGCCGTCACGCTCGAATGCCGACAGCCACAGATCATGCGGATGTTCGAGCATCACCAGCGCTTCGCCACCATCGAGTTGCACGGCGAACTTGGCGCTCAACTCATGGAAACGTGGATGGCATTGCAGCGTGTCGAGGATTTGCCCGGCGAGCGGGCGTGTATCGATACGCATCTGCCGATCGATTCCGGCGGCCGGGCTGAGCATCAGATTGCGCACATCGTCGCCAGCGGCGTTCTTCGGCCCAAGGCCAGCGGCCAGCAAGCGCGCGATCAGCGCTGCGGATTGCGCACCGATGCCGCGAATCTGCAGGTTGCCGCGATTGGTCGCTTCGATCGCACCGCTCGCAAACGCTTCGGCGGCAGCGGCCACCGCATCGGCCTGATCGGCATTGATCGAACCGCCATCAAGCTTGATCCGACAGATACCGCCGTCCAGTGCCTGGACGATACGCAGCAACCCCGGGCAGGCCGAGGGGCGTAAGGCAGTGGACATCGGGCGTTCGTTCAAGGGGCTGACCGGTTGTGTGGCAGAAGCGCTTCGCGGGCGAAGGCGCAGTATTATGCCTGCTTTGCCCACCGGTATGAAAAGTCTGCCCTCTGTCTCGACCGGTGGGGCAGGCAGGCTTCAGTTGTTGCCTCTGCCGCGCTCTCAGGTCAGGGCGATAATCTGCTTTTCGCGCCGCTCACCCAATAACGCAATAATCCTGGCTCTCGAGAAACAGTAATCATCGGCATCTATAAGAGCCTTGTAGCAATCAACAGCAAGGTTGCCCACTATCTGATCAGCATTGAAGCGTCGCTCAAGCACATTGCCCGGAACAGGCTCTTTGACGGCAAACGAAATGACGACCATCGTAATCGTTGATTCCGCAGATACGCTGCCAAGCATGAAGCGAATCGACTCGCCCTCTTGCAGAATATTTCGCTGAAGCAACTCAAGGGCAGCACCGTTGCTCTCCAGTTGCGAGGTCAGATTGGCAATTACCTGTTGGTTCAAAACTGCCGACGCCCAACCTTGCAAGAGTTCTTGAGTCAACTCCAGCAAAGTAAAAGTATCGGGCGTTGTGACAGGCGCGCTGATAACCGGATCGTCAAAAAACAAAGCACCGGTGACTTTCAAAGCCGTTTTATTGGCATCATTCCATGCCTCGTATTCAACAGCATCGGGAACTTTATGCGAGGCGACCGTTTGTGAATAAAGCAGCGCATCGAGACTGTCATCAATGTCAGCTGCCGTCAGCTCTTTACTCACCAGCACTAATGCCCCTGCGCATACGAAAACCTTCGAAATCGCGAACATTTGCATCTCCCACAAAAAAACCAGAGGCTTGCGCCTCTGGCATTAATCACTTTCAGACCGACTGGCCAAATTCGTAGCTGAGCGCTTTCTCACGCTGCTCAGTCAGAGCCTTGACAATCAACGGTTCTACCATTGCATAGTCTTCCTCATCCATATACATCGTGGCGCCGGCGTTATAAATCTCCACAGCAGATGTTGCCCATTCTACAAACAGTACTTTGGTAGGTTGAGCCGAAGCCAGATATTGCACAGCAGCGATTGCCAACGTGATACCACCCTCATCATCCTGCGAAGCCGCACTCATGCAAAAGTTGCCACCTTCGGCTTTCTTCGAGTTGTTCTCGAACAGCGTCAGGGCCTGTGGTTCATTTTTCAACGCATCCATGGTCGCATCTGCCACAGAGGACAATACTTTAAGGGCTGCCTGGCCCTGCCCGACCGCAGCACCAACAGCGGTATGCAGAACAGACAGGACAACATTGTCCATGGTCAATTTTTGCGAAGTAGCGGTATATCGATTATAAGGCTGGCTGAAAGCAAACCAGCCAGCCAGTTTCATCAATCGCATAAACTCGTTATAGCGCTGTTCTTTTTGGTTGGACGCCGGATATTTGAGCAAGGCAACCAGATCGGCATACATGTAGGTGTTTTTAACGATTCGCTTGCTGCGCTTGGACATGCTTGCATCAAAGCCTGCAATACCCGAGCCCATGATTGCAGCATTCAGTTCATCTTTATCAATCGGCAAGCTACTGCCAACAGTTGCCGAACGCGAGCGCAGCACTGGCTGCGCAGCGATAAACTCATTGGTTTGTGCAATCAAACTAAACCGCTCAACAGCGGAGATTACATCTTTATTCAGCTCAGTCATAAATGGATTCCTTTCTTGGTTAAAACACCGACTTGGTGTGGAAAACAAACTAACCACAGCACCGAAGTTAATCAAATCGAAAATCCATGCATTTAATTTCAGACCATCATACAAACCAGCAAACAAAGCTCTCCAACTAACATCAAGCGCCCTGAGCCAACTCAATTTCACGCGTGCGCATATCAAGTACTGCAGCAGCCAACTGAAGCCGATTTTCATTTATCGCGGCAGACCTGATCAAAAAGCGCCTGGAGCGGATATCAAGCTCCGAACCCGTATGCTGAATAGTCCAGAACAAATAGGTAGAGGACCACTTCGCATCAAGCAAGCGAACATTACTGACGACAATCTCCAACTCCCTATTGAAATTGTACTGAGCAGGAGAAAAACGAAAATCGCTCCATTCCCGAGCGCTGCCTCTAAATATGTCTATGGCGTCCGAATGTGTCTCAAGCATATGGAACGCCTCCTTCATTAGCCCGACTTTCTCCCGACTTAGTTGTTGCGACAAGGATCGCGCCCAGACTTCCAGCGCATTGCCGGTAAAGTTCTTGTCAACATGGATTACCGGAGCTTGCTCAAGGCTCCAGCCGACAGACCAGAGCACCCCAGAATAATATTCGAACCAAGCAGCTGGCTCACTGTTTCTGTTATGACGCAAATCGGCTCTGTATTCTGCCCAGCGCATACTGTCTTTGACGAATCGTTTGTCTTCCGCAGTCAACCCGGAAAAGTAGGACAACAGATTATTCCCCATCACCGTCGCACTGCCTTGGTTGGGCAGTGCTGAGATACTGTTCAAAACATCGCTCATTTCAATTATCCATTCGATTATTCAATTTACTAAAAAAGCACCTTCCGGATAGCCACTAGCACTTCCAGCGGAACGCCAATTCAATACTTGCGAAGAACTCGAAAAATCACAAAAGACAATGTAAACATTCAATGTCGGCGCTCCTCAAAAAAGGACAGCAGCCAGTTATCGATTGTCGCGTTATCATGTCGCCCGCTTCGCTGGACGCAGGATCTGGAGTATGAAATGGGCGATTGGCTGACCGTTGTGGGTATTGGTGAAGACGGCTTCAAAGGCCTGGGCAAGAACGCCCGGCGTGCTCTGATGGGCGCTTCGCGGATCGTCGGCGGCCAGCGTCAGCTGGATCTGCTGCCGCCGTGCATCGGCGGCGAGCGGCAATTGTGGCCGAGTCCTTTTTCCCTCGCGCCGGTGCTCGAGTCGCGTGGCGAGCCGGTCTGCGTGCTGGCCAGCGGTGATCCGATGTTTTACGGCGTCGGTGCCAGTCTGGCGCGTCAGGTGCCGAGCGCCGAGATGGCGATCATCCCCGCCCCTTCGTCCTGCGCACTGGCGGCGGCGCGCCTGGGCTGGCCGTTGCAGGAGGTGACGATTGTGTCGCTGGTGGCGCGTCCGTTGGCGGCGCTCAATGCGCATCTGTTCAGCGGCGTGCGTCTGTTGTTGCTGAGCAATGACGGCAGCAGCCCGGCTGCCGTTGCGCAATTGCTCTGCGAACGTGGTTTCGGCCCAAGTCGCATGACTGTTCTGGAGCATTTGGGCGGCGACGCCGAACGGCGTATCGAGCGCCGCGCCAGTGACTGGGAAAATGCGCCGATTGCCGATCTCAACGTTATCGCTGTCGAGTGTCTGGCCGAACCCGGTGTTACCGGCCTGTCACGCCTCGCCGGTCTGCCCGATTCGGCGTTCCGTCACGACGGCCAGCTGACCAAGCGCGACGTGCGCGCCATCACCCTCGCCCGCCTGGCGCCGAAGCCCGGCGAACTGCTCTGGGATGTCGGCGCCGGCAGCGGCTCGATCGGCATCGAGTGGATGCGTGCGCACCCGAGCTGTCGTGCCATGGCGGTCGAGGCCGACGAGGGCCGTCAGCAATTGATCGAACACAACCGCGATGCGCTGGGCGTACCCGGCTTGCAGCTGATTCGCGGCAAGGCGCCGCAAGCGCTCAATGGCCTTGAACGTCCGGAAGCGATTTTCATCGGCGGCGGCGTCACCCGTGAGGGTGTATTCGAGACCTGCTGGGAACAGCTCAAGCCCGGCGGCCGATTGGTGGCCAACGCCGTGACCCTGCAAAGCGAAGTCACCCTGATGCACTGGCGCGAACAATACGGCGGTGAGCTGACGCGCATCCATGTCGCCCAGGCGCAGCCGCTCGGCGAGTTCGACACCTGGCGTCAGGCCTTGCCGATCACCCTGCTGGAACTGGTCAAACCCATCGATGCGTGACGAAACCGCCGAACAACCCGCGCCCCTGCGCAGTGGCCTCACCACCGGCAGCTGCGCCACCGCCACCAGCCTCGCCGCCGCGCGCCTGTTGCTCACCGGCATCAGCGCCGACGCGGTGCAGATCACGCTGCCCAAGGGCAAACAGGTGCAGATGCGCCTGGAGTTCTGCCGCTTGAGCGAGGGCGGCGCCGAGGCCGGTACGATCAAGGATGCCGGAGATGACCCTGACGTCACTCACGGCGCCCTGCTCTATTCACAGGTGCGACTGTCTGCCGAACCGGGAATCCACTTCAACGCCGGTGTCGGCGTCGGCACGGTGACCCGACCCGGTCTGGTATTGGCCGTCGGCGAGCCGGCGATCAATCCGGTGCCGCGCAAAATGATCAGCGATCACCTGGCTTTGCTCGCCGCCGAAACCGGCTACGGCGGCGGCTTCGAGGTCACGGTCAACGTCGAGGGCGGTGAGGCACTGGCGCTGAAAACCATGAATCCACGACTGGGCATTCTTGGCGGGCTTTCGATTCTCGGCACCAGCGGCATCGTCCGGCCATTTTCCTGCGCCGCTTACATCGCCTCGATTCATCAGGGCATCGACGTAGCGAAAACCAACGGTTATCTGCACATCGCCGCGTGCACCGGCAACGCCAGCGAAGACACCATGCGCCGGGTCTATGACCTGCCGGAAATCGCCCTGATCGAGATGGGTGACTTTGTCGGCGCGGTGCTCAAGCATCTGCGCAAAGTACCTGTGGATAAACTCAGCCTGTGCGGCGGCTTCGGCAAGATCAGCAAACTCGCCGCCGGGCATATGGATCTGCATTCGCGGCATTCGAGCATCGATTTGCCGCAGCTGGCCGAATGGGCGGCGGCGATTGGCGCGGATGCGGCATTGCAACAAGGCATTCGCGAAGCCAATACCAGCCAACAAGCCCTGGCCATGGCCAGTGCAGCGGGCATTGCTTTGGGGGATGAGGTTTGTCGCCATGCGTTGAATTTCGCTCGCAGCGTAGTGCCGGCGCAGGTCCAGGTCGAGGTGTTTGCCATTGATCGTCAAGGCGGGATTGTCGGCCACGCCGGAGGTTTTGCATGAAACGGATCTTGCTGCTCGGCGGCGTCACTGAAGCGCTGGCGATTGCCCGCACGCTCGGCCCACAACATATCTACAGTCTCGCCGGCGTTGGCCGGGTGCCGAGCGATTTGCGCTGCCAGGTTCGGGTCGGCGGCTATGGCGGCGCCGAGGGGCTGGCGCAGTTCATCGCCGATGTAGGCATCGATCTGCTGCTCGATGCTACACACCCGTACGCCGCACAAATCAGCGCCAACGCCGCCCGCGCGGCACAGCTTGCCGGCATTCCCTGCTGGGCCTTGCGCCGCCCCGCCTGGCAGCCGCAAGCAGGCGATGACTGGCGCGAGGTCAGTGACTGGGCCGAACTGATCACAGCCCTCGAACCGTTCCACCGCCCGCTGTTCACCCTCGGCCGCGAACCGCTGCAACACCTCGACGAAATCCCCGCCCACCAGTTCTGGACCCTGCGCGCCCTCGACGTCTATCCCGGCAACCCGCGCTGCGAAGTGATCGGCGCCCGTGGGCCGTTTCTGCTGGAAGACGAGCGCGCGCTGTTCGAGCGCCGGCAGATCGATGTGCTGATCAGCAAGAACAGCGGCAGCACCGCGACTGAGCCGAAGCTTGAAGTGGCGCGCGAGCGTGGCGTGCCGGTGCTGGTGTTGAAGCGGCCGGGGTTGCCGGGGGTTGATCGGGAATTTGGATCTGTCGGCGACATCCTCTCAGCCCTCTCCCGCTGAATCGGCACAGCCCTTTGTGGGAGCGGGCTTGCCCGCGAAGGCGTCAGGTCTGGCACTGCAAATTCAAGTAGCTACACTCCTTTAACAGCTCACTGCGACACCAAACCGCACGACGCTTTTTTACTTATCGGCCCTGATCAGGCTAAATGGGCCGCGCCTGATCGCCCACCCAACGGACCTGTCCCATGAACCGACGCCGGTTAGCATTTGCCTGGATCGCCTGCTTTGCAGTGCTGTTCAACATGCTCGCCATGCCGCTGAGCGGGGCGATGGCGCAGGCGGCCAGTTCACCGGCCGAGCAGATACTGTGGAGCAGTTTCTGCACCGGCAGCGGCATGAAGATGGTGGCGATCGACATCGGTGCCACGGATCAGAAGGCTCCGCAGAACGACAGCCATTCGAACATGCAGCACTGCTGGTGTTGCTCAGGTGGGGCGCCATTGCTGGCGCTGCCGGGGCATTCGCCGCAGCTGTATTTCGCGCAATTTGAAAGCAACCGCAGCGTTGCGTCCGTCTCCCTGCAAGCCCCGACGCCGCGCCAGCAATGGCCGAGTCTCAATCCCCGTGCTTCCCCTCTGGTCTGATTTGTTCGCGCCACTAATCCGCGTTTCAAATCGTTCTGGAGAACTGCCATGTTGAAGAAACTCTTCGTCCTCGCTGCGCTGCTTTTGCCGGCGTGCTTCGCCCATGCCCACGAATACAAGGTGGGTGCGCTGGAAATCGCCCATCCGTGGTCGCAGGAACTGCCGCCGAATGCGCCGACCGTCGCCGCCTACTTCATCATTCACAACACCGGCAAAAGCGCCGATCGCCTGCTCAGCGTCGACTCGCCCATCGCTGCACAAGCGCAGTTGCATGAGCACGTCATGCAGGGCGATCTGATGAAGATGCAGCAGGTGCCAAGCGTGGAAATCCCCGCCGGCGGCACCGTGACCTTCGCGCCGATGGCTTACCACGTGATGCTGCTCAACCCGAGCGATCGCAGTCTGCTCAGCGACGGCAAGCGCTTCCCGATGACCCTGCATTTCGAAAAAGCAGGTGACGTCAGCGTTGAAGTTGCCGTGCAGAAGAAACCGCCGGAATCCGCCCAGGGCCACGTGCACGCTCAGTAACCGTTTCGGCTGACTTCGCCCATGCGTCCGTTGCGCGCCAGGCCCGTCCCGCATCACCGTCAGACTCAAGCGCTGACGCGTGGCAGCTGGATCGCCCTGTTCGCCATGTTGATGATCTTCATCGGTCCACTGATTTCTCAGTCGATGCCGATGGATCAGCACGCCTCGACGTCGATGCCAATGAGCATGGACATGTCGATGGACATGCCCGGCATGGATCACAGCGGCCATGACGCCCAACCTGCTGCCGAGCATTGCCCGCCGCAATCTTCGCATCACGTGCTGTGGGAAAAGTGCGGCTATTGCAGCCTGCTGTTCAATTGCCCGGCGCTGACCGGCGGCGGCGATTTCGTCGCTTTCAACATCCCGCCACCGAACACCTTCACCCCACCCTCGCCGCGTCTGGGCCATGCCCGCCAACCCTTCTTCCCCGGCGCCCGCACCCGCGCCCCGCCCATCGCCACGTAAACACGCACCTCTGACTGCACACGGTTGAGAAGACAGCTCCACGCTGCCGGCCGTGGTGTTTACGACTGTTCGATGGAAATTGTCATGTCCAGGTTTACTGCTGTCCCCTGCGCGGAATCTGCCCGCGCGCACTTTGCCCTGAATGAATCGCGGATTCGTTGCAGGCACGCTATTGCCGTCCTTTGCGGCGTACTGCTGACTCCGCTGGCGCTGGCCGACGATCACGCTGGCCACGAAAATGAACTGAGCCCGACGGTGATCACTGCCATCGCTCCAAGCTCACCACTGACGATCGTCACCAACCCCAAGGATCCGCGCCAACCGGTGCCGGCCAGTGACGGCGGCGATTACCTGAAGACCATTCCCGGCTTCGCTCTGGTGCGCAATGGCGGCACCAACGGCGATCCGGTGCTGCGCGGCATGTTCGGTTCGCGCCTGAACATCCTCACCAACGGCAGCATGATGCTCGGCGCTTGCCCTGGACGGATGGACGCGCCGACTTCGTACATTTCGCCGGAAACCTACGACAAACTCACCGTGATCAAAGGCCCGCAAACCGTGCTTTGGGGTCCCGGCGCATCGGCCGGTACGGTGCTGTTCGACCGTGAGCCGGAGAACTTCGGCGAACTCGGCACGCGCGTCAACGCCAGCCTCCTGGCTGGCTCGCATGGACGTTTCGACAAGGTTGTCGACGCCGCTGCCGGCGGTCCTCTGGGTTACGTGCGAGTCATCGGCAACACCGCGCATTCGGATGATTACCGCGATGGCAACAACGACCTCGTCGCCTCGCGCTACGACAAGTGGAACGGCGATGTCGCACTGGGCTGGACGCCGGATGCTGACACACTGATCGAACTCACCGCCGGCAAGGGCGATGGCGAGGCACGGTATGCCGGGCGCGGGATGGACGGTTCGCAATTCCTGCGTGAAAGCCTCGGCCTGCGATTCGAGAAATCCAACATCAGCGAGGTGCTGGAAAAACTCGAGGCACAGGTCTACTACAACTACGCCGACCATGTGATGGATAACTACACCCTGCGCACGCCGTCCGGCACCGGCATGATGGCGGGACCGATGGCGTCAAACGTCGACCGTCGTACCCTCGGTGCACGGATCAAAGCAACCTGGCGCTGGGTTGATGTTCAGCTGATCACCGGCCTCGACGCACAGACCAACGAGCACCGTCAGCGCAGCTCAATGGGCATCGATACCTACAAGGACCTGCCGTACAGCAAGGACGCCGATTTCCACAATTACGGCGTGTTCAGCGAAATGACCTGGTACGCCGCCGAGCGTGATCGCTTGATCACTGGCGCACGGGTGGATCGCGCCTCGGCCAAGGATTACCGGCAGACCACCGGGTCGGGGATGATGTCCCGCCCTAACCCGACCGCCGACGACACCCGCGCCGACACCCTGCCCAGCGGCTTCATCCGTTACGAGCATGACCTCGCCGACAGCCCGACCACGCTCTATGCAGGCCTCGGCCACGCGCAACGCTTCCCGGATTACTGGGAGTTGTTTTCGCCCAAGTCCGGCCCGGCAGGATCGGTCAATGCGTTCGACTCGATCAAACCGGAAAAGACCACGCAGTTCGACTTCGGCGTGAACTACAAGAGCGCCGACCTCGAAGCCTGGGCCTCGGGTTACATCGGTGTGGTACGCGATTACATCCTGTTCGACTACACGCCGGGAATGATGGGCATGAGCACTTCACGCGCGGAGAACATCGACGCGCGGATCATGGGTGGCGAACTCGGTGCTGCCTACAACCTGACCGACAACTGGAAAGCCGATGCGACCCTGGCCTATGCCTGGGGCAAGAACAGCAGTGACGGCTCGGCATTACCGCAGATGCCGCCGCTGGATGCGCGCTTCGGCCTGACCTACAGCGAGGCCAAGTGGAGCGCCGGCGCATTGTGGCGAGTGGTCGCCGCGCAGCACCGCATCGACGCGAACAAGGGCAACGTGGTCGGCAAGGACTACGCCCAGAGCTCGGGCTTCGGCGTGTTCTCGCTCAACGGCGCGTACCGCATCAACCAGCACTGGAAGGTCAGCAGCGGCGTCGACAACCTGTTCGGCAAAGCCTACGCCGAACACCTGAATCTGGCCGGCAATGCCGGGTTCGGCTATCCGGCCAACGACCCGCAAGCGCTCAATGAACCGGGGCGCACGCTCTGGACCAAAGTGGATATGAGTTTCTGACACCCACCCATGTGGGAGCGAGCCTGCTCGCGAAGACGGCGCCACGGTCGGCATTGATATCGACTGAACAACCGCTTCGCGAGCAGGCTCGCTCCCACAGGGAAACAGACAACGAAAAGAACCAAGCCAAGCGGAGCACACGTGATGCAAAAGCCTCAACCCAATTTCTACAACCTGGCCTGGCGCTGGCATTTCTATGCCGGGCTGTTCGTCGCGCCGTTCATGGTGATGCTGGCCCTGACCGGGATCATTTATCTGTTCAAACCGCAGCTCGATTCGCTGATGTACAGCAGCCTGCTCGAAGTACCGGCCGGGCACCACACGGTGCCGGCCGATGACTTGCTGCAACGGGTGAAAAGCGCTTACCCGCAAGGCCAGGTCACTCAGTATCTGCCGCCGGTGAATGCCGAACGCAGCGCGCAATTCGTGGTGAAAAACGCCGGTCACGAACTCAACGTATTCGTCGATCCGTATCACGGTGACATTCTCGGCGAGCAGGATGCCAAGCAAAACCTGCAAGCCATCGCCCGCGCGATCCACGGCGAATTGATGATCGGCACGGTCGGCGATCGCCTGATCGAAATGGCAGCCGGCTGGGGCGTGGTGCTGGTGGTCTCGGGGCTGTTTCTGTGGTGGCCGCGCGGTCAGGCGGCGGGGATTCTATGGCCGCGCCTGAGCAGTCGCGGTCGGGTGTTGTGGCGCGACCTGCATGCGGTCACCGGTTTCTGGGGCGCGACATTGTTGCTGGTGATGTTGCTCAGTGGCATGACCTGGACCGGTTTCTGGGGCAAGCAATACGCGCAAGTGTGGAATGTGTTTCCGGCAGCGATGTGGGACAACGTACCGACCTCCGACATCGAGGCACGCAGCCTCAACAGCGCCACCCGCCAGACCGTGCCATGGGCGATGGAAAATACGCCGATGCCGATGTCCGGCGACCACGCCGAACACATGAATCACGGCAATGCCCATGCCGGCCCCGCAGCACCCGCGATCAGCCTGCAGGACGTGCAGAACATCGCCAGTGAACGCAAGGTTGAACCTGGCTACAGCATCACCCTGCCGACCACCGCCACCGGCGTGTTCACCATTGCCGTGTTCGCCGATGACCCACGCAACGACGCCACCCTGCACGTCGATCAGTACACCGGCAAGGTCCTCGCCGATGTCCGCTTCGAGCACTACGGCACCGTCGCGCGCGCCACGGAAATTGGCGTGATGCTGCACGAAGGCAAGATGTTCGGCACCTTCAACCAGATCGTCGTGCTGCTGATCTGCCTGATGATTCTGCTCAGCGCCGTCAGCGGCGTGGTGATCTGGTGGAAGCGTCGGCCTGAAGGCAAATTCGGTGTGCCGCCGCTGCGCCATGACCTGCCGAAGTGGAAAACCGGCGTGGCGATCATGCTGGTGCTGGCGGTGGTGTTTCCGCTGGTGGGGGCGTCGCTGGTGGTGGTCTGGTTGCTCGACCGGTTTCTCGTGCCCCGACTTGGCCAGCGCGCCGCGCAGGTGCAGCGTTGATGTGACGGGCGCGGGCCGTTTCGGCGGCCCGCGCCTGTTCATTCATTTCATTTACAACTCGTCGCGCAAGCGCACGGTTCCGGGTGTCGGGGACTGCTGACGACGGCTTCGCCAGGTAGTGTTCATGCGGCCGGTCTGGCGCCAGTAATAACCGCCGATCAGCACCCGAAACTCACCCAGCGCCATAAGCCGCGAAAGAAACTCTCCAGGGCTCAGCCGGCTGACCCAGCGTCCGCCCTCGAAAGTGGCTGAGCGGGTCAGCAACAGATCTCTTTCCGCCCTTGAATACACAGGTGTGTACTTGAGCAGCACATCGTGTGGCGTTGAATAGTAGTAATGCAGGATATGCAGGCCTTTTTCCGTGGGTGCATGGGTGTGCGCATGCACCAGCGAAGGCGCAGCGTAATTGGCATAGACCTGATCCACGTCCGCCGCCAGCGTGGTGTTGCCCGAGACATGCAATTGATGGGTGGCCATCACCGAGTAACCCTCGGGGTAACGCGGCGCCGGATCGCGCCAACTGACAGCAGGATCTGCAGCGGTACGCAGTATGCGCAACAGCGGATTGTCCTCGTTGGCCAGATACACGATCGGCTCAAGCGGAACGAAGCGAAGGCTGGACGGGTTCGCCAGAATCGCACTCTCATAACCGGTGCCTATTACCGCCTGGCCGGCTACCCGCCCATGAACATGGCAGGCGGCATCATCGGGATGATGAAAGACAGGTCCCAGCGCTGGCGCCGGATGCTCGCGCCAGCGTTGTTCAATGGACACCTCGGTCAGCCGTGGCTGCCAGTGTTCATCCACCTGACCATGCCGCGTCCAGTATTCACTGGTTTCAATTACCTCAAGTCGGCCGGCATGAGCCATCCGTTGGACATAGTCGACAAATCTGAACGTACCGCTGGCAATGCCCCGCTCATCGACCGCCGCTTCCACCTTCGACACAAAGGCATTGGGGCGCAGTTGCACCTGCCCGAACTGATCGTAGAAAGTGCCGGGCTCGAATGCATGCAGTTGCAATTTCAACAACGCGCCATCGGCGCAGGAGAAGTAGATCGGCCGGTAACCCTGGGGCGTGTTGGCCCAGGCGCAGGCTGCCTGGACATCGTTGGGCAGCAGAAAAAAGTGCCGTACGTCGTCCGGCCGCGCGCCCAGCGGTGGCAGCGCTGCTCGCAAGTAAATGGCGTTCAGACTGAAACCTGACGGCAGCTTGTCCTGCTCGAAAACCCGATCCAGCGCCAACCCCGAACGCTGCACCGCAACTGGCAGAGTGGACACGAACAGGCCCTCGGGGCCGTTCAAGAGGTAACCGAAGGTCTGCGTCCCCCTGCTCAAGGAGAGTTGATGAGCGTAACGCGCGGCAGCGTCTGCCTGGATGAACAGCGGGCTGCAGACCGGGCTGCTCAACGCCTTGTCATAATCTGCGGCCGGCAACAGATCCCCGGTGTACGGTGCCCACTGGATTATCTGGCGCGGTTGCCCCCAGATCTCGCTGGCGGCGACCACCCACAGACGTCCGGCCCTGGCCAGATCGTTCACCCATTCGACGGGTTTCAATTGCCGATCGCGCAGGCGCTGTCTTATCGCTTTTGCGTCGACGACGGACAGCCGCTCGCCCTGATCAAGCAGTTGCGAAAGCAGTTCGGCTTGCGGCCGATAGCCAATCACCGCGCCATCCGGACAGAACAGGTACTCATCCCGTGGGGCGGGTGTATAGCGAACCAGCGAACCGTCCGCCGCCACCCGGTATTCCTCTTTGATGCCGCGTTTGTCGAACGCCGACTCCAGCACCTCGACCGAAAACACGTTCTGGTACACCTGCTTTTGCACAGGCGCCAAGACCAACGACACCTCTTGGGCGACGCGCGAGCGGTACCGCGCCACGATGCGACAACCCGCAGGAAACAATCCGGCTGCGCGACTTTCCTCAGGGCAGATATCGGTGAAATCAAAATCCTCATGGCTGACTTCAACAGGCACTGTGGCAACGTAGCGCTTGTCGACCGTCTCGAGAATCAGCCCGCCATGCACCCTGTCGGTCACCAGAGGCACGAGTGTCCTGGCGTGGACGGCCGCGTCGTCAGCCGTCAGAAAAACCGGACCGAGCCGGCGCCGTTCGAGATTTGCGTACGGTTGCCAGGTGGCTGACACCAGCCCCGCCCGGTCCCAGCACAGACCGGTGCGCATGACGGACAGCTCGCCGCTGCTGGCGACCTCATGGATAAAGTCGGTCGGTCGGCGGACTCCAGCGGCCAGATCGCTTTTGATCTGTTCAAGCGCGCGCTGGGACGAGGCGTCATGAAACAGTTTGCTGGACTTGCTCCACACATATTTGAGCAAAGCACCATCGCGCACGGCGAGATAAAGCGCTGCGGGAGCGTCCGACACCATGACCGGGCGCCGGCCGCCGTAATACATCGAGGCTGTCAGGTGGTCCGGCGAAATGAAGTAATGCGCCAGCCAGTCATCCGGACTTTTCGTCGGATCACCCGCACGTTGCGATGCGTAGAAATTGCCGTGCAGTTCAAAGCCCTCGGGCAACGCATGCCAGGGCTCAGAGGGCAGGTCGGCGAATACCGCATCGAGCCTGAACAGATTTTTGCCTTGATCACCGACGGGCACCAGCTCGGTAGCCACATACTCTGGCCGGTTCTTGTGCCTGAGAATAAAGCCGAAGTAAGCGCGCGCCTCGCCCTGTGGACGAAAGTCCCCCATGCATCGATCCCGTGCAGCCTCATCCGCCGAGGGAAAAATCGCGCCGAATGCCACACCTTCCACGCGTTTCCAGGGCAACGGCAACGTCAGCGGCGGCAACGGGATTTGCGGCTGCGGGTGTGGCGTGGGTTTGGGCAGGATCGGCTTGTCTCTGTCCGGCTGGGGATACAGAAGCGGCGGCAGTTGCACCACCGGTAACTGCGGCACGGGCAAAGGCGCGGGCGTGGTGCGCAGCGACCAGGCGGGCGGCACCCGCCCGCGATAGCCCCACAGTTCATTATCGATCAGAACCGTTAAACGTCCGGCCGCTGCCTGTTCACGAATGAAGTCCTGCGGGCGTTTACGGCCGCTGTCCAACTCCAGCGCCAGGGTGCCAGGATGCTGGCGCGTGCCCAGGCGCCGGGCCAATTCCGCGGAGCCCGCAGATCCGTTGACCTCATACCTGACGAGACTGTCCGGCGCCGCGCTGACATACAAGGCAATCTCGTCGAGCAGGACTTGCCTGACCTCCGCCACACTCAACATCTGCAAGCTCACAGCCGCTTCCTGATACGCCCAGCCAAAAAGCTCTGCATCCACCGGCAAAAGTTGTGACAGCGCCGTGTGTGAGACGTAACGGGCGTGCAGCGCATGGTCGTCGGGAAAGACCGGACGCCCATGATTGTCCATCGGATAAAGCCTGCCCCGGCTGAGCGTGTCGATATCTCCCGGCGACGGCTCGGACACCACGAAACGCTTGTCGCTGCGCTGAAAAACATACCCGGCGTACGGTTTGTCACGGCGCAGGCCGGCGAGTTCATGGGCATGACGAGCGGCATCATCGGCGCACAGAAAAACACCGCTCAATCGCGGCCAGGGGAAGTTGGCGAAGGGCTGCCATTGCAGATTCACCGGACCCAGATGCGCCCACAGCGCACTGCCGCGCACGACCTCCAGGGTCCCGGCCAGTACCAGCATCGAGACAAATGCGCGGGTATCCAGTGTGCCGGCCAACAGCCTTGCCTGCACTCCATTGTCACCGACCGTGCCGTCCGACTGCGTAACGCTCAGTGCCGCTTCGATCGAATCGCCGCTGAAGCGGTACTTCAACATCGCATGATCCTGCGCCCGCATGTACAGCGACAACGCATGCCCTGCTTTCGCCAGATGTTTGCTGCGGGCATTCGCTTCGATAGCGACGGCGATCTCCCGTGGTGTGAAGAAGTTCTCGTAGAGCCACGGCTGAGCGGGCGGAAACTGCGCAGGGTCGGGCCGCGAGGCGAAGTAAAAGCCCTCCAGCAAATAACCCCTGGGCAGCTGCAATTGCCCCTGGGCATCAACCGGAAATATTCGCTCAGGATCCCAAGCGGCGAGGCCGGCCGGGCGCGCATGGGTGGCGACATACTCCTCGCCGGTCAGTTTTTTCAAGATCAGGCCTGTCGTCTGCGCGCCTCTTGATTTCAACGCGGCCAGCACGGCGCGTTCGGCATTGACGCATACACGGGTCATCAGCGGCAGTTCGGTGACCGCACCCGTGGAGAACGACGCGCCGACCTTCCAGTCCGCAGGTACGCGCCCCACCGAGTAGCCCCAGTCGGCATTCGAAACAATGACTTTGAGCTCACCCACGGTCGCCAGCTTGTTGATCACCGCCATCACGTCATAGGCCCCCGCCGGATGGCCCGACGGCCCGCCGGACTGCTGCCAGAGGAAGTAGTCGCGTTCCTCGGGCGAGCCGCTCGAGACGTATTTGAGCAAGCTGCCATCCGGGCCTGAAAGGTAAGCGCTGCGGAAAAAATCCCGCGCCGACACATCGCCAATGAAATCGCCGCCTGAATAGAAGCTCATGAACAGCCTGAGCAGGGTTTCATCCTGACGCCGATTGCCCTTGCGGAACTGGTCATGTATCGGCGGATGGCTGTGTACGCTGGCGATACATCGGTAGCCCAAGGGATGGAGCATGCCGCCAAGGGCATCGGTCTGCACAATTGTGCCGAAGTCGAAGTGGGTGGCTTCACCTGCGATGGGAGAGGTGGCGAGGAATTTCCCGTCCGGTCGCAGCAGGACCACGCTGCCGTACTCTTTGTCCGGGTTGAGTGGAATTCGTGTGTGCACCCAATAGGCGGCGTCTTCTTCAGTCAGAAAAGCCGGGCTCAGTGGGGGCAGCTTGAACGTTGCTGAAGAACTTGCGGTACGACCGGATCGGCCTGAGACATGACTCATAAAAACCTGCGCTGAGAATCGGATGAGCAACTGAGTGTGGCCCGTCGGTTTTCTCGAGCTGTGGTACAGGGTTATCGCTTTTGTATCCGCATCTGAGTGCCAGCGGGCGCCCCAATCTGGCGCAACTCGACGCACCATCGGCCGCCTGCCGTCCCCTCCTGGTGCACGCATTCAGCACGCAAGCGCTCTGGCACGACATTTTCTTGCCTGAACGCGACCGGGCACAGCCTTTGCAAAACACACCTTCAGTCGTCCGCATCTGCCAACCAGAAAAAATCGAATGTTCATGGAGATCGCACAATGAAGCGTCGCAGTTTGATCAAGGCTTTCACACTCACGGCATCCATTGCCGCGATGGGCATGACCTGGACTGTCCAGGCCGCCGAGACCATCAAGGTCGGGATTCTGCATTCGTTGTCCGGGACCATGGCGATCTCCGAAACGTCGCTCAAGGACATGGCGCTGATGACCATCGACGAAATCAACGCCAAGGGCGGCGTGAACGGCAAGATGCTTGAACCTGTCGTCGTTGACCCTGCATCGAACTGGCCGCTGTTCGCCGAAAAAGGCCGGCAGCTGCTGACCCAGGACAAGGTCGCGGTGGTGTTCGGCTGCTGGACCTCGGTATCGCGTAAATCGGTATTGCCGGTGTTCGAAGAGCTCAACGGTCTGCTGTTCTACCCGGTGCAGTACGAGGGCGAAGAGATGTCGCCGAACGTCTTCTACACCGGCGCCGCGCCGAACCAGCAAGCGATCCCCGCCGTTGAATACCTGATGAGCGAAGAAGGCGGCAGCGCCAAGCGCTACTTCCTGCTCGGCACCGACTACGTCTACCCGCGCACCACCAACAAGATCCTGCGCGCGTTCCTGCATTCCAAAGGCGTGGCCGACAAGGACATCGAAGAGGTCTACACGCCGTTCGGTCACAGCGATTACCAGACCATCGTTGCCAACATCAAAAAATTCTCGGCCGGCGGCAAGACTGCCGTCATCTCGACCGTCAATGGCGACTCCAACGTGCCGTTCTACAAAGAGCTGGCCAACCAGGGCTTGAAAGCCACCGATGTACCAGTGGTGGCGTTCTCGGTCGGTGAGGAAGAACTGCGCGGCATCGACACCAAACCGCTGGTGGGCAACCTCGCGGCGTGGAACTACTTCGAGTCGGTGGAGAATCCTGCGAACAAGAAATTCGTCGCGGACTGGAAAGCCTATGCGAAGAAACACAATCTGCCAGGCGCAGACAAAGCGGTGACCAACGACCCGATGGAAGCCACCTACGTCGGCATCCACATGTGGGCGCAGGCGGTCGAGAAAGCCAAATCCACTGACGTCGACAAGGTGCGTGAAGCACTGGCCGGGCAGACCTTCGCTGCGCCGTCCGGTTACACGTTGACCATGGACAAGACCAATCACCACCTGCACAAGCCAGTGATGATCGGCGAAATCCAGAGCGACGGTCAGTTCAACGTCGTGTGGCAGACCGAAGGCCCGATCCGCGCGCAACCGTGGAGCCCGTACATTCAGGGCAACGACAAGAAGCCGGATTATGCGGTGAAGAGCAACTGAGTCACCGGATGTCAGTCTCGCGCCTGGCGTGAGGCTGATGCAATTCCCTGTGGGAGCGGGCCTTTGTGGTGAGGGGATTTATCCCCGATGGGTTGCGAAGCAGCCCCAAAGCCATCAGTCGCGGTGTATCAGATTGATCGCGTCGACCGATATCACGACTGCTTCGCAGCCGAACGGGGATCAATCCCCTCGCCACAAAGGCTCGCTTCCACAATGTCCGCGTCAAGGCGACTGACTATGCCCACTGCCCTTTACCGATTTATCTGTGCCATTGCACTGCTTTTGCCACTCCTGGCCCACGCCGGCGACGCCGAAGACTTTGTCGCGGCCAACCCGATGCAACAGGCCAAACTGCTGGAAGCCTGGGCCGCGCAGCCCGATCCGGCGCGTATCGAATTACTCAACGCCCTGCAACAAGGCGAGCTGACGATCGACGGCCAAGCGAAAACCCTGCGCCTGAACAATCGCCTGCGGGGTCTGATCGACACCGCGATGGCCAGCCATCAATTGCTCGCCGCTGACAGCAAGATCCGTCTGGGCGCCGCGCAGCAATTGCAGAAAAGCGCGAAACCCGCGCAGCTGAAATTTCTCGACCGGCAACTCGCTGGGGAAAAAGATGAAAGCGTGCATGCCGCCTTGAGCCTGGCGCTGGCCAATCTGCAACTGGTCGACAGCGACCCGGCGGTGCGCCTCGCGGCGGTACGTCTGCTCGGTGAAACCGGCGACCCGCTGGCACGCACACGCCTCGAAGGTCTGCTCGAACCGGGCGTGGAAAGCGATGCCGGTGTGCGCACCGCCGCTGAAACCAGCCTCGCTCAGGTCAAGCGCAAACTGCTGATCGGCGAAGTGCTCGGCCAGGCCTTCAGCGGCATGTCGCTGGGCTCGATTCTGCTGCTCGCGGCCCTCGGCCTGGCGATCACCTTCGGCCTGCTCGGGGTGATCAACATGGCCCACGGCGAGATGCTCATGCTCGGTGCCTACTCGACCTACGTGGTGCAGTTGATGTTCCAGCGTTACGCGCCGCAGGCCATCGAGTTTTATCCGCTGATCGCGCTGCCGGTGGCGTTTTTCGTCACCGCCGCCATTGGCATGGCGCTGGAGCGCACGGTCATCCGCCACCTTTACGGTCGACCACTGGAAACGCTGCTCGCGACCTGGGGCATCAGCCTGATGCTGATTCAGCTTGTGCGTTTGTTGTTCGGCGCGCAGAACGTTGAAGTGGCCAACCCGGCGTGGCTGTCCGGCGGTATTCAAGTGCTGCCCAATCTGGTGCTGCCGTACAACCGCATCGTCATCATCGCTTTCGCATTGTTCGTGGTGGTGCTGACCTGGCTGCTGCTGAACAAGACCCGCCTCGGCCTCAACGTGCGCGCCGTCACCCAGAACCGCAACATGGCCGCCTGCTGCGGCGTGCCTACCGGGCGCGTCGACATGCTCGCCTTCGGCCTCGGTTCGGGCATCGCCGGATTGGGCGGCGTGGCGCTGAGCCAGATCGGCAACGTCGGTCCCGACCTTGGCCAGAGCTACATCATCGACTCGTTCCTGGTGGTGGTGCTCGGCGGCGTCGGCCAACTGGCCGGTAGCGTGCTCGCCGCATTTGGCTTAGGCATCGCCAACAAGATTCTCGAACCGCAGATCGGTGCGGTGCTCGGCAAGATCCTGATCCTCGCGCTGATCATTCTGTTCATTCAGAAACGTCCGCAAGGCCTCTTCGCACTGAAAGGACGGGTGATCGACTGATGAACCAGCCTCTGTTAGTCACGGCCACACAAAAGGCCGGGCCGAAAGTCACGCTCGCGGTCGGCGGGGTGATCCTCGCGCTGCTGATCGTTCTGCCGCTGCTCTCATTGTTGTCGCCAGACAATGCCCTGCACGTCTCGGCCTACACGCTGACCCTGGTCGGCAAAATCCTCTGCTACGCCATCGTCGCCCTGGCGCTGGATCTGGTATGGGGCTATGCCGGCCTGCTGTCGCTGGGCCACGGTCTGTTCTTCGCCCTCGGCGGGTACGCGATGGGCATGTACCTGATGCGGCAGGCGGCCGGCGATGGCTTGCCAGCGTTCATGACTTTCCTGTCGTGGAGCGAATTGCCGTGGTACTGGACCGGCACCAGCAGCTTCCTCTGGGCCATGTGTCTGGTGGTGCTGGCGCCGGGGTTGCTGGCGCTGGTGTTCGGCTTCTTCGCCTTCCGTTCGCGGATCAAAGGCGTGTATTTCTCGATCATGACCCAGGCCCTGACCTTCGCCGGCATGCTCCTGTTTTTCCGCAACGAGACCGGGTTTGGCGGCAACAACGGCTTTACAAACTTCCGCACGATCCTCGGCTTCGGCATTACCGAACCGGGCACCCGCGCGGTGCTGTTTCTGGCCACGGTGTTGCTGCTGGTGGCGAGCCTGTTCATCGGCTGGCGCCTGGCGCAAAGCAAGTTCGGTCGGGTGCTGACGGCGTTGCGTGATGCGGAAAACCGTTTGATGTTCTGCGGCTACGACCCGCGCGGTTTCAAGCTGTTCGTCTGGGTGCTGAGTGCGGTGCTGTGCGGTCTCGCCGGAGCGCTGTACGTGCCACAAGTGGGCATCATCAACCCCAGCGAAATGTCGCCGACCAACTCGATCGAAGCGGCGGTGTGGGTCGCCCTTGGCGGGCGCGGCACGCTGATCGGGCCGCTGCTCGGCGCCGGCGTGGTCAACGGCATGAAGAGCTGGTTCACCGTGGCCTTCCCGGAATACTGGCTGTTCTTCCTCGGTGCGCTGTTCATCGTCGTGACGTTGTACCTGCCCAAGGGCGTGATCGGTTTGCTGAAGAAACGAGGTGAACAATGAGAGTCACAGCGAGTGCTGAATTCATGCTGGAACCTGCGTTCTTTCCCGTGGAACCGAACAAGGACGAAGGCACCAGTCGCGACTCGATCGGCCTCGGCCAGCGCGTCGGCCCGGGCCTCGATACGCGCCACGGCACGATCCTGACTTTGGAAGACATCAGCGTCAGCTTCGACGGCTTCCGTGCGCTGAACAATCTCAACCTGTACATCGGCGTCGGCGAACTGCGCTGCATCATCGGCCCCAACGGCGCGGGCAAGACCACGCTGATGGACGTGATCACCGGCAAGACCCGGCCCAGCCACGGCAAGGCCTGGTTCGGCGAAACCCTGGATCTGACGCAGATGAGCGAAGTGCAGATTGCCCAGTCCGGCATCGGCCGCAAATTCCAGAAGCCGACGGTGTTCGAAGCCTTGAGCGTGTTTGAAAACCTGGAGCTGGCGCAGAAGACCGACAAGTCGGTGTGGGCCAGTTTGCGTGCGCGCCTGAGTGGCGAGCAGAAGGATCGCATCAGCGAAGTGCTTGAGACGATTCGCCTGACCACCTCGGTCAATCGCCAGGCCGGGCTGTTGTCCCACGGCCAGAAGCAGTTTCTCGAGATCGGCATGTTGCTGATGCAGGACCCGCAATTGCTCCTGCTCGACGAACCGGTGGCGGGCATGACCGACGCCGAAACCGAGTTCACCGCCGAGCTGTTCAAATCGCTGGCGGGCAAGCATTCGTTGATGGTGGTCGAGCACGACATGGGTTTCGTCGGCTCGATTGCCGACCACGTCACGGTGCTGCATCAGGGCAGCGTTCTGGCGGAAGGCTCGCTTGAGCAAGTGCAGGAAAACGAGCGGGTGATCGAGGTCTACCTCGGCCGATGAATCGGCCAGCTGCAAGCGACAAGCTTCAAGCAGCAAGTAAAAGCAAAGTCATAAACAGCACTGCTCTTGCTTGCAGCTTGCGGCTTGAAGCCCAACTAACGGAGTTCCGATGCTACAAGTCCAACAACTTCATCAGTACTACGGCGGTAGCCACATCCTGCGCGGCCTGAGCTTTGACGTGAAGGTCGGCGAAGTCACGTGCCTGCTCGGCCGTAACGGCGTGGGCAAGACCACCCTGCTCAAATGCCTGATGGGCCTGCTGCCGGCCAAGGAAGGCGCGGTCAACTGGGAAGGCAAACCGATCACCACGTTCAAACCGCATCAGCGTGTGCATGCCGGTATCGCCTACGTGCCACAGGGCCGTGAGATCTTCGGGCGCCTCACAGTAGAAGAAAATCTGCTGATGGGCCTGTCGCGGTTTCCAGGCTCAGAAGCCAAAGAAGTTCCAGGTTTCATCTACGAATTGTTCCCGGTGCTACTACAAATGAAGCAGCGCCGTGGCGGTGATCTGTCCGGCGGTCAGCAACAGCAACTGGCCATCGGCCGGGCATTGGCCAGCCGCCCGCGCCTGCTGATTCTCGATGAGCCCACCGAAGGCATTCAACCGTCGGTGATCAAGGAAATCGGCGCGGTGATCAAGCAGCTCGCGGCGCGCGGTGACATGGCGATTCTGCTGGTCGAGCAGTTCTACGACTTTGCTGCAGAACTGGCCGATCAATACCTGGTGATGTCGCGGGGCGAGATCGTCCAGCAGGGTCGCGGTGAAAATATGGAGGCCGAAGGTGTACGCGGGCTGGTCACGATCTAACGCGCCGGTCTAATCTGTAGCTTCCTAACGATAATCACAAACCATGAATTCGATTGTTGCACCTGCCCTGTTTACCCCGAGCTGGCACGCCGAGCTGGAACTGGCCTACGCACGTTTCGGCGATTGCACGCGTCCGGTCATGCGCCGTCACCTCGGCCCGCTGCGCGTGCAAAAGCATCTGTACGCCGAAGGCCCCGAGGTCTGCCAGCACATCATCGTCCATCCACCGGGCGGAATTGCCGGTGGTGATCGGCTCGATATCAGCGCCCGCGTCGAACACAACGCCTGGGCACAGATCACCAGCCCCGGCGCCGCCAAGTGGTATCGCGCGGGTGGACCGGCTTATCAGCAACTCGACTTGCAAGTCGCTGCCGGCGCGACTCTGGAATGGCTGCCGCAGGAAACCATCGTCTACAGCGCCGCGCAGGCCGAGTTGAGCACAACGATCGAGCTTGAAGGCGATGCGCGGCTGTTCTACTGGGACGTGGTGGCGCTCGGTCGGCCGGCCAGCGGCGAGCGTTTTGACCTCGGGCATTTTCAGGCGCACCTGGACATCCGCCGCGACGGTCAGTTGCTCTGGCATGAACGGCAGCGCATTGTCGGTGCGGACGGTTTACTCGACTCGCCGATCGGCCTGGACGGGCAACCGGTGTTTGCGACGCTGCTGGTGACCGGTGAGATAGACGCCGAGTTGCTGGAGCGTTGCCGCTCGCTGGGGCATGAGGTACGCGGGGATTTGACCCAGTTGCCGGGGTTGCTGGTGGCGCGGTGCCTGGCCGGTGAAGCGTTACTCGCGCGCGCCTGGCTGATTGATTTGTGGCGATTGCTAAGGCCTGCGCTGCTGGGCCGCGAGGCTTTGCCCCCCCGAATCTGGAACACCTGAAATGCATTCCAACTGTGGGAGCGAGCCTGCTCGCGAAAGCGTCATGTCAGCCACCCCATACGCTGAATATGAAACCGTATTCGCGAGCAGGCTCGCTCCCACAGGGGATGTGCGCAATCAGATAATTTTTCAATCTGCCCTGATGGAACCCGAACCATGGACCTGACCCCACGCGAAAAAGACAAGCTGCTGATCTTCACCGCCGGCCTCGTCGCCGAGCGGCGGCTGGCCCGTGGCGTGAAACTCAACTACCCGGAAGCCATGGCCTACATCTCCGCCGCGCTGCTGGAGGGTGCCCGCGACGGCCAGACCGTGGCCGAGCTGATGCATTACGGCACCACCCTGCTCAGCCGCGAACAAGTGATGGAAGGCATCCCGGAAATGATCCCGGAGATCCAGGTCGAGGCGACGTTCCCCGACGGCACCAAACTGGTCACCGTTCACCAGCCGATCGTCTGAGGCCGCGCCATGACTTACAGCATTCGCGATGCGAGCCGGGCCGACCTGCCGGCGATCCGCGACATCTACAACGACGCCGTGCTCAACACCACGGCGATCTGGAACGAACAAGCGGTCGACCTCGGCAATCGCCAGGCATGGTTCGACGCGCGTCAGTTGCAGGCGTATCCGATTCTGGTGATCGTCGACAGCCACAACGCGGTGCTGGGTTACGCCTCGTTCGGCGACTGGCGGCCGTTCGACGGTTTCCGCCACACCGTCGAGCACTCGGTGTACGTGCGCAGCGATCAACGCGGCAACGGCCTCGGCCCGCAACTGATGACCGCGTTGATCGAACGCGCACGCACCTGCGGCAAACACGTCATGGTCGCCGCCATCGAAAGCGGCAACGCTGCCTCGATCCGCCTGCACCAGCGCGCCGGTTTCAGCGTCACCGGGCAGATGCCGCAAGTGGGCACCAAGTTCGGCCGCTGGCTCGACCTGACCTTCATGCAGTTGACCCTCAATCCCGGCGCACAGCCACCGGATGCCCACAAGGAGTGATGTCGATGAACGCCGCCCAGTTGCGCCGCGTCAACGCTGAGAGCTTTGCCCACTATCGCCAGGGCCTGATCGATCTGCTGCTCGACGCCGTCGGTTACGGCGCCAGCGTCGGCTTCATGGCCGACCTCGATGCCGCGCAGGCGCGCGCGTATTTCGGTGAGGTGCAGGACAACATCAACAAGGGCAGCACGCTGCTCTGGGTGGTGGTGAAGGACGAGCAGGTGCTGGCCAGCGTGCAACTGGGCCTGTGCCAGAAGGCCAATGGTCTGAACCGCGCCGAAGTGCAGAAACTGCTGGTGCGCGAACACGCGCGTCGGCGCGGTCTCGGTCAGCAACTGATGCAGGCGCTGGAACTCGAAGCGCCCAAGCACAAGCGCGGCATGCTCTATCTCGACACCGAGGCCGGCTCGCCGGCAGAAGATTTCTACAAGGCGCTGGGCTACGTGCGCGCCGGCGAAATTCCCGATTACGCCTGCGATCCCAACGGCACCTATCGCCCGACCGCTCTCTATTACAAAGTCCTGCAAGGAGCCCAGCGATGATTCCTGGCCAATACCAGATCCAGCCCGGCGACATCGAACTCAACGTCGGCCGCCGCACCGTGAGCCTGAAAGTCGCCAACAGCGGTGACCGGCCGATCCAGGTCGGTTCGCACTTTCACTTTTTCGAAACCAACGACGCGCTGACCTTCGATCGCGCCGCCAGTCGCGGCATGCGCCTGAATATTCCGGCGGGCACGGCGGTGCGCTTCGAGCCGGGCCAGAGTCGTGAAGTCGAGCTGGTCGATTACGCCGGGCATCGCCGGGTGTTCGGCTTTGCCGGCCGCATCATGGGTGATCTCTGAAAAGACAGCTTTAAGCTGCAAGCCGCAAGCTGCAAGAAAAAAGCAGTCTTGTGGCGCTCGCACATTCGCTTTTACTTGAGGCTTGCAGCTTGAAGCTTGCAGCTCAGTTCCGAGGAACGGAAATGAAAATCTCCCGCCAAGCCTACGCCGACATGTTCGGCCCCACCGTCGGCGACAAGGTGCGCCTGGCCGATACCGAGCTGTGGATCGAAGTCGAGAAGGACTTCACCACCTACGGCGAGGAAGTGAAGTTCGGTGGCGGCAAAGTCATCCGCGACGGCCAGGGCCAGAGCCAATTGCTCGCCGCCGAAGTGGTCGACACGCTGATCACCAACGCGCTGATCATCGACCACTGGGGCATCGTCAAGGCCGACGTCGGCCTCAAGGACGGGCGCATCGCCGCGATCGGCAAGGCCGGCAACCCCGACGTGCAGCCCAACGTGACCATCGCCATCGGCGCCGGCACCGAAGTGATTGCCGGCGAAGGCATGATCCTCACCGCTGGTGGCATCGACACGCATATCCACTTCATCTGCCCGCAGCAGATCGAAGAAGCGCTGATGAGCGGCGTCACCACCATGATCGGCGGCGGCACCGGGCCTGCCACCGGCACCAACGCCACCACCTGCACCTCCGGCCCGTGGCATCTGGCGCGCATGCTCCAGGCCGCCGATGCTTTCCCGATGAACATCGGTCTGACCGGCAAGGGCAACGCCAGCCTGCCGGAGCCGTTGATCGAACAGGTCAAGGCCGGTGCCATCGGCCTCAAACTGCACGAGGACTGGGGCACCACTCCGGCGAGCATCGACAACTGCCTCAACGTCGCCGACCAGTACGATGTGCAGGTGGCGATCCACACCGACACCCTCAACGAATCCGGCTTCGTCGAAACCACTCTCGGCGCGTTCAAGGGCCGCACCATCCACACCTATCACACCGAGGGTGCCGGTGGCGGTCACGCGCCGGACATCATCAAGGCCTGCGGCTTCCCCAACGTGCTGCCAAGCTCGACCAACCCGACCCGGCCGTTCACCCGCAACACCATCGACGAACACCTCGACATGCTGATGGTCTGCCATCACCTCGACCCGAGCATTGCCGAAGACGTCGCCTTCGCCGAAAGCCGCATCCGCCGCGAAACCATTGCCGCCGAAGACATCCTCCACGACCTCGGCGCGTTCTCGATGATCAGCTCCGACAGTCAGGCCATGGGCCGTGTCGGCGAAGTCATCACGCGCACCTGGCAGACCGCCGACAAGATGAAAAAACAGCGCGGCCCGCTGCCGCAGGACGGCGAGGGCAACGACAACTTCCGCGCCAAGCGTTACATCGCCAAGTACACCATCAACCCGGCGATTACCCACGGCATCAGCCATGAAGTCGGCTCGATCGAAGTCGGCAAGTGGGCCGATCTGGTGCTCTGGCGTCCAGCGTTCTTTGGTGTGAAGCCGACGCTGATTCTCAAGGGCGGCGCGATTGCTGCCAGCCTGATGGGCGACGCCAACGCTTCGATTCCAACACCGCAACCGGTGCATTACCGCCCGATGTTCGCCAGCTACGGCGGCTCGCTGCACGCCACCAGCCTGACCTTTATCAGCCAGGCGGCGCAGGAGGCCGGATTGCCGGAGGCTCTGGGGTTGAAGAAGCAGATCGCTGTGGTGAAGGGCTGCCGCGACGTGCAGAAAACCGACCTGATCCACAACGACTATCTGCCGAACATCGATGTCGATCCGCAGACCTATCAGGTCAAGGCAGACGGTGTGTTGCTGTGGTGCGAACCGGCGGAAACGCTGCCGATGGCGCAGCGCTATTTTCTGTTCTGATGATGGAGTGTGCTGAATACGGGCGCGCAGGTCCGTATTCAGTCGCGATCGCTCAGGCAGTCACGGGAACAGTTTCGCGATGTCCGCATCGCTGTAGTTGTAATCGATGCGTAACTCGGTTCCCGCCGGAATGTCTTCGGTAGCGAAGATGGCGTTGAGAATGAAGTCGCGGGTGACCAGTTCCTTGCCTATCCACTGTTGCGCTTCGACATCGAACGGTACGAACTCGACGTTGTAACCCTCCGTAGCCTGACGAACCGGCTTGCCCGCCGCGTCATACCAAAAGCGCGTGTTGATCCGCGAGATAATCGTGTCACCGACCAGCGCGAATTCGTAGGGGATCAAATATCCAGGTCCCGGCTGATAACGGACGCCGACCTTCATGGTGTATGACTGCTGGGGCAGCGGCACAAGACGTCCCGGCATGATCGCGCCAGCATAGACACCGACCACCTCGCCTCGGGTGATGCGCCGGTTGGCGACCACCATTGACTGGCCGACCAGGGCCTGCTCTCCGGGCACCGTCATGTCGGCCTCGGTGAACAATCGCCATTGCAGCTTTTCTTCATACAACCGCGCGACATGCTCGTAGGCGCCAAACTTGATGTAAGGCTTGATCTGCTCGGAGGTATAACGGCTGCCGTCTTCGAAACGCGCCAGGGTCTGGAGCTTCTTTATCCTGACAGGCCGGCCGGCCATGTCCCGGAATGGGTATTTGCCGTTATTGGCACGGTCGTAGACCCCGGGCCGATTGGCAAGGAACGAAAACCGCGTTTCGCTGCGCATCGCACGCAATTCGTCAGCGGTGAAGGGTTTGGCGGGCATCGACTCGGATGCCAGATAGAAGTGTTCCTGCGCCGCACCGACATCGTCGGACAGCTCTTCAACGGCAGACTCGTAGTCTTCATCGCTCTGGCGCGCCACCCTGCGGCTTTTGCCCGGGACAGCGGCAGCGTCCGGCGACGCGCTGGACTCTTCAAGCGCGTACCAGTGCTTGTTCAACGGATCGTAGGCAAGCACAGGGCCGGACGGCTGCAGCTCGCTGGACAATCTGGCCCGATGCAGACCGGTCTCGGCATCGACGCCGATCAGCACCGTACCACCGCCCTGCAGGTCCGCGTATTGGCGTCCTTTGAATACGCGAAACCCGTCAATGTCCGCTTGCGGTAGAGGGGCTGTCGAGGCAATCAGGTAACGCTCCAGAGCCGAGGTTTTAAGCTTCGGGACGGGACCAGATGTAGACGGCGTCGGGTCGACGTGCACGCTGTGCGGGGCAACTGCAGTTTCCATTTGCTGCGTGCTATTGCCGGGTTCGCTGGTATCGGGCGGGGTCTTGCGAATGAACGGACCGGGGGTCAGATGCGGTGATTCGATACCGTGCGTGGCGGAATCCCGGGATGTGCGCCCAGGGGTGGTGATATCGACTGCGCCCGGCTTGGGCGGCTTGGGTCTGACTGGCATTGACAGGCTTCCTTGCAAAGATTGCGCAGCGCTGGCCAGTCTGGCTGGCGCTACGACCGTCGGCATCCATTGCCAACATGTGCCCGGAAAACTATCAGACCATCCTGCCGGTTCATACCGGGTGAAACACTCGCAAACACTAACCCGGCACAAGCGGGCCGACTCGCGATGAGGCCGGATCAGACCTCATCGCCTCAAACAACTTATTCGACCACCAACCGCCCCAACCGCTGGCGCAACATGCGGTTCTCGGCGCGCAACTGCTTCACCTCATCCAGCAGATCCAGCGCCAGCGCCACGCCTTCCCACTCCAGTTCCAGATCACGGCGCAGCTTCGCCGCACGCTTGGCCAAGGCCAATTCGTAGTCGGTGAAACGCCATTCCCGGGGCTGCGCGCCCTGAGGTTCGAGGATGCCGTGCTCGACGATTTCGATCACGTAGACGTCCGACAAGTCGGCCGCCTCACAGAATTCTGCCAGGTCCAGTTGAACGATCAGGGGGCTGCTCATGATGGGCTACTCCGTCGTCGGGTTCAGAAGTTCTCTCGCGGATTGAAGGCGGCTTTCTTCGCCAGTTCCTGCCACAGCGCCTTGACCTCATCGTCGGAGGCTTTGGGCATCACGGTCTTGAGCTGCACGAACAGATAACCGCGCTCGCCGGCCTTGTTCAGCAGGCCATGGCCCTTGGCACGCATGCGCTGGCCGTTCTGGCTGCCGGCCGGGACCTTGAGGTTGATCTTGCCGGTCAGGGTCGGCACGGCCACTTCAGTGCCCAATGCCAATTCCCACGGAGCCAGGGGCAAGGTGATGATCAGGTTCTCGCCCTCAACATCGAATTTCGGGTGCGGCGCAAAACGAATGGTCAGGTACAGATCGCCATTCGCCCCGCCACCGATGCCCGGTGCGCCCTGGCCCTTCAAGCGAATTCGCTCGCCATCGGTCACGCCGGCCGGAATCTTCACGTTCAGGCTCTTGCTGGTGTTGCTGACGTGTTGGCCGTGCGCGTTGTATTGCGGCACCTGAAAGGTGACTTTTTTCGATTCGTTCGACAGGGTTTCTTCGAGGAAGACCGGCAGTTCCATTTCCACGTCTTGCCCTCGGCGTCCGCGTGATTGGCGGCTCTCGGCGCCACCGAAACCGGGGCCGCGATTGCCGAAGATCGAACTGAAGAAGTCCGAGAAGTCGCCTGTGTCGCCACCGCCGCCACCGAAGCCGCCACGGCTCTGCCAGCCCGGTGGGCCCTGGAACGGCTGACCGTGCTGGCCATAACGGCGCAGTTCGTCATATTCGGCGCGCTTGTCGGCACTTTTCAGCGCTTCATAGGCTTCCGAGGCGTCCTTGAACTTGGCCTCGGCGTCTTTTTCCTTGCTGACATCGGGGTGGTATTTGCGCGCCAGCTTGCGATAGGCCGCCTTGATGGCCTTGTCGTCGGCTGTCGGCTCCACGCCGAGTATCTTGTAATAGTCTTTGAAGTCCATGGAAGGATCACCATCCGTTATCGATTTCGCGCCGAGACCAGCATGCGCCGATTGGCACGTGCCGGGTTGACCGATCTCAAGTTTGTGACCGGGTGGCGCCGCAGAAGTTTATCGGCAGTGGACGGCGGTTCTTGCGACCGCCGGTGTGTCTGCCGGCCCATGCCAGCAAGTTTGGGGCGATGCGGTGGTTTTCAACTGTCTGGGGGCGAAATAGCGGATGACCGGCCTTCGAATCTGCCGCGCACTGACATACACTGCGCGGCCGTTTTTTTGACCGGAAACCGAAAGACATGAAAGACGCCTCTCCAGCCCGTGCCTGCGGCATCGACTTCGGCACGTCCAACTCCACCGTCGGCTGGCTGCGCCCCGGCATGGACACCATGATCGCGCTGGAAGACGACAAGATCACCCTGCCGTCGGTGGTCTTCTTCAACATCGAGGAACGTCGCCCGGTCTACGGTCGCCTGGCCCTGCACGAGTATCTGGAAGGCTACGAAGGCCGGCTGATGCGCTCGTTGAAAAGCCTGCTCGGCTCCAAGCTGATCAAACACGACACCAGCGTCCTCGGCACGGCTATGCCGTTCAAGGACCTGCTCGGGCTGTTCATCGGCCAGCTCAAGAGCCGCGCCGAAACCGCCGCCGGTCGGGAATTCGAGCAAGTGGTGCTGGGCCGTCCGGTGTTCTTTGTCGACGACGATCCGCTCGCCGACCAGGAGGCCGAAGACACCCTGGTCGAAGTGGCGCGCAAAATCGGTTTCAAGGACGTGTCGTTCCAGTACGAGCCGATCGCGGCAGCGTTCGACTACGAGTCGACCATCGAGAAAGAAGAGCTGGTACTGATCGTCGACATCGGCGGTGGTACCTCCGACTTCTCGCTGGTGCGCCTGTCGCCCGAGCGTCGTGGTCTCGACAACCGTCACGATGACATCCTCGCCACCGGCGGTGTGCACATCGGTGGTACCGACTTCGACAAACAGCTGAGTCTGCAAGGCCTGATGCCGCTGTTCGGCTACGGCAGCCGCATGAAGAGCGGCGCCTACATGCCGACCAGCCACCACATGAACCTGGCGACCTGGCACACGATCAACTCGGTGTACTCGCAGAAATCCACGCTGGCGCTGGGCAGCATGCGTTACGACATCGAAGACACCGGCGGCATCGATCGCCTGTTCAAGCTGATCGAACAGCGCGCCGGGCACTGGCTGGCGATGGAAGTGGAAGAAACCAAGATCCAGCTGACCCACGCCGACAGCCGTCACGTGCCGCTGGACCGCATCGAAGCCGGGCTGAGCGTCGAGCTGAGCCGCGCGCTGTTCGAATCGGCGATCGAAGCCTTGCTCGAGCGCGTGCGTGGCAGTGTTACGCAGTTGTTGAATGACGCCGGCGTGGCGGTCGATCAGGTCGACACGGTGTTCTTCACTGGTGGATCGAGCGGCATCCCGGCCCTGCGCAACAGCGTCTCGGCGATGCTGCCGAACGCGCGGCATGTCGAAGGCAACATCTTTGGCAGCATTGGTAGCGGTTTGGCGATTGAAGCCCGCAAACGCTATGGCGTTTAGGGGCTGCTGCAAGTTTTAAGCTGCAAGCTGCAAGCTAGAGCAAAAGCCACTGCGGCTCTTGCTTCTGCTTTTTACTTGCAGCTTGAAGCTTGAAGCTCGAAGCTGCTTTTCTAGACCATTCCTCCGAGCTTCAGCTCACTCTTCAGATACGCGTAATAAATCGGCCCCGCCACCACTCCCGGCAAACCGAACGCGGCTTCGAACACCAGCATCGCCAGGAGCAACTCCCACGACTTGGCACTGATCTGCCCGCCGACGATGCGCGCGTTGAGGAAGTATTCGAGCTTGTGGATAACGATCAGGTAGCCCAGCGCGGCGATCGCCACCCAGATCGACAGCGACAGGCCGACGATGGTGATCAGCGTGTTCGACATCAGGTTGCCGATCACCGGCAGCAGGCCGAGCAGGAAGGTCAGCACGATCAGGGTTTTGGTCAGCGGCAGCTTGATGCCGAACATCGGCAGGATCACCGCGAGGAAGATCCCGGTGAACACGGTGTTGAGCAGGGAAATCTTGATCTGCGCGAAGACGATATTGCGAAACGCCTGCACCAGCAGATGCAAACGGTCGAACAAAGCGGCGGCCAGCGGCTTGCGCTTGGTCACGTCGGGGATGCGCTGCAGGGCGATGATCGCGCCGAGCACCATGCCGATCAGCAGGGTGACGAACATGTGCGCGGCGTCCTTGCCGACCAGTTGCAGGTCGGCCAGATGCTTGCTCGCCCACTCGCCGATCGCCACGCGAAATTCCGCCGCACTCGCCGGCAGGTAGGCATCGATGAACGGCGGCAACTGCCCGCGCGCGCGATCAACCACGCCCATGAATTTATCGAGCGAGGCGCCGGGGTTTTCCGCTTCATGCAGGAGGAAACTGATGGCGCCAGCGAAGATCAGCGCCAGCGCACTCACCACCAGCGTGCCGAGCAGCGCCACCGCCAACCAGCGCGCACGCCGCCCTTCGATCAGCCGTTGCAGTTGCGGGGTGAGCATGTTGACCAGCTCGAACACCAGCAACCCGGCCAGCAGGCTCGGCAACAGGCGCAGCGGCAGCACCAGCAGCAAACCGCCAAAAATGATGATGCAACTGACCCAGAACACAACATGACGCTGAGAAAACGTTGGCATACAGCCTCAAAACGAACGGCGTGAAAGGATGGGCAGTCTGCCAGCGATCCGGGGATAGCACTAGGGATATGCGGGGCGTGGGATTGTCGGTGCATTCAGCGACGCTTTCGCGAGCAGGCTCGCTCCCACAGGAGTGCGCGTTTCAAATGTGGGAGCGAGCCTGCTCGCGAAGAGGCCGGCAAGCTCACCACATTATTTACCGTTTCACTTTTTCTTCAGACACTCACTCATGAACGCCTTGCGCGCATCGCCGGTCAGCGCCTTGGTTTTCGCATCGGCATTGCAGGTGGTCATCTTCTGCTGCTGCGGGGTCAGCTCCTTGCCATCGTTGGCCGCTGGTGCCGCTTTCAGGCAGGTGCTCATGAACGCCTTGCGCTCGTCGCCCTTCAGGCTTTTGGCGGTCGCATCGGCATTGCAGGTGGTCATCTTGTTCTGTTGCGCCGTGGCGGCGAAACCCTGGGAACACACAAGCAGCCCGATCATCAACAACGGCACACGCAACATCTTCATGGAGTTTTCTCCTTGTTGCCGCACCGATGGATGCGGCCTCTGTCGCAGTGTAGTCAAAGCTTGTTACACCTTCCTGCCCTCGAGGTGGCTGCGCCGATACTGCTCCGGCGTGCAACCGGCCTGGCGGGCGAACATGGCGATGAAGGCCGAGCCGCTGCTGTAGCCGAGGTCGAAAGCGATTTCCTGCACCGAACGCGAGGTTTCCAGCGCCTCGATCGCCGCCAGATAACGCAAACGCTGACGCCACTCGCCAAAGCTCATGCCCAGCTCGCGGACAAACTGCCGCGCCAGAGTGCGCTCGCTGACATGCACTTGCGCGGCCCAATGCGCCAACGGTTGGTTGTCGCCCGGCGCGGCCTGCAAGGCGTCGAGAATCGTCAGTAAGCCCGGGCTGCTCGCATATGGCAGGTAACATTCCTGCACCGGTGCCTGTTGCAGTTGATCGACCAATACCTGGGCCAGACGCTGATCGGCCTCATGCTCCGGAATCTTCACATCGCGGGCAGCGAAGTCCTTGAGAATCGCCTTGAGAATGTCACTGATCGCCAAGGTGCAGGCCCGCGCCGGCAACCGTGTGCAAACACTTGGATCAAGACACACCGCGCGATAGTTGACCGGCTGATGGCTGTAGAAACTGTGCTCGACCTCGGGCGGCACCCACACCGCGTACTGCGGCGGCGACATGAAGCGGCTGCCGTCGACATCCATGTGCAACACGCCATGGGCGGCATACTCGAGCGTGCCCCACGGATGGCGATGCGGCGCGGCATATTCGTGGGCATTGAAATCGGCGTAGCGGAAATACACCGCTGACGGCAGTTCGCTGAAATCGAGCAGATCGATGTGTTTGCTGTTCATGCTGTCCGGATGCAGAGGCAGGTTGTCCGGTTCGCAGTATAGGCCTGCATCCAGACAGGCGATAATCGCCCTTCATCAACGTTCTGGTTTTGTCCCATGCAATACGCGTTTCCCCTGCTGGCGATTTTCATCTGGGCCGGCAACACCGTGATCAACAAACTGGCGGTCGGCGCAATATTCCCGGCCGAGATCGGTTTCTATCGCTGGCTGCTCGCCGGCTTGCTGTTCACGCCATTCATGCTCTCGAAAGTGATCGCGCACTGGCCGCAGATTCGGCCGAACCTGGGGCGGATTTTCATCCTCGGCGTACTGGGCATGGCGGTGTATCAGAGCCTTGCCTATTTCGCTGCAACACTGACAACCGCGACCAACATGGGCATCATCCTGTCGCTGATGCCATTGATGTCGCTGGCCATGGCGATCATCAGCCTCGGCCAGCGCCTGACCGCTGGCGCGCTGGTCGGTGCGATGCTGTCGTTCGCTGGCGTGCTGGTGGTGGTGTCATCCGGCAGCCTCGGTGCGCTGCTGCAACACGGGGTCAATCTGGGCGATGCGATGATGCTGATCGCCACGCTGGCCTACGCGGTTTACAGCACGCTGTTGAAAAAGTGGCAACTGCGCCTGCCGCCGCTGGTGCTGCTGTACTTGCAGGTGCTGGTGGCGATTGTGGTGTTGTTTCCGTTGTTCGCTGTTTCGCCGAAGACCGGTTTGAATCCGCAGAACGTGCCGCTGGTGCTCTATGCATGCCTGCTGGCTTCGATGGTCGCGCCGCTGGCGTGGATGCAGGCGGTGCAGCGACTGGGACCGAGCCGGACGACGTTGTTCTTCAATCTGCTGCCGCTGATTACCGCGTTGATCGCAGCGCTGGTGCTGAAGGAACAGTTGGCGATGTATCACCTGGTGGGCGGTTTGCTGACCTTGGGTGGGGTGGTTTTGTCGGAGCGCTGGACCACCGTTTTGGGCCGCCGGGTCAGCGTTGCCTGATAAGACCCCTTCGCGAGCAGGCTCGCTCCCACGTTGAAATGCAGACACCTGTGGGAGCGAGCCTGCTCGCGAAGAACGATGACGCGGTCTGTTTGGCTATAACCCTGCAGCCTCCAGCCGCGCGGCATGCTCGACAAACAGCCGTACCGGATCCGCGCCTTTGCCCACCAGTCCCAGCGACTGATTGACGATGTCGAAATGATCCAGCGGATAGTCATCACCGATCACCGTGCCCAGATGCGAGCTGTAACGGCCGACCATGCCGTCGCACTGCCCCGGCTCGCGAACGAAGGTCTTGGCGAACAAGCGACAACTGCGGTTGGTGCCGTCAAAAAGATTGCCGCCACGATCGGTCTTGCCCGGTTGCAGCGTCCCTGACCAGGAGTAATAGCGCACACCGTTGACCTCTTCCGGCCCCTGGCCGCCCCAGACTTCCGGCAGCCCTTGTGGATAACGCTGATTGAATAATGCGACGCCCGCCGTCGTCAGCGATTGGTGAGAAGCGTGGATATCCACCGGCAGTTTCGGCCCGTGATAACCCGTGTCGAGCAATGCCATGACCCAGCCGATCAGGCGCAGCAACGCTTCGAGCAAGCGGCCCTTGGCACTGCTACCGGGGTAGTGCTTTTCCAGATAATCAGCCAGCTCGGAACCATGATTCGGACCGGCCACCGAAGTCACCGAGGCGACCAGATCCGGACGCTTCGCCGCCGCATACCGTGCAGTCAAAGCGCCTTGGCTGTGACCGAACAGGTTGACCTTCTGCGCCCCCGTCTCGCGGAGAATTTCGTCGATCCGCACCAGCAATTGCTCGCCGCGCACTTCCGTGGAATTGAGTGGCGAAACCTGCACCGCGACCACCGTCGCACCACCACGGCGCAAGGCCTTGATGATGCCGAACCAATACGGGTAAAGCACCAGCCGGATAAAGCCGAGCATGCCCGGCACCAGCACCAGTGGATAACGTGTCGACATGGATTACATCCTTGTGCGCGGTGAGTGGATGCCAGACCTGCAAGACGCCCGCCAAGCATCCACCTCGGCGATGACAACTCAACGATAGCCTATTCCAGTCCGCCAGCACCCGCTCCACCGAAACCGGTCTGACTCTCCCGACATCGCAGTCTTCAGCAGTTCCTGCAGCGCGTCCGGCGTAAATCGCATAAAACTTTTCGCTTCGCTCAAGACTCACAACCTGGGTAGCGACCGCGTCTTCAGAACGTGGCGCCTATCGGATTAGCCTCCAGGAGAATGAAATGAGTGACGTGCATTTGTCTGATGTTCAAACCCTGCGCGAACGCGCGCGGCAACACGTGGAAAACGGCGCGGTCACCGAGGGCTACAACGCCAACCGTGAAGAAATACTGCGTTTGCTCAACGAGTCGCTGGCCACCGAGCTGGTGTGCACCTTGCGCTACAAGCGCCACTACTTCATGGCCAACGGCTTGAAAGCCAATGTCGCCGCCGACGAATTCCTCGAACACGCCAACCAGGAAGCCGAGCACGCCGATCGCCTCGCCGAGCGGATCGTGCAACTGGGCGGTGAGCCTGAGTTCAACCCTGACCTGCTGAGCAAGATGTCCCACGCGCAATACGTGGCCGGCAACACGCTCAAGGAAATGGTTTACGAAGATCTGGTGGCCGAGCGCATTGCTATCGACAGCTACCGCGAAATCATCCAGTACATCGGTGACAAAGACCCGACCACCCGCCGCATCTTCGAAGACATCCTCGCCCAGGAAGAAGAACACGCCGACGACATGGCGGATATCCTCAACGACCTGTAATCACAGTCAGGCCGCATTCGCGAGCAGGCTCGCTCCCACCGGATCGCATTTCAATTGAAGGAATGCGTTCGGATGTGGGAGCGAGCCAGCTCGCGAAGGCGCCCTCAGAGACGCCGCATTACTTGCTGGGTTTAACGGTCACCGGCGCCTTGCCCTGCTTCATCTGCTCCAGCAACGGCGCGCACTGATTCGGCTCGCCACCGCTTGGCGCCACCAGCGCCAGCAACCCCGCCGCCGGTGCGGCTATCACGCCCAACGCGACCATCCCCGCCCCGCGCAGCATCAACGGTACGGCTTTGACGCCGGCATCAGGTTTGATGAACTTGCCGCGCACATACAGCGGCGAGCGCAGCGAGATCAGTCGCCAGCCTTTCGACTCAGGGGTCACGGTCAGATCGAGTTGTTCGGTGGCCATGTTCGCCGTGCCATCGATGTAGATGATTGCGTTCTCGGTATCGAAGACAAACAGCCGTGTCGTGGCCAGGCCGGTCTTGATGTCGAAATCCGCCGCCGCGCAATTGATCTTCACTTCCTTGTCGCCAAAGATCTTGCCGACCACGTAGTTACCGACGTTGAGCCCGGCCAGTTCCATCAGCTCGCGGCTGATCGCACCGTCGTTGATCAGCATCTTCAGATTGCCGTTGGCGCCACCGAGGAGCTTGGCCACGGAGTTGCCCCGGCCACTGATGTCGGCATCGCCATTGAGCTCACCGAAACTGGTTTTCATCGGCTCGAAGGTCGGGAACAGCTCTTTGAGTTTGAATTTGCGTGCGGTCAAACGCGCCCGGCCTTCCAGCGGCTCGGTGCGGCCATTCAGGCGAATCAGCGCATCCAGCGTGCCGCCGGCGACGCCAAAGCGCAGCGGTTCCAGGCTGAGCTCGCCGTCGTTGAGTTTCAGATGGGTATAGAGGTCGTTGAACGGCAGCTTCTCGCTGTGGACGATGCGTTTGCCGGTGAACTCGACATCGGCGTCCATGGCGCGCCAGCGATCGGTTTTGAATTCTTCGACCGGCAGGACTTTATCTGCCGGCTGCTTGCTCGCGCCGCCACGGGCCTTTTGCTCGGTATTGGAATCGGCACCGATCAGCGGCGCGAGGTCGGCAAACAGCAATTGATTGGAGAGCAGCGCACCCGTGAGTTTCGGCCGTGGCTGACTGGCCACGTAGGTGAGGTCGCCGTGGATGTCACTGTCGCCGATCTTGCCGTTGAATTTTTCATAAGTGAATTTCGCCCCGGCCTCGTCATGCAGCTTGGCGATCAGGTGGCCGTCGGTGGAGTACGGTGGGGTGTCCGGCAGGGTCACGCCGGTCAACGGGTAAAGATTGCCGAGGCTGTCGCCAGCGAGTTTCAAGCGCAGGTCGAGGGCGCCGAGATTCAGCGGGTCAGTCAGGGTGCCGGCCAGTTCGATACGGGTATCGCCGATCTTCGCCTGGGCCTGCAACGGGAACGGCTTGCTCGCGTCCTGCAAGGCCAGCAGCCCGCCGATCTTGCCCTGCCCGGTAAGGTTCTGCGCGTGGTATTGGCCTTTGACCTTGAGTGCAAAGGCGTAATCCTGCGGTGCGCCGCCCTTGTCCTGAGCGGTTTTCGCCGCTTTGTCGCCGACGATCTCGCTGAATGGAATCGGCTTGCCGAGCGGGTCGATCAACACATCGAGGTTGGTCTTCAGGGTCTGATCGTCGAGGGTCACGTGGCCCTTGTCGAAACCGATCGCGCCGATATCGACCACCCAGCTCGAAGGCTCGGCGTTCGGGTCCTTGGGATCGAATTTGAACGTCCAGTTGGCGCGGCCATCGGCCAGACGTTGCAGCTCGGCATTCGGCTCGGTCAGGTCGATGCGCGGAATCACCACGCGCTGGGCCAGCAGGGCCAGCGGCGAAATGCGCAGCTCGACGCGTTTGAGCGTGACCATCTGCGGCTGCTTCGACCAGTCCGGGTTGCCCAGGCTCAGATCCTCGGCGACCACGTGCGGCCAAGGCACCCAAGAGCGCCAGCCGCCTTCTTCCGGCTCACGCTGCCAGATCACCGCGAGGTTGCCATTGATGGCAAACGCCCGGTGCAGTTCTTCCGAAACTTTGGCGTTGATCGTGGGTTTGATCCGGTTCCAGTCGAAGAACACGATGATCAGAATCAAGGCTGCCAGCAGCAGCGCGAGGATGGCGAAGGTCCAGCTGAAGATTTTTCCAGTGCGCGTCATGCACAAAGCTCCTGATCACGACCGCACGCCGAAGATCCCGACGCACAGCTGAAACGGCAGACCGAAGCGGCCCCTATGCAGTCTGTGACTGGCGAAAGGCCCGCAGGTTTAATCGAAAGGCAGTTTAAGCCATAAAAAGCCCGGCAAAACTGACCGATCGGTCGAGCAGCGTTACCGCGCCCCGCACTTTTGCGAGGCACGAGTGAGTCGAAAATACCCACGACGGTGCAAAACCGTCGCCCGCAAAGGCCCGATCTAGAGCCTTCGCGCTGAACAATCAATTCTGTTGATTATTACCATTGCGTTTATGAACTTTTATATCGACTTATCGAGAGTAGCATTGCCCTCGTACCCACTTTATCGCCCTCCCAAGGAGCCACTATCATGAAACGCCAATTACTGCTCAGCCTTACCCTGTCGATGCTAGCCAGCACTGCTTTCGCCCTGCCCGCTGCCGATCAGGCCACTCCGCAAGTCAAATCGAACCACTCGGTGTTTAGCCAGACCGTAGCTTCCGACGGTTCCGAGCGCACTCCACAGGGTCAGACCCTGGCTGAAAACGGCCGCAACCGCCTCGAAGAAAAAGGCCTGGTTCAAGACGGCTCGGATCGCACCCCTCAAGGCCAGGCGCTGGCTGAAAACGGTCGCAATCGCCTCGAAGAGAAAGGCCTGGTTCAGGACGGTTCGGATCGCACACCACAGGGTCAGATCCTCGCTTCCGACGGGACCGAGCGCACTCCACAAGGCCAGACCCTGGCATCCGATGGTTCCGATCGCACTCCACAGGGCCAGACCCTGGCTGATGACGGCTTCGATAAAACCCCACTGGGTCAAGCTCTCGCTGAAGGCGGCGGTGACCGTGTGATCGAACGCAACAGCAAATTGAGCTGAGCCCATGACGGCCCGGCAAAAAAGCCCAATCAGCGGATTGGGCTTTTGACTTTTCAGCTTCTGTAAAACCCTCGCTGCACGACTCCCCGTTCGACGCCGACAAAGCCGATTTGCTAGAGTGCGGCGCTTGTCCTGCCGAAGAAAACACCCTGCGATGCTGCCCCGCGCCGAACAGAAACAACAGACCCGCAACGCCCTGATGGACGCTGCCCGCCACCTGATGGAAAGCGGCCGAGGATTCGGCAGCCTGAGCCTGCGCGAAGTGAGCAAGACCGCCGGCATCGTGCCCACCGGTTTCTACCGGCACTTCGCCGATATGGACGAGTTGGGGCTGGTGCTGGTCAGCGAAGTCGGCCAGACCTTCCGCGAAACCATCCGCCTGGTGCGGCACAATGAATTCGTCATGGGCGGCATCATCGACGCCTCGGTGCGCATCTTCCTTGATGTGGTCAACGCCAACCGCTCGCAATTCCTGTTTCTCGCCCGCGAACAATATGGCGGCTCGCTGCCGGTGCGTCAGGCAATCGGACGCCTGCGAGAGAACATCAGCGCCGACCTCGCGGCGGACCTGGCGCTGATGCCCAAGCTGCAACATCTGGACATCGCCGGTCTGAGCGTGATCGCCGACCTGATCGTCAAATCGGTGTTCGCCACCCTCCCCGACATCATCGACCCGCCCGCCGAAGCCTTGCCGGAGCATCTGACCCCACAGGCGAAGATCACCCAGCAACTGCGCTTCATCTTCATCGGCCTCAAGCACTGGCAAGGGCTGGGCAGTACTGAGTAATCCCTTCTCCATCTGACACAGCGCAAAGCCCCTGTGGGAGCGAGCCTGCTCGCGAAAGCGCGGGATCAGCTGAATACATCTGTCTGACACGCGCATTCGCGAGCAGGCTCGCTCCCACATTGAACATCCGCCACAGCCTCGCTTTGGTGCATGACAAATCCTTCATGCACCAAAACCTTCCAGAATCGCCGCGCCTGTTGAAAGATCAGGCACGCGCCGACAGTTATTTCCTACAGATCACCCGATTGGCGCGGCGCTTGCTCTAGCCCATTCAACGTTCATTGCTGGAAGCTTTCCGATGCTGGTGATTCATCGCAGAATCGACCCTCAACCCGTCTGGGCCGCCGAGCTGCACCTGACCTTCGAAGCGCGCAGCAAAAGCCGTTTGCGCTGTTTCAGTGCCGAAGGCGAAGACGTCGGGTTGTTTTTGGAGCGCGGCCAGCCACCGCTGTATGACGGCGAATGTCTGCAGGCCGAAGACGGCCGTGTCGTGCGCGTCTGCGCCCGCCCCGAACAACTGCTCCACGTCACGTGCGCCAATGCGTTCGAACTGACGCGCGCGGCCTATCACCTCGGCAACCGCCATGTCGCCCTGCAAGTCGGCGATGGCTGGCTGCGCCTGCTCGACGATTACGTACTCAAGGCCATGCTCGAACAGCTCGGCGCACAAGTCGAAGCAATTGAAGCGCCGTTTCAGCCGGAACACGGCGCCTACGGCGGCGGCCATCATCATTCCCGGCACGGTGACGAAGACTTCAACTACGCGCCGAAACTCCATCAGTTCGGCGTGCGCCTGTGAATCCGGCCTGGGCGCTGCTGCGTCTGGCCAGTCCGCAATTGCCGATTGGCGGCTACAGCTATTCCCAGGGTCTGGAAATGGCGGTGGATAACGGCCGGGTCCACAACCCTGACGCCGCCCGCCGCTGGATCAGCGATCAACTGCTGCTCAATCTCGCCCGCTTCGAAGCGCCGCTGCTGTTGGCGCATTGCCAAGCCGCAGCAAATGAAAACTGGGCCGAATTACGACAACTCTGCGAGAGCCACCGCGCCAGTCGCGAAACCCGTGAGCTGCATCTGGAGAGCCGGCAGATGGGCTACTCCCTGCAGCAGTTGTTGAACGGTTTGCCGGAACTCGATGCGCCCGCCCGCGACTTTCTTGAACAGACCACAGAACCGCATCTCGCCCTGTGCTGGGCACTGGCGGCACGCGCCTGGGGCATCAGCCCGCAGGACGCTCTTGCCGCGTGGCTGTGGAGCTGGCTGGAAAACCAGCTCGCCGTGTTGATGAAAACCCTGCCGCTGGGCCAGCAAGCCGCCCAGCGCCTGACCAGCGAACTGCTGCCGCTGCTGCAACAGGCGCAGCACGATGCAACCCGCATAAATCCCGAACACATCGGCAGCGCCGCCTTTGGCCTGTCCCTGGCGTGCATGGCCCACGAGCGCCAGTACAGCCGTCTCTTCCGCTCTTAGGGCTGTTTATTTTGGAGAATGAAATGGATACACAACCTCTGCGCGTCGGCATCGGCGGCCCGGTCGGTTCCGGCAAGACCGCGCTGACCCTGGCCCTGTGCCTGGCGCTGCGCGAGCGCTACAACCTCGCCGTGGTCACCAACGACATCTACACCCGCGAAGACGCCGATTTCCTGGTACGCAACGAAGCCCTCGCGCCGGAGCGGATCATCGGCGTGGAAACCGGCGGCTGCCCGCACACGGCGATCCGCGAAGACGCCTCGATCAACCTCGAAGCGGTCGATCAACTGAACCGGCGCTTTCCGGGGCTGGATCTGATTCTGGTGGAGTCCGGCGGCGACAACCTCTCGGCGACCTTCAGCCCGGAGCTGTCGGATCTGACCATCTACGTGATCGACGTCTCCGCCGGCGACAAGCTGCCGCGCAAGGGCGGCCCGGGGATCTGCAAGTCCGACCTGCTGGTGATCAACAAGATCGACCTCGCGCCACTGGTGGGCGCCTCGCTGGAAATGATGGACAGCGACACCAAACGCATGCGCAACGGCAAGCCGTTCGTTTTCAGCAACCAGAAAACCGGTCAGGGCCTTGAAGAAATCATCGCTTTCATCGAACGCCAGGGCCTGCTGACCGCCGCCTGATCCACTTATCAACAAGGAAGCTTATCCATGACACTCAAACGCATTCTTGGCGCTCTGGCGTTGCTGCTGACACCGGCACTGGCCTTCGCTCACCCTGGGCATGGCGACAGCGGCCTCATCGCGGGCATCAGCCACCCGATCGGCGGTCTCGATCACTTGCTGGCAATGCTCGCCGTCGGTTTGTGGGCGGCGCAGCAACAAGGCGCGGCGCGCTGGGCGCTGCCGTGTACCTTTGTCGGCACCATGCTGCTGGGCGGCCTGCTCGGTTTTGAAGGGCTGGAGTTCCCGGCGCTGGAAAGCGGGATCGCCGCTTCGGTATTGGCGCTGGGCCTGGCCGTGGCACTGGCGGTGCGTCCGCCGCTGGTGATGGCGGTGGCAGCGACGGCGCTGTTTGCGCTGTTCCATGGCGTGGCGCATGGGCTGGAGCTGCCGGAAATGAGCAGCCCGTGGGCGTATGCGGCCGGGTTTGTGGCCGCGACGGCGGTGTTGCATGCACTCGGTTATGGCGTGGTGCGAGTTCTTCCGCAGGCAGCGGCGCCGCTGGTGCGGTTGGCGGGTGCGGCTTCGGCGGCGACCGGGGTGTGGTTGCTCGCAGGCTAATCTCTATCGCCTGAGCCGGCCTCATCGCTGGCAAGCCAGCTCCCACAGGTTATTGGGTAAGTCCACAATTGTGTGAACATCCAACTTCCTAGTGGGAGCTGGCTTGCCAGCGAAGACGGCCGATCAGACACCAAACCTCTAGAGGCTGCCTCTCTGCTACCATGTCGCGCAATCGCCCCAGCCCGTGACGCCCGCCCATGCCCCACGCTTCCCGCTCCACCGCCCTGCCCGAATTGACCGCCCTGTTTGGCCAAGTGCAGCAGCACTTCCTCGACGTGATCGTGCCGCTGTGGCAAGGCCCGGGCTGGAATGCCGACATGGCGTTGCCCTATGAGGCGCTGGACGCTACACACCAGCCGTTGCCAGTGCAGCGCTATCGGGCGATGGCCTGCGCACGGCAGCTGTATCTGTTCTCCAGCCTGATCGGGGTTGTGGATAACGCCGAAGTCCGCGCCGCCGCGTTGTTCCGTTCGCTGCAACGGCATTTCCATGATGCCGAGCACGGCGGCTGGTTTTACAGCATCGATGCGCAAGGCAAGCCGCTGGACCAGCGCAAGGATCTCTACACCCACGCCTTCATCCTGTTCGCCTGCGCGCATTACTGGGACAAGTCCCGGGATTCGCTGGCCGAGTCGACATTGAACGCCGCGCTGGAAATCATTGGCCGCCGGTTCGCCACCGGCGACGGTTTGTACGAAGCCTGCCTTGAGCGGGATTGGATCACCCTGCAAACCGGGCCACTGCAAAATCCGCTGATGCATCTGGCCGAAGCTTTTCTGGCGACCCTCGCCGTGCGTGAAGACCCGCAAACGCAGAAGGCCCTGCTTGAGTTATGCACAGCCATGCACAAGCAGTTCGTCGATCCGCAATACGGCGTGTTGATGGAGAAGCCGCTGGGTGCTGTGGATAACTGGTACGAGCCGGGACACCAGTTCGAATGGTATTTCCTGCTCGAATCGTCGGCGCTGTTGCGCGATTCGAAACTGCACCGGGCGCTGGATCGGGCGTTTGCTTTTACCGAGCAGTATGGCGTGCTGGAGTCCTGCGGCGCGGTGCGGGCGATGCTTGATCTGGAAAGTAATGGTCGGCCCAGGGATTCCACCCAACGGATCTGGGCTCAGGCCGAATACCTGCGCGCGCTGACCTTGCGGGCGGACAGCGAAGCGGTGGTGCTGCGCCAGTTGCAGGCGTTGCAGCAACGGTTTCTGCATGCCGGCGGCTGGCATGAGTGTCGCGATGAGAATGGAGAGGTCAGTCGCAAGGACATGCCTTCGACCACGCCTTATCATTTGGCGACTTGTTATCACGGTTTGGCTGAATATCTGCGTTGACCTGTGCAAAGCAGGATTTTGGGGCTAGAGGGTTACTGTGGCGAGGGGATTTATCCCCTCGCCACAACTGTGTTCTCAGCAGACATCCGGATCAGATCAGGCAATCCACTTTTTGTCCCCGGTGAAGCTGATCGTCAACCAGCGCGCCGCATCCGGCTCGCCCAACTGCGCCGATATCTGCTCACGTAGCGCGTCCAGCTGCGCGACATTGCGCAGCGGATAATCCGCCGGCAACACCACATGAATTTCGATGAACCGCGCCCGACCGTGCTTTTGCACGTAGGACACGTAATCGTCGAAACCATGCTCGACCTTCGCCACCTCCATGACCTGCCTGACCTGCTCATCCAAAGTGTCCGGGGCGATTCCCAGCACATCACGCAACGCCGGGCCGAGGATCTTCAACGCCGGGGGCAGCATGGTCAGGGCCAGCACGATGAGGATCAGGGGGTCGACATACACCGCCCACTCGCCATAGCCCTGGGACTTGAGCAGCAGCGCGGCGAGGAAACTGATCAACAGGCCCACCGAGAGCATCGCGTCGACCAGCCAACTGATGTTGTCGAACTGGATGAGGCTGGATTTGAGCGTGCGATTACGCCGGCGCACGTAAAAGAAGTAGGCGAACTCGACGACGGTGAATACCGCCGCGTAGACGATCACCAGACCCAGCTCGATATCGCGGCCACCATTGATGATGCCGAATACGCCGTTGAGAAACGCATAGATCGCGATCAACAGCAGGAAGCTGCCCTCGATCAGCAGCACCATCGGCTCCAGATGCCAGAAGCCGAACTGGAAACGCTGATTGCTTTGCTTGGCAATCAGCCGGGCGGTGATCAGCATCAGGATTTTGATGAACGTCGCGATCAGCGAAAAAAAGCCATCGAACAGGATGGATTGCGAACCTGAAACAAAACCGGTGACGATCCCGGCAATCGACACCGCCAGCATCAGCAGCGTCGACTGTTTGAGCAGTGCCTGCTCACCTCGGTTACTCACTTGAACTCCTCATGAAACCTTGAGCGCCGCGGGGTGCGGCCTGATGGTTGAATGAGGAGTTTAGCTTACTGACCGTTTTGCCTGTGCCGACCTCATCGCTGGCAAGCCAGCTCCCACAGAGACCGAGTACCTCACAAGATTTGTGTTCACCGGTGATCCTGTGGGAGCTGGCTTGCCAGCGAATGGCCTCAACGCGGTATCAAGCCTTGTTACGCTCGATGGCAAACCCGGCCCAGGTCTGGCTCACCGGCATCAGTTCCAGGCTGTTGATGTTGATGTGCGCCGGGGTGTTCATCACCCAGAAAATAGTCTCGGCGATGTCCTGCGGCTGGATCGGCTCGGCGCCAGCGTAAGTGGCGTTGTAGCGTTCCTGGTCACCGGCAAAACGTACCAGCGAGAACTCGCTTTCGCACAGGCCGGGCTCGATATTGCTGACTCGCACGCCAGTGCCTTGCAAGTCGCAACGCAGGTTCAGCGAGAACTGTTTGACGAAGGCTTTGGTCGCGCCGTACACGTGGCTGCCCGGGTACGGATAGTTGCCGGCGATGGAACCGAGGTTGACGATACCGGCACCACGGCCGTGGGCGATCAGCCGAGGCAGCAGCAGGCGGGTGGCGTACATCAGGCCTTTGACGTTGGTGTCGACCATGGTGTCCCAGTCATCCAGATCGCATTTCGGCGCCGGGTCGACGCCGAGCGCCAGGCCGGCGTTGTTGATCAAGCCACGGAGTTTGGCGAACGACGGCGGCAGGTTGGCGATCGCCTCCTCCATCGCTTTGCGATTGCGCACATCGAGGACCAGACCATGCACTTCGGTCTGTTTCGACAGTTCAGCGCACAGGGCATTGAGGCGTTCTTCACGACGGCCGGTCAGGACCAGCTTCCAGCCAGCCTCGGCAAAACGACGGGCACAGGCTTCACCAAAACCGGACGTCGCGCCGGTGATAAACAGGGTGTCGGACATCGTGTTCTCCTTGCTTCGGCCGCCACGGCAGCCCTTGGAATAGAAAATCAGCAGGCAGCATGCCCGCCCTCGCGAATACGGGCAACACTTGCCAGCTGTACAAAAATCAACCAGTTTCGCCAAGACCTTAGCCTGCGTGGCCTGTAGCCATGTGCACGCATGTTATCCACAGTCTGCTCCACAGTTTCCGGGGGCAAGTGCAAACGTGCAAAGCCGCGCCACACAAGGCTTTGCGGGCGAAATGGAAAGTTTTTTGCTTGACCGTGATGCGGGGGATGTGCGGGACAGGGCATTTTGCACGACGGACGGTGTCACCGGGTGATTGCGCGAGGCCAGCAATTACGGCACTCCGCGAGGTCTTTCCAGAGTTTAGTCACAGACTTATCCACAGGCTTTTACACACAACAGTACCCGACCAGGATGCGCTATAAAAAGGTTGACAATGGCGCCTCACGCCTGCCTGAAATTGACTGATCAAAAAACAATCACAAGCCTGGAGGCCACGTTTTATAGGGCCTGCAACCATATACACCCACGTTATTCACAGCCAGCTCCACAGTAACCGGGGACAAGTCAAAACTGTGGAAAAACAGCCATTTGCAGCGTCTATATGTCGCGCTTTGGCAGCTTGGGGAATTTGTTTTCCACAATTTTGGGAATTAGCCAACTTACCTGTGGTGGATTCCAAAAAATAAAAAAGCCCCGGGACTCTCGTCGCCGGGGCTGTGTACAACCGCGAGAAGAATCAGTGCCCGCCAAGATAGGCGTTACGCACCTCCTCATTCACCAGCAGTTCTTTGCCGGTGCCGGTCAGGCGAATCTCGCCGTTGACCATCACATACGCCCGGTCCGACAGCTTCAGCGCATGGTTGGCGTTCTGCTCGACGAGGAAAATCGTCATCCCGGTTTTCGCCAGCTCGCGCAGCGTGGCGAAAATCTGCTTCACCACGATCGGTGCCAGACCCAGGCTCGGTTCATCGAGCAGCAACAGCTTCGGCCGGCTCATCAGCGCTCGGGCGATGGCGAGCATCTGCTGTTCACCGCCAGACATGGTCATCGCCCGCTGATTGCGTCGCTCTTCAAGCCGTGGAAACAGCTCGAACATGCGCTGCATGTCCTCTTTGGCGTACTTGTCGCCAATCGGGATGGTGCCCATCAGCAGGTTTTCCTCGACGGTCATGTCGGGGAAAACCCGCCGCCCTTCCGGTGACTGCGCGATGCCGTTGGAGGCGATGTAGTGCGAGGACTTGTGGGTAATGTCGACGCCCTGATAAAGAATCTGCCCGCCCGCCGCTCTGGGCTGGCCGAAGATCGACATCAGAAGGGTCGACTTGCCGGCGCCGTTGGAGCCGATCAGGCTGACGGTCTCGCCTTCGTTGATCTGCAATGAAACGCCCTTGAGCGCCTGGATGGGGCCGTAGAACACGTCCAGATTGCGTAGTTCGAGGATCGGTTGGCTCATACCAGCTCCTCTTCGTCAGCACCCAGGTAAGCCGCAATCACTTTTGGATCATTGCGGATCGCTTCCGGCCCGCCTTCGGCGATGACGATGCCGTGGTCGAGAACCACGATGTGATCGGAAATGCTCATGACCATGCCCATGTCGTGTTCGATCAGCACCACGGTCAGATCGTGCTCGTCACGCAGCAGCCGGATCATCGCGCTGAGCGCTTCGGTTTCCTGAGGGTTGAGGCCGGCGGCCGGTTCGTCGAGGCAGATGATCTGCGGGCGGGTGCACATGGCCCGAGCAATCTCCAGACGGCGTTGTTGGCCGTACGAGAGTTCACCGGCCAGACGGTTGGCGCAGTCGACCAGATCGACCACTTCCAGCCAGTAGAACGCGACATCCAACGCATCGCTCTCGGCCTTGCGATAGCCCTTGGTGTTGAGAATGCCGGCGAGCATGTTGCGGTTGACCCACATGTGCTGCGCCACCAGCAGGTTTTCCAGCACCGACATTTCCTTGAACAGGCGAATGTTCTGGAACGTCCGGGCGAGACCGGCACGGTTCACCAGATGAGTACCGCCGAACATTTTGTAGTACATGCGGCTGAGGAAGGATTTCGGCGAGACGAAATCGGTCGGTTTGAATGACTCGCCCAGCAACTGGATGACGTTCGTCTGCTGGCCACGCACATTGAGTTCGATCTTGCCGCCCGTGGCCTTGTAGAAACCGGTCAGGCAGTTGAACACCGTGGTCTTGCCAGCACCGTTGGGGCCGATCAGGGCGAAGATCGAATTGCGTTTGACCTTCAGGCTGACATCGCTCAAAGCCTTGATGCCACCGAAATGCATCATCAGTTTTTCAACAGAGAGTACGACTTCACTCATGGCGCAGTCCTCTCGTAGTGAATGGCACCTTTGCGTGGTTTGACCCCAGTGCGGCTGATGCGGATCAGCCCGCGTGGTCGCCAGATCATCATCAACACCATCAGGATGCCGAACAGCAGCACGCGGTATTCAGCGAAGCCACGCAGCAGTTCCGGGGCGACGGTGAGCACGAATGCGGCGATGACCACGCCGATGGTCGAGCCCATGCCGCCGAGCACGACGATGGCGAGGATCAGCGCCGATTCGAAGAAGGTGAACGAGGTCGGGTTGACGAAGCCTTGATAGGTGGCGAAGAACACCCCGGCCAGACCCGCCGTCGACGCACCGATGGTGAACGCCGAGAGCTTGACCAGTACGTGGTTCAGGCCCATCGAACGGCAGGCGATTTCATCTTCACGCAGGGCTTCCCAGGCGCGACCGACCGGCATCTTCACCAGCCGATGCTTGACGTACAACACCGCCAGCACCACCAGGAACAGCACCGCGTAGATGAAGTAATACTTCACGTCCGGGTTGTAGGTCAGGCCGAAGAACTCGTGAAACGGCACCCCGCCATCCTTCGCCCGCTTGCCGAACTCCAGACCGAAGAACGTCGGCAGTGGCGCCGGCATGCCGTTCGGGCCGCCAGTCAGCGACAGCCAGTTGTTCAGCACCAGACGAATGATTTCGCCGAAGCCCAGGGTCACGATCGCCAGATAGTCACCGTGCAGACGCAACACCGGGAAACCGAGAATGCAGCCAGCCAGGCCTGCAGTGATCGCCGCCAGCGGCAGCACGGTCCAGAAACCCAGACCCAGATATTGATAACCCAGTGCCAGACCGTAGGCGCCGATGGCGTAGAACGCCACGTAACCGAGATCGAGCAGCCCGGCCAGACCGACCACAATGTTCAGCCCCAGCCCCAGCAGCACGTAGATCAAACCGAGGATGACCACCCCCAGCAGATAGGAGTTGGAAACAAACGGCACGATGATCGCCAGCACGATAATCAGCGGGATGATCCAGCGCAGCCGTGATTTGTGGTCCGCCGGCAGCACGTGCACGCCGGAACCGCTGCTCTCGAACCCGTCGAGGATCTTCAGGCCCTTGGGCGTTTGCAGGAACAGGCTGAGGGCAAAGCGCCCGGCCATGACGATGGCAATGATCCACGCCACGCGGGTTGCTTCGAGGTTGAAGCTGTAGCCGTCGAGGACCACGCCGACAATCGGCCCGAACACGATCAGCGCGATCAGGCCGGCAAGAATCGCCTCGACCAGACTTTTTTTGATATCGATGGATTTTTCAGTGGTTGCAGACATCGCTTACACCTTCGACACAAGAGGACGGCCCAACAGGCCCTGCGGCCGGAAGACCAGTACGAGGACGAGCAGCGAGAAACTGAACACGTCTTTGTAGTCGGAGTTGACCAGACCGGAGAACAGCGACTCGGAGATGCCGAGGATGATCCCGCCGAGCATCGCGCCGGGCAGTGAACCGATGCCGCCCAGAACCGCTGCGGTGAACGCCTTGATGCCGATGATGAAGCCGGCATAGAAGTCGAACGTGCCGTAGTTCATGGTGATCAGCACACCGGCCAGTGCCGCCATGGCTGCACCGATGATGAACACGTAGGAAATCACCCGGTCGGTGTTGATCCCCAGGATCGAGGCCATCTTGCGGTCTTGCTGGGTCGCACGGCACATGCGGCCGAGCTTGGTGTATTTGATGATGTAGGTCAGCAGCCCCATGCCGACAAACGCGGCGATCAGGATGAAGACTTTGGTGTAGGTCAGTTGCACGAAGCCGGTGCCGACTTCAACACGCCAGGCACCGGTCAGCAGCGTAGGCACGCCCTGTTGTTTGGCGCCCTGAGCGATCTGTGCGTAGTTCTGCAGAATCAGCGAAATACCGATAGCGCTGATCAGCGGCGCCAGGCGGGTCGAGTTACGCAGGGGTTTGTAGGCAACACGCTCGATGACCCAGCCATACACCGCCGTGACGACGATGGTGAAGATCAGCGTGCCGAGCATCAGCAGCGGGAAGGATTCGATACCGAAGTAAGCCAGCAGAGCCAGACTGATTGCCGCCAGGTAAGCGGAAATCATGTAAACCTCGCCGTGGGCGAAGTTGATCATGCCGATGATGCCGTAGACCATTGTGTAGCCGATGGCGATCAGGCCATAGACCGACCCGAGGGTCAGGCCATTGACCAGTTGCTGCAGGAAAATACCATCCATAACGCAATCTCACGCAGTGAGAACCTGCGCGCCCATGACGCGCGGTTCTTCTAGGAAAAATACAGATGTACGTCGGAGCAATGTCGGAGCGTGATCAGCCCGATCGCCACTGAATCCTGTGGGAGCTGGCTTGCCAGCGATAGCGGTGGATCAGCCAACTCGTGTGTCGATTGACCTGACGCCATCGCGGGCAAGCCCGCTCCCACAGGGTTTCAAGTGAGCCGAGTGATCGCTTCAGCCCTTACTTCTGCTTTTCCAGCTGGTGGTATTTGCCGTCCTTGTCCCACTGGTAAACCACGTAGTCGGAGACTTTCAGGTCGCCTTTGGCGTCCCAGGTCTTCTCGCCCATCACGGTTTTCACCGGGTTGGCTTTCAGCCACTTGGCAGCGGCTTCGCCGTCGTTTTTCTTCGCACCGTTGAACGCTGCCGCCAGGGTCTGAACCGAGGCGTAGGCGTACAGGGTGTAGCCTTCAGGCTCGGTGCCGGCCTTGCGGAACGCGTCCACTACGGTCTTGCTTTCAGGCAACAGGCGCGGGTCGGCGCCGAAGGTCATCAGCACGCCGTCGGTGAATTGTGGGCCGCCAGCGGTGGTCACCAGCTCGTCGGTCACGATGCTGTCATCGGACATGAACTTGACGTCTTTCAGACCTTGTTCGCGCAGCTGGCGAACCAATGGACCGGCTTCCGGATGCAGGCCGCCGAAATAGACGACATCGGCGCCGGCGCCACGGATCTTGGTGACGATGGTGCTGAAGTCTTTCTCGCCACGGGTCAGGCCTTCGTACAGCACAGGCTTGACGCCGCGTTTTTCCAGCTGAGCCTTGGTGGCGTCCGCCAGGCCTTGGCCGTAGGTGTCCTTGTCGTGCAGCACAACGACTTTCTTGCCCTTGAGCATGTCGACGATGTAGTCGCCGGCAACGATGCCTTGCTGGTCGTCACGTCCGCACATACGGAACATGGCGCTGAGACCGCGTTCGGTAACTTGCGGGTTGGTCGAGCCCGGGGTGATCGCGATGATCCCGGCTTCGTCGTAGATTTCCGAGGCTGGAATGGTCGACGAGGAGCAGAAGTGACCGACCACGCCGGCGACTTTCTGGTTGGTGAGGTCCTTGGCGACCGTCACTGCCTGCTTCGGTTCGCAGGCGTCGTCGCCTTTGACCAGGACGATTTTTTCCCCGTTGACGCCACCCGCCGCGTTGACCGCATCGGCCGCCGCCTGTGCACCCTTCATGTACTGCTCGCCGAATGCCGCGTTGGCACCGGTCATAGGACCCGCTACACCGATCTTGATATCAGCTTGAGCAAACGCAGAAACACCCAACGCAGTAGCGACTGCGAGAGCCAGAAAGCCTTTCTTGTAAAACGTCTGGGACATGAGGTGGTGCTCCAAGGTTTTTTTTAGTTGGCACTGCGACTTCACTTCACTCAAAGCTCAGAGCAAGGCCCGTGCCATCGGTTTTTTATTCTTCAAAAAGTCGCTGCATTGTTGTTATTTCGACTGTTTCGGTCCCATTTTCATTGGGCGTGCAACCGTCTAAACCGCGGAAGGTGAAACCATTTGTTTTTTCAGGCGCAACCCGCACGCGCTATCATTGCAACCGCAGCGGCAAACGACGTGCAACCAGCCTGTAACAGCCCGCGTCACCGAACTGCACACTGCTGGTGCGGGACTGCTACAACCCGCACCATTACAGGCTAGTCGCTGGATGCAAAAGCGCCGCTTGCGGCAACAAATTTCAACACTCAAATGACGATGCGCAGGCACTGGCCCGCGTGATACAGGGAAAATCCGGCCTCGTACAGGCAACTGCGCAAGCCCACACCGGCCAGGGGCTGCATCGGTGCGAAGGGAATCGGCAGTGCCTGCGGATCGCCGTTGCACAGGTAATCGGCAAAGGCTTTGCCGACGACCGTACCGGTGGTGACGCCGCGACCGTTATAACCGGTGACGGCCACCAGCCCTGGCGCCGGTTCGAACAGGCGCATCAGGTGATCAGGAGTAAACGCAATGCGCCCGGTCCAGGTGCATTCCCACTCGACCGGCTTCAGATTGGGGAAGTAATGCTGCTGCACCCGATCGGCCCAGGCTTTGAGAAACCAGGTCGGTTTCTGATTGCCATTGCCGAGGCTGCCAAGCAACAGGCGCCCGTCCTTGTCTCGGCGGATGCTGCTCAACACCTGACGGGTGTCCCACGAGCCCTGCCCGCCGGGAAGAATTTCCTGCGCGGCGTCTTCGCTGAGCGGCACCGAGGCGACCTGATAGTAATAACCGGGAAAGAAATTGCGCTTGAGCTCGGTCCAGTCGCCTTCGGTATAGGCGTTAGAGGCGATGACCACTTGTTCAGCGAGCACCGAACCCTGGGCGGTTTGCACCGACCAGTTCTGCCCGATGCGCTCAAGGCGAGCCACTGGCGACTGATCGAACATCTGCCCGCCGAGCCCGCGCACGGCATTGGCCAGCCCGGTGACATAGGCCATCGGATTGAGCGTGCCGGCGCGGCGGTCCAGCAACGCGGCGGCGATTTTCTGCGTGCCGGTGGCTTGCTCGCAGGCCTTGCCGGTGAGCAGTTCGACCGGCGCGCCACGGCGCTTCCACTGCTGCTCGCGACTGCGCAGATCCGCCTCGCCCTTGGCGTTATGCGCCATGTGCAAAGTGCCTTCGCGGCGCAACTGGCAATCGATGTTGTATTTATCCACAAGGCTGAACACCAGCGCCGGCGCCGCACCGAGCATGCGGTTGAGCTGACTGCCGACCGCCTCGCCGAAACCGGCCTCGATCTCGTCCGGAGGAATCCACATGCCGGCGTTGACCAGCCCGACATTGCGCCCGGAGCCACCGTGCCCTGCGCGATGCGCTTCCAGCACGCAGACGCTTTTGCCTTTTTCCAACAGATGCAGCGCCGCTGACAACCCGGTGAACCCGGCGCCGATCACACAGACATCGACCTTGACCTCGCCACTGAGCGCGGCGTTATCCGGGCGTTGTGGCGTGAGCGTTTCCCACAGACATTCTTCGCGTAACGGCATTGCCAAGCTCCTGTCGGAGCAGCCGCAAGCCACAAGCTACAAGCTGCAAGCCGGTCTGCTTGACGCTTGTAGCTTGAAGCTTGTAGCTGCTTAATCGAATGTAATGCCCTGCGCCAACGGCAATTCCAGCGAGTAGTTGACGGTGTTGGTCTGCCGACGCATGTACGCGCGCCAGGCATCGGAGCCGGACTCACGGCCGCCGCCGGTTTCTTTCTCGCCACCAAACGCGCCGCCGATTTCCGCGCCGCTCGGGCCGATGTTGACGTTGGCGATGCCGCAGTCACTGCCGACCGCCGACATGAACCGCTCGGCCTCACGCACGTCGGTGGTGAAGATGCAAGATGACAGGCCTTGCGGCACGGCATTGTTCAGGCGCAGCGCTTCCTCGAAATCGCTGTAGCCCACCACGTAGAGAATCGGCGCGAAGGTTTCGCTGCAGACCACGTCGCTCTGCTCGGGCATTTCCACGATGGCCGGCGACACGTAATAAGCATTGGGGAACTGCTCTTCCAGTTGGCGCTTGCCACCGAACACCCGGCCGCCTTCGCTCAGCGCCTGTTCCAGTGCATCCTGCATGTTTTCGTAGCTGTGCTTGTCGATCAGCGGGCCGACCAGATTGCCTTCAAGCGGATGGCCGATGCGTACTTTCGAATAGGCAGCCTTGAGGCGAGTGACGATTTCTTCCTTGACCGATTCATGGGCGATCAGACGGCGTAAAGTCGTGCAGCGTTGCCCGGCGGTGCCGACGGCGCTGAACAGAATCGCGCGCACCGCCATGTCCAGATCGGCGCTCGGGCCGAGGATCATCGCGTTGTTGCCGCCCAGCTCAAGAATGCTGCGGGCGAAACGCGCGGCGACTTTCGGCGCCACTTCGCGGCCCATGCGTGTGCTGCCGGTGGCGCTGATCAGCGCGACACGCGGGTCATCGACCAGCGCTTCGCCGGCATCGCGTCCGCCGATCACAACCTGGCACAGGCTCGGTGGGGCATCACTGAAATTTTTCACTACGCGATCAAACAGCGCCTGACAGGCCAGCGCGGTCAGCGGGGTTTTCTCCGAAGGTTTCCACACCACCGGGTTGCCGCAGACCAGCGCCAGGGTGGTGTTCCACGCCCACACCGCGACCGGGAAGTTGAACGCGCTGATCACCCCGACCACGCCAAGCGGATGCCAGGTTTCACGCATATGGTGGCCCGGGCGCTCGGAGGCGATGGTCAGACCGTACAACTGGCGCGACAGGCCGACGGCGAAGTCGCAGATGTCGATCATCTCCTGCACTTCGCCCAGACCTTCCTGAGTGATCTTGCCAGCCTCCCACGACACCAGCTCGCCGAGGTCGGCCTTGTACTCGCGCAACACTTCGCCGAACTGGCGCACCAGTTCGCCGCGACGCGGCGCCGGCACCTTGCGCCAGTGCTCGAATGCATGATCTGCGCGACTGATGTGCTGCTCGACTTCGGCCGCGCCTTCCCAGTTCACCGAGGCAATTTCGCTGCCATCGATGGGCGAATGCACCGGCACTTTGCCGTTCTGGTACAGGGCCGGGTTGACTCCCAGACGATCAAGCAATGCGGCAACCATCGGTCTCTCCTCAAACAAAAACAGAATGTGTGCGGCCATCCTTTGCATGGCCGGGCAGGCCTTTAGTTGTAGCCTCACTGCGGCGATGCAACAAACGACCTTTACGCCAGATATCATTCCGTTTATTCATGCTGCCTAGCGAAAGACAAGAAAAAGGACTGGCCATGCTGAACAAACGCCACTTGCCCTCGATCACCGCGCTGCAATGCTTCGAGGCCGTGACCCGGCACCTGAGTTTTACCCGCGCCGCTGAAGAGCTGAACCTGACCCAGAGTGCGGTGAGCAAACAGGTCGCACAGCTTGAAGAGCTGTTGCAGCACTTGCTGTTCCGCCGCGTGCGTCGGCGCTTGCAGATGACGCCGGCCGGGGATTTGTATCTGGTCGAGGTCAGAAAAATCCTCAGCCAAGTGGAGATGTCGACGCATTACCTGCGTTCCTACGGCGGCGAGACCGAAGTCCTGCGTGTCTCCACCCCGTCAACCTTCGGCGCCCGTTGGCTGGTGCCGCGCCTGAAAGGCTGGCGCCTGCGCCATCCGTCGATTCATCTGGATCTGTGCAACGAGCAGGAGGCCGACGATCTGTTGCAGGGGCGCAGCGATCTGGCCTTCTATTTCGGCCAGGCTTCGCGTCCGGGCACCGAATGCCTGAAATTGTTCGGCGAACAACTGGTACCGGTCTGCGCCCCGGGCAGCCTGCCGGACACGCCATTCACTGACCCGACGCAACTCACCGACCTGGTGCTGCTGCAAAATGCCTCGCGACCGCAAGCCTGGCACGACTGGTTCGACAGTCAGGGCTACCACACCGAGCACAGCTACCACGGGCCGCGTTTCGAAACCTTTTACATGTGCATCCGCGCCGCCCAGGTCGGTTGTGGCGTGGCGCTGCTGCCACGGTTTCTGGTGGAAGAGGAATTGGCCGAAGGCAAACTGGTCATACCCTGGCAGCATGCGATGCCCAGCAGCGATGCCTATTACCTGGCCTACCCGGAGCACGCGGCGGAAGTGCCGAAGGTGCGGGATTTCGTGAAGTGGATGCTTGAACAAATCGATAGCCCGGTGTGAGGTCAACCGGGATCCCTGTGGGAGCGAGCCTGCTCGCGAAAGCGTCGGGTCAGCCACATCATCTTTAACTGACACACCGCATTCGCGAGCAGGCTCGCTCCCACAGTGGATCTGCGGCGCTCTGAAAAAATGCTGGCAATCCCCACCGCCGATATGCGCCACTAGCGCCATCGATATAGACCGCGCCAGGCGCGGCGCAACTGGAGACCCGTTTATGAGCGAGAGTGTGTTTGCCGATCGCATCGTGCAGAACCTGCTCGACACCGACTTCTACAAGCTGACGATGATGCAGGCGGTGCTGCACAACTACCCCAACGTCGAAGTCGAATGGGAGTTCCGCTGCCGCAATGCCGAGGATCTGCGTCCCTATCTGGCCGAAATCCGCCATCAGATCGAACGTCTGGCCGAGCTGAGCCTGAGTGCCGATCAGTTGAGTTTTCTCGAGCGCATCACCTTCCTGAAACCGGATTTTCTGCGCTTCCTCGGCCTGTTTCGCTTCAATCTGCGCTACCTGCACACCGGCATCGAAAACGGCGAGTTGTTCATCCGCCTGCGCGGACCCTGGCTGCACGTAATCCTTTACGAAGTGCCGTTGCTGGCGATCGTCAGTGAAGTGCGCAATCGCTATCGCTACCGGGAGACTTCGCTGGAGCAGGCACGCGAACAGCTGTATCGCAAGTTCGACTGGCTGACCGCCAATGCTTCGGCCGATGAGCTGTCGCAATTGCAGGTTGCCGATTTCGGCACGCGCCGGCGCTTTTCCTTTGGCGTGCAGGCCGAAGTGGTCAACGTGCTCAAGCACGACTTCCCGGGTCGTTTCGTCGGTACCAGCAACGTGCATCTGTCCCGCGAACTGGACATGAAACCGCTGGGCACCATGGCCCATGAGTGGATCATGGCCCATCAGCAACTCGGCCCGCGTCTGATCGACAGCCAGATCGCCGCGCTCGACTGCTGGGTGCGCGAGTACCGTGGCCTGCTCGGCATTGCCCTCACCGATTGCATCACCACCGATGCGTTTCTTGGCGATTTCGATCTGTTCTTCGCCAAGCTCTTCGACGGTCTGCGCCATGACTCCGGGGACCCGGTGGCGTGGGGCGAAAAGTGCATCGCGCACTACCACAAGCTCGGCATCGACCCGATGAGTAAGACCCTGGTGTTCTCCGACAGTCTGACCCTGCCGAAATCGTTGGAGATTTTCCGCGCGCTGCACGGTCGCATCAATGTGAGCTTTGGCATCGGTACCAACCTCACCTGCGATATCCCGGGTGTCGAACCGATGAGCATCGTGCTTAAAATGACCGCCTGCAACGGCCAGCCGGTGGCGAAGATCTCCGACGAGCCTGGCAAGACCCACTGCAAAGATCCGAATTTCGTCGCCTATTTGCGACATGTGTTCAAGGTTCCTGCCGAATCCAGTCTATCTAGCAAGGAGTGAATTCATGCAAGCCGTACAGCGTGAGATTGCTGAGCAGCTCAAGGTGCAACCACCGTTCGCCGACGATCAGGCCCTGCAGGCCGAAGTCGCCCGGCGCCTGACGTTCATTCAGGATTGTCTGGTCAATTCCGGGCTCAAGACCCTGGTGTTGGGCATCAGCGGCGGCGTCGATTCACTGACCGCCGGCCTGCTGGCCCAGCGCGCGGTACGTGAACTGCGCGAAAAAACCGGTGACGACCGCTACAAATTCATCGCCGTGCGCCTGCCCTACGAAACCCAGTTCGACGAGCACGACGCCAAGGCCTCGCTCGACTGCATCGCCCCTGACGAAATCCACACCGTGAACATCGGTCCGGCGGTCAAGGCGCTGGCAGCTCAGGTGTCGGCGTTCGAAGGCAAACCGGCTGCGTCGGTGGATTTCGTGCTGGGCAATACCAAGGCGCGGATGCGCATGGTGGCGCAGTACACGATTGCCGGGGTGGCAAGCGGTCTGGTGATTGGCACCGACCATGCGGCAGAAGCGGTGATGGGTTTCTTCACCAAATTCGGCGATGGCGCCTGCGACCTCGCCCCGCTCAGTGGCCTGGTGAAAAATCAGGTGCGTGCGATTGCCCGCAGCTTTGGTGCGCCGGAATCGCTGGTCGAGAAAGTGCCGACGGCAGACCTGGAAGACTTGTCGCCGGGCAAGCCGGACGAAGCGGCGCACGGCGTGACCTATGCCGAGATCGATGCGTTCCTGCACGGTGAAACGGTGCGGGACGAGGCGGCGAAGATCATTGTCGATACGTACAACAAGACTCATCACAAGCGGGTCATGCCGTTTGCGCCTTGATTTTTCAAAGGCATGAAAAAGCCCGCTGAGGAGTGATCCTCAGCGGGCTTTTTCTTTGGCCATCAGTCTTTCGGTGAAGCAGATGGCCTCTTCGCGAGCAGGCTCGCTCCCACATTGGCCCTGATTACTTGACGACGATAGTGCCTTTCATCATCGAGATGTGCCCAGGGAACGAGCAGAAGAAGCCGTAGCCACCGTCAGCCACCTTGGCAACGTCAAAGGTTACCGAATCGGTTTCCTTGGCGCCGATGATCTTGGTGTGGGCGATGATGCGGGCGTCGCCGTCCTTCAGGTAGTTCTTGTCGATACCGGCCGCCAGGCCGTCGGTAGCGATCGGCTGCATGTCAGCTTCTTTGCTGATCACCAGGTTATGGCCCATGACGTTCTTCGGCAGGCTGCCGGAGTGGGTCAGTTCGACGGTGAAGGTCTTGCAGCTCTTGTCGATCACGATTTCCTTGGTGTTGAAGGTCATCTGATCGGTGGAATCAACGGTGGTTTTGCACTCGGCAGCCATCAATTGGCTGCTGGCCAGCGCCAGCAGGGATACCGCAACAACTTTGGAAAACATGGTGAATCTCCAAGGCAGGGTTAACAAAAACACTAGTGGTGGAAAGACTGCCTGAAATCATCGCAAGTTCATATGACTTGAGTCAAAAATTGTATACAACTTTCAGGCTATGACACTCATCGACACAATCTAACGGCCATTTTGTACGGCCAACCCTATGATCGGCCCACCTACTGAAACGGAGTGCCAGTCATGTTCTTTAACGGTCTGTTGTGCAGCTTGCTCGCCGCCTACGCCTGTGGCGCCAGCGGTACTTTTGAATCACCCGAACGCGAAGTCTAGTCCTTGGAGCGCAGCGTGCCAGCCGTTACCCTGTGCGACTGATCGACTCAGGAGTAACGCATGTCGCTGAAATCCGTTTGTGTGTTTTGCGGTGCCAACGCCGGTACCGTGCCGGCCTACACTGAAGCTGCCGTGGCCCTTGGCCGGGCATTGGCCGAGCGAAATCTGACGCTGGTCTACGGCGGCGGCGCGGTCGGCTTGATGGGCATTGTGGCTGATGCCGCGCTGGCCGCTGGCGGCGAAGTGATCGGCATCATTCCGCAAAGCCTGATGGACAAGGAGATCGGCCACAAAAGCCTGACGCGCCTGGAAGTGGTCGACGGCATGCATGCGCGCAAGGCGCGGATGGCCGAACTCAGCGATGCATTCATCGCCCTGCCCGGCGGCCTTGGCACGCTGGAAGAGCTGTTCGAAGTCTGGACCTGGGGCCAGCTCGGCTATCACGGCAAGCCTTTGGGGCTGCTGGAAGTGAACGGTTTCTACAGCAAACTCACGGCTTTTCTCGATCATATCGTCGGCGAAGGCTTCGTTCGCGCGCCACACCGTGACATGCTGCAAGTGAGCGAATCGCCAGATTCCCTGCTCGACGCCCTCGATCAGTGGCAGCCGACCGTCACGCCCAAGTGGGTCGACCAAAAACCCGGTTAACCCCCGGACACCGATACAGGGCAGAATACGCGCCGCTCAACCTCACCTTCGACCCCAGAGGATCGCCCATGGCCAAACCCAATTACTCCTTCGCCAAACGTCAACGAGACCTGGCAAAGGAACAGAAGAAAGAGGAAAAGCTTCAGCGCAAGAAGCAAACCGCTGAAGAAGCGGCACTGAACCCTGACGGTGAAGTGGCGACCGATGATGATGTTGATGCATCCGATGCACCGAAAGATCAGACGCCCGACGCCTGAGCCCCACCGGGTTTGATGATCGAATCAGACCCTGCGGATTTGTGACGGGGCTGGCGGTTTTGCTGCCGGCCCTCACAGCCCTGCTTTCTCTGACACACCAAAATCCCTGTGGGAGCGAGCCTGCTCGCGAAAGCGGTGTATCTGTTACAAATCTATTGGCTGACCTGACGCTTTCGCGAGCAGGCTCGCTCCCACATTTGAAGACTCATCAATTCTGAGGCATCACCGTAACCCGCACTTCCGGGTCGTGATTACCGCCACCGAGAATCACCCCACGCAGCGGCGACACATCGGAGAAATCCCTTCCCCACGCCAGCGTGATGTGTTCCAGCGCCGGCTGCACATTATTGGTCGGATCGAAATCCACCCAGCCCGATACCGGACAGAACACCGATACCCACGCATGCGAGGCGTCGGCGCCGATCAGGCGTGGCTGCCCCGGCGGCGGCTGGGTCAGCAGGTAGCCGCTGACATAACGCGCCGCCAGACCGCGCGAGCGCACACAGGCCAGCATCAGATGAGCGAAGTCCTGACACACGCCGCGTCGACGCTCCAGCACTTCCACCAGCGGCGTCGCCACCTGGGTGGCTTCGGCATCGAAGGTGAATTCGCTGAAGATTTTCTGCATCAGCGCCTGCACCCCGAGCAGCAACGGTCGCCCTGGCGGAAAACAGCTTTGCGAGAACTCGACGAAGCTGCGCTTCAGATGCACATAAGGTGACTGGAACCGGTAGCGACAGGCTTCGAGCAAGTCGGCGGACAACGGCTGACTGCGGTAGGTCAGCGCATCGCGGGTCTGCTCCCACGCTGGCGACTGGTTGAAATCCAGCGCCGGCCGCGCCAGCACCTCGACCGTCAGCCGGGCGTTGACCTGCAATTGGTCATGGGGCCGTTCAAATGCCAACCGCGTCAACGGATTGCCGAATACGTCCAGTTCATCACGGCGCATGGTCGGCTCGGGACTGATCAACAGTTGCTGCTCGGTGCAGCGCTGCCAGCTGCATTCGCGCGGCCACAGGTGCGCCAGTTGCTGTGCGAGCGAAACCGGGCTGTCGTAGTGATAACAGGTGTCGTGGAAGATCTGATATTGAGCGCTCATCACACGGACACCGTTCGCTGGCTGACATCATCGACATGGGCGAAATGGCGCAGCGCCAGACGATCCGATACCTGGCCACTGGCTTCGGCGATTTCCTGCAACAGATCGGCCAGACCATCCAGCGCGGCACGTACGCTGGATTTGCCGAACAAAGGATTTTCCAGGCAACCGAGATCAAACCGCGACAGGCGCTCGACCAGTTGCGGCAGCGCGGTTTCCCGAGGCGCGGCGAAATCGTCGTTCAGGCGTTTCAGCGTGCGGGTGACCAGTTTCAGCTGAAACAGCACCGCGTGGGGGTTCTGCTCATCCAGCAGCAGCAAATCCAGCACCGGAATCAGTTGCGCCACCGCCAGATAGCGCGAGCGATAGGTGATGCTGCTGTTACCCAACTCCAGCAACCACTCCAGCCCGGCCTGATCAAAAGCACCCGCACCGCGCAGAAATGCGGCGAGGCTGCTGCTGAGAAATTGCAGGCGTTCGATGCGCCGGCCAATCATCAGAAAACGCCAGCCTTCATCGCGGGTCATGTCATCCAGGGCAAACCCCGACAGCGCCGCCAGCGACATCACCAGACGGTTGAGGAAATCCAGCAGTTCGCCGAAGTCCGGTTCATCGACTTCCAGCTCCAGCGCCTCGCGCTGCAATTCGACCAGCGCCTGCCAGTTCTCCCGGGACAGCTTGCCGCGCACTTGCGACGCAGCCCACTGCAAGCGCTGCAAGTTGGAACGCAGGCTGAACGACCAGTCCTCGCCCAGCAGCGCAGCGAGCAGGCGCTCCGGCAGTTCGCCTTCATCCGGTAACAGCGCCAGCCGCTCGCCGAGATCGACCGCCGCCTGCAACGCCTGCGGGTCATCGCCATCGACGTAACGCGTGAGCATGATGCGCAACAGCCGCGCGCTGTCGTCACAGCGCTCGCAATAGCGGCCGAACCAGAACAGATTCTCCACCACCCGCGATGGCAGGTAAGGATCGCGCCGCACCAGATCGTGCACGCCGACATTGCGCTGCGCCTTCCATTGCTCGCCACTTGGCGCACGATCGCTGAGCACCCAGGTGTCCTTGCTCGCCCCGCCGCGCTGCATCGACACCACTTCGGCATCGGCATCGGCCGCCACTCGGGTCAGACCACCCGGCAACACGCGGTAGCCATCGTGGCTGGCCACCGCATACATGCGCATGCCGATCGCGCGGGGTTGCAGATGACCGTCCTCGGCTTGCCAGACCGGCGCCTGCGAGAGTTGCGCGAGTTCTTGCGCGACGTAGGCATAAGGCCGTGCCTGCATACGCTGCGCCAGCTCGAGGCGCTGACTTTCATTCAAGTCACGGCCGAAAACAGGCGCGAAACTCTGCGACGGGAACGCCGGTTTGATCAGCAGCTCCGGAAGTTTTTCCAACGCCTGCGCCAGCACCGGCGCCTCACCGCACCACCAGGTGGCGATCGACGGCAGGATCAGTTCTTCGCCGAACAGGAACTGGTTGATCTTCGGCAAAAACCCCAGCAGCCCCGGCGATTCCAGCACGCCGCTGCCGAGCGCATTGGCCACCAGCACCCGCCCCTGACGCACCGCCTCAAGCAGACCGGGGACGCCAAGCGCCGAGTCGGTACGCAGTTCCAGCGGGTCGCAGAAATCATCGTCGAGGCGGCGCATGATCGCGTGCACCCGGCGCAGGCCACTGAGGGTTTTCAGGTAAACGGTGGCATTGCGCACCGTCAGATCGCCGCCCTCGACCAGCGGATAGCCGAGCTGGCGCGCCAGATACAGATGTTCGAAATAACTTTCATTGAACCGCCCCGGTGTCAGCAGCACCACCAGCGGTGCGTCATCGCCCTCCGGTGCCTGACGGGCCAAAGTTTCCTGCAAGGTGCGGAAGAAACCGGCCAGATGCTGGACCTTAAGATCCCGGTACAAATCGGGAAAGGCGCGGGAGACGATGGTGCGGTTTTCCAGCGCATAGCCGGCCCCGGACGGCGCCTGGGTGCGATCGGCAGTGACCCACCAGCGACCATCCGGTGTGCGCGCCAGATCCACGGCATACAAATGCAAAAAGGCTGACTCGGGCGGGGCAATGCCCTGACAGGGCCAGAGAAAATTGTTGTGCCCGAATACCAGCTCGGCGGGTAGCAGGCCCTCGCTGATCAACCGCTGCGGACCGTACAGATCCGCCAGCACTGCGTTGAGCAAGCGCGCACGCTGAGCGATGCCTGCGGACAATTGCTGCCATTCATCTGCCGCGATCACATGGGGCAGCAGATCCAGCTCCCACGGCCGGTCAGCGCCCTTGGGATCGGCATAGACGTTGTAGGTGACGCCGTTTTCCTGAATCTGCCGCGCCAGCAAGGCTTGGCGCTGCACCAGTTGCGCTGGACTGCTGCGCTGCAACTGATCGAACAGGCGCTGCCAATGCGAGCGCACCGCGCCGCTGCCGTCGAGCAGTTCGTGATAAGTGCCCGCGGTCAGCGGGTAGCGGTCTAGCAGGTCAGGCATGGAAAGCTCGGCAGACAGCAGGGAACGGTCAGACTAACGCAGGCACATGACACGCGGATATACGAAAAATCCGCGTGTTGCGTAGGCTCTAGAAACGGCGCAGATCGATGGTCATCGGTAGCTCGTCATTGATTTCTACTTTGGGTACGGGAAGTTTCCCCGGCGTGTGTCCGAGGCGGAAAAACCGCGCCATGCGCCGGCTCTCCGCTTCATTGGCATTGACCGGCAAGGTTTCGTAATTGCGCCCGCCGGGATGGGCCACGTGATACTGGCAACCGCCCAGCGAACGCCCCATCCAGGTATCGAGCAGGTCGAATACCAATGGTGCGTGCACCGCTATGGTCGGATGCAGACAGTTGGCTGGTTGCCAGGCCCGAAAGCGCACCCCGGCGACAAACTCACCCACCCGCCCGGTCGAGTGCAACGGTACCGCGACGCCATTGCAAGTCAGCAGATAGCGCTGTGGCGGCAGGCCGTTGAGCTTGACCTGCAAGCGCTCCAGCGAAGAATCGACGTAGCGCACCGTGCCGCCCGCCGAGCCCTCCTCGCCCAGCACATGCCAGGGCTCGAGCGCCTGACGCAGCTCCAGCTCGATGCCATTGACGGCGTAGTCGCCGACCTTGGGAAAACGAAATTCCAGATGCGCCGCGAACCACTCCGCGCGCAACGGGTAGCCGGCGTTGTTGAGTTCGACGATAACGTCGGCGAAATCCTGCTCGATAAAGTGCGGCAGCAGAAAGCGGTCGTGCAGCTCGGTGCCCCAGCGCGCCAGTTTCGCCGGCGCATAAGGCTCGCGCCAGAACCGCGCGACCAGCGCCCGCAGCAACAACTGCTGAGCCAGACTCATGCGCGCATGGGGCGGCATTTCAAAAGCGCGCAATTCCAGCAAGCCGAGACGCCCGGTGGCGCCGTCCGGTGAATACAGTTTGTCGATGCAGAATTCGGCGCGATGGGTATTGCCGGTGACGTCGATCAGCAGATTGCGCAGCAGTCGATCGACCAGCCACGGTGCACATTCCTCGCCCGGTTCCGGCATTTGCGCAAAGGCGATTTCCAGTTCGTACAAGGCGTCATTGCGCGCCTCATCAACACGTGGAGCCTGGGAAGTCGGGCCAATGAACAGCCCGGAAAACAGGTACGACAGCGAAGGATGGTTGTGCCAGTAACTGATCAGACTGCGCAACAGATCCGGCCGCCGCAGAAACGGTGAGTCCGCCGGTGTCGCGCCGCCAAGGACGAAATGGTTGCCGCCGCCGGTGCCGGTGTGGCGCCCGTCGATCATGAACTTCTCGGTGGTCAGGCGGGTTTGCCGCGCCTGGTCGTAAAGGAACTCGGTGCGCTCGACCAATTCGTCCCAAGTCGCCGATGGCTGCACGTTGACCTCGATCACACCCGGGTCCGGAGTGACACGGAAATTGCTCAGGCGCGGATCACTTGGTGGTTCATAGCCTTCCAGCAGCACCGGGCAGTGCAGTTCTTCAGCGGTGGCCTCAATGGCCGAGACCAGTTCCAGATAATCCTCGACCCGCTCCAGCGGCGGCATGAACAAATACAGCCGCCCTTCGCGGGCTTCGGCGCAGAATGCGGTGCGGGTCAGCCAGTCGGCGGACTCATCGATTTTCGGCACCCGCTCATCCAGCGCAGCAGGTTCGCCGTGCACACCGAGCTGCGCCGGATCCGGCAGTTCAGCGAAGTCCTGATTCGGATCGTTGGGATGGATGAACGGATATTCCGCCGCTTTCACCCACGGCTGCGAGGCCAGCGGCAAGCGGTAACCCAGCGGCGAATCCCCGGGCACCAGGCGACAGTGCTCATCGCGCAGATACCAACGCCCGCTCTGCCATTGATCGCCCTTGGCCGTGCGCGCCAGCGGCAGCACCTGGCCGATCACCTTGTTCAGGCCCTGACTGAAGACCTTGCGCAACCGCGCACGCTCCAATGGCTCTTCCAGACGCGAATCTTCGGCGCTGACGTTGCCGGGCAACGCGCCCTCGCGCCAGAGGTAATAGAGATGATCCTCGTAAGCCGGGAAGACGAAGCGCGCAGGCAACTTCAGACGCTCGGCGACGCTGGCGAGAAAGCGTCCGGCCAGTTCGCCGTCGGCGCCATAGTCCTGCTGTTCGTCGGCGATCAATGCGTCGTTGTGCCAGATCGGCTGACCGTCGCGGCGCCAGTAACAATTGAGCGACCAGCGCGGCAGCTGCTCGCCGGGATACCACTTGCCCTGACCGAAATGCACCAGCCCCTGCGGTGCATATTGCTTGCGCATGCGTTGAAACAGTTCGGCGGACAGCCGACGCTTGTCCGGCCCCAGCGCGGCAGTGTTCCATTCGGCGCCGTCCGGGTCGTCAATGGAGACGAAGGTCGGCTCGCCGCCCATGGTCAGGCGCACATCGCCTTCGAGCAGGTCGGCATCGATCTGCCGGCCCAGTGCCTGGATCGCCCGCCACTGTTCATCGCTGTAGGGCTTGGTGACACGTGGCGCTTCCCAGATTCGCTCGACCGACATTTCGTGGCTGAACTGTGTCTCGCAAGGTTCGACCAGACCACTGATCGGCGCCGCCGAGGACGGATCGGGACTGCACGCCAACGGAATATGCCCTTCCCCGGCGAACAACCCGGACGTGGCATCAAGGCCGATCCAGCCGGCCCCCGGCAGATACACCTCGCACCAGGCGTGCAGGTCGGTGAAGTCGACGTCGGTGCCCGACGGGCCGTCGAGGCTTTTCACGTCGGCGGTCAGTTGAATCAGGTAGCCGGAAACAAACCGCGCCGCCAGACCGAGATTACGCAACAGCTGCACCAGCAACCATGCCGAATCACGGCAAGAACCGGAGGCGTGTTGCAGTGTGTGCTCCGGAGTCTGCACGCCGGGCTCCATGCGGATCAGGTAGCCGATGTCTTCGCTGAGGCGCTGGTTGAGCGCCACCAGAAAATCCACCGCAGGCAGCGGCGTGCGGTCGATGCTGTCCAGGTAAGCCTTGAACGTTGGCGTCAGCGGCAGGGTTTCGAGGTACGGCGCCAGCTCCTTGCGTTCATCGGCGGCGTAGCTGAACGGAATTCTCTCGGCGTACGGTTCGAGGAAGAAGTCGAACGGATTGAACACCGCCATTTCCGCGACCAGATCGACTTCGATGCGCAGCTCTGCGGTTTTTTCCGGGAACACCAGACGTGCCAGGTAATTGCCCTGGGGGTCTTGCTGCCAGTTGATGAAATGCTGCTCGGGCGAGACTTTCAGCGCATAGGACAGAATCCGCGTGCGGCTGTGGGGCGCCGGGCGCAGGCGGACGATCTGCGGGCCGAGTTCGACAGCGCGGTCGTAGCGATAATGCGTGACGTGATGCAATGCGACATGAATCGACACGGCGTGCCTCCTGCGAGCCTTGGGCGTATGGGAAAGCGCGCAAGACTTATGCCATGCACAGGCTTGCGCGCTTTCGCGAAATGCTCAAGGCAGTACAGCACCAAAACCGGGCGATGCGAGGAAATGGTTTGGCTCAGTTGCACGCAAATGTTGCGGACGCTGATTCTTGCTGTGTTTGATCGGATGCTTTCGCGAGCAGGCTCGCTCCCACATTTGGAATGCGTTCCCCCTGTGGAAGCGAGCCTGCTCGCGAAGAGGCCAGCGGCAGCAACTTGATCGTTCCCACGCTCTGCGTGGGAATGCAGCCCGTGACGCTCCGCGTCACAACCATGTTCGACAATACTGCGAGTAACGGCTGGAACGCGGAGCGTCCCGAGAGGCATTCCCACGCGGAGCGTGGGAACGATCAGCAAAACGCCAACCCGAAGGTTGGCGTTCTGTTCAGCTCAAGCAGTGTTTAGCGCGGCACGACCGGCTTGCGTGTCGGCTTCGGCCCTTTGCCTTTCGCCGCATCCTTGCGCTCCTTGGCCGCCTGCTGGTTGCGGGCGAATGCCGCAGCCTTGGCCTGTTCACGCTTGTCCCACGGATTACCGCCATCACTGGCACGCGGCGGCAGACCGGTGTGCTGGGTGAGAATCTTGGTGGTTTTCTCTTTGGCGACCTTGTGGCTGCCGGCCGGCGTCGAGTTCTTGCGACGGGCGCTCTGGTAGCTGTCGGTGGCCGGCTGATGCGCCGGGATCAGTTGATCCTTGCCCGGGCCGATCAGATCGGCGCGGCCCATGCGGATCAGCGCTTCACGCAGCATCGGCCAGCCTTTCGGGTCGTGATAACGCAAGAACGCCTTGTGCAGACGACGCTGATCTTCGCTCTTGACGATGGTCACGCCGTCGCTTTTGTAGGTGACCTTGCGCAGCGGGTTCTTGCCCGAGTGGTACATCGCCGTAGCGGTGGCCATCGGCGACGGGTAGAACGCCTGCACCTGGTCGGCGCGGAAGCCATTGCCCTTGAGCCACAGAGCAAGGTTCATCATGTCTTCGTCGGTGGTGCCCGGGTGGGCGGCGATGAAGTACGGAATCAGGTACTGCTCCTTGCCCGCTTCCTTGGTGTACTTCTCGAACATGCGCTTGAACTTGTCATAGCTGCCGATGCCCGGCTTCATCATCTGGTTGAGCGGACCTTCCTCGGTGTGCTCCGGGGCGATCTTCAGATAGCCGCCGACGTGGTGAGTCACCAGCTCCTTGACGTATTCCGGCGACTCGACGGCGAGGTCGTAACGCAGGCCGGAAGCGATCAGAATCTTCTTCACACCCGGCAGGGCACGGGCGCTGCGATACAGCTGGATCAGCGACGAGTGGTCGGTGTTCAGGTTCGGGCAGATGCCCGGGAATACGCACGAAGGCTTGCGGCAGGCGGATTCGATTTCCGGGCTCTTGCAGGCGATGCGGTACATGTTCGCAGTCGGGCCGCCGAGGTCGGAAATGACCCCGGTGAAGCCCGGCACCTTGTCGCGGATCTCTTCGATTTCACGAATGATCGACTCTTCGGAACGGTTCTGGATGATGCGGCCTTCGTGCTCGGTGATCGAGCAGAAGGTGCAGCCACCAAAACAGCCACGCATGATGTTCACCGAGAAACGGATCATGTCGTACGCCGGGATCTTCTCCTTGCCGTACGCCGGGTGCGGCACACGGGCGTAAGGCATGCCGAAGACGTAGTCCATTTCTTCGGTGGTCATCGGAATCGGCGGCGGGTTGAACCAGACATCGAGCTCGCCATGCTTCTGCACCAGCGCACGGGCGTTGCCCGGGTTGGTTTCCAGGTGCAGCACGCGGTTGGCGTGGGCGTACAGAACCGGGTCGTTACGGACCTTCTCCATCGACGGCAGACGAATCACGGTCTTGTCGCGGGTCATGCGCGGGCTGGCCAGGATCTGCACGACCTTGGCTTCCTGCGGATCTTCGACCGGGCCTTTTTCCTGCTCGATGGCGCAGGCCTGGGTGTCCTGGGTATTCACGTACGGGTTGATGATCTTGTCGACCTTGCCCGGACGGTCGATGCGCGTGGAGTCGACTTCGTACCAGCCCTGTGGCGTGTCGCGACGGATGAACGCGGTGCCGCGCACATCGGTGATGTCTTCGATCTTGTGGCCCCACGACAGGCGCTGGGCAACTTCGACAATGGCCCGCTCGGCGTTGCCGTACAGCAGAATGTCGGCGCTGGCGTCGATCAGGATCGAGTTGCGCACACGATCCTGCCAATAGTCATAGTGGGCGATGCGGCGCAGCGAGGCTTCGATGCCGCCGAGCACGATCGGCACGTGCTTGTAGGCTTCCTTGCAGCGCTGGCTGTAGACCAGACTGGCGCGATCCGGACGCTTGCCGGCCATGCCGCCGGGGGTGTACGCGTCATCGGAACGGATTTTCTTGTCCGCAGTGTAGCGGTTGATCATCGAGTCCATGTTGCCCGCCGCGACGCCGAAGAACAGGTTCGGCTCGCCGAGCTTCATGAAGTCGTCTTTGGACTGCCAGTTCGGCTGCGCGATGATCCCGACGCGGAAGCCTTGCGACTCCAGCAGCCGGCCGATGATCGCCATGCCGAACGACGGATGATCGACGTAGGCATCACCGGTAACAATGATGATGTCGCAAGAATCCCAGCCGAGCTGATCCATCTCCTCCCTGCTCATCGGCAGGAATGGCGCTGGCCCGAAACATTCGGCCCAATATTTTGGATAGTCAAATAACGGCTTGGCTGCTTGCATGTCGACGACCGGTGTTGAAGTGAAAAATCGCGGGCGCGGAATATAGCACAAATTTTGACCAATTCCGACGACGGTGGTCGGTTTCTCTGCGAGCTGGTCTCGCGCAGCCAGCCCGCGACACATCACGCGTTTTCGCTGAGCGTACGACGCACCAAAACGGCAAGGAAGCCGCCCGCCCGCAGCACTCCCTCGGGAGTAGCGGGGCATTCAACGTAAAGGAAGACAGGCAATGTCACCCAAACCGCCAATCAGAGGCATCACTACCGTCTCGATCCATAATCCGCGACCCGATTATTCGCTAACCCGGCCTGGTTTCCCCCTGTCCTTCGATGGCACGTCGGGGCTCAGGATTCCCACGCGCCCGACTACAACGATCGCAACAGCGATCGATCACGTGCTCAACCACATTATCCCCATGCCTGCGCGGGCGGCGGTCAGAACGGCGGCGGTAGCGCAATCTGTTGCCTTTGTGCACGACCGCCCTTTGAAGGATTACTGGATCACTTCGCTGGTTGTGCTGCCGGCGGCCGATGCCGAAGGCATGTCGACGCTCAATGGACGCCAGTATGTCCAGGTACCGGAGGGTGGCACCGTACAGGTGAGTCTGGACTCGGCCAGCGGTTTCTACCGGGCAAAATTGCCCAGCGAATTGCACGCGTCGGGACCGCTATTGCACTTCGATACCGACAGCCGTCTCTGGCAGCCCATCGACACCTCGGCGCCCTCCACCTACCCCTTGTCCACGACCCGGCTGGAGGCGTTTCGCACCGATCTGGATTTCAGCACGGTCGAGCCGGACGGCGATGGCCTGTTGCGCTTCAACGGCAAACTCTATGTGCAGATCGAGAGCTACGCCTATCAGGTTCTGCATGATCTCGACGCCTCGACACCGCACAGAGCGGTGATGCGCATCGTTCGCCCTGAAGATCCGATCGCCGCCGATGCGACAAACATTTACGTCGCATCACGTTCCGGCAGGTCGGAAGCGATTACTTTCAGTGCTCAATCCGGCTGGCGCGGAACCTCCTTGACAGGTGTAGCCGGAATGCCGAGAGGCGCAGCGGCGCGACCCTCAGACTTATGGCTGCATCTGGAGGTGACAGTCGCACTCGAGGGTATCAACAAGCGGATCAAGCAGGATCAGGATAAACGTGAACAGCTGATAAACGCCTGGCTGGAGGCGAGTAACGCGCAGGGAGAGCATGCGCAAACCGTTCGACGCGAAACAATTGCGCTGCTTGATCGCGAGGTTCACTGCCACAAAGAACTGAAACACCTTGGAAAGGCGCTGAAATACTACGAGGAGCAAAAATCCTCGATCAAGCGCTTCATGAAGCAGGACGCTTACCTGGAAAACATAATCAGGCTGCAAAAAAAACAGATGCTCGCCTATCAGCAACTGATCGAATGCGGCTTGACGCGCCACGCCCTGGAGGGTCCGATGATCGACCTCGACCCGGAGCGGCTTCCGCGAACAGTCAACGTTCTGGGCAGGATGCTGAGTCATCTGAAAGAGCGCCAGCAAATCGCCGACAATCTGGTGAACAAATGGCGGGTCTCTCCAGACGAGTTCAGCGCGGATGTTCTTTCACCAATGGACACCCATAACGTTGTTGCCTCCTGGGTCCTGACCAAAAGTCTGATGCTGGATAACCCACAATCGGCCGGCAACGCCCCTCTGGCATCGGAACTGGCCACCCGCTTTGGTCAGTTGACCTTTGTCTACGGAGCGCTTGGCGCAGTTCCCGAGGTTTCCCACCCTGCCGTATTGAATAACCTGTTCCAGGAATGCACAGCCATCCGCCACTGGTTCGAACGCCTTGATCTGGCACCGGGGGAGCAGCACGCCACTTCACGCAGGGAGATCACTGCGGAAATCGAAATATTCGAGCAGACGCTGGTAGGCCGCTTGAACCAGCTTCTCCATCAGGCTGACCGTCCGGTGCTGACGTTCGACCAGCAGAACATTGATTTCGAGTTCATTCCGGCCCAGGACAGAAGCGGTCTCCAACCGCCGCCCAAGCTCATCTTTCGGGCAAAGAAAAACGGCGTCTACAAGCTCAATGTCGGCGAGTCTCGACGCACCGCGCAAAACGAAGAGGTGATTGAGGTTCGCAACCTCCACAATCCCAGGCAGCCGTCACAGACCTATGACCGAGGACGCGGTGAATGGCATTCGCCGCGGACAACGCCGCAGAGGAGCTTGCCGTCATTGGTTGCCGAAGCCACTCGGCACCTTGACCGTGTCGACGCGCATGTCCGCGCTGCCCTGCACGAAGAACGGCAAAGAAACCATCCGGACAACATTGTCGAGATGCTCGAAAGCAGCGCCGGGGCAATGGATGACACCGTATTGCAGTTGCAGCGGGCGGAACTGGCCCATGATGAGACCGCCGCGCTGATTCGGCGCCTGCAGGACGCCAGTGAACGTCTGCGCAATGACGGCGAAAACATCCGCCTGCGAATCTATAAGGACAAGCATGTTCTGAACGTCGACCGACTGCTGTACCTGATCGACAAGGGCCACGTGAACGCCCGGAAAATCGAGAGCCGATTGAAACGTGGCAAAGGTTCGGATCGGCAATATCTCGACATCTATCTAGTCACCGATGCACATACCCACGATCCCCTCTGGCACGCACATTTTCATTATGCGAGACAGGATTCCCCGGACTTGAATTTCAACGTGCGCGGCGCGCATCTGAAAACCCTTGAACAAAGCAGCAGGGGTATTCAATCGCAGCGCAGGGAAGAACTGGCGCAGCGGCCGCATCAACCTGTCTGGCGCGAATATCTCGATGGACGCACAGCGCAGAAAATCTTCGACCTGGCCGCCGCCTCCGCTCACCCGATGACACAGCCTCAGGCAATGACGCCGAACAGGCCGGCAGCTTCCGCTGAAGAAGCTACCGTGCAACGACTACAAGGAATGTAAGACATGCCAAGCAAACCGCCGTCGAAAGTGACGCTTCCCGGTCATTCACATATTCGACCGGACACATCCATGGATACGCCCCCGCCACGCCTCAACCTGACCCCGCGCCCCGGCCTGGATCCGGCCACGTTGAGCGGCCCGTCAATCCGCGCGAACAGGCTCACAGACGGTATCGATACTGATGCAATCGTTCCTGCTCCCAATGTCACGGTGCAGGCGATTGCTTCAATGCATGATGCCTTCGCTCATGTGGGCCACCCGCTTGAGCATTACCGGCTCAGTGCAACGATCGGCTTGCCCGATGCCGACGCTGAAGGCCTGAGAACATTCAAGGGCCGCCATTACGTGGAAATGGCCGATGGTGGCTTCGTGCAGGTGGGCAAGGATGCGCAGAGCGGCCTCTGGCGCGCCAGGCTGGCCAGTGAATCGACACCCTCCGGACCGCTGATGCTGCACGACCCCGAGAATGGGCGATGGCATGCGCTGGAGTTTTCGCAACCAAGCACCTTCGCTTTATCGGGGGCGCGTCTGCAGGCGTTTCGTACGCCGCTCGACTTCAGCACCAGCTCACCCGACAGCGACGGGCTGCACCGCCATGACGGCAAGCTCTATGCAGTGATCGATAATCACGGCTATCAGGTCCTGTACGATTCCGATGCATCGACGCCTCTGGCCGACGTGATGCGCATCGTTCGCCCGCAAGATCCTGTCGCCGCCGACGTCGACAACATCTACAGCGCTACGCGCCCTGGCAGATCAGAGCCTGTGGTGTTCGATGCCCGTCAGGGCTGGCAAGGCATCGTAGTCGGCGGAGCCGGCGGAATGCAGCGTGGCAGTCCCGACCAACCGGCTTCACCGGGGCTGCGGGAACGACTCAACACCGCGATCAACCGACTGCGCACGCCACAATCGCGACTGCGAAAACTTTATCCCTCTCTGGACAGCGAGCAGATCCGCACGCTGCTGAGCCCCCACAGCGACGATGTACAAGGCTTCTTGACCCGTGTCGAGACTGAATACAAGACCTTGAAGCTGGAACTCGCGACGTGGCTGAAGACCAGTACGCTGGCCGGCGGGGCGGCCCATCCCTCGGTGGAGCGCGCCGCGCAAGAGATCAAGCGTTGCTGGAAACGGCAGACGGGAACAACGCTGCAGCTGGATCTTGGCGACGCTGGCATCGCTGCGCTCTCGGCAGATTTCAGCCATGTACGCACGCTGCACTTGCAGGCGGTGGCATGGTCGGCGGGCTCCGAAACTTTTCTCAAGCGGTTCACAGCCCTTGAGCGCTTGAAAATCAAAGCTTCGGCGCTCGATACACCGCCGGCGAACCTCACGCAGATGCCCGGCCTCAAGGAATTGGACCTGCGAGCGAACCGCATTGAACTGAGCGAGCAAACCGCCGGCGAGCTGGCCTCGCTCAGCCAACTGGAAAACCTTGATCTGTCGGACAACCCGCTGGGCAAGACCCTGGACTTCAGCGGCATGCTCCAGCTCAAGACCGTGAGTCTGCGCAACACCGGGCTGGATGAATGGCCAACGGGGCTGCGAGATCAGCTAGCGATAGAGTCAATCGATCTGCGCGACAACCGATTGCGCGAAATTCCGCAGGCGATCATCAATCCGGCGACTGATCAGTTGCTCGCCATCGCCAATATCAACCGCGTCACCCTGATCGAAGGCAATCCCTTCGCCAGCGATTATTGGCGGCGGCTGGAAGTCTATTGGCAGCGGGTTACGGCCGAATACCCGGCACTGAATACCAGCGCACGCACGGATGCATTCCGGATTGATGGCGACATTCCAGAAGTCGCCATGCTGCTGCAGATGCATCCAGAGAGAACCCCGCAAACTGCCCGGGAATACCTGATCGGTCTGGGGGATGGTGCGCAAGCCACGGTCAGCCAGCGTTTCGAGGAGTTCAAAGTACTCGACGCACAGCTGCAGGCTTACGTCGCCGACAGCACGACGGCAGCATCCAGCGCCGCCGGCCAGGAAAAGCTTCGGGCAGAAAACATTGCCCGGACTATCAAGGACTGCTGGCTCCAGGAATCGACGTCGCTCATGCTGCCAGCAGTGAACGGACCGCTACCGTCACTGACTGCCGACTTCAGTCGGTTGAAAATGCTCATCCTCAATAACGTCGTCTGGTCCGACACTGCCGACACGTTCCTGTCGCGGTTGCCTGATCTGGACATTCTGACGATCACCCACTCCGGCCTGAAAAAATTGCCCGCAGCCATCAGCGGGATGAGCCGGCTCGCCCACCTCAATCTGACTGAAAACCAGATAAAACTCGATGAGCACAGCGCTGGTGCATTGAGTGCATTGCACCAGTTGGTTACCGTCAAGCTGTCTGACAACCCACTGCAGATACCGCCCGATTTCAGCGCAATGTCCGGGCTGCAGACACTGGAGCTGAGGAACACCGGAATCAGCGAGTGGCCCCTCGGGCTGGCTGACAAGACCACCTTGACCGGCGTCGACCTCAGCAACAATAAACTGCGCAACGTCCCCGACGCGCATATCAACCCGCCTGTCGATCAATTGGCCGTGGTCGCGCGGATCAACAATCGCACGCTGATTGAGGGCAACGACTTCCCTCCGCCTTACTGGAGAAAGTTCGATGGCTACTGGCGAAGACTCAATGAACTGCATCCCGAGTTGATGACTCCAGCCCACCCCGCCGTATTCGATACTGAGAACTCGCGAGCGCAACGCTACCGAAGACTGTTTCCCGGCAAAAGCATCAAGGCCTGCCGGGATTTTATCTGGAGCCATGACAAGGGCACTGTCGCGACCAGGCTGTTGGCGCTCGAGCAGGATTTCGCCGTGCTGAAAAACCAGTTGGATGACTGGGTATTTTCCGGAGGCAGCAATCGCCTGCGCTATATCCGCGTCAATCAATTGCACGCCAACACTCAAACCCGCAATGAGCGCATCGAGGCACGGGACCGGATCATCAGTTGCTGGCGACGTGAAACGCCCGAGCAACACGCCTTCGACGGCACGCCGATAGGTCTTGAACTGGATTTGAGCGGTTTGACACTGCCAACCCTGCCGGATCTGAGCAGCGACTTCAGCCATGTCGGCTCACTCAGACTCAACAACATGAATCTCACCGAATCCCCGGAAGGTTTCCTGACCCGCTTCCGGCATTTGCGCTGGCTGAACATGGCGAACAATCGACTCAGGGATCTCCCTCCGGCGATCGGCGAGATGCACGGGATGACGCGGTTGTTCCTGCAGGGTAATCAACTGGAACTCACCGCCGAGACCGCGCAGATACTGGCCGGGAGAACCACTCTGAGGGCCTTGTGGATTCACGACAACCCGCACTTGAGCGTGAGCCCGGATTTCAGTGCGATCACTGACATGCGCGAGGTCGACATGTCCAATACCGGCATCGAAAGCTGGCCAACCGGACTGTTCGATCAGCCTCTGCTGGGCAAGATCCATCTGAACAACAACCGGATCACCAGCCTGCCCGACTTTGTCGTCGCACCGGCAGCGGATCGCCTGACGCATTCGATCCAGGTCAACAGTGGCACTCAGATAAGCGGTAATCCCCTGAGCGCATACACACGAGAACGCCTGGCCGTCTATGGTGAATGGCTGAACCGCTCCTCCGCATCGCTCTACAATCCATTGAACCTGCTGACGACTTCTGTTTCGGCAGCCCGCCCGCAAGCAGTGGTAACGAACTCTGTTTCGGTCTATCCGCAGTTGACCGTCGGCATGACGGCAAACGAGGCGATGATCCGCGCCGAGCAATTGAACAGGCTTAAAGCACAGGAGGGCTCAGATGGCTTTTTCAACATCATTTCCAAGCTCGCCCACCATGCCGATTTCCGCCGACAGATCTGGGACGTGGTCGATGCGATCAGCGAGAACAGCGTGCAGACACGCGCTCTGCGCAGAGACGTTTTTGATCGCGCCTGCGAGGCTGGCTGCACTGACCTTGCCGCAGCCACGTTTACAGACATGCAAGTACTGACCATGACGCACAAGGCGCGCATGCAGGCGAGGCAAGACGGCGATGGTGCTCGATTGGTGGACCTGTCCAGAAGCCTGTTCAGACTCAGACAGGTCGATGATCTGGCCGCAGCCGAAATCGCTGCGAGCAGGGCAATCGTCGACGATCCGCAAACTTCAGCGAGCGAGCGCAATATCCATCAGCTGCGCTTGCGCGACCCGCACGAGATGACGATGGCCTACCGCTTTGGGCTCAAGGATCGACTGCAGTTACCGTTTCAGCCGCAGACACTGTCCTTTATCGGCATGGCCAGAGTTACATCGCCGATGCTGGAAGTGGCCTACCGAAAGGTCATCGCCTTGAACGACTCCCCTGAAGAGTTTCAGGCTCTGGTATCGATGGACTTCTGGCAGGACTTCATCACGCACAAATACTCGTCCCGGTTCGACGTCGCACGTCAGCCCTATCAACAGCAACAGGCCGCACTGGACGCGCAGTCTGCGACAAAAGCCCTGACCCAAATCGAATATGAGGCGCAAACCAATGACGTCACAGCACAGCTGGCTATCAGCGAAGCGACGCTGATCCAGGCACTGACCCGCGAGGAAATTCGCCCCGGTGACGGAGTCGAAACAACTGCGAGCAGCGAGACGGCAGTTTTGGCCGATTGAAGCCGACCACTACAGCAGGCCGGATGATCCGGTCTGCTGTTACTCGTCGTCGTCGAAGTTGTAACTGCCCGGCGCGAGGTTTTCGAAGCGCGTGTACTTGCCGATGAACGCCAGCCGAATAAACCCGATCGGGCCGTTACGCTGCTTGCCGATGATGATTTCGGCGATGCCCTTGTGCTCGGTTTCCGGGTGATACACCTCGTCGCGGTAAACAAACATGATCACGTCGGCGTCCTGCTCGATCGCTCCGGATTCACGCAAGTCGGAGTTCACCGGGCGTTTGTTCGGGCGCTGTTCGAGGGAACGGTTGAGCTGCGACAAGGCGACTACTGGGCAGTTGAATTCCTTGGCCAGGGCTTTCAGGGATCGCGAGATCTCGGAAATCTCGTTGGTACGGTTGTCACCGCTGGAACCGGGGATCTGCATCAGTTGCAGGTAGTCGATCATGATCAAGCCGACATCGCCGTGCTCACGCACCAGACGCCGGGTCCGCGCGCGCATTTCCGAAGGGCTGATACCGGCGGTGTCATCGATGAACAGTTTGCGATCATTGAGCAGGTTGACCGCCGATGTCAGGCGCGGCCAGTCGTCGTCTTCGAGTTGGCCGGAACGCACTTTGGTCTGATCGATCCGGCCGAGCGAAGACAGCATACGCATGATCAGCGATTCGCCTGGCATCTCGAGCGAGTAAACCAGAACAGCCTTCTCGCTGCGCAACACGGCGTTTTCCACCAGGTTCATCGCGAAGGTGGTTTTACCCATCGACGGACGGCCGGCGACGATAATCAGGTCGGACGGCTGCAAGCCGCTGGTCTTCTCGTCGAGGTCGGTGTAACCCGTAGACAGGCCGGTGATGGCGTCGGCGGTGTTGAACAGGGTATCGATCCGGTCGATGGCCTTGGTCAGCAGCTCGTTGACGCCGACCGGGCCGCCGGTCTTCGGCCGCGCTTCGGCGATCTGGAAGATCTGCCGTTCGGCTTCATCGAGGATCTCTTCGGCGGTGCGGCCTTCGGGGTTGAAGGCGCTGTCGGCGATCTCGGTACTGATGCCGATCAGTTGGCGCAACGTCGCACGCTGGCGGACGATCTGCGCATAGGCCTTGATGTTGGCGACGGACGGGGTGTTTTTCGCCAGTTCGCCAAGATAGCCGAGGCCGCCGACTTGCGACGTCTGACCTTCCTTGTCCAGCTGTTCGGCAAGGGTCACGACGTCGATCGGCGAGTTCTGATCGGCCAGTTTGGCGATCGCGCGGAAAATCAGACGGTGGTCATGTCGATAGAAATCGCCATCGGAGACTTGATCGAGCACGCGTTCCCAGGCGTTGTTGTCCAGCATCAGACCACCGAGTACAGCCTGTTCAGCCTCGATGGAATGCGGCGGCACCTTCAGGGCAGCGGTTTGCAGATCGTATTGCTCGGGAGCGGAGATATCGTTCATGGCCACTTGAGTATTAGTGAAAAGCAGGGAATTCAGAAAGACAAAGGGCACGACCTGTAAACAGGATCGTGCCCGATGTTAACCGTCTGACGGACAAGCCGCCAGCCGATCCGTGTTGCTTAAGCTGCTACCACGACAACGCGTACGGTGGCTTCAACTTCGGCGTGCAGGTGCACGGCCACGTCGAATTCATCCACGTTGCGGATGGTGCCGTTCGGCAGACGAACTTCGCTCTTCTGCACTTCAACGCCGGAGGCGGTCAGTGCGTCAGCGATGTCGTGAGTACCGATCGAACCGAACAGCTTGCCTTCGTCGCCAGCGGTGGCAGTGATGGTCACTTCCAGCTCGGCCAGTTGGGCAGCACGGCTTTCAGCCGATGCCTTACGGTCTGCGGCGGCTTTTTCCAGCTCGGCGCGACGCTCTTCGAACGCAGCCAGGTTGGCAGCGGTCGCAGCGGTAGCCTTGCCGAAAGGCAGCAGGTAGTTACGGCCGTAACCGGCCTTAACGTTTACTTTGTCGCCCAGGTTGCCCAGGTTGGCGATTTTTTCCAGAAGGATCAGTTGCATGTGAAAATCCTCTAACTTTTAACCTTCACCGTTCGCGCTGTCGGTGTCTTTCGACACGTGACGACCGCGAAAATCAATCAGGCTGTCGACAATGGCCAGAACCACGAGCAACGGATAGATCAGCTGCATGAACAACAGCAGCGTGACGTACAACCCCACCAGCCAGAAACCGGCCAGTCGCTTCTGCCCGACCAGCCCGTGAATCAGGGCCAGCCCGGCGAACACCAGCGGTACACTGCACAACGGCGTCAACATGGCCATCTGTGCACCGAGATTCGGGCCCAGAAGCATCAACGCCAGCAGTAACATCGCCGGCCCCAGCGGGATGCGGATGGCGCGAAACTCGCGACCGAAACCACCCGGGTTGTACAACAACGCCTGCCAATGCCGCCCGACAATCAGGCTCAGCACGCTGACGATCTGCAACAAGGCCGCAATCAGTCCGGTCAGGACCGGTGCAATCAGGGACGCGAAACGCGCTTGCTCATCGACCGACAATTGCTTGTAGGTCTCACCGAGAAGTGCCGGCATGACCTTTATAAGGGCCTGTGCAAGCATCTCGATCTGAGCCGCAAACGCGACCCCGAGCACCACTGAAAACACCACTCCGATCACTACGCTGACCAGCAGCGTGCGGACCCAGGATTCGCTTGCGCGCAAAACCAACGCAAGCCCCGAAGACCCCAGGAGCACCAGAAGTGCCCGTGGGTCGTCGGCATACAGCCACCAGATCAAGGCCGGCAGCAGTCCCAGCGACAGAACGCCAAGGGCGTCCGTCAATCCGCGCCGCAGCAGCACAAGGCTCCCGGCGGCAGCACCCAACCAATACAACAACGGCAATGTTGCACATCCGGCCACCACGAGAGTGGCCTGCATTCGGCCTCGCATGATGAACTCAGCTAAGGCGCGCATGCATTCAATCCTTTGCTACTTGTCGACTGCCCGGTCTCAGCGGCCGTGGCTGTCGGTGTAGGCCAGCAGGGCCAGGAAGCGGGCGCGCTTGATAGCGGTGGCCAGCTGACGCTGATAACGAGCTTTGGTACCGGTGATGCGGCTTGGAACGATTTTGCCGGTCTCGGATACGTAGGCTTTCAGAGTGTTGAGATCTTTGTAATCGATCTCTTTCACGTCTTCAGCGGTGAAGCGGCAGAATTTACGACGACGGAAGAAACGTGCCATTTGATAGGCTCCTTAATAAGGTCCGTGGATTACTCGTCAGCGTTATCGCTGTTGTCGCTGTCATCACTGTCGGTGCCTTCGGCGCCTTCGTGCTCAGGACGGTCGCGACGCTCACGGCGCTCACTGCGGTTTTCTTCAGCCTTGAGCATCTCGGACTGGCCGGTAACGGCTTCGTCGCGACGGATGACCAGGTTACGGATCACTGCATCGTTGTAGCGGAAGTTGTCTTCCAGCTCGGCCAGGGCCTTGCCAGTGCACTCAACGTTCAGCATCACGTAGTGAGCCTTGTGAACATTGTTGATTGCGTAGGCCAGTTGACGACGGCCCCAGTCTTCCAGACGGTGGATTTTGCCGCCGTCTTCTTCGATCAGCTTGGTGTAACGCTCAACCATGCCGCCGACTTGCTCGCTCTGATCCGGGTGGACCAGAAAGATGATTTCGTAATGACGCATGAATGCTCCTTACGGGTTGTAGCCTGCCGCTCAAAAACGGTCAGACAAGGAGTGAATGACACTTATGGACTTGCTGGCGCGGGGCACATGCGTGCCTGCCGTCACAGCAAGGGGCGCAATTGTAGAGAAGGGACTGCGGGCGCGCAAGGCAATTGGTGAATAAATGAACAGCAGCTATGAGCTACAAGCCTCAAGCTGCAAGCGGACCGCTTTTGACTTGAGGCTTGTAGCTTGCAGCTTATAGCTTGCGCGAAGCGCTGGCCTTGGCCTTCGCACCGCGCTGGCGCTGGGCTTCGAACAGGCACACGCCGGTGGCGACCGAGACGTTGAGGCTGCTGACACTGCCGGCCATCGGCAGGTTCACCAGATAGTCGCAGTGCTCGCGGGTCAGGCGACGCATGCCTTTGCCTTCGGCGCCCATGATCAGGATGGTCGGGCCGGTGAGGTCCTGGTCGTAAATGCTGACCTCGGCTTCACCAGCGGTGCCGACTACCCACAAACCGCGCTGCTGGAGTTTTTCCAACGTGCGCGCCAGGTTGGTCACGGCCACCAACGGAATAACTTCCGCGGCGCCGCAGGCGACTTTACGCACCACCGGGGTCAGCGTGGCCGATTTGTCTTTCGGCACGATCACCGCCAGCGCACCGGCCGCATCGGCCGAACGCAAGCAGGCGCCGAGGTTGTGCGGATCGGTCACGCCGTCGAGCACCAGCAACAGCGGCGCGCCTTCGGTGCGATCGAGCAGCTCGTCGAGCATCGCCTCGCCCCAGACCTGACTCGGGCTGACTTCAGCGACAACGCCCTGATGCACGCCTTCAACCCAGGCGTCCATTTCGCGACGCTCGGCCTGGCCGACCTGAACACGGTTTTCGTTGGCCAGCTCGACCAGCGTCTGCACGCGCGGATCGTTGCGGCTTTCCGCCAGCCAGATCTGCTTGACGCGCTTGGGGTGGTGACGCAGCAACGCTTCTACCGCGTGAACGCCGTAGATTTTTTCCAACTGACTCATGACTTCGCCTTCGGTTTACGCGCCCCGCCACTTTTGGCTGGAGCGGAACCCGCTTTTGGCGGGCCCTTACGGTGTTTGCTCGGCTTGGCTGGCTTGCCGTCGGTCGCCCTGTCAGGCGCCGACCGTCCGGTCTTTCCCCCGGACGCCGCTTTACCACCGTTTTTCGCATCGGCCAGCAAGGCCTTCTTCAATTCACGGCTTTTGCGCAGCTCGGCGTTTTTCGCCACGGCATCGCTCGGGCGATAGGCTTCGGCGACCTTTTCCTTGGCCGGACGACGGCTGGCGGTTTTCGCTGGAGCCTTTTCTTCCGCAGCCTTGGCAGCAGGCGCAGCGGTTTCGGCGCCACGTTTCTTGCGACCGATCGGCGCGCTGATGGTTTTCTCGGCCATCTCGAAGTCGATCTTGCGCTCATCGAGGTCAACGCGCATGACCCGCACTTCAACGGTGTCGCCAAGACGGAAACTGCGACCGGTGCGCTCGCCCGCCAAGCGGTGGTGCACAGGGTCGAAGTGGTAGTAATCGCCCGGCAGCGCGGTGACGTGCACCAGGCCTTCGACGTAGATATCGGTCAGCTCGACGAACAGACCAAAGCCGGTAACGGCGGTGATCACGCCCGGGAACGATTCGCCAACGCGATCCTTCATGAACTCGCACTTGAGCCAGTTCACCACGTCGCGGGTCGCCTCGTCGGCACGGCGCTCGCTCATCGAGCACTGCTCGCCAAGCTGCTCCAGCGCCGCTTCGTCGTACGGATAGATGCGCGCTTTCGGAATGGTCATCGCACCGGCACGACGAACGTGCGGGGTGTCCTGCTTCGAATGGATCACGCTGCGGATCGCGCGGTGCGTGAGCAGGTCCGGGTAACGACGGATCGGCGAAGTGAAGTGGGTATAGGCTTCGTAATTCAGGCCGAAGTGGCCATCGTTTTCAGCGCTGTACACCGCCTGACTCAACGAACGCAGCATCACAGTCTGGATCAGGTGGAAATCCGGACGATCCTTGATGCTCGCGAGCAAAGCCTGATAATCCTTCGGCGACGGACCGTCCTTGCCTTTGTGCAGGGACAGGCCGAGCTCACCGAGGAACGCGCGCAGTTTTTCCAGACGCTCTGGCGGCGGACCAGCGTGAACGCGATACAGCGCAGGGATTTCGTGCTTCTTGAGGAATTCGGCAGTGGCCACGTTGGCCGCCAGCATGCACTCTTCGATCAGCTTGTGCGCATCGTTGCGCACCGTCGGACGGATTTCGGCGATCTTGCGCTCGGAGCCGAAGATGATCCGGGTTTCCTGGGTTTCGAAATCGATCGCGCCACGCACGTGACGGGCGGCCAGCAATACCTTGTACAACGCGTAGAGCTGCTTGAGGTGCGGCACGACGTCGGTGTACTCGCCGCGCAATTTGCGCGCTTCGGTAGCCTTCGGCGTTTCCAGCATCGCGCTGACCTTGTTATAGGTCAGACGAGCGTGGGAATGGATCACCGCCTCATAGAAGCAGTAGTCGGTCATTTCGCCGGACTTGGAGATGGTCATCTCGCAAACCATGGCCAGACGATCGACTTGCGGGTTCAGCGAGCACAGGCCGTTGGACAGTTGCTCCGGCAGCATCGGAATCACGCGCTCGGGGAAGTACACCGAGTTGCCGCGAACCTGAGCTTCGTTGTCCAGCGCCGAGCCGATCTTCACGTAACTGGAAACGTCGGCAATCGCCACGTACAACTTCCAGCCACCGGAGAACAGACGCAGCTTGCCCGGTTTGGCTTCGCAGTAGACCGCATCGTCGAAGTCGCGGGCGTCTTCGCCGTCGATGGTGACGAACGGCAGATGACGCAGGTCGATGCGCTTTTCTTTGTCTTTTTCTTCAACTTCCGGCTTGAGCTTGGCGGCTTCTTTCACAACCGCCTCAGGCCAGACGTGCGGAATATCGTACGTGCGCAGAGCAACGTCGATTTCCATGCCCGGCGCCATGTAGTTGCCGACCACTTCGACCACATCGCCTTGCGGCTGGAAGCGCGGCGTCGGCCAGTGGGTGATTTTCACTTCGACGAACTGACCGATCTGCGCGTTGGCGTTGCGGCCCGGCGTCACCAGCACTTCCTGCTGGATCTTCGGATTGTCGGCAACGACGAAACCGATGCCGCCTTCTTCGAAGTAGCGACCAACGATGGTTTCGTGAGCGCGGGACACCACTTCGACGATCACGCCTTCACGGCGACCACGACGGTCGAGCCCGGAAACCCGGGCCAGCGCACGGTCACCGTCGAACACCAGACGCATTTGCGCCGGACTCATGAACAGGTCGTCGCTGCCGTCGTCCGGCACCAGGAAGCCGAAACCGTCACGATGACCGCTGATGCGGCCGAGGATCAGGTCGAGCTTGTCTACCGGCGCGTAAGTGCCACGGCGGGTGTAGATCAGTTGAGCGTCGCGCTCCATGGCGCGCAAGCGGCGGCGCAGGGCCTCGATCTGGTCTTCTGTGGTCAGACCAAACTCTTCGACCAGTTGCTCGCGGGCAGCAGGCGAACCCCGATCGGCGAGGTGCGCCAGGATCAGTTCGCGGCTGGGAATAGGGTTTTCGTATTTTTCCGCTTCACGAGCGGCCTCGGGATCGAGGGACTGCCAATCGGCCATTAGAGAGTTTTCACCTTGTCTATATGCGGGTTAGTTTGGCATAGGCGCCGGGAAACGGGAAATTTCCGCTTCTATAAGGCTGTGCAAGGCCTTGTATCGACGCTCCGATACCGTTTTGAACGCCGCTGGTAAAAAAATTCAGTTTTTTCTGCGGCAGGGGTTTACAGTTAAAAAGACGCTCCGTATAGTGCGCGCCATCGACGACGCACAAGCGCTTTCGATGATGCCCAGGTGGTGAAATTGGTAGACACGCCAGCTTCAGGTGCTGGTGACCTTACGGTCGTGGAAGTTCGAGTCTTCTCCTGGGCACCAATTTCGAGTTTGAGACTAGATCAGTTTCAAGACTCACACAAAACCCGCGAAAGCGGGTTTTTTGCATTTGCGGGAAAGCTTTTGCTCACACTGATTTATTAAAACCAAATCAGGGGTTTACAGATCAAAAAGGCCTCCGTATAGTGCGCCACATCAACAGCGGCAACGCTTGCGATGATTGCCCAGATGGTGAAATTGGTAGACACGCCAGCTTCAGGTGCTGGTGACCTTACGGTCGTGGAAGTTCGAGTCTTCTTCTGGGCACCAATTCAAATTCAAGGTTCAGGCCTTGGATTTCACGAAAACCCGCGAAAGCGGGTTTTTGCGTTTCTGGCTTCCTGAATTTCGCCATCCCTACAGGATCGCCAGTCGCCCCACAAGGCGCACTTGAGAAACAATATCGTTTATCATTGTTGCAAGTTTTTGCAATGCGACAGTGAGGAACCCTGCGAATGACGTTTCGAAATACCCTGCGCCGAGGCCTGACCTTCACCCTCCTCGGCCTGGCACTCGCCACTCCCCTCACCCAGGCTGCCGATGCGGTTTCCCTGACTCTCTACAACGGCCAGCACAAGGAAGTCGGCGACGCGATTGCCAAGGCTTTCGAAGCCAAGACCGGCATCCACGTCAACGTGCGCAAAGGCAGCAGCAACCAGCTCGCCAGCCAGATCATCGAAGAAGGCGACCGCTCGCCCGCCGATGTGATCTACACCGAAGAGTCGCCGCCGCTGAATAACCTCGGCGAACAGGGTCTGCTGGCCAAGGCCGATGACGCCACGCTGGCAGTTCTGCCGGAAAAATACGTCGCCGCCAATGGCACATGGATCGGCGTTACCGCCCGCGTCCGCGTGGTCGCGTTCAATCCGAAACTGATCGATGAAAAAGACCTGCCGAAATCGGTGATGGAATTCTCCGAGCCGCAGTGGCAGGGCAAGGTCGGCTTCGTTCCGACCAGCGGCGCCTTCCAGGAGCAGGCCGTAGCGATCATCAAGCTGCACGGTCGTGACGCCGCCGAAGAATGGCTGACCGGCCTGCGCGCGTTCGGCAAGACCTACAGCAACAACATGGTCGCGCTCAAAGCGGTGGAAAACGGCGAAGTCGCTACCGTGCTGGTGAACAACTACTACTGGTTCGCCCTGCAACGCGAGAAAGGCAAGCTCGATTCCAAACTGCATTACTTCACCGGCGGCGACGCTGGCGGCTTGATCACCGTGTCCAGCGCTGCCGTGCTGAAATCCAGCAAACATCCAAAAGAAGCCCAGCAATTCCTCGCCTTCATGGCCAGCGAAGAAGGTCAGCGCGTGATCACCCAGACCACCGCTGAATACCCGCTGCACAAAGGCATGCAATCGGATCGCGGCCTCAAGCCGTTCAGCGAACTGGAAGCGCCGAACGTCACCCCGGCGGATCTGGGCAACGCTGAAGAAGCGCTGGAACTGGAACGCGAAGTTGGCCTGAACTGATGGCAGCATCGTTATCGGCCCCCGCCGCGCGCGGGGGTTACGTGCCACGACGCAAAAGGCCGTCAATCTGGCTGGTGCTGCCGGTATTGCTACTGGTGGTACTAAGCCTGCTGCCACTGGCCTATGTCGGACTGAAAGCCTGGCAAGCCGGCTGGGCCGAGGCGCTGCATTTGCTGTGGCGCCCATATGTGTTCGGCCTGTTGCGCAACACCTTGGCATTGATGGTCGGCGTGACGGTTACCTGCGCCGTGATCGGTCTGTCGCTGGCGTGGCTGCTGGAGCGCAGCAATCTGCCGGGGCGGCGCCTGTGGGGAGTGATCCTGTGCCTGCCGTTTGCGGTGCCGGCGTTTGTCAGCAGCTTCACCTGGGTCTCGCTGAGTGCGCAGTTCGAAGGCCTCGGCGGAGCGATTCTGGTGATGAGCCTGTCGAAGTATCCGCTGATCTTCCTGCCAGTCGCGGCGACCCTGCGCAATCTCGATCCCTCTCTCGAAGAATCCGCCCGCACGCTGGGACAGAATCGCTGGGGCGTGTTTTTCCGCGTCACCCTGCCGCTGTTGTGGCCATCGCTGTTGGCCGGCTCGCTGCTGATTGCCCTGCACATGCTGGTGGAATTCGGCGCGCTATCGATCATCGGCCTGCAGACCTTTACCACGGCGATCTACCAGCAATTCGAACTGGAATTCAGTAACGCCAACGCAGCGATGCTTTCGGCGGTGCTGCTGGCGCTGTGCCTGCTGCTGTTGTGGCTGGAACTGCGGGTGCGCGGCAAGGGCCGGCATGTGCGCACTGGCCAGGGTGCAGCGCGACAGGCTGAACAGGTAAAGCTTGGATCGTGGGCGGCGCTCGGTCAGTTGTATTGCCTGTTGCTGGCGATTATCGGCAGCGGCGTTCCGCTGGGCATGTTGGCCTACTGGCTGGCGGTCGGCTCATCGGCGGCGTTCCCGGTAGCTGCGATCACTGAGGCGCTGCTGTCTTCGCTGGCACTGTCGTTGGGCGGCGCGGCGCTGTGTCTGGTGCTGGCCGTTCCGGTCGGACTGCTGGTGGTGCGCTATAAAGGCCAATTGGCAATCTGGGCCGAACGCCTGCCTTATCTGCTGCACGCGCTGCCGGGGCTGGTGATTGCGTTGACGCTGGTGTATTTCGCCCTGCATTACGTGCCGGTGCTGTATCAGACGTCGGGCTTGCTGCTGATCGCCTATGCGCTGCTGTTTCTGCCACTGGCGCAGGCGCCGATTCGTACGGCACTGAACAAGGCTGCGCCACAGCTGGAAGAAGCGGCGCGGACCTTGGGCGCATCGTCGTTCACGGCGTTTTGCCGGGTGACATTACCGATCATTTTCCCGGCACTGGGCGCGGCGTTTGCGCTGGTGTTTCTCGATGCGATGAAGGAATTGACGGCAACGTTGCTGCTCAGCCCAACCGGACTGAATACGCTGGCGACCGAGGTCTGGGCGCATACAGCGAATGTCGAGTTTGCGGCGGCGGCGCCTTATGCGGCGTTGTTGATTGTGGTCTCGGGGTTGCCGGTTTATCTGCTGACGACGCGGATGTATCTGAGCCGCTGATACCGTTTTCGCGAGCAGGCTCGCTCCCACGATGGATTGAGTTTCCCCGTGGGAGCGAGCCTGCTCGCGAAGAGGCCAGCCCAGATTACATCAGGCCCGGAACTGCCCCAAGCTGGCTTTCAATTGCGCCGCCAGACCATCCAGCACCTTGCCACTGGCCGTGGTTTCCACCACTGCCTGCGCCGCTTTCTCGGCCTGTGCATGAATCGTCTCGACGCGCCCACGCACTGCCTGCGCACCCTGCGCCTGATGTGCTGCTGCTTGCGTCGCCAGACCTATCGCCGCATGCACCTGCTCGACCGAAGCCTGCACTGATTGCTGCAAGCGCGCACTGTCGCGCAAGACCAGCAAACCTTCGCTGGCCTGCCGTCCGGCCTGACCAATCGCCTCGACTGCCTCACGTGCGCCCTGCTGCAGAGCGACGATGTGCGCTTGAATATCGCCCGTCGAGCTCTGCGTTTTGCTCGCCAGTGCCCGCACTTCATCCGCCACCACGGCAAACCCACGCCCGGTTTCACCGGCCCGCGCCGCCTCGATCGCAGCGTTCAACGCCAGCAGGTTGGTCTGTTCGGCGATGCCATGAATCACCGTCAGCACCACCTCGATCTGCTCGCTCTGCTGCGCCAGTCGCTCGATAACCTTCGCCCCGGTATCGACCTGCCCGGCCAGCGCTTCGATCAGGCTGCCAACCTTCGCCGAAGTCCGGGTGTTCTCATCGGTGGCCTGACGAATATCGACAACCTGCTTCAGCGCCGCCTGCATCGCCTGACTTTCCGACTGCGCCTCGTCTGCCATTTGCGACAGCGCGCGCAGGCTTTCCGCCACTTCATCGCGCTGCATTCCGGCAGCGGCATCGGCGCCAGCGTTGCGCAAAGTCATCGCGCCGATTTCCACGCCAGTGCGCTGAGCGACGTCGCCCGCCTCGCGCACGATCGGCTGCAATTTATCCACAAAGCGATTGACCGCCGAGGCCATGTCGCCGATTTCATCCTTGCTGTTGATCTGCACACGCTTGGTCAGATCGCCCTCGCCCGCTGCCAGATCGTCCATCGCCGCATTGAGCATTTTCAGACGATTGACCACGCGATGACCGAGCACCACGGCCAGCAACAGCAGGACGCCGCAACCGACCAGTGCCAGGCCAAGGCCGATGCGCCAGCGCAGTGTCGCGGCAGCGTCTTGAACGGTTTGTGCGGTGTTGGCTTTCATTTCGCCAGCGGTGGCTTGCGCCGATTGCAGACGCGCCTGCATCGCCTTGGCACTGTCCGCCGCCGCGCCTTTGAGGCTGTCGCCGACCAGTTGATCGCTGCTGGCAATCAGCGCCAGGAAGCGCTTGTCGAGCTCGGCCAGATCGGTTTCCACCGAGGCTGTGGAAACGCCCATCAGCACTTTGCCGATCTCCACGCCATTGGGATTGATCGAGGCTTCGAGGTAATAGACTGAGGGATCGTTCTTCGCCGCATCCAGCACTTTATCCAGCGCACGCTCACCCTGACCTTTTTCGAGCAAGGCCTTGTTGATCGGGTTTTCACGATTGAGATAACGAGTCAGATGCTGGCCGGTGGCGTCGTCATACACCACGAACAGCACGTTGGGATTGCGCTGGGCGCGACGAGCGAACTCCGAGAGCGTCGGCACGTCGCTGTCCCACATGGCACGCGGCGCTACGGATGCAAGCAACTGCGCCATGTCGTTGGCCGAATCCTTCAGGTCCTTTTCCAGCGTCGCTCGCAGCTGCGCCTGCTCTTCTTTCAGACGCGCGGACAGGCCGACCGTCAGGCGCTGACGAGTACTGGCTGACAGCGCATCAAGACTCGAAGTGACTTCACGCCCGGCCTGCTCCAGTTCACCGGAGAGTTTCTGGCTATCGGCACCCAGGCGCACGGCCAGATCGGCTTCCAGCGCGGTCACCGTGCTCCGCGTCAGGGCAACCGCCACCAACACCTGCACCAAAAGGGCGATACCAAGGGTAACGAACACCGGCCGCAACAAACGGCTTTGTAACAGTGAGAGAACGGCTGACACTTTAAATCCCTCTACTTCTGACGCCATTAATTTGATGGCACTCTTGTAGACAGATTCACAGCAAAGGTCATGCCGTCCAACAGGCATAAACGACAAAGGCCCCGATTAAGGGGCCTTTGTTTTTTACATCAACAACTTATCAAGCGAACGGATGACGCAGAACGATGGTTTCGTTGCGGTCCGGGCCCGTCGAAATAATGTCGATCGGCGCGCCGATCAACTCTTCAACGCGTTTGATGTAGGCACGAGCATTGGCCGGCAGCTCTTCCAGGGTCTTGGCACCCACGGTCGATTCGCTCCAGCCCGGCACTTCTTCGTACACCGGCTGCAGGCCTACGTAGCTGTCAGCATCGGTCGGGGCAACAGCATTGCCTTGCGCGTCTTTGTAGCCGACGCAGATGTTGATGGTTTCCAGACCGTCGAGTACGTCCAGCTTGGTCAGGCAGATGCCCGAGATGCTGTTCACATCGATAGCGCGACGCAGGATGACGGCGTCGAACCAGCCGCAACGACGGGCACGGCCAGTGGTGGCGCCGAACTCGTGACCTTGCTTGGCCAGGTGCGCACCGACTTCGTCAAACAGCTCGGTCGGGAACGGGCCGGAACCGACGCGAGTGGTGTAGGCCTTGGTGATGCCCAGGATGTAGTCGAGGAACATCGGACCGACGCCCGAACCGGTCGCCACGCCACCCGCGGTGGTGTTGGAGCTGGTCACGTACGGATAGGTGCCGTGGTCGATGTCGAGCAACGAACCTTGCGCGCCTTCGAACATGATGTCCTTGCCGGCACGACGCAGGTCGTGCAGCTCGGCGGTCACGTCGAGCATCAACGGCTTGAGCAGCTCAGCGTATTCCTTGCACTCGGCCAGGGTCTTTTCGAACTCGATGGCTGGCTCTTTGTAGTAACCGACCAGCATGAAGTTGTGGTAATCCACCAGTTCACGCAGCTTGTCTTCGAAGCGCGGCATGTTCAGCAGATCGCCGACACGCAAGCCACGACGGGCAACCTTGTCTTCGTAAGCCGGGCCGATGCCGCGACCGGTAGTACCGATCTTCAGCTCGCCACGGGCCTTTTCACGGGCCTGGTCCAGCGCAACGTGGAAGGACAGGATCAGCGGGCAGGACGGGCTGATACGCAGGCGCTCGCGCACTGGTACGCCTTTCTCTTCCAGCTTGGTGATCTCGCGCAGCAGGGCGTCAGGTGCAACCACCACGCCGTTGCCGATCAGGCATTGCACGCCTTCGCGCAGCACGCCCGACGGAATCAGGTGCAAGACGGTTTTCTCGCCGTCGATCACCAGCGTGTGACCCGCGTTGTGGCCACCCTGGTAGCGCACTACGGCGGCAGCATGTTCGGTCAGCAGATCAACGATCTTGCCTTTGCCCTCATCACCCCACTGGGTGCCCAGGACTACGACATTCTTACCCATAACACTTGTCCTCATTCGCGCAAACTTGGTGCCGGCGATGGCCGGCAGGAAAACTCAAGAAGCCAGTGGCGATACTTGCCAAAGCCCGTTCTGCTGAATCAATTGCCGGTCGCAGTCCGCATCACGGGCGGCGGCCAAAGGTTGTCCAGGCAAGGCCTGAACGACACGCTGACCCTCACTGCGCAACTGGCAAACCTGCTGCCAGAGTGCCGCATCCGTACTGTCAGGCATCCAGATACCGCCAGACGGTAGCTCGATCTCAGCACGCCCCAGGGTCACCAGGGTTTTCAAATCGGTAGAGAAACCAGTCGCCGGACGGGCGCGACCGAAGTCGGCACCGATGTCATCGTAACGACCGCCCTGAGCGATGGACTGGCCAACGCCCGGCACGAACACCGCGAACACCACACCGGTGTGGTAGTGGTAGCCGCGCAGCTCGCCGAGGTCGAAATACAGCGGCAGCTGCGGGAAGCGCACGGAAAGACGCTCGGCGATCGCCAGCAGATCTTCCAGCGCCGCCAGCACCGGCGCCGGCGCATTGGCCAGACGCTCGCGGGCAGCGCTCAACACTTCACGGCCGCCGCACAGATCAACCAAGGCACGCAGCATCCCCGACAGATCGGCCGGGAGACCTTCGGTCAGGATAATCACTTCATCGATGGCTTTGCGCTGCAGGGCATCGAACAACTGCTGCTCGACTTCACCAGACAGACCGGCGGCGCGCGCCAGACCACGGTAGATGCCGACATGGCCGAGGTCCATGTGCACGTCCGGCACATCGGCCAGTTGCAGCATGGCCAGCATCAGGCTGATGACTTCGACGTCGCTGCTCGGGCTGGCGTCGCCGTACAGCTCTGCGCCCAGCTGGATCGGGCTGCGCGAGGACGACAATGCACGCGGCTGGGCGTGCAGAACGCTGCCGGCGTAGCACAGACGGCTCGGGCCTTCGCGACGCAGGGTGTGCGCATCGATGCGCGCGACCTGCGGCGTGATGTCGGCGCGGAAACCCATCTGCCGGCCCGATTGCGGGTCGATGACCTTGAAGGTACGCAGATCCAGGTCCTGGCCCGCGCCGGTCAGCAGGGATTCCAGGTACTCGATATGGGGAGTCACGACGAACTCGTAACCCCAGCTCTGGAACAGATCCAACACCTGACGACGCGCGACTTCAATGCGCGCCGCCTCCGGTGGCAGTACTTCTTCGATGCCATCTGGCAGCAGCCAGCGGTCTACCGTTGCCATTACGCCATTCCCCTTTGATCCGGGCGGCCAGCACGAGGGCGAGCCTTGAGTGAAGCAGAAAATGACCGGATCGTTCAAAACGCACGCGCATGAACGACGCAGCGAAAGGCCGGCTGGCGGCTTCGCCCATCACTTTCCTCGAAAAACGCTCGGGCTATTCAAACCCGATGCCTGCAACAAAAACAGCAATCAAACGTGCAGACGCAAAAAAGCCGGGAATTTCCCGGCTGCCGCATCATACACACGTTTTCCGAAAGGATCACCCCGCCCGAGGTTTTAGCCGCCGGGCGGACTGATTCAGGTCAACGTCGTATCAAGGTTTGGCTTTTTCCAGGTAACGGAAGAAGTCGCTGCTTGGGTCGAGGACCAGGACGTCGGATTTGTTCGCGAAGCTTTCACGGTAGGCACGCAGGCTACGGTAGAAACCGTAGAACTCCTGATCCTGACCGTAGGCCTTGGAGTAGATCGCAGCAGCCTGGGCGTCACCGTCACCGCGAACCTCTTCGGATTCACGATAGGCTTCGGCCAGCAGCACGCGGCGTTGACGATCGGCGTCGGCACGGATGCCTTCGGCCAGCTCGTTACCCTTGGCGCGGTGCTCGCGAGCTTCACGCTCACGCTCGGTGCTCATACGTTCGAACACGCTGCGGTTCACTTCTTTCGGCAGATCGATGGCCTTGACCCGGACATCGACCACTTCGATACCCAGCTCTTTTTCCGCCATCTTGTTCAGCGATGCAGTGATGTCAGCCATCAGAGCATCACGCTCACCCGACACCACTTCATGCAGGGTGCGCTTGCCGAACTGGTCACGCAGGCCCGATTCGAGACGACGGGACAGACGTTCGTCGGCGATCTGCTTCAGACCCGAAGTCGCGGTGTAGAAGCGCTCGGCATCTTTCACCCGCCACTTGGCGTAGGCATCGACCATCACGGCTTTCTTTTCCAGGGTCAGGAAGCGCTGCGTCGGTGCATCCAGCGTCAGCAGACGCGCGTCGAATTTGCGCACCTGGTTGACGTAAGGCACTTTCACATGCAGACCCGGCTGGACATCGGCCTGAACCACGCGACCGAATTGCAGCAGCACCGCGCGCTCGGTCTGAGCGACGATGTAGAAGCAATTCCAGCCCACCAGTACCACAACGACGCCAACGATCAGGGCGATCAGCGATTTATTGCTCATCAGCGGGTCTCCCTTGTACGCGTCTGCGGCACGTCAGTGACATGCGGCGTGACGTCCGTGTTGTTGCTGGCGGCCGAACCGGTCACCGGTGCATTACCCGAACTGTTCTGGATCATCTTGTCCAACGGCAGGTAGAGCAGATTGCTCTGGCCGTTCTTGTTGCCGGTCACGAGGACCTTGCTGGTATTGCTGAAGACTTCCTGCATGGTGTCCAGGTACAGACGCTCGCGGGTGACTTCAGGTGCCTTGCGATACTCGGCGACCAGCTTGGTGAAACGATCGGCCTCACCCTTGGCGCGCGAGATGGTCTCGTCGCGGTAACCGTTGGCATCTTCGATGATGCGCTGGGCCTGACCACGGGCTTCCGGCACAACGCCGTTGGCGTATGTTTCAGCCTGGTTGCGCGAACGCTGCTCGTCTTCACGGGCGCGGATCACGTCATCGAAGGCTTCCTGCACTTCACGCGGTGCCGCTGCGCTCTGTACGTTGACCTGAGTCACGGTGATACCGGTGCGATAGGTATCGAGGAAACGTTGCAGACGCTCCTTGATTTCGCTGGCCATCAATTCACGACCTTCGGTCAGCACCTGGTCCATGGCGGTGGAACCGACCACGTGACGCAGTGCACTTTCGGTCGCGTGCTGCAGACTGATTTCCGGCTGATCGACGTTCAGCACGAAGTCCTGCAGGTTGCTGATCTTGTACTGCACGGTCAGCGGCACTTCGACGATGTTCTCGTCTTCAGTCAGCATCTGGCCCTGCTTGGAGTACGCACGCTCACGCGTCACGTTCTCCATGTACTTCTTGTCGATCGGCGGGAAGTAGATGTTCAGACCCGGGCCGACAGTCTCGTAGTACTTGCCGAAGCGCAGCACCACGGCTTGCTCCTGCTCGTCCACCACGTAGACCGCGCTGTACAGCCAGACAGCCGCCAGCACGACCAGGCCGATGCCGAGCAGACCGCCGAAGCCGCCACTGCTGCGCCCCGACCCGCCGCCGTCATCACCGCGTTTCTTACCACCACCGAACAACCCGTTCAGGCTTTCCTGCAGCTTTCGGAAGGCCTCGTCGAGATCCGGTGGTCCCTTGCGGTCGCCGTTATTGCGGCGCTTGCCACCCCAGGGATCCTGATTATTCGAGTTGCCACCCGGCTCATTCCAAGCCATAGCGCTCTCCATCTGATAAAGCAAAGACGCACCCACGGCGCGCCGACCAATGCTACAGAATGCCTGCCGTTGCGGCACAACCGCTTTGTCAGGCTTTTATTGCAAAGTGTGTTGCTCGATGAATTCCATCGGCTGCAATCCTTCGCGGCTTACCAATCGATTCAGCTCGATCCGGGGCAAACGAACGGCCAGCAGGCTGACACCTTCATCATCGTATTCTTCTTTCTGCACCGCCCCGAGTTCGAAGAACTGCGCACGCAGCCGAGCGAATCGTTGCGGCAAGCGCAAGGTACCGACGAACAGATCACTGCCGAGCAACTCGGCAATGGCCTGTTCAAGTAACTCCAGACCGCTGCCATCCCGCGCAGAGAGCCAGACCCGTTGCGGCTTGCCATCGGCATCGCGCTGGATCTGCGGCTCGACGCCTTCAAGCAAATCGAGTTTGTTATAGACCTCGAGGATCGGCAAGTCCTGGGCACCAATCTCGCCCAGCACCACCATCACCTGCTCGATCTGCAACATGCGATCCGGTTCGGCCGCATCGATCACGTGCAACAGCAGGTCGGAATTGCTCGACTCTTCGAGCGTAGACCGAAATGCCTCGACCAGCTTGTGTGGCAGGTGACGAATGAACCCCACGGTGTCGGCGAGGACGATCGGACCGAGGTCGTCAAGCTCCAGCCGGCGCAGGGTCGGGTCGAGCGTGGCGAACAACTGATCGGCCGCGTACACCTCGGACTTCGTCACGTTGTTGAAGAGTGTCGATTTGCCGGCGTTGGTGTATCCCACCAGCGAAACGGTAGGGATGTCCGCACGGGATCGGCCACGGCGCGACTGCTCGCGCTGACTGCGCACCTTCTCCAGCCGCCCCTTGATCTGACGCAGGCGAACCCGCAGCAGACGGCGGTCGGTTTCCAGCTGGGTTTCACCCGGACCGCGCATACCGATACCGCCACCCTGACGCTCAAGGTGAGTCCAGCCGCGAACCAGCCGCGTGCTCATGTGGTCAAGCTGGGCCAGTTCGACCTGCAGCTTGCCCTCATGGGTGCGTGCGCGTTGGGCGAAAATATCGAGAATCAGCCCGGTGCGGTCGATCACGCGACACTCGAAGACACGTTCGAGGTTGCGTTCCTGACTGGGCGTGAGGATGTGATTGAAAATCACCAGATCGGCTTCTTCAGCCTTGACCAGGTCGCGCAGTTCCTCGACCTTGCCGCTGCCGATCAGATATTTGGCGGTTGGCCGATGACGCGGCACGTTAAAAAACGCGACGGTCTCGGCGCCAGCCGAATTTGCCAACTCCTGAAACTCCTGCGGATCTTCGCGCGCCTCAGGGTCCTGTCCATCCAAGTGAACGAGGATGACTCGTTCACCACCACCGTGGCGCTCAAAGAACAAAGGAGACTCCTATCAGGCGTTACCCGGCGCTGCATCGGCATCGCCCTGTTCGTTTTCGGTTGCGCTAGGCAGACGAATTGGACGAACCGGCACGACGGTCGAGATAGCGTGTTTGTAGACCATCTGGCTTACGGTGTTTTTCAGCAGGATCACGAACTGGTCGAACGACTCGATCGTCCCTTGCAGCTTGATACCGTTGACCAGATAGATGGAAACCCCGACTTTCTCTTTACGTAAAGTGTTCAGGTAAGGGTCTTGTAGCGAATGCCCTTTTGACATGTGCCGCACTCCTTTAAGGATTCAATAATAAAAACAGGTAAATTCAGATGGCTTCGGCCGTCACACCCCCAAGGATAGACGGCAATTGCAAGGACTCAGCTCAATATGGAGATGGTCCCAAGGTATTTCAAGGCGCGTGGCAGATTGTCGCAATCAAGACTGTCCAGCCAGTGCAAATCGTCCCAGCTGCGCAGCCAGGTAAACTGGCGTTTGGCCAATTGGCGCGTGGCGATGATGCCCCGCTCCTGCATATGGGCCAATGTCAGCTTGCCGTCCAGGTAATCCCAGACTTGGCGGTAGCCTACCGCACGTATAGACGGCAACCCGGAATGCAGGTCACTTCTTTTACGCAGGGCTACGACCTCGTCGATGAATCCCTGTTCCAACATATTTGTGAATCTTTGTTCAATTCGCTGGTGCAGAACCTGACGATTCGCCGGAGCAATGGCCAGGTTCGCGACAGTATAGGGCAATTGTTGGCGTCCCGAAGCGGCTGCTTCAGTACTTAGCGCAGATTGTTGCTCGCGCAGGGCGGTCATGCTCTGCCCGCTGACTCGATATACTTCCAGTGCCCGACTCAAGCGCTGCGGATCATTGGGATGAATGCGCGCCGCCGACACCGGATCGATTTGCGCCAGTTGATCGTGCAGGGCTTGCCAGCCGAGGCGTGCAGCTTCTTCCTCGATCTGCGCACGCACCTCGGGATCGGCCGCCGGCATGTCCGCCAGACCTTCGACCAGAGCCTTGTAATAGAGCATGGTGCCGCCGACCAGCAGCGGGATCTTTCCTCGCCCAGTGATTTCGGCCATGGCCTGCAACGCGTCGCGACGAAAATCGGCAGCGGAATACGCTTCGGCAGGATCGAGAATGTCGATCAGCCGGTGCGGATATTCGGCGAGCAGTTCTTTCGAAGGTTTGGCCGTGCCGATGTCCATGCCGCGGTAGACCAGCGCCGAATCGACACTGATCAATTCGCACGGCAGCACCTTGGTCAGCTCGATGGCCAGATCGGTCTTGCCCGCAGCGGTCGGGCCCATCAGGAAAATCGCTGGAGGAAGCTGGCTCATCAGCGACCGCGCAGGAACAGTTTGTCCAGATCGTCCAGGCCCAATTGGGTCCAGGTCGGTCGGCCATGGTTGCATTGACCGCTGCGCTCGGTGTTTTCCATGTCGCGCAGCAGACCGTTCATTTCCGGCAGGGCCAAGCGCCGGTTGGCGCGGATCGCGCCGTGGCAGGCCATGGTGCCGAGCAGTTCGTTGAGGTGCGCCTGGATACGGTCACTGGTGCCGTATTCCATCAGGTCAGAGAGCACGTCGCCGACCAGTCGATTGGCTTCGGCTTGCTTGAGCAGTGCCGGAATCTGCCGGATCGCCAGGGTTTCCGGCCCCAGCCGCTGTAATTCAAAACCAAGCCGCTGAAACCAAGCGGCGTGTTCTTCAGCGCAATCGGCCTCGCGCTGACTGACCGCCAGCGATTCCGGCACCAGCAACGGCTGGCCACTGAGACCTTCGCTGGCCATGGCGATTTTCAGGCGCTCGTACATGATCCGCTCGTGGGCGGCATGCATGTCCACCAGCACCAGACCATGGGCGTTCTCGGACAAAATATAGATGCCCTTGAGCTGCGCCAGTGCATAGCCGAGCGGCGGGATATCTTCTTGACCGGTTGGCAGCGCGCTGGCATTGGCTTCAGGCAGCGGCGCGAAAAACTCTTTGTAAGCGGCTTGAGCCTCGGCAGCGGGCAGCGCCGATTGCGGACGCGGCGTGTATTGATACTGATAAGCGCCGCCAGCGCTGGCGCCGGAGGACGTGTTGAACGCCGGTTGCGCCTGCGGCTGCTCCAGCAGCGCATTGGCGGCCAGACGCATCTCGCCCTGTGGGCCGAATTCGCCCGCCTCGATCCCGCTCGGCCGAACGATCGCCGTGGTGACCGAGCCGGCCAATTGATCTTCCGGACGCACATCGCCCAGCGCACGGTGCAGCGTGCCATACAGGAAATCGTGGACCATGCGCCCGTCACGGAAGCGCACTTCATGCTTGGTCGGGTGCACGTTGACATCTACCGCTGCAGGATCGACCTCGAAAAACAGCGCGAAGGTCGGGTGCCGACCGTTGAACAGTACGTCGCGATAAGCCTGGCGTACCGCGTGGGCCACCAGTTTGTCGCGCACCGACCGCCCGTTCACAAAGAAATACTGCAAGTCAGCCTGGCTACGGTTGAAGGTCGGCAAACCGACCCATCCCCACAAGTGCAAGCCATTGCGTTCGATCTCGATCGGCAACGCCTGCTCAAGGAAGCCCGAACCGCAGATCGCCGCCACACGCCGTGCGCGGGCCGCATCATCGTGGGCCTCGTGCAGGCTGAGGATGGTCTTGCCGTTGTGGCGCAGATGAAAAGCCACGTCGAAGCGCGCCAGCGCCAGACGCTTGATCACTTCTTGCAGATGATCGAATTCGGTTTTTTCGGTCTTGAGAAATTTGCGCCGGGCCGGGGTGTTGAAGAACAGGTCGCGGACTTCCACCGAAGTGCCGACCGGATGCGCCGCCGGCTGCACGCGCGGCGCCATGTCCCGGCCTTCGGTTTCGACCTGCCAGGCCTGATCGGCATCGCGGGTGCGCGAGGTCAGGGTCAGACGCGCCACGGAGCTGATCGACGCCAGCGCCTCGCCACGGAAACCCAGGCTCATCACCTGTTCGAGATCCTCAAGATTGCGAATCTTGCTGGTGGCGTGACGGGCCAGGGCGAGCGGCAGGTCATCGGCGGAAATACCGCTGCCGTCATCGCGCACGCGCAGCAACTTGACGCCGCCCTGCTCGACATCGACGTCAATACGCTTGGCGCCAGAGTCGAGGCTGTTTTCCAGCAACTCCTTGATCACCGAAGCCGGGCGCTCGACCACCTCACCAGCGGCGATCTGGTTCGCCAGTCGTGGGCTGAGCAGCTCGATGCGCGCGGTGTTCATTACCTGGTTCATTCTTTGGACGCCAGTTCGGTGCCTGGAATGGTCAGGTGCTGACCGACTTTCAGCTCATCGCTTTTCAGATTGTTGGCGGCGCGCAAGGTGGCCGGCGAAACCTGATAGCGCACGCCGATCATCGCCAGGGTTTCACCCGGGCCGACACGGTGGTCGCGCGGGCCTTGGGCAATCTTGCCGGAGTCACGCAGCCAGGCGATGTAGGTGCCCGGCGGCGGATTCTGCTGGAAGAACTGGCGCACGCCGCTGCTGATTGAACGGGCCAGCGCTTGCTGGTGGCTCGATGCGGACAGCTTGTTCGCTTCGTTGGCGTTGGAGATAAAGCCGGTTTCGACCAGGATCGACGGGATGTCCGGCGACTTCAGCACCATGAACCCGGCTTGTTCCACACGCTGTTTGTGCAGCGGCGTGACGCGACCGATGTTGGTCAGAACCTTCTGGCCGACGTTGAGACTGGAGGTCAGCGACGCAGTCATCGACAGGTCGAGCAACACGCCGGCGAGCATGCGGTCCTTGTCGTCGAGGCTGACGTTGCCGGCACCACCGATCAGGTCGGAACGGTTTTCACTGTCGGCCAGCCAACGGGCGGTCTCGGACGTAGCGCCACGATCAGAGAGGGCGAACACCGAAGCACCGAACGCGGCTGCGGACGGCGCGGCGTCGGCGTGGATCGAGACGAACAGGTCGGCGCCCTTCTTGCGGGCGATTTCGGTTCGCCCGCGCAATGGAATGAAGTAGTCGCCGGTACGGGTCAGCTCGGCGCGGAAGCCTTTCATGCCGTTGACCTGACGCTGCAGCTCGCGAGCGATCTGCAGTACCACGTCTTTCTCACGCTGGCCGCGCGAACCGGACGCGCCCGGGTCTTCGCCACCGTGGCCGGCGTCGATCACCACGATAATGTCGCGTTTGCCGGCCGGGGCTGGCGGCAGCTTGATCGCCGGTTCGGTCGGGGTCACCGGCACTGCCGGCACGGTCGCCACCGATGGCGTCGGGGCCGGCGGCGGCGCGGCATCGGCAGGGTTGTCGAACAGATCGACCACCAGACGGTTGCCGTATTGCGCGTTCGGCGCCAGCGAGAAGCTTTTCGGGGTGACGGCTTTTTTCAGGTCGATGACCACGCGCAGGTCGGTCGGCGTGCGCTGGGCTGAGCGCATCGCAGTGATCGGCGTGTTCGCGGTCTGCACGTTCAATGGCGCGCCGAGGGTGGCGCCATTGATGTCGATCACCAGCCGATCAGGGGCTGTCAGGGTGAAAACGCTGTGCTGCACCGGGCCGCTGAGGTCAAAGACCAGTCGCGTGTTGTCCGGCGCCCGCCACAGGCGCACGCTGTTGACCTTTGAATCGGCCACAGCGTTGACGGTTACTGCCATCAACATCAGTCCAGCGGCAGCCACCAACGCGCGAAAGCGCATACCAAACCCCATCATTTAATTGGATTCCAATGCCAAAGCGGCACACCAGGCCTCGCCACGCGAGCCCTGGGCTAAAATTTTCAGCGAACGCCCGCTGTCTTGCGGGCTAATGGTAATGGTCAGGTCAGGCTTTGGCAAAAAGCCTGCACCTTTATCGGGCCACTCGATCAGGCACAGGGCATTGTCTTCGAAGTAGTCGCGGATACCGAGAAACTCCAGCTCCTCGGGATCGACCAGGCGATAGAGGTCAAAGTGGAAGGCACGAATGTCACCGATCTCGTAGGGCTCGACCAATGTGAAGGTCGGACTTTTTACCGCGCCAACATGGCCCAAACCGCGAATGATGCCCCGCGACAGGGTGGTTTTGCCCATACCCAGATTACCTTCAAGAAAAATCAGGCCATGGCCCTGGGTGACGCGGGCAATCCGTGCGCCAAAGTCGCTCATTGCCTGTTCATCGGCCAGGTACAGGGTTACTTCAGACACGGTGCTTGCTCCTCCAACAACTGACGAATGGCTGGAATCAGATCACTGGCCGCCAGCCCACGGCCGAATTTGCCTTGTTGCATACCCGCGTTGGCGTGCAGCCAGACGGCCAGGCATGCCGCATCGAACGCGTCCATGTCCTGGGCCAGCAATGCGCCGGTGAGACCGGCCAGCACATCCCCCAACCCGCCTGTGGCCATCGCCGGATGGCCCTCATGACAGAGGGCCAGACGCCCGTCTGGATGGGCGATCAGACTGCCGGCACCTTTCAGAACCACTACCGCTGAATATTTTTTGCTCAACGCCAGAGCAGCGGCCGGGCGATCGGCCTGCACTTCGGCGGTACTGATGCCAAGCAAGCGCGCCGCTTCTCCCGGATGCGGGGTGATCACGCAATCCTTGGGCAACTGGACAAAATCGCTGGCCAGCAGGTTCAACGCGTCGGCGTCCCACACTTGCGGCAACGCAGCATTGGCGGCCGCCGACAACAGGGCACGACCCCAACTGGCCTGACCGAGGCCCGGCCCGACCACCAGCACCGAAACTTTTTCCAGCAGCCCCATCAGTTGATTGGCTGACGAAGTACCGAGCGCCATCGCCTCCGGGACCCGAGTCAGCGCCGCCGGCACATGCTCTGGGCGAGTCGCCAGCGAAACCATGCCCGCGCCGCCGCGCAAGGCCATTTCCGTGCTGAGCAGAATCGCTCCGCCGAACCCGTGATCGCCGCCGATCAGCAACACATGGCCAAAGCGGCCCTTGTGCGAGGTCGCCGCACGCGGTGCAAGTGCTGGAAGATTAGCGGCGCTCAGACGCTGAGCGCAGACAGGAATGTCACTGAAAATTTCGTCGGTGGCTTGCAGGTCGTTGAAGACCAGCTCACCGATATGATCCGCAGCATCACCGGTCAACAGCCCGACCTTCATAGCAATGAAGGTCACCGTTAGATCGGCGCATACCGCGACACCCAGTTCACACCCGGTATCGGCACACAGCCCGGAAGGAATATCGACCGCTGCTACCGGCAAACCGCCGGCGTTGATCGCCTTGATCGCCGATGCATAGGGCTCACGCACTTCGCCGCTCAGGCCAGTGCCGAGCAACGCATCGAGGACGACACCACGCAGCTCGCTTTGCGCCTGCCAGCCTTGCACCACAACACCAGCAGCCACCGATTCGGCATGGGCCAGTGCGGCATCGCCCTGCAAACGTTGCGGATCGCCGACGGCGAGAACGCGCACTGTCCAACCGGCCCGCAGCGCCAACCCGGCCACCAGATAACCGTCGCCGGCATTGTTGCCATGGCCGGCGAGCACGGTCAGCTCGTTCGCGCCCGGCCATTTGCGCACCAGTGCGCGCCACGTGGCGCGGGCGGCACGTTGCATCAATTCGAAGCCCGGCGTGCCGGCGGCGATCAGCCGCGCGTCGACTTCGCGCACCTGCGCGGCGCGGTACAGCGCGTCGGGTAATTCATCTTTCGTCTGCGGCATGCGTCTTCGGGCTCCGATGTCTGGCAGAATTATACGCACCTCAGCTCCGGTTTCTCTCGCCTCATGTCCGCCATCACCACAGACCTGCCCGCCCTCGCCCAATCGATCAAGGATTGGGGCCGCGAGCTGGGCTTCCAGCAAGTCGGCATCAGCGGGCTGGACCTGGCCGAACACGAGCAGCATCTGCAGCGCTGGCTCGAGGCCGGCTACCACGGCGACATGGACTACATGGGCGCCCATGGCAGCAAACGCTCGCATCCCGACGAGCTGGTGCCGGGCACGTTGCGCGTGGTTTCCCTGCGCATGGACTACTTGCCAGGCGATACCGAAATGGCCAAACGCCTGGCTGAGCCGGAGAAGGCTTACGTGTCGCGTTATGCCTTGGGCCGCGATTACCACAAATTGATCCGTAAACGTGTTCAACAATTGGCCGACAAGATCCAGGCGCAGATCGGCCCGTTCGGCTTTCGTGCCTTCGTCGACAGCGCACCGGTGCTGGAAAAAGCCATCGCCGAACAGGCTGGACTGGGCTGGATCGGTAAAAATACCTTGGTATTGAACCGCAAGGCCGGGAGTTATTTCTTCCTGAGCGAACTGTTCGTCGACCTGCCGCTACCGGTGGACGAACCGCACAGCAGCGAACATTGCGGGCGTTGCACCGCATGCCTCGACATTTGCCCGACCAACGCCTTTGTCGGCCCATACGTGCTGGACGCTCGGCGCTGCATTTCCTATCTGACCATAGAACTGAAAACCGCGATTCCCGAAGAATTGCGGGCGTTGATAGGCAATCGGGTATTTGGCTGCGATGACTGCCAGATCGTCTGCCCATGGAACCGCTTCGCCCGGCCGACTGGAGAAAGCGATTTCAAGCCACGGCACAATCTCGATAATGCCGAGCTGGCTGAACTGTTCATGTGGGATGAAGAAAAGTTCTTGAGCAGCACCGAAGGTTCACCGTTGCGGCGTGCCGGGTACGAGCGCTGGTTACGCAATCTGGCGGTGGGGCTGGGGAATGCGCCTTCAACGATTCCGGTGCTGGAAGCATTGAAGGCGCGACGGGATTATCCGTCAGAGTTGGTCAGGGAACATGTCGAGTGGGCACTGGAACGGCACGCCCGCCGCGCGCTCGCAAAACCGGCAAGCATACTGTTCAAATCGTAGCCGGACCTTGAGTGTTCCTGCTTGCGCCTTGTATCGTTTCGTTTCGTTGCGTGCTCCGACTTACTTTTTTTCCTTTAAATGACCACCCAGCTGGTTGATGACCGCGATCCGCTCCTTGGCGTTTTCGGTCATATATATTCGGTCTCCTTGCGACAGATAGAGATGCATCGGCTTTGATGCTGAGCCGGATGGACCATGCATTGGCGTGTATTTGGCATGAATCAGCGCTGCAGAAGACGTCGGGGAGTTACCCGCCTCAATGTGCTGCATGAAGGTTTCGGCCTTTTCAAGCAAGCCGGTAAGGCCCTCTTTCTCAAGGATATTCTTTTTGGGGTCGACCCTGACGAGTGACCATGGTTTCTCGGCCTCTTCCTGAACGGCCGCGCTGGCCTTCGCCTTCGCCTTCGCCTTGGCCGCCGCCTTGTTTCCCTTACCCTTGATCATGCCTCGGGCCATCTCTTGACCCGCTGCTTTGGAGCCTTTACTACTCAGGCCTTGCTTGAAGGCGCCAGCCAGTTTCCTGCCAGCATTGATGCCCGCTTTGGCACCAGCTGCCAGCCCCGCCCCCACCGAAGCCAGCCCAAGACCAAAACTGATCCAGCCCAATATCTCGCCCGCTTGAGAACCCGGTGCGAGTTCATTGACCACCTCGCTGGCAATACCCGCCAGGCCTGAAGCAACCGCCAGCCCCAATGCCGCCACTGCCCATGGCGTCGCCGCGCCCATCGTCACCACGCTGGCAACAATTCCGAGAACACTGAGGCCGATGCCCAGGATCGATTGCCAGGAGATATGCCCGGTAGGGTCGACACGATTGACGGGGTCGCCCAGGCAGTAACTGTAGGCATTCAATCCGCCCGCGCCGAACGGACTCATGCTGTCGGGGGCGAGAAAGCGCATCAGTGTCGGACTATAAGCCCTGTAACCGTTGCCCAGCAGATACAGCCCGGTAACCGGATCCAGCTGTTCGCCGTTGAACCCTGCCACGCTGAACAATCCACCTTCGGCGGGACGATGCCCATAAGGGCTGTAGGCGCAATCGGTGAGCTGCACTTCGCCCAGCGTTGCCAGCACACTTTGCTGCTGATCAGTGCCGTATAGCTGCGTGTCGGGGTCCAACCCCGATTGCTGTTGCCCCACGAGCGCTCCACCGTGACGCACAACACTGGTTGAACTATCACCACTCACCTCGTTGGCAACCCGGCCGGCGTAGTAGTAACGCTGCACAATTGCTTTTTCGGGTTGCGACAGCTCCACCAGATCGTCGAAACCGTCGTAATGGTAGCCACGAATCACTGATCCCCCTGCACTGGACAACTGCTCGAGACGTCCGAACGCGTCATAGGCCAGCGTTCGCGCCTGGTCGTCCTTGATCATCCTGCCGTTGACGTCGTATTCCAGCGTCACTGCCGAGGGATAGTCGACGTGGGAATGTTTGACGGCGCTGAGCTGTGCAGGATCAGGATTGTCGTAACTGAAGGTGGTCAGATTCACCCCCAGCGGGAACTTCGTCTGCACGGTGAGGATGTTATCCAATGCATCGAAGGTGAATGTCTGGCGGACAATTTCCTTGCCATACGGATCGCGCGGCTTTTGCGTGCCGGCACAGTCGTACTGGATCAAGCGCCCGCGCACATCGTAGGTGAACTGTTCATCACGTAAAAGTTGAGTGCCACGTCTGGACACTTTCTGCGCCAGTTTGCCAGCCAGCGTGTAAGTCGATTCCAGGGTCTGGTCTGGCTGACCCTGAATCTCGAATGTACGGCGGGTTTCACGCCCGATATCGTCATAGGCAAACCGGGTGAGCATTTGACGCTTGATTGAGGTTTCTTCGGTTTTCGTCCAGTCCAGCATCCCCGTCTGCGCGTTGTAGTGGAATTCGGTTTTAAGCGAGCCCTGGGAGGTGGATAGCAGGCGGCCGTGCTTATCGTATTCGGATGTGCTTTCAGCTCCGAGTACATTGACATGGGCGATCGGTCGCCCCTGCAGGGACCAGGTACTGGAGGTTGCTTTGGTGATAGCGCCGAGGGTCGTCGTTTCGGTTTTCACACGCCCGGAGGGGTGATAGGTGAAACTGCGCTGTCTGCCGTTTTCGGTACAGGTCAAGGGATTGCCACTGAGGGGGTCATACGTCATGGTCGTGACCAGATCCCCTGCCTTGCGCTCAGTCAGCAGGCCGCCCAGTTCCCGCAAATAAGTGAATTCGGTCTTTTTGCCATCAGCACTCCTGTACCACTGCGGCTGGGTGAAGCCCGCTTCATAACCTGCCTCGGACTTACGTCCGCCAACGGTACTTCGGATCAAGCGACCCAGACCGTCATAAGTTTGCTGCCCCAACACTTTGTCAGCGACCTTGATGTTGATCGGCAGACCTTCATCACTGTGCCCGGCGTAGTCGGTCACGACCGCAGTGGCGTCGGGCAGGACACTGCGGGTTATCCGGTCAAAAACGTCGTACTCATATCGGCTGGTATTGCCGACAGGGTCTGTCTGACTGGTTGTGCGCCCGTAGCCGTCATAGGTGTACACAGTTTTGCCGAGACTTTTGTTCTTCAGATTGAAGCTCTCGACACTCAGCGGTTTACCGAAATCATTGACGAGGGTGATCGTCTTGCCCATCCCCTGGAGCCAATGGGTCTGCCGGCGAAGAACCGGGTCCGCCTCGCTGTGTTCGATACGTCCATCATCGTGCAGCGTCTTGCTGACCTGGCCCCAGGAATCGAATTCGTAGCCGGTGCTGACCGGATAAGGCTTGCCATCACGCCAATCAGTCAGCGTCACTTTCACCTTGTGGCCGACCGAATCATGCAGCGCAGAATAAAGCGTGCGTGTCTGAATCAGACCGTCCTTGTCGGGATGGTCGCAGTCCTTTTCATGAACGGTGATCACCCGTTCCATCCCGTCATAAGTCACTTTTTGCTCGCCGCCAGCAGGATCCGTGGTCACCATTGTCGCCGGATGCTGTTTGCTGGCAGCCAGATAGGTCCACCGGGTAACGGCCACATATGGGGTGCCGGCAGCAACCGTTTTGCCCACTGCCCGACCGATTGCGTCGTACTCATGCTCGATGTGCTCGCCATCGACACCGACTTCAGAGACCTGTAATCCGGTCAGCGTCGACAGCACTTTCTCACTGGTCTGCAGCGTGCCGTCAAATCCGCGCGTGCTGGACCTGACTCGCAACCTGTCACCCTCAAGTTCATAGGAAAATTCGATAGCGGTTTTTTTATCATTCAGAACGACACTTTGCTCTTTCGTGGCTCCATGCTTGAGTGGATCCCCGGGCGTATTCAAATAACTGCGTGCGGTTTTCGAACGCAATACCTCAACGCCTTCCAACACTTCACAAAAACGCTCCTCGACCGGTAACACGGATGCCAGTTCCGCACCGTCCAGCGCCGGATGCAGCGCGTAGTCGTAGTAGGTGACTGTCGAAGCACCATCGGATGCGGCAGCAGTCACCGTCCTTTTTTTCGGGAATCTGGAAAAGCCCAGCGGATCCTCTGGGCAGTTATCTCCACCACTGGCCGGATAAAATTCCGTGGTCGTCGTCACCCCAGTGGGCTCGACCTGCTTGAGCAAGTTACCTTCGTCATCGAACTCCGTGACGGTGGTTTCCACACGCTGCTGTTGAGTACGCCGATCAAGGTACGTCACCGTGTGGACTTTAGGCATGCGGAACTGAGCCACCTGCTCACTGAATGGCTTGGTAACGGAACAGTGATATTCCGTGGTGGTGGCGATCTGGGCGTCACCGCAGGTTGTAACCTCAGCCACCAACAGATGGAATTTGTTGTAGGTGCGTTTGATGCGGGTATGTACTTTGCCGCTGACCAGCAAGTGCTCGTCCGAGGTGTAGACGTAGTGGCCGGGCGCCAGATAGAGAGGATCCAGGTCACTATCCTTGGCAGGAAGGAGGCCCTGTCCAAGGAAGTTATGGTCGGAGTACGTGTAGGTCTTGCACAGTCGGGGCTGACCGCGCCCAGGGTAGACATCGTGAGCGATAACAAACGGCAGTGTCTGTTCCACACCGCTGATGAAGCGGTGGCCGTGCCGCTTGTAGCGAATGATTTCGACCCCGCGCAGCGGATTGACGATGCGATGAACATAGCTGGCTCCAGCGATGACTTCATACTCAAGGTCCCAACCCTTACCAACCGGCAACTCGATGGCCGTCACTCGAGAGTTCTTCAAGATCAGCTTGTAGTTGGAACTGGAAGTAGTGTCGGGATGCCGGGACAGCGTCACCTGACCTGCCGCGCGGGTGATTTTCAACAGGCAGCGCTTGCCATCACGGACTTCGGCCAATCGGGGAAACTGGTTGAACAACTCATGCTTCAGCGTAATGCTCACACCATTCGCCGCGATTATTTTTTCCACGACGGCGACCTGAGTGCCGGCCAGGACTTTGAGCAGTTCACGCCGCCCATCCTTGTATCGAACTTCATAGCGCCCCGCTCCAGCGACTGCCACTTTCGCCGTCTGCAGTTTCATTTCCTTGAACTTCAGACCGGTAGACGTCTCGACAGCCTTGTAGCGCTCACCGTTGGACAAGGTCATCACTTTACTGCGCAAGTCATAATTGGTCAGTGTCAAAGACCAGCCAACGCCGAACCCGCTATCCGCCTGATTGAGCGGATTAAAGCCACTGAAAGTGCAAGTTCCGGACCATTGAGATCCGCCGAGTGCAACTTGCCAAGCGAAAATGCGCAGGTGTACATGCCCGTGCGGGGATCAACGCCCCCAGAAACAAATTCACCAAAGTTGAAAGCGTTGGAGTGAACAGCGGAAGATGAGTTACTTTCCATAGCAAAATATCCTTTATTCCAGGTGCAAATTTAAACAGGTCAAGCTGGCCAACGAAAATTCGCTGAATCACGCAAATGAAATCAGGCAAATTATTTTGTTGACCGTTTCGACTCATCCAGAATAAAAGTTCGCTGTTCTGTATCGCCTTTGATAGCAAGCCAGTGCTCCGTACCGAACTCATCAATCACGGCGAATTCGAACGCACCTCTCGTCGCCGGCTTCTCCTCCGTCTGTAGAGTCGTGCGCTGTACCAGCGTCAATACACCAGGCACATCGTTAATCGGGAAAGTAATAAAACCCAGAGGCGTATTGACCGAAGCCGATCGCCCATAGATCGGCGCCAGATAGCCATAAAAACTCCTGCCGCCACCACTGTAGTGGTTTATCGTGCCTGACGAGTACACCATTACCGCGTCTTCAGCATCATACGGATTAAGTCTTATATCGGTGCTATACCAGTCAAGAACGTTGATCTGGCGACCGTCAGCGTGAAGCCCGAGATGAAAATACTGAATGCGCTCCTCGTACACTCTTTCGCTGAAAGTACCGTACTTATAAAGAGAGAAACTGTTCTGATTGTATTTTTTCGGAGGAATCGCCTCCAGCGTGACACTGCTGTCGAAACCAACCCCATTACTTCGCAATACCACGCCATTCAAGGAGATCTCGGCAGCCACTTCCATAATTCCAGGTCGGGAAGCCGAGACCCAGAACTGGAAAATCTGTACCGGATCTGCGGCGTTGCTTATCTGGTTGTCACTGACCCGCGGGACTTCTGTCAGGCGCGTTGCCCCACCCGACATTTCGTGAGCGTAACGATTTTCCTGAATCGAAACACTCCAGTCTCCCTCCAGAGGCCGAGCACCGTTGTAGGCAATCAGCCGCAATGACTGCAATGCAGGATGTCCATGCAGCGATACGCCGTCCCCACTGTTATCGATGCCGTGCAGAAGCACCAATACACGCACCTGCATGCGACCGTTGGCATAAAGCACTTTGTGCTGGCCATGATTTGTGGCGTCGAGTTTTACCTCGATACGGGAAATACCAACTTGCTCATCAAACATCTGATAACACCTCAGCCGATTAATATATTTCACCCCTCAAGGGCTCGGCAAAGTATTAACGTCGAACTTAAATATAAACAGCCGCGACATTTGACATTTTGTGAAAAAGCAAACTTTCAACATCATCTTTAATAATTCACACAGATGCTAATAACTTCTAAAAATGCGATCTGCATGTTACGAGATTCAACACTAAGCCTTTCGCCCCTTTGATTCTGGCCCACGATGGCCTGCCCCCCCTTCCGAATTCAATCAACCCGAACCGGAAGAGGAGTCAGCGAGTAGCTTATGTTTGCCAAATCATGTTGGCAGCATGATCGATCCGTTACTTTCGACAACACTCAGTCGCTATCTGAACCTGTCGAAAATCCGCTCTCCGATGACTCACTCTCGGAATCAACGTCTGAAACTGCTTCTTCCGTTTGGACTTCTACCTTCCGGTCCATACTGGAATTTTCAAGATATTGATTAATCCGCCGCATCGACTCGTCATTCAGCGGATTGTTCAATAAACCAACATATAGATCTTGAGTATCCGGAATATCGAACAAATCGCCTCCTACGTCTGAGATATTATTATCCTGTAACGCCATGACCCGAAGATCTCCAAGCCTGTCTATACCGGAAGGCAGGCTGGAGAGATTGGCGTTATATAGCATCAACTCGGTCAAACCTGTCATGAAGCCTACATGCGGAGCAACTGTCAGAGGGTTGTTGGCCAGATTCAACAAAGTGAGCGTCTCGATCCTGGACACACCTTCAGCCGTCGCTTCAGATAATTCAAGCGAGCAATCGTCCAGTACCAGTTGGCGCAACTGGCGCATTTGGAATATTCCTGACGGGAAGTCCTCCATTTTTATGCCAGTGACCATCAAATATTGAACATTGGGAAAACTGTCAAAAAAAGCGCCGATGCGTGCGCCAGGCGTTTCCACAGTCAATATCAACTCTGTTACATAGTCGAACCTTGCGGATAATCTTGGTAACTCAGCAGAAAAATCGACATGATGGGAAAAATGATAGTCACCGTACCCCCACCTCGAAACCGACTTGCGTTGCCAGATATCTTGCAGTTTTGCGCTAAATTGCTCGCGAGCCTGGCGCTGTTCTGCGATCTGCATTGCGTCCTGCGAAGAGTCCGCTTGGGTCGATAATCCTTCCGCACTCCAGGTCGCCAATTCATTGCGCAATTTTACGAGGTCTGTCTCCAGGCGCGCTAAAACCGTGGACGGCTCAGATCCCAGGCGCTCGGAAATGAACGCGGCCAACTCCTTGTCAGCAAGCTGCGGATAGAGACTACGGACGCGTTCCACAACGGATCCTGTCAACATCGGGTTGACATCGCCGCCGCCTCGCAGCCCCGCTTGCGCGTATTGGACGCTGGCCGGAACAGCCGTTACCTGCACCGGTGCAAGTCCCAGCAATTCGCTCACGCGTTGGCGCGACGGCAATGGCTGTGCGCGTACCAGTTGCCGCAGAGCCGCACCACCGCCCTGCGCTACACCGAGCAACTGGCGCTGCCCGGGCAGTAAAAGGCGCCAGACGGCGGCATACAGATCCATCCGATCCTGGGGGGATGCGATGCCGCTGCGTTGGATAACGTAGCCTTCATGCTGACGAATAAATGTGTGACGCACTGGCGATCGAGCATCGCCAATAGCACTCAATAACTCACCCTCTGACGCTTGCCGACGAATCTCGATACGAATCTGTCGCGGCCACTGATCAAGCTGACCGATCATCTGCAAAGCCAGCAGATCACTGTCCAGAGTGGCTACCGAATCCAGATAGATTCCTTCGCACGCCCTGGCGAGACGCACCTCGCGTAGCGCCACCAGCGTTTTTTCTGCCATGTGCCTTGGCATTCCCGACCGCAGGCGCAAATGCCTATGGTCGGCGGCACTGGCCTCTCGCCACAACGCCTGAGCAATTGTCTTGGGGAGATCAGGAAAAATCCGTCGCATCTGCAATGTGTTGTCATCGCAATCGAGTTCGAACGCCCGCTCGCTCTGCTCAAAGAGCAAAGCGCGGGATTGTTCGATAACGCGCTCGCTCAGATCAGTAGCCCGAAGCGACAACAAAGCCTGCAGTTGTGAATCGGCCTGCGCACGCACGCTCGGATCGGAATGTTGCACTTGGGTGATGAACTGGCGGATCTTTTGATCGAGGGCGAAGCGCCTCGCTGTGTCCTGCAGCAATGCCAGCGAAGCGGGATGAATGTCGGACCTGTGCGCCATCATCGCGTCGACGCCGCTCACGGCAAATATGCGTTGGGTCATCAGTGGAGGGAAATCCTTTATTGAATACTCCGTGCCGGGAAGCTCTGTCGTGCGATTTTGTCCGGCAAAGACAGTTGCAAATGGATTGGCCGACTCAGGATCATCCAGCGGATGCCACAAACGGCCCTCGCTGTCAGGCCGCAACAGCGGACCGGAAGGATGCAGTTCTCTGGCATGTGTGGCGCGAAAAAGGCCGCTCTCGGCGTCTCGGACCACTTGTACGATGTGATTATCAGCGACGGCAACATACTGACGCTGCTTCATGATTGTGATGCCCCATGCATCGGTCTCGTCGAGACGCTCTTGCGTGGGTATCCAGTAGTTCTCCAGCGAATTCCTTGCGGACACACTGGCGAACTCGTTGATCGTGGAATATTTCGGCCTCGTGCTCACACTGATGACAGGCATCACTGCAAGCGAATCTGAAGAAGATGGCGAAGGCAGGGGTCCCTGATGATGTGCAACAGTCAAATGCGGCATTGTCGAAGACGGGTTCAGTGCCCGGGGCAGGCCATCCCCGCTGGACTCGATGGGTCTGGTTGGGGCAGATACAGGTTTGATTTTCGGCGGTTTGCCAGTCATGAATGCTCATCCTTGAGGAGTGGTGACGCTGGCCACACATCGCTGCGGGGCCAGCGCAAAACATCAGATAAAGCACTTTCGTGCATATGCCTGATCAGCGAACATGGCAGCTTATCTGCGGCCGCGATGCCAAACGCATATACAGCTACTACATCCAAAGACATTGCATCACTGGATGATGAAACTCAGCCTCGCTGAAGAGACAAATTGCGCTCGTAAAAATTCACGCGAATCGCCAACTTATGCCCGGTACCATATTCATCGATAGCAATAAAGTAGAGGACACTTCCATATTTTTGCGCACCGGTATTTTCCGAGTATTCGGATAACGCCTGCACAATAGTGAGTTCCCCGTCGCTTTGAGTGTTTACTTTGTAATGCTTGTGATTCCATGTTTGCGCATCGCCGGTGAAAGCATATACGAACGGATCACCCCTATCAGGCAAGGTGACGGTCACACTGGTTTTTTCGGGACGGACGAAAATGCACTTCATATAATTTGTTTTTATTTCGTTAAGCCTGTTCCCCCCGGCAAAATCGAGGTTTTCTCCCTCTTCTGCCCCCTCGACCATCCAATCGACCAGGCGGATTTGCTTCCCGTCCGGGTACAGCCCCAGATGGTACTTGCAGATACGATTACCAGGCGACTCATTACCAATCCTGTTCTGATACAACTGAAAGACTCCATATGTCGCAGGCTTTTCAGCCTCTAGAGTCACGCTGCTGTAATGAACACTGGCAGGGGTGGTTCCGTTGCTCAAAATCCTCTCCCCGTTGAGAGACAGGCGCGCACCGACCTCAGTCGTTCCGGCGCTCGACGAGGAAACCCAGAACGTACGCACCTGTGGATGAACGCTTTCATTCTCAAGATCATCATCGTGCCTGTCCAAGGCATCCGGTGCAGGCCGTGCCTCACGCGTAAACCGCCCTTGGACCGCGCTCGCGACCCAACCATCGCGCAAGGTCTTGCCGGTCGCGTAATGAATAAGCTGGATGCTTTCCATTACATCTTCCGGTACATGCACAGCGTTGCCGTCGGCGTCTACTCCGGCAACCAGCACCTGAACTTTGACTTGCATCCGGCCATTAGCAAAAAGTGCCCTGCTTTGAGTGTTATCACTGGCGTCAAACTTGACCTTCAGACTGGACAACCCCACAAGAACGGGCGAAGTGTTTTGTTGATTACCTGTAGCGTCCATACTTTCACTCATAATACAGCTCCTCCGTGAGAATATAACTTGATAGTGACATCGAAAACATGTCAGCAAAAAAAGTTACATACCCACCAAGAAAATATCAAAGTGAAAAGTGTAAGAAATATGCGCGCATCAGCCGCCAGCCATTGCCTTATCTTTAAACCAGTTCCAAACACACCGATGCAAGAATGATCAATGTTCGTCGTTATAGACGAACTTGGGCATTTCCCAATGGAAACGGATGGCCAGCAGACGTAACAGGAACCCGCCAAACAAAGTGATCAGGATGGCTTGTTCGCCCGGCACATTTATAAAAAGACAAAACATGTAGCACCATGCCGCAGCGAATGAAACACTGGCATAAAGTTCGCGGCGAAATATCAGCGGAATGTCATTGCAGAAAATGTCGCGCAGGATGCCGCCGAACACACCAGTGATAACGCCGCTGACCGATGCCACCAGCATGCCGTGCCCCATTTCCAGCGCGGTCATGCAGCCGATCAAGGTGAACGCCACCAGCCCCACCGCGTCGAGCACCAGAAACAGCGAGCGCAGGTGGCGCATCCAGCGCGCAGCGAATACGGTGAACATCGCCGCCACCGAGGTCAGCACCAGATATTCTGGATGTTTGACCCAGGTCAGCGGGTAGTGCCCGAGCAACACGTCGCGCACCGAACCGCCACCGAGCGCGGTGATGCAGGCGATCAGCACCACGCCGAACCAGTCCATGCCACGTCGTCCGGCGGACAGCGCGCCAGTCATGGCTTCGGCGGTAATGGCGATCAGATAGAGCATCAGCAACATGATGGCAGTCCAGGCAGGAAGGCGCGCAGTCTAGCCATTTCGGCGCCGCACCAGAAGAGGGCGCGCCTCTCGCGGCCGGCTCGCGTCCACATAAGCCGCATTCCATGTGGGAGCGAGCCTGCTCGCGAAAGAGTCAGGGCTGATGCCGCTGCCTCAGAACTTGATGAAGTGCTTGCGGTAGTGCTGCAGCTCGGCGATCGATTCGCGGATGTCATCCAAAGCCAGGTGGGTGCTGCCCTTCTTGAAGCTGTCGCGCACATCCGGCGCCCAGCGCGCGGCCAGTTCCTTGAGCGTGGAGACGTCGAGGTTGCGATAGTGGAAGTAGCTTTCCAGCGCCTTCATGTGGGTATAAAGGAAGCGACGATCCTGGCAGATGCTGTTGCCGCAGATCGGCGACTTGCCCTTCGGCACCCACTTTTCCAGAAAGGCGATGGTCTCAGCTTCTGCCTCAGCCATGCTGATGCGGCTGTCGCGCACACGCTGGGTCAGACCGGAGTTGCCATGGGTGCGGGTATTCCACTCGTCCATGCGCGCGAGCACTTCGTCGCTATGGTGGATGGCAATCACCGGACCTTCAGCCAATGTGTTCAGCTCACTGTCGGTGACGATGGTGGCCATTTCGATGATGACGTCGTTGTCCGGGTCCAGACCGGTCATTTCCAGGTCGATCCAGATCAGGTTCTGCGGATTTTGCATATTCGGGCTCCTAGGCAATGCTGCGCAGTTTAGCCTAGGCCGGTGGCCGGGCGTGCTAAACTCGCGGCCGTTTTACCTAATCGCTGCATTCTTCAGACGGAACACCCATGGCCAAACGCCAACTCAATCGTCGTCAAAACTGGCGCATCGAAAAGATCCAGGGCGAGCGCGCCGCACGCGCCGCCAAACGCGAGTCCTCGGCGGTCGAGGCCCTCGAGGGCGGCGACCTTGGCCCTGAGCAGCACGGCCTGGTGATCGCCCACTTCGGCGTGCAGGTCGAAGTCGAAGCCGTTGACGGCGAACTCGCCGGTCAAGTGTTCCGCTGCCACTTGCGCGCCAACCTGCCAGCGCTGGTCACCGGCGACAAAGTCGTCTGGCGCGCCGGCAACCAAGGCATTGGCGTGATCGTCGCGCAACTGCCGCGCAGCACAGAGCTGTGTCGCCCCGACAGCCGTGGCCAGCTCAAACCGGTTGCTGCCAACGTCGACATGATCGTCATCGTGTTCGCGCCGCTGCCCGAGCCTCACGCCAACCTGATCGACCGCTATCTGGTCGCCGCCGAACACGCCGGCATTCGCCCGCTTCTGCTGCTGAACAAATTCGACCTGATCGACGAGCAGAACGCCCCGGCACTGAACGCGTTGCTGGCGGTGTATCGCACGCTGGGTTATCCGGTGCTGGAAGTCTCGGCTCACCACGGCGATGGCATGGAGCAGCTGCAAAAGCAGCTCGACGGGCGCATCAGCGTGTTCGTAGGTCAGTCCGGCGTCGGCAAGTCGTCGCTGGTCAACAGCCTGCTGCCGGAAGTCGAAACCCGCGTCGGGCCGTTGTCGGAATTGTCCGGTCAGGGCACGCACACCACCACCACCGCGCGCCTGTTTCACTTCCCTGGCGGCGGCGAACTGATCGACTCCCCGGGCATCCGTGAATTCGGTCTGGGCCACGTCAGCCGCGCCGATGTCGAAGCCGGTTTCATCGAGTTCGATGACCTGCTCGGCACTTGCCGTTTCCGCGACTGCAAGCACGACCGCGAACCGGGTTGCGCGCTGCTCAAGGCGCTCGAAGATGGCCGCATCCAGCAGCAACGGATGAACAGCTATCGCTCGATCATCGCCAGCCTGCCCGAAAACGGTTATTAAACAGTCGCGCCGGCAGCCCCGCACCACGGGCTGCCGGTTGTCAGACTGCATCTGAATCAGCTCTCCCCCACTTAAACATAAGCCTCTGCTGTAGGCTTTTGCGCGACTGCTTGCAGGACCTTTCTGTTTTGCCGCGCAGACCTTGTAGGTCTCTGCCAGCGGCCTACATTCCTTTCCTCCTTCGCTCACAGCGACCTTCGAGGAAAGCCATGCCAACCTGTGTTTTATTCATCAGCCATTCGTCTCGCTACATCCACGTGTGCAGTGCCCACAGCATCGTCGGCGCGATCCGCCTGCACACGGTGGTATGAGCATGCGCAAGGCACTGTTCATCGGCATCAACGATTACACGCATATCGGCGCCCTGAGCGGCTGTTGCAACGACGCCATGGCCATGGCTTCGGTGCTGAAAACCAATGCCAACGGCGACCCCAACTTCAAGAATGTCGTGTTGACGTCCGCCGAGGATTATTTGAGCCGGCAAAAACTCGAAGACCAGATCCGCGAGTTGTTTTCCGGTGACTGCAACGTCGCCCTGCTGTATTTCGCCGGCCATGGCGGTTTCGACGCCGACACTGACGAAGGCATGCTGATACCCCAGGACTACCGCAACGCCAAGGACGGCATCCGCATCAGCGACATCCTCAACTGGGCGGACAAGGCCACGCGGATCAAAAACAAAGTGATCATCCTCGACTGCTGCGAAAGCGGTTCGGCCGGCGAAGTGCGCGCCCTGCGCAGCGAGAGCAGCATGGTCAGCGAAGGCATGACCATCCTCACCGCCTGCAAAAAAGCCGAGCCGGCAATGGAGGGCGCGCAGCACGGCGTGTTCACCGGCCTGCTCCTGCAAGCGTTGCACGGCGGCGCGGCGAATATCCTCGGCAAAATCACCCCCGGCAGTCTGTACTCCTTTGTCGACAACGCCCTCGGTGCCTGGGAACAGCGTCCGGTGTTCAAGACCAATGTGTCGCAGTTCATTTCCCTGCGCGAAGTCTCGCCGCTGATCCCCAAGGAGATCCTGCGCAAATTGCCGGACTGGTTTGCCGAAGCCGAATCGGTCTACCCGCTCGACCCCAGCCATGAGCCCACCGAAATGGCGTTCATAGCGGAGCACGGCGAGGTCTTTGCCCAGTTGCAGAAGTGCAACCGCCACAGCCTGATCGAGCCGGTCGACGCCGAGCACATGTACTACGCCGCCCTCAACTCCACCGGCTGCCGCCTGACGGCACTCGGCGCCTATTACCGCGAACTCGCCCTCAAAGGACATTTCTGATGCCAGTCTTTATCAGCTATCGCCACATGGATCGCGCCCATGCGATCGCCATCAATACCCGTCTGACCCAAGCGAAGATCAGGACATATCTCGATGTCCTCGATCCGGAATCGCAGACCACGGACGACATCACCGGGGTCATTACCCGCAACATCACCGAGTGCACGCATTTGCTGGCAGTGGTGTCGGAGACAACTGCACTGTCGTGGTGGGTGCCGTTCGAGATTGGCGAGGCGACGATCAGCAACCGGCGGATCTGTACGTTCAAGACCGGACCTGCGCAACTGCCGATCTATCTGGACAAATGGCCGAAGCTGAGCACGGCCAGCGACCTGGATTTCTTTATCGATGCGTATCGGGATGAGGTGTCGAACAAGCGGTCGATGGCGCTGGAGTCGATCAGCGAATCGGTGAAAGGGGCGTACAAGCGCGATGCAGAGATGTTTCATGAACAGCTGAAGAACCGGATTCGTCGGGGATTCTGAGACTGTACCGGCCTGTGATAGCCAAAAAAAAGCCGACATCACTGTCGGCTTTTTTTCACTTACTGCTTCGGCGCAGGCGCAGGCGCCGCCCCACCCGGCTCGGCCGGTTTCGGCGCCGCATCGTCAAACAGATTCAACCGCTCGCGCAACTCGTGAGCCGGCACTGGCTGTTTGTCCGCCGGCAGCGCATTCGGATCAACCGGGGCTGCCGGAGCAGCACCGTTCTGCCCCTGATCCGCCGGTTTCGCTGCCTCGGGACCCTGCGCACCTTCAATGGCGGCCTGGGCCTTTTTGGTCAGTACGACAATGTCGATCCGGCGGTTGACCGGGTTGAACGGATTTTCCCGATCAAACAATGCCGACGAGGCATAACCGACCACCCGCGCCACCTGCGCATCCGGATAGCTGCCCGCGACCAAGGCACGGCGAGCCGCGTTGGCGCGGTTGGCCGAGAGCTCCCAGTTGCCGTAGTCGCCAGTGCCAATGTACGGCTTGGCGTCGGTGTGGCCGCTGATGCTGATCTTGTTCGGCACCGCTTTGATGGTGTCGGCCATGGCCAGCAGGATGTCTTCGAAGTACGGTTTCAGGCGTGCGGAACCGGAGTCGAACATCGGCCGGTTCTCGGCGTCCATGATCTGGATGCGCAAGCCGTTCGGCGTGATCTCGAAAAGGATCTGATCCTTGAATTTCTGCAGTTGCGGGTTCTCGTCGACCTTGTTCTGCAGTTCTTGCAGCAGCAGTTCGAGACGCTCCTTCTCGACCTGCTCGGCCATGCCTTCAACCTGATCGGTGTCGACCGTGACCTTGTCCGGTTGCGGCTGCGACTTCACTTCCGGGTTGAGGGTGTTTTCCGGCGCCAGGGTCGGTGTACCGCCGAGGTCGATGATGTACGGCGTGCCGCTTTCGGAGAAGCCGACCGGGTCCTTGAAATAACCGGCGATGGCGATCTTCTGTTCCGGCGTAGCGGTGGACAGCAGCCACAGCACCAGGAAGAACGCCATCATCGCCGTGGCAAAGTCGGCGAAGGCGATTTTCCACGCCCCGCCGTGGTGCCCGGCGGCAATGCGCTTGACGCGCTTGACGATGATCGGCTGATTATTTTCCATGACTTAGCGACCGCGAACCGCTTGTTCCAGCTCGGCGAAGCTTGGACGGTGCGCCGGGTACAGAACCTTGCGCCCGAACTCGACCGCCAGCGACGGCGGCATGCCGGACGCCGAAGCCACCAGCGAGGCCTTGATGGCTTCGTAGACGTTGAGCTCTTCCTTGGCATCGTGGGCCAGGGAATGCGCCAGCGGACCGAAGAAACCGTAGGCCGCGAGAATACCGAAGAAGGTACCGACCAGTGCCGCACCCACGTGCAGACCGATCGACGCCTGGTCGCCCTCGCCCAACGAAGCCATGGTCACCACGATACCGAGTACCGCCGCAACGATACCGAAACCGGGCATGCCGTCGGCGATGCCGTTGACCGCGTGCGATGGGTGCTCGAGGTCTTCCTTGAGGCTGTACAGTTCCATGTCGAACAGGCCTTCCAGTTCGTGCGGAGCCATGTTGCCGGAGGACATGATGCGCAGGTAATCGCAGACAAACGCGGTCATGCGTTCATCCTTGAGCACCGCCGGGTACTTGGCGAAGATCGGGCTCGCGGCGGCATCTTCGATGTCGCCTTCGATCGCCATCATGCCTTCGCGGCGGCTCTTGTTGAGGATCTCGTAGATCAACCCAAGCACTTCCAGGTAGAAGGTGTGGGTGAAACGCGAACCGAACATGCTCAGGGATTTCTTGAGCACGTGCATCGTCATGTAACCGGGGTTGGCCTGGAGGAACGCGCCAAGGGCCGCACCACCGATGATCAATACCTCGAAGGGCTGGATCAGGGCGGCAATCTTGCCGTGGGAGAGCACGTATCCGCCGAGCACGCTCGCGAATACGACGATGATGCCGATAATTTTAGCCATAGGTAGAAGGTACTTGTTTAAGTCGGGTTCAAGGTCATATTCGGAAGTTAAAAAATCTCTTCTTCTACTTATCGGCAAAACTGCGCCAGACTATAGCCAGTTCAGGCGAAAAGCCAATTTAGCCCATGCCGGGCGCGTCTACAGTCAGTGAAGATCTCGTCCAGACATGGCTAATGAAACGAACGTCCCACACGCACAACCGACCACCCTCCAGGCTTGGGTCAAGCTGCTCGACAGCGTTCGCCTGCCCGTGCCGCAAGAGGCTCACGACAAAGTCTGCCGGGCGATCCGCGACAACCGCAGCTCGCTGCGCGACATCGCCGATCTGATGCAGGATAGCCCGGCGCTGGCCTTGAGCGTCATCCGTGAGGCGAATCGTCACACCCACGGCACCATGGCCGCGCCAGCGGAAAATCTCGAGGTGGCAATCAATCGCCTGGGCCTTGCGCGCACCGAAGAATTGCTCGCGCGCCTGCCCGCCGAACCGAACCGGCAGATCCCCAAGGCTTTGCGCCAATTGCAGTTGATCAGCCAACACGCGACACAGCAGGCCAACGGTTTTTTTGCCAGTCGCCTGGCGCGGCTTTGGCAGGACATCCACTGGGGCAGTCTGCTGTTTTTGTCGCCGCTGTGGCCCTTGGCACTGACCTATCCGCAGTTGCTTGAGGAGTGGGAACTGCGGGTGATCCACAAGGGCGAGTCGGCACGTGTGGTCGAAAAGCAATTGTTCGGCGTGCGCCTGTTGAAGATTGCCGAGGCACTGGTCCAGGCCTGGCATCTGCCGATCTGGGTCGAGCAAGGCTACAAATTGCTGCTCAGCGAACAACGCGAACTGGTCAAAGTGCTGCGCATCGCCCGCGACAGCGAGCACCCGCTGCGCCAGCAGAATCGCCTCGACGATGACCCGACATTGCGCCGCTGGCTCAACCAGCCGGCGAATACCGTGCTGCTGGCCAATGGGCTGGCGCTGTCGGCGCAACAGGCCTGGGACAGTCCGCACAGCAAGCGCTGGCAGTACCTGACCAGCCTCTATCTGCAAATTTCCATGGACGAAGTGCAGCAACAGTTGCACCAGCAAGCGGCGAACAGCGCGCGTCAGCATGCGATGCCTGATTTATGGCACCCGGCGGTTTCGCTGATCTGGCCGTGGGGCACTCGTCGCTTGCCGGCCGGCATGCTCCCGGCCGCAGCGCCGAATGCGGATGACTTGGGCCAGTGGCGTCGGCAATGCGCCGAACTCCTCGCCGAGCCCAGCCGCTTCACCAATGCCATGAGCCTGACCGTCGCCGCCCGCGAAGCACTGGTGGCCAGCGGCATGCGTCGGGTGATGATTCTGATGGCCGACCGCACACACACGACCCTGCGCGTGCACCAGACCGCCGGTTTGCCGAAGGATGCAGCGGCGCTGAGTTTTGCCGTCGGCCAAAGCAAAGTCCTGCAGCGCCTGCTCGCTCAGCAGGCGCAGGTGCGGATCACGCCGGAGAACAACGGGCAATTCTCTGCCTTATTGCCAGCGAGCCTGCGCACGCTGTTTCGCGGTGAGCATCTGTTCCTGCGTTCGCTGGTGAATAACGGCCGGGTGATCATGATCGTCGTTGCCGATCAGGGTGGCGGGCCGTTCGCCGACATCACCGTACAAGCCTTCGGCAAAACCGCGCAGTGCATCGAAAAAGCCCTGCACAGCTTTAGCAGCCGTGGCCAATGAGCCTGCGCTACAATCCTCCCCTTTGTGCTCTGGAGACCTCACATGTCTGACTTCTCTGGCTTGCCGCTTGTCATCGAGCCGAGCGACCTGCTGCCGCGTCTGGAGTCCCCGGAACTGATCCTGGTGGACCTGACCAGCCCTGCCCGGTATGCCGAAGGTCACTTGCCCGGTGCACGTTTTGTCGACCCGAAACGCACCCAGCTCGGCCAGCCACCGGCGCCGGGGCTGATGCCGGCGAAGGCCGATCTGGAAGCGTTGTTTGGTGAGCTCGGTCACCGCAAAGATGCGGTCTACGTGGTGTATGACGATGAAGGCGGCGGCTGGGCCGGACGCTTCATCTGGCTGCTCGATGTCATTGGCCACGACAAGTACCACTATATAGACGGTGGTCTGCCGGCCTGGCTGGCGGACGGTATGCCGATGTCGATCCAGGTGCCGGCCGCCGTCGGTGGCCCAGTGTCGCTGACCCTGCACGACGAACCGACCGCCACCCGCGAATACCTGCAAAGCCGTCTCGGCGCCGCCGATCTGGCGATCTGGGACGCGCGTGGGCCGCTGGAATATTCCGGCGAGAAAGTCCTCGCCGCCAAGGGCGGACACATCCCCGGCGCGGTCAATTTCGAATGGACCGCCGGCATGGACCAGACCCGCCAGCTGCGTATCCGCAGCGACATGCCGCAGATCCTCGAAAACCTCGGGATCACCAAGGATAAGGAAATCATTACCCACTGCCAGACCCATCACCGGTCGGGCTTCACTTATCTGGTGGCCAAAGCCCTCGGTTATCCGCGGGTCAAGGGCTACGCCGGTTCCTGGGGCGAATGGGGCAACCACCCTGACACGCCAGTCGAGATTTAAGGTTTTTAAGGACAACTAATGAAAGAGCGTCTGTTTATCCTCAGCCAGTACCTGCTGCCGCATCACCTGCTGTCGCGCCTGGCCGGCTGCATCGCCGAATGCCGTGTGCGCTGGTTCAAGAATGCCTTCACCCAATGGTTCGCCAAGCGTTATCAAGTGGACATGTCGCAAGCACTGGTCGAAGACCTGACCGCTTACGAGCACTTCAACGCCTTCTTCACCCGCGCCCTGAAAGACGGCGCGCGTCCACTGGACGAAACTCCGGGCGCGATCCTCAGCCCGGCCGACGGTGCGGTGAGTCAGCTCGGCCCGATCGAGCACGGTCGCGTGTTCCAGGCCAAGGGCCACAGTTTCAGCGTGCTCGAATTGCTCGGCGGTGATGCGGCCAACGCAGCGCCGTTCATGGGCGGCGATTTCGCCACGATCTACCTGTCGCCGAAGGACTACCACCGCGTGCACATGCCGCTGGCCGGCACCCTGCGCGAAATGGTCTACATCCCGGGCCGCATTTTCTCGGTGAACCAGACTACTGCCGAAAACGTCCCGGAGCTGTTCGCCCGCAACGAGCGCGTGGCGTGCATTTTCGACACCGAACGCGGGCCGATGGCCGTGGTGCTGGTTGGCGCGATGATTGTCGCTTCGATCGAAACCGTGTGGGCCGGTCTGGTCACCCCACCGAAGCGCGAGCTTAAAACCTTCCGCTACGACGAAGCCGCACGCGCACCGATTCATCTGGAAAAAGGCGCGGAACTGGGGCGCTTCAAGCTCGGTTCAACGGCGATCGTGCTGTTTGGCCCGGATCAGGTGAAGTGGGCTGAAGAGCTGGTGGCCGGCTCGCCAGTGCAGATGGGCCAAGGCCTGGCACTGCCAAAAGCGTGACCCAATTTGCGGAAGCAGCCGAGGCTGCTTCCGCAAACCGCGGCATTTGCTGCTATGGTTTTGCTCATGAGCCAGACCAACTTTTCTCCCAAGCTGCGCGCTCCGACTCCCACGCAAACGCGCCTGTCGTTCTGCGACGCCAGCCCGCGTGACCTCAAGCGCTGGATCGCCGGCCTGCCCAAGGCCAACATCGGCGAAACCGCCCGCCTGCTCTATCAAGGCCTCGGCGAACTGAACCTGTTGCTCACTCCCAGCGACAATCGCCTGCAACTCTTGGAACTGCTGCGGCCAGAGGTGTATTTCGTCTGCCAGCATCTGGAGCGTCACTTTCTGCATCAGGCGATCATCCTCGATGAGCGCTCGCGCAAAGTCAGCAACCTGTGCCAGGCGCTGCAGGGTCAGTTGGCCATCGGCTATAAACAGATCGTTCTGCGCATCCTGCCCAAATACAGCAAGGATCGAGCGACGTTGGTCAGCACCGCATTGCAACGCGCGGCGCATGCCCTCAAGGCGCAACTGGTGCGCGCCACGCAGCTGTACAGTCCACCGCCGGAACACGTGTGGTTGGAATTGCATCATCTGTATCGCAGCGCTGCGCAATTACAGCTGCAACAACGGCGGCTGCGCGATGATCTGGCGTTTTTGACCAGCGAACTGAGCGTCGAACAGACCTACATCGCCGCACTGCTATTGGGCAGCGCCCGTTGCAATCAATTGCGTCAAAGCCAGATTGCCCGGCTGGCCGAGGTGATCGAGCCGTGGAGCGCCCTGCTCAAGCTGCATCCCGGCAGCGCCGACGAGGGCTTGTTTGCGGTCAGTCCGGAACTCGATGTCGGCCCCCGATACCGCAAGATGTTTCGCAGCGAACAACAGAGCGGACTGCTGGGCTTCGACCCGCAACCGCTGGTCAAACAGCTCGAAATGCACTTGTTGCACCAGCCGACTTCGACACCTTTGCCTGTCTCTGCCGGGCTCAGCATCGATACCCTGCAACATCTCCATGCCACTTGGGGCCAAGCGGCGGAACGCAGCTTTCAGCGGATCGCCGGCCAAGGCTCATTGACTGTGTGCGTCGGCATGAGCGCCCTGCACTTCTACCTCGGCGGCGAGCGCACCTTCAGCGAGTTGCTCAAACATCCCGGTGCCCGCGCGGCAAATTTCAGCAGCGTGGTGGCCAACGGCGAAAAGGACAGCTGGAGTCAGGCGTTCGACGCTGCCCCGCAAAGTAACGATGAGCTGTTGCCGTACGAGGAAATCCAGTACGACCAGTTGAGCGAAGAAGAAGGCCCGGGCAACGCGCCGAATTATCCGACTTACGCCTTGCCGGTGATCAACCATAGCCCCGGCGGCTATTGCCTGGCCTGGCCGAGCGAAGTACCGGCGGAGTTGCAGGCCGGGGAAATGCTCGGCATTCAGGACAGCGAGGGCAAAGGCTGGAGCATTGCGGTGATTCGCTGGATCCGCCAGGTGCGCGGCAGCGGCACGCAGATGGGCATTGAACTGGTCGCGCCACACGCGCAGCCGTGCGGGCTGCAACTGGTTCGTTCCAAGGACGATCACAGCCATTATCTGCGCGGTTTGCTGTTGCCGGAGATCAGTGCGATCGATGTGCCGGCCACCGTACTTGCGCCGCGCCTGCCGTTTCAGGAAGGCAACAAGGTATTGATCAACACCCAAGGCGAAGAACACCGCGCCGGGCTGGATCGGCGGGTGGCGAGTACGCACAGTTTCAATCAGTTCGCCTATCGCTCGCTGGATCCTGCGCAGAATGGCGGAGGTGAGGAGGATTTTGATTCGTTGTGGAATTCGCTTTAGACCGAGGCGCGGCCTTCGCGAGCAGGCTCGCTCCCACACTGGAATGAGGTTTCCCGTGGGAGCGAGCCTGCTCGCGAAGAGGCCAGATCAGCTTATGGAGATCTCAGAGCTGCCCGTCGCGATCGCGGAAACCCAGCAGATACAACACACCATCCAGCCCCAGCGTTGAAATCGCCTGCTTCGCTGACTGCTTGACCAACGGTTTGGCGCGGAACGCCACGCCCAGCCCGGCAATCGCCAGCATCGGCAAGTCGTTGGCGCCGTCGCCGACGGCAATGGTCTGCTCCAGACGCAGCCCTTCCTTGTGCGCCAGCTCCTTGAGCAGATCAGCCTTGCGCTGCGCATCGACAATCGGCTCGATCGCCACGCCGGTGCACTTGCCGTCGACCACTTCCAGCTCGTTGGCGAACACGTAGTCGATGCCCAGCTTGGCTTGCAGCTGCTTGGCGAAGTAAGTGAAGCCGCCGGACAGGATGGCGGTTTTGTAGCCAAGGCGCTTGAGTTCGGCGAACAGGGTTTCGGCGCCTTCGGTCAGGCGCAGCGAGGCGCCGATCGAGTCGAGCACGCTGACGTCGAGGCCCTTGAGCAGCGCCAGACGCTCCTTGAAGCTGGCACGGAAATCTAGTTCACCCGCCATGGCGCGCTCGGTGATTTCGGACACTCGATCACCCACGCCGGCTGCCTTGGCCAGCTCATCGATGACTTCCGCTTCGATCAGCGTCGAGTCCATGTCGAACACGGCCAAACGTCGGTTGCGACGGAACAGCGAGTCTTCCTGAAAGGCGATATCGACGTTCAATTCTTGGGCAACGCTGAGGAATTCGGCGCGCAAGGCCTGCGGATCGGCCGCTTCACCGCGCACGGAAAACTCGATGCAGCCCTTGCCCTTGTCGGCCGGCGTGTCCAGCGGCATACGCCCCGACAGACGGTCGATATGGTCGATGTTCAGGCCATATTTGGCGGTGATTGCGCTGACCGCCTCCAATTGGCCGGCGGTGACTTTGCGCGTCAGCAGGGTAACGATGTGGCGCTTCTTGCCCTGATTGCCCACCCACTGCTGGTAATCCTCTTCGGACACCGGGGTGAAGCGCACTTGCTGATCCAGTTCGTAGCCTTTGAACAGGATGTCCTTGAGCACCGATTTGCCTTGTTCGGAATCGGGAATTTCAACCAGGATGCCGAACGACAGGGTGTCGTGGATCACCGCCTGACCGATGTCGAGAATGTTCACACCACCTTGTGCCAGAACACCGGTGATGGCAGCTGTCAGACCGGGACGGTCGACTCCCGTGATGTTAATCAGGACGATTTCGCGCAACGCGCACCCCCGCAACTGGAAAAAAACCGCATTCTACCCACTTTCAGTGACCATCGGGCACCGCGAGCGCTTTGCCGGTCTGGGGCCTGTCGCTATACTGCGCGTCAACTTCACGGACAAAGAGCCGAGCTCAAGTGAACCGGCCCACGCCAGTCAAAACCGATAACTTCTTCCTGCTGATCTTCCGTGCACTGCGCCATCGCCGTGTACCGATTGCATTGCGCATTGCCAGCCACAACGTGATCCTGGTCGCTCTGGCCCTGGTGATCTATGCCGGGGTGATGGGGCTGCAGTTCAAGCAGGCCATGCACGAGCAGGCCGATGCGCTGGGCGAAAGCCTGACCACGCAGACCGCCACCTCCGCCACCGAGCTGCTGGTGTCCAACGATATCCTCAGCCTCAACGTGCTGCTCAACAACCTGACCAAGAACAAACTGGTCGCCCACGCGGCGATCTACAGTGTGGACAACCGCATCCTCGCCGAGTCCGGTCAGCGTCCCAAGCACAGCCTGCTGGGCGAAGCAGAGGGCATGTACGAGAGCAAGATCACTTTCCAGGACGTGACTGCCGGGCAACTGCGCATCAGCCTGGATATGGATCAGTTCCAGCAGCCAATGACCATCAGCCTGCAAAGCATGGGCATTCTGAGCGCGATTCTGCTGGCACTGTCGCTGGCTCTGAGCCTGCGCATGGGCCGTTATCTGTCGACGCCGTTGCTGCAATTGCGCGTGTGGCTGCGCCGGATCGACGCGCACACCCCGGGCATCGATCGTCAGGATGAAATCGGCGATCTGGCGCGCCAGCTGCACGCCAGCTACGCCCCGGAGCCGGAACCTGAGCCTGAACCCGAGCCGGAATTAGCCGAGGAAGAAGACGAGCCGGAATTCGAAGTGCGTAACCTGCGCGATCCAAGTTTCGACGAAAGCCGCCCGCTGGCCGCGAAGAAACCGGCGCCGCGTCTCTTGGTCAGCACCGTCGAAGACGATGATGACGATGACGCTTTCGCCGACCTGCGCGACGAATCGCTCAACGGCGCCGCCCAACCGCTCACGCGCAAACCGAGCCCTGACGTGCCACAGCACACCGCCGTACTGGCCGTGCAACTGGGTTCGCAGGAACAATTGCGCCGCTTGCCTCGCGCACGTCTGGAAGAATTGCAGGAACGCTATCGCGACTGCCTCGAGCAGGCCGCTTCGCTGTATCAGGGCGAAATCGAAACCCTCAATGATGGCAGCACGCTGTTGCTGTTCCACACCGAAGATTGCGGCGACGACTACCTGACCAATGCCATCTGCTGCGGCGAATTGCTGCGTGCTCTGGGTCATCAGTTGCAGATCGAGGTCGCAGACAGCGGCATCACCCTGCAATTGCAGTTGGGCCTGACCTTGGGCGATGAGTTGTTCGGTCTGAGCCAGATTGATCTGCTGCTGACCGATTCGGCCCAGGATGCACTGGCCTTGTCGCAACACAGCCGCAATCTGCTGCTGGTCGAGCGCAAGATCAGCGATGACACGTTGATCCGCCAGCGTGCGCGGATCCGGCCGATCGCCAGCCCTGAAGGCGCGTGCTGTGTGGAGCGGTTGATGGAGCCGTATCCATCGATGCTGGAGCGGCAACTGGCGCGGATGCATGAGCGTCGGGCGTAAGGCCTAGGCCAGATACGCAAAAGCCCGCAGACGAGTGATTGTCTGCGGGCTTTTTGTTGCCTGCGCTGGCCCCTTCGCGAGCAGGCTCGCTCCCACCAGGTCTGCTCGCCGCCGATCAAATGCGGGAGCGAGCCTGCTCGCGAAGTGGCCAGCGTTGAAGACGAATAATCTCTGCCCCCCAGATACAACAAAGCCCGCACAAGGCGGGCTCTGTTCTGGCTCGTTCCAGCCTCAGAAGCGAAACACTTCCATATCGGTACGAATCGGCGAGGCCATTGGAATCTTCGGCTGCTTCTCGGCATCCGCCGCCGGCGCTGCGGGTTTCGGCGCGGCTTTACGCGGTGCCTCGGCCACGGGCGGCTGGTTGGCCAGTGGCTTGAGCGCCACCGACAACTGCTCGGCCAGACGCTGCAACAGAACCCCTTGTGCCTGCACCTGGGACGCGGTGCTGCCAGCGTGCGTTTCCTGCAGGTGAATGATGCGGTTATCACGCACCTTGCCGCGACGATCGATCAAACGCCACTGCGCATCGAGAATCGCCGGTTGTTTCGCCCCGGAATCCAGACGAGTGATGGTCAGCAAAACCTGCACATCCGGCGTGAACCCGGCGGTAGCAGGCGCCAGCACTACACGCTGGCTGTCCAGGTGACCGGCGACCTGACGCATCAGCAGCTGATCGATATCCGACGAAAGGCTGCCAGCCCAACGACCGTCGGTCGCCGCTTGCAGGCTGCCGTCCGGTTGACGTTGCAGCAGGGTTTCGCGTTGCAGGTAATCGGCTACAACCACCGGCCCCAGCAAAACCGCCATGCCCGCGCTTTGCGCAGGCTGAACCGGACTTCCGCTGTCCAGTTGGTACAGCGACACCGGCTGGTGAACGCTGCAACCCGCCAGGCCAAGAACGCCGGCGAGCAACAAAATAAGGGGGCGTAGAGCAGTCATCATCCCGTCCAGGTGGCCGCCACAAGGCTGACCACAGTGAAAATACTCAATAAATATGAAGAACGCTCGGCCACGCCGGCGCTTGAAAGGCCATATCATCCGTGAATATGCGTTCCGACTCCAGCGCCAAAGCGTCGATCTACGCGTTTAATCGCAGATCGAACGCTCTAGGAAGGCGTTCTCGCCTAATTGAGGTTTTCGACGAGCAGCGCATCGACCCGTTGGAAGCCCCGCGGAAGTTTGTTTCCGCGCCGTCCACGCTCACCTTTGTAGTGCTCGAGGTCGTCGGCTTTCAGCGACAGGGTCCTTTTGCCAGCCTGCAACACCAGGGTGGCGCCTTCCGGCAGGACGGCGATGTCCGTGACATATTCTTCGCGACTGGCCACACGCTCACCGGAAATACCGATGATCTTGTTGCCTTTGCCCTTACCTAATTGTGGCAGATCACTGATTTTGAAGATCAGCAGGCGACCTTCGGTCGTGACCGAGGCCAGCCAGTTCTGCTCACGATCGGCCACAGGGCGCGGTGCGATGACCTTGGCGTTGTTCGGCAGGCTCAACAGGGCTTTGCCGGCCTTGTTCTTCGCTTGCAGGTCTTCACCTTTGACCACGAAGCCGTAACCGGCATCGGAGGCAATCACGTACAGCGCATCGTCTTCGGGCATCAGCACGCATTCGAACGAGGCGCCCGGTGGCGGCGTCAGACGGCCGGTCAACGGTTCGCCCTGACCACGGGCCGACGGCAAGGTATGCGCGGCGACCGAGTAGCTGCGACCGGTGGAATCGATGAACACGGCAAACTGGTTGGAGCGCCCCGCCGCCGAGGTCTTGAAGCCATCGCCGGCCTTGTACGACAAACCGGTAGCGTCGATGTCGTGGCCCTTGGCCGAACGCACCCAGCCTTTTTCCGACAGTACGACGGTGACTTTCTCGTTCGGCAGCAGATCGTGCTCGCTCAGCGCCTTGGCTTCGGCGCGCTCGACGATTGGCGAGCGGCGGTCGTCGCCGTAGGTTTCGGCGTCTTTGAGCAGCTCGGTGCGCACCAGTTTCTTCAGCTTCGCTTCGCTGCCCAGCAGGGCTTGCAGCTTGGCCTGTTCCTTGAGCAGTTCGTCCTGCTCGTCACGCAGCTTCATCTCTTCCAGTCGCGCCAACTGACGCAAGCGGGTGTCGAGGATGTAGTCGGCCTGAATCTCGCTGAGGGCGAAACGCTCGATCAGCTTGGCTTTCGGATGCTCCTCGGTACGGATGATGTGAATCACTTCATCCAGGTTGAGGTAGGCGATCAGCAAACCGTCCAACAGGTGCAGGCGACGTTCGACCTTGTCGAGGCGGAATTGCAGACGGCGACGCACGGTCAGCACGCGGAACTCCAGCCATTCGACCAGCAGCGCACGGAGGTTTTTCAGCTGTGGCTTGCCGTCCAGGCCGATGATGTTGACGTTGACCCGGTAGGTCGACTCCAGCTCGGTGCTGGCGAACAGGTGCTGCATCAGCGCTTCGTGATCGACGCGGCTGTTGACCGGGATGATCACGATGCGGCACGGGTTTTCGTGGTCGGATTCGTCACGCAAATCGGCGATCTGCGGCGCTTTCGACGGTTTGGCCTGCATCAGCGCGGCGATCTGCTCCAGCACCTTGGCGCCGGAGACCTGATGCGGCAGCGCGGTGACGATGATGTCGCCGTCCTCGACGTGGTACACGGCGCGCATACGCACCGAGCCCTTGCCGGTTTCGTACATCTTCAGCAGGTCGGCACGCGGCGTGATGATTTCCGCTTCGGTCGGATAATCCGGGCCTTGAATATGCTCGCAGAGCTGTTCGACCGTGGCTTTCGGCTCATCCAGCAAGCGTACGCAGGCGGTGGCGACTTCGCGCAGGTTGTGCGGCGGTACGTCGGTGGCCATGCCCACGGCGATACCGGTGGTGCCGTTGAGCAGAATGTTTGGCAGGCGCGCCGGCAACACCAGCGGCTCCTGCAGGGTGCCGTCGAAGTTCGGCCCCCAGTCCGCGGTGCCTTGGCCCAGTTCGCTGAGCAGCACTTCGGAATAGCGCGACAGCCGCGCTTCGGTGTAACGCATGGCCGCGAAGGACTTCGGATCGTCCGGCGCACCCCAGTTGCCCTGGCCGTCGACCAGCGTGTAGCGATAGCTGAACGGCTGCGCCATCAGCACCATCGCTTCGTAGCACGCCGAATCGCCGTGGGGGTGGAACTTGCCGAGCACGTCACCGACGGTACGCGCCGATTTCTTGTGCTTGGAATCGGCGTCCAGCCCCAGTTCGCTCATGGCGTAGACGATACGCCGCTGTACCGGCTTCAGGCCGTCGCCGATATGCGGCAAGGCGCGGTCCATGATCACGTACATGGAGTAGTTGAGGTAGGCATTTTCGGTGAAGTCAGCCAGCGAGCGGCGTTCTACACCATCCAGGCTGAGATCAAGGGAGTCGCTCATGCGGGCCTCATCGGTTCGTTGTCTGGCGCAGCAGCATGGTGCCACCGCGCTGGGTAAATTCAAGTTTGTTCAGGGCGCTCATGCCAAGCAGCACCTGGTCGCCATGCAGCCCCGGCGCCACCAGTGCGCGGACATCCCGCAGCACGATGTCGCCCAATTGCAGGCGGGCAATCTTCGTTCGATAGCCCTGGCTCAGGCCGTTGGCCGTGCTCAGGGTCACGCCGAAACCTTCTTGCAGCTTCAAACGCTTGGCCAGATCCGCCGGGATCGCGACATCGGTCGCGCCGGTGTCGAGCATGAACTCCACCGGCTCGCCGTTGATCTGGCCGCTGGCGACAAAATGCCCTTGGGCATTGCTCGCCAGTTTCACTTCGATAAAACCTTCGCCCTGCTCCGACGTGACCACGATGTTCGGATTCTGCTGGCGCTGCTCCCACTGACCGAAAAACCGCGTCGCGAGAAAAAGTGCCGCGCACCAGGCGAGGACCATTAGCACCCGACCGGCACGCTTGCCCGGTGGCCGCTGACTCACGGCCTGGCGCTCCAGCCACCGTCCGGCGCGGCGAAGCGCCAGACCACCGGGCGGACCTCACCGTCGGCACGCGGGCCAAAATTGTTGTCGACCCCGATCCACGCACCTTCAGCATCAATGATCAGCGCTTCTTCCAGTCCGTAGTTCTGCGAGTAACGGCGATTTTCCTGCAACAGTTCGCCGGCATATGACCAGCACTGCTCGACCTTGGCCGTCTGTGCATCGCGACGGCAAATCTCGAAAGCGTTGCGTTCAAGGGTAAAAAGCTTGCCGTTGAACAAGGAAATGTCGGAAAAGTCGCGATGAACCGCTTTCGCCTTGGGAAACTGTGGCGGCTGCATCTCCTTGCCGCCCTCACTGAGCAGCACGCAGCGACCGTCACAATCCCACACCGTCTGCTGGCGCTTGATCAGCAGCAAACCGCGCTTTTGCCGTTCGGCGGCCAGCCATATCTGATCACCGGCCGGGTTGATCGCCAGGCCTTCGAAGATCGAATTGAACTTCAGCAGCAGGCCGCTCGCCCGCGCTTCGCGAACCAGCAGCGGCGAGATTTTCAGCCAGTTCGCCGGGCCACTGACCGGCACCTGCAATACCGCCGCATGGGCCTCACTGACGATGTAGCGATTGCCTACGCTGTCGCAACTGATGCCTTCGAAATCCAGTTCGCCCCCGCGAATGAACGACGCCGCCCAAGTGCGCGAACTCAAACCCCACGGCAAGCCGCTCTCCGGCACGGGCGGCACGTCGATGTGCACGGTTTGCGCCTGCCAGACCGGATCGCGGGTATCGAGCCGATAGATCTGCTCGTCATCGCGATCGGAAACCGTCCACAGCTCATTGCCGCACATGGCCAGACCCGACAGATTACCGCCGCGCATGCCTTCGACCGGGTGTTCGGAAAGCAGCCGCAATTGTTGCAGCGGCTCGGCCGACACGCTCAGCGCACTCAGCAGCAACGCACCCGCCAAGGCCCAGCCAAACTGCATCAGGCCAGCACCTCGGCGAGGTTGCCTTTGGATTCCAGCCAGGATTTTCGGTCGCCGGCGCGTTTTTTCGCCAGCAGCATGTCCATCATTTCCGAGGTTTCGGCGAAGTCTTCGCCCAGCGTCAACTGCACCAGACGCCGAGTGTTCGGGTCCATGGTGGTTTCACGCAGCTGCGGCGGGTTCATTTCGCCCAGACCCTTGAATCGGGTGACCTGTGGCTTGCCGCGTTTCTTCTCGGCGACCAGGCGATCGAGAATACCGTCGCGCTCGGCTTCGTCGAGGGCGTAGTAAATCTCTTTGCCGAGGTCGATACGGTACAGCGGCGGCATCGCCACATAGACGTGACCGGCATCCACCAACGGGCGGAAATGCTGGACGAACAGCGCACACAACAAAGTGGCAATGTGCAGACCGTCGGAGTCGGCGTCGGCGAGGATGCAGATCTTGCCGTAGCGCAGCTGGCTCATGTCCGCCGCGCCCGGATCGACGCCGATGGCCACGGCGATGTTGTGCACTTCCTGGCTGGCGAGCACTTCACTGCCGTCGACTTCCCAGGTGTTGAGGATCTTGCCGCGCAACGGCAGGATCGCCTGGAATTCCTTGTCCCGCGCCTGTTTGGCCGAACCGCCGGCGGAGTCACCCTCGACCAGGAACAGCTCGGAACGCATGGGGTCCTGCCCGGCGCAGTCAGCCAGTTTGCCCGGCAGCGCCGGGCCTTGGGTGACGCGTTTGCGCTCGACTTTCTTGCTCGCCTTGAGGCGACGACCGGCGTTATTGATCGCCAGTTCGGCCAGGGCCAGACCGGTCTCCGGGTTGGCGTTGAGCCACAGGCTGAACGCATCCTTGACCACACCGGAAACGAACGCCGCTGCTTCACGGGAAGACAGACGCTCTTTGGTCTGGCCGGAGAATTGCGGTTCCTGCATCTTCATCGACAAGACGAACGCGATGCGCTCCCAGACGTCTTCCGGCGCCAGCTTCACGCCGCGCGGCAGCAGGCTGCGGAATTCGCAGAATTCGCGCATCGCATCGAGCAGGCCCTGACGCAGACCGTTGACGTGCGTGCCGCCCTGCGCAGTCGGGATCAGGTTGACGTAGCTTTCCTGCACCGCGTCGCCACCTTCCGGCAGCCACAACAGTGCCCAATCGACCGCTTCTTTATTACCGGCGAAAGCGCCGCAGAACGGCTCGTTCGGCAGACGTTCGAATTCGCTGACCGCATCGACCAGATAAGAGCGCAGGCCGTCTTCGTAATGCCACTCGACTTTCTCGCCGGTGCCTTTGTCTTCGAAGCTGACCAGCAAGCCCGGGCACAGCACAGCCTTGGCCTTGAGCACGTGCTTGAGGCGGCTGATGGAGAATTTGGGAGAATCGAAGTATTTCGGGTCCGGTGCGAAGTACACGCTGGTGCCGGTGTTGCGCTTGCCGACGGTGCCGACGATTTCCAGCTCGGAGGCCTTGAAGCCGTCCTTGAAGGTCATCTGGTATTCGTTGCCGTCACGTTTGACCCGTACGCGCACTTCGGTCGACAGCGCGTTGACCACGGAAATACCCACACCGTGCAAGCCGCCGGAGAACTGGTAGTTCTTGTTGGAGAACTTGCCGCCCGCATGCAGCTTGGTGAGGATCAGTTCGACGCCGGACACACCCTCTTCCGGGTGAATGTCGACTGGCATGCCACGGCCGTCGTCGCTGACTTCCAGCGAATGGTCGGCGTGCAGGATGACCTGCACCGACTTGGCGTGGCCGGCCAGGGCTTCGTCGACGCTGTTGTCGATGACTTCCTGGGCGAGGTGGTTCGGCCGACTGGTGTCGGTGTACATGCCGGGGCGTTTGCGCACCGGGTCGAGGCCCGAGAGGACTTCGATGGCGTCGGCGTTATAAGAACTAGCGCTGGGAGTGGCCATAAGGTCTCGTCGTCAGTCATTCATGAAAGAGGGGCAAGACTTCACAGCGTGGTGAAATCGATTGCCTGATACATATCGGCAGCCATGCCGGCAAAACTCAGCAACGCCGGCAATTGCCCGGCAAAGCCCTGGAAACTGTGGTCGCCGCCAGCCTGGATGCGCAAGGCACAGGCGCGGTAATACTGTTGGGCGAGGCGATAATCCAGCGTTTCGTCGCCGGTTTGCAACCAGACCTGATAACGCTGCGGATCCTGCGGTGGCGGCACTTCCAGTTCGGCCAGCGCCGTGACGTGGTCGTGGGTCAGTTCCCAGGTTTCATCGGTGTAGAGGTTCTTCTGCGTGCCCAGATAACCATCGAACATCCGGTGCGGGCTGACCGCCGGGTTGACCAGCAGGGCTTTCAGGCCATGGCGCTCGGCCAGGTGAGTCGCATAGTAGCCGCCGAGCGAACTTCCCACCAGCAACGGCCGGCCCAGCTCGGCGATTGCCTGCTCGAGCTGACCGATGGCTTCACGCGGATGGTGATGCAGCGCCGGCACGCGCAATTGCTCGCTCAATCCCAGCCGCTCCATGACCGCGACCAGCTGACAGGCCTTCTTCGAGGCCGGCGCGCTGTTGAAACCGTGGATATAGAGGATCGAACCGGACATTTGAGCTCCCTGGCTGTCGGCGAAAGATAGCGGAGTTTACAGGGAGTCAGAGCAATCGTGGGTGTTTGTGCGGCCGCCTTCGCGAGCAGCCTCGCTCCCACAGGGAATCGCGTTTCAATGTGGGAGCGAGCCTGCTCGCGAAGAGACCCGTATGGTCTCAGTAACCGTTGGAACCGTAATCAACCTGAAAATCGAATCCAGTCACGCGCTCAACCCCGGTTTCCAAACGCCCATCCGGCAACAACCGCAGCCAGCGATACCCCGGCGCCTGCTCGCCCACTTTGAAATCCGCACTCCCCGGCTCGAACTGGATGCACGTCGAAGGCGAGGCCAACAAGCGCACGCCATTGCGGTCGCGATCGATTTGCTGATGCACATGCCCCCATAACACCGCGCGAACCTGTGGAAAGCGATCCAGCACTTCAAAGAACGCTTCCGGGTTGCGCAGGCCGATCGGCTCCATCCATGCGCAGCCGATCGACACCGGATGATGATGCAGGCACACCAGATGATGACGCTCCGGCGCCTCGCTCAGCGCGCGGGCGAGCAGCTGCAACTGATCATCCTGCAGATAACCCGGCACCGAACCCGGCACCGCCGAATCCAGCATCGTCACCCGCCAATTGCCAATATCGACCACCGATTCGAGCAAGGTGCTTTGCACCGCCGCCTCGGCCATGACCATCGGCTCGTCGTGATTGCCGGGAATCCAGCGCGCCGGGGCATTGATCTGCGCGCTCAGTTGGCGGAATGCCTGATACGACTGCAGCGTGCCGTCCTGGGAAATATCGCCAGTGGCCAGCAGCAGATCGATCTGCGCCTGTTGCGCCAACACCAGGTCGATGACCCTTTGCAGGCTCTCGCGGGTCTTCATGCCCAGCAGCGTGCCGTCCGCCTCGGCGAACAAGTGGCTGTCGGACAACTGCACCAGCAGCGCCGGGTCGGCGCTGGTCAATGTCGATACGCTGGGCAAGGCGCTCTCCCGGGGCTAAGCACGCAATGGATGGGTGCGGCAATTATGCTGGGGGATTACAAAAAGGGGAAACCGCCGAAGCGGACGCAGTTCACAACTAGCGAACGACTTCGTACTCGTGCCCCAACGCCAGACAGTGACTCAGCCATTCGCCCAGAAACACATTGAGCTGGGCCTTTTCATCGGGCTGGTGCATGGCGGCGTTCGGATAAGGATAGATGCCGCGAAAGCGTCGTGCATGTTCGGCGCTGACCACTTCGGCCATGCGCGCGTCGTGATAGACCTGCACTTCCAGTTGCGGCACCGGCAACCACGGCAGGCTGTGCTCCTGGCGCACCTGCAAGGTCGTGGTGTACGGGCAGGTCTGCAGCACTTCGAGGGCGAGCACGCCGAGCATCTGCTCGCCCTGGGTCACAGCGATACGCCGCGCCTCGGGTTCGTTGCGCATGTCCGGCAGCAGTCGCATCAGGCGCGCGTAGTTGGCCTCGCAGGCGGCTTGCAGCCCTACGAGGTCAACCCGATAACGATCGCGCAGCTTGTTTACGACCATAGCCCCCTCACTTCGGCGCGGTTCAGCGCCAGCCACTGCAAGGCGATGATGCTCGCCGCGTTGGCAATGCGTCCGTCACGCACGGCTTGCAAGGCATCTTCAAAGGCCCACACCGTCACGCGAATGTCTTCGGCCTCTTCTTCCAGCCCGTGCAGCCCGCCGACACCGTCGGTGCTGCAACGCCCCAGATACAAATGCACGAATTCGTTGCTGCCACCCGGCGAGGGGAAATACTTGGTCATCGGCCACAACGCCTTGATGTCCAGCCCAGCTTCCTCCTGCGCCTCGCGGTGAGCAACTTCTTCCGGTTGCTCATCCTTGTCGATCAGACCGGCGACCAGTTCGACCAGCCACGGGTTGTCGGCCTTGCCCATGGCGCCGACACGAAACTGCTCGATCAACACCACTTCATCGCGCTGCGGATCGTAAGGCAGGACGCACACGGCATCGTGGCGCACGAAGATTTCACGATTGATCTCGCGGCTCATGCCACCGGCGAACAGCTCATGGCGCAAGTGCACACGGTCAAGCTTGTAAAAGCCCTCGTAGCATTTTTCGCGCCGCACGATATCGACGGCGGTCGGTATGGCGTTGGCAAAGTCAGTCATAATCTTCCTCTTTACTGCACATCCATTACGAGGTGCTGTGTACAACCGGCAACCTCGACTTCGCGCCATCCTAACGCGCCCGCACCGTTTGATGCAGCCCCTTTACCGTCAGCGGGATGGACGGTGAAGCTGAAACACACTCTAATCAGCTTAGTGGCGAACTGACTGCTCCGTTGAGAGTCGAAGCGGTATCTTTTTGCCTTCCCCTGCTTTCGAAAGGACGCCCATGTCGCTTTTCAAAATTGCCTCTGTGGCCGCTATTGCCCTGACTCTGGGCGCTTGTGCCAGCCTGTTCCAGCCCAACTATCGCACGCCGCTGGAAACCACCCGCGACGCCTCGGAACAACTCAAACCCGGCTGTTCCAATCCCGATTGTCCGCTGGTGAACATCGACACCCTGCGCTTCCCGGATGAGCCGGCGCTGGATGGCATCATCGAAAAACGTCTGCTGCAAATGACCCGCACCGAGAAGAACGCGCCGGTAGCGCCAACCCTGGCCGCCTACCGCGAGCAGTTCCTCGCCAGCGCCGGCCCGCGCAACAGCAGCTATCTGCAAGCGAAAGTACGCGAGCAGCATGACGGACTGGTGATCATCGAGCTGTCGAGCTACCTCGATACCGGCGGCGCCCACGGCACTCCGGGTCGCGGTTTCATCAACTATTCGCGCCAGCAGCACAAGGTGCTGAACCTGTCCGACATGTTGCTGCCGGGTCAGGAAGAGGCATTCTGGAAAGCCGCACAAGTGGCGCACAACAGTTGGCTGATCAGTACCAAGCTCGATCAGGAGGCGGAATTCGTCGCGAACTGGCCGTTCGTGAAAACCCCGCACGTGGCGCTGACCTACGGCGGCGTGATCCTCAAGTACGACGTGACCACCATCGCGCCTTATGCGCTGGGCCACGTCGAACTGAAGATCCCTTACCCGCGCCTGAACGGCATTCTCAAGCCTGAGCTGTTTCCCGGCCGTAACTGAAGGCCCGCCCGAGCACTAACTGCAACAGCCCTGCCAGCACCAGCGCCGGCAGGGTTGCGCCGACATCCGGATACAGATTCGCCAGCAAGTGGTAGGTGCTCACACCACCCAGCCACGCCAGCAACGCCGGCCAGCGCAATGCGGCTGAGGCGACCTGAGCACTGCGTTTGCGCAGGATGAAGTGATCCACCAGCACCACGCCGAACAACGGCGCAAACACCGAGCCGATCAGCAACAGGAAATTCTGGTACTGCGCCAACGGCGCCAGCAGTGCGATCAGCGTGCAGATCACGCCGATGGCCAAGGCCAGATGCTCGACTTTCAGACGCAACAGAATCCCGCTCGATACCGCTGCCGAATGTATATCGGCAAAAGCGTTTTCCGACTCGTCGAGCAGAATCAGCAACAGCGGAATGCCCAGACCGGCGCCTGCCAAGGCCAGTAGCAACGCATTGACTTCACCGCTCGGCGCGAACGCCAGGGTGTAGGCCACGCCAAGGCTCATCAGCCAGAAGTTACCGATGAAAAAACCCACAGCCGTGCCACCGAAAACATTCTTTGCGCGTTTGCCGAAACGCGAGTAGTCGGCAATCAGCGGCAGCCACGACAGCGGCATGGCGATGGCAATGTCGAAGCCCACGGCGAACGGCATCGAACCGTCACCGGCGCGCGCCCACAGCGCCGCGAGGTCGGCTTTGGCGAACAGGTTCCAGGTCAGCCACAGGCACGCGGCGAGCAACAGCCAGATGCCCCACTTGCGCAGAATCTGCCGCACGAACGTCAACGGCCCGCTCACCGCGAGCAAGGTCGCCAGCGTGCCGAAAAACAGCGTCCACAGCATCGGATTGGCCCACGGCGAACCTTCGCTGAAGGCGCGGGTGCCGAGCAGGCTGGCGGCGTCGCGCATGACGATGATTTCGAACGAGCCCCAGCCGATCAGTTGCAGCAGATTGAGCAGCGCCGGCAGGCTCGCGCCTTTGCTGCCGAGGCTGAGCTTCAGCGCCGCCATCGACGAAAGGCCGGTGTCGCTGCCGATCACGCCGACGGCGGCCAGCAACAGCACGCCGACCAGCGTGCCGAGGAAGATCACCAGCAAAGAACCGGACAGACCCAGGCCCGGCGCGAGCAATGCGCCGGTCTGTAGAACCATCAGGCCGATGCCGAGGGAGAACCACAGGGAAAACAGATCGCGACCGCCGAAGACACGCTTTTCAGCGGGGACGGCGAGGTCGGGGGAATAAGTGCCGGGTTGAATGCTCAAGGGTGTTATCTCAAAGAGGAGCAGGAAAAAGCTGCAAGCTGCAAGCCGCAAGTTAAAGCGGTACGCGGACTGCTTCTAATCTTGCAGCTTGCAGCTTGCAGCTTGCCGCTTGTGGCTAGACTTTCTTGTACAGCTGACTGCCTTCCTGCCTGAACCGCTCGGCCTGTTCCGCCAGACCTTTGGCGACGTCCACATCGACCGCGTCGATGCGCTGGTTGGCCGCGTATTCACGGACTTCCTGGGTGATTTTCATCGAGCAGAATTTCGGCCCGCACATCGAGCAGAAGTGCGCGACCTTGGCCGAGTCCTTCGGCAGGGTTTCGTCGTGATAGGAGCGTGCGGTGTCCGGGTCCAGGCCGAGGTTGAACTGGTCTTCCCAGCGGAATTCGAAACGCGCCTTGCTCAGCGCGTTATCACGAATCTGCGCGCCCGGGTGTCCCTTGGCCAGGTCCGCTGCGTGCGCGGCGATCTTGTAAGTGATGATCCCGGTCTTCACGTCATCCTTGTTCGGCAGGCCCAAGTGCTCCTTCGGCGTCACGTAGCAGAGCATCGCGCAACCGAACCAGCCGATCATCGCCGCGCCGATACCGGAAGTGATGTGGTCGTAGCCCGGCGCAATGTCGGTAGTCAGCGGGCCGAGGGTGTAGAACGGCGCCTCATCGCAGCATTCGAGCTGCTTGTCCATGTTCTCTTTGATCAACTGCATAGGCACGTGGCCCGGGCCTTCGATCATGCATTGCACGTCATGTTTCCAGGCGATCTTGGTCAGCTCACCGAGGGTTTCCAATTCGCCGAATTGCGCTTCGTCGTTGGCGTCGGCAATCGAGCCCGGACGCAGGCCATCGCCCAGCGAGAAGCTGACGTCGTAGGCCTTCATGATTTCGCAGATTTCGTCGAAGTGGGTGTAGAGGAAGTTCTCTTTGTGGTGCGCCAGGCACCACTTGGCCATGATCGAACCGCCACGGGAGACGATGCCGGTGACGCGTTTGGCGGTCAGCGGCACGTAACGCAGGAGCACGCCGGCGTGAATGGTGAAGTAGTCGACGCCCTGCTCGGCCTGTTCGATCAGGGTGTCGCGGAACAGCTCCCAGGTCAGGTCTTCAGCGACGCCGTTGACCTTCTCCAGCGCCTGATAGATCGGCACGGTACCGATCGGCACCGGCGAGTTACGGATGATCCACTCGCGGGTTTCGTGAATGTGTTTGCCGGTGGACAGGTCCATCACCGTGTCCGAGCCCCAGCGAATGCCCCAGGTCAGTTTCGCCACTTCTTCTTCGATCGAAGAACCCAGGGCGCTGTTGCCGATGTTGCCGTTGATCTTCACCAGGAAGTTACGGCCGATGATCATCGGTTCCAGTTCGACGTGGTTGATGTTGGCGGGAATGATCGCGCGACCGCGAGCGATTTCTTCGCGGACGAATTCAGGGGTGATTTCTTGCGGAATGCTTGCGCCGAAGCTGTGGCCGGCATGTTGCTGCTTGAGCAGGCCGGCTGCGCGGGCCTCTTGCAGCTTCATGTTTTCGCGGATGGCGACGTATTCCATCTCGGCGGTGATGATGCCTTTGCGCGCGTAGTGCATCTGGCTGACGTTGGCCCCGGCCTTGGCGCGGCGCGGGTTGTTGACGTGGGCGAAGCGCAGTTTGGTCAGTTCGGCATCGGCCAGACGCTGCTGGCCGAAGTTCGAGCTCAGGCCCGGCAGGCGCTCGGTATCGCCACGGTCATCGATCCACGCTGAACGCACATCGGCCAGACCTTTGCGCACATCGATGACCACGTTCGGATCGGTGTACGGGCCGGAGGTGTCGTAGACCGTGACCGGCGCATTGATCTCGCCGCCGAAATCGGTCGGGGTTACATCGAGGCTGATTTCGCGCATCGGCACGCGGATGTCCGGGCGCGAGCCCTGAACGTAGATTTTTTGCGAACGGGTGAACGGCTTGACCGATTGCTCGTCGACCTTGGCCGAGTCACTCAGGTTGATCGCGTTTTTTTCTTTTGTTGTCATCACGGGCTCTCCAGACAGCATCCAGCAGTGGATTGTCGGAGCAGAACCTGAAAGGCACGGACGCACCAGGACCGGTGCTGTGCATTCGTCATGGCGTTCGATTGTCGAACAATATCCCGGACGAAGCACAAGAGGACTCGCCGGGTGACGAGAAATCTTGTTCCCTACGCAGGCGCTAACCTGATCAGGTTCAACGGGATCCGAAATTATTCGATCTCAGCCTCATAGCAAGGCACCCCGACAAGAACCCGGCCAGTCTAGACACAACCACCGAGGAACGCCAACACCGCAGCGAACGCCATGATGAATGGCGTAAATACCCAGGCTGGCCGATTGTTGCCGGAGCAATGCGCAACTACACTCGCTGGGCCTGCTCAGCCTTGACGCTGTACGGGCTGCGCCTTACCTTTGGCGCCCGGATTACTTCCATAATATTCATGCTAGGGATCGCCTCATGCTGCGCAAACTTTCATTGGCTGTTGCCGTGTCCTGTGCGTCCAACACAATGGCCTGGGCAGCGGAAGCACCCTTGTCGACCAAAACCGATCTGGTCAGCGTCTATCAGGAAGCGGTCGACAACAACGCCGACCTCGCGGCGGCCCGCGCCCAGTATGGCGCGCAGAAAGAAGTGGTGCCGCAGGCTCGCGCCGGTCTGCTGCCGAACCTGTCCGGTGGCGCCGAAGTCGCCGACGTGCGCACCTCGATCGACCAGCCTTCGGCCATCGCCAACCGCAGCGCGCATTCCTACCAGGCGACACTCGCGCAGCCGCTGTTCCGCGCCGATCGCTGGTTCCAGTATCAAGCAGCCAAAGACGTCAACGAACAGGCCGCGCTGCAACTGTCGGCGACCGAACAGAACCTGATCCTGCAATCGGCCGAAAGCTACTTCAACGTGCTGCGCAGCCAGGACAATCTGGCCTCGACCAAGGCTGAAGAAGCGGCGTTCAAACGTCAGCTCGATCAGTCCAACGAGCGCTTCGATGTCGGCCTTTCGGACAAGACCGACGTGCTGCAATCGCAAGCCAGTTACGACACCGCGCGAGCCAACCGCATCGTCGCCCAGCGTCAGGTCGATGACGCGTTCCAGGCGTTGATCACCCTGACCAACCGTCAGTACAACTCGATTCAGGGCATCGTCCACACGCTGCCGATCCTGCCGCCGGCGCCCAACGATGCGAAATCCTGGGTCGACACGGCGGCACGGCAGAACCTCAATCTGCTCGCCAGCAACTACGCGGTCAGCTCCGCCGAACAGACGCTCAAGCAGCGCAAGGCCGGCCACCTGCCGACCCTCGACGCCGTGGCGAAATACGAGAAAGGCGACAACGACGCCCTCGGCTTCGCCAACCCCAACTCGTTCGGCGCGCCCTACGGCGGCAACGTCGAGCAGAGCACCCTGGGCCTGCAACTGAACATCCCGATCTACAGCGGCGGCCTGACCAGTTCGCAAGTGCGTCAGTCCTATGCGCAACTGGATCAGAGCGAACAGCAGCGCGAATCGCTGCGCCGGCAAGTGGTGGAAAACACCCGCAATCTGCACCGCGCGGTAAACACCGACGTCGAGCAGGTGCAGGCGCGCCGCCAGTCGATCATCTCCAACCAGAGCGCGGTGGAAGCCACGGAAATCGGTTATCAGGTCGGCACACGCAACATCGTCGACGTGCTCGATGCGCAGCGCCAGCTGTACACCTCGGTGCGCAACTACAACAACACCCGCTACGACTACATCCTCGACAACCTGCGCCTGAAGCAGGCGGCGGGGACGCTGAACCCTGGTGATCTGGAAGATCTGCGGCGCTATCTGAAAGCCGACTACAACCCGGACAAGGATTTCCTGCCGCCGGATCTGGCGTCGGCGGCTGAAGCGCAGCTCAAGGCCCGGCCATAAGCAATCTGGAATGCATCCCCTGTGGTGAGGGGATTTATCCCGTCCGGCTGCGCAGCAGTCGTAAATCCTGCTTGCCAGATCTGACTGAATCACCGCGCCGAATGGTTTTGGGGCCGCTTCGCAACCCAGCGGGGATGAATCCCTGTGGTGAGGGGATTTATCCCCGTCCGGCTGCGCAGCAGTCGTAAATCCTGCTTGCCAGATCTGACCGAATCACCGCGCTGAATGGTTTTGGGGCTGCTCCGCAACCCAGCGGGGATAAATCCCCTCACCACAGTAATATTCCAGGCGACTATTGGATCAGCCGCGCCAAGCCATCCAGCCAAAGGCCCGGCCATAAACAATCTGGAATGAAACCCCTGTGGTGAGGGGATTTATCCCCGTCCGGCTGCGCAGCAGTCGTAAATCCTGCTTGTCAGATTTGACTGAATCACCGCGTTGAATGGTTTTGGGGCTGCTTCGCAACCGAGCGGGGATGAATCCCTGTGGTGAGGGGATTTATCCCCTTCCGGCTGCGCAGGAGTCGTAAATCCTGCTTGCCAGATCTGGCCGAATCAACGCGCTGAATGGTTTTGGGGCTGCTTCGCAACCCAACGGGGATAAATCCCCTCACCACAGTAATATTCCAGGCGACTATTGGATCAGCCGCGCCAGACCATCCAGCCAAAGGCCCCGGCCATAAACAATCTGGAATGAATCCCTGTGGTGAGGGGATTTATCCCCGTCCGGCTGCGCAGCAGTCGTAAATCCTGCTTGCCAGATCTGACTGAATCACCGCGTTGAATGGTCTTGTGGCTGCTTCGCAACCCAGCGGGGATGAACCCCTGTGGTGAGGGGATTTATCCCCGTCCGGCTGCGCAGCAGTCGTAAATCCTGCCTGCCAGATCTGACTGAATCACCGCGTTGAATGGTCTTGGGGCTGCTTCGCAACCCAGCGGGGATGAATCCCCTCCCCACAGTAAGACCGGGCCATAAACAATCTGGAAATTCCCTGTGGTGAGGGGATTTATCCCGTCCCGCTGCGCAGCAGTCGTAAATCCTGCTTGCCAGATCTGACTGAATCACCGCGTTGAATGGTTTTGGGACTGCTTCGCAACCCAGCGGGGATAAATCCCCTCGCCACAGTAATATTCCAGGCGACTATTGGATCAGCCGCGCCAAGCCATCCAGCAGCCGCTGCAATGCGCCCTGATTGCGCCGCATCACCGCCAGCCCGGCCTCGGCCATGCGCTGCGCATCACGCGGCAGTTCGAACAAGCGCTGCACCTCGACTGCTAGGCCTTCGGCATCATCCACTTCGGCCAATGCCCCGGCTTCGCGCAGTTGCGCAGCGATGTCGAGGAAGTTGAACAGGTGCGGGCCGCTGAGTACCGGTTTCGCCAGCGCGGCGGGTTCGAGCAGGTTGTGCCCGCCATTCGGCACCAGACTGCCGCCGACAAATGCGCTGTCGGCCAGGGCATAGAGAAACAGCAACTCGCCCATGGTGTCGCCGAGCAGCACGCTCGTCTGCGCATCGACATTGGCCCCGGTCGAGCGACGTACCGTGGCGAAACCTTCGCGCTGGCATAGGTCGAACACCGAATTGAAGCGCTCCGGATGACGCGGCACCAGAATCAATAATGCATCCGGATGATTGGCCAACAGGCGACGATGGGCGTCGAGCACCACTTCATCTTCGCCTTCGTGAGTGCTCGCGGCGATCCACACGGGACGATCCTGCGCCTGCCATTGGCTACGCAGATCGGCTGCACGCTGCAACAGTTGCGGATCGATGGTCAGGTCGAACTTGATCGAACCGGTGACCTCGACAGATCCAGGCCGCGCGCCGAGATCGCGGAAGCGCTGGGCCTCGGCTTCGGTCTGCACCGCCAACAGGCTCATCTCGGCAAGCATCGGCGCGGTGAGTTTGCTGAAGCGGCCATAGCCTTTGGCGGAACGCTGCGACAACCGTCCATTGGCCAGCGCCACCGGAATTCCGCGCTTGGCACACTGATGAATGTGGTTGGGCCACAGCTCGGTTTCCATGATCACCGCAAGTTTCGGCTGCACGCGATCAAGAAAACGCGCCGCCGCACAAGGCAAGTCATACGGCAGATAGCAGTGTTGAATGCGCGATTCGTTGGCGAACAGTGCCTGAATCCGCTCCGAACCGGTCGGGGTCATGCAGGTCACGGTGATCGGCAGCGTCGGATAGCGTTCCAGCAGCGCGCGGATCATCGGCGCGGCGGCAATGCTTTCGCCCACCGATACCGCGTGCACCCAAATGCCGCCGGGCTGCAAGGTCGGCATGCCAAGAGTAAAGCGCTCGCCAATCCGTTTGGCATACGCCGGCGCCTTGCGTGCGCGCAGCCACAGCCGAATCGCCACCAATGGCAGCCCCAGGTAAAACAGCGCGGTGTAGAGAGTTCTATTCATGGCGGCGGAGTTTATCGGCTTTTGTCGCCGATCGCCCGCAAGTGCACGGCAAAACGTTCCGCCAGCCAGCGCGCGGCCGGGCCGAGCGGTTCGTCGCGGCGCCAGACCAGTTCCACCACCAATGCCGGCGGCGTCCATTCGCTATCGAGTTCAACCATTTGGCCCTGATACGCCGAGTACTGCACAACGTGGCGCGGCAACCACGCCCAACCGAGATCGCGCACCAGCCATTCGGACATCACGTAAAAGCTGTCGGCGCGCCACACCTGTGGGCTGGCCGGCTCGTTGCCGGGATAGACGCTGGTCTGCGTCGACATCAGCAATTGCCGGTGCTGCGCCAGTTGCTGGCAGGTCACATAGGACTGCTGCGCCAGCGGATGATTGACGCCACAGACCGTGACCATTTCCACTCGACCCAGTACGCGGCGCTCAAGGGCTTCGGGGATTTCATCGTGATAGAACAGCAGGCCGAGGTCGGCGCGACGTTCGACCAGTTTGCGCGCGACTTCGCCTTGGGCGGCGCTGGTCAGTTGCACTTCCAGGCTGGGAAACTGCTCGGCCAGTTCACCGAAACTTTCCACCAGCGCCTGATACGGCATCGCCTCGTCCTGAGCCACCCGCAACTGTGCCTCCTGACCGCGCAGCATCGCCATGGCCCTGCCGTTGAGGCGCTCGCACTGGCGCAACACTTCCCGCGCCTCTTCCAGCAACGCCGCGCCCGCCTCGGTGAGCATCGGCTGCCGACCGCTGCTGCGCTCGAACAGGCTTACGCCCAAATCCTCTTCAAGCATCGCAACGGCGCTGCTGATCGCCGACTGCGCCTTGCGTTGTCGACGTGCCGCGGCGGAGAACGAACGCTGTTCGGCGACGTCGACAAATATGCGTAGCTGCTCAAGATTCCATTGCATGCTTGCTGCCAACCCATCTCCAGAACAGATAGGTAATGACTTTACCCCATTTGAGCAATCCCTAGAATGTCACTCCAGCAAGCAATGATTTATTTGAGGATCAAACCATGAACGCCTACGTCTATCTGGCCATCGCCATCTGCGCCGAAGTGATCGCCACCGTTTCGATGAAAGCGGTCAAGGGCTTCAGCACGCCGCTGCCGCTGATTCTGGTGATTGTCGGCTACGGGATCGCATTCTGGATGCTGACGCTGGTGGTGCGCACCGTACCGGTGGGCGTTGCCTACGCGGTCTGGGCGGGGATGGGCATTGTCATGGTCAGCGTCGCCGCTCTGTTCATTTACGGGCAGAAGCTCGACGTACCGGCGATGCTGGGGATGGCGTTGATCGTGCTGGGGGTCGTTGTGATTCAGCTGTTTTCGAAAACCGCCGGGCATTAAAAAGCAGCAGCAAGCTTCAAGCGGCAAGCCGCAAGCATTGCTGATTTGCTGGTCCGGGTTGCAGCTTGCAGCTTGAAGCTTGAAACTTGCGGCTTCTTCAAGCTCCGAGGTCGCTGCATGCCATCCGTTATTTCCACCGACGTTCTGATTGTCGGCGCTGGTGTCGCCGGCCTCTGGCTGAATGCGCGCCTGCGCCGTCAGGGTTTTTCGACCGTGCTGGTGGAAAGCGCCAGCCTCGGTGGCGGGCAGAGCGTGAAGTCCCAGGGCATCATCCACGGCGGCGCCAAGTACGCGCTGCACGGCGCGCTGACCGGGGCCTCGGAAGCCATCGCCGACATGCCGCGCCGCTGGCGCGAGGCGCTGGCCGGTAATGGTGAGCTGGATCTGTCCGGCGTGCGCCTGCTGTCCGAAGCCCATTACCTGTGGTCGCCAGGCACTTTGGCCGGCAATCTGACAAGTTTCTTCGCCAGTAAAGCCGTGCGTGGCCGGGTCGATCAGGTCAAGGGCGATGAACTGCCGCTGGCCCTGCAGGACAAGCGCTTCAAGGGCAAGGTCTATCGCCTCGCCGAACTGGTAGTGGATGTCCCGAGCCTGATCCAGCGTCTGGCCGAGCTGGCCGGTGACGGTCTGCTCGCCGGGCAGGTCATCGAGCCGCTGCTGGAAGCCGGCGTGCTGGTCGGCCTGAAAGTCGACGGCCGTGAGATCCGCGCCCAGCGCATCGTCCTCAGCGCCGGCGCCGGCACAGCCGAATTGCTTGAAGCCTTGGGCCTGAGCCGTCCGGCCATGCAGCGCCGCCCCCTGCACATGATCCTCGCCAAAGGTCCCGGCTTGAAACCGTTGTACGCGCACTGCCTGGGCGGCGGCACCAAGCCGCGCATTACCGTGACCACGCATCCGGCCGCTGACGGCCAGTGGGTCTGGTACATGGGCGGCGACATCGCCGAAAGCGAAGGCGTGGCCCGCGAGCCGGCCGAACAGATCGCCACCGCGCAAAAGGAAATCGCTCAACTGCTGCCGTGGATCGACCTCAGCACCACGCAATGGGCAACCCTGCGCGTCGATCGCGCCGAGCCGCTGCAAACCGGCCTGACCCGCCCGGACAACGCGTTCCTCGCCGAAGAAGGTCGCTTGCTCGTCGGCTGGCCGACCAAACTGGCACTGGCGCCAGACTTCGCCGACCGCGTTATCGCCTCGCTGCAACGCGACGGCATCCAGCCGCAGGCGACCGAGCCGCTGCCGCCGCTGCCGAAACCGCCGCTCGGTGTACCGGCGTGGGAGCAACTGCTGCCATGACCATCGCCACTCTGCACGAACTGCATCGCCCACTGGGCAGCACCGGCCTGACGGTTTCGCCACTGGGTCTGGGCACGGTCAAACTCGGCCGCGATCAAGGGGTGAAATACCCCAATGGCTTTCAGATTCCCGGCGATGACGAGGCGCGCATGCTGCTGCGCCAGGCGCGCGTCTTGGGAATCAACCTGATCGATACCGCACCGGCCTATGGTCGCAGCGAAGAACGCCTCGGCCCGCTACTGCGCGGTCAGCGTCAGGATTGGGTGATTGTCAGCAAGGTCGGCGAAGAGTTTGCCGATGGCCTGTCGCGTCACGACTTCAGCGCCGCGCACACGCGGATGTCGGTCGAGCGCAGCCTGCAACGTCTGGAAACGGATTTTATCGATCTGGTCCTCGTGCACTCGGACGGTAACGACATGGCCATCCTCGAGCACGAAGAGGTCTACGCCACCCTCGCGGCGCTGAAGGCCGAGGGCAAGATTCGCGGCTTCGGTTTTTCCGGCAAAACCGTCGAAGGTGGCTTGAAAGCGCTGGAGCAAGGCGACTGCGCGATGGTCACCTACAATCTGAACGAACAAAACGAAAAGGCGGTCATTGACTATGCTGCTGCCCACGGCAAAGCCATTCTGGTGAAAAAAGCCCTGGCCAGCGGTCATGTCTGTCTGAGTCCGGGAGTCGATCCGGTGCGCGCCAGCTTCGAGTTGCTGTTCACTCATCCCGGCGTTGCCAGTGCTATTGTCGGCACGATCAATCCGCTGCACCTCGCCCATAACGTAGCGACCGTTGCCCAGGTCCTGCGTAGTCACTGACGCCGCCCCGCGGCCTTAAGCCAGGAGCCGATATGCCGCGCACGCTCATCCGCAAGAACCCGAGCAACTTCAAGACACTGCCGCTGTTCGTCGAAGCCACACCCGAAGGCCTGAGCTATCAGAGCGTCGGCATGCCGCTGAACTTCGCCCAGACCCTGCAACGGCGTAAACCGGTCAGCGTCGCCGACAGCGAGCGCTTTGCCCTGGAACTGGCCAACCTCGGCGTGTCCGTGCGCCTGACCCTGCACTGGCAGAATCGCGATTACTGGGTGCTGGTGCGCCAGCGTCGGCAGGATCGCGGCGACGTGGTACTGAAGCTGATTTCCGGCTACGTGCCGGCCCATGAGCTGAATATTCCGCTGCACACGGCGATTCAGGAAATTGCCGAAGAGTGCCTGCTGGAAACCCCGGAAGGCTGGCTCGGCGGGCGTTTCAACGAGACTTGGCTGCCGGCGCCCTACTCCGCTGCGCTGCATTACCGTGAGGCGTTGCCGTTTCGCCTGACGCCGTTGTCCGGTTCGGCGCGTCCGGTGCGCTGCGCCAACCTGCAATTGCTGGAGCGACCAAGGGCGTACGTGCATCTGCCGACGGCGTCCCTGCAATTGATCTATGACTTGCGCCTGGACGTGCCCAGGGAAGCCAAATCGCTGAGCTTGTTTCATGTCGATGAACGCCTGGAAGGAGATCAGTTGGTCGCGCGCCTCGACCGAAAACGTCCTGACCTGTATTTGATGCCACTCAAGGACGGCGCACCAACCGCCGAGCTGTTCACCCTCAAACGCGACAAGCTGATACCGGCCAGCACTCGCGGCATTCACCTGGCCGAGAGCTTCGCTACGCAACAAGGCTGGGTCGTGCACGACGAACGCATTCGCTGGAAGGACTGGCTGGTGCAACAGGGTCTGACACCGGCGAAAGCGCCACGCACCGGCCTCAAGCAGTTGAGCATCAAGGCACTGCGCCTGGTCGGGCTGGGCAGGAAACGCGCGAGCCGCTAGCGCCGGCGATCCCACCAGGTGCGTAATGTCGCGAATAAGTGGAAGTAGCGGTTTTCGCGCTTGCCCATGCCACGCTTGGGGGAGAACGACTCTTCGGCAAATGCGCCGGTGATGCGCACGCGGGAGGCCTGGATCGGCAATGTGCAGACCTTGGCGCCTGCCTCAAGCAGGGCGTATTTGAGCAAACGCTCGGAGTGCAGCTTGCGGCCGGTCGCCTTGCAGAAATCGAAGATGCGTTCGATGCGTTTGCCGTACGCAACGTAGGTGTCACGACCGCATACGGCAAAACGGTCATTGAGGCCACCCCACCACTGCCAGTCCGGGATATAAACGTGGTGCCGCCGCGCCTCGGCGTGGTTGAACAAGTAGCCTGGCAGCGCGGTGTGGAAGAAATTGTCCGGCCGCACAAACACCACGAAGTCGGGATCGAATGACTCGATCTCGCTGGTTACCGTATGCAAGGAGTTCAACTGATAGATCAGGTTACGCAGCGATGCATAGTCATCGGCCCAGGTATCACCCTGTGCCTTGACCCGCTCGAAATCCCAGCGCTCCAGCACGCCTTCGGTCGAGGTAAGCGCGCCGCTCATGGATTCGAACGGCTGATAGTTGTCAGCCGCCAGCTCGCCTCTCTCGCCGGAACGCGAATTCTGCACTTCATCGACTTTATACAGATGATAAAAGCACTGCACCTCGCTGCCCGCAGGCAACTGCGCCAGTACGTTCTGTTCGATTGAAGGGAAGCAGATCGGCGAATTTCTTGGAATCCCGAAAAACGCCACGGCAATTTTCAACACTCGATTGCACCTATGAAAAAATGATTCGGCCCGGCAGGCACCTTAATGCGGCGTGGCTTATTTACGCTTGAACAGTTTCTGCCACCAGCGCCGGGGTTGCAGCGCTACGACTATCACATCGGACTTTTGCAACCAGTCCCGCTCGTAATCCCAGGCATGGCCACCCCACAGCTTCCCCGCTTCGTTGGAGAAACCCAGGGTCATCAACTGATAGGTATAACCGAGATGCCCGCGCAGCCAGTCGAGCAGCACCAGCGTGTTGAAGCCTGTGGAGGGGCCGACGTAGCGCTTGCCGCCCGAGCGGTCGACCGGGTAGTTCCACAGCGGCGGTAACGGAATGCGATCCCAGTACATCGCAACGCGAGGCAACGGGCACATCGGTGCTGCGCAACCCACCAGCATGGTGAAGCAGCGCTCGCTCGAGCGGTCGAACAGTCGCTGTACGTCCGCATTGCCGGGCAGACCGAAAAAATAGGCGTCCGGCGCGTTGTAACCGTGCACGAAGAGATTGACGCTTTGCTCATTGAGCAGCGTCGCCTTGATGCAGTGATTGAAACTGACGACGACGTCATCCACGCCGATATTCAGCGCCGCGAAGTCGGCTGCGGTAATTGCTGGATTATTGGCAATCAATACGACGCGTGCTGCACGGCCAAGAACATCTTGTAAAGCTTCGGGCAAGGCTTGCAAAACCGACTGGTCACCACCGGGCAGCGCATCCAGCGCCATGTAGTCGTCCGTCATTCAGGCCGGCACCTTCATGCCATAACGCAGCTTCACCCAGAATCGGGTAAAACCCGACGGCGGCTGCCAAGGGCGCATCTCGCCTTGTATGGCTTCGGCGAGCGCCTGGCCGACCCGCGCAAACGAGTAACGGCTTTCAGCAAACGCCTGGCCGTTGCTGGCAATTCGCTGCGCCAGTTCCGGGTCGTCCTGCAGCAGCTTGATCTTCGTTACCGCCTCGTCTTCGCTGCGGTAGAACACGGTGTTGTGCATGTCTTCGAAACCGAGCAACCGGTCTTCTTCGCCTTGGCTCCAGGCCAGCAGCACACAGCCGCAAGCCATGGCTTCGAAGTTCTTGATCATGAACTCGTTCATGCCGATGTCGGCGCTGACGAAGATTTTGATGCGATTGAGAGTTTCCAGATATTCCGCACCCGATTTGGTACGGGTCACGAGCATCCCGGTGCGCTGTGAAAGGGCTTCAAGCATGGCCTTGCGCTCGGCGTACTCGGTACTCTTCAAGCTGCCGAGGAAGCCGATCGGGATATCGCGCTCGACTCCGGTGTTGTGCAGCATTTGCTCGTCGTAGCCTTTGGAGACGAACACGGTATCGATGCCTTCGGCGAGCATCTTGCGCGCGACCACTGCGCCGGAAACCAGCGCGCGGCAGCTCGGCAATCGGCTGTACAAGCGCGAATAAACACCACGGTATTTACTGGCCGGCATGTAGTTCTGATAGGCATCGTGCTCGAGAAACACCAGCCCTGGAATGCACTTGAGCACCCGCAGTTGCGGCGCCAGACGCTTGACCCGGGAGAAGATCACCACGCGATCAAAGGTCTGGTACTCGACCGAAGCCAGAAAGGCTCCGAGGTTCATCTGCTGCTGTTTGCTCAGACGATAGATGAAACATTCATCGCAGTTCTGCTGAACGATGTCATAGAGCCGGTCGAGAATGACCCGCTGCTCGTCCATCACCAGAAGCATGACTTTCATAGATTAATCGACCACGTAACGTAGGCAGGCAAGCGAAGCGGATTCAAACCTGCCAACATCGACGGAAACGGTGAAATCCCCAAGGCAAAATCCGTTCACACGCGGTACACAACGGTAAAAATTCATCTGATCAGCGACTGCGGATTTTTTCGACAATTGCGGTCGTCGAGCTGTTTTCCACCAGTCCTAACACTTTCACGGTACCGCCGTAAGCGGTGACGATATCTGCACCGACAACCTGATCGATGCCGTAATCGCCACCCTTGACCAGCACATCCGGCTTGACCTCGCGCAGCAGATTCTCTGGCGTGCCTTCCGGGAAGCTGATGACCCAGTCCACGGCACCGAGGCCCGCCAGAACCGCCATGCGCCGGTCGACACTATTGATCGGGCGACCGGGGCCTTTCAGGCGACTGACCGAAGCATCGTCGTTGACTGCGACAATCAGTCGATCGCCTTGGGCTCGTGCCTGCTCAAGATAAGTCACATGGCCGGCGTGGAGGATGTCGAAGCAGCCATTGGTGAAGACGATTCGTTCGTTATGCGCACGGGCGTCGGCGACGGCCAGCACCAGTTGCTCAAGCCCCAGCACGCCGCGCTCGGAGCCTTCTTCACGCTGAATGGCGCGGCGCAGTTCCGGGGCACTGATGGCCGCGGTACCAAGCTTGCCGACCACAATACCCGCCGCCAGGTTGGCCAGGGCCACGGCGTGTGGCAGATCCTCACCGGCAGCAATCGCCGCGGCCAGGGTCGAAATCACGGTGTCGCCGGCGCCGGTCACATCGAACACTTCCCGGGCACGCGCTGGCAAATGCAACGCCGGTTGATCCGGGCGCAGCAGGGTCATGCCGTGTTCGCCACGGGTGACCAGCAGTGCTCCCAGCTCCAGATCGTGCATTAACGTTGCGCCCTTGCTGACGAGTTCGTGTTCGTCAACGCAACCGCCGACGATGGCTTCGAATTCGCTGAGGTTCGGCGTGATCAGGCTGGCGCCACGGTAGATCGAGAAGTCCTTGCCTTTCGGATCGGCCAGCACCGGGATGTTCTTCGCCCGTGCCGCCTGGATCAGCGCCTGATGGTTTTTCAGCGCGCCTTTGCCGTAGTCGGAAAGCACCAGCACCTTGATGCCTTCGAGGAGGTCATCGACCTGCGAGCCGAGCGCCAAAGCGTCGGTGGCGAACGGTTCTTCGAAGTCGATACGCAGCAATTGCTGGTGCCGGCTCATGACCCGCAGCTTGACGATGGTCGGCTGGTGCGCAATGCGCTGGAACAAAGCCCGTACGCCGGCGCCCTTGAGACTGTTGCTCAGGCTGTCGGCGGCCTCGTCATCACCGGTCACACCGACCAGCGACGCCGGCGCACCGAGCGCGGCAATGTTCAAGGCAACGTTGGCGGCACCGCCCGGACGGTCTTCGATCTGCTCAACCTTAACGACCGGCACCGGCGCCTCAGGGGAAATCCGTGAGGTTCCGCCATGCCAGTAACGGTCGAGCATGACATCGCCGACTACCAAGACCGGGGCTTGATCGAAACGCGGCATGGACAACTTCATGGAGCAACCCACATACAAAATGAACAGGGGCGCGATATTACCACAGGGTAAAGCGCCGTCCGCCTCAATCTGAAAGGTCGCGTACCCAGAACAGTTCATGACGCCGGACTGCCTTGCGGAAAAACTCGTTACTGCCTGTGACGGGCCAGCGACGTCCCGCCAGCACCTGTTGAATGACGCGACGCAACTGCCGCTTGAACCCGAGCGAGCCCTGCAGGTCATGCTCCATGGCCAGCGCCATCGCCTTGTCCAATTGCACATCCGCTGACAGCAATGGACTCCATAGACGATCGGACGGCAACGGCTCGATTGCCGGCGGCAGCGCGATACCGCCACCGGCCGGGCCCATTGGCCAGCGATCATTGTCATGCAGATGATTGGCGTACATCAGCAACGTCGACGGCTTCCACGTACTGGCCGTAATGGCTTCCAGCACGGCACGGGTGGAAGCGACGTGATCACTGTGCGGGTCCAGCTCGGGATGAGGAGTGACAATGACATCGGGACGAAAGTGCTCGAGCAATTGCCGTATATCACCGACGAGATTGATCCAGGTCGGCGCACCATCGACATCGCCGGGGAGTTTGAGCGGATTGTGCTGCCGAACACTGCGCACATCGTTTTCGCCGGATTCCCGCGAGCCGAATGGTGTGTCCGGCTCCTCGGCCATCGCCGGCAACTGCAGACAGTAATAGCCCAGCTGTACGCAACGACTGGCCTGCACCCCGCCCCACAATGGGATGCTCAGGCTATCCCAACTACGCAGCCTGCCCTTCAGGCGAGCGGCTTGAGCCTTGTCCAGTCCGAGGCGCTGGAAGTAGTCGGCTTCGATTTCGCCTTGGGTCAGCGTAACGATGCTTGCTTCTGCGCAGCGACTGTAAAGCCCGAACGCAGCCAGCTCGGCATCATCGGCGTGGGGCGCGATAACCATCACCCGTTGCTGCGCGTAATCGGGATTGCTCATTACCCACAGTGTGCCGCTGGAACTCAGCGTGCAATGCCGTCCACGCACTGTCAGGGTATTGTCGCCAAGCGCCGCCGCCTGCCCGGACAGATTGAGAAAACGCCAGCCGTCTACGCCCCGCTCGAAGTCCTGGCGATCGTCGTCCAGCTCGACATAAGGATCCAGCCAGCGCCCGAGCCAGGTCGCCTTGACTTCAAGCTCAAGCACCAGCGTTTCTCCCGGCGCCAGCGACTCGCTCAGACGCAGGACACCGGCATCCAGATTCACGGGCTGCTGCGCAGCATCCTCAGGGAAGTGATATTGATAGTCGTCGCTCGCGCGATAGAACAGGTGATCGGCAAACCACGCCTCATGCGCCACCCACGTCAAGACCAGCAGCACCGGCACCAGCCACCAGCCCAGCAAGAAGCCGGCCGCCACCAGCGCGATCGCAAACGCGATAAGGAACAAGCGTTTGCTGCGTCGGTGCGCCTTGAGAAGCTGTTGCTTGCGAGCAGTCATGGTTTCAGACCTTGTAGACGGGCACCGTATGGCACCAGCGATCCTTGTATTCGCGGTCGGCACGGCCGAACGAATAGCGCAGTGTCTTGCCCAACGCCTGAGCATCCGCCCACGCTTGCTGGGTGTTGACGAAACTCAACACGCTGCCCGGACTGAACTCGCGGCTTTGCGGGTCGACACCACCGTTGACGTATTCCAGCGATACCCATTGCGGCGCTTCGACACGGTAGAGAATCTGGATGGCGACAGGCGCCGACTCGAGCATCACCACCGAGCCGGTCATGAACTCGCGCAAGAGAGTGAAGACTTCGACCAGCCCGGCCTTGCCGGGCACTTCAAAGCCCCATCGGCGCTGGAACAGATCACCGTAAGCGGCGGCCTGCTCCTGTGGTGTCAAGTCGGACATCGGAATCAGCGTACCGCCCGCCTCTTCCAACAGGCGCTGTTCGCGGCGCTGGTTGTAACGAAACTTCTTCGAATAATCCTCAGGCAGCCGCGCCAGCGCCAGCCCTTCCGGCTGCGCGCGCAGGGTGCTGATCTGCTCGGCATTGAGTTGCGAAACATATGCCATGCGCTGGCGCACCGGAACCACGACATCCGCAGCAATCGGCAGAATCAGTTCGGCGTTGCCCATGTCCAGCAGCCCGCGCTTGCCTTCGCGCTTGAGGACTTCCTTGGACAGCGCGGCGTGCCTGCCCCAGCAAGCAACAGCCGCGACGACTTCGCCATCGACGACCCAGCCCAGGTAGTGCAGCTTGATGCCGACAAACGTCGACAACCGCTCCACCACTTCGGGATGAGTTGCAAAACTGCCACCGAATCGCTGCCAGGCCTGTGCATAGGCTGCCTGATCAATCTCGCTCCAGCCGCGCTCCCGCCAAGCGCGAAACGCCGTCAGCATAGGTCGGTCACATGGGTCGGTTGCGGCTCATCGCCTTCTTCAAATTCCTTGGCGTGCAAGCGTGCGTAGTAGCCGTTTTGCCCCAGAAGCTGGGCATGGGTGCCCCGCTCGACGATCTTGCCTTCGTCCATGACCAGAATCAGATCAGCCTTTTCGATCGTACTCAGGCGGTGAGCGATCACCAGCGTCGTGCGGTTCTGCACAACATGATCTAGAGCCGCCTGAATATGCCGTTCCGATTCGGTATCCAGGGCCGAGGTGGCCTCATCGAGAATCAGCAGCGGCGCATCCTTGAGCAACGCCCGCGCAATGGCGATGCGCTGACGCTGACCACCGGACAGCAACACACCATTTTCGCCGACCAGGGTTTCATAGCCCTGCGGCATCTTGACGATGAACTCATCGGCGTAGGCTTCGGTCGCCGCGCGCTTGACCTCATCGAACGGTGCGCCCGCCAGATCGCCGTAAGCGATGTTATTGGTCACCGTGTCGTTGAACAGCGTGACCTGTTGGGTCACCAGGGCAATCTGCCGACGCAGGCTGCGCAGGGTCAGGTCCTGTACCTGCACATCATCGAGCAGAATCTGCCCATGTTCCTGCTCATGTTGGTAGAAGCGCGGAATCAGGCCGGCCAGGGTCGACTTGCCACTGCCGGAACGACCGACCAGCGCGACCATTTGTCCTGGCTCGACGACGAAACTTATGTCATCGAGGACCTTCTTTTCACTGTCGGGATAACTGAAGCTGAGGTTGCGCACTTCGAGGCGACCTTGCAGACGGTCGCGCTCGACCGTGCCGTTATCGACTTCTGCCGGCTCGTCCAGCTGCTCGAAAATGCTCTCGGCACCGGCCACGCCCTTCTGGATCGTCGAGCTGACTTCCGAGAGCTGGCGAATCGGTTTTGGCAGCAGGCCGGCCATGGTGATGTAGGCCACCAGATCACCCGGCGATGCATCACCACGAAGGTACAGCACCAGGAACATCACCACCGCCATGGCGCTATATGTCACCAATTGCAGCATCGGCGTATACACCGCACCGGTCTTGGTCATGGTCAGTTGCTTGTCGGTGTTGCTTTGGCTGGCGTCGTGAAAGCGAACCTTTTCGTAGGTTTCGCCACCAAAGCTGCGCACCACGCGGTAACCATGAATCGTCTCGGACGCCACATGCGTGACGTTGCCCATCGACACTTGAATCTTTTTGCTCTGCTTGCGGAATTTCTTGCTGGTGCTGTTCACCATCAGGCCGATCACCGGCAGGATGGCGACCATCACCAGGGTCAGCTTCCAGTTCATCCACAACAGGGTGCAGAACAGGAAAATTACGGTCATGCCTTCGCGGATTACCACTTTGATCGCGTCGGTGGCGGCGCCGGTGACCATGGTCACGTTGAAGGTGATACGTGAAATCAGGTGGCCGGAGTTGTTCTTGTCGAAATAACTGTTGGGCAGATCCAGCAATTTATTGAACAGCACCACACGCAGGTCATGCACCAGCCCCAGGGAAACACGCGCCAGGAAGTAGTTGCCCAGGTACGAACCGACGCCTTGCCACACGGCAATCAGCACGATCAATAAAGGCACGCTTTCGAGCAACTGCAGCTTGCCCAGATAAGGATTGCCGGGAAACAGGCTGGCCTCAGGATTGGCCAGGCCGTCGACGAAATACTTGAGGATGTAAGCGAGCATCGGTTGGGTCGATGCGAAGATCAGGAAGCCGACGATACTCAGGATGAACAGGCCGGCGTAGGGACGCACGTAAGCCAAAAGGCGGAAATAGATCGCCAGCGTTGACTGGGCTTTCGGTTCAGGACTGCTCATGGGAATCCGCGTAAATCAGTGAGGCGGCGATGATATCACAGGCCCTTTTGCGCCGATCAACATCACCGGGCGCCAGCCTTTGGCCAAGTCGGTTAAGATAGCCGGCTCACGATGGGGAGTCAGGCATGCAATCGATTGATCACAGCACTTACGAGGCACTGCGCAAGGGTGCTCAGGTACTCGAAGCCGACGGTTCCGGCGACAAGGTGCTCAGGTTGGCCGACGGTCGCATGCTCAAGCTGTTCCGCCGCAAACGCCTGCTGAGTTCGGCGCTGTTGTTTCCCTACGCCCAGCGCTTCGCCAACAACACCAAGGCGTTGCAGCAGCGCGGCATCCTCTGTCCGAACGTGATCGCGGTTTATCGCATTCCAAGCATTCAGCGCGATGGCGTGTATTACGCACCGCTGGCGGGCGAAACCGTACGGCAATTGCAGGGCACGCCCGAAGAAACCGAGACGTTGCGCAGTCAGTTGGGGGCATTTATTGCGCAACTGCACGAAAAAGGCGTGTACTTCCGGTCCCTGCACTTCGGCAATGTCGTGCAGACGCCGCAGAATCAGCTCGGATTGATCGACATCGCCGACCTGCGCTGCCAGAGGCGCGCCCTGAGCGACAGCAAGCGACTGCGCAACTTCGCCCACTTGCTGCGCTACAAACAAGACCGGCAATGGCTGCTCGGCGGCGACGCCGGGAGAACTTTTCTTGAGGGTTATCGCCAGGCATTGCCGAGCAAGCGACAAGCTGCGCTGATGGAACGCCTGCGCCTGCTGCTGAATTGAGCCTTACTTGCCGATCACCAGAATCGTCGCACCCTTGCGATTGGCAAACCGCTCGATGATGCGCATCTTGTGCGCCACCAGCCATTCGCCCAGCCACGGTTCATCACCTTTCCCCTCGATCAGGAAATAGCGATATTCATTGGCGTGCTCCGGTGACATGGCCTGTTCACGTGTGAGCGTCGGCAATACATAACCGCGCCCGGCGTAATAGCTGATGCGACCGTCTTCGAACCATGCGCTGGTATCAGGTTCGACGTGTGCAGACACCCAGCGCCCGGCAGCCACGTAATGGGTCTTGCCTGCACCCGTGGAAATCACATTTGACAGCATCACCAGCAACGCTGCCACGACCAGGACTTTGGTCCAGCGCGGAAACTGCCGGGCAAATGCCGCCAGCGCCATCGCCAGTACCGGTACGAAAAGCAAATTCAGGAAACTCAGATACCGGGCGTTCATGAATTGCTGCTTGATGAAAAACAGCATCAGCACAACGAGATACAGCAGCGCCGCCCAGGCGAAAGGACGATAGTCACGCCAATAAACACCCAATACGCCCCAGTTGCGACGCAGGATGAAGGGCACAGCGAACGGCCCCATCAGCTTGACGAATGTGATCGTCATCGTCGCCAGCAGGCCAAAGAACACGATGCGCCCGGCTTCATCCTGGGAATACTTGTTGATCAGAGAGTTGCCGAACTGTTCGGACAGCATCTGAAACGACGCGTAGACGCCCTGCGGTGCAATCATGTCCAGATACAGGAGGAAGCGCGCGGACATGAAAACCCCGAAGGCCGATGCAACCAGCAGCCCCACCACCGGCAACAGAGCAAACTGCAGCAAACGAGTGCGCTGGCCAGAGTGCCCCAGACCCGGCAGTTGCCACAGCCCGAGCGCAGGCAACAACAGCAATGCTTCGAGCCGAAACAGCGCTGCAGCAACAATGGCCAAGTGAATCAGACCGGCTTTAAGCCAACCGCCCAAGGCCTGCCAACGCAGCGCCTGCCATAACGCCAGCGTGCAGAAAAACCAGAAACCGCATTCGCGGATGATGTCATTTCGAAAGGCATTGACTGCGGGCATCGCCAGCACAATCAGGCACGCCCAGCCGGCAAGCTCGGGGGAGCGTCGACGGATACAATCGACCATCAAGGCACTGGTGCCGGCAAAAAACAGACCGCACCAGAGATAGGCGCTCAACTCCAGCGGCAATAGCAGAAAGCGATGGGTCAGAGCCAGAAGAATGGAAAACCATGGCCAGTCGAAATGCGTCCAGGCCACATCGGCCCCGTGCAAGACAACCTGATGGGCGATATCGATGTACAGCGCGGCATCGCGACCGACCGTTGCGGTACCCCACACGGCGATCAATGAAAGGAGAATGCTTGCCCAGAACGCGACACAGACCGGTCGCTCATTGATTACCCGAGCTGCCTTGACCGCCCATTTACTATCCGTACCTTTCACCCAGCCCCCTCAACATCACGCGCCACAGGTACGCAAAAAAAACAGATCGATTTATCGGAACAGCAGGCGCAAGGCTTTGCGCATGTAAGACCAGCGCCCGAGGATGCGCCAGTCGGCGCGTAGTGCTTGCATATAGAATGTTTTCGCCAACGCATATTCACCATGCGAGTAGCAATCTCGAAACAATGACAGGCAACGTTGAGCAAGATAAGCCTGGCGCAAGTCGTGAAACTCCTGCGGCATCCGCTGACTGGAAAAAACCTCACCGACCACCTGCTCGGTACCCGATGCCAGGCTCTGGCGCAGATCATGGCGCATGCTGTCGGCGTGCTTGTAAATCAGCGCCAGTGGCTGCTCGACCACTGTGCAGGGGAAGCGCGCCAACACCTGGGCAAACACCGGCAAATCTTCGACGTTGCGCAGATGCTCCGGATAGTTGCCCGGCTCGAATACCTCACGATGCATGGCGCAGGCACCGTTTGAGATCGACACCGTTTTGTCCAGCAAATAGCCCCTGACTCGCTGTCGCACCGTGACTGGCAACGGTTTGACAGCCTGCAGGCTGCGCTTGCCACCGGAAAAGATCGACCAATGAGCGCCGATGATCATCCGCGTTTCAGGGTGACTGGCGATGTGTTGTGATAACGCTGCCAGAGCCCCTGGAGCCATCTCGTCATCCGCGTCGAGAAAAATCAGAAATCGCCCGGTGGTTTCCTTGATCCCGCGATTGCGCACTGAAGACAGCCCGCCATTACTTTGGCGTATCGCACGAAAACGCCCGGCATGTTCGGCCAGCAACGCTTGCAACACCTCAGGCGTGGAGTCAGTGGAACCATCATCGATAACCAACAGATCCGCAGCTGCCTCGTGCAGCTGCGCCAGCACCGACTCCACCGCACGCGGCAGCGATCTGGAGTAGTTGTATGCCGGGATCACGACACTGATCAGTGTTTCAGTCAAGACCGTTTCCTTGCACGCCTTCTTTGACGACCAGAATATCTTCCATGATCAGATATTGCAGGTCCGAGCCAAAAAACATGTTCAGCGCATCGGTCGGCGAGCAGATCATCGGCTCGCCACGACGGTTGAGCGAAGTGTTCAGCGACACGCCGTTACCGGTGAGGTTTTCCAGCGCCTTCATCATGTCGTAGTAGCGCGGGTTGTATTCGCGCTTGAGCACTTGGGCACGGGAAGTACCGTCCTCATGGACGACTTCCGGCACGCGGGTTTTCCATTCTTCGGCGACTTCGAAAGTGAAGGTCATGAACGGCGCCGGGTGATCGATCTTGATCATCTGTGGAGCGACTGTGTCGAGCATCGACGGGCAGAAAGGCCTCCAGCGCTCGCGGAACTTGATCTGATGATTGATGCGGTCGGCGACACCGGCCACGCTCGGGCAACCGATGATCGAACGACCACCCAACGCGCGCGGGCCGAACTCCATACGGCCCTGGAACCAGGCGACCGGGTTGCCGTCGACCATGATTTGGGCGATCTGCTCCGGCATGTTGTCGAGCTTGCGCCAGGTCGGCTTGTTCTCATGACGGGCGCAGGCGGCGATCACGTCCTCGTTGCTGTACGACGGGCCGAGGTAGACGTGTTCCATCTTCTCGACCGGGACGCCACGGGCGTGCGACACGTAAGCGGCAGCGCCGACTGCGGTGCCGGCATCGCCGGACGCAGGCTGTACGAACAGCTCTTTGATGTCGTCGCGAGCGATGATTTTCTGGTTCAGCTTGACGTTCAACGCACAGCCGCCGGCGAAAGCCAGTTTGCCGGTTTCCTTGAGCACGTCGCCCAGGTAGTAGTCGATCATCTGCAACGCGAGCTTCTCGAACAGCGCTTGCATGCTCGCGGCGTAGTGGATGTACGGCTCGTCGGCGATGTCGCCTTCGCGCTTCGGACCCAGCCACTCGATCAGCTTCGGCGAGAAGTAGAAACCCTTGCCCTTCTCTTTATAGCGACGCAGGCCGATCACGTTGGCGTAGTCGGTATTGATCACCAGCTCGCCATTTTCGAACGAGGCCAGACGCGAGAAATCGTACTTGCTGGCATCGCCGTATGGCGCCATGCCCATGACCTTGAATTCGCCGTCGAGCATCTCGAAACCGAGGAACTCGGTGATCGCGCCGTAAAGACCACCAAGGGAGTCCGGATCGAAGAATTCCTTGATCTTGTGGATCTTGCCGTTTTCGCCGTAGCCGAAGAAGGTCGTGGCGTATTCACCCTTGCCGTCAATGCCGAGGATCGCGGTTTTTTCTTTGAAACCCGAGCAGTGATAGGCGCTGGAGGCGTGAGCCAGGTGATGCTCGACCGGTTCGATCTTGATTTTCTTCGGATCAAAGCCCAGTTGTTCGAGGCACCAGACGATCTTGTTGCGATAGCGCTTATAGCGACGGTTGCCCATCAGGATCGCATCGAGAGCACGATCCGGGGCGTACCAGTAGCGCTTGGCGTAGTGCCAGCGGGCCTTGCCGAACAGGCTGATCGGGGCGAATGGAATCGCCACCACGTCAACGTCGGAAGGTTTGATGCCGGCTTGCTCGAGGCAGAATTTCGCCGATTCGTAGGGCATGCGGTTCTTTGCATGTTTATCGCGTACGAAGCGCTCTTCCTCAGCCGCCGCGACCAGCTTGCCGTCGATGTACAAGGCTGCGGAAGGATCATGGCTAAGGGCGCCGGACAGGCCAAGAATCGTCAATGCCACAGGGGTCTAGCCTCTTTAGTCTGCATGCAGGCGCGAAGCGCCTTGAAAATTGATGTGCCCTCGCACAGGGCGAGTGGCAGCTAAAGGGCGGGATTATAGCGTAAACATGACGGGAATTACCTTGTGCGAATTGCCACCTGCACGATTGGTCCGAATCAACGGGTTCAACGACTCAATAGCCGTCCTTGCGCCAGTAAATACTCAGATTTGAATCGGTAATCTGCCGATAGATTGTGTAAGGCAGCGAAAGCGTATCGAACATGGCGGACAGCGGAAGATCGAATAACACGAAGGGCGCCAGCATACCCGTAGGATCGGGCGGCGCATTCAAAGTGCAAAAATCGAAGGCCACGCCACTGTAGATGCGCGGAATCGATTGGCAGTAGGTCTTCTTTTTGCGCAGGTCACGGGCGACATCAGCGTCCCCCTGTAACACGGTTGAGACACTGCCACAGCCTGAGAGAACCGAAGACAGGACGCCCAGCGCCAGAAGTTTTTTCATACCCAAGATTCGCCCTCCGAGATCGTCAGGCAAACTAGCATCGAGGTGGAGCAGAGCACAGTTCATGGTTTCTGGCGAAGCTGTAGGACATGTCGGGATTTTTTGTCCGCTACTGCTGGCAGGCTCATCCCCAGAGGAAACCGGGTTCGTTGTGGGAATGAGCCTGCTGGCCGGAAAATCACCCTGCGGTGGAGACTTCCTTCGGCAACCGCTGATCGATGACCTGATACAAGGCACTGCTTTGCGGCCAGTTGCGCATGAACCGCGCGCGATCGCGGGCATACGCCGGGGCAAAGCTGCCAATAGAGCCGTGCTGACACATCGAGTCGAGGTCGATCAGCGCCCAGCGATCCGCCTGCCAGAACAGGTTGTGGCCCTTGAAGTCGCCATGACTGATGCGCTCGGCGATCAATCGGGCAAACAGTTGATCAAGCGCCAGCAACTCGGCTTCCGGCGCCTGGCCATTTTCCACGTACGGCGCAAAGCGCTCGATGATGTCCGGCCCGGGCAGGTATTCGGTGACCAGATAGGCACTGCGGCGCAGCCACAAAAAACGCTTTTCCAGTACCGCCAGCGGTTTCGGCGTGGCAATGCCAAGGAACGCCAGGCGATTGCCTTCACGCCACGAATGCCAGGCCCGGCTCGGGCGCCAGAAGCGTTTGAGCCAGTGGGCGAAATTCTTGATGTTGTAGCGCTTGATAACCAGAGCCCGCCCGGCTATCTCGACTTTGCCGACGCTGGCCGCGCCGCCGGTCTTGTACAGGTGCCCCTGATCAAGCAAGGCGTCAGCCTGCTCAAGCACCGGCAGCATGGCCGTTTCTTCTTCACGGCGAACGGCGCGCAGGGCAAATGCGCCGCGCTGCACGGCGAACAACGTGCAGTCGCGGCCAACCTTGATCAGGTAATCCCTGAGTCGCCATTTGCGCACCTTGTCGATCTGTTTTTGCAACGCCTCCAGCGGCAACGCATGCTCGCTGTTGCTCAGCAGGTAATACACCAGCAGTTCTTCGGTGAACGCTTCGAGTGATTTTGGCAACTGGGCGAAAAACACGCCGAGATTTTCCAGCACTTTCTGCCGGGACAAGGGCTGCCCCGCCGTTTCCGCACGAACGCCGGCGCCGTCGATCAGGTACAACTGACCGCCGTGGCGCAGCAGATTGTCCAGATGCAAGTCTTCCTGCCAGAGCCCTTTGCCGTGCAGCCGACCGATGGCATCCAGTGCTTCGGCCAGAACAGCGGTCTGCTCATCGGCCAGCGCCGGCAGAGACTCGACCTCGGCCCAGGCATCACCGAGGCTCTCGGAACCCTCGAGAAATTCGAACAGCAGCCAGCCACCCTCGCCGTCCTTCAGCCCATCGGCCAATAACAGCGGCGTCGTCATGCCCTGCGCAGCGAGCAAGCGCACGCCTTGCAGCTCACGCTGAAAATGCCGCGCAGCTTTGCTGCCGACCAATAACTTGGCCAGCACCGGCCGACCGCGCCAGACACCTGCGCCAACGTAACGCTGCCCGGGCAACACCCGCAGCAAGCTCAGCAACTGTAAATCCGCCGCACCGGCGGCGTCCGCCAGGGTCACGGTCAGTGGCAGTGTGGGTGCGCGCCCGGAGCGGGCCAGCTCGGACAATTGCATCAGCGGGTCTCCTTGTGACTGCGCCGCGCTGTCAGTCGGGTCAGCCAGCTGTCGAGCAGCGAGCTGTCAGTCGGCTGGTCGAGATAAGCCGCAAGCAATTGGCGCAAGTCGGCCTCGCTCCACTGCGGCGCGCGACGTTGCAACGGTTCCAGATCCTTGACCCGATCTCGCATGCCGAACAGCAGCGGCCGGGTTTTCTCCAGATCGATCAGTTGCGCCTCATAGCCGTCGCCGGTGGCGCGCAGGAAAATATGTTTGGGATAGAAACAGCCATGTACCTGACGCGCGCCGTGCAGCCGCCGCGCCAGCAGACCGCACGCAGTGAGAATGGCCGACTGTTGTGCGGTACTGAGCTGCACCCAGCGCGCCAGCAACGAATCCAGGTCGCTCCAACCGTCCAGCGCGCGCGTCAGCAGGATTGCCCTGACCTCGCCGTCGATCTTGCGCTGGCCAAAAAAAGCCGCTTGCAGTGCCGGGATGCCGAGCTTGCGATAGCGGCTTATATTGCGAAACTCACGGGCAAAACTGGGCTCGCCAAACGGCGCATGCAAGGTCCGCGTCAGGTAATTGCTTTGGCGCTTGAGGTAATAGCCCTGGCCTTCAAGATCCAGGCGGAACACGCTGCTCCAGCCGCCACCGGCAGTGTTGGGCTCATCCACAGCTTCAAGCTGTTTGGCCCACAGTGCGTCGAAATTGCCGAGACCGTGGCGCTCCAGCAGAGCGCGGTCCTGTACGGCAAGAAAATCAGTCATTCGCGCCCCTCAAAAAATCTCACCACGTGCCGAATCCGTTTCTTGTCGGCGACATCGAGCCGATCACACTGGCGATATTGCTTGTAGAAGCGCAGGCGCTGGGTGTTGGACAGGTGATATTTGGCCAGTTTGTCGAGACAGGCGAGGTCCTTGGTGATCCGGTACTTGAGCCAGAAGCCGCGCCAGAATTCGCCGTTGGGGCAGTCGATGAGGAAGATGCGGGCCTGATCGTCGATCAGCAGATTGCGCCATTTCAAATCGTTATGCGTAAACCGATGGTCGTGCATGGTCCGGGTGTAACCGGCCAATTGCTGGCTGACATTGTCGACCCAGGCGCGATCCTTGAGTTTGGGATCCTTGCGCTCGGCCAGTGCCGAGAGGTCTTCGGTATTGGGCAGCTCACGGGTGATCATCGCACCCCGATCGTAGGCCGCGCCCCGCCGCTCCAGCCCCCAGGCCACCACCTCGGCAGTGGGAATGCCCCATTTGGCGAAGCGCTTGAGGTTCTGCCATTCCATTTTTACCCTCGGCTTGCCGAGGTAACGGCGCAGGCCCTTACCGGCGCCGACGTAGCGTTTGACGTAGTAATTGACCCCGTCGCGCTGCACCCGAACGACTTCCGACAGCGGATCGCGGGTCAGGCGTTCGCCCTGCAAGGCAAACACAGCTTCGAGGCTGCCGAAATCTTCGGCGAGGTCGCTGTACTGCGGCTCCAGTGTCCAGCCCGCCATCAGAGCGCATCCCCGTAACGCTGTTTGCGCGCGTAGAGCTTGTCGGCCTTGCCTTGCAGCCAGCTCAGCAGTGGCGCCTCTTCTGCCAGAATCTGCCGCAGCGGTTGCTGGAAGTAGCCCTTGAGGAAACGCAGTTTGTCGCGGCGGGTCAGGCCGATGTCCAGCGCGGAGAAGTACAGCGCCGCCAGATCCTTGTTGCGCCAGCGCTGAGTGATTTTCGCGCGGGTCTGGGCACGGTGCAGGTCAATCACCGAGAGTTTGAAATCCTGCGGTGTGACCGGTTTGTCGGTGTGCAGCAGAAAATGGCAGATGTAGCAGTCGCGGTGATTGACCCCGGCGCGGTGCATCATCCCGGTCATCCGCGCGACTTCGGCAATCAATGCGCGCTTGAGTGTTGGCTCCGGCGGCTGCTTGACCCAGTCAATGCTGAAGTCTTCAAGGCTGATGGTCGGCGCCAGCTCTTCGGTGACGATGAACGAATGCTGATCCGCCGGGTTGCTGCCCTTCTCACCGTAGGCGACGGCGGTCATGGTCGGCACGCCAACTTCCTGAAGGCGCTGGATGGCCTTCCACTCTTGCCCGGCGCCGAGCACCGGCAGCTTGGCGGTCAGCAGATTCTTGAAGATTTCGCCCCAACCGATGCCACGGTGGATCTTGACGAAAAAACCATGGCCGTCGACTTCCGTGCGCAATGTCCGGCGCGCTTCCAGCTCGCGGTATACCTCGCCCTGCAAGCCTTCGACTGCGGCGAACGGGTCGCGTCCGGCCCATAGGCTTTTGAACGGTTCAGCCAGCATCAACTTCATTAAGCGTGCTCCGCCAGAATCACATCCGCCGCGTGCTGCGGCATGCTGTAGAGGTCGGCCGTCTCGGCGAAGGCCAGACCGTTGCGGCTCCAGGCCGCCCGTGCAGCGTCGTCGCTCAACATCTCGGTCAGGTATCGGGTCAGTTGCGCCTGCTCGAACGGCTCGTCCAGCACTCGCCCGGCATCGGCTTCGGCGATGTAATGGGCGTAACCGCAGACCGCACTGACCAGCACCGGCAACCCGGCCACCAGCGCTTCAAGCAGCACGGTGCCGGTGTTTTCGTTGTAGGCCGGGTGGATCAACAGATCAGCGCCGAGCAGGAAGCGCGGGATATCGCTGCGCCCTTTAAGGAAGGTCACATTGTCGCCCAGGCCCAGCGTCGCACTCTGCATCTGGAACAATTTGGGGTCATCCTGGCCGATTACAAACAGCCGGGTGCGTTTTCTCAACTCGGCCGGCAGGGCGGCCAGCGCCTTGAGGCTGCGATCGACCCCCTTGGTCTTGAAGCCGGAGCCGATCTGCACCAGCAGCAGGTCGTCGTCCTTGAGATCGAATTCAGCGCGGAAACCGGCGCGAATCTCATTGGCATTCGCCGGCCGCCGACGATCCTGGGCAATGCCCGGCGGCAGCAGGTGGAAGCGCTCGAGCGGCGTGTCGTAATACTTGATGAACAGCGGCTGCTGCACTTCGGAAATCATCAGCACTTCGGTCTTCGCGTCCTTGGCGAACACGGCGCGCTCATACTCGGCGAAGTGGCGATAGCGGCCCCAACGGCGGTACAGCGAGTTGCGCAGGTTCTGCGCCTTGTCTTCGAAGCAGCCGTCGGCGGCGTAGTAGACGTCCAGGCCCGGCATCTTGTTGAAGCCGATCAAGCGATCGACCGGACGCTTGGCCAGATCCGCTGCCATCCACGCGCTGAGTTTTTCGTTGCGACGGTGATTGAAGAACGCTTTGACCGGCGCCACCAGCACTTCGAAACCCGGCGGCACGTCGCCTTCCCAGATCAGCGTGTAGACGCGAATCTGATGGCCGCGTTTCTGGCATTCGAGGGCGATGCGCATGAAATCGCGCTGCAAGCCGCCGAACGGGAAATATTTGTACAGGACAAATGCCAATTGCATCAGCGCAGCTCCTCAGCCATTAACAACGTGCTCAGTCGGCTGGCGACACGCTCGGGGTTCACACGCGTGAAGCACAAAGGCTGCTCGCGTTTCAGGTCAAACTGACGGGCATCCTGCGCGGTCGGTTGATAGGTACATTTTTTCTGCATGCACGGCGCGCACGGGAAGTCGCTGGCCAGATGAATCTGCAGCTTGCCGTAAGCGCCGGTCAGGCCCGGGTTGGTCGGGCCGAACAACGAGATGGTCGGCACATCCAGCGCAGCGGCCAGATGGCCGAGCCCGGTATCCACCGCCACGCAAGCCTGCGCGCCGGCGAGCACTTTGCCAACGCCAGCCAGATTGAGTTTCGGCAGCACTTCGGCGTGTTTGAAGCCGGCAGCGATGCGTTCGGCGCGGGCCTTTTCCTGTGGGTTGCCCCACGGCAGCTTCACGCCAACGCCGAGGTAGCCGACCCGCTCGGTCAGCTCGCGCCAGTAGAGTTCCGGCCAGTGCTTGGTGTCCCAAGTGGTGCCGTGGAGGAACACCACGTAAGCGTTCTTGCGTGGCAACTCGACCAGTCGCTCGACGTTGAGGCCGTAATCGCCGAGGCCTTTGGGCAAGTCGTAACCCAGAGCGATGGCGAATAACTGGCGTACGCGCTCGACGGCGTGCTGGCCTCGGGCGACAGCGAGTTTACGATCGTAGAAGCGCGCAGCCATCGGCTCGCGCGCGGAAGTTTTATCGAGGCCGGCCACCGGGGCTTTGACGTAGCGGGTCAGCCAGGCACTTTTAAGCAGGCCTTGAGCGTCGATCACCAGATCGTATTTATTGGCGCGCACGCTTTGCTTGAAGCGTTTCCACTCGCCGCTGGTGATGGTTTTCCACAGACTCTTGCGCCAGCGGCGGATCGCCACCGGAATCACTTTATCGACCGCCGGGTGCCAGCTCGGAATCTCGGCGAAGCCCTCTTCCACCACCCAGTCGAACTCGATGCCCGGGATCGCCCGCGCGGCGTCGGTCAGCGCCGGCAACGCGTGAATCACGTCGCCCAGCGATGAAGTCTTGATCAACAATACCCGCAAGTTAATGAACCTCGACCACGGAGCCCTGCAACTTCTGCAAGGCATCGTTGACCGCGTCCGGCATCAGCTGGCGCAGGCAGTTGTAATGGCCGAACCGGCAAGTGCGATCGAAGCACGGGCTGCATTCGATGCCCAGGCGCACGATCTCGACCTGCTCGGCCAGCGGCGGGGTGAAGCCCGGCGAGGTCGAGCCGTACACCGCGACCAGCGGACGATTCAATGCCGCAGCGACGTGCATCAGGCCGGAATCGTTGGACACAACCGAATCGGCGCAGGACAGCAGGTCAATGGCCTCGGCCAGCGAGGTGCCGCCGCTGAGGTTGACCGATTCTTCGCGCAGGCCCGGGATCAACCGGGCGCGGATGTCTTCGCCGACCGCGTGATCGTTTTTCGAGCCGAACAGCCAGACCTGCCAGCCTTCGCGGATGCGCGCTTCGGCGACCTTGGCGTAGTGCTCGGACGGCCAGCGCTTGGATTCGCCGAACTCGGCGCCGGGGCACAAAGCCAGGACCGGGCGATCGAGAGTCAAGCCGAATTTGGCCAGTGCCGCTTCGCGGGTCACCGGGTCAATTTGCAGAGTCGGGCGCGGGTACGGCTTCGGCAGCTCGGCGTTCGCTTCATAGGCCAGCGCCATGAAACGCTCGATCATCAGCGGGTAGCGTTCTTTGTCGAGGGTACGCACGTCGTTGAGCAGGCCATAGCGGAATTCACCGCGCCAACCGGTGCGTTTCGGGATGCCGGCAAAAAACGGCACCAGTGCCGATTTCAGCGAGTTGGGCAGCAGGATCGCCTGATCGTACTGACCGCGCAGGGACTTGCCGATGCGTCGGCGCGTCGCCAGTTCCAGCGCGCCGTGGCCGAGCGGGAAGCTCAAGGCCTTGCGCACTTCGGGCATCCGCTCAAGGATCGGCCGGCTCCATTCGGGCGCCAGTACGTCGATTGCGCATTGCGGGTGGCGCTGCTTGAGACACTGAAACAGTGTCTGCGCCATCACCATGTCACCGACCCAACTGGGCCCAACGATCAGAATATTCATGTGGTTTCCAAAAACGAACCGGGGAGGCATTTACGCCTCCCCGCCTCGATAATTCTACAAACACTGTAGATCTACTGTGGGAGCGGGCTTGCCCGCGATGGGGTCTTCACATTCAACATTATTGTCGTCTGATACTCCGCTATCGCTGGCAAGCCAGCTCCCACAGGGTTTTGCATCTGTTTCAACATCTGCATTTCAGCGCAGATTACTGTGGGTGCTGCATAAACCGCTTTCAGCTTAGCCCCATCTCTTTCCAAATCCGCAAAACCTGCCGGCGTTCGTCGGCAAACTGGTCGCCTGGTATCACCCCGGCGTCCTTCTGCAAGGCCTGCCGGTGGGCGGCGGAGCGGTAGGCCTTGTAGGCCTCGCGCAACAGACTGGCATCTTCGGCGGGCATCAGCCGTTCGTGTTCCAGCTCTTCCAGAATGCGGATGTTATCGGTCCAGCGCAGCAGCGGCGGATGGCTGTGCGACCACGCCAGGGCCGCGTATTGCACCATAAATTCAATATCGACGATACCTCCGGCGTCCTGCTTGAGGTCAAACGGCACGCCCGCATCGAAAGCGTTCGCCGCCGTGCCGGCTGCGGTGCTGCGGGTACCAAGGTTGTCGCGCATCTTCGCGCGCATCTCGCTGACTTCCTGTTGCAGCTTGGCCAGATCCCTAGGTTTGCCCAATACCTTGGCGCGGACTTTTTCGAAGGCCTGGCCAACATCCTGACTGCCCACCAGCACCCGCGCGCGCACCAAGGCCTGATGCTCCCACGTCCAGGCTTCATTTTCCTGATAGCGCGCGAACGCGCCGAGGGAACTCACCAGCAGCCCGGAAGCGCCGGACGGCCGCAGGCGCATGTCCACTTCATACAGCTGGCCGGAGTTGGTCTGCGCTGTGAGCAGGTGGATGATCCGCTGCCCCAGGCGCGTGAAGAACTGCGCGCCGTCGATGGATTTCGGCCCGTCGGTTTCCGCCTGCGGATCGCCGTCATGGATGAACACCAGATCCAGATCGGAACCATGCCCCAATTCGATACCGCCGACTTTGCCATAACCGACAATGATGAAGCCGGGATCGCACAGCGTGCCGTCGGTGCGCAGCGGCGTGCCGTACTTGGCCACGGTCTGCCGCCAGGCCAGGGCCAGCACCTGTTCGAGAATCGCTTCGGCCAGCCAGGTCAGGTAATCGCTGACTTTCATCAACGGCAGGCTGCCGGCGATTTCCGAGGCGGCGACGCGCAAGCGGTGCGCCAGTTTGAAATGGCGCAGGGCTTCCATTTGCTGCTCGAGGTCGTCTTCGGGAATTCGCGTCAGGCGTTCGCGCAACTCGGCCGCCAGTTCCGGCGCCAGCGGCGGCTTGAACAGCCGACCTTCGTTGAGCAATTCGTCGAGCAGCAGCGGGAAGCGCGTGATCTGCTCGGCAATCCACGGGCTCGCCGCACACAAGGTCAGCAGGCGGCGCAGCGCGCCGGGGTTTTCCGTGAGCAAAACCAGATACGCCGAACGCCGCGCCACCGCTTCCACCAGTGGCAGCACGCGCTCGAGCACCAGATCGGGATTGTCGTGCTCCACCGCTTGCGCAAGCAGTCGCGGAATAAAAGCATCGAGACGCTCGCGCCCCAGCCGCTGCATCGCGCGCAATTGCGGACTGCCACGCAAACCGGCCAGCGCTTTCAGGGCTTTGCCGGCATCGACGAAACCGCCTTCCTGCAACTGCCGGCACGCGGCCTCCTCGTCCTGTTCTTCCTCCCACAGCGGCAGCCATTCACCACCGACCACCACCTCGCTTTCGCCGCCCTCTTCTTCGTCGGGATCAGCGATCACCTGGGCGAAATGCCAGGCCACGCGCCCGCGCCAGTACATCAGCTGTTCGTGGAACGCCGACCAATCGGCGAAACCCAGCATGAAGGCGATCCGCGCCTGATCCTGAGCGCTGTCCGGCAGCATCTGCGTCTGACGGTCGGCAATCGCTTGAATGGCATGTTCGGTGTAACGCAGAAACTCGTAACCCTCGCGCAATTCGCTGACCACCGCCGGCGGCAGATAGCCCTGCCCTTCCAGCGTGCTCAGCACCTTTAATAGAGGACGCTGTTGCAGGCTCAGGTCGCGGCCACCGTGGATCAGTTGAAAGGCCTGAGCGATGAACTCGACTTCACGAATGCCGCCGGAGCCGAGCTTGATGTTGTCGGCCATGCCCTTGCGCCGCACTTCCTGCTGGATCAACTGCTTCATGGTGCGCAGCGCTTCGATCGCCGAGAAGTCCAGATAGCGCCGATAAACGAACGGCCGCAGCATGTCGAGCAACTGCGCGCCGGCAACCTGATCGCCAGCCACCACCCGCGCCTTGATCATCGCGTAGCGTTCCCAGTCGCGGCCCTGATCCTGGTAATACTGTTCCAGCGCGTTGAAGCTGAGCACCAGCGCACCAGACGATCCGTATGGACGCAGGCGCATGTCGACGCGGAAGACGAAGCCGTCGACGGTCATCGGATCGAGCGCCTTGATCAGACGCTGGCCGAGGCGGATGAAGAATTCCTGATTATCCAGCGAGCGTTTCACGCCGACGGTTTCGCCGCCTTCGGGGTAGGCGAAGATCAGGTCGATGTCGGAAGACAGATTCAGCTCGACCGCGCCGAGCTTGCCCATGCCGAGAATGACCATCTGCTGCGGCTCACCGCTGCGCCGGCCGGTGGGTGTGCCGAACTGCTCGCAATGGCGGCTGTATAGCCATTGATAAGCCTGATCGATGGTGGCGTCGGCCATATCCGAGAGATCACGACAGGTCTGCACCAGATCGGCCTGGCGGGTCAGGTCGCGCCAGATGATTCGCACCTGATGGCGTGCGCGCTGGCGACGCAAGGCGCGGCCGAGTTCTTCTTCGCTCTGCGCGCTGTTCACGGCGGCGGCGATCTGTGCGCACAGCTCGCCGGGCGCAAACGCTCGATCAAGTTCGCCGGACGCCACCAGCGACAACAACATCAAAGGGTCACGAATGCTCTGTTCAATGACAAATTCGCTGGCGGCGGTGACGCGGGCGAATTGCGCCCAGCGCTCCGGCGTCCAGTTCGACAGGCCGTGATCGTCTTCAAGGGCGGCGACGGACGTACGGAACGACTGCTCGGATCGGCTGACCAACGGCAGGAGAATGGCGGGCAGTTCGGCAAGCACGGGCAGGGTCATGGTCTATCCTTGATCGGCGTAATAAGGGCCGCTTGTAGTGAATGATGAAAACCCGCTACGTGAAGGACTGTCGAACAAAAGTTAGAAATAGCTGAAATTTCTTCTTCTTTGGCATCCAGCATCAAACTTTCACCTTATTCGGATGGAAATCGACCCGCCTTAACGATTATTCTCACAACGCAGTCGGAGGCCACAAGCCTTTCATCTGTAGTTTTACTACTCGTCTATACATTCGAAAGGCTGAAATGCCGGAAGATTTGTAGTAAAACTACACGCCGCCGGAACAACCTGTCGGCAATCCAAGAATTTTAAATCGTCTGCCCACAAGGCCAGTCGCAAACTCAGGCAACCGATTCTGGAAGCCTTTCCGCCCTGGAGCAAGCCATGCAAGACCTCGATCCCGTCGAAACCCAGGAATGGCTGGACGCCCTGGAATCGGTTCTCGACAAAGAAGGCGAAGACCGTGCTCACTATCTGATGACCCGTATGGGCGAACTCGCGACCCGCAGCGGCTCGCAGCTCCCTTACGCGATCACCACGCCTTACCGCAACACGATCCCCGTTACCCACGAAGCACGCATGCCTGGCGACCTGTTCATGGAACGCCGCATTCGCTCGCTGGTACGCTGGAACGCGATGGCCATGGTAATGCGCACGAACCTGCGAGATTCGGACCTGGGTGGTCACATCTCCAGCTTCGCTTCCAGTGCGACCCTGTATGACATCGGCTTCAACTATTTCTTCCAGGCCCCGACCGACGAACACGGCGGCGACCTGATCTACTTCCAGGGCCACACCTCGCCAGGCGTTTACGCCCGTGCATTCATGGAAGGCCGCATCACCGAAGACCAGATGAACAACTTCCGTCAGGAAGTCGATGGTCAAGGCCTGTCGTCCTATCCGCACCCTTGGCTGATGCCTGACTTCTGGCAGTTCCCGACCGTATCGATGGGTCTGGGTCCAATCCAGGCGATCTACCAGGCGCGCTTCATGAAGTACCTGGAGCACCGCGGTTTCATCCAGCCGGGCAAACAGAAAGTCTGGTGCTTCCTGGGCGACGGCGAGTGCGACGAGCCGGAATCCCTGGGCGCGATCTCCCTGGCCGGCCGCGAGAAGCTGGACAACCTGATCTTCGTCATCAACTGCAACCTGCAGCGCCTCGACGGCCCGGTTCGCGGCAACGGCAAGATCATCCAGGAACTCGAAGGCGTGTTCCGTGGTGCGCAGTGGAATGTGACCAAAGTCATCTGGGGCCGTTTCTGGGACCCGCTGCTGGCCAAAGACGTCGACGGTATCCTGCAACGCCGCATGGACGAAGTCATCGACGGCGAGTACCAGAACTACAAAGCCAAAGACGGCGCGTTCGTTCGCGAGCATTTCTTCAACACGCCTGAACTCAAGGCAATGGTTGCCGATCTGTCCGACGACGAGATCTGGAAACTCAACCGTGGCGGCCACGACCCGTACAAGGTCTACGCGGCGTACCACGAAGCGGTCAACCACAAGGAACAACCGACCGTCATCCTCGCCAAGACCATCAAGGGTTATGGCACCGGTGCCGGCGAAGCGAAAAACACTGCGCACAACACCAAGAAAGTCGACGTCGACAGCCTGAAGCTGTTCCGCGACCGCTTCGACATCCCTGTCAAGGACGAAGAGCTGGAGAACCTGCCGTTCTTCAAGCCAGAGCCAAACAGCGCCGAAGCGCGTTATCTGGCCGAGCGCCGTGCCGCACTGGGCGGTTTCGTGCCACAGCGCCGCGCGCAGAGCTTCAGCGTACCGACTCCGGATCTGGATACCCTCAAAGCCATCCTCGATGGCTCGGGGGACCGTGAAATTTCCACCACCATGGCTTTCGTGCGGATCCTCGCGCAACTGGTCAAGGACAAGGAAATCGGCCCGCGCATCGTCCCGATCATCCCGGACGAAGCCCGTACCTTCGGTATGGAAGGCATGTTCCGTCAGCTGGGTATCTACTCCTCCGTCGGCCAGCTCTACGAGCCAGTCGATAAAGACCAGGTGATGTTCTACAAGGAAGACCAGAAAGGTCAGATCCTTGAGGAAGGCATCAACGAAGCAGGCGCCATGAGCTCGTTCATCGCTGCCGGTACTTCGTACTCCAGCCACAACCAGCCGATGCTGCCGTTCTACATCTTCTACTCGATGTTCGGTTTCCAGCGTATCGGCGATCTGGCCTGGGCCGCTGGCGACAGCCGTACCCGTGGCTTCCTGATCGGCGGCACCGCCGGCCGCACCACCCTGAACGGTGAAGGTCTGCAACACGAAGACGGTCACAGCCACCTGCTGGCCGCGACCATCCCGAACTGCCGCACCTACGATCCGACCTACGGCTACGAGCTGGCGGTGATCATTCAGGACGGCATGAAGAAGATGACCGAAGAGCAACAGGACATCTTCTACTACATCACAGTGATGAACGAGTCGTACCAGCAGCCAGCCATGCCGGCCGGTGCCGAAGAAGGCATCAAGAAAGGCATGTACCTGCTTGAGGAAGACACCCGCGATGCGGCGCACCACGTTCAGCTGATGGGCTCCGGCACCATCCTGCGCGAAGTGCGTGAAGCGGCGAAGATCCTGCGTGAAGAGTTCAACATCGGCGCTGACGTGTGGAGCGTTACCAGCTTCAACGAACTGCGTCGCGACGGCCTCGCCGTAGAGCGCAGCAACCGTCTCAAGCCTGGCCAGAAGCCTAAGCTGAGCTACGTCGAAGAGTGCCTGAACGGCCGTAAAGGTCCGGTCATTGCATCTACCGACTACATGAAGCTGTTCGCCGAGCAGATCCGTCAGTGGGTACCGTCCAAGGAATTCAAAGTCCTGGGCACCGACGGTTTCGGCCGCAGCGACAGCCGCAAGAAACTGCGTCATTTCTTCGAAGTCGACCGTCATTTCGTGGTGTTGGCAGCCCTGGAAGCACTGGCTGACCGTGGTGATATCGAACCTAAAGTCGTGGCCGAGGCCATCGTCAAGTTCGGCATCGACCCGGAAAAACGCAACCCACTGGACTGCTGAGGAGACATTTTGTGAGCGAACTCATTCGCGTACCTGACATCGGCAGCGGTGAAGGTGAAGTAATTGAACTGTTTGTGAAGGTCGGCGACCGCATCGAAGCCGACCAGAGCATCCTGACCCTGGAATCGGACAAGGCCAGCATGGAAGTGCCGGCCCCGAAAGCCGGCGTCATCAAGAGCCTGAAAGTGAAGCTGGGCGACCGTCTGAAAGAAGGCGACGAACTGCTCGAGCTGGAAGTCGAGGGCGCCGCTGAAGCGGCCCCTGCACCTGCCGCCGCACCTGCTGCGAAAGCCGAAGAGAAACCGGCTGCGGCACCTGCTGCTGCCGCGCCTGCCGCTGCTCCTGCTGCCGCTTCGGTACAGCAAGTGCACGTGCCGGACATCGGTTCGTCGGGCAAGGCACAGATCATCGAGATTCAGGTCAAGGTCGGCGATAGCGTCGAAGCTGATCAATCGCTGATCACCCTGGAATCCGACAAGGCGAGCATGGAAATCCCGTCGCCTGCCGCTGGCGTGGTCAAGGCCATCAGCGTCAAGCTCAACGACGAAGTCGGCACTGGCGACCTGATTCTGGATCTGGAAGTGGCGGGTGCTGCGGCCCCTGCTGCGGCCGCTCCGGCTCAGGCTGCTGCGCCTGCCGCTGCCGCTGCGCCTGCTCCGGCAGCCGCGCCAGCAGCACCGGTTGCCGACAGCGTTCAGGACATCCACGTTCCGGACATCGGCTCGGCCGGCAAAGCCAAGATCATCGAAGTGTTGGTCAAGGCGGGCGATACCGTTGAAGCCGACCAGTCGCTGATCACCCTGGAATCCGACAAGGCGAGCATGGAAATTCCATCGCCTGCCGCTGGCGTGGTCGAAAGCGTTTCGATCAAGCTGGATGACGAAGTCGGTACCGGCGACCTGATCCTCAAGCTCAAAGTCAAAGGCGCGGCACCTGCTGCTGCCCCGGCTCCGGCTGCTGCACCAAGCGCTCCGGCACCTGCCGCTGCTGCTCCGGCTGCCGCTGCACCTGCTGCTGGCGCTCCTGCCGCCGCACCGGCCAAGCCGGGCGCCAAAGTTCACGCCGGCCCTGCCGTGCGTCAACTGGCTCGTGAGTTCGGCGTCGAGCTGAGCGCCGTTGGCGCCAGCGGTCCGCACGGGCGCATCCTCAAGGAAGACGTGCAGGTTTACGTCAAGGCGATGATGCAGAAGGCCAAGGAAGCCCCGGCCGCTGCTGGCGGCGCTACCGGTGGCGCGGGCATCCCGCCGATCCCGGTGGTCGATTTCAGCCGTTTCGGCGAAATCGAAGAAGTGCCGATGACCCGCCTGATGCAGGTCGGCGCTGCCAACCTGCACCGCAGCTGGCTGAACGTGCCACACGTGACGCAATTCGACTCGGCGGACATCACCGAGCTGGAAGCCTTCCGTGTTGCGCAGAAAGCCGTAGCCGAGAAGGCTGGCGTCAAGCTGACCATCCTGCCGCTGCTGCTCAAGACCTGCGCGCACTTGCTCAAGGAGCTGCCGGACTTCAACAGTTCGCTGGCGCCAAGCGGCAAGGCGATCATCCGCAAGAAATACGTGAACATCGGCTTCGCCGTCGACACTCCGGATGGCCTGCTGGTGCCGGTGATCAAGAACGTCGACCAGAAGAGCCTGCTGCAACTCGCTGCCGAAGCGGCTTCGCTGGCTGAGAAAGCCCGCACCAAGAAGCTGTCGTCGGACGAGATGCAAGGCGCCTGCTTCACCATTTCCAGCCTCGGCCATATTGGCGGCACCGGCTTCACGCCGATCGTCAACGCGCCGGAAGTGGCGATCCTCGGTGTTTCCAAGGCAACCATCCAGCCAGTCTGGGACGGCAAAGCCTTCCAGCCGAAGCTGATGCTGCCACTGTCGCTGTCCTACGATCACCGCGTGATCAACGGCGCTGCAGCGGCACGCTTCACTCAGCGTCTGGGCAGTCTGTTGGGCGACATCCGCACCATCCTGCTGTAACCCAAACGGCCCTCCGGAGACGGAGGGCCGCTTGCTGCACCCTTTCGAGCGCCACACGCTCGTACCTCAACCCCGTCAATTGACGGGGCTTTTTTTTGCCTGAAATAAACCGAATCGCGCCTCTTTCCTACAACCTGCGCTGACATCGGCCACAGGTCTGGTCCACTTAACGCCAATATTTTCCGCCGCTGGCCAACTAACCTCTGCTCAGGAAAGTTGCTTCAACGCGCTCCGCTTATTTAATTCTTGTTTATTAAAATCTCGAACGGAATCGATCATGTTCAAACCGACTATCGGCCCCATCGTGGGCCACACCACAACTAACGAAGTGCGCATTTTCATGCGCGGCGAACAACAGGACAAAAAACGTGTATTTGCCGGAGTTCGCGCTCGCCAGGCCGGCACGGAAAAATGGTCGAACAGCGTATTTGCACTTTTGCACCCAGCCAACGACATGTCGGGCGTACTGGTATTACAGGATCTGGACGCCGATTGTGAATACGAATATCAAGCCGGCTGGTTAAGCCCGATGAATCCGGTACACACCATCGACACAGTGGTGGAGTTTCCACTGCAATGGCCGCGACAGCTCTACCGCTTTCGTACCCGCACCGCGCAAGCCAGCCAGCCCCGGGGCTTTATCGTCGGATCTTGCCGTTATCTGCGGATCACCGCGGGCATTGCTTCGTTGCCGCAACTGGGCGATCGCATCTTTGGCTCGATCAATCAACTTGTCGAGAACAGTCATCTACCCGTCAGCGCGGTGATCATGACCGGAGATCAAGTGTATGTAGATGATTTGAATGTCATTGCTCCGGATCGCGAAGCCAAAGACATCCTGAAGAAATATCGAACGGCATTTTCGCAACCGAATATTCAGCGACTGATGTCCAATACATCGACTTACATGATGCTCGACGATCATGAAATAGAAGATAACTGGCCTGCCAATGCCACCGCAGCGGACGAGGACTTATATCGCAACGCCATGGCCGCTTATGAACTTTATCAAGCCAGCCACAGCCCGGTTTATGCATGTAATGAGAAGGGTCAGATAGACCGGGATACGTTGAAGCATTACTGGTATCAGTTTGGCGACAGCGATATCGCCTGGTTTGTCACCGACAGCCGCACCCGACGCAACTTGTCTGAGGATGACCGGCGCATTCTCGACATCGAGCAGGAACAGGCCCTGCTGCAATGGCTGATTCATAGCCCGGCACGGGTGAAATTCGTGGTGACCAGCGTGATGTTCTATCCCGATCGCAAGTTCAACGGTGACGATGCCTGGAAAGCTTTTCCCGAGCAGCGTCTGCGCCTGCTGGAAACCATCCGCACTCACCGGATCAAGAACGTGGTGTTCGTCTCCGGCGACGTCCATGGCTCGCTGACCAGTCGCTTGAGTCACAGCGAGGACACCGATTTCGAAGTGCACACCATCGTGTCCTCGCCACTGCACAACAGCAAATTGCTGCCGTATGCCAAGGCCTCGACGTTCATCCTCGATCAACCGCTGGTGCGCACAGCGGCCGGGGATTATCGGCACGAGCTGACCAGTGCCGTGGTGAGTCAGGACAATTTTGCGCATGTGGTGGTCGAGGCTGATCAGATATTGGTCAATTACCATGACCGCGATGGCAAGAAGTTGCAGTCGATCAGTATGAAATTGCGTTGAAACACCAAAAGATCGCAGCCTTCGGCAGCTCCTATATGGCTACGTGGCGCCTGCAAGAGTTGTTCAAGGCTGCGATCTTCTGCTCATTTCAGTTGTGCACTGGAGAAATGTTCACTGCAGCCGACATATTCTTATAGCACTTGGCCTTCATCTCTCTTGTCAGTCGGTGCCGCAATGATGCAACCTTGCCGCAGCCAACAGACAAGAGGGCGAGAGCCCGGCGCATTCAGCATATTTCCAAGCGAGTTTCCTTCATGAAGAGCCAGCCCGATGCCGCCAGCCGTATGGCGGCCGAGGTAGTGACGCAGTTGCCTGTGCCCTCGCGGCTCGGCATGCTGCGTTTCGAGCGCTTGAATGAAGCCAGTTGGGCAATGCTGTTCCTCGATCCCAACTGCGAACGCCAGTTCGGCCAGCCGGCCGTCGAGCTCTGCGCGCTGGTCGGCTCGCCTTACGCCAGCCTGATGGAGCCCGAGGCGCGCTATCAACTGCACGATGCGATCCAGCAGCAACTGAGCAAAAGCGCACATTACGTGGTGCGCTACACCCTGCACACCGCCGCCGGCGCGTTGAACATCCTCGAGCTGGGCGAAGCCTACAAACAGCACAACCGGCACTTGCTGCGCGGCTACCTGCTGGCAGTCGACGAGGTGTTCGACGAAACCCAGGCGCTGCCTTCGGTCGACCTGGAAACCCAGAACTCGCGCCTGCAAATCGCCCTTGAGCTGAACCAGCGTGCCCAGCAGGAACAACTGCAGCATCTGGAGCGCGTGCGTGCCCAGCAGGATCTGATTCTGCTGCTCGCACGCCAGCGCTACAGCACGCACAACTCGCTGCAGGAAGCCGCCGAACTGATCACCCGCTGCGCCTGCGATATCTACGAGATCGACTGCGCTAGCCTGTGGAACCTCGAAGGCCAGCGCTTGCTGCCGATCTCCGCTTACCATCGCGCGACCCAGGAATACATCCTGCCGGAGCCGATCGATATCAGCGGCTTCCCTGACTACATGGAAGCCCTGCACAGCAGCCGCGCCATCGATGCCCACAACGCCATGCACGATCCGCGTACCCGCGAGATGGCCGAGGCGATGCGTCCGCGTGATGTCAACGCCATGCTCGATGCCAGCATTCGCGTCGACGGCCAGGTTGTCGGCGTGTTGTGCCTGGAACAGACCGGCGTCACCCGCGCCTGGCAGTCCGACGAAATCGCCTTTGCCGGCGAACTGGCCGACCAGTTTGCGCAAGTGATCAACAATCACAACCGGCGTACCGCCACTAGCGCCCTGCACCTGTTTCAGCGCGCGGTCGAGCAAAGCGCCAACGCCTTCTTGCTGGTCAACTGCGACGGCGTGGTCGAGTACGTCAACCCGAGCTTCACTGCGATCACCCAGTACACCACCGAGGAAGTCCACGGCCAGCGCCTGTCGGAATTGCCGGCGCTGGAAAACCTCAGCGAACTGCTGTTCGACGCGCCTTCGGCGCTGGCCCAGAGCAACAGCTGGCAGGGCGAATTCAAAAGCCGCCGGAAAAACCTCGAACCGTACTGGGGCCAGCTGTCGATCTCCAAGGTCTACGGCGATAACCGTGAGCTCACGCATTACATCGGCATCTACGAAGACATCACCCAGACTAAACTCGCGCAGCAACGTATCGAGCGCCTGGCCTATACCGACAACCTGACCAACCTTGGAAACCGTCCGGCATTCATCCGCAATCTCGATGAGCGCTTCGCCCGCGACAGCGACACGCCGATCAGCCTGTTGCTGGTGGACATCGACAACTTCAAGCGGATCAACGACAGCCTCGGTCACCAGACCGGCGACAAACTGTTGATCAGCCTCGCCCGGCGCCTGCGCAACAGCCTCAGCCCGAGTGGCAGCCTGGCGCGTTTTGCCAGTAACGAGTTCGCCGTGTTGCTCGACGACACCGACCTTGAGGCCGGGCAGCAGATCGCCAGTCAGTTGCTGATGACCCTCGACAAGCCGATGTTCGTCGACAATCAGTTGATCAGCGTCACCGGCTCCGTCGGCCTGGCCTGCGCGCCGCTGCACGGCCGCGACCCGCAGACCCTGATGCGCAACGCCGGCCTGGCGCTGCACAAGGCCAAGGCCAACGGCAAACACCAGTTGCAGGTGTTCACTGAAGCGCTGAACGCTGAAGCCAGTTACAAACTGTTCGTCGAGAACAACCTGCGCCGCGCCCTCACGCAGAACGAGCTGGACGTGTTCTACCAGCCCAAGCTGTGCCTGCGCAGCGGTCGCCTGCTGGGCATGGAAGCGCTGTTGCGCTGGAACCACCCGGAGCGCGGCATGATCCGCCCGGACCAGTTCATCAGCGTCGCCGAGGAAACCGGCCTGATCATTCCGATCGGCAAGTGGATTGCTCGTCAGGCCTGCCGCATGAGCAAATCCCTGACCGCTGCCGGCCTAGGCAATCTGCAGGTGGCAATCAATCTGTCACCGAAACAGTTCTCCGATCCGGATCTGGTCGCCTCGATCGCCAACATCCTCAGGGAAGAAGCGCTGCCGGCCAGTCTGCTCGAACTGGAGCTGACCGAAGGCTTGTTGCTGGAAGCCACCGAAGACACGCATTTGCAGCTCGACCAGCTCAAACGCTTGGGCCTGACCCTGGCCATGGATGACTTCGGCACCGGGTACTCGTCGCTGAGCTATCTGAAGAAATTTCCGATCGACATCATCAAGATTGATCGCAGCTTCATCCATGAAATCCCGGACAACCAGGACGACATGGAAATCACCTCCGCGGTGATCGCCATGGCCCACAACCTGAAACTCAAGGTCGTCGCCGAAGGCATCGAAACCGCCGAGCAACTGGCGTTCCTGCGCCGGCATCGTTGCGACGTCGGCCAGGGTTACCTGTTCGACCGACCGATTCCGGGTGATGAGCTGATCAATGCGCTCAAGCGCTATCCGCGCGGCCCGCTCTGCCTCTAACCTCGGCTTCTATGAAGATCCCTTGTGGGAGCGAGCCTGCTCGCGAAGGCGATAAAACCGTCGACATCTTCGTCGCCTGACACCCCGCTTTCGCGAGCAGGCTCGCTCCCACAGTTTTGATAGTGCGAATTCCGGCATCATTCGGCACACTGGAGGTCTGACTTTTTACCTCCAACCTGACTGAGAGGAACGCTCATGGTTCTGCGCTCGGAAATTCTGGTGAACAAAAACGTGCTTCCAACCAAAGAACAAGCCCTGCCCGGCCGCGAAACCGCGATGACCCTGCCGGAAAAACACTTCGTCTTCGAAGACACCCCGCTGCTCGGTCCATTCTTTCAGGACGTCGACTTTGCGATTTTCGGTCTGGGTTGCTTCTGGGGCGCGGAACGACGCTTCTGGCAGCGCGAAGGCGTGGTCAGCACCGTGGTTGGTTACGCCGGCGGCTTCACGCCGAATCCGACGTACGAAGAAGTCTGCTCGGGCCTGACCGGCCACGCCGAAGTGGTCTTGGTGGTGTATGACAAGGCCCAAGTCAGTTACGAAGAACTGCTGGCGATGTTCTGGGAACTGCACAACCCGACTCAGGGCATGCGTCAGGGCAACGACATCGGCACTCAGTACCGCTCAGTGATCTACGCCACCACCCCGGAGCAACTGGATGCGGCACTGAAAAGCAAAGACGTGTATCAGGCGGAACTGGCCAAGGCCGGTTTGGGTGAAATCAGCACCGAGATCGACCAGGCCCCGACCGTGTACTTTGCCGAGGCTTATCACCAGCAGTATCTGGCGAAAAACCCGGAAGGCTACTGCGGGATTGGCGGCACCGGTGTGTGCATGCCTGCGAGCCTGGCGGGCAACTAACCCCGCCTGATCGTTCCCACGCTCTGCGTGGGAATGCAGCCTGGGACGCTCCGCGTCCTGACAGCGGACGCAGAGCGTCCATTGAGGCATTCCCACGCGGAGCGTGGGAACGATCGCTCGGCGATCAGCTCTCGGCAATCAACCAATCCATCTGCCAGCCACCCTGGGTCTGCCCCAGCTTCTTCGACAACCACGGCAGCAACTCACGCAATTCTTCTTCCAGCCCCCACGGCGGATTGGCGATCGCCAGCCCGGAACCGTTCAGGCTGTTCGGCGTGTCCAGCGGATGCACCAGCAGCTCCACACGCAGCAACTTCGGTGCACCCGTGCCTGCCAGGTCCTGATAGAAACGCCGCAGTGCACGCTGATCCTTCACCGGATACCAGATCGCAGCCACAGTCTGGCGCATGCGGCCGATGGCTTCTTTCATCGACGCCGCGCAACGCTGCATCTCGTCCAGTTGCTCGAACGGCGGATCGATCAGCATCACCGCGCGCTTCTCCTGCACCGGCAACATCGCCCGCGCCACGTGCCAGCCCTCGCCCAAATGGACCTTCACCCGACGATCGCCAGCCATATTGTCCTTGAGCAGCACGCCATCTTCCGGGTGCTTCTCATTGAGCATCACCCGATCCTGCGGCCGCGTCAGGCGCCGCGCCAGCTCGGGCGAACCCGGGTAATAGCGCAACTGGCCATCCGGGTTCATCTCGTGCAGCACCTTCATGTAATCAGCGGTCAGCGCCGGCAGGTCCGGTTGATCCCACAACCGCGCGATGCCTTCCAGGTACTCCCCGGTACGGTTGGCCTGATCGCCCTGCAAGTCATACAGACCAATGCCGGCGTGCGTGTCGAGATAGGCAAACGGCTGCTCCTTGCGCGACATCAGGGCGATGAGGCGGGTCAAGGTCAGGTGTTTGAACACATCGGCGTGATTGCCGGCATGGAAGGCGTGACGATAATTCATGGCTGCTCCTGCGAGGGCCGCAAAGTTTACCTTTTACCGGGCGGCAAGTCAGGGGTTCGCAGCCGAGCGGCTTTCCTGCGAGCGGATCGTTCCCACACTCTGCGCGGGAATGCCTCTCGGGACGCTGCGCGTTCCAGACTTGGCGCAACAAGCGGCTCCACCGCAACGCTATGCACAACATAAAGAAACATCTTGTCGTGGGATAGGCGTCGTCTCACGCATGAAGAGAATGCGAACATCCAGAGCACTCAACCAGTAAAGAGGGAAATTTACATGGGACGAAAGGTGATCGGAATCGGTGCCCCTACATCAACTGGCGGCGCGGTCCTCGAAGGAAACACTGGAATAAACATTGATTACGCGGCAAGCACTTCCTCTATCGGTCATATGGCTAGCTGTCCTGTATGTCCTCCAGGAAGAGGGCCCATCGTCGCTGTCGGCCCGCGAACAATCATTCTGCCTGCTGGCCCCGTTGCGCTTGAAGGAGATTATGTAGCGTGTGGCTGTCCCCCAAAATCCAACACAGTGCTCTCTACACAATCTTCCGTATACGGCGGTGGCGAACATAGTGCGGCGATCTTCTCCCCCATACCCCCCTTGGCTTCGCAACCGAAGAGCATCCAGCGCATCACGTTCTCTTATGGAGAACACCATACGCCAGTCGATACAGTATCGCGCTTCTATACCGATCTGAATATTCACGTAAAAACTTCCGGATATTAGCTTGGGGAAACCGTCACTGTGACTATCAGCGGCGCCACAGAAAAAACACTGTCGGGCACCGTAGGCGCGAAAGGCATTGCAACCATTCCAAACGCTTTAAATGCCGAGGTCTTTCAAATGGAGGGAGAAGTCTAATGGCTCAGCTTAATATCAGCGCGGGCGGCGTCACCTCCAACATAGTCGTGAAAAGGCCAAGATTCAGCACCATATGGACTGCTTATGCAGAGGTTGGGCTCAAAAGCTCGATTGACGTGTATGCGCTTGTGGGAGGTAATGTCGAAGCTGCCAGAGCAGAAAAACCCGACGCTTACGCGAACGCTTGCGCTTTAAGAATAAGCAGAGGGTTTAACTACGGCGGATATAAAATTCCGAAAGGAACGATTATCCCAAGCAAATCTATCTATCGCTTGGCCGGTGCGGATCAACTTCCCTACATCATGAAAGTCGCAGATTTCCTGGTCTTCCTGAAACACAATTGGGGCGCCCCGGATCATGAATTGAAAATGGGCGAGGCAAACTTCATCAATGGCAAAAAGGGTGTAATCATCATGGAGATTACCGGCTGGAGCGATGCCACAGGCCATGCGACTTTATGGAACGGTAGCGAAACAGGTGATAACAGTGACTACCATCGCTCAGACAGCCACACTTACGACAAACCAGAGGTAAAACTGGAAAAAATCAACTTTTGGGAGTTAAAGGGATGAAATTCCGGCTGTTCGTCGCAATCAGTATCCTCGGCACATCTGCAACTGCGCTCTCAAGCGAAGCAGAGGTAAACGCAGCGAGAACTTCGCTGAAAAATTACGGACTCGCCAATTGCATTTCCAATCAATTCAAGAGCGATTCAGACATCAAGTCGGATCTCGGACTCGCGATCGGTGCTTACTCCGCGATGGGTAAAGGTCAGCACGCGATTTCGCAAAATGAGGATACGCTCGAGGTCATTCATGATCCCTACGCTGAAACCGAAAAATATGTGACAGAGGCGTATACGAAGGCATCCTCAACGAGCAAACAGTCAGGGAGAAATATAGTGTTTTATTCTTGTCTCGAAATTTACAACTCTCCAGCATTCGATGCGTTTATCAAATCGCAGGATCAGTACCTACAGAATTGAGCTTTTAAGAGTTTACTGATCCTTCCAAAGAGCGAGGCTGGAAGGATCTATGTCCAACGCTGTCGCTAAGGCATCGCGCTCAAGCGCTTGCCGATAACGTCCAGCACATCACAGCCATCGCGCAGTGGAATGGCGCATAGCAATGCAAAGTCGCTGAGGATGAAAGAGTCGCATTCGATCGAGCCGCGCATGCACATGTTTTCCAGGACCTGGACCACGGCGCGGATGCGGTGGTTGGCAGCGTCCATGAGGATATCGAGAGGCACATGGGTGTCGACGAACAGGCTGGGCATGTCGCTGCAATTGCCGGTGAGGGCCATGAAGCGGTTGTCGGGGTGAGGCGTGATTTTTTCGTAGGGTGGATCAGTATGCATATTGGTCATTTTCCGGGTCCCATGATTGATAAACGTGAGCCGCCATCACACCTTCCTACGGGTTAGGGTGGCAGCTGTGCGCAGGAGTAGGAACCGAGCAATCATGGACCTCGGCCACGCCGAAGCGTGCCCCACGCACAGCCGCCGCGAACGATCTTACGGACTTGAACCAAGTGCCGCAAAAAGCCAACGAACTGTAACGTCATGAATGCGGGGATCCTTCACCCTGCCACCGCTCTCGCGGCGACAACGAAAAGACTATCCCTGCAACTCACCACGCACCAGTTCATGAAAACCGCCGTGATTCGAAGGAAACGTCCGAAGCGTTTGCCCCGAAATTTCACTCTGCCTCTGCCAGCAAAAACTCCAGAAGCGCCGATCGTGACGAATCTTCCGACATCGATAATTTGAAAAACTGCCCGACCTTGCAGCGCAGGACCGCCTCGGGAAACGCCTCGAACACCGCCGGTTGCTCCTCGCTCAGCCATTGCAAAGCATTGGCGATGCGTACGCTTGCATCAGTCTGCGCCAACAACGATTGCGGCACGCTCCACCACGGAAAGACTCGCCCCGAAACCAGGGCGCGCCCCCCGATTTCAATGGCTTGGCCATTGATCAAGGCTCGTGAAACGACTGGCAGCCATTGCGCGGGAATGACCTCGTCAGACTGCAAAAGAGGCAGCAGAAACCGACCATCCCAAAAGCGGAAAAACACCGCTTTACCGTCCGGCATCAGCACTTGAGTCAGGCTGCAGAAATGTTCGAGCAGCACTTCCAGATCCGCCGAAGACACCGCCAACCATCCCCAATCCCGGGATTCTGTTTCCGCCACCCAACGTAAAAACTCACTGTCTGCAGCGACAATTCCCACATAGGGCATCACCGCGTCCCACTCGGCATAAATGGTCTCGGCCCAGACCGGTTTCGCCGTGCCCTGCCAGGCTTTGAAGGCATCGGCGTCGCTGGCACGGCTGAAAATGGCGAACAGTTGTTCCGACGCATGCAGCGGCTGCCGCGCCAGCCATTGTTCGGGCGTCAACTGTTCAGGCTGCACAGACACCGTCCTTGCACCGCTCACACTCTTCGCAGAAAGGCGCATCACCTTTGAGACTCATGATCTGTGCAGCGGTGAGAATCGCCGCCGGCGCAGCGGCCAGTTTCTCCGGCAATCCCGGCACCACCGGCGCAGCGCTGGTCGCCGCCATCGGCGCGCCGCCCACAACAATTGGCACGCTGCTGAAAATTCCGCCGGGACCAATGTTGATCCACTGTCCCCCGGCCTGAATCGTCGCGCTCGCGCCGCCATCAATGACCACTTGCTGGCCTGCGCTGATATGGATCTGCGCCGAGGCGCTGGTGGCCTGGCTGTTCACCCGAACCTGCTGATCGCCGAGCACGGACAAATGATCATCCTGCCTGACTTCGGTCTGGCGCTGGCCGTGGGTGATGCGTTGCTCGTCGGCCTTCAGTTCATGGCGGGCAGTCCCTGTGACCACCACACTGCGCTGATTATCGACCTGCAACTGCTGGTCGTTGAGCACATGCTGTGTCCAGTTGCGCTGGGCACGCAGGTAGATTTCCTCGGCACCTTTTTTGTCCTCGATGCGCAGTTCGTTATAACCGCCACCGCCTGGGCTGCTCTGGCTGCGGAAGATACTACGGGTCTTGTCTGCCGGCAGATCCAGCGGCACCGGGGTCGCCGCATTCGGCAGACAACCCATGACCAGCGGCTTGTCGGCATCGCCATCAATGAAGCCGACGAGCACTTCCATACCGACGCGCGGAATCAACACGCTGCCGTAGTGATCGTGAGCCCAACCGGTCGCGACGCGCAGCCAGCAACTGGAGTGCTCGTTGAGTTCGCCATCACGATCCCAGGCCAGTTGCACTTTGACCCGGCCGTATTCATCGCAATGGATTTCCAGGTCTTTCGGGCCGGTGACCACGGCAGGTTGGTAGCCCGACATGCGCGGTTTTTCCGGGCACAGCGCGGGACGAAAGACCACGTCCCACGGCGTGGCCACGAAAGTATTGCGGTAGCCCTGGAAGGATTCGCCATCGCTGGTCACCGACTCTTCCAGCACTTGCGGCTGGCGGCCGCGATGCTCGACACAGGTGAGCAACCACAGATCATTCCAGTCGCTGCGCGGATGCTCGGTGAGTTGCAGGAAATGGCCGCAGACCAATGAAGACTCGTCGCTGCTGCCCTCGGCCTGACGGTAATCGGCAACGTGCCGTTCCAGCGCGCGGCGCGTCAGGTGTCTGCCGGTTTCGCGATCGTTGAATTGGCCGGGGAAGTGGTAGTCCTCCAGCACCGGACGCTGCTCGCCGTCACTGCGACTTTCCAGCGACAGGCGTGGTTTTTCGAAGTTGTAGTCGCGCCGGGTGACGACGCTGGTGCGGGTTTCCACGCGCACATTGAAACGCTGAATCGCCGGCGCGCCCGCCGACATGCCGCTGCCCGGCAGATACAGCGTCGACTCGGACAGCTTGGGGAATACGGTCTGGTCGTCGCCGAACACCAGCAAATGGCCTTCGGGGCTGTGTTGAAAGTGGTAATGAATGCCGACTTCGGCACACAGGCGCTGGATGAAGGCCAGATCGCTTTCGGCGTATTGCACGCAGTATTCGCGCTCCGGGTATTCGCTGCCCAGGCGAAATTCAAAGGCATCGCGCAGGATCGAATGGTCCTTGAGGATCTGCGTGACTATCTGCGGCACGCTCTGATGCTGAAAAATCCGCTGGTTGATGCGATGCCCCAGATACGTCAGACGCGGGACAAGGCTGAGGTGATAGCGTGTCAGACGTTTCCCGGAATCGCCCTGCCCGACCTGATAGATCTGACCATGAATACCGCAACCCTGAGCATCGAAACTCAGAAACGCCTGACCATGCAGCAGGCTTTCCAGATCCAGATCCGGCCGCTCGCTGACCAGTTCCAGCTCGAAGCGAAAGGGTTGGCTGATGGCTTCCCTGCCCGTGAACTCAAGGACTTTGAGGTCATGCCGGGCGCCTTCGAGGGTCAACGTGAAACGCGGTTGATTGGCAGGCGCGAACATCCGATGTCTCTCTGCAGTGTGAGGGCGGGCGATTCTGCATGAGGGGCAAGGGGTGCTGAGCAGGTGACGGCAAATTCAGATTTGCCCTACGTGGTTTGCTGAAAGGACCTTTAGAAATTAGCACTTTGACTACAGACATTCCTTCAAGCCGGTCAGTGTCCCTGTGGGAGCTGGCTTGCCAGCGATGAGGTCGGCACATTCAACTTATCGCTGACTGACACACCGTCATCGCTGGCAAGCCAGCTCCCACAGGGTTCTCCAGTGTTGTTGAAGAATCACAGGAACAAAAAAACGGCCCGCTTCCTCTAGAAAGCGGGCCGTTTTCATGTGAGCCGAAGCTCAGTCCATCACTTGTTCAGATGGAAGTCTTTTTCCGCTGCCTCGAAACGCTCAACCATGCCGCGAGTCGGTTCACCCGCCTTGCTGACAAAGTAGATGGCCAGGCTGGCGAAGATGAAGCCAGGAATGATTTCGTACAGACCCAACAGTTCGAAGTGCTTCCAGACCACCACGGTGATCGCGCCGACCAGAATGCCGGCCAGTGCGCCGTTGCGGGTCATGTCTTTCCAGACCACCGAAATCAGCACCACCGGACCGAACGCAGCACCGAAACCGGCCCAGGCGTAGGATACCAGACCCAGTACGCGGTTTTCCGGGTTGGCAGCCATCGCGATAGCAATCAAGGCTACCAGCAGCACCATGGCACGACCGACCCAGACCAGCTCAAGCTGGGAGGCGGACTTGCGCAGGAAGGTCTTGTAGAAGTCTTCGGTCAGGGCGCTCGAGCACACCAGCAACTGGCAGCTCAGGGTGCTCATTACCGCAGCCAGAATGGCCGACAGCAGCACACCGGCAACCCATGGGTTGAAGAGGATTTTCGCCAGTTCAATGAACACGCGCTCCGGGTTCTCGGTGACCGGACCGGCTACTTCAGGGTGCGCCGAGAAGTAAGCGATACCGAAGAAGCCCACCGCTACGGTGCCGCCCAGGCAGAGGATCATCCAGGCCATGGAAATGCGACGCGCCTTGGCGATCGACTTCACCGAATCCGCCGCCATGAAACGCGCGAGGATGTGCGGCTGGCCGAAGTAGCCCAGACCCCAACCCATCAGCGAGATGATGCCGATGAAGGTGGTGCCTTTGAGCATGTCGAAGTTGCTCGGATCTTGCGCTTCGATGGCCAGGAACGTGGTGTCGACGCCGCCAGTGGCCAGCAGGACGATGATCGGCGTGAGGATCAGCGCGAAGATCATCAGGGTCGCTTGCACAGTGTCGGTCCAGCTCACCGCGAGGAAACCGCCGATGAAGGTGTAGGCAATCGTTGCCGCCGCACCGGCCCACAGCGCCGTTTCGTAGGTCATGCCGAACGTGCTTTCGAACAGGCGGGCACCGGCGACGATGCCGGAAGCGCAGTAGATGGTGAAGAACACCAGAATCACCACCGCCGAGATAATCCGCAGCAAGCCGCTTTTATCTTCGAAACGGCTGGAGAAGTAGTCCGGCAGAGTCAGGGCATCGCCGTTGTGCTCGGTCTGCACACGCAGACGGCCGGCGACAAACAGCCAGTTCAGGTAGGCACCGACGATCAGGCCGATGGCGATCCAGCTTTCGGACAGACCGGACATGTAGATGGCGCCCGGCAGGCCCATTAGCAACCAGCCGCTCATGTCGGAGGCACCGGCAGACAGCGCGGTGACGACGCTGCCGAGGCTGCGACCACCGAGAATATAGTCGGAAAGGTTGTTGGTGGAGCGATAGGCCATCAAGCCGATCAGCACCATTGCTGCGATGTAGATCACGAACGTGATCAGGGTTGGATTGCTTACGCTCATTGAGTTACGCCCTGGCTTTGTTTTTATGTAGCGGCGGTGGTGAACCGCTCGCAAACGACGACGTTTGGCAGACGATCCGGGATCCCGCGCATTTAAGACTGATGTTTCCCCAGGAAAGCCATCAGCCGATGCACCGGGTTATTCCCGGTTGCACCTTGGCGGCGAATGCTATGCAACAAAGCAAATAAGGTGCAACCAGTTTCGCGAGAATTAGTTGCACCCAGTCGGATTAATCGACGATCGCCCCGTTTTTGCTCCCTTTTGTGGCAGTCATGGCCCTTCGCTAGAAGCAAAAGCACCAAGCAGGAGCAGCACTTTCGTACCAGAAATTATTTCCTGACGAGCTGCGTATTATTCCGGCAAAAAAAGGGTTGCACCCGGTTGCACCTCACTCAGCGCACGGCTAATCTTGCGGCCAGCTGATGCCACGCAACTGTGGCAACCATGAGGACAAAAATATGGCTACCACCACCCTTGGGGTCAAACTCGATGACCCGACCCGCGAGTGCCTGAAGGCTGCCGCAACTTCGATTGATCGCACGCCGCACTGGCTGATCAAGCAGGCAATTTTCAATTACCTGGAAAAACTCGAGGGTGGTGCAACCCTGACCGAGTTGAACGGTTTGACCGCCAAAGACGCCGATGACGCAGGCGAAGTGCAGACCGATCACGCTCACCAATGCTTCCTCGAATTCGCTGAAAGCATCCTGCCGCAGTCGGTGCTACGCGCTTCGATCACCGCTGCTTACCGCCGCCCTGAGCCGGAAGTAGTGCCGATGCTGATCGAGCAGGCGCGCCTGCCGGCCCCGATGGCTGAGGCCACCAACAAGCTCGCGGCGACCATCGCAGAAAAACTGCGTAACCAGAAAAGTGCCGGCGGTCGTGCCGGTATTGTTCAGGGCCTGCTGCAGGAATTTTCCCTTTCGTCCCAGGAAGGCGTGGCGCTGATGTGCCTGGCCGAAGCGCTGCTGCGCATCCCGGACAAAGGCACCCGCGATGCGCTGATCCGCGACAAGATCAGCACCGGCAACTGGCATCCGCACCTGGGCAACAGCCCTTCGCTGTTCGTCAACGCTGCGACCTGGGGTCTGCTGCTGACTGGCAAACTGGTCTCCACCCACAACGAAGCCGGCCTGACCTCGTCGCTGAGCCGCATCATCGGCAAGAGCGGCGAGCCGATGATCCGCAAGGGCGTCGACATGGCCATGCGCCTGATGGGCGAGCAGTTCGTGACCGGCGAAACCATCGCCGAAGCACTGGCCAATGCGAGCAAGTTCGAAGCCAAGGGCTTCCGTTACTCCTACGATATGCTCGGTGAAGCGGCACTCACCGAAGTCGACGCGCAGAAATACCTGGCGTCGTACGAACAAGCGATCCACTCGATCGGCAAAGCATCCCACGGCCGTGGGATTTATGAAGGCCCGGGCATTTCCATCAAGCTCTCGGCACTGCACCCGCGTTACAGCCGTGCGCAGTACGAGCGGGTGATGGACGAGCTGTACCCGCGCCTGCTGTCGCTGACCCTGCTGGCCAAGCAATACGACATCGGCCTGAACATCGACGCCGAAGAAGCCGACCGCCTCGAGCTGTCGCTGGATCTGCTCGAACGTCTGTGCTTCGAGCCGCAACTGACCGGCTGGAACGGCATCGGTTTCGTCATCCAGGCTTACCAGAAGCGTTGCCCGTACGTGATCGACTACGTGATCGATCTGGCCCGCCGCAGCCGTCATCGCCTGATGATCCGTCTGGTAAAAGGCGCGTACTGGGACAGCGAAATCAAGCGCGCCCAGGTCGAAGGTCTGGAAGGCTATCCGGTCTACACCCGCAAGGTTTACACCGACGTTTCCTACATTGCGTGCGCACGCAAACTGCTGTCGGTACCGGAAGTCATCTACCCGCAGTTCGCCACGCACAACGCCCACACCCTGTCGGCCATTTACCACATCGCCGGTCAGAACTATTACCCGGGCCAGTACGAATTCCAGTGCCTGCACGGCATGGGCGAACCGCTGTACGAACAAGTTGTAGGCAAGGTTTCCGAGGGCAAGCTGAACCGTCCATGCCGCGTGTACGCACCGGTCGGCACCCACGAAACCCTGCTGGCGTACCTCGTGCGTCGTCTGCTGGAAAACGGTGCCAACACTTCGTTCGTCAACCGTATCGCCGACCAGTCGATTTCGATTCAGGAACTGGTGGCCGATCCGGTGGCGCAGATCGAGCAGATGGCCACCGTGGAAGGCGGTTTCGGCCTGCCGCACCCGCGCATTCCGCTGCCGCGTGACCTGTACGGTGCCGAGCGCGCCAACTCGAGCGGCATCGACATGGCCAACGAACATCGTCTGGCCTCGCTGTCCTGCGCCCTGCTCGCCACCGCGCACAACGACTGGAAAGCCGCGCCGATGCTCGGTTGCGCCTCCAGCAACGAAACGCCGGTCGCGGTGCTGAACCCGTCCGATCACCGCGATGTGGTCGGTCACGTTCAAGAAGCTACGGTCGAAGACGTCGACAACGCCATTCAATGCGCGCTGAACGCCGCGCCGATCTGGCAGGCCACGCCGCCGGCCGAACGTGCGGCGATCTTGGAACGTGCCGCTGACCTGATGGAAGGCGAGATCCAGCCACTGATGGGCCTGTTGGCTCGCGAAGCCGGCAAGACTTTCGCCAACGCCATCGCCGAAGTGCGCGAAGCCGTCGACTTCCTGCGTTATTACGCAGTGCAGGCGCGCAACGATTTCAGCAACGACGCCCACCGCCCACTCGGTCCGGTGGTGTGCATCAGCCCGTGGAACTTCCCGCTGGCAATCTTCAGCGGCCAGGTCGCTGCGGCATTGGCTGCCGGTAACCCGGTACTGGCCAAACCGGCTGAGCAGACTCCGCTGGTCGCCGCTCAAGCCGTGCGCCTGATGCTCGAAGCCGGCATTCCGGAAGGCGTGCTGCAACTGCTGCCGGGTCGCGGTGAAACCGTCGGCGCTGGCCTGGTCGGTGACGAGCGCGTCAAAGGCGTGATGTTCACCGGTTCCACCGAAGTCGCGCGCTTGCTGCAACGCAACATCGCTGGCCGTCTCGACAGCCAGGGCCGTCCGATTCCGCTGATCGCCGAAACCGGTGGCCAGAACGCGATGATCGTCGATTCCTCGGCACTGACTGAACAAGTCGTGATCGACGTGGTGTCGTCGGCCTTCGACAGCGCCGGCCAGCGTTGCTCGGCACTGCGCGTGCTGTGCCTGCAGGAAGATTCCGCCGATCGCGTCATCGAAATGCTCAAAGGTGCCATGGCCGAAAGCCGTCTCGGCAACCCCGAGCGTCTGTCCGTGGACATCGGCCCGGTGATCGACGCCGAAGCCAAGGCGGGCATCGACAAGCACATCCAGGGCATGCGCGATAAAGGTCGCAATGTTTACCAGGTGGCGATTGCCGACAGCGAAGAGATCAAGCGCGGCACCTTCGTCATGCCGACCCTGATCGAGCTGGAAAGCTTCGACGAACTGCAACGCGAAATCTTCGGCCCGGTACTGCACGTGGTGCGCTACAAGCGCAAAGAGCTGGATCAACTGATCGGCCAGATCAACGCCTCCGGTTACGGCCTGACGCTGGGCGTGCACACGCGCATCGACGAGACCATCGCCAAGGTGATCGACAACGTCAACGCCGGTAACGTCTACGTCAACCGCAACATCGTCGGTGCCGTGGTCGGCGTGCAGCCATTCGGCGGCGAAGGCCTGTCGGGTACTGGCCCGAAAGCCGGCGGCCCGCTGTATCTGTACCGTTTGCTGTCGACGCGTCCTAGCGACGCCATCGAGCAATCCTTCGCTCGCGGTGACGCCATCGTCGCCCCGGACGTGCGCTTGCGCGATGCCATGAGCCAATCGTTGAACGCGCTGAAAGCCTGGGCCGACAACAACAAGTTTGCCGATCTGAGCACCCTGTGCGGGCAATACGCAGCGCAATCGCAGAGCGGCATCACCCGCGTGCTGGCTGGCCCGACCGGCGAGAAAAACAGCTACGCGATCCTGCCGCGCGAACACGTGCTGTGCCTGGCAGAAGTTGAAGGTGATCTGCTGACGCAACTGGCGGCGGTGCTGGCAGTGGGCGGTTCGGCGGTGTGGCCGGAAACCGAGCTGAGCAAGGCCTTGCTCGCCCGTCTGCCGAAGGAAGTCCAGGCGCGGATCAAGCGCGTTGCCGACTGGAACAAGGACGAAGTGGTGTTCGATGCCGTGCTGCATCACGGCCACTCCGACCAGTTGCGCGGCGTCTGCCAGCAGATCGCCCAGCGTGGCGGTGCAATCGTTGGCGTTCAGGGCCTGTCCCAGGGCGAGACCAACATTGCCCTGGAGCGTCTGGTGATCGAACGGGCATTGAGCGTCAACACCGCTGCGGCGGGGGGTAATGCCAGCTTGATGACGATCGGTTAAACCCGATAAACCGGGCACCTGCATAGGTGCCCGGCATAGCAACAATCCCTGTGGGAGCTGGCTTGCCAGCGATAGCGATTTTTCAGTCAACCATCAATGTTGACTGAACTGCCGCCATCGCTGGCAAGCCAGCTCCCACAGTGTTTTGGGGTGTTTGTTAAGTCCGCGCGCGGCTTCAACATCACGCTTATCAATCATCCTGTTCAGTCTTTATCAGCACGCCTAGACTCGGCCCAACCCAATTTCCAGGTAAGCCGCCATGTCCGAGACGCTGCTCAGTTCCCGCAATCTGGCTTTCGAGCTGTACGAAGTCCTCGATGCCGAGGGTCTGACCCGGCGCGAGCGCTTTGCCGAGCACAATCGCGAGACCTTCGACGCCGCCATCGGCACCGCGCGCAATATCGCCGAAAAGTTTTTCGCCCCGCACAACCGTAAGGGTGATGAAAACGAGCCGCGCTATGAAGATGGCCAGGCCATTCTGATTCCCGAAGTGAAACCGGCGGTGGATGCCTTTCTCGAAGCCGGATTTCTTAACGCCGCACGCAGTTTTGAAGCGGGCGGCATGCAATTACCGACCCTGCTGTCGCAGGCCTGCTTCGCGCACTTTCAGTCCGCCAACGCAGCGTCGACCTCGTACCCGTTCCTGACCATGGGCGCGGCCAATCTGATCGAGAGCTTTGGCAGCGAAGAGCAGAAACAGCGCTTCCTGCAACCGATGATCGACGGACGTTTCTTCGGCACCATGGCCCTGACCGAACCCCATGCCGGTTCATCGCTGTCGGACATTCGTACCCGCGCCGAGCCTGCATCCGACGGCACCTATCGCCTGAAGGGCAACAAGATTTTCATTTCCGGCGGCGATCACCCGCTGTCGGAAAACATCGTGCACATGGTGCTTGCCAAGCTGCCGGACGCCCCACCGGGGGTCAAAGGTATTTCGCTGTTTATCGTGCCGAAGTTTCTGGTCAACGACGACGGCAGCCTCGGCCAGCGCAACGACGTGCTGCTCGCCGGCTTGTTCCACAAGATGGGCTGGCGCGGCACCACATCGACGGCGCTGAACTTCGGCGATAACGGCGAGTGCGTCGGCTATCTGGTGGGCAAACCGCACCATGGTTTGAGCTACATGTTCCAGATGATGAACGAAGCGCGAATCGGCGTCGGCATGGGCGCGGTGATGCTCGGCTATGCCGGTTACCTGTATTCGCTGGAATATGCGCGTGAGCGCCCGCAGGGCCGGGTGCCGGACAGCAAGGATCCGACCACTGCGCCGGTGGCGATCATTCAGCACGCGGACGTCAGACGCATGCTGCTGACGCAGAAATCCTACGTCGAAGGTGCGTTTGACCTCGGCCTGTACGCCGCGCGGTTGTTCGATGACACCACCACGCTGGAAACCGAAGCCGAACGCAAACAGGCTCATGAGCTGCTGGATCTGCTGACGCCGATCGTCAAATCCTGGCCTTCGGAGTTCTGCCTCAAAGCCAACGAACTGGCGATCCAGATTCTTGGCGGCCACGGCTACACCCGTGAGTACCCGGTGGAACAGTACTACCGCGACAACCGCTTGAATCCGATCCACGAAGGCACCCACGGCATCCAGTCGCTGGATTTGCTCGGGCGCAAACTGGCGCAGAACGGTGGCGCCGGTCTCAAGCAGTTGATTCGATTGATCGCCAACACGGCCGAACGTGCCACTGCATACGATTCGTTGACCACCCTGCGCGAACCGCTGGAAAAACTCGTTGCCCGCCTGCAAACCGTTACCATCGGCCTGCTCACCGATCTGGCCCAAGGCAAGGTCAACAGCAGCCTGGCGAACTCGGCGCTGTACCTGAAAGTGTTCGGCCACGCAGTGATCGGCTGGCGCTGGCTGGAGCAGGCGATCCGCGCCGAGGAAGGCCTGGCCAAAGGCAATTCGGCGGATGTCGACTTCTATAAGGGCAAGTTGCAGGCGGCACGGTATTTCCTGACATGGGAAGTGCCAGGTTGCCAGCATGAGCTGGACTTGCTGGAGGCGCGGGATGATACGTGTCTGGGGATGCGGGAGGAGTGGTTCTGATCTGCAAGTTGTTTTGCGACTGAAACCATTCGCGAGCAGGCTCGCTCCCACAGGACAGGTGGTGTTCACAGGATGCGTGAACACGCCGAATCCAATGTGGGAGCGAGCCTGCTCGCGAAGGCGTCAGCTCAGGCGATACAGCTTCAACTCAACTTGAACCCACCCATCTGCCGCGCCAGATCATCCGCCATCTTCTGCAACATCTGGCAGTCTTCGCGACAAGCCCTGACCTCCCCCGCCGTCGCGTGCGCCAGATCGGAAATCCCCTGCACGTTGCGGTTGATCTCTTCAGTCACCGCCGACTGCTCTTCGGTTGCCGTCGCCACCTGATGGTTCATATCGCTGATGCGCTCAACTTGGCCGGTGATTGCCGTCAGCGATGCACCGGTGCGCTGGCTTGACTCAACCCCGGTACCCGTCGCGGCCTGGCCGGTGCGCATCGATGACACGGCGTTTTCCGCGCCTTGCTTGAGGCTGCCGATCATCAGTTGAATTTCGTCGGTCGAGGCCTGGGTCCTGCGCGCGAGGGTGCGCACTTCATCGGCGACCACCGCGAAGCCACGGCCCATATCGCCGGCGCGGGCGGCTTCGATGGCGGCGTTGAGTGCGAGCAGATTGGTCTGTTCGGAAACGCCACGAATCACCGCCAGCACCGAATCGATCGACGCCACTTGCTGCGCCAGCTCACCCACTGCGCCCGCCGCTAAGCCGATCTCATCGGACATGCTTTCGATATGACGGATCGAGCCACCGACCACTTCCCGTGCCTGCAACGCCTCATCGCGCGCGGTTTGCGAGGCAAGCGCGGCGTTGCCAGCATTCTGCGCGATTTCCTGCACGGTCAGGCCCATTTCGTGGACGGCGGTGGCTACCATGTCGGTCATTTCCTGCTGCCGGCCCGAACGCTCGGCGGTGTTGTCCACCACCGTCGCCACTTGCCCTACGGCCGTGCGCAGGCGCTCGCTGGTGGTCAGCACTTCGCCGATCATCGCGCGCTGGCTGTCGAGGAAACGGTTGAAGCCGCGCGCGAGGTCACCCAGCTCATCGGCACGGCTGGAATCTAACCGGTGAGTCAAATCTCCACCACCGCTACCGATGGCCACCAGCGCCCGTGTTACTTGTCGAATCGGTCGCACCAGCCCCTGCGCCAGCCACACCACCAACGCCAGGCAAACCAACGCCACCACCAGACCGATGCCGCCACTCATCCACATCGCTTTCCGTGCTTCGGCGTAGATCTGCGACTGCGGCACTTCGGCCACCAGCGTCCAGCCGAGATCGCGCAGCGGCAGGCTGAAGGCGAGGAAGTCTTCACCGTCGCGCTGGAAGCTGCTGTTGACCGCATCCTTGTGCCCCATCAGCGCTTGTGCCGCATTGGCACCGATCTGCTCGGTCAAGGTGCGTTTGCCGCTGAACTGCGCCTCAGGATGGACCTGAATCAAACCGTCGGAGCGCACGAGATAGACCTTGCCGCGCTCGCCGAAACTGAAGTTGTGGATCAGCTCCGACAGCTCTTTCATGCTCAGCCCGAGCCCGGCGACACCGACAACTTTACCGGCCTGCTCGACCTTCAGATCGATGAACAGGGCCAGCTCGCCAGTGGCGCCGTCGTTGTCGATATTGAGGGTGCGCGGCTGAGTGCTGTCGAGAAAGGAATAGAACCAGGCGTCGGCCGGTTTCGCGCGACTGAGGGTGCGATCGAGGCCTTTTTCGGTGATGTAATGATTGGATTCGGTGCCGATGATCAACGCGGTAAAGGCTTTGTGTTCAGCGCGGATGCCTTCCAGATACTGCGCGAAGAGCGCAGTTTTGCTGCTGTCCTCGCCTGTCGCCAGCCAGTCACGCACCATGGTGTTGCTGGCGATGTCCTTGGCGGCGGTGAGCGGTTGCACGAGGATGCGTTCGATATCGTTGCGCGTCGCTTCAATGCTCGACGGCAGCGCTTGTTCGACCAGATAGCTCTGGGCGAGGCGGTTGACCACCAGGGTATAAATGCCAACCACAATCACGATGCTGATCAGCAGGGCCGCGCCCATGCCGAGAATCAACTGCCACTGAATACTGCGTCGCCACCACTGCATGGAGCACCCCCAAGGAATAAGTGGCCGAAACACTGCAACAGCCGTGCCGATTGTATACATCCCAACCGACAATCTATTCCTTGGTTGTGCGCAACTTCATCAACCCTGACTGATGGTCTTGGCAATCGTCTCGACCGTGGCGCTGACTTGCTCTTGATAACGCTCGAGTTCTTCTTTGTGCTGCTTCTTCATTTCGATCTGCTGCGAGCACAGATTCATTGCCGCCAGCACCAGCAAACGGTCACCGATCAGCGTCGGGTATTTGCGCTTGGTGTCTTCCAGCGCGGCCTTGAGCATCATCGCCGCGTCCAGCAGGGTCTGTTCTTCCCCGGCCGGTGCCTTGATCGAATAGTCCTCGCCGAGAATGGAGATGACTTTTACCCCTGCTGTGCCGTGGTTCATGCGCTGACAGGACCGGCGTTGACGCGATCAACCAGCGCCTGGATGCGCGCGGCGGTGGCGCCGTGTTTTTCTTCCTGCTCCATCAGGTTCAGTTGCAGGTTTTCGTTTTCATCCTTGGCCTGGGCCAGTTCCGTGGACAGGGTCTGGTTGGTCTGCAGCAAGGTCTGGTTCTGTTGCACCAGGTCGCTGACGAGCTGTTCCAATTGGCTGAGGGATGCTTCCAACATTTTGATCTTCCAAGCGTTTTTCAAAGGGCGCGTACGATAAAGAAAAGTCATCACGGATGCCAGGGTTAAACCGGCGCAAGGCCTTGATTTTCCTGGGTGGCGAAGCTTCTCGCGAGTTTAAAAGACTGTGATTGGTCGATCTGGTTCCTGCACTTCGTCGCTCAAGCCTGTCTGCGACAAATACGCACACCACCTCAAGACTTTAGTCGTATGACCGATAAGTCACCCATACAGCAGCTTCTGCCCGCATGGATGCGGCCCTTTTCGGTATCCGCCCATGTCCCTTCGCAATATGAATATCGCCCCACGGGCGTTCACCGGTTTCGCCCTGATCGGCGGCCTGATGTTGATCCTCGGCGTGTTTGCGCTGAACCAGATGAGTAAGATCCGCGCGGCCGGCGAAGACATCGCTACCGCCAGCGTGCCGTCGATCAAGGCTCTGGACGAATTCACCCAACTGACCCTGCGCCTGCGCGTGCTCTCTTACCGCCTGCTGATCAACCGCGAACCCGACGTGCAGCAGAAAACCATCGAACTGTTCGACATGCGCAACCGCCAGATCGCGGATGCGCAACGCGCGTATGAGCCACTGATCGAAGGCCCGCAGGAACGTGCGGCGTACGATCAATACGTGCAATTGCTGGCGCAGTACCGTCAGCTTGAAGAGCGCATGAAAACCCTGTCGCGCAACAATCAGATCGACGAGTTGCGGCAGATGCTCAACAGCGATTTGCTGAGCAATTCGGAAGCGGTGAACACCGCGCTGGCGCGCTTGCTGGAGATCAACACCCAGCAGATCGCCGAAACCGACCAGGGCGCGAAGGATCAGTATTCGCTGTCGTTCAATCTGGTGGTGACCCTGCTGGTGATCGCCAGCGGCCTGACCCTACTGTTCGCCTGGTTGCTGACCGTGAGCATTACCAAGCCGATTTCCAAGGCACTCGAGGCGGCGGAAACCATCGCCGAAGGCAACCTGACCCAGCCGATCCATGTCGATGGCGAAGATGAAGCCGGGCGCTTGCTGGCGGCGATGGCGAAGATGCAATCGAAGCTGCGCGACACCCTGCAGCGCATCTCCGGTTCGGCCACACAGCTTGCGTCTGCTGCGGAAGAGCTGAACAGCGTCACCGATGAAAGTGCTCGCGGCCTGACCCAGCAGAACAACGAAATCGAGCAGGCGGCTACTGCCGTGAACGAGATGACCAGCGCCGTCGAAGAAGTCGCGCGCAACGCGGTCAGCACTTCGGAAGCCTCGAAAAACGCCACCACTTCGGCGGGCGACGGTCGTGATCTGGTTCAGGAAACCGTCAGCGCCATCGAACGCATGAGCGCCGATGTGCAGAGCACCGCTTCGCTGATCGGCGACCTGGCCAATGAATCCCGCGACATCGGCAAGGTGCTCGACGTGATCCGTGGCCTCGCCGACCAGACCAACCTGCTGGCATTGAACGCAGCCATCGAAGCGGCCCGTGCCGGTGAGGCCGGTCGTGGTTTCGCCGTAGTGGCCGACGAAGTGCGCGCCCTGGCCCATCGCACCCAGCAGTCGACCAGCGAAATCGAACGCATGATCGGCAGCATCCAGAGCGGCACCGAACACGCCGTGGATTCGATGCGCAACAGCACCGAGCGCGCCGAGTCGACGCTGAACATCGCCCGTGGCGCCGGGATGTCGCTGGACACCATCAACAGCGCCATCGTCGAAATCAACGAGCGCAACCTGGTTATCGCCAGCGCTGCCGAAGAGCAGGCGCAGGTAGCGCGGGAAGTCGATCGCAATCTGGTCAACATCCGCGATCTGTCGGTGCAGTCGGCGACCGGCGCCAATCAGACCAGCGCGGCGAGCAATGAGCTGTCGCGGTTGGCGCTGGATCTGAACAACATGGTTGGGCGGTTCAGCCTGTAACACACCTCGCTGGAGCTTCCCCTGTGGCGAGGGGATTTATCCCCGTTGGGTGGCGAAGCCGCCCCAAAAGCAGCGTATGCGGTTCCCTCTAAGGATCCGCGTACAGCGGTTTTACGACGGCTGCGCCGCCGAACGGGGATGAATCCCCTCGCCACAGTCATCACTCGCCGCATCTGCAAGGCGATTCTGCACAAAAGCTTTTTGACAGCATCACATTTCAACAGGTTAGAATCGCTGGCACGCAGACTGCATGGTCAGTTTGTGCCTCGTCTTTACGCTTCTGGAGTACTGCCTTTGAATGCGACGACCATCAACAGCCTGTTCTTGATCGGCGCGTTGCTGGTAGGCGCAAGCATTCTTGTCAGTTCTCTTTCTTCACGTCTCGGCATTCCGATTCTGGTCATCATTCTCGCGGTCGGCATGGCTGCCGGGGTCGATGGTGGCGGGATCATCTTCGATAACTACCCGACGGCCTATCTGGTCGGCAACCTCGCCCTTGCAGTGATCCTGCTCGACGGCGGCTTGCGTACGCGGGTGTCGAGTTTCCGCGTGGCGTTATGGCCGGCGCTGTCGCTGGCCACGGTCGGGGTGTTGATCACCACCGGGCTGACCGGCATGGCCGCTGCGTGGCTGTTCGACCTCAATCTGATTCAGGGCCTGCTGATCGGCGCCATCGTCGGTTCGACCGACGCCGCTGCGGTGTTCTCGCTGCTCGGCGGTAAAGGCCTCAACGAACGGGTCAGCGCCAGTCTGGAAATCGAATCCGGCAGCAACGACCCGATGGCGGTGTTCCTCACCGTGACCCTGATCGACATGCTCGCCAGCGGCGAAACCGGCCTGCACTGGAGTCTGCTGACCCACCTGATCCGCGAGTTCGGCATCGGTGGTGTGATCGGTCTGGGCGGCGGCTGGGTGATGCTGCAACTGGTCAACCGCATCAATCTCGCGGCCGGGCTCTATCCGATTCTGATCATCGCTGGCGGTCTGGTGGTGTTCGCGCTGACCAACGCCTTGCACGGCAGTGGTTTCCTCGCCGTGTACCTGTGCGGCCTGGTGATCGGCAACCGCCCGGTGCGTAGCCGCCACGGCATTCTGCACATGCTCGACGGCATGGCCTGGCTGGCGCAGATCGGCATGTTCCTGGTGCTGGGCCTGCTGGTCACGCCCCACGATCTGCTGCCGATCGCCCTGCCCGCCCTCGGTCTGGCATTGTGGATGATCCTGTTCGCGCGGCCGCTGTCGGTGATGGTCGGTCTGCTGCCGTTCAAGGCCTTCCACGGTCGCGAAAAAGCCTTTATTTCCTGGGTCGGCCTGCGCGGCGCGGTGCCGATCATTCTCGCGGTGTTCCCGCTGATGGCCGGGCTGCCGCAAGCGCAGCTCTACTTCAATCTGGCGTTCTTCATCGTGTTGGTTTCGTTGCTGGTGCAGGGCACGAGCCTGCCGTGGGTGGCCAAATTGCTCAAGGTGACCGTTCCGCCAGAACCCGCGCCGATATCCCGAGCGGCACTGGAAGTGCACGTCACCAGCGAGTGGGAACTGTTCGTTTACAAGCTCGGCGCGGAGAAATGGTGCATCGGCTCGCCGCTGCGCGAGCTGAAAATGCCCGAAGGCACACGCATCGCGGCGCTGTTTCGTGGTCAGCAACTGCTCCATCCGTCGGGTAGTACGGTGCTGGAAGTCGATGATTTGCTGTGTGTTATTGGCCATGAACACAACTTGTCGGCCCTCGGCAAACTGTTCAGCCAGGCGCCGCAACGTGGCCTCGATTTGCGCTTCTTCGGCGACTTCGTACTCGAAGGAGACGCCCAGCTTAAAGCGGTTGCAGCGCTGTATGGCTTGCCGGCCGAAGGCATCGATCCGGACATGACCCTGGGCGCGTTCATTGCGCAAAAAGTGGGGGGTGCTCCCATCGTCGGCGACCAGGTGGAGTGGAACAACACCCACTGGACGGTGGCGGTCATGGACGGGAACAAGATCGGCAAAGTGGGCGTCAGATTCCCCGAAGGAAGTCGCCCGGGCCCCGGACTCTTCCTCTAAACTGCTTCCACTCTCACTTGCTTGACCGGTCTCTATGCCTACCCTGCGCTCCTTTTTCGCCGCGGCCCTGCTGGGCCTCAGTCTCGTTGTCGGCCCGCTGCATGCTGCCGAACCACCGTCCAGCGATGCCGTGCAGGCCAGCCTCGACAAGCTGGCCGACAGCAAACTGCCGGACGCCGACAAGAAGACCCTGCAGACCGTCCTGCAGAACACCCTCAATCAGCTGAACAACCAGCGTGATTACGAGCAGAAACTGATCGATCTCAAGCGTCAGCTGGCCAACGCGCCGAAGCAGACGATTGAAAACACCCGCGAACTCAGCCGCCTCAAGGCCACCGCGCCAGTGCCGGTCGCGCAGCGTTTTCCGAAGGAGTCGATCCAGCAACTGGAGCAGATCCTTACCGACCGCTCGACCCAGCAAAGCGATCTGCAAAAAGCCCTGGCCGAAGCCAACAGTCTGATCATCACCGCGCAGACTCGCCCCGAACGCGCGCAGGCGGAGATTTCCGCCAGCCAGACGCGCATCCAGCAGATCAACACCATCCTCAAATCCGGCAAGGACACGGGCAAAACGGTCACCGCCGAACAGCGCGACCAGTTGAACGCCGAACTGGCCGCACTCAATGCGCTGATTCCGCTGCGCCGCCAGGAACTGGCCGGCAACACCCAGTTGCAGGATCTCGGCAATGCTCAGCACGACTTGCTTTCGGAGAAATCCGACCGCCTCGACCGCGAGATCCAGGAACTGCAAACCCTGATCAACCAGAAGCGTCTGGCGCAGTCGCAGGAAACCGTTACCCAGCAATCGATCGAGGCGCAGAAGGCCGGCGGCAGCAGCCTGCTGGCGAGTGAGAGCGCAACCAACCTCAAGCTTTCCGACTATTTGCTCAAGAGCACCGACCGTCTCAACGAAGTCACGCAGCAGAACCTGCAGACCAAACAGCAACTCGACACCCTGACCCAGAGCGATTCGGCACTGGACGAGCAAATCAACGTGCTCAAGGGCAGCCTGCTGCTGTCGAAAATCCTCTACAAACAGAAGCAGGCGCTGCCGCACTTGAAGGTCGACCGCGACCTCGCCGATCAGATTGCCGATATTCGTCTGTATCAGTTCGATGTCAGCCAACAGCGGGAGCTACTGAGCAATCCGGCGACCTACGTCGACAATTTGCTGGCCACCCAGCCGCCGGAGCAGGTTACCCCGCAGTTGCGCAAGAGCCTGCTCGATCTGGCCAACACCCGCGCTGATCTGCTCGAGCGGCTGAACCGCGAGTTGAGCGCGATGCTCAACGAATCGATCACCCTCCAGCTCAACCAGAAGCAATTGCTGAGCACCGCGCAAAGCCTGCGCGCGACCCTCGACGAACAGATGTTCTGGATCCCCAGCAACAAGCCGCTGGACGTGGAATGGATGCGCGGTGTGCCCGAGCGCCTGGAGCGGCAGGTCAATACCTTGCCATGGGCATCGAGCCTGAGCGAACTGGCTGACGGCCTGACCCAGCGGCCATTGCTGTTCTTGCCTCTGGCGCTGCTGATCGGCGCCCTGTTGTGGCGCCGCAAGGCGCTGTACGGACGACTCAACAAGGTTCACCAGGACATCGGCCACTTCAAGCGCGACAGCCAGTGGCACACGCCGCAGGCGATTCTGATCAACATCCTGTTGGCGATGCCGGTGGCGCTGGGTCTGGCGCTGTGCGGTCTGGCCTTGCAGATCGACGCGCGCGGGCAGAACGCCAACATGGGCGCGGCGCTGTTGCAGATGGGCCAGGCCTGGCTGGTGTTCTACACCGCGTACCGGATCCTCGCGCCGGGTGGCGTGGCGGAATTGCACTTCCGCTGGGAAAAACCGCAGGTCGAGTTCCTTCAGGGCTGGGTACGTCGATTGGGCCTTGTGGTCATGGCGCTGGTGGCCGTGGTGGCCGTCGCCGAATTGCAACCAGCGGCGCTGGCCGATGACGTGCTCGGCATGCCGGTGGTGCTGACTTGCTATGCGTTGATGGCATGGCTGCTCAGTCGCCTGCTGATCAGCAGCCCGACGCACCAGAATGCCTCGCTGTTCCGCAAAGCCGTCGGGGTGATGTTCACCCTGCTGCCGATCGCCCTGTTTGTCGCGGTGTGCTTCGGCTACTACTACACCGCACTGAAACTCAGCGACCGCTTGATCAACACCCTGTACCTGCTGATGTTCTGGCTGGTGATCGAGGCCACTTTCGTACGGGGCCTGAGCGTTGCCGCGCGGCGCCTGGCTTACCAGCGCGCGCTGGCCAAACGGCAGGCGGCAAAAGAGGCCGGCGACGGCGAAGCGGTGATCGAAGAGCCGACGCTGGACATCGAAAAGGTCAACGAGCAGTCCCTGCGCCTGATCCGTCTGGCCCTGCTCGGCGGTTTCATCGCGGCGCTGTACTGGGTCTGGTCGGACCTGATTTCGGTGTTCTCGTATCTGGACAACATCACCCTCTACGAATACACCAGCGGCACTGGCGCCAACATGAGCATGGTGCCGATCAGCATCGGCGACATGCTCGGCGCGCTGATCATCATCGGCATCACCTTCGCGCTGGCGCGCAACTTGCCCGGTCTGCTCGAAGTGTTCGTGCTGTCCAAGCTCAACCTGGCGCAGGGCAGCGCTTATGCGACAACCACGCTGCTGTCCTACGTAATTGCCGGCGTCGGTTTCGTCACCACCCTGTCGACCCTCGGCGTCAGTTGGGACAAGTTGCAGTGGCTGGTGGCGGCGCTGTCGGTGGGCCTCGGTTTCGGTATGCAGGAGATCTTCGCCAACTTCATCTCCGGCATCATGATCCTCTTCGAACGCCCGGTGCGGATCGGCGACACCATCACCATCGGCAACCTCTCGGGCACGGTGAGCAAGATCCGCATCCGCGCCACAACCATCACCGACTTCGACCGCAAGGACATCATTGTCCCGAACAAGACGTTCATCACCGGGCAACTGATCAACTGGTCGCTGACCGACACCATCACCCGCGTCACGCTGAAACTGGGCGTCGATTACGGCTCGGATCTGGACCTGGTCAAGGAACTGCTGCTCAAAGCGGCCCGGGAGAACCCGCGTGTGCTCAAAGAACCGGAGCCACATGTGTACTTCCTCAACTTCGGCGAAAGCACCCTCGACCACGAACTGCGCATGCATGTGCGCGATCTCGGTGACCGCAACCCGGTGCTGGATGAGGTCAACCGCTTCATCAATCGCGAGTTCAAGAAGCAGCACATCAACATCTCGTTCCGGCAGATGGAGGTTTACCTGAAGAACCTGCACGGCCAGGAATACAAGATGGTGCCTGTGGAACCCGAGAACAAAACCATCGTGCCGATCGTCGACGGGCAGAAACCGTTGCCGGAACCGCCACCGAGCAAACTCGACTAACCGACATGGTCCCAGCAGAATGCTCGGACATTCTGCTGGAGCCGGCCCGTGAAAGCCCTCGACGAACTGACTTTCGACAACCGCTTTGCCCGCCTGGGCGACGCGTTCTCCGCGCACGTGCTGCCCGAACCGATCGACAATCCGCGTCTGGTGGTCGCCAGCCCGGCCGCTCTGGCCTTGCTCGATCTCGATGCGGCCAGCGCCGAAACCGAAGAATTCGCGCAGCTGTTCGGCGGCCACAAGCTGTGGGCCGACGCCGAGCCACGGGCGATGGTGTATTCCGGCCATCAGTTCGGCGGTTATACCCCGCAACTGGGTGACGGGCGCGGCCTGCTGCTGGGCGAGGTGTACAACAACGCTGGCGAGCATTGGGACTTGCACCTCAAAGGCGCCGGGCAGACGCCGTTTTCACGCATGGGCGATGGCCGCGCGGTGCTGCGCTCATCGATTCGCGAGTTTCTCGCCTCCGAAGCGCTGTACGCGCTGAACATCCCGTCTTCGCGGGCCGCCTGCGTGATTGGCTCCGACACGCCCGTCTGGCGGGAAAAGCAGGAACGCGCGGCGATGGTGCTGCGTCTGGCGCCGAGCCATATCCGCTTCGGCCATTTCGAATACTTCTACTACACCAAGCGCCCCGAGCAGCAGAAACAGCTCGGCGAGCACGTGCTGGCGATGCACTTCCCCGAATGCCTGGAGCAACCGGAACCGTATCTGGCGATGTTCCGCGAGATCGTCGAGCGCAACGCCGAACTGATCGCCAAGTGGCAGGCCTACGGCTTCTGCCACGGCGTGATGAACACCGACAACATGTCGATCCTCGGCATTACCTTCGACTTCGGCCCGTTCGCCTTCCTTGATGACTTCGACGCGCATTTCATCTGCAATCACTCCGATGATCAGGGTCGCTACTCGTTCAGCAATCAGGTGCCGGTGGGCCAGTGGAACCTCAGCGCGCTCGCCCAGGCGCTGACGCCGTTCATCAGCGTCGAGGCCCTGCGTGAAACCCTCGGCTTGTACCTGCCGCTGTTCCAGGCGCACTACCTCGACCTGATGCGCCGCCGCTTCGGCTTCACCACCGCCGAGGACGACGATCAGCAACTGCTGGAAAACCTGCTGCAACTGATGCAGAACAGCGGCGTCGACTACACGCTGTTCTTCCGCCGCCTCGGTGAAGAGTCAGCCGAACAGGCCATCGCCCGCCTGCGCGACGATTTTGTCGATATCAAAGGTTTCGATGCCTGGGGCGAACGCTACGTTGCCCGGGTCGGCCGCGACGGCAATGCCGATCAGGAACAACGCCGCGCACGGATGCATGCGGTCAATCCGCTGTACATCCTGCGCAATTACCTTGCGCAAAAAGCCATCGATGCGGCCGAGCAAGGCGATTATTCCGAGGTGCGCCGATTGCATGCGGTGTTGAGCAAACCGTTCGATGAGCAGCCGGGGATGGAACGTTACGCCGAGCGACCGCCGGAGTGGGGCAAGCATTTGGAGATCAGTTGTTCTTCGTAGGCGCTTCAGCTTAGCGGGTCGATTGCACTGATTACACGGTCGACGATGTCAGACATTGTCACGTCATCCAGTCGCTCGATGAATTTGGCCGTGCCGTCTCGTACCCGTTGTTCTATGTCAAAACTGCGAACCTGATTACACACCGCTACACCATTGGTTTCGTGGCCAGTAATGGCGACCGCCAAACCCATATTCCGGCTGAAATTCCCACCGCTAGTAACAGGCACCGTCATGCTCACGCCCAATGCGTTGATCTCTCTGGGCGTGATCACCACAAAGCGATGTCTGTTCATCATCTCCCGCCCCGCCACTGGGTTTGGATCAATCCAGTAAACGTCACCCCGCTGAGGGGGCTGTCGGCGCACCATCAACCCAGCTCCCGGCCGACAGAATCACCTTCAAGGGTCTCGCTAGTCTGGGCGTTAAGTTTCTGCAATTCTTCTGCGCCTTCGAGTAGCTCTGACAAACTATAACGCTTACGCGTAGCGGCTACGGCTGGACGAGCAATCAGTTCGCCATCGACCACATTCAGCTCTAGCTGTGCGCCAACCTCCAGATGCAACAACTTTAAAAGCGTGGGCGGAATCGTAATGACGGCAGCGCCGCCTTGGCGGCGTATCTTGGAAGTTACGGACATCATGTCGCTCCGATTTGATGCATAGGAATCATCGATTCCTGGATTAGTGCAACAAAAGTAGCACGCAGATAAAAACAAAGCGATCTCCTCACGACAAGCGTAAAACGCCGAATTGGTCTTCAGACTAGCCATCGATCCCGGAACTGTTTTGAGAAAAATGTGAGCAGTTGCGACATTGATAAGTTGGCAGATCGACTCCAAATCAGTTCTATAGACTGCCTATCAGAGAACCAATCATGACCACCCCACTCCTCATCCCCTGCCCCTCCTGCAACGGCGTCAACCGCATTCCAGCCGAGCGTCTCGCCGATCAACCCAAGTGCGGACGCTGCAAATCTGCGGTACTGCTGAGCAAGCCTTTCGAACTCAAGCAAGGCGATTACGCCAGTCAGATCAAGGGCGATCTGCCGTTACTGGTGGATGTCTGGGCGGACTGGTGCGGGCCGTGCAAGTCGTTTGCGCCGGTGTTCGAACAGGCTGCGGCGCAGCTGGCGGGCAAGTGCCGGCTGGCCAAGCTCGACAGCGAAGCGAACCAGCAGTTGTCGGCGCAGTTGGGGATTCGCTCGATTCCGAGTCTGATTCTGTTTAAAAACGGCAGGGAAGTGGCGCGGCAGAGCGGTGGGTTGCCATTGCCGCAGTTGATGGCGTGGCTGCGTAGCCAAGGCATCTGACCCAACACAGACCACCCTGTGGGAGCGAGCCTGCTCGCGAAGGCGGTCGATCATTCAGCGCCGATGTTGAATGTGCCGGCCTCTTCGCGGGCAGGCTCGCTCCCACAGGATTTGCGTGTGAGTCGGGGAATCAGTGGTCTTCCAGCAGATTGTGCAGTTCCACAAACTGCTGCGTCAGCTTGTGCCGTGGGTCGAGGTGGATCAGCGGCATGCTGGCCTGGTGCGACTCGCGCATGCGCACCGAACTGCTCAGGTACACCGGCAGTACCGGCAAGCCTTCGGCGATCAACTCATCGAGCATCTGCTGCGGCAGGCTGGCCCGCGCCTGAAACTGATTGACCACGATGCCTTCGACTTCCAACCCTTCGTTGTGGTCATCCTTCAACTCTTCGATCTCGGCGATCAGGCCGTACAGGGCCTGACGTGAAAAGCTGTCGCAGTCAAAGGGGATCAACACGCGATCCGCGGCAATCAGCGCCGATACCGCGTAGAAATTCAGTGCTGGCGGGGTATCCAGATAGATCCGGTCGTAGTCCTCGGACAATTCGTCCAGCAACTTGCGCAGCTTGTTGATCTTGTGTTTCGCCTCGAGCTTGGGCTGCAGGTCGGCCAACTCGGCGGTGGCGGTAATGATGTGCAGGTTGTCGAACGGCGTTTCATAGATGTCCGCCTGATTCTTTTTCGAGAACGGCCCGGAGGACAGGGTCTGTTTGAAGAAATCGGCGATGCCCATCGGAATGTCATCGCCGGTGAGCCCGGTCAGATACTGAGTGGAATTGGCCTGGGCATCGAGGTCGACCAACAACGTGCGATAACCCTCGCTGGCGCTGACCGCCGCCAGATTGCAGGCGATGCTGGATTTGCCCACGCCACCTTTCTGATTGAACACCACGCGCCGCATGACCAAACCTCCGTGTATCAAAGAATGACCGAGTGTAGTTGGCGGTGACCGCGCTTCGCTACCTTCACGGACATGGACTACGTCGTCCGGTGTAAAAATCGACGCCCAGGCATGGAAAAAACCGCCAGCCATCGCAGAGACACCTGACAGACACGCCGCGTCAAATCTGGATAATGGCCAAGTGATAGCCATGCAGCGAACCGCTCGGTACATTTTGTTGGGTAAAATGTAACCAACATTTGCTACACACCCGTCGCACCGGGATAATGCGCGCCACCCGGCGCCCTGCGCCAAGCCAAGCCTGCTGCGGCGCTGGCGACTCAACGCGTCAACGAAAGCCCGCAGGGGCGGGATGAATGTCCGTGATCAACTTCAACATCGCCCAATGGCGCGCGTGGGCCCCGGGGCTCGACAGCGTGGACGCTTGGCAGGCCTGGAGCCGACAACCGGTCGTGCTGCAGAGCAGTGATGCCGCGCCCGATGTGTCGTTTCTGCCGGCCATGCAACGCCGCCGCCTCAGCCGCCTGGCGCGGATGGCCTTCAGCGTTGGCTGGCCGCTGGCCGACGGCCGGGACAACCTGCCGCTGGTGTTCGTCTCGCGGCACGGCGAAACCCCACGCACGTTTGAAATCCTCCGCGATCTAGCCACCGAACAGCCATTGTCGCCGACCCAATTCAGCCTCTCGGTGCACAACGCGATCATCGGTCTGTGGTCGATCATGCGCGGTGAAACCAGCGAAATGACCGCTCTCGCCGCTGCTGGCGACGGCCTCGAACACGGCATGCTCGAAGCGGCCGCATTGCTTGATGAAGGCGCCCCGGCCGTGCTGCTGGTGATCACCGAAGAGCAACCGCCCGAGGCCTACTCGCAGTGGGTCGATGACGTGCCGTTCCCTTACGCGCTGGGTTTATTGCTCACGCCCGGTACCGACTGGCGGCTGACCCTGAACAGCAGCACCGAAACCCGGTCAAAGGCGCACTGGCCGCACGCACTCAACCTGCTGCGAACCCTGCTCGGCCAGCAACCTGACTGCCAACATGCGTGGAAAAATCGTGTATGGACCTGGCATCGCAACCCGTGACCGCCAAACACCGCGACGCCTACTACTGGCGCCTGCTGGCCACTGCTGCGAGCTTCGCCTTGTTCGGGCTCGGCGGGCTGTGTCTGCGCCTTCTGGTATTTCCGCTGCTCGGCTGCCTGCCCGGTGACGCGCGGGTCCATCGCCTGCGCGCGCGGCGTACGGTCAGTCGCTTGTTCTGGTTTTTCGTGCGTTTCATGGCCCGCACCGGCGTGCTCACTTACGACATCGAGGGTGCCGAACGCCTCGGTCGCCCGGGGCAGATGATCATCGCCAACCACCCGTCGCTGATCGATGTGGTGTTTCTCATCGGTCTGGTGCGCCACGCCAATTGCGTGGTGAAAAAAACCCTCTGGGAAAACCCGTTCACCCGTGGCCCGCTGCGCCGCACCGAGTACATCAGCAACGACGGCAGCATGGACATGCTCGACGCCGCCGCGCAGTCATTGCAGGACGGCCAGACCCTGATCATTTTCCCCGAAGGTACGCGCACCCAGCCGGGGCAGGCGCCGGCCTTTCATCGGGGGGCGGCGGCAATTGCCCTGCGCGGTGCGAAAATCGTTACCCCGGTGATCATCAAGGTCAGCCCGACCACCCTGACCAAAGCCGAGCCGTGGTATCGCATCCCCCATCGCCGCGTGCACTTCAGTTTTCGCGTGGGGGCCGATATAGACCCACAGACCTTCGCCGCGCAAGGCCCCGCACCGCAGGCCTCGCGCAAGCTCAACGATTATTTGCATGACTATTTCATTAAGGAGCTCGCCGCAGATGAGCGAACTGAACACCGCTAGCCTGGTGCGTGACATCAAACTGCTGATCATCGATGCCCTCGGCCTCGAAGACGTCAGCCCCGAGGACATCGGCGACGAGCAGACATTGTTCGGCGAAGGCCTCGGCCTGGATTCCGTGGACGCGCTGGAACTGGGCCTGGCGATCCAGAAAAAATACGGCATCAAGATCGACGCCGATGCCAAGGATACCCGCAACCATTTCACCAACGTGGCCAGCCTTGCGGCATTCGTCACGGCAAAACAGGCAGCTTGAGACCGGACCATGCAAACTCGTGACGATATCTTCAACACCCTGCGCGATGCCCTGGTCGAGCTGTTCGAGCTGGATCCGGCCCGCGTAAGCATGGACGCCAATCTGTATCAGGATCTGGAAATCGACAGCATCGATGCGGTCGACCTGATCGATCACATCAAACGCCAGACCGGCAAGAAAATCGCCGCCGAAGAGTTCAAATCGGTGCGCACCGTCGGTGACGTGGTCGAGGCGGTGTTCCGTCTGGTTCAACCGGCCGCATGAGCCGACTGATCGGCCTAGGCCTGCTGCTGGCCGGTCTGCTGTACCCCTTTGCGGTGTATTTCGGCATGGAGCATTTCGCCCCGTGGCAATTTGCACTGCTGCTGGGCAGCCTGTGGCTGGCGCGCGCCCTGACCGGCGAACGCAAGCCCGGCAGCCTGTGGATGGCATGCGTGGCGATGGTGTTCTGCCTGCTGCTGGCGGTGTTCGACAGCCCGCAGCTGCTGCGCTGGTATCCGGTGCTGATCAGCGCATTCATGCTGGTGCTGTTCGGCGCCAGCCTGAAATACGGCCCGCCAATGGTCGAGCGTCTGGCGCGCTTGCGCGAGCCGGAGCTGCCGCAGGTTGCCATTCGCTACACGCGCAAGGTCACGCTGGCCTGGAGCGTGTTTTTCTTCTGCAACGGTTTGTGCGCCGCCCTCCTCACCCTGTGGGCGCCGCTGGATTGGTGGATGTTGTACACCGGCCTGATCTCCTACGGATTGATCGGCCTGATGTTTGCCATTGAATGGCTGATACGACAACGGGTAAGAGGCCGTACATGAATTGGATAAAACTTGAGCAGCTGTTGCTCAAGGCACTGCCGGCAAGGGCGATCTGCCAAGCGCCGGCACTCGATCACGCGCAACTGCGAGCGCAGGCCTTGAGCGTCGCCGCTGGTCTGCAAAGCCGAGGCGTGAAAAGGCTGGCCGTGCATCTGGAAGATGCTGCCGACCTCGCCATTGCCCTGCTCGGTGCCTGGCGTGCCGGCGTCAGCGTGTTGCTGCCGGCGGATCTGCAAGCGCAGACGCGTCAGCGCTGGTCGCAGGAAGTCGATCTATGGCTGACCGATCAACCCGGCGACGCCCAGTTGAACGACTTCACTCAGCCCGAACTGCCCGGTGCACAACTGGATCTCGATCAATGCCGCCTGAGCCTGTGCACTTCCGGTTCCAGCGGCGAACCCAAGCGCATCGACAAGACCCTGCGCCAATTGGCCAACGAGGTCGAAGCGCTGGAGCTGTTGTGGGGCGCAGACCTCGGTCAAGCCTGCATCATCGGCAGTGTCGCCACGCAACACATCTATGGCCTGCTGTTTCGCGTGTTGTGGCCATTGTGCGCCGGCCGCCCGTTCGTGCGCCGGCAACTGGCGTTCTCCGAAGACTTGCAGCGCGCCAGCCGCGAATACCCGGCCTTCGCCTGGGTCGCCAGCCCGGCGCTGCTCAAGCGCATGGGCGACAACCTCGACTGGCCGGCCCTGAGCGCGGTGCGCCGGGTGTTTTCCTCCGGTGGTGCGTTGCCGCCAGAAGCGGCGCAAAGCCTGCACCAGCGCTTGCAGCAATGGCCGACGGAAATCCTCGGCAGCTCGGAAACCGGCGGCATCGCCTGGCGTCAGGGCGAGTCGTTGTGGCAGCCGTTCGCTGGCGTCGAACTGAACCAGGACAGCGACGGCGCCCTGCTTATTTCTTCGCCTTATCTGCCTGCCGGCCATGTTGAACACAGCGCCGATGCCGCGCGCATTGCCGCTGATGGTCGCTTCGAACTGCTGGGGCGACTGGACCGCATCGTCAAACTGGAAGAAAAACGCATCTCGCTGCCGATGCTCGAGCAGGCCTTGGCAGCCCATGACTGGGTCGCCGAAGCGCGCCTCGGTGTCGTGCAGGAAAACCGCGCCTCGCTTGGTGCGCTGCTGGTGCTCAGCGAATCGGGTCTGTTCGCCCTGCGCGAGCACGGCCGCCGTGAACTGACCGAAACCCTGCGCAAACATCTGAGCCAACATTGCGAAGCCCTCGCCCTGCCCCGGCGCTGGCGCCTGCTGCGGCAAATGCCGTTGAACAGCCAGGGCAAACTGGCGCAAGCCGACGTCGAAGCGCTGCTGCTGGCCGCACGGCCGAAAGCCCCCGAAGTGCTGGAGCAGAGCGCAAGCGACGGCGAATGGAGCCTGCAACTCAGCGTGCCGCCGGATCTGGCCTACTTCAGCGGACACTTTCCCAAGGCACCGGTGTTGCCCGGTGTGGTGCAGGTGGAGTGGGCGCTGAATCTGGGTCGGCAGTTGCTGAAGCTGGACGGCGCGTTTGCCGGAATGGAGGTGCTGAAATTCCAGCAACTGGTGCGTCCGGGTGATGAAATCCAGCTGCATCTGCGTTTCGATGCCGAGCGCGGCAAGTTGTACTTCGCCTATCGCAATGACACGGCGACGTGTTCCAGCGGACGCATTCTCCTGGGGCCTGCCCATGCATAACCCCTGCGCCGTAATCCCGGTGTACAACCACGAAACCGCGATCACCACGGTGGTCGATGCCCTGCTCGCACAAGGTCTGCCGTGCATTCTGGTGGACGATGCCAGCGAGCCGTCCTGCGCGCGGGTGCTCGACGCCCTGGCCGAGCGCGACAGGGTTTTCCTGGTGCGCCTGACGGCCAATCAGGGCAAGGGTGGCGCGGTGATGACCGGTCTGCGTGAGGCCTCGCGTCTGGGCTACAGCCATGCTTTGCAGGTCGATGCCGACGGCCAGCACGATTTGCACGACGTCGCGCGCTTCGTCGGCGAATCCCGCGCCCATCCCGAGGCGATGATCTGCGGCTATCCGCTGTTCGACGAGAGCGTGCCGAAAGGGCGTTTGTACGCGCGCTACCTGACCCACGTGATGGTCTGGATCAACACCCTGTCGTTGCAGATTCGCGATTCGATGTGCGGCTTTCGTGTTTATCCGCTGGCGCCGACTCTGGCCGTGATCGACTCGGCCAAAGTCGGCAAACGCATGGATTTCGACTCGGACATTCTTGTGCGTCTGGCCTGGCGCAATCAGCCGATGCGCTGGCTGCAGACCAGCGTGCATTACCCGTTGGACGGCGTGTCGCACTTCCGCCTGTTCCACGACAACGCGCTGATTTCCAGCATGCACACGCGGCTGTTCTTCGGCATGTTGCTGCGTTGGCCGGTGATCCTCTGGCGGCGGTGGAAACCATGAGCGAAGAAGTCGACAAGAAGCACTGGGCCGACCGCGAAGAGCGCGGCAGTTTCCTGCTGATGAAATTCACCGCGTTCGCCGCCAAAGTCCTCGGCCGGCGCCTGCTCAGTCCGTTGCTGTACGGCATCGTCCTGTATTTCTTTTTGTTCGGCCGGATCGCCCGGCGCAGTGCCTGGCAGTACCAGCAGCGGCTGGCCGAGTGGAGCCGGCGCGACGATCTGCGCCCGAGTCACTGGCGGGTGTTTGGCCAGTTCATGACCTTTGCCGATTCGCTGCTCGACAAGCTCGACGTGTGGAACGGCAAGCTGAGCATCGAGCAGATCGAAATCATCGACCCGGCGCTGCTGCGCAAGCAGTTGCGCGGCAGTCGCGGGCAACTGCTGGTCGGCGCGCATCTGGGCAATCTCGAAGTCTGCCGCGCGCTGGCGGAGATCGGCGAAAAGGTCACCATGAATGTGTTGGTGCACACCAAGCACGCCGAACAATTCAACCGCTTGCTTGGCGAGGCCGGGGCGACCAATCTGCGCCTGATCCAGGTCAGCGAACTCGACCCGGTGATCATGCTGCAACTGCACGAACGACTGGAGCGCGGCGAGTGGCTGGCGATTGCCGGTGACCGCGTGCCGCTGCATGGCGGGCGCAGCGTGACGGTGGATTTTCTCGGCCATCCGGCGCCATTTCCGCAAGGCCCGTGGTTACTGGCCGGCCTGCTCAAGTGCCCGGTCAACCTGCTGATGTGTCTCAAGCAAGCCGACGGCCACTACCGCCTGACCCTCGAACCGTTCGCCGACGCGGTGGTGTGGACACGCCGCGAGCGCGAGCAGGTCATTCATCAGTGGGCCACTCGCTACGCGCAGCGCCTGAGTCACTATTGCCTCGAGGCCCCGCAGCAATGGTTCAACTTTTACCCTTTCTGGAAGACCGATGACGACGCCAACCCATGAGCCGGTAACCTTCGGCGAACGCCCTTTGCGCATCGAAGACGTGCTGGCCCTGGCCAACCGTCAGGCGCCCGTGCAGTTGCAGGCTGACGCCGACTATCGCGAGCGCATCGCCAAGGGCGCGCGGTTTCTCGATTCGCTGCTGGACAAGGAAGGCGTGATCTACGGCGTCACCACCGGCTACGGCGATTCCTGCGTGGTCGCGGTGCCGCTGCATCACGTCGAGGCGCTGCCGCGTCATCTCTACACCTTTCATGGTTGCGGCCTGGGCAAACTGCTCGACGCGCAGGCGACCCGCGCGGTGCTGGCGGCGCGCTTGCAGTCGTTGTGCCACGGCGTTTCCGGGGTGCGCGTCGAACTGCTCGAGCGTCTGCATGCGTTTCTCGAATACGACATCCTGCCGCTGATTCCCGAAGAGGGTTCGGTGGGTGCCAGCGGCGATCTGACGCCGTTGTCCTATGTCGCCGCAACCCTGTCCGGCGAGCGTGAAGTGATGTTCCGTGGCGAACGTCGTCAGGCTGCCGACGTGCATCGCGAGCTCGGCTGGATACCGCTGGTGCTGCGCCCGAAAGAGGCGCTGGCGCTGATGAACGGCACAGCGGTGATGACCGGCCTCGCCTGCCTGGCTTTCGCCCGCGCCGATTATCTGCTGCAACTGGCCACGCGCATCACCGCGCTCAACGTCGTCGCGCTGCAAGGCAATCCGGAGCACTTCGACGAACGCCTGTTCGCCGCCAAGCCGCATCCGGGACAGATGCAGGTCGCCGCGTGGCTGCGCAAGGATCTGGCGATCGACGCGCCGACCGCGCCACTGCATCGTCTGCAAGATCGTTACTCGCTGCGTTGCGCGCCGCATGTTCTCGGCGTGTTGGCCGACAGCCTGAACTGGCTGCGCGGCTTTATCGAAACCGAGCTGAACAGCGCCAACGACAACCCGATCATCGATGCCGAAGCCGAGCGTGTTCTGCATGGCGGGCACTTCTACGGCGGGCACATTGCCTTTGCCATGGACAGCCTGAAAAACCTCGTGGCCAACGTCGCCGATCTGCTCGATCGGCAATTGGCGTTGCTGGTCGACGAGCGCTACAACCACGGCTTGCCGAGCAACCTATCCGGCGCACCCGCCGATCGGGCCATGATCAACCATGGCTTCAAAGCCGTGCAGATCGGCACCAGCGCCTGGACCGCCGAAGCGCTGAAAAACACCATGCCGGCCAGCGTGTTCTCGCGCTCCACCGAGTGCCACAACCAGGACAAGGTGAGCATGGGCACCATCGCCGCCCGTGATGCGATTCGCGTGCTGGAGCTGACCGAACAGGTCGCCGCCGCCACCCTGCTCGCCGCCAATCAGGGCGTTTGGCTGCGCGCTCAAGCCGCCGATGCGCGTCCGCTGCCGCCAGCACTGGCAGCGATGCACGAAGAACTCGGCAAAGACTTCCCGCCGGTCATCGAAGACCGGGCGCTGGAAGGCGAATTGCGCCTGTGCCTGCAACGCATCGCCGCGCAACACTGGAGGCTGCATGCGTAGTGCCGGAGTGCTTCACGCCGATACCGAAATTCTCGTGCCGTTTTTCGACGTCGACACCATGCACGTGGTCTGGCACGGCCATTACGTCAAATACCTCGAAGTGGCGCGCTGCGCGCTGCTGGACAAGATCGGCCACAACTACACGCACATGGTCGAGTCGGGTTACGCCTGGCCGATCATCGACCTGCAACTGCGCTACGTGCGCGGCGCGGTGTTCGGCCAACGGCTGAACGTGCGCGCCAGTCTGGTCGAGTGGGAAAACCGTCTGAAGATCAACTATCTGATCACCGACCTGCAGACCGGCGAACGTCTGACCCGCGCAAGCTCTGTGCAAGTCGCTGTGGAAGTCAGCAGCCGCGAGATGCAACTGGCTTCACCCAAAGTCTTCACCGATGCCGTGGAAAGGATGCTGCGATGAATGTGTTGTTCAAAAGCCTTGGCGCGTTGGCGCTGCTGGCCGTGTCGTCATGGGCCAATGCCTTCGACCTGCAACAACTCAGTGAACAACTGGCGAAACCGGATGTTATCCACGGCCAGTTCATCCAGGAAAAACACCTGCGCGCCCTGCCGCAGCCGCTGATCAGCAAGGGCAGCTTCGTCCTCGCGAAAAATCATGGCCTGCTGTGGCTGTTGAAAACCCCGCTGCAACAGGATTACCGCATCACCGCCGATGGCATCGCCCGCCGTGACACCAACGGCTGGCAACTCCTGCCGAACAAGAGCGCCGGTGCCGAGCAGAACCGTTTGTTTCTCGCTGTGCTGCAAGGTGACAGCAGCGGTTTGCAGCGGGATTTCGAACTGGCCCTGAGCGGCACGGCGCAGCAGTGGCAACTGACCCTGACGCCGCGTTCGGTGCTGCTCAAGCAAGTGTTCAAGCAGATCAATATCGATGGCGGCGCCCTTGTGCAAACCATCGAGCTGCTGGAAACCCAGGGCGACAGCACCCTGCTGCGCATGCACGACAGTACGGCCGAGCAACCCTTGAGCGAAGCGGAGCAACATGACTTTGCCGAGTGAACGCAAGCTGCCCTGGCTGTTTCTGAGCCTGCTGCTGGCCGTCGTCGCGCTGGCTGCCTGGCAGTGGCGCGACGGTGCGCCGCTGTCGGCCAATCTCATGGAGCTGGTACCCGGGACCAGTCCCGATGCGCTGGAGTCGCGCGCCGAACAGCGCATGCAAGAACCGCTCAATCGCGAAATGCTGGTGCTGGTCGGTCACGCCGATCGCCAGCAAGCACTGAACATGGCTCAGCAACTGGGCGAACAATGGCAGGCCAGCGGTCTGTTCGAAACCGTGCAATGGAATCTGCAAGCCGACTTGCCGGCGCTGCGCAAGCAATTGCTGCAAGGGCGTTTGGCGATGCTCTCGGCGGATGATCGGCAGCTACTCAGCGAGCACCCCGACGCGTTCATCCAGCAGCGGGTGCAGGCGCTGTTCGACCCGTTCAACGGCTTTACTCTGGTGCCGAGCCAGGACGATTGGCTGGGCCTGACCGGACGCATCCAGAACAGCCAGCCGAAACACGGCGCGGTGCAACTGGACATCGGCAGCGGCGCACTGGTCGCCGATGCCGACGGCAAGAGCTTGGTGATGCTGCGTGCGCGCACCACCGGCAATGCCTTCGACATGAACCTGCCGCTACAAGTGGCAGAGCTGCTCCAGCACAGCCGCGAGCAAGCGGCGCAAAGCGGCGTGCAGTTGCTCGCCGCCAGTGGCCTGCTCTACGCCGCCAACGGCCAGCAACAAGCCACCCGCGAAATGACCTGGGTCGGTGGTGGTGCGACGGTTGGCATTCTGCTGTTGCTGCTGTTGGCGTTTCGCCGTTGGGGCGTGTTGCTGGCGTTCGTCCCGGTGCTGGTCGGCATGCTGTTCGGCGCGGTGGCCTGCGTGGCGCTGTTCGGTCACATGCATGTGATGACGCTGGTGCTCGGCTCGAGTCTGATCGGCGTTGCCGTCGATTACCCACTGCACTATCTATCCAAGAGCTGGAGCCTCAAGCCCTGGCGCAGCTGGCCGGCCCTGCGCCTGACCTTGCCGGGGCTGACCCTGAGCCTGATCACCAGCGTTATCGGCTATCTGGCGCTGGCCTGGACACCGTTCCCGGCGCTGACGCAGATCGCGGTGTTCTCCGCCGCCGGCTTGCTCGGTGCCTATCTGTCGGCGGTCTGCCTGCTGCCGGCGCTGCTGAAAAATGTCCAACTGCGCCCGGCGCAATGGCCGCTGCGCCTGGCCGAACGCCTGATTCATCTGCGTGAGGCGCTGCTCGGTTGCATTCGCACGCCCGCGTTGCTGGCGCTGCTGATCGCCTTCTGCGTCGGCGGTCTGATGCAGTTGCAGAGCAAAAACGATATCCGCCAATGGGTCGGCGCGCCGCAGCATCTGACCGACGAAGCGCAGACCATCGCGCGCATCACCGGGTATCAACCGACCAGCCAGTTCTTCCTGATCCGTGCGGCCAATCAGGAGCAATTGCTCGAGCGCCAGGCAGCGCTGAGCGAGCGCCTGCAGCAACTGGTCAACCTCGACAAACTGCAAGGCTATCTGGCTCTCGATCAACTGGTCAGCGCGCCGAGCCAGCAACAGCAAGTGCGCGAATCACTGAACAGGCTGCCGTCGGTCTGGCAACCGCTGCTCGATCTCGGCGTGCCAGTGACGGCGTTGCAAAACGAATTGCGGCAATTGCAGACCCTGCCCGCCGAAGACATTGACGCCGCGCTGGCCGGCCCGCTCGGCGAGCCGTATCGGACACTGTGGCTTGGACCGACTGAAGACGGCGTCGCAGCAATCACCAGCCTGCAGGGCTTGAACAATCCGTCGTTGTTGCGCGTGCAGGCGCTCGATTTGCCGGGAGTGGTGCTGGTCGATCGCCTCGGTGATCTGAACAAGGTGTTCGCCGCGACGCAGATCAGCGCCGCCGAGTTGAAACTGGCCTCCTGCGTGTTGATCGTGCTGGTGCTGATGCTGCCGTTCGGCCTGACCGGCGCCCTGCGTATCGTCGCCCTGCCGCTGCTGGCGGCGCTGTGCAGTCTGGCCAGCCTTGGCTGGCTCGGTCAGCCACTGACCTTGTTCAGCCTGTTCGGCCTGCTGTTGGTGACGGCGATCAGCGTCGATTACGCGATCCTCATGCGTGAACAGGTCGGCGGCGCGGCGGTGAGCCTGCTCGGCACCTTGCTCGCAGCGGTGACGACGTGGCTGTCGTTCGGCCTGCTGGCGGTCTCCAGTACGCCGGCGGTGAGTAATTTCGGCCTGTCGGTGAGCCTCGGCCTGGCGTTCAGCTTCATGCTCGCGCCGTGGGCCGGGCGCCATGAACCGGTTGCGGAGCCAGCGGCATGATGATCTTCGGCTTCTGGTTGCTAACCATGGCGCTGTTTGCCCTGGCGACCCGGGTCGGCCGCCATTTCGGTCTGATACCGATCGTCAGCCAGTTGCTGCTGGCGAGCTTCGGCTTGCCGTTGCTGATGTACTTCTGGATCGAGCCGGGCTGGCAGCTCAGCGGCGCACAACTGATCGCCCCTGACTGGCTGAAAAACCTCTACAGCCTGAGCTTCGCCTTGCTGCTCGGGCACATTCTCAGCGATGTCATCGATCTACGTCTGGATCGCCAGAGCGTAAAAATCGCTGTGCCGAGTTTCGCTGTGCCGTTCGCTTGCGGGTTGGCGGTCGCGTATTGGTTGCTGCCGGCGCAGCCGTGGCTCAACGCACTGGCCATCGGACTGGTCTTCGCGATTACCGCGATCCCGGTGTTGTACCTGTATCTGCGTCACATCGATTACCCGCCCGCTGCCACGCGGCGGCTGGTGCAGACCGCGATCCTGATCGATCTGACCTGCTGGACGCTGTTCGGCCTCGCCCAAGGCAGCCTGCACTTGAGCAGCCTGTTGCTGCCCGTGGCCATGGCCGGCGTGCCGCTGCTTTTGCACCTGCTGCGCGTGCGTCGCCCGCTGACTTACAGCCTCGGCTTCTTCGCGTTGCTGGTCATGGCCGAGCATTACAAACTCAACGCGCTGATTTTCGGCATCGGCTATCTGCTGTGCATGGCGCTGCTGAAAGTGCCGTTGGTGCTGCCGTTGCCGGCACGCTGGATGAGCCGCTTGCAGACGTGGATCGCGATCCCGCTGATCCTCACGTTCGGCATCGTCCAGATCGACGTCCACAGCGCCCTCGCCAGCCTCGACGCCGGGCAGTGGGCGGCGCTGCTGCTGTTGCCGATTGCCAGTAAACTGCTCGGCAACTGGCTCGGCCTCGGTTGGGCGGGCGCCTCGTTCGCTGGCGCCAGCCGCTGGCGCGAAAGCGTGCTGCTGAACATTCGCGGCCTGAGCGAAATCGTCTTTCTCAATCTGCTATTGCAACAACAGCTCATCACTCCGGCGCTGTATTTCGCGCTGATGCTGATGGGCCTGATCGCGACGCTGCTGCCGGCCCTGATCGGCCTGCATCGCGCGCCCCTGAATCTGAACAGTCCTCTGCCCCGGAGCTCACGTGCCAATCGTTGAAATGGAATCCCGTCAGGTCGTGATCATCGGTGCCGGCCCGTCCGGTGCTATCGCCGCTGCCCTGCTCAAGCGCAAGGGCCACGATGTGCTGGTGCTCGAGCGCCAGCACTTCCCACGCTTCTCCATAGGCGAAAGCCTGCTCAGCCATTGCCTGGATTTCGTCGAAGAAGCCGGCATGCTCGACGCCGTCAACGCCGCCGGGTTCCAGCGCAAGACCGGCGCGGCGTTTGCCTGGGGCGAGCGCTACAGCGCCTTCGATTTTGGCGACACCTTCACCGCCGGCAAGCCGACCACGTTCCAGGTGCAGCGCGCCGATTTCGACAAGTTGCTGGCCGATCAAGCGGCATTGCAAGGCGCGGAAATCCGTTATGGCGATGCGATTGTCAGCGTCGATTTCGATCAGGCGAAACCACAACTCGATGTGCGTCGCGAAGACGGCAGCGAGTACCGCGTAGAAGCCGATTTCGTCCTGGACGCCAGCGGCTATGGCCGCGTGTTGTCGCGTCTGCTCGACCTCGAAGCGCCTTCGAATTTCCCGGTGCGCCAGGCGGTGTTTACCCACGTTGAAGATCACATCGACAATCCGGCGTTCGACCGCGAAAAAATCCTCGTCACCACCCATCCCGAGCATCGCGATGTGTGGTTCTGGACCATCCCGTTCAGCAACGGCCGCTGCTCGGTGGGCGTGGTGGCGGCTGAGGAGCATTTTCAGGACCGCGACAGCGACCTCGATGCCTGCCTGCGCAGTTTTATCGCCGAGACGCCAAGCCTCGCCGGGGTTCTGAACAACGCGGTCTGGGACACCCCGGCGCGCACCCTCGGCGGCTACGCGGCCAATGTGAAAACCCTGCATGGCCCGGGCTTCGCGCTGCTGGGCAACGCCGCAGAATTCCTCGATCCGGTGTTCTCCTCCGGCGTGACCATCGCCATGCGTTCGGCGAGCATGGCCGCTGGCGTGCTGCACCGTCAGTTGCAGGGTGAAACGGTGGACTGGCAAAGCGAATTTGCCGAACCGTTGAAACGCGGCGTCGATACCTTCCGCTGCTACGTCGAAGGCTGGTACGCCGGCACCTTCCAGGACGTGATTTTCTACGAGGACAGTCAGGCGGACATTCGCCGGATGATCTGCTCGATCCTCGCCGGTTACGCCTGGGACGAGCGCAACCCGTTTGTCAGCGAAGCGCGGCGCCGGCTGAAGATGATTTCCCAACTCTGCGCGCAGGACGCCTCATGAATTACCTGAGCGACAGCTACGTCGAGGAAACCCGCTTCGGTCTCTGGTTCCTGCGCAGCCACACCTGGCAGCACCACGTGCTGCGCGTGGCGATCAACGATCTGCGTGGCTTGTTCAGTGAGCCGCTGCCGGAACACCCGGTGCTGCTGGACGCCGGTTGCGGTCAGGGCAAGTCCTTCGGCCACCTGCGCCAGACCTTTGCCCCGCAGCGCCTGATCGGCGTCGACGCCGACCCGCACAGCCTGCAACTCAGCGCCGAAGAGGCCACCCGCCTGGGCATGCCAGTCGAGTTGATCGGCAGCGATTGCGCCACGCTCAACGTCGCCGATGCCAGCGTCGACCTGCTGTTCTGCCACCAGACTTTCCATCATCTGGTCGAGCAGGAAAAAGCCTTGGCCGAGTTCTATCGCGTGCTCAAGCCGGGCGGCTATCTGCTGTTCGCCGAATCCACCGAGGCTTACATTGATACCTGGGTGATTCGCTGGCTGTTCCGCCATCCGATGCATGTGCAGAAGAGCGCCGCCGGCTACCTGCAGATGATCCGCGAGCAGGGCTTCGAGTTTGCCGAGCGCAATGTTTCCTACCCGTATCTGTGGTGGAGCCGGTCGAAGGATTTTGGTTTGCTGGAGCGGCTGGGGTTGAGCAAACCCAAGCCATTCGGTGAGCGTGAAGAGACGCTGGTGAATGTCGTCGCGCGCAAGCCGCTTGCAGGGGCTATCTGATGCGCCACTTTCGGCCTGAATACATTGGTCCCTGTGGGAGCTGGCTTGCCAGCGATGGCGGTGTGTCAGTCAAAAAAAATGCAGGATATGCCGACGCCATCGCTGGCAAGCCAGCTCCCACAAGGTTTGTGGTGTGGCTAGTATTGCTGCTATTTGCCTTGCTCAGTGCCTGCGCCAGCCAGCCACCGCTACCAGCGGCCAACCCGACGCTGCCTCTGCCGCTGCAACTGCACATCGAGCGCGAGCAGGCCGGGCAGCGTCAGGACTGGCTGCTGGTGATCCAGCGCGAAGGCGCCGGCACGCGTTGGTCGATGATGGATCCACTGGGCATTCCCCAGGCCCGCCAGCAACTGATCGACGGGCACTGGCAGGCCGACGGTCTGCTGCCGCCGAATCCGGAAGCGCGGGAGTTGTTCGCCGCATTGCTGTTCGCCCTGACGCCTCCTGCCGAACTGCTGCGCAACTATCCCGACGCCCGGCAACAGGCCGATCAGCGTTCACTGCCGGCGCGCTGGAACATCCGCTATTCACAACCGTTGAGCTTCCAATTGAATCTGCCTCAAGGCCCGCACTATCGCGTTTCCCAGTTAGGTGAATCGACGCCATGACCGCTTACCTGAATGCCCTCGGCGTGATCTGCGCCCTGGGCCGCGACAAGTCTGAAGTCGCGCGCAATCTGTTTGCCGGCGACTGTTCGGGCATGCGCCGCGAGTCCGGTTGGGTCGCCGAACGTGAACTGCCTGTGGCCGGCGTACACGGTGAATTGGCAGCGATCCCTGCGGACCTGGTCGAGCACAGCAGTCGCAACAATCAGCTGCTGCTGGAAGCCGCGCTGCAGATTCGAGACGACATCGATCGTGCGATCCAGACTTTCGGCCGCGAGCGCATAGGCGTGGTGCTCGGCACCAGCACCTCGGGCATCGACGAGGCCAGCCGAGGTCTGGCGCATTACATCCGCGAACAGCAATTTCCTCCCGAGTACGACTATCGCCAGCAGGAACTCGGCGCCCCGGCGAATTTCCTCGCCGAATGGCTGCAACTGAGCGGCCCGGCCTACGTGATTTCCACCGCCTGTACCTCCAGCGCCCGCGCGCTGATGAGCGCTCAGCGTCTGCTCGATCTGGGTCTGTGCGATGCGGTGCTGTGCGGCGGCGTCGACAGTCTGTGCAAGCTCACGCTGAACGGTTTCTCTTCGCTGGAAGCCGTTTCAGATGAACGCTGCAATCCGTTTTCCGCCAACCGCAACGGCATCAATATCGGCGAGGCAGCGGTACTGTTCGTGATGAGCAAACAGCGCGGCGAAGGCCCGGGCATCGCCTTGCTCGGCGCCGGTGCCAGCTCGGATGCGCACCATATTTCCGCGCCGGAGCCGAGCGGTCGCGGCGCTCTGCAAGCGATGCACAAAGCCCTTGGCCGCGCGCATCTGCAAGCCACGCAAATCAACTACCTGAACCTGCACGGCACCGCGACCCAGCACAACGACGCGATGGAAAGTCTGGCGGTCGCGGCGCTGTTTCCCGAAGGCGTCGCCTGCTCGTCGACCAAACCGCTGACCGGCCATACCCTCGGCGCCGCCGGCGCGCTGGAAGCGGCGTTCTGCTGGTTGAGCCTGAGTGCCGAAAACCCTGAACAGGCGTTGCCGCCACACATCTGGGACGGCCAGGCCGATCCCGCGCTGCCGCCACTCAAGTGGGTGACCGCGAGCGAACGCCTGACGTCCATTGCACCGCGCTACCTGATGAGCAACTCGTTTGCCTTCGGCGGCAACAACGTCAGCCTGATTATCGGAGACGCACCATGAGCCACTGGCCGCTCGCCGAACTGCTGCCGCATGCCGGCGACATGATCCTGATCGACGCCATCGAGCGCTTCGATGACGAGCAGATTTTCACTCGCCTGACGGTCAAGCCCGATGGCCTGTTCAACCTGCCCGACGGCAGCCTGCCGGCGTGGGTCGGCGTCGAGCTGATGGCGCAGAGCGTCGCCGCTTTCGCCGGTTGCCACGCCCGGCAAAAAGGCAATCCGCCGGAGCTCGGCTTTCTCCTCGGCACGCGCAAATTCGAGTGCAACGTCGAAGCCTTTGCGCCCGGCAGCGAGCTGACCATCCATGGCCTGCGCTCACTGGAAGACGACAACGGCATGGGCGTATTCGAATGTCACATCCACGGTGACGGCATTCATGCCAGCGCCCGGCTGAACGTGTTCCGTCCGCCGCAAGCCAACCAATATCTGCAACAGACAAAGGAGTCGCACGATGACTGAATCCGTACTGGTCACCGGCTCCAGCCGGGGCATCGGCCGCGCCATTGCCTTGCGTCTGGCGCAGGCCGGGCATGACATCGTCCTGCATTGCCGCAGCGGCATGACCGAAGCCCAAGCGGTGCAGGCCGAAATCGAAGCTCTGGGCCGCCGCGCACGCATCCTGCAATTCGACGTCGCCGACCGTGAAACCTGCAAAAGAATTCTCGAAGCCGATGTCGAAAATCACGGTGCCTATTACGGCGTGGTGCTCAACGCCGGGCTGACCCGCGACGGCGCGTTTCCGGCGCTGAGCGATGACGATTGGGACGTGGTCCTGCGCACCAACCTCGACGGTTTCTACAACGTCCTGCACCCGGTGATGATGCCGATGATTCGTCGTCGCGCCGCCGGGCGCATCGTCTGCATCACCTCGGTGTCGGGCCTGATCGGCAACCGTGGGCAAGTCAATTACAGCGCCTCGAAGGCCGGCGTGATCGGTGCGGCAAAGGCGTTGGCGATCGAGCTGGGCAAGCGCAAAATTACGGTTAACTGCGTCGCCCCTGGCCTGATCGACACGGCCATGCTCGACGAAAACGTGCCGGTGGAGGAGCTGATGAAAATGATCCCCGCGCAACGCATGGGCACCCCGGAAGAAGTGGCCTCTGCGGTAAATTTCCTGATGTCGGCGGAAGCCTCGTACATCACCCGTCAGGTCCTGGCGGTCAACGGAGGCCTGTGCTGATGAAGCGCGTCGTCGTCACCGGCATGGCCGGCATCACATCGCTGGGCAGCGACTGGCCGACCATTGCCGGCAATTTCGCGGCCAATCGCAGCGGCATTCGCCGCATGGACGAGTGGGATCGCTTCACTGAGCTGAATACGCGTCTGGCCGGGCCTATCGATGATTTTCTCGTACCGTCGCACTGGACCCGCAAGCAGTTGCGCAGCATGGGCCGGGTTTCGCGACTGGCGGTCGGCGCAGCAGAAAAGGCTCTGGCCGATGCTGGCCTGCTCGGTGACGAATCGATCAAGGACGGGCGCATGGGCGTCGCCTGTGGTTCGTCCACGGGCAGCACTGACGAGATCAAAGCCTTCGGCAACATGCTGCTCAACTCGGTGGCCGAGGGGCTCAACGCCAACTCCTATGTGCGGATGATGCCGCACACCACCGCCGCCAATATCAGCATCTTCTTCGGCCTCACCGGGCGCCTGATCCCGACCTCCAGCGCCTGCACCAGCGGCAGCCAGGGCATCGGCTACGCCTACGAGGCAATCAAGTTCGGCCGCTTGCCATTGATGCTCGCTGGCGGCGCCGAAGAGCTGTGCCCGACTGAAGCCATGGTGTTCGACGCGCTCTACGCCACCAGCCTGAAAAACGATGCACCCCAGACCAGCCCACGCCCGTACGACAAGGGCCGCGACGGTCTGGTGATCGGCGAAGGCGGCGGCATGCTCGTGCTTGAGGAGCTGGAACACGCCCTCGCCCGTGGCGCGCACATTCACGCGGAAATCGTCGGTTTCGGCAGCAACGCCGACGGCCAGCACACGACCCGCCCGGAACAGATCACGATGCGCCGCGCCATGGAGCTGGCCCTGGAAGATGCCGGCCTCCGCCCCGACGCCATCGGCTATGTGAACGGCCACGGCACCGCGACCGAACAGGGCGACATCGCCGAAACGCTGGCCACCAGCAGCCTGTTTGGCGAACACATGCCGATCAGCTCGCAGAAGAGTTTTCTCGGCCACACCCTCGGTGCCTGCGGTGCGCTGGAGTCATGGTTCAGCATCGAGATGCTCAACAGCGACCGTTACGTGCACACCTTCAACCTCGACGAGGTCGACCCGCACTGCGGCAAGCTCGATTACCTGCGCGGCGAATTCCGTCAGATGCATCACGACTACGTGATGAACAACAATTTCGCTTTCGGCGGCGTCAACACCTCGTTGATCTTCCGCCGCTGGGCATAACCGAATCAATCCAGGTCAAGGAGACCTACATGCACTTCACCAAACTCGCCGCTGTCACCCTGCTGCTCTGCGCCCTGCCAGCGATCAGCCAGGCCCGCGACACGGCGGTCTACCTGCCATTCGACAAAGCCGTCGCCGAAGCCACCCGCTCCGGCAAGATCGATGGCAGCGTGAAATTCTATCTGGCCGGCAACACCCCGGCGGGCAAAGTCACCGTGGTAAGCCCCGACGCCGTGACCAACAAGAAAACCAACGCCTTCAACAAGTCCGACGAAGTCGCCTGCGAATGGGTTGCCCAATCGGCAATCATCAGCCTGCACCAGGCCGCGAAAAACGCCGGCGCCAACGCCGTGACCAACATCGTCAGCTTCTACAAGCGCAACGAGCGCAAGGACGCGCAAACCTACGAATGCCACGCCGGCGCGATCATGGCGGGCGTGGCGCTGAAGGGTGATCTGGCGAAGGTTCAGTAAACGCCAGAAATGACAAAGGGCGCCGTTTGGCGCCCTTTCACAGACAGGTTGGCTTGTCATCGCCGATTACCTGCCTGGCTCTGCGATGGCTGGTTGCCCAGGATCCTCAGAGTCTCACAAGCCCCTTTCGGGAACGTAGGCAGTATTGCTTGAAATGCATCGGCAGACAACGGCTGGCGTTTCGCCTCTCGGCGCCATCACAATCCCAGGGCCTGTCTCACTGCGGCTTTGATGGCGCTAAATTCTTCTATTGCGAGATGTGAAATCAGATAGACGCGCCTCCCTCTACGATCTCGACTTTTAATTCGGTCGAGCCGTGAAAGGTTGACCGTCGCCACCATGTCACATTTGGCCCAGCATTTCGGACTGGCGCCTTGTAGATGACTCGCCAGCTCAAGATGGTGATCAAGCAGACGATCAGGCGCTGTAGTACTCAAAGGCACCACAGTTACCAACAGACTATTGCTGCGGTGTTTACGCAGAACGACAACGGGCCTGACTTTCACCATCTCAGGCACTTCATAGCCTCTGAAATCGCAAATCAGCACGCTGCCCTCCTTGGGCTGGTATCGAAGAGGCATCCGTGGCACTCACTGAAAAAGAGGCGATTTTGCGCAAAAATCGAGCGTTCCCCTAAGGCAGATCCGTAACGGGAAATGTAGCTCTTTGCAATCCCCTTGCTCCCTTGCACCATCTACACTCGCTTAAGCAGGTCCCGGCTCAGTACCTGCCCTCGCAGTTCTCTTTCACCGTCAAAGGAGATGACCATGCAAGTGAAAGCCCTGATGGCCGCTGCGCTTATCGCCCTGCTGCCAAGTGCCAGCCATGCCACCAACCTCATGTACATGCCTTTCGAAACCGTGCTGTCGGACGCGATTCGCGCCGGTCGGCTGGATGGCAGTGTGAAGTTCTACCTGATCGGCAACGGGCCGCAGGGCACTCAGCAGTTGCTGCGCCGAGGGGTGGTCAGTGATTTGAAAACCAACGGCTTCAACAAGAGTGATCAGGCTTCGTGTGAATGGGTATTGCAGTCGAATCTGATCAAATTGCAGGCTGATGCCAAGCGGGTCGGGGCGAATGCGGTGGTCAATATCGTCAGTTACTACGACCAGCGTGTACGCAAGGATTTGAATACCTACGAGTGCCGGGCAGGAGTTTTTGTTACCCGGGTGGCTTTGAAGGGGGATCTGGTGCGGTTGCCCTGAAATCTGTGATGTTTGGGCCGACGCCTTCGCGAGCAGGCTCGCTCCCACCTTGCAATGCGTTTCCCTGTGGGAGCGAGCCTGCTCGCGAAAGCGCCAGCCGCCTTCACACCGTCAAAGGCTCAACCTTGCGCGTAAGCAGTTCGACAAACGCCTTGGCCATCGGTGATTTCTGGTCTTTGCGCTGCACCAGCCATACTGCTGAAATTGCCTCCGGATCGAGCAGCGGACGGTAGACCACGCCGTCGATGCGCATGCGTTGGTAGGACGCCGGCAGCACCGATACACCGAGGCCCGCTGCGACCAGACCGATGATGGTCATCGCCTCGCCAGCCTCTTGGGCAAAGTGCGGGCTGAAGCCGGCGTCACGGGCCAGGCTCAGCAGTTGTGCGTAGAGCCCGCTGCCATAGCTGCGCGGGAAAAACACGAATGGCTCCAGCGCCAGCGCCGATAGAAACAGACCTTCATCGCTACTTTGGGCCAGTGGATGCTTGGAACTGAGCACCGCCACCAATGGCTCGCGCATCAACTCCACAACACTCAGTGAATCTGGCAATCCCAGCGGGCGCATGATGCCGACTTCGATCGACTCGTCCACCAGAGCGTCGGCGACCATGGTGCTGCTCATTTCGCGCAGGTTCAGATGCACTGCCGGGAAGCGCTGACGAAAGGAAAAAATCGCCTGCGGAATCGTCGAGTTGAACGGCGCCGACGAGGTGAAGCCAATCTTCAACTCACCCAGCTCGCCAAGTTGCGCACGCCGGGCAACATCCGCCGCCTTGTCGACCTGCGCCAGCACCAGCCGCGCCTCCTGCAGAAACAACCTGCCCGCCTCGCTCAACTCGACCCGACGATTGGTGCGTTCGAACAATCGCGCGCCGAGCTGTTGCTCCAGCGCCTGAATCTGCTGGCTCAGCGGTGGCTGGGAGATGCCCAGCACCTGTGCGGCGCGGCCAAAATGCAGTTCTTCGGCGACGGCGATGAAGTAACGCAGATGACGCAATTCCATAGAATTTCCATTGGGTCGCAAAAGCTATCAAACAGGTCGAACAATATATTGGATAGAAACATTAGCCAGCTATATGATTTTTTCATTGCCTGCCCGGCTGTGCTTTCCGAGGTCTGAAGTGAAAACTGCTGTCGCGCCCCTTGCCCACGAAGTGCCGCCCGCTGCCGGCGACGATACCCTCGCAGAGCTGCAAGAGATCTACATCGAAAAAGGCACGCCGGCGTTCATGCGCACGGTGCTGGCGCTTTTCTGTGGCGGCTTTGCGACGTTTGCCCTGCTCTACTGCGTACAACCGATGATGCCGCTGCTGTCCCACGAATACGGGATCAATGCCGCGCAGAGCAGCCTGATCCTCTCGGTGGCGACCGGCATGTTGGCCTTCGGTCTGCTGATCACCGGGCCGATTTCCGACCGCATCGGCCGTAAACCGGTGATGGTCGCGGCACTGTTCGCTGCCGCGTTGTGCACCATCGCCAGTTCGATGATGCCGAGCTGGCAAGGCGTGCTGATCATGCGCGCATTGATCGGCCTGTCATTGAGCGGCCTGGCAGCAGTGGCGATGACCTATCTGAGCGAAGAAATCCATCCACAGCACATCGGCCTGGCGATGGGTTTGTACATCGGCGGCAACGCGATCGGCGGGATGAGCGGGCGCTTGATAACCGGCGTGCTGATCGACTTCGTCAGCTGGCACACGGCGATGCTGGTGATAGGCGGCCTGGCGCTGGTCGCGGCGGCGGTGTTCTGGAAGATCCTCCCGGAGTCGCGCAACTTCCGCGCCCGCTCGCTGCACCCGCGCAGCCTGCTCGACGGCTTCACCATGCACTTTCGCGACGCCGGCCTGCCGCTGCTGTTTCTTGAAGCGTTTGTGCTGATGGGCGCGTTTGTCACGCTGTTCAACTACATCGGCTACCGCTTGCTGGCTGCGCCGTACAACCTCGATCAGGTATTTGTCGGATTGCTCTCGGTGGTCTACCTGTCGGGGATCTACAGCTCGGCGAAGATCGGTTCGCTGGCGGACAAACTGGGGCGGCGCAAAGTGCTCTGGGCGACCATTGCGCTGATGTTCGCCGGGCTCGCGCTGACCATGTTCACTTCGTTGTTGCTGGTGATCGTCGGCATGCTGGTGTTCACCTTCGGCTTCTTCGCCGCGCACTCGGTGGCGAGCAGCTGGATCGGCCGGCGCGCGTTGACGGCCAAGGGCCAGGCGTCGTCGTTGTATCTGTTCAGTTATTACGCCGGGTCGAGCATTGCCGGGACGGCGGGCGGGGTGTTCTGGCATCTGGGCGGATGGAACGGGATCGGGCTGTTTATTGGCGCGTTGTTGCTGATTGCCCTGCTGGTGGCGTTGAAGCTGGCGAAGTTGCCGCCGTTGCAGGGTGTCAAAGCCTGACATAAAACCCTGTGGGAGCGAGCCTGCTCGCGAATGCACTGTGTCAGGCAACATCAGTGTTGAATGACACACCGCTTTCGCGAGCAGGCTCGCTCCCACAGTTGATCTGTGTCCGACATTAGATTGTTCAAACAAAAACGCCCGGCATTAGCCGGGCGTTGTTTATTGGGCGCTGATCACTCGTGATACTGCGCCGACAGCTCATGCACCGCACGCAGGAACGCGCCGGCATGTTCTGGATCAACCTCAGGCGTGATGCCATGACCAAGGTTGAACACGTGGCCGCTGCCCTTGCCGTAGCTGGCCAGAATGCGCCCGACTTCAGTGCGGATCGCTTCCGGTTTGGCGTAGAGCACGGTCGGGTCCATGTTGCCTTGCAGCGCGACCTTGTCGCCGACGCGGGCACGGGCGTTGCCGATGTCGCAGGTCCAGTCCAGGCCGAGGGCGTCAGCGCCGGCTTCGGCGATGCTTTCCAGCCACAGGCCGCCGTTCTTGGTGAAGAGGATCACCGGCACTTTGCGGCCGTCGTTCTCGCGGATCAGGCCGCTGACGATTTTCTTCATGTAAGCCAGGGAGAATTCCTGATACGCGGCTGCCGACAGGTTGCCGCCCCAGGTATCGAAGATCTGCACCGCTTGTGCACCGGCCATGATCTGGCCGTTGAGGTACGAGGTCACCGACTGCGCCAGCTTGTCGAGCAGCAGGTGCATGGCTTGCGGGTTGTCGTAAAGCATCGCTTTGGTCTTGCGGAAGTCTTTCGACGAGCCGCCTTCAACCATGTAAGTGGCGAGGGTCCACGGACTGCCGGAGAAACCGATCAACGGCACGCGACCGTTGAGTTCGCGACGGATGGTGCTGACCGCATCCATCACGTAGCCGAGGTCTTTGTGCGGATCCGGGATCGGCAGGGCTTCGATATCGGCCAGGGTGCTGACGACTTTCTTGAAGCGCGGACCTTCACCGGTTTCGAAGTACAGGCCCTGGCCCATGGCATCGGGAATGGTGAGGATGTCGGAAAACAGGATCGCCGCGTCCAGTTGCGGATAGCGGTCGAGCGGTTGCAGGGTGACTTCGCAGGCGAATTGCGGATTCATGCACAGGCTCATGAAGTCGCCGGCATGCGCGCGGCTGGCGCGGTACTCCGGCAGGTAGCGACCGGCCTGGCGCATCATCCACACAGGGGTGACGTCAACGGGTTGCTTGAGCAGGGCGCGGAGGAAACGGTCGTTCTTCAGGGCAGTCATGTCGGCATCCGGAAAAAAAGTGCGGGCATTTTCTCAGAGCGCGCGGCAAAAGGCACGGATGTGGGTCAGCCTTTTGTCTATCGGGTCAATTTATTGCGTTGGAATGCGCTATCAGCAACACCGAGAAACAACTGTGGGAGCGAGCCTGCTCGCGAAGAGGCTTCACATTCAACATCTCTGTTGACTGATCCACCGCTTTCGCGAGCAGGCTCGCTCCCACAATTAATCCCATTCCAATTTTGGAAAGTGATCAGACGCCCAGGTAATCGAGGATCCCTTCGGCGGCATTGCGCCCCTCGAAAATCGCCGTTACCACCAGGTCGGAACCGCGCACCATGTCGCCACCGGCGAAGATTTTCGGGTTGCTGGTCTGGTGCTTGTACTGACCTTGCTCAGGCGCAACAACGCGGCCCTGGCTGTCGGTCTGGATCTCGAACTGTTCGAACCACGGCGCCGGGCTCGGGCGGAAGCCGAAGGCGATGACCACGGCATCGGCCGGGATGATCTCTTCGGAACCCGGGATCGGCTCGGGGCTGCGACGGCCACGGGCATCCGGTTCGCCGAGACGGGTCTCGACGACCTTCACGCCTTCGACCTTGTCTTCACCGACGATGGCGATCGGCTGGCGGTTGTAGAGGAATTTCACGCCTTCTTCCTTGGCGTTCTTCACCTCTTTGCGCGAGCCGGGCATGTTCGCTTCGTCGCGACGATAGGCACAGGTCACCGACTTGGCGCCCTGACGGATCGAGGTGCGGTTGCAGTCCATCGCCGTGTCGCCGCCGCCGAGTACCACGACCTTCTTGCCTTTCATGTCGACGAAATCTTCCGGCGACTTTTCAAAGCCCAGGTTGCGGTTGACGTTGGCGATAAGAAAATCCAGCGCGTCGTAAACGCCCGGCAGGTCCTCACCGGCAAAGCCGCCCTTCATGTAGGTGTAGGTGCCCATGCCCATGAACACCGCGTCGTATTCGGCGAGCAGTTGTTCCATGGTCACGTCTTTGCCGACTTCGGTGTTGAGACGGAACTCGATGCCCATGCCGGTGAAGACTTCGCGACGATTGCTCAGCACGGTCTTTTCCAGCTTGAACTCGGGGATGCCGAAAGTCAGCAGGCCACCGATTTCCGGGTTCTTGTCGAACACCACCGGGGTTACGCCGCCACGCACCAGCACGTCGGCACAACCCAGACCCGCCGGGCCTGCGCCGATGATCGCGACACGTTTGCCGGTCGGCTTGACCTTGGACATGTCCGGGCGCCAGCCCATGGCGAACGCGGTGTCGGTGATGTACTTCTCGACCGAACCGATGGTCACCGCACCGAAGCCGTCGTTGAGGGTGCAGGCACCCTCGCACAGACGATCCTGGGGACAAACCCGGCCACAGACTTCCGGCAGGGTATTGGTCTGGTGCGACAACTCGGCGGCCTGGAGGATGTTGCCCTCGGCCACCAATTTGAGCCAGTTTGGAATGAAGTTGTGCACCGGGCACTTCCATTCGCAATACGGGTTGCCGCAACCCAGGCAGCGGTGGGCCTGATCGGCCGACTGCTGGGGTTTGAACGGTTCGTAGATTTCGACGAACTCTTTCTTGCGTTGACGCAACAGTTTCTTCTTCGGATCCTTGCGCCCGACATCGATGAACTGGAAGTCGTTATTCAGACGTTCAGCCATTACTAAAACCTCTTACACGACAGCTCCAAGCTACAAGCTTCAAGCTGCAAGAAAATCACATTAGTCCGGTACAACGCGTACTAGCTTCAGCTTGTCGCTTGAAGCTAGTGGCTTGCAGCTGCGTCGTTACTGCGGACTCGCACGAGTACTGGAGAGCAGAGATTCCAGACTCGCTGCCTTCGGTTTGACCAACCAGAAACGACGCACGTAATCGTCGAGGTTCTCGGCGAGTTCGCGACCCCACTCGCTGTCGGTTTCGGCGACGTACTCGTTCAGCACGTTCTGCAGGTGGCTGCGATAGGCTTCCATCGCCTCGCCGCTGATCCGCTGGATTTCCACCAGTTCGTGATTGACCCGGTCAACGAAGGTGTTGTCCTGATCGAGCACGTAGGCGAAACCACCGGTCATGCCAGAGCCGAAGTTGTAACCGGTCTTGCCCAGCACGCAGACGAAACCACCGGTCATGTACTCGCAGCAGTGATCGCCAGTGCCTTCCACAACCGTGTGGGCACCGGAGTTACGCACGGCGAAACGCTCGCCTGCGGTGCCGGCGGCGAACAGCTTGCCGCCAGTGGCACCGTACAGGCAGGTGTTGCCGATGATGGCGCTTTCCTGAGTTTTATAGACGCTGCCCTTCGGCGGTACGATGACCAGCTTGCCGCCGGTCATGCCTTTGCCGACGTAGTCGTTGGCGTCGCCTTCCAGGTACATGTTCAGACCGCCGGCGTTCCACACACCGAAGCTCTGCCCGGCCGTGCCTTTGAAACGGAACGTGATCGGCGCCTTGGCCATGCCCTGGTTGCCGTGCTTGCGCGCGATTTCGCCGGAGATCCGGGCGCCGATCGAACGGTCGCAGTTGCAGATGTCCAGCTCGAACTCGGCACCGCTGAGGTCGTTGATCGCCGACGCGGCCAGCTCGACCATCTTCTCCGCCAGCAGACCTTTATCGAACGGCGGGTTGCGCTCGACGCCGCAGAACTGCGGTTTGTCCGCCGGGATGTGATCGCTGCCCAGCAGCGGGGTCAGGTCCAGGTGATGCTGCTTGGCGGTCTGGCCTTCGAGGATTTCCAGCAAGTCGGTGCGACCGATCAGCTCTTCGAGGGAGCGCACACCAAGCTTGGCCAGCCACTCACGGGTTTCTTCGGCGACGTAGGTGAAGAAATTCACCACCATGTCGACGGTGCCGATGTAGTGATCCTTGCGCAGTTTCTCGTTCTGCGTCGCGACGCCAGTGGCGCAGTTGTTCAGGTGGCAGATGCGCAGGTATTTGCAGCCCAGTGCGATCATCGGCGCGGTACCGAAGCCGAAGCTTTCGGCGCCGAGGATTGCCGCTTTGATCACGTCGAGGCCGGTTTTCAGGCCGCCGTCGGTCTGCACCCGGACTTTGCCGCGCAGGTCGTTGCCGCGCAGGGTCTGGTGGGTTTCAGCGAGGCCGAGTTCCCAAGGTGCGCCGGCGTATTTGATCGAAGTCAGCGGCGAAGCACCGGTACCGCCGTCGTAGCCGGAAATGGTGATCAGGTCGGCATAGGCCTTGGCCACACCGGCGGCGATGGTGCCTACGCCCGCTTCTGCTACCAGCTTCACCGAAACCAGCGCCTGCGGGTTGACTTGCTTCAAGTCAAAGATCAACTGCGACAAGTCTTCGATCGAATAGATGTCGTGGTGCGGCGGTGGCGAAATCAGGGTCACGCCCGGCACTGCGTAACGCAGCTTGGCGATCAGCCCGTTGACCTTGCCGCCCGGCAGTTGCCCGCCCTCGCCCGGCTTGGCGCCTTGGGCGACCTTGATCTGCAGCACTTCGGCGTTGACCAGGTATTCCGGAGTTACACCAAAACGGCCAGTCGCAACCTGCTTGATTTTCGAGCTCTTGATGGTGCCGTAACGCGCCGGGTCTTCACCGCCTTCGCCGGAGTTGGAACGCGCGCCGAGGCGGTTCATGGCTTCGGCCAGGGCTTCGTGAGCTTCCGGCGACAGTGCGCCCAGCGAGATACCGGCGGAGTCGAAGCGCTTGAGCACCGACTCCAGCGGCTCGACTTCACTGATGTCCAGCGGCGTGTCGAGGGTCTTGACCTTGAACAGGTCGCGAATCATCGACACCGGACGGTTGTCCACCAGCGAGGTGTATTCCTTGAACTTGGCGTAGTCGCCCTGCTGCACAGCGGCTTGCAGAGTGTTGACCACGTCCGGGTTGTACGCGTGATATTCGCCACCGTGGACGAACTTCAGCAGACCGCCCTGCTGGATCGGCTTGCGCGGGCTCCAGGCTTCTGTGGCGAGTGCTTTCTGCTCGGCTTCGATGTCGACGAAACGTGCACCCTTGATCCGGCTCGGCACGCCACGGAAGCTCAGTTCGCAGACTTCTTCGGACAGGCCGATGGCCTCGAACAGCTGCGCACCACGGTACGAAGCGATGGTCGAGATACCCATCTTCGACAGGATCTTGAGCAGGCCTTTGGTGATGCCCTTGCGGTAGTTCTTGAACACCTCGTAGAGGTCGCCCAGGACTTCACCGGTACGAATCAGGTCGCCCAATACTTCGTAGGCCAGGAACGGATAGACAGCCGAGGCGCCGAAACCGATCAGCACGGCGAAGTGATGCGGGTCACGGGCGGTCGCGGTTTCAACAAGGATGTTGGAATCGCAACGCAAGCCTTTCTCGGTCAGACGGTGGTGCACGGCACCGGTCGCCAGCGAAGCGTGGATCGGCAGCTTGCCCGGGGCGATATGGCGGTCGCTGAGGACGATCTGGGTACGCCCGGCGCGCACGGCTTCTTCAGCCTGATCGGCAACGTTGCGGATGGCCGCTTCGAGGCCGAGGCTTTCGTCGTAGTTGAGGTCGATGATCGCCCGTTCGAAACCCGGACGGTCGAGGTTCATCAGCGAGCGCCACTTGGCCGGCGAGATCACTGGCGAGCTGAGGATCACGCGCGAGGCGTGTTCCGGCGACTCCTGGAAAATGTTGCGCTCGGCACCGAGGCAGATTTCCAGCGACATCACGATCGCTTCACGCAGCGGGTCGATCGGCGGGTTGGTCACCTGCGCGAACTGCTGACGGAAATAGTCGTACGGCGTGCGTACACGCTGGGACAGCACGGCCATCGGCGTGTCGTCGCCCATCGAGCCCACGGCTTCGTAACCTTGCTCGCCAAGCGGGCGCAACACCTGATCACGCTCTTCGAACGTGACCTGATACATCTTCATGTACTGCTTGAGCTGATCGACGTCGTAGAAAGCCGAACCGTGGTCGTTGTCTTCCATGGTCGCCTGAATGCGCAGGGCATTCTTGCGCAGCCATTGCTTGTACGGATGACGGGATTTCAGACGGTTGTCGATCGCATCGGTGTCGAGGATCTGCCCGGTTTCGGTGTCCACGGCGAAGATCTGGCCCGGGCCGACGCGACCCTTGGCGAGCACGTCTTCAGGCTGGTAGTTCCACACGCCGATTTCCGAGGCGAGAGTGATGAAACCATTCTTGGTGGTCACCCAGCGCGCCGGACGCAGACCGTTACGGTCGAGCAGGCACACCGCGTAGCGACCATCGGTCATCACCACGCCGGCCGGGCCGTCCCACGGCTCCATGTGCATCGAGTTGTACTCGTAGAACGCACGCAGATCCGGGTCCATGGTTTCGACGTTCTGCCACGCTGGCGGAATGATCATCCGCACGCCACGGAACAGATCGATGCCACCGGTGACCATCAGTTCGAGCATGTTGTCCATGCTCGACGAGTCGGAACCGACACGGTTGACCAGCGGGCCGAGCTCTTCCAGATCCATCAGATCATTGGTGAACTTGGTCCGACGGGCCTGCGCCCAGTTGCGGTTACCGGTGATGGTGTTGATTTCGCCGTTGTGGGCGAGGAAGCGGAACGGCTGCGCCAGCGGCCATTTCGGCAGGGTGTTGGTGGAGAAGCGCTGGTGGAACACGCAGATCGCGGTTTGCAGGCGCTCGTCACTCAGGTCCGGATAGAACGCGGCCAGGTCGGCCGGCATCATCAGGCCTTTGTAGATGATGGTCTTGTGCGAAAAGCTGCAGATGTAGTGATCAGTGTCAGCGGCGTTGGCCACCGACGAACGGCGACGGGCGCTGAACAGCTTCACGGCCATGTCCTGATCGCTCAGGCCTTCGCCGCCGATGTAGACCTGCTCGATCTGCGGCAGGCGCTCAAGGGCCAGGCGGCCGAGGACGCTGGTGTCGATCGGCACTTTGCGCCAGCCGATGAGTTGCAGGCCTTCAGCAAGGATCTCGCGGTTCATGTTCTCGCGAGCGGCTTCGGCCTTGGCCGGATCCTGATTGAAGAACACCATGCCCACGGCATATTGCTTGGGCATATCGACGCCGAAGCTTTCCTGGGCAATGGCTCGCAGGAAGGCGTCGGGTTTTTGAATCAGCAGACCGCAACCGTCACCGGTCTTGCCGTCGGCATTAATCCCACCGCGGTGGGTCATGCAGGTCAGGGCCTCGATGGCCGTTTGCAAAAGGGTATGACTGGGCTCGCCCTGCATATGAGCTATCAGGCCGAAACCGCAGTTATCCTTGAATTCATCTGGTTGGTACAGACCTGCTTTCATAGACACTTTCTCACCAGGCTGCCTCTACTCGAGGCAAATTTCTTTTCAATTCAACCACTTGCGTTCCGCGCCGAACGTACGCCGGCTTAGCGGGGGCAAAAGGGTGGTCATTGTACACAGCGACACAGAGGCTCACAAATTTGACGACGAACTGTCGCAAATTCATGTCGCATTTGTGAAAGGTTTAAAGCGATCTGCTGTGCTAGTCAAAACTTTTTTAAATTCTGACCGCAACGACTCAAAAACTACTGTGACGCAGACACCACAAGGCACGCGGCCCTTACAGGCGGCGCGCACTCGTGGAGATTTTGAGGTGCCGGGAGAGGCGGCCTGGGTAAGGCCGCCGAATCTTCAGCGAGTTGTTGCCAGTTCCTGTTGGACGCTGGCGACAGTGCGAGGCCAAGGTTTACCAGCCTGAACCTTCGCTGGCAAGGCCTTGATGGCAGAAACGGCCGCATCACGATTGGCAAAGTTGCCGTAGGTGATCACGTAAAGCGGCTTGCCGTTGAGGACTTTCTTGAAATAACGGTACTCGCCGCCCTGCTCCTTGACGAAGTTCTGCGCGGCGGTCTCCGAGCTGGTGCCGAGGATCTGCACGACATAGTTGCTGGTCGGCTGACCGGCGTACCAGCTGCCACCGGCAGCCTTGGCCACGGTAACGGGCTTGTCGGCAGGCTTGGCCGGAGCAGGAGCCGGTTTCGCAGCTGGCGCCGGGGTGGCCGGAGCAGGCTTGGCTGTGGCGATCTGCGTCGGTGCCGGGGTTGGCGCCGGTTTGGCGGCAGGAGTCGGAGCCGGTGTCGGCGCAGGACCGGCCGGAACGCCAGCAGGCGGCGCGGAGGTGGTTACGGTCGGCGGCGTATCGCTGGAGCCTTCCAGCGGCACGCCGTCGTCGCCTTCGGTAATGCCACCGGCAGCTTCTGCCAGCGGGCCACGCATGACCGGCTGCGAGTTGCCGACCAATGGCAGCGGCATCGGCTGGGTGTTGCCGGCGAATTCGACGGACGGGTTGGCGCCGTTCGCTGCGCCCTGACCCAATGGCAATTGCGCCTGTTCATTGGCCGGAGCACCGGTGGTCGGTGCCTTGCTGCGACCCGGCATCAGCCAGGCGGCGGCAACCGCGACCACAACGACGGCGGAAATCGCCAATACGTGTTTCTTCGGCATGTTGAACCCCATACTTGGACGCTTGACCGCGGAGCGGCTGGCAATCATGACTTCGATCAGTGCATCGCGAGCGACCTGGTTGATGTTGCCCGGCCAGCCCTCGGAGCTTTCGTGAATATCAGAGATCTGATCTGCGGTGAAAAGTTCGACACCCCGGCCCGCGCCTTCCAGCCGCTGGTCGAGATATTCGCGGGTCTCTTCTTCGGTGTACGGCTGCAATTCGATGACATGGAAACGCTCTTCTTCGAGCTGCAACGCCTCAAGCTGAGCGATCAGCGACGACTCGCCGAACAGGAACACATGCGGACGACCTTCCGGCGTGCCGGCGCCGAGCGCCATCAACGCTTCCAGCGCGGACTCGTCGAGCTGCTCGGCATCGTCCACCAGCAGATAGACTTCCTGCCCGGTCAGACCCAGTTGCACTACCTGCTCGAGAATCGCGCCGACTTCAGCCTGAGCGACATCCAGCGCCTGCGCCACCTGGCGCAGCACGCCGGCCGCATCACCGGCGCCACGGGCGGAAACCACCACGCTTTGCACCGATTGCTTGTTGGTACTGGCAACGAGCGCCTGCCGCAGCAGGGTCTTGCCGCTGCCTTGCGGGCCGGTGACCACCAGCAGCAACTGGCTGTAGCGCGCTAGGTGATGCAGTTGACCCAGCACCGGTTTGCGCTGGGCCGGGAAGAATTTGAAGCCCGGCACCCGTGGCGCGAACGGGTCGTGACTTAACTGGAAATGGCCGAGAAACGCCTCGTCGGCATGCAAACTAGTCATCGGAATCGTTTTAACCTTTAAGCTGAGCCAGGGCGCGGTAATCCGCTCCCAGCGTGGCCTGTAGAACCTCTTTCGGATAATCGTCGGTCACTACCGCTTCGCCCATCCGGCGCAGCAGCACCAGGCGCAGACGACCGTCGATCACTTTTTTATCAATTGCCATGTGTTGGAGAAAATCGGCTTCGGTCATTTCTGTCGGCGGAACGACCGGCAAGCCGGCGCGCTGGAACAGACGAATGCCACGATCACGCTCCTGCTCGCTGATCCAGCCCAGGCGCGCGGACATTTCCAGCGCCATCACCGTGCCCGCCGCCACCGCCTCGCCATGCAGCCAGACACCATAGCCCATGTGGGTTTCGATGGCGTGGCCGAAGGTGTGGCCGAGGTTGAGCGTAGCGCGGACGCCGGTTTCCTTTTCATCGGCACCGACCACCGCAGCCTTGGCCGCGCAGGAACGCTCGATCGCATAGGTCAGCGCGGTTTGATCCAGCGCGCGCAGGGCGTCGACGTTTTCTTCGAGCCAGGTCAGGAATGGTTCGTCGCAGATCAGGCCGTACTTGATGACTTCCGCCAGGCCCGCCGACAGCTCGCGCTGCGGCAGGGTTTTCAGCGATGCGGTATCGATCAGCACCACGTTCGGCTGATAGAACGCGCCGACCATGTTCTTGCCCAGCGGATGGTTGATGCCGGTCTTGCCGCCGACCGAGGAATCGACCTGCGACAACAGCGTGGTAGGAATCTGGATGAAATCGACACCGCGCTGATAACAGGCGGCCGCGAAACCGGCCATGTCGCCGATCACCCCGCCGCCCAAGGCGATCACGGTGGTGCGGCGGTCATGACGGGCGGTCAGCAGACCATCGAAAATCAGTTGCAGGGTTTCCCAGTTCTTGAAGGCTTCGCCATCAGGCAACACCACCGAGATCACCGAGAACTGCGCAAGGCTGCGGGTCAGACGTTCGAGATAGAGCGGCGCGACGGTTTCGTTGGAGATGATTGCCACCTGCCGCCCATGGATATGCGGCGCCAGCAGTTCCGGCTGATCCAACAGACCTTCGCCAATATGAATCGGGTAGCTGCGCTCGCCTAGATCGACCTTGAGTGTCTGCATGTGTCCCCACAGTGAAGATGGAAGCAGGCATCCTGCCCTGAAATTATTGGTGTTCTGCGGCTCGTAGCGGTATGACGCCGCTCGCCCGGCATCCGCCACACCCTCGGCGGGCGCTGACAGGACGCCGAGGATAGCGCATTTCGGGCAACGCTTTAACGGGGTGGCAGCTGCGCGAGGCGGTCGAGAATGTCGAGCACCACCATGCGTGGCGGCCGCTCGTCGGTTTCCACCACCAGATCGGCAATTTCCCGATAAAGCGGATCACGGATCTCGAGCAGGTCGCGCAGGGTTTTCGCCGGATCGGCGGTACGCAGCAGCGGCCGATTGCGGTCGCGGGAGGTGCGGCCGACCTGCTGCTCGACGGAGGCGTGCAGATACACCACGCGCCCGCCTTCATGCAGGGCCTTGCGATTGGCATCACGCATCACTGCGCCGCCGCCGGTCGCCAGCACCACGCCATCGAACGCGCACAGCTCGGCGATCATCGCCTGCTCACGGTCACGAAAGCCGGGCTCGCCTTCCTTGTCGAAGATCCATGGGATATTGGCACCCGTGCGCAGCTCAATTTCCTTGTCGGAATCCTTGAACGGCAGGCGCAGCTCTTTGGCCAGCAATCGGCCGATGGTGCTTTTGCCAGCACCCATCGGTCCTACAAGTATCAAATTTCGCACAGAATCAACGACTCACAGCAATCGCCTGGTTATTCATGATACGCGGAGTGAGAAATACCAGCAGCTCGGATTTTTTCTCCGAAACCACATCACGCCGGAAAAGGCGGCCAAGATACGGCACATCGCCAAGAAATGGCACCTTATCTACGACCTTGCTCTGAGTATTTGAAAAAACACCGCCGATTACGATGGTCTCGCCGTCATTTACCAGCACTTTGGCGTTGACCTCGTTTTTCTTGATCGGCGGCACATCCTGCACTTTGTTCAGGTAGTCGGGCTCATCCTTGGTGACCTTGACCTCCATGATGATGCGGTTGTCCGGGGTGATCTGCGGGGTGACTTCCAGTGACAGCGAAGCCTCCTTGAACGACACCGAGGTCGCGCCGCTGGAGCTGGCTTCCTGATAGGGAATCTCGGTGCCTTTGAGGATCTTCGCGGTTTCCTTGTCCGAGGTAACCACCTTCGGCTGCGAGACGATTTCACCGTTGCCGGTCTTTTCCATCGCCGTCAGTTCGAGATCCAGCAGCACGTTGTCGGTGATGAAAGCAATGCCGATCCCCGAAGTGTTATTGACCGTGCCCATGTCGACGAACGGCGAGTTGGTGCCGGTGCTGCCCGGCGTACCGATAGTGCTCGACGAACCGTTGACCCCGGAGGCGTTCCAGTTGCCCTTGTTCTGCACCGAACCGCCCCAGCGCACGCCCAGGCTCTTGTCGTAATCGACGTTGGCCTCAACGATGCGCGCCTCGATCATCACCTGGCGCACCGGAATATCCAGCTGCGCGACGATCCGCCGGAGTTCGTCGAGGCGATCCTGGGTCTGGTAGGCAATGATGTTGTTGGTTCGCTCATCGACAGTAATCGAACCGCGCTCGTCGACCTTGGCCTCGGCGCTGGTCACCGACTGGAACAGCTTGGCGATGTCCGCTGCCTTGGCGTAATTGACTTGCAGCAGCTCACGACGCAGGGGCGCCAGCTCGGCGATCTGCTTCTGCGATTCCAGCTCCTGGCGCTCGCGGGCGGCAATTTCATCGGCCGGCGCGACCAGCAGCACATTGCCGATCTTGCGCTTGTCCAGGCCCTTGGTTTTCAGCACCAGATCCAGCGCCTGATCCCACGGCACGTTCTGCAGGCGCAAAGTGATACCGCCCTGCACCGTATCGCTTGCTACGAGGTTGAGGTTGGTGAAGTCCGCGATCAGTTGCAGCACCGAGCGCACGTCGATGTCCTGAAAATTCAGCGAGAGCTTGTCGCCGACATAGGCCTGACGGTCGGCGTTGCGCTTTTGCAGGTCGTCGATGCTCATCGGCCGCACGCTCACGGTGAGCTTGTTTTCGGTCTGAAACGTGGAGTAGTCGAAGGTGCCGCTGGGCTCGACACTGATCACGGTGCGATCGCCGGTGAGCGCTGCGTTGACGAACTGCACCGGCGTGGCGAAGTCCTTGACGTCCAGGCGCACACGCAGTTTTTCCGGCAATTGCGTGCGGGCGAAGCTGAGGATGATCTTGCCATCGTGCTCCTGGATATCCGGGGCGATGGTCGGATCAGAGAGGTCGATGACTACGTTGCCCTCGCCCTCGGTGCCGCGCTGGAAATCGACGCCGCGAATCGCCCTGCTGCGTTGCGCGGCTGGTCTGGCAGGTGCCGCAGCGGCCGTGGCGGCCGTGGCGGCCGGGCGCGGCGCAGTCGCGGAAGCGCCCTGACCGACCACCACAAACAGATTATTGCCCTCGACCCGCGTGCTGTAAGGCGCCAACTGCGTCAGGCTGACAATCAGCCGGGTGCGATCCTTGGCTTCGGCCACCGTTGCGGTACGCGCGTTGCCGCTGCCTAGATCAAGATTTCTGTTGGCCAACTGGCTGGTCACGCCCGGCAGATCCAGTGCAATGCGTGCCGGTGACTCGGTTGTGTAGCCCTTGGGCTGTGGTGGCGGGCCGTCGAATGACAGCTTCAGTTCGACGCGGTCACCCGGCAGCGCGGCAACATCCAGCGCTTTCAGACTGGCCGCCATTACCATCGGTGACACCAGCGCTATCCATAGCGAAAAACCGAGGGTGGAGAAAATCCTGTTCATTGTTCGACTTCCACTATGAGTGCTCTTTCAAAGGAATGGTGCGCGGCCGCTCCAGCCAGGCGCCGGCGCCGTCGGGCACGATCTCCACGACATCGACCTGGGTAGGGCTGATGGCGACGATGCGGCCGTCGTTGCGGCCCAGGTAGTCGCCAACCTTGAGACGATGCACCCCGCCTGCGCCGCGCAGCAGCGCGAACGAGCCCGAGGCATTGGCGATCGTGCCGACCATTTCGAACTGCTCGATGTTGAACCCTTCAAGATATTGCTTGACCCGGTTAGGGTCGGGTTTGACGTTGCGCGAGCCGTGCTTCTGCCCGGCCAGATCGACCCGCGCCTGCCGCGAAAACGGGCTGCGCAGGTTGGCGGCGCTGTAAGTGAATGTGGGGTAAGACCGGAATGTCGGCGTTGGTTCAATCTTGCCCGCCGGACGCAGGCGCACTTCGTTGAGGTAAGCGTCGAGGTCGCTGAAGTCATCACCGCCACCGCAACCGCTCAACGCCAGCACCATGGGCAGGACGAGATAACGAATCGGGGTCATTTCTCCAGCCCCTTGTCGTTATAGCGATACGTCTTGGCAAGAATACTCATGCGCAGCTTCGTCCCGCCCTCGGGATTGGCCGGCGCCAGTTCGAAATCGTGCAGAGTGACAATTCGCGGCAGGCCGGCGACGCCGCTGACGAAGGTCGCGAGGTCGTGATAGGCACCGGTCACGGTGATCTGGATCGGCAGTTCGATGTAGAACGGCTGGGTCACTTCCGGCAGCAGCTTGATTTCCTCGAATTCCAGGCCGCTGCCCAGACCAGTACGGGTGATGTCTTCGAGCAGGCCCGGCACTTCAGTGTCGCTGGGCAATTGCCGCAGCAGCACGCCGAAGGTGTTTTCCATTTCCTTCATTTGCTGGGTATAGAGCTCAAGGTTCGCCGACAGCCGCGCCTTGCTGGCGAATTGTTCCTTGAGGGTGATTTCTTCTTCGCGCTTGAGGTCGAGCTGATTTTCCATGTCGCTGATGAAGAAGTAATAGCCAAGCGCGAGGATCAACACCATCACCAGCACACCGCACAGGGTTTTCACGGCCGGCGGCCAGGAGCCGATGTTGCTGGTGTCGAGGTCATTGAAATCGATGTTGCGCAGGCTTTGCAGCCACTCGGAGGCGTTCATTGCTCGTCCTCCACAACCTTGGGCTGGGTCTGACGAACGGTCAGCTGGAAGACGTTGGCCTGTTCGACCTGATCGGCGCTGGTGGCCTTGACCTCATTCAGGCTCGGCGCGTCGAACCAGTCGGACGCGTCGAGATTGCGCATCAGCTCGGAGACCCGGTTGTTCGACTCCGCCGCGCCACTGATGGACAGGGTCTTGCCGGCCATTTTCACATCGGTGAAATACACGCCGTCCGGCAACGTGCGTGCCAACTGATCGAAGATTCGCCCGCTGATCTGCCGGTTGCCCTGCAGGTCCTGGATGATGCGCATGCGCTCGACCAATTGCTGGCGGCGCGCCTTGAGCTCGCTGATCTGCTTGATGCGTTCGTCGACCACGGCAATCTGTTTGCCGATGTAATCGTTGCGCGCCATTTGCCGCTCGATGGCCGCAGTGATGATCTGGTCAGCAATCAGCACCGCGCCGATCGAGCCGGCCAGCACGCCGATCAGGACCAGCAGAAAGCGCTTGCGCCGTTCTTCGCGGCGCTCCTCGCGCCAGGGGAGAAGGTTGATCCGCGCCATCAGTCGAAACTCCTGAGCGCGAGCCCGCAGGCAATCATCAAGGCTGGCGCGTCGCTGGCCAGCGCTCCTGCGTTGACCTTACTGCCCAAGGCCATGTCGGCGAAGGGGTTGGCGACCTGCGTCGGCGTGTCCAGCCGCTGTTCGATCAGACGGTCCAGGCCGGGCACCGAGGCGGTGCCGCCGGCCAGCAGGATATGGTCGACCGCGTTGTACTGGCCGGAGGCGAAGAAGAACTGCAGCGAACGCGAGACTTGCTGCACCAGCGCCTCGCGAAATGGCTGCAAGACCTCGCTGACGTAATCGTCAGGCAGCCCGCCCTGCTTTTTCGCCAGGCCCGCCTGTTCGACCGTGAGGCCGTAGCGGCGCTGGATCTCCTCGGTGAGCTGGCGTCCGCCGAACAATTGCTCGCGGGTATAGATGATCTTGCCGTTGTGCAGGACGCTGAGAGTGGTCATGGTCGCGCCGATGTCGACCACTGCCACGGTCAGGCGCTCCTGGGAGGCCGCCAGATGCGTCGCCAGCAGACCGAACGAGCGCTCGAGGGCGTAGGCCTCGACATCCACCACCCGCGCGGTAAGGCCGGCGAGCGCCAGCGCCGCTTCACGCACCTCGACGTTTTCCTTGCGACAGGCGGCAAGCAGCACGTTGACCCGATCCGGGTTGCGCGGCGAGACGCCCTGGACTTCAAAGTCGATGGCGACTTCATCCAGCGGATAGGGAATGTATTGGTCGGCCTCGATCTTGAGCTGGTTTTCCAGCTCGTCGTCGGACAGCCCGGCGTCCATCTCGATGACCTTGGTGATCACCGCAGAACCGGCCACCGCCACCGCCACGCTCTTGACCCCGGTTCGCGCCTTCACCAGCAACCGGCTCAGCGCCTGGCCGACGCCTTCGAGGTCGGCGATGTTCTTTTCGACCACGGCGTTCGCCGGCAACGGCTCCACCGCATAGGCCTCGACCCGGTAGCGCTCGCCCTGACGGCTCAGTTCCAGCAGCTTCACCGACGTGGAGCTGATGTCGATCCCCAGTAACGCATTGGTCTTTTTATTGAAGAGTCCCAGCACTACCAATTCCCTATGACTTTCCGTGAGTTACGGACTCTGTAATACGCATTGCGTTCCTTCACCCCCGTCTTGACAGAAGCGCCAATGACGCCCCCGACGGAAAAGTGCTTATAATGCCCAGCGATTTTTTCCGCTTTTTACTGCCCGCGCGGATGGCTCTGTGTGTAACCGCAGCCCCGTGCCAAATTCATTCTTTGCCCTGGATGTCCAAAAGCCTTGATTCGTCTGCTGAAATTTTTCGGTTGGTCCATCGTCGCCGTTTTCTGCGGACTGCTCTTAGGTCTCAGCGGCGCCTTTCTTTACCTTAGTCCGGGTTTGCCGTCTGTGGAGGCGCTGAGAAGCATTCAGTTGCAGATTCCTCTGCGCGTCTACAGCAGCGACAACAAGTTGATCGCAGAATTTGGCGAAATGCGCCGTACTCCGATCCGTTTCGCCGACATTCCGCCCAATTTCATCAATGCGTTACTAAGTGCTGAAGACGACAATTTTGCCAATCACTATGGCGTCGATCCGAGCAGCCTGATGCGCGCGGCAACGCAACTGGTCAAGAGCGGACATATTCAGTCCGGTGGCAGCACCATCACCATGCAGGTGGCGAAGAACTTCTTCCTTACCAGCGAGCGCAGCTTCTCGCGTAAAACCACGGAAATTCTCCTCGCCTTGCAGATCGAGCGACAGCTGACCAAGGACGAGATCCTTGAGCTGTACGTCAACAAGATCTACTTGGGCAACCGCGCCTACGGTATCGAGGCGGCGGCGCAGGTGTATTACGGAAAATCGATCCGTGACATCAGCCTCGCGCAGATGGCGATGATCGCCGGTCTGCCAAAAGCACCGTCGCGCTTCAACCCGCTGGCCAACCCGGCACGCAGCAAAGAACGCCGCGACTGGATCCTCGGGCGTATGTACAAGCTGGGCAAGATCAGCGAAGCCGACTACACCGCGGCGATCAACGAGCCATTGAACGCCAGCTATCACGTACCGACCCCGGAAGTGAACGCACCGTACATCGCTGAAATGGCCCGTGCCGAAATGGTCGGCCGTTATGGCAGCGACGCCTACACCGAAGGTTTCCGCGTCACCACCACAGTGCCGAGCAATCTGCAGGAAATGGCCAACACCGCGCTGCACGAAGGCTTGATGACCTACGACCAGCGCCATGGCTACCGTGGCCCCGAGTCGCGCTTGCCGGGCAAGACCCGCGAAGCCTGGGCCAGCGAACTGACCAAGCAGCGCACCATCAGCAGCCTCGAACCTGCGATCGTCACCCAGGTCGATAAAACCGGCCTGCAGGTGTTGACCCGCACCGGTGAAGAGCACGTAGCTTGGGACACGATGAAATGGGCGCGACCGTTCCTCAACACCAACAGCATGGGCGCCAACCCGCGCCAGCCGTCGGATGTCGCGCAGGTCGGTGATCTGATCCGCGTACAGCGCCAGACCGACAATTCGCTGAAATTCAGCCAGATTCCCCAGGCTCAGGGCGCACTGGTGTCGCTGGATCCGCAGAATGGTGCGATCCGTTCGCTGGTGGGTGGCTTCGCTTTCGAGCAGAGCAACTACAACCGCGCCATGCAGGCCAAGCGTCAGCCGGGTTCGAGCTTCAAGCCATTCGTTTACAGCGCCGCGCTGGATAACGGCTACACCGCTGCCAGCCTGGTCAACGATGCGCCGATCGTGTTCGTCGACGAGTACCTGGACAAGGTCTGGCGGCCGAAGAACGACACCAACACCTTCCTCGGCCCGATCCGCCTGCGTGAAGCGCTGTACAAGTCGCGCAACCTGGTGTCGATCCGCCTGTTGCAGGCCATGGGCGTGGGCAAGACCATCGATTACATCACTCGCTTCGGCTTCAACAAGCAGGACCTGCCGCCGAACCTGTCGCTGGCACTCGGCACCGCAACGCTGACACCAATGGAAATCGCCACTGGCTGGAGCACCTTTGCCAACGGCGGCTACAAGATCACCCCGTATATCATCGACAAGATCGAAAGCCGTAACGGCGACACGCTGTTCGTCGCCAACCCGCCGACCGTGCCACAGGGTGGTTCCGCGACCGACGGTATCGCTGCGCCAGCCACCGAGTCGTTCACGGTCAACGCCACACCAGTTGCCGGTGAAGCGCCCGGCAATCCGGCAGTGCCGCAAGCGCCGGCCGTGGCCGAGCGGATTGTCGATGGACGTACCACCTACATCCTCAACAGCATGCTGCAGGACGTAATCAAACTCGGCACCGGCCGCCGTGCACTGGCCATGGGCCGCAGCGACATCGCCGGCAAGACCGGTACCACCAACGAATCGAAAGATGCCTGGTTCTCCGGTTACAACGCTGATTACGTCACCACGGTATGGACCGGTTTCGACCAGCCGGAAAGCCTCGGTCGCCGTGAGTTCGGCGGCACCGTGGCGCTGCCGATCTGGATGAATTACATGTCGGCCGCGCTGAAAGACAAGCCGCCGCATGTGCAGCCTGAGCCAGAAGGCTTGCTCAGCCTGCGGGTGGATCCGGTCAGCGGACGTGCAGCAACGCCGAGCACACCGGGGGCGTACTTCGAACTGTTCAAGGCCGAAGACACACCGCCATCGGTGAACGAGCTGGGCAACGGCGCCGTGCCAGGCAGCCCGCTGCCGGCGGATGAACAGGCGCCAATCGATCTGTTCTAGGGGAGCAGCTGCAAGCGCCAAGCTACAAGCGGCAAGCAAAAGCGCGAACGATGCACGCTTGTAGCTTGCAGCTTGCAGCCCATAAAAAAACCCAGCACCAGGCTGGGTTTTTTTATGGGCGGCTGCTTTTAACCGTTGAACACGTCATCCACGCTTTTCAGCGGGTAGTTCTTCGGATACGGCAGGGTGGCCACGCCGGTCTCGATCGCGGCCTTGGCCACGGCGTCGGAGATCAGGGTGATCAGGCGCTTGTCCATTGGCTTCGGAATGATGTACTCACGGCCGAATTCCAGCGGAGCGCCACCGTAGGCATCGCACACGTCCTGTGGAACAGGCAGTTTGGCCAGTTCGCGCAGGGCGTTGGCGGCGGCGACTTTCATTTCTTCGTTGATGCGCTTGGCGCGAACGTCCAGGGCACCACGGAAGATGAACGGGAAGCCGAGTACGTTGTTGACCTGGTTCGGGTAGTCCGAACGGCCGGTAGCCATGATCACGTCGCTGCGGGTTGCGTGCGCCAGTTCCGGGGAGATTTCCGGATCCGGGTTGGAGCAGGCGAAGACGATCGGGTTGGCCGCCATCGACAGCAGGCCTTCGGCGCTCAGCAGGTTCGGACCGGACAGACCGACGAATACGTCAGCGCCTGCCAGTGCGTCTGCCAGGGTGCGCTTCTCGGTAGCGTGGGCGAACACGGCTTTGTACTGGTTCAGGTCGTCACGGCCGGAGTGGATCACGCCGGTACGGTCAACCATGAAGATGTTTTCGATGCGAGCGCCCATGCTCACCAGCAGTTTCATGCAGGAGATGGCGGCAGCACCGGCGCCGAGGCAGACAATCTTTGCTTCCGGCAGGGTTTTGCCCGCGATTTCCAGGGCGTTGATCATACCGGCAGCGGTCACGATCGCGGTGCCGTGCTGGTCATCGTGGAACACCGGAATATCGCACTGCTCGATCAGAGCGCGTTCGATCTCAAAGCACTCAGGCGCCTTGATGTCTTCCAGGTTGATGCCACCGAAGGTGATGGAGATGCGCTTGACGGTGTCGATGAAGGCCTGCGGGCTTTCGGAGTCGACTTCGATGTCGAATACGTCGATGCCGGCGAAACGCTTGAACAGTACGCCTTTGCCTTCCATTACAGGCTTGGAAGCCAACGGGCCGAGGTTACCCAGACCCAGAATCGCGGTGCCGTCGGAAATGACTGCCACCAGGTTGCCCTTGCCGGTGTATTTGTAGGCCAGTTCAGGATCGCGAGCGATCTCGCGCACTGGTTCAGCTACGCCGGGGCTGTAGGCCAGCGACAGGTCGCGGGCGGTAGCAGTGGCCTTGGTGAGCTCGACACTCAGCTTCCCCGGACGAGGATTGGCGTGGTATTCGAGAGCGGCAGTTTTCAGATCAGACATTTTGGCATTCCGCTTTTTTACTGTTGGACAGACTGGTCAGCGAGGATACGCGCCTCGCAAAGTCCCCACAAGACTGGGCAGTCACCGCTGTCAAGCGCCCTGCCTTACGACTTTGGGCCAAGAGCCACGGCGCACAAGGGCTGGACTGTTCACAATCAATCGGAAAAATGTCTACAATTTTTCTTCAGCGCGGTACGTGCAGCATCGAAGGATCGGTCAACGGCAGCAACCAGCGCGCCTGACCTTTTTGCAGACCACCTCGCCGGGATCGGTCAACCACCCAGCCACGCGCCTCGATCTGCCTGCCTTTCAATGCTTGCAAACCAGCACTGTCAAATTGTCCGAGCAGATTGGGTGCAACCCGCAATACAAGCGTGTCCTGCAACTCGATCCAGATTCCGCCGCGATTGCGCTGCACCTTGTTCACCCGACCGCTGACTACGGCAAAGCCCGAACGCTGGATCTCCTGCGCGTTCTGCACCGGCGATTGCCGCCAGAGACCAAGCCCGGCCTGTCGAGCGCTGCGTTCGGCGGCCTGCTGGCAGGCGACCAGGTCGACATTCGGCGCGACCGCAACGTGAAAACCCAGGCCATCGGCAAGCATCTGCGCTTCGAGATTCACTCCGCTGACGCTGTAAACATGCGCGAGCGTACGCCCGTAATGGTCTTTCGCCTGCCTGCCGGGCCGCAGACCGACCCGGCCGCCGCTGTCATCCACCAGCGCTTGCAGGCGTTTGCGCGCCGCCACGGCGAACGGTTCGTCGCTGCGGCCCTGCTTGCCCAGTTCCGGCGTATTGAGGCCGATCATGCGCACATTGCGCCCGTCGCTCAGGCGCAGGGTGTCGCCATCGACCACCCGCTGCACGGAGACGCTGGTCAGCCCTGCGGGTGTCGGGCAGAACGCCTGGGCGGCGGACAGCCAAATCGCAGACACAAAAAAGGCGCCCGCAAGGGACGCCTTTTTCATCAGTCTGGAGCAGTCGAAGCGACCTTCCAAAATGATCAGCCTCAGGCTTTTTTGCCGACGCCGAAAGTAGCGAAACGGTCTGCGAACTTCTGCACACGGCCGCCGGTGTCCAGAGTCTTCTGCTTACCGGTGTAGAACGGGTGGCATTCGTTGCAAACGTCGATCGACAGGGCTTTGCCGTAGGTCGAACGAGTTTCGAACTTGTTACCGCAGCTGCAGGTAACAGCAATTTCCGGGTAGTTCGGATGGATTTCGGCTTTCATGGTGTCTTCCTCAGGCTAGCGTGCCGCCACCCAACACTATTGTTGAATACCGCACGTAATTAGGCCGCGGATTCTACCAGACCTTTTCAATCGCGCAAGCTGTCACCGAGACCGACCGTCTGCTAGGCTCCCGGCCTTGAACGCACTTCCCTGTGGGAGCGAGCCTGCTCGCGAAGACGCCATGGCAGTCGACACATGTGTCGCCTGACCCACCGCCTTCGCGAGCAGGCTCGCTCCCACAGGTCATGCATATCCGATCATTTTGCGTATCGAGATCCCCCCGCGTGCCCGACGCCATTCTGCGCCTTGCCCTGCCTTCGCCTTTGCGCCGCCTGTTCGATTACCGGGCGCCGGCCGGGGTGCGGCGTGAGCAATTGCAGCCGGGCATGCGCCTGCGGGTGCCGTTCGGCCGGCGCGAGATGATCGGCATTCTGGTCGAGATCACCGACACCAGCGAAGTGCCGGCAGAAAAACTCAAACCGGCACTGGCCCTCCTCGACTCGACTTCACCGCTGCCGCCGGCGCTGTTCAAGCTGTGCCTGTGGACGGCGCAGTATTATCAGCACAGCCTCGGCGACACCTTGAACTGGGCCTTGCCGGTGCTGCTGCGTCAGGGCGAGCTGGCCGAGGCCCGACAGGAACGCTTCTGGTCGATTGCCCCCGGCGCCAGCGTTGACGACCCGCGAGTGGCCCGTGCGCCACGCCAGCGCGAGGCGCTGACCACGCTGGCCCAGCATATTCACGGCGTCGCCCATCAGTTGTTGAGCAAACTGATGCTGAGCAAGGACAGCCTCGATCTGCTGCTGGCCAAAGGGCTGGTGCAGGTCGAGATCCGTCGCCACGCCCCCGGCGCTCGCCATGAACACTGGCTGGCGCAACCGGAGCTGCCGCTCAACAGCGAACAACGCGCGGCGTATGAAGCGATTCGCGCCGGTTTCGACAGTTATCACGCGTTTCTGTTGGCCGGCGTCACCGGCAGCGGCAAGACCGAAGTCTATCTGCAGCTGATCCGCGAGACCCTCGAAGCAGGCAAGCAAGCCTTGGTGCTGATTCCGGAGATCAATCTCGGCCCGCAAACCCTGGCGCGTTTCGAACAGCGCTTCAATGCGCGGATCGCCCTGCTGCACTCGGCGGTGAATGATCGCGAACGCCTGGAAGCCTGGCTCGCCGCCCGAGATGGCGAGGCCGATATTATTATCGGCACACGCTCGGCACTGTTCACGCCAATGAAAAATCCCGGGCTGATCATCATCGATGAAGAACACGACGGTTCCTATAAACAGCAGGAAGGTCTGCGCTACCACGCTCGCGATCTGGCGCTGGTACGCGCACGGCAGGAAAACATCCCGATCGTGCTCGGCTCCGCCACGCCGTCGCTGGAAAGCCTGCATAACGCTTACACCGGTCGCTATGGCCTGCTGCGCCTGAACGAGCGCGCCGGCGGCGCCAAGCAACCGCGCTTCCTGCGTCTGGACGTCAAAAGCCGTCCGCTCGACAGCGGTATTTCCGGGCCGATGCAGCAAGCCATCGGCCAGACCCTCGCCAACGGCCAGCAGGTGCTGGTGTTCCTCAACCGGCGCGGCTTTGCTCCGACGCTGCTCTGCCACGATTGCGGCTGGATGTCGGAGTGCTCGCGCTGCGATGCGCGCATGACCGTGCATCAACGTTACGGCGAGTTGCGCTGCCACCACTGCGGCAACGTCGAGCGCACGCCGCGCCAGTGCCCGAAGTGCAGCAAGGTCGATCTGCGCCCGGTCGGTGCTGGTACCGAACGCGCCGAAGAACGCTTGGCGATTCTGTTCCCGGATTACCCGGTACTGCGCGTCGATCGCGACAGTACATCGCGCAAGGACGCGATGAATCAGCTGTTCGCGACAATCCAGAAAGGCCAGCCGTGCATTCTGGTCGGCACGCAGATGTTGGCCAAAGGGCACCATTTCCCACGGGTGACGCTGGTGTCGATTCTGGATGCCGACGGCGGCCTGTTCTCCGGCGACTTCCGCGCCAGCGAGCGCATGGCGCAACTGATCGTGCAGGTCGCCGGGCGCGCCGGGCGGGCTGAGGAACCGGGCAGGGTGATCATCCAGACGCATTTGGCCGACCACCCTTTATTGGTGCAACTGACCGAGCAGGGTTATTTCGCCTTCGCCGAACAAGCCTTGAGCGAACGCCGCGCCGCCGGGTTGCCGCCGTTCGCCCATCTGGCGCTGTTGCGTGCCGAAGCGCACAAACCGGGTCAGGCGGAAGGTTTTCTCGATGAAGCGTGCAGCGAGGCCGAACGCTTGCTGGCCGAATTGAATCTGAGCGGCATCGAATTGCTCGGGCCGGTGCCGGCACCGATGGAGCGCCGCGCCGGGCGTTATCGCGCCCAGCTGTTGTTACAGGCGACCGCGCGGGCACCGCTGCACCGCTTGCTGGCGAGCTGGATGCTGGTGCTGGAGCAGATGCCGAGTGGGCGGGCGGTGCGCTGGTCGCTGGATGTTGATCCGGTGGATCTGTATTGAGCTGAAGATCGCTTTCGCGAGCAGGCTCGCTCCCACAGTGGATCAGCGCCGTACATACCTTGTGTGTCCTGCGCAAAACCTTGTGGGAGCGAGCCTGCTCGCGAAAGCGGACTTTTTGTCACCACATATCCACATCCTGCCTGCTAAGGTTGGCAAGCCCGTCTTCGCAACGGATAATGCCCAGTTTTTCCACCCGCGCATCGATGCGCCCGCCGCGCTTGCGGTCGAAAGAGAAGACCATGAAAGACACCATTCGCCAGCTGATCCAGCAAGCCCTCACCCAACTCGTCAACGAAGGTGTGTTGCCTGAAGGCCTGACGCCGGCGATCCAGGTGGAGAACGCCCGCGACAAGACCCACGGCGACTTCGCCAGCAACATCGCCATGATGCTGGCCAAGCCTGCCGGCATGAAGCCGCGCGATCTGGCGGAGAAAATCATCGCCGCCCTGCCCGCTGACGAGAACGTCACCAAGGCCGAAATCGCCGGCCCGGGCTTCATCAATTTCTTCCAGAACACCCAGGCACTGGCCTCGCGCCTCGACGCCGCACTGGCCGACGCCCATGTCGGCGTGCGCAAGGCCGGCCCGGCGCAACGCACCGTGGTCGACCTGTCGGCGCCGAACCTGGCCAAAGAGATGCACGTCGGCCACTTGCGCTCGACCATCATCGGCGACGGCGTGGCCCGCGTGCTTGAGTTTCTCGGCGACGAAGTGATCCGCCAGAACCACGTCGGCGACTGGGGCACCCAGTTCGGCATGCTGATGGCGTATCTGCAGGAAAACCCGATCACCAGCGACGAATTGTCCGATCTGGAAAACTTCTACCGTGCGGCCAAGCAGCGTTTCGACGAGTCCGAAGAATTCGCCGATCGCGCCCGTGGCCTGGTGGTCAAGTTGCAGGCTGGCGATGCTGAATGCCTGGCGCTGTGGACCAAGTTCAAGGACATCTCGCTGTCGCACTGCCAGAAGATCTATGAACTGCTCAACGTCAAACTGACCATGGCCGATGTCATGGGCGAAAGCGCCTACAACGACGACCTGATCAATGTGGTCAACGACCTGAAAGCAGCGGGCATGCTGGTCGAGAGCAACGGCGCCCAGTGCGTGTTCCTCGACGAGTTCAAGAACGCCGATGGCGACCCGCTGCCGGTGATCATCGTCAAGGCCGACGGCGGTTACCTGTACGCCACCACTGACCTTGCCGCCGTGCGCTACCGCAGCGGCAAGCTCAAGGCTGATCGCGCGCTGTATTTCGTCGACCAGCGTCAGGCCCTGCACTTTCAGCAGGTCTTCGCGGTGGCGCGCAAGGCCGGTTTCGTCACCCATCCGATGGAAATGGAGCACATGGGTTTCGGTACCATGAACGGCGCCGATGGCCGTCCGTTCAAGACCCGTGATGGCGGCACCGTGAAGCTGATCGACCTGCTCACCGAAGCCCAGGAACGTGCCTACAACCTGGTGAAAGAGAAGAACCCGACCCTGGCCGAAGACGAGTTACGCAACATCGCCAAGGTCGTCGGCATCGGCGCGGTGAAATACGCCGACCTGTCCAAGCATCGCACCAGCGACTACAGCTTCAACTTCGACCTGATGCTCAACTTCGAAGGCAACACCGCGCCATACCTGCTGTACGCCTACACCCGCGTGGCCGGTGTGTTCCGCAAACTGGGCAAGGACTTCAGCGAAGTCGACGGCCAGATCGTCCTCGAAGCGGCGCACGAGCAGGAGCTGGCGGCGAAGCTGGCGCAGTTCGGCGAAGTGCTGAACAACGTGGCTGAAAAAGGCACGCCGCACATTCTCTGCACCTACCTGTACGATGTCGCCGGCCTGTTCTCCAGCTTCTACGAGAACTGCCCGATCCTCGCCGCCGACACCCCGGCGCAGATGCAGAGCCGTCTGCGTCTGGCCGCACTGACCGGTCGCACCCTCAAGCAAGGCCTGGAGCTGTTGGGTCTGGAAACTCTGGAGCGTATGTAAGTTGGCTGCCAAGAAAAAACCTGCACCCAAACGCGGCGCCAGCCGCTATCAGGCCCCGGCGAAACAACCGATTCCGGGCTGGCTGTGGATGGCCATCGGCCTGACCGTCGGCGCGTTCATCGTGTTTCTGATGAAACTGGAACCGGGCAAGGGCAGCGACACGGTCAAGCGCGAGAAAGTCGAACAGCAGCAGAAAGCGTCGAAGATCGCCGAGGCCAACAAGACCCCGCCGAGCCCGACGCAACCGGTGAAGCCGAAGTACGACTTCTACACCCTGCTGCCGGAATCGGAAGTGATCGTGCCGCCGGACGCGGTGCCGGAAAAGACCCTGCCGACGCCGCAAGTGCCGGCCGTCCCGACCACGCCGGTAACCCCGGCCGAAGCGGCGAAGATCGACACCGCGCGCGCACAGGCAGCTCTGGCGGGGATCACGCCGCCGCCAGCGCCACCGGTGAGCAAGGCCGCGCCAGTGACCAAGTTCTTCCTCCAGGCCGGTTCGTTCCGCAAGGAAACCGATGCTGACAAGGTACGTGCGCAGATCATTCTGCTCGGCCAAGCCGTGTCGGTGGAGTCCGGCACGGTCAAGGATGAAACCTGGTATCGCGTGCTGGTCGGCCCGTTCAGCAACCGTGAACAACTGACCACGGCGCAGAAACAACTGGCTGGTGCCGGCTTCAGCAACCTGTTGTTACAACAACGCCAGAGCCGCTGACTCATTGGCGATCGTTCCCACGCTCCGCGTGGGAATGCCTCAAGGGACGCTCTGCGTCCCCGGCAGCGAAGGGACGCGGAGCGTCCCGGGCTGCATTCCCACGCGGAGCGTGGGAACGATCAGTTGGCAGACACCGCTCGTCCTCTCACCTGCACCAAGGTTGAAATCCCCTCCAGCACCCCCATATGAATGGGCATAAGGCATTTTCGCCCCGCTGCGTGGAGACTCTTCCCTTGACCACCATCGTTTCAGTCCGCCGCCACGGCAAAGTCGTCATGGGCGGCGACGGCCAGGTTTCTCTCGGCAACACCGTGATGAAAGGCAACGCCAAAAAAGTCCGTCGCCTGTACCACGGCCAGGTCATCGCCGGCTTCGCCGGTGCCACTGCCGACGCCTTCACCCTGTTCGAACGTTTCGAAGGCCAGCTCGAGAAACATCAGGGCCACCTGATCCGCGCCGCCGTCGAACTCGCCAAGGAATGGCGCACCGACCGCTCCCTGAGCCGCCTCGAGGCGATGCTCGCGGTTGCCAACAAGGATGCCTCGCTGATCATCACCGGCAACGGTGACGTAGTCGAACCCGAAGATGGCCTGATCGCCATGGGTTCCGGCGGCGCTTACGCGCAAGCCGCCGCCAGCGCCCTGCTGAAAAAGACCGACCTGTCGGCGCGCGAGATCGTCGAAACCGCTCTCGGCATCGCCGGCGACATCTGTGTATTCACCAACCACACCCAGACCATTGAGGAGCAGGATCTCGCTGAGTAAGCCTGTTGCGGCCCGTGTGCCACGGCTTGTTTCTGCTTGAGGACCGTCAATTACTATGTCCATGACTCCCCGCGAAATCGTCCACGAACTCAACCGCCACATCATCGGCCAGGACGATGCCAAGCGCGCCGTCGCGATTGCCCTGCGCAACCGCTGGCGCCGCATGCAGCTGCCTGAAGAGCTGCGCGTTGAGGTGACCCCGAAGAACATCCTGTTGATCGGCCCGACCGGTGTCGGTAAAACCGAGATCGCCCGTCGCCTGGCGAAACTGGCCAATGCGCCGTTCATCAAGGTCGAAGCGACCAAATTCACCGAGGTCGGCTACGTCGGCCGTGACGTCGAGTCGATCATCCGTGATCTGGCCGATGCCGCGATCAAGATGCTCCGCGAACAGGAAATGACCCGCGTACGCCACCGCGCCGAAGACGCCGCCGAGGATCGCATCCTCGACGCGTTGCTGCCGCCGGCACGCATGGGCTTCAGCAACGAAGAAGCGCCGAGCTCCGATTCCAACACGCGTCAGCTGTTCCGCAAGCGCCTGCGCGAAGGCCAGCTGGACGACAAAGAAATCGAGATCGAAGTCGCCGAAGTCTCCGGCATCGAAATCGCCACGCCGCCAGGCATGGAAGAGATGACCAACCAGCTGCAATCGCTGTTTGCCAACATGGGCAAGGGCAAGAAGAAGTCGCGCAAGCTCAAGGTCAAGGAAGCGCTGAAACTGGTGCGTGATGAAGAAGCCGGGCGTCTGGTCAACGAAGAAGAGCTGAAGGCCAAGGCGCTGGAAGCGGTCGAGCAGCACGGTATCGTCTTCATCGACGAGATCGACAAGGTCGCCAAGCGCGGCAATGTCGGCGGCGCCGATGTCTCCCGCGAAGGCGTACAGCGCGACCTGCTGCCGCTGATCGAAGGCTGCACCGTTAATACCAAACTGGGCATGGTCAAGACTGACCACATCCTGTTCATCGCCTCCGGTGCGTTCCACCTGAGCAAGCCGAGTGATCTGGTGCCGGAGCTGCAAGGCCGTCTACCGATCCGCGTCGAGCTCAAGGCGCTGAGCCCGGAAGACTTCGAACGCATCCTCAGCGAACCGCATGCATCGCTGACCGAGCAATACTGCGCGCTGCTGAAAACCGAAGGCCTGAACATCCAGTTCCAGCCCGAAGGCATCAAGCGTCTGGCGGAGATCGCCTGGCAGGTCAACGAGAAAACCGAGAACATCGGTGCCCGTCGCCTGCACACCCTGCTCGAGCGCCTGCTCGAAGAGGTGTCGTTCAGCGCCGGCGACCTGGCCAGCGCCCACGATGACAAGGCGATTCTGATCGACGCCGAATACGTCAACAGCCACCTCGGCGAATTGGCGCAGAACGAAGATCTGTCCCGCTACATTCTGTAGAGCGGCAAGCTACAAGCTACAAGCGGCAAGCTGAGTTAAGCTTGCAACTTGTAGCTTGCAGCTGAAGGCTGTTTTTCATGATTCCCACCGACATCAAACTGCACAAAGCCTCGAAAACCCTGACGCTCACTTACGCGTCAGGCGAGGAATTCACCCTGCCCGCCGAGTTCCTGCGCGTGCACTCTCCCTCCGCCGAGGTCCAGGGCCACGGCAAACCGATCCTGCAATTCGGCAAGCTCAACGTGGGTCTGAGCAAGCTGGAACCGGCTGGCAACTATGCACTGAAACTGACCTTCGACGACGGTCATGACAGCGGCCTGTTCACCTGGGAATACCTCTACGAACTCGGCAAGCGCCAGAACGAACTCTGGGACGATTATCTTGCCGAGCTGCGCGCTGCCGGAAAATCCCGCGATCCGAACGAGTCGTTCGTCAAGCTGATGCTCTAGGCCGTGGCTCTCGCTCTTTAGAGGGCATTTTCTAACTTCATCTGTTTGAATGCTCCGCGCATATGGCCCCGGATCGGCCGCTTGCGAAAAAAATTAAACTCGGGTAACCAATGGAGCTGGCAAGTTCCCTGCAGTGCTCTACGACTGTAAAGCAGCTATGCAGAATCAACGGTCACCCGAGCAGTAGTACCCGGCATTGGCTGTGGAAGCGACAGCGTGAAACCGGGTACTCGTCTCAGGACAATGGAGCGTCGTAGATGAGTGACAAGAATAACGATGACCTGAAGTACCAAGCCTCGGAAAACACTCTGGGGCTTAACCCCGTCGTCGGGCTGCGCGGAAAGGATCTGCTGGCCTCTGCTCGGATGGTGCTGAAACAGGCCATCAGACAACCGATTCACAGCGTCAGGCACGTGACCCATTTCGGCCTCGAGCTGAAGAACGTGCTGCTGGGTAAATCCGCGCTGCAACCGGCCGGTGACGACCGCCGTTTTGCCGACCCGGCGTGGAGCCAGAACCCGCTGTACAAACGTTATCTGCAAACCTATCTGGCCTGGCGCAAGGAACTGCATGCCTGGATCGATGACAGCAGCCTGTCCGCCAAGGACATCGCTCGCGGGCATTTCGTCATCAACCTGATGACCGAAGCCATGGCGCCGACCAACACGGCGGCCAACCCGGCGGCGGTCAAACGCTTCTTCGAAACCGGCGGCAAAAGCCTGCTCGATGGTCTCTCGCATCTGGCCAAGGACCTGGTGCACAACGGCGGCATGCCGAGCCAGGTCAACATGGGCGCGTTCGAAGTCGGCAAGAGCCTCGGCGTCACCGAAGGTGCTGTGGTGTTTCGCAATGATGTGCTGGAGCTGATCCAGTACCGGCCGATCACCGAGCAGGTCCACGAGCGCCCACTGCTGGTAGTGCCGCCGCAGATCAACAAGTTCTACGTTTTCGACTTGAGTCCGGACAAAAGCCTGGCGCGCTTCTGCCTGCGTAACAATGTGCCGACCTTCATCATCAGCTGGCGCAACCCGACCAAGGCCCAGCGTGAGTGGGGTCTGTCGACGTATATCGAAGCGCTGAAGGAAGCGGTCGACGTAGTCACCGCGATCACCGGCAGCAAAGACGTCAACATGCTCGGCGCCTGCTCCGGCGGCATCACCTGCACCGCCCTGCTCGGCCACTACGCCGCGCTCGGCGAGAACAAGGTCAACGCCCTCACCCTGCTGGTCAGCGTGCTCGACACCACCCTGGACAGCGACGTCGCCCTGTTCGTCGATGAGCAGACCCTGGAGACCGCCAAACGCCACTCCTACCAGGCCGGCGTGCTCGAAGGCAAAGACATGGCCAAGGTCTTCGCCTGGATGCGCCCCAACGATCTGATCTGGAACTACTGGGTCAACAACTACCTGCTCGGCAACGAGCCGCCGGTGTTCGACATCCTGTTCTGGAACAACGACACCACCCGCCTGCCCGCCGCGTTCCACGGCGACCTGATCGAGATGTTCAAAAACAATCCACTGATCCGCCCCAATGCACTGGAAGTGTGCGGCACGCCGATCGACCTCAAACAGGTGACTGCCGACATCTTCTCGCTGGCCGGCACCAACGATCACATCACGCCGTGGAAGTCCTGCTACAAGTCGGCGCAGCTGTTCGGCGGCAAAGTTGAATTCGTGCTGTCGAGCAGCGGCCATATCCAGAGCATCCTCAACCCGCCGGGCAACCCGAAATCGCGCTACATGACCAGCGAAGAGATGGCGGCGACTGCCGATGACTGGCAGGAAAACTCGACCAAGCACACCGATTCCTGGTGGCTGTACTGGCAGGCATGGCTGGCCGAGCGCTCGGGCAACCTGAAAAAGGCCCCGACGAAACTGGGCAACAAAGCGTACCCGGCAGGCGAGGCTTCGCCGGGCACTTACGTTCACGAGCGGTAACTGACACCACCCATTGTGGGAGAGGGCCTTGTGGCGAGGGGATTTATCCCCGTTGGGTTGCGAAGCGACCCCGAATCCTGAAACCGTGATTTGTCAGACGCACCGCGGCTACTCGATTCACGACTGCTTCGCAGCCGAACGGGGATAAATCCCCTCACCACAAGGTCCGCTCCTACAGGAATACGGGTGGACTTGAAATCTACAGGGCCTGAAGCATGCCGCAACCGTTCATATTCCGCACCGTCGATCTGGATGGCCAGACCCTCCGCACGGCGGTGCGTCCCGGCAAGCCTCATTTGACGCCTCTGCTGATTTTCAACGGCATCGGCGCCAACCTGGAGCTGGTGTTTCCGTTTGTCGCAGCGCTCGACCCGGATCTGGAAGTGATCGCCTTCGACGTGCCCGGGGTCGGCGGGTCGTCGACGCCGAACCGACCGTATCGCTTCCCCGGCCTGGCCAAACTGACGGCGCGGATGCTCGACTATCTCGACTACGGTAAGGTCAATGTGATCGGCGTGTCGTGGGGCGGAGCTCTGGCGCAGCAGTTTGCCTACGACTATCCCGAGCGCTGCAAGAAACTGGTACTGGCGGCCACCGCCGCCGGTGCGGTGATGGTCCCCGGCAAACCGAAAGTACTGTGGATGATGGCCAGCCCGCGCCGCTACATCCAGCCATCCCATGTGATTCGCATCGCGCCGATGATCTACGGCGGCTCGTTCCGTCGCGACCCGACGCTGGCTGCCAGCCATGCGGCAAAAGTGCGCTCGGCGGGCAAGCTCGGTTACTACTGGCAGCTGTTCGCCGGCCTCGGCTGGACCAGCATCCACTGGCTGCACAAGATCCATCAGCCGACGCTGGTGCTGGCCGGCGATGACGACCCACTGATTCCGCTGATCAACATGCGCATGCTCGCCTGGCGCATTCCCAATGCGCAGTTGCACATCATCGATGACGGCCATCTGTTCCTGATCACTCGCGCCGAAGCGGTGGCGCCGATCATCATGAAGTTTCTCGAAGAGGAGCGTCTGCGCGCAGTCATGCACCCGCATCCGACCCCGCTCGGCGGCTGATCGCGGCGGCCTGCTTTATGCAGCACTTTTCAAATCAAGCGCGCGGCAGGACGCCGCGCAGGCAGCAACCGGTAACAGCGTCTATGGTGTTCTGGTTCGGTGAGTGTGTTTTTGCCCTGAAGACGAAGGAGTGTTGAGTCATGCGCGAAAAACCAGCGACGGGCGTGGTGCCCAGCCCCGCCGTGTTTATCAACGCCCAAAGTGCGATCGCCGGTCTGCGTGGCAGGGATCTGCTGTCGACACTGCGCAGCGTCGCCGCCCACGGCTTGCGCAATCCGTTGCACAGCGCAAAGCATGCGCTGAAGCTTGGCGGGCAGTTGGGCCGCGTGCTGCTCGGCGAAACCCTGCACCCGACCAACCCGCAAGACAGCCGCTTCGCCGATCCGGCGTGGAGCCTCAACCCGTTCTACCGGCGCAGCCTGCAGGCGTATCTGGCTTGGCAAAAACAGGTCAAAAGCTGGATCGATGAAGGCGACATGAGCCCTGAAGATCGTGCCCGTGCGCACTTCGCTTTCACCCTGCTCAATGACGCCGTAGCGCCCTCCAACACGCTGCTCAATCCGCTGGCGGTCAAGGAGCTGTTCAATTCCGGCGGGCAGAGTCTGGTGCGTGGCCTGAGCCATCTGTTCGATGATCTGTTGCACAACGACGGCCTGCCACGGCAAGTGACCAAGCAGGCGTTCGAGGTCGGCAAAACCGTAGCGACCACCACTGGGGCTGTGGTGTTTCGCAATGAAATGTTCGAGTTGATCCAGTACAAATCGATGAGCGAAAAGCAGTACGCCAAGCCGCTGCTGGTGGTGCCGCCGCAAATCAACAAGTACTACATTTTCGATCTGAGCCCGCAGAACAGCTTCGTCCAGTACGCCCTGAAAAACAGCCTGCAGACCTTCATGATCAGTTGGCGCAATCCTGATGTGCGCCATCGCGAGTGGGGCTTGTCGAGTTACGTCGAAGCGGTCGAAGAAGCGATGAATATCTGCCGGGCGATTACCGGCGCCCGCGAAGTCAACCTGATGGGCGCCTGCGCCGGCGGCCTGACCATCGCCGCCCTGCAAGGGCATTTGCAGGCCAAACGGCAATTGCGCCGGGTCGCCAGCGCGACGTACCTGGTCAGCCTGCTCGACAGCCAGATCGAGACCCCGGCCACGCTGTTCGCCGACGAGCAAACACTGGAAGCGGCCAAACGTCGCTCGTATCAGCGAGGCGTGCTCGACGGTCGCGACATGGCCAAGGTCTTCGCCTGGATGCGCCCCAACGATTTGATCTGGAGCTATTTCGTCAACAACTACCTGCTGGGCAAGGAGCCGCCAGCCTTCGACATCCTCTACTGGAACAACGACAACACCCGGCTGCCGGCGGCGCTGCACGGCGATCTGCTGGACTTCTTCAAGCACAACCCGCTGATCCACGCTGGCGGTCTCGAGGTGTGCGGTACGCCGATCGATCTGCAGAAGGTCAATGTCGACAGCTTCAGCGTCGCCGGCATGAACGACCACATCACGCCATGGGACGCGGTGTATCGCTCGACCCTGCTGCTCGGTGGCGAGCGACGTTTCGTGCTGTCCAACAGCGGCCATGTGCAGAGCATCCTCAACCCGCCGAGCAACCCGAAAGCTGCCTACGTCGAGAACGCCAAACTGAGCAGCGACCCGCGTGCCTGGTACTACGATGCCAAACACGTCGACGGCAGCTGGTGGCCGCAGTGGCTGGAGTGGGTCGCGCAGCGCTCCGGCGCCCTTAACGAGACCCGCACAACACTGGGTAACCCGAACTATCCACCGATGGAAGCGGCACCCGGCACCTATGTGCATGTGCGCTGACGCTCAACCGAAATTTTCTAAGAAGACTGGATGAAAACCCGCGACCGGATTCTCGAATGTGCGCTGCAACTGTTCAACGAAAAGGGCGAGCCGAACGTGTCCACCATGGAGGTGGCCAACGAAATGGGGATCAGCCCCGGCAATCTCTACTACCACTTCCACGGTAAGGAACCGCTGATTCTCGGCCTGTTCGAACGCTTCCAGCACGAGCTCGCGCCCCTGCTCGACCCACCGCCGGACGTGGAGCTCGCGCCGGAGGATTACTGGTTGTTCCTGCATTTGATCGTCGAGCGACTGGCGCAGTACCGGTTCCTGTTCCAGGACCTGTCGAACCTCGCCGGCCGCTTGCCGAAACTGGCCAAGGGAATTCGCAATCTGCTCAATGCGCTGAAGCGGACGCTGGCGTCGTTGCTGGCGCGATTGAAGGCTTCAGGGCAACTGGTCAGCGACACCCAGGCGCTGGGGCAACTGGTCGAGCAGGTGACCATGACGCTGCTGTTCTCGCTGGATTACCAGCGGATTCTTGATCGTGAGGGCGAGGTTCGGTTGGTGGTCTATCAAATCATGATGCTGGTGGCGCCGCATTTGCTGCCGCCAGTGAAGGTGGCGACAGAGCGGATGGCGCTGCAATACCTTGAGGATCACGACTGACCCGAGCGCTGCGCCTACTCACAATCCAATGTGGGAGCGAGCCTGCTCACGAATGCAAACTTTCAGCTGATGCCTGTGCAACTGATCCACCGCTTTCGCGAGCAGGCTCGCTCCCACAGGGACTTGCAGTGATCGAGATAATCTCCACAAACAAAAACGCCCGACCTTCACAGGCCGGGCGTTTTTGATTTGCCCTGAAATCAGGACTGACTGGATGGCGTCGACGGTGTCGATGCCGCAGTCGGAGTAGCTGCTGCCGTGGGTGCCGCAGCGGAGTTTGCCGCGTTGGCCAGAGCTGTTGGCGCCGTCGATGGTGCGGCGGCCGGTTTCGGCGCAGCGGCTTTCGGCGCGGCCGGTTTTTTCACTGCAGGCTTTTTCGCCGCAGCCGGTTTGGCGGCAGGCTTCGCAGCGGGTTTGGCGGCAGCAGTTTTCGCTGCTGGCTTGGCCGCTGGTTTCGCTGCAGCTTTAGCCGCAGGTTTTGCTGCTGCTTTGGTTGCCGGTTTGGCAGCGGCTTTGGCGGCAACCGGTTTGGCTGCCGCTTTGGCCGCAGGCTTGGCGGATGCAGTTTTTGCCGCAGCTTTCGCAGCCGGTTTTGCTGCCGCTTTGGCCAGTGGCTTGGCTGCGGTTTTCGCCGCAGGTTTGGCCGCTGCAGTTTTACTGGCAGGTTTCGCCGCAGCGGTTTTCGCCGCCACAGGCTGAGCTTTCAGACCGGTGAGTTTTTCGATCTGCCTGGTCAGCGTGTCGACCTTGGCGTTGAGTGCCTTCACCTCATTGCGGCTCGGCACACCCAGGCGCGAAATCGCGCTGTTCAGGCGCTTGTCGAAAGCCCCTTCCAGCTCGTCCCACTTGCCCAGTGCGCGATCTTTCACGCCACTGATACGCGACTTGGCCGAGGAGGTCGAGTCCTCGACTTTCTTGCCGACGGCAGTCTTGGTGAGCTTCTCGGCTTTCTCGCCGTCTTTGACCAATGCATCGAAGAGTTTGCTGCCGTCAGTGTCGATCTTCGAGTACACGCCTAAACCAGCCAGCCAGATTTTGCGGGAGTAGGACTCGACCTTCCCGACCCACGAGCTGCTTTCTTTATCGGTGTTCTTTTTGCCAGCCATCCCGTTCTCCTTAAGATTTTCGCGCGACGCGTTCGAGCAATGCCGTCAGCTCATCGAGCTTAGCAGAGAGTGCCTCAACGTCATGTTTAGACGGAATGCCGATCCGATTCAAGGCGCTGGCCACACGGTTGTCGAAGGCCTTCTCGACCTTGTCGAGCTGAACTTCAACGCGACCCTTGAACGAGCTGACCTGAGTGGCCGCGTCATCGATCTCGGCGTTGGCCGCATGGAGTTTTTCGCTGACGGCTTTTTTGCCTTTCTTTTCAACAGTTTGACCGGCGGCGACGAGTTCTTGAAAGTACTCGCTGCCCTCCTGGCCGACCTTGGTGTAGGCGCCCAGGCCTGCCAGCCAGATCTTGCGGGCATAGGATTTGACGTCGCTCAGGGTAGAAGTCGGAGCGTCGATTTTTTTCTTCAAAATGACTTTGGCCATGGTGCACCTCACGCGCAGAAGGTTTGAGGAACTGCCGGACGAGTGTCGGGCTCAGGCACAAAATAGGGAGAAAAATTAGAAAGGGCACCCTAACCAGCGGGAGCATCACTAAACAAATGTGGGAGCGAGCCTGCTCGCGAAAGCGGTTTGTCAGTCACGGATAATCTGACTGAAAGACCGCTTTCGCGAGCAGGCTCGCTCCCACAGGGGACTGGATTTCAACCTGGAAATCAGGCCAGGGCTTTGTCGAGGGCTTTCTCGATCTCGGCTTTGATCATGCCGCTCATGGCCGACATCATCAGGCCCAGTTCGACGTCGACCCTGATCGAATCGTCCGCCACATGCACCTCGCCTTTCACGCCCGAGCGCTTGAGGTTCAGGGTGTCGCCTGACCATTGCGGCTCCAGGCCGTATTGTTCATTGAGCTTTGCGGCCAGTTTGTCGGCCTTTTCGCGGGCGGCGTCCTTGCCCAGGGTATGGGCGCGCTCAACACTGATTTTGGCCATGGAATGACTCCTGATGATTGAATGGCTGACGTTGAATCTTGACCGCATCTGCGGCAAATCGTCCCGAAGGTTGCCCATCTTACCTTTAGCCATTCCAAGACAAAGCATGGCTTGGGGATTAGAATGTCGCGCATTCTCTTTTGGTGACAGCGATATGACTGATCAGCGCAAAGGCAGCGATGCCGAACCCACCACTCACTTCGGCTTCAAAAACGTTCCGGAAAGCCAGAAAGCGGAAAAAGTCGCTGAGGTTTTCCATTCCGTAGCCGCTAAATACGACCTGATGAACGACCTTCTGTCGGGCGGCATGCACCGTCTGTGGAAGCGTTTCGCGATCGAGCTTTCCGGCGTGCGCAGCGGCAACCGCGTGCTCGACATCGCCGGTGGCACCGGCGACCTGACCCGCAAGTTCTCGAACCTTGTCGGCCCGACCGGCCAGGTCGTGCTGGCCGACATCAACGAGTCGATGCTCAAAGTCGGCCGTGATCGTCTGCTCGATCTGGGCGTTGCCGGCAACGTCGAATTCGTCCAGGCCGACGCGGAAAAACTGCCGTTCCCGGACAACCATTTCGACTGCGTGACCATCGCCTTCGGCCTGCGCAACGTAACGCACAAAGAAGACGCGTTGCGTTCGATGCTGCGCGTACTCAAGCCCGGCGGACGCCTGCTGGTGCTGGAGTTTTCCAAGCCGACCAACGCACTGATGTCGAAAGCCTACGACGCCTACTCGTTCGCCTTCATGCCGCTGATGGGCAAGCTGATCACCAACGATTCGGAAAGCTATCGCTACCTGGCCGAATCGATCCGCATGCACCCGAATCAGGAAACCCTGAAGTCGATGATGGTCGAGGCCGGTTTCGACCGCGTGACCTATCACAACATGACCGCAGGCATCGTCGCCCTGCACCGCGGCATCAAACCCTGATGTTGCTCACCGGGCTGCTCGCCAGCGTCGAACTCGGCCTCAACCGGGTGCTGCGTCTCGACAGCACGGCGCTGCCGCGCCTGGCGCATTTGACCGGCAAAGTGATTGCCGTCGACTGCCGCAACCCGGCGCTGCAACTGTTCATCCTGCCCAGCGACGAAGGCCTGATGCTCGCTGCGCAGTGGGCAGCGGACGTCGATTGCACGTTGCGTGCACCGGCCTCAAGCCTGGTGAAACTGGCCCTGAGCAAAGACAAGACCGCGGTGCTGCACGCACCCGAAGTCGAGCTCGATGGCGACAGCGGTGTGTTGCTGGAGCTGGCCGGCGTACTGCAGGATCTTGAGCTGGACTGGGAGTACGAACTCTCGCGCTGGCTCGGGCCGGTCGCCACGCAATTGCTCGGCGGCCATCTGCGCAGCCGCGCGCGCTGGTATCAACAAGGATTTGCCAGCCTCAACCAGAATCTTGCCGAATACCTCGCCGAAGAATCGCGCACCCTCGTCGGGCAACGCGAAGCGGAAGCGCGGTTCAGCGAACTGGACCGGATCAAACTTGATCTGGAACGACTCGAGGCGCGTTTCGAGCGCCTTTCCCGATCCCTCGACCCAAGCGATAACGCATGAAGCTGCTTGCCGTCCGCCGTCTGTTGCGCATCCAGCGCGTCGTGATCCGCTACCGCCTCGATGACCTGCTGTTCGATCTGCCACTGCCCTGGTTCCTTCTGGCCGTGCGCTTTTTGCTGCCGTGGCGCTGGCTGCCGCGCAAGCCGCTGGAACTCAATCGTGGTGCGCGCTTGCGTCTGGCGTTGCAGGATCTGGGGCCGATCTTCATCAAGTTCGGGCAGATTCTTTCGACCCGCCGCGACTTGCTGCCGGAAGACATCGCCGATGAGCTGATGCTGCTGCAGGACCGCGTGCCGCCGTTCGATTCGCAAGTGTCGATCAAGCTGATCGAAGAACAGCTGGGCAAGAAAATCAGCGAAGTGTTCAGCCGTTTCGACGTTGCCCCGCTGGCCTCGGCCTCGGTGGCGCAGGTGCATGCGGCGCAGCTCAAAAGCGGCGAAGAAGTCGTGGTCAAGGTCATTCGCCCGGGCCTGAAACCGATCATCGCGCAGGATCTGGCATGGCTGTTCATCCTCGCCCGCGCGGCGGAAAAATTCTCCGCTGACGCGCGCCTGCTGCACCCGGTCGACGTGGTGCAGGATTACGAAAAGACCATTTACGACGAACTCGATCTGTTGCGCGAGGCGGCCAACGCCAGCCAGTTGCGCCGCAACTTCGAAGGCTCGCAGTTGCTTTATGTACCGCAAGTCTATTGGGACTGGTGCCGGCCGAAAGTGCTGGTCATGGAGCGCATCTACGGCATTCAGGTCACCGACCTGGCGACCCTCGCTGACCAGCGCACCGACATGAAAATGCTCGCCGAGCGCGGCGTGGAGATCTTCTTCACTCAAGTGTTCCGCGACAGCTTCTTCCACGCCGACATGCACCCGGGCAACATCTTTGTCAGCACGGTCAATCCGTGGAGCCCGCAATACATAGCGATCGACTGCGGCATCGTCGGCAGCCTGACCCCGGAAGACCAGGATTATCTGGCGCGCAACCTGTTCGCGTTCTTCAAGCGTGACTACCGCCGTGTGGCGCAGTTGCACATCGATTCGGGCTGGGTGCCGGCGGAAACCAAACTCAACGAATTCGAAGCGGCGATTCGTACGGTGTGCGAACCGATCTTCGAAAAACCGTTAAAAGATATTTCATTTGGCCAGGTGCTGATGCGCCTGTTCCAGACCGCACGCCGCTTCAACATGGAAGTGCAGCCACAGCTGGTGCTGTTGCAGAAGACCTTGCTGAACATCGAAGGTCTCGGTCGTCAGCTGTATCCGGACCTGGATCTGTGGAACACCGCGCAGCCGTTTCTCGAGCGCTGGATGCGCGAACGCGTCAGCCCGAAAGCCTTGCTGGGCAACGTGCAGAGCCAGCTGGAACAGATTCCGCACCTGTCGAACATGGCCCGCGATCTGCTCGAACGCATGTCGCAACCCCACGCCAAAGACCCTCCGCCGCCGTGGCGCAAACGCAAGGACGATTGGTTCCTGCGCCTGCTCGGCTGCGCGCATCTGGCCGGCGGCGCGATCCTCGCTGCAGGTGGTCCGTTGACCGAGTGGGCGCACTGGCCCGCCGGAATCATGGTGGCGGTCGGTTTGTATCTGGTCGTTCGCCGATAGCACGAATCAGCTGCAAGTTATAAGCTGCCAGCTGCAAGCTTGACGACACCGGAACACCGCAACCTGCTTTTACTTGCAGCTTGAAGCTTGAAACTCGAAGCTGCTTTTCAGGAATTGAAGATGAAAAACTGGCTGGACGAGATCAAGTGGGATGCTGACGGCCTGGTGCCGGCGATTGCCCAGGATCACAAGACCGGGCGCGTATTGATGATGGCCTGGATGAACCGCGAAGCGCTCGAACTGACCGCTGCGGAGAATCGTGCAATCTACTGGTCACGTTCCCGTGGCAAGCTGTGGCGCAAGGGCGAAGAGTCCGGCCATGTGCAGACCCTGCATGAAATGCGCCTGGACTGTGACGCCGACGTGATCATCCTGATGGTTGAACAGATCGGCGACATCGCCTGCCACACCGGCCGTCAAAGCTGCTTTTACCGGGTCTTCGAAAACGGCGACTGGAAAACGGTCGACCCGGTACTGAAAGACCCGCACGCTATCTATTCCGCAGGACACACACATGAGTGACACCCTGACCCGCCTCGCTCAGGTACTTGAAGAGCGCAAAGGCGCAGCCGCCGACAGTTCGTATGTCGCCAGCCTGTATCACAAGGGGCTGAACAAGATTCTGGAGAAAGTCGGCGAAGAGTCGGTCGAAACCATTATTGCCGCCAAGGATGCCGCCATCAGCGGCGATTGCAGTGATGTGATCTACGAGACCGCCGACCTGTGGTTCCACAGCATGGTCATGCTCGCCCAACTGGGGCAGCATCCGCAGGCCGTGCTGGATGAACTGGACCGTCGCTTCGGCCTGTCCGGACACGTCGAGAAAGCCTCGCGTCCGTCCGCCTGAACAACTTTTAGAGAGGAATCGCCACATGGGCATTTTTGACTGGAAACACTGGGTCGTCATTCTGATTGTCGTGGTGCTGGTATTCGGTACCAAGAAACTGAAAAACCTCGGCACCGACGTTGGCGAATCAATCAAGGGCTTTCGCAAAGCCATGAACGATGACGAAAAACCGGCCGAGCCGAGCGTGACCCCGCCGGCCCAGCCAGTGCCACCGGTGCAGCCGCAAACCACCGCTCAGGCCAACCCGCCGCACACCATCGACGTGCAGGCGCAGAAAGTCGAAGAGCCGATCCGCAAAGACGTGTGAGCACTGACTAATGTTTGGTATCAGCTTCTCTGAACTGCTGCTCGTCGGCCTCGTCGCCCTGCTGGTGCTCGGCCCCGAGCGTCTGCCGGGCGCGGCGCGCACCGCCGGTCTGTGGGTCGGCCGCCTGAAGCGCAGCTTCAACGCGATCAAACAGGAAGTTGAACGTGAAATCGGTGCCGACGAGATCCGTCGGCAACTGCACAACGAACATATTCTGTCGCTGGAGCAAGAGGCGCGGAAGATCTTCAATCCGAACCAGCAGGAGCCGACGCCGGCGCAGCCGCCCGCTGAGCCGACGACGCCTGCGCCTGTTGTCGCGCCGACACAATCCGCTCCCGCAGAAACGTCGGTTGAACACGTAGCCTCGAATACCGCGCCGATCACACCTGCGCCTCACGACACCACTTTGCCGCCGCGAGCCCCATGAGCGATCTCCCCGAAAACGACCAGCACATGCCGCTGGTTTCGCACCTCACCGAGTTGCGCACCCGCCTGCTGCGTTGCGTGGCGGCGATCTTCATTATTTTTGCCGGGCTGTTCGCGTTTACCCAGCAGATCTACACCTTCGTCTCGACGCCGCTGCGCCAGTACCTGCCGGTCGGCGCGACGATGATCGCCACCGACGTGTCGTCGCCGTTCCTGACGCCGTTGAAGCTGACGATGATGGTTTCGCTATTCCTCGCGATTCCGGTGATCCTGCATCAGATCTGGGGCTTTATCGCACCGGGCCTGTACAAGCATGAAAAACGCGTTGCGGTACCGTTGCTGATCTCCAGCATCCTGCTGTTCTACATCGGCATGGCGTTCGCCTATTACTTCGTCTTTCCGTTGATCTTCAAATTCTTCGCCGCTGCCACCCCGGCCGGCGTGGAAATGATGACCGACATCGCCAGTTACCTCGATTTCGTCATGACGCTGTTCTTCGCCTTCGGCGTGGCGTTCGAGATTCCGGTGGCCGTAGTGCTGCTGGTGTGGATCGGTGTGGTCGACGTCAAATACCTGAAGAAGATCCGCCCGTACGTGATCATCGGCTGCTTCGTGGTCGGCATGATCCTGACCCCGCCGGACATCTTCTCGCAGACCCTGCTGGCTGTGCCGATGTGGATGCTGTTCGAGATCGGCATCCTCTTCGGCGCGCTGGTCAGCAAGCGCGAACGCCCGGAAACGCCGGCCGACGACCACAACGACCAGCCGCCAGCGACCCAGGCATGAACCTGCTGCTGCTCGAAGAGGCCGACTTCATTGCGGCCGACCGCGTGATCCTGCGCGACCGGCGCCTGACCCACATGCAGGAAGTGCATCGCTCGGAAGTCGGCGACAGCCTACGCGTCGGGCGCATCAACGGACTGATGGGTTCGGCTGAGTTGCTCCGTCTGGAAGCGGGCGAAGCAGAGTTGCGTGTCAGCCTTGATCAGCCTCCGCCGGCCAAGCTGCCGCTGACCCTGGTGCTGGCCCTGCCCCGGCCGAAAATGCTCCGCCGCGTGTTCCAGACCGTCGCGACCATGGGCGTGGCCAAGGTGATTCTGGTCAACAGCTATCGCGTCGAAAAAAGCTTCTGGCAGACGCCATTTCTGGAGCCGGAAGCGATTCGTGAGCAGTTGATCCTCGGGCTCGAACAGGCTCGCGATACCGTGCTGCCAGAGATCGTCATTGAAAAGCGCTTCAAGCCTTTCGTTGAAGATCGCTTGCCGGCGATCGCCGAGGGCACACTAGGCCTGGTCGGCCACCCCGGCAACTTCCCACCCTGCCCGCGCGCCCTGGACGAACCGGTGACCCTGGCCATCGGCCCCGAGGGTGGCTGGATTCCTTACGAAATCGATCTGCTGGCCAAATCCGGCCTACAACCGGTGCAATTGGGCGAGCGCATCCTGCGCGTCGAAACCGCCGTCACCGCCCTGCTCGCACGCCTGTTCTGACGCGACCGCGTCGGACAAAAGGCGTTACAGATTGCCATCACCCAGCCGATACAGCCCCTATAAGTCCAATTAAGTGGTCCGAAGGGAGTGGTCGCATGTACCGTTGGTTAGCCGAGAGTCTTGGAAACGTCAGCGTCAAACGCAAGCTGGGCATCGGTTTCGGCCTGGTGCTGTTGCTGACGCTGTTGATCACTTTCACCGGCTGGACCGGCATGAGCGGCATCATTAGCCGTGGCGACAAGCTCGGCTTCATTTCCAGCCTCAATGAGCTGACCAAAGACCTGCGCCTGGCGCGCATGGACTACGACATGCGTCGTGGTGAACAGGGTCCGGGCGCGGTCAATGAATTGCTCAGCAAACTCGAAAGCGGTTTGCAATCGGCACGCGGCATGATCGAGCAGCCGTCCGATGTGGCGATGGTCGATCAACAGCTTGCTGCGGTCGCCGAATACAAACGCGCTTTCGGCGAAATGACCCAGGCCACCGTGCACCGTGAAGATGCGCGGAGCAAGCTTGGCGCCAACGCTGACAATGCTGTGGCCAAGGTCGGCGAAGTCGAAAGTGCGCTGCTGCAAGGCGACAGCGTTGCGCAGTACAACGCTGTCATCGAGCTGAGCAAACTGTTGCAGCAGGCGCGCTATCAGGTGCGCGGTTACACCTACAGCGGCAAGGCCGATGCCGAGCAACCGGCGCTGACCGCCATCGACAACGCCCTGAAAAATCTCGAGAGCCTGCCGACCCGCGTGCCAGAGCAGCACATCGCCAACCTGCAGCAGGCCACCGACTCGCTCAAGGCTTACCGCGCCGCTGTCGCTCAGTTCCGTGATTCACAGGTCAAGAACGCCGCCGCACTGGCCAACATGTCGGCTCAGGGCGACATCCTGATCGCGGCCAGCAAGAAGCTCACCGAATCGCAAACCGTTGTGCGCGACACCGATGCCGCCCATGCCAAGAACATGCTGCTGATCGCCACTGCGCTGGCGCTGGCCTTCGGTCTGATTGCCGCTTGGGCGATCACTCGGCAAATCATCATTCCGCTGACCCAGACCCTGAAAGTCGCCGAGCGCGTGGCCGCCGGTGACCTGACCCACAACCTGGTGTCCCTGCGTCGCGACGAACTCGGGCAATTGCAGCGCTCGATGCAAAGCATGACCCAAGGCCTGCGCGAGTTGATCGGCGGTATCAGCGACGGCGTCACGCAGATCGCCAGCGCCGCTGAAGAACTTTCGGCGGTGACCGAGCAGACCAGCGCCGGGGTCAACAATCAGAAGGTCGAGACTGATCAGGTCGCCACCGCCATGAACGAGATGGCCGCCACCGTGCAGGAAGTCGCACGCAACGCTGAAGAAGCCTCAGAGGCCGCTGTCGCCGCTGACCAACAGGCCCGTGAAGGCGACAAGGTCGTCGGCGAAGCCATCGCGCAGATCGAGCGTCTGGCAATCGAGGTGGGTCACTCCACTGAAGCCATGGGCGAGCTCAAGCGTGAAAGCGACAAGATCGGCAGCGTCCTCGATGTGATCAAGTCGGTGGCCCAGCAAACCAACCTGCTGGCCCTCAACGCCGCCATCGAAGCGGCCCGCGCCGGTGAAGCCGGACGTGGTTTCGCCGTGGTTGCCGACGAAGTGCGCAGCCTCGCCCAGCGCACCCAGAAGTCCACGGAAGAGATCGAGGAGCTGATCGTCGGTCTGCAAAACGGTACCCAGCAAGTGGCGACGATCATGGACAACAGCCGCAGCCTCACCGACAGCAGTGTCGAACTGACCCGGCGTGCCGGTGGCTCACTGGAGAGCATCACCCGCACCGTCTCGGCGATCCAGGCGATGAACCAGCAGATCGCCGCAGCCGCCGAGCAACAGAGCGCCGTAGCCGAAGAGATCAATCGCAGCGTGCTGAACGTGCGCGATGTGTCGGATCAGACCTCGGCGGCGAGTGAAGAGACCGCTGCGTCCAGCGTTGAACTGGCGCGGTTGGGCACGCATCTGCAGATGCTGGTGGGCCGCTTTAAAGTCTGAGTTGATGCACAACCTCGGTTCGCCTGTAACCGAGGTGACGCCATTCGCGAGCAGGCTCGCTCCCACAGGGAAACGCATTCCAAGGTGGGAGCGAGCCTGCTCGCGAAGGCAGCGGCGCGGTCTGCGCGCCCTAGTTAACGAGCGCGCCAATTCGGCGACGAATGCTATGCACTGGTTTTTTTGTTTAAGGCTTGATCGGGATTTGTTCGCAGCTCAACAGCGGACATAAAAAAACCCCGCTGAATCAGCGGGGTTCTCTTATCAGGCCGGCTGAGCCTGCAGGCTCACCGGTCGCAGCGGCAGCAACGGCGCATGCGGATCGGCTTTCACCGAAGCGCGCCAAGCATCCAGCCACTCAGCGTGACCTTCGGCCCAGACCTGCTCGTGCAAACGTGCCAGTGCAACAGGGTCGCTGAGCAGTTGCAGGCGATCATGGTTGTTCAGCCCGGCCGGGCCGACCTTGATCGCGTGACGCACACGTTCCTGACGCAGCCACTCGATCGGCTCGGCCTGGCCGTGACGCGAGGTCGCCAGCGAGCACGCCAAGGCATTCTGCTGAGGATCGACCACGGCGCGGACGAAGCCGTCGTTGAGGGCGTGATAGCGGTTCTCGTGGGTGTACTGATCGGTTGCCAGCAAAGCCTGTGGCGGATTGTATTCCTCGGGGATGAGGAACAGGCTCTCGTCACGGGTTTTCAGACCGAGGCCGACACGGCTGGAGATCACCGATACCGGGATCGACAGCATCAGCGAACCGACGATCGGCACCAGCCACCAGAGGAAGCTCGGGTTCAGCCAGATCACCAGCAACGCCCACAAGAAGCCCAGCAACGTCTGCGGACCGTGGCGCTTGACCGCTTCGCTCCACGGCGTCGAATCGTCGTCACGCTGCGGCGAGTTCCAGGTCGCGGCCCAGCCGAGGAACGCGGCGAGAACGAAACGGGTGTGGAAAATCATCCGCACCGGCGCCAGCAGCATGGAGAACAGCATCTCCAGGAGCATCGACAGGGTCACCTTGAACTTGCCGCCGAACTCTTTCGCGCCCTTGGCCCAGATCAGGATGATGCTCAACAGCTTCGGCAGGAACAGCAGCACGATGGTCGTCGAGAACAGCGCGATGGCCTTGTCCGGGTGCCATTGCGGCCACAGCGGATAGAGCTGGCGCGGTTCGAGGAAGTACTGCGGCTCCATCAGCGTGTTCACCGCCAGCAGCGCGGTCGACAACACCAGGAAGAAGAACCACAACGGCGCCGACAGGTAGGACATCACACCGGTCAGGAACACCGCGCGGTGCACCGGGTGCATGCCTTTGACCAGGAACAGGCGGAAGTTCATCAGGTTGCCGTGGCACCAGCGGCGGTCACGCTTGAGCTCGTCGAGCAGGTTCGGCGGCAGCTCTTCGTAACTGCCCGGCAGGTCGTAGGCAATCCACACGCCCCAACCGGCACGGCGCATCAGCGCAGCTTCGACGAAGTCGTGGGAAAGGATCGCACCGGAGAACGCGCCCTTGCCCGGCAACGGCGCCAAAGCGCAGTGGTCGATGAACGGCTTCATTCGGATGATCGCGTTGTGACCCCAGTAGTGGGATTCACCCAACTGCCAGAAGTGCAGACCGGCGGTAAACAGCGGGCCGTACACGCGGGTGGCGAACTGCTGCATGCGCGCATACAAAGTGTCCATGCCCGACGCACGCGGCGCGGTCTGGATGATCCCGGCGTCCGGCGTGGCTTCCATCAAGCGCACCAGACTGGTCAGGCACTCACCGCTCATCACCGAGTCGGCGTCGAGCACGACCATGTACTTGTAGTCACCACCCCAACGACGGCAGAAGTCGTCGAGGTTGCCGCTCTTGCGCTTCACACGACGGCGGCGACGGCGATAGAAGATCTTGCCGAAGCCCTTGGCCTCGCGGCAGACATCCAGCCAGGCCTGTTGCTCGGCGACGCAGATATCGGTGTCGTTACTGTCACTGAGGACGAAGAAGTCGAAGCGATCCAGATCACCGGTGGCCGCTACCGATTCGAACGTCGCGCGTAGACCGGCGAATACACGCGGCACGTCTTCGTTGCAGATCGGCATTACCAGCGCAGTACGCGCATCTTTCGGAATCGGCTCGTTACCGGCGCTTTTCCCGGAGATACGGTATTTATCGTGGCCGGTGAGCAACTCGAGGAAGCCCATCAGCGCGGTCCAGAAACCGGCCGAGACCCAGCAGAACAGAATCCCGAACAGAATCAGAATGCTGGTTTGCAGCGCATACGGCAGCACTTGCGTGGCGGTTTGCAGCAGCGGCTGATGCAGGACTTCTTCCAGATCGACGAACGACCAGCCCTGGTACGGCATGATGCCTTTCATATACCAGCCGGCAACGATGGTCTGGCCGAGCATCAGCAGCAACAGGATGTAGCGGCGGATCGAACCGACGGTGCGCCAGCGCGCGGCCGGCAGGACATTGGCGTCCTTCGGCGGCTGCGGCGGGTTGGTGCGCCCGGTCAGACGGCGCCAGCCACGCACCAGAATATTGGTGCGCCATGGCTCCGGCACGACCTTGGTGCGGCGGATCGGTGGAGTGGCCTTGAGGCTGACCCGACCACTGGCATCGAGCACCAGCATCTCCGCTTCAGCCAGTTCTTCGGCAGTGCTCAGGGTCAGACGCTTGCCCACCGAAGCCTGGGCGGCTTCGGCAGGGGCGTCGAATGTCGAGGACGACAGGCGTTCATGCAGCTCGCTGAACGACTGGCAACCCGCGAGTTCCGCGCGTTGCTCGTCGGTCATCGGCAGATGCGCCAGATACTCGGACAGAGTCTCTGGCTGTACTGGTGAATTACTCATCGGCAGGCAACTGATAGCTCCAGGTCTCGGTCAGGACTTCTTCAGTCGGCGCCGATTCCGGTGTGGCTGGGGCCGCGTCGGCAGCGACTGGCTGCTTGGCGTCTTTGTTGGCCTTGTCCTTGGCGTCGGCTGCAGGCTTGGCTTCAGCCTGTTTGGCTTCGGCGGCCTTGGCTTCCTTGTCGAGTTTTTCCTGTTGTTTGGCAGCAACCTTGTCAGCCTTGGCGACCGACGAGTTGGAGGCCGGGACCGATTTGCCCAGATCCGCGGTGACCACCGGCTGAACCAGAGCAGCGCGCATCTCGGTCGCTTTGCTCGGATCCTTGATCTTCATCCGCAGGGTCAAACGCCAGCCCTTGGTTTCCGGGTTGTAGCGCACGCTGTTCTCGACCAGTTCGGCGTTGTCACCGACGCTGACCTGACTGCGCACGTCGGCATCCGGCGTCAGTGCCGCCAACGACGGGCCTTCGAAGTCGACCAGATAGGCCACGCTGCCATCGGGCTGACGGATCAGGTTCGATTGCTTGACGTCACCGGTCGAACGCAGGGTCTGCGCCACCCAGGCGCTGTCCGGCGCATGGAGTGCTGCTTCGTCCATGGTCCAGTGCATGCGGTAGGCGAAGTCCAGCGGCTGACCTGGCTCCGGCATTTTTTCCGGGCTCCAGAACGCAACGATGTTGTCGTTGGTTTCGTCAGCGGTCGGAATCTCTACCAGATCGACAGTGCCCTTGCCCCACTCGCCCTTCGGCTCGATCCAGGCACTTGGGCGCTTGTCGTAGCGGTCGTCGAGGTCTTCGTAGTGGCTGAAGTCGCGGCCACGCTGCAGCAGACCGAAACCACGCGGGTTCTCGACGCTGAAGTTGCTCACGGCCAGATGTTTCGGGTTGTTCAGTGGGCGCCAGATCCACTCGCCGTTGCCGGCATGAATCGACAGACCGCTGGAGTCGTGCAGTTCACGACGGTAGTTGAGGACTTTCGACGGCTGGTTGGCGCCGAAAAGGAACATGCTGGTCAGCGGCGCGATGCCCAGTTTGCCGACCTTGTCACGCAGGAACATCTGCGCCTTGACGTCGACGATGGTGTCGCTGCCTGGACGCAGGATCAGACGGTAGGCACCAGTGGCACGCGGCGAATCGAGCAGAGCGAAGATCACCAGGTGCTTGTCGCCCGGCTTGGGCTGCTGAATCCAGAACTCGCGGAAACGCGGGAACTCTTCACCCGACGGCAGCGCGGTATCGATCGCCAGACCACGGGCCGACAGACCATAGGTGTGGCCCTTGCCGACGACGCGGAAGTAACTCGCGCCGAGCATGGTCATGATCTCGTCTTGCTTGTCGGCCTTGTTGATCGGGTACAGCACACGGAAACCGGCATAACCCAGTTGCTCGGTGGCTTTCGGATCGAATTTCAAATCGCCGAAATCGAAGCGGCTCGGATCGTATTTGATCTCCGAGACGGTATTGGTGGTGATTTCGTTGATTTTCACCGGTGTATCGAAGTGCATACCCTGGTGATAGAAGGAGAGCTTGAACGGCGTCTTCTGATCGGCCCACTCAGCCTTTTCGGTGAGGAAGCGGATCTTCTGATAGTCCGCGAACTTCATTTCGCGGAATTCGTTCGGCAGGTTGCTGCGCGGGGCTTCGAACTTCTGCCCGGCCAGCTCTTTGGCCTTGGCCGATACGTCGTCAAGATTGAACGCCCAAAGCTGACCGGCGCTGAGCAGGCACAGGAGCGCCGAACCCGCTACCAGAGCACTTCGCATGCGTTTGGCAGACATTTTTGCTGCATTACAGGGACTAACAATCACGAGCAACCCTCGCCGAAAACAGATCAATAAACCAACGGCCAGCTATCTTTATGCCAGGTTGGCGAGCATTGTTCCGACTCCGCCGGGGCAAAATGATTCCCCAATCGGATCCAGACAAGTCTCTACCTAAGTCAAAACGGATCAACGAATGTCGATCCCCGCAGCGCGCGATTATCTAGTAGCCCGGATGACAACGCATCAGGGGTAACAAAGTATTTATCGCGAAAACAGCCTAAAAACAGTCGAAATCACCGAAAAACATGTTTCAGGCACTGTCAGGTCTGTAACAGGAAGGTTACCGGGCCATCGTTGACCAGGTGCACCTGCATATCGGCGCCGAATCTACCTGATGCCACAGTGCCATGCACCTGTTTCGCCTGACTCAATAAATAGTCGAACAATTCTTCACCCAGCGCCGGCGGTGCGGCCTTGGAAAAGCTCGGACGCAGGCCGCTTTTGGTGTCGGCGGCGAGGGTGAACTGAGAGACCAGCAGCAACCCGCCACCCACATCCGCCAGGGACAGATTCATCTTGCCCTCGGCGTCACTGAATACCCGATAGTTAAGCAGCTTATGCAGAAGTTTGTCGGCGCTGGTACGCGTGTCGTCGGGTTCTACCGCCACCAGCACCAGCAAACCCTGATCGACCGCGCCGACTACCTCGCCGGCGACCTTTACCCGCGCGCCGCGTACGCGTTGCAACAGCGCCTTCATGCTTCTTCGAGCGGCAGGTCGAGCAGGCGCTGGGCCATTTTGCTCGCGGCGCGCACCAGCGCATCGGTGATGCCCGGCTCGGACGCGGCGTGGCCGGCGTCGCGGATCACCTGCAATTCGCTGTTCGGCCAGGCCTGGTGCAATTCCCAGGCATTGTCGAGCGGGCAGATCACGTCGTAACGACCGTGAATGATCACGCCGGGCAGATGAGCGATCTTGCCCATGTCGCGGATCAACTGGTTCGGCTCAAGGAAGGCGTTGTTGGTGAAGTAGTGGCATTCGATCCGCGCAATCGACAACGCGCGCTGCGGCTCGGAGAAACGATCGACCACCAGCGGATTCGGGCGCAGGGTCGCGGTGCGCCCTTCCCAAGTAGACCACGCCTTCGCCGCATGCATCTGGGCGATCTGATCGTTGCCGATCAGGCGTTTGTGGAAAGCGTTGAGCAGGTCGTCGCGCTCGTCCAGCGGGATCGGCGCGATATAGTCCTGCCAGTAATCCGGGAACAGACGGCTGGCGCCGGCCTGATAGAACCATTCGATTTCCTGCGGACGGCACAGGAAAATCCCGCGCAGAATCAGACCATGGACCCGCTCCGGGTGAGTTTGCGCGTAGGCCAACGCCAGGGTCGAACCCCAGGAGCCGCCGAACAACACCCATTTTTCGATGCCCAGGTGTTTGCGGATGCGCTCAAGGTCTTCGACCAGATCCCAGGTGGTGTTGTTTTCCAGGCTGGCGTGCGGGGTGGAGCGACCGCAGCCGCGCTGGTCGAAGGTGACAATGCGATACAGATTCGGATCGAAATAGCGTCGGCTCTGAGCGTCACAGCCGGCGCCGGGGCCACCGTGGATGAACACCACCGGCAAACCCTCCGGCGAGCCGCTTTCATCGACGTACAGCGTATGGGTGTCATCGACAGCCAGATCGTGCCGGGCGTGGGGTTTGATCTGCGGAAACAAAGTCTGCATTGCGCGCTCCGTAAGGGGTCGAGGTCATCCCTGGGGGGACTCGTATTATTCTGCCGTTGGGCATCATAAACCCGATTTGCGTCAATGAGCATGCTCCGGGGCCTGATCGTTCCCACGCTCTGCGTGGGAACGCCTCTTGGGACGCTCCGCGTCCAGTGACGCGGAGCGTCACGGGCTGCATTCCCACGCAGAGCGTGGGAACGATCAAAGATCGCAGCCTTCGGCAGCTCCTACAGGGGTGCATCAGGCGTTGTGGTGTTTTTCACCCCAAGCGAGCAGTCCCTGCAGCAATTCCCTGAGCACCACCCGCGTCGGTTCGGCCAGGTCGGCGCGGTAGCGGAACGGTTCGAACTCTTCCATGTAGGTGGACTGGCACAGTTCCAGTTGCAGGGCGTGGATGTTCTGCGCCGGGTCGCCGTACTGGCGGGTGATGTGCCCGCCCTTGAACCGCCCGTTCAGCACATGGGTGAACTGCGCGTGCTGCGCACAGATCGCTTCCAGTTGACTCGCCAGTTGCGCATCACAACTGGCGCCATTGAAGGTGCCGAGGTTGAAGTCTGGCAGTTTGCCGTCGAACAGGTGCGGGATGATCGAGCGGATCGAGTGCGCATCGAACAACAGCGCGTAGCCGAATTCGGCTTTCAATCGCGCCAGCTCTTGCTGCAAGGTGCGATGGTAAGGCGTCCAGATCTGCTCCAGGTAAGTCGCGCGCTCCTCTTTCGACGGTTCCAGACCTTGCTGAAACAACGGAATACCGTCGAACAACGTCGCCGGGTACAACCCGGTGGTCGCCCCGGCATACAACGGCTTGTCGTCGGACGGCCGGTTGAGGTCGATGACGAAACGCGAATACTCGGCAGCCAGGGTGCTGGCGCCCAGCTCCTCGGCAAAGTCGTAGAGCTGCGGGATATGCCAGTCGGTGTCCGGCAAACTTTTCGCGGCGGGGATCAACCCGGCTTCGACCGCCGGGGTCAGACGCACGCCGGCATGGGGCATGCTGATCAGCAACGGCACGCGGCCTTGTTTGAAACTCAGAACCTTGTCCACAACCGCCCTCCTAGAAATTCGATTCAACGCCGTGACGCACGACGCGCTTGTCCAGATCGCCACCGAGCCAATAGGCCAGATCCGCCGGACGCTCGATGTCCCACGCCACGAAATCAGCGACCTTGCCGACCTCCAGCGAGCCGTGGGTCTGCGCCATGCCCAGCGCCTGCGCGGCATGAAGGGTCGCCCCGGCCAAGGCTTCTTCCGGGGTCATGCGGAAACAGGTGCAGGCCATGTTCAGCATCAGACGCAACGACAGCGCCGGCGAGGTGCCGGGGTTGAGGTCGCTGGCGATGGCGATTTTCACCTTGTGCTTGCGCAGCGCTTCCATCGGCGGCAACTGGGTTTCGCGCAGAAAGTAGAACGCGCCCGGTAGCAGCACGGCGACGGTGTCGGCAGCGGCCATGGCGATGGCATCGTCCTCGTCCATGAACTCCAGGTGATCGGCGGACAAGGCTTTGTAGCGCGCGGCGAGGCTGGAGCCGTGCAGCGAGGACAATTGCTCGGCGTGCAGCTTCACCGGCAGTCCGAGTTGTTGCGCGGCGACGAACACCCGCTCGACCTGCTCCGGCGAAAACGCCAGGTATTCGCAGAACGCATCCACGGCATCGACCAAACCTTCGGCGGCAAGGGCCGGGAGCATCTGTTCGCAGACCAGATCGATGTATTCGTCGGCGCGATCCTTGTACTCCGGCGGCAACGCGTGCGCCGCCAGGCAAGTGCTGCGCACGCTGATCGGCAGCTCTTCGGCCAGGCGCCGGATGACCCGCAGCAGCTTGCGCTCGTTGGCCAGATCGAGACCGTAGCCGGATTTCATTTCCACCGTGGTCACGCCGTCGCGCATCAGGCTTTTCAGGCGCTTGGCGGCGCTGGCGAACAGCTCGTCTTCGCTCGCTTCACGGGTGGCGCGCACGGTGCTGGCGATGCCCCCGCCCTGCGCGGCGATCTCGGCGTAGCTGACGCCTTGCAGACGCTGCTCGAACTCGCCGCTGCGGTTGCCGCCGAACACGGTGTGGGTGTGGCAGTCGATCAGACCGGGGGTGACCCACGCACCCTGCAAATCATTGACCGCCGGGTATTCACCGGTCGGCAGTTGGGCGCGCGGGCCGATCCACTCGATCAGCGTGCCGGACGTCACGATCGCGGCATCCTCGATGATCGAATAGACCCCGTTGGCCATGGTTGCGACGTGGCAGTGTTGCCAGAGGGTTTTCATCCCGGTTCCTCTTATAGTGATCGTTCCCACGCTCTGCGTGGGAATGCAGCCCGTGACGCTCCGCGTCACTGGACGCGGAGCGTCCCTTGAGGCATTCCCACGCAGAGCGTGGGAACGATCAGTGGGTAGGGTTAAAGGCTCGGCAAAAGCTTCGCCGGCACCAGCTCGGTCAGACACCGCGACGCCAGCAATTGCGTCGCAGCATTGATGTCCGGCGCAAAGAAGCGGTCCTTCTCATAGAACGGCACTTCCTTGCGCAAAATCGCCCGCGCCTGTTCCAGCTTCGGCGAGGTCTTCAGACCGTTGCGCAGATCCAGCCCCTGCACCGCCGCCAGCCATTCCACGGCGAGAATGCCGCGAGTGTTCTCGGCCATTTCCCACAGACGCTTGCCCGCCGCTGGGGCCATCGATACGTGGTCTTCCTGGTTGGCCGAGGTCGGCAGGCTGTCCACCGAATGCGGATGGGACAACGCCTTGTTTTCGCTGGCCAACGCCGCAGCGGTGACCTGGGCGATCATGAAACCGGAGTTCACCCCGCCATTGGCCACCAGGAACGGCGGCAGTTGCGACATGTGCTTGTCCATCATCAGCGAGATGCGGCGTTCGCTCAGCGAGCCGATTTCAGCGATGGCCAGGGCCATGTTGTCAGCGGCCATGGCCACCGGCTCGGCGTGGAAGTTGCCGCCGGAAATCACGTCGCCTTCAGCGGCGAAGACCAAGGGGTTGTCGGAAACCGCGTTGGCTTCCACCGCCAGCACTTCAGCGGCCTGACGGAACTGGGTCAGGCAGGCGCCCATGACTTGCGGCTGGCAGCGCAGCGAGTACGGGTCCTGGACCTTGTCGCAGTTCTGATGCGAGGCGGAGACTTCGCTGCGCTCACCGAGCAGATCGCGGTAGGCCGCAGCGGCATCGATCTGACCTTTCTGCCCACGCGCGGCATGAATGCGCGCGTCGAACGGCGAGCGCGAACCGAGCACGGCTTCTACGGTGAGACTGCCCAGCGCCAGGGCACCGGCAAACAGGTCTTCGCCTTCGAACAAACCGCGCAGCGCAAAGGCTGTGGAAACCTGGGTACCGTTGAGCAGCGCCAGACCTTCTTTAGCCGCTAACGTCAGCGGCGCCAGGCCGGCGACTTTCAGCGCTTCGGTGGCCTCAAGCCATTCGCCCTTGTAGCGGGCCTTGCCCTCGCCCAGCAGCACCAGCGACATGTGCGCCAACGGCGCCAGATCCCCCGACGCACCGACCGAACCTTTCAACGGAATATGCGGATAGACCTCGGCATTGATCAGCGCGATCAGCGCATCGATCACCTGCCGACGGATTCCGGAAAAACCGCGGCTGAGGCTGTTGACCTTGAGCACCATGATCAGTCGCACCAGCTCATCGCTGATCGGCTGGCCGACGCCGGCCGCGTGCGAGAGCACCAGCGAACGCTGCAGGTTTTCCAGGTCTTCACTGGCGATGCGCGTCGAGGCCAGCAGACCGAAACCGGTGTTGATGCCGTAGGCGGTGCGGTTCTCGGCAAGGATCTGCTCGACGCAGGCGACGCTGGCCTCGATCTGCGCGCTGGCGCTGTTGTCGAGGGTCAGTGTGACCGGGTTCTGATAGACGTCACGCAGTTGGGCCAGGCTCAGTTGGCCGGGGATCAGGTTCAGCGCAGTCATTAAAATGCTCCTGTCAGGCATTGTTATTAACTACCAGTCGCTCCGGAGCATTCCGTTATCCGTCGTTTCTCGTCTTGTGAACGATCCACGCCTTGGCACGCTGGTATGGGTAGTTGTCAGTGCAAATTCGGTAGAACGTTGTGCGGCAGATTCGGGTCTTTCAGCACGGTCGCAGCGGCAACGATATCCGGCGCCAGCCAGCGATCCTGATCGTAGGCTGGGACCGTTTCGCGCAGCAGTTTCCACGCGCAGTCAGTGCCCACGCCAAAGCGCTGTTCCTTGAGGAATTCAAACGCCTGCGCCGCCAGCAGGTATTCAATCGCGAGGATCTGCGTGCAGTTTTCCAGCGCGCGATGCAGCTTCAGCGCGGCGTTGGTGCCCATGCTCAGGTGATCTTCCTGCAGGCCCGAGGTGATGTAGTTGTCGAGTACCGCCGGTTGCGCCAATTGACGGTTTTCCGCACACAGCGAGGCGGCGACGTATTGCACGATCATCATCCCCGAGTTGACCCCGGGATTGGCCACCAGAAACGCCGGCAGACCGCTGACGTACGGATTGACCAAACGGTCCAGACGGCGCTCGGCAATCGAGCCGATTTCGGCCATGGCAATCGCCAGCAGATCCGCCGCCATCGCCACGGATTGACCGTGCGGGTTGGCCTGCGACATCACCCGGAAATTGTCCGGGGTGCCGAGCAGTAACGGGTTGTCGGTGCAGCCGTTGAGTTCGGCTTCCACCTGTTTGATTGCGTGCTCCAGTTGATCACGCGCGGCGCCATGCACCTGCGGGATCGAACGAATGCTCAGCGCGTCCTGAGTGCGAATGCCTTTGCTCGCGGCAATCACTTCGCTGCCATCGAGCAAGGCGCGTAGGTTGTTGCCGACCTGCTGCATGCCCGGATGCGGCTTGAGCGCAATGATCTCGGCATCGAAGGCATCGATCTGGCCGCGCTGGGCTTCGAAACTCATCGCACCAATGACATCGGCCCATTGCAGCAGCCGCGTGGCATCGGCAATCGCCAGACAACTGAGGCCGGTCATGCACGGCGTGCCGTTGACCAGGCACAAGCCATCCTTCGCGCCGAGCTGCACAGGTTGCAGGCCCTCCTCGGCCAGCGCCTGTTGCGCCGAAATGATCTGCCCGCGATAACTGACATTGCCAACGCCGAGCAGCGCGATGCCGATGTGCGCCATGTGCGTCAGGTAGCCCACCGAACCCTGCGACGGCACCTGCGGGGTGATGCCGCGATTGAGCAGCGCCAGCAGCCCTTCGACCACACGCCGATGCAGGCCGGACTTGCCGTGGCTGTAGTTGTGGATCGCGGCGCAGATGATTGCGCGGGTCTGCTCGTCGCTGAGCACCGGGCCGACACCGCAGGCATGGCTGAGCAAGGTGTTGCGCGAGAGTTGGCTGAGCTGTTCGTCCTGCAGCGAGACGTTGGACAGACCGCCCAGACCGGTGTTGACTCCATAGGCGCGCTCGCCGCTGGCGACGATGCGCTGGACGATGGCCTGAGCGTTGTCGATGCGCGCCCAGGTTTCGCTGGACAGTTCCAGTGGCGCACCGTGCCGGGCGACGGCGACCACGTCCTGCCAACGCAGAGGGCTGCCTGTGATAACGATTTTTTCAGCCTGGGACATCTAAAACCTCATACCAATTCTGTTGATGCCGGTAACCCTGTGGCGAGGGGATTTATCCCCGTTGGGTGGCGAAGCCACCCCAAACCATGCCCGCAAATCCGTCAGACAGACCGCTGTGGCCGCTTTTACGACTGCTTCGCAGCCGAACGGGGATAAATCCCTCACCACATAGGCCACTCAGTGTCACACCACCGCCGCCCGCCGCTGCACGAACCGGTCGACATACTCATCCGCCGGCGAGTGCAGGATCTCTCTTGGCGTGCCCACCTGGATCAACCGGCCATCCTTGAGAATCGCGATGCGATTGCCGATGCGCACGGCTTCGTCGAGGTCGTGGGTGATGAAGACGATGGTTTTGTGCAGGGTCTTTTGCAGTTCCAGCAACTGGTCCTGCATCTCGGCGCGGATCAGCGGGTCCAGCGCACTGAACGCTTCGTCCATCAGGATGATGTCGGTGTCCGCCGCCAATGCACGGGCGAGGCCGACGCGCTGACGCATGCCGCCGGAGAGCTGGTGCGGGTATTTGTTTTCGTAGCCTTTGAGACCGACGGTGTTGATCCAGTGCAGCGCGCGTTCGGCGCAGACCTGCTTGCTCTCGCCGCGCACTTTCAGGCCGTAGGCGACGTTATCGAGCACGGTTTTGTGCGGCAGCAGACCGAAGCTCTGGAACACCATGCTGATCTTGTGTCGACGAAATTCGCGCAGGGCGTCCATGTCGTACTGCAGGATGTCCTCGCCATCGACCAGAATCGCCCCGCTGGTGGGGTCGATCAGCCGATTGAAGTGCCGTACCAGGGTGGATTTGCCCGAGCCGGACAGGCCCATGATCACAAAGATTTCGCCGGTGCCGATACTCAGCGACAAGTCGTTCACGCCGACCACGCAACCGGTTTCGCTGAGCACCTGGTCCTTGCTCTTGCCCTGGCCGACCATGGCCAGCGCATCCTTGGCGCGGTTGCCGAAAATCTTGAAGACGTTGCGCACTTCGATCTTGCTCACGCTTGCGTTGCTCATTTGCTCACCTCATGGCGTGGCCGACCGTACGCTTGAGTGATGCGGTCGATGACCACCGCGAGAATCACGATCGCCAGGCCGGCTTCGAGGCCACGGCCGACGTTAAGGGTCTGAATCCCCACCAGCACGTCTTCACCGAGGCCACGGGCGCCGATCATCGAGGCGATCACCACCATCGACAGGGCCATCATCGTGGTCTGGTTGATCCCGGCCATGATGCTTGGCAGCGCCAGCGGCAGTTGCACGCCGAACAGTTGCTGCCAGCGGTTGGCGCCGAAGGCGTTGATCGCTTCCATCACTTCACCGTCAACCTGGCGAATGCCCAGATCAGTCAAGCGAATAAGCGGCGGCGCGGCGTAGATCACCGTGGCGAAAATCGCCGGCACCTTGCCCAGGCCGAACAGCATCAGCACCGGAATCAGGTACACGAAACTCGGCATGGTCTGCATGATGTCGAGCAGCGGCATCAGCACCGAACGCAGGCGATTGCTGCGCGCCGAGAGGATCCCCAGCGGGATGCCGATCAGCACCGAAATGATCGTCGCGACCATCATCAGCGCCAGGGTCTGCATGAGTTTTTCCCACAGGCCGACCGCGCCCACCAGAAACAACAGACCGACAATCACGGCGGTGGTGACGACCTTGCGCGTGGCGTGCCAGGCGATGACACCGACGATTGCCAGCATCAACCACCACGGCGCCGCACGCAGCAAACCTTCGAGACTGACAATGGCCCACAGCAGCGTGTCGGAGATATGCCGGAACACGTCGCCGTAGTTGGTCACCAGCGAATCGACCCAACCGTTGACCCAGTCGGCGATGGAAAAGGTAAAGCTTTCGGGAAACATAAGGGACTCTCAATCAAGGGGTTGCGATCAAGCGTCCGGCTGCCGTGCTGGCAGCCGGGAAACCTGACCTACAAGGCCGCGTCGATTTTCTTGGCTGCGTCGTCGCTCACCCATGCGTGCCAGACTTCAGGATGTTCCTTGAGGAACATTTTCGCCAGTTTTGCCGACTCGATACGTTCCTTGGCCATGCGCCCGAGGTTCTGATTGAGCAGGTCGATCGGCAGGTTGACTTTCTCCAGCACGGCGACCAGTTCCGGGGCTTCGTCGTGGAAGGTTTTCGACAGGCCGACCTTGATGCTGACGGTCTTGTCGACGCCGGGTTTCTCTTCCAGTTTGACTGCATCGATCTGGCCCATCAGCGGCGTCGGCGACCAGTAGTAGAAGAGGATCGGCTCGCCGCGCTTGTAGCTCGACAGCACCGCCGCATCCAGCGCAGGTCCGGTGCCTGGACGGAAGTTGGTGTAGCTGTTTTCCAGACCGTAGCTCTTGAGCATTTCGCTGTTGTCGAGCTCGCAGGTCCAGCCGGCCGGGCAGTTATAGAAGCGGCCCTTGGATGGCTCTTCGGCGTCCTTGAACACGGCGGAATACTTGCCCAGGTCAGCGATGTTTTTCAGGTCCGGGGCTTTCGCCTCAAGCTTGCGCTTGGCGTCGCCTTCGATCACGTAACGCGGCACGTACCAGCCTTCGACAGCGCCCACCACCGGTGCACCGACGCCAACGACCTTGCCGGCCTTCTCGGCCTTGTTCCAGACCTCGCTGCGGCCGACCCACTCTTCGGCAAACACTTGAATATCGTTACTGCTCAGGGCGTTTTCCATGGTGATGGAATTGCCCGGCAGGCTGTCGGTCTTGCAGCCGTAACCTTTCTCCAGCACCACTTGCATAACGTCGGTCAGGAGCATGCCGCTTTCCCAGTTCAGCCCGGCGAATTTCACCGGTTTGCCCGATTCGCACCAGCCGGCGGCTTGCGTCGCACCGGCACTGGCCAACAGGCCCATGGACAGCAATGTGGTCAGCAGGGTCTTGTTCGATTTCATTGTCGTGACGCTCCTAATCATGAATGGGCTTACGGCAGTTCAAGAGGCATCCAGCCTGGTCCACGTCCAGATCAGGCCTGCGCCGCAGCGCGACCGGCCCCGCTCGTTTTTGCTTGTAGGGTGCTGTTCTGCTCGACCGGCAGAATCAGGCGATCGGGCACGGTGCTGTGCCATTTCTTTGCGCAGAAGTAATAGACGGCGGCCGGGAGAACCAGGCCGATGATCCAAGAGATATCCACATCCCCCAGCGCTGCTACCAGCGGCCCGGTGTAGAACTTGGTCGAGATGAACGGCAGCTGCACCAGTACACCGAACACATAGACGCTGATGCCGAGCAGGTTCCAGCGTCCGTAGCGACCGTTCGGATCGGCCAGCGCCGGCACGTCGTAGCGCTCGCGGGTAATGCAGTAGTAGTCGACCAGATTGATCGCGCTCCACGGGGTGAAGAAGGCGAGCAGAAACAGGATGAACGACTTGAACGCACCGAGGAACGAGTGCTGCCCGAGCAGGGCAATCAGCGTCGCCGCGCCGACGATGAACAGCACGAAGATCAGCCGCTGCATGCGCGTCACCGTCAGGTGCCCTTTGAAGCCACTGATGATGGTGGCGATGCACATGAAGCTGCCGTAGGAGTTCAGCGTCGAAATGGTCACCTTGCCGAACGCGATGCTGAAATACAGCAGCGCGGCGGTGGCGCCGGTGCCGCCTAAACCAACGATGTAAGCGACTTCGTGACCGGCGAATTGACCATTGGCCGAAGCGGCGGCAAATACACCGAGAATCATCGCGACTTGCGCGCCGATCACTGAACCTGCGCCAGCGGCGAAAAAGGTTTTCACCGATGAAGTGGCGCTCGGCAGGTAACGCGAGTAGTCCGCTACATACGGGCCGAAAGCGATCTGCCAGGACGCCGCCAACGACACCGCCAGCAGAAAGCTGCTCCAGCTGAAATGACGAATCTGCAGGAGCGCACCAACGTCGGTCTGGCTCATCAGCCGCCAGAACAGGAACACAAAAGCGATCACGCCAATCACGCTGGCGACGCGGCCGATCCAGTGGATCACCCGATAGCCGAGCACTGTGACCAGCACGATGACACTGGCGAAAATCAGGATGCCAACACTGTCGCTGACACCGAACAACTGCCCCAGCGCCTGCCCGGACAGCACCGTTCCGGTGGCGGTGAAGCCGAGGTACATCAGGCACACCAGCACGATCGGAATCGCTGCGCCATAAACGCCGAATTGCACACGGCTGGAGATCATCTGCGGCAAGCCCAGTTTCGGTCCCTGCGCGGCATGCAGCGCCATCACACCACCGCCGAGCAACTGACCGATCAACAGACCGATCAGCGACCAGAACACATCACCGCCGAGCACCACAGCCAAGGCCCCGGTGACGATCGCAGTGATCTGCAGGTTGGCGCCCATCCACAGGGTGAACTGACTGAACAGACGACCGTGTCTTTCCGCTTCCGGGATGTAGTCGATCGAACGCCTTTCGATCAACGGAGTACTGCCTGCACGTTCGTTGTTAACCGCCATGATTCAACCTCTGTGGATTGCTATTCGGGTTCACTGAAATTCCTCTGTGGGAGCGAGCCTGCTCGCGAATCGGTGTATCAGGCACAGCAGTAGCGACTGACACGACGCCTTCGCGAGCAGGCTCGCTCCCACATAAAACCAGAGCGTGTTACCCGCCAGTGATCATCGGCAGATTCAGCCCCTGCTCTTTCGCGCAGTCGATGGCGATCTGGTAACCGGCATCCGCATGGCGCATGACGCCGGTAGCCGGGTCGTTGTGCAGCACGCGAGCGATGCGCTCGGCGGCTTCATCGGTACCGTCGCAGACGATCACCATCCCCGAATGTTGCGAGAAGCCCATGCCGACCCCGCCGCCGTGGTGCAAAGACACCCAGGTCGCGCCGCTGGCGGTGTTCAGCAGGGCGTTGAGCAGCGGCCAATCGGAGACGGCGTCGGAACCGTCCTGCATCGATTCGGTTTCGCGGTTGGGGCTGGCCACCGAGCCGGAGTCGAGATGGTCGCGACCGATCACCACCGGGGCCGACAGCTCACCGCTACGGACCATTTCGTTGAAGGCCAGACCGAGCTTGGCGCGCTGGCCCAGACCGACCCAGCAGATACGTGCCGGCAGACCCTGGAAGCTGATGCGCTCGCGGGCCATGTCCAGCCAGTTGTGCAAATGCGCGTCGTCCGGGATCAGCTCTTTGACCTTGGCGTCGGTTTTGTAGATGTCCTGTGGATCACCCGACAGCGCCGCCCAACGGAACGGGCCGATGCCACGGCAGAACAGCGGACGGATGTAGGCCGGCACGAAGCCCGGGAAATCGAAAGCGTTTTCGACGCCTTCTTCCTGAGCCATCTGACGGATGTTGTTGCCGTAGTCGAAGGTCGGAATGCCTTGCTTCTGGAACTCCAGCATGGCTTTGACGTGCACCGCCATCGACTGCTTGGCGGCTTTGATCACAGCGGCCGGTTCGGTCTTGGCGCGGGCGCGGTACTCGTCCCAGCTCCAGCCGGCCGGCAGGTAGCCGTTGAGCGGGTCGTGGGCGCTGGTCTGGTCGGTGACCATGTCCGGGCGCACGCCGCGCTTGACCAGCTCCGGCAGGATTTCCGCCGCGTTGCCGAGCAGCGCGATGGAAATCGCTTTGCCTTCTTTGGTGTATTTGTCGATACGCGCTAAAGCGTCGTCGAGGTCTTTGGCTTGCTCATCGACGTAACGGCTCTTCAGGCGGAAATCGATGCTGACTTGCTGGCATTCGATGTTCAGCGAGCAGGCGCCGGCCAGGGTGGCGGCCAGCGGTTGCGCGCCGCCCATGCCACCGAGGCCGGCGGTCAACACCCAGCGACCCTTCAGGTCAGCGTTGTAATGCTGGCGGCCGGCTTCGACGAAGGTTTCGTAGGTGCCCTGAACGATGCCCTGGCTGCCGATGTAGATCCAGCTGCCGGCGGTCATCTGGCCGTACATGGCCAGGCCTTTGGCGTCGAGTTCGTTGAAGTGTTCCCAGCTCGCCCAGTGCGGCACCAGGTTGGAGTTGGCGATCAGCACGCGCGGCGCGTTGCTATGAGTCTTGAATACGCCGACCGGCTTGCCCGACTGCACCAGCAGGGTTTCGTCGTCGTTCAGATTAGTCAGGCTTTCGACGATCTTGTCGTAGCACTCCCAGTTCCGCGCAGCGCGGCCGATGCCACCGTAGACCACCAGTTCCTTCGGGTTCTCGGCGACTTCCGGGTCGAGGTTGTTCATCAACATGCGCAGCGGCGCTTCAGTCAGCCAGCTCTTGGCGGTCAGCGTGTTACCGCGTGCGGCGCGGATCTGCACGTCACGAAACTTGTTGCTGTTCTGGGTATTGTCAGTCACGAAAAAGACTCCTCAGCGATCAATTCAAACCAACCCTGGCAGTGGGCAGCAGCCTGCGCGCTGTGCTGCGCGACAAGCGAATCAGTGGACGCTGCGGAGAGTCTCGACCGACTCATACGCATACGTCTTTACTTGTACATACAAGCATATGCAATCGAGCGGCCAACTTGTTGGAGGAGTGTTCAGGAAAAATCACGGGCATGGCTGGAGAGCGCCTGAATCGAGGGTTCTGGCGTGGATGAAATTTTCCGGGAGGAGATTCTGAGGAGATGCGGCTGGGCCAAGTGAGCGTGTTTTTGCGCCACGCTGGGGCGTTCGGTAACAAGTTGGTGCGTGGAGGGAAACAAGAGTGGGGATGGCTTGTGGCGAGGGGATTTATCCCCACTGGGCTGCGCAGCAGACCGCTTTTTTCAATCTGGAATGAGGCCGCTTCGCGACCCAGCGGGGATAAATCCCCTCGCCACAGGGTGTGTTCAGTTCTGGAGGAGTTCGATCACGCAGCATGCGGCGTTGGTGGAGACTTCGACCAGCCCGCTGTTACCGTCCAGTTGCAGGCAATCATGCCGACCGAGCTGCGAAACGCCGTCGCCAACAAGCACGTCCATCCGCTCACTGACACTGAACACCAGCAGCGTCGATACCGAGCTGAAGAACCGCTGCTCGCCGTCCAGCCACTGCAACCGCGCGCTGTAACGTTGCGGCGCATAGATCAGATTGAAATCGCGAATCGCACCGCCGAGCAAGGTGCAGGACACTTGGCTTTCGCCGCTGAAAGCAAACGGGTCCAGGGGTAACAATGGCCGGGTATCGTCACCGTCGACGCACAAGGTCATGCCGTCGCCCTGCAACACGGTGATGACTCGCTGGTAACCGGCGAATGTCGAGAAACCGCCCGACTCGGTGATGTCGGCAATCGACAGACGCCAGCCGAAACCGTCCAGGCCAGCGCCGGCATCACGGGTGATTTCCTCTGTACTGCCGCCGCCGTTTTTCCACGGCATGCGCGGGTAGCCTTCGGCGCGTAGAACCTTCACTTGATAATTCATTTATGAAAGCGCCCTTCCAGACGATGACGTGAGCCCGGGTGGATCAAACGCGCCGCCGTCACCGGTTGACGCCCCGACCAGGTTCGCCGGCGGATCAGCAGGCACGGCTCGCCCTTTTCGATCTGCAGCAACTTGCACTCCGACGGCTCGGCAAGAATCGCTTCGACCACGTGCTCGCCCTCGGTCAGCGGCGCGACCTGATTGAGATAGGCATAGGGCGTTTGCAGGGTGAAATCCTGCTTGAGGTATTCCGGCGCGACCAGGGCGTTGACGAAACGGTCTTCGATCTGCACCGGAATGTCGTTTTCGTAATGCACGATCAGCGAGTGAAAGACCTTCTGACCTTCGCGCATGTCCAGCGCCAGCGCGCGTTCGGAACCGGCGGCCTCTTCTTCGAGGGTGATGACCTGGCAGGTGTGGCGATGGCCGCGCGAGGCGATTTCATCGGCGATGTTGTGCACTTCGAACAGCGCAGACTGGCTCTTCGGTTCGGCGACAAACGTGCCCACGCCTTGCATGCGCACCAACAGGCCGTCGGCGGTCATCTCGCGCAGGGCGCGGTTGATGGTCATGCGGCTGAAGCCGAGCTGGCTGACCAGTTCGCTTTCGGACGGCACGCGGTAGTGCGGCGGCCAGTTACCGCTGTCGATCTGCTGGGTGATCATCTGTTTGACGCGGGCGTACAAGGGCGCCGGACTGTCGCCCATGTTCGCGGCCAACGGAGAAACTGGAGGCGGAGTCGGCACGGTTGATCCCTGTTCATTGGATGAAAGTGACTAGCTTGCCGGAGTTTACCGAGCAGGCAAACGTCTGTATATGTATATACAAATAACACACGATGGGGTGCCGAACGATGTCCGCCTTCTTTGCCGAACGCGCACTGCTGCCTAACGGATGGGCCAACAATGTACGTCTCGAGGTCAGCGCCGATGGCCTGCTGACCCGAATCCAGGCCGATTCCAGCGCAGACGGCGCCGAACGGCTGCGCGGGCCGTTGCTGCCGGGAATGCCCAATCTGCACTCCCACGCCTTCCAGCGTGCCATGGCTGGATTGGCCGAAGTGGCCGGCAACCCCAACGACAGTTTCTGGACCTGGCGCGATCTGATGTATCGCCTCGTCGGAAAAATCAGCCCGGATCAGCTCGGCATCATCGCCCGTCAGCTGTACATCGAAATGCTCAAGGCCGGTTACACCTCGGTCGCCGAATTTCACTATGTGCACCACGACAGCAACGGCCAGCCGTATGCCGATCCTGCCGAACTGGCTTTGCGTATCAGCCAGGCCGCCAGCGAAAGCGGCATCGGTCTGACCCTGCTGCCAGTGCTCTACAGTCATTCCGGTTTCGGTGGGCAAACACCTAACGATGGCCAGCGTCGCTTTATCAACAGCACTGAGAACTATCTGAATCTGCAAGCGCGTTTGCAGCCATTACTGGCGCAGCAGAAGGCACAATCGCTGGGCCTGTGTTTCCACTCGCTGCGGGCGGTGACGCCACAACAAATCAGCGAAGTGTTGGCGGCCAGTGACAAACAATGCCCGGTGCACATACACATCGCCGAACAGCAAAAGGAAGTCGACGACTGCCTGAGCTGGAGCGGTCGTCGTCCGCTGCAATGGCTTTATGAGAATACTGAAGTCGATCAGCGCTGGTGTCTGGTCCACGCCACCCACGCCAACCCGGAAGAAGTCACGCTGATGGCCAACAGTCGCGCGATCGCCGGGCTGTGCCTGACCACTGAAGCAAATCTGGGCGACGGAATTTTTCCGGCGGTGGACTTTCTTGCCCAGGGCGGGCGCATGGGCATTGGCTCCGACAGCCATGTGTCGTTGAGCGTGGTGGAAGAGTTGCGCTGGCTGGAATATGGCCAGCGCCTGCGTGATCAGCGGCGCAATCGCTTGTATGGCGCGCAGCAGCCGATGGTCGGTCGCACCCTGTATGACGCGGCGCTGGACGGCGGTGCACAGGCACTGGGGCAGCCGATCGGCGCGCTGGAAGTGGGCAAGCGCGCGGACTGGATTGTCCTGGACGGTAGCGATCCGTATCTGGCGACGGCCAATGGCGACGGGATTCTGAATCGCTGGTTGTTCGCCGGCGGCGATCGCCAAGTGCGCGATGTGCTGGTCAATGGTCAGTGGGTGGTGCGCGATGGACGGCATGCCGGCGAAGAGCAAAGCGCCCGAGCTTTCACCCAGGTCCTGCGTGATCTCTTGGGCTGACCCAAAACCAAACTGTGGGAGCGAGCCTGCTCGCGAAAGCGGTGTATCAGTCAACATTCATATCGACTGATACACCCTCTTCGCGAGCAGGCTCGCCCCCACATTTGATTTGCATAGCGGCTTAATTGGATGTCTTGGCCATCTGCCGATCCGACGCCCGCCAGATCAGGCGTGTGGTGTCGTAACCCTGCTGACGCGCCTTGCTCAGCAATTCTTCACGCACTACGCCGTTGACGGTCGGTGTGCGTGACAGCAGCCACAGGTACTTGCGACTCGGATCGCCGACGATGGCGGTTTTGTAATCGTCGCTGACGTACAACACCCAGTACTCGCCCTTAGCCACACCCGGCACCAGGCGCGAGAACCAGTTATCGAATTCGACCCAGAGCTTGTCGGTCTTGCCCGGCACTTGTGGATAAGCCGTGCCCTTGGCTTCTTCCCACTGCCACTCCGGAGTCAGGCAACGGTTGAGCACGCCGACATTACCGTCAGGCTTGAGGGTGTAATGGGCTTCGGATTGCGCACAGTGGCGCTGGAAGTACATCGGCAAGCGGGCCAGTTCATACCAGGTGCCCTGATAACGCTTGAGATTGACGCTGTTGACGGTCTTGGGCGCCAACGGGTCGACGCCGGAAGTGGCGCAGCCAGCCAGTACCAGGCCAGCAAAAAGGATCAGCAATAACCGCTTCATTTTTTTCTCCGTGGGCGCGAAGCCCCGGTTTACTTCAGGCCTTGGCCGGAAAACATCAGCACTTTGTCACCGGCGTATTGCACGCTGATAAAGCTGTTCTTGTCGCCCCAGGTGCAGCTGGACATACCGAGCGCGCCCGAGCAATCGGTGGGCTTGCCGAGAAGGGTTTCCACTTCGGACTTGGCCATGCCGGCCGAGAGCTTGGAGTAGTTTTCCTGATTGACCTTGCTGCATGCGGCCAACAGCACGCAAAACGACAGCAGGGCGATAGATCGCAGCGACATGGTGAAACTCCTGGAACGAGGGGGGATGGCATGGTGCCAACCAGAAGCTTAGAAGAGAAAAGTGTCATCTGGTTCCGTGACCGAACGCCTATTTATCAGCCCGCCCGTCCGGCTTTTGCCGGTAAATCAAAAACTTTGTGAAGCCGTCGAGCATTTCGTCGACTTTCCCTGCAAGCGCCTAATCTTTGGCGCGGCGCGGTCGAAAATAAGAGCAGCGCAACGCTGCCGAATATGGCAAATTGCCGCCCCTTCCTGACCAGCCCCTTCGCGGTAGTTCATTCGATGACCAGAAACATGAAATTCAGCCACAAGATTTTGCTGGCTGCTGCCCTTGTGGTGGCCGTTGCGTTCGCCTGTTTCATCTTCTTCAACGACTATCGCCAGCGTCAGGCCTTGAGCAGCAGCACCGAGGCGACCATGCAGGAGCTGGGCAGCCTGACCACCAGCAACATCCAGACCTGGCTGGAAAGTCGGATTCAACTGCTGCAATCGCTGTCGCAGCAAGTCGCCGTCGACGGCAACGCGCCCGCCAGCCTGAAGCGCATCATCGACCTGCCCGCCTACACCGGCAATTTCCAGCTCAGCTATTTCGGTGGCGCTGACGGCGTGATGTTCTCGGTGCCGGCCGGCAACCGTGCGCCGGACTACGACCCACGGGCGCGTGGTTGGTACAAAGCGGCCAACAGCGCGCAGCAGACCATCGTCACCGAACCGTACATAGCCGCTTCGTCGGGCAAACTGGTGATCACCGTCGCCACCCCGGTGCAGCGTCAGGGCCAAATGCTCGGCGTCGCCGGTGCCGACATCGATCTGACCAGCGTCAGCGCGATCATCAACTCGCTGAACTTCGGCGGCCACGGTCACGCATTCATCGTCAGCGCCGAAGGCAAGATTTTGATTCACCCGGACAGCAAACTGGTGCTCAAAACACTGGCCGAGGCCTATCCGAACGGCGCGCCTCAAGTCAGCCCGGGTCTGAAAGAAGTCGAGTTCGACGGCAAGACCCAGTTGATTTCGTTCACTCGCGTCAACGGAGTGCCGTCGGCTGACTGGTACGTGGCGCTGGTGCTCGACAAAGACACCGCGTTCTCGATGCTCAGCGAATTCCGCACCTCGGCACTGATCGCCATGGTCATCGCCGTGCTGATCATCATCGGCCTGCTCGGCATGCTGATTCGCGTGCTGATGCAACCGCTGCTGACCATGGGCCGTGCGATGCATGACATCGCTGAAGGCGAAGGCGACCTGACCAAACGGCTGGTGATTCACGGCAACGATGAATTCGGCGCACTGGGTACGTCGTTCAACCGCTTCGTCGAACGCATTCATACGTCGATCCGTGAAGTGTCCTCGGCCACCGGCCAGGTCAACGAAGTCGCCTTGCGTGTGGTCGCTGCCTCGAACTCGTCGATGTACAACTCCGACCAGCAGGCCAGCCGCACCAACAGCGTCGCCGCCGCGATCAATCAGCTCGGCGCCGCCGCTCAGGAAATCGCCCAGAACGCCGCCCTCGCCTCGCAGCATTCCAGCGATGCGCGCAGCCTCGCGGTCGACGGCCAGCAGGTGGTGGATAGAACCATCCACGCCATGCAACAGCTGTCGGCAAAGATCAGCGATTCCTGCGGCAACATCGAAACGCTGAACAGCAACACGGTGAACATCGGCCAGATTCTCGAAGTGATCACCAGCATCTCCCAGCAGACCAACCTGCTCGCGCTCAACGCCGCCATCGAAGCCGCGCGCGCCGGTGAAGCCGGACGCGGTTTCGCCGTGGTCGCCGACGAGGTGCGCAACCTCGCGCACCGCACCCAGGATTCGGCGCAGCAAGTGCAGAAGATGATCGAAGAGTTGCAGGTCGGCGCACGTCAGGCAGTAACCATCATGACCGAGAGCCAGCGCGAGAGCGAAAGCAGCGTCGGCATCGCCAACCAGGCCGGCGAGCGTCTGGGCAGCGTGACCCAGCGCATCGGCGAAATCGACGGCATGAACCAGTCGGTGGCCACCGCGACTGAAGAGCAGACGGCTGTGGTCGAGTCGATCAACGTTGATATCAACGAGATCAACACGCTGAATCAGGAAGGCGTGGAGAACTTGCAGGCGACGTTGCGCGCCTGTTCGGATCTTGAGCAGCAGGCGGCGCGGTTGAAGCATCTGGTCGGCAGCTTCAGGATTTAAGCTGCGGCCTCAGGCCTCTTCGCGAGCAGGCTCGCTTCCACAGTGGAATGCATTTCAATTGTGGGGGCGAGCCTGCTCGCGAAAGCGGCATGAGCCGCACTGAAAATTCAAAATCTTGAACCGGGCCTGGACAGAAACTCCAACTCCTCAGTCGTAGACTTCCGCCCCAACACCGAATTGCGGTGCGGAAATCTTCCAAACTGCGCAATCACCTTCCGATGCCGCTCGGCATAGTCCAGGTTATCGGCAAACACCGCCCGCTCCGACTCTGGCTGTTCAGCCACCAATTCAATAAATCTGGAAACGGCTTCGTTCTGCACTGCGAGGTTTTCGCAGTGTTCGAACACCAGATAAATGAACACACGCTGAATCGGTTTCAACTGACGATCGAAATCCGCTGCAATGCCTTGAGCGACGAGCTTCTGTGCGAGCAGATCACCGGAAAACGCTTTGGGGGTGTCGCGATAGATCATGCGTGGCAGTTGATCAAGCAACAGCACCACCGCCAGCCAACCTTCGGGACATTGCGTCCACTCGGTCAATTCGCCGGCCAGGGCCTGATCGACAAAGACCCCGAAACGCGTCTGCGCTTCGAGGTCCTGGCTGTTTCGCTTGCCGAACCACAACTTGCCCTTTTCAGCCGCTACTTCGCTGGCTGATTCGGCGTGTCCGAACCACCAGTCGAGCAACGGCTGCCAGGGCGCGTGCATGGTTTATTCCTTGTGGTAGGCCGTAGCGCGGGCGACTTCTTCTTTCGAACCGAGGAACACTGCAACGCGCTGGTGCAGGCCTTCCGGCTGAATGTCGAGAATGCGCTGGTGACCGTCGGTGGACGCGCCGCCGGCTTGTTCGACGAGGAACGACATCGGGTTGGCTTCATACATCAGGCGCAGCTTGCCCGGTTTCGACGGCTCGCGGCTGTCGCGCGGGTACATGAACAGACCGCCACGGGTCAGGATGCGGTGGACGTCGGCAACCATCGCCGCGACCCAACGCATGTTGTAGTTCTTCTTCAACGGGCCTTCTTCACCGGCCAGCAGCTCGCCGACATAGCGCTGCACCGGGGCTTCCCAGTGACGCTGGTTGGACATGTTGATGGCGAATTCCTGGGTGGTTTCCGGGATGGTGATGTCTTCGTGAGTCAGGACGAAGCTGCCCATTTCGCGATCGAGGGTGAAGCCTTTGACGCCGTCGCCCAGGGTCAGCACCAGCATGGTCTGCGGGCCGTAGATGGCGTAGCCGGCGGCCACTTGCTGGGTGCCTGGCTGCAGGAAAGCTTTTTCGTTCAGCGGCTCGTTCTGGCTCAGGTATTCGTTCGGGCAACGCAGTACCGAGAAGATCGTGCCGACCGGGGCATTGATGTCGATGTTCGACGAGCCGTCCAGTGGGTCGAACACCAGCAGGTACGCGCCTTTCGGGTATTTGCCCGGGATCTGGTAGGCGTTGTCCATTTCTTCGGACGCCATGCCGGCCAGGTGACCGCCCCATTCGTTGGCTTCGAGCAGGATCTCGTTAGAGATCACGTCGAGCTTCTTCTGCACTTCGCCTTGCACGTTCTCGGTGCCCATGCTGCCCAGAACACCACCCAGGGCGCCTTTGGACACGGCGTGGCTGATCTCCTTGCAGGCACGCGCTACCACTTCGATCAAAAAGCGCAGATCGGCAGGAGTGTTGTTGCTGCGGGTCTGCTCAATCAAATAGCGACTCAAGGTAACGCGGGACATGGACGGCTCCGGTGGAATGGGGGGCGGAAAACCCGCGCAGTTTACAGGGAGTCTGAAAACCTAGCGAGCGAAGACGCCGGCTAACGTGCGCCTGGGTGTATTTGCCTGTATGAGACGTGATTGTCGGTGGAGAGTTCAGGTGTCGGATTGAGCGTAGTTCGGTTCGGCATGAGCGATTGAAGATTTTCAGTGTCTGCCCGGGCGCTTTCGCGAGCAGGCTCGCTCCCACAATGGAATGCATTGCCCTGTGGGAGCGAGCCTACTCGCGAACGGCGCAAAGCGCCGCCATGCTCAGGTGTTGGCAGGCGGCTTGCGCAACAGGCTGAACGCCATCGCCCCGAGAAACACCACACTGAGCAGCAACACTGCCCACAAGCCGAACTTCTTCCAGTTGGTCCCGGCCACCGCAGCCGTCGTCGCCGTTGAGGTTTGCGTGGCCACTGCTTCGCCCTGCACCGTCGCCTTGCCCAGGCTCGCCAGCTTTTCTGGCTTGAAGTCCGGAATCAACGTTGCCAGCGGCAGGTTCGCCGTTTTCACCGTGGCATTGCCCAAGGCCAGACTGTACGGCCCTTCGCCCCGGGCGAGGAAGATCACCTGCGTGGCGCGCACCGCATATTTCAGGTCCGGCGCCTGCTCACCCAGACCGCCGCCGCGCTCATCCACGGTCAGCTTGAGTTGCTGCACGGTCTGCCCGGACAGCGGGATTTCGTTCTGCACTACGTCCTGATTGTTCTGGCTCAGGCGATACAGCAAACCACTGTTCAGTGGCTGCCATGGCAAGTTGCTCTCGCGCCGGCCGGCCAACGTGACCGGCGCCAGACTGTTTGGCTGTTTCAGCTCGATCTGCACCCGCTCGACATTCAGCCCCATCGGCAGCTGCCACATGTATTCCCCGGACTTGGTGCTGCTGCCGGCCACGCTGGGCGACCAGACCAAGGGCAGCGGCAGGTTGCGCGGGTCGCTGCTTTTCAATTGCGCCGACGTCAGGACGGGCGCCGAACCCGGCGACTCCCACAGCAGGCGCACATAGCGCGCGGTCTGCCCCGGCAGGGTCACTTCATGCTGTTCGATGCGCTCATCGGAAAAGGTCAGCCGCGCCACTTGGCCCTCGCCCCATGACTGCCAGTGCTGCAGATCGTCGCTGGCCTCGATACTGAAACGCTGGAAACCGTCGCGCTCGCTGGTCCAGTCGAGGATCAACTGCTGCAACGGTGCCTTTATCGCACTGGCATCGAGCAGCCAGCCGCGCAGCACTTCTTCGCCCGCCTCCAGCTGCGAGGACGGTTGCACTTCGACCAAGGTGCCGTTGGTGGTCGACTGCACGCGCACATTCGGCGCGCGCTCGCTGGCGTCGGCGGCGTTGTACAGCGGGAACCATTTGACCTCGTGCAGCTTGCCGTCGTCGCGGGTCTGCGCCGATTCGCGAGCCAAGGCATAGGCCTGCGCTTCGCCGGCGGAGTTGAACACACGCAGGTCGCTGAGATCGGTCTGGCGCGCCTGCAATTGCGCGCTCAGCGGCAAGTCGAGGCGATACCACGGGCCATTGCCGCTCACCGTCAACGGCAACTGCGTGGCGAAGTCCGCCGGTTTTTCCTGAGCACCAGCGACCATCACCACGCCCAGCGCCAACCACCCCAGATTCAGCATGCGACTCAAGATGCAACTCCTTCGGTATCCGGCGCGGGTTTGTCCGCCACCGGTTCAGCCTCGACGCGTTTGGGTGGCAGCGGCGCGAAGTAGCCAACCACCAGCAGCAATACGCCGACACCGATAAACGAGACGATCCGGGCGAGACCGCCACGGTTGCTCAGTTCGACAAAAATCAGCTTGGCCACCACCAGCGCAATCAGCGCCGCGCCGATCAGCCACACTTCGCGGCGATGGCGCAGATGGCCGCCGATCATCAGTCCCAGCGCCATCAACGTCCAGACGATCGACAGGCCGGCCTGCACCAGCATCGACGCGAGCAGTTGATCGAGCTCGAACGGAATGCCGGCCCAGTGATGCGCCGCGCGGGTGACCAGTGCGGTGCAGAAGGCAAACAGCGACACACCGGCGATCAGTTGCGTGGCGTGGTCGGCGTAGTCCTGGCGGATCGACAACTGCGCAACCGCGCTGCGCGACCAGACGTATACGCCGAACAGCGCAAACAGCAGCCCCAACTCCAACGGATTAAGCAGCGGCACGTAAGGCAACGGCTCGGCATTGCCATCGCTGACGCCATTGGCCAGCCAGAACCACGCCAGCATCAGCACCGCCAGCGGTGCCGCCGCATACAAGCGGTACTCCCGAGCAAATGCGGCCACCGGCCACGGCCAGTTGCGCGGTGCAGCCATCAGCAACAGATAGAAGCTCGGCAGAATCGCCCAGCCCAGCCAGCGCCACGCGTTGTATTGCTCGGACAACAGCAGCAGGCCGTAACGCAACTCCAGCGCCAGCACGCCAATCAGCAGCCAGCAACCGAGCACATGGGCCGCACTCAATGCGCGCGCCGGCAACAGCGATGCCAAGCGGCGCAGGCTGAAGAAGTGCACCGCGAACAGCGCCGGCCACGCCAGCCAGCCAAAGTCGGCAGCCGGGTGATAGCGTGCATGCCACGCGCCGAGCAAAACCAGCGCCGCCGCCGGAATCAGCAAGGTGCAGAGCAACCCCAGCGCCGGCCATTTCAACCGCAGTGACAACAGCGTCCACAGCGCCACACTGATCGCAGCGACCAGCAGCAACAATGTGCCTTGCAGGTTCGGCGAAGCGAAACGCAGGATCTCGCTGACCCATGCCAGCGTCCACCAACCGGCGCCCCAGACCAGCAGCACTTGCGACAAGCGCTGCAAACTCAAGGCTTCGAAAGCACTGGCATGGTTGCCCAATTGCAAGCGCCACGCGCCGATCAGCGCGGCCAGCCCCAGCACCAGTGGCGTCCAGAACCCTCCATGGGCCAACGGTTTCAACCCTTCGCTAGACAGCGACCCGAGCCATTCGGGGCCGGCGAGCAGAAACGCTGCGCCGCCGACCACCTGCAACAGCAGGCCGAAAACGAAACTCAGACGCTGTTGCAGGTACAGGCTCAGCCAGATGATCAGCAAACCGCTGGCCGCCCACACCGCACTCGCGGTTTGCCACGGCAGCACGAACAGCACCGCCAGATTGATCAGCACCAAGCCGGCCAGCAGCACCACCGACAAGCCGCGCAGCAGGCGCACATCGCCGCGCACCATCTCGTCCCGCGCCGCCAGCAGCATGCCGCCAATCAAGGCCAGACCGATCAAGGACGCACTGAGCAAACCGCTCCAGCCAGCGCTGAACACCGCCGTCGAATCTTCGCCGGCCGTTTGCAGGCGCAGCAGGAACAACGCGCCGCCCAGCAACTGCACGGCGAACGCGGTGAACAGGAATGTGCGTGATTGAATCCGCAAGCCGACAAACAACGTTGCCAAGCCGGCCAAGGCCCAACTGATCGCCGTGCCCTGGATGAACAGGAACAACGGTGCCAGCAGATACAGGAACGTCAGGCCCAGACACGCCAGCACTGGCAGTCCTTGCCTTTCCCACGGCAATTTTTGCTCGGGCGTAGCCTTGCGCAGTTGGAAGAAACTGAACAGCAACGCGGCGCCAAGCATCAGCGCGCCCAGCGGTGCGCCGTCGAGCAGGCTGCTCTCGCCGGGCTGCAACTGGCTGAGAAATGCCAGCGCCGACCCCAGTTGCAGCAGTAAGGCAAAGGCCCGGGCAAACGGTCGATGCTGACGTAAACCAAGCCAGAAAATCCCTGCGCCTTCAACGGCCCACGCCGCAGAAGTCCAGCGCGCATCGAGCCCCAGCGGAATCGCGAGACTGGCAAAAATCACTCCCAGTGCCAGGCAGGTTTCACCTAGCAGCATCGCGCGCCCGCCCATCAAAACTTTGGCCAGCGCCATATAGATCATGCCCAGCGCCAACGCACTGAACGCCGCCGCAAATTCGAGGTGCTGGACCAACGCAAACTGCAAACCGAAGCCAATGATCGGCGGGCCGAACAGCATGGTGCCGTCGACATAATCACCCTTGCGGGCCGACCATTGCAGCAGCGCCTCGCGATCAGCCTCCGCCGGAGCATCCTGCAGGTCGCGCAATTTGCGCCGGGCGAAGAGCAGGCCGATGGCGAGGTACATGAGGAAAAACACAATCAGGAACGGCTCGGTGCTCCACAGCAGCTCCGGCGTGTAGGAACGCAGGCCCCAGGCGAAACCGATACCGAAGGTGCCGACGAAACCGATCAGGTTGAGCAGGCGCCAGGCCTTGAACCAGGCGATGGCGAGAATGCCTGCGTTGAGCAAGGCGAAATAACTGAACAGTGCGACGTGATTGCCTTCGCCGGTAGAAGTCAGAATCGGCGCGGCGAAACCACCGAGTACCGCCGCTGCGGCCAACCCCAGCGCGTCCTGGGTAATCGCCAGAATGGCCGAGAACACCGTCACCGCGACCAGCAGGCCCAGCGCGGCAGAAGGATCAAGCAACGGATGCAGACGCATCGCCGCAAACACCGTCAGGTACAACACCGCGATCCCGGTGCCTTGCAGCATCAACGCATAGCTGCTGTTGCGTCGGCGCAGCCACCAGCCCAGCGCAAGCAGAGCCAACGCCGCTGCCGCGACGCCGGCGTATCGCAACTCGATCGGCACCACCATGCCTTCAGTGGCGTAACGCAGTAAAAATGCCAGACCGAAAAACAGCAGCACCACACCGACGCGCAGCACTGTATTGCCGCCAAACAGCCAGTTGCGCGCAGCGCCGATGCCGCGTTCGATCAGGTTCGGGCCACGGGGTTCGGCGGGTTTTTGTGGTGGTGCAACGGGAGCCGGTTCGGCGCGCCAGACATCGGCGGGCAGCGGCTGGCTGGTTTCGCGGGCGACGGCGGAAATTGGTTCGAGTTCGGGGGGCAGTTCCCAGATCAGCTCAGGGGTCGGGGCAGCCTGCTCAGCCATTTCGACAGGTTCGGCGACTGGCTCGGCTTCAGGTGGCGGCGCGGGCGCATGCGAGGGCGAACCCTCCAGCACAAACAGCCGCTGAGCCACGCCTTGCAAGGCTTCGCGCACCTGCTCGAGTTGACGCTGTTGCTCCGCCGCCTGCGAGCCAAGGCGCGCAATGCGTAGCGCCTGGCCAATGACCAGCCCCAGCAGCGCACCCAACAGCGCGCCGCTGAATGACTCATCGAGCAGTCCACCGAGCACCAGCCCGATCAACATGAACATCCATTGCATGGTCGATATCCCTAAGCAGCCCCGGGGCGGGGCGATTCCGGCGATGGCTTCAGTCTAGGCACAAACCGTGTGGGAGCGAGCCTGCTCGCGAAGGCGGATTGTCAGCCAACATTTCTGTTTAAGTCGACGATCGCTTCGCGAGCAGGCTCGCTCCCACAGGGTACGGCGGTGATTGATGCCTTTTAACCGGCGCTCAGTATATCGATCCGGCCCAACAAACGTGGGGCCTTGCGCAGATTTGTCGGGGAAAGTTACTCCAGCGCTTTCCAGATATCCGTGGCGTACTCGCGAATCGTCCGGTCGGAAGAGAACCAGCCCATCCGCGAGGTATTGAGCACCGCCGAACGCCACCAGTTCTGCGAGTCATGCCAGTGCGCGTCGACGCGCTTCTGCGCTTCCCAATAGGAGTCGAAGTCGGCGCAGACCAGGAAGCGGTCATAGTCGATCAACGAGTCGATCAGCCCGGTATAACGCGAGGTATCGTCCGGCGAGAACACACCGCTGCGAATCGCTTGCAGCACATCGTTCAAACGATGGGAGGCGGCGATGTCGGGTACGGCGCTGAACTCGTGGTTCTGTTTACGCGCCTCAACCTGTTGCGCGCTGAGACCGAAGATGAACATGTGCTCGGCACCGATGCGCTCGCACATTTCCACGTTGGCACCGTCAAGGGTGCCGATGGTCAGCGCGCCGTTGAGGCCGAACTTCATGTTACTGGTGCCTGACGCCTCGAAACCTGCGGTGGAAATCTGCTCGGACAAATCCGCCGCCGGAATGATGCTTTCGGCCAGGCTGACGTTGTAGTTGGGCAGGAACACCACTTTCAGCAGGCCGCGCACGGTCGGGTCGTTGTTCACCACCCGAGCGATGTCGTTGGTGAGTTTGATGATTAGCTTGGCCTGGTGGTAACTCGCCGCCGCTTTACCGGCGAAGATCTTCACGCGCGGCACCCAGTCGACTTCCGGCTCGGCACGAATCGCCTGATACAACGCCACGGTGTGCATCAGGTTGAGCAACTGACGCTTGTATTCGTGAATACGTTTGACCTGCACGTCGAACATCGCTGCCGGGTTGACCGCGATCCCGAGGCGCTCGTGAATCAGATAGGCCAGCGCCTTCTTGCTGTGCAACCGCTGCTCGGCGAAGGCTTTGCGGAACGCGGTTTTCTCGGCGAACGGTTCAAGTTCGAGCAGGCGCTCTTCGGGATGGTCGAGCACATCCGGGCCGAGAGCGTCGATCAGCATCGAGGTCAGTTCCGGGTTGGCCTGATACAGCCAGCGGCGGAAGGTGATGCCGTTGGTTTTGTTGTTGATCCGCTCCGGATAGAGCTTGTGCAGTTCGGCGAATACGGTTTTGCGCATGAGTTGCGTATGCAGACCGGACACGCCGTTGACGCTGTGGGAACCGAGGAACGCGAGGTTGCCCATGCGCACCCGGCGGCCGTTGTCTTCTTCGATCAGCGACACCGCGCGCAACACGTCGAAGTCATGAATGCCCTTGGCTCGCAACGAATCGATGTGCTGTGCGTTGATCAGGTAAATGATCTGCATGTGCCGTGGCAGCATGCGTTCCATCAGCCCGACCGGCCAGGTTTCCAGCGCTTCCGGCAGCAGCGTGTGGTTGGTGTACGACAGCGTGTCGACAGTGACTTGCCATGCTGCGTCCCACGCGACGTCGTAGACGTCGACCAGTTGGCGCATCAGCTCGGCCACTGCAATCGAGGGGTGAGTGTCGTTGAGCTGGATCGCCGCGTGGTCACCGAGGGTCAGCACCGAGGTGTGCATGTTGCGGTGACGGCGCAGCAGATCCTGCAGCGAAGCGGCGACAAAGAAGTATTCCTGACGCAGGCGCAGTTCTTGCCCGGCTTCGGTGCTGTCGGCCGGATAAAGGACGCGGGAGATACTCTCGGCGCGGGCCACTTCCGCCACGGCGCCCAGGTGGTCACCGGCGTTGAAGCGCTCCAGGTGCAGATCTTCCATGGCGCGGGCACGCCACAGACGCAGGGTGTTGACGCTGGCCCCGCGCCAGCCGACCACCGGCGTGTCATAAGCAATTGCGCGCACGGTTTCCGCTGGCGACCAGACCTGACGAGTCTTGCCGGAGGCATCGGTAACGGTTTCGACGCTGCCGCCGAAGCCGATCGGGTACGCCACTTCCGGCCGTTCGAATTCCCAAGGGTTGCCGAAATCCAGCCAGTGTTCGGTCTGTTCCTGTTGCCAGCCATCGACGATCGCCTGACGGAACAAGCCGTGCTCATAACGAATGCCATAGCCATGGCCGGCGATGCCGAGGGTCGACATGCTTTCCATGAAGCACGCCGCGAGCCGACCAAGGCCGCCGTTGCCGAGCGCCGCGTCGGGCTCCAGCAGACGAATGCGCTCCAGATCGACGCCCAGTTCGGTCAACGCTTCACGGGCGACGTCGAGCAGGCCGAGGTTGCTCAGGCTGTCGTAGAGCAAACGGCCGATGAGAAATTCCAGCGAGAGGTAATAAACCCGCTTCTGGCCTTTGCGATAGATCTGTCGGGTGTGGTCCATCCAGTGTTCGACCATGTGATCACGCGCAGCCAGGGCGATGGCTTCGAACCAGTCATGGTCAAAGGCGTGATCGGGGTCTTTGCCCACGGCGTAGGTGAGTTTGGTCAGGACGGCGTCGCGGAACGCGGCCACCTCTGCTTCGCGAACTAGTGGTTCTTGAGTCATCAACAGGACCTCGAGCGAGCGGGAATTTTCTGAGCCTAGACGGTCTGACCGGCGCTAACGGCTCTGGTTCGGCAGTATTTGCCCGGACTGTGCGCCAGTGCGACATAACCTTGGCGGATGAGCCAATGAATGCAGGGGCCGTGCCGTCCTGTCGGGCAAAATGCGGCCGCTGCGAAAATATCCGGCGAAAGGTTGTTCAAAATTCCACCGCTCCCGGTATGATCGCGCGCCCTGATGCATACACGCCTGGTAACTCCCGATGATGAAGCCCAACCTGATCGCCGCCGCCGAGATTGATCGTCTCGATACGTGGGCCAAATATTCGGCACCGATGTGCGGCTCGTGCATGTCCAGCTGCTGCACGCTGCCGGTCGAAGTGAAGATCAAGGATCTGGTGCGCATCGGCGTGGTCGACGAGTTCGAACTGGGCGATCCGCCGAAGAACATCGCCAAGCGCCTGCAAAAGGAAGGTCTGGTCGAGCGCTTCAATCAGAAGTCGGGGATCTTCACCCTGCAGCGCATGAGCAACAACGACTGCTATTACCTGGATCGTAAAACCCGCCTGTGCACCATTTATGACAAGCGCCCGGACACCTGCCGCAACCACCCGAAGATCGGCCCGCGGCCGGGGTATTGCGCTTATAAGCCGAAAGAAGTCGAGCGGGTGCAGAATTTCAGGGCCATCGACAAATTTTGATCGCTGCTGAAGTTTACGGCGGCTGATCGGCCACTTTCGCGAGCAGGCTCGCTCCCACAATAGAGATCAGTGAACACGGATTTTGTGTGCACCCGAAATCCCCTGTGGGAGCGAGCCTGCTCGCGAAAGGGCCAGTGCAAACACTGCATAAACGCCAGACAAACAAAAACGCCCCCGGTCTCGCGACCGGGGGCGTTTTCTATTCCAGGGCTGGATTACGCCTTGGCTTTCTTGGCAGCGCGGGTACGCTCGCTTTCGTCGAGGATCTTCTTGCGAAGACGGATCGACTTAGGCGTGACTTCGCACAGCTCGTCTTCCTGGATGTATTCCAGAGCCTGTTCCAGGGTGAAGCGAACAGGTGGGACCAGAGCGATGGTTTCGTCTTTACCCGAAGCACGCATGTTGTCGAGCTTCTTGCCTTTGGTTGGGTTCACACCCAGGTCGTTGTCGCGGCTGTTCTGACCAACGATCTGACCGTTGTAGATCTCCTGGCCGTGTTCTACGAACAGCTTGCCACGAGCCTGCAGGGTTTCCAGCGAGTAGGTCAGAGCCTTGCCGGTTTCAACCGAAACCAGAACGCCGTTCTGACGGCCGGACATGTGGCCCGACTTCACTGGAGCGTAACGGTCGAAGATCGAGGTCAGGATGCCAGCACCGTTGGTCAGGGTCAGGAACTGGTTACGGAAACCGATCAGACCGCGAGCAGGGATGTTGTATTCCAGACGAACACGGCCCTTGCCATCCGGCACCATGTTGCTCAGGTCGCCCTTACGCAGACCCATCTCTTCCATGACCTTGCCCTGGGATTCTTCAGGGATGTCGATGGTGACGTTTTCGAACGGTTCCTGCTTCACGCCGTCAACTTCACGGATGATCACTTCAGGACGGCCCAGGGCCAGCTCGAAGCCTTCGCGACGCATGGTTTCGATCAGTACCGAGAGGTGCAGCTCACCACGGCCGGACACCTTGAACTTGTCAGCCGAGTCGCCTTCTTCAACGCGCAGTGCAACGTTGTACAGCAGCTCTTTGTCCAGACGATCCTTGATGTTACGGGAGGTCACGAACTTGCCTTCTTTACCGCAGAATGGCGAGTCGTTTACCTGGAAGGTCATGGAAACGGTTGGCTCGTCAACGGTCAGCGGCTTCATCGCCTCGACGGTGTTGATGTCGCACAGAGTGTCGGAGATGAACAGCTCGTCGAAGCCGCTGATGCAGACGATGTCGCCGGCTGCTGCTTCGTCAACGTCGATGCGGTGCAGACCGTGGTGACCCATCAGCTTCAGGATACGACCGTTGCGACGCTTGCCGTCGGCGCTGATAGCGACAACCGGGGTGTTCGGCTTGACGCGACCGCGAGCGATACGGCCAACACCGATAACACCCAGGAAGCTGTTGTAGTCCAGAGCGGAGATCTGCATCTGGAACGGACCGTCACGGTCAACGGCCGGAGGCGGAACGTGGTCGACTACTGCCTGGTACAGCGGAGTCATGTCTTCCGCCATGGCGGTGTGGTCCAGACCGGCAATACCGTTCAGGGCCGAAGCGTAAACAACCTGGAAGTCCAGTTGTTCTTCGGTCGCACCGAGGTTGTCGAACAGGTCGAAGATCTGGTCCAGAACCCAGTCCGGACGCGCGCCTGGACGGTCAACCTTGTTGATGACCACGATTGGACGCAGGCCGGCTTCGAAAGCCTTCTTGGTCACGAAACGGGTTTGCGGCATAGGGCCGTCTTGAGCGTCAACCAGCAGCAGAACGGAGTCGACCATCGACATTACGCGTTCAACTTCGCCGCCGAAGTCGGCGTGGCCCGGGGTGTCCACGATGTTGATGTGGTAGCCGTTCCAGTTGATGGCGGTGTTCTTCGCCAGAATGGTAATGCCGCGCTCTTTTTCCTGGTCGTTGGAGTCCATCACGCGCTCGTCGTTGAGCTCGTTGCGCTCCAGGGTGCCGGATTGACGCAGGAGTTTGTCTACCAGGGTGGTTTTACCGTGGTCAACGTGGGCAATGATGGCGATGTTGCGTAGATTTTCGATCACTTGTGTATCTCGATCAGAGGATTCGGTTTGCTGACAAGTCATGGCAGCGATTAGCAGTAGTGTCCGGCATGGCCGTTACAGCTTGACGGCGGTGTCGGGGGGCCGGTGACGCAGGCCACAGGCAAACAGCCCCGGGCACTTAGCTCGGTCGATAAACGCGCACATTGGCATGCCCCTCACTGAGCAAATGGTGGGCATGCAGGCGACTCATCACGCCTTTGTCGCAATACAGCAGGTACTGGCGAGTAGGGTCCAGTTCCTTGAAACGTGCGTTCACTGCATAGAACGGCATCGTCTGTACCTCTATGCCGGCGAGCTCCAGCGGGCCATCCTCGGCGGCATCCGGGTGGCGGATGTCGATCACGATCTGACCGGCCAGCGCTTCGCTGACTTCTTCAATCTGCAAATCCTGGCCCAACTCGTCGATTACCCGATCGATCGGCACCAGTTTGGCGTTAGCGAGCGCGCGCTCGAGTACCGCCATGTCGAATTCTTTCTCTTCGTGCTCAACCCGGCCACGCTTGGCGGCGGTCTTGGGGTTGACCGAAATCACGCCGCAATATTCCGGCATGTGCCGGGCGAAATCGGCGGTGCCGATCTCGTTGGCAGTGTCGATGATGTCCTGCTTGTGCGCGACGATCAGCGGTCGCAGCACCAGTTTGTCGGTCACGCAGTCGATCACCGACAGGTTCGGCAGCGTCTGGCTCGACACCTGGGAGATCGCTTCACCGGTCACCAGTGCATCGATGTGCAGGCGTTCGGCGATCTCGGACGAGGCGCGCAACATCATACGCTTCAAAACCACGCCCATATGACTGTTATCGACTTTGCCGAGAATTTCGCCCAGCACTTCCTCGAACGGCACACTGACAAATAGCACGCGTTGCGAGCTGCCGTACTTCTTCCAGATGAAGTGCGCGACTTCCATCACGCCCAATTCGTGGGCACGCCCGCCGAGATTGAAGAAGCAGAAGTGCGCCATCAGGCCGCGACGCATGATCTGGTAAGCCGCCACGGTCGAATCAAAGCCGCCGGACATCAATACCAGCGTCTGCTCCAACGCGCCGAGCGGATAGCCGCCAATGCCGTTGTGCTGGCTGTGAATCACGAACAACCGTTTGTCGCGAACTTCGATACGGACTTCGATTTGCGGTGCTTTAAGGTCGATTCCGGCCGCACCGCACTCGCGACGCAGCTTGCTGCCGACGTATTTTTCCACGTCCATCGAGCTGAACGCATGCTTGCCTGCGCGCTTGCAGCGCACCGAGAAAATCTTCCCGGCCAGTGCATCGCCGTAGTGCTGTTTGCACTTTTCGGTGATGTCGTCGAAGTCGCCCAGCGGGTACTCGTCGATCTGCAGAAAGTGCGCGATACCCGGCATGCAGGTCAGGCGCTCGCCCATCTCTTTCAAGGCTTTGGGGTCGGTAACGCGGGTTTCCAGCTCGAGATTGTCCCACACGCCGTTCACCACCACGGCCGGGTCCAGGTCACGGAGCACGGTGCGGATGTTCTTGGCCAACTGGCGGATGAATTTCGTCCGGACAGGTCGGCTTTTGATGGTGATCTCGGGGAAGACTTTTACGATAAGTTTCATGAAAACAGCGCGCGAACGGCCAGCCGAAAAAGGGGGGCGCGGATTATAGCGGAAATTGCTCAAGGTTTAACCAGTTAATGTGCAGAAGGTTTTGCGCGCACCAAAACAGGTCATTTATGGAATTAAACGCAACATTACGGGGCGGGATTTGTCGATTCAGAACCTCGCACGCCTTAATAAGCGTGAATTTGGGGCAAAAAACCCATGCTGGGGCACTGGCATGCAATTTGCTCCCTTGTGAGGCAGGTTGCCTTGGCAGAGTATTCGCGCCGGCATCACCATTATTAAGGGCATCCACTACCCGCCCTAATTCACCCGGAGGACACTATGTCGAAGTCGGTTCAACTCATCAAAGATCATGACGTCAAGTGGATTGATCTGCGCTTCACGGACACCAAAGGCACTCAGCACCACGTGACCATGCCGGCTCGCGATGCGCTGGATGACGACTTCTTCGAAGTCGGCAAGATGTTCGACGGTTCCTCCATCTCCGGCTGGAAAGGCATCGAAGCCTCCGACATGATCCTGATGCCGGTCGACGAAACTGCCGTACTCGATCCGTTCACCGAAGACCCAACCCTGATTCTGGTGTGCGACATCATCGAGCCTTCGAGCATGCAGGGCTACGATCGCGACCCACGTGCGATCGCCAAGCGCGCCGAAGAGCATTTGAAAGCCACCGGTATCGGTGACACCGTATTCGCCGGTCCAGAGCCTGAGTTCTTCATCTTTGACTCGGTGAAATTCAAGTCGGACATCTCCGGCTCGATGTTCAAGATCTACTCCGAGCAAGGTTCGTGGATGTCCGACCAGGACATCGAAGGCGGCAACAAGGGTCACCGTCCAGGCGTGAAAGGCGGCTACTTCCCGGTTCCACCGTTCGACCACGACCACGAAATCCGTACCGCCATGTGCAACGCACTGGAAGAAATGGGTCAGTCGGTTGAAGTTCACCACCACGAAGTGGCGACTGCCGGCCAGAACGAAATCGGCGTCAAGTTCAACACCCTGGTGAAGAAAGCTGACGAAGTTCAGACCCTCAAATACGTTGTGCACAACGTTGCTGACGCTTACGGCCGCACCGCGACCTTCATGCCGAAGCCACTGTACGGCGACAACGGTTCGGGCATGCACGTACACATGTCGATCTGGAAAGACGGCAAGAACACCTTCGCAGGTGAAGGCTATGCCGGCCTGTCCGATACCGCTCTGTACTTCATCGGCGGCATCATCAAGCACGGTAAGGCCCTGAACGGCTTCACCAACCCGGCGACCAACTCCTACAAGCGTCTGGTGCCAGGCTTCGAAGCTCCGGTAATGCTGGCCTACTCGGCGCGCAACCGTTCCGCTTCGATCCGTATTCCTTACGTGTCGAGCCCGAAAGCCCGCCGTATCGAAGCACGCTTCCCGGATCCGGCTGCCAACCCGTACCTGGCCTTCGCAGCACTGCTGATGGCAGGTCTGGACGGTATCCAGAACAAGATCCACCCAGGCGATGCCGCCGACAAGAACCTGTACGACCTGCCGCCTGAAGAGGCGAAAGAGATTCCACAGGTTTGCGGCAGCCTGAAAGAAGCCCTGGAAGAGCTGGACAAGGGCCGCGCATTCCTGACCAAGGGCGGCGTGTTCTCCGACGACTTCATCGACGCTTACATCGCGCTGAAATCGGAAGAAGAAATCAAGGTTCGCACCTTCGTACACCCACTGGAATATGAGCTGTACTACAGCTGCTGATCCGGTAGCGCTGCGTAAAGTGGCGTGACACAAGAGGCCTCCTTCGGGAGGCCTTTTTTATTGCCCGGCGCAACGCATTTTCCATGTGGGAGCGAGCCTGCTCGCGAAAGCGGTGGGTCATTGATCATTCCCACGCTCCGCGTGGGAATGCAGCCCGTGACGCTCCGCGTCACTGGACGCGGAGCGTCCCAGGAGGCATTCCCACGCAGAGCATGGGAACGATCAGTGTTTTGGCTACCAGTCTTTTCAATTCCAGTTATTAACGGTTTTGGCCAACCGCCCCACCTGTCCTATGCTGCTACCCATCGCTTCCAACCCCGGTCGATTTCATGGGTCGCTCGTTTCTCTACATTCTGCTGCTGATCGCCCTGCCCGCCGCTGCGCAGATCTACAAGTACACCGACGCCAACGGCAACACTGCTTACAGCAATCAGCCGCCGGACGGCGTGCAGGCGCAACCGGTCGAGTTGCCGCCGCTCAATCGGGTCGAGCCGCAAGCACCGAGTGCGCCGCAAGCACCCACCGCAGAACAACCGCAACCACCGCGCAACGCCTATGAAATCCTCGAGCTCGCCGGTCTGCCCACTGACGAGGCGCTGCGCGCCAACAACGGCACCTTCACGGTCAACGTCCTGATCAAGCCGCGCCTGCAACCGCCGCATCAATTAAGGCTGCTGCTCGACGACCAGCCCTATGGCCAGCCGAGCAACGTGCCGGTTCTGCAACTGGTCAACATCGATCGCGGCGAGCATCGCCTGGCCGTGCAGGTGATCGACGGCCAGACCGTCATTCAGCAGAGCCCGCCCGCGGTCTTCACCGTGCAACGGGTGCATACGCCATGATCCGCGCGGGGCTGGTACTCATTCTGGCGCTGATGTCGACGTCCGCCTCGGCGGAGGTCTTTACCTACATCGACGCACAGGGCAACCGCGTCTATACCGATCAGCCGCGCGCCAACGCCAAGCGAGTGCCGATCGCGACAAGCAATCGCATGGGTGTCCCTGCCAACACCGCAGCGCCGATCACCACAGCGAAAAAATCCGCCGAACCAGCGCCCTTTCACTACGACATGCTGCGCATTCTGATCCCGGAGCCTGATGCCACTCTGCGCAGCAGCGCCGGCGAGTTGATCGTCAGCGTCACCAGCGAGCCCGGCCTGCAAAGCGGCCATCGTTATCGCTTGCTGCTGGATGGCAAGGCCACTGGCGAGCCCGGCGCCAGCCCGGTGTTTGCGCTGAGCAACATCGATCGCGGCAGCCACAGCCTTTCGATCGAAATCCTCGACGCCGCCGGTCGTACCGTGGAACGCACCGCCAATCAGCCGTTCCACATGCTGCGCATTTCCCTGGCGCAGAAACGTCAGGTCAAACCCTGTGTCACCGACGACTATGGCGTGCGCCCGGAATGTCCGCTCAAGGACAAACCTGCAGAGCCGAAAAATCCATTCCTGCGCTTCTTTTAACCCCCACAGCCGCGCGCACTCTATTGGTGCACTAAACTGCATCTCGCCCACAACCCAACCCATTTTGGTTCGAAACTTCCCGTTTGAGCTGGCTTCGTGCCATACAAACGCGCGTCAAACGCCTGTTTCAGGGCTTAAACGCTTCTTTTCGGAGCCTTGGTTTGGTTTTTGCATTTTCCCGACATCAGCGCTTTGTTCTCGCGCACGCCTTGCTCCAAAAGGGGTCCAGATGACCATAAGCGACGCTATTCACCGTTTGCTGCTCGACAACCTGACCACGGCGACCATCCTGCTCGACGCCGAATTGCGCCTGGAGTACATGAACCCGGCGGCGGAGATGCTATTGGCCGTCAGCGGTCAGCGCAGCCACGGCCAGTTCATCAGCGAGCTGTTCACCGAATCCCCCGAGGCGCTCAATTCCCTGCGTCAGGCCGTGGAGCAGGCGCACCCTTTCACCAAGCGTGAAGCGATGCTCACCGCCCTCACCGGCCAGACGCTGACCGTGGATTACGCGGTGACGCCGATTCTCAGTAACGGCGAGACTTTGCTTTTGCTTGAAGTGCACCCGCGTGATCGTCTGCTGCGGATCACCAAGGAAGAGGCGCAGCTGTCCAAGCAGGAAACCAGCAAGATGCTGGTGCGCGGCCTCGCTCACGAGATCAAGAACCCCCTCGGCGGCATCCGTGGTGCGGCGCAATTGCTCGCCCGCGAGCTTCCGGAAGAGAGCCTGCGCGATTACACCAATGTGATCATCGAAGAGGCCGACCGCCTGCGCAATCTGGTCGATCGCATGCTCGGCTCGAACAAACTGCCATCGCTGGCCATGTGCAACGTCCACGAAGTGCTCGAACGCGTCTGCCATCTGGTCGAAGCCGAAAGCCAGGGCTGCATCACCCTAGTGCGCGATTACGACCCGAGCATTCCCGACGTCCTGATCGACCGCGAGCAAATGATTCAGGCGGTGCTGAACATCGTGCGCAACGCGATGCAGGCCATCAGCAGCCAGAACGAGCTGCGCCTGGGCCGCATCAGCCTGCGCACCCGCGCCATGCGCCAGTTCACCATCGGCCACATCCGCCATCGTCTGGTGACCAAGATCGAGATCATCGACAACGGTCCCGGCATTCCGGCGGAACTGCAGGAAACCATTTTCTTTCCCATGGTCAGCGGCCGCCCGGACGGTACCGGGCTGGGCCTGGCCATTACCCAGAACATCATCAGTCAGCACCAGGGCCTGATCGAGTGTGAGAGCCATCCAGGCCACACCACCTTCTCGATCTTCCTGCCACTGGAACAAGGAGCCACATCGACATGAGCCGTAGTGAAACCGTGTGGATCGTCGATGACGACCGTTCTATCCGTTGGGTCCTGGAAAAGGCCTTGCAGCAGGAAGGCATGACCACCCAGAGCTTTGACAGCGCCGACGGCGTGATGAGTCGTCTGGCCCGGCAGCAGCCGGACGTGATCATTTCCGATATCCGCATGCCGGGCGCCAGTGGCCTGGATCTGCTGGCGCGAATTCGCGAACAGCACCCACGGCTGCCGGTCATCATCATGACCGCTCACTCCGATCTGGACAGCGCTGTCGCCTCCTATCAGGGCGGTGCTTTCGAGTACCTGCCCAAGCCGTTCGACGTCGATGAAGCGGTTTCGCTGGTCAAACGCGCCAATCAGCATGCGCAGGAACAGCAAGGCCTGGAGGTTGTGCCGGCGCTGACGCGCACCCCGGAAATCATCGGCGAAGCGCCGGCGATGCAGGAAGTGTTTCGCGCCATCGGGCGCCTGAGCCACTCCAACATCACCGTGCTGATCAACGGCGAATCCGGTACCGGTAAAGAATTGGTGGCCCACGCCCTGCACCGCCACAGCCCACGCGCGGCCTCGCCGTTCATTGCGCTGAACATGGCGGCGATTCCCAAGGATCTGATGGAGTCGGAGCTGTTCGGTCACGAGAAAGGCGCGTTCACCGGCGCGGCGAATTTGCGTCGCGGGCGCTTTGAACAAGCCGACGGCGGCACGCTGTTTCTCGACGAAATCGGCGACATGCCGGCGGACACCCAGACTCGCCTGCTGCGCGTGCTGGCCGATGGCGAGTTCTATCGCGTCGGCGGCCATGTACCGGTCAAGGTCGATGTGCGCATCATCGCTGCGACACACCAGAACCTGGAAACCCTCGTCCACGCCGGCAAGTTCCGCGAGGACTTGTTCCACCGCCTCAACGTGATCCGCATCCACATCCCGCGCCTGTCGGATCGTCGCGAAGACATCCCGACCCTGGCCCAGCACTTCCTCAGCCGCGCCGCTCAGGAACTGGCGGTCGAGCCGAAGCTGCTGAAAAGCGAGACCGAGGAATACCTGAAAAACCTGCCTTGGCCGGGCAACGTGCGCCAGCTGGAGAACACCTGCCGCTGGATCACCGTCATGGCCTCCGGTCGCGAAGTGCACATCAGCGACTTGCCACCGGAACTGCTCAACCTGCCGCAGGATTCGGCGCCAGTGACCAACTGGGAACAGGCCCTGCGCCAATGGGCCGATCAAGCCCTGGCTCGCGGCCAGTCGAGCCTGCTCGACAGCGCAGTGCCGGCGTTCGAGCGGATCATGATCGAGACGGCACTGAAGCACACCGCAGGACGTCGGCGTGATGCGGCGGTGCTGTTGGGTTGGGGGCGGAACACCCTGACGCGCAAGATCAAGGAACTGGGGATGAAGGTTGATGGTGGGGATGATGATGAGGGGGAAGAGGGTTAAGTCTCCGGTTCTGCGCTGAACCCATTCGCGAGCAGGCTCGCTCCCACAATTGAAATACGCTCCTCTGTGGGAGCGAGCCTGCTCCGGGCGGCGCTCCGACGAAGCTTTTTGCGCCAGCATGCACCGCATCAATGCACGATGACCCGGGATCGCGCAGAGCCATATCGCCAACCCAGCATCGAAAGGTGCTGAAAAACCCAGACTACAGATAAGCGAAAGCCCCGAGTCCCGGGGCTTTCGCGTTTTCGAAGCGTTTTTTGTTTCAGCAAATTAAAACCTGGCACGCCGCCTGCAATACCTATCTCAGGTGATTCGTTTCACCACCCGTTTCGGGGACCTTGGTACAGGCAGGCCGGGGATTCCCCTCTTTACATCGGGCTCATACCGCAACGGATGAGCCTACCCTTTTGGGATCCTTGGTACAGGCAGGCCGGGGGTTCCCTCTTTACACCGGGCTGACGCCGCAAGCGCAGCCCATGCTTTTGGGAACCCTGATACAGGCAGGTCAGGGATTCCCGCTTTTACACCGCAATGCGCCCCGCCCCTATTCAAATCTGGGGCGCTTGGGCAAAGGGTGCAGTGGCTGACTCTGTCGCCCTCCGTCATAGTTGCGGATTTCATTCTCCAGCCTGTCCAGCATTCTCCCGGGACTCGTTTCCGTATAAAGAATGGCGTCGAGCCTGGCCCGCTCGTTGACTTCGGCGCTGTCATACATTTCCAGAAACCACCACACGCGCCGCTGCAGAAGCGGGCGCTCCACGTGAAACTCGGGCGTTCGACTCAGTCGACGAAGAATTCCGGTCACTGCCAGTGGCATTGCGGCGTTATGCCTGTCCCACAGCGCTTGTTTTTCCGCTATCTGTTCCTGTGGCACATTGCGCAGCCAGAGATCGGCAGTTACATCGCTGCTTTCCTGCCCAAGCCAGATATCGGTGCCTGTCTCTACACGTGCTCGTATCAACCGCCGTAAAGAGGCTGGGTCCATTATCGGATTGCCGATGAGATTGAAGCCCGCTCTGAGCTCCACGGATTCGGGGATCGACCTGATGTGATTGTCCGCAAGATTCAGTTCTCTTGCGGGAATCCTGTCGGTAATGCCCTCGGGAAATCTTTGCAATCGTGTATTGGAAAGATCCAGCTCCTGCAGTGCGGTCATGTGTTCGAGTGAGGGGCTGATCGAAAGCGGATTGCCCCCCAGTCTCAACACTTCCAGCTTCGACGCCACGTCGATGGCATCAAGTCCGGAAGGCAGCAGGTGTATTCCGGTGCGGCTCAGATCCAACACCCGCAGTTCAGTCATGCCTCTGATGTCAGCTGCCACTTGCAAAAAGGTGACTTGCTCCTGATGCCGCATCTGCATGTCCAGGCTGTTCACCGGGGCCTCGAATGTGTTGCAAAGCCATAGCTCGTTTAGCCTGGCAAGGCCTCGTACTGAAAAGTCAGACGTTAGTTCACAGTCCTGCAGGTGCAGCCTTTGCAAACGCGGGAATCTTTTCAATTGCTCGGCAAAGCGCGAATCCAGCCTGAATTTCGAATAAGCCCGTTCGATCACGTTCCATCCTTGAAACCGCCCTTCCACTTCGATTGCCTGACTGGTAATGGTCAGACTTTCAAGATTGGGAAACTGTGCGCAAAACACGTCCGGGTCCAGCCGGCCACGGCCTCTTAAAGTCAGAGAAACCACTGAGCTGAATTTCAAGGAAAGCGGTTTTTGAACTGGCCATATCGTCAGATCGATTTCCAGCTTGAAGCCCACATGCCGCCCATCACGGTAGACCCGCTGTTCGGGCTGGCCTTGCCATCGGTACAACTGGCGAAACGTCGCCCACATATTCCGCGCCTCATGCAACTCCTTGTCCGATGAAATGCGACCTCGACTGATCGGCAGGTCAAAACGCGTCGAGTCCAATTGCGCCAGCCCGAGCTCGATATGCTTGAGCTCAAGCTCTGCCACGTCCTTGTCATCGAACCGGGCGATGAAGGCATCCGCGTCCTCGTCGGTCGTGTCGGGCAGGTACTTGCGGATCTGCTCCCGGGTGGTGGGTTCCACGACTTCACGCGCATACCAAAGTCCGCTGTGCACATCGCGCAGCATCACCGGGCCGGATGGGAGCAACTCGCTTGGCCGCCGGGCTCGATACAGACCCGTCGCAGGATCCACTGCGACAGGCACCAGGTCGCCGTTGACCAGGTCTGCGTAGGTTCGCCGACTGATCACCCGCAAACCCTCACTGTTGACCTGTGGAAGTATCGCTCGGGCGTTGGTGACGTAATTGTCCAGCGAAGGCTGGGTGGCGGGAGGGCGAATACCTTCCGCGAGTGCGCGCACCACAACGGCCGCGGCAGGGGGTATGGCATCCAGGGTCGCGTCACTGGATGATCCGGCGCGCGGCAGCAAATGATGCGGAGCAAAATTCACATCGACGCCTGTGCGACCCGGGTGGCCGTGGAGCGAAATGTCGGCGTCCGCAGCCCGCAGCGGGCTGCCCGGAACGTCCACGTGGGTACCGCCACCGCGAGGGGGTTTGACTGGCATATCTTCATCCTTGAAAAAGACGCCCCATGCAGTCAAGCAAGGGGACGACGGGTTTCGGCATCCTGCCGTTTGAAGGGGCAAACGATAGCGTGGACGAGCATCGGACGGAGATGGGAAAGGGAGACGGCCGCAGTGGGAAACGACCTCAAACAGTGTCGGAGCGCGCCCAGTGATGAGGACTTGCCCCTAGGGCTCGCTCAAGCGAATCTCCAGTCGCCAGCGATCATCGACCTCGCTGCCGACCCAGTCGCCCTGCAACGGGCGCGCTGCCAGCACCGTCAGCAACAATCCGCCATCACTCTTGCGCGTGCGCCAGTTGACGTCCTTGCCGTTGAGCCTGAGCTGGCCTTTCTGCGGTCGACCTTCGGCCTGAAACAGCAGCGCGACGGTGCCATCGATAATCTCGCCGTGCAGTTTCGGCTCGTTGTTGAACCACGCCACCAGGCCGCCATCGGTGACCTCGACACGCTCCAGCACGCTTGGATCGGGCGTGGTCAGACGGCCGATCATCAAGCCGACAATCGCCAGCGAGGCGATGACTCGCGGGAATAGTTTCGAACGGTTGTCCACAGGCGGCGTAGAATGCCGCTCATCTTTACCTTCGGAGCCGTGCATGTTTCACGTCATCCTTTTTCAACCAGAAATTCCGCCGAACACCGGCAACGTTATCAGGCTGTGCGCCAACAGCGGCTGCCACCTGCATTTGATCGAACCACTGGGTTTCGAGATGGACGACAAGCGCCTGCGCCGTGCCGGTCTCGACTACCACGAATATGCCACGTTGCAGCGTCACGCTGACCTGGCCAGTTGTCTGGAAAGTCTGGGCAACCCGCGCGTGTTCGCCTTCACCACCAAGGGCTCGCGGCCGTTCCATGATGCCGCGTTCGTGCCCGGCGATGCGTTTCTGTTCGGCCCGGAAAGCCGTGGCCTGCCGGCGGACGTGCTCGACGCCCTGCCTGGCGAACAGCGCCTGCGCCTGCCGATGCGCGAAGGCTGCCGCAGCCTGAACCTGTCCAACACCGTGGCGGTCGCCGTGTACGAAGCGTGGCGGCAGAACGACTTCAAGTAACGCCGCAAAACAAATGTGGGAGCGAGCCTGCTCGCGATTACGGGGTGTCAGTCAACATTGATGTGTCTGACAGACCGCTTTCGCGAGCAGGCTCGCTCCCACATGGGGTATTGCTGAACCGTCTTACTGAACGGTCGGAGTCTCGCCGCTTTCCTGCATGCGCTGCAGCTCTTGCGCGTACAGGGCATCGAAGTTCACCGGGGCCAGCATCAGCGCCGGGAACGAGCCACGGGTAACCAGGCTGTCCAGGGTTTCGCGGGCATACGGGAACAGAATGTTCGGGCAGAACGCACCGAGGGTGTGGCTCATCGAAGCCGCGTCCAGATTCTTGATCAGGAAGATACCGGCCTGTTGCACTTCAGCAATGAAGGCCACTTCTTCACCGTTTTTCACGGTAACGGACAGGGTCAGCACCACTTCGTAGAAGTCGCCTTCCAGCGCTTTCTGGCGGGTGTTCAGATCCAGACCGACCGCCGGATCCCACTGCTGGCGGAAGATCGCCGGGCTTTTCGGGGCTTCGAAGGACAGGTCGCGTACGTAGATGCGCTGCAAGGAAAATTGCGGTGCGGTTTCTTCTTCGCTGGCTGCAGTGTTCTGTTGGTCAGTCATCTCAGATCCTTATCGATCTTGGGTCTTTTAGGGAGTGCTGTACGTGGGTGCAGCCGTTCAGCCCTTGAGCAGCGCGTCGAGTTTGCCGGCGCGCTCCAGGGCGTATAAATCATCGCAACCGCCGATGTGTTTTGCGCCGATCCAGATCTGCGGCACGGACGTGCGCCCGGCCTTTTTGGTCATTTCGGCACGCAGCTGCGGCTTGCCATCGACCTTGATCTCTTCGAAGGCCACGCCTTTGCTGGCGAGCAGATGCTTGGCGCGCGAGCAGTAAGGGCAGTAATCGCTGGAATAGACGATGACTTCGCTCATGTCATTTCACCAGCGGCAGGTTGTCGCCTTTCCAGCTGGAAATCCCGCCGGACAGCTTGGCGGCGGTGAAGCCGGACTTCATCAGCTCGCGGGCGTGGGTGCCGGCGGTCTGACCGAGGGCGTCGACCAGAATGATGGTCTTGGCCTTGTGCTTTTCCAGCTCGCCGACGCGGGCGGCCAGTTTGTCTTGCGGGATGTTCACCGCGCCGACGATGTGGCCTGCGGCATAATCCTTGGCCGGACGGATGTCCACCACCACGCCCGCGTCTTTATTGACCAGTGCGGTCAGTTCGCCGGTGCTCAGGCTCTTGCCGCCGCCCTGCATCGTGTGCGCCAGCAACAGAGCCAGAAGTACGACGAAGATACCGACAAGAATGTAGTGGTTAGTGGCAAATTCAATCAGGTGAGCAACCATCGAAGGAGGTTCCAAGGCGTTAAAATGTCGGCCAGTATACACAGCCACTATGGTCGGCCAAACCCCGTCCGGCGGTGACGCGGTCGGAACTTCGCTTTAAACTCCAACTCCGTTTTCCATCGCCCTCTTCTTTATCAGCCACGAGTGGATTCCATGACGACTACGCCCAAACCTTTGGTCCTGATGATTCTCGACGGCTTCGGTCACAGCGACAGCCCCGAATCCAATGCCGTGTTCGCGGCGAAGAAACCTGTGCTGGATCGTCTGTGGGCCACCGTGCCGAACGGCTTGATCTCGGGCAGCGGCATGGACGTCGGTCTGCCGGACGGCCAGATGGGCAACTCCGAAGTCGGCCACATGAACCTCGGCGCCGGGCGCGTGGTGTATCAGGACTTCACCCGCGTGACCAAAGCGATCCGCGACGGCGAATTCTTCGACAATCCGACCATCTGCGCCGCCGTGGATAAAGCCGTGGCCGCTGGCAAAGCCGTGCATTTCATGGGCCTGTTGTCCGATGGCGGCGTGCACAGCCACCAGGATCACCTGATCGCCATGGCCGAACTGGCCTTCAAGCGCGGCGCCGAAAAAATCTATCTGCACGCCTTCCTCGATGGCCGCGACACGCCGCCGAAAAGCGCCGCTTCGTCGATCGAACTGCTCGACGCGACTTTCCAGGCCTTGGGCAAAGGCCGGATCGCCAGCATCATCGGCCGCTATTTCGCCATGGACCGCGACAACCGTTGGGATCGCGTCGCCCAGGCCTACAACCTGATCGTCGACGGCAACGGCGAATTCAACGCCTCCACCGCTCAGGAAGGTCTCGAAGCCGCCTACGCCCGTGGTGAAAGCGACGAATTCGTCAAAGCCACTTCCATCGGTGAGCCGGTCAAAGTCGAAGACGGCGATGCCGTGGTGTTCATGAACTTCCGTGCCGACCGCGCCCGCGAGCTGACCCGGGTGTTCGTCGAAGACGATTTCAAGGAATTCGCGCGCGCCCGCCAGCCAAAACTGGCCGGTTTCGTCATGCTTACCCAGTACGCCGCAAGTATTCCGGCACCGTCGGCCTTCGCCGCCGGCAGCCTGGAAAACGTTCTCGGCGATTACCTGGCAAAAAACGGCAAGACCCAGCTGCGCATCGCTGAAACCGAGAAGTACGCTCACGTGACCTTCTTCTTCTCCGGCGGTCGTGAAGAACCGTTCCCGGGCGAAGAGCGCATCCTGATCCCGTCGCCGAAAGTCGCTACTTATGACTTGCAGCCGGAAATGAGCGCCCCGGAAGTCACCGACCGCATCGTCGACGCTATTGAAAACCAGCGCTACGACGTGATCGTGGTCAACTACGCCAACGGCGACATGGTCGGCCACAGCGGTGTGTTCGATGCGGCGGTCAAAGCGGTCGAGTGCCTGGACACCTGCGTCGGTCGCATCGTCGAGGCGCTGGATAAAGTCGGCGGCGAAGCGCTGATCACCGCCGATCACGGCAACGTCGAAAAAATGGCCGATGAAGAAACCCACCAGGCGCACACCGCGCACACCACCGAGCCGGTGCCGTTCATTTATGTCGGCAAGCGTGACCTGAAAGTGCGCGAAGGTGGCGTGCTGGCGGACGTGGCACCGACCATGCTGATGCTGCTGGGTCTGGAAAAACCGGCGGAGATGACCGGTACCTCGATCCTGGTGTAACGCGAATCCAGAAAACGGCGAAACCTGTTGGAAATGACTTTGTGGCGAGGGGATTTAGCGAACCGTCGCACCGCCCCGCTGGGTGACGCAGCCGCCCTGAAATCGAACACCGCGGTATCTCTGGTACACCGCGTGTGCTGGTTTTACGACTGCTGCGCAGCCGAACGGGGATAAATCCCCTCGCCACAGGTCACTCCTGCATTGGTGTGCAGTGTTTTTCTGTCCAGTTATCACACAGCCCCAATTGGGCGTTTTTTTTGCAGCCTCGGGCGGGCATACTAGGCCGTCCCTTACCCTGGTGCCGCCCGCCCCTATGCTTCGCGTCCTGATCGCCCTTGCTCTGACCTGTCTGCTCCAGCCGGCCTTCGCCGACGAGCGCGCGCAAACCCAACAGCAGTTGGAGGCCACGCGTCAGGATATAGCCGAGCTGAAAAAACTCTTGGGCAAGCTGCAGGAAGAAAAGTCCGGCGTGCAGAAAGAGCTCAAGGGCACTGAAACCGAGATGGGCAAGCTGCAGAAGCAGGTCGACGCGCTGCAGAAAGAACTGCAGAAAAGCGAATCCGAGCTACAGCGGCTCGATGCAGAGAAAAAAAAACTCCAGAGCGCGCGCACTGAACAGCAGCGACTGATCGCCATTCAGGCCCGAGCGGCGTACCAGAACGGCCGCCAGGAATACCTCAAGCTGCTGCTCAATCAGCAGAATCCCGAGAAATTCGCCCGCACCCTCACCTATTACGACTACCTGAGCCAGGCACGCCTGGAGCAGTTGAAGAACTTCAACGAAACCCTGCGCCAACTGGCCAATGTCGAAAAAGACATCGGTCTGCAGCAAGCGCAGTTGCTGGTGCAGAAAAGCGACCTCGACACGCAGCGCGAAGCACTCGAGAAAGTCCGCAAGGAACGCCAGCAGGTTCTCGCCAGACTCAATGACGACGTCAAGGCCCGCGACCAGAAACTCGCCGCCCGCGAGCAGGATCAGGCAGACCTGTCTAAAGTCCTTAAAACCATTGAAGAAACCCTGGCCCGTCAGGCTCGTGAGGCAGAAGAAGCGCGGCAGAAAGCGCTGATCGCCCAGCAGGAAGCGGAAAAAAAGCGTTTGCGTGAGGCGCAGGCTGAAAACAGCGACGCCCCACGAAAACCCGTCAGATCAAGCCCCGGCGCGCTGGTATCGAGCAGCGGCGAAACGTTTGGCGGGCCATTTGCTGCAACCCGGGGAAAACTTCCGTGGCCGGTTGATGGTCGATTACTCGCACGCTTCGGTGAAAGCCGTGGCGACGACGCCCGCACCAAGTGGGATGGCGTGATGATCAGCGCCTCCGCCGGCAGCCAGGTGCACGCCGTACACGGCGGGCGCGTGGTGTTCGCCGATTGGCTGCGCGGTGCCGGTTTGCTGGTGATTCTTGATCACGGCAACGGTTTTCTGAGTCTTTACGGCCACAACCAGACGCTGCTCAAGTCGGCGGGTGATGTGGTCAAGGCGGGCGAGTCGATTTCCACTGTCGGTAACAGTGGCGGTCAGGACACGCCAGCGCTGTATTTCGCAATTCGTCAGCAGGGTCACCCGAGTGATCCGGCGCAATGGTGTCGTGCGCAAGGATAAGCGCACCACCTAATTCAGGAGTTCGTTCGACATGCTGCATTTGTCCCGCCTTACCTCGCTGGCCCTGACGATCGCCCTGGTGATCGGCGCGCCTCTGGCGTTCGCCGCGCAACCGGCCCCGACCGTCGCTCCGGCAGGCACTGCCGCGACCGCCAAGGCGCCGTTGCCACTGGAAGAGCTGCGCACCTTCGCCGAGGTCATGGACCGGATCAAAGCCGCGTATGTCGAGCCTGTAGACGACAAGACCCTGCTGGAAAACGCGATCAAGGGCATGCTCAGCAACCTCGATCCGCATTCGGCCTACCTTGGCCCGGAAGATTTCACCGAACTGCAGGAAAGCACCAGTGGTGAGTTCGGCGGTCTGGGCATCGAAGTCGGCGCCGAAGACGGCTTCATCAAGGTCGTCTCGCCGATTGATGACACGCCAGCGTCGAAGGCCGGCATTCAGGCTGGCGACTTCATCGTCAAGATCAACGGCCAGCCGACCCGTGGCCAGACCATGACCGAAGCCGTCGACAAGATGCGCGGCAAGATCGGCCAGAAAATCACCCTGACCCTGGTTCGCGATGGCGGCACACCGTTCGACGTGACCCTGGCCCGTGCAGTAATTCAGGTCAAGAGCGTCAAGGCGCAGCTGCTGGAATCGGGCTACGGCTACATCCGCATCACCCAGTTCCAGGTCAAGACCGGCGAAGAAGTCTCCAAGGCTCTGGCCAAACTGCGCAAGGACAACGGCAAGAAGCTCAACGGCATCATTCTCGACCTGCGCAACAACCCGGGTGGCGTGCTGCAATCGGCGGTGGAAGTGGTCGACCACTTCATCACCAAAGGCCTGATCGTCTACACCAAGGGCCGCATTGCCAACTCCGAATTGCGCTTCTCCGCCACCGGCAAGGACGAAAGCGAAGCGGTGCCGATGGTCGTGCTGATCAACGGCGGCAGTGCCTCGGCTTCGGAAATCGTCGCCGGCGCCCTGCAGGACCAGAAACGTGCCGTGGTCATGGGCACCACCAGTTTCGGCAAGGGCTCGGTGCAGACCGTGCTGCCGCTGAACAACGACCGCGCGCTGAAGATCACCACCGCGCTGTATTTCACGCCGAACGGCCGCTCGATCCAGGCTCAGGGCATCGTGCCGGACATCGAAGTGCGCCGCGCGAAGATCACCAACGAAGCCGACAGCGAATACTTCAAGGAAGCCGATCTGCAAGGTCACTTGGGCAACGGCAACGGCGGCGCCGACAAACCGAGCGGTTCCGGCGGCAAGGCCAAAGCGATGCCGCAGGATGACGATTACCAACTGGCCCAGGCCCTGAGCCTGCTCAAAGGCCTGAGCATCACGTCCGGCCGCTGAGGATGTTGCTGCGTTCCCTCTGCGTTCTGTTGTGCTGTCTGGCGGGTTTTGCCCAAGCAGAGCCCGCCAGCTCCTCGCCGCACAAGGCCTACCTGACACTGATCATCGATGACCTGGGGCAGAACCTGCCCCGGGATCGTCGCGTGCTCGCCCTGCCCGGCCCGGTCACGGCGGCGATCATGCCCGATACCCCCCACGCCACCGAATTTGCCCGCGAAGCCCATCGCGCCGGCAAGATCGTCGTCCTGCACATGCCCATGGACCCGGCCACCGGGCCGTACGCCTGGCACCCCGAACTGCCCATCGAAGAGCTGCAGAAACGCCTGAATGCCGCGTTTGAAAAAGTCCCGTTCACCGCCGGCATCAACAATCACATGGGCAGCCGCATGACCGCGCAGCCTGCGGCGATGGCGTGGTTGATGGGCGAATTGCAGCGTCGGCACAAGTTCTTCGTCGACAGCCGCACCAGCGCTCAGACGGTCGCTGCGCAGCAGGCGCAGAAAATCGATCTGGCCAGCGTTTCCAGAGACGTGTTTCTCGATGATGAGCGCACCGAAGCGGCCATTGCCACCCAGTTGCAGACCGCGATCGCCCTGGCGCACAAACAGGGTTCAGCGGTGATGATCGGCCATCCGTATCCGCAGACCCTGGCGGTGCTGGAGCGCGAATTACCCAAGCTCAAAGCGCAGGGCATCGACTGGATCGATATCCGGCAGATGATCAGCGTGCGCAGCAACCGCGCCATGGCCGGGCATGGCAAGGATGGCGTTTACCGGTAACACCCGGTCACGTTGCAATACATAGTTACCACCGAACGCCCCTCCCCCTTCCGGATAGTGAGACCTGCAACAGGTCGCGGCTCCTTTGAGTCGCTTGCAACTATCAGGAGTGCCCATGACAAATAACGCCCCGATTATCCCGCCCGTTGGGCGGACTGAACCGATCCGCATCGATAACCTGCTGATCAACTTCACAACAGAATTTCTGCGCATCTGGGACACCAACGGTTTGTCGGCCAGACCCGCGTCGTTCTGGCGCCCGACCCCGGCTCCCGACGCGCTGCCCGGTTATTTCCCCTTGGGCGACTTCGTCACCAGAGGCGTTGGCAACATCAACGGCGAACGCGTGGTCGCGGTTGTTTGCGAGGCAGACATTGCCAGCACTGAACCCGGCAAAGGCAGGGCACTGCAACGTCCCGATGATTACGAGCTGGTCTGGAAGGACTCCGGATCAGGCTCGAAAAGAGATCTGTCGATCTGGCGACCGCTAGCTCCCGCAGGCTACGTAGCGCTGGGGTCGGTGTGCTCGAACGATCATGAAAAACCGTCGCTCAACGCGGTGCGCTGCGTTCGCGAAGACCTGGTGATCGCGTCGAATACCACCGATCTGATCTGGGACGACAAGGGCAGCAAGGCCCGACAGCGCGTCAGCACCTGGAGCGCCGTTCCTCCAGCCGCTTTGCCGGGCGAGGTCTACTTGGCATCGGGCAGTTTTTTCAGCCTGAGTGACTATACCCGACCGGCCAGTTTCCCGGTCTACTGCTTGCGCTTGCAGATAGGCCTGCAGATGTCTACACGCCCATCGCCACCGGTGCTGTGCGGCGAGACGCCAACACCTGTAGAGCCAACGGACGATGCGACTTACACCGCCAGCCTCCCCTGGTTCACGGTCAACGATCCGCGTTACACCGCCGCTGAGCAATGGCGTCACTCGCCCTTCTATCTGCTTGAACGCAAGGATCGCTACATCCTCGTCGGTCACGCACGTAATAGTGGCAACGACAGCCAGATATTCAGGTGGAATGCGCAGCGCGCCCAGCGTACTGGCGGCTTGCGTACTTTCACTCAAACCACTTGCATCGAATTCGGCGCCCAATGGCAAACCCGACAGCCCGGCGCGCTGATGTTTTCCGCACGGCTGGGCCACGATTTCACCCAATGCGAACTGCATTCGAACGAATGGCTCAATACAGCGACCATCGAAGTGGTTGCGGTGGTGGACAAAAACCGCTCCGTGGCGGCTTATCTGGCGCAGAGCGAATACAGCCTGGTGCGCGCAGACGGTACGTCAGTGACGGAAGGTTTCAGCTACACCGATGGCAATAGCCTGCACATCAGCCAGTACGCACCCACCGAGCCTGCAACCATCGTCGCGTCGGAGCCAGAGGCGGTCGAAGATCAGACTGTGCTTGCGCCTGCGACCGAGGGCGAAATCAGCGCCTCCCTGCCAGAGCCAGAGGAGTCAGCCGTTACAGATAGCGCGCCATGATTTCATCGACCACGCCTTCCTTGCGCAGTTGATCCAGTGCGGTCTGAAGCTTGTTGACCACCTCATCGGAGACGTCCTTGTTCAGCGCCAGGTACAACTCGGCGCTGTTGAAGCGCAGCACGGTCTTCAGACCGGTCACGCCATCCTGCCGTGCCAGATAACGGCCGGCAGGATCACCCGTGGCCCACAGATCGATCTGGCCATTGAGCAGTTTTTTTGCGTTGTCCTGATCGCGCAGCACTACTACCGGTTTGAGGCCTTGCTTGGTGAGCGTCTCGGCAATCGCATCGCCCTTGTAGGCGCCGATCTTGTATTTGCGCGCGTCGTTGAGGTTTTCGAGGGTGATCTTGCTGTCAGACTTGGCCAGCAAAATCCAGTCGTCCGGGCCGATTGGGCCGACCCATTTGAACAGTCTTTCGCGATCAGGCAGGCGCGCCATGACGAAGGCCCCGTAGCCGGGATTCTCCAGGGCGAGCTTGTAGACACGCTCCCAGGGGAAACGCAGGGTCAGGCTGTAAGTGAGGCCGGCGCGCTGGAACATCTCGCGAACGATGTCCGTGGCAATGCCGTTGATGTTGTCGCCCTGGGCGAAATTCTTGCCGTTCTTCGCCATGTTGTACGGCGGGAAATTTTCGGTGAGCAGCACCAGATCGGTGTCGGGACTGGTTTCGGCCCGGGCATTGCTGATGAACAACAACGAGGCGCTGGCGAGAACAACAAGCAGGCGTTTGATCATGTCGGGCTACCGGAATCCATGGCGTGCCCAAGAGTGCCTTGGGCGCGCCATGCTGTCCACTGGCCTGTACGCTTTAGCGCATGACGATGCCGCGATGCGACATGTAGGCCTTGGCTTCCTGCACGGTGTATTCGCCGAAGTGGAAAATACTCGCCGCCAGCACCGCACTGGCATGGCCTTCGAGAATGCCATCGGCCAGATGCTGCAAATTGCCGACACCACCGGAAGCGATCACCGGAATGCCCAACGCATCGCTGATGGCGCGGGTCACGCCGAGGTCGAAACCGTTTTTCATGCCGTCCTGATCCATGCTGGTCAGCAGGATTTCACCGGCACCGAGGCCTTCCATTTTCTTCGCCCACTCGACTGCGTCGAGACCGGTCGGCTTGCGCCCGCCGTGGGTGAAGATTTCCCAGCGCGGGGTTTCGCCGGGACCGGAGACTTTCTTGGCGTCGATGGCGACGACGATGCACTGCGAGCCGAAATGCTGCGCGGCCTCGCCGACGAACTCGGGGTTGAACACGGCAGCGGTGTTGATCGACACCTTGTCCGCGCCGGCATTGAGCAGGTTGCGGATGTCCTGCACGGTACGCACGCCACCGCCGACGGTCAGCGGAATGAACACCTGGCTGGCCATGCGCTCGACGGTATGCAGCGTGGTGTCACGGCCATCGACGCTGGCGGTGATGTCGAGAAAGGTAATCTCGTCGGCGCCCTGCTCGTCGTAGCGACGGGCGATTTCCACCGGGTCACCGGCGTCGCGGATGTTCTCGAACTTCACACCTTTGACGACCCGGCCGTTGTCCACGTCCAGGCAAGGGATGATGCGTTTGGCTAACGCCATGGGCTTAATCTCCGATTAAGAGTTGCAAGCTTCAAGCTACTAGCTGCAGGAAAGAGCCGATCGCGGTCGAGTTTCTAACTTGCAGCTTGCAGCTTACAACTTGGAGCTGGCCGCGTAGCCATCACAAAAAGCTTGAGCCTCTGCAACATCCAAAGTGCCCTCATAGATCGCGCGGCCCGTGATCGCGCCGATGATGCCCGGTGCCTTGGCGTCGAGCAGCGACTTGATGTCACCCAGATTGTGGATGCCGCCGGAAGCGATCACCGGAATCCTGGTGGCAGCGGCCAGCGCAGCGGTGAACGGTACGTTGCAGCCCTGCATCATGCCGTCTTTGGCGATATCGGTATAAACGATCGAGGACACGCCGTCGGCTTCGAACTGCTTGGCCAGGTCAATGACCTGCACGGTGCTGATCTCAGCCCAGCCGTCGGTGGCGACGAAACCGTCTTTCGCATCCAGACCGACAATGATCTTGCCCGGAAACGCACGGCAGGCTTCAGCAACGAACGCCGGATCCTTAACGGCTTTGGTGCCGATGATCACGTAGCTCACGCCCGCCTTGACGTAATGCTCAATGGTTTCCAGCGAACGGATGCCGCCACCGATCTGGATCGGCAGGGTCGGGTAGCGCTTGGCGATCGCGGTGACCACTTCGCCGTTGACCGGCTGGCCTTCGAACGCGCCGTTGAGGTCGACCAGATGCAGACGACGGCAACCGCCCTCCACCCACTTGGCAGCCATGCTCACCGGGTCATCGGAGAACACCGTGGAATCTTCCATGCGGCCCTGGCGCAGACGTACGCAGGCACCGTCTTTGAGATCGATAGCGGGAATAATCAGCATGCTTTTTCCTTCGTCAAAAGAGCGGCAAGCTGCAAGCCATAAGCTGCAAGCGCGCACGCGCGTCTATCTCTTGCAGCTTGCAGCTTGACGCTTGCCGCTGCTCTTAATTTTTTTCGAGCGCCCACAGGTCGCTTTCGATGCTTTCAAACCGTTCCTTGAGGTGGGTCTGCACATCGAAAATCGCCCTGTTGTAATAGTGCGGAGCAATCTCGCGGGTAAACAGCTCAAGAATTTCCGCCGCCTCGAACGAACCCAGATCCAATTCGAAACGGTCTTCCATGAACCGCTGAATCTTGCGATTGGCCTCGCTCTCCTGCTCGGGAGTGAGGGTCAGGATCGGCGGTCTGGACTTCTTGACAGCCATTTACCAGCGACCGTCCCACGCAGCGAAGTTCTGCAGCAGTTGCAGGCCGTGGGTATGGCTTTTCTCCGGGTGGAACTGCACGGCGAAACGCGAACCGTCGGCCAGCGCTGCGGCGAAATCGACACCGTAATGACCGCTGCCTACCACCTGACGCGCATTGGCGGCGGCGATGTAGTAGCTGTGCACGAAGTAGAAACGCGCCAGATCCGGGATGTCATGCCACAGCGGGTGACTGATGTTCTGCTTCACCTCGTTCCAGCCCATGTGCGGGACCTTCAGGTGCTCGCCGTCTTCGTGCAGATCCTTGCCGAAGAATTTCACCGCGCCCGGAAACAGGCCGATGCAGTCGACGCCGGCGTTCTCTTCGCTGGTATCGAGCAGGGCTTGCATGCCGACGCAGATGCCGAGGAACGGCCGATCCTGGCTGACCTCACGGACCAGCGAGTCGAAGCCGAGGCGACGGATCTCCGCCATGCAATCGCGAATCGCGCCAACGCCCGGGAATACCACACGGTCGGCTTCGCGAATCACGTTCGCGTCGCTGGTAATCAGCACCTTGCCGGCGCCGACGTGCTCAAGAGCCTTGGCCACCGAGTGCAGATTGCCCATGCCGTAGTCGATAACTGCAACCGTCTGCATTACAGAACGCCTTTGGTCGACGGCATTTGCCCGGCCATGCGCTCGTCCAGCTCGACGGCCATGCGCAGCGCGCGGCCGAAAGCCTTGAACACGGTTTCGATCTGGTGGTGGGTGTTGGTGCCGCGCAGGTTGTCGATGTGCACGCTGACCAGCGCGTGGTTGACGAAGCCCTGGAAAAACTCCTGGAACAGGTCAACGTCGAAACCGCCGACGGTGGCGCGGGTGTACGGCACGTGCATCTGCAGGCCCGGGCGACCGGAGAAATCGATCACCACGCGCGACAGCGCTTCATCGAGCGGCACGTAGGCATGGCCGTAGCGACGGATGCCTTTCTTGTCGCCGATGGCTTTGGCGAACGCCTGGCCGAGGGTGATACCGACGTCTTCCACCGTATGGTGGTCGTCGATATGCAGATCGCCCTTGCATTCGATATCCAGGTCGATCAACCCGTGACGGGCGATCTGATCCAGCATGTGCTCAAGAAAAGGTACACCGATATCGAATCGGGCCTTTCCGGTGCCATCAAGGTTGATCGAGGCTTTGATCTGGGTTTCCAGAGTGTCGCGCTCGACAGACGCCTTACGTTCGGCCATCACCAGCTCCGCAAAATCATTGGGCGAAAAAGGCAGCCATTATAGGCACGCAGGAGGCAAACAGAAACACGAGAGGTGAGATGCCTGACGGATAGAACGCCCGGCTGTCGCGGGTAGACATGTCCATACAAGCCATTACAGGCATGCCAGAAACAAATGTGGGAGCGAGCCTGCTCGCGAATGCGGCAGGCCAGCCAACATTGCTGTCGACCGGTGCTCCGTCTTCGCGAGCAGGCTCGCTCCCACAGGTTCGGCGTTTATTCAGCTAACACCTTAGTGAAACAGTACCGCCGTCTTCTGCAGGGTCACCCACACGCCCCACGCCAACGGAATACCCACCACCAGCCAGGCAGCGATCGCCAGAGGCTTGGTGCCCGGCGCAGCTTTCCACTCCAGAACGGTGCTGGCATCGGCACCCTTGTCGTGGCCCAGCGCCTGTTCGGCGGCCAGTTCAGCGTCGGTCATGAAGTACTTGTCGGCCACCGGGCGCACCATCAGGTTGCACAGGAAGCCCAGCACCAGCAGGCCGGCAAGGATATACAGAGTGATGTCGTAAGCAGCAGCGCGTTCAACGCCGATGCTCAACTGATATTCACGCAGGTAGTTCACCAGCACCGGACCGAGCACCCCGGCAGCAGCCCAGGCAGTCAGCAGACGACCGTGGATCGCACCGACCATCTGTGTACCGAACAGGTCGGCCAGATACGCCGGAACGGTGGCAAAACCACCGCCGTACATCGACAGGATGATGCAGAACGCCGCCACGAACAGCGCAACGTTGCCCAGATGGCCCATGTTCGGAATCAGCGCGTACAGGGCAAAACCCAGCGCGAAGAACACGAAGTATGTGTTCTTGCGCCCCAGGTAGTCGGAGAACGAGGCCCAGAAGAAGCGGCCACCGATGTTGAACAGGCTCAGCAGACCAGTGAAGCCCGCTGCGATCGCCGCGATCGAGGCCAGTTGGCCAGCGTCGAGTTGACCGAACGGCACATCGACGCCCAGCAGTTTGCCGCCGAACACTTCCTGCAACAGTGGCGAAGCCATGCCGAGGATACCGATACCCGCCGACACGTTCAGGCACAGCACCAGCCAGACCAGACGGAATTGCGGGGTTTTCCACGCTACGTTCACGTGGACGTGACGGTTGGTGATCATGGCGTTGGAAGCTTTCTTCGCCGGAGCGGTCCAGCCTTCAGGTTTCCAGCCGGTTGGCGGCACGCGGTAGGACAATGCGCCACCGATCATGAACACGAAGTAAATGGCCGCCATGGCCACGAAGCTCTGCCATACGCCCACGCCTTCTGGCGATGCGAAGTGGCTCATCAGTGCAGTCGCCAATGGTGCGCCGACCATCGCGCCGCCACCGAAGCCCATGATCGCCATGCCGGTCGCCATGCCGCGCTTGTCCGGGAACCACTTGATCAGGGTCGACACCGGCGAGATATAGCCCAGGCCCAGACCGATACCGCCGATCACGCCGGAGCCGATCCACATCAGCCAGATCTGGTGGGTATAGATACCCAGCGCGGAAATCAGCAGACCGCCGCACCAGCACAAGGCCGAGACCACGCCCGCTTTACGAGGCCCGGCGTGTTCCAGCCAGCCACCCCAGATCGCTGCCGAGCAGCCGAGGAAGATGAAGAACAGCGTGTAGATCCAGCCGAGCATGGAGATCGGCCAGTCGCAGTTCGACGAAAATACCTGTGCGATGAAGCTCATGTCCGGCGCGCAAGCCACCGGTGCGGTAACGCCGAGTGCCTTGGACAGCGGCAACCAGAACACCGAGAAGCCGTAGGCCATGCCGATGCACAGGTGAATGGCCAAAGCGGCCGGTGGAACCAGCCAGCGGTTGAAACCGGGCTTGGCGATGATGCGTTCCTTGGACAGGAACGCAGGCTGGTCGGCCTTGAGGCCGTCCGCCGTGATGCTCGTGCTCATTGTGTATCCCCCAATTGTTAGTATGGTTCGCCAGCCACTGCTCACCCTCGGCCTTATGCACGCAGGCATGACCGTTTTTTTAGGTGAAGCTCCTTGAAGGCGCGACGTTAAGTCGCAGACGGGCGGACGAACTGGCGAAGGTTACCATTCTCAGGTGACAGAAAAACCAAACTGATATCACCTTTTTTCAAGTCATCTGTTCTCGTACGACTCGGGAAGCCGCCAACCCCGCGTCTGCAAAGGCACCACGCCGCTTGCTACTTGTCCCATTTATGCGTGCGAAAAGTTACCCGTCGTCTGGGCGTGACTGAACGACGGGTGAACCAAGCGCAAAAAATGGCGTCGCAAGCGGGGGCCGGATTGCGCCCTCTGGCGCCCGCCGGGCATCCTCAAGCGCAGGCCCTGTGGCGAAGTTGCAGGTGCCGCCGCCGACCCTCGGCAGATGACGCCACACCGAACCGGGCGCCGGCAGCGCTATACTCCCCGGCCATATGACCAATTCGACTAACTACAAGGACTCGCCCATGAAAGCGTTCGGCAAAATCCTGGGTCTGGTACTTCTCGGGCTGTTGCTGATCATTGTGGCGGCAGGCTTTGCCCTGACCCACCTCTTCGATCCCAACGACTATAAAGACGAGATCCGCCAGATTGCCCGCGACAAGGCCCACATCGAGCTGACGCTCAATGGCGATATCGGCTGGAGCCTGTTCCCGTGGCTTGGTCTGGAACTGCACGAAGCCAGCGTCGCCACCCTGGCCAAGCCTGCCGAACCGTTTGCCGACTTGCAGATGCTCGGCCTGTCCGTGCGCGTGCTGCCGTTGTTGCGCCGCGAAGTGCAGATGAGCGACGTGCGCGTCGAAGGCCTCAACCTGCGCCTGAACCGCGACAAGAACGGCCACGGCAACTGGGAAGACATCGGCAAGGTGCCAGTGGCACCCGGCTCGACGCCACCCGCCACAACGGGCACGACCGCCAGCGAGCCGACCGTCGCCGTGGAAAAACCGGCGCAACCGATCCGCCTCGACATCGACAGCCTGACCGTCAACAACGCCCGCGTTGAATACACCGATGAGCTGACCGGCAAGCAGTTCAGTGCCGAAAGCATTCAGTTGAGCACCGGCCCGGTACACGATTCGACCAATATCCCGGTGAAAGCCACCGCGTTCCTCGGCACCAATCAACCGGTGCTGCGCGTGCGCACCGAGCTCAACGGCGAGCTGCGCTTCGAGCGCGCCCTGCAGCGCTACAAGTTCGAAGATCTGAAGCTGACCGGCGAGCTCGCTGGCGATCCGCTGCAAGGCAAGACCATGACCTTCTCTGCTCAAGGCCAGTTATTGCTGGATAAAGCGGCGAACGTCGCCGAATGGACCGGCATCAAAATTTCCGCCAACCAGTTGCGCGCCCTGGGCGAGTTGAAAGCCAACGACCTCGACAAGACGCCACAGATCAGCGGCGGCATTTCCATCGCCCAGTTCGATCTGGCGAAATTCGTCGACAGCATCGGCCAGACACTGCCGGCGATGGGCGAAGGCAGCCTGAGCAAGGTCGAACTGGTCAGCCGCGTTGCGGCCACCCCGACCAGTCTGTCGTTCGACAATATCAACCTGAAACTCGATGACAGCAGCTTCAGCGGCCGCATCGCCATCGAGGACTTCGCCAAACAATCGCTGCGCGCGATTCTCAAGGCCGACACGTTCAACGTCGACCGTTACCTGCCACCGAAATCGGCCCAGGCCAACAACGCCACGCAAACCCGTCAGGCCGAAGTCGCCAGCACCGAGGCCGGCGCCGTCGCGGGCACCACGCCGCTGCCGGACAAACCGAGCAAAACCGCCTGGAGCACCGAGCGTCTGCTGCCGGTCGAACGCCTGGCCAAACTCGACGTCGATGCCGACCTGGCCTTCGGCCAACTGACCCTCGACAAACTGCCGATCCAGAACGCCGCGCTCAAAGCCACCGGCCAGGGCGGCTTGCTGACGCTGACTAACCTGAGCGGTGATCTGTACAACGGCGGCTTCGTCGCCAACGGCACACTCGACGTACGCCCAAGCGCGCCGGTGCTCAACCTGCAGACCCGGCTCAACCGTGTGCCGGCGGAAAAAATCATCGAAAGCCAGGGCAAGACTCCGCCGGTCAAAGGTCTGGTAACGCTGACCAGCAGCCTCACCGGCAGCGGCAACAGCCAGCAGGCGCTGATCGACACGCTCAACGGCAACGCCAGTTTCGTCATCAACAACGGCGTGCTGCTCAACGCCAATCTTGAACAGCAATTGTGCAAAGGCATCGCCACCCTCAACCGCAAGACCCTGAGCGGCGAGCCACGAGGCAAGGACACGCCGTTCGAGGAGCTCAAGGGCAACCTGACCGTGCGCAACGGCGTCGCCAGCAACCCCGACCTGAAAGTGCGCATCCCCGGCATGACCGTCAACGGTGACGGCGACATCGATCTGCGCGTGCTCGGCATGGATTACCGCGTCGGCATCATCGTCGAGGGCGATACCAGCGCCATGCCCGACCCGGCCTGTCAGGTCGGCGAGAAGTTCGTCGGCATCGAGTGGCCACTTCGCTGCCGTGGCCCGCTGGAACTGGGCGCCAAGGCCTGCCGTGTCGACAATGACCGTCTTGGTCAGGTCGCCAGCAAAATGGCCGGCAACAAACTCAGCGAAAAGATCGACGAGAAACTGGGCGACAAAGTCAGCCCGGAATTGAAAGACGCGTTGAAGGGGCTGTTCAAGCGATGACAGCGGAGCAATTTTCCACGGCGGTGCTGGAGTGGTTCGACCGCCATGGCCGCCACGACTTGCCTTGGCAGCAGGACATCAATCCGTATCGGGTCTGGGTGTCCGAGATCATGTTGCAGCAGACTCAGGTCAGCACCGTGCTCAATTATTTCGAGCGTTTCATGGCGGCGCTGCCAACAGTCCAAGCGCTGGCCGAAGCGCAGGAAGACGAGGTGCTGCACCTCTGGACCGGGCTGGGTTACTACACTCGCGCACGCAATCTGCAGAAGACCGCGAAGATCGTCGTCAGCCAGTACGCTGGCGAATTCCCGCGTGACGTGGAAAAACTCACCGAGCTGCCAGGCATCGGCCTGTCCACCGCCGGGGCGATCGCCAGCATCAGCATGGGCCTGCGCGCGCCAATCCTCGACGGCAACGTCAAACGCGTACTGGCGCGCTTCACGGCGCAAGAGGGCTACCCCGGCGAACCGAAAGTCGCCAAACAGCTGTGGGCCAACGCCGAGCGCTTCACCCCGCACGATCGGGTCAACGCTTACACCCAGGCGATGATGGATCTTGGCGCCACACTCTGCACGCGCAGCAAGCCGAGCTGCCTGCTGTGTCCGCTCAAGCGTGGCTGTGAAGCGCACATGCTTGGCCTGGAAACACGTTATCCGATTCCCAAGCCGCGCAAGGCCATCCCGCAGAAACGCACGCTGATGCCAATGCTGGCCAACGGCGAAGGTGCGATTCTGCTTTATCGCCGCCCGTCGACGGGACTGTGGGGCGGTTTGTGGAGCCTGCCGGAGCTGGATGATCTGGAAGATCTGCAACATCTGGCCGATCAGCACTCGCTGACCATGGGCCAGCAGCAAGCACTGCCGAGCCTGGTGCACACCTTCAGCCATTTCCAGTTGTCCATCGAACCGTGGCTGGTCCAGGTGCAGGAAGCCAGCCATCACGTGGCCGAGGCCGACTGGCTCTGGTATAACCTCGCCACCCCGCCGCGCCTGGGCCTTGCTGCCCCGGTCAAGACCTTGCTCGAACGCGCGGCCGCCGTCTTGAATGCAGGAGAGTCGCCATGACCCGCACCGTAATGTGCCGCAAGTACAAAGAAGAGCTGCCCGCGCTGGAGCGAGCCCCTTTCCCGGGCGCCAAGGGCCAGGATATTTTTGACCACGTCTCGGCCAAGGCCTGGGCCGACTGGCAGAAACACCAGACCCTGCTGATCAACGAAAAGCGCCTGAACATGATGAACGCCGAAGATCGCAAATACCTGCAGGGCGAAATGGACAAGTACTTCTCCGGCGAGGAATACGCCAAGGCCGAAGGCTACGTGCCGCCAGCCGAATAACACGCAGATTTCGTAAGCGACGGAATTAATTTAAGAAATTTTCAAAAAGTCGTTGACGTAAATCCGAAAAACCCTTTTAATGCGCCCCGTTGCCCAGATAGCTCAGTCGGTAGAGCAGGGGATTGAAAATCCCCGTGTCGGCGGTTCGATTCCGTCTCTGGGCACCAAATACCGAAAACCCTGAATCGCAAGATTCAGGGTTTTTTTATGTCTGCGATTTGATGTCCGGAGGAAAATACCTGACATCTGGCTGGTCTCTGCATACCTGACATTCGCTACCGAGATACCGGCATGCTATAGATGATGGGATAACCCGTCGGTTGCGACACAGCCTGTACGGATGTACAGTTTCAACCGTCAGGTGGAGATGGAATCTGCCGTTCGGAAGAACCGGATGATTTTGTGCTTGACTAACCTATTACCGAGCCGATAATTCGGCACCATTTTCAGCATGTCCCTATGGATTGGGGAAAGGGGTTTAATTGTGATCTTCAGCGAACAAAAAGTAGCCCAAATGGCGGCTTACTTTTTGCAAAGACGCGGCGGACGCATGGCCTACATAAAACTCATGAAGCTGCTGTACCTAGCGGATCGTGAGTCGATGGATCGCTATAGCGCCCCCATTTCGCACGATTCGCATGTCTCAATGGCGCAGGGACCTGTCCTCTCTGCAACGCTTAATCTCATCACTGGTCAAATTCAGTCGCCCATCTGGCGAAGCTGGGTCACCTCTGAAGCCCAATTCGAAGTCTCTTTGACCCGTGGCCCGACTGACATTGAAGAACTGGACGAGTTGTCCGATGCAGACATTGAGATCATGGATCATGTCTGGCATCAGTTTGGGCGAATGAAGCGCTGGGAGCTGGTGGATTACACTCATGACCACCTGCCGGAATGGATCGACCCAGGGCGTTCCTCTACTCCCATCAATCCTCGAGCAGTGTTCAGGGCGCTAGGCAAGGACGAGAATCAGGCGGAAGCGCTGGCTCGAGAATTGTTTGAGCGTAAAAGTCTAGGAAGGGCCGTTTCTGAGTTGATCTGATGCCAGGGAATATTTTAAGGAAAGGAACTCTACTGATACTCAGCGGCCCGGCTAACCACCTTCACATCGTGATGAACAACCCTGTTTATTCACATGAACATGGATACGACGGTGTTTTGGCTGTAAACATTTCCTCAATCAAGCCTGGGATTTACCATGATCCTTCATGCATTTTGACTACGGAATGTCACCCTTACGTACGGTGGGACAGCTGGGTAGTCTACAAAGAGGCCGCCGTCTTTGACGCATCTCGGCTTGATCTAAAAGTGGACGCTGGGGAAATCGTAGCTCATCACCCCGTAAGTGATGATTTGTATGAACGAATTCGATCCGGGTTCGATGTCTCCATACACCTCCCAAGAAAGATCGGCAGATTCATTCGTCATAATCATCTCTAAAAACATACGCGTTGGGCACCAAATACCGAAAACCCTGAATCGCAAGATTCAGGGTTTTTTTATGCCTGCGATTTGATCCCCCTCCTCTCTTCGTCCTTCAATACACCCGGATTCCAGCTGTACTGGAAAAAACCGGAAATCTGTATCTCTCCGCGCAAATGGCGTTTCGCCAATACTTCAAGCAAGCCTTGGCGAGCCAATGACTGGCTCTACTTTGCGCCCCGCAACACTCTGGACTCCTGTAGCCCTCAGAGCGCAAAACCCTGATTTTTTGAATCGATCGGCGTCGCCCGCAAGGTCACTTCCTGTCCAGCGAAAAATCTGAAACCCAACCCACAGGCGAACTGCAGTTAGTGCTTTTCAAACATTCCAGGATGAATGCTGGCGCCCCCGTGCGCCCGGCAAAAGAGCGAAACGGACGACGTATGATCAAGCAACTCATCAATGAAGACAGTTATGTGCAGATCGGCGATCTTTGCAGCGCAACGATCCAGCTGAAAATCGAAGGACTGAATCCCGCCGGCTCCATCAAGCTGAAGACCGCGCACGCGCTGATCACTGATCTTGAAGTCCGCGGACTGATCAACCACAAGACCCGCCTCATAGAATCCTCATCGGGCAATCTGGGCGTTGCGCTGGCCATGGTCTGCGCCGCCAAGGGTTACCAGTTCGTTTGCGTAATCGACCCGAATATTTCCGCGCCGAACCGCAAGCTGATTCAAGCCCTTGGCGCGCAAATGCTCATGGTCGATCAGCGTGACGAGAACGGCGGTTACCTGAATTCGCGGATTCGCCTGATCGAACAACTGGTCGCTGACAACGCCGACTACATCTGGCTCAACCAGTACAAGAATCCGACCAACCCCCTCGCCCACTATCAAGCGACTGCCAGGTCCATCGCGCGCAAGTTTCCCCAGGTGGATTACCTGTTCGTCGGCGCGGGAACCACCGGGACGCTGATGGGCTGCAAGAACTACTTCGCCGAACATCATCCACAGACCAAAGTCATTGCCGTCGATACCGTCGGCTCGGTGACGTTCGGCCTGCCGGGCGGCACGCGCCATATTCCGGGGCTCGGCACCAGCCGCCTGCCGGAGATATTCGAGTCGTCGGGCATTCACGACTTCCTGTCGATTCCCGAGGAACAGACGATCAAGGTCTGCCGTTGGCTGGCGCAACGCTACGGCCTGCTCTTCGGCGGCTCCACCGGCACTGTGCTCGCCGGCATCCGCCAGTGGGCGCCGCATATCCGGCCCGACGATGTCGTGGTGGCGATCTCCCCCGACATGGGTGAGCGCTATCTCGAAACCATCTATTCCGACGACTGGGTCACCCAGCGGATCGGCGCAACCGCACTGCTGCCCCTTTTCCCTGAAATCGCTCTGGCACTCTCGGCGTAATCCTCATGACCACACAGAATCCGATCCAGCCGTTCCACGTCATCCCAGGCACTGTCGTCAAAGACATCCTCAACGGGCTGCGGCATGCAACCATCGACATGGTGGCGCAGACCTACCTGACCCACGAGCGTGGCGAAACCGTTAACCCCGACAGTTATTTCCTGCGTTTCCTTGCGCAACCGGCGAACCGGATCATTGCGCTGCCGGCGGCCATCGTCGACAGCGAGGGCGATCAATCCGTCTCCGGGATCAAGTGGATTGCCAGTTATCCCGACAACATCAAGTCAGGCATTCCGCGCGCATCTGCGGTGCTGATTCTCAACGACCCCGAGACCGGCTACCCCTACGCGCTGCTCGAAGGTGCGCTGATCAGTGCCGTGCGCACGGCGGCGTCGGCAGCCTTGGGTGCCTGGTGGCTGAATGGCCAGAACCGCCACGCGGCGACACTTTCGATCATCGGTGGCGGGGTAATCTCAAGAAATATCCTCGAGACTTTCGTCGCCGACGACTGGTCCTTCGACAGCGTGGGCATTCACGATCTCAACGCGGAGTCGGCGCAAGCCCTCGCGGAATTTGGCGGACAACTGGGCCTACCGGATGTACGCCTGCTGTCGCTCGAAGAAGCGCTGACTGCCGACATCGTGGTGTTCGCCACCAGCGCGGGCGAGCCGTACGTAAAAGGCCAGGGCACGTTCCGCCCGGGGCAGATTGTTCTGAACATCTCGCTGCGGGATATCGGCGCTGAAATCATCGCGGAAAGTTACAACTACTTCGACGACATCACCCATTGCCTGAAGGCCAATACCTCACCGCATCTGGCCGAGCAGCAATACGGCCATCGCGACTTTGTAACCGGCACAGTGGCGCAGCTGATTCGCGGTGACCTGCATGTCGCCCTGGACAAACCGCTGATCTATTCGCCATTCGGCATGGGCATTCTCGATCTCGCGATTGGCCGGATGATCCACGACATTGCAGTCGCGGCCGGTACGGCAATTGCCATCCCGTCATTTTTTGGCGAGGAGCGCAGATGGTGAAGGCGCCTGTGCACATCGGCCTGATCGGCTGCGGTTCGCGCGGATTGTCGGTATTCGAGCGCCTGTTGAGCCGCGCCGAGGAACGCCCGCAACAACCGATGGTCATCGACATCTTCGAGCCCAACGTGCTCGGCAGCGGCGCGCACTGGCCCGATCAACCGGACTACCTGTTGCTCAACACCGTCGCCGGTCAGCTCGGGGTATTTCCCGACGCAGCAGCGTTCGGTGATCTGACCGACGCCCGGGAACGGCCAGGGCCGGACTTTCTCGCGTGGTGCCGAGCACAGCGCGTCAAGGTTGACCCCGACAGCGGCCTGCTCGCCGCCGACGGTCGCGACGTCGAGCCGGAGGATTTTCTGCCACGGCACCTGCTCGGCGCTTATCTGGCCGACGCCTTCACGCGGATCCTCGCGACCGCCCCCGCCTGGGTAACGGTCAATCTGCATCGGCATCAGGTCACGGCGGTCGAGCGCCGCGAGAATCAGCAATACCTTCTGCTAACCGCCGACGGCGCTGCGGTGACGGTGGATCGTCTGGTGCTGACCGTTGGCCACACCGGACGCCTGCGCCTGGCGGGGCAGAACCGGGTCGATAATGTCTATCCGCTGCCCGGCAGCCTCACCACCGTTGAGCCCGGCGAAACGGTGTTGATCGAAGGGTTGGGCCTGGGCGCCATGGACACCCTGGCGGCGCTGACGGCTGGCAGAGGCGGGATCTACAAACCCATGGCCGATGGCAGTCACACTTACCAGCCTTCGGGTCAGGAGCCGGTGATCTTCATTCAGTCGCGGGACGGGCTGCCGTTTCGCACGCGTCCCAATGGCTTGATCGGCTGCCCCCGCCATAGCGCCGTGCTGCTCACGAGCGAGCGCATCGAGTCGTTGCGGGTCAACGCGCATAACCGTCGGCTGGATTTCGAACGGGACATTCTGCCGCTGATGCTGCTGGAGATGCGTGCCGCTGCGGTCGCCGTTCTGCATAAACCCTCAGCGCCACAACAGCTGCTTGAGCAGCTCAGAACCGTCAGCGTTGCCGGCCCAGCAGGTGTTGTCGCCTGCGAAGCTTTGCTGCGCGAGTTCGAAGCGATTGCCGGGGCAATCAATCCGCTGGAGCTGATCGGCCACAAACTGCCCGACAGCGTTACGCCTTACAACTATCACGCATGGATTTACGACACCCTCGAAGCCGACTTGCAAGAAGCGCGTCTGGGGCGCGGCGCGTCGCCGATCAAAGCCGCCATCGAAGTCTGGCGCGACTTGCGTGACCGGCTGCGTGAGGCGGTGGATTTCGACGGGCTCACCGAAGATTCGCATCGGCAGTTCTATGGCCGCTGGCACAAGGCGATCAACCGTCTGGTCGCCGGCCCGCAGAAGGAGCGCCACGCCGATCTGCTCGCGCTGTGTGATGCCGGCCTGCTGACCTTCCTCAAGCCCGGCTCACGCCCGGCTATCGAACACTTCAAGCGAGTCGCCGGTTACGTCCAGAGCAGCGGCGTCAGCCACAGCGACTGTGCACCTGTGCGCGACCTAGCACGCCTGGGCCTTGTGCGTCCGCGCACCGATGTGCCGGGCATCGACGGCATCGATGTCGACGCGGCGTCCAACCCCAAGTCGAACAGCGGCGAGACGGTGCGCGACATCTGGGTGTTGGGTCCGCTCGCTGAAGGCTCCTGTTATTACAACCACTACGTCACCTCGGCGGGCGCACCTTCGCGGCTGTTCATGGACGCCCATCGAGTCGCCACCGCCATCCTTGAGACAGGAACTCGCGCATGAAACTTTACTATCAGACGCATTCGCCGTACGCCCGCAAGGTGTTGGTGCTGGCTCACGAACTTGGCATCGCATCGAGCCTTGAGGTGATACACCACGAGACCAGCCCGACTTCACCGAACGCGACCATTTACCAGGCCAACCCCTTGGGTAAAGTGCCGGTGCTGATGCTGCCCGACGACACCGCACTGTTCGATTCCATCGTGATTTGCGAATACCTCGATGACCTGAGCAACGGCCATAAATTCATCCCGGCAAGCGGCCCCGAGCGCTACAAGGCGCTGCGCCTGCAGGCATTGGCGCAGGGCATGTGCGACGTCGGCATCAAGCTGCGCTGGGAAGTCGAGCGGCGCCCCGAGGCCCTGCGTTATCCAGCGTACGCCGAGGGTCAGGCGTACAAACTCAAGGAGGCGTATCGCTTCATCGAAGAGCACGTCGACCTCAATGGTCCGATCACCGTCGGCCACATCGCCTTGGCGACCGCGCTGGACTGGATCGCTTTCCGTCAACTCTCGGACTTCTCGGCGCAAGCACGCCTGAGCGAGTGGTATCAGACGTTCTGCCAGCGCGCGTCCATGCGGGCGACCGAGTACAGCGGACAGACGCACGATTAAGCCAAGGAAACCGCTATGAGCTCTCTCTTGCTGCAAATGTCACCGATCGCGCTGGTGATCGCGCTGATCCTGATCCTCCGGCGTCCGCCGGTACAGGCCGCGCTGGCCGGTGTGGTGCTGGTGCTGGTGCTGTGGGCACTGGGCGCTGCCGGGCCGGTGTCGGCGGCCATCTCCTCGGCGATTTTTCAAGACACCACGATCCTGTTTCTCAGCACCGCGTGCGTCATCGTCCCGGGGCTGGCCTTCGTCATTCTGGTCGAGCGCGGCGGCGCGCCACAGGCCATCGGCGCGTGGGTCAAGGAACTCGGCTGGACACCCCCGGCGCAGGTGATTTTCATCGTGCTGGGCCTGGCGCCGCTGCTGGAAGCGATGACCGGCTTCGGCGTTTCGCTGATCGCCACGGTGCCGCTGCTGATGGGGCTTTTCACTCGCCAATCGGGGATGAAAATCGCTCTCGCCGGCATGGTGATCATGCCGTGGGGTACGCTGGGCCTGGCAACGGTGATCGGTGCCTTGCTGGCGCATTTGCCGGCGCAAACCCTCGGTAGCCATTCGGCGCTGATCAGCGCGCCGGTGTTCCTCTGCCTGGCGTCGCTGGCCCTGTGGCAGGCCGGCATCCGCGGGATCACCGCGTGGCTGGGGCTGATCGTCGTGACTGCCCTGTTCGTTGCCGTGCTGTTTTGCGTCAACCTGTGGCTCGGCCCGGAAGTCTCCGGTGTGCTGGCCGGGCTGGCCGTGGCTTGCGTCGGACTGGGTATCTCCTGGGCGCAACGGAAAAAACTGGTGCGCTGGCCGAGCGCGGCATGGCCTTATCTGGCCTTGCTGGGAGTGATTGTGGCGTCGCGCGGACTGTTCGTGCTGTCGGGCTGGGATGGCCTGTGGGTTGTCAGGGGCGAACACGTTTCATGGAAGCCGCTGGCGTCTCCAGGGCTGGCGCTGCTGATCGTGACCGTGCTGATGGCGTTCAGGCAAACCGCGGGGGCGGGTTTCCCGTGGCAAGCGCTGTTGAACCGGGCGAAGTTTCCGGTCACGACAATCTTCCTGTTCCTGTTGCTGTCCCAGGTGATGGTCAACGCCGGATTCCTTGTCGAGGCGCAAAGCGCGTTGCAATCCATGTCGGGTATTTCGCTGGCGCCGACGATCGCTCTGCTGGCGGGGATTGCCGGTTATGTCACCGGCTCCAACGTCGGCGGCAACACGCTGGTGATGCCGTCCATTGCCGCGCTGAGCAGCGAACACGGGGCGTGGCTGGCGGCAATGGTCAACAGCGCCGCCGGCCATGGCGCACTTGGCTCGCTGTCGATTCTGTCGTTGATCGCCGGACTTGCCGGGGCCAACCGCCAGGAAGAAAACAGCCTGATCCGCTTCGCCTTCGGTCTGGTGGCGCTGAACATCGTCATAGTTGCTGCAACGGGGATCGTTTTGCTCTACTTTCTGTGAATTGTTTCGAATCATCACAGAGAACTTATGGACAGGTTTGATTTGCCGGACAAGCGCTGGCGGATAGTCAAGGACTGGATTATTCGCCAGATCGACAGCGGTGACCTGGCGGCCGAAGCGAAACTGCCGTCAATCCGCGTTCTGGCTCGGATGTTCGAGACCAGCATCACCACGGTGCAGCGGGCGCTGGCCGACCTCGAGGCCGACGCCTACGTCTCGACGGTGCCGCGCGTCGGCTACTTCGTCTCGGCATCAGGGCGGGCAAAACCGTCCGGCGCTTTCGACTTTTCCAGTGTCACCGTCAACGTCAATCATGCGGTGGTCGCGATGCTCTCCGAAGCAGCGTCGCGCACCACTGCATCGCTGAATTCGGCGGTTCTGCACAGCGATCTCACGCCCAACGTGTTGCTCAACAAATGCCTCTCGGTGTTGGCCGCCAGGACCGACAACGCGCTGAGCGGTCTGGTCGCGCCACCCGGCCTGCCGGCGCTGCGACGGCGCATCGCCGGGCTGATGCTGACCCGCGGTGAAGTCTGCGGGCCGGACGATATTCTGGTAACGTCGGGCGACACCATCGCTCTCGAACTGGCCCTCGAAGCCGTCGCGTCGAAAGGCGCTACCGTAGCCATCGAAACCCCGACCTATTACGGCATTCTGCAGACCATCGAACGCCTGGGCATGCGCGCCTTGCCGATCCGCACCGACGGCCGCACAGGCCTGGATGTCGATCATCTGGAAGAAGCGCTGAAGCAAAAAAAGGTCGCGGTGATTTTTCTCAACCCGACGCTGCAGAATCCGCGTGGCTTCATCATGCCCGACGAAGCGCGCGCCCGACTTTCACGGATCGCCCGGGAAGCGGATGTGCCGATCATCGAAGACGACATCTTCTTCGACCTGGTGCCCGAAGCTGATCGACCGCGCGCCCTCAAGAGCTACGACAGCAGCGGCCAGACGATCTACTGCTCGTCCTTTTCCAAAACCATCGCGCCGGGTTATCGCGTCGGCTGGTGTCTGGCCGGCAAATACCGCAATGCCATCCTCGCGCAGATGTTTTCGCGCAACCTGGCCGTTTCCAGCCTTGCGCAAAACGTCCTCAATGAATTCATCGGCCGTGGCTACATGGACGAGCACTGCGCCAGATTGAGGTCGCAACTGTCCTCGCTGGCGAGTTTTGTCGAAGCACTGGTGCGCACGGATTTCCCGCTCGGGACCGTCTATGTGCCACCGCGCGGCGGCTTCATCCACTGGGTCGAAATGCCGGCACACACCGACATGTCTGCGCTGCAGCAACTGGCCACGGAGCGTGGTTGCCACGTGGCTGGCAGCGGCATCTTTTTCGCCGACGGCCAGGCTTCCACAGGCGTGCGCATTTGCCTCGGCACTACGCTGACCCCGGCGGTGATCGGCATTCTCAAGGTGATCGCCGAATGCGCCTGCCTTGCCGCACGCCCGACGAGCCTGCAACAGATGCCGACTGAACAACTTCAAGAGCTGGCAGTTTCCTGACCGGCTTGCGCGAGCCTCGCTTATGAATCAGAAAAGAACCCGTATTCGCTTGCCGCATCCCCGGCCGTATCGCCCGAGCCGCTGGACGTTCTGGCTTACCGTGCTCGCTGGCGTACTGATTGCCTTAGCCGTGTGTCTTTCGATCTACATGCTGATCGAAAGCTGGATCAGCGGCTCCATCACCACCAACAATCGCGGACCGCGCAGCACCTACACCTTGGCACTGCAACCTCGGCGATACTGGTTCGAGTTCATGTGGCAGAGCTTCTGGACCGCGTTCATGTTGGCCATCGGTGTGTTTGGGCTGTGGATTTATCGCAAAGGGCGGGTGCGTGAGCAGAGGCCGAAGGGCAAGCGCTCGCGATGATGCAACTGGGGCGCTTTTTTGAAGCAGCCTCTTACCTGCCTGTTCTTTCATTCCAGCGCAACACCAGATCGCTCACCGCAGCGCTGCCAACTCTGCGGCGATTGACTGGGCAAAAGTACGAAATGGACTACGGACATTTACCCTGATACGCGCCTTTCGGTGGCAATGTCCTGCAACGCCTGTCCCACCCTTCCTTCCGAACTCGCAGGTTCGCCCGACATACCTGCGCCGCCTTCCCCGGCATGCTTGCGTCTCTGTTTCCAGAATGCGGAAGACCCGATGAGCCAGCTCAAACCTGCTGATACGCAAGGCCATAAAATCGATTCACTGCTGGGCGAACTGGGCGAGCTGATTCGCCAGGCGCGGCAAAAAGTGCTACGCGCGGTCGATACGATTCAGGTGCAGACTTGTTGGCAAATCGGCCGGCATATCGTCGATTTCGAACAGAAAGGCGCTCAGCGTGCGGGTTATGGCCAGCAGTTGCTCGCGCTGCTGGCGAAGGATCTAACGGGGCAATTCGGGAAGGGATTTGATGAGCGCAATCTGCGATATATGCGTAGTTTTTATCAGTCTTTTCCAATTTGGAACGCAGTGCGTTCCGAATTGAGCTGGACCCACTACCGCCGCCTGCTACGCGTCGAGAACGAGAAAGCGCGCCTGTGGTACATGAACGAATGCGCCGACATCAACTGGTCAAGCCGCGCCCTTGATCGTCAGATCCTGACGCTCTACTACGAGCGCCTGCTGATGAGTCAGGACACAGCCGAGGTGGTCGAGGAAGCCACGACCAACATCGACGCGATGAAATGCAATCCGCGGGAATTCATTCGCGATCCGGTCATGCTCGAATTCCTCGGCCTGCCCTCGGCAGGCAAAGTCAGGGAAAGCGGACTCGAACAAGCCCTCATCGATCACTTGCAAAGCTTTCTGCTTGAACTTGGCAAAGGCTTTTCCTTTGTCGCCCGCCAACAACGCATCAGCACTGACGGCGTCGACCTCTATATCGATCTGGTGTTCTACAACTACCTGCTCAAGTGCTTCGTGATCATCGACCTGAAACGCGGCAAGCTCAGCGCCCGCGATGTCGGGCAGATGGACATGTATGTGCGCATGTACGACGAGCTCAAGCGCAGCGAAGGTGACAAGCCAACCGTCGGTATCATTCTCAGCGCGGAAAGCAATGACTCGGTGGCGCGTTATTCCATGCTCAAAGGCAATGAGCAACTGTTCGCCAGCAGCTACAAGACGATACTGCCGAGCGAAGAAGAGTTACGTGCTGAACTCAACCGCGAACAGGCGTTGATCGAAGAACGCATGCTCATTCAATCCAGTGAATGAACCGGCCGGATTGTTCTTGATCAGCGCGGCGACTATGGTTGGCACCTAACCGCCGAGGTCAAGCACCATGAGCTGTCAGCAGACATCCGATGTGGGCGACCCAGAGTTGAGCCAAGCAGCTTTGACTGTAACTAAAGCTACGCCCTTCAAGGAAACCGCAGTCGACGGCTACGCACTCGGCGGCTTCACCTGGCGCCACAGTTCGCCCGATCCTCAGCGCCCGGTGGTCATCATCAACGCCGCCACCTCGGTGCGCTGTTGGCACTATTCACGGTTCGCGGCCTACCTGTTCAGCCATGGCTGCGATGTGATGACCTACGATTACCGGGGCATTGGCGAATCACGCAGCGAATCGATCAAAGGGCTGCGCGCTTCGTGGACTGACTGGGGCGCTCTGGATTTCGAAGTGATGCTCAAACGCGCGCAGCGGGAGTTTCCCGGTCAGCCAATCGATGTGGTCGCCCATAGTTTCGGCGGTTGCGCGGCGGGCTTGGCGGAGTCGGGCAAGGTGATCCGACGGTTGGTAACCGTCAGTGCGCAGTTCGCTTATTGGCGCGATTATGCTTCCGAACAGCGCTGGCGGATGTTCGGCAAGTGGCATGTGATCATGCCTTTGATGACGCTGCTCTGCGGCTATTTTCCAGGCAAGCGGATCGGCTGGCTGGAGGACACGCCAACCGGCGTAGTCTGCGACTGGAGCACACCCACTGCACGGTACGAGGATCGTCCAAGCGGTCGGGTGCTGATGAAAAAGGCGGGCGCCCTGCCCTTCGATGGCGTCCGCGCGCAGACCCTCGCCATCAGCCTCAGCGATGATCCTTACGGAACGATCCCGGCGATCGAACGCCTGCTCGGCTACTTCAGCAACGCGGCAAAAACCCATCTGCGCATTGCGCCGCAGGACATTGGCGAACGACAAGTCGGACATTTCGGCTTTTTTCGCAGCGCATACCAAGCCACACTATGGCCCATTGCTCTGACCTGGCTGCAGACCGGCGCACTGGCCGCCGATACACCCGGCCGACAAGTGCCACGCAGCTGAGCCCCTCTCAACGCACGACGGAACACATCATGGCCTCCGCCAACAAGCAGCAAAAACGCGCCACCCGGGCCAAAGCCAAGGCCAAGCAGAACCGCACCAAGCGCGCCGAAGCGCCGGTCGAGCTCGACCCGAACGACGACCGCATCGATTTCGAATCGGTGGACCTGACCGAGCTGTTCAAGAAAATGATCGACGCCGAGAAGATCAGCCAACAGGCCATGTGCACCGCGTTCCTTGAAGATCCGCTGCTGGAACTGGTCTATGAGCAGGAAGGTGAAGAAGGCGCGATGGATTTCATCCTCGCCGCGCTGATCGAGTATCGCCAGTGGTCGCAGGAAACCGACGAGGCCGGCGCGCTGGCGTGGATCGAATCTCCGGCATTCCAGGCTGACTATGTAGCGGCATCCGACGCGATCGCTGCACAAACCCAACAGAAGAACTGAGCTCCCATGGCATCCCTGAACAAGCAACAGAAACGCGCCAAACGCGCCAAGGCCAAAGCCAAGCAGATCCGTATGGTCGGGCGCAAACCGCTGGATCAGGACGAAGATCTCGGCCACCTCGCCGAGCCGATCCCGGAATACACCCTGGCGATGTTCAGCAAAATGCGCGATGCCGAAGCCGTCAGCCGCAACGAAATGCTGCTGACCCTGCTGCGCGAACTGGCCTTCATCATCGTCGACCATCCTGAACTGCTCGACATGGAAAACGCCGACAACGAAGGCATGGCCGCCACCCACCTGGCCGCCGACATGCTCATCGACTACCGCATGTGGGCCGACGGCATGACCATCGAACAAGCCCAGGCCTGGCTGAGCGAGCCACAGTTCATTACGGATTTCGGGGTGGCGCTGGATGCTTATGGCAAGTCGGTAGAGACCCAGGAAGACAAGAGCGAATAAGCCCTTCTCAGAAACAAAAAACGGCCGCTAGTCATCCCTGACAGCGGCCGTTTTTGTTTGGATGGCCTAGCTACTCTTTGTCCGGTGACGATGTATATCCCATTGACATATCCCCAGCACGATCTATCCTGAGCTAATCACAGGAACAGACCCGGGAGCTCGAATATGGAGCAGACCACAATTTTCATGAGCAACAGAAGTCAGGCAGTCCGACTGCCAAAGGCAGTTGCGATGCCCGCCGACGTTAAACGAGTGGAAGTCATCGCGATTGGCAGAACACGCGTCATTACGCCTGCTGGAGAAAGCTGGGATAGCTGGTTTGATGGCGACAGCGTCAGCCCTGATTTCATGGCTAACCGTGAGCAACCCACTGAACAGGAGCGCGAGTCGTTCTGATGATCAAGTACATGCTGGATACAAATATCTGCATCTTCACCATCAAGAACAAACCACAAATTGTCCGGGAAGCCTTCAATCGACATTCCGGGCAGTTGTGCATCAGCGCTATCACCCTTATGGAGCTTATTTACGGTGCTGAAAAGTCGGCGGCCCCGGAGAAAAATCTGGCAATTGTTGAAGGATTTGTCGCGCGACTGGATGTCTTGCCTTTCGATAACGACGCAGCCGCACAGGCCGGGATGGTTCGATCTGAACTCGCGAAGGCTGGAACGCCGATCGGGCCATACGACCAAATGATCGCTGGCCACGCACGCTCACTTGGACTTATTGTAGTGACGAACAACGTAGGGGAGTTTCAACACGTTTCCGGTTTGCGAATCGAGGACTGGGTTTAACCTGACTGGAAAGCTCAGAAACAAAAACGGCCGCTAGTCATCCCTGACAGCGGCCGTTTTTACATCACGCGTTACGACTCAGTTCAACACCACCGCACCACGTTTCTCCAGCTTGCGCCGGCGCGACACCAGCAGACCGGCAGCCACCACCATCAGACTCAGCAGGCCCGTGGCAAGGATTTCCACGCGGTGGGCTTCCTGGAACAGCATGATGGTCAGCGCGGCGACAATGAAGATGATCACCGCCCAGGTCAGACCCGGGAACAGCCACATGCTGAAGACGATTTTCTCGCCGCGCGCCATGCGCTGCTTGCGCATGCGCAGTTGCGAGAAGGCGATCACCAGATACACCAGCAGGGCGATGGCGCCGGAGCTGGCCAGGAGGAATTCGAACACCGCGGCCGGAGCCACATAGTTGGCGAAGGTGCAGAGGAACGCTGCGCCGGTCGACAACATCACCGCCCAGTAAGGCGTACCGCTCTTGTTGGTGCGGGTCGACATGGCCGGGGCATCGCCGCGCTTGCCGAGGGAGAACAGCATGCGCGACGAGGTGTACAGCGCCGAGTTCAGGCAACTGGTCACCGCGACCAGTACGACGATGTCGACGATCATCTTGGCGTTGGGAATGCCCATGCGCTCAAGTACGGTCTGATAGGAGCCGAGGTTGGCCAGGGTAGGATCGTTCCACGGCACCAGCGCAACCACGATGAAAATCGACACCAGATAGAACAGGCCGATCCGCCAGATCACCGAGTTGGTCGCTTTGGAAATCTGCTTGCCAGGGTCCTTCGATTCCGCCGCCGCGATGGTGACGATTTCGGTGCCCATGAACGAGAACATGGTGGTCAGGATCGCGCCCAGCACAGCACCCATGCCATTGGGCAGAAAGCCGCCGCTGTCGAACAGGTGCGAAACGCCACTGACCTGGCTGGTCGGCAGGAAGCCGAAAATCGCTGCAAGGCCGAGGCCGATGAAGCCGATGATCGCAAGCACCTTGATCAGGGCGAACCAGAACTCGAACTCACCGTAATTCTTCACGCTGAAGAGGTTGGTCACGGTCAGCAGCATGGTGATCACCAGCGCGAAAGCCCAAATGTCGACACCCGGGAACCACGCATGCAGGATGGTCGCGGCGGCGTTGGCTTCCAGCGGAATCACCAGCACCCAGAACCACCAGTACAACCAGCCGATGGTGAAACCGGACCAGTGACCGATCGCGCGGTCAGCGTAAGTCGAGAACGAACCGGTGTCCGGCGAAGCCACGGCCATTTCGCCGAGCATGCGCATCACCAACACCACCAACGTACCGGCGGCGGCGTAAGCCAGCAGCACGGCCGGGCCGGCGGCAGCGATGGCGTGGCCGGATCCGACGAACAGGCCGGCGCCGATCACACCGGCGATCGACAACATGGTCACATGACGCGGTTTGAGCCCCTGTTCGAGGCCAGTGGAGCTTGGGGTACTGCTCATAGAGACTACCTTTGCAAGGAAAGCGAGTGCGTCCGGCGCGTCTGAAAATTCTTTCTCGTAAAAAGAATCCAACGGCCTGTTCCTTATTCTGCACGCAATATTTGCGCCAAAATGTTTCAAGTCCTTGAGGGCCGGGGGCTCCGGCATCCGATGCAAGTCATTGAGTTTAATGGCTATTCGCCAGAACGTTACCCGGCGACTCACTTTCAAGACGAATCCGCGCACCAGAAACACACAGAAAAAGTGTGCAGCGCATAGAAAAAGGGCGAATAAGGAACGTTCGGCCGGATAGCGCTTCCAACACCCCGCCAAAGCTGGCAACATCGCGCCTTTTTTTACGCGGCACCCACGGGTTTGCACGATCAAACACCCGTTCGGTTGTTGATGGGGCGACAGTCTGCTGCGCCGATGCGACAACCCGCCACATGCCACCCGTTTACCGCTCGTAGCGCTGTTGGCTGCCATTGAAACGCTATGCTAGCTTGGCCGCCTCGCCAGGAAGGCCCGCCAACAGCAGGAGCGCAACATATATGAGGAACGCACATGGCTGAGGCCACGCCCGCGCTGGAAATCCGCAACTTGCACAAACGCTACGGACAGCTGGAGGTGCTCAAAGGCATCTCGCTGACCGCCCGCGACGGCGACGTGATCTCGATCCTCGGCTCTTCCGGTTCCGGCAAGTCCACGTTCCTGCGTTGCATCAACCTGCTGGAAAACCCGCACCAGGGCCAGATCCTGGTGGCCGGTGAAGAACTCAAGCTCAAAGCCGCGAAGAACGGCGAACTGGTCGCCGCCGACGGCAAGCAGATCAATCGCCTGCGCTCGGAGATTGGTTTTGTATTTCAAAACTTTAATCTGTGGCCGCACATGAGCGTGCTCGACAACGTCATCGAGGCCCCGCGCCGCGTGCTCGGCCAGAGCAAGGCCGAGGCCATCGAAGTCGCCGAAGCGTTGCTGGCCAAGGTCGGCATCGCCGACAAGCGCCACGCCTACCCGGCGCAATTGTCCGGTGGTCAGCAACAACGCGCAGCCATCGCCCGCACGCTGGCAATGCAGCCGAAGGTGATCCTGTTCGACGAACCGACCTCCGCGCTTGACCCGGAAATGGTTCAGGAAGTACTTAGTGTCATCCGCGCATTGGCCGAAGAAGGCCGCACCATGCTGCTCGTGACCCACGAAATGGGCTTCGCCCGCCAGGTCTCCAGCGAAGTGGTGTTCCTTCATCAGGGCCTTATAGAAGAGCAAGGATCGCCACAGCAGGTGTTCGACAACCCGCTTTCGGCGCGCTGCAAACAATTCATGTCCAGCAACCGCTAACGGAGCAACATGCATGCAGAATTTCAAAAAGGTCTTCCTGGCCGCCGCCGTCACCCTCGCGTTCAGCGCCGGTGCCATGGCTGAAACCCTGAAGATGGGCATCGAAGCGGCCTACCCGCCGTTCAACAATAAAGACGCCAGCGGCCAGGTGGTCGGCTTCGACAAGGAAATCGGCGACGCCCTGTGCGCGAAGATGAAAGCCGAATGCTCCGTCGTCACCTCTGACTGGGACGGCATCATTCCGGCGCTGAACGCCGAGAAGTTCGACTTCCTGATCTCCTCGCTGTCGATCACCGAAGAGCGCAAAGCCGCGGTGGACTTCACCGACCCGTACTACTCGAACAAATTGCAGTTCATCGCGCCGAAAAACGTCGACTTCAAAACCGACAAGGACTCGCTCAAGGGCAAGACCATCGGCACCCAGCGCGCAACGCTGGCCGGCACTTGGCTGGAAGACACCTACGGTGACGACATCAAGGTCAGCCTCTACGACACCCAGGAAAACGCCTACCTCGACCTGACCTCCGGTCGTGTCGACGCGATCCTCGCCGACAAGTACGCCAACTATGACTGGCTGAAAACCGACGCCGGCAAGAACTACGAGTTCAAGGGCGACCCGGTAGTGGAAAGCGACAAGATCGGTATCGCCGTGCGCAAGGGTGACAACGAACTGCGCAACAAGCTGAACGCCGCTCTGAAGGAAATCGTCGCTGACGGTACCTACAAGAAAATCAACGACAAGTACTTCCCGTTCAGCATCTATTGATCTGACCTGTGGGACCGGCGCCGTGATCAAGCGGCGCCGGCTCCCGACTTTGCCTGCCGCAGTTTGAACAGAAACCCATGATTATCGACCTCTACGGATTCGGCCCGGCGCTCGCCGCTGGTGCGCTGATGACCGTCCAACTGGCCCTCACCGCCCTGTGCCTGGGTCTGGTGCTCGGCCTGCTCGGCGCCTTGGCCAAGACTTCCCCGTACAAGCCGCTGCAATGGCTTGGCGGCACTTATTCGACGCTGGTACGCGGCGTCCCGGAATTGCTCTGGGTGCTGTTGATCTACTTCGGTACGGTCAACCTGATGCGCACCCTCGGTGAGTACTTCGGCAACCCCGACCTGCAACTCAACGCCTTTGCCGCCGGTGTCATCGCACTGGGCCTGTGCTTCGGCGCCTACGCCACGGAAGTGTTTCGTGGCGCCCTGCTGGCCATTCCCAAAGGTCACCGTGAGGCCGGCCAGGCCCTGGGCCTGTCGAAGTGGCGGATCTTCACACGGTTGATCATGCCGCAGATGTGGCGCATCGCCCTGCCCGGCCTGGGCAATCTGTTCATGATCCTGATGAAGGACACCGCGCTGGTATCGGTCATCGGTCTGGAAGAAATCATGCGTCACGCGCAGATCGGTGTGACCGTGTCGAAACAACCGTTCACCTTCTATATGGTCGCCGCGATCATGTACCTCGGCCTGACGGTGCTGGCGATGACCGGCATGCACCTGCTGGAAAAACGCGCCGCTCGCGGCTTTGCGAGGAGCGCGCAATGAACTGGGAAGTCATCATCAAGTGGCTGCCAAAACTGGCACAGGGCGCGACCCTGACGCTGGAACTGGTCGCCATCGCGGTCATTGCCGGCCTGCTGCTCGCCATTCCGCTGGGCATCGCGCGCTCTTCGAAGCGCTGGTACGTGCGCTCGCTGCCTTACGCCTACATCTTCTTTTTCCGCGGCACGCCGCTGCTGGTGCAGCTGTTCCTGGTCTATTACGGCCTGGCGCAGTTCGACGCGGTGCGTGAAAGCGCGTTGTGGCCCTACCTGCGCGATCCGTTCTGGTGCGCGACCGTGACCATGACGTTGCACACGGCGGCGTACATCGCCGAGATTCTGCGCGGTGCCATTCAGGCAATTCCACCCGGTGAAATCGAAGCCGCGCGAGCCTTGGGCATGTCCAGGCCCAAAGCGATGTTCTACATTATCCTGCCCCGTGCCGCGCGCATCGGCCTGCCAGCCTACAGCAACGAAGTGATCCTGATGCTCAAGGCCAGCGCCCTAGCCAGCACCGTGACCCTGCTGGAACTCACCGGCATGGCCCGCACGATCATCGCCCGCACTTATCTGCCGGTGGAGATCTTCTTCGCCGCCGGTGTGTTCTATCTGGTCATGGCATACGTGCTGGTTCGCGGCTTCAAGCTGCTGGAACGCTGGCTGCGCGTCGATGCCTGCCAAGGCCGCTGATACTTCCCACGTGCTGACGGGCGAGGCTCTACTCGCCCGTTTCGCGGCGCTGGATGCTTTTTTGATTAAGCATCAGGCGCTGTGGAAACCTCGACCGTTCACCCATCTTTCGCTTTCCTGGGAAGCGTCTTATCCCGAGTTGTCTGCGTGGCTACGCGGGCGGTCGCTGGAAGATGCAGAACGCGCGCATAACCATCCTGCTGATCTTGTCGATGCGCCAGAGCCGTTCGCTTCATTGGCGAAGTTGTCGGCAGAGTTGAGTGCGGTCGGTGAATTGCCGGGACGTGCGCTTGAAGCTGCCGGACATCGCTTGAATGTCGATGTGCCCGGGCGCAAGTGGCAGCAAATTGAAGCGTTTGCCAGTCGTTTGTCTTTTGCCTCGCAGCCGACGCATTGGCTGGACTGGTGCTCCGGCAAAGGGCATCTGGGACGGCGCCTGTTGGGTGACGGGCAACAATTGACTTGCGTTGAATACGATCCTTTCTTGGTCGCCAGCGGTCAGGCACTGAGTCAGCGTCATCACTTGCACGCCCTGCATGTCGAACAGGATGTACTCGCGATGGATGCCCCAGCCGTATTGAACGCCGCCCACACCCCCGTCGCCCTCCACGCCTGCGGTGATCTGCACGTGCGCTTGATGCATTTGGCCAGTGCTGCCGGCTGCCAACAAATGGCGATCGCACCGTGCTGTTACAACCGCATCAGTCGTAACGAATACCAGGCCTTGTCCTGCGCAGGATCGACATCACTCCTACAGCTCTCGCTGGAAGATCTGGCGTTGCCAATGAGCGAAACGGTAACCGCCGGTGCACGGGGCCGACGTCAGCGCGACACCTCCATGGCTCGTCGCTTGGCTTTCGACTTGCTGCAACGGCAACTGCGCGGCGTCGACGAATACCTGCCAACCCCATCATTACCCAGCGCTTGGTTGGATAAACCGTTTGCGGACTATTGTCTTGATCTGGCAGCACTGAAGGAGTTATCCACAGTCGGCTCGCCAGATTGGTCGACACTTGAAGCCGCCGGTTGGCAGCGGTTGGCCGAAGTGCGCAACCTGGAATTACTTCGCGGTTTGTTCCGACGACCGCTGGAGCTTTGGCTAAATCTGGATCGGGCGCTTTTCCTCGCAGAACAGGGATACGTCGTACGCCTCGGCACCTTTTGCGGCGCCTGCCTCACGCCGCGTAACTTACTACTGCTCGCCGAACGCGCTTAAAACGTTACAGCCTGTGGATAACTCTGTTGATGGATTTTCCGTGGATCCAATATCTGCGCCTGTTTCGTGGACTTAACAACACTGGTCATTTTTTGTTCATATGAATAAAAACCGGTAAAACAGGGATTTGCGAACAAGATGAGAATGGGTTCACAAAACCTCGCCCAAGCAGTCCTCGCGCCCCTCAGTTGTGCATAAGCTGCCAATCAAAACGACATAACCGACGAATATTGGGCTAGCCGAGTGAATAACTGCAAGGCCCCGAAAGCCCAGACTCAACCGTACGCCCTGCATAAATGCCTTACTGCGCTTGAGGTACAAAAGCCGCATATCGATTTGGTCAGGGCCTATTTTTCCGGAATGCAAAAATAGTCTGAATTCAGGGGTTTACAGGATCTACCCAATCGCTATAATCGTCGCCCACACGCCGGTATAGCTCAGTTGGTAGAGCAACTGACTTGTAATCAGTAGGTCCCGGGTTCGACTCCTGGTGCCGGCACCATACAAAACAGAGCCCCTGCAGAAATGCAGGGGCTTTGTTGTTTCTGCAACAGACGAAAGCCAAGGGCTTTAACCGGATTCAGGCAGGATACAAATTCCGCAACGCCTCCGGATGCTGACTTGCAACCCGCAAGAGAGTTTGCGCCGCACCCGTCGGCTGCCGCCGACCCTGCTCCCAATCCTGCAAAGTCCGCAGTTTGGCAAACGCACTTTGAGAAGCGCCCACTTTGGCACGTGCTTCCGCAGCCATAGAGAGCGGCACCTGTCTTAAGCGCGCGGCCTTTCCGGCCTTCATCTGACTCACAGATTCCAGCAAGTCCTGCCGGAATTGCTCCAGTTCATCGACCATCGCTGATTTCCTTCTTCAGTTGCTTAAGGAAGGATACGGGCAAGTTGCGGCGCTTTGCCTTGGTGTAAGCATGAGCAACCAAATCGAGCCTTTAAAAGGCGCACCATACGGCGCCGCCGTATAAACAAACCATAAACGCTCGTGGGTAAGATCGACGAAAAGCATGGCGTTAAGCGTTGCGAAATCTGTTGTAACGAGAAGCCACCACTAGCCACCGTTGCTCATTCGCCCCTCGCAAAGCTACCGTTCAGCTCGTCGCTGCCAATTCAGCGACCGGGCCTGAGAACCCGCGTAAGATACAGGCGCACCAGCGCCCCAACCCACGATTGCCGGCGCTTTTTTGTGTCTGCATTCACGTGTAATGGCGGCTGTGCGTGGGAGACCTTCCGGTCTGCCGGGTTCCTGTATCTCCGGTTTCTCAGCCTGCGCATAGCTGCCACCCTTTCGCCTGAGAACGAAAATGGCGGCTCTCATTTGATACAGGGAGTTCACAAATGAATGCCATTGATCCGTCCGTAATCCGCAACGCTGCGACATCGGTCACATCACTCCACATCCCTACGTACGGCAGGTGAAGCGAAATGACCGACACCCTCGATTTGAAAACCCCAGGCCTCACCCACTTCTCCTTCCAATCCAACCAAGCGATGTTCCGCACCAACCGCGGTGTGCCCGTGATCGCCGCCCTCGCACACGCCTCACACCTGCTTCACATCTCCAAGCTACTGACCGCTGACTCCACAGTCTCTCGCGACCCTGACCTTCACGCCTACGCCTCCCAATATCTGCAAGAGTTAAGCAAGGCGCTGATCGATGATGTGGTTAAAGTAATGGATGCGCCGCCAGACAAGCCGTTGATGTAAATCACATATGAAGCCCTCGTTGATGCGAGGGCTTTTTGCGTTTCATACCTGACTGATCTCGAGCACATACGAAATCCTCTGCTCGTTCGCACTCCAGACATAGCGCAAGTGCTTGCCCTGCTTCGGAATCGATACCGCCGGCGGCCGAAACGCTGCAACGCATTCATGCCCAGGCAACCGCACGCTGTTATAAAGCAAGCCCCACGACTCGGCGTCGCGCAGTTGCCGCGCGAACAGTTGTGATGGGCCATAGGCTTCAGGATCAGGCTGATGCAGATGATCAAAGCCATGGCGAATATCATGCAGCGGCCTGATCACCTGATTGATGTAAGTACGCATGGTCAATTCGAGATCGGCTTCCTGGGTCGCCGCCAGAAAGCGTTCCTGATGAAAACAGGTTTCAGCGATGGCCGCACTCTGGCTGCTGGCGGCGTAATAGACGCCGAAGGTGCCGTCACTGAAACGGCTGCGTTTGCCGACGTGAGTGAACGCGGCCATCACCGGGCTGGAACCGGGGCCGGACAGGCGATCTTCGGGACGTACGCGGGCAAGGACGCCGGCCTGTTCGACCAGCCGATCATTGGTCAGCGCTTCGATGGCGTAGGCAACTTCGAGGTCCTCGGGGTCGAGGACGTCTTCGAACAACGCAATCGGCGGGAAGCTGCTGTTGACGATGCGATACGCCCGCGGCCATGGCACATCCACCACCAGCGCCGGCGCTTTCAACCGCGCACTCCGTCGAGGTAGCGGCGTACATCGGCGATATCGACCACCCGGCCCGCCAGCATGTAATCCAGCGCGGTTTTGCCATTGAACGGTGCCGCGTTGTTCGGGCTGCTGACCCACTTGTAGGCGCGCTCGCGACTATTGCTGAAGATGATGCTCAACGCCTTGTGAATACCCATCAGGTAAGAGATGCGCTCGAGGGTGTCATGGGGCAGGCGTATGCTTGGCAGGTGTTTGTATTTATAGAACGTGGTGTTGCCGACTCCTCCGAGCAGGGTGCGTTGTTGCTCGGCGTTGCAGCCCCAGTGCTCCATGAGATAGAAAAAGAACTTCAGCGCAACCCGGCCGGCTTCGGGGGCGTCGAGTTGTTCGCGTGGGGTGAGAGCTGGGGATGAGGTAGGCATAGACGCCTCCTGATTTTTTGTCTTAGCTGAAGACTAGTACATAACTGTAATTTTTTAGCGTTTTGATACACAAATGAACGATCGCAACAATCAAACGCACAGAAGCCGGAGTTAAGTCGGCTTATGTATTTCTGCGCTATTTAAACAGTTCTGAATGACTCCCTAAATCCACGAACGTGATCAGGTCTGGACGTGTGTTCTCGTAAACCATCAGAAAATCGCCACCGATATGACACTCGCGGAATCCAGACCAATCTCCAGTCAGCGCATGATCCAGATATTCTGCCGGTAACTGCTGCCCCAGAAATAACATTGCCATCACCTTCTGAACGTCGTTCATATCTCGCCTTCCGGCACGGTTATAGCGATCCCAAGACTTCTTGAATTCAGAAGTCTGTGCACACTGTTTAGGCCGATCAGCGCGTTTTTGCGTTTTCTCCTGTTTCGCCATCAGCATTCCTCAGCATGTCGTCTATCGAGTCGAAACGCTGACGGATTTCTCGTGCTTCCATCATTGCGCGGGCTGTCTTCTCCGATGGAACTCGCACCTCGAAGGGAAGCCCCTGAGTAGCAACAACCTGTCGCAGAAAAAGTCGCATGGCGTCGCTAATGCTCAGCCCGCAAGCGTTCAAGACTTCAGTGGCACGCGCTTTCAAATCCTCATCAATGCGGCAGCGCACATCGGTAGTTTTCAGTAGTGCAGCCATTTCAATTACCTCATCGTGGTTTTGTAGCTACATCAGCGCTACCTCTGCATTGTGTTCGGAGTGATCTTCGTCGGTCAACGCGAAGTTGATAGGTGGTTATCTACCACCATGGCTCGCATGCCAGATATCCATTTCAACTCCTTTGACTGTTGGGCGCTATCAGCTAAATGGTTACTTTACCTGAGAGCTATCTGCGTATGACGCAGGCAAAAAGCTAGGAAGATGTAAGCTGTTTCTCTTCGAAAAGAATCTCCCCGCGCACCAAAACCACGCACTTTTTTGACCTTCATCACCCCCACATCATCAAAAACCCCGATCCTCTGTCAGCCTCCAGCCATCGGCGGGGAAATCAATTCGCTACTAAATCCGCGACAACTATGCTCAGGTGCAGGAATATAGCCGGCATATGGCGCCGTTTCGGTCGTTTCGTAAACAACAATACCCAGCCCACTTCAGAGGGCATTACCCATGGATAGCAGAACCTTACGCAACCTCATGCGCATCGTGCAGACCGGCTCGTTGTCGGCCGCAGCCGAGCATTCGTGCCTGACCGTGCAGGCGTTGGCCGCACAGTTGAACAAGGTCGAAGAGCAGTTCGGTTTCCGCTTGTTTCGCCGCTCCAACAAGGGCCTGACGCTGACGCCGCAAGGCACGGAGCTCACCCCTTACATCGACAAAGTGTTGATCGCCACGCGACAGATGGAAGAAAAGGTCGAGGCGCTGAAGGTGCCCGGGCAGCGGACGTTGAAGGTGGCGTTGAACAACACGCTGTCGCCTGATTTCAACCGGCGCATGATCGGTCGCCTGATCGAGGTGTTTCCTGATTACCAGATGGAATTCAGCTACGCCGAGTCGATGGAAAATCTCAGCAAGCTGAAGAACGAGGATTTCGACCTCGCCGTGCTGATCGGCCCGCAGCGGCCGGGGCTGCCGAGTATCGTGCTGCCAGAGGTGCAGGTGCAGGTGGTCGGTGCGCATTGCGGTCAGGAGAACGATCCGCTGACCTTGCTGGGCAACAAGTTTCAGGTGCGTCCTGCGGAAGATTGTCCGTATTCCCACAGCTTCTTGCGGTTTCTCGACGCCGGGCTGGGCAATCACGAGAACGGCCAGCGCATGGTCTATTCCTGCAGCGAAACCCTGACGCTGTCGTTGATCACGCAGATGGACGCGGTGGGTATGGTCTCGCGCGATGCAGCGCAGAAGAACGGTCTGACGATTTTTCCCGGTTTCGAGGATTTCCTCGAAGTGCGCCTGGCGGTAAACAATCCGGAGCTGTCGCACCAGGCGCTGAACGACGTCGTTGATCTGCCGCTACATGAACGAGCCGAGCGCAATGTACGCAGCCGTCCCCACCGCCACACTGAGAAAGAGGTTTTTGCTGAAATACGCACATAGCAACGTCGGAATCGCAGCATAGAATTCCGGGCGATCGAGCTGGATCTGCCGGTCCTTGATCAACAAGGGCGTGAGGCTGATTGCAGCGACGATCGCCACCGGCAGATATTCCAGCGCCCGCGCCACGAATGGCGGCCAGTGTTCGGTGTTGATTTGCAGTGGCAAGGCGCGCGGCAGGAAGGTCACCGCCATCATCAGCACCACCACCAGAATCAGGAACGTTTGGTCAGGCATACACCCACTCCGCAGCCCACAAATGTGGCGATAAATACGTTGAAGGGCGAACTGCCGATCAGGCTCAGTGCCCCCATGCAGACCACGGCGGCAGCGGCGGCCATCAGTTTGTTGCGCGTGTTGCACAGCGAGACCAGCACGTAGAGCATCATCGCCGTCAGCGCGTAGTCGAGCTGATATTTGATCAAGTGCGCCGCGTACTGCGCGCAGACCGCACCGAGCAAACCGCCGAGCACCCACGAGGTGTGACAGAACAGGTTGAAGCCGATCAGGTAACGCACATTGACCGGTGCGCCCGTGCCGAGCTTGACGCTATGAAAGGCGAAGGATTCATCCGTCAGGCCACCGGCGTAAGCCCAACGCTCCATGCGGCTCAAGCCAAGGGCGCGCAGCGCCTTGGCCATGTACACCGACATCAGCATGTGCCGCGCATTGATCAGGAAAGTGGTCAGCACAATGGTGGTCAGCGATGCGCCGCTGGAGATCAGCGCCAGCGCGGCGAACTGCGAAGCGCCGGCATAGACGAACAAGCACATCGCTACTGGCAGCCACATCGGCAGGCCGGCGTTGACCGCCATCAGCCCGAAGACAAACGACACGGTAAAATACCCGGCGACCACCGGGCTGGCTTCGGCAAACGTGCGCGACGGCTGATGAGTCGCCATCAGCGGCGCGCTGCCGGACCTTTCATTCATAGATCCCTCTCAAATGTCCGTTCGCCGTGAGGCTCGCAAAAACCCTGGGCAGTCCAGAATCGCTTGCCCGCGAGGTTAGCATCGTCGACGAACAGAAACATCCGCAGCACCCCGACCCGTTTCATGTCGGACGACGCTGCTTCGACCAGACGCTGGCCCACGCCCTGACTGCGGTAGCGCGGGCTCACGGCCAGATGGTTGATCGTGCCGCGACTGCCGAGCATGCCGCCGAGCACCGCGCCGACGATCTCGCCAGCCACATCGAAAGCCAGATACGCCGTGGTGGTTTTCTGGATCAACACGCCGCGCAGGCATTTGGCGTCCTGCCATTCGCAGAACGACACTTCGTCGAACTGGCGGAAGAAGCGCTCCATGCGTTGCGCATCCTTGGCGGTGGCGCGGCGCAGCACCACTGGCGTCGAGCACTCGACGCCGTCGATTAGGGTGATCTGATTAGCGAACAATGTCGAAAGCGGTCCCGGGCCGCGAGAAGGAAATCGCCAGAATCTGCCGGTACGCCATGGCATGGGTGTGGGTATTGCGCGCCGGGGTCACGTAATGGCGCATGTCGCGGTCGAGGAAGAAGGTGGTATCGAGAATTTCCTCGTAGGTGGTCGCCGCCAGTTGATGCTCGTGGATGTCGTACAGTCGACTCTCGGCACCCTCTACGTTACTGCGGCCCCAGAAATGCACACCGCTGAACGGATAGCCGTCGCAATGAATGCCTTCAGGGGTGATTTCCAGCTGTTTGCCGGGTTTGATCTCGATGCGGATCTGATGGATCTGGCACTGCCAGATTTCATCGTGCAACTCTTCCGGCAGCACACTTTTGTACACTTCGAAATCGGTGTCGATCAGGCTGCGCATCACCGGCGAGGAGATCACTTCCTCGGAAAAGTCCTGGAAGTGGCGCACCACGCCACCGACGTAAGCGTTGTTCTCTTTCGATTGCACATAGGCGCGATGCTCAAGTTGCTTGAGCTCGCGAGTTTTCGGGTTGTATTCAAAGTCGCTGTAACGACGATAACGCATGCCGGCTTCGGCCTGACCGTAATAGCTGTCAGGCTCCATGTTTTCCCAACTTTTGGTCAGTCTGACGAAGTCGGCAAAATGACCGTAGAGATTGAAGTCACCACCCTGGACGTTGACAAACTTGTCGCGCCGTAGCGATTCGCCCACTTCTCTGTTCAAAACGATCATTACCAAATTCTCCGCTGCGTTGAACGCCCTAATCTATTGGGTGGAGAATTTGCGTCCATGAGAAAGAATTTCAGGCATTTGAAGCACTGCTTGAAACGGAATCTGCAGCGCTTGAAAAACGACTTTTACATGACAAGAACACCGGTTATTTGCGGTTTTCACTAAAAAACGGGCGAAAAAAAACCCCGAACGAATCGGGGTTTTCTCATTTTTCTTACAGCGGATCGATCATCAGAAGATGTTGATCGGATAGTCCACGAATACACGCAGCTCGTTACCGCTGACGTTGTACTCGCTGGATTTCTGCGACACGCGCAGGATCGAGCTGCGCAGCTTCACGCTCAGGTCTTTGGCCGGGCCACTCTGCACGACGTACTTGAACTGGTTGAAGATTTCGCGCTCGGTGCCGCCTTCGCTGGTGGACGTGGTGATGTTGTCGCCGCGCACGTAAGCGAAGTTGTAGCTCAGACCCGGAACGCCGAACGAACCGAAGTCCAGGCCGTAACCCAGCTGCCAGCTGCGTTCGTCTTCGGCGTTGAAGTCAGACCAGTAGGAGTTGGCCAGGTAGATGGAGTTACCGCCGTCGCCGACACGACCCTGGTCTTTCTGATAGCCGCCATAGGCGTAGCCCAAGTTGCTGTCGCCAGTGGAACGCTGATGCGCCACGGTGAACGAGTGCGGGCCAGTGGCGAAGGTGGCTGCCAGGCTCCAGATCTTGTTGTCGTCGCCAGTTACACCGTTTTCGCGGACATAGGAGCTGTCCAGCTTGGTGCGATAGCCGTTGAAATCCAGGGTCAGGGACTGATCCTTGTTGAACGGAATCACATAGTTGGCGTTCACGTACTGTTTCTTCAAGACGTCTTCAACGTCGGACGCATACAGCGCGCCTTTGAAGTGTTCGGTGAACTGATAGCTGCCGCCCAACACGTTGATCGACTTGAGACCGCCGCTGTCACGGCCCTCATCGCTTTTGCGCGACTCGGCAGTGAAACGGCCGGCGTTCAATTCCAGGCCTTGGATTTCACGGGAAGTGATCAACGTACCGGTATAGCTTTCCGGCAGCAGACGCACGTTGTCGTAGCTCAGCACCGGCAGGGCCGGCATCTGGTCGCCATAGGTCAACACGGTGTTGGAAACACGGAATTTGACCGCTGCGCCGCCCTTGGCGATGTCGTGGTTCGCACGACCGTCATTTTCCTGTCTGAAAAAATCGATGCCGCCGGCGCCGCTACGGCCCTTGCCGCCGTCGAGGCGCAATGCGTACAGACCGAAAGCGTCCACGCCGACACCGACGGTGCCTTGAGTGAAGCCCGACGAGAACGTACCGATGGCCGCTTGGCCCCATTCGGCCTTGTCCTTGTTACCGTCTTTGTAATCACGATTGATGTAGGCGTTGCGCAGCAGCACTTTCAGGCTGCTGTCTTCAACGAAACCCTTGGATTCGGCCTGGTCGTTAGCCATGGCCTGTGTAGCACTCAACATCCCCAGTGCGATCAGACTGATTCGCTTGTTCAACATTTTGTTTTCCTTATTACGGGTTGAAACGCGCTGTGTCGAACGGCTGAAACGGCGCTTTCTGCACTCTTGTATTCACCCCGAAACAAAAAAGCCCGCCGACGTTAACGTCATGGCGGGCCTGCTCCTTATTTTGAGTCATGGCGGTTAGCCACAGGCGTTGGGCCGAATCGTAGCCGCGCCCTGAACTGTGTGTCAATTTCAAGAATCGTCTTTAAATAGGCGAAAAACGTCTAAGAAACGTAATTTTCTTGCTGGGCGGTTGCAGAAAAATTAGGTTAAGCAGGGAGTTCTGAACTGTGGGAGCGCGCCCGCTCGCGAACGCGCTGGATCAGTCAATAAAGTCATTGGCAGGACTGACGTCTTCGCGAGCAGGCTCGCTCCCACTTCTGAATACCTGTGGATAAAAATCAGGCAAAAAAAAGCGCCGCCATCCCGGCAGCGCTTTTACCAATCCCTATTGTTCTTATCCTTCCATCACATCCCACAAGGCTTCCAGCTCGGCCTCGCTGAACAGGCCAGCGGGGTAACGCTCGATCATCATCCGGCGCGGATCAGGTTGTCTGATCTGACGCGTTCCATTGGACTTCAACCAGTGCGCGACAAGCTGGAGCGATTCGCCGTTGACGGCCATGGGATGCACAGTCCGCTCGCTGATTACGTTCACTTCGGCGTTCATTTCAGCGCTCTCTCCCCGTTCGTGAGCGGCTACGTTATCCAAGGTTTGTGACAGAACTGTTGAAGTTCCCCGCCCTCCCTAGTGCATAAGGAGCAATACAAGAGCTATGCCAAGGCGACTCGAATGTCGACCGGCGGATACAAACAAGCCCGCGGTCCTGACGGGCCGCGGGCTTGCTTTCATGCAGAGCGAGCTAATCATTGCCTGGCTGATTTGTGAATCAACTCAAGCTGTTACGACTCAACTCACTCTTTGTGCGGCGCTGGCTGCTGTTGGGTAAGGCAGTGAATATTGCCGCCACCCAGTAACAGTTCACGGCCCGGCACCATCACTACTTCGTGTTGCGGGAACAGCTTCTGCAGGATTTCCCTGGCCGGGGCATCCATCGGGTCGTCGAAGCTCGGCGCGATGATGCCGCCGTTGACGATCAGGAAGTTCACGTAGGAACCGGCCAGTCGCACGGAAGGATTGCGCTCCTGCGAACCGTCCACCGCATCGACGCCGGCACACTCTTCTTCGGTCGCGTACAGCGGCCCCGGAATCGGCATTTTGTGCACCGTGAACGGGCGGCCCTTGGCGTCGGTGCTGCTTTGCAGCACTTTCATTGCGGCCTGGCAGCGTGGGTAGTTCGGATCCTGCGGATCGTCGGTCCAGGCCAGCAGCACTTCGCCCGGACGCACGTAGCAGCAGAAGTTATCCACATGGCCGTCGGTTTCATCGTTGAACAAGCCATCCGGCAACCAGATGATCTTGTCCACAGACAGGTTGTCGCTCAGTACGGCTTCGATTTCTTCGCGGCTCAGGTGCGGGTTGCGATTGCGGTTGAGCAGGCATTCTTCGGTCGTGATCAGCGTGCCTTCGCCGTCGACATGAATCGAGCCGCCTTCGAGCACGAAACCTTCGGTGCGGTAACGCGGGCTGCGCTCGATCTCGAGGATCTTGCCGCCGACCTGCGAATCACGGTTCCACGGTGCATACAGGCCGCCATCGAAACCGCCCCAGGCGTTGAAATCCCAGTTCACACCGCGCACTTCGCCCTGGTTATTGATAACGAAGGTCGGGCCGCTGTCGCGGACCCAGGCGTCGTCGCTGGACATTTCCACCACGCGGATATTCGGCACATCGAGGCGCGCGCGGGCGTTTTCGTATTGGCCGGCGGAGACGGCAACGGTGACCGGCTCGAAGCGGGCGATGGCTTTGGCCACCGCGGCGTGCGCGGCCTGCGCCGGTTTGCCACCCAGACGCCAGTTGTCCGGGCGCTCGGGCCAGATCATCCAGGTCTGGGTTTGTGGCGCCCACTCGGCCGGCATGTAGAAGCCGTCGGCGCGCGGGGTACTTTTCAATGTGGTCATCAGGACTCCAGGGAACCGTCGAGGGTTTTCAACGCGCCGTACAGATTCGGTCGGCGGTCGCGGAATGAACCCCACGCGCTGCGAATATGTTCCAGCTCGTCGAGGTTGAACGTGTGCACAAGAATACCTTCTTCGGTTTTATTCAGCTCCTGCACTTTTTCGCCGAACTGGTTGGCGATGAACGAAGAGCCATAGAAGGTGATGTCGTAGCCGTCCTGTTCTTCGTTGCCGATGCGGTTGCTGGCGATCAGCGGCATCAGGTTGGCGCCGGCATGGCCCTGCTGGACCCGCTGCCAGTGATCGCGCGAAGAAATGGTCTTGTCGTGCGGCTCGCTGCCGATCGCGGTTGGATAAAAGAGAATTTCCGCGCCTTGCAGGGCCATGCTGCGTGCCGCTTCCGGGAACCACTGGTCCCAACAGATGCCAACGCCAATTTTCGCGTAACGGGTGTTCCATACCTTGAAGCCGGTGTCGCCCGGGTTGAAGTAATACTTCTCGTGATAGCCCGGGCCGTCCGGAATGTGGCTTTTACGATAAATCCCGAGGTTGCTGCCGTCGGCGTCGATGATCGCGATGCTGTTGAAGCGTGCACGCCCGGCCAGTTCGTAGAAGCTGATCGGCAGCACCACTTGCAGCTCTTTGGCGATTTTCCGGAAATGCTTGATGGCGACGTTTTCTTCAACCGTCGTTGCCAGTTGCAGGTAATCCGGATTGGGCTTCTGGCAGAAATACGGCGCCTCGAACAGTTCCTGAATGAGGATGATCTGCGCGCCTTTGCCGGCGGCTTCACGGACCAGTCTTTCAGCGGTTTCGAGGTTGGCTTCCAGGTCCCACGAACAGGCCATCTGCGTGGCGGCGACGGTAACGATACGGCTCATGAATCATCTCCGGGCTAGTGCTTTGACGGTCGAAGAATTCGACCGAAAAGAAAACGCGCGCACCGGACAAGAGATCACCATGCCGGAGCAATGGCGACTTTATAACCGATAAATATCGGCTTTAGAAGCTGCAAGGAAGGAATCTCTCTGTTTGAACGCTAATTAAATCGATACAAATCGAACTTTGACCCTAAAACAAATGTGGGAGCGAGCCTGCTCGCGAATGCGCTGTGTCAGTCACCGCATGTGGCGACTGATACACAGCTTTCGCGAGCAGGCTCGCTCCCACAGGGGATGTGCCTTGCTTACAGGCCTTCGGTAAGCACCCGATCCAGCATGTCGACAAAGAAATCCACGCTCTGGCGCGACGTCACCATTGGTGGTTTGATTTTGAGGATGTTCAAGTCATCGCCCGTCGGCTGCATGAAGATCCCCAACTCGCGCAGGCGGTCACACAGCAACGCAGTCTCGGCGGTTGCCGGTTCCAGCGTCTGCCGATTGCGGATCAGCTCCAGCCCCAGATAAAACCCGGAGCCGTGCACCGCGCCGACCAGCGGATGTTTATCGATTAACGCTTCCAGGCGCGCCTTGAAGTAGCCGCCGACGACCTGGGCATTTTCCCAGAGCTTTTCTTCCTCCATCACATCGAGCACCGCCATACCAATCTGGCAACTGACCGGACTGCCGCCCGCCGACGAGAAGAAATAGCCTTCGGCCTCCAGCGCCTCGGCGATTTCCCGGCGGGTGATCACCGCGCCAAGTGGCTGGCCGTTACCCATGCCTTTGGCCATGGTGATGATGTCCGGCACTACGCCCTGCTCTTCGAAGCCCCAGAAAAAATGGCCCATGCGCCCATAACCGACCTGCACTTCGTCAGCGATGCACACCCCGCCCTGCGCGCGGACCTTTTCATACACCTGCGGCAAATAGCCCGGCGGTAAAGAAATACCTCCGGCATTGCCGTAGACCGGCTCGCAGATGAAACCGGCCAGTTGCCGCTTTTGCTCGGCCAGTTTTTGCAGGTGATGTTCGACGCTGCGCACGTAATCCGGCGCCGAATCGGCGCCACGGAATTCGCCGCGATACGTGTTCGGCGCCGGCACTGGGTGCACCCAGTCCGGGCGACTTTCCAGCGCCTTCGGGTTGTCAGCAATCGACGTCGATACCGCATCGGCGCCGATCGTCCAGCCGTGATACGCCTCAAGCACACTGATCATGTCGCGCCCGCCGCTGTAGGCCCAGGCCAGGCGAATCGCCAGGTCATTGGCCTCGCTGCCGCTGTTGACCAGGAACACGCGATCCATGCCCTTCGGCGCCAGCTTCAGCAAGCGCTCGGAAAACTCGGCGACCGCCGCGTAGTTGAAACGCGAATTGGTATTGAGCAACGACCACTGCCGCGCCGCGACCGCCGCCATCCGAGGGTGGCCGTGGCCGAGCACCGCGACGTTATTGAGCATGTCCAGATAGGATCGGCCGTGCATATCAATCAGGTGATTGCGCCAGCCGCGTTCAATACGCGGCGGGTCAACGTAATAGTGTTTTTGCGTGCGGGCAAAACTGGCATCGCGGCGTTCGAGCAGGGTTTTCGCGTCCAGCTCAGGCTCGGCGTCGCAGGCCAGCCCGAGCAGCATCGCCGGTGACGGGCACAACGCTTGCCACGCCGATGCACGGGACGGCGTGCAGAACAGCGGCGCGTCGAGCTCTGCTTCTCGGCACAACTGCACAATCAGCGGCCCAGTGACTTCACCGAGTTTCTGGCCTCTATCAACTGCCACCCCATGTTCAAGAACAGGCGTCACGCCCCACAGGCGAACGCTGAACTGTGGGCCATCGAGTTGCAGCGCACCGTTTGCCGCTTGCTTCAGAACGCCGGCGAACGGTGCTTGAACTTCGGTTCCGGTCGGCACACGCAATTCGACATGCAACGGGAACGTGTCCGGCTCAGTCGCGCTGTCTGGCCGAGTACGTGACAAGCGATACTGGCCATAACGCGTCGCCGCCAGCCCGTGCACCGCTGCGGCCTCTGTCAGCAAGTGCTGATCAATGCCCGGCTGCTCCCAATTGCCCGCCTCGAAGTGCGGGCTCAACACGCCCAGATCGATCAGCGCGAATTCGCGCCCGACCAGCCCGGGCAACAACGGTGCAAATTCCGGGTTTTCGACCTTCGGCACGGTCTCGTCCACGGCGCTGAGAATCGCCGCTTCCATCAGCGCCTGTGGCACCGATGTCGCGACGCGAAAAATTTCCCACTCGTGACTGAGGTTGTCGCGGCTATACGTATTGGTGGGGTCGATACTCACCTGTTGCTCGCCACTGAGCACCAGCACCGCCGCCCGCGCCACGATCAATGGCCACAGCGCTTGCAGCTCAGCGTACTGCAACGGATTGACCGCGTGATAAGCCTTGACCGCCGGCAGGATGCCAAACGGATCGCCATCGGCGTGATGCAGCAAAGCCGCACAGGTCACCGACAGATCGGTGATGCGCCAGGTGCGCACCAGATCACCGAAGTCGATCACACCCTGCAATTGCCAATGCCGCTGGGCGTCACGCGCCCAGACGACGTTGTCATCGGTGATATCCATGTGAATCGCCTGCACCGGCAGTTTGTCCAGCAACGGCTGCAAACGGCGTTCGGCCTGCTCGGCGGCAGCGCTGATCACCGCACGCTGCTGCACGTCCGAGATCACCGGCAACAGATGACTGATCAAAGCGTTGGCGTGACGCGCGTCCCACTGCAAGGTGCGTTCAAGGCCGGGGTGATCGAAACCTGCCAGGGCCAGATCCATCTCGCCACAGAGTCGGCCAAACCCGGCGACCACGTCCTGACCAAGATGATCGAAATCGGTCAACGGCTGGCCGTCGATGTACTCCAACAACCGCACATGCACCGTTTCGCCATTGGCTTGCAACGACAACAGATCGGCACCGTTATTGGCTGCGATGACGCGCGGCACCTTGATCGCCGAATGCTCGGCCAAGTATTTGAGCCCGGCGTGCTGGGCTTGCAGCTCCACAAGAGCGTAGTCGCCACGACAGACTTTCAGCACGAAGCGTCCACTGCCACCGTCGACGCGATAATTCAGATCCTGCTGGCTGCCCAGCGCCTGCAACGTGCCGCTGAGCCCGTAATGTTCGGCCAGCCATTGCAGCGCCTGCGCCTCTGAAACCTGCGGACCGGGCAAACTGGCGCGATGAATCAACGTGGCGAGCGGCATGAAACGACCCCTGAAATTTTATTAGGCGCTTATATCGCCATTGCCTTGGCGGTTACGCAACCCCTTAAGACGTTGCCCGGTCAACCGAAAACGGAAATGCGATCATGAAAGACTTCCAGGCAAACTTTCCTGCAAGACTTTCAGATTGTTTTTCAGCGCAGCTCTGTGCAATCTGCGCCACAAATTCACAGCACGGATGCAAGCCCACGTCATGTCCCATCGTCGCCTCGCCCTTACGAACAAAAAAGTCCGCAATATCCCTCGCCGCTTGCGAGCTCTCGCCGCTTGGGCCGCCGATTTCGAAGGGTATTTTCCTGCTGACCTTACTCTTGAGGACAAATACTGGAACTGGAAAATTCCGATCCACATGGCAATGGTGGAAGGAAGGCAGGCAACAACCGAGCTGAAAAAGCAATGTGCCCAGCACTTGATCGACGCGGCGCAGCATTTACGCCTGGCTCGCCCGGTGCATGCGCTTGACTGCCGAGTGGTCGCAGCCATTTGTGTTCCCGGCATGTTTTCCAGCGAAATCTGTATCTATACGGATCTGGAATACCACCGCGGTCATAACCCTGCCTCCGACAGCGAATATGTCGAAACCGGCAAAAGCCTGGCTCAAGAATGGGGTCTTGTGTTGCCACAGGGCATGCGCGAACGAGGTTTGCGCTACGAGGTTGAAGGCTGGGATGGGCAGACTTATGAAGAGGAACGCTGGTATTTTGGCGAGGTCGATTGACGCTCCGGCGTAGTCCGCACTCGCGCCCCGCAGCGCTTTGCGCAAGAATGTCGGCCATTCACACCTATCAATGGAATTCCCCATGAATGTCATCACCACCGATCTGCCCGGTGTTCTGATCATCGAACCCAAGGTGTTCGGCGACGAGCGCGGTTTTTTCTACGAGAGTTTCAATGCCAAGGCGTTTCAGGACGCTACCGGTCTGGAAACGCAGTTTGTGCAGGACAACCATTCGCGCTCGCAAAAAGGCGTGCTGCGTGGCCTGCATTACCAGTTGCAGAACACCCAGGGCAAACTGGTTCGTGTGACCGCAGGTGAGGTGCTCGACGTGGCGGTGGACATCCGTCGCAGCTCGCCGCATTTCGGCAAGTCGGTTGCGGTGCGTCTGTCGGCGGAAAACCATCGTCAACTGTGGGTACCGGAAGGTTTCGCTCACGGTTTCGTGGTGCTGAGCGAGTTCGCCGAATTTCTTTACAAGACCACCAACTACTACGACCCGTCTTCCGAGCGCAGCATTCGCTGGGACGATCCGGCGCTGGGCATCGATTGGCAACTGGAGGAAGCGCCGAAGCTGTCGGCCAAGGACCAGGCGGCTGCGCTGCTCAAGGACGCTGACGTCTTCGCCTGAGGCCGGGCATAATGCGCCTGTCCCTACAGGCGCTACCGGCTCATGAAAGCATCTCTCCCTCGCAGACCTCGCTGGCGCAGCCTCGCACTGTTGGCCCTGTGCCTGGCGCCGCTGCTGTGGCCGCTGGAACACCTCGCCGAACGCTATTACCGCAGCGAACTCGCCGGGCAGAATCGCCAGACCCTCGACCTCTACGTCGCCAATCTGCTCGGCACCCTGCATCGCTATGAAGTGTTGCCGCAGATTCTCGGCGATCTGCCGGCCCTGCGCGCGGTGCTCGGTGCGCCGGACGACGGCGTGACCCAAGGCAACGCCAATCGCCTGCTGAAAAACATCGCCGCGCAGACCGGCGCTGAAGTGATGTACCTGATGGACACGTCAGGCCAGACTCTAGCGGCGTCGAACTGGGACAAACGCGACAGCTTCGTCGGCCGCAACTTCGCCTTCCGCCCGTATTTCAGTGAAGCCATGGCCGGGCGCCTCGGACGCTTCTTCGGCCTCGGCACCACCTCGGCCAAGCGCGGTTATTTCTTCGCTGCGGCTGTGCGCAGCGGCGAGAAAATCATCGGCGTGCTGGTGATCAAGGTTGACCTCGACCACACGGAAAGCCTGTGGGGCAAAACCCCGGAACAACTGCTGGTGACCGACCATAACGGCGTGGTCATCCTGACGTCGCGCCCGGAATGGCGTTTCCGCTCCACTCGCGAGTTGAGCGATGCCGAGCGCGCCGCGATCACTGCGATCCAGCCCTATCCGACCCGTGAACCCCGGCCGCTGAACCTGAGCCCTGACGCCTGGCTGACGCAGACCCACGACATCGCCGAGACCGGCTGGAGCGTGAGCATCCTCGCCCCGCGCACGCTGATCGATCGTCCGGTGCGCACGGTTGTCGCGATCGGCGGCGCCACACTGTTGGTGGTGATGCTGCTGGTGGGTTTGATGATGCAACGTCGCCGGCATTATCTGGAGCGCATCGCGTTCGAGGCCAAGGCCCGCCGCGAACTGGAAGGCCGGGTGGCCGAACGTACCAGCGATCTGGAAGGCCTCAACCGGCGTTTGAAGCAGGAAGTGCTCGAGCGTGAGCAGGCGCAGCAGGAGCTGGTACGCGCCCAGGACGATCTGGTCCAGGCCGGCAAACTGTCGGCGCTGGGGACCATGTCGGCGAGCATCAGTCACGAACTCAATCAGCCGCTGGCGGCGATTCGCAGCTATGCGGAAAACGCCGAAGTGCTGCTCGATCATCAGCGCACCGAGGATGCGCGCGGCAACCTCAAGCTGATCAGCGAACTGACCGGGCGCATGGCCTCGATCATCGCCCATCTGCGCGCCTTCGCTCGGCGCGATCGCCACGCACCGGAAAGCGTCGCTCTGCAACCGGCGCTGGACGATGCGCTGGCATTACTCGCCAAACGTCGCCGCAGCATGGAAGTCGAACTGATCCGCGATCTGCCAGCCGCGACGCTTTGGGTCGAGGCCGGCGAAACCCGCTTGCGCCAAGTGCTGGGCAATCTGCTGGCCAACGCCCTCGATGCGCTTACCGAAAAAGCCCCGCCGCGCAAATTGTGGCTGAGTGCCGAAGCCACCGCCGACGGCGTCAATCTGTACATTCGCGACAACGGCCCCGGGTTCTGCATGGAAGCTCTTGGCCGCGCCAGCGAGCCCTTTTACACCACCAAGACCCGCACACAGGGTCTGGGTCTGGGACTGGCCATTTGTGAAACGCTGATGCGCGCATTTGGTGGCGAGCTGTCGTTCGCCAACCACAAACAAGGCGGTGCCCTGATTACCCTGCGCCTGCGCGCCGGCGCGCCCGGAGTCAGCCTCCAACCGTCCGAGGATCGAAGTGCATGACCATCGACAATCGCATCCAGGTAGTGTTGATCGACGACGATCCGCACTTGCGCCAGGCTCTCGGCCAGACCCTGGACCTGGCCGGCCTGAAAATTCTGCCGCTGTCCGAAGCCAAGGGCCTCGCCGCACAGCTTGAGCGTGACTGGCCGGGGGTGGTGGTCAGCGACATTCGCATGCCGGGAATGGACGGCCTCGAGCTGCTCAGTGAATTGCACGCACAGGATCCCGAGTTGCCGGTGCTGCTGATCACCGGCCATGGCGACGTACCGCTGGCGGTGCAGGCGATGCGCGCCGGCGCTTACGACTTTCTGGAAAAACCCTTTGCCAGCGATGCACTGCTCGACAGCGTCCGTCGCGCCCTCGCGCTACGGCGGCTGGTGCTGGACAACCGCAGCCTGCGTCTGGCCTTGAGCGACCGCAACGAATTGAGCGCGCGACTGGTCGGCCATTCGACACCGATGCTGCGTCTGCGTGAGCAGATCGGTGCGCTGGCGGCGACCAAGGCCGATGTGCTGATCCTCGGCGAGACCGGTGCCGGCAAAGAAGTCGTGGCCCGCGCGCTGCACGACTTGTCGAGCCGCCGTAACGGTCCGTTCGTAGCGATCAACGCCGGCGCCTTGGCCGAATCGGTGGTGGAAAGCGAACTGTTCGGTCACGAGCCCGGCGCTTTCACCGGCGCGCAGAAACGCCGCATCGGCAAATTCGAATTCGCCAACGGCGGCACGCTGTTTCTCGACGAAATCGAGAGCATGAGCATGGACGTGCAAGTGAAGCTGCTGCGCATGCTGCAGGAGCGCGTCGTCGAACGCCTGGGCGGCAATCAGTTGATCCCGCTGGACATCCGCGTCATCGCCGCGACCAAGGAGGACCTGCGTCAGGCGGCGGATCAGGGTCGCTTCCGCGCCGACTTGTATTACCGCCTCAACGTCGCGCCGCTGCGCATCCCGCCGCTGCGCGAAAGGGGCGAAGACGCGCTGGTGCTGTTCCAGCATTACGCCGATGAAGCCAGCGCCCGTCACGGCTTGCCGCCCCACGAGCTGCAACCGGCACACCGCGCCCTGCTGCTGCGCCACACCTGGCCGGGCAATGTACGTGAACTGCAAAATGCTGCCGAACGCTTCGCCCTTGGGCTTGAGCTGGCACTGGACAACAGCGCTGACGGCAGCGGCGGCGCGCCCGTAGAAGTGGTCAGCGGCGGCCTTAGCGAGCAAGTCGAAAACTTCGAAAAATCGTTGATAGCCGCTGAACTGGCGCGCTCGCACAGCTCGGTACGCAGCCTCGCCGAAGCCTTGGGTATTCCGCGCAAGACCCTGCATGACAAGCTGCGCAAACACGGTCTGAATTTCGGCGACAGCAGTCACGGGGAAGACAACGAATGAGCAGCGAAAGCGAATACCTGCAAACGGTGCTGCATCACGACATTCCGCTGACCGCCGAGATGGGCCTCGAGGTGCTTGAGTGGCGCGAGCAGCAACTGAGCCTGCACCTGCCGCTCGCACCCAACGTCAATCACAAGAGCACCATGTTCGGTGGCAGCCTTTACTGCGGCGCGGTGCTGGCCGGTTGGGGCTGGTTGCATTTACGTTTGAAGGAAGAAGGGATTGCCGACGGACATATCGTCATTCAGGAAGGACAGATCAGTTATCCGCTGCCGGTGACCGGGGACGCCGTGGCAGTCTGCCCGGCGCCGGATGCGGCGGTGTGGAAGCGGTTTGTGGCGATGTATCGGCGCTATGGACGGGCGCGGCTGACGCTGGATACGCGGATACTGAATGCGGGAAGCGAGGACGAGGCGGTGAGATTTACCGGGCAGTACGTTTTGCACCGTTGAGGCAAAAAGATCGTCCGAAGGCTCGGGCCGCGTTCGGACGAACTTTTGATCTCAGGAGCGGGCCAACTCCAACAACCGCCCGCGCCACGCAGCCTTCGCCGGCAGCGCCAGAAAGAACTCATTCAACAGCGATTCCCGCGCAGGGTAACTGAACGCTTCACCCTTCAAATCCAGCACCTCGCCCCCCGCCCCTTCCAGCACGCCCTGCGCTGCCGCCGTGTCCCACTGCGAAGTCGGCGCCAGTCGCGGATAGCAATCAGCAGCACCTTCGGCCAATAGACAGAACTTCAAGGAACTGCCGATATTGGCCAGTTGCAACTCACCAAGACTCGCGCTCAACCCGGCCAGCAAACGCTCTTGCTCGGGACTTGAATGGCGACGGCTGGCCACCACAGTAAACGCCTCGCCCGGTGCAGGCACATCACGCACCTGAATCGCCGTCGGCGTACCACCCTCGTCGCCACGCCAGGCTCCAAATCCGGCACCGCCGACGTAAAAACGACCGTTGGTCGGCATCGTCACCACGCCAAACACCACCCGGCCATTTTCGATCAGAGCGATGTTCACAGTGAATTCTTCGCTACCGCTGATGAACTCCTTGGTACCGTCCAGCGGATCCACCAGCCACCAGCGTTGCCAACCGGCGCGCACGCTTTGCGGGATGTCGGCGTCCTCTTCGGACAGCACCGGAATGCTCGGATCCAGCGCCGTCAGCCCGGCAACGATAAGGTGATGGGCGGCCAGGTCGGCGGCGGTGACCGGCGAATCATCGGACTTGGCCGTGACTTCAACGCCGGCGCGCCAGAACGGCAGAATCGCCTCGCCAGCCTGTAAAGCCAGCGCAACCACAGGTGCCATCAGCGGATGGGGAAAATTCATCGACGTCTCACTCATAGCTGAACACCCCGCGCTGGCTTAGCAGGTCGCGGGTCAAATACAGCGCCGCCAACGCGCGGCCCTCGGAAAATTGCGGATTCTGCGCCAGCGCTGACAGTTCGCGAAGGTTGACCTTGTCGACCCGCATCGGCTCCGGCTCATCACCTTCCAGCCGCTCTTCATACAGGTCGGTGGCCAGCACCACCTGGATTTTCTGGCTCATGTAACCGGGCGACAGCGACAGCTCGGTCAGATGTTCCAGTTGACGCGCGCCATAACCGGCCTCTTCCTTGAGCTCCCGCTCGGCCGCTGCCAGCACGTCTTCGCCCGGCTCGATCAGGCCTTTGGGCAGAGACAGTTCGTACTCGTCAGTGCCGCCGCAGTATTCCTCGATCAACACTGCGTGTTCGGCATCAAGCATCGCGACGATCATCACCGCGCCGTAGCCCGCGCCCTTGCCGACCAGACGCTCGTAAGTACGCTCCACGCCATTGGAAAATCGCAGCTTGAGTTCTTCGACGCGAAACAGGCGACTGGTGGCGACGATCTCGCGGGCGAGTACGGTGGGTTTCTGGCGCATGCAAAGCTCCTTGGCGTGAACGCGCTACTATAACGCGGCTTTCCCGATTGTTTGCGTCGGATATCTTTTCACCGTTCGAGACGTTGCCATGCCTTCTTTACCGTGGTCCGACATCGATACCGTTCTGCTCGACATGGACGGCACGCTGCTGGACCTGCACTTCGACAACCATTTCTGGCTCGAACACCTGCCCCAACGCTACGCCGAACTGCACGGCATCAGCCGGGCCATGGCCGAGCTGGAATTGCAGCCGTTGTTCGAGCGCCACGCTGGCCAGTTGCAGTGGTACTGCCTGGATTTCTGGAGCGCGGAACTGAAATTGTCGGTGCGCGAACTGAAACAGGAAACTGCCCACTTGATCGCCCTGCGCGCCGATGCCGATACCTTTCTCGGCGCAATCAAACGCGCCGGCAAGCGGGTGATCATGATCACCAATGCGCACCGCGATTCGCTGTCGTTGAAACTGGAACGGATCGAACTCGCACCATACTTCGAGCGGCTGATCAGTTCGCATGACTATGGTTATCCCAAGGAGAACCCGCAGTTCTGGGATGCCTTGCAGGCGGACATCGGTTTTGATCCGGCGCGCAGCCTGTTTATCGACGACACCTTGCCGATCCTGCGCAGTGCACGGGATTTTGGCGTGGCGCACTTGCTGGCGGTGAAAGAACCGGACAGCCGCAAAGGGCCGAAGGACACAGCGGAGTTTGCCGCAGTCGAGGATTACCGCGATTTGATTGCAGGGCTTTGACGTCGCGTTGCTGCCATCGCGAGCAGGCTCGCTCCCACACTGAAATGCGTTTCAAATGTGAGAGCGAGCCTGCTCGCGAAAGCGCTTTCGAGTGTTATTCAGGAATACGCAGTACTTGTCCCGGGTAGATCTTGTCTGGATGTTTGAGCTGAGGTTTGTTGGCCTCGAAAATCTTGTTGTACTGGTTGGCGTCGCCATACACGCGCTTGGAAATCGCACTCAGCGTGTCGCCCTTCTCGACCGTGACAAATTTTGCAGCAGCGGCAACGCCACCCGTCACGGTGATCTGATCGTCCACACCACTCACGCCGGCGACGTTACCCAGGGCCAAGAGAATCTTTTCTTTCTCTTCCTGACTCGCCGCTTCACCCGTGGCGATGACTTTCTCGCCCTCAACCTTGACCTGGATCTTCGACGTATCGATACCGGTCAGCGCTTCCTGCACATGCTTGGTCAGCGCTGCGCTGTTGGCCTCGGCCTTGTCCGGCGTCAGTGCATCGAGAATCTTTTCACCGGCTTCTTTCAAAAAACTGAACAGGCTCATCGCATTCACTCCATGTAGTAAAGGGTCAGTCGTCCAAGCCTAGACCACCCCGGCCAAACCCGGTTCCAGTCCGACCAATGACGCTGCCGCGCCGCAGGCGGTAGAATTGCCACACCCCGCCAACCGCCCGGAGCGAAGATGGACATCAAGCAACTGAAATTCCTCATCGCCCTCGACGAAACCCGCCATTTCGGCCAGGCCGCCGCGCGCTGCCACATCACCCAGCCGACCCTGTCGATGCGCTTGCGCAGCCTCGAAGAAGAACTCGACTTGCCATTGGTCAATCGCGGCCAGCGCTTCGAAGGCTTCACCGCACCGGGCGAACGCGTGCTGGCGTGGGCGCGTACGGTGCTGGCAGCCTATGACGGCTTGCAGGCGGAAGCGGCGGCCTGTCGCGGCAACCTGATCGGTACGCTGCGCCTGGGCGTGGTGCCGCTGTCGAGCTTCGATCCCTTGCCGCTGATGCAACGTCTGCACGCGGCGCACCCGGACTTGCGCTTCGAGCTGTCATCGCTGAGCTCCGAGCAAGTGCTCGAACACTTGGCGAACAACCGCATCGACATTGGCGTGTCGTATCTGGAGCGCCTGGACAGCGAGCGCTTCGATTCGCTGGCCTTTAACGAGACGCGCATGGGCTTGCTCTATGACGAGCGCTCGTTCAGTTTCGGCGATGAACCCCTGAGCTGGGAATCGCTGATCGAACTACCGCTGTGCATGCTCACCAGCGGCATGCATTTTCGCCAGTCCATCGACCACAACTTCCACAGCCGTGGCCTGACGCCGCAACCGCTGTTGCAAACCGACGCCGTGCATCAACTGCTGCAAGCGGTGCACGGCGGTTTTTGCTGCGCGATCATGCCCCTCGACGGCGGCGCGGAAACCCTCGCCGATCACCTGCGCCTGCAACCGATCGAGAACGCCCACACCCTCGCCCCGCTGGGGCTGATCATGCGCCGTGGCGCGCCGCGTTCAGCGCTGGCAGAAGCCTGTTTCGCGCTTTATCAGAAATCGCCAAAAGACGCTTGATCGACGGTATCTATCGGTAGATCGGTAATAGCGATTAGACGCGACAACTTGCCGCGCCTAGTCTTGACCTAGATCAAACCGTCGGTGATGCCATGAACGCCAAGCGCCCAGCCTGCGCGGCGCCAGCAATTGAAACGCCCGCGCCAGCCGCCAGCCAGACCTACAGCTACAGCGATCTACCCTTTGAGGCATCGGCCAGCACCGCGCTGGCCGAGGAAGTCGCGTTGGCGATCGCCTACAACGGCATCAGCCAGGCGGTGATGCTGGTGACCCCGACCGATCTGGAAGACTTCATTGTCGGCTTCAGCCTCGGCAGCGGCATCATCGAAGACGCCAGCGATATCTACGATCTGCAACTGACAGGCGCAGGCTCGGCGCAATACGCGCAAGTGACCATTGCCAACCGCGCGTTCTGGAACCTCAAACAGCAGCGTCGGCAGTTGGCCGGCACCAGCGGCTGCGGACTGTGCGGCGTCGAAGCCGTCGAACAGGCGCTGCCTGATCTCAAGGTGTTGCCAGGCGCAGCGTTGCCACCGATCGAGTGGCTTGATGGTCTGCGCCAGCGCATCGGCGCGTTCCAGCCGCTGGGCCAGCATTGCGGCGCGGTGCACGCGGCGGTGTTCATGAACGCCAGTGGTGAACTGCTGCTCGGTCGTGAAGACATCGGTCGGCATAACGCGCTGGACAAGCTGATCGGCGGACTGATCCGCCAGAAGATATCCACAGAGGGCGGGCTGGCGATCGTCACCAGCCGTTGCAGCCTCGAATTGATCCAGAAAGTCTTGCGTGCCGGCATCCAGACCCTGGTCAGCCTGTCGGCGCCTACCGGCCTTGCCGTGCAATGGGCCCGGCGCCACAACCTCAATCTCATCCACCTGCCGCAGAAAAGTGCGCCGCGGGTGTACAGCCCCGCGATGGAGAATCAAGCGTGAGCCAACATCATCAAGCCGACCAGAAACCTGTCCCGCGCTACAAGCCTTACAAAGGTGCCGCCGGCGGCTGGGGCGCCCTGATCAGTGTGGCCCAGGCGTGGCTGACCAGCGACAACGCCCTGAAAAACCTGCGCATGATGCTCAAGACCAACCAAAACGGCGGCTTCGACTGCCCGGGTTGCGCCTGGGGTGATTCGCCGGAGAGCGGCATGGTCAAGTTCTGCGAGAACGGGGCCAAAGCGGTGAACTGGGAAGCGACCAAGCGTCGCGTCGATGCGAAATTCTTCGCCAAGCACAGCGTCACTTCGCTGCTGGAGCAGAGCGATTACTGGCTGGAATATCAGGGTCGCCTGACCGAGCCGATGGTCTACGACGCCGAGTCCGATCGCTACAAGCCGATCAGTTGGGAAGATGCCTTCGCTCTGATCGGCAAGCACCTGCGCAACCTGCCAAGCCCGGATCAGGCCGAGTTCTACACCTCGGGGCGCGCCAGCAACGAAGCGGCGTATCTATATCAGCTGTTCGTGCGGGCTTACGGCACCAACAATTTCCCTGACTGCTCGAACATGTGCCACGAGGCCAGTGGCGTGGCGCTGGCGCAGAGCGTCGGTGTCGGCAAAGGTACGGTGACCTTCGACGACTTCGAACACGCCGACGCGATTTTCGTCTGGGGCCAGAACCCTGGCACCAACCATCCGCGCATGCTCGAACCGTTGCGTGAAGCGGTGAAACGCGGCGCCCAAGTGGTGTGCATCAATCCGCTGAAGGAGCGCGGTCTGGAGCGTTTCCAGCATCCCCAGCATCCGATCGAAATGCTCACCAACGGCGACAAGCCGACCAACACCGCGTATTTCCGCCCGGCACTCGGCGGCGACATGGCGGTGCTGCGCGGCATGGCCAAGTTCCTTCTGCAATGGGAACGTGAAGCACAGAAGGCTGGCGAACCGGCGGTGTTCGACCATGATTTCCTCAATGCCCACAGCGCTAACGTGCTGGAGTATCTGGCCATCGTCGACGACACCTCGTGGGAGCAGATCGTCGAGCAGTCCGGCCTGACCCTGGTCGAGATCGAGCAAGCCGCGCGCATGTACGCCAAAGGCAAGAACGTGATCATGTGCTGGGCCATGGGCATCACCCAGCACCGTCATTCGGTGCCGACCATTCAGGAAATCGCCAACCTGATGCTGCTGCGCGGCAATATCGGCAAACCTGGCGCCGGTCTGTGCCCGGTGCGTGGTCACAGCAACGTGCAGGGCGACCGCACCATGGGCATCAACGAGCGTCCACCGGTGGCGTTCCTCGATTCGCTGGAGCGTCGCTTCCAGTTCAAGGTGCCGCGCCACAATGGCCACAACGTGGTCGAGGCGATTCATGCGATGGCCGAAGGTCGTGCCAAGGTGTTTATCGGCTTGGGCGGCAATTTTGCCCAGGCCACGCCGGACAGCTCGCGCACCTTCGAAGCGCTGAGCAACTGTGACCTGACTGTGCAGATCAGCACCAAACTCAACCGCAGCCACCTCGCTCACGGCAAAGACGCGCTGATCCTGCCGTGCCTGGGCCGTACCGACATCGACATCCAGACCGAAGGCCCGCAAGCGGTGACTGTGGAAGACTCGTTCAGCATGGTCCACGCTTCCAACGGCCAGTTGCAGCCGCTGTCGAACCAGATGCGCTCGGAGCCGTCGATCATCGCCGGCATCGCTGCCGCGACGTTGGGCAGCCAACCGGTGGACTGGAACTGGCTGGTAGCCGATTACGGGCGCATTCGCGAACTGATCGCCGACACCATCCCGAGTTTCAAAGACTTCAACGACAAGATCAAAAACCCGGGCGGCTTCTATCTGGGCAACTCGGCTGGCGCCCGCAAGTGGAACACGCCATCGGGCCGTGCCAATTTCCGCGCCAACCAGTTGCCGAAAGATCTGGTTCACGAACGCACCCGCGCCACCGGCCAGGTGCCGGATCTGATCCTGCAATCGATGCGCTCACACGATCAGTACAACACGACGATCTATGGTCTCGACGACCGCTACCGTGGCGTGAAGGGCCAGCGCAACGTGCTGTTCGCCAATGAGGCCGACATCATTCGTCTGGGCTTCCGTCCAGGGCAGAAGGCCGACATCGTGTCGATCTGGGACGACGGTCGCGAGCGTCGGGTGAAAGGTTTTACATTGTTGGCGTTCGATATTCCTGCGGGGCAGGCGGCGGCGTACTATCCGGAGGTCAATCCGCTGGTGCCGCTGGAAAGTACGGGGGATGGCAGCCACACGCCGACGTCGAAGTTCATTGCGATCCGGCTGGAAGCGGCGAGTGAGACTGGGTTGATCATGGCTAAATCCGCTTAACCGCGGAGCCAGATCCGGCCCCTTCGCGAGCAGGCTCGCTCCCACACTTGGAATGCATTTCAAATGTGGGAGCGAGCCTGCTCGCGAAAGCCATCGACCTGTCAACAGATCTGCCGTGGCAAAGATTTTCGACCGCCCACAAAAAAGGCCGTTTCTGCATGAAAACGGCCTGTCCGAAGTAGCTAAAGACCGGCGAAAATCGGTTAAGTTCCGGTGAAAAAACAGTAACTTGCAATATTGTATACAAGTCGTGTTATTCGTCGGATTTTGATTGTCACGCCCATTGCAGAGCTTCAGGATCGGCGCCGTCATCCCTTTGAGGCTCATCCTCTATGAAGTTCTCCTCGATTCTCTTGTTGTCCCTTGGCCTGGTCAGTGGCTTCGCTTCTGCCGGAGGCACCACCGAAGCAGGTGTGGGCGGCGCATTGGGCGGGGTTCTTGGCTCGGTCGTCGGTCAATCGTTAGGCGGCAATACAGGTTCCACCATCGGCGCAGCCCTGGGCGGCGCGGGTGGTAGTGCGGTCGGCGCAGACAAGCGCAGCCGTGGCGAAGCGGCCATCGGCGGTGCACTGGGTGCAGCCGGCGGTAACGTGGTTGGCCGCAGTCTCGGCGGCACCACCGGCAGCCTGATCGGCTCCGCCGCTGGTGGCGGCGCAGGTGGCGCGCTGGGTAACTACATGGGCAACAAGAGTGACGACGATGATCGTCGCTACGACCGTCGCCATGATGACCGTCGCTACTACCGCGACCGTGGTCATCCAGGTCGCGGCCATGCCTACGGCCACCGTAAGCATCACAAGTACTATCGCCACCACTAAGGCGAAGGCTTGTACGAAAATCGCAGCCCTTGGGGCTGCGATTTTTTTTGCGCGTCTAGACGACCAACCGCTCCAGCGCCCCACGCAAACCGGCAGGAATCGGCACCGGCTGATTGCTCGCCCGATCGACAAACACATGCACAAAACGCCCAGCCGCACACGCCTCGCTTTCGCCGACCTTGAACACAGCCAATTCATATTGCACCGAACTGTTGCCCAGCTTGCCGACCCGCAGTCCGATCTCGATCAGATCGGGGAAAGCGATCGAGGCAAAGTAATCGCAGGCGGAACTGACCACGAATCCCACCACTTCGCCGTCATGAATATCCAGGCCACCGACCTGAATCAGATAAGTGTTCACCGCCGTGTCGAAGAAACTGTAGTAGGTAACGTTGTTGACGTGACCGTAGGCATCGTTGTCGTGCCAGCGTGTGGTGATGGGCTGGAAGTGGGGGTAGTCGGAGCGTTGATTCATGCAGGGTTCTCGCATTTTCTTAATTGAATTTGATCGTGATGACGAACACTTTGCCTGTGGGAGCGAGCCTGCTCGCGAAGGCGTCAGCACAGCCGACCGGCGTCAACGATCAGCAAACCCCTTCCCCTGCGCCGCCAGTTCGCCAATCAACCGCGCCGGCGTCCACTGATCGCCCTGGCGCGTCTCCAGCGCCAGCAAGCGCTGATGGATATCCGCCAGCCCCTGCTGATCCGCCCAGGCCATCGGCCCACCCTTATCCGCTGGAAAACCATAGCCGTTCAAGTACACCAGATCGATGTCATGGGCCGAGCCGGCAATGCCTTCCTGCAGAATCTTCGCGCCTTCGTTGACCAGAGCCAGCAAACAGCGCTCAAGGATTTCTTCGGGACCGATGTCGCGACGCTGGAAACCCAGCTCTTCGCTGACCCGCAGTACCAATGCATCGACCTCGGGATCATGCTCGGCCTGACGACTGCCCGGCTCGTAATGGTAATAACCGTTACCGGCCTTCTGCCCGAACCGGCCCATCTCGCACAGGCGGTCATCCACCTGAACTTCGGGCGCATCCTGCCCCTTGCCAGCTAGCTCCCGAGCACGCCATTCCAGATCGATGCCAACCACGTCGTACATGCGAAACGGCCCCATGGCGAAGCCGAAGCCTTGCAGCGCGGCATCCACCTGCTGTGGATAAGCGCCTTCGAGAAGCATCTTGCGCGCTTCCAGTACATACGGATGCAGCATGCGGTTGCCGATAAAACCGTGACAGTTGCCCGACACCACACTGACCTTGCCCATGCGCTTGCCGAGTGCCAGCGCTGCCTCGAGCACCGCTGGCGAGGTCTGCGCACCGCGCACGATTTCCAGCAGTTTCATGATGTGCGCGGGGCTGAAGAAATGCAGACCCAACACCTGTGCCGGGCGCCGGGTCGCAGCCGCGATGGCGTCGATGTCCAGCGCCGAGGTGTTGCTCGCCAGCAGAGCCTCAGGCTTGAGCAGGCCATCGAGTTCGCGAAAGATCTTCTGCTTCAGTTCGAGGTTCTCGTACACCGCTTCGATCACCAGATCTACGTTGCGAATCGCCGCGTAATCCGCCGCTGCAGATACGCGAGCCATTCGCGCATCCGCCTCGGCCTGATCAATGCGGCCCTGACGCACGTTGTGTGCATAAGTTTGCGCGACCGTCGTCAGAGCCTGCTCAAGCATCTGTGGATTGTTATCCACCCATTGCACGTTCACGCCAGCATTGGCCAGGCACATGACGATGCCACGGCCCATGGTGCCCGCGCCGATCACGGCAGCCTGCTGAATCTCGAAGCTTGTCTGGCTCATGTTGTTCTCTTGTGAGTGGCCCGAAGACAGATTCCAACCTTAGTCAGGCCACGACGCTTTTTGAAGTTTATTAGCGTGATGATCGACATTCAGCGGATGGATGCAGCGCCCACAGACTCTCTGCTTAATCGAGCAAGTGAGTGTCCGCCCACTCGCGGACCTTTGCGTAGGGATACTCTTCCAACGCAGCAAAACCCGGTATCGCCCGCGCCTTGAGTTTGGTGAACAACGGCACGCTGATTCCGCACAGGAAGCGTGTCAGGCGTTCGGCCGTCGGAAGGCTGCCTGTGTGCTGCTCATGCCTGTGGATAAATTCACCACACAATTGCGCGAAGTTTTTATCCACAAGCGCTGGCAACGGCGGTGGCTCAGGCAATCGCGCGATCTGGCCGTGACATACCGAACAATGCCCGCAATGTTCAGGGGCATTGTGGTCACCGAAATACTCGGCCAGGCGATAACCCAGGCAGCGTTCGGTGGCGAACACCTCAAGCATGGCGTGAATTCGCGCCACTTCAGTCTCTTCGTGACGAGTGAAGTACTCGTGCAGCTCAGCGCTCAGGGCGTCGCTGGCAAAATCACTTTGCAGCAGGCTGTAAACCTCGGTCATTTGCTTGCTTTCAAGCTCGACCCAGCCTTTTTCCTGGAAGTAATCAAGCGCTGTCACCACGCGATTGCGCTCGGCGGAATACTGCGAATACATCGCCTCGAAATCTACTGTGGCCCAGGTGCGTGCTCGCGTGGACGTTCTGATGATCGCCGCAACGAAATCCCTGCGCTCGCCTTCGAAGCGCTGGAGCAATGCTTCGGGCTCAAGCAGATATTTGAAGCGGTATTCAGCGTAATAAGCGTAGCGCGGCGCGATCAGGCCTCGCAGTTCCAGCTGCACTAGCAGAGTCTTCAACGGCAACGAGCGAATGTTGCTCTGATCCGCCAATGGCCCAAGCAGAAACTCCCATTGTCCGTCCGGCACTGCGGCTTTGAGCTCTTCGAGCACATAACGAATCCCGTCGCGCTCGGGCGTATCACCGTAGACGAAGTTCTCCAGCACATTGAGACTGTCGCGATTCGCCAGTACCAAGCAATCCGAAGGCTGCCCGTCACGCCCGGCGCGGCCGATTTCCTGACTGTAGTTTTCGATGGATTTGGGCAGATCGAAATGCACCACGTTGCGGATGTCGCTCTTGTCGATGCCCATGCCGAAGGCGATGGTGGCGACGATGCAATTGGACTGCCCGGCCATGAAGCGGCGTTGAATGTCTTCACGCTGATCGTGGGGCAAACCCGCGTGGTATGCCTCGGCCTGGATTCCGTTGCGTTGAAGATGCTCGGCGATATGCTCGGCGGTCTTCTGCAACGTCACGTAGACAATGCTCGGTTGCCCGGGACGCTCGCTCATCCATTCGACCAGACGCCGGCGCTTGTCCTGACCGCGTACAGGCTCGACCAGCAGGTTGAGGTTGGGCCGATAGAAACCGGTGGTCACTACATCGTCCGGAGATATGGCGAATTTCGCCTGCATGTCGGCGATGACTTTTGGTGTCGCCGTGGCGGTGAGCAGCAAAGCCTGCGGAATGTTGAACTGACGCTGGTAGTCGGGCAGTTTCAGATAGTCCGGCCGAAAGTTGTGGCCCCATTCGGAAATGCAGTGCGCCTCGTCGACCACCAGCAACGAGATCGGCACCTGCTGCAGGAAATTGCGGAAGCGCTCGTTCTTCAAGCGCTCGACGGAGATCATCAGAATTTTCAGCTCGCCCGAACGCGCACGGGCCATGACGTCGTTGGCATCCTCGCGGCTCTGCGCCGAATCGATACTGCCTGCGGAGATCCCGTGGCGCTTGAGAAACGCCAGTTGATCCTGCATCAACGCCAGCAACGGCGAAACCACCAATGTCAGGTGTGGCAGTAAAAGTGCCGGCAGTTGGTAGCAAAGCGATTTGCCGGAGCCGGTGGGAAAGATCGCCGCCGCCGAACGTCCCGCCAGCACCGCGCTGATCGCGGCCTCCTGACCGGGGCGAAACTGTGGATAACCAAAAACCTGTTCCAGGGTGTGTTGCATTTGCTGTCACTCCTTTGACTGCTGCCATGCCCAAAGCCTAGCGGGCGATTGCGGCGAGTCGAGAAAAGGTCGGGGTTGAATCAATACTGAATGATACATGGGAAGCGAAAACCAAGCGTTTAACAATCGAAGCGCCTCGACATACTTTCGAAAAGCTCAGCTACATATATGTAACAAACTTCACATTACAAACACGGATACAACAGCGCCCTTTATTTTTTACACCACCTAAAACTAACTTGACTGCTCTTATACATAAGCAAGAGCAACGAAATGACAACTTTAACAATCTTTTTCTGCGGCACCGGCTCCAACAAGTTTGATGACAAAAATAAAAGCTTCTGGGACGGCGAAATCGTTTCTACGCTCGCTGCACACCACAGCGGACGCGAATTTGCCGAGTGGATCGTCGTCGATGGCCCTGGCAGCGGCAATCTGCAAGCCGACGACCTGTTCACCAAGACCTCTGAATACGGCTTGTCCGGCACGCTGTTCGGCAAAGGCTGGGATGAAAACGTGCAGCACGCGTTGAATATCATCAAAGGCAAATGCGATTGGCAACGTAAACAACTTACCGAGGCAGAATACAACCGTCTGAAAGCCGCAGGCATTCCTATTGAAGATGTAAAAGAGGAGGGTTCCTGGTTCTGGCGCCAGTATAACTATGGCGACCGGAGTATCACGCAACAGAAGTTGCAGGAACAGATCATCAAAACTTTCCGCAAGGACGGCGTTATTCCGACGCGCGTCAATCTGCTCGGCTGGAGCCGTGGCGGTATCAGTTGCCACATGCTCGCCAATGCAATGTTCAAGGACGCTGCGCTCAAACATATTCCGGTGAATATATTTGCGATTGATCCAGTCCCGGGCATCGGCAACTTCCAGGAAAACCGCGTCAAACTCCAATCCAACGTCAAGGAATACATCGCCTTCTATGCCCGCGACGAGCGCTCAAAAGGCTTCAGCTGCGTGATCCCGCAAACCGTTACCGGCACCAAGACTTCGATCTATCCAATGGCCGGTCGCCACGCCACCCTCGCTGGCAACGCCACATCGCTCGGCGGCGAGCCAAGCGGCAGCGGCGACCTCAACGCGCTGATCGAGCCCGGCCGCATCGTTCGCCATCTGGCGGAAACATGCCTCAAGCGTTGGGGCGTGCCACTGAGCAAAACCCTCAACCTGAGCGATGCCGACCTACTGCGCTTCACCGGCACCATCGTCAGCGACGAAGCCCGCTACAAGAAGATGCACAGCCAGTCCTACACCTATTTCACCGAACTGGACAAAGGCGAGCGCTATGTCTCGCTGGGAAGCAAAGGCGTGCCGTTTTCAGCAGTCAAAGGCACGATCTACCACCCGGCAACCGGACTGACCACAAGCCTGCTGGATATTTCCGGTTACCAGCATCTGCGTTGAAAGGCGTTGAAGAATCGGTAGCAACGTCTGGCGAATTGTTCGTCCCGTTCCTACTTCACGCGATGCCTTGTCGGCTATCGCGAGGCGGTGGTGCGAACCTATAGTCGTGGGTGTCGCTGCTTTGGTCAGTGACCCCCACATCACCCACGCTCTGTACCTGCTGACAGGTCGGCTGCGAGCTGCTGCAAGTCGCGCAGACACAGATGCTCAACTGGAAAGCCCCTGCCTAAGCCGAGCAGCCTGATCGCCGCCGATCAGCTGTCGGCGACCAGGCACCAGTCATCGTTATCAACACTTCAGCATTGCCTGAAAGTAAGTCACTGGCGTACATTGACCATGATTTTTATTGAGACTTCAGTCTTCACCCCGCCGAGTAAGAGAGTTACTGGACGACGATGCCTACGCCACCTTTCAAAAGCAGTTGGTCGCAAACCCCTCCATTGGCGATGTAATCGAAGGAACCGGCGGGGTGCGTAAAGCACGAGTCGCCTCCAAAGGCCATGGCAAACGGGGTGGCGCACGGGTTATCTACTACCACTTCGTTTCAGCATCAAAGATCGCGTTGTTGATGATTTATCCAAAAAACGAGCAGCAGGATCTTACCCATGACGAACGGAAAGCACTGAAGGCCATGATTGGAAACTGGAGGTAACCATGAGCAAGTTTTTTGATGAGCTGATGGAAAGCGTGCAGGAAATGGATGAGATTCTTCGGGGTGAAAAAAAGCCGTCCCGCGAATTCCATGTGGATGCATTACAGGTTAAACAGATTCGCAAAGCGACGGGAATGACGCAGGCAAAGTTCGCAGCCTTGATCGATGTCCAATTGGGAACCTTACGCAATTGGGAGCAAGGTCGTCGTCAGCCGACGGGGCCGGCCAAAGCACTACTCAAGGCCATTCATAACGATCCTGTCCATGTGCTGAGTGCACTGGCTGATTGACACATAGCCAGGGCAAGCCACGTCTTTGAGTCCAACCAAGCTGCATTTCAGATCGGAAATAAAAAACCGCCCCAAAGGGCGGTTTTTTATTCACTGCAAACTACTGCTTACAACTTCGGCCCAGCCGCCTTGATCGCGTCGCTCACTTCGAACTTCTTGAAGTTCTCGATGAACAGACCGGCCAATGCTTTCGCTGCCTCGTCGTACGCAGCCTTGTCAGCCCAGGTGTTGCGTGGGTTGAGCAGGTTGGTGTCGACGCCTGGTACGGCCAGAGGCACGTCGAGGTTGATGGTGTCGAGGTGCTCGGTGGCAGCACCGATCAGAGCGCCGCTCTGGATCGCTGCGATCACCGCGCGGGTGGTCGGGATGTTGAAGCGTTGGCCGACGCCGTAGCCGCCGCCGGTCCAACCGGTGTTGACCAGGTAGACCTTGGAGCCGAAGCCGCGGATGCGCTTGATCAGCAGTTCTGCGTATTCACCCGCCGGACGCGGGAAGAACGGTGCGCCGAAGCAGGTGGAGAAGGTCGACTTGATGCCGCTGCCCGAACCCATTTCAGTCGAGCCCACCAGTGCGGTGTAGCCGGACAGGAAGTGGTAGGCCGCTTGCTCTTCGTTGAGGATCGACACTGGCGGCAGCACGCCGGTCAGGTCGCAGGTCAGGAAGATCACCGCGTTTGGCTCGCCACCGAGGTTCTTCTCGGAGCGCTTGGCAACGTGCTCCAGCGGGTAGGCGGCGCGGCTGTTCTGGGTCAGGCTGACATCGGCATAGTCGGCGTGCTTGGCGTCGTCGATGACGACGTTTTCCAGCACCGCGCCGTGCTTGATGGCTTTCCAGATAACCGGCTCGTTCTTCTCGGAGAGGTCGATGCACTTGGCATAGCAACCACCTTCGATGTTGAACACCACGCCTTCGCCCCAGCCGTGTTCGTCGTCACCGATCAGGTAACGGCTTTCGTCGGCCGACAGGGTGGTTTTACCGGTGCCCGACAGACCGAAGAACAGGGTCACGTCGCCGTCTTCGCCGATGTTGGCTGCGCAGTGCATTGGCAGCACGTCAGCGGCCGGCAGCAGGAAGTTCTGCACCGAGAACATGGCTTTCTTCATCTCGCCGGCGTAACGCATGCCAGCGATCAGCACTTTCTTCTGCGCGAAGTTGATGATCACGCAACCGTCGGAGTTGGTGCCGTCACGCTCAGGCACGCACTCGAAGTTGGCAACGTTGAGCACTTGCCATTCTTCACGGCCAGCCGGGTTGTACTGGGCCGGGTTGATGAACAGGCAACGACCGAACAGGTTCTGCCAGGCAGTCTGTGTGGTCATTTTCACGGCCAGGTAGTGATCTTCCGCCGCGCCTACATGCACGTGGGAAACGAAGTGCTCTTGCGCGTTGTTGAAGGCCTCGACGCGAGCCCACAGGGCATCGAACTTGTCGGCCGGGAACTTGCGGTTGATCGGGCCCCAGGCAATAGCGGCCTGGGTGGAAGGCTCTTCAACGATGAAACGGTCGACTGGCGAACGGCCGGTGCGGTGACCGGTGCGAACAACCAGAGCGCCGGTATCGGCAAGCTCGCCTTCACCGCGATTCAGGGCTTCTTTTACCAGATCATCAACACTCAGATCGGTGTACACGGCGTTATTGGCTTGCGTCATGAGGTTCCCCGTCGGCCAGTGGCCGAGTGTGCTCCAAACGTTTTGTAGTAGAAAGTCGTGCACTACTACCGCGAAAAAAGTGGGCCGGATTATGCCAGAAAAGCCCAAAAAGAGTAGGGTCCTCCCGTCGTAACGGCGATATTCCGTCATTCCGCAGTGAATTTACCTGCGCTGAACCGTTTTAGTGACGGGTATCTGACGGCGTATCGACGCCCGCGCCAGCGAACAATTGAGCAATATCGGCCGCGTCGAACAGGTACTGCTGATTGCAGAACTGGCAATCGATCTCGACTTTGCCGCCCTGCTCGGCGGCCAGCGCCAGCGCATCTTCCAGCCCAAGACTGACCAGCGCATTGCCGGAGCGTTCCCGCGAGCAACTGCAACTGAAGCGCAGATGCTGCACATCAAACAGGCGCACTTGTTCTTCGTGGTACAGGCGATGCAGGACGGTTTCGTTGTCCAGGCTCAGCAGCTCATCGGCGCTCAGAGTGCTGGCCAACGCGGTGAGGTGCTGCCAGCTGGCGGCGCGATCCTCTTCGTCTTTCAAGCGATCGGCGGGGAGTTGTTGCAGCAACATGCCACGGGCACGACGACCGTCGGCGAACAGCTTGAAGCGCGTGCCGACCTGTTGTGACATGACGAAATAGTTGGTGAAACAGTCCGACAGTGTCTCGCCGTCAAGATCAACAATGCCCTGATAACGCTGGCCAACAGTCGGGTCGACGGTCAGGGCCAGAACGCCGTTCGGCATCAAGTCGGCAAGGGTCGCGTCAGCCGCGATCTGCTCGGCGTCGTAACGCGCCAGGCCACGGATTTCGCGCTCGCTGGAGCACTCGATCATCAGCAGCGGAATCGGCCCTTCCGAACGCGCCTGCAAAATCAGCAAGCCATCGAACTTGAGCGTGCCGACCAGCAACGAAGCGGCCGCCATCAGTTCGCCGAGCAATTGCGCGACCGGCTCCGGGTACGGGTGTTTGGCGAGGACTTCGGCGTAGCTGCGCTCCAGCGCTACCAGTTCGCCGCGAGTGTCGCTGTCATCGAAGATGAAGCGTTGAGTGAAATCGGTATCCGCTAGGTCGGTCATAGGTCTGGGTATCTGAATGTGATGACAAAATGATTACAAAACGTGAAAATTTGCGCTTGCTGGCACTTTTTTTGGTGCCGGCGCTTTTTCGCCATGGGAGGCATTTTATGAACAATCCGGGTTTGTTCCAATCAAGGTGGAACCTCGGCCGGCTGGTTCTGTGTAACGTAGTGCCGTTGGCGCTACTGGCTTTCTGGTTATGGCCTACCGGCCAGATGCTGTGTGTGATTTTCGACGAGTGGCTGTTCCGCTCGCTGAATGCACCGCTGGCCAGCAACCCGATATGGCTCCACATCTGGGCAATTGCAAGTCTGCGCCCGTTCGATATCGTCGTCGGACTGATTCTGCTGACGCTGCTGATCAAGGGCGACTGGGTCTTCAGGGCGATCGACGTGCGTCGCGCGTTCTTCGGTTTTTTCTCGATCCTGCTGCTGATGGTGGTGATCCGCGCGCTGTTTTCCAAATTCGCCGATCACATGGGCTGGCAGCACAGCAGCCCGTCAATGGTGCTTGAGGGCGCCGTGCACATCAGCGATTACTTTCCGCACCTGGAAAAAACCTGGGAGCTGAAGGACCGTTCCGGCCAGAGTTTCCCTGGTGATCATGCCTCAGTGTTGTTGATCTGGGCGTTGTTCATGGGCGTGTTCAGCCGCACCGTCGGACAATTTCTAACAGTATGGGGTCTGGCCGTGTTGTTCATGCTGCCGCGTCTGGTGGCCGGCGCGCATTGGGGACAGGACGACTACATCGGCGGCGTGCTGCTGGCGGTGTGGGCGTTGGGCTGGGGTTACTACACGCCGTTTGCCTGGCACGCGTCGAACTTCTGGTTGAAGCTGACCGCCCCGGTTTTCGCGTTGCTGGGCAAGCTGCCGATGGTGTCGCGGATGAGTGTGGTGCGTAGCGCCTGATACCGCGTCGTACTCGATTCGCGAGCAGGCTCGCTGCCACAGACGACTCGATCGAATGTGGCAGCGAGCCTGCTCGCGAAGAGGCCGGCACAACGTTTCAATCTTCGTTGCTGCTACCGCGAAACTTGAACAGATCACGCCGCTGTTTCTTGCTCGGCTTGCCATCGGTGCTCACGCCCAACGACCCCGCCTTGCGCATTGCCGCAGCCGCTTCACGCTTGGCGACACTCGCTTCGGTCTCCGCGTACAAGGTTTGCGCCTCGGGTGCGCCACGACGCACGATCGACAATGCCTCGACCCTCACCGTGCGCACTTCGAAGCCGGTGCGAATCTCGAACTCGTCGCCAATGCGCGGCTCCTTGCCCGGTTTGCAGCGCTCGCCACGACAATGCACTTTGCCGCTTTCGATTGCTGCTTTGGCCAAGGCGCGGGTCTTGTAGAAACGCGCCGCCCATAGCCATTTATCGAGACGGACCTTGTCGTCCTCCTCCTGCTTCTGTCCCATATGAATTCCTCGCTCAGCCAGTAGTCGGAACTGTACTACCGTTTCTGTCGGGCGCAAGAACTCGGCCCTCCAGATTGACTGTGATCTTCGCCGCCCGACCGGCCTGGAGTGACCGCGTGACTAAATTTCCAACTTCGTTGACCTCACCCAGGGGCGGTTGCCAGGGCTGCCAGCAGAGCGAACCGCTGGATTTCGATTTTGCCTTCGCCTACCAGCCGATCGTCGACCTGCGCGACCAATCGGTATTTGCCCACGAAGCGCTGGTGCGAGGCGTGGCCGGGGAAGGTGCACTCTCGGTGTTAAATCAGGTTACAGAAGACAACCGCTACCGTTTCGACCAGCTCTGCCGGACCCGCGCCATCGAAGGCGCGGCGAGCCTTAATATGCAGACACACTTGTCGATCAACTTTTTGCCCAACGCCGTCTACCGTCCAGAGCTATGCATTCGCAGCACACTGGAGGCCGCACGCAACCACAACTTTCCGATCGACCGACTGATTTTCGAAACCCTGGAAATCGAGCACGTAGATAATTATCGCCATTTGACCAATATTCTGCGTGAATACCGCGAATTCGGCTTCAAGACCGCCATCGACGATTTCGGTGCCGGTTATTCGGGGCTCAATCTGCTGGCTGATTTCCAACCGGATCTGATCAAACTCGACATGGCGCTGATCCGCGATGTCGACCAGGACCGTGTCCGTCAGGTGATCGTGCGGGGGATTGTCACAATGTGTGCGGAGTTGGACGTTACAGTCATTGCCGAAGGCATAGAAAGCGCCGGGGAACGGGATTTCCTCGCGGACTGTGGAATTTTCCTGATGCAGGGCTACTGGTTCGCCAGACCTGCATTCAAAGCGTTGGCCCAGGTGCCGGACGAGGCCTGGAAGCGTTAACCCTTGGTTTTTTTCTTTGAAGACATTTGATCATTTGACCGTTGTCGGTCTGCGCGAGTGGGTGGCGCTCCCGGGTTTGGGAGTTGCGGGCCTGCGCGCAAAAATCGACACCGGCGCCAGCACCTCCAGCCTGCACGCCACCGACATCGAACCGTTCGAACGCGACGGCGAGAAATGGGTGCGCTTCACTGCGCATCTCGGCACCGTGGTGCAGTTGCGTCACCGGCGCTGTGAAGCACCGCTGGTCACGCGCAAAACCATCAAAAGCTCCAACGGCCATGCGCAAGTGCGCTATGTGATCAGCACCACGCTGGCCCTGGGTGATCGGGTCTGGCCGGTGGAGTTCACCCTGGCCTGCCGCAAGTCCATGCGCTACCGCCTGTTGCTCGGTTCCAAAGCCCTGATCGATGGCCAGTTGGTGGTCAATCCGGGCATCAAATATGTACAAGACAAGCCGGTGTTCCCGGTATCTACCTCCTCCACAGGTGTTGCATGAAGATCGCTGTGCTGTCGCGTAATCCGCGTCTGTATTCCACCCGCCGTCTGGTCGAAGCCGGAATCGAGCGCGGGCATGAAATGGTGGTGATCGACACCTTGCGCGCCTACATGAACATTGCCAGCCACAAGCCGCAGATCCATTACCGCGGCAAACCGCTGGAAGGTTTTGACGCGGTGATCCCGCGGATCGGCGCATCGGTGACGTTCTACGGCTGCGCGGTGTTGCGGCAGTTCGAAATGATGGGCGTGTTCCCGCTCAACGAGTCGGTGGCAATTGCCCGCTCGCGGGACAAATTGCGTTCGCTGCAGCTGCTGTCGCGGCGCGGCATCGGTTTGCCGGTCACCGGTTTTGCCCACTCGCCGGACGATATTCCCGACCTGATCGCCATGGTCAACGGCGCACCGCTGGTGATCAAGGTGCTCGAAGGCACTCAGGGCATCGGCGTGGTGCTGTGCGAAACAGCCACGGCGGCAGAGTCTGTGATCGAAGCGTTCATGGGCCTGAAGCAGAACATCATGGTTCAGGAATACATCAAGGAAGCCGGCGGTGCGGATATCCGCTGCTTCGTGGTCGGCGACAAGGTGATCGCGGCAATGAAGCGCCAGGCCAAACCGGGCGAGTTTCGGTCCAACCTGCATCGCGGCGGCAGCGCCAGCCTGATCAAGATCACACCGGAAGAGCGCATGACCGCATTGCGCGCGGCCAAGGTCATGGGGCTGGCGGTGGCAGGTGTGGATATCCTGCGCTCGAATCACGGACCGCTGGTGATGGAAGTGAATTCGTCACCGGGACTGGAAGGCATCGAAACCACCACTGGCAAGAATGTCGCCGGAATCATCATCGAGCATCTGGAAAAGAATGGCGGGCCGAATATGACCCGCACCAAGGGCAAGGGCTAGAGAAGCAGCTGCTAGCGGCAAGCTTCAAGCGGCAAGTGAAAAGCGCTCTTGCTTGTAGCTTGCAGCTTGCAGCTGCCTCTAAACCGCATCTCGGGGCAACATCAATCCCAGCGGCAATCTCACCCGCGCCTCCAGTCCACCCCCGGACCGGTTGCGCAATTCGACATTGCCGCCATGCATCGCCGCAATCCTTTTCACGATCGCCAGCCCCAGCCCGGTGCCTTTGCCACCGCGAGCCCGATCACCTCGGGTAAACGGGTTGAAGATCGCTTCAAGCTCGGACGGATCAATTCCCGCGCCCCGGTCCATCACACTCAGAACCACATACGGCGCGCTGGTATCTCCCGATACATACGCCGCTACTTCAACGCCGGTACCGGCATGGTTCAAGGCATTGCCGATCAGGTTGTTGAGCAGGCGTTTCATCGACACGCGACGCAGCGGAAACGGCTGGATCGGTTCCAGGCGCAGGCGCACTTTCTCTTCGTTCTGGTTGTACGGCGCGGCGACTTCACGCACCAGATCGCTGAGGTCGACCTCTTCCACCGACTCGTCACGACCGTCGCGAATGAACGCGAGGAACTGGTCGAGAATCGCGTCCATGTCCTCGATGTCGCGGACCATGTCGTCGGTGAGGTCGGTGTGATCGCCCATCAGTTCCAGCGACAGGCGCAAGCGCGTCAGCGGTGTGCGCAAGTCGTGGGAAACCCCCGCCAGCATCAGCTCCCGCTCGCGTCCGGCCTGTTCGACGTCCTCGGCCATCTGGTTGAAGGCGCGATAAACCTCGGTCATTTCGCTCGGCGTGTCGCTGATCGGCAAACGCACGCTGCGGCCCTGGCCGAGTTGCCGCGCGGCATACACCAGGCGCTTCAAAGGCTGGTTGAGCTGGCTGACGAATATCCATGCCGACGCCGTCGATAGCAGGCCGATGGCGAGGAACCAGCCGAGCACGTTCCAGATTTTCTGGCCGCGCAGCGGATGCGGATACAACGGCACTTTCAGCCAGCCATCGCCCAGGCTCGGTGCCCTCACCCACAGTGCCGGCGGCGAATGCATGCGCAAACGCACCTCGGTGTCGGCACCCAGTTCCGCCTGCATCTGACGTTGGTAGATTTCGCTGTACGGCCAGTGCTGCTCGCCTTCCGGCACACCGGCGCCGACCACACGAATCAGGGTCGCGGCATCGGCAATTTTTGCGCGGTTCTCTTCGTCGGCGGCCCAATAGGCGCGCAGCGTCAGAGCGACACCATGGCTGTATTGGCGGTCCACCAGCACGTCCTCGTTCATCAACAGATAAACCAGGGTCAGCGCCTTGGAAAACAGCACGACGATCAGCACCAGCCAGAGGGTGCGGGAGAAAAAACTTTGGGGGAACCAGACGGGGGTTTTCATCTTTAACCGCTACACACTTGCAGGAGCGAGCAATGCTCGCATATTGCGGATTGCGAGTCTGTGGCAATGGCCGTGCGACCAGAGCCCTGCAGACCCGCTCCTACAAATCACCGATCACTTGGTGGCGGTGCCATCCGGTACGAACACGTAACCCACGCCCCAGACAGTCTGGATGTAGCGCGGTTTCGACGGATCGGGTTCGATCATCCGGCGCAGACGCGAGATCTGCACGTCGATGGAACGCTCCAGCGCATCCCATTCACGGCCACGGGCGAGGTTCATCAGCTTGTCGCGGGTCAGCGGCTGACGGGCGTTCATCACCAGCGCCTTGAGTACCGCGAACTCACCGGTGGTGAGCATGTGCACTTCATCGCCACGCTTGAGCTCGCGGGTCGCCAGCGACAACACGTAATCACCGAAGGTGACGTTTTCGTCTTCACTGCCCGGTGCGCCCGGAACCGGTGCGGCCTGACGGCGCAACACCGCTTTGACCCGCGCCATCAGCTCGTCGGGGTTGAACGGTTTGGCCAGGTAATCGTCGGCGCCCAGTTCAAGGCCCTTGATACGGCTCAGCTCATCGCCCTTGGCGGTGAGCATGATGATCGGAATCTGGTTGTTCGCGCTGCGCAGGCGGCGGCACGCGGTCAGGCCGTCTTCGCCCGGCAGCATCAGGTCGAGAACGACCAGATTGAACACTTCACGCGCCAGCAGACGGTCCATCTGCTCGGTGTTCGGAACGGTACGGGCACGGTAGCCCTTGCTGACGAAGAAACGCTCCAGCAGGCTGCTCAGCCCCGGATCGTCATCAACGATTAGAATTTTTTCGCCTTCAGCCGTTTGTGCAGTGCTGCTCATTGGATGCTCCTTTTAGCTCGGCGCGCATTATGGCGTAGCTGTCGTTATACGCACCGTGTGCATTGTTAGCAGATTTTTCCTTCACTGCCAGAAAACCGGGGTTTATGCCTACAGCCTGCAACGCCCCCGAATGACAGAACGCTGGTTATAATGCGCGGCGTTTTGCGCCAGGCAACGTCTGAATCGTTACCGTAAGTGGCCGGTATTTTTTCCGGCCCTGTGCAGTAACTGTTCGATTTCACGGGTCAATGGGCAGCTTCTTGATCCAGGCAGCGGCAATTTTCCAGCCGCTCAATCAGCCTCCAGGCCATTATCTGCGTGCCTGCGAGCCTGCTTTCATACTATGTCAGGTGGTTTTATGGACAGCATCAACAGCCGCATCGCCGAGGAACTCGGCGTACGCCCACAACAGGTCGAAGCGGCCGTCGCGCTACTCGATGAAGGTTCTACCGTCCCCTTTATCGCCCGTTACCGGAAAGAAGTCACCGGCAGCCTCGATGACACCCAGTTGCGTCATCTGGAAGAGCGCCTGCGCTACCTGCGAGAACTCGACGAACGGCGCATCAGCATCCTCGCCAGCATCGAGGAGCAAGGCAAACTCACCCCTGCCCTTGAGCGCGACATCAAGCTCGCCGACACCAAGACCCGTCTCGAAGACTTGTACCTGCCGTACAAGCAGAAGCGCCGCACCAAGGGCCAGATCGCCCTCGAAGCCGGCCTCGGCGAACTGGCCGACGGCTTGTTCAACGACCCGAACCTGTCGCCGGAAACCGAAGCCGCGCGCTTCGTCGACGCCGAAAAAGGTGTAGCCGACGTCAAGGCTGCGCTGGAAGGCGCCAAATACATTCTCATGGAGCGCTTCGCCGAAGACGCCAGCCTGCTGGAAAAGCTGCGTAATTTCCTCAAACAGGAAGCGATCCTCAGTGCCCGGGTCATCGCCGGCAAGGAAGAGGAAGGCGCCAAGTTCCGTGATTACTTCGAACACGACGAGCCGCTGAAAAGCATGCCATCGCACCGTGCCCTGGCGATTTTCCGTGGCCGCAACGAAGGCATTCTCAGCTCCGCGCTGAAAGTCGGCGACGAACTGCCCGGCACGATGCACCCGTGCGAAGGCATGATCGCTCAGCAGTTCGGCATCCAGAACCAGAACCGCCCGGCGGACAAATGGCTCGGTGAAGTGGTGCGCTGGACCTGGAAGGTCAAGCTCTACACCCACCTGGAAACCGACCTGCTTGGCGAGCTGCGCGACGGTGCCGAAACCGAAGCGATCAACGTGTTCGCGCACAACCTGCACGACCTGCTGTTGGCCGCTCCGGCCGGCCCGCGCGCAACCCTGGGCCTCGACCCGGGCCTGCGTACCGGCTGCAAGGTGGCCGTGGTCGACTCGACCGGCAAGCTGCTCGACCACGCCACGGTTTACCCGCACGTGCCACACAACAAGTGGGATCAGACCATCGCCATCTTGGCCGCCCTGTGTGCCAAGCACTCAGTGGACCTGATCGCCATCGGCAACGGCACTGCAAGCCGCGAGACCGACAAGCTGGCGATCGAACTGATCAAAAAATATCCAGCGATGAAAATGACCAAGGTCATGGTGTCCGAAGCCGGCGCCTCGGTGTACTCGGCTTCGGAACTGGCGGCCAAGGAATTCCCGGACCTCGATGTGTCGATCCGTGGCGCCGTGTCGATCGCCCGTCGCCTGCAGGATCCGCTGGCCGAGCTGGTGAAGATCGATCCGAAATCCATCGGTGTCGGCCAATACCAGCACGACGTCTCGCAGCTGAAACTGGCGCGCGGTCTGGATGCCGTGGTCGAGGATTGCGTGAACGCCGTGGGCGTGGATGTGAACACCGCCTCCGTGGCCTTGCTGGCACGGATTTCCGGCCTCAATGCGACGCTGGCGCAGAACATCGTCGCTCACCGTGACGAACACGGCGCGTTCAAGACCCGTGCAGCGCTGAAGAAAGTCGCGCGTCTGGGCGAAAAAACCTTCGAACAGGCCGCCGGTTTCTTGCGCGTGATGAACGGCGACAACCCGCTGGATTCGTCGGCGGTTCACCCGGAAGCCTATCCGCTGGTGCAGCGCATTGCCGCTGAAACCGACCGCGACATTCGCTCGCTGATCGGCGATGCCGCGTTTCTCAAGCGTCTGGATCCGAAGAAATTCACCGACGAAACCTTCGGTCTGCCGACCGTCACCGACATCCTGCAAGAACTGGAAAAACCTGGTCGCGATCCGCGTCCGGAGTTCAAGACCGCCGAGTTCCAGGAAGGCGTCGAGGACCTCAAGGATCTGCAACTGGGGATGATCCTTGAAGGCGTGGTGACCAACGTTACCGCGTTCGGTGCGTTCGTCGACATCGGCGTGCATCAGGATGGTCTGGTGCACATCTCGGCGCTGTCGGAGAAGTTCATCAAGGACCCGCGCGAAGCGGTCAAGGCCGGTGACGTGGTGAAAGTGAAGGTCATGGAAGTCGATATCCCGCGCAAACGCGTCGGCCTGTCGATGCGCATGAGCGACACTCCGGGCGAGAAGATCGATGGCGCCCGTGGCTCGCGTCCGGGCTCGGCACCGCGCCAGTCTTCGGGCAACGCGCCGCGCAAAGAAACCGCCACCGCCGCGCCGGTGAACAATGCGATGGCCTCGCTGTTCGCCAACGCCAAGCAGTTGAAGAAACGCTGATGGACATGCCGGCCGGGCTCGTCGAGAGCGCGTTTTTCAAGCTGTTGGGCTGTCGCCTGCACAGTCTCGAAACCGGGGTGGCGCAGGTCGCCTTGGCGCTTGAGCCCGAACTGCGCAACCGCGGCGGCAAACTGCACGGCGGCGCGCTGTTCAGTCTGGTCGACATTGCCATGGGCCTGGCGTGTTCCAGCAGCCATGGTTTCGATCAGCAGAGCGCGACCATCGAATGCAAGATCAACTACATCCGCGCCGTTTCCGAGGGCGAGGTGCTGTGCACGGCGCGGGTGATCCACCCGGGCCGGCGCACGCTGGTGGTCGAAGCCGAGGTGATGCAGGGCGACAAACTGGTCGCAAAAGCGCAAGGCACCTTCGCTGTCCTGTAGATGTTGCTCATCATTTTGAGTTAATTTCGGCGCAATGAATCCTGTGGAAGCGAGCCTGCTCGCGAAGACGGTGTGTCAGTCGACGGTGATATTGACTGCAACCCCCTCTTCGCGAGCAGGCTCGCTCCCACAGGGATTGTGCAGTTCTTGACTGACCGGCAAATGGCCTGCCGCTACAAACCAGGCGATAACGCCAGTTTCAACTTCACCCTTGTAGACCGTCCTGCCCACCCCCATATTGGGGCGACTGACGCGTGAAGGAATCCAAATTGAGCGAACTTCTCAACCGCCGCCTGGCTCTGCTTGGCGAGCGCGCTAACCTCTCTCTGCTCAAGCAGTGCCTGCACGGTATCGAACGTGAATGCCTGCGCGTGACCAGTGAAGGTCGCCTGGCGCAAACGCCGCACCCCGAAGCCCTGGGTTCCGCGCTGACCAACGAACAGATCACCACCGACTACTCCGAGTCGCTGCTGGAATTCATTACGCCTGCCCTGCCGGATCCTGCCGACACGCTGGCGAGCCTGGACAAGATTCATCGCTTTGCCTACAGCAAACTCGGCAACGAGTATCTGTGGAGTCCATCGATGCCGTGCCCGTTGCCGGCCGAGGAAGACATCCCGATTGCCTATTACGGCACCTCCAACATCGGTCAGCTCAAGTACGTCTATCGCAAGGGCCTGGCCCTGCGTTACGGCAAGACCATGCAGTGCATTGCCGGGATTCACTACAACTTTTCCCTGCCGGAACAGCTCTGGCCATTGCTGCGCGAGGCTGAAGGTTTCGTCGGCACCGATCGCGATTTCCAGTCGGTGTCCTACATCGCCCTGATCCGCAACTTCCGTCGCTACAGCTGGCTGCTGATGTACCTGTTCGGTGCCTCGCCGGCGCTGGACGCCGGCTTCCTGCGCGGGCGTTCGCATCAGCTCGAGCAGCTCGACCCGGACACGCTGTATCTGCCGTACGCGACCAGCCTGCGCATGAGCGATCTCGGTTATCAGAGCAACGCTCAGGCCGGCCTGACGCCGTGCTACAACGACCTGGCGAGCTACACCGACAGCCTGCGCGAAGCGGTGGCCACGCCCTACGCGCCATACGTGGAAGTCGGCACGCACAAGGATGGCGAGTGGGTGCAGCTCAACACCAACATCCTGCAGATCGAAAACGAGTACTACTCCAACATCCGCCCGAAACGCGTGACCTACACCGGCGAGCGGCCGATCCAGGCGCTGATGGCGCGCGGCATCCAGTACGTCGAAGTGCGCTGCCTGGACATCAACCCGTTCCTGCCGATGGGCATCGACCTCACCGAGTCGCGCTTCATCGACGCCTTCCTGCTGTATTGCGCGTTGAACGACAGTCCGCTGCTGACCAACACTTCGTGCGGCAACGCCACCTCGAACTTCCTCAGCGTAGTCAAGGAAGGTCGCCGTCCGGGCCTGCAATTGCAGCGTGACGGTGAGTCGGTCGAGATGAAGCAATGGGCCGCTGAACTGCTGGAACAGATTGCTCCGCTGGCGGCGATGCTCGATCAGAGCGTCGGCGGCGATGCCCACAGCAAGGCGCTGGATGCGCAACTGGCCAAGGTCAACGACCCGTCGCTGACGCCATCGGCGCAGGTGCTGGCGGCCATGGCTGAGCACAAGGAAAGCTTTGCGCAGTTCTCCCTGCGCCAGAGCCAGACTCATGCCGAGTTCTTCCGCAGCGAGCCGCTGGCAGCCGACGAGCAAGCGAAGTTTGAAGAACTGGCGCGCGCGTCGCTGGCACAGCAGACCGAGCTTGAGCAGAACGAGGTCGGCGATTTCGATGTGTTTGTCGGCGCGTATCAGGCGAGCATCCTCGCCATCAGCAATTAAAGCCGCCCCGGCCTTGATCGTTCCCACGCTCTGCGTGGGAATGCAGCCTGTGACGCTCCGCGTCACTTTTGACGCAGAGCGTCCCTTGAGGCGTTACCACGCAGAGCGTGGGAGCGATCAGTCAAAGGCTCACATCCTCGCCTGTCTTAGATTTTTCCGCTCATAAGCTCATTCGAAAAAGTTATTTATTTCGCGATTCTTAGATCATTTAGTCTCCACTCATGCCGACATTCGGTCGCCTGATCTGGAGCTCGCCCTTGAAACTGAATTTCCCGCTTCGCCTGCTCGCCGCCGCCTCGCTGGCCGCTGCAAGCTTCCTGGCCCAGGCGGCCGATCTCACCGTCGCCTACCAGACCACCGTCGACCCGGCCAAAGTCGCGCAGGCCGACGGCGCTTACGAGAAAGCCACCAAGGCTGACATCAGTTGGCGCAAATTTGATAACGGTGCCGACATCATTGCCGCCATCGCGTCCGGCGATGTGCAGATCGGCTATCTCGGTTCGAGTCCGTTGACCGCCGCGATCACCCGCAAAGTGCCGGTCGAAACCTTCCTCATCGCCACGCAGATCGGCGCCGCTGAAGCACTGGTCGCGCGCGATGGTTCCGGCATCAAGACTCCGCAGGATCTGATCGGCAAGAAAATCGCCGTGCCGTTTGTGTCCACCGGGCACTACAGCCTGCTCGCCGCGCTCAAGCACTGGAACATCGACCCGTCGAAAGTCACCGTGCTCAACCTCGCGCCGCCAGCCATCATCGCGGCGTGGAAACGCGGCGACATCGACGCCACTTACGTGTGGGATCCGGCACTGGGCGTGGCCAAGGAAAACGGCAAAGTGCTGATCACCTCCGGCGAGTTGGCCAAGTTCGGCGCACCGACCTTCGACGCGTGGATCGTGCGCAAGGACTTCGCCGAGAAGCACCCGGAAATCGTCACCGCATTCGCCAAGGTCACCCTCGACGCCTACGCCGATTACCGCAAGGATCCGCAGGCCTGGCTGGCCAACCAGAGCAACGTCGACAAACTGGTCAAACTTTCCGGCGCCAAGGCCAGCGACATTCCATTGCTGCTGCAGGGCAACGTCTACCCACTGGCGGCGGATCAGGTCAGTGACCTCGGCGCGCCGACCACCAAAGCCATCACTGACACCGCCGCGTTCCTCAAGGAGCAAGGCAAGGTCGAAGCCGTCCTGCCGGACTACGCGCCTTACGTCAGCGCCAAATACATCACCAACTGATCGGGAGATACAGCGATGGCCTTGCTACAGCTGGAGCGCATCAGCGCACAGTACCCGGGCAGCCCGGAGCCGGTGCTGGCGGATATTTCTCTGACCCTGGGGCCGCAGCAATTGCTGGTCGCCCTCGGCCCGTCCGGCAGTGGCAAGACTTCGCTGTTGAACCTGATTGCCGGCTTCGTCGAACCGAGTGCCGGGCGCATCACCCTAGACGGCGTGCCGGTCAAAGGCCCGAGCGCCGAACGTGGCGTGGTGTTTCAGGACGACGCTTTACTGCCTTGGCAGGACGTGCTGGCCAACGTCGCCTTCGGCCTCGAACTGGCCGATGTCGGCAAGGACAAGCGGGAAAAAATCGCCCGTGAAATGCTCGCGCTGGTCGATCTCGCCGGCTTCGAAGACCGGCGCATCTGGCAATTGTCCGGTGGTCAGAAACAACGCGTCGGCCTCGCCCGTGCCCTCGCCGCCGACCCGCGCGTGCTGCTGATGGACGAGCCTTTCGGCGCCCTCGACGCGTTCACTCGCGAACAGATGCAGGAGCTCTTGCTGCAAGTCTGGCAGCGCACTGCCAAACCGGTTTTCCTGATTACCCACGACATTGAAGAAGCGGTGTTCCTCGCCACGGACCTGATTCTGCTCGCACCGAATCCGGGGCAGATCGTCGAGCGCCTGCAATTGGATTTTGGTCAGCGTTATGCCGCTGGCGAGTCGGCCCGCGCGATCAAGTCCGATCCGCGTTTTATCGAAACCCGCGAGCACGTGCTGAGCAAAGTCTTCTCGCAACGCAGCGCCGTACCCCGGCAGGAGCGCGCATGAGCAGTTACGACGTTTCCGCTGCGGCGGTGAAAACACCTTCGGTGAGCATCCAGGTGCGTCGCAGCCTCAGCACTCGCTGGATCAGCCTGCTGACCATGTTCGGCCTGTTGGCGGTCTGGTGGGCGGTGACCGCTACCGGACTGATCGAACCGCTGTTCCTGCCGCCACCCTCTGCCGTCCTGCAAAAGGGCTGGTTGCTGGCGACCTCAGGGTACATGGATTCGACGCTGTGGCAGCACCTCGGTGCCAGCCTCAGCCGCATCGGTCTGGGTCTCGCTTTTGCGATTCTCACCGCCGTGCCGGTGGGCATTGCCATCGGCGCCAACCGCATCGCCCGTGGCGTGCTCGATCCGCTGATCGAGTTCTACCGCCCGATCCCGCCGCTAGCGTATTTGCCGCTGATCGTGATCTGGTGCGGCATCGGTGAGTTGTCGAAAGTGCTGCTGATCTATCTGGCGATTTTCGCCCCGATTGCCATTGCCACCGCGACTGGCGTGCGTACCGTCGACCCAGCAAAACTGCGCGCGGCGCAGTCGTTGGGCGCGACGCGCGTGCAGTTGATTCGCCATGTGATTCTGCCCAGTGCCCTGCCGGACATTCTCACTGGCGTACGCATTGGCCTGGGGGTTGGCTGGTCGACCCTGGTCGCCGCTGAACTGATCGCGGCCACCAGTGGCCTGGGTTTCATGGTGCAGTCGGCTGCGCAATTCCTGGTCACCGATGTCGTGGTGCTGGGGATTCTGGTCATCGCCCTGATCGCCTTCGCCATGGAAATGGGCCTGCGCGCATTGCAGCGCAGACTGGTGCCATGGCACGGCCAGGCGCACTAAATCGCCTTGTGAAAATTCCCCTGTGGGAGCGAGCCTGCTCGCGAAAGCGTCAGATCAGTCACTGCACTGTCGCCTGACACTCTGCGTTCGCGAGCAGGCTCGCTCCCACAAAAGCATGACACTCCGAATTCGAAGAGAACGACCATGAGCACCCTCGACATCACCCCGTTAAGCTCGGCCCTCGGCGCGCAGATCAGTGGCGTCGACATCAGCCAGCCGCTGAGCCTGGAACACCGCGACGCCATCGAACAGGCGCTGCTCAAATATCAGGTGCTGTTCTTCCGCAACCAGCCGATCGAGCCGGCACAGCAGGCACGTTTCGCGCATTATTTCGGCGACCTGCACATTCATCCGATCTACCCGAACGTGCCGGAACAACCGGAAGTGCTGATCCTCGACACCGCCGTCACCGACGTGCGCGATAACGCGATCTGGCACACCGACGTGACCTTCCTGCCGACGCCGGCGATGGGCGCAGTGCTCAGCGCCAAGTTGCTGCCGGAGTTCGGTGGCGACACGTTGTGGGCCAGCGGAATCGCGGCATATGAAGCGTTGTCGGCGCCGATGAAAAACCTGCTCGAAGGTCTGACGGCCACCCACGATTTCACCCGATCGTTTCCGCTGGAGCGCTACGGCAACACGCCTGAGGCGCTGGCGCAGTGGGAAGAAGCGCGGCGCAAGAATCCGCCGCTGTCGCACCCGGTGATTCGTACGCATCCGGTGAGCGGCCGGCGCTCACTGTTCGTCAATGAAGGGTTTACCTCGAAGATCAACGAGCTGTCCGAAACCGAGAGTGAGGCGATTCTGAAGTTTCTGTTCGCCCACGCGACACGGCCGGAATTCACCATTCGCTGGCGCTGGCAGAAGGACGACATCGCTTTCTGGGACAACCGCGTGACGCAGCATTACGCGGTGGACGATTACCGCCCGGCGCGGCGGGTGATGCAGCGGGCGACGGTGTTGGGGGATGTGCCGTTTTTCAAGTGATAGCTGATGATCGTTCCCTCGCTCTGCGTGGGAATGCATCAACGGACGCTCCGCGTTCGGCTTTAGATGGGACGCAGAGCGTCCCGGGCGGCATTCCCACGCAGAGCGTGGGAACGATCCTCTCAGCGGCTTATTCGGCTGTCGAAGGCTTCTCCCACAGATTGATCCCGCCCTCCTGGGCAAACCGGTCAATCTCCGCCAGCTCTTCAGCACTGAAATGCAGATTCTTCAGCGCACCGACGTTCTCGATGATCTGCTCCGGCCGGCTCGCGCCGATCAGTGCCGAGGTCACTCGTGGATCACGCAGGGTCCACGCCAGTGCCAGTTGCGCCAGGCTCTGCCCGCGACGCTGGGCGATCTCGTTCAACGCTCGCACGTGAGCGATGTTGGCCTCGGACAAGTGCGAAGCCTGCAGCGAGCCGCCGCCCGGGCGATTGACTCGCGCATCGGCCGGCACGCCGTTGAGGTATTTGTCGGTGAGCAAGCCCTGCGCCAGCGGCGTGAAGGCGATAACGCCCGTGCCGAGTTCATCGGTGGTGTCGAGCAGATCCTTTTCCACCCAGCGATTGAGCAGGTTGTACGCCGGCTGATGAATCAGCAGCGGCACTTTCCACTCTTTCAGCAGCGCGGCCATTTCTCGGGTTTTCACCCCGGAGTAGGACGAGATGCCGATGTACAAAGCCTTGCCCTGCTGCACAGCGGTGGCGAGGGCGCTGGCGGTTTCCTCCAGCGGGGTGTCCGGGTCGAAGCGGTGCGAGTAGAAGATGTCCACATAGTCCAGGCCGAGGCGTTGCAGGCTCTGGTCGAGGCTGGCCAGCACGTATTTGCGCGAACCGCCGCCCTGACCATACGGGCCGGGCCACATGTCCCAACCGGCCTTGCTCGAGATGATCAGCTCGTCGCGATACTGCTTGAAGTCTTCGCGCAGCAGGCGACCGAAATTGATCTCGGCGCTGCCATAGGGCGGGCCGTAGTTGTTGGCCAGATCGAAATGGTTGATGCCCAGATCGAACGCGGTGCGCAGCAAGGCACGCTGGGTCTCGATCGGTGTGCTGTCGCCAAAGTTGTGCCACAGGCCCAGCGACAAGGCCGGCAGCACCAGACCGCTGCGGCCGACGCGGCGGTAGGGAATGGAGTCGTAGCGATTTTCGGCAGCGGTGTAAGTCATCGAATCCTCTCTTGTCTGTCTTTTAGTCATCTGCAACCGGACACCTTTGTGGCGAGGGGATTTATCCCCGATGGGTGGCGAAGCCGCCCCAAAACCTGAAACCTCGGTAAATCAGGTGTACCGAGTGCGCTGGTTTTACGACTGCTTCGCAGCCGAACGGGGATGAATCCCCTCACCACAAAAGCCCCATCAATCATGCAAAGCGATTTGCAGGTCGAACCAGCCCCAGGTTCTGCCGCAACGTCCGGTCTTCATATCCAGCTCTGAACAACCCGCCCAGCATACGCCCAAGCAGCGCGACGCCGACCTCGGGTTCGACCAATTGCTGAAACGTTTCACATTTTTTCCTGGGCTTCAGCCTCGCTGGATTGGCGATGCTCAAAGTGACACCGAGTTGGCCCCTTCGCGAGCAGGCTCGCTCCCACAGAGTTCTCCTGTGAACATGAAATTCATGTCCACCCGAGATCCATTGTGGGAGCGAGCCTGCTCGCGAAGGCGGCCGAGCAGGCAACACCCATTCACCAGGCCAAAACTGCCATGCACATCACCATCATCACTTTCTCCGGCCTGGTCCTGCTCGCACTGATGCTTTACATCGGCGACCCCATTGGCTTCAGCCGCCAGACCATGGCCTACCGCTTCGCAGCGCTATGGCTTGCGACGACCCTGATCAATGGCGCAGTCGGCGTAGTTCATGCGGGCGGCCGCTGGGTTCGGAAATAGCGCTTGGCAGCGCGGTATTCGGCATGCCGGCAGCAGCAATGGTATTGTTCATGCTGCTGAGCGCCGAGTCCCGAGCAGACCCGGCGCTCAGCCGTCGATCAACGCACCAGATGCAGGAACTGCATGTGCCGTTCGTACTGGTCGAGGATGTCGTTGATGATCTGCTCTTTGGTGTAACCGACCAGATCGTAGTCCTGACTGCCCTCGCTCAAGTGCACTTCGGCGCGGTAGTAGCGGCGATTATTGAGTTGCTTGGAACCCATGCCGCCGCGCGCGAACGATGGCGTGAAGTAGCCGCGCATCTGCACCTGATAGATGAACGGATGCTGCTCACCATGGCCGATTTCCAGGCTGACGTTGTCATGCGCCGGATCCGGCTGGGTGACGACGTGCAGACCTTTTTCGACGAACACGGCGGTCACTTCTTCGATCGCCGGGCGGACGGTGCTTTCCATGAAGCGGTACACCTCGTCGCGGGACGGGAAGTGCACGGCCTGACTCAGACGCTGACGCCAGCCACCGGTGCCACGCCGCGAACCGGAGACCGGCGCCAGCGAATGCAACTGCGCAATCTGCTTCTGCGATTCCAGATAGAACGCCTTGTGCAGGCCCCACATCATCAGCAGCAGAATCAACGAGAACGGCAATGAGGTCAGCACCACCGCTGACTTCAGCGCATCAATGCTGCCGGAGAACAGCAGCGCGCTGGTGATCAGCGCGGTCATCGCACCCCAGAACACCCGCAGCCATTTCGGCCCGTCTTCATCCGGGTTGCCGCCCTTCGCCGACAGGGTCGAGAGCACCACGGTGCCGGAATCCGCAGACGTCACGAAGAACACGAAGCTGATGAACACCGTCACGGCGATGACGGTCTTGCTCCACGGATAGGTTTCCAGCAGCAGATAAATGCTCATCGACGGATTGTCGATGGCCGACATGCCCAGCGCACTCATGCCGTGATTGAGCACTTGATCCAGGGCGCTGTTGCCGAAGATCGACATCCACGCCAGGGTGAAACCGAGCGGAATCAACAGCACGCCGAAGACGAATTCACGGATGGTGCGGCCACGGGAGATCCGCGCGATGAACAGACCCACGAACGGCGACCATGCAATCCACCAGGCCCAGTAGAACACTGTCCAGCCACCCAGCCAGTCACTCGGTTTGTCATAGGCGTAGAGGTCAAAACTCTTCATCGGCAAAGCGCCGAGGTAGTCGCCGACGTTCTGGATCAGCGTGTTGAGCAGGTGCTGAGTCGGCCCGGCAAACAATACGAACAGCAGCAGCCCGCAGGCCAGCAGCATGTTGATGTCCGACATCACCCGCACGCCTTTGTCGACGCCGGAGACGGCCACAATGATCGCCGCACCCATCATCAGCGTGATCAGGCCGACCTGAATCCACTGGGTGTGGGCGATGCCGAACAGATAATCCAGACCGGAATTCAGATGCAACACGCCGAAGCCCATGTCGGCACCAAGGCCGAACACCGTGGCGATGATGCCGAAGCCGTCCACCGCATAGCCGATCGGGCCGTTGATGCGTTTGCCGATCAGCGGATACAGCGCCGAACGCAGGGCCAGCGGCAGATTGTGCCGATAGGCGAAATAGGCCAGCGCCATGCCGACGAAGGCAAATACGCCCCAGCCATGCAGGCCCCAATGCAGGAACAGGATCTGCATCGCCTGGCGCGCCGCATCCGCCGTGCCCGCGTCGCCTTGCGGTGGCTGGAGCATATGGGTCAGCGGTTCGGAGACGCAGAAGAAGAACAGCGTGATGCTGATCCCAGCGGCGAACAGCATGCCGGCCCAGGACAGGTAACTGAATTCGGGTTCGTCGTGGTCGGCACCGAGTTTTATCTTGCCGTAGCCGGATAAGGCGGTGACCACCACGAAGACCAGATACAGGGTCATCGCGAGCATGTAGTACCAGCCGACCGTGTTGGCCGCCCAGTTTTGCGCTTCCAGCAACCAGGCGCCGGCCTGCTCGGGGATGGCGATGACGACAAGACCAAACAGCAGAATGACCGTCGCGGCGAAGTAGAACACCGGCGGATTCATGCGCACCAGACCGCTGGCGGGGGTAGACGATGCACTCATGAAAGGTGCACCTCGAAGGGTTGAAACGTGGCTGAAATGATCGGACTCAGCAAAGGCAAGCCTCCTGTTGTGAGCGGGCAGCGAACCACCGGTTTAACTTGAATGAACGTTCAAGTTAAACATGAATGGGGTGGTAAGGACTAATCGCAGGGCTGGGCGGTAGGTTTCCTACAGCGCCCAAAGAGGGGTATGACGCGGGTTTGGAGGGATTCGTTCACTGATGAATTGGCTGAAGGCCATTACTTCGATCCAGCCTGCTCGCGAAGAGATCCGATACAACAACACAGACTCAACACCTACTTCTGCGTCCCGTCATCATGCTGCAGATTCGCCTGCGTCAGATTCGCCCCCGCCGGCACACTGCGCGTCAGCCAGACGTTGCCGCCAATGGTCGAGCCCTTGCCGATGGTGATCCGTCCGAGAATCGTCGCCCCGGCATAAATCACAACGTCATCCTCAACGATCGGATGGCGCGGGTGGCCCTTCTGCAATTGGCCGTCCTCATCCGCCGGAAAGCGCTTGGCACCCAAAGTCACCGCCTGATAAATGCGCACCCGCTCGCCAATGATCGCGGTTTCGCCAATCACTACACCGGTGCCGTGATCGATAAAGAAACTGCGGCCGATCTGCGCGCCCGGGTGAATATCGATGCCGGTCGCCGAGTGCGCGATTTCCGCGCTGATCCGCGCCAGCAGCGGCAGCCCGGCACGGTATAAATGGTGCGCCAGGCGATGGTGAATCACCGCAAGAATGCCCGGATAGCACAGCAGCACTTCATCAACGCTGCGTGCCGCCGGGTCGCCGTGATAGGCCGCCAGCACATCGGTGTCGAGCAGCGTGCGCAGGCCCGGCAAGGCCAAGGCGAAATCCTGCACGATCTGGATGGCGCGGGTCTCGACTTCACTGTCGTCCTGCGCGCTGTGGCGGGCAACGTAACGCAACTCCAGGCGCGTCTGCGCCAGCAATGCATTCAGCGCTACATCAAGCGTGTGGCCGACGTAGAAGTCTTCACTTTCTTCACGCAGATCGACCGGCCCCAGACGCATCGGGAACAGCGCACCACACAGCGCCTCGAGGATTTCCGCCATCGCCGCACGCGACGGCAACTCGCGCCCACCCTGCTCCCCTGAAGCGCGACCGTTCTGTGCGCGCCACTGATCCCGCGCGCTGCGCAGCTGGCTGACGATGGTCTGCAATTGCCAATGGCTGGAACGCTCGCTCACGGTAAAGACTCCTCACGGGCGGCCGGACTGTCTGGCCGCGTCATCGGCGCCTACTTTACGGCATGGCTTTGCCGACGAATTAAGAACCGATAGTGCTGGCCTCAGTCCATTTGGCTATAAGCGATTGGCGGTTGCCCGGGCAAAATCGCGTGCCTATAGTCCTTTCATTCTTCTGCGCCAGTACGGACTCATGATCAAACAACAGCTGCAACGTTTCCCCCGTCTCGAACTGCTGAGCCACCCCACGCCGCTGGAAAAACTCGAACGCCTGTCCACCTGGCTTGGTCGCGAGGTGTACATCAAGCGCGATGACCTGACGCCGCTGGCGATGGGCGGCAACAAGCTGCGCAAACTCGAATACCTGGCCGCCGACGCGCTCGCGCAAGGTGCTGACACGCTGATCACTGCCGGTGCGCTGCAATCGAACCACGTGCGCCAGACCGCCGCGCTGGCGGCGAAACTCGGCCTCGGTTGTGTGGCGCTGCTGGAAAACCCGCTCGGCACTGATGATGGAAATTACACCGGCAACGGCAACCGCTTACTGCTGGATCTGTTCGACACCAAAGTCGAGCTGGTCGACAACCTCGACAATGCCGACGAACAACTGGCCGCCCTCGCCGTGCGCCTGCGCAGCAACGGCAAGAAGCCGTATCTGGTGCCGATTGGCGGCTCCAACGCGCTCGGCGCCCTGGGCTATGTGCGCGCCGGGCTGGAGCTGGCCGAGCAGATCAAGGACAGCGGCCTCGATTTCGCCGCAGTGGTGCTGGCGTCGGGCAGTGCCGGTACTCACAGTGGCCTCGGACTGGCGCTGAGTGAGGCGCTGCCGCAACTGCCGGTGATTGGCGTGACCGTTTCGCGCAGTGAAGAAGATCAGCGGCCGAAGGTGCAGGGTTTGGCCGAACGCACCGGTGAGCTGCTGGGCGTCGAGTTGCCGGCCAGCTTCAAGGTCGAGCTGTGGGACGAATATTTCGGCCCACGTTATGGCGAACCGAATGCCGGTACTTTGGCGGCGGTGAAACTGTTGGCGGCTCAGGAAGGTCTGTTGCTTGACCCGGTATACACCGGCAAGGCCATGGCCGGCCTGTTAGACGGGATTGGCCGGCAACAACTCGATGACGGCCCGATCATCTTCCTGCACACCGGGGGCGCGCCAGCGTTGTTTGCCTACAAGGATTTTCTGTAAGAGCAGATCAAGAGATGGTGATTGTTCCGCACGCAGAGCGTGGGAATGATCTTATGCAGAAAGCGAATATCAAAATTGATATTAAGTATTTTCAAGTCTAACGATCACATCTTATAGTCTCGCCGCAGGCGAATTTCGGGCGAGACGCTTAAGCTGCTTTAAGGCAGGATAGCGCTGTCGTTCAAATCACCAATTTGCCTACATTCCTTAAGCGTCTTCCATAAGAAAACACAGGGGCTTGTCATGAATTTTTCCGCACTACGTCGCACTCTGCTGGTCGGTTCGCTGGGTCTCGCGCTCAGCGCTGGCCTGATCGGTCAGGCAGTGGCCGGTGAGCAGTTGCAACAGATCAAGGACAAGGGCGTTCTCAATGTCGGCCTGGAAGGCACTTACCCACCGTTCAGCTACGTCGACGAGAACGGCAAGCTGTCGGGTTTTGAAGTGGAGCTGTCCGAAGCGCTGGCGCAAAAACTCGGCGTCAAGGCCAAGATCCAGCCGACCAAATGGGACGGCATCCTCGCCGCGCTGGAATCGAAGCGTCTGGATCTGGTGGTCAACCAAGTGACCATCTCCGACGAGCGCAAGAAGAAGTATGACTTCTCCGAACCGTACACCGTGTCCGGCATCCAGGCCCTCGTGCTGAAAAGCAAAGAGTCGGCGCTGAACATCAAGACCGCCGCTGACCTGTCCGGCAAGAAAGTCGGTGTCGGCCTGGGCACCAACTACGAGCAGTGGGTTCGCGCCAACGTGCCGGGTGCTGACGTGCGCACCTACGATGATGATCCGACCAAGTTCGCCGACCTCAACAACGGTCGTACCGATGCCATCCTGATCGACCGTCTGGCTGCCCTCGAATACGCCAAGAAAGCCCCGAAAACCGTAGCTGCCGGTGAGGCCTTCTCGCGTCAGGAATCCGGTATCGCCCTGCGCAAAGGCGAGCCTGAACTGCTGGCTGCGGTGAACAAGGCGCTCGACGAACTGCGTGCTGACGGCACTCTCGAGAAACTGTCGAAGAAATACTTCAACGCAGACGTCACTAAATAATGGAAGAGGCTTTCCAACTCGCGCTGGATTCCGCGCCCTTTCTGTTGAAGGGCGCGTACTACACGGTAGTCCTCAGCCTCGGCGGGATGTTCTTCGGTCTGCTGCTGGGCTTCGGCCTCGCGCTGATGCGCCTGTCGCGCTTCAAATCGGTCAGTTGGCTGGCCCGCATCTACGTGTCGTTCTTTCGCGGTACGCCGTTGCTGGTGCAGTTGTTCGTGATCTATTACGGCTTGCCGCAACTGGGCATGGAGCTTGATCCGCTGCCGGCAGCGCTGATCGGATTCTCGCTGAACATGGCCGCCTACGCCTGTGAAATCCTGCGTGCCGCGATCGGTTCGATCGAACGCGGTCAGTGGGAAGCCGCTGCGAGTATCGGCATGACCCGCGCGCAGACCCTGCGCCGGGCCATCCTGCCGCAAGCGATGCGCACGGCATTGCCGCCGCTGGGCAACAGCTTCATTTCCCTGGTCAAGGACACGGCGCTGGCCGCGACCATTCAGGTGCCGGAGCTGTTCCGTCAGGCGCAGCTGATTACCGCCCGGACTTTTGAAGTCTTCACCATGTATCTTGCCGCCGCGCTGATCTACTGGATTCTGGCCACGGTGCTTTCGCACTTGCAGAACAAGTTGGAAGAGCGGGTCAATCGGCACGACCAGGAGTCCTGACGCGATGATTGTCGTGGAAAAACTGACCAAGCAATTCAAGGGTCAGGTCGTGCTAAACGGCATCGACCTTGAGGTAAAGGAAGGCGAAGTCGTCGCGATCATCGGCCCCAGTGGTTCGGGGAAAACGACGTTCCTGCGCTGCCTGAATTTCCTCGAAGAACCCACCAGCGGCCGGATCAAGGTCGGCGATATCGAAATCGATACCAGCCGCCCGCTGAACCAGCAGCAAAGTCTGGTGCGCAACCTGCGCCAGCACGTCGGCTTCGTGTTCCAGAACTTCAACCTGTTCCCCCATCGCACCGCCCTGGAAAACGTCATTGAAGGCCCGATCGTGGTCAAGAAGATGCCGCGCGACCAGGCAGTTGCTCTGGGTAAAAAGCTGCTGACCAAAGTGGGGCTTGCCGGCAAGGAGGACGCGTATCCGCGTCGTCTGTCCGGTGGCCAGCAACAGCGCGTGGCAATCGCTCGGGCGCTGGCGATGGAGCCGGAAGTCATTCTGTTCGACGAACCGACCTCCGCCCTCGACCCGGAACTGGTCGGCGAAGTGCTGGCGACCATTCGCGGTCTTGCCGAAGAAAATCGCACCATGGTGATTGTCACTCATGAAATGGGGTTTGCCCGTGACGTGGCCAATCGCGTGGTGTTTTTCGACAAGGGCGTAATTGTTGAACAGGGTGAAGCCAAGGCACTGTTTGCCAACCCGAAAGAAGAACGCACCAAACAGTTTCTCAGCAAGTTTCTGAATCACGCCTGAGAACTTTCTCTGCCACAGCCCTCAACTTCCACGGACGGAAGTTATCCCTCCCCGGCATTTCATTCTTCTGAACATTTATTACTTGTGCGCGCAGATATACATTGCGCAACGATGACGCACATTCTCGATTCGTCATATTTCCATACGTTTGCCGGTGAACGAACCCGCACAAAACGCCGCGAAACCGCTGTTTATCTGTAGCTGATTTCGCGCTTACGCCTAGGCTTAGTGCCTCGATGACGTAGGAGCTTTCTGATTAACTTGTAATTTACGCATTAACTAACCCCCTCTATTGACACCCCTCTCCGCAGACTTTTATCTAGTCGGCAACCGGCGCCCCTTAGTTCAAACAACCCGCATTAATATCGAGCAAATACTTGTCGCTTTTATTGCCAGTTGATTCGCGCCTTTTTTGTTTTCCAGAAACGGATTTCGCTGCAAGACTTCAAGGAGAGAAACCGATGACCCGCACTTCGCACACCCCCGAACTTGCAGCGCCAACGCTGGCATGCGCACAAAAAACCGGCATCAACCTGGCTACAGCAGCCCACCTGCTCATCGACGTGCCGCCCTACAGCGGCATGGACAATGGCGATCTGATCGAACTGTTCTGGAACAAATGTTATGTCGCGTCAAAAGTCCTCAGCGCGGCCGATGTGGGCGAGTCGGTCAGCCTGCGGGTGCCGGAGAGTTTCATTGCCAACGGCACCGCGCGCATTCACTACCGCGTGATGCAGGTCGGCCAGGGCGCCGCGGTTTCGGCAACGACGCGGATACAGGTCAAACTCGATTGCCCGGGTGGCCAGCCCGCTGCGCACTGCGAAGATGAAAACCAGCAACTGGCACCAGTGATCATCCCCGAAGCGATTCGCCGCCAGGGCGTCAACCCCAGCCAGATCAAACGCGGCGTGCCGCTGACCATCGAGCCGTACCTGAACATGGCCGAAGACGACGCCATCACATTGCGCTGGGGCGATGTGCGCATGGATCTGGCGGCGCTCACTGCGGCCGACGTCGGGCTGCCGATTCAGGTCTGGGTGCCACCGGCGGTCATTGTCGAAGCGGGCGAAGACCTGCGACTGGACGTGACGTACTGCATCCTCGACCGGGTCGGTAACAACTCGCGCTGGGCACCGCCGCGCACGTTGAAAATCGGTTGCGTGAATCCGTACGTGAAAGTCCCGCTGAAGCCCGAATTCAAGGCTGCTGAATCACGTACCAAGTGAGACCTGCTCAGGGGTGGGAGGTCAGTTATCTCTCACCTGAACCTCGTTAACCAACACGAACATTCCACCCTTATATGTATATTCCTAAAAGTTAGTTTATTTAATTTTTATACACGCTTAGGGTATATGCACCGGACCACCGGACATTCTTTCAATCGCCGCACTTCGCGGCGTTTTTCATGAAATGTGAGGTAGGTATGGTCCGGAACACAATCACCCCAGTGCAGATCGCCAGGGCATTGCGTGCAGCCAGGGAGCGGCACTGATGTCCAGTCTGGCAGATGCGAATCTGCAGTCCGATCTGGACATCGCCCCACTGTTGTTGCCCGCGCAAGTACTGCGCAACGACGCTCAAGCCATCAAGGCCGCCCACGAGCTGGCGCAAGCCGCCCGTGTGCAAGCGGCCAAACGTGACCGTCAGCGCAAGCTGCCGTGGTCGGAAATCGAACAGTTCACCCGCAGCGGTCTGGGCAGCATTGCCATCCCGCGCGAATACGGTGGCCCGCAGGTTTCCTTCGTCACATTGGCCGAAGTATTCGCGATCATTTCTGCCGCCGACCCGGCGCTCGGACAGATCCCGCAGAACCAGTTCGGCATCATCCATCTGGTGCTCGGCACCGCCACCCAAGCGCAGAAAAAGCAGCTGTTCCAGAGTGTTCTGGAAGGCTGGCGCATCGGCAATGCCGGCCCGGAACGCGGCACCAAAAACACCTTGGAACTGAAGGCGCGGATCACCGCTGACGGCGACGACCACGTGATCAACGGCCAGAAGTTCTATTCCACCGGCGCCCTGTTCGCCCACTGGGTCGCGGTGAAAGCGCTCAACGATGACGGTAAACAGGTGCTGGCCTTCGTCCGTCGCGGCACGCCGGGGTTGCGCATCGTCGATGACTGGTCGGGCTTCGGTCAGCGCACCACCGCCAGCGGCACGATCCTGCTGAACAACGTGCGCGTCGAGTCGAGCCTGGTTATCGACAACTGGAAGATCAACGACAAGCCGAACACCCAAGGCGCGGTGTCGCAGCTGATTCAAGCGGCCATCGACGCCGGCATCGCCCGTGGCGCCATCGACGACGCCATCGACTTCGTCAAAACCCGCGCGCGGCCATGGATCGACGCCAAGGTCGAGCGCGCCAGTGATGACCTCTATGTGATTGCCGATATCGGCAAACTGAAAATCGAACTGCACGCCGCCGAAGCGCTGCTGCGCAAGGCCGGGCAAGTGCTTGATCAGGTTCACGCGGCGCCACTCACTGCTGAGTCCGCTGCTCGCGCTTCGATCGCCGTGGCTGAAGCAAAAGTACTGACCACCGAGATCTCGCTGCTGGCCAGCGAAAAGCTCTTCGAACTGGCCGGCAGCCGCGCGACCCTCGCCGAATTCAATCTCGACCGCCACTGGCGCAACGCCCGCGTGCACACCCTGCACGACCCGGTGCGCTGGAAATATCACGCGGTCGGCGCCTATCGCCTGAACGGCACTTTGCCGGCTCGCCATTCCTGGATCTGAGACGACCAGTCATCTGGAGAACCCCCTATGACGCTTTCCCATCACGTCGCGCTCATCACCAGCGATGAGCAAGCCCTGATCGTCGCCAGCGACCTGGCTGAAGATTTCAAACGCGACAGCGCCCTGCGCGACCGCGAACGCCGCCTGCCATTGGCCGAGCTGGAAGTGTTTTCCCGCTCCGGCCTGTGGGGCATCAGCGTGCCGAAAGAATATGGCGGCGCGGGCGTATCCAACGTCACCCTGGCCAAAGTCATCGCACTCATCGCTCAGGCCGACGGTTCACTCGGGCAGATTCCGCAGAACCATTTCTACGCACTGGAAGTGCTGCGCGTGAATGGCAGCGATGAACAGAAACAGCGCCTGTACGCCGAGGTGCTCGCCGGCCAACGCTTCGGCAATGCGCTGGCGGAACTGGGCACCAAAACCGCTCACGACCGCGTCACCCGTCTCACCCACGACGGCGCTGGTTATAGGATCAACGGTCGCAAGTTCTACTCGACCGGGGCGATTTACGCGCAGCGCATTCCGACGTCGGTGGTCGATGAAAACGGCGTACAGCAACTGGCCTTCGTCCCGCGCGAAAGCAAGGGCCTGACGGTGATCGACGACTGGAGCGGCTTCGGCCAGCGCACCACTGGCAGTGGCTCGGTAGTGTTCGAAGATGTGTATGTAGCGGCGGAAGACGTGCTGCCGTTCCAGAGCGCTTTCGAGCGCCCGACCACGGTCGGCCCGCTGGCGCAGATTCTCCACGCCGCCATCGACACCGGCATTGCCCGCGCCGCTTACGAAGATGCCTTGCATTTCGTGCGCAGCAAAACCCGTCCGTGGATCGATTCCGGCAACGACAAGGCCACCGAAGATCCGCTGACATTGAAGAGCTTCGGCCACTTGAGCATTCGGCTGCACGCCACGGAAGCCTTGCTCGAACGTGCCGGCGAAATCCTCGATGCCGCGCAAGCCGAGACCAACGCCGAAACCGTCGCCGCCGCATCGATCGCGGTTGCCGAAGCGCGGGCGATCAGCACGGAAATTTCCCTCGCCGCCGGCAGCACGCTGTTCGAACTGGCCGGCAGCCAGGCGACGCTGAGCGAACACGGCCTCGACCGGCACTGGCGCAACGCGCGCGTGCACACCCTGCACGACCCGGTGCGCTGGAAATATCACGCAGTAGGCAATTATTACCTCAACGATGAAAACCCTCCGCTGCGAGGGACGATCTGATGAGCGCTGCGAAAAAGAAAATTCTGCTCAACGCGTTCAACATGAACTGCATCGGCCATATCAACCATGGCCTGTGGACGCATCCGCGCGACACATCGACCCGCTACAACACCATCGAGTACTGGACCGAACTGGCGCAGTTGCTTGAGCGTGGATTGTTCGATGGCTTGTTCATCGCTGACATCGTCGGCGTCTACGACGTCTACCAGAACTCGGTGGACGTCACGCTGAAAGAGTCGATCCAGTTGCCGGTCAACGATCCGCTGCTGTTGGTTTCAGCGATGGCTGCTGTAACCAGAAACCTCGGCTTCGGCCTGACCGCCAATCTCACTTACGAGCCGCCGTATCTGTTCGCCCGGCGCATGTCGACGCTCGATCATCTGAGTCGCGGCCGGGTCGGCTGGAACATCGTCACCGGTTACCTGGACAGCGCCGCCAAAGCCATGGGCCTGCGCGAACAGGTCGAACATGACCGCCGCTACGACCAGGCCGAAGAGTATCTGCAGGTTTTGTACAAGCTCTGGGAAGGCAGCTGGGAGAACGGCGCGGTGCTCAACGACCGCGAGGAGCGTATCTACGCCAACCCGGACAAAGTGCACAAGGTCGAGCACAAGGGCGAGTTCTATGAGGTCGAGGGTTATCACCTCTGCGAGCCGTCCCCGCAGCGCACGCCGGTGTTGTTTCAGGCCGGTAGCTCCGATCGCGGCTTGCTGTTTGCCGGGCGTCACGCCGAGTGCGTATTCATCAGCGGCCAGAACAAGCCGTCGACCAAAGTGCAGGTCGACAAGGTTCGCGCCAGCGCCGTCGAAGCCGGGCGCAATCCTGAGGACATCAAGGTGTTCATGGGCCTCAATGTGATCGTCGGCGCCACCGAAGAAGCGGCGTGGACCAAGCATGCCGAGTATTTGAGTTACGCCAGTGCCGAGGCTGGCGTGGCGCACTTTTCCGCCTCCACCGGTATCGACTTTGCCCAATACGAAATCGACGAACCGATCCAGTACGTGAAGAGCAACGCGATTCAGTCGGCGACGAAAAACCTGCAGAACAACGACTGGACCCGGCGCAAATTGCTCGACCAGCACGCCCTTGGTGGTCGTTACATCACCGTGGTCGGTTCGCCCGAGCAAGTGGCGGATCAACTCGAATCGTGGATCGCCGAAACCGGGCTGGACGGCTTCAACCTGACCCGCATCGTCACCCCGGAAAGCTATGTCGATTTCATCGAACTGGTGGTTCCGGAGTTACAGCGGCGCGGCTCTTACAAGACTGCGTATGACAGCGGGACCTTGCGCGAGAAGTTGTTTCACGGTGAGGCGCAGTTGCCTGAGCAACATACCGGCTCTTCGTACCGACGCTAAAAGCATCGCTGGCAAGCCAGCTCCCACAAGGGTCTGCGGCGCACACAAAACCTGTGGGAGCTGGCTTGCCAGCGATGAGGCCACAACAGACACACAAATCTTATGCACTGACTGGAAAAACCACCATGACCAAGAAAACCCTGTCCCACCCAGTCAAAGCACTGGCTCTGGCCTTCGGCCTGTTCAGCTCGGCGGTATTCGCTGCCGATGCGCCGCTGAAAATCGGCACCACCGCCGCTTTTGCCATCCCGCTGGAAGCCGCCGTCGAGGAAGCCTCCAAACAAGGTCTGAAAGTCGAACTGGTGGAATTCACCGACTGGATCGCGCCCAACGTCAGCCTCGCCGCTGGCGACATCGACGTGAATTACTTCCAGCACATCCCGTTCCTGGAAAACGCCAAAGCCGCGTCCGGTTTCGATCTGGTGCCATTCGCTCCTGGGATCATTAACAACGTCGGTCTGTATTCGAAGAAATACAAAAGCTTCGATGAACTGCCCGAAGGCGCCAGCGTCGCCATCGCCAACGACCCGATCAACAGCGGACGCGGTTTGCAATTGCTCGCCAAGGCCGGGTTGATCACCCTGAAACCGGGCGTCGGCTACAAAGCCACCGAGGACGACATCGTCGCCAATCCGAAGAACGTCAGGATCCTGCAGGTCGAAGCCGTGCAACTGGTGCGCGCTTATGACGACGCTGATCTGGTCCAGGGTTATCCAGCCTACATCCGTCTGGCGAAAACCTTCGATGCCGGCTCGGCGCTGCTGTTCGACGGTCTCGATCACAAGGAATACGTGATCCAGTTCGTCATCCAGCCGAAGAGCAAAACCGACCCGCGCCTGATCAAGTTCGTCGACATCTATCAGCATTCACCGGCCGTCCGCGCGGCGCTGGACAAGGCCCACGGCAAGCTCTATCAGGCCGGTTGGGAAAGCTGAACATGACCGCAGCGATCCAACGGCGACTGGAGCTTCCAGAGCCACACAATGCTGAGAAAACCGAGCTGCATCCCGAGTTGAATCGCGCCCACGTTCGCTTTATCGGCGTGGGCAAAACCTACGACGGCCGACAAGGCCCGGTCGCGGCCTTGCAGGGCATCGACCTGGCGATTCAGCGTGGTGAAGTGTTCGGCATCATCGGCCGCAGCGGCGCCGGCAAGTCGTCGCTGATCCGCACGATCAATCGCCTGGAACAGCCAACGTCGGGCCGGGTGCTGATCGATCAGGTCGACATTGGCGAGTTCGATGAAGACCGCCTCGTCGCCCTGCGCCGGCGTATCGGCATGATCTTCCAGCACTTCAATCTGATGTCGGCCAAGACCGTCTGGCAGAACGTCGAGTTGCCACTGAAAGTCGCCGGCGTGCCGAAGGAACAGCGCGACAACAAGGTGCGCGAACTGCTCGAACTGGTCGGCCTGCAGAGCAAGCACAAGGCCTATCCGGCGCAACTCTCCGGCGGGCAGAAACAGCGTGTCGGCATTGCCCGCGCGCTGGTGCATGACCCGGACATTCTGCTCTGCGATGAGGCGACATCGGCGCTGGATCCGGAGACCACGCAGTCGATCCTCGGCCTGCTGCGCGAGATCAACAAACGCCTCGGCCTGACCATTGTGCTGATCACTCATGAGATGGCGGTGATTCGCGAGATATGCGACCGCGTCGTTGTGCTCGAGCATGGCCAGGTGGTCGAGCAAGGCCCGGTATGGCAAGTGTTCGGCAATCCGCAACACGCAGTCAGCCAGACTTTGCTCGCGCCGCTGCAACACGCCTTGCCGGAAGAATTGCAAAGCCGTTTGCAGGCGGCATCCACGGCGTCTGATGCAGCGGTGGTGTTGCGTTTGCAGTTCACCGGCAGTGCCGCTGATGAGCCGGATCTGGCCGCGTTGTTTGCGGCGTTGGGTGGCCAAGTGAAGCTGCTTCAGGGCGGCGTGGAAAGGATTCAGGGACACGCGCTGGGGCAGCTTTTACTGGCCGTCAGCGGCTCGGCGTACAGCGCCGGACAATTGCGCGAACGCGCCGGGCAATGGGCGCAACGAGTGGAGGTATTGGGCTATGTGGTTTGATCGCTTGCTGCAGGGTTTTATCGACACCTTTTTGATGGTCGGCGTGTCATCGCTGATCGCGCTGCTGGTGGGGATTCCCATGGCGGTGATTCTGGTCACCAGCGACAAAGGCGGGATCTATGAGGCGCCGCTGTTGAACCGTGCGCTGGGCGCCTTCGTCAACCTGTTCCGCTCGATTCCGTTCCTGATTCTTATGGTTGCGCTGATTCCGTTCACCCGCTTGATCGTCGGCACTACCTATGGCGTGTGGGCCGCTGTGGTGCCGCTGACAATCGCCGCAACGCCGTTCTTCGCGCGGATCGCCGAAGTGAGTCTGCGCGAGGTCGATCAGGGTCTGATCGAAGCCGCACAGGCCATGGGTTGCCGGCGCTGGCATATCGTCTGGCATGTGCTGCTGCCCGAGGCGCTGCCGGGGATTGTCGGCGGTTTCACCATCACCCTGGTGACGATGATCAATTCGTCGGCCATGGCTGGGGCAATTGGTGCTGGTGGGCTGGGGGATATCGCTTATCGGTACGGCTATCAGCGCTTCGACAGCCAGATCATGTTGACGGTGATTGTCTTGCTGGTGGCGTTGGTGGCGGTGATTCAGTTGGGTGGGGATCGGTTGGCGCGGGGGTTGAACAAGCGGTGAGCAAATCTTGTGATGTTGGCTACGTGAAGTGAGCCAACACTAAAACCGGCCGACCACCAACTGCTACGTAAAACCCGCAACTAACATTTGCATCTTCGACTTTGCTCCGCTGGTGCACGTCGCTTACAACGATAAACGAGTGGAGCAGGGCACTACTAGCGGATAGGCAATAAACCTGAACTCTAAGGCTTGCGCAATATAAATTCACCGCCGCTGAACTTGATCCCTCCCGGAACCAAAATTTGCGGACGATAAAAAACATTAATTATTTCGGTCATATTATCAATTGTACGATCTCCATCAGCCCACTCAATCACCGCCTCCTGTACGAAATCGTTCAGAGACCCGAGATCCACGGCAACTTTCAAACCCAAACCTTGAAGCATATCCTTTCCGTAAAACAACAAATCTTTCTCTTTGTCAGGCCGAAGCCCCGCTCTATTTTTAAAATCTATTAACTCATCGTCACTGGCGGCAGCTAACCAAGGCAAGCTTTTGGCTCGCCCGATACTAATATCACGAGAGTTCGGTCTCAATAAGTCTCCTATCTCCATATGCGTATATTGATACTTGGCATTCAAGGCTGCGAAAGATGCGTGGTAGCGAAACTCCCCGAATTTTGAGGTAGTCTTTTGGGGCTGAGCACCAGCGTCCAAGGCAAAAAAAACAAAATCGTGATTTCCATAACGCGAAATATTAATTGTTCCTGAGTTACCCAGATAATCCTCTTTGGTTCTTTCGCTTCGCAACGTGAATAACGTTTTGAAATGAACTCCATCCTGATCAGTAAAATCTGCGTTACTGAAATGTGTAATTGAATAATCATCGATCGAAAAACGCGAAAAACTCTTAACAAGCTTTCTTTGTCGCTCACTATCAACCTCGCTATCCAAGAGAATAACATTAGCACAGGAGACACGTGCAATCGTGTCAACTCCACTTTCAGATACCAAACTCAATCCGTCCCATACTTCACCCTCACTGAACATGAGATCGTAAGCATGAGCCACATCAAGAGGAGGCGTGGAGTTCGCACCAAAAAAGTCCAACTTGGACACCGGATTATTAACCGTAAACAAATAACGATTGGGGCCGTCAATATCACCAAGAGGATCGGAGTTCAACCACCGCTGTAACCACGGCGCGTAATAACGATATCCATAATAGTAAAGACCGGTCGCATCCCGCTCTTTGCCTGAGTAACGAATCGTTTTGTTTTTCGCCGCCAATGCATTTTTACCCGCCCAGCACGCGGTGCCACCAAACGGGTAATAGTGCTCCTGAGTCAAAATCCCCGCACCATCATCCAATTCCAGCGTGCTGGAACCAAGATGATCACTGAGGCTGTAACGCAGTTGGGCTCCGTCCACCGCGCTTGGCCAGTGCAGCAGTCGTACCTGATTGCGCCCGGTGTCGACATTGACGACATGTCGCTCGACACCATCGACTTCGCGATGAATCTCGAGCCCCGGCAGATAACGAACTTCTACCGTCAGTGTCTGACCGGACGCTTGGCTGACAGTCGTTTTACGCAACCGATGGCCAGGCTCGTCGTAGCCATAACACTCGTAGTCATCGCTTTCATTCGCACGCTTCACCAACACAACCCGGCTTAACTCATTGCGTACGTTCCAGTACATGGCCTGACCGCGTTGCAACTCCAACTGATTACCCGCCGCATCAAATCCCAGCGCTATCTCCGCTTCCCCGGGCAAGGAACCATCGTCGCGCTGCATCAGGCTTCGGTTGCTGCGCTGGGAGGTGTACATCGAAAAACCCGGCTCACCGCTGTGATGGCGAGTGATGAGGTTGCCCGCTGCGTCGTAGTCAAATTTCTGCGTGTAGTTGCGCCGTTGATTGGGGTCCAGTGGTGTGGGCAGCAGCTCCGGCAAGGCCGGACCATGGCTGGGCTGGCTGACTTCCCAACCGCTGGCCTCGACCAGTTGATAAAGGCTGTCGTAGCGATACCGACTGACCGGATCGATGCGCTGATTGTTGAGCCAGGACACGGCTTGAGTTTTATCTTCCAGGCTGACGATGTTACCCACCGGATCGTAGACGTAATTCAGATCCTGCAACGGAGGGTGCGTGCCGACGCTGGCGAGCAGTCTGAGCAACCGGCCGTCATCGCGGCTGTATTCGGCGCGGGCGATGACGCCGTTGCCGGCCGTTTCGCTTTCGATCTGACCCTGCGCGTTGTAGCGAATGGCGCTGACCAGGCACTTCGGCTGCCTGTCCTCGCCGGCCTGCAACAGCCAGGTCGCGCAAGCTTGCCCGGCGATGTTGTAATGCTGGGTCCGGAGGTTGCCTACCGCGTCGGTGTGATGCTGCAAGTCGCCGGTTGGAGTGAACGTCTGCCGGGTGACGTAGGTGGTTTCCTCGAGATAGTCATCCCGCCGGTCGGGTTCGAGCGGCCAGTCAGGCGTCTCGAGCTCGATCAAAAAGCGTCGCGACTCCACCAGCACTGCGCCACCGAGGCCGTAGTCATCGAAGTGCCGATTGCCGGCCGGGTCGTCGTGGCGGATCGGTCGACCGCACTGGTTGTGCAGCGCGTGATCATCGGTGGCTTTTGCATAGGTCCAGCGCTCGACCACGTGAGGCTGCCCTTCGTGCGCCTGCTCGGTGAGGGCTAGCGGTCGCAGCAGATCATCGTATTGGCGGTGACTCTGACTGCCCCGCGCATCCCAGCCAGAACACATCGAGCCCGCTTCATTCAACAGCCGCACCTGCCAACCGGCGTCGACGCTGTCTGCGAGTAAGTCTTGACCGCTCAATGCGTAGATCGTGGCCAGATTCGGCTTGGGCGCAACGCCGTACAAACGCGGATCCCACGACGCTACCTGACGCCCCGCCTCATCAAAGATCTGCCGGGTGATGCGCGATTCGATGTCGGCTTTATCCGGGTGTCGGCAATAGGCAACGCTGCGAACCACCAGTGCGCGCGGGTCAATGACCGACAAGGTCGGAGTGGCGGTGTCATGGCGGGTATTCACGGCTACGCGAGTCCCTGATGTCTATACGCCGAGACTGAACCAGTTTTCTCCATCCCGATACTGTAAGAACTACCAGATGCATTCAGGTTTGCGCACCCGTGCGGTCATTCAGACGGGCTGGCGCGAGGACTGAATAAGCGCTAAGGTCGATGGCGGCAGGTGGCCATCAATCAGGCCCTTGTGATCGCGATATCTTAGGCAACGCCCTTCGCAAAAATCAGATGCTTCCTACACCACTTTTGTCGTTTCGCCAGCCCGAACCACGGGGGTTTGCAGGACGATTCCTAGAATAATTTGCCCGCTTGTACCCGAAATATCCTGTAGCTAATCTCCGGTCGTCACTGTTTTGCGGTGACTGGATTCAGTTGTCCGGCCGGCGACTGATCCGCGTGCAGCCGCCGTCCTGCTCGTTTAGTCGCGAAATGGTTGGCTCCCACTTGAAGTCAGGAGTTTACCCATGGAAAAAAATCTTGCCGATCCGCCACTCAGCCTTACCTCAAGCAAGCGGTTCACCGAGGATTTGCTCAAGGATCGCTCTGCACTGTGCCGCGCCGTCGACTCGCATCTGGCCGGCAATCAGGTCACGTTGGCGGGACAGAAACGCGTCTACAGCATCAGCGAAGATGTGACGCTGGAGGACGCCCAACTGTATGTTGCCGATCTGCTGCGCTGCGCCTCGGTGACCGTCCATCAATGCGGTGACCAGCTCGGGGGCGCGGATCGAGCCATGGTGTTCTCGGTCTGGCATCTGCTGGAAATGGCCAAGGCGATGATGGACCGCTCGATCGATTGTCTGGGAGCGAAGCAGCACTGAAGCCTGGCACCCATTGCCGCCTGCACTGGCCCCAGCGCAGGCGGCGTTTTTTTGCCGGTGAAAAAGCTTATAGTCCGCCCTCACACCGCCAATACAGCATCGATCATGAAGCAAACGCCCAGCGACCTCGAACAGATCACCGCCACCACCCTTGGACACTACAACTCGGTGGCCGAGGATTTCCGTGAAGGCACGCGCGACCACGATGTCAGCCAGAACATCGAGGCCTTGCTGCGCCACATTCACGGTGAAGCACCCTTCACGATTCTCGATTTCGGCTGCGGGCCGGGGCGGGATTTGCAAACCTTCACGCGCATTGGCCACGTCGCGGTCGGCCTCGATGGCTCGCAGGAGTTCGCGCGCATGGCCCGCGAAGACAGCGGTTGCGAAGTCTGGCAGCAGGACTTTCTCAAGCTTGATCTACCCGCCAAGCGCTTCGACGGGATCTTCGCCAATGCCGTGCTGTTTCATGTGCCGTTGCAGGTGTTGCCGCAAGTGCTACGGCAACTGCACGGCACCTTGAAACCGGGTGGCGTGCTGTTCAGTTCCAATCCGCGTGGCGACAACCAAGAGGGCTGGAACGGGCCGCGCTACGGCTCGTATCACGATCTCGAGGCCTGGCGCGGGTTGCTGACGGCGGCGGGGTTCGTCGAGCTGGAGCATTATTACCGGCCCGCCGGGTTGCCGCGTGAGCAGCAGCCGTGGCTGGCGAGCGTGTGGCGTCGAGTTGATTGAAGATCAAAAGATCGCAGCCTTCGGCAGCTCCTACGTTGGAATGCGTTTCCCTGTAGGCGCTGCCGAAGGCTGCGATCTTTTGCTTTTGCTTCAAGAAGATTCTTTTTCAGGCTCGCGAATCTTGTACCAGGCCACATACAGCGCCGGCAGGAACAGCAGCGTCAGCAGGGTCGCCACGACGATGCCGCCAATCATCGCGTAGGCCATCGGCCCCCAGAAAACTTCGCGGGCGATCGGGATCATGCCCATGCTCGCTGCCGCTGCGGTGAGCAGGATCGGCCGGCGCCGGTGTTCGGTGGCTTCGACCACCGCGTCCCACGGCGCATAGCCTTTCTGCTCGAACTCATCGATCTGCGTCACCAGAATCACCGAGTTGCGGATAATGATGCCGATCAGCGCGAGAATCCCGAGGATCGCCACGAAGCCCATCGGCGTGCCGGTCGGCACCAGCGCCAGGACCACGCCGATCAACCCCAGCGGCGCCACACTGGCGACCAGAAACATCTTCTGCACGCTGTGCAACTGGATCATCAGGAACGTCGCCATCAGGAACAGCATCAGCGGCAACACCTTGGCAATCGGTCCCTGGGCCTTGCCGCTTTCCTCGACCGTACCGCCGGTGGCGACCTTATAGCCGACCGGCAGTTTCGAGGCAAAAGCATCGATCGACGGCTTGAGCAATTTCACCAGATCGGTCGGCTGAATCTCGTCGCGCACCGAGGCCTTGATGGTAATGGTCGGCAAGCGGTCGCGACGCCAGACCAGCGGTTGTTCCAGTTCATAGCGCACGGTGGCGAACGCCAGCAGCGGAATCGAGATGCCGCTCGGCGTGACGATCTGCAGGTTCTGCAGGGTCTCCGGCGTGCCGCGCTCGGAATCCACCGCGCGACCGACCACGTTGATCAGGTAGATATCGTCATCGACCTGGGTCAACGGCGAGCCGCTGACAATGCTGTTCATCAGGTTGGCCACATCTTCGGACGACAGCCCGAGTTGCCGCGCCTTGTCCTGGGCAATATCGATGCGCAGGACTTTGCCGGGCTCGTTCCAGTCGTAAATGATCTCGCCGATGTGCGGGTTCTTGTCCAGTTCGGTGGCCAGGTCGATGGCGTGTTTGCGCACCTGATCGACATCTTTGCCGCTGACTCGATACTGAATCGGACGCCCCACCGGCGGGCCCATTTCCAGGGCCTGCACGTAGCTGCCGATGCCGACGAAGTCTTTGTGCAGGCGCTCACGCAAGCGCTGACTCAGGGCCTCGCGGGCTTCGAAATCCTTGCTGACGATCACCAGCTGCGCGTAGTACGGGTTCTGCAATTGCTGGTCCAGCGGCAGGTAGAAACGGATCGCGCCCTGACCGATGTAAGTGCTCCAGCGCACGATGTCCGGGTCGCCCTTGAGCGTCGCTTCGAGCTTGTCCACCGCTTTGCGGGTTTCGTCGATGGAAGCATTTTGCGGCAGGTTCAGGTCGACCAGAATTTCCGGGCGGTCGGAAGCGGGGAAGAACTGGTTCTGCACAAAACGCATGCAGAACACCGCCAGCACGAACAGCAGCACGGTGACGCCGATCGCCCACCAGCGATTGCGCATGGCCCACAACAGGCCGCCGTTGAACGCCCGGCCGACGCGACCCGGCTCGGCATCGTGGGCCTTCACCTTGTCGCTGAGGATGTGCACGCCGATCACTGGTGCGAAGAACACCGCCACCACCCACGAGACGATCATCGCCACGGCAATCACCGCAAACAGCGTGAAGGTATATTCACCCGCCGAACTGGCGTTGAGACCAATGGGCACGAAACCGGCGACGGTCACCAGCGTACCGGTGAGCATCGGGAATGCCGTCGAGGTGTAGGCGAACGTCGCCGCCTGCTCCTTGCTCTCGCCCATTTCCAGGCGCGTGACCATCATTTCCACGGTGATCATCGCGTCGTCCACCAGCAGACCGAGGGCGATGATCAGCGCGCCGAGGGAAATCCGCTGCATGGTGATGCCGCTGTATTCCATGAACACAAACACCATCGCCAGCACCAGCGGAATCGAGCAGGCCACCACCAAGCCAGCGCGCACGCCGAGGCTGATGAAACTCACCACCAGCACGATGATGACCGCTTCGAACAGCGCGCTGGTGAAACCGCCGACGGCCTCTTCCACCACCACCGCCTGATCGGACACCGTGTGCACGCCGACGCCGACCGGCAAATCTGCGGTGAGCTGGTCGATGCGCTCATGCAGCGCTTTACCGAACTCCTGAACGTTGCCGCCCTTCTGCATGGCAATCGCCAGGCCGATCGCCGGTTTGCCGTCGAAGCGGAATTCCGGTGTCGCCGGGTCGACGTAGCCACGGCTGATCTCGGCGATGTCGGCCAGACGATAGAAGCGATCATTGAGCTTGAGATTGACCTCGGCCAGATCTTTCTCCGACTCGAACTGGCCCGAGGTGCGCACGGAAATCCGCTCCGGCCCCGCCTCGATCACCCCGGCCGGAGTCACTGCGTTCTGCGATTGCAGGCTCTGCACTACTTGGCGCTGGTCGATACCCAGTGCGGCAAGTTTGCGCGTGGAGAAATTCAGGTAGATCGTTTCGTCCTGCTGGCCGACCATTTCGATCTTGCCCAGCCCCGGCACGCTGCGGATTTCTGCGCGCGCCTGTTCCACGTAATCGCGCAACTGGCGCATGGTCAGGCCGTCGGCGGTGAAGGCGTAGACCGAGCCGTACACGTCACCGAACTCATCGTTGAACCCCGGCCCCTGAATGCCCTGGGGAAACTGGCCGCGAATGTCGTCGATCTTCTTGCGCACCTGGTACCAGATTTGCGGAATGTCCTCAGCGCCGGTGGTGTCGCGCAGGTACACGTACACCGTCGATTCGCCGGGGCGGGTGTAGCTTTTCACGTAGTCGAGGGAATCGAGCTCTTCGAGTTTTTTCTCGATGCGGTCGGTGACCTGCTTGAGGGTTTCTTCCTGGGTCGCGCCCGGCCATTTGGTCTGGATCACCATGGTCTTGATGGTGAATGACGGGTCTTCTTCGCGGCCGAGATTGAAGTACGAAAACACCCCCATCAGCAGCCCGACGAACATCAGGTACCAGACGAATGACTGGTGCTTCAAGGCCCATTCGGAGAGGTTGAAAGAGCCTTTCATTGACTGTCCTCGTCAAGTTTTACCGATTGTCCGGGTTTGAGACTGTTGACGCCGGCGCTGACCACGCGCTCGCCGTTCTGCACGCCACCGGCCAGCACCACGCTGTTGTCGCCACGGCTGACTACGCTGACGTCGCGCGGGTTGACGGTTTTGTTTTGCGTATCGATCACCCAGATTCGGGGTTTGCCATCGACTTCCTGCAACGCCGTCAGCGGCAGTTCGATGCGCGGCTTGATCGCCGAGCTGAGGGTCACGCTGATCGCGGTGCCGAGGCGGAAACCGTCCGGCGTTTCCGACAGGGTCAGGCGCGCGCGGCGGGTGCGCGTGGCGCTTTGCGCCTGGGGTTCGATCTCGCGGATGATCGCCGTGGTGTTGATGCTCGGGTCGAGTTGCGCAGCCACCGAGAACACCACGTCGCTGGGCAACTGATCGACCAGGGTATCGGGCAGATCGATCACCGCTTCCTTGATGTCCGGTTGCGCCAGCGTCACCACTTGTTGCCCGGCAGTTACCACTTGCCCGGCTTCGGCGTTCCACGCGGTGACCACGGCTTTGTGATCGGAGCGCAGCTCGGTGTAGCTCAGTTGATCCTTGCTCTGGCTGACCGCCGCGCGTGCCTGGTCGAGCGAGGCCTGGGTGGTTTTCAGATCGGTATTGGCGACGTCCAGTTGCGCCTGCGCACCGACGCCGCGATCAAACAGCGCTTGCTGACGACGTGCATTGGCCTGGGCGTTGATCAGTTGCGCCTGGATTCTCGCCAGATCGCCCTGGGCCGAGCGCAACTGGTTCTGCTGATCGGACGGATCAAGGGTGGCGAGCAAGGTGCCCTTCTGCACCTCGGCGCCGACATCGACGTTGCGACTGGCGATGCGTCCACCGACGCGGAAACCGGTGTTGCTCTCGTAACGCGCCTGAATGCTCCCGGCAAAGCGTCCGAGGCTTTCTTCGTTGAGCGCTTTGACCGTGACCGACAGCACCGGACGTACCGGTTCCGGCGGCGTTTCCTTTTCCGAGCAGGCGCCCAGCAGCAACGCCATGCACAACAGGCCGAGGCGCTTCATGGCTGCGCTCCCGGTTGCAGATCCTTGTAGGTGTTTTCGGCAATCTCGACTTTCATGCCGGGGTGCAGCAACTGGCCGCCGGCGACAATGACTTTCTCACCGCCCTTGAGGCCTTCGCTGATGATCACTTTGCCGGTCAGGTAACGGCCGACCGTGACCGTATGCAACTGCGCCTCGCCCTTGTCATCAACCAGCCATACCGCCGGGTCGCTGATGTTTTTTGTCAACGCCGACCAGGGCAGTTCCACCGCCGATTTGCCGGTGCCCTTGGCGGTGGCACTGACCACCGAGCCGAGTTGCATGCCCGGCGGCAGCTTGTCGAGGCTGACTTTGACCTGCACGGTGCCCGATTGCGCCGACACCGACGGCGTGATTTCACGCACGGTGCCGGTGGTCTTGATCTCGGGATTGTCGAGCAGGCTGACCACGATCGAACGATCGGACGGACGCTCGGCCAGCAGCGATTCGTAGACATTGAACACCGCGTCGCGGTCGCCATCGCGGGCGAGGCTGAAAATCGGCGCGGTGGCCTGCACCACCTGACCGACTTCGGCCTGGCGCTCGGTGATCACCCCGGGTGCATCGGCGATCAGCGCGGTGTAGCCGAGCTGGTCCTTGGCGTTCGCCAGTTGCGCCTGCGCCGCGCTCAATGCGCTCTGACTGCTGCGCAGCGCGGCTTGTGCCGAATCGTATTCGCTCTGGCTGGTGTAGCCCTTGGGCAGAAGTTTTTGCTGACGCACGAAAGCGGCTGCCGCTTGCTTCACGCGGGCCTGTTCGGCGACGACTTGGGCCTGAGCGGAATCGACATTGGTCTGCAGATCCTTCGGATCGAGTTTGGCCAGCACCTGTTTGGCCGTGACGGGGTCGCCGACATCGACCATGCGCTGGATGATCTTGCCGCCGACGCGAAATGACAGCTGGGTCTGCACCCGCGCCTGCACATCACCGGTGAGGGTCACCGCTGCGGCGTAGTTGGCCGGTTCGACCTCTTGCACAAAGACCCGTGGCAAGTATTCCTCAGCAGGCTTCTTGTCGCCGCAAGCGGTGAGCAACGCCATGGCGCTCACGGCCATCAGCACTTTCAATCCGGGACCCGCCATGCACACTCCTTGGCCTTAAATGCTGCTGTCGAGACGATACGACTTCAGAGCTTAGAACAGGGTTCCACGGTTGCGGACGCCAACACCAGATTTATCTCATTAAAGGTATGCTGCCCGCGTGTCGCAGTGACCCGGAGAAGGATTTCATGCTCAACACCCTGGCGGTGGCCAATTACCGCTCGATCAACAAACTGGTGATTCCGCTCGGGCGCCTGAACCTGATTACCGGGCCAAACGGCAGCGGCAAGTCCAATCTCTACCGCGCCTTGCGCCTGCTGGCGGAAACCGCCCAGGGCGGTGTGGTCAATGCACTGGCGCGTGAGGGCGGGCTGGAATCGACGTTCTGGGCCGGGCCGGAAACCATCAGCCGACGCATGCGCAACGGTGAAGTGGCGATCGAGCCGACGGTGCGCCACGGCGTCAAGAGGTTGCGCCTGGGATTTGCCGGCGAGGATTTCAGTTACGCCATCGGCCTGGGCCTGCCGGAGCCAAGCACTTCATGCTTTTCCCTCGACCCGGAAATCAAACGTGAGTGCATCTGGGCCGGTCCGGTGTTTCGCCCGGCAAGCCTGCTGGTCGACCGCAACGGCCCGATGATCCGCGCCCGTGAAGGTCGCGCCTGGGATGTGCTGGCGCAACACACACCAAACTTCGACAGTCTGTTCGATCAGGTCGGCAATCTGCGCAGCTCGCCGGAAGTGTTTCAGATGCGCGAATTCATCCGGCGCTGGCGCTTTTATGATCACTTTCGCAGCGACGCCGACGCGCCGGTGCGTCAGCCGCAACTGGGCACACGCACGCCCGTGCTGCACCACGACGGCCGCGATCTGGCGGCAGCCTTGCAGACCATTATCGAAATTGGCGATCCGCAAGCACTGAGCGCGGCGATCAGCGATGCGTTTCCCGGCGCGCGGCTGAACATTGCACTGTTGGCCGGCGGACGCTTCGCCATCGAGTTTTATCAGGAAGGCTTGTTGCGACCGCTGTCAGCGGCAGAGCTGTCGGACGGCACTTTGCGTTATCTGCTGCTGATCGCCGCCCTGCTGACCCCGCGACCGCCATCGCTGATGGTGCTCAACGAGCCGGAAACCAGCCTGCACCCGGACCTGCTGCCGGCGCTGGCACGGCTGATCATTCGCGCTTCGCAGCAGTGTCAGGTGTGGGTGGTGTCACATGCACGGCGATTGATCTCGGCGCTGCAGGAAGACCCGGAATGCAATTGCATCGTGCTGGAGAAGACGCTGGGACAGACCGGGATTGTCGGGCAGCGGGTGCTGGATGAGCCGGCGTGGCATTGGCCGGATTGAGCGGTGACTGAAAAATTCGCGAGCAGGCTCGCTCCCACAATCGTACGCGGTCGAATGTGGGAGCGAGCCTGCTCGCGAAAGCGATTCAAGCGTCACCGCTGAATCAAGGCACTAGCCCTGCCACTTGCCCCCTTCAACAATCACACTCTCAGGCCGGGTGTCATCACTCAGTTCTTTGCGCACATATTGGTCATACAGCTTGAGCAGGTACTTCTCCTCGCCCAATTTGGCCAATTCGCTGTTGACCCAATCACGCAACTCGAGATTGCCCTTTTTCACTGCCGGCGCAATCGGCGCCTCGGCTCCGAGCTTTTCCTCAAGCACGCGATACCCCGGGTTCTGCTTGGCCCAGCTGAACAGCACGAGATTGTCCTGCGCATAGGCATCGCCACGACCATTGGCCAGGGCTTGCAGCGACTCGGAGTTTTTCTCGAACTTGAGCAGTTTCCAGTCCGGGTGGTTCCTGGTCAGCCAGATATCCGCGGTGGTGCCGGTGGTGACAATCGTGGTGCGCGTCGCCAGATCATCGAGTTTTTTCACTGAACTGCCCTGCGACACCAGCGCCTGCACGGCGACCTTGAGGTTCGGGTTGGTGAATTCCACCGCTTCCTTGCGCTCCGGGGTGACGGTCATGTTGGCGAGGATCAGGTCGACCTTGTCGCTCTGCAAAAACGGAATGCGACTGGCCGGCTCGACGGCGACGAACTCGACCTTGTTTTCGTCGCCGAGCAGATCTTTGGCGAAGCGCCGGCCAATGTCGGTGTCGAAGCCGACGTAACGCCCGGCCTCATCGACGAAACCGAACGGGGGCTTGTCAGTGAAGACGCCGACAATCAGTTTGTCGCGGGCCTTGATCTTGTCCAGATAACCGGCCGGCGCGGTGTTTTCGCTGGCGACTTTCGGCTTTGACGGCTCTTCGGTTTTACCGCAACCGGCAAGCAGGGCGAGGCTGAGCAGGGGCAGTAACAAAGCGGCAGTTTTCATAGCGGTTCCAGTTCCTTTTTCGGATTCGTTTCTGGCGATGTTGCAACGAAGGAGAATTTCTCCAGAAACTGCTGCGCGCGTGCGGTTTGCGGGTTCGTAAAGAAAATCTCGGGCGGGTTCTGTTCGAGGATGCGCCCGGCATCCATGAACACGATGCGGTCGGCCACCGCGCGGGCGAAGGCCATTTCGTGGGTGACGATCAACAGGGTCATGCCTTCGCGGGCCAGGCCCTGAATGACTTGAAGTACTTCCTTGACCATTTCCGGATCGAGGGCGGCGGTGACTTCGTCGAAGAGCATGACCCGCGGGTTCATGCACAGCGAGCGGACAATGGCGATGCGTTGCTGCTGGCCGCCGGAGAGCTGACGCGGGAAAGCATCGCGCTTGTCCAGCAGGCCGACACGCTCAAGCAAGGCTTCGGCCTGCTGCTGCGCTTCGCGACGCTGGCGCTTCTGCACCTTGAGCGGGCCGAGCAGCAGATTGTCGAGCACGCTCATGTGTGGGAACAGGTGATAACTCTGGAACACCATGCCGATCTGCTGACGGATTTCGCGCCAGTCAGTGGCCTTGTCCAACAGCTCTCGGTCGAGGAATCTGAGGCTGCCGCTGTGGGCCTCTTCCAGACCATTGAGGCAACGCAGCAAGGTGCTTTTGCCGCAACCGCTGGGACCAAGAATGACGAGCACTTCGCCGCTCTGCACTTGCAGGTCGATGCCATCGAGCACCTGCTGCGCGCCATAGAATTTGTTGAAACCGTGAAACTCGATCAGTGCGCTCATGCTTGCGTCCAGCGTCGCTCCAGCACGCGCGAAGCGGCAGAGAGCGGGTAGCAGATGAAAAAGAAAAACAGGAACAGCGCACCGTAGATCAGTACCGATTCATAGGTGCGCTCGATGATCTGCTGGCCGACCTTGATCACATCCACTACGCCGATCAGCACCGCCAGGGAACTGGTCTTGATGATCCGCGTATAGACGTTGATGGTCGGCGGCGTCATGCGCTTGAGCGCTTGCGGCAGCAGCACGTAGCCATAGAGTTGAGCTGCATTGAGGCCGATCGACAGCCCGGCTTCACGCTGTCCGCGCGGCAACGAATGCAGCGCACCGCGCGCTACCTCGCCAACTTCGCTGGCGCCCCACAGCGACAGCACCAGCACCGCGCACCAGAAGCTCGGCAGGCTCAGGCCGAAGAAAATCGGCAGACCGAAGAACAGCAGATACAACCAGACCAGCACCGGAATTGCCCGGAACAGCTCCAGATAGATGCGCAGAATCGCGTTCAGCCACGTGACGTTCAACGTGCGCAACACACCGTAGAACACGCCGCCGATCGTGCTGATGGCGATGCTCAGAAACGAGATCGACAGGGTTTGCCCGGCGCCTTTTGCCAGTTGCGGCAACGACACCCAGAGCAGTTCAAGACCCGAACTGGCCATGCTGGAGCCTCCTTTCCAGACGGCTGAGCAACAGCGACAGCGGCAAGAACAGCAGCACGCAGATCAGCGTCAGCACGGCGAGCATTTCGTAAGTTTTGTAGTAGAGCGCGATATAGCTCTTGGTGGTGTAGAGGATTTCCGGCACCGCCACGGCCGAAACCACGGTGGTTTCCTTGAGCAGGAAGATGAAATTGGCGAACAGTGACGGCAAGCTGAGGATCCCCGCCTGCGGCAGGATCACATAGCGCAGCAACTGGCCGTGGGACAGGCCAATCGACCGCCCGGATTCCAGTTGTGCCTGGGGCACCGCATCGACGCCGGCGCGCAGCACTTCGGTGAGATAGGCACCGCCAAGGAAGGTCATGGTGATGATCGCCGCAGTGAAACCGGAAACCTGGATCCCCACTGCCGGCAATGCGAAGTAGACGAAGAACAGCTGAATCAGCAACGGCGTGTTGCGCGCCAGCTCTACGTAGAAGCCGACCAGTTTTTGCAGGTATGGCGTGCGAAACACCAGAATCGTCGCGTTGAGCAGCGCGACCAACAGCGAAGTGGCGATCGCAATCAAACCGACCTGCAGAGTCACGCCGACGGCTTTGAGAAAAGCCGGCAGAGTGCTGAGGATAAAGGCGTAGTCGAAAGTCATGAAGCGTCCTGACGCTGCTTGGTAAGCGGCGATGATGCAATCCATGGACGGCGGATGGCCGTCCGGCAGGCACTGACTTTATAGATATAAAAACCATAATTTAAATACCTTTAAAGCATATTGATATCACCCAAAAAACTATCCTGTGGGTTTGCCGGGAACGAATAAGACGGCTATTTTTCTTTGCGCTGTAGGACGGATCTTTTTTTCAGGAAAGACCTCCAAGGAACCACAGCTTTTGGCCAGACTCTCCGGCCCATCCATCACAAGGAAGAACAACATGGACGTAAAAGTGCCGCAGCGGCTGGATCCGCAGGACATTGTGAAATTGTTAAGGGCGTTGCGCCGGGCGTTGAAGACGCAGGTTGCCTGAGCCTTTGATCGTTCCCACGCGCAGCAAAGGAATGCAGCCCGGGACGCTCCGCGTCCCATTAAGAGCCGAACGCGGAGCGTCCGATGAGGCATTCCCACGCAGAGCGTGGGAACGATCTTTTCAACGGCTTGAAACGCACACACAAAAACGCCGATGACCATCACTGGCCATCGGCGTTTTCACGTCTGAAGCGGATTCACTCAAGTCAGATCAGAACGCCGGCAATACCGCGCCGCTGTACTTCTTCTCGATGAACGCTTTGACTTCCGGGCTGGTCAGGGCCTTGGCCAGTTTCTGGATCGCATCGCTGTTCTTGTTGTCCTCACGGGCCACCAGGAAGTTCACGTATGGCGAGTCAGCGCCTTCGATCACCAGCGCATCTTTCTGCGGGTTGAGCTTGGCTTCCAGCGCGTAGTTGGTGTTGATCATGTCCAGATCAACTTCTTTCAGAACGCGCGGCAGCAGGGCCGATTCCAGTTCCTTGAACTTGAAGTTGTGCGGGTTCTTGGCGATGTCTTTTGGCGTTGCCAAAGCGTTTTTCGGATCTTTCAGTTCGATCAGGCCGGCCTTTTGCAGCAGGATCAGGGCGCGGCCGCTGTTGCTGCCTTCGTTGGGGATGGCGATGGTTGCGCCGTCCGGCAGCTCAGCCAGAGTCTTGTACTTGCTCGAGTAGCCACCGAACGGTTCAACGTGGACGCCCTGCACGGTCACCAGGTACTTGGATTTGTCATCCTTGTATTTACCCTGGTTGAAGCTGTTCAGGTACGGCAGGGTCTGGAAGTAGTTGGCGTCGAGACGCTTTTCGCCAACCTGTACGTTCGGTTGCACGTAATCGGTGAAGACCTTGATTTCCAGATCCACGCCTTCTTTGGCCAGGGTCGGTTTGATCAGCTCAAGGATTTCAGCGTGGGGCACCGGTGTTGCGGCAACTACCAGTTTCTCGCCGGCGTTGGCGAAAGAAGCCGTCAGAGCAGCCGCCAATGCGGTAAACAACAGAACCTTTTTCATGCAGTGTCCTTATCGAAAATCACGGTCGTCATCGACGACGGCATTTAATACGTGTGCCAGTGAAGTGATATCGCTGGCGTGAGGCGGACAATACCCGGATTTTTTATTCCCGGACAATAACGTTTATTCAGCTTCATATTCCATTTTGTTCATGTTGAAGAAAATGCTCACACCGCCTCGCTCAAGCGAATCAGCCAATCTTTCAAGGCCTTACGCTCTGCACTGCTACCACCTATATGGGTCTGCCTGACCAGACGTTCGATCTGAACCTGCGGCGCAGACGCGTCAGGCAGGTTCAGATGTTCCGGCAGGATCTCGTCGCCGGTGCTGACCAGCAGGGCAAAGTGGATGACGTTTTCCAGTTCGCGGGTGTTGCCCGGCCAGCTGTGTTGTTCGAGCACATGTTGCGCGGCTTCGCTGATCAGCGGCACGGGCAGGTCAAGACGCTGGCTGTAGATGCCAAGGAAATACTCGGCCAGCGAGAGAATGTCGCCGATCCGCGCGCGCAACGCCGGCAGCTCCAGATGGCCCTCGCTGAGATAGTGATAGAGCCGCTCGTGGAATTTCCCGGCGTCCACGGCCTGGGCCAGATCGATGCTGGTCGCCGCGACCAGACGCACATCCACCGGGCTGGGCTGATGCGCACCGACGCGGGTGACTTCGTGGTTTTCCAATGCCGCGAGCAATTTGATCTGGATCGGCAGCGGCAGATCGCCGATCTCATCCAGATACAAGGTGCCGCCGTTGGCCGAACCGAACCAGCCGGCGCGGCTGCTGGCCGAACCGCTGTAGCTGCCGGCGGCGTAGCCGAACAGTTCGGCGTCGGCGTAGGTCGGGCTGATCGCGCCGCAGTTCACCGAAACGAACAGACCGCTGCGGTCGCTGGCGCGATGGATATGCCGAGCGAGCAGCTCTTTACCGGTGCCAGTCTCACCGCGAATCAACACTGAAATCGAACGGGGAGCCAACTGCTCCAACTCCTCGCGCAATTGCCGCGAGCGTGGGTCGACGAACACCAGCGCCTTGGCGCGAATGCTCAGGGGGCTCTTTTCCGCATCGGGAAAGGTCAGCAAGGGCTGACCGAAGGTTTCAAAACTCATGGCAGGCTCCCGCCCAAAACCGCCAGCCGACGGGGGCGTTGAAAATCAGATCAGGCGCGACGGCGGGCGTGGTGTTCCAGGCGGTTTTGCAGGCGATAGAGATAGGCGAAACCCTGCTCCCAACGCTGATGCCCGGACTTGACGTTGATGTGCCCGGCACCGGCAAGAATCCCCGCCTCCGCGCCCCAGTTGCGCGCCAGTTCCAATGCGCGCGGCGCACTGACGGCGGCGTCGTTGTCGGAGCTGACGACCTGACTGGGGAATGGCAACAGATCGGTCGGAATTGGTGCGAAGTTGCGCAGTACCGGCGCACAGGCAGGACGCTCGACGTCGGCCGGCGCAACCAGCAACGCTCCGCGCACCTGACGCAGATATTGCAACGGCGCAGTCGCCGCCCAGTGGGCAACGGTGATGCAGCCGAGGCTGTGAGCGATGAGAATGACCGGCGTGCTGTCGGCGGCGATCGCTTCGGCCAGCGCGGCGACCCAGTCCTCACGGCGCGGCGTCAGCCAATCGGCCTGTTCCACCCGTGCGCTGTTCGGCAGGCTGTTCTGCCAATGGCTTTGCCAATGATCTTCTGGCGATCCTTGCCAGCCCGGCACAATCAGGTAACGGATTGATTCATTGCGCATGGGGAAGCTCTCCTGCGTCGTGTCTGTTCCGGGTCGAGTATAGGGAGGGGAGTTATATCCGTTAAGGAATAAGAAGCTATTTATCAATACCCATAATGCATATGAGGCGCGAATCCTGTGGGAGCGAGCCTCCTCGCGAATGCGGTGCATCAGTCGACGCTGATGTTGCGGCGAATGGCGTCTTCGCGAGCAGGCTCGCTCCCACAGGGCGAGTGTGTTGCGGCAATAACGCGGGATAAAAAAAGGGCCGCACCCTGCCAAGGAGACGGCCCCGGAAAAACGACAGTCTGTTACCGCGCGGTGATCACCGACAATTTGGTAATCCCCGCCCGTTCGATCGAAGCCATGGCTCGCGCCACTTCGCCGTAGTTCACCCCGTCATCGGCCTGCAATTGCACGCGCACTTCCGGGTCCTTGGCCTTTGCCGACTTGAGGTTGAATTCCAGCAAGTCGGGCTGAATCTCGTCCTTGTTGATAAACAGCTTGCCGGCGCCGTCGATGCTCACCACCAGCGGATCCTTCTGCTCGACCGGTGCCACCGCTTCGGTCTTCGGCAGGTTGATCGGGATCGCGTTGGTCAGCAGCGGCGCGGTGACGATAAACACCACCAGCAGCACCAGCATCACGTCTACCAGCGGCGTCACGTTGATTTCACTGAGCACCTCATCGGTGTCTTGCGTGGAGAAGGCCATATCAGGACGCCTCCTTCACTTTTGCCGCGTTGCCCGACGTTGCCACCTTGTGTGCGGTCGGGTGGATCAGCACGCGGAACGCGCTCTTCTGCGCCAGGCTGTAGAAGTCGTGGGCGAAGTCATCGAGATCCGCTGCGGTCAATTTCAGACGACGCAGAAAGTAGTTGTAAACCAGCACCGCCGGCACCGCGACGGCGATCCCCACGCCAGTCGCGACCAGTGCCGCACCGATCGGCCCGGCCACCGTTTCCAGGCTCGCCGAACCGGCGGCGCTGATGCCTTTCAAGGCCTCCATGATTCCCCACACCGTGCCGAACAAACCAATGAACGGCGAGGTGCTGCCAATACTCGCGACCACCGCCAGACCGGTTTCCAGGGAACGGCGCTCGCGCACGATCTGCTGGCGCAAGGCGCGTTCGAGGCGATCCTGATGGTTGATCGCCTGGCTCAGGTCATTTGCCTGCGGCGCCTCGCCCACCTGGATCGCCGCGTAACCGGCCTGCGCCACCCGCGCTGCGGCGCCGGGCTGGGTTTCGCTCAACTCGGCGGCGGCATCCAGGCTCGACGCCGCCCAGAAACGTTTGTGAAAGCGCCGATCCTGTGCTTTCAAACGACCGAACTGCACAGCCTTGAGCAATGCCAAACCCCAAGTGGCGACGGAAAAAACCACCAGCAGCCAGATCACCGCGCTTTCGATGGATTCCAGTGGAGATGCCAGTAACGTCATGATGTGTTCCCTCGTGTAAACATTTCGCGCGAATTTGGTTTCGGTTTAATGAATCTTGAAATCGATGGGCACGCTGACCCAGCCGTCCTGGGCGACATCACCCTGCTTGGCCGGGACGAAACTCCAGCGCTTGACGGCATTCAGCGCCGCATCGTCGAGCTGCTGGCGGCCGCTGCTTTTGGCAATCTGGATCTCGCCCGGTTTGCCGCTGGCCAACACATGCACCCGTAACAACACCGTGCCTTCCCAACCGCGCCGCTGGGCCAGCGACGGATATTCCGGCGCCGGGTTTTTCAGGTATGCAGCATTGGCTGAAGCCGGTGTAACGGGCGCAGGTGCCGGCGGCGCGGGGGGCGCTGGCGCTGCGACCGGGGCTGCCGGTTTCGTTGGCGCTGGCGGCTGCTCTACCGGCTTCGGCGCGGGTTTGGGCGGCAGTTTCACCACCGGTTTGGGTTTGGCGATTGGCTTGGGCGGCGGCGGTTTCACCGCCAACTCATCCTCCACTGGCGGTGGCGGTTCGACCACGGGCGCCGGTGGTGGCGGCGCAACAACCGGCGGCGCTGGCGGAGCCGGGCGCGAAAACTCGATGGTCATCGGCGGAATTTCCGGCGGCACCACCGGCAGCACCGGCGTCGGTTTCTGGCTGACCCAGTAAATCACCGCGCCATGCACCACCAGCGCGAGGACACCGAGCAGAAGGGTTTCGCGCCGACTCAAAATACCCTTGGGCGCTCGCTGCAAACGCAACTGCCCCAACGGCACCCGGTGCGGCCGGCCAAGATCGACCAGTTCGCCACTCGGCGTATGCCGCCACAGCAATTCCCCTGCGCTGACGGCGGTCTGGACATTGCCCATTGTTCAACTCCCTGCGGTCTCTTTCGTTCTACGAGCCAAAGCGATCGACCCGCCAATCCTGACGCCCCCACGGCGTAGTCGATGGGGCGATCATTGGCTGTGGCCGCTTATCACCGAAAGTAATCTTTAACGTTATGCATAGGCCTTCAAGGAATATGCAAATCGCCCGTTTTTACCGAAGCCGCGCACCACAAGGGCTGCAGCGATCTGCCATAAACCCCATGCTTTTGCGGCATGAAAAGTATTCGGATACGGCATCCGTTAACGCCTTAAAAGGCTGGTTTTGGTTCGCTGAATGCCGACGTTAGGCGCGATTGCCGCCGTCGCTGTCGATCAGCTGCGTCTGCTTGCCGGCGCCGCTGAGGATTGGTTGAACGGCCATGTCCAGGTCAGCGCCTTGAAAGCTCAATTAAAAGTCGTAGCGACCGGTAACGCCGAGGGTTCGCGGGGTGCCGAGCAGGCCTTCATAGCCGCCGTTGCCGCCGGTCCACAGAGTCGTGTAGTAGGTTTTGTCGAAGGCGTTTTTCAGCCACAGCGAGACATCCCACTGGCCCTGATTGAAATCACCGCGCAGGCCAGTAGAAAAGTTGACCACCGCGTAACTGGGGATCTGCCCGTAGTCGGAATCCTCGACCGTGCCCACCGCTTTGGAGCGGAACGCGTAGCTGCCGGTGACGTAGGGTTCGAAGCCGTTAGCCAGATTCCATTTGTATTCGCCGTTGGCGTTGCCGATCCATTTCGACGCGCCGACCACTTGATGGCCGCTGAGGTCGCACGAGGCCGGCGCACCCGGGGCCTGGCTGACTTCCGGCGGGCACGGTGCATCCTTGTACGAGAGGTAGCTGACGTCGTTGTACGAACCGTTGAAGTTCAGCGTCAGGCCACGCAACGGCACCACGGTGCTTTCGAACTCGATGCCGCGCGAGCGCACCGAACCGGCGTTAGTAAGGTATTGCACGCGGTTGGCGGCGTCGTAGGCATTGGTCTGATAAGCGTTGACTTGGGTCCAGAACACGTTGGCGTTGAGTTGCAGCCGGTGATCCCAGAGGGTGCTTTTGAAACCGAGTTCGGCGTTGTTGGCGCGCTCGGTGCCGATCAGTAACGAGTCGGCGCCAGCGGTAGGTGCGGAGCCGACCGCGAGGTTGACCCCGCCGGATTTCTCGCCGTGGGACAGCGTCGCGTAACCGAGCACGTCGTCGGTAATGCGATAGCTCAGGTTGAGCAGTCCCGAGGGGCTGGAGCTGTACTGATTCAAATCACCGGAATCGTAGACGCCGGCACGCCCCCGACGCGCATTGGCTGCCGCACCCGCCACCGCCACACCGCCGACCGGCGCGTTGCGGCCGACCGAGGCGTTTTTCTCTTCGTAGGTGCCACGCACCCCGGCGGTGAAATCGAGACGTTCGCTCAGGTGCCAGGTGCCTTGGGCAAACAGGGCGAAACTGTCGGTCTGGATATGGCCGTTGCCGACGCTGGTGACGTTGGCCAGGCTGCCCGCCGGTGTGCCATTCCAGATGTCGGCCTGCGGGCCGTAATAGGAGAAGGATTTGTTGTCCAGATCCGAGCCGAAATAGTAGGCGCCGACCACATAATCGAAGAACTCACCCTTGGGCGAGGCCAGGCGAAATTCCTGCGAATACTGTTTGTCTTCCACCGACACGCCGGCGTTGTAACTGGCCGGCACGTTGAGGCCATCGTCGTTGCGCGGGGTGAAATTCCAGAAACGATAAGAGCTGACCGACGTCAGGGTGAAGTCGCTCGGCAACGTCCAGTTGGCTTCCACTGAAGTGCCGCCCTGATGCACGGTGACGTGCTGGTCGTTATCGAGATTGACCTTGCGATGCCGGCCGTTGACCAGCGTCGCCCCGGCCGCACTGGCCCGCGATTCATACAGGTTGACGCCGTTGATGGTCGGCCCGGTGTTGTACAACACGCGAGTGCCGGCGCTGGAATCTTCTTCGTTGTAATCGCCGATCCAGCGCAGATTGAAATCTTCATTGGGCTTGAACAACAGCTGCGCGCGGAAGCCCTCGCGGGAGCCGCCGTTGAGGTCGTGGCCGTCGTATTCGTTCTTGATGTCGCCGTCACTGCGCGTGCGATACGCCGAGAAGCGCCCGGCCAGTTGATCGTTGAGCGGTCCGGAAATCGTACCCTTGGTCTGGAAGTAACCGTCCTCGCCGACCGAGGTTTCGATGCTGCGTTCCGGCGTGAAACTGGGCGCGCGGGTGCTGATGTTGATGACCCCGGCGGTGGTGTTCTTGCCGAACAGCGTGCCTTGCGGACCGCGCAAGACCTCGAGCTGTTCGATGTCCATCAGGTCGAACACCGCCATCCCCGGACGGCCCAGATAAACGTTGTCGATGTACAGGCCAACGCTGCCTTCCAGGCCATCACTGGCCGGGTTGTTACCCAGGCCACGGATCGACACGCTGGACTGGCGCGCATGCATGTAAGCGACGTTGACGCTGGGCACCAGTTGCTGCAAGTCCTGAATCCGGTAAACCCGTTGCGTCTCCAGATTCTGCCCACTGACCACGCTCATTGGCGTCGGCACGTCTTGCGAACTTTCTTCGCGGCGGCGGGTGGTGACGGTCACGGTTTCCAGCTGCGAACCGTTGGCCGCCGCTGTGCCTGCGGGGACGGGCGGAGGGGTTTCGGCTTCGGCGGCATAGCCGTGAGTCCAGCTGGCGCTGCCTGCCAGCAACAGCGCCAAAGGCAGGCGTTTGAGCCGTCGGGGTGATGGGGGTAACGCGAGATTCAACGGACTCATGGCGCGGCTCCTGGTCAAAAAACACACAGACATCTTCAGTGCTGCATATTCTTTTAAGTTATTTATTTATGGATTTAGAAATATTTACTGCATAAGAGATTGCCTTTATAAGGAGTCGACCTAATGCATATCCAATGCATTTCCCGGATATTTTTTATGTGAAAAATGCATATCGACTTGCGCCAATTGCGTCACTTCATTGCTCTGGTTGAGCAACGCAGCTTCGTCGCTGGCGCGCAGGCGGTGAACCTGTCGCAGTCGGCATTCAGCCGCAGCATCCAAGCACTGGAACACAGCGTCGGCTGCCAGTTGGTCGACCGTGGGCGCAAGGAATTGCCGCCTACCAAACAGGGCCATGTGCTGCTCGAACATGCGCGGCGACTGGTCAGCGGTGCGCAGCAGATGGCCAATGAGATCAGCCAGTTCAATGGCCTCGAGGCCGGGGAATTGCGCTTTGGTTGCGGGCCGGCGCCAGCCGCTGGATTGATCCCACGCGCGATCGGCGCATTCATCGGCCGCTACCCGAAAGCGCGGGTGCAATTTCAAGTCGATGACTGGCAGAGCCTGAGCAAACGCCTGCTCAGCGAAGAGTTCGAATTCTTCGTCGCCGATACCCGGCAATTCGAGGCCGATCCGGATTACCAGACCTACCGCTTGCGGGCACGCAAATGGCATTTCTGCTGCCGCGCCGGGCATCCACTGACGGCGTTTGAACGCATCACTGCCGAGCAATTGCTGAGATATCCACTGGCGGTCAGCATCCGCCCGCCGAACCTGCGCAAGGTCATCGTCGACCTCAGCGGTCGTCCGGATTTCGCCCCGAATGTGGAATGCGAAAACGGCTCGAGTCTATTGAGTGTGGTGTTGCGCTCGGAGGCGATCGGAATTGTCGGCGCGTATTCCGATGCGCTGCATCTGGCCAAGGGTGAGCTGGTCTGTTTGAAGATCGAAGGCCTGGCCGATGATCTGGAGGAGCTGTACACCCGCTATGGCATCGTCAGCCGCGCCGGGTATCGGTTGTCACCGTTGGCCGAAGCGATGATTGAGCAGATCAAAGTGGTTGATGCGGAGGATCAGGAAGTGTGTTCGCTGGAGAATTTTGCTGTCTGAGCTGGCCCCTTCGCGAGCAGGCTCGCTCCCACAGGAATACGCATTTCCAATGTGGGAGCGAGCCTGCTCGCGAAGAGGCTGATGCAATCGCTGCATAAAAACCATTCCCCAAATGCACTTGCCGAAAACCCCCACCGACAGCGAAAACCCTCACCTGTCCCACTGACCGGTGAACTCCATGCCCACTCCTCCCAACCCCGTGCGCAACGTGCTGTACATCATGTGCGATCAACTGCGCCGCGATTATCTGTCCTGCTACGGCCACCCGCATCTGCACACACCGAACATCGATCGCCTCGCCGCCGAAGGCGTTCGTTTCAGCCGTGCCTACACCCAAGGCACGATCTGCGGCCCTTCGCGGATGTCGGCCTACACCGGGCGCTATGTCAGCAGTCATCAAGTGGCCTGGAACTCGGTGCCGTTGCCGCTGGATGAATTGACGATCGGCGATTACCTGCGACCCCACGGCATCCGCACTGCGCTGGTCGGCAAGACCCATGCGACGGCCAACGTCGACGCCTTGCAGCGTCTGGCGATCAACCCGCAAAGCGCGCAAGCCGAGTTGCTCAATGAGGTCGGCTTCGAACCGTACCTGCGCCACGACGGCATCTACCCCGACGATCCGTCATTCGACGACAAGCGCGAATCCGCGCCCTATACCCAATACCTGCGCGCGCAGGGCTTCGATGGCAAGAATCCCTGGCATGACTGGGCGAATGCCGCCGAAGGCGAGAACGGTGAAATCCTCAGCGGCTGGAAAATGCGTCATGCGAATTTGCCAGCACGAATTCCCGAGCAACACTCAGAGACTGTCTACACTACAAATCGCGCCATCGACTTCATCACCGAGCAAGGCGAGAAATCCTGGTGTTTACACCTCTCGTACATCAAACCACATTGGCCTTATATCGTACCGGCGCCATACCACGCCTTGTACAGTACGAAATCGATTCTTCATCCGGTCCGCGCGACGCCCTCCGTAGCCAGCAAACACCCCGTATACATTGCCTTTCGCCAGCATGAGGAAAGCCTCAACTTCTCCCGCGACTCAGTACGATTGAATGTAATCCCCACCTACATGGGCCTGATCAAGCAAGTGGATGATCAGTTGGGGCGGCTGTTCGATTTTCTGCAGAGCAACGGGCGTTGGGATGACACGTTGATCGTGTTCACTAGCGATCACGGCGATTTCCTTGGCGATCATTGGCTCGGTGAGAAGGAGTTTTTGCTCGAGCAGGCGGTGGGCGTGCCGTTGATCGTGCGCGACCCTCGGGCGGCGGCGGATGTCACTCGCGGCACTGTCGATGAGCGGCTGGCGGAAACCATCGATGCGCTGCCGACGTTTCTTCAAGCGTTGGGATTAGCGGGCGCGGAACACCGGCTGGAAGGGCGTTCCTTGATCCCGCTACTGCACGGGGAAAATCCCGATTGGCGCCGCTATGCGATCAGCGAATACGACTACGCCTTCCAGGCCCCGGCGCGGGAACGCCTCGGCCAGCCGATCGACCGGTGCCGCATGACCATGGTGCGCAGCGAGCGCTGGAAATACCTGGCGTACGACGGGTTTAGACCGCAGTTGTTTGATCTGTTGAATGATCCGCAGGAGCTGAATGATCTGGGTGAGGACCCGGCCTACGCGGCGGTGCGCGAGGAGCATGCGGGGTATCTGTTTGAATGGGTACGCGCACTGAAGCGGCGGACGACGATCAGCCATCCGGAGATCGATTTGCGCGGGCAGCGGTTTCGTTATGGCGAACCGGAAACCGAGAAGGTTGTTCAGATTGGTGTGTGGTAGCTGTGATCAAATGATCGTTCCCACGCTCCGCGTGGGAATGCAGCCCGGGACGCTCCGCGTCCCAAAACCGGACGCAGAGCGTCCGTTGAGGCATTCCCACGCAGAGCGTGGGAACGATCAATGTGGGAGCGAGCCTGCTCGCGAAGAGGCCAATCAGACGCCGACGATATCCGCGCCCTTAATGGTCAGACTCCGCTGCCCACTCACCCCCACTGGCACCTCGCCCTTGAGCGTCACCCGGCGCACCACGCGATCCTGGGTGCCGTAATCATCAATCGCGTAATGCTGCGTCGAGCGGTTGTCCCAGATCGCCACATCTCCAGCCTGCCAGCGCCAGCGCACGGTGTTTTCCTGGCGGATCACATGGCTCTGCAGCAAGCCGAACAGGTGTGCCGAATCGGCCTGTGAATAACCTTTGATGCGTTTGACGAAATGCCCCAGCAGCAAGCTCTTCTCGCCGCTGATCGGGTGCACACGCACCACCGGGTGCTCTGTTTCGTAAACAGTCGAGGTGAAGACTTTGCGGTAGCGTTCCAGCTTCTCCGCCGAGACGTCCGGCTTCGCACCGGCGTAGTCGTACTCGTTGCTGTGCACGGCGGTCAGTTTGTCGGCCAGCTCACGCAGCTCGATCGGCAAGCCGCTGTAAGCGGTCGCGGTGTTGGCCCAGAGCGTATCGCCGCCGAAGGCTGGGGCGACTACCGAGCGCAGGATCGAGGCTTTCGGGTAGGCGTCGACGAAGGTCACGTCGGTGTGCCAGGAATTGGCGCGCTGGCCTTCGGCGCCGTCCAGCTCCAGAAGGTAGCGAGTGCCTTCACGCACCGGCACGGTCGGGTGCGCCACCGGTTCGCCAAGCAGATGGGCGAAGGCTTCCTGACGCTGATCGTCGAGTTGCGTCTGCTCGCGGAAGAACAGCACTTTGTATTCGACCAAGGCTTGCTGGATGGCTTCGACAGTGGCGGCGTCCAGCTCACCGGACAGATGCACGCCGCGGATTTCGGCACCGATACGACCGGCTACCGGGTGAATTTCCAGCGCGTGAGAAACGGGTTTTACGGCGAGTGCGGCATTGCTCATGGGAAGACCCTCATCGACGGTTTGCGGTTTTGGCGGCAGCGAAACAACGCTCTATCTATATTCCAATTACATCTAATAGATATTCATATGCTTCGTTGACGGAATAAGAGCTTGCATTTAAAACCTCAAGCAACCCTCGTCGCAAATGCCTTCGAGCTATTTTTAGGATGCCGGAAAAGCATATGGATCTTCGCCAGTTGCGCTACTTCATCGCCCTCAACGAACACCGCAGTTTTGTCCGTGCGGCAGACGCCATGGGCATCACTCAACCGGCGTTCAGCCGCAGCATTCAGGGGCTGGAGCAGGAATTCGGTTGCGTGTTGGTCGATCGCGGCAACAAGGATCTGCGCCCGACGCCCGAAGGCCAGGTGGTGCTGCAACACGCCCTGAGCCTGGTGCAGGGCGCGGCATTGCTCAGCGCTGAAGTGACGCAAATGACCAAGCTCGACGCCGGCGAAGTGCATTTTGGTTGCGGGCCGGCGCCAGCGGTGAAACTGGTGCCCGATGCGGTGGCGCAGTTCATCAATGCGCATCCGAAAGTGCGCACCTGTTTTCAGGTGGATAACTGGGAAAAACTCAGCCGCGCGCTGAGCCGCGAAGAGATCGAATTCTTCATCGCCGATATCCGCCATTTCGAGTCCGATCCTAATTTCCAGACGCAACCGCTGACGCCCAAGCGCGGCGTATTTTTCTGCCGACCGGGGCATCCGTTGCTGGCCAAGGAAAGCCTGTCGACCAACGACATGTTCGACTTTCCCCTAGCCGCCACCCTGATCCCGCCAGGCATTCGCAAGCTGCTGGCGAACCTCAGCGGGCGCATCGATTTCTCACCGACCATCGAGACCGAGCACTTTCCGGCGCTGGTCAAAGTGGTACTGCAATCCAACGCGATCGGCGTCGGCACGGAGGAGGCGTTTATTGAGGATGTCGCCAAGGGTTCGCTGGTGCTGCTGCATTGGCGCAACCTGCCGCAGAACCTCGAAAGCATGAACGCCCGCTGCGGCATCGTCAGCCGCACCGGGTTTCGACTATCACCAGCAGCGAGGGCAATGATCGAGACGTTGATCGCGTTGGATCGGCAGGACGTCAGCGTCGCTGTCTGAAAAACCTTCGTGGCACACGCCGATCGTTCCCACGCTCTGCGTGGGAATGAATCCCGTGACGCTCTGCGTCACAAAGGACGCGGAGCGTCCTCGGCTGCATTCCCACGCGGAGCGTGGGAATGATCTGGAAGCTAAAGCCTGGCTGCAGAAAGCTCTGGCGCCACCCAATCACTGACCTTGAACGGCTTGCGGATCAGCTTCTGCTGCGCCGCCAGGTCGACCTTGTCCTGCAGGCCGCTCAAGAACACCGGATCCAGTGTCGACGGGAAAATCTCGCTGAGATTCTGGTCCTTGAGATCCTGAGCCAGAATCACCGGCGGATAACTGGCCAGCCCTGATACCAGCTGCACATAGGCGTCCTTGTTGCTGTCCTGCGTCAGCCACTCGACCGCTTGCTGCTGCGCCTTGAGCAGTTTCGCAATGACCTCTGGATGGGCGTCGACAAACTTGCCATTACCCAGCAACACTGCCTGCACGCTGCCAGCGCCGCCGAGGTCCTTGGTGTTGAGCGGCAATTCCGCCAGACCTTTGGCTTGCAAGGCACTCAGCGCGGAGCTGCCCCACGAGGCATCGACCTGCTTGGCCGCGAGTGCCGAGACCGCCGCGTTGAAATCCAGGTTGATGACCTTCAGATCCTTCTCGCTCAGGCCCTGACTGGCCAGCGCCGCATCGAACGACAGTTGCGTTGCCGTCCCGCGAAAGATCGCCACGCGTTTGCCCTTGAGATCCTGCAGGGTCTTGATTCCCGAGCCGGGCACCACGCCGAGGTATTGCTTCACGCCACGCGCCGTGGCGCTGAGCAGGCGCGTGTCCAGACCATTGGATTTGCCGATGATCGCGGCCAGATCGCCAAGATAGGCCAGATCGACCTGCCCATTGGCAAACGCCTCATTGATCACCGGCCCGGCGCCCTTGAAGAAACTCCACTGGATCTTGATGCCCTGCTCGGCGAAGGCCTTTTCGAAGATCTGCTGATCGCGCAGCACATCGACGATGCCGCCGCCGCTGTGTTGAGTGCCGGCGCTGAGGTCGGGCACGGCGATGCGGATTTCCTTGAGTTCTTCGGCTTGGGCGCCAAGCGCAAGAAAGCCCGCAAGCGCCGGGGCGGCCAGCAGGCTGATGATTCGTTTGAAGGGAAGGTTCATGGGTGCGGCTCCTTGATCGCTGAGGAGCCGAAAGTAGGCTGGATGCATACCTTCACTTAAATACTATAAATGCACATTTTTATATCAATATGAACTAAGCGAGGGCGTGTGCGGTTTGCAGCGCGATATGCATTAACAGCATCGAAAATATTCTTCGAATGCATTGGATGCGCGTAAGCAGGCAAGCCTTAAATGGATTCGCTTATCTCCCGATAGCATCTAACGCAAGTTTGTTAGATCAGTTTCATATATGACGAAACCCAGTGTGGGAGCGAGCCTGCTCGCGAAGAGGCAATGCCAGCCGCCATCAATGCTGCCTTAAACAGCCATTTCGCGAACAGGCTCGCTCCCACATGAAAAGCGGTTCGCCATGCAACCCGACAACGGAGGTCACCCATGGCCCGTCAATCTCTGCTCAGCCTGCCGCTGGCCGCGCCGCCGCTGAAAAGCCGTCGCACCTGGCCGAGCCTGAATCAACGCCTGTTGCCCTGGCTGTTGCCCGTCAGCCTGTTCGTCCTGTGGTGGCTGGCCGCGCGCAATCAGTGGATGAGCGAGCAGATCCTGCCGGCGCCATCGCTGGTGTGGAGCAGCGCTGTGGAACTGGCCCAAGGCGAGTTGTGGAGTCATTTGTGGATCAGCCTGCAACGGTTGATCTGGGGTTTGTTGGCAGGCGTTTCGACCGGCGCGGTGCTTGGCGCCGCACTGGGTTTCAGTCGGCGTCTGGAGCGCCTGGTTTTTCCGACATTCGCTGGATTGGCGCAGGTGCCGACGCTGGCGTGGATTCCGCTGTTCATGGTGTTCTTCGGCATCGGCGAACTGCTGAAACTGGTGGTGCTGATCAAGGCCATTGTGGTGCCGGTGACCTTGCACACACTGGTTGGCGTGCGCGATGCGCAACCGAAACTGCGCGAAGCCGCCGCCGTGTTGCGCCTGCCGCCGCGTCTGCTGATTCGTCGTCTGGTGCTTCCCGCTGCGCTGCCGGCGTTCATGGCTGGCGTGCGCCTGGCACTCGCCGCCGGCTGGACCTCGTTGCTGGCGGTCGAGCTGCTGGCCTCCAGTGAAGGCATCGGCTATCTGATGGTCTGGGCGCGGCAGCTGTTCATGCTCGACATCGTGTTCGTGTGCATCGTGGTGATCGGTCTGATCGGTGTGGCCATGGATCGCGGCATCGGCCTGCTCGACCGCAGACTGGTGCACTGGCCGCACCCGGCCACCGCGCAAATCACTCGCGGCCCGCGCTATCAGGGCTGGCAACGCCTGCAACCGTGGCTGTTGCCGCTGGGCTTGTTGGCGCTCTGGCAAACGGCCAATGATCAGCAGTGGGTCGACGCGAATATTCTGATCAGCCCTGCGGCTGTGCTGAGCACGACATGGGACGGACTGCTCGACGGCACGCTGGTCAACGGCATGGCGCTGAGCCTGAGCCGCACCCTGGGCGGCTTGCTGATCGGTGGCGGCCTCGGTTTCGCTGTGGGCTTGCTGCTCGGCCTGTCACGTCTCAGCGAACGCCTGCTCGGCCCGACACTCGCCGCACTGCGGCAGATTGCGATTTTCGCCTGGGTGCCACTGCTCACCGCGTGGTTCGGTCTCGGCGAACTGGCCAAGTGGGTGTTCGTCGCTCTCGCCGCGTTCTTCCCGCTGTTCATCGCCACCCAGCGCAGCGTCGCCAACCTCTCGCCGCAACTCAACGAAGCCGCGCAAGTGCTGCGCCTGAGCCTCGGCCAGCGCCTGCGTCGACTGGTCCTGCCCGGCGCTGCGCCGGGGATCTTCGCCGGGCTGCGATTGAGCCTGATCTACGCCTGGCTCGGCACCATCGGCGCTGAATATTTCATGCCGTCCAATGGCGGCATCGGCAGTCAGATGATCGGCGCGCAGCAGCTGCTGCGCATGGATCTGATCATGGCCGGCATGCTGCTGGTCGGCCTCACCGGCGCCCTGCTCAATCTGATCGGCCAACGCCTGGAAATTCGCGCGACCCGCTGGAGACACGCATGAACGCACCGATTGTCAGCTTCAACCACGTAGGCAAATCCTTCGCCGTCAACGGTTTCGAACTGGAGGCGATTCGCGAATTCAACCTGGACATTGCCGAGGGCGAATTCGTCGCCATCGTCGGCTCCAGCGGCTGCGGCAAATCCACTTTGCTGCGTTTGCTGGTCGGCCTCGACACCGAGTTTCGCGGACATATCAGTGTCGATGGCAAGGCCGTCAGCGGCATCGGCGGCGAGCGCGGTATCGTCTTTCAGGAACATCGTCTGTTTCCGTGGCTGACAGTCGCCGACAACATCGGCCTGGGCCTGGTCAATGAACCGCTGAGCGGGGCGCAGAAACAACAACGCATCAAGGATTTCATCGAACTGGTCGGCCTCAGTGATTTCACCCAGGCCTATCCGCATCAACTCTCCGGCGGCATGGCGCAACGCGTGGCGATCGCGCGCGGCCTCGTCGCCAGCCCGCGAATCCTGTTGCTCGACGAACCCTTCGGCGCCCTCGACGCACTGACCCGCCAGCAAATGCAGGACGAACTGCTGGCAATCCGCGAACGGGCAAAGATCACCACGATTCTGGTGACCCACGATGTCGAGGAAGCGATTTTTCTCGCTGATCGCGTGGTGGTGATGGAGCCGCGTCCGGGGCGGATCAAGCAAGTGGTCGACATCGCCCTGCCGCACCCGCGCCAGCGCAGCAGTTACGACTTCCATCAGTTGCGTGAAGAACTGCTGCACGAACTGACCAGTGATGACCATTACCAACCGAGCGCACCGGTGCAGATCCGCGATCTGCCGCTGACGTTCATTGCCTGCTGAACAGGAGTTTCGCGATGCCGCAACGTCCCAACTTTCTAGTGATTCTGGCCGACGACCTAGGCTTTTCCGACATCGGTGCGTTGGGCGGTGAAATCGCTACGCCGAACCTCGATGCGCTGGCCCACAACGGTCTGCGTCTGACCGATTTTCACACCGCACCGACCTGCTCGCCGACCCGTTCGATGCTACTGACCGGCACCGATCACCACATCGCCGGCATCGGCACCATGGCCGAAGCGTTGACCCCGGAACTGATCGGCAAACCCGGTTACGAGGGCTACCTCAACGACCGCGTCGTCGCCCTGCCCGAACTGCTGCGCGAGGCCGGCTATCAAACCTTGATGAGCGGCAAATGGCACTTGGGGCTGAAGGCTGAACTGGCGCCCCATGCGCGTGGTTTCGAGCGCTCGTTTTCACTGTTGCCGGGCGCTGCCAACCACTATGGTTTCGAGCCGACCTACGATGAGCAGACGCCGGGCCTGCTGAAATCCACCCCGGCGCTGTACATCGAGGACGATCAGTTTGTTGACGAGTTGCCGAAGGATTTCTATTCCTCCGATGCCTTCGGCGACAAGCTGCTGCAGTACCTCAAGGAACGCGATCAGACCCGGCCGTTCTTCGCTTACCTGCCCTTCTCCGCGCCCCACTGGCCGTTGCAGGCACCGGCCGAGATCGTCGAGAAATACCGTGGCCGCTATGACGCCGGCCCGGAGGTGCTGCGCCTCGAACGTCTGGAAAAACTCAAGGCGCTGGGCCTGATCGAAGCGGATGTCGAGCCGCACCCGCTGATTCAGCTCAGCGCGCAGTGGGACGCGATGAGCGATGAGCAAAAGCAGATTTCCGCACGAGCCATGGAGGTCTACGCGGCGATGGTCGAGCGCATGGACTGGAACATCGGCCGGGTCGTCGATTACCTGCGCCAGCAAGGACAGCTCGACAACACCTTCATCCTGTTCATGTCCGACAACGGTGCCGAAGGCGCGCTGCTGGAAGCGTTCCCCAAGTTCGGCCCGGAGCTGATGACCTACCTCAACCAGCATTACGACAACAGCCTCGACAACATCGGCCGGGCCAATTCCTACGTCTGGTACGGGCCGAACTGGGCGCAAGTGGCAACCGCGCCGTCACGCTTGTTCAAGGCTTTCACCACCGAGGGCGGGATCCGCGTGCCGGCGCTGCTGCACTATCCGCAACTGACGCTCAAAGGGCAGATCAGCCATGGTTTCGGCACGGTGATGGATATCACCCCGACCATTCTCGATCTGGCTGGCGTGCGGCATCCGGGCAAACAGTGGAAAGGCAAAGCCGTGGCGCCGCTGCGCGGTAAATCGTGGCTGGGGTTTCTGTCCGGCGAGACCGCGCAGGTGCATGACGAGCATACGGTCACCGGTTGGGAATTGTTCGGACGTCGGGCGATTCGCCAGGGCTCGTGGAAAGCCGTGTGGATTCCCGGACCGGTCGGGCCGGCGACCTGGCAGCTTTATGATCTGGCGAGCGATCCAGGTGAGATTCATGATCTGGCGTTGAGTCAGCCGCAGAAACTCACTGACTTGATCGGGCATTGGCAGCGGTATGTGGAAGAGACCGGAGTGATCCTCAGTGCTTCGCCGTTTCAGCCGGATTGATATCGTTTGACAGAGCGTATTCGCGAGCAGGCTCGCTCCCACAGCAAACCGGATTCCAACTGTGGGAGCGAGCCTGCTCGCGAAGGGGCCCTTGAGCGCAACCCATCAAGCCCGGGCTGAACTCACCTCTTCATGCACCATTCCAGCCGGACGCACAAACCGGTTCGCTCGGCCAAACGTGCCGAAATCATTAAAGCGCACGCCCATCTCGCGCATCACCTTGTGCGCCACCGGCACGGTCATCTGGCGAATGTAAAACGGCTCCTTGACCACGAAATGATGAATCCCGTGACTGCTGCCGAAGTTGAAGCAGAACGCTTGCAACGGCCACAGCCACCAAGGGTTCAGCACCTGGCATTGCTGCAGCACATTGCCCGGTTCGACGTCGCCGTAGTAATGCATGTTCGAGCTGATGAAGTGCAGGCAAAAAGTGCGCAACACATTCGGGCCGATGACCACCACGGCGGCGATATCGATCACCTGCATCACCGAAAGCGTGGTGGCCGACCACTCGATGGGCGAGCCGAGCAAATGCGCAATGCCATTGGCCGCGTGAAAGCCGAGAAACACATACCACGCGCCCCAATGCAGCAGCGCCAGCGGTGCGTAGACCTTGAGCACGCGTTTGCCGATGCTCCACTTGTGTGCCCAGGTCCTGGCGCGGAGCAGGCGGATAAACGCCGACATGACGTTATCGCCAACCATCAGCAGACGGGCAAAACCCCACGGCTCGCCGTTGGTGATTGCGCGCTCTTCCATGTCGGCTTCAGTGCCGGAAACCTTGTGATGGTTGAGGTGCAGATGACGACGGATCCACGGGTTGATTGTGCTCGGCCGCGCCAGCCAGACCAGGCCCATCATCAGGTTGTGCGGTACGCGCTGTTTGCGGAAGTACATGCTGTGGATCAGGTCGTGTTCCAGCTCATGGGTCAGCGAGGCGAAAAAAGCATTGAACAGCAGGCACACCCACCAAGCCATATGGCCAGTGATGTACAGCGCCGCCGAGCCGATCATCCCGGCCAGCGCGAACGCCAGAATCCCCGCACCAAGGGCATCCTGATGCTGAAGAATCGGGTAGCGCTCACGTAATTGCACGCCTTTGGCCAACACCACCTGGCGAATATGTGCCGAGCGCTGCGCCGCATTCAGTCGTTCAGGGCTTGCAGAAGTACCGTCCATGCTTCCATCCTCGGGTCTAAGATGAATGCATCGTGCCTTGCCGGGGTTCGATCCGCGCTAGCCAAAAACGCCAACCTGTTGACCGGACGCGCCAATTCGCATGAAGGAACCGACCTCCCTCGCCAGCTGGACCCGCGCCTTGCGCAAACAACTCGACGCGCTCGGGCTGGACAGCCTTGCCTTGTGCCAACAGGCCGGGCTCGACCCAGCGCTGATGGACGACCCCAATGCGCGCTATCCGCTGTCCGGTACCACGCGCCTGTGGGCACTCGCCGTGCAGGCCAGCGGCGACCCGGCGCTGGGCTTGCGCGTGTCGCGTTTCGTCAGCCCGACCACGTTCCACGCGCTCGGTTATGCGCTGGTGGCCAGCGGCAGCTTGCGCGAAGTGTTCGAGCGCATCGTGCGTTATCACCCGGTGGTCAGCGATGCGCTGGAGCTGGAGCTGAGCCGCAGCGAAGACCGCTATCAATTCCGCCTGAAAATCCCGCCCGGCAACCCGGCGCCGGCCGTCGAAGCCATCGACGCCTTCGCGGCGATCTACGTGCGCACCTGCCGCAATCGCCTCGGCCGTGACTACGCACCATTGGCGGTGTACTTGCGCCGCCCCGAACCGAGCGACGCCCAGCAATGGCACAAAGTCTTCCGCGCGCCGGTGCATTTTTGCGCCACCGAAGACCGCCTGGAATTCGCCCTCAGCGACTTCGACAGCCACCTCGACGACGCCAACCCGGAACTGGCCGAACACAACGAAGCCGTACTCAAACGCACCCTCGCCCAGCTCAAACCGCTGACTTGGGAGCGCAAGGTGCGCGATGCCATTGAAGAACAACTGCCCGAAGGCGAACCGAGCGCCGAGCGCATCGCCCAGGCCTTGCACCTGAGCCTGCGCAGCCTGCAACGGCATCTGGCAGATGAGGGTTGCCGCTTCGACACCCTGCTCAACGAAAGCCGCGAGAATCTGGCGTTGCTGCACCTGCGTGACCCGCAGTGTTCCTTGAGTGAAGTCAGCTATCTGCTGGGATTCGCCGACACCAGCAGCTTCAGCCGCGCGTTCAAGCGCTGGACAGGGATGACGCCGGGGCAGTTTCGCGATCAGTTGCGCTGATCCGAAATCACCATTGTGTGATCCAGCGCCTTCGCGAGCAGGCTCGCTCCCACAGTTGGAATGCGTTTCCTTGTGGGAGCGAGCCTGCTCGCGAAGAGGCCGTCAGACCACCACAAACCCCAGCTCAAAAACAGTGCCGTCGGCGTCACTCCTCACCCGCACCTGCCCGCCATGCAACTGCATGATCGACTGCACGATCGCCAAACCCAGCCCACCCGAATCTCCCGGTTCCGCACGTGAAGGATCGACGCGGTAGAAGCGGTCAAACAGTTTGCCCAGATGCTCAGGCGCGATGACCGGGCCGTGGTTGTGCACTTGCAGCCAGCACATACCCGGTTCATCGAACCGTTGCAGGCTGATCAGGGTGCCGGGGTCGGCGTGGCGTACGGCGTTGGCCAGCAGATTGCCGAGGGCGCGTTGCAGCAGTTGCTGGTCGGCGAGTAGCTCACCGTGCATGCGGTTTTGCAGTTGCAGGTCGCGGTCATCGGCCAGGGCTTCGAAGTAATCGCAGAGTTCGTCGCCGACGTTGCGCAAGTCCAGTGTGTGCAGATTGAGCGCACGTTCGGCCTGTTCGGCGCGGGCGAGGAACATCAGGTTCTCGGCCATGCGCTTGAGCCGTTCGAACTCTTCCATGTTCGAGGCCAGCACTTCCTGATATTCGGCCGTGCTGCGCGGATGGTTCAGGGCCTGGCCGTTGCTGGCCAGCAAGGTGTGCAGCGGCGTGCGGATTTCGTGGGCAAGGTCGGCGGAGAACTGCGACAGGCGCTGCACGCTGTCGTCCAGCCGCGCCAGCATGGTGTTGAGCGCGTGCACCGGTTCGCGCAGTTCGGTCGGCGTGCCCTCGGTAGGCAGACGTCGATCGAGGCTGCGCAGATCGATACTGCGCACCGCTTCGCTCAACTGATGCAAGGGCTGCAAGCCACGCCGCAGCAATAATAGGCCCAAGGCAAATGCGAGCACCGCGCCGAGGCCGACGGACAGGTACAGACGCAGGCGATAACTGCCGAGCATCTGCTCGCGCTCGCTGAGCACTTTGCCGGCGATCACCGTGAGGGTTTCACCGTTGGGGCCTTGAGCCTGGCCGGACAGCAAGGCCAACTCGGCGCCGTCGCTGGCCTGCCAGGTGAGCACGTCACGGCGCTGCGGCATTTGCTCTCGCGCTAATGCATTGAGCGCGGGCAGTTCACGCTGACGCGGGTTGATCGCGATCACGCTGGAACCGTCGGCCCGGCGCACCAGCAGCAGGCTGTCGAGATTACCGAGCATGTTCTGATACAACCGTGGCCGCGCCTGCAAGGCGTCGAGGCTGTCGCTGTCGGCGAGCAAGGCGCGTACTTGCTCAAGGCGACCGAGCAAGGCCATGTCGTCACGAAAGGCCAGTTCCGAGGCCAGCGAGCGGTAGAGAAACACGCCGATTGCGCTCAGCACCAGCGCGCAGACCATGGCGAAGGCCAGCGCCAATCGCCAGGCGATCGACTTACTCCACATCGTCCGGCGCTTCCAGTTGATAACCGACGCCGCGCACGGTGTGGATAAGTTTCGGCATGTACGGATCATCAACCTTGGCGCGCAGACGCCGGACGGCGACTTCGACCATGTTGGTGTCGCTGTCGAAATTCAGGTTCCACACCTGCGAGGCAATCAGCGTGCGCGAAAGCACTTCGCCCTGGCGGCTGGCGAGCAGCTGCAACAGGGCGAACTCCTTGTTGGTCAGGGCAATGCGCTGGCCGCCGCGACTGACCCGGCGACGCAGCACGTCGATTTCCAGGTCGGCGATGCTGTACGACTCGGCTTCGCGCATCGGCCCGCGTCGCAGCAGCGTGCGTACGCGCGCGAGCAACTCGGCGAAGGCGAAGGGTTTGAGCAGGTAGTCATCGGCGCCCAGCTCAAGACCACGGACGCGGTCTTCGATAGCGTCCTTGGCGGTGAGAAACAGCACCGGTGTGGCGCCGCGCTGGCGGATCAGTTGCAACAATTGCCAGCCGTTGAGACCGGGCAGCATCACGTCGAGGATAATCAGGTCGTATTCCTGCTGCTCGATAAAATAGCGGCCGTCGAGGCCATTGAGCGCCACATCCACGGCGAAACCCGACTCGCCCAGGCCCTTGGCGAGGAAGTTGGCGGTTTTGGCTTCATCTTCTACGACCAGCAAACGCATGGCACACCTCGATTGATCAGGCACACAGGCTAGGCGTGTTCGGCGCCGTTGCCCATTACAAACTTGTAATCCGCCTGACGGGGTTCTGACGAAGTGCGCCGGTTAAGGTGCAGGCCTTCCCATTCGGAGCCTGCACATGACCGTCAAATACCTTGTCGCCAGCCTGATCCTCGGCCTCAGCGGCGCAGCAAGTGCCACGCCAGAACTGCCGCGCCACGCCGATCTCGACCTGAAAACCGCACGCTGGCTGGCGGACAAGGCGATGAGCAGTTGCACCGGCACGGTGTCGGTGCTCGACCGTGGCGGTAACTTGCTGGTGACGTTGCGTGGTGACGGCGTCGGGCCGCACAACACCGCCGCCAGCCAACGCAAGGCCTACACCGCGCTGTCGACCAAGACGCCGACGCGGCTGTTCGCCGAGCGCGCCCGCAGCAACCCGGAAACCGCCAATCTCAACACCCTCGATGAATTGCTCTTGCTCGGCGGCGGCATTCCGCTGTTCGCCGGCAGCGAACTGGTCGGCGCCATGGGCGTGGCCGGTTCCGGCGGCGGTGAACAAGACGAAAACTGCGCCCGCGCCGCCGCTGACAAAGCCGGCCTGACCATCACCCGTTCCCACTAAGGAGATCCACCATGACCACCCTGCGCATGACCCTCGCCACGCTCGGCCTGAGCGCTGTTTCCAGCCTGGCACTGGCCGCCGGCAATCCGCTGAGCGTGCACGTGCTCAACCTGGAAAACGGCCTGCCGTCACCGGGCATCAACGTCACTCTGGAAAAACACGTCGGCGAAAACTGGCAGCCACTGGCCCAAGGCACCACCAACGAACAAGGGCGGATTGCCGAACTGTTCCCGGCCAAACAGCCTTTTGAAGCAGGCGAATACCGCGTGGTGTTCAAGACCGGCGAGTACTACCAGAAGATCAAGCACGAGACGTTCTTCCCGGAAATTCCGGTGATCTTCCAGGTCAAGCAGACAGATCAGCACTACCACATCCCGCTGCTGCTGAGCCCGTACGGTTTCTCGACCTATCGCGGGTCGTAATCCAAACGCAGATCCTTTGTAGGAGTGAGCCTTTGTGGTGAGGGGATTTATCCCCGCTGGAGTGCGCAGCAGTCCCCTTTTCAGGGCCGCTTCGCGCCCCAGCGGGGATAAATCCCCTCGCCACAGGTGCCAGTTCCGACATTGGATCGGCGTGAGTTTTTAGATCGTGGCCAGGGCACGCAGTCTTGCTGCATCGAGGATTTCGATTTCGCCGTAAGCCAACCCGATAATCCCCTGCCCCTGCAGATCCTTGAGGATCTGATTGGTGGTCTGCCGCGACAGCGACAGCATCGCCGCCAACTGCTCCTGCGGCAGTTGCAGCACCCGACGCGGTGCGTCGAGTTCGCCATAGCCTTCGGCGATCATCAGCAAGCGATGGGCAAGACGCGCCGGGGCTGGCAGCAGGCTCAGCTGTTCGAGATTGATGAAGGCCAGGCGCAATTTGTGGCTCATCAACAGCGCCAGATGCCGCCAATACCGCGGCTGATCGTCGAGCAATTTGAGCAACGCCGCTTGCGGAACATTCAACAAGGTACACGGCCCGACCGCATAGGCGTCATGGGTGCGTGGCTGACCATCGAACAGGCAGATTTCGCCGAACCAGTGCGGCGCCTCCACCAGACTCAACAACGCCTCCTTGCCCTGCTCGCTCACCGCGCCGATGCGCACGGCGCCATCGAGCACTGCATACAGACCGCACGGCGCATCGCCACGCTGGAACAGTCGTTGTCCCGCCGTCAGCCGCCGCTCCCGAGCCAGCGCCAGCAGGCTATCCTGAAAAGATGCAGGCAAATGACTGAACCACTGGCCGCTGAGCAACCGTGCACGAATTTGCATAACCACTCCTGGAGTGTCGCCTGCCCGACAGAGCGAACGCGGATCCCGAGGGATGATGCATTCAACCCCACTGGAGGAACAACAATGAAAAGCCTCGTCGACCACCTCAGTCAATACGCCGCCTACCACCGCGACCCGCGCAACATCGCCAGCCACTTTATCGGCATTCCGCTGATCGTGGTGGCGGTGGCTGTGCTGCTGTCACGGCCGCAATGGGCGCTGAGCGGGCTGTGGATATCTCCGGCGGTTTTGTTAGCGCTGGCCTCGGCGTGGTTTTACCTGCGCCTGGAATTGAAGCTCGGCGCATTGATGACCGTACTGATGGGCCTGTCGGTCTGGGCCGGGCATGCACTGGCGCAGCAGAGCACCATGGTCTGGCTGAGCAGCGGCCTGGCGATGTTCGTGATCGGCTGGGTGATCCAGTTTGTCGGGCATCACTATGAAGGGCGCAAACCGGCGTTTGTCGATGACATCAGTGGGCTGATTGTCGGGCCGTTGTTCGTTGTGGCCGAGCTGGCGTTTTTGCTCGGGCTGCGGCAGGAATTGAAACAAGAGATCGAGTTGCGGGCGGGTTTGGTGCGGGTCAATCCGAATCGCGCTGCTGTCTAGATCGTATTCGCGAGCAGGCTCGCTCCCACATTTGGAATGAGTTTCCCCTGTGGGAGCGAGCCTGCTCGCGAAGCTTTTGCCTTTAAATATTGGCGACTTTCTGCCAGACCTTCGGCTTGAAGAACAAGGTCTCACCCTTGGCCAGACCGATCAGGCTGTCGTGATCCTTGACCACTTCCGCTTCGATCAGATCGGTCTGCCCCTCCACTTTCAAGGTCACCCGGGTAGTCGCGCCCAGCGGGCGGATATCGCGCACTTCAGCGGCGTGGTGATCTTCCAGCTCATGCCTGGACAACGACACTTCGTGCGGGCGGAACAGCACGTGGTTGTCGTCGCTCAGCAGCAAGCGGTTCGAGTCGCCGAGGAAGTGATAAACGAAATCGCTGGCCGGGTTTTCGTAGACGTCGCCCGGTGAGCCGATCTGCTCGATCACACCCTTGTTCATCACCACGATGCGGTCGGCGACTTCCATCGCTTCTTCCTGGTCGTGGGTCACGAACACCGAAGTCAGGTTGATATCCTCGTGCAGCCGCGCCAACCAGCGGCGCAGTTCCTTGCGCACCTTGGCGTCGAGGGCGCCGAAAGGCTCGTCGAGCAGCAGCACTTTCGGCTCCACCGCCAGGGCACGGGCCAAGGCGATACGCTGACGCTGGCCACCGGACAACTGCTCCGGGTAGCGATCCGACAACCAGTCCAGCTGAACCATGTTCAGCAGTTCGTGAACCTTGGTGGCGATCTGGCTTTCGCTCGGGCGCTGGTTTTTCGGTTTCATGCGCAGGCCGAACGCGACGTTGTCGAACACCGTCATGTGGCGGAACAAGGCGTAATGCTGGAACACGAAACCGACGTTACGATCACGCACATCGTGGCCGGAAACGTCCTCGCCGTGAAAAACGATGTTGCCCTGATCCGGAGTTTCCAGACCGGCAATAATCCGCAGCAGCGTGGTTTTGCCACAGCCCGACGGGCCAAGCAGCGCGACCAGCTCACCGCTGTGGATATCCAGGCTGATGTTGTCCAGCGCCTTGAACGCGTTGAAATTCTTGCTGACGTTACGCACTTCGATCGACATGAATTATTCCTCCGCGGCGCTGGCGCGCAGGCGGTTGATACGGTTTTCGCTCCACTGCTTGAGCAGCAGGATGAAGAGCGCCAGGATCAGCAACAGGCTCGCCACGGCAAACGCGGCCACGTGGTTGTATTCGTTGTAGAGGATCTCGACGTGCAGCGGCAAGGTGTTGGTCACCCCGCGAATGTGCCCGGAAACCACCGACACCGCACCGAATTCACCCATGGCCCGCGCCGTACACAGCACCACGCCGTAAATCAGGCCCCACTTGATGTTGGGCACGGTGACGTGCCAGAACATCTGCCAGCCGTTGGCACCGAGCAGACGCGCGGCTTCTTCCTCTTGGGTGCCTTGTTCCTGCATCAGCGGAATCAGCTCACGGGCCACGAACGGCACGGTGACGAAAATCGTCGCCAGCACAATGCCCGGCAGGGCGAAGACGATCTGGATGTCGTGATCCTGCAACCACGGCCCGAACAGGCCCTGCGCACCGAACATCAGCACGTAGACCAGACCGGCGATCACCGGCGACACCGAGAACGGCAGGTCGATCAGCGTCACAAGCATGCTCTTGCCACGGAACGAGTATTTGCTCACGCACCATGCCGCACTGACGCCGAATACCAGGTTCAGCGGCACCGAGATCAGCACCGCGAACACGGTGAGTTTCAGTGCCGACAGTGCATCCGGTTCAAAGATCGCGGTGAAAAATGCACCGAGGCCATTCTTCAAACCCTGCGACACCACAATGAACAACGGCAGCAGCAGAAACAGGAAAAAGATCAGCCAGCCAAGACCGATCAGGATTCTGCGCGAAGTGGCACTGCCACGGCGCGCAGCGTTGGCCGAAGAGGCGGCCGCAATGGACGATTGGGACATGTTCGCGCCTCCTTATGGGGTTTCAATGCGCCGCTGCAGCAAGTTGATCAGCAGCAACAGGATGAAGGAAACCACCAGCATCAATACGCCAATGGCGGTAGCGCCGGTGTAATCGTACTGGTCGAGTTTGACCATGATCAGCAGCGGCAGGATCTCGGTTTTCATCGGCATGTTGCCGGCGATGAAAATCACCGAACCGTACTCGCCGACGCCACGCGCGAACGCCAGCGCAAAACCGGTCAGCCAGGCGGGCAGCAAGGCCGGAACCAGAATGTGGCGAAATACCTGCCATGGCTTCGCACCCAGGCATGCCGCCGCTTCTTCGACTTCACGGGGAATATCGGCCAGTACCGGTTGCACCGTGCGCACCACGAACGGCAGCGTGACGAAGGTCAGCGCCAGGGTGATGCCCAACGGGGTGTAGGCGATCTTGAAACCGAGGTCAGCGGCAAATTGCCCGACCAGTCCGGCCGGCGCGTACAGCGCGGTCAGCGCAATACCGGCCACGGCTGTCGGCAGGGCGAACGGCAGATCGATCATCGCGTCGATCACTTTACGGCCGGGGAAGGTGTAGCGCACCAGCACCCAGGCCAGCAATGTACCGATGATGCCGTTGATGATCGCCGCACACAGCGCGGTGCCGAAGCTCAGCTTCAACGCCGCCAGCACCCGCGGTGCGGAGATGATCGTCCAGAACTGATCCCAGGTCAGCTGGGCGGCGTGGACGAACATCGCCGCCAGCGGGATAAGCACAATCAGGCTGAGGTACACCAAGGTGTAACCCAGCGTCAGCCCGAAGCCGGGTATGACGGGGGAGATACGACGCGACATAAAAGTCCCTGGTTGAAAACGCATCAATGTGGGAGCGAGCCCTGTGGTGAGGGGATTTATCCCCTCACCACAAAAGCTCAGTCCCACATGTCATGTGCCCAGACATCGGGCCGGTTGAAGGCGAGATTACTGCGCCTGATAAATCTGGTCGAACACGCCGCCGTCGTTGAAGAATTTCGGCTGCGCGGATTTCCAGCCGCCGAAGTCCTTGTCGATGGTCACCAGTTCCAGTTTCGGGAACTGCTGGGCGTACTTGGCCGCTACGTCCTTGTCACGTGGACGATAGAAGTTTTTCGCGGCGATTTCCTGGCCGGCCGGGCTGTACAGGTGCTTGAGATAGGCCTCGGCGATCTGCGCGTTGCCCTTCTTCTCGGCATTCTTGTCGACCACGGCCACTGGCGGTTCGGCGAGGATCGACAGCGACGGCACGACGATATCGAACTTGTCTGCGCCGCCATCTTCTTTCAGCGCCAGGAACGCTTCGTTTTCCCAGGCCAGCAACACGTCGCCCTGACCGTTATTGACGAAGGTGATGGTCGAACCACGGGCGCCGGTGTCGAGGATCGGCACGTGCTTGAACAGGGTTTGCACGTATTCCTTGGCCTTGGCTTCATCACCGCCGTTGGCTTTCAGGCCATAGGCCCACGCGGCGAGGAAGTTCCAGCGCGCGCCGCCCGAGGTTTTCGGGTTTGGCGTGATCACCGAGACATCGTTCTTGACCAGATCGCCCCAGTCCTTGATGCCTTTCGGGTTGCCCTTGCGCACCAGAAACACGATGGTCGAGGTGTACGGCGTGCTCGCTTCCGGCAGACGCTTCTGCCAGTCGGCGGGCAGGCTCTTGCCGAGCTTGGCGATTTCATCGATGTCACCGGCCAGGGCCAGGGTCACGACGTCAGCACGCAGGCCATCGATCACCGCACGACCCTGCTTGCCCGAACCGCCATGGGACTGCTGGATTTTCACCGTGTCGCCGGCATGATCCTGCTGCCAGAATTTGATGAATTCGGCGTTGTATTCCTGATACAGCTCCCGCGTCGGGTCATACGACACGTTGAGCAGCTCGTAATCCTTGGCAACGGCGGAACCGGCAAACACGGCGCTGGCCAGCGCGGCCAAAGCATAACGGCGAATCGACGACATGGTGAACGCTCCTGGAATTCCTGGTGGTGGCTTTTTCTTGTGTATTGCTGGAATCGGTCCCGTTTCAAAGATCGCCGCCTTCGCCAGCTCCTACGCACAGCCCCCTGTAGGAGCCGCCGAAGGTTGCGATCTTTTGATTTCAGCCCGGTTGTTTACCGGGTTGCTGCAAACGAAATTTCTCTTTGCGTTCGATCTGTACGACTTGCGCGTTGTGCACAGTGATCTCCACCGCGCCGAACCGCAGATCGCGCAGGGCGCTCTGGATTTCCCGCAAGATGGTGCTTTCGTCCTGACCGTCAACGCTGCGAAGGGATGCGCTCATGGTGCTGCTCCTTTGAAGGGGATTTGCCTGGCAGTGGGCGGCACTGCGTTCGGCGTGCGAGCAATATAAGAGAGGCATGGATATTCTTAAAAAGACTATTTAAGAATTTTTATATAACCAGAAAGCAATATGAGAGAGGACAAGGGGTTTGCGCTGATTTGAACTCGTCAAGAGAACTTGTGGCGAGGGGATTTATCCCCGTTGGGTCGCGAAGCGGCCCCAAAAAATGGGACTGCTACGCAGTCCAACGGGGATAAATCCCCTCACCACAAGGTCGGTGATAGCCAGATAGGCCTATTCAGCCAATCAATGGCGTTTTAGCCCAATCAAGCCGATCCGCAGACACCGGCCGCCCAAACCAGTAGCCCTGCCCCAGATCGCATTCCTGCGCCAACAGGAATGTCGCCTGCTCAGCCTGCTCGATCCCCTCGGCATGCACCTGCATACCCATGCTCCGCGCCAGCGCGATGATCACCCGGACAATCGCCACGTCATCCTCATCCCACGGCAACCCGGTGACGAAGCCCTGATCGATCTTGAGTTTCTGCACCGGCAGGCGCTTGAGCCGCAGCAACGACGAATAGCCGGTGCCGAAATCATCGATGGCCAGACGCACACCCAGCTCGCGCAAGCGATGCATTTGTTCCAGCGCCACTTCCGGGTCGTCCATCACCGCGCTTTCGGTTACTTCCAGTTCCAGATACGCCGGATCCAGCCCCGTGTCGTGCAGCACCTGCGCCACCTGCTGATAAAGCTCACGCCGGGCAAACAGCCGCGAGGAGACATTCACCGCGACGAACGCCAGCACCACACCGCTCTGCTGCCATTGGCACATCTGCTGGCAGGCCTGCTGCATCACCCAGGCATCGATCTCGGCGATCAGCCCGGTGCGCTCGGCAATCGGAATGAATTCCGCCGGCGACACCAGCCCGCGCTGCGGATGCTGCCAGCGCACCAGTGCCTCGACGCCGATCAGACGGCTGCTGTGCAGGTCATGCACCGGTTGGTAGTAGACGCGCAACTCCTCCTGCTCCAGTGCACGGCGCAGCTCGAAGGCGATTTCGACCCGTTGCTGGGCATGGGCGGTCAGTTCTTCGGTGTACAGCGCGTAGCCATTGCGCCCGCTGCTTTTGGCCTTGAACAACGCGCTGTCGGCATTGCGTAACAACTGCTCGGCGCTGAGGGCATCGCTGGGAAACAGGCTGATACCGATGCTTGCGTTGATGAACAGTTGATTGCCATCTACCAGCACCGGCTCCTTCAAGGCGTCCAGAGTGCGTTGCGCCAGCGCGGCGGCCTGGGCCGGCTGTGGACAACTTTCCGCGAGCACCGCGAACTCGTCACCGCCGAGCCTTGCGAGGGTGATGCCGGGGCCGAACAATGCCTGCAACCGCGTCGCCACCGCTTTGAGCAATCGGTCGCCGACGTTATGGCCGAGGCTGTCGTTGATCATCTTGAAATGATCCAGATCGAGCATCAGCAGCGCGCAGCCACGCTTATGTGTCTGCGCGGAAGACAACGCCTGCTCGGCGCGGTCGCTGAACAGCAGGCGATTGGGCAGATCGGTCAACGGATCGTGATGCGCCAAGTGTTTGAGCTCGGACTCGGAATCCTTGATCGCACTGATGTCGGAGAACACCGCCACGTAATGGCTGAGCCGGCCGAAATCATCGTGAATCACCCGGATGGTTTGCCACTGTGGATAAATCTCGCCGGTCTTGCGCCGGTTCCAGATCTCGCCGCTCCATTCACCTTCAGCCTCGAGGGTAGCGAACATCGCCTGATAGAAGCCCGGCGGATGATGGCCGGACTTGAACAGACTGGGCTGCTGGCCGATGACCTCGTCGCGCCGATAACCGGTGATCTCGATAAAGGCCCGATTGACGTGGACGATCAGGCCCCGGTGGTCGGTAACCAGCACGCCTTCGCGAGTGCAGTCGAACACGGCGGCCGCCTGACGCAGCCGCTCACGGTCGCTGTGGCGCTCGCGCAGGCGGGCACCGATGCCGAGAAACCGACACAGCCGCGCCCGCGCAAGAAAAATCAGCCCGGCGCTGACCGCTGCCAGCAAATAACCGTTGATCAGTTGCCAGCGGGCCAGCGCACTGGAGTCATCGAAGAATCTGCTTAATAAATGATCAGAAACTTGCAGCCACAGGGCGGCCAGTACGAGGTAGAGCAGCGCTGCACGCAAGGCATCGCGGTAAGTCGCAGACATTCGGTCGTCCATGTCCCTACAAAAAGTTTGGAATTATAGGTCAAGAAACATTCAGCGACTTCTTATCTGAAAGGGCGACTGGTTTTATCTGTGTGCTTAGTGATAATGCAACGGCTGTTTTTATCTTTATCGAGGGCCCTATAGCCTATGTGGTACGAAGGTTTTCTTGGCTTGTCGGCCTGGTCACTGGTCGCGGTCACCCTGCTGATGACCCATGTGACGATTGTTGCCGTCACGGTCTATCTGCACCGTTACTCGGCCCACCGCTCGCTCGAGCTGAATGCGGGTCTCAAGCACTTTTTCCGTTTCTGGCTGTGGCTGACCACGGCGCAGAACACCCGCGAGTGGACCGCCATCCACCGTAAACACCACGCCAAATGCGAAACCGAAGATGACCCGCACAGCCCGGTCATCAAGGGCCTGTCCACGGTGCTGCGCACCGGCGCCGAGCTGTATCGCAGCGAAGCGCAGAACCCGGAAACCCTGCGCATCTACGGCAAGAACTGCCCGGAAGACTGGATCGAACGCAACGTCTACAGCCGTTATCCGCTGCTGGGCGTGGCGATCATGGGCGTGATCGACCTGCTGCTGTTCGGCACCATCGGCATCACCATCTGGGCCATCCAGATGATGTGGATTCCAGTGTGGGCCGCTGGCGTGATCAACGGCCTGGGCCATGCCGTCGGCTACCGCAATTTCGAATGCCGTGACGCGGCGACCAATCTGGTGCCGTGGGGCATCCTGATCGGCGGTGAAGAGCTGCACAACAACCATCACACCTACCCCAACTCGGCCAAGCTGTCGGTGAAGAAGTGGGAATTCGACCTCGGCTGGGCGTGGATCAAGGTCTTCTGCTTCCTGCGTCTGGCCAAGGTGCAGCGGGTCGCACCGATTGCCCACCGCGTCGAAGGCAAGGGCAGCCTGGACATGGACACCGCCATGGCGATCCTCAACAACCGCTTCCAGATCATGGCCCAGTACCGCAAATTGGTGATCGGCCCGCTGGTCAAGCAAGAGCTGGCCAAGGTCGATCATTCGGTGCGCCACCAGTTCCACCGGGCCAAACGCCTGCTGTCGCGGGAAACCAGCCTGCTGGAAGACCGTCATCACCTGCGCATCCAGACCATGCTCGAACACAGCCATGCTTTGAAAGTGATCTACGAGAAGCGCCTGGCTTTGCAGCAGATCTGGGTCAAGACCAGTTCCAATGGCCACGACATGCTGGCCGCCATCAAGGAATGGATTCACGAGGCCGAGGCCAGTGGCATCCAGTCGTTGCGGGATTTTGCTGATCAGCTGAAAACCTACTCGCTGCGTCCTGCGACTGCCTGACCTGCAACGAGGCTGCGATCTCAAAGATCGCAGCCTCGTTGCGCTCTTCGGTTCCTGCACCTAGCCGCCCGGCGGGACTCGCTAATGGCCGGGAACTTCGCCGAAAATCACCTATCTCAATGACACTTCGCCATCCCGGCGGGCTGTCCTGTGGCCGTTGTCGACATTGCGGCGCGCCCTTTGAGATTTGTGCCGATGGTCAACAACAACCAGAAAGACACATCCTTCACCCAATGGCCCGAGGCCGCGCAAACGCTGATGGCGCTGATGCACGCGCAAGGCGAAGTTGCGCGCCTGAGCGAGCGCGAACAATTGATCAGTTCGCTGCTGGTCAGCGTCAACGCCGTACTCTGGGCTTTCAACTGGGAAACCCGCCAGGTGTTGTACGTCAGTCCGGCCTATGAACGGATCTTCGGCCGTTCCGCCGCGCTTGTGCTGGCTGACTACAACCAGTGGCGTGACAGCATTTACCCCGATGATCTGGAGTACGCCGAACAAAGCCTTGCCGAAGTCCTGCACCGAGGTGCGGTGGAAGATCGCGAGTACCGCATCATTGCCGCCGATGGCCAGGTGCGCTGGCTCAGCGACAAATGTTTTATCAATCGCCAGGACGAGCCTGGACAGCCGGTAATCATCGTCGGCATCGCCGAAGACATCACTGACAAGAAAAACATGGAAACCGAGCTGCAACGCTTGGCCACCACCGACGTGCTGACGCAAAGCAGCAACCGCCGCCATTTCTTCGAATGTGCCCACCGCGAGTTCGCCGAGGCTCGGCGCCAAGGCACACCGCTGGCCTTCCTGCTGCTGGACATCGATGATTTCAAAGTGATCAACGACAGCTACGGCCACCCCGAAGGCGACAATGTGCTGCAACGAATCGCCGAATGCGGGCGCGGCTCATTGCGCCGTGGCGACCTGTTCGGGCGGATTGGCGGCGAGGAGTTCGCGGCGGTGTTCCCCGGCTGTGCGCCGGAGATGGCGGTGCAAGTGGCGGAGCGCCTGCAGCAGGAGATCCAGCGACTGCGCTTCAACCACGACGGCCAAGCATTCAGCATCACCGTAAGCCAGGGGCTGACCAACCTCACCGACGAAGACAAGAGCCTCGACAGCCTGTTCGCCCGCGCGGATGCGGCGATGTACGAGGCGAAACGGCAGGGCAAGAACCGGATCATTGCGGCCTGACCCGTATTTTGTGGCTGCGGCAATTCCTGTGGGAGCGGGCTTGCCCGCGATGAGGCCTGCACCTTCAACAAAAATGTTGCCTGCGCTGGCGCCTTCGCGAGCAGGCTCGCTCCCACACTGGAATGTGGTGATCTGTCATTTGCGCATCCGCGTCAACTCCGGCAGCCCGATCTTGAGCAACCGCGCCGTCCGGCTCTTCGCCAGTTCCTCAACGCCTTCATGCTCGGTCAGCCGCGCCATTTGCGCTGCCATATGCATCACCAGCGCCTCGCGACTGTAAACGCCACCACCGAGCTGGTAGGCCGAGGCAATCAACTCGCGCAACTCCAGCGGCAGGCGCCAGCGGGTGCGCAGTGCCGAGCCATAAGAGGCGCCAAACTTCGCTAGCGCTTCACCGACCTCCTGCAACTCGTCCAGCTCGCCGCCGGCTTGTTGCCACTCCTGCAAGCAGCGCAGCAGCGCCAGATCGCCGAGCCGATGCAGCATCCCGGCGCAATAGCAGCGCTCCTGATCCAGATCGAGCAGGCGCGCCAGCGTGCGGGCGTATTCCGCCGTGTGCAGTGACAGCCCCCAATAGCGCTCGGCGTAATCCGCCAGGCATGGATCGCTGAGCCGCGCGCTGCGTTTGAGCGCCAGCCCGAGAATCAGGTTCATGCTCTGCCCGGTGCCGAGTCGGTGCAGCGCCTGGGCCAGGGTTTGCACCGGCGCGCCGTAGTGTTGCGCGGCACTGTTGGCGGCTGCGATCAGCACGGCGGTAATCTGCGGATCGGTGCGGACCTCTTCCTCCAGCAACTTGAGGTCCAGCCCCTCGGGATTGAGGCTGCGCTTGACCGCCACTTGCACGTCGGTCATCAACGGCGCGCCATCGGCCTGCTCGCGACGCCGCTCAAGGAACACCGAGAGCGTCATGCCCGGCGCCAGTGCCGGCACTTCGCAAACTACCGCTTCGCCAGCGTTGAGCAGCAACCCCTGCAAGCGCTCGGTCAGGTCTTCCATATTCAACGGTTTGGTCAGGTACGCCGTCGGCGCCAGCGGAATCGCTTCGCGCACGCTGGCGCTGTCGTTGCGGCTGCTAGTCAGAATGAACGGCAGCGGCGGATTGCGTTTGCGCTGGCGGACGCTGCGCAGCACATGTAATCCATCGATGCCGGGCAGTTCCCAATCGACGATGGCCAGGTCATAGGGCACCTCGCTGAGCAACGACATTGCCTGCTGGCCATCGGCACACAAATCCAGGCGCGCATCGCAGCGCACATTGAGCAGCACTTGTTTGAGCAGGTCACGGGACCAGGGATCGGCCTCGGCAATCAACACCCGGGGTACGGCGGGTAAATCAACGGCAGTCATGCGCGCTCTCCTTGCAATGCCTGAACCTTAGTCAATGCTGGCGATTCGATACAGCGCAAACCCGTCCGATGTGTTTCAAGGGACGAAAAAAACCCGCCGAAGCGGGTTTTTGTCGAGCAAGTCACACCAACGGATCAGAGCTCAGAGAAGCACTCTTCGATGATCGCCAGACCTTTGTCCAGTTGCTCATCGGGCGACGTCAGCGGAACCAGCACGCGCAGCACGTTACCGTAAGTGCCGCAGGACAGCAGGATCAGGCCCTTGTCACGCGCCTTGGCCACCACGGCAGCCACGGCAGTCGGGTTCGGCTTGTGGCTGTCGCCGTTTTCGAACAGCTCGACCGCGATCATTGCGCCCAGCGCACGCACTTCACCGATCACCGGGTACTTGGCCTGAATGGCCTTAAGGCCCGTGACCAGTCGCTCGCCGACAGCCTTGCAGCGGTCCAGCAGTTGCTCTTCTTCGAACACTTCCATCACTGCCAGCGCAGCTGCGCAAGCGATCGGGCTACCGGCGTAGGTGCCGCCCAGACCGCCCGGAGCGATGGCGTCCATGTACTCGGCCTTGCCGCACACGCCGGCCAGCGGGAAGCCGCCAGCGATGGACTTGGCGAAAGTGGTCAGATCGGCGGCAACGCCCATCTGTTCCATGGCGAAGAAGGTGCCAGTACGGCCAGCGCCGGTCTGCACTTCGTCAGCGATCAGCAGAATGCCGTGCTGGTCGCACAGCCCACGCAGACGCTTCATGAATTCCTTCGGCGCGACGTAGAAACCACCTTCGCCCTGCACAGGCTCGATGATGATCGCAGCGATGTCTTTCGGCTCGGCGTCGTTCTTGAAGATGCGTTCGATGGAAGCGATCGAATCGTCGATGCTCACGCCGTGTAGTTCGTTCGGGTACAGCGCGCGGAAGATGCCGCCTGGCATCAGGCCCATGCCGGCCGAGTACGGCACAACTTTACCGGTCAGGCCCAAAGTCATCATGGTACGACCGTGGTAAGCGCCGGTGAAAGCGATCACGCCGGCACGGCCAGTAGCGGCACGGGCGATCTTCACGGCGTTTTCCACTGCTTCGGAGCCCGTGGTGACCAGCAGGGTTTTCTTGGCGAAATCACCTGGCACCTTGGCGTTGATTTTTTCGCACAGCTCAACGTACGGTTCGTAGGCCAGTACCTGGAAGCAGGTGTGGGTCAGCTTGTTCAGCTGTTCAGTCACGGCGGCGATGATTTTCGGGTGCACGTGGCCGGTGTTCAGTACAGCGATACCGCCGGCGAAGTCGATGAACTCACGACCTTCAACGTCGGTCACGGTGGCGTTCTTTGCCGACTCGGCGAAGATCGGGTGAATCTGGCCAACACCACGAGGTACGGCATTGGTGCGGCGGGCCATCAGTTCAGCGTTAGTCTTGCTCATTACAGTCCTCATTCGCCGCTCATCGGGCGGCGTGGTTCAAGGATGAAGCGGGAGGAATCGGCGGTGGCAGCATGCGATGATCGACTGCCACGGCGTTCCTGGCCGCAGAGAAATTTCCTGTTTGAAACGACGCAAAGGGACAGCGCTCTCGTGCCCTTTGCGTTTGCAGCAATCCCTTTCTCGGCTTAGATGCCCAGGCAGAGGTATTTGATTTCCAGGTAATCTTCGATGCCGTACTTGGAGCCTTCACGGCCCAGGCCCGAGGCCTTGATGCCGCCGAACGGCGCGACTTCGTTGGAAATCAGCCCGGTGTTGACGCCGACCATGCCGTATTCCAGCGCTTCGGCGACACGGAACACACGGCCCAGGTCACGTGCGTAGAAGTACGAGGCCAGACCGAATTCGGTGTCGTTGGACATGGCGATTACTTCGGCTTCGTCTTTGAAGCGGAACAGCGGAGCCAGCGGACCGAAGGTTTCTTCCTTGGCCACGGCCGCGTTTTTCGGCACGTTGGTCAGGATCGTCGGCTCGAAGAAGTTGCCTTCCATCGCCTTGCCGCCCGCCAGTACGGTGGCGCCTTTGCTCACGGCATCAGCGATGTGTTCCTGAACCTTGGCCACGGCTTTTTCGTCGATCAGCGGGCCGGTGGTGGTGCCGTCTTCCAGACCGTTGCCGATCTTCAGTTTGGCCACAGCCACTTTCAGCTTCTCGGCGAACGCATCGTAGACCGCGTCCTGAATGTACAGACGGTTGGCGCAGACGCAGGTCTGGCCGTTGTTGCGGTACTTGGAAATGATCGCGCCTTCGACGGCCTTATCCAGATCGGCGTCGTCGAACACGATGAACGGCGCGTTGCCGCCCAGTTCCAGCGAGACTTTCTTGATGTCCTTGGCGCATTCGGCCATCAACTGGCGACCGATTTCGGTCGAGCCGGTGAAGGACAGTTTGCGCACGATCGGGTTGCTGGTCAGCTCGCTGCCGATGTCGCCGGCGCTGCCGGACACCACGCTGAACACGCCCGCAGGAATGCCCGCACGCTGGGCCAGTTCGGCCAGGGCGAAAGCTGAAAAGGGAGTTTGCGAAGCCGGCTTGAGCACCATGGTGCAACCAGCGGCCAGCGCCGGGCCGGCCTTGCGAGTGATCATTGCCGCCGGGAAGTTCCACGGGGTGATCGCGGCGGTGACGCCGATCGGCTGCTTGATCACGATCAGGCGCTTGTCCGGCTGATGACCCGGAATCACATCACCGTAGATGCGCTTGGCTTCTTCGGCGAACCACTCGATGAACGATGCGGCGTAAACGATTTCGCCCTTGGCTTCGGCCAGCGGCTTGCCTTGCTCAAGGGTCATCAGGCGCGCGAGGTCGTCCTGGTTCTCGATCATCAGTTCGAACCAGCGACGCAGCTTGCCGGCACGCTCTTTGGCGGTCAGCGCACGCCAGGCCGGCAGCGCTTTGTCAGCAGCTTCAATGGCACGGCGGGTTTCAGCGGCGCCCATCTTCGGCACGGTGCCGAGGATTTCGCCGGTGGCCGGGTTGTTGACCTTGATCGTCTGACCGTTGTCGGCATCGACCCAAGCGCCATCAATGAAGGCTTGCTGGCGGAACAACTGGGTGTCTTTTAGCTGCATGTCGGCTTTCCTTAACAGCACCGCGGCCTGCGCGGAGCAAATTATGATTGTAGAAAGGCGCCTCGCAAGGCTGCCGTCAGGGAAATCAGTGAACGGATTGTGGCGCATCTGCAGTGCACGACCGGGCGCACCTGCGCTGCAACATCCCGCCAAAGAGCGTTTGAAATCTCAAACGGATCGTAGGTTCAAAGGGGGTAAAGGACAATAGGTCGTTCGAAAAAAAGAACAAAAATGCCGCTTTTCAGATCAACGCACACAATACCCATGCCGCAGGAAAAACCTTAGATCAACCCCGGCAAAGCGCCAAGCGAGGGTTTTGCAGGACGTTACCGCTTTAAGGAATGCAGCGATTTTGCGCCGACACGCACACTGACAAAACCCGCCAAACCCGGCATGGACGCCCCGAGCCGACCTAGGTATGATGTCGCCCGCTGCACCAGTAGCTCAGCTGGATAGAGTACTGCCCTCCGAAGGCAGGGGTCGTGGGTTCGAATCCCGCCTGGTGCACCATGAATCAAACGAGAAAGCCCCGGACTGTGATGGTCCGGGGCTTTTTTGTGGGCGATGACAAGGTCGCCGGAACGCCGTCACTCCGTCGTCCAGTCAAACTCATCATATTCATCGTCGTCATCCCCCTCCTCCTCAGCCTCGTCAAATACCTCGTCTTCTTCAACGAGGTCTTCTTCCGGCTGATTCAGCAGAAATTCCTTACGTGTCTCGGTTACTGCCCGCCGCATTTGTTCGCCCTTTTCCGGGCAGTTGAGTAGCTGGGCGATGCGGTCGATTTTTGCTGCCACGGTGTCCTCCAGCGCATTGGCAATGGCTCGATAGTGCGCGTTTTCGCGGGGCAATGCCAAATGGCTGGGGATTCAGGGCAATCAGCCGCCCGAGAGCGGCCGAACCTCAGCGGTGATAACGCCGCACCGCGCTGCTGTTACGCAGCACATGGCCTTTGATTTTTTCCATCAGCTCGGCGCGGGTCAGGCCGGCAGGCAGGGCGTCCGGGGCGAGGTCGAGGGCGTAGATTTGGATGATGTAGTGGTGCGCGCTGTCGCCCACTGGCGGGCACGGCCCCATGTAGTGGGTGTTGCCTTTGCTGTTGGTGCCGCCGACGCCTTCGAGGGCGGATTTGGCACCGACGCCGGCCGCGATCTGGTGGGTGGTGGGTTTGATGCCGTAGTGAATCCAGTGATCGACGCCCAAGCCTTTCTGGCCGTCCGGGTCGTGCATGACGATGGCGTAACTCTGGGTACCGGCCGGACCGGCGTTCCAGCTCAGCGCCGGCGACTGGTTCTTGCCGCCGCAGCCGGGTGCGTCACTTGCCGCTGCCGAGGTGAACAGACGGTTATCCGACACGCCGGGGATGCTCAGGGTGAAGCGTTCCTGGGCCTGTGCCGGGAACTGCACGCAGAGGGTCACGGCGATGGCCGCCAGCCATGGGTTGAGAGAGGTCAATCGGGTCATTCCGGGAGCACCTTGTGCAGTGAGGCCGTCGTCGGCCCGCAGACTATAGCTGTACCGTTCGTGCCTTGGCAGTAGCAAATGGCTGAACCTCGCGCAGCGCCGCCAACTCACAAGAGAAATGCCTGCGAGGAAGCCGAAAATGTCCCTGCACCGTGTCGCCCGTTTCGCCGATGTCCCGCAAGACCGTGGCCTGCAAGTCGAAATCGGCGACTGCAAGATCGTCCTGCTGCGTGCCAACGGCGAGATGCGGGCGTTTCAGGGCCTGTGTCCACACGCCGGAGCGCCGTTGGCCGAGGGGGCCTTGTGTCACGGCAGGTTGATCTGCCCCTGGCACAAAGCCGCGTACCGTGCCGAGGACGGCGGCCTGTGCGAGCCGCCATCGCTGGACAGTCTCAAGCGCTATCCGCTGGAGTTGCGCGGCGATGAAGTGTGGGTCGATGACCAGTCGTTGCCCGATCCGCACACCCCGCCCGCTGACGACCCAAGAACGTTCGTGGTGGTCGGCGCCGGGGCGGCGGGTACGGCTTGCGCGGCGGCCCTGCGGGAGAAGGGTTTTGGCGGGCGCATCGTGCTGGTCGATGGCGAACCGGGTGCCGGATACGACCGCACGGTGTTGAGCAAATTTGTCCTCGCGGGGGAGATGTCGTCGAAAGAAGTCCCGCCGCTGCGCGATGAGGCGTTCTATCAAGCGCAACGCATTGAACGTGTGCAAGGCGAAGTGACTTCACTCGACGCCCCAGGCAAAACGCTGCATCTGAATAACGGCGGCATCCTGCGCTACGACGCCGCTGTACTCGCCACCGGTGGCGCGCCCAATCCATTGCAGTTGCCTGGTGCCGAGTTGGCCAACGTCTTCGTCCTGCGTTCGAAAACTCAGGCTGAACAGATCATCAACGCCGCTCAACCGGGCCAGCGCGCGGTGATCATCGGCGACAGTTTCATCGCCCTCGAATGCGCGTCGGCCCTGCGCGAGTACGGCCTCGACGTTACCGTGCTGGCACGCCATGCAATCCCGTTTGCCAAGCAATTCGGCGAGGCCGTGGGCAAGGCGATTCGCGCCCTGCACGAAGAGCACGGGGTGAAGTTCATCAGCGAACACGAGGCTACGGAGATCTTTGGCGAGGACAAGGTCGAGGGCGTGCTGCTCGACAACGGTCTGCGCCTGGCGGCGGATCTGATTCTCGCCGGCGTCGGCGTTCACCCGGCCTCCGAGCCTTTCGACTCATTGCCCAGGGAAGAAGACCAATCGTTGCGTGTCGACGGCGGCATGCGCGTGAGCGATGGTTTATGGGCGATCGGCGATATCGCCACGTTTCCGCTGAGCGGCCAGCCAACTCGCATCGAGCATTGGCGCCTGGCCCAGCAACACGCGCGCATCGCTGCGGCCAACATGCTGGGTGGCGAGGAGCATTATCTGGATGTGCCGTTTTTCTGGACGTACCACTTCGGCAAGAACTACGACTATCTCGGTCACGCGCAGGAATGGGACGAGGTCGAGTTCAACGGCGAGCCGGAAAAGCCGCCGTTCATTGGCCTGTTTGCAAAAGACGGCATCGTCGTTGCGGCGGTGGCCTGCGACAAGCAACGCGCAATGGCGCTGCTGGCTGAGCGAATGAAGCAACCTTTGCGGATGAAAGAGGCCTGGACGCTGATTCAGGCCTGACACCGATGCTGTACGAGGTCAGGTCAGGCGTTTCACCGGCTCACGATTATTGTCTTCTTCGGCATGCAGAAAGATCACCCGTGGATGCTCCAAAGGTGCCAGCGGCGCCGGTAGTGCTTGCTGCTGAAGCGGCCAGAAGTGCGTTTCGACATGGCTGATGTCGCCGTCCTGATCGTTGTGAATGGTCATCACCCCCGGCGTGCGCAGTTTCTGGAAACGCTCGTCGCACAGCTTGAAACTCTTGCTCAGACCTTCATCGCCAATCACCGGTGACGGCAAACGGCGCTGGGCGAAGCTGCGGCTTTTGCGTTGCTGATAACGCGCCCAGCCGATCAGGATCACCGCGTTGACCAGCGCCACCCACATGTAAACCTGCAAAGTGCCCAAGGCGTCGAATGCCGAATGATCGATGCGCGGGCCGCCGGTGGTTTCGATCAATGGCCATAACCCGCGTACCAGCAGGAACAGCAGGCCAACCCAGGCCAGGACGGTGAGGATCACGTCGATCACCACCAGAAAGGGCCGTTGGCGAGTGCGGATAATTTTCATTTGATGACTTCCTCCTGGTCGTCGCCCAGCGGTTTGATACACCGATCAGGACTGACCCAGCGCGCGCGTTTTTTGTGTTGGCTGAACAACACCTTTGGGAAACTGACCAGGGTGGTCAGCAGACTGACGAGCCAGAACACCAGCGGATACCAGACCACCCAGAACATGGTCTTGCCCAGACCCGGTTCATAGCGCCGATCGATGATAATGCTGACAGCGAACTGCACCAGGCAGACGAACGCCAGCAACAGGCCGGTGAAGGCCGGCGGCATCAGGTGATCGACAGCGATCGCGTCGGGCATGACCATGAACTTGCCCATGCCCCAGAAAATCACCGACAGCAGGAAAGTGAAGGCCCAACCGGTGGACAGGCAGTATTCAAACAGCAGCGGCCACAGGTAGCGATGGCGGTACTGCCAGATGCCGCGAATGTTCTTGAACAGCACTTCGGCGCCGCCCTGAGCCCAGCGCAGACGCTGCTTCCACAGGCCGCCGAGGGTTTCCGGCATGAGAATCCAGCACAGCGCACGCGGTTCGTAGAAGATGCTCCAGTGATCCAGTTGCAGCTTCCAGCTGATGTCGATGTCTTCGGTGATCATGTCCGGGCTCCAGTAGCCGACCCGGTTCAGCGCAGTCCGACGGAACGCGACGATCACGCCGGAGACGGTGAAGATGCGCCCGAACACCCGTTGCGTACGTTTGATCAGCCCGATGATCGAGGAGAACTCGCCGACCTGCACCCGCCCGATCAAGGTCGAACGCGTGCGGATCCGCGGGTTGCCGGTCACTGCGCCAAGACGTGCGTTATCCAGCATCGGCGCGACCAGATAAGCCGCAGTGTTCGGCGCCAGCAAGGCGTCGCCATCGATGCACACCAGATACTCGCTGCGCGCAGCGATCGCGCCCATGCGCAGGGCCACAGCCTTGCCCTGGTTTTCCGCCAGATGCAGAACCCGCAGTCGCGGATCTTCCTTGGCCAGCGCATCAAGCACAGCAGCAGTGTTGTCCTTGGAGCCGTCGTTGATCGCGATGACTTCGATGTTCGGGTAGTGCTGGGCCAGCGCCGCGTGAATGGTATCGGCAGCGTTATCGCCTTCGTTGTAGCAAGGAATCAGGATCGAAATCAGCGGCTCGCCTTCCAGCGGTGGCGGCAGCGTGTCGTCCTGCCATGGCCAGTGGCGCTCCCAGTGCAGCCAGAAATACAGGCCGCCGGCGATCCACAACCCGGACATGAACAGCGGGTAGAAGAACACGAACGACATCAGGAACTGGCCGGTCACCAGGAAGATCAGCCCCAGCGGAACGCCAAGGACAATCGCCAGAACAAGCAGGGCTAACAGTCTATCCAGCATGTTATGGATTCCATTTGTTGGAGAGTGCAGGCCTTACGGTTTTCAGGTCTGGCAGGTTGTCGAGGAAGTTGTCCGGGTAGTAACCGAAACTGGTCGCGCCCTGGCGCTTGAGCCGGCCCATCCAGTCCGCCAGATGCACGGCGTCGATATCGGCCTGATCCTTCTGGTTCCAGTCACGCGCCTGCAATTCGAACACGGTGCGGTTGAGCGCGCCGGGACGTTTCTTCACCGTGGCGACCAGTTCTTCCAGCCACGGGCCGGACTCGGCCAGCGTCTGTTTTTCCATCAACGGCATGGCCATCGGCGCCGTCCAGTCGTAGGTGGCGAGGAAGTCATCGAGGTTCTGTGCGAACCACGCTTCGCTCTCTGGATTGAGCATCGGTTCGGCGAAGATGTTGCGCGCGGTCAGCACTTGCGGGCCGCGAATCGCACGGACCTTGGCGGTCAGTTCGTTGGTGAAGTCGATCAGGTAGCGGCTCTTGAAACGCGTCCAGCGTTGCATCGCCGCTGGATCGTCGCGCAGCGCGGCAATCGAACCCGGCAGACCTTGAGCGGCATAGGCCTTCAAGGCATCCGGGCTGGCGTCTTCGAAATCCGAGAGCACCGCATCGTCGTGGTAGAGAATGCCGTCGACCGAGGTCAGCCGCGCCACGTCTTCATAGATTTCACCGATGATCTTGCGCACTTCGGGATTGAACGGTGACAGGCGTTTGTACTGCTTCGGGTCGACCGAGGTGATGGCGGTTTTCGGGTCCCAGCGGGTTACACGCGGCAGCTTCGAATCCAGTTCGAAACTCAGCACCGGCATCCATGCAAAAACTTTCACATGGGCACGGGTGCGCAGTTGCCAGGCGACGCGGTCGAACAGGTCGGCGCGCATCGGCAAGTGACGGTTGGGGAAGTACAGCGAATGCACCAGACCATCGCCCTTGGGATCGGCGAAGGCTTGCAGGAACACCGTGCTGGCGCCCAGGTCAGCCATGCGCTGCACCAGTTTGCCTAGGTTGATGTCCTGCTGCGCCGGGTCCGGGTCGTAGACGTTGTCGAGATCGACATGCACCACGCGCATCGGCGCTTCGGCCTGCACCGAGACGATGCTGTTGGCGAAATGCTCGCCGTCAGGATCGGACGCGACGAGAAAGCGCGGCCCGCTCATCAGGTTATCGAGGGTGTCGAGGCCATCGTCCAGCGTCAGGGCCATTTCATAGCCCTCCTCACCGACCACCGTCAGCGAGGTACCGTCGGCGGTGCCGTACGGCCAGACCCAGACCCGTGGTTTGTAACCGGTGGCCTTGCGGATTTTCTCGGAAATGTTCTTCACGTCGGTACGAATGCGTGCCTGGAAATCGGCTTCGGATTCATAGCGCTTGGTCACCGGGTCATAACGCCGGGTCGCGGCGGCCGGTTGCAGGTTGCCCTGCGGGTTGCCAAGGATGCCTTTGTGGTTGGCATCGGTGTGAGCGGCGATCTCTACCAACCCGGACTTGGAAATTTCGCGGATCTGCTGCCAGGTCAGGAAGTTCTCACGGTTACGCGGCGTGCCGGCGAAATCCACCGGTTGATTGAGCGGCGTGTCGATCCAGGTGCCGACCGGCGCCAGCAAGGCGTGCCAGTTGTAGGCGCGCAGAACTGGCAGCACCCGGGTATAGAAGCTGGCGTAACCGTCGTCGAAACTGAGCAACACCGCTCTCGCCGGCAGCTCGGGGCCGCCCTTGCGTGCGGCCATGATCTGGTCGACGGTCACCGGTTTGTAGCCGTTCTCGCGCAGCCAGGCGAGTTGCTCGATCATGCGCTCGGTGCGCACCGCCACCACGGCCTGATCGGGATCACGGTCTTCGACATCGTGGTAGGCGATGCCAAGCACATGGTTTTTTGGCCACGGTTGTTCACTGGCCGCGACCGGGCGCTCGGAGGGCGGCGCGAAGGCCGGGGCTTGCTGGGCGCAGGCGCTGATCAGCAGCGCTCCCAGCAGAAGGATGAAACGCGAGATAAAAGGCATCTTCAAACTCTTCTAGAAGCGGAAAGTGAGGTCGACGAGCAGACGCAGATCAGTTTCCCGATCACCGTCGTAAGGCCGGTTGATCACACTGAACATGCCGCCCACATCGAACACGTCGTTCCAGGCGTACCGTTGGCCATAACCGAGCAATGCCATGCCGCCAGTGCCATGGTCGCGCTGGCTGTAGGTGCCCGCGCCGGCCTGGAATTGCTGGCTCCAGGAAGTCTCGTAGCGGTGGTAGAGCACGTGGTTGACGTTGACCAGCGGCATCACGCTGAAGTCCGACTTGGGGTTGAAGTACGGCACGTCGTCGGATTTCGAGTTGTGGCTGGTGCCGACTTCCAGGCCGGCGTCGACCTGAATGTTCGGCGCGGTGTAGATGCCCTCGCGCCCGGTCACCAAGGCTTCGACGCGGTTGTTGCCATCGCTGAAGTGCGACGGGCTGACCGACACGCGCCACTCGCGGCTTTCGTTGGCGCGCCAGCGCAGGAACGCACTGCCGCCGTTGGCCTTGATATCGCTGTTGAGCGCGCGCAGCGGGGTTTCCGCCGAGAGGTATTCGAGGCTGCCGCCGTATTGCCAGTGATCATTGATGTCGCGGGCAATCGCCAGGCGCGCGCCCTGTTTGTCACCGAAGCCGTAATCGTGATTCGACACCTCGGCTTCGAGGGTCATGTCACGGGTACGCCGTTCCAGGCCGACACGCTGGAAGCGGTGGTGGCCGGTGCCTTCGGCGAAATCACCAGTGGCATAACCGGCGCCGGCAAACACCCGCCAGTCTTCGTTGATCGGCGGGCTGTACAGCGTGCTTTGAATACCGAAATCGCGGCTGCCGCTGACCGCACCGGCATCGCCACTGCCGCCACCGTTGGCCTTGCCGCCGTAGGCTTCGACGCGCAGTTCGGCCATGTCATGCACTTCCCGTTCGCGAGCCAGGCGCTGCACCTGGCGGTTGTCCGGATAGCGCGCGACCACGTCGTCGACCAGCGCATCGTTCTGCCGCCACTCCTGCAACTCCATCGCGGTGCGCGCCTGGGCGACCTCAAGGCCGGCATCGCGCGGGGCCATGCTCTCGGTTTCCTTGAGCTGATTTTCCGCGCGGCGCGGCCACTGGCGGGCGAGGTAAAGATCGGCCTGGGCCAGACGCAAGCCAAGGTTGCCCGGCGCCTGATCGACCAGAGTCTGCAAACGCTCTTCACCGTGAGGCAGGTCGGAACCATAGGTGCCGGCCTGGGCGGCGAGTTGTTGGGCGTCCATCCATTCATCGTTGGGGTTGCCGATGGGCAGACCTTTGAGCTCGACGCGCGGACGCTGGGCTTTCGCTGCGTCTTCGGCGACCTTGCGTGCTTCATCGGCGCGGTCACTTTCCAGCAGCGAGTAGTACAGCGCAGTGCTGTCCTCGAGACGATCACCGACATCGGCGTCCGGCGCCGAAAGCACCTGGCGATACAGATCGGTGGCAATCTCGGGCTCACGCTGATCGAGATAAGACGCTGCCACCCAGCGCAGGGCATAGGTCGGAATTTCCACGCCCTCGGCTTGCAGCTTTTGATATTCGCTGATGACGTCGGCGGTGCGCGCCCGCGCCTTGAGCGCGCCCATGCGGTCGATGCGCCAGCGCGTCACGTCGTCGTGAGCAGTGGCGTCAGGCGTCCAGGACGCGAGCAATTTGTCGTAATCGGCCAGCGCGCGGTCGGCGATGACGTAGCGTTCCTTTTCGCTGCGGGTGGCCAGTTCAGCGAGGCGCACGCGTTCTGCGGCGAGATCGCCTTCGAGACGGCGCAAGGTCACCGGATCAATCAGGCCGGGACGTTGACTGGCCAACCGCAGCGCCGGTTCTGGCAGGCGGGCCTTTTGCAGGGCCACCACGTACTCGCGGGCCACCTCCGGCTTGTTGCCGGCGCGGATGAAGGCCTGATCGTATTCGAAGAGTGCGTCGTACTGTTTGCCGGCTCGACCGAGTGCGTAGCCCAAGGCGAGGCGGCGGGAAGGATCATCGGGTTTGGCGGCAACCAGCGCCTGCGCGCGGGTGACGGCCTGATCGGGCTTGCCGGAATCGGCCTGAGTCAGCGCGAGACCCAGTTGCAGGTCGGCGTTGTCCGGCTCCAGCGCCAGCGCCTTGTTGTAGACCTGGGTGGCCTGATCCCAACGCTTGAGGTTGCGATAGGCACGCGCGACGGCGGTCAGTGCCTGCACCGGCAGGACGCGGTCGCGACCTTGGGTTTCATAGACCTTGACCACTTCGGCATCGAGCCCGGCCCAACTGGCGATTTGCAGGTGATCGCTGACCTGGCCGTCGCTGGCCTGGCCCGGCGGCACCTGACGCAAAACCGTCAGCGCAGGCGTGTAATGCCCGGCGCGGGCATCGCGCACCATCTCGTCGTAGGGTGTGTCGGCCAACGCCAGCACTGGCCAGAGCAACTGGCTGCACAGGGCGAATCGGAACAAAGGGCGCAAACCACGATGTAATACAGGGCCATCAATACGCGGCATTTGTCAGCATCCTTACATGGCCAGCCGGGTCGCAATGCCCTCCTTGCCCATTCGTAACGGTGGCCGACAATGACAGCCTTCGGCCAAGCTTGGTGAGGCAGTCTGCACGCAAGCGTAGTCGAGTTTTCACAACGCAATAATTGTTCAGAATCGGCCCATCTGTACAAAACCCGTACAGCAAAACGCCCGGCGCCTGTTTACACAGGGGCCGGGCGTCTGGAGGGCGCGCGGTGGGCTTATTGCTCTTGGGTGACGCCGGCAAACTTGCTCATGAGGAAGCCGATGAACTGCTCGACGGTCATCTTCTGGCCGTTGAATTCGACCTGATTGGCCGCGTAATGCAGTTTGGTCACCACGTTGGTGCCGTCGGCGACAGCCAGTTGCGAGCCGACCGCCATGCCGGCGAACATGTCCGCCGCTTCCTTGGACTGATCGACGATGGCTTTGGCGTCAGTCTGGCCATCGAGTTGCGCCTGCACGCTGAGCAGATCGACGAGCATCGGCTTGGACACCTGAATGTTCAGGTCGAGCAGCGCGATCAGTTGCTTGCCGAGTTGATCCGGCGGCAGGTCCATCGATTGCGGCTTGGTCAGGTCGATCACCAGATTGGCGCGGCTTTCACCGTTGGCGGTGTTGAACGACAGATTCTCCAGCGCCAGTTGCGGACCGGCCGCCAGCAACTTCTGCAGATCGGCTTTGACCTGGGCGTTTTCCGCTTCGGTCAGATTCAGCTCCGGTGCCGGCAACCCCTGCGCAGCGGCCTCGGCGGCAGCTTTTTCGTACGGCTGCAATTTGGTCTGGTAGATCTGCATCAGCGACATGGTCGACGGAATGTCGAGGTTCTTCAGGCTCATGGCCATGGCCGCCGAACCGACTTTCTTGTCGTTGAGCGTCACTTCGCCGATTTTGTAGTCGGCACGCCCCGAGGCGTTGCTGCCGCTTTCTTCGGTGCGGTTCTTCATTTCGAAGTTCTTCACGCCCAGCACCATCGGCTTGGCGCCGAAGGTGGTTTTGCTGCTGGTGACTTCCAGGGTGTTTTCCCCGGTGTAGTAGCCGTAGCTGCTCTTGGCGAGGTTGCTGGCCAGGGTCAGACCGTTGAGCTCGACCTGCACCGGCGCCTGGTCTTCCGACACGGTGACCAGTTTCAGGTTGTCCATGTAGCCGTCGGCCTTGACTTTCTGCGCTTGGGCGCTGGCGGCGATGTCCATGCTCAGACCGGAAAACTTCAGACTCGACTGCTCATCCAGCGCAGTTTCGAACGGCACCAGATTCAGAGTGCTGGTGGTCGATTCGTCGTAGCCGATGTTGGTCACGCCCTTGAGCGGCGCGGCGCCGTTGGTGGCGGCGAACCATTTTTCCGTGGACGGGCTCTTTTCCAGCTCGTAGTTGCTGGTGGCCATGACCGGCAGCCACTTCAGCGAAACCAGACGCGAGAACGGCAGCGGGCCATGTTCGATGTGGTCGACGAACAGCAGCTCGACCGGCGCATCGCCGAACATCTCGCCCTCGCCCTTGAGGCGATAGTGCGCGGTGCTGGTGAAGGTGTGGCGTTCCAGCGATACCAGTTCCAGCGACGCGGTGCCGTTGGAGCCGGCCATGGCGGTCTGCAACTCTTTGTTGGCGTTGCTGACGGCGTTGTTCAGTACGCCTTCGATCTTGTTCCCGGTGTACCAGGCCCCGCCTGCGCTGATCGCGCCGATGGCAACAACAATTCCGAGAAGCACGCCTGCTGATTTATTCATGAATGACCTGATCGGTTTCCGTGGCTGTGGATGAAGTCGTCTTCCTTGAACCCGGGATCGGGTCGCGGCTCGACTGTGCGCAATTAAGCGGTGGAGATTAGCACCGGGCGCGGAAGACGGCCCAATGTTTAAAGGTTAAAGAGTGTCTATGGGGGGAATGGACCGCTGACAGGGTTGAAGAGTTTCCGTGTCAGGAAAGACGCTATCGCTGGCAAGCCAGCTCCCACAGGTTTTGGGTTATGCATCAAATTTGCATTTAACCAACAACCTTGTGGGAGCTGGCTTGCCAGCGATTGGGATATTGGATTCATTCGAGAATCAGGAATACTGGACTTCAATTTCATCCAACTGATGATCAAAGCTCTTCAGCCGCGCGGTCCAGGTATACACCAGCACTTCAAAGTCGCGATCGATCACCGCCCCGCCGGTGGTATCCGCTCGCACATCGCAGAAATCCAGCTGATAGCGTTCACGAGCCATGGCCGTGGCGACGTCGGACAGCTCGCGGGCGTTGTTCAGCCAGTGCCAGCCGTCATCGGCGATCTGCTTGTCGAGTTCCAGGCATTGCTTCTTCAGCGCTTCGAGGCTTTTTTCCAGAGGCGTGCCGGTGAGCTCGCCCATGACTTCGGCGAAGGTTCGCCCGGGCTGCCAGTAACTGCCCCAGAAGTAGCGGTCGAACACGGTTTCGACCCGGCGCAGGGCGACTTTGGTGTCCCAGATCAGCACGAGCATCTTGCCTCGTTCGAGCTGGCGCTTCTTGACCCGTTGCAGCTGAATCGAGGTCCACGCCACGACCACGATCGCCATCACCGCGATCAGTGCAACGGCGCTGTCGAGGAAGATCATCGCCGTATCGATCTGGTGGGCCAGCATGATCCCGTAGAAATACGTGGCCGAGAGCAGCACCAGTGCGACCAGAGCGCACCAGAAGCCGAGAGCGTAAGGGTTTTTCATTATTGTTTCCCCTGGGCCAGCACGAGCAATGTGCATTGCAGGAACGCTTGGCATGGGGCGCCCCTCCAACACTTCAAAGCATAGCAACGGCCTCAGGGTTTGCTGGCGCTCGAGGTGTTCGTTCGTCCGCTTTCCCAGCCACCGCCCAGGGCGAGGAACAAATCGATCTGGCTCATCGCGACCTGGGTGTTGGCGGCGGCCAGTTGCGCGGTGACATCGGTGTAGGTGCGGGTTGCTTGCAGGTCGGCAAGGAACGACTCACGGCCGGCCTGGAAGAAGCGGTGCGTCTGCTCGGCGGCGAGCTTGGCCGACTGCTCGGCTTCGGCCAGCGCATCGCGGCGTTGCAGCAGCGCGCTGTACTGGGCCAGACCGGTCTGCGTTTCGCGGATCGCGTTGAGCACCACGCCGTCGAAATGCGCCAGCGCGCCTTGAGTGTTGGCCTCGGCTTCACGAATGCGCGCACGGGCGCCGTTGGTCGGTACTTTCCAGCTCAGCGACGGGCCAAAGCCCCAGCGGTTGGTCGACGGGTCGCCAAGGTCATCAATGATGCCGACGGTGCCGATGGTCGCGCCGATGCTGATGTCCGGGTACAGCTCGCCGGTGGCGATGCCGATGCCGGCGGTTGCCGCTGCAAGACGCCGCTCGGCCTGACGAATATCCGGGCGGCGCTTGAGCAGCGCAGCGCCGTCACCGACCGGCACCAGTTGCGCGATCTTCGGCAACTCGGCGCAACTGGCGGTACCTGCCGGCAACTGTTCGACCGGTTTGGCCAGCAGCATCGACAGACGGAACAGCCCGGCCTGACGCGCTGCTTCATAGCGCGGCAAGTCGGCGCGCAGGGATTTGAATTGGGTCTGCGAACGGGTGACCTGAGTCTCGTCACCACGCCCGGCGTCACGCAGACGCTGGATCAGCGTGGTGCTCTGCGATTGCAGATCGAGAGAGTGCTCGGCGATTTCCCGCTCTTCGTTGGCTGCGCAGACCTGGGTGTAAGCACGAACCACGTCTGCCACCAAGGTGATACGCGCAGTGTCGGCTGCGGCCTGAGTCGCATCGGCATTGGCTTTGGCCGCTTCGATGCCGCGCTGCAAGGTGCCCCACAGGTCGAACTGGTACGAAGCGCTGATGCCGATATCGGCAATGTTGGCCACCGGGACTTTCTCCGGCAGCAGGAACGCCTGACCGGATTCCTGCAAACGTTGCGCGCCCATTTTCACCCCGCCGCTCCAGCCGCCAGCGGCCTCGGCTTCATCCACCTGAGCGCGCGCCCGCGACAGGTTCGCCGCCGCTACACGCAAATCGGTATTGGAAGCCATGGCCTGCTGCACCAGTTGATCGAGGCGCGGGTCTTTATACAGCCGCCACCAGTCCGCCGGCACCGGCGCCGAGATTACCGGTTTGCCGGCGACTGCCAGCTCGCCCTGAATATCCTTGCGCTGCACCGCCGCGTCGGTGGGCAGCTGATAATCCGGGCCGACCATCTGACAGGCCGAGAGCATCACGCCCAACCCGGCGATCAACCAGGCCCTGCTCATGGCTGCGGCTCCTCATGCTGATCGTCGATGATCGACACAGTGGCGGTACGCCCGGCGATCATGCGGAAGTCGGCCGGCACCTCATCAAAAGCGATGCGCACCGGAATCCGCTGCGCCAGACGTACCCAGCTGAACGCCGGGTTGACGTTGGGCAGCAGGTTGCTGCCGCTGGTGCGGTCGCGGTCTTCGATGCCGGCGACGATGCTCTCGACATGCCCGCGCAACCTGGCGCGGTCACCGATCACGCGAATATCCACCGATTGCCCGACATGGATGCCGTCGAGTTTGGTTTCTTCAAAATAGCCGTCGATGTGAAAGGAGTTGCTGTCGACCACCGACAACACCGGGCGCCCGGCGGTGACGAATTCCTGCGGACGCGGCGCGCGGTCGTTGACGTAACCGTCGACCGGGCTGCGGATCACCGAGCGATCGAGGTTGAGCTGCGCACTGTCGACCGCCACCAACGCCTCGGCCAATGCCGACTGTGCACGGGCGACGCGCGACTGGCTTTCTTCCAGCTGTTCGGCCGGCACCAGATTGCCGAGGCCACGGTTACGCTTGGCTTCACGCTGGGCCTGGGCGAGGGTTTCCTGGCGATCGGCAACGGCGGCCTTGGCCTGGCGCAGGGCCAGTTTGAAGCGATCCTGGTCGATGCTGAACAGTACCTGGCCACGCTTGATCAACTGGTTGTCCTTTACCTCGACCTGCTGGATCAGCCCGGAAACGTCAGGGGCGATCTGGATGATGTCGGCGCGAATGTGGCCGTCGCGCGTCCACGGCGCGAACATGTAATACATCACCATGCGCCAGACGAGGACAACGGCAAAAGTCACGATCAGCAGGGTCAGGACCACGCGACCGATGGTCAGAAACGGTTTCTTCATGTCATCAGGTATCGACTGAGTGAGTCCACGCCGTACAGCAGCACGGCGTAGAGCGCCACGTTGAACAATGCCCGGTGCCAGACCAGACGGTAAAAGTGCAGGCGTTGCAGCACGCCATGGACCAACAAAAACAGCACGTAAGTGATGCCCATCAGCACCAGCAGGGTCGGCAGGAAGATGCCGCTGATATCCAGATCACCGATCATAGGGGCGCTCCATCGGGCAGCGGTTCTTCGGGCTCGGCGCTGGAGACGAACTCGACGCCGGGCAGCAAGGCCAGACGCAGACCGCTCAAGGCGTGCAACAGGTGTCGACGGGTTTCATCGTCGCCCTGGCCGTTCAGCGCACGGCGGGTACGATCGAGTGTCATCAGCAGACCGCTCGGTGCCGGCAGGCGTTCGTCGGCTTTGAGGCAGGCGCGAAAATACTCGCCGACCTCGCCCACCACTTGTCGCAGCAGGGCGTTTGGCACGCCGGTGACGCGCGGGGTGTAGGCAAGCAGATCGAGCATGTTCAGACCGACACGCACTTCGCGCATGGCGATGCCGGTGTCCTGACCGGTCAGGGCCAGACGCGGCAGGTGCTGCATCAGCCGATCGAGCAGCTGTACGCCCAAATGCCGATGCTCGGCGAGGCTGGCCGGCTCGGTCATGCTGACAATGTCTTTCCAACTGAACCGGGTCAGACGCTTGGCCGCCAGCTCGGCGCCGAACGGTCGCGCCACCAGCGTCCAGATAAAGGCGAACAACAGCCCCAGCGGCCCGGCGAGGTTGGAGTTGGCAAAGGCGAAAAAGTCCGCGTCGTATGCACCCTGAATACTGATGAACGACGAGGTATTGACCAGCGTCAGCAGCATGCCGAGGTAGAATCGCGGCTGCACGGTCAGCGTGCCGACGCAAATGAACGGCACGGCAAACGCCAGCACCAGCACCGGGAAATCATGCAGGTTGGGCAGAATCAGAAACAGATAAAGGCTGGCGAACAGCACCGACATTCCGGTCCAGAAAAAGAACCGGTAAATCTGCGGCGCCGGGTCGTCCATCGAGGCAAAGAAGCTGCACGCCACCGCTGCCAGGATCACCGCGCTGCCGCCGTCCGGCCAGCCGAGCAGGATCCACAGCACCGAAGCAACGATGATCGCCAGAATGGTCGAGGTCACCGAGTAGAGCATCAGCCCGCGATCGATGAACGGCGTCAACCGGCCCAGGCGCCAATGCCGGTACACCGCGCGCCAGCTGTCCTGGCGCTCGCGCAGAATCGCATCCTGCAGGCTGCGGCAGTCCTGCCACAGATCGATGAATTCACCGAGGCGGTAAATCGCATTGGAGAACAGCAACTGTTTGCGCTCATCCAGCGCTTCGGCGCTTGGTTGCAACGCGTCGAGTTGATCTCTGAGTGCTTGCCAGCGCTCGAGATTGGCGTCCGCGTGGCCCAGCCATTCCCGGGTCGCGGTCAGTAACGGCTGGAATTTTTCCACCAGTTCCGGGGTGCGCCGTTCGAGGGCGTACAGCGAATCCTCAAGGGCATCGATCACCGGCAACAGATGAATCATGCGCCCGCGCAATTCCTTGGTGTTGCGCACGGTTTGTGGCCGCGCGCCTTCGTGGGGCAACTGGCCGATCATCAACTCGAGGCTGTTGAAATTGGCGACCATGGCCATGCGCAGCGCGGTGACTTCTTCCGGCTGCACATCGCGGCTGAGAAACTTCAGGCTGTAGCTCGTCGCATCGGCGAACCACTTGCTCACGGCATCGTTGAACACCGGCGCCAGCCGACGCGGCCAGAACATCGCACCGACCACCGCAGCGACGGCGATGCCAAGGAAAATCTCTTCGGTACGCGCCTCGGCCACGTCCCACACCGCCAGCGGATTATCGACCACCGGCAGCGCAATCAGCGGCAAGGTGTAGCCGGCCAGCATCAGCGCATAGCTGTTGGCGGTGCGCAGATGCAGAGACATGAACAGCAGAATGCCGGTCCACAAAGCAATGACCACCACCAGCACATAGGGGCTCTGCACGAACATCGGCACGAACAGCACCGCCGCCGCCGCGCCCAGGAAAGTGCCCGCCGCGCGGTACAGCGCTTTGGAGCTGGTCGGGCCGAGAAACGGGCTGGAGACGATATACACCGTGGCCATCGCCCAATAAGGACGCGGCATTTGCATGAGCAAGGCGATGTACAGCGCAATCATCGACGCTGCAAAAGTACGCACCCCGTAAAACCAGTCACGGGCCGGCGGCATGCCAGTGAAAAAACCGTTCAAGAATTGACCACCACAGGCGAACTCGCCGCCTCAAAAGCCCTCAGTACCCGAAGCGTAGCTTCCAGATCGCTGCGCTCGATGCCTTCCAGCACCTCATGACGCAAGCGCACCAGCTCGGCCTCCACCGCTTGCACCAGCTCGCGGCCGGTATCGGTCAGGCTCAGGCACTTGGCGCGGCGATCCTGGGCATCTTCGGTGCGACAGACGTAACCGGCGTGGCACAGCTGATCGAGCAAACGCACCAGTGAAGGACTCTCCATCCCCGCAGCCTGGGCGACTTGCACCTGACGCACGCCCTCACCCAAACGCCCGATCATCAACAAGGGCACGGCGCAGGCTTCGGAAATTCCGTAGTTGACCAGCGTGGTCTGGCAGATCTTCCGCCAATGCCGGGCGGCCACCACCATGGCGCTGCTGATGTTCATCTGGAGACTGTCGAGGGAATCGGACACGGGATAACGGACACTGTTAGTTTGCTAACTATCAATATCGCATTGGAGGGGAATTTCAGTCAAGTTTTGAAACAAATCTCTCCGTTAGTCGCCCTATCTGACTCAAAGCTATTTCCTTCGATACTGACAAGGTATATACGTTGTCATCACCAAATTCAGGAGCCCAACATGTCAAAACAAGCCGTTTTCACAATGAAACTGGAGCCGGAACTGCGGGAGGAGTTCATGGCGGAAGCCGAAGCGGCACACCGGCCGGCGTCGCAAATCATGCGAGACATGATGCGTCAGTATGTTCAAACCCAGCGAGAGGCCCGCGAATATGAAGCGTTCCTGCAACGCAAGGTTGAAATCGCTCGGGAATCCGTACGTGCCGGAGACGGATTGAACAACGAAGACGTAGAAGCAGCGTTCGCGGCAAAGCGCAGGCAGGCAGAAGATCACCTATGAAAATCATATGGACGCCAGCCGCCGCACAGGATCGTGCAGACATTTGGGACTACTTGCAGGCCGCCAACCCAAGAGCGGCCATCGAAATGGATCTGCGCTTCAGCGAAGCGGTTCATCACCTTTCCGACAATCCGTTGATTGGCCGTGCCGGCATCATTGCCGGTACGCGTGAGCTGATTCCGCATCCCAGTTACCGTCTTGTCTATCAAACGGAGAGAGATGCCGTCTGGATCATGGCGCTGGTGCATACGGCACGGACTTGGCCTCAGCCGAAGTAATCAGCCCGCCCCTTGCGCAACATCACATTCAACTGATCCACCACCTCCGCCCAGTCCGCATCATCTAGAATCTCCTCGCGCAGAAACTGCGCCTGACTTTCCGTCCAGAAAAACGCGTCAGCCAGATGCAATTCCGGTTTGAGCGGTGAATGGCTGGCGATGAATTGGTCGATGCCGGTCGGGTCGTCGGCGAGGCCGAGTTGTTTGAACAGGGCCGGTAGGCTGTGCTGCGGATTTTCCATGATGCAACTCCTCTGCAATTCAGGTCCGGCGTTGCGCCGTTTGCTGCAATGGAGTTGATCATAGCTGGCGCTGCGGGTTCAGGGTCTGGCGACGTCAGGTGAGCCTGCGTCCAGTTGCGCTGCCGGATAGACCGATTGCCATCCGCCGCCCAACGCCTTGTACAAACCGACCATCGCCAGGGAAACGCCGGTCGAGCTTTCCACCCATTGCTCCTGCGTGGCGAGCAAGGCGCTCTGCACGGTGAGGACGTTGACGAAATCGACCACGCCTTCGACGTATTGCTGTTGCGCGGTGCGCAGGGCGATCTGGTTCTGGCGCACGGCTTCGGCGAGGCTGTCGCGACGGCGCTGGCTGGCGTTGTAGGCGGTCAGTTGATCATCGATTTCATGCCAGGCGCGCAGCACAGTCTGCTGGTAGGCGATGGCCGCTTCCTGCTGTTGGGCTTCGCGCAGTTGCAACATACCGCGCAGGCGTCCGCCGTCGAACAACGGCAAGCTGAATTGCGGGCCGATGGCAAAGGCGCGCGAGCCCCATGAACCGAAATCGCTCAGCTGCATGGCCTGGGAACCGAGGTTGCCGGACAGGGTGATGCGCGGATAGAAATCGCCCTTGGCCACGCCGATGTTGGCGGTGGCGGCGTGCAGACGCGCTTCGGCCTGGCGGATATCGGGGCGGCGTTCGGCCAATTGCGACGGCAGGCCGATGGCGACTTGCAGTGGCGACTGCGGCACTGCCGCGTCTGTGGATAACGCTTGAGCGAGGGCCTGCGGCGGTTCGCCCATCAGCAGACTGATCGCGTTGATCAGTTGCGCCTGACGCTGCTCGAGCGCCGGCAGCCGTGCTTCGATGGCGGCGACTTGCGCGGCAGCTTCGGCGACGTCCAGGTCGGTCGCCACGCCATCGGCCAGCCGCAGCTGCGAGAGTTTCAGGCTGTGGCAAGCGACGTCGAGGTTCTGCTCGGTGACGGCGCGTGTGTTCTGCACGCCGCGCAGCTGAATGTAGTTTTGCGCGGTGTCGGCGAGCACGGTCAGCAGGACACCGCGACGATCATTTTCCGCCACTTCGAGATTGGCATCAGCAGCTTCGGTTTCCCGGCGCACGCGGCCCCAGAAGTCCAGCTCCCATGAGGCCGAGAAACCGGCATCCCACAGGTTGAAAGCCTCGTCGCCGTTATTTCCCGATGGATCGTTCAAGCCTTTGCCACTGTTGCGTTTACGTGCGTAGCTGCCGCTGGCGGTGCTGTTCGGATAACGCTCGGCGGTGATCACCTGGCGCGCGGCGCGGCTTTGTTGCAGGCGGCTGCTGGCCAGTTGCAGGTCGAGGTTGTTGTTCAGCGCGCGCTGGGTGAGTGCGGAAAGTTGCGGGTCGTGGAAGGTTTCCCACCAGCGTTCGTTCAGGGGCTCGCTGACGGCCTGGCTCGGGGCGGATTGGCTCGGTTTGGCCCAGTCGGCAGGCTGCCTGGTTTCGGGTTTCTGAAAGTCCGGGCCGACGGTGCAGGCGGTGAGACTCATCGTGAGCAAGGCACTGAAGGTTAGCTGCTGCCACTGGCGTTTTCGCGAGCAGGCTCGCTCCCACATTCTGCAATGCGTTGCCCCTGTGGGAGCGAGCCTGCTCGCGAAGGCGGCAGCCGATTCAACACCGATCATCGCTGCGTCACCTCGCGCCCGGACGCCTTTGAGCTGGCGGTATCAATACTCGCCTCCACCGACATTCCCACCCGCAACCGCTCAGCCAGTGGTTGGCCCGGTTCCAGCACGATCTTCACCGGAATCCGCTGCACAACCTTGGTGAAGTTGCCCGTCGCGTTGTCCGGTTTCACCGCCGCAAAGGTCACGCCAGTTGCCGGCGCAATGCTCTCGACGCGGCCGGTCAGGGCTTCGCCACCGAGACTATCCACTCGGACTTGCACATCCTGCCCGGGCTGCACGTCGGTCAACTGGGTTTCCTGAAAATTGGCCACCACATAGGCCTGCTGCAACGGCACCACCGCCAACAGCTTGCTGCCCGGCGTGACGTAGGCGCCGACGCGCACCGCACGCTCGCCGATCATGCCGTCCTGCGGCGCGGTGATGCGCGTATAGGACAAGTTGAAACTGGCGATTTCCAGCGCCGCCTGCGCGTGTTTCAGATTGCCTTCGGCGGCGTTGCGCTGGGCGGTGAGAATTTCGACCTGCTTGCGTTCGGCCGCCAGCTTCGCGGTCGCGGTGTCGAGGCGCGCCGAGGCCTGATCGATGCGCGTGCGCGCCTGCTGCGCGTTCTGCACGGTGCCGGCGCCGACACCGGCGAGATGGTTGTAGCGGTTCAGTTCCTGCTGCGCAAAAGCCATTTCCGCTTTGGCCGAGACCACGGTGGCCTGCGCCTGAGCAATCAGCGAAGCCTGCCGCTCGAGAGTCGCGTTGGCGTTCTGCAACTGCGCTCGCGCGACCAGGGTTTGCGCGTCAGCCGCTTCCGCCGCTGCGCGCAAATCACGGTCATCGATCAGCGCCAGCAGTTGCCCGGCCTTGACCTGCTGGTTGTCTTCGACCAGCACCTGCTTGATGAACCCGGCCACGCGCGGCACCACCAGCGTGTAGTCGGCGGAGACGAAGGCGTCGTTGGTGGTTTGCTCGGTGCGTTGGCCGAACAGACCGGGCATCGCCAGGTACACCAGCACGCCCACCGCCAGCGCGGCAGCCACGGCCACCGCGAGTTTTTGCTTGGATTGAGTCATAAAAAACCTTCAGTTTCAGTACAGCGATCAGGTCGGCGCGCGCGGCGGATAGATCCGCGTCGGCAGCCAGAAAATCAGCAGAATCAGCGTTACGGCGACGCCGGCCATGCACACGTACAGATCGGCCGAAGTCAGCACCACCGCCTGCTCGTGCACGCGGTGAGCGAGGCCCGGATCGCTGTGATCGGCCAGCGGCGAATTGCCCAGGCTGTCGACCAACATGGTCGAATGGAAATGCAGGCGCGCGGTGGTCAGCGCTTCGATCACGCCGGTGGCGACCACTGCGGCGAGACCTTTGACGGTGTTGAACCACGCCGACGCGAACGGCCCTTCCATCGGCGTGATACTGCCGGTCGACAACATCAGCAGCGGCAACACCGCCATCGGCTGGCCGAAAATCTGCAGCCATTGCAGGACGTAGAAATCATCGCGAATCCATACCGAAGTCAGGTGCGAACCGCCGAGGCAGGACAGCGCGAGCATGCTCAGACCAATGCCGAGCACCCAGCGGCAATCGACCCAGCGCAAGTTGCATAGCGCCGCCACCAATGGCAGCGCGATCAACTGCGGCAGCGCGGCAATGAGCATGATCGGCGCGGTTTGCGCCGGACGATAACCTTGCACTTGGGCCAGATAACTCGACGGTATCAGCACCACCGCCAGCAGCACGATCAGCACCCCGGCGAGGGTGATCAACGCAAACAGCAGGTTGCGGATGCCGAGCATCTGCAATTTGAAAAACGGAATCGGCTGCGACCATTCATTGATCATAAAAGCCACCAGCAGCAGCGAACCGGCACCGAGTAATCCACAGATCAGATTCGACTCGAACCAGTCCAGTCGATTGCCCTGCAACAAACCGATCACCAGCATGCAGATCGCCGGAAAGCCCAGCAGCAGGCCTTTCCAGTTGAACGTCTTGAGACGTTCCAGCCGCAGCGGATCCTGGGGCAATCCGTAAGCCACTGCGGCCATGGCGATCAGGCACGGCACGATGATCTGCCAGAACGTCCACTGCCAGCCGACGTATTCAGTCCACAGACCGGCCAGCGGCGTGCCGAGTCCCGGGCCGAAAGTCGCGGTCAGTGCGTAGCCGGCCAGTCCGTACAGTTTGATGTTCGCTGGGAGAAAGCGCAGTGCAACGGTCATCAGCATCGGCGGCAATGCACCACCGGCGAGGCCCTGGAGGATGCGCATCAACAACAGGCTTTCGTAATTAGGCGCGAACGGGCACAGCACGCCGAGCACGGTAAAAAGACCGATGGCGCACAGCGTGAAGCGGCGCAGCGAGAAGGTCACCGCATACCACGGCGCGAAGGCCATGGCTGCGACCGACGTGGCGGTGTAGCTGGCGACCAGCCAGGTGCCTTCGTCGTAACCGATGTGCAGCGCGCCGCGAATATCGGCGAGTGCGACTTTGGTGACCATCTCGTTGAGGCCCGAGACCAGCACGGCCAACAGCACGCCGACCAGACCAATGATGATCCGCGCCCCGAACACCGGAGGCGCAGCCGCCGTCGCCGGGCTGGTCGCGGCGAGAGGCGCCGAGACCGTCAGGGATGTCATGAATGAAAAGCTCCGGGGGTGAAAATACCGGAGCATTTTAGTGGGGCTTGATGCTGACGAAAATTGACTTATTGGCAGGTTATAAGTGCATCAGACACAACGGTGAATGCCTATGTGGGAGCGAGCCTGCTCGCGAAAGCGGTGGACCAGTCGCCATTGAGGTGACTGATTCGACGCCTTCGCGAGCAGGCTCGCTCCCACAGGATTCGATGGTGTCTGATGATTTATGGCTGTGCCGCCAGCCATGTTTCATCGCAGCAGGTCTTGAGGGTTTCACGCAGCCAGCGGTGGGCCGGGTCCTTGTCGAAGCGCGGGTGCCAGGCCTGGGTCAGCATGAGCATGGGCAGCGGAATCGGCAGGTCGAATGAACGCAGTTTCAGGCCCAGCCGCCGCACGCTGAGCAGGGCTTCTTTGGGCACCGGCAAAATCAGGTCGGAGTCGGGCAAGGCAAACATCGCCGCGTGGAAACTCGGCGCGATCACCGCCACCCGGCGCTCCAGCCCCAACGCATTCAACGCCGTGTCGATCGGGCCGCGAGCGATGCCACGGCGCGACATGCTGATGTGGGAAAAACCGGCGTAGCGCTCGGCCGTGATTTCGCCATCGAGCAACGGATGATTCTCGCGCACCAGGCCGACGAAATGCGTGGAGAACAGGTTCTGCACTTTCACTTCCGGCGTAAGCGGACGGGTGTTGCTGACGCTCAGATCGATGCGCCCTTCGCGCAGTGCCTCATCGTCGCCGTCGCCTTCCGGGACGAAGCGTAATTCGCAATGCGGGGCGAGCTGGTCGAGGGTGTCGAACAGCTTGCCGCCGTAAACGCCGACGAAGAAATCATTGGCGCGGATGCTGAAACGTCGACGCAAGGTGCCCAGCTCGACGCTATCGGCGGAGCGAAACAGCAGCGCCGCCTGCTCGACCACGTCGCGCACCTGTTCGCGCAGTTCGAGGGCTTTGGGGGTCGGCACCAGACCACGCCCGGCGCGCACCAGAATCGGATCGCCGATGGCTTCGCGGATCCGCGTCAGTGTGCGGCTCATGGCCGCCGGGCTGAGGTTCATCCGCCGCGCCGCACCGACCACACTGCCCTCGTCGAGCAAGGCATCGAGGGCGACCAGAAGGTTCATGTCCGGGAGTTGCATGCTGAGCACTCTTGGCTGATCTGGATTGATCCGGGCGCAATGCTAACAAACATCCCTCAAGAGTGACGATGCCAGCGCTGGCATCTTCGCGAGCAGGCTCGTTCCCACCCTGGAATGCGCTCTCATGTGGGAGCGAGCCTGCTCGCGAAGAGGCCGGCCCAGGCAACGAAGATCTCAGCGCTGCATACCCCAGCGCTTCACCGTCACCCGCTCAAGGGTGGCAAACACCAGATTCTCCACCAGCAGACCAATCAGGATCACCACCGCCAACCCGGCAAACACCTTGTCGGTGTACAGCTCATTGCGATTCTGGAAGATGTACCAGCCCAGCCCGCCCTTGCCACTGGTCGCGCCAAACACCAGTTCGGCAGCGATCAAGGTGCGCCAGGCGAACGCCCAGCCAATCTTCAAGCCGGCAAGAATCGAAGGCAGAGCCGCCGGAATCAGAATGAACAAGACCAGGCGCAACCCCTTGAGACCATAATTGCGCCCGGCCATACGCAGCGTTTCGGAGACGCCGAGAAATCCGGCATAGGTGTTCAGCGCCAGCGCCCACAGCACCGAGTGCACCAGCACGAAAATCAGGCTGTTCTGCCCCAAGCCAAACCAGAGCAGCGCCAGCGGCAACAGGGCGATCGCCGGCAACGGGTTGAACATCGAAGTCATCGTACTGAGCAGATCACGTCCCAACTGGGTCGAGACCGCCAATGTCGTCAGAGCGAACGCGAGGACGATGCCGATCAGGTAGCCCTTGATCAGCACCACCAAGGAGATCCACACCTTGGCCAGCAACTCGCCACTGAGCAGCCCGTTGAACAAGGCATGTGCGGTTTGCAGAAAACTCGGCAGCATCAGGTCGTTGTTCTGAATCCGCGCGACCACTTCCCAGATGATCGCCAGCACGATCAGGATCAGGCTTTTACGCAGCCAGCCCTGTTGCCACAGGCGTGTGCCGAGCGGCAATTCGCGCTCGACCGGCACTGCGGTCAGCGGCTCGAGCACGGTTTCGAATTCTTCACGCACGGATGATGAATGGCTCATCGGGTAGTCCTCCTGGCCGCTCAATAGGCGATGCGAATGTCGTTGAAGTCGTGATCACGTTGGGTCTCCGGCGCCTGGCCCTCATCGAACAGCAGACGATGAATGCGCCGCGCCGATTCCTGAAACGCCACGCCGCCGAGGCTGTGCAGGTCGTATTGATGGCTGTGCACTTCGGCGCGCACCCGGCCGGGATGCGGCGACAACAAGAGGATGCGATTGCCCACCACCAGGGCTTCTTCTATCGAATGAGTGACGAACAACAAGGTGAAACGAACCTCTTCCCAGAGCAGCAGCAATTCCTCCTGCATCTTGCGGCGGGTCAGCGCATCGAGTGCAGCGAAGGGTTCGTCCATCAAAAGAATTTTCGGCTGCATGGCCAACGCCCGGGCGATCGCCACCCGCGCTTTCATGCCGCCGGACAAGGTGTGCGGATAGGCGTCGGCGAACGCAGCGAGGCCGACTTTTTCCAGATAGTGCAGTGCGCGTTCTTCGGCGTCTTTCTTGTTCAAGGTGCGCGAGGCGAGCAGCGGGAACATCACGTTCTGCTTGACGGTTTTCCACGGCGGCAACTGGTCGAATTCCTGAAACACCACAATGCGGTCCGGCCCCGGCGCATCGACGCGCAGGCCTTGCAGGCGGATCTCGCCTTCGCAGGGCTGAATGAACCCGGCGACCGCTTTGAGCAGGGTCGATTTACCGCACCCGGACGGGCCGAGCAGGACGAAACGATCAGCCGGGTCGACGGCGAAACTGACTTGATGGGTGGCGCGCACTACGCGCTGCGGCGTGCGGTACTCGAGGCTGACCTGATCGACGGCCAGCAACGCTTCGCCGTGGGCGATCGGGTTGCTGGCCGCGTGGCCTGGCAAAGGGGCGTTCATGATCGATCTCCGGCAAATCAGAAAGGCGCGTCGCCCTGAATGGTCGTGCGATACAGCTTGCGGCGCAGATGCGCGGGGCAGCCGGCGGCGAGGTGGATCAGCGAGCGGTTGTCCCAGAACACCAGGTCATGCGGTTCCCACTGATGGCGGTAGATGTTTTGCGGCAGCACGCTGTGGGCGAAGAGTTCGCCGAGCAACTGACGACTTTCGTCTTCCGGCAGACCGACAATTCGCGTGGTGAAGCCTTCGCTGACGAACAAGGCCTTGCGGCCGTTTTCCGGATGGGTGCGCACCACCGGATGCACCACTTCGGCGACCTGAGCCAACTGTTCAGGGGTCAGGGTCGGGCGCCAGTTGCCTTCGAACTTGGTTTCGCTGTAGCGCGCGGTATAGGAATGCGCAGCGGAACGCCCTTCGACCGCAGTGCGCAACGCAGCGGGCAAGTCGTCCCAGGCTTTGTGCATGTCGGCGAACAGCGTGTCGCCGCCCTCGGCGGGCAGCTCTTGGGCGTGCAGCATTGAGCCGAGACTTGGCAGCTCTTTATAGGAAAGATCGGAATGCCAGAACTTGCCGGCGTCACCGAGACCGATGTTCTGGCCGTTCTCGATGATGTTGGAAACGATGAGGATTTCCGGGTGGTTGGCCAAGAGGAATTGTTTGAGCACGTGGATCTGCAACACGCCGAAGCGGCGGCTGAAATCGATTTGCTGTTGCGGGGTAATCTGCTGATCGCGGAAGACCACGACATGGTGATCCAGATGTGCGCGGTGAATGCGCGCGAAGTCCTGATCATTGACCGGCCGGCTGAGGTCAAGGCCAACGATCTCGGCGCCGACGGCACCGCTGAAGGGGCGAATTTCGAAGATTTGCGGCGCGGCAGTTGCGGCGCTTTCGGTGGCAGTAGCGGCGGACATCAATCATCTCCCACGCACGGCGCGCTCATGGCCGCGCTCGTCGATCAGACACTCACGCTGGATTGCGTGTCGGTTCAGGTCGTGCGGCGCGCCGATTGGTCGGCAGGTACGCAGGTGGGTGACTTTATAGCTATAAGAACTGGAGATTAAATACCGTTATTGAATAAAGATATGGCGATTGGTGAGGGGGTGGAGTGACGGTTTGTGTCACTTACCGACAGTTATGTAGGGTCTGAGCGAACGCCATCGCGGGCAAGCCCGCTCCCACAGGGTCCTCACATGGACTCCAGATATTTGTTCAACACACATAACTGTGGGAGCTGGCTTGCCAGCGATGAGGCCAGCAAGGCCACCGAAGATCTAGCGCTCGTGCAACGCCTCAGCCCGCGCGCGGATGATCGGCTTGAGCAAATAGCTCAACACCGATTTCTTGCCAGTGATGATATCCACCGAAGCGACCATCCCGGGAATGATCAGCAGTGGCTTTTCATCCGTGCCCAAGTGGCTGCGCTCGGTACGCACCTTGATCACGTAGTAGGTGGTTTTCTTGTCTTCGTCGGTGATGGTATCCGCACCGATCTGCTCCAGCTGTGCCTTCAGGCCGCCGTAAATGGTGTAGTCATAGGCGGTGAATTTGACGATCGCTTCCTGACCCGGATGCAGGAACGCGATGTCCTGCGGGCGGATCTTGGCTTCGACCAGCAGGGTGTCGTCCAGCGGCACGATTTCGACCATGTCGCTGCCCGGCTGGATCACACCGCCGATAGTGTTGACCAGCAACTTGTTGACGATGCCCCGCACTGGTGAAGTAACCAGCGTGCGGCTGACGCGGTCTTCCAGCGCCTTGCCGGTGGCCTGGGCCTTGTTCAGATCGGTGCGCGCTTCGTTGAGCTGGGTCAGCGCTTCGCTGCGGAATTTGCCGCGGGTTTCGTCGATCTTGCGCTGCACTTCCTTGATCGCCGATTCGGCGCGCGGGATGGCCAGCGTGGTCGCATCGAGCTGGCCACGGGTTTCCACTTCGGCACGCTTGAGGCGCAACACTTCTACTGGCGAGACCGCGCCCTGCGCCACCAGCGGCTCGGACATGTTGATTTCCTGACGCTGCAAGCCGAGTTGCTGACGGTACTGCGCCTGCTTGGAGCTGAACTCACGCAGCTCCTGCTGACGCTGGATCAACTGCTCCTGCAAGCCGCCGATTTCATCGTGTAACTGCTGACGGCGGCTGATGTACAGCGACTCTTCGCTTTTCGCCTGGCCCGGCACGGCTTTGAGTACGTCCTCGGGGAAGTTCAGCGGACGATCATCGACTTCCGCGCTCAGACGCTCGACCCGCAGCAGCATCGACAGGCGATCAGCCTCGGTTTCGCCGACGTTGGAGGCAAAACGCGTGTCGTCGAGACGAATCAGCGGCGCCCCTGCCTCGACGATCTGGCCTTCCTTGACGAACAGCTCGGAGACGATACCGCCCTCTAGGTTCTGGATTTTCTGGATCTTGGAAGACGGAATCGCCTTGCCGTCGCCCTTGGTCACTTCGTCGATTACGGCGAAGTTGGCCCAGAGCATGAGGAACACGAAGAAGCCGATGATCGCCCAGATGGTCAGGCGCACGACGCGCGGGGCGTCTTCGATCAGCGCCTTGTTGACCTCTGGCAGCGGCTGACCCTGCAGCGAGGCAGAGCCCTTGAAGTAGCGACGGATCGACTCCTTGACACCGGACTTAAGCAACACTGATCTGCCCCTTCTTCAACGCTTCCATCACGGCGGCTTTCGGGCCGTCGGCGAGAATCTGCCCGCGATCGATCACCAGCAGGCGATCGACCAGCGACAACAGCGATGCCCGGTGCGTGACCAGCACCACGGTCTTGTTTTCAATCACTGCTGCGAGGCGTTGCTTGAGGCGTTCTTCACCGGTGTTGTCCATCGCACTGGTTGGCTCATCCATCAGCAGAATCGGCGGATTGAGCAACAGCGCCCGGGCCAGGGCGACGTTCTGCCGCTGACCGCCGGAGAGGTTTTGCCCACGCTCGCCGACTTGCAGCTCGTAGCCTTGCGGGTGCAGACGGGCGAATTCGTGGACGCCGGCCAGTTCGGCGGCTTGCAGCACCAGCTCGTCTTCGACGTAACGCGCGCCGGACACCAGATTGTCACGCAGGGTGCCGGACAGCAGCTGGATGTCCTGCGGTACGTAGCCGATGTTGTAGCGCAGTTCGCTGACGTCGATCTGGCGGATGTCCACGCCGTCGACCAGCAAGGCACCGTCGTCCGGTTGGTACAGGCCCACCAGCAGTTTCGCCAGCGAACTCTTGCCCGAACCGCTGCGACCGATGATGCCGATCTTCTCGCCGGGACGGATGACCAGGTTGATGTTCTTCAGCGCCGGGTTCTGCTGGTCCGGGTAGGTGAAGCTGAGCTGACGGCATTCGATCGCACCCTGCAGAACCTTGCGGCTCAGCGGGCGCTCTTCGAAATTGCGCTCCTGTGGCAGCTCCATCATCTGGTCGACCGAGGTCATGGTCACCCGCGCCTGTTGATAGCGCGTGAGCAGGCCGGACAGCGACGCCAGCGGGCTCAGCGCACGACCACTGAGCATGTAGCAGGCAATCAGCCCGCCCATGCTCAGGTTGCCGGCGATGATCTGGTACACGCCGAAGACGATCATGATCACCCCGGCCAGTTGCTGGATCAGCAAGGTGATGTTCATCGCCAGACCGGAGAGCATTTTCACTCGCAGCTCTAGGCGGCTGAGGGTGCCGATGGTCTGCTCCCACTGATACTGGCGCTCGCTTTCGGCGTTGTTGACCTTGACCGCGTCCAGCCCTGCGAGGGTTTCGATCAGGCTCGACTGGCGCTCGGCGCCCAGCGCCATGGTGCGCTCCATGGTCGCGATCAGCGGCTTCTGCAAGGCGTAGCCGATGAGCAGGGCAATCGGGAACGCCAGCACCGGAATCCACACCAGATGCCCGCCGAGAATGGCGATGACGATGAAAATCAGGATGGTGAACGGCAGGTCGATCAGACTGGTCAGGGTCAGCGACGCGAGAAAGTCGCGCAGGCTCTGAAACTCATGGATGTTCTGGGCAAAACTGCCGACCCGCGCCGGGCGGTATTTCATTGCCATGCCGACAATGCGCTCGAACAGCGTGGCGGAGATGATCAGGTCGGTTTTCTTCCCGGCCAGATCCAGGCACAGGCTGCGCAGGCTCTTGAGGATCAAGTCGAAGATGTAAGCGCCGGTGATGCCCAGCGCCAGCACCCAAAGGGTCGCTTCGGCCTGATTCGGTACTACGCGGTCGTAGACGTTCATCACGAACAGCGGTGCGGCCATGGCGATGATGTTGATCAGGAAACTGGCGGCGATCGCATCGGCATACAGCCAGCGCGAACGCTTGAGGGTGTCGCGAAACCAGGAGCGTGCACGCGGGATCAGCGTGCCGTGGTTGACGTCGAATTTGTGCTGCGGCTGGGCGAAGAAGACTTTGCCGGTGTAATCATCGCTCAGCAGTTCGCGGCTGACCACCGATTCGCCGCCATCGCTTTCGCTGAGCAGCACTCGTGCTTCGTTGTCGCCCTGCCAGCCCAGCAGGACGGCACTGCGGCCATCCTTGAGCAGCAACAAAGCGGGCATGGCGATCGCCGGAATTTCTTCGAGTTTGCGCTGCAACACCCGCCCCTGCAGCCCGGCGCGGGCCGCTGCGCGCGGCAGCAACTCGACACTCAAACGTTGTTTGGGCAGCGGCAGGCCGGTGGTCAGCATCGCCGCGCTGGCAGGCTTCTGGTGCAGCATGCACAGGGCGAGCAGACCATCCAGCAACGGATCGTCATGCAACGCGCGTGGATCATGGCTGAGTTGAACTCGACTGACTTCTGATTCCACGCTCGACACTCTTTAACAGTTGGAAGGGATAACTCAGTTCATCCCAGGCAGCTGGACCTTGGGCTTCACGTCGTTCTGCACAACGGATGCCAACGGCGCGACCACTCCCTGGCTTTTGAGCAATTGGCCCATGGTCGCCTTGATTCGATACTGAGTAAATAACTGAATGTTCTTGATTTCCGCCAGACGCCGCGAGGCGGTGAACAATTCGTTTTCGCTGTCGAGCAAGTCCAGCAGGGTGCGTTCGCCAAGGCTGAATTGACGCTGGTAGGCGGTACGCACCGAGGTGCTGCGATCGACGTACTGCTGAGCGATCGGCACCTGAGCGTTGGCGTTGTTCAGGGCGTTCCAGGCGAGGCCGAGCTCTTCGTTCAACTGACGCAGGGCGTTGTTACGGATGTCCAGCGCCTGGTTGGCCAGGTACGACTTGGATTCCAGATCGGCCTTATTGCTCCCACCGGAATACAGGTTGAAGCGCATGCGCAGCATGGCCTGCCATTCGTTGTTATGGCCGTTCTGGCCGTCGATATCGTTATCGGCGGTACGGCCCAGTTCGGCGTCGAAGCGCGGGTAAAAGGTCGATTTGGCGGTGGCGAACTGCTTCTCGGCAGCGGCAATATCCGACTCGGCGGAACGCAGGATCGGGCTGTTTTCCAGCATCTGCGCACGGGCTTCATTGAGGTTGGCGGGCATCATCGCCATGAACGGCGCCGGGCGCTCAAGCTGGTCGGGCATCTGGCCGACGGCGCTGAGGAAGTTGGTTTCCGCGTCGGCGAGGTTGGTCTGTTCGGTGATCAGATTGTTGCGGGCCTGGGCCATACGGGCTTCGGCCTGATCAAGGTCGGCACCGCTGCCGACGCCGCGCTGGGTGCGCAACTGGATCTGGTCGTAGATGCGCTGGTGGCTCTTTAGGTTCTCCTCGGCCAGACGGACGAATTCGCGACGGGTCAGCACGTCCAGATACACCTGGGCGACGGTCAGTGCAGTACGCTCGGAAGTGCCCAGTAGCGAGTAAGCACGGGAGCTGACGTTGGCTTGTTGACGCGCAACTTCGTTGGACGTCGCGAAACCGTCAAAAACCATTTGCGAGAGACGTAAACTTGACTCGCTGCGGTTCAACGTCTCCCAGTGATTGCTTCCACCATTCGCTCGAGTGGTCACACTGTCGGTGCCTTCACGGCCATAACCGCCGAGCAGATCGACCTTGGGCAGGTATCCCCCTTTCGCAGCCTTTAACTGATAATCCGCCGCCAATCGACTGTTGACCCCCGCCTGAATCTCCGGATGGACATCCAGCGCCTGTTGCATGGCTTCTGGTAAGGATTGTGCTTGTACAAATGAGGCGGCGAGAGCGAAGGGAGCGGCAAGGAGCAAAAGCGAACGCATGGTTGGAATTTTCCCGGAACTTCTTGTCTTGAATCACAGCAGAAACGTGGCGCTGCGTCGGATGATGGCAACCCGAAAGACCGTATGTCGGAAAGTTCAAAACAGGAACTGGATGACAGGCTGAAGGACAGGTCGCCGCGGAAATATCAATGTGACATTAGTGGGGCGATTGTTTAGGATGGCTCCCAGAAGGTCAATAGTTTGGCATAAAGTTAATCGCGATAATTTATAGCCAGATTATTGACGGAAATACAGCGTCAATAAGTTATCCATTTATAGAAAGTACGTCCAGACTGAAGTGGCGCCGACGCCCGTCAGGTCCATGGAAGTCAACTGAATGTGACACCCCGGAGAGTCTTCAATGAGCAGTGTTGTTGCCGTCGTCAAAAGCATTGTCGGTCAGGTTTTCGTGGTGTCCCCAGAGGGCGTGCGTCGCGTACTCGTTGAAGGCGATCGCCTGTATGTCGGCGACCAGATCGATACCGGTCTGGCCGGCGCGGTGTCGCTGGAACTGGCCGATGGCCGCATGCTCGATCTGGGTCGCGACACCCAGTGGAGTGCCAGCTCGCCTGACTCCAGCACTGACCTGGCCGAAGCCACCGCGCAGGCTGCGCCTTCTGTAGAAGAACTGCAGCAAGCCATCGCCGCCGGTGTCGACCCGACCACCGCACTCGAATCCACCGCGGCCGGCCCGACCGCCGCAGGTACCGGTGGTGCTGCCGGTGGCGGTCACAGCTTCGTCATGCTCGACGCCACCGCTGGCCGCGTAGATCCGACCATTGGCTTCCCGACGGCGGGCATCAATTCTGCCGGCCAAGTCGCGCAGGACACCACCGGCGGCCTGACCACCGACACCACCACTAACGCGCTGCGTGACTCGACCCTGAGCCTCAGCGCCACGCCGACCATCACCGAAGCCGGCGGCGTGCTGGTGTACACCGCGACCCTGACCCAGGCGCCGCTGACCGACCTGACCATCACCCTGTCCAACGGCGCAGTGATCGTTATCCCGGCCGGCGCCACCACCGGCACCGTCAACGTGCCGCTGGCGCCGAACGACACGGTCTACAACGACCCGACCCAGATGGACGTGACCGTCACTGGCACCAGCGGCGGCAACGGCATCACCGTGACCCCGCCGACTGTCCCGGCGACCACGCAAGTGACCGACACCGTCGATACCACTACCGTCACGTTGACGGCTGGTTCGAGCGTGACCGAAGGCGGTCAGATTACCTACACCGCGACGCTGACTAACCCGGCGCAGACACCGGTTACCGTCACCCTGTCGAACGGCTCGACCATTACCATTGGTGCTGGCCAGACTACCGGCACCGTCAACGTGCCGACCCCAGCCAATGACGTTTACAACAATGGCAGCACCGTCAGCGCCACGATCACCGGGGCTACCGGCGGCAACTTTGAAAACCTGGTACCGAACGCAACGCCAGCCGTTACCACGATCACTGATTCGGTTGATGCCACCGGCCTGACTCTCACCGCGACCAACAACATTGTTGAAGGCGGTCAGATCACCTATACCGCGACACTGACCAACCCGGCGCAAACCCCGGTAACCGTCACTCTGTCCAACGGTTCGACCATTACCATCGCGGCCGGCGAAACCGTCGGTATCGTCAACGTGCCAACAGCGGCCAATGACGTCTACAACAATGGCGGCACCGTCAGCACCACGATCACTGGCGCTACCGGTGGCAATTTCGAAAATCTGGTGCCAAACACCACACCTGCCGTTACCACGATCACTGATTCGGTTGATGACACCGGCCTGACTCTCACCGCGACCAACAACATCGTTGAAGGCGGTCAGATCACCTACACCGCGACCCTGACCAATCCGGCACAAACCCCGGTAACTGTCACTCTGTCCAACGGTTCGACCATCACCATTGCTGCCGGCGAAACCGTTGGCACCGTCAACGTGCCAACAGCGGCCAATGACGTCTACAACAATGGCAGCACCGTCAGCACCACCATCACCGGCGCTACCGGCGGCAACTTCGAAAATCTGGTGCCAAGCAACACGCCAGCGGTGACCACGATTACCGACTCGGTGGATGACACTGGCCTGAGCCTCAGCGCCACCGGTTCTGTGGCCGAGGGTGGCCAGATCACCTACACCGCGACGCTGACAAACGCAGCCGGCTCGCCAGTGACCGTGACCTTGTCGAACGGCGCTGTGATCACCATCAAGGCTGGCGAAACTACCGGCACCGCAACCGTTGCTGCACCGTCCGATGACGTCTATAAAGATGCTGGTTCCGTGCAGGCCACGATTACCAGCGCTACCGGTGGCAACTTCGAGAACCTCGTTCCGAGCACTGCTCCAGCCGTGACGACAGTCACCGACACCATCGACACCTCGACCGTCAAGCTGACCGCAGACACCTCGGTTGCCGAAGGCGGCACCGTGACTTACACCGCCAGCGTCGGCGCGCCAGTCACCGGCTCGCCTGTGGTCGTGACGTTGGCCAACGGCCAGAACATCACCATCGGCGTCGGCCAGACCACCGGCTCCGTCACTTACACCGCACCGAACGATGCCTTGACCGGCAACGCTCCGCTGACCAACTCGATCACTGGCGTAAGCGGTGGCAACTACGAAGATCTGGTGGCGGACAAAACTCCAGTTTCGACCACCGTCACCGACGTGGCCGACACCACCAATCTGTCGCTGAGCGCGACCGCTTCCGTGGCTGAAGGCGGCCAGATCACTTACACCGCAACCTTGACCAATGCTGCTGGTTCGCCAGTGACCGTGACCTTGTCGAACGGCGCCGTCATCACCATCAAGGCAGGCGAAACCAGCGGTAATGTGAGCTTCCCGGCTCCGTCCGACGACGTTTACAAAGACTCCGGCTCCGTGCAGGCCACCATCACCAGTGCCACCGGCGGCAATTTCGAGAACCTCGTTCCGAGCACCACGCCAGCGGTCACTCAAGTCACCGACACCATCGATACCTCGACGGTCAAATTGACCGCCGACACTTCGGTCGCGGAAGGCGGCACCGTCACCTACACCGCCACTGTCGGCGCGCCCGTCACTGGCTCGCCTGTTGTTGTAAGCCTGGCCAACGGCCAGAACATCACCATCGCCGTCGGCCAGACCACCGGCAGCGTTACCGCCCCGGTATCGAATGACGTGCAGATCGGTCACGCACCACTGACCAACTCGATCACCAACGTCAGTGGCGGCAACTACGAGAACCTGGTCGCCGACAAGACTCCGGTCAGCACCACTGTGACCGACACCGTCGACACCACCAGCGTCGCGCTGACTGCCACCGGCAATGTCAACGAAGGCGGGCAGATCACCTACACCGCGACGCTGAGCAATCCGGCCGGCGCGCCGGTAACCGTCAATCTGAGCAACGGTTCGGTCATCACCATTGAAGCTGGCAAGACCACCGGCACCGTGACCGTTCCGGCACCTGCCGATGACGTCTACAAAGACGCCGGCAAAGTCGAAGTCACCATCAAGGACGCCACCGGCGGCAACTTCGAAAACCTGGTGCCGAGCACTACGCCTGCGGTGACCAACGTCGCCGACACGGTCAACACCACGCACCTGACCCTCAGCGCAGAAAGCTATGTGCTCGAAGGCTCTTCGATCACTTACACCGCAACGTTGACCAACGCCGCGCAGACGCCGGTAACCGTCAACCTGAGCAACGGCCAGACCATCACCATCGAAGCCGGCAAGACCAGCGGTTCGGTGACGATTGCCGCACCGAGCGATGACGTCTACAAGGACGTCAGCAAGCTCACCGTAACCATGACCGACGCCAGCGGTGGCAACTTCGAGAAACTCGACGTCAGCAAGACTCCGGTCAGCACCACGGTCAACGACACCGTCGACACAACCGCACTGACCCTGACCGCCAGCGATACCGTCAGTGAAGGTGGCCAGATCACCTACACCGCGACCCTGAGCAACCCTGCCGGCACTGCGATGACCGTAACCCTGGCCAACGGCGCGGTGATCAACATCGCTGCCGGTGCTACCAGCGGTTCGGTGAATTTCCCGGCGCCCGCCAATACGCCGTACATCGATGGCAGCAACGTGCGGACGGCGATCGCCAGCCACAGCGGCGGCAATTTCGAGCGCGTCGAGGCCGATCGTTCGGCTGTGGTGACTAAAGTCACCGACGCCGTAGACACCACCAACATCAGCCTGAGCGCCACCGGCAGCGTTGCCGAGGGCGGCTCGATCGTCTACACCGCGACCCTGAGCAATCCGGCCGGCACCGCCATGAGCGTGACCCTGAGCAACGGCGCGGTGATCAACATCGCCAAGGGTGCGAGCACTGGCACTGCGACCGTCGCTGCGCCTGGCGATGATGTGTACAAGGACGCCGGCAAGGTCGATGCGAGCATCACCAAGACCAGCGGTGGTAACTTTGAAAATCTGGTGATCGACAAGACTCCTGCGGTAACTGATGTCACCGACACCATCGACAACAGCACGGTTTTGCTGACCGCCAGCGCCAGCGCAGTAGAAGGCGGCGTGGTTGTATACACCGCGTCCGTGACCGCACCGGTCACCGGTTCGCCAGTGCTGGTGACTCTGTCCAACGGCCAGACCATCACCATTCCGGTCGGCGCCAGCAGCGCCAGCGTCAACTTCACCGCGCCGAACGATGCACAGGCCGGCGGCAACACTCTGAGCGTGAAAATCGACGGCGCCAGTGGTGGCAATTACGAAAATCTCGTCGCCGACCAAACCCCGGCGGTGACCTCGGTAACCGACGTCGCCGACACCACCAACCTGTCGCTGTCCGCGACCGGCTCCGTGGCCGAGGGCGGTTCGATTGTCTACACCGTGACCCTGAGCAACCCGGCCGGTACCCCGGTGACCGTGAATCTGAGCAACGGCGCGGTGATCACCATCGAGGCTGGCAAAACCAGCGGCACCGTCACCGTTCCGGCACCTACCGATGACGTCTACAAAGACGCCGGCAAAGTTGAAGTCACGATCAAGGACGCCACTGGCGGCAACTTTGAAAATCTGGTGCCAAGCACCACGCCAGCGGTCACTGATGTCACCGACACCGTCGACACCTCGACGGTCAAACTGACCGCCACCGAAACCGCGGCCGAAGGTGGCACCGTCACCTACACCGCCACCGTCGGCGCGCCGGTCACCGGTTCGCCTGTGGTCGTCACCCTGGCCAATGGTCAGAACATCACTATCGAAGTCGGCAAGACCAGCGGCAGCGTGAGCACCACCGCGCCGAACGACGTCCTCGCCGGCCACGCGCCGCTGACCAACTCGATCACCAACGTCAGCGGCGGCAACTTCGAAAACCTCGTTGCCGACCAGACCCCGGTCAGCACCACCGTGACCGACACCGTCGACACCACCAACCTGTCGCTCAGTGCGACCGGCGCGGTGAACGAAGGCGGCCAGATTACCTACACCGCAACCCTGAGCAACCCCGCCGGCACACCGGTCACCGTGACCCTGTCGAACGGTGCGACCATCCTCATCGAGGCCGGCAAGACCACCGGCACCGTGACTGTCGATGCTCCGAAAGACGACGTCTACAAAGACGCCGGCAGCGTTGAAGCGACCATCCAGAGCGCAACCGGCGGCAACTTCGAAAACCTCGTCACCAGCACAGCGCCAGCGGTGACCACGGTCAACGACACCATCGACACTTCCACCGTGTCGCTGAGCGCCACCGCGAACGTTGCTGAAGGCGAAACCGTGGTCTACACCGCGACCGTGGGCGCGCCAGTGACCGGCTCTCCGGTCATCGTCAGCCTGTCCAACGGCCAGACCATCACCATTGCGGTCGGCGAAACCACCGGCAGCGTCAACTACGTCGCGCCGAACAGCCCGCTGGCGGGCGGCAGCTCGTTGAGCGTGACCATTGATGGCGCCACGGGTGGCAATTACGAAAAACTGGTGGTCGACGGCAAGTCCGCTGACACCGTGGTTTCCGACACCACCGACACCACCAACCTGAACCTGACCGCCAGCGATTCCGTCGCCGAAGGCGGCCAGATCACCTACACCGCAACCCTGACCAACCCGGCCGGCACACCGGTCACCGTGACCCTGTCGAACGGCGCCACGATCACCATCGACGCAGGCAAAACTACCGGCACCGTGACCGTCGACGCACCGAAAGACGACGTCTATAAAGATGCCGGCAAAGTCGAAGTGACCATCGAGGGTGCTACGGGGGGTAACTTCGAGAACCTGGTGCCAAGCGCGGTTCCAGCGGTGACCAATGTCACCGATACCATCGACACTTCGACCGTCAAACTGACTGCCGATACTTCGGTCGCTGAAGGCGGCACCGTGACTTACACCGCCACCGTCGGCGCGCCAGTCACCGGCTCGCCTGTGGTCGTGACTCTGGCCAACGGTCAGACCATCACCATCGGCGTCGGCCAGACTACTGGCACTGCAACTGCTGTTGCTGCGAACGATGCGCTGACCGGCAATGCGCCGATCACCAACTCGATCACTGGCGTAACTGGCGGCAATTTCGAAGATCTGGTTGCAGACAAAACTCCAGTTTCAACTTCTGTCACCGACGTTACCGACACGACAAATCTGTCGCTCAGCGCCAGCAATTCCGTGGCAGAAGGTGGTCAGATTACGTACACCGCGACCCTGACCAACGCCGCTGGCTCGCCTGTGACGGTCACCTTGTCGAACGGCGCTGTCATCACTATCAAAGCAGGCGAAACCACCGGCACCGCAACCGTTCCGGCACCGTCCGATGACGTTTACAAAGACGCCGGTTCCGTACAGGCGACGATCACCAGCGCCACCGGCGGTAACTTCGAGAACCTCGTTCCGAGCACTACGCCAGCGGTCACTCAGGTCACTGACACCATCGATACTTCGACCGTCAAACTGACGGCCGACACTTCGGTGGCTGAAGGCGGCACCGTGACTTACACCGCCACCGTTGGTGCACCAGTTACTGGCTCGCCTGTGGTCGTGACCCTGGCCAACGGCCAGACCATCACCATCGGCGTCGGCCAGACCACTGGCACCGCAACCGCTGTTGCTGCGAACGATGCGCTGACTGGCAACGCTCCGATCACCAACTCGATCACTGGCGTAACCGGCGGCAATTTCGAAGATCTGGTGGCGGATAAAACACCGGTTTCGACCACTGTCACCGACGTTTCCGACACTACCAATCTGTCGCTGAGTGCGACCGGTTCGGTAGCCGAAGGTGGCCAGATCACTTACACCGCGACATTGACCAACGCCGCTGGCTCGCCAGTGACCGTGACCTTGTCGAACGGCGTTGTGATCACCATCAAGGCTGGCGAAACCACCGGCACCGCAACAGTTCCTGCACCGTCTGATGACGTCTACAAAGATGCCGGCTCTGTGCAGGCGACGATCACCAGTGCTACCGGAGGCAACTTCGAGAACCTGGTGCCAAGCGCGGTTCCAGCGGTGACCAATGTCACCGATACCATCGACACTTCGACCGTCAAACTGACTGCCGATACTTCGGTCGCTGAAGGCGGCACCGTGACTTACACCGCCACCGTCGGCGCGCCAGTCACCGGCTCGCCTGTGGTCGTGACTCTGGCCAACGGTCAGACCATCACCATCGGCGTCGGCCAGACTACTGGCACTGCAACTGCTGTTGCTGCGAACGATGCGCTGACCGGCAATGCGCCGATCACCAACTCGATCACTGGCGTAACTGGCGGCAATTTCGAAGATCTGGTTGCAGACAAAACTCCAGTTTCAACTTCTGTCACCGACGTTACCGACACGACAAATCTGTCGCTCAGCGCCAGCAATTCCGTGGCAGAAGGTGGTCAGATTACGTACACCGCGACCCTGACCAACGCCGCTGGCTCGCCTGTGACGGTCACCTTGTCGAACGGCGCTGTCATCACTATCAAAGCAGGCGAAACCACCGGCACCGCAACCGTTCCGGCACCGTCCGATGACGTTTACAAAGACGCCGGTTCCGTACAGGCGACGATCACCAGCGCCACCGGCGGTAACTTCGAGAACCTCGTTCCGAGCACTACGCCAGCGGTCACTCAGGTCACTGACACCATCGATACTTCGACCGTCAAACTGACGGCCGACACTTCGGTGGCTGAAGGCGGCACCGTGACTTACACCGCCACCGTTGGTGCACCAGTTACTGGCTCGCCTGTGGTCGTGACCCTGGCCAACGGCCAGACCATCACCATCGGCGTCGGCCAGACCACTGGCACCGCAACCGCTGTTGCTGCGAACGATGCGCTGACTGGCAACGCTCCGATCACCAACTCGATCACTGGCGTAACCGGCGGCAATTTCGAAGATCTGGTGGCGGATAAAACACCGGTTTCGACCACTGTCACCGACGTTTCCGACACTACCAATCTGTCGCTGAGTGCGACCGGTTCGGTAGCCGAAGGTGGCCAGATCACTTACACCGCGACATTGACCAACGCCGCTGGCTCGCCAGTGACCGTGACCTTGTCGAACGGCGTTGTGATCACCATCAAGGCTGGCGAAACCACCGGCACCGCAACAGTTCCTGCACCGTCTGATGACGTCTACAAAGATGCCGGCTCTGTGCAGGCGACGATCACCAGTGCTACCGGTGGCAATTTCGAGAACCTGGTACCGAGCACTACTCCAGCCGTGACGACAGTCACTGACACCATCGACACTTCGACCGTCAAACTGACCGCCGACACTTCGGTGGCTGAAGGCGGCACCGTGACCTACACCGCCACCGTCGGCGCTCCGGTTACCGGCTCACCAGTTGTGGTAACTCTGGCCAACGGTCAGACCATCACCATCGGCGTCGGCCAGACTACTGGCACCGCAACCGCTGTTGCTGCGAACGATGCGCTGACCGGCAATGCTCCGATCACCAACTCGATCACTGGCGTAACCGGCGGCAACTTCGAAGATCTGGTTGCAGACAAAACTCCAGTTTCGACTTCTGTTACCGACGTTACCGACACCACGAGTCTCTCGCTCAGCGCCAGCAATTCGGTGGCTGAAGGTGGCCAGATCACTTACACCGCGACACTGACCAACGCCGCTGGCTCGCCAGTAACCGTGACCCTGTCGAATGGCGCCGTGATCACCATCAAGGCTGGCGAAACCACTGGCACCGCGACCGTTCCGGCACCGTCCGATGACGTCTACAAAGACGCCGGTTCCGTGCAGGCGACAATCACCAGTGCCACCGGTGGCAACTTCGAGAACCTCGTTCCGAGCACTACGCCAGCGGTCACTCAGGTCACTGACACCATCGATACTTCGACCGTCAAACTGACCGCCGATACGTCGGTGGCTGAAGGCGGCACCGTGACTTACACCGCCACCGTTGGTGCGCCAGTTACTGGCTCGCCTGTGGTCGTGACTCTGGCCAACGGTCAGACCATCACCATCGGCGTCGGCCAGACTACTGGCACTGCAACTGCTGTTGCTGCGAACGATGCGTTGGCTGGTAATGCTCCGATCACCAACTCGATCACTGGCGTGACCGGCGGCAACTTCGAAGATCTGGTGGCGGACAAAACACCGGTTTCGACCACTGTTACGGATGTTAACGACACCACCAATCTGTCGCTCAGCGCCAGCAATTCGGTGGCTGAAGGTGGCCAGATCACCTACACCGCGACATTGACCAATGCCGCTGGCTCACCAGTGACCGTGACCTTGTCGAACGGTGCGGTGATCACCATCAAGGCTGGCGAAACCACCGGCACCGCAACCGTTCCGGCCCCGTCCGATGACGTCTACAAAGACGCCGGTTCCGTCCAGGCGACGATCACCAGTGCCACCGGCGGCAATTTCGAGAACCTCGTTCCGAGCACTGCTCCAGCGGTCACTCAGGTCACTGACACCATCGACACCTCGACCGTCAAATTGACCGCCGACACTTCGGTGGCTGAAGGCGGCACCGTGACCTACACCGCCACCGTCGGCGCTCCGGTCACCGGCTCGCCTGTGGTCGTGACTCTGGCCAACGGCCAGACCATCACCATCGGCGTCGGTCAGACTACTGGCACCGCAACCGCTGTTGCTGCGAACGATGCGCTGACCGGCCACGCTCCGATCACCAACGCCATCACCAACGTCAGCGGCGGTAACTTCGAAAACCTCGTCGCCGACAAGACTCCGGTCAGCACCACCGTGACCGACACTGTCGACACCACCAACCTGTCCCTGTCGGCGACCGGTTCGGTGGCTGAAGGTGGCCAGATCACTTACACCGCGACCCTGACCAACGCCGCTGGCTCGCCAGTAACCGTGACCCTGTCTAACGGCGCCGTGATCACCATCAAGGCTGGCGAAACCACCGGGACTGCAACCGTTGCGGCACCTTCCGATGACGTCTACAAAGACTCCGGTTCCGTGCAGGCCACGATCAAAACCGCGACCGGTGGCAACTTCGAAAACCTGGTACCGAGCACCACGCCAGCAGTGACCAGCGTCACCGACACCATCGACACCACCACCGTAAAACTGAGCGCAACCGCCACAGCGGCAGAAGGCGGCAACGTCGTCTACACCGCGACCGTCGGCGCTCCGGTCACCGGTTCGCCAGTGGTGGTCACTTTGGCCAACGGCCAGAACATCACTATCGCGGTCGGACAGACCACCGGTACCGTAACTGCCGTCGCACCGAACGATGCGCTGGCCGGCAACGCTCCGCTGACCAACTCGATCACCAACGTCAGCGGCGGCAATTTCGAGAATCTCGTCGCCGACAAGACTCCGGTCAGCACCACCGTGACCGACACCGTCGACACCACCAACCTGTCCCTGTCGGCGACCGGTTCGGTGGCTGAAGGTGGCCAGATCACTTACACCGCGACCCTGACCAACGCCGCTGGCTCGCCAGTGACCGTGACCCTGTCGAACGGTGCCGTGATCACCATCAAAGCGGGCGAAACCACCGGCACCGTGAACGTTCCAGCGCCAGCTGACGACGTCTACAAAGACGCCGGCACCGTGCAGGCGACCATCAGCAGCGCCACCGGAGGCAGCTTCGAAAAACTGGTACCGAACACCACGCCAGCGGTGACCAGCGTCACCGACACCGTCGACACCACCACCGTCAGCATCACTGGCAGCAGCTCGGTGACCGAAGGCCAGACCGCCAGCTACACCGTCAGCCTCAATCACCCGGCGCAGACCGAAGTGACCCTGAAAATCGTCTACAGCGGCACCGCTGCCGACGGTTCGGACTTCACCGGTGTGTACACCGTGAAGATCCCGGCGGGCGCCAGCAGCGCGCAGTTCAACGTCGCCACCCTCGATGACAAGATCACCGAAGGCACCGAGAACTTCGTGGTCAAGATCGATTCGGCTACCGGCGGCAACTTCGAGAACCTCGCGGTCAGCAGCACCAATGGCAGCGTCAGCACCTCGATCATCGACAACGATGCACCACCGGTGCTGGATCTGGATGCCAACAACTCCAGCGGAGCGACCGGTGCCGATTACAAGGTGACGTTCACCGAGAACACCCCGGGCGCCGGCGTGTCGATCGCTGACACCGACATCAGCATCACCGACCCGGACAGCACGATGCTGACCGGCGCCACTGTGGTACTGACCAACCGTCAGGACGGCGATGCGCTGAATCTGGGCAACAGCGTCAACGGCATCACCATCAATGCCAACAGCACCAACGGCACGGTGACCCTGACCCTCTCGGGTAACGCGACCCTGGCCGACTACATGCAGGCCATCAAGAACATCAGCTTCACCAACAGCAGCGAAAACCCGAGCACCGTGCCGCGCATCATCACCGTGACGGTGACCGATGGCGGCAACTACTCGAACACCGCGACGACCACGGTCAACGTGGTGGCGGTCAACGATGCACCGGTTGCTGCGCCGAGCAATGTCACCGGCACCGAAGACACGCCGCTGGTACTCGGCTGGTCGACCTTCGGCGTCAGCGATGTCGACAGCCCGGCAAGCAGCCTCGGTATCAAGATCACGCAGCTGCCGGGCGAGGGCAAACTGCAGTATCTGGACGGCTCGACCTGGAAGGATGTTGCCAACAACCAGACCTTCAGCAAGGCCGACATCGACGCCGGCAAGCTGCGTTTCCTGCCGGATGCCAACGAGTCGGGCACCAACGGTTACGGCGGCACAGGTCTGGGCAACAAGCAGGCGGACTACGCGCAGATCAAGTTCCAGCCTACCGATGGCCAGGCGCTCGGCAGCACCGGCACAGTGAAGATCGACATCACGCCAGTGGCGGATGCGCCGACCGTAGCCGTGGCTGACAACAGCGTTAAATCCACTGGCCTGATCAAGGAAGTCTGGACCGGTCTGTCGGGCCTGGGCACTGACGGCAGCGGGGCGAATTCGACCACCCTGAAAAACGTCATCGATGCGGCCGGCAAACCGAACTCCAGCGGCAACGTCACCAACGTGCAGTCTGACGGCAGTGTCGCCGCCGGTACGGCGTCGAAGACCTCTGGCCTGATCTACCTGGAAGCCGGCAAGACCTACAGTTTCAGCGGCGTGGCCGATGACAGCCTGCTGATCACCATCGGCGGCAAGAACGTGGCGTCGGGTACCTGGGGCGCGGGCGGTGCGATCAACGGTTCGTTCACCCCGACCACCAGCGGTTACTACACGCTCGACATCTACCACCACAACCAGAGCGGCCCGGGCAGCTACGACGTCAACCTGTCGGTCAACGGCAGCACGCCGATTGACCTCAGCAACGCCGGCGTGCCGATCTACACCGGCGTGCAGGACCTGATCAACTCGGGCGTGACCGTCTCCGATCTGCACGGCACCAACGGCGAAGGTTATTACGACGGCTACAAGCTCAACACCGGCGCTGAAGGCACCATAGTGAAACTGTCGGCGATCAGCACCGCGCTGACCGACACCGACGGCTCGGAAACCCTGAGTGTGAAGATCAGCGGCGCACCGGTCGGTTCGGTGCTCAGCGACGGCGCGGGGCATACTTTCACCGTTACCGCGAGCAATGGCGAAGCCAACGTCACCGGCTGGAACCTCGGCTCTCTGACCGTGACTCCGCCGACCTACTACAACGGCCAGTTCAACCTGACCGTGACCTCGACGTCCACCGAACAGGTCGGCGGCTCGGCAAGCAGCACCGCGACCATTCCGGTCACGGTAGTGCCTGCGGTGTACAACGCGGTCACCGCCACCTCGGGTGATGACAACGTCACCGGCACCGACGCCAACGACATCATCGTCGCTGACATCGGCGGCCTGACCGTGGTGCCGGGCACCAACTACAACATTGCGTTCATGGTCGACAGCTCGGGCAGCATGAGCACTTCGTCGCTGAACGCAGCGAAAGACTCGCTGACCTCGGTGTTCAACAGCCTCAAGCAAAGCCTGGGCGGCAGCAACTCGGGCACGGTGAACATCTTCCTGGTGGACTTCGATACCCAGGTCAACAAGTCGGTGTCGGTGAATCTCAACGACCCGAACGCGCTGACGATGCTCAAAGCCGTACTCAACTCGATGGGCTCTGGTGGCGGTACCAACTACGAGGACGTGTTCAAGACCACGGCCAACTGGTTCCAGAGCGCCGACGCAGTGGCCAACACCGGGGCGAAGAACCTCACGTACTTCATCACCGACGGCCAGCCGACTTACTACCAGACCGGCGAGCAGACCAACCCGACGCTGTATGGCAACGTGAAACTCGACACCGTGGTGAACACCAGCAACTACAAGCAGGGCGACACGTTCAGCACCTACATCGACAACTCGCACTACCTGACCATCAACAGTGCCGGCAGCGTCGTGCTGCAAACCTACAACTCGTGGTGGGGCTGGAGCAGCGAGACCCTGGGCACGATTCATGCGCAGGGCGACGGTACTTATGAATTGTCGAACCTCGCGGGTACCGGCAACAGCACCAACTCGTCGACGACCAGCAATTCGACCAGCGGCTTTGCTTTGTTGAGCGGGTTGTCGAGCGTCGAAGCCATTGGTCTGAACAACGACGTCAGCCTCAACGACCTCAAGCCGTACGATTCGGACAAAACGCCGCAAACCAACATCGATCCGAAGGATCTGGCCAACTCGATCATCGGCCATACCGAAGCGACGATGCCGGGTAACGACACCGTCAACGGTGGCGAAGGCAACGACATCCTGTTCGGCGATCTGGTCAGCTTCAACGGCATTGCCGGCGAGGGTTACCAGGCGATGCAGGCGTTCGTCGCCAAAGAGACCGGCGTTGATGTCAGCAAAGTCACCACCAGCAATGTGCACCAGTACATCACCGAGCACTATCAGGCGTTCGATGTGTCCGGCGCGCACGATGGCAACGACACGCTGCTCGGTGGCGCGGGCAATGACATCCTGTTCGGTTCGGGCGGCAACGACCTGCTCGACGGCGGCAAAGGCAATGACATCCTGCTCGGCGGCACCGGCAACGACACGCTGATCGGCGGTCAGGGCAACGACATCCTCATCGGCGGTTCCGGTGGCGACACCTTCGTCTGGAAATCGGGCGACACCGGTAACGACGTGATCAAGGATTTCAAAGCCAGCGAAGGCGACCGCATCGACCTACGCGACCTGTTGCAGGGCGAGACCGGCAGCACGATCGACAACTTCCTGAAGATCACCACAGTGGATGGCACGTCGTCGCTGCAAGTCAGCTCGGCCGGCAAATTCAACTCGGGCGATGCCGCCGCGGCCACGCCGGACGTGACGATCAAACTGGAAGGCAACAACTGGGCGAGCGCCAACCTGCACAACCTGATTGCCGGCAGCGACCCGACCATCAAGGTCGATCACAACAACAGCTGAGGCTGAAACAACGACGGCCGCCTCCTGTGAGGCGGCCGTCGCGTTTGCGGGCAATGCAGCGGTGACGATTTGATCGGCGCCCCGCATACTGGCGCGCAGTTGGCTATGCTGCTGACAGCATGACGCTGTTCATTTGTGAGGGATGCTCAATGTTTTACGTGCAACGCGATGCGCAAGGCCAGTTGATTCGCGTGGAAGCTGCGGCATACGCCGAGGCCACGGAAACGCTGCCCGCCGATAACCATGAGATTCAGGCGTGGTACGCCAACGAAGCCGTGGAAAACAGCCTCAAACAGCTCAAGCAGAGCGACTTTGAAATGATTCGGGTACTCGACGACCTGATTCAGGTGCTGACCCAGAAAGGCGTGATCCGCGTCACTGACCTGCCGGCGGCGGCCCAGGCCAAACTGATGGACCGCACCCAGGCACGTGAAGCGCTGGGCGGGTTGAGCCAGTTGATCGATGAGGATGAGGGCGGGTTGATCTGATCCTGGATCTTCACCGACTGGACTGGCCCTTTCGCGAGCAGGCTCGCTCCCACAATGATCGTTCCCACGCTCCGCGTGGGAATGCATCAAGGGACGCTCCGCGTTCCGACCGCAACTCAGTTATCACGGCCCGTCACCGTTGTGACGCAGAGCGTCACGGGCTGCATTCCCACGCAGAGCGTGGGAACGATCAGTTCAGGCCCCAAGGCTTCGGCTCACCGAGCAACTGCCCCTGCACGCCATACAAGCCCATCTCGCGAATCACTGACAGCTCCCCTTCAGTCTCGACCCGTTCGGCAATCAGCGGCAGATCGATGCTGTGCGCCGCGCGCTGGATCGCTTCGATGAACAGACGCTTGTCGCTCTCCTGATCGATCGCGCGAATGTAGCTGCCATCGATCTTCAAATACGCCAGACCCAAGCGCGCCAGGTTGCCGATCATGCTGAAGCGCCCGCCGAAGCGCTGCAGGCTCAGCGAGAAACCAAGCTCGCGCAGGCGTCGGGTCAACTGCTCCAGCACCGCTTGTTCAGGCAGTTGCTCCTCGCCGATCTCCAGAGTCAGGCGTGCGCCGAGATTGGAATGCGCGCGCAGAATCTCGAAGACTTTGTTCAGCGCCTGCGGGTCGGCCAGCGTTGCCGAGGACAGGTTCAGCGCCAGCGAATCCTCGTGCCCCTTCATCTGCTCGAGCACGCGTTCGAGCATCAGCCGATCGAGCCGCGCGGTCCAGCCGAAGCGCTCCAGCCACGGCAGAAAGCGCCCGGCGGGAATGGTCTGACCCTGCTCGTCGAGCAAGCGCGACAGCACCTTGTAATGCAGCACCAGTTGCGTGTCCTGCGCAGCGACCACGGGCTGGAAGTACAGCTCGAAACGCTGCTGACTCAAGGCCTGATCCAGCAGTCGATGCCAAGCGTGATGGTCGTCACCGACCTCCGCCACCAGACTCTGATCGATGCACGCCCAATTCTGCTCGCCCTGCCCTTCGGCCTGTGCGAGCGCCTGATCGCCCAGTGTCAGCACCGCTTGCGGGGAGTCGCCGTGAGCGAAGGGCGCCAGCCCGATCGAAGCCACCGCCGGCACATCGGTCGCGCCGGTGGCATGCAGGCTGCTCAAGGCATTGTCGAGATTCTGCGCCAGTTGCAGCGCTTCCTCACGCACCAGTCCCGGCGCCAGCACGGCGAATTCACCGCCGCGAATACGCGTGACCAAGTCCTGGGTTTGTGGATATCTGGCGCACTCGCGGGTCAGTTGCTCGCCGACGGCCTTGAGCAACTGGTCGGTACGCTGGCCGCCGAGACGCTGGTTGAGCCCGGCCAGGTCCTTGACCCGCAACAGCAGCAGATAACCGGAACTGGCCTGCTCGGGATTGCTCACGCGGTTGTTCAATTGCATCTCGAAATAGCGGCGGTTGGCCAGGCCGGTGAGGTTGTCCTGATAGGACTCGGTACGCAGTTTTTCACTGCGCTCGGCCTGCTCCTGAAACAGCGTCTTGAGCTTCTCGACCATCTGATTCATCGCCTGCACTACGCGACGCAATTCAGGCGTGCGCGGCAGATCCGGCAGGCTGAGAAACTCGCGGCGGGCAATTGCATGGGACTGCTGGACCATGTAATCGAGCGGCTTCAACTGCCGACGCAGCAACAGCGCGCCGAGCACCGCACTCAATGCGCCGCAGATCAGCAACCAGCCAAGGCTGCCCAGTGCGCTCTGCCATAGCTTGGCCACGGCGAACATCGGATGGCTGACCACCTCGACCCGCGCCGCCTGCTCCCAGCCACGGCTGACCAGCGCATCGCCACCGGCCGGCTCGAGGCCGATCAGTTTGACGAACCAGTCCGGCACATTGCTCACCGCCGGGGTACCGCTGCGCTCGACAATGGTCTGCTCGGTCTTCACGTCGACCACGCGGATGCTCGCGTAATAACCGCTGTCGAAAATCGAACTGACCAGCAGCTCGACCATCGCCGGGTCGTCGATATTCGGCGTCAGCGACAACGCCAGCGCCGTCGCCGCGTCCTGTGCGTGGGAGCGCAACTGGTTGACGTACTGGGTCCGCGAGCTCTCCAGGCTGACCATGAAGCTGCCGGTGAAGGCCACGACCAGGAACAGACAGATAGCGATCAACAGCTGTTTGAACAAAGACATCTGAGCGCGTGCTCCTAGTTAGTCGTCTCGACCGGAAAACCTTCGGCCTGCATTTTTTTCAGCACATCCTGCCAGCGCGACAGGCGTTTGGTGTCGCCCACCTTTTTATTGCCCTTGGCGCCTGGCAGATACAGGCCTTCGGCATTGAAAGAGTAGACCGGCAGCAAATCGGTCCGCTGCGACGCCGGCTGGATCGGATCGATCAGGCTGTCAAGCACCAGCGGCATGGCATCGGGGGTCGCATAGTACGTCAACACCATGTGCGCGCGGTTCTGCCGCAGCGCCTTGACGTAGGTGATGCGCAGCTTGTCACTGGAAACGCCGAGATGGCGCAGGCTGAAATACTTGGCGATGGCATAGTCTTCACAGTCGCCGGCGCCCTTCCACAGCGCTTCGATCGGGGTTTCCCAATAATCCACTTCGCGCCACAGATCGATGTCTTCGACGTAACGCACCTGCTTGTTGAAGAACAGGTTCACCACCTTGAGCTTGTCCATCTCACTGACCTGCTTTTGCGTCGCCAGCAGATTCTGCCAGGCGTCGATGCGCTGCTGCCCCGCGCCCAGTGGCCCATAAAGAGCCGTGGCCTTGCGGCTGATCGCGGAAAAATCCCAATCGGCGTGCAGGCCGCCCAGCATGACGCCGGCCAGCAGCAATGCGCAGCCAAGCCAGCGCAAGGTCCGAGGGATCGCGAAACGTACCGCCACTGCAGGTTTCCAGAAGGACAGAAAGGAAGCGTTTGATGGTGAAGCTTAGCCCGGCAAAAAACAATGGCACCGTGAGATCATCGAAGACACGCTAGACTTGAGATTGCCGCGCAACGTTTTACAAGGTTTGACAACCTGTAGAGCAATCACTAGTGTCATTTGGATCCAAATATTGCGACCTACAGGGTGTGTTGTCGTGACTCAGAAGCCCAAACCGCTGCACAGCATCAAAGTCGAAGGACCGATTCCTGCGCATCTGGCCCGGTCGGTGATTGAAGAAACCCTACGCTCGGCCATTCTCGATGGCCGCCTGCCCTGTGGCACTGCGCTGCGCCAGCAGGATCTGGCCGATCTGTTCGGGGTAAGCCGCATGCCGGTGCGCGAAGCCTTGCGTCAGCTCGAAGCGCAAGAGCTGCTCAGCGTCACCACGCACAAAGGCGCCGTAGTCGCACCGCTGATCCAGGGCGATGCCGCTGAAACCTACGAGTTGCGCATTTTGCTCGAATCCGAGGCATTGCGGCAGTCCATTCCGCTGCTGACTGAGGCCGAGCATCAACTCGCCGCCGGCTACATTGAAGAACTGGAAACGCAGCGCGACTACAACGAAATCGGCCGCCTCAACCGTCTGTTTCACATGGCCCTGTACAGCAAGGCGCCCAATCAGCGACTGCTGCGTCTGGTGGAAGACGGTCTGAACGAAGAAGAACGTTTTCTGCGTTTCAATCTGGAAGCCATGGGCCTGGGCAAGCTGTCCCAGGATGACCATCGCGCCATGCTCCAGGCCGTGATCGAGCGCGACATCCCGCGCTCGCTCGAAATGCTGGAGCAGCACCTCAACCGTGGCGTCGAGGTCATCACCCGCTACCTCGCGACTCCCGCCGCACAGAAGCGCCACACCGCGCGCTGATATCTCGTACGTCGAATAATCCCCTTACAAATCTTCGCGACCGCTCTGCTGCCAGCGCTGGCAGCGGATCGGCGCGCGCGCGGCTGCCCGCCTCGCCCTGGCGGACACGTTGTCCTCAGTGCCGATGACCAATCGGTAATAGCCCTGACGGCAATTTACCCGCACTCTTCCAGCGCCACCCCTACAGAACGGGGACGCGCCGCCCTGACGGCACAGTCCCCGCAACAGGAACCTACGGAAGGAGCCTTGTCACGGGAAACAGGAAGTCATGGCGCCGGTCCCGGCCAACTTTCGCCTCCTTTGAATTCATAAACTTTCCTTGTTTAAAAAGTTGCTTCGAGTGAGGCATTCACTCTTGTTATCGATTTTGGCCGTTATTAGCCGAAAGGAGTAACTACGCCCCAATAAAACTTGCTCTGAAAGTTTTATCGGCCACTCTCATATTCAAAAAACAGCCAATTTAAAATAATTGAAAATAAACTTGTTAAATGTATTTGCCCTGTATTAGTTTTTCTCTCGCCAGGTTTGAACGTCGCCGTTCAGCGCGGCATACCTCACGCAGCAGATGCAGCAACCGTGGCGCCGCAACTGCGTTACAGCGCAATCAAGCTATTGCCCGGACAAGTTCCTATCCAACTTGCTCGACCATTTACAGCAATTGCAAAGAACCGTGCATTTCATATCAATGATAAAGGACATCATGATGCCTACTAAGCAGCAACTCGCCTTGAAGAAAGCCGAACTGAGTATTCATCCGATTTTTTCCGAGATTACTTCGTTATCGGTATTACGCCGTTTCATGGAAACCCATGTATTTGCCGTATGGGACTTCATGTCGCTGACCAAGCGCCTGCAACAGGAACTGACCTGCACGCGTTTACCCTGGTTGCCGCCGCGCGATCCCCACGCCGCTCGGTTGATCAACGAGATCGTGCTGGGCGAGGAATCGGACGATCGCCTCGATGCCGGCCACTACAGCCACTTCGAGTTGTACCTGGATGCGATGCGCGAAATCGGCGCGAGCACCACGGCGGTAGAGCGTTTCGTCGCATTGCAGCAGGAAGGTGTGAGTTATGACGTCGCGTTGCAGAGCGTCGACGTCGACCCGGCGGCGGCGCAGTTTGTCCGCGATACCTTGCGCATTGCCCTGGAGGCGCCGGGACACAGTGTCGCTGCCGCGTTCCTGCATGGTCGCGAGAGCGTCATTCCGACGATGTTCCAGCGCATCCTCGATGACTGGGGCATCGGCATCGAACAGGCACCGACCTTTCGCTACTACCTGCAACGGCATATCGAGGTCGACTCCGAAGACCATGGCCCCGCCGCCGAACAGCTGCTGGAGCGTCTGGTCGATGGCGATCCGCAGCGCGCAGCCGAGGTTTACGCCAGCGCCATCGCCGCCGTGGACAGCCGCATCGCCTTGTGGGACGGGCTGCGCCTGAGCATGGGCGTGGAAGTTGCCGAGGTGGCCCAATGAACGCTGCCGACTATCAATCCTTCGCCGAGGCCTGGGAAAGCCGCGCGACCATCCGCACCCGCCCGCGGCGGCTGCTGGAAGACGATCAGCGCCTGATCTACCCGCTCAGCCGCCAGCCGCTGGTGCTCAGCGAAACCTTCCTGCGTGAATGCCCGCAACAACGTGATTTTGCCCTGGTGCAGACGTTGTACAAATTCATCAACGACGTAGTGATTTTCGAGACTGAAATCGTCGACAAGACCGCCCGCAGCATTGCCAAGAATCGCTTTGCCGTGGCGTTCCCGTTCGCCTGTCGCTACGACGCGATGACCGTGGTGGTCGATGAGGATTACCACGCGCTGGTGGCCATGGACTTCATGCAGCAAACGGTCGCGCTGACCGGTATCGAGCCGATTCAATTGCCCGATGAAATCGAGCTGAGCCGGGCGATTCCCGCCGCTGTTGCGCTGGCGCCGGACCACCTGCGCAGCGCGGTGGAATTGATCTGCGTGGCGATCGCCGAAAACACCGTGACCGGCGATGTCGCCGCGTTCGCCCGCGACGATTCGGTCAAGCCGTCGATCAAGGGCCTGATGGCTGACCACTTGCTCGACGAGGGTCGCCACTCGAGTTTCTGGGCGCGGATGGTGCGCATCTATTGGCACACCGCCAGCGACGCGGACCGCGAAACCATCGCGCAGATTCTCCCGGTGTTCATCGGCCATTACCTGACCAACGACATCCAGAAGTCCTTCGATTTGCGCCTGATCGATGCGCTGACGGTCAGCGAAACCACTCGACATTCACTGCGCGACGAAATCGCCGGACTGGCCTTCCCGATCAATCGCCACCACCCGTTGGTGGGCAACATCATCAGGTTTTTCCACAACAGCTCGCTGCTCGCCACACCGTGCGTGCAGCACGCCCTGCGCGACTATCTGGCTTGAGGAGGCCGACATGAAACGTCTCGACATTTTGCTCACCGGCGCCAGCCAGGCCATGACCGATCTGGCTCGGGAGCTCGAGCAGCATGGCCATGCTGTGACCCGCAGCGGCGTGGCTCAAACGGCGGTGGATCTGATCATCGACGATGGCTTTATCGCTGCCGGCGACTTCTGCGCGATCCCGCATCTGCACCTGCGCCTGGGTATCGCCGCGCAAGACCATGGCGGCCTGCCGACCCTCGACTTGCTGTGCTTCCTCGGCTCGTCGCTGATCCGCCGCGTACCGATCGGCGATGAGCCGTCCGGCAACGGTCAGTCTCTCAGCCAACGAGCGCTCGCCCATGTGGTCGATGAAGTGGCGTTGCTGGTCAGCCGCTTTTCCCGCGATGCCGATTATTTGAGGCATGCCCCGGCCCTCAAAGCGCCGGATTTCGAACGGCTGGAAGATCTACTGTTTCTCGACAAACTGGCGTACGTCCACTGTCTCAATGACACGGCAAACCCGGCGCTGCTGGAGCAGGCGCAAATCCCGCTGATCGAGCGTCTGCAGCAAAGCCTGATCGAGCATGCCGAACGACCGGCGCTGCATGTCGGCGGGAAGACCATCAGCTACGAGCAGCTGCACGCCCACAGCCGCGCGATTCAACAGCGCCTGCTGCCGTTGCTCGAGCAACATCCGCAGCCGTGGGTGGTCGCTGTCTGCCAAGGCAAAAGCCCGGCACTGTTCGCCTCGATTCTGGCGATTCTCGGCAGCGGCGCGGTGTACTTGCCACTGGAGCCGAGCCATCCATTGCCGCGTCAGCAATACATCCTGGAAAACGCCGGCGCGGTGCTGTTGCTTCACGATGGACAACAGGCGCTCAGCGAGTCGATAGCGGGGCTGGATGTCAGTGGCATCGAAGCGCCGAACGCCGATCTCGCCCGGCCGCTGATGCAGCACCGCCCGGAACTTGATGCGCCGTGCATGGCGCTCTACACCTCGGGCACCACTGGGCATCCGAAAGGCGTGCTGCTCAGCCAGGCCAATCTCGCCCACTTCACCGCGTGGTACGCCGACTACGTGCAGCTGCACGCCGAGAGTCGGGTGTTGCAGTTCTCTTCGCTTAGCTTCGATTCTTCGCTGATCGACATCTTCCCCAGCCTGCTCGCAGGGGCGGAACTGATCGTGCCCGACGACACCCAGCGCCGCGATCCTTTGCAGCTGGTTGCGCTGATTCGTCGGCGGCAACTGACCCACGCCTTCCTGCCGCCGGCGCTGTTGAGCATCCTGCCGCTGGAACAACTGGAGGGCGTGCAGGTGATGACCGGCGGTGATGTCTGCGAGCCGTACGTCATCGAGCAACTGACCCGCCAAGGCACCCTGCACAACCTGTATGGCCCGACCGAAGCCACCGTGCTGATCACCGCGCGCCAGCTCAAACCGGGCGACAGCAACCGCACGCTGGGAGGGCCGATCGCCAACAGTCGGGTGCTGATTCTCGACGACGATCTGCAACCGGTGCCTGATCAAACCGTCGGTGAGCTGTTCATCGTCGGCCCTGGTGTCTGCCTCGGTTACCTGAACAATCCGCAGCAGACCGCCGAGCGTTATCTGAGCCTGTCACTGCCCGGCGGCGAAACCCTGCGCGCCTACCGCAGCGGCGACATGGCCAAGTGGGGCGAGCACGGTATCGAGCTGTGCGGGCGGCGCGACAATCAGGTGAAAATCCGTGGCTTTCGCGTAGAGCCGGAAGAGATCGAGCGCTGCCTGCGCGAGAGCCGCTTGTATCGGCAGATCGCCGTGGTCATCGACAGTCAGCGGCGCATTCTGGCGTTTATCGCCCAGCCACAGACCGAGACTGCCCGCGACGCATTGAAGGCTCACGCCCGGCAGTTTCTGCCGGACTACATGCAACCGGGAGCGTGGACCGAACTGGCGCAGATGCCGTTCGCCAGTAACGGCAAAGTCGATCGCAAGGCGCTGTTGGCATTGCCGGTGACGGTGCAGGACAGCGCTGCGAAATGCCTGCCGGTCAACGCTGACGAAGCGCTGCTTCTTGAGGTCTGGGCCGAACTGCTGGAACTGCCGACCAGCGACATTTCCACTGACGAAAGCTTCTTCAATCTCGGCGGTCATTCGATTCTGCTGTCGCGGATGTTGCTGCGCTTGCGTGAGGAATTCGGCCGAAGCATTTCGATCAATCGCTTCATCGAACTGCCCACTATCAGCAAACTGGCGACGCTGGTGCGCGGCATCGATGACAGCGCCGTGCTCAGCGCTCAGGCCATGGCCGACGCCGAGCGCGCGCTGGATATCGAACCGCTGCCGATCAGCCGCATGGGCGATGTGCACAAGGTCATCGTCACCGGTGCGAACAGTTTTGTCGGCGTGCACATCGTCGAAGCGCTGCTCGGTTGGGGCGCCAGCGAAGTGGCCTGTCTGGTGCGTGATAGCGCCGGTCAAACGGCGACGCAACGCTTCGCTGAGGCACTGCGCGAAAACCGTCTGGAGCACCTCGACCTGAGCCGTGTGCGGGTTTACGCAGCTGATATCAGTCGCCCGCAACTGGGCCTGGGCGATGAGGATTATCAGCGCCTGGATCGCGAGTTCGGCGCACTGGTGCACAACGCCGCGAACGTCAACCACGTGCTCGATTACGAGTCCCTGGCGGCGGATAACGTCGAGCCGATATTTGCCCTGCTGAAGCTGTGCGAAGGGCAGCGCAAAAAGGTCTTCAACTTTGTCTCGACGCTATCGGCATCCAGCACCGTGGATGACGCCGGTCGAGTTCTGGAACTGCCCGCCGCCGCGACGCCGCCAATCTATATTCGCAACGGCTACAACCTGTCGAAATGGGTCGGCGAACGCATCCTCGAACGGGCGCGCGAGCGTGGTGTACGGGTCAATCTTTATCGCCCTGGCAACATCAGTTTCAACAGCCTCAGCGGCGTTTGCCAGCCGCATAAAAACCGTTTGATGCTGATGCTCAAAGGCTCGATCCAGCTCGGTCAGGTGCCGGCGTTTGCGCTGAATTTCGACCTGATGCCGGTGGACTTTCTCGCCCGCTTCATCGCCTTTCATGCCAGCCGTTATTCAGCGGATCGCGCGGTGTTCAATCTGCACAATCCCGAGCCGCTGAGCTGGGATGCCTACGTCGCTTCGTTCCGCGAAACCGGCAGCGAGTTTGCGCTGGTCAGCGTCGCCGATTGGCAACAGCAACTGAGTCGGGTCGACGCCGACAACGCGCTGTTCGGCGTGCTCGGTTTCTACCTCAACGGCTTCGAAGAAGACATCGGCGACATCTCCCTGATCGGCCACGCCAACGCCGAGGCCGGCGTGCGGCAGATGGGCGCGCACTACCCACAGAAATCCCCGGCGTTGCTGCGTCGCGGCTGCGACTACCTGAAAGAAATCAACTTCATCTGACTCATCCACAAGGAGCAACACCATGATCAATCTGCAACCCGACACCCTGATCAAAAACCCGCAAGGCTGCCACGTTGTGTCGTCGGTGGAAGTGCCGGCGGACGCGGCACAGGTATGGGCGGTCGTTGGCGATTTCGCAGGCTTCGAACGATTCATTCCAGCGCTGGCGCACACCGAAATGACCGGCGAAGGCGTGTCTTCGCTGCGCAAGAAAATCTTCAAGGACGGCAACGTCGTGGTCGAACAACTCAACTCGCGCGATGAACAGGCGCGGCGCATGACCTGGACGACGATTTACAACACGTTGGGGGTGGCGAACCTGTGGGCGGCGATGCAAGTGGAATCGCTGAGCGCAGGGAAGTCGCGGGCGACCTGGACGATCATTGCCGAACCCGCTTCCGGTGGGGAAGAGGCGTTGCCGGGGTTCAAGGATTTTGTGCAGGGGTTTGCCGATGATGCGATGGGCAATGTGCTGAAGCTGTTTGTCTAAGGCTTCGGCTTTGCGGTGATTGTCAGACCGCTTTCGCGAGCAGGCTCGCTCCCACATTTTGATTGCATTCCTGCTGTAGGAATGCGGTCAATTTGTGGGAGCGAGCCTGCTCGCGAAGAACGATAACGCGGTCTGCGATCTATGAATCAGATCTTGAAACTGTCGACCAATTGCTTCAGGCGATTGGCCTGCTGCGACAACGCATCACAATCCTTCAACGTTTCATTGAGGTTGGCCACGCTCTGCTGGTTCAACAGGTTGATCTGGTTGACGTCGACGTTGAGGGTTTCCACCACCGCAGTCTGCTCTTCAGTCGCAGCGGCCACCGACTGGTTCATACCATCGATTTCGCCGATGCGCTGGGTCACGCTGACCAGGCGCAGACCGGCCTGATTCGCCACTTCCACGCTTTGCTCGCTGGACGCCTGACTGGCGTTCATCGTGCTCACCGCTTCGCGCGAGCCGACCTGCAGCGAGGTGATCATCTTGTGGATCTCTTCCGCCGATTCCTGAGTGCGATGCGCAAGGTTGCGCACCTCATCGGCAACCACGGCAAAACCGCGCCCGGCTTCACCGGCACGCGCGGCCTCGATGGCAGCGTTGAGCGCCAGCAGGTTGGTCTGCTGCGAGATGCCTTTGATCACATCGAGAATGTGGCCAATGTTATCGGTGCTGGCGTTCAGGGTTTCGATCTGCGTGCACGACAGGCTGATCTTCTGCGACAGCTCGGTCATCGCCTGAATGGTTTGCTCGACCACCTGACGACCGTCGTCAGCTTGCTCGCTGGCGCCGCTGGCGTGCTGCGAAGCATCCGCCGCGTTGCGCGCGATCTCCTGAGTGGCGGCGCCCAGCTGATTGATCGCCGCCGCGACGCTGTTGGTGCGCGCACTTTGCTCGTCGGAACCGACGATCGAAGCGTTGGACGAAGCCATCACCCGTTGCGACAGGTCATGTACGTGACGGGTCGCCGACGACACTTCGGAAATCGATGCGTGAATCCGTTCAACGAACTGGTTGAACGCGCTGCCCAGTTCACCGAACTCGTCTTTGCTCTCGACCAGCAGACGCCGGGTCAGATCGCCCTCGCCCTGGGCAATGTCTTTCATCGCGCGGCCCATAGTGGTCAGTGGACGCATCAACACGTTGATCAACAGGCTCAACAGCAACGCAATCGCCGCGACCGCGACAAACATGGCGATCAACGCCGAGGTGCGGAATTGGCTGAGTGCGGCGTAGGCCTTGTCGCGATCGATCGACAGACCGATGTACCACTGCGCATTCGGCAGATCGCTGACCGGGGTGAACGAGAGAATGCGTTCCTGGCCGTTGAGCACGACGTTCTGGTTGCCCTTCTCGATGCGCACGCTGGTGTTCGGGTAGATGTCCTTGAGGTTTTTCATTACCTGATCTTTGTCCGGGCTGACGATCACCTGACCGTCGGCACTGACCAGAAACGCATGGCCGAGGCCACCGAAGTCCACCGAGTTGATGATCTTCACCAGAGTTTCCAGGCTCAGGTCACCACCGACCACACCGAGCAATTCACCGTCCTTTTTCACCGGCATGGCGATGGTCACCACCAGGCCACCGACGGCCGCCATGTACGGCGGGGTCAGCATGGTTTTATCGGCGGCCACGGCCTGCTTGTACCAAGGCCGCTGACGCGGATCGTAACCGTCCGGCATCTTCGCATCGGGGCGCTGGGTGAAGACACCGTTGGCCTGCCCGACATAAGTGAACTGAAAGTTCGACGTGAAGGCCGGTTGATCGACAAGACCGGGGAGGTCGGCATTCCTGCCTTGATGGGCAACGTTCTGCGCGAGGTTTTCCAGCACCAGAATGCGCCCGCTCATCCAGTTCTGCACGCTGCTGGCGGTCAGGTCACCGGCCTGTTGCACGGAGGACTGCAGGTTCTGGCGAATGGTGTTTCGCTGCAAGTAATCGTTGTAGAGCGTGAACAGCGCGAACGCCAGGACGACGACGCCCGAAGCGGCCAGGAGGATTTTATGGCTGAACTTGAGATTCATTTCATGGGACTTCTTATGCCAAAAGTGGGGATGCGTTCCGGTTGCAACATTCCATGTACAGCGCAGGCAGCGTTCTTCTGGCCGCTCTACTTTGGTGCACGCATTTCTCACCAGTCTGTCGGCCAACGGCGGAGAAATCTTAGGGGCGCGTGAGAAATGGGCGGGGTTTGTGCAGGATTCCCGCCGAACGGCGTGCCAGAGCGGCTGCGAGGGAATTTTTCGCATCGACATGGGCGCGACAGTTGCAAAATCTGTAACCCTTGATGACAATGCGATTAATTATCATTTGTGACGTTCGGGCTGGCGTGGTCATGTCTTCACCTGAGTTGGTCGTACAGGCGCTTTACGGTAGTCATCACGGCTGGCTCAACGCTTGGCTGCGCGCGCGGCTGGGCAACGCAGCGGATGCAGCGGATCTGGCTCAGGACACCTTCCTGCGCCTGCTGCAACGCACCGAACGCCTCGAACTGAAAGCGCCCCGAGCTTTCTTGCGAACCATCGCGCGCGGCCTGGTGATCGATCATTGGCGCCGCGAGGAAATCGAGCGGGCCTATCTGGAGACCATTGCTCACATGCCTGAAGGCGAAGTACCTGACGCCGAATCGCGCGCGTTGGTGCTGGAGCTGCTGGAAAGCATTGCGCGCATGCTCGAAGGACTGAAGCCGAAAGTGCGTCAGGCGTTTCTCCTGGCGCAGTGCGAAGGTTTGACTCACAAACAGATCGCCGAGCAGTTGGGCGTGTCGGTACGTTCTGTGGAACGCTACGTCGCCGATGCGCTGTATCACTGCTATGTGTTGCGGTATGAAAGCTGATGCCTGTGGATAACCTCTCACTCGGTCGCCGCGTCGAACCGCGCCAACAGGTGGTCAAGCAAGCGATTCACTGGCTACTGCGGCTGCGCAACACCCACGGCAATTCGCGGCTGACTCGCCAATGCGAGCAGTGGCGCGCCGAGCATCACGAACATGAAATCGCCTGGCAGCGGGTGCAGTCGCTGCAAGCCGAATTGAGCTCCAGTTTGCGCGCCGTGCCGGGTGCGCAGGTCGCTTTCAACACCTTGGAAAACAGTGCGCAGGGGCTGGGCCGACGCCAGGCTTTGAAGTTGTTGTCGGGCGCGCTGTTGATGGGCTCCGCCGCGTGGCTGGCCAGGGACAGCGCCGCTTGGCAGCAATGGAGCGCCGACTACGCGACGGCGACCGGCGAACGGCGCGGTTTCCAGTTACCCGACGGCACGCGGATCGAACTCAACACCGCCAGCGCCGTAGACCTGGATTACACCGCGCAGCAGCGCCTGATCAAACTGACCCGTGGCGAGATCATCGTTACCTGCGGCGGCTCTGACGAGGGCGCGGCGACCGATCGACCGCTGCGCATACAGAATCGCCACGGCAGTTATGCGCCGGTCGATGCGCGTTTCATTTTGCGTCAGGAAGAACAGTGCACGCGGCTCAGCGTTACTCGTGGCCGGGTGTTGGTTCGCGCTGGCGGTCTTTCCCTCGAAGCACTCGCCGGGCAGAGTTTTCTGGTCGATCAAAGCGGTTTGCGCGCAGCGCCGACGCCGGATATGGATGCGGGCGCCTGGCTCGACGGTTTGATTGTCACGCGCAATATGCGGCTGGGTGACTTCCTCGCTGAAGTCGGCCGTTATCGCCCGGGTTATCTCAATTGTTCGGCGGAGATCGCAGACCTGCGCCTTTCTGGGGTGTTCCGTCTGGAGGACACCGACAGGCTGCTGGCGGTCCTGCCGCAGACGCTGCCGGTGCAATTGCGTTATCGCACCCGCTGGTGGGTGACCCTGGAACGTGCGGCGTGATTATTTTTGGCGGGTTTTCGCAGGCAGTCCGGCTTAGTCAGTAAGCACTTCAAATCAGCCCTCGCGACTGCCTACGGAAATCCACAATGACTGTCCGCGCCACTTGTAAGAACCCTCTGAATTTCACTGCAGAATCGACACTACTGCGCCATGCGGTTCGGGCGGCACTGCTGACCACCGCGCTGGGCGTCAGCGTATTACCGAGCCTGAGTCTGGCCGCCAACACCGGCACCGAGATCAGCCATCGCTACAACATTGCTGCCGGGCCATTGGGCGAGGCGTTGAATCAGTTTGCCCGGCAGGCCGGCATCACCTTGGCGATGACGCCGCAACAGACTCAAGGTCAGCAATCTCCCGGCGTGCAGGGCGAATATTCGACCGACCAGGCCTTGAGCCATTTGCTCGGCGGCTCAGGACTGGAAGCCGTCAGCCAGGACGGCAGCATTTACATCCTGCGCCCGCTGGCTGAAAGCGAAGCGCTGGCCTTGCCGACCACCGACATCAAAGGCTTCGCCCTCGGTAACGCGCTGGGCAGCATGGCCGGCTACAACGCCACGCACAGCCAGATCGCCACCAAGACCAGTACCGCCCTGCTGGAGACCTCGCAAAGCGTATCGGTGGTCACGCGCGAGCAAATGGATGACCAAGGCTCGCAGACCGTCTCGCAAGCGATGCGCTACGCCCCGGGTGTGCTGACCAACCCGTACGGCGCCACGCACCGTTACGACTACGTGGCGATGCGCGGTTTCAACGACGGCTCGGTGGACAACATCTACCTCGACGGCCTCAAGTCGATGGGCGACAGCGGCACTTACAGCACCATGCAGGTCGATCCGTATTTCCTTGAGCGTGTGGACATTCTCAAAGGCCCGTCGTCCGTGCTGTACGGCCGTAGCTCGCCCGGCGGTCTGGTCGCGCTGACCAGCAAAAAACCGTTGTATGAGGCCTACCATCAGGTGCAGGCGACAGTGGGGACGCAAGGCCAGCGTGGGGTTGGTTTTGACTTCAGCGGTCCGGTCGATGACGACAAGCGCATTGCCTATCGTCTGACCGGATTGAGCGATCAGTCCGACACGCAATTCGATCACAACAAGGAAAAACGCTTCGCCCTCGCGCCGACGTTGAGCATCGATTTCAGCGAAGACACCTCGCTGACCCTGCAGGCCTATCTGCAACACGATCCCGATGGCGGCTACCACGGCGGCGTTCCGGCGGACGGCACGATCCATCAGCGCAATGGCGAGCGCATCTCGCCGCGCTTCTTCGAGGGCGAGCCGGGTATCGATGGTTACTCCCGTGACCAGCAGTCGTTTGGCTACCAGTTCGAACATCGCTTCAACGACGTCTTCACGGCACGGCAGAACTTCCGCTATCTCGATTCCAAAGTGAACATGGATCAGGTCTACGCCTATGGCTGGACCACCCCGACCAGCAATGAACTGAACCGCTATTACACCGGCGGTGATGAGCGCCTGCATGCGTTTATCGTCGACAACATGCTGCAGGCCGAATTCTTTACCGGCGCGACCAAGCACACGGTGCTGATGGGCGCGGATTATCAGCGACGTAAAACGGTGGTCGACTGGACCAGTGGTGGACTGGCGCCGATCAATGCGTTCAATCCGGTGTACGGCAACTCGGCGATCGAGATGTACGGCGAGACCAGCTATCTGCGTCGCCTCGAACAGACCGGTGTGTACCTGCAAGACCTGATCGAGATGGACAAGTGGCGCTTCTCGCTGGGCCTGCGTCAGGACTGGGTGGAGACATCCGATGAAAACCGCATCGCCGAAGCGGGGCGTCCGGTGGGTACAGAGATCAATGATCGGCGCACGAAACTCACTGGGCGTGCCGGCGCTTTATACCTGTTTGATAATGGTCTGGCGCCATACATCAGCTACTCCGAGTCGTTTAACCCGAACTCCTATGCCGACAGCGCCGGTAATCCACTCGCCCCTACCGATGGCACACAGTGGGAAGTCGGTTTGAAGTATCAGCCGCCGGGCACCGATAACCTGTTTACCGCCTCGCTGTTCCGCATCGACCAGGAAAACCTCGCGACCAAACTGCCGCAGGAGAACTTCTACCGCGCAGTCGGCGCCGTACGCTCGCAAGGTCTGGAGCTGGAAGCGCACATGCAACTGACCGATAACTTGAAAGTACTCGGTAGTTACACCTTCACTGATATCGAATATTCCAAATCGATGATCAGCACCTTGAGCACGCCGACCGATGTCATCGAGAACAAGGGCAACTCACCGACTCAGGCGCCGCGACACATGGCCTCGCTGTGGGCTGACTACAAGTTCGACAGTGCCGCACTTGATGGTCTTCGCTTGGGCGGTGGGGTGCGCTATGTCGGCTACAGCTGGGCCGATGCGGAGAACACGATGAAGGTGCCGTCTTACACGCTGTTCGATGCCTCGATTGGTTATGACTTGGGTAAGGTCGGCTTGAAAGGTGTGGATATCCGACTCAATGCAAACAACCTGACCAATGAATCCTATGTCGCGTCCTGCGCCAGTCTGAACTTCTGCTACATGGGCGAAGAACGCAACGTAGCGGCGACCGTCAGCTATCAGTTCTAAAGCCGTGTCCTGTGCATAAAAAAGCCAGCCCCTGATATCAGGGGCTGGCTTTGTCGTTTCTTCGGGGGTGTTCTGTATGCGTGCGTTTCTGGTTTTATTGCATCGATATATCGGCCTGGCCATTGCGGTGTTTCTATTGCTGGCGGGCCTTACAGGCAGTGTGCTGGCGTTCAATCATGAACTGGATGAATGGCTGAATCCGCAATTCTATAAAGCGACGTCAGTGGGTGAACGCCTGCCGCCCGGCGCGTTGGTAGAAGCGGTGCAGATTGCACATCCGAAACTGCAAGTCTGGTACATGGAGTATCCCCATGAGACGGGGCAGACGGCGCTGCTGGCAGCAGTTCCGCGCAACGATCCTGGGACGGGCCAGCCATACGACGAACGTAATCAAGTGTTCTATCTGGATCCGGTCAGTGCGGAACAGAAAGGCGCCCGTTACTGGGGTGAGTGCTGTTTCAAGCGGGAGAACTTAATCCCGTTCATTCTGGAATTTCATTACAACCTGACATTACCGGGTAACTGGGGATTGCTGTTGATGGGTGGGGTGGCCATCGCGTGGGTGATCGACTGCTTTGTTGCATTGTGGCTGACCTTGCCGCGTGGCAAGCCATTCTGGAAGAAGTGGGCTACTGCGTGGAAGGTCAAAGGCGGGCATGCCTACCGCTTGAACTTCGACCTGCATCGCGCCGGAGGATTGTGGCTGTGGCTACTGCTGTTACCGATCGCCGTCAGCAGCGTGGCGATGAACTTGCCGAGCCAAGTGTTCAAGCCTGCGGTTTCTTTGTTTTCGCCCATCGAGCCGAGCGTTTATGAAGCCAGAGGACGAATGCCCGCCAATCAACTGGGGACGACACAGTTGAGTTATCAACAGGCGTACGAAAGGGCATTGCAGGAAGGGGAACGATTAGGGCTGACGGCGGCGATCGGCGAGTTGTATTACAGCTTTGAGTACAACTTCTACGGCGCAGGATTTGGACAGCACGATACGGACGCTCACGGTAAATCCTGGTTGTTCTTTCACGGTACCGATGGCCGATTATTGGGACAGGAGATCGCGGGACAGGGCACGCTTGGAGAGCAGTTCTATCGACTTCAGTTGCCCATACATGGAGGACGGATCATCGGGGTGACAGGGCAGGTAATGATCGCGGTACTGGGTGTGTTGATTGCGGGGTTTTCAGGGACGGGCGTTTATATCTGGTGGCGCAAGTGGCAGGCAAGACGCAACAGCAAGACTCGCAGAACGGCATGATCTTTCGTAGACGCTTAAATGACAAAACCCCTGTCTGCGTTAGCAGACAGGGGTTTCGGAATTCAATCTTGACGATGACCTACTCTCACATGGGGAAACCCCACACTACCATCGGCGATACATCGTTTCACTTCTGAGTTCGGGATGGGATCAGGTGGTTCCAATGTTCTATGGTCGTCAAGAAATTCTTTATCTGGCCCGTCAACACGGTAACAAGCCAGCAAAAACAGGAACTTCTACTAAAACAAAACCCCAACTGCTTTCGCAATTGGGGTTTCGGAATTTAATCTTGACGATGACCTACTCTCACATGGGGAAACCCCACACTACCATCGGCGATGCATCGTTTCACTGCTGAGTTCGGGATGGGATCAGGTGGTTCCAACGCTCTATGGTCGTCAAGAAATTCGGGTACTGACTCGTGACCAGACGGCCTCGCTTCAGCAAATTGGGTATGTGACAGCTAGGTGTTTGTGAACTTCGAACTTTCGGTTCGTTTCGTCTTCACACACCGCAATCTGGCCTTTCGACGCAAATTGCTTGGGTGTTATATGGTCAAGCCTCACGGGCAATTAGTATTGGTTAGCTCAACGCCTCACAGCGCTTACACACCCAACCTATCAACGTCGTAGTCTTCGACGGCCCTTCAGGGAACTCAAGGTTCCAGTGAGATCTCATCTTGAGGCAAGTTTCCCGCTTAGATGCTTTCAGCGGTTATCTTTCCCGAACATAGCTACCCGGCAATGCCACTGGCGTGACAACCGGAACACCAGAGGTTCGTCCACTCCGGTCCTCTCGTACTAGGAGCAGCCCCTCTCAAATCTCAAACGTCCACGGCAGATAGGGACCGAACTGTCTCACGACGTTCTAAACCCAGCTCGCGTACCACTTTAAATGGCGAACAGCCATACCCTTGGGACCGGCTTCAGCCCCAGGATGTGATGAGCCGACATCGAGGTGCCAAACACCGCCGTCGATATGAACTCTTGGGCGGTATCAGCCTGTTATCCCCGGAGTACCTTTTATCCGTTGAGCGATGGCCCTTCCATACAGAACCACCGGATCACTAAGACCTACTTTCGTACCTGCTCGACGTGTCTGTCTCGCAGTCAAGCGCGCTTTTGCCTTTATACTCTACGACCGATTTCCGACCGGTCTGAGCGCACCTTCGTACTCCTCCGTTACTCTTTAGGAGGAGACCGCCCCAGTCAAACTACCCACCATACACTGTCCTCGATCCGGATAACGGACCTGAGTTAGAACCTCAAAGTTGCCAGGGTGGTATTTCAAGGATGGCTCCACGCGAACTGGCGTCCACGCTTCAAAGCCTCCCACCTATCCTACACAAGCAAATTCAAAGTCCAGTGCAAAGCTATAGTAAAGGTTCACGGGGTCTTTCCGTCTAGCCGCGGATACACTGCATCTTCACAGCGATTTCAATTTCACTGAGTCTCGGGTGGAGACAGCGCCGCCATCGTTACGCCATTCGTGCAGGTCGGAACTTACCCGACAAGGAATTTCGCTACCTTAGGACCGTTATAGTTACGGCCGCCGTTTACCGGGGCTTCGATCAAGAGCTTCGCGTTAGCTAACCCCATCAATTAACCTTCCGGCACCGGGCAGGCGTCACACCCTATACGTCCACTTTCGTGTTTGCAGAGTGCTGTGTTTTTAATAAACAGTCGCAGCGGCCTGGTATCTTCGACCGGCATGAGCTTACGGAGCAAGTCCTTCACCCTCACCGGCGCACCTTCTCCCGAAGTTACGGTGCCATTTTGCCTAGTTCCTTCACCCGAGTTCTCTCAAGCGCCTTGGTATTCTCTACCCAACCACCTGTGTCGGTTTGGGGTACGGTTCCTGGTTACCTGAAGCTTAGAAGCTTTTCTTGGAAGCATGGCATCAACCACTTCGTGTTCTAAAAGAACACTCGTCATCAGCTCTCGGCCTTAAGATCCCGGATTTACCTAAGATCTCAGCCTACCACCTTAAACTTGGACAACCAACGCCAAGCTGGCCTAGCCTTCTCCGTCCCTCCATCGCAATAACCAGAAGTACAGGAATATTAACCTGTTTTCCATCGACTACGCTTTTCAGCCTCGCCTTAGGGACCGACTAACCCTGCGTCGATTAACGTTGCGCAGGAAACCTTGGTCTTTCGGCGTGGGTGTTTTTCACACCCATTGTCGTTACTCATGTCAGCATTCGCACTTCTGATACCTCCAGCAAGCTTCTCAACTCACCTTCACAGGCTTACAGAACGCTCCTCTACCGCATCATCCGAAGATGATACCCGTAGCTTCGGTGTATGGTTTGAGCCCCGTTACATCTTCCGCGCAGGCCGACTCGACTAGTGAGCTATTACGCTTTCTTTAAAGGGTGGCTGCTTCTAAGCCAACCTCCTAGCTGTCTAAGCCTTCCCACATCGTTTCCCACTTAACCATAACTTTGGGACCTTAGCTGACGGTCTGGGTTGTTTCCCTTTTCACGACGGACGTTAGCACCCGCCGTGTGTCTCCCATGCTCGGCACTTGTAGGTATTCGGAGTTTGCATCGGTTTGGTAAGTCGGGATGACCCCCTAGCCGAAACAGTGCTCTACCCCCTACAGTGATACATGAGGCGCTACCTAAATAGCTTTCGAGGAGAACCAGCTATCTCCGAGCTTGATTAGCCTTTCACTCCGATCCACAGGTCATCCGCTAACTTTTCAACGGTAGTCGGTTCGGTCCTCCAGTCAGTGTTACCTAACCTTCAACCTGCCCATGGATAGATCGCCCGGTTTCGGGTCTATTCCCAGCGACTAGACGCCCTATTAAGACTCGCTTTCGCTACGCCTCCCCTATTCGGTTAAGCTCGCCACTGAAAATAAGTCGCTGACCCATTATACAAAAGGTACGCAGTCACAGAACAAAGTCTGCTCCCACTGCTTGTACGCATACGGTTTCAGGATCTATTTCACTCCCCTCTCCGGGGTTCTTTTCGCCTTTCCCTCACGGTACTAGTTCACTATCGGTCAGTCAGTAGTATTTAGCCTTGGAGGATGGTCCCCCCATATTCAGACAAAGTTTCTCGTGCTCCGTCCTACTCGATTTCATGACTAAGAGATTTTCGCGTACAGGGCTATCACCCACTATGGCCGCACTTTCCAGAGCGTTCCGCTAATCTCAAAGCCACTTAAGGGCTAGTCCCCGTTCGCTCGCCACTACTAAGGGAATCTCGGTTGATTTCTTTTCCTCAGGGTACTTAGATGTTTCAGTTCCCCTGGTTCGCCTCTTGCACCTATGTATTCAGTACAAGATAACCATCTTATGATGGCTGGGTTCCCCCATTCAGACATCTCCGGATCAAAGTCTGTTTGCCGACTCCCCGAAGCTTTTCGCAGGCTACCACGTCTTTCATCGCCTCTGACTGCCAAGGCATCCACCGTATGCGCTTCTTCACTTGACCATATAACCCCAAGCAATCTGGTTATACTGTGAAGACGACATTCGCCGAAAATTCGAATTTCTCAACTAAGAGAACTCACAAATTTTACCTTAGCCTGATCCGTTACCAGTGAAAGTAACGTTCAGTCTATCTTACTATCACATACCCAAATTTTTAAAGAACGATCTAATCAAAAGACTAGAAATCAATATTCAGTGCGAATATTCATTTCTAAACTCTCAAACTTCGAAGCAGTTTATGGTGGAGCCAAGCGGGATCGAACCGCTGACCTCCTGCGTGCAAGGCAGGCGCTCTCCCAGCTGAGCTATGGCCCCATAACAAAATTGGTGGGTCTGGGCAGATTCGAACTGCCGACCTCACCCTTATCAGGGGTGCGCTCTAACCAACTGAGCTACAGACCCAATTTCGAGCTTGTAACTGTTAGCTCAGAGCTATCAGCTTGGAGCTTAAAGCTGCTTCTATCGTCTTCTTCAATGAATCAAGCAATTCGTGTGGGAGCTCATGCAGCAGCTGATATCGTCGATTAAGGAGGTGATCCAGCCGCAGGTTCCCCTACGGCTACCTTGTTACGACTTCACCCCAGTCATGAATCACACCGTGGTAACCGTCCCCCCGAAGGTTAGACTAGCTACTTCTGGTGCAACCCACTCCCATGGTGTGACGGGCGGTGTGTACAAGGCCCGGGAACGTATTCACCGCGACATTCTGATTCGCGATTACTAGCGATTCCGACTTCACGCAGTCGAGTTGCAGACTGCGATCCGGACTACGATCGGTTTTATGGGATTAGCTCCACCTCGCGGCTTGGCAACCCTTTGTACCGACCATTGTAGCACGTGTGTAGCCCAGGCCGTAAGGGCCATGATGACTTGACGTCATCCCCACCTTCCTCCGGTTTGTCACCGGCAGTCTCCTTAGAGTGCCCACCATTACGTGCTGGTAACTAAGGACAAGGGTTGCGCTCGTTACGGGACTTAACCCAACATCTCACGACACGAGCTGACGACAGCCATGCAGCACCTGTCTCAATGCTCCCGAAGGCACCAATCCATCTCTGGAAAGTTCATTGGATGTCAAGGCCTGGTAAGGTTCTTCGCGTTGCTTCGAATTAAACCACATGCTCCACCGCTTGTGCGGGCCCCCGTCAATTCATTTGAGTTTTAACCTTGCGGCCGTACTCCCCAGGCGGTCAACTTAATGCGTTAGCTGCGCCACTAAGAGCTCAAGGCTCCCAACGGCTAGTTGACATCGTTTACGGCGTGGACTACCAGGGTATCTAATCCTGTTTGCTCCCCACGCTTTCGCACCTCAGTGTCAGTATCAGTCCAGGTGGTCGCCTTCGCCACTGGTGTTCCTTCCTATATCTACGCATTTCACCGCTACACAGGAAATTCCACCACCCTCTACCATACTCTAGCTTGCCAGTTTTGGATGCAGTTCCCAGGTTGAGCCCGGGGATTTCACATCCAACTTAACAAACCACCTACGCGCGCTTTACGCCCAGTAATTCCGATTAACGCTTGCACCCTCTGTATTACCGCGGCTGCTGGCACAGAGTTAGCCGGTGCTTATTCTGTCGGTAACGTCAAAACAGCAAAGTATTAATTTACTGCCCTTCCTCCCAACTTAAAGTGCTTTACAATCCGAAGACCTTCTTCACACACGCGGCATGGCTGGATCAGGCTTTCGCCCATTGTCCAATATTCCCCACTGCTGCCTCCCGTAGGAGTCTGGACCGTGTCTCAGTTCCAGTGTGACTGATCATCCTCTCAGACCAGTTACGGATCGTCGCCTTGGTGAGCCATTACCTCACCAACTAGCTAATCCGACCTAGGCTCATCTGATAGCGCAAGGCCCGAAGGTCCCCTGCTTTCTCCCGTAGGACGTATGCGGTATTAGCGTTCCTTTCGAAACGTTGTCCCCCACTACCAGGCAGATTCCTAGGCATTACTCACCCGTCCGCCGCTGAATCCAGGAGCAAGCTCCTCTCATCCGCTCGACTTGCATGTGTTAGGCCTGCCGCCAGCGTTCAATCTGAGCCATGATCAAACTCTTCAGTTCAAACATCTTTGGGTTTTTAAGAAACCCTAAACTTGGCTCAGCAATCGTTGGTTACATCTTTGATTTCTCGCGGAGTAACTTGTGATGCTGATAATCTTGTTGACTATCAGTCTGACTGCACAAGCACCCACACGAATTGCTTGATTCAGTTGTTAAAGAGCGGTTGGTTAAGATCTTTCGTCTCAACCGAGGCGCGCATTCTACAGCAGCCTCATTTGCTGTCAAGTGATTATTTTCAGAAGTTTTCGAAGAATTCTTCAACAACTTCAACCACTTGCGCTTCCGATCTCTCGATAGCGGGAGGCGAATTCTACAGCGTTAATCGCTGCTGTCAACACCTCTTTTTCTCCGCTTTCGACCGAGAAGATCGAACCGTTAAAAGAGCTGCACATCACTGCTCTTTCAACTCTTTCCATGCCTCGATGATCTGAAGCAAGCCACTGTTGAAAACTGCGTAACTCTTTGAATCTCAAGGAGTTTTCCGTTTCGACTGCGCCGGAAGTGGGGCGAATTATAGACCTCTGGAATCTGCCGTCAACCGTTAATTTCGCTTTTCTTTCAATAACTTGCGTATTGGTTAAAAAACATCCAATCAGATGAGAAAAGAGCTTCTTCTATATAGAAGAAGACTTAAAGGACGCCTTCCTTCTTCAACATAGCCACCGCGCCTGCCCCCAGACCCAGCACCCGCTGCAGAACCTCTAATGTGTGCTCACCTAATAAAGGAGGCGCATGACGATATTCAACGGGCGTCTCCGACAACCGAATCGGGCTGGCCACCTGAGGCACCATCCCCGCCAATGCATGCGGCAGCTCTATCGCCAGACCGCGCGCCTTCACCTGAGGATCTTCAAATACCTGCGACAGATCATTGATCGGCCCACAAGGCACGCCCGCCTGCTCCAATTGAGCAACCCACTCGGCCGTGGTCTTGAAGACCGTAGCTTGGCGGATCAACGGGATCAACACCGCGCGGTTCGCCACCCGCAGCTTGTTGGTCGCGAAGCGCGGGTCATCCGCCCACTGCGGTTGCCCCGCGACTTCGGCGAACTTGCGGAACTGCCCGTCATTACCCACGGTGAGAATGAAGTCGCCATCCGCCGTAGGAAAGTCCTGATAAGGCACGATATTCGGATGCGCATTGCCCAGGCGCTTCGGCGCATTGCCGGTGGTCAGGTAGTTCATCGCCTGATTGGCCAGGCACGCGACCTGCACATCCAGCAACGCCATATCGATGTGCTGGCCGCCACCGTCGTGATCGCGATGAGCCAATGCCGCGAGGATCGCCACTGTCGAATACAGCCCGGTAAGAATATCCGTCAGCGCCACGCCCACTTTCACCGGCCCAGCACCTTCATCTCCTTCAGGTCGACCAGTCAGACTCATCAAGCCGCCGAGGCCCTGGATCATGAAGTCATACCCCGCACGCTTGGCGTAAGGGCCGGTCTGGCCGAAGCCGGTGATGGAGCAATAGATCAGATTCGGGTTGAGCGCCTTCAGCGACTCATAGTCCAGACCATAGGCCGCCAGACCACCTACTTTGAAATTCTCAATCAGAATGTCCGACTTCGCCGCCAGGTCGCGCACCAGCTTCTGCCCTTCAGAACGGGTGAAGTCGATGGTCACCGATTGCTTGTTGCGGTTTGCCGAGAGGTAATAAGCCGCTTCCGATGTGTTCTCGCCGTAAGCATCTTTAAGAAAGGGCGGGCCCCAGGCGCGGGTGTCATCACCATTGCCCGGGCGCTCGACCTTGATCACCTCGGCGCCCAGGTCGGCGAGGATCTGTCCGGCCCAAGGCCCGGCCAGTACTCGCGATAAATCCAGTACCCGTAGATGCGACAGCGCGCCCATGGTCCGCCCTCCTATTAATAGAACGCCTGCAGACCGGTTTGCGCACGCCCGAGGATCAGCGCGTGAACGTCGTGGGTACCTTCATAGGTATTCACCACTTCCAGGTTGACCAGATGACGGGCCACGCCGAACTCATCGGAGATACCATTGCCACCGAGCATGTCGCGCGCCATCCGCGCAATATCCAGCGACTTGCCGCAGGAGTTGCGCTTCATGATCGAAGTGATTTCAACGGCGGCGGTACCCTCGTCCTTCATCCGGCCCAGTCGCAAGCAGCCTTGCAGCGCCAGAGTGATCTCGGTCTGCATGTCGGCGAGTTTCTTCTGCACCAGTTGAGTCGCGGCCAACGGTCGACCGAATTGCTGACGATCCAGAGTGTATTGACGCGCGGTGTGCCAGCAGAACTCGGCCGCGCCCAGTGCGCCCCAGGAAATGCCGTAGCGTGCGGAGTTGAGGCAGGTGAACGGACCTTTCAGACCTCGGACGTCCGGGAAGATGTTTTCTTCCGGCACGAACACGTTGTCCATGACGATCTCGCCGGTGATGGAAGCGCGCAGGCCGACCTTGCCGTGAATCGCCGGAGCGCTCAGACCTTTCCAGCCTTTCTCCAGAACGAATCCACGGATATCGCCAGCATCGTCCTTGGCCCACACCACGAAGACGTCAGCGATCGGGCTGTTGGTGATCCACATCTTCGCGCCGGTCAGGCTGTAGCCGCCATCGACCTTGCGCGCCCGGCTAATCATCGCGCCCGGATCGGAACCGTGGTTCGGCTCGGTCAGACCAAAGCAACCGATCCATTCGCCGGAAGCCAGTTTCGGCAGGTACTTCTGCTTCTGTGCTTCGGTACCGAATTCGTTGATCGGCACCATCACCAGTGAGGATTGCACGCTCATCATCGAGCGATAGCCAGAGTCGACGCGCTCGACCTCACGGGCAATCAGGCCATAACTGACGTAATTCAGACCACTGCCACCGTATTGCTCGGGAATGGTCGCGCCGAGCAGGCCGACTTCGCCCATCTCGCGGAAGATTGCCGGGTCGGTCTTCTCATGACGGAAAGCTTCGAGCACACGCGGCGCCAGACTCTGTTGAGCGAACTGGGCGGCGGTGTCGCGGATCATCCGCTCTTCTTCGGTGAGCTGTTGATCCAGCAGCAGGGGATCGATCCAGTTGAAGCTAGCTTTACCGCCCATGAGTGTGCCCTCGCAATCGGGTGAATTAACGTGGCATTGATCCTAGGCGCGGTTCGCCGTCGGAGCAAACGAGGATTTCGCATTCTGTTGTGCTAATTTCTCACTCCGTACCGTCGCGAATAGCCTTATATGCGGCGCATTAGTGAGGTTGACGTACATGCGCAGGAAGATCCCCAGCACCGCCGCCCTGATCAGTTTCGAAGCTGCCGCCCGCCATGAGAGCTTTACCCGTGCTGCTGAAGAACTGTCGCTCACACAGGGTGCCATTTGCCGACAGATCGCCAGCCTGGAAGACTTCCTCAGCGTGGAACTGTTCCGACGCTCGCGACGTGGAGTGAAACTGACCGAGGCGGGTCTTTCCTACAGTCGTCGGGTGGCGACTCAGCTCGATGCGGTGGAGCGCGACACCCTCTCGGTAATGGGCCAGCAAGGCGCCAACGTCATCGAGCTCGCAGTCGTCCCGACCTTCGGCACGCAATGGCTGCTGCCACGGCTCAAGGATTTCCAGCTCAAGCACCCGGAAGTGACCGTCAACCTGACCAACCGCACTCGGCCATTCCTGTTTGCCGACACCGAATTCGATGCCGCGATTTACTTCGGCGACGCCGACTGGTCGGGTACCGAGTCCCACAGGTTGATGGGCGAAAATCCGATGCCGGTGTGCAGCCCCGCCCTACTCGGCGATCACACGCAGCTGACAGCGCAAGCCATCGCCGAGCTACCGCTGCTTCAGCAGACCACCCGACCTTACGCCTGGCGCCAATGGTTCAACTCGCAACAGCTGAATATTCCGCGCGACATGACAGGTCCGCGCTACGAGCTATTCTCCATGCTTGCCCAGGCAGCCATGCACGACATGGGCGTCGCGCTGATTCCGCCGTTTCTGATTCAGCGCGAGCTGGCAGAGAAACGTCTGGTGGTTGCCAACTCTCAAGCGCTTTCCAGCATCAAGGCCTATTACCTGATGATTCCGGAGCGAAAGGTCGAATCGGCATCGCTGAAGGCATTTCGTGACTGGCTGGTAAATCAAGCGCAGAGCTACAGCCTAGAAGAATAAAGGCTTTGCGCAATACCTAACCCCGTAGTCAGAAAAACTAGAGCCCTACAGATATAACTATTTGTCGCTTCTGAGCAGACTGTATCCGAAAGTCGTACAGACGTCCCACAAGCTGCCAAACACGTGGCTTTCAGCCTCTAATGGCGACTCATTACTGCCTATTCACGCCACGGATGCGAATTTTTTTCAAATTCAGCCAGAATCCTTGCAGGGCACGGCCTGCAAGGGGTTCAACTGGCCATCTGCGACATTCGGTCACGGCATGACTTGTAGTTAATTTTCCGTCACCCGTCATAATCCCTTGAAGGGCATAAAGTTCGCCTGCAAAATGCCGCGCCCCGCCCTGATTCGGCGGGATCGTGCTGATCGGCCGCCCCAGTCGCACCATCCGTAGTGCATGGGTTTACTCAATAAGATCACGCAGGAGATTTGACGTGCACATTGGTGTTCCTCTCGAAACCCAGACCGGTGAAACACGGGTTGCTGCAACCCCGGAAACCATCAAGAAGCTGATCAGCCAAGGCCATAAGGTCACTGTGCAAAGCGGCGCTGGCGTCAAAGCCAGTGTCGTCGACAGTGCCTATGAAGCGGCCGGCGCAAGCATTGGCAGCGCCAATGACGCGTTTGGCGCCGAGCTGATTCTCAAAGTGGTCGCGCCAAGCGATGCCGAACTGCCGCTGATCAAGCGCGGCACGGTGCTCGTGGGCATGCTCAACCCATTCAACAACGAGACCATCACGAAGATGGCCGAGTGCGGCATTACCGCGTTCGCCCTCGAGGCGGCACCGCGCACCTCGCGGGCGCAGAGTCTTGATGTGTTGTCGTCGCAGGCGAATATCGCCGGCTACAAAGCGGTGTTGCTCGCGGCTCACTATTACCCACGCTTCATGCCGATGCTGATGACTGCTGCGGGCACCGTGAAAGCGGCGCGGGTGCTGATTCTTGGCGCAGGCGTGGCCGGTTTGCAGGCGATTGCCACGGCGAAACGCCTGGGTGCGGTGATCGAAGCGTCCGACGTGCGCCCAGCGGTGAAGGAACAGATCGAATCCCTCGGCGCGAAGTTCGTCGACGTGCCTTACGAGACCAATGAAGAGCGCGAATGCGCCGTCGGTGTCGGCGGTTACGCGCGGCCGATGCCGGCGAGCTGGATGCAGCGTCAGGCCCAGGCCGTGCACGAGCGCGCCAAGCAGGCCGATATCGTCATCACCACTGCGCTGATTCCGGGCCGCAAGGCGCCGACGCTGCTCAGCGCCGAGACCGTGGCGCAGATGAAGCCGGGCTCGGTGGTCATCGACCTCGCGGCCGCTCAGGGTGGCAACTGTCCGCTGACCGTGGCCGATCAAGTCGTTGTGGAAAACGGTGTGACCATCGTTGGCCCGACCAACCTCGCCGGTGAAGTCGCTGCCGATGCTTCGGCGCTGTACGCACGCAACCTGCTGGACTTCCTCAAGCTGGTGTTCACCAAGGAAGGCCAGTTCGACGTCAACCTCGAAGACGACATCGTCGCCGCGTGCCTGATGTGCCGCGACGGCCAAGTCATCCGTAAAAACGCCTAAGCAGGGATTCAGACGATGGAAGAGCTTATCTCCCCCGGTATCTACAACCTGATCATCTTCGTGCTGGCGATTTATGTCGGTTACCACGTGGTCTGGAACGTTACACCTGCGCTGCACACGCCGTTGATGGCAGTCACAAACGCCATTTCCGCGATCGTGATCGTCGGCGCCATGCTCGCCGCTGCGCTGACCGTCACGCCGCTGGGCAAAACCATGGGCACGCTGGCCGTGGCACTGGCTGCGGTCAACGTGTTTGGTGGCTTCCTGGTCACTCGCCGCATGCTTGAGATGTTCAAAAAGAAAGCCCCGAAAGCAAAAGAAGAGGCGCCGAAGTAATGAGCATGAATCTCGTGACGACGCTCTACCTGATCGCGTCGATCTGCTTTATCCAGGCCCTCAAAGGCCTGTCGCACCCGACCACTTCGCGGCGCGGCAACCTGTTCGGCATGCTTGGCATGGCGCTGGCTATCATCACCACCGTCGGTCTCATCTATAAGTTGGGCGCTGAGCTGGCCACTGCAGGTATCGGTTACGTGATCGTCGGCCTGTTGGTCGGCGGCACCGCCGGTTCGATCATGGCCAAGCGCGTTGAAATGACCAAGATGCCGGAACTGGTAGCGTTCATGCACAGCATGATCGGCCTCGCGGCGGTGTTCATTGCTATTGCGGCGGTGGTCGAGCCGCAATCGCTGGGTATCGTTAAACAACTGGGCGATGCGATTCCGGCGGGCAACCGTCTGGAGCTGTTCCTCGGTGCCGCCATCGGTGCGATCACCTTCTCGGGTTCGGTGATCGCCTTCGGCAAGCTCTCGGGCAAATACAAGTTCCGCCTGTTCCAGGGCGCACCGGTACAGTTCAGTGGCCAGCACAAGCTCAATGCGATTCTGGGTCTGGCAACGCTGGTTCTCGGTCTGACTTTCATGTTCACCGGCAACTTTACGGCGTTCGCGCTGATGCTGGCGCTGGCGTTCGTGATGGGCGTGCTGATCATCATCCCGATCGGCGGCGCCGACATGCCGGTGGTGGTGTCGATGCTCAACAGCTATTCCGGCTGGGCGGCGGCGGGGATCGGCTTCTCGCTGAACAACTCGATGCTGATCATTGCCGGCTCGCTGGTGGGTTCGAGCGGTGCGATCCTCTCGTACATCATGTGCAAGGCGATGAACCGCTCCTTCTTCAATGTACTGCTCGGCGGTTTCGGCAATACGGCAGATGCAGGTCCTACCGGTGCGCAAGAAGCCCGTCCGGTGAAATCCGGCTCGGCTGATGACGCAACCTTCCTGCTGACCAACGCCGATACCGTGATCATCGTCCCGGGCTACGGTCTGGCAGTGGCCCGTGCACAACACGCACTGAAGGAACTGACCGAGAAGCTGACCCATCGCGGAGTGACCGTGAAGTACGCGATCCACCCGGTGGCCGGTCGGATGCCTGGGCATATGAACGTCCTGCTCGCCGAGGCCGAAGTGCCTTACGATCAGGTGTTCGAGATGGAAGACATCAACTCCGAGTTCGGTCAGGCCGACGTTGTGCTGGTGCTCGGTGCGAACGACGTGGTCAACCCGGCCGCGAAGAACGATCCGAAGTCGCCGATTGCCGGTATGCCGATTCTCGAAGCGTTCAAGGCCAAGACCATCATCGTCAACAAGCGCTCGATGGCCAGCGGCTACGCCGGCCTGGACAACGAACTGTTCTATCTGGACAAGACCATGATGGTTTTCGGCGACGCGAAGAAAGTCATCGAAGACATGGTCAAAGCGGTCGAGTAATTCACCGCTGCAATAGCGAACGCCCCGACTTGTCGGGGCGTTTTTGTTTGCGCAAGACGCTGGACAATTTGCCGCGTTGTTGCAGATCCGGTAACGGTGTTTTACTGAAAACCCGCGAAATAGAGGCCTCGTTTGCGACCTTGGTAGCGGGACAGGCGCCGGCCAAATTCACTAGACTGCGCATCCTGCTACTCGTTGCCCGAGATAATAATCCATGTACCGTGACCGTATTCGCCTGCCTTCGTTGTTGGACAAAGTGATGAGCGCTGCCGACGCTGCCGCTCTGATTGAGGACGGCATGACCGTCGGCATGAGCGGTTTCACCCGCGCCGGCGAAGCCAAGGCCGTTCCCCACGCACTGGCCGAGCGCGCCAAGGTCACGCCGCTGAAGATCAGCCTGATGACTGGCGCCAGCCTGGGCAACGACCTCGACAAGCAACTGACCGAGGCCGGCGTGCTGTCGCGGCGCATGCCGTTTCAGGTCGACAGCACGTTGCGCAAGGCAATCAACGCCGGTGAAGTGATGTTCATTGACCAGCATCTCTCGGAAACGGTCGAGCAGTTGCGCAACCAGCAATTGAAGCTGCCGGACATCGCCGTCATCGAGGCAGTCGCCATCACCGAACAAGGCCATATCGTGCCGACCACTTCGGTGGGCAACTCGGCCAGCTTCGCGATCTTCGCCAAACAAGTGATCGTCGAGATCAACCTGGCGCACAACGCCAATCTCGAAGGCCTGCACGACATCTATATCCCGACGTACCGCCCGACGCGGACGCCAATCCCGCTGGTGAAAGTCGACGATCGCATCGGCAGCACGGCGATCCCGATTCCACCGGAAAAGATCGTTGCGATTGTCATCACTCAGCAGTCGGACTCGCCATCCACAGTGTCGGTACCGGACGTTGATACCAATGCCATCGCTGAACACCTGATCACCTTCTTCAAGCAGGAAGTTGCCGCCGGCCGCATGACCAACAAGCTCGGCCCGCTGCAAGCCGGGATTGGCAACATCGCCAACGCGGTGATGTGCGGCTTGATCGACTCGCCGTTCGAAGACCTCACCATGTACTCGGAAGTGCTCCAGGATTCGACTTTCGACCTGATCGATGCCGGCAAGCTGAGCTTCGCCTCGGGCAGCTCGATCACCCTGTCCGAGCGGCGCAACAGTGACGTGTTCGGCAACCTGGAGAAGTACAAGGACAAACTGATTCTGCGGCCGCAGGAGATCTCCAATCACCCGGAAGTGGTGCGGCGTCTGGGCATCATCGGCATCAATACCGCGCTGGAGTTCGACATCTACGGCAACGTCAACTCCACCCATGTCTGCGGAACGCGGATGATGAACGGCATCGGCGGCTCCGGCGACTTCGCGCGCAATGCGCATCTGGCGGTATTCGTGACCAAATCGATCGCCAAGGGTGGCGCCATTTCCAGCGTGGTGCCGATGGTCAGCCACGTCGACCATACCGAGCATGACGTCGACATTCTGGTGACCGAGGTCGGGCTGGCCGATTTACGCGGCCTCGCGCCAAGGGAGCGTGCGCGAGTGATCATCGACAACTGTGTGCACCCGGACTTCCGCCAGGCACTGAATGATTACTTCAGCGCTGCCTGTGCAATCGGCGGTCACACCCCGCACATTCTGCGCGACGCCCTGAGCTGGCATATGAACCTGGAAGAAACCGGGCGCATGCTGGCGGTGTGATTCACACAGATAACCACCGAGGCAAACACAGTTTTGCATCGGTGGATGCCCGCGAGAAGCAGGATCGCAAAAAACTGTACTGCTGTACCGGTCTTTTCCTACAGCAAAGCCCTACTCAATCCCCTGATACGAGCTCAAATGCACCATTTAAGTGCAGACAGGTACAGTTTGCCCAATTTCGACCCGTACACCATCCATAAACAGTTAACTGCTCACTCACAATACAAATGAACTGTATCTACAGAGACTAGGCAAACGAGAGGATCATGGGCACCAGTCAAACCACTACCTGATCCCGCCACAAGCGGAAGGATGTCAACCATGGAACGTACACTCAGTTCCGAACTGTTCTTCGAAGACAAAGCTGTAAACACCCAGGCTTCCCTGCCTCTGCGCGTTATTGCCAACCTGATGTTGTGGCAGCGCCGCATCTCCAGCCGCCATCAACTGGCCCGTCTGGATTCGCGTCTGCTGGCCGACGCCGGTATCAGCGAAGCACAACGCTACGAAGAGCTGAGCAAGCCGTTCTGGCGCTAAGCAGCGTCGCTGGCTCTGGTCGTCAGACCCACCGCCAGCAACCCGAATTGCACAAGCAAAACCCGTCGTGGGCAACCACGACGGGTTTTGTCGTTTCAGGGCCTTGAATGCTCTAAAACGCATAACTGAACGAGCACAGGTACAATTTACGAAAGCCTCAAATAACACCAGTACAGTTATGCAGAACCTTTGGAGTATCAATAGCCACCACTGGGCGAACCGGATTTGGCAGCCTAATATCCATGCAGAACGTGGCGAACGTTGCGCAACAGGCGTCTGACTCCTCAGATACCGAGCCACCTCTCACTACGGTTTATCCAAAGGAGTTCCATCATGACCCGTCTTCGCCTGCTCAGTGCCGCCGCCCTGCTGGCCGTGGCTGCCAACGCCAGTGCTACCAGTTTCATCGTGACCACCGACTCGATCGTCGGCGCGCTGAAAGCCACTTCCGACGCCACTTCCGATGTGACCTCCTCGTTCCGTGACGACAAGATCGTCCTCGCCGCCCGCGACGATGCCGCCAGCTTCGTGGCCAGCGAAGGCGATATCCGTGGGGTGAAGCTGGAAAGCGCGCTCGATCACATCCGCCATCAGGCGCCACAACTCAATGCCACCGATGCCCAATTGGCTCAGGCCATTCTGACCCTCTGATCGATTGTCGCAATGCGGGACACGCCAGCCGTGTCCCGATGTTTCAACGCTGGCTCTGGCCCGGGCATTTGCGCTAGCCTTCAGGCTCGTTAACAGTTGTCGAGTCCCATGCGCTTTCTTCCAACTCTGCTCATCTCTTCTGCCTTGTTCAGCGCCTGCTGGGCGATGTCTGCCAATGCCTTCGATGCTTTCAATGCGTCGACCCAAGGCACGGTTGTCAGCGGTTACGCGACCAGCATGGTGTCTTCTGCGCCGTTCGACCGTAAACTGCTGCGCGCCGCCCATGATGATGCGGCCGCCTTTGTTGCCAGTGACGGTGAATGGCGAGGCGCACGGCTGGAATCCGCGCTGCATTACCTGCGCAAAACCCGGCCGAAACTTCATGCCAGCGACCTTGAACTGGCAGAGGCAATTCTCGTCCAATAGTTATCCTTGTCCTTCCGGAGTCGTTCCATGCGTAGCCCGCTGATTGCTGCCGCCCTTGGCCTGTTTGTGTTGGCCGATATGGCCCAGGCGCACACCCTGGTAGCCACCAGTAACATCATCGTTCGTGCCTCCCAGCGCAGCATCGATTTCACTTCCGATACCACCACGTCGATTCGCGATTCGAAAATCATCCGCGAAGCCCACGACGACGCCGCCAGTTTCGTCGCCAGCAACGGCGACATCCGTGGCGCGCACCTCGAAGCCGCTCTCAACACATTGCGTACACGGGTGCCGGAAGCGCGCGACGCCAGTGATCAGGTACTCGCCGAAGCCATCCTCGCACTGTGAGGTCCGTTGGCGCCTGGCTGCTGGCCGGGGCGTTGTTGCTGCTTGGCAACAGCGCCCATGCCGGCCTGCAATTGCGGCTCAAGACCGACGGTCTGAGCCCGGCTCAACAACAGGCCAGTCAGGCGCTGATTGATGAGGCCATGGCGAAACTGCCGCCGAGCTTCATCGAGCGGCTAGACCGGCGTATCGATGTCGGCTGGACCGATGACATGCCGGCCAACGCTTACGGGCAGGCGACGCTGATTTCCGAGCTCGATCTGAACCGCAAGCTGCTCGCTAGCCTCACCGATGGCAGCGCGGCGAAAGAGAAAACCAATCGTCCCCACGGCACTGTTCGCCAGGAACTGCTGGCCACGGTGCTGCACGAAATTACCCACATTTATGATCGCGCGCGTTTATGGCCGAGCGCCGAGCGCACGTTGATCCAGCGCTGCACCCGACGCTTCAACAGCGCCGGGCTGATCGGCATTCCCGATGAGTGTCGCGGGCAGAACGGTCGGCGCTTCACCATCAGCGACGACCCGCGCCTGCTTGACCTGGCCGGGTGGCAGCAATACGTCGGCCGCCGCGGCGAGCGTGAACAACATAACCGGCAGATCGCGCGTAGTCCGGATCTCTACGAGATTTCCAGCCCCAAGGAGTTCGTTGCGGTCAACATGGAGTACTTCCTCCTCGACCCGAGCTACGCCTGCCGCCGCCCGGCGCTGTATCGCTACTACAAGGAACATTTCGGCTGGGCGCCGCCAGCGCAGGACACCTGCAGCAAGAGCTTCGCCTTTCTCAATGCGGGCAATGACTTCGCCAAGCAGCCTCTGGGGCAAGTCGATCCGGAACGGGTCTACGCGGTCGATTACCTGCTGGCCGAGGCCAATCAGAACTGGGTCAGCCGCTGGGGTCACAGCATGCTGCGCCTGGTGATCTGCGCCCCCGGTCGCCCGCGTGGCCCGGATTGCCGCCTCGACCTCGACCAGCACCTGGTGCTGTCCTATCGCGCCTTCGTTGGCGATGTACAGCTGTCGAGCTGGGACGGACTGGTCGGCAAATACCCGTCGCGGCTGTTCGTGTTGCCGCTGGCGCAAGTGATCGACGAATACACCAAGACCGAGCTGCGCAGCCTCGCTTCGGTGCCGCTGAAGCTGTCTCGCGAGGAAATCGAAGGCGTCGTCGAACATGCCGCCGAGATGCACTGGAGTTACGACGGCAACTACTTCTTCCTGTCCAACAACTGCGCGGTAGAAGGTTTGAAACTGTTGCGCAGCGGCAGCAATAACAGCCAACTGGTCGGCCTCGACAGCATCATGCCCAACGGCCTGCTCGAAGTGCTCAAGGGCCGTGGTCTGGCCGACACCAGTGTGCTCGACGATCCGAAAGAAGCGCTGCGTCTGGGTTACCGCTTCGACTCGTTCCGCGATCGCTATCAAGCGATGTTCGATGTATTGAAGAAGCAGCTGCCGATCAAGCAGACCACTGTCGAAGACTGGCTGTCACTCAGCGCTGAACAACGCCGTGAATGGTTCGATCGCGCCGACCTGCGCACCAGCGCGGCGCTCTTGCTGCTGGAGCAAGCCAGTTTTCGCCGGCAGTTGTTGCTGGCCCAGGACGAGGTCAAGCAACGCTACCTCGGCGCCCGCGAGCTGGAAAATGGCGGCATGGACAAAGCCAACGCGACATTGCAGGAGATTCTCGCCAACAGTGGCTTCCTCAGCCGCCCGGCGGAACTGCTCGACTCTAAAGGCTACGGACTGCCCCAGCCGAGCGAGTTTGGCCGACTGGAAGCGGAAAGCAGTCAGCGGCAGAAGAAGCTGCTGGCACTGTCCGGCGACCTTGATACCGAAGTGCGCAAGCTGCTCGAACCCAAGCGGGCGGCCGAGATTGCCGCCAGCGAGGCCAACGTGAAACAGATTGGCGAGCATCTGCGCAAACTGCACAAGGCTTCGGGCGGACTGCAATTACCCTGAGCACAAAAAAGGCTTCAGAACGCCTGTTCTGAAGCCTTTTTGTTTTCCCCTGCGGCTTTAGACGCGAGCCTTGCGCACGCCTTGGGACAGCGCCGAACACAGACTCAACACGCCATCGATGGCCTGCTCAGGCGTATCGGCACTGGCGATGTGATCGATCAACGCCGAGCCCACCACCACACCGTCAGCCAGACGCGCGATGGCCGCAGCCTGCTCCGGTGTACGGATACCGAAGCCAATGCTGATCGGCAGGTCGGTATGCCGACGCAGACGTGCAACCGCCTCTTCCACGTGTTCCAGAGTCGCTGCACCGGCGCCGGTGACACCCGCGACCGACACGTAGTAGACAAAACCGGAACTGCCGTTGAGCACACGCGGCAGACGCGCGTCGTCGGTGGTCGGCGTGGTCAGGCGGATGAAGTCAAGGCCAGCAGCCTGCGCCGGGTCGCACAGCTCTTCATTGTGCTCTGGTGGCATGTCGACCACGATCAGGCCATCGACGCCGGCATCCTTGGCTTCTGCGATAAAACGCTCGACGCCGAATTTGTGGATCGGGTTGAAGTAACCCATCAACACCAGCGGCGTGTCGCTGTTGCTTTCACGGAATTCGCGAACCATTTGCAGGGTTTTCGCCAGATTCTGTTTGGCGCCCAGTGCACGGATGTTGGCCAACTGGATCGCCGGACCATCGGCCATCGGATCGGTGAACGGCATGCCCAGTTCGATCACGTCGGCACCTGCGGCAGGCAGGCCTTTGAGGATTGCCAGCGAAGTGTCGTAGTCAGGATCACCAGCGGTGACAAAGGTCACCAGCGCGGCGCGGTTCTGTTGCTTGAGGTCGGCAAAGCGGGTTTGCAGGCGGCTCATCAGTGTTTCTCCTGCTGCGACTGTTGCATATGGTGCATTACGGTTTGCATGTCTTTGTCGCCACGGCCCGAGAGGTTGACCACCATCAGGTGATCCTTCGGCAACTTCGGTGCACGTTTGAACACTTCGGCCAGGGCGTGGGCGCTTTCCAGGGCCGGAATGATCCCTTCCAGGCGGCAGCATTTGTGGAACGCTTCAAGGGCTTCGTCGTCGGTCACCGAGGTGTACTGGACGCGGCCGATGTCATGCAACCAGGCGTGTTCAGGGCCGATGCCCGGATAGTCGAGGCCAGCGGAAATCGAGTGAGCGTCGATGATCTGCCCATCGTCGTCCTGCAGCAGGAAGGTGCGGTTGCCGTGCAGCACGCCCGGCACACCGCCGTTCAGGCTGGCCGCGTGCTTGCCGGTTTCGATGCCGTAACCGGCGGCTTCGACGCCGATGATCTCCACGCTCTTGTCATCAAGGAACGGGTGGAACAGGCCCATAGCGTTGGACCCGCCACCGATGCACGCCACCAGACTGTCCGGCAGACGACCTTCCTGAGCCTGCAACTGATCGCGGGTTTCCTTACCGATGACGGCCTGGAAGTCGCGAACCATTGCTGGATAAGGGTGCGGGCCGGCCACGGTGCCGATCAGGTAGAAGGTGTTGTCGACGTTGGTCACCCAGTCACGCAGGGCTTCGTTCATCGCATCTTTCAGGGTGCCGGTGCCGGCCACCACCGGGATCACTTCGGCGCCGAGCAGCTTCATGCGGAAGACGTTAGCCTGCTGACGTTCGATGTCGGTGGTGCCCATGTAGATCACGCAGTCCAGACCGAAACGCGCAGCAACGGTGGCCGTGGCCACGCCGTGCATGCCGGCGCCGGTTTCGGCGATGATGCGCTTCTTGCCCATGCGCCGCGCCAGCAGGATCTGGCCGATGCAGTTGTTGATCTTGTGCGCGCCGGTGTGATTCAGCTCTTCACGCTTGAGGTAGATCTTGGCGCCGCCGCAGAACTCGGTCAGGCGTTCGGCGAAATACAACGGGCTTGGACGTCCGACGTAGTCTCGCTGGAAGTAGGCCAATTCTTCTTTGAATGCCGGATCTTCCTTGGCCGCTTCGTATTCGCGAGCCAGGTCGAGGATCAACGGCATCAGGGTTTCCGCTACATAACGGCCACCGAACGCACCGAACAGGCCGTTGGCGTCAGGGCCGTTACGCAGATCAGAGGTGTTCGAAGTCTGGGTCATGGGTCGCTCCAGGTGAATTCGGTCAGAAGACAATGACGACCACTCTACCCCTGACTTTCCAGGCTGAAAACCGATAAGATCGCCACAACCTGTCAGGAAAACTCACAGATACCATGAGCCACGACCTTCCCCCGCTAAATGCCTTGCGCGCCTTCGAGGCCACAGCTCGTCTGAACAGTGTCAGTCAGGCTGCCGAACAGCTGCACGTTACCCACGGCGCGGTCAGCCGCCAGCTCAAGGTGCTTGAAGAACATCTCGGCGTGAGCCTGTTCGTCAAGGACGGACGCGGCTTGAAACTCACAGATGCCGGAGCGCGTCTGCGCGATGCCAGCGCGGAGGCGTTCGATCGCTTGCGCAGTGTTTGCGCCGAACTTACGCAAAGCACAGCGGATGCGCCGTTCGTGCTGGGTTGTTCGGGGAGCCTGCTGGCGCGCTGGTTTATTCCGCGCCTGGGGCGGCTGAATGCCGATTTGCCGGATCTGCGTCTGCACCTGTCGGCCGGTGAAGGGGATCTCGATCCACGGCGCCCGGGCCTTGATGCGCTATTGCTGTTCGCCGAGCCACCGTGGCCGGCCGATATGCAGGTCTACGAGCTGGCGGCAGAGCGCATCGGCCCGGTGATGAGCCCGTTATTCAGCGGTTATCAGAACTTGCACGATGCTCCTGCCGCAGAATTGCTCGACCAGCCCTTGCTGCACACCACCTCCCGCCCACAAGCCTGGCCCAGTTGGGCGCAGCAAAACCACCTCGATCCCAAAGCGTTGAAGCTCGGGCAAGGTTTTGAGCATTTGTATTATTTGCTGGAGGCGGCTGTTGCAGGTCTCGGCGTGGCAATCGCACCGGAGCCGTTAGTAACTGAAGACCTGAAGGCGGGTCGCCTGGTTGCGCCGTGGGGCTTCTGCGAAACCCCGGCGCAACTGGCGTTGTGGCTACCCAAGCGCGCCGCAGATGGGCGCGCCCGGCAACTGGCGCAGTGGCTCAAAAACGAGCTGCGCCAGCCTGATCACTCACCGCGCTTGAACAAAAAGTAGGCAGCGAGCAGACCGATTGCGCCGACAGCCACACCGGCTGTGGTCCACGGATGTTCCTGCGCGTAGTCACGAGTGGCAATGCCGGTCTCGCGGGTTTTCACTTTGACTTCTTCGTACGCGTCGCTGAGCAGATGACGGGAATGTTTCAGTGCACTTTCGGCATTGCTTTTCAGCGCCTTGAGGGTCTTGCGCGACTCGTCCGAAGCATCGTCTTTCAAGCTTTCCAACGATTTGAGCAGACTCTCGATCTCGGCTTCCATGCTTTGCAACGAGGCTTTACGTAAAGAGGTGTTGGCCATGGTGGCTCTCCTGCATTGGTGATGAGTGGCGTGTGTTGGTTGGGACTTCACCACTTCGAGAAAGTGCAGAAATTCTGAACTTCGGCAGCGCAGAGGCGCCGAAATCAACAGTGCAATTGCCTGCTAGGCTCAATTTCACACGCCATTCCAACCCAAGGAGATCGCCATGAGTGACCATCACACATACAAGAAAGTCGAGCTGGTCGGCTCGTCCACTACCAGCATCGAAGACGCCATCAACAACGCACTGGCCGAAGCCAACAAAACCCTGCGCAATCTGGAATGGTTTGAAGTGACCGAAACCCGTGGCCACATCGAAAACGGCCAAGTGGCGCACTTTCAGGTAACGCTGAAAGTCGGCTTCAAGATTGCCGCCAGCTGAGTTTGAGCTAGTCTTCTGAACTTGCGCGCTGGCCGAGTGCCATAGGTAATGGCAAAGCGCTACAAGGTGAGCGCATCGGGTGGATGACCCGGTGCCCGCCTCTTTCAATCCGACCAGGGAGTGCGACCGATGAAGAAGTTCATATTGGCAGTAGGTTTGTTGAGCCTTGCGGGTGGTGCGTTTGCAGCCGGCAAGCCATGTGAAGAGCTGAAAAGCGAAATCACAGCGAAGCTCGACGCCAAAGGCGTATCCGGTTATTCGCTGGAAGTTGTCGACAAGGGTGCGGCGGCTGATGGCGACGTCGTCGGCAGTTGCGAAGGCGGCAGCAAGGACATCGTCTACAAGCGCGGTTGATTGCGCCTGAAATACAAAAGCCGACGTGGATGCGTCGGCTTTTTTGTGGGCTCCATGTACCCGATGTGGGAGCGAGCTTGCTCGCGAAACCGGTGGGTCAGTCAACATATCGAGTGCCTGACACTCCGTCTTCGCGAGCAAGGTATGTGTGGTGAATCTTAGCCCTTCATCACCTGCGCCAGCAGCTCGTACGAGCGCACGCGATCAGCATGCTCATACAAATCGCTGGTGAAAATCAGCTCATCCGCCTGAGTCTGCTCGATCAACACTTCCAGTTTGGCGCGGATCTTCTGCGGGCCGCCGACCATGGCGAGGCCGAGGAAATCGCCCACCGCTTCACGTTCATGGGGCAGCCACAGGCCGTCCATGGTTTTCACCGGCGGACGCTGCACCAAGCTCTGGCCACGCATCAACGCAAGAATGCGCTGGTACACCGACGTCGCCAGGTAATCGGCTTGCTCATCGGTATCCGCTGCCACCAGCGGCACGCCGAGCATCACGTACGGCTTGTCGAGCACCGCCGAGGGTTTGAAGTGATTGCGGTAGATGCGGATCGCCTCGTGCATGAAGCGCGGCGCGAAATGCGAGGCGAAGGCGTAAGGCAAGCCGCGCTCACCCGCCAATTGCGCACTGAACAGACTTGAGCCGAGCAGCCAGATCGGCACGTTGGTACCGGTGCCAGGCATGGCGATCACCCGTTGCTCCGGGGTGCGCGGGCCGAGGTAGCGCATCAGTTCGGCGACGTCTTCAGGGAAGTCGTCAGCGCTGCCCGAGCGCTCGCGGCGCAAGGCGCGGGCGGTCATCTGGTCAGAGCCGGGCGCGCGGCCCAAGCCCAAGTCGATCCGTCCCGGGTACAGGCTCTCGAGGGTGCCGAACTGCTCGGCAATCACCAAAGGCGCATGGTTGGGCAGCATCACCCCGCCGGAACCGACGCGGATGGTCGACGTGCCTCCGGCCAGATAACCGAGCAAGACCGATGTAGCCGAACTGGCGATGCCGTCCATGTTGTGATGTTCGGCGACCCAGAAGCGTGTGTAGCCGAATTTTTCGGCATGTTGTGCCAGATCCAGCGAGTTGCGCAGCGATTGCGCTGCGCTGCCGTTTTCGCGCACTGGCACCAGGTCGAGGGTGGAAAATTTAACGTCGGACAGTTTTTTCATGAACCTGCATCTCCGGGTGGGGAGGCAGGTTTTTCTTTCGAGCGAAAACCTGCCAAATCCATAAGCGTGTTTTATGGAATGAGGGCATATACCCGAGATTCAATAGCAGCGACGAAATTTCCTACTAAAAAAGTCAACGATTCAGCCGGGCTGAACTTTGTTCCGCCGTCTATCCTCAGAAGCCTTGCTAGTAAAAACCGCGACGGCGCGGCGTTCCGCGCCATATTTGAGGAGGCAGACATGGCTATCGTGAAAAAGGCATCGGCGCATTGGGAAGGCGATCTGAAAACCGGTCTCGGCTCGATCTCCACCGAAACCGGCGTACTGCGCGAAGCGCCGTACGGGTTCAAGGCGCGCTTTGAGGGCGGCAAGGGCACCAACCCGGAAGAACTGATCGGCGCGGCCCACGCCGGCTGCTTCTCCATGGCGTTTTCGATGATTCTCGGTGATGCCGGCCTGAAGGCAGACAGCATCGACACCAACGCTGAAGTCACCCTCGATCAGGTCGACGGCGGCTTCGCAATCACTGCGGTAAAGCTGATTCTCAAGGCGAAGATTCCAGGCGCAACTCAGCAGCAGTTTGAAGAACTGAGCAACAAGGCCAAGGAAGGTTGCCCGGTTTCCAAGGTGCTGAACGCGAAGATCACTCTCGAGGCTTCGCTGGTCAGCTGATTGGGCGTTTGCCGGGCTGACGCCTTCGCGAGCAGGCTCGCTCCCACAGGGGATTTGTGCACGACGCAGATTCAGTGTGGGAAAGAGCCTGCTCGCGAAGGCAGTCTCGAAACCTGCTCAGCGGCCGGCAATTAATACAAGGTGTGAGCAAAGTCAGAACCCGCTCCGCAGAATTGTGGTCGAATAATCGACAGCAGCTTCAGCGCACACCCGTGCGCGCTGCCTCAAGGAGCTTCATCGATGAAACGTATTGGCTTGGCGATCCTTTGCAGTGCACTGGCCACTTCCGCTTTCGCAGCCCCCAAGGACTGCGAAGAGCTCAGAAAGGAAATCGAGATCAAGATTCAGGCGAAAGCGGTGCCAACTTACACCCTTGAAATCATCACGGCGGAAGAGGCGAAGCAGCATGACTCAGCCATGATCGTCGGCATTTGCGAAAACGGTACCAAGCGAATCATTTACCAGAAAAACGGCAACTGACGCGCTAGATGATGCAGTTGAACTCGCGGTCTTCAGCAACGATTTCGCGTTTGGCATTGTACAAACGCGCGCTCGGCGTGAATGCCAGCGAGCGCCCTTCCAGCAGATAACGCTGGCCGGCTTCGAAGTGGTCATAGCGGATCGTCAGATAACACAAACGCTCCACCGGGCCGGTGAGCAGACTGCCACCGCCGCCAAACACTTCGAAGTCGAAACGCACCCGCAGCTCGTGGCTGCCGGGCGTCACCTGAAAGAAGCGCCCGTCGTTCAATCGCTGATTATCGAGACGCTCGGCCATTAGCAACTTGCCGCCGGGGCTTGGCGTGGAGAAGTCGACCCAAGCCATTTGCGGGTCAACCGGGGGCAATGGCGTCTGGCAACCGGCGACTAGGCCGACAACGAGCAACAGCAGCAACGTACGCATGATGGATATCCACAGATCTGAATAGCCAGCATAGCGCCGATCAACTGCTCTGACAGCCCGCCGGTATGCCCTGACCGACAACCTTGCGCTGTTCGTCATACAGCTTGGCCCAAGGCCGGAAGCCGATGCTGCCCGCCTGCAGTTGATAGCGCTGGCCGGCGTTGAAATCCTTGAATTTCACGCTCATCTGGCAATCGCGCCACAGCGGTTCGGCATTCGGGCCGATGTTGGTGGCCTCGACCGGGAATTGATAGCGCACCTTCAGCTCATGGCTGCCGGGCTGCACTTCGAAATAGCGTTTGTCGATGGCCTGGGTGGCATCGACTTGTACGGCTTGCAGCGCCGTGTCGTGTTGGCGAGCGTCAAGATCGATCCAGGCTTGCGAGGGGTCGGGGTCGGGTATTCCGAATCCGGCACAACCGGCCAGCGTCAGCAGGCCTCCTGTCAGCATCAACATGCGCATAGCGGTGCTCCTTGAGGCGGGATAGTCTTGGGGCAGACTTTCCGGGGAATTTCTTATTTTGATCAGGCCGTTTTCCAGCCTTGGGTTACTTGATCGCGTTTTTCCGATTTTGTTTCCGGGTGTGTTGTTTTTGTTGCTCAACGGTTGCGCCAGCGTCAGCTATTACGGCCAGTTGGCCAGCGGACAATTGCAGTTGCTGCGCGCGCGGGAGCCGGTGGAGAAGGTCATTGCCGACCCCAGCCGCGATGCCAAATTGCGCGCGCATCTGGCTCAATCACAAAAGGCCCGTACCTTTGCCAGCGAGCATCTGCATTTGCCGGATAACCAGAGCTATCGGCTGTACGCCGACCTCGGCCGGCCGTTCGTGGTGTGGAACGTGTTCGCCACCGCAGAGTTTTCCCTCACGCCGCAAAATCACTGCTTCCCGATTGCCGGCTGCGTGGCCTATCGCGGCTACTACAGCCAGATCGCCGCCCGTGGCGAGGCGGCGATTCAACGCTTGCAGGACAAGGACGTGTCGATCGGCGGGGTCGAGGCGTACTCGACGCTCGGCTGGTTCAATGACCCGATCCTCAATTCGATGATGGGCTGGGGCGACGAACGACTGGCCACGCTGATCTTTCATGAACTGGCGCACCAGAAGTTCTACGTGAAGGACGACACCGAGTTCAACGAGTCATTCGCCACCTTCGTCGAGCAGGAAGGCACGCGGCAGTGGCGCGCATTTCGCGGGCTGCCGGCGGAGTCGGATGCCAGGCTCAAGCAGCGTGACCAGTTCATCGGTCTGGTACTCGACACGCGCTCACGACTGGAGACGCTGTATGCGCAGCCGCTGTCGGCCGAGCAGATGCGAGAGCGCAAAGCAGCTGAATTCGAGCGCTTGCGCCGGGAGTATCGGGTAATGCGCGACAGTCAGTGGGCCGGGGACAAGCGCTATGACGCCTGGGTCAATGCGCCGCTGAACAATGCGCGGTTGTTGCCGTTCGGGCTGTATGACCAGTGGGTGCCGGCGTTTGCGGCGCTGTTCAGGCAGGTGGGTGAGGATTGGCTGAGGTTTTATGCCGAGGTTGAGCGGTTGGGGCGATTGCCGGTTGATGAGCGCAAGGCGGCTTTGAGGGCCTTGGCAGTTCCTGAGCCCTCCAGCGGCTGAACGGGCCTCATCGCTGGCGAGCCAGCTCCCACAGGGACAGCGGTGAGCCTGAAGAATCGCTAAACTGTGGGAGCTGGCTTGCCAGCGATAGCCATCTGCTCAGCGCTGCAAAAACGCCTGATGCAACTCGTCCAAGGTTTCAAAGTGATAAGCCGGCGCCTCGGCATTCAACTCTTCAAAACTGCCAAACCCATAGCCCACCGCCGCTGCATCGAGACCATTGCTGCGCGCGCCGATCAGGTCGTGCTTGCGATCGCCGATCATCAGGGTCTGTGCCGGGTCCAGGCGTTCTTCCTCAAGCAGATGCGCAATCAGCTCAACCTTGTTGGTCCGCGTGCCGTCCAGCTCGCTGCCGTAGATCACCTTGAAGTGGCGGGCGAAGTCGAAGTGCCGGGCGATCTCGCGGGCGAACACCCACGGCTTGGACGTTGCGATGTACAACTGCCGCCCCTGCCCGCTCAAGGTTTCCAGCAACGGCGTGACCCCGTCGAACACCCGATTCTCATAGAGGCCGGTGACCTTGAAGCGCTCGCGATAGAAATTCACCGCTTCCCAGGCCCTGGCCTCGTCGAAGTCGTAGAACTGCATGAACGCTTGCAGCAGCGGCGGGCCGATGAAGTGTTCCAGTTTGCTCAGATCCGGTTCGTCGATGCCGAGATTGGCCAAGGCAAATTGAATTGAGCGGGTGATGCCCTCACGCGGGTCGGTCAGGGTGCCATCGAGGTCGAACAGTACGGTCTGGTAATGCATGAGAATTCCTGAGCTGGTGTAGGGCAATTCAGAACTGGTCGTAGCCTTCGGCCAGATGCAGGTCCTTGAGCTTGACGTAGTTCGCCGCGCTGTACGTAAAGAAGGCGTTTTCCTTATCGGTCAGCGGGCGCACTTGCTTGACCGGGCTGCCGACATACAGGAAGCCGCTCTGCAGGCGCTTGCCCGGCGGCACCAGGCTGCCGGCGCCGATGATCACATCGTCTTCCACCACGGCACCGTCCATGACGATGCTGCCCATGCCGATCAATACGCGGCTGCCCACGGTGCAGCCGTGCAGCATGACCTTGTGGGCGATGGTCACGTCGTCGCCGATCAGCAATGGAAAGCCGTCCGGGTTGAACGGGCCGGCGTGGGTGATGTGCAGCACGCAGCCGTCCTGCACGCTGGTGCGCGCACCGATGCGGATGCGGTGCATGTCGCCACGGATCACCGTCAGCGGCCAGACCGAGCTGTCTGCGCCAATTTCGACGTCGCCGATCACCACCGCCGAACCATCGACGAATGCGCCGTTGCTCAGGCGGGGGGTGTGATTCTGGTATTTGCGAAGGGACACGATTAGTTCTCTCTCTGTCGCCGATAGCTGCGGTGAGTGTCGATTGTAATTAAGATGGGCGCATGTTTCTTCCAGCCAAGGTGCCAACCGTGAGCGTGAACAACCCTCTTTTGCAGTCCTACGACCTGCCGCCGTTCTCCACGATCCGTGCCGAACACGTCCTGCCCGCCATCGAATCCATCCTCGCGGACAACCGCGCCGCCATCGCCGAGATCCTCAAGACCCAGGGCAAGAACCCTACCTGGGCCGGTCTGGTGCTGGCGATGGACGAACTCAACGATCGTCTCGGTGCGGCATGGAGCCCGGTCAGCCATCTTAATGCCGTGTGCAACAGCGCCGAATTGCGTGAAGCCTACGAGTCGTGCCTGCCGGCCTTGAGCGCCTACTCCACCGAAATGGGCCAGAACCGCGAACTGTTCCAGGCGTATGAAGCGTTGGCCAACAGTCCGGAAGCTGCCAGTTTCGACGTCGCGCAAAAGACCATTCTGGAACACGCCCTGCGCGATTTCCGTCTGTCGGGTATCGATCTGCCGGAAGCCGAGCAGAAACGTTACGCCGAAGTGCAGAGCAAACTGTCCGAGCTCGGCAGCCGCTTCTCCAATCAATTGCTCGACGCCACTCAGGCGTGGACCAAACACATTACCGATGAAGCCGCCCTCGCCGGCCTCACCGATTCGGCCAAGGCGCAGATGGCTGCCGCTGCTCAGGCCAAAGGCCTGGACGGCTGGCTGATCACCCTGGAATTCCCCAGCTATTACGCGGTGATGACCTACGCGCAAGACCGTGCGCTGCGCGAAGAAGTCTACGCCGCGTACTGCACCCGCGCCTCGGATCAAGGCCCGAATGCCGGGCAGAACGACAACGGCCCGGTGATGGAAGAGATCCTCGACCTGCGTCAGGAACTGGCCAGATTGCTGGGCTTCGCCAGTTTCGCCGAACTGAGTCTGGCGACGAAAATGGCCGAATCCAGCGATCAGGTGCTGAGCTTCCTGCGCGATCTGGCCCAGCGCAGCAAGCCGTTCGCCGCGCAGGATCTGCAACAGCTGCGCGCTTACGCTGCCGAACAGGGCTGCGCCGATCTGCAAAGCTGGGACAGTGGTTTCTACGGCGAAAAACTCCGCGAGCAGCGTTACAGCGTCGCTCAGGAAACCCTGCGAGCCTACTTCCCGATCGATAAAGTCCTCAGCGGCCTGTTCGCCATCGTCCAGCGTCTGTACAGCATCGAGATCGCCGAGCAGAAAGGCTTCGACACCTGGCACCCGGACGTCCGCCTGTTCGAGATCAAGGAAAACGGTCAGCACGTCGGCCGCTTCTTCTTCGACCTGTATGCCCGCGCCAACAAGCGTGGCGGCGCATGGATGGACGGCGCCCGCGACCGTCGTCGCACCATTGACGGCGTTCTGCAAAGCCCGGTGGCCAATCTGGTGTGCAACTTCACCCCGGCCGACAGCGGCAAACCGGCGCTGCTGACCCACGATGAAGTGACCACGCTGTTCCACGAGTTCGGCCACGGCCTGCATCACCTGCTGACCCGCGTCGAACACGCTGGCGTATCCGGCATCAATGGCGTGGCCTGGGACGCGGTCGAGCTGCCGAGCCAGTTCATGGAAAACTGGTGCTGGGAGCCGGAAGGCCTGGCGCTGATTTCCGGCCACTACGAGACCGGCGAGCCACTGCCGCAGGATCTGCTGGAAAAAATGCTCGCGGCGAAGAACTTCCAGTCCGGGCTGATGATGGTGCGTCAGCTGGAGTTTTCGCTGTTCGACTTCGAACTGCATGCCACCCATGGCGATGGCCGCAGCGTGGCGCAAGTGCTCGAGGGCGTGCGTGACGAGGTGTCGGTGATGCGTCCACCGGCTTACAACCGCTTCCCCAACAGCTTTGCGCACATTTTTGCCGGTGGTTACGCAGCCGGTTACTACAGCTACAAGTGGGCCGAAGTGCTGTCCGCCGATGCCTTCTCGAAGTTCGAGGAAGACGGCGTGCTCAACGCCGACACCGGTCGGGCGTTCCGCGAAGCGATTCTGGCGCGCGGCGGCTCGCAGGCACCGATGGTGCTGTTCGTCGACTTCCGTGGCCGTGAGCCGTCGATCGATGCGCTGCTGCGCCACAGCGGCCTGAGTGAGGACGCGGCAGCATGAGCGACGGCCCTGTGATCACCAAGAAGCGCTTTATCGCCGGGGCGGTCTGCCCGGCGTGCAGCGAGCCGGACAAACTGATGATGTGGAACGAAGACGGCGTGCCGCACCGCGAATGCGTGGCTTGCGGTTACTCCGATACCCTCAACGAGCAGGGCCTGTCGGTGCCCAAAGAACTGGGCACGCGGGTCAATACCAGCGCGCTGAAGCCTGCCGCCGACAAAAAGGTTCAGGCCGTGCAGTTCTTCCCCAACCCGAAGTTGAAGAAAAAGCCCGACGAGCAACAATGACAACGACCGCTGCCTGCCGATCATCGTCGGCAGGTGGCGGTATCTATCCACCACCTTGCCCCTGCGCTTCCTGATTAGGCTGGCCGATCCAGCCCTCTCTCACGGAAGACGCCATGCCTGATACCAATCCACTTTTACAACATTGGCAGTTGCCGCCCTGGTCGGCGATACGCGCCGAACATCTGCTGCCAGCAGTCGAGCGCATCGTTGCCGACAACCTGCTGGTTATTGAAAACGTCATCGCCACTCAGGTCGATCATCCCAACTGGGATGACGTGGTAATTGCCATCGATGAAGCCGACGCGCGTCTGGCGGAAACCCTGGCGATCATCGAGTTCCTCTCGATCAGTCATGCCGATGAGCCCCAGTGGTTGATGCAGGAAGCCCTGAGTACGCACGCCGCGCAGCGTTACAAGACTGCGAAGGCCGGCAATCGACAATTGCTCCAGGTTTATCAACGATTGGCACAGAGCTCCATAGCCGCCAGCTTCAGCGATGCACGCAAAGCCTCGCTGGCGAAAATCCTGCGCCGGTTTCACTTGGCCGGCAGTGAATTGTCGAGTGCGCAGCGCAAGGATCTGGCGCGATTGAACGGCGAAATCGATCTGCTGGAAAAGCGCTTCATGAGTAACCTCAAATCGGTCAACGCTGCATGGAGCAAAGACATCGACGATGCCGCGCTATTGGCGGGACTGCCGGCCGAAACGCGGGCGCATCTGGCCACCAATGCCGACAAGGCCGGCCTGCCCGGGTGGCGGCTGACCCTGGATCAGAACACTTACCAACAGGTCATGAGGCGGGCACAACACCGCGCACTGCGCGAGGAGTATTTCAAAGCCTGGTGCACCCGCGCTTCGGATCAGGGGCCACACGCCGGTCGCTTCGATAACGGGCCGGTTTTGCAGACGCTGCTGGCCGCACGTCATGCCAAAGCCCGGCTCTTGGGTTTTGACAACTTTGCCCATATGCGCCTGCACAACCGGATGGCTACCGGTACCGATCAGGTTGGCCGTTTTCTGCGCCAGCAGATCGCCCTCAACGCCCTGTCACTGGCGGGCGAAACCGATGATTTGCAACCCGTGGCCCGCGAGCAGGGGATTGAACAGATAGAAGCCTGGGACCACGATTTCCTCGCCGAGCAGCTACGCCTTAAGCAGTCCGGCGGCGCGGAGCAGGACCTGCGCGAGTTCTTCGCGCTGCAAGCCACACTGCACAGCCTCTGCCGTTTCAGCGAGCATATGTTCGATATCAGCATCAGCGAAAATACCGTCCACGAGCGTTTCGCAGAAAATGTGCGCCTGTTCGAAATCAGCGAGCGTCAGCAACCGGTTGGCTACATCTACATCGACCCGTTCCACCGCGACGCGGGCAACGACTATGCCTGGACCGGTGTACTGCGCAATCGACGGATCACCGCCGAAGGCCGACCATTACTGCCGATTGCCTCGCTTCAATGCAATTACCCGGCAGCGGAAAACGGGCAAACGCACCTGCTGGATCCGCAGGATCTGCGCGTTCTGCTGCACGAATTCGGCCATTGCCTGCATCACGTGCTGACACGTTCGCCGCACTACAATCTTTCCGGCATTTCGCAACTGAGCCGCGACGCTGCCGAGTTTGTCGGGCAACTGTTCGAGAAATGGGCTTTATCCGGGCAATTCCTGCGCTGGCTGGGTACGCACCACCAGAGCGGTGAGCGCCTCTCCGAAGCGCAGGCCAATACCGCGTTTTCCGCCTCAGGCATCCAGCGCAGCCGGGAGACGGCAATGCTGTTGCTGAACGCGCTGGTCGACTTCGAACTGCACCGCTGTCACGGTGACGGTCGCACTGTTCAGCAAGTAGTCGAGGATGTGCAAAGTGAGTTCGCGCACCTGTCCATCCCGGCCTACTGCCGCTTCGCCAACAGCTGCGATTATCTGGTCACCGGTTATGAGGCTTCGCTGTACGCCTACAAATGGTCGGGTGTGCTGGCGAGCGAGGCGTTCAAACGCTTCGAACGTGAAGGTCTGTTCAACGAACAGACGGGCAGGGACATGCGCGAACACCTGCTCTCGGGGGACAGGCAGGCACTGCCCGCCGCACTGCAAGCCTTTCTCGGAAAACCCATCGACAACGCGCTATTTCCTGCGCCAGCCGATTGAGCTGATCAACGCTGAACGTGCGCCGAGTCGAACCAGCTCTTCATCGAACACATGGCGAATGCACTGGTGCTGCATTCGCCATTGATCAAGGCTTGGTGCAACCGATCGACATCGGCCTGCATCACGTAGCGCACGCTGTCGTGGAAATGCTGACTGTCACCAAAACCGCCCTCGGTCATTTCCTTGAGCGCCTGCTCTTTGCTCCAGCCCTGCACCACCACGCGGTACATCGCTGCCATCAGGCCGGTGCGGTCAGAACCGTGCTTGCAGTGCATGAGCACCGGGCCGTCGGCTTCGGCGGACTGAATCGCGCGCAGAGCCTTGAGCACATCGCTGTCGTCGACGTGATTGGTGCGATACGGCAGTTGCACCTGCTTGATGCCCGGCGCGGAGAGCCAGTCGCTATCAGCGTCAGGCAGGAAGTTGATCACCGTCACGACATGCAGATCGTTCAACAGCGGCACCGCACTGCGGCTGGGTAAGGCGCTGCGATACAGCGTCGGTGACATGCGGAACAGGTTGAACTGCGCCTCAACCGGCTGTGCCCACTCGGCCGGGCGGGATGGCGTGGCGTCGGCCGCCCGGGCGGCAATGCCATGCAACAGTGCAACAAGCGAAAAACATAACGCGGGGAAAAAGCGCACTCGAGACATGCTGGGCTGACCGTTTCGGCAATCTTCATGGGAGGAATTGCAGCTTCGCTTTTGAGCGGTCAACGCGCCGTGAGCCGGTCGTCAAAGAAACGTGAATCGGCGCCGCGCCGGGCTTTTTTCCGGGAAAACGGTTTTTCTTGATGCTTAGCCTGCTACCATTTGTCACATGATGTTGCAGAGGGAACGGCTTTTACCCGACCGGACCCTGATCGTCGCGACGCACAATTCCTCGAGCTGCTCGCAGAAGCGGCTGACTTCTATGCCTGATGAGGTGCCCCCCATGTCTGATCAAGATCGAGACAACCCGCGGCGTGAGTTCTTGCGCAAATCCCTGACCCTGATTCCGGTGGTCACGCTTGCCGGTACCGGCCTGGGCAGCAGCGTGCTGCAAGCCGCACCTGAAAGCGCACCGGCGCCGGCCGCAGCAAAACCGGCCGCTGCTGGCGCCGGTGATTATCAGCCGAGCTTTTTCACCGCTGAAGAATGGGCGTTCATCAATGCCGCCGTCGCCCAGTTGATCCCCAACGACGCGCAAGGCCCGGGCGCGCTTGAAGCCGGCGTGCCGGAATACATCGACCGGCAGATGAACACCCCGTACGCCGCCGGTGCCCTCTGGTACATGCAAGGCCCGTTCAATGCCGACGCTGCGCCGGAGATGGGCTGGCAGAGCAAACTGGTGCCCAAAGACATCTATCGCCTCGGCATCGCCGCCACGGATCAGTGGGTAAAAGGTCTCAGCGGTAAAACATTTGCCGAGCAAGACAGCGCTACCCGAGACGATTTGCTCAAGCAACTTGAAGCTGGCAAGCCGCAGTTCGATGCGGTGCCGGCGAAGATTTTCTTCAATCTGCTGCTGCAAAACACCAAGGAAGGTTTCTTCTGCGACCCGATCCACGGTGGCAATAAAGGCATGGTCGGCTGGACGATGATCGGTTTCCCCGGCGCCCGCGCCGATTTCATGGATTGGGTGGAACGCAACGAGCAATACCCCTTCCCGGCAGTGTCGATTCGCGGCGAGAGGGCGTAAGCATGGCAACGGTAATGAAGAAGGTTGATGCAGTCATCGTCGGTTTCGGCTGGACCGGCGCGATCATGGCCAAAGAGCTGACCGAAGCGGGTCTCAACGTGCTGGCGCTGGAGCGCGGGCCGATGCAGGACACTTACCCCGACGGCAACTATCCACAGGTGATCGACGAACTCACCTACAGCGTGCGGAAAAAGCTCTTTCAGGACATCTCCAAAGAGACGGTGACCATTCGCCACAGCGTCAACGACATCGCCCTGCCCAACCGCCAGTTGGGCGCGTTTTTGCCGGGTAATGGCGTCGGCGGCGCCGGTCTGCACTGGTCGGGCGTGCACTTTCGCGTCGACCCGATCGAGTTGCGTATACGCAGCCACTACGAAGAACGCTACGGCAAAAGCTTCATCCCCAAGGACATGACCATTCAGGATTTCGGCGTCAGCTATGAAGAGCTGGAACCGTTTTTCGACTTCGCGGAAAAAGTCTTCGGCACCTCCGGCCAGGCCTGGACGGTGAAGGGCCAACTGGTCGGTCAGGGCAAGGGCGGTAACCCTTATGCGGCGGATCGCTCCAATCCGTTTCCGCTTGAAGCGCAGAAGAACACCGTATCCGCACAGCTGTTCGGCAAAGCGGCCACAGAAGTCGGTTACAAACCCTACAACCTGCCTTCGGCAAATACCTCTGGGCCGTACACCAATCCCTACGGCGCACAGATGGGGCCGTGCAATTTCTGCGGTTTCTGCAGCGGCTACGTCTGCTACATGTATTCCAAAGCCTCGCCGAACGTGAACATTCTGCCGGCGCTCAAGCCCCTGCCGAATTTCGAGCTGCGGCCCAACTCCCATGTGCTGCGGGTCAACCTCGACAGCAGCAAGTCCAAAGCCACCGGCGTCACCTACATCGACGGCCAGGGCCGCGAGATCGAACAGCCGGCGGACCTGGTGATCCTCGGCGCATTCCAGTTGCACAACGTGCGTCTGATGCTGCTCTCCGGGATCGGCAAACCCTACGATCCGATCAGCGGCGAAGGCGTGGTCGGGCGTAACTTTGCCTACCAGAACATGGCCACTATCAAGGCCTTCTTCGACAAGGACACCCACACCAACAACTTCATCGGCGCTGGCGGCAACGGCGTGGCGGTGGACGACTTCAACGCCGATAACTTCGATCACGGCCCGCACGGCTTCGTCGGCGGTTCGCCGATGTGGGTCAACCAGGCTGGCAGCCGCCCGATTGCCGGTACTTCCAACCCGCCGGGCACACCGGCCTGGGGCAGCGCGTGGAAACGCGCCACCGCCGATTACTACACCCACCAGGTGTCAATGGACGCCCACGGCGCGCATCAGTCCTACCGTGGCAACTACCTCGATCTCGACCCGGTGTACCGCGATGCCTACGGCCTGCCGCTGCTGCGCATGACCTTCGACTGGCAGGAAAACGACATCAAGATGAACCGCTTCATGGTCGAGAAAATGGGCAAGATCGCCCAAGCCATGGGCCCGAAAGCCATTGCGGTGATCGGCAAGCAGGTCGACGACCACTTCAACACCGCCTCGTACCAGACCACCCACCTCAACGGTGGCGCGATCATGGGCACTGATCCGAAGACCAGCGCGCTGAACCGCTATTTGCAGAGCTGGGACGTGCACAACGTTTTCGTCCCGGGCGCCTCGGCGTTCCCGCAGGGCCTGGGCTACAACCCGACCGGGCTGGTGGCGGCGCTGACCTACTGGTCGGCAAAAGCGATCCGCGAGCAGTACCTGAAAAACCCCGGCCCGCTGGTGCAGGCTTAAGGAGCGATGACCATGAAAACTTTCGTTATCGCCACCCTCGCCCTGCTCGGCAGCGCCGCTATCCATGCGGCTGAAGTTGATCAAGCCTTGATCAAAAAAGGCGAATACCTCGCCCGCGCCGGCGACTGCGTGGCCTGCCACACGGCCAAGGGCGGCAAGCCGTTCGCCGGCGGTCTGCCGATGGAGACGCCGATCGGCACGATCTACTCGACCAACATCACCCCGGATAAAACCGGCCTGGGCGATTACAGCTTCGAGGACTTCGACCAGGCCGTGCGCCACGGTGTGGCCAAAAACGGCAGCACGTTGTACCCGGCGATGCCTTATCCGTCCTACGCGCGGGTCAACCAGGTCGACATGCAAGCGCTGTACGCCTACTTCATGCACGGCGTCGAACCGGTGGCGCAGGAGAACAAGGCCAGCGACATTCCCTGGCCGTTGAGCATGCGCTGGCCGCTGATGGGCTGGCGCTGGCTGTTCGCACCGAAGGTCGAGGATTACCAGGCCACGTCGGCCGACCCGGTGATCGATCGTGGCGCGTACCTGGTCGAAGGCCTCGGCCACTGCGGCGCCTGTCACACCCCGCGTGCGCTGACCATGCAGGAAAAATCCCTGAGCGCGGCGGACGGCAGCGAATTCCTCGCTGGCAGCGCGCCGCTGGAAGGCTGGATCGCCAAGAGCCTGCGCGGCGATCACAAGGATGGCCTCGGCAGCTGGAGCGAAGAACAACTGGTGCAGTTCCTCAAGACCGGGCGCAGTGATCGCAGCGCAGTGTTCGGCGGCATGAGCGATGTGGTCACCCACAGCATGCAGTACATGAGCGACGCCGACCTCACCGCGATTGCCCGCTATCTCAAATCACTGCCGGCCAATGACCCGGCGGATCAGCCGCATCAGTACGACGAGAAAGTAGCCAAAGCGCTGTGGAACGGTGACGACAGCCAACGCGGCGCGTCGGTGTACATCGACAACTGCGCGGCCTGCCACCGTACCGATGGTCATGGCTACACCCGGGTGTTCCCGGCGCTGGCGGGCAATCCGGTGCTGCAAACCGACGATCCGACCTCGCTGATTCACATCGTGCTCAAGGGCGGGACTTTGCCGGCGACACACACCGCGCCATCGACCTTCACCATGCCCGGTTTCGCCTGGCGCCTGTCGGATCAGGAAGTCGCGGATGTGGTGAGTTTCATTCGTGGCAGCTGGGGCAACAAGGGTGCACCGGTGAAAGCTGCCGATGTTGCCGAGTTGCGTACGGAGGATATGAAGCAGACCTCCGGTGACGATCTGGGCCAAGTGACGCAACACAACTGACCACTCGCCCGACGGCACTAGCCAGATGAGGATCGCCCCGATACTGTGCGCATATACAGTATCGGGGCGTTTTCATGTCTACTCCATTGCCACCTCGCGGTCGCGGCACCGCAACCAACCCGCACAACCGCTTTGCGCCGAGTCGTTCGGTGGCCGAGGACGATGGCTGGTATCAGGAAGTGCCAGAGACGCAAAACACCGAAGTGATCATCGAGAAGGCCAAATCGATCATCAGCCGCAACACCTCGCCGGATCTGCCCTTCGACCGTTCGATAAATCCCTATCGCGGCTGCGAACACGGCTGCATCTATTGCTACGCACGGCCCAGCCACGCCTACTGGGACATGTCACCGGGCCTGGATTTCGAAACCCGGCTGATTGCCAAGACCAATGCCGCCCAGGTCCTCGAAGAACAGCTGAGCAAACCCGGCTACCAATGCGCGCCGATCAATCTCGGCTCCAATACCGACCCGTATCAGCCCATCGAGCGCGAATACAAAATCACCCGTCAAACCCTGGAAGTGCTGCTGCGTTACCGGCATCCGGTGACCATTGTCACCAAAGGTTCGCTGATTCTGCGCGATCTCGATTTGCTGACCGAGTTGGCGCAGCAACGGCTGGTAACGGTGATGATCAGCTTGACCACGCTGGATGATGAACTCAAACGCATCCTCGAACCCCGCGCCGCTGCGCCCAAGGCACGCCTGCGTGCGATCCGGGTCATGCGTGAAGCAGGGATTCCGGTCGGCGTGCTGTGTTCGCCAATGATTCCGATGATCAATGACAGTGAAATCGAAAGCCTGCTCACCGAGGCCCACGCTGCCGGTGCGCAAAGCGCTGCCTACATGATGCTTCGCCTGCCGCTGGAAGTCGCGCCGCTGTTCGAGGAGTGGTTGCAGGCGCACTATCCGCAACGTGCCGCCCATGTGCTGAGCCTGATCCGCCAGAGTCGCGGCGGCGAACTCTACGACAGCCGTTTCGGTGCGCGGATGCGCGGCGAAGGACCGTTTGCCGACCTGCTCGCACAAAGATTTGCCAAGGCCATCAAAAAGCTTGGCCTGAACAAACGCGAGGGCTATAACCTCGACTGCTCGGCCTTCTGTCCGCCGGGTCGCCAGATGTCGTTGATTTAGCGACAATTGGCTTTGGGTTGACGGGTTGGAATCCTTCCGCCGAAACACTCCAGTCACGTTTTTTGTGACCTGGAACACACGTTCTAGAGCGTTTGATTCAGTTTCAGTTAAGTTTCGGCGGCTACCTTGTTCATCGAGTGACTGACGGGTCGGGATGACCCGGATGGTTTAAACAGCCACTGGCTTCATACCGGAATACCGGGGAAGACTCCCTGAATCCGCACAAGAGGATGAATCATGAGTGACAAGGATAAACAGTCGTTGGCTGCCTCGGCGCAAAGCCCTGAAGCACAATCCGCCGATGCAGCACTGCGACAGATCGTTGATGGCTTTTTACGCTTTCACCATGACGTTTTTCCGCAGCAGGAAGAACTGTTCAAGAAGCTCGCCACCGCTCAGGCGCCCAAGGCGATGTTCATCACCTGCGCCGACTCGCGCATCGTTCCCGAGCTGATCACCCAGAGCTCACCGGGCGATCTGTTCGTTACCCGTAACGTCGGCAACGTAGTGCCGCCCTACGGTCAGATGAACGGCGGCGTCTCCACCGCGATCGAATACGCGGTACTGGCGCTGGGCGTGCAACACATCATCATTTGCGGCCACTCCGATTGCGGCGCCATGCGCGCTGTACTCAACCCCGACAGCCTGGAAAAAATGCCGACGGTCAAAGCCTGGCTGCGCCACGCTGAAGTCGCGAAAACCATGGTGCACGACAACTGCAACTGCACCGACGAAAAAGACAGCATGCCGATCCTCACCGAGGAAAACGTCATCGCCCAACTGCAGCACTTGCGTACCCATCCTTCGGTAGCCTCGCGCATGGCGAACGGTCATCTGTTCATCCATGGCTGGGTCTACAACATCGAAACCAGCGAAATCAAAGCTTACGACGCGGACCAGGGTCGTTTCCTGCCTCTCGACGGCAGCCATCCGATTCCTGTGGCGACGCCCAAAGCGCGCTTCTAAATCTTCCCAACAATCTGTGTGGTATGACGCCGGCCGCTGATTCAGCGGTCCGGCCTCGCCACGCCTGAAGAAAACTTCGGGAGAATCGCCATGCGTGCGGCTCAATTGAAAGCTGTGTTGCCACGGGAGCTGCTCGCCTCCGTGGTTGTGTTTCTGGTCGCCCTGCCGCTGTGCATGGGCATCGCGATTGCCTCAGGGCTGCCGCCGGCCAAGGGTCTGATCACCGGCATCATCGGCGGTCTGGTGGTCGGTTGGCTGGCGGGGTCGCCGTTGCAGGTCAGCGGTCCGGCGGCGGGTCTGGCAGTGCTGGTTTTCGAGCTGGTGCGCCAGCATGGCGTCGAGATGCTCGGACCGATCCTGCTGCTCGCCGGTTTTCTGCAACTGGTCGCCGGGCGACTGAAGCTTGGCTGCTGGTTTCGGGTCACGGCGCCAGCGGTGGTCTACGGCATGCTCGCGGGCATTGGCGTGTTGATTGTGCTCTCGCAAATCCATGTGATGCTCGATGCCAAGCCGCAGCCTTCCGGGCTGGACAACCTCACGGCGTTCCCAGCGGCCGTGGCGCAGGCCTTGCCATCGTTCGGCTGGCAGGCGGGTCTGCTCGGTCTGTCGACGATTGCGGTGATGTGGCTGTGGGAAAAATTCCGCCCGCATTCGCTGCGCTTCATTCCCGGCGCATTGCTCGGTGTGGGTCTGGCGACGGTGGCGAGCCTGATGCTGGCGTTGCAGGTCAAGCGCGTCGAGGTACCGGCGAACCTGGCCGAGGCGATCGATTGGCTCAAGCCGGCCGACCTGATGAGTCTGGCCGACCCGACACTGCTGATTGCCGCGTTCGCCGTGGCATTTATCGCCAGTGCCGAAACCCTGTTGTCCGCCGCGGCGGTGGACCGCATGCACAGCGGCGTGCGTTCGGACTTCGACCGTGAACTGTCGGCGCAAGGTGTCGGCAACATGCTCTGCGGTCTGGTCGGCGCGCTGCCGATGACCGGAGTGATCGTGCGCAGTTCGGCCAACGTCCAGGCCGGTGCGACCACGCGCTACTCGACGATTTTCCATGGCCTGTGGCTGCTGGCATTCGTGCTGTTACTGTCGAGCGTGCTGCAAAGCATTCCGGTGGCGAGCCTGGCGGGCGTGCTGGTGTATACCGGTTTCAAACTGGTCGACCTGAAAGCCTTCCGTGGTCTGGGTCGGTACGGGCGGATGCCGATGTTCACCTATGCCGCTACAGCGTTGGCGATCATCTTCACTGACCTGCTCACCGGTGTGCTGATCGGCTTCGGTCTGACCATGTTGAAGCTGGCATTCAAGGCTTCGCGCCTGAAGATCAGCCTGATCGATTTGCCGCAGGACGGCGAGATGGAATTGCGTCTGGTCGGCGCGGCGACGTTCCTCAAAGTGCCGGCGCTGACTCAAGTGCTGGGCAGCATTCCCCACGGCACCACGGTGCATGTGCCGCTGAACAACCTGAGCTACATCGACCATTCGTGTCTCGAGTTGCTTGAGGAATGGGGCCGGGCGAATGCGGCGAAGGGTTCGAAGCTGTTGATCGAATCGCGTGGGTTGAAGCGACGGCTGGAAGGCCGGGTGCGGACCAATACCGGGATTGGTGCGGCGGGTTAGAAGTCGACCTCATAACGCAAACCCTGTGGGAGCGAGCCTGCTCGCGAAAGCGGTGTATCAGCCAACAGAGATGTTGAATGATCGACCGCATTCGCGAGCAGGCTCGCTCCCACACTGGATTTATGACACAAGAAAATCAGGCAGCGGGCTGGTCGAGTTCCAGACCCACACCCAACCGGCGGCTCATGCACGGCCAGCGTTTCCACGCCGCGCCAGTGTCCGGGCTGCTGAGTTTTTCGCGGTAGGCTTCTACCGATTCCAGGGCAAAACTTTCTTCGTTGAGCATCTCGTCAATCGCGTGATGCACCGCTTCGTCCAGTTGGTTGGCGAATTCCTCACCGATCAATTGGTGAGCAATCAGGTTGGCGACCGTCATGTCCAAGGGGATCAGTGGCTGGCCGAAATGCTTGATGTACAGGTCGTTGACCTCTTCGACAAAACGGTGTGCCAGATAGGCCTCGTCGAGCAGGCTGTCCAAGCCGACATGCCCGGCCATGATCGCCGGCGGCTGGAGGAAATAGTGCTCGGCGATTTTCAGCACCGGTTTGATCTGCGATTCGATTCCCGCTTCCCTGGCGACTTCATTGGCTGCATCCAGCAGGTCCGGTACTTCATCGATGTAGGCGGCGACAAAACGCGTCAGCACGCCCTGGGCGTCGGCTTCCGGCAACTGGATCGCCGGGTGCAGGTGAGGCAGCTTGCTTTCCAGCTGACGGGTCAGCAGGCCGGTATCTTTTTCGTGCTGTTGGGCTTTTTGGATCTGCTCGCGCAATGCGGCGGTGTTCATGAAAACTCCAGGAAACAAGGCAATGAAATAGGGAAGACATAACTTAGCTGGCTTACGAAAAACGCTAAGACGCATTTGTCATAATTATTTCATCCTTGATGCAGCTGCGTTATATCCATTCGCCACCACTCGTCTGCATCCTTCTCCATTCGGGCACTTGAACGCAAGCAGCGGGTGTTTCAGCTCATTTACGTGCCCGGGTTGCAATTCCCGGGCGCTGTCTATACTCGCCAATGAATGGAGTTAGCTGATGACGCCCGACTGCACCCGCAGCAAGGCCCGGCGATTCAAGTTCGTAGTCTGATGCAGCCGCTCCCTTGCCGCAGGCGATACGCCGGCGGGATAACAAGAACGATAAGGGGAACCCGCAATGATGCGACATCCACATGTCTGGATGGGCCTCCTGTTGTGGTCGATTTTCAGCCCGGCCAACGCGGCATGGACTGTGAATATGGCGCCTGGAGCGACTGAAATCAGTCACGCAGTATTCGACCTGCACATGACCATTTTCTGGATCTGTGTGGTGATCGGGATCATCGTCTTCGGCGCCATGTTCTGGTCGATGATGGTGCACCGCCGCTCTACGGGCCAGGTCGCGGCCAAATTCCACGAAAGCACCGGCGTCGAGATCATGTGGACCATCGTGCCGCTGCTGATCCTGGTGGCCATGGCCGTCCCCGCCACCGCGACGCTGATCAAGATGTACGACACCAGCGAGCCGGACATCGATATCCAGATCACCGGTTATCAGTGGAAGTGGCACTACAAATACCTGGGCCAGGACGTCGAGTTCTTCAGCAACCTCGCCACCCCCGCCGAACAGATTCACAACAAAGAAGCCAAGGGCGAGCACTACCTGCTCGAAGTCGACAAGCCGCTGGTGCTGCCGATCGGCGCCAAGGTGCGCTTTCTGGTGACCTCCGCCGACGTCATTCACTCCTGGTGGGTGCCGGCGTTTGCGGTCAAGCGCGATGCGATTCCCGGGTTCGTCAATGAGGCCTGGACGCGCATCGACAAACCCGGCCTCTACCGTGGCCAGTGCGCCGAATTGTGCGGCAAGGATCACGGCTTCATGCCGATCGTGGTCGAGGTCAAGGAGCAGGCCGACTACGAAAAATGGCTCGCCGAGCGTAAGGCCGAGGCCGCGCAGCTCAAAGAACTGACCAGCAAGGAATGGACCCTCGACGAGCTCAAGGAGCGCGGCGACAAGGTTTACCACACCACTTGCGTGGCCTGTCACCAGGCCGAAGGCCAGGGCCTGCCGCCGATGTTCCCGGCACTCAAGGGCTCGAAAATCGCCACCGGGCCGATCAAGGATCACCTGGGCATTGTCTTCCACGGCAAACCCGGCACCGCCATGGCGGCGTTCGGCAAGCAGCTGTCGGAAGTCGATATCGCAGCGGTCGTGACTTACGAACGTAACGCCTGGGGCAACAACAAGGGCGACATGGTCACGCCAAAAGAAGTGCTGGAGCTGAAACAGGCGGAAAGCAAATGAGCCGGTCAATTGCGTATTCAGTGAACCGGTCGGGGCAGCGCGCCCTGGCCTGCCCCGTCCACTTTCGTGAAGGAGACCGGCCATGAGCGCTGTCATCGATGACCACGGTCACGCCGACCACGCCCACGGCCCCGCCAAAGGCCTGATGCGCTGGGTGCTGACCACCAACCACAAGGACATCGGCACGCTGTACCTGTGGTTTGCCTTCTGCATGTTCCTGCTCGGCGGCTCGTTCGCCATGGTCATTCGCGCCGAGCTGTTCCAGCCCGGCCTGCAGATCGTCCAGCCGGAATTCTTCAACCAGATGACCACCATGCACGGTCTGGTCATGGTGTTCGGTGCGGTGATGCCGGCATTCGTCGGTCTCGCCAACTGGATGATTCCGTTGATGGTCGGCGCGCCGGACATGGCCCTGCCACGGATGAACAACTTCAGCTTCTGGCTGTTGCCGGCGGCGTTTCTGCTGCTGGTCTCGACACTGTTCACCCCGGGCGGCGGACCGAATTTCGGCTGGACCTTTTATGCGCCGCTGTCGACGACCTACGCACCGGAAAGCGTGACGTTCTTTATCTTCGCCATCCACTTGATGGGCATCAGTTCGATCATGGGCGCGATCAACGTAGTCGCGACCATCCTCAACCTGCGCGCGCCCGGCATGACCCTGATGAAAATGCCGCTGTTCGTCTGGACCTGGCTGATCACCGCGTTTCTGCTGATCGCAGTGATGCCGGTGCTCGCCGGCTGCGTGACGATGATGCTCATGGATATTCACTTCGGCACCAGTTTCTTCAGTGCTGCCGGCGGCGGTGACCCGGTGCTGTTCCAGCATGTGTTCTGGTTCTTCGGCCACCCCGAGGTGTACATCATGATCCTGCCGGCGTTCGGCGCGGTCAGCCAGATCATCCCGACCTTCGCGCGCAAACCTCTGTTCGGCTACACCTCGATGGTCTACGCCACGGCGAGCATCGCGTTCCTGTCGTTCATTGTCTGGGCGCACCACATGTTCGTGGTCGGCATCCCGCTGGTGGGCGAGTTGTTCTTCATGTACGCGACCATGCTGATCGCCGTGCCGACGGGTGTGAAAGTGTTCAACTGGGCGAGCACCATGTGGCAGGGCTCGATGACCTTCGAGACGCCGATGCTGTTTGCCGTGGCGTTCGTCATTCTGTTCTCGATCGGTGGTTTTTCCGGGCTGATGCTGGCGATCGCCCCGGCGGACTTCCAGTACCAGGACACCTACTTCGTTGTCGCGCACTTCCACTATGTGCTGGTGCCCGGGGCGATCTTCGGCATCTTCGCCTCGGCCTATTACTGGCTGCCGAAGTGGACCGGGCACATGTACGACGAAACCCTCGGCAAGCTGCATTTCTGGCTGTCGTTCGTCGGCATGAACCTCACCTTCTTCCCGATGCACTTCGTCGGCCTTGCGGGGATGCCGCGACGGATTCCGGATTACAACCTGCAGTTCGCCGACTTCAACATGGTCTCGTCGATCGGTGCGTTCATGTTCGGCGCCACGCAGATCTTCTTCCTGTTCATCGTCATCAAGACCATCCGTGGCGGCGAACCGGCCCCGGCGAAACCATGGGACGGCGCCGAAGGGCTGGAGTGGAGCGTGCCGTCGCCGGCGCCGTATCACACCTTCACCACGCCGCCGGAAGTGAAATGAACACCTCCTGTTTTTTGCAATGTGTGCAGAGGCACAGATCCCCAGTGGACGCTCACAGATCTTCTGTGGATGTACACAGATCCCTTGTGGGGAGGGGATTTATCCCCGTTGGGCTGCGCAGCAGCCCCAAAATCTGCAATCGGGGTGTATCAGGCACACCGCATGCGCCGGGTTTACGACTGCTGCGCAGCCGGTCGGGGATAAATCCCCTCATCACAAAGCATCACCGGCCACCGGGGAACACGAGGGAGGCTGAAAATCATGGCTGACTCGATCTCGCTGAAGAAACTCGTCACCCGCCTGCTGCTGGTGGTAGTGGCGATGTTTGTCTTCGGCTTCGCCCTGGTGCCGATCTACGACGTGATGTGCAAAGCCTTCGGCATCAACGGCAAGACCGGCGGCCAGTATGCGGGCGAGCAAGTGGTCGACACCTCGCGCCAGGTGCGCGTGCAGTTTCTCTCGACCAACACCGCCGACATGCCGTGGGACTTTTACCCGAAACACGACGAGATGACCGCCAATCCCGGTGCGGTCAACGAGATGGTTTTCATCGCGCGCAATCCCACCGACAAACCGATGAGTGCGCAAGCGGTGCCGAGCATCGCGCCGAGCAACGCGGCGGCGTTTTTCCACAAGACCGAATGCTTTTGCTTTACCCAGCAGGTGCTGCAACCCGGTGAACAGATCGAAATGCCGGTGCGTTTCATCGTTGACCGCGACATGCCCAAGGAAGTGAAGCACCTGACGCTGTCCTACACGCTGTTCGATATCACCGCCCGACATCCGCCGGTGGCTGTTAACACTGGCGGTTGAGCGTGGCCGATAAGGAGAACAATAAATGGCTACTCATGAGCATTATTACGTCCCGGCCCAGAGCAAATGGCCGATCATCGCCACGCTCGGGATGTTCGTCACCGTGTACGGCCTCGCCACCTGGTTCAACGATCTCAAGGCCGCACGCCCGGATTCCCACGGCCCGCTGATCTTTTTCGTCGGCGGCCTGCTGCTGGCGTACATGCTGTTCGGCTGGTTCGGCGCGGTGATCAAGGAAAGTCGTGCGGGGTTGTACAGTCCGCAACTGGATCGCTCGTTCCGCTGGGGCATGAGCTGGTTCATCTTTTCCGAAGTGATGTTCTTCGTCGCCTTCTTCGGCGCGCTGTTCTATATCCGCGTCGTGTCCGCACCCGGGCTGGCCGGCGAAGGCAGCAAGGGCCTGTCGGAAATGCTCTGGCCGAACTTCGAATATGTCTGGCCGTTGCTGAACAACCCCGACCCGAAACTGTTCCCACCGCCCAAGGATGTCATCAGCCCTTGGGGCCTGCCGCTGATTAACACGATCCTGCTGGTCAGCTCCAGCGTGACCATCACCATCGCCCACCATGCGCTGAAGAAAGGCCATCGCGGCGCACTGAAACTGTGGCTGGCGATTACCGTACTGCTGGGCATCGCGTTCCTCGGTTTCCAGGCCGAGGAATACATCCACGCCTACCAAGAGCTGGGGCTGACCCTCGGTTCGGGCATCTACGGCGCGACGTTCTTCATGCTTACCGGGTTCCACGGCGCCCACGTGACCATCGGCACGATCATCCTGTTCGTGATGCTGATGCGGATCATGAAGGGCCACTTCGACAACGAGCACCAGTTCGGTTTCGAAGCGGCGAGCTGGTATTGGCACTTCGTCGACGTGGTGTGGATCGGTTTGTTCTTCTTCGTCTATGTGCTTTGACGGCAGCTGCAAGCTTCAAGCGGCAAGCTTCAAGTAAAAGCGGTAAGGCTTCTAACTTGCAGCTTGTAGCTCAACGCTTGCAGCTACCACGGTACGTGGGACACCAGTTGGCCGCTGTAGAAACCCCAGGCCATCAGGCCGACGGTGACCACGGCCAGTGCCACCCGAACACTCAAGGCGATGACCAGGCGATTGGAGCTGCTGTCGTCCTTGACCAGGAAAAACAGGCCGCTGAACAGGCTGACGACCGTGGCAATCAGCATCAGGACGATCGCTGCTTTGAACATGGCAAGACTCCGGGGGACAGGCGATGCACTTGAGTATAGCGATCGCGATGACTGACTTTATGGCGCGCCCATGAAGCGCTTTCGCCCGGGCGTGATTCCCACTGTCGTGGTGGCGCTGTTGCTGCCGCTGATGGTTGCGCTGGGCTTCTGGCAACTGGGCCGGGGCGCGGAGAAAACCGCGCTGCTGGCCAGTTATGCCGAACGTCGCGTGGCCGAACCGCTGGCCAGCAGTGAACTGCTCGCCAGCGCCGACCCGGCTTACCGCCGCGTGCGCCTGCAAGGCCAGTTCGACCCCGCCCATACACTGTTGCTCGACAACCGCCAGCGTGGCGGCAAGGTCGGCGTAGAATTGCTGCAACCGTTTCAGGATCAACGCAGCGGTCTCTGGCTGCTGGTCAATCGCGGCTGGCTGCCTTGGCCCGACCGGCGTGTGCCGCCGCAATTCACGACACCCGCCGAGGCGCTGACGCTCGACGCCTGGGTCTATGTCGCTCCCGGCGCAACGTTCCAGTTGCACGCCGATCCGGTCAGCGATGTCTGGCCGCAAACCATTACCGCCGTCGAGCCGGGCAAATTGTGGCAAACCCTGGAGCGCGACGGCTTCGCCTACGAATTACGCGCCGAACCCGGCCCGGCCAGTTACCAGACCGATTGGCCGGTAGTCGCGATGGGCCCGGAAAAACACCTCGGCTACGCCGTGCAATGGTTCGCCATGGCCACGGCCCTGCTTGGGCTCTACCTCTATTTGGGCTGGCACAACGCAAAGGAGAAACGCCATGGGAAGCGCCATGAATCCACCCAGCATGTCTGAGGCCAAACCTGCCCCCAGCCGCCGGCGCGGGCGCATTCAGTTGTTGCTGATCGTGCTTGGCGTGGTCGGGCCGATGCTGCTCGCCACCGGCATGTACAAATTGCAGTTCTGGGTGCCGGAAGGACGCAGCTATCACGGCGAGCTGATCGGCAACGGCCAGACCCGCGCCGACCTCGGCGTGCAGGCCGACGAGCAGCGCTGGCAGATTCTGGTCACGGCGCCGAAGGATTGCGCCGTCGATTGCCAGCAACTGGTTTATCTGGCGCGGCAGATCCAGATCAGCCTCGGCCGCGAAGCCGGGCGGGCCAGCCACGCCCTCGCCGCCGCGCAACCACTGAGCACCGATTACGCCGCCAAACTCGACCGTGAATATCCGCAGCTGCAGCGCTATCCGCTGGATGCCGGCGTGTTCAACAAGACCACCGGCGACAAAGCCGTGCCGCAGCTGTGGATCGTCGACCCGCACGGCAATCTGGTGCTGCGTTACGAGCCGAATGTGAAGGGCAAGGATCTGCTTAACGACCTGCGGCATCTGCTGAAACTGTCGAACATCGGATGAGGGCATCGTCATGGCCAAACCTGGATTTCGCCTCGCGCTGTTTGCCACCCTGCTGGCATTGATTGTGGTGTTGCTCGGCGCCTACACCCGCCTGACCCACGCCGGCCTCGGCTGCCCGGACTGGCCAGGCTGCTACGGCTTTATCAGCGTGCCGAAAAGCGAGGCGCAACTGGCCCATGCCGAACTGCACTTCCCTGACGCGCCAGTGGAGGCGCACAAGGGCTGGAACGAGATGATTCACCGCTACTTCGCCGGCACCCTCGGTTTGCTGATTTCAGTGCTGGCCGGGCGCGCCTGGGTCAACCGGCGCCATCCGGGCCAGCCGGTGAAACTGCCGCTGTTTCTGCTGGCGGTGGTCATCGCCCAAGCGGCGTTCGGTATGTGGACGGTGACGCTCAAGCTCTGGCCGCAAGTGGTCACCGGGCATTTGCTCGGCGGCTTTGCCACGTTGAGTCTGCTGTTCCTGCTGACGCTGAGGTTGTCCGGCGTGCTGCCGGCGCTAACGGTACCGAAGCGCCTGCAATACTGGGCGACGGCGGGCCTGCTGCTGGTGATCGGCCAGATCGCCTTGGGCGGCTGGGTCAGTTCCAACTACGCAGCGGTGGCCTGCATCGACTTCCCCACCTGCCACGGCCAATGGCTGCCGCCGGCGGACTTCGCCAATGGTTTTCACCTGACCCAGCACATCGGCCCGAATTATCTCGGCGGACAACTGGATAGCGATGCGCGCACGGCGATTCATCTGACCCACCGCATCGGCGCTCTGCTGGTGACGGTCGTGCTGCTCGGTCTGGCGTGGCAGTTGAAAGTGGTGGGCATGACGCGTCTGGCCGGGCTGGTGCTGATCGCCCTTGCAGCGCAGATCACCCTCGGCATCAGCAATGTGCTGTTTCATCTGCCGCTGCCGGTGGCCGTCGCCCATAACGCTGGCGGTGCGGCGCTGTTGCTGACGCTGGTACTGGTCAATTACCACGCCCGCACCAGCCTGCTGCGGGTGAGCCAACCGGTGCTGGCGCGCTGGCGCTTGAGTGCGCACAAACCTGCCGTCGCGCCCATCGCATTGAAAGGAGAAACGCCATGGCGAGTCTGATCGGCGAGCGTGCGGCGCAAGCGCTGTGGCGCGATTATCTGGAGCTGACCAAACCGAAAGTCGTGGTGCTGATGCTGATCACCTCGCTGGTCGGCATGTTCCTCGCTACCCGCGCCGGCGTGCCGTGGACAGTGCTGGTGTTCGGCAATCTGGGCATTGCCTTGTGCGCCGGCGGGGCGGCGGCGGTCAATCATGTGGTCGATCGGCGTATCGATGCGGTAATGGCGCGCACGCATAAAAGGCCGCTGGCCGAAGGCCGGGTTTCACCTGCGGCGGCGCTGACCTTCGCCTTGGTGCTGGCATTGCTCGGCCAGGCGCTGCTGCTGACGTTCACCAATCAGCTGACCGCGTGGCTGACTCTCGCTTCACTGCTCGGTTACGCGGTGGTCTACACCGGTTTCCTCAAACGCGCTACGCCGCAGAACATCGTCATCGGCGGCCTCGCTGGCGCCGCGCCACCGCTGCTGGGCTGGACCGCCGCCACCGGCCATGTCAGTGCCGAACCGCTGTTGCTGGTGCTGATCATCTTCGCCTGGACCCCGCCGCATTTCTGGGCGCTGGCGATTCATCGCAAGGAGGAATACGCCAAGGCCGACATTCCGATGCTGCCGGTGACCCATGGCGAGCACTACACCAAAGTGCACATTCTCCTCTACACCTTTGCATTGCTGGCGGTGAGTCTGCTGCCGTACGTGATTCACATGAGCGGCGTGCTGTATCTGGTCTGCGCGCTGGCGTTGGGCGCGAGGTTTCTGCAATGGGCCGTGGTGCTGTACCGTGGCACTCGGCCGCACGCGGCGATCAACACCTTCAAGTACTCTATTTATTACTTGTTCCTGTTGTTCATCGCCCTGCTCGTAGACCACTACTTACTGTTGAACCTATGACCCGAACCCAGAAAACCGTCTTCATCCTCGTTGCCGTGATCGCGCTGATCCTCGGGCTTACCGTGAACAAAGTGCTGAACGGCAAAGGCCAGGGCGATCCGACTGCGCTGATCGACGCCGGCATTATCCTGCTGCCGCAGAGCCGCAACCTGCCGGACGTGACCATGACCGATCAGGACGGCAAACCAGTTGCCATCGACGAGTTGAAAGGCAAGTGGAGTCTGTTGTTCTTCGGCTACACCTTCTGCCCGGACATCTGCCCGACCACCCTGGCGCAACTGCGGCAGATCAAGAGTGAATTGCCGAAAGAGGCTGTGGACAAGTTGCAGATCGTACTGGTCAGCGTCGACCCCAACCGCGACACGCCGAAGCAGTTGAAGCAGTACCTGGGCTACTTCGATCCACAGTTCATCGGCCTGACGCCTTCATCTATCGAAGAGCTGCAGAAGGTGGCGAACGCGGTGAGCATTCCGTTCATTCCCGCCGATACCAGCAAGCCGAACTACACCGTGGACCACAGCGGCAATCTGGCCGTGATCGGCCCGGACGGCACGCAGCGCGGGTTTATTCGCGCGCCGTTGAACAATGCCAAGCTGGTTGCGCAGTTGCCGGCGATGCTTGAGCGAAAATAGGATCAACACCATTCCAATGTGGGAGCGAGCCTGCTCGCGAAGAGGCCAGCACATTCAACATCTGTTTTGACTGACACACCGCATTCGCGAGCAGGCTCGCTCCCACACAGATCATATTCCAGGCAAAAAAAGGGGCGCATCAGATGCGCCCCTTTTTCATTGCAGCAACCTTAATCAGAACGCCGGCAACACCGCGCCTTTGTACTTCTCGGTAATGAACTGCTTCACTTGCGGGCTGTGCAGCGCAGCCGCCAGTTTCTTCATCGCGTCGCTGTCCTTGTTGTCCGGGCGGGACACGAGGATGTTCACGTACGGCGAGTCGTTGCCTTCGATCACCAGCGCATCCTTGGACGGATCAAGCTTGGCTTCCAGCGCATAGTTGGTGTTGATCAGCGCCAGATCGACCTGAGTCAGCACGCGCGGGATGGTCGCGGCTTCCAGTTCACGGAATTTCAGGTCTTTCGGGTTTTGCTCGATGTCTTTGAGGGTCGACAGAATGTTGGTCGGGTCCTTCAAAGTGATCACGCCAGTCTTGGCCAGCAGCAACAGCGCACGGCCGCCGTTGGTGGCGTCGTTCGGGATCACCACGTTGGCACCGCCGGGCAGGTCCTTCAGATCTTTGAGCTTGCTCGAATAAGCACCCAGCGGCTCCAGATGCACGCCGGTCACGGCGACGAGGCTGGTGCCCTTGGCCTTGTTGAACTCATCGAGGTACGGCTGGTGCTGGAAGAAGTTGGCGTCCAGACGCTTTTCCGCGACCTGTACGTTCGGCTGAATGTAGTCGGTGAAGACCTTGACCTTCAGATCCACGCCTTCCTTGGCCAGGGCCGGTTTGACGAACTCAAGGATTTCCGCGTGCGGCACCGGAGTGGCGGCAACGGTCAGGGTCTCGGCGTGGGCCGAAAACGCCGCAACAGCGGCGAAAGCAGCGATCAGTTTTTTCATTCAGCTAACTCCTTGTGAGGGCGCCCGCCAGCGAATGGCCCGCGCCTCTTGATTAAAAAACCGCTTATTTGCGCGAGAAATGCACGACCAGGCGGTCGCCAACCATTTGCAGCACTTGCACCAGAATCAACAGCAGCACCACGGTGACGATCATCACGTCGGTCTGGAAACGCTGGTAGCCGAAACGGATCGCCAGGTCGCCCAGACCACCGGCGCCAACCACACCGGCCATCGCCGTGTAGGACACCAGTGTAATCGCTGTCACCGTAATCGCTGCGAAGATGCCCGGACGGGCTTCCGGCAGCAGGGCGTTCATGATGATCTGCCGCGTGGTCGCGCCCATCGACTGGGTCGCTTCGATGATGCCGCGATCGACTTCGCGCAGCGCGGTTTCCACCAGACGCGCGAAGAACGGCGTGGCGCCCACCACCAGCGGCGGGATCGCCCCGGCCACACCCAGCGAGGTGCCGGTGATCAGCACGGTGAACGGGATCATCACGATCAGCAGAATGATGAACGGCAGCGAACGCAAGATGTTCACCATAACCGACAGGACTGCATAGAGACCCCGGTTCTCCAGCAACTGACGCGGGCTGCAGAGAAACAGCAGCACGCCCAGCGGCAGGCCGAGCAGCACGGTGAACAGCAGCGAACCGCCGAGCATCAGCATGGTGTCGTTGGTGGCGAGGCCGATTTCAAGCCAGTCGATGTTCTGAAAGAACAGTTTGATGGCTTCTATCGCGGCGTCGTATTGCTTGATTGCAGCGTCAAACATTTCCATTAGCGCAACACCTCCATGTGAACGTCAGCGGCGGTGAAGCGGGCAAACGCCGCTTCCATGTCGCCACCGGTGACAGCGAGGGTCAGTTGCCCGTACGGAATGTCTTTGATGCGGTCGATGCGACCGGCGAGGATGCTGTAGTCGACGCCGGTTTCCCGGGCGACGGTGCCGAGCAACGGCGCGTAGGTCGCTTCGCCCTGGAAGGTCAGACGCACGATACGCCCCGGCACGTGGGCGAAATCGTCACGCTGTTCGCTCTCGTCGATCTGCTCACTTTCCTGGACGAAACGCTTGGTGGTCGGGTGCTGCGGATGCAGGAACACATCGGCCACCGGACCCTGCTCGACGATCACGCCGGCGTCCATCACCGCGACCTGATCGCAGACGCGCCGGATCACGTCCATTTCGTGGGTGATCAGGACGATGGTCAGTTTCAGTTCGCGATTGATTTCCGCCAGCAGTTGCAGAACCGATGCGGTGGTCTGCGGGTCGAGGGCACTGGTGGCCTCGTCGCACAGCAGAATCTTCGGCTTGGTCGCCAGCGCACGGGCAATGCCGACGCGTTGCTTCTGACCGCCGGACAGTTGCGCCGGGTACTTTTTCGCGTGGTCGGACAGACCGACCCGCGCCAGCAGCTCCGCCACGCGTTGATTGATTTCACTGCTCGAAAGCTCACCGGCCAATGTCAGCGGCAGGGCCACGTTATCGGCGACAGTCTTGGAGGCGAGCAGGTTGAAGTGTTGGAAGATCATCCCGACCTGCTGGCGGAAACGGCGCAGGCCGTTGGCATCCAGTGCGGTGACTTCTTCGCCGTCGACGATGATCTTGCCGCCACTGGAATCTTCCAGGCGATTGATCAGACGCAGCAGGGTACTTTTGCCCGCACCGGAATGGCCAATCAGGCCGAACACCTGACCGTTCTCGATGGCGAGACTGGTCGGGTGCAGCGCGGGAATATCCTTACCGGCGACGCGGTAAGTCTTGTGGACGTTTTGAAACTCGATCACGTAGCGAACCTTGTGGGGCGCGTTGGAAAAGGATCAGCGGTTAGCCGGGCGCGCATTTTAGCCTGTCCGTATAGAGGTTCTTAGCATTTATTTCGCAATTAACCTTCGATTTGGCAATAACAAGATCAAAGGTCATAAAAAAGGAACGCTCCGAGCGCCTCATCAGTCACTAGTTAAGCGACTTGAAACCCCTGGGTGCCGTGCCCGGGAATCACTCAAGGGTCTGCGGAAGGCATCCGGGGCCAAACGAGGAGTTTACGTCTGATGAGCATCAAAAAGCCTGCACCTGATAAAAGCGAAATGGCCGGGACCGATACCCCGGATCGCGCCAACACCAACGCCAAGCTCGACAGCCTGGAAGAATACCGTTCCGACGCCACCGGTCAGGCACTGCGCACCAATCAGGGCGTGAAGATCGCCGACAACCAGAACACCCTCAAAGCCGGGCCGCGCGGGCCGTCGCTGCTGGAAGACTTCATCATGCGTGAAAAGATCACGCATTTTGACCATGAGCGTATTCCAGAGCGCATCGTCCATGCGCGCGGTACCGGCGCCCACGGTTTCTTTCAGACCTACGAGAACCATGCAGCACTGACCAAGGCCGGTTTCCTACAGGATCCGGGCAAGAAGACGCCAGTGTTCGTGCGCTTTTCCACGGTTCAGGGGCCACGAGGTTCCGGCGATACAGTGCGTGACGTGCGCGGCTTTGCGGTGAAATTCTTTACCGACGAGGGTAACTTCGACCTGGTCGGCAACAACATGCCGGTGTTCTTCATTCAGGACGCGATCAAGTTCCCGGACTTCGTCCACGCGGTGAAACCCGAGCCGCACAACGAAATTCCCACCGGCGGCTCGGCTCACGACACGTTCTGGGACTTCGTCTCGCTGGTGCCGGAATCGGCGCACATGGTCATCTGGGCGATGTCCGACCGGGCGATCCCGAAAAGCCTGCGCAGCATGCAGGGCTTTGGCGTACACACCTTCCGCCTGATCAACGCCGAGGGCAAATCACGCTTCGTCAAATTCCACTGGCGCCCTACCGCCGGCACTTGCTCGCTGGTGTGGGACGAGGCGCAGAAGCTCGCCGGTAAAGACACCGACTACCACCGTCGCGACCTGTGGGAAGCGATCGAGATGGGCGACTACCCGGAGTGGGAACTGGGCGTGCAGATCGTCGAAGAAGAGAACGAACACGACTTCGACTTCGACATCCTCGACCCGACCAAGATCATCCCCGAAGAAATCGTCCCGATTACGCCGCTGGGCAAAATGACCCTGAACCGCAACCCGGACAACTTCTTCGCCGAAACCGAGCAGGTCGCCTTCTGCCCTGGCCACATCGTGCCAGGCATCGACTTCTCCAATGACCCGCTGCTGCAAGGTCGGCTGTTTTCCTACACCGACACGCAGATCAGCCGACTCGGCGGGCCGAACTTCCATGAGCTGCCGATCAACCGTCCGGTGGCGCCGTTCCACAACGGCCAGCGCGATGCACAGCACCGCACCACCATCGACAAGGGCCGCGCTTCTTACGAGCCAAACTCGATCGACGGCGGCTGGCCGAAAGAAACCCCGCCGGCGGCACAGGACGGTGGTTTCGAGAGCTACCCGGAGCGCATCGACGCAGCGAAGATCCGTCAGCGCAGCGAATCGTTCAGCGATCACTTCTCCCAGGCCCGCTTGTTCTTCAACAGCATGAGCGACCACGAGAAAGAGCACATCATCGCTGCCTACAGCTTCGAGCTGGGCAAGGTCGAACGTGAGTTCATCCGTGCCCGTGAAGTGAACGAGATCCTTGCCAATATCGACCTGACCCTGGCCAAACGCGTGGCAGAAAACCTCGGTTTGCCGGCGCCAGCCAAAGGCACGGTAGAAGTGCGCAAGACTTCGCTGGAGCAATCGCCAGCGCTGAGCCAGGCCAACCTGCTGCCGGGCAACATCAAGACGCGCAAGGTGGCAATCCTTGCTGCCAACGGTGTTGACGCTGCGGCCATCGATGCGATGAAGAAAGCGCTGGAAGCCGAAGGTGCCCACGCGAAACTGCTCGGCCCGACCTCGGCGCCAGTGAAGACAGCTGACGGCAAGGCATTGCCGGTGGATGCGTCAATGGAAGGCATGCCATCAATCGCCTTCGACGCGGTTTTCGTACCGGGTGGCGCGGCGTCGATTACCGCGTTGAGCGGCGACGGCGTGGCGCTGCATTATCTGCTGGAGGCCTACAAACACCTGAAGGCGATCGCGCTGCACGGCGAGGCCAAGCAGTTGCAGGACTTGCTGAAGCTCGACGCGGATGCGGGGCTTTTGCAGGGCGCGGATGTCGGGGCGTTGACCAAGCCGTTCTTCGCCGCGATTGGCGAGCATCGGGTCTGGGCGCGGGAGCCTAAGGCCAAGGCTATTCCGGCTTAAGATCTTTATTGGCTGAGAGGACGCTTTCGCGAGCAGGCTCGCTCCCACAGGTACGCTGTTGCACCTGTGGGAGCGAGCCTGCTCCGGGCGGCGTTCCGACGAAGCTATTTATGGCTTGCGCGGGCTTAAAACCATCTGCGCCGGGACCGTGCGCAAGATCTGCTTCTCGATCTGCAAATCAAAATCAGGATCGAGCTTCTTGACTCGCTTGCTCAGCAACGTCGCCAGCCACGGATAATCCGCGGTGCGCGGCGCCTGGATGCTGACGGCACATTCGTAATTCACCACATCGGCGGCGATCGCATCGAGTTGTCGTTGCAGCTTGTGAATATCGCCGATGTTCAAAGCAACAGTGGTGCTCTCGGCGGTCGGGTCGATGACCTTGGCTTTCGGCCTGGCTTCGGCAGCCAGCAGTGCGGCCTCAGCCTTTTCCAGTTCGGCCTTGCGCGCTTCGGTGATCGCGCCATTCACGCCGCCGGTCAACGCCGGCGCCTTGGGCATCAGGGCACGGGCGCGGCTGAGCGCGGTGGCGGCAGCGTTGACATCGCCTTTCTGCAGAACGATCTGGCTGCGGCGCAGGTACGCTTCGGCCAGCTGCCGCTGGTACTGCTCAAGGGATTGATCGTTGGGGGTAGCGGCCTGCAAGGCGGCCAACTGGTCTTCGGCGGTGGCCAGTTCGCTGCTGGCCAGGCTTTGCTCCAGCTGCGCGATGGCCGTAGCCCGCGCATCGGGGACTTGAGCCACCGGCGGCGTGCTTTGGCAGGCGCCCAGCAGCACTGAAAATGCGACAAGGAGCAGATAACGGGAGGCGAACGGCTTCATTCCTGCGACTCTCTAATTGCGCAAAAAGCGGCCAAGTCTACACCCCACGACGGGGCAGAACAAAACTCAACAGAAACAGCGCGGCTGCCGTCACCACGATCGACGGCCCCGCCGGGGTGTCCTTGAACCACGACAACGCCAGCCCGCCGCACACCGCGAGCATGCCCAGCAGGCTCGCCCCCAGCGCCATCTGCTCCGGCGAACGGGCGTGACGCTGTGCCGCAGCCGCAGGGATGATCAGCAGCGAAGTGATCAGCAGCACCCCGACGATTTTCATCGCCACGGCGATCACCACCGCGATCAACAGCATCAGCGCCAAGCGCAAACCCGCAACCGGCAAGCCTTCGACCCGCGCCAGTTCTTCGTGCACGGTGACCGCCAGCAGCGGTCGCCACAGCGTCACCAGCAACACCAGCACCGCCGCGGTGCCACCGAGAATCCACGCCAGGTCGCTCGGACTTATTGCCAGCAAGTCGCCGAACAGATAGGCCATCAGGTCGATCCGCACTTCATGCATGAAGCTTAGTACCACCAGGCCGAGAGAGAGGGTGCTCGGTGCAAGAATTCCCAATAGTGTGTCGGATGCCAGTGGCTGACGCTGTTGCAGCGTCACCAAGAGCACCGCCAGCAGCAGGCAACCGACCGTCACCGCCACCGTCGGGCTGACGTCCAGCAAAAAGCCCAGTGCCACGCCGAGCAATGCGGCGTGGGACAGGGTATCGCCGAAATAGGCCATGCGCCGCCACACCACAAATGAGCCGAGCGGTCCGGCCACCAGCGCCAGGGCCAGACCTGCAAGCAGGGCATACAAAAGAAAATCAGCCATGCTTGCAGCCGTCTCCATGAACATGAGGTTGCCCGCCGAGCGGGCCTTTGACCACCGAACCGTGCAGGTCGTGGGCGTGGTCGTGATGGTGGTGATAGATCGCCAGACTCGGCGCGTTCTTGCCGAACAGCTCGACGAATGCCGGATCGCCGCTGACCTGCTCGGGGTGCCCGGAGCAGCAGACGTGGCGGTTGAGGCAAACCACCTGATCGGTGGTGCTCATAACCAGATGCAAATCATGCGACACCATCAGCACGCCGCAACCGTGGCGGTCGCGCAGCCGGGTGATCAGGCTGTACAGCTCGGCCTGCCCGGCCACGTCGACGCCCTGCACCGGCTCGTCGAGCACCAGCAGCTCAGGCTCGCGCAGCAGTGCCCGAGCCAGCAGCACGCGCTGCATTTCGCCGCCGGAAACGCTCTGCACCGGGCTGTCGATCACGTGTTCGGCGCCGACTTCCTTCAACGCGGCCAAGGCACGCGAACGATCGACGCCAGGCACCAGGCGCAGGAAGCGCAGCACTGACAGCGGCAGGGTCGGGTCGACATGCAGCTTCTGCGGCATGTAGCCGACGCGCAGCTTCGGTTTGCGCCAGACGCTGCCGCTGTTTGGCTTCAACAGCCCGAGCACGGCACGTACCAGCGTGGTCTTGCCGGCGCCATTGGGGCCGATCAGGGTGACGATCTGCCCCGGTTCGACGCTCAGCTCGATGTTGTCCAGCACGGTCTGCCCGGCAAACGTGACGGCGACCTGCTCCAGACGGATCAGCGCGTTGCTCATCAGGCCCCCTGGCAACCGGCGCACAGACCAACCACTTCGACCGTCTGCGCTTCGACGATGAAACCCACGTCTTTGGCGCTGCTGATGATCGCGTCGCTGATCACTTTTTGCTCAAGTTCGATGGCGGCGTGGCACTCGCGGCAGATCAGGAACTGGCCCTGATGCGCGTGTTCAGGATGCACGCAGCCAACGAAGGCGTTGAGCGACGAGATGCGATGGACCAGGCCGTTTTCCAGCAGGAAATCCAGGGCGCGGTACACCGTAGGCGGCGCGGCGCGGCGGCCGTCCTGCTCGCTGAGCACCGCAAGGATGTCGTAGGCACCCAGCGGCTTGTGGCTCTGCCAGACCAGTTCCAGCACGCGGCGGCGCAGGGCAGTCAGACGCAAACCTTTCTGCGCGCACAAGGTATCGGCCTCGGACAGAGCGCTGTGCACGCAATGGGAGTGGTCGTGGGGACGGCTGGCAATCGGTGTAATAGGCATGAGCGGCGACGAGATTTGCTGGAGACGTTATTATGTTACCCGTTCTCGCTTCCTTGAGTGGTCATCGTGTCCCGACTTTTTTCTGTTTTTGTGGCTTTTGTTGCCAGTTTTCTGCTGATCGGTGCGGCCCAGGCCGAGGTCAAAGTGCTCACCAGTATCAAACCGTTGCAGCTGATTGCCGCTGCCGTGCAGGACGGCGTGGCGATTCCCGAGGTGCTGCTGCCGCCGGGTGCCTCCCCACACAATTACGCCCTGCGCCCATCCGACGTACGGAAGGTGCAGTCGGTCGATCTGCTCTACTGGATCGGCCCGGACATGGAAGGTTTCCTGCCGCGCGTACTCGGCGGTCGCAGCCTGCCGAGCGTCGCCGTGCAGGATCTGCCGGGGCTCAAGCTGCGGCATTTTGGCGCGGACAACCATTCCCATGCCGAAGAAGCCGACGAGCATGATCACGATCATCGCCCCGGCTCGCTGGATGCACATTTGTGGCTGTCACCGGTCAATGCGCGGGTAATCGCCGACAAAATGGCCGCCGACCTCAGCGCCGCCGACCCGGCCAATGCCCAGCGCTATCAGAGCAATGCCAAAGCCTTCGATGAACGTCTGGATGCGCTGGATCAGCGCTTGAAGAAGCGTCTGGCCAATGTCGAAGGCAAGCCGTACTTCGTCTTCCACGAAGCCTTCGATTATTTCGAAGACGCTTACGGCCTGAAGCACGCCGGGGTGTTCGCGGTGGCCGCCGAAGTACAGCCCGGCGCCCAGCATGTCGCGGCGATGCGCAAGCGTTTGCAGGAAGTAGGCAAGACCTGTGTGTTCAGCGAACCGCCGTTGCGTCCGCGTCTTGCGGAAACCCTGGTGGCCGGTTTGCCGGTGAAGCTGGCGGAACTGGATGCGTTGGGTGGTTATACGCCGGCGACGGCTCAGGGCTATGAGCAGGTGCTGGAAAAGTTGGGCAATGATTTGGCGGGATGCCTGGAATCGCTGTAACAACACAAAACCTGTGGGAGCGGGCCTGCTCGCGAAAGCGGTGAGTCAGTCAGCAAAAATGCTGAACGGGCCGCCGCCTTCGCGAGCAGGCTCGCTCCCACAGATTCGTGTTTGCTTGGCGAATCTACTCAGAGGGCGAAAGGCAACGGTGTGCTGACCTTCTGCCGCTGCGCCAGGCGCTGCTCGAACTCCTGCGGATCGTGAATCAACACGTCCTGCCCGGCGAACTGTTCGGCGGCGATCAAGCGTGACAGCCAGAACCGCACACAAGCCACACGCAGCATCGTTGGCCACAATTCGGCTTCCGCCGCCGTGAACGGCCGCAGCGCCGCATAGGCACCGAGAAACGCACGCGCACGCGGGCCCTCGATCACGCCCTCCTCGTCCGAACACCAGTCATTCAAGGCAATTGCCACGTCGTACAGCATCGGCCCCGAGCAGGCGTTGTAGAAGTCGATCAGCCCGGTCAGGTGGGTGCCTTCGAACATGGCGTTGTCGCGGAACAGATCGGCGTGAATATTGGCGCGAGGTAGCGCAAGAATCTTCTCTTTACGCTCGGTGATCTCATCCAACGCCTTTTGCAGCAAGGCACGCGGCTCATCGCTCAGGTGCGAGAGGAATTCAGTGCCCTCCTCCAGCATCCAGTCCAGACCGCGATCAGTTTTGCGCTTGATCATGCGCTCGCCTTGAGTCGCCAGGTGCAGATGCGCCTGCAATTCGCCGACCTGCGCGCAATGCTGGGCGTTGGCGACCTTGATGTGCTTGCCCGACAGACGCGGTTGCAGCAGCGCCGGTTTGCCTTTGAGTTCACGCAGGGCCAAGCCGTCGGTGGTGCGCAGGGCGTAAGGCACGGGCAGTTCGGCTTCGTGCAGCACGTCGAGCAGGTCGATGAAGAACGGCATCTCCTGCACCGGTCCGCGTTCGACCAGGGTCAGGACAAACTCGCCCTGCTCCAGGCTGATGAAGAAATTGGTGTTTTCGCTGCCGGCGGCGATCCCCTGGAAATCAAGCAGGCGGCCGAGCCCGTAAGGGGCGAGAAAGGTTTCCAGCTCGGGCCGAGCCAGGGGAGTGAACACAGACATGTCTTGACTGCCAGTACGGGCGCCGCAGCGGCGGCGCCGGGTGAATTAAAAATCTACTTCCATTCGAATATCTTCCATGACGGGATCAGCATATCCGGCTGATCCGAACGGATGAAATTGGCATCCGTCCCGTCGGCGCGCACCAGAAAGTACGGCGGCGCGCCCTTCGGCGTGACCTTGATCGCATACAGGAAACCGTTCTGACGGTACTCCTGAATAGTCTTGTCGCCCTCCGTGCGGATGGTGACCTCGGGGTCGCCGCCCGGCGCATCATCCGCCGCAATCGCGGCCAGTGGTGAGACAGCGATCAACCCGACCAGCAGCAAGCGATTTAACGTACGCATGATAACCTTGTCCCTTTGTCGTCAACGGTCCCGCTATTCTAGCGCCGGACCCGCCGAAAAGGTTGATCCTGCTCATGAGCCAAGCCCCCCTCGTCCTGGTGGACGGTTCGTCTTACCTGTACCGCGCCTTTCATGCACTGCCACCACTGACCACGTCCAAAGGCCTGCCGACCGGTGCGGTCAAAGGCGTGCTGAACATGCTCAAGAGTCTGCGCAAGCAGTACCCGGACAGCCCCTTCGCCGTAGTGTTCGACGCCAAGGGCGGGACATTTCGCGATGAGATGTACGCCGAATACAAGGCCAACCGGCCGAGCATGCCCGATGACATGCGCGTGCAGATCGAGCCGCTGCACCAGAGCGTGATCGCCCTCGGCTTCCCGCTGCTGTGCGTCGACGGCGTCGAGGCCGACGACGTGATCGGCACCCTGGCGCGCAGCAGCGCGGCGGCGGACCGCCCGGTGATCATTTCCACCGGTGACAAGGACATGGCGCAACTGGTCGACGGCCACATTACCTTGGTCAACACCATGTCCGGTAGCTCGATGGATGTGGAGGGCGTTAAGGAGAAATTTGGCGTCGCACCGGAGCAGATCATCGATTATCTGGCGCTGATGGGCGATTCGTCCGACAACATCCCGGGCGTGCCGGGCATCGGCCCGAAGACGGCGTCCGGCCTGCTGGTCGGCGTCAACGGCGGTCTGACCGAGCTGTACGCTAACCTCGATATCGTGCCGACCCTGCCGATCCGTGGCGCAAAAACCTTGCCGGCCAAGCTCGAAGAACACCGGGAGATGGCTTTCCTGTCCTATCAACTGGCGACCATCAAGGTTGACGTGCCACTGGATATCGGCCTCGATGATCTGCAGATGGGCCAGGAGGATCCGGCCAAACTCTACGAGCTGTACACCCTGCTGGAATTCAAGAGCTGGCTCAATGATCTGGATCGCGATGCCAAACGCCTGGAACTGAGTGCCGCGGCCGAACCTGCGCCCGCCCATGATCTGTTCAGCGCCCCGCAAGCCGAGGCACCTGCTGCCCCTGCCGAGGCCGCATACGAAACCATCCTCGATCAGGCCCGCTTCGACGTCTGGCTGGAAAAACTTCGCAACGCCAAACTGATCGCCTTCGACACCGAGACCACCGGCATCGACGCGCAGCGAGCGCAACTGGTCGGTCTGTCGTTTGCGGTGCAGGCCAACGAAGCTGCGTACATCCCGCTGACCCATTCCTACATCGGCGTGCCGGAGCAGCTGGATCGCGACACCGTGCTGCGCGCACTCAAGCCGATTCTGGAAGACCCGAGCAAACTCAAGGTTGGCCAGCACGCCAAGTTCGACATGAACATTCTGGCCAACTGCGCCATTGGCGGCGATCAGAGTGAAGGCATCAGCGTGCGCGGCATCGCCTTCGACACCATGCTCGAGTCCTACGTACTCAATTCCACCGCGACCCGCCATGACATGGACAGCCTCGCGCAAAAGTATCTCGACCACACCACGGTGAGCTTCCAGGACATCGCCGGCAAAGGTGCCAAGCAACTGACCTTCGACCAGATCGCCCTGGAACAGGCCGGGCCGTACGCCGCTGAAGACGCCGACATCACCCTGCGCCTGCATCAGGCCCTGTTCGACAAGCTCAGCGCGATTCCGAGCCTGGCCAGCGTGCTGACCGACATTGAGATCCCGCTGGTGCCAGTGCTGGCGCGTATCGAACGCCAGGGTGCGTTCGTCGATGCCGAGTTGCTGGGCATTCAGAGCATTGAGCTGGGCAACAAAATGGTCGCGCTGGAGCGTGAAGCCTTCGAAATCGCCGGGGAAGAATTCAACCTCGGCTCGCCGAAGCAGCTGGGCGTGATTCTTTATGAAAAGCTCGGCCTGCCGGTGCTGAAGAAAACCGCCAAAGGCCAGCCGTCCACCGCTGAAGAAGTGTTGGCGAAACTCGCCGAAGACGATCACCGCTTGCCGAAGGTGCTGATGGAGCACCGCTCGATGAGCAAGTTGAAAAGCACCTACACCGATCGCCTGCCGGAGCAGATCAACCCGCGCACCGGGCGCATCCACACCTCGTATCATCAGGCCGTGGCTTCGACCGGGCGCCTGTCTTCCAGTGACCCGAACCTGCAGAACATCCCGGTACGCACTGCCGAAGGCCGGCGCATTCGTCAGGCATTCGTCGCGCCGAAGGGCTACAAACTACTGGCGGCGGACTACTCGCAGATCGAATTGCGGATCATGGCGCACCTGTCCCGCGATGAAGGCCTGATGAACGCCTTCCGCAACAATCTCGACGTGCACACTGCAACCGCTGCCGAAGTATTCAAGGTCGAGCTTGATCAAGTGACCTCCGACCAGCGTCGCAGCGCCAAGGCGATCAACTTCGGCCTAATCTACGGCATGGGCGCGCAGAAGCTCGGCAAGGACATCGGCGTCGACACCAAGACCGCCAAGGCTTACATCGACACCTACTTCGCCCGTTATCCAGGCGTGCGCGAATACATGGAGCGCACCCGCGCGCAAGCGGCGGATCAGGGTTACGTCGAAACTTTCTTCGGTCGTCGCCTGTACTTGCCGGAGATCAACTCGAACAAGCCGCAGGAACGCGCTGCTGCTGAACGTACGGCGATCAACGCGCCGATGCAGGGCACGGCAGCGGACATCATCAAGAAAGCCATGGTGGCTGTGGATCATTGGCTGGCGACGTCGGGTCTGGACGCGCGGGTCATCCTGCAAGTGCACGACGAACTGGTGCTGGAGGTTCGCGAGGATCTGGTCGAGCAGGTCAACGCCGAAATTCGTACGCACATGAGCGAAGCGGCGAAACTGGATGTGCCGCTGCTGGTGGAAGTTGGCGTGGGCAACAACTGGGATGAGGCGCACTGAGTCATTGTTGCGCAACCGTCGCCGCGACCTACCGTCGCGGCAACTGCCGGGAATCCGGCTTAGATCGAAAGACGCTTGAGGCTATTCCAAAGCTTTTTGAAAAAAATCTGAACTAATCTGTCGATCGAACACTCAGAGGTACTGAATGGCTGGTGAAGCCCTTCGATGCTCCTATGTTGTGTTAAGTGTTGGCAGATATCTGAACCCCGCCCTAGCGGTTCGGAACTTAAACCCCGGAATTTCTCCCTCCCCAATGAAATCCGGGGCTTTTTTTGCCAAAAAATCGGCTGTAGCGCGGCCATGCTGCGTTAAAAGCATCGCTAAAAATGCTCATTTAGGTCCCCTAAACTCCGCTTTTTAGCGCTACTTTTGCCTTGCCTGGCCACACTACAACCAATTTTTCCCCATTCTGAATTTACTCGGCAGCGGTCTCGGTGTTTTTGTCTGCCAGTTCCATCCAGTCGGCCAGCACAGTGTAGGCCTCTTCCAGGCCCATGCGTTTTGGTGCGGAGAACAACTGGATGGTGATCGAGTCGCCCCAGCCTTTGCGGATTTCCGACTGTACTTTCAGCAGGGTGTTCTTGGCTGCCCCGTAGGTGAGCTTGTCGGCTTTGGTCAGCAGGATGTGCATCGGCATGCCGGCGGCGACGGCCCAGTCGAGCATCAGCAGGTCGAAGTCGGTCATCGGATGGCGGATGTCCATCATCAGAATCAGACCTTTCAGACTCTCCCGACCACCGAGGTAAGCCTCAAGGTGGCGCTGCCAGTGTTGCTTGAGCGGGATCGGTACTTTTGCATAACCGTAGCCCGGCAGGTCGACCAGACGGCGATCATCGTCTAGCTTGAAGAAGTTCAACAGCTGTGTGCGACCCGGAGTTTTCGAGGTGCGCGCCAGGCTGGCGTGAGTCAGGGTGTTCAGCGCGCTTGATTTGCCGGCATTGGAACGACCGGCAAACGCCACTTCGAAGCCTTCATCGTCAGGGCATTGATCGACTTTGGCGGCACTGAGCATGAACGTGGACTGTTGGCACAGGCCGAGGATGGGATTCTTGAGTTGCATGGGATTTCCGATGTGGGCGGCGCCGGGATTGGGCGCGGAACGCGGTGTCGCTTCCGTTTCAGTGACGCCAGTATATAATGCCGCAGATTTTGTGTGTGCTTTGTCCCGGCGAAGGATGAAGTTCACGAGAGCGACAGACTTTGATTGCGCATTAGAACGCAGAACGCTCTTAACCCTGAAAAGGTCGTTTTATGACGAAATGGCTGCTGGCTGCCGGAGTCTTGATGCCGCTTTACAGCGCACAGGCTACACAGGATCCGGAAGCTGTGTACAACCGTGTTTGTGGTGCCTGTCATTCCGGCCAACTACCCATGGCGCCCGCAAGAGGCGATCAGGAAGCTTGGACGCCGAGGTTGGCGAAAGGTATGGGGACGCTGGTGCAACACGTGACCCAGGGTTTCAAGGCGATGCCGCCGCGTGGTTTGTGCATGGACTGCAGTGCCGAGGATTACCAGGCCATCATCCTTTGGATGAGCGAGAGTAAGCCCGGTCCATAACTTAACCCTTAGCCGTAGTTGGATTAGCTGATGAACAAATTGATCGTGAGTCTGCTGTTGACCGTGGGAATTTCAGGTGTCGCCCATGCTGCCGGCGATGCCGCAGCAGGCCAGGCCAAAGCTGCCGTGTGCGGAGCCTGCCATGGCCCGGACGGCAACAGCATGGCGCCAAACTTTCCGAAACTGGCCGGTCAAGGTGAACGCTACCTCGACAAGCAATTGCACGACATCAAGTCGGGCAAGCGCGTGGTGCTGGAAATGACCGGGCTGCTGACCAACCTGAATGATCAGGATCTGGCCGACATCGCTGCGTATTTCGCCAGCCAGAAAGGCAGCGTCGGCGCCGCCGATCCGAAGATCGTCGCTCGCGGTGAAGCGCTGTTCCGTGGCGGCAACCTGGAAAAAGGCCTGCCAGCCTGCACCGGCTGCCACTCGCCGAACGGCTCCGGCAATGCTGCAGCAGGCTTCCCGCATCTGGGTGGCCAGCATGCGCAATACATTGCCAAGCAACTGACCGATTTCCGCAAGGAAGAAGGCGGTCGCGCCAACGACGGCGACGCAATGACCATGCGCACCATCGCGCGCAAGCTGAGCGACGAAGACATCGCTGCGGTTTCCAGCTACATCCAGGGCCTGCACTGAGGCCCTGATTCGAGGGCTGAACGAGGCGCGCAGCGCCGGCCACGTTAACGCTCGATTAATCCTTCGCAGCAAGTATAAAAAGGGTGGCTTTGGCCGCCCTTTTTTGTGGCCGCTGCCGTTACACTACAGCACTCATGCCCGCCAGGATCTGTGTCGCAACAGGTCGAGCGAGGCGACCCAAATTGTTCAGGAGTAAAGCATGCGTAATCTGATCATCAGCGCCGCCCTCGTCGCTGCCAGCCTGTTCGGCGTCACCGCCCAGGCCGCTGAAGCCCCTGCCGCCCCTTACGTCGAACTGGCCAACCCGGTGCCGGTGGCAAAGCCTGGCAAAATCGAAGTGGTCGAGCTGTTCTGGTATGGCTGCCCGCATTGCTACGCTTTTGAGCCAGTGATCAATCCATGGGTTGAAAAACTGCCGTCCGATGTCAACTTCGTGCGCATTCCCGCCATGTTCGGCGGCCCATGGGACGCTCACGGCCAGATGTTCCTGACTCTGGAAGCCATGGGTGTCGAGCACCAGGTGCACAACGCCGTGTTCAATGCGATCCAGAAAGAACACAAGAAGCTCACCGACAAGAACGACATGGCTGACTTCCTCGCCACTCAAGGCGTGGACAAGGACAAGTTCCTCGCCACTTTCGACTCGTTCGCTATCAAAGGCCAGATCGTCAAGGCCCGTGAGCTGGCGAAGAAGTACGAAATCACTGGCGTGCCAACCATGATCGTCAATGGTAAATACCGCTTCGACATCGGCTCTGCCGGTGGTGCCGAGCAAGCATTGAAGCTGGCTGACGATCTGGTCGCCAAAGAGCGAGCGGCTAACAAGGCTGCTGCCAACTAAGCCCGGCATTCGCCATGCGCCGCTGGAAGTCCGAACGCATCGTTGGCCTGCATGATCCGCAGGTCAACGAGCATCACCTGGCGTCTACGGGCCTGCCCGCAGACCAGCGTCTGCGCTTGCTCAGCTTCAACATTCAGGTTGGCATCAGCACTGAGCGCTATCGGCATTACCTGACCCGCAGCTGGCAGCATCTGCTGCCGCACACCGGGCGTTCCGGCAATCTGCAGAAGATCGGTGACCTGCTCGGCGACTTCGATCTGGTCGCGCTGCAGGAAGCCGATGGCGGCAGCCTGCGTTCGGGCTACGTCAATCAGGTCGAACATCTGGCCCACCTCGGCGCCTTTCCCTACTGGTATCAACAACTCAATCGCAACCTCGGTCGACTGGCCCAGCACAGCAATGGCGTGCTCAGTCGCCTGAAGCCGTGGGCGATCGAGGATCACCCGCTGCCCGGCCCGAAAGGTCGCGGCGCGATCCTGCTGCGTTTCGGCGAAGGTCCGGAAGCGTTGGTGGTAGTAATGATGCACCTGGCCCTCGGCGCGCGGACGCGCAGCCTGCAACTGGCCTACATTCGTGATTTGATCAGCGGGTACAAGCATCAGGTGCTGATGGGCGACATGAATACCCATGCCAGCGACCTGCTCGAACACTCGCCGTTACGCGATCTCGGCCTGCTGGCCCCGCAGGTGGAAGCGACCTTCCCCAGCTGGCGCCCACAGCGTTGCCTTGATCATATTCTGCTCAGCCCGACCCTGACCCTGGAAAAGGTCGAGGTGCTGGCCCAGCCCATTTCCGATCACCTGCCGGTCGCGGTGGAAATTCGTCTGCCGGGTTCGCTCACGGCCGACGCATTGCCCGCGTTGAGCCCTGCCCCTCGCGGAACCTGTGAATGAGCGACGACGCCCAGCGCTGGAAAGAGAAGTACCTCAAGAGCATCGAACAGCAGGACAAGCTCGAACGCCGCTGGGCCGCGCGGCTCGACCTGCTGCGGCGCGGTCTGGTGCGCAGCACGCTGGCGGCCGAGGGCACCGACAAGGTCGTCGATCAGTGCATGAAGGAAATGCGCGAAGTCGTGCGTACCGATGACATGGACGCCGGCCTCGCCGCCCTGCTGCCGCGTCTGGAAAAAGCCGTGCTCGACTCCGAGCAGCGCCGTGAAACGCGCATTGATCAGGTCAGCACCGCGCTCACCGCGCTGGTCACCCAGTTGCAGGCCCTGCCACTGCCGCGCGAAGTCGCGCAACCGCTGAAGAAATTTGCCAAACAACTGGACAGCCGCGTCGGTCAGGCACGGGAAATGCCGCTGCTGCTGAGCGAACTCAGTGGTTTGCAGGGCAAGGCCTTGAGTCAGTTGGAGACTCCTGCCGAGCCAGGCCGGCCGGGGCTGTTGCAGCGTTTGTTTGGCAGCCGTGACGGTGAGGAAGCCGCTGCACCGGCGGCCGACATACCAGCAACACCAGTGCCGCAGCCGGTCGAAGCCCGGCAACCTGAACCGGAGCCTGCGCAATCGGCACCGGTGGCCAACGCGGAGCCAGCAATCGCAGCGCCCGAGACCGTCATCGAGGCGCCCGCCCAGACGCCGCCTGATGAGCCGCAAGTCGTTGCGTTCGCTGCGCCTGTGGTCGTCGTTGAAGCCGAGCCAGTGCAGGTTGAACCAGCCCCTGACACCGAGATGACCGTCGCTGCGCCAGCAACCGAGGCGTTCAACCCCGATGAACTGATCCACCCCGGCGATCCGTCGCCGCTGATTCTCGATAGCCTGCCCTTGCCCGAGCCGATCGCTCAGGCCTTGGCCGCCATCGACCCGGAGCAGTCGGAGCACGACATCCTCTTCGCTCTGCCGGATTCCCCGGAGCCGTCCTACAGCTCCGTGGCCAGACATATCGAAGACACGCTGATCGGCCTGCTCGACGACCTGACCCTGCCCGAGCGCCACCGGCCGCAAGCCGAAGCCATGCGCGAACGGCTCAAACACGGGCTGAACTGGTACGAACTGTTGCCGATCCTCGACGATCTCGCGACTTTGATGCTGGCGATTACCGATAGCGGTCAGCACGAATTCGAAGCCTATCTGCAACAGCTCAACGAACGCCTTGAAGCGTTCCAGAGCAACCTGCAAGCGGCCAGCGAAGGGCATGCCGACAACAGCTCGGCGGCGCGGGCCATGGACACGCAGATTCGCGAGCAGGTCGACGGCTTGCAGAGCAGCGTCCAGCAAGCGGCGGACCTCGATGACCTCAAGCATGTGCTGGAGAATCACCTGGAAGGCCTGCTGGGAACGATGGACCAGCACCAGAAGCAGCGCGACGCCCGCGAACAGGAAGTCGCCGCCAGGTTGAAGAGCCTGTCGGAGCGAGTGGCGCATATGGAACAGGAAGCCATGGGCTTCCGTGAACACCTTGAAGAGCAGCGGCAGAAAGCCCTGATCGATCCGTTGACCGGCCTGCCCAACCGTGCAGCGTGGAGCGAACGCCTTGAGCATGAAATCCAGCAATGGCAGCAGCACGGCAACACCCTCAGCCTGGCCATGCTCGACCTCGATCACTTCAAGCGGATCAACGACAGCTATGGCCATCTGGCCGGCGACAAAGTGCTGAAGATCATCGCCACGGTATTGCGCAAACGCCTGCGCGGCTCGGATTTCATCGCCCGTTTCGGCGGTGAAGAGTTCGTGCTGTTGCTGCCCGCGACGCCACCAGCGGTGGGCGCGAAACTGCTGGAAACCCTGCGCGCGGCGATCGAAGCCTGCCCGTTTCATTTCAAGGGCGAGCGAGTGACTATCACCATTTCCATGGGACTCGCGTCATTCCGGGTGGGAGAACACAGCGATCTGGTGCTGAAAAGAGCCGATCAGGCGCTGTACCGAGCAAAGAACGCCGGGCGCAACCGAGTCGAGCTCGGCTAAGGCAATTGTTCCATTTTGTTTAAATCCGCCCGCTGGCGGACTCTAAGCAAATCCGTACGTTACACTGTTGCATTATCGTTTTCAGCGTATCGTCCTCTGCCATGAAATTCCTTGCCCTTGTTGCCTCGCTGTTCGTTCTCGCTGGTTGCGCCAGCGGCCCGCGTTACGACACCAGCCACCCTTCGGCCAATTACGACAGCCGCATCCAGTTTGTCGTGGTGCATTACACCTCCGCGTCGCTGGAGCGCTCGCTGCAATTGCTGACCCATGGCGACGTCAGTAGCCATTACCTGATTGGCGATGACAAGAGCGCCACCGTGTACAAGCTGATGGACGAAAACCAGCGCGCTTGGCACGCGGGCGAAAGTCAGTGGCAGGGCCGTACCTGGCTGAACTCCAGTTCCATCGGCATCGAAATCGTCAATCCCGGCTACAAGGACACCTCGACAGGGCGCCTGTGGTATCCGTACAGCGAAGCGCAGATCGAATCGTTGATCACCCTGCTCAAGGACATCAGCAAACGCAACGGCATCAGCCCGCGGCACATCATCGGTCACAGCGACATCGCGCCGTTGCGCAAGCTTGATCCGGGGCCACTGTTCCCCTGGAAACGTCTCGCCGCCGAAGGCCTTGGCCTGTGGCCGAACGAGCAAGCGGTGGCGCGTCAGCAGGGTATTTTTAACAGCAACCCGTTGCCGGAGGTCGGCTGGTTCCAGGCGCAACTCGCGCGTCTGGGTTACGACACGCCGCAGACCGGCGAGCTGGACGTCGCCACGCGGCATGTCCTCGCCGCGTTCCAGATGCATTACCGCCCTGCCCGCTTCGACGGCACCCCGGACGCACAAACCGCAGCACTTCTTTTGGTCCTCAATCAGACAAAATAATGACGCCCGCCCGACGGTCAGGGCGAAATCGCAATCAGCAGCTATAACTCATGGTAATTCTTCGGAAAATCCCTGATGGCTGCGACCCGAGAGACGCTGCGTAGCTGGTTTTATCGCCCTGTTTTTTTGGCGATGATCGCGGCTGTCCTCAGCGCCAGCCTGCTGATTGCCGGCGGTATGTTCGCGGCGATGCGCCAGATGGAAATGCGCGAGAGCCAGGAAATGAACGCCCAGGGCGAGCGCTTCCTCGCGCGCCTCGAACAATTGTTCGGCCAGTTGCGCGAAAGTCTCGACGACCTTGAAGCCCAGCCCTTGCGCGGCTGCGACGAAGAAATGATCGCGACCTTGCAGCAAGTCACCTTCAACTACCGCTTCGTCTACGAAGCCGCGTACATGGACGCCTCGCGGTTCTGCTCCAACCGTCCACGCCAGGAAGGACTGTCGTTGGTGCGCGCGCCGGACATTCAGGGCCCGACCTACAGCTATTGGCTGAATACCACCACCGAACCCGATGAAAACCGCGCGGCGCTGATGCTCGGTCGCGGCAACTTTCGTGTCGCTACCTCGCGCGGGCATTTGACCGACATGGTCGATCTGTCGTCCGGCAGCAGCCTGCTGGTGGTACTCGATCACGGCACTCGCGCGATTCCGGTGCTCGGCACCGCACAGACCTGGCCACCGACCGAACCCTGGCCACCGAAGAGCCCTGATGCGCTGCAAGTCACGCAAACGCGGCTGATCTATCGCATGCCCACCGACAACCCGGAATATCAATTGGTGCTGATTACGCCGCGCACGGGCATGCACGTCCCGGCGGTGTGGTGGTGGCTGTTGCCGGTGTGCCTGATCGCCGGCGCCGTTGTCGGCTTTCTGACCTTGTTGCTGGTGCGTCAGCGCCAGTCGCTGGATGCCGAGCTGCACGGGGCGATCCGCCGGGGTGAGTTGCAGGTGCTGTATCAGCCGATCTTCGATCTCGACAGCCGCAACTGCGTCGGTGCCGAAGCGCTGCTGCGCTGGCGGCGCCCGGACGGCACGCTGACCAGCCCCGACCTGTTCATTCCCATGGCGGAGAACACCGGGCAGATCCGGCAGATGACCGACTTCGTCTTGCAGCGTCTGCTCGAACAGCTGGGCCAGTTACTGCGCGCCAATCCGCAGCTGTATATCTCGGTGAACCTCGCAGCCTGCGATGTCATGGTGCCGCGCATCGGCCAGGTCATGGCGCGGCTGCTCGCGCTGCACCGTGTCGCCGCGCGGCAGATAGCCTTCGAAGTCACTGAGCGGGGCCTGATTGATGTGGTGGTGGCGCGGGAAAACCTGCAAGCCTTGCGCGACGTCGGCCATCAGGTGCTGATCGATGATTTCGGCACCGGCTATTGCAGCCTCGCCTATCTGCAGACCTTGCCGGTGGACTGCCTGAAGATCGATAAGGCGTTCATCGATGCGCTCGGCCATGACGCAGCGAGCAGCGGCGTCGCTCCGCACATCATTCACATGGCGCAGGCGCTGGATCTGAAAGTGATTGCCGAAGGCATCGAGCTGGAATCCCAAGCCGCACTGCTCAGCAGTGAGGGAGTCAAGTTCGGTCAGGGCTGGCTGTTCGCTCACGCACTGAGCGCCGTGCAGTTCATTGAACTGATCACCCGTGGACGACGCCTGGCCGGACGGCGTATGGACGATGAAGCCTAAACCGCCAGCGCCATGTAGAACTGGGTGCCCTGCCCCGGCCGCGAATAAACGCCCATGCGCCCGCCGTGCAACTGGACGATTTCCTTGCACAGCGCCAGGCCAAGCCCGGCACCGCCCTTCTTGCGCCCGACCTGCACGAACGGCTCGAAAATCCGCCCCTGCTGGCCGTAGGCAATGCCTTCGCCATTGTCTTCGACACTGATGATGACCCGCTCGCCATGGCGGCGCGCCTGCAGCCGGATCTGCCCGTCGCGGGCGGTATGGCGCAACGCGTTGTCGATCAGATTGTCGAGGACGCGATCGAGTTGCGCCTGATCAGCCTGCAACCTCGGCAGCGGGCCTTGAATCTCGACGTTCAGCGCCACACCTTTGGCCGCAGCCACGTCGGCAAAGCGCAGTTGCGCCTGCTCCAGCAGGTCCTCAATGGAACATGGCGCCAGGGTGAGTTTCTGTAGGCCGTTCTGGTAGCGCGAGAAATTCAGCAGGTCGTTGATCAACTGCATCAGCCGCTGCATTTCTTCGTTGACCGTATCCAGCAGGTCAGCTTCGCGCGATTCAGCCGGGAATTTCGCCCGCTCGCGAAACAGCCCGAAGGCCATGTGCATGCCTGTGACCGGCGTGCGCAGTTCATGGGAAGCGCGCAAGACAAACTCACTGCGCACGCGCTCGAACGCGCGTTGCTCGGTGACGTCGTGCAGCACCATCACCGCACCGAGAATATGCCCCTGGGTGTGGCTGACCGGGGTCAGGCTGTAAGTCAGCAGGCGCGATTCGCCATCGACTTCGATGCTCAGATCTTCCGGCGCGCGCTCCAGCGTGCCGCCGCGCAGGACCAATTGCAGTTGCGCATCCAGCTCCGGACGGCCAAGTGCAGTACCCAGGCCTTGGCCGAGTCGGTCGTCTTCCCAGCCCAACTGGCGCTGAGCCACCGGGTTGAGGTGTTCGAGCTGACCCTGGCGGTCAATCATCAACAAACCGTCGTCGATACTGTCGAGCACCGCTTGCAAGCGCTGCTGACCGGCCAACAGTTCGTCGACATTCATCGCCTGGTGTTCGCGCAACGCCTCGGCCATCAGGCCGAAGCGTCGCGACAGCAGGTTGACTTCCATGGCCGTGGAAATCGGCAGAGTCACGTCATAGTTGCCCTGGCCGATGTTGTCGGCAGCCTTGGCCAGCGCTTCGATCGGTGCGCCGAAACGTCGGGCGATGCCCTGGGCGGTGACGAAACCGATGATCAGCACCGCCAGCCCGACCAGGCCAAGCAGCCCGGCAATCAGCAACGCGCGTTCGCGGGCAGCGTGCTGGACGGCATTGATGGTTTCCAGTGCGTGTTTGTGCTCAGCAATCAAACCGTTACGGAGGATATTGAAGCGCTCGCGGAAATCCGCGCTGGTGCTCGCGTTCTTCGCCGCTTCGGCGGTCACGTCGAATGAGGCGAGGAAGTTCAGGTAGTCGGCCTTGGCCTGGCGGAAACCGTAAGGCTGGTCATCGCCCTCCGGCTGCTGGGCGATGCCTTGGTCGAGCAACTCGAAGTAGTGCTGTTTGGACGCTTCGAACGCAACGGGATCGGGTTTTTCGGCGAGCATGATGATCAATTGGTCACCGAGGGTCTGGCGCAACTTGAGGCCAAGATCCAGGGTGACGAAGTTGCTGCGCACCAGCGCTTCCTGTGACCCGGCCATCTGCATCACGCTGACCAGCCCGAGCAAGAGCCCGAGCAAGGCCACGGTGATCAACGCAGAAATGCTCAGGAACAGGCGCGTGCGCAGCTTGATCGCCAGTTTCATCGCGCAGTGCTCACAGGTTGTACTGCTTGCGTTTGCGATACAGGGTCGAGGCGTCGATGCCGAGGGTTTTCGCCGCTTGGTCCAGGGTGCCGGCAGTGGCCAGCACCGCGCCGATGTGCGCTTTCTCCAGCTCGTCCAGGCTCAGCGCCGCGCCGACCCGTGGCGCGTTGTTGGCCGGTTGTTCGGCCATGCCCAGGTGGCTGATTTCCACGCGTTCCTGCGGGCAGATGATGCTGGCCCGCTCGACCACGTTGCGCAGTTCGCGAATATTGCCCGGCCAGCGATAACCGAGCAGCGCTTCGCGCGCCTCATCGCTGAAGCCGCGCGCTGGGCGTGCGTACTCTTTGACGAAACGTGCAAGGAACCGATCGGCGAGGGTCAGGATGTCTTCGGCGCGCTCGCGCAGAGGCGGCAGATGCAGGGTGATGACGTTGAGGCGATAGAGCAGGTCTTCGCGGAAACGGCCGTCACGGACCATGTCTTCGAGGTTGAGGTTGGTGGCGGCGAGGATGCGCACATCGGCGCGGCGAGTGACCGGATCGCCGACCCGCTCGTATTCCTTGTCCTGAATGAAGCGCAGCAACTTGGGTTGCAACGTCAGAGGAAAGTCGCCGATCTCGTCGAGAAACAGCGTGCCGCCGTCGGCTTGGTTGACTCGACCCAACGTGCTCTCGCTGGCACCGGTAAACGCGCCACGGCTGTGACCGAACAGCTCGCTTTCCATCAACTCGGCAGTCAGCGACGGGCAGTTGATGGTGACGCAGGACTTCTTCTCGCGCTTGCTCCAGCCGTGGATCGCACGGGCCAGTTCACCTTTACCCGTACCGGACTCGCCAAGGATAAGAATGTTGGCGTCGGTGCTTGCCACCTGCCGTGCGGTTTCCAGCACGACTTTCATCGCCGGGCTGTGGGAATCAAGACCGTCTTTCGGTTTGCGGATCTCGCCTTCCAGCGCTTCAAGGCGCGCGGAGAGCTGGCGCACTTCCAGCTGCTTGGCGGTGGCCAGGCGCAGTTGATCAGGGCTGCACGGCTTGACCAGATAATCGGCGGCGCCAGCCTGGATGGCATCAACAGCGGTGTCGACCGCCGAATGCGCGGTGACGATCACTACGCGCATCCACGGCGCCTGAATGCGCATCTGCGCGAGGACGTCGAGACCGTTGTCCTCGCCCAGGCGCAAATCAAGGAAGCACAGATCGAAGACCTGACGTTGCAGCAAAGCATCGGCCTGAGCTGCGCTATTGGCGGTGGCTACCGTATAGCCTTCGTCTTCGAGGCAATAACGAAACGTACGCAGGATGGCGGATTCATCGTCCACCAGCAGAATGCGGCCTTGTTGCTCAGTGGCAGATTCCATTTTTCCTACGCTCCATAGTGATTAGTCTTGGGTTAGTCCCGGAAAAATCGGGCAAGTTGCATGGTTGATTCTGAACGATACCAGCCATAGGAGGGTAGCTCTCTACTGCCATAACGGCCAATTCATTGATTTCGTTGAGTTTTAAAACATTCTGCGTTTTGCAGGGCAGATCCTGCGTCCTCTTCTGACATCTGCGTACCGGTAGCAATTCCATATCATCGAAATTTCCCACGAAATAATCGTGCATTGCGCACGACCGCAGAAGAGCCATCGTGCAGGATGCGTCTTAGGAAATTTCTCAAACACTCCTAACATCTTGTTTTTATTAGTTTTTTTACAGATGAAAAAACTGGCATGCAGGCTGCAATACCTCACTCAGCCCGGGCAGAACAGCACTGCCCTAACAGAACAAGCGTGAGGAACACAGGATGACTCGCCCAATCGCCGCCCAAGTACGTATTTCGCCACTGCAGATCCAGCAAGGTCTGTTCGGTGTACTGGCATTGCTGATCACCCTGATCGTCTGCCAGCAGTACATGAGCTGGGAAAACAGCCGTAAACCCGAGCCACTGATTTCGATGCAGCACAGCACTCAAACGCACTTCAGTGCCGTGAGCAGCAGCCAGGCTGAGAACGCTTCGATGCACATGATCGATGTCGACCAGGCGCAACCGCTGGATCAATTGCCACGGGAAGAGCGCTGGGTTTTTTAAGTCGTTGAATACATTCGGGCGCTAAGCGCCAGAAACCGGAAACACCCCTAAATAGAGAAGTAAGGAGAATCACCATGTTGAGCTGGGCAATTACATTCTTGATCATTGCCATCATCGCCGCCGTTCTGGGCTTCGGTGGTATCGCGGGCACCGCCACGGGTATCGCCAAGATTCTCTTTGTCGTGTTCCTGGTGATGTTCATCGCTTCCTTCTTCTTTGGCCGTCGCGGCCGAGGTTAACGATGATCGGTCTCAAGACATTGGCCGCCGCCCTGCTTCTGGGCGGCAGTGCCATGGCCATGGCGGCCAATGACGGCCAGACCCGGGTCAACGAACTGCTCGCCTCCGACGCGCAGTACCGTGAAACCTGGGAAGGCGTGATCAAAAAGGAAGAGCGCGTACCGGAATGGGTGATCAACCTGTCCGGCACCTCCGAACAACAGATGCATGCCGTTACGGAAGATGGCGATCAGTATCTGGTCGGCCCGCTCTGCGAGAGTCAGGACAAGTGTCTGAATCACCGTTTGATCGTGGCCTTCAGCTTCGACAAGGATGACGCCTACGCCATGCTGGTCGATGTGCCGGAAGGTCTGCCGCAGGACAAGTCGCCGACGCGACACGCGACTTATCGCTTCTTCGGCAAACCTGATCAGGGCATGCAGGATCTGCTGATGGAAACCCTGAAGAAAGATCCGAAGTGGTACTGACGCAGGACGCGCAAAGGTTTCGAACACGAAAGCAGCGCCCCGCTGCTTTCCATTGCACCGCCCGATGAGGGTCGGTGCATGACCAGGGGGCCGGGACGTTCTGACTGATACAGGGTCGGAGTGACCTACGGGTACAGGGAGTACCTGCGCAAGGGCCGGGTCAGGGTAAAAGCTGCGCCGCAGGTTCGTCGACCCGGTGGTCTGACGAATCTGCGCTGGGCTTTGAATCCGCTAAAACATTGATCCAGCACGCCAAATTCCTTTTTTCAATCGTCGACACTGCGAGGAAAACATTTCGCGGTGTTTCCTGGCGACCGTATATCGACAAAGATCGCGCTCCTTCAGCGTGACTTCTAGTCTTGCGATTCAGACTTTTTCCGGAAATTTCAGCTGATTTTGCCTGTGCAAAATTTAACCAGGCCACGCTGTAATGGCCGGTTCACGGCACTTATGCCGGCACAAATGTCACAATCGAACCGCTTGGGACGCCAGTTTCAAATGAAAAAGCTCATGCCGATTAGGCATAGGGTAGGCGTTTACGGCATTAGACGGCGCCACCTTGCATCGGAATAGTTGCGCCTTTTTTCGCCTGCCGAAGAGCCGTAAACACGCGCTTCGGGGCACCTTATACGGAGGCAGATGCACAGACTTTTCCGCTGATGAGCGTTCCAGTTCCTGCATGTGCCTGAGTCAAACGCAAGTAAGGGTAAAGATAATGAAGAAGGCAAAAATCAGCCTCGCCTGGCAGATCCTCATCGGTCTGATTCTGGGGATTGCAATTGGTGCGTTGCTCAACCACTTCAGTGCTGAAAAGGCCTGGTGGATCAGCAACGTCCTGCAACCGGCAGGCGATATCTTTATCCGTCTGATCAAGATGATCGTGATCCCGATCGTCATTTCCTCGCTGATCGTCGGCATCGCTGGCGTCGGCGACGCCAAGAAACTCGGGCGTATCGGCCTGAAGACGATCATCTATTTCGAGATCGTCACCACCATCGCCATCGTTGTCGGCCTGATGCTGGCCAACGTGTTCCATCCGGGCACCGGTATCGACATGAGCACCCTGGGCACGGTGGATATCTCCAAGTACCAGGCGACCGCCGCCGAAGTGCAGCATGAACATGCGTTCATCGAGACCATCCTCAACCTGATCCCGTCGAACATCTTCGCGGCCATGGCTCGCGGTGAAATGCTGCCGATCATCTTCTTCTCCGTACTGTTCGGTCTCGGCCTGTCGAGCCTGCAGTCGGACCTGCGCGAGCCGCTGGTAAAGATGTTCCAGGGCGTTTCGGAAAGCATGTTCAAAGTCACCCACATGATCATGAACTACGCCCCGATCGGCGTGTTCGCACTGATCGCGGTGACCGTGGCCAACTTCGGCTTCGCCTCGCTGCTGCCGCTGGCGAAACTGGTGATTCTGGTTTACGTCGCCATCGCCTTCTTCGCCTTCGTCGTGCTGGGCCTGATCGCCAAGCTATTCGGCTTCTCGGTGCTCAAGCTGATGCGCATCTTCAAGGATGAGCTGGTGCTGGCCTACTCCACCGCGTCCTCGGAAACCGTGCTGCCACGGGTGATCGAGAAGATGGAAGCCTACGGCGCGCCGAAAGCCATCTGCAGCTTTGTGGTACCGACCGGTTACTCGTTCAACCTCGACGGCTCGACCCTGTACCAGTCGATTGCGGCGATCTTCATTGCCCAGCTGTATGGCATTGACCTGTCGATCAGCCAGCAACTGCTGCTGGTATTGACGCTGATGGTCACCTCCAAAGGCATCGCCGGCGTACCGGGCGTGTCCTTTGTAGTGCTGCTGGCGACTCTGGGCAGCGTCGGCATCCCGCTTGAAGGCCTGGCGTTCATCGCTGGTGTCGATCGCATCATGGACATGGCGCGTACTGCACTGAACGTCATCGGTAATGCCTTGGCAGTGCTGGTTATCGCGCGCTGGGAAGGCATGTACGACGACGCCAAGGGCGAGCGCTACTGGAACTCCCTGCCGCACTGGCGCAGCAAGGAAAAACTGCCGGCCGGCGAAATTTCCAAGAACTGATGCAAAACCTGTGGGAGCGAGCCCCACCAACAAACCCCGGAGCAATCCGGGGTTTGTCGTTTCTGGTGACCCCGCTATCATTCGCCGCATTCTTCGGGGGATTTGACTGATGCTTAATGGCCTGTGGCTTGGCTTCTTCATCGTGGCAGCCGTGTCGGCGCTGGCGCAGTGGCTGATCGGCGGCAACGCCGGGATCTTTGCGGCGATGGTGGAAAGCATTTTCGCCATGGCCAAGCTGTCGGTCGAAGTCATGGTACTGCTGTTCGGCACCCTCACCCTGTGGCTGGGCTTTCTGCGCATCGCCGAAAAGGCCGGGATCGTCGAGTGGCTGGCCAAGGTCCTCGGCCCGCTGTTTCTGCGGCTGATGCCGGAAGTCCCGGCCGGCCACCCTGCCCTTGGCCTGATCACGCTGAACTTTGCCGCCAACGGCCTGGGCCTGGACAACGCCGCCACGCCGATCGGCCTGAAAGCCATGAAAGCGTTGCAGGAGCTCAATCCCAGTGCCACCATCGCCAGCAACGCGCAGATTCTGTTTCTGGTGCTCAACGCCTCGTCGCTGACCCTGCTGCCCGTGACCATCTTCATGTACCGCGCCCAGCAAGGCGCGCCGGATCCGACGCTGGTGTTCCTGCCGATTCTGCTGGCGACCAGTTGCTCGACCATTGTCGGTTTCCTCTCCGTAGCCTTCATGCAACGCCTGCGCATCTGGGACCCGGTGGTGCTCGCCTATCTGCTGCCCGGCGCGCTGATTCTCGGCGGCTTCATGGCCCTGCTTGGCACACTATCTGCAACGGCGCTGGCGGGATTGTCGTCGATCCTCGGCAATCTAACGCTGTTCGGCTTGATCATGCTGTTTCTGCTGATCGGCGCGTTGCGCAAGGTCAAGGTTTACGAGGCGTTCGTCGAAGGCGCGAAAGAAGGCTTTGATGTGGCAAAGAACCTCTTGCCGTATCTGGTGGCGATGCTCTGTGCGGTTGGCGTGTTGCGCGCCTCTGGTGCGCTGGATTTCGGCCTGGACGGTATTCGGCATCTGGTCGAGTGGGCCGGTTGGGACACGCGCTTCGTCGATGCGCTGCCGACGGCGATGGTCAAACCGTTCTCCGGCAGCGCCGCACGGGCGATGCTCATCGAGACCATGCAGACTTCCGGCGTCGACAGCTTCCCGGCGCTGGTCGCGGCGACGGTGCAGGGCAGTACCGAAACCACGTTCTATGTGCTGGCGGTGTACTTCGGCGCGGTGGGCATTCAGCGCGCGCGGCACGCTGTGGGGTGTGCGTTGCTGGCCGAGTTTGCCGGAGTGATTGGCGCTATCGGGGTCTGCTACTGGTTCTTCGGTTGATAAAGAACCCTGTGGGAGCTGGCTTGCCAGCGATGAGGGAAGCACATCCGAAATATCTGGTAGCTGACACACCGCCATCGCGGGCAAGCCCGCTCCCACAGGGATTGTGTTGGGCTTAAGGCCTTTGGGGGGCGAGTTTCTGCCCTTGCTCTACGGCCCAGGCCACAACCTTGGCCGTAAGGCGATCACTGGCCTGGCCAAACCCGGCAACCACCGCTGGCACCTGCACATCATTCAACGGCTGGCGTTCTTCAAAACGGCGGCTGGCGAGGATGCGCTGGTCGTAACCACGCACCAGCAACGCATCAACCCGCACCACAACGCCGGCCTGGGTGCCCTGATATTCCGTCTGAAACGCCTGCAAGCTACCGCCCAGTTCCAGATCCGCCTGAAAGTTGCTGTCGTCGGTGCTCAGCAGCGTCACTCGACCATCACGCTGGAATCCATCGAGCAGGCGATTGCGCAGCAGTACCGGCGCCGGATCGCTCCAGCGCGAGCCCTTGTAGCTGCTGATCACATCGCCCTGCGGAATCACGGCAATGCTCGGCCGGTTCAGTGCTTCGCTGGCCTGCAATTTATTCAAGCGCAGCGACCACGTCTGAACCGTCGCCGGGCTGACCGAGGCGGGCGCCGGTGCAGCGGGCAGGCGGTAGACGTCCGAGGGTTCCGACTTGGGCAAGATCGAGCACGCGCCAATCAGGGTCAGGCCAGCGCCGAGCAGGGCGATTCGAGTCAGCTTCATGGGGTGAATTCCTTGTTCTTGTCGCTGCCCAGCAGGTAGCCGCTGGGGTTGGCCTCAAGGCGTTGGGAAATGGCGCGCAGCGAGGTCAGCGTCTCGCGCAGTTCGCGAATCGCCGGGGCCAGGCCGTTGAGGCCCTGCATGCCGTTATCCAGTGAATTCTGGTTTTTACTGAGCAAGCCGTTGATGGTCACGCTGCTTTGCTCCAGCGACTTCATCGCCTGTTCGGCACTGCCCAAGGCCTGCTTGCCCTGATCGTTAAGCAGGCCGTTGGCGTTGCGCATCAACAGTGAGGTCTGCTCGAGCATGCTGCCGGCCTGTTTGCCGACCGTTGCCAGTTGCTGCATGGCTTGCTTGATGTCGCCGCGCTGGTCGTTGATGGTGCCGGTGGTCTGTTCCAGATGGGCAAGGGTCTTGCTCACACGCTCGACGTTTTCCGCGGAGAACATGTGGTTGGCGTTTTGCAGCAGGGCGCTGATGCCGGTCATCAAATCGCTGCTGTCGTTGAGCAGACGCGAGATAGGCGAGGGCGAGGCGACCAGAGTTGGCAACTTGCCGTCATGCCCGCGCAATTTCGGGCTCTCGGGTGTGCCGCCGCTGAGCTGGATGATCGAGGTGCCGGTGATGCCGGTCAGCGCCAGTTTGGCCTGGGTGTCTTCCTTGACCGGCGTGTCGCCCGCCAGACGAATCCGCGCCAGCACCCGGCGCGGGTCCTGCGGGTCAAGGCGCAGGCTGACCACGTCACCGACCTTGATCCCGCTGTACTGCACCGAGCTGCCCTTGGACAGACCGCTGACCGCCTCGTTGAACACCACTTCGTAATCCTTGAACTCGGTGTCGACGCTGGATTTGGCCAGAAACAGGCCGAAGAGCAGGGCGCCGGCCACGACGATCACCGTGAACAGGCCGATCAACACATGATGGGCTCGGGTTTCCATATCAGACCTCGTTGAGCAGTTTGGCGGCGTCCAGCGCCGAGCGGCCGCGCGGGCCGTGGAAGTATTCGTGAATCCACGCGTCGGCGGTTTCCGAGACGACGTCGATAGGGCCGGCAACCAGCACCTTCTTCTGCGCCAGCACCGCCACGCGATCGGTGATGGTGTACAGCGTGTCGAGGTCGTGGGTCACCAGAAACACGCTCAGCCCCAAGGCATCGCGCAGGGTCAGGATCAATTGATCGAACTGCGCCGCGCCAATCGGATCGAGGCCGGCGGTGGGTTCGTCGAGAAACAGAATGTCCGGATCCAGCGCCAGGGCCCGTGCCAGCGCTGCGCGCTTGATCATGCCGCCGGACAGCGATGCCGGGTATTTGTCCGCCGCCGACAACGGCAGCCCGGCCAGCGCCAGTTTCACCGCCGCCAGATGCTCGGCGTCGTGGCGGCTGAGGCCGGCGTGTTCGATCAGGGGCAGGGCGACGTTCTCGGTCACGGTCAGCGACGAGAACAGCGCGCCTTTCTGGAACAGCACACCGAAGCGGCGTTCGATCAGCGAGCGTTCATGCTCGGCCAGGTTCGGCAGGTTCTGGCCGAAGACTTTGACCATGCCTTCGCTGGGCCGATTCAGCCCGACAATGCTGCGCAGCAGCACCGATTTGCCGGTACCGGAGCCGCCAACCACGGCGAGGATTTCGCCTTTGTACACGTCCAGATCAAGGTTCTCGTGCACGCTCTGCGGGCCGAAGCGATTGCACAGGCCACGGACTTCGATCACCGCCTCCGAGGGCGCGCGGGGTAGACGACTCACCAGCCCATCTCCATGAAAAACAGCGCAGCCACCGCATCAAGCACGATCACCACAAAAATCGACTGCACCACGCTGGAGGTGGTGTGCGCGCCGACCGATTCGGCGCTGCCACTGACCTTGAAACCTTCCAGGCAACCAATTGCCGCGATCAGGAAGGCGAAGATCGGCGCCTTCACCAGCCCGACCAGAAAATGCTGAATGCCGATGTCCGATTGCAGCAGCGAGAGGAACATCGCCGGCGAGATGTCCAGCGACACTGCGCAGACTACGCCGCCGCCGACAATCCCCGAGAGCATCGCCAGAAACGTCAGCATCGGCAGCGCCACCAGCAGCGCCAGCACGCGCGGCACCACCAGCAACTCGATCGGGTCGAGGCCGAGGGTGCGGATCGCGTCGATTTCTTCGTTGGCTTTCATCGAGCCGATCTGTGCGGTGAACGCACTGGCGGTGCGCCCGGCCATCAGGATCGCCGTGAGCAGCACGCCGAATTCGCGCAGGAACGAGAAGCCGACCAGGTCCACGGTAAAAATCGTCGCGCCGAAACTGGCCAGTACCGTGGCGCCAAGAAACGCCACCACCGCACCGACCAGAAACGTCAGCAGGGCCACGATCGGTGCGGCGTCGAGACCGGTCTGCTCGATGTGCGCGATCATGGGTGTGATGCGCCAGCGCTTGGGTCGCAACAGACCACGGGCGATGACTTCGAGAATCAGGCCGACGAAGCCAAGCAGCTGCAGCGTGTCGGTCCAGACCTTGTCCACCGCGCGGCCAATGCGCGTCAGCAGTTGCACGCTGACGCTGACTTCCGGCTCCTTGATCGGCACGCAGAAATCACTCAGCGAGCAGTACACGGTTTGCAGCAAGGCGCGGTCGGCAGTTGAAAGGGTGCAATCGGGGTGTTCGGCGGTTTTGCCCAAGCGTTCGGAACCGAGCAGCTCGACCAGCAACGAGGCGCCGGCGGTGTCGAGGGCTCCGAGGCCGTTCAGATCGATGGAAGTGTTGGCGTCGTACTGGCCGCGGAGCTTTTCGCTCAGATGCTTGAGCGCGGTGTAGTGGGCGAGCGTCCAGTCGCCGCTTACGCGCAGGCGGGCAGGGCTGAGCGCGGTGTCCAGGTGGGCACTGCCGGGGGTTGGGCTGCTGGTCATAAGCTCCGTGCTTGTACGGCCGTTACGAGATCCTACGTAATAGCACGAACCGGATTACTTTTCTTTGGCCGGTGTGCTGTCGGTAATTGCGAAACGCAGCACGCCGATCAACTGGCCATCCTCGGTCAGCACCCGCACCTGCCACTTGCCCGCCGGGTTGCCGGGGAAGTTCTGTTTGTGCGTCCACGCCCGGTAGCCTTCCTTGCGCCCGCCATGGATGTCGAGGGCGATGCGGTCGACCTCTTTGCCGTTGAAGGACCAGACGTGATAAATCCGCTCGTCGAGACCGCGCGGCGCGTTAATCGCAGTGTAGGCGTAGAGCCCGCCGCTGCGGATCTGCTCGGCGCTGACGGTTTCGAGGCTGGCGCCGGGGGTGCGATCCTGCAGCTGCGTGCTGATCGCCACGTCGGTCATCCACAGCGTTGCCGGTGGCACCCACGAACGCAGCGCCCAACCGACGCCGCCGATGCCGAAGGTAATGAACAGAATCGCCAGGGCATTGCGCACCGTGCGGATCGGGAAGATCGACGCCAGGCTCGGGAACGACAGCAGCACGGCAATCCCCAGCGCCCATTTGAAACTCTGCGCGGTGGTCAGGTGCATGATCACCGGCAACGCAGTGAGCAGGGCGGCGAACAGGGTCAGGGTGTGCAGCGCGAGAAACGCCCAGCGCCGTGGCGCCAGCCATTTGTAGTACAGCGGATCGACGATGGAGATCAGTGCAGCAACGCTGAGCAGCCCCGTGAAGACAAATTGGCCGCTGTTCCATGTGGTGGTGATGAAGAAGAATGGCAGAACGAAAAACAGGCTTTCCTGATGGATCATCTGCGTCGCGTAGCGCAGCAGCGGCTGGGGAATCTCGCGCTTGAAGATCCGTGTGAACAGCCCGGTCAGGGTGTTTTCCAGCATCAGCCAGATCCAGCTGAGCAGCATGATCACCGTGATCCAGCTGGCCAGCCCCTGTTGGCGATCGACGAGGATGAAACTGCCGACCCCGGAAATGAAACCACCCGCCGCGATCAACCCGGGGTAGCGCTTCATCAGCTCGAGAAGGCGCTGGATAAGGAGGGTCAGTTTTGGCATTTTGGCGGTTCACGACGATATGGGGAAAATCCCGGAAAGGTTAACGCCGCATGACCCCTGTGGCGAGGGGATTTATCCCCGATCGGCGGCGCAGCCGTCGTAGATCCTGCGAGCGAATTTTGTCTGGATATACCGTGCTGCCCTTATTGGGGCTGCTGCGCAGCCCATCGGGGATAAATCCCCTCGCCACAAGTGCTCACTCACCACAGGATCAATGGCTTCCAGCAATTTTGTGGCGACGATACACACGCCAGCCGATCAACATCAGCAGCACCAGACCGACCCCACCTGCAGCCAGCCACAACACCTGATCATCACTGATCAAAGGCTTCTCGATCCGGATATACCCCGGCTGCAGCAACAGCTCGCGCATCGCCTTGTTCGCCGCTTCCAGCGTCACCCCTTGCAGCTCCCGCGCGGGATTGGCAAAGCGGCCATCCTGATAGTCGGCCAGCGCGCTCCAGTAATAGTCCGCCAGTGCGCTGTTGCCCTGCACGGCCCAGGCCTGGTGAGCGATGGCGGCTTGTTTGATGCGGGCGAAGGTGCTCGGGTCGAGGCCGTTTTTCAGCAGGTCGGCTTTGAGGTCATCGAGTACCTGGATGGCTTCGTCGACGTCATCGCGATCCAGGTCAGCGTTGAGGCTCATGAAGCCGACACCGCCGAAAACTTCGCGCTCGGCCCACGGCCCGTACGACAAGCCATGGTTGAGACGAATCTGCCGGTACAACGCCCAGTCGAGGTAATCCTTGAGAATGTCGAACGTCTGGTCGTACTGATCGTCGAGCACCGGTTCCGGCACCAGCCAGTGCAGCTTGGCGCTGTCGCCGATAAAGCCACGGGTGAGGGTGCGTTCATGGGCGGCGCTGGTGCGGATGTCCGGCAGCGCGCGGTGCTCGCTCGGCTCGACCGGCTCCAGCTCACCCCAGGTACGCTCCAGATAGGCCGGCAGCAGTTTGTCGAGTTCGCCGACGACGATCAGGGTCATGTTGTTCGGCGCATACCAGGCCTTGCGCACCTTCTCCAGTTGCTCTTGGGTCAGATGGCCGACTTCGGCGCGCTGCGGGCATTTCAGTCCCAGCTCGACAGCCAGTTGATTGCTCGCGGTATGACCGAGGTCCTGACGGTCGAGGAAACGTTGCAGCCTGGTGTAATGCCCGCCGTCCTCACGCTCGACCACTCGTTTCGCCGCGTTGATTGCGTTGTCGTCGATGCGTGTCTGGGTCAGCAGCGCGAGCAGCAGGTCGAGCACCTTGCGCTGGTTTTTCGCCGGGGCCTCGATGACGAACGTGGTGTCGGCGTTGCTGGTGAACGCGTTCCAGTCCCCGCCCAGCGCCTGCATACGCTCTTCCAGACCGCCTTCACCGGTAGCGTCGATGCCGCTGAACAGCAAGTGTTCGAGCAAATGCGGCAGCTCTTTTTCGTCGCAGTCGAAGTCATCGAGGCCGACGCCGACCACCAGCCGGATCGCCACATGCCCGCGTTCGGTGCCGGGTTTGAGCATCAGCTGCAAACCATTGGGCAACGCATAGCCTTCGACCTGAAACCGATCCAGGGCAAAGGCGGGCAGGGAACCGAGCAACAGACAGGCGAACAACAGGCAACGCATAACAGGCTTCCATACGGCTGATTTGGAGATCCGTGTCGTCAGTCAGGGCCCCATCGCTGGCAAGCCAGCTCCCACAAGGATCTGCGGCGCTCACAAAACCCTGTGGGAGCTGGCTTGCCAGCGATGACGGTCTCAAGGCTGAACCACTGTAACTGACTGGCCCCAGCCCCAGACGTTCAAGGCGAATGCGTAATGTCGGCCATGTCATCCACCGCCAGCGCGCCGGTGTCCGCCGTTTCCAGCACCACATAGGCGCTGCTGCAGAACAAAGAATTGAGCCGTTTCATGTCGGCGATCAACTCCAGATGCAGCGAGCTGGTCTCCAGGCTCTGAACGATCTTGCGTTGCAAACGGCTGACATGCGCATGGGCCAGACGCCGTTCCTGCGCACGAAAGCGGCGTTTCTCCCGCAACAACTGCCGCGCGCTTTCGCGGTCGCCACTGAGAAACACCGACAGGCCCAGGCGCAGGTTGGCGATCAGTTGCTGTTGCAGCCCGGCAAGATCTTCCAGGCCTTCTTCGGAAAACGAACGCCGTTGCGAGGTCTTCTGCTGCTGAATCTTGCGCAGCATGCGCTCGATCAGGTCGGCGGCGAGTTTCAGGTTGATTGCCAGTTCGATGATCTCGGCCCAGCGCCGACTGTCGTGCTCGCCGAGATCCTCGCGGGGCATCTGCGCCAGATATAGCTTGATCGCGCTGTACAGCGCTTCGATGTCGTCGGTCAGTCGGCGCATCTCCTGCGTGACGGCGGTCTGCTTGCCGCGCAACACATCGAGGGAGGCGTCGAGCATGTTGTCGAGCAGATCGCCCATGCGCAGGGTTTCCCGCGCGGCATTGGCCAGCGCCAGGCTCGGCGTGACCAGTGCGGTCGGGTCGAGATGACGCGGTTTGGCGGTGCCGTTGACCTCCGGCCGCTCCGGCAGCAGCCACGCACAAAGCCGCGCCATCGGCCCGACGCTGGGCAGCAGGATCAGGCAGCGCGCGGTGTTGTAGAGCAGGTGGAAGCCGATGACCATTTCCTGCGGGCTGAAATCAAGGCTATCGATCCAGTGCACCAGCGGATCGAGCACCGGGATGATCAGCAGCAAACCGATCAATTTGTACAACAGACTCCCCAGCGCAACCTGGCGGCCGGCAGCGTTCTGCATGCTGGTGCTCATGAAGGCAAGGATGCCGCTGCCGATGTTGGCGCCGATCACCAGACCGATTGCCACCGGCAGGCTGATCACCGCAGCCCCGGCCAGCGTGGCGGTGAGCAGCACGGCGGCGAGGCTGGAGTAGGAAATCATCGCAAACAGTGCGCCGACCAGGGCATCGAGGAGGATGTCGCCGGTCAGCGAGGCGAAAATCACTTTCACCCCTTGCGCGTGAGTGATCGGCGCAGCGGCCTCGACGATCAATTGCAGGGCGAGAATGATCAGCCCCAGCCCGATCGACACCCGGCCCATCTGCCCGAGCCGCGTCTGTTTGCGCGACAGAAAGAAAATCACCCCGAGGAAAATCAGCAGCGGCGACAGCCACGACAGATCGAGGGTCAGCACCCGCGCCATCAACGCGGTACCGACATCGGCGCCCAGCATGGTCGCCAGCGCCGGGGTCAGCGCCATCAAACCCTGACCGACAAACGAAGTGACCAGCATCGCCGTAGCGTTGCTGCTCTGCACCATGGCGGTGACGAGAATGCCGGCGATGAACGCCAGCCATTTCTTCGACATGTTCTGGCCGATGACATGTCGCAGATTGGTGCCATAAACCCGCAGGATGCCGGTTCGGACTATGTGCGTGCCCCAGATCAACAGGGCGACGGCGGACAACAGATTGAGCAGGGTGAGCATGCAGACCCCCTGTAGTAGCAGCGCCCCAGAGGGGCAAGTGAACGGCACCGCGCGGTTTCTACGTTCTTGATACTTAAGCTGTAGTTGGCGAACGGTCTCAGCGCCAGCATTGCACAGCTAAAGCGTGGATTGAAACAAAAGTGTCATGAAAACAGGTTCACTCACATCGCTGAAACCGACATAGATACCTGTAGGAGTGAGCCTGCTCGCGATAGGGTCGTCAGCTTCAACATCATCGTTGTCTGAGAGACCGCTATCGCGAGCAGGCTCACTCCTACAGGATTGTGGTTTTGCAGGATCAATCGCTGAAGTGGTCCCTGCTCAGGCCAACGTCGATTAAATACCTGGCCGTCTTCACATTCCGCTCATCACATCGCGCATAGCACTTGATGTGCATCAGCAGGCTGTATTTGTGTGGAACCAGAAGAATGACCCCATCCGCCTGATCAAAAAGCTTCGCTTGTAGCTGTCGCCTTTCATCATCACTCTGCACTTTGATCCAATCATTTCCCTCAACGGGTTCAGGAGTCCAGTTGGCGTTCCTGAACATCGTTTGCAGCTCGGCCAAGAGCGCAATTGTCTTATCAAAGGGAAGCGATTCAACCATTGGCGACGTCGTTATGCCGTCTACTTTTCCCTTGGTATAGCCCACCGCGCCGTAAATTGTTTTGGGCAAGGTAAAGCCATGCTCGGCATCATCAAAAGTAATCACGACCGGGCTGCTTATCCAAGTCGAGTCGACCTTGGGAGGGTCACTTGGATATATGGCTGTTTTTCGTTCAACAGGGAAACTGGAGTCTTTGACGACTTCGGCGTATGGCTTCCCAATATGAGCATAGATCCTGTCGACACCGGACATGGAGTAGGCGACAACAACCGCCAGAACGAGCGTTATCCCAGTCCCGGCAAATGCCAGTCGACGCGAAATAATCGTCACTTTATTCCGCCTCCGTTAGCAATATCCGTAATTGACTGTTTCAGTTGAGCACGAGTCGCTGGGTTCTTGAGCAAAGCATCAAATTGGCCAGCAGCTCGTAACACGAACTCCATTCGCTGATCCCTGTCCGCGAGATTAGCGATAGGATTCTTGGAAAATGAAACTTGTCTGTTATCGGGAGCCTTGCACTGACTAGCAAGCGTTAGTTGAATTTCCTCTGCTGCACCAGAGAACATGCCAGTCACCACGGATACGTAGTTGCCCGCATGAGTACCGCGCATCAGTGTTGCAAATTGCGTGTCCTCATACATTGCGGGCTGCAAGATATTCAACTGTTCATGTCGTGCCATCTGTTGAACGCTTTCGGCAATTTCACCGGCATCAATCGCTTCAAAGGTTCGGTAAATCTCACCCGCATCAATCCCAAACTGCACCTTATTCGCTATCGGCCACATTACATCCTTCTCAATGCCACGCCGGCTTCTCAAACACTTCTCCATTTCCTTGTACCCCCGCACCATAAAAAACCGGTGCAACGGATAAACGTCGAGAAACAGCGACGTATTACCCAGCGCCAACATCTCATACACATAGTCCAGTTGCTGCTGAACCACTGAACGTGGGTTGTCGCCGAAGGTGATGTCCTCCGTCGGCATCGGATTGGCTGCCCGAGCTTTGGCCAGCTCCTGCGCTGCCTCGGGATTGGTCTTGCTGAACTTGAACCCAAAGCCTTCGAACAGAGTTTCCGATGGTGCGGTTCGCAGCTTTTCCTGTGCCGCTTTCTGTGCAGCGATGGCGGTTTGCAGTTTGGTGGCGTGGATCAGCCCACACCCCACCTGCTTCGAAGCAAACGCCGCCAACCCTGCCCACTGAAAGCGGTTATCCGCCAGCCACAATTGCGCGTACGCGGCGTTGATTTTGCGGTTGCGGGCCTGGGGGTCGGCGATGAGGACGCCGCCGGGGGCGACCCAGTCTTCGGCTTCTTTCTGGAAGCGGCGCCACAGGCAGTTGCAGGTCAGCAGCGGGACTTCGACGCGGGTTTTCGGGTTGGGGCCGGCGGTGCTGGTTTCCCGTTTGCAAGTGGGCAGCTCACAGGTGCTGTCCCAGAGTTTTTTCATGTCCAGGTCGTCTGGAGCGATGCATTGTCCGGTCATTGTTTCTTCCTTGAAGCTCAGGCTGTCCAGCGAACGATGGCGAGATCGGGCTGCAGGGTCGCAACGCTCTGGGTCATGCCCTGCGCATTGGTCAGGCCATTGACGATGCGGCCTTCGGCGGTTTCGATTTCGTAGCCTTGTTCGGCGATGGGTTCGCCGTTGCCGGCGCTGACCGCTTTGAATTCGACCAAGGGCTGGCCGATGATTGGTAACGGTGGAACGAACGGAGCAGGGGTGTGCGAGCTGCCGATGATCACATTACCGGAACCGCCGACCACGACCCCGCCGTGGCTGGCCGTGCTGTCGAGGGTCATGGCGTTTTTGCCGTTGATGAACACCGTGGCGGAGAAGGCGCCATTCAGCGCTTGGCCGCAGGTGCAGGTGTCGCCGAGGCGAGCGGCGGCGAGGCCGTTGAAGAAGACATCGCCCGAACCACTGGCAATCGGGTTGGTGCCGTGACCGGGAATCGGGCAAGTGGTCGGGTCCGTGACGCGCGCGGCGGGTTTTCCAGACATGAACGTTCCTTGTTTGGCGTTGAGGCGAGCGGGGACGCTAACGAGCGAAGGTCGATGAGTCAACCTTTTCGGCCCGTTTCGAATGGATGCGATATGCCTCTGTGGGAGCGAGCCTGCTCGCGAAAGCGGTGCGTCAGGCAGCCTCTTTTTTCGACCGATGTGACGCCTTCGCGAGCAGGCTCGCTCCCACAGGTTGTGTGTCTGATCCAAGAGAGGATAAACACGGATTTCGCAGCGTGTTTACGTACACGCCGCGCTTTGGGGCTGGTCTCTATCGTTTGCTGGCCACTGCTCATCAGTGGTCGGAATTAGTAGCCCGGGTTGCTCGTTATTGTGCGCAAGCATCGTTGCGTCAGGTTATGCCTGATCCTGATGGTGGTTGTGCGCAGGGCACCTTCGGGTGCGCCGGAAAGCTAGCTCCCCGGTCTAATAACCTGCGTACAGCCGCCTCCCTTCTTTTAGTAGAGAACGGCAGTGGCTTCATTCTATGGAGCAGCTGAACATGAAAAAGATAACGCCAGATCCACCGGTCACCGATCTTCCTCACCCCGACCTCGAAGCGCAAAGACTCAAACAAGCCGCCGACCGCGCTCTCGACAACCTCGTTCCCCTGCATAAACACAAAAACCTGTGGGAGCCTGGGTTGCCAGCGATGGCGTCAGGTCAGCAAACGTTAAAGTCGCTGACCGTACGCTATCGCTGGCAAGCCAGCTCCCACAGGTTTTGTGTTGCCGCTGGACTACCGGGTTACTGGCCCGGCACATCCTTGCGCAGTTTCACCGGATCCTGCTGCTGTCTCTTCTTGGCCATCGCGCCGCGCAGTTTGATGTTGATAGCCTCAACCGCCAGCGAGAACGCCATGGCGAAGTAGACGTAGCCTTTTGGCACGTGCACGTCGAACGATTCGGCAATCAGCACGGTACCGACCACCAGCAGGAAGGACAGGGCGAGCATTTTCAGCGACGGGTGCTTGTCGATGAATTCGCTGATCTTGCCCGCCGCCAGCATCATCACCAGCACCGCCACGACGATCGCCGCGACCATGACCGGGACGTGGGAAACCATGCCGACCGCAGTGATCACCGAGTCCAGCGAGAAGACGATATCGATGATCGCGATCTGGATGATGGTGTAGAGGAAGTTGCCGCCCTTGCCCGATGGCGCGTCGTCGCTTTCGTCTTCGCCTTCCAGCGCGTGGTACATCTCCTGCGAGCTTTTCCACAGCAGGAACAGGCCACCGAAGAACAGGATCAGGTCGCGACCGGAAATGCCCTGGCCGAACACTTCGAACAGGTCGGCAGTGAGGCGCATGACCCAGGTAATCGACAGCAGCAACAGGATCCGCGTGATCATGGCCAGGCCAAGACCGAAGATCCGCGTGCGCTGCTGCATGTGTTTCGGCATGCGGCTGACCAGGATCGAAATCATGATGATGTTATCGATACCGAGGACGATTTCCAGGGCGGTCAGGGTAAAGAAGGCAACCCAGATTTCGGGGTTGGTCAGCCAATCCATGTGTATTCCTTTGAGCAATTGTTGAACCGAAAAAGGTCCGGGCTTCAAACCGCGAAGCCGGGCCCCGTAACGGTGAGTCTTGGGCTTATAGAGTGCTGAACAGCGGGAAAGTCCCCAACAGCAGTGCAGCAATCAGAATGCAGATGCACACCAGGATCGCCCATTTCAGGGTGAAACGCTGGTGATCACCGAAATCGATGCCGGCCAGCGCCACCAACAGATAGGTCGACGGCACCAACGGGCTCAGCAAGTGGACGGGCTGGCCGACGATCGAGGCACGGGCCATTTCCACCGCAGTGATCCCATAGTGGCTGGCCGCTTCGGTCAGCACCGGCAATACACCGTAATAGAACGCATCGTTGGACATGAAGAAGGTGAACGGCATGCTCACCAGTGCCGTGATCACCGCCAGGTACGGGCCGAGGAAATCCGGAATCACCGCCAACAGGCTCTTCGACATCGCATCGACCATGCCGGTGCCCGACAGGATACCGGTGAAGATACCAGCCGCAAAGATCAGCCCGACCACTGCCAGCACGCTGCCGGAATGCGCGGCGACGCGATCCTTCTGCATTTGCAGGCATGGGTAGTTGACGATCATGGCGATACTGAACGCCACCATGAACAGCACCGGCAGCGGCAACAGGCCGCCGATCAGCGTGCACATCAGGCCGAAAGTCAGTGCGGCGTTGAACCAGATCAGCTTCGGACGGCGTGCGTCGGGGAATTGCGAGACGCTGATTTCGCTGTGATCGATCTCGTCGCCGACCAAGTGCAGTTCACCGAGGCGGGCGCGTTCACGCTTGCCGTAGAAGTAGGCAATCACCAGGATCGCCAAGACACCGGCGGCCATGGCCGGGATCATCGGTACGAAAATGTCCGACGGGTCGACATGCAGGGCACTCGCCGCGCGGGCGGTCGGGCCGCCCCATGGGGTCATGTTCATTACGCCACCGGCGAGGATGATCAGACCGGCCATGATTCGCGGGCTCATGCCGATGCGGCTGTACAGCGGCAGCATCGCAGCCACGCAGATCATGTAAGTGGTCGCGCCGTCACCATCGAGGGAAACGACGAGCGCCAGAACGGCGGTACCGACCGAAACTTTCAGCGGGTCGCCCTTGACCAGTTTGAGGATCTTGCGCACGGCCGGGTCGAACAGGCCGGAGTCGATCATCAGGGCGAAATACAGAATGGCGAACATCAACATCACGCCGGTCGGCGCCAGTTTGGTGATGCCTTCAAGCATCATCGGGCCGATCTTCGGCGCGAAACCACCGAACAGGGCGAACAGGATCGGGATGATGATCAGGGCGATCAGCGCGGACAGGCGCTTGGTCATGATCAAGAACATGAACGTGATGACCATGGCGAAGCCAAGGAAAGTCAGCATGGGAATACTCCAGGCGTAGCGCGGCTAGTTGAATGAGCGGATCGGGCGGGATCAGCGCAGAACGGGAGGCGCGAGGCGTACGGGCGGAGTGACCAGCAGGAAGCGGGAGAAACGGCGGGTTGCAGAAGACATCAGAATCACCATTGTTGTTGTTAATTGGGCCGGGCCTGTGGAAAAAACACAGGGCTTGGGCCAACCGGTCTGTTGCCGGGAGTGGGGCGATCCTAATCGGGGAAGCTTTCAGCTACCTTTCGCGACCGAAAGCGATGAATGAATGGTCAACCGGCGGTCGGATGCAGCGACAGCCAATGAATACGGGGTTGGTAGCGATGCGGATAAACGGACAGTCAGCGCTGGCTGGCAGTCTGGACATATCCGTTATCAGTTCAGCGTCAGCATCTGGTTAAAAAATCGACAGATCCAGGGGCCGCACCGCGCCCATCCAGATCGCGTGTTCGGTGTGGTCGAGCAAGTCATCGCCCGTGTCCGGATGCAGGAACACCACCAGGCCTTTGCGGTTAAGCGCCAGCCACGGCAGCACCTCGCCGATCAGCTCGGGACCGAAAGCCAGTTGGCAGCTCCAGTCGGGGTGCGGCCCCACCGGGCGTTCGTGCACGCGGCCCATTTTCAGCGCAAACAACTGCGCGGCCTGTTCGCACAAGGCCCGCGCCTGGTCGATGCTTTGTGCGTCGAAATAGACATGGGCGTGATAGCCCTTGATCCCTTGCATCGTGTCGCCTCTCAATCGGTTCGAACCCTTGGCTGTTTCCACCGTCACAGGTCATATAGGACAACTATAAGGAAAACAGCCATGAAAAATGCCGAGACCCAAGTGGTCAAAGTGGTGCTTTATGGTGCCATGGCCAGCCTGGGCGGTGCATTGATGGCTGAATTGCTGCGTCGCCAACACGAAGTCATCGCCATTCTCGACGATCTCACCGCACTCGCGCCGCGTCCGGGGTTGCGCACCAAGACCGGCGATCTGTTCGATGCCGAGCGGGTCAATCAGAGCGTCGCCGGCAGTTCGGCGGTGATCTGCCTGCTGGACGCGCCGGGGTTGCCGTTCAGCAGCGATCATGTCGAACGGTCGGTAACGCTGGGGCCGGTCGAACAGGTACTGGCAGTCGACGCGCTGGTCGAAGGTTTGCAACTGGCCAGCGTGCCGCGCCTGTTTCTGGTCGGCAACTTCGGTGTGCTCGACGAGCCTGACAATGACGAGCGTCTGCAACGTCACGCTGCCGAAGAAATCCTTGAGGCGGTACAAAGCAGCTCACTGCGCTGGACCCTGGTCAATGCGCCGCATGGCGTGGCCGGATTGACCATCGAGCACTTCAGTCAGGTCGGCGGCAATCTCGAACCGGGATTGGCCGAACCGCTGGAACGCTTGAACCGTGTCGCGGTGGGGATTGCCGATGAACTGCGGTTGAACCTGCATGTGGGGCAGCATGTGAATTTTGTGGCGGCTTCTGATTCGTAAAAGATCGGACGATCTTTTGCTCTTCACACCGCAATCGAGGGCAGGACCAGACCGTTAAGCGATTCGGCACTGCTGGCCTGTTCCGCCATTAACCAATCAACAAATTCCTGAATCAACGCACCCCGACGTTTGCGCTGTGGCAACACCACGTAATACCCCAGCCGCGACAGCGTGGTTTCCGCCAGCGGCCGGCACAGTAAACCCTGCACCAGCAAATTATCCACAAGGTGCCGCCATCCGATCGCCACGCCTTGTCCGCCAATCGCCGCTTGAATCAGCAAGGTGTAATTGTCGAAGCGCAATTGCCCCGGCGCTGGCGGCGTAGTCAGGCCCAACTGACGAAACAAGCCACTCCAGTCGAACCAGTTGCTGCTGTTTTCCCCACGCAGATGCAACAGCGGAAATTCCAGCAGGGCCTGCGCGGGCAACGGCAATGAACGCTCCTTGAGCAGCAGCGGGCTGCACACCGGGAACACTTCTTCGCTGAACAGCCAATGGCTCTCGCCCTGCTTGAATCGACCATCGCCAAACAGGATCGCCACGTCGATGTCGGTGCGCAGCATGTTGTGGTTGCGCTCGCTGGTGACCAGGCTGACATCGATGTGCGGATTGGCCTCATGGAAGCGGTGCAGGCGCGGCATCAGCCAATAGGCGGCGAAAGCGAAATCCGTGGCCACTTGCAGCACTTCATGTTGCTGCTGAGTGCTGATTGCGCTCAATCCTGCGTCGATATTCTGCAAACCGAGGGTAACTTGCTCGAACAGCAGGGCGCCAACCTCTGTCAACTCGATACCCCGGTAAATCCGGTCGAACAGGCGCGTACCGAGCTGCTCTTCCAGACGTTTCATTTGCTGGCTGATCGCCGGCTGCGTGGTGCCAAGCTCCACCGCAGCAGCGGTAAAACTGCGATGGCGGGCCGCCGCTTCAAAAGCGCGCAGCAGATCGAGAGACAGATCACCGAGGGCGTCATACATAAGCTGTGCTTATCCTAGTTATTGTCCGGCGCGGGCTTTACCGGAACAGGCATGGAATCCATGCTCGATCGCAGCACTCTCGCATAAATATTCAACATGGAATGCCGCGATCACATGAAGCGCAAGAACATTCTTTTCATCATGGCCGATCAAATGGCCGCGCCAATGTTGCCGTTCTACGGCCCATCGCCCATCAAACTGCCGAATCTGTCCCGCCTCGCCGCCCAAGGCGTGGTGTTCGATGCTGCTTACTGCAACAGCCCGCTGTGCGCGCCGTCGCGTTTCACCCTGGTCAGTGGCCAGTTGCCGAGCAAGATCGGCGCCTACGACAACGCGGCCGATTTCCCCGCCGACATTCCAACTTACGCGCATTACCTGCGGCGTCTCGGCTACCGCACCGCGCTGTCGGGCAAGATGCATTTCTGCGGGCCGGACCAGTTGCACGGTTATGAAGAACGCCTGACCAGCGACATTTACCCGGCCGATTACGGTTGGGCGGTGAACTGGGACGAGCCGGACGTGCGGCCGAGCTGGTATCACAATATGTCTTCGGTGCTGCAAGCCGGGCCGTGCGTGCGCACCAATCAGCTGGATTTCGACGAAGAGGTGGTGTTCAAGGCGCAGCAATACCTGTTCGATCACATCCGCGAGGACGGCGACCAGCCGTTCTGCCTGACTGTGTCGATGACCCACCCGCACGACCCGTACACGATTCCCAAGGCTTTCTGGGATCTGTATGACGATGCTGATATTCCGTTGCCTACAGCCTTGAACCAGGACGAACTCGATCCGCACTCGCAACGTCTGCTCAAGGTTTACGACCTGTGGGACAAGCCGCTGCCTGTGGATAAGATCCGCGATGCCCGTCGCGCCTACTTCGGTGCTTGCAGCTATATCGACGCCAATGTCGGCAAACTGCTGCAAACCCTTGAAGAAACCGGGCTGATCGACGACACCGTCATCGTCTTCTCCGGTGACCATGGCGACATGCTCGGCGAGAAGGGCCTCTGGTACAAAATGCACTGGTTCGAGATGGCCGCGCGGGTGCCGCTGCTGATCAGCGCACCGGGACAATTCGAGGCCGGGCGGGTCAGCGCCGCCGTATCCACCGCCGACTTGCTGCCGACGTTCGTGGATCTGGCCGGTGGCACGCTTGAGCCGGGCCTGCCACTGGACGGCCGTTCCTTGCTGCCGCACCTGCAAGGGCAGGGCGGGCATGACGAGGTGTTCGGCGAATACATGGCCGAAGGCACTATCAGCCCGCTGATGATGATTCGCCGGGGCGCCTACAAATTTATCTACAGCGAAAGCGACCCGTGCCTACTCTTCGATGTGGATAACGATCCGCGCGAAGAGGAGGAACTGAGCCAATCGCCGCAACATGGTCAGCTGTTCGAAGACTTTCTCGCTGAAGCGCGGGCCAAGTGGGACATTCCGGCGATCCATCGGGACGTACTGGCCAGCCAGCGCCGACGCCGTTTCGTCGCCGATGCGTTAACCATCGGCAAGCTGAAGAGCTGGGATCACCAGCCGCTGGTCGATGCCAGTCAGCAGTACATGCGCAACCACATCGACCTTGATGATCTGGAGCGCAAGGCCCGTTATCCACAACCCTGCCAAAACCAATAACGTTAAGGGGAAGTCCATGCGCAAGTTATCCACAGCTGTCACCGTTGGCCTGATCGCATTGAGCAGCACCTCGGCCTTCGCCGAGCAAAGTTGCGAAACCGTGAAAATGGCCGATCCGGGCTGGAGCGACATCGCCGCGACCAATGCCATCACCGGATTTCTGCTCGACGGCATGGGCTACAAGGCCAAAGTCGACACCCTCGCGGTGCCGATCACCTTTGGCGGCTTGAAGGATGGCCAGGTGGACGTATTCCTCGGCAACTGGATGCCGGCGCAGCAGGGCTTCTATGACAAGTTCGTCGCCACCGGTGATGTGACGCAATTGGCGAAAAACCTCGAAGGCACCGAATTCACTCTCGCCGTCCCCGACTATGTCTGGGAGGCGGGTGTGCATGATTTTGCCGACCTGAACAAATTCGCCGACAAGTTCGACAAGAAGATCTACGGCATCGGATCAGGCGCGCCGGCGAACATTTCGTTGCAGGAGATCATCAAGAAGAATGACTTCAACATGGGGCAGTGGAAGCTGATCGAGTCCAGCGAACAGGCGATGCTCGCCGAAGTGTCGCGGGCGGTGAAGAAACAGAAATTCGTCACCTTCCTCGGCTGGACCCCGCACCCGATGAACGTGCAGCTGAAAATGCGTTACCTCAAGGGCGGCGAAAAATACTTCGGCGACACCGGCAACGTCTTCACCCTGACCCGCAAGGGCTACGCCGAGGCCTGCCCGAATGTGGGCAAGTTGCTGACCAATCTGGCGTTCACCCAGGACATGGAGAACAGCATCATGGCTGAGGTAGTGAACAAGAAGATCAGCAATGCCGAAGCGGCGAAGGCGTGGATCAAAGCGAATCCGGCGGTGCTGGACAAGTGGCTGGATGGCGTGAAGACCGTGGATGGCAAGGATGCGTTGGTGGCGGTGAAGGCCAAACTGTAAGGCTATCTGACTGTCGACCACTTACCTGTGGCGAGGGGATGTAGCTCCGATCGGCCGCGAAGCAGTCGCAAGATCCATGAACTCGATATACCTGACTCACCGAGAACTCTGGGTTTGGGGCCGCTTCGCGGCCCATCGGGGATAAATCCCCTCGCCACAATGATTGCTGTGTCCTGATAGGCTTGCCTGAAAAACCCAACCGCGAGGACCCATGGCCTTACCCAGCCGCCATTCACTGTTTCCTTTCCTGAGCTGGTTGCCACGGCAAACCCGCGCCAGCGTCGGGCGGGACCTGATCGTCGGCCTCAGCGGTGCGATTCTCGCCTTACCCCAGTCGATTGCCTACGCGCTGATTGCCGGGCTGCCACCGGAATACGGCCTGTATGCGGCGATTATCCCGGTGTTGATCGCCTGCCTGTGGGGGTCGTCATGGCATCTGATCTGCGGCCCGACGGCGGCGATTTCGATTGTCCTGTACGCCAGCGTCAGCCCGCTCGCGGTGCCGGCGTCCGAGGACTACATCACTCTGATCCTGCTGCTGACGTTCCTTGCGGGGATTTTCCAATGGTTGCTCGGCTTGCTGCGTTTTGGCGCACTGGTGAATTTCGTTTCGCACTCGGTGGTGCTCGGCTTCACCCTCGGCGCCGCCGTGGTGATCGCCATCGGGCAATTGCCCAATCTGCTCGGGCTGGAATTGCCGGCCAACACCACCGCGCTCGCCAGCCTGATGGACCTGCTGCGACATCTGGGGGCTGTGGATAAGCCTTCGCTGATGCTCGGCGTCGCCACGGTAATCGTCGGCGTGGCCCTGAAAAAACTTTTGCCGCGCTGGCCGACGCTGTTGCTCACGCTGGTGCTGGCCAGCCTGCTGGTGTGGGTCTGGCCGGCGATGTTTGGTCATGTGCATCTGGTCAGCGCTTTCGTCGGACGCCTGCCGCCGTTCAGTACTTTGCCGCTGGATCTTGAAGTGATCTTGCGCTTGCTGCCGAGCGCGGTGGCGGTAGGCATGCTCGGGCTGGTCACCAGCCTGTCGATTGCCCGCTCGATTTCGGCGCGCTCGCAACAGTTGCTCGACGCCAATCAGGAAGTCCGCGCACAGGGTTTGTCGAACATCGTCGGTGCGTTCTTTTCCGGGTCGCTGTCCGCCGGATCGTTTACCCGCTCGGGATTGAGTTACGAGGCGGGTGCCTGCTCGCCGCTGGCCGGGGTGTTTTCGGCGCTCTGGGTGGCGCTGTTCGCGGTGTTCGGCGCGGGGCTGATCGCGCACATTCCGATCCCGGCCATGGCCGGCAGCATCCTGTTGATCGCCTGGGGTCTGGTCGATCACCGGGGCATTCGCGCTTTGCTGCGGGTCAGCCGCGCCGAGTTCGTGGTGATGGCCCTGACCTGTCTTGCGACCTTGCTGCTGGAATTGCAGACGGCGATCTACGCCGGGGTGCTGGCGTCGTTGTTTTTCTACCTCAAGCGCACCTCGCAACCACGAGTGCAGCATTGGCGCGACGGTGACGACGATGTGTTGCGCGTGGGTGGTTCGATCTTTTTCGGCGCCAGCCATTACCTGCAAGTGCGCCTGCAACGCCTGCATGGCGCGCGGGTGGTGATCGAGGCGCAGCAGATCAACTTCATCGATTATTCAGGGGTAGAGATGCTGCATCAGGAAGCGCGACGCCTGCTGGGCCAGGGTCGCAGCCTGACCTTGCGCCGGGCGCGGCCGCCAGTGGTGGAGGAGTTGAGGAAGCTGGAGGGGGCGGAGAAGTGCCCGATCAGGTTTGAGGATTGAGCTGATATCGGTGGTAATGCGATTCGCGAGCAGGCTCGCTCCCACATTGATCGTATTTCAATGTGGGAGCAAAGCTTAAAGGGCCAGCTCGCGGCGCAGCTCGGCGAGTACCGGCGCGGTATCCGGGCGCACGCCGCGCCACAGCAGGAACGCCTCGGCCGCCTGTTCGGCGAGCATGCCCAGACCATCCATCGCCAGCGCCGCGCCGTGCTCAGTGGCCCAGCGGCAGAACGCGGTCGGTTCCCTGCCGTACATCATGTCGTAGCACAGGGTCTGGCCCGGCTCGATCAGACTTGGCGCAATCGGCGGCACGTCACCGGTCAGGCTGGCGGAGGTGGCGTTGATGATCACGTCCACCGGCTCGCGCAGCCAGTCGAAACCACTGGCCGACACCGGCCCGAGGTCGCAGAACAACTCGGCCAGCAGTTCAGCCTTGTCCACCGTGCGATTGGCGATGATCACCGAGGCCGGTTTCTCTGCCAGCAACGGCTCCAGCGCACCGCGCACCGCGCCGCCGGCGCCGAGCAAAAGGATGCGCTTGCCGGTCAGGCTGAAACCGGCATTGACCGTCAGATCACGCACCAGTCCCGCGCCATCGGTGTTGTCGCCGAGCAGTGAACCATCTTCCAGTTTGCTCAAGGTGTTCACCGCACCGGCCCGCTGCGCGCGGGCGGTCAGGCTGTTGGCCAGACGGTAAGCGTCTTCCTTGAACGGCACCGTCACATTGGCGCCGCGCCCTTCGCGAAAGAACGCCGTGGCGCAGCCGGCAAAATCATCCAGCGGCGCGAGCAGCGTGCTGTAATCGAGGCGCTGGCCGGTCTGTTCGGCAAACAACTGGTGAATCATCGGCGACTTGCTGTGGCCGATCGGGTTACCAAAAACAACGTAACGATCCATCACCCGTCCTCAGGCCTCGGCCAGCCAGTCGCGATCCTGCAGGAAGTAATCGGTCAGGCGCGCTTCTGCGCTGCCCGGCTCGGCCTTCCAGTCATAGCCCCAGCGCACTTGCGGTGGCAGCGACATCAGAATCGATTCAGTGCGGCCACCCGATTGCAGACCGAACAGCGTGCCACGGTCGTAAACCAGGTTGAATTCGACGTAGCGGCCTCGGCGGAATTCCTGGAATTCGCGCTGCTGAGCAGTGAAGGCGTCGTTCTTGCGCCGTTGCACGATCGGCAGGTAGGCCTCGATGTAGGCATCGCCGATGGCGCGCATGAAGGCGAAGCTGGTGTCGAAATCCCACTCGTTCAGATCGTCGAAGAACAGACCGCCAATGCCCCGTGGCTCATGACGATGCTTGATATGGAAATAGGTGTCGCACCAGGCCTTGTAACGCGGATAGACGTCCGCACCGAACGGCGCACAGGCTTGCTCGGCGACGCGGTGCCAATGAATGCAATCTTCCTCAACGCCGTAATACGGGGTCAGGTCGAAACCGCCGCCGAACCACCAGACCGGTTCTTCGCCTTCTTTTTCAGCGATGAAAAAACGCACGTTGGCGTGGGAGGTCGGCACATGGGGGTTGTGCGGGTGGATCACCAGCGACACGCCGAGCGCCTCGAAACCACGCCCGGCCAGTTCCGGTCGATGGGCACTGGCCGAGGGCGGCAGGCCGCTGCCGAACACGTGGGAAAAGTTGACCCCGCCCTTTTCGATCAGCGTGCCGTTTTCCAGCACGCGGGTGCGCCCACCACCGCCCGCCGGCCGGGTCCAGGCGTCTTCGACGAAGCATTTGCCGCCGTCTTCGGTTTCCAGTGCAGCGCAGATGCGGTCTTGCAGATCGAGCAGATAGGCCTTTACGGCGTCGGTGCGGGTCGTCATGGCTTCACCTTGAATCGGGCGGCGCCCCGGCAGGCGGGCGGCGCAAATGGGCGCGTAGCATACCATCGCAGACCGGCGCGCCGCAGTTGACGAAGATCAACCAGGGGAGTTGGATAGAGGGCTTAGCAACGACCCAAGGAGAGCAGGCAGATGGCAAAGCGTATCCAGTTCCGCGCCCACGGCGGTCCCGAAGTGCTCGAATATGTTGACTACGAACCCGCTGCACCCGGGCCGAATCAGGTGCGCGTGGCCAATCAGGCGATCGGCCTGAACTTCATCGATACCTACTACCGCAGCGGCCTCTATGCACCACCTGCCTTGCCGTCCGGCCTGGGTTCGGAAGGCGCCGGCACGGTCGAAGCGGTGGGCAGCGACGTCACCCGGTTCAAGGTCGGCGATCGCGTGGCATACGGCAGCGGCCCGCTCGGCGCCTACAGCCAGTTGCATGTGCTGCCGCAGGACAATCTGGTTCACCTGCCCGATGAAATCAGTTTCGAAACTGCCGCCGGGGTCATGCTCAAGGGTCTGACCGTGCAATACCTGCTGCGCCAGACCTACAAACTGCAGGGCGGCGAAACCATTCTGTTCCACGCCGCAGCCGGTGGCGTCGGCTCGCTGGCCTGCCAATGGGCCAAAGCGCTGGGCGTGAAGCTGATCGGCACCGTCAGCTCGAAGGAAAAAGCAGAACTGGCCAAGGCCAACGGCGCCTGGGCGACCATCGACTACAGCCATGAGAACGTTGCCGAGCGCGTGCTGGCGCTGACTGACGGCAAGAAAGTCCCGGTGGTGTATGACGGCGTCGGCAAGGACACTTGGCTCACATCCCTGGACAGCGTCGCACCTCGGGGCCTGGTCGTGAGTTTCGGCAATGCTTCGGGCGCGGTCGACGGCGTCAATCTGGGCATTCTTGCCGCGAAGGGCTCGTTGTACGTCACCCGGCCTACGCTGGCGACCTACGCCAACAACGCCGAGAACCTGCAGCGCATGGCCGACGAGCTGTTCGAGATGATCATTAGTGGCAAACTGAAGGTCGACATCAGCCAGCGCCATGCACTGGCGGATGCGGCGAAAGCACAAACTGAACTGTCGGCACGGCGCACGACCGGTTCCACGATTCTGCTGCCATAACGCTTCAAGTTGATACTCGGTGAACTCTTCCATGAGTTCGCCGAGTATCTTTCAGCTATATCAAGTACATCTTCCGGTAAAGTTTCTTCGCCGCTGGCCTACGACCGGCAAACTTCCTGCGCAACTTCTTCGATTCATATACGAGCCATTTCTCAGCCCATTCTTCAATCACTGGCGGATCAATACTGACGGTGATAGACATCACGATACTCCGGCTGATGTGCGTTGATGTTCACAGGCTGATCCAGGGCCATCAGGATTTGCCGCCATTCGGCGGACAACAGCCAATAATCGCCCCGGGCGCGCTGCTCGATATGCATGGCGTGCGAGGCGATCGGTGTCAGGCCGAAACGCTGAAACAGTTGTCGCTGTGGCGATCTGCACAAGGCCGTCACCCCCTGATATCCGCGATCGATCGCCCATTCCGCAGCGGTGGCGAGCAGGCCATTGATCGACACCGGCCGGTGCTGCTGGGAATGGGTAATCAAGCGACTGAATTCGACATGCCGTGCCAATGCCACAGTGGGAGACACATGATGCTGCGCCAGTGAAGCCCATTCGAAGGGCGCCGGAGTTGCCCGCAGCACCGCAATAAGCTGATCACGCTGATACAACAGAAAGTGCGTGCTGCGTGAGGTGATCGCCAGTCGGGTTTCCAGCGCCCGGGCTCTGGAGGTGAGCATGTAATGCTGCAATCGCAGGCGAAACTGTCGATTGATGAAGCGTTCAAATTCCCCGGCATCCGATCCTGCCTCAAGAATGGCTACACGATAGTCGGCCTGTTGATTCTTGAGTGTCTCCTGAAAGCCCTGCAGATAATCCTTGAGGTGTAAATCCGTAATATCCATTACTTCTCCGCAGCCATTAATATTTCGAAGTTGCTTCAAGCACATTGAAAGAATGGATGCTTTTGGAAATATCGCCACTGCACGCGTTCTGATAATCACGTGGGAAAACTTACAGATATTGCAGAGTCGAAGAACCGTCTGACGCATGCAAGAACAATGGCAACGGATAAGTTTTAAACAAATGCAGGAATAAACTGCAGGCATGCGCAAAACTCCTCGTCGATAGCGCCGAGAAGTCCGCAAAAAATAAAAAGAATGGCGTCAGTCAGGACGAACGACGTTACCGGTGGCCAGGTCGCGGATCACGCTGGGATTCTTGCGCCCGCCAAGGCTCCCGCCGAGCACCAGATCGACCTGCCCACGGAAATACTGCTCGATGCGCAAACGCGTGCGCGCCGGCGGTCGCCCCTGTGGATTGGCTGATGTCGAGATCAGCGGCCCGACCAGCGAGCACAAGTCGCGCACCTGCGGGTGATCGCTGACTCGCAGCGCCACGGTGTCATGCACGCCTGTGACCCATTCCGGCAACAGGTTCTGGTGCGGCACCAGCCAGGTGTTCGGCCCCGGCCAAGTGCTGGCCATGCGGTCGATCCAGTCCTGCGGGAAGTCCTCGAAGAGGAAATCGAACTGGCGGATATTGTCGGCGACCAGGATCAGCCCTTTGCTCACCGAGCGATTCTTGATCGCCAGCAAGCGGTCCACTGCGTCTTCGTTCCACGGGTCGCAACCCAGCCCCCAGACGGCTTCGGTTGGATAGGCAATCACCGCGCCGGCGCGAACTTCACGCGCGGCTTGTTGCACACGCCAACTGTTGACCATGAAAAAACTCTCCACAAACAGGTTTCGCGCAGTTTACCGATCTTCATCGTAAAACCTAGCTCGACCGCGCCAGCCAGCGACCGTTTTCGCATACCGCACGGCCTTCGATTTCCAGCTCGGTCAACGTTGCCAGCACTTTCGGCAACGCCCAGCCACAGCTCGCGGCCAACGCCTCGCTGGTGTGCGGCGCGGCGTGAAGCAGCGCCAGCAACGGGTGATCGGCCTGCGGCGGCGCTGTGGATAACAACGGTTGCTGCCAGCCGCGCAGCGCTTCGAGGATATGTTCAATAGTCTCCACCAACACCGCCCCGTCGCGAATCAACTGATGACAACCGCGCGCGCCGGGGTGATGGATAGAGCCCGGAATGGCATAAACCTCGCGCCCTTGCTCTGCCGCCAGCCGCGCGGTAATCAACGAACCGCTGGCAACACTGGCCTCGACCACCAGCACGCCAAGGGATAACCCGCTGATGATGCGATTGCGCCGGGGGAAGTTGCTCGCGGTTGGCCCGGCGTCCAGCGGAAACTCCGAGAGCACCGCGCTTCCCGAAGCAATCATTGCCTCAGCCAGGCGTTTATTGCGCTGTGGATAAAAATTCTCCAGGCCCGTGCCAAGCACTCCCACGGTCAACCCGCCAACGTCCAGAGCAGCCTGATGGGCAGCGGCATCGATGCCCAGCGCCAGACCACTGGTGATGACAAAACCGGCCCCGGCCAGACTGCGAGAAAACGCCGCCGCCGTGTCCATCCCCGGACGCGAAGCGCGGCGGCTGCCGACCATCGCCAGCTGCGGCTTCTCCAGAATCGACGGATCGCCGGCAACAAATAACAGTGGTGGCGGATCGGCAATTTGCGCCAGCAACGCCGGGTAATCCGCTTGGTCCCACATCAGCAAATGTTGATCGGGACGCTCTAGCCAGCGCATTGCATGGCTGGCGCCGTCGCGCACCGTCGGACAACGCCGTGCCTCGGCGCAGGCCGCCGGCAACCCGAGCGAGCGCCAGGCACTGGCCGGCGCACTGATGGCTTTTGATGCGGAACCGAAGGCCTCAAGCAGTTTGGCAAAACGCTTGGGGCCGATATCCGGCATGCGGTGCAGACGCAGACGCGCCTCCAGTTCCGCCGGGGAAATGGCCGTACTGACAGACAACATGAATGGATCATCCTTGATCGTTCTATGCTCCGAACCATTCGGAACAAGCTGTGGATAACTCTGTTGGTAACTTGTTAAGCAAGCTTACGGATTTCGCACCTTGTCGAGCACCGCCAGCGAGCGTGAAGCATTGAGGACCAGGCCGTAACTGAGTTTGTCGTAGGTGCGGAACACCATTAGCAGGCCGGCGCGTTCATCGGGAATTTTCAGCGGCTGGCCAGTGATCCGGTCACGCACCGTTTCGCCGGTTTTCATCACCGCCAGAACATTGCCTTCGGCCAGACCGTCGCGTTTGCCCTTGTTCAGGGTGACCACGTCCATCACGCCGATCTGCGTGACGCCGCGTGGCACATCGATGATCACGCCGTTGATGTCGCTTTTCGGCGCGCTCGGCATGAAGGTCGAATTGATCGAACGTTCTTCACCGCCGAACAAGCGGTCACCGAGGCGTACTTCCTGGGTGGTGCGTTGCAGGGCGAGGGTGGCGACGTCGCCTTCGGTGGCAACAATCTCGCCGCCGCCGATATCGTCGGCGTTGATGCCGAGGAATTCCTTGGTCTGCGGGTCGGTGTAGACCTTGCCCTGGCGGAAGATGCCGTACACCGGTTGCTCCGGATCGAAATGGCCGCGGGCGAAAATGCGATCGCCTGTACCGCTGAGCACCCGTTCGGCATCGCCGGCGACGATGTACGGCGCCTTGTCGAAGTCTTCGGCCTTGTCGACGATGCGATTGCTCAGCAGAAAGCTGTTGATCGATTTCAGCGGAATGCTTGGAATCGCCTCGGCCACCGGGCTGGTGCGAATCCGTGGCGAGAGCTTGATGGTGCCGCGCGACTCGCCACGATGGACGGTCAGTTGCGGTTGGCCGTTGACGTAGCTGAGGGTCAGCGTGTCGCCGGGATAGATCAGGTTGGGGTTTTCGATCTGTGGATTGGCCCGCCACAGTTGTGGCCATTGCCAGGGCTCGCGCAGGTATTTGCCGGAAATGTCCCAGAGCGTGTCCCCGGAAACCACCGTGTATTGCTGTGGAAAACCATCCCTGAGTTGCACTTGCCCTTGCGCGGCGCCGGCCGAAGCCAGAAGCAGCAGGGCGAGTAGTGTTTTCCTCATGCAGTGAATCCCTTTATCATGTGCATTCGCGTGAATCGTCAGAGCCCCCGTGGCTCGCTTCTGTTTTTCAGAAGCTACGCTTCACAACGGTAGCCTGCATCTTCGGACCCGCCAGGCCATCGACCCGACTTTACTCAACGTGTGCAGCAATCGAAGCCTATGGCCATTTTGAACATCCTCGAATTTCCGGACCCGCGTCTGCGCACTATCGCCAAACCAGTGGCTGTAGTGGACGACGAAGTGCGTCAGTTGGTCGACGACATGTTTGAAACAATGTATGAAGCGCCGGGCATCGGCCTCGCCGCGACCCAGGTCAACGTGCACAAACGTATCGTCGTGATGGACCTGTCCGAAGACCGTACCGAGCCAAGGGTGTTCATCAACCCCGAGTTCGAACCGCTGACCGACGAGATGGACCAGTATCAGGAAGGCTGCCTCTCGGTACCGGGCTTCTACGAAAACGTCGACCGCCCGCAGAAGGTCAAAATCAAGGCGCTGGACCGCGACGGCAAGCCCTATGAGCTGATCGCCGAAGGTCTGCTCGCGGTGTGCATCCAGCACGAATGCGACCACCTCAACGGCAAATTGTTCGTCGATTACCTGTCCACGCTCAAACGCGACCGGATCAAGAAGAAGCTGGAAAAGCTGCACCGCCAGAACGCTTGATGCCCCTCTTCAAAGGCTTGCTGCGGCAAGCCTTTTTCTTTTTATGAGACGCCTTTCATGACTGAGCCACTGCGCATTGTTTTTGCCGGTACCCCGGAATTCGCCGCCGAACACCTCAAGGCCCTGCTGAGCAGCCCGTACGAGATCGTCGCGGTCTACACCCAGCCGGATCGCCCGGCCGGCCGTGGGCAAAAACTGATGCCGAGCCCGGTCAAACAGCTGGCCCTGGAAAATAATATCCAGGTGCTGCAGCCGCCGACCCTGCGCAATGCCGACGCTCAGACAGAACTGGCCGCGCTGAAGCCGGACTTGATGGTTGTGGTTGCCTACGGTTTGATCCTGCCGCAAGCGGTGCTGGATATTCCGCGCCTGGGCTGCATCAACAGCCATGCATCGCTGCTGCCACGCTGGCGCGGTGCGGCGCCGATCCAGCGCGCGGTCGAACACGGCGATGCCGAAAGCGGCGTGACCGTGATGCGCATGGAAGCCGGCCTCGACACCGGGCCGATGCTGCTCAAGGTCGCCACGCCGATCAGCGCGCAAGACACTGGCGGCACCCTGCATGATCGCCTCGCCGAGATGGGGCCGCCCGCTGTGGTGCAGGCGATTGCCGGTCTGGCTGCCGGCACCCTGCAAGGTGAGGTGCAGAACGACGAGCTCGCCACTTACGCGCACAAACTGAACAAAGACGAAGCACGCATCGACTGGAGCCGTCCGGCAGTGGAGCTGGAACGTCTGGTCCGCGCCTTCAATCCATGGCCGATCACCCACAGCACGCTCAATGGCGAAGCGTTGAAAGTGCTGGCCGCGACCGTGGCCGAAGGCACTGGCGCCCCGGGTGAAATCCTCAGCGCCAGCAAGGACGGGCTGATCGTCGCCTGCGGTGCACAAGCGCTCTGTCTGACCCGCCTGCAATTGCCCGGCGGCAAGGCGCTGAACTTCAGTGACCTGTTCAACAGCCGCCGCGAGAAATTCGCCGTCGGCAGCGTGCTCGGCGCTGCGGTGGAAGCGCAATGAACCCGCGTCTGGCCGCCGCCAAGGCGCTCGCCGCTGTCCTCAGCGGCAAGGCTTCGCTGAACAGCTCCCTGCCGACGCAACTGGACAAGGTCGAGGATCGTGATCGCGGTTTCACTCAGGATCTGGCCTTCGGTACCGCACGCTGGCAGCCACGCCTGTCGGCATTGGCGGAAAAACTCCTGCAGAAACCGTTTAAAGCCGCCGACGCTGATGTCGAGGCGTTGCTGCTGGTTGGCTTGTATCAACTGCTCTACACCCGCGTGCCGGCGCACGCCGCCATCGGTGAAACCGTCGGGTGTGCCGACAAGCTGAAAAAGCCTTGGGCCAAAGGCCTGCTCAACGCCGTGCTGCGCAATGCCCAGCGCGAAAGCGAGACGATCTTCGCCGAACTGGAACGCGACCCGGTGGTGCGCACGGCCCACCCGCGCTGGCTGCAAAAATCCCTGAAGGCCTTCTGGCCGCAACAGTGGGAAGCCATCTGCGCAGCGAACAACGCGCATCCGCCAATGATCCTGCGGGTCAACCGCCGTCATCACAGCCGCGATGCTTATCTGGCATTGCTGGGCGAAGCCGGGATCGCCGCGACACCGTGCGTTTACAGCCGCGACGGCATCATCCTCGAAGCGGCTGCCGACGTGCGCAGCCTGCCGGGTTTCGCCGAAGGCTGGATCAGCGTGCAGGACGAAGCCGCGCAACTGGCCGCCGACTTGCTCGATCTGGCGCCGGGCCAGCGGGTGCTCGACGCCTGCTGCGCCCCTGGCGGCAAGACCTGCCACATCCTTGAAGCCGAACCGGCGCTGGCCGGGGTGGTGGCGGTGGATCTGGAAGCCAAGCGTCTGGTGCGCGTAAAGGAAAACCTCGAGCGCCTCGGCCTCGACGCTGAACTGATCGCCGCCGACGGTCGCGATATCGACAAATGGTGGGACGGCAAACCGTTCCAGCGCATCCTCCTCGATGCGCCATGCTCGGCCACCGGGGTAATTCGTCGCCATCCGGACATCAAGCTGACCCGCCAGCCCGACGACATCGTCGCGCTCGCGCAACTGCAAGGCGAACTGCTCGACGCCATGTGGAAAACCCTTGAAGTCGGCGGCATCCTGCTCTACGCCACGTGCTCGACGCTGCCGACCGAGAACACCGAAGTCATCGCCGCGTTCCTCGAGCGCACCCCCGGCGCGCGGGAACTGGACCTGGCCACAGCGGCGGGAATCAAGCAGCCCCATGGTCGCCAGTTGCTGGCCCAGCAGGGCGGGCATGACGGGTTCTACTACGCCAAGCTGATCAAGATCGCCGCTGCGCGCGGCTAAACGGATTCATGGAGTGACTGGATGAAAATCATCATCCTCGGTGCGGGACAGGTCGGCGGTTCGCTGGCCGAACATCTGGCCAGCGAGGCCAACGACATTACTGTGGTCGACACCGATGGCGAGCGCCTGCGCGACCTCGGCGACCGCCTCGACATCCGCACGGTGCAGGGCCGGGGCTCGCTGCCGTCGGTGCTGCGTCAGGCCGGTGCCGACGACACCGACATGCTGGTAGCGGTGACCAACAGCGACGAAACCAACATGGTTGCCTGCCAGGTCGCCCACACGCTGTTCCACACGCCGACCAAGATCGCTCGCGTGCGCGAAGCGTCGTACCTCAATCGCGAGGAGCAGTTGTTCCAGAACGAAGCGATTCCGGTCGACGTGCTGATCAGCCCCGAGCAGGTCGTGACCAATTACATCAAGCGCCTGATCCAGCACCCCGGCGCGTTGCAGGTGATCGACTTCGCCGAAGGCGCGGCGCAACTGGTGGCGGTGCGCGCCTATTACGGCGGGCCGCTGGTCGGCCAGCAACTGCGCCAGTTGCGTGAGCACATGCCGAACGTCGAAACGCGCGTCGCGGCGATCTTCCGCCGTGACCGGCCGATCCTGCCCCAGGGCGACACGGTGATCGAGGCCGATGACGAGGTGTTTTTCATCGCCGCCCGCGAGGACATTCGCGCGGTGATGAGCGAAATGCGCCGCCTCGACGAAACCTACAAACGCATCGTTATCGCCGGTGGCGGGCAGATCGGCGAGCGCCTGGCCGAGGCCATCGAAAGCCGCTATCAGGTGAAGATCATCGAGATGAGCCCGGCGCGTTGCCGCTACCTCTCCGATACCCTCGACAGCACCGTGGTGTTGCAGGGCAGTGCCTCGGACCGCGATCTGCTGCTGGAAGAGAACATCGCCGACGCCGATATCTTCCTCGCCCTGACCAACGATGACGAAGCCAACATCATGTCGTCGCTGCTGGCCAAACGGCTGGGGGCGAAGAAGGTCATGACGATCATCAACAACCCGGCCTACGTCGACCTGATCCAGGGCGGCGACATCGATATCGCCATCAGCCCGCAACTGGCGACCATCGGCACCTTGCTCGCCCACGTGCGCCGAGGCGATATCGTCAGCGTGCACTCACTGCGCCGCGGCGCGGCGGAAGCGATCGAGGCAATTGCCCACGGTGATGCGAAATCGAGCAAGGTCATCGGCAAGCCGATCGAGAGGATCGGCCTGCCACCAGGCACCACCATCGGCGCGGTGATCCGCAATGAGAAAGTGATCATCGCCCACGACGACACGGTGATCGAAGCGGGCGACCACGTGATTCTGTTCCTTGTGGACAAAAAGCACATTCGCGATGTGGAGAAGCTGTTTCATGTGGGGTTGAGCTTTTTCTGAGGTTGATCGTTCCCACGCTCCGCGTGGGAATGCAGCCCGGGACGCTCTGCGTCCCATAAGCGGACGCAGAGCGTCCAATGAGGCATTCCCACGCGGAGCGTGGGAACGATCACTCAAACGAGGTTGCAAAAAATGCTCGAATCCCTGGAAAAAATGCTCGCCAAGGGTGTGGATAACGCTCTGCTGCGCTTCGGTCTGGGCAAGGGTTATCTGGACTTGGGTGAAAACGCTAAGGCTGCCGAGCATTTTCAGCGTTGTGTCGCTTTCGATCCGAAATACTCGGCGGCGTGGAAGTTGCTGGGCAAGGCGCATCTGGCGCTGGGCGATCACGCCGCTGCGCGCCAGGCCTGGGAACAGGGCCTGGAAGCGGCCCGCGCACATGGTGACAAACAGGCCGAGAAGGAGATGACGGTGTTCCTGAAGAAGCTCGAGCGACAGGCGCCTTGAGCTACCGATAGCGCAAGGCGAGGCCGTCTGCATTAACCGTCCCCCAAGCGAAGTTGCTCAGTACCAGCGCGCCTCGCCCGGCGGACGCTTCTTGAAGCGTTTCATGCTCCACATGTACTGGCTCGGATACGCCGCGACGTAACGCTCGACCACTTTGCTCATGGCTGCGCAGGACTCTGCGGTATCGGTGCTGTACATCGCTTCTGGCGCGGCTTCGAGAATCACTTTGTAGCCCGAGCCGTCAGGCAGGCGCAGGGCGTGCAGGAATACACCCACCGCTTTGCCGCCGGCCAGCATGTTCGGCACGAATTTGCTGGTCAGTGCCTGAGTGGCAAAGAACGGCACGAAAATCCCTGCGGATTCGGCCGGTTCCGGGTCGGCGGGGATGCCCACGGCACCGCCCTTACGCACTTCCTTGATGACGCTGAGAATGCCTTCCTTGGTCGACGCCGCGACCTTGTTGCCCAGCTGCACACGCTGTTTGCGCAGCAATTCATCCACTGCCTTGAGCTTCGGCGGACGGTAGAAAATGATCGGTTTGCACTGGCTGCAATAGAAGTGGTTGAGCACTTCCCAGTTGCCGAGGTGGCTGGTGATGCCGACCACGCCTTTGCCCGAGGCCAGCGCGTCTTTCAACACATCAAGGCCTTCGACTTCACGGACCAGATCGATCGAGCGCTGCGCCGGCCAGATCCACGCGCAGGCGCTTTCGGTCAGCGACTTGCCGATGTCCTTCAGACTCTGCCCGACCAGACGCTCACGTTCGGCCGCATCCATCTGGGGAAAACACTTGGACAGGTTGATCCGCACCACGTCGCGGGAACGGTTGGGGGTTTTCCACATGATCCAGCCGATCGCCGAACCCACGGCCTGCACGGCTCGCCATGGCAGCAGGGCAAACAGCCGCAGAGCGCCTACCAGCAAGGCGCCTTTAAACTTTTCCACAGGTCACTCCTGATCTTTGTGCTGTGCGCGAGGCGGGCATTCTAACCGGCGTTGGCGAGCTGCGCGTAGCGGTCGCAATCCTGGGTGTGGTCCATGACCATGCCCGAGGCCTGCATCAGCGCGTAGCAAATGGTCGGACCGACGAAGGTGAAGCCGGCCTTTTTCAGCGCCTTGCTCATCGCCAGCGCTTCCGGGGTGATCGCCGGGACTTCGCTGCGATCCTTGAAATGATTGATGATCGGTTGGTCGCCTACGAATGACCAGAGCAACGCCACCGGATCCTCCAGCGCCAGCCACGCCTGGGCATTGCGCCGCGCAGCGTTGAGTTTCAGGCGATTGCGGATGATGCCCGGGTCGAGCATCAGTTCGTCGATCTCGGCGTCACTCATCTGCGCCACGCGCTGCACATCGAAGCCGAACAGCACCTGACGGTAACGCTCGCGTTTGCGCAGCACAGTGATCCACGACAACCCGGCCTGGAACCCTTCGAGCAAAAGCAACTCGAACAAACCCTGCGCATCGCGCAGCGGCGTGCCCCACTCCTGATCGTGATAAGCCATGTACAGCGGATCTTCGGTACACCAAAAGCAGCGTGGCATAAGGCTCCAGGGGGCGTGCGCAGCAACGAATCGGGTATACTCCCGCTCTTTAAATCGCAGCCCAAGAAACAGGTGAATTTCGTGAGCCAGCCTACGCCAGCCGTGCGTACCTTCCAAGACTTGATCCTCGCGCTCCAGCAATACTGGGCCGAGCAAGGTTGTGTGGTACTTCAGCCCTACGATATGGAAGTAGGCGCCGGCACTTTCCACACCGCGACCTTCCTGCGCGCCATCGGCCCGGAAACCTGGAACGCCGCGTACGTGCAGCCGAGCCGCCGTCCGACTGACGGCCGTTACGGCGAAAACCCGAACCGTCTGCAGCACTACTACCAGTTCCAGGTAGTCCTGAAGCCGAACCCGGACAACTTCCAGGAACTGTACCTGGGCTCGCTCAAGCATGTCGGCCTCGACCCGCTGGTGCACGACATCCGCTTCGTCGAAGACAACTGGGAATCGCCGACCCTCGGCGCCTGGGGTCTGGGCTGGGAAGTCTGGCTCAATGGCATGGAAGTCACCCAGTTCACCTACTTCCAGCAGGCGGGCGGCATCGAGTGCTACCCGGTGACCGGCGAGATCACCTACGGTCTCGAGCGGCTGGCGATGTATCTGCAAGGCGTCGATTCGGTCTACGACCTGGTCTGGGCTGACGGCCCGTTCGGCAAAGTCACCTACGGCGATGTGTTCCACCAGAACGAAGTGGAGCAGTCCACCTACAACTTCGAACACGCCAATGTCGACAAACTCTTCGAGCTGTTCGACTTCTATGAAAGCGAAGCCAAGCGCCTGATCGAACTCGACCAGCCGCTGCCGTTGCCGAGCTACGAAATGGTGCTGAAGGCGTCGCACACCTTCAACCTGCTGGATGCGCGCCGGGCGATCTCGGTGACTGCGCGTCAGCAATACATTCTGCGCGTGCGCACCCTGGCGCGTTCCGTTGCGCAAGCCTACCTGCTGGCCCGCGCCAAGCTGGGCTTCCCGATGGCGACCCCGGACCTGCGTGACGAAGTACTGGCCAAGCTGGAGGCTGCACAATGAGTGCGCAAGATTTTCTGGTTGAACTGGGCACCGAAGAACTGCCACCCAAAGCCCTGAACACTTTGGCTGATGCGTTCCTCGCCGGTATCGACAAGGGCCTGCAAGCCGCCGGCCTGAGCTACGAAAGCAAAACCGTGTATGCCGCGCCACGTCGTCTGGCCGTGCTGATCACTGCGCTGGCCACTCAGCAGCCGGATCGCAGCATCAACCTCGATGGCCCGCCACGTCAGGCCGCGTTCGACGCTGATGGCAATCCGACTCAGGCCGCCCTGGGCTTCGCCAAGAAGTGCGGCGTCGAGCTGAGCGAAATCGACCAGAGCGGTCCGAAACTGCGCTACAGCCAGAACATCGCCGGCAAGCCGACTGCGAGCCTGCTGCCGACCATCGTCGAAGATTCGCTGAACGACCTGCCGATTCCGAAACGCATGCGTTGGGGTGCGCGCAAGGAAGAATTCGTGCGTCCGACGCAGTGGCTGGTGATGCTGCTCGGTGATCAGGTCATCGATTGCACGATCCTCGCGCAGAAGGCTGGCCGTGATTCCCGTGGTCACCGTTTCCATCATCCGGAGAGCGTGCGCATCGGTTCGCCGTCGAGCTACCTCGCCGACCTGCGTGCCGCTTACGTATTGGCCGATGCCAACGAGCGTCGCGAGATCATCAGCAAGCGCACCGAAGAGTTGGCCACCCGTCAGGAAGGCACGGCAATCGTTCCGCCGGCACTGCTCGACGAAGTGACTGCGCTGGTTGAATGGCCGGTGCCGCTGGTGTGCTCGTTCGAGGAACGCTTCCTCGACGTACCGCAAGAAGCGCTGATCACCACCATGCAGGACAACCAGAAGTATTTCTGCCTGCTGGATGCCGACGGCAAGTTGCTGCCACGTTTCATTACCGTGGCCAACATCGAAAGCAAAGACCCGCAGCAGATCATCGCCGGTAACGAGAAAGTGGTTCGCCCACGCCTGACCGACGCCGAGTTCTTCTTCAAGCAGGACAAGAAGCAGAAGCTCGAAGACTTCAACCTGCGCCTGCAGAACGTGGTGTTCCAGGAAAAACTCGGCAGCGTCTACGACAAGGCCGAGCGCGTTTCCAAACTGGCCGCGTACATCGCCGCACGCATCGGCGGCAACGCCTCGTGGGCTGCCCGTGCGGGCCTGCTGTCGAAGTGCGACCTGGCCACCGAAATGGTCGGCGAGTTCCCGGAGATGCAAGGTGTCGCCGGTTACTACTACGCCCTCAATGACGGCGAGCCGCAGGACGTCGCGCTGGCCTTGAACGAGCAGTACATGCCACGCGGTGCCGGGGCTGAATTGCCGGCGACCCTGACCGGTGCAGCCGTCGCCATCGCCGACAAGCTCGACACTCTGGTCGGCATCTTCGGTATCGGCATGCTGCCAACCGGCAGCAAAGACCCTTATGCCCTGCGCCGTGCGGCACTGGGCGTGCTGCGGATCCTGATCGAGAAACAACTGGATCTGGACCTGAACGACGCCGTGGCTTTCGCGGTGAATGCGTTCGGCGGCAAGGTCAAGGCTGCCGGTCTCAACGAAGCCGTGCTGGAATTCATCTTCGACCGTCTGCGTGCGCGTTATGAAGACGAAGGCGTCGACGTCGCCACTTACCTGTCGGTCCGTGCCCTCAAGCCGGGCTCGGCGCTGGACTTCGACCAGCGTGTGCAGGCGGTGCAGGCCTTCCGCAAACTGCCGGAAGCGGCAGCGCTGGCGGCGGTGAACAAGCGCGTGTCGAACCTGTTGAGCAAAGTCGAAGGCTCGGTACCGACCGTGGTCGAGGCGAAGTATTTCGACAATGCCAACGAGTTCTCGCTGTACTCGGCGATCCAGCAAGCGGATCAGGCCGTGCAGCCAATGGCCGCAGCGCGTCAGTACAACGAATCGCTGGCGCGCCTGGCGGCACTGCGCGAGCCGGTCGACGCGTTCTTCGACGCGGTGATGGTCAATGCAGACGATGCCAATGTGCGGGCCAACCGTTACGCGCTGCTGGCGCGTCTGCGTGGCCTGTTCCTCGGTGTTGCCGACATTTCGCTGCTGGGTTGAGGGATTGCTGTTGAAACTGCTGATTCTCGATCGTGACGGCGTGATCAATTACGACTCCGATGCCTACATCAAGTCGGTGGAGGAGTGGATTCCGCTGCCCGGTTCGATCGAAGCGATTGCGCAGTTGAGCAAGGCCGGCTGGACGGTGGCGGTGGCCACCAACCAGTCGGGCATTGCTCGCGGCTACTACGACCTCGCCACCCTCGAGGCCATGCACGCGCGCCTGCGCGAGCTGGTCGCGGCGCAGGGCGGCGAAGTCGGTCTGATCGTGTATTGCCCGCACGGCCCGGACGAAGGTTGCGATTGCCGCAAACCGAAACCGGGAATGCTGAAAGCCATTGCCGAGCATTACACGGTGCCGTTGACCAACGTCTGGTTCGTCGGCGACAGCCTTGGTGACCTGGAGGCCGCCAAAGCCGTCGATTCACAGCCAGTTTTGGTGAAGACCGGGAAAGGCGAAAAGACTCAGGGCAAAACCCTGCCGGTTGGCACTCTGATTTTTGACGATCTGGCGGCGATTGCCGCAGAACTTATCCACAACTAGAGTACTTCTGAATTTCCTGGCCAGGGATTGCTCGGGAGTGCGCTTGAACAGTCGGGGCATTGCCCCGTAACGGTAACCGTCGCCATGTCGATACTGCGGGCCTTCAGAATCTTTGTTTTTTATCTGCTGCTGGGCACAACAGCGTTGCTGTGGTGCAGTCTGAGCTTTTTCATCGCGCCGTTTCTGTCCTTCAAGGCGCGCTATCGTTTCATCAATGTGTACTGGTGCCGTTGCGCCCTGTGGCTGACCAAGGTTTTCCTTGGCATCCGCTACGAAATCAAAGGTGCGGAAAACGTGCCTGACCGGCCCTGCGTGATTCAATCGAACCACCAGAGCACTTGGGAGACCTTCTTTCTCTCCGCTTATTTCTCGCCATTGAGCCAAGTGCTCAAGCGCGAATTGCTTTACGTGCCGTTCTTCGGCTGGGCCATGGCCATGCTGCGCCCGATCGCCATCGACCGCGACAACCCGAAGGCCGCGCTCAAACAAGTCGCGGCCAAAGGCGACGAGCTGCTCAAGGACAACGTCTGGGTGCTGATCTTCCCCGAAGGCACACGAGTCCCCTACGGCACTGTCGGAAAATTCTCCCGCAGTGGCAGCGCATTGGCGGTGAATGCGGCGCTTCCGGTGCTGCCGATTGCACACAATGCCGGCAAATTCTGGCCAAAAATCGGCTGGGGCAAACAGGCCGGAGTGATCACCGTGGTCATTGGCGAACCGATGTATGCCGAAGGCAGCGGGCCGCGCGCCATCGCTGATCTGAATGACCGTGTGCAGGCGTGGAACGAGAAGACCCAGCGTGAAATGGGTTCGCTGCCACCGGCGCCACAGGCACCGGCCGCGAGTGACCAGCTGGCTGTCTGAATTTTGTGGATAACCTGTGTACGCTTTCGCTTAAAAAGCCCACAATTATTATCTAACTTATTGATTTTGATAGATATTTATAAATTTATGAATTGAACAAAATCCGTGCATAAGTTTTATTCGGATGTAAAAAAACCGGCCGTTATAGCCGGTTTTTTTATGCCCCTTTTTCATTCAGCAAGCAGCGGCAACTCGATAAGGAAAGTGGTTCCCGCATCGACCACGCTACGACACTCAATCGTACCGCCATGATGATCAATCACGGCTTTGACCATCGACAAACCCAAGCCCACGCCGTCGATGCCCTGGGCCGAAGAGAAACGCCGATACTGGCTGAACAGGTCAGGCAATTCATCGGCGGCAATGCCCTTGCCCTGATCGGTCAATTCGCAGCGCAGCCACTGCCCATCACAGCTGACCGTCAGTTGCACCGTGCTGTCTGCCGGGCTGTACTTGATCGCGTTTTCCAGCAGGTTGAACAGGGCGCGCGTCAGCAATCCCTGATCGGCCAGAATCAGCCGCTCCTGGCATTGCTCATCGACCTCGTTGAGCAGCTCGATGCGTTTCTGCTGGGCGATCGGCAACGCCTGATCGAGCACATCCAGTACCAGCATGGCGAACAATGTCGGGCGGAACTGGTAGGTTTCGGATTCAGCGCGCGCCAACAAGACAAAACCATCGGTCAGATCCAGCGCGCGGCGCACCTGACGCTCAATCTGCTCGAACAGCGGCGCATCAGCACCCGCCTGATGACGATGCACATCCAGCAGGGCGAGGATCGCCGAATGGGGGGCGCGCAGGTCGTGGGAAAGAAAACGCAGCAGGACGCCGCGCTGCTCCTCGGCCGCACGCTCGGCACTCAAGTCCGTCAGGCTGAGCAGCCAACCGATCGGCGTATCGCCGTCGACCGGCAGCAGCGCCGCTCTTTCCAGGCGCAGACTGCGTTCCTTGTGATCGCGAAATTCCAGCAGCGGCAGCGTGGCCAGCGGCGGTCGCGGCGTTGTGGATAATTCCGGATAGCCGAGCCGTGCCAGTTGCTCGAGTACGTCATCGCCCACCAGCGGATCCTCGAACAACTCGCGCGCCTTGCGATTGCCCAGCAGGATCTTGCCCAGCGGATCACTGATCAGCGTCGCCACCGGCAGGTATTCCAGGCCATCGGCAATGAACCGCCGGGTGTCGCGGGTGCGGCTCATGGCTTGTTCGAGCGCCATGATCTGGCCCTGCAAACGGTCGGCACCGGTGAAGCGGGTCCGCCGACGTTCAGGGAAGACTTTCGGTTCGCTGTCCAGACGTGCCAGCTCCCAGCCGAAATACGTCAGCACAACACTCAGGCGTCGCCAGTTCCAGATCAGGTAACCGAACAACATCCCCAGGGCTGCTAGCGTTGGCGACCACCAATAGCGGACTTCGGCCAGCAGGGCGCTGGCGATCAGCGCACAGGCCATACCGACCAAGGTTACCCACAGCGCCCAACGCGGCCGCCACAGCAACAATCCCAGCACACCTGCGACCATCGCCACGGACAACAGCGCGCCGGGCGCTGGCGACGGATTGTGCAGATTGATCTGGGCGCGATAAGACAACAAGGCAGTCAGCGGCAACAGCACTAGACTTATCCACAACCACTCGCGCACCAGCCGCCGGAACAGACGCTGGACCTGGCTCGGCTCACGACTTTCACGTCGGCGTTGAGTGTTATGCATGAGGCACAGGGCAGGGCAGTGGGAATGGTTTCATAGGTCTCAGGTCTGAGGCGTAGACCCGAAGAATCATAGCGGACGTCGACCAACGACGGGCTGCTTCTTTCATCGCGGCCGGGGAGTCGCTATTGTCGACATCCCAGCCCCAGCGACAAGGAACACCGCCGATGCGCGTTGCCATTCTGGACGACGAACCCGCCGAACTGCGCCGGGTCGAGCAAACCCTGGAGCAAATGGCCGAAGCGGGCGAACAGCCGTGGTCAATGCACAGCTTCGAGCGCGGCGAAGACTTGTTGCGCCAGCTGCGCCGGGAAACCTTCGACCTGTTGATTCTCGATTGGCAACTTCCTGATCTCACGGGTCTGGCACTGCTGCGCTGGACCCGCGAACACATGGACGCGCCACCCGCTGCAATCATGCTCACCAGCCGCGATGGCGAGAGCGATATCGTTCAAGCCTTGAATGCCGGGGCCGACGATTATGTCAGTAAGCCGTTTCGCCCCAATGAGTTGAAGGCGAGGGTGGCTGCGGTATTGCGTCGGCATAGCCAACCGCGCAGCGCGGCGGGCGAAATACAGACGTTTCACGATCTGACTTTCGACGACGCCGAACTGACCGTCACCCGTGAAGGCAAACCGATCCTCATGACCGAACGCGAATACCGCTTGGCGCGCTGCCTGTTCAGCAACTTGGGGCGGCCATTGTCGCGGGATTACCTGTACGAGCGCTTCTGGCCGAACGAGGAGACAACTTCCTCGCGGCCGTTGGATACGCATATCTACCGATTGCGCAACAAGCTCGGGCTGACAGCGGATCGGGGTTGGCAGTTGCTGACAATTTATGGGTATGGGTATCGGTTGGAGAGTGTCGGCACTGGGAATGAGTGAGGCAAAAAAAACCCCGGCATTGGCCGGGGTTTTTCATGAGCGGGTAGCAAACAGGATCAGAAGTCCAGGTTGGAAACCGCCAGTGCGTTGCTCTCGATGAAATCTCGGCGAGGTTCGACCGCATCACCCATCAGGGTGTTGAAGATCTGGTCTGCACCGATGGCGTCTTCGATGGTGACTTTCAGCATGCGGCGCACGCTTGGGTCCATGGTGGTTTCCCACAGCTGATCAGGGTTCATTTCGCCCAGACCTTTGTAGCGCTGGATGGTGTGGCGCTTGGTGCTTTCGGCCATGAGCCAGTCGAGGGCTTCCTTGAACTCGGTAACGGCTTTCTTGCGCTCGCCACGCTGGATGTACGCGCCTTCGTCGAGCAGGGTGCTCAGCTGCGCGCCCAGGGTGACCACGGTTTTGTAGTCGTTGCTGCCGAAGAAGTCACGGTTGAAGGTGACGTAATTCGACAGGCCGTGGGAGATCAGTTCGACCTCTGGCAGCCAGACGCCACGTTCACGGTCTTCGCGCAGGCTGGCCTTGTAGACCAGGCCGGACTTCTCGTTGGTGCGCAGGCGGACTTCGTACTGGGCCAGCCACTCTTGCATTGCTGCGTGGTCGCCAAGGGTTTCGAGGCTGACGGCAGGCAGGTAGATGAAGTGCTCGGTCAGCTCCTGTGGGTACAGGCGCGACAGACGCTTGAGGGTCTTCATGACCATGCGGAAGTCGTTGACCAGACGTTCCAGCGCTTCACCGGAAATGCCCGGGGCTTCTTCGTTCAGGTGCAGGCTTGCATCTTCCAGGGCCGACTGCGTCATGTACTCTTCCATGGCGTCGTCGTCTTTGATGTATTGCTCTTGCTTGCCTTTTTTGACTTTGTACAGCGGCGGCTGGGCGATGTAGATGTAGCCGCGCTCGATCAGCTCCGGCAACTGACGGAAGAAGAAGGTCAGCAGCAGGGTGCGGATGTGCGAACCGTCGACGTCAGCATCGGTCATGATGATGATGTTGTGATAGCGCAACTTGTCGATGTTGTACTCTTCGCGACCGATGCCGCAGCCCAGCGCGGTGATCAGCGTGCCCACTTCCTGGGACGAGATCATCTTGTCGAAACGGGCTTTCTCGACGTTGAGGATCTTGCCCTTCAACGGCAGGATCGCCTGAGTCTTGCGGTTACGTCCCTGCTTGGCAGAACCGCCCGCGGAGTCACCCTCCACCAGGTACAGTTCGGACAGCGCCGGGTCTTTTTCCTGGCAGTCAGCGAGTTTGCCCGGCAGGCCGGCGATGTCCAGCGCGCCTTTGCGGCGGGTCATCTCACGGGCCTTGCGCGCAGCTTCACGGGCACGGGCGGCGTCGATCATCTTGCCGACCACCAGCTTGGCTTCGTTCGGGTTTTCCAGGAGGAAGTCGGAGAAGTATTTGCCCATCTCCTGTTCCACCGCAGTCTTCACTTCGGAAGACACCAGCTTGTCTTTGGTCTGCGAGCTGAACTTCGGATCAGGCACCTTCACCGAGATGATTGCGGTCAGGCCTTCACGGGCATCGTCACCGGTGGTGGCGACTTTGTGCTTCTTCGCCAGACCTTCCTGCTCGATGTAGTTGTTCAGGTTACGCGTCAGCGCCGAGCGGAAGCCCACCAGGTGGGTGCCGCCGTCGCGCTGCGGAATGTTGTTGGTGAAGCACAACAGGTTCTCGTTGAAGCTGTCGTTCCACTGCAGGGCGATTTCCACGCCGATGCCATCTTCACGCTGGATGTTGAAGTGGAACACCTGATTGACCGCAGTCTTGTTGGTGTTCAGGTATTCAACGAACGCACGCAGGCCGCCTTCGTACTTGAACAGCTCTTCCTTGCCGCTGCGCTCGTCCTTGAGGACGATACCGACACCGGAGTTGAGGAAGGACAGTTCACGAATGCGCTTGGCGAGGATGTCCCAGCTGAAGTGAATGTTCTTGAAGGTTTCGCTGGAAGCCTTGAAGTGGATCTGGGTGCCTGTGGTTTCGCTGTCGCCAACGATGGCCATCGGTGCCTGAGGCACACCGTGGACGTAGGTCTGTTCCCAGATCTTGCCACTGCGGCGAACAGTCAGGACCAGTTCTTCGGACAGTGCGTTCACTACCGACACACCCACACCGTGCAGACCGCCGGAAACCTTGTAGGAGTTGTCGTCGAACTTACCGCCAGCGTGGAGGACGGTCATGATGACCTCTGCGGCGGAAACGCCTTCCTCTTTATGCACGTCTACCGGGATGCCACGACCGTTGTCTTTAACGGTGATGGATTCGTCCGGGTGGATGATGATGCTGATGTCGTCGCAATGGCCGGCGAGGGCTTCGTCGATCGAGTTGTCGACCACCTCGAACACCATGTGGTGCAGACCGCTGCCATCGTCGGTGTCACCAATGTACATACCGGGACGTTTGCGTACGGCATCCAGGCCTTTCAGCACTTTAATGCTCGTTGAGTCGTACGTATTTTCTTCGCTCAATGCCTTCACTCCCGATGGTCGTGGGTCTGGGTGATACGGCCCTGTTCCACGTGGAACAAAGCGACTGGCGTTTCCGTCTGCCAGCCTTCCCTCAGTAATTCGTGATCTACACAGGTGATGAACACCTGGCAGCGTAAGTCTTCCAGCAAGCGGCACAGCGCGCGGCGGTGGCTCTCGTCCAGCTCGGACGGCAAGTCATCCACCAGATAAATACACTGTCCGCGACGGGCCTGGCTGACCAGGTGCCCTTGGGCAATCCGTAGTGCACACACCACTAACTTCTGCTGACCCCGGGACAAAATGTCCGCGGCATTGTGTGCGCCCAATCTGAGACGCAAATCAGCTCGTTGCGGTCCGGCCTGGGTGTGCCCCATCTGCTGGTCCCGTTGCACGGAACCGGCGAGTACGGCGCTCAATTCGCGGTCCTTGTCCCAGCCTCGGTAATAGCTGAGCGTCAAACCCTCGAGCTCAACAAGTTCGCTCAAGGTCTGTTCGAAGACCGGTTTCAAGGCTGTGATGTAAGCGCGGCGGTATTCATCAATTTCAGCGCTGGCCTGGCACAGTTCCCTGTCCCAAACCGCTTGCGAAACGGCGTCAAGTGTACCATGCCGCAGCCAGGAGTTTCTCTGGCGCAGCGCCTTCTGCAAACGCTGCCAGGTGGCCATGAAACGCGGTTCAACGTGGAACACACCCCAGTCGAGAAACTGCCGGCGAATCTTCGGCGCGCCTTCCAGCAGACGGAAGCTGTCCGGGTTGATCAACTGCAACGGCAGGATCTCCGCCAACTGCGCAGCGCTACGGGCGTTCTGGCCATCGATGCGAATCTGGAACTCGCCCTGACGGTCGCGGGAAATCCCCAGCGCACTGTGTCCGCCTTCAGCCAGTTCTACCTGACCAAAAACGGTACAGGCGAGCTGTTCGTACTGAATCACAGGCAACAGCCGCGTGCTGCGAAACGAACGGGCAAGCCCCAGCAGATGAATGGCTTCCAGAACACTGGTTTTGCCGCTGCCGTTGGCGCCGTAAAGAATGTTGATGCGGGGGGATGGGGAGAAGGTCACCGGGTGCAGATTGCGCACCGCGGTGACCGAAACACGACTTAACGACATTCAGGATCAGCTGATTACAGACGCATCGGCATGACAACGTAAGCCGAATCGTCATTGTCGGACTCTTGCACCAGCGCACTGCTGTTGGAGTCGGACAGGATCAGGCGAACCTGCTCGGTGGTCATCACGCCCAGCACGTCGAGCAGGTAGCTGACGTTGAAGCCGATCTCCAGCGAGCCGCCGTTGTATTCAACGCCCACTTCTTCTTCCGCTTCTTCCTGCTCCGGATTGTTGGCCTGGATCTTCAACTGACCGCTGGCCAGTTGCAGACGGATACCGCGGTATTTCTCGTTGGACAGAATCGCGGTACGGCTGAACGCTTCACGCAACGCCTGACGATCGCCGAGTACCAGCTTGTCACCACCTTTCGGCAGGACGCGCTCGTAATCCGGGAATTTACCGTCGACCAGTTTCGAGGTGAAAGTGAACTCGCCCGTGGTGGCGCGGATGTGGTGCTGGCCGAGGACGATGCTGACATTGCCATCCGGCTCGGTGAGCAGACGCGCCAGCTCAAGGATACCTTTGCGCGGCACGATCACCTGATGGCGATCCGGCTGGCCGATATCGGCCTGCATCGAGCACATCGCCAGACGGTGTCCGTCGGTGGCCACGGCGCGGATCACACCAGCGGAAACTTCCAGCAGCATGCCGTTGAGGTAGTAACGCACGTCCTGCTGGGCCATGGCGAAGCTGGTGCGTTCGATCAGACGACGCAGTTTGCTTTGCTCCAGGCTGCAGGTCAGCGAGCCCGGGCCTTCTTCGACGGTCGGGAAATCGTTGGCCGGCAGGGTCGACAGGGTGAAGCGGCTACGACCGGCCTTTACCACCAGTTTCTGCTCGTCGACCTTGATGTCGATCAGCGCGTCGTTGGGCAGGCTCTTGCAGATATCCATCAGCTTGCGCGCGGGCACGGTGATGGAGCCCGTTTCGGCCGGCTCTTCGAGTTGCACACGACCGACCAGCTCGACTTCCAGGTCGGTACCGGTCAGCGACAGTTGCTGGCCTTCGACGACCAACAACACGTTGGACAGTACCGGCAAGGTCTGTCGGCGCTCGACGACGCCTGCGACCAGTTGCAGGGGTTTCAACAGGGCTTCGCGTTGAATGGTGAAATGCATGGTCTAGTCCCTTGCCTTAATAAGCTGCGCTGGTGTTCATCAAGTGGTCAGTGTACGCAGCAGGTTCTTGTAGTCCTCGCGGATGTCCGCGTCGGATTCCTTAAGTTCGTTGATCTTGCGGCAGGCGTGCAGCACGGTGGTGTGGTCGCGGCCGCCAAACACATCGCCGATTTCCGGCAGGCTGTGGTTGGTCAGTTCCTTGGACAACGCCATGGCCACCTGACGCGGACGAGCCACCGAGCGCGAACGGCGCTTGGACAGCAGGTCGGAAATCTTGATCTTGTAATACTCGGCGACGGTGCGCTGAATGTTATCCACAGAGACCAGTTTGTCCTGCAACGCCAGCAAGTCTTTCAGGGATTCGCGGATCAGCTCGATGGTGATGTCGCGGCCCATGAAGTGCGAGTGGGCGATTACGCGTTTCAGCGCACCTTCCAGCTCACGGACGTTGGAGCGAATGCGCTGGGCAATGAAGAACGCGGCATCGTGAGGCAACTCGACTTTGGCCTGATCGGCCTTCTTCATCAGGATCGCCACGCGGGTTTCCAGTTCCGGCGGCTCGACGGCAACCGTCAGGCCCCAACCGAAGCGGGATTTTAGGCGTTCTTCAAGGCCTTCGATTTCTTTCGGGTAGCGGTCACTGGTGAGAATGACCTGCTGACCACCTTCAAGCAACGCGTTGAAGGTGTGGAAAAACTCTTCCTGGGAACGCTCCTTTCGAGCGAAGAACTGAATATCGTCGATCAGCAAGGCGTCCACCGACCGGTAGAAACGCTTGAATTCGTTGATGGCGTTCAGTTGCAACGCCTTGACCATGTCGGCCACAAAGCGCTCGGAATGCAGGTACACGACCTTGGCATTCGGATTCTTCTTTAATAGATGGTTGCCCACCGCGTGCATCAAGTGGGTTTTACCCAAGCCGACGCCACCATAAAGGAACAGCGGGTTGTAACCGTGCTTGGGATTGTCCGCCACCTGCCAGGCCGCCGCACGGGCGAGCTGGTTGGATTTACCTTCAACGAAGTTTTCGAAGGTGAACGTGCGATTCAGGTAACTGGTGTGCTTGAGCGCACCTTCTACCTGCACGGTGCGCTGCTCCGCGCGAACCGGGGCCTGCTGCGAAGCGGCGCCGGCCATCGGGTCGAAGCTGTCGCGGGAAGGTTCTTCGCTGACTTCAGCGGCCTTCTGTGTGGAACGTTTGGCCGGAGCAGGCGCGGGCGCCGGTGCCGGGTTGCTCGCTGGCACATTATTGGCCTGCGCCTGAGCAACCTGCGCGGCCGCCAGTGGCGCATTGGGTGCAGCGCGAGGTGCCGAGCTGCGTTTGCTGCCTATTAACAAGGACAGCGCCGGCGTCGAGCCATTACCGTGCTCATCCAGCAGTTCAAGAACGCGGCCCAGGTACTTTTCGTTGACCCAGTCCAACACGAAACGATTCGGTGCGTAGACGCGCAACTCGTCGCCTTCGGCTTCGACCTGTAGTGGACGGATCCAGGTGTTGAATTGTTGGGCAGGCAGCTCTTCGCGCAAAAGCTCCACGCACTGCTGCCAAAGTTCCACTGACACGGATATCCCCTAAGTTGAAAGCCGGTGAGGCAAAAACAAGCGGCCATTGTAGCGGCGAGCGATTCACTTATCCACATGCAGGTAGGTTCGTCACCATCATTTATCAACGCGTTAACGCATTAAAAGGCGACCAACGGCATGTGAATAAGCCCTGTGGATAAACGCCTCTGAGGGCACTGGACAACTGGGGGCTAAACCCGGTGGATAACCAGCCTGTGGATAACAGGCCATTTCACGCACAGCTTATCCGATAGCGCAGCACAGGCTGAACACTGTTTTCCACTGTAGTTGTCATTCTCTGTACACCACACAAAATAAGGCCTGACAGCAGTTATCCACAGAAGATGGCGTGTCTAGCTTTTACAAGCTTTACAGAAAAGCTTTAAATAATTCCCTTCTTTATTTCTATATCTGGCTGACAGGCTTTGGAGCTTAAACCCTGCCCGGATCTATTTATAAGGAAACGCTGGTTGGAAATTGACCTGAAGGCTTGCTTTCTCTAGAATCCCCGGTCTCTTAAAACGGGGGCCATTCCGGCCCGTTGTGGACGAACCAGGTAACACGACATGAAACGTACTTTCCAACCAAGCACTATCAAACGCGCTCGTACCCACGGTTTCCGTGCTCGCATGGCTACCAAGAACGGCCGCGCAGTCCTGTCGCGTCGTCGCGCCAAAGGTCGTGCGCGTCTGGCAGTTTGATAATCCGGTACTGGAGGTGAGTCAGGACTTCAGTCGGGAAAAGCGTCTGCTTACCCCCCGGCATTTCAAGGCAGTCTTTGACTCCCCTACCGGCAAGGTTCCGGGGAAAAATCTCCTGCTCCTTGCACGCAACAACGATCTTGATCACCCCCGTCTCGGGCTGGTTATCGGGAAAAAGAGCGTAAAGCTCTCCGTTGAGCGCAATCGCCTCAAACGTCTGATGCGCGAATCGTTCCGTCTGCACCAGGATTCACTGGTCGGCTGGGACATCGTTATCGTCGCGCGCAAAGGTTTGGGTGATGTAGAAAACCCCGAATTGATTCAGCATTTCGGCAAACTCTGGAAGCGTCTGGCACGCAACAAGCCCGTTCCGGCAGTCAAAACCGAAACTGTAGGGGTAGACAGTACCGATGCGTAAACTGGCCCTCGTTCCGATCCAGTTTTATCGCTATGCCATTAGTCCTTTAATGGCCAGCCACTGTCGCTTCTACCCCAGTTGTTCCTGCTACGCGTATGAAGCCATTGAAAATCATGGCCTTCTGCGCGGTGGCTGGCTGACCTTTCGTCGTTTAGGTCGCTGTCATCCGTGGAATCCCGGTGGTTATGACCCGGTTCCACCTGTCCCTACCTCCCGTTCTTCTTCGATGGCCGAGTAATCATGGATATCAAACGCACGATCCTGATCGTCGCCCTGGCAATCGTGTCCTACGTCATGGTTCTTAAATGGAACCAGGATTATGGCCAGGCTGCCCTGCCGACTCAGAATGTTGCTTCCAGTACGACTACATCCGGTTTGCCGGACACCGCCACTGGCACAAATGCTGCCAGTGACGATATTCCGCGCGCCGCCAGCGATACCAGCGCACCTGCCGAAACGCCGGTCGCCGCCAGCAAGGATCTGATTCAGGTCAAGACCGATGTGCTCGATCTGGCGATCGATCCACAGGGTGGCGACGTTGCGCAACTGACTCTGCCTTTGTATCCACGTCGTCAGGATCGTCCTGACGTTCCGTTCCAGCTGTTCGATAACGGCGGCGAACGTGTATATCTGGCGCAAAGCGGTCTAATCGGTACCAACGGCCCGGATGCAAACCCGGCCGGTCGTCCGGTTTATTCCTCGGAGAAGAAGGTTTACCAACTGGCTGACGGTCAGGATCAACTCGTCGTTGACCTGAAATTCAGCAAGGACGGCGTCAACTACATCAAGCGTTTCACCCTGAAACGTGGCCTGTACGACGTTGCTGTCTCCTACATTGTGGATAACCAGAGCGCTCAGCCCTGGAACGGCGCAATGTTTGCCCAGTTGAAGCGCGATGCCAGCGCTGATCCTTCGTCGACCACTGCTACTGGCACCGCGACTTACCTGGGCGCTGCCCTGTGGACAAGTTCCGAGCCGTACAAGAAAGTGTCGATGAAGGACATGGACAAGGCGCAGCTCAAGGAAACCGTCACCGGTGGTTGGGTAGCCTGGCTGCAGCACTACTTCGTGACCGCGTGGATTCCGGCCAAGGGCGAAAACAATATCGTCCAGACCCGTAAAGACAGCAAAGGCAACTACATCATCGGTTACACCGGTCCTACTCTGACCGCTGCTCCAGGTGCAAAAGTTGAAACCAGCGCTGTGCTGTACGCCGGTCCGAAAAGCCAGGCTGTGCTGAAAGAGTTGTCCCCAGGTCTGGAACTGACCGTCGACTACGGCATTCTGTGGTTCATTGCCCAGCCGATCTTCTGGCTGCTGCAACACATCCACGCCATTGTCGGTAACTGGGGCTGGTCGATCATCTTCCTGACCATGCTGATCAAAGGGATTTTCTTCCCGCTGTCGGCCGCCAGCTACAAATCGATGGCGCGCATGCGTGCCGTGGCTCCGAAACTGGCTGCGCTGAAAGAGCAACATGGCGATGACCGGCAGAAAATGTCGCAAGCCATGATGGAGCTGTACAAGAAAGAGAAGATCAATCCACTGGGCGGCTGCTTGCCGATCCTCGTGCAGATGCCGGTCTTCCTGTCGCTGTACTGGGTTCTGCTGGAAAGCGTGGAAATGCGTCAGGCGCCGTTCATGCTGTGGATCACTGACCTGTCGATCAAGGATCCGTTCTTCATTCTGCCGATCATCATGGGCGCAACCATGTTCATCCAGCAGCAGCTGAACCCGACGCCTCCGGATCCGATGCAGGCGAAGGTCATGAAAATGATGCCAATCATCTTCACCTTCTTCTTCCTGTGGTTCCCGGCGGGTCTGGTGCTGTACTGGGTTGTGAACAACTGCCTGTCGATTGCACAACAGTGGTACATCACGCGTAAGATCGAAGCGGCGACGAAAAAAGCCGAGGCGTAACTTGCACTGTGGATAACACCACTCAAAGCGCCCCCTAGTGGGGCGTTTTGCTATCTGCCACTTTTGTCTGGATGCCGCTTTATGAGCACACCCCGTGAAACCATCGCCGCTGTTGCCACCGCTCAAGGGCGCGGCGGTGTGGGCATCGTCCGTATTTCCGGGCCGTTGGCCAGCGTTGCGGCAAAAGCCATCAGCGGCCGAGAACTGAAACCACGTTACGCCCATTACGGACCGTTTTTCAGTGACGACCAGCAGGTGCTGGACGAAGGCCTGGCTTTGTATTTTCCGGGTCCGAACTCATTTACCGGCGAAGACGTCTTGGAATTGCAGGGCCATGGCGGCCCGATCGTTCTGGACATGTTGCTCAAGCGTTGTCTGGAACTGGGCTGCCGTCTGGCCCGTCCAGGTGAATTCAGCGAGCGCGCCTTCCTCAATGACAAACTCGATCTGGCCCAGGCCGAGGCAATCGCCGATTTGATCGAAGCCAGTTCTGCACAGGCTGCGCGCAATGCGCTGCGTTCATTGCAGGGTGCGTTTTCCCAGCGTGTGCATAACCTGACCGAGCAACTGATCGGTTTGCGTATCTACGTTGAAGCCGCCATCGACTTCCCGGAAGAGGAAATCGACTTTCTCGCCGACGGCCATGTATTGAGCATGCTCGACAAAGTACGCGATGAGTTATCCACAGTGCTGCGCGAAGCAGGGCAGGGCGCGTTATTGCGTGATGGCATGACCGTCGTCATCGCTGGGCGGCCGAATGCTGGTAAATCCAGCCTGTTGAATGCATTGGCCGGTCGCGAAGCCGCCATCGTCACCGAGATTGCCGGCACCACGCGGGATATCCTGCGCGAACATATCCACATCGACGGCATGCCCTTACATGTTGTCGATACGGCAGGCCTGCGGAACACGGATGATCATGTGGAAAAAATCGGCGTGGAACGGGCTTTGAAGGCCATCGGTGAAGCGGATCGGGTTTTGCTGGTGGTCGATTCGACAGCACCAGAGGCACTGGATCCTTTTGCCTTGTGGCCAGAATTCCTTGAGTCTCGACCGGATCCGGCGAAAGTCACCCTGATCCGTAACAAGTCCGATCTGACCGGTGAAGCGGTTTCTCTGGAAACCAGTGATGACGGCCACGTGACCATCAGTCTCAGCGCCAAGTCCGCCGAAGGCCTCGATCTGCTGCGGGACCACCTCAAGGCGTGCATGGGTTACGAGCAGACCTCGGAGAGCAGCTTCAGCGCACGTCGCCGGCATCTGGAGGCACTGCGCCACGCCAGCGCGGCATTGGAACATGGGCGCGCGCAACTGACCCTGGCGGGCGCTGGCGAGTTGCTCGCCGAGGATTTGCGCCAGGCTCAGCATTCCCTGGGTGAAATTACCGGGGCGTTCAGCTCTGATGATTTGCTCGGAAGGATTTTCTCCAGCTTCTGCATCGGCAAATAACCCTCCTGCTATTCACAGACAGGTCCGTTCGCGACCTGTCTGCTTCCCTCTTTTCTAAAATCCTCCAAGAGTGCCGGGCAGATTTTTTCTCCCTGAGCGGTTTTCGGCTGCCCGATAACTCTTCCTCCATCAAATTTCTGTGGATTAAGCCCTGTGAATAACTGCCACTGAGGGCAGTTGATAACAGGGCCTCAAAACTGGAGACAACCCACTCTGTGGATAACCACCCCATTCATCCACAGGCTTAAACCGGTTATCCAATGGCCTCATTACCACATGAGCACAGAGTTTTGAACCTCTATACACCTTGTAAAACAAGGCCTGTAGCGATCTATCCACAGAAATGTGGGTCAGTAAGAATAAACATAAAAACAAAGGTTTTATAAATTTCTCTCTTTTTTATTCTTTTAACCTCGAGTTCTCCACAGCTGGTTAAATTTTGTGCAAAGGGTTCTTTAGAAAGGGCGAAGTCCCTATACTTGCCGACCAGGTCCAGAAACCTGGTTTCAATATTTCCTGAATGACCTACTTAAGCAGGCACGAGGTGCGTGGTGGATTTCCCTTCCCGTTTTGAAGTGATCGTCATCGGCGGCGGTCATGCCGGTACCGAGGCAGCACTGGCGTCAGCACGCATGGGGGCAAAAACCCTGTTGCTGACGCATAACGTGGAAACCCTCGGCGCCATGAGTTGCAACCCGGCCATCGGTGGCATCGGCAAAAGCCATCTGGTCAAGGAAATCGATGCCCTCGGCGGCGCGATGGCCATGGCTACCGATAAGGGCGGCATCCAGTTTCGCGTGTTGAACAGCCGCAAAGGCCCGGCAGTACGGGCGACCCGTGCGCAAGCCGACCGAATTCTCTATAAGGCCGCTGTCCGCGAAATCCTGGAAAACCAGCCAAACCTGTGGATATTTCAACAGGCTGCTGACGACCTGATCGTCGAGCAGGAGCAAGTCCGTGGTGTCGTCACACAGATGGGTCTGCGTTTCTTCGCCGATTCCGTGGTGTTGACCACCGGTACATTCCTCGGTGGACTTATCCACATTGGTTTGCAGAATTTCTCTGGCGGTCGCGCCGGTGATCCACCGTCGATTGCTCTGGCCCACCGTCTGCGTGAGTTGCCACTGCGTGTCGGGCGCCTGAAAACCGGTACACCGCCGCGTATTGATGGCAAATCTGTGGATTTCTCGGTGATGACCGAGCAGCCGGGTGACACTCCGATCCCGGTGATGTCGTTCATGGGCAGCAAGGAGCAGCATCCGCGCCAGGTCAGTTGCTGGATTACCCATACCAATGCCCGTACCCACGAAATCATCGCGGCGAACCTTGATCGTTCGCCGATGTATTCCGCTGCCGGGGAGATCGAGGGCGTCGGCCCGCGTTATTGCCCGTCGATCGAAGACAAGATTCATCGCTTTGCCGACAAGGAAAGCCATCAGGTGTTCATCGAACCGGAAGGTCTGACCACCCATGAGCTGTATCCGAACGGGATATCCACAAGCCTGCCGTTCGACGTCCAATTGCAGATCGTGCAGTCGATCCGCGGTATGGAAAACGCGCACATCGTGCGTCCGGGTTATGCGATCGAGTACGACTACTTCGATCCCCGCGATCTGAAGTACAGCCTGGAAACCAAAGTCATCGGCGGTCTGTTCTTCGCTGGGCAGATCAATGGCACCACCGGTTACGAAGAAGCTGGCGCTCAAGGTCTGCTCGCCGGCGCCAACGCCGCGCTGCGGGCCAAGGGCAAAGAGGCCTGGTGTCCGCGCCGCGATGAAGCGTACATCGGCGTCCTGGTCGACGACCTGATCACCCTCGGTACCCAAGAGCCGTACCGCATGTTCACCTCTCGCGCCGAGTACCGCCTGATTCTGCGCGAAGACAACGCCGACCTGCGTCTGACCGAAAAAGGGCGCGAGCTCGGTCTGGTCGATGACGCGCGCTGGGCGGCCTTCTGCAAGAAACGCGAAAGCATCGAGCTTGAAGAACAGCGCCTGAAAAGCACTTGGGTTCGGCCGAACACCCCGCAGGGCGATGCGATTGCCGAGAAATTCGGCACGCCGCTGACCCACGAATACAACCTGCTCAACCTGTTGAGCCGTCCGGAAATCGACTACGTCGGTCTGGTCGAAGTGACCGGGCAGGGCGCCGAAGATCCACAGGTCGCCGAGCAGGTTGAGATCAAGACCAAGTACGCCGGTTACATCGACCGCCAACAGGACGAAATCGCCCGTCTGCGCGCCAGCGAAGACACGAAATTGCCTGTGGATATCGATTACACCAACATCTCCGGTCTGTCCAAGGAGATCCAGAGCAAGCTCGGCGCCACACGTCCTGAAACGCTGGGCCAGGCTTCGCGGATCCCGGGCGTGACCCCGGCAGCGATTTCGCTGTTGATGATTCATTTGAAAAAACGCGGCGCGGGCCGTCAGTTGGAGCAAAGCGCTTGAGTGCCAAGGTCACTTCGCAACACGCCGAAGAGTTATCCACAGGAGCCCGCGAGCTCGGTGTCAATCTCACAGAAACTCAGCACGAATTGCTGCTGGGATATCTGGCCTTGTTGATCAAATGGAACCAGGCCTACAACTTGACCGCTGTGCGCGATCCAGACGAAATGGTTTCGCGGCACTTGCTCGATAGTCTCAGCGTGATGTCGTTTATCGAAAACGGTCGCTGGCTCGATGTCGGCAGTGGCGGTGGCATGCCTGGTATCCCGCTGGCGATACTGTACCCGGACTCGCAAGTGACCTGTCTGGACAGCAACGGCAAGAAGACCCGCTTCCTGACTCAGGTCAAACTCGAACTGAAGCTGGATAACCTCCAAGTTATCCACAGTCGCGTTGAAGCGTTCCAGCCTGCGCAGCCATTCAACGGGATCATTTCCCGGGCCTTCAGCAGCATGGAAAACTTCACCAACTGGACGCGTCACCTCGGCGATGCCGATACACGCTGGCTGGCAATGAAGGGCGTTCATCCGGCCGATGAGCTGGTAGCATTGCCGGCAGATTTCAAACTCGATAGCGAACACGCCCTGGCCGTCCCCGGTTGCCAAGGCCAACGCCATCTGCTGATACTGCGCCGCACGGCATGATTGGGAACACAAGCAAGAATGGCTAAGGTATTCGCGATAGCGAACCAGAAGGGTGGTGTGGGCAAAACCACCACCTGCATCAACCTCGCAGCATCCCTGGTCGCGACCAAGCGCCGGGTGCTGTTGATCGATCTCGATCCACAGGGCAACGCCACCATGGGTAGCGGTGTGGATAAACATGGTCTGGAAAACTCGGTCTACGATCTGCTGATCGGTGAATGCGACCTGGGTCAGGCCATGCACTTCTCCGAGCACGGCGGTTATCAATTGCTGCCGGCCAACCGCGATCTGACCGCGGCCGAAGTGGTGCTGCTGGAAATGCAGATGAAGGAAAGCCGTCTGCGCAGCGCGCTGGCGCCGATCCGTGACAACTACGATTACATTTTGATCGACTGCCCACCGTCGCTGTCGATGCTCACACTCAACGCACTGGTCGCCGCTGACGGGGTGATTATCCCCATGCAGTGCGAATACTTTGCGCTGGAAGGTTTGAGCGACCTTGTGGATAACATCAAGCGCATCGCCGAGCTGCTCAACCCGAACCTGAAAGTCGAAGGCCTGCTGCGCACCATGTACGACCCGCGCCTGAGCCTGATGAACGATGTCTCGGCGCAGCTCAAGGAACACTTCGGCGATCAGCTTTACGACACGGTGATCCCGCGCAACATTCGTCTGGCCGAAGCGCCAAGCTACGGCATGCCGGCGCTGGCTTACGACAAGCAATCGCGTGGTGCCCTGGCCTATCTGGCTCTGGCAGGCGAGATGGTTCGCCGTCAGCGCAAAAATTCACGCATTGCTGCTGCTCAGCCAACTTAAGGAATCCCCATGGCCGTCAAGAAACGAGGTCTCGGACGTGGACTGGATGCACTGCTGAGTGGTCCGACGGTCAGCGCGCTGGAAGAACAAGCCGCGCAGGCTGACACCCGCGAACTGCAACACCTGCCGCTGGACCTGCTGCAGCGTGGCAAATATCAGCCGCGCCGTGACATGGACCCGCAGGCCCTGGAAGAGCTGGCGCAGTCGATCAAGGCCCAAGGCGTGATGCAGCCGATCGTGGTGCGCCCGATTGGCGGCGGTCGCTTCGAGATCATTGCCGGTGAACGCCGCTGGCGCGCTAGTCAGCAGGCCGGGCAGGAAACCATCCCGGCGATGGTTCGCGATGTGCCGGATGAAACCGCCATTGCGATTGCGCTGATCGAGAACATCCAGCGCGAAGATCTCAATCCGATCGAAGAAGCCGTCGCCTTGCAGCGCTTGCAGCAGGAATTCCAGCTGACTCAGCAACAGGTTGCCGAGGCTGTGGGTAAGTCGCGGGTGACTGTGGCTAACCTGTTGCGACTTATTGCACTGCCTGAAGTGATCAAGACAATGCTGTCGCACGGTGACCTGGAAATGGGTCACGCGCGTGCCTTGCTCGGTCTGCCGGACAATCAGCAGGTCGAAGGGGCGCGACATGTTGTCGCACGAGGGCTGACTGTGCGCCAAACCGAGGCACTGGTTCGCCAGTGGTTGAGTGGCAAACCGGAGCCTGTGGAAGCTGCCAAACCCGATCCGGACATCGCTCGCCTCGAGCAGCGCCTGGCCGAGCGCCTAGGCTCTGCGGTGCAGATTCGCCATGGCAAGAAGGGCAAAGGGCAATTGGTGATTGGTTATAACTCGCTCGACGAGCTTCAAGGTGTGCTCGCACACATCCGCTGAAACATTTCCTCATGTAGCGCGCAGTCGGAAATCACTACCTGACAGTTGAATAGGGGCAGAACCGCCCCTATACTCTGCGCGCATTTTGTCGGCACAAATTATGCCAAGTTATTGAATTTCGGCAGCCGACCATTGGAGAGCAACTGTGATGGAAACCCGCACGCCAAACCGCTTGCCTTTCCATCGCCTGGCGGTTTTTCCGGTGTTGATGGCTCAATTTGTCATTCTGCTCATTGCCGCTTTGGCGCTCTGGCAATGGCATGGAGTCGTTGCCGGATACTCGGGACTTTGCGGAGGCCTGATAGCCTTGCTGCCCAATGTTTATTTCGCTCACAGGGCATTTCGGTTTTCCGGCGCCCGAGCAGCCCAGTCCATCGTCCGGTCTTTTTATGCCGGCGAGGCAGGCAAACTTATTTTGACGGCAGTGCTGTTTGCACTGGTGTTCGCAGGTGTGAAGCCACTGGCGCCGATCGCAGTATTCGGCGTGTTCGTGCTGACGCAGTCGGTCAGCTGGTTCGCTCCCCTGCTGATGAGAACAAGACTTTCGAGACCTTAGGGCGTTTGAGGCAACCATGGCAGAGACAACCGCTTCGGGCTATATCCAGCACCACTTGCAGAACCTGACTTTCGGTCAGCTACCCAACGGCGGCTGGGGCTTTGCCCACACCGCAGCAGAAGCCAAGGAAATGGGCTTCTGGGCTTTCCACGTCGATACCCTCGGCTGGTCGGTCGCGCTGGGTCTGATCTTCGTTCTTCTTTTCCGCATGGCGGCAAAGAAAGCGACTTCGGGTCAGCCGGGTGCCTTGCAGAACTTCGTTGAAGTATTGGTCGAATTCGTCGATGGCAGCGTGAAAGACAGCTTCCATGGCCGTAGCCCGGTGATTGCACCGCTGGCACTGACCATCTTCGTCTGGGTGTTCCTGATGAACGCCGTCGACCTGGTACCGGTCGACTGGATTCCTCAGCTGGCCATCCTGATCTCCGGCGATGCCCACATCCCGTTCCGCGCCGTGTCGACCACCGACCCGAACGCGACTTTGGGCATGGCGTTCTCGGTGTTCGCACTGATCATTTTCTACAGCATCAAGGTCAAGGGCATCGGCGGCTTCATCGGCGAACTGACCCTGCACCCGTTCGGCAGCAAGAACATCTTCGTTCAGGCCCTGCTGATCCCGGTGAACTTCCTGCTGGAATTCGTCACCCTGATCGCCAAGCCGATCTCTCTGGCTCTGCGTCTGTTCGGCAACATGTATGCCGGCGAGCTGGTGTTCATTCTGATCGCTGTGATGTTCGGCAGCGGCCTGCTCTGGCTCAGCGGCCTGGGCGTAGTTCTGCAGTGGGCGTGGGCTGTATTCCACATCCTGATCATCACCCTGCAGGCGTTCATCTTCATGATGCTGACCATCGTCTACCTGTCGATGGCGCACGAAGAAAACCATTAAGACCAGTCTCGACTAGTCTGATGTTCCTCCCGGTCAAACGGGAGGGAGCTCCTTGCGGGGCAGCTGAAACGATTTGTTTTACCGCTTTAATCTAAAAAACCTAAACCATACGACGTAAAAGTCGGGAGGAAAGATGGAAACTGTAGTTGGTCTAACCGCTATCGCTGTTGCACTGTTGATCGGCCTGGGCGCACTGGGTACCGCAATTGGTTTCGGCCTGCTGGGCGGCAAGTTCCTGGAAGGCGCAGCGCGTCAGCCAGAAATGGTTCCAATGCTGCAAGTGAAAATGTTCATCGTTGCCGGCCTGCTCGACGCCGTAACCATGATCGGTGTTGGTATCGCTCTGTTCTTCACCTTTGCGAACCCGTTCGTTGGTCAGATCGCTGGCTGATTACTCGGATCTTCCGGGTAATTTGGTGTGATGGACAACGTAACTGCGAGGTGTTGGCGTGAACATTAATGCGACCCTGATTGGCCAGTCCGTTGCGTTCCTGATTTTTGTACTGTTCTGCATGAAGTATGTATGGCCTCCGGTCATCGCTGCTCTGCACGAACGTCAAAAGAAGATCGCTGATGGTCTGGACGCTGCCAGCCGTGCAGCTCGCGACCTGGAGTTGGCCCAAGAGAAAGCGGGTCAGCAACTGCGCGAAGCGAAAGCTCAGGCAGCTGAAATCATCGAGCAAGCCAAGAAACGCGGTAACCAGATCGTCGAAGAGGCTGTTGAAAAAGCCCGTATCGACGCTGACCGTGTGAAGGTTCAGGCTCAAGCCGAGATCGAACAGGAACTGAACAGCGTCAAAGACAAGCTGCGTGCCCAAGTGGGCTTGCTGGCTGTTGGCGGCGCCGAGAAGATCCTGGGTGCCACAATCGATCAAAACGCGCACGCAGAGCTGGTTAACCAACTGGCTGCTGAAATCTAAGCGAGGGCGATCATGGCAGAACTGACCACGTTGGCCCGACCTTACGCTAAGGCGGCCTTCGAGCACGCTCAGGCCCACCAGCAACTGGCCAATTGGTCAGCCATGCTCGGCCTGGCAGCAGCGGTGTCGCAAGACGACACCCTGCAGCGCGTGCTCAAGGCCCCGCGACTGACGAGCGCAGAAAAGGCCGCCACGTTCATTGACGTGTGCGGCGACAAGTTTGATGAAAAGGCACGCAATTTCATCAACGTCGTTGCCGAGAACGACCGTCTCCTGCTTCTGCCGGAGATCGCCGCTCTGTTCGACCTGTACAAGGCCGAACAAGAGAAATCGGTAGACGTTGAAGTAACCAGTGCATTTGCATTGAACCAAGAACAGCAAGACAAACTCGCCAAGGTTCTCAGTGCACGACTCAACCGGGAAGTGCGCCTGCAAGTTGCGGAGGACGCTGCCTTGATTGGTGGTGTCGTGATCCGCGCCGGCGACCTGGTTATCGATGGCTCGATTCGCGGAAAAATCGCGAAACTTGCCGAAGCATTGAAATCTTGAGTTTGAAGGGGCAGCAGAGCAATGCAGCAACTCAATCCTTCCGAAATAAGTGAAATTATCAAGGGCCGCATCGACAAGCTCGATGTGACCTCCCAAGCCCGTAACGAAGGCACTGTCGTCAGCGTATCTGACGGCATCGTGCGGATTCACGGTCTGGCCGACGTCATGTACGGCGAGATGATCGAGTTTCCGGGCGGCGTCTACGGTATGGCCCTCAACCTGGAGCAGGACTCCGTAGGTGCCGTGGTATTGGGCTCCTACCAGTCGCTGGCTGAAGGCATGAGCGCCAAGTGCACCGGCCGCATCCTCGAAGTTCCTGTTGGTAAGGAATTGCTGGGCCGCGTAGTCGATGCTCTGGGTAACCCTGTTGACGGCAAAGGTCCACTGGGCAACACCGAGACCGACGCGGTCGAGAAAGTTGCTCCAGGCGTGATCTGGCGTAAGTCGGTAGACCAGCCTGTACAGACTGGCTACAAGGCTGTCGATGCCATGATCCCTGTCGGCCGTGGCCAGCGTGAGCTGATCATCGGTGACCGTCAGATCGGTAAAACCGCTCTGGCGATCGACGCGATCATCAACCAGAAAGACAGCGGCATTTTCTGCGTCTACGTAGCCATCGGTCAGAAGCAATCGACCATCGCCAACGTGGTTCGCAAGCTGGAAGAAAACGGCGCCCTGGCCAACACGATCATCGTGGCTGCCAGTGCTTCGGAATCTCCTGCGCTGCAATTCCTGGCACCGTACTCCGGTTGCACCATGGGTGAATTCTTCCGCGACCGCGGTGAAGACGCGCTGATCGTTTATGACGATCTGTCCAAGCAGGCAGTGGCTTACCGCCAGATCTCCCTGCTGCTGCGCCGTCCACCAGGCCGTGAAGCTTACCCAGGCGACGTGTTCTATCTCCACTCCCGTCTGCTGGAGCGCGCATCCCGCGTTTCGGAAGAATATGTAGAGAAGTTCACCAACGGCGCAGTGACCGGCAAAACCGGTTCCCTGACCGCACTGCCGATCATCGAAACCCAGGCTGGCGACGTTTCCGCGTTCGTTCCGACCAACGTGATTTCCATCACCGACGGTCAGATCTTCCTGGAATCGGCCATGTTCAACTCGGGCATCCGCCCTGCAGTGAACGCCGGTGTTTCGGTATCCCGTGTGGGTGGTGCCGCTCAGACCAAGATCATCAAGAAGCTCTCCGGTGGTATCCGTACCGCTCTGGCTCAGTACCGTGAACTGGCGGCATTCGCCCAGTTCGCTTCTGACCTGGACGAAGCGACCCGCAAGCAACTTGAGCATGGTCAGCGCGTTACCGAGCTGATGAAGCAGAAGCAATACGCACCAATGTCGATCGCTGACATGGCGCTGTCGCTGTATGCCGCTGAGCGTGGGTTCCTGACTGACATTGAAATCGCCAAGGTCGGCAGCTTCGAACAAGCGCTGATTGCTTTCTTCAACCGCGATCACGCCGATTTGATGGCCAAGATCAACGTTAAAGGTGACTTCAATGACGAAATCGACGCTGGCATGAAAGCCGGTATCGAGAAGTTCAAGGCCACCCAAACCTGGTAAGCCGCAGCGGGAGCCGCGAGGCTCCCGCTTGCTAACCTGATAGGTGTTACATGGCAGGCGCAAAAGAGATTCGCAGTAAGATTGCGAGCATCAAAAGCACGCAAAAGATTACCAGCGCCATGGAAAAAGTGGCGGTCAGCAAAATGCGCAAGGCACAAATGCGCATGGCTGCTAGCCGTCCTTATGCGGAGCGTATCCGCCAGGTAATTGGGCATCTGGCCAACGCCAACCCGGAATACCGCCACCCGTTCATGATCGACCGCGAAATCAAACGCGTCGGTTATGTCGTCGTGAGCAGTGACCGTGGTCTGTGCGGCGGCTTGAACACCAACCTGTTCAAGGCCCTGGTCAAGGACATGGCGGTAAACCGCGAAAACGGCGTCGAGATTGATCTGTGTGTAGTCGGTAGCAAGGGTGCGGCCTTTTTCCGCAACTTCGGCGGTAACGTCGTTGCAGCTATCAGCCACCTGGGTGAAGAGCCGTCGATCAATGACCTGATCGGCAGCGTCAAGGTGATGCTGGATGCCTACCTGGACGGCCGTATCGACCGCCTGTCCGTGGTGTCCAACAAGTTCATCAACACCATGACGCAACAGCCTACCGTGGAGCAGTTGATTCCACTGGTGGCAACCCCGGATCAGGATCTCAAGCACCACTGGGACTATCTCTACGAACCGGACGCCAAAGAGCTGCTTGACGGCTTGATGGTCCGTTACGTCGAGTCGCAGGTCTACCAGGCGGTGGTCGAGAACAACGCGGCTGAACAGGCTGCGCGGATGATCGCGATGAAGAACGCTACCGACAACGCCGGTGATTTGATCAGCGATTTGCAGCTGATCTACAACAAGGCGCGTCAGGCTGCGATCACCCAAGAGATCTCGGAAATCGTCGGCGGCGCTGCCGCGGTTTAACGGTTCAAATATTCAGAGGATCCAGCTATGAGTAGCGGACGTATCGTTCAAATCATCGGCGCCGTTATCGACGTGGAATTTCCACGCGACAGCGTACCGAGCATCTACAACGCGCTGACTGTACAAAGCGCGGCCGCAACCACCCTGGAAGTTCAGCAGCAGCTGGGCGACGGCGTGGTGCGTACCATTGCGATGGGTTCCACCGAGGGCTTGAAGCGCGGTCTGGAAGTCACCGACTCTGGCGCAGCCATCTCCGTACCGGTCGGTAAAGCGACCCTGGGCCGGATCATGGACGTCCTCGGTAACCCGATCGACGAAGCTGGCCCGATCGACACCGAAGAGCGCTGGGGCATTCACCGCGCAGCACCTTCGTTCGCCGAGCAAGCAGGCGGCAACGACCTGCTGGAAACCGGCATCAAGGTTATCGACCTGGTCTGCCCTTTCGCCAAGGGCGGTAAAGTCGGTCTGTTCGGTGGTGCCGGTGTAGGCAAAACCGTAAACATGATGGAACTGATCCGTAACATCGCCATCGAGCACAGCGGTTATTCCGTGTTCGCCGGTGTGGGTGAGCGTACTCGTGAGGGTAACGACTTCTACCACGAGATGAAGGACTCCAACGTTCTGGACAAAGTGGCACTGGTTTACGGTCAGATGAACGAGCCGCCGGGAAACCGTCTGCGCGTAGCACTGACTGGCCTGACCATGGCCGAGAAGTTCCGTGACGAAGGTAACGACGTTCTGCTGTTCGTCGACAACATCTATCGTTACACCCTGGCCGGTACTGAAGTATCCGCACTGCTGGGCCGTATGCCTTCGGCAGTAGGTTACCAGCCGACCCTGGCTGAAGAGATGGGCGTTCTGCAAGAACGTATCACTTCGACCAAGGAAGGTTCGATCACCTCGATCCAAGCGGTATACGTACCTGCGGACGACTTGACCGACCCGTCGCCAGCGACCACCTTCGCCCACTTGGACGCCACCGTCGTTCTGTCCCGTGACATCGCTTCCCTGGGTATCTACCCAGCGGTAGATCCACTGGATTCGACTTCGCGCCAGCTGGACCCGAACGTGATCGGTCAGGACCACTACGACACCGCTCGCGGCGTTCAGTATGTTCTGCAGCGTTACAAAGAGCTGAAAGACATCATCGCGATCCTGGGTATGGACGAGCTGTCGGAAGCCGACAAACAGTTGGTTAACCGTGCTCGTAAGATCCAGCGCTTCTTGTCGCAGCCGTTCTTCGTGGCTGAAGTCTTCACCGGTGCTTCGGGTAAATACGTTTCCCTGAAAGACACCATTGCTGGCTTCAAAGGCATCCTCAACGGTGACTACGACCACCTGCCAGAACAAGCGTTCTACATGGTTGGCGGCATCGAAGAAGCGATCGAGAAAGCCAAGAAACTGTAATCCCGGCGCCCGGCAACGGGCGCTAATTTAGGTTGAGGCAATCAGATGGCTATGACAGTCCATTGCGATATCGTCAGCGCGGAAGGGGAAATCTTTTCCGGCCTGGTCGAGATGGTGATTGCGCACGGTGCACTGGGTGATCTTGGTATCGCTCTGGGTCACGCGCCGCTGATCACTAATCTCAAGCCGGGTCCGATCCGCCTGATCAAGCAAGGCGGGGAAGCCGAGGTGTTCTACATCTCCGGTGGTTTCCTCGAGGTTCAGCCGAACATGGTCAAGGTACTTGCCGATACCGTGCAACGTGCCGCCGACCTGGATGAAGCTCAGGCTCAGGCAGCTCTCAAGGCTGCCGAGAATGCCCTGAACGAAAAAGGCGCGGACTTCGATTACGGCGCCGCTGCCACACGTCTGGCCGAGGCTGCAGCCCAGCTGCGCACCGTCCAGCAGATCCGCAAGAAGTTTGGCGGTTAATCCGTCAGCCGCTTGTTGTGCGATTGATAAAAAAGGGTAGCCTCGGCTACCCTTTTTTCTTTTCCGAATTCCCACAAACCGGTCGCAGTTGCTGACCACCCAGGATTGGTAGCCAGTCATGTCTCTCGAAATCGTTATCCTCGCGGCCGGTCAAGGCACTCGCATGCGCTCGGCGCTGCCCAAGGTGCTGCACCCGATTGCCGGCAACTCCATGCTCGGCCATGTTATCCACAGCGCTCGGCAACTTGATCCACAACGCATTCACGTGGTGATCGGTCACGGTGCTGATGTGGTGCGTGAGCGTCTGGCAGCTGATGATCTGAATTTCGTGTTGCAGGACAAGCAACTGGGCACTGGCCATGCCACCGCCCAGGCGGTGCCGTTCATCGAAGCGGATACCGTGCTGATTCTTTACGGCGATGTGCCGCTGATCGAAGTCGAAACCCTGCAACGTCTGCTCAAGCATGTCGTGCCGGGCCAGATGGGGTTGCTCACTGTCGAGCTGGATGACCCGACCGGTTATGGCCGCATCGTGCGTGATGCTGACGGCAAGGTCGCGGCGATCGTCGAGCACAAAGACGCCAGCGAAGCGCAACGTGCGATCACCGAAGGCAACACCGGCATCCTCGCTGTGCCGGCCGATCGTCTGGCGGACTGGATGAGTCGCCTCTCGAACAATAACGCGCAGGGCGAGTACTACCTCACCGACGTGATCGAAATGGCGGTCAGCGATGGTTTGGTCGTCGCCACCGAACAACCGCACGATCCGATGGAAGTGCAGGGCGCCAATGATCGCAAGCAGCTCTCTGAACTAGAGCGTCATTACCAGTTGCGCGCCGGCCGCCGCTTGATGGCTGAGGGCGTGACTCTGCGTGACCCGGCCCGCTTCGACGTACGCGGCGAAGTCAGCGTCGGCCGCGACGTGCTGATCGATATCAACGTGATCCTCGAAGGCAAGGTCATCATTGAAGACGACGTAGAGATCGGTCCGAACTGCGTGATCAAGGACAGCACCCTGCGCAAAGGCGTGGTGATCAAGGCCAACAGTCATATAGAAGGCGCCATTCTCGGTGAAGGCAGTGACGCTGGTCCGTTCGCGCGGTTACGCCCGGGCACTGTGCTCGAAGCGCGCGCCCACGTGGGTAACTTCGTTGAGCTGAAAAATGCACACATGGGCGAAGGTGCCAAAGCTGGCCACCTGACCTATCTGGGCGATGCCGAAATCGGCGCACGCACCAACATCGGCGCCGGCACCATCACCTGCAACTATGATGGCGCCAACAAGTGGAAAACCGTGTTGGGCGCTGACGTTTTCATCGGCTCCAACAACTCGCTGGTCGCGCCTGTGGATATCTCCAACGGTGCGACGACTGCGGCCGGATCGACTATCACGCAAAATGTGGATAACGCTCAGTTGGCGGTAGGCCGAGCCCGCCAGAAGAACATCGACGGCTGGAAGCGGCCGGAAAAAATCAAGAAATCCTGATTTATCCACAACCTCTTGTGGGAGCGACCCTGTTCGCGAATGCGGTCTCTCAGTCACGTCGTGAGTGGCTAAGACTCCCTCGCGATCGGGCTCGCTCCCACAGTCATTTCAATCTTTCTGAATTTTTCTCCCCGCGTCTTGACGGCAACCTTTCGATAGAGTTTCATTGCTTGCGTTATCTTTCGAATCGAAACTTAGGCCGCCATGTCCAAGCGCAATACTCCTCAACGTCGCCATAACATCCTCGCCTTGCTCAATGAGCAGGGCGAAGTCAGTGTCGACGAGCTGGCCAAGCGTTTCGAAACTTCGGAAGTTACGATTCGCAAGGATCTCGCCGCGTTGGAAACCCATGGTCTGTTGCTGCGTCGTTACGGCGGTGCGATCACCATGCCGCAAGAGCTGGTCGCAGAAACGGCGCAGAGTATTTCCAAATACAAACAGGCGATCGCTCGCGCGGCGGTCAAACGCATCCGCGAGCACGCGCGCATCATCATCGACAGCGGCAGCACCACCGCCGCGATGATTCCCGAACTGGGCCAGCAACCGGGTCTGGTGGTGATGACCAACTCGCTGCATGTCGCCAATGCCTTGAGCGAACTGGAACACGAGCCGGTGCTGCTGATGACCGGCGGCACTTGGGATCCACACTCGGAATCCTTTCAGGGCCAGGTCGCCGAGCAGGTACTACGCTCCTACGACTTCGATCAACTGTTCATCGGCGCTGACGGTATCGATCTGGTGCGCGGTACCACGACCTTCAACGAACTGCTCGGCCTCAGCCGGGTCATGGCCGACGTTGCGCGAGAAGTCATCGTCATGGTCGAGGCCGACAAGATCGGTCGCAAGATTCCCAACCTGGAGCTGCCCTGGAGCAGCATCCATACCCTCATTACCGATGATCGCCTGCCCGTCGAGGCACGCGATCAGCTTCAGGCCCGTGGGATCACTTTGATCTGTGCGGCTGTCAGTCAGGAGAAATAACCATGTGTGGCATTGTCGGCGCAGTAGCTGAACGTAATATCACCGCCATCCTTCTTGAAGGCCTGAAGCGCCTCGAATATCGCGGCTATGACAGCGCCGGTGTGGCGGTTTATACCAACGACCAGACCCTGGAGCGCATGCGCCGTCCGGGCAAGGTCAGCGAACTGGAAACCGCGCTGGCCGAACACCCGCTGGCCGGGCGCCTCGGTATCGCCCACACCCGTTGGGCGACCCATGGCGCGCCGTGCGAGCGCAATGCCCACCCGCATTTTTCCGGTGACATTGCGGTGGTGCACAACGGCATCATCGAGAACCACGAAGCCCTGCGCGAACAGCTGAAAGCGCTGGGCTATGCGTTCAGCTCGGACACCGACACCGAAGTCATCGCGCACCTGCTGACCCACAAGCTCAAGGAACAACCGGACCTGACTGCCGCGCTCAAAGCGACCGTCAAGGAGCTGCATGGCGCCTACGGTCTGGCAGTGATCAACGCACAGCAACCGGATCGTCTGGTCGCCGCGCGCAGTGGCAGTCCATTGGTGATCGGCCTGGGCCTGGGCGAGAACTTCCTCGCTTCCGACCAGTTGGCTCTGCGTCAGGTCACTGACCGCTTCATGTATTTGGAAGAAGGCGATATCGCTGAAATCCGTCGCGACAGCGTGCAGATCTGGGACGTAAACGGCAACGCTGTCGAGCGCCAGACCGTGCAGTACACCGACGGTGCCGAAGCCGCCGACAAGGGCGAGTTCCGCCACTACATGCTCAAGGAAATCCACGAGCAACCGGCCGTGGTCCAGCGCACCCTCGAAGGTCGGCTGGGCAACAATCAAGTGCTGGTTGAGGCCTTCGGTCCACAAGCTGCCGAGCTGTTTGCCAAAGTGCGCAATGTACAGATCGTCGCCTGCGGCACCAGTTATCACGCCGGCATGGTCGCGCGTTACTGGCTTGAAGAACTGGCCGGTATTCCGTGCCAGGTCGAAGTCGCCAGCGAATTCCGTTATCGCAAAGTGGTGGTGCAGCCTGACACGCTGTTCGTGACCATCTCGCAGTCCGGCGAAACCGCTGACACCCTCGCGGCGCTGCGCAATGCCAAGGAGCTGGGCTTCCTCGCCAGCCTGGCGATCTGCAACGTCGGCATCAGCTCGCTGGTGCGTGAATCCGACCTGACCCTGTTGACCCAGGCCGGCCGCGAAATCGGTGTGGCCTCGACCAAAGCCTTCACCACGCAACTGGTCGGCCTGTTGCTGCTGACTTTGTCGCTGGGTCAGGTGCGCGGCACTCTGGCCAACGGCGTCGAAGCCACGCTGGTCGAAGAACTGCGTCGCCTGCCGACCCGTCTCGGCGAAGCGCTGGCGATGGACAGCACCGTGGAAAAAATCGCCGAGCTGTTCGCTGAGAAAAACCACACCCTGTTCCTCGGCCGCGGCGCGCAATTCCCGGTAGCAATGGAAGGTGCCTTGAAACTCAAGGAAATCTCCTACATCCATGCCGAAGCCTACCCGGCCGGCGAGCTCAAACACGGGCCGCTGGCACTTGTGGATAACGACATGCCAGTGGTGACCGTCGCGCCAAACAACGAACTGCTGGAAAAGCTCAAATCCAACCTGCAGGAAGTCCGCGCTCGCGGCGGCGAGTTGATCGTGTTCGCGGATGAGAAGGCTGCGATGACCAACGGCGAAGGTACCCATGTGGTGCAAATGCCGCACATCCACGACATTCTTTCGCCGATCCTTTATACGATCCCGCTGCAACTGCTGTCGTATTACGTCGCCGTGCTCAAGGGCACCGACGTCGATCAGCCGCGCAACCTGGCGAAATCGGTCACCGTGGAATAAGTTATCCACCGTTGATCTAAGCTCTCCCACAATCGCAGCCTCGGCTGCGATTGTCGTATCCGCCGCCGAGGAATCCCATGGACCGCTTTCAGGAAATGCAGATCTTCGTTGTCGTCGCCCAGGAGCAAGGCTTTTCGGCGGCGTCGCGGCGTCTAGGGCTGTCGGCGGCGAGCGTCACCCGGGCGGTGGCGGCGCTGGAGCAGCATATCGGTACGCAGCTGCTGGTGCGCACCACGCGCACTGTGCATCTCACCGAAGCCGGGCAGCGTTATTTCGATGACTGCCGGCGGATTCTTGCCGAGGTGCAGGAGGCCGAGGATTCGGCGGCGGGCAGCCATGCCTTGCCGCGCGGGCAGTTGACGATTACTGCGCCGGTGCTGTTTGGCGATCTGTTCGTGACGCCAGTGATGGCCGATTACCTTTGTCGTTATCCGGATGTGTCGATCAACGCGCTGTTGCTGGACCGGGTCGTCAACATGGTCGAGGAGGGCATTGATGTCGCGGTACGCATTGGTGAGCTGCCGGACAGCAATCAACATGCGATCCGAGTTGGGGAAGTGCGGCGGGTAATCTGCGCTTCGCCGGGGTTTCTGGCTGAACATGGCCGCCCGGAGCATCCGCAGGCCTTGGCCGGGCTGCCGGTGGTGGCGACGTCGGCGATCGGTCAGCAACGCAACTGGCCGTTTCTCGACGGCGGTGAAGCACTCAGTGTGCGCACCGAACCGCGCCTTACCGTCACGGCCAATCAGTCGGCGATCACCGCTGCGCGCAAAGGCCTGGGCTTGACGCGAGTGCTGTCCTATCAAGTGGCGGACAAAGTTGCGGCGGGGGAGTTGGAAATCGTCCTCGCCGAGTTTGAATTGCCGCCGTTGCCGATCCATGTGGTGTATCAAGGCGGGCGCAAGGCACCGGCGCGGATCCGCAGTTTTGTCGACTTCGCCGTGAAGGCGCTGCGCGAGCATCCGGCCTTGAGCGCAGCGGCGTTATTGCACGAGATGAAATAATCGATTGCAGCGGCTGGTTATTCTGTTGTTCCGGCAACCCATAGATGATGACTCCATCGGCGCGCTCATCCCCGTAGCGACGTCACTTTCCAGCGGAGTCGACCATGCAAGCGATCAAACTCTACAACTTTCCCCGTTCCGGTCACGCCCACCGCGTCGAGTTGATGCTGTCGCTGCTGCAACTGCCGACCGAGCTGATCTTCGTCGATCTGGCCAAAGGTGAGCATAAGCAGCCGCAGTACCTGGCGATCAACAGCTTTGGCCAAGTGCCGGCGATTGATGACAACGGCGTGGTGCTGGCCGATTCCAACGCGATTCTGGTTTATCTGGCGCAGAAATATGGCAACGGACGCTGGCTGCCGGCCGACCCGGTGGGCGCAGCGCATGTGCAGCGCTGGCTGTCGGCAGCGGCGGGACCGATTGCATTTGGCCCGGCGGCGGCACGCCTGATCACGGTGTTTGGTGCGCAACTGAATGCCGAGGAAGTCATTGGCCGTGCGCACAACCTGCTCAAGGTCATGGAGCTGGAGTTGGGCAAAACGGCGTATCTGGCGGGCGAAGAGCCGACCATCGCTGACGTGTCTGCCTACAGCTACATTGCGCATGCCCCGGAGGGCAATGTCTCGCTGGACGACTACGCCAACGTTCGCGCCTGGCTGGCACGGATCGAAGCATTGCCGGGTTTTGTCGCTATGCCGCGCACGGTGGCCGGGTTGCAGAAGACGGCGTGATCTCCCGCCTTCAAGCGTAGGACAGCGCTTTTTCTGCCAACAGTTCTTGATACAACTCCGTCCACTTGCGGCCCATTTCATCGGCAGTGAATAACTGCCGATAGCGCGCTTCCGCTTTGACGCCCATCTCGGCGGCACGCTCAGGGTTGTCCCATAGCGTACGCATGGCTTCCCGAAAAGCCTGTGGATTGCTCGGCGGCACCACCAGTCCGGTTTCGTTGTGGATATTGATGAAACTGGTGCCGGTGCCGATTTCGCTGGAGATCATCGGTTTGCCGTACATCGCGCCTTCGAGCAACGAAATCCCGAAAGCCTCGGAGCGCAGGTGCGAAGGAAATACGATCGCGTAGCTCAACTGCAGCAACGCCACTTTGTCCTCGTCACTCAGGCGGCCGAGAAAGTGAATATTGCGCAGGCCCAGCGCGGCGGCCTGTGCATGCAGTTCCTGCTCCAGCGGACCGGCACCGACAATCACCACGGGATAATCGATGTCTTTGAGCGCGTCGAGCAGGATGTGCAGGCCCTTGTAATAACGCATCACCCCGACGAACAGAAAAAACTTATCCCCAAGTTGTTGGCGCCAGCGGTTCATGCGTTCGGTATCGGGCTGTGGATAACCTGCTTTATTCAGGCCGTAGGGGATAACGCGGGTCTTGTCCTGAAACTGCTGCAGGACATCGCTGGTGTGCAGATAGTTTGGCGATGCAGCAACGATGCGGTCGGCGCTGGCGAGGAAGCGATTCATCAGTGGCCGATAGAGCTTGAGCAAATGCTTCTGGCGAATGATGTCCGAGTGATAAGTAACTACGCTTGGCTTGTTCACGGCGCTGGCGAAATGCACCAGGTCCATGAACGGCCAGGGAAAGTGATAGTTGATCACGTCGGCTTCGGCGGCCAGTTCACGGAACTGCTTGAACACACTCCAGGAAAACCCGGTTGAGGCGAACTGGATATCCAGCTTCGCCCGATGTACTTCGTGCTGACCCAGTTGCACCACGGGCGGTGTCGGGTTTGTGCTCAAGGTCAGCACTTGCGCGTCGATGCCGTGTTGGGCACCGCTCTCGCACAGCTGGAAGATGACTTGTTCGATGCCGCCGACCGAATCGGGCAGGTAAGTCTTGAAGAAATGAAGAACGCGCATTCAACCTCCCATGGCCTGGCGGTAGGCACCAGCCGTAGCCTGTGCACAACGTTGCCAGGAAAAAAGTGCCGCCTGCTGCAATCCCGCTTCGCGGCAGGCCTGCCAATGCAGCGAGTCGTCGATCAGCCGGCCCATTGCATCACGCAGACCCTCGGCATCGTCCGCATCAATATAGTTGCCAGCCGCGCCAGCCACTTCCGGCATCGCCGAAGAACGAGTGGTCACCACCGGCGTGCCACTGGCCATGGCTTCCAGTACCGGCAAGCCAAAGCCCTCATACAACGACGGAAATATCAGCGCCCGGGCGCCGGCCAGCAGTTGCGCCAATTGCTCATCGGGCAGATAGCCGAGCAGGCACACGTGGCCGCTGGCCAGTGCCTGGCGTAGTGGCTCGTTGAACTGTTCGCGCTGCCATCCGGCCATGCCTGCAATCAACAAGGGAAAGCGCTGGCGCGCAGCGTCTGGCAACAGGGCGTGGGCCTGCAACGCCAGGCTCAGGTTCTTGCGCGGCTCCAGAGTCCCGACACATAGGAAATATTCCCGTGCCTGGACGGCGTGAGCCTTGAGCACACTGTCGATTTCCTCAAGTGGCCGGGGACGGAAGCGCTCGGACACACCCAACGGCGCCACAACGAATTGCTGTGCAGGGAGATTGAAGTAGGCCTGCGCCTCGTCAGCGATCGCCTGCGAATCGGTCAGAATGACCCGCGCCTGCTCCACACCGGCGGCCAGACGACGTTCGATTTCCCTCAAACGTGCTGGTGGCTGGGTTTCTGGAAAATGCAGGTGCGTCAGATCATGCAGGGTGATCACGGTCGGGCCGTCGAAGGCCAACGGCCACAGGCTCGGCTCGTGATAAAGATCGAGCCCTTGTGCACGCCCCTGATCAAAACGTTTCTGCTCCAGCCAGCGGCGTGCCTGATAGGCCCGGGGAATTTTTCGCAGCAATGGCGTCATGCGCGAGTAGCCGGGCATGGCTGCGGCCGGCAGGGCCGAACTCCAGCCCCAGCCATGAAAAAGGCTTACGTCCACATCGGGTTCGCTGCGCAACGCGTTGACCAGTTCGGCGACGTAGTGGCCAATCCCGGTGCGCGGCGCTTGCAGGATGCGGGCGTTAAGGGCAATGCGCATGCGACCTCGCTTGCACGCGCGGCGCCTGCTGGACATGGTCAAGGCTGCGTGTCGCCAATTGCTCGCTGGCCTCACGCCAGCCAATCCAGCGCCAGCCAGCGACGTCGCGGGCGGCGGGAAACTGTCCGCTGCGCTGATAGGTTTCGATCAGATCGGCAAGGCTTTGTGGATTCTGCAGATCGAAATAAGCCATGAACTCGCCACCGATTTCGCGGAATACCGCGATGTCGCTGCCCATCGCCGGCAAACCGCGCTGCATGGCTTCTACCAGTGGCAGGCCGAAGCCTTCGACGAACGAGGGGAAGACCAGCGCACTGGCCTGCGCGTATGCGTATTCAAGACTGGTGTCGCTCAGGTCATTGAACATGCATAGGCGCCGATTCAGTTCCGGATGATTGCGAATCCGCTCGAGCAGCGCCTCGCATTTCCAGCCGATACGCCCGGCGATGCACAAGCGTGCCGTCGAGCCGGCAGCCCATGCGCGTTCGAATGCGTCGAGCAGGTACCCATGGTTCTTGCGCGGCTCGATGGTGCTGACCATCAGAAATACCGGGCCGGATGCAGCGAACAGATCCTTGAGGCGTGGTTCGATCGTTGCCGCGCCGTGATGCAGGTCGAGCTCGGACCCTAGATAAAAGTAATCGAACCAGCGCTTTTCAGTCTGCTCCGCACCGATTCTGCGCTGCAATTCACGACGCACCTGATCACGCACCGTGGCGGAAATTGCCATGTAGCCATCGGCCGTGCGGGTGATCCAGTCGAACCACTCATTGAAAACTTCGACCAGTCGCGTGTCGTAAAACTGCGGATGAGTCAGCGGAATAAGGTCGTAGATCACCGCGATCATGCCGACGCCGTCGCGTTTGAGCTGCTCGACATGGGCGAAAAAGTCCGAGTGCCAGGATGAATCCAGCAGCACCAGTTGATCGCCCGGGTGATGTTGAAGCGGCGAGCAACGTTTCAGCAGCTGCCTGCGATTGATCCGTCTGACGAGCCGAATCGGCAGGCCGAGCACGGCAAACTGGGTCAACCGATAGCTGACGTAAAGGAGCCGCCGCGCCAGTTTCGAAGTGCATAGCGCATCGCGGCGCTGATGCCACTGCCAGAAACGATGGGCGAGGCGCTCCAGGCGTTCACCGAAGGTTTCGAGGCTGTTCCAGAACGGTGTATCGAGTGGCGCCAGTTGCAGCACGCGGTAGAGCTGGCCATTGATCACTACCACCGGCATGCACTCAACGCCTTCAGCGCTGGCGGGCAGCTGCTTGATGACGTTGCGCACCACGCGCTGGATCCCCGAATTGACCTTGGGGTGTTTGAATACGTGAGTGCATTCAACCAGCAGGGTCATGGCGCGCGCTCGACAGACAGGGCCTTGGTGTCGCGGGTGATAGTGGTTTTGGCGTCCAGCCAGGTACAGCCGACGAAGTCTTCCCGACGGCTGTTGATCACCTGGAACACCATCCCGTAGTCACGCCACTCGAAATTGCGATCCAGATGTGAGTCCAGACGCGACAGGCTCAGCGACACCGAATAATTGCCCTTGCCCAAGCCCATGATGAAGGCGAAGCGATAGGTGAAGCGTTCACCGGTGTGCAGATCGGTCAATGCCTTGTTCAGCCGGTGGGTATTGATGCCGTACATCATCTGGCCCAGTCGATCCTTGAGGATAAAGCCCAGCACCAGCTGTTCGATGTCCTTGCGCACTTCGACCTGCACTTCGAGCACCACCGGTTGGCCGACTTCGACAGCGTCAATGCTGCGCTGGTTTTCATCGAGCAGGCGTACGCTCAGAATCGCCGCCTCGCCGGTGCCGGAGACCGTTTGCACCTCGCCGCCGGCGAGCGTTTCCTGGCGTACGACCTGACCCTCACGTTCGGCCATCAGCGCATTGTAATAATCGAGGACCGGCTCCGGTTTGCCGCGCATGGCCACGCGCCCGTCCTTGAGCAGGATCGCCGAGTCGCAAATCGACTGAATCGCGAAGCGATCATGGGACACGATCAATAACGTCGTGCCGGATTTGCGAAAGCTGCGGATGCGTTCGAAGCTCTTGTGCTGGAAATAGGCATCGCCCACCGACAGCGCTTCGTCGACGATCAGGATGTCCGGGCGCCGGGCGGTGGCGACACTGAACGCCAGGCGCATCTGCATGCCACTGGAATAAGTGCGGACCGGGTGGTCGATCGCATCGCCAATTTCAGCGAAGTGCTCGATATCGGGCATCAGCGCTTCGATTTCCTCGAGCTGCATGCCCAGTAACTGACCCGCCATGATTGCGTTCTGCCGACCGGTAAAGTCCGGATGAAAACCCATCCCCAGCTCCAGCAGCGCTGCGACGCGACCCTGCAATTCAATCCTGCCCCGGGTGGGTTGAGTGGTGCCGGTGATCATTTTCAGCAAGGTGCTTTTGCCTGCACCGTTGGCGCCGACGATACCCACCGCTTCACCCGGAGCAATCTCGAATTCGACATCTTGCAGTACCCAGTGCTGTTGATGCCGAAGCGGCGAAAACGGAATCAGCCACTCGGCCAGCCGTGCCCAGCGGTTTGGGTATTGCTTATAGGCCTTGCCCAGGCCGGTGACACGAATATGTCCCATCAGAGTTCATCCACCATTTCGCCGACGCGCTGGCGAAACAGTCGCAGACCGATCAGACAGAACACCACGCCAGTAATGAAAACCGGCAGCAGCGAACTCCATACCGGCCACTGACCGTAGAGAAACAGGTTCTGGTAACTGCTGAACAGGTTGGTCAGCGGGTTGAGTTGCAGCAGGCGCTGCACCCATTCCGGCAGGATCGTGACCGGGTAGACGATCGGTGTCAGCCAGAACCAGAACTGCAGGCAGATGCCGAACAACTGGCCGACATCGCGAAAGAATACGTTCAATACGCCCAGGACCATGCCCAGCCCGGCGCAGAACATCATTTGCAGAGCAATCAGCGGAATCAGCGCCAGCAGAGCCATCCCTGGCCAGCGCCCGGTGATCAGCAGAAATCCGAGAAACAGGCTGATGATGATGGCGAAATTGATCCCGGCGTTGATTAGCACGATCACCGGCAGGCAGATCCTCGGGAAGCTGATTTTCTTCAGCAGATTGGCGTTTTCCAGAAACATGTTCTGACTGCGCAGGGTTATTTCGGAAAACAGCCCCCAGGCCAGCAGACCAGCGCACAGGTAGACGCTGTAGGCCATGCTGTCGTCCACACCCGGTAAACGCGCGCGCATGATCTGGGAAAAGATCACCGTGTAGACGATGATCATCGACAGCGGATTGAAGATCGGCCATAGCGCGCCGAACAGCGAATTGCGATAACGCGCTTGAAACTCGCGCTGCACGCTGCCGAGGATGAATCCACGGTAGCTGTACAGCGAGCGGTACAGGGAAAGCAGCATTCAGACCGTCCTGCCATATTGATCTTCGAAGCGAACGATATCGTCCTCGCCCAGATATTCGCCGCTTTGCACTTCAATGATGACCAGATCGATCACACCGGGGTTCTCCAGGCGATGCTTGTGGCCGGCGGCGATGAACGTTGATTCATTCTTGGCGACCAGGGTCGTGCCGGAGCCGTTGTTGGTGACCTTGGCCATGCCTTCGACCACTACCCAGTGTTCGTTGCGATGATGGTGCATCTGCAACGACAACTTGCCACCGGGTTTGACCACGATGCGCTTGATCTTGAAACGCGGGCCTTCCTCCAGAACGGTGTAGGTGCCCCACGGACGGCTGACCGTACGATGCAGGCGATAGGCTTCGTGGGACTTGTCCTTGAGTTGCTTCGCCACGCGGCGTACATCCTGCGCACGGTCGGCATGGGCCACCAGCACCGCGTCGGCGGTATCGACAATGATCAGGTTATCCACGCCGACGGTTGCCACCAGCCGGCCTTCGCTCTGCACGAAGTTGTTGTGGCTGTCGATGAAGATCGCTTCGCCGCTGGCGCGGTTGTTGTCGGCATCGGCGGGAATCAGCGCGGCGACCGCGCTCCACGAACCGATGTCGCTCCAGTCGAAACCGGCAGGTACCACCACTACTTTTTCCGAGCGCTCCATCAGCGCGTAGTCGATGGAGATGTCGGTGATTTCGGCAAACAGCGTCGGTGACAGCTCCTGTTGCAGGCAGCCGACCGTTTCGACCGGTGCGCTGACGGCCATGCAGGCGCGGGTCTGTTCCAGCAACTCGGGTGCGTGCAGTTGCAGTTCGGCAATGAGCGTCGCGGTGGTGAAGCAGAACATCCCCGAATTCCACAGGAAGTTGCCGCTCTCCAGGTAATGCGTGGCGGTATGCTGGTCGGGTTTCTCGACGAAGCGCTGCACCTTGGCCGCGCCTCTGGCGTCCAGCGGCGCACCGGTTTCGATATAGCCGAAGCCGGTTTCCGGGGCGGTCGGAACCACGCCAAAGGTCACCAGATAACCATCCTTCGCCAGATTCACTGCGTGCTCGACCGCACTCTTCAGGGCGTCCTGATTGACGATCAAGTGATCGGCCGGCATCACCACCATGACCGCGTCGTCACCATGCAGCGCCTGCAATGACAGTGCTGCCGCTGCGATCGCCGGTGCGGTGTTGCGCCCGCTCGGCTCCAGCAGAAAGTGCCCGCGATGGCGCGACACATGCGCCGCGCAGTAGTGATCCTTGCTCTGGAAGTAATACTCGCGGTTGGTCACGGTGACGATGTCGCCCCAGCCGTCCAGCAACGCCGCCGCACGCTGGTAGGTCTTGCCCAGCAGCGACTGGCCGTCGGGCAGGGTCATGAACGGCTTGGGGTGGCCCTCGCGGGACACCGGCCACAAACGGGTGCCGGCACCGCCGGACAGAATCACCGGAATCAGCATGGCCTACTCCTTGGCGACGCGTTTCATGTCCGCATCCATCATCATGCGGATCAAGGTATCCAGGTCGGTTTTCGGTTTCCAGCCCAGCACACGCTGGGCCTTGGCCGGGTTGCCGAGCAGCACTTCGACTTCGGCCGGGCGGAAGAACGCCGGGTCGATCTTCACGTAATCGCGGTAGTTCAGGCCGACGTGATCGAAGGCAATGCGGCACATCTCGCGCACCGTGGTGGTGACGCCCGTGGCGACCACGAAGTCGTCGGGCTTGTCCTGCTGCAGCATCAGCCACATGGCCTCGACGTAATCGCCGGCAAAGCCCCAATCGCGCTTGGCGTCGATGTTGCCCAGCGCCAACTCGTGCTGTTTGCCCTGCTTGATGCGCGCAGCGGCGTCAGTGACCTTGCGGGTAACGAATTCGATGCCGCGCAGCGGTGATTCATGGTTGAAGAGGATGCCGCTGCTGGCGTGCAGGTTGAAGCTTTCGCGGTAGTTGACGGTGATCCAGTGGCCGTAGAGCTTGGCCACGCCGTAAGGGCTGCGTGGATAGAACGGGGTGTTTTCGTCCTGCTGCTCTGCCTGGATCAGGCCGAACATTTCGCTGGTCGAGGCCTGATAGAAGCGCGTGTGCGGGCTGAACTGGCGAATCGCTTCGAGCAGGTGCGTCACGCCCAGCCCATCGACGATGCCGGTGGTCACCGGTTGATCCCAGGAGGCGGCGACAAAACTCTGTGCGGCGAGGTTGTAGACTTCGTCCGGTGCTGATTTGATTACCGCACGCTGCACCGAGCAGGCATCGGCCATGTCGCCGTCGAGGTAGACAATGTCGACTTCGACACCCATCTCGCGCAGGCGCCAGCGTGAATCGCTGCTGCGTCGAGCAACGAGGCCGTGAACCTTGTAACCCTTGTCCAGCAGCAGTTTGGCCAGATAGGCGCCATCCTGGCCCGTAATCCCGGTAATCAGTGCACTTTTTGTCATTGTTGTCGTACTCGCATCTCCCAGTCGGACAGGATCGCCCGCAGGGATTGTTGTGTGGTGGTGGCTGGCGCCCATCCTGTGGCGCTGGCCAGTTTTGCGTGGCTGCCGCAGACGCGGCGCTGGTCGGCGCGCCGCATGCGCGCCGGATCCTGCACAAGTTCTACGTCGACTTCGGCCAGATCGGCCAATTGCTCGATCAGGCTGCGAATGCTTTGCTCGCGGCCCGAGCAGATGTTGTAGACCTGCCCCGGTGTGCCGTTTTCCAGCAATGCGAAGTACGCTGCGATCACGTCGCCGACATCGAGGAAATCGCGGGTCGCGTCGATATCGCCGACTTGCAGTTGCGGTGCTTGCAGGCTCTGTTTGATGCGGCAGATCTGCCGGGCGGCACTGGCGATGACGAAGCTGTCTTTTTGCCCGGTGCCGATGTGGTTGAACGGGCGTGCGACCAGCACTGGCCAGCCTTCACTCAGGCCCCATTGCAAACTGAGGAACTCCGCTGAAAGTTTGCTTACCGCGTACGGATTGCGTGGCAGCGGTGGTTGTTGCTCGGTGATCGGCAGGTGCTGCTCGCCGACTTGCCCGTAGACGTCGCCGGAGCTGACGTACAAAAACGTCCCGGCAAAGCCGCGAGCCTTGAGCGCCTGCAACAGATTGAGGGTGCCGAAGAGATTGATGTCGAGGGTGCGGGCCGGGTCACGAAAGGCTTCCGGTACAAAGGTCTGGCCGGCCAGATGAATGACTGCATCCGGCAACTCCGGCCAAAGGTCGATGAGGCTGTCGGCGTTCGTAAGGTCGTAGGCCGATGCGGCAGGCAGCAGCGCCCACGACGATCCCGGCGAAGCCAGACGAGACTGAATGTGTTGTCCCACGAAGCCGCTGAGGCCCGTGACGAACAGACGGTTTTTCAAACAGCGACCCCTTGGTCATGACTTGCGCCGCCTTCCTTACACGCTTTGAGGAAAGCGCTGTCAGACCGGAGGAAATATCCGGGGAAACAGCAGGCGAAGCCTTTGTTGTAGTTGTTTGGTTGCCAATCTGTGCCAATTGCTCGGCAATTTCAACAGGGCAAACCGTGACTGGTCAGTTCTCGTCAGCATAGTCCGATTTATTCTCGTCCGGCGGTTCCCGGACTCGCGATGGATGTGTTTAGAATGGCCTTCGTCGCGAGTTGGCCGATTGTTTTCCGGACGCCGCGACGCGGGGTGAAACTGACCACTAAAACAAGAACAGAGACGTGCCCGATGATGACGGACGAGTGCCGGCCCTGCCGACCCGATCCGCCGCGCGGCCGTCATAGCATGAAGTCGCCGGGATGGCGCTTCATCGTGGGATGCCATGAATTTCATTCTCTACTCGGACGTCAACGACAGCTCCATCAGTGCCAGTCTGGGGCGTCCGGAATACAGCTATTACTTTGTCCTCAAAGCCTATCGCCCGGTGCTGGAAAGCCTGGGGCGCGTGCACGTGGCCGGATCTGTCGCCGACGTCGATGTGATTTACCGGCAATTGCTCGCCGCAGGTGAAGACACTGTGTTCCTGTCCTTCACCCCACCGCAGAAAACTCCGGTTGATCTGGAATGCCCGACGATTTGCGTGGTGGCCTGGGAGTTCGATTCGATCCCGAATGAACAATGGGACGACGATCCGCGTCAGGACTGGACACGCATGCTCGCGCGCCACGGCCGGGTCATCACCCTGTCGAGCCACACGGCAACGGCTATCCGCCGCGCCATGGGCGACGCGTTCCCGGTGCTGGTTTTGCCGACGCCGTTGTGGGACAGCTTCGCAACGATTCGTCAGCAACACCAACCCATGCCGGTCAATCCCGGGACTGCACTGGCGATCAAGGGCTGTATTTTCGATTCACGCACCCTCGGCCTGTCAGCCGATGCGCTGATCCCGACGCCAATCAGCCCTGAAGAGCAGGCTGCACTGGCCGCAGCAATTGAAGCCGCGCGCCCGCCACCGTTGACGTTCAAACGCCGACTGGTCATTGCTCGACATTATCTGCGCCTGTGGGCACTGGACTTGGGACGCGAACAGGCGGAACCGGTGCCGCGGGTGAAATTTCTGCACAACTGGTACTGGGAGGGCATTCGCGATCTGCTGCCGGACGCTTTGCATGGCTGGCTGCAACAGCGTTGGCCTGAGGTGTGCGGCGCTGCGCCGGTGCCCGTGATCGAACCGGCGCCACTCGATCTGCCGGACACCTCATCGGTGGTCGAAACCACAGTCGAGGGTGTGGTGTACGTCTCGGTATTCAACCCCAAGGATGGCCGCAAGAACTGGCATCGACTGATCAGCGCATTCTGCTGGGCGTTTCGCGAAACGCCCGACGCGACGCTGGTGCTCAAGATTACCCAGAATGATCTGGCGTCCTATTACAGCGAGTTGATGACCCTGCTGGCGCAACTCACGCCGTTCGCCTGTCGGGTCGTGGTGATGCACGGTTACCTCGACGACGCGCAGTACGCCAGGCTTTATCAGGCGGCCAGTTTCTACGTCAACGCGTCACGCTGCGAAGGGCTGTGCCTGCCCTTGATGGAGTTCATGTCCAGCGGTAAACCGGTGATCGCCCCCGATCACACGGCGATGGAAGATTACATCGATGACTCGGTGGCGCTCGTGGTCAGGTCCAGTGAAGAGCTGACGATCTGGCCGCAGGACACGCGGATCATCTACCGCACGCTGCGGCACCGCCCCGACTGGGGCTCGCTGAAAAACGCCTACGAAAACAGCTATCGAATGGCCACAGCGCAGCCGCAGGAGTATCAGCGGATGTCTGCCGCCGCCGTCGCGCGCATGCAGCAATACTGTGCCTTCGCGCCGGTGCGCAAACGCCTCGCGGAGTTTTTTGCGCTGACAGCAGGCCCCGCCGATGCTGCGCCTGTGACGGATAACGCCTCATGCTGATCATCATTCATTCGGAAACCAACCGGCACACCATTGCGCAGAACCTCGGGCGTTCGGAGTACAGCTATTACTTCGTGCTCAAGGAATATCGCCCGGTGCTCGAACGCATCGGTCGGGTCGTGGAAGTGGCCGATCCGCAGACGGAAGTCGATGCTCTGTATCTGGAGTGTCTGAGCCGTGGCGAGCCCTGCGTGTTTCTGTCGTTCTCGCCGCCGCATCGCACTCCCGTTCACCTGGCCTGTCCGACGCTGCCGGTGTTTGCGTGGGAGTTCAGCACGATCCCCAATGAAGCCTTTGCGGGCGAGCCGCGCAATGACTGGCGTAGCGTCTTGCATGCCTGTGGCGCAGCGATCACCCACTCCAGCTACACGGTCAATGCCGTGCATGAGGCGATGGGTGCCGAGTACCCGATCATCGCGGTGCCGGCGCCGGTCTGGGACCGCTTTGCTGCCCGTGGCGCAAAAATGCCCGAGCAAGCGCTGGCCGCCTACAGCCTGACGATAAAAGGACTGGTCGCGGACAGCCGCACCCTCAATCTGAATGCATTCGGGCCGGTGCACCTGCGCAGCGGCGACGGCATCGACTTCGCCGCGCCGGCCTCCGAGCAGACGCTGGTGCTTGACGGCGTGGTTTATACCTCGGTGTTCAATCCCGGTGACGGGCGCAAGAACTGGGAAGACATGCTCAGTGCTTTTTGCGTTAGTTTTCGCGATGTCGAAGACGCGACGCTGGTGCTCAAGCTCACTCACCACGACGCCGAAGAAGCGCTCAGCGATATCCTCCACCATTTGTACAAAAACCAGTCTTACCGCTGCCGCATCGTTCTGATCTACGGTTACCTCGCCGATCCGGACTACGAGCAACTGGTGCAGGCCACGCGGTACGTGGTCAATACCTCCTACGGCGAAGGTCAGTGCCTGCCGCTGATGGAATTCATGTCCTGCGGCAAGCCGGCGGTGGCGCCGCGTACCACGGCGATGATCGATTACCTGAGCACGGAAAATGCCTTTCTCATCGAGTCCACGGATGAGCTGACAGCCTGGCCCCACGACCCGCGCAAAGCCTTCCGAACCCTGCGTTATGTGACCAACTGGAGCTCATTGTGCGAGGCCTATCGGGCCAGTTACGACGTCGCGAAAAACCAGCCGCAGCGCTATGCCGAGATGTCGGCGCAGGCAGTCGTAAGTTTGCAGGCGTTCTGCAGCCAGACTGTGGCTGAACAGCGTTTGCGAGGGTTTCTGACGCAGTTGTTCGAGCATCGTGCGGCTGCCTTGGAAGCCCCCCAGGCATGAACGCCAAGCGCATCATGGACGTTGAAGTCCTGCGTGCGGTCGCGGTGCTCGCGGTGTTGTTCCACCATCTGGCGGACAATCTGTTCACTGACCCGGTGCCGTCGCTTGCCCGGATCCACGAATGGGCGCAGACGTGGTGGGGCGTTGACCTGTTTTTTGCGATCTCCGGTTTTGTCATCGCCCGCAGCTTGATCCCGGTGCTGCAAGGCTGCACGACGGGCCAGGAGCGCTGGCAACAGGTGCGCCATTTCTGGCTGCGCCGGGCTTTTCGCCTGTTGCCTTCGGCCTGGTTATGGCTGGCGGTGATCCTGCTGGCCTGCATGTTTTTCAACCGGTCCGGTGCGTTCGGTACGCTGTCCGCCAATCTTCAGGCGACCCTCGCCGGGGTACTGCAGTACGCCAATTTCCGCTTCGCCGACAGCTTTTTCCAATACGAATACGGCAGCAGTTTCGTCTACTGGAGCCTGGCGCTGGAGGAGCAGTTCTATCTGCTCTTTCCTTTGCTGATCCTGTTGGTTCGCCGACGCCTGGTCTGGGCATTGCTGGCGCTGGTCGCGGTGCAGATTCTGACCGTACGCACGCCGTTGCTGATGGTGGTACGCACCGATGCGCTGGCCCTTGGCGTGCTGTTGGCGATGTGGAGTGCGCAGCCGGGTTACCAGCGCTGGCAGCCGTCTTTCTTGCGCCGACCATGGCTTGGCATTTCAGCGTTGATGCTCATTGGAGCGCTGTTGAGCTTCATGGCCACCGACCGTTTTACCCTGGCCAATTATCGGATCGGTTCGATCGCCGTGCTCAGTGCGCTGCTGGTCTGGATCGCTTCGTACAACGGTGACTACCTGATGCCTGCCGGACGCTTGCAGCGGTTGCTGGCATGGATCGGCAGCCGCTCCTACGGCATCTACCTCATTCACATTCCGGCGTATCTATTGGTGCGTGAACTGATCTTTCGCTTGCAGAGCAGCGGTCTGCCGAGCCCGGCCGGACATCCCTTCCTTACGGTGCTGATTGCCTTCGGCCTGATCGCGCTGCTCAGCGAACTCAACTATCGCTTGATCGAAATGCCGATGCGCAATCGCGGTGCTGCACTGGTCAAGCGCCTCGACACCTCCCGAACCGCTATTACCTCACCCGGAGCCACCTCATGCTGAGCTTTTTGAAGAAACTCTCGGCGACAGCGCCTGCACAGCCTGCAGCAGAACCGGTCGCTGCGGTCGCCGACAAAGTCGACCCGTACATGCTCGGCCTTTACGATGCGAAGCTCAGCGGCTGGTTCAACCAGGAAACTCACGAGCTGTACACGGGGTTCGCCGTGAGCGCCGCCGACACGCTGCTTGATGTCGGCTGCGGTGATGGCGGCAACGTGCACTTCTGCGGTATGCGCGGGGCGAAGATCATTCTTGCCGATATCGATGCGGCCAAGGTCGAGGCCACGCGCCGGCGTCTGGGTGATACGCCGGCCCGGGACATCGAATGCCACGTTACCGACTGCAACCCGCTACCGATTGCCGAGGCAACTGCGACGCGCGTGGTCTGCACCGAAGTTATCGAACACGTTGACGATCCCGCGCAGTTTCTTGCCGAACTGGTGCGGGTTGGCAAACCGGGTGCGTTGTATCTGCTGAGCGTGCCGCATCCCAGCTCCGAGGACCTGCAAAAGGACATCGCCGCGCCGGAGTATTTCCAGAAACCCAACCACATACGCATCATCAGCGAAGACCAGTTCAAGGCCATGGTCAGCGAGGCCGGGCTGGAAATCATCAGCCACAGCCAATATGGCTTCTACTGGTCGATGTGGATGATGCTGTTCTGGGAAGCCAAGGTCGAGTTCAGCAACCCTGACCACCCGATGCTCGAGCACTGGGCCAATACCTGGCAAGCAGTGCTGGATTCCCCGCGCGGTGCACAGATCAAGCAGGCGCTGGATGCGGTGGTGGCCAAGAGTCAGGTGATCATCGCGCGCAAACCCTGATCGTCTGCGCAGGGTTTTGTGTAACCTTGCAGCCTTGTGGTTTCAGGGATTTTCAAGGTATGCGGTTGATTGTGTGTCTGTTCCTTGGCGTCTTGCTTGCGGGTTGCGAGCAACACGTCGCGCCGGCCCTCGACCAGCAACTCTACGTCTGGCAACGCCAGTGGATACCTGCGCACGAACCGGCATTGCGCGACAGTCGCACTGACTTCTCGACCCTGCGCGTACTGGCATTGCAGGCCTTTCCCGGCGAACGGTGGAGCAGGGCGCGGGTTGATCCGGCATTGTTGAAAGCCGATGGTCGCGCTCTGATCGCAGTGATTCGCCTCGATGGCCAGTTGCAGTCGCTGGACCAGCGGCAGGTCACCGCACAGATCCTGCAAGTCATCGCCGATTGGCAGGCGCAAGGCCTTACGGTGGACGGTGTCGAAATCGACCACGATGCCGGCAACGCGCGGCTGCCGGCGTACGCTGAATTCCTCAAACATTTGCGTGCGGCGTTGCCGCCTTCGTTGCCTTTGAGCATCACCGCGCTGCCGGCCTGGCTCGACAGCGTGCAGTTGCCAGCGCTGTTGCAAAGCGTCGACAGCAGCGTGTTGCAAGTCCACGCCGTGAGCGATCCGCGACTGGGTCTTTTCGACGCCAGGCAGGCGTTGAAGTGGGCCAAGGCCTGGGCACATGTCAGCGACAAACCGTTCTATCTGGCGCTGCCGGCCTACGGCGTTGCGCTGTTGAGCGATGACGGTGGCGCGCCGGTAGTGGAAAGCGAAGTGCAACTGGAGCGCGGCGGCCAGCGCCGGGAATTGCTCGCCGATCCGCAGCAACTCAGCCAATTGGCCAAAACCTTGCGCGAGGATCCGCCTGAGCATCTGGCCGGGTTGATCTGGTTTCGCTTGCCGCTGACCAACGATCGTCGCGCCTGGAGCCTCACCACTTTGCGCGCCGTGGCGCGGGGCGATGGGCTGAACAGTCGGTTGGATCTGTCATTCAAAGAGCAGGATGGACTCTATGACATCCAGCTCGAAAACCGCGGCAATCTCGACAGCCCGTGGCCCGCGAAAATTACCTTGAAGGCGCAGGATTGTGCAGGTGCCGATGCGCTCGCCGGTTACTCGTTGCAACAAAGTGCCAATCTGCTTACCTTCACCCGCCTGCGTGACGGTCGCTTGCCGGCGGGCGGGCAGCGCGCTGTCGGTTGGGCGCGTTGTGCACATATTGATCAAGGAGGTTCGCATGTTGACCCGTAACTGGCCCCGCCATCTGCTCTGCCTGAGCCTCAGCCTGCCGCTGGGTTCGGCGCTGGCCTGCGGCCCGGACTTCCCGATGCGCCTGCTCGACAATCGCGCGCAGACCCTCGCCGATCTGCCCGAAGGCAGTTTCAGCTTCGAAGTCAGTCGCCTGGGTAAAACCATTGCCGGGCTGAAAAATGTCACAGCGGCGACCCACAACCCCAACGATTATGCCGAAGACAACGCGTCAGAGCTGGCGCGCGAACAGGCTGAGCAGGTTGGCCTGAGCGCCGAGCAATACGCTGTGGTCAAGCGCCTGCGCGGGCTCAGCGATGCCCATCAGGCCGAGGAACAGGGCGCCGGTCTGCCGGCGGAAATCCGTTTGTATGTCGCCGGCGCCGTGGCCTTTGCCACCGGTGATCATCAATTGGCCAGTGAGTATTTCAACAAGGTGCTGGCGCTGCCGGCGGACCAGCGTCCTTTGCGCAGCACGTGGGCGGCGTATTCCCTCGGGCGCATCGCCTTCGCCATGAGCAACGAGGCGCACGATCGCATCGAAGCGCTGGAAGAAGCGCGCGATGCCTTCCGCCAGGCCCGGCAACTGAGCATCGACGGCTTCAGCGATCCGTTGGAACTGGGCGTTGCCAGCCTCGGTGAAGAGGCGCGGGTGCTGCGCAGTGCGGGCGACTGGAGCGGCGCCATCGAACTGTACGAAGCACAGAACCTGCACGGTTCGGCCGTCGGTTACACCTCGCTCAAGCAACTGATGAACGAGCTGGCCGAATTACCGGAATCTCAGCTGGCCAAACTGCTCCAGCAGCCAGCAGTGCAGCAACTGGTCACGGCGTCGCTGGTCAGTCGTCAAGGCTGGTCATTTGGTGAGCAGCCGCCAAACGAGAAGAAACTGGTGACGCTGTTGCAGAGCAGCACCCGTGGCAGCCTCGACAATGCCGATCGACTGGCGGCGATGAGTTATCAACAGGCTGACTACGCGTCTGCCAAGGCCTTTCTGGTAAATGCCGGGGACGGCGGGCTGGCCTGGTGGCTGCGGGCAAAACTCGCAGTGCGTGAGGGCGACACGACTGCCGCTGCCGCCGCTTATGCCAAAGCCGCCCAGGCCTTTCCGCAGAATGAAGACTGGGGTTATCGCCGCACGCCGGACTGGGCGTTTGAAACGGTACAGCCAAAATGCCGGGTGGAGGGCGAAAGCGCGATCCTGGCGCTGCATCGCGGCGAATACCTGCAAGCGTTCGTGCAGCTGTATCGCAGCAACAGCCTTTACTGGTTCGATGCCGCCACCGTTGCCGAGCGGGTGCTGACGGTCGATGAGCTCAAGCGGTACGTCGATGAGAACGTGCCGGCGCCGCCGCCATTGACGCAGCAGGAGCGCGATAACTATGTGCCGTTGTCGGTGGCCGCCAATCTGCGCAATCTGCTCGGTCGGCGCTTGCTGCGAGAAGGGCGATACGAGGACGCGGTCGGTTATTTCGCCAGTGACGATCTGCAGCACAAGGCCCGGCTCTATGGCGAGCAACGGCTCAAGGCCGAGTCGGCGTGGTGGCCGAGCAAACGCGCCAGTGCGTTGTACAACGCAGCGTGGACAGCCCGGGAGTGGGGCATGGACATCCTCGGTTATGAGATGGCCCCTGATTACGCCACCTTCGGTGGCAATTACACGCTGGAGAGCACGAAGCTGGATGTCGGCCCGCTGATTTCCACGGCGGAAGTGCAGCGCCAGCAGGCCAGCGCCGCGCAACCGGATCAGCGTTATCACTATCGTTTTGTCGCCACGGCACTGGCCAGACGCGCCGCCGATAACCTGCCGCACACCAGTCAGGCGTTTGCCGCCGTGTTGTGCAACGCGGCCGGCTGGAAGAGCAGCCTTGAGGACCAGAGTGCGCTGTATCAGCGCTACGTCAAGGAAGGCCCTTATGTGCCGTGGGCGCAAGACTTCGGCAATCAATGCCCGTACCCGGACTTCGAAAATGCCGACAAGCGTTACGTTACCCAAGTGACCGATGCCGTGCGGGGGACGCTGCGACCGTACAAGTGGCCGGTACAGATCGGCGCGATCGTCGTAGTCGCGGCCATCGCGTTATTGCTGATCACCCGTCGTCAGCGCAAGGTACGCAAGGCTTAAGTCTGCTGAAGGAAGCTCAGGCGTACGGCGAAGCCAATCAACAGGCTGCCGAACAACCATTGCTGAACGCGCTGGGCGGTTGGACTGTGTTGCAGCCAACGGCCCAGAGCCGCGCCTGTCAGGGCAACCACGCTGTCGAACAGCAGGCCGACGGCGACCAGCACCATGCCAAGCACGGCAAACTGGCTCAGCACCGGCGCGCCGTGACTGACGATGAATTGCGGCAGCAGCACTGAGCAGAACAGCAAAGCCTTGGGATTAAGCAGGTTGGTCAGCAAGCCTCGACGGATCGCATCGCGCCACTGGCCGGGAGCAGGTGCCTGCTCTTGGTTTTGCAGACTCGGTACCAGCGAGCTGCGCAAACACTGGATACCGATCCACAACAAATAGGCCGCGCCAGCGATACGCACCACGTCAAACGTCCACGGCGCCGTTTTGAACAGCGCCGCCAGCCCCAATGCCGCCAGTGCCACGTGGCTGGCGCGGGCGATGGCCAGGCCCAGCGCGGTGGCCAGCGCCGCCGCTCGACCTTGCCGCGCACCGGTTTGCAACAGCAGGATCATGTCCGGTCCCGGCAGTAGCAGAACCACAGCCAGCGTCAGAATAAACAGCCAAAGACTTGCCACATCACACCCCGTTTTCGATGTCGATTTTCTCGCGCCAGTCTAGAGCGAGACGGCAGGGCAGGTGCTTGCGTAGTCGGCTTCAATTGTTCACAGCTTTGGCATAACCTGCTGGTTTTCAACCGTCAGACTATCGGGATCTGCCAAAGATGAAACTCGATGCTTATGACCGCAAGATTCTCGCTGCGCTGCAGCGCAACGGGCGCCTGAGCAATGTCGAGCTGGCGGAAGAAATCGGACTGTCGGCTTCACCGTGCCTGCGCCGGGTGCGCATGCTGGAAGAGGCGGGGGTGATTCGAGGCTACCAGGCCAATCTGGATCGCGATGAAGTCGGGCTGGGGCTGACGGTGTTTGTCGGGGTCAAGGTCGAGCGGCACAACGAAGAACGCGCCGAGGCTTTTTATGCCGCTGTTACTGCGTTGCCTGAGGTGGTCTCAGCGTTTCTGGTGTCCGGCGAATCGGATTTTTTGTTGCAGGTAGTGGTGCCTGACTTGCGCGCTTATGACCGCTTTGTCAGCGGCCATCTGCTCAAGCTTCCGGGTGTGAGCGATATTCGCAGCAACTTTGCCATTCACACGGTGAAGGCGCCGGGCGCACTGCCGCTGGGGCATTTGCCGCTGTAGACCGGGTGGCGCCATTCGCGAGCAGGCTCGCTCCCACAGGGGGAACGCATTCCAAAGTGGGAGCGAGCCTGCTCGCGAAGACGGCGGCAAGGTTTGGAACCTACATCTGCGTCGCCATCCCCTCGACATTCATCGCTGCCTGCCGCAACGCTTCCGAACGCGTCGGGTGCGGATGGCAGGTCAGGGCAATGTCCTCGGCCGAGGCGCTGAACTCCATCGCCACACAGAACTCGCCGATCATCTCGCTCACGCTCGGCCCGACCAGATGCACGCCGAGCACTTCGTCCGTGCGCTCGTCGGCGAGGACTTTGGCAAAGCCTTCTGTTTCGTGATTGATCTTCGCCCGGCTGTTGGCAGTGAAGGGAAACTTGCCGACCTTGTAGGCACGGCCCTCGGCCTTGAGCTGTTCTTCGGTCTGGCCGACGCTGGCCAGTTCCGGTTGGGTGTAGATGACGTTAGGGATCAGCGCGTAATTGACCTCGCCGGCCTTGCCGTGGATCTGCTCGACGCAGGCCATGGCTTCGTCTTCAGCCTTGTGCGCAAGCATCGGCCCTGACGTGACGTCGCCGATCACCCAGACCCCGGCGGCTTCGGTGCGATGTTGCTTGTTGGCGAGCATGCCACGTTTGTCGGTACTCAGGCCGACGTTCTCCAGCCCCAGGCCTTGGGTGTACGGACGGCGCCCGATGGCCACCAGCACATAGTTGGCTTCGATCAGCTCAGCCGTACCACCAGCGGCAGGCTCGACGCTCAGCTGCACGCCTGTAGCTGAGCTAGTGGCGCTGGTGACCTTCGAGCTCAGTTTGAAGGCGATGCCTTGCTTGCTCAGCGCGCGCTGCAAGGTCTTGCCGGCCTCGCCATCGACGCCGGGGCAGATGCGATCAAGGTATTCGACCACGGTGACCTGCGCGCCGAGTCGGCGCCATACCGAACCCAGCTCCAGGCCGATCACCCCGGCACCAATGACCACCAGATGTTTGGGTACTTCACTCAACGACAGTGCGCCGGTGGAGTCGAGGATGCGCTGGTTGTCGATCTCGACGCCGGGCAGGGGAGTGGGTTCGGAGCCGGTGGCAATGATGATGTCCTTGGCGCTGAGCTCGCTCTTGTTGCCTTGGGCGTCGGTCACCGTCACTTTGCCCGGGCCGTCGATATGGCCCCAACCCTTGATCCAGTCGACTTTGTTCTTGCGAAACAGAAACTCGATGCCCTTGGTCAGGCCGGCGACGCTTTCGTCTTTCTGTTTCATCATCTGCGCAAGGTTCAGCGTCGGTTTGACCTCGATGCCGAGATTGGCGAACTCCGTGCCCACCGCAGCGGCGTACAGCTCCGACGCGTGCAGCAAGGCTTTGGACGGCATGCAACCGACGTTCAGGCAGGTGCCGCCGAGGGTTGCACGTCCTTCAACGCAAGCGGCCTTGAGCCCGAGCTGGCCGGCGCGGATCGCTGCGTTATAACCGCCAGGGCCGCCGCCCAGAATCACCACGTCATAGTTGCTCATGCGCTTGCTCCAGATTGCTCGATGGGGATAGCCAAGATTAGTCGCGATAAAAATTATGTGCGTAATATGAGCTTCGTCGAACATTTCGGTCAAGGCTTCAGGCAAGCGACAGCTGCGGCATCTTTGAATAAGCACAATTGTGTACGAATATTTCACAGTTTCCGTTATATCGTAACGCTATGAACGCAGGGCCTACATTTTCGGGGTGTTATGCAAGTCGATCTTGAGTTGGACGCCACGCCAGTCACCGGGCTGCCGCGCTTTCAGCAGGCAGCTGCGCAGTCACGCAAATTGCGTCGGTTGGCGTATGGACTCGGCGCAGTGGCCGCGTCGGGCTGGGCGCTGGCGTTTTTCGTCGGCCTGTTTGCGCCGCAGTCCCTGTGGTTACCGCTATTGGTCAATCAGAGCGCGGCGTTGCTGGTGCTCGTCTCCGGTCTGCAATCGGCGTGGTGGGTGGCGCAATGGCGCGCGCGGGTGATGCATCCGCCCGCTTCGCAATCGACCGTTGTGGAGGAGGGCGCTGCAGCCGAGGGCTGGTACGAAAGGCTGCTGGAGCGCTTGAGTCAGCAGAGCCGCCATCTGCTTGGACAAATCGGTGCGCCGACGTTGTGGCTCGGCGGCTGGGCGTTGCTGGTTCTGCTTGGTATTGAGCAGGGGTGGAATCTCACGTTGCCTGCGGCGGCCTTGGGGCTGTCGGCGAGCATCGGTGCGGCATTGGCGTTGTTGCTGGCGTTTGCCCTGCTGGTGCTGGAGCGGCAACTGACGCAGGAGCCGCCGGAGCAATGGCCGGAAGCGGCTGCGCTGGCACAACTGACCCGGGTGCTGATCATCACCCTGTTGATCGGTGCGCTGTGTCTGTTGTTTGCCAGCGAAGACGCAGTCTGGCCGGCGCGTGTTGCGGTATTCAGCGCAATCCTGCCGATGTTGGTTGCCATCGAACTGTTATTGCGCGCGGTGCTGTCTGTTTTCAGCCCGCGCCGCGAACAACTCGAACCGACCCTGCTGGCGCGCAGTTTTATCGCCGATATGCTGCGTTGGCCGCCGCAGCCGTGGCTGGCGTTACAGCATGAAATGCACAACCGTTTCGGCATCGATTTGCGCCAGATCTGGGCCTTCAGTTACATGCGCCGGGCGTTGTTGCCGGTGTTGGCAGTGGTCGCCCTTAGCGGTTGGCTGCTGACAGGGGTACATGAAATTCCCCTGCAAGGTCGCGGCATCTATGAGCGCTTCGGTAAACCGGTACAGGTTTTCGGCCCGGGTTTGCATAGCGGGTTGCCTTGGCCATTGGGGCGTGTGATCTCCGTTGAAAACGGCGTGGTCCATGAGCTGGCAACCAGTGTTGGCGACAAGCCAATCGCTGTGCAGTCCGACTCCGCTGAAGGCCCGGCGCCGCTGACCGCCAACCGTTTGTGGGACGCCAGCCACGTCAATGACAAATCCCAGGTCATCGCCAGCAGCCGCGGCGCGCAACAGGGCCTGCAAATCGTCAACATGGACGTGCGCTTCGTTTATCGCATCGGTTTGAACGACGAGGCGGCGCTCGCCGCGACCTATAACAGCGCCGATGTACCGACGTTGATTCGCAGCACCGCCAGCCGCATCCTGGTTCACGATTTTGCCTCGCGCACCCTCGACGGTCTGCTCGGCAACGACAGGGCAGGGCTGGCCGAGGAAATCGGTCGCGCAGTGCAAAGGGATCTGAACAGATTGAACAGTGGCGTGGAGATCCTTGCCACAGTCGTCGAAGCGATTCATCCACCGGCCGGCGCGGCGAATGCCTATCACAGTGTGCAAGCGGCGCAGATCGGCGCGCGGGCGTTGATCGCTCGCGAACGCGGGGCGGCTGCGCAGGCCACTAACGAGGCGCAGTTGCAGGCGAGTACGGCGTGGGATCAGGCAACGGCAAACGCGCGGGAGATCAACGCCGCTGCGCAAACCGCCGACCTGAAATTCAGCGCCGAACAGAAAGCCTTCGCCAGTGCTGGCCAGGCTTTTGTGCTGGAGCAATATCTCAGCCAGCTCAGTCAGGGCTTGAGTAAAGCCAGGTTGCTGGTGCTCGACCATCGATTTGGCGGCAGCGCAAATGCGCCAACCATCGATCTCCGCACTTTCACGCTGCCGACTGATCCGTCGCCCGCCCGTACCACCGCTCAACCTGGAGCCACCCATTGAGCCAGTCGCCTGTTCATGACGTTCACGACCACAGCGGCCACGATCACGGCCACGGCGGGCATCACCATCATCATGGTCATCACCACCATCACGGCGAGGTGCCAGAAGTCGGACCATTTCCGTGGCGGCGTATGAGCTGGGCTGCGTTGCTGGTGGCGTTTGCCATTGCCGCCGCGAGTCTGGTGCAAGTGCGCTCCGGTGAAGCCACGGTCATCACCCGTTTCGGTAATCCTTCGCGGGTATTGCTTGAACCCGGTTTGAGCTGGCGCTGGCCTGCACCGTTCGAAGTGGCGATCCCGGTGGACTTGCGTCTACGTACCACCTCAAGTGGTTTGCAGGACGTCGGCACCAAGGATGGTTTGCGCATCATCGTTCAGGCCTACGTGGCGTGGCAGGTGCAGGGTGATCCCGAACACGTGCAGCGTTTCATGCGTGCCGTGCAGAATCAGCCGGACGAAGCGGCGCGGCAGATTCGCACCTTTGTCGGCTCGGCACTGGAGACCACGGCCAGCAGTTTCGATCTGGCCAATCTGGTCAACACTGATGCCAAACAAGTGCGCATCGGCGATTTTGAAGCGCAGTTGCGTCAGCAGATCGACCAACAGTTGCTCGCTACTTATGGCGTGCGCGTGGTGCAGGTCGGTATCGAGCGGCTGACTTTGCCCTCGGTCACGCTCAGCGCCACGGTCGACCGCATGCGCGCCGAGCGTGAAACCATTGCTACGGAACGTACAGCGATCGGCAAACGCGAAGCGGCGCAAATTCGCTCCGCCGCCGAGCGCGATGCGCGAATCGTCCAGGCTGATGCAACGGTGAAAGCCGCTGACATTGAAGCGCAATCGCGAGTCGAGGCTGCGCAGATTTATGGGCGCGCCTACGCCAGCTCGCCGCAGCTCTATAACCTGCTGCGCTCCCTCGATACCCTCGGCACCATCGTTACGCCGGATACCAAATTGATTCTGCGCACCGATGCTGCGCCGTTCCGTGTGTTGGTCGACGGCCCACCGACTCTCGACAAAAAAGTCGGATCGCAGCCATGAGCGAAGAAGTTCCACGTGGAACACATGCGTTGAACAGTCCGTGGATCCAGGCCGGACGTCTGACCTTCATCGCCCTGTATGCGATCACCGTGTTGGCGGCACTGGCATGGGCGTTCTCGAATGTTCGGCAGATTGATCCGCAGAACCGCGCCGTGGTGCTGCACTTCGGCGCGCTTGATCGCGTTCAGAATGCCGGGCTGTTATGGGCGTGGCCGCAACCCTTTGAGCAGGTGGTTCTGTTGCCGGCGGCTGACCGGGTGATCGAGCGTCGAGTGGAAAATCTGTTGCGCAGTGACGAGGCGTTGAAGGCTGACCGGGTAGCGTCCTTCGCCACGCCATTGAGCGATGCACTCGCCGGGTCTGGTTATTTATTGACCGGCGATGCCGGCGCAGTGCAACTGGACGTGCGAGTGTTTTACCAAGTCTCCGATCCCTATGCGTTCGTGTTGCAGGGCGAACATGTGCTGCCAGCACTCGATCGGCTGGTGACGCGCAGCGCCGTGGCCCTGACCGCCGCGCGAGACCTCGACACCATTCTGGTCGCTCGACCGGAACTGATCGGCGCCGACAATCAGGCGGCCGAGCGTCGTGAGCGATTGCGCGGTGATCTGGTGCAAGGCATCAACGCGCGTCTCGCTGAACTGAAGGCGAGCGGGCAGGGCATCGGTATCGAGGTGTCGCGGGTCGATGTGCAATCGAGTCTGCCGGAGCCAGCGATCAGTGCTTTCAATGCGGTTCTGACCGCCAGTCAGCAGGCTGACAAAGCAGTGGCTAACGCGCGCACCGATGCCGAGAAACTTACCCAGTCCGCCAACGAACAGGCAGACCGCACGCTCCAAGTGGCTCACGCGCAGGCGGGCGAGCGTCTTGCAAAAGCCTCGACCGATACCGCAACCGTCTCGAGTCTGGCCACGTCCAGCGACCCGCAAATGCTCCTGCGTCTGTATCGCGAACGCCTGCCGAAAATTCTCGGTCAGGCCGGGTCGGTCACCACCGTCAACCCGAAAGACGATTCCCGGTTGATCATTCAAGGAGCCAGTCAATGACGGCGACCACCGCTGCCCCAGGCCTGTTGTCCTCGGCCGAACAACGTCGCGCCGCGCGCCAGTTGACCCTGGCGATGCTTGCGCTCGGGCTGCTGGGTCTGGGGCTGGTCTGGCGCCGGACACTCCCGGAGCAAACCGGTGTCAGCCAACTGCTGCTCGGTTTCGCCTCGTTGCTGGTAGCGGTTCCGGTGATGCGTTCGGCCTGGTACAGCCTGCGTTACCCGAGCCTGCACGGCATCACCGATCAGTTGATCGCGCTGGCCATGCTCGGTGCCTGGGCAACCGGTGATCTGCTCACTGCGGCGTTGTTGCCGATCATCATGATCTTCGGCCATGTGCTTGAGGAGCGCAGCGTGATCGGCTCCCAGGAAGCGATTAATGCGCTTGGCCAGTTGACCCGCAGCCATGCGCGCAAGCTGCAAGCAGACGGTTCGATCATCGAAGTGGACAACGGCACGCTCAGCGCTGGCGATGTTGTCGAGGTGCGGGCCGGTGATCGGGTGCCGGCGGACGGTCGGGTATTGTCCGGCCAGGCGAGTCTCGATACGGCGTCGATTACCGGTGAGTCGGTACCGGTGGAAGCTGGCGTCGGCATGCTGGTGTTCGGCGGCGCGATCAACCTCGATGGATTGCTGCGCGTCGAAGTCACCCGTACCGGCGACGAATCCACCCTGGGCAAAGTCATCGCTCTGATGCAAAACGCCGAGCGCTCGAAACCGCCGATCACGCGTTTGCTCGAACGCTATGCCGGCAGCTACATGGTGCTGGTCTTGTTGCTGGCGGCGGTGACCTGGTTCGTCACCCATGATGCACAGGCGATGCTCGCGGTGTTGGTGGCGGCGTGTCCGTGTGCGTTGGTGCTGTCGGCGCCGGCCACGGCGATTGCCGGTGTCGCCGTCGCCGCGCGTCACGGGATTCTGATTCGCAGCTCGGCGTTCCTCGAAGAACTCGCCGATCTGACCTCGCTGGTGGTCGACAAGACCGGCACGCTGACGTACGGCACGTTGCGTTTGCAGTCGATCGACAGCCTCAGTGTGGACACCAAAGAAGTGCAGGTGCTGGCCGCCAGTCTTGGCGCGGCAAGCAGTCATCCGGTGAGCCGGGCACTCGCTGGGCTGGTTGATCAGGAAGCGTATTGGCCTCTGAGCAACATCCATGAGCGCCAAGGCCTGGGCGTAGTGGCGACGACAGAGCAGGGCGAAGCTGCGCTCGGTCGTCCAGAGTTGTTCGCGCAACTGGGCATCACAACCACCCTCGTTCCTGAGCACGATGGCCCGATTGCCGGCCTGGCTTTGAACGGTGAATTCCTCGGCTGGCTGCTGCTAGCAGACAGCATCAAACCCGAAGCGCGCTTTGCCTTGAGCGAATTGCGTGAACTGGGGCTGGGACGCCAACTCCTGCTGACGGGGGATCGCCAGAGCGTCGCGCGAACCCTGGCGCAGGAAGTCGGGCTGAACGAAGTGCAGGCGCAAGCGCTCCCGGAGGACAAACTCAATCGCGTGCTCGAGGAAATCGGTCACGGCTTCCGCCCGATGGTGGTAGGCGACGGCATCAACGATTCACTCGCGCTCAAGGCCGGCGTGGTCGGTGTGGCGATGGGCGCTGGCGGGGCCGACATTGCTCTGGCGTCAGCCGACATCGTGTTGATCGGCAGCGATCTGCGTCGCCTCGGTACTTGCGTGCGCTTGAGTCGTCAGTGCCGGCGTACTTTGCAGGTCAACGTGATTATCGGCCTCGGCTGGACGCTGGCCATCGTAGTCTTCGCGGCGTTCGGTTGGCTGGGTGCCGCCGGGGCGATGATCGCGGCGCTGCTGCATAACCTGAGTACCTTGTTGGTGTTGGGCAACGCCGGACGTTTGCTGCGCTTTCAGGAGCCATTGCTCAGGCTCGACGCTCAGGCTAAATGAAAGAAAATTCATCGAACCGCCGAGTGCACAGGCAGTCATCTGTCGTAAGGCGCGTCGTCTGGGGCGTTCAGCCGATGTGCCGATCACGATAGACAAGGCCGACCGAATCGATAGCCTGCTATTTTTCCAGGTTGGTCTACCCTCAGATCAGACGTCTGAAACAAGGGGGGATTTTCCATGCTCGCGCAACTTCCACCGGCCTTACAGAATCTGCAGTTACCGCTTCGCCTGCGACTCTGGGACGGCCACGAGTTCAATCTGGGCCCGACGCCCAGCGTAACCATCGTCGTCAAGGACCCGCAGATGGTTACTCAATTCACCCACCCAAGCCTGGATGCGCTGGGTGCGGCGTTCGTCGAAGGCAAGCTGGAACTGGAGGGCTCGATCAGCGAGGTCATCCGGGTTTGCGATGAGTTGAGCAATGCGCTGCTCGACCAGGACGAAGACAGTCAGCCGGTGCGTGCGCATCACGACAAGGACACTGACGCCAAGGCCATTTCCTACCACTACGACCTGTCGAATGCGTTCTACCAGCTCTGGCTGGATAGCGACATGGCGTATTCCTGTGCCTATTTCGAAACCGGTAGCGAAACCCTCGAACAGGCGCAGCAAGCCAAATTCCGCCATCTGTGCCGCAAGCTGCGCTTGCAGCCGGGCGAGTATTTGCTGGATGTCGGCTGCGGTTGGGGCGGTTTGGCACGGTATGCGGCGCGAGAGTTCGGCGTAAAGGTGTTCGGTATTACTTTGAGCAAGGAACAGTTGGCGCTGGCGCAGGAGCGGGTCAAGGCCGAGGGTCTGGAAGATCAGGTCGAACTGCAATTGCTCGACTATCGCGATCTGCCGCAGGACGGCCGCTTCGACAAGGTTGTCAGCGTCGGTATGTTCGAACATGTTGGTCATGCCAATCTCGCCGAGTATTGCGCAACGCTGTTTGGCGCGGTGAAGGAGGGCGGCTTGGTGATGAACCACGGCATCACCGCCAAACACACCGATGGCCGCCCGGTTGGACGCGGTGCTGGAGACTTCATCGAAAAATACGTGTTCCCCAACGGCGAGCTACCGCATCTGGCGATGATCTCTACCGAGATCAGTGACGCCGGGCTGGAGATCGTCGATGTCGAAAGCCTGCGTCTGCATTACGCGCGCACGCTCGATCATTGGAGCGAACGATTGGAAGACAATCTCGAAACGGCGGCGAAACTGGTGCCTGAGCAGGCACTGCGTATCTGGCGTCTGTATCTGGCCGGTTGCGCGTATGCCTTTGCCCGGGGCTGGATCAATCTGCATCAGATCCTCGCTGTGAAAGCGCATCCGGATGGCAGCCACGAACTGCCTTGGACCCGCGACGACATCTACCACCCCTGAGACGGGGCGCTCAGAGTATCGGCGAAATCAGCCGGGCGATCCGCATGCCGACCTGTTGCAGGCGGTGGATCTCCCGGCTTTCTTCTTTGGCCACTTCATCGGCCAGGGCGAAATCGTCATTGAGCATTTGTTCCACGGCGGCGGCGAACTCACTGTCGACGGTCAGCAACATCACTTCGAAATTCAGGCGGAACGAGCGATTGTCCAGATTGGCGCTGCCGATGGCGCTGATTTCGCTGTCGATCAACACCACTTTCTGATGCAGGAAACCCGGTCGATAGCGGAACACCCGAACGCCGGCACGCACCGCCTCAAAGGCATACAGGCTGGACGCCGCATAGACGATGCGATGATCAGGCCGCGACGGCAACAGCAGGCGCACATCGACACCACGCAAAACTGCCAGCCTCAATGCCGCGAACACCGCTTCGTCCGGGACAAAGTAAGGGCTGGTGATCCATACGCGTTGCGTTGCTGCGTGAATGGCTTCGACGAAAAACAGCGAGCAGGTTTCGTAGGCATCCGCCGGGCCGCTGGCGAGCAATTGGCAAAGCACGCCATCCTCCGGGTACGTATCCGGAAGGATCAACGGCGGCAGAGTGCGAGCAGCCCAGAACCAGTCTTCCGCGAACGATTCCTGCATGCAGGCCACCACCGGCCCGCGGACTTTGACGTGGGTGTCACGCCACGGCGCCAATGGTGGCTTCTCACCCATGTATTCATCGCCGACGTTATGCCCGCCGACAAAGCCGACTACGCCATCGACTACAACGATTTTGCGGTGGTTGCGAAAGTTGACCTGAAAGCGGTTGAGCCAGCCGCTGCGCGTGGCAAAGGCTTTGACCTCGACGCCGGCATCACGCAACGCCTGCACGTAATGATGGGGCAGGGCATGGCTGCCGATGCGGTCGTAGAGCAAATGAATTGATACGCCTTCGGCGGCTTTCTGAAAAAGCAAATCACGCAAGCGCTGGCCGAGCCGATCGTCGTGGATGATGAAGAACTGGATCAGCACGGCTTCCTTCGCTTGTGCGATCGCCTGGAAAATCGCATCGAAGGTCGCGGTGCCGTTCACCAGCAGTTGCACCTCGTTGTTCGCCAGGCACGGCATGCGCCCCAGTTTCGGCATCGCGCGCAATGAGGCATAGGCACTCGAAGCGCGAGCGGCGAGGGCTTCTTCCACCCACGGGCGCCAGTTCAATTCGGAAATGGCCAGGCGCATCTGCTCGTTGGCCTGGCGCCGCGCCTTGATGTAGCCATCGAAGGTACTGCGACCAAATACCAGATACGGAATAAGCGTGAAGTAGGGAATGAAGATCAACGACAATGCCCAGGCGATCGAGCCTTGCGCTGTGCGCACGGTGAGCACCGCATGGATCGCAGCGATCGAACCGAGTGTGTGCAACAGGGCGATCAGGTAGCCGAAAATGTGCGGTCCGAAAAAATTCATGGGGCAGCCTTGCTCCGCGAGATGCAATGCTTAACAGACCATGTTCTGCGGCGAATGTCTCTATTTAATCGGTGCATGAACCGACGCAACCGGCCGGCGTCTAACGGCCACAACTGATCAGGAGTTTCTCGATGAACGTTCGTCTGCTGGGTTTGGCGCTGGGCCTGAGTTTGGCATTGCCGGTGGTTGCGCAGGCGCAAATGCTGCAGCCGGGGTTGTGGGAAATGTCCTCGAGTAATCTGAAGGTCGATGATCAGGCCATGGACGTGCAATCGATCCTTGGCCAGATCCAAGGCCAGATCACCCCGCAGCAGCGGGCGGCGCTGGAGAAGAACGGCATCAACATCGGCGGGAAGGGCATCCGCGCCTGCCTGACGCCGCAGCAGGTGGCAACCAACGATATCCCGCTGGCCGATCCGCAATCGGGCTGCAAGCAGCAGATCACCGAGCGCACCGGCAACCAATGGAAATTCCGCTTCAGCTGCCCGAAAGCCCAGGGCACAGGCGTGGCGACATTCCTCAGTGACCGCGAATTCACCACCGTTGCCAATGGCACCTTCAACGCCATCGGCATCAACCAGAAGGGCAGCCTGGAAACCCGTGCGGTGTGGCTGGGTCAGGATTGCGGCACGGTAAAACCCCGCGCTTAAAACCTTCGCAGCGCTCCACAGTTGGAACCCATTCCAACTGTGGGAGCGAGCCTGCTCGCGATTAGATCGGAAGTTCGCCTCAAGTCATGGCTGACTCAACGCCTTGTACAACGTATTGAGGTTGTATTCGAACAGCCCGGTAAAGGTGCTCGCCGGTCCACTCGCCGCCAGCGCATCCGAGTACAGCGTGCCGCCAATGTGCGCGCCGCTTTCATCCGCGATCTGCTTTAGCAGGCGCGCGTCCTTGATGTTTTCCATGAACACCGCTTTGACCTTGGCCTGGCGAATCTGCCTGATCAACGCAGCGACTTCGGCGGCGGAGGGTTCGCGTTCGGTGGACAAACCCTGTGGCGCGATAAAGTCGATGCCATAGGCCTGACCTAAATAGCCGAAGGCATCATGGCTGGTAACAATCTTGCGATTACCCGGCGGCAGCGCGCCGAGTTTGTTTTTGGCTTCGGCGAGCAGGGCATAGATCTGCTTGAGGTAGGTCTGGCTGTTGCGCTCGTAGTCAGCCTTGTTGGCCGGGTCGGCTGCGATCAGCGCCTTGGTAATGTTGGCGACGTACAACTCGGCGTTCGCTAGATTGTGCCAGGCGTGTGGATCCGCAACGGTCTCGCCGTCTTCATCGAGCGAGCGTGGAATCACCCCGCGACTGGCACTGATCACCGTTGCCTTACTGTCGGTGCTGGTCACCAGGCGATCCAGCCAAGGTTCGAAACCGAGGCCGTTCTTGATGATCACTTTGGCTTTGAGCAGCGCCTTGGCGTCATCCGGGGTCGGCTCGTAGGTGTGCGCATCGGCATCCGCGCCGACCATGTTGGTGATCTCAACGTGCTCGCCGCCGACCTGATGAACCATGTCGGCGAGGATGCTGAAGCTGGTGACCACCGGCAATTTTTCGGCGGCCGACAAGGACATCGACAGCATCAGGCTGAACAGCACGAATAGCGCGCGCATCGGGAAACACCTCATTGGGATGTGAGCAAAGGCGGGCGGCGCAGCAAACCGTGAACCGGTCCCAACACCACCGACAGCAGATAACCGACCCCCGCGACCAGCACGATGGCCGGGCCGCTGGGCAGCGAGTAGTAAAACGACAGCAGCAAACCGAGCCACACCGACACGCAGCCCATGACGGCGGCGACGGCAATCAGTATCGGCAGACGACGACTCCAGAATCTCGACGCGGCAGCCGGAAGCATCATCAGTCCCACTACCATCAGCGCGCCGATGGCCTGAAAACCGATCACCAGATTCAGTACGACGAGGGTAAGAAACACACCGTGGGCCAGAGGCCCGAGACGGCTGACGGTGCGCAAGAACAATGGGTCAAGTGTGTCCAGCAAGAGTGGTTTGTAGATTGCCGTCATGGCCATGAGGCTGATGGCCGAGACCCAAAGCATGCCGGTCAGTGTCGGCCCGTCTACGGCCAACGCTGAGCCGAACAGCAAGTGCAGAAGGTCGAGGCGCTTGCCGGCGATGCCAAGGATCAAAACGCCGCTGGCCAGTGAGATCGGATAGATCGCGGCGAGGCTGGCATCTTCTCGCAACCCCGTTCGCCGGGTGATCCAGGCCGCAAGTCCGGCCATGCTCAGCCCGGCGCCGAGGCCGCCGAGCGTCAGGGCAGGAAGGCTCAAACCGGCAAACCAGAATCCCAGCGCTGCACCAGGGAGAATGCCGTGGGCGACAGCGTCGCCGATCAGGCTCATCCGTCTGAGAATCAGAAACACGCCCAAGGGCGCCGTGCTGCACGCCAGCACCAGACCACCGAGCAGGGCCCGGCGCATGAACACAAACTCGCTGAACGGCTGCCAGAAATGGCTGACGGTGGCGAGCATCAGGCGACCTGCATGTGCGGCGTAGGCTGGATCAGTTCTCGGCTGGTTCCGTACACGCAGTGGCCGTTTTTGATCAGCAGCGTATGCGGGACGTGTTCTCGCACCGCCGCCAGGTCATGGCAGACCACAAGTAGTGTCCGGCCTTCGGCGTGCCAGTGGTGAATGTGCTGCCAGAGCAATTGCTGGCCGAGTTCGTCGAGTGCGGCGTGCGGTTCATCGAGCAACAGCACCGGGGCGTCAGCAAGGCTCAGTCGCGCGAGCAGGGCACGTTGTAGCTCACCGCCGGACAGGGCCATCAACGGACGCTGTTCGAGTCCACTCAAGTGCCAATCTTCCAATGCGTTTTTCAGTCGCTGCGTGCGCAGTTGCGTCGACAGCCGACGGCCCCAGAAACCTGCGGCGATGAGTTCTTCCAGGCTGATTGGGAACTGGCGATCAAGGTGCTGTTGTTGCGGCAGGAAGGAAATTCCGCTTTGGCGTGGAACAGCCATTTCCACTTTGCCAGCGAGGGGCTTCTGCAATCCGGCGATGACCTTTAGCAGGCTGCTTTTGCCGCAGCCGTTGGCGCCGATGATGGCGGTCAGGCTGGCGCTCTCGAACTCAAGACTCAGAGGCGTCGTCAGCGATTGACCGGGAGCGCCCCAGGCCAGTGATTGGCAGCGGATCATATTTGCTCCCGCTGCCAGCTGCTTTCGGCAACGGCATCATGGGCATGCAGGCTTTCGGCGTGGATCACGCGGATATGCAATCGGTTGATGCCGGGCGTGTGCCGCAGTGCCAGATTGAGGCGGCGCGCGGCGTCTTCGCAGAACATCAGGTTTTGCCCATTGGCGAGTGCGAAGGCTTGCTCGTCGGGGCGCTTTACTGCGGTCTGCACGGCGGTGCCCAGCACTGCTTCAGCGTCATCGATGATCGCGGTCAGCGGTAGCTCGTCGATGAAATTGTCGAGATGCAGGTGCAGTTGCGCATAGCTGCGCTGGCTATGCGGTGTCGCTACGATCCCTTTGGTTGAGCCAAGCCATGCCAAAACATCTGCGTGTTGCAGAGCCTTGTTGGCGAAATCGTCGACGAATTGCTGTTGGATCAATTGCCTTGCCAAGGCTGCCGAGCAGGGGCATGTCGAGGCATAGGGCAGTTCGATTTTTAGTTCCACGTGGAACATTTGCTGTTTCAAGCTTGCTGAAATCGTCGCCGAATAGGATTTCCACCCGGTCAGGGGGCTGACTAACGCCGGCCGTTTCAGCAATAAGTCGCTGTGAATGTTCAGATATGCGCAGGCGGATAGACCTTCGTGACTTACCAGAAAACCCTTGAGTACCTGATGCAGCAGAGCGGGAGAAAGGCTTCGCTGTTCGAGGGCTTCGAGTGCCAGATACAAGCGCGACATGTGAATACCACGCGCTTCACCATCATCGAGACTGACGCCAGCGTCGACTCTGGCGCTGAGGCGTTGGCTTTCGAGCACAACGGGTAGGGCAATCCCACGCATGCCTACCCAATCGAGTGGCAGTGCCTGGCGCGCAGATTGGGCGGCGATATCCGGGAGAGTAAGAGCATTCATGTTTGAGACCGTCGTATTGATCTCTATTTACGTTACATTATAACAATCCATTCGGCGATGCTTTTTTCATGAAAAGGTTTTCACTAGCAGCCCGTCATCTGGCTGCAAGTGAACCTTGCGCTGCTACCGCCCGAGCTGGAGAAGCGGTTGATGGTTGTCCAGCCGACACGACGGGTGTAGCCAACCCAAGCCTCGCCATCGGAGGCGATGCCGGTAAAAAAGGTTAATTGGCCGAAGCGGCTGTTGGTCTGCGCCCAATAGCGATGGCCGTTCTTCTCGAATCCGCGCAGGTAAAGCGTGGTGCCTACCGTATTCACGCTATAGGCATTGCCGTCGGCGTCTACACACGCCAGCAGATTAGCGCTGCGTGTGCAGTGCGCCGGCCCCGGCATGTGCGCCTGTGCTTGGCTGGCCAGCGACATAGCAAAGCTCAAAAGCAGGCATTTCAACCCCTTGTTCATTGCGAGTGTCCACGATCGGTGGTGCAGCAATTTGCGAAATCTCCTCTGTCGGACTGGCAAACTCAAGTTGTTATGCTATAACATAAATCGGAACCAGCCTGAGCTGCCGATACAATCATTTGCCTTCGTTGACCCGAGTAAATGAAGCGCAACGCGCCAAGCGCACACCTCAAAGCGCAAATCGGCTGCCATTTATGAGGATTATCCAATGTCAGCCAAATTGCCCGTCACCGTACTTTCAGGATTTCTCGGCGCCGGAAAAAGTACACTTTTGAATTACGTACTACGTAACCGAGACGGCTTGCGCGTTGCGGTGATCGTCAACGATATGAGCGAGATCAACATCGATGGCAGTGAAGTCCAGCGCGATGTCAGCCTGAACCGCGCTGAGGAAAAACTCATCGAAATGAGCAATGGCTGTATCTGCTGTACGTTACGTGAAGATTTACTGGAAGAAGTCAGCAAACTCGCCCGCGAGGATCGTTTCGATTACCTGCTGATCGAATCCACCGGCATTTCCGAACCGCTTCCGGTCGCTGAAACCTTCACCTTCCGCGATGAACAGGGGCAAAGCCTCGCCGACATTGCTCGCCTCGATACCATGGTCACCGTGGTCGACGGTGTGAATTTCCTGATCGATTACCAGGCGGCCGAAAGCCTCGCCTCTCGCGGCGAGATTCTCGGTGAAGATGACGAGCGCTCCATCACCGATCTGTTGATCGAGCAGATCGAGTTCGCCGACGTCCTGCTGATCAGCAAAATCGACCTGATCAGCCAGCACGAGCGTGAAGAACTCACCGCCATCCTCAAGCGCCTCAATGCCCAGGCTGAAATCATTCCAATGGTGATGGGCGAAATCCCCCTGGAGAAAATCCTCAGCACCGGTCGTTTCGATTTCGATCAGGCCGCACAAGCGCCCGGATGGCTAAAGGAATTGCGCGGTGAGCACGTCCCGGAAACACAGGAATACGGCATCGCGTCGACGGCCTACCGCGCCCGCCGGCCATTCCACCCGCAACGCTTCTTCAGCTTCATTGATCGGCCTTGGCTGAACGGCAAGCTGCTGCGCTCCAAAGGCTTCTTCTGGCTCGCCAGCAAACCCACCGATGCCGGTAGCTGGTCGCAGGCCGGCGGCTTGATGCGGCATGGATTCGCCGGGCGCTGGTGGCGTTTTGTGCCAAAGAATCAATGGCCGCAGGATCAGGAAAGTGTCCAGGCGATCATGGGAAACTGGATTCCAAGCGTAGGAGATTGCCGCCAGGAGCTGGTTTTCATCGGTCAGAACATAGATTTCCTACAGCTCTCCGCCGAACTCGATGCCTGTCTGCTGACCGACGAAGAAATGGCCATGGGTGTAGAAGGCTGGCGTTCGCTGCCTGATCCATTCGGCCCTTGGCACGAAGAGGCCGCCTGATGCTCGCACTCCAAGATCAGCCGCTTCTTACCCTTCAGCAGCACCAGGGTGTGACACCGCAAACGTTGACGCGAATCCTGGACGACCAGACCAATCTCGCCGTCTGGCAACGTCAGCTGCCCGTGCACATTGCCGACTTTGCGCAATTGGTGCTGTCGCTCAACGAGCCCTTGGCCGAGTCGCTATGTGTGGAATTGCCCGACGAAGATGCCGAACCGGATCTCGCCGGTCTGGCTGCAGGGCTGCGTGATCTGCACGGTTTCGAAGGTTTCATCAGCGATCTTAAATGGCTGATCAGTGCCTTCGCCTGCCTGCTCGGTGCGCGGCGTATCGGCGTGCGTTTGCGTGTGCTGGACAAGGCCATGTGTCCGCGTTTCCACGTCGATCACGTGCCGGTGCGCCTGATCACGACCTACGCTGGCATCGGCAGCCAATGGCTTGAGGAGGGTGCGATGGACCGCGCGCAACTTGGCCAGGCCGATGCCGAACCGCAAGATCCAGCGTCGATTCGCCAGCTCAACAGCGGCGATGTCGCGCTGCTCAAAGGCGAAAAGTGGCACGGCAATGAAGGCTTCGGCCTGATCCATCGTTCGCCGCAACCGGCACCCGGTGAACGCCGCCTGTTGCTGACCCTCGACTGGCTCGGCTGACACATCAGGGCTTGCGCCAGGCGCCCTGACTCTGGCCTTCGCAATATGGCTTGAGATACGCCGCATCAGTGGCCACGCCGTAATAGTGGATATCCTGGCGATAGGGCATATTGGCGACTTGCGCGTTGCTGCACACGCCGAAAGCGCCGCTGGGGCACTGGTCGACGTATTGCACCTCGACCTTCTGCCCGGCCAGCGTCGGTTGGCAGAAGCCGTCATTGAACAATTTCTGCGGAATCGTCCGGTTCTGCTGACAGACTTTGACGTCGAGCCGTTCGCCCTGTGTGTGCACCACGCAGGCCTGAGCCCACGCTTCACTCGACAGCAGCGCCAACAGCAACGACCATCCCGACCAGCGCATCTTCGATCTCCTCAACTGTCCGCAGAAAGTACCCGCCATGTTGCAGAACATTCCGACCCACGTCATCGCCGGCCCGTTGGGCGCCGGCAAGACCAGCCTGATTCGCCAGTTGCTGGCGCAACGGCCTGCGGACGAGCGCTGGGCGGTGCTGATCAACGAGTTCGGCCAGATCGGTCTGGATGCTGCATTGCTGACGAATGACGCCGATGGTATCGCACTGGGTGAGGTGGCCGGGGGCTGCCTGTGTTGCGTCAATGGCGCGCCATTCCAGATCGGCCTCGGCCGCCTGCTGCGCAAGGCCAGGCCGGATCGACTGTTTATCGAGCCATCCGGGCTGGGCCATCCGGCGCAGTTGCTCAAGCAACTTAACGAGGCGCCGTGGCTGAGCGTGCTGGCGGTCCAACCATGTGTTCTGGTTCTGGACGCTCAGGCATTGCACGCGGGTAGGGACTTGCTGGACGCCCAGCAGCAAGCGTTGGCCAGCGCGGGTTTGCTGTTGTTGAACAAGGCCGAAGATCTCGATGAAGCGGTTCGAGAGAAAATCGCCAGCCAGTTGCCGCCCGTCAGGCTGATCTGGACGCAGCAAGCGCAACTGCCTCTGAGCGAGCTTCCGGGGCTGAAAGCAAAAGCAAAAGCGAACGAAGGCGCAGGGCATCTGCCGCTGCCCACTGGATTGGCACAGCTGCCAGCGGTCTGGAGCGATCCGGCCGAACCGATTTGCCTGAGTCAGGCGCAGGAGGGTGGGTGGAGTATCGGTTGGCGCTGGCATCCGGGGCAGGTATTTGATCAAGCACGCATCGCCGATTGGCTGAGCGCGCTCGACTGGAAGCGGGCGAAACTGGTTATCCACAGCACGGATGGCTGGGTTTCGGGCAATGCGCTGGAGCATGCCGAGCTGAGTTGGCAAGCCAGCGAATGGCGAAAAGACTCAAGAATCGAGCTGATCTTCGCTGAACCGCAGAATATCGAACAGCTGCAAGCCGGTTTGGCTGAATGCCGGATTCAGTGAGTCAGCTCAGGGCTTCCACTTGGTATGTTCCTGGCGCCACTGGCTCAACTCGATGACTTCGGCGCGAGGCTTGTGCACTTCGACCACCGGCGGCGTATCGTCGAACGGCGCCGGGTAGGGCGCCAGTTCAATCTGCGCACTGTGCGCGCCGAACTGGGTGACGGTGCCGTTGTGGCGGCTCTCGCCGGTCACGGTGAACTCGAAGTTGTAGACCCGCGCCAGCCGACGGCGACCATTGGCATCCTTGATCAAACCGATCTTTTTCAGCGCGACGTTACCGTCCAGCAGTTCAACGCCAACATTGGTGCAATGCTGTTTGACCCGCTCCAGCGCGCGCTCGCGCAAGCCGTGATTGTGCCATAGCCAGGCACCAGCGGCGGCGAACAGCATCAGCACGAAGATGTTTTCCAGGGTCAGCATCTACATCGAACTCCAAATGATGGCGTCAGCTTAACTGTCTCGCCGGTCTGTCGTACAGGCTGTGTTTCGTCGCATACTGCGCGGCTTGAATTTCAATCGTTTTACGGAATGACCCGAATGAAACGTACGCCTCATCTGCTCGCCATCCAGTCCCACGTGGTGTTTGGCCACGCCGGCAACAGCGCTGCGGTTTTTCCGATGCAGCGGGTCGGGGTCAACGTCTGGCCGCTCAACACCGTGCAGTTTTCCAACCACACCCAGTATGGTCAGTGGGCCGGTGAGGTGCTGGCGCCGCAGCAGATCCCCGAGCTGATCGAAGGCATCGCCGCAATTGGCGAGTTGGGCAATTGCGACGCGGTGCTGTCCGGCTATCTCGGCAGCGCCGCACAGGGCCGGGCGATTCTCAGCGGTGTGGCGCGGATCAAAGCGGTCAATCCGAAGATGCTGTATCTGTGTGATCCGGTGATGGGCCATCCGGAGAAAGGCTGCAGCGTGCCCACCGAGGTCAGCGACTTCCTCCTGGATGAGGCCGCGGCCGTGGCGGACATCATGTGCCCGAATCAACTGGAGCTGGACAGTTTTTCCGGGCGCAAGCCGCAGTCGCTGTTCGATTGCCTGGCGATGGCGCGAGCGCTGCTGGCGCGCGGTCCGAAAGCGGTACTGGTCAAGCATCTGGATTATCCGGGCAAACCGGCGGATGGCTTCGAAATGTTGTTGGTGACGGCTGAGGGCAGTTGGCATTTGCGCCGTCCGTTGCTGGCGTTTCCGCGTCAGCCGGTGGGGGTGGGCGACCTGACGTCCGGTCTGTTCCTGGCGCGAGTGCTGCTGGGCGACAGCCTGCTGGCGGCATTCGAATTCACCGCAGCGGCAGTGCATGAGGTGTTGCTGGAAACCCAGGCGTGCGCCAGTTATGAGCTGCAACTGGTGCGGGCGCAGGATCGCATTGCGCATCCGCGGGTGAAGTTCGAGGCTACAGCGATCAGTCTCTGAGACCGAGTCGTCTTTATTCGCGAGCAGGCTCGCTCCCACAGGAAGAATGCATTCCAGATGTGGGAGCGAGCCTGCTCGCGAAAGCGATCAATTGAGCGCTACCCGTTTCAGGCGTCGCCCTTGATCTCCTGATAACGCTTCTCCAGTTCCTGACGAATCTGCCGGCGCTGCTGCGCCTGCATGAAGCGGCGTTTGTCTTCGCTGTTCTGCGGTTGCAGCGGTGGCACGGCGGCCGGTTTGCGCTGATCATCCACCGCGACCATGGTGAAGAAACAGCTGTTGGTGTGGCGCACCGAGCGTTCGCGGATGTTTTCGGTGACTACTTTGATGCCAACTTCCATCGAGGTGTTGCCGGTGTAGTTGACCGAGGCCAGGAACGTCACCAGTTCGCCGACATGAATCGGCTCGCGGAAAATCACCTGATCGACCGACAGGGTCACCACGTAGCGCCCGGCATAACGGCTGGCGCAGGCGTAGGCCACTTCGTCGAGGTATTTGAGCAGGGTGCCGCCGTGGACATTGCCAGAGAAGTTGGCCATGTCGGGGGTCATCAGTACCGTCATCGACAGCTGGGCGTTTCCGGGTTCCATAACGTTCTCACGGATCAAGGCTGATTGCAGGAAGCGCCTCTGCGGGCACCTGGTGGCTTTTCAAAAAGCACCGTTATCGGGACGCCGCGCGGCGGGCCGCCGTCACGCCGGTAGCGATCTGTTTCCATATATTGCACCGGCTTCCAGAGCGAAGTCGCGGTGTTAACCTGCAAAAGCCCTGCCCAAGGGCAATTCCTACATTAAAAGCGGATTTTTACCCTGCTCGCGCAGAACGTCTGACGTCTGTCCGCGCGCCTCGTCATCAAGGAGCCCACGCCATGCATGCCATCAGTTTTATTCAGGATCTGGCAGTGATCATGCTGGTCGCGGGCGTGGTAACCGTACTGTTTCATCGTTTCAAACAACCGGTGGTACTCGGCTATATCGTCGCCGGCTTCATCATCGGCCCGCACACGCCACCGTTCGGCCTGATTCACGACGAAGAAACCATCAAGACCCTGGCCGAACTCGGGGTGATCTTCCTGATGTTCTGCCTCGGCCTGGAGTTCAGTCTGCGCAAGTTGTTCAAGGTTGGGGCAACGGCGTTCATTGCCGCATTTCTCGAAATCATCCTGATGATCTGGATCGGTTACGAAATCGGTCGCTGGTTCGACTGGAACACTATGGATTCGTTGTTCCTCGGCGCGATTCTGGCGATCTCCTCAACCACCATCATCGTCAAAGCGCTGAACGATCTGAAGATGAAGAACGAGCGCTTTGCGCAGTTGATCTTCGGTGTGCTGATTGTCGAGGACATCCTTGGCATCGGCATCATCGCGCTGCTGTCGAGCATCGCCGTCAGCGGCACGGTGAGCTCGGGTGAAGTGTTTTCCACGGTCGGCAAGCTGTCGCTGTTCATGATCGTCGCGCTGGTCATCGGCATTCTGTTGGTGCCGCGTCTGCTGGCTTATGTGGCGAAATTCGAAAGCAACGAGATGCTGTTGATCACCGTGCTCGGCCTGTGTTTCGGCTTCTGCCTGCTGGTGGTCAAGCTTGAATACAGCATGGTTCTGGGCGCTTTCCTGATCGGCGCGATCATGGCCGAGTCCCGGCAATTGCTGAAAATCGAACGGCTGGTCGAGCCGGTTCGCGATCTGTTCAGCGCAATTTTTTTCGTCGCCATCGGGCTGATGCTCGACCCGCTGATTCTCATCGAATACGCCTGGCCGATTGCGGTAATCACCGTGGCCGTGGTGCTGGGCAAGATGTTGTCCTGCGGCCTCGGCGCGTTTATCGCCGGCAATGACGGACGGACCTCGCTGCGAGTCGGCATGGGTCTGTCACAGATTGGCGAATTTTCCTTCATCATCGCCGCGCTGGGCATGACCTTGCAGGTCACCAGCAACTTCCTCTACCCGGTCGCTGTAGCCGTGTCGGTGATCACCACGCTGCTGACGCCGTACCTGATTCGCGCGGCGGATCCGTTGTCGATCAAGCTCTCGGCCGCTGTGCCCAAGCGGCTCGGGCGGGTGCTCGGCATGTATGGCGAATGGTTGCGCAGTATTCAGCCGCAGGGCGAGGGTGCGCTGCTGGCGTCGATGATCCGGCGGATCCTGTTGCAAGTCGGGGTCAATCTGGCGCTGGTGATTGCGATCTTCTTTGCCGGCGCATACTTCGCCGAGCGCATGTCGTTGTGGCTGCAGGACTGGATCAGCGATCCGAGCTGGCAGAAGGCACTGATCTGGGGCGGGGCGTTGCTGGTCTCGCTACCGTTCCTGATTGCGGCTTATCGCAAGCTCAAGGCGCTGTCGATGCTGCTGGCGGAGATGGGCGTCAAGCCGGAGATGGCCGGGCGTCACACGCAGCGAGTGCGCCGGGTGATCGCCGAAGTCATCCCGATCCTCTCGCTGCTGGTGATTTTCCTGCTGTTGGCAGCCTTGTCGGCCAGTATCCTGCCGACCAACAAGCTGCTGATGCTGATCGCCGTCGTGGCGGCCGCCGTAGCGGCACTGCTGTGGCGCTGGTTCATCCGCGTGCATACGCGGATGCAGGTGGCCTTGCTGGAAACCCTCGACAACCACAAGGAGTCGTCGGGGCATTGACCACCCGGGGCGTGTGGCGGATCAGCTTTCCAGCCAGACGTCCCGCGCCCAGTGCCACACCGATTCCCAGGTTTCTTCAGCAATCAGTTCTTCTTCGGCCTGCCACAGCACCACGGTGCCGTCTTCTTCGACACAGTAGTAGTTATCGCCGTGCTGGCAGATCGGGATCAAGCTGCGATCAACACCCACGTCCCATGCATTGGCCGCAACGTCCGGCAGATAGGTGTGCGATTGCGGGTCAGTGACGGTCACCGGCTCAAGGCTGCCATAGACCACATCGCTGACGGTCAGCAAAAATTCTTTGAAGACGAACGGAATGTCGATGAACAGTTGTTCTTCGATTTCCACCAGCAGGTCTTCGTCAGGCAATTCCAAAGGAACCGGTACGGGTTCGTTGGCTTCGCGCAGTTGTTCGATGATTTCTTCCACGTCCGGGATCCTCTTGCTGAATGGCGCGGTTTATATGGGCCGGTTTATACAGTAGCTCGCCATAGATGCAACCGTGAAATGAAAAACCCCGGCCGAGGCCGGGGTTCTGTTACCGCAAGTGAAGCGCAGCAGGGATCAGCCGTTCTGGCGGATACCGGCGACCAGCCAAGGCTGGTTGTCGCCCTGCGGACGTTCCATGTTCCAGCTTTCGCTGAACACTTCGCCCTGGTCGAAACGCGAGGTTTTCGACACGCCGGTGAAGGTCAGGGTGGCGATGGTCTTGTCGGCACGATCGTCGACGCCGTCCAGTTGCACCTGCAGGTTGTCGATGTAGGTCGACTGGAAGCCATCGCCCAGATCCGCACGCTCACGCTTGAGGAACTCGAGCATTTGCGGGGTCACGAACTCGGCGATCTTGTCCATTTCGTTGGCGTCCCAGTGCTGCTGCAGCGACTGGAAGTGGCTACGCGCGGCTTCAAGGAAGCGCTCTTCGTTGAACCAGGCCGGTGCGTTGATCACTGGACGGGCGGCAGCCGGAGCAGCCGAACCACCGAAGATCGAACCCATGGCGGCAGGCTTCTGCTCGAACACTTCACGCTGCATCGGCGCGCCGGCCGGAGCGAATTGCTCCTGCTGCTTGCGACGACGGGCGGCGATGAAGCGGAAGATCACGAACGCGATCAGGGCCATGATCAGGATGTCGAAGATCTGCATGCCCTGGAAACCGTCGCCCATGAACATCGACGCGAGCAGGCCACCGGCGGCGATGCCCGCCAATGGGCCGAGCCAGCGCGACGCACCGCCGGCCTTGGCCGCGGCGCCAGCAGCACCGGCAGCGCCAGCGGTCGCTGCTGCGCCGCCCACGCCTGGAGAAGAGGGAGCCATCTGGCTGGTCTGGTGCGTCGGCGCAGCGCCGGCGCTTTTGCCACCACCAAAGCGCTTGGCGTTGGCGTCGAGGCTCATCGTCAGGCCGATGCACAACGCCATGGCGATGCTAAGAAAACGTTTCATAAAGGGTATTCCCGTTTTGTGGAGACACGCGCGCCATGTTGCACAGCTGAAGTGTTACTGGCTAGCGAGAGAGTGTTTCGGGCTTTTGCCTGACAGGTTGCGTTCAGCTTGGCGAGGCAATCAGCCGATGTACTTTTGTCTGTAGGAAAAGGCGATAGGTTCAGAGGGATTGATGCACTTGCGCCGCATAACCTGTGGGAGCGAGCAGGCTCGCTCCCACATGGGTTCAGTGCCGGTGGTTAGATCGCTTCCAGCTTGGCATAGCCGAGCATCAGCCACTTGCTGCCTTCGCTGAAGTTCACCTGCACCCGGGCCTGGGCGCCGGAACCTTCGAAGTTGAGGATCACCCCTTCGCCGAAGATCGAGTGACGTACAGCCTGACCGAGCACAAAACCGGTTTCCGGAATCTCGCTGCCGCTGAACAGGCTGCTGCCGCTCATCGACTGGTTGCCGCCGAACGGTCGGCTGACGCTGTTGGACAGGCGCACTTCCTGAATCAGGCCTTTGGGCACTTCGCGGACGAAACGCGACACCTTGTTGTAGGTCTCGCTGCCGTACAGGCGCCGGGTTTCCGCGTAGGTCATCACCAGATTCTGCATCGCCCGGGTGATACCGACGTAAGCCAGACGCCGTTCCTCTTCAAGACGCCCCGGTTCTTCCAGGCTCATCTTGTGCGGGAACAGGCCTTCTTCCATGCCCACGAGGAACACGTAAGGGAATTCCAGGCCTTTGGCGCTGTGCAGGGTCATCAGCTGAACGCTGTCTTCGTGCTCGTCGGCCTGAGTGTCGCCGGCCTCCAGCGAAGCGTGGCCGAGGAACGCCGCCAGTGGCGTCAGTTCTTCGTCTTCTTCGGTGTTCTCGAAGTTGCGTGCGGCGCTGACCAATTCCTCAAGGTTTTCTACCCGGGCCTGGCCTTTCTCACCTTTTTCCGCTTCGTGATAAGCGATCAGGCCGGACTGCTCGATGACGGTTTGCGTCATCAGGTGCAGCGGCATCTCGGCGCACTTGGCGGCAAGATTTTCGATCAGTTCGATAAACGCACCGAGCGCGCTCGCTGCACGGCCGGTCAGGCCTTTGTTGGCCACCAGTAGGCGCATCGCTTCCCACATCGACACGTCGCTGTGCCGCGCATGCTCGCGAATCGCTTCGACGGTCTTCTCGCCGATGCCGCGGGCGGGCACGTTGATCACCCGCTCCAGCGCCGCGTCGTTGCCGCGACCTTCAAGCAAACGCAGGTAGGCCATGGCGTTCTTGATTTCCGCGCGTTCGAAGAAGCGCTGCCCGCCATAGATGCGGTACGGGATGCGCTCGCGCAGCAGGGCTTCTTCAAGCACCCGCGACTGGGCGTTGGAGCGGTACAGAATCGCGATATCGCTACGGGCCAGACCGGTTTTCAGCGCACTTTCGATGGTTTCCACCACGTAGCGCGCTTCGTCGTGCTCGTTGAACGCGGCGTACAGGTTGATCGCTTCGCCGTCGCCGCCGTCGGTCCACAGCTCTTTACCGAGACGCCCGGTGTTGTTGGCGATCAGCGCGTTGGCGGCTTTGAGAATGCCGGCGGTGGAGCGGTAGTTCTGCTCCAGACGAATCGTCTCGGAGTCCGGGAAGTCCGAAGAGTACTGATGGATGTTCTCGATCTTCGCCCCGCGCCAGCCGTAAATCGACTGGTCGTCGTCGCCGACCACCATCAGGCTGTCGCCGCCCTTGCCGAGCAGGCGCAACCAGGCGTACTGCACGGCGTTGGTGTCCTGGAACTCGTCGACCAGAATATGGCGGAAGCGCTTTTGGTAGTGCGCCAGCAGGCCCGGGTGATCGCGCCACAGATCGAGGGCGCGCAGCAGCAATTCGGAGAAGTCGATCACGCCAGCCCGCAGGCACGCCGCCTCGTAGGCTTCGTAGATGCCGCGCATGGTGGCGAGGAACAGGTCGCCGCTGGCCTGAATGTGTTGCGGTCGCAGACCTTCGTCTTTCTGGCCGTTGATGAACCACTGCGCCTGACGCGCCGGCCAGCGTTGCTCGTCCAGACCGAGCTCGCGGATCACCCGCTTGACCAGTCGTTGCTGGTCATCGCTGTCGAGAATCTGGAAGGTCTGGCTCAGGCCCGCTTCCTGCCAGTGCGCCCGCAGCAAGCGGTGCGCGAGGCCGTGGAAGGTGCCGACCCACATGCCGGCCGGGTTGATGCCCAGCAACTGCTCGATGCGATGGCGCATCTCCGCAGCGGCCTTGTTGGTGAAGGTCACCGACAGGATGGAGTGAGGCGAGGCGTTTTCGACCTGGATCAACCAGGCGATACGGTGCACCAGCACTCGGGTTTTACCGGAACCGGCGCCGGCCAGGACCAACTGACGGCCAACGGGGGCTGCTACGGCCTGGCGTTGGGCATCGTTGAGGGAGTTCAGCAGAAGGGAGAGATCATCGCGCATCGGGGCATTCTAGGGTGCGCCGCAGGCCCGGGCAAACCGTGCGTTGCATTAGCCGATGAAAGTGCTGCCGATGACGACCGGTCGGTCACTGGCTGCAGGCTTCGGCCCGTCTCGCCTGAGGGGTTGCAGCGGTGCGCAAGCGGCGGAAAATTTCCCCGCAATTGTGATCGGCAGCAGTTTGGCATCGGGATCGGCTTGTGTATGCTCCGTCCACGTTTCGGGCGCACGCCCTCCTATAAGAACAAGAACGTTGCCCATGATCCTCAGCGCCGAACTGTCGGGGCCCTCCGTGGACCCCCGGGTGATCCGCAAGCACTATGCCGTCGAAATGGCGGTGGAGCGCACGCGTCTGCTGTATCAGGGCTCTTTGTTGCCCACGCTGTTCATGTTGATCAATGGTCTGGTCTGCGCCGCTTTGCTCTGGAGCCCGCAGCGCTACTTCGTGGTCAGCGTCTGGCTGGTGTGGCTGCTGTCGCTGGTCGCGCTGCGGGTGATTCAGGTGGCCGCGTTCGATTCGGCGATTCCCGATCGCCAGGCCCGGCCGATCTGGTTCCGCATGTTCCTGCTCGGTTCGACCATGACCGGCCTGACGCTGGCCGGAGCCGGCATCGCTCTGGTACCCGCTGACAACTTCATGCAGCAAGCTTGGGTGTTCGGCCTGATCGGCGCGGCAACGCTGTCGGCCAGTGTCGCCTACGCGGTGAGCCTGCCGGCGTTCCTGTCGTTTACTTTGCCGTGCCTGCTGCCAGCGATCGGCTACCTGTTCTGGGGCGGCGACGATCAGGCCCGGGGCTGGGGCTGGCTGGGTCTGATCCTGCTCGGTTCGCTGAGTGTGGTGGCGTGGCAGGTCAATCGGCTGATCGACCGTGGATTGCTTCGGCGCTTCCAGAATCAGCACCTGATCGAGCATTTGCAGCAAGCGCAGACGCGCAGCGAACAACTCAATCAGGAGCTGGGCAAAGAGATCGAACAGCGCCGCTGTGCCGAAGCGCAATTGCGTGAAGCGCAGGTCGATCTCGAAGATCGCGTGGCCCAGCGCAGCCGCGAACTGGATGCCGCCAATCAGGCCCTGAGCAAAAGCGAAGCGCGCCTGGCGCTGGCGCTCAAGGCCAGTGAGCTCGGATTGTGGGACTGGAATCTGCAGACCGACGAGGTCCATCACACGCAGATTCAGGAACTGTTCGGCCTCGCCCCGGAGTACGTCACGGCGCTGCTGCGCGACCTCAAGCCGCGATTGCATCCTGAAGATGTGCCGTCACTCAAGTTCGCTCTGGTCGAGCATCTGAAGGGGCGCACCGAGGATTATCAGGTCGAATATCGCCTGCGCCACGGCGACGGTCACTGGGTGTGGATCGAGGACCGTGGCCGTGCCGTGGAGCGCAGCGCCAGCGGCCGGGTGATCCGCATGGTCGGTACTCGCCGCGATATCAGCGCCAGCAAAAGCCTCGAAGAGCAGCAGCGGCTGGCGGCCACGGTGTTCGAAGCGGCCAGCGAGGGCATCGTGATTCTCGACCCGAACTACGCGCTGATTGCGATCAACCAGGCGTTTAGCCGGGTCACCGGTTACGAGATCGACGACATGCTCGGGCGCAACGTCGTCGAGTTGCCTTGCAGCCGCGATGCCCATCGCCACTATGTGGCGATCCGTCATGCACTGGAGCAGCACGGCAGTTGGCAGGGTGAGTTGGTGGAAACCCGCAAGAACGGCGAGTTGTACCCGCAGTGGTTGCAGCTCAATGCGGTGCGCGACAGCCGGGGCAATGTCAGCCATATTGTCGGCTTCTTCGCCGATCTCTCGGCGCGGCGTGCGTCGGAAGAACGCCTGCGCTATCTGACCCATTACGACGAGCTCACCGGCCTGGCCAACCGTTCACTGTTCCGCGAACGCCTGCACGAAGCCCATCAGCGCGTGCGGCAGGGCGGGCGCCGCAGTCTCGCATTGCTGCACATCAATCTGGATCGCTTCAAATTGCTCAATGACAGCCTCGGCCATGAAGTCGCCGATCAGCTGCTGCAAAAAATGGCGCGGCGGCTGGTCAATGCCTTGCCTGAGGCCGACACCATTGCGCGCTTGTCCGGAGACGAGTTTGCCGTGCTGTTCGATGCCTACGGCAATCTGTCGAGCCTGGCACGGGTAGCGACGCGGTTGTCGGCCAAGCTGCGTTTGCCGCTGAGCGTCGACGGGCATGAACTGGTGGTCAGCGCTTCGATGGGCATCAGCCTGTTGCCGGACAATGCGCGGGAAATTTCAGCGCTGGTCAGCCAGTCGAACATGGCCATGCAGCATGCCAAGCATCTGGGCGGCAACAATTTCCAGTTCTTCACCGACAGCCTGCAAGCCAGCACACTCGAACGCTTGCAGCTGGAAAACCACTTGCGCCGAGCCATTGAAGAACAGCAACTTACAGTGTTCTACCAACCCAAACTGTGCCTGCAAACTGGCCGCATGAATGCCGCTGAAGCGCTGGTGCGCTGGGATCATCCGAGCATGGGCCAGGTGCCGCCGGCGGACTTCATTGGCCTGGCCGAAGAGACCGGTCTGATCGGGCCGATCGGCGAATTCGTTTTGCGTCAGGCGTGCTGGCAGGCGTGCGAATGGCAACGGCAGGGCCTGGCGCCGATCCGCGTGTCGGTGAACCTGTCGGTGCATCAGCTGCGCCAAGGCAAGCTGGTCAGTCTGGTGCGGCAAGTGCTGGAAGAAACCGGGCTGGCGCCGCACTACCTCGAGCTGGAGCTGACCGAAAGTCATTTGCTCGACAGCGTCGAACACATCATTGCGACGTTCCAGCAACTGCGCGATCTGGGAGTGAAATTGGCTATCGATGATTTCGGTACCGGTTATTCCTCGTTGAGTTACCTCAAGCGCATTCCGGTGGATTACGTGAAGATCGATCAGGCGTTCATTCGCGGCTTGAGCGAGGGCAGTGCGGACGCAGCGATCACTCGCGCGATCATCGCCATGGCCCACGGACTGGCCCTCAAAGTCGTGGCCGAAGGCGTCGAGCGGCAGGATCAGCTGGAATTTCTGCGCATGGAACGCTGCGACGAAGTGCAAGGTTATCTGATCAGCCGGCCGGTGGACGCTGCCCGTCTGGCCGGGCTTTTGCGTGATCAGGCAAATCCGCAGTAAGGGCTACATGCACCGCAGCGTGCCTGATGCCGGGACATCGAGTTACGCATTGAGCAGGCAAAATGCCCATTCATGTAGTATAACTACAAGCTTGCTACATCCTTGCCCACAAGAAGAGTCCAGCCCCTTGAATCTGCTGCAACACATCGCCCAGTCACGTCACCTGTTACGCAAGTCGGAGCTCAAGGTCGCCGACCACGTGCTGCTTGACCCTGCGGCGGTGATGCACAGTTCCATGGCCGACCTGGCTCACAGCGTCGGCATCAGCGAGCCGACCATCGTGCGCTTCTGCCGCGCCATCGGTTGTTCCGGCTTTCAGGATCTCAAACTGAAACTGGCTCAGAGCCTCGCCGCCGGCGCCAGCTTCGGCCAGTTCGCGATCCACGAAGATGACTCCGTCGCCGACTACAGCCTGAAGATTTTCGACACCACGCTGCACACTTTGATGGAAGTGCGCGAGAAGCTCGACCCGGTCGAATTGCAGCGCGCAGTGACGCTGATGTCGCAGGCGCAGCGTGTCGAGTTCTACGGCTTCGGTGCTTCCGGTGCGGTGGCCGCGGATGCACAGCACAAGTTCTTCCGGTTGCTGCTGACCGCGGCGGCGTACTCCGACCCGCACATGCAGGCCATGTCAGCCGTTACTTTGAAACCGACTGATGTGGCGATCTGTATTTCCCAGTCGGGGCGCTCCAAGGATCTGCTGATCACAGCTAACCTCGTTCGCGAGAGCGGGGCGTCCTTGATCACCCTGTGCCCGAGCCAGACGCCGTTGGCCGAACTGTCGACCGTCAATCTGGCGATCGATGTGCATGAAGACACCGAGATCTACACGCCGCTGACCTCGCGAATCGCCCACCTGGTGGTGATCGACGTGCTGGCGATGGGCGTGGCCATGGCGCGCGGGCCGAGCCTGGTCAATCACCTCAAGAGCGTCAAGCGCAGTCTGCGCAGTCTGCGTTTGTCTCCAAAAGCCGTGAAAGCCCTGGATGATTGAGCAAGGTCGTTCCGACCTTGTTCGCGAGCAGGCTCGCTCCCACTGGGGATCTCCCGAGAGCACAAATTCCGGATCATAACGGGATCAAATGTGGGAGCGAGCCTGCTCGCGAAAGCGTCCCCATACACGCCGCACATTGAAATTTTCATCAGTCTGTAACCCGGACGCAGCCAAACCGTCATCCCCCACGCCTATCGTGAAACTCCCGTACTCGCCCTGGGAGACTCGAAATGGCTCAGCCCTACGAAGAACGCAACAGCGCCGCGAAAACCCGTCGTCAGCAGGAAGATCAGCGCCGCATGGAGTTTCGCCGCGCCATCGAGGATCGCTTCGAACTTCGCCAGCTTCAGGCCGAGATCGGCGATTTTCCCGAAATCACGCACTGGCAGGCGACGCCCGCAGCTTCCCGTCGAAACGTTCAACCAACGCAATAATATGCGCCCGCTCGCTGCGGATGAACGCCAGGAAGGCGTGCGCCACCGGTGACAGCCGCTTGGCTTTGGCTTGCACCACACACCAGCTGCGCAGCAGCGGCAACTCTTCGACCGGCAGCTCGACCAGACCGCCGGTCGCCAGCTCCAGGTTCAGGGCGTGGCGCGTCAACAGCGCCAGGCCCAGACCCGCCACCACGCATTCGCGCTGGGCTTCGGCCGAGGCTACTTCCTGGGTCTGGGTGAAGTGCACGCGCTTTTCCTTGAAATATTCTTCGCAGGCCAGACGTGTGCCCGAGCCCGGCTCGCGGATCAGCAGCGTATACGGCTCCAGATCCTGCAAGCGCAACGGGCCCATGTGCGCCAGCGGGTGATCCGGGCGCGCCACGGCGACGATCGGATTGTTGAGGAACGGCAAAAATTCCAGGCCCATGTCCTGCGGCACCATCGACATGATCACCAGATCATCGCGGTTGTCCGAGAGGCGGCGGATGACCTGGCCACGGTTGACCACGGTCAGCTGCAAATTGACTTCCGGATGCTGGCGCTTGAACGCAGCAAACAGATGCGGCACGAAATATTTGGCGCTGGATTCCACCGCCAGTTTCAGCTGACCCTGCAGTGAACCCTGCATGTCCGACAGTTGCATGTCGAGGTTTTCCAGTCGTCCGAAAATGTCGCGGCTGGCGCGCTGAAGAGCTTCCGCCGCCTCGGTCATGTAGAGTTTTTTGCCGACATAGTCGAACAGCGGCTGGCCAATCAGCTCTTCCAGCTGACGAATCTGTAGGCTCACGGCCGGTTGTGTGAGGGACATTTCCTCGGCGGCGCGACTGTACGAGCGTAAATCACAGACCTCATTGAAGATCTGCAATTGACGCAATGTCATACGCATCAATGACTTACGCATACTTTTCAGGCTCGGTCAGCGGTCAGTTGCTTTAACTATAAGTGTTTGCTTATGCCTGACCCAATTTTTATTAATTTTTGTTAATCCCTCAGCAGCGCTAGTGTGGACCTGCGACTGAATTGAAACATTTGGTCACGCGTCGACCTGGGTCTAGCAGGTCGTGGTGCCACCGGCTCAAGGGAACCTCCAAGTGATAAAAAAGATCCTGATCGCCAACCGTGGTGAGATTGCCGTACGCATCGTACGAGCCTGCGCCGAAATGGGCATTCGCTCGGTTGCGATTTTCTCCGACGCCGATCGCCATGCCTTGCATGTGAAGCGTGCGGACGAGGCCCACAGCGTGGGTGCCGAGCCACTGGCCGGCTATCTGAACCCGCGCAAGCTGGTGAACCTGGCGGTGGAAACCGGCTGTGATGCGCTGCACCCCGGCTACGGCTTCCTTTCGGAAAACGCCGAGCTGGCGGAAATCTGCGCTGAGCGCGGCATCAAATTCATCGGCCCGTCGGCGGAAGTCATCCGGCGCATGGGCGACAAGACCGAAGCGCGCCGCAGCATGATCAAGGCCGGCGTACCGGTGACGCCCGGTACCGAGGGCAACGTCTCCGGCATCGAAGAAGCCTTGGTCGAAGGCGACCGCATCGGTTACCCGGTAATGCTCAAGGCCACCTCCGGTGGTGGCGGTCGCGGTATCCGTCGCTGCAACAGCCGCGAAGAACTCGAACAGAACTTCCCCCGGGTCATATCAGAAGCCACCAAGGCCTTCGGTTCGGCGGAAGTGTTCTTGGAAAAATGCATCGTCAATCCCAAGCACATCGAAGCGCAGATCCTTGGCGACAGCTTCGGCAACGTCGTGCACCTGTTCGAGCGTGACTGCTCGATCCAGCGCCGCAATCAGAAGCTGATCGAGATCGCGCCCAGTCCGCAGCTGACCCCGGAACAACGCGCCTACATCGGCGACCTGTCGGTGCGTGCGGCCAAGGCTGTGGGTTACGAGAACGCCGGTACCGTGGAGTTCCTGCTCGCCGAGGGTGAGGTGTACTTCATGGAAATGAACACGCGGGTGCAGGTGGAACACACCATCACCGAAGAAATCACCGGCATCGACATCGTCCGCGAGCAGATTCGCATCGCTTCCGGCCTGCCGCTGTCGGTGAAGCAGGAAGACATTCAGCACCGTGGCTTTGCGTTGCAGTTCCGTATCAACGCCGAGGATCCGAAGAACAACTTCCTGCCGAGTTTCGGCAAGATCACCCGTTACTACGCCCCCGGCGGCCCGGGCGTGCGCACCGACACGGCGATCTACACCGGTTACACCATTCCACCGTTCTACGACTCGATGTGCCTGAAACTGGTGGTTTGGGCACTGACGTGGGAAGAGGCGATGGACCGTGGCCTGCGCGCCCTCGACGACATGCGTCTGCAGGGCGTGAAGACCACCGCCGCGTACTACCAGGAAATCCTGCGCAACCCGGAATTCCGTAGCGGCCAGTTCAACACCAGCTTCGTTGAAAGCCACCCGGAACTGACCAACTACTCGATCAAGCGCAAACCCGAAGAGCTGGCCCTGGCCATCGCCGCCGCCATTGCCGCCCACGCAGGCCTATGAATGAAGCAGCTGCGAGCTTTCAGCTGCAAGCGGCAAGTAAAAGCAGATTGGCTTTTTCTTGCTGCTCGTAGCTTGAAGCTTGCCGCTATGAGGAGATACCAATGACTAAGAAGATCTTCGTTACCGATACCATCCTGCGCGACGCTCACCAATCGCTGCTCGCCACCCGCATGCGCACCGAAGACATGCTGCCTATCTGCGACAAGCTCGACAAGGTCGGCTACTGGTCGCTGGAATGCTGGGGCGGCGCGACGTTCGACGCCTGTGTGCGCTTTCTCAAGGAAGACCCGTGGGAGCGCCTGCGCCAACTGCGTGCGGCATTGCCCAACACCCGTTTGCAAATGCTCCTGCGCGGGCAGAATCTGCTTGGCTATCGCCACTACAGCGATGACGTGGTCAAAGCCTTCGTCGCCAAGGCAGCGGTGAACGGCATCGACGTGTTCCGCATCTTCGATGCGATGAACGATGTGCGTAACCTGCGCGTTGCCATTGAAGCGGTGAAAGCTGCCGGCAAACATGCGCAAGGCACCATCGCCTATACCACCAGCCCGGTGCACACCATCGACGCTTTCGTCACCCAGGCCAAGCAAATGGAGTCCATGGGTTGCGACTCGGTGGCGATCAAGGACATGGCCGGTCTGCTCACGCCATACGCCACCGGTGAACTGGTGCGCGCGTTGAAAGCCGAGCAGTCGCTGCCGGTGTTCATCCACTCCCACGACACCGCCGGTCTGGCCGCCATGTGCCAGCTCAAGGCGATCGAAAACGGCGCCGATCACATCGACACCGCGATCTCCAGCTTCGCCTCGGGCACCAGCCACCCGGGCACCGAATCAATGGTCGCGGCGCTCAAGGGCACCGAGTACGACACCGGCCTGAATCTGGAGCTGCTCCAGGAAATCGGCCTGTACTTCTATGCCGTGCGCAAGAAGTACCACCAGTTCGAAAGCGAATTCACCGCCGTCGACACCCGTGTGCAGGTCAACCAAGTGCCGGGCGGGATGATCTCCAACCTCGCCAACCAGTTGAAAGAGCAGGGCGCTCTGAACCGCATGGGCGAAGTGCTCGCAGAAATCCCGCGCGTACGTGAAGACCTCGGCTTCCCGCCGCTGGTGACCCCGACCTCGCAAATCGTCGGCACCCAGGCGTTCTTCAACGTACTGGCCGGCGAGCGCTACAAGACCATCACCAACGAAGTGAAGCTGTATCTGCAGGGCGGCTACGGCAAGGCGCCGGGCGTGGTCAATGAAAAGCTGCGGCGTCAGGCGATCGGCAGCGAAGACGTCATCGACGTGCGCCCGGCCGATCTGCTCAAGCCGGAAATGACCAAGCTGCGTGCCGATATCGGTGCACTGGCCAAGTCCGAAGAAGACGTACTGACCTTCGCCATGTTCCCGGACATCGGCCGCAAATTCCTCGAAGAGCGCGCCGCCGGCACCCTTACCCCTGAAGTGCTGCTGCCTATCCCGGAAGCGGGCGCCGTTGCCTCGGCGGGTGGCGAAGGCGTGCCGACCGAGTTCGTCATCGACGTCCACGGCGAGACTTACCGCGTCGACATCACCGGTGTCGGCGTCAAGGCCGAAGGCAAGCGCCACTTCTATCTGTCCATCGACGGCATGCCGGAAGAAGTGGTGTTCGAACCGCTCAACGAATTCGTCGGTGGTGGCAGCAGCAAACGCAAACAGGCCTCGGCACCAGGCCACGTGAGCACCACCATGCCCGGCAACATCGTCGATGTGCTGGTCAAGGAGGGCGACACCGTCAAGGCTGGCCAGGCGGTACTGATCACCGAAGCGATGAAGATGGAAACCGAAGTCCAGGCTGCCATCGGCGGCAAGGTCTCCGCTATTCATGTGGCCAAGGGCGACCGGGTCAACCCGGGCGAAATCCTCATCGAGATCGAAGGCTGAGATAACAGTCGCGATCCAACGCTTTAAACCTCGGGGGGCATGTGCTCCCCTTTTTTTGCCTGTGATTTTCCGACCTTGTCAGGTCATTGCCAGGGATCACATGTGGGAGCGAGCCTGCTCGCGAATGCGCCAGGTCAGCCAATAGCATCTTTGCATGATCCACCGCTTTCGCGAGCAGGCTCGCTCCCACAGGAGGCGTGCTTAATCCATCAGAACGCCATGCGCCATTGACCCGCCACGCCATACGTTCGGCTGTCATTACCCAGCTCACCCGTTAAGCCCACGCCCAGTGTGTGCGCCGCCGAAAGACCAAGATCGAGCCCCGCATCCAGCGACAGACTGTTCCGATCCAGTGCCGCGCCGGTCACTTCGAAGCGCTTGCCGCCCTTGCGCAGTTGCTGGCGGGTGTCACTGTCGATGTCACCGTAGGTATGTTTCCAGCCTGCGCTCAATCGCGGGGTTAAATGCATGCCGTTATCCAGCGTATTGACCCGCGCAACACGCAGACCGAAGGTGCTGCTGAAGTTGTCGCGGGTCTGGCCGTAGACTTTCAACGCCGCGTCGCCGCCCTTTTCGTTGTAGCTGTCGCGCTGATAGCGCTGATAGCCGAGGCTGGCGAAGGGTTCGAGGGTCACGTTGTTGCGGCCCAGGTTGAACCCGGCCTCGGCAAATGCTTGCTGAGTATTGGCGTCGTAATTGCCCTTGAGACGATCGCTGAAACCCTTGAACGCTACCCGCCGTGTGCTGCTGCCGTCATGGCTGGCGTAGGTCGCACCTAGGCGCAAAGACAGCGGGCCGTCCTGACGCACGGCATAGGCACCGAGGTGCCAGCTGTCGAGGTCGCCGTCGTACTGGCGGGCATCGAGTTTCGTCTGCGATTTGCCGCCAAGCAGGCCGACATGCCAGTGCTCATCGAGTCGCCAGTCAGCACCCACGACCAGCCCTTGCGTGGCATGTTGGAGGATGCCGTCAGCGTCGCGGTCAACCTTGCCGCCGTGGCCCAGCGCCTGAACCCACACCCGTCCGGAGTCTTCGTTGCCTGCGGCCTGACGCGGTGAACTGCGCGAGCCGTAGGTCGAGGCGGAATGATTGTCCAGCTGCCGCATCGCCGAAAGCATGCTCGCACTGACGGGTGTGACACTGCTCAGCGTGGCTTTGGCGAGGTTGGCGTTGCTGCCGGCGGCAAGTTGATCGAGGGCGATGGGCGCGGTGGTTTTATCGCTGGTCAGCAGTGCGGCGACGGCGGTGTTAATGGGCTTTGCAGGCTCCAACGCGGGCTGTGCGGTGGTTTGTGCAGTTACGATTTCGTCGGGTATCGATGATTCCACCGATGCGGAGTCTTCAATCAAGGTCGCAACTGAGGTCAGGGCGGGGGCTGGAGTTGCGATCCCCGCTGTCATTGAAGCTGGAGCGGGCGTTGTTGCGATCGGTACAGCGGGAGAAGTCGGCTGCTCTGGCTCTATAATACTTCCTGCAAGTGCGCCCGCATTTTCTGTAGGAGCGAGGCTTTCAAGCGGTTCACCATTGCGAGCGTAAGTCAGCCCAACCGACTTCTTGTTGTATTGAGCCGTGGCCGTCATATACGCCAGATCGTTCTCGATCCGGCCAAACTCGCCTTTCACCTCACGGGCTTCGATGATTTTGTATTGGCTGCTCTGCGGATATTCACCCGCCGCGACGACTTTCAGGGTCGCGCCGTCAAGCTGAGCTGTACCATCGACCTTGATCGTCTGACCACCAGCGGGAGTGACCTCGTAAGCAAGTTCGGCACCGGGCGCCAAGTGCAAATTACCCTTCACTCGCGGTGCGCCAAGCGCTGCATTGACGGTGAGCAGCCCACCCACCTCAAGATTTCCCACCGTGCCTTTACCGGCGAAACTGCCACCATTCTGGACATACACATCGCCCTTGATGCTGCCGAGGTTGGTCAACGCTCCACCGCTGTTGACCATAACGCCTTCATGGAAATCGCCTTTTGAGCTCAGCGTCCAGTTTCCTTGGGCGACGAATAACCCATTGAAGTTGCGCGTGTCGTTCAACGTGCCGCCATCCGCAGCATTCAGGAACAACACGTTATCGCCCTTGCCGCCATCCAGCCGGCCAGTGAAGCTTGCCCCGTCTGCAAGGGTGATCAAGTCGTTGACGTCAGTCCCTTTGAACACGGTTTCCGGTGTCGTAAAGGAAATCGGCACTGTGCTCGCATCGTTGAGAAAACCCTGGAGCCGTTCCAAAGCCTGTTGCTTGGGGTTGGCTTCGGGCTGCTCCGTCGTTTCCATGCTTGGGGGCTGCTCGATTGCTTCAGTGGATTGCTCGGCGTTAGCCAGCGCTACGCAACCCATTGCCAATGAAATAGCCAGAGCCAGGTGTTTTGGTGCGAATAGGTATTGAGTGGGCATCAAGTTCGACCTCCTTATCGAGAAGACCCAACTCTATTGCTGCCCGAAAAAAATCGATGTCGGCCGCTTCCCACATCCATGCAGGCGACATCGGATCGTTCTGTGGAAAATCCTCACCGGATTTCGCAAACAATTCTTTTGCGCGGCGCCGCTTGTTCTTTTTCCTACAGCTTTCGCTTGAAGACGGCATTTTTATCAGCGTGATGTTAAACGCTTCTCTGCATTATTTTGCACTTATGAAGCCAATAGCGAAGGCTAATGTGCATTATGTTGCAAATTTACGGCGTCTTTGGCTGACAGAATGCACTATATTGCAATTATCGAGGATTTCTCTTTCTTGAAACGCATTAAAATGCGTACGGAACCAGCATGTATAACCTGACACTCCAGATCTTCACCGCCGGGCAATGGCACGACGCGATGACTCTTGACTTCGATGATCCGCAAAAAGGCTTCGAAAGCCGCTGCAGTTTTGGCTATGAAGCGGGCTATCTGGTGGAAAACATCGAGTTGATCGGGTCGCCTTTTTCCCAAGCCGTGAGTGCCCTGTATCCGCTGGATTGGGAAGGTCGGCGCGCGAAGACACCAGCCTTTGTCCACGACATCGCACCGGCAGGCGCAGCCAAGCGGTTTCTGCTCGCCCGCCTGGGTCAGGAAAGACCCGCCGAGATCAGCGCCGATCTGTTTCTGCTGGGTCGCAGTACACCGGCACCCATTGGCAACATGCGAATAAAGGAATCGGCGGAAGCAGTCGATGACAGGAAGCCGATCGGATTCAAGCGCGAGGAGGTCATTAGCCGCGACAACCGCTTTCTTGAATATGCCTACGAGCTGGGCGCGGCCATCGGTGGCGCGACGGGGGCAGGTGGGGAAGCTCCGAAGCTCTTACTGGCAGAGAACAGCGCCGGGCTTCTGTATCCCGATGCGGTATTGGACGATGAAGAAGTGCGACAGCACTGGTTCGTGAAATTCGCCAGAAACAGGGGCGGGCAGACCGACCAGGACATCCTGCGCAGCGAATTCCATTACTACAAAGCGCTGCAGACATTGGGCATCGAAACGGTCGCGGCACAAGGTCTGGCCTTGGAAGAGGCGAACAAACCGAGTTTGTGGATGCGGCGTTTTGATCGACAAGTGAAAGATGGGGCGGTGTCGCGTTTCGCCGTCGAATCGATTTATTCGCTGGCAGAAGTGACGACGCCAGGCAGCGCCATGAATCATCTGGAAGTGATCCGCATGCTCGCCGGGCTCTGGCGCAAAGCGGGTCAGGCCAGCCAGATTCCCGGCCTCGTTGCCGATTATCTGCGTCGCGACCTGATCAATAAAATCCTCGGAAACTCAGATAACCACGGTCGTAACACGGCGATCATCCGGCAAGAGAACGCTTTCCAACTCGCGCCGATCTATGACCTCGCCCCGATGGTCATGGATGACGAAGGCGTGACTCGTACGACCAAATGGCCAAAAGAGTTGGAGCGGGCGGGAGATGTCGATTGGCGAGGTGTCTGCCGCGTATTGGCCGATAGCGCAGATCCGCACGATTCGTTGGCGGGGCTGGATGCCTCTGCGCTGTTCGAAGGCCTGCGCGCGGATGCCCGCCGTCTGGCCGCACTGCCGGATATTCTTGCGGCCAGCGGTTTGCCCGCCAGAACCATGAATCACCCGAGCGTTCATCTGAAAAACCTCGAGCAACGTTTGAAAGAGTGGGACCTGCAATGAGTCTGACCGTCCTCGAGCGCACGGCGCTCATCGAAAGCATTCAGCAATCATTGGCCGAAGGCACTCTGGAAATCGGTGACGCCGTGCGCCGTTTACGGGTCGAAGTCACCGGTCTGCATCAGACTCAGTTCGCGAAGATGTGCAAGATCTCAGTGCGCACGCTGGTGCATATCGAACATGGCGAAGGCAATCAGACCCTGAAGTCGCTGAACGCGGTGTTCCGCCCGTTCGGCATGAAAATGGGCGTTGTGCGGATACGTCGGGACACCGTTTGAATACGCTTCAGCCACGCCGCACATACGCCTTGCCGTAATGCCGCTCCATCCGTGCCTGAATCAGCTCCAGCCCGATCGACATCAGCCAGTAGATGATCGCCGCCGTGGTGAGCATTTCGATGTAGCGATAGCTTGAGCGCCCGTAGGACTGAGCGAGAAACATTACTTCCCAGACGCCCATTACCGAGATCAGCGACGAGTCCTTGAGCATCGAGATGAACTGGTTGGTGGTCGGCGGGATAATCGTGCGCATGGCCTGGGGCAGGGTGATGCGCCAGAAGATCACGCTTTCGCGCAGGCCCAGCGCCAGGGATGCTTCGCGTTGGCCGTGATCGACGCCGAGGATGCCGGCGCGGAAGATTTCGCTCAGGTAGGCGCCATAGTTCAGCGACAGGGCAATGATGCCGGCGACGATGGCGCCGGGGACGATGCCCAGTTGCGGCAGGCCGAGGTAGATCAGCAGGATCTGGATCAGCAATGGCGTGCCGCGAAAGAACGAGGTGTAGAAACTGGCGATGCCAAACGCCACGGCGCTGCTCGACAGGCGCGCCAGCGCGGTGATGAAACCGAGCAGTGACGAGGCGATGATCGAGCAGGCGCAGAGGAACAGGGTCAGTGCTGCGCCTTGCAGGAAGCCGTTCGGCGCCAGCTTCAGGCCAACGAGGTTGGGCAGTTTATCGAGGATGATCGCGAACTTCAGGTCGAAGCTGAGGAAGAATCCAGCGAACAGGCAGAACAGCGCCGCCCACGTCAGGTACAGGCGCGTACGGAACCCGAAAAGCTTTTGCAGGCGGGTTTCAGCCACCGGTTGCGGTGGCTGGGGCGGGGTCGGAAAGGAAGTCATTGGCTGATATCGGCGCCGATCCATTTCTGCGACAGCTTGCTCAGGGTGCCGTCCTGTTTCAGCTGGGCGAACACCTCGCGCACCTTGGCGTCCCACTGCGGGTCACCCTTTTCGATGGCCACCGAGTTGGGTTCCGAGTACAGCGGTTCACCGGCCAGTTTGAAGCGCTGGTCCTGATTCAGGCGCGGCTGTGCGGTGACCAGATTGGTGAGGATCGCATCCAGGCGCACGCCGGCGCCCAGGCCCAGATCCTGGAAGGCGACGTTGTCGGTGTCGTACGGGGCGATCTGCACATCCTCGAACGGATACTGCAACTGCGTATCCTCGGCGCCTTCGATCACCAGGTTTTTGTTCAGATAACTTTCGTAGCTGGAGGCGCTGGTCAGGCCGACCTTTTTGCCGCTCAGATCCTTGGCACTGTGGATGCGATCGTCCTTGGCATTGACCACGATTACCGCTGGCGAGGCGTAGTACTCGACCGGGAAGTCGAACACTTCGGCGCGGGCCTTGCTCGGGGTCATCGAGCAGATGCAGATGTCGTAGCGCCCGCTCCAGCGGCCGGCGGCGATCACGTCCCAGGACGGCGTTTCGAGACGCAGTTTAACGCCAAGCTTGTCCGCCACCGCTTTGGCAACGTCGACATCGAAACCGTCGAGTTGATTCTGCTCATTGAGAAACGAGAAGGGCGGATAGCTTTCCATGAGCACGCCGACCAGCTCTTTTTTCTGTTCGACGCGGTCCAGCGTCGCGCCGCCGAAGGCTTGGGTGGATGCGGCCAGAATGGTCAGGCCCAGGGCCAATAGCGGTTGGAGTTTCACAGTCGATTCCTGTTGAAAAAAGAGGTTGTTATTAACCGAGTGGTGCGTATTAAATAGTTATAAGAACGACTCTGATAGTGAGTTATTTTCATAAGCATATGAGTGAAAAGCATATGGGCGCAGCGAACAGGGTCATTCTCGATGGCGGCATGGGCCGCGAGTTGCAACGCGCCGGCGCGCCGTTTCGCCAACCGGAGTGGTCGGCACTGGCGCTGAGCGAAGCGCCGCAGGCGGTCGAAGCGGTGCATGCCGCTTACATCGCCAGTGGTGCCAATGTGATCACCAGCAACAGTTACGCGGTGGTGCCGTTTCACATTGGCGAGGCGCGCTTTGCGGCTGAAGGCCAGGCGCTTGCGGCACTGGCGGGGGAGTTGGCGCGGCGTGCCGTGCAGGCGTCGGGCAAAGCAGTGCGTGTTGCCGGTTCATTACCGCCGCTGTTTGGTTCGTACCGTCCGGATCTGTTCGAGACTGGTCGCGTGACCGAACTGTTGACGCCTTTGGTTAACGGTCTGGCGCCACATGTTGATCTGTGGCTGGCGGAAACCCAGAGCTCGATTATCGAGGCCCGCGCTATCCACGCCGGGCTGCCGAAGGACGGCAAACCGTTCTGGCTGTCTTTCACCCTCAAGGATGAAGACACCGATGAAGTGCCGCGCCTGCGCTCTGGCGAGCCAGTGGCCGAAGCGGCTGCGGTGGCGGCTGAACTCGGCGTCGAAACCCTGCTGTTCAACTGCAGTCAGCCTGAAGTGATTGGCGCAGCCATCGACGCGGCGCGCGCCACCTTTGAACGTCTCGGCGTCACGATCAATATCGGCGCGTATGCCAACGCATTTCCTCCGCAACCGAAAGAAGCCACGGCCAATGACGGGCTCGACCCGTTGCGTGACGATCTTGATCCGCCGGGGTATCTGCACTGGGCGCTGGACTGGCAACAGCGCGGCGCCAGTCATCTGGGTGGCTGCTGCGGAATCGGGCCAGAGCACATTGCGGTGCTGGCGCAAGAACTGCGTCGTTAAGAAAGACCCCGCCAATTGTGGGAGCGAGCCTGCTCGCGAAAGCGGTCAGTCAGTCAATATTTTCAGTGACTGACACACCGCCTTCGCGAGCAGGCTCGCTCCCACAGGGGTATCTGTGAAGTTCAGCTACGGCATTCGGCCAGACCTTTGAGTTGGCCGTCAGGCGTCTGGTTTTCATCGCTCAACCAGCGCTCGAACCCGGCACCAATCGCTGGCCATTCCCCATCCAGAATCGAATACCACGCGGTGTCGCGGTTCTGCCCCTTGACCACCATGTGCTGGCGGAACACCCCTTCAAAGCTGAAACCCAGACGCTCGGCCGCGTATTTGGAGCGGGCGTTGCCGTTGTTGCACTTCCATTCCAGGCGCCGGTAACCCAGCTCGAACGAATACTTGGCCAGCAGGTACACCGCCTCGGTGCTTTTCGGCGAGCGTTGCATTGGCGCACCGAAAGTGACGTGGCCGATTTCGATGCGGCCCTGCGCCGGGACGATCGACATCAGGCTGAGGATGCCTTGCACCTGACCAGTCGCACGGTCGATGACGCTGAAGAAATACGGGTCGCTGTTGGCCGCATGATTGTTCAGCCAGTCGTTGAACGCGCTGCGCTCGGGAAACGGACCGTAAGGCAAGTAATCCCAGAGCTTCGGATCGGCACCCGGCCCTTCGAGGGCGGCGTACAGTTGCTCGGCATGCCGCGCCGGGTCGAGTTTTTCCAGACGAATGAAACGGCCCTCGAGCAGGGTGGCGGAGGGGGCGGGGACGCCTTTCCAGTCAGCGAGTGAAGCGGTCATGTGCGCGTCTCCTTAAAGGGCTTTACGAAACTGGATGAATCCCGGACGTTCGGCAATGCGCTCGTAGAGCTGGATCGCCGTGGCGTTGGTTTCATGGGTCAGCCAGTGGACTTTGCAGCAACCATCAGCCTTGGCGGTAGCGTAGACATGCTCGATCAACAGCCGACCGACACCGGTGCCACGGGACTCGGGCACCACCAGCAGATCCTGCAGATAGCAGGAATTTTCGATGCTCCAGTTCGAGCGATGATAGATGTAATGCACCATGCCCAACGCTTTGTCCTCGGCCCAGGCGAGGGCGGCGTGGGTCGGTTCGTTCGGATCGAGAAAACGCTGCCAAGTGCTTTGGGTGACAGCGTCCGGCAGTTCCGTGTTGTAGAAGCGCAAATAGGCTTGCCACAACGGCAGCCAAGCGGCGTGGTCGTTGGCGCTGACCGGGCGAATGTCGATCTGAGTCATGGTGATTTCCTTAGCGCATCAGGCGGGCGAGGGTTTGATCGTTGGCGTCGGGGCTGGCGGCAAGGCCTTCGCGCACCCCGGCAATATCTTCGGCGCTGCGGTTCTGGCTGAGCTTGCGTTTGCCCTCGAGGCGGTCGATGGGAATGGCAAAACCGACGATGGCCTTGAGCATGGTGTCGATGTATTCGGCTGGCGCATCGTCCACCGACCACGGCTGGGCACGGCCCGCTTCGTGGCGGTCGGTGAGGGTGCTGACGATGTCGAGCAACCGGCCGCCATCGCTGAAGGTCTCGGCCTGGCCGTAGGCGTGCACGGCGATGTAGTTCCAGGTCGGCACGACCTTGCCGTGCTCGGCCTTGCTCGGATAGAAGCCGGGGCTGACGTAGGCGTCTGGTCCGGCAAAGATCAGCATGGCCTCGGCGCCGTCCCGCAGGTCCTTCCACTGCGGATTGGCCTTGGCCAGATGGCCGTAGAGCGTGCCGTATTCGCCCTGTTCGCGGTGCAGCAGCACCGGCACGTGGCTGGCTTGCAGGCCGCTTTCGCCGTGACTGACCAGAATGGCCAGGCGCGTGGCGAGAATCAGTTCGTGCAGTTGGGACAAGTCTTCGATGGCAAAGGCGCGTGGCGTGTACATGGACAGATTTTCCTTGGCGAATGCCTGCATCCTAGGCAGGCTATTGGTCCGTTGTAAGAGCCATTGCTGAGCCATTTCATAGGTCCATTCGCCATGCCTGATCTGCCACCCTTGTCGATGCCCTTCAACCCGGCCGGTATCGAGCTTGATCGCCGTCAGGGCCTGAGCCGCCAGCTCTATCAGGCTCTGCGCCTGCGGGTGCTGGATGGACGTCTGGCCAGTGGCACGCGATTGCCGGCCAGCCGAGATTTGGCCTTGGCGCTGGGCATTTCCCGCAACAGCGTGGTGCGCGCTTACGATCAGTTGTATGCCGAGGGGTTTATCGAAGGGCGCGTTGGCGACGGTACTTACGTGGCGCGATTGGCTCAGGCATCCCCGCCTGGGAAAAAACTATCCACAAATTCATCCACAGGCTTGTCAACAGGCTTACCCACAGCCTTATCCACAAATTGGCTGGATTTACCTGTGAATCCATCCAGCAAAGTTATCCACAGCGACGGATTTTCCCGCATTGAAAAGCATCATTTGCCGCGACCACCGAGCGGTCCGCCGCGTGCTTTTCGGGTGGGTGTGCCTGCATTCGATCTGTTTCCGTTCGAGGTCTGGGCCAAGCTCAACGCGGCTTTCTGGCGCAAACCGGATCTGCAGCAGCTGTGTTACGGCGACCCGGCCGGTGACGCGCGGCTGCGCGGCATGATTGCTGCGTATTTGCGCAGCTCGCGCGGCATGCAGTGCACGGCTGAGCAAATTGTGATCACCAGTGGCGCACAGCAGGGCATCAGCCTTTGTGCACAGTTGCTGGTCGAGCCGGGGGACGGTGTGGCGATCGAGAATCCGGGCTATCGCGCCGCCGGGCATGCCTTCGCTGTGGCGGGGGCGAAATTGCATGGGGTGGCGGTAGATAGCGACGGTATCGATTGCAGCGCCATGGCCCGGCTCAGCGATTGTCGGGTGGCTTATGTCACGCCGTCTCATCAGTACCCGACCGGAGTGGTGATGAGTCTGGCCCGGCGTCTGGAATTGCTCGCCTGGGCCGAGCGGGTCGGCGGCTGGATCGTCGAAGACGATTACGACGGCGAGTACCGCTACACCGGCGCACCGCTGGCACCGTTGGCCGCACTTGATCGTCAGGGGCGTGTGCTCTACGTCGGCACCTTCGGCAAGGTCGCTTTTCCGGCACTGCGCCTTGGTTATCTGGTGCTGCCGCCAGCGCTGGTCGACGCGTTTGCGCAACGCCGCGCCGTCGATGTGCGGCACTCGGAAGTCAGCACCCAAGCGGTGATGGCCGAGTTCATGGCTGCCGGGCATTTTCAGCGACATATCCGTCGCATGCGCCGGGCTGCGCTGAGCCGGCGCAACTGCCTGCTCGAAGGCTGGCCGATGATCGCCGGTGTCGGTCAGTTGCCCGCCGTGTCGGCCGGGCTGCACCTGACCGTCGCCGTGGACAGCATCGAGCGCGAGCAGCAATTGATCGCTCAGGCCGCTGAGGTCGATGTCGAAATCAACGGCCTGAGCAGCTACTGGCTACCCGACTCGACTACGCCCATGGATCAGCGCGCCGGCCTGGTGCTGGGTTTTGCCGCCGTACCAGAGCCTGCGATCAAAGCGGCGCTGTCGCGTCTGCGGCAGGCTTGGCGAGATTGAAGAACAGCGTTTCGGCGCTGCGAGTGGAAATTTCGCTGCGATGGATTTCAATCAGCCTCTGATTATCCACACCCGTTATTTCGGCGACGCCCCCCATGCGGTGCTGAGCGAGCGTTTTCATATGTCCACGCACAAATGCACCAACGGGCGCGTCGACGCTGCTGTAATGGAAATGCGCATAGCAGAGGACCTTGTCGGTATGCGCATCGCGAATTTCATACTCGTCGAGAAAATCGTTCTGATGGCGCCTCAGACGCCGTCGGGTCAGGGTTTTCGAGATGTTCACTTCGCCCTTGTCCTTGAGCCACTCGACCCCGGCAGCTGTTGGCAGTTGTTGCTTGACCAGGCGGATTCGCGTGCTGGTGCCTTTTTGCTCCAGTGTCGTAGCCGCAGCGCCGAGCTTGTGGTTGAGCTCTTCGGACGGTTCATGCAGAGCAGCGGTCAGGTTACTCGCCGTTAACGCTTCATCGATCGCCGCACAGGCTTTGCGCAATAGGGTGGCGTGGTTGTGGTATTCCTCTTCGACCTCCACTGGTATGCGCGAGCCGCGTTTGAGACGCGCCTCGATGCGCCGATGAAACGCCGCCAGCCCGTCGATCAATGCCTGCCCTTCGCTGATGCTCTTGTTGAGGTTGGGCCTGGCTTTAGGCAAAGGTGCAGGCCGTGCACTCTGCTCGACCCAGATACCTGGCGATTCCTCCTTGAATGTCGCGATCACTCTCGTCAGCGCCGTACCGACTTCGACCAGATCGGTGTTCTTGCCGTCGAGGCTTTTTTTCCGCTGGCCGACCAGGGTGCCCTTGTTGCGTGTCTTGATGATCTGCCGATTCGAAGCTGACGTTGAGGGTCTCGACGGACCGGCTTGCGGCACCAGTAGATGCCGGTAGCGCAACAGGTCGGCGAGTCGGTTGTCGGCGCTTTCATTGAATGCGGCCACGCGCGCCTGCAATTGCCTGAGGCGTTCCATGTGTATGTGTTCGGAATATTCACTCGCCAGGTCATCGAAACGCTTGTCCACGGAAGCGAACTGTTCGCTCACCTGACTCAGGGCGTCGATGCGTATGCGCAGATCACTGAGGCTTTCATCGGCGCTCAGGTCACGCGAACTCTGAACGTTCAGCGCAGCATCTTCGAACAGACTGGCCAGCGCTTGTTGCGCCTCGACATGAGCGGTGGAATCGCCGGGCTTGATGCAGGTGTACTGGCCGAGACTGATCTGCAGAGTCTTCAGATCATCCAGCGGGTAGGGCGCCAGGCTGATGTTGTATTTCTGCTTTATCTCCAGACCATCAGGTCCCAGCCTGGTCAGTTCATCCAGGCAGGCTTCAGCCGACTCCATTTTCTCAATAATGGTTTGAGTGGCATCGTTCAACTGTTCAAACGCAGAGGTGACTGCCTGCGATTCGCCGCGCAGTTCGTCGTCGAGTATCGCCTGCACCGCCAGTACCCGCTGCTGGTAATCCGAAGCGTTATTACTCAGCCACTCCTGTCCCAGAAACAACTGCATGTCCAACCGCTCCGGCATGACCGTGCGGTAGTTGGGAATCGATTGCTTGCAGTTGAGTGTCTTGATCAGCTGAATGTTCGCGGCATATTCATTGTGCTGTGAGTCGAGCGTGGCGAGGTATTGCGCAAGCGCTTGCTCGCGTGCCTCCGGAAGGGCATCGCGCAGGCTGCTGCGTTCGGCATCGAGACGGCTGCCTTTGCTCTCCATCGTCAAATCGAACGCGGTGATCTGCTCGGACAATACGGCCACCTCCTGGTTTTTTTTGCCTTGCGCCACCTTGCGCCCGTCCTCCAGCCCGCCTCCGCGCAGGCGCAAACGCAGATCTATCACCCATTGGCCATTGGCGGTATAGGCAAGCCTGGGCCCGGCAGGTCGGGTCGACTGACGCGTATCGACGATGTGCACATCGCCATGCGCGTTGCGCGCGACTTCGAACCAGCGCTCACCGACCCGGGCGTACCATTTGTCTGCGTGGGCGTAGAGGTCTCGGTACGCGCCTTCCCGGGTGGCTGCGCCAAGGACTTTGGGCTTGCCGACCTCGAACCCGTCCAACAGCGTGGCGAGTGCCGTAGGGGATCGCTTCAGCGCTGTGATGCTGTCGATCGATGTGCCATGGAATTGGGTTAATTGCGGGCCGGTGATATCGGGCTGGCGCAGCGCTTTGACGATTCTGGCGGCAGGTCTTGTCGTCGCTGGGTCCTCTTCGAGCTCCGTGGCCACGGGTGTCGATGGCGCATCGCCCATTGCCGCACGGTGGGCGAGCACCATGCCCAGCGCCAGGAGAATATCGGCGATGGCCGTCCAGGCGATCTTCCCCGATTGCTCGTTGGCGCCGTCGGTGATTTCCTGCAGATCATCCATGATCTGCCAGATCCACGCCGCTGTGCCTACGCTGCGGCCCAGGAACGGCAGCGCGGCATTGAGCATCACCCAGCCGCCCTGTTTCAGCGAGGCCCAGCGTGCTTCTGCATCGGAGACCGACTGCCGGTCGGCTTGAGTGACAAGCGCCTTGACGTTGCGTTCGTGCAGGGTTGCGAGGACATCGCTGGCGATCACCTGAGTGCCCAGCGCGACAGCGCCTGACATATCCAGCGCAGTGGTCGGATTGATCATCAGTTGCGGGATCGTCCACACCGACGGCAGCCTGGCGGTAAAGACGAACTGGCTGTAATTGAAGCGCACATCGTCCGGCAACCAGGCCAGTACCGAGTCTCGCAAATGTCGCGAATGCTGGATCGCAAAAAGCAGATTCGCGGGCCCCGGATATTGCAGCAGAGTCTTGTCGAACAGCGGTCGATACAGCACGCACGGCCCTTTGTCGGCATCGCGCGGGCCTATGACATACATGTTGTCGACAGTGTCTGCGGTGGAGCGGCTGCGATGAGCGACGAAGGCCAATGGGCGAATGACGATTTCCTCGCCATCGACGTAGCGTTCCGCGCCAGTCGTGGCGAATGCGGCGACCACGTATCGATAACCCGATTCATCGAGGCCCGCTTTACCCCGGATCTTGTGCTGTAACGCCAGCAATGGCAGCTCAATGCGCAGCTGACTGGTGTAGAGCCCTTGCAACAGCGACGCTTGCACAGTGTCGTCTATCAGCATGGCCTTGAGATGCGCCGGGTAGGTCTTGCCAATGTCGACGGTGCTGACCAGGTTTTCCAGAAAAGTCGCGCTCATCCACTCGGGTACCGGGCTACCATCCTTGTACCGCACAGTCTTGTTGCCCAAGGGCAGGCCTGCGAGGTTTTGCAGGGCGAGCTCCGTTAGCGTCCATGTCTGAGTCTGCGTATTTCCCGGCAACACAAACGTGCCCCAGACCACGAGACTGGTGATGGTGATTTCGATGTTGTCGATGTTCACGTCTGTGGCGCCGGGCTGCTCCTTGAGAATCTGCCTGATCAGCGCTGCACGAGTGAACGCCTGCAGGCTGGTGATTTCGCTTTGAAATGATTTGCCGTTGTTCTCGTGCTGCAGCGTTGTCAGATCCAGCAGGTGCCGGCTGTAACGCGTCTGATCCATGGGCAGTGCGTCGTTCAGCCAGTCCGGAAGCATCGGCTGCAAACGCTCGAAGTGCGCTTCGAGGCGCGGTGTCGGTTGTGCCGGTTTGCCGGCCGTGCCGGTATGCGGATAGACGCGTTGACCAGGCGAATCCTGAAAAAAACTGATTTCGCCCAAGGCATCCGCTTCCATGGAAATCAGGGCGCAGGCCTGCTGGTCGAAGAAATTGCCCTGGGGTTCGACCAGCCGCCACTTGAGATCTTCGCCCGAGGCGCTTGCGCCATATATCCGCAGCAGAGCCTCGCCGAGTTCCTCCAGTGAATCGAAACGCTGAAAGCCCTGAGTGACCGCGTGGGTGAGAATCAACTTGCGGTCTGCGGTTGTGCCGATCACTACTGCGGCGTCGACCACGGTCAAGTGCGATGGCGTGTCGGCGCCACCGCGATCGAGGTCAATCAGATATGCCTTTGCCGAGTACGGGGCGGGGGCCAGGCGTTGTTGCGGGTCGGGCTGTTTGAAAATCGCCCGGGCGATGGCGATCTCGTCAGCGTCCCAGCCGACGCTGGCATCGACGTTCCACAGGTTGCGCAGTGCCTCGGACAATTGCTGCCAGCGCGGTTGCCCGGGGTAGGTGAACTCGTCCCAGTATTCGACGTGCTGCTCCTTGTAGGCGATGAACAGCAGTGGTGCCAGTTCGTTGAGCAACAGGCCGATGGCATCGATCTTTACCGGCAGATGCGCGGGGGCGGGCACGCCGGGTTGCAGGGTCAGATAATGCTCGCCATCAAGGTACGTCACCGTGGTGCCGGACAGGCCGAGCCGCACCAGGGCGTTGGTCAGCGATCCAGCCTGATACCCGTCGGGTACGACTCGACCATCCACAATGGCCCAGGTGGGTTGCACGACCATCGCCAGACGCGGGTCTATGTCGAGATTCGGATACAGCGTCTTGAGGGCATCGCGCAGCGTTTTTGAAGCGACTTCTTGCAGTGAGGGGCCAGTAACCAGCTGAGTCACGATATCGACGGCACTGGCTTTGGGAATGGCGGTCATGGTGGTTTCCTGCTCTGTCGGGACGCCGCAAGGGCGGCGGAGCAGAGCAAGTTAAAAGGCGCGACGGTGACCCGTGCGGTAGATAAAGCTGGCAGGCAAAAAAAGACCCGCCGAGGCGGGTCTTGAGCAAACGAGCCGGTTTCAGGTCCCGGACTTGATTTTCGTCCACGCTCGCGTGCGTGCACGTTCGGCATCCCGAGGCAGCGGCTGCAAGGTGTAGAGCGTGCTCATTGCCGCATCGGTCGGGTACAGGTTCGGGTTGTTGCGAATCGCCGGATCGACCAGGCCGGTGGCGTCCTTGTTCGGGTTTGGATAGCCGACAAAATCGCTGATCGGTGCGATCACCGCCGGTTGCAGCAGATAGTTGATGAAGGTGTAGGCGTCCTCGGTGTTCTTCGCGCCGTTGGGAATGGCGAGCATGTCGAACCAGATCGGCGCACCTTCCTTCGGCAAACGCATATCGACCACCACGCCGTTTTTCGCTTCCTTGGCGCGGTTGGCCGCTTGCGAGAAGCTGCCGGAATAGCCGACGGCCACGCAGATGTCGCCGTTGGCAATGTCGGCCATGTATTTGGAGGAATGGAAGTAAGTCACGTGAGGACGAATCTTCATCAGCAGCGCTTCGGCCTTGGCGTAATCCGCCGGCTTCTTGCTGTTGGGGTCCAGGCCCAGGTGTTGCAGGGCCAGCGGCAGAATCTCCGACGGCGAGTCGAGCAGGGCGACGCCGCACTGCTTGAGCTTGCTGATGTTCTCTTCCTTGAAGATCAAATCCCAACTGTCCACGGGCGCGTCGTCGCCCAGCGCTACCTTGATCTTGGCCGGGTTGAAACCAATCAGGATGGTGCCGTACATGTATGGCACGGCGAACTTGTTCCCCGGGTCATTGGCTTCGATCAGCTTCATCAGCTTCGGATCGAGATGATTCCAGTTCGGCAGTTTGCTGCGATCCAGTGGCTGAAATACCCCGGCCTCGATCTGCTTGGCGAGGAACACGTTGGACGGCACCACCACGTCATAGCCGGAGTTGCCGGTGAGCAGCTTGGCCTCGAGCGCTTCGTTGTTGTCGAAGATGTCGTAGATCAGTCTGGTCTGGCTGTTCTGTGCCTTGAAGTCGTCCAGCGCCTTGGGCGTGATGTAGTCGAACCAGTTATAGACGCGCAGCGTGCGTTCTTCGGCGTGGGCGCCAGCGCTCAGCAGGGCCGCGCACAGCGCCGAGGCGATCAGTCGCTTTTTCATTGTTCGAAGCCTTCCAGCACGTTCACCGCGTTGATGCCGATTTCTTCAACGGCGTAGCCACCTTCCATGACGAACAGGGTCGGCTTGCCGAGGGCGGCGATTCGCTTGCCCATGGCCAGGTAATCCGGGCTGTCGAGTTTGAACTGCGAGATCGGGTCGTCCTTGAACGTGTCGACGCCGAGGGAGACGACGATGATGTCCGCGCCATAGCGATCGATCTCGTCGCAGGCCTGATCCAGCGCTGCACTCCAGACATCCCAGCCGGAACCGGCCGGCAGCGGATAGTTGAAATTGAAACCTTCACCGGCGCCTTCGCCACGCTCGTCGTCATAGCCGAGGAAGAATGGAAACTCCGCTTCCGGGTGACCATGGATCGAAGTGAACAGGACGTCGCTGCGTTCATAGAAAATCGACTGAGTGCCGTTGCCGTGGTGGTAATCGACGTCCAGGATCGCGACTTTCTTGTGGCCCTGATCGAGAAAGGCCTGAGCGGCGATGGCGGCGTTGTTGAGGTAGCAATAACCGCCCATCAAGTCGCTGGCGGCGTGATGTCCCGGCGGACGGCACAGGGCGAAGGCCGCGCGTGCGCCACGCTGGATTTCAGCCTGCGCGGTAAGCGCCACTTGCGCCGCGCTGTAGGCCGCTTGCCAGGTGCCGGCGGTAATCGGCGCGCCGCCGTCGAAGCTGTAATAACCGAGCTGGCCATGCAGGCTGGTCGGTTTGATCGCACGCAGGGTGCGCGCCGGCCAGGTGTAGGGCAGCAAGTCACCGTCAGTGTTGAACTCGGTCCAGCGCTCCCATGCACCTTTGAAAAATTCTAGATAGTCACGGCTGTGAATGCGCGCGATCGGCTCCAGGCCGAAATCCTTCGGCGCTTCGACCGCCCCTAGGTTTTGCTTGTGCACGCGTTGCAGCACATGGTCGGCACGTGACGGCATTTCGAAACACGGCTTGAGCTGGCCATCGATAAGTTCGCAGCGGCCATGGTGCAAGTGGTGATCGTCTGAGTAGATCGTCAGCATTTGTTGTTCTCCGCAAGGCTGATTCGGTGGTCTTCAGTGTTGCGGCGCAAGTTGAATCGGAGAACGTCGGGAGCGGCCAAAAGGGGACCGATATGGCCAAAACCTCTGACCGAAATTCGCCCCTTGTTCATGCAGGCTCATGCCTGGAGCAGACATCAATGCGGTCTGAACTGACTCGGCGCCACGCCGCTCCAGCGCACAAATGCATGGCGGAAACTCGCGGTCTCGCTGAAGCCCAGCGTCTCGGCGATCCGATAGATCGGCAACTGGTCCTCACACAACATCTGCTTGGCCCGTTCGAAGCGCAGTTCATCGAGCAGTTCCTGATAGCTGCTGCCCATGTCTTTCAAATGCCGACGCAGGGTGCGCGGTGAGCACTTCATCTGCTGTGCCAGACCATCCAGTCCCGGCGCGGCATTCAATTGTGCGCTGAGCAACTGCCGAATCCGCCCCAGCCAGGCCTGGCGTCCGGTGAACTCCAGATTCTGTTTGCGGCAGCGCTCTGCCATCGCCTGATGGGTGATCGCGTCGGCCAGCGGCAGCGGCTGATCGAGCCAGTGGCGGTCGAAGGCGAAGGCGTTGTCCTTGGCCGAAAAGTGCAGCGGCGAGTCGAAGGGTTCGGCGTAGCTGGCGCGATAGTCCGGCGCTGCATGTTCGAAGCGCGTGGCGCGCAGCGGCAGGGAATGGCCGAGCAAGTCGTCGCAGATGACTTTCAGGGACACCAGACAGAATTCGGCATTGAACACCGCCATCGCCGCGCTCTCGCGATAGTCGGCAGCGACGAACCAGACCTGCTCGCCATCGTCTTCCAGGCTCAGTTCGAACAACGTGCCCAACAGCGCCGGATAACGGATAGCCAGACGCAAAGCGTCACCGAAGGTGGCACAGGTCAGCAGGGCGTAACCGAGCATGCCGTAACAGGACACGTGCATGCGCCGGCCCAATTCGAGACCGATGTCACGCTTGAGTGCCACTGCGTTGGTGCAGACCTGCATCTCTTGATGGGTGGTGATGCGCGTATCGGCCCGCTGCAGATCCGCCGCAACAATGCCGCTGCCAGCCAGCAGCGCCTCGCTCGACAAGCCTTCGGCCTTGAACGTGTTGAGGATCAGCGAGACCGCATTGAGGGTGGTGAGGTGGGAGTGGAGCATGGGATCTTCCAGCCTGGGGGTGGCTGGGACGCAGCAATTTATATGCCGTACAAAAATCCCTTGTGGGAGCGAGCCTGCTCGCGAAAGCGGTGTGTCAGGCACACGAATGCCGAATGTGTCATGGCTTTCGCGAGCAGGCTCGCTCCCACAGGGGGATTTGCGTTGTGACAGATCAGCTCAGTTCGCCGCAGAGATCCAGTTCGATCAATCGTCGCACTTCAGCCGTTTCCAGCCCGGCCCCCAGCAAGCCATGCAACTTGCCGAACGCCGCCTCGCGCGTCATGCCGCCACCGGACAACACGCCGACCCCACGCAAGCGGCTGCCAGCCTCGTAGACATCCAGCTCGACCCCGCCTTCATGGCATTGCGTCACTGCCACCACCACCACGCCTTTATCCCGTGCACGGCCAAGGCTGGCGAGGAACTCTGGATTGTCGCTCGGCCCGGTTCCGCTGCCGTAGCATTCCAGCACCAGACCCTGAATGCCGCTGTCGAGCAGGCCGTCGAGAACCTCGGCACTGATCCCGGGAAACAGCGGCAACACCGCCACTTTCGCCAGTTGTTTCGGCTGGTTGTAGTTCAGCGCGACTGGAATCGAAGGCGCCTTCACACCACCGCCCTGACGCTCCAGGCGTTTGAACGGATGGCGGCCGAAGCTGCGCACTTTCGCGCAGCGGGTCGGTGCCAGCAGTTCGCCGTGGAAGTACAAATGCACGCCCGGCGCCAGGCCTTGGCCGAGGGCGACCAGCGCGCCGCCGAGGTTTTCCCAGGCATCGCTGTCGGTCACGCCCGCCGGCAACATCGAGCCGGTGAAACACACGCGGGCATGCAGGCCGAGCAACTGAAAACTCATCGCCGCCGCGCTGTACGCCAGCGTGTCGGTGCCGTGCAGGATCAGCACGCTGTCGCAGCCTTGCACGTCCACGGCATTGACCACCGCTTCGCGCAGTTGCTGCCAGTAGGCCGGGGTCATGTTGGCGCTGTCTATCAGTGGCGCCATTTCCCGAAATTGCCACTGCGGCACTACCAGCTCAGGCTGGCTGTGCAGGTAGTCGCGCATCCGCGCTTCGAAACCGGACGCCGGGGCCAGACCGTTGGCGCTGGCCTGCATGCCGATGGTGCCACCGGTGTAGAGCACCATGACGTGTTGAGCGGCGGGGTAGGTCGACGAGCTCATAGGATTCTCCGAAACGATGAGGGCCCTGTGGGAGCGAGCCTGCTCGCGAAAGCGGTGTGTCATTCAACAATGATGTTGGCTGAAAGTCCGCCATCGCGAGCAGGCTCACTCCTACAAGTTATTGCATCACAATAACCGACGGGCGCAGGGGATGCGCCCGTCATTCACCTGTCAGCGTTGCGCTGCAGGTACGCCTTGCGGCGAAGTTTCAGTCTGGCCCGCTGCTGCTGGCGGGTTGACCGGCCAGGCGTTGCGATCCAGATCCAGATCGGCGAATTTGCTCGAATCAAACACTGGCTGTTTGACGCCGGCGCGACGCTGCTCATCGTAGTCGCGCATCACGCGCAGGCCGACCTTGAACAGCATGGCCAGGGCCACGAGGTTGACGAAGGCCAGACAGGTCATGGTGATGTCGGCGAAGGCGAATACCGTCGTCAGATCCTGCATCGAACCCCACACCACCAGCGCCAGCACCAGACCGCGGAACAGCATCAGCAGAGCGCGGTTGCGGCTGAGGAACTGCAAGCTGTTCTCGCCCAGGTAGTAGTTGTAGAGGATGCAGGTGAAGACGAACAGCGACAGCGCAACGCTGACGAACATGCGACCCCAGTCACCGACCACGGCAGCCAGCGAGTTCTGGGTCAGGACGATGCCATCACCTTCGAAGCCCGGGGTGTAAAAGCCCGACAGCAGGATCAGCAGCGCGGTGCAGGTGCAGATCACGAAGGTGTCGAGGAACACGCTGAAAGCCTGGACCACGCCCTGCGCGCCCGGGTGCTTGACGGCGGCCACGGCCGCGACGTTCGGCGCACTGCCCAGGCCCGCTTCGTTGGCGAACACGCCACGCTTCACGCCCATGACAATGGCGCTGCCGAGCAGACCGGCAAAGGCCGGGTCGAGGCCGAAGGCGCTCTTGAAGATGGTTTCCAGCATGGCCGGTACGTGTTCGATCTGGGTGCCGATCACGTACAGGGTCACGCCGATATAGGCCAGGGTCTTGATCGGTACCAGCAGGTCGGAGACCGAAGCGATGCGCTTGATCCCGCCGATAAAGGTGATGGCCAGCAGCACCGCGAGGACGATACCGGTGTGTTGTGGATTGAAGTCAAAGGCGTTCTGCAGCGAGTGGGTCACGGTGTAGGACTGCAGGCCGATGAAGGCGAAGCCGTAGGTGACCAGCAGCAGAACGGAGAAGACTATCGCCATGCCCTTGAGCTTGAGCCCGTGCTGGATGTAATACGCCGGGCCACCACGGTACAGGCCGTCGCCATCGGCGCGCTTGTAGACCTGGGCCAGGGTGCACTCGAAGAAGCTGCTGGACATACCGACCAGTGCGGTCACCCACATCCAGAACACCGCACCCGGACCACCGAGGGTCACGGCGATGCCGACACCGGCAATGTTGCCTGCACCGACGCGGCCGGCGAGGCTGAGCATCAATGCCTGGAACGAGCTGAGTTGCCCGGCGCTGCCTTTGAGGCTGTCGCGGAACACCGCGAACATGTGGAAGAAGTGACGCAGTTGAACGAAACGCGAGCGAATCGTGAAGTAGCTACCGAGCCCGACAATGAGCACGATCAGTACTTTCCCTGAGAGGAAGTCGTTGATGACTTCGAGCATGGATTTATCCTCGCTGTTTTTTGTGGGTGCAAATGCTGGATCGGAGAAACATCGTGTTACACCGGCATGCACGCGGCACGACGGGTGAGGCGAAGGTTTCGTCCCGGATCCATATCGCGGGTTTTGTTATTAGTTCGGGTTTCGCATGGGTTATGGCCTCGTTACCGACGACCGCTCACGCGAAGAGGGGCGGCACTATACCGATCAGTGGCGCGCCCGTCTGCACGGTAGTGGTGCAAGCGACGAAACGAAGCTTTGAAACACTTGGCGTTTGTGGCGAGGGGATTTATCCCCGTTCGGCTGCGAAGCAGTCGTAAACCATTGCACGCGGTGTTTCTGGTACATCTTTATTGTTGGTATCGGGGCCGCTTCGCAGCCCAACGGGGATAAATCCCCTCGCCACAAAGGCTCATTTCCATATTGTTCAGTCCTATACGTTCGAGTCTCAGGATAAAGAGTTAAAAAAAAGGGCTCGGGGACAAAATCCCCAAGCCCTCAAAAGGTGAGAGGTGTCTAGTCCCTCGACCTGGTGAGCGGTGCTACAAGTTCGCGTCGGCTCAGGCTTTGAGCGGAACCAGACGCGGGGCAATCATGTTTTCCGGGCGCAGGATGTCGGCGAGCATGGCTTCGTCGAGCAGACCTTCTTCGCGCACCAGTTCCAGCACGCCGCGGCCGCTTTCGAGAGCGATACGGGCGATGCGGGTGGCGTTTTTGTAGCCGATGTACGGGTTCAGTGCGGTGACCAGACCGATCGAGTGCTCGACCAGTTCGCGGCAGCGCGCTTCGTTGGCGGTGATGCCGACGATGCAGTGCTCGCGCAGCATGTCCATGGCACGTTGCAGCAGGCGGATCGAATCGAGGATCTTGAAGGCGATCAGCGGCTCCATCACGTTCAGTTGCAGCTGGCCGCCCTCGGCTGCCATGGTCAGCGCCAGATCGTTACCGATGACCTGGAACGCGACCTGGTTCACGGCTTCCGGGATCACCGGGTTGACCTTGCCGGGCATGATCGAGCTGCCTGGCTGGCGCGCCGGCAGGTTGATTTCATTGATGCCGGTGCGTGGGCCGCTGGACAGCAGGCGCAGGTCGTTGCAGATCTTCGACAGCTTGACCGCGGTGCGCTTGAGCATGCCGGAGAACAGCACGAAGGCGCCCATGTCGGAGGTCGCTTCGATCAGGTCGGCGGCCGGTACCAGCGGTTGGCCGCTGATCAAAGCCAGACGTTGAACAGCCAGTGCCTGATAGCGCGGGTCGGCGTTGATGCCGGTGCCGATCGCGGTACCACCGAGGTTGACTTCGGTCAGCAGTTCCGGGGCCAGCGTCTTCAGACGCGCGAGGTCTTCGCCCATAGTGGTGGCGAAGGCGCGGAATTCCTGGCCGAGGGTCATCGGCACGGCGTCTTGCAGCTGGGTACGGCCCATTTTCAGGACGTGGTCGAACTCTTTGCCCTTGGCCGCGAAGGCCTGGATCAGGCTGTCGAGGCTGGCCAGCAGCGCGTCGTGACCGAGCAGCAGACCCAGACGGATCGCTGTCGGGTAGGCGTCGTTGGTCGACTGCGCCATGTTCACGTCGTCGTTCGGGTGCAGGTACTGGTATTCGCCTTTCTCGTGGCCCATCGCTTCCAGAGCAATGTTGGCGATCACTTCGTTGGCGTTCATGTTGGTAGAGGTGCCGGCGCCACCTTGAATCATGTCGACCACGAATTCTTCGTGGTAATCGCCGCGGATCAATCGCGCACAGGCTTCGCTGATGGCAGCGTGCTTGGCTTCGCTCAGGTGACCCAGCTCGCGGTTGGCGTCAGCGGCGGCCTGTTTGACCATCGCCAGGCCCACAACCAGTTTCGGGTAATGCGAAATCGGAACGCCCGAGAGGCGGAAGTTGTTCACCGCTCGCAGGGTCTGGATGCCGTAATACGCATGGGCCGGTACTTCGAGGGCGCCAAGCAGGTCGGTTTCTGTGCGGAAAGATGCAGCGGAGGACATGATAGAAATCATCTCGATAAGGACCCGGTCTGTGCCGGAACGCTGCGAATGCTAGGCTTGTGGGGATTTTTGGGCCAATGCTGTTCAGCACTGCCCTATGCACATTCGGCATAATGCCCATGTGACGCCGCCTGTGCGGCAGACGTGTGACCTGTTTTGGTGCGTGTCCGGGAGGACGTGATGAATCTGGAAAGCAAATGGCTTGAGGACTTCAGTGCCCTGGCCGCCACCCGCAGCTTCTCGCAGGCGGCCGAACGGCGCTTCGTGACCCAGCCGGCATTCAGTCGGCGGATCCGCAGCCTCGAAGCGGCGCTGGGGCTGACCCTGGTCAATCGCTCGCGCACGCCTGTCGAACTGACGGCGGCGGGGCAGTTGTTTCTGGTGACTGCGCGCACCGTGGTCGAACAGCTCGGTGAAGTCCTGCGCCACCTGCATCATCTGGAAGGCGGGCAGGGCGAGGTCATGCAAGTCGCAGCGGCGCACTCGCTGGCGCTGGGCTTTTTCCCGCGCTGGATCGCCCAGTTGCGCAACGAAGGGCTGAACATCGCCACACGGCTGGTGGCGACCAACGTTGGCGACGCTGTGCACGCGTTGCGCGAAGGTGGCTGTGATCTGATGCTGGCGTTCTACGATCCGGATTCGGCGATGCAGATGGACCCGGAAATCTTCCCGTCGCTGCATTTGGGCCAGACCGAGATGCTGCCGGTGTGCGCAGCCGATCTGGATGGCAAACCGCTGTTCGATCTGGAAGGCGAGGCGAGTGTGCCGTTGCTGGCGTACAGCGCCGGGGCGTTTCTCGGCCGTTCGGTCAACGGCTTGCTGCGCCAGCGCCAGTTGCGCTTCACCACGATCTACGAAACCGCGATGGCCGACAGCCTGAAAAGCATGGCGCTGGAAGGCCTCGGCATCGCCTGGGTGCCGCAACTGAGCGTACGCGCAGAGCTAGCCCGCGGTGAACTGGTGGTGTGCGGCGGCCCGCAGTGGCATGTGCCGCTGGAGATCCGCCTGTACCGCTGCGCCCTGATGCGCAAGGCCAACGTGCGCTTGCTGTGGCGCAAGCTTGAGGGCGGTGCTGCCCAAAACACTTGACCCCATCGAAGAACCCTGTGGGAGCTGGCTTGCCAGCGATTGCGGTGGTTCAGTCACCCTCTCTTTTTACTGATGCGACGCCATCGCTGGCAAGCCAGCTCCCACAGGGATCGGGGGATGTCTTTTCGCTGACCTCAAGGTCAATAAAACCGGGCCTTTCGCTCATTTGACAGATGGTCGTTTCGGGGGCTGTTTATTGCTTTCTTTGCGGTATACTGCGCGGCCTTCGGCCGGCACGTCCGGCCATTTTTCGTACAATCAAGCCACGCAACCTGCGTGGCTTGTTGTTTTATGACGCGCCTGCGGGCGCTCCAGAGAGAAGAGGCGCGACGATGAGTGCACTGGTTGGCGTGATCATGGGCTCCAAGTCCGATTGGTCCACCCTTAGCCACACCGCCGATATGCTGGAAAAGCTCGGCATCCCGTACGAGGTCAAGGTGGTCTCTGCCCACCGCACCCCGGATCTGCTGTTCCAGTACGCCGAAGAGGCTGAAAGCCGCGGCATCGAGGTGATCATCGCCGGTGCCGGTGGCGCAGCCCACCTGCCAGGCATGTGTGCGGCCAAGACCCACCTGCCGGTGTTGGGCGTGCCGGTGCAGTCGGCCATGCTCTCGGGCGTCGATTCGCTGCTGTCGATCGTGCAGATGCCAGCTGGCATTCCGGTTGCCACCCTGGCCATCGGCAAGGCTGGCGCGATCAACGCCGCCCTGCTCTCGGCGAGCATCCTCGGCGCCAAGCACCCGCAATTTCACGCGGTACTGAAAACCTTCCGTGCCGAGCAGACAGACAGCGTCCTGGACAATCCAGACCCACGTATTGCCTGAGGTTGTTGAGATGAAGATCGGTGTAATCGGTGGCGGCCAGTTGGGTCGCATGTTGGCCCTGGCGGGCACTCCGCTGGGCATGAACTTCGCTTTTCTCGACCCTGCGCCGGACGCTTGTGCGGCCGCGCTGGGCGAACACCTGCGGGCCGATTACGGCGATCAGGATCATCTGCGCCAACTGGCCGATGAAGTCGATCTGGTGACCTTCGAATTCGAAAGCGTCCCGGCCGAAACCGTCGCGTTTCTTTCGCAATTCGTGCCGGTCTACCCGAGCGCCGAAGCCCTGCGCATTGCTCGTGACCGCTGGTTCGAAAAGAGCATGTTCAAAGACCTCGGCATTCCGACCCCGGCCTTCGCCGACATCCAGTCGCAAGCCGATCTGGACGCCGCAGTCGCTTCCATCGGTCTGCCGGCCGTGCTGAAAACCCGCACCCTGGGTTACGACGGCAAGGGCCAGAAAGTCCTGCGCAAACCGGAAGATGTTGCCGGTACGTTCGCCGAACTGGGCAGCGTTGCCTGCCTGCTGGAAGGCTTCGTGCCATTCACCGGCGAAGTGTCGCTGATCGCCGTGCGTGCCCGCGATGGTGAAACGAAGTTCTATCCACTGGTGCACAACACCCACGACAGCGGCATCCTCAAGCTGTCGGTGGCCAGCACCGATCACCCGTTGCAGGCGCTGGCCGAAGATTATTCCAGCCGTGTGCTAAAGCACCTCGACTACGTCGGCGTGATGGCTTTCGAGTTCTTCGAAGTCGACGGTGGCCTGAAAGCCAACGAAATCGCCCCGCGCGTGCACAACTCCGGGCACTGGACCACCGAAGGTGCCGAGTGCAGCCAGTTCGAAAACCACCTGCGTGCCGTGGCCGGCCTGCCGCTGGGTTCGACCGCCAAGGTCGGCGAGAGCGCGATGCTCAACTTCATCGGCGTAGTGCCGCCGGTGGAGAAAGTCATCGCCATCGAAGACTGCCACCTGCATCACTACGGCAAAGCTTTCAAGGCCGGACGCAAGGTCGGCCACGCCAACCTGCGCTGCGCCGACATGGCCACGCTGCAGGCGCAGATCATCAAGGTCCAAGCGCTGATCGCCGAGTAAACCAGTTTCATGTGGCAGCGGCGGAACCATTCAGGGGCCGCCGTTCTCTCATGGCAGGATGCCAAAGTCTGTCTAGGCTTTGGCATATCTACCAAATCAGAGGGAAATGCCATGGGAATTATCGGAACCATCTTTATCGGCTTGATCGTCGGCCTGCTGGCTCGGTTCCTGAAACCGGGCGATGACAGCATGGGCTGGATCATGACCATCCTGCTCGGTATCGGCGGTTCGCTGGCAGCCACCTACGGCGGCCAGGCTCTGGGCATCTATCAGGCGGGCGAGGGCGCGGGTTTCCTCGGCGCACTGGTCGGCGCTGTCGTGTTGCTGGTGATCTACGGTCTGATCAAAAAGAACTGATCGAAAGCGACAAAGCCCTCTCGGCCATCACGGCCGGGAGGGCTAGAATGCGCGGCGACTCACCGTCCATTCCTTTGCCTGCCGAGCACCTTCATGCGCCGTCTTCTGTTGACTCTCCTCTTGCTGGGCAGCTATCTCGCCCACGCCGGCGAACTGCCGGAAACCGACTGGCTGGAACTGATGCCCAAGTCGGATCAAAAGGCCCTCGAGGCCATGCCGGAAATCGACCACAACTCCCCCGAAGCCACCGGCACCTTCACCGAGAAGGGCGGGATGAAGCAGGCCAAAGGTCTGCCAGCGGTGATGTATTCGACGAAAACCGTGGCGTCGATGAACGACAAGCACATCCGCATCGGTGGTTACCCGGTGCCGCTGGAGTCCGATGCCAAGGGCCGCAGCACGCTGTTCTTCCTTGTGCCGTATCCGGGCGCCTGCATCCACGTGCCGCCACCACCGCCGAATCAACTGGTGCTGGTGCGATATCCGAAGGGTTTGAAGCTGGACGATATCTACACACCGCTATGGGTGACCGGCACGCTAAAAATCGAGAAGGTCAGCAATGACCTCGCTGATGCGGCGTATGCGCTGGAGGCGGAGAAGGTGCGGGTGGTGCAGGAGGCTGAGCTCTAAAGCGCGCCACAAATAAATGTAGGAGTGAGCCTTTTTGGTAAGGGGATTTATCTGTGGTGAAGGGATTTATCTGTGGCGAGGGGATTTATCCCCGCTGGACTGCGCAGCAGGCCCCAGCTTTTGATTTAAAAAAAGCGGGGGCCGCTGCGCGACCCAGCGGGGATAAATCCCCTCGCCACAGGGCTCTTTGCCCTTTTGTATGGCGCTAGAGCTTAGAGCGGCGTAGCAGCTACGCTGACACCCATGGTATGGCTCCCCCCTGGCGCCAGGGTCACCAGATCATTCATCACATTCGCCGTTTCGATGCACAGCATGCGCTGCCAGCCATCGTTGTCCATGTCCGGCAGTGCGGCGGCGCGGTCGATCCATGGGTTCCAGATCACCGCCGTGCGCGAGCCGGTGGAGGTCAGCACGATGCGTCGTTCCCAGGTTGGATCAACGATGCTCAATTGCGGCGGAACGTCGAGGTAGATGCGGTCGGTCTCGCCGGCGAAATGCAGATCGCCGCTCTGGCTGGGCGTGTTCCAGTCGTCCAGGGTCTCGATGTAATTCAGCCCGGCCACGCCGTCGACATGCACATTACGCACGTCACTCACGGCGAAATAGGTGTGCAGCGCCTGACTCAGCGTGACGCTGTCAGTACCCCGGTTATGGCTGGTCAGGCTGTAATGCAGTTGATCCGCCAGATGCAGGGTCAGGGTCAGATCGACCTCGTGGGGCCAGCCCGGCAGGCCACCTTCCGGGTAGGGCAGCTTGAACTCGACCTTGATGCCGTCAGCCTCTGATTCAATGTTGCCCAACTCCCAGTCCATCGCCCGCACCAGACCGTGCGCGGGAGCCGGCTGCGCGCCGGTGTACATGGCCTGCACGCTGCTCGGGTTGCGTTCGAATTTGCCGAACCACGGCCAGCACACCGGCACGCCGGCGCGGATGCTTTTGCCGGTCTTGAACTCGGCCTTGTCGTTGAGCCAGATGATCGGCGGCTGGCCGTCGATCTGATAACTGAGGATGTGCGCGCCTTGCTGGGCCACCAGCACTTCGGCCTTGCCGTGGCGGATGCGCCAGCAGTTCAGTTCATCCTGTTTCACGGCTTCAACGTTGGGCGTGTTCATGGGCAACTCTCGATCAGACACTGGGACGACTATCGACCGCAAAACGGCCGCGAGGTTTAACGCGCGCGTGGCGGCACCGAACGGGTGCGACCGCTGCCGTCGATGGCGACGAAAACGAAAACCGCTTCGGTGACCTTGCGCCATTCGCTGGAGAGTGGGTCATCGCTCCACACTTCGACCATCATCTGGATCGAGCTGCGGCCGATTTCCAGGGTCTGGGTATAAAAGGACAACTGCGCGCCGACCGCGACCGGGACGAGAAACGCCATGCGGTCGATGGCGACAGTGGCAACGCGGCCACCGGCCACCCGGCTGGCCATGGCAGTGCCGGCCAGATCCATCTGCGCAACCAGCCAGCCGCCGAAAATATCGCCAAAGCCGTTGGTTTCGCGCGGAAGTGCGGTGATTTGCAGGGCCAGGTCGCCCTGTGGGATCGGATCTTCTTGTTCGAGCTCTATCATGCCGAGGGGCCTCTGACCCGTGACTCTTCGTGGGTATTGCGGGTGGTAGCCGTCTTCAAGAAAAACGATTCAACACCGAACACACTGCGTTCGTCACGTTTTCCATCAGGCGCCTAAAGGGAAACTCTGCGAAAAAGGCTAAATCCCGAGCAAAGGACGGGCCAACAACGTTTTCGCACAGCAACCTCTTACAAATCCTGCGCAGGTGGCGAGTATATCGGTCGATAGACCCCGCGACGACCACCCGGTTCTGATTTCGACCGTCAATTACGCGCCTCTATGTGCTTTTTCGAACAATTTGCTATGGTGCCGAACCTGTCCGAGCCACCGCCAGCGTTGTTGTGGCGACAGATTCGACTATAAGAGAAGCCCTTGCCATGACCACAGCGCCTTCGAGCCTCGCGCAGCCCGAGCAACCCGCACGACCGTTGACCCGCAATGACTACAAGACTCTGTCGCTGTCCGCCCTCGGCGGGGCGCTGGAGTTCTACGATTTCATCATCTTCGTTTTCTTCGCCACCGTCGTCGGCAAGCTGTTCTTCCCGGCCGACATGCCCGAGTGGCTGCGGTTGATGCAGACCTTCGGCATCTTCGCCGCCGGCTATCTGGCGCGTCCTTTGGGCGGCATCGTCATGGCGCACTTCGGTGACCTGCTGGGGCGCAAGAAGATGTTCACCCTGAGCATTTTCATGATGGCCGTGCCGACGCTGATCATGGGCCTGCTGCCGACCTACGCGCAGATCGGCATCTGGGCGCCGATCCTGTTGCTGCTGATGCGGGTGATCCAGGGTGCGGCGATTGGCGGCGAGGTGCCGGGGGCGTGGGTCTTCGTTTCCGAACACGTACCGCAAAAGCACATCGGTTATGCCTGCGGCACGCTCACCAGCGGCCTGACTGCCGGGATCCTCCTCGGCTCGCTGGTCGCCACGGCGATCAACAGCATTTATACGCCAGCCGAAGTGTCGGATTACGCCTGGCGGATCCCGTTCCTGCTCGGCGGCGTGTTCGGCCTGTTCTCTGTGTACCTGCGCCGCTGGCTGCACGAAACTCCGGTGTTCGCCGAACTGCAACTGCGCAAGGCACTGGCCGAAGAAGTGCCGTTGCGCGCGGTGCTGCGTGATCATCGCGGCGCCATCGCCATTTCGATGCTGCTGACCTGGCTGCTGTCGGCCGGCGTCGTCGTAGTGATCCTGATGACCCCGACCGTGCTGCAAACGGTCTACCACTTCTCGCCAACCACCGCGCTGCAAGCCAACAGTCTGGCGATCGTCTTCCTCAGCCTCGGCTGCATTGGCGCCGGCGCGCTCGCCGATCGTTTTGGCGCCGGCCGTGTATTCGTCTTTGGCTGCCTCGGTCTGCTGATCAGCTCCTGGACCTTCTACCACAGCCTCGCCGACCACCCGGACTGGCTGTTCCCGCTGTACGCACTGACCGGTTTGCTGGTCGGTACCATCGGCGCGGTGCCGTACGTGATGGTCAAGGCGTTCCCGCCGGTGGTTCGCTTCAGTGGCCTGTCGTTTTCCTACAACGTCGCTTACGCGATCTTCGGTGGCCTGACGCCAATGGTGGTGAGCCTGCTGCTGAAGGAAAGCGCGATGGGGCCTGCCTACTATGTGGCAGTGCTGTGCGGGATGGGAATTCTGGTAGGCGCCTGGCTCTGGAAGAAGGGGCGTTGATTTTCTCTCCCGCCTGATCGTTCCCACGCTCCGCGTGGGAATGCATCCTGTGACGCTCCGCGTCACGTCTTAAATGCGGACGCAGAGCGTCCATGGCTGCGTTCCCACGCAGAGCGTGGGAACGATCTGTCGCGACATGCTGGCCTTTCATCCAATTGTCATATTTCAGCCATAGAGTGTTCACATGGCCTGCTGATACTTGGCCCCGACTTAACACACCCTATCTGCTAGGAGTAAGGCATGAAACTGAAGCGTTTGATGGCGGCAATGACTTTTGTCGCTGCTGGCGTTGCGACCGCCAACGCGTTCGCCGCTGTTGACCCTGCTATCCCGAGCTACACCAAGACCACTGGTGTGTCGGGCAACCTGTCCAGCGTCGGTTCCGATACCCTGGCCAACCTCATGACCCTGTGGGCTGAGAACTACAAAAAAGAATACCCGAACGTCAACATCCAGATTCAGGCCGCTGGCTCCTCCACCGCGCCACCTGCACTCACCGAAGGCACCGCCAACCTGGGCCCGATGAGCCGCAAGATGAAGGACAACGAACTGCAGGCTTTCGAACAGAAGTACGGCTACAAGCCGACGGCGATCCCGGTTGCCGTGGATGCCCTGGCCGTGTTCGTGCACAAGGACAACCCGATCAAGCACCTGACCATGGCTCAGGTCGATGCGATCTTCTCCTCGACGCGCCTGTGCGGTGCCAAAGCTGACGTCAAGACCTGGGGTGACCTCGGTGTGACCGGTGACCTGGCCAACAAGCCGGTTCAGCTGTTCGGCCGTAACTCGGTGTCCGGCACTTACGGCTACTTCAAGGAAGAAGCCCTGTGCAAAGGCGACTACAAGCCAAACGTCAACGAACAACCAGGTTCGGCGTCGGTGGTGCAGTCGATCAGCAGCTCGCTTAACGGCGTCGGCTACTCGGGCATCGGCTACAAGACCGCCAGCGTGAAAACCGTCGCCCTGGCCAAGAAAGAAGGCGGCGAGTTCATCGAAGACACCGAAGAAAACGCCCTGAACGGCAAGTATCCGCTGTCGCGCTTCCTCTACGTTTACGTCAACAAAGCCCCGAACAAGCCTCTGGCCCCGCTGGAAGCCGAGTTCGTGAAGCTGGTGCTGTCCAAGCAGGGCCAGGAAGTGGTAGTGAAAGACGGCTACATCCCGCTGCCAGCCAAGGTTGCTGCCAAGGCACTGGCTGACCTCGGTCTGCAGGAAGGCGGCGCTGTCGCCAAGAAGTAATACCCTGAGGCCGGCCTGAAGCCGGACTCCTGTGGGAGCGAGCCTGCTCGCGAAGGGGTGGTCACATGCAGCATCGATGTGACTGACCCGACGCCTTGGCGAGCAGAAGCGCTCCTGCAACCACCAAATTTTCGACTCCGCTGCCGGACTTCCGGCTGGCGGATTTGCTGCGTCACTGCACTGTCATCTTTCTGTCATACAGGATCGCTAGGGTGTGCGCATGAATGATCTGGCCAATTCCCCAATGACTACGTCTTCCCCTCCCAAGCGCATTGATTTCAATACGCCTGAGCTGCAACGCAAGCGCCGCATCCGCGCGCTCAAGGATCGCTTCACCCGTTGGTACGTCCTCGTTGGCGGCCTGGCGGTACTGGCGGCCATCACCCTGATCTTCTTCTTCCTCGCCTACGTCGTTGCGCCACTGTTTCAAGGTGCCGACCTGACCGCGAAAGACTCGATCACCCCGGCCTGGATGCAGGACGCGGGCAAGCCGCTGATGATCTCGCTCGAAGAGCAGAATCAGGTAGCCATGCGTGTGTCCGACAAGGGCCAGGCGCTGTTCTTCGATCTCGACAGTGGCGCTGAATTGAGGCGTGTCGATCTGCCGCTGCCTGCGGGCGCTACCGTGACGTCCATTGGCGAAGACCAGCCTGGTCATCCGCTGGTGGCCGTGGGGCTGTCCAACGGTCAGGCGCTGGTGTTCCGTCACACCTATAAAGTCAGCTACCCCGATGGCAAGAAAACCATCAGCCCGGCCATCGAATATCCGTATGGGGAGGCGCCAATTGCGCTGAACGAAAGCGGCGGCGCGCTGGAGCATGTCAGCCTCAATGCCACCGACTCGACGCTGATGCTGGTCGGCTCCACCGGCTCGCAACTCAATGTGCTGTCGCTGACCAGCGAAGAAAACATGATGACCGGCGAGGTCACCAACGAGCAGACGCGCATCGATCTGCCGCAGATGACCGAGCCTGTGAAAAACATCTTCGTCGACCCGCGCCAGCAGTGGCTGTACGTGGTCAACGGGCGAGCTCAGGCCGACGTGTTCAGCCTGCGCGACAAGAGCCTCAACGGGCGCTACAAACTGCTGGAAAACGCTGACGCCCAAGTCACTGCCACCGCGCAGCTGGTCGGCGGTATCTCGCTGATCGTCGGCGATTCCAAGGGCGGTCTGGCCCAGTGGTTCATGGCTCGCGATACCGATGGCGAGCAGCGTCTGAAGCAGATCCGCACCTTCCAGATGGGCACCACGCCGATCGTTGAAATCGCTGCCGAAGAGCGCCGCAAAGGCTTCCTCGCCCTCGATGCCAGCGGCAAGCTCGGCGTGTTCCACAGCACCGCGCACCGCACGTTGCTGGTCGATCAGGTGGTTGAAGGCCAGGGCCTGTTCGGTCTGTCACCACGCGCCAACCGGGTGATCGTCGAAGCCGGCGGCAAGCTGCAACCGCTGCTGCTCGACAACCCGCACCCGGAAGTATCGTGGAGCGCACTATGGAGCAAGGTCTGGTACGAGAACTACGACGAGCCTAAATACGTCTGGCAATCGACTGCGGCCAACACTGATTTCGAACCGAAACTGAGCCTCTCGCCGCTGACTTTCGGCACCCTGAAAGCCGCGTTCTACGCCATGCTTCTGGCCGCGCCACTGGCCGTCGCTGCGGCGATCTACACCGCGTACTTCATGGCCCCGGGCATGCGCCGCAAGGTCAAACCGGTGATCGAACTGATGGAAGCGATGCCGACGGTGATCCTCGGTTTCTTCGCCGGTCTGTTCCTCGCGCCGTATGTAGAAGGCCATCTGCCGGGCATCTTCAGCCTGCTGATGTTGCTGCCGATCGGCATTCTGGTCGCCGGTTTCACCTTCAGTCGTCTGCCTGAATCGATCCGCCTGAAAGTCCCGGACGGTTGGGAAAGTGCGCTGCTGATTCCGGTGATCCTGTTTGTGGGCTGGCTGTCGCTGTACATGAGTCCGTTCATGGAGAACTGGTTCTTCGGTGGCGACATGCGCATGTGGATCTCCCACGACCTGGGCATCACCTACGACCAGCGCAACGCTCTGGTGGTCGGTCTGGCCATGGGCTTCGCGGTGATCCCGAACATCTACTCGATCGCCGAAGACGCCGTGTTCAGCGTGCCGCGCGGCCTGACCCTGGGTTCGCTGGCCCTCGGTGCGACGCCATGGCAGACCATGACCCGCGTGGTGATCCTGACCGCCAGCCCGGGCATCTTCTCGGCGCTGATGATCGGCATGGGCCGTGCGGTCGGCGAAACCATGATCGTGCTGATGGCCACCGGCAACACCCCGGTGATGGAGATGAACCTGTTCGAAGGCCTGCGCACCCTGGCCGCCAACGTCGCGGTGGAAATGCCCGAGTCGGAAGTCGGCGGCAGCCACTACCGCGTGCTGTTCCTCTCGGCGCTGGTGCTGCTGCTGTTCACCTTCGTCATGAACACCCTGGCAGAACTGATTCGTCAGCGTCTGCGCAAGAAATACTCGTCGCTTTAAGCAAAGGTAGAAGTCTGTGAAACAGAACTCCCTGAAAGGATGGTTCAAGAGCGGCGCCCCGGGCGTCTGGATCAGCGGTGGCGCGGTGTCCATCGCGGTCATCATGACCATTGGCCTGTTGGCGGTGATTGCCGTGCGCGGTCTCGGTCACTTCTGGCCGGCGGACCTGATCCACGCCCATTACGACGTACCGGGCCAGGCCAATCACCTGGTGATCGGCGAAGTGGTGCAGAAAGAAGAAGTGCCGCGCGCACGTCTGAAGAGCGCCGGTCTGCCGGTGCCGGACGAAGGTCCGGAATTCATGACCCGCGAGCTGATCAAGGTCGGCAACCGTGACCTGAACGGCAACGATTTCACCTGGATCGTCGGCGAGTGGCTGACCAAGCAGACCACACCGCCAGAATTGATGGCGATCGAGCGTCGCGAGTGGGGCAACTTCTACGGCTACCTGGTCAACGTCAAACAGGATGGCAAGGTCATCGCCGAAGGCGAGGCCGCATGGCCTGAACTGCAAGCGCGCATTGATCGGGTGAACGATCTTGCTGCTCAGCTGAAGACGCTGGAAAAAACCGACATCGGCGCAATCAATGCCGGCCTTGAGCGAATCCGTCTGCACGGGCGCAAACTCGAGCTGGAAGGCAAACTCGACGCCACCGCGCAAGCGGACATGGAATCCGAGCGCGCCGAGCTGGACGCGCGCTACAAAGATATCGAAGCACGTCTGTCTGATTTGCATGCTCAGTTCAACCGCGACGCCTTGACCGCCCGTGACGCCAACGGCAAGGAAATCGAAATCGGTCTGGGCAAAGTCGTGCATGCCTACCAGCCAAACGGCATGAGCACCTTGACCAAGGTTGGTTTCTACTTCAGCAAGATCTGGGAATTCCTCTCCGACGACCCGCGTGAAGCGAACACCGAAGGCGGGATCTTCCCGGCGATCTTCGGCACCGTGATGATGACCCTGATCATGGCGATGATCGTCACCCCGTTCGGCGTGCTGGCAGCGGTGTACCTGCGCGAATACGCCAAGCAGAACACCCTGACCCGCGTGATTCGCATCGCGGTGAACAACCTCGCCGGCGTACCGGCGATCGTTTACGGCGTGTTCGGTCTGGGCTTCTTCGTTTACGTGCTGGGTGGCTCGGTCGACCGCTTGTTCTTCCCTGAAGCTCTGCCGGCGCCGACGTTCGGTACGCCGGGCCTGCTCTGGGCTTCGCTGACCCTCGCGCTGCTGGCCGTGCCGGTGGTGATCGTGGCGACCGAAGAAGGTCTGGCGCGGATTCCTCGTACCGTGCGTGAAGGCTCGTTGGCCCTCGGCGCGACCAAAGCGGAAACGCTGTGGAAAATCGTTATCCCGATGGCCAGCCCGGCCATGATGACCGGGATGATCCTCGCCGTGGCCCGTGCCGCCGGTGAAGTGGCGCCGCTGATGCTGGTGGGTGTGGTGAAACTGGCGCCTTCGCTGCCGGTGGACGGCAACTACCCGTACCTGCACCTGGACCAGAAGATCATGCACTTGGGCTTCCACATTTATGACGTCGGCTTCCAGAGCCCCAACGTCGAAGCAGCCCGCCCGCTGGTGTACGCCACCGCGCTGCTGCTGGTGCTGGTGATCGCGACGCTGAACCTGTCGGCGGTGTATATCCGCAACCACCTGCGCGAAAAATACAAAGCACTGGACAGCTAAAGCCATTAGCCACAAGCGGCAAGCTACAAGCCGCTTTTGCTCAAACTTGCAGCTTGCAGCCAGAAGCTTGCAGCTACGAACGGAGTGAGACCCATGCAGCACGAAACACACAGCCACGGCATCAACATGTCTGCCCTGGGCCGCGACAAGCAGAGCCTGGACCTGGCGCAGGAAACCGTTGCCATCGAAGTGCCGGGCCTGAGCCTGTACTACGGCGAGAAACAGGCACTGTTCGACGTCAGCATGAACATCCCGAAACAGCGCGTGACCGCGTTCATCGGCCCGTCGGGCTGCGGTAAGTCGACGCTGCTGCGTACCTTCAACCGGATGAACGATCTGGTCGACGGCTGCCGTGTCGAGGGCGCGATCAACCTGTACGGCAACAACATCTATCGCAAGGGCGAAGATGTTGCCGAGCTGCGTCGTCGCGTCGGCATGGTGTTCCAGAAGCCCAACCCGTTCCCGAAGACCATCTACGAAAACGTGGTCTATGGCCTGCGCATCCAGGGCATCAACAAGAAGCGCATCCTCGACGAAGCCGTTGAATGGGCGTTGAAAGGCGCGGCATTGTGGGACGAGGTCAAAGACCGTCTGCACGACTCGGCCCTCGGCCTGTCCGGCGGTCAGCAACAGCGTCTGGTGATCGCGCGCACCATCGCGGTTGAGCCGGAAGTGCTGCTGCTCGACGAACCGTGCTCGGCTCTCGACCCGATCTCGACGCTGAAAGTCGAAGAGCTGATCTACGAGCTGAAGTCCAAATTCACCATCGTCATCGTGACCCACAACATGCAACAGGCGGCACGGGTGTCCGACTACACCGCGTTCATGTACATGGGCAAACTGGTGGAATTCGGCGACACCGATACCCTGTTCACCAATCCGGCGAAGAAGCAGACCGAAGACTATATCACCGGTCGCTATGGCTGATTGGGGCAGCTGCAAGCCGCAAGCAACAAGCGGCAAGAAAGATGCGGTGCGATATCAGGACTTACACATAACTGCTTGAAGCTTGCAGCTTGAAGCTTGCAACTTTCGCGGAGCGAACAATGATTTCCAAAGAAGGCCTTACCCATCACATTTCCGCGCAGTTCAACGCTGAACTGGAGGAAGTGCGCAGCCACCTCCTTGCCATGGGCGGGCTGGTCGAGAAGCAGGTCAACGACGCGGTCACGGCGCTGATCGAGGCCGACTCCGGTCTGGCTCAGCAGGTCCGTGAGATCGACGACCAGATCAACCAGATGGAACGCAACATCGACGAAGAATGCCTGCGCATTCTCGCCCGTCGTCAGCCGGCAGCCTCCGACCTGCGTTTGATCATCAGCATTTCCAAATCGGTGATCGACCTCGAGCGTATCGGCGACGAAGCCACCAAGATCGCCCGCCGCGCCATCCAGTTGTGCGAAGAAGGTGAAGCGCCGCGCGGTTACGTCGAGGTCCGTCACATTGGCGACCAGGTGCGAAACATGGTTCGTGATGCGCTGGACGCCTTCGCGCGTTTTGACGCCGATCTGGCCTTGTCGGTGGCGCAGTACGACAAGATCATCGATCGCGAATACAAAACCGCTTTGCGTGAGCTGGCCACCTACATGATGGAAGACCCGCGCTCTATCTCGCGGGTGCTGAGCATCATCTGGGTCCTGCGTTCGCTGGAGCGCATCGGCGATCATGCGCGCAACATCTCCGAACTGGTGATCTACCTCGTGCGCGGCACCGACGTGCGTCACATGGGCCTCAAGCGCATGAAAGAAGAAGTTGAAGGCACAAGCGCTGAAACCGCTAATGTTCCGGGCGAAGCTGACGATAAGTAAGATTGCCTGAGAAAAGCGCCCGGCCCTCTGGCCGGGCGTTTTTGTTTCTGCTTTTCGGAAGCAGATACGGATCGGAAAGCGCATTAAAAAGCAGCACCCGCGAACGAAAAGTCCCGGCGTGACTGAAGAGTTTTGGCAATGTGCCATCAGCCAGCGTTATGCTTGCCGGGATTTTAATAGGGGTGTTGGATGAGCAAGATCAGTGTGTTGGTCGTGGACGATGCTTCGTTCATTCGTGACCTGGTGAAAAAGTGCCTGCGTAATTACTTCCCGGGGATCCGCACCGAGGACGCCATCAACGGCAAAAAGGCCCAGGCGATGCTGGCCAAAGAGGCTTTCGACCTGGTGCTGTGTGACTGGGAAATGCCGGAAATGTCCGGCCTCGAACTGCTGACCTGGTGCCGCGAGCAGGACAACCTCAAGACCATGCCGTTCGTCATGGTCACCAGCCGTGGCGACAAGGAAAACGTCGTGCAGGCGATTCAGGCCGGCGTATCCGGTTACGTCAGCAAGCCGTTCACCAACGAGCAGCTGCTGACCAAGGTCAAGCAGGCACTGAACAAGGTCGGCAAGCTCGACACCTTGATGAACAGCGCGCCTACCAAAATGAATTCGGCATTCGGCAACGATTCCCTGAGCGCACTGACCGGCGGCAAGCCGGCCGTGGTCGGCGGCGCTGCGGCCAGGCCTGCCGCTGCTGCCCCCGCTCCAGCCGCTCCAGCCGCTCCAGCCGCTGCACCGTCGCGCGGTTTGCTCAACAGCCCGCCAGTTCAGGCGCCCGGTGCATCCAAGGCGCCGGTGGGCGGTCGTGGTCAGGGCCAGTTGCGCCTGCCGAGCGGTACTCAGCAATGCGTGATCAAGGCCCTGAGCATCAAGGAAGCGCTGCTGGTAGTGAAGCGCACCGAAACCCTGCCGCAGATCCTCGACAGCGCCGTGCTTGATCTGGAGCAGGGCGATAACGCCGAGATCGCGCGCCTCAATGGTTACCTGCACGCGATCGTCGCCCACGAGCAGAAAGCCGACAGCGACTGGCTGCAACTGACCTTCCGCTTTGTCGACCAGGATGCGCAGAAGCTCGACTACATCTCGCGCCTGATCGCCCGTGGCACGGCGCAGAAGCATTTCGTACCCGGCGCGTAAGCTTCGGCGCCCGATAGGCCGCCTTCGCGAGCAGGCTCGCTCCCACCCTGGAACGCATTCCAAATGTGGGAGCGAGCCTGCTCGCGAAGGGGCCAGCCGAAACACCACTTGTCTCCCGTGCTCTGATCGTTCCCACGCGCAGCAAAGGAATGCCTCAACCGGACGCTCCGCGTCCTCTGTGCAGGGGACGCAGAGCGTCCCGGGCTGCATCCCCACGCAGAGCGTGGGGACGATCATTTGAAACATCTGTCGACTAGCCTGGTCTGTGTCAGCTGCTAGGCTGATTCCCAGGCCTTCCTTCGACAGACTTTTGCCCATGCTCGCGCGCCTGCTGTTTTTCTGCGGTCTCTGCCTGGCCTCCCAGCTGGCGATGGCCATGACCATCTACAAATCCACCGATGCCAATGGCGTGGTCTCGTACAGCGACCGCCCGAGCAAAGGCGCGAAGGTGTTCGTGTTTCAGGATCGCATGGTCGAGCGTCTCGACCGCCAGGTGTACCTGGACATCAAGAAGCAGAAGGGCGTTGATGTAGTGTTTGCGCGCAACGATTTGTACGCGCCGGTCGAGGTTGCCCTGGCCTTCATTGGCACGAGCAATGTGCGCGGCGTGCCCGCGCGGGCGATCCGTCGCGTGCTGCCGCCGCGCAGCAACACACGGCTGGCGCTGCTGACGGCGATCAGTCGTGACCAGCCGCTGGTGTATTCGCCGCAGTTCCAGTATTCGCTGGGCGACCCCGCAGGCAGCGCGCAGAGCTATCGCTATCCGCTGCCCTGGCGTGGCGGGCCGTTTCGCCTGAGTCAGGGCGCCAACGGCCAGTACAGCCACTACGGGCCGAAGAACCGCTACGCCATGGACATCGCCATGCCGGTGGGCACGCCGATCATCGCCGCGCGAGCGGGAGTAGTGGTGAAAACCGAGAATTCCCAGAGCGGGCGCGGTACCGATGCCTCCGGCAATTTCGTCCGGGTGCTGCACGACGACGGCACGATGGGCGTGTACCTGCATCTGAAACAGGGATCGGTGAGTGTGCGCGAAGGACAACGGGTCAAGGTCGGCAGCCCGCTGGCGCTGTCCGGCAACACCGGCAACAGCAGCGGCCCGCACCTGCATTTCGTGGTGCAGCGCAATACCGGCGAAGGGCTGGTGTCGATTCCCTATCAGTTCAACCAGCCGCTGGGGGCGTTGCCCAACTTTGCGTTGGGCAAGCAGTAGGCGCGATAGGGTGTTGAGGGTTTTTGTGGCGAGAGGATTTATCCCCGTTGGGCCGCGAAGCGGCCCCAAATATTGCAACTCTGTACTAACTGACTGCATTCAATGGTTTTGGGACGGCTGCGCCGTCCAACGGGGATAAATCCCCTCGCCACAAGAGCCCCCCAAACTCCCATCAATCGAGCATCAACACCTTGGCCAGGACAATCTTTGGCCCTTTCATCTTCTTGATGATGATGCGCAGGCCTTCGACTTCCAGCACTTCTTCCTCTTCCGGCACCCGTTTCAGGGTTTCGTAAACCAGTCCGGCAAGGGTTTCCGCTTCGATGTGATCAAGATCGATGCCCAGCAGGCGTTCGACCTTGAACAACGGCGTATCGCCACGCACCAGCAACTTGCCCGGCTGATAGGCGAGGATGCCGCGCTCTGCCTTGCGGTGTTCGTCCTGAATGTCGCCGACCAGCACTTCCAGCACGTCTTCCATGGTCAGGTAGCCGATGATGTTGCCGTCAGCCTCCTCGACCACGGCGAAGTGCGAGCCACCCTTGCGGAACTGCTCCAGCAGTTGCGACAGCGGCATGTGCCGCGATACGCGCTCCAGCGGGCGGGTCAGCTCGGCCAGGTTGAACGACTCGGGAATGTGGTCCAGCGCGGCCAGTTCCAGCAGCAGATCCTTGATGTGCAGCAGGCCGACGAACTCCTGGCGCTCGCTGTCGTACACCGGATAACGGCTGAACTTGTGGCGACGGAACATCGCCAGGATTTCCTTCAGCGGCGCGTTGAATTCGAGGGTGATCAGGTCTTCGCGGGAGTTGGCCCAGTCGACCACTTCCAGCTCGCCCATTTCCACTGCCGAGGCCAATACGCGCATGCCCTGATCGCTGGGATCCTGGCCACGGCTGGAGTGCAGGATCAGTTTCAGTTCTTCGCGGCTGTAATGGTGTTCATGGTGCGGGCCGGGTTCACCTTGCCCGGCGATACGCAAAATCGCGTTGGCGCTGGCGTTGAGCAGGTAGATCGCCGGGTACATCGCCCAGTAGAACAGGTACAGCGGCACCGCCGTCCACAGCGACAGCAGCTCGGGTTTGCGGATCGCCCACGACTTGGGCGCCAGCTCGCCGACCACGATGTGCAGGTACGAAATGATGAAGAACGCGGTGAAGAACGACACGCCTTTGATGATCTCGGGCGAGTCGACGCCGACCGCGCTCAGCAGCGGCTCGAGAATATGCGCGAACGCCGGTTCACCGACCCAGCCCAGACCGAGAGAGGCGAGGGTGATGCCGAGCTGACACGCCGACAGGTAGGCATCGAGCTGACTGTGCACGGTGCGCAGGATGTGTCCGCGCCAGCCGTGTTGTTCAGCGATGGCCTCGACCCGGGTCGAGCGCAGTTTGACCATGGCGAATTCCGCTGCAACGAAAAAACCGTTGAGCAAAACCAGGATCAGAGCAAAAAGAATCATGCCGAAGTCGGCAAAAATGGTAGCGAGGGACAAGCCAGGGGAAGGGTCCATGATGGAGTTTTGCGGGTTCCGTGTGATTCAAAAGTAGGGAGAAACAGCGCCTGAAAAGCAGGCACAAGTCAGCCAATGTAGCGGCTGACCGTGCGATTGCCTAGTGGCGTGTGCCGGGCGGGATCACTCGGCGGCGCTGATCGCCCGTGCGCTGGCCACCTGGGCCGGGGCGAAATGGCAGGTGAACGTGCTGCCGTGGCCGGGCACGCTGCTGATCTCCATCCGCGCGCGGTGGCGCAGCAGCACGTGCTTGACGATGGCCAGGCCGAGGCCGGTGCCGCCGGTGTTGGAGTTGCGGCTCGAGTCGACGCGGTAGAAACGTTCGGTCAGGCGCGGCAGATGTTTGCTGTCGATGCCGATGCCGGAATCCTGCACGCTCAGGTGCGCGCCCTGATCGTCGCCCCACCAGCGAATGCGGATGTTGCCCTCGGCCGGGGTGTACTTGACCGCGTTGAACACCAGATTGGAGAACGCGCTGCGCAACTCCGCTTCGCTGCCCTTGAGCAGCACTCCGGCATTGGCCTCGAGGCTGATGCGCTGGTTCTTCGCCCCGGACAACTGCTGCGCATCGCTGGTGATCGATTGCAGCAACGTGTCGATCTGCACTGGCTGGTTGTCCGACGGATAGTCTGTGGCTTCCAGTTTTGCCAGCAGCAACAGGTCGTTGAGCAGCGTCTGCATGCGCCCGCCCTGTTGCTGCATCTGTTGCAGGGCTCGGCTCCAGCGCGGGTTCACTTCCTCGACATTATCGAGCAGGGTTTCCAGATAGCCGCAGATCACCGTCAGCGGTGTGCGCAGCTCGTGGGAGACGTTGGCGATGAAATCCTTGCGCATCTGTTCCAGCTGATGGATGCGCGTGACATCGCGGACCAGCATCAGGTGTTCATTGTTGCCGTAGCGGGTCAGGTACAGCTGAATGCGCACGCGATCGTTGGTCGGCGAAGGGATTTCCAATGGCTCGGCGAAGCTGTCCTGCTCGAAGTATTCCTTGAAGCGCGGATGGCGCACCAGGTTGGTCACCGGTTGGCCGCTGTCCTGCGGAGTCTTCAGGCCGAGCAGGGTTTCCGCAGCGCGGTTCCACCATTCGAGGTTGCCGTCGCTGTCGAGCATGATCACCGCGTCTTTCAGCGCGGCGGTGGATTCCTGCACCCGATCGATCACCGCTTGCAGACGCCCGCGCACCCGTTGGTCGCGGCGTTGCAGGTGATAGATGCTGTCGAACACCTCGCCCCACAGACCATAGCCATCGGGCGGTGCTTCGTCGGGTTGATGCTGGCGCAGCCATTCGTGCAGACGCAGCAATTGCTTGAGCGTCCAGGCCAGATAAAGTCCCAGGCCCGCCGCGAGGCTCCAGCCGTAATAGCCGGTGATCAGGCCGATCACCAGGCAGGCGGTGACCAGCAACAGCATGTGGCGAATCAGGGTGCCATGCCAGTTTTGATTCACAGAGGCGTCCTTAGCCGCAGCTTCAAGTTTCAAGCCGCAAGCTCCAAGCTAAAGCGGATCGGCTGTTACTTGCCGCTTGTAGCTAAAAGCTTGCAGCTGCTTTTATGCTTTTGTAGAGAACCGATAACCGGTGCCGCGCACGGTTTGTACCAGATTTTCGTAAGCGTCGCCGAGGGCCTTGCGCAGGCGGCGGATGTGCACGTCGACGGTGCGCTCTTCGACATAGACGTTGCCGCCCCAGACCTGATCGAGCAACTGGCCACGGGTGTACGCGCGTTCCTGATGGGTCATGAAGAATTGCAGCAGGCGGTATTCGGTCGGGCCCATCTCGGCGGGTTTGCCGTCGATGGTCACGCGGTGGCTGATCGGGTCGAGCAGTAGGCCGCCGACTTCGATCGGCGCTTCGCCATCGGTCGGTCCGGCGCGGCGCAGCACAGCCTTGAGGCGGGCGACCAGTTCACGCGGCGAAAACGGTTTGGTGATGTAGTCGTCGGCGCCGACTTCCAGGCCCTGAATCTTGTTGTCCTCTTCGCCCTTGGCGGTGAGCATGATGATCGGGATGTCTCCGGTCAGCTCGTCACGCTTGAGGCGCCGGGCCAGTTCGATGCCCGAGGTGCCGGGCAGCATCCAGTCGAGCAGGATCAGGTCCGGTTTGCGGTCGACGATGATGGCGTGAGCCTGCTGCGAGTTCTCTGCCTCGAGGCAGTCATAGCCGGCCATTTCCAACGCCACGGCGATCATTTCGCGAATGGGCGCTTCGTCGTCGACGATCAGAATGCTACTGCCAACCATGCCTTAATCCTCTTGTCATTTAACTGTCTTGCGCCGCATTAGATAACGGAATTATTGCAGTAGTGTGACAGTATTTCAGGCGCGCAACATTTGCATCCATCCTCGACTAAGCTCTAAGTCCGAATCCTGACAACCACAAAAGAAGGTTTCCATGACTCAGATGACTGCTTCGTTCAAAGCCCTGCTGATGGCCGCCGCCCTGACAATACCGGGGCTGGCCATGGCGGCCGATCCGGCGATGGAGAAGGACGGCATGTACACCGACCACAAGGGCATGACCCTGTACACCTTCGCCAAGGACTCCGCTGGCAAGTCCGCGTGCAACGACAAGTGCGCGGCAAACTGGCCGCCGTTGATGGCGCAGGCGGGTGACAAATCCATGGGCGACTGGACGGTGATCAAGCGTGACGACGGCGCGATGCAATGGGCCTACCAGGGCATGCCGTTGTACACCTTCGTGATGGACAAGAAGGCCGGCGACATGACCGGCGACGGCAAAATGGACGGCGCCTGGAAAGTCGCCAAGGCCAAATAATCACGGTCCAAAACCCTGTGGGAGCGAGCCTGCTCGCGAAGCGTTGTGTCAGTTATCGCAGAGGTGACTGCCATGACGCCTTCGCGAGCAGGCTCGCTCCCACAGGTGTCATGCATCAGCGCAGCGCGTAATCCAGCACGATCCCGACAAATATCGCCAACCCGGCCCAGTGGTTGTGCAAGAAGGCCTGGAAGCAGCGCATGCGGTCCTTGCTGCGTGTGTACCAGAACTCCCATGCATAACATCCCGCAGCTACCAGCAAACCGAGGTGGAACCAGATCCCCAGCTCGAACTTCGACCCAGCCAGAATCAGGCAGGCCAGCGACAATGCCTGCAAGCTGAGAATGATCACCCGATCTGCCTCGCCAAACAGAATCGCCGTGGATTTCACGCCGATCTTCAGATCGTCATCACGATCGGTCATCGCGTAGTAAGTGTCGTAGCCCACCGTCCACAGCAGGTTGGCAATCCACAGCAGCCACGCCGCCGCTGGCAACTCGCCGGTCTCGGCGGTAAAGGCCATTGGCATGCCCCAGGAGAACGCCGCGCCCAGCACCACTTGAGGGTAGTAGGTGTAGCGCTTCATGAATGGATAAGTGAATGCCAGCGCCAGACCGCCGAGCGACAGCCAGATCGTCGGCGCATTGGTGCACAGCACCAGCAGAAAACTGATGCCCATCAGCACGGCAAAGAACACCAGCGCTTCCTTCGAGCTGATCCGGCCAGCAGCAAGAGGTCGTTGCGCGGTGCGTTTGACGTGGCCGTCGACCTTGCGGTCGGCCCAGTCGTTGATCACGCAACCACCGGCACGGGTCAGCACCACGCCGAGGACGAAGATGACAATGTTGGCCAGCGACGGCGAACCCTTGCCGGCAATCCACAATGCCCACAGCGTCGGCCACAGCAGCAGGTAAATGCCGATCGGCTTGTCCATGCGCGTCAACTGAACGAAATCCCAGGCGCGCGGGTTCAGACGGTTGAGGGACTTGAGCAGGCTCTGATACATCAGCAATTCTCCGGATGGGCGCGGGCGGCGTCCCACAGGCTCGGCAGGAAGATTTCCGCGACCAGGACGCTCAGCGCGCCACGGTCGAAACGCGAACGCCGGCCCCACAACTCAGGAGCTTGCACCGCTGGCGGCAACCATTGTTCAGGGTAGTGGCAGACTTCAATCGCGCGGCGCTGAAATGCCCGATCGCAAAACAGCAATTCGCCCAGCGAGCGGCTGCCCAGTTCATCCATGTGCAAACCATCGCCTTGCAGAGCCGCCCGCGAGGCGACGCTGCGGGCAAACACCCAGGCTTCGCCATGACCACGCAAATACACCTCACGCACCCAGCCTTCGCTGCCCTCGGCCAGATCCAGCGCCGCGCATTCATCAGCGCGCAGGGTGTCCCAGCCTTCGAACAACGGCGACACGCTGAAGCCATCCTCGGACAAACGGGTCAAACGGCGGGTCAGCGAGCCTTCGTCGAACAACCAGTCGAGGGTCAACGGATCGGGGCGGGGCGTCAGGCGGTCTTGGGTCAGCCAGAGCGGGGCGGGGCAGGCATTTGAATGTTGCACAATGAGTCATTATTGGCCGCAAATGAGGCCGCGAGCTTACCATGGCAGGCGACAGGATTGAGCGGCGCCGGCCGCCGTTGCGCCGAACAGGCTTGCATCTGCGCGGCACCCTCAGTACAAAACGCCCTGAGCAGGATGGCAGCGCAACACCCATCGACCGTCCGCGCCGGCACTACGCCTGAACCCTGAGGAAGTACCTGAATGAAGAAGTGGCAATGTATCGTCTGTGGCCTGATCTATAACGAGGCCGATGGCTGGCCGGATGACGGCATCGCGGCGGGCACCCGCTGGGAAGACGTACCGGCAGACTGGCTGTGCCCCGACTGCGGCGTCGGCAAAATGGACTTCGAAATGATTGAAATCAACTAAGCAAATAGAGGAGTAAGGCATGAGCGCACCAGTCGTCATCATCGGCACCGGGCTTGCGGGCTACAACCTGGCCCGCGAGTTTCGCAAGCTCGACAGCGAAACCCCGCTGCTGCTGATCACCGCCGATGACGGCCGCTCTTACTCCAAGCCGATGCTCTCCACCGGCTTCGGCAAGAACAAGGACGCCGACGGCCTGAGCATGGCCGAACCCGGCGCCATGGCTGAGCAGCTGAAGGCCGAAGTGCGCACCCACACGCGCATCAGCGGCATCGATGCCGGCCACAAACGCTTGTGGATCGGTGAAGAAGCCGTGCCCTATCGCGACTTGATTCTGGCCTGGGGCGCGGAAACCGTGCGCGTGCCGATCGAAGGCGACGGCGCGGAACTGGTGTTCCCGATCAACGATCTCGAAGACTACGCGCGCTTCCGTGCCGCAGCGGCGGGCAAGCGTCGGGTATTGTTGCTCGGCGCCGGGCTGATCGGCTGTGAATTTGCCAATGACCTGATCCTCGGCGGCTACGAAGTGCAATTGGTCGCGCCATGCGAACAGGTCATGCCGATGCTCTTGCATCCTGCCGCTGCGGCGGCCGTGCAGGCCGGGCTGGAAAGTATCGGGGCGAAGTTTCACCTCGGCCCGGTGCTGACCCGCCTGGAGAAAGTAGTCGATGGCCTCGAAGCGCACCTGTCCGACGGTCAGATCATCCCGTGCGATGTGGTGGTCTCGGCGATCGGTCTGCGCCCGCGCATCGATCTGGCAGCGGCTGCCGGCGTGCAGATCAATCGCGGCGTGATGGTCGATCGTTACCTGAAGACCTCTCACGCCAACATCTACGCCTTGGGCGACTGCGCCGAAGTCGACGGGCTCAATCTGCTCTACGTGATGCCGCTGATGAGCTGCGCGCGCGCGTTGGCGCAAACCCTCGCCGGAAACCCGACCGCGGTCAGCTACGGGCCGATGCCGATCACCGTGAAAACCCCGGTGTGCCCGCTGGTGGTGTCGCCGCCACCACGGGGCAGCGAAGGCGTTTGGAGCGTCGAAGGGCAGGGCGCCGACGTCAAAGCGCTGTGCCACGGTGCCGACGGTCAGTTGCTCGGTTACGCCCTGACCGGCGGGGCGGTCATGGAAAAACTGGCCCTGAACAAACAGCTGCCGCCGCTGCTGGCGTAAATGCCGGTCGTTCTGTCGCAAACACCGCTCTTTTGCCCCGACAAAGGTCTTGGGGAGACTGGCGCCGCCGTTGGCGGCGTGCCATTCTCACTCCCGTCTGCCGCAGAGTAGAGCCTGCGGCGCCTTGGGCGCTGTTCCAACGAGAACAGCACGGACATAACAACAAAAAACCGTCAAAGGGGCTTCACTAATGCGTAAACCAGAACTCGCCGCTGCAATCGCCGAAAAGGCAGACCTGACCAAAGAACAGGCCAATCGCGTCCTCAACGCCGTCCTCGAAGAAATCACCGGCGCCCTGCACCGCAAGGACAGCGTGACGCTGGTCGGCTTCGGCACCTTCCTGCAACGCCACCGCGGCGCCCGCACCGGCAAAAACCCGTAGACCGGCGAACCGGTCAAGATCAAGGCCAGCAACACCGTGGCGTTCAAGCCAGGCAAATCGTTGAAAGACAGCGTCAATCCTTGATGGCGGCGTGCTCCCCTGAATGACGGGGAGAACCGCAAATGAAAATGGGCACACCGATTGCGGTCGGGTGCCCATTTTTTGTGGCTGTCTGTTGGCTTACTGGCGTCGGAAGCAGGCCTTGCCGTTGCCGAAATCCACGGCCAGGCAGTTTGGCTCGATCGCCAGTTGCAGGTCCTGGAACAGTCCGCCCAGATCGCTGTTGGAGGCAGGCTTGGTTTTGCTTTCCAGCAGTACTGTCTGGTTCTCGACTTTCCAGGTGCCTTTGGCAAAGCCATCGGCGCTGCCATACGCCACACCGGCATCAAAGGTGCCGTCCTTTCGCAACAGCAACTCGGCGCCCATTTCCATTGCGCCGGTCAGGTAGTAATGGCCGTCCAATGGTGGGGTTTCCGCTGACGCATGGGTGATGGGCAGCCACATGAGCGCGGCGAAAAACAGTGGTTTCAGTTCCATGAAATGAAGCTCCTTGGCAGTTGTAGTAGAGAGATCGCATTTTCGAGCGTTGGATTCTGGCACAGCCATGTTTTGCCCGCCCGTTGTTCAGGCGCTACACAATCGAATCAATATCCAGATGAAACGGCGCGCCAACCGTATGCCCACCGGTCATCGCGGCGATAGCGGCGTCGTGGTCTTCAGCGGCTGGCGGAATCATCGCCAGTTGCTCCTGAACCAGGTTTTCAGGGTGGGCGTTCCAGCGCAGCAGACTTTCCTCGACCCATTCGGGCTGGTCGGCATAGCTGCCGTAAACGTCGGTCTCAGTGACCCGTTGACTGCGCAGCGCTGTCAGGCGGGCCTTGGTCATGCTGATCTTGTCTATTTCCTGATTGAGTATCAGCGTCTTGTGCGCGCGCTCCTGCTCTCGCACGTAAGAACGGTGGTTGTTTTGCAGATCGCGCTTAACGACCCGCAGCTGTTGCTGAATATTCTCCAGGGCGCTGCTGATCCACTCGAATTCGCGATTGGTCACCAGCGAACGCTTGCGCTGCAGTGCTTCCTGCCAACGGCGCAAGCTGGCCCAGCAGCCGGGGATGTAGCTGCCGACCATTGAGTGGTGACCCCGGTCGAACAACTGCCGCAGAAACGATCCGCGTTCGGGCAAGCCGTTGGTAGCGCGCAGGGCCTTGGCGCAGCCGTGATCGACGATCGTGCTGCAACCCGGCTCCCAGAGAAGGGAGGATCGGTGGTCCTTGTCGAACTCAACGGGCATAAAATGGCGCAAAGCACCGTGATGCCCATAGTCGTCGCCAAAGAAATTGATGATTCCCCAGATCAGCAGGCCGAGGCCGGCGACCGGGTTGAAGCCCAGCACCACGGCGTTGGTTGCGTACATCGGCCCAGGCTTGGCGAAAGTATTCATCCATGTGGCGGGAACGCTCGGAACCGGGTCGTTCTGATTGACGATGCGGTGGTGGGCCAATGCTTTGGCGCTTTCGATGAACGTGGTGTCACCAGCGCGGGGGGCGCCGTAGGTGTAGAGCACGATTTGCGGGGAAAACTCCAGGTTGCGTCTCAGCATCTCGGACAGGATCAGTGCAACTGCACCGCCCAGACTGTGACCCGTGATCAGCAGCTTTTGCCCGCTGTAGAATTTTTCCAGATAAGTCACGATAAATGGATAAGCCGCCAAAGCGCCACCGTAGAAACCGCGGTGCACTTTGCCTTCTCCTTCCTGGAACGGAACCTGATAGGCATCTCCATCACGCAGACCGTCGGGCCAGATCTCACTGGTACCGCGTACGCTGATCAGGATCAGTTCGTCGTGGTGGCAGATGAAGGCCTGAGTGTCCGTGCTTTCGACCTGTTTGCGATCATCGAAAAAATGCAGTCTGGCGGGGTGTTCTTGTTGGTTCCCTAACGCGGGGTCATTCACTTCGGGGTAAAGGTTCGGGTCGAACGGCACCACTTCCAGGCGTTTCGAATACGGTACGTCTTCGTACAGTGGGTAGTATTTCTGCGTTTGCGAGTCATCGACCTTCCACAACTCGTCGAACTGCGGCAGCGCGTGGCCGAACCAGTTGCCGCTGCTGGGCTGTAGCGGAAAGCTTACCGTGTCGGTCTGCACCGGTTGAGTGTTGGGTTCCTACCCGAAATCGGTGTAGCTCAGCGTCGCCATCACCGACAGCTGATAAAGGTTAAGCGCGCAGAACGCTTCGCCTGTCGACAGCATTGGCCGTAGCGCTCTCATCGGCCGTACTTCCAGCACATGGTGTTTGTTCGGCAGCAGTGCGACGCCCTTGGGCGGCGGCGGGGAAAACCCCAACTCGACGGTGGCCATCTCCGCCGCACTCAGGATTGCGTGCAGTCCGCCATCCGCGGCGGTTTTATCGACGAGCGTGAAGTCTCTGGACTTCGCCGCCGATCGCATGAGCTTGTGCGCCGCCCTTTTCGGAGGGTCGCGACGAGCAGCCAGCGGCGGCAGGTGGGCGATGTGTTTTACCAGTTCACTGACTTCGACCTGGCAGTACGCATCGGTTTCGGACAGGTCCTTGGCGGGGTTGGCCTGGGTGCGAGTGCCTGTTTTGTGGAAGAAGCGGGTTTTTTCGGCGCGGACTTGGAGTTCGGTGATGGGGAGAGGGTAGTGCGGTCGTTCCTTCAGTCGCGCATATACTTCCTCTTTACCCTGATAAAACTGACTGAGCTTCAGGGTTACGGGACCGCGGTAATGATCAAGAACTTTTCCGGAGCCCGAGGAATCCAGTTTGCCGGTATAAACAATATCTTCATAATCGACGGCTTCGTAGGTCAAACCGGCGTAGGGTTTGCCATCACCGAACTCGTCCACCAATTGAAAACTTGTGGCTTGTCCGCGTCTTGGGCAGGCGTGGATGTTGCCTTGCATAAAGGCCGCAATGCCGGAATCTGTCGGCTCAATGCTCATGGGTCTGATCCTTGTTTTCAGTGCAATCGGGGTAAATAGTGCAGATGCGCTCGTCTACCATCCTGAATGTGCTGAAGTCTTTGTAATTGCCGAAACAGAACGCATCCTGATCCTCAAAGGCTTTCCCCATGCAGCGCTTCCATCCGCCGGGCACTTTTACCCACGTGTCACCAAAAGCGGGCTTTTCCCGCTCAGATAATTGGATTTTCAGAGTCACCGTTTTTCCAGAAAGCTGAGTCAGCGTGTACGCCGTGAAAGGACGGCTCCGCCCGACATTGCCCTGTGCATCCATTTTTTTGCAGGTCAGCAGTTTGATCAGATAACGCTTCGGGCCCACCGTGCGAAAAGACCACATGCACTCACCAAAGAACTCAGCTGTCTCGTCATCTCTGAAACTACCCATTTGTCGCTCCAGCAACTCCGGACGTACAGCAATCGAGGCGTAGTCATAGCTGAAGTTGCTTCGCCCTGAACCATAAATACCGATGACCTTGATCTCGATGTAATTCAGCGCCAGAGGACATTCGCTTACGGTTCTGTACAGCGGGATCTCGGAAGTCCCTTCGTACTTCATATTGGTTTTGTTGTATCCCAGCTGAGTGTTTCTCCCGCCAGGCACGGTGCATGTTTGGCCCTTGGCCGGAACATAGGTAGCCGTCAGGTCGTATTTGAATCCGGGCGGAAAATCCGGAACAAACATAAAGGTGTTCGGGGTCTTCACCGTCGTACAACCCACCAGCAATCCCAGGCAACCACTCAGCAGCAACCCTCGTTTCAAGTTCCTCATCGTCCTACCTCTCCCTGCCAATACAACGCTTCCTGATATACCCGCTCAAAATGCATCGCCGGATCTTCACCGGGTTTGGGCAGCCATGATTTGCCTGGCCGATATCCCGGTAACTGCAAACTGCGCGTCAGCAAGAAATGCACGTGCTCCGGTTGTTGCCAGCCCCATAAGTGCGTCAGTTGAATCAGGCCCCACAACCATTCATCGACGTCGAGCTGTTCGGCCAGCGTGGCCATGGCTTCGGTGTGTTCGCCGACCAGGTAACGGCGGGTGTTGTCGAACAGCACGTTGGCGTAGATCAGCTCCGGGGTCGGCGTGTGCAGCCAAGGCGGATCCATCGGCAGCGGGTGGTGGCCGGGGTCCGGGTTGTCGATGGCGTTCCATCGTTCTGCGTGCCAATAGCAAACGCTGTTGAATGGCCCGAGAAACGCGGCGCGGTGCTCGGGTTGCAGGTGCGCCAGCGCACGGCCCAGAACCCGGTTGTCATGCACGCGGTACACCGCCTGATTCGGACGTTCGCCGGTTATCAGGCGCTCGCGCCAGTGCGCCGCCAGCGCGTCAAGTTCGACGTGACGGGCACTGGCCAGCCAGCCCCAATTGCGCTCGGGCGTGGCGAGCAAGGTTTGGATGGCGGGATGCTGCGCCGTATCGATTTGCAACAGCAGCGGGCCGGTCGGCACCAGCGACTCGGCCGGCGTGCCGCTGTAGAGCGGACGAAACCGCTCGGTGCCGAGGTCGCGGGTCAACGCAGCGTGCTCTGCGCTTTGGCCGTCGGTGTCGAGCATCAGATACAGTTCGCAGCCGGCGCGGGACTGAGCGTGCAACCATTGTTCGACCGGGCTCATGCGACTTCTCCCAGCTCGCACAGACCCGCTGCGCAGGCTTCGCACAGCGGGCAAAAATCCGCTGCCTGCTGGCGGGCACTGTTGACGATCGACAGCGGCGTGGCGTTGATCGCAGCTGGCAGGCCGGCCTCAACTTGCAGCGTTTGTAGCGGTGCGAGACCCGGCAGTGGCGCGCCGCCCTGAACGATGGGCACGCTGCTGAAAATCCCGCCGGCATTGATCACGATGTGATGACCGCCCGCTGACAGCGTCAGGCTCATGCCGGCATCGATCACCACGTTGCTTGCCGTGACATGCGCCTGCTGGCCGGCCTGGATCACCAGGGCGCCCAGGGTCTGGCTGCTGGTGCCGCTGACCTGCAACAAGTCGTCGGCGTTGATTACTGTGCTGCGCAGTCCTTGATGAGTGCGCGAATCCTTGCCCTCGATGAGACTGGTGCTGTCATTGCCGACATGCTCATGGCGGTCGCGAGTGATCAGGCTGCGGCTGTCGTTGAGGATCAGTTGCTCGAGGTCGCGCTGCGCGCGCAGGTAGATCTTCTCCTGCCCGGCGCGATCCTCGATCGACAGTTCGTTGTAGCCGCCATTGCGCGGTGAGCTCTGGCTGCGTAATACCGTGCGGGTTTTACTCGCCGGCAAGGGATGGGCGACGGCATTGACCTTGTTGACGATGCAGCCGGTAATCAGCGGTTGGTCCGGGTCGCCTTCCTGGAAGGTCACGACCACTTCCATGTCGACCCGGGGAATGGTCACCGCACCGAATCCGTCACCTGCCCAACTGGAAGCTACGCGTAACCAGCAGCTGCTTTTTTCGCTGTTGCGTTCAGCGCGATCCCAGGGAAACTCGACACGAACCCTGCCGTACTCATCGCAGAAGATCTCTTCTCCGGGAGGCCCGGTAACGCGCGCGGTCTGGCAGACCAGCAAGGGTCTTGGCGCGGGCAAAGGCGGACGGTAAACCACCTCTGCGGGAATGGCCCTGAAGGTATTGCGGTAGCCCTGGGAAAAACCATCGGCAGGTTTCGCCTCGCTGCTGAAAACCTCTTCGAGCACTGCCGGTTGCTTGCCTTCGTGCCTGAGACTGACCAGCAGCCACAACTCGTTGCAGTCGGCCCTGGGATGTTCGCTCAGCTCGAACAGGTGACCGCTGCGCAAAATCGGCTGATTGCTTTTGCCTTCAATCCATTGATAGTCGCTGCGATGGCGCTCCAATGCCTGACGCGCCAGCTGTTTGCCGTGCTTCTCGGACTTGATCAGCAGTGGATAGCGATAGTCCTCCAGAGCCGGCGTGAATTCTGCGGTGAAGCGGCTTTCCAGCAGCAGGCTTGGCCGCTTGAGGTCATAGTCGCGGCGGGTGACCGTGCTGGTACGTGTGTTGAAGCCCATGCTCAGGTGGTTGACCACCGGGTGTTCGGCGACCATGCCGCTATCGACCCTGAAGGGTGTGGTGCCCAATTTGCGCGCGAACACCGGGCTGTCGCTGAACACCAGCAAATGCCTGTCGAGCGAATGCTGGTGGTGCCAGGCAATACCCTCTTCGGCGCACAGGCGCTGGATGAACAGGAAGTCGCTTTCGCCGTATTGCGTGCAGTACTCGCGAGGCTCACCGGCGGCGACATTGAACGTGAAGTCATCGGCCTGGATGCCATGGCCTTTGAGCACTTGCGCGATGATCTGCGGCACTGTCAGCTGCTGAAAAATCCGCTGGTCGTGGCTCATTTGCAGATAATGCAGCGCCGGTACCAGTGACAGCTCATTGCGGGTCAGGCGCTTTCCCGATTCCCCGAGCATGACATTTTCGATCCGCCCGTGAATGCCTTCGCCCGCTAACCCGAATTGCAGAAAAGCAGGCTGGCTGAGCAGGCTTTCCAGATCGAAGTCCGCGTGCTCGCTCACCAGCTCGATGCGAAATGCGTACAGTTGACTGATTGCTTCGGTGCCAGTGAACGCGAGCACCTTGAAGTCGTGACGAATGGCCGGGATATGCAGTGAGAATGGCGCGCAGTGGCCTTTGCCGAACATGGGCTTGTCCTTAAGCAAAGTGAGTCAAAGCGCGATGCCGTCCTCCCTGATCGCCGCGCATGAAAAGTTGCCAGGGCAAGCTAGCGGCGCGGCAAACTAATTGATGTAAGAAGTATCCCTGATATTTGTCAGAGTATTCCGGGTGTGGAAGTCTTGGTCGGGATGGGAGATGTGTCTGTAGGACGCGGCTCGGATAACTATCGAAGTGCCAGTATTTGCCGGGGAAGTAAAGTTTCAGAATAATGAAATGCCATCATTATAGTGGCACCTTTTGCATTGATCGTTGTCGCTGCAAACTTCTCGATGGAACCCGGTCATTTTAGGAAGTGTCCTACTTCTATTTTTTTTTTAATTTGGCATGCTGCACGCCGCTCGAGGGTGCGGGCTTCAGGTAAACTCGCCCGGCTGCGGCCGAGGCTCTGGGACAATGGTTTGGCGGGAGCCGGGAAAATGCGCTGATCAATAAACGGCATCAGGGAAACCCCTGCGACATATAGGGCGATCTCCTACAGACCTCAATGAACAGTTCGTCTTGTTGTTTAATCAGATGCTTGCTAGTGGCCATCATAGTGATTACGATGCGCCCACTTGAAAGAGCACATCTCAATTGGATGAGTCGCTGAACTGCTCTTCGATACTGTCCCGCGTTGCTGAAACTCCATTCACGCGCATGACTGTAATCCTTAATAAAGGCCATGGATGTCCTACTCAAGCAAACTTTCCGCCCATTACCTCGAACTCGCAAAAGTCTCTGTTTCCAAAGAGAATTTCGCGGGCGAAGACGTTCGTTTTTCGAGCGAGTTCGAGGCGCTGGAAAGTGAGCTGGCCAAGGCTTCGTCGATGCACGAAAGCGGGCAGATCGACTGGCTGAAAATCCGCGAAAACAGCGAAAATCTGCTGCGTACCCAATCCAAGGATCTGCGTGTCGGCGCCTGGCTGACCTGGTCGCTGTACCAGCGCGAATCCTTCCCCGGGCTGCTCGCCGGCCTCGGTCTGCTGCACCATCTGTCGGAAAACAACTGGGCCGACGTCCACCCGCTCAAACCCCGCACCCGTGCCGCCGCGATCGGCTGGCTGGTGCCGCGTCTCGAGCAGGTCATCACCGAAAACATTGCGATCAAAGAGCAGTTGCCGATGTTCCGGCAGCTCTCCGAGCACCTGGCCGGCCTTGAGGCCGCGTGCACTGAACATCTGGGCGATGACGCGCCGCTGTTATTGCCGATCTCCCGCCGCCTGAAAACCATGATCCAGCGTGCCGCCGACAACCAGCCGGCCCCCGGCGTGGTGGGCGCGGCGGTGGCGCAGGTCAAGCAGGCCGCGACCCAGTTGCTCACCCCTGGCGCGCCGATCGACAACGAACGCGATGCGCACAAAGCCCTGCGCGCCCAGCAGGACAGCGCCCGGCCGTTGTGTGCCTGGTGGCTCAAGCAGAAGGCTACCGACCTGCGCGCCCTGCGCCTCAATCGCACGCTGTTGTGGATGACCATCGACGCAGTGCCCGAGCGCAACGCCGAGCAGATCACCGTGCTGCGCGGTCTGCCGCTGGAAAAACTCAAGCTCTATCAGGACCGTTTCGATCAGGGCAAATACGCCGACCTGCTGGTGGAACTGGAGGCGAGCCTGGCGAAGGCGCCGTTCTGGTTCGATGGCCAGAGGATGGTCTGGGAATGTCTCCAGAACCTCAACGCCGAGCTGGCCATGCGCGAAGTGGAAATCCACTTCGCGCTTTTGATTCAGCGCCTGCCGGGCATCATCGAGTTGCGCTTCCATGACGGCGCGCCGTTTGCCGATCCGTCCACCCGGGCGTGGATCGCCGCCAACGTCATGCCGCACCTGCAAAGCGCCAGCGCGCCGCGCAAGGTCGAAAGCGAGAACGTCGAAACCCAGCCGGCCTGGGAAAAAGCCCTCGAGGAAGTCCAGCCGATCCTGCGCAAGGAAGGTTTGAAGCCGGCCGTGCAGATTCTCAAGCAGGGTCTGCAATCGGCCCACGGTGGTCGTGAACGCTTCTTCTGGCAGTTCACCCTCGCGCGGCTGTGTTTCCTGGCCAAGAAATACGAACTGGCCAAGAACCAGCTCGAAACCCTCGATCAGACATTACAGGACTCAGGCCTGCACGCCTGGGAGCCCGATCTTGCATTGCAAGTGCTGCACCTGCTGCACAGTTGCTGCGAGTTGTTGCCGCAGAACCACGCCGTACGTGAAAGCAAGGAAGAGATTTATCGCAGGCTGTGCCACCTCGACCTCGAAGTGGTACTCGAATAGGCCCCAGGGCCACAACCGCAAGGAGAAAAGCCATGGCCAAAGAAGGCTCGGTAGCCCCCAAGGAACGCATCAACGTCACCTTCAAACCCGCCACCGGCGGAGCTCAGGAAGAGATTGAACTGCCGCTGAAGCTGCTGGCAATCGGTGACTACACCCACCGCAAGGACGATCGCAAAATCGAAGATCGCAAGCCGATCAGCATCGACAAGATGACCTTCGACGAAGTGTTGGCCAAGCAAGAGCTGGGTCTGACGCTGAGCGTGCCGAACCGTCTGCAGGAAGATGGCGAGGCTGAAGAGCTGGCCGTGCAATTGCGCGTCAATTCGATGAAGGACTTCAACCCGGCCAGCCTGGTCGAGCAAGTGCCTGAGCTGAAAAAACTGATGGAACTGCGCGATGCGCTGGTGGCCCTCAAAGGCCCGCTGGGTAACGCACCTGCGTTCCGTAAAGCGATCGAAGGCGTGCTCGCCGACGACGAATCCCGCGGTCGCGTACTCGGTGAGCTGGGCCTGAACGCCGCAGCCCCGGACGCCTGAGACTCCAGTAGCCAAGGAAGCCAACACAATGAGCACTAGCGCAGCACAAGAGAAGAGCGCCGCCAGCGGCGAATACAGCATTCTCGACAGCATCATCGCCGAAACCCGTCTGACCCCGGACGACGAAGCCTACGACATCGCCAAGCGTGGCGTGTCGGCGTTCATCGAAGAGCTGCTCAAGCCGCAGAACAACGGTGAGCCGGTCAAGAAAGCCATGGTTGACCGCATGATCGCCGAGATCGATGCCAAGCTCAGCCGTCAGATGGACGAAATCCTGCACCACCCGGACTTCCAGGCTCTGGAATCGTCGTGGCGTGGTCTGCAGTTGCTGGTCGACCGCACCAACTTCCGCGAAAACATCAAGATCGAAATCCTCAACGTCTCCAAACAAGACCTGCTGGACGATTTCGAAGATTCGCCGGAAGTCATGCAGTCGGGCCTGTACAAGCACATCTACACCGCTGAATACGGCCAGTTCGGTGGTCAGCCTGTGGGCGCGATCATCGCCAACTACTACATGTCGCCAAGCTCGCCAGACGTCAAGCTGATGCAGTACGTGGCCAGCGTTTCGTGCATGTCGCACGCGCCGTTCATCGCTGCCGCCGGGCCGAAATTCTTCGGCCTGGAAAGCTTCACCGGCCTGCCGGATCTGAAAGATCTGAAAGACCACTTCGAAGGCCCGCAATTCGCCAAATGGCAGAGCTTCCGGACTTCGGAAGACTCGCGCTACGTTGGCCTGACCGTGCCGCGTTTCCTGCTGCGCAACCCGTACGATCCGGAAGAAAACCCGGTGAAATCGTTCGTCTACAAGGAAACCGTTGCCAACAGCCACGAGCACTATCTGTGGGGCAACACCGCTTACGCGTTCGGTACCAAGCTGACCGACAGCTTCGCCAAATTCCGCTGGTGCCCGAACATCATCGGCCCGCAGAGCGGTGGCGCGGTTGAAGACCTGCCGTTGCACCACTTCGAAAGCATGGGCGAAATCGAAACCAAGATCCCTACTGAAGTTCTGGTTTCCGACCGTCGTGAATACGAACTGGCCGAGGAAGGCTTCATCTCCCTGACCATGCGCAAAGGCTCCGACAACGCGGCGTTCTTCTCCGCAAGCTCGGTGCAGAAGCCGAAGTTCTTCGGCATCAGCGCAGAAGGCAAGGCGGCAGAGCTGAACTACAAGCTCGGCACCCAACTGCCGTACATGATGATCGTCAACCGTCTGGCTCACTACTTGAAAGTGCTGCAGCGCGAGCAACTCGGTTCGTGGAAAGAGCGTACCGACCTCGAGCTGGAACTGAACAAGTGGATCCGTCAGTACGTTGCCGACCAGGAAAACCCGAGCGCCGAAGTGCGTGGCCGTCGTCCGCTGCGCGCTGCGCAAGTGATCGTCAGCGACGTTGAAGGCGAGCCGGGCTGGTACCGCGTGAGCTTGAATGTGCGTCCGCACTTCAAGTACATGGGTGCCGATTTCACCCTGTCGCTGGTTGGCAAGCTGGACAAAGAGTAAGAGCGACTCATGGACGGATACGGCAGCCTGTTCGAACGCCTCAACGGCGACGCACAACTACGCAAGGGCAACAGCCTTGAGGCTTGTGCCATGGCGTCAGTGGCTGCCCATCTGGCCAAAATGCTCAGCACCCGGGCCGGCAGCGTGCAAACGCTGGCCGACTACGGGTTGCCCGATCTCAATGACATGCGCCTGAGCCTGCACGACTCGCTGAGTCAGGCCCGCCTGGCCATCGAAAACTTCATCGAAGCCTACGAGCCACGCCTGAGCAACGTGCGTGTCATTTCCCTGCCGCGTGACCACGATCAACTTCGCCTGGCCTTCAGTATCGAAGGCCTGCTGGAAGTCGAGGGTTTCAAGCGTCAGGTCAGTTTCTCCGCGCGCCTGGATGGCAGCGGTCAAGTCAAGGTCACCTAAGGAGATCCCCGATGTCTGGCAAACCCGCAGCACGCGTATCCGACCCCACCGCTTGCCCGCTCCCCGGCCACGGCACCAACCCGATCGCCGCCGGTTCCGGCGACGTGTTCTTCGACGGCCTCGCGGCCGCCCGCCAAGGCGATGTCTCGGCGTGTGGTGGTGCGATGGTCGGCGATCTTGCGACAACCGTGTTGATCAACGGCAAACCGGCTGCGACCGTAGGTTCGGTTGGATCTCACGGCAATAAGGTCACGGCCGGATCCGGGACGGTGATTATTGGCAATTCGCATACGCCGGCGCCGTTTGTGCCGCCGGAGCCGGTCATCATTCCTGGAATATTCAATCGTGTCTTTGAATTCAAAACCGCAGATGGAAGAACGGTTGAAAATTTAAACTACATCATGCGCTCTGATAGCGGGATTGAGAAAACAGGCTCAACGTCAACAGGCATGTCAGGTGGTTTTTCAACTGGAAAGACGGCAGAGCCTGTAACTATATATATTTCGGCGGACTAGTAGGTATGGAGACCGTAATCAACATCGATGGTGTCGCTTACACGTTTGTGACTCAGGACGAGGTGACTACACTTAAAGTTCTTACCGAAACAACTGAGAGCAAGGATACAAAGCCGAAGAAAGTTGACCTTCCGTTGGCCTGGATTATTACGCGAAAAAGTGGTGTGCCACTCTTCGCCTTGAAACCGGGTAAGGATGACTCTCCATTCAGAATTATCACTGCGGAGAAACTATACGCAGAAAAGGGTCAGTGGTTCGAACCGTTGGCCAGATATTATAGAGAGCTTGTCTGGATCAACCCGGAAACAACGCAGGCCGGATCAGAATCGCATGCGGCTTATAAACATGTTACTTGGCAGGAGCTGATCGACTTCGCAATCGTCGACCGGTTTTCATTCACTTTTCACTCTGGAATGCCGGGTGACTGGAAATTCCGTGCCGTGGGCGGTGCTGAGTTCTTGATGGTGTTCATGGAGGATAAACCGTATTGGACTGATGGCATTGGCCAGGTGCCGTTTGCGGTTAACACCTATAGAAAATATCTGCGAGAAACAAAGCAGGTAGAACTCGCAATAAAGCTGGCTGGTGAAACGGGTGTGACCTGGGGCGACGGCAAAGCCTATACCGGAGCAGAGCGAGGACCGAAAGACGTTTACGATAACTTCATCATATTGCGAGGGATATTGTGGGCAAAAGAAAACTGCAAGTTGGTTGTGAAAAAAGACACGGTATACGATAAAGGTATCCCGCACACAATTGAACTTACTGACGCACCTTATGTGTCTGTATCGAATGCGAAGTTAATAAATCCAATTTCGCAAGGCGATATGGATCAGTACGGGGCATGGAATAAATGAAAGCTCGTCGCTTAGTTGCCTGTATTCCACACCTGATAGTATGTGCCCTGTATATTCCTTTGCATAACTACGGTGTCGACGTATATATCGATATGTATGGCGGGTTGACATCGAGAGGTATCGGCATCGGTATGACGCCGGATCTAATGGTTCAGTATTTTGTGGTGATGAACGCTATAGCGTTTTTTGTCCCCAAGCTGAAATTAAAGGTCCTGTCTGTCTCATTAATGCTGGGACTTATTTTGTACTATTTTTTGCCTCACTACCCCGTCCGTGCGATGGCTTACACCTCGATGGGTGGTGTCCTGACTTTTGCGGCGATATTTGCTGGCCAATTGATTGATCGCGTTTTTTTTTTCAAATCGAGAAGTTAAAGCATGACTGTTGGGCGTTATGGCCGACATTGCCCGCGGGGAGTTTCTTACCCGCATGAACTGTTCTGCTGTTTTTTTAAATGAGTTCCACTACCAGGCAGGTACACCGTGTCCTTTAACCACTACTACCAAAGCGAACTCACCGCACTGCGCCAGCTCGGTCGCCGTTTCGCCGAGCGTAGTCCGGCGCTGGCGCCGTATCTGGGGCAGGCCGGGCGGGATCCGGATGTAGAGCGGTTGCTCGAAGGCTTTGCATTCCTCACCGGGCGCCTGCGCCAGAAGCTCGATGACGAACTGCCGGAGCTCAGCCATTCGCTGATGCAGTTGCTGTGGCCGAACTACATGCGCCCGCTGCCGGCGTTCAGCATTTTGCAGTTTGATCCGCTCAAGCGTTCCGGGCCGGCGCTGCTGGTCGAGCGCGATACGCCGATCGAGAGCAAGCCGATAGAAGACGTGCGCTGCCGCTTCCGCACCTGCTACCCGACCGAAGTGCTGCCGCTGGATCTGGCCGCGCTGAATTACTCGGTCAAGGGCGACGGCTCGCTGCTGAGCCTGCGCCTGGAAATGAGCGCTGACGGGCACCTCGGCGAACTGGAGCTGAGCAAGTTGCGCCTGCACTTTGCCGGTGAGCGCTACATCAGCCAGATGCTCTACCTGAGCCTGCTGCGCAACCTCGACGGCATCGAACTGATCCCGCTCGACGGCGCCGGCAAGCCGATTGATGGCGTCAGCGGCAAGCCGATGGCGTTCAAGATTCCCGGCGACCGGGTGAAACCGGTGGGCTTTGCCGAAGAAGAAGCGTTGATCCCGTATCCGCTGAACACCTTCCGTGGCTATCGCTACTTGCAGGAATATTTCGCCTTCCAGGACAAGTTCCTGTTCGTCGACGTCAACGGTCTGGACATTCTCAAGGCGCTGCCGGAAGACACCCTCAAGCAGATGCGCGGCCTCGAATTGCGTTTCGACATTCGCAAGAGCGGCATCATGCGCATGCGCCCGACGCTTGATAACGTGAAGCTGTTCTGCACGCCGATCGTCAATCTGTTCGAGCACGACGCGCTGCCGATCCGTCTCGATGGCAAGCAGGATGAGTACCTGTTGCTGCCGGCGGAATACGACCTGGAAAACTGCGGCGTGTTCTCGGTGGAGACCGTCACTGGCTGGAAGCCCGGCGGTCTCGGTTATCAGGAGTACGTGCCGTTCGAATCCTTCGAGCACGACCCGAGTTTCGACGTGCCCAACAGCCGTCCGCACTACAGCATTCGCCAGCGTTCGTCCTTGTTGCATGACGGCCTCGACACTTACCTGAGCTTCGGCATCCGCCACACCGAAGCCCACGAAACCCTGTCGATCGAGCTGATGTGCACCAACCAGAACCTGCCGAAAAAGCTCAAGCTCGGCGACATCTGCATGGCCAGCGAGCAGACCCCGGAATTCCTCAGTTTCCGCAACATCACCCCGGCCACTCCGAGTTTCGCGCCGCCGCTGAACCGTGACTTCCTGTGGAAGCTGATCAGCAACATGTCGCTTAACTATCTGTCGCTGGCCGACGTCAATGCGTTGAAGGTGATTCTGGAAACCTACGACCTGCCGCGCTACTACGACCAGCACGCGGAGAAGGTCAGCAAGCGCCTGCTGGGCGGCCTCAAGCACATCAAGCATCACCACGTCGACCGACTGCATCGCGGCCTGCCGGTGCGCGGTTTGCGCACCGAACTGACCATCGACCCGGAAGGCTATATCGGCGAAGGCGACCTGTTCGTCTTCGCTTCGGTTCTCAACGAGTTTTTCGCGCTTTACGCCAGTCTCAATTCATTCCATGAGCTGCGGGTAAAAAGCACACAGGGAGAGGTGTACCAATGGACACCACGTATGGGCCTGCAGCCCCTGCTTTAAGCGGGCTGACCAAGGTAATACGCGAGTACTCGCTGTTTCAGGCCGTGCTGCTGGTGATCGACCGGCTGCGCGAGGCACACCCGCATCTGAGCGAAGACGATCTGTACGACCAGGTCGAGTTCCAGGCCAACCCGAGCCTGGGCTTTCCGCGCAGCGACGTCGATCGCGTCGAGTTTTTCGAAGAACACGGCAAGATGCGCGCGCGCATGCGCTTCAACCTGATCGGCCTGGTCGGCTCCGGTTCGCCGCTGCCGGCGTTCTATGGCGAACAAGCCCTGGGCGACAGCGAGGACGGCAACCCGACGCGCAATTTCCTCGACCTGTTCCACCATCGCCTGCAACGACTGATGCTGCCGATCTGGCGCAAGTACCGCTACCGCGCGAGCTTCCAGAGCGGCGCGATCGACCCGTTCTCGGCGCAACTTTTTGCGCTGATCGGCCTGGGTGGCGACGAGATCCGCAAGGCCAAGGAACTCAACTGGAAACGCCTGCTGCCGTACCTCGGTCTGCTCAGCTTGCGGGCGCACTCGGCGGCGCTGATCGAAGCCGTGCTGCGTTACTACTTCAAGCACGAAGACCTGGTCATCGAGCAGTGCATCGAGCGCCGCGTGGAAATTCTCGACGAGCAGCGCAATCGTTTGGGCCGCGCCAACAGCGTACTCGGCGAAGACCTGGTGCTGGGCGAACACGTGCGCGATCGCAGTGGCAAATTCCGCATTCACATCACCGAACTCGACTGGCAGCGATTCCATGAATTCCTGCCGATCGGTTTCGGTTACCAGCCGCTTTGCGCGCTGGTGCGGTTCACCTTGCGTGACCCGCTCGATTACGACATTCGCCTGGTCCTGCGCCAGGAAGAAATCCGCGAACTGCGCATCGGTGAGCAGAACGCCTGTCGCCTCGGTTGGACCAGTTGGCTGGGCCGCGAAAAAGCGGACGGCGTGGTGACCCTGGGCAGCAAAATTCATTAAGGACGTGAGCCATGATCAACGTAGACCTGCAACAACTCATCCAGGCGCTGGACGCCGAAACCCGTCGTGATCTGGAACGTTCGGCCGAGCGTTGCGTCGCCCGTGGCGGCAGCAAGATCCTCGTCGAAGACTTGCTGCTGGGCTTGCTCGAGCGCCCGAACGGCTTGCTGTCGCGCGCGCTGCAAGATGCTGACGTCGACGCCGGTGAACTGACCGCTGCATTGCAGTCGCGGGTCGAGCACAGCGCTTCGCGCAACCCGGTGTTCGCCCCGGAACTGGTGCAATGGCTGCAAGACGCGCTGCTGGTGGCCAACCTCGAGCTGGGCCAGACCCAGGTCGAAGACGCCGCGCTGATCCTGGCGTTGCTGCGCAACCCGATGCGTTATGCCGGCAGCCGTTATCAGCCGCTGCTCGCCAAGCTGAACATCGATCGCCTGAAAGAATTTGCCCTGTCGCAACAAGAGCAACCGGCGGCTAACGGCAAACCGGCGGCGCAGGGCGAATCGCTGTTGCAGCGTTTCACCCACAACCTGACCCAACAGGCCCGCGACGGCAAACTCGACCCGGTGCTGTGCCGTGACGGCGCGATCCGGCAGATGGTCGACATCCTCGCCCGTCGCCGCAAGAACAACCCGATCGTCGTCGGTGAGGCCGGTGTCGGTAAGACCGCCATCGTCGAAGGCCTCGCCTCGCGCATCGCTGCCGGTGAAGTGCCGCAGGTGCTCAAAGGCGTTGAATTACTCTCGCTGGACATGGGCCTGTTGCAGGCCGGCGCCAGCGTCAAAGGTGAATTCGAGCGCCGTTTGAAAGGCGTGATCGACGAAGTCAAAGCCTCGCCGAAACCAATCATCCTGTTCATCGACGAAGCCCACACGCTGATCGGTGCTGGCGGCAACGCTGGCGGTTCCGACGCGGCCAACCTGCTGAAACCGGCGCTGGCCCGTGGCGAACTGCGCACCATCGCCGCGACGACCTGGGCCGAGTACAAGAAATACTTCGAGAAAGACCCGGCGCTGGCCCGTCGTTTCCAGCCCGTGCAACTGCACGAACCGACTGTCAGCGAAGCAGTGACCATTCTGCGTGGTCTGGCTCAGGTCTACGAGAAGAGCCACGGCATCTACCTGCGCGATGACGCGGTGGTGTCCGCTGCTGAATTGTCCGCGCGTTACCTGGCCGGTCGGCAACTGCCGGACAAGGCCGTCGACGTCCTCGACACCGCGTGCGCCCGCGTGCGCATCAGCCTCGCTGCGGCCCCGGAAAGTCTGGAGCGCCTGCGTGGCGAACTGGCTGAAGGCGGCCGTCAGCGTCAGGCTCTGCGCCGCGATGCCGAGGCCGGTCTGCTGATCGACCACGAAGCGCTGGAAGCACTGGAAGCGCGTCTGGACGAAGCCGAAAGCGAGATGGTTGCGCTCGAGACCTTGTGGACTGAGCAAAAAGAATTGGCCGAGCGTCTGCTGGAACTGCGTCAGCAACTGGCCAAGGCCCGCGAAGCCGCAGCCGTCGAGCCGACCGTCAGCGTGGAAGAAGACGCCGAAGGCACCGTGATTGAAACCGTGGTCGCCGAAGTCGAAGAAGGCCAGAGCGTCGAAGCGCTGGAAGCCCAATTGCATGAAACCCACGCCGCGTTGACCGCTGCGCAAGTCAAAGAACGTCTGGTCAGCTTCGAAGTGTGCCCGCGTCTGGTCGCCGAAGTGATCAGCGCCTGGACCGGTGTGCCGCTGGCGCAACTGGCCCGCGAGCACAACGCCAAGGTCGCCAGTTTCGCCACCGATCTGCGCACGCGCATCCGTGGCCAGGAACAAGCCGTGCACGCGCTGGATCGTTCGATGCGCGCCACCGCTGCCGGTCTGAACAAGCCTGATGCACCGGTCGGTGTGTTCCTGCTGGTCGGCCCGAGCGGCGTCGGCAAGACCGAAACCGCGCTGGCACTGGCGGACCTGCTGTACGGCGGCGACCGCTTCATCACCACCATCAACATGTCCGAGTTCCAGGAGAAGCACACCGTCTCGCGTCTGATCGGCGCGCCACCGGGCTACGTCGGTTACGGCGAGGGCGGCATGCTCACCGAAGCGGTACGCCAGAAGCCGTACTCGGTGGTGCTGCTCGATGAAGTCGAGAAGGCCGATCCGGACGTGCTCAACCTGTTCTACCAAATCTTCGACAAAGGCGTGGCCAACGACGGCGAAGGTCGCGAGATCGACTTCCGCAATACGTTGATCCTGATGACCTCGAACCTTGGCAGCGACAAGATCAGCGAACTCTGCGAAGACGGCGCGCGGCCGACCGCTGAAGTGCTCGAAGAAACCATTCGCCCGGTGCTCAGCAAACACTTCAAACCGGCGCTGCTGGCGCGGATGAAAGTGGTGCCGTACTACCCGGTGGGCGGGCCGGTGCTGCGCGAGCTGATCGAAATCAAACTCGGCCGTCTCGGCGAGCGCCTGAACCGTCGTCAGCTGGACTTCAGCTGGTGCCAGAACCTCGTCGATCACCTGTCCGAGCGTTGCACGCAAAGCGAAAGCGGTGCGCGCCTGATCGATCATCTGCTCGATCAACACGTGCTGCCGTTGGTGGCCGATCGTCTGCTCGATGCGATGGCGACCGGCGAAAGCCTCAAGCGTGTGCATGCCACGCTCGACGGCAACTCCAGCGTGACCTGCGAGTTCGTCTGAGGTGGGCGTGATGTTCACTCAAGTGCCGCAGCCACTGGTCTATGCCGAAGCGTTGCTGGCGCAGTTCGCCAGTCTTTCGCGCGCGGCGGACAGTGCTGCGCTGCTGGGTGAATTCGTCCGTGGTCTGGCCGAGCTGAGCGGCTGCGAACTGACGCAGCTGTATCTGCTCGACGCCACCCACACCTGCCTGGGGATGAACGCCGAGTGCCTCGACGGCGCGCTGCAACCGCGTCAGGCGGCGAGCCTGCCGGCGGATTACAACGGTGAACAACTGCTGCAATTCGCCCTGTGCCAGAACCGCGTGGTGTGCCTCGACGACCTGACCGGCAGCCTGCACGAAACCAGTTTTCTGCCGGCGGCGAGCACGCCGTGGCAGTCGCTGTTGTGCGTGCCGCTGGTCAATCAGCACAAGTCGGTTGAGGGCTTGTTGCTGTGTGCCAGTCGTCGTCGCACTGACTTGCAGGGTTTTGCCGATTCCCTCGGCCAGCTCGGCTCGTTTGTGCTCGGCCAGCTGCATCTGCTGCAACGCCTGCGTCAGCCGCCGGCCGAATCGGCCACCGCCACACGCAGCGTGCCGAGCATCAGCGGCTACGGCCTGATCGGCAAAAGCGCGGCGATGCGCCAGACCTATTCGCTGATCAGCAAGATTCTTCACAGCCCGTACACCGTGCTGTTGCGTGGCGAGACCGGCACCGGCAAGGAGGTGGTGGCACGGGCGATTCACGATTGCGGCCCGCGTCGCTCCCAGGCGTTCATCGTGCAGAACTGCGCGGCGTTCCCGGAAAACCTGCTGGAAAGCGAACTGTTCGGCTATCGCAAGGGCGCCTTCACCGGTGCCGATCGCGATCGTGCCGGGCTGTTCGACGCGGCCAATGGCGGCACGTTGCTGCTCGACGAAATCGGTGACATGCCGTTGTCGCTGCAAGCGAAGATTCTGCGCGTGTTGCAGGAAGGCGAGATTCGTCCGCTGGGTTCCAACGACACGCACAAGATCGACGTGCGCATCATCGCCGCGACGCACCGTGATCTGGCGGCGCTGGTCAGCGAAGGCAAGTTCCGCGAGGACTTGTACTACCGCCTCGCACAATTTCCGATCGAGCTCCCGGCCCTGCGTCAGCGCGAAGGCGACATCCTCGATCTGGCCCGGCATTTCGCCGAGAAGACCTGCACGTTTTTGCAGCGTGATCCGGTGCGCTGGTCGGACTCGGCGCTGGAGCATCTGTGCGGCTACACATTCCCCGGCAACGTTCGCGAACTCAAGGCACTGGTCGAGCGCGCGGTGTTGCTCTGCGAGGGCGGCGAGTTGCTCGCCGAGCATTTTTCCCTGCGCCTGGAAGCGATGCCCGAGGACAACAGCGGCCTGAATCTGCGCGAACGCCTGGAGCAGGTCGAGCGCACTTTGCTGCTCGATTGCCTGCGCAAGAACGACGGCAACCAGACCCTCGCCGCCCGCGAACTGGGCCTGCCACGGCGCACGCTGCTGTACCGCCTCGGGCGCCTGAATATCAATTTGGGTGACTTTGATGGTTGAGCTACAGCACTTCTTCGAACCCAACACATACCCTGTGGAGAGGGGATTTATCCCCGTCCGGCTGCGCAGCAGTCGCAGTCCGGTACATACGGTTTCACTGAGAAATCGCGCTGGCAGGTTATGGGGGCGCTGCGCACCCCAACGGGGACAAGTCCCCTCGCCACGGGAGGTCGCCGTACCTCCAGGCTATGGCGCAAGGCCCCGATCTAGAGGCTTCGAGCCCACCTCAAAAACTTATTTCAGCGCCGCCCGCAAGGGTCGGCGCTTTGTGCTTTGTCTACACCTGGAGACCCTCTGATGTCTGTTCGTCACTGGCACGCTGTCCTGCTGACCCTCGTCGTTCTATGCGGCCTTGGCGGCTGTAGCGGCAATTACAAATTCAACGACAACGACTATCGCCCGTTGGGTGATCCGCAAGCGGTCAATCGCGGCAAGTGACCGCAAGGAGCATCAAACATGGAATTGGTTTTCGAAATGCTGAACACCAAGCAGTTCGTGCCCACCGAGCTGTGCCAGCGGACCTTCAAGCAGGCCGGTGGCGTGATCGGGCGCGGCGAGGACTGCGACTGGATCATCCCTGACCGCAAGCGTCACCTGTCCAATCACCACGCGATTGTCAGCTACCGCGAGGGCTCGTTCTTCCTTACCGATACCAGCAGCAACGGTGTCCAGGACGGCAGCAGCGGCGCACGCCTGCACAAGGGCGAACCGGTGCGCATCGAGCACGGCAGCACCTACATTCTCGGCGACTTCGAGATCCGTGCGCGGCTGGTTCGTGACCCGGCGACCTTCGACGGCGAAGTCGGCCGTCCGCGCGCCGCTGGCAGCATCATTCCGGACGACGCGTTTCTTGACCTCGACCCGCTCAACGCCCTCGAACAGCAAGAGCGCGTGTACTCGGAAATCGACGAACTGCTGTCGCCTACCGCCAAGCCGGAAGACTCCCGTCAACGTGCCGACTACGCGCGCATCGACATGGAAAGCCTGATGGTCCCGGAGCTGATTGCCGCCCCGGTCGAACCTGAGCCGGCGCCTGCACCGAAAGCCGTCGAGCGTCAGAGCGAAGGTTTCTGGGAGCACTTCGGCGCGGCGCTGGGTGTCGACGTCAAAGGCCTCAGCCACGACGAACGCGAAGCGCTGGCGCTGAACGCTGCGCGGCTGCTGCGCCAGAGCATCGGCGGTTTGCAGCAGAGCCTGCGTACCCGCTCCGAGCTGAAAAACGAACTGCGTCTGGCGCAGACCACCGTGCAAGGCACCAACAAGAACCCGCTGAAATTCGCCGTTGATCCGAGCGAAGCACTGCAGATTCTGTTGCAGCCAAGCAAGCCTGGCCATCTGCCCGCCGAGCAAGCGATCTCCCGTGCATTCCGTGATTTGCAGGCGCACCAAGTGGCTCTGCTGACCGCCAGTCGCGCCGCTGTGCGTGGCACGCTGGAGCACTTCTCGCCGGAGCAACTGACCCTGCGTTTCGAGCGCGACAGCAAGCCGTTGATCGCCACGTCGGGCGGGCGCTGGAGAGCGTTCGGCCGCTATCACCAGGCACTGCGTCAGGACGATGACTGGAGCGAGCGTCTGCTGGCCCGCGACTTCGCCCAGGCCTACGAAGAACAGATCCGCCTGATCTCCACCCTCCACACCGACCACCAAGGATGATGCGCATGTCTCGCCGCTCGACCGCTTTTTTCAAGACGCTGACTGCGCTCACCGTGCTGGTGCTGCTTGCCGGTTGCTCGTCGCTGTCGCCGTACTCGAAAGTGACCAAGATCAACCTCAAGCTGACTGGCAGCGATCAGCTCAACCCGGACCTCAATGGTCGGCCGTCGCCGATCGTCGTGCGCCTGTTCGAACTCAAGCACCCGGTGACCTTCGAGAACGCTGATTTCTTCAGCCTCTACGAGCGCGCCAAGGAATCCCTCAACCCGGATCTGGTGGCCAGCGAAGAACTCGAACTGCGCCCGGGTGAAACCGTGGAACTGAAACTCAGCGTGGAGGAGGGCAGCCGTTACGTGGGCATCCTTGCTGCCTATCGCGACCTGCCGGATACCCAGTGGCGCCACACCGTGCAGATCACTCCGCTGGAACTCACCGAGGCTGATCTGACCCTCGATCAGGCCGGTATCCGCAATACCCAACAAGTGCTCGCCAAGGCGGATGACTGATCATGAACACCCATAAAGTCATTTGGCAGGAAGGCATGCTGCTGCGACCGCAGCACTTCCAGCACAACGATCGTTACTACGATCACCAGATGAAAACCCGCACGCAATTGCTCGGTGGCTATACCTGGGGTTTTCTCAATCTGGAAATCGACTTGCAGTTCCTCAACATGGGCAAACTGGTGATCAGTGAAGCCTCGGGGATTCTGCCGGACGGCAGCCTGTTCGAACTCGGTGGCAACACCGAGCCGCTGGCGCTGGACGTGCCGCCGAACACCGGCAACACGCCGATCTATCTGGCGCTGCCGCTGGTCACCGGCAACCACATCGAGGCCCGGCGCCCGGAGCAATCCGACGTGCTCGCGCGCTACACCGCGTATGACGCGGAAGTCGCCGACTCCAACGCCGGCGACGATTCCGCCAGCCAGGTCAGCTGCGGTCGTCCGGACTTCAAACTGTTGCTCGGCGAGCAGCAGAGCGATCAGGCCTATGTGAAGCTGAAAATCTGCGACGTGCTCGACACCACGCCCGACGGCGTGATCAGCCTCGACCCGGATTTCGTCCCGACCTACATTCAGGCCCACGCCTCCAGCTACCTGCTGTCGTGCCTGAAAGAAGTCATCAGTATGCTCAGCCACCGTGGCGACACGATTGCCGAGCGGATTCGCTCCAATGGCAAGGTCGGCGGCGCTGAAGTCGGCGACTTCATGATGCTGCAACTGATCAACCGTACCGAACTGCTGCTGCGCCATTACCTCGGTCTGGAACAAGTGCACCCGGAAGAGTTGTATCGCACGCTGCTGACCATGCTCGGCGATCTGGCGACCTTCTCCGGCGAGAGCAAACGCCCGCGTCTGGACAGCCGCTATTCCCACGCCGATCAGGGCGCAAGCTTCCGCAAACTGATGGAAGCGATCCGTCAGGTGCTGTCGATGGTACTCGAACAGCACGCCATCGAACTGATCCTGCAGGCGCGTCAGTACGGCATCATCGTCTCGCCGTTGCACGATCACAAACTGCTCGGCTCGGCCTCGTTCGTGCTGGCAGCCAGTGCCAACTGCGACTCCGAAGAACTGCGTCAGCGTTTGCCGCAGCACCTCAAGGTCGGCCCGGTGGAGCGCATCCGCCAACTGGTCAACCTGCACTTGCCGGGGATCAAGGTCAAACCGTTGCCGGTGGCCCCGCGGCAGATCGCGTTCCACTCGAACAAAACCTATTTCATCCTCGAACTCAGTTCCGAAGACCTGGCACAACTCGAACGCTCCGGCGGTTTCGCGTTCCACGTGTCCGGCGAATTCGCCGAGCTTGAACTGAAATTCTGGGCCATCAGGAACTGACCGACATGATCAAGGAAACGGATTACAACCAGGACGACAAAACCGTCCTGCTCGACCGTCAGGGCCACGGACCGGCATCGAGTCCGCTGACCGACTTCGCCGCGCCGCCGCGTTTCGAGCAACTGGAAGAACGCATGATCTACGCCGCGCGCCTGCGTCCGGCGGAGGCGTTCAACATCAGCCTCAACTCGCTGGTCGCGGCCTCGTCCGACCTGCTCTCGGAAGTGGTGCGCCTCAAGCACAGCGAAACCCGCGAAGACCTGTATGCGCTGAATGAGCGGCTGACTGCCGGGCTGAAATTGTTTGAAGTGCGCGCCCTGCACAACGGCGCCGAAAGCAGCCAGGTAATGGCCGCGCGTTACGTGCTCTGCACCGTGGTCGACGAAGCCGTCGTGACCACGCCGTGGGGCAACGAAAGCGAGTGGTCGCAGATGAGCCTGCTGAGCAGCTTCCACAACGAAACCTTCGGCGGCGAGAAGTTTTTCCAGCTGCTCGATCGGCTGTCGAAAAACCCGGTCAAGCACCTGCCGATGCTCGAACTGATGTACCTGTGCCTGTCCCTCGGTTTCGAGGGCAAGTACCGCGTACAGGCACGCGGCATGCTTGAGCTTGAAGGCATCCGCGACGCCTTGTACCGGCAGATCCGTCAGTTGCGTGGCGACGTGCCGCGCGAGTTGTCGCCGCACTGGGAAGGCCTCAACGACCAGCGCCGCAACCTGGTGCGCATCGTGCCGGCGTGGATGGTGGTGCTCTTTACTCTGGTCTGCCTGGTGGTGATGTATTCGGGCTTCGCCTGGGTCCTGAGCGAACAACGCGACACCGTTCTGCATCCTTATCAGCCGCTTGATCCAGCCGCGGTGCAACCGCAGGCGCAGCCGTAAAACAGGGACGTGTGATGAAAAAGTTTTTCAAGAAAGTCGGCGCTTTCCTGCGCCAGACCTGGGTCTGGACTCTGCTGCTGGTGCTGTTCGTGGCGCTGCTGGTGTGGTTCGTCGGCCCGTTGTTGGCGGTCGATGATTACAAGTTCTGGGAAAGCGCGACCTCGCGCCTGCTGACCATCAGCGTGCTGTTCCTGATCTGGGGCCTGACCATGGTCTTCGTCAGCTGGCGCGCGGGTATCCGCAAGAAGGCCGAGGAGGAAAGCGAGGACGGTCAGGACCGCATTCGCCGCGAAGAGCTGATCGACGAAGAACAGAAAGAGTTGAAGGCGCGTTTCAAGGACGCGCTGAAAACCCTTAAGACGTCGAGCCTGTATCGCGGTCGCAGCGAGCGCTGGCGCAGTGACTTGCCGTGGTACCTGCTGATCGGTCCGCAGGCCTCGGGCAAAACCAGCCTGCTGGACTTCTCCGGTCTGGAATTCCCGATCAACAAGATCGACCGCAAGCTGACCCGCGACACCCTCGGCACCCGTCATTGCGACTGGTATTTCGCCGACCACGGTGTACTGATCGACACCGCCGGGCGCTACACCACTCAACCGGACGCGGAAGTCGACGGCAACGCCTGGACAACCCTGCTGGAGCTGCTGCGCAAGCGTCGTCGCGGCCGTCCGTTGAACGGTGTGCTGGTGACCATTCCGGTGGAAACCCTCACCGGCGGCAGCGAGCAGGACATCGAGACTCTCGCACGCCAGGTGCGCAGCCGTCTGCAGGACGTGCACCAGAAACTCCACGTCGACGTGCCGGTGTATCTGGTCCTGAGCAAGGCTGACAAGCTGCTCGGCTTCGACGAATTCTTCGATCAACTGACCCGCGAAGAAAGTGATCAGGTGCTCGGCACCAGTTTCCGCAAGGATCAGGTCGGCACCGACGTCACGGTCCTGCGCAACGAGTTCGAAGAGCTGCTGCGCCGCCTCAACAGCCAAGTGATCATGCGCATGCACTCCGAGCGCGACACTCAGCGCCGTGGCCGCATCCTCGACTTCCCGCATCAGTTGGGGCAGATCGGCGAGCGTCTGTGCCTGTTCGTCGACATGGCGTTCACCGGCAACCGCTATCAGCGCGCCACGCAACTGCGCGGCTTCTACCTGACCAGCGCGCCGCACCTGACCCAGGAAATGGATTCGACCACCGCCGGCATCGGCGCCAGCCTGGGCATGAACGCCGGCGTGCTGCCGACTCTGCGCAGCGGTCGTTCGCGATTCATCCACCACTTGCTCAGCCAAGTGATTTTCCCCGAGGCCGATCTGGCCGGTCTGGACAAGCGCGAGCGCAGCCGCATTCATTGGGGCCAGCGTGCGCTGTACGTCGGCGCTCTGGCGGCGCTGGCACTGTTCGGCATGCTCTGGGCCGGTGGTTTCTCGGCCAACTATGAGCGTCTGGAAAATCTGCGCACGCTGGCGCAGAACTGGACCCAGCAACGCTCGGCCGTCACGCCGCGTGATGACGCCATGGGCGTGCTGAAAGTGCTCGACACCAGCTACGCCGCGACCCAGGTGTTCCCGAGCAAGGGCGACGTCTCGTACCACGAGCGTGGCGGCCTGTATCAGGGCGAAGAGATCAACCCGGTGGTGAAAACCGCCTACGAGCGTGAGCTTGAAGCGCAGTTGCTGCCACGGGTCGCAACCATGCTCGAAGGGCAGATCCGCGCCAACATGAAGGACCGCGATCGCCTGCTCAACAGCCTGCGCGCGTACCTGATGCTGAACATGAAGGATCGTCGCGACGCGGCGTGGCTCAAGGACTGGGTCGCCACTGACTGGTCGCAGCGCTACACCGGCAACACCGCGGTGCAGAACGGTCTGAACACGCACCTTGAGCGCTTGCTCAAGCAGCCGTTCATCTACCCGCTGAACGATCAGTTGGTGACGCAGGCGCGTCAGGTCCTGCGCAGCGAATCGCTGGCCAATGTGGTTTACCGCATGCTCCGCGAGCAGGCGCGCAACCTGCCGGACTACCGCTTCAGCCAGCACCTCGGCCCGCAAGGTTCGTTGTTCATCGGCACTGAATACGTGATCCCGGGTTTCTACACCCAGCAGGGTTATCAGCAGTATTTCTCGGTGCAGGGCGCCGCGCTGGTCACCGACATCCTGCGCGACAACTGGGTGCTGGGCGAAGGCGCGGGCATCAGCGACATGGACTTGCGTCGCCTGATGGTCGAGCTTGAGCAGCTGTACTTCCGCGACTACGCCAACTACTGGAGCGAAGCCGTTGGCCAGGTCGCGTTGCCACCAATCAGCGACGCTGGCGAAGGCGCCGAGCAACTGGCGGGCCTGACGTCGGCCAACTCGCCGGTCCTCGCATTGCTCACCGAAGTGCGTGAAAACACTCGCTTCGAAGCCGCGGCTGATCCGGTCGATGAAGCCGGCGAAGCCGCCGATGCGCTGGCCGGGCAGAAAGGCAAACTGGGCAAGGTCGGCAAACTCGCCGCGGCTGCCGCCGACAAGGCTTCGGCGCTGAACGTGGCGAAGAATCTGCCGGACACCGCGAAGAAATCCCTGCAACGCCGCTTCGAACCGCTGCATCGTCTGCTCGATGACAACAACGGCCCGGGCGCTGACCTGACGCCAGCGTTCAGCGCGCTCAACGACCTGCAACTGCAACTGGCCGGTCTGGCCCGTTCCAGCACGCCGGAGCAAGCCGCATTCGAGATGGCCAAGACGCGCATGAGCGGCCAGCGTGATGCGCTGACCAACCTGCGCAATGCCTCCGGTCGTCTGCCGCGTCCGCTGAGCGTGTGGTTCAACGTGCTGGCCGAAGACTCGTGGCGCCTGGTGCTCAACGATGCCTATCAATACCTGAACGGCCGTTATCAGAACGAGCTGTACAGCGTGTATGGCAAGACCATCAGCAAGCGTTATCCGTTCAGCGCCAGCAGCACCAGCGACGTGGCGATCAGCGACTTCCGTGAGTTCTTCCGTGCGCAAGGTACCGTCGACCGCTTCTTCGACAGCTACATGCGGCCGTTCGTCAGCGGCGATCCGGGGAACTACCGCATGCGCAGCGTCGACGGTCACAGCCTGCCGGTATCGAAGGTCTACCTCGATCAGATGGCGGCGGCGCAGACCATTCGCCAGAGCTTCTTCTCGATCAACCCGGCCGAGCCGACCGTGCAGTTCAAGCTTGAGCCGTACACCCTCGACCCGGCGGTCAGCCGCTCCGAATTCAAGTTCGGCGACAAGACCATGGAATACCGTCACGGCCCGATCCTGCCGATGACCTTCAAGTGGCCGACCGATGCTGAAGACGGTCGCACCAGTCTGGTCATGGACAAGATGGCCGGGCGTCCGATCGGGATCGAGAAGAACTCCGGCCCATGGTCGCTGTTCCGTTTGTTCGACCTGATGCAGACCGAGTACCTGAACGGTCGTGACGTGCTGGTACTGAAAGCCGACGTGGGTGGCCTGCGCGCCAACTACCTGCTGACCAGCCAGCGCACGCCGAACCCGTTCGACATGGGCGTACTGCGCACCTTCCGTATGCCGGTGCAGCTCTGATGCTGGTGGCCAGTCCCTGGCGCAGCGCGGCGCGTACCGACCCGGGCAAGGTGCGGGCGCGCAACGAAGATGCCTTCCTCGACTCGCCGCAGCATGGGCTGTGGGTGGTCGCGGACGGCATGGGCGGTCATCAGGGTGGCGACATCGCCAGCCAGTTGATCGTCGCCAGCCTGGCTGAGTTGCCGCAACACGAGGACTTCGACGAACGTCTCAAAGCCATCCGCCAGTGCCTGCACTGGCTGAACCGGCGCTTGGGGCAGGAGTTGACGGTCACTGCCGGGCGTCACGACAGCATCATGGGCAGCACCGTCGTCGCGCTGCTGGTGGAAGGCAATCGCGCGGCCTGCATCTGGGCCGGTGACAGCCGTTGCTATATGTGGCGCGGGCAGCGGTTGTATCAGCTGTCCAAGGACCATTCGCTGCAACAGCAACTGATCGACGAGCAGCAAATGAGCGTCGAACAGGCGGCAGCGCACCCGGCGGCTCAGGCATTGACCCGAGCGGTCGGTGCCGCCGAAACACTGACCCTGGATGTGCTTGAACTCGAGGTCTATCCGGGCGATGTGTTTTTGCTCTGCAGCGATGGTTTGTATCAGGGCCTGAGCAGCGATGCCCTCGGCAACGCCCTCAGCCTCAGCGCGCCGCACGTGGCGCTGGAACGTTTGTTCGACGGAGCTCTGCGTGGCGCCGCGCGGGACAACCTGACTGCCGTGGTGATCCGCCAATGAGTGAACTCGAATCGCCCATCGATGACCTGCTGATCAGCGAAGAGCAGGCCAACAACCTGACCTACTTCGCCTTCGCCAAGGGCAACAAGGCCGAACCGCTGCTGGCGCCGACCAAGGCCAGCATCGGTGCGCTGCCGGATGTACTCGCCGGTCGCTACCACCTCGAGCGTCTGCTCGGGGCCGGTGGCATGGGCGCCGTTTACCGGGCGCGAGATCTGCTGCATGAGCAGTTCGGCGATCCCGACCCTTACATTGCGCTGAAAATCCTCAGCGAAGAATTTGCCGAATCGCCGGATGCCAGTGCCTTGCTCTACAGCGAGTTCGCCCTGACCCGACGCCTGCGCCACGACAACGTCGTGCGTGCGCACACCTTTGAAGTCGACACCGACTGCCAGCGGGCCTTCATCACCATGGAATACATGCGTGGCCTGACCCTGGACAAATTGCTCTGCGAGCGGCCCCTCGGCCTGCCGTGGCAAGAATTGCGTGACATCGTCCTGCCGCTGCTCGACACGTTGGCCTACGCCCACCGTCGCGGCGTGCTGCACGGTGATCTGAAACCGAGCAACGTCATGCTCAGCGAAGACGGCCTGCGCCTGTTCGACTTCGGTCTGGGGCAGGCAGAGGAGGGCATCTTGCCCGGCCTGCCGCACCTGAGCCGCGAGCGCTTCAACGCCTGGACCCCGGGCTACGCCGCCCCCGAACTGCTTGAGGGCCAACCGTTGTCGGCCAGCGCGGACGTGTACGGCGTGGCCTGCGTGATCTATGAACTGGCGGGCGGCAAACACCCGTTCCGCCGCTTACCCTCGACCCAGGCCCGCGACGAGCATCTGGAGCGCGAGCTGCGCGCCCCAGCGAATCTACCCCAGCACGGCTGGCACGCGCTGCGAACCGCGCTGAGCTTCAACCCGGCAGAACGCACCATCACTGCCCAACAATTGCGTGACGCCTTGGGCGCCACTTCGTCCTGGCTGCAACGTCTGCGACTTCGGGCGTAACGGATGACATTCGAACAGGGAGCACACGATGTTCAACTCAGCTAACGAAACCCACTTCAGCCTCAAGGTCGAAGACTACGTCGGCGACCTGCAAGTGCTGTCGTTCACCGGCACCGAAGGCATCAGCCAGGCGTATCGCTTCGACCTCGAACTGGTCAGCGAAAACCCCGATCTGGACCTCGAACAACTGCTGCACAAGCAGGCGTTCCTGGCGTTCGATCCCCAGGGCTCGGGCATTCACGGGCAGATCTACCGCGTCGCCCAGGGCGATGCCGGCAAGCGCCTGACCCGCTACAAAGTCTCGATCGTGCCGCAACTGCAATACCTGCGTCACCGCACCAACCAGCGCATCTACCAGCAGATGTCGGCGCCGAAGATCATCGCGCTGATCCTCGAAGAGCACGGCATCAAGAGCAACGCCTACAGCTTCCAGCTCAGCCAGCCGTGCCCGGATCGCGACTACTGCGTGCAGTACGACGAAACCGACCTGCATTTCGTCCAGCGCCTGTGCGAAGAAGAAGGCATTCACTACCACTTCCAGCACAGCGAAAAAGCGCACCTGCTGGTGTTCGGCGACGACCAGACCGTGTTCCAGAACTTGGGGCAGCCAACTGCTTATGTGCAGGGCAGCGGTATGGTCGCCGACGAGCCGGTGATCAAAGCCTTCAAACTGCGCCTGGAAACCCGCACCACGCGCACCACGCGCCGCGACTACGACTTCGAAAAACCGCGCCTGCGAATGGAAGCGGCCTACAAACCGGACGGCGACAGCACTGAACCGGATCTCGAAGACTACGACTACCCCGGCCGCTTCATCGACCGCGCGCGCGGCAAGTTCCTCAGCCAACGCGCCCTCGAACGCCATCGCGCCGACTACCGCCAGGCCGAAGGTCGCGGCGACCAGACCAAACTGGTCAGCGGCCACTTCATGGAAATGTCCGACCACCCGCGCAGCGAGTGGAACGACCTGTGGCTGCTCACCGAAATCTTCCACGAAGGCAAACAACCGCAAGTCCTCGAAGAAGGCGTGACCAGCGACACCACCGACAACAAGGACGACTTCCACCAAGGCTACCGCAACACCTTCCTCGCCACCCCGTGGGACGTGTTCTACCGCCCGGCCCTCGAACACCCCAAACCACGCGTGCTCGGCAGCCAGACCGCCATGGTCACCGGCCCCAAAGGCGAAGAAATCCACTGCGACCAATACGGCCGCATCAAAGTGCAATTCCACTGGGACCGCGAAGGCCTGGCCGACGACAAAACCAGCTGCTGGCTGCGCGTCTCCAGCTCCTGGGCCGGCGACCGCTATGGCGCCATCAGCATCCCGCGCATCGGCATGGAAGTCCTCGTCACCTTCCTCGAAGGCGACCCCGACCAACCCCTCGTCACCGGCTGCCTGTACCACAAGGAAAACCCGGTGCCGTACGCCTTGCCGGCGAACAAGACGCGCAGCGTGTTCAAAACGCTTAGCTCGCCGGGGGGCGGTGGCTATAACGAGCTGCGCATTGAAGACAAGAAAGGTGCGGAGCAGATCTACATTCATGCCCAGCGCGATTGGGATGAAAACGTTGAGCATGACCAGAAGATTCGGGTCGGTAATGAACGTCATGACACGGTGGTGAAGAACACCTACACCGAGCTGAAGGCTGAAGAACACCGCACCACGATCTCCGATCGCAAGGTTGAAGCGAAGCTGGATGATCACCTGACGATTGGGCAGAACCAGCATGTGAAGCTGGGGACTGCGCAGCTGACCAGCGTGGGGAAAGAGATACACCTCAAGGCTGGGGACAAGATCGTTATTGAGGCGGGGACGGAGCTGACCATTCTTGGGGGTGGGAGCTTTATCAAGCTTGATGGCGGTGGGGTTACGGTGGTTGGGCCGGTGATCAAGATCAATGCTGGGGGCTCGGCTGGGTCGGGTACTGGCATCGGGATTAAACCGCCGGTGCTGCCGGGGGCGGCGGATAAGGATAAGGCGGGGAGTTTGATGGATCAGGCGTTGTTGAATGCGTCTGAGGAGAAGATCAAACGCAAACCGAAGCGCATGCTCAATTTTTCCGGGTAAGACATCGACGGCAATCCAAGCCACCAGGGATCAGAATTCAGGTAATTGGTAATGACAGAGACAACGAACAAAATTCAAAAATGGTCGTATCCCCTCAAAGTCGGGGCAGCTGAAGCGACCGATCCGCAGCAGTTCTACAAGGCGTTAGCCAAAGCGAAGGACGGCTACTATCCGTTGGGGCCAATGGGCTTTGGCATGGTGGTGTGCATTTCGATGAGGATTCGGGTCTGGTGCAGGACTCGACAGAAGTCCGATGCATAGCGGACGGTGAAGTGGTTGCCTATCGAATCGATAGCGCCTATCCCAAGTCGAATTTCGGTACAAGCCAGTCCGATTTTTCCACTGGCTTTGTATTGGTCAAACACCGATTGGAAGTGCCGATGCCGCCAGCGCCGGCGGTACCGCCGGGTTCTCCTCCTGCAGCACCCGTTCCCGGCCCGAGTCTTACCTTTTTCAGTCTGTATATGCATTTGTTGCAATGGAAAAGCTACGAAGAAACCCCTGCACTGCCACGGCCGGCCTTTTGGAGCGGCGGTACTTTGCAGGTGAAGACAAGTGCCAATGACGAACTCCTGGGCTTACGTGTCCGCCAGGAACCACGAGGAAGGCCCGGGTATGCAACGGTATTGACAGTTTTGAATCGCGGCACGGTTGTCGAGACAGGCGAAGAGCACAATGGTTGGCTCAAGGTTGTCAGCGTCACGCCAGCCAGTACCGACCTGCCTCCGGGTACAGGCTGGGTGTTCAAAAGAGAGATGACCGCAGGACCAACGCCAAATACTTACGTCATTGGTGCCGCTGCCAAAGACCCAATGACTCCGCCTCAGAAAGGTCTTGTCGTACGCGCCTCTGCCAGCCAGTCAGGCGCTGTGAAAGCAATTTTGCCGCACGGTACGCAAGTTAAAATCGGAAACGACGGGACGCGTGGCAAGTACCAGAAACTGCTGGAGATCGTCAGTGGGAATGCTGTTCCGCCGCTGGCAGCGGGAGAGGTGCTTGGATATGTCTGGGAAGGGCTACTTGAGGCCAAGAGTGAGCCAGCAGAAAAGGACGCCGTGCATGTCTTGGCGACTCCATTCCCGATTACCGCGGGCAGTATGATTGGACATGTAGGGAAGTATCAGAATCACTCCGATTCGGCCCCCAACAATGTACTGCACGTTGAGCTGTTCAGCTGTGAAGACGTGAAGGCCTTCACCGCGCTGAGCAAAGAGAAGGCTGCGGGACTGCCAGCAGCTGAAAGAACGCTAGTGAAAATTCCTAAAGGCAGCGTGGTGGTTACTCACGTGGAGGGAATGGGCTCTACCAATCCACCTAAAGTGACTGATCCGCACAAAACGGTTGGTTATGATTTTCTGGTTCCTGTCGGAGTGCTGGAAGCTTTACCGGCTGAGAAAAAAATAAAGGTTCCTGTCGTCATGGGAGGAAGCACTACCTATACGTTGTGGTGGCGCCTGGACGGGGTATTAGGTGATGCCGACGGGAATGAGCTCAATGGATGGTTTGCAGAGCCAGATACCAAGTTATCGCGGCATTCACCCTTTGAGTGGGAAGGTTTCAGTTTCATCGAAGAAACTGTCAGTAATGCGGACCACCTCGCGGCATCTCTCCATGCTCAGGAAAATTTGACCGAGGAAGAGCGAGCGACATATTTGCCAAACGTTGGAAATGCCAATGACGGCCCCGCTAAGCAGCATTTGTACAAAATGCTTGATAAAAACGGCGACAACAAACTTACACCTACGGAAATCAAAGAAGCGTTAAGCAAGCCTTGGTTTTCTCAGCCGATATCTCAAATGGTTACGCGTTACGAAAGCGAGTGGCAGTTCAAAAAAGAAAAATGGGATTCGCTGGACGAGCTGATTGGGCATAGTGTCTCGGATCCTCATCAGCATTGGGTGGAAGAAAAACTTCGAATTGAACGCTTGAGTTGGTGGGATAAGCTAGTCGGGAAACATGGCATAACCGTTGATAATAATGTTCAGCATATTCATTTGCTTGGTTTGTTGGGCGGTTTCTTGTCCGGCTGTCCTGAGAAGTGCAAGGCCGAAGTCTATACCCTCGACACAACAGTTGGGCCATATGTAGTATCGAAGAAACTATTTGAATTTCTGTTGGCAATCGAAGCTTATCGAGAACATCCATATGCATTACCTGATGATAGCAGTGGAATAACGATAGGTTATGGTTACGATCTTGGGCAGCAAACAGCAGCGAGAGTTGATGCGGAGCTTAAAGACCTGTATACCCCTGAAGAAATAGAAAGATTAAAAGGAGCTCTTGGCAAGAAAGGTCAAGATGCGCGCGATTATGTGCACAACGTCAGCTCGATATCCATCAGTAAGGATAATGCTTTAAAGTTAGCTGTCATTATGAAAAAACGGTATGCGCAACAAGTTGTTGATGTATACCCTAAAGCTATAAATTTGCATCCGGATTGTCAGGGTGTATTACTTTCTCTTGTAGTAAATCGGGGCAATTCCTTATCAGGGAATACGCCCGCTAAGGCGTTGAAGCGGCTAGAGATGAAACAGATAAAAGAAGATTTCGATAACGATAAGCCCGAACTGATTCCATCCCGGCTACGTAGCATGAAGCGGCTTTGGGAAAATGACCCTAATACCGTCGGTGTAGCCACTAGACGTGAAAAAGAAGCGGTATTTTTTGAGGAGGCGTTGAAATGCAATTGCTGGAAGTGACGAAGAAAGTCTTTTCTATTTTATCGGTCGTATTTCTTTCTACCGGCGCTGCGTCGGCCGATGTTGATTGTAGCTCGGTTAATTCAACGAATCCTGACATTGTCAGCTGCTCTCAGAAGTCGTTTGAAAAAATTGATAAAGTCCTGAATGAGCAATACAAAGCTTTGTCTGCTGAGCTCGATTCATCAACTAGGGCGGAGCTGCTTTCTACGCAAAAAAAATGGATAATCCTTAGGGATGAATACTGCAAAAACGATGATGAAGAGGGCGGAGAGTCTCCGATTGAGCAATTGTCGTGTAAGAAACAGTTGACGAGTTTTCGTGTGGCTGAACTTGTTTATCTTCGGACCGGCGTCATAGGGGATGGTTTTTATAAGGCTGTATCGCTAGTTAATGAAAAAGTCACCGCTATGAACTATTCGGAAGCTTTGAAGTTTGTCGGCGATAACGAAGATTTCGGATCGGCTTGGAAAGGATATGCAGAAGAAAACTGCGCGATAACATCCAGGTTGTTCGGCGAGGCTAAAGATCGGTGCATGGGGAGAATGCGTTTTCAGATTCCGATTTTTTGATTGCGGGTCGCGGTGATGCAGATAATTAAATGGCGGTAGACCGCGTTTGAGTAGTTATCCAAAAACGTGGTCTTTGCCCATTTTCCCGTTGCCAAACGCAAAGCCTGAAAGACTCAAGGATGAACACAGTGAACCGTTTTGCTTTTACGCTGCTGGCCGTGCTGCTGCCGCTTTCATCTGTCTATGCGCAGGATGATTGCAGCCAAGTCACCTCAAGTCTGGAAATGGTGCCCTGCTCGGAGGCGGCGAAGAAGGCTGCCGATACGCAGTTGAATGTCAGCTACAAGCAGCTGATGACGCGACTTGAGTCTGACTATCGAGCGGATCCGGCATTGGGCGCGGAGTACGCCGCGAAGGTCAAAGAGTCGCAACGTGCGTGGTTGAAGTTGCGCGATGCGAACTGCCCTTTGGAGGCATTCGAAATCGAGACGGGGATGCCAGCGCATGTGTTTGCCGTTAACTCGTGTATCGCCAGAATGAGTCGCGAGCGCTCGGCATATCTGGACAAGATTGTCCCTGCTCTTGCATCCGACAAGAGCACTTCGACGGCACCCACCAGAGACGCTTGCCCCTCGGAGGAGTTCGCGCCTTTCCTGACAGCATTTTCCGCCAACAGCGAATCACAGCGCCGCCTGACTGCGATGACGGTCAAGTCGCTCGTGTTGAAGCCGGTAGCGGGAAAGGAACGTAGCACCTTTGAGCCTTCCACCTCGGGTGTCAGTGGAGCTACTTTTACCTATCCGCTGATGGCCGCCATCACACCCGGCAAAACGCCTGGAGTCGAGATCGAAGAGGTCGACGACAGTCACGTCAACGTGGTGGATAAGCGAGCGGGCAACAGCAATATCAAGATCTTCAACTTCTCTCGTCAGGCGTGCTGGGTGCTTGAGGGGATTGAGGATTGGTCGATCAGTGAGAAGGATCTTGTCGCAACAGAGAACCCGGGAATGAGCCGCGCCGAGAACTTCTGTGATCAGCGTGCTGAAGCTTTAGGTGGGCTGGGGTTTCTTGAGCAATACCGGCTGACTGCGGAGTTGATTGAGGCGTCCCTGGAGAATTTTGTGTGTGCTGCAGAGTCAGGTGATGCACAGGCCAGCCTGTCGGCGGCAAGCCTGAGTCTTTCGCAAATGGCACCTCAGTTAGAAACCCCTAAGGTTGAGGCTTTGTTCAAAGCGGCTTCGAAAATACCAAAGGGTGCGATGGGCTATGCGACGTTTCTTTGTTCAGGAAACTCCACCGACTATAACGGCCCTTGCCTTCACCCCAAGCAGGCAGAAGAGCAGGTTATTCGGGCGATTACCATGGGCTCCACGGACGCGATGAATTACCTGGCCTCTACCTTTGAGGGTGGGGAGTTAGGAACGAAGGATATATCGCGGGCGTTAGCCTGTTATCAAATGGCGGCTGACAAGGGTGATCAGTTGGGCCTCTTCAACGTGGGGCGATTGGGATCGTCAGCCACGGCGCCGATCAAAGCCAGCCACTGCATTTGAATTTCGAGGGGCTGTTTGAGGCGGTTTTGCACAAGTTTTGTCTGAATCCCTCACGCTAAAACGTTTAACGCTTGAGCATCTGAGGACCGCGATTTTCCTTTAAACTTCCCACCCCCAAGGAACGCGCTCAGGACACGGAATGCCAGCCTCTTCTTCCTCGCTTCGCCCAGCGTTGGTGCTTTGGCTATATGCCGCTGCGATCACGCATATCCTCGCCGGTCTTACCCTGACCTGGGCCGGTGACTCCGGCTTGCTCGATGGCTACCTGCAAGTCCTCGAACTGTCGTTCTGGGGTGCCGATGCGGTTCCCACCGCCGGCCACGAACAACAAGTCTGGTGGCTCGCGCTGTTCGGCGCGACGTTGCAAAGTTATTCGCTGTACATGTTCGCGCTGGTGCACCTGGGCAATCGCTTGAAAGTCCCGGCAGTCTGGGGCTGGTTGATCGCCGGCATCCTGTTATGGGCGCCGCAGGACATGTGGCTCTCGGCGCAACAACAGGTCTGGTCGCACCTGTGGCTCGACGGTTTTGCGTTGCTGGTGTTGTTGCCGCCGCTGTTTTGGCTCTATCGACATGACTGTCGGAAAGGCTATCGCGCGACCGAATCGAGCGAGCAGAGCCGTGGCTGATGTATCACCGTTGAGTTTCATACAGCCTCGATATCTACGCGGACTGCTCTTTGGTTTTGCCCTCACGCAGGTTAGTCATGCCATTGCCGACAAGACCGTGTTGATCGGTGATGCTCTCGGTCAATCGCAGGCCGCTCAAGGGCCAGTTACCGCCTTGGTGGTTATGACACCCTGCCGGTTTTCGATGACGCTTACGCAAGATCAATGGCTGCAGTTCAATTCGCCTGATCTGGTATTCGTTGCGACAAAACAACTTCCCAACAAATTGAACGCGCCGCACTTGTGGCAGGCACCAAGCTCAAACAGCGCTGAGTGGAATTTCGAAAAGTCAGCGGGTCTGAGCGAGCCATGGTTTGGTGTTATGTGTGAAAGTGCGGGAAGTTTTTCCGCTCTCACTAGTCAGCAGTTGCCGGCCGATGGCGCGATGGAGTTGCAGCTGTTGCGTGAAGCCAACGACCGCAAGTGTCCGGCGACTCTGACTGATCATGGCTGGGGGCCAACGTTGTTGGCGGGGCATCCGCAAACCTACACGTTTGAGTCGCTGAAGGGGGCAAAGTCGTCAGGATTCATCATCGGTTATCACGATGAGAGTCGACGTCTGTTCAGTCGCATCACCTTCTGCCTTATGCATAACGAACAGGTACTGATTGGGTCCGCGGAGTCGGGCTCATCCGCCCCGTTGGCGATAAGCGTTGAAGGATTTGAAGAAATCAAAACAGCAGTGCGGAGCATCGCCTTCGAGTGAGCATGTTGACGATGCATTGCATAGATGGAGCTACAGCGTGAAAGGATTTTCAGTTCTTCTCGGCAGCTTGATATTGGCTGCCGCGTCCATGGCATTCGCTGCCGATCCAGCCTTCAAGGATTACACCGTCACGCCAGTTTTCAACGGGCCCAACCATAAACTGGTGCCGCAAGAGAACAGCAGTCCAATGATGGATCAGGCACGGGTGCAAGCCCTGCAAGGCAAGGTCAACTTCGCCGGCCATTACATCCTGCACAGGCTCGGTTGTGGCGGCAGCGCCATTTGCGGCGAAGTGCTGGACGCCCAGACCGGTGAAGTGGTTGGAGGTCTGCCGAATGCTTACGAGGGCAGCACCTTCGGCATGGTCTACCAGCCCGACAGCCGCTTGATCATCGTCTCCGGCGTCACGCTCGACGGTGAAGAGGACGCCCAAGGGAATGCGTTGGAAAGCGGTAACCGGGATCGTTACTACGAGTTTGTGAACAATGAATTTCGACTGCTGAGCATGACCGACGTGGAATCGTCGCCGATGGAATGAGGAGTGAGTGGATGAACCGTCTTCTCGCGGGCAGCCTTAAGCGGATGATGATTGTCATGAGCCTGTCAGCTTCAGCCAATGCCTTGTCTGAAAATATTCAGATCGTGGGGGTTGGCGGGCACTTAGTGACGCTGAAGGACAAGACATGGGGCAGGCCTGCTGCGGAGTCGGCGGTTGCCTCGTTTACCGCCAATGGAAAAACGTTTCCCCTCTATGTACCCGCGGTGGGTACTGAAACGCATGAGACTTGGTTAAGTCCCGACAAGAAAACATTGTTCCTCCTTCAGACTCTGTATGGCGTTGTCATTGGCCAGGAGGGTGAAGAAATCCCGACAGAGGAAACTGGTTGCGGGGTCATTTCGATGGAGACCGGTTGCGTGCTCAGTCAGCACGCAGCCAGGTTTTGCTACGGCAAGTGGGAGGGCAATCGGTGGACTTTCGGGGAAGAGGATGCGCCTGACCTCGTCATGCACACGCCGTCTCCAAAGGACTTATTGAAGCAGGTCTCAAATATTGAGATGCCGCAATCTCGCGTGGAAGAACTCGCATTCAATCTTCGCACTATAAGTCCAGAGTCCTACATGGCTTGTCACCCACCGGCGCGCAATGTTCAAGCTTTCAACGACTTGGCCTTCTATTTGGCCGAGGGCGGTAGAGATGAGCTGGCGCTGAAGTTTTATCGCGGCGTTGAGGCCGTTGGTAAACGCACGGTACTGATGTTGAACATTGCCGACTCGCTCTGGCGCCTTGATCGCAAAGATGAAGCGCAGAGCTATTACAGCCAGTACCGCGACGCGATGAGCGCCGACGGCAAGGCGCAGAAAATACCTCAACGTGTCGTTGAGCGATCCGTCATTCAGGGAATGAAAAATTGAACATGTTTGCGCGTTTTATCGCGTTGTCCTTTGGATGCCTGTTTGCCTCTTTTGCGATGGCCGAGGACGACTGCAAAGAAATCACCGTTAGCGCCCAGGTTGATCGGTGTGTGGAGGCAGCTCGCAAAGAAGCCGACACGCAACTCAATGCCAGCTACAAGAAACTGCTGGGACGGTTTGAGGCTCAACAGCGGCGCGACCCTGAGCAGGGTAAGGCGCTGGTCGCCATGGCCAGAGAATCCCAGCGCGCCTGGATCAAGCTACGCGACACCACGTGCCCGCTTGAAGCCACGGAAATCGAGCCTGGGGTGGCAGCGCATGTCACGACGATCAGCAACTGCATGGCCAGACTGAGTCTGGAGCGTGCGGCCTACCTGGACACAATCGTCGCTGATGAGCCGGGTAATGTGGTCGATCTCAACAAGGTGTACCTGTCCAGCTCCCAGCGCTTCGGCGATGTCGTGGCACGTTATGTCAGCACCTTTGGCAGCCCATGTCTGACGGTCCAGATACTGGCGCCCAACGGCGGTTGGAGAGTGCTGTCCTCCAAGCGGTTTTGCAGTTTCGAGGGCAAGGCATTTTGGACGGACTATGCCGATGCCGGGTTTGAGGATCATGTGTTTGCCGAGGATGGGTTGCACGTGACGCTCAGTTTGACGGAGCTTCGTGGTCTCGGAGAGAAGCGCCTCGCTTGTGTGATTCCGATCAAGAACGAGCAAATCAAAGAGCTGAAATGCGGCGCGCCTGAACCCGGTGCCTAATCGGGGCTCAATTGGAACGTATTTGGACATCATTTGATTGAATCAAGGATTGAAGAAAGTGAAACGCGTATTGCAGAGCGTTCTCTGCGCTCTAACTTGTTGTGTCGCTGTACCGGGTTCTTCCGCGCTTGCTGCGCCCCAAGTCCTCAAGGAAATTCCGGCAAGCTTGCTGGGTGATGCATCACGGCAAAAGGTATTTGTTCTGACAGGGGATGCGGACGAGGCCTCCAACCGGTTGTTGATCGCGCCGGTGCAGGCACGTAATGAGGAAATTTTGCTCGATACGTCGAAGGCGCTGCCTCTGATAAAAAGTCAGTACTCGTCTGCGCTTCAGGGTGTATTCAGCGTCCATGTACTCAAAGGTCGCCCTGGCGTGATGACTGTCATTGATCCGCAGGCTGAGGAAGCTGTGGTCAAGCAGCCGTTCGTTGAGGCTGGGGATTACATCGCGCTGGTAACTAGCGAAGAAGATAACGCGGTTTACAACTTCAACCTGTTGTTCGCCTTCAACAGAGGTTCAAAGCAGTTTGAGCTGAAAGCTCTGCTGGAAGTGGCGAACAACGACTCCTGTGATCGGTCGCTTGTCAGCGTAGTGGAGTTGCCGGTGCAGACATTGGGCCCAATCACTCTCGCTTCTTTCGACGGGCGTGAAGCGCTGCAGAAGCTGCAGGTTGCTCGTACTGGCAGTATTGAGGGCGTTAGAAAGAAATTGATGACCGTCAATTCGGCTGATTTGCTGGATATGGCGCTGGCAGCCTACCGAAAGGGTGATGACTCTTCCTTCAAGGATACGATGAGCTACGCGTTGATGGGCGGTGGCTCGCATGACACTTGTCCCCCGGATAGCTATATCGTCGCAAAGTACTACTACCCGCAGCGTCCCGGCTGGTCCAACGATCTCGGTTTTCTGCTCGGCGAGGCGGGTTACTACGCTGAGTCAATTGAGTTGCTCAATGCAGTGATTGCCAACCACCCAAACAGGACGGTTGCTTACCTGAATCTCGCTGACAGTTATTGGGCCGTGAACGATAAAGAGCGGGCGGTGGCGGCTTACAAGCAATACGCATCGCGAATGTCTGAAGCGGGGAAGGTTTCGAAGATCCCGGCGAGGGTGGGTGAGCGCAGTGCTGGAGTTTCCAAGAAATGATTCGGGCCCTATTTCCGTAAAGTTCGCAGAAATGCACTTTCAATTGCCCATAAGTCGCTAAGGAATGATCGGTTTGAAATCGTCGTTTGCGTTTATTTCTGCGCTTCTTCTAATACCGCTGACTGCCCTAGGTGAGGTTACTACCGAGGTTTCCTGCTTCCGTTCGTTGGAAGGCAAGAACATCAATTTCGAGTTTCGATCCTTTTACGACACCGTCGCACGGTGGAGCGGAGCAGGGGTCAAGTACACGAAGTCCCGAAAGGTCATTCCACTGGTCTATCGGGGTGTCGAAGAGGAAGTCATGGCAGAGGGGCGGCCTTCTCAGTTCACGACAACTTGGGTAGAAGTGTCCGAAGACTCGCTGACAGGCGAATATGAAATGGTCAGCCAGGGTGCTCGAATTTACGGGATGACTTACACGAACTACAAATCCGGAAAGAGGTATTCATTTGAACAAGACATCACCATGGATGCATCTGCAGAGACAGGCTGTCGGTGGTAAGACAGTGATCATCGAGAAAGAGGGCTCAACGCCCCCTCTTTTTCATCCGTGAATCTCGCTAAAACTTGGCCGCCATGTTCCGCACTTCAATGTGATCAAGCGTCCCTTCCACCATCAATCTGACCCCGTCCGCCATCCTACTCAATGCCAATGCAACCGAGCGGCGTGAGCCATCTATGTCGTCCGCAAGGTCCGCAGCGATGATGCTGATGGATAGCAGGTCTTCCGAGGCGTTGGCCAGGAGGGCTTCGGCGTCGATGTCCGGGTTCAGGCTGAACAGGCCTTCGCGGCGTGGGGCCTGAGGGAGGTCGGATTTGCAGAAGTGGTGATCGAGGGCGCGTTCGGCGGCTTCATGTAGGGGGAGGTGTCCTCGGTGTTGGTAGTTGAATTGGTCATCGGTGTAAATCCCTTGGAGTAAGAAGTAATTGCTCCCGAATTCGGACTTGCACATCCGGTCACCGAATACCCGATGACGCAGAAAGCCTATCGGTGATCTTCGAGCTCGCCTAGTTCATGGACAGCCCCGCACTTCGCAGGAAATTTCCCATAGATCCGCGGGGCGGAAGATCAAAAGATCGCAGGCTTCGCCGGCTCCTACAGGGATGTGTTTCAACAGGTGTAGGAAAGGTGAGTGGTGAGACGCGGAGCGTCTCGGGATGCATTCCCACGCGGAGCGGGGGAACGATCAGGGGTGAACGTAGAGTCGTGACTTGGCAGTCATCGTGCGGGAAATGGTCTGCATCCTCTTCCAACAGCTTCAGATACTGGCGTTATCGTTCGAATCCCTTACACTGCCCCGGCCGTTCATTTTCCTTTTGAGGCTGTGCGCATGAAATTTCGTTTTCTCCTGTGGATGATGGGTTTGTTGATGGGTAAGGCCAGCCGGACAAATCCTGCGTTCCAGCAGCAGTTGGGTGATAAGGATCTGGTGTTTCAGCTGCAGACGCTGGACGGGAAAGTGGCGCGGCATTTCGTGGTCAAGGATCAGCGCATCACCAGCAAGTCTGGCGTGGTGCCGGAGCCGGCATTTGCGATTGCGTTTAAAGATGCCGGTTATGGCTTTGCTACGATGCAGGCGAAGAACAAGCAGTTGGCGTTTATGCAGGGGATTCAGGACAAGTCGATCCAGTTGAAGGGTAATCCGGCGCTGGTGATGTGGTTTCAGGGGTTGATGAAGTATTTGAAGCCGAGGAAGGCAAAGGCCAAGGCTTGAGACTTTTTCGGGTTGGCTTCAAGCGAAGCACGATGAAGAATCGTGCGTTCTTTGGCTCGCAAAGTCTTTATTCAGGCCTGTAAAGACGGTCGAACTGTCATTTCTGTCAGGTGCTTTGCTCATCTTCGCGATGCTCTACTCAAGCTCCGGTCCCGTAAAGGACGCAACGCACTTGATGGAGCAAGAACATGACTCAGGCTCAGGACTTGACCACCCCAGGTACCCCCGATCCCTCTTTTGCCCTGAATGGTTTATTGACGTTGCCGATACCGGGCATCGCTAGCCATGAGGCTGCGGCCGTTTTGGCCCTTCCCGACGGGAAGTTGCTGGTCGCTCTTCCTCTGGAAGGAAATGATGCGCCGCTGGCAATCGCCCGATTGGCCGAAGACGGTACGCTCGACAAGTCCTTCGGAAGTCATGAGACGGGTTTCGTCGAGATATCTTTAAACGGCGCTAGCATCAGCACCGTGTTTGGGCTCGATGCGTTGCGGGACGGCGGCTGGCTGGTGCGCGTTCAATACTTCACACAGAAGGCCGTCGATGCCGGCCAAGCAATGATCCGCTTGAAAGGCGACGGTGAGCTGGACGATTCGTTCGGCGATAACGGGGTGAGTTTATTTTCTTTCTACAAGATCCCAAGCTCCACGCCTGCGTCGTCGGCAGGGGCGAAGTCAAGCCAAAAGTCCCCCGCTACAAATGCCTCTACCGGCTCTGCAGTTCAGCAGGCCGATGGCAAAATCGTCCTGCTCCATTTCCTGCTGATCGATGAGCCATGGCCATCGCCCGTCGTGATGCGTCTTTTGACAAACGGCTCGCTCGATCCATCATTTGACGGCGCGGGGTACGTCTTGGTGGATGTCGGTGCCACCTCGAGCACCGCCGGCGCTATCGCTGTTCAAGGCGATGGCAAAGTATTGGTTTGCGGCGTTTTTCAGAATGGTGAGACAGGCTCCGGAGTTTTTCTGGCACGTTTGGACGTAGCGGGGAAGCTGGATAAGGATTTCAACAATGGCCAGGCGAAGCTGATTTTCAACGAGGATGGCGAGCGCTCTCTGAAAGCCATTTCGGTGCGGGGAAGTGATGGCCGGATCGTTGCGGTCGGTGATGCCTGGCAAGAAAACGTCCACGGCGGGTTAGTGGTTGTGCTGACCGCCAGTGGAGCGGCCAATCTTGTATTCAATGATGGCCAGCCTCTGTTTTCTCCGTTACTGCCAGACGGGTTGACGTGGTGGCATACATCACAGCTCGACGGTTCGATCATTGTCGTTGGTGCCGGGGATTCAGCGGTAATGACCGCGCGCTTTCTTGCTGACGGCAAACTGGACACGGCCTTCAACGGTATTGGCTATACGCTCTCCGATGACGTCGCGGGGCCAGTGTTTCCTCGGGATCTGGCAATCATGGAGGACGGTCGGATAGTGGTGTCCATGACCCACACCAGCCTTTCTGACCCTTCCCGGGTGGATGGCTGGATCACTCGCTATCTAAGCGCAAACCTGACGAGTGGCACGCTGAATTTTGATCCGTCTTTTGGCGAAAACGGCATTGTCAGATTTCCGCTTGGAGAATTGTCTGAGTTTGACGTAAGAGCGGTATTGGCTCTGCCGGACAACAAGTTGCTGGTGGCTGTTCGTCGACGCAAGGATGGCCTGGAAACGCTGATCGCCCGGCTTCTGGAGGACGGCCAACTGGACCTCGGTTTTGGTGAAGAAAAGACCGGATTCGTCGAGATTTCACTCAAGGACGGTTTGTATATGCACTCGATGCTCGAGTTGACGCTGCTCCCGGATGGCGGTTGGCTCGTTCGTGCCGAGTACCAGAACAATGGGCCTGATGTTTCTGCCGGGCTGGTTGTCGTGAAACAAGACAAAGATGGACGGCTGGATCACAACTTTGCTGACCAGGGTGTGCGATACATTCCTTATGCGCAGATGGGGAGCGCGGGTCATGGCGACAATGTCTTGCGGCAAGACGAGAAAATCCTGCTGGTCGGCTCCGTCGAAGACGACACTGGCCGTGTGAGCGGCATCGTCATGCGGCTCAATGCGGATGGCTCCGACGACACCACGTTCAATGGCACGGGTTTCGCGCTTGTCGAGCTCGCTGGCATTGCACACCAACACAGTTCTGCGCAGCTGGTCGCGCATCAACCTGACGGTGCTGTGGTGGTTGGCGGCAGCTATAGCGGGCCATCTTCGGGCGCTTACGTCATTCGATTCGACGCTAACGGCAAGATCGACAGGTCATTCGGCGAGAGCGGTAACGGCGTCGTGATCATCTCTGGTGAGGATGAGATGCACCTGTCCGCCATTTCAATTGTGGATGGCAAAATTGTTCTTGCAGGGGCTGCCGTAAAGGACGGTGGCATGCGTGGAGTGATTGCGGTCCTCACGTCCAAAGGCTCCTACAATCTCGTATTCAATAATGGTAAACCGTTGTTATCCGACTTTGTCCCGCAAGGTTTGAGATGGTTGCGCTGTGTAGCCCGACCTGACGGTTCAATCGTCGTCAGCGGCGACACCGGAATCGGAGTCACCGACGATGATCCGAGTGCGATCACGGCGAAGTTTTTGGCGGACGGAACACCAGACCTGTCATTCAACGGCACAGGGTTCAGCATCTTCGACGAGGCCGGGGTCCTGGAGGCTCTTCATGACATGACGGTACTGGCGGACGGCCGAATTGTAGTGGGAGGGTATTTCATTGGAAGCTTCCCGAACCCGCAGGGCTGGGTGATTCGGTACCGCGGTTGATTACGCCAATAATCAACAGTTGGCCGCAACGCACCCGCTCCTGAAGATCGCATCGATCTTGTGGGAGCGGGCTTGCCCGCGAAGCTTTTCAGGTCTGGCTGAACTGCGAAGCCAGTTCACGCAGCAGCACTTCAGCCTCAAGCACTTTGCTGACGACATCGTTGGCTTTGTCACGGCTCAGGCCGACGCGTTCAAGCAGGGCATCCGGAATATCTTCATCCGGCCCGGAGCCAATCCCGCGACTACGCAGCAGGCGCACGGCCAGGCAGACGAGGTTCGGGTATTCGGCGTAGGCGCCGTCGTAGCTTGGGTCGTGCTGGAAGCGCAGGGCGGTGGCCAGCTCATCCGGCATGTCCCAGTAGCGCATCAGCCACGAGCCGATCTGTTCACGGCTGATACCGAGCAGGTGTTGCTCGATGTAGCTGTGGCACAGGTGCGGGTTGACCTCCAGGTGGCGGCAGATCAGTGAGAAGTGCGGCGGGAACACGTGGGCCAGCAGCAGGTAACCGAAGTTGTGCAGTAGACCGGCCAGATAGGTCAGGCCGGCTTCCGGGCGCTGGGCGCGGGGCATGGCGCGGGTCAGGCCTTCGATGACGGCGGCGGTGTAGATCGATTGCTGCCAGTACGGCGTAGTGTGTTGCGGGTGGTCTTTGGGCAGGCTCAGGGTCTTGCCGAGGGCCAGGCCCAGCGCGAGGTTGATCACCAGATCGAAGCCCAACACGCGGACGATCGCGTCTTCCACCGAACGAATCTTGCCCGGCGAGGCGTAGTAGGGCGACGCCGCCCAGCTCACCACTTGCGCGGCCAGCGCCGGGTTTCGACCACGCCGGTGATGTCGTCGATGGTGGCGTTGGGGTCGACGCGCAGCTTGATGATTTTTTGCGCGGTTTCGGCCAGCGGTGGAATCTCGATGGTCGCTTCCAGACGCTGCTGAATGCGCCGCGCAGTGAACGCCTGCACGGCCTGGGTGATTTCCTCGCGGTCATCGTCCGGGCGGTCGAGGTTCGGGCGAATGCTGCTCAGGGCTTCGCCGAAGTTGGCGGCGCTGGCCTTGGTCAGCATCGATTTGAAGTCTTCGCTGCTGATTTCCAGCAGCAGGCCCGGCTCGCCGGAGTTGATCAGCAGCTTCGGCTCGCGCAGCAGGCTTTCTTCGTAGAGGCACGGCGAACTGGTCAGCGCTGGCAGGCCCGGCAACAGGCTCAGATTGTGTTTGCCGAGCATCTTCTCCAGACGCTCGGTGGACACGGCTGTGAGGCGGCGGCCAGTGAGTTCGGCGAGGCGATTGAGATCCAGCAACTGGCTCTGTGGAAACAGCACCATCAACGCGCCCACGGCGTCGTCCAGCAACACGGCCTGCACTTTGCGCGAGGCATTGAGGCCGTGGTGGTCGAGCACTTCTTCGTAGGCAACGCCCAGCTTGTTGAGCAGCAGCCGAATAACAGACGGAGCTTGCGGAGATTCGGGGACGAGAGCAGCTTCGGTCATGGTCTGTATCCGTTTTTGAAACAATGGCAGGAGTATAACCAGCTCTGTAGGAACGATCCTGCACAAACTGCGACGGTGCTCACACTTGGCCGTATTGCTGCCCATGGCGCAGCCAACGGTCAAGCAATGGGCTGACGTGGGTCGGCCAGCGCTCCAGCAGAGCCTGGGCGGCGTCGCGCACGGCGGGCAGCAGGTCGGCGTCGCGCATCAGGTCGGCGACCTTGAATTGCAGCAGGCCGGTCTGACGGGTGCCGAGCATTTCCCCGGGGCCGCGCAGTTCGAGGTCTTTTTCGGCGATGACGAAACCGTCGTTGGTCTCGCGCATGATGCCCAAACGCTGACGGCCGATCTGCGACAGCGGCGGGTGGTAAAGCAGTACGCAGTGGCTGGCCGCGCTGCCCCGACCAACCCGACCGCGCAACTGGTGCAGTTGCGCGAGGCCGAGACGCTCGGGGTTTTCGATGATCATCAGGCTGGCGTTGGGCACGTCGACGCCAACTTCGATCACGGTGGTGGCGACCAGCAGTTGCAGGTTGCCGGCCTTGAACTCAGCCATCACTGCGGCTTTCTCGACCGGCTTCATGCGCCCGTGAATCAGCCCGACTTTCAATTCGCCGAGGGCGGCGGTGAGGTCTTCAAACGTGGTTTCGGCGGCCTGGCAGGTCAGCTCTTCGGATTCTTCAATCAGCGTGCACACCCAATAGGCCTGCCGCCCTTCGGCACAGGCGCTGCGCACGCGTTCGATGACTTCGACGCGGCGGGTGTCGGTGACCAGCACGGTGTTCACCGGGGTGCGCCCGGGCGGCAGTTCGTCGAGGATCGAGGTGTCGAGGTCGGCGTAGGCGCTCATCGCCAGCGTGCGTGGAATCGGCGTGGCGGTCATGATCAGCTGATGCGGGCACATGCGCCCGCCGACGCCTTTCTGCCGCAGCGCCAGACGCTGCTGCACGCCGAAGCGGTGTTGTTCGTCGATGATCACCAGCGCGAGGTTCTTGAACTGCACTTCGTCCTGGAACAGCGCGTGGGTGCCGACCACCATCGGCGTGCCGCTGGCGATCTGCTCCAGCGCAGCGACGCGGTTCTTGCCCTTGAGCTTGCCTGCCAGCCACGCCACTTCAATGCCCAGCGGCTCGAGCCAACGCTTGAAGGTGATGAAGTGCTGTTCGGCGAGGATCTCGGTCGGCGCCATCAGCGCGACCTGGTAACCGGCCTCCAGCGCTTGCAGTGCGGCGAGGGCGGCAACCACGGTCTTCCCCGCGCCAACGTCACCCTGAATCAGGCGCAGCATCGGTTCGTGCTGACTGAGGTCGTAGGCGATTTCGTTGCCGACGCGCTGTTGCGCGCCGGTCGGGTTGAAGCCGAGGTTTTTCAGGTATTTCGGTGGCAGCCTGGTGGCTTTCGGCATCGCTGGGGCGCGCAGTGAGCGCATGCTTTCACGCAGACGCTGTTGCGACAGTTGATGGGTGAGCAGTTCTTCGAACGCCAGGCGATGCTGCGCCCAGTGATGGCCAAGGGCGAGTTCATCGACATCGGCATCGGCGGGCGGGTTGTGCAGGTAACGGATCGCGTCGGCCAGCGGCGCCAGTTGGTAGTCGCGGGCCAGTTCGGTCGGCAGCCAGTCGGGCAGGGTGTTCGGCTTGAGCAGCGTCAGGGTCTGCATGCACAACTGGCGCAGGCGCTGTTGGGTCAGGCCTTCGGTGAGCGGATAGACCGGGGTCAGGGTTTCATCGACTGGCGGCGGTTCATCGCCGATGATCGCGCGGTATTCCGGATGATAGATTTCCAGGCCTGAGGCGCCGGGCCGGGCTTCACCGTAGCAGCGAACCCGCGTGCCACGCTTGAGCCCTTCCTTCTGCGCGTTGCTGAAATGGTAGAAACGCAGACTCAGCCCGCCGGTGCCGTCCTGCAAGCGCACGACCAGGCTGCGGCGGCGACCCATGACCACGTCGGCGCCGCTGACGGTGCCTTCGACCACGGCGTCCTGCCCCGGGCGCAACGCACCGATCGGCACCACGCGGGTGCGATCCTGATAACGCAGCGGCAGGTGGAACAGCACGTCCTGCAGATTCTCCAGGCCGACCTTGGCCAGTTTCTCGGCCATGGCCTCACCGACACCCTTGAGTGCCGTCACCGACACTTGCGACAGCTCCGTCATGACGCTCGCTTAACCGGCCGTAACCGGCGCCGTTGGCTTGGCCACCGAGCACAGGCGAATGGAATCGGCGAGGATCTCGATGGCTTTCGGCCGTGGGAAGCTGGCGCGCCAGGCGATCGCCACGGTGCGGAACGGCACCGGCGCGGTCAGTGGGCGCACTTCAATCACGCCCGGGGCGTAGTGATGGCTGTCCACCGCCGACAGTGGCAGGATCGAGATGCCCAGGCCGGACGCGACCATGTGGCGAATGGTTTCCAGCGAGCTGGATTCCACCGTGGTGTGCTTGGCGCCGTCGTTGCCTTTGGTCAGGGTCGGGCAGGCTTCGAGCACCTGATCGCGGAAGCAGTGGCCTTCACCGAGCAGCAGCAGGCTCTTGTCGTTGAGCAGGCCGGCGTCGATGGACTCTTTCTTGGTCCACGGGTGCTGGGCCGGCATCAGGACGTAGAACGGCTCGTCGTACAGCGGCAGGGTCAGCACGTCGGCTTCGTTGAACGGCAGGGCAATGATGATCGCGTCGAGTTCGCCGTTGCGCAGTTTGTCGCGCAGCACGTGCGTGAAGTTTTCTTCGATGTACAACGGCATCTGCGGGGCAACCCGGTGCAGTTGTGGGATCAGGTGCGGGAACAGGTACGGGCCGACGGTGTAGATGGCGCCGACTTTCAGCGGCGCGGTCAGCTGATTCTTGCCGGCCTGGGCCAGTTCGCGAATGCCCTGGGCTTGTTCCAGTACTTTCTGCGCCTGGGCGACGATGCCTTCGCCGACCGGGGTCAGGCGCACGGCGCTTTTGCTGCGCTCGAAAATCAGCACACCGAGTTCGTCTTCAAGTTTCTTCACGCCCACCGACAGCGTCGGCTGACTGACGTGGCAACGCTCGGCGGCATGGCCGAAATGCTGCTCTTGGGCGAGGGTAACGATGTAGCGTAATTCTGTGAGGGTCATAGCAAGCGTCCATGAAGATGCGCGCCAAGCATACCGGCTGCAATCGATAGACGCACGTTATCAGACTGCGGGCTGAGTGCGACACCGGTCGAGGACGGTTTGCCGCAGGCAGATACGCAAAAGGCACCTTTCGGTGCCTCTTGGCTTGGTTCTCTCGGCTGGCGGAGAACCTTGTGGGAGCTGGCTTGCCAGCGATTGCAGTGGGTCAGCTAATAAATCCTTCTCTGACACACCGCTATCGCTGGCAAGCCAGCTCCCACAGGTATTGCGGTGTTGCTTAGCGGCGACGTTCCAGCGAATAAACAAACGGCGCAACAATTTCGATCGAGCCGTTGTTGAGCATGTCGGCCGGAGGCTTGGGCAGCGGTTGCGCGCGGCGGATCATGTCCAGGGTGGCCCGGTCCAGATCAGCGTTGCCAGAGCGGCCCACCAGTTCGAACGACAGCACATTACCTTCGCCATCGACCACGAAACGCAGACGATTCAAGCCTTCCTTGCCCCGCGACTGCGCACTCTGCGGGTACTTCTTGTACTTCTGCAGATGCGCGAGCAAGGCGCCTTGCCAACTGGCCTTGGCCGCCACTTCAGCTGGCGATGGGCCCGGTGCCGGCTGGGCGGATTTCTCCGTCGGTGCCTGGGTCGGTTGCGTATCGGCCGGTTTCTCCTCGGAAGGTTTTTCCTTCGGCGGCTCTGGCAGTTTTTTCTCGACCGGCTTCGGCGGTTTTGGCTTGGGCTTCGGCTTGGGTTTCGGTACCGCGATTTCCGCTTTCGGTGCTTCAGCCAGTTTCGGAATCGGCAATTCTTCCACCGGAGCCGGTGGCTGCGGCGGTGTGACGACTTTCGGCGGAGCCGGCGGTGGCGGGGCAGGCAACGGGGCCAGCTCGACCATCATTGCCTGCGGCGGCAATTCGATGGGCGGGCGGGCAGTCCAGTTCAGCGCCAGCGCGATGGCCAGCGCATGCACGCCCAGCACCACGGCCAGGCTACCGCTGTAACGCGTCAGCTTATGGCGCGTCGTGATCATTTCTTGGCTGCCGTCTCAAGTCCGACCAGACCAACCTTCAGGTAACCGGCGGCGCGCAGGCTGTCCATCACGCTCATCAGGTCACCGTAATCCACGCCTTTGTCGGCCTGGAAGAAGATGGTGGTGTCTTTCTTGCCCTGGGTCTTGGCGTCGAGGGTAGCGCCGAGGGTTTCGGCTTTCACTTCGTCGTCACCGAGGAACAGGCGCTGGTCCGCTTTCACACTGAGGAACACCGGTTTTTCCGGCCGCGGCGCCGGTTTGGCGGTCGAGGCCGGCAGGTCGACTTTTATGTCCACAGTGGCCAACGGCGCGGCCACCATGAAGATGATCAACAGCACCAGCATCACGTCGATGAACGGCGTGACGTTGATTTCGTGGTTCTCGGCCAGATCGTCGTCTGCGCCTTCTTTCAAATGCAGGCCCATGGCCGATTACCCCACTTTAACCATGTGCGGCTGCGAGCTGCGCTCAGGCTGGTGGTCGAGATCGCGGCTGACCAGCAGCAGGACTTCTGCCGAGGCATCGGAGACCTGCGCCTTGTAACCGGCGATGGAGCGGGCGAAGACGTTGTAGATCACCACCGCAGGGATCGCCGCAACCAGACCCAGTGCAGTGGCCAGCAGGGCTTCAGCGATACCCGGTGCGACAACGGCGAGGTTGGTGGTCTGGGTTTTGGCGATGCCGATGAACGAGTTCATGATGCCCCACACGGTACCGAACAGACCTACGAACGGTGCGGTCGAACCGATGGTGGCGAGGACGCCGGTGCCGCTGCTCATGTTGCGACCGCAGGCAGCAACGAGGCGCTCGAGGCGGAAGCTGACACGCTCCTTGATGCCTTCTTTCTCGCGGCTGTTGACCGACAGGCGCATCTCTTCGAGCGCGTCATGCACCAGCAGGTTGGCGAGGGTGCCTTCCTTGCCTGCGGTAGCGCTGGCTTCCTTGAGGGTGGTGGCTTTTTTCAGTGCAGCGATTTCGCCACGCAGACGACGCTTGGCGCCCATCAGCTCGAAGCCTTTGGCGATCCAGATGGTCCAGGTGATGATCGATGCGATGGCCAGACCGATCATCACGATTTTCACGATGATGTCGGCGTTCTGGTACATGCCCCACGGCGACAGGTCGTGGGCCATGCCCAAGGTGTTGTCGGCTTCGAGAACTTCAGGTGCGTCGGCCGCGTCGACAGCCTGCACCGGATCGGTGGCGGCCGGTGCAGCCGGAGCGGCAGCGGGTGCGCTCTGCTCGGTGGCGGCTGGGGTGGCGGGCGCTTGGGCGTCGGCGAAGGCGGCGGTCGGTGCCAGCATCAGGCTGAGCAACAGAGCCGCGACGGCGCTCCAGGCGCGAGGTCGAGTGGTTGGCGAAGCGGGAGTTTGATTACGTGTCATGCTGGCCGGACCTGAGATAGAAAAACGTTGTTGCTCTTCCAGGCCTCGTGAGGCCGAGAACAAAAGTGGCGTGCATTATTGCAAGTAATTCTTGTTAACAAAAGTAATAGAGTAACTTTTTTTCCTTCATTGCTAGCCGTTCGTCCTGTGCCAGAGCTAGTCTGTGCCTTTCCGATGGGAGTTTTCTGATGTCCGCGCCTTCTGTTTTGATTGCCGGTTGTGGTGATGTCGGCAGTCGTCTGGCCACGCAATTGCTGGCGGCTGGCTGGCAAGTCCGTGGCCTGCGCCGCGACGTTTCCAAGCTGCCGGAGGGTGTCATCGGCGTCGCCGGCGATCTGTTCAACGAAGAATGCCCGGCGACCTGGCCGGTGGGTGCCGTGGATTATCTGGTGTATTGCGCTGCGGCCACCGACCACGATGAAGAGGGCTACCGCAAGGCCTACGTGCAAGGCTTGCAGAACGTGCTGAGCTGGCTGGACGACTATGGGCAAGTGCCTGAGCGGCTGATCTTTGTGTCGAGCAGCAGCGTGTACGGCCAGCAGGATGGAGCATGGGTGGATGAGACCTCCGAGACTGTCGCGGCCGGTTATTCAGGTCGCTTGATGCTTGAGGCCGAGCAGGTCGCGCTCAATAGCGGCATTCCGGCAAGTGTGCTGCGCCTGACCGGCATTTACGGCCCGGGCCGCGAGTGGCTGCTGACTCAGGTGCGTCGCGGGTATCGCGTGGCAGTCGAGCCGCCGCTGTATGGCAATCGGATTCATGCCGATGATGCAGCGGGGCTGCTGGCGTTCTTGCTGGAAAAAGACCGCGAGGGCATCAAGCTGGACGAGCTCTATATCGGTGTGGATGACGCGCCAGCGCCGTTGGCCGAAGTGGTGGGCTGGTTGCGCAAGTATCTGGGCGTGACTGAATGGGCGGAAGACGCCAGTGTGCGGCGCACTGGCAGCAAGCGTTGCAGCAATGCGCGGGCGAAAGCGTTGGGGTGGGTGCCGAAGTATTCGAGTTATCGCGAAGGCTATGCAGCGATTCTTGAAGGTAAGTGCTGAATTTTCAGCAACACAAAAACCACTGTGGGAGCGAGCCTGCTCGCGAATGCGGTATGTCAGTCATTATCAGTTTGACTGACCCACCGCGTTCGCGAGCAGGCTCGCTCCCACATTTGATCTTCTGAGATTTCGGAGGCAGGTTACTGCTTCTCCAGCAACCACTTGCGCTCACCTGCGGCGAACTGCGGTTGCTCATCCGCCAGCGCAGCGTTCACTGCCTGCAGAATCTCCAGCTCCTTGCCCTTGCGCACAAAGATCCAGTTGTTGCCCTGGCCATTGAGTTGCAGCCACATGCTGTCGTTGCCATTGCTCATGGACGCGCAATCGCCGGCCAGACACAAGGCATAACGATCAACGCCCGGCAGGCCGGTCACCTGGCCGTCGGCCTGGAACTGCACGGTGCCGCCTTCACCCTGGCCGCTGGCGATGATCCAGTTACCGCCCAGATATGCCGAATACAGCGCGCGTTCGAAGCTGGCACCGATTGGAGCGCCTTCCGGCACCGGGATCTGTGCGCGATCGAAAAGCTGCTCGGGTTCGTTGTCGCTGGCAGCTTGCTGCAGGCGCCCGCCGTCGCGTTTCAGTTCGCTGGCGGAGCTGCCATAGAAGTCGACTTTCCAGGCGCCGGACTCTTCGCCCAGCAGCCGTCCTTCGACGTTCTCAAAACCGTTGGTGTAGCGGGCCTGACCGGCCTTGGTGTTGACGTCCCATTCCAGATTCGGGCCGTAAGCCTGCAGCGCTTCACGCAGGGGACCGCCCTTGGCGGCGGCATCGATCGCCACCTGGTTGATCCAGGTGCCGCTGATGTCACGGTCGGCAGGGTCGCTGGCGCAGCCGCCGAGAAACAGGGCGAGCAGCGAGAGAGCTAGCGCTTTGCGCATGGTGGAATCCTTTCAAAACCTTTTCTTGCAGCAGTCGGCGCGGCGTGGAGGCCGCGCCGTGCGCATCACTCGATGACCAGAATGGCATCCATTTCAACCTGCGCACCCTTCGGCAGGGCGGCCACGCCAATGGCGGCGCGGGCAGGGTATGGCTGGTCGAAGTACTTGCCCATGATCTCGTTGACCTTGGCGAAGTGGCTCAGGTCGGTGAGGAAGATGTTCAGTTTGACGATGTCCTTGAACGAACCGCCGGCGGCTTCGGCCACGGCTTTGAGGTTCTCGAAGACCTGGACGGTCTGGGCTTCGAAGCCCTCAACCAGTTCCATGGTTTTCGGGTCCAGAGGAATCTGGCCCGACATGTAAACGGTGTTGCCTGCCTTGATCGCCTGGGAGTAAGTGCCGATGGCGGCCGGGGCCTTGTCGCTGGTGATGACGGTTTTGGTCATGTAGGACTCCTTGTAATAGGCAGGTTATGCACGCATGCGGGTGATGCGTATCACCCCGGTCAAAGCGCGCAGTTTCTTGATCACGCGGGCCAGGTGCACACGGTCGTGAACGCTGACCACCAACTGCACGACGCTGATGCGACCATCGCGTTCGTCCATGCTGATTTTCTCGATGTTGCCGTCGGCCGCGTTGACGCTGCTGGCCAGCAGGGCGATCAGGCCACGCTGATGTTCCAGCTCGACGCGCAGCTCGACGTTGAATTCGCCGGTGACATCCTTGGCCCACGAGAGCTGGATGCATTTTTCCGGGTTGTGCCTGATTTCGCTGATGTTGCGGCAGTTGTCCAGGTGCACGACCATGCCTTTGCCCGCCGACAGGTGCCCGACAATCGGGTCGCCCGGGATCGGCGTGCAGCACTTGGCGTAGCTGAGCACCAGGCCCTCGGTACCGCGAATCGCCAGCGGACCTTCCGGACTTGGCAGCTGCTCGCCTTCGCCAAGCAGGCGACGGGCGACCACGTACGCCATGCGGTTGCCCAGGCCGATGTCTTCGAGCAGGTCTTCGATCAGTTCGAGGCGGTACTCGGTAAGCATTGCTTTGACGCGCTCTGCCGGAATCTTTTCCAGCGAGCTGTCGAAACCGTTGAGCACCTTGTTCAGCAGGCGTTCGCCAAGACTGATGGACTCGGAGCGGCGTTGTAGCTTCAGCGCATGACGAATGTGCGTGCGCGCCTTGCCGGTAACGACGAAGTTGAGCCACGCCGGATTTGGCCGTGCGCCGGGGGCGCTGACGATTTCGACCGTGGAGCCGCTTTGCAGCGGTTCGGACAGCGGCGCGAGACGACGGTTGATCCGGCAGGCGATGCAGCTGTTGCCGACGTCGGTGTGTACCGCGTAGGCAAAGTCGACCGCCGTGGAGCCTTTTGGCAGCTCCATGATCCGGCCTTTGGGCGTGAACACGTAGACCTCGTCCGGGAACAGGTCGATCTTCACACTCTCGATGAATTCCAGCGAGTTGCCGGCACGTTGCTGCATCTCCAGCACGCCTTTGACCCACTGGCGGGCGCGGGCGTGAGTGCCTTTCGGTTGCTCGTCACCGCTGGATTTGTACAGCCAATGGGCGGCGATGCCGTTATTGGCCATCTCTTCCATTTCGCGGGTACGGATCTGGATCTCGATCGGTACACCGTGCATGCCGAACAGCGTGGTGTGCAGTGACTGATAGCCGTTGGCCTTGGGGATCGCGATGTAATCCTTGAAGCGCCCTGGTAACGGTTTGTACAAATTATGCACAGCACCCAATACGCGGTAGCAGGTATCGACCTTGTCGACGATGATCCGGAACGCGTAAACGTCCATGATCTCGTTGAAGGCCCGACGCTTGCCGCGCATTTTCTTATAGATGCCGTAGAGGTGTTTCTGCCGACCGCTGACTTCGCCCTGGATGCCGTCGATGGCGAGGCAATGGCCGAGGGACTCTTCGATCTTGTTGACGATTTCCTTGCGGTTGCCCCGGGCGCGCTTGACCGCCTGGTAGATCCGCGCGGAACGCATCGGGTGCATGGCCTTGAAGCCGAGGTCTTCGAATTCGATGCGGATCGCGTGCATGCCCAGCCGGTTGGCAATGGGCGCGTAGATCTCGAGAGTTTCCTTGGCGATGCGCCGGCGTTTTTCGCCGGACAGCACTTCAAGCGTGCGCATGTTGTGCAGGCGGTCGGCGAGCTTGACCAGGATCACCCGGATGTCGCGCGCCATGGCCATGGCCATTTTCTGGAAGTTTTCCGCCTGGGCTTCGGCCTTGGTCTCGAAATTCATCTGGGTCAGTTTGCTGACCCCGTCGACCAGTTCGGCCACGGTTTCACCAAACTGCGCTTGCAGCGCTTCCTTGGCGATACCGGTGTCTTCGATCACGTCATGCAGCATCGCGGCCATCAGGCTCTGATGGTCCATGTGCATGTCGGCAAGAATATTGGCCACGGCAAGAGGATGCGTGACATACGCCTCGCCGCTGCGACGGCGTTGACCGTCATGGGCTTGTTCGGCGTAGAAATACGCTCGGCGGACCAGGTTGACCTGGTCGTTGCCGAGGTAGGTCGATAAGCGATCGGCGAGGGCGTCTATGCTCGGCATGATGATTCCTGCCGAAAGCTGTGACCCCGCGCCGTGCTACGTCGACCAGGCATAGGCTTAGACGGCCTCGTTCGACTCGTCCTCGAACGCTGCGAACAGCGGTTCATCCTGGACGATTTCCTGCTCGGCGATGAACTCGTAGCTCATCAGACCTTCAGCAATTTCACGCAGCGCGACAACGGTCGGCTTGTCGTTTTCCCACTGCACCAATGGCTCTTTGCCGCCGGTGGCCAGTTGACGGGCACGCTTGGTAGAGAGCATGACCAGCTCAAAGCGGTTTTCCACGTGTTCTAGGCAGTCTTCAACGGTTACGCGGGCCATGGTATTCCTCGGAGCGAATGCAATATGCGCGCTGCCCGGTTGGGCGAGCGGACTGAGCAGTTTAAAAAATCACCAGCGATTAGGGAAGCGCTGATTTTTTGACCAGACCCTTCAACGCGCTGCAAGCACCAATGTAAAGCGCTTGCAGGCATTTTGGGAAGTGCTGTTTTAGCCGAGCAATTCAGCCAGCAATTTGCCGAAACGCACTTGCTGGCGTTTCTGTTGCAGCTGATTGGCGCGGAAAATCGCTTTCAGATCGTCCAGCGCGTGGGCGAAATCGTCGTTGATGATCAGGTAATCGTAATCGACGTAATGGCTCATCTCGCTGACCGCTTCGCGCATGCGGCCGTCGATGATCTCGTCGCTGTCCTGGCCGCGGTTGGTCAGGCGCTGGTGCAGGGCTTGCAGCGATGGCGGCAGGATGAAGATCGAGCGCGCTTGCGGCATCAGCTTGCGCACTTGCTCGGCGCCTTGCCAGTCGATTTCCAGAATCAGGTCGTGACCTTCGTCCAGGGTCTGTTGCAAACGGCTTTGCGAGGTGCCGTAGAAGTTGCCGAAGACTTCGGCGCGCTCAAGAAAGTCGCCGTGCTCGCCCATCTTCACGAACTCTTCGCGGGTTACGAAGTGGTAATTCACGCCGTCCACTTCGCCCGGGCGCATGGCGCGGGTGGTGTGCGAAACGGAAACGCGAATCTCCGGATCGGCGTCGGTCAAGGCCTTGACCAGACTGCTCTTGCCCGCGCCCGATGGCGCGGAAATGATGTACAGGGTGCCGGTGTGTTGGGTCATGTCAGGGTAGCCTTACTCAATATTCTGCACTTGTTCGCGCATCTGCTCGATCAACACCTTGAGGTTGACGGCGGCCTGGGTGCTGCGCGGGTCGAAGGCTTTGGAGCCCAGTGTGTTGGCTTCGCGGTTGAGCTCCTGCATCAGGAAGTCCAAACGCCGCCCGGCGGCACCACCGGACTTGAGCACCCGGCGAACTTCGATGATGTGAGTGCTCAGGCGATCCAGTTCTTCGGCCACGTCGCTTTTTTGCGCGAGGATGACCATTTCCTGTTCCAGGCGCTGCGGGTCGAGCTCGGCCTTCATGTCGGCAAAGCGGTCGAGAACCTTCTGGCGCTGGGTGGCGAGCATCTGCGGCACCAGTTCACGCAGGGTCACCACGTCTTCTTCGATGGACGTCAGGCGGTCATTGATCAAGCGAGCCAGCTCCGCGCCTTCGCGCTCGCGGCCAGCCTTCAGATCCTTCAAACCCTGATTGAACAGCGCCAGCGCTTCGGCGTTCAGCGCTTGCGGGTCGGTCGCATCGGCCACCAGCACGCCGGGCCAGGCCAGCACTTCCAGCGGATTCAGCGCGGCGGGATTCTTGATCAGCCCGGCAACGGTTTCCGCAGCGGCAACCAGTTGCGCGGCGCGCTCGCGGTCCACTTGCAGCGGTTTGCCGGTGCTTTCTTCGGTGAAGCGCAGCGTGCATTCCAGTTTGCCCCGCGACAGGCCCTGACGCAGCGCTTCACGCACGGCGCCTTCGAGGTCGCGAAACGATTCGGGCAAGCGCAGGTGCGGTTCCAGATAGCGGCTGTTGACCGAGCGCAGTTCCCAGCTCAGGGTGCCCTGAGCGCCGGCTTTCTCGACGCGGGCGAAGGCGGTCATGCTGTGCACCATGGCGGTGACCTCGCAATGCAGATCGGCGCGAAACGCTGTTTCGCAGGCGCGATTTCAATGAATTTAAGCCGACTGGCAGCAAAGGCGCAGGATTGTAGCGCAGTGCGGCGAATGCGCCCAAACACACGGTGTGACAAAGCGCTGCAGCCCGTCGGTTATGCGCGCTTGAGTGGCTTCGGTCGTCGGCCGGCGGTTTTAACCAGTGCCCACTCGCGGTGCAGCGCTCTATAATGCTCGGCAGTTTTCCGTCCTCAGTACAGGTATCCCTATGAAACGTCCAAGTGGTCGCGCTGCCGATCAGCTCCGCTCGATCCGCATCACCCGCAACTACACCAAACACGCCGAGGGATCCGTACTGGTCGAATTCGGTGATACCAAAGTCATCTGCACCGTCAGCGTCGAAAATGGCGTGCCGCGTTTCCTCAAAGGTCAGGGCCAGGGCTGGTTGACTGCCGAGTACGGCATGCTGCCGCGCGCGACCGGCGAGCGTAACCAGCGTGAGGCCAGCCGTGGCAAGCAGGGCGGTCGTACTCTCGAAATCCAGCGTCTGATCGGCCGTTCCCTGCGCGCAGCGCTGGACATGTCCAAGCTTGGCGATGTGACCCTGTATGTCGATTGCGACGTGATCCAGGCCGATGGCGGTACTCGCACCGCCTCCATCACCGGCGCCATGGTTGCGCTGGTCGATGCCCTGAAAGTGATCAAGAAACGCGGCGGCCTGAAAGGCGGTGACCCGCTCAAGCAGATGATCGGTGCGGTCTCGGTCGGCATGTACCAGGGCGAGCCGGTGCTGGATCTGGACTATCTTGAAGATTCCGCTGCTGAAACCGACCTGAACGTAGTGATGACCAGCACCGGCGGTTTCATCGAAGTGCAGGGCACCGCAGAAGGCGCGCCGTTCCAGCCTGACGAGCTCAATGCCATGCTGGAACTGGCCAAGCAGGGCATGAACGAAATCTTCGAATTGCAGAAGGCTGCGCTGGCCGACTGAGGTTTTGACCACAAGGAGGACGTGATGAGTGACGAGCAAGAGTTGCTGCCCAAACCGAGCCAGGAGGTTCGCCAATGGGCGATGTTCTGTCACTTGTCCGCCTTGCTGGGGATCTGGATTCCCTTCGGCAATCTGATCGGGCCGCTGATCCTTTGGCAGATGAAGCGCGAGAAAGACCCGTTCATCGATGCGCAGGGCAAAGAGGCGCTGAATTTTCAGATCACGGTGGCGATAGCCTCAATGATCTGCTTCTTGCTCATGCTGCTGATCATTGGTTTCTTCCTCTTTGGTTTGCTGGCAATCGCGGCATTGGTCCTGACGATCATTGCAGGGGTCAAAGCCAACGAAGGTTTCCCGTACAGATATCCGTTCACTTGGCGACTCATCAAGTAACAGTCTGTTGTATCGCAATATGGAAATGCCCCGGCTTATCGGGGCATTTTTATTTGTGCAACTCAATAATTGGTTTTTGTTGTAGGACTAGTCTGTTGTCGATGTGCGGTTTGGCATTTATTTATTGATATTTCTCCATTACATCTTTGGTCACAACTGATCGAGCAAGTGCTTATTCCCGTTCTTGTTATTGACGCGAGCGGGTTGTTAAAGTTGCCCGATGCAATGTTTCGATTGAAACATTTCGATATGTTCAAGCCATCGATGGCACTTGAATTCCCCAGTAATCAGTGTTGATAAAATCAGCCGGTTCACCCGTCGAGCCAAGGTAAACGCTCGCCTCGTGAATACTTAGCCAAGAATAATCCACATGATTGAGCTCGATTTCTACGGCACGCTCGTGGCCGCTTCTTTAGTACTACTGCTCGGGCGCGGGCTTGTTACGCGTGTCAGCTTTCTGCGAAGTTACAATATTCCTGAACCGGTAGCGGGTGGCCTTGTGGTTGCCGTGCTCCTGTTGATATTGCGCACGTTCGATATTGAAGTCCGCTTCGATACATCATTGCAAACACCGTTGATGTTGGCTTTCTTTGCCACCATTGGCTTGAGTGCCGACCTTGCCAGTCTGAAAAAGGGCGGGCGCATTGTCGGCATCTTCCTGCTGGCGGTTATTGGCTTGCTGGTGGTGCAGAACGCCATGGGCATCGGATTGGCAACCCTGCTCGGGCTCGACCCTTTGATGGGCTTGCTGACAGGCTCGATCACGCTCGCTGGCGGCCACGGCACTGGCGCTGCATGGGGCGCGGTGTTCAGCGAGAAATATGGCCTGGCTTCGGCTTCGGAGCTGGCGCTGGCCTCAGCGACGTTCGGTCTGGTGCTCGGTGGGCTGATCGGTGGGCCCGTCGCCCGGTTGCTGATCAAGCGCGTGCAAGTGCCGGGCTGCAGTCCCCAGCAAGCGCCGCGACTGCCAAGAGGTTTTGAACAGCCGAACAAGGAACGCTCAATCACGCCGTTTTCGTTCGTCGAAACGCTGGCGCTGATTGCCGTCAGCCTGCTCGTTGGCAATCTTTTGAATGGTTTGCTGCACGGCACTGCATTCGAACTGCCGACGTTTGTTTGCGTGCTGTTTGTGGGTGTGGTGTTGCGCAACAGTCTGTCAGCGCTTGGCTTGTATCAGGTATTCGAGCGTGAAGTTTCCGTGCTCGGCAATGTCAGCCTCTCGTTGTTTCTGGCGATCGCGCTGATGTCGCTGAAATTATGGGATCTGGCGGCGTTGGCATTGCCGATCTTCATCATTCTGGCCGTGCAGGCGCTGGTCATGGCGCTGTTCGCGATTTTCGTAACGTTCCGGGTGATGGGCAGCAACTATGATGCCGCCGTGCTCGCTGCGGGGCATTGCGGCTTCGGTCTGGGCGCCACGCCGACGGCGATTGCCAACATGCAAGCGGTGACGCAGCGCTATGGGCCATCGCAAATCGCGTTTCTGGTGGTGCCGATGGTAGGAGCGTTCTTCATCGATATCGTCAACGTCATTGTGATCAAGCTGTACCTGACCTTGCCATTCTTCGCTGCCGTCTAGAGAGCACGGCGCATAAAAAATGCCCGCATCTCACGATGCGGGCATTTTTTTGGCTGCGAGGACGCTTAGATGGTCAGCGTCCAGTCGTAGTCGACGATCAACGGCGCGTGCTGCGAAAACCGTGGCTGACGCGGCAGGCGTGCACTGCGCACCGAGCGACGCAGGCCCGGGGTCAGGATCTGATAATCGAAACGCCAGCCCAGATTGAGCATCTCGGCCTGTTCGTTATCCGGCCACCAGCTGTACTGATCGCCTTCGCGGCTGACTTCGCGCAGCGCATCGACATAGCCCATGTTGCCGACAATCTCGTCCATCCAGGCGCGTTCCGGCGCCAGGAAGCCGGGAGATTGCTGGCTGTCGCGCCAGTTCTTGATGTCGAGTTTCTGCTGCGCAACGTACAGCGAGCCACAATAAATGTACTCGCGACGTTTGCGTCGCTGTTTGTCCAGGTACTTGCCGAAATCGTCCATGAGCTTGAACTTCTGGTTCAAGTCCTCATCGCCGTTCATCCCCGAAGGAAACAGCAAGGTGGCAATACTGACTTTGTCGAAATCTGCTTGCAGGTAGCGCCCGTAGCGGTCGGCCGTCTCGAAACCGAGACCGCTGATGACAGCCTTCGGTTGCAACCGCGAATACAAAGCCACGCCGCCTTGGGCAGGGACTTCAGCATCGCAGGCATAAAGGAAGTAGCCATCCAGTTGGAAGGCTGGGTCATCCAGTTCAAAGGCGGAGGCACGGGTGTCCTGCAGGCAGATGACGTCGGCATTCTGGGCTTGCAGCCAACTGAGCAAACCGCGCTCGACTGCCGCCTGAATACCATTGACGTTCACACTGATGATCCGCATAAATGGCCCCAAAAATCGCGTGCGTGTATGATACACGGCGTCAAGCTAATTAGCTAAATCCGTGGTATTTGGGGTTTTTTTCATGCAAGCGTATCAGCGCGATTTCATTCGTTTTGCCATCGATCGCGGCGTTTTGCGCTTCGGTGAGTTCACCCTGAAGTCCGGGCGCACCAGTCCCTACTTCTTCAATGCCGGCCTGTTTAACTCCGGTTCGGCCCTGGCGCAGCTGGGGCGTTTTTACGCCGCAGCCATCGCCGAAAGCGGCATCTCCTTCGACGTCCTGTTTGGCCCGGCCTACAAAGGCATCCCGCTGGCAGCAACCACTGCCGTTGCGCTGGCCGAGCATCACGACCGTGACCTGCCGTGGTGCTTCAACCGTAAGGAAGCCAAGGCCCACGGCGAAGGCGGCAGCCTGGTCGGCGCACCGCTGACTGGCGACGTGCTGATCATCGACGACGTGATCACCGCCGGCACCGCGATTCGTGAAGTGATGCAGATCATCGCTTCCCAAGACGGCGCCAAAGCCGCCGGTGTGCTGATCGCGCTGAACCGCCAGGAGCGTGGCAACGGCGAATTGTCGGCCATCCAGGAAGTCGAGCGTGACTTCGGCATTCCGGTGATCAGCATCGTCTCGCTGAATCAGGTGCTGGAGTTCCTCGCCGACGATCCGCAGCTCAAGCAACACCTCCCAGCCGTAGAAGCGTACCGCGCGCAATTTGGCGTGTGACCAATGTGGGAGCGAGCCTGCTCGCGAATGGCCGCCACACTGAACGATGTGAGGCGAATACCGCTTCGCGAGCAGGCTCGCTCCCACAAAAAGAAGACCCAGTTCAGGCTGCTGAATTGGGTCATTTTGTTAGCGATTAACGCAGATTTCGCCATTTGAGGAGCAGCCTCAGCGCCAGTCCGACATTGACCAGCGCAAACACCAGCAGCGCAACAACCACCATCACGTACAACGTGCGATCCACATCGAAATCCCACAAATCCAGCGTGCTGCTATCGATGATGCCAACCGCCGCCGGCAAGTTAACGTAAAACAGCGCCACAAAAGCACACGTCAGTGGCAGTGCTCGCCAGTAGAAAGCAGCCATCACCTTGTCTCGACTGCGCTTGCGGGCCTGCGAGCCTTTTTGAAATTCATCCTCAGCCAGCGCTTCATTGAGCGCCGGCCACGCCAGATTGAACATGAACGTGGTCAGGGTCAGCAGCAAGCCACTGACCGCGACGATGTCACTGAACGGCATTCAGACCCAGCTTCGCGCAGAGCAATGCGTGGGAATCTTCGCTGATCTCGAATTGCCCGGCGCTGCCCTTGCGTTTGGTGATGGGTTTGAAGGTCGGCTCGTTTTGGGTGATGAGCATGTTCAATTCATCGCGAATCACGTCCGAGCTGATCACCACCAGAAACACGTTCTGCGCATGTTCGGCGGAAACGATGACGGCGCGCATGCTGTGCTGCAGGATATCGTCGAGCTGATTGCGAAAACGCGAAACGGTGTTCTTCAGCAGGGTTTTGCTTTGGCTCTGGGTCAGTTGAAAGATCGTCGAGATCTGCGATTCGGTCGGCAGGGTCTGCCCGAAGTAACTCTGAATCAGATACAGCAGGCGATCCTGCTTGGCTTCGTCGGCCCGGCTGGGCATGCCGCCCTCGACCAGCATTTTCAGGTATTCGGTCAGGCTGGCTTTGGCGATGCGCTCCAGCGCATGGGCGATTTCGGCGTCGCCGATGCGCAAGGTCTTTTTCACCGGTTCCTTCTGTTCCTGCTCGAAAGCGTCGGCGTCGATCGTGAACGAGATCTGCATGAGTCGCCGCTCCGGTTATTTGTCGCTGGCGGCTGGGTAGGGATCCTGGGGTGCATCTCCTTGGCCGGTGAGCACTTTCCAGCCCTTGAGTGGGTGAGAGGCTTCGGTGAAGTCAGGGCAGGGCGGCATCGAAGTCTGCGAAGGGGCTGAATACTCTCGGCCGCAGTCCACGCAGGCGTAAGTGCCAGCCGAAATGTCACTGCCGTAAGGAACGCTGTTTTTTTGCATGGGAAGATCTCCGTTGGATGAGAGGAAGATCCTATGGAGATTTGTTCTGAAGGGATGTCGGACGTTTCGCTGTGTCGAGTCAGGCGTTTCCTGCGCGCACAAAAAAGATCGCAGCCTTCGTCAGCTCCTACAGAAATTTCGCATTAACGAAATTTGCAGGCGCTGCCGCAGACTGCGATCTCCGGTGTATCAGCGATCAGGGACGCTTGCGATTACTGATCAGCGTACCCACGCCAGTATCGGTGAAAATTTCCAGCAGGATCGCGTTCGGCACGCGACCGTCGATGATCAACGAACTGCCAACCCCACCCTGAACCGCTTCCAGTGCGCAGCGGATCTTCGGCAGCATTCCGCCGTAGATCGTGCCGTCGGCAATCAGATCGTCGACCTGCTGCGTGCTCAGGCCGGTCAGCACAGTGCCCGACTTGTCCATCAGGCCGGCAATGTTGGTCAGCAGCATCAGCTTTTCGGCTTTCAGCGCTTCGGCAACCTTGCCCGCCACCAGGTCGGCGTTGATGTTGTACGACTCGCCGTTCTCACCGACGCCAATCGGCGCGATGACCGGGATGAAGTTGCCTTTGACCAGCAGATTCAACAGCTCGGTATTGATGCCGACGACTTCGCCGACATGGCCGATGTCGATGATTTCCGGTTGGGTCATCTCCGGGGTCTGACGGGAGACGGTGAGCTTCTTCGCCCGGATCAGCCCGGCATCCTTACCGGTCAGGCCGATGGCGCTGCCGCCATGGCGGTTGATCAGGTTGACGATGCTCTTGTTGACCTGACCGCCAAGGACCATTTCCACCACGTCCATGGTCGCCGCGTCGGTAACGCGCATGCCGTCGACGAAGTGGCTTTCGATCGACAGACGCTTGAGCAGATCACCGATCTGCGGGCCGCCACCGTGCACGACCACCGGGTTGATGCCCACGGCTTTCATCAGCACGATGTCGCGGGCGAAGCCGGTCTTCAGCTCCTCGCTTTCCATCGCGTTGCCGCCGTATTTGATCACCAGGGTCTTGCCGACATAGCGTCGGATGTAAGGCAGCGCTTCGGACAGGACCTTGGCAGTGTTGGCGGCGGCTTCGCGTTCGAGGGTCATTCAGGGCTCCGGGTGGATCAGAACGGTAGTTGGAGATCAGGTGCAACGCGTTTCAGTTGGGCGTGGAACACATCCTTGATGCGCTGCAATTCAGCCTCGTCATCGGCCTCGAAGCGCAGCACCAGCACCGGTGTGGTGTTGGATGCGCGCACCAGGCCCCAGCCTTTGGCGTAATCGACACGCACGCCGTCGATGGTGGTCAGGTCGGCGCCTTCGCCCCACTGAGCATCGTGCAGTGCATCAATGATGCTGAATTTGCTCTCTTCGGTCACATGGATATTGATTTCCGGCGTGGAAATATCGTTCGGGAAGGTCGCAAACAGCTCTTCCGCGGTGGATTTTTCCTTGCTGAGGATCTCCAGCAGACGTGCGGCGCTGTAGATGCCGTCGTCGAAACCGAACCAGCGTTCCTTGAAGAAGATGTGCCCGCTCATTTCGCCGGCCAACAGTGCGCCGGATTGTTTCATTTTCTTTTTGATCAACGAGTGACCGGTCTTCCACATTAGCGGCCGACCACCGTATTCCTTGATCAGCGGCACCAAACGGCGAGTGCATTTAACGTCGAAGATGATTTCCGCGTCCGGGTTACGCGCCACTACGTCGCGAGCGAACAGCATCAGCAGACGATCCGGGTAGACGATACTGCCGGTGTTGGTCACCACGCCGACGCGGTCACCGTCGCCGTCGAAGGCCAGGCCGATATCGGCGTTGGTCTCTTTGACTTTGGCAATCAGGTCTACGAGGTTTTCCGGTTTGCCCGGGTCCGGGTGATGGTTCGGGAAGTTGCCGTCGACTTCGCAGAACAGCGGGATGACTTCGCAGTTCAGCGCTTCGATCAGTTGCGGGGCGATCACGCCGGCCGCGCCGTTGCCGCAGTCGACCACGACTTTCAGGCGGCGGGCCAGTTTGATGTCCTGGACGATTTCGGTGTTGTAGCGGTCGAGGATTTCGACCTGAGTGACGCTGCCCTGGCCGCTGCTCAGGTCATTGTTCTTGATGCGCTCGTGGAGCACCTGAATCTGCTCGTTGGCGAGGGTGTCGCCGGCGATGACGATTTTGAAACCGTTGTAGTTCGACGGATTGTGGCTACCGGTGAGCATCACCCCGGACTTGCCGGCCAGCACGTTGGCGGCGTAATACAGCGCTGGCGTTGGCACCAGGCCGACATCGCTGACGTGGCAACCGCTCTCGGCGATGCCACGAATAAGTTCCGCGACCAGCTCCGGGCCGGACAGGCGACCGTCGCGACCGACCGACACGTTCGGCTCGCCCTGGGCCAGGCTCTGCGAGCCGATGGCACGGCCGATCCAGTAAGCGGTTTCACCGTTGAGGTATTCCGGCACAGTGCCGCGAATGTCGTAGGCGCGGAAAATGCTGTCAGGCAGCTTCGGGGCGATCTTGGCGGGGGTGCTCATCTGTGGACATGCTCCATCTCGAAAAGGGCGGGACAGACCGGCGAAATGTTCGACGGCAGGCTCAAACTGAAGGGTATGACGGCGTTTTCCACAGAGAGTTCGTGCTATGAAAGGGCCATGACGCCCCGGCTGGCGTGGCTTTCGGCCGGCAAAACCTTGATTTACGGTGTTAAAACCTGCTGCCGATGTAGCGCATTTTTTGTGGCGAGGGGATAAACCCCCTCACCACAATAATTTCTATCCGGTTATTTGGTGCCGGTATGGCCAAAACCACCGGTACCGCGCTCGGTCTCGACAAACTCTTCAACCATTTCGAAATGCGCCTGCACCACCGGTACCAGCACCAATTGCGCCAGACGTTCGCCGACGGTCATGGTGAAGTCGCTCTGGCCGCGGTTCCAGCAGGAGACCATCAGCGGGCCCTGGTAATCGGAGTCGATCAGGCCGACCAGATTGCCCAGAACGATGCCGTGTTTGTGGCCCATGCCCGAGCGCGGCAGGATCAGTGCGGCGAGATTCGGGTCGCCGATATAGACCGACAGGCCGGTGGGAATCAGCACGGTTTCACCCGGTTTGATCACGATGTCCTGTTCCAGCATGGCGCGCAGGTCGAGGCCGGCGGAGCCTGGCGTGGCGTATTGCGGCAGCGGGAATTCGCTACCGATGCGTGGATCGAGGATCTTGGCTTGCAAAGCGTGCATGTAAATTAAACCTGGTTCAGACGTTCGGCGATAAAAGTGACCAGTTGGCGAGCGATCTTGCTCTTGCTGGTCTGGGCGAAAACCGTGGCGTGCAGCTCACGGTCGATGACGCTGCAGGCGTTTTCTTCGCTGTTGAAACCGATGCTCGGGTTGGCGACGTCGTTGGCGACGATCAGATCGAGATTCTTGTCCTTCAGCTTGCGTGCAGCGTAGTCGAGCAGGTGTTCGGTTTCGGCAGCGAAGCCGACACTGAACGGACGGTCGGGACGGGTCGCGATGGTGGCAAGGATGTCCGGGTTGCGCACCATTTGCAGGACGAAGCCGTCTCCGCTCGTAGGATCTTTCTTGAGTTTGTGCGGGGCGACGACTTCAGGGCGGTAGTCCGCCACCGCTGCCGACGAGATGAACACGTCGCAAGGCATGGCTGATTCGCAGGCGGCGAGCATATCGCGGGCGCTGACCACATCGATCCGCGTCACGCGATCAGGCGTCGGCAGGTGCACCGGGCCGCTGATCAAAGTGACACGGGCGCCGGCTTCCACGGCTGCTTCGGCGAGGGCAAAGCCCATTTTTCCCGAGCTGTGGTTGGTGATGTAGCGCACCGGGTCGATGTTTTCCTGGGTCGGGCCGGCGGTGATCACCACATGCTTGCCGGTCAATGCCTGGCGCTGGAAGCAATCGGCGGCGAGCAGTGCCAGATCGGTGGCTTCCATCATGCGGCCCATGCCGACGTCGCCGCAGGCCTGGCTGCCCGAGGCCGGGCCGAAAGTCTTCAGGCCACGGCTCTCCAACAGTTGCAGGTTGGCCTGGGTCGCCGGGTCGCGCCACATCGCCTGATTCATTGCTGGTGCGACGGCAACCACGGCATCGGTGGCCAGCACCAGCGTGGTCAGCAGATCGTTGGCAATGCCTTGGGCCAGACGGGCGATCAGGTCGGCGGTGGCCGGGGCGATCAGCACCAGATCGGCCCATTTCGCCAGCTCGATATGGCCCATGGCGGCTTCGGCGGCAGGGTCGAGCAAGTCGAGGTGAACCGGGTGGCCCGACAGGGCCTGCATGGTCAGCGGGGTAATGAATTCGGCGCCGCCATGGGTCATGACCACGCGCACTTCGGCACCCTGGTCGATCAGGCGGCGAACCAGATCGGCGCTCTTGTAGGCCGCAATGCCGCCGCCGACGCCCAGAACGATGCGTTTCCGATACAGCCGCTGCATAGGTCTGCCTTTCATTTCGTTGATGACGGCGGCGCGATACCCCTCCCCAGGGTTGAATCGACCGCCAAAAAGATGGGCTACGATATCACAGCGACCGCTACGGAACAGCGGCGCCCACAGACAAGGAGGTGCTATGAGTATTCGCGATTGGCCGGCGGCGGAACGGCCGCGGGAAAGGCTGTTGGAACACGGCGCAGGGAGTCTTTCGGACGCTGAGTTGTTGGCGATTTTTCTGCGCACCGGATTGCCCGGAAAAAGCGCTGTCGACCTTGCCAGACATCTGCTGACGCAATTCGGTGGCCTGCGTTTGCTGCTTGAGGCCGATCAGGACGCATTCAGCAAACAAATGGGCCTCGGCCCTGCCAAGTTCGCCCAGCTGCAAGCCGCGCAGGAAATGAGCAAGCGCCATCTGGCCGAGCGCTCACGACAGAAGCCGGCACTGGAGAACCCTCAGGTCGTCCGCGATTACCTCAAGGCGATGCTGCGGCATGAGCCGCACGAGGTGTTCGGCTGCCTGTTTCTCGATTCGAAACATCAGGTGCTGAATTTCGAGGCGCTGTTTCGCGGCTCGATCGACAACACCAGCGTGCATCCTCGGGAGGTGGTGAAGCGCGCGCTGGCCAATAACGCCGCAGCGGTGATCCTTTGTCACAACCACCCGTCCGGCAACACCGATCCGAGTCAGGCCGATCGGCTGCTGACCAAGCGCCTGCAGAAAGCGCTGGAGCTGATTGACGTGCGAGTGCTCGATCACTTCATCGTCGGAGACGGCGAGCCGCTGTCGATGGCGGAGTGTGGCTGGATGTAGTTCTTGGCGCCAATTCTGGACCCTGTGGGAGCGAGCCTGCTCGCGAAGGCGTTTTACCAGTCAGCATCATTGTTTGCTGACAGACCGCTTTCGCGAGCAGGCTCGCTCCCACAGATTGTTTCCATCCACCGGTTTGTGTCAGGCAGGTTATTTGAGGCTGATCTTGGAGTAATCCTGGCGGCCAAACGGGCTGACGGAATAACCCTGAACATCCTTGCGCGTCAAAGCGTAGGCCGTCGGGTGCGCCAGTGGCAGCCACAACGCCTGCTGCTGGATCTGCGCCTGTGCCTGTTCATACAGCTTGGTGCGCACGCCTTGCTCGCTAGTGGTCTTGCCGGCGCTGATCAGCTTGTCCAGATCGGCGTTGCAGTACCGGGCGAAGTTGGTCCCGGACTTCACTGCTGCGCAGGAAAACTGCGGAGTGAGGAAGTTGTCCGGGTCGCCGTTGTCGCCGGCCCAGCCCATGAACAGCAGATCATGTTCGCCGGCCTTGGCGCGACGAATCAGTTCGCCCCATTCGATCACGCGGATCTCCGCCTGGATGCCGATCTCGGCGAGATCCGATTGCAGCATCTGCGCGCCGAGGCTTGGGTTCGGGTTGAGCAGGCTGCCCGATGGCCGCGTCCAGATCGTGGTCTGGAAGCCGTCCTTCAAGCCGGCCTTGGCCAGCAAAGCCTTCGCCTTGGTCACGTCGTGCGGATAGCCCGGCAGGTTCTTCGCGTAGCTCCAGGTGTTCGGCGGGTATGGCCCATTGGCTGCCTCGGCGGTGTCTTCGAACACGGCTTTGATGTAGTTGGCCTTGTCGAAGGCGAGGTTGATCGCCTGGCGCACTTCCGGCTTGTCCAGCGGCGGATGCTGGCTGTTAATGCCCACGAAAGCGGTCATGAACGCGTCAGTCTTTTCGACTTTCAGCGTCGGTTCCTTCAGCGCGGCCTGTACATCCAATGGTTTTGGCGACAGGGCGATCTGACATTCATTGCGCCGCAGCTTTTGCAGACGCACGTTGGCGTCCGGCGTGATGGCGAAGATCAACGGGTCGACCGCAGGCTTGCCACGGAAATAGTCCGGATTGGCCTTGTAGCGAATCGCCGCGTCTTTCTGGAAGCGATTGAACACGAACGGGCCGGTGCCGATCGGCTGGCTGTTGAGTTTGTCGGTGGCGCCGGCCTTCATCAGTTTGTCGGCATATTCGGCGGAATAGATCGAGGCGAAACCCATGCTCAGGGTCGCGAGGAAGGTCGAATCCGGATGATCGAGAGTGAAACGCACGGTGAGCGGGTCGAGGGCGTCGATCTTCTTGATCAGGGTCGGCAGTTGCATCGACTGCGCATGGGGGAAGCCGCTCTGGGCGACTTTGTGCCACGGGTTGGCCGGGTCGAGCATGCGGTCGAAGCTGAATTTGACGTCTTCAGCACTCAGTTCGCGGCTCGGCTTGAAGTATTCGGTTGTATGAAATTTCACCTGCGGGTGTAGCTTGAATACATACGTCAGGCCATCAGTGCTGACTTCCCAGCTGTCGGCCAGGCTGGGGATGACTTTGCCGCTGGCGGTGTCGAAATCCACCAAGCGGTTCATCAGTACGTCAGCTGAAGCATTGGTGGTGGTCAGCGAGTTGTACTGCACCACGTCGAACCCTTCGGGGCTGGCCTCGGTGCACACGCTCAACGCGGCGGCCTGGGCAAGGGGGCTCAGCAGGAGCGGGGCGAGCAACAGGGGTAGGGCAGCGAGGCGCATGGTCGGTTTCCTTTACAGATCGAAGGCCCATCTGCAAGTGCAGTCTGGAAAAGTCCTACCCTAGAGCTCTGAATTGCAAATGACTATCCCCTTTTTGCATTTTCAGGCGCACTCTTGCGCGGTTTCGAGCGTGGGCAGGGGGATGAAAAGTCTGAATCGCCTGTAGGACGGGATTTCTGCGACGAGTGGTCAAAACTGGCCGCAGCCTTTGTCCAAGGCGTCTGCGGCGGAAAAAATCGCCCTTTTGCCGATTGATTGCACACCGATTGTTGTTGCACCCCGGTCTTTCTGGTATAAAGCAGCGCTCTTTTCTAGGGGCCCGGTTCCTTCACTGTAGGTGTAGCCGGTAAGACCTCTAAAGAAACGCGGCGCCTGGCGCCAAATGACTGAGAGATTAAGCGGCCAACCCATGCCGGGTTGGGCATGTGGTTTTAGAGGGCTGAGGCATGTCGAGAGTATGTCAAGTTACCGGTAAGGGTCCGGTGACTGGGAATAACATTTCCCACGCAAACAACAAAACCCGTCGTCGTTTCCTGCCGAACCTGCAGCATCACCGCTTCTGGGTTGAAGAAGAGAAACGTTTTGTGCGTCTGCGCGTATCTGCCAAAGGCATGCGTATCATCGACAAGCGTGGCATCACTGTCGTGCTCGCCGAACTTCGCCGCGATGGCAAGATTTAAGGGAGCTAATCATGCGTGAATTGATTCGTTTGATCTCGAGCGCCGGTACTGGTCACTTCTACACTACCGACAAGAACAAGCGTACTACCCCGGACAAAATCGAGATCAAGAAATATGATCCGGTTGTTCGCAAGCACGTGATGTACAAGGAAGGCAAAATCAAGTAATTGATTTTTCCTGACTGCGAAAAAGGCCCGTATCGTGAGATGCGGGCCTTTTTTGTTTGCCGTGGATTCTGCGGTGACCGGTTGGGCCTTATCGCTGGCAAGCCAGCTCCCACATTGATTGCCGGTCTTCACAGAACCTGTGTCATGCACAAAACCTGTGGGAGCTGGCTTGCCAGCGATGAGGGCCGATCAGCCAGCAAACATCTCAAGCCTTCTGTTCAAAGATCACATAAACCTTGCGGCAAGCCTCCAGCACTTCCCAGGTTCCGCGAAACCCCGCCGGGATCACGAAGCGATCGCCAACGCGCAAGGTCTTGGCATTGCCATCGCTGTCACGCAATACCGAAACCCCCTGCAGAATCTCGCAGTACTCATGCTCGGTGTAATTCACCGTCCACTGACCCACCGCGCCTTCCCACACGCCCACGCCCATTTGCCCACAAGGGCTGTCGTATTGATGAAACACCGCCTGCTCAGGATCGCCCTTGAGCACCTTCGCCGGGTCCGGGCGATAACGCTCGGCTTCGCTGCTGGCGAGGCTGATGTCGACGACGTTCTGGATGTTCATTGTTGTTTTCTCCGTTAATGACGGCGCATGGGCTGGAATGGGCCAAAGTCTATGTTTATTAAAATGAACACCGCAAGGCTGTATAGCCAGCTTATGTCAAATATATTGAAACAAACCCGGCCGCTGGTTTAGGGTGGCGGGTGCCTCGGGCCGAAAGTGCAGGCTGGCCGGGCAGAATTCTTGAACAGCGCCGCAGCGCTTGCGGTGCTCGTATTCAATAAGAGGAGGACACCCGAATGACCACCCTGACTCGTGCCGACTGGGAACAACGCGCCCGCGATCTGAAAATCGAAGGCCGCGCCTTCCTGAATGGCGAATACACCGACGCCGTTTCCGGCGAAACCTTCGAATGCATCAGCCCGGTCGATGGCCGTCTGCTCGGCAAGATCGCCAGCTGCGACGCCGCCGATGCTGACCGTGCTGTAGAAAATGCCCGCTCCACCTTCAACTCCGGCGTCTGGTCGCGCCTGGCGCCGACCAAGCGCAAAGCCACCATGATCCGCTTCGCCAGCCTGCTGAAACAGCACGCCGAAGAACTGGCGCTGCTGGAAACCCTCGACATGGGCAAGCCGATCAGCGATTCGCTGTACATCGACGTACCGGGCGCGGCGCAGGCGCTGAGCTGGAGCGGTGAAGCGATCGACAAGATCTACGACGAAGTCGCCGCGACTCCACATGATCAACTGGGTCTGGTGACTCGCGAGCCGGTGGGCGTAGTCGGCGCTATCGTGCCGTGGAACTTCCCGCTGATGATGGCTTGCTGGAAACTCGGCCCGGCGCTGTCGACCGGCAATTCCGTGATCCTCAAGCCGTCGGAAAAGTCGCCGCTGACCGCCATCCGTATCGCTGCGCTGGCCATTGAAGCCGGGATTCCGAAAGGCGTGCTCAACGTGCTGCCGGGCTACGGCCACACCGTCGGCAAGGCGCTGGGTCTGCACAATGATGTCGACACGCTGGTATTCACCGGCTCGACCAAGATCGCCAAGCAACTGATGGTCTACGCCGGCGAATCGAACATGAAGCGCGTCTGGCTGGAAGCCGGCGGCAAGAGCCCGAACATCGTCTTCGCCGATGCGCCGGATCTGCAGGCCGCCGCTGAATCCGCCGCCAGCGCCATCGCCTTCAACCAGGGCGAAGTGTGCACCGCCGGTTCGCGCCTGCTGGTCGAGCGTTCGATCAAGGACAAATTCCTGCCAATGGTGATCGAGGCGCTGAAAGCCTGGAAGCCGGGCAATCCGCTGGACCCGGCGACCAACGTCGGTGCGCTGGTCGATACCCAGCAGATGAACACCGTGCTGTCGTACATCGAATCCGGCCATAGCGATGGCGCCAAACTGGTCGCCGGCGGCAAGCGCATCCTCCAGGAGACCGGTGGCACTTACGTCGAGCCAACCATTTTCGATGGTGTGAGCAACGCGATGAAGATTGCCCAGGAAGAGATTTTCGGCCCGGTGTTGTCGGTGATCGCTTTCGACAGCGCCGAAGAAGCCATCCAGATCGCCAACGACACGCCATATGGTCTGGCCGCAGCGGTGTGGACCCAGGACATCTCCAAGGCGCACTTGACCGCCAAAGCCTTGCGCGCCGGTAGCGTGTGGGTCAACCAGTACGATGGCGGCGACATGACCGCGCCGTTCGGTGGCTTCAAGCAGTCGGGCAACGGTCGCGACAAATCGCTACATGCCTTCGACAAGTACACCGAGCTGAAGGCCACGTGGATCAAGCTGTAAGACATTAGCGAGCCCGGTCACGCCGGGCTTCCTGACCAAACAGAGATCCCCTGTGGGAGCGAGCCTCTGTGGTGAGGGGATTTATCCCCGTTCGGCTGCGAAGCAGTCGCTAAACCATTGCACGCGATGTACCTGATACATCGTGGTTGCAGGTTTTGGGGCCGCTGCGCGACCCAACGGGGATAAATCCCCTCGCCACAGGGGCTCGCTCCCACAGTGATTTTGTGGTGCATATAAAAATATCCACAGGAGCGTGGAGCATGCGGTGGGCGACGTATTTCGCCGTGTTGGCTTCTGTCTTGAGTGTCGGTCTGGCCCTGGGGGTCAGCATGCCGCTGGTGTCGTTGCGTCTGGAGGGCTGGGGCTACGGCTCGTTCGCGATCGGTGTGATGGCAGCCATGCCGGCGATCGGCGTGTTGCTGGGGGCGAAGATTTCCAGCCATCTCGCTGCGTATTTCGGCACGGCGAACCTGATGCGTCTGTGCCTGTGGGCCGGGGCATTGTCGATCGGCCTGCTGGCACTGCTGCCGAGTTACCCGATCTGGTTGCTGCTGCGCCTGCTGATCGGGGTGATCCTGACCATCGTGTTCATCCTCGGCGAGAGCTGGATCAATCAACTGGTGGTCGAGCAGTGGCGCGGGCGTCTGGTAGCGCTGTATGGCAGCAGCTATGCGCTGAGCCAGCTGTCCGGTCCGTTGCTGCTGGGGGCGCTCGGTACCGAGCATGATTACGGTTTCTGGGTCGGGGTCGGTCTGCTGACGCTCTCGCCTTTCCTGCTGCTGGGGCGCAGCGGGGCGCCGAGCAGTGAAGCCAACAGCGTGACCTTTGGTGATCTGTGGGGCTTCGCCCGCGAGTTGCCGGCGATTGCCTGGGCGGTGTCGTTGTTCGCCGCGTTCGAGGCGATGATTCTGACGCTGCTGCCGGTGTACTGCCTGCAACAAGGGTTCACCGCCGAAATCGCGCTGGCCATGGTCAGCACCGTGGTGGTCGGCGATGCGCTGCTGCAATTACCGATCGGCGCGTTGGCCGATTACCTGTCGCGGCGCACGCTGTTCGCCGGATGCGCGGTGGTGTTGATGCTGTCGAGTCTGGCCATTCCGATGTTGCTCGACACGCTGCTGATCTGGCCGTTGTGGGTGCTGTTCGGCGCCAGTGCCGGCGGCTTGTTTACCTTGTCACTGATCCTGATTGGCGAGCGTTATCGAGACGATGCGCTGGTTCGCGCCAATGCGCATATCGCGCAGTTGTGGGGTGTCGGTTGTCTGGTCGGGCCGTTGGCGGCAGGGGCGGGCAGTCAGTGGATCAATGGGCATGCGTTGCCGCTGTTGATGGCGGCTGGGGCGTTTGGCCTGGTGCTTTTGTTGTTGCGCCAAGGGGCCTTTGGCACAACGGCGGAAGCAGCCTGAGCGCATCCCACAAGGGATCATCAACAGACGGACTTACAGCATCCGCTCCAGGCCGACGTTGGTGCTGAACCATGAGTTGAAGCGCCGCCACCAGCTCCCCGGTTCCTTGGTCAGGGTATGCATCTGGCCGTTGTCTTCGGTGACCCAGACAACCTTGCCGTCCTCGAGTTTCGCCTGATAACTCAAGGTCGGCGCCATGCCTTGCAGTGCCAGTGCGCGCACGTGCTCGGCCAGTTCCGGGCTGTCGACGAGCACGCCGACTTCGGTGTTCCACAGCACCGAGCGCGGGTCGAAGTTGAACGAGCCGATAAACGATTTGCGCCGGTCGAAGATCATCGCCTTGCTGTGCAAACTCGAATCCGAACCGCGAAACGACTTGCTGTAGAACACTCGCGGCCCGCTGCCGTAGTTATCCCCAGGCTGGCGGCGCAGTTCATAAAGTTTCACCCCGTGTTCAAGCAACGCCTTGCGATAGGGCGCGTAACCGCCATGCACCGCCGGCACGTCAGTGGCCTCCAGTGAATTGGTCAGCAGGCTCACGGAGACCCCGGCATCGGCGCGCCCGGTCAGGTAGACCAGCCCCGGCTGGCCGGGCACAAAGTAGGCGGAAATCATGATCAGCTCTTTGCTGACGCCGGTCAGTTCCGGCGCCAGTTGTGTGGTCAGCAGCAGATGCGGATCCGGTTCACCCTTGGACAGGACCTTGCTCGGCGCATCCCACAGCGCCTGGTTCCAGGCCCAGATCAGCTCTCTGCGCCAGATGTCCATGCGCGGGTCGGTGGTGAACTTCATCAACTGCTGATACAGCGCGTGGTTCTGCTTGCGGGTTTCTTCCAGCGACTCTTCCAGGCGCGTGCGCGTGTTTTGCAGGTCGGCGGCGGTCGGTTGGCTGGAGAGGAATTCGTCGATCGGCTTGCTCAGCGCGCTGTTCCAGTACTGGTCGAAACTGTGTCCGAGCTGCTCGGCCACCGGGCCGATGCTGAGCATGTCGATGTCGGTGAAATTCAGGTTGGGCTCGGCGTCGAAATATTCATCGCCCAGATTGCGCCCGCCGACGATGGCCGCGCTGTTGTCCGCCAGCCACAACTTGTTGTGCATGCGCCGATGCTGCACGGACAGATTGAACAGTCGCCCGGCCGCGCGCGTTACGCCGGTGCTGCGCCCTAGGTGCAACGGATTGAACAAACGAATCTGGATCTGCGGATGTGCCGCCAGCGTCGCGATGATCTGGTCGAGGCCGTCGCTGGTGGTGTCGTCGAGCAGGATGCGCACGCGCACGCCACGGTCGGCCGCCTTCAACACTTCCTCCACCAGCATCCGCGTGCTGATGCCGTCGTGGACGATGTAGTACTGCAAATCGAGGCTGACCTGGGCATGGCGAATCAGCTCGGCGCGGGCGGTAAACGCCTCGCCACTGTCGGAGAGCAAGCGAAACCCCGATTGCCCTTTGTAGGGTGCGGCCTGAGCCTGGATCGAACGGCCGAAGCTGGAGTCCGACGCTGGCAATGCCTGGCTTGGTTCGCGCGGCACATCGAGGCTGGCGCAGCCGCTGAGGAACGAGGCGAGTATCAGTAAAGCGAGTAGGGGCTGTCTGAAGCTCACGTAGGGTCGTTCCGGTTGGCGGCTGAGGTCGGCAATTTGGACGCCGGGCGCGCAAAAAAGGTCAGTCGGTCTCGGCGAGTAATTTGATTGCCGCAGCGCCGACCTTGCGCACCGCTTCTTCGATCTGCGCTGTTGGTTTGGCAGCGTAGTTCATCCGCAGACAATTGCGGTACTTGCCCGAGGCGGAAAAGATGCTGCCAACGGCAATCTGTACGCCCTGATCGTGCAGCGCGCGATTCAGTTTCAGCGTGTCGAAACCTTCCGGCAGTTCCACCCAGAGCATGAAGCTGCCTTGCGGGCGGCTGGCGCGGGTGCCGGCCGGGAAATAGCGCGTCACCCAGTCGATCATCGCGTCACGATTGCGTTGGTACTGCATGCGCATGCGCCGCAAGTGCGGCTCGAAATGGCCGGCCTTGATGAATTCGGCGATAGCGATCTGCGGTTGTGGTGCGGTGGAGCCGGTGCTGATGTATTTCATGTGCAGCACTCGCTCCAGATATCGGCCCGGCGCCACCCAGCCGATGCGCAGCCCCGGCGCCAAGGTCTTGGAAAACGAGCTGCACAGCAACACGCGGCCGTCTTCGTCGAAGGATTTGATCGTACGCGGGCGCGGGTAGGTATAGGCCAGCTCGCCATACACATCGTCTTCGATGATCGCCACGTCGAAACGCTGGGCGAGCGTCAACAACGCGCGTTTGCGCGACTCGGGCATGACGTAGCCGAGCGGGTTGTTGCAGTTCGGCGTGAGCTGAATGGCCTTGATCGGCCACTGTTCCAGTGCCAGTTCAAGGGCGTCGAGGCTGATGCCGGTGAGCGGATCGGTAGGGATCTCCAGGGCTTTCATGCCCAGGCCTTTGAGGGTCTGCATGGCGCCGTGGAAACTCGGCGAGTCCACCGCGACGATGTCGCCCGGCTCGCAGATCGCGTGGATGCTGGTGGACAGCGCTTCGTGGCAGCCAGTGGTGATCACCAGATCGCTGGCGCTCAATTGGCAGCCGGAATCGAGCATCAGCCGTGCGATCTGTTCGCGCAGTTCGAGGTTGCCGTGGATGTTGTCGTAATACAGACCGGGCATGTCCTGCCGGCGGCTGATTCGCGCCAGTCCGCGCAGCAGCGGCTTCATGGTCGGCGAGCCGACATCGGGCATGCCACGGCCCAATTGCACGACGTCCTTGCGCGGTACCGCGCGGATCAATTCCAGCACCTGATCCCATTGCGAAATCTCGACTGGCCGCTGCGCCGGGCGGCCCACTGCGGGCAGCTCCGGCAACTCGCGGCCGACTGGGACAAAGTAGCCAGACTTGGGTTTTGGCGTGGCCAGACCGCTGTCTTCAAGCACGCGATACGCCTGCTGCACCGTGCTCAGACTGACTCCGTGTTCGATGCTCAAGGCACGCACCGACGGCAAACGATCGCCGGGGCGGTAGAAGCCTTGTTCGATGCGGGTGCCGAGCAATTCGGCGAGATTTACATACAGAGTCATGGTGGCCTCGGTGCGTCTTGGTGGAAACCAGTACAGATGCGGCAAAAATCAGTCATTCAGTAGACGAATCGGCAAATCTGTATGGAGTTAATACAGGTTCTTTGAGTCTGTAATGGTTTTGCTCGCCCGCGCATCATGGAATCTCTGGCTACCCAAGTAAACAGGAGCAACGAAAATGAACGGCTTGAGCGATGTGCGGCTGACGTTACACAGTCAGGAACTGGCGGCAGGGCAGAAGGGCAACGCGCGCAATCTGCTGCGTAACGCGCCGTCCGGCCTCAGTCGCTGGGAGCTGTTCTGGCATCGTCTGCACACGCGCAAGGCGTTGTTGGGACTGACGCCGGAGCAGCTCAGGGATGTCGGGCTGACGCGAGAGCAGGCAAGGGAGGAGGGGTTGAAGCCGTTTTGGCGGATATGAATACCGCAGATCGTTCCCACGCTCTGCGTGGGAACGCCGCCCCGGACGCTCTGCGTCCGCTGTGACGCAGAGCGTCACTGGATGCATTCCCACGCGGAGCGTGGGAATGATCCTGACGAAATACCCTCAGACCAACTCTTTCAGCCGATGCCACAACATCCCCAACGCCAACAACGGCGAGCGCAAATGCTTGCCGCCGGGGAAGGTGATGTGCGGCACCTTGGCGAACAGATCAAAGCCGCCGCCGTGCTGTCCGCTGATTGCTTCGGCCAGCAGCTTGCCGGCCAGGTGCGTGGCATTCACCCCATGCCCGGAATACGCCTGGGCGTAATACACGTTCGGCTGCTCGGCGAGCCGGCCAATCTGCGGCAAGCGGTTGGCGCCGATGCCGATCATCCCGCCCCACTGATAATCGACTTTCACCCCGGCCAGTTGCGGGAACACTTCAAGCATCTTCGGTTGCATATAGGCGCCGATGTCTTTCGGATCGCGTCCCGAGTAATGACATGCGCCGCCAAACAACAAACGTCGATCCGCCGAGAGCCGGTAGTAATCGAGCGCCACCCGCTGGTCGCAGACCGCCATGTTCTGCGGCAGCAGGTTGTGCGCCTGCTCTGCGCTCAGCGGTTCGGTGGCGATGATGTAACTGCCGGCGGGCAGGACCTTGCCGCTCAGTTGCGGGTTGAGGTCATTGAGATAGGCATTGCAGCCCAGCACCAGAGTTTTGGCCCGCACCGAGCCCTGCGCCGTGTGCACCTTAACTTCGGGACCGTAATCGATGCGCGTCACTGCCGATTGCTCGAACAATTGCACGCCCAGTTGCTGCGCCGCTGCCGCTTCGCCCAGCGCCAGATTCAGCGGGTGCAGATGCCCGGAGCCCATGTCGATCAAGCCGCCGACATAGCGCTTGGAACCGACCACGGTGTGCATTTCACTGGCCTGCAACAGACGGGTTTCGTAGCGGTAACCGAGGCCGCGCAACTCTTCGGCATCTTCGGCAAAACCGTCGAGATCGGAAGGCTTGTTGGCGAGGTCGCAGTAGCCCCAGGTCAGGTCGCAGGCAATGCCGAAACGCTCGACGCGCCGGCGGACAATCTCCACCGCTTCCAGGCCCATGAGCTTCATCTCGCGCACGCCTTCGGCACCGATGACATTGGCGAACTGATCAAGGCCGTGACCGACACCGCGAATCAACTGCCCGCCGTTGCGACCACTGGCGCCCCAGCCGATCCGGTGCGCTTCCAGCAACACTACGCTGAAACCGCGTTCGGCCAGTTCCAGCGCCGTGTTCAACCCGGAAAAGCCACCGCCGACCACGCAGACATCCGCCACCACCTCGCCTTGCAGCACGGGATGGTCAGGCTGCGGCAGGCTGCTGGCGGCGTAATAAGAGGCAACGTGGGGTTGGCTCGCGGTGGTCTGGGCGCGGGCGGTCATGGGCATCATCCAACGGCTGAGTGTCGAGAAAATTTGACGGAGCATAAGCCGCGCGCCCGAACGTGGGCAACATCGGTCGGCCTGCGGTGTCTGGATCCGGGCTTTTGCGGCACAATCATCAGCCCGCCACTTTGGTCACCGTTTCGATGAGCTGCAACAGTCAGAAAATCCGCACCCTGCGTCAGCAGATCCCCACGTTCGACTGCGTGCCGGGCTGCCACGACTGCTGCGGCCCGGTGACCACGTCGCCCGAGGAAATGGCCCGGCTGCCGCGCAAATCCCGCGCCGAGCAGGATGCGGCGCTGGAAGAACTCAACTGTGTGCATCTGGGGCCGAATGGCTGCACGGTGTATGAAGAGCGGCCGCTGATCTGTCGATTGTTTGGTACGACCAAGACCCTGCCGTGCCCGAACGAGCGGCGGCCGGTGGAGTTGATACATCCACGGGTCGAGAAGCAGATTTTCGAGTACATGGCGGCGAATCGGCAGGTGTTGGTGTAAGCGATCGTTCCCACGCTCTGCGTGGGAATGCCTCTTCGGACGCTCCGCGTTCGGCCTTTGGGACGCAGAGCGTCCCGGGCTGCATTCCCACGCAGAGCGTGGGAACGATCATTGCGGTGATCAATCCGGAATCGGCAGGCAAAGGCTCTCTTTCACCTCTTCCATGACGATGTAGCTCTTCGATTCACGCACATGCGGCAGCTTCAAGAGAATGTCGCCGAGCAGTTTGCGATACGAGGCCATCTCGGAAATCCGCGCTTTCACCAGATAGTCGAAATCCCCTGACACCAAATGGCACTCCAGCACATGCGGCAGCTTCAGCACCGCGCGTCGGAACTCTTCGAATGTGTCGCCGGATTTGTAGTCGAGGCTGATCTCGACGAACACCAGCAGGCTACCCTTCAAATGCTGCGGATTGAGCCGGGCGTTGTAGCCCATGATGATCCCCTCGCGCTCCAGACGTCGCACGCGCTCGGTGCACGGCGTGGTCGAGAGGCCGACCTTTTCCCCGAGCTCGGTAAAGGAAATCCGCCCGTCCGCCTGGAGGATTCGCAGGATGTTGCGGTCGATCTTGTCCAGCTCACGTTTGGTCTGAGTGTTGGTACGCATAGGGGATGCGCCTCCGTGAAAAGGGTTTTTGCCGAGAATTGTCGCCAAATATAGGCGCTTATATAGTGAAAAGCACTGGCATTTCTTTTTTACACTGCGCCCATCATTGCTCTAACAAACAGTTCGGCGAAAAGCCGCGATGAGGGATTGAAAATGCGCGTCATGGTCTTGGGTAGCGGCGTCATCGGTACCGCCAGTGCTTACTATCTGGCCCGTGCCGGGTTTGAAGTGGTGGTGGTCGACCGGCAGCCTGCTGCGGCCATGGAGACCAGTTTCGCCAACGCCGGCCAGGTCTCGCCGGGTTACGCCTCGCCGTGGGCCGCGCCGGGCGTGCCGCTCAAGGCCATCAAGTGGTTGCTGCAACGCCATGCGCCATTGGCGATCAAGGCCACCGCCGATATCGACCAATACCTGTGGATGGCGCAAATGCTGCGCAACTGCACCGCCAGCCGTTACGCGGTGAACAAGGAGCGCATGGTGCGTCTGTCCGAGTACAGCCGCGACTGCCTCGATGAATTGCGCGCCGAAACCGGTATCGCCTACGAAGGCCGCAGCCTCGGCACCACGCAGTTGTTCCGCACTCAGGCGCAGCTGGATAACGCCGCCAAAGACATCGCCGTGCTGAAAGAGTCCGGCGTGCCGTTTGAAGTCCTCGACCGCGCCGGCATTGCCCGCGTCGAACCGGCTCTGGCAGGCGTGACTGACATTCTCGCTGGCGCCCTGCGTCTGCCCAACGACCAGACCGGCGACTGCCAGATCTTCACCACCCGTCTCGCCGAAATGGCGCGCAAGCTCGGTGTGGAATTCCGTTTCGGCCAGGACATCCAGAAACTCGACTACGCCGGTGATCGCATCAACGGTGTGTGGATCGACGGCAAGCTGGAAACCGCTGACCGCTACGTGCTGGCGCTGGGCAGCTACTCGCCGCAACTGCTCAAGCCGTTGGGCATCAAGGCCCCGGTGTATCCGCTCAAGGGCTACTCGCTGACCGTGCCGATCACCAACCCGGACATGGCGCCAACGTCGACCATTCTCGACGAGACCTACAAGGTCGCGATCACCCGTTTCGACAACCGCATCCGCGTCGGCGGCATGGCCGAGATCGCCGGTTTTGACCTGTCGCTGAACCCGCGTCGGCGCGAAACCCTGGAGATGATCGTCAACGACCTTTATCCTCAGGGCGGCAATCTGGCCGAGGCGAGTTTCTGGACCGGCCTGCGCCCGACCACCCCGGACGGTACGCCGATCGTTGGCGCCACGCCGTTCAAGAATCTGTTCCTCAACACCGGTCACGGTACGCTCGGCTGGACCATGGCCTGTGGTTCCGGCCGTTTGCTCGCCGACCTGATGGCGAAGAAAAAGCCGCAGATCAGCGCTGAAGGCCTCGATATTTCCCGTTACGGCAACCAGACCCAGGAGTCCGCAAAACATGTCAATCCAGCGCCAGCTCACCAATGAGCGCATGAGTCAGATCGTCAGCCACAACGGCACCGTGTATCTGGCCGGGCAGGTCGGCGACGACTTCGACGCCGGAATTGAACAGCAGACCCGCGAGGTGCTAGCCAACATCGAGCGCTTGCTCGATCTGGCCGGGACGGACAAGCAGCATCTGTTGTCGGCGACGATCTACCTGAACGACATCGAAGCGCACTTCGCCGGAATGAACGCGGTGTGGGATCAGTGGCTGCCAAAAGGCGCCGCGCCGGCCCGTGCCACCGTCGAAGCGAAGATGGCCAAGCCGAGCATTCTGGTGGAGATCTCCATCGTCGCCGCGCTGCCATAACGTTCCCAAGATCCCTCTCCCGGTGCTGTTGGCGGTTCACGTCGTCAGTCAGCGCCGGTTTTTCTTCCCATGACCGCCCAGAAGTTGCCGCCATGCGTCCTGCCCGTGCCCTGATCGACCTTCAAGCCCTGCGCCACAACTACCGAATTGCCCGCGAAGTCACCGGCGCCAAGGCGCTCGCCGTGATCAAGGCGGACGCCTACGGCCATGGCGCGGTACGTTGCGCCCAAGCGCTGGAAGCCGAAGCGGACGGTTTTGCCGTGGCCTGCATCGAAGAAGCATTGGAGCTGCGCGCTGCCGGAATTCGCGCTCCGGTACTGCTGCTGGAAGGCTTCTTCGAAGCCGATGAGCTGGCGTTGATCGTCGAGCATGATTTCTGGTGCGTGGTGCATTCGCTTTGGCAGCTCGAAGCGATCGAGCAGGCAGTCCTGAGCAAACCGGTCACGGTGTGGCTCAAGCTCGATTCCGGCATGCACCGCGTCGGCCTGCATCCGAAAGATTATCCAGCGGCCTATCAGCGTCTGCTGGCCAGCGGCAAGGTGGCGAAAATCGTGCTAATGAGCCACTTCGCCCGCGCCGATGAACTGCATGCGCAAAGCAGTGCCGAGCAGGTCGCGGTGTTCGAAGCGGCGCGTCAGGGTCTGGCGGCGGAAGTCAGCTTGCGCAACTCGCCAGCCGTGCTTGGGTGGCCAGAAATTCAAAGCGACTGGGTACGCCCGGGCATCATGCTCTACGGCGCGACCCCGTTCGAAGAAGCCAACGCCGTGGCTGAACGCCTGCAACCGGTGATGACCCTCGAATCGAAAGTCATCAGTGTGCGTGAATTGCCGGCCGGCGAGCCGATCGGCTATGGCGCCAGATTCATCACCGACAAGCCGATGCGCATCGGCGTGGTCGCCATGGGTTACGCCGACGGCTACCCCCGCCAGGCGCCGACCGGCACACCCGTGCTGGTGGCGGGCAAACCCAGCCGCCTGCTGGGGCGCGTGTCGATGGACATGCTCTGCATCGATCTGACCGACGTAGCGGAAGCGGGGCTTGGTTCAACTGTCGAGCTGTGGGGTAAAAACATCCTCGCCAGCGACGTGGCAAAGTGGGCCGATACCATCCCGTATCAGATCTTCTGTAACCTGAAACGGGTGCCAAGGCTCTATTCCGAGGGTTAACGCCGCTGCGGGGGCCAGCTGTTGTAAATACTGAACGCTGTCGCCATGATAACGCTCAATATTCTTACAACATCAGGAGGCTCCCGCCTTGGACGTCGGTGAACGACTGCAATCGATCCGCAAGCTCAAAGGGCTTTCCCAGCGTGAACTCGCCAAACGCGCGGGCGTCACCAACAGCACCATTTCGATGATCGAAAAGAACAGCGTCAGCCCTTCGATCAGTTCGCTGAGAAAGGTGCTCGGCGGGATTCCCATGTCGATGGTCGAGTTCTTTTCCGAAGAGATCCTGCAGGACCAACCGACCCAGATCGTCTACAAGGCCAATGAGCTGATCGACATCTCCGACGGCGCCGTGACCATGAAACTGGTCGGCCGCGCCCACCCGAGCCGCGCCATCGCCTTCCTCAACGAAATCTACCCGCCGGGCGCCGACACCGGCGAAGAAATGCTCACCCACGAGGGCGAGGAAACCGGGATTCTGGTGGAAGGCCGCCTCGAACTGGTGGTAGGGCTGGAAACTTTTATCCTCGAAGCCGGCGACAGCTACTATTTTGAAAGTACCAAGCCGCATCGTTTCCGTAACCCGTTCGACGTGCCGGCGCGACTAATCAGCGCAGCCACGCCGGCGAATTTCTAAGCAGAGGGCGCCAGGCCAATATGGCAAAGGCCCCCGAACCGTTTTACCGATGGGCAACAAGATCCCTCTAACCATGGGGTTGTTTCAGTACAGCGGCCTACCCGCTATACTTGCGCCCGCCTGCGAACCGTGGCCGCAGGCGTGAATAGCCACCATTGAGGGTGAACGCGTGAACCTAATTATGAAAATGCTGGCTGCACCAGCAACCGTACTGGCCCTCTGGGCTGTCAGCGCTCAAGCTGCGACAAATGACGACATCGCCAAACGCCTTGAGCCCGTCGGCCAGGTGTGTGTTCAAGGGCAGGAATGCAAGGGTATGGAAGTGGCTGCTACCGCTGGCGGTGGCGGCGGAGCAAAGGCCCCTAAAGACGTGATCGCCAAGCACTGCAACGCTTGTCACGGCACGGGCCTGCTCGGCGCGCCGAAGATCGGCGACAAGGCAGCCTGGAAGGAGCGGGCCGATCATCAGGGTGGTCTGGACGGCATCCTCGCCAAGGCCATCACCGGCATCAACGCCATGCCGCCAAAAGGCACCTGCGCCGATTGCACCGATGAAGAGCTCAAGGGTGCGATCAAAGAGATGTCCGGTCTGTAATCAGCGCCGGCTTTGAAAAAAACCGTCTTCGGACGGTTTTTTTGTGTCTGTGGTTTCTGGTTTCCGATTCATTCAGGCCCTGATCCCTCGAAACCAAATGCTGTCCTTTGCAGCAAACTCAAGGCAATCTCGGTCTACCCCTATCAACGGAACGGGCGGGAGGCTTCAGATGGTGCAGTTGTGTTCGATCGAACAGGCGGTGGACGATGTGCTGGCGCGTTTGCCTGCGCACATCCACATGGGCCTGCCGCTGGGGTTGGGCAAGCCGAATCACTTCGTCAACGCGCTGTACCGGCGCATCAAGGACCTGCCCGAGCGGCAGCTGACGATCTATACCGCGCTGTGCCTCGGTCGGCCGAATCTGGGCGATGGCTTGCAGAAGCGCTTTATCGAGCCCTTTGTAGAGCGGGTGTTTGGTGATTATCCGGAGTTTGATTTTCTCGCCGATCTGCAGCGCGACAGTCTGCCCGCCAACATCCGTATCCAGCAGTTTTTCATGCAGCCTGGCAGTCTGCTCAACAGCGCGCCGGCGCAGCAGGATTACGTCAGCAGCAATTACAGCCATGCCGCTCGCGACATCAACGCAGCGGGTCTCAATCTGGTGGCGCAATTGCTCGCCAGCAGCAGCGAACACCCTGATCGCTTAAGCCTGAGCTGCAACCCCGACATCACCCTCGACCTGTTGCCGATGATCGCCAAGCGCCGCGAGGCGGGGGAGACCATTGTGCTGGTCGGCCAGGTGCATACGGATCTGCCGTACATGCCCGGCGATGCGGAAGTCGACATCGACACGTTTGATCTGCTGATCGACGAGAAGGACAGCAGCACGCTGTTTTCCACGCCGAACATGCCGGTGGGCTTTCAGGATCATTTCATTGGCTTGCACGCCAGTACGCTGGTGCGCGATGGCGGCACATTGCAAATTGGTATCGGCTCGATGGGGGATGCGTTGACTGCTGCGCTACTTGCCCGTCAGGCCGATAACGCCGGTTATCAGGCGTTGCTCGATGACATCAACCTCAGTCAATGGGCGCAATTGATCCAGCGCGAGGGCGGCACCACGCCATTTGCCAAAGGCCTTTACGGTTGCAGCGAGATGTTCGTCAACGGGCTGTTGGTATTGACGGATGCCGGGATCATTCGGCGCAAGGTCTACCCGGATGTGCCGACCCAGGAGCAGGCCAATGCCGGCACCCTCGATGAAGCGGCACAGCCCGACGGTATCTCGGTGCACGGCGGCTTCTTCCTTGGCCCGCGCAGTTTTTATGAGCGGCTGCGCGAGTTGCCGCAAAGCAAGCTGCTTGAATTCAACATGACCCGCATCAGCTACATCAACGAGCTGTACGGCCAGGAAGAGCTCAAGCGCTTGCAGCGCATCGATGCGCGCTTCATCAACACCGTGTTCACCATGACTCTGCTTGGCGCCGGGGTGGCTGATCAATTGGCAGACGGACGCGTGCTCAGCGGTGTTGGCGGCCAGTACAACTTTGTTGCTCAGGGCCATGCGCTGGAAGGCGCGCGATCGATGTTGATCCTGCGTAGCTGGCGCGAATCGGGCGGCGAGGTCAGTTCCAATATCGTCTGGGACTACGGCCACTGCACGATCCCGCGGCACCTGCGCGATATCGTCGTCACCGAGTACGGCATCGCTGATCTGCGCGGCAAATCCGACGCAGCGGTGATCGAAGCGCTGCTCAACATCAGCGATTCTCGCTTCCAGCCGGGGCTGATCGAGCAGGCGCAGAAAGTCGGCAAGCTGCCAAAGGATTTCCGTATCGATCCACGGTTTGCCGATAACACACCGCAACGCTTGCAGGCGATTGCCGCGCGGCACCCGAACCTGTTTCCGGAGTATCCGCTGGGCTGTGATTTCACCGCGATCGAACGTGATCTGCTGCGGGCGCTGAACTGGCTGAAGAGCAAGTTCAAGCTGACCGAGATTCTGGAATTGGGCAAGGCAGCGCTGGATGCGCCGGAGGCCTCAACGTTCCCGGAACATCTTGAACGGATGCAACTGACGAATCCGGAGGGCCTGAAGGAGGACCTTTTCCAACGCCTGCTGCTCACAGGCCTCAAAGCTACCGCGCAATAACTGACCACCCCCAGAACCCACTGTGGGAGCGAGCCTGCTCGCGAAAGCGGTGTGTCATTCACTCAACAGGGTGACTGACACAACGCATTCGCGAGCAGGCTCGCTCCCACAGGAAATAACTAGGGGCCGCTGGTTACTCGATGAAGGTAACGACGCCATCCTTCAGCGATTGCACGCGAGCCAGCGACTCGACGCGGTAGCCCTGCGAGTCCAGTTCGGCGCGGCCGCCCTGGAACGACTTCTCGATGACGATGCCCAGACCGGCAACGGTGGCGCCGGCCTGTTTGATGATCGAGATCAGCGCTTGCGAGGCCTTACCGTTGGCCAGGAAGTCGTCGATGATCAGCACGCGGTCGCTGCTGGTCAGGTGGCGCGGGGAAATGGCCACGGTGCTTTCGGTCTTCTTGGTGAACGAGTAGACGGTCGCCGAGAGCAGGTTTTCAGTCAGGGTCAGCGACTGTTGCTTGCGGGCGAAGATCACCGGCACGCCGAGGTTCAGACCGGTCATGATCGCCGGGGCGATGCCCGAGGCTTCGATGGTGACGATCTTGGTGATCCCCGAGTCCTTGAAGAGCGCGGCGAATTCGTCGCCGATCAGCTTCATCAGGGCCGGGTCGATCTGGTGGTTCAGGAAAGCGTCGACTTTCAGGACCTGATCGGAAAGCACGATGCCTTCTTCGCGGATTTTTTTGTGCAGTGCTTCCACAACAGCTTCCTCTATTGGCGCGATGGGCGCCGAAGGTAGATTAAAAAGTAGTCGATTCTAGCGCTTTAACATCGCGCGTATGTCAGCCAATGCGCTATTGCCACGCACGGCTTTGACTTCAGTCGGTGTGTCGTCGTTGCCTTCCCAGGCCAGATCGTCCGGTGGCAGCTCATCGAGGAAGCGGCTCGGCGCGCAGTCGATGATTTCACCGTACTGCTTGCGCTTGGCGGCGAAGGTGAAGGCCAGGGTCTGACGCGCGCGGGTGATGCCCACGTAGGCCAGGCGGCGTTCTTCTTCGATCGTGTCGGCTTCGATGCTGGAGCGGTGCGGGAGGATTTCCTCTTCCATGCCCATGATGAACACGTAAGGGAATTCCAGACCCTTGGACGCATGCAGGGTCATCATCTGCACGCCTTCGGCACCGTCCTCTTCTTCCTGCTGGCGCTCGAGCATGTCACGCAGCACCAGTTTGCCGATGGCGTCTTCGACGGTCATTTCGCCGTCTTCGTCTTTCTCGAGGGTGTTTTTCAACGCCTCGATCAGGAACCAGACGTTGCCCATGCGGTAGTCCGCCGCCTTGTCGCTGGAGCTGTTGGTACGCAGCCAGTTCTCGTAGTCGATGTCCATGACCATGCTGCGTAGCGCCGAGATCGGATCTTCGCCGGCGCACTGCTCGCGGACCTTGTCCATGAAGCGCTTGAAGCGCGCCAGGCGATCAGTAAAGCGGCTGTCGAGATGTTCGCCCAGGCCAATTTCGTCGGTGGCGGCGTACATCGAGATCTTGCGTTCGGTGGCGTAGTTGCCGAGCTTTTCCAGGGTGGTCGAGCCGATCTCGCGACGCGGCACGTTGATCACGCGCAGGAAGGCGTTGTCGTCATCCGGATTGACGATCAGGCGGAAGTAGGCCATCAGGTCCTTCACTTCCTGACGGCCAAAGAAGCTGTTGCCGCCGCTCAGACGATACGGCACCTGGTGGTGCTGCAGCTTCAGTTCGATCAGCTTGGCCTGATAGTTACCGCGATAAAGAATGGCGAAATCGCTGTACGGGCGGTCGGTGCGCAAGTGCAGGCTGAGGATTTCCATGGCCACGCGCTCGGCTTCGGCGTCCTCGTTGCGGCAGCGGATCACGCGGATCTCGTCGCCGTGGCCCATCTCGCTCCACAACTGTTTTTCGAATTCGTGCGGGTTATTCGAGATCAGCACGTTGGCGCAGCGCAGGATGCGGCTGGTGGAGCGGTAGTTCTGCTCGAGCATGACCACTTTCAAGGACGGATAGTCGTCCTTGAGCAGCATCAGGTTTTCCGGGCGCGCGCCACGCCAAGCGTAGATCGACTGGTCATCGTCGCCCACCACGGTGAACTGGTTGCGCTTGCCGATGAGCATCTTCACCAACAGATACTGGCTGGCGTTGGTGTCCTGGTATTCGTCGACGAGCAGGTACCGCACCTTGTTCTGCCACTTTTCGAGAATGTCGGCGTGTTCTTCGAAGAGCTTTACCGGCAGCAGGATCAGGTCATCGAAGTCCACCGCGTTGAACGCCTTGAGCGTGCGCTGGTAGTGGGTGTAGACGATCGCGGCGGTATGTTCCTTGGGATTGCGCGCGTTTTCCAAGGCCTGGGCGGGCAGAATCAGGTCGTTTTTCCAGGCGCCGATCATGTTCTTGATCTCGTCGACGCCGTCGTCGCCTGCGTATTCCTTCTGCATGATGTCGGTCATCAGGGCTTTGACGTCGGTTTCGTCGAAGATCGAGAAACCGGGTTTGTAGCCCAGCCGCGCATGCTCCTTGCGGATGATGTTCAGGCCCAGGTTGTGGAAGGTGCAGACGGTCAGGCCACGGCCTTCGCCGGCACGCAACAGGGTGCCGACCCGCTCTTTCATTTCGCGCGCGGCCTTGTTGGTAAAGGTCATGGCGACGATGTACTGGGCGCGGATGCCGCAGTTCTGGATCAGGTGCGCGATCTTGCGTGTGATCACGCTGGTCTTGCCGGAGCCAGCACCGGCGAGCACCAATAGAGGGCCGCCGACGTAGTTCACGGCTTCTTGCTGCCGGGGATTGAGTCGGGACATACGAAAATTCGGGAGTCGTTGACGAAATGGGCCGGCATTTTAACAGGCTCAGCGATTTCTGCTGCTCTGTCCGACTTGTGACGCAGCACGCGATTCAGATTTGCCGCTTTTGTTACTTTCACGCAGGATACGCGGGGATTTTGCGGCTAATGTTCTCATTCGTGACACAAAATAACGTTTCGATGCCGTTGTCATCAGACAACGCATTGGTCATTGTTCAGCACACCGGCATAATGCCCCGCCTACATCATTGCAGAGTCTAGGGAGTCAGCTTGTCTACGCCTGTCGAACCCTTGCGTTTGCTGCTACTGGCCGAAGAGCCAGCGTGGACAGCGTTGTTGCGTGAGTGTCTGGCTCCGATGGGGAGCGCGGCGGTGCTGATCAGCGCGCCGAACTGGGATTCGGTCAGCCGCCTGTTCGAGGATAACCGCCACGCGGTATTACTGACTCTGCCGGCGTTGCAACCGCCGCCCGGGCGTTGCAGCCTGCCGACCGTTCTGCTGCTGGAGCACGAACCGGCCACCGCGCCGGTCGGTGTCAGCGACTGGCTGGTGTTCGACGCCCTCGACGCCGGCATGCTCCAGCGTTGCCTGCGCCATGTGCGCGAGCGCGGCGTGCTGGAAAACACTCTTCAGCGCCTCGCCGAACAGGACCCGCTGACCGGTATCGCCAACCGTCAGGGCTTCCAGACCCTGCTCACGGCGCGCCTTGCCGAAGGCGACGGTCGCGGCCTCGCCCTCGGCCATCTCGATCTCGACAACTTCCGTCATGCCAACGACGCTCTCGGTCATCAGGCCGGCGATCGCTTGATCCTGCAAGTGGTCGCGCGGCTGAAAAGTCAGCTGGAGGCCGGCGATCAACTGGCACGGCTGGGCAGCGATGAATTCGCTCTGCTGATCGATACCCGTCGTGCACCGCAACGCGCCGAGTGGATGGCCGAACGCATTACTGAGGCGTTGGCCGAACCTTACTGGGTTGACGGCGAAAGCCTGCTGATCGGTTCCAGCCTCGGCATCGCCCATGCCCGCGCCAATGGTGGTGCCGATCCACTGATGTGGCACGCGCACATCGCCATGCAGCAGGCCAAGAGCACGCAGGGCTGCACTTTTCATATCTTCAACGAACGCATCAACCGCAACGCGCGGAGCATGGCCGACCTCGAAAGTGAACTGCGCCGGGCCTTGCGCCGCGATGAGCTGGAACTGCATTACCAGCCACGCCTGAATCTTGAAGACGGCCAGATTGTCGGCCTCGAAGCGCTGGTGCGCTGGCGTCATGGCGAGCGCGGGCTGTTGCCACCGAGCGAGTTCGTCCCGCTGGCCGAGCAGAGCGGTCTGATCGTGCCATTGGGTTACTGGGTGATTTCCCGCGCCTTGCGCGATATGCAGGCCTTGCGCGAGCAGGGTCTGCCGGCGCTGCACATGGCGATCAACCTGTCGTTCCGCCAGTTTCAGGACAGCCAGTTGCTGCCGACGCTCAGCCGCCTGATTGCCGAACGTGGGGTGGAGGCGCAGTGGCTGGAATTCGAACTGACCGAAACCGCGGTGATGCGGCGCAGCGATCTGGTCAAACAGACCATGGACGCCCTCGGCCGCCTCGGCGTGCGCTTCTCGCTGGACGATTTCGGCACCGGGTTTTCATCATTCGTGCACCTCAACAGCCTGCCGATCACCTTGTTGAAGATCGACAAGAGTTTTGTCGGCGGCATGGAACAGCGCGAAGAGAACCGCAAACTGGTGCACGCGATGATCAACCTCGCGCACAACCTTCATCTGGAAGTGGTCGCCGAGGGCGTCGAGACGCCGGAGCAACTGGAGTTGTTGCGCGGGTTCGGCTGCGATCAGGTACAGGGTTATCTGATCAGCCGACCGTTGCCGCTGGATGAGCTGGTGGAATATCTGACCTCGGGATCGAGCCAGCAGCCGGCTTTGGAAATCGTCGGTTGATCACGATTGTTGCGGCCGGCACAAATCCCCGTGGGAGCGAGCCTGCTCGCGAAGGCGTTCTGTCAGCTGAATGATCTGGGCCTGACACTCGGTCTTCGCGAGCAGGCTCGCTCCCACAAAGGAACCCTCATTCGGCCTGGGGGATGTTGAAACCTTGAGCTTGCGGCTCGCGCCGAATCATCCGCTGCATCTTCCATTCGAACGCCAGTGTCAGGCTTACCGCTGCGCACGCCAAGCCCAACGCCAAACCCCACCAGACGCCGGTCGGTCCCCAATTGAGATGGAAAGCCATCCACCACGCCGCCGGTGCGCCAATCAGCCAATAGCAAGCGAGCCCGACCAGAAACGTAGTCTTGGCATCCTTGAGCCCGCGAATACAGCCCATGGCAATCGTCTGCGTGCCGTCGAATAGTTCGAACCACGCCGCTACGGCCAGCAGGCTCACCGCCAGACGGATCACCTCGGCAAACGCCGGATCGTTGTGGTCTAGGAACAGGCCGACCAACTGGTTCGGCCACAGCCAGAACACCAGGGCGAAGCCGAGCATCACCACGGCGCCGAAGGCGATGCCGACACGCCCGGACATGCGCGCATCGACCAGTTGCCCGGCGCCATAGTGCTGGCCGACGCGCATGGTGATGGCATAGGACATCCCGGCCGGGACCATGAACGCCACCGACACGATCTGCAGAGCAATCTGATGCGCGCCCATCTGCGTACTGCCCATGGTGCCCATGCACAGCGCAGCGAAAGCGAACAACCCGACCTCTACCGCATAGGTGCCACCGATCGGCAGGCCCAGGCGCCAGAGTTCCTTGAGGTATTGCCGGTTCGGTCGCGACAGGCCGGCGCGCAACGGATAAGCGTCATACGCCGGATGCCGGCGGATATGCCAGGCCAGCGCCAGTGCCATGCAGTTGGCGACAATCGCTGTGACCAGACCAATGCCGGTCAGACCCAGCTGCGGCAGGCCGAACATGCCGGTAATCAGCGCGTAGTTGAGCAGGAAGTTGGCCACCGTGCCGGCGAGGCTGATGACCATCACTGGCGTCGCCCGGCCAATCGCACTTGTAAAACCGCGCAGGGCCATGAAGCTCAGATAACCGGGCAGGGCGAAGGGCAGGGCGATGAGAAATTGCCCGGCGGCGTTGACGTTGGTTTCGGTTTGGCCGAACAGCAGCAACACCGGTTTGAGGTTCCACAACAACAGCCCGCCGCCGAGGGCCATCAGCCAGGCCAGCCACAACCCGGCCTGTGTCAGGCGCGCGGCACCGATGATGTCGCCGGCACCCTGACGGATTGCCACCAGTGTGCCGACCGCTGCAATCACGCCGATGCAGAAAATCGACACGAACGAGTAGCTCGCGGCACCAAGGCCGCCACCGGCCAGCGCTTCGGGGCTGAGGCGCGCCATCATCAGGGTGTCGGTCAGCACCATCAGCATGTGCGCCAACTGCGAAGCGATCAGCGGCCCCGCCAGCCGCAGAATGGCCCAGAGTTCGGTACGCACAGGATGCTGCATGGTCATCACCACCCAAATATCAGAGGAAGCAGAAGAGCGTCGATTCTCGGCGCTTGGCAGGCTTTGCACAAAGGGATAAAAAGGATGGGTGGCATGATTAATACTCATCCTGAATCGTCCTGCCGAATTGGCTGTATCCCCGCTATTGGAGCTTTATGTATGTCCCGACGCCTTCCGCCGTTGTATGCCCTGCGCGCATTCGAAGCGGCAGCGCGACACAGCTCGTTCACCCGCGCGGCGGAAGAACTGTCGATCACCCAGAGCGCGGTCAGTCGGCACATGCGCACGCTTGAGGAACACTTCGCCTGCCGGCTGTTTCACCGCAGCGGGCGCAATCTGCAACTGACCGAATCGGCGCGGCTGCTGCTACCCGGTATCCGCGAAGGCTTCGCCGCCCTCGAGCGCGCCTGCAATACCTTGCGCGCCGAGGACGACATCCTGCGCATGAAAGCGCCATCGACCCTGACCATGCGTTGGCTGTTGGCGCGGTTGAGTCGCTTCCGCCATTTGCAGCCGGGCAATGAGGTGCAATTGACCAGCGCATGGATGGATATCGATTCGGTGGACTTCAACAATGAACCGTTCGATTGCGCGGTGTTGCTCAGTGACGGGCATTTCCCGCCGGACTGGGAAGCGAGCCTGCTGTTTCCCGAAGAATTGATCCCGGTCGGCGCGCCGAACCTGCTCAATGATCAACCTTGGGACGTGGCGCGTCTGGCGACGGCTGAACTGCTGCACCCGACCCCGGATCGCCGCGACTGGCGCAGTTGGCTGGAGCGCATGGGCCTGTCCGATCAGGTTTCGCTCAAGGGCGGGCAAGTGTTCGATACGCTGGAGCTGGGCATGATCGCGGCGGCGCGCGGCTATGGCGTTTCGATGGGGGATCTGTTGATGGTTGCCGAAGATGTTGCGCAAGGGCGCTTGAGCCTGCCGTGGCCAACGGCCGTCGCCAGTGGCCTGAATTATTACCTGGTCTGGCCAAAGCCGCGCCCGGGAGGTGAACGTTTGCGCCGCCTCAGCGATTTTCTCCAAGGCGAAGTCCGCGCCATGCAATTGCCGGCGGTAGAGCGCTTGAGCTGAAACGTTCGAGCCGGCACAATGCCACTACTGCGCCATACCCACGCAATCCGCTCAAGTATTCGGTTTTACCGCCGACTACGAGCATGTGGAACCGTCGTGCCGGTTCCGCGCTACCCCCATTATTAGAATATTTTCCGGGCAATTACCGCGATCAAGGAGGATTCGGTGGCTCGGCCAGGAGCTGTTCATGTCTCAACCTCGTGCTCGGATCGCCTCGCAGCTGGGTCTTGCCCTTGCTGTGATACTGGCGATAGTCATCAGCGGCAGTACGGTGTTCGCCTTGCGTTCGCTGGATTCCGCCAACCTCGCCACCCGTGAAGAGCATCTGGCCAGTGAGGCCCGGCTGCTGGCCGATCAACTGAGTACCTTCCACGGTACGCTGCGCGAAAGCACCCTGCGCCTGAGCGGGCTGTTCGAAAAGCGCTTCGGCAGTGGTTTGAGTGTGCACCCCGATCAGCCAGTGACCGTGGCCGGCGTGCAGACCCCGGGCCTGCACCTGGGTAACGAAGTGCTGAACAACAACTTCAAGGAAGTTGACGAGTTCAAGCAGATGACCGCCGGTGTGGCCACGGTATTCGTGCGCAGCGGCGAAGACTTCATTCGCGTTAGCACCAACGTCAGCAAGCAGGACGGCACCCGTGCCATCGGCACCGTGCTCGATCATGCCAACCCGGCCTACGCGAAGTTGATGGCGGGGCAGAGTTATGTCGGCCGCTCGTTGCTGTTCGAGCGCTACTACATGTCGCAGTACACCCCGGTGCGCGATGCGGGCGGCAAGATCATCGCCGTGCTGTACGTCGGCTTCGACTACACCGACGCGCAGAACGCGCAGTTCGCCAATCTCAAGCGCTTCCGCATTGGCAAGACCGGCTCGCTGGCGCTGCTCGACGAGCAGAACAAATGGCTGGTGCCGATTGCCGGCGTCGAAAACCTGGATCAAGCCGCCCCGACCATCAACAACCTGGTGAAAACCCCGGGCAAGGGTGAGTTCTGGAGCGACAAGGGCGAGGACTTCTACAGCATCGCCGTGCCGTTCGAAGGTGGCCCGTGGTCGGTGGTGGCGAGCATGCCGAAAGCCGAGATCCGCGCGGTGACCTGGAGCGTCGGTACGCAACTGGCGATCGGCAGCCTGCTGGCGATGTTGCTCGCGGTCGGTTCCGTGGTCTGGCTGCTGCGCAGCAAACTCGCGCCGCTGGGTGACCTGGTGCGTCAGGCCGAGGCCTTGGGTGCTGGTGATCTGAGCGTGCGTCTGAACGTATCGAGCCACGATGAAATCGGACAGCTGTCCCGCGCGTTCAACCAGATGAGCCAGGCGCTGTCGACCATGGTCGAGCACATCCGCCGCGCTTCGGAAGAGGTCAACAGCCGTGCGCAGGCGCTGTCCGGTTTGTCCGGCGGTGCGTATGAGGGCATGGAGCAGCAGTCGGGCGAAATCACCAGCATGGCCGGCGCCGTGGAAGAGTTCAGCGCGACGTCGTTGAACATCGCCGACAACATGGGCGCGACCCAGCGCCTGGCGCAGGAAAACGCTCAGCAGACGCAGATTGGCCGCAGCTCGATGGAAGAAGCGTCGTCGTCGCTGGAGCAGATCGCCGGTGCGCTGAACAGCACCGCCAGTGTGATCAACACGCTGGGGCAGCGCTCTCAGGAAATCGGCGGCATTGTTGGCGTGATCACCTCGATCGCCGAGCAGACCAACCTGTTGGCACTCAACGCTGCCATCGAAGCCGCGCGTGCCGGTGAGCAGGGTCGCGGTTTTGCCGTGGTCGCGGACGAAGTGCGCAGCCTCGCCTCGCGCACCCGTCAGGCGACCGATGAAATCTCCAGCATGATCCACAGCATCCAACAGGAAACCGGCAACGCGATCAGCACCATGGAACAGGGCAATGTGCTGATGCAGGAAGGCCTGTCGCGCAACGCCAATGTCGCCTCGGCGCTGGCGCGGATCGACGAGCAAAGCCGTTCGGCAGGCCAGCAGTTCGCCGCGATCACCACCGCCACTCAGGAGCAGAGCAGCACTGCTACGTTGCTGAGCAGCAATTTGCAGAGCATCGCCTTGGCCAACAGCGAGCAGCGTGAGGTGGTGTCGAACCTGGCTGTCACCGCTAAAGAGTTGGAGAAGCTGGCGGCGGATCTGCGTTCCGAGGTTGATCGCTTCCGTTGATGCATCTCTGAAACAGCTACCGCGAGCAGGCTCGCTCCCACAGTAGTCGGCGTAATTCACAAATATTGTGAAGGCCCGAAATCCCTGTGGGAGCGAGCCTGCTCGCGAATGCTTATCACCGACAGCTTCTTTGGACTTGCTGAAACGTTTCCGCAGCGCTATAAAAATGGCACAACTCCAATAAAGGCTGCTGCCATGACCCCGCTCAAACTCCTCGTCGCCCTCGGCGCATTCTCTGCCGCTTCTCATGCCATGGCCTGGGACTATGTCCTGCTCGACGCCAACACTCCGGCCAAAAACTGGACGATCACCAGCGAGCAACTCGGCGTAAAAACCGCCAAACCGTTTTCCGTGACCCTGCGTACCCTGCATGGCGGTCGTCAGGAGGGCGTCAGCATTGTCGATATCGATAACGGCACGATGAAACTCTCGGTAGTGCCGACCCGTGGCATGAACGTGTTGCAGGCTTCGGTGGGCGACGTGCGGATGGGCTGGGACTCGCCGGTCAAGGACGTGGTCAACCCGGCGTTCATCGAACTCAACGGTCGCGGTGGCCTGGGCTGGCTCGAAGGCTTCAATGAGCTGGTCACCCGTTGCGGTTATGAGTGGGTTGGCCATCCCGGCATGGACAACGGCGAATTGCTGACCTTGCACGGTCGCGCCGCCAACATCCCGGCCAGCACCGTCACTTTGCACATCGACGAGAAGCCGCCGTATGCCATCACGCTGCGTGGCGAGCTGAAAGAGCAGGCATTCAAGAAAGTCGATTTCTCGGTAGCGACCGAACTGGTCACCGAACCGGGCAGTGCAAGCTTCGCCCTCAACGACACCCTGACCAACAACGGCGACTATGCGAAGGAATATCAGGCGCTGTATCACAGCAATTTCAGCACGCCGTTTCTCGAGCAGGGCGCAAAGTTCGCAGCGCCGGTGAAGCAGGTTTCGCCGTTCAACGACAAGGCCAAGGGAGATCTGCCCGACTGGCAGACCTATCGCGGGCCAACCAAGGACTACGACGAAACTGTCTACAACGTCGTGCCGTATGCGGACGCCAAAGGAGATACCTTGACCGTGCTGCACAACAAGGCCGGTAGCCTCGGCGTATCCGTTGGCTTCAATACTCAGCAGTTGCCAGTTTTTTCGCTGTGGAAAAACACCGACACCCAAGGGCAGGGCTACGTCACCGGGCTGGAGCCGGGAACCAGTTTTTCCTACAACCGTCGCTATCAGCGGCCGTTGAATCTGGTGCCGACCATTGCGCCGAAAGAACATAAACAGTTCCAGATCAGCTACAGCCTGCTGGCCGACAAAGGGGCGGTGGACAAGGCCCTCAAGCGCGTGACTGAAATTCAGGCCGGGCGCGATACTGAAGTGCGCCAGGCACCGCTGGTTGATCTGACTGAGCATTAAGGTGTCGCCGGCCGGTATTGCAGTGCCTCGGCCAGATGCTCGCGGGTAATCGCATCGGCCTGTTCAAGATCCGCCAGCGTACGCGCGACCTTGAGCAGGCGATGCGCCGAGCGCAGCGACAGGATCAGTCGCTCGCAGGCCGCCTCCAGCCATTTCTCGTCAGCTGTGGATAACTTGCAGTGACGCTTGAGCCCCGGCAGATCGAGAAACGCATTGGCACAGCCCTGACGTTTCTGCTGGCGCTCCCGCGCTTCCGCCACCAACGCCGCAGCGCTGGCGCTGTTTTCGCCTGGCTTGGCTGCCGGATTCAACGCGGTTGCCTCCCGCGCGACGGTCAGGTGCAGATCAATCCGGTCGAGTAGCGGCCCTGACAGTTTGTTGCGATAGCGCTGGACCATGTCCGGTGTGCACGAGCACTTGCCGCTGGGTTCGCCAAGATATCCACAGGGACACGGATTCATCGCTGCCACCAATTGAAACCGTGCGGGGAAACGCACGCGATCCTTGGCCCGAGCGATGACGATATGCCCGGACTCCAAGGGCTCGCGCAGCACCTCCAGAACCTTGCGATCAAACTCCGGCAACTCATCGAGAAACAGTACGCCATGGTGGGCGAGGGTGATTTCGCCGGGTTGCGGTTTCGAGCTGCCACCGACCAATGCCGGCCCTGAAGCCGAATGGTGCGGTTGCCTGAACGGCCGCTGCGGCCAGTGAGTCAAGGGAACCCCGCTGGCGACCGATTGAATCGCTGCCACTTCCAGCGCCTCGCATTCGGATAGCGGCGGCAATAATCCTGGCAGACGACTGGCCAGCAGCGTCTTTCCGGTTCCCGGAGGCCCGCTGAACAACAAATTGTGAGCTCCCGCTGCGGCAATCAGCAGTGCGCGTTTGGCGGCTGTCTGCCCCTGCACTTCGTTGAGGTCGGGATAGGGCTTGGCAGCGTGCATCAAACCATCGGAAACGTATGGCTCGACCGGCGTGTGCCCATTGAAATGCGCCACCGCTTCCAGCAAATGATCGACCGCAAACACCTTGAGGCCCGAGGCCAGGCACGCCTCTTCCGCATTCGCTCGAGGCACCACCAACGCCCGCCCGGCCTTGCGCGCCGCCAGTGCCGCCGGCAGCACGCCCCGCACCGGCCGCACGGCACCCGACAGCGCCAACTCACCCAGACATTCCACCTCATCCAGGGTCAGACAGGGCACCTGCACACTGGCCGACAAAATCCCCAAGGCAATCGCCAGATCGAAGCGCCCGCCATCCTTGGGCAGATCCGCCGGCGCCAGATTCAAGGTGATCCGCCGCGCCGGAAATTGCAGCCCGGAATTGATGATCGCGCTGCGCACCCGATCCTTGCTCTCCTTCACCGCCGCTTCAGGCAGGCCGACCATGGTCAGCGAGGGAAGACCGTTGGCCAGATGAACTTCGACGGTAACAGCGGGGGCTTCCACGCCAATCTGGGCGCGACTGTGGACAATGGAGAGGGACATGGTCGTTCCTTGAGCTGAATCGGGGAGCCGCTTCCTGCGGGTTTTTGAAGGGTAGTTGAGCCGGGTTTCAGTGCTGAAATAGAGGTTTACAAGACGTATCAAGACCCGATGGGCTGTCATTGCTTGCCTGAATTGGACCGTTGACTCTCGACCGGCATTGACGGATCATCCCGTTCGAGGACTGCAACTGCGCATTCGTCGGGACTGGGCACCAGCAAAAGCTCCCCCGCATTTTTGGCAGCAGAGAAAGCTGGTTTCTCTGAAGTAGTGACGACGGGCTAGCCTGTCGGATTCTGAACCCAAGGCCGTGAAGCCAGGAGCTAAAGAATCGCTGCGACTACTCCTCAAAAAATACTTAAAAGGCGTCCATCGGACGCCTTTTTTTATTTCTGATTTGGTGGTGCTCGTGGTATCTGCCCCACTAACGTGCCATGTGCACGTTTTTGCGGGTACCAAGTCACCACGAAGTAACCAAATCCTGTGGCGCGCTCGTGTCGCGGTTCAAGAATCAGTGTTCCCATAGATGTCCTCAGTACCGCGACCCTGTTTCCACATCGCTGTTCTTTGAACTCACAATAGATTTGCGCCCCCGGGACGATCATTTTCGCAACAATCGCTGCTACCCCATCGGCAGTCTGGCAACCATGCTTGAGCAAATCGGCACTATGGGCTTCCCAAATGTGCACTACGCCAAAACCACTATTCGCTCGACGGTGAATACCTACCCGCAGATAAATCTTCCCGCCTGGCAAGCCGAATTTTGGCATATCGGGGATCGTGCCAAAGATGTAACCACCATCTGGATGCTGAACCAGCGTGTTTTCTTTGAGCTTGAGCAAATGAGACAAGAGGGATCCAGAACCAGAGTGTCTGGCGATCAATGTGTATCGCCTGGAACTCGACGAATAGGATCGACCAGCGCAGGCGAAAGCCACCAGCCTAATCACAGCCAAGAACTCACGGAATCAGGCGCAGACGCTGATTCTCGTAGGGTTATGCCCTATTAGTTGTAGGACGCCGGCCAAACGGTTTTGATGGTCTTGTTTTCCTGAATCGGATGCTCCATTTTGGTTACTCAACGCAGCCTCTGGAGGCGAAAAATGAACCGCAATGGTATGCGCCCGATTCATCCGGGCGAGGTTCTGAATAAGGAATTCATGGAGCAGTTGGGCATGACTGTCATGGATCTGGCCATGCCCACGAACTGGCCCGAAAGTGAGATCGAAAAGCTTGTGAAATGCCAGCTCAGGATCTGCGCCGATCTGGCAATCAGCCTTGCCACTCATCTCAACACTACGCCTGAGTTCTGGATGAATCTCCAATCGACTTACGATTTGCGCAGGGCCCAGCTCCGGCATGCGAGTTTATAGCGATTGCAGCATCCGCGAAGCCCTTTTCCACCATGGCCCTGTCTTTGGGCGCTTGGTCTGCTCCCGTTCCACCATCATCTGCGGTACATCTTGCAACCGTATCCACGGCTGATTATTCCAATGCAACAAACTCAACGTCATGTCCGGCCAACTGAGCAAGCTGAGGTGTGGGCGTTCGCCTGTGCAGGGATGTTGGGCTTCGCGCAGGGTGGGGATGACCTGGTGGGTGAGCCATTCGCGCAGGGCTCGGTATTCGGGGCAGTAGTGGTAGACGAGGAGGGCGTAGATGCCGGATTCGCTGATCTGCAGGGTGTTTTCGATCTGGTTGTGGATCAGGGTTTTGCGGGTTTGGTATTGGTCGGGGTCGAGTTTCCGCAGCATGCGTTCGTTGAGGTAGATGTGCAGCAGGCGACTCAGGTCTCGGACGCAGAACCAGGGTTAGTTCTGGATGAGGAGGGCGTGGAGGGGGAGTTTGTGGCGGGTGAAGATGCTAGGTGTCAGGTAGTTTTCGTCCATGGTTCAGTTCTCGAATTGAAGTGAAGAAAACTGCTTCTGTTCGTCGCCAAACGAAAAGGGTGGCAGCTATGCGCGGGTTGGCGAACCGGTGAATTCGAAACCGGCAGACCCTGAGGTCTCCCACGCAAAGCCGCCATAACTCGTTGAGAGAAAAAACCTCTCTGTGAATTTAGTTGCATTGCGTCGAATTCGATCCAGGTCGCCAAACCCGCTGCTGAACATTCAGCATCAGATGAGCTTAGAAACCTGGGCTTTTTGGCGCAATCGGACGGCGGTCATAAAGGTTGTAGGACGTTGCGAGGATGGTTGAAGGGCTGAATATCAAAAGATCGCAGCCTTCGGCAGCTCCTACAGGGGACGCGAATTATTCAGCGGGCGGTGTCAGCTTCGCTTCCATCTCGGCGACTTTGGCTTCGAGGCTTTCGAGGCGGGCGCGAGTACGCGCCAGCACTACCATCTGACTGTCGAACTCTTCCCGGCTGACCAGATCGAGTTTGCTGAAGGCACTTTGCAGGAGCATTTTGAACTGGCTTTCGATTTCGGCTTTCGGCAGCGGGGTATCGCCGCTGAACAGGCGGGAGGCGGTGCCGCTCAGGGCGTCGAGGAAGTCTTTGGGCGCGAGCATGGGAAATGTCCTGGAAACAATGGCCGGCAGTGTATCACGCAGTGTCTATAGTCAATCCCGTTGCACGGATGCACGCTTTTCGCGCAGGGGGACGGACGGTGGCGCACCGTTGTTGTGCGTATCGGCAAAAGCTTTTCTGCCCGAGCGGGTGCAACAGGGGCCAAGCGATTGAAATGCAGGAGTTTTGCCGAGCTGGCAAGGTTTCTGCTTAGTCACCCTCGACCCATGCACTGATGCAGTCGCTGTGACGAATGCAGTGCGGCAGACGAAGCGGGGAGTTTCGTCTGATGCGGTTAGCTGGCGTCAACGATGCGTTACAAAGCCAGGCACTGCGCTTAGACTTGAGACGGGTTTGTTTTCCTGGGGCAAGTCCACCAATTCGGGAGAGAGTTTCATGAAGCTAGTCACTGCCATCATCAAGCCGTTCAAGTTGGACGACGTGCGCGAGTCGCTGTCCGAAATCGGCGTGCAGGGCATTACCGTCACTGAAGTCAAAGGCTTCGGCCGGCAGAAGGGTCACACCGAGCTGTATCGCGGCGCGGAATATGTGGTCGATTTTCTGCCCAAGGTGAAAATCGACGTGGCCATCGACGACAAGGATCTGGATCGGGTTATCGAGGCGATAACCAAAGCGGCCAACACCGGCAAGATCGGTGACGGCAAGATCTTCGTGGTCAATCTGGAACAGGCGATCCGCATCCGTACCGGCGAAACCGATACCGACGCGATCTAAGCGCCGCCACAAACCCAACGCCCCAGGAGAAAACAATATGACTCTGCGTAAATTCGCAGGGCTAGGCGCCCTGTTGTCCATCGTAATGCCCGGCATCGCCATGGCGGCAGACGAAGTGGCAGCGCCAGTCCTCAATTCCGGCGACACCGCCTGGATGCTTACCTCGACAGCGCTCGTGCTGTTCATGACCATCCCCGGCCTGGCGCTGTTCTACGGCGGTATGGTTCGCTCGAAAAATATTCTTTCCGTGCTGATGCAGTGCTTCGCCATTACCGGTCTGATCAGCATCCTGTGGGTCATTTATGGCTACAGCATTGCCTTCGACACCACCGGCATGGAGCAGGGCGTCGTCAACTTCAATTCGTTCTTCGGCGGCATGGGCAAGGCGTTCCTCGCCGGTGTCACGCCTTCGAGCATCACCGGCCCGGCTGCGCTGTTCCCTGAGGCGGTGTTCATCACCTTCCAGATGACCTTCGCGATCATCACCCCGGCGCTGATCGTCGGTGCGTTCGCCGAGCGCATGAAGTTCTCTGCGATGCTGATCTTCATGGGCATCTGGTTCACGCTGGTTTATGCACCGATCGCGCACATGGTCTGGTCCGGTAACGGCGGCCTGATGTGGGACTGGGGCGTGCTCGACTTCGCCGGTGGCACCGTGGTGCACATCAACGCCGGTATCGCCGGTCTGGTCGCGTGCCTGGTACTGGGCAAGCGTAAAGGCTTCCCGACCACACCAATGGCTCCGCATAACCTCGGCTACACGCTGATGGGCGCGGCGATGCTGTGGGTCGGCTGGTTCGGCTTCAACGCTGGTTCCGCTGCTGCCGCCAACGGCACTGCCGGTATGGCCATGCTGGTTACTCAGATCGCCACCGCCGCTGCGGCACTGGGCTGGATGTTTGCCGAGTGGGTCACCCACGGCAAGCCAAGCGCACTGGGGATTGCTTCGGGCGTGGTCGCCGGTCTGGTCGCGATTACACCGGCCGCTGGCACTGTAGGCCCGATGGGTGCACTGGTGATCGGTCTGGCCGCAGGCGTGGTGTGCTTCTTCTGCGCCACCACCCTGAAACGCAAACTCGGCTATGACGATTCCCTGGATGCCTTCGGCGTGCACGGTATCGGCGGTATCCTCGGCGCGATCCTCACCGGTGTGTTTGCCGCACCGGCACTGGGCGGCTTCGGCACCGTGACTGACATCGGCGCGCAGGTCTGGATCCAGATCAAAGGCGTCGGCTTCACGGTGATCTACACCGCGATCGTGACTTTCATCATCCTCAAGGTGCTGGACGCCGTCATGGGTCTGCGCGTAACCGAGGAAGAAGAGTCGGTCGGCCTCGATCTGGCACAACACAACGAACGCGGCTACAACCTGTAAGTACGCGCGATAAAAAACTGCCCGGTTCGCCGGGCATTTTTTTGTCCGGGATTTGTCATTCAAGGTGCGGCTGAAAGGATTTTTCTTACGGCTTTGGTCGTCTTTACGACGAGGCTTTTTCTGCGGGCAATCGCTTACATCGCTGCAGGAATATTAGGGCCTTTGTTTTTTTTCAGAGCACGCTAGAATGCGCCCCGAACGAGCGGAGAACTGTATGTGGCAACAGACTCTGATAACCCTGCGGGCAAGGCCCCGGGGCTTTCATCTGGTGACGGACGAGTTGCTCGCAGGCTTGCCTGAACTCAAGACCTGTCGGGTCGGTCTGTTGCATTTGTGGCTGCAGCACACGTCGGCATCGTTGACCATCAACGAGAACGCCGATCCGGCAGTTCGTCGCGACTTCGAACGATTTTTCAATCGCCTGATCCCACAAGGAACAGACGGCTACGAGCACAACGACGAAGGCCCGGATGATCTCCCGGCGCACTTCAAGGCCAGCGTGCTCGGTTGCCAGATCAGTCTGCCGGTTGCGGCAGGGCGGCTGGCACTGGGTACCTGGCAAGGGATTTATCTGGGCGAGCACCGTGAGCATGGCGGTGCCCGTAAAGTCCTCGCCACCTTGCACGGTGAACAGGCATGAGCCGCTGCCGGGCAGCGGCAGAAGATTTTTCAACGGCGGCTTCGACAGCCGCCAAAGCTGGTCTATAACTAATCTGCTTTTGGCAAGTCATGAGGTAGAACATGAGCGACGATGATCTGGAAAACGACGACCTCGAAGTAGGCGACGAAGACGAGGCCGAGGAAGGCCTGGAAGCGGCAGCGGAAGACGTTGCCGAAGATGATGGCGGTGACGACACGCCGGCCCCGGCTGCCAAAGGCAAAGCCAAGGCTGCGGTCTCGGTCGACGAGTTGCCGAGCATCGAAGCCAAGAACAAGGAGCGTGACGCCCTGGCCAAGGCCATGGAAGAATTCCTTGCGCGCGGCGGCAAGGTGCAGGAAGTGGAGGCCAACGTGGTCGCCGATCCGCCCAAGAAGCCGGATAACAAGTACGGCAGCCGCCCTATCTGAGGCGCGTCGCTCGCTTGCTGAAAAAGCCCGCCGTCGCTGCGGGCTTTTTTATGCGTGGAATAAATGCGTTGAAAACAAATGCAGTCCCCTGTGGCAGCGAGCCTGCTCGCGAAGAGGGCATGTCAGCCGACATACATGTTGAATGACACACCGCATTCGCGAGCAGGCTCGCTCCCACAGGGCTGTAGATCAATTCGAGGAAGCATTCCAGCGGGAGAGCACGGCGGGCAATTCGGTCAGGCTGCGAATTTCCGCATCCGGCAAGCGCTCCGCCTCCCAGACCTTGCCTGTCGGGTTGAACCACACTGCGCGCAAGCCCGCCTGCTGCGCCCCGGCGATGTCATCGCCGGGATGATCGCCGATATGCACGGCGGTTTCAGCCGTGGCGCCACCGCGCTGCAACGCTTCATGAAACAGCCGCGCATCCGGTTTGGCGATGCCGATGTCTTCGGCGCACAAGGCGAACTTGAAGTAATCCGCCAGCCCCAGCCGGCGCACGTCGGCATTGCCGTTGGTGACCACGCCGAGGGCATAGTGATTGGCGAGCAGCTCCAGCAGCGGCTCGACTTCCGGGAACACCTCGATCTGATGCCGCGCATGCAGGAACACTTCAAAAGCCTTGTCAGCCAGCTCCGACGCCTCGCCGTGGGCATATCCAGCTTCTTCCAGCGCATGGAACAGCACACGTCGGCGCAGCGCGCTGATGCGGTGTTTGAGGCCCGGTTCGCCCGCCAGCACTCGCTCGCGAATCGACCACAAATGCTCCACCGGCACCGCGCCCAGGTTCGACGCATGTTCGCTCAGCCATTCGCGCAACACGGTTTCGGCGCTGGCGATCACCGGCGCGGTATCCCACAAAGTGTCGTCGAGGTCGAAGGTGATCAACTGAATGCTCATGAATCATCGCCTTTCATGCGTTTGGCCCGGGGATGGGCGCTGTCGTAGACCGCCGCCAGATGCTGGAAGTCGAGGTGGGTATAGATCTGCGTGGTTTTGATATCAGAGTGACCGAGCAATTCCTGCACCGCGCGCAAGTCCTGCGAGGACTCGAGCAAATGGCTGGCGAACGAGTGCCGCAGCATGTGCGGATGCAGGTTCTGCCCCAGTTCGCGCTCGCCAGCCAGTTTGACCCGCACCTGAATCGCGCGCGGGCCGAGGCGTCGGCCTTGCTGGCTGACAAATACCGCATCGTCCGCCGGGTTGGTCATGGCGCGCAGCGGCAACCAGTGTTCAAGGGCTTCGCGGGCCTTGGTGCCAACCGGCAACAGCCGGGTCTTGCTGCCCTTGCCGAGCACCTGAACCATGCCGTCGGCGAGATCGAGTTGATCGAGATTGAGCCCGGTCAGCTCGGACAGGCGCAGGCCAGAGGAATAGAACAGCTCGAGAATCGCCTGATCGCGCCGGGCGAGAAAATCGTCCTCGACCGCACCTTCAAGCAGCTGCAATGCGCGATCGGTATCAAGGGTTTTCGGCAGGCGTCGTTCGCCTTTCGGTGGGGCCAGACCGGTGGCCGGGTCGTGGTCACACAGGCCTTCGCGATTCAAGTAGTGATAGAGCCCGCGCACCGCCGAGAGCAGGCGGGCGAGGCTGCGCGAGGACTGGCCTTGCGCATGCAACCGGGCAATCAGGCTGCGCAGGCGCTGGATGTCCAGCGCGGCCCAACTGCCGATGTTCTGCTTGATGCACCAGCCAAGGACTTTATCGAGGTCGCGGCGATAAGCCGACAGGGTGTGCGGCGACACCTGTCGCTCACTGCGCAGATGTTCGCAGTAAGCGTCCAGTTGTAGTTCCATGGTCAGCGTACCGAGCGCAGCGAGCTGTTGACCCGTGGCAGCACGCGGCCCATGACCTCGGCGATGTAGCTGAGGAACAGGGTGCCGACCGAGCTCTTGTAGTGCTGCGGGTCACGGCTGGCGATGGCCAGAATGCCGTGAATGCCCTGATGGCTGACGGCAACCACGGCGGTCGAGCCGATCTGCTGGCGCTGTTCTTCGCCGAAGAGGAAATCCAGCTCATGTTCACGCAGGCTGCCGCTGACGCTTTTGCCTTCGGTGAGCAGGCCGCCGATAGCGGTTTGCGCGTCGGCGTGAGTCACCCAGCGGCCGACCGGTGCGGGGTTGTCGCCGAGCAGGATCAGGCTGACGAAAGGCACCTGGAAATCCTGACGCAGGCTGTCCTCAACGCTGATGACCACGTCTTCCAGGGTCGATGCATCCATCAGCGCGAGAATCAGGCGTCGGGTCTTTTCGAACAGGCGATCGTTGTCGCGGGCCACGTCCATCAGATGCGAAAGGCGATGGCGCATCTCGATATTGCGATCGCGCAGGATGGTCATCTGCCGCTCGACCAGCGACACGGTGTCGCCGCGTCGGTGCGGAATGCGCAACGACGGCAGCAGTTCTTCGTGCTCGACGAAGAAGTCCGGATGAGCCTCCAGGTAGGCGGCAACCGCGGCTGCCTCGAGGCTCTCGGACGCTGATTCGTCGACTGGTCGGGCGGGTACCTGTGGCTTGTCGGTCATGATTTCTGCTCGCTCAAAGACGCACTTGTCCTTCGTATACACGCACTGCCGGACCGGTCATCAACACCGGTTCGCCCGGGCCGGCCCACTCGATGGACAGACGCCCGCCGGGCAGGTCGATCAACAGCGGCGAATCCATCCACCCCTGACTGATGGCTGCCACCGCCGCCGCACAGGCGCCGGTGCCGCAGGCCTGGGTTTCCCCGGCGCCGCGTTCCCAAACACGCAGTTGCGCGCGATGGCGGTCGATGACCTGAAGGAAGCCGACATTGACCCGCGCCGGGAAGCGCGGATGGTGCTCGATCTTCGGCCCCAGCTCATGCACCGGTGCGCTGTTGATGTCGTCCACGCGGATCACCGCATGGGGATTGCCCATCGACACGGCGGCCAGCTCGACCGTGGTGCCATCGACTTCCAGCTGATAGCTGCTGGCCTGGGCTGGCGCCTGGAATGGAATGTCTGCCGGCACCAGGCGCGGCGCGCCCATGTTGACGCCGATCTGGCCGTCGTTACGCACGTCCAGTTCAATGATGCCGCCCTTGGTCTCGACGCGGATCTGCCGTTTCGCAGTCAGACGCTTGTCGAGCACGAAGCGGGCGAAGCAGCGCGCACCGTTGCCGCATTGCTCCACTTCCGAGCCGTCGGAGTTGAAGATCCGGTAGCGGAAATCCACATCCGGGTTGCTCGGCGCTTCGACGATCAGCAACTGGTCGAAACCGATACCGGTGTGGCGGTCGCCCCATTGCTTGGCGTGTTTGGGCTGAATGTGCGCGTGCTGGCTGACCAGGTCGAGGACCATGAAGTCGTTGCCCAGGCCGTGCATTTTGGTAAAACGCAGCAGCATGGGTTACTCCGGCAGCAGGCTTTCGCCGGCAAACAGCTCGGCCACGGTTTCGCGGCGACGCACTTCAAAAACCTGATCACCATCCACCAGCACCTCGGCAGCACGGCCACGGGTGTTGTAGTTGGAGCTCATGACGAAACCGTAGGCACCGGCCGAATGCACTGCCAGCAGATCGCCTTCTTCCAGCGCCAGCTCGCGGTCCTTGGCGAGGAAGTCGCCGGTTTCGCAGATCGGGCCGACGATGTCGTACTTGCGTGCAGCGCTGTCGCGCGGTTTCACCGCCGTGACGTCCATCCACGCCTGATACAGCGCTGGACGGATGAGGTCGTTCATCGCCGCGTCGACGATGGCGAAATCCTTGTGCTCGGTGTGCTTGAGGTATTCGACCTGGGTCAGCAACACGCCGCCATTGGCAACGATGAAGCGACCCGGTTCGAACACCAGCGCCAGATCACGCCCGTCGAGACGCTCGCGCACGGCTTTGATGTAGTCGGCAGCCAGCGGCGGCTCTTCATCGCGATAACGCACGCCCAGGCCACCACCGAGATCGATGTGGCGCAGGTGAATGCCGCAATCGCCCAGACGGTCGACCAGATCGAGCAAGCGATCCAGGGCGTCAATGAATGGCGGCAGCGTGGTCAGTTGCGAACCGATATGGCAGTCAACGCCCACCACTTCCAGGTTCGGCAGATGCGCGGCGCGCACGTACACGTCTTCGGCATCGGCAATGGCGATGCCGAACTTGTTCTCTTTCAGACCGGTGGAAATGTACGGGTGGGTGCCGGCATCGACGTCCGGGTTCACGCGCAGCGAAACCGGGGCGCGAACACCCAGCTCGGCGGCGACTACTTGCAGGCGCTCGAGCTCATCGGTGGACTCGACGTTGAAGCAGTGCACGCCGACTTCGAGGGCGCGGCGCATGTCGTCACGGGTCTTGCCGACGCCGGAGAAAACGATCTTGTCGGCGCTGCCACCTGCGGCCAGTACACGTTCCAGCTCGCCACGGGAAACGATGTCGAAACCGGCGCCGAGACGGGCCAGGACATTCAGTACACCGAGGTTGGAGTTGGCTTTGACCGCGAAGCAGACCAGATGCGGCATGCCGGCCAGCGCATCGGCGTAGGCCAGATACTGCGCTTCGATGTGCGCGCGCGAGTAGACATAGGTGGGCGTGCCGAAGCGGTCGGCGATGGCGGACAGCGCCACACCTTCCGCGAACAGCTCCCCGCCACGGTAGTTAAAAGCGTCCATGGCGATCCCTTAGTAAACGTCGTGCTTGTGAGCCTTGGATGGCTGCTTCTGCGAAGACTGGGCTTGTTCGGCCGGGTCCTGATCGTCATCCGGCAGGTACAGCGGGCCTTTTTGACCACAGGCCGAAACGAGGCAGGCAACCGCGACGAGCGCAGCAAGGGAAGAGATCAGGCGCTTCATGGCGAAATCCTTGAAAATGCGTTAATTGCGCCGGAGTATACCGGCCACCCGGCAGCTTGCCTATGCGAGGGGGTTCCCGTCCGGCGGGGCTCCTGTGATGCGCATCATCCCTGTGGGAGCGAGCCTGCTCGCGAAGGTGTCGGCAAATTCAACAGGCTCGTTGCCTGACACACCGCTTTCGCGAGCAGGCTCGCTCCCACGGGGGCGGTGCTGGATGGGCCGACAGGTGCTTGGTCGTTAATCTTTGCAATCGGCCGGCAGCGTCCGTATCTTTCGGCGCTTGAGCCTGATCAGACATTTTTGAGGTTGCCGCAATGAGTTTGTCCGAAGCCCGTTTCCACGATCTGGTCGATGAAACCCAGGAAAAACTGGAAGACATATTTGACGAAAGCGATCTGGACATCGATCTGGAAAGCTCGGCAGGTGTCTTGACCGTCAAGTTCGAAAACGGCTCGCAGCTGATCTTCAGCCGCCAGGAGCCATTGCGTCAGCTGTGGCTGGCGGCCGTGTCCGGTGGTTTCCACTTCGACTACGACGAAGAGAGCGAGCGCTGGATGTGCGACAAGAGCGAAGAGCAATTGGGCGAAATGCTTCAGCGCCTCGTCAAGCAGCAGGCTGGCGCCGAATTCGATTTCGAAGGTCTGTGATTCGTGACTGATGCAGCGCCTGTTCGCCCGCCGAAACCGCTCTACAGCAACGTCAGCCCGGCGGTGCCTTCGCCGTGCACCGGCGTATGCCGACTGGACGAACAGAAAGTCTGTCTCGGCTGCGCGCGCCACGTCGAAGACATTCGCGAGTGGCGCTCGGCGGATGATCAGCGGCGCCGGGTGATTTGCCAGCAGGCTACCGCACGAAAATCCCAAGCCTGTTGATATCGTGGCGAGGGGATTTATCCCCGTTGGGTCGCGTAGCGGCCCCAAAATCTATACGGCTGCTGCGCAGCCGAACGGGGATAAATCCCCTCGCCACAAGGGTTTCACCCAGGCAAAAAAGGGCGTGACTTGTATATTTTTTGAGCTGTGATAGTGTCCGCGAACGCCTCAAACCACCGAGGCACGGTGAAAACCCCGTCTTTTTTGGCGGGGTTTTGCTTTTTTTGTGCAGAAGAAAGGAGTCTGCCTGGATCATGACCGCACCTTCCATCACCCTTACCCGTCTGGACGTGCAACGTCTGGAGCGCCTGATCGACAGCCTGAGCGAGAAAGACCAGGCTGCGCCGGGCGTGATTGCGCTGCAAACCGAGCTGGACCGCGCCGATACCGTGGTCGGCCACGATGAAGTGCCCGCCGATGTCGTGACCATGAATTCCCGTGTGCATTGCCGCGAAGAAGGCAGTGGCAAGGATTACCACTTGACGCTGGTCTATCCCAAGGACGCCAACGCCGATGAAGGCAAGATTTCCATTCTGGCGCCGGTCGGCAGTGCGCTGCTGGGTCTGAAGGTCGGTCAGCATATCGATTGGCCGGCGCCGGGCGGCAAATCGCTGAAACTGACCTTGCTGGAAGTGGAGTCGCAACCGGTCAACGGCGGCGCCTTTCCCGAATAAATCCCCGCTTCAAACCTGTTCGAGCGCTTCATTCAACGAGCGCTCCAGGTCCGCCTTGTAGCGCAGATACAGATTGCTTGAACTGTGCCCGTCACCGAGCAGACCCGACAGGTCGAGGTCGGTGATGTAGCAGCGATAACGCTCGGTCTCGCGGCGCTGCTCGACGATCTCCCGGGCGACCACGCTGAACAACTGGTCGCCATGCTCCAGCTCGCTGAATTCGCGCTGATTGCAATACAGGGTGACCTGCACTTCGCCGGGTGCGGCTTTGCCGATGATTGCCTGCACATCGTAGAACGGTTTGTTCACCGGCGTCTGCGGTGCCGGGCGGGTTTCGACCCTGCGCGAGCGCCCCGGGCCTGACGGCAAGAGCTGGTAATACAAAGTCTCGGGGCTGCCTGCAGGGCCACCGTCCATCGGCAATTGCGCTTCACGGCGGTACTGGATCGATTGCAGAAAACGCTGCAGCGGTACCAGCAGACTCTGCTCGTCGTGGTACGGCAGTTGCTGCTGCCACAGCGCATTGAATTCATCCAGCACGTACAGCTCCGCCTGCTGTTCGCTGATGCGATAGAACACCTGAATGCATTCCGGCTGACCCATCGGCAGGATCAGCGCCAGGTCGTGATCTTCCAGTGCCATCGGGTCGAGGTGCAGCGGGCTGTAGCGCGGTTGTTCTTCGCCCAGATAATCGAGCAGTGCCGGCAGGGTGGCGAGGGCGACATGGTTGACCTGACCCGGCACCAGCTCCAGCACGTGGTAGTGCTGCTGCACCTGAATCAGGTAGCGGTGATTCAGCTCGCTGAGCAACAGGGTCTGCGCGGTGTCGACGATTTCCTCGACGCGGCGGGCAATGAATTGCGCGCGGTTGTGGCAGAAGCAGCGCACTTTCAGCGACGGCTGCACAGGGCCGCGCGGCAGGTTGTTGAGGTAATCGCGCAGGCAGTCGAGCAGCGCATGCTGGCCGTCGAAACGATTGACCAGCACTTCGTTCCAGCTGTTGAGCGTGACCTGATCGAGGGTCAGCACCAGGTTTTCACGCACGCCGGCATAGCTCAGCGAGTCGGTGCGCTCGGTGGTCATCAGGATATTCAGATCGCGGTGATGCTTGAGCGGGTCGACGCCGACGTTGATCAATAGCAGCACTTCGCTGGGCACAGCGGCGCGCAGCAACGCCTCTTCGGCCACGGTGGGCAAGGGCAGGGCGATGCACTGCTGCAGGCTGCCAAGCAGGTTGAACAGCTCGAACTCGCTCAAGTCGCTGGTGCCCGGATGCAGGGCCAGACGCGTGCTGCTGTCGATCACGCCGTTGCGGTGGCACCAGGTCAGCAATTCAAGCAGTTCGCGACTGCGCTTGATCGGCGCGAAATGTTCCCACTCCAGCGCCGTCAGGCTGCCGTTGTACAGGCCCCACTGGGTCTGCCCCGGCTCTTTTTTGTTCGGCGACTGCACCAGGGTCAGGGTGTCTTCGGCCAGGTCCGGGGCAATGCCCGGATTGATGAGCTCGACCTTGTCGGCCTTGCGCTCGAATGCCGCGTAGAGTCGACGGCCGAGCACATTGAGGTCGCGCTTGTTGATCAGGCTGACGGTCTGTTCGCTGCGGGCGAACTGGGTCAGGAAGCGATAGCTGTAGTTGAGTTCGTTGACCAGTGCGCGGCGCTCGGCGCTGACCTGGCGGACTTTCCACTGACTGCGGCTGTCGAGCAGCGCCAGTTGCCGCTGATCCCAGTGCCACTCGCCAGCCAGGCGTTCGAGCAGTGCGCGTTGCCAGCCTTGGCTGCGGCTGTTGCCGGTGAGCTTGCGGTTGACTTTCAGATACAGCGCGCGGCGCACCAGTTCAAGACGCTCCGGTTCGTTGCGGGCGATCAGGTATTCCTCGATACGCCGGTACACGACCATGTACGGGTCAAGCTCATCGAGATCGAGCTGATTGGCGAACACGGCTTTCTTGAAGCGCAGGCTCAGGCACTGAACGTGCGGGTGTTCACTGGCGTACACCTCGGTCAGCAGCAGTTTGAGCACTGACTTGTAGGGCGATTCGATGCCTTTGAACAACTGCCACAATCCGGCGCCGATGAATTCCCCGGGCGGAATGGTCGCCATCGGCCCGAGATCCAGGGTTTCGTCGGCGCGAATGAAGCGTTTGGACAGCAGGGTGTAGGTGTAGGCGTCGTAGGCTGTTTCTTCATAGACCGGCACCAGCCACCAGATCGGCGTGCGCCCGGCCAGCCAGATCGCCGTGCGGTAAAACTCGTCGAGCAGCAGATAGTGCTGGGTGCTGCCGCAGTTGTCCGAACTGAGCTTGGAATCGCGTTCGCCTTTGACGAAGCGCGCCGGGTCGATCAGGAAGAAATGCGCTTCGGCACCCTGGCTCGCAGCCCAGGCTTCCAGCAATTGGCACTTTTTGCTCAGCTCGGCGAGCTCGCTTTCGCTCAGGTCCGGCCCATGGCAGACCCACACGTCCATGTCGCTCTGATCGGCCTGGGCCAGTGTGCCGAGGCTGCCCATCAGGAACAGGCCGTGGATCGGTCGCGGCGGGTTACTGCCATGGCGCGGCCTGTAAGAGAACGAGCGAGTCAGGCGCTGCGCCTCGGTCAGCGCATTGGCGTCCGGCTCATAATTCGAGAGCCCGGCCGGCGTACTGCCCGAGACATAGCCGGGCAGCAATGGATGATTGACGTGAAAGAACAGCGGCAACAGCGTCAACACGCTTTGCTGGCGCGTCGACAAGCCCTCGAGAGCGCGGCCGAGGCGGCCTTCATTGAGTTTGAGAAAACGTGCGCGCAGTTGGCTGAGTACCTTGCGGTCGATGCCTTCGTCCAGGTCGGGGCGGATTTCGTGGGTGCGGGTCATGTCAGCTCAAACCGGCTTGCAGGCTCGGACGTAGAGGGTCTCGGAATGGCCGCAGTTTAGCCGCTGCGCGGCAGGACGTTTAAGCTGAATTTGTTTTTTGACGTCAGTTTTTTATCGACAGCGATCGGGCGGGCCCGCGGAAATCCCGTGGCAGGAGTTCCCGTGGGCAAAGTCAGAGAAATCAGGCGGTTTCCTGTTCTTTCAAAATCGTCAGTACGGTCTGCACGTTTTGCGCGGCATCGCGACCGAGGCTGGTCAGATAACCGCCATCGGGCTGGTCGGTGAGTTCTTTTTCAAAGAGACGCTGGGCAGCAGCGATGTGTTTCGGGGCAGCGCTCTGGTGAATTTTCAGACCTTCCTGGCAACTGTCCAGGTTGAAGAGTGCAAGGACTTCCAGTTCGGCAACCAACTCAGGGGTAAGCGACATAAGGACTCCAGACTTTCTAGGAATTGGACGACAGCGCCTCTAAGGTGAACCCGCTGGTGCAGCATGTCCAGTGCTCGGATCAGGGGATTTTGTCTTGAGGCGAATTCCAGTGTAGCCGGGCGGCAGCAGATGGCTGGATGGATGCGTAACAAACCTTGTGGGAGCGAGCCTGCTCGCTCCCACAGGAATGATGTGGTTACTGCTTTTCCGGTGGCAGCTCTGGCAAAGCACGCAGTGCTGCTTCGTACCACTGGGTGTCGAACGGGCGATCTTCATCGAGCATCGCGTCAATTTCGAAAGCCAGCACGTGGGCCATCAGATTGAGGATCCCGTCACGGTCCATGCCGACCAAAGTCAGCTTGTTCAACGTCGCCTTCGCCGCCGGCGGGTTGTCGCTTTCAATCTGGTTCTCGATGGCTTCGATCAGGGTCGCTTCGGTGAATGCTTCTTCGTCGTCATCGTTGACGATATCTGTCGGCTCGCTCATGGCAGGCTCCTCAGGGAAAGGCGCCAGTTTACCCGCATTCAGCGGCGTGATGCTGCTGGCGGGAAACGCCGCGGCGATCTATAAACAGGCACTGCCCACCCCGCACGGCCTGGAGGCTCTGTGATGTTCAAGCTCTACGGATTCGCTGTCAGCAACTACTACAACATGGTCAAACTGGCACTGCTGGAAAAAGGCCTACCCTTCGAAGAGGTGACCTTCTACCCGACGCAGACCCCGGAGTCACTGGCCATCAGTCCGCGTGGCAAGGTCCCGGTGCTGGGTGTCGACGCCGGTTATATCAACGAAACCGCGATCATCCTCGAATACCTCGAACAATCACAAAAGGGCACGCCGCTCCTGCCCAGCGATCCGTTCGAGCGCGCGCAGGTATTGGCAATTGCCAAGGAAATCGAGTTGTACATCGAGTTGCCGGGGCGTGCCTGCTATGGCGAGGCGTTTTTCGGTGTGACATTGCCGGAGGCGATCAAGGAGAAGACCCGGACCGAGCTGCTGCTGGGCTTCGCCGCACTCGGCCGCCACGGCCAGTTCGCCCCTTATGTGGCGGGTGACAGCCTGAGCATTGCCGATTTGTATTTCCTCTACAGCGTGCCGTTGGCCTGTGCGGTCGGGCAGAAGTTGTTCGGGGTTGATCTGCTGGCTGAGATGCCGCAGGCGAAAGCGCTGCTGGAGCGGCTTGAGCAGAATCCGCACGTGCAGAAGATTGCGGCGGACAAGGACGCGGCGATGCCGGCGTTTTTGGCGATGATTGCTGCCAAGAAGTGAATTTTGTAGCGCTCTGAAGTCAGTCATCGCTGGCAAGCCAGCTCCCACAGGGCTATGGGTCGAACGCAAAATTGTGTTCCCCAAAGAACCCTGTGGGAGCGGGCTTGCCCGCGATGCTTTTAGCGGCTGGCGATTAGGGCCTGGCCGCGCGCCACCGCAGCCTTGACCTGCGCCGGCGCAGTCCCGCCGATATGATCGCGGGCATTCACCGAGCCTTCCAGGGTCAGCACGGCAAACACGTCCTGCTCGATCTGATCACTGAACTGACGCAGTTCTTCCAGGCTCATCTCCGCCAGATCCTTGCCCGTGTCCACGCCGTATTTCACCGCGTGGCCAACGATTTCATGGCAATCACGGAACGGCAGACCACGGCGCACCAGATAATCCGCCAGGTCAGTCGCAGTGGAGAAACCGCGCAGTGCCGCTTCACGCATGATCGCGTGTTTCGGCTTGATCGCCGGGATCATGTCGGCGAACGCGCGCAGCGAATCGCGCAGGGTGTCGGCGGCGTCGAACAGCGGTTCCTTGTCTTCCTGATTGTCCTTGTTGTAGGCCAGCGGCTGGCCTTTCATCAGGGTCAGCAGGCCCATCAGCGCACCGAACACACGGCCGGTCTTGCCGCGCACCAGCTCAGGCACGTCGGGGTTTTTCTTTTGCGGCATGATCGAGCTACCGGTACAGAAACGATCCGGCAGATCGATGAACTGGAACTGCGCGCTGGTCCACAGCACCAGCTCTTCGGAGAAGCGCGACAGGTGCATCATCGCGATGCTTGCGGCCGAGCAGAATTCGATGGCGAAGTCGCGATCGGAAACGTTGTCCAGCGAGTTGCCGCCGACGGCGTCGAAGCCCAGCAGTTGCGCGGTGTATTCGCGGTCGATCGGGTAGGTGGTGCCGGCCAGCGCGGCGCTGCCCAATGGCATGCGGTTGGTGCGCTTGCGGCAGTCGACCAGACGCTCGTAGTCGCGGCTGAGCATTTCGAACCAGGCCAGCATGTGATGCCCGAAAGTCACTGGCTGCGCGGTCTGCAAGTGGGTGAAGCCCGGCATTATGCTTGCGGCCTCACGTTCGGCTTGCTCCAGCAGGCCCTTTTGCAGGCGGGTGATCTCGGCGAGGATCAGGTCGATTTCATCGCGCAGCCACAGGCGGATGTCGGTGGCGACCTGGTCGTTGCGGCTGCGCCCGGTGTGGAGCTTTTTACCGGTGACGCCGATGCGGTCGGTCAGGCGCGCTTCGATGTTCATGTGCACGTCTTCGAGGTCGACGCGCCAGTCGAACTGGCCGGCCTCGATTTCGCCCTGAATGGTCTTCAGGCCATCGATGATGCTGTCGCGCTCGGCATCGGTCAGCACGCCGACCTTGGCCAGCATGGTGGCGTGGGCGATTGAGCCCATGATGTCGTGGCGATACAGGCGCTGGTCGAAAGTGACGGAGGCGGTGAAGCGGGCGACGAAGGCGTCGACGGGTTCACTGAAGCGGCCGCCCCAGGACTGATTGGTCTTGTCAGTGCTCATGAATTCGCTCGTATCGGCTTGAAGAAATGGCGTGAAACGCTGGCGCGGATAATAACAGGGTTGCCAATCCTGTCGCTGACACCGGTCGATACGTTTTTTCGCGGATGTGTCAGGCATGTCCGGCGCGGTCTGCAAGGAATTTACAAAAGGATATTTTTTGATTGAGCAATATCGTTCCGACGAACGTCTACAGTGGACATAAGGGTCGGTGCGAATGCGGATCATGCAAAGGTCCGGCCACTGGCTATAAGAAGAGGGGGCGGGTGAGTTGTACAACGGTCACCCACCGTGAGAAACGCAGGAAACAGTGGGCTCTGAGCGGTACGACCCGGACGCTGGCAAATATTGCTGGCCGACGTACGGCACTTTTTGGCGCTCGGGCTAGTCTTAGCGTGGATCGCGGTGACGGAGGTCACTACACCTGTCTACGCTATCCTTGTGCGAGACTCACGCAGGAATCCAGCGCAATATGAATGTCCTGATCGTTGATGACGAACCCCTGGCTCGCGAGCGCCTAAGCCGTATGGTGAGCGAACTCGAGGGTTACACAGTCCTGGAGCCCAGTGCCACGAATGGCGAGGAGGCGTTAGCGCTGATCGACAGCCACAAGCCGGATATCGTGCTGCTCGATATCCGCATGCCGGGCCTCGATGGCCTGCAGGTTGCTGCCCGACTGTGCGAACGAGAGACGCCGCCGGCCGTGGTGTTTTGCACCAGTCCCGATGAATTTGCCGTGGAAGCCCTGCAGGCCAGCGCCGTGGGCTATGTGGTGAAACCTGTGCGAACCGAACACTTGAATGAAGCCCTGAAGCGGGCTGAACGTCCCAACCGGGCGCAACTCTCGGCCCTGACCCGTCCCGCTGCCGAAAGTGGCAACGGCCCACGCAGCCACATCAGCGCACGGACCCGTAAAGGCATCGAGCTGATTCCGCTGGATCAGGTGGTCTACTTCATCGCAGACCACAAATACGTGACCCTGCGTCACGAAGCCGGCGAGGTGCTGCTCGACGAACCCCTCAAAGCCCTTGAAGACGAATTCGGCGAACGCTTTGTCCGTATCCACCGCAACGCGCTGGTCGCTCGTGATCGCATTGAGCGATTGCAACGCACCCCATTGGGACATTTCCAGTTGTTCCTCAAAGGCCTCAATGGCGATGCACTGATTGTCAGCCGGCGGCATGTTGCCGGTGTGCGCAAGATGATGCAGGGGCTTTGACCCGATCCTCACCGGCCTTTTCGTGTTCTTTTATCCGGCATGGCAGGCCAGGGAGGCCGCGCCGGTTCTGATTCAGGTCAAAGTGAAATTGACTGAGCTGTTATTATCCGCCGTATCTATTCAGTACGGATTGTTCCATGTCCCCTCGCGAAATCCGCATCGCCACCCGTAAAAGTGCGCTGGCCCTCTGGCAGGCCGAATACGTCAAAGCCCGTCTCGAGGCGGCCCACCCGGGCCTGCTGGTGACGCTAGTGCCCATGGTCAGTCGCGGTGACAAGCTGCTCGACTCGCCACTGTCGAAGATCGGCGGCAAGGGCCTGTTCGTCAAGGAACTGGAAACCGCGCTGCTGGAAAACCAGGCCGATATCGCCGTGCATTCGATGAAAGACGTGCCGATGGACTTCCCGCAAGGCTTGGGCCTGTTTTGCATCTGCGAGCGTGAAGACCCGCGCGATGCTTTCGTCTCCAACACCTACGCCAGTCTTGAAGCGCTGCCTGCCGGTGCCATCGTCGGCACCTCGAGCCTGCGTCGGCAAACGCAATTGCTGGCGCGTCGCCCGGATCTGCAGATCCGTTTCCTGCGTGGCAACGTCAACACCCGTCTGGCCAAGCTCGACGCCGACGAGTACGACGCGATCATCCTCGCCGCTGCCGGCCTGATCCGCCTGGGTTTCGAAGAGCGCATCACATCGGCGATCAGTGTCGATGACAGCCTGCCGGCCGGTGGCCAGGGCGCGGTCGGCATCGAATGCCGCAGCGCCGACCACGAAATCCACGCCTTGCTCGCGCCTTTGCATCACGCCGATACCGCTTCGCGGGTGAACGCCGAACGCGCCCTCAACAAACATTTGAACGGCGGCTGCCAAGTGCCGATCGCCTGCTACGCCGTGCTTGAAGGCGAGCAGTTGTGGTTGCGCGGTCTGGTCGGCGAACCGAGTGGTGGCAAGCTGCTCAGTGCCGAAGCCCGGGCGCCGCGTGCCGACGCGGAAATCTTGGGTGTGCAGGTCGCTGAAGACCTGCTCAAGCAAGGCGCCGACGACATTCTCAAAGCGGTGTACGGCGAGGCGGGGCACGAGTGACGGCCTGGCGCCTGCTGCTGACGCGCCCGGCAGACGACTGCGCGGCGCTGGCCGAACAGTTGGCCGGGCACGGGATTTTCAGCAGTTGTCTGCCGCTTCTGGACATTGTTCCGCTGCCGCTCTCTGAGACTATTCGCCAGGCGATTTCGCGATTGCCCGCTTGCAGCGCGGTGATTGTGGTCAGCAAACCGGCGGCGCGGATCGCGGTGGATCTGCTCAAGTCCCAAGGCACGGCGCCATTGAGCATGCCGTGGTTCAGCGTCGGCGCGGCGACCGCAGGCATTCTTCGCGAGCATGGTCTCGATGTCAGCTTCCCGGCTGACGGCGATGACAGTGAAGCCTTGCTGCAATTGCCGCGTCTGCGCGAGGCGCTCGACCAGTCCGGCGCGAAGGTGATGATCCTGCGCGGCGAGGGCGGTCGTGAACTGCTCGCCGAGCGCCTGCGCGCGCTTGGTGCTAGTGTCGAGTATCTGGAGTTGTATCGCCGCGACCTGCCAGCCTACCCGCCAAACGAGCTGCCACGGCGGATCGAAGCGGAACGCTTGAACGGGCTGGTGGTCAGCAGTGGACAGGGTTTCGAGCACCTGCGGCAGATGGCCGGCGATGCCTGGCCGAAGATCGCGCAGTTGCCGTTGTTTGTTCCAAGCCCGAGGGTCGCCGAGCTGGCACGTGCCGCCGGGGCTCAAACAGTTGTGGATTGCCGCGGCGCGAGTGCCGCGGCTTTGCTGACGGCGTTACGGGAATTTCCCGTGCCGTTTTCTAATGCAAAGGATGGATACGTGAGCGAAACAGCCTTGCCAAAAGATGACGTCCAGCCTGCGCTTGATGCCCAGGTTGAAACTCCACCACCGGCCAAAGAGCCGCGCCGAGGCAATGGACTGGCGATTGTCGCCTTGCTGCTCGGTGCCGCCGGTGTCGCCATCGGCGGCTGGGGTGTCTGGCAGGTGCGCCACCTGCAGAGCAACACGCAGCAACAGTCGAGTCAGGTGCAGGCGTTGAACGATCAGGCGCAGAGTCTGAAGCTCAACGAACAGCGTCTGACCGAGCGCCTGGCGCAGTTACCCGGTGCTGACGAGCTCGCCGAGCGCCAGCGTCTGGTCACGCAATTGCAGGGCGATCAGCAGCGCCTCAATCAACGTCTGGAAACCGTCCTCGGCGCCAGCCGCAAGGACTGGCGTCTGGCCGAGGCCGAACACTTGCTGCGTCTGGCCAGCCTGCGCCTTTCAGCGTTGCAGGACATCAGCAGCGCCCAGGCACTGGTGCAAGGCGCCGATGAAATTCTCCGTGAACAGAACGATCCGGGTTCCTTCGCCGCGCGCGAGCAAGTGGCGAAAACCCTGGTCGCCTTGCGCAGCACCGAACAGCCGGATCGCACCGGGCTGTTCCTGCGTCTCGGCGCGCTGCGCGATCAGGTCATCGACCTCACTGAGCTGGCGCCGGAGTACAAGGATCGCGGCGAGTCGCTGCTGGGCCTGACCAGCGATGGCGATGGCGCCAGTCGCTGGGCGCAATGGTGGGACAAGGTTTCGCGCTATATCCGCATCGATTTCAACGCTGACAAGAACGTCAAACCGCTGCTGGCCGGACAGAGCCTGAGCCAGGTGCGCCTGGCCCTGAGCCTGGCGCTGGAGCAGGCGCAGTGGGCGGCGCTCAACGGTCAGGCGGCGGTGTACACCCAGGCGCTGGCCGAGGCACGCGATGTGCTCAAGGGCAATTTCAACCCGGACAATCCGCAAAGCAAAGTCATGCTGGAACAGGTCGCCGAGCTGAGCAAGGAACCGGTCACCGTCAAGACGCCGGATCTGACCGGCACCTTGAGTGCGGTGCAGGGGTATCTGGAGCGGCGTAACGTCAATGCCGAGGAATCGGTGAAACCGTTCGCCAAGCCTGCCGCCAATGCTGCGCAGGAGGCGACCCCATGAAGCGCCTCTATGTAATCGTGTTTCTGGTCATCGCCGCGACGGCAGCGCTGGGCCTGGCGATTGCCGAGCATTCCGGTTACGTGCTGGTGGCGTACAAGAGCTTCCGCTACGAATCGAGCCTGTGGGCGACACTCGCGGTGATCGCGGTGCTGTGGCTGCTGTTCTGGGGCATCAAAGTGCTGGTCGAGCTGGTGATGACCTCCACCGGCGTGGTCAATCCGTGGTCGCGACGCAATCGCAGCCGCCGCGTGCAAGTGGCGATCGAACACGGCCAACTGGATCTGGCTGAAGGTCGCTGGGCCAGCGCGCAGCGGCATTTGACCCGCGCAGCGGAAGCCGAGCGCCAGCCACTGCTGTATTACCTCGGCGCCGCCCGTGCGGCGAACGAGCAAGGTCAGTACGAAGAAAGTGATCGTTTGCTCGAACGTGCGCTGGAGCGTCAGCCGCAAGCCGAACTGGCGATCGCCCTGAGTCACGCACAGTTGCAGACCGATCGTGGCGACACCGACGGTGCGCTGGTGACCTTGCAGGCAATGCATGAACGGCATCCGCGCAGCGCGCAGACATTGCGTCAATTGCAACGTCTGCATCAGCAGCGTGGCGAATGGCCGGCGGTGATTCGTTTGCTGCCTGAGTTGCGCAAGGACAAGGTCCTGCCGCCGGCCGAGCTGGCCGAACTCGAGCGCCGCGCCTGGGGTGAGAACCTGTCCTTGGCAGCGCATCGCGAAGAAGACGGTACGGTGGGTCTGCAATCGCTCAAGCGGGCGTGGGAGCAGCTGACTTCGGCGCAGCGTCAGGAAGCACCTTTGGTACTGGCCTATGCCGAGCAATTGCGTCAGCTGGGCGCTCAGGTCGAGGCCGAAGAGGTCCTGCGAACAGCGCTCAAGCGCAAATACGACAGCCATCTGGCGCGGCTTTATGGTCTGGTTCGTGGCAGTGATCCTGCGCGTCAGTTGCAGATTGCCGAAGGCTGGCTCAAGGAGCACCCGGCCGATCCGAGTCTGCTGCTGACCCTCGGGCGGTTGTGTCTGCAAACCAGTCTGTGGGGCAAGGCCCGTGACTATCTGGAAAGCAGCCTGCGCGTGCAGCGCAATCCGGAGACCTGTGCGGAACTGGCCCGCCTGCTTGCACAGCTTGGCGATACCGAGCGCAGCAATCAGTTGTTCCAGGAAGGTCTGGGGCTGCTGGATGAACGCCTGCTGGCGGCGCCTTTGCCGGTTGCGGCGAAGGTCTGAATGGCGAGGGAGGTTGCTCCCTCGTGAACTTCAATGACCGAAAATTCCCCTTCTTTGCGCTCCAGAGACAAAGTCCTACAGAGCGCTTCACCGTTTCCTATCGAGCCTGTCGGGTTTTCCCTACACCTGCGGTGAACTGTCGGCAGGCCCTTGCCTTGAAAGGCTGACACGCTTTCCTCTACCGTAACCGTCTGTCTCTACTGTTACGGAAAAGCCATGTCGTTGGCCTGCTCACGCTCCTTGTTCTTCATGGCTTTCATTGCGGGGGCCTTTGCTCTGGGAGCTTCCTATTACCTCGAATATGCGGTCGGACTGACGCCTTGCAGTCTGTGCCTGGTGCAGCGATTGTTCCTCACATTGCTGTGCATCGGCTGCGGCGTGGCGGCGGTGCATGGCCCCCGGCGCGTTGGCTTATGGTGGTACTGGCTGTTTGCACTCGGCGCCAGTCTGGGTGGAACCACCGCTGCGTGGCGGCAGGTATTGATCCAGAGTGACTCGATGCTGCAACTGGTCAAATGCTCGCCGACCGTGGAGTCACTGTTCAGCGACCTGCCGTGGATCTGCGCTTTGCAACGGATGTTCAACGGCGGCGCCGATTGTGCGGACATCTCCTGGACACTGTTCGATTTGAGCATCCCGGAATGGAGCCTGCTGTTTTTTGTCGGGGTGTCGATCCTTGCGGTTTATCAGTTGTTGCGTCTGATCTGGAGCGCTCTGCAACGACCGGTCAGCGACGAAGCGTCGCACCACCTGCTGGTCAGGGATTAAACACTTGTATGAACTTTATCTCCTGCGTACCTTGAAGCCATAGGCGTGCGGGCATAATCTGGCCGGCACGTGTCATTGGATTTATGTTGCTCGATGACGCTCTGCCCGATCGTCCACCAGTCAAATCAGAACAGGGGCGCGGGTGTAGAGCAGCATGACCCACAAGGGAAGAGAGATCGCCATGCTCGAAAGTTGTCAGAATGCTCAGGAACGTTGGGGTGGGGTTCATCTGCTGATCGACCGCTGGTTGCAGGAGCGTGAAGAGCTGATCGGCGCCTACGACAAGCTCGGTGCGCAGCCTGATTCGCTGTCCGAAAGCCGCAAACCCTTGTTGGAATTCTGCGGTGTACTGGTCGATTACGTATCGGCGGGGCACTTCGAAATCTATGAACAGCTGACCGGCGAAGCCAAGGCGTTCAACGACAAGCGCGGTCTGGAACTCGCCGAGACCATCTACCCGCGCATCGACGTCATTACCGAGAAGCTGCTCGCGTTCAACGACTTGTGCGACGAAGGCAAATGCGTTGCGGAGAAATTCAAGGAACTCGGTGGCCTGCTGCACGAGCGCTTCGAACTTGAGGATTGCCTGATCGAAGTGCTGCACACGGCACACAAGGCAGAAGATCCGGTTCAGGCCTGATCCACGTCCTTCATGAAAAACGGTGCGCCCGAAAGCGCACCGTTTTTTTATGCCTGATCAGTTCGTCGCGCCACGCAATTCCACTTCGAAAACCAGAGGCGTGAACGGCGCGATCAGGTCGCCGGCACCGTCGGCGCCATAGGCTTGATCCGATGGAATCACCAGTCGCCATTTCGCCCCCACCGGCATGTTCTGCAAGGCGGTGCGCCAACCGGCGATCACGCTGTCGAGGTTGAACCATTGCGGCTGGGTGTTCTGATCGAACACAGTGCCGTCCGGCAGCTTGCCGACATACAGTACCTGCACTTTGCCGTCCGGGCCGGCCTTGGCGCCAGTGCCCGGAACCAGTTCAGTCAGGAGGATGCCATCGGCCAGTTCCTTCACCCCCGGTTTGGCTTTTTCCGCACTGAGAAAGCGTTGCTCGTTTTCCATCGCCGCGTCGCTCGATTGCCGTGAAGCTTGCTCGGCATTTTGCGATTCATGGTCGGCAAGAATCTGTTCGATACGCGCTTCACTCAGCGCCAGCGGCTTGCCCTGATACGCCTGTTGCAGACCTTCGATCAGCGCCTGGATCTGCAATTGCGGCACCTCCTGACGCAGCCGTTCGCCGAGGCTGGCACCGAGGCTATAAGCCAGATCATGAGCATCGTTCGCCGTGTTTTTTTCATCGGCATACGCCGTCGAAAAAAACACGCAGAGGGACAAAATAAAGTAGCGCGACATGGGCACTCTCCGACCTGAGATGCGGGGGATTATGCCAGTGCAAACGTCTGCATCGGTGAACTGCTTTTTCCCGCGCGCAGAACATTTCGGCTTCGGTGCAACGCAACGGTGCAGATACTGTCAACATGCCCTAGCGGCGGTATCAGCAGAGGTCTAGTATGAGCCGCACTCACGTCAGCCAGGAGGTAAACCATGTCGGCCACCAAGAAGCCTGTAAATACTCCGTTGCACCTACTCCAACAGTTGTCGGGCAGCCTGCTCGAGCATTTGGAAAACGCTTGCTCGCAAGCCTTGGCTGATGCTGAAAAACTGCTCGCCAAGCTGGAAAAACAGCGCGGCAAGGCGCAGGAAAAACTGCACAAATCGCGCACCAAATTGCAGGACGCCGCCACCGCCGGCAAAGCCAAGGCACAGAACAAAGCCAAGGCTGCCGTGAAAGAACTCGAAGACCTGCTGGACGCTTTGAAAGATCGTCAGTCCGAGACCCGCAGCTACATTCTGCAACTCAAGCGCGATGCTCAGGAAAGCCTGAAACTGGCCCAGGGTGTTGGCCGCGTTCAAGAAGCAGTGGGCAAAGTTCTGTCGTCGCGCTCGGCCAAACCCGCAGCAGCACCAGCGAAGAAAGTCGCCGCCAAACCTGCTGCAAGCAAAGCCCCGGCGAAGACCGCTGCGGCGAAACCTGCTGTTGCGAAGACCGCCGCCAAACCAGCGGCCAAGGCGCCAGTGAAAGCGGCTGCCAAACCAGCGGCGAAAACTGCAGCGAAGAAGCCGGCGGCGAGCGCGGCAAAACCGGCGGCTAAAACCACCGCAGCCAAACCTGCTGCAGCCAAGCCAGCAGTGAAAGCCACCCCTGCCAAAGCCGCTGCAAAACCGGCCGCGAGCAAAGCTGCACCGGCGAAAACCGCAGCCACCAAACCTGCTGCCAAAGCAGCAGCGAAACCAGCAGCAAAACCTGCTGCCAAGACTGCCGCTGCGAAGCCTGCTGCCAAGCCGGCCGCCGCCAAACCTGCTGCGAAAGTGGCGGTAAAACCGGCTGCCAAACCAGCCGCAACATCGGCAGCAAAACCTGCGGCAAAAACCGCTGCGAAACCGGCCGCCAAGCCAGCTGCGAAACCCGCTGCTGCCAAGCCGGCCGCCAAGCCAGCCGCAAAACCAGCGGTGAAAAAGCCAGCAGCTGCCAAGCCAGCCGCGACCAAACCGGCTGCCGCTCCAGCAGCCAAGCCTGCCACTGCCGCTACCCCGGCTGCCCCAGCTGCATCGGCACCGTCGTCCGCAGCCCACTCGACCCCTTCGACTGCGCCAGCGCCAGCCGCTTCGTCGAACGTCAGCAGCACCCCGACCAGCGCTTCCTAAGTGCCGGTTGCCGCGACGCGCAGCACTTGCAGCGCGTCGCGGTTCAGGCTGGCGGCATTGCCGGCCAAGCCCTCAAGCCAAGTCAACGAACCTGCATCGTTGCGCGTCCACTCCTGCGCCACACCTTCGAGCCGTGACAGCAAGGTGCGCTCAGCTTCAAGCTCCAGTGATTTGATCTGCTCGCGCATGCCGGCCACCACTGCATCGTCGACGGCCCGCGCTTTCCATTGCAGGCGCAGGGTTCGCAGCGGCTGCACCACTTCGATATCCCACGGCGCGGTCAAGGCCTTGAGCAGACGTACGCGCGGTTCATCGCAGGCCACCGCGCGCTGCTCCAGCCACACACCGCACAGTAAAAGGCAGACATTGGCGCCCGCGGTTTGCAATTGCAGGCAGGCATCTTCCACACCCGGCCGGGCGTAGACATCAAGGGCAAAGCTCCACAGGTCAGAGGACATCGTGCTACTCGCGCCAGTTGTGAGCGAAGCTGGTAGACTCCGCCGCCATTATGATCCGACTTCAGAACCTGACTTTACAGCGTGGCCCGCAACGTCTGCTAGAAGACGCCGAGCTGACCCTGCACGCCGGCCACAAAGCCGGCCTCATCGGCGCCAACGGTGCCGGCAAATCCAGCCTGTTCGCCTTGCTGCGCGGCGAGTTGCACCCGGACTCGGGCGACTGCCTGCTGCCGTCCGACTGGCGTATCGCGCATATGCGTCAGGAGGTCGACACCCTCGAGCGCCTGGCGGTCGATTATGTGCTCGATGGCGACCTGCGTCTGCGTGAGGTGCAACGCGAGCTTGCCGCCGCCGAGCAGGCCCACGACGGCACCGCGCTGGCGCGCCTGCACGCCGAACTCGACAGCGCCGACGGTTACACCGCCGATGCGCGGGCGCGCAAGCTGCTCGCCGGTCTTGGTTTCACCAATGAGCAGATGGATCGTCAGGTAGGCGATTTCTCCGGTGGCTGGCGGATGCGTCTGAATCTGGCGCAGGCACTGATGTGTCCGTCGGATCTGCTGCTGCTCGACGAACCGACCAACCACTTGGATCTCGACGCGATCATCTGGCTCGAAGAGTGGCTGAAGAGTTATCCGGGCACCTTGCTGCTGATTTCCCACGACCGGGATTTCCTCGACGAAGTGGTCGATCACGTCGCCCATGTCGATCAGCGCAAACTGACCCTCTACCGGGGCGGCTACACCGCGTTTGAGCGCGCCCGCGCCGAGCGTCTGGCCCAGCAGCAACAGGCCTACGAGAAGCAGCAGGCGCAGCGTGCGCACATGGAAAGCTACATAGCCCGCTTCAAGGCGCAAGCGACCAAGGCCCGTCAGGCGCAGAGCCGGATCAAGGCGCTGGAGCGCATGGAAGAATTGTCGGCGGCCCACGTCGATTCGCCGTTCGACTTCGTCTTCCGCGAGTCGACCAAGATCTCCAGCCCACTGATCGACCTGTCCGATGCACGCTTGGGTTATGGCGACAAGACCATCCTCGAGAAGGTCAAGCTGCAACTGACCCCGGGTGCGCGGATCGGTCTGCTCGGGCCGAACGGCGCGGGTAAATCGACGCTGATCAAGAACCTCGCCGGCGAGCTCGAACCGCTGGCCGGGCGCCTGACCCGTGGCGAAAACACCGTGGTCGGCTACTTCGCCCAGCATCAGCTCGATTCGCTGGACTCCAAGGCCAGCCCTCTGCTGCACTTGCAGCGTCTGGCGCCGGGTGAGCGCGAGCAGACCTTGCGCGATTTTCTCGGCGGCTTCGACTTCCGGGGCGCACGCATCGATGAGCCGGTGCTGAATTTCTCCGGTGGCGAGAAGGCGCGTCTGGCCCTCGCGCTGATCGCCTGGGAGCGGCCGAACCTGCTGCTGCTCGACGAACCGACCAACCACCTCGATCTGGAAATGCGTCTGGCGCTGACCATGGCCCTGCAGGAATTCAGCGGTGCGGTGCTGGTGGTTTCTCATGATCGGCACTTGCTCAAGAGCACCACCGACAACTTCTATCTGGTCGCCGACGGCAAGGTCGAAGAGTTCGATGGCGATCTCGAAGACTACGCACGTTGGCTGGTGGAATACCGTCAGCGCAATGCGCCGGTCAGCAACACGCCGGTCAACCCGGACAAGACCGACAAGAAAGCGCAGCGCCAAGCGGCGGCAGCGTTGCGTCAGCAACTGGCGCCGCACAAGCGCGAGGCCGACAAGCTCGAAGCCGAACTGGGCAAGCTCCACGAAAAACTGGCCAAGGTCGATGCCAGCCTCGGTGACAGCGATATCTACGAGCCGGCGCGCAAGAATGAATTGCGTGATCTGCTCGCCGAACAGGCCAAGTTGAAGGTGCGTGAAGCCGAGCTGGAAGAAGCCTGGATGGAAGCCCTGGAAACCCTGGAAAGCATGCAGGCGGAGCTGGAGGCGTTGTCCTGATGGAAGCCTTCAAACTGCCTTTCTCGGCGGTGTGGGTCGAACCGTTGTGGTTCACCGCGCAGATTCTGCTGATTCTGCTGGCCGGTTACCTGACCCAGCGTTTCGTTGCCAAAGGCCTGACTCGCCTCGGTGAGCGCTATCCGTTTCCGCCGCAGTTGCTGATGCCGCTGCGCGGCGTGTTGCGCTGGCTGATCATGGGCAGCGCGCTGCTCTTCGTGCTTGAGCGCCTCGGCGTTTCGGCCACGGTGCTGTGGACGGCGCTGTCGGGGTTTGTAGCAGTGGCGGCGGTGGCCTTCTTCGCCATGTGGAGCGTGCTGTCGAACCTGCTCTGCGCCATTCTCATCTTCACCGTCGGGCCGTTCCGCCTCGGCGATGTGGTCGAGTTGGTGGATACCACCGACAAGCCTGGCGTCAAAGGCCGGGTGATCGCGATCAATCTGCTCTACACCACGCTGGTCGAGGCCGAAGAGTTGGGCACCGGCAGCGCCATGGTGCAGGTGCCGAACAGCCTGTTCTTCCAGCGGTCGGTGCGGCGTTGGCGCGGGACGGATGTGTTTCCTTCCAGCGGGTTTGAGAAGTAATTTCTACGTCGTCTGTTCCGACGCCTTCGTCGGAACGCCGCCTGCTCGCGAAGGGGCCGTCAGCCGCACCTGCAACATTCAGCAAGAAATCGGTAGTCATCTACACGAAGCCGCATTAGCTTAGGCATTTGTCACAAGCATCAGCCGAGGTGTGCGATGGAGCTTCAAACATGGCTGGCATTTTTTGCCGCCTGCTGGGTGATCAGCCTGTCCCCGGGCGCGGGCGCCATCGCGTCGATGTCCAGCGGTCTGCAATACGGGTTCTGGCGCGGCTACTGGAACGCACTGGGCCTGCAGATCGGTCTGGCGATGCAGATCGCGATTGTCGGCGCGGGTGTTGGCGCTGTGCTCACCGCTTCGGCCACAGCATTCCACGCGATCAAATGGTTCGGTGTCGCCTATCTGGTTTACCTGGCGATCAAGCAATGGCGGGCGCTGCCCATGGACATGAGCGATGACGCTGCAGTGCGGCCGATCGGCAAGCCACTGGCCCTGGTGTTTCGCGGCTTTCTGGTGAACATCAGCAACCCCAAGGCGTTGGTGTTCATGCTCGCGGTGTTGCCGCAGTTCATCAATCCCCATGCGCCGCTGCTGATTCAGTATGTGGTGATCGGCGTGACCATGGTTTTTGTCGATCTGATTGTCATGGCCGGCTACACCGGGCTGGCGTCGAAAGTGCTGCGCCTGTTGCGTACGCCCAAGCAGCAGAAACGCATGAACCGCACCTTTGCCGGGCTGTTCATCGGCGCAGCGGCGTTTATGGCGACGTTGCGCAAAGCGGCGGCGTAAACCGCTCGGGCAGAAAAAAGGCGACCTCAAGAGGTCGCCTTTTTCATTTCTACCGAGACATCGGGGCAAGCGAGCTTTTGTGGCGAGGGGATTTATCCCCGTTGGACTGCGTAGCAGTCCCAATCGTCTTGAATCAATAGCGAGGGCCGCTTCGCGACCCAACGGGGATAAATCCCCTCGCCACAGAGCCCTTCGCCACAAAAGTCCTCAGATCCGGCTCAGCGTAAAATCACCGGCGCCGTATCACGCGGCAGATTATTGCGCTGCGGCGCCTCACGCGGCTGCTCATAACCGTCACCACCACCGAGCTGCATGCTCAGTTGCCCGGCCACGTCCTCGCCCAATGCCTTCGACACCTCACGCACCACCCGCGGACGGTTCAGCGAGATCTTTATGTCGCGATGGTTCACCAGTTTGGTGTCCTGCGCTTCGCCCATCGCCGTGAAGGCCGAGGTGATCTCGTAGGTCTTGGTGTTGATCAGGCTGAAATCCGCCACCAGCGTCAGGCCCAGTACCGCCGAGTAGCTGTCGGTGTGCGCCAGCTCGTTGATGTCCTGGGTGAAGTCGATGTCGGACACGGTGCCGAACAGCACGTAGTCGGCGCCTTTGAAGTTGCCGGCCTTGATGCGCTTGATCACGTCATACACGTCGCCTTTGGATGAGGCGGTATACGGCGTGCCCTGCACCAGCTGGAACATGCCGGTACGCAGGATTTCACCCTTGATGTCGCCGGTGAATTTGCGCAACTCGCCCTGTTCGATATAGCTGGTGGTCGCTTCGATCTCGTTGTAGCTCGAAGAACCGCTGGCGCTGTAGTAACTCTCGCGGTGATTACTCTGCGCCGAAACGATGTGGATGTATTGCTCCACGCGCTCCTGATACGCCAGATCCGTCACCGCCACTTTCGGGGCCGCCTGCGCGCTGAACGCGCAAGCCAGGGCCATCATGCCAATCCATGTGCGCATCGATCAACGCTCCGTGGTTTTGCGGATCTCTTTTTCGTCCATCCACTCGGCCAGACCGCTTTCGACGTCGATCAACTGCAGGCTGAATTTGTAGAAGACGTCCTTGTAGTCGCTGCTGCGCTTGACGATCGAGCTGATCGAGCCTTCGATGCGGTACTTGGCGGCAACCATGTTGCCGGTCTTGGCCACGGTGCTTTTCTTGTACAGACCGCTCTGGTTTTGCAGCTTGAGCTGGTCAACCTGGCTCTGCATTGCATTGTTGTCGCTGGCGAAGCGCGCAACACCGGTCTTCATCAACTGAGTCTTGATGCTGGTGGTGATTTCGCGGGTGTCGATGTACTCGCTGGTCTTGTTCTTCACATCGTAGACCTGAACCACCGGACGGCCCTGCAGAATGCCGGACTGGGCCAGCGAGCGGGTCATCGACTCGGCGATCATTTGCAGGTCGGTCGAACCGAATTCGTTGGTCACGGTTTCAACCGCTTTGGTGTCGCCGTAGCTGATGTTCTTGCTGCCCAGGGTAGGCGAGGTGTTGGCGCAACCGGAGGCGAGCAGGGCGATGACGGCGATGCAGGAAAAGCGTGCAAACATGAGAAAGCTCTCTCAATCAGAAATAGGGTGGCGGGCTTAAGGCGTCTTGATTTCCAGACGGAAATCCACGGCTTTCGGGGTCGGGGCGATGGCCTGAATGAAGCTGGTCTGGGCGCCGTACATCATCTGGCTTTTCCACACTTCTTCTTCGGCAACCGGGAAACCTTCGGCGCCGAGCCAGGCGAAGCGGTAGTAGAAAATCTTGTTGCTGTTAAGGGTGTTGCTCAACTGCACGTTGACGGTCATGAAGCCGTTTTCACGAGCCACGCGCATGGCGCCGACGACGATGTGTTTCTGCGGGCCCATGGCCACGACTTTGCTCGCGGCGCTGCCCGGCTCCGGCGGTGGCGGGGTGGCGCAGCCTGCCAGCAAGGCGAGGGCGGCGACGGCGATGATCTTCAAGCGCATTGCAAAGACTCCGTTCTTAAGGTTGTTTGAGGCTGGCGACGTTGGTCGCGGCAGCGCTCGGCATTACGTGAGCAGCGATGCCGCCAGCGAATACCTGGTTGCCCACGGCACGCAGGCTGATCACTTGGTAGCGCTGGTCGACAGTGACCTTGACCACCGAGCCGCCGACGGCGCTCGGTAGGGTAACCTGATGCTCACCTTTTTTCAGGCGCAGACGCACCACTTGGGTGTTGTCCGGCAGGGTGCGCCATGTACGGGTATCGGCACCTTCAAGCACCGCTGAAGAAATACCCACGGCGAGACCGGCCAGCGGGTTGGTTTCGTTGATCTGTTTCTGCGCCACACCTTTGGTGATCGCGCGCACGGTGGTGCGCACGATGATCCCCGGCATGTCATCGCGCAGTGCGCGGCGGGACATGGCGGTGGTGCTGTTCAGCGCGGTCAGGTCGACCTGCTTGCCGTCGACACCGATCTGCGCAAACGGCGCGGTGGAGGTGTCCGGTTTGATGATCGGGAACGACAGCGGAGTGATCACCACGTTGTTGGAAATCGGCAGCGGCAGCGGCACACGAATCGAGTCGCGGGCCGGGGCCAGGCCGCTCTGCACGACGATGAGAATGTCGCTGTCATCGGATTTGGAAGGCTTGTCGAGATTGACCAGCGCCTGCTCGAGCAACGGCGTGTTCGGGCGCAGTTCGGCAGCCTTGCGATAACCCGGCGCGGCCAGATCCTTCTCGCCCAAAGCTTCGTAAACGAAACCGGCCAGGTAATGGCTGAACGCACTCTGGTAACTGTTCTTCAGGCCGACCACTTCCGGCGCGTCGAGGCTGGCCACCGGATAACCCTGCAGATCCTTGTATTGGGTCTTGATGCCTTCTTTCTCGGCCTCTTCTTCGCTCTTGAGGTATTCCTTGTCGCGCAGGTCGGCGATCACCGCTTCGCGTTCGTGGGTCTTTTTGATCGCCGTGCGGGCGCCGTCGAAATCGTTGACCGCCAACAGGTTCAGGGCCATCTGCGTGGTCAGCATGACTTTTTCGTAGTCATAGCCTTCGTAGCGACGCACCTTGTCGTTGACGATGAAGCTGCCGAACTGTGCCAGGTACTTGGCCGAGTCGAGCTTGACCGCGTCTTCCCACTGACCGACCACCTGATCGGCACTGCCCCAGGCGTTCTGGCTGCCCGACAGGTCGCCCTTGGCGCGCAGCAGTTCGCCTTTCTCGAAGTAATAGAGCAGGTCCTTGTCGGTGCCGGTGTTGTTCTTTTCCAGCAGGGTCAGCGCGGCGTCGACGTTGCCGGAAGCCAGTTGCTGATTGGTCTGGGCCAGTTCGGAATCGTAGTTGCGAAACGCTGCGCAGCCGGACAACAGCGTGACGGCGCTGAGCGCGAGCAGCATGGGAGCGCGGAATGCCATGGGTACTTCTTCCCTGAGTAACAAAACTTGCAGCCGCGTGTGCTGGTCGGGCTGGTGTGACCTATCGACGGCGGCGCTGGCCTCCTGCCAATTCCTCATGCGTGAGGAGCTTTTGATGCCGGCTCGCTGGGCGAGGGCGCGGCATTATAAACGTGGCGTGATGGCTATGTAATAGCTTTTTGGGTGCATTTTCAGATGCGGTGCCATCACTTCTCCGCAGAAGCGGGTTTATCCGACGCAGGTTTTTGATTCGGTACAAAGGCTGATCCGACGGTATAGACCTGATCCCGGAATACCCGCAGGTGCAGAATCTGGCGGTCCTGGTCGACGCGCATTTCAAAAGGGTGGTCGATGGACGCAGGCGCAAAACGGAAGGTATGCAGGCCTTTCTTCAAGCGCAGACGGGCGACCAGCGTCTTGTCCGGCAACGCTCGCCATGTGCGGGTGTCGGCTTCTTCGAACGGATCATGCTGAGTGACGATCAACGAGGCTTTCGCCGGGTTGCGCTCGTTTTCCTGCGCTTGACCGATGGCGGCCATGTTGGCGCGGAACATCGCCCGCGAGATGATTTGCGGCATGTCGTCGCGCAGTGTGCGCATGGACATGTCAGTCACGCTGTTGATCACTACCAACGGCTGTTTGCGACCGTCTACGGTGATATGGCTGAAGTTGGGCGTGACCGCGTCCGGCACCATCACCGGGAATGAAATGGGCGCGATGATGATCAGTGTTTCGTTCAGACGAACCGGGATAGGCACTTGCACTGAGCTGCGAGCCGGAGCCAGGCCACTCTGGATAATCAGCAACACATCGCTTTCATCGGCTTTCGCTGGCGGTTTGTCGAGATTGCGCAGGGCCTTTTGCAGCAAGGGCATGTCCGGCCGCAGTTCGATCGCCTGACGATAACCGGCCGCCGCGAGGGCGCGCTCGCCGAGGGCTTCATAGGTGAATCCGGCCAGATAGTGGCTGAACGCACTTTGGTAGCCGTTTTTCAGCTCAACGACCTGCGGCGCATCAAGCAAGGCGACCGGGTAGCCTTCCAGATCTTTGTAATGGAGAATTTTGCCCTGAGCTTTCGCCTGTTCCTCAGCCGCTTCGTATTGCTTTTCACGCTGGCGGGCGATCAATGCTTCGCGTTCGTGGGTTTTCCTGATGTCTGCGCGGGCGCCCGCAAAGTCATTGACGGATAGCTGGTTCAAGGCCATTTGCGTAGTCAACATGACCTTTTCGTAATCGTAGCCTTCATAGCGCCGCAGCTTGTCGTTGACCAGCATCGTGCCCATTTCATCACCGAAACGCGCCAGTAATTTCATCGCGCCGGACGGGTTGGCTTCCTCGCGCTGGAAGATCATTCGGTCGGCATTGCGCCAAGCGTCCTGGCTGTCGGGCAGGGCACTGCCAGCGCTGAGGATCGCGCCTTTTTCCAGGTAATACAGCAGATCCTTGTCTTCCCACGGGTTGTTCATTTCCACCAGTGCCAGAGCCCCGGTCAGATTGCCCCGGGTCATTTGCTCGGTGGTCTGCTGCATTTCAAGATCGTAGTTGCGATAGGCGGCACAGCCGCTCAACTGAACAGCGACGCAAAGCAGCAAAACGAATGGAAGACTCCGCATTGAGGTTGATTCCTTGCGCGCAAATGCTCTGGGGCGGGCAGTATAGAGTGGATGGTGGCAAATGGCTGTGATCTTGATCGAACGTGTCGAGGCTCAATCGGCAGCGGATAGTGCGGCAATGCTCGGCGACAAACGCTGCTGCCGTCTGCCGGGTATTTCCTGCCAATCAAAGCGAAACGCCGACAAAGCTTGAGAGAAATGTCTTCGAAGTGAACAATATGTAACTTCGCATTTCCATTTGAGATTCGTTCATGACTGCCTCGTCCCGATTGCTGGCCTGGCTGCTGTTCCCGTTATTGTCCCTGAGCAGCCTGCCGCTGCTGGCCGATACCGTGGAAGGCGCGCCGCAAGCGTTGCACCTGCTCGATTACATCAGTGCCGATTACCCGCCAACGGTCGCCGCAGGCAAAGTCATCGACGATGGCGAATACCGCGAGCAGCTGGAATTCACCCAGGTTCTGCAAGGCTTGATCACTGCATTACCGGCCAAACCGGAAAAAGCCGCGCTGGAACAGGGCGTCGAATCTTTGCACGCCGCCATCACCGCGAAGCAGGACGGCGCCGATGTCGCCCGTCAGGCCCGACAGCTGGGGGCGAAACTGGCGGTGGCTTATGAAGTCAGTCAGGCACCGATCATCACTCCAGACCCGACACGCGGCGCGCCTTTGTATGCGCAGAACTGCTCGGTGTGCCACGGCGATACAGGTGCCGGCGACGGCCCGGCCGGCGTAGGTCTGACTCCCGCGCCAGCCAACCTGCGCGACGCTGCGCGCATGGATCACTTGAGCCTGTACGCGATCTACAGCACCCTCGGCCAGGGTGTCGAAGGCACCGACATGCCGGCGTTTGCCGATCAGCTCGATGATCGCCAGCGCTGGGATCTGGCCACCTACATCGCCGGCTTCAGTGCCGATGCGGCGGCCGCCAAGTCCGACAAGGTTTACAACATCGCCGACCTGGCCCGGCAGACCCCGGCTGAGGTGCAGGCTGCCGAGGGCGCAGAGGTCGCGGCGACGTTCCGTGCCCAGCGCGCACAACCACCGCAGGTCAAACGCGGTCCGGCGCAGTTGCTTGATTACACCGCCGCCACGCTGGACAAGAGCCTCGCGGCCTACCGCGCCGGGGAACATGATCAGGCCTATGACCTGTCGGTAGCGGCGTATCTGGAAGGCTTCGAGCTGGTCGAAAGCTCGCTGGACAACGTCGATGCCAACGTGCGCAAGGACACCGAAAAATCGCTGATGGCTTACCGGCAGTCGCTGCAGGACGGTCTGCCGGTCGAACAGGCCGAGCAGCGTCTGGATGCGGCCAAGGCCAAGCTCAAGGAATCCGCCGGCCTGCTGGGCAGCGACGGTCTGAGCTGGTCGCTGAGTTACATCTCCGGCCTGCTGATTCTGCTGCGCGAAGGCCTGGAAGCGATTCTGGTGCTGGCGGCGATCCTCGCCTTCTTGCGCAACACCGGTCAGCAGTCAGCGGTGCGCAGCGTCAACGTCGGTTGGGGCCTGGCCTTGCTGGCAGGCTTGGGTACCTGGGCGCTGGCGGCGTATGTGATCGACGTCAGCGGTTCGCAGCGTGAGTTGCTGGAAGGCGCCACCGCGCTGTTTGCCAGCGTCATGGTGTTGTGGCTCGGCGTGTGGATGCATGACCGCCGTCATGCGGCGGCCTGGCAGGATTACATCAAGAGCAGTCTGGTCGGCGGCGGGGGTCGCTTCGGTTTTGCGATCCTGGCGTTCTTCTCGGTCTATCGCGAATTGTTTGAGGTGATTCTGTTCTACGAAACCCTGTGGCTGCAGGCCGGTCCTGCCGGGCACAACGCCGTGCTGGCCGGCGGTGCGACGGCGCTGGTGCTGCTGGTCGGTCTGGCCTGGGTGATCCTGCGCGGCTCGGCGAAACTGCCGCTGACGCTGTTCTTCAGCATCAACGCCGCGCTGTTGTGCGCGCTGTCGGTGGTGTTTGCCGGGCATGGCGTGAAGGCCTTGCAGGAAGCCGGGATCTTCGGCACACGGCCGGTGGCATTCTTTGAGTTCGACTGGCTGGGAATCCATGCCGATGCCTATTCGCTGACCGCGCAGGTGGTGGCGATTGTGGCGATTGCTGTGCTGTATGGGCGTAGTTGGGTGGCGGAGAAGCGTCGGGTTTCGGCTGCATAAAGGCATTCGCTGCGCTCATATTCGCGAGCAGGCTCGCTCCCACAGGTTCGGTATGTATCCTGTGGGAGCGAGCCTGCTCGCGAATTTTTGGAGGCAAGAACATGCGTGTATGGATCGATGCCGACGCCTGTCCACGGGCGGCGAAGGATCTGGTGGTGAAGTTCGCGCTCAAGCGCCAGTTCGAAGTGGTGCTGGTGGCCGGGCAGCCGCAGACAAAGCCGGGGCTGGCCATCGTCAAACTGATCGTGGTGCCGAGCGGGCCGGATGCGGCGGATGATTATCTGGTCGAGCACGCCGTGCCGGGCGAGCTGGTGATCTGCAGCGACATCCCGCTGGCCGATCGGCTGGTCAAGAAGGGCGTGGCGGCACTGGATCCGCGCGGCAAGGAGTTCGATGCGCAGAACATGGGCGAGCGGCTGGCGGTGCGTAACCTGTTTACCGATCTGAGGGAGCAGGGCCAGATGAGCGGCGGGCCGGCGCCGTTTGGCGAGCGTGAAAAGCAGGCGTTTGCCAATGCGCTGGATCGGATTCTCACCCGGCTCACCCGCAAGCCCTGAGTCTTGCACAATCCCTGTGGGAGCGAGCCTGCTCGCGAAAGCTGTGTGTCATACAACCTGACGTTGGCTGATACAACGCATTCGCGAGCAGGCTCGCTCCCACATTCGGGTTTAGGTGCAGGCAGGAGTCAAGCGTCGTTTTCGTGGGTCAGTTCGAGCACGCGGTCGACCAGTTTGTTGATCCCCGAAGCCGCTTCACTGATGGTCTGCGCCAGCATGTACGCCGGGGTGGTGACCAGTTTGCGCGCCTTGTCTTCGACGATTTCGGTCACAGCGCACTCTTCGTGGGTGGCGCCCATCTTGTTCATGGCCGCAGCGGTGTCGGCGTCGTTGCCGATGGTGCAGGTCACGCCCGGGCCATAGATTTTCGCCGCCAGCGCCGGGGAGATGCAGATCAGCCCGACCGGTTTGCCCGCTTCGGCAAATGCTTCGGCCAGGGCCAGCACTTCAGGTTGCACGGTGCAGCCGGCGCCTTCGATGGCGAAGTTCGACAGGTTCTTTGCCGCGCCGAAACCGCCGGGCACGATCAGTGCGTCGAAATCCTCGACATCGGCGTCGCGGATATCCTTGACGTTGCCCCGGGCAATCCGCGCCGATTCCACCAGCACGTTGCGCGATTCCGGCATTTCTTCGCCGGTCAGGTGGTTGATCACATGCAATTGCGCGATATTCGGCGCGAAGCACTGCACCTGTGCGCCGCGCTGGTCGAGGCGCAGCAGGGTGATGACACTTTCCTGGATTTCGGCGCCGTCGTACACGCCACTGCCGGACAGGATCACTGCAACTTTTTTGCTCATGGGCTTCTCTCCAGATTCATGGCGCTCAATGTCCCTCAAATCGTCGCGCGTGGCCATAGGGGCATGGCTGACGCGCGCGGGGGCAGAGCGCTCTCTCAATGGATCGCAACGGCGGCGGCGTGTTCATTATTTGCCTGGACTGCGCGTGGCAGCCGCCAGCGAATGGCTTATTCGGCTGGCGTTTTCGGCCCGGCAGGAGGGGTCGCTTCGGCCTGGCGCAACTGCTCTGCCTCGGCGGCCTTGGCGAGCTGCTCGTCCTGATAGATTTTCTTCGCCAGTTGCGCATTCTTGAAGCGGCGCCGCAGCCACAGGCCCAGGCCGAGGATCAGCAAGGCGCCGAGCACCCACAGCTCGTACTTCTTGATGCTGCCGAGCATGCCTTCCAGCACTGCGCCGAAGTGGTAAGCCGCCGCGGCCAATGCGGTGGCCCAGATCGCCGCGCCGATGCCATTGAGCAGCAAGTAACGCCCCGGCGGATAACCGGACAGGCCGATCGCCACCGGCATCACCGTGCGCAGGCCATAAACGAAGCGGAAGCTCAGGACCCAGATGTCCGGATGTTTGCGGATGTGCTCCAGCGCGCGGTCGCCCATCATCTGCCAGCGCGGCTTGCGCGCGAGCAATTTGCGCCCGTGCTTGCGCCCCAGGAAGTACCACAGCTGATCGCCGGCATAACTGCCGAAAAACGCCACGACCACCACCAGGTTGATGTCCATGTATCCACGGAACGCGAGGAAGCCTGCGAGCACCAGAATGGTTTCGCCTTCGAAGAACGTGCCGAGGAACAAGGCAAAGTAGCCAAAGTCGTGCAGAAATTGTTGGAGCATTGTCTGGGTGCTGGCGAAATGAACGCGCAGCCTAACCCTTCGGGCACATTCATGAAAGTGTCCAAATGTGTCTCGACGTGAACATTTCCTACATCGACAATGGATTGCGGCTACCTGTCACAGAGCACACATAACTGTCATCTGTTAGTCATAATGGCCGTCTATAACTGTCACGCTCGCCCGTTTGCCCGGGCTCAGGAGTCTGCCGTGAGCTTTACCCCCGCCAATCGTCTGTTCCCAGCCACTCGTCTGCGCCGCAATCGTCGTGATGATTTTTCGCGGCGCCTGGTGCGTGAAAACGTATTGACGGTCGATGACCTGATCCTGCCGGTGTTCGTGCTTGACGGTGAAAACCGCCGCGAAGCCGTGGCCTCGATGCCGGGCGTCGAGCGACTGACCATTGATCTGCTGCTTGAAGAAGCGGCGAAATGGGTCGAGCTGGGCATTCCGGCGCTGGCGCTGTTCCCGGTCACGCCGGCTGAACTGAAATCCCTCGATGCTGCCGAAGCGTGGAATCCCGAAGGCATCGCCCAGCGCGCCACTCGCGCCCTGCGTGAGCGGTTCCCGGAGCTGGGCGTGATCACTGACGTCGCGCTGGACCCGTTCACCACCCACGGTCAGGACGGCATTCTCGACGAAGACGGTTACGTGCAGAACGACATCACCGTCGATGCGCTGGTGCGTCAGGCGTTGTCCCACGCCGAAGCCGGCGCGCAGGTGGTGGCGCCATCGGACATGATGGACGGCCGCATCCAGGCGATTCGTGAGGCGCTGGAAATTGCCGGTCACGTCAACGTGCGCATCATGGCCTACTCGGCCAAATACGCCAGCGCCTACTACGGCCCTTTCCGCGATGCCGTGGGTTCGGCGTCGAACCTCGGCAAGGCCAACAAGGCCTCTTATCAGATGGACCCGGCCAACAGCGACGAAGCGCTGCACGAAGTCGGTGCCGACTTGTCCGAAGGCGCGGACATGGTCATGGTCAAACCGGGCATGCCCTACCTGGACATTCTTTTTCGCGTCAAAGATGCCTTCAAGGTGCCGACCTTCGTCTATCAGGTTAGTGGCGAATACGCCATGCACATGGCCGCTATCCAGAATGGCTGGTTGAGCGAAGCGGTGATCCTTGAGTCACTGACCGCCTTTAAACGTGCCGGTGCAGATGGCATCCTGACTTACTTTGCCGTTCGTGCCGCTCAATTGTTACGAGAGCAGAAATAGCCCTCCCAGGAACATTCCATGAATACCGAAGGACTCACTGAAGTTGCCGTAAAAGAAGCTCAGCCGGTGGTCGAGCAAATCACCGAAACCCCGCCGGAACTGGAGCCTGCGCCACCCGCGCCGGTTGCCGAAACCGCTGTGGCGGTACCGGCGATCGCCATTCCCGGCCTGGATGACAGCAGCCTGTACATCCACCGCGAGCTTTCGCAATTGCAGTTCAACATCCGCGTGCTGGAACAGGCGCTGGACGAGTCCTACCCGTTGTTGGAGCGGCTGAAGTTCCTGCTGATCTTCTCCAGCAACCTCGACGAATTCTTCGAAATCCGCGTCGCCGGGCTGAAAAAGCAGATCACCTTCGCCCGTGAACAGGCCGGTGCTGACGGCTTGCAGCCGCATCAGGCGCTGGCGCGGATCAGCGAACTGGTTCACGGTCACGTTGACCGCCAGTACGCGATCCTCAATGACATCCTCCTGCCGGAGCTGGAAAAGCATCAGGTGCGCTTCATCCGTCGGCGCAACTGGACGACCAAGCTCAAGACCTGGGTCCGCCGCTATTTCCGCGACGAGATCGCGCCGATCATCACCCCGATCGGCCTCGACCCGACGCACCCGTTCCCGCTGCTGGTGAACAAGAGCCTGAACTTCATCGTCGAGCTCGAAGGCATCGACGCCTTCGGTCGCGATTCCGGTCTGGCGATCATCCCGGCGCCGCGCCTGCTGCCACGGATCATCAAGGTCCCGGAAGAAGTCGGCGGCGCCGGCGACAACTATGTATTCCTGTCGTCTATGATCCACGCCCACGCCGATGACCTGTTCCAGGGCATGAAGGTCAAAGGCTGCTACCAGTTCCGCCTGACCCGAAACGCCGACCTGGCGCTCGATTCCGAAGACGTCGAAGACCTCGCCCGCGCCCTGCGTGGCGAGCTGTTCTCGCGGCGCTACGGTGACGCGGTGCGTCTGGAAGTTGCCGACACCTGCCCGAAACACCTCTCGGACTACCTGCTCAAGCAGTTCAACCTGAGCGAGACCGAGCTGTACCAGGTCAACGGCCCGGTCAACCTGACGCGCCTGTTCAGCATCACCGGTCTGGACAGCCATCCGGAGCTGCAATACACGCCGTTCACCCCGCAGATCCCGAAACTGCTGCAGAACAGCGAAAACATCTTCAGTGTGGTCAGCAAGCAGGACATCCTCTTGCTGCACCCGTTCGAGTCGTTCACGCCGGTGGTCGACCTGCTGCGTCAGGCCGCGAAAGACCCGCATGTGTTGGCCGTACGGCAAACCCTGTATCGCTCCGGCGCCAACTCCGAGATCGTCGATGCGCTGGTCGACGCCGCGCGTAACGGCAAGGAGGTCACGGCGGTGATCGAGCTGCGTGCGCGCTTCGACGAAGAATCCAACCTGCAACTGGCCAGCCGTCTGCAAGCGGCCGGTGCGGTGGTGATCTACGGCGTGGTCGGCTTCAAGACCCACGCCAAGATGATGCTGATCCTGCGCCGTGAGGCTGGCGAGATCGTCCGTTATGCGCATCTCGGTACCGGCAACTACCACGCCGGTAACGCCAAGCTTTACACCGACTACAGCCTGCTCACCTCCGACGACGCCTTGTGCGAGGACGTCGGCAAACTGTTCAGCCAGTTGATTGGCATGGGCAAGACGCTGCGCATGAAAAAGTTGCTGCATGCGCCGTTCACCCTGAAGAAGGGCATGCTCGACATGATTGCCCGCGAAACCCAGTTCGCCCTCGAAGGCAAACCGGCGCACATCATCGCCAAGTTCAACTCGCTGACCGATCCGAAGATCATCCGTGCGCTGTACAAGGCCAGCCAGTCCGGCGTGCGCATCGATCTGGTGGTGCGCGGCATGTGCTGCCTGCGTCCGGGCATCGCCGGGGTCTCGCACAACATTCATGTGCGCTCGATCATTGGCCGCTTCCTCGAGCACACGCGGGTGTTCTACTTCCTCAACGGCGGCGACGAGCAGATGTTCCTCTCCAGCGCTGACTGGATGGAGCGCAACCTCGACAAGCGCGTCGAGACCTGCTTCCCGGTGGAAGGCAAGAAACTGCTGACCCGCGTCAAGAAGGAGCTGGAGCTGTACCTGACCGACAACACCCACAGCTGGAGCCTGCAGTCGGACGGCCGCTACATCCGCAATACCCCTACCGGCAACCAGAACCCGCGCAGTGCGCAGGCGACGTTGCTGGAGCGGTTGGGCAGCCCGATATTGCCGGTGAGCAGTTGACCGTCAGCCCAATAAAAAAGGCGATCCCTCGGGATCGCCTTTTTTGTACCTACACTGATTCCGACCTGTGGCGAGGGGATTTATCCCCGTTGGGCGCGAAGCGACCCCTTGAGTCAAAATCGGGCCTGCTGCGCAGGCCAGCGGGGATAAATCCCCTCGCCACAATCAGTGTCAATGCACCGTGAGGACAATCCCCACCCGCGTCAACCAGTCCGCCTCAAGCCCGAAATCCGCCTGGGTCAGCTGATTTTCATCCAGCCAGTTCTCCGGGAATTCCACATCGAGATGATCGCCACTCGCATGCAGCGCCACCTGCGGCATCGCCTGTGTCCCGCGAATGTGGTGGAACAGAATGGCAAAGCGCAGCAGCACGCACAGGCGAATCAGCTTGATGCCGTCATCGCCGAATTCGGCGAACTTGTCCTTGGGAATATTGCGCCGGTGCCCGCGCACCAATAGCGCGAGCATCTGCTGGTCTTCTCGCGAGAAGCCTGCCAGGTCGGAGTGCTCGATGAGGTAGGCGCCATGCTTGTGGTAGTGATAGTGAGCGATGTCGAGGCCGACTTCGTGCACTTTCGCCGCCCAGCCGAGCAGTTCGCGCCAGATGCCGTCATCCAGTTCCCAGTCCACGGCGACCTGATCGAAGGCGTGCAGGGCCTTGCGCTCGACCCGCGCCGCCTGTTCCAGGTCGACGTGATAGCGCTCCATCAGCGAGGTCAGGGTGCGTTCGCGCACGTCTTCGTGATGATGGCGGCCGAGCAGGTCGTAGAGCACACCTTCACGCAGCGCGCCTTCACAATGATCCATGCGTTGCAGTTCGAGGGCGTCGAAGATCGCTTCGAGAATCGCCAGGCCCGCCGGGAAGATCGCCCGGCGGTCAGGCTTGATGCCTTCAAAATCGATCTTGTCGGCGTCGCCCAGCTTGAACAGTTTGCGCTTGAGCCACGCCAGGCCTTCGGCGTTGACCTCGCCGCTGCCGTGGCCGCCGGCCTTCAGGGCCAGGCCGATGGCGCGAATCGTACCGGAGGAGCCGATGGCTTCATCCCAGGTCAGGCGATGCAGGGCGTGCTCGATGCTCATGATTTCCAGGCGCGCCGCCGTGTAGGCCTGGGCGTAGCGCGCCGGGGTGATCTTGCCGTCCTTGAAGTAGCGCTGGGTGAAACTCACGCAGCCCATTTGCAGGCTTTCGCGCAGCAACGGCTCGAAGCGCTGGCCGATGATGAATTCAGTACTGCCGCCGCCGATGTCGGCGACCAAACGTTTGCCTGGAGTGTCGGCGAGCGTGTGCGAAACGCCGAGATAGATCAGGCGCGCTTCTTCACGGCCGGAGATGACTTCTACCGTGTGGCCGAGGATTTCTTCGGCGCGGCGGATGAATTCGCCACGGTTGCGCGCTTCACGCAGGGCGTTGGTGCCGACGATGCGCACGGCGCCGAGCGGCATACCGTTGATCAGTTGGGCAAAGCGCTTGAGGCAATCGAGGCCGCGCTGCATCGATTCTTCGTTGAGCTGGCGCGCGTCGTCGATGCCGGCGGCCAGTTGCACCTTCTCGCCGAGGCGCTCGAGGATGCGGATTTCGCCGTTCTGGGCCTTGGCCACGACCATGTGAAAGCTGTTGGAGCCCAGGTCGATTGCGGCGATCAGGGACAGATTCTTGGCTTGGGATTGCGGCATGGTCAGGGGGTCTCGGTCGATAACCCCGACATCGTGCCACGATCAAACGCTGGCGCCAACGCGCATGGTTCAAACCTGATCGTTCCTACGCTCTGCGTGAGAATGCAGCCCGGGACGCTCCGCGTCCCAAAAGCGGACGCAGAGCGTCCGGTGAGGCATTCCCACGCGGAGCGTGGGAACGATCAGGATGAGGCTGCTTCAGGCTGTCGCCTCCACCGTGCCAATAAAGTTCGCCAGCTCGGCCGTCTGCGGATTGGCAAACAACACCTTCGGATCGCCCACTTCATGGACTTTACCGTGGTGCATGAAGACCAATTTATCGCCGACTTCCCGGGCAAAGCGCATCTCGTGGGTGACCATGATCAGCGTCATGCCTTCCTTGGCCAATTGCCGCACCACGCTGAGCACTTCATTGACCAGTTCCGGGTCCAGTGCCGAAGTGATTTCATCGCACAGCAACACCTTCGGCGACATCGCCAAAGCCCGGGCGATCGCCACCCGCTGCTGCTGACCACCGGACAAGCGGTCCGGGAAGGCATCGAATTTCTCCCCGAGCCCGACTCGCTCGAGCATTTCGCGCGCCAGTTCGGCAGCCTTGGCTTTGGGTACTTTCTGCACCACTTGCGGCGCGAGCATGACGTTCTCCCCGACGGTCAGGTGCGGGAACAGGTTGAACTGCTGGAAGACCATGCCGACCTTCTGTCGCAGGCTGCGCAGATCAGCGCGGGCGGCGTCGAGGTATTCGCCGTCGACTTCGATCACACCGTCGTTGATCGACTCCAGGCCGTTGAGCGTGCGCAACAGGGTCGATTTGCCCGAGCCACTGCGGCCGATGATCGCCACGACCTGGCCTTCCTCGACGCTGAGGTCGATGCCTTTGAGTACGTGGTGATCGCCGTAGTATTTATGCAGGGCGGAAATTCTAAGCAGAGGCATGCAGTCTCCTTTCCAGGTAGCGCGCACTGAGGGACAAGGGGTAGCAGAGCAGGAAGTAGCCGAGGGCGACGAGGCCGTAGACCATGAACGGTTCGAACGTGGCATTGGCGAGCATGCCGCCGGTCTTGGTCAGTTCGGTGAAGCCGATGATCGAGGTCACCGCTGTGCCCTTGACCACTTGCACCGAGAAGCCCACGGTCGGCGCCACGGCGATGCGCAGCGCTTGCGGCAGAATCACGTAGCGCAACTGCTCGAGCGGATTGAGCGCCAGGCTCGACGAGGCTTCCCACTGACCGTGGGGAATGGCCTCGACGCAGCCGCGCCAGATCTCCGCCAGATAGGCGCTGGTGAACAAGGTCAAAGCGATCGCGGCGGCCATCCACGGCGAAATCTCGATCCCGGCCAGCGCCACGCCGAAGAACACCAGAAACAGTTGCATCAACAGGGGCGTGCCCTGAAACAGCTCGATCCAGGTGCGGGCGATGCTGCTGGGCAGCGTGTTCTTGGAGATGCGCATCACCAGAATCAGCAGCCCGACGAGGCCGCCGCCAATGAACGCCACCAGTGACAGCGCCAGGGTCCATTGCAGGCCGGTGAGCAGGTTGCGCAGGATGTCCCAGAAAGTGAAATCGCTCATTGGCTGCTCCTCGCAATGAACCGGCGGCCGAACCAGTTGAGCAACTGGCGGATCAGCAGCGCCATGCACAGATAGATCAGGGTGGTCAGCGCATAGGTTTCAAAGGCGCGGAAGTTGCGCGACTGAATGAAGTTGGCGGCGAAGCTCAATTCTTCCGTGGCGATCTGCGAACACACCGCCGAACCGAGCATGACAATGATGATCTGGCTGCTCAGCGCCGGCCAGACCTTGCCCAGCGCCGGCAGCAGGACGACGTGGCGGAACGCTTCGAAGCGGGTCATCGCCAGTGCCGCAGCCGCTTCCAGTTGCCCGCGCGGAATCGCCTGGATGCCGGCGCGGATGATTTCGGTCGAATAGGCGCCAAGGTTGATCACCATCGCCAGCACTGCCGCCTGCCACTCGGAGATCTGCATGCCGAGCGACGGCAGGCCGAAGAAGATGAAGAACAGTTGCACCAGAAACGGCGTGTTGCGGATCAACTCGACGTAGACGCCGAAGATCGCCGAGAACGGGCGGATCTGCCACGCCCGCACCAGCGCCCCGACAATGCCCACGCCGACCCCGAGCAGCGCGCCGATGGCGGTCAGCTCCAGCGTGAACAAAGCGCCGCGCAGCAGCAGGTCGGTGTTTTCCACCACCGGCAAAAAATCGAACTGATAAGCCATGAAGGTCTCCCGCGCAGTCGATCAGAGATCGGCCGGCAGCGGCTCTTTCAGCCAGGTCTGCGAATTCTTTTCCAGTGCGCCGTCAGCCTTGGCGGTGTTGAGGATGTCGTTGACCTTGGTCAGCAGCGCCGCTTCGTTCTTGTTCACGCCCACATAGACCGGGGAATCCTTGAGCTTCACCTTCAGCGCCGGTACGCGCTTGGGGTTCTTCTCGCTGATGGCCACCATTACCACGTTGCCGCTGGCGATCAGATCGACCTGGCCTGCCAGATAAGCGGCGATGGTCGAGTTGTTGTCTTCGAAACGTTTGATGGTCACGCCTTCGGGGGCGACTTTGCTCAGCTCGATGTCTTCGATGGCGCCACGGGTGACGCTGATGGTCTTGCCCTTGAGGTCGTCGAGGCTGGTAATCGCAGCGTCTGGCGGACCGAACACGGCGAGGTAGAACGGCGCATAGGCGCGGGAAAAGTCGATGACCTTCTCACGCTCGGCGTTTTTGCCGAGGCTGGAAATCACCAGATCAACCTTGCCGGTGGTGAGGAACGGGATGCGGTTGGTGCTGTTGACCGGGGTCAGTTCGAGTTTGACCTTGAGTTGGTCGGCGAGCAGTTTCGCCGTGTCGATATCCAGGCCGCGCGGCTTCATGTCCGGGCCGACCGAGCCGAACGGTGGGAAGTCCTGGGGCACGGCAACTTTCAGCGTGCCGCGTTTGACCACGTCGTCCAGACCGTCGGCGTGAGCGGGGGCCTGGCACAGCAGCAGGCCGGCAAACAGGGAAGCGAGGAGGGCGCTGTAACGCTGGGTCATGGACAATCTCCGGATCGGCGGGAAGTGGTTGCTGCGATCGGACAGAGCATGGGCCGTGCCAACAGGCGGATTTCGCCCCGGCAGGCCGCAGTAGCAGCGGCTTGGTTCGGTCTTACTGGTCTGAACAGTCAACTCGGTTTTCGCACTGCGATGGCGCATCGGCAGTGCGCGCCGAACCCCGCTGGGGCACGACTTGCCGGACTCGACGAATAGCTTTACAACTAGCCGCACCTTGGCCCTGACGCGTCCGCACATCATGAATTCGATCTCCCGCGCCGTACCCGAAGTGGCGCTGCAAGCGATCCGCAAACTGATCACCGAACAGGGCTTCGGTGCCGGCGATGCGTTGCCTTCGCAACGGGATCTGGCGCTGCAACTGGGCGTCAGCCGGGCATCGTTGCGTGAAGCGCTGTCGTCGCTCAGTGCACTGGGCGTGGTCAGCATTCAGCCGGGCAAGGGCGTGTTCGTGCAGTCACCGGTCGAATTGTCGCGCGGCGACAACGCGCCAGGCTGGTCGTTTGCGGCGCAGGCATCGCCGCTGGATATCTTTCAATTGCGCTATGCGCTCGAAGGGTTTGCAGCAGGGTTGGCGGCGGTGACGTTGAGCACGTTCGATCTGGATGCGCTGGAAGACAACGTTGCGGCCATGCGCGAGCAATTGAAGCTCGGCGACTTTGAGGCAGCGGCGAAACTCGACTTCGAATTCCACCGGCGCATCCTTCTCGCCAGCGGCAATCAGGCGATGCTGAGCATCCTCACCGCCAGCGCCCAGATCTTCCTCGAGAGCCAGAAACTGCCGTTCATCCGCGCCGAGCGCGCCATGGAAACCTGGCAGGAACACCGCAAGATCCTCCGCGCACTGGCGCGCCGCGCCTCGACGGCGGCGCAGAAAGCCATGCAGGAACATGTGCGCAACGCCGCCCTGCGCACCGGAATCGCCTTCATCGCTCCCGCCACGGCGTGACTTGAGCTATACCCAAACTCATCAAGGGCCATAGCAACACTCAATCATCTGCGGCTTCCTGAACAAGGGAAGGGCGGCTATGATGGGCCACGTTTTTTTGCTTACAACCTGGAGAATTCCATGAGCAGCGATCTGATCAAACACGTTAGCGACGCTAGCTTCGAAGCCGACGTACTCAAGGCCGAAGGCGCTGTCCTGGTCGACTACTGGGCTGAATGGTGCGGCCCTTGCAAAATGATCGCACCGGTTCTGGACGAGATTGCCGAGACTTACAAAGGCAAGCTGACCGTCGCCAAACTGAACATCGACGAAAACCAGGAAACCCCGGCCAAGCATGGCGTGCGTGGTATCCCGACGCTGATGCTGTTCAAGAACGGCAACGTTGAAGCGACCAAGGTCGGCGCACTGTCGAAGTCGCAGCTGGCGGCGTTCCTCGACGCCAACATCTGAGCGTCGCAGTAAAACGCTGAAAAAAAGCCCCGCAAATCGCGGGGCTTTTTGCATATTCAGGGCTAGACGCTCCGAAACTCAGGTGGTACATTCGGCCCCGCACTGGTTTCTCCAATGCCCCCTGCTAGCCGTCGCCGACGCACTCCTTTTCGAATTAGTTCGCGATCCTGTCGCCTTCTCCGCGGCGCGGCCTCATTAAGCCAAAAGCTTAATTTCCCCCCCTCCATAAATGATTACGTCATTCCTATATGAATCTGACTGAACTCAAGCAAAAGCCGATTACCGAACTGCTCGAATTGGCCGAACAGATGGGCATAGAAAATATGGCCCGTTCGCGCAAGCAGGACGTGATTTTCTCCCTGCTGAAAAAGCACGCGAAAAGCGGCGAGGAAATCTCCGGTGATGGCGTGCTGGAGATTCTCCAGGACGGCTTCGGCTTCCTGCGCTCCGCAGACGCTTCCTACCTCGCCGGCCCTGACGACATCTACGTCTCGCCGAGCCAGATCCGCCGCTTCAACTTGCGCACCGGTGACACCATCGTTGGCAAGATCCGCCCTCCGAAGGAAGGCGAGCGGTATTTCGCCCTGCTCAAGGTCGACACGATCAACTTCGATCGTCCGGAGAACGCGAAAAACAAGATTCTCTTCGAGAACCTGACGCCGCTGTTCCCGACGGTGCGCATGAAGATGGAAGCCGGCAACGGTTCCACCGAAGACCTCACCGGTCGCGTGATCGACCTGTGTGCACCGATCGGCAAAGGCCAGCGTGGTCTGATCGTCGCACCGCCGAAAGCCGGTAAAACGATCATGCTGCAGAACATCGCAGCGAACATCGCCCGTAACAATCCTGAAGTTCACCTGATCGTGCTGTTGATCGACGAGCGTCCGGAAGAAGTGACCGAAATGCAGCGCACCGTGCGCGGCGAAGTGGTTGCCTCGACCTTCGACGAGCCGCCGACCCGTCACGTGCAGGTTGCTGAAATGGTGATCGAGAAGGCCAAGCGCCTGGTCGAGCACAAGAAAGACGTGGTGATCCTGCTCGACTCCATCACCCGTCTGGCCCGTGCCTACAACACCGTGATCCCGAGCTCCGGCAAGGTATTGACCGGTGGTGTCGATGCCCACGCCCTCGAGAAGCCGAAGCGTTTCTTCGGTGCCGCGCGTAACATCGAAGAAGGCGGCTCGCTGACCATTATCGCCACCGCGCTGGTTGAAACCGGCTCGAAGATGGACGAAGTGATCTACGAAGAGTTCAAGGGTACCGGCAACATGGAACTGCCTCTGGATCGCAAGATCGCCGAGAAGCGTGTGTTCCCGGCCATCAACATCAACCGCTCCGGCACCCGCCGCGAAGAGTTGCTGACCGCCGACGACGAACTGCAGCGCATGTGGATTCTGCGCAAGCTGCTGCACCCGATGGACGAAGTCGCCGCCATCGAGTTCCTGGTCGACAAGCTGAAAACGACCAAGACCAACGACGAGTTCTTCTTGTCGATGAAACGCAAGTAGTACGCAGCTGATAAAAGGAGCGCTCCGCGAGGGGCGCTTTTTTTTGTCCGCGATTTATTTGTATCTGGATTGAAATTTGCGCGGCTGCTAACGTCGCGCCTTCAAGGGATTCTGTACCCAGAACAGGTAAGGTTTTTCATGCACACGTTTGGCAATCGCCGTGATATCGACGGCTTACGGGCACTGGCGGTACTTCCCGTCGTGCTGTTTCATTTCGGATTCAATACATTCAGCGGCGGCTTTGTCGGCGTGGATGTTTTCTTCGTAATCTCCGGATTCCTGATCACCTCGATCCTGTTTCGTGAAATCAGCGCCAAGCGATTCAGCTTTGTCGATTTCTGGGCGCGCCGTGCCCGCCGCATCATTCCTGCCTTGACGGTGGTCATGCTGGTGACGCTGGCGCTGGGTTGGCTGCTGCTGACGGCGAAGGATTTCTCCGAACTTGGCCGGACGGTGCGTTATCAGTCGCTGTTCATCTCCAATATTCTGTTCATGCGCGAGGACGGCTATTTTCAGCCGGCCTCCGATCTGAAACCGTTGTTGCACACCTGGTCGCTGGCGGTTGAAGAGCAGTACTACATTTTCTTCCCGTTACTGATGGCCGTGCTGGTTCGCTATTTCAGACACTGGCGCTGGATGTTGCTGGGATTGCTGCTGATTTCCTTTGGCCTGAACATCGCCTGGATTGAGCACAAGCCGGAATTCACTTTTTTTGCCTTGCCGACTCGTGCCTGGGAGTTGTTGTGCGGGGCGATGCTCGCGGTAATGCCTGCGCCGAGACAGGCGGTACGACCGTGGCTGTACCAGATGGTCGGCATTGCCGGTCTGGCGGCTGTGCTGGTCGCCGTATTCACGTTTGACCGCTCAACAGTGTTTCCTGGGTGGGCGGCGTTGCTGCCGGTACTGGGCACCACTGCCCTGATCTGGTCAGGCGCTCAAGGCCCGACCTGGGCTGCACGACTATTGAGTCTGCGGCCGCTGGTCTGGATCGGCCTGCTGTCCTATTCGCTGTACCTGTGGCACTGGCCGATTTACGTGTACGCCAACGCCATTTCCATCGACGGTATCCAGCCGCTCGAGGCGCTCGCCTGGATTGCGCTGGCAGTAGGTCTGGCGTGGCTGAGCCTGCGCTACATCGAATTGCCGTTTCGGGAAAAACGTTTGCTGGGCGAACGTAAGTCGATACTGGCGGGTGCGGTAGTGGCCATCGCTGTACTGGTCGCGGTCGGTTCAGCGATTCGCTCGGCCGATGGGATCCCCGGGCGCCTGAGCGGCAAGGCTCTGGAATATGCCCAGGCCCGCGAGTGGCGCGCCGGGCAAATGAAATGCATGGTGGTGACGCAAGACAAATCGATCGACAAGGCCTGTCTGGTCGGAGGCGAACAGAGTACGCCGCCGACCCAGGCGTTCTGGGGTGACAGCCATGCGGCTGCGTTGATGCCAGCTATCGAGAGCAACGCCCGCCGCGACGGTCGTTCGGTGTGGTTGTTCAGTATGAGCGCCTGTCCGCCGATTCTCAGCGACGAGCCGCGCCAGCGGTGCAAGGACTTCAATCAGCAGACCATGGACAAAGTGCTCAGCCTTGGCATCAAGGACGTGGTATTGGCGTCCAATTGGAGTCTTTACGTTTATGGTCGCGAGGATGGCGACAAGAAGGTTTTGCTCAACGCCCATGACGATACCGCCCAGGCCGAGCAACGCATGGCCGCCGCGTTGCGCGCGCGGGTGGCTGCCTTGCGCGCAGCCGGCGTGCAGGTCTGGCTGTTCAAGGAGGTGCCGCTGCAACGCAAGGGCACCATTAACCGCCTGACCAGTCTGGCAAGGGTCGGCCGTTCCGCCGAGGGTCTGGGTCGTCCGCTTGAGGAACACCTGGCGCGCCAGCATTTTCTCGGCAGCTTGTTCACGTCCATGAGCGAAGCCGATCCGGGTGTTCACGTTATCGATCCGACGCCGATGATGTGTGCTGACGGGGTCTGCAGCATCGAGGTCAACGGCCACTCGCAGTACAAGGATGAGGACCATCTCTCGGACATTGGCAGCGCCAGACTGAGCCCGCTTTTTGCTCCGGTATTGCTGGGCACAAACCGGCATTGAGTACTGTCGGACTCTGACGGGCTGCTGTTTGCCCCTCAGAGCAGGTAGGATGTACGCCTATTTTGAGGGTGCCATCGTCAATGAAATTCAAGGATCTTCGGGATTTCGTGCAGCAGCTTGAGCAGCGCGGAGAGTTGAAACGCATCCAGATTCCCGTCTCGCCGGTGCTGGAGATGACTGAGGTGTGCGACCGCACGCTGCGGGCCAAAGGCCCGGCACTGTTGTTCGAGAAGCCCACCGGTTATGACATTCCGGTGCTCGGCAACCTGTTCGGCACCCCCGAGCGCGTGGCCATGGGCATGGGCGCCGAGTCGGTCAGCGAACTGCGCGAGATCGGCAAGCTGCTAGCCTTCCTCAAGGAGCCGGAGCCGCCGAAGGGCTTGAAGGACGCATGGTCGAAACTGCCGATCTTCCGCAAGATCATTTCGATGGCGCCGAAAGTCGTCAAAGACGCGGTGTGTCAGGAAGTGGTCATCGAAGGCGACGACGTCGATCTGGCGATGTTGCCGGTGCAGACCTGCTGGCCCGGCGACGTTGGCCCGCTGATCACCTGGGGCCTGACGGTCACCAAAGGCCCGAACAAGGAGCGCCAGAACCTCGGCATCTACCGCCAGCAAGTGATCGGCCGCAACAAGGTGATCATGCGCTGGCTCAGCCATCGTGGCGGCGCTCTCGACTTCCGCGAGTGGTGCGAGAAGCACCCGGGCCAGCCGTTCCCGGTGTCCGTGGCCCTTGGCGCCGATCCTGCGACGATTCTCGGTGCCGTGACGCCGGTGCCGGACAGCCTCTCCGAATATGCTTTCGCAGGGCTCTTGCGCGGTAACCGCACCGAACTGGTCAAGTGCCGTGGCAACGATCTGCAAGTGCCGGCCACCGCCGAAATCATCCTTGAAGGCGTGATTCATCCGGGCGAAATGGCCGACGAAGGCCCGTATGGCGACCACACCGGTTACTACAACGAAGTCGACAGCTTCCCGGTGTTCACCGTCGAGCGCATTACCCACCGGATCAAACCGATCTATCACAGCACTTACACCGGGCGTCCGCCGGATGAGCCGGCGATTCTCGGCGTGGCGCTGAACGAAGTGTTCGTGCCGATTCTGCAGAAGCAGTTCCCGGAGATCACCGACTTCTACCTGCCGCCGGAAGGCTGCTCGTACCGCATGGCCGTGGTGACGATGAAGAAGTCGTATCCGGGGCATGCCAAGCGCGTGATGCTCGGTGTCTGGTCGTTTTTGCGACAGTTCATGTACACCAAGTTCGTTATCGTCACTGACGACGATATCAACGCCCGCGACTGGAACGACGTGATCTGGGCCATCACCACGCGCATGGACCCAAAGCGCGATACGGTGATGATTGATAACACGCCGATCGACTATCTCGACTTCGCCTCGCCGATCTCCGGCCTGGGCTCGAAAATGGGCCTGGATGCCACCCACAAGTGGCCGGGCGAAACCACCCGCGAGTGGGGCCGCGTGATCGTCAAGGACGACGCCGTCACCCAACGGATCGATGCCATCTGGAATCAGTTAGGAATAGATTGATGCGTGTAACCCTGCAGCCTTCCGGAGCAGTGCTCGAGATACAGCCCGGTGAGCGGATTCTCGACGGTGCGCGGCGCCTGGGCTATGACTGCCCGCAAAGCTGCCGCAACGGCAATTGCCACGTGTGTGCAGCGCTGCTGGTCGAAGGCCGCGTCGAACAGGCCGGCAAAGTCCACGATCATGGCGAGTTCTACACCTGCATCGCCGCACCGCTGGAAGACTGCGTGCTGTTGTGGGATGGCGTGCTCGCACTGGGTGAGCTGCCGGTGCGTAGCCTGTCGTGTCAGGTCATCGAGTGCCGCGAGGTCGGCGGCGACACCTGGCGCGTGCGTCTGCGTGCACCGGCGGGCAAGCCGCCGCGCTATCACGCTGGGCAATATTTGATGATCGAGCGCGAGAGCGGTGAGAAATCCGCGTTCTCCATGGCCTCGGCACCCCACGGCGGGCGTGATCTGGAAATCCATGTGCTGGCGCGCGAAACCAGTGCGTTGAGCCTGATCGAGCAGCTGCGACGCAACCCGATGGTGCGTGTCGAGCTGCCCTTTGGCGACACCCATCTTGCGGAGCTGCCCGACGGTCCACTGGTGTTGATCGCCGCCGGTACCGGCATGGGCCAGATTCACAGCCTGATCGAACATTGCCGAGCCGAAGGCTTCAAGCATCCAGTGCATCTGTATTGGGGCGTACGCCGCCCGGAAGATTTTTATCAGATCGAGCACTGGAACGAATGGCTGAAGCTGCCCAATCTGTTCCTGCACAAAGTGGTCAGCGACCAGTGCGGCTGGGAAGGGCGCTGCGGGATGTTGCACGAGGCGGTTTGCGAGGATTTCCCCGATCTGAAGCCGCTGCACGTCTATGCCAGCGGTTCGCCGGCGATGGTCTATGGCACGCTGGACGCGCTGGTCGAGGCGGGGATGGATGCGCATCAGATGCGCGCCGACGTCTTCGCCTATGCGCCGCGCTCCTGAGACTTATAACTTGGTATATAGCCGATCGGTATTTACCTTAGATAGTAAATATCGCTAGGTTATATATGAATCAGGCAATTAATCAGTGGCACTTAATTTGCCTTTAAACATATGTGCCTTATTGTTACAACGGTGCGTTCTATTAGTAATTCTTCACCCGCGGGGAGCTGAACGCTATTCGCCATGAGCGCCATTGAAAACGCAATTCTGAACCTGGCTTACCCTCCGCGGCTCGATCTTGGGCCGCAGCTGACGCACGAACAACTTCTCGCTTCCATGCAATCGACCATGGCGCGCCACAAGGGCGGGCCGGTGTGGCTTTTCGCCTATGGTTCGCTGATCTGGCGCCCGGAATGCACGGCAGTCGAGCGCATGCGCGGTCGCGTGCATGGCTACCATCGCGGCTTGTACCTGTGGTCCCACGAGCATCGGGGTACCCCGGAAATGCCCGGCCTGGTGTTCGGTCTGGATCGTGGTGGTTCGTGCAGTGGTTTTGCCTACCGCTTGCCGGAAGACAATCTCGATACCGCGCTGTATGCCCTGTGGAAACGTGAGATGCCGTTTCCCTCGTATCGCCCGCACTGGCTCAATTGCCGGCTCGAAGATGGCACTCAGGTGCAGGCCTTGGGATTCGTTCTGGAGCGTCACCTGCCGAGCTATGCCGGCAACTTGCCGGATCATGTGCTCAGCCAGGTGTTCGCCAGCGCCAGCGGGCGTTACGGCACCACTCGCGATTATGTCGAGCAGACCGCGCACGCCCTGCGCAGCCACGCCATGCCGGATCGAAATCTGGAGGCGCGGCTCAAGCGCTGTAAATCACACAGCGATCAGGCGACCGCTTCACGGCTCTGACTGGCGACTTGCTTGTGCCACAGCGTTGGCGCAAGGAAGGCCATCGCCAGCAGGCAAGCGCCGACCAGCAGCACGAAACCGCCATCCCAGCCGAAGTGGTCAACGGTGTAGCCCATCGCCGCACTGGCCGCGACCGAACCACCCAGATAACCGAACAGACCGGTGAAGCCCGCTGCGGTACCGGCGGCTTTCTTCGGCGCCAGTTCCAGCGCTTGCAGGCCGATCAGCATCACCGGGCCGTAGATCAGGAAGCCGATCGACAGCAGGGCGATCATGTCGACCATCGGATTGCCGGCCGGATTCAGCCAGTAAACCAGGGTCGCGACAGTCACCAGGGCCATGAACACCATGCCGGTCAGACCACGGTTGCCACGGAAGATCTTGTCCGACATCCAGCCGCACAGCAGCGTGCCCGGGATGCCTGCCCACTCGTAGAAGAAATAGGCCCACGAGGTTTTATCCACGGTGAAGCCCTTGGCTTCCTTCAGGTACGTCGGCGCCCAGTCCAGCACGCCGTAGCGCAGCAAGTAGACGAAAACGTTGGCCAGAGCGATGTACCAGAGCATTTTGTTGCGCAGCACGTATTTGACGAAGATTTCCTTGGCGCTGAATTCGTCTTCGTGGCTGGCGTCGTAGCCTTCCGGGTAATCGTTCTTGTACTGCTCGATCGGCGGCAGGCCGACCGATTGCGGGGTGTCGCGCATGGTGATGAAGGCGAATACCGCCACGCCCAGCGCGACCGCTGCCGGGACGTAAAACGCCGCGTGCCAGTCGTTGAACAGACCCATGCCGATCAGGAACAGCGGGCCGATCAGACCGCCGCCGACGTTATGCGCCACGTTCCACACCGACACCACGCCGCCGCGTTCCTTCTGCGACCACCAGTGCACCATGGTCCGCCCGCTCGGCGGCCAGCCCATGCCCTGCGCCCAGCCGTTGATGAACAGGAGAATGAACATCATCGTCACGCTGGACGTTGCCCACGGCGCGAAACCGAAAATGAACATCACCCCGGCCGAGACCAGCAGACCGAACGGCAGGAAGAAGCGCGGGTTGGAACGGTCGGACACCAGGCCCATGAGGAACTTCGACAGACCGTAAGCAATGGCGATCGCCGACATCGCCAAGCCGAGGTCGCCACGGCTGTAGCCTTCGTCGATCAGGTACGGCATGGCGAGGGAGAAGTTCTTGCGCAGCAGGTAGTAACCGGCGTAGCCGATAAAGATGCCGGCGAAGATCTGCCAGCGCAGGCGGCGGTAGGTGCTGTCTATTTTTTCTTCAGGCAATGGAGCCTGATGTGCGGCAGGACGAAAGAAAGCAAACATTCAAGAGCTCCAGTTTTCTTGTTTTGACTGCGGATGCGAATGTTACAGTTTCGTTACCGAAAATAGCATCGCTTCACGTCGGCAAAACAGCGGAAATTTGGGCAGATGAGCGTTCCTTTATGAACATGTCGCTCTGAGATAAGAAGGCGGCGCTGAGGGGATGGTGGCTCGGGTGGGTTTCTGCGGTTTGACGTATGGAAGAGGCAGACCTCAACGCTAAAGCGATCCAGATGGTTGCTCCGGATCGCTCCATGTTGTTAACGAACCTGAACGACAACCTTGCCCACAGCCTTGCGCTGGCCAAGATCATCGATCGCCTGCGCGGCATTGCTCAGCGGATACACCTGCGACACCAGCGGTTTGAGTTTGCCCTCGGCAAACCAGCTGAACAGTTGCTGGAAGTTGGCTGCGTTGTCCTGGGGCTGGCGTTGGGCAAAAGAACCCCAGAACACGCCGAGCACCGCCGCGCCTTTGAGCAGGGCGAGGTTGACCGGCAGTTCGGGGATGCGTCCGCTGGCGAAGCCGACCACCAGCAGGCGGCCGTTCCAGGCGATGGCGCGGATGGCCTGGTCGAACAGGTCGCCGCCGACCGGGTCGTAGATCACGTCGGCGCCCTGGCCGTCGGTGAGGCGTTTGATCTCGTCCCTGAGGCTGGCTTCGCTGTAGTTGATCAGTTCATCGGCGCCGGCAGCCTTGGCCACCGCGAGTTTCTCGGCACTGCTGGCGGCGGCGATCACGCGGGCGCCCATGGCTTTGCCGATCTCCACCGCGGCGAGGCCGACGCCGCCCGACGCGCCGAGCACCAGCAGGGTTTCGCCCGGTTGCAGGTTGGCGCGTTGTTTGAGCGCGTGCATCGAGGTGCCGTAGGTCATGCTGAATGCAGCCGCGATGTTGAAATCCATCGACGGTGGAATCGGCAACACGTTGTAACCCGGCACCGCCACCTGCTCGGCAAAACTGCCCCAACCGGTCAGCGCCATGACCCGGTCGCCGACTTTCAGATGGCTGACCTTTTCGCCGACTTCGCGCACCACGCCCGCCGCTTCACCGCCTGGCGAAAACGGGAAGGGCGGTTTGAACTGGTATTTGCCCTCGATGATCAGCGTGTCCGGGAAGTTGACCCCGGCGGCGTGCACGTCCAGCAGGATTTCATTCTTCTTCGCGACAGGACTGGCGACGTCTTCCAGCACCAGCGATTCGGCAGGGCCGAAGGCTTTGCACAGCACGGCTTTCATCAGGGCTATTCCTTTGGGAGTGATGGCCGATAAGTGTAGGTGTGTGAATCAACGGGTCAACGAGCATGCCCGGCCCTGATAGTCAGCCATAAGCTTGTGCTTGCGCGGCGGGTCGTTATGCTAGGCCGCAAACCGGATAAGGAGCGAATTGTGAAAGCGTGGATCATGTTGTTGCTGGCCCTGTCTCTGCCTGTGGCAGCACTGGCCGAAGAAGCCAAAGAAGGCGAGGCGCCGAAGGTCAATTACATCACCCTGAGCCCGCCGTTCGTCGGCAACTATGGCCTCGACGGCACCGCCAAGCTCAAGGTCTACAAGGCCGATGTGGCATTGCGTGTGACTGGTGAGGAGGCGACCAAACTGGTCAAGGCTAACGAGCCGCTGATCCGCAATCAGCTGGTGGCGCTGTTCACTCAGCAGTCGACCGAGGCGATGGGCAGCATTGAAGGCAAGGAAAAGCTGCGTCAGGAAGCGTTGAAGCAGACTCAGCAGGTCATGAATGACGAGACCGGCAAGCCTGTTGTTGAAGATCTGTTGTTCAACAACCTGATCATTCAGTAAGTCATTCGCTGTCCGGGCAGGCCTCTTCGCGAGCAGGCTCGCTCCCACAGTGGATTGGTGGTGATGCACATTTTTGCATTCACCGAATAACCCTGTGGGAGCGAGCCTGCTCGCGAAAGCTATTTATCAGGCAAAAATGAATCAGGGTTTGAGCCCGATAACCGCCGCCCACTGTTCTGGTGTAACCGGCATCACCGACAACCGCGAGCCCTTTTGCACCAGTGGCATTTCTGCCAGCGCCGTCTGCTGCTTCAGATAATCGAGCTTCAACACCCGCGCAAACGTCTCGACATGCTCGACATCGATCGCGCTCCAGGCATTTTTCTCCGGCGTAGCTTTCGGATCGAAGTAGTGACTGTCTGGCTCCAGCGCCGTCGGATCGGGATACGCTGCTTCAATAATTTTGCCGATCCCGGCAATCCCCGGCTCGGGGCAGCTGGAATGGTAGAAAAAGAACTCGTCACCGACCGCCATCGCCCGCAGGAAGTTGCGTGCCTGATAGTTGCGAACCCCGTCCCAGCGCGCCTTGCCGAGCTTTTCCAGGCCCTTGATCGAGAGTTCGTCGGGCTCTGATTTCATCAGCCAGTAGGCCATGTCGTGTGCTCCTGAAGCGGTCATTGGGCAGGTTGTCGGGCAATTTTATGACAAACCGACAGTCGGTTGACGTCAGCGTTTGCGCACAGGTTCACGTTGCCGCAAAATGCCGGCCTTTAAGCTTGACGCTGCTGCACGGCCTACGAACGGAAACCGCTGCTGTCATCGTGATGATGTGCCTTGAGGGGGGCAATCGATGAAACGCAAACCGGATTTGCTATGGACTTTGGTAATTTTGTTTGGCCTGGGCGTGGTGACCACCGGTTACGCGCAGAGCCTGTGGGCGAACAAGACCGACGCGCCGATTGAAGTGGCGCAACAGGTGCAACAGTCGACCGCTTTCAAACGCTGAACCTGTCTCTTCGACGCCGCTGTTCCATGCGGTGTCTACTCTGCGAAATACCACGCCTTGTCGGTGACCGTGCCTTGTAACGGAACATCCCAGCTCGCCTGCGCCAAACGCTCGACCTTCTGACACTCATGGGCCAGGCCCAGCAGCGTCGGCTTGCGCCAGTTCTTGCGGCGGGCCAGATAGGCGAGGCTGCGATCATAAAACCCGCCACCCATGCCCAGGCGCCCGCCGACATCGTCAAACCCCACCAGCGGCAACAGCACCAGATCCAGCGCCCAGACCTTGCGTTGCCGAGCCAGATTGGCCCGGGGCTCGAGGATGCGGAAGCGATTGGGCGTGAGCTTTTCGCCGGGGCGGATGCGCTGGAAGACCATTTTCGTTCGTGGCCACGCGCTGAGTACCGGCAGATAAGTCGCCTTGCCACGACGCTGGGCTTCGCGCAGGAGCAGGCGCGGATCGATTTCACCGTCGGTGGGCAAGTACAGGGAGATATGTTTCGCCCGGCGAAAGTGCGGGTCTTGCGCCAATTGCCGGAACAGGCCTTTGGCAGCCTGGCGTTGTTCGCCTGGCGTCAGTGCGCGGCGTGCCTTGCGCAGCAGACGGCGGAGTTGCGGGCGGGGCAGCAGCGCGGGTTCGGTCATGGTTCGGCTTCGGCAGGTGGATGCAAAAACGTACGCATAAAAAATCCGATGTCGGCATACACCGACATCGGATTCGAATCAGGCTCCCCGGATGAACCGCTGTCAACTCAGCCCTTGAACCCGAAAGTTCAAGGTGGAAGAAGCAGTAGACTTTAAGGCTTTCCGTCTAGCGGACATGCACACCAGCCCAACGTGCAACTTCCAGGGTAGTGCGAATCGGCTCCGGGACATCGTCAACTGGCAAGCACCCCAGGGAGTGCCGCGAGTATACCTCAAGCTGCCAGGCGAATCAGCCCTTGGCGGTGTTCTGATCGTCGGCCAGGACCAGATCGACACGATCGAGCAAGTCGCGTACCTGTTCGCGGGTCGAACCGCTGGCCTGGATGTCCGGGCGCTCTTCTTTGTGCAACAGGTCGTGGGTGATGTTCAGCGCGGCCATCACGGCAATGCGATCGGCGCCGATGACTTTGCCGCTGCTGCGGATCTCGCGCATCTTGCCGTCCAGGTAGCGGGCGGCACTGACCAGATTGCTGCGTTCTTCCGGCGGGCAGATGATCGAATACTCTTTGTCGAGGATCTGCACGGTAACGCTATTGCTTGAACTCATGAGTCTTGCTCCAGGGCCTTGAGGCGCGAAATCATCGATTCGACCTTACGCCGGGCGATTTCGTTTTTTTCAATGAGGTGAGCGCGTTCCTCGCGCCAGGTTTTTTCCTGAGCTAGTAAGAGTGCGTTTTGACTCTTAAGTTGCTCGACTCGGCCAATCAGCAGTTCGAGTCTGGCCATCAGCGCTTGCAGGTCGGTGTCTTCCATTGGGTCCACGTGTTCGTCTGATGGGTGGTGACTGGCGGACAGCCTTTAATGGTCTTGGCGGGGCTGTCGATGTAGGATACAAGGCCTTCATTCTAGACATAGCGCCGTCTGGCGCCTAGCTGCCCATGACCATTGCGAATTCCCCGTACCAAGCCTTTGCCACCCTGCTGACTGCCAGCGGCCACAACGTCTCGCCTGCCGAACTGCACGGCGTGCTGCTCGGGCGCAGTTGCGCCGGGGCCGGCTTCGATCACGAAGGCTGGTTGATCGACGCCGCCGAACTGCTCGAAGGCGATATCCAGGACAACGTCCGCAACGCCCTGATCGGCCTGCAGGAGATGGTCAAAGGCGAGCTGACCGGCGACGACGTCACCGTCGTTCTGCTGCTGCCGACCGACGATGCACCGCTGGCCGACCGCGCTGCCGCACTGGGCGAGTGGTGCCAGGGCTTCCTCAGCGGTTTCGGCCTGAACTGCCGCGACAGCAGCATGCTCAGCACCGAAGCCACCGAAGTGCTGCAGGATCTGGCCGCCATTTCCCAGGTGCAGGACGCGCTGGAAGAATCCGAAGACGGCGAATCCGACTACATGGAAGTCATGGAATACCTGCGCGTCGCGCCGTTGCTGCTGTTCTCGGAAACCAAAAAAGCCGATGTGCCGCCAGCCGCCAAGCCGTCGCTGCATTAATCGCGTGCCAGGGAAAGCCATCTGCCCATGACCCATATCCCCAAAGCGGAATACAGCCGTCGCCGCAAGGCCCTGATGGCGCAGATGGAACCCAACAGCATCGCGATCCTGCCCGCCGCCGCGGTGGCCATCCGCAACCGCGACGTCGAGCACGTCTATCGTCAGGACAGCGACTTCCAGTACCTCAGCGGTTTTCCCGAGCCACAAGCCGTCATCGTCCTGATGCCCGGCCGCGAGCACGGCGAGTACATCCTGTTCTGCCGTGAACGCAACGCCGAACGCGAATTGTGGGATGGCCTGCGCGCGGGACAGGAAGGCGCGATCCGCGAGTACGGCGCCGACGATGCTTTTCCGATTACCGACATCGACGACATCCTCCCGGGCCTGATCGAAGGCCGCGATCGGGTGTATTCGGCGATGGGCAGCAACCCTGAATTTGATCGGCACCTGATGGACTGGATCAACGTGATCCGTTCCAAGGCACACCTCGGCGCGCAGCCGCCGAATGAATTCGTTGCCCTGGATCATCTGCTGCACGACATGCGCCTGTATAAATCGGCGGCAGAAGTGAAGGTGATGCGCGAAGCCGCGCGGATTTCGGCGCAAGCGCATATCCGCGCGATGCAGGCCAGTCGTCCGGGACTGCATGAATACAGCCTGGAAGCCGAACTGGATTACGAATTCCGCAAGGGCGGGGCGAAGATGCCGGCCTACGGTTCGATCGTCGCCGCCGGGCGCAACAGCTGCATCCTGCATTACCAGCAGAATGACGCGTTGCTCAAGGACGGCGATCTGGTGTTGATCGACGCCGGTTGCGAGATTGATTGCTACGCCAGCGACATTACCCGCACGTGGCCGGTGAATGGCAAGTTCTCGCCGGAGCAGAAGGCGATCTACGAATTGGTGCTGGCTTCGCAGGAAGCGGCGTTCGCCGAGATCGCCCCCAACAAGCACTGGAACCAGGCGCACGAAGCCACGGTGCGGGTGATCACCGCAGGTCTGGTCAAGCTTGGCTTGTTGCAGGGCGAGGTTGACGAGTTGATCGCCAGCGAAGCCTACAAGGCTTTTTATATGCACCGCGCCGGCCACTGGCTGGGCATGGATGTGCATGACGTTGGCGAGTACAAGGTCGGCGGCGAATGGCGTGTGCTGGAGGTCGGCATGGCGCTGACCGTGGAGCCTGGCATCTACATCGCGGCAGACAATCAGAACGTGGCGAAGAAATGGCGTGGCATTGGCGTGCGTATCGAGGATGACGTGGTCGTGACCCGGTCCGGTTGTGAAATCCTCACCAGCGGCGTGCCGAAAACCGTCGCCGAGATCGAAGTGCTGATGGCACAAGCAAGGACACACGCAGCATGAGTCGAGTCAATCTGGCAATCATCGGTGGCGGTCTGGTCGGCGCCAGTCTGGCGTTGGCGTTGCAGGCCGGGGCCAAGGCGCAAGGCTGGAAAATCGTCCTGATCGAACCGTTCGCGCCCGGCGACAACTGGCAGCCGAGCTACGACGCCCGCTCCTCGGCACTGTCGTTCGGCTCGCGGCAGATTTATCAGCGCCTGGGCGTGTGGCAGGAAATCTCCCGCCGCGCCGAGCCGATCAAACAGATTCACGTCTCCGACCGTGGCCGCTTCTCCACCGCGCGCTTGTCGGCGATGGAAGAGGGTGTGCCAGCGCTCGGTTACGTGGTGGAAAACGCCTGGCTCGGCCAGTGCCTGTGGCAGCACCTCGACAAAGACGTGATCACGTGGCGCTGCCCGGCGGAAGTCACGCGCATGGAGCCGTTGGCCGATGGCTATCGCCTGACCCTCAACGATGAAACCACGCTGGAATGCGATCTCGCGGTGCTCGCCGATGGCGGCCGTTCCGGGCTGCGCGAACAGTTGGGCATCAACGTGCGCACGCGCCCTTACAACCAGAGCGCACTGATCGCCAACATCACCCCGAGTGAAGCGCACAACGGCATGGCCTTCGAGCGCTTTACCGATGAGGGGCCGATGGCCCTGCTGCCGCTGCCGGACAACCGTTGCGCGCTGGTCTGGACCCGTCTGGGCATGGATGCGCAGCGTCTGACTGAATTGAGCGAGCGTGATTTTCTCAGCGAGCTGCAAGGCGTATTCGGTTACCGCCTCGGCACTTTGAAACAGGTCGGCGCACGGCATCTTTATCCGCTGTCACTGATCGAAGCTGAAGAACAGGTGCGCTCGCATCTGGCCGTGCTCGGCAACGCCGCACACAGCCTGCACCCGATCGCCGGGCAGGGCTTCAACCTTTCGCTGCGTGACGCCGATGCCTTGGCTGCCGCGCTGCTTGCGAGTGATAAGCCGCTGGGCGACTTCGCCACGTTGCAGGCCTATCGCGAGCGGCAGCGCCTCGATCAGGACCTGACGGTGGGCTTCTCCGATCAGGTCACGCGCCTGTTCGGCAGCACCCAGCCGCTGGTGTCGCTGGGGCGCAACCTCGGCCTGCTCGGCCTCGACCTGCTGCCACCGGCCAAGCGCTGGTTCGCCCGGCAGGCGATGGGTCTGGGAACCCGTCCGGATGCTTGAGTGGCTGAGCAACACATTCGGCAAGGCGCGATTGATGCGTTGGGTAATGACCTGCTACCCGCCGTATCTCGGCGCCGGAGTGCGCGTTCGGCACATCAGTGACGACTTTCGCGACGTCCAGGTGTCCATGGGGTTGGGCTGGTACAACCGCAACTACGTCGGCACCCAGTTTGGCGGCAGTCTGTATTCGATGGTCGACCCGTTCTTCATGTTGATGCTGATGGAAAACCTCGGTCCGAAATACATCGTCTGGGACAAGGCTGCCGACATCGATTTCATTGCGCCGGGCAAAGGCCCGGTGTTCGCCCGGTTCAACATCGACCAGACTCTGCTCGACGAGATCCGCCGGCAGACCGCCAACGGCGAGAAATACCTGCCGCAGTTGCAGGTCGACATACATGACGGCGCCGGCAGCCTTGTGGCGCGGGTCGGTAAAACCCTTTACGTGCGGCTCAAGCCGCAAGCGAGACAGGCCTAAAGCATGGAAATGCGCGCAGATCTGCTGATTGTCGGAGCCGGAATGGTCGGCAGCGCCCTGGCGCTGGCGCTACAGGACAGTGGGCTGGAAGTGCTGCTGCTCGACGGTAGCCCGTTGAGCGTGAAACCGTTCGATGCCGAAGCGGCGTTCGAACCGCGCGTCAGTGCATTGTCGGCAGCGAGCCAGCGCATTCTCGAACGCCTCGGTGTCTGGGACGGCATCGCCCAGCGGCGCAGCAGCCCGTACACCGACATGCACGTCTGGGACGGCAGCGGCACCGGGCAGATTCATTTCTCGGCAAGCAGTGTGCATGCCGATGTGCTCGGCCACATCGTCGAAAACCGCGTGGTCCAGGATGCGCTGCTCGAGCGTTTGCATGACTGCGACCTCGGCATGCTGGCCAATGCGCGGCTGGAACAGATGCGTCGCTCCGGCGATGACTGGCTGCTGACCCTGGCCGATGACCGCACCTTGCGCGCGCCGCTGGTGATCGCGGCGGACGGCGCCAATTCAGCGGTGCGCCGTCTCACTGGGGTGGCGACTCGCGAGTGGGATTATCTGCATCACGCCATCGTCACCAGCGTGCGCTGCAGCCAGCCGCACCGCAAAACCGCCTGGCAGCGCTTTACCGATCACGGGCCGCTGGCGTTTCTGCCACTGGAGCGTGACGGTCAGCAGGACTGGTGCTCGATCGTCTGGTCGACCACGCCGGGTGAAGCTGAGCGCCTGATGGCACTCGAGGAGACTGCATTTTGCGCTGAGCTGGAGCGAGCGTTCGAAGGGCGCCTCGGTGAAGTGATCAGCGCCGATCCGCGTCTGTGCGTGCCGCTGCGTCAGCGCCATGCCAAGCGCTACGTCGCTGAGGGCCTGGCCTTGATCGGTGATGCGGCGCACACCATTCACCCCTTGGCCGGGCAGGGTGTGAACCTCGGTTTCCTCGATGCAGCGGTGCTGGCGGAAGTGCTCCTGCAAGCGCATCAGCGCGGTGAGCGACTGGCGGACGTGAAGGTGCTGAGCCGCTACGAGCGTCGGCGCATGCCGCACAATCTGGCGCTGATGGCGGCGATGGAAGGCTTCGAGCGGTTGTTCCAGGCCGACCCGCTGCCACTGCGCTGGTTGCGCAATGCCGGGTTGAAGCTGGTTGAGCAGATGCCCGAGGCGAAGGCGTTGTTTGTTCGTGAAGCCCTTGGTTTGACCGGCGATCTTCCGGCCCTCGCCAAAGCCTGATTTTTCCGTTGTTTCTGACGGCCTCATCGCGAGCAAGCTCACTCCTACAATTGGAATGCGCTCCCGTGTAGGAGTGAGCCTGCTCGCGATAGCGCCAGTCCAGCCACAGCACATTTCAGCCCGTGCAACATCTGGTAACGCCTTCCCCCAGTGTTCGATTGTGGTGGTAAATGTGAGTCCTTATCATTTGGCCCACCTTTCCCGACCGTGAGACCCCTCCCATGTTGGCACCCAAGCGTCTTCTGACCGCACTGGCCTTGACCCTGATCGGCAGCACCACTGCCCAGGCCGCCGATGAGGTGGTGGTTTACTCGTCGCGTATCGATGAGCTGATCAAACCGGTATTCGATGCCTACACCGCCAAGACCGGGGTGAAGATCAAGTTCATCACCGACAAGGAAGCGCCGCTGATGCAGCGCATCAAGGCCGAAGGTGAAAACGCCACCGCCGATCTGCTGCTCACCGTCGATGCCGGCAACCTGTGGCAGGCCGAGCAGATGGGCATCCTCCAGCCGTTCACTTCGAAAACCATCGACACCAATATTCCCGCGCAATATCGCTCGTCCACCCACGCCTGGACCGGCCTGAGCCTGCGCGCACGGACCATCGCCTATTCCACCGAGCGGGTGAAGCCGGGCGAACTGACCACCTACGAAGCGCTGGCCGACAAGAACTGGGAAGGCCGCCTGTGCCTGCGCACGGCGAAGAAGGTCTACAACCAGTCGCTGACCGCGACCATGATCGAAGTGCACGGCGCCGAGAAGACCGAGAAGATCCTCAAGGGCTGGGTCAACAACCTGTCCACTGACGTGTTCTCCGATGACGTTGCAGTGCTGGAAGCGATCAACGCCGGGCAGTGCGATGTCGGCATCGTCAACACCTACTACTACGGTCGCCTGCACAAGCAAAAGCCTGAATTGCCGGTGAAGCTGTTCTGGCCGAATCAAGCCGATCGCGGTGTGCACGTGAACCTGTCGGGCATCGGCCTGACCAAACATGCGCCGCACCCGGAAGCGGCCAAGGCTCTGGTCGAATGGATGACCACGCCTGAGGCGCAGAAGATTTTTGCCGACGTGAACCAGGAATTCCCGGCCAACCCGGCGGTGGCACCCTCGGAAGAAGTGGCGGCGTGGGGCAAGTTTGTTGCCGATACCTTGCCGGTTGAGGTGGCGGGCAAACGTCAGGCCGAGGCGATCCGGATGATGGATCGGGCGGGGTGGAACTGAGGCGTTTCGTGTAACTGTTGATCGTTCCCACGCTCCGCGTGGGAATGCAGCCCTCGACGCTCTGCGTCGTGCCGCTGAAAGCGTGACGCGGAGCGTCACAGGATGTGTGCCCACGCAGAGCGTGGGCACAATCATTTGAACGAGATTGTTTCCTTGGCCCACCCCGCCCAACGCCGCTGGTACCCCATCGTCTTCGCCATCGCCGCGCTGGTGTTGTTGCCGCTGAGCGTGTTGCTGCTGTCGTGGCAGACCATCGATCAGCAGATCTGGTCGCACCTGTGGCAAACCCAGATGCCGCGTCTGCTCGGCAATACCCTGACGCTGATCCTCGGCGTCGGTGTCGGCGTGACCCTGCTGGGTGTCAGCCTCGCGTGGCTGACCAGCCTCTGTGAATTCCCCGGTCGGCGCTGGCTCGACTGGGCGCTGATGCTGCCCTTCGCCATTCCAGCGTATGTACTGGCGTTCGTTTTCGTCGGCCTGCTGGATTTCGCCGGCCCCGTGCAGTCCCTGTTGCGCGAATGGTTCGGCACCGGCCTGCGCCTGCCTCGGGTACGGTCCACCGGCGGGGTGATCGTGGTGCTGGTGCTGGTGTTTTATCCCTACGTTTATCTGCTGGCGCGCACCGCGTTTCTGGCCCAAGGCAAAGGACTGATGGAAGCGGCGCGGGTGCTCGGCCAGTCGCCGTGGCAGGCGTTCTGGCGGGTTGCGCTGCCGATGGCGCGTCCGGCGATCGGCGCGGGCGTGGCGCTGGCGCTGATGGAAACCCTCGCCGATTTTGGTGCGGTCTCAGTGTTCAACTTCGACACCTTCACCACGGCCATCTACAAAACCTGGTACGGCTTCTTCAGCCTGCCTAGCGCTGCGCAACTGGCCAGTCTGTTGCTGCTGGTGGTGATGCTGGTGCTGTACGGCGAGCGCCGTGCACGCGGGGCGAATCGGGCCAGCAACGAGCGGCCACGGGTGAAAGCGCTGTATCACCTGCGGGGAATCAAGGCCTTCGCGGCGACGGGCTGGTGTGCATTGGTATTCGCCTGCGCCTTCGTCATCCCGGTGCTGCAACTGATCGTCTGGTTCTGGCAGCGTGGACGCTTCGATCTGGATGAGCGTTACGCCGGGCTGATTCTGCACACGCTCTATCTGGGCGCGATGGCGGCGCTGATCACTGTCAGCGTTGCGCTGTTGCTGGCGTTTGCCCGGCGCCTGGCGCCGACCCCAGCCATCAACTCCGGCGTCGGTCTGGCCAATCTCGGCTACGCCTTGCCCGGTTCGGTGCTGGCGGTGTCGATCATGCTTGCCTTCAGTTATCTGGATCGTGAACTGGTGATTCCGCTCTCCGCCTGGCTCGGTGGTGCCGGCAAACCGTTGCTGCTCGGCAGCCTCGCGGCGTTGCTGATGGCTTATCTGGTGCGCTTCATTGCCGTCGCCTATGGGCCGCTGGAAAGCAGTCTGGCGCGTATACGGCCATCTTTGCCCGAAGCGGCACGTAGCCTGGGTGTCAGTGGGCCGCGACTGTTTTTCAAAGTGTATCTGCCGCTGCTGCTGCCCGGCACCTTGAGCGCCGCGTTGCTGGTGTTCGTCGATGTGCTCAAGGAAATGCCCGCGACCCTGCTGATGCGCCCGTTTGGCTGGGACACGCTGGCGGTGCGCATCTTTGAAATGACCAGTGAAGGCGAATGGGCGCGCGCCTCATTGCCGGCATTGACCCTGGTGCTGGTCGGGCTGTTGCCGGTCATCGGCCTAATCCGACGTTCGGCGCACCGAAACACTTAGTCGTCAGTCCTACATCATGCGGCTACAATGCGCGGCATTCGGTGCGGTTCGTCTGACAGACCCGTGCGCTGGAATCGGCTGAAAGCCTTATTCATCAAGGCTTTCGGCCGTATAGCGGCGGTCCGCACCCTCGCCACGCCCGGAAGGAGAAACCCATGGGACAGCGTACGCCTCTGTATGACCTGCACCTCGCGCTCGGCGCGAAGATGGTCGATTTTGGCGGTTGGGACATGCCACTGCATTACGGCTCGCAGGTCGAGGAGCACCACGAAGTGCGCCGCGATTGCGGGGTGTTCGATGTTTCCCATATGACCGTGATCGATGTCACCGGCGCCCAGGCCAAGGCCTGGCTCCAGCATTTGCTGGCCAACGACGTCGAACGTCTGCACAGCCCCGGCCGGGCGTTGTACAGCACCATGCTCAATGAGCGCGGCGGTATCGTCGACGACATGATCGTCTATCGCCTCGACGACGCGTACCGGCTGGTGTTCAACGCCTCGACCCGCGATCAGGATCTGGCCTGGATGAACGCCCAGCTCGGCGCCTACGACGTGCTACTGCACGAGCGCGCCGAGCTGGCGATGCTCGCCATCCAGGGCCCGCAGGCCCGGCACAAGATTGCCGAACTGGTCACCCAGTCCCGCGCCACGCTGATCCAGCAACTCAAACCTTTCGAAGGCGCCATCGACGGCGACTGGTTCATCGCGCGTACCGGTTACACCGGCGAGGATGGCCTGGAAATCTGCCTGCCCGCGAATCAGGCGCCGGGTTTCTTCAACGATCTGGTCGGTGCGGGTATTTCGCCGATCGGCCTCGGTGCTCGCGACACCTTGCGTGTCGAGGCCGGAATGAACCTGTACGGTCAGGACATTCATCAGGACGTTTCACCGCTGGCCTCGAACATGGCCTGGAGCATCGCCTGGGAGCCGGCCTCGCGGCAGTTCATCGGCCGTGCGGCGCTGGAGGCGGAAAAAGCCACCGGCGTGGCGCACAAACTGGTCGGTCTGGTGCTGGAAGAGCGCGGGGTTTTGCGCGCTCACCAAGTGGTTCGCATCGCCGATGTTGGCGAAGGGGAGATCACCAGTGGTAGTTTCTCTCCTACGCTGAGCAAATCGATTGCCCTGGCGCGTGTACCGATGGCAACCGCCGACCGCGCCGAAGTGGAAATCCGTGGCAAGTGGTATCCGGTGCGAGTGGTCAAACCGACCTTCGTGCGCCATGGCAAAACCTTGATCTAACCTTTTCTGGCGGGCATGACCGCTGACCAATTTCCGAGGAACCGAAGATGAGCGATATCCCTGCCGAACTGCGTTTTGCCGAAAGTCATGAATGGGCGCGTCTGGAAACCGACGGCACCGTCACCGTGGGCATCAGCGATCACGCGCAGGAAGCGCTTGGCGACGTGGTGTTCGTCGAACTGACCGAAGTCGGCAAGGTGTTCGCCGCCGGTGAGCAATCCGGCGTGGTCGAGTCGGTGAAAGCCGCCTCCGACATCTACGCCCCGGTCAGCGGTGAGGTCATCGCGATCAACGAAGATCTGGGTGGCTCGCCTGAACTGCTGAACTCCGACCCGTACGGCGCGTGGATCTTCAAGCTCAAGCCAAGCGACAAGGCCGAGCTGGACAAGCTGCTCGATGCTGCTGGGTACAAGGCTGTGATCGGCGAGTAAGTTGCCGGCAACACCCAAAGCCCCGATTCGTCGGGGCTTTTTTATGGGCGACGAATATCCCTTTGTGGGAGCGAGCCCGCTCGCGAAAGCGCCATATCAGTCAATGCCAAGGTTTCTGAAACACCGCTTTCGCGAGCAGGCTCGCTCCCACAGGGGCGGCGTGATCTTGAAAATTCGCCTGCTATGCTGGTTTGACCGTGTCGATTGACGCCAAGCGCCAGCCAGGAGAGCCCGTCATGTCCCAGTCGCCGTCCCTGAGCCAGTTACGCGATCCCGAAGCCTTTCTGCGCCGCCACCTCGGCCCGGATGCCGCCGAGCAGCAGGCGATGCTCGATAGCCTCGGCCTGGGCAGTCGCGCCGAGCTGATCGAGCAGACCGTGCCGCCGGGGATTCGCTTCAATCGCGCATTGGATCTGCCGCCGGCTCTCGACGAACAGGCTGCACTGGCGAAGCTGCGCGGTTATGCCGAGCAGAATCAGCTGTTCACCAGCCTGATCGGTATGGGCTACCACGGCACCGTCACGCCAACCGTCATTTTGCGCAACGTGCTGGAAAATCCCGGCTGGTACACCGCGTACACCCCATATCAACCAGAGATCGCCCAGGGCCGGCTCGAAGCGCTGCTCAATTTTCAGCAACTGACCATCGACCTCACCGGCCTGGAACTGGCCAACGCCTCGCTGCTCGATGAGGCCACCGCAGCGGCCGAAGCCATGGCGTTGGCCAAGCGCGTGGCGAAGTCGAAGAGCAATCTGTTCTTTGTTGACGAGAACTGCCATCCGCAAACCCTCTCCGTGGTACAGACCCGAGCAGAAGGTTTCGGCTTCGAACTGATCGTAGACGCGGTGGATAATCTGGCGCAGCACGAGGTGTTCGGCGCGCTGCTGCAATACCCCGACACCCACGGCGAAATCCGCGATCTCAAACCCTTGATCAACCACCTGCACGCACAACAGGCCCTGGCCTGCGTCGCCACCGATTTGCTCAGCCTGCTGGTGCTGACGCCGCCGGGTGAGTTGGGTGCCGATGTGGTGTTCGGTTCGTCCCAGCGTTTCGGGGTGCCGATGGGTTATGGCGGCCCGCACGCGGCGTTTTTCGCCAGCCGCGAGGAATACAAACGGGCGATTCCGGGGCGGATCATCGGTGTGTCGAAAGATGCTCGCGGCAACGTCGCGCTGCGCATGGCCCTGCAGACCCGCGAGCAACACATCCGCCGCGAGAAAGCCAATTCGAACATCTGCACCGCGCAGGTGCTGCTAGCCAATATCGCCAGTTGCTACGCGGTGTATCACGGCCCGGAGGGTTTGAAGCGTATCGCCCAGCGCGTGCATCGCCTGACCTGCCTCCTTGCGGCGGGACTCGAGCGCAACGGCATCAAACGGCTCAACAGGCAGTTCTTCGACACCCTGACACTGGAGGTCGGCGGTGCGCAAACGGCGATCATCGAAAGTGCTCAGGCAGCGCAGATCAACCTGCGCATTCTCGGTCGCGGCCGCGTCGGTCTGAGTCTGGATGAGACCTGTGACGAACACACCGTGGCAAAACTGTTCGACGTGCTGCTCGGGGCTGATCACGGCCTGAGTGTTGATGCGCTTGATGCGCAGGACATCGCCTCGGGAATTCCCGTCGAACTCCAGCGCAGCACGCCGTACCTGCAACATCCGGTGTTCAACGCCCACCACAGCGAAACCGAGATGCTGCGTTACCTCAAGCAACTGGAAAACAAGGATCTGGCACTCAACCAATCGATGATTCCGCTGGGCTCGTGCACGATGAAGCTCAACGCCACCAGCGAGATGATCCCGATCACCTGGCCGCAGTTCGCCCATCTGCATCCGTTTGTGCCGAGGGAGCAGGCTGTCGGTTACACGCTGATGATCGAAGAGCTTGAGCGTTGGCTCTGCGCGATTACCGGTTTCGATGCGATCTGCATGCAGCCCAACTCCGGCGCCCAGGGCGAATACGCCGGGCTCCTGGCGATCCGTAAATATCACGAGAGCCGAGGGGAGGGCGCGCGAGATATCTGCCTGATTCCGTCGTCGGCCCACGGGACCAATCCAGCGTCGGCGCAGATGGCCGGGATGCGTGTGGTGATTGTCGAATGCGATGAGGCGGGCAACGTCGATCTGGATGATTTGCAGCTAAAAGCCGCGGAGGCCGGGAACAAGTTGTCGTGCCTGATGGCGACCTATCCGTCGACCCATGGGGTCTACGAGGAGGGCATCAGCGACATCTGCGCAGTGATTCACCAGCACGGCGGCCAGGTGTACATGGATGGCGCCAATCTCAATGCCCAGGTCGGCTTGGCCAGACCGGCGGACATTGGCGCCGACGTGTCGCACATGAACCTGCACAAGACCTTCTGCATTCCCCATGGCGGCGGCGGGCCGGGCATGGGGCCGATCGGGGTTCGTGCGCATCTGGCGCCGTTCGTCGCCAACCATCCGGTGGTGCCGATTGACGGGCCGCTGGCGCAGAACGGCGCAGTCAGCGCAGCACCGTGGGGCAGTGCGAGCATTTTGCCGATCAGTTGGATGTATATCGCCATGATGGGCCCGCAACTGGCGGACGCCAGCGAGGTGGCGATTCTGGCGGCGAATTATCTGGCGCAGCATTTATCCGGCGCGTTTCCGGTGCTCTACACCGGGCGCAACGGCCGGGTGGCGCATGAATGCATTCTTGATCTGCGCCCACTGAAGGCGCAGACCGGCATCAGCGAGGAAGACGTCGCCAAGCGGCTGATGGATTACGGTTTCCACGCGCCGACCATGTCCTTCCCGGTACCGGGTACCTTGATGGTCGAGCCGACCGAGAGCGAATCCAAGGCAGAGCTCGACCGCTTCATCGCGGCGATGCTGAGCATTCGCGCCGAGATCAATGAAGTGCAGAAGGGCAACTGGCCGGGCGAAGACAACCCGCTCAAACGCGCGCCGCATACCTTGGCCGATGTCACTGGAGTCTGGGAGCGACCCTACAGTGTCGAACAGGCCATCACCCCGGATGCGCACACACGCTTGCACAAATATTGGCCGGCGGTGAATCGGGTGGATAACGTTTACGGCGATCGCAATCTGTATTGCGCGTGTGTGCCGGTGGAGGATTACCGCTGATCTCTAAACCACCACCGCCCCTGTGGGAGCGAGCTTGCTCGCGAAAGCAATCGTCCAGCCGGCATTTGCGGTGACTGACTCACCGCTTTCGCGAGCAGGCTCGCTCCCACAAGGGATGGTGGTGAGGCGGTAATCCGGGCAAAAAAATGCCGCTCGATCGAGCGGCATTTTTGAGGGTGCGAGGCTTACTCGGAAGCCACGGCGTTCTTCGCCAGAATCGCGTTCGCCAGTTCCATGTCCGAAGCCTGCAGGCCCGGGTTGTCGGCGCGGACTTTCTGCATCGCTGCTTCCAGGTACGGGCCACGGATGCCGCCGTCGCTGGCGACGAAGCTGCCGGCGTCGTCCTGGGCGGCGACGATCAACTTGTGATCCTTGAACGTCAGGTAGGTCGAGCCGGTGGTGGCGCCGGAGGAGATGACGTTACGCCAAAAGCTGTCCGCCATGGCCGAACCAACGGGAAGCGACAGCAGGGCCAAGGTGGCGACAGCGAGTTTGAGACGCATGATGAGGTGACTCCTGGGATTGACTACGGCGTTGGATAGCCGATCCCTCGATCCAGTTCCGTGCTGAATTATTTCAACTCACTTTGCGGCGTCACCCGCAGCACTTCTTCCACCGTGGTCAGCCCCACCGCAACTTTTTGCGCGCCGGACAGGCGCAGGCTGCGCATGCCTTCCTTGAATGCCTGACGCCTGATCGCGGTGAGGTCGGTGTCCGGGGTGATCAGCGCTTTGAGGCTGTCGCTCAGTTGCATGATTTCGTACACGCCGGCGCGGCCGCGATAGCCGGTGTCGCGGCATTCCAGGCAGCCGATCGCCCGTTGCGCATTGCTCGGCAGCGGCGCCTGCCAGGGTCGGGTCAGGGTTTGCCAGTCTTCATCTTCGAGCGTCAGCGGCGCCTTGCAGTGCGGGCACAAGGTGCGCACCAGACGCTGAGCCATGACGCCGAGCAAGGTGGCTTTGATCAGGTAATGCGGCACACCGAGTTCGAGCAAACGGCTGATGGCGCTTGGTGCATCGTTGGTGTGCAGGGTGGACAACACCAAGTGCCCGGTGAGCGCGGCCTGAATCGCCATTTCCGCAGTTTCCAGATCGCGGATCTCGCCGATCATGATGATGTCCGGGTCCTGCCGCATCAGCGCGCGCACCCCGGCGGCGAAGGTCAGTTCGATGTTGTGCTGCACCTGCATCTGGTTGAAGGCCGGCTCGACCATTTCGATCGGGTCCTCGATGGTGCAGAGGTTGACCTCCGGCGTCGCCAGTTTTTTCAGCGTGGTGTACAGGGTGGTGGTCTTGCCCGAACCGGTCGGCCCGGTGACCAGAATGATGCCGTTGGGCTGGCGGGTCATGTCCTGCCAGCGCCGCAGGTCGTCGGCGCTGAAACCCAACTGGTCGAAATTTTTCAGCAGCACTTCCGGGTCGAAAATCCGCATGACCATTTTTTCGCCGAACGCTGTCGGCAAGGTCGACAGACGCAACTCCACTTCGCCGCCGTCCGGGGTCTTGGTCTTGACCCGGCCATCCTGGGGTTTGCGCTTTTCCGCGACGTTCATGCGGCCGAGGCTTTTCAGGCGGCTGACAATCGCCATGGTCACTTGCGGCGGGAATTGATAGACGTTGTGCAACACGCCGTCGATGCGAAAGCGCACGGTGCCGTGCTCGCGGCGCGGTTCGATGTGGATATCGCTGGCGCGCTGCTGGAAGGCGTACTGGAACAGCCAGTCGACGATGTTGACGATGTGTGCGTCGTTGGCGTCCGGTTCCTGATCGCTGGCGCCGAGGTTGAGCAGTTGTTCGAAATTGCCGAGGTTGCCGCCTTGGGCGTCGGCATTGCTGGCGCCGCTGACCGATTTGGCCAGCCGGAAAAACTCGACGCTGAAGCGCTGGATGTCGACAGGGTTGGCCACGACCCGTTTGATCGGCAGCTTCAATACGTGGGTCAGGTCAGCTTCCCAACCGCTGACGTAGGGCTGAGCGCTGGCCACGGTGACCGAGTCGCGGTCCACGGCGACGGCGAGAATCTTGTGCCGTTGCGCGAAGGCGTAAGACATCAGCGGCGTGATCGCCGCGACATTGATTTTCAGCGGATCAATGCGCAAATACGGCTGACCGGCCTGTTGCGCCAGCCACAGGGTGAGGCTTTCCAGATCCAGATGTTTGCCCGGACGGCTGAGGTCGTCGAGTTGCTGGCTGGCGATGAATTCCATCGGATGCATCTGCCCGTGAGCAGCATGGCGACGGCGGGCATTGAGCGCCTGTTCCGCCGCGTCCTGGCAGATGAAGCCTTGGGCGACCAGTTCCCGTAACACATCATTGAGGTCCAGCCAGCGGTCCTGAGTGACAAATTGAACGGACATGCGGCTTTCCTTATTAAGCGTCATGCGCAAAAGGATAGTCGTGGCCCCGCTGACCGTTGGGCCACTACCCGACGAAGCCGTTGCCGGATTTGTCAGCCGGCCGCCTGGGCGGGCGCTTGCCACGCGGCGTCGGGGTTGTGCAGGTCCACCGCGCAGACGCTGATCAGGTTGCGCAGTTTCTCCGCGATCACCTGCGCGCGATGCCAGCTCAGGCCGCTCATGAGGAGGTCGATCGACAGCAGATCGTCCTGGCGCTGGACATTGACCTGCTCCGGCGTCAGAAACTGCAAAGCGAACAGATTCAGCACCCGTACCAGCAGATCCGGCTCGGCTTCGGCAAGAATTCGGTACTGCGCCAGGCAGTGGGCGTTATCGACGTTCCAGACATCGGCGCGGGTGGGGGCGCTGTTCACGGCTTCAAGGTGCGGCATGGTGAATCTCCAAGGTCACTGGAGAAATTTTTACATTCGGTGCGGGGTATTTCTTGGCTATGATCGGCGTCTGAACAGATTTATCGAAAGAATTGATTCGTGAAAGCTGATCTCTGAGGATTTTTTATGCACAGCGAACTGGACGCCTACGACCGCAAGATCCTCGCCTTGCTGCAGGAAGACGCTTCACTGTCGAGCGCGCAGATCGCCGAGCAGGTCGGCCTGTCGCAATCGCCGTGCTGGCGGCGGATTCAGCGGATGAAGGAGGAGGGCATCATTCGCGGGCAGGTGACCTTGCTGGATCGCAAGAAGATCGGCCTGAACACGCAGATCTTTGCCGAGATCAAACTCAACGCTCATGGGCGTTCGAACTTCACCGAATTCACCGAGGCGATTCGCGGCTTTCCGGAAGTGCTGGAGTGTTATGTGCTGATGGGAGCGGTGGATTTCATGCTGCGCATTGTCGCGGCGGACATCGAGGCGTACGAGCGGTTCTTCTTCGAGAAGCTGTCGCTGGTGCCGGGGATACAGGAAGTGAATTCGATTGTGGCGCTGTCGGAGATCAAGTCCACCACCAGCCTGCCGGTCTAGTGCGGATGGCCTTTGTGGCGAGGGGATTTATCCCCGCTGGGCTGCGCAGCAGTCCCCGCTTGATCGTTCCCACGCTCCGCGTGGGAATGCAGCCCGGGACGCTCTGCGTCCCAAAGCGGACGCAGAGCGTCCATTGAGGCGTTCCCACGCAGAGCGTGGGAACGATCAGGTGGGAAGGTGTTTAGCTGCGCAGGAGGATTTTCCAGGCGCGATTCTGGTACACCGCAATCGCCTGATGCTTGCGCGCATCAAGCAGTTCGTCGGTGATGGTCGGCTCGTTGGCCAGTTGCGCCAGTTTGTTCAGCTCACCGTACAGACGATCCATTTCCGGGATGTCCAGCACGTTGCGCGCATGGTGCAACCAGACCTGAATGCGCTCGATACGCGGCAGTTGTTCAGCAAGATCTTCCGGCTGCTGCTGGTAGCGCTGCAACTGCAGAGCAGTGGCTTCTTCGCCCAGCAGACGCGGCAGCCAGCTGTGCAGTTGCGCGTCACCCTGACGGTTGCCACGGGTGTTGCGGTCGGCAGTCCAGGTGCGGGCCAGCAGCCAGCGTGAAGCGTTCAGCGAGAACTGGCCCCAGCGCGGGTCTTCCAGCTCTTCGAGGAACTGCTCCGGCGCGGCCTTGCGCACGTCTTCGTCTTCGATGCCGACCTGCACCAACGGGCGCCAGTCTTCCAGCAAGGCATCGAGGGCCACGCGCAAATCGTGGGTCGACTGACGCGGCGCAGCCTGGCCGAGGCTGCTGAGCAGGGCGCGCATTTCCGCGAGGTTCTCGACCCAGTCCTGCAACAGACGCCAGTGGCCGTTGAAGCGATATTGTTCGGCCAGACGCTGGCTGCTGCCGAGCAGATGCCAGCTCAGCGCGGCGAAGGCGTCGTCGAGACGGGTTTCGCTGGTCAGCTGCGGCGCTGGCAGGCTCAGCGAGTAGCTGTTGGCGTCGTGCAGGCGATAACCACGCTCGGCCTTGCTGATATCGCATGGCATCAGCGCCAGGGTTTCGGCCAGTTCGGCAGCCAGTTCCAGCAACGCGGCAGGCTCGCCTTCGCGCAGCTCCAGTTCCAGCTCGCAGATCTCTTCCTTCTGCTTGCCAACCACTACGTGACCGAGGTCCAGCGCGGCTTCGATGACCACTTTGGTCTTGCCACGGCCCCAGGCGATTTCGGCGCGCTCGCGGACGAAATCGGTGGTGAAGATCGGCTTGAGGGTTTTCTTGTCCAGCTCGGCCAGTGCCTCGGGCCAGCATTCGCCGTCGAGTTTCTTTACGTCGAGCTTGGCTTTCGGCAGTTTCCAGTCGTACTCGTTACGCTCGGACAGACCGGCGACGCTTTGGCCACGGGTCTTGAGGGTCTGAATCACTTCGTCACCGTCCTTGCGCAGGCGCAGGGCGACCTTGGCTTGGGCGAGGTCGCGCTCGGGGGTGTCGAAATACTGGTTCATCAACTCACGGCGTTCCCAGCCACTTTTGTTGCGTTTCTTCAGCAGCGGGTGCTCGCGCAGGGCAGCGAGGGTTTCGCGGCTGACGCGGAGTTTGATTTCAGTTTCTTTTTGCATGGCCGGAACATCCAGAATCGGGAGCGCAGCCGGGGGAATGGGTGGCTGCCAAGGCCGTGCAGTGTACAGGAGTCAAACTTCCTACGCCCTGCGACGGTTTATTCCGCGCGCCGGATGGTTCTATAGTGGGCCTCAATCCGGGACCTGGAGTCAGTGATGCCATTGCCGTCCATGCAAGACCAGTTCGCCGCGCTGATTGCCGCGCCATCGGTCAGCTGTACCCAACCGAACCTGGACCAGTCCAACCGCGCCGTCATCGATCTGCTGGCGGGCTGGCTCGGTGACCTGGGTTTCAGCTGCGATATCCAGCAGGTCAGCCCCGGCAAATTCAATCTGCTTGCCAGTATCGGCAGCGGCCCCGGCGGCCTGGTGCTGGCCGGGCACAGCGACACCGTACCTTATGACGACGCGTTGTGGCAGACCGACCCGCTGAAGCTCACCGAAGTCGACGGTCGCTGGGTCGGGCTGGGCAGCTGCGACATGAAGGGTTTCTTCGCGCTGATCATCGAAGCCGTGCGGCCGCTGCTCGATCAGCCGTTCAAGCAACCGCTGCTGATCCTCGCCACCTGCGACGAAGAAAGCTCGATGTCCGGCGCCCGCGCGCTGGCCGAGGCCGGGCAACCGCTGGGCCGCGCGGCGGTGATCGGCGAGCCGACCGGGCTCAAGCCGATTCGCATGCACAAAGGCATCATGATGGAGCGCATCGACATCCTCGGGCAGAGCGGCCACTCGTCTGATCCGCGCCTGGGCCACAGCGCCCTTGAAGCGATGCACGATGCCATCGGCGAACTGCGCGGCCTGCGCCTGTTGTGGCAGCGTGAATTCAGCAATCCACAGTTCAGCGTGCCGCAACCGACGATGAACTTCGGCTGCATCCATGGTGGCGACAACCCCAATCGCATCTGCGGCCAGTGTTCGCTGGAGTTTGACCTGCGGCCGCTGCCGGGCATGGACCCGAGCGTGCTGCGCGCGGAAATACTGCGCAAGCTCAACCCGGTGGCCGAGCGGCATAAGGTGAAAATCGATTACAAACCGCTGTTCCCGGAAGTGCCGCCGTTCGAACAGTCCGAGGATGCCGAACTGGTGCGCATCGCCGAAAAGCTCACCGGCCATCGCGCCGAAGCAGTAGCGTTCGGCACCGAAGCGCCTTATCTTCAGCGCCTCGGCTGCGAAACCATCGTCCTCGGCCCCGGCGACATTGCCTGCGCGCATCAACCCGGCGAGTACCTTGAAATGTCACGTTTGCAGCCTACCGTGCATCTGATTCGGCAGTTGATTGAACATTACTGCCTGACGACAGACGAACGATGACGGCCCTGTGTGGGAGCGAGCCTGCTCGCGAAAGCGTTCCGTCAGTCGCCATTGATGAACCTGATCCACCGTTTTCGCGAGCAGGCTCGCTCCCACAGGGTTAAATGTCTTGCATCAACCCGGTAAATTGCCTGCACTACAACCCGTATTCATGAGGAGAGCGCGCGTGTCGCCAAGCCTGTTCCGACGATAACCATCAGCCCGCTGTGCGTTTTTCGTTTCGCCCCTTTTTTCGGCTGCTCTTTATTACAGGCCCAGGTTCATGCCCGAATACGTCAATTGGCTTCGCCACGCGTCCCCTTACATCAATGCCCACCGCGATTGCACCTTCGTCGTCATGCTGCCCGGCGACGGCGTCGAGCATCCGAATTTCGGCAATATCGTCCACGACCTGGTCTTGCTGCACAGTCTTGGCGTGCGTCTGGTGCTGGTGCACGGCTCGCGCCCGCAGATCGAAACCCGCCTCGCCGCCCGTGGCCTGACCCCGCATTACCATCACGGCATGCGCATCACCGATGCCGCGACCCTGGAGTGTGTGATCGACGCGGTCGGCCAGTTGCGCATCGCCATCGAAGCACGGCTGTCGATGGACATGGCCTCGTCGCCGATGCAGGGCTCGCGCCTGCGCGTGGCCAGCGGCAACCTGGTCACCGCGCGGCCGATCGGTGTGCTGGAAGGTGTCGACTATCACCACACCGGTGAAGTGCGTCGGGTTGACCGCAAGGGCATCAATCGCCTGCTCGATGAACGCTCGATCGTATTGCTGTCGCCGCTGGGCTATTCGCCGACCGGCGAGATCTTCAACCTTGCCTGCGAAGACGTCGCCACCCGCGCCGCGATTGATCTGGGCGCGGACAAGCTGCTGTTGTTCGGCGCCGAGCTCGGCCTGATCGACGAGAACGGCAAACTGGTGCGCGAACTGCGCCCTCAGCAAGTGCCGGCACATTTGCAGCGTCTGGGCATGAGCAACTATCAAGCGGAGTTGCTTGATGCCGCCGCCGAAGCCTGTCGAGGCGGCGTTGCGCGCAGTCATATCGTCAGTTACGCCGAAGATGGCGCGCTGCTGACGGAGCTGTTCACCCGTGACGGTGGCGGTACGCTGGTGGCGCAGGAGCAGTTCGAACTGGTGCGCGAAGCGGCGATTGAAGACGTCGGCGGTTTGCTCGACCTGATCAGTCCGCTGGAAGAGCAGGGCATTCTGGTGCGCCGCTCGCGGGAAGTGCTGGAGCGCGAGATCGAGCAGTTCAGCGTGGTCGAGCGCGAAGGCATGATCATCGCCTGTGCGGCGTTGTATCAGATTGCCGATTCCGATGCCGGCGAACTGGCGTGTCTGGCGGTGAATCCCGAGTATCGCCATGGCGGTCGCGGCGACGAATTGCTCGAGCGCATCGAAACCCGCGCGCGGGCGCAGGGTCTGAAAACCCTGTTCGTACTCACCACGCGCACCGCGCACTGGTTCCGCGAGCGCGGGTTCGAGCCAAGCAGCGTGGAACGCCTGCCAGCGGCACGGGCGTCGCTGTACAACTACCAGCGTAATTCGAAGATCTTCGAAAAGACCCTTTGATCGCTACCTGATAACCGCGGCCCGGCCAGCATTGCCGGCAGGGCCGGGTTTTTATTCAGCCGTGCGCTGATGGCGCGGTTGCAAGACGTATCTCCTCGCAAACCATCCACCAATCCAGACCCTGTCTGCCTGATGCTTATGCTCATGGCTGGGTAAAACCGTGGCTGTGGAAAAAGTTTTGCAGTAATGCGAACGATACACAAACTGTAACAATTGAATTGGATAGTGCGCGCTTGATCGCGCGGGATGAGAAGGAATCACTTCGATTTTGTGACAGTGCAGATCGGTTGACTGGGATGCCTGAGTGCTTTTAGGAATTTTTTGGGCACTGGCGCGGTGAAAGCGAAAGGCGCGCCAGGTCGGCGAAATTCCTAAAGGGTATTAGAAAAGAAGCATTCATTCTTTTCAGAGTCATGACGAAATCGTGACTTTGCATGGACGAAAAAAAACCACCTTAGACCTTGGTCGTAGACACACATAGTTACGATTGACTTGTGGGTCACGCTCTGGTGCTAATCGTGAACCTTCGGCACCACGGCATCAATCCGGGGCCAGGCATACAAAAATTAGAAATAAGAGAGGAGCTAGATAATGAACAAGTCCACCTTGGCCGTGGCTGTGGCCATAGGGGTTATGGCGCAGCAGGCAGGCGCCGCCGGTTTCATCGAAGACAGTAAGGCTACCGTCAGTTCGCGCACCATGTATTTCAACAACGATAACCGTGACGGTGGTGCGGATCAAAGAGAAACTGCCGAGGGACTGAAGTTCGATTATCTGTCGGGCTTTACACAAGGTACCGTCGGTTTTGGTTTCGATGCGCAGGCATTGGTGGGTATTCACCTTGATGGCGGCAAGGGGCATCACCCGGACTCCAACACATTCTTCCCAAGCGACAGCGACGGTTCAGCCGTTGACGAGTGGAGCCGAGTGGCAGGCAACGTCAAAGCGCGTTTCTCGAAGACAGAGGCCCACTACGGTGGTGCCTTGCAGCCAAACATGCCGATTCTCGTTGCCAACGACAGCCGTCTGTTGCCACAGACTTTCGAAGGCGGGACCATCACTTCGAAGGAAATCGACAACGTCACCTTCAACGCGGGTCAACTGGAACACGCCGCAGGTCGGGCTTCTTCCAATACCACCGGCCTGGCGGTAGCGGGTGGTACCGAGGACAGCAACCAGTTCCGCTATGCCGGTGCCGACTGGAAGGTCACCAAAGACCTGACCCTGCAGTACTACCACTCGAATCTGCAGGACTATTACAAGCAGAACTTCTTCGGTTTGGTACATGTGTTTCCAATCAGCACCAACCAATCGTTCAAGACCGACATCCGCTATTTCGACAGCAGCTCCGATGGCAAGAACGGGGACGCAGGCTACCGCTTCAATAACAACGGTGGTTATGCCAAGAACCCGGGCGAGGTCGATAACAAGACCTGGAGCGCCATGTTCACTTACACCCTGGGTGGCAATGCATTCTTGCTCGGTCATCAACGCGTCAACGATGACGGCGGCTTCGTCTACCTGAACCAAGGCAACGTGGTCGATGGCAACGGTCGCCCTGAAGGTGCCGGTGGTGCCAGTTTCTACCTGTTCACCGATTCCATGATCAACGGTTTCGTTCGGGCCGGTGAAAACACCACCTTCGGTCAGTACTCCTACGACTTCGCGGGTCTGGGTGTACCGGGCCTCAAAGCCTCGATCGCTTATCTGCATGGCGACAACATCAAGGCAACCAATGGCACCGGCAGCGATATGTCCGAGTGGGAGCGGGACATGCGCATCGATTACACCGTGCAGCAGGGTGCTCTTAAAGGTTTTGGTGTGACATTGCGCAATGGTGTTTATCGCGGCAGCGAAATCAATATTGCCGATCAGGATCAGACACGCTTGATCTTCAACTACACCTATAGCTTCCTGTAACAAGTCCTGAAAAAACCTTGCCGTTCGGCAAGGTTTTTTTTGGGCATTTTTCTATATTCCAAAATCAAAGCAATATGAATTTTTTTATTCTTTTTATGTTCTCCAGCGAAAGCCTAAAGTAGGCCAGTCCGGCGTTCAAAGACGCTGCGGTGTTTTGGCATTTTTGTCGCTCGACAACTTGAAGGGTTCAGGAATCGGTATTGAAGCCGATACCTCCAGTCTGCGTTGCTTTTATATATGCCTGGATGCTCTGAAAAAGAGCGAAGAAATTCTTTTCTGGACTATGCCGGGGTATTCTTTCGCGGCGTTGACTGGGGGGGAAACGGTCCACCGCGAGCAAGCATTGAGGATTTCGGGCAATAGATCCGAAACCGACAGTAAAAAAGCGGAAATTAGAAACGAGAGGAGCGATACATGAACAAGTCCACCTTGGCCCTGGCTGTGGCCGTAGGGGTTATGGCGCAGCAGGCAGGCGCCGCCGGTTTCATCGAAGACAGCAAGGCTACTCTGGGGCTGCGTAACTTCTATATCAACACTGATAACCGTAGCGGTACTGGGGCTAACAAGAACGAAGAGTGGGGCCAAGGTTTCGATCTGCGTTTCATCTCCGGTTACACCCAAGGCACCGTCGGCTTCGGTATTGATGCCATTGGCCTGATGGGCATTCGCCTGGATTCGGGTGGCGGTACCAACGGCAACAGCGGCACCGCTTACGGCGGCACCGTGTTCCCGAGCGAGTCCAACGGTAAAGCCGTGGACAACTTCTCTAGCCTGGGTCTGACTGCCAAAGCCAAGATCTCTCAGACTGAGCTGAAGCTGGGTACCTTGCAGCCGAAGAACCCGGTCATCGTCACCAACGATGGTCGTCTGCTGCCACAAACCTGGCAAGGTGGGCAGATTACGTCCGGCGAGATCAAGGACCTGACGTTGGTTGGTGGTCAGATCGAGCACGTCAAAGGTCGTAACTCCAGCAACAATGAACAGCTGAGCATTGGCGGTGCCAACTCTCGCGGTCCGAACTTCCGCGATAGCAACAAGTTCATTTATGCGGGTGGTGATTACAAGATCACTAAAGATCTGACTGCCCAGTACTACTACGGCAACCTCGAAGATTTCTACAAACAACACTTTCTTGGCCTGGTTCATAACTGGTCCATCGGTCCGGGCGTGCTGAAGTCTGACTTCCGTTACTTCAACAGTTCGGACGACGGCGCAAATGGCCACGACCCAGCGTACTTCAGTTCTGGCGCCTACAGCCACGCGGCAAGCGGCAAAGGTAAAGTCGACAACAACCTGTACAGCGGCCTGTTCCTGTACACCGTTGCTGGTCACACATTTGGTGGCGGTTATCAGGTCAGCAATGGCAGCAGCGACTTCCCGTGGCTGAACCAAGGCGACGGTTCGTCGAACTACACCATCACCGACATGCAGATCCAGAAGTTCAACCGTGCCGGCGAGCGCACTTGGCAAGCGCGCTACTCGTATGATTTCGCCAAGGTTGGCGTGCCTGGCCTGACTGCTGGCATGGTTTACCTGCGTGGCGACAACGTCGATACGTACAACGCCGGTCGCGTCCAGACTTCGAATGGCGCTTCCGAGTGGGAACGCGATCTGACCGTCGCCTATGTTGTTCCGGAAGGCCCGTTGAAGAACGTGGGCTTCATGTGGAAAAACGCTTCGTGGCGCACCGATATCGCCGGTCAACGTGACCAGGACGAAAACCGCCTGATCCTCAGCTACTCGATCCCACTGCTGTAATAGCGCCCGAGCAACTGAAGCAAAAAAAGCCCCGTCCGGCATCGCGCCGGACGGGGCTTTTGCGTTTCGAGTCAGGCTCACCCCCGTAAGCCTTTCTCGATTTCCCTCTTTGCTGCAACTCAAGGCCTTCTCGAACCTTGCGTTGGATGTTCGTCGCGATGCGGGTCGGTGTCCAATGAACAGATGTTTAATATTCACTAATGATCTAGATAACTAGTTATTTATTCTTTTTCACGCTGATCGATCACGAGCTACAGTTGTTGTCTCCCATCCCTCATCAGGAGCAGCATCATGAGCCTCAGACTCGGCGACATCGCCCCCGATTTCGAACAGGACTCCAGCGCCGGCAAGATTCGTTTCCACGAATGGCTGGGCGATAGCTGGGGCGTGCTGTTTTCCCATCCGGCGGATTTCACTCCGGTGTGCACCACCGAGCTGGGTTTCACCGCCAAGCTCAAGGATGAATTCAGCCAGCGTGGCGTCAAGGCCATCGCGCTGTCGGTCGACCCGGTGGACTCGCACCACAAGTGGATCGAGGACATCAACGAAACCCAGAACACCATCGTCAATTTCCCGATCCTGGCCGATGCCGATCGCAAGGTCTCCGATCTCTACGACCTGATCCACCCGAACGCCAATGACACGCTGACCGTGCGTTCGCTGTTCGTCATCGACCCGAACAAGAAGATCCGCCTGACCATCACCTACCCGGCGAGCACCGGGCGCAACTTTCACGAGATCCTGCGGGTGATCGACTCGCTGCAGCTCACCGACAACTACAAGGTCGCCACCCCGGCCAACTGGCAGGACGGTGAAGAAGTGGTGATCGTGCCGTCGCTCAAGGATGAGGACGAGATCAAGCAGCGCTTCCCGAAAGGCTATCGCGCGGTGAAACCGTACCTGCGCCTGACGCCGCAGCCGAACAAATGAGATTTGCGGTGTAGTCACCGCCGCTTTCGCGAGCAGGCTCGCTCCCACATTTGCAATGCATTCCCCTGTGGGAGCGAGCCTGCTCGCGAAGGCGTCAGCCCAGGCACTTGAGAATCCAGAATCACAACGCAGGGGAATTTCGGCCGTTTCGACGGCCTTTTTTTTCGCCTGGATTCTGCTTATCTTCATATTTCTTAAACGCATAACCAAATGAATAAATATGATTTATGGATATATAAATCAGCTGGTAAGGTCACTGCCAATGAAGCGAGATCGCAGCCTGCGAATCGCCCGTAACGCTTAAAGGAATCTGCAATGCTGGTCGTCTCACTCGGTGGCAGCCCCAGCCTGCGCTCCCGTTCCGGGGTGCTGCTGGAGCGCTCGCAACGCTGGTTGCAACAGCAAGGGGTGGAAGTGGTGAGTTATCAGGTGCGGGACTTCCCGGCCGAGGATCTGCTCCACGCGCGCTTCGACAGTCCGAAGGTCCTCGACCTGCTGCAACAGATCGCAAACTCCGATGGCCTGCTGATCGCCACGCCGGTGTACAAGGCCTCGTTTTCCGGAGCGCTGAAGACCCTGTTGGATCTGCTGCCGGAGCGTGCCTTGAATCACAAGGTTGTCTTGCCGATGGCTACCGGCGGCAGCATCGCCCACATGCTGGTGGTCGATTACGCCCTCAAGCCCGTGCTGTCGGCACTCAAAGCGCAGGAAATGCTTCAGGGCATTTTCGCCGAGGACAGCCAGATCGCTTACGGCGAAGGCAGTGCCGCCGCGCAACTGGCGCCGGCCCTGGAGCAACGGTTACACGAGGCCCTGGACCAGTTCATCGGCGCCATGGCGCGCCGGCCGAAACCGCTGGAGCCAGGCCTGCTGAACGAACGTTTGTTGAGTGCTCGCTGGAGCATTTAAGCCTCATCGAAATTTGAAGTACTGGCCTTACTCGCCCGCCAACGGGCAAGCAGGTGCAGCCACAACCCAACAGCAAAAAGGAGAGCGCTATGCGCACTGTATTTTTGCGTCGTGGTCTGGTCGCTCTGTTTGCTGCGGCTGTCACCTTCGGCGCCATCACCCAAGCTCAAGCCGAGACATTGCGGATCGGTTATCAGAAGTACGGCACGCTGGTGCTGCTCAAAGCCAAAGGCACGCTGGAAAAACGCCTCGCCGCGCAAGGCGTCGACGTGCAATGGACCGAGTTTCCCGGCGGCCCGCAGCTGCTCGAAGGCCTCAACGTTGGCTCGATCGATTTCGGCGTGACCGGCGAAACCCCGCCGGTTTTCGCTCAAGCTGCTGGCGCGGATCTGCTCTACGTTGCCTACGAACCGCCAGCACCGAACAGCGAAGCGATCCTCGTGCCGAAGGACTCGCCGATCAAATCGGTGGCCGATCTCAAGGGCAAGAAAGTCGCCCTGAACAAAGGCTCCAACGTCCACTACCTGCTGGTGCGTGCACTGGAAGACGCCGGCCTCAAGTACAGGGATATTCAGACCGTGTTCCTGCCACCGGCCGATGCCCGCGCTGCGTTCGAGCGTGGCAGTGTCGACGCCTGGGTCATCTGGGATCCGTACCAAGCCGCTGCCGAGAAACAACTGCAAGCGCACACCCTGCGTGACGGCAAAGGCATCGTCGACAACCACCAGTTCTACCTCGCGACCAAACCTTACGCGCAGAAAAATCCCGAGGTGATCAAGACCCTCGTCGAAGAGGTGCGCGCGGTGGGTGAATGGTCGAAAGCCAATCCCGAAGACGTGACGCAACAGGTCGCGCCACTGCTTGGCTTGCCGGCGGACATCACCCTGACCTCGGTGAAACGCCAAGGCTACGGCGCGCTGTTCCTGACCCCGGAAGTGGTCGCCGCGCAACAGAAAATCGCCGACACGTTCTTCCAGCTCAAGCTGATTCCCAAGCCGTTGAGCATCAAGGATGTGATCTGGACCCCGCCGGCCGCTGTGGCCCAAAGCTCCCAAGCCCAGTAATTCGAATCCACAAGGAGACCACTCCATGAGCCTCAACATCTTCTGGTTCCTGCCGACCCACGGCGACGGCCATTACCTTGGCACCGCCGAAGGCGCCCGCGCGGTTGATCACGGCTACCTGCAACAGGTCGCGCAAGCGGCGGATCGTCTGGGTTTTGGCGGGGTGCTGATTCCGACCGGGCGCTCCTGCGAAGACTCGTGGCTGGTCGCGGCCTCACTGATTCCAGTGACCCAGCGTTTGAAATTCCTCGTCGCCCTGCGCCCCGGGATCATTTCCCCGACGGTCGCGGCGCGCCAGGCAGCGACGCTGGATCGTTTGTCCGGCGGGCGTGCGCTGTTCAATCTGGTCACCGGTGGCGATCCGGAAGAACTGGCCGGCGACGGTCTGTTCCTCAACCATGAGGAACGCTATCAAGCCTCGGTGGAATTCACCCGCATCTGGCGCCGTGTGCTGGAAGGCGAAACCGTCGATTACGACGGCGAGCACATCAGCGTGAAGGGCGCGAAGCTGCTGTATCCGCCGATCCAGCAACCGCGTCCGCCGCTATATTTCGGTGGCTCCTCCGAAGCGGCGCAGGATCTGGCGGCCGAGCAAGTCGAGATGGTCCTGACCTGGGGCGAGCCGCCGGCAGCGGTGGCCGAGAAGATCGCACAAGTGCGTGCCAAAGCTGCCAAGCTCGGCCGCACCGTACGCTTTGGCATTCGCCTGCATGTGATCGTCCGTGAAACCAACGCCGAAGCCTGGCAGGCAGCGGACCGGCTGATCTCGCATCTGGACGACGACACCATCCAGCGTGCCCAGGCTTCGCTGGCGCGCTTCGATTCGGTCGGCCAGCAGCGCATGGCCGCGCTGCACGGCGGCAGCCGCGACAACCTTGAAGTCAGCCCGAACCTCTGGGCCGGCGTCGGTCTGGTGCGCGGCGGTGCCGGTACCGCGCTGGTCGGCGATGGCGCGACCGTGGCCGCGCGGGTCAAGGAATATGCCGATCTTGGCATCGACACTTTCATCTTCTCCGGTTATCCACACCTTGAAGAGTCGTATCGGGTGGCGGAGCTGCTGTTCCCGCACCTCGACGTTGAACGCCCGGAACTGCCGAAGAGCGCCGGTTATGTCAGTCCGTTCGGCGAAATGGTCGCCAACGACATCCTGCCCAAAGCCGCGTCGCAGAGCTGAGGCGCGGCCATGAACAAATTTATCCACAGCCTCGCGCCCTGGGCGTTGCCGGTGTTGCTGCTGGCGGTGTGGCAGTTGTCGGTGTCGGCCGGTTGGTTGTCGACGCGGATTCTGCCGGCACCGGTGGCAGTGATCGAAGCCGGCGTCAGTCTGGTGCGCAGCGGCGAGATCTGGACGCACCTGGCGATCAGCGGCTGGCGCGCGGCACTCGGTTTTACCATCGGCGGCAGCATTGGTCTGGTGCTGGGTTTCATCACCGGCCTGTCGAAGTGGGGCGAGCGCCTGCTCGACAGCTCGGTGCAGATGATCCGAAACGTGCCGCATCTGGCGCTGATTCCGCTGGTGATCCTGTGGTTCGGCATCGACGAGTCAGCGAAGATTTTCCTTGTGGCGCTGGGCACCTTGTTTCCGATTTACCTGAACACTTATCACGGCATCCGCAACGTCGACCCGGCGCTGGTGGAGATGGCGCGCAGTTATGGCTTGAGCGGCTTCAGCCTGTTCTGGCAGGTGATTCTGCCGGGTGCGTTGCCGTCGATTCTGGTCGGCGTGCGCTTCGCCCTGGGCTTTATGTGGCTGACGCTGATCGTCGCTGAAACCATCTCGGCCAGCTCCGGCATCGGCTATCTGGCGATGAACGCTCGAGAGTTCTTGCAGACCGACGTGGTGGTGCTGGCGATCCTGCTTTACGCGGTGCTCGGCAAACTCGCCGACCTCGCCGCCCGTGGACTTGAACGTGTGTGGCTGCGCTGGCACCCGGCCTATCAGGTTGCCAAGGGAGGTGCGGCATGACCGCTCAACAACCTCCACGCCTGTTGCGCGGGATTCCGCTGGCGGTGCGCAACCTGCAGAAAACCTTCGGCGCGCGCCAGGTGCTGCGCGACATCGATCTGCACATTCCGGCGGGGCAGTTTGTCGCCGTGGTCGGGCGCAGCGGTTGTGGCAAGAGCACATTCTTGCGCTTGCTCGCCGGCCTCGATCAACCGACTGGCGGCGAGCTTCTCGCCGGCTCTGCACCGCTCAGCCAGGCGCGCGACGACACGCGATTGATGTTCCAGGAAGCGCGGCTGCTGCCGTGGAAAAGGATCATCGACAACGTCGGTCTCGGCCTCAAGGGCAACTGGCGCCAGCAAGCGCTGGATGCACTGGAAGCAGTGGGTCTGGCTGATCGCGCCAATGAGTGGCCGGCAGCATTGTCCGGTGGCCAGAAGCAGCGCGTCGCGCTGGCCCGGGCGCTGATTCACCAGCCGCGTCTGCTGCTGCTCGACGAACCGCTCGGCGCACTGGATGCCCTGACCCGCATCGAGATGCAGCAGCTGATCGAACGGCTCTGGCAGCAACACGGCTTTACCGTGCTGCTGGTTACCCATGACGTTAGTGAAGCGGTGACGATTGCCGATCGGGTGATCCTGATTGAGGACGGCGAAGTCGGCCTCGACCTGCACGTCGAACTGCCTCGCCCCAGGGTGCGTGGCTCGCATCGCCTCGCCGCGCTGGAAACCGAAGTGCTCAACCGTGTTCTGTCCCTGCCCGGCGAACCGCCGGCGCCGGAACCCGTTTCACCCCTGCCTACGCAACTGCGTTGGGCGCAATGAAGCAGCTGCAAGCTTCAAGCTACAAGCCGCAAGAACAAGCCTGGTGCTTTTACTTGCAGCTTATAGCTTGCCGCTTGCAGCTCATTTCGATCCTAGGAGAAATGCCATGACTATCAAAGCCATCAACGTGCGCAACCAGTTCAAAGGCTCGATCAAGGAAATCGTCCTCGGCGACGTGCTGTCGGAAATCGACGTGCAGACAGCTTCGGGCATCGTCACTTCGGTGATCACCACCCGTTCTGTGAAAGAGTTGGAGCTGGTGGTCGGCAGTGAGGTGATCGCCTTTGTGAAATCCACCGAGGTGTCGATCGCCAAGTTGTAAGCCGGTGAACAACAAACAACCCCGGAGGGTGTGAGCCCTTCGGGGTTTTTTGTGCCTGTCGATCGTTCCCATGCTCCGCGTGGGAATGCCTCTAGGGACGCTCCGCGTCCAGTGACGCGGAGCGTCACGGGCTGCATTCCCACGCAGAGCGTGGGAACGATCATGTCTCAGCGCTTGGGTAAATATGGCGGAAGGTACAACCCGATATAGGCATCAAACACGCGCATCCCTTCTTCGGCCATGCGTGGGGTGATCTGCCCGTGCTGCTGCACCGAACGTGCATAAACCCGGTCGCCCAGTTCCATCGCCAGGGCAAACACATCGACATCGTCGGGCAGCCTCGGCAACTCGAAATGCTGGTCGAACAGCTTGTGCATCAGGTCGCCCAGTTCCAGATCGTGCTGGCGGTCAGCCTGGGTGACTTCGGTCAGGCCGTGTTGCGCCAGAATCAATTGCCGCGCGGCTGCGTCTTCGTCGTAGATCTCCAGCATGCGCTGTTCGACCAGTCGCGACAGATCACGCCAGTCGCGCAAAGCATCGTGATCGATCGGCGCTTGCAGGCAGGCGCGGAAGGCTGCGTGGACATCGGCGGTCAGCGCTTCGAGCAGTGCCGGGACGCTGGCGAAGAAGTGATACACGGAGGAGGGCGGAATCTGCGCGCGCTCGGCGACGCTGTAGATCGACAGACTGGCCACGCCCTCGGCCGCCAGCAGGGTGCGCGCGGCATCGAGGATCGAATCGATCCGCGCCTGACTGCGGGCACGGGGTTTGCGGACGGTGGCGGGACGCGTCATGGAAGTCTCCTGCGGGGCAGCGGGCATTGTACGAGGCGGTTCAGGTGTTGTCTGCCAGTACCCTGTGGCGAAGGGATTTAGCGAAACGTCGCACCGCCCCGTTCGGCTGCGCAGCAGTCGTAAACCCTGAGAGCCGGGTATTCCTGACACACCGAGTGGGATGGATTTGGGGCTGCTTCGCAACCCAGCGGGGATAAATCCCCTCGCCACAGGTTTTGTGTTCGGCCATAAAAAAACGCCGCTGGCTGAATCAGCCAACGGCGTTTTTTTGAAGCTGCAACCGCTTAAACGGTATGCAGATACCAGTTGTACTCAAGGTCGGAGATGGAGTGTTCGAACTCCTCCAGCTCGCTTTCCTTGCAGGCGACGAAGATATCGATGTACTTCGGATCGATGTACTTGGCCATCACCTCGCTGTCGTCCAGCTCGCGCAGGGCATCGCGCAAGTTGTTCGGCAGGCTCTGCTCGTTTTGTTCGTAGCTGTTGCCTTCGACAGGCGCGCCCGGTTCGATCTTGTTGACCAGACCGTGGTGCACGCCGGCCAGTACCGAAGCCATCAGCAGGTACGGGTTGGCGTCGGCGCCGGCCACGCGGTGCTCGATACGTACGGCATCGGCAGAACCGGTCGGTACGCGGATCGCCACGGTGCGGTTGTCCAGGCCCCAGCACGGCGAGTTCGGTACGTAGAACTGCGCGCCGAAGCGACGGTAGGAGTTGACGTTCGGGCAGAGGAAAGCCATCTGCGCCGGCAGGGTCTCGAGCACACCGCCGATCGCGTGACGCAGCGCGGCGTTCTGCTCGGGATCCTCGCTGGCAAAAATGTTTTTGCCGGCTTTGTCCAGAATCGAAATGTGTACGTGCAGACCATTGCCCGCCTGGCCCGGATACGGCTTGGCCATGAAGGTGGTGTCCATTTCATGGTCGTAGGCGATGTTCTTGATCAGACGCTTGAGCAGGACGGCGTAGTCGCAGGCCTTGATCGGGTCGGCGACGTGGTGCAGGTTCACTTCGAACTGCGCCGGGGCACTTTCCTTGACGATCGCATCGGCCGGGATGCCTTGCTCTTTGGCACCTTCCAGAATGTCCTGGAGGCAGTCGACGTATTCGTCGAGGTCGTCGATCAGGTAGACCTGCGTCGAGTGCGGGCGTTTGCCGGAGATCGGCGAGCGTGGCGGCTGCGGACGGCCGTTCACGTTTTCCTGGTCGATCAGGTAGAACTCGAGTTCGAAGGCGGCGCAGATGGTCAGGCCGAGCTCGTCGAACTTGGTCACCACCTGGCGCAGCACTTCACGGGGATCGGCGAAAAACGGATCGCCTTCGAGTTCGTGCATCGTCATCAACAGCTGCGCGGTCGGGCGCTTCTGCCATGGCTCGTTGCACAGGGTATCGGGGATCGGATAGCAGATGCGATCGGCGTCGCCGATGTCCAGGCCCAGACCGGTGCTTTCCACCGTGGAGCCATTGATATCCAGAGCAAATAGAGAGGCCGGCAGGTTGATGCCTTTCTCGTAAACCTTGTGGAGGCTGGTGCGTTCGATGCGCTTGCCGCGCACCACACCATTCATATCCGCAATCAGAAGGTCAACGTACAGAACCTCAGGATGTTCCTTAAGGAACGCGTTCGCTTCGTTAAGCTGAACGGCACGCGGGGGTACCGACATGATGCAACACCTTTGTTGTTAAAAATATCAATCATTGATCTTTTCTGGTTTCAGTCAACCCGAACGGCCTGCCGAAGTCAAGCGAGGCCTTTTTTGCCCCGAAAAAGCGCTTGGAGGGCATTTATGGGGCACTTTGGGGCGTTTTTTCAAACCTTGAACGTTGCTCAGCTGCGGGCTTGAGCAGGCCGTGTTGTATTTTTTACGGGGGTGTTGTGTAAAAAAATGAACAAGGCTAAGCTCCGGTCAAACCCATAACAGCAATAATACCGGGGTGCTTCATGTCTCGCCTGCCGTTAATCGGCATCACCGACTGCTCGCAACAGTCCGGTCTGCATGCTCATCACATCAGTGGCGATCAATCCGTCCGTAGCGCAGCCAGCAAGGCGCGCAGCCTGTCGACGAGACTCTCGTCAACATCCGGCAAAACGGCAGCGTCCGATATTCTGGACGTCGGGCACAGCATCCGCTTTATGGCGTCTCCTTTCACTATAGAACTCTTTCCCTCTCAAAGCCCGTGCCGCACTCAGCGTCATGCTTGTGATTCTGCACGTTCGCAAAGTGCACGGGAAATGCAACGCCAGCGTCAAGGGCAGGTAAGCTCCTCTTTCATTGTCTATGCGCGGTGCCAGGCGTAAGCCGGCACTGCGCGAGCAAGCCCCCTTTAACGCGACGCCGCAAGCGTCAAAATTGCCTGACATCGCGTCAGGAGACTCAGCCCAGAGGCATTTATGAGTAACAACCTCGACCAGCTCACCGATTGGTTGAAAGACCGCAAGATCACAGAAGTCGAATGCATGATCGGCGACTTGACCGGCATTACCCGGGGCAAGATTTCGCCGACCAACAAGTTCATCGCCGAGAAAGGCATGCGTCTGCCGGAGAGCGTGCTGCTGCAGACCGTGACCGGCGACTACGTCGAAGACGACATCTATTACGAACTGCTCGACCCGGCCGACATCGACATGATCTGCCGCCCCGACCAGAACGCCGTGTACCTGGTGCCGTGGGCGATCGAGCCGACCGCGCAGGTGATCCACGACACCTACGACAAGCAAGGCAACCCGATCGAGCTGTCGCCGCGCAACGTCCTCAAGAAAGTCTTGAAGCTGTATGCCGACAAGGGCTGGCAGCCAATCGTGGCGCCGGAAATGGAGTTCTACCTGACCAAGCGCAGCGACGACCCCGACTATCCGTTGCAGCCGCCGATCGGCCGCTCGGGCCGTCCGGAAATCGGCCGGCAGTCGTTCTCCATTGAAGCGGCCAACGAATTCGACCCGCTGTTCGAAGACGTCTACGACTGGTGCGAATTGCAGGAGCTGGACCTCGATACGCTGATCCACGAAGACGGCACGGCGCAGATGGAAATCAACTTCCGTCACGGTGACGCCCTGTCGCTGGCCGATCAGATTCTGGTGTTCAAGCGCACCATGCGCGAAGCCGCGCTCAAGCACGACGTAGCGGCGACCTTCATGGCCAAGCCGATGACCGGCGAGCCGGGCAGCGCCATGCACCTGCACCAGAGCATCATCGACATTCAGACCGGCAAGAACGTCTTCTCCAATGAAGACGGGACGATGAGCCAACTGTTCCTGCACCACATCGGTGGTCTGCAAAAACTGATTCCCGAGCTGTTGCCGCTGTTCGCGCCGAACGTCAACTCGTTCCGCCGCTTCCTCCCGGACACTTCGGCACCGGTAAACGTGGAGTGGGGCGAAGAGAACCGTACCGTCGGCCTGCGCGTACCGGATGCCGGCCCGCAGAACCGCCGCGTGGAAAACCGCCTGCCGGGCGCCGACGCCAACCCGTACCTGGCGATCGCCGCGAGCCTGCTCTGCGGCTACATCGGCATGGTCGAGGGCCTGAACCCGAGCGCGCCAGTGGTCGGCCGTGGTTACGAGCGCCGCAACCTGCGCCTGCCGCTGACCATCGAGGACGCGCTGGAGCGCATGGAAAACAGCGCGACCATCGAGAAGTATCTCGGCAAGACCTTCATCACCGGCTACGTCGCGGTCAAGCGCGCCGAGCATGAAAACTTCAAGCGCGTGATCAGTTCCTGGGAGCGTGAGTACCTGCTCTTCGCCGTCTGATACGCCGGGCGCGGCGGCCAGCCGTCGCGCCTTCACCGATAACAAGGAGAATTGGCATGACCAGCAACAACCCGCAAACCCGCGAGTGGCAAGCGCTGAGCAGCGATCACCACCTGGCCCCGTTCAGTGATTTCAAGCAACTGAAAGAGAAGGGCCCGCGGATCATCACCAACGCCAAGGGCGTTTATCTGTGGGACAGCGAAGGCAACAAGATCCTCGACGGCATGGCCGGCCTCTGGTGCGTAGCGATCGGTTACGGTCGCGATGAGCTGGCCGATGCCGCCGCGAAACAGATGCGCGAACTGCCTTACTACAACCTGTTCTTCCAGACCGCACACCCGCCGGCGCTGGAACTGGCCAAGGCGATTGCCGACGTGGCGCCGGAAGGCATGAACCACGTGTTCTTCACCGGTTCCGGCTCCGAAGGCAACGACACCATGCTGCGCATGGTCCGTCATTACTGGGCGATCAAAGGCCAGCCGAACAAGAAAGTCATCATCAGCCGCAAGAACGGTTATCACGGTTCTACCGTGGCCGGCGCGAGCCTCGGCGGCATGACCTATATGCACGAGCAGGGCGACCTGCCGATTCCGGGCATCGTCCACATCGCGCAGCCGTACTGGTTCGCCGAAGGCGGTGACATGTCGCCGGAAGAGTTCGGCATCTGGGCGGCCAACCAGCTCGAAGAAAAGATTCTCGAAGTTGGCGTCGACAACGTCGGTGCCTTTATTGCCGAGCCGATCCAAGGTGCCGGCGGCGTGATCATTCCGCCCGACACCTACTGGCCGCGCATCAAGGAAATCCTCGCCAAGTACGACATCCTCTTCGTCGCCGATGAAGTGATCTGCGGTTTCGGCCGTACCGGTGAGTGGTTCGGTAGCGATTTCTACGACCTCAAACCCGACATGATGACCATCGCCAAGGGCCTGACCTCCGGCTACATCCCGATGGGCGGGTTGATCGTGCGTGACTCGGTGGTGGCCGTGCTCAACGAAGGCGGCGATTTCAACCACGGCTTCACTTACTCCGGGCACCCGGTGGCAGCCGCGGTGGGCTTGGAAAACATCCGCATCCTGCGCGATGAAAAAATTATCGAGAACGCCCACAACGAAACGGCACCGTATTTGCAGAAACGTCTGCGCGAGCTGAACGATCACCCGTTGGTGGGTGAAGTTCGCGGCGTCGGTCTGCTGGGGGCGATCGAGCTGGTGCAGGACAAGGCCACGCGCAAGCGTTACGAAGGCAAGGGTGTGGGCATGATCTGCCGGCAGTTCTGCTTCGACAACGGCCTGATCATGCGCGCGGTGGGCGACACCATGATCATCGCGCCGCCGCTGGTGATCAGCAAAGCCGAGATCGATGAGCTGGTTACAAAAGCACGCAAGTGTCTGGACCTGACCCTCGGTGCGCTACAGGCCTAGGTGCTAGGCTTTGGGCGGGGGAGCTGCGGCGCACTCGTTCAAAGCTGTCAGAAAGGCTGGTCTTTTGTTGAAAGACCGCCTCGGATCTTGCCAGACTAGCCGCGGTTCCAGTTGTCCGGGTTCGGCCGCTGAACAAAGTGGTTCAAAAAAGAAAAATTTGGAGCATGACGCATGAAGGCATTAGGTAAAAAGCTAGCTGGCAAGACTCTGCTCGCGCTGTCCATGGCGGGCATGATGGCAGGTGCGGTGCACGCGGACGACAAGGTGCTGCACGTCTACAACTGGTCCGACTATATCGCGCCGGACACCGTGGCCAACTTCGAAAAAGCCACCGGGATCAAAGTCGTCTACGACGTCTTCGACAGTAACGAAACCCTGGAAGCCAAGCTGCTGGCCGGCAAGTCCGGTTACGACATCGTGGTGCCTTCCAACAATTTCCTCGCCAAGCAAATCAAGGCCGGCGTTTACCAGGAGCTGGACAAGTCCAAGCTGCCGAACTGGAAAAACCTCGACGAAGACCTGCTCAAGGCCGTTGGCGATGCCAGCGACCAGGGCAACAAACACGCCTTCCCATACATGTGGGGCTCGATCGGCATCGGCTACAACCCGGCCAAGGTCAAGGCTGCGCTGGGCATCGACAAGATTGATTCGTGGGACGTGGTGTTCAAGCCGGAAAATATCGAGAAACTCAAAAGCTGCGGCGTGAGCTTCCTCGATGCCCCGACCGAAATGATTCCGGCGGCATTGCACTATCTGGGCAAGCCGACCAACAGCAAGGACAAGGCTGATCTGAAAGCCGCCGAAGACCTGTTCCTGAAGATCCGTCCTTCGGTCGCCTACTTCCACTCTTCCAAGTACATCTCCGACCTGGCCAACGGCAACATCTGCGTCGCCGTCGGTTACTCGGGTGACCTCGAGCAATCCAAGACCCGCGCTCAGGAAGCCGGTGACAAGGTCAAACTGGCCTACACCATTCCAAAAGAAGGCGCCGGTACTTTCTACGACATGGTCGCCATTCCCAAGGATGCCGAAAACGTCGAAGCCGCCTACAAGTTCATGAACTACCTGATGGAGCCGCAAGTGATGGCCGGCATTACCAACGCCGTGCGTTTCCCGAACGGCAACAAGGCGGCGACGCCTATGGTGGACAAGGACATCACCAGCGACCCGAGCATCTATCCTTCGGCTGAAGTGAAGAAGCAACTCTATGCGATCAGCGATCTGGACGCCGCCACACTGCGTCTGATCACCCGCAGCTGGACCAAGATCAAATCGGGCAAATAAGCCGGTTTGTCGCCACAACCACTGGCCGTCGTCGTCGCGACGGCGGCCAGCGGCTAATTAAATGACAGAAAGTTTTGCTGGATCGGTTTTTCGAGGGTAAGTTGCGCGCCGGTTTTGTTGTCGGGCAGCCATGGCTGTCATGCAGCGCGGGGCAACTTGGGCCCAATCAATTTAGAGGACCTCCACTTGCCTGTATTTTCTTCTTTGCGCAAAGCCCTGCTGGCCGCTGCCGGCCTGACAATCGCTGTCGGAGCCCAGGCCGCCGGTACGGTGCATATTTATAACTGGTCCGATTACATCGGCGAATCGACCCTGGCCGACTTCGAGAAAGAGACCGGGATCAAACCGGTCTACGACGTTTTCGACTCCAACGAAACCCTGGAAGGCAAGCTGCTCGCCGGGCGCACCGGTTATGACGTGGTCGTGCCGTCGAACCACTTCCTTGGCAAGCAGATCAAGGCAGGCGCGTTCCAGAAGCTCGACAAGGCGCAGCTGCCGAATTATTCCAACCTCGACCCGGTGCTGCTCAAGCGCCTGGAACAGAACGACCCCGGCAACCTCTACGCCGTACCGTATCTGTGGGGCACCAACGGCATCGGCTACAACGTCGACAAGGTCAAGGCCGTGCTCGGTATCGACAAGATCGATTCCTGGGCCGTGCTGTTCGAGCCGGAAAACATCAAGAAGCTGCACAGCTGCGGTGTCGCGTTCCTCGATTCGGCTGACGAAATGATGCCGACCATGCTCAATTACCTGGGCCTGAACGCCAACAGCACCAACACCAAGGACTACGAAAAGGCCACCGCCAAGCTGCTCGCGGTGCGTCCTTACGTGACCTATTTCCATTCCTCGAAGTACATCGGCGATCTGGCTAACGGCGACATCTGCGTGGCCATCGGTTTCTCCGGCGACATCTTCCAGGCGAAGAACCGTGCCGAGGAAGCCAAAAAGGGCGTCAACATCGCCTATTCGATCCCGAAAGAGGGCGGTGCGCTGTGGTTCGACATGCTGGCGATCCCCAAGGATTCGTCCAACGTCAAAGAGGCCCACGCCTTCATCAATTATTTGCTGAAACCTGAGGTGATCGCCCAGGTCAGTGATTACGTCGGTTACGCCAACCCCAACCCGGGTTCGGACAAGCTGATGGAGCAATCCATTCGCACCGATGAAGCGGTTTACCCACCGCAAGCAGTCCTCGACAAGACCTACGTGTCGACCGAGTTGCCAGCCAATATTCAGCGTTTGATGACCCGTAGCTGGACCAAGGTCAAGTCGGGCAAATAACGCACAAACTATCCAGGGTTCGTCTTGCGGGGCGAACTGCTGCTTCTGTTGGGAGTTTCGTAAATGGCAGTTGCCTCCGGCGCCTACAAGAAAGCCCTCGAGGGCGACCAGACACCGAAACAGGTGCTGGTCAAAATCGACCGGGTCACGAAGAAGTTCGACGAGACGATTGCCGTGGACGACGTGTCCCTGGAAATCAAGAAGGGCGAAATTTTTGCTCTGCTCGGCGGTTCGGGATCGGGCAAATCCACCTTGCTACGGATGCTTGCAGGCTTCGAACGGCCCACGGAAGGGCGGATTTTCCTCGACGGCGTCGACATCACCGACATGCCGCCGTACGACCGTCCGATCAACATGATGTTCCAGTCTTACGCTTTGTTCCCGCACATGACCGTGGCGCAGAACATCGCCTTCGGCCTGCAGCAGGACAAGATTCCCAAGGCTGAAATCGACGCCCGCGTGGCCGAGATGCTCAAGCTGGTGCAGATGAGCCAGTACGCCAAGCGCAAGCCGCATCAACTGTCCGGCGGCCAGCGTCAACGCGTGGCCCTGGCCCGTTCGCTGGCCAAGCGGCCGAAGCTGTTGCTGCTCGACGAGCCGATGGGCGCTCTGGACAAAAAGCTGCGCTCGCAGATGCAGCTGGAACTGGTGGAAATCATCGAGCGCGTTGGCGTGACCTGCGTCATGGTCACCCACGACCAGGAAGAAGCCATGACCATGGCCGAGCGCATCGCGATCATGCACCTCGGTTGGATCGCGCAGATCGGCAGCCCGATCGACATCTACGAAACCCCGACCAGCCGTCTGGTCTGCGAATTCATCGGCAACGTCAACATCTTCGAAGGCGAAGTGATCGACGATGCCGAAGGCCACGCGACCATCACCTGCAAGGACCTCGACCGGCAGATCTACGTCGGCCACGGCATCAGCACCTCGGTGCAGGACAAGTCGGTCACCTACGCGATTCGCCCGGAAAAACTGCTGGTCACCGCCGACATGCCGACCTGCGAGTACAACTGGTCGAGCGGCAAGGTCCACGACATCGCTTATCTGGGCGGACACTCGGTGTTCTACGTCGAATTGCCGAGCGGCAAACTGGTGCAGTCGTTCGTCGCCAACGCCGAACGTCGCGGCGCGCGTCCGACCTGGGGCGATCAGGTCTACGTGTGGTGGGAAGACGATAGCGGCGTGGTACTTCGCTCATGAACATGCGCAAATTCAAACGCCGTATAAACCGAATCATCCCCAATGGCCGGCAGCTGGTCATCGGGGTGCCGTTCATCTGGCTGTTCCTGTTCTTCATGCTGCCGTTCTTCATCGTTCTGAAGATCAGCTTCGCCGAAGCCGACGTGGCGATCCCGCCGTACACCGAGATCTACACCTACGCCGAGCAGAAGCTGCAGCTGCTGTTGAACCTGGGCAACTACGCGTTGCTGGCCGGCGACGAGTTGTACATCGCGGCGTACCTCGGTTCGCTGAAAATGGCCTTTATCAGCACCGTGCTCTGCCTGCTGATCGGTTACCCGATGGCCTATGCCATCGCCACTGCCCGGAAAGAGCTGCAAACGGTGCTGGTACTGCTGATCATGATGCCGACCTGGACGGCGATCCTGATCCGCGTCTACGCGTGGATGGGCATCCTCAGCAACAACGGCCTGCTCAACGGGTTCCTGATGAGCATGGGTCTGATCGACGAGCCGCTGCAGATCCTCAACACCAACCTGGCGGTGTACATCGGGATTGTCTATTCGTACCTGCCGTTCATGATCCTGCCGCTGTACGCCAACCTGGTCAAACACGATCAGAGTCTGCTGGAAGCCGCGTCCGATCTGGGTTCGAGCACGTTCAACAGCTTCTGGAAGATCACCATTCCATTGTCCAAGAACGGCATCATCGCCGGCTGCATGCTGGTATTCATTCCTGTGGTCGGCGAGTTCGTGATCCCGGAACTGCTCGGCGGCCCGGAAACCCTGATGATCGGTAAGGTGTTGTGGCAAGAGTTCTTCAACAACCGCGACTGGCCGGTGGCATCCGCGCTGGCGGTGGTGATGCTGGCGATCCTGATTGTGCCGATCATCCTGTTCAACCGCAGTCAGGCCAAGGAAATGGAGGGTAAAGAATGAAACGCTTCCGTTTCTCCAGCCTGATGCTGGTATTGGGTCTGATCTTCATCTATCTGCCGATGCTGATCCTGGTGATTTACTCGTTCAACGCCTCGAAACTGGTGACGGTGTGGGGCGGCTGGTCGGTGAAGTGGTACGTCGGCCTGCTCGACAACTCGCAATTGATGGGCTCGGTGTTGCGCTCGCTGGAAATCGCCTGCTACACCGCCGTGGCGGCGGTGGCACTGGGTACCCTGGCAGCGTTCGTGCTGACCCGTATCACCCGCTTCAAGGGCCGTACGCTGTTCGGTGGCCTGGTGACTGCGCCGTTGGTGATGCCGGAAGTGATCACCGGTCTGTCGCTGTTGCTGCTGTTCGTGGCCATGGCCCAAATGATCGGCTGGCCGCAGGAGCGCGGCATCGTCACCATCTGGATCGCCCACACCACGTTCTGCGCGGCGTATGTGGCGGTGGTGGTGTCGGCGCGCTTGCGTGAGCTGGACCTGTCGATCGAAGAGGCGGCGATGGACCTGGGCGCGCGGCCGTGGAAGGTGTTCTTCCTGATCACCATCCCGATGATCGCGCCGTCGCTGGCGGCGGGCGGCATGATGTCGTTCGCGCTGTCGCTGGATGACCTGGTGCTGGCGAGCTTCGTCTCCGGCCCGGGTTCGACGACCCTGCCGATGGAAGTGTTCTCGGCCGTGCGCCTGGGTGTGAAACCGGAAATCAACGCCGTGGCCAGCCTGATTCTGCTGGCGGTGTCGCTGGTGACCTTCCTCGTCTGGTTCTTCAGCCGCCGCGCCGAAGAAGCCCGCAAGAAAGCCATCCAGCAAGCCATCGAAGAAAGCGCTGCCGATTCGTGGAAACAACCGGACGCACGCCGCGCGCCAGCACCGCAATCGGCTTAAGCAATATCAGGTTGGCCTCAACCCTGAGGCCAACCCGGTTGTAAATGTGGGAGCGAGCCTGCTCGCGAAGACGGCGTGTCAGTCGACTCGGATGTCGGCTGACACAGGGCTTTCGCGAGCAAGCTCGCTCCCACATTTGGAATGCAATCTCCTGTGGGAGCGAGCCTGCTCGCGAAGGGGGCCTGTCAATCCAGCCGGGATTTATGGCGCAACCCGCGCAGGCAGCAGCTTCAACGTACTGCGCGTATTCGCCAGCACCTCTTCCTCGCTGAAATGCGCCTGCACATATATCCCCTCCACATACGCCTCGGCCTGATCGTCATAGTGTTTGTCCAGCGGCACGCCGCTCTGGCCGACCGGGTTGATCGTCAAGCCATGCACCGGATCGGCGAAATCCACCAGACGCCGCGTCGACGGTCCATAGGTCACCGGCCATGGCGCCGGGCCGATCTTCGCCGAGAGGTTGTTCGGCACTTCGTGGCTGCCCGGCGCTGCGAACGGGCCGACGTTGAACAGGCGATCCAGCGGCTTCTGCTGCCCCAGCGGATGGCCGTGGGTCAGGGTGTGCGCCGCGCCCCACTGCCAGCCCGCCACGTTGTCGCCGAGGGTCAGTTTCAGATGCGCCATGCTTGCCGCCCACGCCGTGCGCACGACATCGGCGCGGGTTTCTTTGGCTGGCGTGCTGCGATTGTCCCACCACGGTGAGTCCGCATTGGCCGCCAGGCGTGGCAGTGCCGAATCGATTACCCGCGTCGACAGCAGTGTCTCGAAGAAGTCATTGCCCAACTCATCGCGCATCGCCGCGTCGGCAAGGTCGTAGAGGAATTGGTTGAACAGCGTCGCGCTGATCGAATTCAGCGGATAGTCGCCCGGCCACTGCGCCAGTTGCTCGACCAGTTTCAGTTGCGCCGGATCACTGACCACCTCACGCAACACCGGCAACAAAGGCGCCAACAGACGCGGGCCGTAACCGGTCGCCGTGCCCAGTTGCAGCTGCTGGTTGGCCTCGTTGCTCCACTTCACCCGGTTGTCGCTGAGCTGACGGTCAAGCTGCTGACCGCGATCGGCAAGGTTGTAATAACCGGGAATCTCCATGCCGGTCGGCGACACGGGCTGGAAGTTGGCCGAGACGATATAGCCGCGCGCCGGGTTCTCTTCCTGCGGGTTGGCGCTGAACGGGTAGTAGCCGTCCTTGTCCGCCTCGGGCGTGCTGCCGTCGAGGATGAAGCCCGGTTGCACCCCGGCCGGACGTTTGGGCAGCAAGGCCGAGGCCCACCAGGCGATATCGCCTTTGGCGTTGGCGTACACCAGATTCAGGCCCGGCGCCTGCACCTTGGCCGCTGCCGCGCGGGCCTTGGCCAACGTGTCGGCGCGGTTGAGCTGGTAGAAGCCGTCGAGGATCGGGTTAGGTGTTTCGAGGAACGCCCACCACATCGCGATCGGGGTCTTGCCGGCAGCGCTGCCGAGGGCATCGTTGACGATGGGGCCGTGCGGGGACTGGCGCAAGGTGAGGGTCACCGGCGCCTGCCCCTTCACATTGATCTGTTGTTCGCTGACGAGCATCTCGGTCCACTGGCCGCGATACCAGACTTGATTGGGGTTGTCCGGGTTGACCTTCTCGGCGATCAGGTCGAGATCGTCGTTCTGGAACATGGTCAGGCTCCAGCCGAAATCGAGGTTGTGTCCCAGAAACGCGAACGGCACCAGCGCCTGATGATGGCCGTACAGCTCGAAACCCGGCGCCGACAGCTGCGCCTCATACCATACCGACGGCACCGAGAAACGGATATGCGGATCGCCGGCCAGCAACGGCTTGCCACTCTGGCTGCGGCTGCCGGCAATCACCCAGGCGTTGCTGCCCTCAAACTGCGGCAGGCCGTTGTCGAGCAGCGCCTGTTCGCTGAGGCGGGCGAGGGCGGTGAGGTCCTGCCAGTCGCCGGCGGCGAGGGCCGGTGCGTGCCGGGTGTGATCGGTGGCCAGAACGCCTTTGGCCTGCCAGTCGAGATCGAACACATTGAGGTAATCGGCGCCGAGCTGATCGCGCACGTAGGTCAGCAGCGGCTCGGTGCGAAATGCGGCGGCAAAGCTATAGGCCATATAACCGGCGACGCTGATGCTGTCTTCGGCAGTGAATGGCCGCTTGGGGATGCCTAGCACGTCGAACTCGATCGGCGCGGCGTGGCTGTCCTGATATTGGTTGATGCCGTCCAGATAGGCTTGCAGGCCCTTCCACGCCGGCGACTGCTTGTCGAGGCTGGCGACGTAACTGGCCGCACGCTCGCGAATGCGCAGGCTGCGAAACAGTTTGTCGGTGTCGAGCAGTTTCGGCCCGAGCACTTCGGCCAGCTCGCCCCGGGCGAGGCGGCGCATGGCTTCCATCTGGAACAGGCGGTCCTGCGCGTGCACATAACCGAGGGCGCGATAGAGGTCGGTTTCGTTCTCGGCGCGGATATGCGGCACACCGCGCTCGTCATAGCGCACGGTCACCGAGCCCTGCAGGTTGCGCAGCTCGACCTGGCCCTGGCGCGTCGGCTGCTTGCTGTAGATATACCCGCCGGCGGCGCCGAGCAGGACAACGATGAGCAAGGCAACGACGATCAACGCACGCTTCATGGTGACTCCTTGTGCAGGCGGGAAGGCCGCCCGTCGGGCTGCAAACATTTAGCACAGAGCATCTGTGCGGTGCAGCGCTGTCCTTGAAAAGTCCGGAATGCCTTACTTCGCGTCCGCCGGCCATGGGCAATAACAACCCACCGCCAAGGTGTGGGTAGCATTGACCGGGCGATCTTCCGTCAGGGCATGCAGGATCGGTTCGATAAAGCTGTTGCTGGAGTTGCAGGTCAAGCCTTCGCTGTACGGGCCGAAGTAGGCGAGTTTGCCGCTGCGATCCCAGATCGCCACGGCAGGGCTGGCGGGGATCTGTTCGGCGCCGGGCAGGACGATGATGGTTTTCAGGCTGGCGAGGGTGGCGGGCAACTGGCCGTGGCTGCCGGGCTTTTGCACGGCAAAGAACTCCACGCCGCGAGGGCCGAACTGTTCGACCATCTCGCTCAGGTGCTGTTGATTGCCGACGTTGCACGGGCAGGCCGGGTCCCAGAAGTGTACGAGGCGAATATTGCCCGGCCCGGCGATGTTGTCCGGCAGGCGCAGCGGGTCGCCGGAAAATACCGCCGTATGTTCGCTGAACGCGCGCAGGTAGCGGCCCTGAAACCAGTCATATGCCGCCCACAGCACCCCGGCGCAGATCAGCGCGAGCAGGCTGGCGAACAGTGCGGTGCGGTAGGGCGAACGCATGGTTTTCGATCCTCGAAAGGCCGGCTAGCTTGCCATGTCTGCCTCTACAGATGAATATCGCAGGCCGATAAAGTCCGTTTACCGCTTTGGAATGTCCGCATGCCTGATACTTTCGACCCCGATCATTTACGCGCGAGCCTCAAGCCATTGGCCGAGTGGCAGCCGTTATCGGATGAGGCGAAGGCTTATCAGCGCTTCTACAAGACCGACTTCGCCGAGCGCGATGTCTGGCGCGGCATGGGTCGTTTCGAGGTCGATGGCTACGAGCTGGTCAGCCATTGCTGGTGGCCGGAGAAGGTCAAGGCGACGTTGTTTCTGCTGCACGGTTACTACGATCACATCGGCCTGTACCGGCATGTGATCGAGTGGGCGCTGGATCAGGATTTTGCCGTGATTGCCTGTGACTTGCCGGGACACGGATTGTCGAGCGGGCCACGAGCGAGCATTCGTGATTTCGCTGAATACCAGGACGTGTTGCAGGCGCTGTTCGCTGAAGCGAACTCGATCGCGCTTCCGCAGCCTTGGCATTTGTGCGGGCAGAGCACCGGTGGCGCGATTGTCGTCGATCACCTGCTCAACCATGGCGAGAACAGTCCAGCGCAAGGGCAGGTGATTCTGCTGGCGCCGTTGGTGAGACCAAGGGCGTGGGGCTGGTCGCAGCTGAGTTATTACCTGCTGCGGCCGTTTGTACGCGGTGTGGTGCGACGCTTTAGCGAGAATTCCAACGATCCGGATTTTCTGCCGTTTCTGCAGGCCGATCCGTTACAGCCAAGGCGCCTGCCAACGAAATGGGTGGGCGCGCTGTCGCGCTGGATCATCCGCGTCGAGCACGCGAAAAAAAGTCCGCGACGGCCGCTGATCATTCAGGGGCAGGCGGACATGACTGTCGACTGGCAGCACAATCTGCAGGTGTTGAAATGGAAGTTCGACCGGCCGCAGATTCTGCTGTTGGCCGAGGCACGGCATCACCTGGCCAATGAAACGGCGGAGATGCGTGAGGAATATTTCGAGTTCTTGAGCAAGCGGATCAGGGGGCGGAATCTCTAGCGCTAGTGAGAGCCCTATCGCTGGCAAGCCAGCTCCCACAGGGTTTTGCATTGATCAAAATCTCTGGTACACCCCAGAAAATTGTGGGAGCTGGCTTGCCTGCGATGGCGGTCTGTCAGGCGATGAAGATCACTGCCCGACCGCCAACCCCGCCCGAATCGCCGCCAGTGCCGCTTGGTAGTAAGCCTTGCCCTCGGTCGACTCGGCAAATGTCGCAAACTCTTCCAGCTCTTCATCCGACAAGTCGCGATAGACATAGAGCAGCGTGTTGTTCAGATCGGCGCCGATCTGATCCATCAGCCGCTGGCGCTGACCGTTCAACATGCCCTGTGCCTGTCCGCCGCCGAGCAATCCCGGGATCATCGAACTCAAGCTGTCCGCCGCTACGCCGGCAATCGCCAGACTGACCTCGGCGCCAGCCTCACGGGCCGGCAGGGTCTGGGCGAGATGGCCGATGATCAGCAAGCGACTGTCGCTGGCCTGCATCTTCGGCAGGCCCTGGGCATTTTTTGCCAGTTGATCGCGACGGGTTGCGAGCAATTCGGCGGCGACGATTTTCTTGCCCAGTGGTGACTGGAAGAAGGTCAGCGCCGGTTTCGGGTCGGCGAGTTTCTGCCGCAGTTGCGCTTCGGCACGCTGATCCATGGCCTGCGCGGCGAAGCGCTGATTGCTGTTGTTGACCAGCGCCTGAAATACCGCAGGCGGCAGGCTGTTCTGATAGCGCTGCTGGGCGGCGCTCAGGGCATCGTTGAAATGCGCGCGTTGTTCTGGCCAGCCGGCGACCTTGTACAACTGATCGTGGCCGTCCGCCCAGGCGGGCAATACGCAGAACATCAACAGTGAAAAAAGCAAACGGCGCATAGGGACTCCTGTCAGCAGCGGACTATTGTCCGTGCGGTGCCGGTACTTGTCGAGAATTCGTAGCAAGGCGCTGCGTGGCTCTGTCGGATTTGTTGCCGTCGGCATACTATGCGCGCCATGCCGATATCCTCTGAACACCCGCTGCTGTTACGCATTGTCGACGACCTGGCCGAACACGGCTGGTCGCAGCAGAACATCTTCCTGCCCGCCGATCTGACCCGGGCGCTGGCGGCCGAGTGCCGTAAACGTGAAGCCGAGGGTGAGCTGGCGCCGGCGGCGGTCGGTCGCGGGCCGTTTTCGGAGATTCGCGAGGGTATTCGCGGCGATCACATCCAGTGGATCGACCCGGGTCAGGCCGACGCCACTGACCGCTACCTGAGCCTGATGGACAGTCTGCGCGAGGCGCTCAATCGTGGCTTGTTTCTGGGGCTTGAAGATTTCGAATGCCATTTCGCCCTGTACCCGCCCGGCGCGTTTTACCTCAAGCATCTCGACCGCTTTCGCGATGATGACCGGCGCATGGTCTCGGCCGTCATCTACCTCAACGAGGCCTGGTTGCCGGAGGACGGTGGCCAGTTGCGCATGTACCTGGGCGAGGAACGTGTGCACGACGTGCAGCCGACCGGCGGCTGCCTGGTGGTGTTTCTCTCCGGCGAAGTGCCCCACGAAGTGTTGCCGGCCCATCGCGAGCGCCTGTCGCTGACTGGCTGGTTCCGTCGCCGTGGCAACGAGCCGTTCTGAACATGGAAAAGATCCTGGTCAGTCGCTGCCTGCTGGGCCATCGCGTGCGCTATGACGGTGGCGCGAGCGGGCCGTTTGATCTGCTTGAGCAGTGGATCGAAGAAGGGCGGGTAGTGCCGTTGTGTCCGGAGGTGGCCGGTGGATTGCCGACGCCGAGGGCGGCGGCGGAGATTCCCGGCGGGCAGGGCGGTGAGGTGCTGGATGGCACTGCTGCTGTGATCACTACCGATGGCGAGGATGTCAGTGCGCAATTTCTCGAGGGCGCGCGGCAAGCGCTGGAGCTGGTGCAAAAGCACGGCATTCGGGTGGCGGTGCTCAAGGCCAACAGTCCGTCTTGCGGGAATCTGTTGACGTATGACGGCACGTTCAGTGGGGTCAAGGTCAATGGCGAAGGGGTGACGGCGGCGTTGCTCAAGCGTCATGGGGTTCGGGTTTTCAGTGAGCTTGAGCTGCCGCAAGCCGCGCAGGCCCTGGCAGCACTTATCTAAGAGACCGCCGCAATCTTATGTAGGAGTGAGCCTGCTCGCGATAGCGGTGGGTCAGTGAATGATTATCCGACTGACGAACCGCTATCGCGAGCAGGCTCACTCCTACAGGTTTTATGTTCACTTGGTTTCGGTGAACCACTTCTTCGACAGCGCCGCTAGGCGTCCGTCGTCTTTGATCCGCTGCAGCGCGCTCTTGAGGCTGGCCTGAAATGCCGGATTACCCTTCTGAAACGGGATCGCCAGCTCGACCGGCGCCGCCGCTTTCGGCTTCGCTTCGGTCAACGCCTGCACCAGCACCATCGGCCGCGGCGTCTCGTCTTTCTTCGCCAGCAATTGCCCGTCGACCTGGCCGTACGGCTCGCTGAAGTCGAAACGATCCTTGAGTTCGGGTGTCAGTGCTATGTGGTTGAGCGCGACGTCGTACTTGCCGCTTTCAACGCCCTGGAGCAGGTCGCCCTCGTCGGTGACGATGAAGTCGGCGCGTACATCCAGCTCGTTGGCGATCAGTTGCCCAAGCTCGACCTCGAACCCCGTGAGGGTGTCGCCCTCCTTGTAATTGAAGGGCGGTGTATTAGCCTCAAGGGCTATGCGCAGCTCGCCGCGGTCGTTGACGTCATCAATCAGTTCGGCGTGAGCCAGCGGGCTCAGAAGGGGTAGCAGGCAGATCAGGCCAGGCAGCAAGCGCATGGTCACTCCTTTGAAATCATTATCGCGACGCTCTGATTCAGGCTCGCTTTGCTATGGTTGTCGAGTGCCTTCGACAACGAATGGTCATGAAGTTGTCATGACCGTGCGGATTTTACGGAAAAACTGGAGAAGAAAATGAAAAGCTTTTTGTCACGTGCAGCGTTGGCCGGTGTGCTGATGGGTGTTTCGGTGCTGGCCAGTGCGGCGACACCGGCGCCGAAGGATGCTGAAGTGTTCATCGTTTCTCCCGAGGACGGCGCTACCGTCTCGCAGGAATTCAAGGTCAAGTTCGGCGTCAAGAACATCGCGCTGGCCCCGGCGGGTGACACCACCAAGAACACCGGCCACCATCACCTGCTGATCGACGTCGACGACCTGCCGGCCGAAGGCGCGCCGATCCCGACTGACGCGCACCACATGCATTTCGGCAAGGCGCAGACCGAAGCCACGATCAAACTGGCCCCGGGCAAACACACCTTGCAACTGATCCTCGGCGACAGCGGCCACATGCCGTTCGACCCATCGATCGTTTCGGAAAAAATCACGGTCAACGTGAAATAAAAAAAGGGAGCCTTTCGGGGCTCCCTTTTTATTCAGCTTCAAGTGGCTAGCTGCAAGCGGCAAGTAAAGGCAAAGCGCTTTCACTTACCGCTTGTAACTTGCAGCTTGTAGCTGCTTTTAGAAAAGCACGCGGCTACGGATAGTACCGTTGACGTGTTGCAGCTTCTCTTGCGCCAGCTCCGAGTATTCGGCGTCGACGTCGATCACCACGTAACCGACCTTCTCGTTGGTCTGCAGGAACTGACCGGAGATGTTGATGCCGTTTTCGGCGAAAACCTTGTTGATCTCGCTCATCACACCCGGGATGTTCTCGTGGATGTGCAGCAGGCGGTGCTTGCCAGGGTGAGCCGGCAGCGCCACTTCCGGGAAGTTGACCGACGACACCGAAGTACCGTTGTCGCTGTACTTGACCAGTTTCTCTGCCACTTCCAGACCGATGTTGGCTTGCGCTTCGGCGGTCGAGCCACCGATGTGCGGGGTCAGGATCACGTTGTCGAGGCCACGCAGCGGGCTTTCGAACTCTTCGTCGTTGGAGCGGGGCTCCACCGGGAACACGTCGATGGCCGCGCCGATCAGGTGCTTGTCCTTGATCGCGTCCGCCAGGGCGTCGAGCTCGACCACGGTGCCGCGCGCGGCGTTGATCAGGATGCCGCCCTTCTTGATGGCGCGGATTTCCTTCTCGCCGATCATCCACTGGGTCGCCGCAGTTTCCGGGACGTGCAGGGTGACGATGTCGGACATGCCCAGCAGCTCGTGCAGGTTGTTGACCTGCGTAGCGTTGCCCAGTGGCAGCTTGGTCACGGTGTCATAGAAGAACACTTGCATGCCCAGACCTTCAGCCAGCACCGACAACTGCGTGCCGATCGAGCCGTAGCCGACGATGCCCAGTTTCTTGCCACGGATCTCGAACGAGTTGGCAGCGGACTTGATCCAGCCGCCACGGTGGCAGGAGGCATTTTTCTCAGGGATGCCGCGCAGCAGCAGGATCGCTTCGGCCAGTACCAGTTCCGCTACGGAACGGGTGTTGGAGTACGGCGCGTTGAACACGGCGATACCGCGCTCGCGGGCCGCGCTGAGGTCAACCTGGTTGGTGCCGATGCAGAAACAGCCGACCGCGACCAGTTTCTTCGCGTGATCGAAGATCTCTTCGGTCAGTTGCGTGCGCGAGCGAATGCCGATGAAGTGAGCGTCAGCAATCTTTTCCTTGAGCTGGGCTTCCGGCAAGGAACCAGTCAGGTATTCGATGCTGGTGTAGCCCGCCGCCTTGAGGACGTCGACAGCCGATTGGTGGACGCCTTCGAGAAGAAGGAACTTGATCTTGCTCTTATCGAGAGAAGTCTTGCTCATCTGCGTAAACCTGTATCCCGGAGAAAAATGGCAGGGAGGGAGCAGCCTGGAGCTGACCCGCACGGCAACAAAGCCGTCACCGCGGATCTGGCCTTGGGCACTGTCCGGCGGGGTCGGTATGCTAGCATAGCCACCCCGCTAAACACTCATTCCTGCGACGTGAAGCGTTCTCAGGATGACCATGAATTGTTCGAGAGTTCTGTCGATGACCAATCCTGCGCTGATTGATGAACTGAAGACCCTGGTTGAGCCTGGCAAAGTCCTTACCGACGCCGACTCCCTGAACACCTACGGCAAGGATTGGACCAAGCACTTCGCCCCGGCACCGAGCGCCATCGTGTTTCCCAAGACCATCGAACAAGTGCAGGCCGTGGTGCGTTGGGCCAACACTCACAAGGTTGCGCTGGTGCCGTCCGGCGGGCGCACCGGGTTGTCCGCCGCTGCGGTGGCGGCCAATGGTGAAGTGGTGGTTTCGTTCGATTACATGAACCAGATTCTCGACGTCAACCTCACCGATCGCACCGCCGTGTGCCAGCCGGGTGTGGTCACTGAGCATCTGCAGAACGTCGCCGAAGAAAACGGCCTGTACTATCCGGTCGACTTCGCCTCGGCGGGTTCCAGCCAGATTGGCGGCAACATCGGCACCAATGCCGGCGGGATCAAAGTGATTCGCTACGGCATGACCCGCAACTGGGTGGCCGGCATGAAGGTCGTCACCGGCAAGGGCGATGTGCTCGAACTGAACAAGGACCTGATCAAGAACGCCACCGGTTACGACCTGCGTCAGCTGTTCATCGGCGCCGAAGGCACCCTCGGTTTCGTCGTCGAAGCGACCATGCGCCTTGATCGCGCGCCGAAAAACCTCACGGCGATGGTCCTCGGCACCGCCGATTTCGATTCGATCATGCCGGTGCTTCACGCCTTCCAGGGCAAACTCGACCTGACTGCGTTCGAATTCTTCTCCGACAAGGCCCTGGCCAAGGTCATGGGCCGTGGTGACGTGCCGGCGCCGTTCGAGACCGAGTGCCCGTTCTACGCCCTGCTGGAATTCGAAGCGACCACCGAAGAAGTGGCCAACAGCGCGCTGGAAACCTTCGAACACTGCGTTGAACAGGGCTGGGTGCTCGACGGCGTGATGAGCCAGAGCGAAACCCAGCTGCACAATCTGTGGAAGCTGCGCGAGTACATCTCCGAAACCATTTCCCACTGGACTCCGTACAAGAACGACATCTCGGTGACCGTCTCGAAAGTGCCGGCGTTCCTGCGCGAAATCGACGCGATCGTTGGCGAACACTACCCGGATTTCGAAATCGTCTGGTTCGGCCACATCGGCGACGGCAATCTGCACCTGAACATCCTCAAGCCGGAAAATCTGAGCAAGGACGAGTTCTTTGCCAAGTGCGCCACCGTCAACAAGTGGGTGTTCGAAACCGTCGAGAAATACAACGGCTCGATCTCGGCCGAGCACGGCGTGGGCATGACCAAGCGTGATTACCTGACCTACAGCCGCTCGCCGGCCGAGATCGAGTACATGAAAGCGGTCAAGGCAGTGTTCGACCCGAACGGCATCATGAACCCGGGCAAGATTTTCCCGGTTTGATCGGTAATCTCTGTTGAATCAATAAAGGCAGGAGTCGGTAAATGAGCTATCAGCACCAGTACGTCGACGGCACGCGCATTCACTTCCCGATCGGGAAAGTCGTGTGCATTGGCCGCAATTACGCCGAACACGCCAAGGAACTGGATAACCCGGTGCCGACCGAGCCGCTGCTGTTCATCAAGCCGGGCAGTTGCGTGGTGCCGCTGGAAGGCGGGTTCAGCATTCCGACCGAGCGCGGTTCGGTGCACTACGAAGCGGAAATCGCCGTGTTGATCGGCAAGCCGCTGTCGACCAAACCGAGCCGTGAAGAAGTGCTGGATGCGATCTCCGGTTTCGCCCCGGCGCTGGACCTGACCCTGCGCGACAAGCAAGCCGAGCTGAAAGCCAAGGGCCTGCCGTGGGAAATCGCCAAGTCGTTCGACGGCGCGGCGGTGATCGCGCCGTTCGTGGTCGGCAGCACCTTCGCTGACCTGACCGACATCGGCATCCGCCTGACCATCAACGGCGAAGTGCGCCAGGACGGCAACAGCAGCGCGATGCTCAACCCAATCGTGCCGATGATCCAGCACATGGCCGGCTGCTTCTCGCTGCAGGCCGGCGACGTGATCCTCACCGGCACGCCAGTGGGCGTCGGCCCGCTGAATGTCGGCGATGAAATCGTCCTCGAACTGCCGGGGGCGAGCAGCTTCAGCAGCAGCGTGCGCTAACCGCAGAACCCCTTGCAGGGGGTGAGCTTTGTGGTGAGGGGATTTATCCCCGTTGGACTGCGCAGCAGGCCCAAGATTTTTGGGCCCGCTTCGCGCGCCAACGGGGATAAATCCCCTCGCCACAAGGGCCATTCCATATCTGTAATGTGTTGCTGCTGGCAAAATGCACACGCCAATCCCGCCATTTCCCGTTTTTTTCACATCCTCTCTGGATAATTCCCGCGATTCTGGCGTCTCAGCCGGCCTCTTTGTGCTATTACCCTTGGCCTGAATTAACGGAACGCATCCCTCGATGGCATCTCGAACTCAGCAGAAATCCCCCTCCCGTTCGCGCTTCGTCCTGCGCTGGTATGTCTGGCTGTTGCTGGTCATCGCGGCAGCCTATGGGCTGGCGTTCGCCATGCATTGGGATGATCGCGGCGTGCTGTGGGTGCTGGAGCGCTTCGAGAGCAAGGCCGAGCAGAAGGAGAGTGTCTGGCTGCCGGATTATCAGGTGGTGATCGATGCCAAGCCGCTGCCGGGGATGGAAAAGGACGAAGCTTCGGATCTGGCTTATAACCCGCAGACCAAGACCCTGTTCGCGGTGATGGGCAAAAATCCGTTTCTGGCTGAGCTGACGTTGCAAGGCGACGTGCTGCGCAAGATGCCGCTGGTGGGCTGGAGCAATCCGGAAGGCCTGACGGTCATGGAAAACGGCCTGATGGCAATTGTTGATGAACGTCAACACACGCTGTCGATCGTCAAGGTCGAAGCCGGTACCCGTGAGCTGAACATTGCCGACTTCCCGAAATACGACCTTGGGCCGTCAAAAGATCAGAACAAGGCTTTTGAAGCCATCACCTGGGATCCGCGCAATCATCAGCTTGTGCTGGGTGAAGAGCGCCCGCCGGCGTTGTTCACTTGGAAAAGCGACGGTAGCCAGGCCCTGATCGGCGACAAGCAGAAACTGGCCAGTGACGAGCTCGATATTCGCAACCTGTCGGCGCTGGCCGTCGATCCGCGCACTGGCCATCTGCTGGTGTTGTCCGCTGATTCGCACCTTTTGCTGGAACTGGACGAGAAGGGCGAGCAAGTCAGCTTCATGACCCTGCTTGGCAATTTCAACGGCTTGAAAGACACCATTCCCCGTGCTGAAGGCCTTACCATGGACGAAGAAGGCACGCTGTACATGGTCAGCGAACCCAACCTGTTTTATCGCTTCGAGAAGCACAGGTAATTTCCCCTACGACAAACGCGGAATCGTGCGGTTGTCGTGGCAGGCAAGTGGCCATTAAGCTTCAATTCAGACGGGCGTGATATTTCATCGGCCTGTCATGAATCCGAGCCTGCCTGAATGCGTCGACTTGCCCGTCCCCAACCGCTGGTTATCCTTTTTTTGATGATTGCCCTGGTCGCGTTGCTCGCGATCGGTCAATACCTGCGCCTGTTCGAGCGCGCCTGGTTCAACTTGCACACGCTGTGGCAACCGTTGAGCAGCGAGGCGATCGGCCTGGATCAATATCGTGTGACCATGGAAGCAAGGCCGATCGAGGGGCTCGACGATGACGTTTCGGCGCTGACCTACGATCCGGTGCGCAAAAGTCTGTTCACCGTGACCAACAAGAATTCCGAACTGGTCGAATTGTCGCTGGAAGGCAAGATTCTGCGGCGCATCGCTCTGGTCGGGTTCGGCGATCCGGAAGCGGTCGAGTACATCAGCGCCGACACTTACGTGATCACCGACGAGCGCCAGCAACGCCTGATCAAGATCCACCTTGAAGCCGACACCGCTTTCCTCGATGCCGAAGATGCCGAGCAGATGACCTTGGGCGTGCACATGGCCAGCAACAAGGGTTTCGAAGGGCTTGCTTATGATTCTGTGGGCAAGCGGCTGTTCGTGGCGAAAGAACGCGACCCGATGCTGATCTACGAAGTCCACGGTTTTCCGCATTTCAAACCGGACAAGACCTACGCGGTGCACGTGATCAACAACCCCAAGCGCGATGCCGGGATGTTCGTGCGTGATCTGTCGAGTCTGCAATACGACGAGCGCAGCGGGCACTTGCTGGCGCTGTCGGACGAGTCGCGGTTGATTATCGAGCTGGATGTCGACGGGCGCCCGTTGAGCACCATGTCGATCAGCGGCGGGCGCCAGGGTTTGCAGAAAACCGTGCCGCAGGCGGAGGGAATTGCAATGGATGATGACGGCACGTTGTACTTGGTGAGCGAGCCGAATCTGTTTTACGTCTTCAAGAAGCCCACACAAAACTGACCAACACCACAAAACACTGTGGGAGCGAGCCTGCTCGCGAAGGCGGTTGATCAGTCTCTGAATATGTTGACTGACCCGACGCTTTCGCGAGCAGGCTCGCTCCCACAGGTTTATTTATCAGCCCATGGCAAGTGGGCAGTCTGTTACTCAGCCTTCAGCGTCTTCACGCCTTCACTGGTGCCCAGCAACAACAGATCCGCCGGGCGCGCGGCGAACAGGCCGTTGGTGACCACGCCGACGATGGCATTGATCTGCGCTTCCAGCTCCACCGGGTTGGTGATCTGCAGGTTGAACACGTCGAGGATGATGTTGCCGTTGTCGGTCAGCACGCCTTCGCGGTAGACCGGGTCGCCACCGAGTTTGACCAGTTGGCGGGCAACGTGGCTGCGGGCCATCGGGATGACTTCCACCGGCAGCGGGAACTCGCCGAGTACCGGCACCAGTTTGCTGGCGTCGGCGATGCAGATGAAGGTCTTGGCCACAGCGGCGACAATCTTCTCGCGGGTCAGGGCTGCGCCGCCGCCCTTGATCAGGTTCAGGTGCGCATCGCTTTCATCGGCGCCGTCGACGTAGAACTCCAGATCGCTGACGGTGTTCAGTTCATACACCGGAATCCCATGGCCCTTGAGGCGCGCGGCGGTGGCTTCGGAGCTGGCGACCGCGCCATCGAACGCGCCCTTGTGCTGGGCCAGGGCATCGATGAAGCAATTGGCGGTGGAGCCGGTGCCGACGCCGACGATGCTCTTGTCGTCGAGTTTCGGCAGGATGAAGTCGACGGCGGCCTGGGCCACGGCCTGTTTGAGTTGATCCTGGGTCATGCGGGCTCCGGAAGCGGGCAAGGGTTGGGCAGAAAGGCCGGCATTATAGGCCTCGCGGTGGTAGAGGGGGAAACAAGCTGTGGTGAGGGGATTTATCCCCGTTCGGCGACGCAGTCGTCGTAAGACCTTGGAACGCGGTGTAACTGAAAAAATGCTGGGGAGCGCTTCGCACTCCAACGGGGATAAATCCCCTCGCCACGACAGTGCTCACTCAAGAATGGGTTTCCAGACCTTAAAACCACCTGTTTAGTGTGGTCGCCTCGGCAAAAGGCGGGTTAGACTCGCTGGTCCCGCCCAATCGCCAGTGATGCTTTCCGATGCTCGAACAGTACGTCAAAAAGATCCTCACCTCGCGCGTTTATGACGTTGCCGTAGAAACCCCGCTGCAGAACGCCCGCCAGCTCTCCGAGCGGCTGGGCAATGACATTTGGCTCAAGCGCGAAGACTTGCAGCCAGTGTTCTCGTTCAAGATTCGCGGTGCCTACAACAAGCTGACGCAACTGAGCGATGAAGAGCGCGCCCGTGGCGTGGTCACCGCGTCGGCGGGCAATCATGCGCAGGGCCTGGCCTTGGCGGCGAAAGTACTGGGCGTGAAAGCCACCATCGTCATGCCCAAGACCACCCCCGAGATCAAAGTCGAAGGCGTGCGCTCGCGCGGCGGCAAAGTGGTGCTGCACGGTGACTCGTTCCCGGAAGCGCTGGCCTATTCGCTGAAACTGGTCGATGAAAAAGGCTACGTCTACATCCACCCGTACGATGATCCGCACACCATTGCCGGGCAGGGCACCGTGGCCATGGAAATCCTGCGTCAGCACCCGCAGCCGCTGGACGCGATCTTCGTCCCGGTCGGCGGTGGCGGGCTGATCGCCGGTATCGCGGCTTACGTTAAGTACCTGCGTCCGGACATCAAGGTGATTGGCGTCGAACCGGACGATTCCAACTGTCTGCAAGCAGCGATGGCTGCCGGTGAGCGCGTGGTTCTGCCGACCGTGGGCATCTTCGCCGACGGCGTGGCGGTGGCGCAGATCGGCCAGTACACCTTCGAGATCTGCAAGGATTACGTCGACGAAGTGATTACTGTCAGCACCGACGAGATCTGCGCCGCGATCAAGGATATCTACGACGATACCCGCTCAATCACCGAGCCTGCCGGCGCATTGGGCGTGGCCGGGATCAAGAAGTACGTCGAGCAGCGTGGCGTCAGCGGCCAGACTTTCGTCGCCATCGACTCCGGCGCCAACGTCAACTTCGACCGCCTGCGCCACGTCGCCGAGCGCGCCGAACTTGGCGAAGGTCGCGAAGCGATCATCGCCGTGACCATTCCCGAGAAGGCCGGCAGCTTCAAAGCGTTCTGCGAAGCCATCGGCAAGCGCCAGATCACTGAATTCAATTACCGCTACAACACCGGCAGCGAAGCGCACATCTTTGTTGGCGTGCAGACTCACCCGGACAATGATCCGCGCAGCGCCTTGCTGGCGAGCCTGACCGAGCAGGGTTTTCCGGTTATCGACCTGACCGACAACGAACTGGCCAAGCTGCACATTCGCCACATGGTCGGTGGCCGCGCCGCGCAGGTGGTCGATGAAGTGGTGCTGCGTTTCGAATTCCCGGAGCGTCCGGGCGCGTTGTTCAACTTCCTCAACAAGCTCGGCGGGCGCTGGAATATCTCGATGTTCCACTACCGCAACCACGGCGCAGCGGACGGGCGTGTGGTCGCCGGCCTGCAAGTGCCCCATGACGAACGTCATCTGGTGCCGGCGGCACTGGCGGAAATCGGCTACCCGTATTGGGATGAAAGCGACAACCCGGCCTATCAGCTGTTTCTTGGCTGAACGGCTACGCTGATGGGCATGGATCTACGGAAGAGAACGACATGGAAACCCTGACCACCCTGAAAGTCCTCCACGTTGCGGCGACCGTGGTCATCCTCGCGAGCGGGCTGGGGCTCGCCGCCCTGACCTGGCGTAATCGCAGCGAAGGGCCGGCCAGTACGATGCGCCGTCCCTGGCTGTTTATCTGGTGCCTGATGCTGATTGGCATGCTCAGCATGCCTTTCACCGGCTGGTGGCTGGTGCATCTGGTTGGCTGGCCACTGGGGCAATTGTGGATTCTGGGATCCAGCGTGATCTACGCCGTGGCCACATTCAGTGCGGTCTGGCTGCTGGTCCGGCTGGATCGGCTGTGGACAAGCGGGGTGGGCAATCGCAAGTTCAATCTGGCCCTGGCGATTGTCAGCGGCGTCGGATTTGTCGCCATAGCGGCGTTGATGGGGGCGAAGCCGGTTTAAGGCTTGAGGCCGAGTTGACCCCCATCGCTGGCAAGCCAGCTCCCACAGGGGTATTCAGTGAACACAGATTAAGTGGACACTGAGAACCCTGTGGGAGCTGGCTTGCCAGCGATAGCAATCTCAGTCGCGCAACGAAATCACCGGCCAGCCACGCTTCTCGGCCTCGGCCCGCAGATTCGGATCCGGATCCACCGCCACCGGATTCGCCACCTGCTCCAGCAGCGCCAGATCATTCATCGAATCGCTATAGAAATAGCTGTCCTCAAGCGAATAGCCGGTCTCTTCCAGCCACCGATTCAGGCGCGTGACCTTGCCTTCACGGAAACACGGAATGTCGGTGCTGCGCCCGCTGTAGCGGCCGTCGATCATTTCGCATTCGGTGGCAATCAGGGTTTCCACGCCCAGACGCACAGCGATCGGCGCGGTGACGAAACGGTTGGTGGCGGTGATGATCACCAGTTTGTCGCCGGCATCGCGGTGCTTTTTCAGCAACTCCAGTGCCTTGGGCAGCACGATCGGCTCGATGCAGTCGCGCATGTAATCGCTGTGCCAGGCATCGAGTACGGCCATTTCCGTGCGGCCGAGAATTTCCAGGCAGAAGTTCAGGTAGGCGGCGTTGTCCAGCTTGCCGGCCAGGTAATCCTGATAGAACTCGTCGTTGCGCGCCTTGTAGGCGATCGGGTCGAGGAAGCCGCGCTCGCACAGATAATCGCCCCAGGCGTGATCGCTGTCGCCGCCCAGAAGGGTGTTGTCCAAATCGAATAAAGCCAGGCGCATTGCAGTTACCCGCTGAAAAGTCAGTAAAAAGGCGACAAGAATACGGTCTTTTCACAAGAGTGCACATAAGGTAGGAACCTTCGTTGCCGCCTGATCAAGCTTTGTGGAACAATGCGGCGACATGCGTTTGCGAGGTTGTTGCCGTGATCGACCCCGATGGTTTCCGCCCCAATGTCGGGATCATTCTGACGAATGACGCCGGCCAGGTGCTATGGGCTCGCCGTATCAATCAGGACGCCTGGCAGTTTCCGCAAGGGGGGATCAACCCCGAGGAGACGCCGGAAGACGCCTTGTACCGCGAGCTGAACGAAGAAGTTGGCCTGGAACGTGAAGATGTTGAAATACTGGCCTGTACCCGGGGCTGGTTGCGCTATCGTTTGCCGCAACGCCTGGTGCGTACCCACAGCCAACCGCTGTGCATCGGCCAGAAACAGAAATGGTTTCTCCTGCGCCTGATCTCCAACGAGCAGCGGGTGCGGATGGATCTGACCGGTAAACCGGAGTTCGATGGCTGGCGCTGGGTCAGCTATTGGTATCCGTTGGGCCAGGTGGTGACATTCAAGCGCGAGGTGTATCGACGCGCTCTCAAAGAGCTTGCCCCGCGCCTTTTAGCGCGCGACTGACGACGGAGTTCGACCCCGAGCCATGCTCAATACGCTGCGCAAGATCGTCCAGGAAGTTAACTCCGCCAAGGATCTCAAGGCGGCGTTGGGGATTATTGTGTTGCGCGTCAAAGAGGCCATGGGCAGCCAGGTCTGCTCGGTCTACCTGCTTGATCCGGAAACCAATCGCTTCGTCCTGATGGCCACCGAGGGCTTGAACAAGCGCTCGATCGGCAAGGTCAGCATGGCCCCCAACGAGGGTCTGGTCGGTCTGGTCGGCACGCGTGAAGAACCCCTGAACCTGGAAAACGCTTCGGTTCACCCGCGTTATCGCTACTTCGCCGAAACCGGTGAAGAGCGTTACGCCTCGTTCCTCGGTGCACCGATCATTCACCACCGCCGCGTCGTCGGCGTGTTGGTCATCCAGCAGAAAGAACGCCGTCAGTTCGACGAAGGTGAAGAAGCCTTCCTCGTGACCATGAGCGCGCAGCTTGCCGGCGTGATCGCCCACGCCGAGGCCACCGGTTCGATCCGTGGTCTGGGCCGGCAGGGCAAGGGCATTCAGGAAGCCAAGTTCGTCGGCGTACCGGGTTCGCCGGGTGCCGCCGTCGGTACCGCCGTGGTCATGCTGCCGCCGGCGGACCTGGACGTGGTGCCGGACAAGACCATCACCGACATCAACGCTGAGCTGGCGCTGTTCAAGACCGCCATCGAAGGCGTGCGCGCCGACATGCGCGCCTTGTCCGCCAAACTTGCGACCCAGCTGCGCCCGGAAGAGCGCGCGCTGTTCGACGTCTACCTGATGATGCTCGACGATGCCTCGCTGGGCAGCGAAATCACCACGGTGATCAAAACGGGGCAGTGGGCTCAGGGCGCGCTGCGTCAGGTGGTCACTGAGCACGTCAACCGTTTCGAACTGATGGACGACGCCTACCTGCGCGAACGCGCCTCGGACGTCAAAGACCTTGGCCGCCGTCTGCTCGCCTATCTGCAGGAAGAGCGCCAGCAGAATCTGGTCTACCCGGAAAAAACCATTCTGGTCAGCGAAGAGCTGACGCCGGCGATGCTCGGCGAGGTGCCGGAAGGCACGCTGGTCGGTCTGGTTTCGGTACTCGGTTCAGGTAACTCCCACGTTGCGATTCTGGCCCGGGCCATGGGCATTCCGACGGTGATGGGCCTGGTCGATCTGCCGTACGCCAAGGTCGACGGCATCGAAATGATCGTCGACGGCACCCGTGGCGAGGTCTACACCAACCCCAGCGAAGTGCTGCGCAAGCAGTTCGCCGAAGTCGTCGAAGAAGAGAAACAATTGGCGCTGGGCCTCGACACCCTGCGCGACCTGCCGTGCGTGACCCTCGATGGCCATCGCATGCCACTGTGGGTCAATACCGGCCTGCTCGCCGATGTGGCGCGGGCGCAGAAGCGTGGCGCCGAAGGGGTTGGTCTGTACCGCACCGAAGTGCCGTTCATGATCAACCAGCGCTTCCCGAGCGAGAAGGAACAGCTGGCGATCTACCGCGAACAGCTCGCCGCGTTCCACCCGCAACCGGTGACCATGCGCAGCCTCGACATCGGTGGTGACAAGTCGCTGTCGTACTTCCCGATCAAGGAAGACAACCCGTTCCTCGGCTGGCGCGGTATCCGCGTCACCCTCGACCACCCGGAAATCTTCCTCGTGCAGACCCGCGCGATGCTCAAGGCCAGCGAAGGCCTGAACAACCTGCGGATTCTGCTGCCGATGATCTCCGGCACTCACGAACTCGAAGAAGCCCTGCACCTGATCCACCGGGCATGGGGCGAAGTGCGCGACGAAGGCACCGACGTGCCGATGCCGCCGATCGGCGTGATGATCGAGATCCCGGCAGCGGTGTACCAGACCAAGGAACTGGCGCGGATGGTCGACTTCCTCTCCGTCGGCTCCAACGACCTGACCCAGTACCTGCTGGCGGTCGACCGCAACAACCCGCGCGTCGCCGACCTTTACGACTATTTGCACCCTGCGGTGCTGCAAGCCCTGCAAACCGTGGTCACTGACGCCCACGCCGAAGGCAAACCGGTGAGTATCTGCGGCGAGATGGCCGGTGATCCGGCGGCGGCGGTGCTGTTGATGGCGATGGGTTTCGACAGCTTGTCGATGAACGCCACCAACCTGCCGAAGGTGAAGTGGATGTTGCGCCAGGTGAACCTGAGCAAGGCCCAGGAGATGCTGGCGGAATTGATGAAGATCGATAACCCGCAGGTTATCCACAGCTCGCTGCAACTGGCGCTGAAGAATCTCGGGTTGGCGAAGATGAATTCGCCGGTGGTGACCAAGGCTCTCTAAAAGGCTGATGCCCTCTTCGTCGGAACGCCGCCCGGAGCAGGCTCGCTCCCACAGGGATTCGTATCGATCACGAAACCCATGTGGGAGCGAGCCTGCTCGCGAAGGCGCCAGTTCAGGCACCGCTAAACCACAATCTCCACCTCGCCCAAATGCCCACCGTACGGCCCAAAGCTGCGCTCTACCATCCGCCGCGTACCGTCCGCTCGCACGATCAACGCTGTACTCGCTCGGGTCCCATAGCTCTGGCTGGCAATAAACACACTCGACAACAACGACTCCGTCGCCATGCCCACCCCGGTATCGGGCAACTCGGCCTCGGGTGCGGTCTGCGCATCGCTGAGCAAGGTCAACAAGCGCTCCGGCTGCGGATCATCCAGCACCGCGCTCAACGCAGCCTTGGCCTTGAGCAGTTTCGGCCAGGGCGTATCCAGCCCCGCGTTGGATAAACCATAAACCCCGGGCTGCAACATCACCGGCTCTGACGCCCGCGCATTGAAGTGCCACAACTCATGGGCATTGCCCAGCAGCAGATTGAACCCGGCGTATTCGGCGGCACGACCCACCACATCGCTCAAATAATCGTCAATCGACAGATCACCCGCAAGAAAGCGCGCCACCAGCTCGCCCCGGGATTTGGTTGCCGATGGCTGCTGTGGATCGCGGATATTGGTCAGCGCGGCGAAGCGTCCGTTGGCGCCGATCCCCAGCCACGTGCCGCCAGCTTCAAGATCACGCCCGGCATGCACATGCGGCGCCTCGGGCCACGGCGCCAATGGCAGGCTGGGGCGGGCGTAGAATTCGTCGCGGTTGGCCGCGACGATCAGCGGCTGGGCATGGCCCGGGCGCCAAGCGAAAACGATCAGGCACATAAGGTGGTCCTTGTGTGTTTTTTGCCCACTCTACGCATCCGGCGTCCGTGCATCCATCGCCAGTGGAGCAGAACGCTGCGCATCCGTTAACATGCCGCTCCTGTTTTGCCGACGAGTGCTGGAGACGGTCATGGAATTTCTGCTCTACCTGGCGCTCGGCGCCTGTGCGGGCGTGCTCGCCGGGCTGTTTGGCGTTGGCGGCGGGATCATCATCGTCCCGGTGCTGGTGTTCAGCTTCACTTTGCAGGGCTTCGATCAGTCGATTCTTACGCACTTGGCGGTGGGCACGTCGCTGGCGACGATCATTTTCACCTCGGTCAACGCCGTGCGTGAGCATCACCGCCGGGGCGCGGTGCGCTGGGCGATTTTTCGCTGGATGACCGTGGGTATCCTGCTCGGTGCCGGTTTCGGGGCGCTGACCGCAGAAGCGATCTCCGGGCCGAACCTGCAAAAGATCATCGGCGTATTTGCCCTGGTGATCGCCGTGCAACTGGCGCTGGATGTCAAACCCAAGGCCAGCCGAACGGTGCCGGGCAAACTCGGTCTGACTGCCGCCGGTACGGTGATTGGCTGGGCCTCGGCGATTTTCGGCATCGGTGGCGGCTCGCTGACCGTGCCGTTTCTGACCTGGCGCAGCGTGCCGATGCAGCAGGCGGTGGCGACCTCGTCGGCCTGTGGCCTGCCGATCGCTCTGGCCAGTGCAGCAAGTTTCATGATTCTGGGGTGGCACGATCCGTTGTTGCCGGCCCATAGTCTCGGTTTTGTGTATTTGCCGGCATTGTTGGGCATCGCCCTGACCAGCATGGTCTTCGCTCGGCTCGGCGCGCGTCTGGCGCACAGATTGTCGCCGCGCTTGCTGAAAAGGCTGTTCGCCGCTTTGCTGTTCTGCGTGGGTTTGAGCTTTCTGCTCTGACCGCGTGGCAATCCTGGCTTAATCCTGAGGTGGCAGCGTCGCCCGGGAATTTCGCTTTCAACTCTAACAAGGAGTCGCAATGCTGCCTTACCCGCAGATCGACCCGGTGGCCCTGGCCATCGGTCCGCTGAAAATCCACTGGTACGGTCTGATGTACCTGATCGGCATCGGCGGCGCGTGGCTGTTGGCGTCGCGCCGGCTCAACCGCTTCGACCCGACCTGGACCAAGGAGAAACTCTCCGATCTGGTGTTCTGGCTATCGATGGGCGTGATCGTCGGCGGCCGTCTGGGTTATGTGCTGTTCTATGATCTGAGCGCGTACCTGGCCAACCCGACGCTGATTTTCGAAGTGTGGAAGGGCGGCATGTCGTTCCACGGTGGTTTCATCGGCGTGATGCTCGCGGCCTTGTGGTTCGGCAAGCGCAATGGCAAGTCGTTCTTCCAGTTGATGGACTTCGTCGCGCCGATGGTGCCGATCGGCCTGGGCGCCGGGCGCATCGGCAACTTCATCAACGCCGAGCTGTGGGGCAAGGCCACCGACGTGCCGTGGGCCATGGTGTTTCCGCCGTTCAGCGATCCGGCGCAACTGCCGCGTCACCCGTCGCAGCTGTATCAGTTCGCCCTCGAAGGCGTGGCGCTGTTCCTGATCCTGTGGATCTTCTCGCGCAAACCGCGCCCGACCATGGCGGTCTCGGGCATGTTCGCGCTGTTCTACGGCATCTTCCGGTTCATCGTCGAATTCGTCCGCGTCCCGGATGCTCAGCTCGGCTACTTGGCGTGGAACTGGCTGACCATGGGTCAGGTACTCTGCGTGCCGATGATCGTCGGCGGGCTGTTGCTGATCTGGCTGGCCTATCGTCGCGCCCCGGCAGCGCCGCTCGCGCCGACGGCTTAAACTACGAACCCCGGCGCGCGACGCCGGGGCTCCAAGGACACAGGTAACTCATGAAGCAATATCTCGAACTGGTCTCGCACGTCATTCAGAACGGCACCAAGCAGGCCAACCGCACCGGTATCAACACCATCAGTTTTCCGGGAGCGATGCTGCGTTTCGATCTGCAGGAAGGCTTCCCGGCGATCACCACGCGCAAAATGGCCTTCAAATCGGCCATCGGCGAGATGTGCGGGTTTCTGCGTGGCGTGAACAACGCCGCTGAATTCCGCGCGCTGGGCTGCAAGGTCTGGGACCAGAACGCCAACGAAAACGCGCAGTGGCTGGCCAACCCGTTCCGCCAGGGCGACGACGACCTCGGCGAAATCTACGGCGTGCAATGGCGCAAGTGGCCGGCGTACAAGCAGATCCCGCTGAGCAACACTGCTGCCATCGAACAGACCCTGAGCAACGGCTACAAGCAGATCGCCCAGGGCGAAGAGGACGGCCAGGCCTACGTCGTGCTGTACAAGGCGATCGACCAGGTACGCCAGTGCGTCGACACGATCATCAAGGATCCGGGCAGCCGGCGCATTCTGTTCCACGGCTGGAACGTCGCCCAGCTCGATGAAATGGCCCTGCCGCCATGCCACCTGCTGTACCAGTTCCACCCGAATGTCGAGACCAAAGAGATTTCTCTGACCCTCTACATCCGTTCCAACGATCTGGGCCTGGGCACGCCGTTCAACCTCACCGAGGGCGCCGCACTGCTGAGCCTGATCGGTCGCCTGACCGGCTATACGCCGCGCTGGTTCACCTATTTCATCGGCGACGCGCACGTCTACGAGAACCACCTGGACATGCTCAACGAACAGCTCAAGCGCGAGCCGTTTGCCATGCCGAAACTGAAAATCTCCGACCGCGTGCCGGAGTTTGCCAAGACCGGTGTGTATCAGCCGGAATGGCTGGAGCTGGTCGAGCCGAGCGATTTCTCGCTGGAAGGCTATGAGCACCATCCGCCGATGACCGCGCCGATGGCGGTCTAAACCACACCGCAGTATCCCTTTGGGAGCGAGCCTGCTCGCGAAGAGGGCGTGTCAGTCACAGATGTGTCGACTGATACACCGCTTTCGCGAGCAGGCTCGCTCCCACATTTGTTTTTGCGGTGTGCTTAGTGGCCGTGGCTACGGCCGACGTGGGAATGCTCAACTTCGGTTGCAACAACCCCGCCACTCACTTCCAGCCGTTGCAAGATCCCGCATTGATCCGCCTCCGGCCCTTCGCCACAGCGTTGGCGCAGGTCGAGCAGTTGTGTCTGCAACGCCAACAACCCATCAATTCGCGCCTTCACGTGCTGAATATGTTCGTCGATCAGCGCATTGACGCTCTCGCACTGATCCTGCGGGCTGTCGCGCAGGGCGAGGAGGCTGCGGATTTCTTCGAGGGTCATGTCGAGGGTGCGGCAGTTGCGGATGAAGGTCAGGCGCTCGGCGTGGGCCTGGGTGTAGACGCGGTAGTTGCCATCGCTGCGCGCCGGTTCCGGCAGGAGGTTTTCGCGCTCGTAGTAGCGGATGGTTTCCACCGCACAGTCGGTGAGTTTCGCCAGTTCGCCGATCTTCATGACGGCCATCTCCAAAAGGGTGCTTGACCCTATAGTGGCTACAGGGTCTTTACTTGGCAACAGGCACCTTCATGGACGCGACCAATGAGTGATTCCCTGCACACCCACAAGCCCGGCGACGGCCACGATCACAGTCATAAATTGCAGCCGGTGCATAAACATTCGCACGGCGGCGATTCCTGCTGCGCTTCGAAAGCTGCGCCGGCCCCGGTTCATTCGCACGAAGATTCCTGCTGCTCGTCGAAAGCCGCAACGCCTGCCCTGGTGCAACTGAGCGAAAAAACCAGCGCCGACGCGCGCCTGAGCAGCTTCCGCATCGAGGCAATGGACTGCCCGACCGAGCAGACGCTGATCCAGAACAAGCTCGGAAAACTGGCCGGCGTGCAGCAGCTGGAATTCAATCTGATCAATCGCGTGCTTGGCGTGACCCATAATCTGCCGGGCACCGAGCCGATCACCGAGGCGATCAAATCCCTCGGCATGCACGCCGAGCCGCTGGAGGCGGGTGTCGATGCTCCGGCCCCGGCTGCGGTGAAAAAACACTGGTGGCCACTGACGCTGTCCGGCCTGACCGCGCTGGGCGCCGAAGTCATTCATTTCACCAGCGCTGCCCCCGACTGGGTGGTGGCGATTGTTGCGCTGGTGTCGATCCTCAGCGGCGGCCTCGGCACTTATAAAAAGGGCTGGATTGCCCTGAAGAACCGCAATCTCAACATCAACGCGCTGATGAGCATTGCGGTGACGGGCGCGATCCTCATCGGCCAGTGGCCGGAAGCGGCGATGGTGATGTTCCTCTTCACCGTCGCCGAGCTGATCGAAGCACGCTCGCTGGATCGCGCGCGCAACGCGATCAGTGGCTTGATGCAAATGACTCCCGAGCGAGCCACGGTCTTGCAGGCCGACGGCAACTGGCGCGAACAAGAGGTAAAAAGCGTCGAACTCGGCGCCCGCGTGCGGGTGAAACCCGGCGAGCGCATCGCGCTGGACGGCGCGGTGGTCAGCGGCAGCTCGACCATCGACCAGGCACCGATCACCGGCGAAAGCCTGCCGGTGGAAAAAACCGTCGGTGACAAAGTCTTCGCTGGCACCATCAATCAGGCCGGATCGCTGGAATATACGGTGACCGCTGCGGCGAACAATTCGACCTTGGCGCGGATCATTCACGCCGTCGAACAGGCCCAGGGCGCGCGGGCGCCGACGCAGCGTTTCGTTGATCAATTCTCGAAAATCTACACCCCGGCGGTGTTCGTCTTCGCCTTGGCCGTGGCGATCATCCCGCCGTTGTTCATGGGCGCGGCGTGGTTCGACTGGATCTACCGCGCGCTGGTGTTGCTGGTGGTTGCCTGCCCGTGCGCATTGGTGATTTCCACCCCGGTGACCATCGTCAGCGGCCTCGCGGCGGCGGCGCGCAAGGGCATTCTGGTCAAGGGCGGCGTGTATCTGGAGGGCGGCTTCAAGCTTGATTATCTGGCGCTGGACAAGACTGGCACGATCACTCACGGCAAGCCGGTGCAGACCGATTACCTGTCCCTCGACCCGACCGCCGACGCCACGGCTCCGGCAATTGCTGCTGCGCTGGCCGGTCGCTCCGATCACCCGGTGTCGCTAGCGATTGCCAACGCCGCTGTGGATAAAAACTTCGCTGCGCCGACTGTGGTTAACTTCGCCGCGTTGGGCGGGCGGGGCGTCAAAGGCGATATCAACGGCCAGACTTATCACTTGGGCAACCATCGTCTGGTTGAAGAATTGGGCCTTTGCTCGCCGCAACTGGAAGAGAAGCTGTTCGCGCTGGAAAAACAGGGCAAATCCGTGGTGCTGTTGCTCGACAACTCAGGCCCGCTGGCGCTGTTCGCCGTGGCCGACACGGTCAAGGAAACCAGCCGCGAAGCGATTCGTCAGCTGCATGAACTCGGGGTGAAAACCCTGATGCTGACCGGCGACAACGTCCACACCGCGCAAGCGATTGCCGACCAGGTCGGCATCGACGAGGCGCGCGGCGATTTGCTGCCGACCGACAAGCTGCAAGCCATTGAAGATCTGTACAAGCAGGGCCACCGGGTCGGCATGGTCGGCGATGGCATCAATGACGCCCCGGCATTGGCCCGCGCCGAGATCGGGTTCGCCATGGCCGCCGCCGGCACCGACACCGCGATCGAAACCGCCGATGTCGCCCTGATGGACGACGATCTGCGCAAGATCCCCGCGTTCATCAGCCTGTCGCGCAACACCGCGAGCATCCTGAAACAGAACATCGCACTGGCGCTGGTGATCAAGGCGATCTTTCTTGCGGTAACCTTTGCCGGGCTTGCCACCATGTGGATGGCGGTGTTTGCCGATATGGGCGTGAGCCTGCTGGTGGTGTTCAACGGTTTGCGCCTGCTGCGCAAGTAAACGTGAGGGATGGTTGTGCTGAGTGCCGAGCTGAAAGCGTTTTACATGGTCGCCCGCCTGGGCAGCATCACGCTGGCGGCGAAAAAACTCGGCCTCAGCCAACCGACCGTGACCACGCAGATCCGCAATCTGGAGAGTCAGTATTCGGTGGAACTGTTCTACCGTGGCGGGCGCCGTTTAAGCGTCAGTGACGAAGGCGCGCGGTTGTTGCCGATGGTCAAGACCCTATTGCAGCAAGAGGCCGACATCGAATTCTTTCTGCGCAATAGCGGGCAAGTGCAGGGCACGCTGCGCATTGCCGCGACGGCGCCGTATTACATCCTCGATCTGGTGAAGACCTTCCGCGAGCGTTTGCCGCAGGTGGAAGTGTCGGTGGAGATCGGCAATTCGCAGCAAGTGCTCGAAGCGCTGGAGGATTACCGCGTGGATGTCGCGGCATCGTCGCAGTTGCTCGATGATGCGCGGTTGATTCGCCGGGTACTCGGCACCGATCCGCTGGTGCTGGCGGTGCATCGCAATCATCCGTTGGCGGCGCAGGAACATGTGACGCTGAACGCACTGGCCGGGCATACGTTGTTGATGCGCGAGCCGGGTTCGACCACGCGGCGCTTGACCGAAGAGTTGCTGGCCAGCGCCGGGGTCAGTTTCGGGCCGTTGCTGGAGATCGGCAGCCGTGAGTCGATTCGTGAAGCCGTGCTGCGCAATATCGGTATCAGCATCATTGCGCGGCAGGAAGTGCCGCATGATCCGCAGTTGCGCGTGCTGACCATCGAGAATGCGCCGCAGATTCCGGAGTATCTGTATTGCCTGAAGGAAAGAAAGGGTGCGCGGTTGCCGGCGGCGTTTCTCGGCTTGGCACAAGAGATGTCTCCGGCCTGATTTCTTGTTTGCCTTCGCTGGCCTCATCGCTGGCAAGCCAGCTCCCACAGGTATTTCTGGTGTTCACAAAATCTGTATTCATTGGAGATCACTGTGGGAGCTGGCTTGCCAGCGATGAGGCCAGACCAAACAACTCATGATCCGAGCCATCTGAACCAAAATCCCCAAATACCACTATCAGCCGTTTTTGCCTCGTTGCCACATGACGGACGCATTACAACTCTAGGATTGGCCTCATCCGTTTGATGAGGCCTGTCCATGAATCCTGCCATCGCAACTGCCCTGACCAACCCCGGCGCGCCGATGAAAGTGCGCGGCGTGCACAAGCGTTTCGGTGCGTTCACTGCGCTGGATAACGTCTCCCTCGACGTCGCCGCCGGTGAACTGGTGTGCCTGCTCGGCCCGTCGGGCTGTGGCAAGACCACATTGCTGCGCTGCATTGCCGGGCTGGAACAGCAGGACAGTGGCGAGCTGTATCTGGGCGATCGCGATGTCTCGCATCTTGCCCCGCAAGCGCGGGATTACGGGATTCTGTTCCAGTCCTACGCGCTGTTCCCGAATCTGACGGTCGAGGCGAACATTGCCTACGGCCTCGCCGGCAGCGGTCGCGATGAAGTGCGCCGGCGTGTCGGCCAGATGCTGGAACTGGTCGGCCTCACTGGCAGTGAGAAAAAGTACCCAGGCCAATTGTCCGGCGGTCAGCAACAGCGAGTAGCGCTCGCTCGCGCATTGGCGCCGGCGCCGTCGCTGTTATTACTCGATGAACCGATGTCGGCCCTCGACGCGCGGGTGCGCGAGCATCTGTGCACCGAGCTGCGTCAGCTGCAACGCAACCTCGGCATCACCACGCTGATGGTCACGCACAATCAGGACGAAGCGATGTTGATGGCCGATCGCATCGCCGTGATGAACAACGGCCGTGTCGAGCAGTACGCCACGCCGCAGGAAATCTACAACCGTCCGGCCACGCCGTTCGTGGCCGAGTTTGTCGGCCAGGGCAACTGGCTGCCGTTCCAGCGCAGCAGCGACAGTCACGCCCAGGTCGGCGGGATGAATCTGCGCCTGGCCGAGGGCAGCGTACACGGCGCTTCGGGTCGACTGTTCTGCCGCCCGGAGGCGATCAACGTCAACCCGCTGGTGCACGAAGAGAACCTGTTCCCGGCCAGGGTTCGCGAAGTCACTTTCCTCGGCAACCGCTGCCGGATGAGCTTCGAACTTGATCAATTGCCGGGCCACGCACTGCTCGCCGAAATCGCTCCAGAAGCCATGCCGCGCCTCGGCGCCCAGCAGATCATGGTCGCCTTGCCGCCGCGCAGTTTGCAGGTGTTCGCCTGATGAACAGCAACCTCGCGCTGCCGCTACCGCACAAGCAGGTGCGACAGTCCTCGAAAGTCGAGATCGGCGATCGCCTGTTCGTGCTCGGCGGCAAAGTCCTCCTGCTGGTGTTGCTCGGCCTCGCGGTGCTGCTGCCGTTGCTGGCGATCTTCTGGCGCGGCTTCAGCAACGACGCCGGGCAGGGCGGTGGCTGGCTCGCGGCGAAGGAGTTGGTGACCAGCGCCAATTTCCATTGGCTGCTCGGCAACAGCCTGAAAGTGTCCCTCAGCGTTGCGGCCATTGTCGTACCGCTGGCCTACCTGTTTGCCTACGCGCTGCAACGCACGCTGATTCCGGGCAAAGGCATCTGGCGCGGAATCTCGCTGCTGCCACTGATGGCGCCGTCGATGCTGCCGGGGATTGCTCTGGTCTATCTGTTCGGCAACCAGGGCATGCTGCGTGGGCTGCTGTCGGACAATATCTATGGGTTCTGGGGCATTGTGCTGGGCGAGGTGATCTACACCTTCCCCCATGCGCTGATGATTTTGCTCTCGGCATTGTCGCTGGCCGATGCGCGGCTTTTCGATGCCGCATCGAGCATGGGCGCCAGTCCGGCCAAGGCGTTTCGCAGCATCACCTGGCCGGCGACCCGCCAGGCGGTATTCGCTGCGTTCTGTCTGGTGTTCACCCTGACCATTACCGATTTTGGTGTGCCGGTGGTGGTCGGTGGCGACTATCAAGTGCTGGCGCTGGAAGCCTACAAAGCCGTGGTCGGCCAGCAGCAATTCGGTCGCGGCGCGTTGATCGGCATGGTGCTGTTGCTGCCGGCGCTGTTCAGCTTTGGTGTCGATGCCTGGCTGCGTCGGCGTCACGGCGACTCCATGAGCGGGCGCGCGCAGGTGTTCAAACCGCTGCCGTCCAGGCTGCGCGACGGCTGCTATCTGGCGATCGTTTTGCTGATCAGTGCGGCGTTGATCCTGGTGTTCGGCATGGCGGTGTTTTCGTCGCTGGTGAAGTTCTGGCCGTACAACCTGTCGCTGTCGCTCAACCACTATCAGTTCAACGAGACCGCCGGCGGTGGCTGGCTCGCCTACGGCAACAGTCTGAAGATGGCGCTGGGCACCGCGCTGATCGGCAGCGTGCTGATTTTCACTGGCGCCTATCTGATGGAGAAAACCCGCACCCAGCGTGGGCTCAACCTGGCTTTGCGCATGCTCAGCTTCGTGCCGATGGCGGTGCCGGGGCTGGTGCTGGGCCTGGGCTACGTCTTCTTCTTCAACCTCCGCGGCAATCCGCTGCACGTGCTGTACGGGACGATGACGCTGCTGATCGTCTGCACCATTGCGCACTATCTGACCACCGCACAAATGACCGCGACCACCGCGCTGCGCCAGCTCGACGCCGAGTTCGAAGCTGCGGCGCTGTCGCTGAAGGCGCCGCTGTACCGGCATTACCTGCGCGTCACCGTGCCGATCTGCCTGCCGGCGCTGCTGGACATCGTGCGCTACCTGTTCGTCTCGGCGATGACCACGGTTTCCGCTGCGATCTTCCTTTACAGCCCCGACACCATCCTCGCGGCGGTGGCGGTGCTGAACATGGATGACGCCGGCAACGTCGGCGGTGCGGCGGCAATGTCGACCCTGATTCTGTTCACCTCGGCCGGCGTGTCGCTGCTGCTGGCGTGGGCTTCGCGCGGCCTGTTGCGCCGTTCCCAGGCCTGGCGGCAAACCGCGCCCGGTCACTGATTGCAAACCCGATCAACTCATCTACAGGAAAACGCTCATGTTCAAGCCTATGGCCCTGGCCGCTGCTGTGCTCGCGACTTTCAGCCTGAATGCCTTCGCGGCAAAAACCGAGTTGATGGTGTACACCGCCCTCGAAGCCGAACAACTGAAGTCCTACAAGGAGGCCTTTGAAAAGGCCAACCCGGACGTCGAGATAAAATGGGTGCGCGATTCCACCGGGATCATCACCGCCAAACTGCTCGCCGAAAAGGCTCGTCCGCAGGCCGACGCGGTATGGGGCCTCGCCGCGTCGAGCCTGGCGATTCTCGACCAGCAAGGCATGCTGCAAAGCTATGCACCGAAGGATCTCGGCAAGATCGGCGCGAACTACCGCGACGCCGCCAACCCGCCAGCCTGGGTCGGCATGGACGTCTGGGCCGCGACCATTTGCTTCAATACCGTCGAGGCCGAGAAGCAAGGTCTGACCAAGCCCGTGAGCTGGCAGGACCTGACCAAGCCTGAGTACAAGGGCAAGATCGTCATGCCCAATCCGGCGTCGTCCGGCACCGGTTTCCTCGACGTCAGCGCCTGGCTGCAGACCTTCGGCGAGAAGCAGGGCTGGGCGTATATGGACGGCCTGCACCAGAACATCGGCCAGTACGTTCACTCCGGTTCCAAGCCGTGCAAACTGGCGGCGGCGGGGGAGTTTCCGATCGGGATTTCCTTTGAATATCCAGCCGTACAGCTGAAACGCCAGGGCGCGCCACTGGACATCATCCTGCCGAAGGAAGGTCTGGGCTGGGAGATCGAAGCGACGGCGGTGATCAAAGGCACGCCGCATGAAGAGGCAGCGAAGAAACTGGCGGACTTCTCTGCCAGCGCCGAGGCGATGGATCTGTACAAGGAGAACTTCGCTGTTCTTGCGCAGCCGGGGATTGCCAAGCCGCAGACCGAATTGCCAGCCGATTATGAGCAGCGGCTGATCAAGAACGACTTTGCCTGGGCCTCGAAGAATCGCGACGAGATCCTGGCTGAATGGCGCAAGCGGTATGACGGCAAGTCCGAGAAAGTTGTCGCCAAGTAACCGGTGCCGATCGTTCCCACGCTCCGCGTGGGAATGAATCCCGTGACGCTCTGCGTCACAAAGGACGCGGAGCGTCCCTGGCTGCGTTCCTTTGCTCCGCGTGGGAACGATCATTGAGGTGGCTTCATGACACAACACCAAGACCTGCTCATCGTCGGCGCCGGCATCCTCGGTCTGTCCCACGCCTATGCCGCTGCCAAACGCGGCCTGAAAGTCGCGGTATTCGAACGCACCGCCACGCCCCTCGGCGCTTCGGTGCGCAACTTCGGCCAGGCGCTGGTGACCGGTCAGCCGCCCGGCATCATGCTCGAACTGGCCAAGGCCAGTCGCGAGATCTGGGGCGACTGGGCGCAACTTGCCGGCCTGCAGATCAAACGCAACGGCTCATACCTGTTCGCCCGTAACGAGGCCGAAGAACACCTGCTCGAAGTCTTCTGCGCCGGCCGCGCCATCGAGCACGGCTACAACGTCGAGCTGCTGCGCGGCGCGGCGTTGCGTGATCTCTACGGCGGCCAGTTCAGCCATCACCGTGCTGTGTTGCACGGTATCGATGATCAGCAGTTGTATTCGCGCGAAGCGATTCCGGCGCTGATCGATTATTTGCGCCGCGACCTGGGCGTCGAGTTTCACTTTTCCACACTGGTGCGCGGTGTCGAGCCGGGGCATCTGCACAGCACCGCCGGCAGTTTTACCGGCAAGCAGATCATCGTCTGCTCCGGCCACGATTATCAGACCCTGCTGGCCGAGCCGATTGCCGCGCTCAATCCGCAGATCTGTCGTTTGCAAATGCTGCGGGCCAGACCAAGCATCGAGTTGAACCTGCAACACGCCGTGCTCACCGGCCTGAGCTGCGTACACTACGGCGCCTTCGCCGATCTGCCGGAAGCCGCAGCGGTGCAGGCGCAGATTCTCCGTGAACAACCGCACCTGCACGCCAACGGCATTCACTTGCTGATCAGCCCGACGCCGTACGGTGAGTTGATCATCGGCGATTCGCATCATTACGGCAGCGATGCGTCACCGTTCAACGCCGAGCAGGTCGACAACTGGATGCTCGAACTCGCCGAGCAGACGCTGGGATGCCAGGTGCAAGTGGTCGAACGCTGGCAGGGTGTCTATGGTGCTCGGGGACCGGGGCCGTTTTCTTTCCTGCGTCCGGCACCGGGCCTGAGCGTGGCGCTGATGCACACCGGCGTCGGCATGAGCGTCGGCCCGGCGCTGGCCGAACGCAACATCGCGCAGTTACTGGAGGAGGCATGAATCACGAACAGGTGATCGCCCGGGTGTTCGGCCTGTATGAACGCTTCGGCGCCAGCGATTACATCGGCGAACCGGTGTCGCAGCTCGAGCACATGTCCCAGGCCGCAGAATTGGCCATGGCTGAAGGCTGTGACGATGAAGTGGTGCTGGCGGCGTTCTTTCATGACATCGGCCATTTGTGTGCCGAGGGCGCGGAAAACATGGGCGGTTATGGCGTGGTCAGCCATGAACGGCTCGGGGCCGATTATCTGCGTGAGGCAGGTTTCAGTGAACGGCTGGCGCGACTGGTGGAATATCACGTTCAGGCTAAACGCTATCTGACCTTGCGCGAGCCGGGCTATTACGCGCGGTTGAGTGAGGCGAGTCGCAGGACGCTGGAATATCAGGGCGGGGTAATGAGCGCGGCTGAGGCGGATGCGTTCGAGGCTGATCCGTTGTGTGCGCTGAGTTTGCGCATGCGGCGCTGGGATGAGTTGGCGAAGGAGGTTGCAGTGCCGCTGGTGGATCTGGCTGGATTGAAAGCGAAAGCGGCGCGACTGCTGGCGGCGTAACCCATGTCACCGAGTCGCGCCATTCGCGAGCAGGCTCGCTCCCACAGGGATCCGCATTCCAATGTGGGAGCGAGCCTGCTCGCGAATGGCTCAGGCGCTACAAGTTTTCAGCCAACGCCTCCACCTGCTCCTGCCTTTCCGCCTGATTCAACTTCGCCTGCGGATTGAGCGACGACCACTGCGGATGCGCGCGCGCTTTGTTCAGCGCTTCCGGCAACTTGCCTTCGCGCCAGGTTTTATCCACAGGCGTGGCCACCTGAATGCTGTCCATCGCCGCATGCCCACGCTGATCCAGCGCCAGCAACAACTGGCGCTGGCGCAGCGCCAGAAGGCGCAGCACGGCGTCATCCACCGTCAATTCCCGCTGGCCTTTGATCTTGCCGAGCAAGCGGCTGCCGTAACTGCGCGCCGTTTGCAGTGCGCCACCGGCAATCGCGCCGGCCAGTGCTGCCGCGCCGAGGGTAATCCCGCCGACCAGCAAATCCACGCCAGCCCCGGCCGCTGCACCGGCAGCAATGCCGCCGCCGACGCGCACGCCGAGTTGCTTCAGGGTTTCCGGGTTGAACAGGTCATCGCCCCAGCGCCCGTCGAGCAACGGCAAGTCACTGGCCGCCGCGTCCTGCGGGCGAAACGCGTAGAGCTTGAGCAGCGCCTCAACGCACTTCTGCTCGCGCTGGCGCACGGCTTTGCGCAGTTCGCTGATCGCCTGCTGTTCCTGCTCGGCTTCGCTGACCACACTGCGTCGGCACGCGGCGCAATCGATCAGCAATTCGGCAATCAGGCGTGCGGCGCTTTGCTGACGGGCGAGGCGCTGCGCCTGCTGGTCGGCGATCAACCGCTCCAGTTGCGGCCGGGCGTTTTCCAATAGCAGGGCGAGGCTCTCGTACAAGCGCCGCTCGCCATCCTCGGGCGGTGCGACGCTGTCGAAGCGCACCAGCGCATGCAGCCCGAGCCGCGCCAGCGCTTCACGCCAATCGGGTTCGCGATGGTTGGCGCTGCTGACGAAATTCAGCACCGGCAGCAGCGGCTTGCCGCAACTGGCGAGCACTTCCAGCTCGTCGCGATACTTGGCCAGCACCGGTTCGCGGGCGTCGATCACATACAGACCGGCATCGGAGGCCAGCAGTTGTCGCAGTACCTTGGCTTCCTGTTCGAAACGCTGGCGCGCCTCGCTGCCGTCGAGAAACCGTGCCAGCCGTGCCGGGCCGTCGAGGCGTTCGCCGGGGCGCTCCAGGCGTTCGAGAAAATCCAACAGGGCGATCGCATCTTCCAGCCCCGGCGTGTCGTACAGATCGAGCAACGGCTCGCCATCCACCGACAACCGCGCGCCTTCAACATGCCGGGTGGTACTCGGCCGATGCGAGACTTCGCCGAAGCCGACATCGCGGGTCAGCGTGCGCAGCAGCGAGGTCTTGCCGACATTGGTGTGGCCGACCACCGCGAGTTTCAGCGGGGCCTTGCGTGCATCAGTCATGTCCGCTCTCCAGCCAGTTCATCGGCGCGCAATCGGCGAACGGCAACTCCAACTGTTGCAGCGCCGCGTGCCAGTCACCCAGACGTTGCCCGTCCAGCGCTTCGCCGGGTGGCGCTTGCAGCAGCCAGATGCGGGTGGCGCCGGCATTGCGCGCGAGTTCGGCGATCAGCGCGAGGCTGCCGCGATCCGGCGAACGTCGCGGATCACAGGCGATAGCCAGCCGAGCCGGCGGGAAGCGACTGAGTTGTTCGAGCAGTTTGTGCCGCGATTCGCGACTGTCGAGGATGCCCGCGTTGCTGACGTTTTTCGGCAGCGCGGGTGGCCATGGGCGCTGTTCGTCCAACTCGATCGCCACCAGCAGCGCGCCTTCACTGGCCAGTTCGCCGACGTTGCTTTCGACGCGATGCAGTTGCGCCGGCTCCGGGTCGTTGACACCAAGGCGCTCGCTGGTCGGCATCAGCCTTTCGCGCAGTTGCGCGTAGCCGGGCAGGTTCAGATCCAGGCGCAGCGTGGCTTTGCCGCTGTTCCAGCGCCACAGGCAGAACAGCGCGAGCAGCAGGCGCGGCAGCACGCCGTAGACCACCAGCACACCGACCAGCCACGTCGCCCAGGCTTGTCGTGCGCTTTCAATATCCAGTGCGCCGGCGCCGCTGGCGCGGATCATTTCCTCGGTCGGCACGTTGAAGCCAAGCAGCGCCGGCAGATAGCCGAGAGCCTGGGTGACGTGGATGAAAGTATCGGCGCTGAGGATCGTGGTTTCCCAGACAAAGCCGTAGCGCCGCGTGGCCATCAGCGTCAGCAGCAGAATCAACGCGCTGAGCATCGCCAGCAGCCACAGGCCATTGACCAACGCGCCGAGCGCCCAGCGGTTGAGTTTCTTGCGTTGCAGCAGCAACAGCAGGGCGGGCGCGAGCTGCGCGGCTTTGGCGTCGCGAGCGAATTTTTCGCTGAGCCACAGCCACAAGCGCCCGAGGGTGGCGCCGTGTTCGCCAGCGAAAATCAAGCCCAGCGCCCAACTCAGCAGCAAAATCAGATTGATCCCGAGCAGGCTGCCCAGGGCCCAGAACACATTCACCGGCGTCTGCCCAAGTGCGGCGAAAGCCAGACCGGCGCCGCTGAGCACGGCGAAAATCATCAACAGCACCAGCGCCAGACGCGCGCCTTGCAGCCAGTGCTTGAGGGCGGCGGTGAGCCCGTCACGCTCGGCCAGCCATAGCGCCCGGCGCGCAATGCGGCTCGGCAGATCGCCGCCAGCGGCGCGGGCCAGACGATTGGCTTCCAGGTCATCCAGCGGCCCCGCATGTTCTTCGCGCAGGCGGATGGTTTCGGTGAGCCAGAGGTTTTGCAGTGGAGTCAGTTCAGTCACGCGGCGTCCCGTCGCTAAATCGAGCGCTGAGCATAACCGCTGTGGCGCTTATCGGGGTAAGCGCGGCTCTGGTATCCTCGCCGGCATGACTAAATCACTGCCCCTCAGCCTGATCGCAGCCCTCGGTGAAAACCGCGTGATCGGCGTCGACAACAGCATGCCCTGGCACCTGCCGGGGGACTTCAAATACTTCAAGGCGACCACGCTCGGCAAGCCGATCATCATGGGCCGAAAGACCTGGGATTCGCTCGGCCGGCCGTTGCCGGGGCGCTTGAACATCGTGGTCAGCCGTCAGCCTGATCTGCAGCTCGAAGGCGCCGAAGTGTATCCGTCGCTGCAAGCCGCGGTGGCCCGCGCCGAGGAATGGGCGAAAGCCCAAGGCGTTGATGAGCTGATGCTGATTGGCGGCGCGCAGTTGTATGCGCAGGGACTGGCGCATGCCGATCGGCTGTACCTGACCCGCGTGGCGCTGAGCCCGCAAGGGGATGCGTGGTTTCCGGAGTTTGATCTGAGCGAATGGAAGCTGGTGTCGGATGTACCGAATCCGGCAGAGGGCGATAAACCTGCATATAGCTTTGAGGTTTGGGAGAAAGCCTAACAGCTTCGCGAGCAGGCTCGCTCCCACAGGGGAACGCATTTCAGTGTGGGAGCGAGCCTGCTCGCGAAGAGGCCCGCTCAGTCGCTGAGAAGCTTAAGCCTGGGCCAACTCTGCGTGCTCATCGGCATCCAGCAGCGCTTTATCCGTCTGCTGCATGACCTGACTGGTAATTGCCCCTGCGGTAATCGAGCCACTCACGTTCAACGCGGTGCGACCCATATCGATCAGCGGCTCGACCGAAATCAGCAGTGCCACCAGTGACACCGGCAAGCCCATCGCCGGCAGCACGATCAGGGCGGCGAACGTCGCGCCGCCACCGACTCCGGCCACGCCGGCCGAACTCAACGTGACAATCGCCACCAGCGTCGCGATCCACAGCGGATCCAGCGGGTTGATGCCGACCGTTGGTGCCACCATCACTGCCAACATTGCCGGATAGAGACCGGCGCAACCGTTCTGGCCAATCGTCGCGCCGAACGAGGCAGCGAAACTGGCGACCGACGAAGGAATGCCCAGACGACGGGTCTGCGCTTCGATGCTCAACGGAATGGTCGCTGCGCTGGAGCGACTGGTGAAAGCAAACGTCAGCACCGGCCAGATCTTGCGGAAGAAGCGCAGCGGGTTGATCCCGGCGGCCGACACCAGCACGCCGTGCACGACGAACATCAGGCCCAGGCCGATATAGGACACTACGACGAAACTGCCGAGCTTGATGATGTCCTGCAGGTTGGAACCGGCGACCACTTTGGTCATCAGCGCCAGCACGCCGTACGGGGTCAGCTTCATCACCAGACGCACCAGACGCATCACCCAGGCTTGCAGGGTGTCGATGGCGTTGATCACTTTCTGACCTTTTTCCACGTCATCCTTGAGCAGTTGCAGCGCGGCAACCCCGAGGAACGCGGCGAAGATCACCACACTGATGATCGAGGTCGGCTTGGCCCGGGCCAGGTCGGCGAACGGGTTCTGCGGAATGAACGACAGCAGCAGTTGCGGCACATTCAGGTCGGCGACCTTGCCGGCGTAGTCGTTCTGAATGGTTTGCAGGCGCGCCATTTCCTGAGTGCCGGCGACCAGACCTTCAGCGGTAAGGCCGAACAGGTTGGTCAGGCCGATGCCGATCAGCGCCGCGATGGCAGTGGTGAACAGCAGCGTGCCGATGGTCAGGAAACTGATCTTGCCCAGCGACGAGGCATTGTGCAGGCGGGCCACGGCGCTGAGGATCGAAGCGAACACCAGCGGGATCACGATCATTTGCAGCAACTGCACGTAACCGTTGCCGACCAGATCGAACCAGCCGATCGAGGCTTTCAGCACCGGATTGCCGGCACCGTAAATCGTGTGCAGCGCGACGCCGAACGCCACGCCGAGGACCAGTGCAAGCAGGACTTTTTTCGCCAGGCTCCAGGTAGAGTGGCGGGTCTGCGCCAGACCGAAGAGCAGGGCGAGGAACACCAGCAGGTTGAGAATCAGCGGTAGATTCATGAGAACTCCAGTAAAGACTGTGCCAACAGCCATCCGGGGCTGCTGCGAACCGGAAAGCCTAACAGCTTGATTTGCAATGATTTAATACCGAAATGGCAGGGCGTCCGTCGTTTTTGGAATAAGCGCGTGTCGCTGTCGGCAATGCAACTGACGCGCAGGGGACGTCAGCGGTCGCTGACAGGCGAGGGTTGTCACACTGATTTGTTAGCGTCGAACTCTTTGCATCGGGGAGTAGCGCTATGAGAATTGTACGCACGTTGTTGGCTGTGGCACTGGCGGCTGGCCTTGCCGGCCAGGCATTGGCCACGGACCTCAAGCATTGGCCGGCGGATCAGGCCAAGGCGCTGGACGCGATGATTGCCGCCAACGCCAACACGGGTAATTACGCGGTGTTCGACATGGACAACACCAGTTACCGCTACGACCTCGAAGAATCCTTGCTGCCGTTCATGGAAAACAAAGGCCTTATTACCCGCGACAAGCTCGACCCCTCGCTGAAACTGATGCCCTTCAAGGACACCGCCGGGCACAAGGAAAGCCTGTTCAGTTATTACTACCGGCTCTGCGAAGTCGACGACATGGTCTGCTACCCGTGGGTGGCGCAGGTGTTCTCCGGCTTCACCCTCAAGGAACTCAAGGGCTACGTTGACGAACTGATGGCTTCGGGCAAACCGGTGCCGGCGACGTATTACGAAGGCGATGTGGTGAAGAAGCTCGACGTCAATCCGCCGAAGATCTTCACTGGCCAGCAGGAGCTGTATAACAAGCTGATGGAGAACGGCATCGAGGTCTACGTGATGACCGCCGCCTCCGAGGAACTGGTGCGTATGGTCGCGGCGGATCCCAAGTACGGTTACAACGTCAAACCACAGAACGTCATTGGCGTTTCACTGCTGCTCAAGGATCAGAAGACCGGCGAGCTGACCACTGCGCGCAAACAGATCACTGCTGGCAAATATGACGAGAAGGCCAACCTCGGCCTGGAGCTGACGCCGTACCTGTGGACCCCGGCAACCTGGATGGCCGGCAAGCACGCGGCGATCCTGACCTACATCGATGAATGGAAAAAACCGGTACTGGTCGGCGGCGATACCCCGACGAGCGACGGTTACATGCTGTTCCATGATGTCGACGTGGCCAAGGGCGGCATTCACTTGTGGATCAACCGCAAGGACAAGTACATGACGCAAATCAACGGCATGATGGCCAAGCACGCGGCGGCGCAGGCCAAGGAAGGCTTGCCGGTGACGGCGGACAAGAACTGGGTGATCGTCAAGCCTGAGGAAATCCAGTAAGCCACCCCGATTCAAGGTGGGAGCGAGCCTGCTCGCGAAAGCGTAGTGTCAGCCACCCTCTTGGATCGTTCCCACGCTCTGCGTGGGAATGCAGCCCGTGACGCTCCGCGTCACTGGACGCGGAGCGTCCCTTGAGACATTCCCACGCAGAGCGTGGGAACGATCAGCCCCGCACTTGGCGGGGCATTTTTGCATCGGCGATTTGACGGTTACAGCCCGTCGAGCATCGCTTTGTTACGCACAGCGCCCTTGTCGGCACTGGTCGCCAGCAGGGCGTAGGCCTTGAGCGCGGTGGTCACTTTGCGTGGACGCACCTCGACCGGTTTCCAGCCTTTCTTGTCCTGCTCGGCACGGCGTGCCGCCAGTTCTTCGTCGCTGACCAACAGGTTGATCGAGCGGTTCGGAATGTCGATCAGCACCTTGTCGCCATCCTGCACCAGACCAATCGCGCCGCCGGCCGCAGCCTCTGGCGAAGCGTGACCAATCGACAGGCCGGAAGTACCGCCGGAGAAACGCCCGTCGGTGAGCAGCGCACAGGCTTTGCCCAGACCTTTGGATTTCAGGTAGGACGTCGGGTAGAGCATTTCCTGCATGCCCGGGCCGCCTTTCGGGCCTTCGTAGCGAATGATGACGATGTCGCCTTCCTTCACTTCGTCCGCGAGGATGCCGCGCACGGCGCTGTCCTGACTTTCGAAGATTTTCGCGTTGCCTTCGAAGACGTGGATCGACTCATCGACTCCGGCGGTTTTCACCACGCAACCGTCCTGCGCGATGTTGCCGTACAGCACGGCGAGGCCGCCTTCTTTCGAATAGGCGTGCTCGAAGCTGCGGATGCAGCCGTTTTCACGATCGTCGTCGAGGGTTTCCCAACGGGTCGACTGGCTGAACGCAGTCTGGGTCGGAATGCCCGCCGGACCTGCCTTGAAGAAGTGATGCACGGCTTCGTCGCTGGTCTGGGTGATGTCCCACTTGGCGATGGCTTCTTCCATGCTGCGGCTGTGCACGGTCGGCAAGTCGGTGTGCAGCAGGCCGCCACGGGCCAGCGAACCGAGGATGCTGAAAATGCCGCCGGCGCGGTGCACGTCTTCCATGTGGTACTTCTGGATGTTCGGCGCGACTTTGCACAGCTGCGGCACGCTGCGCGAGAGGCGGTCGATGTCGCGCAGGTCGAAATCGATCTCGGCTTCCTGGGCGGCTGCGAGCAAGTGCAGGATGGTGTTGGTCGAACCGCCCATGGCGATGTCGAGCATCATCGCGTTCTCGAACGCCTTGAAGTTGGCGATGTTGCGCGGCAGCACGGAGTCATCGTTCTCGCCGTAGTAACGCTTGCACAGCTCGACGATGGTGCGACCGGCCTGGAGGAACAGCTGTTCGCGGTCGCTGTGGGTGGCCAGAGTGGAACCGTTGCCCGGCAAGGCCAGACCCAGTGCTTCGGTCAGGCAGTTCATCGAGTTGGCGGTGAACATGCCGGAGCACGAACCGCAGGTCGGGCAGGCGCTGCGCTCGTACTCGGCGACTTTCTCGTCAGAAGCGCTGGAGTCGGCGGCGATCACCATGGCGTCGACGAGGTCGAGGCCGTGGGAGGCGAGTTTGGTCTTGCCCGCTTCCATCGGGCCGCCGGAAACGAAGATCACCGGGATGTTCAGGCGCAGTGCAGCCATCAGCATGCCCGGGGTGATCTTGTCGCAGTTGGAAATGCACACGATGGCGTCGGCGCAGTGGGCATTGACCATGTACTCGACGGAGTCGGCGATGATCTCGCGGCTCGGCAGCGAATACAGCATGCCGTCGTGGCCCATGGCGATGCCGTCATCGACAGCAATGGTGTTGAATTCCTTGGCCACGCCACCGGCGCGTTCGATTTCGCGGGCGACCAGTTGACCCAGGTCCTTCAGGTGCACATGCCCCGGGACGAACTGGGTGAACGAGTTGGCGATGGCGATGATCGGCTTCTTGAAGTCGTCATCTTTCATGCCGGTAGCGCGCCACAGTGCGCGGGCGCCGGCCATGTTGCGGCCGTGGGTGGATGTTTTCGAGCGGTAATCTGGCATGGAGCACTCCGGGCGGCTAATCACGTACTAAAGGGGAGTGAGCTTCTGTTGACCTCTGAAACACCCGAAAAATGGCCGTGTGTCCGGAAGCTGCCGATGACGTTGCGGGATCGCCGCTGGTCTCAGCCTGAGCTCATAAACCCGCCGGGGATGAATGGCGATGAATGAGGCGATTCTACACCGCTGGCGTCGCGAGGGAATGGCGCAAAGCGTTGTTCCCCCGCTGAAGAGGCACGCGGGATGACGACTGGCAGGATCAGTGGTCGCCTCCCGGCATCACCGGATTGCTGCGCAGGTTGCTGACGCGACGGCCAATCACGCTGTTGAGCAACAGGGATATGCCGCTCAACAGGACGAAACCGTAGCCCAGCGTCGCTTGCAGGTTGGCCGGGCCGAGGCTGATCAAGGCGCTGACCAGCCCGCCACAGATAAAGATGATGGTGCTGCCGGCAGACGCCGATGCGCCGGCATTTTCGGCAAACAGGCTCATGGCGCGGGAGGTAGCCGGTGGCCGGGAAATGGTCGTGCCCACCGTGCAGATGAGCATTGGAATCAACACAGTCGCAGCTGACAAATCATGGTTGGCCGCCAGATAGAGCATTACCAGTCCCGAGAGCAGGATCAGACTCAGCCCGGTAAAAATCTGCTGTTGCGCATTGATATGCCGGTTCAGCACGCTGGCGAGCACGCCGCCGAAGACATAGGCGGCGCCGTAAATCAGCAGGATCAAGGCGAAATCGTAAGGTGCCATCTGCAGCTGCTCCATGAAGATCAGCGGGGAAATGACGATGAAGGAAAAGTGGCAAGCGAAAGCGAATGCGGAAATCAGCCAACAGCCGAAAAATTCGAAATTGCCCAGGACGCGCCGATAGGACTGGATGAAGCCCAGACGATTGGCGTCATGAGGAGGACGGCTGTTATCGAGCAATCGCCAGGTCTTGATCAGAACTGCTGCGGCCAGGGCGATGAAGACCCAGAAGCTGCCGCGCCAGCCGAGCGTGGCTTGCAGAAACGTGCCCGCCAATGGTGATACCGAAATGAAGATGCCCGTTGCGGTGACCATCAGGATCCGCAGGCGATCACGCTCGTTGCCTTCGAACAGATCCTGCACCAGTGCCTGGGACAGCACAAAGCAACCGCATCCCAGCGCCTGCATCACCCGGAAAATCAGGAACAGCGTGTAGTCATTGCTCAGCACGCAGCCCAGTGCGCCGAGCAGCGACACGCTCATGCCGGCCAGCAGCAGACCTTTGCGCCCGATCACATCGGACAACGGACCGATCAATAATTGGGCAAATGCGATGCCCACGGCAAACAGACTGATCGACAGCGCGATGTCGTTTGACGATCGGCCAAAGTGTGCTGCCAATGCCGGAAAGGAAGGCAGCAGCACATCCAGCGGAAACACGCCAAGCAGGATCATCGCCAACAACAGGCTGACGGCACCGCGTTGTTGCCGGCGGGTAGCTACACGGCTGTGTTTATCCATCGATCAATCCTGCTTTGGCGAAAAGTGTCTGGTTGTGGGGCAATGCAAAGAAACCCGCCTTGTGCAAGGCCTCCACCGTAGGTTTGCAACCAACGCGTGCACGGGCGCGGTTGGCCTGCACCGTTGCCGTGCCGCCGACAATCTCCATCACGTCGATCTCGGCAATACCGGCCGAACGCAGGCTTTGTTGCAGCCAGCTTTCATCTGCTTCGAAGAAGATGGAAATGATCTCCACGAGGGTCTTGCTGGCGAACAGGCGTTGACGACTGTTCATCGCAATCCAGAAGTAATGGAAGGCTTCGGCGAAATAGCGGCTGTGCCGGGCTTCGTCGGCAAGGTGATCGCGCAACATGTCACTCACACTGGACACCAGCGTGTCGCGGCAGACCTCCAGCAATTCGCGGGCAATGATGGTTTCCGAGACAAATCCCAGCAGGAACCAGGCCAGAGCGCGGTTTTTCTCCGGCGTGCGCGCGATCAAAGCGTTCATACGGCTGATCCGCTTCGGAATGACCGGTCGCCGGGTGATGCCGTAGAGCGCAGCGATCTGCTCGGCAATCTGGTTGGAAAACAGCGCGTGGTAGCCCTCGTCGGTATACAGCTGCAGTGCCGCATGTTTCATCGGTAGCGGTATATAAATGGGCAGTTCGCGGTGCACGATGACTTCCACCGCGCGGTTGACGATGCGGTGTTCGAGCAGGGTGGTGTAGTCGAGGAAATACACCAGATGATTGGCGGTAAGGCGGTGCAGGGTTTCGCGACCTTTGGCCTGGATGGCCGGATGCGCCAGATAGGGCACAAAGGCCGGGGGTAACCAGTAGCGGGTTTGCAATTGCTGCTCGACATCGCCCGGTAACCGATAGTCATGGACACTGCTGCGTACCGATGCACGGTTCTCCCAGCCTGGAAGCGTGAATTTCAGCGACCATGACACCGGGGCTTCGCTCTCGTCCATCGCCGTGGGAATCATGACTGTGCTCCGCTGAGCAGATCACGCATTTCCTGGCACATGACGTGACCATCGCTTTCGCCGCAACCGACAAAGAACAACGGTTGCTCGGCGCTGCCCGCGATGCCGAGCAGGGTTTCAACCTGTGCGTCGGCAAATGCGCCGGTCAGCCAGGTGTTCAAGCCCAGCGTCGTCGCTACCAGTTGAAAGGTTTGCGAGAGATGACCGGCTTCGATGAAGGCCATGCGATAGGCACGCGAGTGCTCGTACTTCCACCAGAGACGATCAAACCTTGCAGTGATGAACACGCCCAGTGGCAGGTTGTTGATGAAATGCTGGCCGCCGAGCAATTGACCCAGCTCCGGATCCGGCAGCGCATTGATCCGGCTCAGGGCGTGTTCGGCAGGGTGATAGGCGTAGATGCCGGGTTCCAGTCCGCTGACATTTTGCGCCAGGACAAATCCCTCACAGGCGTTCAGTCCGCCGCCGGACGGGCAGCTTCGGCGTGCCTCGAGACCCGGTGCGACCGGATCGTCGTGGGCATTGTCGCGTGGGGGAAGATAGCCGAGGGTCAAATACAGCAGCGTGCCAACCTCATCCAGTGTCACCGCTGCACCGGTGTAGGAACGACAGGTTTTGCGCCTCATCAGGGCCTGAGTCAGGCTGTCATCATCAATGGCGCCCGGTACGGGCAGGGTAATCAGGGGCTGCACTGATCGCCGCGCCCGGGGGTCTGCAGGTTCTGGCTTCGCCAGCACTTCGCTGCAGTGCGCCAGATATTGCCTGGACCACTCGTGGATATTCCGAGGCGTATGTGCGCTAGGTATGTTTTGTGTGCCGATGTGATAGATCTTCGACAATTCATCCCAGCCCCAATTCGGACTGTCTATTTTTGAAGTTATTAAAATGCCGGCGTCCAGAAGTTGTCTGTCTATTATGTTGTTCGGGTCAAATATATCAGGGTTGTGTATAAGGCTGGCGAGGCGATGGGAGTATTCAAGATCAAGTTCGTGTTGAGTATGGTTCTTGTAGTTCCAGACAACTTGTCCGGGCGGGCGCGGCAATATAAAAAGAAAAGGATTGATATACATGGGCTCAGGTCACTCGGGAAAAAGTCTGATGGACGCCAGAGTGCCGGCACTCTCCGGCGTCCAGGCTTACTTAGCGGCCGGTGGCTGCAACCAGAAAGGCCAGGTTGGCGAGTTTGTCTGTTTCGAGATAAATGGTTTTCATGATGTGAACTCCTTGTTCGTTGGTAGTTGAGTCGCTTCGTTGCGACAACTTCATATTAGTTTGTAATCGAATATTGGCAAGCGGATATTAAGTAGGAATATTCCAGTAATTTTGTCGGAGTGATCTTTTGCAGGAGGCTTACTGTGTAGGTTTAATTTCCATGATTGACAGGCATGACGAAACTTCCTGCAAGGCAGCGAGAAAGAAGTTGTAGGAAGAGGGCAGGACACTCATGTCGAGTGTAAAAAAACGGGGGGAGGGCGCGCAAAAAAAACGGGGAGCTCAGTGGCTCCCCGGTGTTCAAGCGCAATCAGCTGTTGGGCAGCAGACGGCAGGTGATGCTTTTGATGTAACGGGTTTCAGCGATGGCCGGATGCACCGGATGATCCGGACCCTGACCGCCACGCTCGAGCATCTGGATGTTGCGGTCCAGGTGACGGGCGCTGGTCAGCAGGATGTTCTGCAGATCATCTTCCGGCAGGTGCATGGAGCACGAAGCACTGACCAGAATGCCATCCTTGGTCAGCAGGCGCATGGCTTGTTCGTTCAGACGACGGTAGGCGCCTTCGCCATTCTTCATGTCTTTCTTGCGTTTGATGAACGCTGGCGGATCGGCAACGATCACGTCGAAGCGTTCTTCGCTGGCTTTCAGTTCCTTCAGCGCCTCAAAGACATCGCCTTCGATGCAGGTCATCTTGTCAGCGAAACCGTTCAGCGCAGCGTTGCGCTCGACACCGTCAAGGGCGAATGCGGAGGCGTCGACGCAGAACACTTCGCTGGCGCCGAACGCAGCGGCCTGCACGCCCCAGCCACCGATATAGCTATAGAGGTCGAGCACGCGTTTGCCTTTGGCGTAGGGTGCCAGGCGCGCGCGGTTCATGCGGTGATCGTAGAACCAGCCGGTTTTCTGCCCTTGAATGACGGGTGCCTCGAACTTCACGCCGTTTTCTTCCAGCGCTACCCACTCCGGTACCAGACCGAATACGGCTTCGACGTAGCGGTTGAGACCTTCGGCGTCGCGGGCGGCGGAGTCATTCTTGAACAAAATGCCGCTTGGCTTGAGCACTTGAGTCAGCGCGGCGATCACGTCGTCCTTGTGCGCTTCCATGGTCGCCGAGGCGATCTGCACCACAAGAATGTCGCCGAAACGATCGACCACCAGACCCGGCAGCAGGTCGGAGTCGCCGTAGACCAGGCGATAGAACGGCTTGTCGAACAGACGCTCACGCAACGACAGCGCGACGTTCAGACGGTGCACCAGCAACGACTTGTCGAGTGCCAGTTTGATGTCGCGCGACAGCAGGCGCGCGCAGATCAGGTTGTTCGGGCTCATGGCGACGATGCCCAACGGCTTGCCGCCAGCGGCTTCGAGCACCGCCTGATCGCCGGCCTTGAAGCCGTGCAGAGGCGTGGCGGCCACGTCGATTTCGTTGCTGTAGACCCACAAGTGGCCGTTGCGCAGGCGACGGTCGGCGTTGGCTTTGAGGCGCAGGCTAGGCAGGGACATGACGTCGCTCCGGAAAAAAGAGCGGGAGTATAGCGTGTTGACGCGTGCTCCGGTCTGGCCTGCGATGAAAAGCGGATGGCCCCTTCGCGAGCAGGCTCGCTCCCACACTTGGAATGCATTCACCTGTGGGAGCGAGCCTGCTCGCGAAAGCGATTTCAGCTCTTATGCAGCCAGTGCGTCAATCAGGGCCTGACTGAACGCCGGCACATCATCCGGTTGGCGGCTGCTGATCAGGTTGCCGTCCTTGACCACTTCCTGGTCGACCCAGTTGACCCCGGCATTGACCAGATCGTCCTTGACCGTTTTGTAGCTGGTCATGGTCTTGCCATTGACCAGTCCTGCCGAGATCAGCAACCAGCTGCCGTGGCAGATCACGGCAATCGGCTTGCCCGCCGAAGCGGCAGTCTTGACCAGATGCTGAGCATCCTGATCGATACGGATGGTGTCGGAATTCTGCACACCGCCCGGCAGCAGCACGGCATCGTATTGATCGACGCTCACAGCCTGGAAAGTGTTGGTGACGGGGAAGTCGTCGGCCGGTTTGTCATGGTTCCAGCCTTTCACCGTGCCAGCCTCGGCGGAAAGGATATCGACCTGCACGCCGGCCTGCTCCAGGGCATCCTTGGGGCCTGTCATTTCGACCTGTTCGAAACCATCGGTAACCAAAATAGCGACGCGTTTGCCATTGAGGGAATTTGCCATCGGTAAGCTCCTGAGTCTGTGGAGATTTTGCCTTCGCAGCGGACCGTTGAGGTCCGATGCGCCCTACAGATTCCGAAGCCTGGGCACAGATGAAAGTTCCGACGATGTGCCCATCGGTGTGTCGCCCTGCCGTTTCAGCGGTTAGAATCGCCGCCTGCCCCGGAGTGTGTACTTATGTCCCAAGAACTGACCACCGAACAGATTCAACAATCGCTGCAAGGCATCAGTGTGCCGGCGCAACCGCAGATCATGGTGGATCTGCAAATGGAGCAGTACATGCCCGACCCGGACCTGGAGGTGATCGCCAAGCTGATCTCCCAGGATCCCGGCCTGTCCGGCGCGCTGCTGAAAATCGTCAACTCGCCGTATTACGGCCTGAGCAACAAGATCACCTCGATCCAGCGTGCGGTGAACCTGTTGGGCAGCCGCTCGATCATCAACCTGATCAACGCGCAGTCGATCAAGGGCGAGATGAACGACGACACCATCGTCACCCTCAATCGTTTCTGGGACACCGCGCAGGATGTGGCGATGACCTGCCTGACCCTGGCCAAGCGCATCGGCACCCAGGCCGGTGACGAAGCCTATGCGTTGGGCCTGTTCCACGATTGCGGCGTGCCATTGATGCTGCAGCGTTTCCCCAATTACATGACCGTGCTGGAAGAGGCCTACGCCAGCGCCAGCCCGGAATGCCGCGTGGTCGATACGGAAAACCGTGTGTTCAACACCAACCACGCCGTGGTCGGTTACTACACGGCCAAGTCCTGGCGCCTGCCGGAGCATGTCAGCGCCGCCATCGCCAACCACCACAACGCGCTGGCGATTTTCAGCGACGAATCGTCGAAGAACAGCCAGCTGAAAAACTTGCTGGCGATTCTGAAAATGGCCGAGCACATCTGCGCCTCTTATCGCGTGCTGGGCAACCAGAGCGAAGATTTCGAGTGGAACGCGGTCGGCCCGCTGGTGCTCGATTACGTCGGTCTGTCGGACTACGACTTCGAAACACTCAAACAAACGATTCGCGACCTCGGCGCGCATTGATCCGAGGACAACATGCCTGAACTGCCGGAAGTCGAAACCACCCGTCGCGGGATCGCCCCGCACCTGGAAGGCCAGCGGGTCAGCCGGGTCATCGTCCGCGACCGGCGCCTGCGCTGGCCGATCCCCGAAGACCTCGATGTGCGTCTGTCCGGGCAGCGCATCGTGCTGGTCGAGCGGCGCGCCAAGTACCTGTTGATCAACGCCGAGATCGGCACGCTGATCAGCCATTTGGGCATGTCCGGCAATCTGCGTCTGGTCGAGGCCGGGTTGCCGGCGTTGAAGCACGAGCACGTCGATATCGAACTGGAATCGGGTCTGGCCCTGCGCTACACCGACCCGCGACGGTTCGGTGCGATGCTGTGGAGCAACGACCCGCTCAATCACGAATTGCTGATTCGCCTCGGGCCGGAGCCGCTGACCGATCTGTTCGATGGCGAGCGCCTGTTCCAGCTGTCACGCGGGCGCTCAATGGCGGTCAAGCCGTTCATCATGGATAACGCGGTGGTGGTCGGGGTGGGCAATATCTACGCGACCGAAGCGCTGTTCGCCGCCGGCATCGACCCGCGCCGCGAAGCCGGGGGCATTTCCCGCGGGCGTTACTTGAAACTGGCGATCGAGATCAAACGCATCCTTGCCGCCGCCATTGAGCGTGGCGGCACGACATTGCGCGATTTCATTGGCGGTGACGGTCAGCCGGGATACTTTCAGCAGGAACTGTTTGTCTACGGCCGGGGAGGGCAGCACTGCAAGGTCTGCGGCACCGGCCTGCGCGAAGTGAAGCTCGGCCAGCGCGCCAGCGTGTTTTGCCCGCGCTGCCAGACCTGAAAAATCCTTGGGTCTATAGTGAGAAGTCTCACTGCTCAGCCCGAAGGATCGTGCCATGAAAGTCCTGCAAGTCTTCTTCGTCACGCTGCTGTTGTGTTCCAGCCTGGCCGTTCAGGCCTCGGAAACCGGCAGCGGTGATCCGCGTTACACCATCCAGAATCCCCCGGCCTACGCCATGCTTGGCGACCTGCTGATTGCCCGACCTTTGCTGGTGGTGGCCACGGTGATCGGTGCGGGAGCGTTTGTGGTGTCGTTGCCGTTTACCGCGCTCGGCGGCGGGGTCGGCGATGCCGGTCAGGCGCTGGTGGTAGACCCGGCGAAAGCGGCGTTTGTGCGGTGTCTGGGGTGTACGGGGGAGGGGTTCGAGCAGCGCGAGTGAGCTGATCGGGTTTCAGGGGTGTGGCTGATGGCCCATTCGCGAGCAGGCTCGCTCCCACAGGAGAATGCATTGCAAATGTGGGAGCGAGCCTGCTCGCGAAGAGGGCCGGACTGGCACTGAAAAGATCAGGCCTTGCCGGTAATCTTGCGGTACTTCTCCATCAACTGTTCTTCAGTCTCCGGATGGGCTTCGTCCAGTGGAATGCAATCCACCGGGCAGACCTGCTGGCACTGCGGCTCGTCGTAGTGGCCGACGCACTGGGTGCACAGGTTCGGGTCGATCACGTAGATCTCTTCGCCTTGGGAAATGGCGGCGTTCGGGCACTCGGGTTCGCAGACGTCGCAGTTGATGCAATCGTCGGTGATGATCAGGGACATGCTAACTCCAGCCGGGGCGGCAGGCCCGGGCGCTATAAATCAATGCGCGCAATTGTGCCGCATTGGCGCTTGCAGTGCACGCGGGGGCGATCAAGGGCACTCTTTGGCTGCGATCCAAAAACGAAAGGATCGCAGCCTGCGGCAGTTCCTACTTCTTGAAGCGCAGGGTCAGCGCGTCGGCCACGGCCGGGTGGACGAACTTGCTGATATCGCCGCCCAGCGCGGCAATCTCCCGCACCAGCGTCGAGGAAATGAACGAATAACGCTCCGACGGTGTGAGAAACAGGCTCTCCACATCCGGCGCCAGTTGGCGGTTCATGTTGGCCAGCTGGAATTCGTATTCGAAGTCCGACACCGCGCGCAGACCACGCAGGAACACATTGGCGTTCTGCTCTTTGGCGAAATGCGCGAGCAGCGTCGAGAAACCGACCACTTCCACGTTAGGCAGGTGTTTGGTGACCTCGCGAGCCAGTTCGACCCGTTGTTCCAGCGGGAACAGCGGGTTCTTTTTCGGGCTGGCGGCGACCGCAATGATCACGTGATCGAACAGGCGCGAGGCGCGTTCGACCAGATCGCCATGGCCCTTGGTAATAGGGTCGAAGGTACCTGGGTACAACACTCGGTTCATCGCGTCGTCCTGGCGGGAGTCCGTTGGGGAGTCGGATGGTATCGCAGCCTTCCCGGTCGGCCAAGTCGCCTGTTGGGTAAGAAAGCACTATAGACGATAGGAATATTCTGCTTTTTCATGGATTTTTCAGTCGGTCAGCCAAGGCTGTCGCCAGTTGCGCGGTCAGGCCATACACCGACAGCTGCGGGTTGGCGCCGATGCTGGTGGGGAACAGCGAGCCATCGTGAATCGACAGATTGCGCAGTTGATGATGGCGGCCGAGGCTGTCAGCGACCGCGCTTTTCGGATCTTCACCCATCGCACAACCACCCATCACGTGGGCACTGCCCAGTCGCGTGCGGTACAGCTCCAGGCTCAATCCATCGATCATTGAGCGCGCCTCGGCCAGTGTCTTCACATAGCGGCCGTCGGCGTGCATCGGCATCACCGATTGCGCGCCGCCGGCGAACTGGATTTCGGCCATGACGTGAAAGGCCCGGCGCAAACCGTCCCAGGCGTATTGCGAAACCTGATAGTCGAGCACCGGCGAGCCATCACCGCGCAGCTCCACCGAGCCACCGCTGCTGTCCGGGTGAAAGCCATCGCGCAGCAGCGCCAGCATCGCGTGGGTGTGCGGCAGGTCGGCCATGTGCTGGGCGTTCTCCCGGCCGAAACCACCCAGCAACGTGGCCGCCAGCGCCGGGTGCAGCGGTGGCACTTCAAGTTTGAACGCCATCGGCCCGGTGGTGCCGTCCTTCCATTGAAAATGGTCGGAGTAGATCGACTGCGGCGCGCCGTAAAACGGATTGACCACCTCGGCGAAACGCGCGGCGGACATGTTCACCGGGTGCAGAAAGGTGCGCTTGCCGATGCGCTCATGCGGATCCGGTGCGTCGGAGCGCAGCAACAGCGCCGGGCTGTTGATGCCGCCGCCGGCCAGCACGTAATGCCGCGCCTTGACGGTGATGCTGCGCCCGGTCGGCTCGACGCAGCGTTCGTCCATCGCCACGCAATGCAGGCCGGTGACCTTGTCGCCACTGATCAGCAGTTTCTCCACCCGCGCGAGATACAGCAGCTCACCGCCCTTTTCCAGCGTCGCCGGGATGGTCGTGACCATCATCGATTGCTTGGCGTTGCTCGGGCAGCCCATGCCGCAATAGCCGAGATTCCAACAACCGCGAACGTTGCGCGGGATCACGTGCCAGCTGTAGCCGAGGTGCTCGCAGCCTTTGCGGATCACGTCATTATTGGCGTTGGGTGGCACCATCCACGGCGCGACCCCGAGGCGCTGCTCCATTTTTTCGAACCACGGCGCCATTTCTGCCGGACTATGGCCTTTGACGTTGTGCTCGCTGGCCCAGTGTTCGAGGGTCGGCTCGGGTGTGCGGAAGCTCGAGGTCCAGTTGATCAGCGTCGTGCCGCCGACCGCGCGGCCCTGCAGGATCGTGATCGCGCCGTCCTTGCTCATGCGCCCGATGCCTTCCTGATAGAGGCTGCTGTAGGCCTCGTCTTCGAGCAGTTTGAAATCCGAACTGGTCTTCAGCGGGCCTTCTTCGATCAGCAGGACTTTGTAGCCGGCCGCGCTGAGGATCTCCGCCGTGGTGCCGCCGCCGGCGCCACTGCCGATGATCGCCACGTCGGCTTCGAGGGTGAGGTCGTCGCTCAGTTGCGCGCCGTTGTAGGTTTTCCAGCCTCGGGCGAGGCCTTCGCGGAAGGGATCGGGTACGGGCATCGGTCAGGTTCTCTTTATTATTCTGGATGCTGAGGTGATGCAGTTGGCCCCTTCGCGAGCAGGCTCGCTCCCACAGGGACATGCATTTCAAATGTGGGAGCGAGCCTGCTCGCGAAGACCGCCCCCCGGTTTCAGACCTTAGGCGGCCCGGGATAACCGCAATGCGCCCAGGATTCGGCGCGGGTGTACCAGGCCATCATCACCATCTGCTGCAATGAGCTATGGCCCATGCGCAGCAAGCTCAATGAACTGTTCTCCCAGCGTTCGAGGAAATGCCGCATCGCTTCAGGGCTGGCGTTTTCCCAACTGCCCCAGATGCCGGTAAGCGGGCCACGGGTCACGGCCATGCCCAGCACATCGAACAGTTGCCGAGTGAGCTTGAGCATTTCCGCCGACACGTGATCGAGGCTGTAGTCCAGCGACTTCAGCGTGCCGTCGACCGCCGCGGGCATTTCCCCGGTGGCAACGGCGCCGTCGAGCATCACCGGGATCAGCGCACGCAGGAACAGTAGATCGCCGTCGCGCAAAACGACAAAGCCGTTGGCGCTGATGCTCGACGAGCAGCCAGTGAGGCTGGCGCCAAGGCCGGCGGTGGCGAGAAACGCGCTGGCGCCGAGGCTGAATTTCAGCAGGCCACGGCGCGACAGGGCAGGTGTTTCGGTCAGGCTTGGGTGCATTGTTTTTATTACCCGGCGTCGACGAACGTTTAGCGAATGAACAGCTTCTGAATCAGTTTCTGAATCGATGTGCCGTAGGGCGGGTAGATCAGCCGGGCCGCGTTGAAGCGCTGTTTGATCAGCACGCCCTTGGCCTTGCTGAAGGTCAGGAAACCTTCGTGGCCGTGGTAATGGCCCATGCCCGAGGGGCCGATGCCACCGAAGGGCATATCGTCCTGAGCGACATGCAACAAGGTGTCGTTCAGGCATACGCCGCCGGAATGGGTCTCGTGCAGTACGCGGTGCTGTTCGCGTTTGTCGTAGCCAAAGTAGTAAAGAGCCAGAGGACGAGGCCGCTGATTGATGTAAGCGAATGCCTGCTCCAGATCGCGATAAGGCACGATCGGCAGCAACGGGCCGAAAATCTCGTCCTGCATCACGGTCATCTCATCGCTGACATTGAGCAGCACGCTGTGCGGCATGCGTCGGCCCTGGCCTTGTTCGAACAGCGGGATCAGCAGCGCGCCCTTGCTGGTCGCGTCGCTGACGTAACCGTTCAGCCGGGCCAGTTGGCGTTCGTTGATGATCGCGGTGTAGTCGGCGTTGTCGGCCAGCGTTGGGTAGAAGCCTTTCACAGCCTGACGGTAGGCCTCGACGAAGGCGCCGACGCGGTCTTCCGGCACCAGCACATAGTCGGGCGCGACGCAGGTCTGCCCGGCATTGAGAGTTTTGCCAAAAGCGATGCGTTCGGCGGCGTCCTTGAGCGGTACGTCTGTGGAGACAATGGCTGGGGACTTGCCGCCCAGTTCCAGCGTCACTGGCGTCAGGTTTTCCGCTGCAGCGCGCATGACGTGTTTGCCGACGCTGGTGGAACCGGTGAACAGCAGGTGATCGAACGGCAACCGCGAGAACGCTACACCGACATCCGCTTCGCCCAGCACTACACAAACCAGGTCTTCGGGAAAGATCCGCGCGAGCAGCTCTTTGAGCAGCAGCCCGGTGGCCGGGGTCGATTCGCTGAGCTTGAGCATCACCCGATTGCCCGCTGCCAGGGCGCCGACCATCGGCCCTACGGCCAGATACAGCGGGTAGTTCCACGGCACGATCACACCGACCACGCCCAGCGGCTGGTAAACCACCTTTGCCGAAGCAGGCTGGAACGCCACGCCGACCTTGCGCCGCGACGGCTTCATCCATTTTTTCAGGTGACGGCTGGCGTAGTGAATGCCGTGCAGGCTCGGCATCAGTTCGGCGAGCAGGGTTTCGTCGGCGCTGCGGTGACTGAAATCGGCGCTGATCGCATCGATCAATGCCTGCCGCTCAGCGCTGAGCAGATCGCGCAAAGCCTTGAGCCATTGCTGACGTTGCGCGGCCGGTGGCATCGGGTTGGCGGCGTACGCGGCCCGTTGTGCCTGGAACTGCCGATCGAGGGTTTCAAGAGGCTGTTGCAGCGTTTGCAGGTAGGCAATGTCGGCAGTCATCGCGGGCTCCGGATTTTATTGTAGTGAGCACTTTTTAGAGTCTATGCTCTAGAAAGTCAAACGACTTCCGTGCACGGCAAGGTTTTATCCATTTCCGGTTAGGTCGTAAGATGCGCCGTCAACGCACTCTGAATTAAAGCTCAAGCCATGGCCCCACGAATAAAAACCAGCGAGCGCATCGTTCAGAACAGCCTGGAGCTGTTCAATCAGCAGGGCGAGCGCAGCGTCAGCACCAACCACATCGCCGCGCACATGGAGATTTCTCCGGGCAACCTGTACTACCACTTCCCCAACAAGCAGGCGATCATCGCCGTGTTGTTCAGTGAGTACGAAGCCTTGGTGGACAGCTTTTTGCGTCCGCCTCAGGGTCGCCCGGCGACCGTCGAAGACAAGCGTTTCTATCTCAAGGAACTGCTCTCGGCCATGTGGCGCTACCGTTTTCTGCATCGCGACCTCGAGCATCTGCTCGACAGCGATGCGGAACTGGCCGCGCGTTATCGGCGCTTCTCCCAGCGCTGCGTGATCCAGGGCGCGGCGATCTACGAAGGCTTCGTCGCCGCCGGCATTCTGAAAATGGATCGCGTGCAAATCGAATCGCTGACCCTCAATGCGTGGATCATCCTGACCTCGTGGGTGCGTTTTCTGTGCACCACGCGGGAAAACTCCAACCACCTCAGCGAACAGGCCGTGAAGCGTGGCGTGTACCAGGTGCTGGTGCTGGAAGCAGGGTTTGTTACCGATCAGGCGCGGGATGAAGTCAACGCACTGTTCGACGAGTTCTATGTGCCGCTGGCGCAGGCCCTTGAAGACGTGAAATAAACCGTTCAGCCGAATTCCACAGGAGCCCGTTATGTCGATTGCGCAGTTGATCAGCCCACAAGCTTTGGACGCTCGCAAAGAGCAGCCGGGGCTGGTGATTCTCGATTGTCGTTTTGCCCTCGAAGATCCGGATTACGGCCAGCGCAGCTACGCCGAAGGGCATATTGCCGGGGCGAGTTTCGCCGATCTGGAACGGGATCTGAGCGGTAAAGTCGAGAAGGGCGTTACCGGGCGTCATCCGTTGCCCGAGCCGGCGGTGTTGATCGAACGCCTGCAAGCCTGGGGCATCAGCAACGACAGCGATGTGGTTTTGTACGACGACGGCCCGGGTGCATACGCGGCGCGGGCGTGGTGGTTGCTGGCTTGGCTGGGCAAGCGCGACGGCGTATTCATTCTCGATGGCGGGCTCAAAGCCTGGCACGCCGCCGGCCTGCCGCTGAGCCTGGATCCGCCGAGCGTGACGCCGAGCAGCTTCAGTGGTCAGCCGGACATGAGCCTGTTGCTCAGCGCCGAGCAACTGCAACAACGCCTCGGCCAGCCAACCCTGACCCTGCTCGACGCCCGCGCCTTGCCGCGCTTCAAGGGCGAAGTGGAACCGATCGATCCGGTCGCCGGGCATATTCCCGGCGCGCAGTGCGCGGCGTTCACCGACAACCTCGGCAGTGATGGACGGTTTTTGCCGGCCGAGCAGCTCAAGCAGCGCTTTGCCGCGAAACTGGGCGATCGCTCACCGTCGGAACTGGTCGCCTACTGCGGGTCCGGGGTGACGGCGTGTCACAACCTGTTTGCACTGTGCCTGGCTGGCTACCCGCTGGGGGCGCTGTATGCCGGATCGTGGAGCGAGTGGATCAACGAACCGTCGCGCGGCATTGCCACGGGCGAATAAACACAGCGATCTCTCTGTAGGAGTGAGCCTGCTCGCGATGGCGGTATGTCTGTGAGTTAAATGCCACCTGACCCACCGCATTCGCGAGCAGGCTCGCTCCCACATTGAATCAGGTTGTGCCATGCATTTTCATGCCGACACAAATCCCTGTGGGAGCGAGCCTGCTCGCGAAGGCGTCCTGTCAGGCATTGAATTTCCAGACTGACCCACCGCCATCGCGAGCAGGCTCACTCCTGCAAGGGCCCTGCGGCGCTCAATGACCGAGTGCGGCCAGCCATTGCGGGACACGCCGCTCCAGGTAATACCCGGGCCGGCGAAACGAGCCGTCGACGAAGCCGACATGACCGCCACGCGCCTGCAATTCGAACCGGGTGCAGGCTGACAACTCATCGGCTTGCGGCAGGCTGTGGGGAAATACAAACGGATCGTCCGCCGCCTGAATGATCAGCGTCGGCGTGCGGATCTCGCCGAGGTAGTAGCGGCTCGAGGCGCGGCGGTAGTAATCCTCGGCGTCATTGAAACCGTGCAATGGCGCGGTAACCCGGCCGTCGAAATCCCAAAACGTACGCATGTTTTCCAGCGAGCCGAGCGCGGCCAGTTTCGCCAGGCCGTCTTCGCGCCCGTCATGCTGGAACTGGCGCTGCTTGTTTTTGATGTAGGCGACCATTTCGCGCATGAAATGCGCCTGATAAACCCGCGAAAACCCCTGGCCGATACGATCGGCACATTGATCGAGCCTGAACGGTACCGACACCGCCACCGCGCCGAGCACACCGCTGTCGCTGCCGGTTTCACCGAGATGCTTGAGCAGCACATTACCGCCCAGCGAATAACCGACCGCGTACAACGGCGCCAACGGTCGTTTCGCGCGCAGGTGCTGGATGGCTTCGGCAAGGTCTTCGCTGGCGCCGGAGTGGTAGCTGCGCGGCAACAGATTCGGCTCGCCGGAACAACCGCGCCAGTTCAGCGCGACGCTGGCCCAGCCCTGATCGGCCAAGGCCTTTTGGATGCCCGCCACATAGGGCGAATTGGAAGAACCGGTCAAACCGTGCAGCACCAGTACCAACGGCGCCTCGGCGCTGTGCGGGCCGTGCCAGTCGAGGTCGAGGAAGTCGCCGTCCTCGAGCCACAGGCGTTCGCGTTCGCGCTCGATGTGCACGGTCTTGCGCCACAGCGGACCCCACAGGGTTTGCAGATGCGGATTGCCGAGGCCGAAGGCCGGAACGAAACGCGAGACGGGAAGCGGGGACGGTGAATGCACGGCAAATCTCGACAGGTCTTGCGTAAAGCGACCGGCGCACAGGGCGGGCTGTCGCTTCTCAACGAAAGCGCCTAACTTGCCACAAAGCCCGGGTCGGCGCGACACATGTCCTCTTCAGCCTGACCGATCGGCGCAACCTCCGCTCCAGGCAGTGGCTGTTGCTCGACACTGGGGCCGACCGTAACCGACACCCAGCGATCAACAGACAAGTGACGGTTCATAGCGAGTTTGATGTCGTCCACCGTCAGCTTCTGCACTTGTTGCATTGTGTAATCCAGATCGAGCGGCAAGTCGTAGCGGTTGATCTCCACGAGTCTGGCCAGAATGTGCCGGTTGCTGGCGCTGGTGAGCACATTTCTGTTGGCCAGCCTGCGCTTGAGGTGCTCGAGTTCCGGGGCGGTCGGCCCTTGCCGAAGAAAATCATTGAGCATCGAGCGCACCAAAGCGACGGTGCTGTCGCTCATGGAGCTACCGGTCTGCAAGGTGACGGTCAGCAACCCGGCGCCACCAGCCCAATTGACGCTCGCGCCATACACGTCATAAACCTGTCCGCGCTTGTGCCGCAGTTCATTCATCAACCGACTGTTGCTGCCTCCGGCGAGAATCTGACTGGCGGCGTACAAGGCGGCGTGATCGGCATGTCGTCGCGGCACGCTGATTTGGGCAAAGGCAATGTGGGTCTGCAGTTGATTCAGTTCCAGGTGACTGGACTGGACGTTTCCGGGTGTTGCCATTGCTGAAGACACCAGCGCGTCAGGAGGCTTGGGCAGGGCATTGCTGATCTGCAGGCTGATCGCTTGTGCCAGGTCCAGAGTGAGGTCGCCGACCAGGGTGATTTGCGCATGTCGGGCAGCGTAATAGCGGCGATGGAAGTCCTCCACGGCGGCCCGGGTCACGGCATTGAGGCCCCATTGCGTGCCATAGACCGGAAGGCTGTACGGGCTGTCCGGCGCAAGCAGTGCCTTGATGCTCTGCGAGGCCAGACCCGCGGCATCGCCTTGCTCTGCGATGAGCGCGGCGCGCAGTTCGTTTTTCACTGGCGGCAGGCGCTGGGCGCTGAGCGATGGCTCGCTGAATATTCGCGTCAACAGATCCATCGCCGGTAGGCGCTTGGCCGGATCGCTGAGGCTGCGCAGGGAGAACACGGCGCGGTCGTGATCGATGTCCATTTCCCATTGCGCGCCGAGCCCGTCGAAGGTTTCGACGATGGCGGACAAATCCTTGCCGGGGATACCTTCATTGAGCATGGAAAAGGTCGTGGCAGCCAGGCCCGGCAGGCTACCGTCGCGGGCGCTGCCTGCGGCGAAGCTGACGTGAATATCGAACATCGGCAGATCGCTCGTGCGCACGAACAGCACCTTGGTGCCGGTCAGGGTTTTCCAGCCCCTGATCTGCAATGCGCGCGGCTTGATTTCCAGCGCCTGGACTTCGCTGAGCGATTGCAGGCGCGATGTCCGCGCTTGTTCAGGCTGACCATCAGCGCAAGCCGCCGCAGCCGACAGCCACATCAGGACCAACCCCGTGCGCCTTGAGAACCTGCTCATCGGACGTCCACCTTGCGCACGTGGGCAACGCTGAGACGCTCGGGGGTCAGCCACGTGGCGGCCACTTCGCGGATCTGTTGCGGCGTCACTTTCGCCAATGCAGCGGCATCTTCATCGAGTATTCGCCAAGGCAAGCCGATGGCCTGGAACCTGGCCAGCTGACGCGCCTGTTCCTGAATCGAATCGCGGGCATACACCTGCTGCGCAATCAGTTGCGTGCGTGCCCGCTCGAGCTCTTCCGGCGACGGTGGTGTGGTGCGCAACGTTTCGATCTGCTCCCACACCCGCGCTTGCGCACCTTCAAGATCGGTCAGCGGCGGATCGGCCAGCTCGGCAGTCAACAGCAGCAGGCTGTCGCCGCGCGTCCGTTCGTCGTAGTGAGTGTCGACACGATTGAGAACGCGGTCGGTGAAAATCAGTTTCTTTTGCAGGCGCGCGCCATGTGCGCCGCCGAGTATCGCGTTGATCAGGCGCAGGGCGTGCACGGTGTGCAGGTCTTTGGCCGTGGCCAGTCCGGGCAGATTGAAAGCCATCAGCAACCGCTCTGCTGGGACATTGCGCTGCAAGGTCAGTTTGCGCTCGCCCGGCACTTTCAGCTCCACGGGCCGTAACAGGCGCGGCACGGGACGATGTGCGAGTGCGCCAAAATAGCGCTCGGCCAGCGGCTGCACGTGTGCGAGCGTGACATCGCCGACGATCACCAGTACGGCGTTGCCCGGCGCATAACGGCTTTGATACCAATGGCGAAGTTCCTTGGCGTCCACGTGCTGCAGGTCGTGCATCCAGCCGATGACTGGCGTGCGATAGCTGTTGGCGACATGCGCCTGGCTGGTGAAGTGTTCCAGCACAGCGGCGTCGACATCGTCGTCAATGCGCAGCTGGCGCTCTTCGCGGATGACTGCCAGTTCGGTTTCCAGGTCGTCGACGTGCAAATCGGCAGTCGTCATCAGGTCGGCCATCAGCTCGAAAACCACGCCCAGATAGCGCGGCGACAAGGTCTGGTAGTAGCCAGTGACGTCCTCGGCGGTGAAGGCATTTTCTTCGGCACCCAGGGATTCCAAAAGACGCGAAGCCTCACCGGCGCAGGTCTTGCGGCTGCCTTTGTAGAGCATGTGTTCAAGAACGTGCGATAGCCCGGCTTGCCCCGGCGCCTCGTCTGCCGAGCCGACCTTGAACCACAAATGCGAAGTGACCAGCGGCGCACGGTGATCCTCGCGCACCAGTACCTGCAAACCGTTTTCCAGGGTGAATTGATGAGTCGGCGGGGGCGTGGCGGCCAGCGTCATGAACGGCGCGAGGCCAAGAAAAAGCAGCATCCGGCTGCAGAGCGTATCCATACGCGAAATCCTCAGTGGTTAACGCAGATTGCGGCAACCACTGTGGCGGACTGCGAGGCACTGGGTGCGGTAACTATCTACCGCACGCTAAAGCGCAGTGCGGATGGTTCAGGCGCTGCGCTGCCACAACGCGTAATACACACGACCGGATTTCTGTTCGCGGTGCAGGCGCCAGTTGCCCGGCAGGCCCAGCGTCGATGGCGCTGTTTCGCTTTCCGTGTAGATCCATGAATCGGCCGCGAGCCATTGGCGCTCTTCCAGCAAAGTACAAACCGCTGGCAACAGGTTCTGGTTGAACGGCGGGTCGAGGAACACCAGATCGAACGGCGTCGCGGCCTGGGTTTCCAGGTAGCGCAGCGCGTCGGCGGTTTGTACTTGGCCGTTGCTGCAACGCAAGGTGCCGAGGTGTTCCTTCAGACTGGAAACCGCAACGTTGCTGGCGTCCAGCGCCTGGGCCGTGGCCGCGCCTCGGGACAGCGCTTCGAGAAACAGCGCGCCGCTGCCGGCGAACGGGTCGAGCACTTTCGCCCCTTCGACATAGGGCGCGAGCCAGTTGAACAGGGTTTCACGCACGCGATCCGGGGTCGGGCGCAGGCCCGGTGCGTCGGGAAAGCTCAGCTTGCGGCTGCGCCACTGGCCGCCAATGATGCGCAGCTGGTTCACGCCGTTGTGCACGTTTTGCACAGGTTTTTTCGGTGCTCGAGTTGCCATTAATGCTCCGGAACCCCGAGCGGTTGCTCGGCAGGTTTATCAGATGGGGCCGGTAACGGCTTTTGCGGCACGGTCGGGCCAGCGGTGACGATGACCATTTTCTCCGTGCTCAGGTGTTTGTTCAGCGCATCGCGGACTTGCTCCACAGTCAGGCTCTGCGACTGCCGCATGAAATCGTCGAGATAGCTCAGTGGCAGATTATAGAAGCCCATCGCGCCCAATTGGCCAACGATGTCGGCGTTGCTCGCGGTGGACAGCGGGAAGCTGCCGGCCAGTTCGCGCTTGGCATCGTCGAGTTCTTTCTGTGTCGGCCCGGTTTTCAGGTAGTCGGCGAGCACGTCCTGCACCAGTTTCAGGGTGCCTTCGCTCATCTCGGCGCGGGTCTGCAGGTTAATCATGAACGGCCCACGGGCCTGCATCGGGCTGAACGCCGAATACACGCCGTAGGTCAGGCCGCGCTTCTCGCGCACTTCGCTCATCAGGCGCGTACCGAAACCACCGCCGCCGAGGATCTGGTTGCCCAGCGACAGCGCGGCGTAATCCGGATCGTCGCGATCGATGCCCAGTTGCGCGAGCATCAGGTTGGTCTGTTTCGACGGAAACTCGATGTGGTTGACACTGGCCTTCGGTTCCTGAGGTGCGGCGATTTTCGCCAGTGCCGGGCCTTTCGGCAGGGCCGAGGAGACCTGATTAGCGATCGCCTCGGCTTCGGCTCGCGACAAATCACCAACCAGCGCAATCACCGCATTGCCGGCGGCGTAGGCCTTGGCATGAAACTCGCGCAATTGCGCGACGGTGATCTTCGGCACGCTCTGCGCATTGCCATCGCTGGAATGCGCGTACGGGTGATCGCCATACAGACGCTTCATCAGCTCCAGGCTGGCGAGTTTGCCGGGGTTCTGTTTCTGGTATTCGAAACCGGCGAGCAGTTGGTTCTTGATGCGCGCGAAGGAATCGGCGGGGAAGGTCGGTTTGCCGACCACGTCGGCGAACAGCTTCAACGCCGGTTCACGCTGCTCGGGTGCGCTCAGGCTGCGCAACGAGGCCAGCGCCATGTCCTTGAACGCACCGTTGCCGAAGTCGGCCCCAAGGCCTTCAAAACCCTGGGCGATAGCGCCGACGTCTTTGCCGGCGATGCCTTCGTTGAGCATGGCGTTGGTCAGCACCGCGAGGCCGGGCGCGTTGCCGTCCTGGCTGCTGCCAGCGGCGAAGATCAGGCGCATGTCGAACATCGGCAGCTCATGCGCTTCGACGAACAGCACTTTGGCGCCTTCAGCGGTGTTCCAGGTCTGCACATCGAGCTTGCGGCTGGCCGGGGCCTTGCCGTCGAGTTCCGCCAGCGATTGCAGTTTCTGGCTGGACTTGGCGTTATCCAGTGCTTCGCTGGCCTTGCTGTCAGCGCTTGGCGACAAATAAACCGCTGCGGAGCCGATCACCGCGACAGCAATCAGGCCAAGCAGCATCAGGCGTGGGGTTTTGCGCTCACTCATGAGTCGTCTCCAAAGGCAGGACGTGGGCGACGCTGAGACGTTCGCGGGTGAAATACTTTTTCGCGGCGTTCTGGATGTCTTGCGGGGTCACGCTTTCCAGATCGGCCAGTTCGGTGTCCATCAGCTTCCATGACAGACCGACCGTTTCCAGTTGACCGATCGCGGTGGCCTGGCTGGTGATCGAGTCACGCTCGTAGACCAGGCCGGCGATGACTTGAGCGCGGACGCGTTCCAGCTCTTCGGCAGACGGCGCGGTGGTTTTCAGTTGCTCAAGCAGTTTCCACAAGCCGGCTTCGGCCTGGGCGATGCTCTTTTTCTTCTGCGTGTTCGGCGTCGCCGACAGGGTGAACAGGCTGTCGCCACGGGTGTAGGCGTCATAGTCCGACGAGCCGCCGGAGACCAGCTCTTCGCCACGCTCCAGTTGGGTCGGGATGCGCCCGCTGTAGCCGCCGTCGAGCAGCGCGGAGATCAGGCGCAGGGCGTTGACCGAGCGTTTGTCTTCAGCGGTAGCAATGCTCGGCACGTTGAAGCCAAGCATCAGGCTCGGCAGTTGGGTCTGCACGCGCAGGGTGATCTGGCGTTCGCCGGGCTCGGCCAGTTCCAGCGGTTTTTTCGCCGGTGGCACGTCGCGTTTGGCGACCGGGCCGAAATAGCGCTGGGCGAGGGTTTTCACTTCGTCCGGAGTGACGTCACCGACCACCACCAGCGTGGCGTTGTTCGGCGCGTACCAGGATTGGTACCAGTGACGCAGTTCCTCGACTTTAATGCGGTCCAGGTCAGCCATCCAGCCGATGGTCGGCGTGTGGTAACCGCTGGCCGGGTAGGCCATGGCCTTGTAGCGCTCGTAAGCCTTGGACATCGGCTTGTCATCGGTGCGCAGGCGGCGCTCTTCCTTGATGACTTCGATTTCCTTGGCGAACTCGTCGGCCGGCAGGCGCAGGTTGGCCATGCGGTCGGCTTCAAGCTCGAAGGCCACGCCGAGGCGATCGCGGGCCAGCACCTGGTAATAAGCCGTGAAGTCGTCGCTGGTGAACGCGTTCTCTTCGGCGCCGAGGTCGCGCAGGATCAGCGAAGCTTCGCCGGGGCCGACTTTTTCGCTGCCCTTGAACATCATGTGCTCAAGCGCGTGGGACAGACCGGTCTGCCCCGGGGTTTCGTAGCTGGAACCGACCTTGTACCAGATCTGCGAAACGACCACCGGCGCACGATGGTCTTCGCGCACGACGACCTTGAGGCCGTTGTCGAGGGTGAATTCATGGGTCGGTTGCGGGTCGGCCGCCAGGGCCGAAAGGGGCAGGCAGACTGCGCTGAGCAGCAGGCCAGCAGCGCGGCGGGCAAGAGCATTCATTCGTTTTTCAACCTGTTGGGCTGCCCGCTTGGTCTTAGCGTCGGCGGGCGAGAGGTAGGGCGTGTCATTGATCATTACCAGTACCGCGCCGGCGCCTGATAGTGTGCAGGGCAAGGCGCGAGGAGTGTGGTTTGGTTGTTCCAAATAAACTCCGAGCAACGCAGCCCTGCACACTATCAGGCCCGGCCCTCCGGGTGGCGCCTGAAAACGGGCCATACTGCGTTGCAGTCCTTGGCAAGGAAAGCACATTCCCTGCGGCCTGCGCCTTGTCTGGCCCGTTTTCAGGCGGCCACGCGGTACTGGTAATGATCAATGACACGCCCTAGGATACTGATCCGTTTTACTGGCGGCCACGCCTATCAGGCTTCAGGGTTTGATAAGGCTGTATAGGTTTGCGGCGGAAAGCTGTGTTTTTCCCACTAAACTCCGCGTTTTCGCCGATCTTTGCCGGTTTAGATCAACGTTAATACGATCCTTGAGGTGCCTTCGGTGCCTCGACAAAATGTTGCGCGTGAACAAGCTGGGTGAAACACAGTCTGTTCTGCATCGAATATTTATTTGCCGGGGCGCCCTGTTGGCGCGTCGCTACCGTGAGATAGCCGTCCTCCATGTTTGGTTCCAACGACGACAAGAAGAGCCCAGCTGCGGCTGGCGAGAAGAAAAGCCTGTTCGGATGGCTGCGGAAGAAACCGCAGGAACCCGTCGTCGAACAGCCGCCCGCGATTCCTGAGCCGGCCCCCGCGCCAGCACCTGTAATAGAAGAAGAGCCGGCACCGATTGTGCTGCCGATCGCCGAGCCGGTGCTGCAACCGGAGGCTGAAGCCGAGCCCGAAACGCCGGCCGCTGCCGAGTTGCCGCTGACGCCCGCCGCCGAGCCGTGGCTGACCTTGCCGGTGGCAGAAGAACCGGTCGCGCTGGTTGAAGAAGCGGCGCCACATGTGACGCCAGTGATTCCTGCGCCGGTTGTCGAGGTGGCTGCGCAGCCTGTGCCTGAGCCGGTTGTCGAGCCAGCGCCGGTCATTTCTGAGCCCGCCGCCCCGGTTGCTCCGCCGTCCGAGCCTGAGCCCGCATCGATTGCCGCTGCGCCAGTTGTCGCTCCGGTCGTACCGGTCGAAGCACCTGTAGAAACGCCCGTCGAAACCCCGCGCACTGAGGAAACCAAAGCCGGTTTCTTCGCCCGTCTCAAGCAAGGTCTGTCGAAGACCAGTGCCAGCATCGGCGAGGGCATGGCCAGCCTGTTCCTCGGGCGCAAGACCATCGACGATGACCTGCTCGACGACCTCGAAACCCGTCTGCTGACCGCCGACGTCGGCGTTGAAGCCACCACGCAGATCATCCAGCGCCTGACCCAGAAGGTCGCACGCAAGGAACTGGCAGACGCCGACGCCCTGTACAAATCTCTGCAGGCCGAATTGGCAGCGATGCTCAAACCGGTTGAACAGCCACTGAAAATCGCCTCGCAGAACAAGCCTTTCGTGATTCTGGTGGTTGGCGTCAACGGCGCCGGCAAAACCACCACCATCGGCAAGCTGGCGAAGAAGCTGCAATTGGAGGGTAAGAAGGTCATGCTGGCGGCCGGCGACACCTTCCGTGCAGCGGCCGTGGAGCAATTGCAGGTCTGGGGCGAGCGCAACAAGATTCCGGTGATTGCCCAGCACACCGGCGCTGATTCCGCTTCGGTGATCTTCGACGCCGTGCAAGCGGCCAAGGCCCGTGGCATCGACGTGCTGATCGCTGACACCGCCGGTCGCCTGCACACCAAAGACAACCTGATGGAAGAGCTGAAAAAGGTTCGCCGGGTGATCGGCAAGCTCGACGCCGACGCGCCGCATGAAGTGCTGTTGGTGCTCGACGCCGGCACTGGCCAGAACGCGATCAACCAGGCCAAGCAATTCAACCAGACCGTCGAACTGACCGGTCTGGCGCTGACCAAGCTCGACGGCACCGCCAAGGGCGGGGTGATTTTCGCCCTGGCCAAGCAGTTCGGCCTGCCGATCCGTTACATCGGCGTCGGTGAAGGCATCGACGATTTGCGCACCTTTGAAGCCGAACCCTTTGTCCAGGCACTGTTTGCCGAGCGGGAGCGTTCATGATTCGTTTCGAACAGGTCGGTAAACGCTACCCGAACGGTCACGTCGGCTTGCATGAGCTGAGCTTTCGAGTCCGTCGTGGCGAGTTCTTGTTTGTCACCGGCCACTCCGGTGCCGGTAAATCCACGCTGTTGCGCCTGTTGCTGGCAATGGAACGGCCGACCAGTGGCAAGCTGCTGCTCGCCGGGCAAGACCTGAGCACCATCAGCAACGCGCAGATTCCGTTCCTGCGCCGACAGATCGGCGTGGTGTTCCAGAATCACCAGTTGCTGTTCGATCGTACGGTGTTCAACAACGTCGCCTTGCCGCTGCAGATCCTCGGCCTGTCCAAGGTCGAGATCGCCAAGCGCGTCGATTCGGCGCTGGAGCGCGTGGCACTGTCGGACAAATCCGATCTGTACCCGGGCGACCTGTCCACCGGTCAGCAACAGCGCGTCGGCATTGCCCGCGCCATCGTCCATCGCCCGGCCTTGCTGCTGGCGGACGAACCGACCGGTAACCTCGACCCGCGTCTGGCGGCGGAGATCATGGGCGTGTTCGAAGACATCAACCGTCTGGGCACCAGCGTGCTGATCGCCAGTCACGACCTGGCACTGATCGCGCGCATGCGTCATCGCATGTTGACCCTGCAACGCGGCCGCCTGATCGGCGACGGGGAGGCCGGGGTATGAGTGCGACACGCAGTCCGAAGGTTTCCGAGCGCGTGGCCCCGAAGGCCGCCGATCCGCAACCGCAGAAAAAGAAAAAGCACGACGATGACGACGGCCCGGACTTCGCCACGCTGTTTCGCGCCTGGATCGAAAGCCATCGCGCCAGCCTGCTCGACAGTCTGCGCCGTCTCGGCAAACAGCCGATCGGCAGCTTCTTCACCTGCATGGTGATGGCCGTGGCGTTGAGTCTGCCGATGGGGCTGTCGCTGTTGCTCAATAACGTCGAACGTCTCGGCGGTTCCTGGCAGCGCGCGGCGCAGATTTCACTGTACTTGCAACTCGACGCCAGCCCGGAACAAGGCGAAGCGCTGCGTGAGCAGATCAAAGGCATGCCGGGCGTCGCTGATGCCGAATATGTCGGCCGCGATCAGGCGCTGGAAGAATTCCAGCAGCAGTCCGGCCTGGGTGAAGCCCTGCGTGAGCTGCCTGACAACCCTTTGCCGGGTGTGGTGCTGGTGACACCGAACGAAGTCGACAAGCCGACACTCGAAGCATTAAGACAAAAACTTTCCGAGCTGCCGAAGGTACAACAGGCGCAACTTGATCTAGTCTGGGTCGAGCGTCTGGCCGCCATCCTCAAGCTTGGCGACCGCTTTGTCTTCGGTCTGACGGTGCTTTTGGTGTCTGCATTACTTTTGGTGATAGGCAATACCATTCGTCTTCATATTGAAAACCGCCGCACCGAGATAGAAGTGATTAAACTCGTCGGCGGCACTGACAGTTATGTGCGCCGCCCTTTCCTTTATATGGGCGCGTTGTATGGCTTCGGTGCAGGGCTGTTGTCCTGGGGCGTATTGGCGTTCGGCCTGAACTGGCTTAACGATGCGGTGGTCGGACTGGCCGGCTTGTACGGCAGTGATTTCGCCTTGGCCGGTGTGCCAGTGGCCGACGGTCTGTCGCTCTTGCTTGGCGCGGTGCTGTTGGGTTATATCGGTGCATGGATTGCAGTCGCACGTCATCTCAGGGAGCTGGCGCCGAAGTAGAATCTTTTTTGCGCGTGATTGACCTTGCGGTTTTTATGGGAACTTGTACCTGAGTTCCCGGTCAATTTTTCGCAGTGCCGAGAGGCACGAGTATGTGAGTGGGAGGTTTTTTCGTATGACCAATTCTTTGCAACCTGCGTATGCGCTGGTTCCGGGTGCGAACCTGGAAGCCTATGTGCACACCGTCAACAGCATTCCATTGCTGACGCCGGAGCAGGAGCGTGAACTGGCCGAGAGTCTCTACTATGAGCAGGATTTGGGGGCGGCTCGGCAGATGGTGCTCGCCCACCTGCGTTTTGTCGTACACATTGCCCGTAGCTATTCCGGCTACGGTCTGGCTCAGGCTGACCTGATCCAGGAAGGCAACGTCGGCCTGATGAAGGCCGTCAAGCGCTTCAACCCGGAAATGGGCGTGCGTCTGGTGTCGTTCGCCGTGCACTGGATCAAGGCGGAAATTCACGAGTTCATCCTGCGCAACTGGCGCATTGTGAAAGTCGCGACCACCAAGGCCCAGCGCAAGCTGTTCTTCAACCTGCGCAGCCAGAAGAAGCGTCTGGCGTGGCTGAACAACGAGGAAGTCCACCGTGTGGCGGAAAGCCTCGGCGTCGAACCACGTGAAGTGCGCGAGATGGAAAGCCGCCTGACCGGCCATGACATGGCCTTCGACCCGGCTGCCGAAGCCGACGACGACAGTGCTTTCCAGTCTCCGGCCAACTACCTGGAAGACCACCGGTACGACCCGGCGCGTCAACTGGAAGATGCCGACTGGAGCGACAACTCCAACACCAACCTGCACGAAGCACTGGAAGTGCTGGACGAGCGCAGCCGTGACATCCTCTACCAGCGCTGGCTGGCGGAAGAGAAAGCCACGCTGCACGATCTGGCGCAGAAGTACAACGTGTCGGCCGAGCGAATCCGTCAGCTCGAAAAGAGCGCGATGAACAAGCTCAAGTTGTCGATCGCCGCGTAACCGGTAGATCAGCAATAAAAAACGCCCCGATCAGCGATGATCGGGGCTTTTTCATTTCTGTTTCAACACAAATTCCTGTGTGAGCGAGCCTGCTCGCGAAAGCGGTTTATCAGTGCCATCAATGCACGCTGACACACCGCTTTCGCGAGCAGGCTCGCTCCCACATTGGAATTTCGGTGTTATTCAGTCCAAGGCGCCCGCCGCGAATCATTCAGCCCGAGCAAATAACTGTCGCCGCCCAACTGACTCATCTGCTGCCGAATCCACCCGGCCCGGCGCGATACATAACCGGTCGGATGACTCGCACTCCACACCCGTGGGTTGGGCAGTACGGCGGCCAGATAACTCGCCTGCTGGCGCGACAATGACTTCGCGCTCACGCCAAAGTGGTGGCGGGCCGCCGCTTCAGCGCCAAACACGCCGTCATCCCACTCGACGCTGTTCAGGTACACCTCAAGAATCCGCTGCTTGGGCCAGAACACCTCGATCAGCGCGGTAAACCACGCTTCCAGGCCTTTGCGCAGATAGCTGCGGCCCGACCAGAGAAAGAGGTTTTTCGACACCTGCTGGCTCAAGGTGCTGGCGCCGCGAATCGAACCGCCCAGTTCGTTGTGGGCCAGAGCGGCCTGAATCGCGCGCAGATCGAAGCCCCAGTGCTCGGGGAATTTCTGGTCCTCGCCAGCAATTACCGCCACCTTCAGGTCATCGGAGATTTCGTCCCACGGTTTCCAGGTGCGCTGCAAGTCAATCGGCTCGCCGTCGACCCAGGATTCGACCTTGCGCTCGACCATCAGCGCCGTGCCCGGCGGTGGCACGAAGCGAAACACCAGCACCAGCAAGACACTGCCACCGGCGAACCAGAGCAGGGCCTTCGTGAGACGACGGAAAATTGAACGCAGCATAGAGATGGCTTGGCCGAACCCGTGGAGCGGGCCATTATACAGACCCTGCCGATCGCGTCTGACTGGAGTTCCCCATGCTGCGTGGCTTTTTGATGCTGGCCGCTTTTTTCGGATTCACCGGTGTTGCGCTGGGTGCGTTCGCCGCCCACGGCCTGAAAAACCGTCTGACGCCGGAATACCTGACGATTTTCCACACTGGCGTCACCTACCAATTGGTGCACACTCTCGCGCTGTTCGGCGTTGCGCTGCTGGCCACGCAGATTCAGGGGCGCCTGATCACTTGGGCCGGCGTGTCCTTCACCGTCGGCATTGTGTTGTTCTCCGGCAGCCTGTATCTGCTGACCATGACCGGCATCAGCAAGCTCGGCATCATCACCCCGTTTGGTGGCCTCGCGTTTCTCATCGGTTGGGTTTGCCTCGGCCTCGCTGCCTGGCGCTTGCAGCTAACCGCTTGACGCTTGGTACTGACCTTTAGGTCATGATCGGGCTAGAATGCCAGCCCCTAAAAATGATGGCGGCGTTGTGCATGCGCATTCAGTTGAACGGCGAGTCCTTTGAATTGCCCGACGGTGAAACCGTTGCGGGCCTGATCACCCGTCTGGATCTGGCCGGACGTCGGGTGGCGGTCGAGCTCAATCTGGACATCGTCCCGCGCAGCCAGCATGCCGACACCACGTTGAACGACGGCGACAACGTCGAAGTGGTCCACGCCATCGGCGGCGGCTGATTGTCCCGGCCCGCAAGGGCACAGAATTCTGCAAGACCCTCACCCCTAAAGAGGATTCCCCATGAGCATCGTTCGTAGCGACAAGCCTTTTGTGCTGGCCGGTCGTACTTACCAGTCGCGTTTGCTGGTCGGTACCGGCAAGTACTGTGACATGGAAGAAACCCGCCAGGCCATCGAAGCCTCGGGTGCCGAGATCGTCACCTTCGCCGTACGCCGCACCAACCTGGGCCAGATCGAAGGCGAGCCGAACCTGCTTGAAGTGCTGTCGCCGGATCGCTACACCTTCCTGCCGAACACTGCCGGTTGCTACGACGCCATCGAAGCCGTGCGCACCTGCCGCCTGGCGCGTGAGCTGCTCGACGGCCACAATCTGGTGAAGCTGGAAGTGCTGGCCGACCAGAAGACCCTGTTCCCCAACGTGATCGAAACCCTCAAGGCCGCCGAAACCTTGGTCAAGGAAGGCTTCGACGTGATGGTCTACACCAGCGATGATCCGATCATTGCTCGCCAGCTGGCGGAAATCGGCTGCATCGCGGTGATGCCGCTGGCCGGTCTGATCGGCTCCGGTCTGGGTATCTGCAATCCGTACAACCTGCAGATCATCCTCGAAGAAGCCAGGATCCCGGTGCTGGTGGATGCTGGCGTCGGTACCGCTTCCGACGCGACCATCGCCATGGAACTGGGTTGCGACGCTGTACTGATGAACTCGGCCATCGCCCACGCCCAGCAACCGGTGATGATGGCGCAAGCCATGCAGCACGCCATCGTCGCCGGTCGCCTGGCGTACCTCGCCGGCCGCATGCCGAAAAAACTCTATGCCAGCGCCTCTTCGCCGCTGGATGGTCTGATCAAGTAAGAGCCATTGATGACTGAATCGAACGACACGCCTGTCCAGCCGGACGAAGGCGACGAGCGCCAACACCGCCGCATCAAGAGCTTCGTGATGCGCGCCGGGCGCATGACCGAAGGCCAGCAACGCGGCCTGGACCAGGGCGCGCCGCTGTACGTGCTGCCGCTGGCCGATGCGCCGGTCGATTACGACCAGGTGTTCGGCCGCTCGGCGCCGCGCTCGCTGGAAATCGGTTTCGGCATGGGCCACTCGCTGCTGGAAATGGCCGCTGCTGCTCCAGAGCAGGATTTCATCGGTGTTGAAGTACACCGTCCGGGTGTCGGCGCGCTGCTCAATGGCGTGCTGACCCAAGGGCTGACCAACCTGCGGGTCTACGATTGCGACGCGATCGAAGTGCTCAACCGCTGCATCGCCGACAACAGCCTCGATCGCCTGATGCTGTTTTTCCCGGATCCGTGGCACAAGAGCCGCCACCACAAGCGACGCATCGTCCAGGCCTCGTTCGCCGAACTGGTGCGCAGCAAGTTGAAGGTTGGCGGCATTCTGCACATGGCCACCGACTGGGAACCGTACGCCGAGTACATGCTGGAAGTGATGAACGTCGCCCCCGGCTACCGCAACCTTGCCGAAGACGGCAAATGCGTCCCACGCCCGGCCGAACGCCCGATCACCAAGTTCGAACGCCGCGGCGAACGCCTTGGCCATGGCGTGTGGGATCTGAAGTTCGAAAAACTTTCTTAAGCATCACGCAACACCCCGGTAGGAGCTGCGGCACGCTGCGATCTTTTGATCTTGATTTTGAGGATCAAAGATTGCAGCGTGCCGCAGCTCCTACAGTTGTTTCTGGGGTTCGCTCAAGTTTGGCCATGATCCGCCGATAGCTCGAGGCCCCATTTGTAAAGGAAGACAAATCTTGAAAGCCATTTTTGCCTGCACCGTAGTTCTGGCTCTGCTGTTTTGCGCAGCGTGCGAACGGGTAGTCAGCCCCGAGGAATACTTCGCGAGTGCGCAGAGAACGGCGGCAAAGATCGAGCGCGACGCTAATGACCGGATCAAGCGTGAGGCCGCCGGGGAAAGCGTGCAATACACCCCTGAACAGTTGCGCGTTGCCGAGGGTGATCTCGAGGCTCTTGTGGATAACCTCAAGCATGCGTCGGACGGCGGGCACACGCTGGCCACCTATTTTCTGGCCAGCCTGCAGGACAACCCGATGTTTTCCGAGCAGACGCGCTTACAGACCTGTGGTCTTTATCAGCAGGCCATGGATGATGGATTGTTAGCGGCTGCGGTGGGCTATTACCATTTGTGCGACAAGGCGTATGAACGATTTGATGCGCAAAATCCTGATCATTTGAAATTCTTGCACTCTCTCGAGCAGTTGCTGCTCAAGCCTGATACGCATGCTGACGACTATCCGTTGCAGGCCAAACGTTCGCTGTGTTTTGAAGAAAACGGGGCGCCTGCCGGCAGGGTCGGGCCGATGGCCGCCATGCGAGCCCGCGCAGCTGGCCTGGTATTGTCCGAAGACCAGTTCCGGGCTGAGGCCTACTACATACTCGCGTTGACTCGTGTGAATGGCAGCGATCTGCGCGACAGCGGGAATATCGAACACTTCGATAAAGCGATAGCGCTGGGCTGCAAAGATTCCGTTGGCCTTAAGGCGATCCTTCAGGCGCAGAGCCGCTTATCGAAGAATCATTGAACCATGGCCCGATAGTGGGAGCGAGCCTGCTCGCGAAGAGGTGTGTCAGTCGGCGTGGATGTTGAGTGTCAAACAGCTATCGCGAGCAGGCTCACTCCTACAGTAGTTGTGAGTATCTCGGATTTATAGTTTTGTCATGAAGCGCGCAGGTACGTGGTCTGTCAGCCACACGCCGTTTTCGGCCTGATAGAACTTGAAGCCTCCTTCCTGCATCTGCTGCGCCGCGACTGCGAGGACCACTACGCTGCCGTAGCGTTGACCTACGGAAGTGGCAGTGACGATCTCTTCCGAAAGATGCACATGATGGCGTGATCCAGGGATTAGACCTTGTTCATTGATCGAATCGAGAAAACGCGTCGCTGTGCCGTGATACAGCTTTTGCGGTGGGTGTTTCTCGTCGAACTGCAACTCGACAGTCTTCGTCGAATGGCCCTGAACAGCGCGGATGCACAAGCCGTCAGTGGAAATCGCAAAACGCTTTTTGTCGCTACTTGCCACCACTGTTTCAATCAAATCGCGATCAAGATTGCGACCGTCACGCGCAGCACCATGAATCAGTGCGTCGATATTTGCCCAGCCATCCGAATCCAGCGTAAGACCAATCGCCTGAGGCTCGTGACGCAACACGAAGCTAAGAAATTTGCTCGTCTCATCCAGTAGTTTTTTACTCATGAACTTCCCTTTCATTGCGATCAACTGTGGGAGCGAGCCTGCTCGCGAAAGCGGTCTGACAATCAACGATGATGTTGGATGTCATGACGCCTTCGCGAGCAGGCTCGCTCCCACATTTTGTTTTGGGGTGTTTGCGGGGTCAGCGGCGATCAGCAACCACGCCGATCAGTACCAGTACCACCAACAGCACCGGCGCCAGGCTGTAGTTGTTGAACTGGCTCAGGCCTTTGATCACCCATGGCGTGGCATAGATCAGCGCGGCGCCGCTGCCGATCAGACAGAGCAGGGCCATCAGGGGCACGCGCAGGGCGCCGGCGATGCTGCCCAGGCGTTGCTCGACCCAGCCTTTGAAGTCAGCGCCGAACAGCACCAGCAGGCAACCGACCAGCGCCAGGGCGATTTCCGAGAGATTGCTGCGGCTCCAGCGGGAGACGGTGGCCAGCAGGTCGAGTATCAAATCCATGCGTTTTCCCTTTGAGCTGAAGTCAGTTCAGAAATTGTTGCAGCAAGTCGTTGAGGAACAGCTGGCCGCGTTCGGTCGCCGCCAGGCGTGACGGTTCGACCTGCAACAGGCCGCTTTGTTCGGCTTCGCGCCGGCCTTCGGCGAGGGTGTCCAGCGACAGGCCGGTGCGTTCCGGATACAGGCGCGATTCGACCCCGGCAGTCAGGCGCAGGGCGTTCATCAGGAACTCGAACGGCATCTCGTCATTGCTCAGTGATTTCTCGCCGGCCTGAAAGCTTTTCGCCGGGTTCAGATAATCCTTCGGCAGGCGGGTTTTCCATGTGCGCACGATGCGCCCGTCCGGGTGGCTCAACTTGCCATGGGCGCCGGCGCCGATGCCGATGAAGTCGCCGAAGCTCCAGTAATTAAGGTTATGCCGCGCCGGTCGACCGGCCTGGGCATACGCCGACACTTCGTATTGCGCGTAACCGTGCTCGGCCAGCAGCGCCTGCCCAGCTTCCTGAATATCCCACAGGGTGTCGTCTTCGGGCAGCACTGGCGGCTGGTTCCAGAACACCGTATTGGGCTCCAGCGTCAGCTGATACCAGGAAATGTGCGTCGGCTTCAGCGCGATGGCCTGGCGCAGATCGCTCAAGGCATCGTCCAGCGACTGATCGGGCAAACCGTGCATCAAGTCCAAGTTGAAGTTATCGAACCCGGCCTGCCGCGCCATGCCTGCCGCACGCACGGCTTCGTCACCGTTGTGGATGCGGCCAAGGGCCTCAAGCTTCTCCTGCTGAAAGCTCTGGATACCGATTGATAGCCGATTGATCCCCAGCTTGCGATAGGCGACGAACTTCTCCTGCTCGAAGGTGCCCGGGTTGGCTTCCAGGGTGATTTCGATGTCGGCGGCGAACGGGATGCGCTGTTCGACGCCCTTCAGCAAACGCCCGAGGGCTTCGGCGCTGAACAGGCTCGGCGTCCCGCCACCGAAGAAAATCGAAGTCAGCTCACGGCCATACACCGCATGCAGATCCTGATCGAGATCGGCCAGCAGCGCGTCGACGTATTCCTGCTCCGGCAGCACCGGACTGGCGGTGTGCGAGTTGAAATCGCAATACGGGCATTTGCGTACACACCACGGAATGTGGATGTACAGCGCCAGGGGCGGCAGGGTTGGCAGCGGTGCCCGAGGCGAGGACGCGGCGCCGCCGATGATCAGCGACGACGCGCAAGAATCAGTGGTCATTTCAAGCCCAGACGCTGGCGCAGCAGATCCATTGCACGGGCGCGGTGGCTGATCTGGTTCTTGTCGGCCGGGCTCAGCTCGGCGCTGGAGCAGTCACGTTCCGGCACCCAGAACAGCGGGTCGTAACCGAAACCGTGTTCGCCGCTGGCAGCGGTAAGAATGCGCCCGTGCCACAGGCCTTCGCAGAGAATCGGCAGCGGATCATCGGCGTGGCGCACCAGTGCCAATACGCAGACGAACTGCGCGCCGCGCTCGACTTGCGGCACGTCCTTCAGCGCATCGAGCAGTTTGGCGTTGTTTGCCGCATCGCCCTGGCCGTCGGCATAACGCGCCGAATAGATGCCCGGCGCACCGCCAAGGAAATCCACTGCCAGCCCGGAGTCGTCGGCCAGTGCCGGCAGCCCGGAAATGCGCGCGGCATTGCGGGCCTTGAGGATCGCGTTCTCGACAAACGACAGGCCGGTTTCTTCCGGCTCGACCTTGCTCCACTCGCCAATCGAGCGCAGTTGCACCGAGTCGCCGAGCATGGCCTGGAGTTCTTTGAGTTTGCCGGCGTTATGGCTGGCCAGTACGAGCTGCTTGATGTTCATCATTCGCCGGGAAAGAGTTCTTGGTTGAAATTGATGGTGTTGATCTTGTCGCCGTTTTGCACCTTGATTTCAAAGGTGCGGGTTTCCTGCTGCGGCACCGGGTACTGGGCGATGTAGTAGATCGCGCCCTGTTCGGTGACCTGGCGGAATTTCAGCGCCACGCTGTTGCTGGTCAGATCCTTGATCGTGCCGGTGACGCTGGCGATCACCGGTTTGCCGTCCTTGACCACCGAGACGTTGATCACGCCCTGGTTCTTGCTGCGGATCAGCTCGGCAGCCTTGGCGATGTCCGGTTGCAGGAACGTCGAGTTGAACGTGTTGTAGTGCACCGTGATGTCGCCGAAGGTTTCCTTGCGTTCACCTTTGATGACGTCCGCCGCCATGGCGCTGGCGCTCAGGCAGGCGGTGAGTAACAGCAACGCTAGACGACTCATGTTCGTGCTCCTTCAAATGCCCAGGCTCAGACCGCGACTCGGTGGTCCGCCAACTGCGGACTGCTGACGCGGTAGATACCGATTTCACCTAACAGATTAGGCCATAGCTTACTGGCCCACCCGTGGCGGTGCTGTTGATCCACGGCAAGCCGATCAATGACCTTGGCGTCACGTTCGCGGCACAGCTCTTCGAAGTCCTCGAAGGTGCAGAAGTGAATGTTCGGCGTGTTGTACCAGGTGTAGGGCAGGAATTCCGAGACCGGCATGCGGCCCTTGCTCGCCAGATACCAGCGGCAGCGCCAGTGGCCGAAATTGGGGAAGGTGATGATGCACTGCCGGCCGACCCGGAGCATTTCGTCGAGGATCTTGTCCGGGTAATGCACCGCTTGCAGGGCCTGGGTCATGACGACGATGTCGAAACTGTTGCTGGCGAAGTTGCCCAGGCCCTTGTCCAGATCCTGCTCGATGACATTAATGCCCTTGGCCACGCACTCGGCAATATTGTCGGCGTCGTTTTCCAGGCCATAACCGGTGACGTTCTTGTTGTCGCGCAGCCAGGTCAGCAACTCGCCGTCACCGCAACCGAGGTCGAGGACGCGGCTGCCGGCGGGGATCCATTCCTGGATGATTTCCAGATCAGCTCTCATGGCTTTCTCACAACGAAATGCGGTTCATGTAATTGCCGAACGCCTGCAAGTAACGCGGGATCGGAATCAAGAAGGCGTCGTGGCCCTGCGGTGCGTCAATTTCCAGATAACTGACGTCCTTGCGCGCGGCCATCAGCGCATCCACCAGTTCCCGCGAACGCGCAGGAGAAAAGCGCCAGTCGGTGGTGAACGACATCACGCAGAACTTGGCCGTGGCGTTTTCGAAGGTTTTCGCCAGATCATCGTCGAAGTTCGCCGCCGGATCGAAGTAATCCAGTGCTTTGGTCATCAACAGATAAGTGTTGGCATCGAAGCGCCCGGAGAATTCTTCGCCCTGATAACGCAGGTAGCTTTCGACCTGGAACTCGACACTGTGGAAGTCGTAATTGAGCTTTTCGCTCTTCAGGCCACGGCCGAATTTCTCACCCATGGAGTCGTCGGACAGATAGGTAATGTGGCCGACCATGCGCGCCAGCATCAGCCCGCGCTTGGGGATCACGCCGGCTTCCTGGAACGAGCCGCCGTGGAATTCCGGATCGGTGAGGATCGCCTGACGCGCGACTTCGTTGAAGGCGATGTTCTGCGCCGACAATTTAGGCGCCGAGGCGATCGCCAGGCAGTGCCGCACGCGATCCGGGTAGGTGATGGTCCATTGCAGGGCCTGCATGCCGCCGAGGCTGCCGCCGATCACCGCTGCCCACTGGCCGATGCCGAGCAGGTCAGCCAGACGCGCCTGGCTGTGCACCCAGTCTTCCACGGTGAGCACCGGGAAATCGGCGCCGAACGGCTTGCCGGTTTCCGGGTTGATACTGCTCGGGCCGGTGGAACCGTTGCAGCCGCCGAGGTTGTTCAAGCTGACGACGAAGAATTTGTTGGTGTCGATCGGCTTGCCGGGGCCGATGCAGCTGTCCCACCAACCGGGCTTGCGGTCGTCGACGCTGTGATAACCAGCGGCGTGATGATGACCGGACAGCGCGTGGCAGATCAGCACAGCGTTGCTCGCCTGGGCGTTCAGCGTGCCGTAGGTTTCATAAATCAGGTCATAAGCGGCCAGCGAACGGCCACAGGCCAGCGTCAGCGGTTCGCTGAAATGCGCGGTTTGCGGCGTTACCAGACCAACAGAATCGGCGGGAAAGGCAGTTGGCATCGACCCTGCTCTCGTTGAAATGAGGCGTAAGTCTAAAGACCGGGGGGGTTAGCGGCAAGCAACGATCAGGTCCGGCGTTTTCGCTTCGGACCGAGGTGCAGCCATTCGCGAGCAGGCTCGCTCCCACAGTTGAAATGCATTCCAATGTGGGAGCGAGCCTGCTCGCGAAAAAGGCGACTCGGTCAGTCAGACCGAACGCACTGACTTACATCAGCAAACGCAGAATCTCCGGCATCATCGTCATCGCCGCCAGATTGTTGATCACCAGCATGTCGATCAATTTCAGCGCAAGGAAAGCGAAGATCGGCGACAGATCCAGGCCACCGAGGTTCGGCAGGAAGCGGCGGAACGGTGCCAGCGCCGGTTCACAGATCTGGTTGACCAGCTCAGCGCCCGGATTGTGGCTGCCCGGTGCGACCCACGACAGGATCACGCTGATGATCAGGGCGAAGAAGAAGATCTTCAGGAACAGTGCAGTGACGCCGATCAGCGACCAGATCACCAGTTGCAGCGGGTTGCCAGTGGTGCCGTAGGTCAGCAGCAGGGTCAGCGCCATCAGCAGCAGTTGCACCAGAATCGCCAGCACCAGCGACGACATGTCGAGGCCGAACAGGCTCGGGATGATCCGGCGCAAAGGCTTGAGCAGCGGCTGAGTGGCCTTGACCACGAACTGGCACAGCGGGTTGTAGAAGTTCGCCCGCACCAGTTGCAGGACGAAGCGCAGCAGCACGATCAGCAGGTACAGGCTGCCGAGGGTTTGCAGCACGTAAACCGCTGCGGTGTTCAATCCGATCATGTAAGGCTCCTTTATTTGCCCAGTTGTTCGGCCATTTCGGCCGAGCGGTGCGCGGCGGCGCCGAGTGCGGTTTCAACCAGCGCTTCGAAGCCGCCAGCCTGGAATGATTTGATCGCAGCTTCCGTGGTGCCATTCGGCGAGGTCACGCGGCGACGCAGTTCGGCGGCATCGACATCGCTGGACACCGCCATGTGCGCGGCGCCCAAGGCGGTCTGCACGGTCAGTTGCTCAGCGATCTCTTTTGGCAGGCCAAGTTTGACGCCGGCGGCGGTCATCGCTTCGATCAGCAGGAAGAAGTACGCCGGGCCGGAGCCGGACACTGCGGTGACCGCGTCCAGTTGCTGTTCTTCTTCCAGCCACAGGGCGATGCCGACGGCGGACAGCAGCTCTTCGGCTTGCTGGCGCTGCTCGGTGCTCACTTCGCTGGTCGCGTACAGGCCGCTGACACCCTGACGCAGCAGCGCCGGAGTGTTCGGCATGCAGCGCACGATTGGCTGTTCGCCGAGCCACGCGGTCATGCTCGCGCAGGTAATGCCGGCGGCGATCGACACCACCAGTTGGTTGGGCTTCAGGCTTGGGCGAATCGCCTCGCACACGGCTTTCATCGCCTGTGGCTTGACCGCCAGGACGATGACATCGACGCCGTCGATGGCCTGGGCGTTGTCAGCGAAGGTTTCGATGCCGTGTTCGGCGCTGACCTTGGCACGGGTGTCTTCGCCCGGATCGCTGGCGCGGATCTGCGCCGCTTCCAGACCTTTGGCGCGCAAGCCGCCAATCAGACTGGCCGCCATGTTGCCCGCACCGATAAACGCAATACGTGTGTTGCTCATGTGTGGTCCTTATCTGGAAACGTTCAAGACTGGGAATAATCTCTGGCGCCAAACAGCGCGGTACCGATCCGCACCCAGGTAGCGCCTTGGGCGATGGCCGACTCGAGATCGTGGCTCATGCCCATGGACAGTGTGTCGAGCGGCAGAGCGAGGCTCGCCTGCAATGTCTGCACGGCGGCGAAGGCAGCGTCCTGTTCAGCGCGCTCTTCGGTCGGCTCGGGAATCGCCATCAGTCCGCGCAATTTCAGCCGGGGCAGGGCGCTGATGGCCTCGGCCAGCGCCGGCAGATCGGCCGGGGTGCAACCGGATTTGCTCGCTTCGCCACTGACATTGACCTGAATGCAGATGTTCAGGGGCGGCAGTTCGGCCGGGCGTTGTTCGGACAGGCGTTGGGCAATTTTCAGACGATCCACGGAGTGCACCCAGTCGAAATGCTCGGCAATCGCGCGAGTCTTGTTCGATTGAATGGGGCCGATGAAGTGCCAGATCAAGGGCAGGTCGGCCAGCTCCAGCTGTTTGCCCAAGGCTTCCTGCAAGTAGTTCTCGCCGAAGTCGCGCAGGCCGGCGGCATAGGCTTCACGCAGGGCCTGGGCGGGTTTGGTCTTGCTCACGGCGAGCAAATGGATGCTGTTTTCGTCGCGGTGCGCAGCTTTCGCTGCTGCCTGGATGCGCGAACTAACCTGAAGGATGTTGTCTGCTATCGTGGACATCAAGAGGCGCCGGCGGTCTGTAGGTTCGCGGCATTCTACTGGAATTGAGGGACGCTATGGATATCACTGAACTGCTGGCCTTCAGCGCCAAACAGGGCGCTTCCGACCTGCACCTGTCGGCCGGCCTGCCGCCGATGATCCGTGTAGATGGTGACGTGCGACGGATCAATCTGCCGGCGCTGGATCACAAGCAAGTGCACGATCTGATCTACGACATCATGAACGACACCCAGCGCATCGAATTCGAGAAAAATCTGGAAACGGATTTTTCCTTCGATGTACCCGGCGTGGCGCGCTTTCGGGTCAACGCCTTTAACCAGAACCGTGGCGCCGGCGCGGTGTTCCGCACCATCCCGTCGAAAGTGCTGAGCATGGAAGACCTCGCCATGGGCGATGTTTTCCGCAAGATCACTGATGCGCCGCGCGGTTTGGTGCTGGTCACCGGGCCGACCGGCTCCGGCAAATCGACCACGCTGGCGGCGATGATCGATTACCTCAACACCCATCGCCATCACCACATTCTCACCATCGAAGACCCCATCGAGTTCGTCCATGAATCGCGCAAATGCCTGATCAATCAGCGCGAAGTTCATCGCGATACCCGCAGCTTCGCCACCGCACTGCGCTCGGCCTTGCGTGAAGACCCGGACGTGATCCTGGTCGGCGAAATGCGTGATCTGGAAACCATTCGCTTGGCGCTGACCGCCGCCGAGACCGGGCATCTGGTGTTCGGCACCCTGCATACGACCTCGGCGGCGAAGACCATCGACCGCGTGGTCGACGTGTTCCCCGGCGACGAGAAGTCGATGGTGCGTTCGATGCTGTCAGAGTCGTTGCTGGCGGTGGTGTCGCAGACGTTGATCAAGAAGATCGGCGGCGGGCGGGTGGCGGCGCATGAAATCATGCTCGGGACATCGGCGATCCGTAACCTCATTCGCGAGGACAAGGTGGCGCAGATGTATTCAGCGATTCAGACCGGTGGGTCGTTGGGGATGCAGACACTCGATATGTGCCTGAAGGATCTGGTGACCAAGGGCTTGATCAGCCGCGAGCATGCGCGGGAGAAGGCGCGCACCCCGGATAACTTCTGAGGGTCGGTGGTGCGGCTGCCGGCCCCTTCGCGAGCAGGCTCGCTCCCACATCAAACCGCATTCCTTCAGCTGGAATGCATTCTTCTGTGGGAGCGAGCCTGCTCGCGAAAAGGCCGGTACTGCTGAAGCTGATTCAGGAGATCAAACAGCTCAGCGCTGGACTACGCGCAGTTGCTGTTGTTCTTTCGGCAACACGCGCTTGGCCACAACGTAATGCTTTTCCCAGTACGGCTTGTTCAGCGTGTCGATGCTCACCGCTTTGCCACGGCGCGGGGCGTGGATGAAGCGGTCGTTGCCCAGGTAGATGGCAACGTGGTTGACCCGACGGCTCTTGATGTTGAAGAAAATCAGATCGCCCGGCTTCAGATCCTTGCGCTCGACTTTCTCGCCGTGACCGCTGGCCATGGCGTTGGAGGTGCGTGGCAGGTCGAACGTAGCGTCGTTGAACGCGTATTTCACCAGGCCGCTGCAATCGAAGCCTTTACTTGGGCTGCTGCCGCCCCAACGATAAGGTGTACCGAGGACGTTTACCGCACGGCTCAGCACATTGCTGCTTTCCTTGCTCGCCATCGGTGGCACCAGCTTGCTGCGGCTCTTGCTGCTCAGCGTGGTGGTCTTGCTCTTGCTGCTTTTGCTCGAAGGAGCCGAAGCATGGGATTTTGGGGTGAAGCCGTTGACGTTAGGAAGACGTTGCTCACGATTGGTGGCGTGGGCGGCCAGTGGCATTAATAGGCAAATAGTCAGCCATGTCTTGAAAAATGGTCGCATTAGGCGTGGCTCATAAGTGATAGCGCGCAACTTTATAACAGCTTTTTTTGCCGTTCCGAGGCCGTTCATCGATTCATTCCGCCGGCTACGGAACCAAAAACGCTCAAAAAGTACGCAATTGTCCGACAGAAGTCAGGTTCTACAAGGGTTTCGCGCTAGCAACGGTAACATTTGCCATACGTCGGCCACCTGTAAAAAAGTCACAAAGAAATGAAGAATATTTATCTATCGAGTGCAATGAGGTCTTAATGAACAGCTATCAGCTCCCCCGCGTGAAAGAAAAAGACACTCACAGCAAAGTCATCGGCTACCTGCTGTGGATTTTCGGATTCACTGGCGCGCACCGCTTTTATTACGGCAAACCGGTGACCGGGACGATCTGGTTCTTCACCTTCGGTTTGCTGGGGATTGGCTGGCTGATCGACCTGTTTCTGATCCCGGCGATGGATCGCGAAGCGGATCTGCGCTTTGCTGCCGGGCCGATCGAGTACAACGTCGCGTGGATTCTGCTGACCTTCCTCGGTGTGTTCGGCGTACACCGGATGTATCAGGGCAAATGGATCAGCGGCCTGCTGTATCTGCTGACCGGCGGGTTGTTCTTTATTGGCGTGCTGTATGACTTCTGGACGCTGAACGATCAGGTGTCGGTGCGCAACGCGCAGAATCGCGGCGCCTTCCAGTAAGTAGTGGCGAGGGTATTTATCCCCGTTGGGCCGCGAAGCGGTCCTGAATCCGAGAACGCGGTGGATTTTCTCCACCGCGTGCAATGGCTTCGCGACTGCTACGCAGCCGAACGGGGATAAATCCCCTCGCCACGATCTCCCTCAGCAGCAGGTCATGCCTGGTGGGTAATCCGCCCATCCACCAGCGTATAGCGCACCACGCCCGGCAGACTGTGCCCGATGAACGGGCAGTTTTCGCCCTTCGACAGCCAGTGTTCACCGGCCACCGTCGAAGACTTCGGATCGAACAGCACGATATCCGCCGCACCGCCCACCGCCAGTTTGCCTGCCGGCAGACGCAGCGCTTCGGCCGGGCCTGCGCTGAGACGCGCCAGCAGCGTCGGCAAGTCGAGCAAACCATCCTCGACCAGCGTCATCGCCAGCGGCAGCAGCAACTCAACACTGCTGATGCCAGGCTCGGTGGCGCCGAACGGTGCCAGTTTGGCGTCGCGCTCGTGGGGCTGGTGATGGCTGGAGATCGCCGAAACCACCCCGGATTTCACTGCCTCACGCAGGCCATCGCGGTCGGCGCGGGTGCGCAGAGGCGGTTGCACGTGATAAAGGCTGTTGAAGTCGATCAGCGCTTCGTCAGTCAGGATCAGCTGATACAACGCAACATCCGCCGTTACCTTCAAGCCACGGGCCTGCGCCTGGGCAATCAGCGCCACACCGCGCGCACTGGTCAGTTGGCTGAAATGCGCACGCACGCCGGTCTGCTCGACCAGCAGCAGATCGCGAGCGAGCGCCACGGTTTCGGCGGTTTCCGGGATGCCCGGCAGGCCAAGGAAACTGGCGACCGCGCCTTCGTGGGCCAGACCGCCCTCGGCCAGATCGTGATCCTGCGAGTTGAAGATCACCGTCAGGTCGAAAGTCGCCGCGTATTCCAGCGCCCGGCACAGGGTGCGGCTGTTGCGGAAGCTCTCCAGACCGTTGCCGAACGCCACGCAACCGGCGTCGCGCAGCGCGACCAGTTCGGCCAGTTGTTCGCCGTCGAGGCCTTTGCTCAGCGCGCCAATCGGGAACACCTTGGTGTTGCCGGCCTCGCGGGCGCGGTCGAGGATCAGTTCGGCCACGGCGGATGTGTCGAGCACCGGCTTGGTCTTCGGCGGGCAGCACAGGCTGGTCACGCCACCGGCAGCGGCGGCGCGGGTTTCGCTGACGATCGAGCCTTTGCGGCTGTAGCCCGGCTCGCGCAGGGCGACGTTGAGGTCGACCAGGCCAGGCGCGGCCACCAGGCCTTGGGCATCGATGGTTTCTACTGCGCTGAAACCGGCCGGTGCGGCGCCGAGGGCGACGATCTTGCAGGCTTCAACGTGGATGTCGGTGATTTGATCCAGGCCGCTGCTGGGATCGATGACGCGTGCGCCGAGAATGCTGAGCTTCACTGGGCGTTCTCCTGCTCGAATTGACGTTGCGCAGTCTGCCCGCTCATGGCCATGGACAGCACGGCCATACGAATCGCGATGCCGTAGGTCACTTGATTGAGGATCACCGAGTGCGGGCCGTCGGCCACCGCCGATTCGATCTCTACGCCACGGTTGATCGGCCCCGGGTGCATGACGATGCAATCGGGTTTGGCCCCGGCCAGACGTGCGGTGGTCAGGCCGAACAGGCGATAGAACTCGCCTTCGCTTGGCAGCAGGCCGCCGGTCATGCGTTCACGTTGCAGGCGCAGCATGATCACCACGTCGACGTCTTTCAGGCCTTCAGCCATGTCGGTGTAGACCTTGACGCCATACTGCTCGATGCCGATCGGCAGCAGGGTTTTCGGCGCGATCACACGGATATCCGGGCAGCCGAGGGTTTTCAGCGCGAGCATGTTCGAGCGCGCCACCCGCGAATGCAGGATGTCGCCGACGATGGCGACCGAGAGGTTTTCGAAACCGCCCTTGTGCCGACGGATGGTGAGCATGTCGAGCATGCCCTGGGTGGGGTGCGCATGCCGGCCGTCGCCGCCGTTGATGATCGCCACTTGCGGGCAGACATGCTCGGCGATGAAGTGCGCCGCGCCCGAGTCGCCGTGGCGCACGACGAACATGTCGGCGGCCATCGCTTCAAGGTTGCGCAGGGTATCGAGCAACGTTTCGCCCTTGCTCGCCGACGATGTCGACACGTTCAGGGTGATCACGTCTGCCGACAACCGTTGGGCCGCCAGTTCAAACGTGGTGCGGGTGCGCGTGGAGTTCTCGAAGAACACGTTGCACACGGTCTTGCCGCGCAGCAACGGGACCTTCTTCACCGCCCGGGCGCCGACTTCAAGGAACGAGTCGGCAGTGTCGAGGATTTCCGTCAGCAACTCGCGGCGCAGGCCGTCGAGCGAGAGGAAGTGGCGCAGTTGGCCCTGATCATTGAGCTGCAGCGGGCGCTTGGTATCTAGAGGCGTCATCGCGAGGGGGACTCTCAATAGGGCGGATTAAAGGGTGACGTCTTGCAGTTCGAGCGTCAGCGGCTCGGGGCCGGACAACTTGACCCGCTGGTTGCCGGCCAGGGTCAGGGTGGCGCCGACCACGTTCGGGCGGATCGGCAACTCGCCGGCGTCCAGGTCCAGCAGGCAGACCAGGGTGACGCTGGCCGGGCGGCCGTAATCGAACAGTTCATTCATGGCGGCGCGGATGGTCCGACCGCTCATCAGCACGTCGTCGATCAGCACCAGATGCTGGCCTTCGATCTCGAAGGGCAGGGCGGACGGGCGCACTTGCGGGTGCAGGCCGTTCTGGCTGAAGTCGTCGCGGTAGAAGGACACATCCAGCGTGCCCAGTGGCGCATCGCTGGCCAGTTCCTTGAGCAGCGCCTGCGCGACCCAGATGCCGCCGGTGCGGATACCGATGTAACGCGGTTCGCTGATGTCACGCTGGGCAAGGTGCGCCTTGAGGCGGGTCGCCATCTGGCTGATCAGATCGGCGGGATTGGGCAGGCTCATGGTTGCTCCTTCGTGATTCCGTGCTGCGTCCTGCCGGACGAAGCTCGGTTTATAACCAAAAGAAAAGCGCCGAAGCGCTTGTCAGGACTCAAACAATGCAGTGTTTTCATCGAGCCAGCCCTGCAGCAGCAGGGCGGCGGCGATGGCGTCCACCGGGTTGTCGCGATAACTGCCTTTCTGCCCGCCACGCACCAGTCGCTCGCCCTTGGCTTCGAAAGTGGTCAGGCGTTCGTCGTGGGTATAGAAGGGCAGGTTGTAGCGGCCGTTGAGGCGGCGGGCGAATTTCTCCGCGCGTACGCACATCTCGCTGGGCGTGCCGTCCATGTTCAGCGGCAGGCCGACCACCACGGCGTCGGGTTTCCATTCTTTTATCAGCGCTTCGACCTGATCCCAGTTCGGCACGCCGTTCTGCGCTTTCAGGGTGCACAGCTCGCGGGCCTGGCCGGTGATGACCTGGCCGACCGCGACGCCGATCTGTTTGGTGCCGTAGTCGAAGCCGAGAATCAGGCGTAGGGCCATCAGGCGTGACCCGCCTGGCTGGTGAGCAGATTGAGATCGATGCCCAAGTGCCGCGCCGCCGCTTCCAGGCGCAATTCGCTGCGGGTGTTGAAGAGGATGTCGGCGTTGAACGGGCAGGTCAGCCAGGCGTTGTCGGCCAGTTCGGCTTCCAGTTGCCCGGCTTCCCAACCGGCGTAACCGAGGGTAATCAGGCTCTGCGCGGGGCCGACGCCGTCAGCGATGGCGAACAGCACGTCCTGCGAAGTCGACAGGGCCAGGTCGCCGTCCAGCTGCGCGGTGGCCTGAAAGGTCTGGCCCGCCGGGTGCAGGACGAAACCGCGATCGGTCTGCACCGGCCCGCCGATGAAGATCGGCACATCCTGGCAACGCGCCGGCGGCTCGATGTCCGGGCGCAGCTGTTCGAGGATGTCGGCCAGGTTCAAGTCTTGCGGCCTGTTGACCACCAGCCCCATCGCGCCATTGGCCGTGTGCTCGACGATGTAGGTCAAGGTGTGGGCAAAGTTCGGGTCGGCCATGTGTGGCATGGCGATCAGGAAGTGATGCTTGAGGTAGCTGGGGCTGACGTTTTTCATGAGCGCTAGTGTGGCGTTCGAGGGGCGAACTGACAAGCTGGAGATGCTGACAACACAATTCCAATGTGGGAGCGAGCCTGCTCGCTCCCACAGGGTTTGCAGGGTCTTTAATTGCTTGAGAGCTTGTCGCCCCGGGCAAATTTCCAGGTGCGGATGATTTCCAGGCGGTCGATATCCGACAGATCGCCGGTAAACGGTGCAAACGGCGCGGCCAGGCGGACGATGCGCTGCGCCGCCTGATCGAGCAGCGGCTGGCCGGAGGATTCGAGCACCAGCACTTCATACAGCGAGCCGTCGCGGTTGATCGAGACCATCAGGCGCAAATTGCCGTAGATCTGCTTGCGTCGGGCTTCTTCGGGGTAGTTGAGGTTGCCGATGCGCTCGACCTTCTTGCGCCAGTCGTCCTTGTACCAGGCGCCCTTGTCGCGCATGGTCGAGGCCGCGCTCAAGCGGTGGATGCGCGGGCGTTTGGCGTACAGCTGTTGTTCCTTGGCCAGCTCCGCCTCGAGGCTGGCGATGTCGCTGGACAACTGCGAGCTGTCGAACACCGGCGCGTCGACGGTCGGTTTGACTTCGGTTTTGCTTTCTTCTTTCTTGGTCGGCGCCTTTTTCGGTTTCGGCGCGACGGTGGTCACCGCTGCCTTCGGGGCGGCTTCCTGCACCACTGGCTTGGCGGCGGGCGGCGGGGTGACCTTTTTGACCTGATTGTCCTGGAACGGCGCGACTTCGGTGGTCTTGGGCAGGGCTTTCTTGTCCAGCGTGCCGCTGCCTTCCTGGTTTTCCTGAGCGAGAAAATCTGCCTTTTCCGGCTTCTTCTCGGCCTTGAAGGTGGCCAGGGTGATTTCCAGGGTTTTGCTGATCTGCTGCGGCTCGACCATGGTGAAGCCGACGCCTAGCAGCAGCGCCAGGTGAATCAGCGCCGCGAGAAACAGGGTAAAACCGAGGCGATCGGCCGGGCGCACGCCACGATGGGCGAGTTCAGCGGGCAGATCGGACGGCAGAGTCATCGTAGAAAAACCAACATCGCGTTTTTTTGGGCTCGGCATGATAACGCAATGTTGGTTTTTAGCTGCAAGCGACGAGCTTCAAGCGACAAGCTGCATAGGGGCATCTTCAAGCTTCAAGCTGACGCGGGCCGGCTTCAAGCTTGTGGCTTGCGGCTCGAAGCTTGCAGCTGCTTTTCGATAGCATCCATGAGCATGCCGCCGATGTCCGTGCCGAACGCATTGTCGATTTCGCGGATGCAAGTCGGGCTGGTGACATTGATTTCGGTCAGGTGCTCGCCGATCACGTCGAGGCCGACAAACAGCAGGCCTTTCTCGCGCAAGGTAGGGCCGACCTGGGCGGCGATCCAGCGATCCTTCTCGGTCAGCGGACGCGCTTCGCCACGGCCACCGGCGGCGAGGTTGCCACGGGTTTCGCCCAGAGCCGGAATCCGCGCCAGGCAGTAATCCACCGGCTCGCCATCGATCATCAAAATGCGCTTGTCGCCGTCGACGATCGCCGGCAGGTAGCCCTGAATCATGATCTGCTGCTTGCCGTGCAGGGTCAGGGTTTCGAGGATCACCGAGAGGTTCGGATGGCCGGCGGTGTGGCGGAAGATCGACGAACCGCCCATGCCGTCCAGCGGCTTGAGGATCACGTCACCGTGATGGTCGGCGAACTCACGCAATACGTCCGGGCGGCGGCTGACGATGGTCGGCGGCGTGCACTGCGGAAACAGCGTGGCGAACAGCTTTTCATTGCAGTCGCGCAGGCTCTGCGGCTTGTTCACCACCAGCACGCCGGCGGCTTCGGCCTGTTCCAGCAGATAAGTGGAATAGACGAATTCCATGTCGAACGGCGGATCCTTGCGCATCAGGATCACGTCCAGGTCGCTCAGCAGCTTGTCCTGCTCGGCGTCCAGTTCGAACCACTTGTCCGGGTTGGCGAAGACTTTCAGCGGGCTCATCCGCGCCCGCGCTTGGCCTTCGGCCTGATACAGGTCTTTCTGTTCCATGTAGAACAGTTCCCAGCCGCGCTTTTGCGCGGCCAGCAGCATGGCCAGCGAGCTATCCTTTTTATAGGAGATGCTGGCGATAGGGTCCATGACAATCCCGACGCGAACGCTCATTGGGTTTTCCTCGAAATTTGGCTACCGGATCGGTATTGAAAAAGTGCCGCCAGAGTGGCGCCGGGCGGGTTTCGGGTCAAGGAAAAACCCGTCGATAGATTGCATCTGGAGACTGTGCTAAAAAGGCTGGCAGATCGCGCCGCCCCATGGGTTTCAAGGGTTTCAGGCCATTATTCACAGCAAAACGGACAATTTGATTCGCAAAGGCGACGGTAGAACCCTCTTATGGAACAGCAGTCCAGCGCCTTGAAGGTCATGGTGATCGACGACTCGAAAACGATTCGCCGCACCGCCGAAACATTGTTGAAGAATGTCGGTTGCGAAGTGATCACCGCCATCGACGGTTTCGATGCGCTGGCGAAGATTGCCGACCACCATCCCGGGATCATCTTTGTCGACATCATGATGCCGCGTCTGGACGGTTATCAGACCTGCGCCCTGATCAAGAACAACAGCGCCTTCAAGGCGACGCCGGTGATCATGCTGTCGTCCAGGGACGGTCTGTTCGACAAGGCCAAGGGGCGGATTGTCGGCTCTGATCAATTTCTGACCAAGCCGTTCAGCAAAGAAGAACTGCTCAACGCGATCCAGGCCCATGTTCCGGGCTTCGCCGCCGTTTTGCCGCAGTAAGACACGCACAGTGACGCTCGGCCAGCGGGCCGGCAGTCGACCAGAAAAATGGGGAAGACCATGGCACGTATCCTGATCGTCGATGATTCGCCGACTGAAATGTACAAACTCACCGGCATGCTCGAAAAGCACGGCCATGAAGTGCTCAAGGCCGAGAACGGCGCCGACGGCGTGGCCCTGGCCCGTCAGGAAAAACCTGACGCGGTACTGATGGATATTGTCATGCCCGGCCTCAACGGTTTTCAGGCGACCCGTCAGTTGACCAAGGATGCCGACACTGCGCACATCCCGGTGATCATCATCACCACCAAGGATCAGGAGACCGACAAGGTCTGGGGCACCCGCCAGGGCGCCAAGGATTACCTGACCAAACCGGTCGACGAAGACACCCTGATCAAGACCCTGAACAACGTACTCAACGGCTGATCGCGCGATCATGAACGAATCGCTGACCGCGTTCGAACTGCTCTGGCAGATCGACCAGCGCTGCCGCCTGCTGGCAGCGGACCTGCCGTCGCAAGCGGCGCGCCCGGATCGCTGGAGCGGCATCGGCTTTCGCCTCGGCGAGCATTGGTATGTGGCGCCGATGGGCGAAGTCAGCGAAGTTTTGCATGAGCCGCGCTTCACCCAGTTGCCCGGGGTCAAGCCGTGGGTCAAGGGTGTGGCTAACCTGCGCGGGCGGCTGCTGCCGATCATGGACCTGTGCGGCTTCTTCGGCCATGAACTGTCGCCGCTGCGCAAACAACGGCGAGTATTGGTGGTGGAACATGAAGACGTGTTCGCCGGGGTAATGGTCGACGAAGTCATCGGCTTGCAGCATTTCGAGCAAGGCAGTTTCGAGCCGCTGTCGATCAGCAAGCGCCAGGGCTCCAAGGCCGAATTCGTCAAAGGCTATTTCCGCCGTGAACAGAACTGGCGGGTGTTCAGCCTGTTCGCACTGGCCAGGTCTCCGGTGTTCATGGGTGTGGCTCTATAGCAGGAACAACACAGAACCCATTGGACGGAATGGGCCATGTGATCAGGAAAATTGTGGGTCAGACAGACCTGTGGCGAGGGGATTTATCCCCGATGGTTGGCGAAGCCGACCCAAGACCTGTATTTGAGATGTAGCCGATACGACTCAGGTTTTTGGGGCCGCTGCGCGACCCATCGGGGATAAATCCCCTCGCCACAAAATTTCTTCATCATGAGGTTGCCTCCCACAGGGATTGCAGCAGGCCTCAAAGGTGTGGGTTAAGGCGAGGACCGATGACAAAAGCAAAAACAGGCAAGTCGGCAGAAGCATCGCGCAGCCGCGCACAGATCATCGTGCTGTTTATCGCACTGATCGTGTTCATCATGCTGCTGTTCGCCAACTTCGCGTACCTCAACACCCAGGCGAACTACGACAAGCAGTACATCGGCCATGCCGGTGAGCTGCGCGTGCTCTCGCAACGCATCGCCAAGAACGCCACCGAAGCGGCGGCGGGCAAGGCGGCCGCCTTCAAACTGCTCAGTGATGCGCGCAACGATTTTGCCCAGCGCTGGGGTTACCTGAAAAAGGGTGACCCGAACACCGGCCTGCCACCTGCACCCGTCGCCGTGCGCCCGGAAATGCGCGCCGTGCAAATGGATTGGGAACGCCTGCTGAAAAACACTGATGCGATCCTCACCAGCGAACAGACCGTGCTGTCGCTGCATCAGGTCGCCGCAACGCTGGCCGAAACCGTGCCGCAGTTGCAGATCGAATACGAAAAAGTTGTGGAAATCCTCCTCCAGCGCGGCGCTCCGGCGGCGCAGGTAGCGATGGCGCAACGGCAATCGTTGCTCGCCGAACGCATCCTCGGTGCCGTCAACACCGTGCTCGCCGGTGACGAAAACTCGCAGCAGGCCGCCGACGCCTTTGGCCGTGATGCCGCGCGTTTCGGTCTGGTGCTCAACGGCATGTTGCAGGGCAACCCGGCGCTGAAAATCAGCCAGGTCGAAGACCGCGACGCCCGTGCGCGTTTGAGCGAAATCTCCGAGCTGTTCCAGTTCGTTTCCGGCTCCGTGGATGAAATCCTCGAAACCTCGCCAGAGCTGTTCCAGGTGCGCGAATCGGCGAGCAACATCTTCACCCTGTCGCAAACCCTGCTCGACGAAGCCTCGCACTTGGCCACCGGGTTCGAGCATCTGGCCGGCGGGCGCAACACCGACACCATTGGCGGCTATGTGCTGGGCTTGCTGGCGCTGGCCTCGATCATCCTCATCGGTCTGGTCATGGTCCGCGAAACCAATCGCCAATTGCGTGAAACCGCCGAGAAGAACGAGCGCAACCAGAACGCGATCATGCGCCTGCTCGACGAAATCGAAGACCTCGCCGATGGCGACCTCACCGTGACCGCTTCGGTGACCGAAGACTTCACCGGCACCATCGCCGACTCGATCAACTATTCCGTCGACCAATTGCGCGATCTGGTCGCCACCATCAACCTCACCGCCGGCCAGGTTGCCGCCGCTGTGCAGGAAACCCAGGCCACCGCCATGCATCTGGCCCAAGCGTCTGAGCAACAGGCCCAGCAGATTTCCGAAGCCTCGACAGCGATCAGCGACATGGCCGAGTCCATCGATCAGGTCTCGGCCAACGCTGCCGAATCGTCGGCGGTGGCCGAGCGGTCTGTGGAAATCGCCAACAAGGGCAACGAGGTGGTGCACAACACCATCCACGGCATGGACAACATCCGCGAACAGATTCAGGACACCGCCAAGCGCATCAAGCGCCTCGGCGAGTCGTCCCAGGAAATCGGCGACATCGTCAGCCTGATCGACGACATCGCCGACCAGACCAACATTCTCGCCCTCAACGCAGCGATCCAGGCATCGATGGCCGGGGATGCCGGACGCGGGTTTGCCGTGGTTGCCGACGAAGTGCAGCGGCTGGCCGAGCGTTCGTCCGCCGCGACCCGGCAGATCGAAACCCTGGTGCGGGCGATTCAGGCCGACACCAACGAAGCGGTGATTTCCATGGAGCAGACCACCACCGAAGTGGTGCGCGGCGCGCGACTGGCGCAGGATGCCGGTGTGGCCCTGGAAGAAATCGAAGGCGTGTCCAAGACCCTCGCCGCGCTGATCCAGAGCATTTCCAACGCGGCGCAACAGCAGACGTCTTCGGCCGGGCAGATCTCGCTGACGATGAACGTGATCCAGCAGATCACCTCGCAGACTTCGTCGGGGTCCACGGCCACCGCCGAGAGCATCGGCAACCTGGCGAAAATGGCCAGTCAGTTGCGCCGTTCGGTGTCCGGTTTCACCTTGCCGGCGGCGACAGATAAAGCGTGAGTGGAGTGGTTATGGGTGATCGGCACGACTACGTGGCCCTGGAATGGGTCAAGGGCGAAATTGCCGAAACGCTGAGGCTGGCGCATCAGGCGATCGAAGCCGTGCTCGACGATCCGCAGGCCTTCCCCGGGCTGGACGAATGCCTGGCGTACATTCATCAGGTCCACGGCAGCCTGCAAATGGTCGAGTTCTACGGCGCAGCGTTGCTTGCCGAAGAAATGGAGCACTTGGTCGAAGCCCTGCAACATGATCGTGTATCGCACCGCGACGAAGCCTTGCACCTGATGCTGCAAGCCCTGGGGCAACTGCCGCTTTACCTCGACCGCGTGCAGAGCGCCCGCCGCGACCTGCCGCTGGTGGTGTTGCCGCTGATCAACGATCTGCGTAGCGCCCGTGGTGAAAGCCTGCTGGCGGAAACCAGCCTGTTCAGCCCGCCACTGCCCGAGCTGGCGCCGCTCGGCGACGAGGCGCTCGCGGCATTGGAACCACCCGATCTGCCGAACGTGCTGCGCAAACTGCGGCAGATGCTGCAAATGGCTCTGGTCGGTCTGCTGCGCGAACAGGACGACCAGACTCACCTTGGCTATCTGGCCAAAGTCTTCAGCCGTCTCGAAGCACTGAGCGGCGATGCGCCGTTGAGCCCTTTGTGGCAAATCGCCTCGGCATTGGTCGAGGGCATGCGCGAGGGCGTCATCGCCAACAGTCCGGCGCTGCGCAGCCTGTTCAAGGACGCCGACCAAGAGCTCAAGCGCCTGCTCGAGCAAGGCGTCGTCGGGCTCAATCAACCGGCGCCGGCCGAGCTGCTGAAAAGCCTGTTGTTCTATATTGCCAAAGCCGAACATCCCACCGGGCAGATGCTGACCATGAAAGATCGCTACTCCCTGGACGACGCGTTGCCCGACAGCGCGATGGTCGATGAAGAACGCGCGCGCCTCGCCGGCCCCGACCGCGATGCCATGCGCTCGGTGCTGGCGGCGCTGTGCGAAGAGCTGGTGCGGGTCAAGGAGCGCCTCGATCTGTTCGTGCGCAGCGACCGCCAGCACGCTTCGGATCTGGACAGCCTGCTCGCGCCGCTGCGGCAGATTGCCGACACCCTCGCGGTGCTGGGTTTCGGCCAGCCGCGCAAAGTCATCATCGACCAACTGGCAGTGGTGCTCAGCCTCGCCCAAGGCCAGCGCGAACCGAACGACGCGATCCTCATGGACGTCGCCGGGGCCTTGCTCTACGTCGAAGCGACGCTGGCCGGCATGGTCGGCACGGTGGAGACGCAAAGCGCCGAAGACGCGCGCCTGCCGACCACCGACCTGACGCAGATCCATCAGATCGTGATCAAGGAAGCGCGCATCTGCCTGCAACAGGCCAAGGACATGATCGTCGATTACATCGACGCCGATTGGGACCGCCAGCATCTGCACTCGCTGCCCGAACTGCTGACACAGGTGCGCGGCGCGCTGGCGATGATTCCGCTGGCCCGTGCGGCGAGTCTGGTCGAGGCCTGCAACGGTTTCATTCGCGAGCATTTGATGCTCGATGCCCACGAACCGGGCTGGGAACAACTCGATCATCTGGCCGATGTGATCAGCAGCCTCGAGTATTACCTCGAACGCCTGAGCGACGACCCGCAGGCGCCCGCCGAGCATCTGCTCGATGTCGCGCAAAACAGCCTTGCCAGCCTCGGCTTCTTTGCCAACGAGCAGCCCGGCGAAGCGCAAGTGCCGGTGCTTGATGAGGTACTCAGCCCCAGCGAAGCGCAGCTCATGCAGGATCTGCAAACCCTTGACGACCCTGACGTCGTGCAGTCGCTCGCCGAGGTGCTGGCCAGCCCGCTGTCGGCGCTCAACCCGCCGGCGCGCAACACCCCTGACAGCCTGATGCCGCCGCCGACCGATGAAGAGCCGGTCGACGATGAACTGCGCGAAGTGTTCCTCGAAGAGACCGACGAAGTCCTCGCGGTCCTCCACGAATACCTGCCGCGCTGGACCGCCAATCCCCAGGACCGCGCCGCGCTGACCGAACTGCGTCGGGCTTTCCATACCTTGAAGGGCAGCGGGCGCATGGTCCGCGCGTTGGTCCTTGGCGAGCTGGCCTGGGCCGTGGAAAACCTGCTCAACCGCGTGCTCGAACAAAGCGTCGAGCCCGGCGCAGTGCTGCGCCAGTTGCTCGGCGACACGCTGTTGCTGCTGCCCGAGCTGATCAACGAATTCGCCACCCAGCGCCAGCGCCAGCGCAGCGATGTCGATCAACTCGCCGCCCGCGCCCACGCGTTGGCCAAAGGCGATGAGCCGCTGGCTGCCGAAGATACCGACGACGTCGCCGCGCTCGATCCGCTGCTGCTGGAAATCTTCCGCAAAGAAGCCGAAACCCACCTCGCCAGCCTCAACCGTTTTCTCGATCAGGCCGCCGAACAGGTGCCGTTGCCGGCCAGCGACGAACTGCAACGGGCGCTGCACACGCTCAAGGGCAGTGCCTCGATGGCCGGCGTATTGCCGATGGCCGAACTGGCGGCTTCACTGGATCAACTGGCACGCGAGTTCAAAGCGCATCAGTTGCCGCTGGATCTGGACGAGGTCGAACTGCTGCTCGAAGCCGAGGGCCTGTTCCGCGTCGGCCTGCGCCAGCTCAAACACGATCCGCTGGCGCCGATTGTCGGTGCGCAGTCGCTGATCAAACGCACCGAAGCGCTGCTCGCCGAGCGCCTGCAAGCCAGCTCCGATGGCGCTGACAGCGGCCTGCGCCTCAAGCGCGATCCGCAGCTGATCAACAACTTCCTCGCCCAGGGCATGGACATCCTCCTCGACGCCGAAAACCTCTTGCAGCGCTGGCAGCAGCACCCCGGCGAACGCCAGGAACTCAGCGCCTTGCTCGATGAGCTGACCACTCTGGGCGAAGGTGCGCATCTGGCCGATCTGCTGGCGGTCGATGGCTTGTGCGAAGCCTTGCTCGACCTGTATGGCGCGGTGGAAGAAAGCAGCTTGGCGGTCAGTGAGCGGTTTTTTCACGAAGCGCAACTGGCCCACGAAGCGCTGATCAACATGCTCGACGAACTCGCCGCCGGCCAGGAGATCACCCCGCAGCCGGAGCGGATTCGCGCCTTGCAGGATTTGCTCGACGAAGGCCTCGACCCAGCGGCGATGGGCCTGATCCGCAGCGATGGCAGCCGCACCCTGGACATTCGCGAACTGGGCAGCGCCACCGCGCAATTGCAGCAATCGGTTGCCGCCCTCGAGCCTGACGACGAGATCGTCGAAATCTTCCTCGAAGAGGCGGTGGACATTCTCGACAGCGCCGGGCAAGCCTTGCAGCGCTGGCGCAAGGACCCGGACAACGCCGCGCCGCTGTCGTCATTGCAGCGCGACTTGCACACGCTGAAGGGCGGCGCGCGCATGGCCGAAGTCGAGTCCGTCGGCGACCTCGCCCAGGAACTGGAAAATCTCTACGAAGGGCTGGTCGATCGACGCTACAACCACAGCACCGCGCTCGAAGGTCTGTTGCAGCACAGTCATGAGCGTTTGGCGCTGATGCTGGAGCAACTGCAAGCGCATCAAGCGCTGACCCCGGCGCAGGATTTGATCGACGCGATCCGTCAGTTGCGTCAGGGCCAGGCCGCCAGCGAATCATCCCCCGCAGCGGTGGAACACGACAACGCCGGGCATGATCCGGAACTGTTGGAAATCTTCCTCGAAGAAGGTTTCGACATCATCGAAAGCTCCGGCGCCGCGCTGTTGCGCTGGCAGGCCGAGCCGGGCAACCGGCAGGAAATCGAAACCCTGCTGCGCGATCTGCACACCCTCAAGGGCGGCGCGCGCATGGTCGAAATCGGCCCGATCGGCGACCTCGCCCATGAGCTGGAATTTCTCTACGAAAGTCTTTCCACCGGTGCGCTGCAACCATCCGCCGAACTGTTCGCGCTGGTGCAGCGCGGCCATGACCGACTGGCGCAAATGCTCGATGGCGTGCGCGCCGGGCAACCGTGCCCGCCGGCCGATCGGCTGATCAATGCGATCCAGAATTTCAGTCACCCGGTGCAGGTTGAAGCGCCGCCAGCGCCAGCTCCGGTCATCAAGCCTGAGGCAGCGCCACCGGCCGCCGATGCTGGCGCGGACATGGTCAAGGTCTCGTCCGAACTGCTCGATGAGCTGGTCAATCTGGCCGGGGAAACCTCGATCTTTCGTGGGCGAATCGAGCAGCAGGTCAACGATGCGCAGATTGCCCTCAACGAGATGGAAACCACCATCGAGCGTATGCGCGATCAGTTGCGCCGCCTTGACACGGAAACCCAGGGGCGCATTCTCAGCCGCCAGCAAGTCGATGGCGAACGCCTCGGTTATGAAGATTTCGACCCGCTGGAAATGGACCGCCATTCGCAGTTGCAGCAATTGTCGCGGGCGCTGTTCGAATCCGCCTCGGACCTGCTCGACCTGAAGGAAACCCTCGACCGCCGCAACCACGATGCGGAGAACCTGTTGCAGCAGCAGGGGCGGATCAACACCGAGTTGCAGGAAGGCCTGATGCGTACGCGCATGGTGCCGTTCGAACGCATGGTGCCGCGTCTGAAACGCATCGTTCGTCAGGTCGCCGAAGAGCTGGGCAAGGATGTCGCATTCGTCGTCGGCAACGCTGATGGCGAGATGGATCGCAACGTGCTGGAGCGCATGGCCGCGCCGCTGGAACACATGCTGCGCAATGCCGTCGACCATGGCCTCGAATCTGCCGAGGTGCGATTGGCGGCGGGCAAACCGGCGCAAGGGCAGATCACCCTCGATCTGTCCCGCGAGGGCGGCGACATGGTTTTCGACATCCGCGACGACGGCGCCGGGGTGCCGCTGGAAGCCGTGCGGCGCAAGGCGATCAAACGCGGCTTGCTGGCGCCCGACGCCGAGATCAGCGACCGCGATGTGTTGCAGTTCATTCTCCAGCCGGGTTTCTCCACGGCGGAAAAGATCACCCAGATTTCCGGGCGTGGCGTCGGCATGGACGTGGTCCACGAAGAAGTGCGCCAACTCGGCGGCAGCATGAGCATCGATTCGGTACCGGGGCAGGGCGTGCATTTCCGCATTCGCCTGCCGTTCACCGTGTCGGTCAACCGCGCGCTGATGGTGCAGTGCGCTGAGGATCAATACGCGATCCCGCTGAACACCATCGAAGGCATCGTGCGCGTGTTGCCGAATGATCTGGAAGGGCACTTCCGTCAGGATCCGCCGAGTTATCAATACGGCGGCCAGCGTTATGAGCTGTGTTATATCGGCGAGCTGTTGAAGACTGCTCCACGGCCAAAACTGCTCGGGCAGAACCTGCCGTTGCCGGTGCTGCTGGTGCATTGCAACGACCGCCATGTTGCGGTGCTGGTCGACGCCATGGCCGGCACCCGCGAGATCGTGGTCAAGAGCCTCGGCCCGCAGTTCGCGGCGGTGCAGGGCGTGTCGGGGGCGACGATTCTCGGCGATGGCCGGGTGGTGCTGATTCTGGATCTGCTCGCACCGATCCGTGCGATGCAGGCGCGCCTGGCGCAAGAGCCGGCGCGCACGGAGATCGACAGCGAACCGCACAAGCCGCTGCTGATCATGGTCGTCGATGACTCGGTAACAGTGCGCAAGGTCACCAGCCGTTTGCTCGAGCGTCACGGCATGAACGTGCTGACCGCCAAGGACGGTGTCGATGCGATGCTACTCCTCGAAGAACACACGCCCGACCTGATGCTGCTCGACATCGAAATGCCGCGCATGGACGGCTTCGAGGTCGCCACCCAGGTGCGCGCCGACGAACGCCTGCGCCACTTGCCGATCATCATGATCACCTCGCGCACCGGGCAGAAACACCGCGACCGCGCCATGGCCATCGGCGTCAACGACTACCTCGGCAAGCCGTATCAGGAATCGGTGTTGCTGGAGAGCATCGCCCAGTGGAGCAAGAAACATGCATGAGCACCGGCACAACCCGCGCACCAGTCAGCTCACCGGGCTGTTGCTGCCGCTGGCCGATCGCAACCTGATCCTGCCCAATGTCGCCATCGCCGAGCTGATCGACTACCAGGCCAGCGCCTTCGATCTCGACACGCCGCCGTGGTACCTGGGCCGGGTAACGTGGCGCGAGCGGCAGATTCCGCTGATCAGTTTCGAATCGGCCTGCGGGCAGAAAATCGTCATCGGCGAACGGGCGCGGATCGTCATTCTGAATGCCTTGGGCGGCTTGCCCGAGCTGAGATTCATCGCCCTGTTGGTGCAGGGGATTCCTCGGTCGTACAAGCTCGACAGTCAGTTGAGTTATGTCGATGTGCCGTTGTGCGCGCTGGAGCAGGCGGCGGTGCAGGTGGGCGAGCAGGTGGCGAAGGTGCCGGATTTGTTGGGGCTGGAGAAGTTGTTGGTGGAGGCGGGATTGGCCCGCTGATCCAAGGCTTTCGCTTGATCGTTCCCACGCTCCGCGTGGGAATGCAGCCCGGGACGCTCCGCGTCCCTTTCAGAAGCCGAACGCGGAGCGTCCGTGGAGGCATTCCCACGCAGAGCGTGGGAACGATCAACATCAAGCCACGCCTGTGTTTAAAGACACCCAGTGTTACGCCGCACCAGCCTACAAATCCTTGCGCCGCTGCCTACGCCTGCGCCAGAATCCGCCGGCTTGTGCGCCCAGGGCTTGCTGCGTAACTTGGATCGGGTCACTGATTCCCAGTGATCGGGTTTAGCAGCCCGTGGTAAATCTGAGGTTGCACGAGCACCGTCAGCCAGGCTTCACGTCTGCACTTGATGGCGGCTGTGCGCAGGGCGCTTCGGCGCGCCGGCTTCCTTAGGTTCCCCGGTCTGCTAACCTGCGTTCAGCTGCCACCCCTTCTTTTAGCAGAGATGCGGTTGCGGCTTTATCCGGAACCTGAAGATGAAAAAACCATCGCCCAATCCGCCGACCAAAGACCCGGCATCGCCCTACCAATCCCCCGACTCAAAGAAATTCCACGAAGCCGCCGAGCGTGCCCTCGACCATTACCTCGGCCCGCCCAGCGCTGACTTCATGGCCCCTCCGTACACCCCCAGCACGCTGTACATGGCCAACCCCGAAGCCGACACCGAGTCCTTGCTGGCCGACGCCTGTGAAACCCTGGGTTCGGCGACAGTCATGTTGCACAACCACGCCGCCTCGGTGGACGGCTCACAGCGCAAGACCCTGCAGGGCATCGCGCAGATTGTCATGGTGGCGGAGATGGCGGTGAATCGGGTGCTGGACAAAATGGTGCCCACTGACTGAGCGAATGCGCTGAGGCGACTGGCCTCTTCGCGAGCAGGCTCGCTCCCACAATTGGAATGCGTCCAGACTGTGGGAGCGAGCCTGCTCGCGAAAGCGATCGTGACCATTACTCTCAGCGTAATGATTCACCACCCAGCTTGATTGATGCCCTCACCACACACGCCTAACTTGGCTCCACGACAGCGAACCCGTGGAGTGAGCATGACAACAACAATTTCCCCCGACTCGCGCTGGACGCGGCGGCGTGACGAGAAGCAGCGCCGGCTCGACAAGGTGCGCGGGCTGGCCGATGGTGCGGTGTTGCCCAGCGACAAAATCGTCGCCGCGCTCGAAGCGCTGATCCATCCCGGCGACCGCGTGGTGCTGGAGGGCAACAACCAGAAGCAGGCGGATTTCCTCTCGCGTTCACTGGCCAAGGCCGATCCGGGCAAGCTCCACGATCTGCACATGATCATGCCCAGCGTCGGCCGCTCCGAACACCTTGATCTGTTCGAACGTGGCATTGCCCGCAAGCTCGATTTCTCCTTCGCCGGCACCCAGAGCCTGCGCATCAGCCAGTTGCTCGAAGATGGCTTGCTCGAAGTCGGCGCCATTCATACCTACATCGAACTCTACGCCCGCCTCGTCGTGGACCTGATTCCCAACGTCGTGCTCTCGGCCGGTTTCATGGCCGACCGCGCTGGCAACATCTACACCGGCCCGAGCACCGAAGACACTCCCGCACTGATCGAACCGGCGGCGTTCAGCGATGGCATCGTTATCGTTCAGGTCAACCAATTGGTCGATGACGTCAGCGAACTGCCCCGCGTGGACATTCCCGCTTCATGGGTCGATTTCGTCGTGGTCGCCGACAAGCCGTTCTACATCGAACCGCTGTTCACCCGCGACCCACGGCACATCAAGCCTGTGCACGTGCTGATGGCGATGATGGCGATTCGCGGGATCTACGAAAAACACAACGTGCAGTCGCTCAACCACGGCATCGGTTTCAACACTGCCGCCATCGAACTGATCCTGCCGACCTACGGCGAATCCCTCGGTTTGAAAGGCAAGATCTGCCGCAACTGGACGCTCAACCCGCACCCGACGCTGATCCCGGCGATTGAAAGCGGCTGGGTCGAGAGCGTGCATTGCTTCGGTACCGAACTGGGCATGGAAAACTACATCGCCGCTCGGCCGGATGTGTTCTTCACCGGCCGCGACGGCTCGCTGCGCTCCAACCGCATGGTCTGCCAACTCGCCGGGCAATACGCGGTGGACCTGTTCATCGGCGCGACGCTGCAAGTCGACGGCGACGGCCATTCCTCGACCGTCACCCGAGGCCGTCTCGCCGGTTTCGGTGGTGCGCCGAACATGGGTCACGACCCGCGCGGCCGCCGTCACGGCACCCCGGCGTGGCTGGACATGCGCCACGCCGATGGGCCGCAACCGATGCTCGAACGTGGCAAGAAACTCGTGGTGCAAATGGTCGAGACCTTCCAGGAGGGCGGCAAACCGACCTTCGTCGAAGCCCTCGACGCCGTGGAAGTGGCGAAGAAAAGCGGCATGCCGCTGGCGCCGATCATGATCTACGGCGACGACGTCACCCACCTGCTCACCGAAGAAGGCATCGCCTACCTGTATAAGGCGCGCTCGCTGGAAGAGCGCCAGGCGATGATCGCAGCGGTTGCCGGGGTTACCGCCATCGGCCTGCGGCACAACCCGAAAGACACCGAACGCATGCGCCGCGAGGGCCTGATCGCCCTGCCCGAAGACCTCGGCATCCGCCGCACCGACGCCACCCGCGAATTGCTCGCGGCGAAAAGCGTCGCCGATCTGGTCGAGTGGTCCGGCGGCCTGTACAACCCGCCCGCCAAATTCAGGAGCTGGTAATGCACGCATTCAACCTGCAAGCGAAACCGCTTTCTCTGGCTGATCGACTGGCCGATCTGGCAGTGGACGCGTTGATCGACGAAGCCGATCTGTCGCCGAAACCGGCGCTGGTCGACCGTCGTGGCAACGGCGCGCACACCGATCTGCACCTGGGCCTGATGCACGCGTCGGCGTTGGCCTTGTGGCCAGCGTTCAAGGAAATGGCTGAGGTGGCGCTGGAGCTGGGCGAAGTCGGTGTGCCGTTACGCGAAGCGATTGGCCGCATCGGTCGCGAGGGCGAACAAGCCATGCTTGTGACCACCAACGGCGTCAACACCCATCGCGGTGCGATCTGGGCGTTGGGACTGTTGGTGACGGCCGCCGCGCTGCAACCGAAATCCATCGCCCTGTGTGCCGCACGCCTGGCACTGCTCGACGACCGCTACGCACCGACACCGCTCAGCCACGGCGCACAAGTCGCCCAGCGTTACGGCGCACGCGGTGCTCGCGAGGAAGCGCAACTGGGCTTCCCGTCCGTGCTGCAACGGGGCCTGCCGCAACTGCAGAAAAGTCGCGCCAACGGCCACGGCGAACAGAACGCCCGGCTCGATGCGTTGCTGGCGATCATGACCGAGCTGGCTGACACCTGCGTGCTTTACCGCGCCGGGGAACCGGGCCTGCACGCCATGCAGGCCGGCGCGCAAGCGGTGCTCGATGCCGGCGGCAGCGCCAGCCTCAGCGGTCGTCGGCGCCTGCACGAACTGGATCAACAACTCATCGCATTGAATGCCTCGCCCGGTGGCGCCGCCGACCTGCTCGCCGCCACGCTGCTGCTTGATCGTATCGAGCACGACGGCATCTCTCAGGGAGCGTTTTGATGGAAAACCTATCGTTTGAATTCCCCGCCGGGCAGCCGCCACGCGGGCGTGCGCTGGTCGGTTGTGTCGGCTCCGGTGATCTGGAAGTGCTGATCGAACCGGGTCTGGCCGGCAAACTGACGATCAACGTGCAGACCTCGGTCAACGGCGCGCAGCTGCGCTGGCAGCACCTGTTTGCGCGGATGTTCGACGGCACCACGCCACCGGCGATGGCCATCGATATCCACGATTTCGGCGCGACGCCGGGGGTGGTGCGCTTGCGTCTGGAACAGGGTTTCGAGGAGATCGGCCATGACTGACAGCGCAGCGTTGCTCAACAAACACAGCTTCGTCGAACTTGGCGCACGGCAGCGGGCGCAAGCCTTGCTCGACGCCGGGACCTTTCGCGAACTGCTCGATCCCTTTCAACGGGTCATGTCGCCATGGCTTGAGCGCCAAGGTGTGGTGCCGCAAGCCGACGACGGCGTGATTATCGCCAAGGGCCGCCTCGACGGTTTGCCGGTGGTCATCGCGGCGATTGAAGGTGCGTTTCAGGGCGGCAGCCTTGGCGAAGTCGGCGGGGCGAAGATTGCCGGCGCGCTGGAACTGGCTGCCGAAGACAACCGCAACGGTATCCCCACCCGCGCGGTGTTGCTGCTGGAAACCGGTGGCGTGCGCTTGCAGGAGGCCAATCTGGGGCTGGCGGCGATTGCCGATATCCATGCGGCGATTGTCGATTTGCAGCAATACCAACCGGTGGTCGGCGTGGTCGCCGGCAGTGTCGGTTGCTTCGGCGGCATGTCGATTGCTGCTGCGCTGTGCAGTTATTTGCTGGTGACTCAGGAAGCACGTCTCGGCCTGAACGGCCCGCAAGTCATCGAGCAGGAAGCCGGGATCGAAGAATACGACTCCCGCGACCGGCCATTCATCTGGAGCCTGACCGGCGGCGAACAGCGTTTCAACACGGGACTGGTGGACCGTTATGTCGGCGATGACGTGGCGCAGATTCGTCAGCAGGTTGGCGAATTGCTCCAGCAAGGCCTGCCGGCACAGCCGCGCAGTCAACGCGCCGAGTGGTTCCTGCAACGCCTCCGCAAGCTGAACACTGACCAGCAAATCGAACCGTCGGTGGTTCGCGATCTGTATCAAGGAGAGCGCTCATGAGCGGTTATTCATTGCGCGGTTTGCACTGGTTCAATGCGCTCAGCGCTGGCGCCAGTGTCGTCGAAGGGTTGCCGCCGTCGTTGAAAGTCGCCGACGCTGAGCTCGGCCGCTTTATCGCCGTGGTCGCCGACCCGGACAATCGTTTCCCCCGCGCCCGCAATGGCGAGGTCGGTCTGCTCGAAGGCTGGGGGCTGGCCAAGGCTGTGGATGACGCGATCAGCGCCGACCGCGACAACGCGAAGAAGCGCCCGATCATTGCCATCGTCGATGTGCCGAGCCAGGCGTACGGCCGCCGCGAAGAAGCCCTCGGCATTCATCAGGCGCTGGCCGGCGCGGCGGACAGTTATGCCCGTGCGCGTCTGGCCGGGCATCCGGTGATTGCGCTGCTGGTGGGCAAGGCCATGTCGGGTGCGTTTCTCGCCCACGGTTATCAGGCCAATCGCCTGATCGCGCTGCGTGATCCCGGCGTGATGGTCCACGCGATGGGCAAAGCCTCGGCGGCGCGGGTCACCTTGCGCAGTGTCGAGGAACTGGAAGCGCTGGCCTCCAGCGTGCCACCGATGGCCTATGACATCGACAGCTACGCCAGCCTCGGTCTGCTCTGGGAAACCCTCTCGGTGCAGCAGATTGAACAGCCGACAGAGGAAGATCTGACGCGCGTGACTGAGTGCCTGAAGCAAGCGATCAGCGATGTGACCAGCACTGATTTGAAAGGGCGCCTTGGTGCGAGCAATCGTGCCGCCTCCAGCAAAGTCCGCGAATTGCTGAGGGCGCAGTGGTGAACCTGCCCCTGGCCCACGATCTGCTCTGGGGCATGACCCCGGCGCAGTTGCCGGCGGATGCGCCGCAGTGGGCGATCGCGGCGCTGGCGGCCGGGCAACCGGTGGTGGTGCGGCGGGCCTTGAGCGAGGAAGGTCTGGTCGCGGTCGGCGTTCGTGGTGTGTTGCGCGAGCAGCGGCTGGCGACGTTTATGCCGCTCGATTCGATTGCCTGTCGGGTCAGTCCGGAGGCCCTCTGTCAGGTTGAGTGCGAGCGAGATCTGCCAGTGATGCAGGCGCTCAAACAACTGCGGCCGATGCTCGATGACTGCGGTTGGGTCTGGGGTGTCAGCGGCAGTGTCGGGTTTGAATTGGCCAGCGGTTTTTCAGCGATGCACGCGGCCAGTGATCTCGATCTGATTCTGCGTGCGCCGCAGATGATCACGCGCAATCAGGCATGCAAACTCGTGGAGCTTTTCGATCAGGCTGTGTGCCGGGTCGACACGCAATTGCAGACCCCATTCGGCGCTGTGGCCTTGCGGGAATGGGCCAGCGGTTCGGCCCGGGTGCTGCTGAAAAATGCGCATCAGGCTGCATTGGTGACGAATCCGTGGCACCCGCAGGAGCAGGCAGCGTGAGCAGCCTGTTGGTGTTTCCCGGCCAGGGCGCGCAGCAAGCGGGCATGCTCCAGCGTTTGCCAAGGGAAGCGCTGGTCGAGGCCAGTGATGTGCTCGGCGAGGATGTTTTGCTGCTGGATTGTGCCGAGGCATTGCGCACGACACGAGCGGTGCAGCTGTGCCTGCTGATCGCCGGTGTCGCTGCTTCGCGGCAGTTGTTGCAGGACGGACTGACTGCGGATTACGTCGCCGGCCTGTCCATCGGCGCCTACCCGGCAGCAGTAGTAGCGGGAGCCTTGAATTTCAGCGATGCGCTGCATCTGGTCAGCCTGCGCGGTGAGCTGATGCAGCAGGCTTATCCACAGGGCTATGGCATGACCGCGATCATCGGCTTGCAGTTGTCCACCGTCGAAACCCTGCTGGCGCAAGTGCACAGCGAAGATGCGCCGGTGTATCTGGCCAATATCAACGCGGATAACCAAGTGGTCGTCGCCGGCAGCGACAAGGCCATGCAAGCGGTGGCCGAACTGGCGCGCAGTCGCGGCGCCGGAGTGGCGAAGCGGCTGGCGGTGAGCGTGCCGTCGCATTGCCCGTTGCTGGAAAAACCGGCGCAGGCGCTTGCCGAGGCCTTCGCCAAGGTTGAACTGAGGAGCCCGAAAATCGCTTATCTGAGCGGCAGTCGCGCAAGGCCTGTTGCCAAAGTCGAAGCGCTGCGCGATGACCTCGCTTTCAACATGTGCCGCGTGGTGGACTGGCGCGGCACCGTGCAAAGCGCCTACGAGCGCGGCGTACGTCTACAGATCGAACTGCCGCCCGGTGCGGTGCTGACCGGGCTGGCGCGCCGGGTGTTCGAGCAGGGCACCGTCACTGCCTTCGACAGTGCCCGCCTCGATACCCTGCAAGCGCTGTTGCGCGAGGAGGGTGGCCGCCAACTCTAAAACCGCCGCGACTCAAGCTTCGAACAACAAAAACAACATTCGACGATGCACTTTGAGGACTACAACAATGATTATTTACGGTGTGGCGTTTCTCGCCTTTTGCACGCTGGTCGGTATCTGGGTCGGTGAATTGCTCGGCAAGCTGATCGGCGTGCCGGCCAACGTCGGCGGTGTCGGCATTGCGATGCTGCTGTTGATCGGCCTGGGCAGCTACCTCTACAAGAGCGGCTGGCTCAAGGGCAAGACCGAGCAGGGCGTGGAGTTCTGGAGCGCGATCTACATCCCCATCGTGGTCGCCATGGCCGCGCAGCAGAATGTCTACGGTGCGCTGAAGGGCGGGCCGATGGCGATTCTTGCCGGCACCCTCGCCGTAGTGATCGCTTTTGCCTTGGTGCCGGTGCTGACACGCATGGGCAACAAGCAAGAAACGCCGATTGCTCCAGCCAAGACTGCGGGGTAATCGCCATGTACGAATCAATGATGAAAGTGATCACCGGCTACGGTCTGATCAGCGGCTTTTTGATTGTCGGCCTGACCATGTGGGTGTCCTACTGGATGTCCAACACCTTCACCAAGGGCCGTCTGCACGGTTCGGCGATTGCGATTCTGCTCGGGCTGGTGCTGTCGTATATCGGCGGCGCACTGACCGGTGGGCAAAAAGGCGTGGTGGATATTCCCCTGCTGTCCGGCATCGGCCTGCTCGGCGGTGCGATGCTGCGGGATTTCGCGATTGTGGCGACGGCGTTTGGCGTGAGTGTCGATGAGCTCAAACGCGCCGGATTCGTCGGTGTGCTGGCGCTGTTTGTCGGCGTTGGCACCTCGTTCGTCGCCGGCGTCGGCGTGGCGATGGCGTTCGGCTACACCGATGCGGTAAGCCTGACTACCATTGGCGCGGGTGCCGTGACCTACATTGTCGGCCCGGTGACCGGCGCGGCGATTGGTGCCAGTTCCGAGGTGATGGCGCTATCGATTGCGGCGGGGCTGATCAAGGCGATTCTGGTGATGGTGATGACACCGTTCGTGGCGCCGATGATCGGCCTCAACAATCCGCGCAGCGCGGTGATTTTCGGTGGCTTGATGGGTACCTCCAGCGGCGTTGCCGGCGGCTTGGCGGCCACCGATCCGAAGCTGGTGCCGTACGGTTGCCTGACGGCGGCGTTCTACACCGCGCTCGGGTGTCTGCTCGGGCCTTCGCTGTTGTTTCTGGCGATGCGCGGGTTGATGGGTTAGTCAATTTTGATCGTTCCCACGCTCTGCGTGGGAATGCAGCCCGGGACGCTCCGCGTCCCAAAGCGGACGCAGAGCGTCCATTGAGGCATTCCCACGCAGAGCGTGGGAACGATCATAAGCTGGCCTGGCGATTGGCATACATCCGACACTCCGCCAGCAACGCCAGCAAATTCGGATCACGCTCCTTGGCCTTCAGAAACACCACGCCAATGTGCTGCTGCAACCGGTACTTCTCCTGCAACGGGATGAGCTTCACCCGGTTCTCGTACACCGCCGCAATCCGCCCCGGCAGCAACGCATAACCCACCCCCGAGCTGACCATGCTCAGCAGGGTGAAGATGTCATTGACCTGCATCGCCACCTTCGGCTCGAACCCCGCTTGCTTGAATACCCGCACACCGTCCTGATGCGTGGCGAAGCCTTGGGTCAGGGTGATGAAGGTTTCATCACGCACTTCCGCCAGATCGACTTCACTGCGCTGGGCGAATTTTGAATCGGCCGGGGTGGCGAGGAAGATGTCGTCGGAGAACAGCGCAATCTGTTCGCAATCGGGGTCGTTGATGCTGTCGTCCAGCGACACCAGAATCGCGTCGACTTCCATGTTTTTCAGCTTGTAGAGCAGGTCGATGTTCGAGCCGAGGATCAGGTCGATGTTGAGTTCGCTGCGGCGGATTTTCAGGCCCATGATCAGCTGCGGCACGGTTTTCACCGTCAGCGAATACAGCGAGCCGAGCTTGAAGCGCTCGGCGGAAAATCCGGCGGCTTCGCGGGTCAGGCGCACGCTGTCGACGACGTCGTTGATCAGCTTCTGCGCACGTTCTTCCAGCACATAAGCGCTTTCCAGCGGCGTCAGATTTCGGCCTTCGTGTTTGAACAGCGGGCAGCGCAGGGCGTTTTCCAAAGAGTGAATGGCGCGGTGCACGCTGACGTTGCTGGTCTGCAGTTCAGCGGCGGCGCGGGCGAGGTTGCCGGTGCGCATGAAGGCGAGGAACACCTCGAGTTTTTTCAGGGTCAATTCTTCGTCGATCAGCATGGCGCGGACTCTTTTTGGTATCGGCCGATTGTGCCCAATTCCTGCGGGCCGCGCAGGCGAGGTTGAACGGAAACATTGCGCTTTTACGCTCAAGGCCCGAGCCTTGCGCGCTGCGGTAACGAATGTGAGGTGAGCAATACATGTATCACGGGGAAAAACTCAACGCCTGGACCCATCTGGTCGGAGCCATCGCCGCGTTTATTGGCGGCGTGTGGATGCTGGTGATTGCCAGCCTCGACGGCAGTCCGTGGAAGATTGTCAGCGTGGCGATCTACGCCTTCACCTTGCTGGTGCTCTACAGCGCCTCGACCGTTTACCACAGCGTGCGCGGGCGCAAGAAAGCGATCATGAAGAAGGTCGATCATTTCTCGATCTACCTGCTGATCGCCGGCAGCTACACGCCGTTCTGCCTGGTGACGTTACGCGGGCCGTGGGGCTGGACGCTGTTCGGGATTGTCTGGGGGCTGGCGCTGATCGGCATCCTGCAAGAGATCAAACCACGCTCAGAGGCACGGATTCTGTCGATCGTGATTTACGCGGTGATGGGCTGGATCGTGCTGGTCGCAGTCAAACCGCTGATTGCCGCACTGGGCACGGCCGGGTTTGCCTGGCTGGCGTCGGGCGGGGTTTTGTATACGGTGGGGATTATCTTTTTCGCCCTCGATCACCGGCTGCGGCATGCCCATGGCATCTGGCACCTGTTCGTGATTGCCGGGAGTCTGCTGCACTTTGTGGCGATTCTGTTTTACGTCCTGTAGCCCGGCTGACTGATCGTTCCCACGCTCTGCGTGGTAACGCCTCCTGTGACGCTCTGCGTCACGCTGTTTGGGACGCGGAGCGTCCCGGGCTGCATTCCCACGCAGAGCGTGGGAACGATCAGTCCGGCAAAAAGGTTTAGAAGTCACCCCACAGTTGCTGGGCCACCGCCAACGCCACCACCGGCGCGGTCTCGGTGCGCAGCACCCGTGGGCCGAGGCGGGCGGCGTGGAAGCCATTGCCTTTGGCCTGCTCGACTTCGCCGTCCGTCAAGCCACCTTCCGGTCCGATCAGGAACGCCAGCGTCGCCGGTTTGGCATGGCTGACCAGCGGTTCTGCGACCGGGTGCAGCACCAGTTTCAATTCGGCTTCAGTCTGCTTGAGCCAGTCCGCCAGCAATACTGGTGGATGAATCACCGGCACCCGTGAACGCCCGCACTGTTCGCAGGCACTGATCGCCACCTGGCGCCAGTGCAGCAAGCGCTTGTCGGCGCGTTCGTCCTTGAGGCGCACTTCGCAGCGTTCGCTGAAGATCGGGGTGATTTGCGTCACGCCCAGTTCGGTGGCTTTCTGAATCGCCCAGTCCATCCGCTCGCCCCGGGACAGGCCCTGGCCGAGGTGGATCTGCAGCGGCGATTCGATTTGCCCGGCGAATTGCTCGTCGATCTGCACGACCACGCGTTTCTTGCCGACGTCCACCAAGGACCCGCGAAATTCATGGCCGGAACCGTCGAACAACTGCACCGCATCGCCTTCGGCCATGCGCAACACGCGGCTGATGTAATGCGCCTGGGCCTCCGGCAGTTCGTGTTCGCCAGTGCTCAGCGGGGCGTCGATAAAGAAGCGGGACAGTCTCATTTCGGGTCTCTCAGATTAGATCGTTCCCACGCTCTGCGTGGGAATGCCTCATCGGACGCTCTGCGTCCGCTTTTGGGACGCGGAGCGTCCCGGGCTGCATTCCCACGCGGAGCGTGGGAACGAGAAATTACGGTTAGCCCGGGTCGCGGAAGCCGGGGTGGAAGTCTTTCGGCACCGCCACGCTGACGCTGTCACGCGTAGCGATATCAATACCTTCACTGGCCACTTCGGCCAGGAAGTCGATCTGCTCCGGGGTGATCACATACGGCGGCAGGAAATACACCACGCTGCCCAGCGGGCGCAACAACGCACCACGTTCCAGCGCATGCTGGAAAACTTTCAAGCCACGACGCTCCTGCCAAGGGTAGGCCTCTTTCGTGGATTTATCCTTGACCATTTCGATCGCCAGGACCATGCCGGTCTGGCGCACTTCCGACACGTTAGGGTGATCGACCAGATGCGCCGTCGCCGAGGCCATGCGCTGAGCGAGCGCCTGGTTGTTCTCGATGACGTTGTCCTGCTCAAAGATATCCAGAGTCGCCAGTGCCGCAGCGCAGGCCAGCGGGTTGCCGGTGTAGCTGTGCGAGTGGAGGAAGGCGCGCAGGGTCGGGTAGTCGTCGTAGAAGGCGCTGTAGACCTCGTCGGTGGTCAGGCACGCCGCCAGCGGCAGGTAGCCGCCGGTCAGGGCTTTCGACAGGCAGAGGAAGTCCGGGCGGATGCCGGCTTGTTCGCAGGCGAACATCGTTCCGGTACGGCCGAAGCCGACGGCGATTTCGTCGTGGATCAGGTGCACGCCGTAACGGTCGCAGGCCTCGCGCAACAGCTTGAGGTACACCGGGTGATACATGCGCATGCCGCCGGCGCCCTGAATCAACGGCTCGACGATCACTGCCGCGACGCTGTCATGATTTTCCGCCAGGGTCTGTTCCATGGCGGCGAACATGTTGCGCGAGTGTTCCTCCCTGCTCATGCCTTGCGGGCGCAGATAGCAATCCGGGCTCGGCACTTTGATGGTGTCCATCAACAGGGCTTTGTAGGTCTCGGTGAACAGCGGCACATCGCCGACCGCCATCGCTGCCATGGTTTCGCCGTGGTAGCTGTTGGTCAGGGTGACGAAGCGCTTTTTGTTTGGCTGGCCGCGATTGAGCCAGTAGTGAAAACTCATCTTCAGCGCGACTTCGATGCAGGACGAACCGTTATCGGCGTAGAACACCCGGTTCAAGCCTTGCGGGGTCATCTTCACCAGACGCTCGGACAGCTCGATCACCGGTTGATGGCTGAAACCGGCAAGGATCACATGTTCGAGTTGATCGACCTGATCCTTGATGCGCTGGTTGATGCGCGGGTTGGCGTGGCCGAACACGTTGACCCACCAGGAACTGACTGCGTCGAGGTAGCGCTTGCCTTCGAAGTCTTCGAGCCAGACGCCTTCGCCGCGCTTGATCGGGATCAGCGGCAGCTGTTCGTGGTCTTTCATCTGGGTGCAGGGATGCCACAGCACCGCAAGATCGCGTTGCATCCACTGGTTATTCAGGCCCATTTACAGTCTCCTCGAGGCGGCTCGCGTCTGGCGCGGGCGAACAATCGCGCAAGCCTATGCAATGCATCGCGCGGGAACAACCCATTGTGTCGATTGAGCTACTTTGTCTGAGCCGATAGACGTCGCTGGCGGCGTTTTGATGGCTAACGTATTCTTCGCGGTTCTTTGAGTCGTCTGACTCGCAAAGCTGCTTTTTCCCACATGTTTTTCCGGAGTTCGCTGAATGTCTGTCGGTTGGCTGCGCGCCTGTGCGCTGGTGATGTTGGGGCTGTTCAGCGTTACGGCGCTGGCCAAGGATAAAACCGCAATCGTGATCGGCGGCGGCCTGTCGGGTCTGACCGCCGCTTACGAACTGCAGAACAAAGGCTGGCAGGTCACCCTGCTGGAAGCCAAACCGAGCCTGGGCGGCCGCTCGGGCATGGCCACCAGCGAGTGGATCGGCAACGACAAGACTCAGCCGGTGCTGAACAAGTACGTGTCGACCTTCAAGCTCGGCACCACGCCGGCGCCGGAATTCGTCCGTACCCCGGGCTATCTGATCGACGGCGATTATTTCTCCGCCGCTGATCTGGCCACCAAGCAGCCAGCCACCGCCGATGCGCTCAAGCGCTACCAGAAAACCCTCGACGATCTGGCGCGCTCGATCGACGACCCGCAGAACCCGGCGGCGACCGCCACCCTGCATGCACTGGACCAGATCACCGTATCGAGCTGGCTCGACAAGCAGAACCTGCCGGCCACCGCGCGTCAGTTGATCAACCAGGACATTCGCACCCACTACGACGAACCTTCGCGTCTGTCGCTGCTGTATTTCGCTCAGCAGAACCGCGTTTATCGCGGCGTTTCCGACCGCGACCTGCGCGCCTCGCGTCTGGTCGGCGGCAGCCAGGTCCTGGCCCAGGCCTTCGTCAAACAGATCAAGACCATCAAGACCAGCTCGCCGGTCTCGGCCATCATCCAGGACAAGGACGGTGTGACCGTCAAAGTCGGCAGCGTCGGCTATCAGGCCGACTACGTTGTGCTGGCGGTACCGCTGCGCGCGCTGAACAAGATCGCCCTGACCCCTGCGCTGGATGCCCAGCACCTCGCCGCGATCAAAGGCACCAACTACGGCTGGCGCGACCAGATCATGCTGAAGTTCAAGACGCCAGTGTGGGAAAGCAAGTCGCGCATGTCCGGTGAGATCTACAGCAACGCGGGTTTAGGCATGCTCTGGATCGAGCCGGCGCTGAAGGGCGGCGCCAATGTGGTGATCAACCTGTCCGGCGATAACGCCCGTGTGATGCAGGCGTTCGGCGACAAGCAGATGGTCGATCAGGTGCTGATCCGTCTGCACGCGTTTTACCCACAGGCCCGTGGCTCGTTCACCGGTTATGAAATCCGTCGCTACAGCACCGACCCGTCGATGGGCGGCGCCTACCTGGCTTACGGCCCGGGGCAGATCAGCAAGTTCTGGCGCCTGTGGGAACGTCCGCTGCAACGCGTAGCGTTCGCCGGTGAACACACCGACACCTTGTACCCGGGCACCTTGGAAGGCGCACTGCGCACCGGCCAGCGCGCGGCCAGCCAGGTTGAAGATCTGGCGGCAGGCAAGTCGTTCGAACCGGCCAAAGTGGTTCCGGCTGCAGCTGCGGCAGGCGCGGCGGGTGCGGTAGCGGCGAAGAAGGGCAACTTCTTCAGCAACCTGTTCGGCGGTTCGGATGACGAGAAGAAGCCTGAGCCTGCGAAAGCGCCAGAGCCAGCACCTGCTCCGGTTGCTCCAGCGCCTGCGCCGACCCCGGCACCTGCACCTGCGCCGGTGGAAGCACCGAAACCAGCGGCCCCGGTAAAAGCCGAGCCAGCGAAGAAAGCGGCGGCCAAGCCAGCAGCGAAGAAGCCTGCGGCCAAAACCGAAACGAAAAAGCCGGCGGCCAAACCGGCAGCGAAAAAGGCTGAACCGGCGAAGAAGCCAGCGGCCAAGCCTGCTGCAACGACCGAGACCAAGGCGCAGTAAGGCTTTGCGGTGAACGAAGAAGCGCGGCGTATATGCCGCGCTTTTTTTTGCCTGCAAAATCGCTATCGCGAGCAGGCTCATTCCCACCTTTGACCGAGTACTGTCAGTAGGAATGCGATTACCTGTGGGAGCGAGCCTGCTTGCGAAGGGGCCAACTCAGACACCCAAATTCCATTGCCTGGCGACAACAATCCGCCACTCTTTCGCCTTTAATCTTTTCTTAACTCGTCACTTCCAGACTCTTGATCGTATTTCTCGATATTTCAAAGCAAAATTTTCCGCTTTAATTCGATAGATAACTCGCTAGTCTTGGTTCGCAGTTCTCACAGGATTTGGGCAATGCAGCTACGTAACTCTTCTTCGCGCTATGGTTGGGTCAGCATCTTCATGCACTGGGGCGTGGCGCTGGCGGTCTTCGGGCTGTTTGCGCTGGGTCTGTGGATGGTTGGGCTGGATTACTACAGCACTTGGCGCAAAGACGCGCCGGACCTGCACAAGAGCATCGGTCTGGTGCTGCTCGGTGTGATGGTGTTGCGGGTGTTGTGGCGTTTCATCAGTCCGCCGCCGCCAACGCTGCAAAGCTACAGCCGCATGACCCGTATCGGCGCTAAGTTCGGCCACGGGTTTCTGTATCTGGCGCTGTTCGCTGTGATGATTGCCGGTTACCTGATTTCCACCGCAGACGGTGTCGGGATCCCGGTGTTTGGCCTGTTTGAAGTCCCTGCTCTGCTCTCCGGGCTACCGGATCAGGCAGATACCGCTGGGGTGATTCATCTGTGGCTGGCGTGGGCACTGGTAATTTTTTCCGGTCTCCATGCGTTGGCAGCATTGAAGCACCACTTTATCGATCGTGATGCGACCCTCAATCGAATGCTCGGTCGCAAAGCCTGAAATTCAACCTCGACTCAAAGGAAAAGAAAGCATGTTGAAAAAGACTCTGGCCGCTCTGGCAATCGGTTCTGCCGTGCTGTCCGCCAACGTAATGGCTGCTGACTATGTAGTAGACAAGGAAGGCCAGCACGCCTTCGTCGACTTCAAGATCAGCCACCTGGGCTACAGCTACATCACCGGTACCTTCAAGGACATCGACGGCAAGTTCAGCTTCGACGCTGCCAAGCCTGAAGACAGCAAGATCGAGTTCAACGTCAACACTGCCAGCGTGTTCACCAACCACGCCGAGCGCGACAAGCACATCGCCAGCGCTGACTTCCTCAACGCCAGCAAATTCGGCAAGGCCACCTTCGTGTCCACCAGCGTCAAGTCCACCGGTGCCAATACCGCTGACGTGACCGGCGACCTGACCCTGCTGGGCGTAACCAAGCCGGTTGTCGTCAAGGCCACCTTCCTGGGCGAAGGCAAGGATCCATGGGGCGGCTACCGTGCCGGCTTCGAAGGCACCACCACCATCAAGCGTTCCGATTTCGGCAAGCAGAAAGACCTCGGTCCGAAGTCCGATGCGGTCGAGCTGTATGTTTCGTTCGAAGGTGTGAAAGCGAAATAAATTTCGCCGTCACATGAAAACGCCCCCGGTCGCAAGGCCGGGGGCGTTTTTTATTGCTGTAACACGCTATTCCGTGTGGGAGCGAGCCTGCTCGCGAAAGCGGTGTGTCAATCGGCAAAGATTCAGCTGACCCGCCGCCTTCGCGAGCAGGCTCGCTCCCACAGGGGTATTGCGGTGTGGCAGAGATAATCGAGGTAAAAAAATGCCCCGGCTCTTTCGAGTCGGGGCATTTTTTATGCGGTTTGAGACTCAGCGATTGCGGGTCAGCAGTGCTGGTTTCTCGCCACGCGGGCGGCTTGGCAGTTGATCGAGCTGCTCAGGCGTCGGGAAGCGGTCGGCTTTCGATTCCTTGTGCATGATCTTCGGACCGTTGCTGCGCGGGTTCTGCACGGCCGGTTCGCTGCGTGGCTGATCGTCACGGGCCGGGCGGCGGTTGCGTGGCGCGGATTCGTCGCGACGACCCTGACCGTCACGCGGTGCGCCATTGCGCGGGCCGCTGCGTTTGGCTGGTGGCGTCCCGGTGCTCGAGCCGTTGCTGTTGCGCGGACCGTTCTGACGACCCTGAGGCTGGCCACCGCGTGGTGCGCCCGCGCCTTGCGCCGGTGCGCCCGGACGACGGCCACGGCCACCGGCAGGAGCGGCTTTCGGCACGTAGTCGACGCGGTTGCCGAAGTTATCGATATCGTCGTCAAGGAATTCGTCCGGGGCACGGTCAGCCGCTGCACGCGGTGGCTGGCTCGGGCGCTGTTCGCGGCTCGGGGTGCCTTCGCGCGGTTTCTGCTGACGGGCAGGGCGCTCGCCACGTTCACCGGCCGGTTTTTCCTTGCCCTTGTCTTTGCCTTTGTCCTTGCGACCGCCGCCACCGCCGCCGCCATTCGGACCGTCGCCACGCGGGCCACGAGAATTGCGCGGGTTGCGGATGTCCGGACGCTCGCGGGCTTCCGGCTTCTCGGCTTCGATGGTGCTGGAGTCGAAGCCCATCAGATCGCCGTCGGCAATCTTCTGCTTGGTCATGCGCTCGATGCTTTTCAGCAGTTTTTCTTCGTCCGGTGCGACCAGGGAGATCGCCTCGCCGGAACGACCGGCGCGGCCGGTACGGCCGATACGGTGCACATAGTCTTCATCGACGTTCGGCAGCTCGAAGTTGACCACATGCGGCAACTGATCGATGTCCAGGCCACGGGCAGCGATGTCGGTGGCAACCAGAATGCGTACTTCGCCGGCCTTGAAGTCGGCCAAGGCTTTGGTGCGCGCGTTCTGGCTCTTGTTACCGTGGATCGCCACCGCCGGCAGGCCGTGTTTGTCCAGGTATTCAGCGAGACGGTTGGCGCCGTGCTTGGTGCGGGTGAACACCAGTACCTGTTCCCACGCGCCGGCGGTGATCAGGTGTGCCAGCAGCGCACGTTTGTGGCTGGCGGGCAGGCGGAACACGCGTTGTTCGATGCGCTCGACCGTGGTGTTCGGCGGCGTCACTTCGATGCGTTCCGGGTTGTGCAGCAGTTTGCCGGCGAGGTCGGTGATGTCTTTGGAGAAGGTCGCCGAGAACAGCAGGTTCTGACGCTTGGCCGGCAGACGCGCGAGGACTTTCTTCACGTCGTGGACAAAACCCATGTCGAGCATGCGGTCGGCTTCGTCGAGAACGAGAATTTCCACGTGGGACAGATCGACGCTGCCCTGGCCGGCGAGGTCGAGCAAGCGACCCGGGCAGGCGACGAGAACGTCGACGCCACGGGACATGGCCTGGACCTGCGGGTTCATGCCGACGCCGCCGAAGATGCAGGCGCTGACGAATTTCAGGTCACGGGCGTAGATCTTGAAGCTCTCGTGCACCTGGGCCGCGAGTTCGCGGGTCGGGGTCAGGACCAGCACGCGCGGTTGGCGCGGGCCGTGACGCTGGGATTTGTCCGGGTGACCGTTGGGGAACAACCGCTCCAGAATCGGGAGGGCGAAGCCGCCGGTTTTACCGGTACCTGTCTGAGCCGCCACCATCAGGTCGCGACCTTGCAACACGGCGGGAATGGCCCGCTGTTGCACCGGAGTAGGCTCGGTATAGCCCGCATCTTCGATGGCACGGACTAAAGCCTCGGAGAGACCGAGGGAAGCAAAGGACATGAGTAATCCTGTTTTAGTTAGGGCTTGGCCCAATGGGAGTCTTGCCTGGCGCGAATCACGTTTAAGAGGACGCAATCCCGTCCGGTCCAGCGGCGGTTCCGAAGGCACGTCAGGAGCGCTCGCGCGGGCTGGAAGCTGCGCTGTAGCGGGTCGAGAGGCCTGTTACGGTTCCGGGCGTCCGGGCGTGAGCCTGGCGGGAACGCCGGAGTATAACAGAGCAATCACTGCGCGCTGCTTTCCTGCTGCTCAACGGTTTCGCCGCTGGCCGTAGCCGAGCGCAGTGATGCGCTATCAACAGGCGCGGCACCATAGCGCGCGCTGAGCTCGGCGTAGGCCGGTTCGCGCTTGAAACGCTTGAGCTCGGCGCCGAAACGCTGCACCAGCAAATCCATACCGGCATTGCGCCGAACCGCAAGAAACTGGCTCTGGCGGCTGATCACCGTCGGGTTTTCCGTGATCAGATCGCGAATATCCAGTTCATCGAGCAAATGCTGACCGACGCGGCGATCGGTAATCAGCAGGTCGATCCGCCCGCGCACCAGTTTGCCGAAATTGGCTTCATGAGTTGGCGCCGGCTCACGGGTAAACAGGTCCGACTGGCTGAAGTCAGGGCTGTACAGATAACCCGGCGAGGTGCCGATGGTCAGGCCTTTGAGTTGTTCGAGGGTGTTGAAGGGATGCGGCCGCTCGTTGGCGTAGAACATCACGAATTCGACGTCGGACAAAGGTTCGCTGGGATATAGCAGGGTGGCGTCGCGTTCGGCGCTGTGAAAGATGTCCAGCGCACCGTCGGCCTGGCCGGTCTCGAGCATCGACAGGCAGCGCTTCCACGGCAGGAACTGCCATTCCACTTCAATGCCCAGGCGCTGGAACACGATGGCGGTAGTTTCGTAGTCAAGACCAAGGTTTTTGCCACCCTGTTCGTAGACGTACGGCGCCCACGGCTCGGTGACAATACGCAACTTCTCCCCCCGAGCGGCGACGCTCAGGCAAGCAAAAACCAGCACGGCGAATAACTGCGTGATCAAAGGCATGGCTGGAGATTACGACGAGAATCGCGAAAGAGCCAGAAAGCCGCTGCACAAGCTCTGTTTCGCGGCTTCAAACAAAAAAAATCGCAGCCCTGACAACCCAACAAAGACGTTGCCAAAGACTGCGATCTCTTGGTCCAGCTTGTAGCTTTCAGCTCGAAACTTGCAGCTGCTTCACCGCGGCAGCTTCAGGTTGTTCCAGATGGCCAGGCTAGGTTCGGCCTGGTTCATCGAGTAAAAGTGCAGCCCCGGTGCGCCGCCCTGCAGCAGGCGTTCGCACATTTCGCTGACGACTTGTTCGCCAAAGCTTTGAATGCTTCGCGTGTCATCGCCGTAGGCTTCCAGTTGCTTGCGGATCCAGCGCGGAATTTCCGCACCGCAGGCATCGGAGAAGCGCGCGAGTTTGCTGTAGTTGGTGATCGGCATGATCCCCGGCACGATCGGCAGATCCACGCCCAGCGCCTGCAAACGGTCGACGAAGTAGAAGTAGCTGTCGGCGTTGAAGAAGTACTGGGTGATCGCGCTGTCGGCACCGGCCTTCGCCTTGCGCACGAAGTTGGCGAGATCGTCTTCGTAGTTGCGCGCTTGCGGATGCATCTCCGGGTAAGCGGCGACTTCGATGTGGAAATGATCGGCGGTTTCTTCACGAATGAATTCCACCAGTTCATTGGCGTGACGCAGCTCACCGCTGGTCATGCCCATGCCGGACGGCAGGTCGCCACGCAGGGCAACGATGCGCTTGATGCCGGCAGCCTTGTATTCGTTCAGCAGGCCGCGCAGGTCGTCCTTGCTGTCACCGACGCACGACAGGTGCGGTGCGGCGGGTACTTTGACTTCGCTTTCCAGCTGCAACACGGTGTTGAGCGTGCGATCACGGGTCGAACCGCCAGCGCCGTAGGTGCAGGAAAAGAAATCAGGATTGTAGGTGGCCAACTGGCGGGCAGTGGCAAGCAGCTTTTCTTGCCCGGCATCGGTCTTGGTCGGGAAAAACTCGAAGCTGTAGCGACGGTCTTGGGACATTGGAGGGGGCCTCCAGCTACGAGCTGCAAGCTTCAAGCTGCAAGAGGGCGGAGCGCCGGGATCCTGTGCCTGAAGCTTGCAGCCAGCGGCTGCGTAATAACGATGAAGAAGCCAGCGACAGCTACAAGCCTCAAGTAAACCAACCGCTTTTACTTGCCGCTTGCAGCTTGAAGCTCGCAGCTGCTCTTAATAGCGATAGGCGTGCGGCTTGAACGGGCCTTCGACGGTGACGCCGATGTAGTCAGCCTGTTGCTTGGTCAGTTGGGTGACCACGCCGCCGAAGCCGCGAACCATTTCCAGGGCCACTTCTTCGTCGAGTTTCTTCGGCAGCACTTCAACGGTCAGACGCTCGGCTTTCTGCGCTGGCGACAGGTCGGCGTATTTCTGGCCGAACAGGAAGATCTGTGCCAGAACCTGGTTGGCGAACGAACCGTCCATGATGCGGCTCGGGTGACCGGTGGCGTTGCCCAGGTTCACCAGACGGCCTTCGGCCAGCAGGATCAGGTAGTCGTCGTTCTGTGGATCGAAGCTGCCAGCGCCGGTGCGGTGAACCTTGTGCACCTGTGGCTTCACTTCTTCCCAAGCCCAGTTCTTGCGCATGAAAGCGGTGTCGATTTCGTTGTCGAAGTGACCGATGTTGCAGACAACGGCGCGCTTCTTCAGGGCTTTGAGCATGTTCGCGTCGCAAACATTGACGTTACCGGTGGTGGTCACGATCAGGTCGATCTTGCCCAGCAGCGCTTTGTCAATGCTTGCTTCGGAACCGTCGTTGATACCGTCGATGAACGGCGACACCAGTTCGAAACCGTCCATGCAGGCTTGCATGGCGCAGATCGGGTCAACTTCGGAGACTTTAACGATCATGCCTTCCTGACGCAGCGACTGAGCCGAGCCCTTGCCCACGTCACCGTAACCGATGACCAGCGCTTGCTTGCCGGACAGCAGGTGGTCGGTGCCGCGCTTGATCGCATCGTTCAGGCTGTGACGGCAGCCGTACTTGTTGTCGTTCTTGGACTTGGTCACCGAGTCGTTGACGTTGATCGCAGGGATCTTCAGCTCGCCCTTGGCCAGCATGTCCAGCAGACGGTGTACGCCAGTGGTGGTTTCTTCGGTTACGCCGTGAACGCGATCGAGCACTTGCGGGTATTTCTTGTGCAGCAGCTCGGTCAGGTCGCCGCCGTCGTCGAGGATCATGTTGGCGTCCCAAGGCTGGCCATCCTTGAGGATGGTCTGCTCCAGGCACCACTCGTACTCTTCTTCAGTCTCGCCTTTCCAGGCGAACACCGGGATACCGGCGGCAGCGATAGCGGCAGCGGCCTGATCCTGAGTGGAGAAAATGTTGCAGGACGACCAGCGCACTTCGGCACCCAGGGCAACCAGGGTTTCGATCAGCACGGCAGTCTGAATGGTCATGTGGATGCAGCCGAGGATTTTCGCGCCCTTGAGCGGCTGCTCGGCAGCGTATTTGCGGCGCAGACCCATCAGGGCAGGCATTTCCGATTCGGCGATGATGGTTTCGCGACGGCCCCAGGCAGCCAGGGACATGTCGGCAACTTTGTAATCGGTAAAATCGGCAGGCGTGTTGACAGCGCTCATGAAGAGCCTCCATTCGTAAAGTATGCGAATGGGCGCCGTTGTGCGTTTAGTGTCCGGCGTGAGCCGGTCAACGCCCCATCCGAGCCTGACAGGTCGAACCTGCTGCAGCGCCCCTCGGACAGGTGGCGGGAAAACGGCATAGCCGTTCTGAATCGGTGGCGATTATAGCGGTCTTCGCCCGGCTAGTGGCAAGCGGCAAGCTACAAGCGGCAAGTAAAAGCCAATCCGCTTTTACTTGCAGCTTGTAGCTGAAAACTTGAAGCTGGGGGCCAATACCCCTAACGCTCAAACGCCTCGACCCAGGAGCCCCCCATGAATTTCCACACCCGCAAATGGGTTAAACCCGAAGACCTCAACCCCAACGGCACCCTGTTCGGTGGCAGCCTGCTGCGCTGGATCGACGAAGAAGCGGCGATCTACGCCATCGTGCAACTGGGCAACCAGCGCGTGGTGACCAAGTACATCTCGGAAATCAACTTCGTCAGCGCCTCGCGCCAGGGCGACATCATCGAACTGGGCATCACCGCCACCGAATTCGGCCGCACCTCGATCACCCTGACCTGCGAAGTGCGCAACAAGATCACCCGCAAGAGCATCCTCACCGTCGAGAAGATGGTTTTCGTCAACCTCGGCGAAGACGGCCTGCCGGCGCCGCACGGGCGGACCGAGATCAGATATGTGAAAGACCAGTTCAAGGATGACGAAGCTGTTCAATAAGATCGGCGGCGCATTCTTCGCGAGCAGGCTCGCTCCCACAGGTACAGCGTGATCCTTGTGGGAGCGAGCCTGCTCGCGAAAGCGGTTGCCAATTCAGCGGAGATTCGCCTGGCCACTGAACAGCCATGAAGCGCAACGGTCGTAGCTACATCCCCCCCACCGGTTGCCACGCCATGACCACCCCCACCAGCGAAAAGACCCCCGACCTCTCGGCCAAGGAGCAGCACGAAGTCGAGAAGAGCCAGCCGCCGCGCGCGGCCGTTCTGCATGAAATCATCCGCACTCAGGGCGACCAGGAACTGGAGCGCAGCATTGCCGCGCTGTGGTGGTCGGCGCTGGCGGCAGGGTTGACCATGGGCCTGTCCCTGATGGGCATGGGCCTGCTCAATTCGCGTCTGCCCGATGGCGATGAGTTCAAGGTGATCGCCAGCTTCGGGTACTGCGCCGGTTTCCTCGCGGTGATCCTTGCCCGCCAGCAACTGTTCACCGAAAACACCCTGACCGCCGTGCTGCCGGTGATGACCAAGCCGACGCTGAAGAATTTTCTGCGACTGATCCGTCTGTGGACAGTGGTATTGGTCGGCAACCTCTGCGGGACGATTCTGGTCGCGTACGTGATGCTGGAACTGCCGATCTTCGACAGCAAGACCGACGTCGCCTTCCTCGAGATCGGCCGCAAGGTCATGGAACACAGCGCCAGTCAGATGTTCGCCAAGGGCATCGTCTCCGGCTGGATGATCGCCACCATGGTCTGGATGATCCCCTCCATGGAGAGCGCGAAGATGTGGATCATTATCCTCATCACCTACTTCATGGCGCTGGGCGACTTCACCCACATCGTGGTCGGATCGGCGGAAGTGTCCTATCTGGTCTTTGCTGGCGAGTTGCCGTGGAGTGATTTCTGGGCGGTGTTCGCCGGGCCGACGCTGGCGGGAAATATCATCGGCGGCAGCTTTATCTTCGCGCTGATCAGCCATGCGCAGATTCGCAGCGAAAGCGGTGCGCCGAAGGAATCTGCGGATCAGGCTGTTAAGCCCGATCCGCAGTCGATCAAGAAATGATCAATGGTGAGCTGGCTCAGGCACGCTGGCCGGCTCATTGCGCGTCGCGTGCTTGACCAGTTTGCCGATGGTCAGGCCCTGCAGCAGGATCGACGACAGCACGACGATGTAGGTGATGCTCAGCAGCAGATCGCGTTCCGGGCCCAGCGGCAGGGCCAGCGCCAGTGCCACCGAAACACCGCCGCGCAAACCGCCCCAAGTGAGGATGCGGATGGTGCCGGCCGGCACTGAGCGCCAGCGCCGCAGCAGCAGGATCGCCGGCGCCACGGTAAGCAGGCGCGACAACAGAATCGCCACCGCCAGCAGACCTGCGGCGGCCATGTGCAGCCAGTTGAACGGCAGCAGCAACAACTCCATGCCGATCAGCGCAAACAGCAGCGCGTTGAGCATGTCATCGAGCAATTCCCAGAAACCGTCCAGATAACGGCGGGTCATGTCGTTCATCGCCAGATTGCGCCCGAGGTTGCCGATGATCAGACCGGCCACCACCATCGCAATCGGCGCCGAAACGTGCAGTTCGGTGGACATCGCCGAACCGCCGATCACCAGGGCCAGGGTCAGCATCACGGTGATCTGATGCTGCTCGACGCTTTTGATCATCCGATAGACCAGATAACCGATCAGCCCGCCGAACAACACACCGCCAATGGCCTCATGGACGAAGAGCATGGCCGTGGCGCTGACGGTCGGGGTTTCGCCCAGTTGCGCGATGCCCAGCAGCACGGTGAAGACCACCACCGCCGTGCCGTCGTTGAACAGTGATTCGCCGACGATGGTGGTTTTCAGTGGCTTCGAAGCGTTGGCGGTACGCAACACGCCGAGTACCGCAATCGGGTCGGTCGGTGAGATCAGCGCGCCGAACAACAGGCAGTAGAGGAAACTCACGTGCCAGCCGAACAGGGCAAAAATGTAGAAGGCCAGGCTGCCGATCACCACGGTGGCGATCAACACGCCGAAGGTCGCCAGCAGGCCGATCGGCCAGCGGTAACTGCGCAAATCATTCAGGTTGACGTGCAGGGCGCCGGCGAACAGCAGGAACGAGAGCATCCAGTTCATCAGCAGATCGCCGAAATCGATCTGGCCGATCAGTTGTTGCACGCGATCTTCGAGGCCGGGAAAGCCGAGGACGCTGAGGCCTTGCAGGAGCAATGAGAACAGCAGTGCGGTAACCATCACGCCGATGGTCGGCGGCAGGCCGATAAAGCGGAAATTGACGAAGGTCAGGAGGGTGGTGAGGCAGATGAAAGCGGCGACAAGTTCAAGCATCCGGGGTCCTTTGGATGGAGAGTGAATGGAGCGCGACCGGAGGTTGGACGCAGGGGTTTGATGGGCGAACAGCGACATGGGACACACCACAGTTCATTGTGGCGAGGGGATTTATCCCCGCTCGGCGGCGAAGCCGTCGCAATCCGGTTTATCGATTATTCCTGACAAAACCCGATTGAAGGTTTTTGGGGCTGCTGCGCAGCCCAACGGGGATAAATAGAGGTCTCAGCCAGGCACATTGACCGCACTCGCCTGCCGACGTTGCAGGTAAATGAACAACAGCGCCGTCAGCACCGTCAGCACGCCGACCAGCGCCCCGGTCCACGGCAGGTCCGCCAGATCCGCGCCGCTGGCAACCACCAGTCCACCGATCCAGGCACCTGCTGCATTGCCAAGGTTGAACGCGCTCTGGTTCAGCGTCGAACCCAGATTCGGCGCTTCATGCGCCTGATCGATGATCAGCAGCTGCAGAATCGGGCACAGCGCAAAAGCGAAAATCCCCCACAGCACCAGGGTGATCGCCGCCGGAATCACCGCACGGCTGGTCTGGCTGAACGCCGCCAGAATCACCACAACTGCCAGTGCCACGCCGACCAGTGACGGCAGCAAGCGGCTATCGGCCAGACGCCCGCCGAGCATGCTGCCCGCTGTCAGGCCGACGCCGAACAACAGCAGCATCACCGTCACGCCGTGGGGGCTGACGCCAGTGATGTCTTGCAGAATCGGCGCGATATAGGTGAACACGCTGAACAGGCTGGTCGAGGCCAGCACGCTCATGCCCAGCGCCAGCAGCACGTTGGCCTTGCCCAGCACTTTGAATTCGCTGGCGAGGTTGGCTTTGTCCATCGCGATGTGTTTTGGCAGCCACAACCACTGCGCCAGCGCCGCAACAATGCCGATCACCGACACCGCCCAGAAGGTCGAGCGCCAGCCAGCGTATTGGCCAAGCGCTGTGCCGAGTGGCACGCCAAGCACGTTGGCCAGGGTCAGGCCGGTGAACATCATGGCAATGGCTTGCGCGCGTTTGTTCGGCGCAACCAGGCCGGCAGCAACCACCGAGCCAATGCCGAAAAACGCGCCATGACACAGTGCCGTGACCACCCGCGCCGCCATCAGCGTCGCGTAGTTCGGCGCGAGCGCGCAGAGCACGTTGCCGAGGATGAACATCAGCGTCATGCCCAGCAGTGTCGCTTTGCGCGGCATATTGGCGGTGCCGATCGCCAGGATCGGTGCGCCGAACACCACGCCCAGGGCGTAACCGGTGATCAGCAGCCCGGCGTGAGGAATGCTCACCGCCAGATCGCGGGCGACGTCGGGCAGCAGGCCCATGATGACGAATTCGGTAGTGCCGATGCCGAACGCGGCAACGGCGAGTGCAATTAAAGCGAGGGGCATGCGCAAGGTCTCTGTCGGTAGTCTTGACGCTTTGATCAGGCATACGCGTGCCAGCGACCGTTTTCGAAGAAAGCGGAGCAGGCAGCTTTTATTGGAGTTTTTGGTGTGCAGCTGAGTACGGCGTGGTGGGTTGCAGTATAAACAGCTGCTGACACATGACGAATCAATAATCTGACTAATCGACGGCTCACTGGAATTGCCGTGTTATATCCAGCTGAAAGAACCTTTCGGCCGGGCGCTGCTCTTAGCCTGTGGGCAGGTGCTGATCGGCATGCTGGTGATGAAGTTCTGACCGCTCGCCAATTTCTCCAATCGAAAAAAGGACGACGTTATGACAGTGGCTCTGTGGTGTGTGTTGATCGCGATTTTCCTGCCGTACGTGTGCACGATCGTGGCGAAGGCCACCGGCGGTTTCCGCCTCAAGGACAATTATGATCCACGGGACTTTCTCGACAGCGTCGATGGCGTCGCCCGTCGCGCCCATGCCGCGCAACTGAACAGCTTTGAAGTAACGCCTGCGTTTGCCGCTGCGGTGATCGTTGCCCACTTGGTCGGCACTGCGCAGCTGGTGACGGTCAATGTGCTGGCCGTGCTGTTTATCACCAGTCGCCTGCTGTACATCATCTGCTACCTGGCTGACTGGGCTGCACTGCGTTCGGTGGTGTGGTTTATCGGGATGGGGCTGATTGCTTCGTTCTTCTTTGTGTCGATCTGATTATCGGCTGTTGCTGCCGGCCTCTTTGCGAGCAGGCTCGCTCCCACATGGAAATGCATTCCAGATGTAGGAGCGAGCCTGCTCGCGAAAGCGATGGATCAGGCCACGAAGAATTTAAGATTTTTGCTTCGGTGTATCCGCCACCTGCGGGACCTGCGGCAACGCCGCCCCTTTAGGCCAGAGCATCCATATCTGCCCCTGCTGTTTCATGTCCCCGGCCAGTTGCCCGGCCGCATCACCCGTGCCCCAGAACAGATCCGCGCGCACCTCACCGGCAATCGCGCCGCCGGTATCCTGCGCCGCGACCGGGCGCACCAGTGGGGTGCCATCCGGCTTGGTGGTCGACAGCCATAACAGACTGCCCAACGGAATCACCTTGCGATCCACCGCCGCGCTGTAGCCGGCGGTCAGCGGCACGTTCAGCGAGCCGCGCGGGCCTTCGTTGCTGTCCGGGTTGCGGGTGAAGAACACGTAGCTCGGGTTGCTGGCGAGCAGTTCCGGAATGCGCGTCGGGTTGGCCTTGGCCCAGTTGCTGATCGCGCTCATGGTCACGTCTTCTTTCTTCAGCTCGCCTTGCTCGACCAGCCAGCGACCGATCGGCCGGTACGGGTGGCCGTTCTGATCGGCGTAGGCGATGCGCAACTGTTTGCCGTCCTCGGTCTGAATCCGGCCCGAACCCTGGATCTGTAGAAATTGCAGATTCATCGGATCAGTCAGATAGGCGACCACTGGCGCTTTCACGCCTTTGGATTCGATGGTCGCCGCGTCGTCGTAAGGCTTGAGCACGCGACCTTCGAGGCGGCCGCGCAGGCGCTTGCCTTTCAATTCCGGGTAGATGCTGTCGAGCGAGACGATGATCATGTCTTCCGGCACGCCGTACACCGGCACGTTCGCCGTTGCGGTGGGCGTCAGGCTGCCGGGGTACACCGGTTCGTAGTAGCCGGTGATCAGACCGTTGGGGTTGTCGTTCTCGGCGCGCAGGCCGTAGACATCGAGATTCTGCTTGAGGAATGCACGAATCTCGGCGGCGCTTTGCGGCACATTCACCGCCGCAGCGCAGGTCGGCCCCCAGACTGCGTCGGCTTTGAGTCGTGTGCAGGCGCTGCGCCACGAGCCGAAACCGGCGACCAGATCGCTGTCGGAGACCGCGGGCAAGGCTTCCCAGGTCGCGCTGGAATAGGTGGCCAGCGCATGGGTTTTTGGTTTGGCGCTGTCGCCGCCTGTGCAACCGGCGAGGATGGCGAGCAGTGGAAGGGTGACGATAAGCGGGTGACGCCAGGCCGTGAAGCGGCTGTTCATGGAGTGATTCCTGTGCCGGTTGGCCGAGAGCTCCATGCGCTCGACCAACCCGTATTTTTAATAGGGCTATTGGTGTTTGGCGGTGAGCCGAGGATACTGGCCGCCGATTTCCGCGACCTGAAGCCATCATGACTCTGAAACCAATTGCTGTTGTATTGCTGGCCTGTCTGACCTTGTCCGCCTGTGGCGGCGTCGACCCGAATTCGCCGCTGGGCCAGCGCAAGGTCATCTTCAAGCAGATGCTCAAGACCAGCGAAGACCTCGGCGGCATGTTGCGTGGGCGCATTGCCTTCGACGGGCCGAAATTTGCCGAAGGTGCGGTCAGACTTGATGCGTTGGCCCATGAGCCGTGGAAGCATTTTCCGCAGGTGCGCGAGCAAGATCACACCAGCGCCAAGGACGATGTCTGGCAGAAACAGGCGCGTTTTCAGGAACTGGCCCGCGCCCTTGAAGCGGCTACCGGTGAATTGGTGGTCGCCAGTCAGGTTCAGCCGTACAGGGCCAGCAATCTTGGGCCGGCAGTGCAGAAAGTTGAAGATGCCTGCAGTGCTTGCCATAAAGAGTTTAGGGATCATTGATTCCTGAAGCTGCTGAGTGCCTTGTGGCGAGTGAGTACCTTGTGGCGAGGGGATTTATCCCCGATGGGCTGCGAAGCAGCCCCAAAACCATACAACCGGTTTTTTTCAGTCGGACCCGACTAGCCAAATTTGCGACGGCCTCGCCGCCGGACGGGGATAAATCCCCTCGCCACAGGGCTTTGGTTACTTATCGATCTCGTCCAGCGCTTCCTGCAGTTCCTTGCGCGACTCCGCGAGCTTTTCCTTGCGCTTGTTGATCTTCTCCGGATCGCCTTTCTTCATGGCCTTGTCGAGGTCCGCCTGACGCTGGCTGACTTCATGCTTGGCCTCAAGCACCTTGTTCTCACGTTCTTTCTTCAGCCCTGCGTCGGTGCAGTGTTCGGTCACTTCGCGCAGTGTGGTTTCCAGGCCCGCCTGCTGCTCCATGTTGCCGCGCGACTTGGCCTGTTCGATCTGATTGATGATGCCCTGCTTCTTGGCAGCGCAACCGGTCAGGCCCGGGCCGTCTTCTTCGGCCATGACCGGGGCGGCCATGACGCCGCAAAGAGTAAGCAGGGCGAGCGGTGCGAGAAATTTCATAAAAGCTCCATGTGCAAAGGCAATCGGGGTGGGAGGGCACTGCGCTGTTGGAGCGTCTGGCCGGCCGTTGGGTTCCCGCCGGGCGGGGATTGCAGGTTCAGAAGCCGTCGATTCCGGCGGCTTTCAAGGTTTCACTCAAAGCCAGTACCTGCGGGTCGCGAAAGAATGCGCTCAGTTGCGCCGCGCGTCCCGGGCCGATGCCGGCTTCTGCCTGCCATTGTTCAGTGTCGCGTTGTGCCAAGGCCTGCCACGAATCGTCCAGTTGTGCCTGTCCGGTCGGCGGCATGCCCAGCGCTTTCAACCATCGAGCAAGCGGCTGTTGCCGCGCGCCGTGAAAACTCTGGATCAGGCGTGCGCTGCTGCGCTCGCCGAGGCCGGCAATGTTAGCAAGCTCTGACGCATCGAGGGTCAGCCAATCCAGCAGGTGTTTCAGACGGCCTGTTTCCAAAAGTTTCTCCCAGGTGCCGCGACCGACATGCTGCATGGCCAGGCCCTGCTTGCCACTGAGCCAGGTCAGACGCGCGAGAAACTGGCTTTCACACCCCGGCGTCGGTTGCCAGCAGCTCAGGGCGTGGTAGTCGCCAGCATCGGGGATGTTGATGTCCGCCCGTTCGCTGGTGCGCAGCACGACACTGTCGAGGCGCGGAATGGTCAGCCCGGCCAGACTGATTGCCACCTGATCGCCGGGACGGATGTCGAGGGTTTGCCAGCGCTTGAGTGAGCTGACGCTGACCCGTTTGATTTCGCGGTCATCGAGTCTGACCGGCAGCAGTTCCAGCACCGGCGTGATCCGCCCGGTGCGGCCGATCTTGAAATTGACCTTGCGCACTTCGGCCAATGCCTGGGCGAAAGGGTATTTCCAGGCGATCGCCCAATACGGCGCGCGAGCCTGCCAGCGTTCGGCGGGTGGCCGTTGGCTCTGGCGCAGCACCACGCCGTCGCTGGCAAAGGGCAGTGGCGAGCGATACCAGTGCTCGCGCCATTTTTGCGCGTCTTCGAATCGGGTGACGGGCTGGGTATAGGGCTCGGTTGTGGCGAACCCCAATGTCTGAAGTTCGGACAATCTTTCCGGCAGCCGCACAGGACCTTGCGGCCAGTCCCAGACAAACAGGCCGATCCCGGCAGCCTGTTCAACATCGAGTGTTTTACGTCCCATCAGCCCGGCGACGGTGGCGCGGGCATTGACGCTGCCGGACTGTGATTGAACATGCGCGCTCAGGCGCCAATAGAGTTCGCCCTGTACCAGCAGATCCCGTGGCTGCCTCAAACGTTGCGGAATGGCTGCAATCCTGCGCGCGGAGGCTGTCCAGTCCTGGCCGTTGACCCCATCACCGCGACTGATCGCCTGCTGCAATACCCCCTGGCGGTAGATCAGCGTGACAGCCACGCCGTCGACCTTGGGTTGCACCCAGACGTTCTGGCGATCACGCAACCAGTGGGCGACGTCTTCGACTTTGTGCAGCTTGTCCAGGCCGGTGTGGGCGATGGGGTGGGTGACCGTGCCGGACGCGGTGCGCAACGGCTGCGGGGATGAGGGCTGGTTGAAACAGGCTTGCCATTCTTTCAGCCGCAGTTGGGACTGGTCATAGAGTTCGTCGCTGATCAATGAGCGGCCTTCGCGGTGATAGGCGTCGTCCCATTGGTCGATCTGGTTTTGCAGGGTGGTGATTTCGCGTTGGGCTTGGGAAAGATCCCAGTTCGGGCAGTTGGCTTGGCTGACGAGGGTGATGAGTGCCAGCAGGAAGGCCAGCAACAGGCGCAGTGTGAAGAGCATCGTTGAGCGTCCTTGCTCGGGGGTAATATTTGAAGGGTAGGTGAGGATTCGAAATGCGTTACCGGGGGTGTTTTTCGAGGTGTTTCCGGATTCTGAATTGACGTTGCATGAGCGGGCGCCTTCGCGAGCAGGCTCGCTCCCGCAGGGATCTCAAAAATCTGTCAGGCATGAAAAAGCCCCGCACGGCGCGAACCGTGCGGGGCTTTCTTGCAGCCAGGGTATTACAGGCCAGCGGCGGAACGCAGGGCGTCGGCGCGGTCGGTTTTTTCCCAGGTGAACGTGGTGAAGCTGTCTTCGCCAACGGTCTTGGTCTGCGGCGCGCGACCGAAGTGGCCGTAGGCTGCGGTTTCCTGGTACATCGGGTGCAGCAGGTCGAGCATGGTGGTGATCGCGTATGGACGCAGGTCGAACACTTCACGCACCAGTTTGATGATCTTGTCATCGCTGATCTTGCCGGTGCCGAAGGTGTTCAACGAGATCGACGTAGGCTGGGCCACACCGATCGCGTAGGACACCTGAATCTCGCAACGCTCGGCAAGGCCGGCCGCAACGATGTTCTTGGCCACGTAACGGCCTGCGTAGGCAGCCGAACGGTCAACCTTCGATGGATCCTTGCCGGAGAACGCGCCGCCGCCGTGACGGGCCATGCCGCCGTAGCTGTCGACGATGATCTTGCGACCGGTCAAACCGCAGTCACCTACCGGGCCGCCAATGATGAACTGGCCGGTCGGGTTGATGTGGAACTGGGTGTCCTTGCTCAGCAGTTCGGCAGGCAGTACGTGCTTGACGATCAGCTCCATTACGCCTTCGCGCAGGTCTTTGTACGACACTTCCGGGTTGTGCTGGGTCGACAGAACCACAGCGTCGATGCCGACAACCTTGCCGCCTTCGTAACGGCAGGTCACTTGCGACTTGGCATCCGGACGCAGCCAAGGCAGCAGGCCCGACTTGCGTGCTTCAGCCTGACGCTGCACCAGCTGGTGCGAGAAGGTGATCGGCGCTGGCATCAAAACGTCGGTTTCGTTGCTGGCGTAGCCGAACATCAGGCCCTGGTCGCCGGCGCCCTGATCTTCAGGCTTGGCGCGGTCAACACCCTGGTTGATGTCAGGGGACTGCTTGCCGATGATGTTCATCACGCCGCAGGTCGCGCCGTCGAAGCCGACTTTGGAGCTGGTGTAGCCGATGTCGCAAATCACGTCACGAACGATCTGCTCCAGGTCGACCCAGGCGCTGGTGGTCACTTCACCGGCAACGATGGCCACGCCGGTCTTGACCAGGGTTTCCACAGCCACGCGAGCGTGTTTGTCCTGGGCAATAATGGCGTCCAGCACCGCATCGGAAATCTGGTCGGCGATTTTGTCCGGATGTCCTTCAGACACGGACTCGGAGGTGAAGAGGGAGTATTCGCTCATCTCGATGTTTTCCTGAATTTACCGATGGTGAGTGTCGCCAGCCGGTCGCTGAAAGTGGCGAACCTGGATCTGGAAACCATTACGTAAGCCTACATAGAGGCTTTCCCCGGGAACGAGTCCCGCAGCGGTGGCCCAACGGGCCAGATCGTCCTGTTCAAACCCCAACCAGAGATCACCGCAGGCCTCCCTGGCCCAACTCTGGTTGTGGCTACATAACTCTGTCACGAGCAGGCTACCGCCCGGTTGCAGCAAATCGGCCATGTGCCTGAGCGCATCGGCCGGAGCGGCGAAATGGTGCAGGACCATGTTCAACACTACGCAATGGGCCTTGAGGCTGGTGCCGTTCAATGCATCGGCCAATTGCAGGCTGACGTTAGCCAACTGTTCACGTTCACACACCTGACGCGCCAGTTCGAGCATCGCCGGGCTGTTGTCCAGCGCGGTTACGGTGCCGAAGCGACGGGCCAGTTCCGGCAGAAAAGCACCATCGCCGGGGCCGACTTCAATGGCCGTGGCTGCACCATCGAAGTTCAGTTTGTCGAGCAGGGCCAGCACGCTGTCACGGTACTGCGGCAGGCCTGCGATCAAATCCTGCTGGGCACGGAATTTTTCCGCGACCCGGGCGAAAAAATCCCGGCTGGCGGCGGCACGCTGGCCGTGAACCTGCACGATGCGCGCTTGCACTTCATCAGGCAGATCCAGATCGTCGACTTCTTCCAGCAATGCCGCGTGCAGCTTGCCGCCGAGCAATCCGCTGTGGGGCAGCGCGCGACGATAAAAAATCGCGTTGCCCTCACGGCGTGTCGCCACCAGGTCGGCTTGCGCCAGCACCTTGAGGTGGTGGCTCATGCCCGACTGGCCGATGCCGAAAATCTGCGCCAGCTCCAGCACGCCAAACGAATCGTTGGCCAGCGCGCGCAATACATTCAGCCGCAGCGGATCGCCGCCGGCCTTGCACAGGGCCGCCAGCTCGTCGCAATCGTCATGGCGAATGGAAGGCACGCGTAAGTTCATAGGGCTGGCAGTCTAGAGACGGGGGCAAGGCACCGCAAGGCCAATATCAAAAAGTTTTGATATTGCTCGATAAATGGCACTTCTCAGCGCACGGCAGTCTCTACAAACGAATAGCGGAAAGGTTTCACCAAGCGAAACCTGTGCTATCGATTGGAAAAACGCCTGCCGATGACTATCTGTCATTGCCCCGAGGCGCATGGGTGAGGGAAAATGCCCTCCTTTTTTCCGTTTCAGTCTATTCACACCCAGGAGATCAGCGATGCCTAGCCGTCGTGAGCGTGCCAACGCCATTCGTGCCCTCAGCATGGATGCCGTGCAAAAAGCCAACAGCGGCCATCCCGGTGCCCCTATGGGTATGGCAGATATTGCCGAAGTGCTGTGGCGCGACTACCTCAAGCACAACCCGAGCAACCCGTCGTTCGCCGACCGTGACCGCTTCGTGCTGTCCAACGGCCACGGCTCGATGTTGATCTACTCGCTGCTGCACCTGACCGGCTACGACCTGTCCATCGACGACCTCAAGCAGTTCCGTCAACTGCACAGCCGCACTCCAGGCCACCCGGAATTCGGTTACACCCCGGGCGTCGAAACCACCACCGGCCCGCTGGGTCAGGGTCTGGCCAACGCCGTCGGTTTCGCTCTGGCTGAAAAAGTCATGGGCGCGCAGTTCAACCGTCCCGGCCACAACATCGTTGACCACCACACCTATGTGTTCCTCGGTGATGGCTGCATGATGGAAGGCATTTCCCACGAAGTCGCTTCCCTGGCCGGCACGCTGGGCCTGGGCAAGCTGATTGCCTTCTACGATGACAACGGCATTTCCATCGACGGTGAAGTCGAAGGCTGGTTCACCGATGACACGCCGAAGCGTTTCGAAGCCTACAACTGGCAGGTGATCCGCAACGTCGACGGCCACGATCCGGAAGAGATCAAGACCGCCATCGAAACCGCACGCAAGAGCGCTCAACCGACGCTGATCTGCTGCAAGACCACCATCGGTTTCGGTTCGCCGAACAAGCAGGGCAAGGAAGATTGCCATGGCGCCCCACTGGGTGACGCGGAAATCGCCCTGACCCGTCAGGCGCTGAACTGGAACCACGGCCCGTTCGAAATCCCGGCCGAGATCTATGCCGAGTGGGATGCCAAAGAAGCTGGCCGCGCGGTCGAAGCCGAGTGGGATCAGCGTTTCGCCGCTTACTCCGCTGCATTCCCGACTGAAGCCAATGAGCTGATCCGCCGTCTGAGCGGCGAACTGCCGGCCGACTTCTCGGAAAAAGCCTCGGCCTACATCGCCGAAGTCGCGGCCAAGGGCGAAACCATCGCCAGCCGCAAAGCCAGTCAGAACACTCTCAACGCCTTCGGCCCGCTGCTGCCGGAAATGCTCGGCGGTTCGGCTGACCTTGCCGGCTCCAACCTGACCCTGTGGAAAGGCTGCAAAGGCGTCAGTGCTGAAGATGCCAGCGGCAACTACATGTACTACGGCGTGCGCGAGTTCGGCATGACCGCGATCATGAACGGCGTCGCCCTGCACGGCGGTCTGGTGCCTTACGGCGCGACCTTCCTGATGTTCATGGAATACGCACGCAACGCGGTACGTATGTCGGCTTTGATGAAGAAGCGCGTGATTCACGTCTACACCCACGACTCCATCGGTCTGGGCGAAGACGGCCCGACGCACCAGCCAATCGAGCAATTGACCAGCCTGCGCAGCACGCCGAACCTCGACACCTGGCGTCCAGCCGATGCCGTGGAATCGGCAGTGGCCTGGAAAAACGCTCTGGAGCGCAAGGACGGCCCGTCGGCGCTGATCTTCTCCCGGCAGAACCTGCAGCACCAGGAACGCGACGCTGGCCAGATTGCCAACATCAGCCGTGGTGGTTATGTGCTCAAGGATTGCGCAGGCGAGCCTGAGCTGATCCTGATCGCCACCGGTTCGGAAGTCGGTCTGGCGGTTCAAGCCTTCGACAAACTGACCGAGCAGGGCCGCAAGGTTCGCGTGGTCTCGATGCCGTGCACCAGCGCGTTCGATGCTCAGGATGCGGAGTACAAGCAGTCGGTTCTGCCGTTGCAGGTCAGCGCGCGTATCGCCATCGAAGCGGCCCACGCCGATTTCTGGTTCAAGTACGTGGGTCTGGAAGGTCGTGTGATCGGCATGACCACCTACGGTGAGTCGGCGCCGGCTTCGGCATTGTTCGAAGAGTTCGGTTTTACCCTGGAAAACATCTTGGGTCAGGCTGAAGAGCTGCTGGAAGACTAAATCTGACAGTTATGTTGTCCGGGCTGACGCCTTCGCGAGCAGGCTCGCTCCCACATTGGAATGCATTTCCCTGTGGGAGCGAGCCTGCTCGCGAAAGCGTTGGTTCGGGCAACATCGCACTGCCTGATACACCACGGTAATCGAGAACCCCATGCCTCAACCGCGTCCCTACAAAGTTGCACTCAACGGCTACGGCCGCATTGGTCGTTGCGTCTTGCGGGCGTTGTTCGAGCGCGGCGCGAAGGCCGGGTTTGAAATTGTCGCGATCAACGATCTGGCCGACATGGCCAGCATCGAATACCTGACACGCTTCGACTCCACCCACGGCCGCTTTCCCGGCGAAGTGCGGGTTGAAGGCGATTGTCTGCATATCAATGGCGACTGCGTGAAGGTCTTGCGCAGTGCCACCCCCGAAGGCATCGATTGGGCGTCGCTGGGCGTCGATCTGGTGCTGGAATGCTCCGGCGCTTACCACACCCGTGCCGATGGCCAGCGGTTTCTCGACGCCGGCGCACCGCGCGTGCTGTTCTCGCAGCCGATGGCCAGCGAAGCGGATGTCGACGCCACCATCGTCTACGGCGTCAATCAGGACTGCCTGACCGGCGACGAACTGCTGGTGTCCAACGCCTCCTGTACGACAAATTGCGGTGTGCCGCTGCTGCGCCTGCTCGATCAGGCGATCGGTCTGGATTACGTGTCGATCACCACCATTCACTCGGCGATGAACGATCAACCGGTGATCGACGCCTATCACGACGAAGACCTGCGCCGCACGCGTTCGGCGTTCCAGTCGGTGATCCCGGTGTCCACTGGTCTGGCGCGTGGTATCGAGCGCCTGCTGCCGGAACTTGCCGGGCGAATTCAGGCCAAAGCCGTGCGCGTGCCGACAGTCAACGTGTCCTGCCTCGACATCACGATGCAGACCGCCACCGCGACTGACGCCAATGAGGTCAACCGGATCCTGCGCGAAGCCGCCACCAGCGGCCCGCTCAAAGGCCTTTTGGCCTACACCGAGTTGCCGCACGCCAGCTGTGATTTCAACCATGACCCACATTCGGCCATCGTCGATGCCAGTCAGACCCGTGTTTCCGGCCCCAAGCTGGTGAACATCCTGGCCTGGTTCGACAACGAATGGGGTTTTGCCAACCGAATGCTGGACGTTGCAGACCACTATCTGCAAACAGCAACTTCAAAAAAACCGTAGGAAGTGCGACCCATGACCGTGTTGAAGATGTCCGACCTCGATCTGCAAGGTAAGCGCGTATTGATCCGCGAAGACCTCAACGTCCCCGTCAAGGACGGTGTTGTCACCAGCGACGCGCGCATCCTGGCTTCGCTGCCGACCATCAAGCTGGCCCTGGAAAAAGGCGCGGCAGTGATGGTCTGCTCGCACCTGGGCCGTCCTACCGAAGGCGAATTCTCCGCCGAAAACAGCCTGAAACCTGTCGCCGACTACCTGAGCAAAGCGCTGGGCCGTGAAGTGCCGCTGGTGGCTGACTACCTCGGTGGCGTGGAGGTCAAGGCTGGCGACATCGTGCTGTTCGAAAACGTACGCTTCAACAAGGGCGAGAAGAAGAACGCCGACGACCTGGCGCAGCAATACGCGGCCCTGTGCGACGTGTTCGTGATGGACGCCTTCGGTACTGCTCACCGCGCCGAGGGTTCGACCCATGGTGTAGCCAAGTTCGCCAAAGTCGCTGCCGCCGGCCCGTTGCTGGCCGCTGAGCTGGATGCGCTGGGCAAAGCCCTCGGCGCGCCGGCCAAGCCAATGGCAGCCATCGTTGCCGGCTCCAAGGTGTCGACCAAACTCGACGTGCTGAACAGCCTGAGCCAGATCTGCGATCAACTGATCGTCGGCGGCGGCATCGCCAACACCTTCCTCGCGGCGGCTGGTCACCCGGTCGGCAAGTCGCTGTACGAACCGGACCTGCTCGACACCGCGCGTGAAATCGCTGCCAAAGTCAGCGTACCGTTGCCGGTTGACGTCGTGGTCGCCAAGGAATTTGCCGAAAGCGCTGAAGCGACCGTCAAGCTGATCGCTGACGTGGCGGCTGACGACATGATTCTCGACATCGGTCCGCAAACTGCAGCCAATTTCGCCGAGCTGCTGAAGTCGTCGAAAACCATTCTGTGGAACGGCCCGGTTGGCGTGTTCGAGTTCGATCAGTTCGGCAACGGCACCAAAGTGCTGGCCCAGGCTATCGCCGAAAGCTCGGCATTCTCCATCGCGGGCGGTGGCGACACCCTGGCGGCGATCGATAAATATGGCGTGGCTGAGCAGATCTCCTACATTTCCACCGGTGGTGGCGCGTTCCTCGAATTCGTCGAAGGCAAGGTGCTGCCGGCCGTTGAAGTCCTGGAAAGCCGGGCCAAGGCCTGAGGCCGCCCGTTTGGCCAGGCAAAGGAGTGTTTACATGGTCAAGTCGTTAGCGCTGTTGTTGCTGACCGGTACGCTGGCGGCCTGCGGAAGTAACCCGAAGGCCGAAGCCACGCCGGCGCCGAGCGAGCCGCAGAAGGGCTGTTATCAGGCCGACTGGCAGGCCGAAACCAACCCGGTGCTGAACAAGCGCTCGGGGCCGGACGGCCTGGACAAATACGAGACGCAAACCCCGGTCAAGGAACATGGTTGTCCTTGACGGGTCTGACTCTTTAACTCAGGGCTGGCGGCATGCGTCGTCAGTCGAGGAACACGGATGAAAGGCTTGATCGCCGTTGCGGCGTTGGCATTGTTGGGCGGTTGCGCGCAGTTGAACCTGTTTCAGTCGTCCGCCCCGGCAGACGACTGGACGACCTGGACCTGCGACAGCCAGGCCAAGGTGTTGTGGCGTTACGCCGATGCCGGCCAGAAGGAAGTCGACGTTCGCCTCGGCGGCGGTGATCAGGTCTATCGCCTGAAAGAAGAGCCGGGCGCCTCTGGCACGCTGTACAGCGATGGCATGCTGGCGTTTCACGTCAAGGGTGACGAAGGCCTGGTGTACTGGGTCGCCACCAATGACCTGATTGGCCGTGGTTGCAAGGCCGAGTAAGACGATTGAATTGGTGTACAGAGATCCAAATGTGGGAGCGAGCCTGCTCGCGAAAGCAATCTTGCCGTCGATGATGCAGTGTCTGTCAGACCGCTTTCTCGAGCAGGCTCGCTCCCACAGGGATTCTCTGTTGTTCACACAGTTTTGGTAACACCGAATCACCAGGCCGGGCCTCAACCCCCGATCTGCATTAACTTGAATAGCCGCCGCCGCTCCGGCAGGCTGGCACGATCAACGACCCTCAACCGGGAGAGACACACACAATGGCACTTATCAGCATGCGCCAGATGCTGGACCACGCAGCCGAGTTCGGCTACGGCGTTCCAGCCTTCAACGTCAACAACCTTGAGCAGATGCGCGCCATCATGGAAGCCGCTGACAAGACTGACTCCCCGGTGATCGTCCAGGCTTCGGCCGGCGCCCGCAAATACGCCGGCGCGCCATTCCTGCGTCACTTGATCCTGGCCGCGATCGAAGAATTCCCGCACATCCCGGTGTGCATGCACCAGGACCACGGCACCAGCCCTGATGTCTGCCAGCGTTCGATTCAACTGGGCTTCAGCTCGGTGATGATGGACGGCTCGCTGGGCGAAGACGGCAAGACCCCGACCGACTACGACTACAACGTCCGCGTTACCCAACAAACCGTGGCCATGGCCCACGCCTGCGGCGTTTCGGTAGAAGGCGAGCTGGGCTGCCTGGGTTCGCTGGAAACCGGCATGGCCGGTGAAGAAGACGGCATCGGCGCCGAAGGCGTTCTGGATCACAGCCAGATGCTGACCGACCCGGAAGAAGCCGCTGACTTCGTCAAGCGCACCCAGGTCGACGCCTTGGCCATCGCCATCGGCACCAGCCACGGCGCCTACAAGTTTACCAAGCCACCTACCGGCGACGTGCTGGCGATCGACCGCATCAAGGAAATCCACAAGCGCATCCCGAATACCCACCTGGTGATGCACGGTTCGTCCTCCGTGCCACAAGAGTGGCTGGCGATCATCAACCAGTACGGCGGCGACATCAAAGAAACCTACGGCGTACCGGTTGAAGAAATCGTCGAAGGCATCAAGCACGGCGTGCGCAAGGTCAACATCGACACCGACCTGCGCCTGGCCTCCACTGGCGCCATGCGTCGCCTGATGGCCACCAACCCGAGCGAATTCGACCCACGTAAATTCTTCGGCGCCACCGTGACCGCAATGCGCGATGTATGTATCGCTCGTTACGAAGCGTTTGGTACTGCCGGCAATGCTTCGAAGATCAAACCGATCTCCCTGGAAGCGATGTACCAGCGTTATCTGAAGGGTGAGTTGAACGCCAAGGTCAACTGAGCCTGAGTGTTGAGCTGATTAAAAAGAAACCCGCCGAGAGGCGGGTTTTTTTTGTGGTGCAAACGCCGTGACAAGACATCGGCACCCTTTTGCTTGATATGTCACCTAAAGTGGACTTTACTACCGATAATCTACTTAAAGTCCGATATGGGTGACATTTTGCTTCTCGATAATCCAGCAACGTTTGCCCAGCGTATTCGCCAATTGCGCAAAGCCAAGGGCTACAGTCAGGCGTTGCTTGCGCATAGGGCTCATTGCAGCCGCAAAACCATCATCGATCTCGAAGCAGGCGAAAACGTCGCTTTTTATACGGTGTTTAGAGTTATTGCCGCGTTAGGCATGGCGTTGGAGATTGTCGATAACCGAATCGATCTCAAATCACTCGCCGAATTGGTGGAGCATGATGAGTAAGGTGAAACGACTGAATGTCATGACGCCTCAGGGCCATTCCGGCGAGTTGTCCAAAGGTTCGCAGTTTTCATTCGCTTACCAGTCAGCGTCGCCACTCAGGGAAGTTTCCCTGGTCATGCCCTATGACCCGACACCGTCGGTGAGCAGCATATTGCAGCCCATCTTCGATATGAATGTGCCTGAGGGATATCTGGCCGACCAAATCAAGCGGCGCATGGCCAAGCATATGCAAGTGGATGAAATGCGCCTGTTGTCCGTCATCGGCGGTAATCAGATCGGTCGCCTCACGTATGAGAATCCGATAGAACCTTCAGGCTCTGTTCGTGCGCAGGTCGGCTTGCAGGAGATCCTGTCGGCGGACACCTCTCAGCATGTTTTCGGTTTTTTGGTCGAAACCTACTTCGAGTCGGGCATTTCAGGTGTTCAGCCCAAGGTTCTGGTGCCCGATCTGGACAAGCTGACTGGTAGCCGAAAAACAGTGATCAGCTCCGACCTAATCGTCAAATCAGGAGCGGAAGAGTATGAGCACCTGGCTCAAAACGAGTTTCTGTGTCTGGAAGCAGCGCGGCTGGCTGGACTGCACACGCCGCCTTTCTGGCTTTCCGATAACGGTGAGCTGTTTGTCATGGAGCGTTTTGATCTGACGGCGTCTGATCGCCTTGGCTTTGAAGACATGGCGGTGCTGCTGGGGTTAAACAAGGATCCCCACGATAACTATAAATATTCGCAGAGCTACGAAACCCTTGCTGCAGTGATCCGTCAGGTATGCAGGCATGCCGACCCGATACGAGAACTGGAACGTTTTTTTTCATCCGTCTGTCTTTCGGTCATGGTGCGTAACGGCGATGCGCATTTGAAAAACTTCGGGGTGACCTACACGCACCCTGCGGCCACTGAAACGGTGCAGTTGGCGCCGGTATACGATGTCACGACCACAACCGTATACGAGAACTACAACCCCAGGACCGGGCGATCGCTGGTTGACCGTACTCTCGCCATCAAGATGAACAAGGCCAAAGCTTATCCGGATCGTCAGCAATTGATTGAGTTTGGTCGTAAACACTGCGCTGTGGATAAGCCAGCACTGGTCGTCGACCGGATAGCCGAGGCAATGAGTCAGGCGCTTTTGATTCACCGACCACGGATAGACGTTGAATTGTTTGCAAGGATGCAACGCGAATGGGACACCGGGCGCATGGTTGCGTTGAATGACTCGGTCGGTTCGGGTTTGAAGCGTCATCCTTTATCAAGCGGTAGAAAGGAAAAGGCTGATAAATGATGCGCGGTGTACCGCTACCGTGACATTTGCTTCTCAAAGTCGCGTATGCGCGACATTTCGCCAATGCAGCGGCCCGCATGTTGAGGCGGCGCATTCCGCGGCCCACCCCTGAAGCCCTTGTAGGAGTGGGCCTGCTCGCGATAGCGGAGTTTCAGACGCATGAATATTGAATGGCACACCGTTAGCGCGAGCAGGCTCACTCCTTCAATTGGAGCGAATGTGGTCTGCAAGTTATGGGTTGTTTGTCATTTTGGCGGCTAGCTACTTGTCGTGATCAATATCCAGTTTGGTAAACGTCACCTGTCCACCCTCACTCGTATACCCAGTGTTGTCCTGCACATACACCCCGGCCTTGAAGTACAGCGGCTTGTCGCGCCAGGTCGCGCTGATCTGGGAGTCCCACTGATACCCCGCCGCACTCACGCCCAGGGCACCGCCGGGGCTCAAGTGGATGAGGTAGTTGAATTCGCGATCAAGCTTGACGCCGGTGGCGAGGGTGATGACGCGGCTTTCGGCGTCGTCCGGGCGCATGCGCACTTTGATCACCAGATTGCCGGTCTGGGTTTTTTCCTTGTACTGATATTCGAGCTTGACCATCGGCCGCTGGCTTTCGTACGCGTGAATCTGGCCGATGACGATCTTGCCCGAGCTCGGCACCTTGTTTACCGCGAGGGTGGCGCGCAGCAGGTTGTCGGCGTCCGGGTAGTACCAGTTGCGCAGGGTGCCGTTGCTGTAGGTTTCGCGCAGTTCGGTACGCGGGTAGATGGCGTTTTCGGTTTTCGAGCCAGTCACCGGGGACCAGAAGAACAGGGTGCCGGTATCGGAATGGAAGTACTGATCCTTGAAGCCATCCACCAGTTTTGAGGTCTCAACGGTGTACGGCGGGCTGCCAACAGGAACGCTGAGGTTCCAGGTTGCGAGGTCGATCATGACGGTTCTTCCAATCAATTCATCCGGAACGCCGGTGCCAGAAGCTCTAGCCCGCGCGTTTTCGGGCGTCTTTATAAGCGTAGCGACAATTTTTGTTAATGCCCGTCCGGCGATTACTTGACGTCAACATCCTGTCGAAATGCCATCTCGCCCGGTTTTCGGGGGCTCTGGCGGTGACCGTTAGTCGGCTCGACGGAACATTGGCCAAATGATGGCGTGACGACAGCTTCTGCTTTGCGGCATCCGCGTCTAGAGTGAAGGCTCAGTTACGTCTATGGTTTTGCCGGCAACCGGTCCCGATAAGAGAAGCAGCATGGAATGCGCGCAACCCCAGCCAGGTGAAGGCAGCTCGGTCCTTTTGATCGTCGATGATTACCCCGAAAATCTGATCAGCATGCGCGCGTTGCTGCAGCGTCAGGATTGGCACGTGATGACCGCCGCCTCCGGTTTCGAGGCGCTGAACCTTTTGCTCGAACACGACATCGACCTGGTCCTGCTTGATGTGCAGATGCCCGGCATGGACGGTTTCGAGGTCGCACGGTTGATGCGCGGCAGCCAGCGTACGCGCCTGACGCCGATCATTTTCCTCACCGCCAACGAGCAATCTCAGGACGCCGTGATCAAAGGCTATGCCAGCGGCGCGGTGGATTACCTGTTCAAGCCGTTCGATCCGCAAATCCTCAAGCCCAAGGTTCAGGCGCTGCTCGAGCACCAGCGCAATCGCCGTGCCCTGCAACGCCTCAGTCATGATCTGGAAGTGGCGCGCGCCTTCAATGCCTCGGTGCTGGACAACGCCGCCGAAGGCATTCTGGTGTTGAGCGAGGACGGCGTGATCCGTTTCGCCAACCCGGCGATTTCGCGACTGCTCAATGCGCCGGTGAAGGATCTGGAAGGCAAGGAGTTTCTCGATTTCCTGCAGAAGCCACACATTCCCCTGTGGGCCGATTCCGAGTTCTACGCCGGCTACCAGCGCGGTGAAACCCTGCGCCTGCATGATGCGTTGCTGCGTACAGCGCCCGGTCAGCAAGTACCGGTGGCATTGTCCTGCGCGCCGCTGCCCTCGGAGCAGCACGCCATGGTGGTGACGGTGCTGGACATGTCGGTGGTGCGTCACTTGCACCAGCAACTGGAGTTCCAGGCGGTGACCGATCCGCTGACCGGGCTGCTCAACCGGCGCGGGTTCTACCAGACCGTGGAAAACCTGCTGTTGCGCGGCGAACGCAGCGACAGCAGTTGGGTGTTGCTCTACCTTGATCTTGATGGCTTCAAACGGGTCAACGATTCCCTCGGTCACGATGCCGGCGATCGCGTGTTGCGCTGGGTTTCCGAGCAATTGAAAGCGTGCCTGCGGCCGTTCGATATTCTCGCGCGCATGGGCGGCGATGAATTCACCGCGCTGCTGGATCTGGAGTTTCCCGAGCAAGCGGCGAAGATTGCCGAAAAACTCATCGAACGGGTATCGGTGTGTCAGCAGATCGAAGGTCTGGATATCGTCCTTGGCGCCAGTATCGGCATCGCCACCTATCCTGACTGCGGGCGCAATCTCGACGGTTTGCTGCGCGCCTCGGACATCGCTATGTACGAGGCCAAGCGCGCCGGGCGTCAGCAATATCGTTTCTATGACCCTGAAATGAACGGCCGCGCACGCTCGCGTCTGATGCTGGAAGACAGCGTGCGCGAGGCCATCGAGAATCGCGATTTCAATTTGGTCTATCAGCCGCAGGTGGCGATCGGCAGCGGACAGATCCGTGGGTTCGAAGCGTTGCTGCGCTGGCAGCATCCGAGCGTCGGCGATGTGCCTCCGGGGTTGTTTCTGCCGTTGCTGGAAGAGGCGCGCTTGATCAGTCGCCTCGGCAGCTGGATCTATCACCGTGGCGCCGGTCAGCGTAAAGCCTGGGAAACCTTGTTCGCTGAAGATCTGGTGCTCGGCGTGAGCCTGAGCAATACCCAGTTCGGCCTGCCGAATCTGGTCACTGAGTTGCGTCAAGTCATGGAACGCCATGCGCTGCAACCGCGGCAACTGGAAGTCGAAGTCACCGAAGAAGCGTTGATGCAAGACCCGGACGAAACCCGCAAGCAACTGCGGCTGCTGCGTCATCTCGGGGTGCGCGTGGCGCTGGATGATTTTGGTTCGGGGCCGTGCTCGCTGGCGCATCTGCGCGATCTGGAACTGGACACGCTGAAGCTCGACCGCCACTTGATCGCGCGCCTGCCGGACTCGCCACGGGATGCGGCGCTGGTGCGCATGGTCATCGACCTGTGCAAGCAATACGGTCTGCTGGTGATTGCCGAAGGAGTGGAAACCCTCGAGCAATATCAGTGGCTGCAAGCCCATGGCTGCGAATACGTGCAGGGCTTCCTCGTCGCGCGGCCGTTGATCGCCGAAGACGCGGTCAGCTTCGTTGAACCGTTTGACTGGAGCGCGCTGCCCGGTTGAATTCGCTACACTGGCGGACCTTTTTCGAACCGCGTCGCTTGTCCATGACTGTATTGAAGTACCTCCAAGCCTACCCCGCACAATTGCAGGATCAGGTGCGCCAACTGATAGCTGAAGGGCGCCTGGGTGAATACCTGAATCAGCGCTATTCAGGGCGACACGACGTGCAGAGCGACAAGGCCTTGTACAGCTACGCGCTGGATCTCAAACAGCAGTACATGCGCAATGCTCCGGCCATCGACAAAGTGCTGTTCGACAACCGCCTCGACCTGACCCACCGCGCGCTCGGTCTGCACAGCACGGTGTCACGGGTGCAGGGCGGCAAGCTCAAGGCCAACAAGGAAATCCGCATCGCCGCGCTGTTCAAGGACGCCGCGCCGGATTTTCTGAAGATGATCGTGGTGCACGAGCTGGCGCACTTCAAGGAATCGGATCACAACAAGGCGTTCTATAAACTGTGCGAGCACATGCTGCCGGGGTATCACCAGATCGAGTTCGATCTACGTGTGTACCTGACGTGGCGGGATATGCAGGCTTGACCAATCAGGAAGGTGTGGATGGACGTCAGCAAGACCAAGAGCAGTTTCTATCGCCGTTTGTACGTGGCTTATCTGATCGATAGCGGCCTGGCGCCGAGTGTGCCGACGCTGACCGAAGTCACCGGCATGCCGCGACGCACGGCGCAGGACACGATTGCCGCGCTGGCCGATCTGGACATCATCTGCGAGTTCGAACAGGAAGAGGGCGCACGCAATCATGCCGGGCGCTATCGGATTCGCGAGTGGGGAGCGATTGATCGCGGCTGGATCGAGCGCAATTTGCGGCAGATAAAAGCGGTGCTGGAATACCCCTGAATCCAGCCGCGCCTGAACTGACGCAATCGCTGGCAAGCCAGCTCCCACAGGGATCTCCAGCGAACACGGTTTTCGTGAACGAGCGATGAACCTGTGGGAGCTGGCTTGCCAGCGATGAGGCCCTCAAGAACGACGCATGCCGATATGTGGAATGTCATCCTCAAGATATTCCTCACCCACCACGACAAACCCGTACTTGCCGTAATACCCCTGCAGATGCGCCTGCGCCGACAAATAGATCGGCACCTGCGGCCAGTGCTTTTCGGCCTGCTTCAGCGCCTGTTCCATCATCGCGTGGCCCAACCCTTTGCCACGGCCGGCGGGCGCCGTCACCACGCGGCCAATCACCACGTCGCCGCCTTGGGATTCCGGGTCCAGCAGGCGCAGATAAGCCATCAGTTGATCATCCTCCCAGCCCATCAGGTGATGGGTATCGCCCTCCAGATCCTGGCCGTCGAGATCCGGATAGGCACACTTCTGTTCGACCACGAATACGTCAGAGCGCAGCTTCAACAAGGCGTACAACTGCTCTTTGCCCAGATCACGATGATGTTTGCAGATCCACTCGATTGTCATTTTTCGATTCCTTGACCATGTCGCCCGATACTAAGCGCAGCTGCGCCATATGTCTGTATGGCGCAACAGTCTGTGATAAAGGTCAAAATGCCACCATTCCTTTCTCGCGCCCGCCGAGACTTTGTGTAATCTGCTCAAGAGCACTGCGCACTGGTTCCCATGAGCTAATGTTCAATGCTTGGGTTTTGCCGGTAAGGGGCCTTGGGTTTTGACGTGAAACCACGTCGGGCGGTTGCCCGCTGAGGATGTTCAAGCATGCTGCGATTGCTTCAAGCCGTTGCTTTGATCGGACTGCTGGTGCTGGGCCAGGATGCTGCGGCGCAGAAGCTGCGGCTGGCGTTCGATAACTGGCCGCCGTTTACCGACGATGCACTGGTCAACGGTGGACTGGCCACCGACATTGTCAGCACTGCACTGGCTCGCGCCGGTTATGCCAGCGGTTACGAGCAAGTGCCGTGGGCGCGCGCATTGCTGGGGATTGGCGAGGGGCGATACGACGTACTGGTCAACGCCTGGTACAACGACGAGCGCACGCAGATCGGTCAGTTTTCCGGTGAGTACCTGATCAACCGCATCCGCTTCCTCAAGCGCAAAGACGCACCCATCGACTACAGCAACCTCGAGCAACTGCACACTTACCCGATTGCCGTGGTGCGCGGGTACGCCTATTCCGCACCTTTCGATGCCGATACGGCGATGCAGAAAGTCCCTGTGCACAACTTCGCCATGGGCGTGCGCATGCTCGCGGCGGACCGGGTCAAGCTGACGCTTGAGGATGAGTACGTAGCGAAGTATTACCTGGCACGGGAATCGGCCAAGGTGCGCAATTCGGTGGAGTTTTTACCCAAGCCGTTGAGTGAGAACAGCCTGCATATTCTGGTCAGCCTGAAGAACCCGCAGCATGAGCAGATCGTCGCCGGGTTTGACCGGGCGATTGCAGCGATGAAGGCTGACGGGACTTATGAGAAGTTATTGCGGCGGCATGGAATGTAGTGGGGAGCTACAAGTTTCAAGCTGCAAGCTTCAAGTTAGAAGCCGGGTTGCGTTCGGCTTGTAGCTTGCAGCTTGCAGCTAGACTTCTTTGATCAAATGCGCCGCCAACGTCCGAAGCGGCCCCAACTGCCGGCAAATCAGGGCCAGCTGCGTCTGCACCAACCGCTGCCCTTCATCGATTTCATCCGGCATCTGCTCCAGCTCATTGGCCAGCGCTTCTTCTTCATCACTCTGAATCGCAATCGGCTGCTTGCTCGCGAGGCCTTGGGCGATTTCGTCGATGCTGGTCGCCAATTTCACCCCGGCGCCTTCGATCAGATGCTCGCGCACATCCGCTGGCAACTGTGTTTCACGGTGCGCGCCGAGCCCTGACAAATAGCTGAGCAGGGTGTGCGACAGCACCAGGAAGCGGAAGCCGACATCCGCCTCCTTACGGAAGTGTCCCGGCTCCATGAGCATGTTCGCCAGTGTCGTCGACAGCGCCGCGTCAGCGTTATGGGCGTTGCGTCGGGCCAGGCGATAGGCGAGGTCATCGCTCTTGCCAGCGGCGTATTGCTGCATGATCTGGCGCAGGTAGATGCTGTTGCAGGTCAGGGTGTTGGCCAGCACTTTGTTCAGGCGCCGGCCCTGCCAGTCCGGCAGGAACAGGAACACCGCCAGACCCGCGATCAGGCTGCCGAGCAAGGTATCGAACAGCCGTGGCAGGAACAGCCCGTAGCCATCGCCGACCTGATTGAAGCAGAACAGCACCATGATGGTGATCGCCGCCGTTGCCAGGGTGTAGCGGGTGGTGCGGTTGGTAAAGAACACCACACCGGCAGCGATGGCGAAGCACGATTGCACCACCGGGTTGGGGAACAGATCGAACAGCGCCCACGCCACCGTCAGACCAATGGCCGTGCCGATGATCCGCTGGCCGAGTTTGCGCCGGGTGGCGCCGTAGTTCGGCTGGCAGACGAACAGCGTGGTGAGGATGATCCAGTAGCCTTGCGACGGGTGAATCAGGTGCACCATGCCGTAGCCAATGCTCAGTGCCAGCGGTAGGCGCAGGGCATGACGGAACAGCAGCGAGGTCGGCGTCAGTTGCGTACGCAGGCGAATCCATACGTCCTTGAGATTGCGCGGTGAGCGGTCGAGCAGGCTGCTGTCGGTGGCGTCCGCCAGGGCATCGGGGTTGCTGGCATCGCTGAGCAGGCGGTCGAGGGTGCCGAGGTTGGCCGCCAGTGCGCGCAGCGAGCGCAGCAGGCCGCGCCATGCCGGGTTGCTCTGGATGCGCAAGTGTTCGAGGGAGGCATGCAGGTCGTTCAGGGCTTCGGCGAAACTGGCGTCATAGATGAACGGCTGGCGCATCTGGATGGATTCGGCCAAGGCCCGGCAGGCCTTGCCCTGCTGGCGCAGCAGGCGCTGGCAGCGGAACAGCACGTCGCTGTGGAAGAACGCCTCGGCCAGCGCGTTATACGGGTAGTGCGAAGAGCTGGCGCGTTCGTGAATATCCTGCGCGAGGAAATACAGCTTCAGATAACGGCTGACTTTCGAGCCCGGTCGACCGTTGCCGACCCGGTGCAGGATGATTTCCTTGGCCGTGTTCAGGGCGGCGACCACCCGGCCATTCTGTTGCGCCAGTTCGAGGCGGCGGGCTTCGACGTCCATCTGCCGGATCGGCTCGAACAGCGAGGATTTCAGCTTCAGATACAGGCCCAGTTCGCGGAACAGCCGCGCCAGACTTTGCTGCACCGGTTGATTGGAAAACAGCGCCTGCCACAGCACCGAGAGCAAGCCATACCACGCCGCGCCGGCGACCAGCAGCATCGGTTCGTGCCAGAAATCAGTGACCGCGCCGCCGCGCTGATCAACGCCGATCATCGTGTACACCGACAGAATCAGCGTCGCCGAAGCGATCGCGCCGTAACGCTCGCCCAGCGCACCGAGCATGGTCAGGCCGAAACTGGCCAGTGCCAGGGCCACGGCGAAAATGATCGGGTAGGGAAACAGCAATTCCACCGACAGCGCGGCGATGCTGAAACACACCAGTGTCACCGCGAGGGCGTTGAGACGACCCTGCCAACTGTCGTCGGTCTCGGCCAGGGCGCTGGCGATGATGCCGAGGAACAACGGGATCAGCAGGCCCATTTCATCCTGATACCAGCACAGCGCCATGCTGCCGGTCAGGGCGATGAATACCCGCACGCTGTAGCTGAATTTATCCAGCGCCCACAGGCGCCGCAAAGACTGACGAAACGAGGTCGAGGACATGAAGTGCGAAGGCCTTCCGAGGCGATGCCGCTAAATTGAGCCAGTAATGACGCCGACGCAATGGCGCCGAGCACATCTGACAGCAAAAAGTGTTCCTGACTGCTTTTTTGCCGAACTCAATTTGGGAATTGGCACAAAACCTGTGGGAGCTGGCTTGCCAGCGATGGCGTCCTGGCATACAACATCGGTGTTGAATTTGCCGGCCTCATCGCTGGCAAGCCAGCTCCCACAGGGACTGCATTTCACATTTGAAAGACGTGGATCAAACGAACTGCGCCGCAGCGTAACCAGAGGCCCAGGCCCACTGGAAATTGAAGCCGCCCAGATGCCCGGTGACGTCGAGCACTTCCCCAATAAAGTACAGGCCCGGGCTTTTCAGCGATTCCATGGTCTTCGACGACACCTCGCGAGTGTCGACGCCACCCAGAGTCACCTCAGCCGTGCGATAGCCTTCAGTCCCCGCCGGCACAACCTTCCAGCTGCCGAGCTTTTCGGCAATCTCCGCCAGTTCAGCATGGGTGTACTGCTTCATCGGTTTGGAGACAAACCAGTTGTCCGCCAGCAGATTGGCCATCTTCTTGGTGAAGATCTCGCCAAGCAAAGTCTTCAGCTCGCTGTTCGGACGCTCGGCGACTTGCTGTTGCAGCCAGCTCGCGGCGTCGTGATCCGGCAGCAGGTTGATCTCCACCGTGTCGCCGGGTTCCCAGAACGAACTGATCTGCAAGATCGCCGGGCCACTGAGGCCACGATGAGTGAACAGGATGTTCTCGCGAAAGCTTTGCTCGTTGCAGCTGACCAGACAATCCACCGAGGTGCCGGACAGCTCTGTGCACAACTCCTTGAGCTGGTCGGTAATGGTGAATGGCACCAGCCCGGCGCGGGTCGGCAGCAGTTCATGGCCGAACTGTTTGGCGACCTGGTAACCGAAACCGGTAGCGCCCAGGGTCGGAATCGACAAGCCGCCGGTGGCGATCACCAACGATTGGCACTGGACCTGACCGAGGGTGGTGTCGAGCAGGTAGCCGCTGTCGGTTTTTTCGATGGTCTGGATTGAGGTGTCCAGGTGCAGCTCGACGCCGGCCTGATCGCATTCATCAAGGAGCATGCCGAGGATGTCGCTGGATTTGTTATCGCAAAACAGCTGGCCGAGTTTCTTCTCGTGGTACGGCACGCCATGTTTGCCGACCAGGCCGATGAAATCCCACTGGGTGTAACGCGCCAGCGCCGATTTGCAGAAATGCGGATTCTGCGAGAGGAAGTTGCTCGGTTCGGTGTACATGTTGGTGAAATTGCAGCGACCGCCGCCGGACATGAGGATTTTCTTGCCGGCCTTGTTCGCGTGGTCGAGCAGCAACACCTGACGCCCGCGCCCGGCGGCGGTCAGGGCACACATCAAGCCGGCGGCGCCAGCGCCAATGATCACGACTTCGGTAGAGCGCAAAACGGTGTCCTCTTGGTGGGTCGCTACAAAACAAACTGTGGGAGCGAGCCTGCTCGCGAAAGCGCTGTGTCATTCAACAATGATGTCGACTGACAGATTGCATTCGCGAGCAGGCTCGCTCCCACAGGGGATCTCCTCTGGATGGAAGATCGCTTACAGAATGCGTACGCGCAACGAGCGGCCCTTGATCTTGCCGTCGTTCAGGCGCTGCAAGGCCTGCATGGCCACGGTGCGTTCAACGGCGACGTAGGCCTGGAAATCGAAGATCGCGATCTTGCCGACCTGCGCACCGGGAATGCCCGCTTCGCCGGTCAGTGCGCCAAGAATGTCGCCCGGGCGCACTTTGTCTTTACGGCCAGCGCCGATGCACAGGGTGGTCATCGGCGGTTGCAGCGGCGCCAGGCCCTGGGACTTGAGGTTGTCGATCTGATCCCAGTTCAGCGGCGCTTTCTGCAGTTGTTCGATGGCTTGCGCACGATGCGCTTCGGACGGCGCGACCAGGCTGATGGCGATGCCTTTCTCGCCCGCGCGACCGGTACGGCCGACGCGGTGGATGTGGATTTCCGAATCGCGCGCCAGCTCGACGTTGATCACCATGTCCAGCGCATCGATGTCCAGACCACGGGCTGCAACATCGGTGGCGACCAGCACCGAGGTACTGCGGTTGGCGAACATTGCCAGCACCTGATCGCGATCACGCTGTTCCAGATCGCCGTGCAGTCCGACGGCGGAAATGCCTTTGGCGGTCAGGTGGTCGACGGTTTCCTGCACTTGCTGCTTGGTGAAACAGAACGCCACGCAGGACGCCGGACGGAAGTGATGCAGGACCTTGGTCACCGCGCTCATGCGTTCTTCCGGCGAGATCTCGTAGAAGCGCTGCTCGATCTGCGTGTCGTCGTGGAAGGCTTCAGCCTTGACGGTCTGCGGATCGCGCATGAATTTCGAGGCCAGTTGCTTGATGCCCACCGGGTACGTGGCCGAGAACAGCAGAGTCTGCCGGCGCTCCGGGGTCTTGATGATGATGTCTTCGATCGCGTCGTAGAAGCCCATGTCGAGCATGCGGTCGGCTTCGTCGAGGATCAGCGTGTTCAGGCCATCGAGCACCAGCGAACCCTTGCGCAGGTGCTGCTGAATGCGCCCCGGGGTGCCGACGATGATGTGCGCGCCGTGCTCCAGCGAAGCGATCTGCGGGCCGAACGACACGCCACCGCACAGGGTCAGGACCTTGATGTTGTCTTCGGCGCGGGCCAGACGACGGACTTCCTTGGCCACCTGGTCGGCCAGCTCACGGGTCGGGCAGATCACCAGCGCCTGGCACCCGAAGTAGCGCGGGTTGATCGGGTTGAGCAAGCCGATGCCGAACGCGGCGGTCTTGCCGCTGCCGGTCTTGGCTTGGGCGATCAGGTCCATCCCCTTGAGGATCACCGGCAAGCTCTGCGCCTGGATCGGCGTCATCTGGGCATAACCGAGTGATTCGAGGTTAGCCAGCATGGCGGCGGACAGCGGCAGAGTATTAAAAGCGGTGGCGATGGTGGTCACGGGACTGGCCTGCAAAACAAAATGTCGCGCAGTGTAGCAGCCCCTTGCCAGTTTGCTCGACAGTTCTGGACGAACAGCGATTGAACCCGAGGCAGGGATTACCTGTGGCGAGGGGATTTATCTGTGGCGAGGGGATTTATCCCCGATAGGGTGCGCAGCACCCCCAATACCTGCCACCTCGATTCATCCGGCTGACCGCATCCAACCTTTTTGGGGCTGCTGCGCAACCCAGCGGGGATAAATCCCCTCGCCACGGAAGTCCTTCAGCAGCCACAGAAGTTTTTCAGCAGAATCAGTGTTCGATGTGCTCCTGCGGCCGTTTCGCCCGGCGGCCGTCTTCCTTGGACAGCTGCGAGAAGATTGTCGCCGCCAGCATCGCCATCACACCGACCGTGACGAAGGTCAGCTGGAACGCGCCGAGTACGGTTTCCACGCCATCGTTGCCGACCTTCGCAGTGAAGCCACCCAGCAGCGCACCGGCGCAAGCCACGCCGAGGCTCAGCGACAACTGCGCGACCACCGACAGCAAACTGTTGCCGCTACTGGCGCTGGCATCGTCGAGGTCGATCAGCGTCACCGTATTCATCGCGGTGAATTGCAGCGAGTTGATCGCACCGAGCACCGCCAGCAGGCACAGCAGCAGCCAGTACGGCGTCTGCTCGCTGACCAGGCCCATGCTCGCCAGCATGATCCCCAACGCCAGCGTGTTGCCGGTGAGGACGATGCGATAGCCGAGGCGTTCGATCAGCGGCCGCGCGACCCACTTGGCGACCATCGCCGCAGCGGCCAGCGGCAACATGCTCATCCCGGCTTGCGACGGCGAATAGCCCAACGCGACTTGCAGCAGCAGTGGCACCAGAAATGGCAGAGCACCGCTGCCCAGTCGCGCAAACAGGTTACCGAGAATGCCGACGGCGAAGGTGCGGGTCTTGAACAGTGACGGCGCAAACAGCGGATTCTCGATATGCCCGGCGCGCAGCCAGTACGCCGCCAGACAGGCCATGCCGGCGAACAGCAGCAACATTACCCGCAAGTGCGGCAGGTGCAGTTCACCAAGACCTTCCATGGCAATGGTGATGAGGATCATCGCCGCGCCGAACAGCAGAAAACCGAGGCTGTCGAAGCGCGTGCGCTCCGTACCGCGCAGGTCTGGAATGAACTTCCACACCGCATAACAGCCGATCACCCCGACCGGCAGATTGATCAGGAAGATCCAGTGCCACGTCACGTATTCCACCATCCAGCCGCCCATGGTCGGGCCGATCAGCGGGCCGAGCAGGCCGGGAATGGTGATGAAACCCATGATCCGCACCAGTTCCGAGCGCGGGTAGGCACGCAGCACCACCAGCCGCCCGACCGGCAACATCAGCGCACCACCAAGGCCCTGAATAACCCGTGCACCGATGAGCATGCTCAGGCTGCTGGATAACGCGCACAGCAACGAGCCCAAGCTGAACAGCAGAATCGCGCCGAAGAAGATTTTCTTGGTGCCAAAGCGGTCGGCGATCCAGCCGGAGGCCGGGATCAGCAGGGCCACGGTGAGCATGTAGGCGATGATCACACCCTGCATGCGCAACGGGTCTTCGGCCAGATCGCTGGCCATGGCCGGCAGCGCGGTGTTGAGGATGGTCCCGTCGAGGGACTGCATGAAGAACGCAATGGCGACGACCCACGGCAACCAGCGGGCGGTGATGGCGTCGAGAGGCGGGCGGTTGGGCATGGAACCTCTAGTGGGTGGTTAATCCAGATTTTTGTTCAAACATGAAACCCTGTGGCGAGGGGATTTATCCCCGCTGGGTCGCGCAGCGGCCCCAAAAAAGCGGGACTGCTGCGCAGTCCATCGGGGATAAATCCCCTCGCCACAGTTTCTATTCCAACAGTTGATCCCCTGTGTGCCGGGGAGCTTTGTTTTACAGCGTTAGGGTCAACCGGCTGACCAGCGCCCCCGGCAACAGCGATGACGAGGTATTGCGCTGGCTGTACGTACTCGCCGAGAGCAGCAGCTCACGCTCGGTGGTCAACGCTTCCAACTGCGAACCGAGCAGGTTATAGGCGCTGTCGTCGAAGCGCATGGTGCTGACCGGCGCCTGGATTTCGCCGTTCTCGACCCAGAAGGTCGCGAAGCGGGTCATGCCGGTCATGCGCGCCGCCGGTTGATCCGAGTAGTTCAGGTACCACAGGTTGCTGATGTACAGCCCGGTGCCCAACTGCTTGAGGATCTGTTCTTGCGACAGATCACCGGCGGCCATGTTCAACGCACTGGGCATCTCGCCGCCGCCCGCGCCGTTCGCCGCCAGACCATATTCGGCGGCGCTGCGCGAGCCGACCAGTTGATCACCGGCCCGGCCTTCGATGATCAGACGCAGATCGCTGCGCGGATATCCCTCGGCGGAAAACGCCGGGCTCAGGGATTCGCTGACTTTCTCATCCAGCGACACCAGCGGACTGAACGCCTGATCGCCGACGTAGAGCTTCTGCAACGGGCTGCTCTTGCTGGCGATCGATTGCGCCGAGAACCCGCCCCAACTGAGCATGCCCATGATTTCTTCCAGTGCCGCCGGCGCCAGATAGGCGCGGTACTGTCCCGGTGCCAAAGTGCGTAACGGTCGGCCGAGAAACTCCAGCTGTTCGCGGGCCTGGGCGAAACGCCGGGCAAACCCTTCGTCGCTCCAGTCGTGCCCGGCGTAGCAGGCCTTCACCGCTTCGCCGTTTTCGTGGAACAGGCTGAAGTCGAAATTGAAGCTGTTGGCTTCATGCCAGCCGAACGCGCCGGCGGAGCTGGCGAACCCGCGACTGATCGGGCCGGCAGCATAGAAGCCGACCAGATCCAGACCTTCAGCGGCAGCGCAGATTTGCCCGACGACATCTTCGGTGTCCGGCAGCGGATGCGCTTGTACGTGCGTGCTCTGCCAGCTGTTGTGATTGAGCAGCAGGTACGGATCCTGCGGCAGCAGCGGCAGGGTTTCGCGCAGTTGTTGCAGGCCCTCGGCGAGCCGTTGCAGATCGGCTTCCTGATCCCCGGACAAGGTGATCTGCAGGTCGGCGTGGCGACCGTCGTCGATCAGTTTCAGGCCGACGTTGGCCTGCTGTACTTGCCCGGCCTGGCGCACCTTGGCGTGATTGAAGCGCACGAACGCCGAGGCTTCTGCGGCGTAGCTGAGCGTGAACTGTTCCGGCTCGCGCACGCTGTCGCGCAGCCAGTTGACCATGACCTTGAAGGCGTCGGACTGACGCTTCGAAATGCTCATCAGGCGTCTCCCCCAAACACATCAATGTTGCTGAATACGCAGGCCGGCGAAGCGTGGCCGACGCGAATCACCTGGTTCGGTTCGCCCTTGCCGCAGTTCGGCGTGCCCAGCACCTTGACGGTGTTGGCATCGCCGACGGCGCGCAGGCTCTTCCAGAAGTGCGCGGAAATGGCCCGGTAGTTGGGATTTTTCACCACGCCTTTAAGTTCACCATGCTCGATCAACTGGCCCCATTCGCAGCCGAACTGGAATTTGTTGCGCGCATCGTCGATCGACCACGAGCGGTTGGTGCTCATCAGAATGCCGTGCTCGATACCACCGATCATCTGCTCAAGCGTCTGATCGCCCGGCTCGATGTTGAGGTTGGCCATGCGGTCGATCGGTGGCCGGTTCCAGCCGCAGGCGCGGCTGTTGGCAACGCCTTCGAGGCCGGCACGATACTGCGACAGTGCCCCACCCAATGGGCGCAGCAACAGGCCGTCGCGGATCAGGAATTGTTTGCTCGCCGCAGTGCCGTCGTCGTCATGGCCGTAGCTGGCGAGTTCTTCCGGGATGCCCGGGTCGAAGGTTACGTTGAGCAGGTTGGAGCCGTATTGCAGGCTGCCGAAATCGCTGGTCTTGACGAAACTGGTGCCGGCGTAATTGCGCTCATCGCCGAGGATGCGGTCGAGCTCCAGCGGGTGACCGATGGATTCATGGATCTGCAGCATCATCTGATCAGGCATCAGCAGCAGGTCGCGCCGGCCTTGCGGGGTGTTCGGCGCGAGCAGCAGTTGCAGGGCCTGGTCGGCGACTTGCGGACCGGCACCGACCAGGCCGCAACGGCTGATGACATCGGCGCCACCCTGCTGGCCGAAGTTCTCCCGGCCGAGGCTGCGGGTCTGGCTGTCGTTGCCGTCGTAGGCGGTGACGTCGAGGCTTGGATAAACGAAGCGCTGGGCCTGGCGCAATTCGGCGCCGGCGCTGCTCAGGTAGATCTGCTCGACGTTAGTGATGCCGATGCTCACCTGCCAATTGACCAGGCGTTCATCCTTGGGCACCGAGGCGGACTCCGCACCGAGCAGATCGAAGCATTCGCTCAGGGACGGGAAGGGCTGTTCGAGGTTGGGTGAAAAATAATCAGCGCGGTCACTGGAAAGCGGCTGCTCGCGCAGATCGAGCAAGGCGTGCGGCTTGAGCCGGCGGGCCTGTTGCTCGGCGCGATCGAGGGCGGCTTGCAGGCCTTGTTGCGAGAGGTCATTGGTCGCCGCGTAGGCTTCGACGCCATTGACGCGCACGGTGAGCATCGCCCCTTCATCGCGGCTCAGGCTAGGCGGTTCGGCGACGTTCTTGCGCACCGACAGAAACTGTCCGGACTCGCGCACATACCGCAGGGAAAAAAATTCAGCGCCCGTGCGCAAGGCAGCAAAGCGCTGCTTGAGCTGGGGGTGGAAATCGAACATTCGGGAACCTCCTTGTAATGGAGTAGCGGCATGGCGACAGCGGGGAGGGGGGAAACGGTTGCGCGAGGTCTAGAGTAGGCCTGCGTGGGGGTAGGATCAAGTGAAGAGGGGTGTAGGCGGTTTTACTATGCCCGACAGCAGATCATTCCCACGCTCTGCGTGGGAATGCCGCCATGGACGCTCTGCGTCCGCTTTGGGACGCGGAGCGTCCCGGGATGCATTCCCACGCGGAGCGTGGGAACGATCAGGGGAGTTATTACGACTTACTGCGTAACCGGGGTGATATCCCGCATTGGCTTGCCTTTGACCGGTGCGCCGTTCGCGACGTAATAAGCAGCGGTGCTGCGCGGCAGCGGCTTGCGGCCGCGGATCTTGTCGGCGATTTTCTCGGCCATCATGATCGTCGGCGCGTTGAGGTTGCCGGTGGTGATGATCGGCATGATCGAGGCATCGACCACGCGCAGGCTCTGCATGCCGTGCACACGACCTTCGCCATCGACCACGGCCATCTCGTCGGTGCCCATCTTGCACGAGCAGGACGGGTGGAACGCGGTTTCGGCGTGCTCGCGGATGAACTTGTCGAGCTGCTCATCGGTTTGCACGTCGATGCCCGGGCTGATTTCGCGACCACGGAACGCGTCGAGGGCCGGCTGCTGCATGATTTCGCGGGTCAGGCGGATGCCGTCGCGAAATTCCTGCCAGTCCTGCTCGGTGGCCATGTAGTTGAAGAGGATGCTCGGGTGCTGGCGCGGGTCCTTGGATTTGACCTGGATGCGACCACGGCTCGGCGAACGCATGGAACCCATGTGCGCTTGGAAACCGTGCTCTTTCACACCGTTGCTGCCGTTGTAGTTAATCGCCACCGGCAGGAAGTGGTACTGGATGTTCGGCCACTCGAATTCCGGACGCGAACGGATAAAACCGCCGGCCTCGAACTGGTTGCTGGCGCCGATGCCGGTGCCGTTGAACAGCCACTCGGCACCGATCGCTGGCTGGTTGTACCAGAGCAGTGACGGGTACAGCGAAACCGGTTGGGTGCAGGCGTATTGCAGGTACAGCTCGAGGTGATCCTGCAGGTTTTCACCGACGCCCGGCAGATCGTGGACCACCGGGATGTCGAGGCTTTCCAGCAGTTTCGCCGGGCCGACACCGGAGCGCTGCAGAATCTGCGGCGAGGCGATGGCGCCGGAGCACAGCAGGACTTCCTTGCGCGCCTTGGCTTCAACACGTTCTTCAGCGTCGCCGATCAGGTAGCGCACGCCGACCGCACGCTTGCCTTCAAAGAGAATCTTGTCGGTCAGGGCGTGGGTGACGATGGTCAGGGTCGAGCGTTTTTTGGCGATGTCGAGGTAGCCACGCGCGGTGGAAGCACGGCGGCCGTTCGGCGTCACGGTGCGGTCCATCGGGCCGAAGCCTTCCTGCTGGTAACCGTTGAGGTCTTCGGTACGCGGGTAACCGGCCTGCACGCCGGCTTCAACCATGGCGTGGAACAGCGGGTTGTTGCCGGCTTTCGGTGTGGTCACGCTGACCGGGCCGTCGCCACCGTGGTAATCGTTCGGGCCGATGTCACGGGTTTCGGCTTTGCGGAAATACGGCAGGCAATCGAGGTACGACCAGTCTTCCAGGCCCGGCAGTTTCGCCCAGCCGTCGTAGTCCATCGCGTTGCCACGGATGTAGCACATGCCGTTGATCAGCGAAGAGCCGCCAAGGCCTTTGCCGCGACCGCATTCCATCCGGCGACCGTCCATGTGCGGCTCTGGATCGGTTTCGTAGGCCCAGTTGTAGCGACGACCCTGCAGCGGGAACGCCAGCGCAGCGGGCATCTGGGTACGGAAGTCGAGGCGGTAGTCCGGCCCCCCGGCTTCGAGCAGCAGAACGGTGACGCCTTCGTCTTCAGTCAGACGGGTGGCAAGTGTGTTACCTGCAGAGCCGGCGCCTATGATGATGTAGTCGTATTCTTTAGTCATAAATTCTCCTGCGGGAGCTACAAGCCACTAGCTTCTAGCTGCAAGGAAAAGCAGCGAGCGGTGGCTTCGAAATCGGGGAGGGCGGCAAGCCCAAACTGCTTTTACTTGCAGCTTGAAACTTGCCGCTTGCAGCTGATCAGCTAATCAAAATACCGAAACGTACTCACCCAGCTCGACTTGCACGGACTTGATGCGCGTGAAGTTATTGAGCGAGCTGATCCCGTTCTCACGGCCCACACCCGACTGCTTGTAGCCGCCGACCGGCATTTTTGCGTCGGACTCGCCCCAGGCGTTGATCCAGCAGATACCGGCTTCCAGTTGATGAATCACGCGGTGCGCGCGGTTCAGGTCTTTGGTGACGATACCGGCGGCCAGGCCGAAGTCGGTGTCGTTGGCGCGGCGGATCACTTCTTCTTCGGTTTCGTAGGAGAGGATCGCCATCACCGGGCCGAAGATTTCTTCGCGCACGATGGTCATGTCGTCGGTGCAGTCGGTGAACACGGTTGGCGCCACGAACGCGCCTTTGGCGAACTCGCCGTCGGTCAGTCGACCGCCGCCGCACAGCACGCGTGCGCCTTCTTCTTTACCCTTGGCGATGTAAGCCAACACGCTTTCCATGTGCGGGAAGCTGACCAGCGGGCCGAAGTTGGTGTTTTCGTCTTCCGGGTTGCCGACGCGGATGCGCGCAACGCGCTCAACGATCTTGGCCTCGAACGCGGCTTTCAGGTGCGCCGGTACGAACACGCGAGTGCCGTTGGTGCAGACCTGACCGGAGCTGTAGAAGTTGGCCATCATCGCCGTGTCGGCGGCGCGATCGAGATCGGCGTCGTCGCAGATGATCAGCGGCGACTTGCCGCCCAGTTCCATGGTCACGTCCTTGAGCGACGAAGCCGAAGCGCTGGCCATCACCTTCTTGCCGGTGTCGGTGCCGCCGGTGAAGGAGATTTTCTCGATGCGCGGGTGCTCGGTCAGCCAGGTGCCGACTTCGCGGCCGCTGCCGGTCAGGACGTTGAACACGCCGTTCGGTACGCCGGCTTCGGTGTAGATCTCAGCCAGTTTCAGGGTGGTCAGCGAGGTGACTTCGCTTGGCTTGAAGATCATCGCGTTACCGGCCGCCAGGGCTGGAGCGGACTTCCACAGGGCGATCTGGATCGGGTAGTTCCACGCGCCGATACCGGCGACCACGCCCAGCGGTTCGCGACGGGTGTAAACGAAAGAGGTGTCACGCAGCGGGATCTGCTCGCCTTCGATGGCGGGCACTAGGCCTGCGTAGTATTCCAGCACGTCAGCGCCGGTGACGATGTCGACGTACTTGGTTTCGGAGAAGGATTTGCCGGTGTCCAGGGTTTCCAGCGCGGCCAGCTCATCGTTGCGCTCGCGCAGGATGTCGACGGCGCGACGCAGGATGCGCGAACGCTCCATGGCGGTCATCGCGGCCCAGATTTTCTGGCCCTTTTCGGCGCTGACCACGGCGCGCTCGACGTCGTCTTTGGTCGCACGTTGCACCAGTGCGAGGACTTCACCGTTCGCCGGGTTGATGGCTTCGAAGGTGGCGTCGCTGCCGGCGTCGGTGTACGCGCCATCGATGTAGAGTTTTTGCAGTTCGAAACGGGCCATAGTGTCCTCGCAAGTGCATTGGTGGTTGGCGTTGACCACCGCGATCACGCTGCGGTGGAGTTCAGGGGCCGAGCATTTTCTGTGTGCTCTAGCTCACCTTCTTGGCCAATTGGAAATCCATGTATTCGTAAGCGATCTGTTGCGCCTGAGCGGTGTCGAAAGCGTCTCCCGACAGCGCGCCGCGCAACCACAAACCGTCAATCAACGCTGCCAGACCCCGGGCGGCGCTGCGCGCATCTTCGAGCGGCAGCACACGGCGGAACTGGCAGCACAGGTTGGAATACAGACGGTGATCGTTGATCCGCTGCAACCTGTGCAAAGACGGCTGGTGCATGCTGGTGGCCCAGAAGGCCAGCCAGGTTTTCATTGCCGGGCCATTGACCTGGCTGGCGTCGAAGTTGCCTTCGATGATCACCTGCAGATGCGCCCGTGGGCTGTCATCTGCCAGCGCCTGACGACGCGCGGTGACGCTCTCGCTGAGGGCGGTCATCAGGTACCGCATCGTGGCGGCGATCAGGCCGTTCTTGTCCTGAAAGTAATGACTGATGATGCCATTCGAGACGCCGGCCAAACGGGCGATCAGCGCAATGCTGGCGTCCCCCATTCCGACCTGATCGACCGCTTGCAAAGTGGCTTCGATCAATTGTTGGCGGCGGATGGGTTGCATACCGACCTTGGGCATCTTGCACATCTCCTTAGGCCTTCCGAGGGGCGAATGACGCCGATCGGATTGAGGGCCAGTCTATTTTGTTTTGATTGAACGTTCAATCAACAAAGAATAAGATCTGCGACAATTCGTCGCTGCCTACAGAAAATTCCTACGTGTAATGACGATAAAAACCGACACCTGAAACGGCTCGAAACCTGCGTGGGGCATGGCGCGGTTCGCGATTCGATGGACGTGTTGAAAGGGCAAGACGCTCGGGGCCAGGTTTCGGATGAACGTCCGTCGCCTCTGGCCACGAAAGCGAATACGCAACGCCATTTCGGCAGGTTCGGGCTTTTTTCGGAGTGTCTTTATATCACCCGCCGGTCGGCTGCCAACTAACCGATTGGTCGGGTTCCGTGATGCCTTGTGTTCTTCTCTCGCACTGCCTGGAGCATTTGTGCCATGAGTTCTGCCTCGCTAATAAAGACCCCGCCCGAGAAGGTGACGGTCAACGGTTGGGTGTTCTACACCTCGACCGCGCTGATTCTGTTGTTGACCGCCATTCTGATCATCGCCCCGCAAGAGGCCGGCAGAATGTTGGGCATGGCCCAGGCCTGGTTGTCGCGCAGCTTCGGCTGGTACTACATGGTGGTGATCGCCGCCTACCTGGTGTTCGTGGTCGGTCTGGCGTTTTCCTCGTACGGCAAACTCAAACTGGGCAGCAAGGACGACACCCCGGATTTCAGTTACGGCGCCTGGGCGGGGATGCTGTTCTCGTCGGGCATCGGCATTTCGCTGTTGTACTTCGGCGCGTCCGAGCCGCTGGATCACTACTTCAATCCGCCGGAAGGCACCTCGGCCAGCAATCTGGCCGCGCGTCAGGCAGTGCAACTGACCTTCCTGCACTGGGGCCTGCACGGCTGGGCGATCTACGCTTTGGTCGGCCTGGCCGTGGCGTATTTCGCCTATCGGCATAACCAGCCGCTGGCCCTGCGTTCGGCGCTGTATCCATTGGTCGGCGAGCGTTGGGTCAAAGGCGCGGCCGGGCACGCGGTGGATGGCTTCGGCATGTTCGTGACCCTGCTGGGGCTGGTGACCAACCTGGGGATTGGCTCGCTGCAAGTGTCGTCCGGGCTGGAAAACCTGTTCGGCATGGAGCACAGCAACACCAACCTGCTGATCGTCATCATCGTCATGAGCACCGTAGCGACCATCGCTGCCGTCTCCGGCGTGGAAAACGGCATCCGTCGTCTGTCCAACCTGAACATCGTGCTGTTCAGTGGTCTGCTGATTTTCGTGCTGTTGTTTGGCCCGACGTTGCACCTGCTCAACGGCTTCGTGCAGAACATCGGCGACTACCTCAACGGCGTGGTGCTGAAGACGTTCGACCTGTACGTCTATGAAGGCGACAACGCCAAGTCCGACCGCTGGTTGGGTCTGTGGACGCTGTTCTACTGGGCCTGGTGGATTTCCTGGGCGCCATTCGTGGGCATGTTCATCGCACGGATTTCCCGTGGCCGCAGCGTGCGTGAACTGGTTGCTGGCGTGCTGCTGATTCCGCTGGGCTTCACCTTGGCGTGGCTGTCGATCTTCGGCAACTCGGCGCTGGATCTGGTGATGAATCAGGGCGCGGTGGAACTGGGCAAGACGGCGCTGGAACAGCCGTCGATGGCGATCTATCAGTTGCTTGAGCATTATCCGGCGTCGAAAGTCGTCATCGGGGTGTCGATCTTTGTCGGCTTCGTGCTGTTCCTGACCCCGGCCGACTCCGGCGCGGTGATGATGGCGAATCTTTCCTGCAAGGGCGGCAACGTCGACGAAGACGCGCCGCACTGGCTGCGGATCTTCTGGTCGGTGGTGATCACCCTGGTGACCATCGGCCTGCTGTTCGCCGGCAACTTCGAAGCCATGCAGACCATGGTGGTGCTGGCCGGCCTGCCGTTTTCGGTGGTGCTGATCTGCTTCATGTTCGGCCTGCACAAGGCGATGCGCCAGGACGTGCAGATCGAACAGGAGCAAGCGCAACTGGCCGAGCGCGGACGCCGTGGTTTCAGCGAGCGCCTGACGCAACTGGATCTGCAGCCGAGCCAATCGGTGGTGCAGCGCTTCATGGACAAACACGTCACCCCGGCGCTGGAAGATGCAGCGGCGCAATTGCGCAATCAGGGCATTGAAGTGCAGACGCTGCTGGGCAAGGCCAAGCGTTGCATGGGTGTGCGGGTCGAGATGGAAGAGGGCAACCCTTTCGTCTACGAAGTGAGCCTGGATGGTTATCTGGCGACCCCGACCGAATCGGCGCAGTCGGATGAAGCGCGTCAGCGTTACTACCGTGCCGAGGTGTATCTGCACAATGGCAGTCAGGATTACGACTTGATGGGCTTCACGCCGGAGCAGATTACGCGGGATGTGCTGGATCAGTTTGAAAGCCATCGGCAGCTTCTTGGCCGGGTGTATAGCTAAACCTTGAGATTCAGCGGTGCAGTCAGCTGCACCGCTGAACCATTGTGGCGAGGGGATTTATCCCCGTTGGGCTGCGAAGCAGCCCTGAAACCGTCAAACGCGGTTTTACTCAATTACCGTGATTGACGACTTGGGGCCGCTTCGCGCCCCATCGGGGATAAATCCCCTCGCCACAGGTTCTCTGTTTGCAGTTGAATATCTGTACGAACAAAAACGCCGCGAGAGTATCGCGGCGTTTTTGTGTCTGCGGGGGTTACCCCAGATTCTTGCCCAACAGCGCGTGATACAACTCGCTGTCGCCGAGAATCCCCACCACATGATTGTTATCGTGCAGCACCAGCTTGTTGCCGGTCTGATAACGGATCTGCAGCGCATCACGCATGCCGATGTTCGAGTCCACCAGTGTTGGCTTGCGCTCCAGGCCTTCCACCGCTTGGCCAGGTGCCCAGTTCTGCAGGTTCAGCACCGAGCCGTTCTGCCGTGCGCCTTTGATGGTGTTGCCTTCGGCCAGGTCCAGCCACGAGTCGCCGCCCGGATCGAGGCACACCGAGCCGTTGATGCGTTTGCACTTGTCCAGCGTGCGCATCAGGCTGCGGCCGCAAAGTACGTTGAGCGGGTTGGTGTGGGCGACAAAGGTGCGCACATAGTCGTCCGCCGGGTTGAGCACGATCTCTTCCGGCACGCTGTACTGGATGATCCGGCCGTCTTTCATGATCGCGATGCGGCTGCCGAGTTTGAGTGCTTCATCGAGGTCGTGGCTGACGAACACGATGGTCTTGCTCAGCTTGCGTTGCAGCTCCAGCAGTTCATCCTGCAGACCCTGGCGGATCAACGGGTCGAGGGCCGAGAACGGTTCGTCCATCAGCAGAATGTCGGCGTCCATGGCCAGCGCGCGGGCGAGGCCGACGCGCTGCTGCATGCCGCCGGATAGCTCATCAGGCTTCTTGTTGCGCCATTGGGTCAGGCCGACCAGTTCGAGTTTCTCATCGACCAGTTTCTTGCGTTCCTTCTCCGGTCGACCCTGCATTTCCAGACCGAAACTGATGTTCTCGCGCACTGTCAGCCAGGGCATCAGGGCGAACTTCTGGAACACCATGGCAATGCGCTTGGTGCGCATCATCTTCAGCTCGGCGGGCGTGCAGGACGCGATGTCGATCTGGCGGTTTTCATGCTCGACGAACAGCTTGCCGCGGCTCACGGTGTTGAGGCCGTTGATGCAGCGCAGCAGGCTCGATTTGCCCGAGCCGGAGAGGCCCATCAGCACGCAGATCTCGCCCTTGTTGATGTCCAGCGTGGCTTTTTCCACGCCGACGATCTGACCGGTCTTCTTCAGGATCTCGTTGCGGGTCATGCCCTGATCGAGCAGCTTGAGTGCCTCGCGCGGGTCTTTGGAGAAGATTACGTCGACGTCTTCGAAGCGAATTATGCTCATGCGTCACCCCCTACTTTAGCGTCGGGTTGTTTGCAGATACGGTCGAGCATGATCGCCAGCAGTACGATTGCCAGGCCTGCTTCGAAGCCCAGCGCAATATCAGCAGTGTTCAGTGCGTTGACCACCGGTTTGCCGAGTCCGTCGGCGCCGACCAGTGCCGCGATCACCACCATCGACAGCGACAGCATGATGCACTGGGTGATGCCGGCCGCGATGCTCGGCATGGCGTGCGGCAATTCGATCCTTGAAAGCAATTGGCGACGCGAGCAGCCGAAGGCCTTGCCGGCGTCCATCAGTTCTTGCGGGACATCACGGATGCCCAGGTAGGTCAGGCGGATCGGCGCCGCGATGGCGAACACCACCGTGGAGATCAGGCCCGGAACCACACCCAGCCCGAAGAGGGTCAGGGTAGGAATGAGGTAAACGAAGGTCGGTACGGTCTGCATCAGATCGAGCACCGGCCGCATCATGGTGTAGAACATCGGTTTGTGCGCGGCGACGATGCCCAGCGGCACGCCGATCAACACGCAGACCAGGGTGGCGAACAGCACCTGGGCGAGGGTTTCCATGGTTTCCTGCCAGTAACCCAGGTTGAGGATCAGCAGGAACGAGGCGACCACGAACGCGGTCAGGCCCCACTTGCGTTGAATCAGATGGGCAATGATGGCAATCAGGCCAATCAGCACCAGCGGGTTGAACCAGGTCAGCGCAAACGTCACGCCGTGGATCATCGTTTCCAGTGTCACGGCGATTGCGTCGAAGGTGTTGGCGCCGTGTTGCGTCAACCATTCGACGAAGCCCGCGATGTACTGGCCTAAAGGTATTTTCTGATCAATCAGCATGGTAGTGAACGTCCGCATGCAAGGAAATTAACAGCCCGGGCAGGCACGCCTGCCCGGCATAAGCGGTGCCCCTCAAATCAAGGCGCGAGCTTGGCTTTCACGGCCTCCAGGCCTGGTTTACCGTCAATGGTGGTCACGCCAGCGAGCCAGGTATCGAGCACCTGTGGATTCTTTTTCAGCCAGGCCTTGGCGGCCGCGTCAGGCTTCATCTTGTCGTCGAGGATGTTGCCCATCAGTTCACTTTCCATGTCGACGGTGAACTCCAGGTTTTTCAACAGCTGACCGACATTGCTGCATTCTTCGGCGTAACCCTTGCGGGTGTTGGTGGCCACGGTGGCTGCGCCGAAATCGGGGCCGAAGAAGTCGTCGCCGCCGGTCAGGTATTGAATCTTGAAGCGCTTGTTCATCGGGTGCGGTGCCCAGCCGAGGAAGACCACGGCGGTGTCGCGCTTCTGCGCCCGGTCGACTTGCGAGAGCATGCCGGCCTCGGAGGATTCGACGATCTTGAAGCCAGCGGTTTTCAGGCCGAAGGCATCCTTGTCGATCATGCTCTGGATCAGCCGGTTGCCGTCGTTGCCCGGCTCGATGCCGTAGATCTTGCCGTCGAGCTCTTTCTTGAATTTGGCAATGTCGGCGAAGTCATGCAGGCCTTTGTCGTACAGGGCTTGCGGCACGGCGAGGGTGTATTTGGCACCCTTGAGGTTGGTGCGCACGGTGTCGACGGTGCCGGCATCGCGATACGGCTTGATGTCGTTCTCCATGGTCGGCATCCAGTTACCGAGAAACACGTCCATGTTCTTGCCGTCGGCCAGCGACTTGTAGGTCACGGGCACGGAGATCATGGTGGTCTTGGTCTTGTAGCCGAGGGCGTTGAGAACAACGGAAGTGGTAGCGGTGGTGGCGGTGATGTCGGTCCAGCCGACATCGGAGAAGTTAACGAGGCTGCACTGTGCCGGTTCTGCGGCTTGCGCCAGTAACGGCAGACTCAGCAGGGCGGCCAACAACAACGACGGGGAACCTTTCATGGATGGACTCCTTGGTGTTTTTTTTGGCAGTGTTCCGACTGTGGACCACCGCACTTATGGGTTGCGGTTGGTGGCGTTCTGACGACAGCTCTACCGCAGCGCCTTGCAATCGAGTCATCCCGATCATGTACCAGTGAAAATCTGACGCCTACAGGGAGGGTCGTATCCAGTACAGGGATGGTCGCTTCCAGTGTCGGTGACGTCGCTTACAGCTTTTTTCCGCCCCCGATGACCTGCTCGACTGCATAAAAACGGCGTATTTGCGGGGCGAAAACGTAACGACGCTGCTGGACATGACTGCGTCGGTGTCAGACGCCGAGCGCGCCGACAAAAGCCCGATGATGCCGGCATTCGGCGGATCGCAGCTTGAGCGTAGCAGCTCCGCCAGCGGGCGCTTTTGCCGCCCGGACCGGTATTCTCAGGAGCTTCGCAGCAATGGCTATCAGCGTTTTCGACCTGTTCAAAATCGGCATCGGCCCTTCCAGTTCCCACACCGTCGGGCCGATGCGCGCCGCCGCACTGTTCGTCGAGTCGCTGCGCGGCAAGCATCAGCTGGAGCAGGTGCGGCGTATCGAGGTGCAGTTGTTCGGATCGCTTTCCGCCACCGGCATCGGTCACGGCAGCGACAACGCGGTGATCATGGGCCTGATGGGCGAATGGCCTGACGCCATCGACCCGGCGCAGATCGGCCCGCGCATTCAGGCGCTGCGCGAAACCCATACGCTTTTATTGGATGGGCGCCTGTCGGTGCCGTTTATCTGGGCACGGGACATGCGCCTGATCGACGAAAACCTGCCATTCCATCCCAACGCCATGACGCTGGTGGCCGAAGGCGAGTTCGGTGAGTTGCACCGTGACACCTACTATTCGGTCGGCGGCGGCTTCGTCGTTGATGAGGCGCAAGCGGCCAGCGGTGTGGTCGATCTGGATCGCACCGAATTGCCTTACGACTTCTCCAGTGCGGTCGAGCTGCTGGAGTTGTGCAAAACGCACAACCTGCGCGTTGCCGAACTGATGATGGCCAACGAAAAGGTCTGGCGCAGCGAAGAAGAGATCCGTGCCGGGCTGATGAAACTGTGGCGGGCGATGCAGGATTGCGTCGAGCAAGGTCTCAAGCACGAAGGCATTCTGCCCGGCGGCCTGAACGTGCGGCGGCGGGCGGCGAAGTTGCACCGCAGCCTGCAAGAGCTGAACAAACCGAACGTCATCGGCTCGACCCTGAGCGCCATGGAGTGGGTCAACCTGTTCGCCCTGGCCGTCAATGAAGAGAATGCCGCTGGCGGGCGTATGGTCACTGCACCGACCAACGGCGCGGCGGGGATCATCCCGGCGGTGCTGCACTACTTCATGAAGTTCAGCGAAGCGGTCACCGACGCCAACGTCGTCGACTATTTCCTCGGCGCGGCGGCAGTCGGCATTCTGTGCAAGAAGAATGCGTCGATCTCTGGGGCCGAGGTGGGCTGCCAGGGCGAGGTCGGTTCGGCCTGCGCCATGGCAGCGGCGGGGCTGGCGGAGATTCTCGGCGCCACGCCCGAGCAATTGTGCAACGCGGCGGAAATCGGCCTGGAGCACAATCTGGGCCTGACCTGCGACCCGGTCGGTGGCCTGGTGCAGGTGCCGTGCATCGAGCGCAATGCAATCGCGGCAGTGAAAGCGATCAACGCGGCGCAAATGGCCCTGCGCGGCGACGGGCAGCACTTTATCTCGCTGGACCGGGTGATCCGCACCATGCGCGATACCGGCGCCGATATGCATGACAAATATAAAGAAACTTCGCGCGGTGGCTTGGCGGTCAGTGCTGTTGAGTGCTGAAACGGCGTTGCCCTTATCGCTGGCAAGCCAGCTCCCACAGGTTCTTCAGTGTTGATGCCATTTGGTTCACACCACAAATCCCTGTGGGAGCTGGCTTGCCAGCGATAGGGCCAGACCAGTCAAAACTGCTCGACAAAAGAACACCCCGATCGAGCCACGCCACCTTTTGGCGCGTCGCAATCAGACAAGCGTCACTGTCAGTCGTGACTTGTCAGTCGCTACTCGACCGTCCGTCGCCCGTGCTTGCGGTGACACTCTGTGCAAATCCTCTGCAGGCCAGTTCCCACAAGTGCTACCGATCTGCTCACGGGCTGCGCGGCAGGGCTCTCGCGGCATCTGATGGCAGTTTGAAATGGCGTGTTCCGAGGTCTCGTATAGACGCGTCGCGAGGTCGTTTTCAGGAGTTATTGAATGACCGTCCAATTTCAGGCACGGCAATTGCTCTGTCATAACAAAGCCTGCTTTCTCTGTGAGACGCGGGCAATAACAAGAGCCTCCGCCTGAGGCCGCCACCCGCTTTGTGTGAGGAGATACCGCGATGACGTCGTTCAACTCCGGGGCCCAACCCCAGAACCGTGCGCCTCAATCCATCGGCTTTCTGCTGCTGGACAATTTCACGCTGATTTCCCTGGCGTCCGCCGTTGAGCCGCTGCGCATGGCCAACCAGTTGTCCGGTCGCGAGCTGTATCGCTGGAGCACCCTCACCGTCGATGGCGGCCAGGTCTGGGCCAGTGACGGTCTGCAAATTACCCCCGACGCCTCCATGCACAAAGCCCCGCCCCTGGACACGGTGATCGTCTGCGGCGGCATCGGCATTCAACGTACCGTAACCCGTGAACACGTCTCGTGGCTGCAAAGCCAGGCGCGCCAGTCCAAGCGCCTGGGCGCGGTGTGCACCGGCAGTTGGGCGCTGGCCTGCGCCGGTCTGCTCGACGGCTTCGATTGCAGCGTGCACTGGGAATGTCTGGCGGCGATGCAGGAAGCTTTCCCGCGCGTGGCCATGAGCACACGGCTGTTCACCCTCGACCGTAACCGCTTCACCAGTTCCGGCGGTACCGCGCCGCTGGACATGATGCTGCACCTGATCAGCCGCGATCACGGTCGTGAACTGTCGGCAGCGATCTCGGAAATGTTCGTCTACGAGCGCATCCGCAACGAACAGGATCACCAGCGTGTGCCGCTCAAGCACATGCTCGGCACCAACCAGCCGAAGTTGCAGGAAATCGTCGCGTTGATGGAAGCCAATCTGGAAGAGCCGATCGATCTGGATGAACTGGCGGTGTATGTCGCGGTGTCGCGTCGACAGCTGGAGCGGTTGTTCCAGAAATACCTGCACTGCTCGCCGTCACGCTATTACCTGAAGCTGCGCCTGATCCGCGCCCGGCAACTGCTCAAACAGACGCCGATGTCGATCATCGAGGTGGCGTCGGTGTGTGGGTTCGTCTCCACGCCGCACTTCTCCAAGTGCTATCGCGAGTACTTCGGCATTCCGCCGCGTGACGAGCGCGTCGGCTCCAACACCACCCAGCAGGTGGCGATGTTGCCACTGCCGCAGGCCATCGTGATGTCCCCGCTGTCGGGGCCGATGTCGGCGCTGAGTCAGGCGCGCAATGAGTCGACGTTTGCCAGCGTAAGGCTGTAGACCGAGTCTGATCGTTCCCACGCAGAGCGTGGGAACGATCAGGTGGGAGCGAGCCTGCTCGCGAAGGGGTTTCTCAGGCGCTGTGAGACTGCTGGTAATCCGAGAGGGCCGGCAACAACTGCTTGTCGATCGCCTGACGCACCGCCGGCTGAATGCTGGCGCCGCTGGTGTACATGTCCTTGACCATCTTGCGCAGTTCGAATGCGCGAACATTATCCAGGCCACGCACCGCGCACTCACAGGCCTGCTCGGCGGTGGTACCGCTCGGCACCTGAATACCCAAGGCCTTGAGCTGGCCCAACAGATCTTCCTGGTCAATCAAATCGGCGTACATCATTACGCAAATCCTTCTGTGGCAACGGAGGTCTTGGCTCGATTCTGGTGGCCCCGACCGGACGCGGCAAGGGCGTTTTGTCGCGGTGGCCGGGACGACTATGAACAGGTCGTTTTCGGCTAACCGACTGAATGGACGACTAGGCAAACTGGCCCCAGCTCGCTTCACGAAGGTTTGGTCACCCTCGCCTGGCAGCTCCTCAACAGTACCCTCCTCAGCTCCGATCCTGTCACGGCTTGATCGGAGTTTTTTTTGCTCGTGAATCAGCCAGAGATTTGTTGCTCCCAATGACGCTTTCGCGAGCAGGCTCGCTCCCACTTTGCAATGCGTACCTTTCTGGGAACGAGCCTGCTCGTGAAGAACGATGACGCGGTTCAACGTTGCAACACCAGAACCCGCGACAACAACTCATCCCGGTCGACATAGCAGCCCTGAAAATGCCGCGCCCCGGTCGCTGGATCAAAGGCATTGCGTGCATGCAGCGTGCGGCGGTTGTCAAAGCACCACAACTCGCCCGGCTTGAGCCGCTGCATCAGCCGAAATCGCGGCTCGCGGGTCATCGCAATAAAGCGCCGATAGGCTCGATACAGCAACGGCATCTGCGCCACCGACGTATCGAACGCCCCGCGCAGAAAGTTGGCCATGCGAATCTCCGCCACCCGGCCCAGCGCATCCACAGCGATGATCGGCGCCAGGCAGCGATAGTCGCTGTGCCGGTCCTTGTTGCGAAATTCCACGGGGATTTCACACAGGGCCTCAAACAGCTGCGGCTCCTCCTGACGCAAGGCCTCGGCGATCGCAAGACCATCGACGAAAATACTCTCGCCACCCTCGGCATCATTCACCAGACAATGCAGAAATTGCAGCCCCGGTTGCAGCTCGCGAGTCGGCAGATCCGTGTGCAATGGCAGGTTGAAGGCGGTGTAGGCGTTGCTGTCGGCGTCGGCTTTGGATTGCACATTGAACAGCACGCCGAAGTTGCTTTCGCGGATGAAGGCAATCCGCTGCGCGATGAGCTTCAGCGAGCCCGGCTCGGTGGGCACGCCGCGCACTTGGGTCAGGCCGATGTCGCGCACGGCGAGCAACCATTGCAGCAGCGCGGCGTTGTCGTTCATCAGCGCGGTGTAGTCGAACACCGGCAACTGCAGATCGCTGTGCCACAAACGGGGCTGCGGTTTGCCGGCCAGGCGTTCGGCGCGGGATTCATCGTCATAGGCATGTGCGCGCAGCCAGCCCGGATCGAAGCGGCTGAGGTGACCGTCCTGCCAGTCGATGCGCAGGCAGCCATCGGTGTCGATGCGCGTGGCCAGCGGTTGCAAATCCTCGGCGGCATCGACGCTTTCGAAGACTTGCTCGCGAGTAACGCTGTAGACACATTGATCACACGGGCAATTGTCGCGCAGCCATATGTGGTGAAACGGGCTGACACGTCCGTCAGCCCATTCGATGACAACGCGATCCGCCAGACCCTGCACGCCACCGAGCGCGCTGATCAACGGATAAGTACGAAAATCGGCAACAGCGACGGCGGTGTTCATGGCGGCTCCTTGGCAGTGGGGATTTACCGAGCGGGTGGCAGCGCGATCACGCGGCCGATGTAAGCGGGAGCGGGCAGGTCGGTCTGATCGGCGACGATGGCTTGCAGGCGATGCAACGTATCGGGGCTGAACGGCGCCGAGCGCGGGCCGGCGAGGTCGACGTGCAAAAGCATCTGTTCGTTGCCGGCCAACTCTTGCTCATCGCCGATTTTGTGCAGGCTGTGGTAGAGGTGCAGGCGCTTGCTGTCGTGGTCGATGATTTGCGTGCGCACTTCCACCTCAGTGTCGATCTTCACTTCGTGCAGGTAATTGAGGTGCAGCTCAAGGGTGAACAGCGAATGGCCACTGGCCTCGCGGTTGCTGCTGTCCATGCCGAGGCGGTCCATCAGCGCGTCGGTGGCGTAGCTGAAGATCAGCAGGTAGAAGGCGTCGCGCAGGTGGCCGTTGTAGTCGACCCAGTCGGGGATGATGGTGGTTTGGTAGGTGGTGAGGTGGGGCATGGTTTCTCCTGGCGGCGATCGTTCCCACGCTCTGCGTGGTAACGCCTCCTGTGACGCTCTGCGTCACGCTTCTGGGACGCGGAGCGTTCCCGGGCTGCATTCCCACGCAGAGCGTGGGAACGATCAGGTGGCGGATTATTCGCTGAAACTCATTCCGTGCTTTTCCTTGGTGGTCTTCACCGCGTCGAGCACCGCCAGCAAACAATCATCACGATAGCGCTCCAGCGCCGAAATGCTGTGCCGACCGAGCTGATCAGTGGTGCCATCGACCACATCATCGATCAACTTGTCGGTCAGCTCCGGTGCCGGCAAATATGTCCACGGCAACTGCAACGCCGGACCGAATTGCGACATGAAGTGGCGCATGCCGGCATCGCCGCCGGCCAGGGTGTAGGTCAGGAAAGTGCCCATGAACGACCAGCGCAGACCAGCGCCAAAGCGAATCGCATCGTCGATTTCGCCGGTCGTCGCGACACCGTCGTTGACCAGGTGCAACGCCTCGCGCCACAGCGCTTCGAGCAGGCGATCGGCGATGAAACCCGGCACTTCCTTGCGCACATGCAACGGGCGCATGCCGAGGGATTGGTAGACTTGCATCGCCGCTTGCACCGCCTCCGGCGCGGTGTTTCTGCCGCCGACGACTTCGACCAGCGGCAACAGATAAACCGGGTTGAACGGATGCCCGACCACGCAGCGTTCAGGGTGCGTCGAACTCTCGTAGAACTCGCTGGGCAAAAGGCCTGAAGTGCTGGAGCCGATCAGCGCATCGGGCTTGGCGGCGGCGCTGATCTTGCTGTGCAGGTCGAGCTTCAGTTCCAGCCGTTCCGGGGCGCTTTCCTGGATGAAATCGGCGTCACGCACACATTCCTCGATGGTTGCGACAAAGCGCAGACGATCCTGCGAAGCACCCGGCGCCAGGCCGTTTTTCTCCAGCGCGCCCCACGCATTGGCCACGCGTTGGCGCAATGCCGCTTCGGCGCCGGGCGCCGGGTCCCAGGCCACTACATCGAGGCCGTGGGCGAGGGCGCGGGCGACCCAGCCACTGCCGATGACACCGCTGCCAAGAGCGGCGAAAGTTTTGATTTCGGTGATAAAGCGCATGGCGATGTCCTGAAGAGTTCGGTGATCCCTGTGGAAACTCTGTTCTCGTGGCGAGGGGATTTATCCCCGATCGGCTGCGAAGCAGTCGTAAAACCTGTGCTCTCGGTCTATCTGATGCCGCGGCTTGTCAGGTTTTGGGGCGGCTTCGCCACCCATCGGGGATAAATCCCCTCACCACAAAATTTATGTTCACAGGGAGAAAGGGTGAGGTTCAGCCGCGCTGAATCAGGCCCATTTTTTTGCGACCTTCTGCCGGTGTGAGCACCCGGGCACCGAGGCGGCTGAGGATTTCCGTGGCGCGTTCGACCAGTTGGCCATTGGTCGCCAGCACGCCTTTGTCCAGCCACAGGTTGTCTTCGAGGCCGACCCGCACGTTGCCGCCCAGCAGCACCGCTTGCGCCGCCATCGGCATCTGCATGCGGCCGATGCCGAAGCCGGCCCAGACCGCGTCGGCGGGCAGGTTGTCGACCATGGCTTTCATCGTGGTGGTGTCGGCCGGCGCGCCCCACGGGATGCCCAGGCAGAGCTGGAACAGCGGGTTGTCGAGCAAGCCTTCCTTGATCATCTGCTTGGCGAACCACAGATGCCCGGTGTCGAAAATCTCCAGTTCGGCCTTCACGCCCAGTTCGGTGATGCGCTTGGCGCCGGCGCGCAGTTGCGCCGGGGTGGAGACGTAAATGGTGTCGCCATCGCCGAAGTTCAGCGTGCCGCAATCGAGGGTGCAGATTTCCGGCAGCAGTTCTTCGACGTGGGCGAGACGGGTCAGCGGACCGACCAGATCGGTGTTCGGGCCGAACTCCATCGGGTTCTCGCCAGGGCCGATTTCCAGGTCGCCGCCCATCCCGGCGGTGAGGTTGACGATGATGTCGACGTCCGCCTCGCGGATGCGCTCCATCACTTCGCGGTACAGCGCCACGTCACGGCTGAACTTGCCGGTCTGCGGGTCGCGCACATGGCAGTGCACGACGGTGGCGCCGGCCTTGGCCGCTTCCACCGCGGCAGCGGCAATCTGTTTCGGGGTGACCGGCACGTGTGGGCTCTTGGCGGTCGTGTCGCCAGCACCGGTGAGTGCGCAGGTGATGATGACGTCGTGGTTCATGGTGCGTTTCCTTCAGGCGTGATGGGTCTGTCCGCAGCCCGTGGCGGGGCTGCGAAGCGTGGTTCAGTGGCCTCTCCCATCTGGGAGAGGGGGGGTTCAATAAAGGGTTATTTGCTGGTCAGCTGGAGGTTTTCAGCAGCCGGTTTGCCATCGAAAGTCGTCACACCTTCAAGCCAGCGCTGTTTGTCTTCGGGGTGATCCTTGAGCCACTGCTTCGCCGACTCGAAGGCATCTTTATGATCGAGCAACGGCTGCATCATCCGGCTCTCGGATTCGGCGGTGAAGGTCAGGTTGGCCAGCAGGCGGCCGATGTTCGGGCATTGCTCGGCGTATTTCGGCGCGGTGACCGTCCACACCGTGGCCATGCCTTCGTTCGGGCCGAGGGCGTCTTCGCTGCCGGTCAGATAGGTCATCTGGATGTTGACGTTCATCGGGTGCGGCGCCCAGCCGAAGAACACTACGGCTTCCTTGCGGCGCACGGCGCGATCGACGGCGGCGAGCATGCCGGCCTCGCTCGATTCGACCAGTTGGAATTTACCCAGACCAAACTGGTTCTTGGCGATCATCGCTTTGATCTGCGTGTTGGCACCTGAGCCTGGCTCGATGCCGTAGATCTTGCCCCCCAATTCCTTCTCGAATTTGGCGATGTCGGCGAAGGTTTTCAGCCCCTTGTCGGCCAGGTACGTCGGCACGGCGAGAGTGGCGCGGGCATCTTTCAGGCTCGGTGCTTCGAGCACTTTCACCTGATTGGCCTCGACGAATGGCGTGATGGTCTGCGTCATCAGCGGGTTCCAGTAGCCGAGGAACAGGTCCAGGCGCTGATCGCGAATCCCGGCGAAGATGATCTGCTGGGAGGCGCTGGTCTGTTTGGTGTTGTAGCCGAGGCCGTCGAGCAGGACCTGGGTCATGGCACTGGTGGCGATCACGTCAGTCCAGTTGACCACGCCCATGCGTACGTTCTTGCAGGAGGCCGGTTCGGCCGCCATTACGCCGGTGCTGAAAAAAGCGGTACCGCTGAGTGCAAGAACGCAGCTGCTGATCAGTCGTTTCATGTCGGGTTCCTCGGCAGTTCGATTATTGTGGTTCCCGGCATCTGCGCGCCGGTGAGGCCAAGTTACGCAGCTATACGCCCGTGAAAGCGCACTGCGGCGACTGGCATTTGCACTGTAGCGACCTGCACGCTTGAACGCCGCCGATAATCGGCGTATCAACGAGCCACGCGACCCGCCAACCGAGTGCGCCCATGTCCCAGGATTTCTACTTTTTGCTGATGCCGGGGTTCTCCGCCATCGGCTTTATTTCCGCGATCGAACCGTTGCGCGTGGCCAACCGCTTTCGCGGCGAGTTGTACCGCTGGCATGTGCTCAGCGCCGATGGCGGCGCGGTACTGGCCAGCAACGGCATGTCGGTCAACGCCGATGGCGGCGCGGTACTGGCGAGCAACGGCATGTCGGTCAACGCCGATGCGGCACTGGAGCCGCTGAAGAAAGGCGCGACCTTGCTGGTGGTGGCCGGCTTCGAACCGCTGAAGTTCATCACGCCGACGCTGGAGCACTGGTTGCGCAGGCTGGACAAGGACGGCGTAACCCTCGGCGCCATCGACACCGGCAGCTTCGTCCTCGCCGAAGCGGGCCTGCTCGATGGCCATCGCCTGACCCTGCACTGGGAGGCGATCGATGCGTTCAAGGAGTCTTATCCACAGCTCAGCGTGACCCAGGAGCTGTTTGAGATCGACCGGCGGCGGATCACCTCGGCGGGAGGAACGGCCTCGATTGATCTGATGCTCGACCTGATCGCCCAGGCCCACGGCCCGCAACTGGCGATTCAGGTCAGCGAGCAGTTTGTGCTCGGGCGCATACGCCCGCGCAAGGATCACCAGCGCATGGAAGTCGCCACGCGCTACGGCATCAGCAACAAGAAACTGGTGCAGGTGATCGGCGAGATGGAGCAGCACAGCGAACCGCCGCTGACCACGCTGCAACTGGCGGAGTCGATCAAGGTGACCCGGCGGCAACTGGAGAGGTTATTCCGGCTGCATCTGAACGATACGCCGAGCAACTTCTATCTGCGGTTAAGGCTTGAGAAGGCCCGGCAATTGCTGCGCCAGACCGATATGAGCGTGCTCGAAGTCAGCATTGCCTGTGGTTTTGAATCACCGTCGTATTTCACCCGCAGTTATCGCGCGCGTTTCGCCCGCTGCCCCCGGGAAGACCGGCGTACCGCGCAGGCGTGAATGGTTTCAGCAACACCCTAGAACCCTGTGGGAGCGGGCTTGCCCGCGATGAGGCCAGCACATCCAACATTGTTATTGCCGGACACACCGCCATCGCGGGCAAGCCCGCTCCCACAGGTTCGAAGGTGATTTCGGGAATCGGGTTATTTCTTCACCAACGCCGAACACGCCGCTTTGTAAGCCTCATGCTGATACTTGTTCAACGTCCCCGGCAGCTCGAAATTGTGCTTCTTGGCCTGGGCATTGATCGTCTGTGGCGACAGCAGCGTCACCTCACAGCCATCAAGCAACTGAAACACACCCTCGATCTTGAACGTCGTCGGCCCACCGGCAAACTCGCCCTTTTTGCTGCGTTTCTTGATCGCAATCCGGTCCACCGAGTTCTCCCGCACAAACGATGCCACCTGCGCCGCGAACCGCCGCACGTTCGCCGCCTCGTCGTCGTCATCCAGAGCAATCTTCTTCGTGGCGAGAGGGACGTGGCTCAACGTCGAACCATCGAGCGCCGCCACGGCGATGATCGCTTCGCTGCCTTTGATTTCAATGCCGCAGATGTTCATGGGAATTCCTTTGAATAAAGAGGGCAGCCTACAGCTCAAGCTGACTGGCTGTGATGCCGAACGCGGCGGCGATTTTCTCGCGGGTGGCCTTGCGGGGTTTGGCGACTGTTTCCTGCTGGGCAAACGCCGGTTGCGAGATGCCCATGCGCTTCGCCACTTCTTCCTGAGTCAGGTTGAGATGTTCGCGCCAGGCGCGGATCGGTGTTGCGCCATCAACGATTCGACTTACTACCTCATGGGGAATCAGATCGGGCTGTATTTTCTGTGCGACATATTGAGCGTAGGGGATAACCACGAACGCAGGATTACCCTCGGCGTCATTGATTATTTGAACGTCAGTAGGTGCGTTCATCACGTTTTTTGACCTCTTGAATACTGACCACTTTGATTGCGCCATCCCAGTCGAACATGACTCGATAATTGCCTACACGCAGTCGGTAAGCGTAGTCATGACTAACCAATGCTTTTACGTTGCCAACATCGGGCATGTCGGCAAGCGCCGTGACGGCGTCGCGAACCTTCCCTTGGTGCACGGAATGCAATTTCAAAAGCTGCTTAACAGCTTTGCGAGTCCAGTGGATGCTGTTCATAGAAGAATATAAGTCTTTTATAAGATTCGCGAATCTTTGCTTATATTTTTCCAGTGGCCAATAAACAACGCGTGTCGGCATGTTGCGCGTTTGTGTCGCTACTGGCCATCAAGTCGCAGCCTGTCGGCTCGATCGCAATATGGTGGTTGAGGACGAGGTTACGCCGATGAAGCCGCAACAGCCGTCCAGACTTTCTATCACTCCTGCCCGATCGACTCCAAAAACTCCGACCGTTCATCACTCATCCGCGCGACACAATCATTCTGCGCAATGGTGAAAGCCTTGCTCCCCGCCGTTGCCGGGAACGCTTCCACCGCGCAATCCGCATCCCGCGTCTTCAACCATTGTTGCTGGGCGGTTTTCAGTTTGGCGGTGATGTCGGCCAGTTGCGTCGGGTTCTTGCCGTAGGCGGTCTGCATGCGTTCGTTGAGGCTGGCGTAGTTGTCTTTGAGCAGGTCTTCGGCGGTGCTGCGGCTGTAGGCGGAGCATTCCAGGGTCTGGATGTCGTTTTCCACCGCGTCGCACGGGTTGTTCTCGGATTCTTCGGCGGCGTGGGCGCCGGTCGCAATCAGTGCCAGGGCGAGGAAGATCGATTTCATTGGGGTCGCTCTAATCCGTTGGTAGGTGCAGGCTGCGGCAGATTCTGGCGTAAGCGCGCGGGCTTGAACAGCCAGCCGAGGAGGGCGGCTGACGACCCTTTGTCGCGGATTGACGCTTTCGGCAATTCCCCTGTCGTTTTTGCACCCGGGCGCCCCGGCACCGAGGCATATGCTGGCCCCAAAGCGCCGGCAGACGATTCGGCGCATGAATCGCCAATAAGGGGACGCCTGATGAGCCCAGCCGAACTACACGCCGACAGCATCGTTATCGACGGTCTGATCATTGCCAAATGGAACCGCGAGCTGTTCGAAGACATGCGCAAGGGCGGTCTGACGGCAGCCAACTGCACTGTGTCGGTGTGGGAAGGCTTTCAGGCGACCGTGAACAACATTGCTGCCAGCCAGAAACTGATCCGCGAAAACAGCGACCTGGTGATGCCGGTGCGCACCACCGCCGACATCCGTCGCGCCAAGGAACAAGGCAAGACCGGCATCCTCTTCGGCTTCCAGAATGCCCACGCTTTCGAAGACCAGATCGGTTATGTCGAGGTGTTCAAGCAGCTCGGCGTCGGTATCGTGCAGATGTGCTACAACACCCAGAATCTGGTCGGCACCGGTTGCTACGAACGTGACGGCGGCCTCTCGGGTTTCGGTCGCGAAATTGTGGCTGAAATGAACCGTGTTGGCGTCATGTGCGACCTGTCCCACGTCGGTTCCAAGACCTCCGAAGAAGTCATTCTCGAATCGAAAAAACCGGTCTGCTATTCGCACTGCCTGCCGTCGGGTCTCAAAGAGCATCCGCGCAACAAGTCCGATGCAGAGCTGAAGTTCATTGCCGACCACGGCGGTTTCGTCGGCGTGACCATGTTCGCGCCGTTCCTCGCCAAGGGCATCGATTCGACCATCGACGATTACGCCGAAGCCATCGAATACACCATGAACATCGTCGGCGAAGACGCCATCGGTATCGGCACCGATTTCACTCAGGGTCACGGCCAGGACTTCTTCGAATACCTGACCCACGACAAGGGTTACGCCCGCCGCCTGACCAGCTTCGGCAAGATCATCAACCCGCTGGGCATCCGCACCGTCGGCGAATTCCCCAACCTCACCGAAACCCTGCTCAAGCGCGGCCATTCCGAGCGCGTGGTGCGCAAGATCATGGGCGAGAACTGGGTCAACGTCTTGAAAGATGTCTGGGGCGAGTAAGCCGCCGCACTTCTGAATCCTTTCCCCCGGCCATTCGCGTCGGGGGCAACACACAAAATTTTCTGGAGTTAAGTTTCCATGGCCAAGATCGCCCCGCAATTGCCAATCGAAGTCGACAGCGAGACCGGTGTCTGGACCTCCGACGCCCTGCCAATGCTGTATGTGCCGCGTCACTTTTTCGTCAACAACCACATGGGCATCGAGGAAGTGCTCGGCGCTGAAGCCTATGCCGAGATCCTCTACAAGGCTGGCTACAAATCCGCCTGGCACTGGTGTAAAAAGGAAGCCGAATGCCACGGCCTGGAGGGCGTCGCGGTGTTCGAGCACTACATGAAGCGCCTGTCGCAGCGCGGCTGGGGCCTGTTCAAGATCCAGGACATCGACCTCGACAAAGGCACCGCCAGCGTCAAGCTCGAGCACTCGGCATTCGTCTATGTCTACGGCAAGGTCGGGCGCAAGGTCGATTACATGTTCACCGGCTGGTTCGCCGGCGCCATGGACCAGATTCTCGAAGCCCGTGGCAGCAAGATCCGTACTGTCGCCGAACAAGTCTACGGAGGCTCCGAAGAGGGCCACGATGACGGCTTGTTCATCGTCAAGCCGTTGTAAGCCGAGGACCGTGCCATGGCTTTCGAAGCAATGTTCCAGCCGATCCAGATCGGCAAACTGACCATCCGCAACCGCGTGCTCAGCACCGCGCACGCCGAGGTCTACGCGACTGACGGTGGCATGACCACCGACCGCTACGTCAAATACTACGAAGAGAAAGCCAAGGGCGGTATCGGCCTGGCCATCTGCGGCGGTTCGTCCGTCGTGGCGATCGACAGCCCGCAGGAATGGTGGAGTTCGGTCAATCTGTCCACCGACCGGATCATTCCGCACTTCCAGAATCTGGCCGACGCCATGCACAAGCATGGCGCCAAGATCATGATCCAGATTACCCACATGGGTCGTCGCTCGCGCTGGGACGGTTTCAACTGGCCGACCTTGATGTCGCCCTCGGGCATCCGTGAACCGGTGCACCGCGCCACTTGCAAAACCATCGAGCCGGAAGAGATCTGGCGAGTGATCGGCAACTACGCCCAGGCTGCGCGCCGGGCCAAGGCTGGTGGCCTCGATGGCGTCGAACTGTCGGCCGTGCACCAGCACATGATCGACCAGTTCTGGAGCCCGCGCGTCAACAAGCGTACCGATGAATGGGGCGGCACCTTCGAAGGCCGAATGAAGTTCGGCCTGGAAGTCCTGAAAGCCGTGCGCGCCGAGGTCGGTGACGACTTCTGCGTGGGCATGCGCCTGTGCGGTGACGAGTTCCACCCGGACGGCTTGTCCCACGAGGACATGAAGCAGATCGCCAAGTATTACGACGACACCGGCATGCTCGATTTCATCGGCGTGGTCGGCTCGGGTTGCGACACCCACAACACCCTGGCCAACGTTATTCCGAACATGAGTTATCCACCGGAGCCGTTCCTGCATCTGGCCGCCGGGATCAAGGAAGTGGTCAAGGTGCCGGTGTTGCACGCGCAGAACATCAAGGACCCGAACCAGGCCACGCGCATTCTTGAGGGCGGTTACGTCGACATGGTCGGCATGACCCGCGCGCACATCGCCGACCCGCACCTGATCGCCAAGATCAAGATGGGCCAGATCGACCAGATCAAGCAGTGCGTCGGCGCCAACTATTGCATCGACCGCCAGTATCAAGGCCTGGACGTGCTGTGCATCCAGAACGCCGCGACCTCCCGTGAGTACATGGGCGTGCCGCACATCATCGAGAAATCCACCGGGCCGAAACGCAAAGTGGTAATCGTGGGTGCCGGCCCGGCCGGGATGGAAGCCGCACGCGTGGCTGCCGAGCGTGGCCACGACGTGACCCTGTTCGAGAAAAAAGACTTCATCGGCGGGCAGATCACCACCGCATCGAAAGCACCGCAGCGTGACCAGATCGCCGGCATCACCCGCTGGTTCCAGCTGGAACTGGCGCGCTTGAAAGTCGATCTGCGCCTGGGCACGGCGGCGGATGCCGACACCATCATGGACCTGCGTCCGGACGTAGTGGTGCTGGCGGTTGGCGGTCATCCGTACCTTGAGCAGAACGAGCACTGGGGCGCGGCCGAAGGGCTGGTGGTCAGCAGCTGGGACGTGCTCGACGGCAAGGTTGCGCCGGGCAAGAACGTGCTGGTCTACGACACCATTTGCGAGTTCACCGGCATGTCGGTCGCCGACTTCCTCGCCGACAAGGGCAGCCAGGTCGAGATCGTCACCGACGACATCAAACCGGGCGTGGCCATCGGCGGCACGTCGTTCCCGACCTACTACCGCAGCATGTACCCGAAAGAAGTGATCATGACCGGCGACATGATGCTGGAGAAGGTCTACCGCGAGGGCGACAAGCTGATCGCAGTGCTGGAGAACGAATACACCGGCGCGAAAGAGGAACGGGTGGTCGATCAGGTGGTCGTCGAAAACGGCGTACGCCCGGACGAGGAAATCTACTACGCGCTCAAGGACGGCTCGCGCAACAAGGGCCAGATCGACGTCGAAGCGCTGTTCGCGATCAAGCCGCAACCTTCGCTGAGCGAAGCGGGCGACGGCTACTTGCTGTTCCGCATCGGCGACTGTGTGGCGCAGCGTAATACACACGCCGCCATTTACGACGCACTTCGGCTCTGTAAGGATTTTTGACGGCTCAGCTGCAAGCCACAAGCTTCAAGCTGCAAGTAAAAGCACAGCCGATCCATGCTGCTCTTTCTTGCCGCTTGTAGCTTGCAGCTTGCCGCTCGCCAGAGGTGACTCTGATGTTGAACACCCTTCTTCCAATCCTGTTGTTCGCAGCCCTGGGCCTTGCTGTCCTCGGCGCGTCGCGGCGGATGAACATGTGGCGCCGGGGGCGGGCGGCGAAGGTCGATCTGCTCGGCGGTCTGCTGGCCATGCCCAAGCGCTACATGGTCGACCTGCACCACGTCGTGGCGCGGGACAAATACATTGCCAACACCCACGTCGCCACGGCCGGCGGTGCGGTGGCGTCGATTGTGCTGGCCATTCTGGTGCACGGCTTCGGCCTGCATAACCGCATCCTCGGCTACGCCCTGCTGTTGATGTCGGCGGTGATGTTCGTCGGCGCGATCTTCATGTACCTGCGCCGGGTCAATCCGCCTGCGCGTCTGTCGAAAGGCCCGTGGATGCGCCTGCCGAAAAGCCTGCTGGCCTTCTCCGCGTCGTTTTTCCTGGTGACCCTGCCGGTGGCGGGGATCCTGCCGGAAAACTTCGGCGGCTGGGTGCTCGCCGCCATCCTCGGTGTTGGCGTGCTGTGGGGCGTGTCGGAACTGTTTTTCGGCATGACTTGGGGCGGGCCGATGAAGCACGCCTTTGCCGGTGCCCTGCACCTGGCCTGGCACCGTCGCGCTGAACGCTTTGGCGGTGGCCGTTCCACTGGTTTGAAACCGCTGGATCTGAACGATCCATCCGCGCCGCTGGGCGTGGAAAAACCCAAGGATTTCACCTGGAACCAGTTGCTCGGTTTCGACGCCTGCGTGCAGTGCGGCAAGTGCGAAGCGGCGTGCCCGGCCTTCGCCGCCGGCCAGCCGCTGAACCCGAAAAAACTGATTCAGGACATGGTCGTCGGCCTCGCCGGCGGCACTGACGCGAAGTTCGCCGGCAGCCCGTATCCAGGCAAACCGATCGGCGAGCATGGCGGCAACCCGCACCAACCGATCGTCAACGGTCTGGTCGATGCCGAAACCCTGTGGTCGTGCACCACCTGCCGCGCCTGCGTCGAGGAATGCCCGATGATGATCGAGCACGTCGACGCGATCGTCGACATGCGCCGGCATCTGACCCTGGAAAAAGGCGCGACCCCGAACAAGGGTGCCGAAGTTCTCGAGAACCTTATTGCAACCGACAACCCCGGCGGTTTCGCCCCGGGCGGGCGGATGAACTGGGCAGCGGACCTGAACCTCACTCTGCTCAGCGAAAAGAAATCCACCGACGTGCTCTTCTGGGTCGGCGACGGCGCCTTCGACATGCGCAACCAGCGCACCCTGCGTGCCTTCGTCAAAGTGCTGAAGGCAGCGAAAGTCGACTTCGCTGTACTCGGTCTTGAGGAACGCGACAGCGGCGATGTGGCCCGCCGTCTCGGCGACGAAGCAACGTTCCAGCAGCTCGCCAAACGCAATATCCAGACGTTGGCCAAATACAGCTTCAACCGCATCGTCACCTGCGATCCGCACAGTTTCCATGTGCTGAAAAACGAGTACGGCGCCTTCGACGGCAACTATCTGGTGCAGCACCACAGCACTTACATGGCCGAGATCATTCAGGCCGGCGCGCTCAACCTCGGGCAGCACAAAGGCAACAGCGTGACCTATCACGATCCGTGCTACCTCGGCCGCTACAACGGCGAATATGAAGCACCGCGTGAAGTGCTGCGTGCACTCGGTATCGAGGTCAAAGAGATGCAACGTTCCGGCTTCCGCTCACGCTGCTGCGGCGGCGGTGGTGGCGCGCCGATCACTGACATTCCGGGCAAGCAGCGGATTCCCGACATGCGCATGGAAGACATCCGCGAGACCGGCGCCGAACTGGTGGCGGTGGGTTGTCCACAATGCACGGCGATGCTCGAAGGCGTGGTCGAACCGCGTCCGCTGATCAAGGACATCGCCGAACTGGTCGCCGACGCGTTGCTCGAGGACGCCGCGCCAAGCAAGCCTGCCAGCCCGGCCAAACGTGAACCTGCGGAGGTGCACTGATGAGCGACATTATCCGCCGCGACCCGCGCGCCGAATGGATTGCCCGTAACCGTTTGCACCCGCTGCACGCGGCGATGCAACCGGCGCAGCACAGCTGGATGGGTCCCAACGGCGTCATCCGCAAGAATCTGCACGGCATGGGTTTTATCGGCCCTAACGGCATCAAACGCATTGACCGCAGCGGTGCGCAGCAGGGTGGGGCGGTCAAACGATCGGCTGCTGCTGAAGTGCAATTGCCCTTGCATCAGGTTCCGGCCCCGGCGTTCTACATCAGCGTGGTGCCGGATATGGTCGGCGGTCGCCTGAGCAGCCACGACCGTGATCTGCTCGGCCTTGCTCACCAACTGGCCGGCACCGATGGTGCGGTGCTCGCCGTGGTGTTCGGCGAGCACAAGGAAAGCGCTTTCGAAACCGCGGGCGTTGATCGCTTGCTGGTGCTTGAAGGCGAGGAGTTCAGCGGTTATGCACCGGAGCAGCGGGTGCAGGGTTTGCGCGCTGTGGATAACCAATTCAACCCGCGTCACTGGTTGCTGCCGGACAGCCGCAGCGGTGGCGGCGAACTCGGCCGGCGCTTTGCTGCTGCACTGGGCGAGCGTCCGGCCACGCGGGTCTGGCAGGTCAAGGATCAGGAGTGCATCGGCCGCGCCGGGGCCGGATTGCAAGACCTGGCGCGTCCAGTGGCGCGGTTGATTCTCGCCGCTGCCGAATGCGCAGAACCGGTCAGCGAAACCCGTCACGAAGCGTTGCCAGTGGAGTTATCCACAAGCGTCGCGCGCAGCTTGTCGCGAATCGAAGATCTTGGTGCCGTGGCGGTGGATCCGGCAGCGATTCCGATGGCCGAAGCGGAATTCATTTTCTCCGGCGGCAACGGGGTCAAGGATTGGCAGCTGTTTCACGAAACAGCGGCGGCCCTCGGCGCCACCGAAGGCGCTTCGCGGGTTGCGGTGGACGATGGCTTCATGGCCCGAGATCGTCAGGTCGGCGCGTCCGGCACCTGGGTCACCGCGCGGGTCTATGTGGCTGTGGGTATCTCTGGCGCGATCCAGCACCTGCAAGGCATTGGCGCCTGCGACAAGGTGGTGGCGATCAACCTCGATCCGGGTTGCGACATGATCAAGCGTGCCGACCTTTCGGTGATCGGCGAAAGCGCAGAGATTCTGCGAGCGTTGATCGAAGCGGTCGCGGCTTACCGCAACGAAGCCAAGCGCGATGCGGCTTAAGGAAACCCTATGAACACGAACGTTATCAGTCTGGTTTCAATCGGCGCTCACCCGACTTCGGGTCGGCCACGGCGCGCCGATCAGGATGCGCGCGCGGTGGAACTGGGCCTGCAACTGGCTGGGGATAACCTGCAAGTGCTGCACGCCGGTGATGTTGCCGAACCGGCCCTGCGTGCCTATCTGGGCATGGGCCTGGAACAGCTGCATGTGCTGGAACAACCCGCTGGCGCCGACGCCTTGCCGGCGCTGACCGCGTACCTGCGCGACGCCGGGGCGCAAGTGGTGCTGACCGGCAGCCAAGCGGAAACCGGTGAGGGTTCGGGGATGTTGCCGTTCCTCCTGGCCGAAGGCCTGGGCTGGCCGCTGGTGGTGGGCCTGGCGCAGGTCGAATCGATCGCTGACGGGACGGCGCTGGTTCTACAAGCGTTGCCGCGTGGGCAACGACGCCGCTTGAAGGTCAAACTGCCGTTTCTGGCCACTGTGGATAACGCCGCGCCGAAGCCTCGGCAAAGTGCGTATGGTCCGGCACGACGGGGCGAATTGGCCGCCGATGACGTTGAAGTGGTTGAGGACCAATTGTTGGCCGTGGCCACGCTGCAACCGGCCAAGCCACGACCGAAGCGCTTGAAGGTGATCAAGGCCAAGAGCGGTGCCGACCGGATGAAGGCCGCGACGGCCAAGGCCAGTGGCGGCGGGGGGCAGGTGCTTAAGGGCGTTACCGCGCAGGCTGGGGCGGAGGCGATTCTGAAGTTGCTGATTGAAGAGGGCGTTGTCCGCTAGTCACCTCTTCCTGGCATGGAATAACCCCTGTGGGAGCGAGCCTGCTCGCGAAAGCGGACTGACAGCCGACACATGCATCGACTGACCCGACGCCTTCGCGAGCAGGCTCGCTCCCACATTTGGTATTCACTCACCGCCAATCTTTACTGTTTACCCACAATCCCTGTTGGCGAAGCTGTGGATAACGTGTTCGCCCTTGCTCGCACCCCACGCCATTCAAGCCTTTCAGCCATAAGATCAAAAAATGATCAGCGTAACTCACGGATTTCTCGGGCTTTTACTTCGGTATAAATCGACAAGTTGCCCCCAATCTCTGTTGGCGCTTCTGTGGATAAGATGTTCGCTACCAGCTGTAGGCCATATGGAGCAGGGCGTACATGGGTTTGATCAATTATTGATCAAGTGTGATCCCAGGGCGCCGAGAGCTGTCAACGCGACGGGTTTTCCCCAGTCATAGGTGTTTTTCCACAGGAGATTGAAAGTTGTCCCCGATCTCTGTTGGCGCTTCTGTGGATAACGTGTTCGCTACCCGCTACAGGCCTTTGAATCCGTGCTGTGTACGAGCGTGATCAAAAAATGATCAATTGTTTTGAGAAACCGCGATTCAGCATAAGTCACGATTTTTCTTTGCAAATCAGCAGGATATTTTTTGAGTCATCCACATTTACCCCCATTTGCTGTGGGCGGGTATGTGGATAACTTGTTTGCGGAAGGCTGGAGGGCTTGGTGGGTATGGGGGCGGGCTGGTTGATCGGAAATTGATCAATCAGCTGGCTAGTGTGTTGAATGAGAAGTCGCTATCGCGAGCAGGCTCACTCCTACAGGGGAACGCATTCCAAATGTAGGAGTGAGCCTGCTCGCGATGCTTTTGCTTTTAGCCCTGAACCGGTACACCTTTGAGGTAAGGCGCAGGCTCTGCCCCGAGGTTGTTCAACATCCGCTCGCTGTACCAATCGACGAAGTTGACCACGCCGAATTCATAGGTCTTCGAGTAAGGCCCCGGCTGGTAAGCGGTGGAGTTGATCCCGCGCTGGTTTTCCTCGGCCAGACGCCGGTCCTGATCGTTGGTCGCGTCCCACACCTGGCGCATGCGCTCGACGTCGTAATCGACACCTTCCACCGCATCCTTGTGCACCAGCCACTTGGTGGTGACCATGGTTTCCTGAGCGCTGATCGGCCACACGGTGAAGACGATGATGTGGTCGCCCATGCAGTGGTTCCACGAGTGCGGCAGGTGCAGGATGCGCATCGAGCCCAGGTCCGGGTTCTTGATCCGGCCCATCAGTTTCGCGCAGCCTTGCTTGCCGTCGAGGGTCATCGACACGGTGCCCTTGAGCAGCGGCATGCGCACGATACGGTTGCGCAAGCCGAAACTGGCGTGGGCGTAAGGGATCTTTTCCGCTTCCCAGGCAGCGGCGGAGGCGGCGACGTGATCCTTGAAGGCCTGATCGGCGCGCGGGTCGGTGACGTCGTCCCACTCCAGCAGAGTTTTCAACAGCTCCGGGTGCGACGCGTTGCAGTGGTAGCACTCGCGGTTGTTTTCCAGCACCAGTTTCCAGTTGGCCTTTTCCATCAAGGTGGTGGTGATCGCCACCTTGGTGTTCTCCATGTCGTACGGTTCCATGTAATGGTTGAGCGTCGACAGGAAGTCATCGATGGCCGGCGGGTTCTCCGCCAGGCTGATGAAGATGTAGCCGCCAGCGGTTTTCACGTTCACCGGTTTCAGGCCGTATTGCTTCATGTCGAAGTCGGCGCCCATCTCGGTGCCGGCGAACAGCAGGCGACCGTCCAGTTCGTAAGTCCACTGGTGGTAATGGCAGACCAGTTTGGCGACTTTGCCTTTTTCATTGGTGCACAGGCGCGAGCCACGGTGGCGGCAGACGTTGTGGAACGCGTGCACCACGCCCTCGGCGCCACGAATGACGATGATCGGGTTCTTGCCGACCTGCAGGGTCAGGTAGTTGCCCTTGGCCGGGATCTCGCAGGTCATGCCGGCGATCAACCATTCCTTCTGGAAGATCTCCTGCATATCGATATCGAACAGGCGCTCGTCGCTGTAGAACGGCTGTGGCAGCGAAAAAGTGCGCTCGCGCTCCTGGAGCATTTGTGCGGTGGCCTTGCGTGCGGGTTCCAGCGGATCGCCCAGGCTGATTTTTGCGGTGACGTCCATCGATGTAATCCTCATGGCCCTCTGCGTGGCCGGCGAAAGTGGCTGATCAGGTGTGCTGCAAAACGGTTGCTACGCAAGGTGTAAAGAAGTCGTCTTGTGTTGGGGCGAGTGTGGGGCCGGCGCTGGGGGGAACCTTATCCATGCGCGACATGGCGCAATCTGTTCCCGACGCGCAAGCCCCGGTGTTCAAGGGCTGGTCGCGATAAGTATGTCAATGTCGCGGATAGGTAAACGCACGGTCTGCGCTATACGCAGAATCGCCGACAAGAGGCCGACAGTCGGCCGTGGAGAACAGCATGTCCAACAGCTTCCTGAATCCGGTCACCACCCAGACCTGGGCCAATGGCCGACACATTGTCCGTTGCGTCAAAGTCATCCAGGAAACCTGGGATGTGCGCACCTTCTGCTTTATGGCCGACCAGCCGATCCTGTTCTTCTTCAAACCGGGGCAGTTCGTCACGCTGGAGCTGGAAATCGAAGGCCAGCCGATCATGCGCTCGTACACGATTTCCAGCTCGCCGTCGGTGCCGTACAGCTTTTCGGTGACGATCAAACGCGTGCCGGGCGGCAAGGTCTCGAACTGGTTGCACGACACTTTGCATGAAGGTCAGGAGCTGGCGGTGCACGGCCCGGTCGGGCTGTTCAACGCGATCGACTTCCCGAGCCCGAAGGTCCTGTATCTGAGCGGCGGCGTCGGCATCACGCCGTGCATGTCGATGGCGCGCTGGTTCTACGACACCAACGCCAATGTCGACATGACGTTCGTGCACAGCGCGCGGTCGCCGAAAGACATCATTTACCACCGCGAGCTTGAGCACATGGCGTCGCGGATCGACAACTTCAGCCTGCACCTGATCTGCGAAAAACACGGCCTCGGTGAGCCATGGGCCGGTTATCGCGGTTACCTGAACCACAAGATGCTCGAACTGATGGTTCCGGACTTCCTCGAACGCGAAGTGTTCTGCTGCGGCCCGACGCCGTACATGACTGCGGTCAAACGCCTGCTGGAAGCGGCCGGCTACGACATGTCGCGCTACCACGAAGAATCCTTCGGCGCCACGCCACCCGAGGCCCGCGCCGACGCGGTGGAACAGGCCGAACAAGCCGCCGATGCGCCGGAAATCGACGCTGCGGATCTGCATCAGGTGGAATTCACCGCCTCCGGCAAAAGCATTCGCGTCGGCCCGGGCGAAACCGTCCACGCAGCCGCCGCCAAACTCGGCCTGATGATCCCGAAAGCCTGCGGCATGGGCATTTGCGGGACATGCAAGGTGATGAAACTGGGCGGCGAAGTGGAGATGGAGCACAACGGCGGGATTACCGAGGACGACGAGGCTGAAGGGTTTATCCTGTCGTGCTGCAGCGTGCCGAAGGGGGATGTGCGGATTGAGTTTTAATCAGTAATTATGATCGTTCCCACGCTCCGCGTGGGAATGCCGCCCGGGACGCTCCGCGTCCCATTTCAATACCAGCGCTGAACCTCGATCAGTCCCTCAGTTCCCGCGTAGTCCCTGGCACTCGAATAACGCCAATGCTCCGGTAAATCCACATACCCGCGTTTCACCGGGTTGTTGTGGATATATTCAAGCTTCTGACGCATCACCGATTCGCTGTAGACCATCTCCGCGTGCGCACCTTCTTGCCACAGCTGATAAACCCGATCCTGTTTGTGTGCACGCTTATTGAAGCGCAGGCGTTGCAAGGCTTTGTCTGCGCCTTTGGTTTGTAAGTCGTTGATGATCTGTCGCGCAGTGAAAGACTTGAACTGGCTGAGACATTTGCTCAGGTCAGGCGCTTGGGCGACAAAGTGAAGATGGTTTTCCAGAATCACGTAGCCGTATAGCTTCAAGTCATGATGTGTCTGCTGATATCGCCAGCAGTTGAGCAGGTGCTCAACGATGTACGGGCGGATGAATAACGGTAACCACTCCATTACGGTGCAGGTCAGGAAATGCGGTTTGTCGGCTTCGGTAATCGTATAGCGGCTGCGGCCCATGGGATTCGATCCTTGAATCTTGCGGTGCGAAGGAGATGGAACGCGGAGCGTCCCGGGATGCGTTACCACGCGGAGCGTGGGAACGATCAGAATGGGGCGGGCGACATAATTGCGCTAGAAGAGGCTTCTGGTACCACGGTGGGAAAAGTCATTCCGGTCCAAAGATCGTTTCCACGCTCTGCGTGGGAATGCAGCCACTGACGCTCTGCGTCATAGCGGTTTTCAGCCTGTCGCCAAGGGTGAAGCTGGAACGCGGAGCGTCCCTGGAGGCGTTACCACGCGGAGCGTGGGAACGATCAGGGTGGGGCAGATGTGGAGATAAAGATCGTTCCCACGCTCTGCGTCATAGCGGTCTTGACCGTGTCGATAATGGTGAGGCTGGAACACGGAGCGTCCCGGGAGGCGTTCCCACGCGGAGCGTGGGAACGATCAATGCGGTGGGGATCAGGCCGACATGACCTCGCGAATATCGCGCGCCAGTTCGCGCACGCGCTCTTCTTCGGTGTCCCAGGAGCACATGAAACGTGCGCCGCCCTTGCCGATGAAGGTGTAGAAGCGCCAGTTCTTTGCAGTCAACGCAGCGATGGCCGGCTCGGACAGTTGCAGGAACACGCCGTTGGCCTGAACTGGGAACATCAGTTCGACCCCGGGAATGTCGCTGACCAGTTCTGCCAGCAGTTGCGCGCAGTGGTTGGCGTGGCGGGCGTATTTGAGCCAGGCGTCGTTTTCCAGAATGCCGACCCACGGTGCCGACAAAAAGCGCATCTTCGACGCCAGTTGCCCGGCCTGCTTGCAGCGGTAGTCGAAGTCTTCGGCCAGTTTGTGGTTGAAGAACAGGATCGCTTCACCCACCGCCATGCCGTTTTTCGTGCCGCCGAAGCACAGCACATCAACGCCGGCTTTCCAGGTCAGGTCGGCGGGCGAGCAGCCGAGGAATGCGCAAGCGTTGGAGAACCGCGCGCCGTCCATGTGCAGGTGCAGGCCCAGTTCTTTGCAGGTGGCGCTGATGGCGCGGACTTCTTCCGGGGTGTAGACACTGCCGACTTCGGTGGCTTGAGTCAGGGTCACCACGCGCGGTTTCGGGTAATGGATGTCCTGACGCTTGAGCGCGACTTCGCGGATCGATTGCGGGGTGATCTTGCCGTTTTCAGTGCCGGCGATCAGCAGCTTCGAGCCGTTGGAGAAGAATTCCGGAGCGCCGCATTCGTCGGTTTCGACGTGGGCGGTTTCCGAGCAGATCACGCTGTGGTAACTCTGGCACAGCGACGACAGGGCCAGCGAGTTGGCGGCGGTGCCGTTGAAGGCGAAGAACACTTCGCAGTCGGTTTCGAACAGTTTGCGGAAATGATCCGCCGCGCGGGCGGTCCATTCATCGTCGCCGTAAGCGCGCTGGTGGCCGTGGTTGGCCTGTTCCATGGCGGCCCAGGCTTCCGGGCAGATCCCGGAATAGTTGTCGCTGGCGAATTGTTGGCTCTTGTCGGTCATGGCCGGCTTCCGTAATCGAGACTCTTGTGAAGGCTCGTGGTCAATGAGGATGCGCACTTTACCGAAGATCTTCCGGGGAGCACATGCGATGTCGGGTGGGGAAAATTACCAGTTTATGGGCCGATTATGCACCTGAGCCAACGCGACGGTGCCCTGGATCTGCTGAAGTGGCTGGCGTTGCTGAGCATGTTGCTCGATCACCTGCGATATGTCGGCTTCTCCGCCGATTGGTTGTATGTGCCCGGGCGATTGGCGTTTCCATGGTTTTGCCTGGCGATGGCGGCGAATCTGGCACGAGACGGTTCGCGCAAGATGGAATGGCGCTATCTGGGCTGGCTGTTGCTGTTCAGTGCAATCAGCGAAATCCCTTATCGCTTTTATATCCCCGACCCTGACACGTTCAACGTGATGCCGACGCTGGCGCTGGGCTTGCTGGTGGCGCGCGGCTGGCAGGACTCAGCGTCGGTGCCACGGTTGCTCGCGCTGGCCGCGCTGGTGGTTGCGGCGGTTTTTTCAGAACGACTGATGTTCGGTTTCTTCGGCGTATTTTTGCCGTTGGCGCTGCTGCTGGTGTTTTGCCGACCCTGGTATTTCAGCCTGTTGCCGGGGCTGGTGTGTCTGGCGGCGAACCAATGGCAGGTGTTGCTCGAATCGGCGCGCTTCGGCAACAGCGTGGCCATTCTCGGCCTGGCGACATGTCTGTTTGCGCCGATGCTGGGAATGTTCTTGTTGCGACATGGGCGACATCTGCAGCCACCACCGATGCGGCGCTGGGCGTATGCGCTGTATCCCGCGCATTTCCTCCTGCTGCTACTTATCCGCCAGCTCGCCGCTTAACCCTGTGGGAGCTGGCTTGCCAGCGATAGCGGTGGTTCAGCCACCATCCATGCCAGATGTGCCGCCGCCATCGCTGGCAAGCCAGCTCCCACAAGGTCATTTCCAGCCATGTCGTAAACGCACCTTTGCGTGGCGTCCGCAGGCATTTGAGCTGTCTGTGCCGGTCATACCATCGCATCAAAGGGCACTGCCATCATTGCCAGTGCCTTACCGAGACGAATGGCGCACAGATGCCGCTGGGAGAGACGCGATGTTCAGCAAGCAAGACCAGATCCAGGGTTACGACGATGCACTGCTGGCGGCGATGAATGCCGAGGAGCAACGTCAGGAAGATCACATCGAGCTGATCGCGTCGGAGAACTACACCAGCAAGCGCGTCATGCAGGCGCAAGGCAGCGGCCTGACCAACAAATACGCCGAAGGCTATCCGGGCAAGCGCTACTACGGCGGCTGCGAGCATGTGGATAAAGTCGAAGCGCTGGCCATCGAACGCGCCAAGCAACTGTTCGGTGCCGACTATGCCAACGTCCAGCCGCACTCCGGCTCCTCGGCCAACAGCGCCGTGTACCTGGCGCTGATCCAGCCGGGTGACACCATCCTCGGCATGAGCCTGGCCCACGGCGGTCACCTGACCCACGGCGCGAAAGTGTCGTCCTCGGGCAAGCTCTACAACGCCGTGCAGTACGGCATCAACACCGACACCGGGCTGATCGACTACGACGAAGTCGAGCGTCTGGCGGTCGAGTGCAAACCGAAAATGATCGTTGCCGGTTTCTCCGCTTACTCGAAGACTCTGGACTTCCCGCGCTTCCGTCAGATCGCCGACAAGGTCGGTGCGCTGCTGTTCGTCGACATGGCTCACGTCGCCGGTCTGGTCGCTGCCGGCCTGTACCCGAACCCGCTGCCGTACGCCGATGTGGTCACCACCACCACGCACAAGACCCTGCGCGGTCCGCGTGGCGGGCTGATCCTGGCCAAGTCCAACGAAGAGATCGAGAAGAAGCTCAACGCCGCCGTGTTCCCCGGTGCCCAGGGCGGTCCGCTGATGCACGTCATCGCCGGTAAGGCGGTGTGCTTCAAGGAAGCGCTGGAGCCTGGCTTCAAGGCCTATCAGCAACAAGTGATCGACAACGCCCAGGCGATGGCCAGCGTGTTCATCAAGCGTGGCTACGATGTTGTGTCCGGCGGTACCGACAACCACTTGTTCCTGGTCAGCCTGATCCGTCAGGGCCTGACCGGCAAGGACGCCGATGCCGCGCTGGGCCGTGCGCACATCACGGTGAACAAGAACGCCGTGCCGAACGACCCGCAGTCGCCGTTCGTGACCTCGGGCCTGCGCATCGGCACCCCGGCGGTGACCACGCGCGGCTTCAAGGTCAGCCAGTGCGAAACCCTCGCCGGCTGGATCTGCGACATCCTCGACAACCTCGGCGACGCCGATGTCGAGGCCAATGTCGCCCAGCAGGTCTCGGCCCTGTGCGCAGACTTCCCGGTTTATCGCTGAGTCGGTTTTGGAGTAATGACTATGCAACGCTATTCCGGCTTCGGCCTGTTCAAACACTCGCTCAGCCACCACGAAAACTGGCAGCGCATGTGGCGCACCCCCACCCCGAAAAAAGTCTACGACGTGGTCATCGTCGGCGGCGGCGGGCACGGCCTGGCGACGGCCTACTATCTGGCCAAGGAGCACGGCATCACCAATGTCGCCGTGGTCGAGAAAGGCTGGCTGGGCGGCGGTAACACCGCGCGCAACACCACCATCGTGCGTTCCAACTACCTGTGGGACGAGTCGGCGCACCTCTACGAACACGCGATGAAATTGTGGGAAGGCCTGTCGCAGGATCTCAACTACAACGTGATGTTCTCCCAGCGTGGCGTCTACAACCTGTGCCACACCCTGCAGGACATCCGTGATTCCGAGCGTCGGGTCAGCGCCAACCGCCTCAACGGCGTCGACGGCGAATTGCTCGACGCCAAGCAGGTTGCGGACGAGATTCCGTACCTGGACTGCTCGAAAAACACCCGCTACCCGATCATGGGCGCGACCGTGCAGCGTCGCGGCGGCGTCGCCCGTCACGATGCCGTGGCGTGGGGCTTCGCCCGTGCCGCCGATGCCTTGGGCGTGGACCTGATCCAGCAGACCGAAGTGATCGGTTTCCGCAAGGAAAACGGTGTGTGCATCGGCGTCGAAACCAACAAGGGTTTCATCGGCGCCAAGCGCGTCGGCGTGGTGACGGCCGGTAACTCCGGGCACATGGCCAAGCTTGCCGGTTTCCGCCTGCCGATCGAATCCCACCCGCTGCAAGCGCTGGTGTCCGAACCGATCAAGCCGATTATCGACAGCGTGATCATGTCCAACGCTGTACACGGTTACATCAGCCAGTCCGACAAGGGCGACCTGGTGATCGGCGCCGGTATCGACGGCTACAACGGCTACGGCCAGCGTGGTTCGTACCCGGTGATCGAACACACCATCCAGGCCATCGTCGAGATGTTCCCGGTGCTCTCGCGGGTACGCATGAACCGCCAGTGGGGCGGTATCGTCGACACCACCCCGGACGCTTGCCCGATCATCTCGAAAACGCCGGTACCAAACATGTTCTTCAACTGCGGTTGGGGCACCGGTGGCTTCAAGGCCACACCCGGCTCGGGCAACGTGTTTGCCGCGAGTCTGGCCAAGGGTGAAATGCACCCATTGGCTGCACCTTTCTCCATCGACCGTTTCCACAACGGTGCGTTGATCGATGAACACGGCGCTGCTGCGGTTGCCCACTAACAGGAGAAATCCCTATGTTGCACATCTTCTGTCCTCACTGCGGCGAACTGCGCTCCGAAGAGGAATTCCATGCATCCGGTCAGGCGCACATCCCGCGTCCGCTGGATCCCAACGCCTGCACCGATGAAGAGTGGGGCGACTACATGTTCTTCCGCGATAACCCGCGCGGTCTGCACCATGAGTTGTGGGACCACGTTGCCGGTTGCCGCCAGTACTTCAACGTCACTCGCGATACCGTGACCTACGAGATTCTCGAGAGCTACAAGATCGGCGAGAAGCCGCAATTCACCGACAAGGCTGGCACTGCGAAAACAGCCACGACGGCGCTGGGAGAGAAGGTATGAGCCAGACCAATCGCCTGTCCAACGGTGGACGGATCGACCGCAACAAAGTGCTGAGCTTCACCTTCAACGGCCAGACCTACAAAGGCTACGAAGGCGACTCGCTGGCCGCTGCCCTGATCGCCAACGGCGTCGATATCATCGGCCGCAGCTTCAAGTATTCGCGTCCTCGCGGCATCTTCGCCGCCGGTTCCGAAGAGCCGAACGCGGTGCTGCAGATCGGTGCCACCGAAGCCACGCAGATTCCCAACGTGCGCGCCACGCAACAGGCGTTGTATCAGGGCCTGGTCGCCACCAGCACCAATGGCTGGCCGAGCGTCAACAACGACATGATGGGGATTCTCGGCAAGGTCGGCGGCAAGCTGATGCCGCCGGGTTTCTACTACAAAACCTTCATGTACCCGCAATCGTTCTGGATGACTTACGAGAAGTACATCCGCAAGGCTGCCGGCCTCGGCCGTTCGCCGACCGAGAACGATCCGGATACCTACGACTACATGAATCAGCACTGCGACGTGCTGATCGTCGGTGCCGGCCCGGCCGGTCTCGCCGCAGCCCTGGCCGCTGCGCGCAGCGGTGCCCGAGTGATTCTGGCCGATGAGCAGGAAGAGTTCGGCGGCAGCCTGCTCGACTCGCGCGAAAGCCTCGACGGCAAACCGGCGATGGAATGGGTCGCCAGTGTCATCGCTGAATTGAAGAACACCCCGGACGTGCTGCTGTTGCCGCGCGCCACGGTCAACGGCTACCACGACCACAACTTCCTGACCATTCACGAACGCCTCACCGATCACCTCGGTGACCGCGCGCCGATCGGTCAGGTGCGTCAGCGCATCCACCGTGTCCGCGCCAAGCGCGTGGTGCTGGCGACCGGCGCCCACGAGCGTCCGCTGGTGTACGGCAACAACGACGTGCCGGGCAACATGCTCGCTGGCGCGGTGTCGACTTACGTGCGTCGTTATGGCGTAGCGCCAGGCAAGAAACTGGTGCTCTCGACCAACAACGATCACGCCTATCGCGTCGCTCTGGATTGGCTCGATGCCAGTCTGCAAGTGGTAGCGATCGCTGATGCACGCAGCAATCCGCGCGGTGCATTGGTCGAAGAAGCGCGCGCCAAAGGCATTCGCATCCTCACCGGCAGCGCGGTCATTGAAGTGCGTGGCAGCAAGCGCGTGACCGCTGCACGCGTCGCCGCGATTGACGTAAAGGCCCACGCCGTGACCAGTCCGGGCGAATGGCTCGACTGCGATCTGGTTGCCAGCTCCGGTGGTTACAGCCCGGTGGTTCACCTGGCTTCGCACCTTGGTGGCAAACCGGTCTGGCGCGAAGACATTCTCGGTTTCGTGCCGGGCGAAGCACCGCAGAAGCGCGTGTGCGTCGGTGGCATCAATGGCGTCTACGCGCTCGGCGATTCGCTGGCCGACGGTTTTGAAGGTGGCGTGCGCGCTGCTGCCGAAGCCGGTTTCCAGACCGTCGAAGGCGTGTTGCCGAAAGCCCTGAGCCGTCTCGAAGAGCCGACCCTGGCGCTGTTCCAGGTGCCGCACGAGAAGAACTCGGCGCGTGCACCGAAGCAATTCGTCGACTTCCAGAACGATGTCACCGCCGGTGGTATCGAATTGGCGACCCGTGAAGGTTTCGAGTCGGTCGAGCACGTCAAACGCTACACCGCGCTGGGCTTCGGCACCGATCAGGGCAAGCTCGGCAACGTCAACGGTCTGGCCATTGCCGCCCGTTCGCTGAACGTGACCATCCCGCAGATGGGCACCACCATGTTCCGTCCGAACTACACGCCGGTGACCTTCGGCGCCGTGGCCGGTCGGCATTGCGGGCACATCTTCGAACCGGTGCGCTACACCGCGCTGCATGCCTGGCATGTGAAGAACGGCGCCGAGTTTGAAGACGTCGGTCAGTGGAAGCGTCCCTGGTACTTCCCGAAAAACGGTGAAGACCTGCACGCGGCGGTCAAGCGCGAATGCAAAGCCGTGCGCGACAGCGTTGGCCTGCTCGATGCTTCGACCCTCGGCAAGATCGACATTCAAGGCCCGGATGCCCGCGAGTTCCTCAACCGCGTGTACACCAACGCCTGGACCAAACTCGACGTGGGCAAGGCTCGCTACGGTTTGATGTGCAAAGAAGACGGCATGGTCTTCGACGACGGTGTGACGGCTTGCCTGGCCGACAACCATTTCGTCATGACCACCACCACCGGCGGCGCCGCGCGCGTGCTGCAATGGCTGGAGCTGTACCACCAGACCGAATGGCCGGATATGAAGGTGTACTTCACCTCCGTTACCGATCACTGGGCGACCATGACCCTGTCCGGGCCGAACAGCCGCAAGCTGCTCAGCGCCGTGACCGACATTGATCTGAGCAACGAAGCGTTCCCGTTCATGACCTGGAAAGAAGGTCTGGTCGGCGATGTGCCGGCGCGGGTGTTCCGTATCTCGTTCACCGGTGAGCTGTCGTACGAAGTCAACGTGCAGGCCGATTATGCGATGGGCGTGCTGGAGAAAATCGTCGAGGCCGGCAAGCAGTACAACCTGACGCCGTACGGCACCGAAACCATGCACGTGCTGCGGGCCGAGAAGGGCTTCATCATCGTCGGCCAGGACACCGATGGCTCGATGACCCCGGATGACCTGAACATGGGCTGGTGTGTCGGTCGCACCAAACCGTTTTCGTGGATCGGTCAGCGTGGGATGAACCGGGAAGACTGCGTGAAAGACCAGCGCAAACAACTGGTGGGCCTCAAACCGATCGATCCGACCAAGTGGCTGCCGGAAGGTGCGCAGCTGGTGTTCAACACCAAGCAGGCGATCCCGATGACCATGGTCGGCCACGTGACCTCGAGTTACGCGCACAACTCCCTCGGTTATTCGTTTGCCATGGGTGTGGTCAAGGGCGGTCTCAAGCGCATGGGCGAGCGGGTGTTCGCACCGCTGGCCGATGGCAGCGTGATCGAGGCGGAAATCGTGTCTTCGGTGTTCTTCGATCCGAAGGGTGATCGCCAGAACATTTGACGGCCTCGAGAACTGTGGGCGGGCGGCTATTCGCGAGCAGGCTCGCTCCCACATTCGATCGCGTTCCCCTGTGGGAGCGAGCCTGCTCGCGAAGGCGGCGGCACAGCTACCACAGGAACCAACAGAATTCAGAAGGTGCTTTATGACCACAGCCAATGTTTACCAACAACGCCCGACCACTGGCGCCAAGGCCGAATCGTCGCTGCACCATGCCGACCTCGCCAGCCTGGTCGGCAAGGGCCGCAAGAACGCCGGCGTGATCGTGCGGGAAAAGAAACTCCTCGGCCACCTGACTATTCGTGGCGATGGCCACGACGCGGCGTTCGCGGCCGGTGTGCACAAGGCGCTTGGCATTGAATTGCCCGGCGCGCTGAGCGTGATCGTCAAAGGCGAAACCAGCCTGCAATGGATGGGCCCGGACGAGTGGCTGCTGATCGTGCCAAGCGGCGAAGAATTCGCCGCCGAGCAGAAACTGCGTGAAGCGCTGGGCGATCTGCACATTGCCATCGTCAACGTCAGCGGCGGCCAGCAGATCCTCGAACTGAGCGGGCCGAACGTGCGTCAGGTGCTGATGAAATCCACCAGCTACGACGTGCACCCGAACAATTTTCCGGTCGGTAAAGCGGTGGGCACGGTGTTCGCAAAGTCGCAGCTGATGATTCGCCACACGGCCGAAGACACCTGGGAACTGCTGATCCGTCGCAGCTTCTCGGATTACTGGTGGTTGTGGTTGCAGGATGCTTCGGCCGAGTACGGCCTCAGCGTTCAGGCCTGACACTGAATGGCCAGTGCCTGCATTTGTGGTGAGGGGATTTATCCCCGTTGGGTGGCGAAGCCGCCCCAAAACCAATCACCTCGGTTCATCAGGTAGATCGAATTCACAGGTTTTGCGACTGCTTCGCAGCCGAACGGGGATAAATCCCCTCACCACAAAATCCGTGCAGCGCAGGTCAGCCTGGTTTTGCTCACCGTTGTTGTAACAGGAGTCACCGCACCATGAGCCGCGCCCCAGACACATGGATTCTGACCGCCGACTGTCCCAGCGTCCTCGGCACGGTGGACGCGGTCACGCGTTTTCTGTTCGAGCAGGGCTGTTATGTCACCGAGCACCATTCGTTCGATGACCGCCTCTCGGGGCGTTTCTTCATTCGCGTAGAATTCCGTCAGCCCGACGGCTTCGACGAACAATCCTTCCGCGCAGGTTTGGCCGAGCGCGGGGAGGCGTTCGGCATGCTCTTCGAGCTGACCGCGCCGAACTACCGGCCGAAAGTGGTGATCATGGTCTCCAAGGCCGATCACTGCCTCAACGACTTGCTCTACCGCCAGCGCATCGGCCAGTTGTCGATGGACGTCGCGGCGGTGGTGTCCAACCATCCGGATCTCAAGCCGTTGGCCGACTGGCACCAGATTCCCTACTACCATTTCCCTCTCGACCCCAATGACAAACCGGCGCAGGAGCGTCAGGTCTGGCAGGTGATCGAAGAGGCCGGTGCCGAACTGGTGATCCTCGCCCGCTACATGCAGGTGCTGTCGCCGGAGCTGTGCCGCAAGCTCGACGGCAAGGCGATCAACATTCATCACTCGCTGTTGCCGGGCTTCAAGGGCGCCAAGCCTTATCACCAGGCCTACAACAAGGGCGTGAAACTGGTGGGCGCGACGGCGCATTACATCAACAACGACCTCGACGAGGGGCCGATCATCGCCCAGGGCGTCGAGGCGGTGGATCACAGTCATTATCCCGAAGACCTGATTGCCAAGGGCCGGGATATCGAAGGCCTGACCTTGGCGCGGGCGGTTGGGTATCACATTGAGCGACGAGTGTTTCTCAACGCCAATAGAACAGTCGTTCTTTAGCTTCAAGCTCCAAGCTTCAAGCCGCAAGAAAAAGCGGTCAGCACACTTCTTGCGGCTTGTAGCTTGCCGCTTGAAGCTCAATCAACTCTCTACCCAACAACAAATATAGAGGTGATGGCATGTCTGGCAATCGTGGTGTGGTGTATCTCGGCGCTGGCAAGGTCGAAGTACAGAAAATCGACTATCCGAAAATGCAGGACCCGCGTGGTCGCAAGATCGAGCACGGGGTCATTCTCAAAGTGGTTTCCACCAACATCTGCGGCTCCGACCAGCACATGGTGCGCGGTCGGACCACAGCGCAGACCGGTCTGGTGCTGGGTCACGAAATCACCGGCGAGGTGATCGAAAAGGGTTCCGACGTCGAAAACCTGAAGATCGGCGATCTGGTCTCTGTTCCGTTCAACGTAGCTTGCGGGCGCTGCCGTTCCTGCAAAGAGCAACACACCGGCGTCTGCCTGACCGTCAACCCGGCCCGTGCCGGCGGCGCATACGGTTACGTCGACATGGGCGACTGGACCGGTGGCCAGGCTGAATACGTGCTGGTGCCGTACGCCGACTTCAACCTGCTGAAACTGCCGGATCGCGACAAGGCCATGGAGAAAATCCGCGACCTTACCTGCCTCTCCGACATCCTCCCGACCGGCTATCACGGCGCCGTCACTGCCGGCGTCGGTCCGGGCAGCAGCGTTTACATCGCCGGCGCCGGTCCGGTCGGCCTCGCCGCTGCCGCTTCCGCACGTTTGCTCGGTGCGGCGGTGGTGATTGTCGGCGACGTCAACACCATCCGCCTGGCCCACGCCAAGGCCCAGGGCTTTGAGGTCGTCGACCTGTCCAAAGACACCCCGCTGCACGAACAGATCGCCGCACTGCTGGGCGAGCCGGAAGTCGACTGTGCGGTGGACTGCGTCGGTTTCGAAGCACGCGGCCACGGCCACGACGGCGTCAAGGCCGAAGCCCCGGCCACGGTGCTCAACTCACTGATGGGCGTGGTGCGCGTTGCCGGCAAGATCGGTATCCCGGGCCTGTACGTCACCGAAGATCCGGGCGCCGTCGACGCTGCCGCGAAAATGGGCAGCCTGAGCATCCGCTTCGGCCTGGGCTGGGCGAAATCCCACAGCTTCCACACTGGGCAGACTCCAGTGATGAAGTACAACCGCCAGCTGATGCAGGCGATCATGTGGGATCGCATCAACATTGCCGAAGTGGTCGGCGTGCAAGTGATCAGCCTCGATCAGGCGCCAGAAGGTTACGGCGAGTTCGATGCGGGTGTGCCGAAGAAGTTTGTGATTGATCCGCATAAGTTGTTCAGTGCGGCGTAAGGTTTTAGCGCAACGCAAAACGGCGACCTCAGGGTCGCCGTTTTTATTGCCGCATTTTCACATTTTCTCGACGGACTGTGGCTGAGAATGGATCTGCAACCCGGAACATGCCGCCCGATACCCGGTCAAACCGGCAGTTTCGTCGCCGTTGTCCGGTGGCAGCTTTTCCCCAAGAGGATGTCTGAATGAAGATTTCACGCGGTTTTGCCCTGGCATCGCTCCTGACTCTGGCGGCCGGGCCGGTGTTTGCCGGTTTCAGTTTGAACGACGTGGCCGGTGCGGTAGCGGGGATGCAGGGTGGCGACAAGGCGGCTGCTGCGGCGCCGACCTCGGAGACCGCTGGTTTGTTGAGTGCGCTGAGTGCGCTGGACGTCACGCCGGAGCAGGCTGTTGGCGGTACCAGTGCGATGCTCGGGCTGGCGAAGAATCAGTTGAGCAGCACCGACTATTCGCAACTGGCCAAGGAGGTGCCGGGCATCGACAAACTGTCCGGTGGCAGCGGAAATCTGGCGGCGCTTGGGGCTTTGCTCGGTTCGTCCGGCAAGTCCGCCGGGCTTGAAAATGCGCTGGGCAATGTCAAAGACAGCAACGACCTCAACAACGCGTTCAGCGCGCTGGGCATGGACAGCGGCATGATCGGCCAGTTTGCCCCGGTGCTGCTGCAATACCTCGGTCAGCAGGGCGTCGGCGGTTCGCTGTTGAGCAGCCTGGGCAGCATCTGGGGTGTAGGCACCGGCACCTGAGTCAGCGGCGCTCGTTGCGCAGCTCGACGATGCGCTGATCCTTCTCGGTCCAGAGCTGGTTGACCCAGTTCTGGACGTGTTGGCGAAAGGCCGGATCTTTCTCGTAATCGCCCTGCCACAGCGTCGGGTCGAGTTCGCGCGTCCTGATGTCGATGATCACTCGCGGCACGTTGCCGCTGATCAGGTCCCAGAAGCCCGGGATTTTTTCCTGCGGATACACCACCGTCACATCCAGCATTGCGTCGAGTTGTTCACCCATCGCCGCCAGCACGAACGCCACGCCGCCGGCCTTGGGTTTGAGCAGGTGGCTGAACGGTGATTCCTGCTGGGTGCTTTTCGCCAGGGTGTAGCGCGTGCCTTCCAGATAATTCACCACCGTCACCGGCTGGCGCTTGAACAGCTCGCACGCCGCTTTGGTGATTTCCAGATCCTTGCCCGCCAGCTCGGGGTTCTTTGCCAGAAAGGCTTTGGTGTAGCGCTTCATGAACGGGTAATCCAGCGCCCACCACGCCAAGCCGAGGAACGGCACCCAGATCAGCTCTTTCTTCAGAAAGAACTTGAAGAACGGCGTGCGCCGGTTGAGGGTCTGGATCAGTGCCGGAATATCGACCCACGATTGATGGTTGCTGACCACCAGATAGGACGTGTCGCGGCGCAGATCGTCGCCGCCGCGAATGTCCCATTGCGTGGGGATGCACAGCTGGAAGATCAGCTTGTCGATCTCGGCCCAGGTCTCGGCGATCCACATCACCGCCCCCGATGCGTAATCCCGCCAGCGCCCGGATGCAACCAGCTTGAGCAGGGCAAAGACCATCAACGGCCCGATCAGGACCAGGGTGTTGAGCAACAGCAGCAGGGTGACGAAACAGCCGGTGAGCAGGCGGCGCATAAGCAACTCTATGAAGTGGCAGGGGCGAGCCATGATAAGCAGCTTCGCGCGACAGGCCAAATCGGCGCTGACGAATGTTTCACTTCAGTCCCGTTAACCTGATCGTTCCCACGCTCTGCGTGGTAACGCCGCCCGGGACGCAGAGCGTCCCCTGTGACGCAGAGCGTCACTGGATGCATTCCCACGCAGAGCGTGGGAACGATCAACCGCGCGACGGTCTAAAATCCCGTTGCCCAACCTTCCAAGGAAGCCCCTTACGTGAAATCCCTCCTTGCTCTGTTTGCCCTCGTCGCGCTGCCGGTAATGGCCGCTGAGCCGACGCTGTACGGTCGCTACGAATACATCGCGCTGCCGGAAATCGGTGGCGAAGTGCTCAAGGCCAAGATGGACACCGGTGCGCTGACCGCCTCGCTGTCGGCCAAGGACATCGAGACCTTCACCCGCGATGGCGAAGACTGGGTGCGTTTCCGCCTCGCCACCAAGGACGCCAGCAACAAGGTTTTCGAGCACAAGGTCGCGCGGATCAGCAAGATCAAAAGCCGTTCCGACGAGGACGATGAAGAGCGCGACAGCAGCGATGTCGCCAAGCGTCCGGTGGTCGATCTGGAACTGTGCCTGGGCAACGTCAAGCGCACCGTCGAGGTCAACCTGACCGACCGCAGCCACTTCAACTATCCGCTGCTGATCGGCGCCAAGGCTTTGCGTGAGTTCGGCGCGGCGGTCAACCCGGCGCGGCGTTACACCGCCGACAAGCCTGACTGCTAAGTGGTCTGATTGACGTAACCCCGGGCTTGGGGCACCGTTCGCGCACTAACTGCCACGGGCTCGGACGCCATGCCGCACATCCTGATTGTCGAAGACGAAGCGGCGATTGCCGACACATTGATTTTTGCCTTGCAGGGCGAGGGGTTCAGCACCACGTGGCTGAACCTCGGCGCGGCGGCGCTGGAGCATCAGCGGCAAACCCCGGCCGACCTGATCATTCTCGATATCGGCCTGCCGGACATCAGTGGCTTCGAAACCTGCAAGCAACTGCGGCGCTTCACGGAAGTGCCGGTGCTGTTTCTCAGCGCCCGCGACGCCGAGATCGACCGCGTGGTGGGTCTGGAGATTGGTGCCGACGATTACGTGGTCAAGCCGTTCAGCCCGCGTGAAGTGGCTGCGCGGGTCAAAGCCATCCTCAAGCGCATGGCGCCGCGGCCAACCCTGGAAGCAGGCTCAACGCTGTTTCGCATCGATGCCGAACGCGTGCAGATCAGCTATCGCGGCCAGCCGCTGAGCCTGACCCGCCATGAATTCCGCTTGTTGCAATGCTTGCTCGAACAACCTGAGCGGGTGTTCAGCCGCGAGCAATTGCTCGATGCGCTGGGCGTAGCGGCCGATGCCGGTTACGAGCGCAGCATCGACAGCCACATCAAAAGCCTGCGCGCCAAGTTGCGCCTGGTGCGCGCCGAGGCCGAGCCGATCCAGACCCATCGCGGCCTCGGTTACAGCTACAGCCCGGGGCACAGCTGATGTCGTTGGGGCTGCGGATCTTTCTGGTGTACGTGCTGTTTGTCGGCCTGACCGGTTATTTCGTCCTCAACACGGTGATGGAGGAAATCCGCCCCGGCGTGCGTCAGTCCACCGAAGAGACGCTGGTGGACACCGCCAACCTGATGGCTGAAATCCTGCGCGACGATTTCAAGGCCGGCACCCTCAGCGAGAACCGCTGGCCGCAATTGCTCCGCGCCTATGGCGAGCGCCAGCCGCAAGCGACCATCTGGGGCTTGCCGAAGAACCAGGTCAACCACCGCATCTACGTCACCGACGCCAAGGGCATCGTTGTGCTCGACTCCAGCGGCGTCGCGGTCGGCCAGGATTATTCGCGCTGGAACGACGTCTACCTGACCCTGCGCGGCGAGTACGGCGCGCGCTCCAGCCGCAGTGATCCTGACGATCCGAGCTCTTCAGTGATGCACGTCGGTGCGCCGATCCGCGACAACGGCAGGATCATCGGCGTGGTCACCGTGGCCAAGCCCAACAGTTCATTGCAACCCTACGTCGATCGCACCGAGCGGCGTTTGCTGTTTTACGGCGCCGGACTGATCGGCCTCGGTCTGCTCTTCGGCGCTTTGCTCTCATGGTGGCTTAGTCGTGCGCTGCACCGTTTGACCGGTTATGCCCAGGCGGTCAGCGAAGGCCGGCGCGTGGAAGTGCCGCATTATCGCGGCGGCGAGCTGGAGCAACTGGCCACAGCGGTCGAGCAGATGCGCACGCGGCTCGAAGGCAAGGCCTACGTCGAGCGCTACGTGCACACCCTGACCCATGAATTGAAAAGTCCGCTAGCGGCCATTCGGGGCGCAGCGGAGTTGCTGCAAAGCGATATGCCACCCGTCCAGCGTTTGCGCTTTGTCAGCAACATCGACAGCGAGAGCGCGCGGATGCAGCAGCTGATCGAGCGCCTGCTCAACCTGGCGCAAGTCGAACAGCGCCAAGGGCTGGAAGAACGGGTGGCAGTACCGCTGGCGCTGTTGGTTGCAGAACTGCTCAAGGCGCAGGCCGCGCGGATCGAGGGCAAACAACTGCGTGTCGAGCAAGCGATCGGCGAAGATCTGCTGTTGATTGGCGAGCCGTTTCTGCTGCGGCAGGCGTTGGGCAATCTGCTGGAAAACGCCTTGGATTTCACCCCGGCGCAGGGCCTGTTGCGCTTGCGTGCCGAGCGGGTTGGCGAGCAGATCGAGTTCCGCCTGTTCAACCAGACTACACCGATTCCCGATTACGCCTTGCCGCGTTTGACCGAGCGCTTCTACTCGTTGCCGCGCCCGGACAGCGGACGCAAGAGCACCGGGCTGGGGCTGAACTTCGTTGAAGAAGTGGTCAAGTTGCATGGCGGGGTGATGCGCATTGGCAATGTCGAGGGCGGGGTTGAGGTGTTATTGCGCTTGCCGTGAGACCCAGTTGCTGCCTTCGCGAGCAGGCTCGCTCCCACAGGGGAATGCATTCTCCACACAATCTCCATATTCCCCCCACATTCCCACCACACCGCATCAGCAGACTCCTCCCATCCAAACAGGGAGAGTCCCATGAACAAGAATCTGACCATCAAGCTCGGCGCGATTGCCTTGTTGATCCTGCTGTTGCTGATCCCGTTGTTGATGATCGACGGCATCATCGATGAGCGTCAGCAACTGCGCGACGGTGTACTCGAAGACATCGCGCGCAGCTCCAGTTATAGCCAGCAACTGACCGGGCCGGTGATGGTGGTGCCGTATCGCAAGGTGGTGCGCACCTGGAAGACCAACGAGAAAACCAACAAGCGCTACGAAGAAGTCAGCGAAGCGCGCGGGCGTTTGTACTTTCTGCCGGAGCGTTTCGAACTCGACGGGCAGGTGCAGACCGAGCTGCGCAAACGCGGCATTTACGAGGCGCGACTGTTCCACGCCGACAATCGTATCGATGGGCATTTTTCCCTGCCGGCGCAGTTGGGCATCAAGGAAAATTTTGCCGATTACCAATTCGACGCGCCGTTCCTCGCCGTCGGTATCAGCGATATTCGCGGCATCGAAAACGCGCTGAAACTCGAGCTCGGCGGCCAGCAACTGGATTTCGTGCCCGGCAGCGAAGTGGCGTGGATCGGTGAGGGCGTACACGTGACCCTGCCGGCGCTAGACGCCAGCAAAGCCACGCAACTGACCTTCGGTTTCGACCTGCGCCTGCAAGGCACCGGCTCGCTGCGTGTGGTGCCGGTGGGCAAGACCAGCAGCGTCAGCCTCGCCGCCAACTGGCCGCACCCCAGCTTCGTCGGCAACTTCCTGCCGGCCAAGCGCGAGATCAACGATCAGGGTTTCAGCGCCGACTGGCAGACCTCGTTTTTCTCCACCAACCTGCAAGAGGCGATGGAGCGCTGCGTCGCTGGCGACTGTGATGCGCTCAACGGGCGCAGCTTCGGCGTGAGCTTCATCGATCCGGTGGATCAGTACCTGAAGAGCGACCGGGCGATCAAATACGCGCTGCTGTTCATCGTTCTGACATTCGCCGGTTTCTTCCTCTTCGAAGTGCTCAAGAGCCTGGCGGTGCACCCGGTGCAATATGCCCTGGTCGGTGTTGCGCTGGCGTTCTTTTACCTGCTGCTGTTGTCGCTGTCGGAACACATCGGTTTTGCGCTGGCGTATCTGTTGTCGGCGAGTGGCTGCGTGTTGCTGATCGGCTTCTATGTCAGCCACGTCCTGCGCAGCGCGCGGCACGGCTTGAGTTTCTCGGCCGGGCTGGCAGCGCTGTATGGCTTGCTGTACGGCTTGCTCAGCGCCGAGGATTACGCGCTGCTGATGGGCTCGCTGATGCTGTTCGGTCTGCTCGGGGTGTTCATGGTGCTGACGCGCAAACTGGACTGGTACGGCATTGGTTTGAAGTCGGCCAGGCCGCTGGAGTTTGATGTGGAGGCGATGCAATGAGCGGGTTGAGGGCTGAGCGCAGGGAAGTGGCGGTTCTGCTGACGCTGATTGTTGCAGCGCTGCCGCCAGAACCGAGGTGGTGCCATCGCTGGCAAGGCAGCTCCCACAGGATATATGCCGACAGACAGGTCAGCGGCCTGTCCCGATTCAATGTGGGAGCTGGCTTGCCAGCGATGGGGGCAGATCAGGCAGCGCAGCTTTAGGGCTTGGGCATCGTCGCCACCATGGACGGTCGCTGACTCACTTCAAAATACCAATTGGCCAGTTGCGGATTGGCCGCGCGCCAGTCCATGTCCGGGAAACGCAGATCCAGATAGCCCAGCGCGCAGGCCACGCTGATCGCCGCGACATCGAAGTGGCTGGTCAGCTCGGCAATCGCTTCGCTCTCGAGCACGGCGAGGGCGCGGCGGATCTTGTCGCGCTGAGCGTTCAGCCATTCGTCCCAGTGTTTTTCCACCGGGCGCAGCACGGTTTCATAACGCACCATCACCGAGGCATCCATGATCCCGTCGGCCATCGACGCCAGCGTCAGGCGCCGCCAGCGCGCCGCACCTTCACGGGGGATCAGCGGATTGCCGACGTGCTGCTGGTCGAGGTACTCGAGGATGACGCGGCTGTCATGGATGACATTGCCGTCGGCCAGGCGCAGGGCGGGGATCTTGCTCAGCGGGTTGTCGGCAATCAGCGCCGGGTCCGGGCTGACCGGGCTGAGCACGCAGTCCTGCAGCGCGACACGATCCTGCTGACCGGTTTCGTGCAGCAGCACCATGACCTTGCGGACAAAGGGCGACAGGGTGTTGTGGTACAGGGTCATGCTGGGGGCGGACATGGCAAGGTCTCGATCAGGACAGTGATCGGGCAGCATAGCCTGCTCGCGTCCGGCGCAGAACCCATGTGGGAGCGAGCCTGCTCGCGAAGGCGTCGTGACAGTCGACTTTGATGTTGAATGTCCGGGCGCTTTCGCGAGCAGGCTCGCTCCCACAAGGGATTCTCAGCTTCGCGGCAGAAAACCTCTTATCGCCAGAAATGCCGGCACGCCAAGCCCGACCCAGCTCAAGGCATCCCAGATTCCATCCCCCAGCAACGCCGCAAACAGCCCCGCCGCACTGAGCAGGGCGATCACGATCGGTGTGCTGAAGACTTTCCAGAAACTCGACTGACGCGGCTTCATGCCGAGGCCTCCGCCGTTTCCAGAACAGGCTTGGCCGCCTTGCGCCGCACTACCCAAAGATAAACGCCACTGGCCAACACGATGATCGTCAGCACATCCAGCGTCGCCCAGAGAATCTTCATCGGCATGCCGCCGTAGTCACCAAAGTGCAGCGGCTGCGACATGCCCATGGCGTCCATGTACCACGGCCGTTCGGCCACGGCGGTGACCTGCAAGGTCGTGGCGTCGATCAGCACCGGTGTCAGCAGGTGCGAGGTCAGGTGCGTGCCGCCCTTCATGAACACCGAATAATGGTGCTCGCTGGAAAAACGGGTGCCGGGGAAGGCGATGAAATCCGGCTTCATCCCCGGTGCGACTTCCTCGGCGATGTCGAGCAGCCGCGTAGCCGGCGCCAGTTGGGTCAGCGGCGGCGCATCGCGATACGGCGCGATCAGGGTGGTCAGTGCATCGTTGCGCCAGGCGGCGATGAGCAGGTCGGCGCAGGCGCTGATCACTCCGGTCACGCCCACCACCAGGCACCAGGTCAAAGTGACGACGCCGATCAGGTTGTGCAGGTCGAGCCAGCGCAGCCGCGTGGATTTGTCCTGGCGCACGGTGCCGAATTTCAAGCGGCGCATGAACGGCAGGTACAGCACCGTGCCGGACACGATTGCCACGACAAACAACAGACCCATGAACGCCAGCAGCAGCTTGCCCGACAGCCCGGCGAACATGTCGACGTGCAGGCGCAGGATGAACAGCATCAAGCCACCGTTGGCCGAAGGGGTTTCCAGCGCTTCGCCAGTGCGCGCATCGAGCATGAAGGTGTGCGAAGAGTTCGGCTCGGTGTCGGCAGTCCTGGCCATGATCGCGAATGCCGCGTTCGGCTCTTCGTCGTCATAACCGAAGTACTGCATGACTTCGCCCGGGCGGTGTTTCTGGGCGGCATCGACCAGTTGCTGCAGGTTGAGTTGCGGCGTGTCGGCCGGCATCTCGCGCAGCTCCGGGGCGTTGCCCAGCGCGTGATCAATCTCGTGGCTGAAAATCAGCGGCAGACCGGTCAGTGCGAGCATCAGCAGAAACACGGTGCAGATCAGGCTGGTCCAGGTGTGGATGAACGACCAACGGCGGATGGTTTTACTTTTCATTGCATGACCTTCAAAAACACCGAAGCCGCCCGGTTCGGACGGCTTGGTAACAGGGCCTGTTTCAGCTCACTGGCTTACCACTTGTAAGTGGCGCTGGCGACGACACTGCGCTGGTCGCCGTAGTAGCAGTAGAAGCTGTCGCAGGTGGAAATGTAGTCCTTGTCGAACAGGTTGGTCGCATTCACCGCCAGCGACGCACCTTTGAGGCTGTTGTCCAGACGGCCGAGATCATAATGCACGCTGGCGTCGAACACGGTGTAGGCGTCAGCCTTGCCCAGCCAGGTGTTGGCCTTGTCGCCGTAGGTGTTGCCGGTGTAGCGCACGCCGGCACCGATACCGAAACCGTCGAGCACGCCGGCGTGCCAGGTGTAGTCGGTCCACAGCGAGGCTTGTTGGTTGGGCATCAGTTGCAGACGGTTGCCCTTGTCGATGCCTTTCTGCACTTCCGACTTGGCCAGAGTGTAGGCGGCGATGACTTTGAGGTTATCGGTCACATCCGACACGGCCTCGAGTTCCAGGCCTTTGACCTTCACTTCGCCGGTCTGGCTGGTCACTGAAACGTTGTTGACGAAGGTGTTCACCGCGACGTTTTTCTGGGTCAGGTCATACACGGCGGCGGTCAGCAGAGTCTTGCTCCCCGGTGGCTGGTATTTGATGCCCAGTTCCCACTGCTTGCCTTCGGTTGGCTTGAGCGAGCCGGTCGAGGTGGCATCGGCGCCGGTGGTCGGCTGGAAGGATTCGGCGTAGGACAGGTACGGCACGAAGCCGTTGTCGAAGACGTAGCTGAGCGCCGCGTTGCCGCTGAATTTCTTGTCACGCTGGGTGTTGGTGGCGTCGCTCTGGTTGATGAATTGGGTGCTGGTGTGCACCCAGTCTTCACGGCCGCCGAGGGTGAGGCGCCACTGGTCGAGGGCCATTTGGTCCTGCACGTAGAGGCCGGTCTGGTAGGTCTTCTGGTTGTAGTCGTAAAACGCCGTGGAGCGTGCTGGACGTACGATCGGCTGGCCGTAGATCGGGTTGTTGACGTTGATGCTCGGCGCCGAACCGAAAATTGACGTGTAGTTGGTGTTGCTGCGCTGATGATCGAGACCCAGCAGCAGCGTATGGCTGATTTCGCCGGTGGCGAAGTCAGCCTGGAAATTGTTATCCACGGCAAACTGACTGATGTCTTCGTCGGCGTTAGTGGTACTGCGACCGACATTGCCTTGATCGTCCACGGTAAATCCGGCAAACGATGGGTTGTAACTGTTAACGGTCACGGTCTGGAACGACAGGTCAGATTTGGTGTAGCGCAGATTCTGCTTGAACTGCCAGACATCGTTGAGGCGATGTTCGAAGGCATAACCCAGCGCGTAATAGGTGCGGTCGTAATAATCGTAGTCGGGATCGCCGAGATTCTTGTGATGGGAAATCTTGCCGAACGGCATGTCGATCTTGGTGCCCTGGATGGGATAGAACTGGCTGGTGACGCCGGTATCATCGCGGGTGAACTGGCTCAGCAGAGTGATTTTTGTATCGTCGTCGATGTTCCAGGTCAGGCTCGGTGCGATGTTGTAGCGCTTGTTGTCGATGTGGTCGATTTGCGTATCGCTGTCGCGCACCACGCCGCTGAGGCCATAGAGAAACTGCCCGGCGTCATCGATCTTGCCGGTGCTGGCGAAGTTGATCTGGCGGTGATTGTCGCTGCCGTATTGCAACTGGATTTCGCTGCTGGCTTCAGCGCTCGGGCGGCGGCTGACCATGTCGAGCAAACCGCCCGGCGGGGTCTGGCCGTACACCGACGAGGCCGGGCCACGCAGCAGGGCGAGGCGGTCGAGGTTCCAGGTTTCCTGTTTCGGGTTGGCGTACACGCCTTTGGGCAGCGGCAGGCCATCGAGGAACTGGGTCGGCTCGAAACCGCGTACGCGCAGCCAGTCGGCACGGGTGTCGCTGCCGTAGCTGCTGGCGGTGATGCCCGGCATGTAGCGCACAGCGTCATCGAGGCTGTGCACGCTGCGGTCGTCCATTTGCTGGCGGGTCGCCACCGAGATCGAACGCGGTGCTTCGACCAGCGCAGTGTCGGTCTTGGTGCCGGCGGCGGTGCGGGTCGCGGTGTAGCCTTCGACCGGGCCCCAGGCGCTTTCGAAGTTTTCCACGCCGATGACCGAAGTTTCCGGCAGGGCCAGCGTGCCTTCAGGCACGGCCACCAAGGTGTAGGTGCCGGCGCTGCTCTGTTCCAGTTGCAGACCGGTACCGCGCAAAGCCGCGCGCAGGGCTCCGGCGGCGTCGTACTGGCCGTTGACCGGGGCCGAGGTCTTGCCGGCGGCCAGCGCAGGATTGAGCGACAGGGCGAGGCCGCCCTGGCTGGCGATCTGGTTCAGGGTGGTCGACAGCGGCGCCGCCGGCAGGTTGTAGGCGCGCACGCTGGACGCTTGCTCAGCGGCGAGCAACGGGCTGCTGATCAGCGGCGTGCCGAAAGCGATGGCAAAAGCCAGCAGACTGGGGCGCAACAAGGTGTCTGGCGAACGGGACATACGGCGGCTCCTGAATGGAAATATTTCTCAATTGCCTGTGTGCCGGACGAGATTGGAAAAGTGATAGGGCTCGGTGGAAATTATTTTTTGCTGGAAATGGTTGTGCGGCTGATGGCGCCTTCGCGAGCAGGCTCGCTCCCACATTGATCGTTCCCACGCTCCGCGTGGGAATGCCTCAATGGACGCTCTGCGTCCGCTTCGGCAGGGACGCAGAGCGTCCCGGGCTGCATTCCCACGCAGAGCGTGGGAACGATCATGTCAAGGGGAGGAGGGCTCCGTCTTCGCCACGGTTACCCAATACGGCGTATGCCGCTCGATCTGCACTGGCAGAGTCGGCAGCAAAGCACTCAGTGCCTTGTCGGTGTCATGCAACGGAAAGCTGCCGGTAATGCGCAGATCGGCCACTTCCGGCGCCACGCCCAGATGGCCACGACGATAGCGCCCGAGCTCATGCACCAGATCGCCCAGCCGCGCGTTGTCCACCACCAGCATGCCGCGCGTCCAGGCATCGGCGCCGGGGGCGAGGGCGGCAATCGAGCCCAGCCCGTCACTGCGCAGCAACACCTGCTGGCCTTCGCGCAGAATCTGTTCTTGCGAGTCGGCCTGGGCATGGGCCGCGACCGCCGACTGCAACACGCTCAGGCGGGTGCCATCGTCCTCGCGCTTGACCAGAAACCGCGTGCCCAGCGCGCGCATGCTGCCTTCGCGGGTTTCGACGATAAACGGCCGCGCATCGCCATGCCCGGTCTCGACGAGGATTTCGCCTTCCTGCAACACGATCAAGCGGCGCTCGTCATCGAAGCGTACGTCGACCGCGCTGTGGGTATTGAGGTTGAGCAGGGTGCCGTCGGACAGGCGCACGGTGCGCTGTTCACCGGTGGCGGTGCGCTGATCGGCGAGCCAGTAGTCCAGCGGCAGATAGCGCTCGCTGACAAACAGCCCGAGCCCGATGATCACCACGACACTGGCCAGCCCGCTGCCGAGTTTGCGCACGCGGCGGCGAATGCCTTCGCGCGATTGCAGCAACGCACTTCGGGCCGGGCCTTTGGCGACACTGAAGCGCTGATCGAGCATGCCCAACTGGCGCCAGGCGCGGGCATGTTCTTCATGGGCCGCGTGCCATTTGGCGAATTCCTCGCGCTCCAGTGCGGTGCTCGAATCGAGGGTCAATTGCCAGGCAATCGCCGCGTCCAGCACATGCGCCGGCACCGGCCGCGAACTGGCCGCCGTCATGTCGGCTCACCGTATAGGGCGACGTAACACTGGCGCAGGCCTTGCGCCAGATACTGCCGCACGCGCGGCACAGAGACGCCGAGTCTGGCGGCGATTTCGCCGTGGCTGAGGCCGTCGAGACGGTTGTACAGGAAGGCTGCGCGCGCCTTGGTCGACAGCTTGCCGAGCAGACGGTCGATGGCCTTGAGGTCGTCGAGGATCATTTGCTGTTCTTCCACCGACGGCTGTTCGTCTTCGGGGATCAGCATCAGTTCGGAGAGGTAGGCCTGTTCCAGCGCGGCGCGGCGGAAGTAGTCAAACAACAGGCCTTTGGCGATCGCCACCAGAAACGCCCGAGGTTCGCGCGGCGTCAGCAGCTGGTCGCGGTTGAGCAGGCGCACGAATGTGTCCTGGCTCAGGTCCTCGGCACGCTGCGGACACGCCACATTGCGCCGCAACCACGCCAGCAGCCAACCGCGATGGTCGCGATACATCGCACCGACGAGCTCACTGTGGGGGTTGGGCACTGACGACACCGGACATCACCGATTGGGAAATGTTAACTAACGAGAATAGTTCGCGATTCTGGCAGAGGTGGGAATGGTTAGCAATTGGCCACTGGTCAGGTGATCTGAAGCAACGCGTTGCCTTGTGGGAGCGAGCCTGCTCGCGAAGGCGGCTGGGGAGGTGCCGAAAAGCTAGAAGGACGGCGCCTGCTGCCGCCGCTTCCACTGGCTCAACCGCTGCTGCAACTGCAACGGACTGTAAATCTGCTGCGCCCGCGCTCGGCTGAACAGGATCAACGCCAACTCCGCCGTGGCCAGCGCATCGGCACTGGCGTTATGCCGTTCGAACACTTCCAGCCGGAACCACTCGATCCACTCATCCAGCCCGGCCTCGCGAATCTGCGCCTGCGGACACAGAAACGGCGCGATATCCGCCACATCCAGAAACACATGCTGCAGCTTATGCCCCAGGTGTTCTTTCACTGCGCGCCCGAGCATGTGCTGATCGAACGGCGCATGAAACGCCAGCACCGGGCTGTCGCCGATGAACTCCAGCAACTCCAGCAACGCTTCCGCCGGGTCGCTGCCTGCGGCAATCGCAGTCGGCCCCAAGCCATGAATCAGTACGCTGGGGCTGAGCTTCAGCTCGCGGCATTGCAGCGTGCGCTCGAACTGCTGACTGAAATCGATCGCACCGTCCTCGATCACCACCGCGCCGATCGACAGGACCCGATCCTTGCTCATATTCAGGCCGGTGGTTTCCAGGTCCAGCACCACCCAGCGCTGCTCGCGCAGGCTGCATTCGCTCAGCTCGGCAAGCGCCGGCAGCTTCGCCAGCCGCTGCTGCAAGTCCGCCGACACCACGGGGCTGGCCGGGCGTAGCCAGGAAAACAGGCTCATAGCTGATACCGCAAGCTCAGGCTGCTCTGCAGGCGTTGCGCCTGCCGCAGGGATTCACGCAGGATGCGCCGATCAAGGTGATTGAGGCTGTCGGGATCGACGCGGTTGGAGTACGGCTGATTTTCCCGGGTTTGCAACTGATGCTGCTGCATCCGCGTTTGCTGAATGAAGTGATAGGCCTCTTCATACGCCGCGCCGTCGAGCGGCTCGATGACTTGTTTATCGACCAATTGGCGGAAACGCTCGAGGGTGTTGTTGGCGTCGATGCCGTTGGCCAGCGCCAGCAAACGGGCACCGTCGACGAACGGCGTCAGACCCTGAATTTTCAGATCCAGCGTGGCTTTCTCACCGTTCTTGCGGGCCAGCACGAATTCACGGAATCGCCCAACGGGAGGGCGATTACGCAGCGCATTTTCGGCGAGCATGCGCTGGAACAGGCGGTTGTCGGCGACCTGATCGAGAATGCCACGGCGCAATTGCTCGCAGCCTTGTTCATCGCCCCAGACCACGCGCAGGTCGAAATAAATGCTCGAACCCAGCAGGTTCTCCGGCGTGGCTTCGCGGATGAACGCCGCGAAGCGTCGCGCCCATTCGGCCCGCGACAGACACAGCTCGGGATTGCCGGCCATGATGTTGCCCTTGCACAGGGTAAAGCCGCACTGCGCCAGGCTCTGGTTGATCTGCTGGGCAATCGGCAGCAGCTTGCCGCGTATCTCCGCCGCGTGCGCGGCATCGCGCGCGTCGAAGAGAATGCCGTTGTCCTGGTCGGTGTGCAGCGTCTGCTCGCGCCGGCCCTCGCTGCCGAAACACAGCCAGCTGAACGGCACGCCCGGGTCGCCTTTTTCCGCAAGGGTCAGTTCGATCACCCGACACACCGTGTGATCGTTGAGCAGGGTGATAATGTGAGTGATCTGCGTCGATGACGCGCCGTGGGCGAGCATGCGTTCGACCAGTTGGCCGATCTCGCCGCGCAAGGTCACCAGTTGCTCGATCCGTTGCGCGCTGCGGATGGTCCGGGCGAGGTGCACCAGATCGACCCGTTGCAGGGAGAACAGATCACGCTCGGACACCACGCCGCACAAGCGCTGATCCTTGACCAGACACACGTGGGCGATGTGCCGCTCGGTCATGGCGATCGCCGCATCGAAGGCACTGTGATCCGGCGACAGATAAAACGGTGATCGGGTCATGTGCTGTTCGATGGCGTCGCTGAAATCGCCGACACCTTCGGCGACCACATGGCGCAAATCGCGCAGGGTGAAAATCCCCAGCGGCGCCTTGTGCTCATCCACCGCGACGATGCTGCCGACCTGTTGCTCGTGCATCAGCTTCACCGCTTCACGCAGTGGCGTATCGGCGCTGCAAGTCACCGGATGGCGCATCGCAAGTTCACCGAGACGGGTGTTCAGCGAGTACTGGGTGCCGAGGGTCTCCACGGCTTTTTGCTGGACTTGCTGGTTGACCTGATCGAGCAGGCTGCTCACCCCACGCAAGGCGAAATCGCGGAAGGCGCTGGAAAGGGCGAACAGTTTGATGAACGCCAGTTTGTTCAGTTGCAGGCAAAAGGTGTCTTCGCCCGCCAGATGTTCGGTGCGTGTGGCGCGCTCACCGAGCAGCGCGGCGAGCGGAAAGCATTCGCCGGTGGTGATTTCGAAGGTGGTTTCGGTGCCGGGCTTGGTGATGTGCTGGCGTTCGCCGACCACCCGACCCTGTTTGACGATATAAAAGTGCTCCACCGGGCCGTCAGCCGGTTTGATGATGCTCTCGCCCTGGGCAAAAAAACGCAGCTGACATTGCTCCACCAGATAGGCGAGGTGGGCGTGTTCCATCTGATTGAAGGGCGGGAAGCGCTGGAGGAATTGCAGGGTGCCCTGAATGTTCTGCAACACCGCGGTTTTCCCTGCCTGGGTGAAGGCGTCCGCTTTGCTCATAACCATTACCGCAGTCTTTTTCGAATTGTTGTTGTCGGATCGTTGCCACCATGGTCGGCCCCGGCGGGCAGGGTGCCCATTGGACGTAAGTCTAGGTTTTGCCACCATTGGCCGATTTTCGGAAATAACCTACGCAAAAGCTCGGAAAAGCTTGCGCTAGCCACTTGGAAAAAATTCCGACGAAGTGCACATTGAAGCGCTGTCCGGTGATGTCTGACGACTTGCCAGGGATTGTTTGAACATTTAGAGAGCGCCATGTCCGACCACGATATTTTGAGCGACGCCGAGCGGGAAGCGCTCAGCGCAGTGATGCTCGAACCCGATCTGCCGCCGCAGCGTGTCCTGATCGTCGACGACGACAAGGACGCCCGCGAGCTGTTGTCGGAGATTCTCGCGCTGGACGGCATTCGCTGCATGACCGCAGCCAGCGGTGAAACCGCGCTGAAAATGCTCGATGAAAAGCCTTCGATCGGCCTTGTGATTACCGACCTGCGCATGGGCAATGTCGACGGCCTCGAGCTGATTCGCCAGGTGCGTGAATCGGTACGGGCAGCGATGCCGATCATCATCGTCTCCGGCGATGCCGACGTGAAAGACGCGATCGAAGCGATGCATTTGAGCGTGGTGGATTTTCTGCTCAAGCCGATTGATACGGGGAAGTTGCTTGAGTTGGTGAAACACGAATTGGGCATCGAGCCCTGAATATTTGAGGATGATCGTTCCCACGCTCTGCGTGGGAATGCATCAATGGACGCTCCGCGTCCGCTGTTGTGGGACGCGGAGCGTCCCGGGCTGCATTCCCACGCGGAGCGTGGGAACGATCAATCCGCCTCCGAACACATAAACAAAAGGGCCCTGATCTCTCGATCAGGGCCTTTTTCATTCCAACCATCAACTCAAGTCACAGACCATTCTTGGCCTTGAACTCGCGACGACGACGGTGCAGCACCGGCTCGGTGTAGCCGTTCGGCTGCCTGGTGCCTTCGATCACCAGTTCGACCGCCGCCTGGAAGGCGATGTTGCTGTCGAAGTCCGGTGCCAGCGGGCGATACAGCGGGTCGTTGGCGTTCTGGCGGTCAACCACCGGCGCCATGCGCTTAAGGCTTTCCATCACTTGCTCTTGGCTGACGATACCGTGGCGCAGCCAGTTGGCGATGTGCTGGCTGGAGATACGCAGCGTCGCACGGTCTTCCATCAGGCCGACGTCGTTGATATCCGGGACTTTGGAGCAACCGACACCCTGGTCGATCCAGCGCACCACGTAACCGAGAATGCCCTGGGAGTTGTTGTCCAGTTCGTTCTTGATCTGCTCTGGCGTCCAGCTTGGGTTCACTGCCAGTGGAATGGTCAGGATGTCGTCCACCGAGGCGCGCGCACGTTTGGCCAGTTCGGCCTGACGCGCAAACACGTCAACCTTGTGGTAGTGCAGCGCGTGCAGCGCAGCGGCGGTCGGCGATGGCACCCAGGCAGTGTTGGCGCCGGCCAGAGGGTGAGCGATTTTCTGCTCGAGCATCGCTGCCATCAGATCCGGCATGGCCCACATGCCTTTACCGATTTGCGCACGACCTTGCAGGCCGGTGCTCAGACCGATGTCGACGTTCCAGTTTTCGTAGGCGCCGATCCACTTCTCGGCCTTCATGTCCGCCTTGCGCACCACTGGACCGGCCTCCATGGAGGTGTGGATTTCGTCGCCGGTGCGGTCGAGGAAGCCGGTGTTGATGAACACCACGCGCTCGCTGGCGGCCTTGATGCAGGCCTTGAGGTTGACCGTGGTGCGGCGCTCCTCGTCCATGATCCCGACTTTCAGGGTGTTGCGCGGCAGGCGCAGGACGTCTTCGATACGCCCGAACAGCTCGTTGGTGAACGCCGCTTCTTCCGGGCCGTGCATTTTCGGTTTGACGATGTACACCGAACCGGTGCGGGTGTTGCGCCGCGAGGTGTTGCCGTTGAGGTTGTGCATTGCTGCCAGGCAAGTCACCAGACCATCGAGGATACCTTCCGGTACTTCGTTGCCTTGACTGTCGAGGATCGCATCGATGGTCATCAGATGGCCGACGTTGCGCACGAACAACAGCGAACGACCGTGCAGGGTCACTTCACCGCCATTGGGCGCGGTGTAGGTGCGATCCGGGTTCATGGTGCGGGTGAAGGTCTGGCCGCCCTTGGACACGGATTCTGCGAGGTCACCCTTCATCAGGCCGAGCCAGTTGCGGTAGATCACCACTTTGTCGTCGGCATCGACGGCGGCCACGGAGTCTTCGCAGTCCATGATCGTGGTCAGCGCCGCTTCCATGAGAATGTCTTTGACGCCGGCGGCGTCGGTCTGGCCGACCGGGGTGCTGGCGTCGATCTGGATTTCGAAGTGCAGGCCGTTGTGCTTGAGCAGCACCGCGATCGGCGCGTTGGCGTCGCCCTGGAAACCGATCAACTGAGCGTCATCGCGCAGGCCACTGTTGCTGCCGCCCTTGAGCGTCACGACCAGTTTGCCGTCAGCGATTTTGTAGCCGGTCGAATCGACGTGGGAGCCTGCAGCCAGAGGCGCGGCTTCGTCGAGGAAGGCGCGGGCGAAGGCGATGACTTTGTCGCCACGCACCTTGTTGTAGCCTTTGCCTTTTTCCGCGCCGCCGTCTTCGCTGATCGCGTCGGTGCCGTAGAGAGCGTCGTACAGCGAACCCCAGCGGGCGTTCGAAGCATTGAGCGCGAAGCGCGCATTCATCACCGGCACGACCAGTTGCGGGCCGGCGGTGCGGGCGATTTCATCATCGACGTTTTGCGTCGTGGCCTGGAAATCAGCTGCTTCTGGCAGCAGATAACCGATCTCTTGCAGGAAAGCTTTGTAGGCCACGGCATCGTGCGCCTGGCCGGCATGCTGCTGATGCCAGGCATCGATGCGCGCCTGGAAGTCATCGCGTTTGGCGAGTAGGGCTTTGTTCTTCGGCGCCAGGTCGTGAATGACCTTGTCGGCACCTTCCCAGAATTGTTCGGCGGTGAGGCCGGTACCGGGAATGGCTTCGTTGTTCACGAAGTCGAACAGGACTTTGGCGACCTGCAGGCCACCGACTTGAACGTGTTCAGTCATTGCTTGCCTCACTCTGCTCAGCTATTTCGCTTTTCAGCTCGTCAATTTAACAATGAAGCTTCCGGCCATTTAAACCACAAACCTGCGGACCAGTACATGCCATTACTGGCGGCTGGGCTAGGACCAATCAACGGCTTGGAGGCCTTGCTGACGGGGCTTTCAGGGTTGCGAAGGGCCTTGGGCAGACATCGATCCAGCGTTATGTAGTGCGCGCTGCGGCATACTACATGATGAGTTGCGCTTGTGAAAATCAGACTAATTACGTCGTTCTGCGACCTCATGACGCATTGCGGTCACGTCGCGGAACGGGATGTTCTCAAAAAAGCATTGGATTGTTCCAGTTAAATATCGAAAGTTGTACACATAATTACTGTGGGCCTGCTAAGGAGCAATTCGGGTGTAACGATTTGTGGCGAGGGGATTTATCCCCGTTGGGTGGCGAAGCCGCCCCCTGCGGTCCGGCTGGCAGACCCAATTGACAGGACTCACGACTGCTGCGCAGCCGGACGGGGATAAATCCCCTCGCCACAGGTCATCATCTGCCAGCACTGGGTCAGGCTGAATCAATCCGCTTGCCTATACTTGCCCTTCGATAACAAAAGTCATGACAAGAGGGCTGCGCCATGGACCATCTCGTACTCACCGTTTTCGCCCCGGACAAGCCCGGGCAGGTCGAGCGCATCGCCCAATGCATTGCCGAGCACGGCGGCAACTGGCTGGAAAGCCGCATGTCGCGCATGGCCGGGCAGTTCGCCGGGATTCTGCGCGTGGGTGTGCCGGCGGAGGCTTACGACGAACTGGTCGATGCCCTGCAAGCGCTGTCGGCCCATGGCATTCGGGTATTGATTGCCGAAAGCGGAGTGGAGCAGTCCTGCACGTGGAAACCGATCGCCATGGAACTGGTCGGCAATGACCGACCGGGTATCGTCCGCGATATCACTCGGCTGTTGAGCGAGCAGGGCGTAAACCTGGAGCGACTGGTAACTGAGGTGCGCCCGGCGCCGATGAGCAGCGAGCCGCTGTTTCACGCCGAGGCGATTCTCGCGGTACCACTGACGCTGTCGCTGGATGTGTTGCAGGCGCGCCTGGAAACCCTGGCCGATGATCTGATGGTCGAACTGGTGTTACGCACAGAGGTTTAAGCGCAGACAGGGTTATTCAGGTTTAACGTGCACCTGCCTGTGGATAACCTGTAGAGACAGACCGCCACGCCACGCCGGCCGTGGCTTTGCGCAGGTTGATCAAAAAACCGCCAACATTCAGTGACTTGCGCAAAAACGGCGGGGATCACGCTGTGGATAAGCTTGGGAAGGAACGATGCAGGCCACGAGAACCGTGGCCTGCGGAGCTTTGTGCGTTTTTTGATCAGGCGCGCCGGCGCAAACTTATCCACGCATCAACGCTATAGACCGCCAGACCGGCCCAGATAAACATGAACGCGACCAGCGTGCTCGAAGATAAGTGCTCGCCAAACAGCAGCACGGCTTGCAGCAACACCAGCGTCGGCGCGATGTATTGCAGGAAGCCGATGGTGGTGTAGGGCAGGTGGCGGGTGGCGGCGTTGAAACACACCAATGGCACCAGCGTCACCGGGCCGGCAGCCACCAGCCACCAGGCTTCGGATGTGGTCCAGAAGGCCGGCTGCACGCTGGTGGCAGTCTGATTGAACAGCAACCACGCAATTGCGATCGGCACCAGCATCCAGGTTTCCACTACCAGCCCCGGCAGCGCTTTGACCGGCGCCTGCTTGCGGATCAGGCCGTAGAAACCGAAGGTCAGCGCCAGCGCCAGCGACACCCACGGCAGACTGCCGACCTGCCATACCTGCTGCGCCACGCCGATGGCAGCCAGCCCGACCGCCACCCACTGCATGCGCCGCAGCCGTTCGCCAAGGATCACCATGCCCAACAGCACGTTGACCAGCGGATTGATGTAGTAACCCAGACTCGCCTCGAGCATGCGGCCGTTGTTCACCGACCACACGTAGGTCAGCCAGTTGGCCGCGATCAACGTGCCGCTCAAGGCCAGAATCGCCAGACGTTTGGGGTTGTCGAGCAACTCGCGCAACCAGCCCGGGTGTTTCCACACCATCAGCAGCAACGCACCGAACAGCGCCGACCACAGCACCCGATGGATGATGATCTCGACGGCCGGGACTTCGGCGATGGCTTTGAAATAGATCGGGAACAGGCCCCAGATGATGTAGGCGCTCAGGCCCAGAATGTACCCGCGACGCGGGTTGGCGGCTTGCATGCAGAATCCTTGCTCAGGCAGCTGACAAAGGAGGGATTGTAAGGAGATTTGTCCGCGAATGTCGTAGACCGATGTTCATAGAATTGTGAACACCGATCTTGTGGGAGCGAGCCTGCTCGCGAAGGCGGTCTGACATTCAACATCGATGTTGCCTGAAATGACGCCTTCGCGAGCAGGCTCGCTCCCACAGGGTTCAGGTTTGAATCAGAAGAGTTTCAGCGGTTCTTCATTCAGTGCCGCCAACTGCTCACGCAACGCCAGCACCTGGTCGCCCCAATACCGCTCCGTGCCAAACCACGGAAAGCTGTGCGGGAACGCCGGGTCGTCCCAGCGTCGCGCCAGCCAGGCGCTGTAGTGCATCAGGCGCAAGGCGCGCAACGGTTCGATGAGCGCCAGTTCGCGCGGGTCGAAATCATGGAATTCGTTGTAGCCGTCCATCAATTCCGACAATTGTCCCAAGCATTCCTGCCGGTCACCGGCGAGCATCATCCAGATGTCCTGCACTGCAGGGCCCATGCGGCAGTCGTCGAGGTCGACGATGTGGAACATCTCGTCGCGGCACATCATGTTGCCGGGGTGGCAGTCACCGTGCATGCGGATGTTCTGGTGCGGCGTAGCGGCGTAGACATCTTCGACGCGTTTGAGCAGGTCGCGGGCAACCGACTCGTACGCCGGCAGCAGGCTCTTGGGAATGAAGTTGCCCTCAAGCAGGGTGTTCAGCGAGGCATGGCCGAAGTTCTGCACGGTGAGGGCTTCTCGGTGCTTGAACGGCTTGGTGCCGCCCACCGCATGCATGCGCCCGAGCAACTGGCCGAGGCGATAGAGTTGATCAAGATTGCCCGGCTCCGGCGCCCGGCCACCACGACGCGGGAACAGGGTGAAGCGGAAACCGGCGTGCTCATGCAGGGTTTCGCCGTTATGAATCAGCGGCGCTACCACCGGAATGTCGATGTCGGCCAGTTCGAAGGTGAACTGGTGCTCTTCGAGGATGGCCTCGTTGGTCCAGCGCTGCGGACGATAGAACTTGGCAATCAGCGGCTCGGAGTCTTCGATACCGACCTGATACACACGGTTTTCGTAGCTGTTGAGCGCCAGAATGCGCGCGTCGCTGAGAAAACCGATGCTTTCAACGGCATCCAGGACGAGATCGGGGGTGAGGGTTTCAAACGGGTGGGCCATGCTGACTCCTGCGCGCAGCAGGCTGCTGCGTCCGGCCCGGCATGGTAGCGCAGATGGCGGCGGCGGAGGTGGTTGGTGTCACTGTTGATGCATCGCTGGCAAGCCAGCTCCCACAGGTTTTGCGCAAGACCTGTGGGAGCTGGCTTGCCAGCGATGATGGTTTATCAGGCGCCGACAATCCCGCCGTCTTCGCGGGTAATCGCCATCACCGAAGACCTTGGCTTGCCATTGGGCAGGTGCTCGGGGAAGGTCGAACCGCCGTTCTCGCCTGGATGCTGGATGCCGACAAACAGGGTCTTCTGATCAGGCGAGAAGCTGATTCCGGTCACTTCACAACCCACCGGCCCAACCATGAAACGGCGAATCTCACCGGTCGCAGGATCGGCGCAGAGCATCTGGTTGTTGCCCATGCCGGCGAAGTCGCCAGCGTTGCTCGAGTCGCCGTCGGTGAGAATCCACAGGCGTCCGGCCTTGTCGAAACCCAGACCGTCGGGGCTGTTGAACATGTTCTGCGGGGTGATGTTGGATGAGCCACCCTTCGGCGTCCCGGCATGCACGCCCGGGTTGCCGGCGACCACAAACAGATCCCAGGCAAACGTCTTCGAGGCGTGATCGTTGCGGTCGGTACGCCAGCGCAGAATCTGCCCGTAAACGTTCTTCTCGCGCGGGTTTGGACCGCCCACCGGTTGGCCGTCTTCACCGCGCTTGGCGTTGTTGGTCAGGGTGCAATAAACCTGGCCGTCCTTGGGGCTGACGACGATCCACTCCGGGCGGTCCATGCGCGTTGCGCCAACCACGCTGGCGGCAAGGCGCGCGTGGATCAGCACTTCGGCCTGATCGGCAAACCCGCTGCTGGCGTCGATGCCGTTCTTGCCGTGGGTCAGTTCGATCCACTGGCCCCGGCCTTTCGGGTGATCAGGGTTGCCGTCGCCGGCATCGAATTTGGCCACATACAACGTGCCGTGATCGAGGATGTCGCGGTTGGCTTTCTGATTGCGATGGTTGATGCGGTCGCGGCTGACGAATTTGTAGATGAACTCGCCACGTTCGTCGTCGCCCATGTAAACCACAGCGCGACCATCGTCGGTCTCGGCGAGTGCGGCGTTTTCATGCTTGAAGCGGCCCAGCGCGGTGCGTTTGACCGGAGTCGATTGCGGATCGAATGGGTCGATCTCGACCACCCAGCCGTGACGGTTGAGCTCGTTGGGGTTCTTGGCCATGTCGAAGCGCGGGTCGTGCGGGTGCCAGTTGATGTCTTTGCTGCTGGCGACAACGCCGTAGCGCTTTTGCGCGGCATCGAATTGCTGCTGGGCGTTGCTGCTGCCGAAGCAGTCGGTGAAGTTTTCTTCGCAGGTCAGGTAGGTGCCCCACGGCGTCTTGCCGTTGGCGCAGTTCTGGAAGGTGCCGAGGACTTTTTTGCCGTGCTTGTCGGCGGCGGTTTTCATCAAGTCGTGGCCGCGGGCCGGACCGCTGATGCGCAGCGGCGAGTTACCGTGAATCCGACGGTTGTAGCGCGAGCCCTGGACGAATTGCCACTGGCCGTTCTTGCGCTGCACTTCGATCACCGACACGCCTTCGCAGGCCAATGCCTTGCGCACGTCTTCAGCCGACTGCGGCATGCCGCCATGCGGATATAGATAGCGATAGTTGGTGTATTCGTTGTTGATCGCCATCAGCGCGCGGTTCTTGTCGTCCGGGAAGGCGAACAGGCTCATGCCGTCGTTGTTGTCGCCGAACTGCACTTCCTGTGCGGCAGCGGTGCCGTTACCGCTCGGATCGAAGGCCGGGCCGTTCTTGTACAACGGCTGGCCCCAACTGATCAGCACCGAAGACTTGTAGCCCTTGGGCAGGCTGATGGCGTCGGTGGTCGCCGCCGGAATGCTCTCGAAACCGAGCAGGCGGCTGTTGCCGGCGCTGACGCTGGCGGCCATGACGCTGCGGCTCAGCAGGTTGCCGCCGAGGAACATCGCCGCGCCGCACAAGGCACCGGCGCTGATGAAACCGCGACGGCTGAGGCCGACCATTTTTTCCAGATCAGTGGATTGGTTTTCTTCTAATAGGCTCACATCAGGCTCCCTGCTTGGTTATGGGCAACACCTTAATGCGGGTCGATGACGCTTTTGTGGCAAGGACAAATCAGAGCGGCGTGCCGATCAGCACGTTGGACGGCGCGCATTGCACCTGCACCGCAGACCCCACGGCGAGTTGCTGGTTGCGCAAGTGCAGCGGTTCGGCCAAGGCGCAAAGTGTGTGGCCGTTGGGCAGGGAAATGCGCACCTCGCTGGGACCGTCCTCGGCATCGAGGATGGCTTCGATGGTGCCGCGCAGGACATTGTGTCCGGGCGTGGCCGGCTGATCGGCGCCGAGCAACTCAAGCCAGCCAGCCTTGATCAGCGCCATCACTTCGGTACCGATCTGCAATTCCAGATGCACGGTGCTGTCGTGGGTTATCTGTGCCTCCAGAGCAATGCCTTCGGCCAGTTCGAGGCGGATCAGATCGTTGCGCCCCTGCGCCTGAATGGCCGCGACCGTGCCATGCAACTGATTGCGCGCGCTGGTCCTGAGCATCAGCCGCCCAAGCAGGTCGAGATCACTGGCGTCTTCCGCCGCTTCCAGCACCTGCGCCTGCAACGCCTGCAATTTCTGATACAGGCGCAGCACCCGCTCGCCCTCGCTGGACAGTCTGGCGCCGCCACCACCCTTGCCACCCACCACGCGCTCGACCAAGGGTTTCTGCGCCAGGTTGTTCAACTCATCGATCGCATCCCATGCCGCCTTGTAACTGAGCCCCGCGCTTTTCGCCGCACGGGTGATCGAGCCCTGCTCGGCGATGTGTTGCAGCAGGGCAATGCGCTGCGGACGGCGGACGATGTGTTGGGAGAGCAGGGTGGGCAGGGACATATCAGAACGCTTCTGGCTCGGGCGATGAGAGGGACGTTGGCCACTTGCAACGCATGAGTCAAGCCTGACGCAAAGCCCCCTGTGGGAGCGAGCCTGCTCGCGAAAGCGGTCTGACCAACAACATCTTTGTTGAATGTGACACCGATTCGCGAGCAGGAGATCTGTATTCGCTTCAGGTACCGGGTTTCGGCGTACGGGCCAGGCAATACACATCGACCCGCGCCGCACCTGCATTCATCAACAACCGCGCCAGTGCCTGAGCGGTCGCGCCCGTGGTCAGAACATCATCCACCAGCGCGAAATGGCGGCCGCTTACCTCTGCATCAGGCGCCAGCGCAAAGGCATTGCGCAAATTGCGTTTGCGCGCCTTGGCGTCGAGATCCTGTTGGGCGTTGGTGTCGATGACTCGCCGCAGCAGCTGTTCTTCACAGGGCAAACCCAGCGAAACACTCAACCAGCGCGCGAGCATCGCCGCCTGATTGAATCCTCGCCGACGCAGGCGTTTATTCGCCAACGGCACCGGTAGCAACACATCGGGTCGCGGCAAGTCCTCGGCGAAGCGATGCTGCAGGTATTGGCCGAGAACGTCGGCGAGCAGGTGACCAAACGGCCATTTTGCGTTGTGTTTAAAGCGTGTAATCAGACTGTCCACGGGGAAGCCATAAACCCAGGGCACGGCGACCTGCTCGAAGGCCGGAGGCTCTAGCAGGCACTCGCCGCAAGTCAGGCCATCCGCCGCCAGCGGCAAAGCGCAGCTCTGACAATGGCTGCCGAGCCAGGGCAATTCGGTTTCGCAGGCCTCGCACATTGGCATTTGTGCTTCTGCGGGCTCATCGCACAGCAAACAGGTCTGTACGTTTTTTAAACAGATGTAAACCTGTCCTTGGTATTGCGGTTGACAGCGCATCGCTCTTCCTTAAATATGCCGAACATCCGTGTAGCGCCTGTGGATATTCCATCTTTCCCGGCGCCAGCCAAGCATAACCAAGGAATTGCCCATGAGCGCGAGCACCACTGCCACCCTGCGTCACGATTGGTCTCTGGCCGAAGTCAAAGCACTCTTCGTACAGCCATTCAACGACTTGCTGTTCCAGGCGCAAACGGTGCACCGCGCACATTTCAACGCCAACCGCGTGCAGGTCTCGACACTGCTGTCGATCAAGACCGGTGCCTGCCCGGAAGACTGCAAGTACTGCCCGCAGTCCGGGCACTACAACACCGGTCTGGAAAAAGAAAAGCTGATGGAAGTGCAGAAAGTCCTCGAAGAGGCGGCCCGCGCCAAAGCCATCGGTTCGACGCGATTCTGCATGGGCGCGGCGTGGAAACATCCGTCGGCCAAAGACATGCCGTATGTGTTGAAGATGGTTGAAGGAGTAAAAGCCCTCGGCCTGGAAACCTGCATGACCCTCGGCCGTCTCGATCAAGAGCAGACCGAAGCTCTGGCCAAGGCCGGTCTCGATTACTACAACCACAACCTCGACACTTCGCCGGAGTTCTACGGCAGCATCATCACCACCCGTACTTACAGCGAGCGCTTGCAGACGCTGGCCTATGTACGCGAGTCGGGGATGAAAATCTGCTCCGGCGGCATTCTCGGCATGGGCGAATCCCTGGACGATCGCGCCAATCTGCTGATCCAGTTGGCCAACCTGCCGGAGCACCCGGAGTCGGTGCCGATCAACATGCTGGTGAAAGTCGCCGGCACGCCGCTGGAAAACGCCGAAGACATCGACCCTTTCGACTTCATCCGCATGCTCGCCGTGGCGCGCATCCTCATGCCGCAATCCCACGTGCGTCTGTCCGCCGGTCGCGAAGCGATGAACGAGCAGATGCAGGCCCTGGCATTTTTCGCCGGCGCCAACTCGATTTTCTACGGCGACAAATTGCTCACCACCGCCAACCCGCAGGCAGACAAGGACATGCAATTGTTCGCGCGCCTCGGTATCCAGCCGGAGGCTCGCGAAGAGCATTCCGATGAGGTGCACCAAGCGGCGATCGAGCAGGCACTGGTGGAGCAGATGAGTGGCGAGCAGTTCTATAACGCTGCCGTTTAAAAGCTGCACGGATTGCTCTGAAGGAATGCAAAACCCCTGTGGGAGCGAGCCTGCTCGCGAAAGCGGTTTGGTCGCCAACATCCATGTTGGAGGTGACGCCCATTCGCGAGCAGGCTCGCTCCCACAGGGGATCTGTGTCATTTGAAAATCGAGGCCTGCATGTCATTCGATCTCGCCGCACGCCTTGCTGCCCGTTGTGCCGACAACCTCTACCGGCAGCGCCCGCTGCTCGAATCGCCGCAAGGCCCGCAAGTCGTGGTCGACGGCCAGCCGCTGCTCGCTTTCTGCAACAACGACTATCTGGGCCTGGCCAATCATCCGCAGGTGATCGAAGCCTGGCGCGCCGGTGCCGATCGCTGGGGTGTCGGCGGTGGCGCATCGCATCTGGTGATCGGCCACAGCAGCCCGCATCACGCGCTGGAAGAAGCACTCGCCGATCTGACCGGGCGCCCACGTGCGCTGCTGTTCACCACCGGCTACATGGCCAACCTCGGCGCGGTCACCGCGCTGGTCGGGCAGGGCGATACGGTACTCGAAGACCGGCTCAATCACGCCTCGTTGCTGGACGCGGGCCTGTTGTCCGGCGCGCGTTTCAGTCGCTATCTGCACAACGACGCCGAAAGCCTGGGCAAACGCTTGGAGAGAGCCACCGGCAATACGCTGGTGGTCACCGACGGTGTGTTCAGCATGGACGGTGACATCGCCGACCTGCCGGCGCTGGCCCGCGCGGCCAAGGCCAAAGGCGCGTGGCTGATGGTCGACGATGCGCATGGCTTCGGCCCGCTGGGCGCCAACGGTGGCGGCATCGTCGAGCATTTCGGCCTGAGCCAGGAGGATGTGCCGGTGCTGGTCGGCACTCTCGGTAAAGCCTTCGGCACCGCCGGGGCCTTTGTCGCCGGCAGCGAAGAGTTGATCGAAAGCCTGATCCAGTTCGCCCGCCCATACATCTACACCACCAGCCAACCGCCGGCGCTGGCCTGCGCGACGCTGAAAAGCCTCGAGCTGTTGCGCAGTGAACACTGGCGCCGTGAGCATTTGCAGACACTGGTTCGCCAGTTCCGCCACGGCGCCGAGCAGATCGGGCTGGAGCTGATGGACAGCTTCACGCCGATCCAGCCGATCATGATCGGCGATGCCGGACGCGCCGTGCGGTTGTCGCAGATGCTCCGCGAGCGCGGGCTGATGGTCACTGCGATTCGCCCACCGACCGTGCCTGCCGGGAGCGCGCGCCTTCGCGTGACGCTGACCGCCGCCCACAGCGAGGCGCAGGTGCAACAGTTGCTGGAAGGGCTGGCAGATTGTTTCGCCCGATTGTCGTTGGAGCCAGGCCATGCGTAATCGTCTGATCCTGTTGCCCGGCTGGGGCCTCGGCGTGTCGCCGCTGGAACCGCTGGCCGCAGCATTACGTGGCCTCGACGAACATCTGCAAGTCGAGATCGAACCCCTGCCGGAGCTGGACTCCGCTGACCTTGAAGACTGGCTCGACGAGCTCGATGCGCGCATTCCGCAGGAGGTCTGGCTCGGTGGCTGGTCGCTGGGCGGCATGCTCGCCTCTGAGTTGGCGGCACGACGCGGCGAGGCGTGCTGCGGGGTGCTGACGCTGTCGAGCAACCCTGCGTTTGTCGCCCATGAACAGTGGCCGAACGCGATGCCTGGCGAGACGTTCGATGCATTTCTTGCCGGTTGCCAGGCCGATCCGCGTGTCACGCTCAAGCGCTTCGCTTTGTTATGTGCGCAAGGTTCGCCAGATCCGCGTGGCTTGTCGCGCTTGCTGCTCGCTGGCGCGCCGGCAACCGCGCCGGCCGCGCTGATGGCAGGTCTGGAGCTACTTGCGCAACTGGATACACGCCAGGCGTTGCAGGCGTTTCGCGGGCCGCAGTTTCATCTGTTCGGCGGGCAGGACGCGCTGGTACCGGCGGAAGCGGCCGGCGCATTGTTCGCGCTGTTGCCGGATATCGAAATTGGTCTGATCGAACAGGCCAGCCATGCTTTTCTGCTGGAAGACCCGCATGGAGTCGCGGGCGCGATCCAGGCTTTTCTACATGAGTGCGCTGATGATTGATCTGTCCCTTGTGCTGCCTGGGGGCTTGCCCGACAAGCGCCAGGTGGCGGCGTCTTTTTCCCGCGCTGCGGCCAGTTACGACAGTGTCGCGGAGTTTCAGCGTGACGTCGGCACGCAGCTGCTTGAGCGTTTGCCTGGGAGTTTCATGCCGTCGCGGTGGCTCGATCTCGGTTGCGGCACCGGCTATTTCACTCGCGCGCTGGCCTCGCGTTTCACCCAGGGCAGCGGTGTCGCGCTGGACATCGCCGAGGGCATGCTCAATCACGCACGGCCGCTGGGTGGCGCTGAGCATTTCATTGCTGGCGATGCCGAACGGCTGCCGTTGCAGGACGCGAGCTTCGATCTGATTTTCTCCAGCCTTGCAGTGCAGTGGTGCGCCGACTTCGAGGCGGTGCTCAGCGAAGCCTTGCGCGTGCTGAAACCGGGCGGGATTTTTGCATTTGCTAGTCTGTGTACAGGGACGCTGTACGAATTGCGGGAGAGTTGGCAGCAGGTCGACGGGTTGGTGCACGTCAATCGCTTCCGTGAGTTCGGCCGCTATGAACAGTTATGTGCCGGCAGTGGCATGCGCATTTCGGCGCTGGAGAATCAGCCGCACGTGTTGCATTACCCGGATGTGCGCAGCCTGACTCATGAGCTGAAAGCGCTGGGCGCACACAATCTGAATCCCGGCCGGCCGGGCGGTTTGACCGGACGGGCGCGGATTCTCGGGCTGATCGACGCGTATGAGCGGTTCCGTCAGGCGTCGGGGCTGCCGGCAACGTATCAGGTGGTATACGCCGTGTTGGAGAAACCTGTATGAGCGCAGCCTATTTCATAACCGGTACCGACACCGATGTCGGCAAGACCACCGTTGCTGCCGGATTGCTCCATGCTGCGCGCTCGGCAGGCTTGAGCACGGCGGCGGGCAAACCGGTGGCATCGGGTTGCGACGTCACGCCCAAAGGCTTGCGTAATTCCGATGCCTTGGCGCTGCTGGCCGAATGTTCGTTGCCGCTGACTTATCAACAGGTCAACCCGGTGGCGTTCGAGCCAGCGATCGCTCCGCATCTGGCGGCGCGCGAAGCGGGAGTGGCGCTGACGGTGCAATCGCTGCTGGCGCCGATGCGCGGGATTCTGGCGATGAGCGCCGATTTCACCCTGATCGAAGGGGCGGGCGGCTGGCGGGTGCCGTTGGCGGATCAGGACAATCTCTCGGACCTGGCGATCGCACTGAAGCTGCCAGTGATTCTGGTGGTGGGCGTAAGGTTGGGGTGCATCAGTCATGCGTTGCTGACCGCCGAGGCCATTGCCCGCGATGGTCTGCAATTGGCGGGGTGGGTGGCGAATATCATCGATCCGAAAACTTCGCGGCTGGAGGAGAACCTTGCGACCCTGGCTGAGCGCATCCCCGCGCCGTGCCTGGGTCGCGTGCCGAAATTCAAGGCGTTGAGCGCCGAAGCGGTGGCCGAGCATTTGCAACTGGATTTGCTCGATTAAGTTTCTCGCTATGAACAGGCACTGTGCCATTAGTGTTTTTGACGGGTGTTTTTCTGGCGCGTCTGCTTCAATGGCGACCATTGATCCTTTGTAGGGACGAGCACGATCATGGAAATCTCCGGTAACACAGCTTTCTATGCGGGGCTGAGCTCGATTCAGTCCGGGCAGAACCGCGTCGATCAGGCTGCCAGCCAGATCGCCAACAACACTATCGAACGTTCGGTGACCAGCCAGTCGTCCGAAGTGCAGGTCAATCGCCTGCGCGGTGTGGATCGCGCACAAGAATCGGATCTGGCGAGCAATATTGTCGAGCTGTCGCAGGGCAAGATCCAGGCAGAGCTGGGTGTGAAGGTGGCCAAAGCGTCCGACGAAGTGCTCGGGACGATCATCGATACCTTCGCCTGATTGAATTTGTTTGTAGACCCCGAAACGCCGCGCCCTGTCGCGGCGTTTTTCGTTTAAGTCCTTCTTGCTCAACTAATCTTTTTACAACGCCCGTGGCTTGCGTGAAGTCGCGGCGATTTCTCGTTTCCGGTATTTGGAGAACGTGATGACGAACGGCAAAAGATCGACGCTTGACAAGATTTCGGCGTAAACGTATGTTTCAAACAACTGTTTGACCGTCACAACAACTCAACACGGTCGTTCATTCCCGGTTACATCAGCAGAGGTTTATCGCTATGCCTGACTACAAGGCCCCCTTGCGTGATATTCGCTTCGTTCGTGACGAGCTGCTCGGCTACGAAGCGCACTATCAGAGCCTGCCAGCGTGCGCAGACGCCACGCCGGACATGGTTGACGCCATCCTCGAGGAAGGCGCCAAGTTTTGTGAGCAGGTACTGGCGCCGCTGAGCCGCGTGGGCGACATCGAAGGCTGCACCTGGAGCGAGTCCGGTGTGAAAACCCCGACTGGCTTCAAAGAGGCGTACAAGCAATTCGTCGAAGGCGGCTGGCCAAGCCTGGCCCACGACGTTGAGCACGGCGGCCAAGGTCTGCCTGAGTCGCTGGGCCTGGCAGTGAGCGAAATGGTCGGTGAAGCCAACTGGTCGTGGGGCATGTACCCAGGCCTGTCGCACGGTGCGATGAACACCATCTCCGAGCACGGCACCCCTGAGCAGCAGGAAGCCTATCTGACCAAACTGGTCTCCGGCGAATGGACCGGCACGATGTGCCTGACCGAACCGCACTGCGGCACCGACCTGGGCATGCTGCGCACCAAGGCCGAGCCTCAGGCCGACGGTTCCTACAAAGTTTCCGGCACCAAGATCTTCATCTCGGCCGGCGAGCACGACATGGCCGACAACATCGTCCACATCGTACTGGCGCGTCTGCCCGATGCACCGGCTGGCACCAAAGGCATCTCGCTGTTCATCGTTCCAAAGTTCCTGCCAAACGCCGATGGCACCATTGGTGCGCGCAATGCCGTGAGCTGCGGTTCGCTGGAACACAAGATGGGCATCCACGGCAACGCCACTTGCGTGATGAACTTCGACGGCGCCACCGGTTACCTGATCGGCCCGGCGAACAAAGGTCTGAACTGCATGTTCACCTTTATGAACACCGCCCGTCTCGGTACCGCGCTGCAAGGTCTGGCTCACGCCGAAATCGGCTTCCAGGGCGGTCTGAAATACGCTCGTGATCGCCTGCAAATGCGCTCGCTGACTGGCCCGAAAGCGCCGGACAAAGCCGCTGACCCGATCATCGTCCACCCTGACGTGCGCCGCATGCTGTTGACCATGAAGGCGTTCGCCGAAGGCAACCGCGCGATGGTCTACTTCACCGCCAAGCAGGTCGACATCGTCAAATACGGCGTCGATGAAGAAGAGAAGAAGAAGGCCGACGCACTGCTGGCATTCATGACCCCGATCGCCAAAGCGTTCATGACCGAAGTCGGTTTCGAAGCCGCCAACCACGGCGTGCAGATCTACGGCGGCCACGGCTTCATCGCCGAGTGGGGCATGGAGCAGAACGTTCGCGACAGCCGCATTTCGATGCTGTACGAAGGCACCACCGGCATCCAGGCCCTCGACCTGCTCGGCCGCAAAGTGCTGATGACTCAAGGCGAGGCTCTGAAAGGCTTCACCAAGATCGTCCACAAGTTCTGCCAGACCAACGAAGGCAACGAAGCCGTCCAGGAATTCGTCGCGCCGCTGGCTGCACTGAACAAGGAATGGGGCGAGCTGACCATGAAGGTTGGTATGGCTGCCATGAAAGATCGCGAAGAAGTCGGCGCGGCCTCCGTGGATTACCTGATGTACTCCGGTTATGCCTGCCTGGCCTACTTCTGGGCTGACATGGCACGTCTGGCTGCGGAAAAACTGGCCGCCGGCACCAGCGACGAGGCGTTCTACACCGCCAAGCTGCAAACCGCGCGCTTCTACTTCCAGCGCATCCTGCCGCGTACCCGTACGCACGTGGCCACTATGCTGTCGGGTGCTGGCAACCTGATGGACATGAAAGAAGAAGACTTCGCACTGGGCTACTAAGCCTTAACGCAGTCTGACGAAAACCGCTGCTCCCGTTAGGGGGCAGCGGTTTTTTTGTTTGTGGATCGCTCAGATAGTCGAGCTTCCGGCCGTTACAGAGACCGTGTGTGATCTGGATCACATTGTATGGGCTTGGCCGCACTTTGCAGGCACAATGCCATCTCTTTGCTATGACGGGTCGGAGCTTACCCTTGCCGCGTTCTTCCGCTGTACGTTTCAGCCATTTCGTGCCATCACTGCTGTTATTGCTTGCGGGGCTGGCGGCTGCGTACGTCAAAGACCTCAGCGTGTTTTTCACGTCGCTGTTCAACGTTCTGCCGACATTGGTTCTGCTCCTCGGTGGCGCGTATTGCGCGGTGTATCGACGTCAGCGCGAACTGTTTCTGATGCTCACGGTGTACATCGCCTACTTTCTGCTGGACACCCAGACCGATTTCTACCGCGACAACGGCAAGGTTCGCGAGGACGCTGCGGTGGTGTTTCATCTGGTCTGCCTGCTGCTGCCGCTGTTGTTCGGATTATTCGCCGCATGGCAGGAACGTACCCATCTTTTTCAGGACATGGTTGCCCGGTTCGCTGTGCTGCTAGCGTTTGGCAGCGTGGCGCTGGGCCTGGAGCAAAGTTACCCACAGGCGCTACTGCTGTGGCTGTCGGAGATCCGCTGGCCGGCGCTGCATGGGGCATGGATGAGTCTGATCCAGTTGTCCTATCCGGTGTTCATCTCGGCCTTCCTGCTGCTGGCCTGGCAATACTGGCGCAACCCGCGTCCGTTGCATGCGGCGCAACTGGTCGGCTTGCTCGGGGTGTTCTGGATGCTGCCGAAGACCTTCATTCTGCCGTTCACCCTGAACATCATGTGCAGCCAGGTGATGCTGATGATCGCCGCCGCCGTTGCGCATGAGGCCTATCAAATGGCCTTCCGCGACGAGCTCACCGGTCTGCCGGGACGTCGCGCGCTCAACGAGCGCATGCAGCGTCTGGGGCGCAACTATGTGTTGGCGATGAGCGACGTCGATCACTTCAAGAAATTCAACGACACCCATGGCCACGATGTCGGTGACCAGGTGCTGCGCCTGGTCGCCAGTAAACTATCGAAGATCAGCGGTGGCGGTAGGGCGTATCGCTACGGCGGTGAGGAATTTGCCTTGGTGTTTGCAGGCAAAACCCTTGAGGAATGCATGCCGCACCTGGAAGTGATCCGTGAGTCGATCGCCTCCTACAGCATTCAGCTACGCAACCAGGAAAACCGCCCGCAGGATGATCAGCAAGGTCGCCAGCGCCGTAGCGGTTCCGGGGCTTCGGCGGTGTCGGTGACGGTGAGTATCGGCGTCGCCGAACGTGTCGAGCAGCGCACCCCTGAAGAAGTGCTCAAGTCCGCCGACCAGGCGTTGTACAGCGCCAAGGGCGCCGGGCGTAACTGCGTCATGGCGTTCGGGCAGAACCGCCGTGGCGCGGTGCGCATGGACGCTGCTGCGGGTTGAGTGATGACGGCGCATTCAGCGCCTGCACAGTGATTGTCGCGCGTGGTGGCCAGCAGTAGGTTGGAGGAATCTGCTGACGGAGAAGCCACCATGCCCGAGTACAAAGCTCCCCTGCGCGACATGCGCTTTCTGATCGATCACGTCTTCGACTTCCATACCAACTACGCCACTCTCGGCGCGCATGACGCCAGCCCGGACATGATCAGCGCGATCCTCGAAGAAGGCGCGAAGTTCTGCGAGAACGTGCTGGCCCCGCTCAATCGCAGCGGCGATGAAGAGGGCTGCCATTTCGACAACGGCGTGGTCACAACGCCTACAGGCTTCAAGCAGGCCTTCGCACAATATGTCGAGGGCGGCTGGCATGGATTGGCGGCCGATCCGGCTTACGGTGGCCAAGGGTTGCCGAGCTCGCTGGGGCTGGTGATCAGCGAGATGGTCGGCTCCAGCAACACGTCCTGGGGCATGTACCCCGGCCTGACCCACGGCGCGATGTCGGCGATCCACGCCCACGGTACCGCCGAGCAGAAAGACACCTACCTGAGCAAACTCACCGCTGGCCAGTGGACCGGCACCATGTGCCTGACCGAAGCCCACTGCGGCACCGATCTGGGCATCATCAAGACTCGCGCGGTGCCCCGGGCCGACGGCAGCTACGCGATCACCGGCAGCAAGATTTTCATTTCCGCCGGCGAGCATGACCTGAGCGACAACATCATCCATCTGGTCCTGGCCAAGCTGCCGGACGCACCGGCCGGAACCAAGGGCATTTCCCTGTTTATCGTGCCCAAGTTCCTGCCCGATGCAGCAGGCGAAGCGGGAGAGCGCAATGGCGTTTCCTGCGGCTCGATCGAGCACAAGATGGGCATCAAGGCTTCAGCCACCTGCGTGCTGAACTTCGATGCCGCCACCGGTTACCTGATCGGCGAGCCGAACAAAGGCCTCAACTGCATGTTCACCATGATGAACCACGCGCGGCTCGGCACCGGCATGCAAGGGCTGTGTCTGGGCGAGGCGAGTTTTCAGGGTGCGATCAAGTACGCCAACGACCGCCTGCAGATGCGCGCGCTGACCGGCGCCAAGGCCCCGGAAAAACCTGCCGACCCGATCATCGTCCACCCCGATGTGCGGCGCATGTTGCTGACCATGAAAGCCTTCAACGAAGGCAACCGCGCGCTGACCTATTTCACCGCGCAGATGCTCGATGTCGCGCACCTGAGCAGCGACGCCGAGGCGCGTCAGGAAGCCGAAGACCTGTTGGCGTTCCTCACGCCGATCTGCAAGGCGTTCATGACCGACACCGGGCTGGAAGTGACCAATCACGGCATGCAAGTGTTCGGCGGCCACGGTTTCATTCGTGAGTGGGGCATGGAGCAACTGGTGCGCGATTGCCGGATTGCGCCGATCTACGAAGGCACCAATGGCATTCAGGCGCTGGACCTGCTCGGGCGCAAGGTGCTGGGCAGTCAGGGCAAGCTGCTGCGGGGCTTTACCAAGATCGTCCACAAGTTCTGCGCAGCGAACGCCGACCACGCGCAATTGGGCGGCTTCGTCGCGCAACTCAACGGGCTCAATCAACAGTGGGGCGACCTGACCATGAAGGTCGGCATGGCCGCCATGAAGAACCCGGACGAAGTCGGCGCCGCATCGGTGGATTACCTGATGTACAGCGGCTACATCATCCTTGGCTACCTGTGGCTGCGCATGGCGTTGGTTACGCAGGCACAGCTGGAGGCGGGCGAGGGTGAGGCTGATTTCCTCAAGGGCAAACTGGCGACGTGCGAGTTCTACTTCAAGCGTTTGTTGCCGCGTACGGCTGCGCATCAGGCAGCGATCGAGGCGGGCAGTGATTGTTTGATGAATTTGCCGGCGGAGGCGTTTGCTTTGTAGGGCAGATCGAAAGATCGCGGCGATCTTTTTCCGGTGACTAAAAATAACAAATCAGTCACCGGTTGACCCTATGTGTCGCAAAAGTTGTTGAGGTACACTCCGGATCAACGAAAACATCATTCCACGAACCACCTGTTTAGATCTTGCGAGGTTTGCCATGGCTGACTACAAAGCGCCGCTGCGCGATATGCGCTTCGTCCTCAATGAAGTGTTCGAAGTCGCCAAACTCTGGGCCGAGCTGCCGGCGCTGGCCGAGACCGTCGACGCCGAAACCGTTGAAGCGATTCTCGAAGAGGCCGGCAAGGTCACCAGCAAAAGCATCGCGCCGCTGAGCCGTGCCGCTGACGAGGAAGGTTGCCATTGGGCGGACGGTGCCGTCACCACGCCGGCCGGTTTCCCACAGGCCTATCAGACTTATGCCGAAGGCGGTTGGGTCGGCGTCGGCGGTGATCCGGCCTACGGCGGCATGGGCATGCCCAAAGCCGTGTCGGCCCAGGTCGAAGAAATGGTCAACTCCGCCAGCCTCGCGTTCGGTCTGTACCCGATGCTGACCGCCGGCGCCTGCCTGTCGATCAATGCGCATGCCAGCGAAGAACTGAAAGCTGCGTACCTGCCGAACATGTACGCCGGCATCTGGGCCGGCTCCATGTGCCTGACCGAGCCGCACGCCGGCACCGACCTGGGCATCATCCGCACCAAAGCCGAACCTCAGGCCGATGGTTCCTACAAGGTCAGCGGCACCAAGATCTTCATCACTGGCGGCGAGCACGACCTCACCGAAAACATCATTCACCTAGTACTGGCCAAGCTGCCTGACGCGCCGGCCGGTCCAAAAGGTATTTCGCTGTTCCTGGTGCCGAAGTTCATGGTCAATGCCGACGGCAGCCTCGGTGCGCGCAACCCGGCCAACTGTGGCTCGATCGAGCACAAGATGGGCATTCAGGCCTCGGCGACCTGCGTGATGAACTTCGACGAAGCCGTCGGCTATCTGGTCGGCGAGCCGAACAAAGGCCTGGCGGCGATGTTCACCATGATGAACTACGAGCGCCTGGGTGTTGGTATTCAAGGCCTGGCCACGGGCGAGCGCTCTTATCAGAACGCTGTTGAATACGCGCGCGATCGTCTGCAGAGCCGTTCGCCGACCGGCGCGCAGAACAAGGACAAAGTCGCTGACCCGATCATCGTCCACCCGGACGTGCGACGCATGCTGCTGACCATGAAAGCCTCGAACGAAGGCGGCCGTGCGTTCTCCACTTACGTGGCGATGCAACTGGACACCGCCAAGTTCAGCGAAGACGCGACCACTCGCAAGCGCGCGGAAGATCTGGTGGCGTTGCTGACGCCGGTAGCGAAAGCCTTCCTGACCGACCTGGGTCTGGAAACCACCGTCCACGGCCAGCAGATTTTTGGTGGCCACGGCTACATCCGCGAGTGGGGCCAGGAACAACTGGTGCGCGATGTGCGCATCACCCAGATCTACGAAGGCACCAACGGCATTCAGGCGCTGGACCTGGTCGGGCGCAAGATCGTTGGCAGTGGCGGCGCGTTCTACCAACTGTTCGCTGACGAGATCCGTCATTTCACCGCCACTGCAAGCGCCGATCTGGGCGAGTTCACCAAGCCGCTGAACGATGCCGTCGACACCCTCGACGAGCTGACCGCGTGGCTGCTGGACCGGGCGAAAAACAATCCGAACGAAATCGGCGCGGCCTCGGTCGAATATTTGCAAGCATTCGGATACACCGCTTACGCCTACATGTGGGCGTTGATGGCCAAAGCCTCGCTGGGCAAGGAAACGCAAGATGATTTCTATGCGAGCAAGCTGGGCACCGCACGCTTCTATTTCGCCCGTTTGCTGCCGCGTATCCACTCGTTGAGCGCGTCGGTCAAGGCCGGTAGCGAGTCGCTGTTCCTGCTGGATGCGGCGCAGTTCTGATCCTGTAGACGTCATGTAAGCATTTGCTTACGTGACGTGCTGCTGTTCTCCCATATCCGTATATTGGATCCACGGCTAATCTACATTTCATGGACGTCGCGCAGGAAGCGCAAAGTAAACAACACGGACACGTAGGATTCTGCCAAGGTGGCGGAGTGAAATGGATGTCAGGGAAACAGTCTGCAAAGCCCCGCTTCGGCGGGGTTTTCTTTTGCCTGAAGAAAAGTTTCAGGCAAGCGGATCGAGAGGCGGCTTCATTTCGCGATCGATCACCTCTTCAAGCAATGTCCGCAGCAATGCCAACGAGGCTTGCTGGCGTTGTACATCACGGCACACCAGGCCAACTTGCAACGGCACCCGTGGCTCGCTCAGCGGTTTCCACAGCAGATCTTCATCGTCGTAGTCCTTTTGCGAACGTCCCGGTAGCACCGTTGCCAGCCTGGTGTGCGGCAGGCTGTCGAGAATCCCCAACATATTGTTCAGCTCGGCCTGCACCTGCGGGCGTCGACCGAGGCTGGTCAGTTGTGCCTGCCAGATCTGCCGAATCTGAAACTCCTCACCGAGCAGCAGCATTGGCAGCTCAGCAGCCTGGCGCATCGAGACTTTCTTGAACTCGCGCAACGGATGGTCTGCCGGGATCACCAGCGTCAGTTCGTCTTCATACAGCAACACCCCGTGCAAACCGGGTTGGCGCGGCGGCAGATAGCTGATGCCGATGTCCAGCGAACCATTGAGCAGACGCCGCTCGATTTCCAGCCCCGTAAGTTCATAGATCTGCACCACCAGATGCGGCTGCGCCTTACGCACACGCTCGAGCATTTGCGGCACAAGGCTGGTGTGCACGGTTTGCAGCACACCGATCGCCAGGGTGCGCAACGCCTGCCCCTTGAAATTACCCAATGCCTCGCGCGCCCGCTGCAAGCCATCGAGCAATGGCAACGCGTGGTTGTACAGCGTATGCGCAGCGAGGGTCGGCAGCAGGCGTTTACTGCTGCGTTCGAACAGGGTGACGTCGAGGTTCTGCTCCAACTGACGGATCTGTTGCGACAGCGCTGGTTGCGAGATCGAGAGGCGCTCAGCCGCACGGCCGACATGGCCTTCTTCGTAGACCGCGACGAAATAACGCAGTTGTTTGAAATCCATAAGTAGCGCTTATCGAAATGGCTGTGAAATCGAAATGGCCTGGAGCCGTTTGCGCGCCTAGTCTAACCGCATTCACAAGGCTTGCAGGGCCAGAAAGCGTGACGAATTCCATTTGCTTCGTTCGTGATTACATAGGCAGTTCAAAAAACCTCCAGCGAGGTTTTTCCGCATGAATCTGTTCAGTTTGCGGCGCCAGACGCCGAGTCTGGATGACCTCACCTTCGAGGCGGGGCCATCCGCCTTGAGCGACCACCTCCATGCTCAACGCCTGATGCCCAGCGTCGATCGGCCGCAACAAGTGTTCGTTCGCGGCCAGGGTTCCTGGCTGTGGGACAGCAATGATCGCGCCTACCTCGACTTTTCCCAGGCAGGCGGCGCCAACAGCCTTGGCCACAGCCCCACGGCGCTGGTCAAAGCCATCGCCAATCAGGCCCAGGCGCTGATCAATCCCGGCTGCAATCTGCATAATCGCGGCATGCTCAGCCTCGCCGAACGTTTGTGCGCCAGCACGTCCAGCGATCAGGCCTACCTGCTCAACAGTGGCGCCGAGGCTTGTGAGGCGGCAATCAAACTGGCGCGCAAATGGGGGCAGCTGCATCGCGGCGGCGCCTCGCGGATCATCATGGCTGAGCAGGGTTGTCATGGCCGCAATCTGGCGACGATTGATCGAGTGCCATTCAACGACCTGCCGGCGCTGCATGCGGCGGTGGACGCGCAGACCGTGGCGATCATGCTGGAGCCGATCCAGAGCGATGCCGGGGTCATTCCGGCGACCGAGCATTACCTCAAAGGGGTCGAGCGACTGTGTCGTGACCTGGGCATTCTGCTGATTCTCGACGAAGTGCAGACGGGTATGGGCCGCTGCGGCAGCTTGCTTGCCGAACAGTCCTACGGGATTCGCGCCGATATCGTCGTGCTCGGCAAAGGTCTTGGCGGCGGCTTGCCGCTGGCGGCCTTGCTGGCGCGAGGCAAGGCCTGCTGCTTTGCCACCGGCGAGCTGAGCGGCACCCATCACGGCAACGCCTTGATCACGGCGGCCGGTCTGGTAGTGCTCGACAGCATCCATGACCGCAGCTTCCTCCAGCATGTTAACGACAGCGGCCAGCATTTGCGCGAAGGTCTGTCACGACTGGCATACCGCTACGGCCACGGCGAATTGCGCGGCCAAGGCCTGTTTTACGGGTTTACGCTGTCCGACGAATGCGCCGACGCCGTCGTCCATGCTGCACTTAACGAAGGCCTGATATTGAACGCCGCGCAGCCTGACTGCCTGCGCTTCACCCCGGCACTCACTGTCAGCAAAGCCAACATCGACGAAATGCTCCTGCGCCTGGGCCGCGCCTTCTCGCGAGTGCGCACCGCCCAAGTGCAATGCCGCAAGGGCATTGCCGTCTGAGCTGAGCACCCCAACCGATTACCCGAACCGTCTCGCGGTATAACGCACGCCCCACGCCTGATTCTTTTGGCGTGGGGCGTTTTTTTGTGGCCGGGTTTTACAGACGGGATTTAGAGCTTGAGGGATCGTACCGCGGATGGTCTTTTAGAGAATGCCAGCAAGGGATGCGGCCACGGCCTGATCGGTATCACCGAAAAAGCCGTTTTGCGATCTGTACCACTGGGTGGTATGTTTTTGGAAGGGATACCTATGCCATTGAGGTTGTTCAAGACCAAACGCTTCGCTCTCCAGGCCAGCAGGGCGTGGATCACAGATGAAGAGTTGCAGGAGGCGTTTCACCAGATGCTTCAGGGACAGGCGGACGATCTTGGCGGAGGCGTGTGGAAGAAGCGCTTGAAGGCGAACCGCCACCGTTCGATTGTTTTGGCAAAAGGTGGACATTACTGGATCTACCAAGTGCTTTTCGCCAAGCAGGATCAAAGCAATATCACGCCAACAGAATTGAAGGATTTACGTAAATTGGTAATGGTTTATGCGCAACTGACCGAAGAGCAGATCAGCGACTTGTTGGCGATGAAGGAGTTTGTGGAGGTATGTCATGAGTAAGAAATTCAAAAGTGAAGTCTTTGAATCGATACACGAATCAGCCGGGGCGTTGCTTGCTGTCGGAGCAATCAACAAAGCAACGATGCGAGAATTCGATGACTCCTGTCTGGCATCGGTTCCCTTAGCGATCCCGGCTGAGGAGATCAAGGCGCTACGCGAGCGTAACAAGGTCAGCCAGCCGGTGTTTGCACGCTATCTCAACACCAGTGCATCCACGGTCAAGCAATGGGAATCGGGTGACAAACATCCCAGCGGTATGGCGCTCAAACTACTGAGCATCGTACAAAAACATGGGTTGAAAATTCTCGCTTGAGCCTGACGCAGCTATTGCACTGAACCCTGACGAACGGCGCAGGTCGATTAGCTTGTATGGCTCAAGTGAGCCAACCCCCATTCAGGAGCTGCCCCATGGATTTCATTCGTATCATCATCGCTATTCTTTTGCCGCCACTGGGCGTGTTTCTGCAGGTCGGGTTTGGCGGGGCGTTCTGGCTGAACATTCTGCTGACGTTGTGCGGCTACATTCCGGGGATCGTGCATGCGGTGTATATCATCGCCAAGCGTTGAGTTCAGTGGCGTCTGATCAATAGCTATCGCGGGCAAGCCCGCTCCCACAGTGTTATGAGTGATCACAATTTTTGTGTAACCAAATAACCTGTGGGAGCGGGCTTGCCCGCGATTGGAGCGACGCAGTCTCAAAGTGAGGGCTCAGTCAGTCAGTCCCATCACCCGCCGATAAAACGTCCACTCCCGCTCCAGCGCATGCGCTTGGTTAGCCGCGCGACGAAAGCCGTGGCGTTCGTCAGGGTAGTAATGCGCTTGGACCGGGATGCCGTTGTGCTCCAGCGCCGCGACCATGTCGCGGGTCTGTTGCGGCACGACCACCGCGTCCAGTTCACCTTGAAAGAAAATCACCGGCACGCGAATGTTGTCTGCGTGCAGCAGTGGCGTGCGGGCGGCATAGCGTTCGGCATCTCCTTCGGGATCGCCGATCAGCCAATCCAGATAATCACCCTCGAACTTGTGCGTGGCCCGTGCCAAAGCTACCGGGTCGCTGACGCCGTAGAGGCTGGCGCCTGCGCGGAAAACCTGTCTGAACGCAAGCGCGCACAGTGTCGTGTACCCGCCCGCGCTTCCACCGCGAATGAACGCGCGCTCACCATCGATCAAACCTTGGCCAGCGAGATAGCTGACCACCGCGCAGGCATCCTCGACATCCACCTCGCCCCAGCGCAGATGTAGCGCTTGCCGATATTCGCGACCATAGCCACTGCTGCCGCGATAGTTGAGGTCGGCGACAGCAAAGCCGCGCTGCGTCCAGTACTGGATACGCGGATCGAGGATCGGATAGCACGCCGAGGTCGGGCCGCCGTGGATAAACACCACCAGCGGCGGTTTCGCTTCACCGCTCATGGCCGGGTAGAAGAAACCATGCGCCTCGCCGGAGCCGCTCGGATAACGCAAGGTCTGCGGACGGCTGATGCGTTCGGCAGGCAATGGAGCCACGCCGCCAGCGAGGATTTTCACGGCATGCGAGACACGATCAATGGCGATCACTGCCGACGGGCTGGTCGGCGATGCAGCGATGCAATAGATGAATTTTTGATCCATCGCCAAGTGGCGGAAGCGGCTGTAGTCACCGCTGAAATCTTCATTTCCCAGGGCCAGGCGCCCGAAACCATCCTCGCTCCAACTGGCTAAAAATTGATCACCGACAGGCAGCCACGTGCAGCCGCCTAGCTGCCACGGCGCGGGCGCGTGATCGGCCTCGGCACTCGGTAGCGCGTCCAAGCCATCAGACGTTTCGCCCCACGGCTGCCAGTAGCCGCCACGGTCCGTCAGGCAACAGAGCCGCCCATCAGTGTCGAATCGCGGCTGCTGGATCGACTCCTCCATCTGCTCACCGGCAACACAGCGAGGCGCAGAAAAATCGCCTTGCGCGACCATCAACCGCGTCGAGGTCCACGGCTGATGCGGCCGACTCCACTCGATCCACGCCAGCCGCTGGCCATCGGGGCTGAGCGTCGGTGACGCATAAAAATCCGCACCCTCGGCCAGCACCTGTCGCGTACCGGTCGCCAGATCAATTGCCACCAGGCGATGCCGATCCTGCTGCTCTTCAACCGCCAATACCCGGCCAGCGGCAAATTGCAGATCACCATAGCGACAGTCAGTCGACGTCAGCGCAACCGGCTCGCCATCCAGCGCTTGCCGATACAACTGCTGATCCGCTTCATTGACGAAAACCACCCCGTCAGGCGTCAGACAAAACGCACCACCGCCATATTCGTACACGCGGCTACGCACGCTGAAGCCGTCCGGCGTCAGACGTTTCGCTGCGCCATCGCGCCAATGCCAGATTCGGCACGCGGCATCCTCGGGGCGGTATTCATTCCAGAACACGCCATGGGCGCCGAGCTGCAGTTCGGCGAAGTCGGTTCCCGCGGCGACGGCCTGGGCGGCGCTGAAAGGCTCAGCCCTTGGCGATGAGGCGTGAGTTTCGTTCATTGCGAAAGGCCAATTGTTCGATGGTTTGAGTGGCGGTCTCGGCTTCTTCGCGGGCCTGGAGAATCACGCCGTGATGTTCGGACTTGCTGCACACCGGGTCGGCATTACTGGCATCACCGGTGAGCATGAACGCCTGGCAGCGGCAGCCGCCGAAGTCTTTTTCTTTCTCGTCGCAAGAGCGGCACGGCTCGGGCATCCAGTCGTAACCGCGAAAACGGTTGAAGCCGAACGAGTCGTACCAGATGTGTTGCATGCTGTGATCGCGCACGTTGGGAAACTGCACCGGCATCTGGCGGGCACCATGGCAGGGCAGGGCGGTGCCGTCCGGGGTGACGGTCAGGAAGATGCTGCCCCAGCCGTTCATGCAGGCTTTCGGGCGTTCTTCGTAGTAATCCGGGGTGACGAAAATCAGCTTGCACGGATGCCCTTCGGCTTCCAGCCTGGCCCGGTATTCGTTGGTGATGCGTTCGGCGCGCACCAGTTGTTCCCTGGTCGGCAACAGACCGACACGGTTGAGCTGCGCCCAGCCGTAGAACTGGCAAGTGGCGAGTTCGACGAAGTCAGCCTCCAGCGCAATGCACAGTTCGATAATGCGGTCGATCTTGTCGATGTTGTGCCGATGGGTGACGAAGTTCAGCACCATCGGGTAGCCGTGGGCCTTCACCGCACGAGCCATTTCCAGCTTCTGCGCAAAGGCCTTTTTCGAGCCCGCGAGCAGGTTGTTCACTTGCTCGTCGCTGGCCTGAAAACTGATCTGGATGTGATCAAGCCCGGCCTTTTTGAAGTCGCTGATTTTCTGCTCGGTCAGGCCAATGCCGGAGGTGATCAGGTTGGTGTAGAAACCCAACTGCCGCGCTTCACGGATCAGTTCGGCCAAGTCCTGACGCACCAGCGGTTCGCCGCCGGAAAAGCCCAATTGCGCCGCGCCCATCTCCCGCGCTTCGCGGAACACCTTGATCCATTGCTCGGTGGTCAGCTCTTTGCCCTGCTCGGCGAAATCCAGCGGATTGGAGCAGTACGGGCATTGCAGCGGGCAGCGGTAGGTCAGCTCGGCGAGCAGCCACAGCGGCAGGCCGACTTGCGGTTTGGCCGGCAGATCAGCCAAGGGTGAGCCAGTGTTGCTCACGGGCAACCTCCATGAATTGCTCGACGTCGTCACCGAGCTCGGGCACGCCGGGGAACTGCTTGTCGAGTTCGGCAATGATTGCCGCGACATCGCGCTCACCGTCAATCAGGCCGCCAATCAGCGCGGCCGTTTCGTTGAGCTTGATCATGCCTTCCGGGTACAGCAACACATGGCCCTTTTGCGCCGGTTCGTACTGGAAGCGATAGCCCGGGCGCCAGCTCGGCACTTTGCTGCGGTCGAAATTCATAAGGTAATTCCTTTATGCCAGACCCGTTGTTCGGTCACGCTGTGATACGGCGGACGGTTCAGTTCGTAGGCCATGCTCATGGCATCGAGCATGCTCCAAAGAATGTCCAGTTTGAACTGGAGAATTTCCAGCATGCGCTCCTGGCCTTCGCGGGTCTTGTAATGCTCAAGGGTGATCGCCAGCCCATGCTCGACGTCACGCCGCGCCTGACCGAGACGGGTGCGGAAGTATTCGTAACCGGCCGGGTCGATCCACGGGTAATGCTGCGGCCAGCTGTCGAGGCGCGACTGGTGGATCTGCGGCGCGAACAGTTCGGTCAGCGAGCTGCTGGCGGCCTCCTGCCAACTGGCGCGACGGGCGAAGTTGACGTAGGCATCGACGGCGAAACGCACGCCGGGCAGCACCAGTTCCTGGGAGCGCAATTGGTCCGGGTCGAGGCCAACAGCCTGGCCCAGACGCAGCCAGGCTTCGATGCCGCCATCTTCACCGGGTGCGCCGTCGTGGTCGAGCAGGCGCTGAATCCACTCGCGGCGGATTTCCCGATCCGGGCAATTGGCGAGGATCGCTGCGTCCTTCAGGGGAATGTTCACCTGATAGTAGAAGCGGTTGGCGACCCAGCCCTGAATCTGCTCGCGGGTCGCGCGGCCTTCGTACATCGCCACGTGGTAAGGGTGGTAGATGTGGTAGTAGGCGCCCTTGGCGCGCAGGGCCGCTTCGAATTCGGCGGGGGACAGCGGGGTGTCGGTCATGTCTGTTCTCCGGGAACAACCCTGGAAATCTCTGGTGTCTGTGCTGGCCTCTTCGCGAGCAGGCTCGCTCCCACAGTTGATCGCATTCCATTGTAGGAGTGAGCCTGCTCGCGATAGACCGCGCAGCGGTCTCGATTGCTTAAAGCACGATACTCATGCCATCAAACGCTACTTCAACGTCACGCCGCGCAAGTTCGGCACGCTCCGGCGAATCCTCGTCGAGGATCGGGTTGGTGTTGTTGATGTGGATAAGCACCTTGCGTTGCTCGGGCAACTGCTTCAGCACTTCGAGCATGCCGCCGGCGCCGTTCTGTGCCAGATGGCCCATCTCGCGACCGGTGCGGGTGCCGACGCCACGGCGCTGCATTTCATCGTCATCCCACAGCGTGCCGTCGACCAGCAGGCAATCGCTGTCCGCCATGATTTCCAGCAGCGGCGCATCGACCTTGCCCAGCCCTGGCGCGTAGAACAGCTTGCCGCCAGTGTTGAGGTCTTCAACGATCAAACCGATGTTGTCGCCCGGATGCGGATCGAAACGGTGCGGCGAATACGGCGGCGCGGCGCTGCGCAACGGCAACGGGGTGAAACGCAGATTCGGGCAGGCGGCTACGGTGAAGCTCTGGTCGAGCTCGATACGGTTCCAGTCCAGCCCGCCGTTCCAGTGGGTGAGCATCTTGAACAGGGGAAAACCGGTGCTCAGGTCTTCGTGAACCATGTCCGTGCACCACACCTGATGCGGGCAGCCTTCGCGCAGGCTGAGCAGGCCGGTGGTGTGGTCGATCTGGCTGTCCATCAGGATGATCGCGCTGATGCCGGTGTCGCGCAGGGCTCGGCGCGGTTGCATCGGGGCGAAGCTTTGCAGTTGCGCGCGGATGTCCGGCGAGGCATTGCACAGCACCCAGTTCACGCCGTCATCGGAAATGGCGATGGACGATTGGGTGCGGGCCTTGGCATTCAGGCTGCCGTCGCGAAAGCCTGCGCAGTTGACGCAGTTGCAGTTCCACTGCGGAAAACCGCCACCGGCGGCCGAACCCAGAATCTGGACGAACATGAACGCTCCATCATTTCAACGCGGAAAATAAAACGCCTCGGCGAGCCGAGGCGTTGCACTGCGATTCTGCGTGAGCAGAACTCAGCGGCTGGCGAAGTACATGGTGACTTCGAAGCCGATACGCAGGTCGGTGTAAGCAGGTTTGGTCCAGGCCATGAGATGTCTCCTTCTGAGGGTTGGGATAGCGCTATCCATAGTTATAGTCCACGGCAGCGCGGTGATGTTCCAATTAGTTAGGCGGCTATGTTACTCAAAATTTCAACGCCGTGACCCGTGAATCTTTGAGAAAGCTCCTTGCAGCCTCGGTAATGATCAGTTTGCCGCTTGCCACGGTGTGCCCGGCATTGGTTCATTGGCCAGGCAATGCCAGCCGCCCTCGGCGTTGATCAGACGCTGTGCAGCATCGAGTAAAGCCTGGCGATTCAGCTGCTGGATCGCCGCGACCAACTGCTCACGATAATCGGACGAATGGCCAGCGAGTTTGCCCTGCCACAGCAGCTCGGCAGCATCCTTGGTGGAAAGCGTGGCGTCGTCGAACTGATCGGCGAGGCTTTGGCGCTGCTGCTTGAGGCTCGCGTCATCGAGCGTTTCGATCAATGCGGGGATGTTTTTGAGGAACTCTTGAATGTGTTCGAGCAACTCGGCGGCCGAAGTCGTCGGCGATTGCGCGCCAAACACAATCGCGGTCCGGCCGTGCAACTGACGCAGAGCGCTGAACACGGCGTACCCCAATTGCAATTCGACGCGCAGGCGCTGGTAAAAAGGCGTCTGGTACAACTGAGCCAGAAGGCGCCACGCTGCTTCATCAGCGATGTCGCTGCTGGCAGTCGGGCAGATCAGCAGCAAGGCGTGTTCGCTGGAGGCCGTGTTGATCTGGCTCCAGTGGTACTGGGCTTGGGTGATCGGTATCACCGGTAGCTGATTGTCCGGTGTGCCGGGAATGCGGCTCAGCGCCAGGCCCATGGCTGATTGGGTCTGTTGATTTAGCCCTAGAGCGAGGCCGTCCCAGCGCGAAGTTGTCCACAGCTGATTGGCGTCATCGCTGGTTTTAATCGTGGGCAGGCATTTTTCCGGCAACGCTTCGAGCAGTTGGCGGATCGGCATCGACGGTATCTGCGCCTCGTCGCGCGGCGAATCGACGTCGATCATCGTCAGACATTTCAGCGCATGCTCGAGGACGCTGGGCATCGGTTCCTGTAATCCGGTCATTTTCAGCAGGCATTGGTTACCTATGGCGCTGAAAGACAAGTCCACTCCGGCTTCGGACGCATCCTGTCGGGTCTGGCGCAGACTGCGCTGCAATCTTGCGCGCAGATCGGCGCTGGCCGCCGCCTCGACCTGCCAGCGCAGATAGATCGCGCCCTCATCGCTGTTGTCCGGCAGCGCCTGACTGAAATGCATCGGCGAACGTTCCCGACGGCTGCGCGAGCGATCCTGGGCGAAGGTGCGCAGGCCACGGTGGGCGCTGGTCTGGCCGCGAATCAGCCCGGCATTGGCCAGCGGTTCACTGGTGCGCAAGAAAGGATTCGCGGCGGGCAGATGCCAATGATCGCTGAAGTTATCCACAACAGCGATTTCGCGGAGGATGTGCTCAAGTGCGGCAGTGCCCGATTGGGAGAGGCCGAATGCTTGCTGCGCGAGATCGAGCCGCACCAGTTGCAACGCGCCGCTGACGTGCTGCTGGCGCTGAAGCAGGGCGGCGTATTCCTCGCGCAACGGCGTCCAGTCCTGACGGGCGAAGAAGCTCAGCCAGTCCAGCAGGTGTTCGCGAATGGTATCCAGGCGGTCGCCGCCAGCATTGAATTGAAGATGCAGCAGCGCTTGGCCGGCGAACTGGTAAAGCGGCGTGGCTTTCAGGCTGTCAGCCAGATTCTGTTGATGCAGGTATGCGAGCAATCCACCAGGTTTTGCGCTATTCAACCAATGACAGAGAAAAGCCATCGCCTCGGCGGATGACTCGGGCAACGCGTCGAAAGCAAATAACAGGTTCGTGTGAGCGCCAACCTGTTGATAACTCTTCACTGCCAACGGTGGCGGTGCGGCCTGGGCAACTTTATCCCCAACCGATAACACCGCTGCGAATTGCTGCGCGAGCTCGCGAAGCTCATCGATACTTTGTGGCCCGACCAGACTCAGGCTCATTTGCCCGGTTCGATAAAAGCGCTGATGGAAATCTTTCAGCGCCGACTGAAACCCAGGCGATTCGACCTGCAAGCTGTCCCGATTGCCCGCATGAAACCCGCGCAACGGATGCTCCGCTGGCAAACCTTCATACAAGGCAAACTGCTGCTGCGCTGTCGGATCCTGCGACCAGGCGACGAATTCGGCCTGCAGCACTTCCCGTTCACGCAGTTGATCGTCCAGATTCATACGTGGCCGGGCGAGCATGTCTGACAGACGCTCGAGCCCCGCGCTGAAGGACGACACAGGCAACTCGAAGAAAAAGTCCGTGGTGCGCTCGCGGGTGCTGGCATTCACCTGCCCGCCGTGACGTTGCACGTAGGCCATCAGCCCTTCGTCTGTGGGAAAACGCTCGGTGCCGAGAAACAGCAAGTGCTCGAGAAAATGCGCCAGCCCCGGCCATGCCAATGGCACGTCATGGCTGCCGGCCGCCACGCGCAACGCGGCAGCGCTGCGCTTGAGACCGGGCACGTGGCGCAGGGTCACGCGCAGGCCGTTGGCCAGGGTTTCAGAGTGGGGGCGGGGATGAGTCGGCGCGGGCATGGGCACTTCCAGAACAGTGAAGTGCCCATGCTAGCGGATTAGCGGCGGTTGAGCGCGCCGTAAAGCTCCGGGCGGCGATCGCTGAGATAGCGATTGGCCTGGCGGGAGTCGTTCATCAATTGGCGGTCCAGTTCACCGACGATCAACGCCTCGTCCAGACCTGCCAGGGCGATACGGCTACCGTCCGGCGCGGCAACACTGCTTTGCCCACAGTACTGAATATCGCCTTCATGTCCGCAGTAATTGGCGTAAGCCACGTAGCACTGGTTTTCGAAGGCGCGGGCACGCACGGTGACATCGGCAACGAAATCGAACGGAATCATGTTGGCCGTCGGCACCACGATCAGCTCGGCGCCGGCCAAGGCCAGGCGCCGCGCGTTTTCCGGAAACTCCAGGTCGTAGCAGATCAGGAAGCCGAGCTTCCAGCCGTTCAGCTCAACCACCGGCAACTCCGCTTCGCCGGAGCTGAACATCGACCGATCGAGGTCGCCGAACAGATGCGACTTTCGATAGTTGCACAGGCGCTCGCCATGGGCGTCGATCAGTTGCACGGCGTTGTAGATCTGCCCGTCGGCGGTGCGCTCCGGGTAGCCGTAAACGATCGCCAGACCGGCAGCCTTGGCAATGCGGCCGATCTGCTGCGCCCATTCACCGTTATAGACCTCGGCCAGCGTGCTGACCGCTTCGGCGCCGATGTTGTAGCCGGTCATGAACATCTCCGGCAGCACCAGCAGATCGGCGCCTTTGGCCTCCATCGCTACTTGATGCAGGCGATGCAGGTTGGCGGCGGGGTCCAGTGGCAGCGGTGGACATTGGTAAACGGCTACGCGCATCGGGGAATCCTCTTACTCGGGCAGGGCGATAGGGCCGATGTCTTTGAACACATCACCCGGGCCGGGGTTCTCTTTATGTGTCGAGCCGCCGAAATGTTTCATGATGCCCCACACTGCGTTGAGCGAAGTCTGCACTGCGCCTTCGACCCACGCCGGTGTCCACGACACGTCGTCGCCGGCGATGAAAATCCCGCGCTGTTCGGCCGGCATGTCGTCCTGCATGAAGTGCGCGTACATACGCTGGTTGTAGCGATAATGGCCGGGCAGGGCGCCTTTGAAGGCACCGAGAAAGTACGGGTCGGCTTCCCACGACACGGTGATCGGGTCGCCGATGATCCGCGCGGCGATGTCGACTTTCGGGTAGATCTTCTTCAGCGCGTTCAAGGCGAGTTCAACGCGTTTTTCCACCGGATGCGGGAGCATTTTCAACGCGTCGCTCATCCACGAGTACGACAGGCAGATCACCCCCGGTTTGTCGTCGCCGTTGTCGAACAGATAGGTGCCACGGGTCAGGCGATCGGTGAGGGTCATGCTCATCACGTCGCGGCCGGTTTCCGGGTCCTTGTCTTTCCAGAATGGCCGGTCGACCATCACGAAGGTTTTCGACGACTGCATGTAGCGCGTGCGGTCGAGGGCCATCCACATCTTCTGCGAGAACAGGGTCTCGTCGCATTCGATCTGAGTGGTCAGCAGCCAGCTCTGGCAGGTTGTCAGGACGGCGGCGTACTCGCGGGTGTCACCGTTGTTGTCGGTAACGGCGAAACGGCCTTGCGGTGCGTGGGCAATCTTCTTCACACCGGAACGCGGTGCGCCACGGTGCAGGGATTTAAGGCTGGTGCCCGCCGGCCAGTGCACGCAGCGCTCCGGCACATGGCGCCAAATGCCCTGTGGCACCTGCTCGACGCCACCGACCACCAGGTGTTGGTGATCGTCGCAATTGGTCATTACCACGCGGAAGATTTCCAGCATCGAATTGGGGAAGTCTGAATCCCAGCCGCCGGTGCCGAAACCGACCTGACCGAACACTTCGCGGTGCTGGAACGACAATTTGGCGAAGGCTTTCGAGGTGGCGACGAAGTCGTAAAAGGTCCGGTCGTCCCACAGCGGCACCAGCTTGTTCCACAGCTCTTTCAGGCGCGGCACATCGCGATCGCGAATGGCTTGCTGAATATCAGAGAACTGCGAACCGGCTTCCAGCGCATCTGCCCAGGCGTCAGCCACTTCCTGAAACAATGCAGGAAGATCCTTCAGGCTTTCGGCGTAATAGGTTTCGCCCTCCAGATCGATCACGGTACTGCCTGAAGCGCCGGTCAGCGGGTTGGGAAAAGGCTTGGTTTCCAGGCCGAGCTTGTCGACGTAGTGATAGAACGCGGTGGAGGACACCGGAAAACGCATGCCACCGAGCTCGGCGACGATGGCATCGGTACCGTTGAATGCCTGCGAGCGCAGACGACCACCGAGTTTCGACGCCTCGTACACCACCGGCTTCAAACCGAGTTTCATCAGTTCATACGCAGCCACCAGACCGGCAATACCCGCGCCGACAATCGCCACTTCAGCGCCATGGTGCTGTTCGGGAATGCTGCCCAGGCCGGCGGGATGCTCGATCCAGTCGTCAAACGCGAACGGAAAGTCCGGACCGAAAATGGTGACTGGTTTTTTTCCGTCTGCAGGATGGCGATTGTTCTTGTTCATGGCTGACCTTATTGGCGACCCGACGCAGGATTCGCGTCTGAGTATAGGAAAAGATGCCAGCCATTCTAGGGAGCGTGGAGCGCGTTAATAAGACGCAATGTGTCGTCGTTTTGCCTGATTGTTGTGCAGACTGACGATTGCGGGCTGCACACCGACCAAAAAAGTGGGAGCGAGCCTGCTCGCGAAGCGGCTCAGCCAGAATGCCCGGCCAATGCTCAGACCGGCTGCCCGCGATCAATCTTGCTGCTCAGAATGATCGAAGTCGTAGTTTTCTCCACCCCATCGACGCTGCCAATCTGATCCAGCAATTGATCCAGCTGCTCCGGCGAATCGGTGCGCAACCACGCCACATAATCAAACTCGCCACTCACTGCACACAGCTGTTGCACCTGCGCCATCGCACTCAAACGTCGCAGCACGTCCTTGCCGGAACGCGGCTGCACCTTGATCCCGACGTAGGCCTGCAAGCCACCATCGACCACACGCTGACCCAAGCGCACGCCATAACCGGTGATTACCTTGGCCTTTTCCAGGCGGGCCAGACGCGACGTCACCGTCGTGCGAGCAATGCCTAGCTGACGGGCGAGCATGGCCACGCTTTCGCGGGCGTTGATTTGCAGCGCGGCGATTAGCTGGCGGTCGATTTCGTCGAGGATGGGTTGGCGGGTGTCTGGCAAGGGAAGCTCCATTGGCGTTGAGTCGGAGGGAGGCGCCTCTTTACAGGCAAATAAGGAAAGGCTTTTGCGCCAAAGCAAAGAGGTCACTGATGAATTTGATGAAACAAATGTTCTGACAATTGATTTGACTTGTCTGCCCTGTTTCCCAAGAATGCCTACAAGAGCGCGAAATCTGATGCCTTGCAGGGCATTAGCAGATGTAGGTACCTCAGCGATGCTGCAACATCGGTGTCAGGTGAGACCTCTTCATCCCATTTCCTGAGGATGCAAATATCAGGATTTAGATGTTACGGGCAGCCCGATGGCTGCCCTTTTTTTTCCGAAAGAATGTACCGCCTATACAAAAGCTCGCCTTTTCGATGCCTGTTCATGGCTCTCGCCGGAGCGTGCATAAAATTCCAGAGAATGTGTCCATCCCGAATGTCCACAACCACAGGCATGGGATTAGCATGATTGGGAAATCAAAGCCCACAAAAAAGCCGCGCATCAAGCGCGGCTTTTCAATTTGGTGGGCCCACACGGACTCGAACCGTGGACCAAAGGATTATGAGTCCTCTGCTCTAACCAACTGAGCTATAGGCCCTCAGTAGGCCGCGGATTATAGCGACGGTTTCGCGGCTGTGCTATCCGAAAAATCCGATACGGTTATATGCAGAAACGTCGCGGCGAATTCCTCCGGGGGCAGCGGCAGGCTGACGATGTAGCCCTGTATCTGTTCGCACCCTTCAGCAGCGAGGAATTGTTGTTGCGCCTGTGTTTCCACGCCTTCGGCAATCACGGTGAATTGCATGCTGCGACCGAGCGCGATGATGGCGCGCACAATGGCCGCGTCGTGGGGGTCGTCAGGCAGTCCGCGGACGAAGGACTGGTCGATCTTGAGAATGTCCAGCGGCAGGCGTTTGAGGTAGCTGAGCGAGGAGTAGCCGGTGCCGAAGTCATCGATCGCCAGTTGCACGCCGAGGTGTTTGAGCTGGTGCAGCACTGCCAGTGCCTCTTCGGCCTGACTCATGATGAAATTCTCGGTAATTTCCAGTTGCAGTAAATCCGGCCTGAGGCGGTTGTCCTTGAGCAGTTGCTCGATGCGCACCAGCAGGTTCGGCTGACGCAGCTGCGCGCCAGCGAGGTTTACCGAGAGCGGCCCGAGCGGTTGGTAGATCCGGCTCCACTCGAACATTTGTCTGCAAGCGGTTTCGAGCACCCAGTCACCGATCTGCAGGATCATGCCGTTTTCTTCCGCCAGCGGAATGAAATGCTCGGGCGGCACGTCGCCGAAGGTTGGGTGGCGCCAGCGAATCAGCGCCTCTGCACCGACCAGACTGTGATCGACCAGGCTGATTTTCGGTTGGTAATAGAGAAACAGCTCATCGCGCTCGATGGCGCGGCGCAGTTCGTGTTCCAGCGCTATGCGCTCGCTGGCCTGGGCGGTGAGGTCGCGGGTGTAGCTTTCGACGCGGTTGCGTCCTTTGGCTTTTGAGCGGTACATCGCCGCGTCGGCGTTTTTCACCAGCGTGGCCACATCGCAACCGTCGCGGGGATAGAGGCTGGTGCCGATGCTGGCGCTGATAAAGAACTCGTGTTCGCCGGCCTGGAACGGCGCGCCGAAGCAGTTGAGCAGTTTCGTCGCGATGTTGTCGGCGTCGCTGGCTTGCTGCAAGCCTGGCAACAGGATGATGAACTCGTCACCGCCCAATCGCGCGACCGTGTCGATATCGCGCAGTTGTTCTTTCAAACGCACGGCGATGCCCTTGAGCAACAGGTCGCCGACCGGGTGGCCGAGGCTGTCGTTGATGTGTTTGAAGCGGTCGAGATCGAGAAACAGCACCGCGCCCTGGCCGCCATTTTCCTGCTGGCTGGTCAGGGCCATTTGCAGACGGCTTTCGAACAGGGTGCGGTTGGGCAGGCCGGTGAGCGGATCGTGGTGAGCCTGGTAATCGAGCTTGGCCTGGGCATGCTTGAGGCTGGAAATATCGGCGAACACCGCGACGAAGTGAGTGATGAACTTGTCGCGATTGCGCACGGCGCTGATGGTCAGCCAGCTTGGGTACAGCTCGCCGTTCTTGCGCCGGTTGGAAATCTCGCCTTGCCAGTGTCCCTCGTCGGTCAATTGATGCCACATCGCTGCGTAGAAAGCGCTGTCATGCAGCCCTGACGCCAGCAAGCGTGGCGTGTGGCCCAGTGCTTCGCTTTCGCTATAGCCGGTAATTTCGGTGAAGGCACGATTGACGGCGCTGATGTGTTGTTGAGTATCGGTGATCAACACGCCCTCGGCGGTGCTCTCGAAAACGGTCGCGGCCTGCTGCAGTTTTTCCTGCATGAGATGGCGTTCGGTGATGTCGCGGGCGATGGTCAGCATGCAATCCTCGTCGCCGATCGGCAGCGGGCGACTGGACACTTCGCACAGGCGAATCTGCCCGTCGCTGCGACGGATGTGGCAAGTGAAGTCGCGGACAAACCCGTCGCGCTTTAGCAGATCGAGCATCTGTTTGCGTTCGTTGAGGTTGACCCAGATGCCGAGATCCAGCGTCGAACGATCCACCGACATGGCGCTATTGAAACCAGTGATGCGGCTGAAGCCTTCGTTGACCTCCAGCAGCAGGCCGTCGCTTTGACGCGACAGCAACAGGCCATCCGGCGACGCATGGAAAGCCTTGGCGAACTTCTCTTCAGAGGTTTGCAGTTGCTGTTGGGTTTCCTTGAGCTGGCTGATGTCGCGTACCACAACCACCAGCGCCGGGGTGGTATCGAGGTCGAAGGGCTCGGCGGAAATCAGCCCGGTGAACAGTTGGCCGTTGTTGCGGCGAAAGGGCATTTCCAGATTACGGATGCTGCCGGCCTGCAAACGCTGCAAGAGGCCCGGCCCCACCCCGGGAATGCCCCAGATATTGAGGTTGGTGGCGGTCTGGCCGATCACATCCTCGGCCCTGAGGCCGATCTGCTCTTCGAAGGCCTCGTTGACCTCAAGCAGGCAGCCGTCGGACAGGCGTGCAATCACCAGAATGTCCGGGCATTGCTCGAACACCGAAGCGAACTTCTGCTCGGACAGGCGCAGCGCCTCTTCGGTGCGTTTGATTTCGCTGATATCGATCATCAACCCGCGCATCACCGGTTCGTGGCCATGCTCGATCAGGCTGACAATGTCGCGCACCCACAGGCAGCGGCCGTCGGCGGTGATCACGCGATAATCGACGATGTGGTCGCGGCCCTGGCGCAGCGCTTCCCTGCAATAGTTCTGCGTGCGGGTCAGGTCGGCGGGATGAATGATGTTGTGCCAGAAGCCCGGAATCAGCCAGTGAGACTGTGGATACCCGAGCAGGTCTTCAGCATGGGGCGACACATAGCTGTAGGTGAAGTCGCTCATCCGCGCTTCCCAGGCAATCGCCGACAAGCTCTCCACCAGGCCGCGGTAGTGATATTCGCTGCTGCGCAGTTCTTGTTCGAGGTCGATCCGCCGGCTGATTTCCGAGCTCAGTCGGCGGTTGATGCGAATCACCACGGCCAGCACCGTCATCAACAACAACAGACCGGGCAGGCCATACATCAGCAGATCTGACCAGAACGTGCGGTGGTCGAGCACATTACCGACCCAATGTTCCTGAATGCTGCTGATTTCCGCCGGTGTCATGTCGGCCAGGACTTTATCGAGGATGCCCACCAACATCTTGTTATCGCGAGGCACGGCCATTGCCAGTTGATAACGATACGGGGTTTCGCCGCTGACGTAGAGGCCGTCGAGTTTGAGCTGGCGCAGGCTCCACACGCTCGAAGCCAGATCGCCGACCACCGCGTCCACTTCGTCAGTCGCCAGGGCTTGCAGCGCCGAACTGACATTGGGCATGGCCACCAGATTCAGATCGGGATGGTGAGTGCGCAGCAGTTCGTGGGGGGCATAGTTTTCCACTACGGCGATTTTCAGACCGTACAGGTCGTCAAGTTTGCGCGGCTGGGCGCCGCCGACATGGGCGAGGATGACGATCGGGAAGTCCAGGTACGGCCGGGTAAACGACAGATAGTTCTGGCGCTCCGGCGTGGACATGATTCCCGGCAGCAAATCGATTTTGCCTTTTTTGACCTGCTCCAGCACCACTGTCCAGCTTGCGGGCTCGATGGGCGTCAGCTTGATTGCCAGACGTTCACGGATCACCTCGATATAGTCGGCAGCCAGGCCCTGATAGCGGTTCTGATCGTCACGGAACTCGAAGGGCGGCCACGATGCATCAACACCCAGGCGCAAGTCAGGGTGAGCCGCCAGCCAGCTGCGTTCTTCATCGGTGAGAGTCAGCGCGTCAGCCGTGGCGGTGCAGATCATCAATGACAGCAGAAAAAGCACGGGCGCCAGTCTGGGCATAACGCTCTCGTCAGGGCTTGGGATGATTGTTTCGAGTGTAGACGGGGTACGAGGCGGGGAGGGCGGAGCGGGGAATTTAATCTGCCATAAAACAAAACCCCCGGCCTGGGCCGGGGGTTCTGGTATCACTCGTCGAGGAAGGAGCGCAGATGCTCGCTTCGCGTCGGGTGGCGCAGCTTGCGCAGCGCCTTGGCTTCGATCTGACGGATCCGCTCACGCGTTACGTCAAACTGTTTGCCCACCTCTTCGAGCGTGTGGTCGGTGTTCATGTCGATACCGAAACGCATGCGTAGTACCTTGGCTTCACGGGCAGTGAGGCCGGACAGCACTTCGCGAGTCGCTTCCTTCAGGCTTTCCACTGTGGCGACATCGATTGGCGACTGCATGGTCGAGTCTTCGATGAAGTCGCCCAGATGGGAGTCTTCGTCATCACCGATCGGGGTTTCCATGGAGATCGGCTCTTTGGCGATCTTCAGTACCTTGCGGATCTTGTCCTCAGGCATTTCCATGCGTTCGCCCAGCTCTTCCGGAGTCGGTTCGCGACCCATTTCCTGCAACATCTGCCGGGAAATACGGTTGAGCTTGTTGATCGTCTCGATCATGTGCACCGGAATACGGATGGTGCGCGCCTGGTCGGCGATCGAGCGAGTGATCGCCTGACGGATCCACCAGGTGGCATAAGTCGAGAACTTGTAGCCACGACGGTATTCGAACTTGTCCACCGCCTTCATCAGACCGATGTTGCCTTCCTGGATCAGATCGAGGAATTGCAGGCCGCGGTTGGTGTACTTCTTGGCGATCGAGATCACCAGACGCAGGTTGGCTTCAACCATCTCTTTCTTCGCGCGGCGGGCCTTGGCCTCACCGATCGACATGCGACGGTTGATGTCCTTGATTTCAGCAATGGTCAGGCCGGTCTCGGTTTCCAGCGCAATCAGCTTCTGCTGGCAACGGATGATGTCCGGCTGCACGCGACCGATGGCTTCGGCGTACTTGCTCTTGCCTTTGGCCAGGGCGTCGGACCAGCTTTCGTCGACTTCGTTGCCCGGGAACTGACGCAGGAAATCGGCGCGTGGCATACGTGCATCACGTACGCACAGCTGCATGATCGCGCGCTCTTGCTGACGCAGACGATCCAGGGCACTGCGAACACGCTCGACCAGGGCTTCGAATTGCTTCGGCACCAGTTTGATCGGCATGAACAGCTCGGCCAGGGCCAGCAACTCGGCAACCGCTGCCTTGTTGTGACGACCGTGCTTTTTCAGGGCCTTGCGGGTGATCTCCATCTGGTCCGCCACGGCGCCGAAGCGCTGTGCAGCGATGACCGGGTCCGGACCGCTTTCGGCTTCTTCTTCGTCATCGGAAGATTCGGCATCATCGTCATCGGTATCGTCGTCGGCCTTGACGGCTTTCGGGTCAACCGGCGGCGGCACTTCTGCCGCAGGCGGCGCAATGCCATCGTCCGGGTCGATATAACCGCTCAGGACGTCGGACAGGCGACCACCTTCGGTGGTGACGCGGGTGTACTCGGAGAGAATGTGGTCAACCGTGCCAGGGAAGTGCGCAATTGCGCTCATCACTTCACGAATGCCCTCTTCGATCCGCTTGGCGATTTCGATTTCGCCTTCACGGGTCAGAAGCTCGACCGTACCCATTTCACGCATGTACATGCGCACCGGGTCAGTGGTGCGACCGATATCGGTCTCCACCGCCGCCAACGCAGCGGCTGCTTCTTCCGCAGCGGCCTCGTCGGTATCGGCGTCGGCCAACATAAGGGCGTCCGCATCCGGAGCACTCTCGTGTACGGGGATCCCCATGTCGTTAATCATGCGGATGATGTCTTCCACCTGCTCCGGATCTGAAATATCCTCGGGCAGGTGGTCGTTGACCTCGGCGTAAGTCAGATACTTCTGCTCACGACCCAGTTTGATCAACTCAATAATACGAGACTGCTGTTGCGCTTTTCCGGACATAACACCCTATCCACTGAAGGTCTTGGCGGGCAAAAAACAAGCCGAGGATTATACCTGAGCTATGACCTCACGCGCCAGTTGAGGTCGGGTTTGATGCGGAAACATTGCGACTTAAAAGGTCGCGCAGTTGATTTTTCTCTTCGACGCTCAGTTCGCTTTGCCGCGCTTTCCTGAGTAACTGTTCGAGATTTCGCTCGCGTTGGCGGGCGGACAAGCTAGTAATGGTGTCGAAAAACTGTTGTTCAAGGTTATCTCCGTCAATCAGCCATTCCTTTTCTGCCAGCGCCTTGAGCAAGCGACCCTGTTCAGTGCCGTGCCATCGCGCGATCAGCTGAAATGAGTTTAGCTTGGGATTCTTCTGTACGGCTTCGAGCAGCGCCACAAGCAGCTGGGCGTTGGTCTGATTTTCATCGGCAATGTGCCCGGCGTCTTCGACGCGCTTGGCCAGTTGCGGATGATGGAGCAATGTTCGCAGTGCCGTCAGGGTTGGCGATTCAACGCCAATCGGCGTACGCGGGCGCTGCTGTTCGCGATCGCCACCACGCTTGCCGTTCTTGTCCCATGGTTTCTTGTCCCACTTCTTGCCGCCGGCGCCGGGTTTCTTCGGCGTCCATTCCTGCTGCGGCGCGTACATGTCCTGTGCCTGCGGCTGATGGTAGTCGCTGTAGTCCGGCATGGCGTCATAATCGAAGCCCGGATCGTAGGCGGGCGGTGCTTCCTGCGGTGCGCTCTGAACCAATTGGCTGACGGTCTCGCTGCTCAGGCCGGTAATCTCGGTCAGGCGCTGACGCATGAGGATGCGCAGGTTCGCGCCCGGCACCTTGTCGATCAATGGTGCGGCGAGGGTGGCCATGTGCGCCTTGCCCTCAAGAGAGCGCGGGTCGGCTTCTTCGGTCAGTTGCTGGAAAAAATAATCGGCCAGCGGCTGCGCGTGCTGATTGATGCGCGCCTTGAAAGCATCGGTGCCTTCGGCGCGAACCAGGGTGTCCGGATCTTCGCCTTCGGGCAAAAACAGGAACCGCGCGCGACGACCGTCTTGCAGACACGGCAGGGTCGCTTCCAGTGCGCGCCACGCGGCGTTGCGGCCCGCCTGGTCGCCGTCGAAGCAGAACAAAACGTTCGGCACGACCCGAAACAGGCGTTTCAAATGTTCTTCGCTGGTCGCGGTACCCAGCGTGGCGACGGCATTGCGCAAGCCTTGCTGGGCGAGGGCGATGACGTCCATATAACCCTCGACGACGATGATTTCGTCGAGGTTGCGATTGTTCTTGCGTGCTTCATAAAGGCCGTAGAGTTCCTGGCCTTTATGGAATACCGGGGTTTCCGGTGAGTTCAGGTACTTGGGCTTGTCATCGCCCAGTACGCGACCGCCGAAGGCGATGATCCGTCCGCGGGTGTCGCGGATCGGGAACATCACGCGATCGCGGAAGCGATCATAGCGCTTGCCGGTTTCGGCGTTCTCGATCAGCAGGCCGGCTTCGATCATGGCTTTCTGTTGCAGGGTGTCGCTGCTCAGATGCTTGAGCAGGTTGTCCCAGCCCGGCGGCGCAAAACCGAGGCCGAAATCCCGAGCGATCTCGCCCGTCAGACCCCGCCCCTTGAGGTAATCCACCGCAGCCTTGCGCGACGGATGACTCTTGAGTGCCTGCCGGTAGAAATCAGCAGCGGCGGTCAGCAGCGGGTACAGCGGCGAATCGGTCGGCTGGCGCGGCTTGCGCTCGCGGCCGCTTTCTTCGCGGGGGATTTCCATGCCGGCGGCTTTGGCCAGATCTTCGACAGCCTGGGGGAAATCCAGATTGTCGTGATCCATGAGAAAGCCGAGGGCGTTGCCGCCGGCGCCGCAACCGAAGCAGTAATAGAACTGTTTGTCGGGGCTGACGCTGAATGACGGGGTTTTCTCTTTATGGAACGGGCAGCAGGCGGTGTAGTTCTTGCCGGCCTTCTTCAATTGCACGCGCGAGCTGACCACGTCGACGATGTCGGTGCGGTTCAGCAGGTCGTCAATGAAGCTCTGGGGAATCAGCCCGGCCATGGCGTTCTCGTCGTCTGCGCTGCAATAAATCCGTTGCGACAGGCCGTCGGACGCGGGCCATTGCTGGAAACGCACAAAAAGTGCGGCTCGACCGGTGTCGTCTGCGTAATCGCTGTCGGGAAGTGTATCTGCCGAAAATCCACTGACGTTAGTACCTATCAGTCTTCGACTATGTGAAAGTGTTGCGCTGAATCCGCTGACGGCCGGTTGTCGACCTCGGATAGCTCAATAAAGCGGGCACGCATGCAGGTGCCTTGGGCTGATCGTCGTAAGAGGAATCAGTGGGTGTGCTCGTCAGTAGCCTTGAAAGGCTCGTCAGAAAAGACGTGCACCGCTGGCAAAAGAGCCAGGCCTGACGCGGTGAAGCAGATTTGTCTCGGTCGCATCGGCGGCGTCGACGGTGAAGCATCAAGCGTTTTACGCAAATGCCATTAGCCCGGCTGAGGGCCGGGCTTAGGCAAGAAGCTTGCTACGAACGTCTGTGGATTAGTACAGACGAACGGCGCGGCGCTGTTCGCGCTGAACTTTCTTGGCGTGACGCTTAACAGCGGCTGCTGCTTTGCGCTTACGCTCAGAAGTTGGCTTCTCGTAAAATTCGCGGCTACGAACTTCAGCCAGTACACCGGCTTTTTCGCAGGAGCGCTTGAAACGACGCAGAGCTACGTCGAAGGGTTCGTTCTCTTTTACTTTGACGGCTGGCATCCAGAGCTACCTTCATTCATTACCGGGGTCAACATCCTCGCGGCAAAAGAGCACTTGAAGACGTCGGTTTTTAAGGGTTGCGGATGTTAACCCCTCATCGCTCGGAATGCAAAGCCTCTGATCGAAAACCGCTGGTCGGGGCATCACGTGGCGACTATTATGCGCGCCTTCGAATTCAGCCTAAACAAGGCGCAAACCCATGCTAGTACTGGGATTAGAAACCTCCTGCGACGAAACCGGCGTCGCATTGTATGACAGTGAACGCGGTCTGCTGGCCGACGCGCTGTTCAGTCAGATCGACCTGCACCGCGTCTATGGCGGTGTGGTGCCGGAGCTGGCCTCGCGTGACCACGTCAAACGCATGCTGCCCTTGATCCGTCAGGTGTTGGCCGAGGCCGACTGCGTGCCGACCGAGATCGACGCAATCGCCTACACCGCAGGTCCTGGCCTGGTCGGCGCGCTGCTGGTCGGTGCTTCCTGCGCACAGGCGCTGGCGTTTGCCTGGGGCATTCCGGCGCTTGGCGTGCACCACATGGAAGGCCACTTGCTGGCGCCGATGCTGGAGCCGAAACCGCCGGAATTCCCGTTCGTCGCTTTGTTGGTGTCCGGTGGTCATACACAGCTGGTTCAGGTCGATGGCATTGGCCAGTACAGCCTGCTCGGCGAGACGCTCGACGATGCGGCCGGTGAAGCCTTCGACAAAACCGCAAAAATGATGGGCCTCAATTACCCCGGCGGGCCGGAAATCGCCAAGCTGGCCGAGAAGGGCGTCGCAGGACGCTTCACCTTTCCGCGTCCGATGTGCGATCGCCCGGGTCTGGACTTCAGCTTCAGCGGCCTGAAAACCTTCGCCCTCAATACCTGGCAGCAATGCGTCAGCGCCGGGGACGACGGCGAGCAAGCCCGTTGCGACATCGCGCTGGCGTTCCAGCAGGCCGTGGTGGAGACTTTGACCATCAAGTGCAAGCGCGCCCTCAAACAGGCAGGCATGAAGCGACTGGTGATTGCCGGCGGCGTCAGCGCCAACAAGGCGTTGCGGGTTTCGCTGGAAAAGATGCTCGGCGATATGAAGGGTGATGTGTTCTATGCGCGCCCGGAGTTCTGCACCGACAATGGCGCGATGATCGCGTTTGCCGGTTGCCAGCGCCTGAAGGCCGGTCAGCAGGAAAGTCTGGCAATCACCGTGCAGGCACGCTGGCCGATGGAGCAGTTGTCGGCGCTGTAATGAGCGACGCTCATGGACGGCAGTCAGAAATGCCGTTCGCGCCCGGCGAACAGGTCGCGTAGATTGCCGCGATGGCGCCAGACAATCAGCAAGGTCAGCGCGCTCATTGGCAGTAAGGCTTCCGGCTCCTGCCAGGCCAGCAATGGCAGGGTCAGTGGCGTGGCAATCAGCGCCGCCAGCGAGCTGGTGCGGGTCAGGTAGAACGTCAGTAGCCAGGCACATACGGCCAGCAGCGCGGCGGGTGGATACAGGCCGAGCAGCATGCCGGCGGCAGTGGCAACGCCTTTGCCGCCGCGAAAGCGAAAGTACAAAGGGAACAGGTGACCGATCACGGCGCACACGCCAATCCAGGCCTGATCCTGCAGTGAGAGGCCCGCGCTCGAGGCGATCAGCACCGGCAGCAGGCCTTTGCACAGATCACCGAGCAGGGTCAGGATCGCCAGTTTGCGACCGGCCAGGCGCAGCATGTTGGTGGCGCCGGCATTACCCGAGCCACTCATTCGCGGATCCGGATTTCCGGTCAGGCGGCTGAGCAAAATGGCGAAGGACAGCGAGCCGAGCAGGTAGGCGAGAATCGCCAGTAACCAAAACATGCTAACTATTCCGGGCGAGGACGCCCTGATTCTAACGGCGCATCGCGCCCTTGTCGTGCAGCGGAGAGAAGTGCTTGGACAGAGTGTTTATCGAGGGCCTGGAAGTCGACACCGTGATCGGTGCCTACGACTGGGAGCGCGGCATCCGTCAGTGCCTGCGTCTTGATCTGAGCTTCGCCTGGGACAATCGCCCGGCTGCCGCCGGTGACGACCTGACCCTGGCGCTCGATTACGCCAGTGTTTCCACGCGCATTCAGGCCTTTGCCGAGCAGGCGCAGTTCCAACTGGTCGAAACCTTTGCCGAGCGTCTGGTTGAAGTGCTGATGGCCGAATTCAAGATCACCTGGGTGCGACTGAAACTGACCAAGCCGGGCGCCGTTCCGGCCGCCAAGGGTGGTGTGGGTGTGGAGATCGAGCGCGGATGTCGCTGACTCAGGTCTACCTCGGGCTCGGTAGCAATATCGAGCGCGAAACCCATTTGCGCGCCGGTCTCGATGCGCTGGCCACGTTCCTGGTGGATATCCGTTGTTCGGCGGTGTTCGAGAGCCAGCCGGTGGGCATCAAGAGCGGGCCGTTCTTCAATTTCGTGGTCTCGGCCTACACCGATCTGCCGTTGATGGAGCTTGATCGCCGCTTGAAATTCATTGAGGCGGATAACGGTCGCTATGCCCCGGATCGCAAGGGCTTGCCGCTGGATATCGACGTGCTGCTGTATGGCGATCTGGTGGGTAATTTTGATGGATTGATGCTGCCGCGTGCGGAAATCCTGAAAAATGCCTTTGTGCTGTGGCCACTGTCGTTGATTGCGCCGGATCGGGTGCATCCGGGGGTGGGCCAAAGCTTTGCGACGTTGTGGGCTGAGGCGCAAATTGATCAGGTGTTGGCGCCGGTTGCGTTCGAATGGCGGGGGGAGCAGCTCACGCCTTCGGAGTTGCGGTGATATCAAATGCGCTTTCGCGAGCAGGCTCGCTCCCACATTGGATCGAGGTCTCCTGTGGGAGCGAGCCTGCTCGCGAAGTTTTTTATCAGGCCGTCGCCGCCTCTTTGTAGGCTTTCAACGCCTTCAGTCGTTCCCGCTTCAGCGCTTCGCCCAGTTCAGGCCCCTTGAATCCCTGCTCCAGCAACGGCTGCACGGCCACTTCTCGTGCAGCTTTCGCCGCTCCGCGCAAATAATCCGCCTGTGGATAACTGCGCTGCTCCAGGCCCTTGCGGCCACGGGCATCCATCTCGCATGCGGCGATAAACTCTTCGAATCGCTGCGGCCGGCGATAGATATCGAAACTCTGCAGCAACTCCAGCAGCGTCGAGGCTTTCAGCTCCAGCGCCCGGTGCCCATGGGTGTGGTATTGCCCGACCAGCAGCGCCAGTTCCTGACAGTCCTTGGGGACTTTGAAGCGCTCGTTGACCGCTTTGATCAGCTTCAGCCCGGTGTGCTCATGGGCGATATGCCGAGGCCATTCGTCTTCCGGGGTCAGGCCTTTGCCCAAGTCGTGCAGCAGGCAGGCCCAGCGCACCGTCAGCGGCTGCCTGTGCAGGGCTGATTGCTCCAGCACGCTCAGGGTGTGCAAGCCGGTATCGATTTCCGGGTGATGAGTTTCCGGCTGGGGTACGCCGAACAGGGCATCGACTTCCGGTATCAGCTCTTTGAGCGCGCCGCAGTCGCGCAATACCTGGATGAAGACCTGTGGATGGTCTTCCAGCAACGCCCGGGAAATTTCCTTCCAACTGCGTTCGGCAGTCAGAGCCTGCAGTTCGCCGGACTCACTGAGCTGACGCATCAGGTCCATGGTCTCGTCGGCGACCGTAAAGCCCAATCCTGCGTAGCGTGCAGCAAAACGGGCAACGCGCAGCACTCGCAGCGGATCTTCGGCGAACGCCGGGGAAACATGGCGAAGGATTCGTGCTTCGAGATCGCGCTGGCCATGGTACGGATCGGTCAGGTTGAGCTGATCGTCCTCGGCCATGGCATTGATCGTCAGGTCGCGTCGAATCAGGTCTTCTTCGAGCGTGACTTCCGGACTTGCGTAGAAAGTGAAACCGCCGTAACCGCGACCGCTTTTGCGCTCCGTGCGGGCGAGGGCATATTCCTCACCGGTTTTCGGGTGCAGAAACACCGGGAAATCTGCGCCGACCGGGCGGAATCCCTTGGCGATCATTTCTTCAGTGGTCGCACCGACCACGACCCGGTCGACATCAGTGACCGGCAACCCCAACAGGCGATCACGTACAGCGCCGCCAACCTTGTAAACCTGCATAAAAAACCTCCGTCAGTCCGACAGGATAACCCTTGCGTCAGACTTTCGGAGGCCGGAACCAGATCAAAGATGAATCACGGCCAGATCGAGCCGGCCGTAATCGCCCTCGCTGTGTTCACTGCGTGGCGGCACGTGATGGGTTTTCATGATCTGGTCGCCTTGCAGGGTTTCCAGATGAATGTCGAAGCCCCAGAGCCGGTGCAGGTGCTTGAGGACTTCTTCGGTGGAGTCGCCCAAGGGTTTACGGTCGTGCTGCTGATGGCGCAGGGTCAACGAGCGATCACCGCGCCGGTCGATGCTGTAGATCTGCACGTTCGGCTCACGATTGCCGAGGTTGTATTGCGCTGCCAGGGTTTCCCGGATGATCCGGTAGCCGCCCTCATCATGAATGGCCGGCACCAGCAGGTCGTCTTTCTGGTCGTCATCGAGAATGCTGAACAGCTTCAGATCGCGGATCACCTTGGGCGACAGGTACTGCAGGATGAAGCTCTCATCCTTGAAACTGCTCATGGCGAACTTGATGGTCGACAGCCAGTCGGAACCGGCGATGTCCGGGAACCAGCGGCGATCTTCTTCGGTAGGCTCTTCGCACATGCGCCGAATGTCGCGGTACATGGCGAAACCCAATGCATAGGGGTTGATGCCGCTGTAGTACGGACTGTCGAAACCCGGCTGGAATACCACGCTGGTGTGCGAGGTGAGGAATTCCATCATGAAACCGTCGGTCACCAGGCCCTCGTCGTACAGATCATTCATCAGCGTGTAATGCCAGAACGTTGCCCAGCCTTCGTTCATGACCTGAGTCTGGCGCTGCGGATAGAAATACTGGGCGATCTTGCGCACGATGCGTACGATCTCGCGCTGCCAGGGTTCCAGCAGCGGCGCATGCTTCTCGATGAAATAGAGGATGTTTTCCTGCGGCTCGGCCGGGAAGCGGGCGTTGTCCTTGTCGCTGTATTTGTCCGCGCCTTTGGGAATGGTGCGCCACAGATCATTGATCTGCTTCTGCATGTGCTCTTCGCGATCCTTTTGCCGCCGGCGCTCTTCCTCGGCGGAAATCGGATACGGGCGCTTGTAGCGGTCGACACCGTAATTCATCAGGGCATGGCAGGAGTCGAGCAGATCTTCCACGGCATCGATGCCGTGGCGCTCTTCGCACTGCATGATGTACTGCTTGGCGAACACCAGGTAATCAATGATCGAACTGGCGTCGGTCCAGGTACGGAACAGGTAGTTGCCCTTGAAGAAGCTGTTGTGGCCGTAGCAGGCATGGGCCACCACCAGCGCCTGCATGCAGATGGTGTTTTCTTCCATCAGATAGGCGATGCACGGATCGGAGTTGATCACGATCTCGTAGGCCAGGCCCATCTGTCCGCGACTGTATGATTTCTCGGTACTGAGGAAGTGCTTGCCATAGGACCAGTGGTGATAGCCCAGCGGCATGCCCACTGAGGCATAGGCGTCCATCATCTGCTCGGCGGTGATCACTTCGATCTGGTTGGGGTATGTGTCCAGAGCATAACGGGCCGCGATCCGGGCGATTTCGCGGTCGTAGGTCTGGATCAGCTCGAATGTCCATTCGGAGCCGGTGGAAATGGGTTGGCGTTTCTGCTCTTTGGCGGTCATGTCACTAACCTGCGCTGGAAGAGTTCACGGAAGACCGGATAGATATCTCCGGCCGAGACCAGTTGCTGCTGGGCAAACGTGTCAGAGAAGGCTTCGGCGATGCGTTCGTACTCGTACCACAGGGCCTGATGTTCGCGCGGGGTGATCTCTACGTAAGTGTAGTACTGCACAAACGGCATGATCTGATTGATCAGGATGTCGCGGCAGATCGGCGAATCGTCGTTCCAGTTGTCGCCGTCGGAGGCCTGAGCGGCGTAGATGTTCCACTCGTTGCTCGGATAGCGCTCGGCCATGATTTCCTGCATCAGCTTCAGGGCGCTGGAAACAATGGTGCCGCCGGTCTCACGAGAATAGAAAAACTCCTCTTCGTCCACTTCCCGGGCGCTGGTGTGGTGACGGATGAACACCACGTCGATCTTGTCGTAGTTACGCTTGAGAAAAAGGTACAGCAGGATGAAAAAGCGCTTGGCGATGTCCTTGGTGGCCTGCGTCATGGAACCGGACACGTCCATCAGGCAGAACATCACTGCTTTGGAGCTGGGGTTGGGTTGCTTGACCAACAGGTTGTATTTCAAGTCGAAGGTGTCGAGGAACGGCACGCGATGGATGCGTGCGCTGAGTTTCTCGATTTCAGCTTCGAGATCCTGGATATCGCCGAAGTTGTCCGGTTCTTCGCGCTTGAGCCGTGCCAGCTCTTCCTTGGCTTCACGAAGCTTTGCGCGGCTGCTGCCGGACAGAGCAATACGACGTGCATGTGCTGAGCGCAGGGTGCGGATGATATTGATGCGTGAAGGGTTACCTTCGTTGCTGATCCCGGCGCGTACGGTTTTGAACGTGTCGGTGCCGGTCAGGTTGCGTTTGACCAGATTCGGCAATTCAAGGTCTTCGAACATGAATTCGAGAAACTCTTCCTGCGTGATCTGGAAGACGAACTCGTCCATGCCTTCGCCGGAATTGCCCGCCTTGCCCGGACCGCGTCCACCGCCGCCTCCTGGTGGGCGAGCGATATGTTCACCGGCCGTGAACTCTTTGTTGCCGGGATGCACCACGGTCTGTTTGCCGCCGCGTCCGTGATGAAGCACCGGTTCGTCGATGTCGCGACCGGGAATGCTGATCTGTTCACCGTGCTCCATATCGGTGATGGAACGGCGACTGACTGCCTCTTCGACAGCCTTCTTGATGTGGTCACGGTAACGCCGCAGAAAACGCTGACGGTTTACCGTGCTCTTGTTCTTGCCATTGAGGCGTCGGTCGATCACATAGCTCATAAGGCCCCTCCGGGGAGCTTCAAGTTTTGAGCTGCAAGCTGCAAGTGGAAGCGAATGCCCGTGTTTCAGGGTTCACACGCTTTGTTCTTGCAGCTTGTGGCTTATAGCTTGCAGCTGCCTCACTGCGACTTGCGGACCCGCAGGTACCATTCGGACAGCAGGCGTACCTGTTTATCGGTGTAGCCACGTTCAACCATTCGCGTAACGAAGTCGTTGTGTTTCTGCTGATCCTCCTTGCTGGCCTTGGCGTTGAAGCTGATGACGGGCAGCAGGTCTTCGGTGTTGGAGAACATTTTCTTCTCGATGACCACCCGCAGTTTTTCGTAGCTGAGCCAGGTCGGGTTCTTGCCGTTATTGTTGGCTCGGGCGCGCAGGACGAAGTTGACGATTTCGTTGCGGAAATCCTTCGGATTGCTGATGCCGGCCGGTTTCTCGATTTTTTCCAGCTCTTCGTTCAGGGCCACGCGGTTGAGGATCTCGCCGGTTTCCGGGTCGCGATACTCCTGATCCTGAATCCAGAAATCCGCGTACAGCACGTAGCGATCGAAGATGTTCTGACCGTATTCGCTGTAAGACTCCAGATAAGCGGTCTGGATTTCCTTGCCGATGAACTCGATGTAGCGCGGCGCCAGGTACTCCTTCAGATAGCGCAGGTAGCGTTCGCGGGTTTCCGCCTGGAACTGTTCCTGTTCGATCTGTTGCTCCAGCACATAGAGCAGGTGCACCGGGTTGGCGGCGATTTCATGCGGGTCGAAGTTGAACACCTTGGAGAGGATCTTGAAGGCGAAGCGGGTCGACAGGCCGTTCATGCCTTCGTCGACGCCGGCCGAATCGCGGTACTCCTGAATTGACTTGGCCTTCGGATCGGTGTCCTTGAGGTTTTCGCCGTCGTAGACGCGCATCTTCGAATAGATGTTGGAGTTTTCCGGCTCCTTGAGGCGCGACAACACGGTGAACTGCGCGAGCATTTTCAGGGTGTCCGGTGCGCAGTGCGCCTTGGACAGGGAACTGTTGAAAAGCAGTTTGTCGTAGATCTTCACTTCGTCGCTGACGCGCAGGCAGTACGGCACTTTGACGATGTAGATCCGGTCGATGAACGCCTCGTTGTTCTTGTTGTTGCGGAAGGTGTGCCACTCCGATTCGTTGGAGTGAGCCAGCAGGATGCCGGTAAACGGAATCGCGCCGAGGCCTTCGGTACTGTTGTAGTTGCCCTCCTGGGTAGCAGTCAGCAATGGGTGCAGCACCTTGATCGGCGCCTTGAACATTTCGACGAATTCCATCAAGCCCTGGTTGGCCCGGCACAACGCGCCGGAGTAGCTGTAGGCATCGGCGTCGTTCTGTGGAAATTCTTCGAGTTTGCGGATATCGACCTTGCCGACGAGCGCCGAGATGTCCTGGTTGTTCTCGTCACCGGGTTCGGTCTTGGCCACGGCAATCTGATTGAGGATCGATGGGTACAGCTTGACCACGCGGAACTGGCTGATGTCGCCGCCGAATTCGGCCAGGCGCTTGGTCGCCCAGGGCGACATGATGGTGTTCAGGTAGCGCCGTGGAATGCCGAAATCTTCCTCGAGGATCGCGCCATCTTCGGTGGCGTTGAACAGACCCAGAGGCGATTCGAATACCGGCGAGCCCTTGATGGCATAAAAGGGCACTTTCTCCATCAGTTGTTTCAGCTTCTCGGCCAGGGACGATTTACCGCCACCGACGGGGCCGAGCAGATAAAGAATCTGTTTCTTTTCTTCCAAGCCTTGGGCAGCGTGGCGGAAATACGAGACGATCTGGTCGATGCATTCTTCCATCCCGTGGAAATCTTCAAAGGCCGGATAGCGGCGGATCACCTTGTTGGAGAAGATGCGCGACAGCCTCGAATTGGTCGAAGTGTCGAGCAGTTCCGGTTCGCCGATCGCCATCAACAGACGCTCGGCGGCGGAAACGTAGGCGCTGCGATCGTTTTTGCACAGCTCCAGGTACTCCTGCAGAGAGAGTTCTTCCTGGCGTGTGGATTCGAAGCGTTGTTGGAAGTGGCTAAAGATACTCATGACGTCACCTCGCTCGATACGTGGAGCCGACGCCGGATCACTCAGTCGATGCTGGCAGCAGTCGCTGTGGCAGCTGCTGTTTACCCCCCAGAATTCTCCCACGGTCGACAAACCGCGAAAGCTACTCCCGATGACCCGCGCGCCGGTGTACCGGCTCTCCCCTGTTTTGGATGGCCTGCGCTTAAGGATAGTTGGGAATTCGAGAGGTAAAGGCGAGATACGTAATTAGTTGTGGCAGACCGTTCGTCTGCCGCGCGCAGGCCCACGGCAGCCGGGGCCTGCGCTGCGCAAAAAAATTATTCGGCGGTGCCTTGCGCGGTTTCCGAAGGATAGGTCGTACGCCATAGCTCGAAACCGCCATCCATGCTGTAGACCTCGGAGAAGCCCTGGCCGACCAGATAGGCGGCTGCGCCCTGGCTGGAATTGCCGTGGTAGCAGACCACGACGGTCGGTGCATCGAGGTCGGCGCCTTGAATGAAAGCGTGCAGGGAATGGTTGTCGAGATGTTTGGAGCCGCTGATGTGCAGCGCGGCAAAGGTCGCCGGATCGCGTACGTCGACTACGACTGCGCCCTGTTCACGCAGGGCCTGCGCCTGTTCCGGGGGGATTCGTTTGAATTCGGTCATGACAAAGTACCTGTTGCTCTACTGAAGGCGTAGTCTAACGCGAGGCGTTGACGGGCGAATCGTTGGGGGTGAGTGGGGCGACTGATGGCGCAAGTCCGCCGTGCTCGTCGCATTTGCATGACAGGCGTTCGCCGCTGTCGACGTTCATCAGGGTCAGGCTGCCGCCCCATACGCATCCGGTGTCCAGCGCGGAAATGCCCGGCTCGTGGATATTGCCCTCAAGCGCGGCCCAGTGACCGAAGATGATGCGCAGGCCTTTGGTCTTGCGCTCCTTGTGCTGAAACCACGGCTTGTAGCCGGGCGGCGCGCTGTCGAGGCCTTCCTTGCTTTTGAGGTCGAGCTTGCCCTCAGCGGTGCAAAAGCGCATGCGCGTGAAGTAATTGGTGATCACCCGCAGACGATCAATGCCTTTGAGGTCGTTGTCCCATTTCGCCGGTTCATTGCCGTACATACCGTCAAGGTAAGCGGGGAATACGTTGTCGTCACGCAGGGCGGTCTCGACTTCGGCGGCGCACTTCAACGCACGGCGCAGCGACCATTGCGGCGGGATGCCAGCATGGACCATCGCAACATCGCGTGTTTCGTCGTAATGCATCAGCTTTTGCTGGCGCAGCCATTCCATCAGTTGCGGCCCATCGGGGGCCTCGATGATTTCGCGCAGTGTGTCGCTTTTCTTCAAACGCTCGATCTTCTTCGCGGCAGCCAGCAGGTGCAGGTCGTGATTGCCGAGCACGCAGACCAGCGACTCACGCATGCCAAAGAGAAAACGCAGGGTTTCCAGCGACTGCGGGCCACGGTTGACCAGATCGCCGACCAGCCACAGCCGGTCAAGCGCCGGGTCGAAGGCAACTTGTTTGAGCAGGCACTTGAGCGGTTCGAGGCAGCCTTGCAGGTCACCGACGGCATACGTCGTCATCAGTGCAGGGCTCCGGGCACGGCGAGGCGAAACGGTTCAATGATTGCATCGAAATGTTTGCCGTCGTCGGCGAGCATTTGATAAGTGCCCTGCATGGTGCCGACCTTGGTGGTCATCACTGTGCCGCTGGTGTAGACATGGCTCTTGCCTACATCGATCGACGGTTGCTGGCCGACGACGCCTTCACCGCGCACGTGTTCGACATGGCCGTCACCATCGGTGATCACCCAGTGCCGGGACAGAAGCTTGGCCGCAACCTCGCCGTTGTTCTGTACGGTGATGGTGTAGGCGAAGGCGAAACGGTCGTGTTCGGGTTGCGATTGGTCTGGCAGATAGCGGGTGACGACGCTGACATCGACCTGATAACGGGAATCGGACATGCAAGAAGGCCTTAATGAAGCGGAACGCGGGGCGTAGCTGATGGGGAATCAGTCTAGGCAAGTATCGGGCAGTAAACCAGAGTGGTGTGCTGCCCGATAGCGTTCATCGCGAGTCAGTCGGCGGCAGGAGTGGCCGGGACCTGTATCGCGAGCTGGTCGGCCAGGCGCACGAATGCAGCCAGATCCAGTTGCTCGGGACGCAGGCTGCCATCGACGCCGGCGGCTTCGATTTCGGCATTGCTGAGCAATTGCTTGAGGGTATTGCGCAGGGTTTTGCGACGCTGATTGAAGGCTTCGCGTACCACGCGCTCCAGCAACTTGTGATCCTTGGCCGGGTGCGGCAGAACCGCGTGGGGCACCAGACGAACGATTGCCGAGTCGACTTTCGGCGGTGGATTGAATGCGCCCGGGCCGACGTTGAACAGATGTTCTACACGGCAGTGATACTGAACCATGATCGACAGACGACCCCAATCACCGCCACCCGGGCCTGCGGCCAGGCGCTCGACCACTTCTTTCTGCAACATGAAGTGCATGTCGCGAATGATGCCGGCGTTGTTCAGCAGGTGAAAAATCAGCGGCGTGGAGATGTTGTACGGCAGGTTGCCAACCACCCGCAGGCTGTTCGGCGCGGCGTTCAGCGTATTGAAGTCGAACTTCAGCGCATCGCCCTGATGCAGGTTGAAATTACTCATGCCGGCAAACTGCTGGTTGAGGATCGGGATCAGATCCTTGTCCAGCTCCACTACGTCGAGTTGCGCGCCGGAGCCGAGCAGGCCCTGGGTCAGGGCACCCTGACCGGGGCCGATTTCCAGCAGGCGATCGTCAGCCTTGGCGTGGACGGAGCGCAGAATGCGGTCGATAACGCCGGCATCGTGGAGGAAGTTCTGACCAAAGCGTTTGCGCGCCTTGTGTTGGTATTGCTCGTTCATAAACGGGTCTCGGCCATCTGGTAGGCGGTTTCCAGGGCGACTTGCAGGCTGCCGGTGTCGATCCTGCCGCTGCCGGCGAGATCCAGGGCGGTGCCATGGTCGACCGAGGTGCGGATGATCGGCAGGCCCAGCGTCACGTTGACGGCAGCGCCGAAGCCTTTGTACTTGAGCACGGGCAAGCCCTGGTCGTGGTACATCGCCAGCACTGCGTCGCAGTGCTCCAGATATTTGGGGGTAAACAGAGTGTCGGCAGGCAGCGGGCCACGAAGGTCCATGCCCTCGCCGCGCAGGCGCTCTAATGTCGGTTCGATGATGTCGATTTCTTCATGGCCCAGGTGGCCGCCTTCACCGGCATGCGGGTTGAGACCGCAGACCAGGATGCGTGGCCGGGCGATGCCGAATTTGTCTTGCAGGTCGGCGTGCAGGATTCGCGTGACTCTTTCCAGCCGTTCCGGGGTGATCGCGTCGGCAATCTCGCGCAGAGGCAGATGCGTGGTGACCAGCGCCACGCGCAAACCGCGAGTGGCCAGCATCATCACTACTTGCGCGGTGTGCGTCAGGTCGGCGAGAAATTCAGTGTGTCCAGAGAACGCGATGCCCGACTCGTTGATCACACCTTTGTGCACCGGCGCGGTGATCATCCCTGCGAAATCGCCGTTCAGGCAGCCGTTGCCGGCGCGGGTCAGGGTTTCGAGGACGAATGCAGCGTTGGCCTTGTCCAGTTGCCCGGCGATTACCGGTGCGCTGAGCGGCGTGTCCCAGACGTACAGGCTGTTGGCCGGTGCTGGAACATCTGGCCACTGCCCCGGCGCGACATCCAGCAGACTGACGGCCAGCCCCAGCAGCGCGGCCCGCTCAAGGAGCAGGTCGCGGCTGGTGATGGCAATCAGGGGATGTGGCTGGGCTTGCGAGGCGAGCAGCAGGCACAGGTCGGGACCGATGCCGGCTGGTTCGCCGGGTGTCAGCGCGAAACGCTTGGGTTTCACTGCGCTGCCTGGTCTGCATCAGGAAGTTTGATCTCTACGTACGCTTCGTCACGGATCTGACGCAGCCAGGTTTGCAGCTCTTCATCGTATTTGCGGTTACGCAGTACGGTCATGGCTTGCTGCTCACGGGCCTGTTCGGTGCCGTCAGTGGCGCGACGGCCAAGGACTTCCAGCACGTGCCAGCCGTATTGGGTCTGGAATGGCTTGGACAGTTGACCTTGTGGGGTCGAAGCCATCACTTCGCGGAATTCCGGGACCAGCACATTCGGGTCGATCCAGTTCAGGTCGCCGCCGTTAAGGGCGGAACCCGGATCTTCCGAATAGTTTTTCGCCAGTTCGGCAAAGTCTTCGCCGGCGCTGATGCGGTCATACAACGATTGCACCAGAGCCTTGGTCTTGGCTTCGTCGCGGATCGGGCTCGGCTTGACCAGGATGTGACGCACATGCACTTCGTCGCGCATCTGCGCTTCGCCGCCACGTTTGCCCAGCAGCTTCAGAATAATGAAGCCGCCCGGCGTGCGCGCAGGCTGAGTGATGTCGCCAACCGCCATGCTGCTCAGCTCACGATCGAACGGAGGTGGCAGTTGTGCGGCTTTACGCCAGCCCATCTCGCCGCCCTCCAGCGCGTTGTCGCTGCCGGATTTGGCCACGGCCATCTGACCGAAGTCAGCGCCTTGCTTGAGCTGCTGGTAAACCTCCATGGCCTGACGATAAGCGCTCTGAATCGCTTCGGAGTTGGCGCTTTCCGGGGTCGGAATCAGGATGTTGGCCAGGTGCAGCTCTTCGGACAGCTGCATCTTACCGAGGTCGGAGGCGAGGAAGTTCTTCACTTCCTGCTCGGAAACCTGAATGCGCTCGGCCACACGACGCTGACGCACACGGCTGATGATCATTTCGCGTTTGATCTGATCACGGGCGTCGTCATAGTTCAGGCCATCGCGAGCCAGCGCAGCACGGAACTGATCAATAGTCATGTTGTTGCGTTGGGCGATGGTGCCGACAGCCTGGTTCAACTCTTCGTCAGTGATGCGGATGCCGGAACGTTCGCCGATCTGCAGTTGCAGGTTTTCGACGATCAGACGCTCGAGCACTTGTTGATCCAGCACGCCTGGAGGCGGCAGACCGCCCCCGCGCTTGGCGATGGTCTGCTGAACTTCATGAACCCGCTGGTCCAGTTGGCTCTGCATGACCACGTCGTTGTCGACGATCGCCACCACTTTGTCGATGGACTGTACGGCGGCGTTGGCCGCCGTACCCAGGAACAACGCGCCCAGCAGCACCGGGCGCAGACAATCAGAAAGCTTGGTCTTCACGTTCACGATAACCTTGAATGCCTTTGTCGAGGAAGCTCTCTACCTTGGCGCCAGTCAGGCCGCCGAGTCCCTTCAGAACAATTTGGAGGAAGACGCCATGGTCGCCTTTTTCGTTTTGCGGAGCTTCCTGGCTGAACTCGTCATAGGAAACCCAGTAACGGTTGATCAGACGCAGTTTCCAGCAGCAGTTGTCGTACTCGAAACCACCGAAAGCTTCCAGCGTGCGGTTGCGGTTGTAGTCGTACTGCCAGCGGCTGATGGCGTTCCACTGCGGAACGATCGGCCAGATGACCGAGAAGTCATGCTGCTGGATCTTGTAGTAGTCCTTCACGTAGCCAGGTTGGCCCGGGGTGCCATAGTCACCGCCGCCCACAGACCATTTACCAGTGTTCTGGTCAAAACGGACCTGGTCATTACGGTAGCGATAACCAACGTTGATGACTTTGTTCGGGTTGTCTTCCGGCTGATAGTGGAACATCGCACTGCCGGATCGTGGGCTGCGGCTGTCCGGGTCCCAGTTGTAGTCGGCAGTGGTGCGCCAATCGCGGTTCCAGCGGTATTCGTATTCCAGCGCGTATGGCGAAACGTCGGATTTCGCGTCGTCACGATCGTTGAAAGCGATACCCGGCAGTTGAACCTTGCGATCCTTGAAGTACAGAGCCTGGCCGACGCTGATGCGCTGACGCTCGAAACCATTGTCTTCAATCCAGCGACTGGTTACGCCCAGCGACAGTTTGTTCTCGTCGCCGACACGGTCGGCGCCGGAGAAGCGGTTGTCGCGGAACAGCGAGGCGTAGTTGAAGGTGTATTCGCTGGTGTCGAAAACCGGAATGTCTTCCTGATCAACCTCAGGTACATAGAGGTAGAACAGGCGTGGTTCCAGGGTCTGACGGTAGTTCTTGCCGAAATACGAGGTGTTGCGGTCGAAGTACAGGCCACCATCGATGCTGGCGATCGGTACGCCACGGTTCTGGTTGCTGTCGAACTCGCCGTTGAGCTTTCTCTGTTCTGCGGTCATCGCATCGATCTGCGATTTACCGGTGTTGTCAAGATCAAGCTGATACTGCGTGTACTGGTACTTCAGCGATGGCTTGAGGAAGCCATACGTCCAGTTCATCGGCAGGCTGACGCCCGGCTTCAGATTCAAACGATCGCCGTTGGCGCGAGCCAGGCCAGTGATGTTGTTGTCCAGGCGCGACTCGGTAGTGATGCCGTCTTCCTGTACAAACGTGCCGCTACGCAGGTCGCGATCAAAGCGAACCAACTCGGTCTCGTAATCGAAATTCAGACCTTCCGGGTGATACGGCAGCTGACCATTGAAGGTGATCTGCGGCAGACGGCCATACGGTGTGATGTTCGAAACGGTCGCCAGTTGATACTGCTGAGCGTTGAGGCGTGCGGTGTAGCTGTCGCCACGATAAGTGACCGAGCCCTGCTGGTTGACGAAGTCGTCGCTCTTGACGCCGATCTGGTCGGTTTGCAGGTCCTGGAAGTAATACGGATCGCTGATCTTGGTGTAGTCAACCTGGGTCAGCACGCGGGAGTCGAGGCCGCCCTTGTGCTGCCAGTTGTACATGTAGCGAGTCTCGTTGTAGTCGGACTGACGCTTGCGATCATCGTTCTCGTCGTTGAGGTACGAGGCACCGAACTGACCTTCACTCGACTTGGTCAGGTAGCGGAACTCGCCTTCCACCAGCATGCCGCGCTTGCTCATGTAGCGCGGGTACAACGTGGCGTCGTAGTTCGGCGCCAGGTTGAAGTAGTACGGCGTGACCAGCATGAAGCCGGTGTCGCTGCCCGAACCGATGGTCGGCGGCAGGAAGCCCGATTGGCGACGATCGTCGATCGGGAAATAGATGTAAGGCGTGTACAGGATCGGAATGTCTTTGACGCGCAACGTCACGTTGGTCGCGGTACCGAAACCGGTGGCCGGGTTCAAGGTGATGTTGTTGCCCTTGAGCTGCCAGGCGTTGCTGTTCGGTTCGCACGTGGTGTACGTGCCGTCCTTCAAGCGGATGATCGCGTTTTCGGCACGCTTGGCGTACAGCGCGTTACCGCGGATGCGCGATTTGTGCATCACGTATTCGGCGTTGTCGACCTTGGCTTCACCGGTGTCGAGCTGCACATCGGCATGGTCGCCGACGATCAGCGCGCCGTTGTCGCGGATACGCACGTTGCCGGCCAGTTCGCCGCGGCTCTCGGCCTGATACAGATTGGCCTCGTCGGCTTCGACCTGCATGCTGCCCTGACGCATGATCACGTCTCCGGCGAGGCTGGCGACTTGTGTGTCCTGCTCGTAACGCGACGCTTTGGCACCGATGAAGGTCGGCGCGTCACTTTTATTCGTCTTGTCATTCATGCCAGGACGAATCGGTTCGATATAGGAACCAGAGCAGTAAGGACCAGTCTCGGCCAATTGCGCGGCGGTGAGCTTCTCGCGCGGAACCCAGTCGAGGTGACTGTAGTCTTCGCTACGGGATTTCAGGCCGCGGCCCTTGGACTCGGTGACCAGTGCGGTTTTCGCGCCAGTGTCGGCGTCGGAACCCTTGTCGGCCGCAGGCTCGCCGGCAGCGCTGACGGCACTGCCGTCATGCACCGGACGCGGCGGCAATGCCGCAGCGGTCGACTTGGGCGCACAGTCCCAGCCACCCGTAGCCGAGACGGAGCAGTCATACTGCTCGGCGGCAACAACGAATTGACTGGCCAGAGGTTGCATAGCCAGCAGACTGCCGGTTACCAACAACGGAAATTTTTTACGAAACGCGGGGGATTTCAATGCCATCTTATTAGTCCGGGCTTCCTGCGTGCCATCTGCCCGCGGTGTGGGCCGCACGCCTCTCGATGGTCTGAAAAAGATGCTGGATAATAAAGCATGACCCGCTTGACGGCTAGCGCCGTCGGAGACCCTTGCAATGCCTGACCAAGATGTACGCTTGCAACACCTGAAAGTTTGGCTCGATGAGCAGTTGGCAAAGTTGTTTGCCGAGCAGGGCTGGGGCACCGTGCCCCCGGCCACGTTGACCGCGGCCAGCAGCGACGCGAGTTTCCGCCGCTACTTCCGCTGGGAGGGCGATGGTCGCAGCTTCGTGGTGATGGACGCGCCGCCACCCCAGGAAAACTGCAAACCGTTCGTGGATATCGCTTTTTTGCTGGCGAAATCCGGAATTAATGTGCCGAAAATTTACGCCGAAGACCTCGAGCGCGGTTTTCTTTTGCTCAATGACCTGGGCAACAAGACCTATCTCGACGTCATCGATGGCGAAAATGCCGACGCGTTATTCCACGATGCCCTGCAAGCGCTGTTGGCTTTTCAACAGTTGCCGATGGTGGCGCCGTTGCCCAGTTACGACGTCGCCTTGTTGCGCCGTGAGCTTGAGTTGTTCCCCGAGTGGTACGTCAAGCATGAGCTGGGCGCCGAGTTCGATGCAGCCCAGCAGCAACAATGGCAGCACATCAGCGAGTTGCTGATCGACAGCGCGCTGGCGCAGCCGAAAGTGCTGGTGCACCGCGACTACATGCCGCGCAACCTGATGCTCAGCGAGCCCAACCCCGGCGTGCTGGATTTCCAGGACGCGGTGTACGGCCCGGTGACCTATGACGTGACTTGCCTGTTCAAGGACGCCTTTCTCAGCTGGCCGGAAGAACGCGTGCGCGGCTGGCTGGAAAGTTATTGGCAGCAAGCCTCGGCGCTGGATATTCCGGTGCAGGCGGACTTCGAAGACTTCCTGCGCGCCAGCGACCTGATGGGCGTGCAGCGTCACCTGAAAGTCATCGGCATTTTCGCGCGTATCTGCCATCGCGATGGCAAGCCGCGTTATCTGGCCGATGTGCCGCGCTTCTTCTCTTATATAGAAGCAGTGATCGCCCGCCGTCCTGAACTGGCGGAACTGCAAGCGCTGTTCAACAGCTTGCGTGCTGGAGCGACGGCATGAAGGCAATGATTCTGGCGGCGGGCAAAGGCGAGCGCATGCGCCCGCTGACCCTGACCACGCCGAAACCGCTGGTGCGTGCCGCTGGCGTGCCGCTGATCGAGTATCACCTGCGCGCCCTCGCGGCCGCAGGCTTCAACGAAATCGTCATCAACCACGCCTGGCTCGGTCAGCAGATCGAGGATCATTTGGGCGACGGTTCGCGTTTCGGCCTGAGCATCCAGTACTCGCCGGAAGGCGAGCCGCTGGAAACCGGTGGCGGGATCTTCCGAGCGCTGTCGTTACTTGGTGACGATGCGTTTCTGGTGGTCAACGGCGACATCTGGACCGATTACGACCTCAGCGTGCTGCACCAGCCGATCAATGGCCTGGCGCATCTGGTGCTGGCGGACAATCCACCGCATCACCCGAATGGCGACTTCACTCTCATCGACGGCAAAGTGCAGGACGGCGAGCCTGATGCGCAGACGCTGACTTACAGCGGCATCGCCGTGCTGCATCCGCAGTTGTTCGATGGTTGCAGCGATGGCGCGTTCAAGCTCGCGCCGCTGCTACGCAACGCCATGGCCAAAGGTGAAGTGACGGGCGAGCGGTTGAAGGGGCATTGGGTAGATGTTGGTACCTACGAGCGTCTGGCCGAAGCCGAAGCCTTGATAGAAGCGAGTCGCTGAGATGCTGTGGCCAGGGACTCTGATTGGAGCCGGAGTGGGGTACGCGATTGCCAGCATTCCGGGGGCCATGCTTGGGGCGTTGTTGGGGCAGGCGCTGGATCGGCGCCTGCACTTGCAGAGCTGGGGACACTTACGCGAAAAGCTCGGTGGCCGGCCGATGCTGCGCAACGATGAACTGCTGTTCGTGTTGCTCGGGCGTCTGGCCAAGAGCGACGGGCGCGTCACTGACGGGCATATCCAGCAGGCGCGCAATGAAATGCGCGCGCTGGAAATGAGCGAGCCAGCGACACGGCGGGCGATTGCCGCGTTCAATCGCGGCAAGTCCGGCAGCGACAATCTGCGCGGATATCTGCGTCGTCTGAGTTCTCAACCGCACGCGGCCGAAGGTGTGTTGCGCGCCTGTTGGCGAATGGTCTGGGCTGATGGTCGCGCCGGGCTCAGCGAACGCGAGTTGCTGGCGCAGTGGGGCAAGTGGCTCGGCTGGACGTCGCAGCAGGTGCAAGCATTGGCCAGCGATTACGAACCGGGCAAGCGGCCGATCGTCAGTGCGGCGGTGAGTTACCAGGAGGCAATGAAGTTGCTTGGGGTGTCGGCGAGCAGCGAGCCGGCACAGATCAAGCGCGCTTACCGGCGATTGCTCAGTCGCCATCACCCGGACAAGATCGCCGGCAGCGGCGCGACCCCGGCGCAGGTGCGTGACGCGACCGAGCGTACGCGGGAATTGCATAACGCCTATACGCTGATTCGGGAGCGGCGGGATTTTCGCTAGAAGTTAGATGGGTGTTGCTTGTGCTTGCCCCTTCGCGAGCAGGCTCGCTCCCACATTGAATTGTGCATAGATCCAATGTGGGAGCGAGCCTGCTCGCGAAGAGGGGGGACTCGGTCTGACTGTCAGTCAACAGCCTGAGGGTTCAACCAGCCCCGCACCCGCCGAAACAATTGTTCCTGCTCAGCCTTCTTGTCCGGCAACACCTTCAGCGCCACCTGGCTGAACGCCGAGGTCTTCAGGCGCTTGCTAGCTTGCATGCGCTCCAGCGCCGCGTTGCGATCCAGCGCTTTGTCCATGTAGAAAATATCCACCGTCGGCAGCTTCAGTGTCGGCGTCAGTTCGGCGAGTGGCGGCAGGGCTTTGGTCGGGACTTGCGCATCGACCATCACCAGCTTTTCCACCTGCGGCGTCTGCCGCTCGCTGAGAAAACGCGCCGCCCAATAAGCGCCGGTGCCGTGGCCGAGCACGACAATGCTGCGCGCGCTCTGCTGTTCGGCGTAGGCAATCGCCGCGTCGATGCGTCCGAAGATGCGATCGGCATCGGCCTTGGCTTGTTCTTCGCTGGTCTCGGCGACCACCTGTTCGGCAACTTCCGCTTCACCGCCAGCGGCTTGTTCGATCGGTTGTGCGGTGGTGGCGTCTTTGCTTGCGGTTTCCGGGGCTTTCGGCGCGGCGGTCGGTTCGATTACGCGCGGAGCAATGGCGTCGCCTTGCAGATCCGGCAGGGTGATACTCAGGCTGCTCCACTCGGCATCCGGCAATTTGCGTCGCAACGGGCCGATTGCCTGCGGCCAGTCAGCGGTTTCGCCGGCACCGGGAACGATGATCACCGCGCCTTTGGGCTCGGCGCTGTTGGCCGGTTTCCACAGGGCGAGGAAAGTGTCGCTGCCAGCCTGCAGTTGTTGCTGCTCTTGCGCCGGCAGTTTACGTTGCAGTGCGGCGGCCTCTTCCTGACTATGCTCAAGCAGTGGCTGGCGCTCGGCCGGTTTTTCTTCGGCGGGTTTATCCGTGGCGGCAGGCGCCGGGTCGGCGGCTTCGACGGAAAACGCACAAGGCAGGATCAGCGACAGGCACAATGCTGGCAGTGCCAGGCGGTAGACAGAGGGCATTGGTTATTCCAGGCCAGAAAAGTATCCCGGCAGCCTAATGGGTTGGTCGGAATTTGTCAGTGTATGAGACTTCAATGAAGCGATTTTGCTGCCTGTGGGTTATCGGCTGTTTGTGGTTTCCCTTGATGGGCTGGGCGGCGCCTGCGCCACCGGCTCATGCCGCGCAATTGTCGCCAGAGCAGCAGCAATGGCTGGCGCAGCACAACGAATTGCGCGTCGGCCTGGTCTTGCAGGCGCCCTACGCGACCTACGATCGGCGCCTGCAGCGATTGTCCGGGGCCAATGTCGAGTTGATGAAGCTGCTGGCCAAAACCCTCGGCGTGGAACTGAGTTGGCGCAACTTTCAGGATCTGGGGGCATTGGAAAACGCTTTGCGCGAGGGCGAGATCGACATCGCCCCGGGCCTCAGCCAGACCCCAAGCGCGCTGCGCCTCTGGCAGTTTTCCGACCCGTACATGCGCGTGCCGCAACTGGTGGTCAGCGATCAGAAAAGCAGCGGCGCGGTCGATCTGGAAAAGCTCGACAGCGCGACCCGCGTCGCCGTGCGCATGCCGAGCAGCACCGCCGATTATCTGCGCAGCAATTATCCGCACTTGAATTTGCAAGGTGTGCCGTTGGAGCGTCAGGCCTTGCAGCTGCTGTTGAGTCAGCAAGCCTCCTACGCGGTGGTCGACGAAGCGCAGTTGGGGCGTCTGTCGGTGGAACCGGAGTTTGCCGAACTGGTGGTGGTTGGCGATATCGGCCTGCCGCAGCTGCTGCGCGTGGCCTCGCGGCGCGATTGGCCGCAACTGGCCGGCATTGTCCAGAGCGCCTTGCGCGCAATACCGGCCAAGGACCTGGAACAATTGCACAACCAATGGCTGCAGCCGAAATACCCACGGCTGACCGAGTCTCCGGGGTTCTGGCAGAACCTCAGCCTGTTGTTCGCGGTGATGCTGCTCAGTTGCGCGGCGATCGTGGCGTGGCAGCGGCGCCAACAGCACAGCCTCGAACAACGCCTGCTCAGCGCCCGCGAAGACATCGCGTTGCGCGCGGCCAGTGAAGAGGCGCTGCGGCTGACCCAGTTTTCCATCGACCAAAGCACCGTCGGCATCCTCTGGGTCAATTGGGACAGCCATGTGCGCTACGCCAACCGCGCAGCGGAAAACATGCTCGGCTATCCCTCGGGCGGGCTGATCGAACGGCCACTGATCGATTTCGAGCCCGGCCTGCACATGGATCGCTGGCTCAATCTGTGGAAGCGTGCGCGGGCCAGTGAAGAAGGGCCGCTGAGCTTCGAAACCAGCTGCCTGCGCGCCGATGGCAGCGTGCTGCCGGCGGACGTTTCCCTGAGTTTTCTGCGTTTTCGCGACAGTGAATATCTGGTGGTCTACCTCACCGATGTCACCGACCGCCGCCGCGCGCTCGCCGCTTTGCAGGAAAGCGAGGCGCGCCTGCAAGGCATCGCCGCCAACGTTCCGGGTCTGGTGTTCAGGCTGGAGCGGGCACCGGTCACCGGGCAGATCGACTTTGCCTACATCAGCGAGGGCAGCGAAAGTCTGGTCGGTTATGCGCCGGCAGCCATCGCCCATCGCGACATGGGCTTGCGCAGCCTCGTGCACCCCGACGACAAGGCCAGTTATCACCGCACCCAGGATCAGGCGCTGGACACTGACAGCGACTGTTCGTGGCAAGGCCGCATCGTCACGCGCCAGGGTGAGCAGCGCTGGGCCGAGATCAAGGCGATCACCCGCCAGCTGGAGGACGGCGCCTATGTGTGGGACGGCATCGTCTGGGACATCAGCGAAAGCAAACGCATCGAGCTGGAACTGGCGGCCTCGCGCGAGCAACTGCGCGAACTGTCGGCGCACCTGGAAAGCGTGCGTGAAGAAGAGAAGGCGCGCATCGCCCGGGAAGTCCATGATGAGTTGGGACAGATGCTCACCGTGCTGAAACTGGAGACATCGATGTGCGAATTGGCCTACGCGCAACTCGATCCGGGACTCAACGAGCGGCTCAACAGCATGAAACGCCTGATCGCGCAGTTGTTTCAGCTGGTACGTGATGTAGCGACGGCGTTGCGCCCGCCGATCCTTGATGCCGGGATTGCCTCGGCCATCGAGTGGCAGGCTCGGCGTTTCGAGGCGCGCACACAGATACCGTGTCTGGTGCAGGTGCCGGACAACCTGCCGGCACTCAGCGATGCCAAAGCGGTGGGGCTGTTCCGGATTTTGCAGGAGGCGCTGACCAATGTGATGCGCCATGCTCAGGCGCACACGGTGGAGCTGACGCTGGAGCTTGCGGGCGATGAATTGTGTCTGACCGTCAGCGATGATGGCGTAGGATTTGTCGCGGCCGAGGGTAGGCCGACGTCGTTTGGCCTGGTCGGCATGCGTGAGCGGGTGCTGATCATGGGCGGGCGGCTGGAGCTGGTGAGTGAGCCGGGGGAGGGCACCAGTCTGGTGGTGCGAGTGCCGGTGAGTGAAGTCTGAGGATTTGTGTCGTGAGCGCTGACGCCTTCGCGAGCAGGCTCGCTCCCACAGGGATTGGTGTGTACCTGAAATCTGGAGAAGAACGTGATCCGTGTACTGGTAGCCGAAGACCACACCATAGTCCGCGAAGGCATCAAGCAATTGATCGGCCTGGCCAAAGATCTGCAAGTGGTGGGGGAGGCGAGCAATGGTGAGCAACTGCTCGAAACCCTGCGCAGCGTGCCGTGCGAGGTGGTGTTGCTGGACATCTCCATGCCCGGGGTCAATGGTCTGGAAGCGATCCCGCGCATTCGGGCGCTGAACAATCCGCCGGCGATTCTGGTGCTGTCGATGCACGACGAAGCGCAAATGGCCGCGCGCGCCTTGAAGGTCGGCGCGGCGGGGTATGCGACCAAGGACAGCGATCCGGCGCTGCTGCTCACGGCGATCCGCAAAGTTGCGGCGGGCGGGCGTTACATTGACCCGGAACTGGCCGACCGCATGGTTTTCGAAGTCGGCCTGACCGATACCCGGCCACTGCATTCGCTGTTGTCAGAACGCGAATTCTCGGTGTTCGAACGCCTGGCCCAGGGCGCCAACGTCAACGACATCGCCCAGCAACTGGCCTTGAGCAGCAAGACCATCAGCACCCACAAGGCGCGGCTGATGCAGAAGCTCAACATCACCTCGCTCCCACAGGTTCGGAGTTGGCATATCCATTAGCGACAGACGCTTTCGCCTTTACTAGCGGCTTGCAGCTTGCCCCTTGCCGCTGCGTTTGCCCAAACGCGCCATCCTTGTAGGGCAATCCCTACCCCCAACCTTCCATCCGGCTGAGGCGATTCTCTCCTGCGCCCCGATTTGCGCGCCTGTCAGCAACCACTAGGCTTAATCCACAAGCAGTCATCAACAACAAAGGTGTGGGTATGAGCCAGGTCGATACAAGCGCAGGGACCAGTGATGTGCTGGTCAGCTTTCGTGGTGTGCAGAAGAGCTACGACGGCGAGAACCTGATCGTCAAAGACCTCAACCTGGACATTCGCAAGGGCGAATTTCTTACCCTGCTCGGGCCGTCCGGTTCCGGCAAGACCACCAGCCTGATGATGCTCGCCGGGTTCGAAACGCCGACCGCCGGTGAAATCCTCCTGTCCGGGCGTTCGATCAACAACGTGCCGCCGCACAAGCGCGATATCGGCATGGTGTTCCAGAACTACGCGCTGTTCCCGCACATGACTGTCGCGGAGAATCTTGCTTTCCCGTTGACCGTGCGCGGCTTGAACAAAAGCGACGTCAGCGAGCGGGTGAAGAAAGTCCTCAGCATGGTTCAGCTCGATGCCTTCGCCTCGCGTTACCCGGCGCAGTTGTCCGGTGGTCAGCAGCAACGTGTGGCACTGGCCCGCGCGCTGGTGTTCGAACCGCAACTGGTGCTGATGGACGAGCCGCTGGGCGCCCTCGACAAGCAACTGCGTGAACACATGCAGATGGAGATCAAGCACCTGCATCAGCGCCTTGGCGTGACCGTGGTCTACGTGACCCACGATCAGGGTGAAGCACTGACCATGTCTGACCGCGTTGCCGTATTCCATCAAGGCGAGATTCAGCAGATCGCGCCACCGCGCACGCTTTACGAAGAACCGAAAAACACCTTCGTCGCCAACTTCATTGGCGAGAACAACCGCCTCAACGGCCGCCTGCTCAGCCAGAGTGGCGAGCGCTGCGTGGTCGAGTTGGGGCGTGGCGAAAAAGTCGAGGCACTGGCAGTCAACGTTGGCCAGACGGGCGAGCCGGTGACCCTGTCGATCCGTCCGGAGCGCGTCAGCCTCAACGGTTCGAGCGATCAATGCGTCAACCGCTTCTCAGGGAGGGTGGCGGAATTCATCTATCTGGGCGACCACGTCCGGGTGCGCCTGGAAGTCTGCGGCAAGACCGACTTCTTCGTGAAACAACCGATTGCCGAGCTCGATCCTGCGCTCAGCGTCGGCGACGTGGTACCGCTTGGCTGGCAGGTCGAGCACGTTCGTGCGCTCGATCCGCTTCTAGAGGCGCACTAAGCGCCCCGGCAATACCAACACCAACCCTGCACGTGGAGAGAACAATAAATGTTGAGATCCCTGAAGTTCACCGCCCTGACTCTGGGCCTGATGGGTGCGACCGGCGCGATGGCTGCCGGCCCGGACTTGACCGTGGTGTCGTTTGGCGGGGCGAACAAGGCGGCGCAAGTCAAAGCCTTCTATGCACCGTGGGAAGCGGCGGGTAACGGCAAGATCGTTGCCGGCGAATACAACGGCGAGATGGCCAAGGTCAAAGCCATGGTCGACACCAAGAGCGTGTCGTGGGATCTGGTCGAAGTTGAATCGCCAGAGCTGTCCCGTGGTTGTGACGAAGACATGTTCGAACAACTCGACCCGGCCCTGTTCGGCAAGACCGAAGACTACGTCAAAGGCGCCATTCAGCCGTGCGGCGTAGGTTTCTTCGTCTGGTCGACCGTACTGGCGTACAACGCTGACAAGCTGAAAACCGCACCGACCAGTTGGGCGGATTTCTGGGACACCAAGACATTCCCGGGCAAGCGCGGCCTGCGCAAAGGCGCCAAATACACGCTCGAATTCGCGCTGATGGCCGATGGTGTGGCACCGAAAGACGTCTACAAAGTGCTGGCAGGCAAGGACGGTCAGGATCGTGCCTTCAAGAAACTCGATGAGCTCAAGCCAAGCATTCAGTGGTGGGAAGCCGGCGCACAACCGCCGCAATACCTCGCTTCCGGTGATGTGGTGATGAGCTCGGCGTACAACGGTCGCATTGCGGCGGTGCAGAAAGAATCCAACCTGAAAGTGGTATGGAACGGCGGCATCTACGACTTCGACGCCTGGGCCATCCCGAAAGGTCTGGACGCCAAACGCGCGGAAGCGGCGAAGAAATTCATCGCCTTCTCGGTGCAGCCGCAGCAGCAGAAGACCTACTCGGAAAACATCGCCTACGGCCCGGCCAACACCCAAGCCGTACCGCTGCTGGCCAAGGATGTCCTGAAAGACATGCCGACCACCCCGGAAAACATCGCCAACCAGGTGCAGATCGACGTCAGCTTCTGGGCTGACAACGGCGAGCAACTGGAACAGCGCTTCAATTCCTGGGCGGCGAAATAACCACTGTTTTACCTGTATGGAGATGGCAAGGGCGCTTTGTGGCGAGGGGATTTATCCCCGTTGGGTTGCGAAGCAGCCCCGAAGCCATACCCGCTCGGTGGGTCAGGTAAACCGCATTCTCAGGTTTTACGACTGCTGCGCAGCCGAACGGGGATAAATCCCCTCGCCACAAAGGTTCGCTGCCACAAGAGGGCTCGCTCCACAGGTAGCAGTGTTTCAACGCAACAGAGGTGGTTCGCCACCTCTGTAACGATCAAAGATTTGCGGAGTACGTCATGGCCATCGCCGTTCCCCTGAACGAAGGCAACAGCCCCACCTTGAAGCAGAAGCTCAAGCACGCCGAGCGGGTCAACCGCTGGAAGGCCCAGGCACTGATTGCGCCGCTGGTGCTGTTTCTGCTGCTGGTGTTTCTGGTGCCGATCGTGGCGCTGCTCTATAAAAGCGTCGGCAACCCGGAAGTGGTTGGCGGCATGCCGCGCACTGTCACTGCCATCGCCAGTTGGGACGGCCGTGGTCTGCCCGCCGAACCGGTGTACAAGGCGGCCAGCGAAGACCTCGCCGAAGCCCGCAAAAACCAGACGCTGGGCGATCTGTCCAAGCGCTTGAACATGGAGTTGGCCGGCTACCGCAGCCTGCTGACCAAAACCGCCCGGGCGCTGCCGTTCGCCAGCGAACCGGCTTCTTATAAAGAAGCGCTGGAAGCGCTCGACGAACGCTGGGGCGACCCGGCCTACTGGCAAGCGGTGAAACGCAACACCAGCAGCATCACTCCGTATTACCTGCTGGCGGCGGTCGATCACCGTATCGATGATCTCGGCGAACTGGCCCCGGCCACCCCGGATCAGGCGATCTACCTCGACATCTTCGCCCGCACCTTCTGGATGGGCCTGGTCATCACCGTGATCTGCCTGCTGCTCGCCTATCCACTGGCTTATCTACTGGCGAACCTGCCTTCGCGGCAGAGCAATCTGCTGATGATTCTGGTGCTGCTGCCGTTCTGGACTTCGATTCTGGTGCGGGTCGCAGCGTGGATCGTGCTGCTGCAATCCGGCGGCCTGATCAACAGTGCGCTGCTGGCCATGGGCATCATCGATAAACCGCTGGAACTGGTGTTCAACCGCACCGGCGTATACATCTCGATGGTGCACATTCTGCTGCCGTTCATGATTCTGCCGATCTACAGCGTGATGAAAGGCATCTCGCCCACCTACATGCGCGCGGCGATTTCCCTCGGCTGTCATCCGTTCGCCAGCTTTTGGCGGGTGTACTTCCCGCAGACCTACGCTGGTGTCGGCGCCGGCTGCCTGTTGGTGTTCATCCTCGCCATCGGCTACTACATCACCCCGGCGCTGCTCGGCAGCCCGAACGACCAAATGGTCAGTTACTTCGTCGCTTTCTACACCAACACCAGCATCAACTGGGGCATGGCCACTGCGCTCGGCGGCTTGCTGTTGCTGGCGACCGTGGTGCTTTATCTGATCTACAGCTGGCTGGTCGGCGCCAGTCGCCTGCGCCTGAGCTAAGGGGAATTTGCGATGCTGAGTCCTTACATGTCGCCCATCGAACGGGTGTGGTTCTACAGCCTGCGGATTCTCTGCGGCCTGATTCTATTGTTTCTGATCCTGCCGGTGCTGGTGATCATTCCGCTGTCGTTCAACTCGGGGAGTTTTCTGGTCTATCCACTGCAGGGCTTCTCGCTGCAGTGGTACCACGACTTCTTCGCCTCGGCGGAATGGATGCGTGCACTGAAGAACAGCATCATCGTCGCCCCGGCGGCGACGGTGCTGGCGATGATCTTCGGCACCCTGGCGGCGATCGGTCTGACCCGTGGCGACTTCCCCGGCAAGTCGCTGGTGATGGCGCTGGTGATTTCGCCGATGGTGGTGCCGGTGGTGATCATTGGCGTGGCGAGTTATCTGTTCTTCGCGCCGCTGGGGCTGGGTAACAGCTTCTTCTCGCTGATCGTCGTGCATGCGGTATTGGGTGTGCCGTTTGTGATCATCACCGTTTCGGCAACGTTGCAGGGTTTCAATCACAATCTGGTGCGTGCTGCTGCGAGTCTCGGTGCTTCACCCCTGACGGCGTTCCGCCGGGTGACCTTGCCGCTGATTGCGCCGGGAGTGATTTCCGGGGCGCTGTTTGCCTTTGCCACTTCTTTCGATGAAGTGGTGGTGACGCTGTTTCTCGCCGGGCCTGAGCAGGCGACATTGCCTCGGCAGATGTTCAGTGGGATTCGCGAAAACCTCAGCCCGACGATTGCCGCTGCGGCGACGTTACTGATTGCTTTCTCGGTGATCTTGCTGCTGACGCTGGAATGGCTGCGCGGACGCAGCGAGAAACTGCGTACTGCGCAAGTCTGACTTCGAAAGCGGTCAAAAATGTGGGAGCGAGCCTGCTCGCGAAGGCGGTGTGTCTGCTCATTTCAGTTGAAAGGGCTGCCGTATTCGCGAGCAGGCTCGCTCCCACAGTTGATCGTGGTCTTCTCGATCTGGTCATTCATAGGGTGAATAGCAGACAACCCCAAATCCCCAGCTAATCTTGTGCCCAGCTCCCACATTTATAAGAGGCTGCGCACCATGAGTCTGTCCCAGTTCAAAATCGCTCACAAACTGATCACCGGCGCCGCAGCCATCGAGCAACTGGCCGCCGAACTCACCCGCCTCGACATCGACAACCCGTTGATCGTCACCGACGCCGCGCTGGTCAAGTCCGGTACTGTCGAGCTGGCGCTGGTGCAACTCGGCGGACGCGAATACGAGATTTTCGACCGTGTACTGCCCGATCCGGAAATCGCCATCGTCGAAGACTGCATGCGTGCCTACCGTGAGGGCGGGCATGACGGTTTGATCGGCCTCGGGGGCGGCAGCGCCATCGATATTGCCAAAAGTGTCGCCGCCTACGCCGGATATCACGGCGCGCTGGCAGATCTGTTCGGCGTCGATCAGGTGCCGCGCAAGGGCCCGCCGCTGATCGCCATTCCGACCACCGCCGGCACCGGCTCTGAAGTTACCAACGTAGCGATCCTCTCGGACAAGGTCGCGCAGTTGAAGAAAGGCATCGTCAGCGACTATCTGTTGCCGGACGTGGCGCTGGTCAGTCCGCAAATGACCCTGACCTGCCCGCGCAGTGTCACCGCCGCCAGTGGTGTCGATGCACTGGTGCACGCCATCGAATCCTACCTGTCGGTGAATGCCTCGCCGATCACCGACTCCCTCGCCATTGGCGCAATCAAGCTGATCGCCAGCGCCTTGCCCAAGGCCTACGCCAACGGTGCCAACCTGCAAGCGCGCGAAGACATGGCCACCGCCAGCCTCATGGCCGGTATGGCGTTCGGTAACGCCGGGGTCGGTGCGGTGCATGCGTTGGCGTATCCGCTGGGCGGGCGCTTCAACATTGCCCACGGTGTCAGCAACGCCTTGCTGCTGCCCTATGTGATGACCTGGAACAAAATGGCCTGTGTCGAACGCATGCAGGATATTGCCGAAGCCATGGGCGTGAAGACTGCGCATCTGAGCGCCAGCGAAGCCGCAGACAAAGCCGTACAGGCCATGACCGACCTGTGCGCAGCGGTGGAAATCCCTGCCGGGCTGCGCAGTTTCGGCGTGCCGGAGGAAGCGATCCCAGCGATGGCCGTCGAGGCCGCCGGCATCGAGCGGCTGATGCGCAACAACCCGCGCAAACTCAGCGCCGGCGACATCGAGAAGATCTACCGCGCGGCTTACTGAGGCGCGATCGCTGAAGGCTCATGGCACAACCCAATCATCGCGGTCCCGGTGCGCGCGTGGAAACTTGAGGTATACAATGCGCGCCATCGTGATTTAGCTCAGCACAGGTGCGTCATGCAGCCCTTCGTAATTGCTCCGTCGATCCTCTCCGCCGACTTCGCCCGCCTCGGCGAAGAAGTGGACAACGTTCTCGCCGCCGGCGCCGACTTCGTCCACTTCGATGTCATGGACAACCACTACGTGCCCAACCTGACGATCGGCCCGATGGTCTGCGCGGCGCTGCGCAAGTACGGCGTCACCGCGCCGATCGACGCGCACCTGATGGTCAGCCCGGTGGACCGCATCGTCGGCGACTTCATCGAAGCCGGCGCGACCTACATCACCTTCCACCCGGAAGCCACGCTGCACGTCGATCGCTCGCTGCAACTGATCCGCGAAGGCGGCTGCAAGTCCGGTCTGGTGTTCAACCCGGCGACTCCGCTGGACGTGCTCAAGTACGTGATCGACAAGGTCGACATGGTCCTGCTGATGAGCGTCAACCCGGGCTTCGGCGGGCAGAAGTTCATTCCCGGCACCCTCGACAAACTGCGTGAAGCGCGGGCGATCATCGACGCCTCGGGCCGCGACATCCGCCTGGAAATCGACGGCGGCGTCAACGTCAACAATATCCGCGAAATTGCCGCTGCTGGTGCTGACACCTTCGTCGCCGGCTCGGCCATTTTCAACGCGCCGAACTATCAGGAAGTCATCGACAAGATGCGTTCCGAACTGGCACTGGCGCGCCCATGAGCGGTTTTGAGCAGTTGTTCCCGGGGCAACTGCCACGGTTGGTGATGTTCGATCTGGATGGCACGCTGATCGATTCGGTTCCCGACCTGGCAGCGGCGGTGGACACCATGCTGCTCTCCCTCGGCCGTCCGCCGGCGGGCATAGAAGCGGTGCGCGAATGGGTCGGCAATGGCGCGCCGGTGCTGGTGCGTCGGGCCTTGGCCGGTAGCATCGATCATTCGGCGGTGGATGACGCCGACGCCGAGCGCGCACTGGAGATTTTCATGGAGGCGTACGGCGCCAGCCATGAGCTGACCGTGGTCTATCCCGGTGTGCGCGACACGCTCAAGTGGCTGCACAAGCAAGGCGTGGCCATGGCGCTGATCACCAACAAGCCCGAGCGCTTCGTCGCGCCGCTGCTCGATCAGATGAAGATCGGCCGCTACTTCAAGTGGATCATCGGCGGCGATACCCTGCCGCAGAAGAAGCCTGACCCGGCGGCGCTGTTTTTCGTGATGAAAATGGCCAATATCCCGGCCTCGCAATCGTTGTTCGTCGGCGACTCGCGCAGCGATGTGCAGGCGGCGAAAGCGGCGGGGGTAAAGTGTGTGGCGCTGAGTTATGGCTACAACCATGGCCGGCCGATTGCCGAGGAATCGCCGGCACTGGTGATCGACGATTTGCGCAAACTAATTCCCGGTTGCCTGGATCTGGCCGGTGGGATAACGTTGCCCGACGCTGTTCAACCCCCTTCTGGAAACGCCATCGTGGTGGTCACCCGCAAACTCTGGATGAAAGTCATCAAGGCCCTGGCCCGCTGGCGTTGGCGCGCCTGACTGATTCTGGCCGGCCGTGCCGGCGCGTTTGCATACCTGACTGATTGCACCTCACACCACGAGGCACCTTATGAATCGCGAAGAATTCCTGCGTCTGGCCGCTGACGGCTATAACCGCATCCCGCTGGCCTGCGAAACCCTGGCCGACTTCGACACGCCGCTGTCGATCTACCTGAAACTGGCCGACCAGCCCAACTCCTACCTGCTCGAATCGGTGCAGGGCGGCGAGAAATGGGGCCGTTATTCGATCATCGGCTTGCCGTGCCGCACCGTGCTGCGCGTACATGACCATCACGTCAGCATCACCGTTGATGGCGTCGAGACCGAAAGCCATGACGTCGAAGACCCGCTGGCCTTCGTTGAAACCTTCAAGGCCCGTTACAACGTGCCGACCATCGCCGGCCTGCCGCGCTTCAACGGTGGACTGGTCGGTTACTTCGGTTACGACTGTGTGCGCTATGTCGAGAAGCGTCTGGGCAAATGCCCGAACCCGGATCCGCTGGGCGTGCCGGACATTCTGCTGATGGTTTCCGACGCCGTTGTGGTGTTCGACAACTTGGCCGGCAAGATGCATGCGATCGTCCTCGCCAACCCTGCCCAGGCCGATGCCTTCGAGCAAGGTCAGGCGCGTTTGCAGGAACTGCTCGAGCAACTGCGTCAGCCGATCACCCCGCGTCGTGGCCTGGATTTCAGCAAACAGCAATCGGCCGATCCGGTGTTTCGTTCCAGTTTCACTCAGGACGATTACGAAAAAGCCGTCGACACCATCAAGGAATACATCCTCGCCGGCGACTGCATGCAGGTGGTGCCGTCGCAGCGCATGTCGATCGACTTCAAGGCTGCGCCGATCGATCTGTACCGCGCACTGCGTTGCTTCAACCCGACGCCGTACATGTACTTCTTCAACTTTGGCGATTTCCACGTCGTCGGCAGTTCGCCGGAAGTGCTGGTGCGCGTCGAAGACAACCTGATCACCGTGCGCCCGATCGCCGGCACGCGCCCACGCGGTGCCACCGAAGAAGCCGATGTGGCGCTGGAGCAGGATCTGCTCTCGGATGACAAGGAGATCGCCGAGCACTTGATGCTGATCGATCTGGGTCGCAACGATACCGGGCGAGTCTCGGAAATCGGCTCGGTGAAACTCACCGAGAAAATGGTCATCGAGCGTTATTCCAATGTGATGCACATCGTCTCCAACGTCACCGGCCAGTTGAAGTCGGGCCTGACCGCGATGGACGCACTACGAGCGATTTTGCCGGCGGGTACGTTGTCGGGCGCGCCGAAGATTCGCGCGATGGAAATCATCGACGAGCTGGAGCCGGTCAAGCGTGGCGTGTACGGCGGTGCGGTCGGTTACTTCGCCTGGAACGGCAACATGGACACCGCCATCGCCATTCGCACGGCGGTGATCAAGAACGGCGAGCTGCACGTGCAGGCCGGCGGCGGCATCGTCGCCGACTCGGTGCCGGCGCTGGAATGGGAAGAAACTCTGAACAAACGCCGCGCGATGTTCCGCGCCGTTGCCCTGGCTGAGCAAACCCCGGACGCCTGAGCCACGCAATTTCCCGTGTGGGAGCGAGCCTGCTCGCGAAGAGGGTGTGTCAGTCACCTTTGATATTGACTGACCCAGCGCTTTCGCGAGCAGGCTCGCTCCCACATTGGGTTTTGTGTTGAGGCATAAAAAAAGCGGCGCCCTATCAGGCGCCGCTTTTTTGCATCTACGACTCAGAAATCCAGCACAACCCCGACATTCACTCCCTGCTGCTTGAAGTCATCATCCTTGCGGAAGGTATAACCGCCACGCAGCGCCAGATCCGCCGTCAGCTTGTGACTGACACCCAGGCTCAGGCGGTTCAGGTGACTTGCCGGTGTGTAGCCTTCAAGGGTGAAGTCATTGGCCGGCAGGGTGTTAAGCGCGATGTTGACCTTCTGCACGTCATCTTCGTACTCACGCTCGTGGGCGTACTCGCCATACACCTGGGTTTGCGCGGTGAAGTTGTACTTGCCCTGGATGCCCAGGCCCAGGCGTTTCGAATCGCGGCTCTGGTCATCGAAGGTCAGCGCGGTGGCGCGGTTGCTCTTTTCCGAGTAACCGTCGACATCGACACTGGCGTAATCAGCGCTGACAAACGGCGACAGATGCCATTGGCTGCCCGGTTGCGCAATGTCATAGCCCAGGCGCGTGCTGAACGCCCACAGGCTGCCGTCGGTATCGCCTTTCTCCGCGCCCTCGCTGGCGCCGAGGTCGAACTTGCGCTTGAGGTTGTCGTAGTCGAGTTTGCCACCGGTCAGCGCCGCGTCGGCCCACCAGCGATTCTGCTGGAACTGGGCGAACGCGGTGGCCATGTAGCTGTTGAGTTTGTAGTCGGAGTCGTTGTGCCCGGCCTCGAGATTCTGCCGGTACAAACCGGCCGCCACGCCCACGCGCCAGGCCTCGTTCAGGCGATAGCTGCCGCCGACGTTGAGGTTGTAACCGCTGCCATCGGCGCTGGCGCCGCTGCTTTGGCTGTCGACATCCAGACGCTGTCCGCCGGCCGAGACAATCGCACGCCATTGGCCGACCGCTTGCCAGTTCTCCCAGTCTGCCTGCCATTGGTTGCGTAATTCATCCTGATGCGCGCGCACGGTGCCGTGGGCCATTTCAGGTAGCAGGCTCAATTCCCATGGCGCAGCCAACAGCGAATAGGCGTAATCGGCGATCAGTTTCTGCCCGGATTCGGTCGGGTGTACGCCATCGTTGTAGATCAGTTTGGTCGGATCCGGCGTGGCGCTGTTGATCCCGTAGCGGGCGTTTTCCGTGCAGCTATTGCCACTGAAGCAGGTCGCGGTGAGGTTCTGATCGGTAGCCAGACCAAAGCGCCCCGGGTCGGCGAAGACTTCCGAGAGCAGCACCGGAATGTTCAGCGGAATGACTTCGGCGTTGATGCCTTGCAGGCGCGTCACCAGCTGACTGTTGAATTGATTGGCAAGGGTGCTGCTGAACGCTTGCAGCGGCGTGCCGTTCAGAGCGGGTGTCAGGCCCACGTCGGGCAGGAGCCAGACCATCACGTATTTGGCGCCGGCGGTCTGCAGGGTCTGCACGCTGTCGGCCAGTCGATCGGCTGCGGCGTTGGCCTGGGGCAGGCTGAGAATGCGGCCCTGGAGGAAGTCGTTGCCGCCACCGGAAATGTAATACAGCGCATTCGGGTCGGCGCGGAAGCCGTTCGACGGCAGGTACCCGGCGCGGGTGCGTTCACCGGTGGCCGATTGTGTAGTGATCGAATCGAGAATCTGGTCGGTGCGATAGCCACCGACTGCCCAGTTGTTGCCGTCGGGCTGGCCGTTTTCCGCGCGCACTGCGGAGATGGAAGAGGCTGTCTGGTCGGGCGAAAAGCCCAGGCGGCCGCCAAGCAGCTGGGTGGAATTCAATGAAAAAACTTCGCCGCTGCCATCCTGATACACCGGCCCGGTACGGTTGGTGTAACGCTCGGTGGAGCCCGCCGGGCCGCCCGTGTCGGCGAAGGTGCCGGCATCGTTGAGGCTGTCACCGAAGACGATGAAACTGGAATAAGGATTGGGCGCTGCATTGGCCTGGGCGCAGGCGAGTGCGAGCAAGCAGCTGGCCAGCGGTACAAACAACGTCTGTCTGATCATGAGCAAGTCCGTTTATTTATTGTTGTAGGTGAACGAAACGACAGTACCAAAAACGTTCGGCATTTTGCCATCGGTCGCGAATCCCTCTGCCGTTTTATAACCCGCAGGCCCCGCCATATTGCACGCTCCGCCCAGCTAAGTTACTGTGCCGGAACGTATGAACGAGACCTTCCCCGTGTTGATCACCAGCAAACTTCTGGATCAAGTCATCAAGGCACACGCCCGCTGGCGTTGGCGCGCCTGAATCTTCTCTGCCGGCTCCGCCGGATCTGTATCGCTTTGCCTTCCTTGTCTGTTTGAAATGCCGCTGTGCTGGCGCCCTGTGCGCGTCCGACATCGCGCAGCGCCCTGCGGGCAAGTCATCTGAAGGCTGTCATCAAGTCAGAATTCAAGAGGTTCGAAACGCCATGTTGCTGATGATCGACAACTACGACTCCTTTACCTACAACGTTGTGCAATACCTCGGCGAGCTGGGTGCCGAGGTCAAAGTGGTGCGCAACGACGAACTGACCATCGCCGAAATCGAAGCGCTGAATCCCGAGCGCATCGTGGTTTCCCCCGGGCCGTGCACGCCCACCGAGGCGGGCGTCTCTATCGATGCGATCAAGCACTTCGCCGGCAAATTGCCGATCCTCGGCGTCTGCCTCGGCCACCAGTCTATCGGCCAGGCCTTCGGCGGTGATGTGGTCCGCGCCCGCCAAGTCATGCACGGTAAGACTAGCCCGGTATTCCACGAGGACAAGGGTGTGTTTGCTGGCCTCAATCATCCGCTCACCGTTACCCGTTATCACTCGCTGATCGTCAAGCACGACAGCCTGCCCGATTGCCTCGAGCTGACCGCATGGACCCAGCACGATGACGGCTCGGTCGACGAGATCATGGGCCTGCGTCACAAGACCCTGAACATCGAGGGCGTACAGTTCCACCCCGAATCGATCCTCACCGAGCAGGGTCATGAACTGTTTGCCAATTTCCTCAAACAAACCGGCGGCACGCGCTAAGGACTTCCCATGAATATCAAGACAGCCCTCAGCCGTATCGTCGAACACCTCGACCTCAGCACCGATGAAATGCGCGATGTGATGCGCGAGATCATGACCGGCCAGTGCACCGAAGCGCAGATCGGCGCGTTCATGATGGCCATGCGCATGAAAAGCGAGAGCATCGACGAAATCGTCGGCGCCGTGTCGGTGATGCGCGAGCTGGCCGATCAGGTCGAGCTGAAAACCCTCGACGGCGTCGTCGATGTGGTTGGCACCGGCGGTGACGGTGCGAATATCTTCAACGTATCGACCGCGTCTTCCTTTGTTGTCGCAGCCGCCGGTTGCACCGTCGCCAAGCACGGCAACCGCGCGGTGTCCGGCAAGAGCGGCAGTGCCGATCTGCTGGAAGCTGCCGGCATTTATCTGAACCTGACCCCGGTACAGGTCGCGCGCTGCATCGACAACGTCGGCATCGGTTTCATGTTCGCCCAGACTCACCACAAAGCGATGAAGTACGCCGCCGGCCCGCGCCGCGAACTCGGCCTGCGCACGCTGTTCAACATGCTCGGCCCGCTTACGAATCCGGCCGGTGTGAAGCATCAGGTGGTCGGCGTGTTCACTCAGGCGCTGTGCCGGCCATTGGCCGAAGTCTTGCAGCGACTGGGCAGCAAACACGTGCTGGTCGTCCATTCGAAGGACGGTCTGGATGAATTCAGCCTCGCCGCGCCGACCTTTGTCGCTGAATTGAAAAACAACGAAATCACTGAGTATTGGGTCGAACCGGAAGACCTCGGCATGAAGAGCCAGAGCCTGCACGGCCTGTCGGTTGAAGGCCCGGAAGCGTCGCTGGCGCTGATCCGTGACGCCCTCGGCAAGCGCAAAACCGAAAACGGCCAGAAAGCTGCCGAGATGATTGTGCTCAATGCCGGTGCGGCGCTGTATGCCGCCGACCTGGCAAGCAGTCTGAAACAAGGTGTGGAGCTGGCGCACGACGCGCTGCACACCGGCCTCGCTCGGGAAAAGCTCGAGGAGCTGGGTGCCTTTACCGCGGTATTCAAAGTGGAGAATGAAGGATGAGTGTACCGACGGTTCTGGAAAACATTCTGGCGCGCAAGGTTGAGGAAGTCGCCGAGCGCAGCGCCCGGGTCAGCCTGAGCGAGCTGGAAAGTCTGGCCAAGGCGGCCGATGCACCCCGTGGTTTTGCCCAGGCATTGCTGGCGCAAGCAAAGAAAAAACAACCGGCGGTGATTGCCGAAATCAAGAAGGCTTCGCCGAGCAAAGGCGTGATCCGCGAAGACTTCGTGCCGGCCGACATCGCCAAGAGCTACGAGAAGGGCGGGGCGACCTGTCTGTCGGTGCTGACCGACATCGATTATTTCCAGGGCGCCGATGCGTATCTGCAACAGGCGCGCGCTGCCTGCAAGCTGCCGGTGATCCGCAAGGATTTCATGATCGATCCGTACCAGATCGTTGAAGCTCGCGCGCTTGGCGCCGATTGCGTGCTGTTGATCGTCTCCGCACTGGACGACGTGAAAATGGCCGAGCTGGCCGCCGTGGCCAAAGGCGTCGGTCTCGACGTGTTGGTGGAAGTGCACGACGGTGACGAACTGGAGCGCGCGTTGAAAACCCTCGACACGCCGCTGGTCGGGGTCAACAACCGCAACCTGCACACATTCGACGTCAGCCTGGAAACCACCCTCGACCTGCTGCCGCGCATCCCGCGCGATCGCCTGGTGATCACCGAGAGCGGCATCCTCAATCGGGCCGACGTCGAGCTGATGGAAATCAGCGATGTGTACTCGTTCCTGGTCGGCGAAGCGTTCATGCGCGCGGAAAATCCGGGCATTGAATTGCAGCGCCTGTTCTTCCCGGAACGCGGCGGTCCAGTAGTAAGCGGTTCGACCCTCGACTGACCGAGTCGACCTCATTCGCGAGCAGGCTCGCTCCCACATTTGGAATGCATTTCCCCCTGTGGGAGCGAGCCTGCTCGCGAAGGGGCCATCGAAACCGCAAAAGATTTCCATGTTGCCGGAGCCTGTTATGTCGCTGCCAACCCCCTTGACCATCGAATCCGGCCTGCAAGCCGAACAGGACTTGCTGGCCTCGGTCTGCGCTGGCGACGCCGAAATCGGCCTGCTGTTCTGGCAACCCACCGATCGCGCGCTTGTCATGCCGCGCCGCCTCAACCGTCTCCCGCAATTCGACCATGCCTGCGAAGTCTCCGCTGCCGCTGGCTGGCCGGTGCTGTTGCGTGAAACGGGCGGTGAGCCCGTCCCGCAATCCGCTGCGACCATCAACATTGCCTTGGTGTATGCCCCGCCTCGCAGCGAAGGCGATCTGAACCGCATCGAAACCGGCTACCGCCGCCTGTGCGATCCGATCTGTCAGTTGCTGGATGAATTGGGTGGCACCTCGTCGGTCGGGGAAATCGACGGCGCATTCTGTGATGGACGTTTCAACGTCAATCTCGACGGTCGCAAGATGGTCGGCACGGCCCAGCGCTGGCGCCAGAGTCAGGGCGGCCAGCGTCCTGTGGGCCTGGTGCACGGTGCGATGCTGATGGATGACGAGCGCGAAGCGATGGTTGCTGCGGTCAATCGCTTCAATGAAGCCTGCGGCCTGGAGCAGCGGGTGAGGGCGCAAAGCCACATCGCCCTGCATGAGAAATTCAAAGCGCCACAGGCGTTGGCGCGTCTCGATGAATTGTTTCGTTTGATGCTGGCGCAGATTTACGTCTAGCGCGTGCCGAAGACCACCATGGTCTTGCCCTTCACGTCGACCAGATTGCGTTCTTCCAGATCCTTGAGCACGCGGCCGACCATTTCTCGCGAACAACCGACAATCCGACCGATTTCCTGACGGGTGACTTTGATCTGCATGCCGTCCGGGTGGGTCATGGCGTCCGGCTGTTTGCACAGCTCCAGCAGGCAGCGGGCGACGCGGCCGGTGACGTCAAAAAATGCCAGGTCGCCGACTTTGCGCGTGGTGTTGCGCAGGCGTTGTGCGATTTGTCCGCTGAGGGCGTAAAGAATGTCTGGATCCTGCTGCGATAACTCGCGGAACTTGGCGTAACTGATTTCTGCGGTTTCACATTCAACCTTGGCACGCACCCAGGCGCTGCGTTCCTGCTCCTGACCAGCCTGCTCGAACAGACCCAGTTCGCCGAAGAAATCCCCGGCGTTGAGGTAAGCGATGATCATCTCGCGACCATCGTCGTCTTCGATGAGGATGGTGACCGAGCCTTTGATGATGAAAAACAGCGTGTCCGAGCGATCCCCGGCGCAGATTATATTGCTCTTGGCCGCATGACGCCGGCGCTGGCAATGCATCAACAGCTTGTCGATGTTCTTGATTTTGGGTGTGGGGGTAATAGCAACCATGGTTGTATCCCGAAAAGACTGCACGGTGATGTTTGAGTTTTTATGAGGCGCTGAAGGCGGTCGCTACAGAGCTGACGAATTGGCGCCAGCGAATTGGCGCCAGCTTACCAGACACTTCGTCGAGAATTCGAGAAATTACCTACAGCCAGAAAGCATCCGTCCTAGGACGTCGTTCCTGTCGGAACAAAGTGCTGTGCTAAGCTGGCGACCCTTTTTTTACAGTGGAGTCTGGGCGATGAAGGCACGCATCCAATGGGCTGGCGAAGCCATGTTCCTCGGCGAATCCGGCAGCGGTCATGTCGTGGTAATGGACGGCCCGCCAGATGCCGGTGGCCGTAACCTCGGGGTTCGCCCGATGGAAATGCTCTTGCTGGGTGTCGGCGGTTGCAGCAACTTCGACGTGGTCAGCATCCTGAAGAAGTCGCGCCAGGCCGTTGAAAGCTGCGAAGCCTTCCTCGACGCCGAGCGTGCGACTGAAGATCCCAAGGTCTTTACCAAGATCCACATGCACTTCGTGGTCAAGGGCCGGGGCCTGAAGGAAGCTCAGGTCAAGCGCGCCATCGAGCTGTCGGCCGAGAAGTATTGCTCGGCGTCGATCATGCTCGGCGCGGCTGGCGTGGCGATTACCCACGACTATGAAATCGTTGAACTCGGCTGAACCGACATTCAACTATCATAAAAGCAGTGCAGACTCTGGCGATCCCCCGCTGACGTCTGCATAATGCGCCACTTTTTTCAGGGCAGTGATCGGTCAGCCGACAGGTCATCCGCCTGAACAGATAACCAAAATCGCCATCGCGAAGAGGTGTTAACCGTCCTACGCAGGTGCGTTGTTCGCACTTGACGGGCATGCTTGATCACGCGGCCGCGCCGCATACATAGAGAGTTTTTAACGGTGAAAAGCAAACTCAAGCTCCACGGGTTCAATAACCTGACAAAGACCTTGAGCTTCAACATCTATGACATCTGCTACGCGGAAACCCCGCAAGACCAGCAGGCTTACGTTGAGTACATCAATCAAGAGTACAACGCGAAACGCCTGACGCAGATTCTCACAGAAGTTGTCGAGATCATTGGTGCCAACATCCTGAACATCGCCAGTCAGGACTATGAACCCCAGGGCGCCAGCGTCACGATTCTGATTTCGGAAGAGCCGGTGACCCCGACTGACAGCCAGATCGAAGAATCGCCGGGCCCGTTGCCCGAAATCATTCTGGCCCACCTCGACAAGAGCCACATCACGGTGCACACCTATCCGGAAATCCATCCGGACGATGGTATTGCGACCTTCCGTGTGGATATCGACGTGTCGACCTGTGGTGTCATTTCACCGCTCAAAGCGCTCAACTTCCTCATTCACCAGTTCGATTCGGACATCGTGACCGTGGATTACCGTGTGCGCGGCTTCACCCGTGACGTTGAAGGCAACAAGCACTTCATCGACCACGAGATCAACTCGATCCAGAACTACCTCTCCGAAGACACCCGCGACGCGTACCAGATGACCGACGTGAACGTGTACCAGGAAAACCTGTTCCACACCAAAATGCTGCTGAAGAACTTCGAACTGGACAACTACCTGTTCGGCGACGCCACCAGCAACCTCTCGCCCGAGCAGCGTGCCCAGGTGACCGACCGTGTGAAACACGAAATGCTGGAAATCTTCTACGCGCGCAATATGCCGACCTAAGATTCCCGGAAACAAAAAAGGCGACCTCCTGGTCGCCTTTTTCATGCCTCACATAAAACCCCTGTGGGAGCGAGCCTGCTCGCGAAGAGGTCATCAGCACCGACACAGATCTCAGATCCGATACGTACTCTTGGTCATCACCTTCGCCAACAAACTCATGCCGAACTTGACCGGCGCCGGAAAACGAAACCCGCCCGCATCCAGGGCACTTTCCGCATGGTGTTCTTCATCGATGCGCATCTGCTCAAGAATCGCCCGGGACTTCTCGTCCTCGGCCGGCAATTGCTCCAGATGTTCGTTCAAGTGTTTGCACACCTGATGCTCGGTCGCCGCAACGAAACCAAGGCTGACCTTGTCGCTGATCAGTCCTGCGACCGCGCCGATACCGAACGACATGCCGTAGAACAGTGGATTCAGCACGCTGGTGTGGCTGCCCAGCTGATGGATGCGCTGTTCACACCAGACCAGATGATCGATCTCTTCTTCAGCCGCGTGCTCCATGGCTGCGCGTACCTGCGGCAACTTTGCGGTCAGCGCTTGTCCCTGATACAGCGCCTGGGCGCAGACTTCGCCGGTATGGTTGATGCGCATCAGACCGGCGACATGGCGAGTGTCTTCATCGCTCATCTGCGTATCCGGCTGCAGAATTGCTGGCGACGGGCGGTACGGCTGGCCACTGAAGGGCAACAGAGTGCGCATCGCGGCATCGGCTTGCAGCAGCAGACGGTCTATGGGCGAGTAGTGACGTTGGGTAGTCATGCTGACCTCCGGGAAGAATCTCGGCGGCCAGTTTAACTGAATCGGCCGGCGAGGGTTTGCGCTGGGTCACTTGCTGCGCGGTCAGGCTTTTTGTGGGAGCGAGCCTGCTCGCGAAAGCGGATTATCGGATACTGAAGTGTTGAATGTATCGGCGCCTTCGCGAGCAGGCTCGCTCCCACAGTTGGTTGTCGCCAATCAGCCCGGTGGCCAGTTCATCTGGCGCTGACCCAGCACGTGCATATGAATGTGATAGACAGTCTGCCCACCAAGTTCATTGCAGTTCATCACTACGCGGAAGCCCTCTTCGCAACCCAGTTCCAGCGCCAGACGCTGCGCGGTGAACAGGATGTGCCCGGCCAGCGCCTTGTCGTCTTCGGTCAGGTCGTTGAGCGTGCGCACCGGTTTTTTCGGGATTACCAGAAAGTGCAGCGGAGCCTGGGGGGCGATGTCATGGAAGGCCAGAACCTGGTCGTCCTCGTAAATGATCTTCGCCGGGATTTCCCGGTTGATGATCTTGGTGAACAGAGTATCCACTGCTGTTTCTCCGTTGAGTTGGGCTGAATCGAGTGTACCGCTTCGAAGTCGTCTTCCTAGCGGGGGCAGTAAGCTTTGTTGATCATGCCGACGATGGTGCGATTGAGCCAGCGCGAACCCAGCCGCGGCAGGAACGCCAGCCAGCGATTGCGTCGTCCCGGAATGATAATGGCGCGGTTTTTATCCAGTGCACGTACGGCATGCAGTGCCACTTCTTCCGGACTCATCAGCGAGTGGCTGCTTTCGATCTTTTCGCTACTCATCTGTGCGGTTCGGAAGAACGGTGTGCGCGTCGGGCCGGGGCACAGCACGGAGACTTTCACGCCGCTTTGTTTGAGCTCCACGCGCAGGGCTTCGGAAAAATGCAGCACATAGGCTTTGCTGGCGTAGTACGTGCTCATCCATGGGCCGGGGCTGTACGCAGCCACCGAGGCGACATTGAGGATCTGCCCGCCACCCAGCAGCGCCATGCTGTTACCCACCGCATGGCAGAGGCGGGTGAGGGCGAGAATGTTGACCTCGATGAGGTCCTGCTCAGTCATCCAGTCCTGCGCGAGGAATGGCCCGCAGGTGCCGATGCCTGCGCAATTGACCAGCAGATCGATCTGCCGGTCGCCTTCTTCCAGCTCCAGCAAAAAGCCTGACAGGCGCAACGGTTCGCCGAGGTCGCAGGCGCGAAACAATACTTCGACATCGAAACGCTGGGTCAGCTCGAAGGCAATACTTTCCAACTGATCACGCTGTCGTGCCACCAGAATCAGGCTGCGGCCGCGCCGGGCCAGTGCTTCGGCCATGGCCAGGCCGATGCCGCTGGAAGCGCCGGTGATCAGAGCGTAACGGGTCATGCAGTTCTCCATCGCAACAGCTCCGCGCCAGCGACGCGGTTGTCGCGGCAGGGAGCGCTGTTCATTCTTGCGCAGAGTCTACAGGGGCCTGCGCCGGTTCGGCTGCCTCGTCGGCGGAAATCACTGGCGGTTCGACGACCTCAACTTCGTCGGTGGTCACCGAGCCGCTGTCATAGCTGCTCTCCAGATTGCTTTCATATTCTTCCTGCACAGCCGAGAAGCCGCCAAGAAGGCCTCCGGCAAAAATCAGTGCGAAGAATACGATCCATAACGAGCACAGCACTTTGACCGCCGTGCTGTTGGGCGGTGGTGGCGGCCCATAGCGGTTGGCGCCGGTATTGCCGGGCACAACCATCATCACCAGCGGAAAAAAACTGCCCACGAACGGCACCAGATTCAACAACCACAGCCAGCCCGACCAGCCGATATCGTGCAGGCGCTGAACGCTGAACAGAATGCTGACGATCATGAAGCCGAGGAACAGGAAGACCGCCAGAATGCCGCCGAGGATCAGGCCGGTAGTCGAGTCGCCGCTGACCAGTCCCAACGCAATTAGAGCAAACACGCCGACGATGGGCAGGGTCACCAGGCTCAAGACCATGGTCCAGGCCAGAAAGCGCAGGCGACCGATCCGGCCTTCGACGCTGAATGGCTTGAGCGTTGCGAATGGCGGCAGAGCTTCACCGACATTGGCGCGCGGAGGGGCGTAAGGCGAGTCCGGTTCCATCACCGCTGCAGGGTTATCGTGGACGTCCGCGAGATTCAGCTCGATGGCGGTTTCCGCTTCGATCCGCGCATCGATCCCGGTTTTGTTCAACGCCTGCAGATACGTCTGCGCATCGCTGTGAGACAAATCACGTTTGAGAGCGACGGTGCGGCCATTGAACAGGCGCTCGATGGCGGCCACATCGCTTTTGAACAGATCCGCCAGATTCAGTTTGGCGGTGGTGAGGTCGACGCCGGGCTGCAGCGCGCCGTCGAAGACGATCTTGTAACGGGTGTCGCTCATGGCCGAGGCATCCTTGTCGCGATTCATTTGGCAGCCAGTCTGATCAGGACTGGCCAGATATGTTTTTCAGCGCGGCCAGCGTTGCGGCAGCTGTGCAGCGCACGTTTGGGCTTGACGATATTCAGCGTCGAGCCGCGCGATCAACTGATCCACGCTTGGCAGATCACCAATCTGGCCAACACCCTGACCCGCCGACCACACGGTCTTCCAGGCTTTGGCTTCATCGTTGATCGGCTTGAGCTTGTCGCCGAAATTGACCTCGCCCTTGCCTTGCAGTGCCGCCATGTCGAAACCGGCCGCCTCCAGGCTCTGGCGCATGAAACTGGCCGGCACTCCCGACACCGCTGGAGTATGAATGATGTCGGCAGCTTTGGCTGTCAGCAGCATTTCTTTATAAGCGTCAGGCGCGTGACTTTCGGTGGTGCCGATAAATCGCGTACCGAAGTAGGCCAAATCCGCGCCGAGCAGTTGCGCGGCGAGAATCTCATGGCCGTGGTTCAAACATCCTGCAAGCAACAGCGTCTTGTCGAAAAATTCACGGATCTCGGCAATCAGCGCAAACGGGCTCCAGGTGCCGGCATGCCCGCCAGCACCGGCCGCAACGGCAATGAGCCCGTCGACACCGGCTTCAGCGGCTTTCTCGGCATGGCGCCGCGTGGTCACGTCGTGAAACACCAGACCGCCATAGCTGTGCACTGCGTCGACCAGTTCCTTCACCGCGCCGAGGCTGGTGATAACGATCGGCACCTTATGCTCCACGCAGATGTCCAGATCCGCCTGCAGGCGCGGGTTGCTGTGGTGAACAATCAGGTTCACCGCATAAGGGGCCGGATTATCCAGCGCCGCCAGGCCCGCTTCGATCTGTTCCAGCCAGGCCTTGAACCCACTGCTTTCGCGTTGGTTCAGCGCCGGAAAGCTGCCGACCACGCCGTTGCGGCAGCAGGCGAGCACCAGTTCCGGATTGGAGATCAGGAACATCGGCGCTGCTACTACGGGCAGACGCAGACGTTGTTCGAGCAGAGCGGGCAGCGACATTGAGAACACCCCGAGGATCTGTATTGGTTGAAGTTAGAACGGCTTGACCACGACCAGAATTACGATAGCCAGCAATATCAGAACCGGCACTTCATTGAACCAGCGATAAAAGACATGGCTGCGGGTGTTTTCGCCACGGGCAAAGCGTTTTACCTGCGCGCCGCACATGTGGTGGTAGCCGATCAGCAATACGACCAGAGTCAGTTTTGCGTGAATCCAGCCGCCCTGGCTGAAGATTGATGGATTAAGGTAGATCAGCCAGCCACCGAAGATCAGCGTGGCGATCATCGCAGGGCCCATGATGCCGCGATACAGCTTGCGCTCCATGACGCTGAAGCGTTCCTGGCTGATCGTGTCGGTGCTTTGCGCGTGGTAAACGAACAGGCGCGGCAAGTAAAACAGCCCGGCAAACCAGCAGACGACGCTGACAATGTGAAACGCTTTGAGCCATAGATAGAGCATTTTTGGTTATTCCCTCATTCACGGTAGCCAGATAGTAGAGGCTTGAGCGTCCGCGCGTCACCTTGGCGGTTGTCGCAGGCGCGCGCGGCCCCTATTATCGACGGCTTTCCAGTGGGTTCGTTGAGGGCAGGTTTATGGTCAAGGTCGGTATCGTCGGCGGCACGGGTTACACCGGTGTCGAACTGCTGCGTCTGTTGGCACAGCATCCGCAGGCAGAAGTGGTGGTCATCACTTCCCGATCCGAGGCCGGTCTGGCCGTGGCTGACATGTACCCGAACCTGCGCGGTCACTATGACGGGCTGGCGTTCAGCGTGCCGGACGTGAAAACCCTTGGCGCCTGCGATGTGGTGTTTTTCGCCACGCCGCACGGTGTGGCTCACGCCTTGGCAGGCGAGCTGCTGGCGGCGGGCACCAAGGTCATCGACCTGTCCGCCGACTTCCGTCTGCAAGACGCTGATGAATGGGCCAAGTGGTATGGCCAGCCACACGGCGCACCGGAATTGCTGGACGAAGCGGTCTATGGTCTGCCGGAAGTCAATCGCGAGCAGATCAAGAAAGCGCGCCTGATCGCGGTGCCGGGTTGCTATCCGACCGCAACGCAATTGGGTTTCCTGCCGTTGCTGGAAGCAGGTCTGGCCGACGCATCGCGTTTGATCGCCGACTGCAAATCCGGTGTCAGTGGTGCCGGGCGTGGTGCGGCTGTTGGTTCTTTGTACTCCGAGACGTCGGAAAGCATGAAGGCCTATGCGGTAAAAGGTCATCGTCATCTGCCGGAAATTCGCCAGGGCCTGCGTCGCGCGGCGGGCAAGGATGTCGGCCTGACCTTCGTCCCGCACCTGACGCCGATGATTCGCGGTATCCATTCGACGCTCTACGCGACTGTGGTCGATCGCTCGGTGGATCTGCAGGCACTGTTCGAAAAGCGCTATGCCAACGAACCGTTCGTCGATGTGATGCCAGCCGGCAGCCATCCGGAAACCCGTAGCGTGCGTGGCGCCAACGTGTGCCGCATCGCCGTGCATCGTCCACAGGATGGCGATCTGGTGGTCGTACTCTCGGTGATCGACAATCTGGTCAAGGGCGCCTCGGGCCAGGCGGTGCAGAACATGAACATTCTGTTCGGACTGGACGAGCGCTTCGGCCTGTCACACGCCGGCATGCTGCCTTAAAAGCAGCTACGAGCTTCAAGCCACAAGCTACAAGAGATCAGAGGCAGGCTTGAAGCTCACCGCTTGAAGCTTGCCGCTGCTCCTCTAATAGTTGACCAATTTTCTAGGACAAGCGGATAATGCGCGTCATCACGCATTATGGCGGCGTAACGCCGGGAGATAGTCAGCATGAGCGTCGAATCCTTCACCCCCACGGCTTTGCAATTCACTCAAGGTGCTGCGCACAAGGTGAAGAGCCTGGTCGATGAAGAGGGGAATGATCGCTTGAAGCTGCGCGTATTTGTTACGGGCGGCGGTTGTTCAGGGTTTCAATACGGTTTCACCTTCGATGAAGACGTGGCCGATGACGACACCATCGTCGAGCGCGAAGGCGTGAGCCTGGTGGTCGATCCGATGAGCTTCCAGTACCTGGCCGGTGCCGAGGTGGATTATCAGGAAGGTCTGGAAGGTTCGCGCTTCGTGATCAAGAACCCGAACGCGACAACGACTTGTGGTTGCGGGTCGTCGTTCTCGATCTGATCGCGCTTTACAGCACACAACAAAACGCCGCAGAGCCTTTCGGTTCTGCGGCGTTTTTGTTTCTGAAGGTTATGCCGGGTAGATGGCGCCGAGTACGCGCAGGCCGCGAGCGCCGGTGACGCTTGGCCGATTGGCGGCGATGCCTTCCAGGCAGCAATGGGCGAGCCAGGCGAAGGCCATGGCTTCCACCCAATCCGGATCAACCCCGTGAGTTGCGGTGCTGGCCACTTGGGTATTTGGCAGCAGGTCCGCCAGACGTTTCATCAGCGTGGCGTTGTGCGCGCCGCCGCCACAGACCAGCAGTTCCTGAGTACCCGATTGAGCGTTTTGTAGCGACTCGACGATGGTCAGCGCCGTAAGTTCGAGCAGGGTGGCCTGAACGTCTTCGGCAGCGAAAGTCGGCAGACGCGATAGATGCTGTTCCAGCCATGGCAGATTGAAGACTTCCCGGCCCGTACTTTTCGGGCCTTTGGTCACGAAGAACGGGTCGCTGAGCAGCGCCTTGAGCAGGGCTGGTTCAACCTTGCCGGTCGCAGCCCATTTGCCGTCCCGGTCATAGTTTTCGCCACGTTGCCGGTGAATCCAGGCGTCCATCAGAACATTCCCCGGGCCGCAGTCGAAACCGGCTACAGGTTTGTTCGGCTCAATCAGGCTGAGATTGCTGAATCCGCCGACATTCAAGACGGCCTGGTTACCGCTACGCTCTTCAAACAACGCTTCATGAAAGGCTGGTACCAGAGGCGCACCTTGGCCACCCGCTGCGACATCGCGACTGCGGAAATCGCTGACGACGGTAATACCGGTCAACTCAGTCAGCAGGGCTGGATTACCGATCTGCACGGTAAACCCGCGCGCCGGCTCATGGCGAATGGTCTGACCGTGGCTACCGATGGCACGGATGGCATCGGGCTTGAGTTGTTGTTGCGCGAGGAGGCTGTGAATGCCCGACGCGGCAAGTTCGACCCAGTGTTGCTGGGCAATCGCCGAGCGGGCGATCTCGTCGGGGCCGCTGGCGCACAAGCCAAGCAGCTCGGCGCGCAGGGAGTCAGGCATTGGCAGGTAGTGGGTGGCGATCAGTTTGATCGCCGAGGTCTGCTCGATCAGGGCGATGTCCAGCCCGTCGAGACTGGTTCCGGACATCACACCGATATACAGGGCCATGGCTTAGCGCTTGCTCGAAGCCAGCATGGTGGCCTTCTCTTGATCCATGCGCGCCATCAACGGCTGGCTCTGCGCGAGGAAGCGCGCGCGTTCGGACTTGGCGATCGGATCGGCCATCGGCAGCTTCTGGCCTAGCGGATCGACGTGAACGCCGTTGACCTGGAACTCATAGTGCAAATGCGGGCCGGTGGAAAGGCCAGTTGTACCGATATAGCCAATGACTTGACCTTGCTTGACGCTGCCACCGGTTTTCACGCCTTTGGCAAAGCCCTGCATATGGCCATAGAGCGTACGGTAAGTGTTGCCATGCTGAATGATCACAGTGTTGCCGTAGCCACCGCGACGGCCGGCCAGCAGGACTTTGCCGTCACCGGCAGCCTTGATCGGCGTGCCTCGCGGCGCTGCGTAGTCGACACCTTTGTGGGCGCGGATCTTGTTGAGGATCGGGTGCTTGCGGCCCATGGAGAACTTCGAGCTGATGCGGGCGAAGTCAACCGGCGTACGGATGAAGGCCTTGCGCATGCTGTTGCCATCGGCTGTGTAATAGCTGCTGTTGCCTTGTTTGTTGGTGTAGCGAACAGCGGTGTAAGTCTTCCCGCGGTTGGTGAAGCGCGCCGACAGGATCGGGCCGGTGCCGACAGCCTTGCCGTTGATGACTTTCTGCTCGTAAATCACATCGAATTCATCACCCTGACGAATGTCCTGCGCGAAATCGATGTCGTAGCCAAAGACACTGGCCATATCCATGGTCATGCTGTGAGAAAGGCCGGCGCGGGCTGCGGACTGCGACAGTGAGCTGTTGATGACACCGTGGACGTAGGCAGTGCGAACAGTTGGTTTGGCAGTCACTCGGTTGAACGAATAACCCTTGTCATTCTTGGTCAGGGTGATGGTTTCAACGTCGCTGACCTTGCTGTGCAGGCTGGTCAGTTGGCCTTCCGGGCTGAGTTCGAATTCGAGTTTCTGACCGCGCTTGAGTTGGCTGAACTGCTTGGCTTGCTTGTCGCTTGCCAGTACTTCGTGCACGGAGGCTGCAGGCAGACCAACCTTTTCAAACAGGGTAGACAGCGTATCGCCTTTGGAAACCACGACCTCACGGTGCCCAGGCTCTTTTGGTTTCTCAGCAGGGGCTACAGGTGCCGGCGCGGTCTCAGCGGTTTGCGCGGCGTTTTCGTCGCTGCTTTCGATTTGTGCGAACGGCGAAGCTACGGGCTCGTTTGTGGCTTGAGCCGCATCAGCAGCGTCTTGATCTTGTGTCAGTTGTTCAGCAGGACTTTCCAGTTCAAGACTCAGAGTCGTCTTTTTGGCTTCAACATCGCTGGAGGGAAATACCAGCAGCGCCAGGCTGAGAAGGGCGGCGATTCCACTTGCGGCGAGCAGGTGGGTCTTCGGGTAAAGCGGGGGCGCTTTAGACGGTTCTGTGGTCATAGGTAATTTTTGACTTTGAAATAGATGAATTGGAAAAGATGAATGACATGATGAAGATGAAATAACTGTATAAAATATAACCAAATCATCGCTGAAGCAAGTCTACAGACCTCGGGTCTGTGGATTGGTGTCCGTGCGCCGGGCAAAACTTGTAATTGGTGCGCGTTCTTGTATGGTTGGTTCCCTTTGAATCTGAGCCTTGCGGGTCTGTTATGAAGTCGGTTGAAGAGCAGCTAGCGCTGATTAAACGTGGTGCGGAAGAACTGTTGGTCGAGTCCGAGCTGGTCGAGAAGCTCAAGCGCGGCCAACCGCTGCGTATCAAGGCTGGTTTCGATCCAACCGCTCCGGATCTGCATCTGGGTCATACGGTGCTTATTAATAAGCTGCGCCAGTTCCAGGAGCTGGGGCACCAGGTCATCTTCCTTATAGGTGACTTCACCGGGATGATCGGTGATCCGAGTGGCAAGAGCGCCACGCGTCCGCCACTGACGCGTGAGCAGGTTCTAGAAAATGCTGAGACCTACAAGACTCAGGTTTTCAAAATCCTTGATCCGGCGAAAACCGAAGTTGCCTTCAACTCCACCTGGATGGACAAGATGGGGCCGGCGGATTTCATTCGTCTGACCTCGCAATACACCGTCGCTCGCATGCTCGAGCGCGATGACTTCGACAAGCGCTACACCACCAACCAGCCAATCGCTATTCACGAATTCCTCTATCCGCTGGTTCAGGGTTATGACTCGGTCGCGCTGCGCGCCGATGTCGAGCTGGGCGGCACCGATCAGAAGTTCAACCTGCTGATGGGTCGCGAGTTGCAGCGTGGTTATGGCCAGGAAGCCCAGTGCATTCTGACCATGCCATTGCTGGAAGGTCTGGATGGCGTGAAGAAGATGTCCAAGTCGCTGGGCAACTATGTCGGTATCCAGGAAGCGCCAGGCGTCATGTACAGCAAGCTGGTTTCCATCCCGGATGCGCTGATGTGGCGTTACTTCGAGTTGCTCAGCTTCCGTTCTATGGATGAAATCAACGCATTCCGGGCTGACGTCGAAGCTGGGGCGAATCCGCGTGACATCAAAATCAAACTCGCTGAAGAGATCGTTGCGCGTTTCCATGGTGAAGATGCTGCAGCGAACGCTCACCGAGGCGCTGGCAACCGCATGAAGGATGGCGAGCTTCCTGATGACTTGCCTGAGATCGAACTGTCTTCGGTTGAGGATATGCCAATCGCTGCCGTCCTTAATAAGGCAGGCTTGGTGAAGAACTCGGCAGCGGCGCGTGATCTGTTGGCGGCGGGCGGAGTCCGGGTCGATGGTGAAGTGGTTGATCGCTCCTTTATATATGCACTGGGCGCGACTCATGTTTGCCAGGCCGGCAAGAAGGCTTTTGCACGAATTACGCTGGAATCTGAATAAAGTTGAAATTGGGGGTTGACGGCGAATTCTAGAGGTCTATAATTCGCCCCACTTCCGGCGCAGTCGAAACGGAAAACTCCTTGAGATTCAAAGAGTTACGCAGTTTTCGACGGCGGCTTGCTTCAGATCATCGAGGCCTGGAAGGAGTTGAAAGAGCAGTGATGTTTGGCTCTTTTAACGGTTCGATCTTCTCGGTCGAAAGC
>NZ_LT707063.1:2502500-2890000 GCF_900156235.1 Pseudomonas sp. B10 | reverse complement strand
ATCCGGAGATGTCTGAATGGGGGAACCCAGCCATCATAAGATGGTTATCTTGTACTGAATACATAGGTGCAAGAGGCGAACCAGGGGAACTGAAACATCTAAGTACCCTGAGGAAAAGAAATCAACCGAGATTCCCTTAGTAGTGGCGAGCGAACGGGGACTAGCCCTTAAGTGGCTTTGAGATTAGCGGAACGCTCTGGAAAGTGCGGCCATAGTGGGTGATAGCCCTGTACGCGAAAATCTCTTGGTCATGAAATCGAGTAGGACGGAGCACGAGAAACTTTGTCTGAATATGGGGGGACCATCCTCCAAGGCTAAATACTACTGACTGACCGATAGTGAACTAGTACCGTGAGGGAAAGGCGAAAAGAACCCCGGAGAGGGGAGTGAAATAGATCCTGAAACCGTATGCGTACAAGCAGTGGGAGCAGACTTTGTTCTGTGACTGCGTACCTTTTGTATAATGGGTCAGCGACTTATTTTCAGTGGCGAGCTTAACCGAATAGGGGAGGCGTAGCGAAAGCGAGTCTTAATAGGGCGTCTAGTCGCTGGGAATAGACCCGAAACCGGGCGATCTATCCATGGGCAGGTTGAAGGTTAGGTAACACTGACTGGAGGACCGAACCGACTACCGTTGAAAAGTTAGCGGATGACCTGTGGATCGGAGTGAAAGGCTAATCAAGCTCGGAGATAGCTGGTTCTCCTCGAAAGCTATTTAGGTAGCGCCTCATGTATCACTGTAGGGGGTAGAGCACTGTTTCGGCTAGGGGGTCATCCCGACTTACCAAACCGATGCAAACTCCGAATACCTACAAGTGCCGAGCATGGGAGACACACGGCGGGTGCTAACGTCCGTCGTGAAAAGGGAAACAACCCAGACCGTCAGCTAAGGTCCCAAAGTTATGGTTAAGTGGGAAACGATGTGGGAAGGCTTAGACAGCTAGGAGGTTGGCTTAGAAGCAGCCACCCTTTAAAGAAAGCGTAATAGCTCACTAGTCGAGTCGGCCTGCGCGGAAGATGTAACGGGGCTCAAACCATACACCGAAGCTACGGGTATCACCTTCGAGTGATGCGGTAGAGGAGCGTTCTGTAAGCCTGTGAAGGTGAGTTGAGAAGCTTGCTGGAGGTATCAGAAGTGCGAATGCTGACATGAGTAACGACAATGGGTGTGAAAAACACCCACGCCGAAAGACCAAGGTTTCCTGCGCAACGTTAATCGACGCAGGGTTAGTCGGTCCCTAAGGCGAGGCTGAAAAGCGTAGTCGATGGAAAACAGGTTAATATTCCTGTACTTCTGGTTATTGCGATGGAGGGACGGAGAAGGCTAGGCCAGCTTGGCGTTGGTTGTCCAAGTTTAAGGTGGTAGGCTGAGATCTTAGGTAAATCCGGGATCTTAAGGCCGAGAGCTGATGACGAGTGTTCTTTTAGAACACGAAGTGGTTGATGCCATGCTTCCAAGAAAAGCTTCTAAGCTTCAGGTAACCAGGAACCGTACCCCAAACCGACACAGGTGGTTGGGTAGAGAATACCAAGGCGCTTGAGAGAACTCGGGTGAAGGAACTAGGCAAAATGGCACCGTAACTTCGGGAGAAGGTGCGCCGGTGAGGGTGAAGGACTTGCTCCGTAAGCTCATGCCGGTCGAAGATACCAGGCCGCTGCGACTGTTTATTAAAAACACAGCACTCTGCAAACACGAAAGTGGACGTATAGGGTGTGACGCCTGCCCGGTGCCGGAAGGTTAATTGATGGGGTTAGCTAACGCGAAGCTCTTGATCGAAGCCCCGGTAAACGGCGGCCGTAACTATAACGGTCCTAAGGTAGCGAAATTCCTTGTCGGGTAAGTTCCGACCTGCACGAATGGCGTAACGATGGCGGCGCTGTCTCCACCCGAGACTCAGTGAAATTGAAATCGCTGTGAAGATGCAGTGTATCCGCGGCTAGACGGAAAGACCCCGTGAACCTTTACTATAGCTTTGCACTGGACTTTGAATTTGCTTGTGTAGGATAGGTGGGAGGCTTTGAAGCGTGGACGCCAGTTCGCGTGGAGCCATCCTTGAAATACCACCCTGGCAACTTTGAGGTTCTAACTCAGGTCCGTTATCCGGATCGAGGACAGTGTATGGTGGGTAGTTTGACTGGGGCGGTCTCCTCCTAAAGAGTAACGGAGGAGTACGAAGGTGCGCTCAGACCGGTCGGAAATCGGTCGTAGAGTATAAAGGCAAAAGCGCGCTTGACTGCGAGACAGACACGTCGAGCAGGTACGAAAGTAGGTCTTAGTGATCCGGTGGTTCTGTATGGAAGGGCCATCGCTCAACGGATAAAAGGTACTCCGGGGATAACAGGCTGATACCGCCCAAGAGTTCATATCGACGGCGGTGTTTGGCACCTCGATGTCGGCTCATCACATCCTGGGGCTGAAGCCGGTCCCAAGGGTATGGCTGTTCGCCATTTAAAGTGGTACGCGAGCTGGGTTTAGAACGTCGTGAGACAGTTCGGTCCCTATCTGCCGTGGACGTTTGAGATTTGAGAGGGGCTGCTCCTAGTACGAGAGGACCGGAGTGGACGAACCTCTGGTGTTCCGGTTGTCACGCCAGTGGCATTGCCGGGTAGCTATGTTCGGGAAAGATAACCGCTGAAAGCATCTAAGCGGGAAACTTGCCTCAAGATGAGATCTCACTGGAACCTTGAGTTCCCTGAAGGGCCGTCGAAGACTACGACGTTGATAGGTTGGGTGTGTAAGCGCTGTGAGGCGTTGAGCTAACCAATACTAATTGCCCGTGAGGCTTGACCATATAACACCCAAGCAATTTGCTGACCTGAGAAGGCACCAGATTGCGGTGTGTGAAGACGAAACGAACCGAAAGTTCGAAACGCACAAACACCGAAAGCTGTCACATACCCAATTTGCTGAAGCGAGGCCATCTGGTCACGAGTCAGTACCCGAATTTCTTGACGACCATAGAGCGTTGGAACCACCTGATCCCATCCCGAACTCAGCAGTGAAACGATGCATCGCCGATGGTAGTGTGGGGTTTCCCCATGTGAGAGTAGGTCATCGTCAAGATTAAATTCCGAAACCCCAATTGCGAAAGCAGTTGGGGTTTTGTTTTGCCTGCGAAAAATGTGTCCGCTTGATTTCTATGCAACGGCCCGGGGCATGGCTATTATGCGGGCCTCATTGTGAGGCGATACCTGCATGCTGACGTTGTTGAATCTACTGAAGGATGGACGATTCCATTCCGGACAGGACCTGGGCGTTGCCCTGGGAATAAGCCGAAGTGCTGTATGGAAGCAGCTACAACAGCTTGAAGCTGAACTTGGCCTGTCGATCCATAAAGTTCGCGGTCGCGGATATCAATTGTCTACGCCTCTGACGCTCCTTGATCCTCGTGAAATATTCAGGAAAATGCCTCAATGGCCGGTGCGTGTGTTCGACTCCGTCGACTCGACAAATGCCGAAGCTCTGCGCTCCATCAGTGAGGGCGCCCCCGCGCCGTTTTTGGTGCTCGCGGAGCGACAATTGGCAGGCCGTGGTCGTCGAGGCCGCAAGTGGGTGAGCCCATTTGCGGAAAATCTTTATTACAGCCTGGTTCTTCGAATAGATGGCGGCATGCGTCAGCTTGAGGGGTTGAGCCTTGTTGTTGGCTTGGCCGTGATGCAGACCTTGCGAAGCGCCGGCGTGCCCAATGCCGGTTTGAAGTGGCCCAACGATGTTTTGGTGGGTAACAAGAAAATAGCCGGCATCCTGCTCGAACTCGTCGGCGATCCGGCGGATGTATGTCATGTTGTATTGGGTATAGGAATCAACGTGAATATGCAGGTTGCCGATGAGGTCGACCAGCAATGGACTTCTATAAAGCTGGAGTCAGGGAAAGCCTGCGATCGCAATGCTCTGGTGGTTGAGTTGAGTAATCAACTCAAAGCTTATACCCATAAACACCAGCTCAACGGGTTCGCAAGTCTGCAGGCAGAATGGGCGGAAAATCACCTGTGGCAGGGGCGGTCCGTGTCGTTGATCGCGGGTAACAGCCATATCGATGGGATAGTGCTCGGGATTGATAACCAAGGCGGGTTGCGCTTGATTGTAGATGGTGTTGAAAAAGTCTTTAGTGGTGGAGAGCTCAGCCTGAGGTTGCGTGATGATTCTTGAGCTTGACTGCGGCAATAGTTTTATCAAATGGCGCGTGCTGGATGCGTCGGCGAGTGGGCTGGTTTCGGAAGGGGTTGTAGATTCCAATCAGGCTTTGCTTGAGAGTCTACAGATCATAAAGCCGCTCTCGCTGCGCAAGTGTCGTTTGGTAAGCGTCAGGACTAACGAGGAAACCAGCGCTTTAATCGAAATGCTTGAGCGTGCGTTCGGTATTCCTATCGTGTGTGCGAAACCCGCCCGCGAGATGTCCGGTGTTCGAAACGGCTATGAAGACTATGAGCGTCTGGGGCTTGATCGCTGGCTGGCGATGCTCGGCGGCTTCCATCTGGCTGCCGGAAGTGCTTGCCTGGTTCTCGACTTCGGTACCGCGGTCACTGCCGATTTTGTCGCGGCTGACGGTGAGCATCTCGGGGGGTTCATTTGTCCTGGTATGCCTTTGATGCGAAACCAGTTGCGCACCCATACCCGTAAAATTCGTTATGGTGATGAAGCAGCAGAGCGCGCCCTTTCCAGTCACGTCCCGGGACGGACCACCGTTGAAGCGGTGGAGCGCGGTTGTTCTTTGATGCTGAGGGGCTTCGTTCTCACTCAATTAGAGCTGGCTCGAGCGTACTGGGAAGAGCAATTCACCGTCTTTATTACGGGAGGGGATGCCGAGCTGGTTAAAGGCGTCGTGCCTGACGCCAGGGTTGTGCCCGACCTGGTTTTTGTCGGCTTGGCGATGGCTTGTCCCTTGTCTTGAGGTTTATATGCGTTGGCTGTTCCTGCTGCTGGTTGTACTCAATGTTTTTTACTATGTCTGGCATCAGCAGGAAGCGCCCTTGCGAGCCAAAGATGTAACGCCTCTTAATCTGTATCGTGGTTCGCAGCAGGATATCCGTCTGCTGAGCGAAACCGCAGGTGAAGGTCGAAGAGGCGAGGTGGCGCCGCGTCAGCAGTGCTTGTTCCTTGGTGGATTTTCTGACGAAGATTCAATTGCCAGGTTGCAACAGCGTCTGGTGGCGATGAAAGTCAATGTGCAATCTGTGCCGAAATATGCTGCCGGAAGCGGGTACTGGCTGGCAGCTGCGCCGGACAGCCAGCGTTTGTTAGGCGATCAGCAGTTGCAAAACCTTTCCAAGGAATTCAATGAGTTAAAACATAAAATAATGCTGTGCGAAGGGGTTGCACCTGCTCAATAGTTTGCATAGAATGGCGCCCGCTCCACAGCGAACACCTTAATCGGGATTCGAAGTGAAGTGTGTCAACGCAGCTAACCTCAGGTTTTTAAATGAGAAAATGCTTGACAGAGGCTTGGCATGATATAGAATGCCGGCCTGATTAGGAGGGGTTCCCGAGCGGCCAAAGGGATCAGACTGTAAATCTGACGTCTACGACTTCGAAGGTTCGAATCCTTCTCCCTCCACCAGATTTAAGCGTGAGCTGCAGGCTCCGCGGGTATAGTTTAGTGGTAGAACCTCAGCCTTCCAAGCTGATGATGCGGGTTCGATTCCCGCTACCCGCTCCAAGTTTGCAGGTTGTGCAAGGGGTTTTGCTCTTGTAGCTCAGTTGGTAGAGCACACCCTTGGTAAGGGTGAGGTCAGCGGTTCAAATCCGCTCAAGAGCTCCATATAACAAGGCAGATATGAAAATATCTGCCTTTGTTTTAATGGTTGATATTGTTTGTCTAATTTCTTCTGTAGAGGGTGATATCGATGGCTAAGGAAAAATTTGATCGTTCCCTGCCCCACGTCAACGTTGGGACCATTGGTCACGTTGACCACGGTAAAACCACTCTGACTGCTGCTCTGACTCGCGTTTGCTCCGAAGTTTTCGGTTCTGCAATCGTTGACTTCGACAAGATCGACAGCGCACCAGAAGAAAAAGCTCGCGGTATCACCATCAACACCGCGCACGTTGAGTACAACTCGAAGATCCGTCACTACGCTCACGTTGACTGCCCAGGTCACGCTGACTACGTGAAGAACATGATCACCGGTGCTGCTCAGATGGACGGCGCTATCCTGGTTTGCTCGGCCGCTGATGGTCCGATGCCGCAAACCCGTGAGCACATCCTGCTGTCTCGTCAGGTTGGCGTTCCGTACATCGTGGTCTTCCTGAACAAGGCTGACCTGGTAGACGACGCTGAGTTGCTGGAATTGGTTGAGATGGAAGTTCGTGACCTGCTGTCGACTTACGACTTCCCGGGCGACGACACTCCGATCATCATCGGTTCGGCTCGTATGGCGCTGGAAGGCAAAGACGACAACGAGATGGGCACCACTGCCGTCAAGAAACTGGTTGAAACTCTGGATGCCTACATCCCAGAACCAGTTCGTATGATCGACAAGCCATTCCTGATGCCAATCGAAGACGTATTCTCGATCTCGGGTCGCGGTACTGTTGTGACTGGTCGTATCGAGCGCGGTATCGTTCGCGTTCAGGATCCGCTGGAAATCGTTGGTCTGCGTGACACCACCGTTACTACTTGCACCGGTGTTGAAATGTTCCGCAAGCTGCTCGACGAAGGTCGTGCTGGCGAGAACTGCGGCGTTCTGCTGCGTGGTACCAAGCGTGACGACGTTGAGCGTGGCCAGGTTCTGGTCAAGCCAGGTTCGGTCAAGCCGCACACCAAGTTCACCGCAGAAGTTTACGTTCTGAGCAAGGAAGAAGGCGGTCGTCACACTCCGTTCTTCAAAGGCTACCGTCCACAGTTCTACTTCCGTACTACTGACGTGACTGGTAACTGCGAGCTGCCAGAAGGCGTTGAAATGGTAATGCCAGGTGACAACATTCAGATGACTGTTACCCTGATCAAAACCATCGCGATGGAAGACGGTCTGCGTTTCGCTATCCGTGAAGGCGGTCGTACCGTCGGCGCTGGCGTCGTAGCCAAAATCATCGAATAAGCGGTTGTAATGTATTTTTCGGGCCGGCATAATGGTCGGCCTGATTTTGTTTTAGGTCAGTAGCTCAATTGGCAGAGCGACGGTCTCCAAAACCGTAGGTTGGGGGTTCGATTCCCTCCTGACCTGCCAGATTCACTCGGTGTGTCTGGCTTTCTTTTCACAGGATCTTCATAGATGACTCCTAAAGCTGAAGCTCAAGGCTCTCGCTTCGATCTGCTCAAGTGGCTTGTAGTAGTCGCTTTGGTGGTTGTTGGCGTTGTTGGCAATCAGTATTACGCTGCTTCGCCGATCCTGTACCGTGTACTTGCTTTGCTTGCCATTGCTGCCGTAGCTGCCTTTGTAGGCCTGCAGACCGCGAAGGGCAAGTCTTTCTTTGTACTGGTTAAGGAAGCTCGCACCGAGATTCGTAAAGTCGTGTGGCCAACTCGCCAAGAAACCACGCAGACCACGCTGATTGTCGTGGCTGTTGTTCTGGTTATGGCGTTGCTGCTGTGGGGGCTTGATTCCCTGCTCGGCTGGCTTGTTTCCTTGATTGTCGGCTAAGGGTGTCCCGTGGCTAAGCGTTGGTATGTTGTGCATGCTTACTCGGGTTACGAGAAGCATGTGATGCGCTCGCTGATCGAGCGCGTAAAGCTGGCTGGCATGGAAGATGGCTTCGGCGAAATTCTGGTTCCCACTGAAGAAGTGGTAGAGATGCGTAACGGCCAGAAGCGCAAAAGCGAGCGGAAGTTCTTTCCAGGCTATGTGCTGGTCCAGATGGATATGAACGAGGGTACTTGGCACTTGGTCAAGGATACTCCTCGGGTGATGGGTTTCATCGGAGGTACTGCCGACAAGCCTGCACCAATTACCGATAAAGAGGCAGAAGCGATTCTGCGTCGCGTTGCTGATGGTAGCGACAAGCCTAAACCGAAGACATTGTTCGAGCCAGGTGAGACGGTGCGTGTCAACGACGGCCCATTCGCTGATTTCAACGGCGTTGTGGAAGAAGTTAACTACGAAAAGAGCCGGATCCAAGTGGCAGTGCTCATTTTCGGTCGCTCTACTCCGGTGGAGCTCGAGTTCAGTCAGGTCGAGAAGGTCTAGCTGGGCAAGCAATCCCAACCCCGCAGCCTTAGGCTGTGGGGTTTTGTCGTCACTGGGATAAACGCGCAAGTAACCGGGGAGCCTTTCGAGGCGTTCGAACCCGTAATTGGAGTGCCTCATGGCCAAGAAGATTACCGCTTACATCAAGCTGCAAGTGAAGGCCGCTCAGGCTAACCCAAGTCCACCGGTTGGTCCTGCTCTGGGTCAGCACGGCGTGAACATCATGGAATTCTGCAAGGCTTTCAACGCCCGTACCCAGGGTCTTGAGCCAGGTCTGCCGACTCCAGTGATCATCACTGTCTACAGCGACCGTAGCTTCACTTTCGAAACCAAATCCACCCCTGCTTCGGTTCTGCTGAAGAAGGCGGCCGGTCTGACCAGCGGTTCCGCTCGTCCGAACACCGTTAAGGTTGGCACTGTTACCCGTGCTCAGCTGGAAGAAATCGCGAAAACCAAAAACGCGGATCTGACTGCAGCTGATATGGATGCAGCCGTGCGTACTATCGCCGGTTCTGCTCGTAGCATGGGCCTTAACGTGGAGGGTGTGTAATGGCTAAGCTGACCAAGCGTCAAAAGGCTATCGCCGGCAAAATCGAAGCAGGCAAGGCCTACAACATTGTAGACGCCGCTGCTCTGCTGGCCGAGCTGTCGACAGTCAAGTTCAGCGAGTCGTTCGACGTTGCTGTAAACCTGGGTGTAGATCCGCGTAAATCCGACCAGGTTGTTCGTAGCGCTACTGTGCTGCCACACGGCACTGGCAAGACTGTTCGCGTTGCTGTGTTCACCCAGGGTCCAGCTGCTGAGGCCGCTCTGGCTGCCGGCGCTGACCGTGTAGGTATGGACGACCTGGCTGCCGAAATGAAAGGCGGCGACCTGAACTATGACGTAGTGATCGCATCCCCGGATGCCATGCGCGTTGTGGGTCAGTTGGGTCAGATCCTCGGTCCACGTGGCCTGATGCCTAACCCGAAAGTCGGCACCGTAACTCCAGACGTAGCCAACGCGGTCAAGAACGCCAAGGCTGGTCAGGTTCGTTATCGCACCGACAAAAACGGCATCATCCACACTTCCGTTGGCAAGATCGGCTTCGACGCCGTCAAGCTGAAGGAAAACGTTGAAGCCCTGATCGCTGATCTGAAGCGTATCAAGCCAGCTTCCTCGAAAGGTATTTACGTCAAGCGCGTTACCCTGAGCACCACTATGGGCCCAGGTCTGGTTATCGATCAGAGCTCGCTCGACGCGTAAGACAAAGGTTGGCGCGGATTGTCGCGCCAATTGAAAGATTGGGGTCCCTGCCTGGCGGGGGCTATCCAAGACCGTAGGCGGCGCAAGCCTTAAACCTCAAGCCTACGCAGATGGTGCTCCCGGTTCCTTACCGAATCAGACACCAAAACGACATTCGGTTCCGATCGAATGAAACGGTAACAAGCAGGAGTTAAACCCGTGGCAATTAATCTCGAAGACAAGAAGGCCATCGTCGCTGAAGTCAACGAGGCTGCCAAAGTCGCTCTGTCCGCTGTCGTGGTTGATGCACGTGGCGTAACAGTAGGCGCAATGACCGGACTCCGTAAAGAGGCTCGTGAAGCTGGCGTTTACGTACGTGTTGTACGTAACACCCTGCTCAAGCGCGCTGTTGCTGACACTCAATACAGTGTCCTCAACGACGTGTTCACCGGCCCGACCCTGATTGCATTCTCGAACGAACATCCGGGCGCTGCTGCCCGTATCTTCAAAGAGTTTGCCAAGGGTCAGGACAAGTTCGAGATCAAGGCAGCTGCGTTCGAGGGCAAGTTCCTCGCAGCTAATCAGATCGACGTACTGGCAACTCTGCCGACCCGTGACGAAGCAATTTCTCAGCTGATGAGCGTGATTCAAGGCGCAACCAGCAAATTGGCTCGTACTCTGGCGGCAATTCGCGACCAGAAAGAAGCTGCCGCAGCCTAAGGCTCGTCACTTCTCGCGTTTTTTGTTTATTTCGATGGTCGCGTAGGCCGTCCCCCAATTCAGGAATTGAGTCATGTCTCTGACTAACGAACAAATCATCGAAGCAATCGGCCAGAAATCCGTAGTGGAAATCGTTGAGCTGATCAAAGCGATGGAAGAAACCTTCGGTGTTACCGCTGCTGCCGCTTCGGCTGGCCCAGCTGTAGCTGCTGCTGCTGTTGAAGAGCAAACCGAGTTCAACGTTGTTCTGCTGGAAGCTGGCGAGAAGAAGGTTAACGTGATCAAGGCAGTTCGTGAACTGACCGGTCTGGGCCTGAAAGAAGCCAAAGAGAAAGTAGACGGCGCTCCTCAGGTTGTAGCTGAAGGCGTTTCGAAAGAAGCGGCTGAAGACGCCAAGAAGAAGCTGGAAGAAGCAGGCGCTAAAGTCGAGCTGAAGTAAGCATCGACTTTGCTCCTCCAGCCCGAGCGTCAAGCGACAGGCTGATGGCTGGTGGCTCTTGCCACCGGCCTTTTTCCGTTATTGGCAGCCGACTGGGTCGGTGCTGATAAAGGCGCTGTAACCACCCGATGCGGTGGCGCAAACCATGGGGTTTGCACGATTTTCTGGCTGCTCCCGTCGGGAGGGGCCAAACAAGCAGGTGACCAAGCTGGGGAACGCTGATGGCTTACTCATATACTGAGAAAAAACGTATCCGCAAGGACTTTAGCAAGTTGCCGGACGTCATGGATGTGCCTTACCTCCTGGCCATCCAGCTGGATTCGTATCGTGAATTCTTGCAAGCGGGAGCGACTAAAGATCAGTTCCGCGACGTGGGCCTGCATGCGGCCTTCAAATCCGTTTTCCCGATCATCAGCTACTCCGGCAATGCTGCGCTGGAGTACGTCGGTTATCGCCTGGGCGAACCGGCATTTGATGTCAAAGAATGCGTATTGCGCGGTGTAACTTTCGCCGTACCTTTGCGGGTAAAAGTGCGCCTGATCATCTTCGACAAAGAATCGTCGAACAAAGCGATCAAGGACATCAAAGAGCAAGAAGTCTACATGGGTGAAATCCCCCTGATGACTGAGAACGGTACCTTCGTAATCAACGGTACCGAGCGTGTTATCGTTTCCCAGCTGCACCGTTCCCCGGGCGTGTTCTTCGACCACGACCGCGGCAAGACGCACAGCTCCGGCAAACTGCTGTACTCGGCTCGCATCATTCCTTACCGCGGTTCGTGGCTGGACTTCGAATTCGACCCGAAAGACTGCGTCTTCGTGCGTATCGACCGTCGTCGCAAACTGCCGGCTTCGGTACTGCTGCGCGCACTCGGTTACACCACCGAAGAAGTGCTGGACGCGTTCTACACTACCAACGTATTCCACCTGAGCGGCGAAACCCTCAGCCTGGAACTGGTGCCATCGCGCCTGCGTGGTGAAGTTGCGGTTCTGGACATCCAGGACGAGAAGGGCAAGGTCATCGTTGAGCAAGGCCGCCGTATTACCGCGCGCCACATCAACCAGATCGAGAAAGCCGGTATCAAGACGCTGGACGTGCCACTGGACTACGTCCTCGGCCGCACCACCGCCAAGGCTATCGTGCACCCGGCTACCGGCGAAATCCTGGCCGAATGCAACACCGAGCTGAACACTGAAGTCCTGGCAAAGATCGCCAAGGCCCAGGTCGTTCGCATCGAGACCCTGTACACCAACGACATCGACTGCGGTCCGTTCGTCTCCGACACACTGAAGATCGACTCCACCAGCAACCAATTGGAAGCGCTGGTCGAGATCTATCGCATGATGCGTCCAGGCGAGCCGCCAACCAAAGACGCTGCCGAGACCCTGTTCAACAACCTGTTCTTCAGCCCTGAGCGTTATGACCTGTCTGCGGTCGGCCGGATGAAGTTCAACCGTCGTATCGGTCGTACCGAGATCGAAGGTTCGGGCGTGCTGTGCAAGGAAGACATCGTCGCGGTCCTGAAGACTCTGGTCGACATCCGCAACGGTAAAGGCATCGTCGATGACATCGACCACCTGGGTAACCGTCGTGTTCGCTGCGTAGGCGAAATGGCCGAGAACCAGTTCCGCGTTGGCCTGGTACGTGTTGAGCGTGCGGTCAAAGAGCGTCTGTCGATGGCTGAAAGCGAAGGCCTGATGCCGCAAGACCTGATCAACGCCAAGCCAGTGGCTGCGGCGGTGAAAGAGTTCTTCGGTTCCAGCCAGCTGTCGCAGTTCATGGGCCAGAACAACCCGCTGTCCGAGATCACCCACAAGCGTCGTGTCTCTGCACTCGGCCCTGGCGGTCTGACTCGTGAGCGCGCAGGCTTCGAAGTCCGTGACGTACACCCGACTCACTACGGTCGTGTCTGCCCGATTGAAACGCCGGAAGGTCCGAACATCGGTCTGATCAACTCCTTGGCTGCGTACGCTCGCACCAACCAGTACGGCTTCCTGGAAAGCCCGTACCGTGTGGTGAAAGAGGGTGTGGTCACCGACGAGATCGTGTTCCTGTCCGCTATTGAAGAAGCCGATCACGTGATCGCGCAGGCTTCGGCGACCATGAACGAGCAGAAAGTCCTGATCGACGAACTGGTTGCCGTGCGTCACCTGAACGAATTCACCGTCAAGGCGCCGGAAGACGTCACCCTGATGGACGTTTCGCCGAAGCAGGTTGTGTCGGTTGCAGCGTCGCTGATTCCGTTCCTCGAGCACGACGACGCCAACCGTGCGTTGATGGGTTCGAACATGCAGCGTCAGGCTGTACCGACTCTGCGCGCTGACAAGCCGCTGGTAGGTACCGGCATGGAGCGTAACGTAGCCCGTGACTCCGGCGTTTGCGTCGTGGCTCGTCGTGGTGGCGTGATCGACTCCGTCGACGCCAGCCGTATCGTGGTTCGTGTTGCCGATGACGAAGTTGAAACCGGTGAAGCCGGTGTCGACATCTACAACCTGACCAAGTACACCCGCTCGAACCAGAACACCTGCATCAACCAGCGTCCGCTGGTGCGTAAAGGTGATCGCGTTCAGCGTAGCGACATCATGGCCGACGGCCCGTCCACCGACATGGGTGAGCTGGCACTGGGTCAGAACATGCGCATCGCGTTCATGGCATGGAACGGCTTCAACTTCGAAGACTCCATCTGCCTGTCCGAGCGTGTGGTTCAGGAAGACCGTTTCACCACGATCCACATTCAGGAACTGACCTGTGTGGCCCGTGACACCAAGCTTGGCCCAGAGGAAATCACTGCGGACATCCCGAACGTGGGTGAAGCTGCACTGAACAAGCTGGACGAAGCCGGTATCGTTTACGTAGGTGCTGAAGTAGGCGCAGGCGACATCCTGGTTGGCAAGGTCACTCCGAAAGGCGAGACCCAACTGACTCCGGAAGAAAAACTGCTGCGTGCAATCTTCGGTGAAAAAGCCAGCGACGTTAAAGACACCTCCCTGCGCGTGCCAACCGGCACCAAAGGTACTGTCATCGACGTACAGGTCTTCACCCGCGACGGCGTTGAGCGTGATGCTCGTGCACTGTCGATCGAGAAGTCCCAGCTGGACGAGATCCGCAAGGATCTGAACGAAGAGTTCCGCATCGTTGAAGGCGCGACTTTCGAACGTCTGCGTTCCGCACTGGTAGGCCACAAGGCCGAAGGCGGCGCCGGCCTGAAGAAAGGTCAGGACATCACCGACGAAGTACTCGACGGTCTTGAGCACGGCCAGTGGTTCAAACTGCGCATGGCTGAAGATGCTCTGAACGAGCAGCTCGAGAAGGCTCAGGCCTATATCGTTGATCGTCGCCGTCTGCTGGACGACAAGTTCGAAGACAAGAAGCGCAAACTGCAGCAGGGCGATGACCTGGCTCCAGGCGTGCTGAAAATCGTCAAGGTTTACCTGGCAATCCGTCGCCGCATCCAGCCGGGCGACAAGATGGCCGGTCGTCATGGTAACAAGGGTGTGGTCTCCGTGATCATGCCGGTTGAAGACATGCCGCACGATGCCAATGGCACCCCGGTCGACGTGGTCCTCAACCCGCTGGGCGTACCTTCGCGTATGAACGTTGGTCAGATTCTCGAAACCCACCTGGGCCTCGCGGCCAAAGGTCTGGGCGAGAAGATCAACCGGATGGTCGAAGAGCAGCGTAAAGTCGCTGAACTGCGCACTTTCCTGGACGAGATCTACAACCAGATCGGCGGTCGTAACGAAGATCTGGACAGCTTCTCCGATCAGGAAATCCTTGATCTGGCGAACAACCTGCGTGGCGGCGTTCCAATGGCCACTCCAGTGTTCGACGGCGCCAAGGAAAGCGAAATCAAGGCCATGCTGAAACTGGCAGACCTGCCGGAAAGCGGCCAGATGCAACTGACCGACGGCCGTACCGGCAACAAGTTCGAGCGTCCAGTTACCGTTGGCTACATGTACATGCTGAAGCTGAACCACTTGGTAGACGACAAGATGCACGCGCGTTCTACCGGTTCTTACAGCCTGGTTACCCAGCAGCCGCTGGGTGGTAAGGCGCAGTTCGGTGGTCAGCGTTTCGGGGAGATGGAGGTCTGGGCACTGGAAGCATACGGTGCTGCTTACACTCTGCAAGAAATGCTCACAGTGAAGTCGGACGATGTGAACGGCCGTACCAAGATGTACAAGAACATCGTGGATGGCGATCACCGTATGGAGCCGGGCATGCCCGAGTCCTTCAACGTGTTGATCAAGGAAATTCGTTCCCTCGGCATCGATATCGATCTGGAAACCGAATAACACGTGACGCGAATCGAGAGCGGGGCAGGATTGCCCGCTCTCTGCTCCGCCAGGAGGAAAGGCCTTGAAAGACCTACTGAATTTGCTGAAAAACCAGGGTCAAGTCGAAGAGTTCGACGCCATCCGTATCGGATTGGCCTCGCCGGAGATGATCCGTTCGTGGTCGTTCGGTGAAGTTAAAAAGCCGGAAACCATCAACTACCGTACGTTCAAACCCGAGCGTGACGGCCTGTTCTGCGCCAAGATCTTTGGCCCGGTAAAGGATTACGAGTGCCTGTGCGGTAAGTACAAGCGCTTGAAGCACCGTGGTGTGATCTGCGAGAAGTGCGGCGTTGAAGTTGCACTGGCCAAGGTTCGTCGTGAGCGCATGGCGCACATCGAACTGGCTTCGCCGGTTGCCCACATCTGGTTCCTGAAATCGCTGCCGTCGCGTATCGGCCTGCTGATGGACATGACCCTGCGTGATATCGAGCGCGTTCTCTACTTCGAGAGCTATGTCGTTATCGATCCAGGCATGACCACCCTTGAAAAAGGTCAGCTGCTGAACGACGAGCAGTACTTCGAAGCGCTGGAAGAGTTCGGTGACGATTTCGACGCCCGCATGGGTGCCGAAGCTGTCCGTGAACTGCTGCACGCTATCGACCTGGAGCACGAGATTGGCCGTCTGCGCGAAGAGATTCCGCAAACCAACTCGGAAACCAAGATCAAGAAGCTGTCCAAGCGACTGAAGTTGATGGAAGCCTTCCAGGGTTCCGGCAACCTGCCAGAGTGGATGGTGCTGACCGTTCTGCCGGTTCTGCCGCCAGATCTGCGTCCACTGGTCCCGCTGGATGGCGGTCGTTTCGCGACCTCCGATCTCAACGATCTGTATCGTCGAGTGATCAACCGTAACAATCGTTTGAAGCGCCTGCTGGATCTGTCCGCTCCGGACATCATCGTGCGCAACGAAAAGCGTATGTTGCAGGAAGCGGTCGATGCATTGCTCGACAACGGTCGTCGTGGCCGCGCTATCACCGGTTCTAACAAGCGTCCTCTGAAATCCCTGGCTGACATGATCAAGGGTAAGCAAGGTCGTTTCCGTCAGAACTTGCTCGGTAAGCGTGTTGACTACTCCGGTCGTTCGGTAATTACCGTAGGCCCGACCCTGCGTCTGCACCAGTGCGGTCTGCCGAAGAAGATGGCTCTCGAGCTGTTCAAGCCGTTCATTTTCGGCAAGCTGGAAATGCGTGGTCTGGCGACCACCATCAAAGCGGCCAAGAAAATGGTCGAGCGCGAACTGCCAGAGGTTTGGGACGTTCTTGCTGAAGTGATTCGCGAACACCCGGTTCTTCTCAACCGTGCACCGACCCTTCACCGTCTGGGTATCCAGGCGTTTGAACCGGTACTGATCGAAGGTAAGGCTATCCAGCTGCACCCTCTGGTCTGCGCCGCGTACAACGCCGACTTCGACGGCGACCAAATGGCCGTGCACGTACCGCTGACACTGGAAGCCCAGCTCGAAGCGCGTGCGTTGATGATGTCGACCAACAACATCCTGTCGCCAGCCAACGGTGAGCCAATCATCGTTCCGTCGCAGGACGTTGTATTGGGTCTGTACTACATGACTCGTGAAGCGATCAACGCCAAGGGCGAAGGTCGTGTGTTCGCGGATCTGCAGGAAGTCGACCGTGTGTTCCGTGCCGGCGAAGCCGCACTGCACGCCAAGGTCAAGGTTCGTATCAACGAAACCGTCAACGACCGTGACGGCAACAGCGTGAGCGGTACCCGTATCGTCGACACCACTGTCGGCCGTGCGCTGCTGTTCCAGGTTGTGCCGAAAGGTCTGTCGTTCGACGTCGTCAACCTGCCGATGAAGAAAAAGGCGATCTCCAAGCTGATCAACCAGTGCTACCGCGTGGTTGGTCTGAAAGAGACCGTGATCTTCGCTGACCAGTTGATGTACACCGGTTTCGCTTACTCGACCATCTCCGGCGTTTCCATCGGTGTTAACGACTTCGTTATCCCGGATGAAAAAGCCCGCATCATCGGTGCAGCCACCGACGAAGTGAAAGAGATCGAGAGCCAGTACGCCTCCGGCCTGGTAACCCAGGGCGAGAAGTACAACAAAGTGATCGACCTCTGGTCGAAAGCGAACGACGAAGTTTCCAAGGCGATGATGGCCAACCTCTCGAAAGAGAAAGTCATCGACCGTCACGGCGACGAAGTCGACCAAGAGTCTTTCAACTCGATGTACATGATGGCCGACTCGGGTGCGCGGGGTTCCGCAGCACAGATTCGTCAGCTGGCCGGTATGCGTGGTCTGATGGCCAAGCCGGACGGTTCCATCATTGAAACGCCGATTACTGCGAACTTCCGTGAAGGTCTGAGCGTACTTCAGTACTTCATCTCGACTCACGGTGCTCGTAAAGGTCTGGCGGATACCGCGTTGAAAACTGCGAACTCCGGTTACCTGACTCGTCGTCTGGTAGACGTGGCGCAGGATCTGGTAGTAACCGAGATCGATTGCGGCACCGAACACGGTCTGCTGATGACTCCGCACATTGAAGGCGGTGACGTTGTAGAACCGTTGGGTGAGCGCGTATTGGGTCGTGTGATTGCCCGTGACGTGTTCAAGCCGGGTACCGAGGACGTTATCGTTCCTGCTGGCACTCTGGTTGACGAGAAGTGGGTCGAGTTCATCGAGCTGAACAGCATCGACGAAGTGATCGTGCGTTCGCCGATCAGCTGCGAAACCCGCTACGGTATCTGCGCCAAGTGCTACGGCCGTGATCTGGCTCGTGGTCACCAGGTGAACATCGGTGAAGCGGTCGGCGTTATCGCTGCCCAGTCCATCGGTGAGCCGGGTACCCAGCTGACCATGCGTACGTTCCACATTGGTGGTGCGGCAAGCCGTACTTCCGCAGCCGACAGCGTTCAGGTGAAGAATGGCGGTACCGTCCGTCTGCACAACCTGAAGCACGTTGAGCGAGTGGATGGCCATCTGGTTGCTGTGTCCCGTTCCGGTGAGCTGGCAATCGCGGACGACTTCGGTCGTGAGCGCGAGCGTTACAAGCTGCCGTACGGTGCTGTGATTTCGGTTAAGGAAGGTGACAAGGTCGACGCTGGCGCAATCGTGGCCAAGTGGGATCCGCACACTCACCCGATCGTTACCGAAATGAAAGGTACCGTGACCTACGTGGGCATGGAAGAAGGCATCACGATCAAGCGTCAGACTGACGAATTGACCGGTATGACCAACATTGAAGTACTTGACGCGAAAGATCGTCCAGCTGCCGGTAAGGAAATCCGTCCAGCAGTGAAGATGGTCGACGACAACGGCAAGGATCTGTTGCTGCCAGGCACTGACGTTATCGCTCAGTACTTCCTGCCAGCCAACGCCCTGGTCGGTGTGGCTGACGGTGCGAAGATTGCGATCGGTGATGTTATCGCTCGTATCCCGCAGGAAACTTCGAAGACCCGTGACATCACCGGTGGTCTGCCGCGTGTTGCTGACCTGTTCGAAGCCCGTCGTCCGAAAGAAGCGTCGATTCTGGCTGAAGTCAGCGGCACCATCGCGTTCGGTAAAGAGACCAAAGGCAAGCGCCGTCTGGTCATTACCCCGAACGACGGTAGCGATCCGTACGAAGAGCTGATTCCGAAGTGGCGTCACCTGAACGTCTTCGAAGGCGAACAGGTAAACCGCGGCGAAGTTATCTCCGACGGTCCAAGCGATCCGCACGACATCCTGCGTCTGCTGGGTGTAAGCGCGCTGGCCAAGTACATCGTCAACGAGATCCAGGACGTTTATCGTCTGCAAGGCGTGAAGATCAACGACAAGCACATCGAGACCATCCTGCGTCAGATGCTGCGTAAAGTTGAGATCTCCGAGTCCGGCGATTCCAGCTTCATCAAGGGCGACCAGATGGAACTGACTCACGTTCTGGTAGAGAACGAGCGTCTGAGCGCGGAAGACAAGTTTGTCTCCAAGTTCACTCGCGTTCTGCTGGGTATCACCAAGGCGTCGTTGTCCACCGAATCGTTCATCTCGGCGGCTTCCTTCCAGGAAACCACTCGCGTACTGACCGAAGCGGCAGTCACCGGCAAGCGCGATTACCTGCGCGGCCTGAAAGAAAACGTAGTCGTGGGTCGTCTGATCCCGGCCGGTACCGGTCTTGCCTATCACAGCGAGCGCAAGCGTCGCCGTGATGCCGACAAGCCGTTGCGCGTAAGCGCCAGTGAAGTGGAAGCTGCACTGACCGAAGCGCTGAACTCGAGCGGTAACTGAGTTCTGCGATAAACGAGCGTGAGGCCCTGATCGCTCCGTTCGTCGAATCGAGACATCAAGTCAAGGTTCGATGGGCGGGGAGGTCGGGGCCTTGCCTTGACTGGAATCAAGATCCTCTTTAGACTCTTGATCCCCTAAATTTGGCGGGAATTCGTTCCTGCCATTTTGCTTTTCTTGCAAGACAATAGCGTCGCAAGACAACAGTGGAGCTAGTAGATGGCAACTATCAACCAGCTGGTACGTCAGCCGCGTAAGCGTATCGTCGAGAAATCCGACGTACCTGCGCTGCAGAACTGCCCGCAACGTCGTGGCGTGTGCACCCGTGTGTACACCACCACGCCGAAAAAACCTAACTCGGCACTGCGTAAAGTATGCCGTGTGCGTCTGACCAACGGTTTCGAGGTTTCCTCGTACATCGGTGGTGAAGGCCACAACCTGCAAGAGCACAGCGTGGTACTGATCCGCGGCGGTCGTGTAAAAGACTTGCCAGGTGTTCGTTACCACACCGTTCGCGGCTCCTTGGATACTTCCGGCGTTAAAGGCCGTAACCAGGGTCGTTCGAAGTACGGTACCAAGCGTCCGAAGTAATCGGCCGTTTTGCAGATTTTTATTTTATTGAGTCGATAAGAGTAAGGTCGGGCACGCATCCTCTGGATCTGTCCCGAGCTAACCTGAAGACCGCTTGAGGGCTTATCATGCCAAGACGTCGCGTAGCAGCAAAGCGTGAGATTCTGGACGATCCGAAATACGGAAGCCAGATCCTCGCCAAATTCATGAACCACGTTATGGAAAGCGGCAAGAAAGCCGTTGCCGAGCGTATCGTTTATGGTGCCCTGGAAACCGTTGCGGCCCGTAAGGCTGGCACCGATCCCCTGGAACTCTTCGAAAAAGCACTCGACGCCATCGCTCCGCTGGTCGAAGTGAAGTCGCGCCGCGTTGGTGGTGCTACTTACCAGGTTCCGGTCGAGGTTCGTCCTTCCCGTCGTAACGCTCTGGCAATGCGCTGGTTGGTAGACTTCGCCCGTAAGCGCGGCGAGAAGTCTATGGCTCTGCGTTTGGCTGGCGAACTGCTGGATGCTGCTGAAGGTAAAGGTGCTGCTGTTAAGAAGCGTGAAGACGTGCACCGTATGGCCGAAGCTAACAAAGCTTTCTCGCACTACCGCTTCTAATTTTAGCTTCACTAATTTTGCGAGGGCTTTATGGCTCGTACTACTCCGATTAGCCGCTACCGTAACATCGGTATCGTCGCTCACGTGGATGCTGGTAAAACCACAACCACCGAGCGCGTGCTGTTTTACACCGGCAAAAGTCACAAAATGGGCGAGGTGCATGATGGCGCCGCGACCACAGACTGGATGGTTCAGGAGCAGGAGCGTGGTATTACCATTACTTCTGCTGCCATTACCGCCTTCTGGAAAGGTTCCGAGAAGCAGTACTCTCACGAGCACCGTTTCAACGTAATCGATACCCCGGGCCACGTTGACTTCACCATTGAAGTTGAGCGTTCCCTGCGCGTACTCGACGGCGCTGTCGTTGTGTTCTGCGGTACTTCGGGTGTTGAGCCGCAGTCGGAAACCGTATGGCGTCAAGCCAACAAATACGGCGTTCCACGTCTTGTTTACGTAAACAAGATGGACCGTGCCGGCGCCAACTTCCTGCGCGTGATCGGTCAGATCAAGCAGCGTCTGGGTCACACTCCGGTGCCGATCCAGTTGGCCATCGGTTCCGAAGACAACTTCCAGGGTCAGATCGATCTGATCAACATGCAAGCTGTCTACTGGAACGACTCTGACAAAGGTATGGTCCCTGTTCGCAAGGATATTCCTGCCGAGCTGCAAGAGCTGGCGGAAGAGTGGCGCAACAACATGGTTGAAGCTGCCGCCGAAGCCAACGAAGAGCTGATGAACAAGTACCTGGAAGGCGAAGAGCTGTCGATCGAAGAGATCAAGGCTGCTTTGCGTCAGCGTACTATCGCCGGCGAAATCGTTCTGGCCGTATGCGGTTCTTCGTTCAAGAACAAGGGCGTTCCCCTGGTTCTCGACGCCGTTATCGACTACCTGCCTGCTCCGACCGACATTCCTGCTATCAAGGGTTCCAACCCTGATAACGAGGAAGAAGAGATGGAGCGTCATGCAGACGACAACGAGCCTTTCGCGGCTCTGGCGTTCAAGATCGCTACCGACCCATTCGTGGGTACTCTGACCTTCGTCCGCGTTTACTCGGGCGTGTTGAACTCCGGCGACGGCGTGATCAACTCGGTCAAAGGCAAGAAAGAGCGCGTGGGTCGTATGGTGCAAATGCACGCAAACGCCCGTGAAGAGATCAAGGAAGTACGCGCTGGTGACATCGCGGCCCTGATCGGCATGAAGGACGTCACCACTGGTGAAACCCTCTGCAACGCTGACAAGCCAATCATCCTGGTTCGCATGGACTTCCCGGAGCCGGTTATTTCGGTTGCCGTAGAGCCTAAGACCAAGGATGACCAGGAAAAAATGGGTATCGCTCTGGGCAAACTTGCTCAGGAAGACCCGTCTTTCCGCGTTAAAACTGATGAAGAGACTGGTCAGACGATCATCTCCGGCATGGGCGAGCTGCACCTGGACATCCTGGTTGACCGGATGCGCCGTGAGTTCAACGTCGAAGCCAACATCGGCAAGCCTCAGGTTTCGTATCGTGAGCGCATCACGAAGAACTGTGAAATCGAAGGCAAGTTCGTTCGTCAGTCCGGTGGTCGCGGCCAGTTCGGTCACTGCTGGATCCGTTTTGCTCCTGCTGACGAAGGTCAGGAAGGTCTGCAATTCGTGAACGAAGTTGTAGGTGGTGTGGTTCCTAAGGAATACATCCCGGCTATCCAGAAGGGTATCGAAGAGCAGATGAAGAACGGCGTTGTTGCCGGCTATCCGCTGATCGGCCTGAAGGCTACCGTGTTCGATGGTTCTTACCACGACGTCGACTCCAACGAGATGGCGTTTAAAGTGGCTGCTTCCATGGCGACCAAGCAACTGGCCCAGAAGGGTGGTGGTGAGTTGCTCGAGCCGATCATGGCGGTAGAGGTTGTTACGCCTGAAGACTATATGGGTGATGTGATGGGCGACCTTAACCGTCGTCGCGGCATGATCCAGGGTATGGAAGACACAGTGTCCGGCAAGGTTATCCGTGCCGAGGTTCCACTGGGTGAGATGTTCGGTTATGCGACCGACGTTCGTTCCATGTCCCAGGGTCGCGCAAGCTACTCTATGGAATTCAAAAAATATGATACGGCTCCGTCGCACATCGTCGAATCCGTAACCAAAAAACAAGGCTGATTCAGCCCCTTTAGGCTAGGAGTTAATTGTCGTGGCTAAAGAAAAATTTGATCGTTCCCTACCGCACGTCAACGTTGGCACCATCGGTCACGTTGACCACGGTAAAACCACTCTGACTGCTGCTCTGACTCGCGTTTGCTCCGAAGTTTTCGGTTCTGCAGTCGTTGACTTCGACAAGATCGACAGCGCACCAGAAGAAAAAGCTCGCGGTATCACCATCAACACCGCGCACGTTGAGTACAACTCGAAGATCCGTCACTACGCTCACGTTGACTGCCCAGGTCACGCTGACTACGTGAAGAACATGATCACCGGTGCTGCTCAGATGGACGGCGCTATCCTGGTTTGCTCGGCCGCTGATGGTCCGATGCCGCAAACCCGTGAGCACATCCTGCTGTCCCGTCAGGTTGGCGTTCCGTACATCGTGGTCTTCCTGAACAAGGCTGACCTGGTAGACGACGCTGAGCTGCTGGAACTGGTTGAGATGGAAGTTCGTGACCTGCTGTCGACTTACGACTTCCCGGGCGACGACACTCCGATCATCATCGGTTCGGCTCGTATGGCGCTGGAAGGCAAAGACGACAACGAGATGGGCACCACTGCCGTCAAGAAACTGGTTGAAACTCTGGATGCCTACATCCCAGAACCAGTTCGTATGATCGACAAGCCATTCCTGATGCCAATCGAAGACGTATTCTCGATCTCGGGTCGCGGTACTGTTGTGACTGGTCGTATCGAGCGCGGTATCGTTCGCGTTCAGGATCCGCTGGAAATCGTTGGTCTGCGTGACACCACCGTTACTACTTGCACCGGTGTTGAAATGTTCCGCAAGCTGCTCGACGAAGGTCGTGCTGGCGAGAACTGCGGCGTTCTGCTGCGTGGTACCAAGCGTGACGACGTTGAGCGTGGCCAGGTTCTGGTCAAGCCAGGTTCGGTCAAGCCGCACACCAAGTTCACCGCAGAAGTTTACGTTCTGAGCAAGGAAGAAGGCGGTCGTCACACTCCGTTCTTCAAAGGCTACCGTCCACAGTTCTACTTCCGTACTACTGACGTGACTGGTAACTGCGAGCTGCCAGAAGGCGTTGAAATGGTAATGCCAGGTGACAACATTCAGATGACTGTTACCCTGATCAAAACCATCGCGATGGAAGACGGTCTGCGTTTCGCTATCCGTGAAGGCGGTCGTACCGTCGGCGCTGGCGTCGTAGCCAAAATCATCGAGTAAGACTTTTAAAGTCAGCTTGATGGATTGAAAAAGCCCCCGCTCAGCGGGGGCTTTTTTATTGGGTTGACACCTATCGGGGGCGTCTATAGAATTGCGCCTCCTTTTAACGGGCGTATTGCGCCCGGTGGGAATAGCAGCCGGAGTCTGAAATCCAATGCAAAATCAGCAAATCCGTATCAGGTTGAAGGCTTTTGACCATCGCCTGATCGACCAATCAACCCAGGAAATCGTGGAAACCGCGAAACGTACTGGTGCTCAAGTGCGTGGTCCAATTCCACTGCCTACCCGTAAAGAGCGGTTCACCGTTCTGGTTTCCCCGCACGTCAACAAAGACGCGCGTGACCAGTACGAGATCCGCACTCATAAGCGTGTTCTGGACATCGTCCAGCCAACGGATAAAACCGTTGACGCGCTGATGAAGCTTGATCTTGCGGCCGGTGTGGAAGTGCAGATCAGCCTCGGCTAAGACTCGGTCTTGGTCGTGTAACGCTCTGAAATGGGCGGCCATAGCGGGTGAAAGCCCCGTACACTCATGAGGTTTACAACATGACTATTGGTGTAGTCGGTCGTAAATGCGGTATGACCCGTATTTTCACCGAAGAAGGTGTCTCCATTCCGGTCACGGTCATTGAGATCGAGCCGAATCGCGTCACCCAGTTCAAAACTGAAGAGACCGATGGCTATCGTGCAGTGCAAGTCACTGTCGGCGAGCGTCGCGCTTCGCGTGTAACAGCAGCTCAGGCTGGCCACTTCGCTAAAGCGAACGTTGCCGCTGGTCGCACCACCATGGAATTCCGCCTTGAAGAAGGCGAGTACCAGGCTGGCGATCTGATCAACGCTGAAATCTTCGCCGCTGGTCAACTGGTTGATGTAACCGGTCAGTCCAAGGGTAAAGGCTTCCAGGGTACGATCAAGCGTTGGAATTTCCGCGGGCAAGATAACACCCACGGTAACTCCGTATCCCACCGCGTCCCAGGCTCTATCGGCCAGTGCCAGACTCCTGGTCGTGTATTCAAGGGCAAAAAAATGTCCGGTCATATGGGCGCTGAGCGCGTGACCGTGCAGTCCCTGGAAGTAGTGCGCGTGGACGCTGAACGCAATCTGTTGTTGGTCAAGGGTGCTGTTCCTGGCGCTACTGGCGGCAACCTGGTTGTACGTCCAGCAGCCAAGGCTCGCGGTTAAGGGGAAGCTGACATGCAATTAAATGTAAATGACGCTCAAGCGATCGAAGTTTCCGAACTGACATTTGGCGGCGAATTCAACGAGACGCTGGTTCACCAAGCAGTCGTGGCCTACATGGCCGGCGGCCGTCAAGGTAGCAAGCAGCAGAAGACCCGTTCCGACGTTCGTGGTGGCGGCAAGCGCCCATGGCGTCAGAAAGGTACTGGCCGTGCTCGTGCCGGTACTATCCGTAGCCCAATCTGGCGTGGCGGCGGTACCACTTTCGCAGCTCGTCCACAGGATCACTCCCAGAAGCTGAACAAGAAGATGTATCGCGCAGCAATGCGTTCCATCCTTGCTGAGCTGGTGCGTACTGATCGTCTGGTCGTGGTTCAGGATTTCGCTGTTGAAACTCCGAAAACCAAAGATCTGCTGGGCAAACTGAACAACATGAGCCTGACCGACGTTCTGATCGTGTCGGACGCTGTTGATCAGAACCTGTACCTGGCTGCTCGCAACCTGCCGCACGTAGATGTACGTGACGTGCAAGGTTCCGATCCAGTTAGTCTGATCGCATACGACAAGGTGTTGATCACCGTGTCGGCCGTGAAGAAATTCGAGGAGCTGCTGGGATGAACCAGGAACGCGTATTTAAAGTTCTGCTTGGCCCGCACGTTTCCGAGAAGGCTACGGTTCTGGCAGACAAGAAAGGCCAGTTCGTTTTCAAGGTTGCTACCGATGCAACCAAGCTGGAAATCAAGAAGGCCGTCGAAAGCCTGTTCAGCGTGAAAGTAGAGCGCGTCACTACCCTGAACGTTCTGGGTAAGAGCAAGCGCACTGCTCGCGGTCTGGGCAAGCGTAATGACTGGAAGAAGGCAGTTATCTCCCTTCAGCCAGGCCAAGATCTCGATTTCAGCAGCAGTGCTGAGTAAGGAAGGGGTGCATCATGGCAATCGTTAAATGCAAACCGACTTCCCCTGGCCGCCGTTTTGTGGTCAAGGTGGTCAACCAGGAGCTGCATAAAGGCGCTCCTCACGCACCGCTGCTCGAGAAAAAATCGAAGTCTGGTGGTCGTAACAACAATGGCCGTATTACCACTCGTCACATCGGTGGTGGTCATAAGCAGCATTACCGTATGGTCGATTTCCGTCGCAACGACAAAGATGGCATCGTCGCCACTGTCGAGCGTATCGAATACGATCCAAACCGTACTGCTCACATCGCACTGCTGTGCTACGCAGACGGCGAGCGCCGCTACATCATCGCGCCTAAAGGCGTGAGTGCTGGCGACCAGCTGATTGCAGGCGCTCTGGCTCCAATCAAGCCAGGCAACGCTCTGCAACTGCGCAACATTCCAGTCGGTTCTACCGTACACGGCATCGAATTGAAGCCAGGTAAAGGTGCACAGATCGCTCGTTCCGCTGGTGCTTCGGCTCAGCTGATCGCTCGTGAAGGTGTCTACGTGACCCTGCGTCTGCGTTCCGGTGAAATGCGTAAAGTCCTGGCTGAATGCCGTGCGACCCTGGGTGAAGTCTCGAACTCCGAGCACAGCCTGCGTTCGCTGGGTAAAGCTGGTGCCAAACGCTGGCGTGGCGTTCGCCCAACCGTTCGTGGTGTTGCCATGAACCCGGTTGACCACCCACATGGTGGTGGTGAAGGTCGTACCTCTGGTGGTCGTCATCCGGTATCGCCATGGGGCTTCCCGACTAAGGGCGCGAAGACTCGTGGTAATAAGCGTACCGACAAAATGATCGTCCGTCGTCGCAAGTAAATAGAGGGATACGACAGTGCCACGTTCTCTGAAAAAAGGTCCTTTTATTGATCTTCACCTACTGAAGAAGATCGAAGTGGCGGCGGAAAAGAACGATCGCAAACCAATTAAAACCTGGTCGCGTCGTTCGATGATCCTGCCACAAATGGTCGGTCTGACCATCGCAGTACACAACGGTCGTCAGCACGTCCCAGTTCTCGTTAACGAAGACATGGTCGGCCACAAACTGGGCGAGTTCGCCGGTACCCGCAACTATCGCGGGCACGTGGCTGACAAGAAAGCCAAGCGTTAAGGGGTAAGGAAATGGAAGTAGCCGCTAAGTTGTCGGGCGCTCGAATCTCCGCCCAGAAAGCCCGCTTGGTCGCCGACCAGATCCGCGGGAAGAAGGTGGGCGAAGCGCTCAACCTGTTGGCTTTCAGCAGTAAGAAAGCCGCCGAGATCATGAAGAAAGTGCTGGAGTCGGCCGTAGCCAACGCCGAGCATAACGAAGGCGCGGACGTTGATGACCTCAAGGTCAGCACCGTTTTCGTCAACGAAGGGCGTTCGCTGAAGCGCATCATGCCACGTGCCAAAGGCCGTGCTGATCGCATCGTCAAGCGGTCTTGCCATATCACTGTCAAGGTTGCTGACAAGTAACGGAGTCGAAGAGATGGGTCAGAAAGTACATCCCATTGGCATTCGCCTGGGAATCGTCAAGGAGCACACCTCCGTCTGGTACGCAGACGGTCGGACTTATGCGGACTACTTGTTCGCAGATCTGAAAGTGCGTGAGTATCTCCAAGACAAACTAAAAAGCGCGTCCGTAAGCCGTATCGATATCCATCGTCCGGCCCAAACTGCACGCATCACCATCCACACCGCTCGTCCAGGTATCGTTATCGGGAAGAAAGGTGAAGATGTTGAGAAACTGCGTCAGGACCTGACCAAGCAAATGGGTGTGCCTGTGCACATCAATATCGAAGAGATCCGCAAGCCGGAGCTCGACGGTATGCTGGTTGCGCAGAGCGTAGCTCAGCAGCTGGAGCGTCGTGTAATGTTCCGTCGCGCTATGAAGCGCGCTGTACAGAACGCCATGCGCATTGGTGCCAAAGGCATCAAAATCCAAGTGAGCGGTCGTCTCGGCGGTGCTGAAATCGCACGTACTGAATGGTATCGCGAAGGTCGTGTGCCACTGCACACCCTGCGTGCCGACATCGACTATGCCAACTACGAAGCTCACACCACTTACGGTGTGATCGGTGTAAAGGTTTGGATCTTCAAAGGCGAAGTTATTGGTGGTCGCCAAGAAGAACTGAAACCACAAGCACCAGCGCCTCGTAAAAAAGCTGCTAAGTAAGGGGTGCGCCAAATGTTGCAACCAAAGCGTACGAAGTTCCGCAAGCAGATGACCGGCCACAACCGTGGTCTGGCACTGCGCGGTAGCAAAGTCAGCTTCGGCGAGTTCGCGCTGAAGTCTGTTGCTCGTGGTCGTCTCACCGCTCGTCAGATCGAGTCAGCGCGTCGTGCTCTGACCCGTCACGTAAAACGTGGCGGCAAGATCTGGATCCGTGTATTCCCGGACAAGCCGATCTCCAAGAAACCTCTCGAGGTTCGTATGGGTAAAGGTAAGGGTAACGTGGAGTACTGGGTTGCCCAGATTCAGCCAGGCAAAGTCCTGTATGAAATCGAGGGTGTTTCTGAAGAGCTGGCGCGTGAGGCTTTCGCCCTGGCTGCTGCAAAGCTGCCGCTCGCCACCTCCTTTGTTAAACGGACGGTGATGTGATGAAAGCGAATGAACTTCGTGAAAAATCCGCACAGCAGCTGAACGAGCAACTGCTCGGCTTGCTGCGCGACCAGTTCAATCTGCGTATGCAGAAAGCAACTGGCCAGTTGGGGCAGTCTCATCTGCTCTCGCAAGTTAAGCGTGACATCGCTCGCGTGAAGACTGTGCTCAACCAGCAGGCAGGTAAGTGATCATGGCTGAAGCCGAAAAAACTGTCCGTACGCTGACTGGCCGTGTTGTCAGCGACAAGATGGACAAAACCATCACCGTTCTGATCGAGCGTCGCGTAAAGCACCCGATCTACGGTAAATACGTTAAGCGTTCGACTAAGCTGCACGCGCACGACGAAACCAATCAGTGCCACATCGGCGACAAAGTCACTATTCGTGAAACTCGTCCGATGGCCAAGACCAAGTCTTGGGCGCTGGTTGATGTTCTCGAACGCGCTGTGGAAGTCTAAGGGCTAGGGGTCGGAGAAATTATATGATTCAGACTCAATCCATGCTCGATGTGGCCGATAACAGCGGCGCTCGCCGTGTTATGTGCATCAAGGTGCTGGGTGGCTCCCATCGTCGTTACGCTGGTATCGGTGACATCATCAAAGTTACCGTGAAGGAAGCAATTCCTCGCGGTAAAGTGAAAAAAGGCCAAGTGATGACTGCTGTTGTAGTCCGCACTCGTCACGGCGTACGTCGTGCTGATGGCTCCATTATCCGCTTTGATGGCAACGCTGCTGTTCTTCTGAACAACAAGCAAGAGCCGATCGGCACCCGTATCTTTGGGCCAGTGACCCGTGAGCTTCGTACTGAGAAGTTCATGAAGATCGTCTCGCTCGCCCCAGAAGTGCTGTAAGGAGATCCGACATGCAAAAGATTCGTCGTGACGACGAGATCATCGTGATCGCCGGCAAAGACAAAGGTAAGCGCGGTAAGGTGCTGAAGGTTCTTGCTGACAACCGTCTGGTTGTTGGTGGTCTGAACCTGGTCAAGCGTCATACCAAGCCTAACCCGATGTCGGGCGTACAGGGCGGTATCGTCGAGAAAGAAGCGCCACTGCACGCTTCCAACGTCGCCATCTTCAACGGCGAAACCAACAAGGCTGACCGCGTTGGTTTCAAAGTAGAAGACGGTAAGAAAATTCGTGTCTTCAAGTCGACCCAAAAAGCGGTTGATGCTTGAACACTGCTAGGTAGAAGACCATGGCACGACTAAAAGAGATTTACCGGAAGGAAATCGCTCCGAAACTTAAGGAAGAACTTAAGCTTTCGAACGTGATGGAAGTTCCGCGCGTTACCAAAATCACCCTGAACATGGGTCTGGGCGAAGCGATCGGCGACAAAAAAGTCATCGAGCACGCTGTTGCTGACCTGGAAAAGATCACCGGCCAGAAAGTCGTTGTGACCTACGCTCGTAAATCCATCGCTGGCTTCAAAGTCCGCGAAGGATGGCCGATCGGCGTCAAAGTGACCCTGCGCCGTGAGCGTATGTACGAGTTCCTGGATCGTCTGCTGTCGATCTCCCTGCCTCGGGTTCGCGACTTCCGCGGCCTGAATGCCAAGTCCTTCGATGGTCGTGGCAACTACAGCATGGGCGTGAAAGAGCAGATCATTTTCCCGGAAATCGACTACGACAAGATCGATGCTCTCCGCGGTCTGGACATTACCCTGACCACCACTGCCAAGAACGATGATGAAGGCCGCGCTCTGCTGCGTGCTTTCAAATTCCCGTTCCGCAACTGATTGGAGTAGGAAAATGGCCAAGAAGAGCATGAAGAACCGTGAGCTGAAGCGTCAGCTCACCGTTGCCAAGTACGCCACCAAGCGTGCAGCGCTGAAAGCTATCATCGTCGATCTGAACGCAAGTCCAGAAGCGCGTTGGGAAGCTACCGTAGCTCTGCAGAAGCAACCACGTGACGCTAGCGCTTCGCGCATGCGTAACCGTTGCCGCCTGACTGGTCGTCCGCACGGCGTGTACCGCAAGTTCGGCCTCGGCCGTAACATGCTGCGTCAAGCTGCAATGCGTGGTGACGTGCCAGGTCTGGTTAAAGCCAGCTGGTAATTGTTGTCAAAGTCTCGATGTTCGGGTTCGCAAGAACCTGACCATCGGTGGCCTTGAATCTGAATCAAGCCCCTTTTGGGGCTTGATTCATTTCTGGGGTGTGTCTAGAATGACCGGCTCGCCTGAGCCCGTGTTTTTCTGCCCGGAAGTTCTCGGCGACAAGTAGTAGCCGCAAGGCTAATTTTTTTGTATTAGGAGCGTCTAGCCCATGAGTATGCAGGACCCGTTAGCGGACATGCTAACTCGAATCCGTAATGCCCAGATGGCTGAAAAGTCTGTCGTAAGCATGCCGTCTTCCACGTTGAAGGCTGCTGTAGCAAAAGTCCTGAAGGACGAAGGTTACATCGCGGATTTTCAGATCACCACCGACGCCAAGCCGTCGCTGTCCATCTCGCTGAAGTACTTCGAAGGCCGTCCGGTTATCGAAGAAGTGAAGCGCGTTAGTCGTCCAGGCCTGCGTCAGTACAAGTCCGTTGAAGATCTGCCGAAAGTTCGTGGCGGTCTTGGCGTGTCTATCGTCTCCACCAACAAAGGTGTGATGACTGATCGTGCTGCGCGCGCTGCCGGTGTCGGCGGCGAAGTTCTTTGCACTGTGTTCTAAGGGGGGATAAGCATGTCTCGCGTCGCTAAGAACCCCGTTAAGCTGCCAGCCGGTGTCGAAGTCAAATTCGCAGGCCAACAGCTTTCGGTGAAGGGTGCCAAGGGCACTCTTGAACTGAACATCCATTCGTCCGTTGAGATCGTTGAAGAAGCTGGTGAGCTGCGTTTCGCTGCTCGCAATGGCGATCAACAAACTCGCGCAATGGCCGGTACCACGCGTGCGTTGGTAAACAACATGGTCCAAGGCGTAAGCCAAGGCTTCGAGCGTAAGCTCCAGCTGGTCGGTGTTGGTTACAAAGCGCAAGCAAAAGGTCAGGTTCTGAACCTGGCTCTTGGCTTCTCGCACCCAGTGGATTACGAACTGCCGGAAGGCATCACCGCTGAGACTCCTAGCCAGACCGATATCCTGATCAAGGGCATCGACAAGCAGCTGGTAGGTCAAGTGGCCGCCGAGATCCGCGACTTCCGTCCACCAGAGCCGTACAAAGGCAAAGGTGTGCGCTACGCGGACGAAGTCGTCCGTCGTAAAGAAGCCAAGAAGAAGTAGGGCATAGCAAATGACCGACAAAAAAGTTACTCGACTGCGTCGCGCTCGCAAAGCACGCCTGAAAATGCACGAACTCGAAGTCGTGCGTCTCTGCGTGTTCCGCTCGTCGCAGCACATCTACGCCCAGGTCATCTCGGCCGACGGCAACAAAGTCCTGGCAAGTGCCTCGACTTTGGATAAAGAACTGCGTGATGGTGCCACTGGCAACATCGACGCGGCCACAAAGGTTGGCCAGCTGGTCGCTACGCGTGCTAAGGCCGCTGGCGTATCGCAAGTGGCTTTCGACCGCTCTGGCTTCAAGTACCATGGCCGCGTTAAAGCGCTGGCTGATGCTGCTCGTGAAGCTGGGCTGGAGTTCTAAGTTATGTCAAATAACGACCAAAAGCGCGACGAAGGCTACATCGAGAAGCTGGTTCAAGTTAACCGCGTAGCCAAAACCGTTAAAGGCGGCCGTATCTTCACTTTCACCGCGTTGACCGTGGTTGGTGATGGTAAAGGGCGTGTTGGCTTCGGCCGTGGCAAGTCGCGTGAAGTGCCTGCTGCGATCCAGAAGGCAATGGAAGCTGCTCGCCGCAACATGATTCAAGTTGACCTGAACGGCACCACTCTGCAGTACGCAATGAAGTCCGCTCACGGCGCTTCGAAGGTGTACATGCAGCCTGCTTCTGAAGGTACCGGTATCATCGCTGGCGGCGCTATGCGTGCTGTCCTCGAAGTTGCTGGCGTTCAGAACGTTCTGGCCAAGTGCTACGGCTCGACTAACCCGGTAAACGTGGTTCACGCCACTTTCAAGGGTCTGAAGGCTATGCAGTCTCCTGAGTCCATCGCTGCCAAGCGTGGCCTGCGTGTTGAGGAGATCAAGTAATCATGGCTACCGTTAAAGTTACGCTGATCAAAAGCATGACCGGCCGCATCCCTAACCACAAACTGTGCGTTAAGGGTCTGGGTCTGCGTCGCATCGGTCACACTGTAGAAGTCCAGGATACTCCCGAGAATCGCGGGATGATCAACAAGGCTTACTACATGCTGCGTGTCGAGGGTTAATCGATGAAACTCAATGATCTGAGTCCAGCGCCGGGTTCCCGTCGCGAAAAGCATCGTCCGGGCCGTGGTATCGGTAGTGGTTTGGGCAAGACTGGTGGCCGTGGTCACAAAGGTCAGACCTCCCGCTCCGGTGGCACCATCGCTCCAGGCTTTGAAGGCGGTCAACAGCCGCTGCATCGTCGTCTGCCTAAGTTCGGTTTCGTTTCCCTGAAAGCCATGGATCGCGCAGAAGTGCGTTTGTCCGAGCTGGCCAAAGTGGAAGGCGACATCGTTACTGTGCAGTCCCTGAAAGATGCCAACGTGATCAACGTCAACGTACAGCGTGTGAAAATCATGCTGTCCGGTGAAGTGACTCGCGCTGTCACTATCGGCAAGGGAATCGGCGCCACCAAAGGTGCGCGTGCGGCTATCGAAGCAGCTGGCGGCAAGTTCGAGGAATAAATGGCTAAGCAAGGTGCTCTCTCTGCGCTCGGCAAAGGCGGTATGTCTGAACTCTGGGCTCGTCTGCGTTTTCTGTTCCTGGCGATTATCGTCTACCGAATAGGCGCACACATCCCGGTTCCAGGTATCAACCCGGACCGACTCGCAGACCTGTTTCGACAGAATGAGGGGACCATTCTTAGCTTGTTCAACATGTTCTCCGGCGGCGCGCTGGAACGGATGAGCATTTTTGCACTGGGGATCATGCCGTACATTTCGGCATCGATCATCATGCAACTGATGACCGCCGTCAGCCCGCAGCTGGAGCAGTTGAAGAAGGAAGGTGAAGCTGGCCGTCGCAAGATTAGCCAGTACACCCGCTACCTCACCGTCGCTCTCGCTCTGGTCCAGGCTATTGGCATGTCCATTGGTCTGGCGGGGCAGGGCGTCGCGTTCACTGGTGACTTTGGCTTCCATTTCGTCGCGGTAACCACATTTGTGGCTGGTGCGATGTTCATGATGTGGCTGGGTGAGCAGATTACTGAGCGTGGTGTTGGCAACGGTATCTCGATGTTGATTTTTTCGGGTATCGTCGCCGGTCTTCCGAGAGCAATCGGGCAGTCTTTCGAGTCTGCGCGTCAGGGCGATATCAACATCTTCGCCCTGGTTGCCATCGGTTTGCTGGCAGTAGCGATTATCGGTTTCGTGGTGTTCATTGAGCGTGGTCAGCGTCGTATCGCTGTTCACTACGCCAAGCGTCAGCAGGGCCGCAAGGTTTTTGCTGCGCAGACAAGCCACTTGCCGCTGAAGGTGAACATGGCCGGTGTTATTCCGGCTATTTTCGCGAGCAGCATTTTGCTGTTCCCGGCTTCGTTGGGTGCCTGGTTCGGTCAGTCTGAAGGTATGGGCTGGTTGCAGGACATCTCGCAGTCGATCGCTCCTGGTCAGCCGTTGAATATTCTGCTGTTTAGTGCAGGGATTATTTTCTTCTGCTTCTTCTATACGGCGTTGATGTTCAATCCGAAAGACGTAGCGGAAAACCTGAAGAAGTCCGGTGCCTTTATTCCGGGCATTCGTCCAGGTGAGCAGTCTGCGCGCTATATTGATGGCGTTCTGACCCGCTTGACCCTGTTCGGTGCTCTTTACATGACGGCCGTGTGCCTGTTGCCCCAATTCCTGGTGGTTGCAGCAAACGTTCCGTTCTACCTTGGCGGGACCTCGTTGCTGATCGTGGTCGTGGTTGTGATGGACTTCATGTCCCAAGTACAATCGCACCTCGTTTCGCACCAGTATGAATCCCTGATGAAGAAAGCCAACCTGAAGGGTTACGGCAGCGGCATGTTGCGCTGAGTACCCATAAGGTTCGAGGAGTTGGTGATGAAAGTTCGTGCATCGGTGAAAAAGCTGTGCCGTAACTGCAAGATTATTCGCCGCGAAGGTGTTGTTCGAGTAATTTGCAGCGCGGAACCGCGTCACAAACAGCGCCAAGGCTGAGTGTGATTGTGCTTCAAGCCCGGTAGCTAGTGCGCTACCGGGTTGATTATTTGTTATTACAGCGATATTATCTCGCGCCCTATTTCTTGGCTTCCGGGGCGTAGGTAGCTGTCAATTGGAGTCCCACTGAATGGCCCGTATTGCAGGCGTTAACATTCCAGATAACAAGCATACTGTTATCTCGCTGACCTACATCTATGGTGTTGGTCGCACTACTGCGCAGAAGATCTGTGCAGTGACTGGGGTAAACCCAGCAGCAAAGATCAAAGATCTGAGCGACGAGCAAATTGAACAGCTGCGTGGCGAAGTGGCGAAGTTCACCACTGAAGGTGACCTGCGTCGCGAAATCAACATGAAAATCAAGCGCTTGATGGACCTCGGTTGCTATCGCGGTCTGCGTCATCGTCGTGGTCTGCCAGTACGCGGTCAGCGTACCAAGACCAACGCGCGTACCCGTAAAGGTCCGCGTAAGCCGATCCGCAAGTAATCGCCCCAGCGAATCGACAGGAATTTAATCATGGCAAAACCTGCTGCTCGTCCTCGTAAAAAAGTTAAAAAGACAGTGGTTGATGGCATCGCCCACATCCATGCATCTTTTAACAACACCATCGTGACCATTACCGACCGTCAAGGTAACGCTCTTTCCTGGGCTACCTCCGGTGGTTCGGGTTTCCGCGGTTCCCGCAAGTCCACCCCGTTCGCTGCTCAAGTAGCTGCTGAACGTGCTGGTCAAGCTGCGCTGGAATACGGCCTGAAAAACCTCGACGTCAACGTCAAGGGTCCAGGTCCAGGTCGTGAATCCGCAGTCCGCGCTTTGAACGGCTGTGGCTACAAGATCGCCAGCATCACCGACGTGACGCCAATCCCGCACAACGGGTGCCGTCCGCCGAAGAAGCGCCGCGTGTAATCCAGGAGATTGTAAAGAATGGCTCGTTACATTGGTCCAAAATGCAAACTCGCTCGTCGCGAAGGCACCGATCTCTTCCTGAAGAGCGGCGTGCGCGCGATCGAATCGAAGTGCAACATTGAAGCAGCACCTGGTATCCACGGCCAGCGCCGCGGTCGCCAGTCCGACTACGGCACCCAACTGCGTGAAAAGCAGAAGGTCCGTCGTATCTACGGCGTTCTCGAGCGTCAGTTCAGCGGCTACTACAAAGAAGCTGCTGGCAAGAAAGGTGCAACCGGTGAAAACCTGCTGCAACTGCTCGAATGCCGTCTGGACAACGTTGTATACCGTATGGGCTTTGGTTCGACTCGTGCCGAATCCCGTCAACTGGTATCGCACAAGTCGATCAGCGTTAACGGTCAGACCGTAAACGTTCCGTCGTATCAGGTTCGTGCTGGTGACGTGGTTGCAGTTCGCGAGAAAGCAAAAAACCAGCTTCGCATTGTCCAAGCTCTCGATCTGTGTGCCCAACGTGGCCGCGTAGAATGGGTAGAAGTAGACACTGAGAAGAAGTCGGGCGTTTTCAAGAACGTTCCTGCTCGCAGTGATCTGTCCGCCGACATCAACGAAAGCCTGATTGTCGAGCTCTACTCCAAGTAAGGGCTAGAAAATAGGTGCATCCATGCAGATTTCGGTAAATGAGTTCCTGACACCCCGCCACATTGATGTGCAGGTTGTCAGTCCAACCCGCGCCAAGATCACTCTCGAGCCTCTCGAGCGTGGTTTTGGCCACACCCTGGGCAACGCGCTGCGCCGCATCCTGTTGTCCTCAATGCCCGGCTGCGCAGTAGTCGAGGCCGAGATTGACGGTGTGCTCCACGAGTACAGCGCCATCGAAGGTGTACAGGAAGACGTAATTGAAATCCTGTTGAACCTTAAAGGTCTGGCCATCAAGCTGCACGGTCGTGACGAAGTTACGCTGACCTTGTCGAAGAAGGGTTCGGGGGTGGTTACCGCTGCCGATATTCAGCTGGATCATGATGTCGAGATCGTTAATCCCGATCACGTAATCGCTAACCTGGCGTCTAACGGCGCCCTGAACATGAAGCTCACCGTAGCTCGTGGTCGTGGTTATGAACCAGCCGACTCGCGTCAGAGCGATGAAGACGAAAGCCGCAGCATCGGTCGCTTGCAGCTCGACTCTTCGTTCAGCCCGGTTCGCCGTATCGCTTACGTGGTGGAAAACGCCCGTGTCGAACAGCGTACCAACCTCGACAAGCTGGTTATTGATCTGGAAACCAACGGTACCCTGGATCCTGAAGAGGCTATCCGTCGCGCTGCAACCATCCTGCAACAGCAGCTGGCTGCGTTCGTCGACCTCAAAGGTGAAAGTGAGCCGCTGGTTGTCGAGCAGGAAGACGAGATCGATCCGATCCTGCTTCGCCCGGTTGACGATCTGGAACTGACTGTACGTTCGGCTAACTGCCTTAAGGCGGAAAACATCTACTACATCGGCGACCTGATTCAGCGTACCGAAGTAGAGCTGTTGAAGACTCCGAACCTGGGCAAGAAATCCTTGACTGAAATCAAGGACGTTCTGGCCTCCCGCGGTCTGTCCCTCGGCATGCGCCTCGACAACTGGCCGCCTGCAAGTCTTAAGAAGGACGACAAGGCGACTGCCTGATCGTCGTAATCACCGAACGTAGTGTTTGGTAAGGAATGAACCATGCGTCATCGTAAAAGTGGTCGTCACCTGAGCCGCACCAGCTCGCACCGCAAGGCCATGTTCCAAAACATGGCGGTGTCGCTGTTCGAGCACGAGCTGATCAAAACTACTCTGCCAAAAGCCAAAGAACTGCGCCGCGTTGCCGAGCCGCTGATCACTCTGGCCAAGACAGACAGCCTGGCTAACCGCCGTCTGGCTTTCGACCGTACTCGTTCGAAAGCTATCGTTGGTAAGCTCTTCAACGACCTGGGCAAGCGTTACGCTACCCGTGAGGGTGGCTACCTGCGCATCCTCAAGTGCGGTTTCCGCGCTGGCGACAACGCGCCTATGGCGTACGTCGAGTTGGTTGATCGTGCTACTGCTGGCGAAGCTGTATCCGCCGAGTAAGACGTCAGTCTGAAACAAAGAACCGGGCCTAGTGCCCGGTTTTTTGTGTCTGTAAGAAATGCGCCGTCCATACAAGTTTCTGACATGGCTGAACTGCCACTATGTGCCGGGAAAACATAATTAGTAATTATCTATCGATGCTTGCAGGTTAATGAATTTGTAGCTGTAACGTCGATGATCAATACTTCCCGCCAAGCCCACTAGCCGGCAGTTCAAGACTGACAGAGGAAGAAGACCGCATGAGCCAGACCAAGACGCTTACAACCGCCAGTGGCGCGCCAGTCGCTGATAACCAGAATTCCCGTTCCGCCGGCCCACGCGGTCCGCTGCTTCTCGACGATTTCCATCTCATCGAAAAACTCGCGCACTTCAACCGTGAAAACATTCCTGAGCGCCGTGTCCACGCTAAAGGCTCGGGCGCCTACGGCACGTTCACCGTTACCCGTGACATCACTGAATACACCAGTGCGAAGTTGTTCGAGACGGTAGGCAAACAAACGCCAACCTTTCTGCGCTTTTCCACCGTAGGTGGCGAGCGTGGTTCGGCCGACACCGAGCGCGATCCGCGCGGCTTCGCCTTGAAGTTCTACACCGAGGAAGGCAACTGGGACATCGTTGGCAACAACACGCCAGTGTTCTTCATCCGTGATCCGTTGAAGTTTCCTGACTTTATCCATACGCAAAAACGTCTGCCGCAAAGCAACCTGAAAAGCGCGCAGATGATGTGGGATTTCTGGTCGCATTCGCCTGAAGCGTTGCACCAAGTCACCATCCTGTTTTCTGATCGTGGCATCCCTGACGGCTATCGCCACATGCACGGCTTCGGCAGCCACACCTACAGCCTGATCAACGCCAAAGGCGAGCGTCACTGGGTGAAGTGGCACTACAAGACCCGGCAGGGCATCAAGAACCTGGCGCCGGCCGAGGCCGCCCGTTTGGCCGGTACCGACCCGGACTATGCGCAGCGTGACCTGTTCGAGGCTATCGAGCGCGGCGAATTCCCGAAATGGCGCGTGTGCATTCAGATCATGACCGAAGCGCAAGCGGCGGCTCATTACGAGAATCCGTTCGACGTGACCAAAACCTGGTCGCAGAAGGAGTTTCCGTTGATCGAAGTTGGTGAGCTGGAATTGAACCGCAACCCGCTTAACTACTTCGCTGAAGTCGAACAGGCTGCATTTGGCCCGAGCAACATGGTGCCAGGCGTCGGTCTGTCGCCAGACCGCATGCTGCAAGGTCGCGTATTCGCCTACGCTGACGCACACCGCTATCGCGTAGGTACCAATCACCAGCAATTGCCGGTGAACGCCCCGCGCAGCCCGGTGAATACTTATCAACGTGACGGCTCCATGGCGTTCGGCAGCAACGGCGGCGCGACGCCTAACTATGAACCGAACAGCTACGTTGAGTCGCCGAAGCAAGCGCCGCATTACGCGGAGCCAGCGCTGGCCTTGAGCGGTGCCGCTGATCGCTATGATCACCGCGAAGACACCGACTACTACAGCCATGCCGGTGCCTTGTTCCGCTTGATGAGCGACGAGCAAAAAGCGCTGCTGGTCAGCAACATCGCCGGTGCGATGGCGGGTGTTTCCAGCGACGTCGTCGATCGTCAGTTGCAGCATTTCTACAAAGCCGATCCGGCGTATGGAGAAGCAATCGCAAAGCTGCTCAACTGACAGCTTAACGTAGTCTAAACGAGAAGCAGAACCGCCCTCATTTGGGCGGTTTTTGCGTTATTTGGCCTGCTTTTCTCAGAATATCTTCGCTTTTATTGCGCGAAGCGAGTGACCTTCCGGTCAGGTTGGTTCAAACTACAGACTTTCAGGAAGGGAGATGTAGGGCGATGCAAGGCCACCCAGATGTAATCGATTACCTCAATACGTTGCTGACCGGCGAACTGGCCGCGCGTGACCAATATTTCGTTCATTCGCGGATGTATGAGGACTGGGGGTTCACCAAGCTCTACGAGCGCATCAACCACGAGATGGAAGAAGAAGCCGGCCACGCCGATGCGTTGATGCGGCGGATTCTGATGCTCGAAGGCACGCCGCGCATGCGTCCGGACGATCTGGATGTCGGCACCACGGTGCCTACGATGCTCGAAGCGGATCTGCGCCTCGAATACAAAGTCCGCGCTGCGCTGTGCAAAGGCATCGAACTTTGCGAGCAACACAAGGACTATGTCAGCCGCGAAATTCTGCGGGTTCAGCTCAACGACACCGAAGAAGATCACACCTACTGGCTGGAAAAGCAGCTGGGCCTGATCAAGCTGATCGGTCTCGAGAACTACCTGCAATCCCACGCGTCCTGATTGCACGGCTACAAAAAAGCCCCTGTCACTTCAACGGTGACAGGGGCTTTTTCATGCCTGGCAGTTAAGCCCGATCGCGGATCAGCAGTGGCTTGAGGTAATGGCCGGTGTGAGATTGCTTCATCTCGGCGACTTCCTCCGGCGTACCGGTGGCAATGATCTGCCCGCCCTTGGAACCGCCTTCAGGACCGAGGTCCACCAGCCAGTCAGCGGTCTTGATCACATCGAGGTTGTGCTCGATGACCACCACGGTGTTGCCGTGGTCGCGCAGACGATGCAGAACATCAAGCAATTGCTGGATATCGGCGAAGTGCAGACCGGTGGTTGGCTCGTCGAGGATGTACAGGGTCTTGCCGGTATCGCGTTTGGACAGCTCGCGCGACAACTTGACCCGCTGTGCTTCACCGCCGGACAGGGTCGTCGCCGACTGCCCGAGCTTGATGTAGGACAGGCCGACATCCATCAGCGTTTGCAGCTTGCGCGCCAGTGCCGGCACCGCATCGAAGAATTCCCGTGCTTCCTCGATGGTCATTTCGAGGGTTTCGTGGATGCTCTTGCCCTTGTACTTGATTTCAAGGGTTTCGCGGTTGTAGCGCTTGCTCTTGCACACATCGCAGGGCACGTAGATGTCCGGCAGGAAGTGCATTTCCACCTTGATCAGGCCATCGCCCTGGCACGCTTCGCAGCGACCGCCCTTGACGTTGAACGAGAAGCGCCCTGGGCCGTAACCCCGGGAGCGCGACTCGGGCACGCCGGCAAACAGTTCGCGGATCGGCGTGAACAGCCCGGTGTAGGTCGCCGGGTTGGAGCGCGGCGTACGGCCGATCGGGCTCTGGTCGATGTCGACGACTTTGTCGAGATGTTCCAGACCTTTGATGCTGTCATGCGCAGCCGCTTCAAGCGTGGTCGCGCCATTCAGTGCCGTGGCGCTGAGCGGGAACAGCGTGTTGTTGATCAGTGTCGATTTGCCCGAACCGGATACGCCTGTCACGCAAGTCAGCAGGCCGATCGGGATGTCCAGATCGACGTTGCGCAGGTTGTTGCCACGCGCACCTTTGAGCGACAGGTTGAGCTTCTTGTTGCGCGGCGTGCGTTTGGCCGGCACTTCGATCTTCACCCGGCCGGACAGGTATTTGCCGGTCAGCGAATCCGGGTGTGCCATGACTTCGTCCGGCGTGCCCTCGGCAACGATCTGCCCGCCGTGCACACCGGCGCCCGGGCCGATATCGACGACATAGTCAGCCAGACGAATCGCGTCTTCATCATGCTCGACCACGATCACCGTATTGCCAATATCGCGCAAATGCTTGAGCGTACCGAGCAGCCGATCGTTGTCGCGCTGATGCAGGCCAATGGATGGTTCATCGAGGATATACAGCACGCCGACCAGGCCCGCGCCAATCTGGCTGGCCAGACGAATCCGTTGCGCCTCGCCACCGGACAATGTGTCGGCACTGCGATCCAGCGACAGATAGTCGAGGCCGACGTTGACCAGGAATTGCAGGCGCTCGCGGATTTCCTTGAGGATCTTGTCGGCGATCTCGCCGCGGCGACCGGTCATCTTCAGCGCGCCGAAATATTCGCAGGCATCGCCGATCGGCAAATTGGTCACTGCCGGCAAGGTTTTCTCGCCGACCCAGACGTGCCGCGCTTCACGGCGCAGACGCGTGCCACGGCAATCCGGGCAGGCCTGATGGCTGAGGAATTTGGCCAGCTCTTCGCGCACGCTCGCCGATTCGGTTTCGCGATAGCGACGCTCAAGATTCGGCACGATGCCTTCGAACGGGTGCGAGCGTTTGACGATGTCGCCACGGTCGTTCAGGTATTTGAAGTCGACGTTCTGCGAGCCGCTGCCATGCAGGATGAACTTCTGCTGCTCGGCACTCAGCTCGTTGAAGGGCTTGTCCAGGCTGAACTTGTAGTGCGAGGCGAGTGAGCCAAGCATCTGGAAGTAATAGACGTTGCGCCGGTCCCAGCCACGGATCGCGCCCTCGGCCAGGGTCAGCTCGCCATTGACCAGACGCTTGATGTCGAAGAACTGCTTCACACCTAGGCCATCACAGGTCGGGCAGGCGCCGGCCGGGTTGTTGAAGGAAAACAGCTTGGGCTCCAGTTCGCTGATTGCGTGGCCGCAGATCGGGCAGGCGAAGCGTGCGGAGAAGATCATTTCTTCGCCCGGCTCGTCGTCCATCGGCGCCACCAGGGCAATGCCGTCGGCGAGTTTCAGCGCGGTCTCGAAAGACTCGGCCAGACGTTGCTGCAGATCGGCGCGGACCTTGAAGCGGTCAACGATCACATCGATCGAATGCTTCTTCTGTTTATCCAGCTTCGGCAGCTCGTCGAGCTCGCAAATGCGTCCGTTGACCCGGGCGCGGACGAAACCCTGCGCACGCAATTCTTCGAAGACCGACAGGTGTTCGCCTTTGCGTTCGCGGATCACCGGTGCCAGCAACATCAGTTTGCTGCCTTCCGGCTGCGCCAGCACCAGATCGACCATCTGGCTGACGGTCTGCGCCTCCAGTGGAATGTCGTGATCCGGGCAACGCGGCGTACCCACGCGGGCATAGAGCAAGCGCAAGTAGTCGTAGATTTCGGTGATGGTGCCGACCGTCGAACGCGGGTTGTGCGAGGTCGACTTCTGTTCGATGGAGATCGCCGGCGACAGGCCTTCGATGGTGTCGACGTCGGGTTTTTCCATCATCGACAGGAACTGCCGGGCGTAGGCCGACAGCGATTCGACATAGCGGCGCTGACCTTCGGCATACAGCGTGTCGAACGCCAGGGACGACTTGCCGGATCCGGACAGGCCGGTGATGACGATCAGTTTGTCCCGTGGCAGGGTCAGGTCGATGTTCTTCAGGTTGTGGGTACGGGCCCCACGTATCAGGATCTTGTCCAAAGTGGCCTCGCTTGGCGGGCGTCGAAAACGTAGGAGTATACGGGCAAATACTGGATGGATGCACACTATCAAACGAAGGGCGTTTTGCCGTTCATGAAGAGAGTTTCATCTATACGCGTCATAGCGTCGCGATATACCCCGTCTTCCGATGGGACTGGTAGAATCGCCGCCGGTTCACACGAGGTTTTTCCATGCACGATCCCCACAGCGAACGCATGAGTGGCAGCGAGACCCGCGCGGCGAGCGGTCTGGCCCTGGTGTTCGCCTTTCGTATGCTTGGCATGTTCATGGTGTTGCCGGTGCTGGCGACCTATGGCATGGATCTGGCGGGAGCGACCCCGGCCCTGATCGGGCTGGCGATTGGCGCTTACGGTCTGACCCAGGCAATTTTCCAGATTCCGTTCGGGATCATTTCCGACCGCATCGGTCGCCGGCCGGTGATCTACCTCGGCCTGATCGTGTTCGCTCTCGGCAGTGTTCTGGCTTCGCAGGCCGATTCGATCTGGGGCGTGATCGCCGGGCGGATCCTGCAAGGCGCCGGGGCGATTTCCGCAGCGGTGATGGCGCTGCTTTCCGATCTGACTCGCGAGCAGCATCGGACCAAAGCCATGGCGATGATCGGCATGACCATCGGCCTGTCGTTCGCCGTGGCCATGGTGGTCGGGCCGTTACTGACCAGTGCGTTCGGGCTGTCCGGGCTGTTCCTCGCCACTGGCGCCATGGCGCTGGTCGGCATCCTGATCATCATGTTCATGGTGCCGCAATCCACCGGGCCGTTGCAGCACCGTGAGTCCGGCGTGGCCCGACAGGCACTGATGCCGACGCTCAAACACCCGGACCTGCTGCGCCTGGATCTGGGCATCTTTGTGTTACATGCCATGTTGATGTCGAGCTTCGTCGCCTTGCCGCTGGCACTGGTGGAAAAAGCCGGTTTGCCCAAGGAACAGCACTGGTGGGTCTACCTCACCGCGTTGCTGATTTCGTTCTTCGCCATGATCCCGTTCATTATCTACGGCGAGAAGAAACGCAAAATGAAACGAGTTTTGCTCGGCGCCGTCATGACATTGATGCTGACTGAACTATTCTTCTGGCAGTTCGGCGACAGCCTGCGTGCTCTGGTGATCGGCACGGTGGTGTTTTTCACCGCGTTCAATCTGCTCGAGGCATCGTTGCCGTCGCTGATCAGCAAGGTTTCACCGGCAGGCGGCAAGGGCACGGCCATGGGCGTGTACTCCACCAGCCAGTTCCTCGGTTCGGCACTCGGCGGGATACTCGGCGGCTGGTTGTTCCAGCATGGCGGTCTGTCGGTTGTGTTCCTCGGATGCGCCGCGCTGGCTGCACTTTGGCTGGCCTTTGCTGTTACCATGCGCGAACCTCCCTACGTGACGAGCCTGCGCTTGCCGTTGTCGCCCGAAGCGATCCGCGAAGCGGGTCTGGTCGAGCGCCTCAAGGCCCTGGTAGGGGTAACAGATGCAGTGATAGTCGCCGAAGAGGCGGCTGTTTACATCAAACTGGACAAAGAATTAGTGGATCGCACCACCCTCGAACGCCTGGTCAACAACCCGGCCGGGGCTGCGTGCGACGCTTAGGAGAACGTTATGGCCCGTGGGGTTAACAAAGTCATATTGGTCGGCACTTGCGGCCAGGATCCCGAAGTTCGCTACCTGCCTAACGGTAATGCCGTGACCAACCTGAGTCTGGCCACCAGCGAACAATGGACCGACAAGCAGACCGGTCAGAAGGTCGAGAAGACCGAGTGGCACCGTGTGTCGATGTTCGGCAAGGTTGCCGAGATCGCCGGTGAATACCTGCGCAAGGGTTCGCAGGTCTACATCGAAGGCAAACTGCAGACCCGCGAGTGGGAAAAGGACGGCATCAAGCGTTACACCACTGAAATCGTGGTCGACATGCAAGGCACCATGCAACTGCTCGGCGGCCGTCCACAACAGGGCGACCAGCAAGGCGGCGGCAACAACTACCAGCAGCAGGCGCCACGTCAGCAGGCTCCACGCCCGCAGCAGTCGGCTCCACAGCAGCGTTCGGCTCCGCAAGCACCGCAGCAGGCCGCACCGCAACCGGCTCCGGATTTTGACAGCTTCGATGACGATATTCCGTTCTGATTTGCCGCTGTAACCGCTTTGAATGAAAAAGGCCCGTCGCTTAAACGACGGGCCTTTTTTGTTCAGGAAATTCCTGGCTACTCACAATCTCCTGTGGGAGCGAGCCTGCTCGCGAATGCGTCAGATCAGTCGATGCACCTGTAACTGACAGGACGCTTTCGCGAGCAGGCTCGCTCCCACAAGGTAACTTCGTCTTAATCCAAGATCAGGTGCGGCAAAAATCGACTTGAATCCTTGGTGATCAGACTATCGTCCTCACGCACACCAATCCCCGCCGCCTCATCACCAATCACCCACGAGCCAATCAGCGTGTAGCTGTCGCCAAACTTCGGCAGCGGCGCGAACTCCTGCAGGATGAACGGCGCATCGGTGTAAGGCCCGTCCTCTTTGACGATCAGACCTTCTGCCGTTTGCAGTTCGATGTTGGCACCTTCCCGGGAAAAGTACGGCTTGCGCACCCAGCCCTTCGGCACCGCACTCTGCGGATTCGGATCAAGGTGCGCAGCGAGCAGATTCGGATGTCCCTTGTGCAATTCCCACAGCAGCGGCAGCGCACCCTTGTTCGACAGAATCGCCTTCCACGCCGGTTCGAAAAACTGCGTATCGCATTCGGCGATCGCTGCGCCGAACGGTTCGTGGAAGATGAATTCCCAGGCGTGCAGCTTGAACAGGTGCGGGATCCAGCGATCCTGCAGATCGACGAAACGACCCTCAGCCGTCAGGCCGATGTCTTCGATATCGATATGGCGTGATTCGATGCCGACCTTTTCCGCGATCAGCCGCAGGTAGTCGGTGGTGCCTTTGTCCTCGACCGAGTCCTTCATCGAGGCAAAGTAGAACGGCCGCTTCAACTGCAATTCGGCGAAGGCCTGATGCAGCTTGGTGTCGATGCTGTTGAACTGGTCAGCATGCGGCGGCAGCGTGCCACGCTCGATGCACTGTTCCAGCCAGCCCCACTGAAAGGCCGCCGCTTCATAGAGACTGGTCGGCGTGTCGTAGTTGAGCTCCAGCAGTTTCGCCGGCCCGTTGCCGCTGTAGGAAAAGTCCATGCGACCGTACAGATGCGGATGACCCTCGCGCCAGGAGGTGCGGATCATGTCGTAGTACGCCGCCGGGATACTCAGGCGATCGAGCAACTCTTCGCTGTTGACGACGCGATCCACCAGATCCATGCACATCTCGTGCAGTTCGGTGGTCGGGTCTTCCAGATCGTTTTCGATCTGCGCGAGGCTGAACTGGTAGTAGGCGCTTTCGTCCCAGTACGGTTCGTCGTCGATGGTGTGGAACAGGAAACCGAGGCTTTCGGCGGTGTGTTTCCAGTCGGGGCGCTCGGCGCAGTGGATCTTTTTCATGTCAGCTGCTCGAGCGTCCGGAACTGCTGCCCCAGCCACCCCAACCGCTGCGGGCGCTGGACTGACTGCCGAAGCCGCCGCGCGAAGTCGACGACGCAACGTTCACCGGTTTGCTCTTGCTGCTCTCGTAATCCGACTGGCTGCGCGAGGTTGTGTCAGCTCGGCGGTACTGCGTTGAGGTGTTGTACGGCTGGCGCGTTTCGCGATCACGGTAAACGGTGCGTTCGGCGTTGTTGCTCATTGCGTTGCCGATCAGCCAGCCGGTCAGCCAGCCATTGCCGCCGCCACCTGAGCCACCGGAATAGTGCGAGCCGCCGTGGCTGGCACTGCTGCTGGTGGTGGTGGTGTCGCCCGCGGGCATTTGCGAATTGGCGATGGCATCGAGATCTTGCGGCGTCTCGGCATTGCCGGGCACTTTGAAGCCGCCGAGTTTCGGCACGAAACGGCCATCGGAATTTTTCTGACACCAGCCAGCGGCAAAGTCTGCGTCGCACTTGGCCTTGTCGGTGTAGGCCGGGGCGATGCGCCGGTGCTCGTTCAGGGCGGCGACGTAGGCGCTGGAGCAGAGATCGGCGGCCACTTCGGCGTCGACACACTGTTCGACGCTCTGGAAGTTGCGCGGCTGATCCAGCGCCGCTGCTTCACCGGAAATCGCCATCGCCACCGACGCGGCGAGGGACAATTGCACGTATTTGCTGCGTTTCATCGAGAGGCTTCCTGCCGGTCAGTGGGACGGGGTCATGCACGCGGCATTGAGCATGCCGACGCTGATCGCCACGGCAGCCACATAGATGCCGGCGGCGACTTCGCCGTTGGCGATGCGCTGGGACGTGCCCTTGAGCACCAGCCCGGTCGCAACGAACGCCAACAGCTGCACGACGGCGGCGATGACCGCCCAGAGGACGAAGTCGAGCACGTTGACCGAGTAGGCGATCACGTTGCTCGCAGGAATCGCGAAACCGATAATTGCCCCGGACAGGGCAATGGCGGCGGCAGTGTTGCCGGCGCGGATCAGCTCGAATTCCTTGTGCGCGGTGATGCGCGTGTAGACGAATTGAAACAGCATGAACAGCAACACGGCGCCGATCAGGTAGACGACAAAACCGACCAGCGCGGTTTTGTTCAGGGAAACGGCCAAGACTTCCAGCATGAAAAACTTCCTTTTTTAGATGGCGCTCAAATCAGTCGTGTACAGCGAGATGCCCAGCGAGGTGCTCAGGCTGACGGTGCCTTCTTCGTCCTGTTCGACGGAGAACAGCAGCAGTTCGCGGCGATCGGTCAGGCCGGTGTCGCGGGCATACAGCATGGCGTGGTGCTTGATGGTGTAGGACTCGTCCGGATTGACCACGTGCTCGGTCATCGGCACCAGTTCGGTCTGCTGCAGCTCGGTGCCCCATTCACGGCTGTATTCGACACCGTCGTGATTGTAGGTCGGCAGACCGATCAGGCTGTTCGGGCCGGCCAGACGCTGCAGTTCGGCGTCACTGTTGACCGTTACATAGCTGAGGTAATTGAACAGGGTGACCGACTCGACCTGATCATCGCCGGTGACGTGGATCTGCACCCAGAAATCCTCGTCGTTCATGTAATAGCGATGCAGTTTGTTGGACTGACCGAGGTCGACCCAGCCGGCGCTCCACACCGCTTGATCGAATGGCACCCGCACCGACGTCGAGCCTTCCAGCAGCAACGCCAGGGTCGTGTCGAAGCGCACGCCCTTGCCTTGTGCCATGCCCAGCGGACCGCTGGCGGCGGTGGTCGTTGGCGCAGCGGTCTGCCAATTGCTGGTGCCGAGCAAGTCTTTAAACCATCCCATGGGTACGTTCCTTGAAGCGGGTGGAGGTGTTCGGGGGTGAAAAAGTGGCGGTAGTGTAACGGGCGAAGCGGTGAACGAGCAGGGGCAATTACGCCGCAAAACCATGTGGGAGCGAGCCTGCTCGCGAATGGGGTGTGTCAGTCACTCGATTCTTTGACTGTCACGACGCTTTCGCGAGCAGGCTCGCTCCCACAGGTTACCGATCAGTCATTACTGCGCGGACTTCTGCTTCAGCCGCTCAAGGATCGCATTGGCGCTGCCTTCGTTCGGCGTGATGCCGGCGTCGCGCAGTTTGCGTTCCAGATCGTTGCCGGTGGAGGCGTCGGCCAGTTCGTCCGCTGCGCTCAGTTCGGCAGCGCGTTGCTGCTGCTTGGCTTGCAGGCGGTTCAGGGTGCCGACTGCGGTTTCCAGTTTGCCGTTGGCGCCGCCGCTGGCAATCGAGGCGCTGACTTGGGCTTTCTGCACGCTGTCGCGGGCCTTGGCCATGTCCACTTGCTGGCGCAGGCTCTTGATCCGCGATTCGGCTTTGCTGATGTCTTTGCGCATGTTGTCGGCGTAGGCGCCGAATTCATCGCTGAGTTTCTTCTCGGCAGCGAGGTCGTTGGTCAGGGTCGAAATCGCTTCGGCCACTTCCAGCGCCAGGTCTTCACGGCCGGCATTCAACGCGGCCACAGCCTTGGCTTCGAGGTCCTTAATCTTGGCGTCGTATTCGCTGACGCGGTCGGCGGCCAGTTTGTGCTTGGCCATGATCGTTACCAGTTCGCGGCGGGCGTTGGACAGCGCGGTGTCCGCGTCGCGGATTTCCTGATCGAGGATGCGCAGGGCCTGCTGGTCGGCGATGGCTTCGCCGACTTCATTGGCGCCGCCGCGCAGTGCGGTGAACAACTTGCTCCAGATGGACTGAGTCATTGGATATTCCCTGTTGATTACTTGAAGAAGTGTTCGAAGGCTTCGCTGGCGCGCTGCACGTTGTCGACCAGGGTTTTCACCTCGGTGACGACGTTGGTCAGGCTCGAATCAGCACTGAGGGCGCCGAACATGTTGTAGACGGTCTGCCCGTTCGGCATCGATTCGATTCCGATCGACGACAGCGGGAACATCTCGCGGCTGCGCAGCACGGCATCGTTGAACGCCTGGACATTGCTGATCGAATCGATGTCCACCAGCACGGTGTCGACGATGATCTGCTGGCCGGCCAGGGCGATGTGAATCGGCAGACCACCGAATTCGTTCATTTCCAGCTTGATGCTCGGTTCGGAGCTCTGGATCAGGGACAGCGAAATCTCTTGGGAAGCCACCTCGTCCAGCGCCTTGAGGGCATTGAAGAGGCTGTCGATGGTCCAGTTGTTGCCTGCGCTCATGTAGTTCTCCGACATGAAAGAGCCAGCCAGAATCGGTTGGCGTAGCTGTTGCTCCATTTGCTTGAGCAAGCTTCGGTTTTCCGGAAGCACCCAAGTTTCGTGTTTCACATAACCGGCGGCGGCCAGGCCTGCGCGCATCTGCTTCATGTAGAAGCTCGACGGTTTTTTCGCTGACGTCTTGCCACGCTCGCCCTTGGGGCTGGCTGCGGCAGGCGTCGGAGTGCGGCTTGTCATGGCTGGAATCCGGTTATGAGCGTCTCACGCGTGGGCCACACTACAACCAATGCAAAGTGCCATCAATGACTCACGCGTGAGATTTTCATGACAGACGCAAAAAGGCCCGCAACGGGGCGGGCCAGGGGATTGCGCAGTTGTTGCTAGGCGTTGCTGCCCAGGAACTGCTCAGTCGATACCACGCTGGCATAGGCAAAACCCAGCGCCGCCATGAATGCTGCGTGCACATGAGCGGCCGGCACCGTCAGGCCGTTGAATTCCAGATCACGGCTGGCGCAGGCATCGTGAATCACGGTCACGCTGTAACCCATGTCCGCCGCCGCGCGGGTGATGCCATCGACGCACATATGGCTCATGCTGCCGACCACCACCAGGTCGGTGATGCTGTGTTCGTCGAGCACCGCTTTCAGTTCGGTTTCACGGAACGAGTTGACGAAGTGCTTGAGCACCACCGGCTCGTCGGCGCGGTTGAGCACTTTCGGATGCAGTTTCGCGCCCTCGGAGCCGGGAGTGAAAAACGGCGCGTCGTCGGAGGTGAATTCATGCCGAATGTGCACCACCGGATTGCCCGCTTCGCGAAAGGCAGCGATCAGCCGTGCGGCGTTGTCGGCAGCGGCGTCGGCGCCGACCAGCGGCCACTTGCCTTGGGGGAAGTAGTCGTTCTGGATATCGACTACGATGAGCGCTTGCTTGGCCATGGGATTGTCCTCGAGACGGTGATTGGGTGTGGCCTCAGTATTGACGCTGGCCGAGGATTCGAGGATTGGCCGCACCGACAATAGGCAGGGGAAAACTGACAATGGCTGCACAAAGAGCCGCCACCGCTGAACTGGGCGTGCTGATTTATCCCGGCGCGCAACTGGCGGCGGTGCACGGTCTGACCGATCTGTTCGCCGTGGCCAACCGCATCGCCGCCGAGTATCAGGCTGTGCAATTGCCCTTGCTGCGGGTCAGTCACTGGCAGGTCGAGGGCGAGCAGTTGCCGACGCGGGTTTACGACAGTCATCCCGGTGCCGAAGACGCTTTGCTCGCCGTGCTGATTCCGCCGTCCCTCGGCGGGTTCGATGCGGCACAGATGACTGCGAGTCTTGCGCAATGGCTGCGCGATCAGCATGCGCACGGCGCAACCCTTGGTGGTGTTTGCGTGGGCTCGTTGATGCTCGCCGAAAGCGGCTTGCTCGACGGTCGCAGCGCCACCACCCACTGGACCTCGGCCCAGGCTTTTGCCGAGCGTTACCCGAAGATCAAACTGAAGGCCGACACGCCGATTGTCGACGACGGTGACCTGATCACCACGGCGGGGCTGATGGCCTGGTCGGAACTGGGACTGCGCCTGGTCGATCGCTTGCTCGGCCCGAGCATCGCCACCGCGACCGCGCGTTTTCTGGTGATGGAACACAGCGACAGCGCCAGTGAATGCGGGAGCAATTTCGCACCGATCCTCAGCCATGGCGACGCGGCGATTCTCAAGGTCCAGCACTGGCTGCAAAGCACCGGGGCGACGGATGTTTCGCTGAACGCGATGGCCGAGCGCGCGGGCCTTGAAGAACGCACTTTCCTGCGCCGATTCCGCGCCGCGACAGGCTTGAAACCGACCGAGTATTGCCAGCACCTGCGGGTTGGCAAAGCGCGAGAAATGCTCGAGTTCACCAATGGCACGATCGACCACATTGCCTGGACGGTGGGCTATCAGGATCCGGGCGCGTTTCGTGCGATCTTCAAGAAGATTACCGGGTTGGGGCCGAGTGAGTACCGGGGGCGGTTTGGTCTGACGCGTTAGCCTGGGCACTGGAGTAACCCTGTGGGAGCTGGCTTGCCAGCGATGCGATCAATCAGTTGCAAAACAGGTGACTGATCCACCGCCATCGCTGGCAAGCCAGCTCCCACAGGTTTTTGCACGGGACCACGGATCGTGCAATTTGCCGGAATTTTGCCCGCTGTCGTGCAGTTTGAAACAGGCGTGATGCCAGCACAGTCACGGCAAACTCCCGATTATCGGGCGGTTCGTGGGGATCGTTGATTGGCCTGATCTCTGCAATTTCCCTGAGTGAACCCATCGACTGATGCAAGGGGAACGCATGACCCCGACACCCAGCAACAAAATCGTCGTGGCCCATTCGGTGCGTGCCGAGGCGCCGCAACATGAAATCGAGACCAACAAGGCACTGGCGCGTTGGCTGGCGCAGATTCTCGGCTGCAAATTCGGCGGCAGTTACGATCCGGCCAAACATCAGGGCCGCGAGCTGTATCTGCTGCCAACGCAGACCATCGTCGGCGCCGCCCACGCGCAAGCGCTGGGCATCAACGGCCCCGATGATTTGTGGGGCGGTTACGTCGAATACGATTTCATCTGCACCAAAGCCATCAGCCACGGTTTGCGCAGTCATCTGGCGCACGCGCCGCAGGGCTGGTCGCCGCTGTTCTCGGAGCGGGTGCGCAACGTTGTGCTCGACGGTCTCAGCGTATTTGCCCTGGAAGATGCACGGCCCGCCGCCGAACATCTGCTGTACGCCGGGCCGATCCGCTTGAAGCCGGTTCACGCTTGCGCCGGTCGTGGTCAGGAAGTGATCACAAGCCTCGACGCGTTCGATGAGATCCTCGCGCGGCCCGAGGCGCAAAATCTGTTCAAGGACGGCGTAGTGCTGGAGCAGGACTTGAGCAACGTCGTCACCCACAGCGTCGGCCAGTCGTTCATCGGCGGCCAAGTGTTGAGCTACTGCGGTGATCAATACTTGACCGAGGACGGCCTGGGCGAAGAGGTCTACGGCGGTTCGAATCTGCTGGTGGTGCAGGGCGGCTATGACCAATTGCTCGAGCTGGATCTGCCTGACGATGTGCGTCTGGCCATCGAGCAGGCGCAGGTCTTCGACAGTGCCGCCAACGAAGCTTACCCGCGCTTCTTCGCCTCGCGGCGCAATTACGATATCGCCCAAGGCCTCGACGCCAGCGGCAACCCGCGCAGCGGCGTGCTCGAACAATCCTGGCGCATGGGCGGTGCCAGCAGCGCCGAAGTGGCGGCGCTGCAAAGCTTCGTCAACGATCCACAGATGCGCGCGATTCGCGTGTCGTCGGTGGAAACCTACATCGATCAGGCGCTGCCGGCGGACGCCATCGAGGTCTATCGCGGCCCGGCGGAAAACAGCGCGTTTCTTCTCAAATATGTGACGGTCCAATCCTATGACGGCTAGAAGCGAAAGCATTCAAATCGACATTGATGACGAACAGATGAGCGGGACTTTTCTCAGTCCCAAATCGAAAGTTCCGGGGGTGTTGTTTGTTCACGGTTGGGGCGGCAGTCAGGAACGTGATCTGGAGCGGGCCAAAGGTATCGCCGGCCTGGGTTGCGTTTGCCTGACCTTCGACCTGCGCGGTCACACCGGCGGCACCGGAATTCCGCTGACCCGGGTGACCCGTGAAGACAATCTGCGTGATTTGCTGGCGGCCTACGATCGCTTGCTGGCGCACCCAGCCCTCGACACTTCGGCGATCGCCGTGGTCGGCACCAGTTATGGCGGCTATCTGGCCTCGATCCTGACGTCACTGCGCCCGGTGCGCTGGCTGGCGCTGCGCGTGCCGGCGCTGTACCGCGACGAGCAATGGCACACGCCCAAACGCGATCTGGACAAGGCCGACCTGCGCGATTATCGCAATACGCTAGTGCGCGCCGACAGCAATCGCGCCCTGCATGCCTGCTCGCGATTCACTGGCGACGTGCTGTTGGTGGAATCGGAAACCGACGATTTCGTGCCCCACGCGACGATCATGAGTTACCGCGCCGCATGTCAGCAGACTCACTCGTTGACGCACCGGATCATCGATGGCGCGGATCACGCATTGAGCGATCCGGTTTCGCAGCAGGCCTACACCTCGATTCTGGTGGACTGGATTACCGAGATGGTGGTGGGGGAGCGGTTGAGCATTATCCAATCCAGATGATGTTTCGCATGTACCGGCCCCTTCGCGAGCTGGCTCGCTCCCACAGGTTGAACGCATTTCAACTGTGGGAGCGAGCCTGCTCGCGAAAGGGCCATCCGCAGCAATGCATGGTCAGGAAGGTTTCTTCTCGATCCGCAACGCCTTGGCCTTCGCTTCCACCACCAGATACATCACCACCGTAATCAACAGCGGCAGCAGAAAATAAATCGCCCGATATGCCAGCAATCCCGCGACCAGACTGCCGCGCGATGCCTCGTGCTGCAGCAGCGCCACAAACACCGCCTCCAGCACCCCCAGCCCCGCCGGAATATGCGTGATGACCCCGGCAATCGCGCTGATCAACAGCACGCCGAGCACCAGCGGATAATCCAGTTTGCTTGGCAGCAGAGTGAAGATCACCGCCGCCATCAGCGACCAGTTCAGCGCGCCCAAAAGCAATTGCAGCACGGCCATGCGCAGCGACGGCAGGTTGATTTCCACGCCGCGTATCGACCACTCGCGGCGCTTGGAAAACTGACACGCCGCCAGATAGCCGGCGCTGACCAGCAGCAATAACACACCGACCAGTTGCAAGGCCGAACTGCTGAGTTTCCAGCCCGGTGGCATCGTCACCAGACCGCTGCTGAACACTACGCCTGCGATGGTCATGTAGCCGAACCAGTTGGTTGCCAGGCTCAGGCCGAGAATCTTGGCAATGTTGCCTTTGCTCACGCCCAGCCGCGAATACAGGCGATAGCGCATGGCGATGCCGCCAACCCAGGCGCTGAGATTGAGATTGAAGGCGTAGCTGATGATGCCCACCGGCAGGATCTGCTTCCACGTCAGATCTTGACGAATGTAAGTGCGGCCGATCAGGTCGAAACTGGCGTACACCAAAAAGCTCAGCAGGGTCAGGCTGGCGGCGATGATCAGCGTGCGCACCTTGAAATCGGCGAGGGTCTCCAGCACCTCGGCCCATTCGATGCGGGTGGCGAACATCGTCAGCAGGACGATCAGCGCGAGGAAAAACAGGATGGTAAGCGGGCGTTTCCAGCGGCTCCATTTCGACGGCGCCGCTTGTGCCGAATGGCTATCGGAGTGCACTTCGGAATGACTCATGGACGCGCACCTCGGAAAGGCTTCAGACGCGGTTTATGCGCCGGCAGCCAACCGGCCATGGCCGGGAAGTGCCGCAGGAAGTGGAACACCAGAAAACCGACGGTCATGTGCCAGATACGCCCACGCGGCAACAGTTTGGCGTCCATGGCCTTGCAGTGGTTCTGGCTGAGGTCTTCGAGGCGTTCGTACAGGTGCTGATTGAACGCGCGGTCGCGGATCAGTACGTTGGCTTCCAGATTCAGCGACAGGCTCAGCGGGTCGAGATTGCTTGAGCCCACGGTGCTCCAGTCATCGTCGACCAGCGCGACCTTGCCGTGCAGCGGGCGCTGGCAGTATTCGTGAATCTGCACGCCGGCGCGCAACAGATAATCGTAGGTCATGCGCGCCGCCAGTTTCGCCACGAGCATGTCCGGCTGGCCTTGCAGGATCAGCCGCACCTCGACGCCACGGCGGGCGGCGTTGCGGATTTCGCGCAGCAAACGGTAGCCGGGAAAGAAGTAGGCGTTGGCGATGATTACCCGGCGCTTGGCCTTGCGCAGCACCTGCAAATACACGTCTTCGATATCGGTGTTGTGTTGATCGTTATCGCGGAACACCAGGCGCACCTGGCCGTCGTGGTCGGTGAAGGCCATTTCCTCCAGACGCTGGCGCCGGCGCTGCCACCAGAACCGCGCGCGCCCGGGGCGACCGCTTTGCAGCAGGGCGAAGTGATGGATATCGGCGACCACCGGGCCCTGGATCTCCACCGAGTAATCCTGCTTGGCTTCGGGGCCGAAATCGGCCAGGTGATCGCCGGAAAAATTGATCCCGCCAATGAACGCGATCAAACCATCGACCACTACGATCTTGCGGTGCAAGCGGCGGAACCAGTTGGTGCGGATGCCCAAATGCTTTGGCGCCGGATCGAAGATCTGCAGATGCACGCCGGCATCGCTCAAGGCCGACAGATAGCCGGTGCTCAGCTCGCCACAGCCGAAGCCGTCGAGGCTGACCGTGGTGCGCACGCCGCGCTGGGCGGCTTCGATGAGGATCTGCTGCAACTCGGCGCCGACCTTGTCTTCGAAGACGATGAAGGTCTCCAGCAGGATCTCGCTCTTGGCTGCGCGCATCGCTTCGAACACGCGGGGGAAATACTCCTCGCCGTTCTCCAGCAGCTCTACGCGGTTGTTGCTGTGCCATTGATACTCGACGTCAACGTGGCCGGGCTCGCGCACCGGCGGGTTCAACGGGACCGGGTCGACGGCGGATTTTTCCAGTGGCGCACTGTTCATAGTTCAATCTCCACCGATAACGGTGCGTGGTCGGAAAGGTGGGACCAGGGCCGGTTGGTCAAAACTTTCGGCCGGCTGGCCTTGAGGTTGCGTACGTAGATGCGGTCGAGTCGTAGCGCTGGCAGCCGCGCGGGAAAACTGCGCGCGGGTTTGCCGTACTGCTCGGCGAACACTTCGCGCAGGCCACAGGGCTTGAGCTGCGCATCGGCGCGCTGCCGCCAGTCGTTGAAGTCGCCAGCGACGATCACCGGGGCGTCGGCGGGCAATTCGGCGAGGCGTTGCATCAGCAGATCCAGTTGCGCGTTGCGGTGGCTCTCGCGCAGGCCAAGGTGCACGCAGATCGCGTGCACTTCGGTGCCGTCGCCAGGCAGGCGCAGCACGCAATGCAGCAGGCCACGGTTTTCATGGCCGCTGATCGACACGTCGAGGTTGTCGTGGCGGATGATCTGGAATTTCGACAACAGCGCATTGCCGTGATCGCCCGCCGGGTACACGGCGTTGCGCCCGTAGGCGAATTGCGGCCAGAGGCTGTCTGCGAGAAATTCGTATTGCGGCATCGTCGGCCAGTTGTCGTAGCGTTTCGGATGCTGCTCGTGCGTGCCGTGCACTTCCTGCAGAAACACCATGTCGGCGGCGACGCTGCGCACCGCTTCACGCAGCTCCGGCAGAATGAAACGCCGGTTCAGCGCAGTGAAACCCTTGTGAGTGTTGACCGTCAGTACGGTGAAAGTGCGCACCGAGGGCGCAACCACGGAGCCTTCGTCGGTGAAACCGACCGGTTCGGGAATACTCATGACAGAACTCCTTCTGCCGCGACTTGCCCGGGAGTTGTGGCGAGGTCTTTGTCGAGGTCGAAGCGCTGCAACAAGTTGCGTGCGTCGTAGGGCGCGCGGACTTTGATGTCGTTGTCGAAGTAGCAGAACACTTCGCGGGATTTGCGGGCGCGGGGTTTCAGGCGTGGGGCTATCAGGTGGGCGTCCTCTGGCTGTTTACCGTGATGCCAGGCGTCGATGCGCTCGGCCCAGCGCTTGAGCGCTTGTTCGGAATAACCGCTGGCGTAGAGCTCTTCGGCGCCGTGCAGGCGCAGATAGACGAAGTCGCTGGTGAGGTCTTCGCGGTACGGCCATTTGCCGGCGGTGTCGGCGACCACCAGCGCGGTGTTATGGCGCTTGAGCAGGCGCACGAACTCCGGGTCGATAAAGCTCTCGTGACGGATTTCCACGGCATGGCGCAGTGGCTTCTTGCGCCAGGCTTTGATGCTGGCGTGGCCGGGCAGATGCGAGTCGTGCTGGCGGGCGAGGGCGGCTGCGGCTTGGGTGTCGTGGGGCAGTTGCGCGAGAAACTGGTCGAAACGCTCGGCATCGAACTTGAAGTTCGGCGGAAACTGCCAGAGGATCGGCCCGAGTTTTTCCTTCAGCTCCAACACGCCCGAGGCAAAGAAATTCGCCAGCGGTTTTTCGATTTCGCGCAAACGGCGCACGTGGGTGATGAAGCGCGGCGCCTTCACGCTGAACACGAAGTCATCAGGGGTTTCGGCGTACCACTGGGCGTAACGTTCAGGGCGTTGCAGGGCGTAGAACGATCCATTGATTTCGATGCTGTTGACCGCGCGGGAGGCGAACTGCAATTCGCGCTTCTGCGCCAGTCCCTTCGGGTAGAAATCCCCGCGCCACGGGGCGTAGCGCCAGCCTGAAATACCGATGTGAATCGTCGCCATCCCATCCTCCCGTAGAAAGTCCTCGTGTTGCCGATGTTCTGTGATGACTGCGGCGGGGGCGGGAAAGTTTCGGTGGTGTTACGGGCGGTCGCGATTGGCAATTGCCGCCGATCCATTGTGGGAGCGAGCCTGCTCGTGAATACGGACTGTCAGTAGACGATCCATCGACTGTCCCAGCGCTTTCGCGAGCAGGCTCGCTCCCACAGGGGATGTGTGTGGCTCTGGTCGCTGAACTTGCCGCGCAATTACCGATCAGTTCCTTACCAGGGTCAGCCACGGGAGATCGGAGCTTTGCGCAATTTCAGGATCGCCATTCTGCTGGGAGCGCTGCTGTGCTTGGGCGTCAACACATCGCAAGCCGCCGCGCTACCGGGCGTTCCGGCTGCCGCCGATACGGCGGAAAAACCTGCCGAACCGGAACCGCTGGTGCAGGGCGGTCTGCTCGGGGCGATCAGTACGAGCATCGACGATGTGCAGGAAAAACTCGATCTCAACGAACACTTGGTCGATGCCTGGCGGCTGCGTGCTGACCGCGCGGCGGATGAGGTCGATCGGCTGGTCAAGCAACCGTCGAACCGCTCGGGCTGGAGCGTGGCCGGGGATTTCCTCACGTTATCGGGAGTGTGGCTGGGCAGTTTTGCCCTGCTCACCGTGCTCGGCAGTCTGCTGGCAAAGCGTCTGCGTGAAGGTCGCTGGTTGCGCACCCGCCAGCGCAGTCAGGATCTCCTCGGCTACGTGCTGCCTTACACGGTGCCGGCGCTGATCTGCCTGCCGCTGACGCTGTATGTCAGCCATTTTCTGCAAGCTTCGGTGGGCCGTGCGCTGGCGCTGTGTCTGGCCTATGCCACCAGCAGCGGCATTTTTTCCACCTCGATGTTGTTGTGCGTGGTGGTGATGTTCAATGTCGGCCACAAGCGCGCCGCCGCGCGAATCATCCGTGAATACTGCCCGCGTCCGCTGTTCCTGATCGGCTTTCTCGCCGCCCTCAGCGATGCCCTGACCAGCCCGCAGATCGCCCGGCAATTGGGCGGCAATATCACCAGCAGCATCGCCGTGTTCACCGGGCTGATCGCCTCGGTGATTTTCGGTTTGCTGGTGATTCGCCTGCGCCGGCCGGTGGCACATCTGATCCGCAATCGCCCGCTGGCCCAGCGTTTGAAACAACCGTCGCTGCAGGAATCGCTGCGGATATTTTCCGGGCTGTGGTACTGGCCGATCGTGCTGATGGTGCTGGTCTCGGCAGTCAGCCTGATCGGCATTGGCGAGGACAATCAGAAAGCCCTGCGCTGTGCCTTGTTCACCACCGTGCTGCTGATCGCCACGGTGTTTCTCAGCACGGTGTTGCAGCACCTGTTCAAGTCGCGCAAAGCCGAGGCGATCCAGCGCAGCAGTGCCTACAAGGAACGTTTTCTCAGCCTGTTGCATGCGTTGCTGCGGATCGTCATGGCGATTGTATTCATCGATATTCTCGGGCGGATCTGGGGCGTGTCGTTGCTCGATTTCGCCCAGAGCAGCACGGTCGGCCGGGCGATCAGCAACGCCTTGAGCAGCATTGGTCTGATCTTCCTGGTGACGTGGCTGCTGTGGGTGGTGCTCGACACGGCGATTCAGGAAGCACTGAAACCGCCGCTGAGCAAACGCGCGGCACGCCAGCCGAGCACGCGGGTGAAAACCATCCTGCCGCTGCTGCGCAATGCGATCAAAATCATCCTCGTGGTGATCTGCGCGATTACCACCATGGCCAACCTCGGCATCAACGTCGCGCCGCTACTGGCCGGTGCGGGCGTGGTCGGTCTGGCGATCGGTTTCGGTTCGCAGCAACTGGTGCAGGACGTCATCACCGGGTTGTTCATCATCATCGAAGACACCCTGTCGATCGGCGACTGGGTGGTGCTCGATTCCGGCCACGCTGGCACCGTGGAAGGCCTGACCATTCGCACCTTGCGCCTGCGCGACGGCAAGGGTTTTGTGCACTCGGTGCCGTTCGGCCAGATCAAGGCTGTGACCAACCAGTCACGCCAGTTCGCCTTCGCATTTTTCTCGGTGCAGTTCACTTACGACACCGACGTCGACAAGGCCATCGAGCTGATCCGCGAGGCCGGCGATTCGATCCGCGAAGACCCGTTCCTCAAGTACAACCTGCAAGGGCCGCTGGATGTGTTTGGCGTGGACAAGATGGACTTGAACGGCGTGGTGTTGACGGCGCAATTCCGCACGGTGTCCGGTGGCCAATATGCGGTGAGCCGCGCGTTCAACCAGCGCTTGAAGAAGCTTGTGGATAACACACCGAATGTGCATTTTGCGCAGACTTATCCACAGCAGGTGCTGTTGCCGAAGCGCCATGAGGAGGGGGCGGTGGTTGCGGGTGAGGTGCCGCAGGAGTCGCGGACCTGATCTGAATTTTGCGTTGCATGTCCCGGCCTCATCGCGGGCAAGCCCGCTCCCACATTGGTTTTGTGTACGCCGCAGAACCCTGTGGGAGCGGGCTTGCCCGCGATGAGGCCAGAACAGACCCTCAATTGCGGATGAGTTTCCTGCCTATCTGCTCAACGACCACCTGATCCCATTCCCCCCAGATCTGCGGCTTGCCCGCAACCATAGCGGCCACCGGCACCCCATCGCGATACACCAGCCGATTGCTCACCAGCGCCGGCACTTTCGCCCCCGGCAACAAGGTTCCGGCCAGATTCAATGGATCAACTCCGCACACCGCCACCAGGCTGCCGTCCTGCGGGCGGCGGCGTACTTCGCGCAGCAAGGGAATGGCTTCGGGCAAGGCAAACTGCTCGCCAGCCAGACCACTGACAAACCGCCCGCCACGAATCTCGCCCCGCGCCTCCAGACGATGAAAGGTGCGCAGCAATTCCCGCCAGCTCGGCAACCAGTCCGCTTCGCGTTCCAGCAGACGCCAGAACACCACGCCGTAGCGGCGCAGCAGGGTCATGGCGACGTGTTCGAGCGTCTCGGCGGCATCGGCTGACGAACCTCGGCGCAGTAATGCCCAGCGCCCGGCATCGTCCATGCCGCCGATAAACGCGCCGCGCCCGCGTCGACTGCTGCGCTGCTGGCGCTTGCTTGCAGGAGTGATCAACGCGCGCAGGCCGGCGAAGCTGTCGGCGTTCACCAAACCTGCGGCGACCAGTTCCTGCAGGGCGATTTCCAGTTCGCTGCGCAGCAGGCGCGCTTCATGAATCAACTCATCGAAAAACAGCGCGCCATGCTGACTCAGCGCCTCGAAGACTTTCTGCGTTTTCGGCGATAACTCACTCACTGGCGTCTGCTCAGCCAACGCACTCCACAAACCCACTTGGCTACGCGGCAGCAGCACAATCGGTGTACTGCGCAATGCCGAGCCGCTGACCTTCTGCCGCGCGCTGATGCGCGTCCACACCAGTTTGCCGTTGCGGCACAGCTCATCCAGCCAGCTCGGCGAATAGTCCTTGAGGCGTGCCGGCAGAATGTCGCTATCCCACGCCGAAGCTGCCGCCGGGTAACCTTCGAACTGGCCGACAATCGCCGGCAACACCGCACTGCCCTGGCCTTGGGTGGCCGGCGTCAGATGCTGCCAGTCGAACAGAAAACGCATGAAGTCCTGCAATGCCACCGGTTCGATTTCCCGGCGCAGGCGCTTGACCGTGTAGCGATGGATGCGCGCCAGCAGATGGCGTTCGCACCATTCTTCAATCGCGTTGTTCGGCGTGAACTGGCCGCGCAAGACGTAGCCTTCACGCTCCAGTCGGGCGAGGGCCTGATTGACTTGCGCGGCGGGCAGGGCGAGCGGCTCGGCAATGGCGGGCAACGGGATTGGCCCAAAGGCGCCGAGGCGGGCGCGGATCACTTCGACCAGCGCCTCATCGAATGTCCACGCTTCGTCGAACCCGGGCAGCGCGACTGCTTCAGTCAGCAGCGTGGCTTGTGGATAAAGTGCCTGCAGGCAACTCAGGCGTTCGCGAGCCAGCCACAACTGATGCTCGGCGTCGATCTGCAACCGGCACGCGCGCCCGCTGGCCATCAGCGTTTGCAGCCAGTCCGGCCAGCCCGCGTTGGCTCGGGCTTCGGCGTCACTGATGCAGGCGAGGCTCATCAGCGCTTCATGCATTTCATCCAGGGAGTTGGGCGACGGCCAGGCTTCTTCGCGCACTGCGGTGATCGCATCGGCATCGAGCGCGCCGAGATCATCGGTCGACTGCGGATCGCTCCAGCGCCGGTTGATCACCGCTTGGGTACGGCGTTCCTCCAGCGGCGCGTCGTCGAGAAACGTGTAGGGTCGGGCGCTGAGAATTTCTGCCGCCAGCGGCGACGGCGCCGGTAAATCCCGGGCGATCAGGCGCACCTCGCCACGCTCCATGCGACGCAGCAGGGTCAGCCAGCCTTCGCTGTCCATCGCTTCGTGCAGGCAATCGTCGAGGGTCTGTTCCACCAGCGGATGTTCGGGGACTTCGCGCTCGCCGGCGAGGTTTTCCAGGCAGGCGATCTGGTCGGGAAACACACTGGCGATGAGGTCTTCGCTCTTCATCCGTTGCAGTTGCGGAGCGACTTTGCGTCCGCCGGTGAAGCGCGGCAACGCCAGCGCCACTCCGGCATTCCAGCGCCAGCGCACGCCGAACAACGGCGCATCAAGCACCGCTTGAATGAGCGTGTGTTCGGCGCTGTTGCTGTGCAGGTAACGCCAGACTTCGTCGAGCTCGAAGCTGTGGCTGGTGGACAGCGACAGCACGATCGCGTCTTCGCTGGCGGCGGCCTGCAACTCGAAGTTGAAGGTGCGGCAGAAACGCTTGCGCAAGGCCAGGCCCCAGGCGCGGTTGATGCGGCTGCCGAACGGCGTGTGGATGATCAGTTGGGTGCCACCGGACTCGTCGAAAAACCGCTCCATCAACAGCGTGTCCTGCGAGGGCAGGGCGCCAAGGGTTTGCCGTGCGCGCGCCAGATATTCGACCAATTGCTCGGCGCTGGCGAGGTTGAGGCCGAGTATGGTGGTCAGCCAGTCGAGCGCCGGTTGCAGATTCCCGGGGCTGGCGCTGAGCAATTCGTCCAACTGCGCTTGCAGGCGCGCGACGGCCGCCGACAGTTCATCACTGCGCCCCGGCGCTTCGCCGAGCCAGAACGGAATGGTCGGTGGCATGCCCTGCGCATCCTCGACCCGCACCTTGCCGCTTTCTACCCGCAGAATGCGGTACGAGGTATTGCCGAGCTGGAACACGTCGCCGGCGATACTTTCCACGGCGAAATCTTCGTTGACGCTGCCGATGTTCAAGCCCTGCGGTTCGAGCAGCACGCTGTAGTCGGCGTTGTCCGGAATGGTGCCGCCGCTGGTCACGGCGGTCAGCTGCGCACCACGCCGGCCACGCAAGGTGCGACTGACGGCGTCGCGGTGCAGGTAGGCGCTGCGGATGCCCTGACGGCCGTTGTAACCCTCGGCCAGCATGCTCAGCAGGGCCTGATAGTGTTTTTCATCGAGGTCGCGATACGGCCAGGCTCGGTGGAACATCGCCTGCAACGCATCCTCCGACCATTCCTGACAACTGACCTCGGCAATGATCTGCTGCGCCAGCACGTCCAGCGGTTTTTCCGGAATGTGCAGCGTATCGAGCTCGCCCCGTCGCACGCAGTCGAGCAGGGCGGCGCACTCGATCAGGTCGTCGCGGGTGGTGGCGAACAAACGACCCTTGGGGGTGCCGCCGACCTGGTGTCCGGAACGGCCGACCCGTTGCAGAAATGCTGCAATCGAACGCGGCGAACTGATCTGGCAGACCAGATCGACTTCACCGATATCGATGCCCAACTCCAGTGATGCCGTGGCGATCAGCACTTGCAGCTCGCCGCGCTTGAGCCGTTGTTCGGCGTCGAGGCGAAACTCCTTGGCCAGGCTGCCGTGGTGCGCCGCTACGGCCTGCTTGCCGAGGCGTTCGCTCAGATGCCGGCTGAGGCGTTCGGCAAGGCGTCGGGTGTTGACGAAAATCAGCGTGGTGCGGTGCTCGCGGGCGAGTTCGGCGAGGCGCTCATACACCAGTTCCCATACATCATTGGCCATCACCGCCGACAACGGCACCGGCGGCACCTCGATGCCCAGATCCCGAGGGCGGGCGTGGCCGATGTCGACGATTTCGCAGGGCCGGGCATGACCGACCAGAAACCGCGCCACGGCTTCTACCGGTTTCTGCGTGGCGGACAGGCCGATGCGGGTCAGCGGTTCGGCGCACAACGCTTGCAGGCGTTCAAGGCTCAAGGACAGATGACTGCCACGCTTGCCGGCGGCCATCGCGTGGATTTCGTCGATGATCACCGTGCGCGTGGTGCCGAGCATCCTGCGCCCGGATTCCGAGCCGAGCAGCACGTACAGCGATTCCGGGGTAGTCACCAGAATATGCGGCGCGCTCTTGCGCATCGCGGCGCGGTCTTTCTGTGGCGTGTCGCCCGTGCGCACGGCGGTGGTGATGGTCAGCTCCGGCAGGCCCATTTCGCGCAAATGCGCGGTAATGCCGGCGAGCGGATTCTGCAGGTTGATCTGAATGTCGTTGGACAGTGCCTTCAACGGCGAGACATAGACCACCAGGGTTTCGGCGGGCAAACCGTCAGGATGCTCAAGACCTCGGTGCACAAGCTCATCGAGCACGGCGAGAAACGCGGTGAGGGTTTTGCCGGAGCCGGTGGGCGCGGCAATCAGCGTCGACCGGCGCTGGCGAATCAACGGCCACGCACGGGCCTGAGCGGCGGTGACCGCCGGGAAAGTCTTGTTGAACCAGGCACTGACGGCGGGGTGAAAACCGGCCAGCGCACTGTTGGCGGGGAGGGGCAGATTCATGACTGAAGTTATGCGGGCGGGGGCGGGAAGATGCAAGTACCGCTGGGGATCTTCAGCGACAGTCAGGCCCTCATCGTCGGCAAGCCAACTCCCACAGGATTCATGCCTGGCACAAAACCTGTGGGAGCTGGCTTGCCAGCGATGGGGCCGGTGGCCTCGATACAATTTCCAGCTTCTACACTTTACGGATGACGGTTGCGCACTAAACCCGCAAAATGCAACGATTCCGGCAATTATCGACGACGGTTCCACAAGAACCGTCGCTAAAGCCATCGTTCCAATCAGACTGGGCCTGCTGACTCTATGCGAATGCGCCTTATGTTACTGGGCGGCGGAAATGCCCTTGGGCAGGCGCTGATTCGCCTCGGTGCGGAAGAAGACATCGGTTTCCTCGCCCCCCGCCCGCCCGAAAACGGCTGGGATGCCGCGAGCCTCACCCAATTGCTCGACGACACCCGTCCCGATGCGTTGATCAACCTCGCCTACTATTTCGACTGGTTCCAGGCCGAGAGCGTCAGCGAAAGCCGCATGAGCGGCCAGGAACGCGCCATCGAGCGTCTGGCCGAACTGTGCCAGCACCACAACATTGTCCTCGTGCAGCCGTCGAGCTATCGCGTGTTCGACGGCTCGCGAGCCACGGCCTACAGCGAAAAAGACGAACCGGTGCCGCTGGGCCTGCGCGGTCAGGCCTTATGGCGCATCGAGCAAAGCGTGCGCGCGACCTGCCCGCAACATGTACTGCTGCGTTTCGGCTGGCTGCTCGACGACAGCCCGGACGGCACCCTCGGACGCTTCCTCGCTCGCGCGGAAAAACCCGAAGAGTTGTTGCTGGCCGATGATCGGCGCGGCAATCCGACCCCGGTCGATGACGCCGCTCGAGTGATCATCTCCGTGCTCAAGCAACTCGACTGCGCCGCGCCGCTTTGGGGCACTTACCATTACGCCGGCCACGAAGCGACCACCCCGCTGGCGCTGGGCCAGGCGATTCTCACCGAAGCACGCAGCATGCATCCGCTGGCGATCGAAGCACCGACTGCGCAGGCACATGCCGCGCGCCCGGACGCCGCCGAAGAGCCGCAACATGCAGTGCTGGCCTGCAAGAAAATTCTCCACACTTTCGGGATCAAACCGCGCGCCTGGCGTGCTGCACTCCCGGGTCTATTGGACAGGTTCTACCGACATGGCTGAAGCAACGGTTCTAATCACTGGCGGAGCCGGATTCATCGGCTCGCACCTGACCGATGCCTTGCTCGCCAAGGGCTATGCGGTACGCGTGCTTGACGATCTGTCGACCGGCAAGCGCAGCAACCTGCCGCTGGACAATTCCAAGGTCGAACTGGTGGTCGGCGATGTCGCCGATGCCGCTTTGGTCGCCCGCGCCATGCAAGGCTGCGACGCTGTCGCGCATCTGGCGGCCGTGGCCTCGGTGCAGGCCTCGGTGGACGATCCGGTGAAAACCCACCAGAGCAATTTCATCGGCACCCTGAATGTCTGCGAAGCCATGCGTCTGGCCGGGGTCAAGCGCGTGGTGTATGCCTCCAGCGCGGCGGTGTACGGCAACAATGGCGAGGGCGAGTCGATTGATGAAGACACGCCAAAAGCGCCGCTGACACCCTATGCCTCGGACAAACTGGCCGGTGAGCAGTACTTCGATTTCTACCGTCGCCAGCATGGCCTGGAACCGGCAATTTTTCGCTTCTTCAACATCTTCGGCCCACGCCAGGATCCGTCCTCGCCGTATTCCGGGGTGATCAGCATCTTCAGCGAACGCGCGTCGAAAGGTTTGCCGATCACCGTGTTTGGCGATGGCGAGCAAACTCGCGATTTCCTCTATGTCGGTGATCTGGTCGACTTGCTGGTGCAGGCGCTGGAAAAGCCTGAAGTGCAGGAAGGTGCGGTCAATGTCGGCTGGAACCAGGCAATGAGCCTGAAGCAGATGCTCGAAGCATTGAAATCAGTGGTCGGTGAACTGCCGCCCGTGAGCTACGGGCCGGCGCGTTCGGGTGATATCCGCCATTCGCGAGCCGATAACCGACGCTTGCTGCAGCGCTTCGAAATGCCGCCGCAGACGCCGATGAGTGTGGGCTTGGCGCGCTTGCTCGGGCGCGGATGAAACAAGCTTTCGGACATGAAAAAGGCGCCCTTCATAAGGCGCCTTTTTCACGGCCGGAATATTGCTATCCCTGTGGCGAGGGAACGTTGTCCCCCGATCGACTGCGTACGGTCGTCGTCAGGTCTGTGCCTGCCCGCTACCAAGCCTCATTCACCACCACGTGAACGTTCAGTAAAAAATCGACTTAGAACTTATAGCCCAAACCGACCATGTAGATGAACGGATCGACATCCACATTCACCCGTGCACGGGTGCCCGGCGCGACGGCGTTGTTCTCGACGGTCGCGCGGGTATCGATATCGATGTAGCGCACCTGGGCGTTGAGCATGATGTTGTCGGTGATCATGTAGTCGGCACCGACCTGCCAGGCCAGACCCCAGGAGTTTTTCGCCTTGAAGTTGCTGAAGCCGTTGGCGCTGGCTTCGCTGCCGACGTGTTCGTCGTAGATCCAGGTGTAGTTGATGCCACCGCCGACATAGGGCTGGAAAGCCGATTTCGAATCCAGCGGGTAGTAGACGACGCTGAGGGTCGGCGGCAGGTGTTTCAGGGTGCCGAGCTTGCCATTGGCAGCGGGCAGGGCGGTGCCCTTGAGCTTGACGTCATGCTCGAACGGCGTGGCTGCCAGCAGCTCGATACCGATGTTGTTGGTGAGCATGTAGGCGAAGTTCAGACCCAGTTGGGTATCGCTGCTCATGGTCGCCTTGCCGCCCAGATTGGTGCCGCTCAGCGGACCCTGATCGACCTTGACGCTGGAGCTGTCGGCCTTAGGGTTGACGGTGATCGCACCGGCGCGCACAAGGATGTCACCGGCTTCGTGGGCGTGGGCGAGCGGGGCTGCGAGCGCGAGGGCAAACAGCGAGGCGCTGAGCAAGGACTTGTTCATGGGGGCTCCGAAAGGACATAAAAATTCGATGTCCTAGGGTACGAAGCCGTCTGATACGGTGTTTTGACTCAGCTCAATGAAACAGTGAAGGGGCGGGTTTCTGTGAAACCTTTGAAGGCCCCTTCGCGAGCAAGCTCGCTCCCACCTTGGAATGTGATCACCTGTGGGAGCGAGCCTGCTCGCGAAGACGATAGACCAGCCAATACAAAACTACCGGGACTCACTCCGGCAGTTCATACGCATAAATCTTCTCCGCCTCCATCTGATACCCGGCATCGGCCAGCTCACTGCTCGAGGCTTTCACCTGCAACGGTCCCTCAACCCAATACGGCTGATACAGCTCATCGAGCTTCACGCCCAGTTCGCTTTTCACGTGGACGATCTGGTTCGACGGCGGTGGCGGTACGTGGATGCAGGCGCCGAAGTACGGCACCAGCAAAAAGTCCGTGGTGCGCCCCTCTTCGCTGACTTCCAGCGGCACGATGTAACCGGGCAGGCGAATGTTCTGCCCGTCGAGGCTCTTCACTACCGGTGCATTGGGCATGTCCTGCTTGGCCGCCGGCGCGGACTCGGCAGAGAGTGCGTCGCCCATCTTCGACAGGTCGTGCAGCGGGGTCATGTTCGGCACTTCCGGCGCAGCGTCCGGCGGGATCATTTCCGACCAGGTCAGGTCTTTCGGCGCCGCTGCCCACACGGGCAGGGCGACCAGCATCAGCAGCGCAAGCAGGGCGCGGGGCATGGTGAACATCCTCATAAACGGATCGACAGGCCATCGGCCAAGGATTGGCGATACGCGCGCCAGGCCGGCACGCTGCCCATCAGCAGCGCGGCCGCCAGAATGCCACCGAGCAGCGTCCATTCATACTCGCTCGGCCATGCCAGCGGCAGGTACAAACCATAATTGGCCTGCACGTACCCTTGCGCAGCGGCGATGCCGACGTACAGCAGCGCCAGCCCGGCGATCACCCCGGTCAGGGCCAGGGCGAAAGCTTCCAGCACCAGCAGACTTGCGATGTGCCACGGCCGCGCGCCCACCGAACGCAGAATCGCCATCTCGCGGCGACGCTCGTTGAGGCTGGTGAGAATCGCCGTGAGCATGCCGATCAGCCCGGTCAGCACAACGAACAGCGAGACCACGAACAAGGCTTTCTCGGCCGTACTCATCAGGCTCCACAATTCCTGCAAGGCCACGCCCGGCAGGATCGCCAGCATCGGTTCGCCACGGTATTCGTTGATCTCGCGCTGCAAGGCGAAGGTGGAAATCTTGCTGTTGAGGCCGAGCATGAACGCGGTGATGGCTTGCGGCGTCAGGTCCATGTTGCGCGCCTGATCAGCGCTGATTCTGCCGTTGCCGCGCGCCGGCACGCCGTTGTGCCAGTCGATGTGGATCGCCTCCATGCCGCCGAGGCTGATGTGCAACGTGCGGTCCACCGGGGTGCCGGTACGCTGGAGGATGCCGACCACGGTGAAGGGTTTGTCGTCATGCTTGACCAGGCTGATCGCCGCCACGCCGTGGGCCAGTACCAGTTTGTCGCCGAGCTTGTAGTGCAGCGCTTCGGCGACTTCGGCACCGAGCACCACTTCGAAAGGATCGGTGGCAAACGCGCGACCGTCGGCCAGCGCCAGGTGTTGCTGGCGCCCGTACTGGTAGTGCTCGAAGTAGGCTTCGGTGGTGCCCATCACGCGATAGCCGCGATGGGAATCGCCTAGGGACATGGGGATTGCCCACTTCACTTTCGGGTTGTTGGCGAAGTGTTCAAAGCTGTCCCAGCGGATGTTGTTGGTAGCGTTGCCGATGCGGAACACCGAATACAGCAGCAGGTTTACCGAGCCGGAGCGGGCACCGACGATCAGGTCAGTGCCGCTGATGGTGCTGGCGAAACTGGCCTTGGCTTCGGTGCGCACGCGCTCGACGGCGAGCAGCAGGCACACCGACAGGGCGATGGCGAAAGCGGTGAGCAATGCGGTGAAACGGCGGTTGGCCAGGCTGGCCATGGCCAGACGAAACAGATACATCTCAGACCTCGGCGGACGTGGCGGCGCGATTGAGTTCGGCCAGGGACAGATGACGGTCGAACAGCGGCGCCAGGCTCTGGTCATGGCTGACGAACAACAGACTCGATCCGGCCTCGCGGCACTCGGCAAACAGCAGGCGAATGAAGTTCTCGCGGGCGTCGTAATCCAGTGCCGAGGTCGGTTCGTCGGCGATCACCAGCTCCGGTTGGCCGATCAACGCGCGGGCGGCAGCGACCCGTTGTTGCTGGCCGATCGACAGCGAGTCGGCGCGGCGGCTGAGGATGCTTTCGTCTTTCAGACCCAAGTGGGCGAGCAGGGTGGCGGCGGCCTGATCGACGCTGCCGTGGCGCTGTTTCGCCCGTTGCGCACGCAGTTTCGAGAAGTGACACGGCAACTCAACGTTCTCGCGCACCGAGAGAAACGGCAGCAGGTTGAATTGCTGGAAAATGTAGCCAGTGTGATCGACACGAAACGTATCGCGCTTGCCGGCAGAAAGCTCGGTCAGCTCCTGGCCGAGCAGGCGAATGCTGCCCCGATTGGGCTTCTGCACCCCGCCAAGCAGGCCGAGCAGGGTGGTCTTGCCACTGCCGCTGGGGCCTTTGAGAAACAGGGTTTCGCCGGCTTCCAGACGAAACGCCGGGATGTCCAGCAGCGGCGGGTGACCGGGCCAGTTGAAGCCAAGGTCGGAAAGTTCGATGAGTGCTTGGGTCATGGCACCGATTTTCATGAAGTGAACACATAACCCTGTGGAAGCGAGCCTGCTCGCGAAAGCGCTGGGTCAGACACCCACCTGTCAACTGACACGCCGCCTTCGCGAGCAGGCTCGCTCCCACAGGGGATTTCGGTGGATCCTAGAATTTCAGCGCAGCCGATTTCGCCGTCACTTCGGTACCTTGCTGGCCGGTCGCGCTGATTAGTTGTACCTGAATCTTCTGCGTTGCCGGGAAGGTTTTGAAGATGTTGGCCAGATTCAGCGTGTTCAGCGCGCCCGGTGTGGCGCAGCTGAATTGGTAATGCGCGTGGATTTCGCTGTGGTCGTGGTGATGCTCGTGACCGTCCTTGTCTGCTTCATCTTCGTCGTGATCATCGGCGTCCGGCTTGTCGCCGAACAGCGGGCTTTCCAGTTCCTGGCTGACCACTTTGCAACCGGCCGCAGCGGGCAGACTGAACAGGGCCAATGGTTTTTCCAGTTGCGCACGAGCGGCGGCCACTTTGGCCTTGTCGGCATCCGACGTCGCGGCGTGTTCAAAACCCACCAGATTCATCGCTGGACTTTCCAGCTCAAGCTCCAGGGTCTGACCATCGAGCGCGGCATTCAGACGACCCACACCATGCTCATGGGCGCCGAGGCTGCCGTGCTCATGATCGTGATCGTGCTCATCCACCGCATGGGCAGCGGCCAGCGGCAACAGGGCAAACGGCAAAGCGAGCAGCAAACGATGCATGACGGACTCCGAGAAAAATGAAAAGTTTGTTATGTAATCTTATAACGAAAGTGCGCAGAGTGTGCCCGTGCGCTTGAGATTGCGCAAGACATGGCTAAGCACCGCCCGGGATGAGTTCGCGGGCGGTGCTGGGATTGGATGTCATGCTTGCAGAATCAGAAGCCTGCGCCGGGATAGTCGAACCAATAGTGTCCCGAAAGAACATCGTTGATCAGATTTGCGTCGAGCACGCTCGGGGCATCGCGACTGAAACGCTGTCGCCAAGCCGGAAGCCACCAGTAGTTGATGGCTGTTCCGCGCGGAAATACCACCAGAGTCAGCACCTCCTTATCCATTTTGCCCTGCGTGTAGAGTTGATGACTGCGATCCATCAGGGCCATGTACTGGTCGATTGGCAGTCTGAACATAAGTGCCATGGTGAAGATTTTTTCACTCTGACTGAACGCCGGACTCTGCAGTACCCGCAATGCTTCGCAAGTGTGTGAATTCGGTTGACTCGCTATGCTCTGGCCTTCGGGGGTTGAAAGTATGTCGAAACGATCATCCATGTCTCGCCAGTCGGTCCGGCTATTGCGCTCAAAGTAATCACGAATAACAAGGGTCAGTGGACCTGCAGTTTCCCCGTCAGCGGGACAAGCCGAAAGATCGGCAGGCAACCAGATGCGCCATGCCACGATGAGCAAAAACGGAATTATGAGGAGGAGCGAATAAGGGCGTTTCATTGTGGCGTGCTGTGTTTGTAGCGTCGGAAAATAGTGAAGTCATGGTCACTGGGATTTGCATTACCGGTCGCATGGCGAAAACCTGCGTCGTTAACTTCAACTTTTTCCCACCCTGCAGAAATGCATACGCCCTTCGTTAGAACGAAGCCGACATGGCCGCTGGCGTCGGAATAATTCATTGCGTAAGCGCCGACGTCCCCGGGCAACGGCGTGCGCTCGACTTTCCAGCTGTTGAGCAATCGTTGTCCATTCGCCCATTCACCCGCGAGCGGAGGACTAACCTTGGAGAAATATGGCAGGTATTTCGATTTGCCATGTTCAATCAACGCCACGTTGACCCCAATTGCGGTCAGCACGTCGTAGACGAACAGATTGCATTTATTTGTGTTTGGTGGAAATTCCACGCTCTGCCTGAGCGTAGGGTGTGGCAGCGACTTTTTGCTTTTATTCCCTGCCCACTGTGTTGATCCCCGGTGTGACAGCGCCTCCATCAGTATCCTGCGCGGCATGTCCTGAATGACGACTTTCACCGTTCGGGTTTCATTTGTACGTTTCACACCATATTCGACTTCGTAGAACGCGTCGTTCGAGACAGCGCCGCTGGTCGTTAGCGGGACTTTTACCCACGGTGATATCGCTACGATCGAAAGAGACTTCCCTGGATTCAACGTAGCAGTGTGCATACCTTTTTTTGTACCGGAGTTCCCCACAATCTGAACCGTCACTTCGTGGGTGTCTCGGGTTTTGATCGACGGTAGTTCCTTGCCCGCGAGCGTTATAGCGATCTGGCCGTTTTTGGATATCAATGAATAAATGCGAGGCCTGTCATCGTTTTGAACGATGTTGTCATCTACGACCTGACCGTCGATAAGCAGCTGAAATTTTACGCCTGGCGGTGGCTGCATCAGAAAGTCTTTAAAGATGAGTTTGATTTCCGATTTCATGACAAATCCTGTGTCAGGGGCTCTTCATAGGCATAGAAAGTCCATTCGGAATCTTCCCCTACCAACAGGGTGTCGTAATCCGAAGCGTTTTTTACCGGGTGTTCGCAGCCTTCGCCTGTGAGGTTGCAAGTGCTGTCTTGTAAAACGGCAACCTTCGCCTTGTCCTTGAGTTTGTAAGCCAAACCTGGCTTTTCCGTGTCATCAAGGCGTTCGATGATGACCTGCAAGTAGCGATAAGAGGTCAGGGCAGCAATCGGTGGCCCCATGTCAATTGGAGCGGGCCGGCCAATTCCTGCGAAACCACTGTGTTGCTGAGTGAGCAGCTTATTGGTCATGGGCGGACAACCGCAGGCGACGTAGTCACCCTCTAGCGCAGCTGGTCCGGCAGGTAAAATCAGCGTTCTTTCACCCACTGCTACGATGGGGCCTTTGCCAGGCCCACAGACCGGACAACTGGCGAGTTGTCCAATGGAAGCGATTATTCTTCCTTCGATATTGAGGTTCTCATTTCCTTCAAGTATCACGCCACCTGTAGAGGTCGGGCCTCCTTTAGAGGCCAGTTTTCGTCCTGAAGACATTGGGAATCCTTCCCGCAAAAAGAGATTAATTTAGCCGATCAACCGGGAATTACCAGATGTGTTTGGCGCCCTTTACTTGGCGTTGCACAAGTCCCGTGGGAGCATGCAGGTCAGAAAAGTGCAGGAGCGAACTCGATGTTGCGGATACGCGGAACGGTCGGCGAGGTGCCGGTGGATTTGACGGTGGAGCTGGATGACAGCGATTGGGCCAGGCTGGGTTCGGCGCTGAGCGGGCAGGCGCCGGTCGCGCAGTCCGAGGCAGTGGCGTCGGCCCCGGCGGCGAAGCCGGTGAATCAGGATGATGCGCTGTGGCAGGTGGCCAAAGACTTGTTGCGCAACGCCGGGCAACTTAGCGGGCCGGATCTGCTCGATCAACTGGAAGCGCTGACCGGCAGTGCGGCAGCGGGCAAGCGTTTGCTCGTGCGCTTGCGCCACAGTTCCGATGTGAAAGTGGCGAGCGGCGGGGATACGCCGCTCTATAGCTGGATCGGGTAAGGCCTTAATACAGCGCCGCAAACACTTTGCGACGGTAAGCCGTCACCAACGGATGATCATTGCCCAGCAGTTCGAACACCTGCAGCAAGGTCTTGTGCGGCAAGCCTTCGCCGTAGCTGCGGTTACGGATGAACAGTTTGAGCAAGGCGTCCAGCGCCGCTTCGTATTGCTGGCGCGCCAGTTGCTGGATCGCCAGTTGGTACACCGCTTCATCATCCTGCGGATTTTGCGCCAGGCGGCTCTTAAGGTCGGCGGCGTCCGGCAGGTCGCGGGCGAGGCCGAGGAACTGGATCTGCGCCTTGGCCCCAGCGAGTGCGGCTTTGTGCTCATCGCTCTTGACCGCGTCGAGCACGGTTTGCGCTTCGCCCAGCTCACCGCGTTCGGTCAGGCAGCGTGCGTAAAGGATCAGCGCCCTGGCGTTGGTATTGTCTTCATTGAGCAGGGTCACCAGCGCCGCTTCCGCCTCGGCGAAGTGACCTTCGTCGAACATCGCTTGGGCCTGTTCGAACGGGTCGGCAGCGGCCGGTGGCGGCATCTGCACATGCGGTTCCAGCAGCGCGCGCACGGCGGATTCCGGTTGTGCCCCGGCAAAGCCATCGACCGGCTGACCATCCTTGAACAGCACCACGGTCGGCAGGCTGCGAATGCCGAAGCGGGCGACGATGTCCTGCTCGATGTCGCAGTTGACCTTGGCCAGCAGCAACTCGCCCTGATAGCTCTCGGCAATGCCTTGCAACATCGGCATCAACGCCTTGCACGGCGCACACCATTCGGCCCAGAAATCCACCAGCACCGGTTTGTTGAAGGAGGCTTCGATCACCGACTGGTCGAAATCGGCAGTCGTGGCGTCGAAGATGTACGGCGTTTGCTGACTCATGGGGGATCTCGTCGAAGAAGCTTGGAATGGGGCAACTATACGGCTTGGCGGGGGGTGGCCGGAAGCGGGGCAGGTTTTGAGATATGTGTCGCCTGGAAGGACGCTATCGCGGGCAAGCCCGCTCCCACAGTGTTTTGGGTATTACGCAAAATCTGCGGACGACTTCAGACCCTGTGGGAGCGGGCTTGCCCGCGATGCTTTTAGCTAGCGCCGTGCATGGTAGAGGCTGACATGTCTGAATTCTTCGGGCTCGGCCAGATCGGGGAGGGTCATCGCCTCCAGCATCTCGATCCGTTCATACAACGGATGCCGAAAATCCCGCACCCGTGAATCCGCCACCAGCGCCTCGCGTCCGCGACTGAGAAACGCGTCGAGCAGCGGCAAGTTCGCCCGGTCGTACAACACGTCGGCGACCAGAATCAGATCGAAGCGATCGGCCTCGGCAAAGAAATCCGTCGAGTAGCTCATCTGCACAGCATTGAGCTCGGCATTTGCCCGGCAAGCGGCGATCGCCAACGGATCGAGATCGCAGGCCACCACTTCCAGCGCCCCGGCCCTCACCGCCGCGATCCCGGCGATCCCGGAGCCGGCGCCGAAATCCAGCACGCGCTTGCCGCGCACCCACTCTGGAAACTGTGCCAGATAACGCGCCACGGCCAGGCCGCTGGCCCAGCAAAAGCTCCAATAGGGCGGTTCATGCAGGATGCGCTGGGTCTCTTCCTGGCTGAATTCGCGGGCCATGTTGTCACCGTCGATCAGCCACAGCTGCAAATCGGTGCCGGGCAACGCGCAGGCTTTCAGTCTGGCGTCGCCGAGCAATTCCCCCAAGGCCTGCTGCAGGTCGAGCGGTGCTGTCATGGCGCTTTGACGAATTGCAGCTGGCCCAACGCCTGAGTGGTCGGTTGAGTGATGGTCTGCGACGGCAGGTGCAGGATCAATTGCCCGGACTGGCTGGCGCGACCGCGCAGCTCGACCCGTGCGCCGGCCGGAAACGCCTCGGGGTTGAACCGCAGGTGGAACGGCAGAATCTGGTTGTTGCCGATCAGGCTGGAACTGGCGAGCAGTTGCTGTGGGCGGTCCTTTTCATCGATCACCAGCAGCGCCAGTTCGACTTCGGCGCCGGCCGGCACCCCTTGCAGGCTGCCGCTCAATTCGCGCTGATGCGCCGGCAGCGGGCCGAGTTCGGCAGCCTCTTTGGCTTTTTTCTGCGCCTGCTGCGGCGCGGGGCCTGGCGTCGGCGGTTGCGGCTTGGGTGCGTCGCTGCCACAGGCCACCAGCAGGCTGAAAAGACTGAGCAGAACGAGCGGACGTAACGGCATTGGAGGCTCCGGCAGAATGAATTCCATGGATCAGACGATCATGCCGTTCTGTATACCGCAAAGCCTATGGCTTGTCTTGCCACGGGGATGCGCTACCATGGCCCTCCCATTTTTTGTTGCCAGCCACCATGCACTGTCCCTTCTGCGGTGCCAACGACACCAAGGTCATCGACTCGCGTCTGGTCGCCGAGGGCGAACAGGTGCGCCGCCGGCGTGAATGCCTGGCCTGCGGCGAACGTTTTACGACGTTCGAGACGGCCGAACTGGTGTTGCCGCGCCTGATCAAAACCGACGGCAGCCGCCAACCGTTCGACGAAGAAAAACTCCGCGCCGGCATGCAACGCGCGCTGGAGAAACGTCCGGTCAGCGTCGAGCGCCTCGAATCCTCTCTGGTTCACATCAAGCACAAGCTGCGCGCCACCGGCGAACGCGAGGTCAAATCCCTCGTGGTCGGCGAGCTGGTGATGGCCGAGCTGCAAAAGCTTGATGAAGTCGCCTATATCCGTTTTGCCTCGGTGTACAAGCGCTTCCAGGACCTCAATGAATTCCGCGAAGAGATCGACCGCCTCGCCCGCGAACCGGTGAAAGAATGACCACCGCCGCCGAGCAGGCGATCCTCGACGCGCATTTCATGGCCCGCGCGCTGGAACTGGCGCGCAAGGGCCACTACACCACCCATCCCAATCCGCGAGTCGGTTGCGTGGTGGTGCGTGACGGCCAGATTGTCGGCGAAGGCTGGCATGAGCGCGCCGGCGAACCCCATGCTGAAGTCCACGCCCTGCGCGCCGCTGGCGAGCAGGCCCGGGGCGCGACGGCGTATGTCACCCTCGAGCCTTGCAGCCACCACGGGCGCACGCCGCCGTGTGCCGATGCCTTGGTGACCGCTGGCGTTGCCCGGGTCGTGGCGGCGATGCGTGATCCCAATCCGCAGGTCGCCGGGCGCGGTTTGCAGCGCTTGGCCGAGGCTGGTATTGCCACCGAAAGTGGTGTGCTGGAGGCTGAAGCACGCAAGCTCAATCAAGGTTTTCTGAAGCGCATGGAACATGGCTTGCCGTTCGTGCGGGTCAAGTTGGCCATGAGCCTCGACGGGCGCACGGCGATGGAAAGCGGCGAGAGCCAATGGATCACCGGCCCGGCGGCGCGTTCGGCGGTGCAGCGTTTGCGCGCTGAGGCGGCGGTGGTGCTGACTGGCGCCGATACGGTGCTGGCTGACGGCGCACGCTTGACCGTGCGCGCGGACGAACTCGGTCTCGACAGCGAGCAAACCGCGCTGGTCATGAGTCGCCCGCCATTGCGCGTATTGATCGATGGCCGCCTGCGGGTGCCGCTGGATGCGCCGTTCTTCAAGGCCGGGCCGGCGCTGGTCGCCACCTGTGTCGCGGTCGAGGAGCAATACGCCAATGGCCCGGAATGCCTGATCGTCCCGAGTGACGACGGCCAGGTCGATCTGCATCAATTGCTCATCGAACTGACCAACCGTGGCACCAACGAGGTGCTGGTCGAGGCCGGGCCGCGTCTGGCCGGCGCCTTTGCGCAACTGGGGCTGGTCGACGAATTCGTGATCTTCATTGCCGGCAAATTCCTCGGCTCCACGGCGCGTCCGCTGCTCGACTGGCCGCTGGCGCAGATGAAAGATGCGCCGGAGCTGAAAATCACTGAAATCCGCGCGGTGGGCGATGACTGGCGAGTCACTGCGATCCCTGTCCCTTCAGCCCGCGTATAATTCCCGGCCATCGCGTTAGCGCTGGCCTCGTTCTCAAGGAGAACCCCATGTTCACCGGCATCATCGAATCCATCGGCAGTATCCGCGCACTGACCCCAAAGGGCGGTGATGTACGGGTGCACGTCGCAACCGGCAAGCTCGATCTGAGTGACGTCAAACTCGGCGACAGCATCGCGGTCAACGGCGTTTGCCTGACCGCCGTCGAGTTGCCGGGCGACGGCTTTGCCGCCGACGTCAGCCGTGAAACCCTCGATTGCACCGCCATGAATGACCTGAAAAGCGGCAGTCCGGTCAATCTGGAAAAAGCCCTGACCCCGACCACTCGCCTCGGCGGGCATCTGGTCAGCGGTCACGTCGATGGCGTCGGTGAAGTGGTCTCGCGCAGCGACAATGCCCGCGCCGTTGAATTTCGCATCCGCGCGCCGAAAGAGCTGGCCAAGTACATCGCCCACAAAGGCTCGATCACCGTCGACGGCACCAGCCTGACCGTGAACGAAGTCGATGGCGCCGAATTCATGCTGACGATCATTCCGCACACCCTCAGCGAAACCATCATGGCTTCATACAAGCCGGGCCGCCGGGTGAATCTGGAAGTCGACCTGCTGGCGCGTTATCTGGAGCGTCTGCTGCTGGGTGACAAGGCTGCAGAAAAGACCGCCGGCAGCACCATCACCGAAAGCTTTCTGGCCCAAAACGGCTACCTCAAATAATTCAAAAGAAGGGGGTGCCTTGTGGCGCTCAATAGCATCGAAGAACTGGTTGAAGACATCCGCCAAGGCAAGATGGTCATCCTCATGGATGACGAAGACCGCGAGAATGAAGGCGACCTGATCATGGCCGCCGAATGCTGCCAGGCCGAACACATCAACTTCATGGCCAAGCACGCCCGTGGCCTGATCTGCATGCCGATGAGCCGCGAGCGCTGCGAACTGTTGAAGCTGCCGCTGATGGCGCCGCGCAACGGTTCCGGTTTCGGCACCAAGTTCACCGTTTCGATCGAAGCCGCCGAAGGCGTGACCACCGGCATCTCCGCCGCCGATCGCGCGCGCACCGTGCAAGCGGCAGCCGCCAAAGACGCCAAGGCTGAAGACATCGTCAGCCCGGGTCACATTTTCCCGCTGATGGCCCAGGCCGGCGGCACCCTCGCTCGCGCCGGCCACACCGAAGCCGCTTGCGACCTGGCGCGCATGGCCGGTTTCGAGCCGAGCGGGGTGATCTGCGAAGTGATGAACGACGACGGCACCATGTCCCGTCGCGCTGAACTCGAAGCTTTCGCCGCTGAACACAACATCAAGATCGGCACCATCGCCGACCTGATTCACTACCGGATGATCCACGAACGTACCGTTCAGCGGATTGCCGAGCAGCCGCTGGACAGCGAACTGGGCCAATTCAACCTGGTGACCTATCGTGATTCGGTGGAAGGCGACGTGCACATGGCCCTGACGCTGGGCACTGTCTGCGCTGAGGAGCCGACGCTGGTTCGCGTGCACAACATGGACCCGCTGCGCGACCTGCTGATGGTCAAGCAACCGGGCCGCTGGAGCCTGCGCGCCGCCATGGCTGCGGTCGCCGAGGCTGGCAGCGGTGTGGTGCTGCTGCTCGGTCACCCGCTCGATGGCGACGTGCTGCTGGCGCATATCCGTGAAACCGGTGAGCAGGCAGCGCCGAAAAAACCGACCACTTACAGCATTGTCGGTGCCGGTTCGCAGATCCTGCGTGACCTCGGCGTGCGCAAAATGCGCTTGATGTCGGCACCAATGAAGTTCAATGCGATATCCGGTTTCGATCTGGAAGTTGTAGAATACGTGCCCTCCGAATAATGACCGGCTGTTTCCGGACTCCGATTCGCGGCAAATAATCACTGAGGGACGCGTAGCAGACGCGTCCCGGCTCTTTAAGAGAACTGACGAATGACCCTGAAGACCATCGAAGGTACCTTCATCGCCCCTAAAGGCCGCTACGCTCTGGTAGTGGGCCGCTTCAACAGCTTCGTGGTTGAAAGCCTGGTCAGCGGTGCCGTTGATGCCCTGGTTCGCCACGGCGTGAGCGAAAGCGACATCACCATCATCCGCGCACCGGGCGCCTTCGAAATCCCGCTGGTTGCGCAGAAAGTCGCCCAGAAAGGCGAGTTCGCAGCGATCATCGCCCTCGGCGCGGTCATTCGTGGCGGTACTCCGCACTTCGAATACGTGGCTGGCGAGTGCACCAAAGGCCTGGCCCAGGTCTCCATGGAATTCGGCGTACCGGTTGCGTTCGGTGTGCTGACCGTTGATTCCATCGAACAAGCCATCGAACGTTCCGGCACCAAGGCCGGTAACAAAGGTGCCGAAGCTGCCCTGTCCGCTCTGGAAATGGTCAGCCTGCTGGCACAGTTGGAGGCCAAGTGATTAGCGACGAAAGCGATCGTTTCAACCCGCGCGATCCGAAACCCGCGGATGCCGGCAAGCCGTCGAAGAGCGCCAAGCGTCGCGAAGCCCGTCAGCTCGCGACTCAAGCGCTGTACCAGTGGCACATGGCCCGGCAATCGCTGAACGAGATCGAAGCGCAGTTTCGCGTTGATAACGATTTCACCGATGTCGACGGCGCCTACTTCCGTGAAATCCTTCACGGGGTTCCGCAGTTCAAGACCGAAATCGACACTGCCCTGACGCCTTGCCTGGATCTGGCGATCGAAGAGCTCGACCCGGTTGAACTGGCGGTTCTGCGCCTGTCGACCTGGGAACTGCTCAAGCGCGTCGACGTGCCGTACCGCGTTGTGATCAACGAAGGTATCGAACTGGCCAAGGTGTTCGGTTCGACCGACGGCCACAAGTTCGTCAACGGTGTGCTCGACAAGCTGGCCCCGCGCCTGCGTGAAGCTGAAGTGAAGGCGTTCAAGCGCTGATCGGCGCTTGAATACTTTTTCTCGGCCATGGGCGAGTTTGAGCTGATCCGCAATTTCTTCGCCGCCGCGCCTTGTGCGCAGGGCGGCGAAGGCGTTGCTCTGGGGATCGGCGACGACTGCGCCTTGCTGGCAGTTCCCGTTGGGGAACTGCTGGCGGTTTCCACCGATACGCTGGTGGCCGGTGTGCATTTCGCCGACCCCTGCGATCCGTTTCTGCTCGGTCAGCGCTCGCTGGCCGTCGCGGTCAGTGACCTGGCCGCCATGGGCGCCGCGCCCGTTGCCTTCACCCTTGCCCTGACATTGCCGACGGTAACCGCCGATTGGCTGCAAGCCTATGCCCGTGGTCTGAACCGCATGGCGCAAAGCTGCGGCGTCGCACTGGTCGGCGGCGACACCACGCGCGGACCGTTGAGCCTGACGGTCACCGTGTTCGGCCGCGTACCCGCTGGCCAGGCCTTGACCCGCAGCGGTGCGCAGGCCGGTGATCTGCTCTGCGTCGGCGGCGAACTGGGCAATGCCGCCGGCGCCTTGCCGCTGGTATTGGCCCAACGTGATGCCGAAGCGCATATCGCCCAGCCGCTGCTCGAGCATTACTGGTCGCCGCAGCCGCAACTGGCCCTCGGTCAGGCCCTGCGCGGCAAGGCTACGGCGGCGCTGGACATCTCCGATGGCCTGCTCGCCGATTGCGGGCATATCGCGCTGGCGTCGAAGGTGCGACTTGAGATTGAACGCGAGCGTGTACCGTTGTCGGATGCTTTAGTCGCGTTTCTCGGCCAGCGCGGTGCCGAGCGCGCGGCATTGAGCGGTGGTGATGACTACGTACTGGCCTTCACCTTGCCGTCCGCCGAGTTGCCGGCACTGCTGGCCGACGGCTGGCCGATCCATGTGATCGGGCGAGTGCTGCCGGGCCAGGGCGTGGCGCTGCTGGACCGCGACCGACGCGACATCACTCCGCAGATTCGCGGCTACCAACATTTTCAGGAGACACCGTGACAGATCACCCGAAACAGGTCCCTGCCGAATTCGTGCCTCCCTCGGTCTGGCGCAATCCGTGGCATTTCCTCGCGTTCGGCTTCGGCTCCGGCACCTTGCCAAAAGCGCCGGGCACGTGGGGCTCGCTGGTGGCGCTGCCGTTCATTCCGTTGTGGCAGATGCTGCCCGATTGGGGCTACTGGCTGATGCTCGGCATCACCATGCTGTTCGGCTTCTGGCTGTGCGGCAAAGTCGCTGACGATTTGCGCGTGCACGACCACGAAGGCATCGTCTGGGACGAAATGGTCGGCATGTGGATCACCCTGTGGCTGGTGCCGGAAGGCTGGTACTGGTTGCTCGTGGGTTTTCTGGTGTTCCGCTTCTTCGATATTCTCAAGCCGTGGCCGATCCGCTGGATCGACAAGCACGTGCATGGCGGCGTCGGCATCATGCTCGACGACGTGCTGGCCGGTGTGTTCGCCTGGCTGGCGATGCAAGGGCTGGTCTGGGTATTCGCCTGATTCGACTCACGTGAGGAAACACGCAATGCTGCGACGCGGGTTGGCGCTGCTGCTTCTGGCTCTGCTGGGCACGTTCGCCCACGCGCAGGCCGCCGCGCCTGTGCCTGCGGTGATCCATCTGGCCAGCGAAGACTGGGAGGATTACACCGCCGCTGACGGCCATGGTCTGGCCTGGGACGTGTTGCGCAAAGTCTTCGAGCCGGCCGGGGTCAAGCTGGATATCCGCACGGTGCCGTACACCCGTTCGATCGGGCTAGTGCAGTTGAAGGAAGTCGACGCGCTGGTCGGCTCCTACCGCGACGAAGCCGAGCACGTGCTGTACCCGCAATCGAAGTTCGATTCTGATCACATCTACGCGCTGGGCCTGGCCAGCAGCCCGCGGCCGACCCAGGCGACCCTGGGCAAATATCGTCTGGCCTGGGTGCGCGGCTACCGCTACGAGAACTACTTGCCGAACATCCAGCGCTTCAACCAGATCGAACGACGTACCGGCATTCTGCTGATGCTCAAGCAGGGCCGGGCGGATTACTACATCGATGCGCTGACCGAGATTGAAGCGGTCGTGCGCGATGCTGCAGATCCAGCGCAGTACCGCTATTCGCATCTGGCTGAGTTGCCGCTGTTTCTCGGTTTCGCCGATACCCCACAGGCTCGCGCGTTAATGGCGCTGTATGACCGGCGCATGGCGGAACTGGTCAAGAGCGGGGAGTTGAAGCCGGTCTTTGAGAGGTGGCAGCAGCCGTATCCGTTTGATCCAAAATGATCACAATGTCCTGTGGGAGCGCATGGCAGCTGTCATCAAACTTTTTGATGGTTATGCCCGATAATTCAGCCTAAGCGTCCACAGGAACCTGCTGTTACAATGCCCGCCTGCGAATTTTCAGTCTTCTAGATCAGGAGCACATCGGTGCCTGTCGTCTTCGTCGCCGCTTCCAAGCTGCCAACGCCTTTTGCGCAATTCACCATGCACGGCTTTCTCGATGAGAGCACCGGGCGTGAGCACGTCGTGCTGAGCCTCGGTGAAATTGCCGATGGCGCCCCGGTACTCGGTCGCCTGCATTCCGAATGCCTGACCGGCGATGCCTTGTTCAGCCAGCGTTGCGACTGCGGCTCGCAACTGGAAGCCGCGTTGCAGGCGATTGCCCGCGAAGGCCGTGGCGTGCTGCTGTATCTGCGTCAGGAAGGGCGCGGCATCGGGCTGCTGAACAAGATACGCGCCTACGAATTGCAGGACGGCGGCGCCGACACCGTGGAAGCCAACGAGCGTCTGGGCTTTGCTGCCGATCAGCGCGACTACGCCATGTGCCTGCCGATGCTCGAACATCTGGGCGTGAAATCCCTGCGCCTGATGACCAACAACCCGCGCAAGGTCAAAGCGCTGACCGACATGGGCATCGTCGTCGCCGAGCGCGTGCCGCTGCACACCGGGCACAATCCGCACAACAAACTCTATCTGGCGACCAAGGCCAGCAAGCTCGACCACATGATGGGCAACGAGCACCAGGGCGAGGTCGACCGCGCGTGACCCGCGGCCAGGTGCGGCGGCGGTTGGCGGTGGCCTGGTGGCAATACCTGGCGCTGGCGCTGTTGCCGCTGTTCGTGCTCAACGCGCTGTTCGGTGAAGGCCAGGGCCTGTTGCCAGTGCTGGCGATGCCTTTGTTCATCGCTGGCGTCGCCTCGATGTTTGTCAGCCTCAAGTATTTCGCCCGCTACAAACACGCGTTGATCGCCACGCAAAAAGCCCTCGATACCGCCGAAGAACCCGCCGCCTGGATTGCCCTTGCGGCGCGTCGGCGTACGGCGTTGCTGGTAGCGTCCCTGCCGGCCTGGATTGGCGCACTGGCGGTGTTCGTCGGCCTCGAAGCCGTGCCGTTGATGCTGCTGGCGCTGTCCACCGCCGTGCTGTTCTACCTCTATCGTATTCCGCGTCAACTCGGTTGATGCCTCGCCTGTGGCTGGCGGTTGTGCTGCTCGTTCTGAGCAGCCCGGTGCTGGCTGCATTGCGGGTGGTCAGCCTCGCCCCCTCGCTGTCTGAAATCGTCGTTGAACTGGGCTCTGCCGACCTGTTGGTCGGCGTGCTGGATGCGGGCGAGCGGCCGGCAGCCATTGCCGATGTTCCATCAGTGGGCCGCTACGGCCAGCTCGATATGGAGCGCTTGCTAAGCCTGAAACCGGATTTGCTGCTGCTCTGGCCCGGCAGCGTCGGCGCCGGGCAGCGTGATCAGCTCAAGCGCCTGAACATTCCAACCTTCGTCGCCGAGCCGCATACGTTGACGCAACTGGCGACGCAAATTGAAGCGATCAGCAAACAGCTCGGGCGTCCAGAACGTGGGGCGAAACGAGCGGCCGAATTGCGCGAGCAACTGAATGATCTGCGCCAGCGTTATAGCCGTGACGAACCGCTGCGGGTTTTCTATCAAGTCTGGGACAAACCGCTATACACCGTCGGTGGCGGGCAGATCATCAGCGATGCGCTTGAAGTGTGCGGTGCGCGCAATGTGTTTGCCGAGCTGAATCTGCCGGCACCGCAGGTGAGTATCGAGGCGGTATTGCAGCGTGATCCCGAAGTGATTGTCGCCGGTGACCAGGCCCAGCTAGGGGCGTGGAAGGCCTGGCCGCAGGTGGCGGCGGTCAGGCAGGGGCGGTTGTTGCTGGTCAGTGACAAAGGTCTGGAAAGGCCCAGTGGTCAGATGATCAGTGCGACCGCCAAACTCTGCCAATTGATCGCGCCGGATCGGTAGACCGCATCGCCTGTATTCGCGAGCAGGCTCGCTCCCACACTGGATTTGCGTTGAAAACAAACTGTGTGGCTGCACTCAGTCTACTGTGGGAGCGAGCCTGCTCGCGAAGAGGCCAGCCAGCCAATACAAATCTCAGCTCAGAGTTCAGGGGTCCACGTCACCCCGAACATCCACGCCCGACCTTCCTCGCGATAGCCATACTGCGCGCCGTCATAGCTGTAATTCGCCCGGCTGTAGCCCTTGTCCAGCAAGTTATCCACCTTCAGATCCAGCTTGATCTCACGGTTCAGCGCCCAACTGCTGCGCAGCCCGAGTGTGCCGTAGCCGCCAAGCGACTGGGTGTTGTTCAAGTCGTCGTAACTGCCACTGACCAATTGCCAACTGGCGCCCACACCCAAGCGATCGAACTGCCGATCCAGATCCCAACTGGCCGTGCGCCGCGCCCGTCGCGCCAGCGTATGCCCGGTATCGCGATCACGTGGGTCAATGATCGCCACGCCGAGATTGCTCTGCCAGCCAAACAGCTCCTGCTTCAACGCTGCTTCAAAACCGTTGATGCGCGCTGACGCAACGTTCTGCGGGCGGGAGTTGCTGCCGAAGATGATCGCGTCTTCCAGGTCGGTACGGTAAATCGAGGCTTCCAGCCGCGCGCTGTCGCTCAACTGGCTGCGCCATTGCAGTTCGTAGCTTTTCGAAGTTTCCGGTTTCAGGTCGGGATTGCTGAAATCCGGGTAGTACAGGTCGTTGAAGGTCGGCGCGCGGAACCCTTCGCTGTAGCTCAGCAGCACGTCGTTGTCCGGGTTCAGCGGCAGTGTGAAGGTGCCGCTCCAGGTGTTCTGGCTGCCGAACTGCTGGTTGTCGTCGTGGCGCAGGCCGATCTCGGTAGAAAAGCTGTCGGCCTGGTAGCGATGCTGGATGAACGCGGCGCGATTCCAGCGGCTGTCCTCGTCAAACGCAGTGCTGCTGTTGACCCGGTCTTCATACCAGTCGCCGCCCAGAATCAGGCTGTTGCGCGCGTCCAGCGCCAGGTCGTTCTGCCAGTTCACCGAGTCGCGATAGGTGTTGAACACCGTGCGCTCGTCACTGAGCTTGTCGAAAGTCTTCTCGCGGTTTTCGCTGTGGCCGAATTCGACGCGGGTTTTCCAGGTTTCGTTGACCCGGGCATCGACGTAACTGCTCACGCTGCTGACATTGAAGTCGCTGTACGGCTGCTGTTGCACCGACTCAAACGTGTCTATGTCGAAGCGGCCGAACGGGTTGTCGAATTCGCTCCTGCCACGGTTATCCAGCAGATTGGCGCCGACTTCGACGTCATCGGTCAGTGCGTGGCTGAGGCTCAGGCTCAGGGATTTGTTGCGGTAGGCGTCATGATCGCCATCGCTTGGAAACGAGTCGTGGGTGCGGTCGATCCCGGCGCTTTCGTCGAGGCTGGCGCCGAGGTTGAAACGGGTTTTGTCGTCACCGCCGGACAAACCGAGGCTGCGCTGCCAACTCTGTTGGCTGCCGAAGCCGAAGTGCAGGCGTGGCTGCAAGCCTTGCCCAGTGCCGCGCCGGGTGAAAATCTGGATCACCCCGCCGATTGCATCGCTGCCGTAAATCACCGAGCGTGAACCACGCAGCACTTCGACGCGCTCGATCTGCTCGATGTTCAGATGCTGCAGGTTGCTGTCGCCGGAAGTCGAATTGCCGATGCGCTGGCCATCGACCAGCACCAGACTCTGCGCCGATTGCGTGCCGCGAATGTAGATCCCCGGCAGACTGCCGCGCCCGCCGGTCTGCGCCACTTGCACGCCGGGCACGCGCCGCAGTAGATCGGGCACGTCGCTGGGTTGCAGGCGATCAATGTCTTCGCGGGTGAAAACGGTGTTGGCGGCGCTGCTGTCGTTGCGCGCCTCGACCTGACGATTGGCGCTGATCAGCGTGTCCGGCAGCTTCAGCGCCTGATCGCGTTCGAATGTATCGGCAAGGGCGCTGGCGGTTGGCAGCAGGAGGAAGGGCAGGGCGAGGCGGAGGTTCATCGGTGGTCCGTGAGAAATTGCAGATGTACACAAATTTTATGCTTCCACAAAACACTATGGGAGCGGGCTTGCCCGCGAAGAGGCCGGTACATTCAACATCGAGGTTGACTGTGCCGACGCCTTCGCGGGCAAGCCCGCTCCCACAGGTATTGTGTGTTCAGCGAGTTAGCGGGCGAGCAATGCCAGGCGCTGGCGAACCGACGCTTCGATCCCGGCCTCATCCAGCCCGCACTCGGCGAGCATCTGCGCCGGTTTCGCATGCTCGACATAGATATCCGGCAAGCCCAGATGCAGCATCGACTTGAGGATGTTCTCGCGGGCGAGGAATTCGCTGACCGCGCCACCGGCGCCGCCCATGATCGCGTTCTCTTCGATGGTCACCAGCAACTCGTGGCCACCGGCGATCTCGCGCACCAGCGCTTCATCCAGCGGTTTGACGAAACGCATGTCGACCACGGTGGCGTCGAGCTTCTCGGCAACTTTCAAGGCTTCGCTCAGTTGCACGCCGAACACCAGCATGGCGACCTTGCTGCCCTGACGACGGACGATGCCCTTGCCGATTTCGATCGCTTCGAGATCTTTTTCGATGACTGCATTCGGGCCGCTGCCGCGTGGGTAACGCACTGCCGCCGGGCCATTGTAGAGATGGCCGGTGGTGAGCATTTTGCGCAATTCGTTTTCATCGCTCGGGGTCATGATGAGCATGCCCGGGATGCAGCGCAGGTACGAAAGGTCGTAGCTGCCAGCGTGGGTCGGGCCGTCTTCGCCGACCAGACCGGCGCGGTCGATGGCGAACAGCACGTCGAGGTTCTGCACGGCGACGTCGTGCACCAATTGGTCGTAACCGCGTTGCAGGAACGTCGAGTAGATCGCCACCACCGGTTTCGCGCCTTCGCAGGCCATGCCGGCGGCGAACGTTACCGCGTGCTGCTCGGCAATCGCCACGTCGAAATAACGCTCCGGGAAACGCTCGCTGAACGCCACCAGATCCGAGCCTTCCTTCATCGCCGGGGTGATCCCGACCAGACGAGCGTCAGCCGCCGCCATGTCGCACAGCCACTCGCCGAAGACCGCCGAATACTTTGGCCCGCTGGCGGCTTTCGGCGCAGCGGCGGGGGCGTCCAGAGGTTCTAGTTTGGTGATGGCGTGGTAGCCGATCGGGTCGACTTCCGCCGGGGCGAAGCCTTTGCCTTTCTTGGTGACGATGTGCAGGAACTGCGGGCCTTTGAGATCGCGCATGTTGCGCAGGGTTGCGATCAAGGTTGGCAGATCGTGGCCGTCGATCGGGCCGATGTAGTTCCAGCCCAGCTCTTCGAAAAGGGTGCCGGGAACCAGCATGCCCTTGGCATATTCTTCGGTGCGACGGGCGATTTCCCAAGCGCCGGGCAGGCGCGAAAGGACTTTCTTGCTGCCCTCGCGCATGCTCGCGTAGGTGCGACTGGAAAGGATCTTCGCCAGATAATTCGACAACCCGCCGACGTTGCGCGAGATCGACATATCGTTGTCGTTGAGGATCACCAGCATGTTGGCGTTGACTTCAGGCGCATGGTTCAGCGCCTCGAAAGCCATGCCGGCGGTCAGCGCGCCGTCGCCGATCACGGCGATGGCCTTGCGATCGCTGTCCTGCAGGCGGGCAGCAATGGCCATGCCCAGCGCAGCGCTGATCGAGGTGCTGGAGTGGCCGACGCCGAAGGTGTCGTACTCGCTCTCGGAGCGGCGCGGGAATGCGGCAATGCCGTCCTTCTGACGCAGGCTGGCCATGCGCTCGCGGCGACCGGTGAGGATCTTGTGCGGATACGCCTGATGCCCGACGTCCCACAGCAGACGGTCGTCCGGGGTGTCGAAGACGTAATGCAGCGCGATAGTCAGCTCGATCACGCCCAGGCCGGCACCGAAATGCCCACCGGTCTGGCCGACCGTGTAGAGCAATTCCAGGCGCAACTCATCGGCCAGGGTTTCCAGCTCGGCTTCGCCTAACCGGCGCAGGCCGTCCGGCGTGTTCGCGCGGTCGAGCAGGGGCGTGGTCGGGCGCTTGCGGGGAATCTCATGAAACGTCGTGGGCATCAGGCGAATCGTTATAGGTATAAAAGATGCGGCAGTTTACCTGATGCATCGCCCCCTGCCCACGCGTTGGTCTTTTTTGGCCGATACGCCGTCAGTTGCGTCGCTCGACGATATACCGCGCCAGCTCGCGCAACGGCTCGGCGGCCGCGTCAAACGGTCGCAGCGCCTGCAGGGCCTGATCGCGCAGTTCCAGAGCGTAGGCCTTGGCAGCGTCGAGGCCGAGCAGGGCCGGGTAGGTCGGTTTGTCCCGGGCAATGTCGGCGCCCTGACGTTTGCCGAGGGTAGCGGTATCGCTTTCCACGTCGAGGATGTCGTCCTGCACCTGAAAGGCCAGGCCGATGGCCTGTGCATAAGTCTGCAGGGCCTGTAGCTGATCGGGTTGGGCGCGGCCGCTGGCCAGGGCACCAAGCTTGACGCTGACTTCAATCAGCGCGCCGGTCTTGTGTCGGTGCATCTGCTCGAGGGCCGTTTGATCGAGCTTGAGACCGACCGAGCCGAGGTCGATGGCCTGGCCACCGACCATGCCCGCCGGACCGGCTGCGTGGGCCAGCGCCGTGACCATCTGCAGACGGATTTCGCTGCTGCAATCGCTCAGGCGCGGGTCGAGCAGGGCGCTGAAGGCCAGGCTCTGCAAGCCGTCACCGGCAAGGATCGCGCAGGCTTCGTCGAATTTCTTGTGGGTGGTCGGCTGGCCGCGACGCAGATCGTCATCGTCCATCGCCGGCAAATCGTCATGCACCAGCGAGTAGGCGTGGATCAACTCGACCGCACAGGCCGCGCCGCTGGCCTGTTCAGCCTGGCCACCGAGGGCTTCGCACGCCGCGTAAGCCAGCAACGGGCGCACGCGTTTGCCGCCGTTCATCACGCTGTAGCGCATCGCTTCGTAGAGCCGCGCCAGTTCCGGCAGCGGCGCGTTGAACAGCGTCTCCAGCGCCGCGTTGACCCGGGCCTGACTGCTCGCCGAATATGCCGCGATCATTCTGGCTCATCCGCGTCGAAGGGTTCCTCGGCGAGCTCGCCATCGCGCTCCAGCAGCACCTGCACTTTCTGCTCGGCCTGGGCCAGCGCCGCCTGGCAGTCACGGGTCAGACCGATGCCCTGCTCGAAAGCGGTCAGCGAGTCTTCCAGCGACAATTCACCGTTCTCCAGACGCTCGACCAGTGTTTGCAGGTCGGCGAGGGATTGTTCGAAATCCAGTGCAGCTTTTTTGCGGGCCATGGCGGCAATTTCCGGTAGACGTTAAACCGGCGCGACACTAGCAGATAGGGGGGGTATGGGCAAATGAGCGGGCCGTCGCCAAGCCTCTCCATAACGGTCGGCGAGTCAATCCGGATAGCTGATTTTGTAACGCGTACTGCGTCCGCCGCCCGGCAGGCGTTGCAGGCAGCCCTTGTCCAGCAACTCCGCCAGATGCCGCGTCGCGGTGGCTTTGGAAACTTTCGCAACCGCTTGATATTGCCCTGCGTTGAGGCCCTGTTCGAAACCGCGCTCACCGCCATCGAGCAAGCGATTGAGCACTTTGATCTGCTCCGCTGAAAGGTCGGACTCGCGGTGCGCCTGCCAGAAGCGCGTCTTGCCCAACACCGAATCTATACGGGTGATGGCTTGCTGCAGGCTGCGCAGCAGTGTCTGCAAAAACCAGGTCAGCCATTCGGTGATATCGAGCGTGGCCTTTTGGCTCGACTCCAGAATCCGGTAATAACCGGCGCGATCCTCGAGAATGCTTGCGGACATCGCATAGAAGCGGATCGCCTGCGCTTCGCCTTGAGCCAGCGCCAGATCGGTGATGGTGCGGGTCAGACGCCCGTTGCCGTCGTCGAAAGGGTGCAGAGTGACAAACCAGAAATGCGCGATGCCAGCGCGTAACAGCGGATCCAGCGAAACCTGATCGCGGCTGGCTTCGAACCAGCTCAAAAAACGCTCTATTTGCTGTTCCAGCCGTTGGCGCGGTGGCGCCTCAAAGTGAACCGTTGGCCGGTCGAGTCGTCCGGACACCACCTGCATCGGTTCGTCGCCGCGCAAGGTACCGACGAGTATTGGCCGCGCGCTCAACATCGCTTCCTCGGCGGGGAAAAGCCAGGTGTGCCATTCCAGCAATCGTGCCAGGGTCAGCGGCTCGTCGAAGCCATGGGTGGCATCGAGCATCAATTGCGCCAAGCCCTCGCTACGCTGGCTGACGCTATCGCGATCAACCCATTCCAGACCCAGGCGCCGGGCCAGAGAAGAACGCACGGAGCCGACATTCAGTTGCTCACCTTCGATGGCGGAGGAGGTGACGATGTTCTGAAGCAACGCATCGAGCTCGCTCTGTGCGCTCATCGAATCGCCCACTGAGCCGGCCATTCCCAAGAGTCGGCCCTGCGTCTGCACGCACTCGCGCAGCAGCGGGGCGAGGCGCTCTGCTTGCCAGTTGAAGTCGGGCCAATCCGGTTGTTGCCAGATCCAGTGCGCGGTCATTGATCACCTGTCGTAGAAGCGTGAGCCGAATAAAAACGCTATTCGGCTCATTCGGTGAGCCGAATATGCCGGCTATTCGGCTCATCGTCTACCCGGATGGCGCGATTCCTACAGCAATCACACATGTATCCGATTGTTAAAAAACTGCCGAATCGCTACTCTTCGCGGCTTATACGGCCCCGACAGTTGCGGGGCATTCAGACGAAACGCAGTTCACCGCTGTGAAGTACCGAGGATCGGGTGCAAGGTTTCGTTCAAGGCATGGCAGGAGGCGTCACATGCGTTCATTTCTTTTGCTGCTGATCGGCTTCGCCTGCGCGCCTGTGCTGTGGGCCGCGCCGACTGCGCAATTGTCCGAGCCGGTCGGCGGCTGGCGTTATCACGGCTTGCTCGATCGCTCGGAAAATCCGCAGGTCGCTTACCCGACGCCGCCGATCGATCGCGGCATCCAGCGCAATCGCACGATGATCCAGGGCCAGCTCAAAGCCCTCGGCCACATGCGTCCGCCGCACAGCCTCGCCGTCAACGGCAATCCATTGAATCTGTACACCGATGATCAGGGGCGTTTCGCCCGGCCCTACGCATTTGGCGCCGGCTCCAACAGCGTCGAAGTGATCAGCGCCGAAGGCCAGTCGCTTAAGCGCGTGCAATTTTATGAAGCAAATAATCTGCGCACGCCGGCGAAGATTCGTCTTGTCTTGGGATGGGACGACCCGAAAGCCGAGCTGGATCTGCATATAGTCACCCCCGACGGTCAGCATGCCTTTTGGGCGCGGCCGGCGCTGAGCAATGGCGGCGGCCTTGACCCGGATGGTGTCGACGGCCCCGGCCCGGAAATGTTCACCATGACCGCGCCGCTGCACGGCACGTATCTGGTCTACGTCAACTACTGGGGCAACTACGGCGATGGTGGCTATAACTTCGAGCAAACCAGTAATCAGAACGAGGTGATCACCTCGCAGATCACCCTGGTGCTCAACGAAAACACCGTCGACGAAAAACGCGAAACCTTCATCGTGCCCCTGCGGGCGATCGGTGATCTGCTGCTGGTCAAGACTTTCAACTATTAAGCATCCCGCCACGGATGAACTCGGATGTTGTGAACATGAGCGATAACACTGTGACTCCAGCTGCCGCGACACCGGCGGCCAAACCTTCGCGGCGCTGGCCGCTGGTATTGCTCGGCCTGTGCCTGGTGGCCGGTGTGGCGGGCGGTTTCGGCTGGCTGCTGCTCAAGCCCAAAGCGCCGCCGGCGACACTTGCCAGTGACAAGCTCGGCCTCGGCCGTCCAGACGCCTTGCTCGAAACTCGCTCGCTGAGCCAGTTGCCCAAGGACCTCCTGACGGTGCCGTTTCTCAAGGCCACGCTCACCGAGGATTTCGTCTTCTATTACGAAACTCACGCCGACCGCCTCGGCCTGATCGGCAGCCTGCGCCGGATCATCTACGAGCATGACCTGAAGTTGCAGGACAGCCTGATCGAGCAGCTTTTCGATCAACCGGCCGATGTTGCGCTGTGGCGTGGCGCCGATGGCCGCTTGAAGGATTTCCTGCTGGTGATGGATCGCGGCGGATTGGCCAAGCTGCTCGAGCCGTTGGCGAAAGTGGCGCTGGATGACACTCAGCTCAGCATCTTCGGCACTCTCAAAGTCGGCGGCGATGACGTGCCGCTGTATCAACTCAGCTACAACGCCAGCAAATCACTGCTGTTCGCGTCGCGCGGCGACAAACTGGTGGTGTTGTCCAATCCAGCCAAGTACTACGACCCCGAGAGCGGCGTCTCGGAGGAGTCGGGCCGCGTTTCCGCGCAAGCGCTGGCGGCGTTGCTCAACGGCGAAAAACTCTTCCCCGAAGCGTTCGGCTTGCCGGCGAAAAGCCCGGAAACCAAGCAGCGTCTGTCGGTCAATTCCAGCGTCCTCGCGATGGGCTATCAGCGCTTCATCCCGAATTTCGCCGGGCTGCGTTTCGACATGGACGACAAGGGCTGGCACAGCTATCTGGCCATGGATGAGCTGGAAAACCAGCCGGACTTCGACTTCAAACCGGTCTGGCAAGCGATGCCGCTGGGGGCGAGCGCTTGCGTGGCCCTGCCGGTGGCGGCCGAGCCGCAGAAGCCGATATTGATCAAACTCGGTGCCGATGAAGCTGTTGCGCAAACGCTGACCGAACACGTCGCTGGCGCGGCTGGCCTGTGCTGGTACGCCGATTCGCGGCTGTACACGCCACTGCTGGTCGCCAGCCTCAAAGACGAGGACAGCAGCAAGCTTGATGGTGATCTGGGCAAGTTGTTCGGCTCGATGGTCGGCGCGTTCGAAGCCAATGTCGCCGAAAGCGTATTCCCGGTGATCGACAAGCAGGAAGGCCAGAGCCACGTCTGGCAGCGTCAGGTCAGTTCCAGTTTCGGGCCGTACGCGGCGAAGACCGCCGAGAACCCGGAGGCGATTTCCGGCAAGGCGTTCATGAAAGTCAGCCTCGCCCGTCATGGCTCGACGCTGCTGTTTTCCCTCGACGACAAACTCGTCGATAAAGCCCTCGGCACCCTCGACAAGCGCTTCCCGCCGATGGCGGACGTTTTGCCAAAAGACGTACTGATGCCGATCTACTTCGGCCCGGACGCGATGGCGCAACTGATGCAGCGCGAAACCCTCGACAGCCTGCCGCAGGACATGGAGCCGGTGTTTTATAACGCTGCGCAAACCTACCTGATGCCGAAACTGCGCACCCTCGGCGGCTACGGCAAATATGCCCTGACCCTGCCCGAAGGCAGTGAGCCGGACGGCCACTGGCAATGGCTGCCGCTGGAATGGAAGGCGTTGTGAGCGCACTGATCCGCAGCCTCGGCTTGCTTGCTTTGCTGCTGAGCGCAGGCGCCCGTGCGGTTGAAGCGCCAGCGCTCGACCCGGCGCAATCCCAAGTGTTTCGCGCCTGGTTTGTGCGTATTGCTCAAGAGCAATTGAGCCAAGGCCCAAGCCCGCGCTGGTATCAGCAGGACTGCGCCGGCCTGGTGCGCTTTGCCGCCAACGAAGCGCTGAAAGTCCACGACGACAAATGGCTGCGCAGCAATGGTCTGTCCAATCGCTATCTGCCGCCGGAACTGACCCTGAGCAACGCGCAACGCAAGCTCGCGCAACAGTGGCAGCAGGGCGACGGCAAGGTCGGGCCGTACGTCAACGCGATCAAACTGATTCAGTTCAACAGCCACCTGGTCGGCCGCGATGTGGCGCAGGCGCGGCCCGGCGACCTGATGTTTTTCGATCAGGGCGACGATCAGCACCTGATGATCTGGATGGGCCGCTACATCGCCTATCACACCGGCACCACCACCCCCACTGACAACGGCATGCGTTCGGCAAGCCTGCAGCAACTCATGACATGGAAGGACACCCGATGGATACCCGACGCAGCCAACCCCAACTTCATCGGCGTCTATCGACTGAACTTTCTCTCCCAATGACCGGTGCCCGCATGTTGCGTATCTGTTCGCGAATTTCTTTGCTGTTGGCGTTGTTGCTGCCGTTTTCCTGCGTCAACGCCGAAGACTCGGTGGAACCGAGCAATTACACGCCGGTGGCCGGTGAGAGTTTCTTCCTGCTTGCCGACAGCAGTTTTGCCAGCGACGAGCCGGCGATGGTCCGCCTCGAAGCCCCGGGTCGTGACTACCGGCGCTTTCGCATGGAACCGTACGGCGGCGCCGACATTCGCGTGTATCGCATCGACAAGCCGCTGGATTTCCTCAAGCGCCAGAAGAACCTGCATCGCGTCGTCAGCGACGGCCAGTTCAAGGGCGAAGGTCTGTCCAACACCCTCGCGTATCTGTGGGACAACTGGTATCGCAAATCCCGCCGGGTGATGCAGCGTGCGTTCTCCTACGAGTCGCGCAAGCAGGTCACCGAAGAAGTGCCGGAGCTGAAAATGGGGGAGGCCATGGCCGCGCCGACGCCGTACGACGCGCAGCCGCAATTCGCGCTGATCCCGGGTCTGCCGGTGGTCAGCCAGTTCCGTTATCCACTGTGGCAGGCCAAGCCGATCCAACCACCGGCCGGGGTCAATCTGGCCGGCTCGTCCAGCGACTTTGTCAGCGTCGCACCGGGCAACGTTTACATCCCGTTGGGCAACCTGAAGCCTGGGCTGTATCTGGTCGAAGCGCTGATCGGCAAGTACCGCGCGACCACCATGGTTTTCGTCTCCAACACCGTCGCGGTGAGCAAGATTGCCGGTGATGAACTGCTGGTCTGGGCCGCGCGCAAACACGAGGGCAGCTCGGTGCCGAAGGTCAATGTGCTGTGGACCGATGGCCTCGGCGTGATGAGCAGCGGTGCTACCGATGCCGACGGTCTGCTGCGCCTGAAACACGTCAGCCCGGAGCGTTCGTTCGTCATCGGCGAGGACGAAGAGGGCGGCGTGTTCGTCTCGGAAAACTTCTACTACGACAGCGAAATCTACGACACCAAACTGTATGCCTTCACCGACCGGCCGCTGTATCGTCCGGGCGATTGGGTGTCGTTGAAAATCGTCGGTCGCGAGTTCAAGAATGCCCGGGATTCGGTTCTGCCGGGCGCGGCGGATGTCAGTGTCAGCGTGCTTGATGCCACGGGGACCGAACTGCAGACCCTCGATCTGAAGCTTGATTCGAAAGCAGGTACCCAGGGCCGTTTCCAGTTGCCGGATAACGCCGTGGCCGGTGGTTACGAGATCCGTTTCAACTACAAGGAGCAGGCCTACAGCAGCGCCTTTCGTGTGGCTGAGTACATCAAGCCGCACTTCGAGATCTCGCTGAATCTGGCCAAGCAGGATTACCGCACCGGTGAGCCGGTGAAAGGCAGTCTGGTGCTGCTCTACCCCGACGGCAAACCGGTGGCCAATGCCAAATTGAGCCTGAGCCTGCGCGCCCAGCAACTGTCCATGGTCGACAACGAGCTGCAATACCTCGGGCAATTTCCGGTGGAGCTGACCAGCACCGAACTGACCACCGACAGCAAGGGCAACGCGACCCTCGATTTGCCGGCAGCCGATAAACCGAGCCGCTACATGCTCACCGTGTTCGCCAGCGACGGCGCGGCGTATCGGGTCAAGACCACCAAGGAAATCCTCATCGACCGTGGCGCGGCGAGTTTCCGCTTGAGTGCGCCGCAGCGTTTCAGCGCGGTCGGTGACAAGGTTGCCTTCAGCTACGCCAACGAGGGCGGCACCGAACAAAGCAAAGCCGTACCGAGCAGCTACGCCTGGGTGCGCCTGGAAGATCAGAGCACCGGCGAAGGCAAACTCGCGGCGAATGACAAAGGCTTCAGCATGGCCTTCGAACGCCCGGGCACTTACAACCTGACCTTGAAAGATCAACACGGTCGCGTCCTCGGCGCCACCGGCCATTCGGTCACCGGCGACGGTGTGAAAGCGGTGCCGGGCACAGTGGAAATCGTCCTCGACAAACCCGAGTACAAGGCGGGCGAAGAAGCGCTGGCGCTGATTACCTTCCCTGAGCCGGTCAGCGATGCACTGCTGTCGCTGGAGCGCGACAAGGTCGAGGCCACTGCGCTGCTGGCCAAGGGCGCTGACTGGTTGAAGCTGGAAAAACTCAGCGACACCCAATACCGCGCGCGCATTGCGGTGAAGAATAACTTCGCGCCGAACCTGACCTTCTCCGTGCTCTACACCAAGGGCGGTCAGTACAGTTTCCAGAACGCCGGGATCAAAGTGGTCGCGCCGCAAATCGACGTGGCGATCAGCACCGACAAAGCGGTGTACCTGCCGGGCGATACGGTCACGGTCGACCTCACCACGCAGTTCGCCGGCAAAGCGGTTCCGGCGCATCTGACGGTCAGCGTGGTCGACGAAATGGTCTACGCGCTGCAACCGGAAGTCGCGCCGAGCATCGACCAGTTCTTCTATCACCCGCGGCGCAACAACGTGCGTACCAGTGCCAGCCTGTCGTTCATCAGCTACGACGTGGCATTGCCGGGCAGCCCCGGCGCACCGGGCAAGGCCAATCGCAGCGAGCGCGGCGTGAAAGTGCTTGAGCGTCCGCGCCGTGAAGACGTCGACACCGCTGCATGGCAGCCGGAGTTGTTGACCGGCGCCGACGGCAAAACCCGCTTCACCTTCAAGATGCCGGACTCGCTGACCCGCTGGCGCATCACCGCGCGGGCGATTGCCGATGACGGTCAGGTCGGGCAGAAGAAGCAGTTTGTACGCTCGGAAAAACCGCTGTACCTGAAGTGGAGCGGGCCGAGCAAATTCCGCAAAGGCGATCAGCCGCAGCTTGGCGTGTTTGCGTTCAGTCAGGCCGAAAAAACGGTCAAGGCTGAACTGGTGACTCACTATGCCGGCACCGAACAACGTCTGCCGGTGACCCTGAACAGCGGCATCAATTACTTGCCGCTGCCGGCGTTTGCCCTGGCCTCTGGCGAGTGGACAGCGGAGCTGGTGCAGGACGGCAAAGTCGCCGATGCCCTGGCTGTGCGCTTGAGTGCAACCGGAGAAGGTTGGCAGGTTACCCAGACACAAAGCCTCGACGTGGTCAGCGGCGATACGCCATTGAGTTTACCGGCGGATGCTACGGATATTCGCCTGCGTCTGGACGACAGTCCCCAAGCGCTGTTCCGTTCCGCCCTCGATGATCTGCTGAGCTACCCGTACGGCGGCGTCGAGCAGACCGCCAGTCGCTTGTTGCCATTGAGCATCGCTTATCCGTCGCTGGCCTCGAACCCGCAGATTCGCGATCGCTTGCGTCTGATCATGCAGAACAGCCGCCTGCGTCTGGTGCAAATGGCCGGGCCGTCGGCGAGTTTCACCTGGTGGGGCTACGACGGCGAGCCGGATGCATTTCTCACCGCCTATGCCTATTACGCTGACTGGAATGCCAGCCGCGTACTCGACCTGAGCCTGCCGCCGGAGCACTGGCAGCGCGTACTCGAGGTGTACGCCAAGCAAGCGCCGAATACGCCATTGCTGCAGCGGGCGCTGATTCTGTCGTTCGCCAAACAGATGCAGCTGCCAGTGAACACGCTGCTCAGCGGTTTGATTGAGGATCTGGTCAAGGCCGGTGAAGGCGCTGCCGAAACCTTGCTCGACGACGGCCAGGACAGTCTGGTGATGAACGACCCGGATTCGGCGCTGGGTCTAGCGGCGGCGCGGGTACTCACTGCATCGTTGGCGACGCAGGCGAAAGTTGCTTTGCCGGAGGCGTTCAATCGGCAACTGGGCGCAGCGCAACAACGTCTGGCGGTCAGCTCGCAGCCCTTCGTCGAAGCACTGAACCTGTCGCTGCAACCGTTTGATCAGGCCCGTGCGACGGCGTTGTTGCAACGCCTGTTGCCGCAGCAATCGACGCTGGAACGTGCACTGGCGCTGACCTGGCTGCAACGCAGCATCGCTCAGGCTTCGCCGACCATCGCGCTGATGCCGGGTGAGGGCTGGAAGAAAAACTACGGCGCCAGCGGCGAGATGTACTGGATATGGCAAGGCGCGACGCCGTTGCCGAATGTGCTGAGCGTGTCCGGCACGCAAGAGCGGCCGCTGCGTGCAGCTTTGAGCTTCCAGACGCAACAGCCGCAGGTCGATCCGATGGCCGTGACCATCACCCGGCGCCTGTCGCGGCTGGTGCCGGGCGACGAAGCGTTCACCTTCAAACTCGAGCCGGTCGGCACTAAACCGCTGTCCAGCGACAGCCTGTACCTGGATGAGGTGATCCTCACCAGCAAGGCACCGAAACCGCTGCGCTACGGCATGCTTGAAGTGCCGCTGCCACCGGGCGCGGATGTCGAGCGCACGACGTGGGGCATCAAATTGCAGGGCAAGGACGGCACCGAGCCGACCGCGCTGGAGAAGGCGCGTTTCGAACCGGGTCAGTTGGCTTACGCGGTGCCGGTCGATGCATTGAGCGGTGAGTTGCGCCTGCGCCATCTGGTGCGCTTCTCGCAGAAGGGCCAGTTCAACCTGCCGCCGGTACGCTTCAAGCAGGTGTATGCACCGCAGCATCAGGCCCAGGAGGCGAAAGCCGCCCTCGGTCAGGTCACGGTCAACTGACATGCCCCGGCCGCTGTTGTGGCTGCTGATGTGCGTGATGCCTGCGCTGGCGACAGCGCAGGATGAGCCGTTGCGCGTGGCCTATCAGGGTGAGTTGTTGTCGTTGAGTCAGACGCAACTGATCAAGCGCGAACCGTTGCCAGTGTCGCTGGATGCGCCGCTGGGCAGTCTGTGGAAGTTGTTCGTCTACGCGTGGCTGGTGGATACCGGTGCACGGGAACCGGCTTATGAATGTCGCGGGCAGTCCAATGAAGAAGTTTATTGCTGCTCGGCGGGCGGCAAGATCGAGCGGGATCAGGCACTGGTGAAGTCCTGCGGTCTGTATTTCGAACCGGCGCGGTTGGGCATTGCAGCGACGGATTGGCGTGAGTATTGGCAGGCGCGGCAGGCGCCGTCGTGGTTGCTGGATTTGCCAGCCGTGCAACCGGCAACAAGGGTTTCGGTTGCCGAGTTATTGGGCGTTCTGGCGTTGCTGCCAGCGCAGGATCAGATGCGTCGCGTGTTGCTCGATGTCGTGCTGAACGCGGCGGACGGCAATGTCGTCGGCGAGTTGGGCGGGCGTTTGCGGGTGAAAACCTGGAGCTGGCTCGGCGACCAGGACGCACTATCGCGGCAAGGTGGATTCGCTGGCTGGACCACCGATGGCGCGCCGATCTGGGCGGGCGGGCGCGGCACCAGTCAGATGGTCCTGCGTCATTACGGCCAAGCGTTGGCCAGCGTATTGCCGACGGCGTGGCCAGCGGACGCAGGACGTTGTGTGGAAGTCGGGCTGTTCTCGAAATACCCGGTGTCGAAAGTTCTGGCCGGAGATCGTGTTGCCACGTCCGGGCCATTGCGCGGCGACTACCGCGTCGAATTCGCCAACGGCAACGCGCTTGACATCCACAGCGATGGCGAATTGTTTCTGCTCAACGACAAACTCGTCGCAAGGCTTGATCGCGAAGAATATGTAGCCCGCGTTCTTGAGCGCGAAGCCAAACCGCAACCCGCCGAAGCCGCCAAGGCGCTGGCCGTAGCGATCCGCACTTATCTGCTGCAAAACGCCAGACGCAACGGCGACTGCCTGAGCATCGACGATAGCAGCAATCGCCAGCGCGTCGCCCCGCGTCCAGCCTCGGCCGAGTCACGCAACATCGCGGCGTGGACGGCGGATCTGGTACTGGCCGGCAGCACCGTCACCTATCACTCCGACCAGCCGGGCCCAGACAAACTCGCCTGGCAGCAAGCCGTCGAGCAAGCGAATGCCGGCCAGCGCTACGACGCGATTCTGCTGCACGCCTATCCACGCGCCAGCCTCAGCCGCTGGGACAACCCGGTCGCCTCCTGCGAAGCATTACCCGCCGCGCAAGACTGGCTGCAGAAGCAGCGGCGCGGCTGGCGTCCGAGGCTTGAAAGCGAAACCGGCTACAACGAAGTCAGCACTTTCGCCGTGTGCAAACTCGCCTTCGGCCGGCCCTTCGTCGACCGCGAGCGTCAGCGCATTTATGTGCGCGGCGTGCTGACCCTGCAGGATCGCCTCGATCTGGCCCACGAATATCTGCACCTGGCCTTCGAAGCACACCCCAACGGCCAGGATGAAACCTACATCGAAGGGCTGGCCCGTCACCTTTTGCTGGAATAGACCATGACACTCCGTTATCCACAGGTCTTGCTGCTGCTCTGTGCCCTCAACTTACTGCCGCAAGCGTTCGCCGCCGATGGCGTCAAACTCGACACCCCGGTCGGCGGCTGGCGCAGCGGCGCACCGCAAGGCGAGGGCGAGAGCTTTCGCCAGACCGTCAACTACCCGGCCTCGTCGGTCAACACACCGCTTGGCCAGGCCAATACCGCGAGAATCAGCGGCCAGATCAAAGCCGTGCCGAAAAACAACGAACCCGGCCGCCTGATCGTCAACGGCGTCAGCATGCCACTGAAAATCGACCCAACCGGCGGCTTCGATCGCCCGTTCTCCTTCCCCAACGGCAGCAACAGCGTCGAAGTGCGCAGCGCCGACGGCCAGCAACGCCACCGCACGCAATTCCTCAACGCCCGCGGCGGCGCCACCCCGGCCAAATTGCGCGTGCTGCTGGCCTGGGACAGCGACGGCACCGACCTCGACCTGCACCTCGTCACCCCCGACGGCGCCCACATATGGTACGGCAACCGCGTCGCACCCAACGGCGCCGCCCTCGACGTCGACGTCACCACCGGCTACGGCCCGGAAATCGCCGCCATGCCCGCGCCGATCAAGGGGCAGTATCTGGTGTATGTGAATTATTACGGCGGCGGATATCGCGGAGATGACGAAGGTGGGGATGAAGCTGTTCAGGCGCTGACCACGGCGCAGGTGACGGTGATTACTGAAGAAGGCACGCCGAGCGAGAAGATGGAGACGTTTGTAGTGCCGATGCGGACGGCGGGGGAATTGACGCTGGTGAAGTCGTTCAGTTATCCGTGAATCCGGCTAATCAGGAAAAACGCCGCAAAGCGCATTGCCCTGATAACCATGCACGATCGGCCCCAGCATCATGAACGGCCCGCAGGCGTAGAACGGCGACGGCACCGTTTGTTTTGAATAGAGCAAAACAATTTCATTGCCGGACTCGTCACTGCCAAAGGACTGCTCGGAGTACGAAGTACACACGGGCAATTTGAGCGGAACAGGAATGATCAACGCCCAAACCGTGATGCCACACCATTCTCGGGTAGGCGCTGATTGCGCGGTTCGGGTAATCGCTGGCGTGAGCGAACGAGCGCTTAGAGCTTTGTACTCGTCAGTTCTGAGTGTGGTTTTCTCAGGCAAAGCCACGATGGCACCGACGCAGCCTGAGAGATAGAAACTTATCGCAGCGATCAGGATGACCGGTCCAAGCAGTGTGAGACGAGGGGCAAATCGCACGTTTTAACTTCCTTGTGAAGCGCTTGGGAACTGTAGTGCCCAGCTTGTTTGATTCCTTCCAAGCGAGAGGCGTAGCCTTTTCGCAGGCATTAAAAAGCCGGCTTGTGGCCGGCTTCTCGGGGACTGGCTTGGTTTATTTTTGGTAAACCGCGCCAGCCTTCAAAACGTACATCCGGATCTGCGTCCGGCTGTGGGACTTGGTCAGACGTTGGTCTGCCTCGTCGGGCGTCATCCGAGCCGCAGGGCGGGTCGATGCGCGAATGTGGGGCGCAGGATACTGAGTTTTGCTCTGGATTCCCAGCCTCGAGTGCGGTTTAGAGCGACTGAAGCAGTACAAATCCTGGATTTGTACCGGTTATCAGGGCCATCTTCGCGGGCAAGCCCGCTCCCACAGGTTCTGGCAAACAATCACAGAAACGGCACCACCGGCCGGCGCTTGCCCAGTGTCGACCACCAGAATACCCAGCCAAGAATGTGAATCCGCTGCTCTTCGATCTGCGCCGGCCGGAAGACCTCGTCGGGGTATTCGGCGCTGTTGTGGCTGCGCATGCGCAGGCCATTGCCGGGCATGCGGTGCAGGTATTTGATGCGCAGCATGCCGTCGTGTTCGATGGCGTAGATTTCGCCGTCGACGACCTGGGTCAGGCCGCGGTCGATGGCGACGATGGAGCCGTCTTCGATGCGATCGGCCATGCTGTTGCCGATCATGTGCGCGCAGATGGCGTTGGCGTGCTGGATGTCGAGTTGATCGAGGTGGGCGCGGGGCAGGCGCAGGGACTGGTCGGGGTCGAGGATGACGTGGGTTTTGCCATCGCCGTTGGCGATCGGGGTTTCCTTGAAAAATGCCAGGTCGATGTCGCTGGGGTTGATGACGGTGTAGACGCCGCAGATGGACTGGGCATCGAACGTGTCGCCGTTGCTGGCGGGTGGGTGCAGGCGCGCGACCTCCTTGACGCCTTCCCCGGTTTTCAGCCATTCACTATTGACCGACAACAGGCGTGAGACTTCTTCCATGCGATACGCCGGGACGCCCCGGGTGTACCAGTTATGAACGTTTTGGGCTTCCGTGCCCCAGAACCTTGCGAAATCCGTGGTGCTGATGTTCGCTGCTTCCAGGAGTGCCTTGAATCGTGGACCGCTAGTGTTCTTTCTCATAAACACAGAGTCTACGGCCGGACTAGAGCGGTTTGAATAAACCTGGCGTTCAAAAAAAGCCTGTATTTTGCGACGGGATGTAAGACGTACTTGTGGGAAATTAAACAGATTAAAACTGCATGTAGGAAATTAAACGCTTTGTTTATTCGAAGCTCGCAGACACAAAAAACCCCGGAAATCCGGGGTTTTTTTCAAGCGTCACGCAAGGCGCAATGGCTTAGCCCTTGTAGGCGGCAACCGACTTGGTGATCGCTTCGCGGGCGGCGTCTGCACCGGCCCAGCCTTCGATCTTGACCCACTTGCCCTTCTCGAGATCCTTGTAGTTCGCGAAGAAGTGCTCGATCTGCTGGATCAGCAGGGGTGGCAGGTCGGTGTATTCCTTCACATCGACGTACAGCTGCGACAGCTTGTCGTGTGGCACGGCGATGACTTTGGCATCGCCGCCGCCGTCGTCGGTCATGTTCAGGATGCCGACTGGACGGGCGCGGATCACCGAGCCTGGAGCAACCGGGTAAGGAGTCACGACCAGCACGTCGAGGGGATCACCGTCGTCAGCCAGGGTGTTCGGGATGTAACCGTAGTTGGCCGGGTAGAACATTGGGGTGGCCATGAAACGGTCAACGAACAGGCAATCGCTGTCTTTGTCGATTTCGTATTTGATCGGCGCGTGGTTGGCCGGGATCTCGATCGCGACGTAGATGTCGTTCGGCAGGTCTTTGCCAGCCGGAATCTTGCTGTAGCTCATTGGGCGTTGCCCCCGTAGTTGACCAAAAACACTTGGCCGGATTGACCAAAAAGTGGCGGCGATTATAGGCACATTCCTACGCCGACGCCACGTACCAGAAGTCGTGCAGAGCTTAGTCGTGCGCCTGATAGACCGGGTCTGTGGCCTGAAGTTGCCGCAGTCTGCCCAACGGATCCTGCCGGTAGAAAAGCTGCAGTTGCAAGTAGACCTGTGGATAAGCCTCATGCAGCAGATCCGGGGCGCTGAAGAAGTATTCGCTGGTGACGGCGAAGAACTCCGCCGGGTTCTCGGCGGCATAGGGATCGATGGCGGTTTCGGTGTCGGGATTATGGTCGAGCTGGCGATTGAGGTCGTCGTAAGCGGCCTGCATCACCGTGGCCCAGTCGCTGACGCGCATGTCGGTGTGCAGTGGCGGCAGGCCGTTGGCGTCGCCGTTGAGCATATCGAGCTTGTGCGCCAGTTCGTGGATCACCAGGTTGTAGCCTTCCCAGCCACCGCTGGCCTGTACGCCGGGCCAGGCGAGAATCACCGGCCCCTGTTGCCAGGCTTCGCCGCTGTGTTCGCCGTCCCACTCATGCTCGACGCCGCTGGCATCGCGATGACGTTGCGGGCTGAGGAAGTCATCCGGGTACAGCACGATCTCGTGGAAACCCTGGTACCAGTTCAGATCACCGAGATGCAGCAACGGCAACTGTGCTTGCGCGGCGAGCAGCAGGCGCTGTTCCTGATGCAGTTCGACGCCGGGCAGGGCGGTCAGGTGTTTGTCGTCGAGAAACAGCACACAGGCTTCGCGCAACCACTGGTCTTCAGCAGCGCTGATGCCATCGAGGAAGGAGAGTTGATGGCGCACCCGTTGCCACAGGTCGTCGGCAATCGGGTGCCTGGCCAGGAGGCGCCGGCGTCGCCAGGCGCTCAGTGACCACATCGGATCAGTGCGATTGCACTTTGGTGCCGCCGAAACGGCTGCGCACCACGCCGATGATCATCGGCACCAGCGACAGCAGGATGATTGCCACCACCAGCAGCGAGAGGTTTTTCTTGATGAACGGCACGTTGCCGAAGAAGTAACCCAGAGTGACCAGACCGCCGACCCAGAGGATGGTGCCGAGCACGCTGAAGCCGAAGAAACGCGGGTACGGCATCCGCGCCACGCCCGCGACGAACGGCGCGAAGGTGCGGATGATCGGCAGGAAACGCGCCATGGTCACGGTCTTGCCGCCGTGCTTGTCGTAGAAGTCGTGGGTTTTTTGCAGGTAGTCGCGACGGAAGATTTTCGAGTTCGGGTTGCTGAACAGCTTCTCCCCGGCCGTGCGTCCGATCACGTAGTTGGTACTGTCGCCCATGATCGCCGCCAGCATCAGCAGGCCACCGAGCAGCACCGGATCCATGCCGCCGCCGGCCGCCACTGCGCCAGCGATGAACAGCAGCGAGTCACCCGGCAGGAACGGCATCACCACCAGACCGGTTTCACAGAAGATCACCAGAAACAGGATGGCGTAGATCCATGGCCCATAGTTGTTCACCAGCAAATCGAGATACACATCGAGATGCAGGATAAGGTCGAGCGGGTTGAAATCCATGGGGGCACCTGTATGACGGCCCGACTCGGCAGGCCTGTGCGGATGACTTCGTGTAAGCCTACAGCGGGGTGTAGTTTTTCTTACAAGCCGGAAAGATCGGGATTATACGGTCTGACCGTTGAAAAGCGCGCCGGTTTTGTAGCGGGGAGTGTCGCGAAGTGAGCAATTGTCAGGGAAGGGGCGGCCGTGGCGAGGGAGCGAACTCCCTCATCACCGAAGCCGTTGGAGTCAGAGCTCGTCGCTGATTGGCAGTACGTAGTTCTTGAACTCGGTGTCTTCCTTGAAGCCGATCGATTCGTAAGTTTTCTGCGCCACTTCGTTGTTCGCGCTGGTCGAGACGCGCATGCGCACGGCCTGGGTTTCCTTGGCCATTTTCTTTGCGGTGCGGATCAGGTTGTCGGCGACCAGTTGCCGGCGCGCATCTTCGGCGACGTAGATGTCGTTGAGAATCCACACGCGTTTGAGCGACAGCGACGAAAAGCTCGGATAGAGCTGGCAGAAGCCCATGAGTTTCTTGTCGTCATCGTCGGCCAGGGCCAGATAGATCACCGACTCTTTGCGGCGCAGGCGTTTTTCGAGAAACGCGCGAGAGGAATCCGGGTAAGGCAGGGAGCCGTAGAACTCGCGATATTTGACGAACAAAGGAGTCAGCAAATCCAGATGTTCGAGGGTCGCTTGAATAATCCGCATGATAGGTCTCGTCTTCAAGTGGCTGTCTTCAACTGCTCTGACGGCGATGGGAAACCCGGGCGGCCGTGCGTCGATCCTGCCTGAAAGCAGCGCAGAAAGGCAATGCGGAAACGGTTCAGGCTGGCGGTGGATCGAGCAGGAAATTGCCTTTCATGTCGACAGCGTCGTCCGCCTCCAATGTGTGCAACTGAGCTTCATCCTTCAGATTGACCCCCGACAGTTGCCGCCGACAGGCCTCGCGCATCAGATACAGCAAGCGATGCGCCGCCATGCCGTAGCTCAAACCTTCAAGCCGGACATTGGAAATGCAGTTGCGATACGCGTCGGTGAGGCCGACCTTCGGCGCGTAGGTGAAATACAGCCCGAGGCTGTCCGGTGAACTCAAGCCCGGGCGCTCGCCGATCAGCATCACCACCATTTTCGCCGCGAGCAACTGGCCGATTTCGTCTCCGATGGCCACTCGGCCCTGCTCGACCAGCACCACCGGCGCCACGGACCAGCCGTCGCCGCTCATCTGCTCTTCCAGGCGCGTTAGGAACGGCAGGGTGTGGCGGTGCACCGCCAGTGCCGACAGGCCATCAGCGACGACCATCACCAGATCGACGCCGCCCGGGTGTTTGCTGGCGTAGTCGCGCAAGGTCTGCGCCGATTCATCGCTGAGCTTGCGCCCCAGGTCCGGGCGTTGCAGGTAGGTGTGTCGGTCCGGCGCGGCGCTTTGCAGCGCCAGGGTTTCCCGCCCGCGCTCGCTCAGTTGTGCGCGGATTTCGCTGTGATCGAAGGCCAGGTGCACAGCATCGCGGGCCTGGGCGTGGGCAAACTGAAAATCCAGCTGCGCCCGCGTCGGCAGACTGGTGCCGGTGCGGCCCAGGGCAATGCGTGCCGGGGTCAGGCGGCGCAGTTCCAGCCAGGGGTTTTGCGGATCGACCGGTGGTTTTTCCATAAGACTCATCCCAAGTGCGCCAAGGCTTGGCGGAAGGCCGGCGGCAGGTTGTTGCCGAAGCGAACCTTGCCGTCCGCCTGGGTGAAGATGCCCATGTTGGCCAGCCATTGCTCGAACTCCGGTGCCGGTTTCAGGCCCAGGGTCTGGCGTGCGTACAAAGCGTCGTGAAACGAAGTGGTCTGGTAATTGAGCATGATGTCGTCGGAGCCGGGGATGCCCATGATGAAGTTGATCCCGGCGACGCCGAGCAACGTCAGCAGGGTGTCCATGTCATCCTGATCGGCTTCGGCGTGGTTGGTGTAGCAGATGTCGCAGCCCATCGGCACGCCGAGCAACTTGCCGCAGAAATGATCTTCAAGGCCGGCGCGGATGATCTGTTTGCCGTTGTAGAGGTATTCCGGGCCGATAAATCCTACGACGGTGTTCACCAGGAATGGCTTGAAATGTCGCGCCACGGCGTAGGCCCTTGTCTCGCAAGTCTGTTGATCGACGCCGTGGTGGGCGTTGGCCGATAGCGCGCTGCCCTGACCGGTTTCGAAATACATCAGGTTCTGCCCGAGGGTGCCGCGCTTGAGACTGAGCCCGGCGTCGTAACCTTCCTGCAGCACGTTGAGGTTGATGCCGAAACTGGCATTGGCAGCCTCAGTGCCGGCAATCGACTGGAACACCAGATCCAGCGGCACGCCACGGTTGATCGCCTCGATCGAGGTGGTGACGTGGGTCAGCACGCAGGCTTGGGTCGGGATGTCATAGCGCTGGATGATCGCGTCGAGCATCTCCAGCATCGCGCAGATCGAAGCAATGCTGTCAGTGGCCGGGTTGACGCCGATCATCGCATCGCCGTTGCCGTAGAGCAGACCGTCGAGAATGCTTGCGGCAATGCCGGACGGCTCGTCAGTCGGGTGGTTGGGTTGCAGGCGGGTCGACAGGCGGCCGCGTAAACCGAGGGTGCCGCGAAATCGGGTGACCACGCGGATTTTCTGCGCGACCAGCACCAGATCCTGCACGCGCATGATCTTCGACACAGCAGCGACCATTTCCGGGGTCAAACCCGGGGCGAGGGCGCGCAGGCTGGTTTCGTCCGCCGCATCACTGAGCAGCCAGTCGCGAAAGCCGCCAACGGTGAGGTGGCTGACCACGGCGAAGGCTTGCTTGTCGTGGGTGTCGATGATCAGTCGAGTGACTTCATCGGCTTCGTAGGGAATCAGCGCTTCTTGCAGGAAGTGGGTGAGCGGGATGTCCGCCAGGGCCATTTGCGCGGCCACCCGTTCGCCGTCGTTGAGCGCGGCGATCTCGGCGAGAAAGTCCCCCGAGCGGGCGGGGCTGGCCTTGGCCATGACGTCTTTGAGGCTGTCGAAGCGGTAAGTCTGCGCGCCGACCGTGTGAGCAAAACTGGCCATTCAGCGTTCTCCATGACGGCGCAGAATGCGTCTGCGCCGTGGTTTTCGACAATCAGTGCAAGGCTTGTTCAGCTTTTTGAATCGCCGCGAATTCTTCTTCCGGCGTGCCTGCTACCAAGTGATGCCGACTGTAGAAAGCAAAGTAAGCAATTAACACTCCATAGATGATCGCCGCGCCGATCACCACCCGTGGATCGACGAGGAAGCCCGCCACCACGGCGATGCACGCCAATACCAGCGCCACACCCGAGGTGAAAATGCCGCCCGGCGTGCGGTACGGCCGGTCCATTTTGGGGCGACGGATGCGCAGGGTGATGTGCGCGGCCATCATCAGCACATAAGAAATGGTCGCGCCGAACACCGCGACCAGAATCAGCAAATCGCCCTGGCCGGTCAGCGACAGACCAAAGCCGATGATGCCGGGAATCACCAGGGCCAGCACCGGCGCCTTGCTTTTGTTGGTCTGCGACAGTTTGCGCGGCAGGTAACCGGCCCGCGACAGCGCGAAGATCTGGCGCGAGTAGGCGTAGATGATCGAGAAGAAACTGGCAATCAGTCCAGCCAGACCGACAAGGTTGACGAAGCTGCCCATCCAGGTCGAGCCACCGTAGGCCTTGCTCAGTGCTTCGACCAGCGGGTTACCCGACGTCAGCAGCGAATTCGCACCGGCGCCGCCGGGACCGACGATCAGAATCAGCAGAGCGAACATCAGCAGCACCAGCATTGCCCCGATCAGGCCACGCGGCAGATCGCGCTTGGGGTTTTTGGTTTCTTCGGCGGCCAGCGGCACGCCTTCGACGGCGAGGAAAAACCAGATCGCATAGGGAATCGCCGCCCATACGCCGACATAGCCGAACGGCAGAAACGCACTGGCGCCGACCGCAGTGGTCACCGGGATGTCGAGCAGGTTGGCAACGTCGAAGTGCGGCACCATCGCCACCAGAAACACGCCCAGCGCCAGCGCGGCGACGGCGGTAATGATGAACATCAGCTTGAGCGCTTCGCCGACCCCGAAAATATGGATGGCGATGAAGATGATGTAGAACGCCAGATAGATCATCCAGCCGCCAATACCGAACAGCGACTCGCAGTAGGCGCCGATGAACACCGCGATGGCAGCGGGGGCAATGGCGTACTCGATGAGGATCGCGGTGCCGGTGAGAAACCCGCCCCACGGCCCGAACGCACTGCGGGCGAAACCGTAGCCGCCGCCGGCGGTGGGAATCATCGAGGACAATTCGGCCAGGGAAAAACACATGCACAGGTACATGGTCGCCATCAGCAGTGTGGCGAGAAACATCCCGCCCCAGCCACCCTGGGCGAGGCCGAAGTTCCAGCCGGCGTAATCTCCGGAAATCACATAAGCGACGCCGAGGCCCACCAGCAGTACCCAGCCGGCGGCGCCTTTTTTCAGTTCGCGTTGTTGGAAGTAGTCGGAGCCGACTTTTTCGAAGTCGACGGAGGAGCCGGTCGCCGGAGCGCCGGCCGGGGATTCGCTTGGCATAGGGTTCACCATTTTTATTGTTTTATTGGCCCGGCTACAGCCAGGAACCTGATCGTTCCCACGCTCTGCGTGGGAATGCAGCCAGGGACGCTCCGCGTCCCTTCGAAACCGAACGCGGAGCGTCCGTTGAGGCATTCCTTTGCTGCGCGTGGGAACGATCAGCGATCAACTCATGCAGAGTCAGAAAAAACCCAACGGATTGATGTCGTAGCTCACCAGCAGGTTCTTGGTCTGCTGGTAATGGTCGAGCATCATTTTGTGGGTTTCACGCCCGACGCCGGACTTCTTGTAACCGCCGAATGCTGCATGCGCCGGATACAGGTGGTAGCAGTTGGTCCACACGCGACCGGCCTTGATCGCCCGGCCCATGCGGTAGGCGCGGTTGATGTCGCGGGTCCACAGGCCGGCGCCGAGACCGAACTCGGTGTCGTTGGCAATCGCCAGGGCTTCGGCTTCGTCCTTGAAAGTGGTGATGCTCACCACCGGGCCGAAGATTTCTTCCTGGAACACGCGCATCTTGTTGGTGCCCTTGAGCAGGGTCGGCTGGATGTAATATCCGGTGGCCAGGCTGCCCTCGAGTTTTTCCACCTTGCCGCCGGTCAGCAGTTCCGCGCCTTCGCCCTTGGCGATTTCCAGGTACGAGAGGATCTTGTCGAATTGCTGCTCCGACGCCTGAGCGCCGACCATGGTATCGGTGTCCAGCGGGTCGCCGCGTTTGATCTGGCTGACTTTCTTCATCACTGCCTGCATGAATTCGTCGTAGATCGACTCCTGTACCAGTGCGCGGGAAGGGCAGGTGCACACTTCGCCCTGGTTGAAGAACGCCAGCACCAGGCCTTCGGCGGCTTTTTCGATGAAGCTCGGCTCAGCCTGCATGATGTCTTCGAAGAAGATGTTCGGCGACTTGCCGCCCAGTTCCACGGTGGATGGGATGATGTTTTCCGCCGCGCATTTCATGATGTGCGAGCCGACCGGGGTCGAGCCGGTGAAGGCAATTTTGGCGATGCGCTTGCTGGTCGCCAGCGCTTCGCCGGCTTCTTTGCCGAAGCCTTGCACGACGTTGAGCACGCCCGGCGGCAGCAGGTCGCCGATCAGTTCCATCAGCACGCAGATGCCCAGCGGGGTTTGCTCGGCAGGCTTGAGCACCACGCAGTTACCGGCGGCCAGCGCTGGCGCGAGTTTCCACGCGGCCATCAGCAGCGGGAAGTTCCACGGAATGATCTGGCCGACCACGCCCAGCGGTTCATGGATGTGATAGGCCACGGTGTTGCCGTCGATTTCCGCAGCACTGCCTTCCTGAGCGCGCAGGCAACCGGCGAAATAACGGAAATGGTCGGCGGCGAGCGGGATGTCGGCGTTGAGGGTTTCGCGGATGGCTTTACCGTTGTCCCAGGTTTCGGTGATTGCCAGCAGTTCGAGATTCTCTTCGATGCGGTCGGCGATTTTCAGCAGGATCAGCGAGCGCGCCTGCACGGAAGTGGCGCCCCACGCATCGGCGGCGGCGTGGGCAGCGTCCAGCGCCTTGTCGATGTCTTCGGCGGTGGAGCGGGGGAATTCGGCAATTGGCTGGCCATTGACTGGCGAGGTATTGGTGAAGTACTGACCTTTGACCGGCGCGACGAACTCGCCGCCGATGTAGTTGCCGTACTTGCTCTTGAACGAGACTTTGGCGCCGTCAGTACCGGGGTGGGCGTAACGCATGATGATATTCTCCTTGGCTTTGTACTTATTAGAGAAACGCGCAAGTGCGCTTGCTATAAGCGTAGAGCAAGGCTCGGGCCACTGCCGTGCAGGTCAGGCAAATCAAGGGCTTGGCCGGTTTGTCTCGGACGAATGGATGGGCGCTGTGACGGTTTCGGTACAGCACGGGTGACAGTTTGTACCGCTTGCGGCACAGCCCGTGACCGGACGGTCTTGCCAGCATTGCAATGCCGGAGCCGCTGGAGGATGCTGGGCGTCACCTCATGCTTTGGGCCGTCGCGCCCCGGGGAGAACAATAAGAAATGCACGACAACCATTTGAGTCGCCATGCCCGCCAGGTTCTCACCGTCACCCAGGGCAAGCCGCACCTGCACGGCCCCGGCGCCGATCCGTCGATCGCCCGTTCGTGGCTGCGTTGCCTTGAGGACTATCACCTCGATCCTTCTGTGACCATGGCGCCGACCGTGCTCGAGCATGGCCGAGTGCTGGAAAGTCGCGAACGTCTGCAACAGGTGCTGCAAATCGCCGGCACCGAGATGAGCAGCCTGCATCAGCAACTGTCCGGCGCCGGCCATGCGGTGCTGCTGACTGACGCGCGCGGTGTGATCCTCAATTGCGTCACCGCGCCGGCCGAACGGAAGATTTTCGAGCGTGCCGGGCTCTGGCTCGGTGCTGACTGGAGCGAAGCCTGCGAAGGCACCAACGGCATCGGCACCTGTCTGGTCGAGCGTCAGGCGCTGACCATTCACCAGGACGAACACTTTCGCGGCCGCCACACCGGGCTGACCTGCTCGGCGAGCCCGGTGTTCGATCCCCATGGTGAATTGCTGGCGGTACTCGATGTGTCCTCGGCAAGGCCAGACGTTTCACGGCAAAGTCAGTTCCACACCATGGCGCTGGTCAATCTGTCGGCGAAGATGATCGAGAGCTGCTACTTCCTGCGCTGTTTCGATAATCAATGGTTGCTGCGTTTTCATCTGCAGGCCGAGTCCGTGGGCCTGTTCAGCGAAGGGCTGCTGGCGTTTGACGGCGAAGGGCGGATCAGCGCAGTCAACCAGAGCGCGCTGAACCTGCTCGGGCATGTTCGCGGTGGTTTGCTCGGTAAACCGGTGGAAGCGTTTTTCGATTGTTCGCTGGATGACCTGCTAGGGCGGGCGAGTGCCAACGCCAGCGCCAGTTGGCCGCTGCGCACCCGTGATGGCCGGCATCTGTTTGCCGTGTTGCGCGGCGAATCGCGCAAGCCGATGGCCATCGTTCCAACGCCAATCGCTGCTCCAGCGCCACGCCTGTCCGGCATCTGCCTCGGCGATGAAGCGTTGCAGGCGGAATTTCGCAAAGCCCTGCGCGTGTTCGAGCGCGACGTGCCGCTGTTGATCAACGGCGAAACCGGCTCGGGCAAAGAGGCGTTCGCCAAGGCTGTGCACCAGGCCAGCCAGCGCTGCGGCAATGCTTTCGTCGCACTCAATTGCGCGGCCATTCCGGAAAGCCTGATCGAGAGCGAACTGTTCGGCTATCGCGGCGGCAGCTTCACCGGCGCGCGCAAGGACGGCATGCGCGGCAAGCTGCAACAGGCCGATGGCGGCACCTTGTTCCTCGACGAAATCGGCGACATGCCACTGGCGTTGCAAACGCGTTTGCTGCGAGTGCTGGAGGATCGGCAAGTAGTGCCGATTGGCGGTGAACCGCAAGCGGTAGACGTGCGCATCATCAGTGCGACGCACCGCAATTTGCTCGAACGAGTCGAGGACGGCAGTTTCCGTGAAGACCTGTATTACCGCTTGAACGGGCTGGAAGTGGCGTTGCCGGCGTTGCGTGAGCGCAGTGATAAATCGCAGTTGCTGGATTTTCTCCTGGCCGAGGAGGCGGGAGGCGAAACGATTCTGATCGACGAAGCGGCGCGGCAGGCGTTGTTGGCATTCAACTGGCCGGGCAATGTGCGGCAGTTGCGCAATGTCCTGCGCACCCTGGCGGCGTTGTGTGATGGCGGCCGGATCGGGGTTGAGGATTTGCCGGTGATGATTCGGCAGGCGCGGCCGGTGGTTGTGGCGGCGCAGCCATTGGAAGATGCCGAACGACTGGCCTTGCTCAGTGCGCTTGAGCAGACGCGCTGGCATATGACCCATACCGCTGAACAGCTGGGCGTCAGCCGCAATACGCTGTACAGAAAGCTTCGCAAGCACGGCATCGCCCGCTCTGCCTGACCGACCTGATCGTTCCCAGCTCCGCGTGGTAACGCCTCCCCGGACGCTCCGCGTCCGCTTTGGGACGCAGAGCGTCCCGAGCTGCATTCCCACGCAGAGCGTGGGAACGATCAGGTCGAACAGGCCCGCCCCTCAGCTAAAGAGTGCCATTTCCCCCTCCCTACGCTAACCTGCGGCCATGTTTTACGAGGTCGACTATGCACATTCATATTCTGGGTATCTGCGGGACTTTCATGGGCTCGATGGCGGTGTTGGCCAAAGAGCTGGGCCATCACGTCACCGGCTCCGACGCCAACGTCTATCCGCCGATGAGCACGCAGCTCGAGGCCCAGGGCATTCAGCTGACGCAGGGTTATGACCCGGCGCAGCTCGATCCGGCGCCGGATCTGGTGGTAATCGGCAATGCCATGTCCCGTGGCAACCCGGCGGTGGAATATGTGCTGAACAAAGGCCTGCCGTACGTCTCCGGCCCGCAGTGGCTGGCTGACCACGTGCTGCAAGGTCGCTGGGTATTGGCCGTGGCCGGTACGCATGGCAAAACCACCACGAGCAGCATGCTTGCCTGGGTGCTGGAACATGCCGGCATGAGCCCGGGTTTCCTCATCGGCGGCGTGCCGCAGAATTTCTCGGTGTCGGCACGCCTGGGCGGTACGCCGTTTTTTGTGATCGAGGCTGACGAATACGACAGCGCGTTCTTCGACAAGCGCTCGAAGTTCGTCCACTACCGTCCGCGCACCGCGATCCTGAACAACCTTGAATTCGATCACGCAGACATCTTCCCCGATCTGCCGGCCATCGAACGTCAGTTCCACCACTTGGTGCGAACCATCCCGAGCGAAGGGCTGGTCATCCACCCGACCACCGAGCCAGCGTTGCAGCGCGTGATCGAAATGGGCTGCTGGACGCCGGTGCAAACCACCGGCGCCGGCGGTCAGTGGCAGGTCAAGCTGCTGAGCGAGGACGGCTCGGCGTTCGAAGTGATGTTCGAAGGCGTGTCCCAGGGCACCGTCGAGTGGGAATTGACCGGTCAACACAACGTCGCCAATGCCTTGGCTGCTCTGGCCGCAGCGCGTCACGTTGGCGTGGTGCCGTCCATGGGCATCGCCGGTTTGAGCGCGTTCAAGAACGTCAAACGACGCATGGAGAAAGTCGCCGAGGTGCGCGGCATCACCATTTACGACGACTTCGCTCACCACCCGACCGCCATCGCCACCACGCTTGATGGCCTGCGCAAACGCATCGGCGACGCGCCACTGATTGCGATCATCGAGCCGCGCTCCAATTCGATGAAGCTCGGCGCCCACCGTGACGGTTTGCCGGACAGCGTGGTCGATGCCGATCAGGTGATCTGGTACGCCCCGGCCAACCTCGGTTGGGACCTCGGCGCCACCGCCGCATTGTGCACGGTGCCGTCGATTGTCAGCGATTCCCTGGAAGGCATCATCGAACGCGTGAAGAGCCAGGCGCAGCCCGGCACTCACGTGGTGATCATGAGCAACGGCGGCTTCGGCGGCCTGCACGGCAAGCTCGCCGAGGCACTGCAATGAACACTTTTTCCCAGGCCGGCGGACCGGAACGCATCACCCTGGCGATGACCGGCGCCTCGGGCGCGCAGTACGGTTTGCGCCTGCTCGATTGCCTGGTGCGCGAGGATCGCGAAGTGCACTTCCTGATCTCCAAGGCGGCGCAACTGGTAATGGCCACCGAGACCGACGTGTCCCTGCCGAACAAGCCGCAGATGATGCAGGCGTTTCTGACCGAATACACCGGCGCCGCTGCCGGGCAGATTCGCGTGTATGGCAAGGAAGACTGGATGTCGCCGGTGGCTTCGGGCTCCGGCTCGCCGGCAGCCATGGTGGTGGTGCCGTGCTCGACCGGCACGCTGTCGGCGATTGCCACCGGCGCCTGCAACAACCTGATCGAACGCGCGGCGGACGTTACGCTGAAAGAGCGCCGCCAGTTGATTCTGGTGCCGCGCGAGGCGCCGTACTCGAGCATTCATCTGGAGCACATGCTCAAGCTGTCGAATCTGGGCGTGACGATTCTGCCGGCCTCCCCGGGCTTCTATCACCAGCCGCAGACCATCGATGATCTGATCGACTTCGTTGTGGCGCGGATTCTCAATCTGCTCGGCATCCCGCAGGACATGCTGCCGCGTTGGGGCGAGCATCACCTGAGCAGCGATGAATAAGCTGCTGGTGCTGGTGCTGGTGCTGGTGCTGGTGCTGGTGCTTGTGCTGGCGCTGCAATTGGGCGGATGCGCTACCGTACGCACGCTGGATGCGGCCAAACCCGGCGCGCCGGTGGTGTATGCCGGGACGCGGCTGGATTTATATGCGTTGAACGGCGGGTGTTGTGCGATGGACCGGTTCGGTGCCGAGGCGCCGAGCTATCCGGGAGTGGACCTGCCGGCCAGCGCGTTGCTCGATACGCTGTTGTTGCCGTTGTCATTGCTCACCGTGATTGGCGTAGGTTTTCAAGCGACTGGTGGATTGTAGCGACTGATCGTTCCCACGCTCTGCGTGGTAACGCATCCTGTGACGCTCCGCGTCACGCTTTTTAGGACGCAGAGCGTCCATAGCTGCATTCCCACGCAGAGCGTGGGAACGATCATCATGGGCGGATGGATTATTTGCCTAACTTGCGCAGTTCATCCGACTCGATCACCCGCACCCCATCCTGTTCTTCCAGCGCCAGGCGCCACATCGCTCGGGCCAACTGGCACGCTTCGATGCCGTGGTATTTCCCCGGAATCAGCTTCGATAACGGCCCGGCGAGTTGCTCGACCAGACGCGGTTCGGTGCGTTCGCCAAGCAACAGCGAAGGTCGGCAAATGGTCAGCTGCGGCCAGTTCTGTGCGCGCAGGGCCTGTTCCATTTCACCTTTGACCCGGTTGTAGAACACCGAGGAATTCGGATCGGCGCCAATCGCACTGATCACGATCAGATGCCGCGCGCCCATCTCCCGCGCGCGCTTGGCAAACGCCACGACCATGTCCAGATCCACAGCGCGAAAGGCTTCTTCGGAGCCGGCCTGCTTGATCGTGGTGCCGAGGCAGCAGTAGGCGATATCGACCCGGCCACTGAGTTGCGGCAGAAACGCTTGCGGGTCGCCGACCGGGTTTTCCAGATGGGGATGCTCGGCCAGCGGCCGGCGCGAAGGGGCGAGGACACGGGTAATGGTTGGTTCGTTGAGCAAACGGTCGAGCAGATGTTCACCGGTCAGTCCGGTGGCTCCGGCAAGCAATACGTGCTGAGGCGTCAAGTACATAGTGTCTCTCCCTTGATACTGTTCAGCTTAGTTGCCTTTTTTCGCCGCGTCGTTCAATGCGCTGCTTTGCAAAGCTTTGCGCGCTTGCTGTTTGCGTAGCAGTTGCCAGTGCGACAGCACGGTTTTCGGCGCCCAGATCTGCGGCTCCGAGGCTTCGAAACCGTCGGCCAGCTCACGTTCGGCGACGGTGGCCTTGGCCAGTTTGAATGCCTGCTCAAGGTCGTCGGTCTGGTTCAGTGCCTGGGCAAACAGCGCATCGCCGAAATAAGTGAAGTTGGCTTCTTCCGAGCAACCGAACGACACCCGATCGGCGCGCGAGGCAGTCATGATCAGCGTGCGTTCGTCTTTGAGCGCCGGGATGAAGCCGCCGGAATAGCACGAAGAAATCACGATGACCTTGTCGCGATGCTTCAGCGGCGCGAGCACAGCGGCGAGCTCATCGGCGGGCAGGTCGGCCAGTTCCATGCGCGGCTGATCGAGCACCAGTTCATGCTCGGCGGTGCCGTGGCTGGTCAGATAAATGAACAGCAGATCTTCCGGCCCGCTGCGTTCGGCAAGGGCTTGCGCGGCGCGGCGCAGATTTTCGCGGGTGGCCATCGGCCGGTCACCGAGATGATCGCGATGATTGACCAGGCGGATCTGGCCGAAGGCGCCGAAGCGCGTGTTGAGCATGTTGGCGACGTAGTCGGATTCACGCAGGAACACGCTTTGCTTGCCGTCGCCACCTAGGGTCAGGGTGTACAACTCGACTGCCGGAGTCGAAGCGGGGATCGCCGCCAGTGCGTCGTCCAGCAACCGGCCTTGGGCGAGCAAACCGAGTTCGAGGGTGTCGGGGAGCAATTTGCCGTCGGCGTCGCGCACGCGTTGGCCGTTGATCCAGGTGCCGCTGAGCACGCTGCCATCGGTCAGCACCAGAGTACCGCGTCCTGAATAGCTGTCGTTGTCGAAGCCGCCGATGTAGAAGCTGCCATCGGCGAGGTTCAAACGGCCCTGGCCGGTGAAGCGCCAGTCATTGAATACACCGATGTAATGGCTGCCATCAGCGCCGATCAATTCGCCCTTGCCGGTCAGCGCGCCTTCCTTGAACTGGCCGAGCCAGACGTCGCCGTCGGCGTTCTCGTAGCGGCCTTTGCCGTGCAGTTGATTGTTCTTGAAACCGCCGACGTAGATATCGCCGTCGGCGCTGTTGTAGGTGCCGTTGCCTTCCAGTTGGCCGTTGACGAAATGCCCGCTGAACGAATTGCCGCTGGCATCGCCGCGCTGGCCTTCGCCGTTGGGTTTGCCGTGGGCGAACTGGCCTTGATAGGAGCTGCCGTCGTCCATTTCCAGACGGCCGAGGCCGGAATACTGGTCAGCCTTGAACTCGCCGCGATAGGTCATGCCGTTTTCTTTCAGCGTGCCTTCGCCATCGCGCCGGCCCTGCTTGAAGCCACCGGTGTAACTGCTGGCATTGGTGCTCAGGCTGCCCTGACCATCGAACAGCCCTTGCTGAAACTGGCCGCGATAGACCTCGCCGTTGCTGCCATGCCATTCGCCTTGCCCGTGCCACTGACCCTTGTCGAACTCTCCGGCGTACCAGCTGCCGTTAGGGTAGTCGACGCGGCCCTGACCTTGCAGCAAGCCGTCGACCAGTTCACCGCGATAGCGACCGCCATCGGGCAGGCGCGCATCCGGCGGCAACAGCGATTCGCCGTCGCCGCAAGCGGTGAGCATCAGGGTCAGGGCAAGGGGTGCAAGTCGAGCGATTGAGCGCATAGCGGGATCCGGGCAATTAGGCGACCGAGTATGCCGCAGCTATGCGTCGCATATATACAGACGTGACGCGAAACAGCGTGCGCTGCTTCGCATCCGGGATGATCAGACGAAGCAGAGTGACAGCGGCTCGGCGATGTAGGCCGGTTTGTCCGAGCCTTCTATCTCCAGTGTCGCGGTAGCCTTGAGCAACCACTGGCCGGGTTTTTTCTCGGTGACTTCGACCATGTCGACCTTCAGTCGGACTTTCGAGTTGACCTTGACCGGCTGGATGAAACGCACGCTGTCCAGGCCATAGTTGACGACCATCTTCACGCCTTCGGGCAGCACGAGGATGTCTTCCATCAATTTCGGCATCAGCGACAGCGACAGGAAACCATGGGCAATCGTGCTGCCAAACGGCGTTTGCGCAGCCTTGACCGGATCGACGTGAATGAACTGAAAATCACCGGTGGCTTCGGCGAACAGGTTGATGCGCTCCTGATCGATGGTGAGCCATTCGGAACGTCCAAGTTCCTTGCCGACATAATCTTTGAGCTCTGCAACGGGAACATAGGGCATTGAGACTCTCCTTGGGTTCATCGGTTTTATAGTTTTTCAGGGGGCGGATTTGACCGGCCTGCGAACCACTGTAGATCATCATGGCGATTTGCTCAGGTCAACCGACCATGCTTTTGGCGAATGCCGGTCCATAGCGCCGGCATGCTTATAATGCCGAGCCCCTGCTGGGTGAAATAGAAGACGGAGATGTCAGATGTTGTTACGTGGCCTGACCCTGCTGGTGCTGTTCCAATTGCTCGGCACCGCGCTCAATCATTTGCTGTTGCCGATATTGCCGGGGCCGATCATCGGGCTGCTGCTGTTGCTGGTGTTCCTGATCATTCGCGGTGAAGTCGGCGAGCCGCTGAATCAGGCAGCGGGCAGCCTGCTGCGTTATCTGCCGTTGCTGCTAGTGCCGCCAGCGGTGGGCGTGATGGTGTACGCCACGGCGATTGCCGCCGATTTCTGGGCGATTGTCGGCGCGCTGGTGGTCTCGCTGATCCTGTCGATGGCCTTTGCCGGCGTGCTCATGCAGCGGCTGGTCAAACGTCACGCGCCGCCGGCGGAGGAATCCTGATGCTGTTCGACTGGCAAGGCGCGTGGGCGTCGGTGATTCATCATCCGCTGTTCGGCATCGGCATCACCCTCGGCGCCTATCAACTGGTGCTGGCGGCGTTCGAGAAAACCCGCTGGATCTTTCTGCAACCGGTGCTGGTCTCCATGTTGTTGGTGATCGGTGTGCTGGTCGGCTGCGGCCTGACCTACGCGGAGTACCGCAAGAGCACCGAAATCCTCAGCATTCTGCTGGGACCGGCCACGGTGGCGCTGGCGGTGCCGCTCTACCTGAATCTGCGGCGCATCCGCCAATTGTTCTGGCCGATTTTTACTACGCTGGTGATAGGCGGGGTGGTCGCAACGGGCATGGGCGTGGCGCTGGGCTGGTGGTTCGGTGCCGATCACATGATCCTGATGACCATGGCGCCTAAATCGGTGACCTCGCCGATCGCCATGCTGGTCGCCGAGCAGATCGGTGGCGTGGCGGCGCTGGCCGCGGTGTTCGTGCTGATCACCGGGGTGATTGGCGCGATCTTCGGCCCGGCGCTGCTGACCCGCCTCGGCGTGCACAGCCCCGAAGCGCGCGGCATGGCGCTGGGCATGACCGCGCATGCGGTCGGCACGGCGGTGGCGATGCAGGAAAACGAAGAGTGCGGCGCGTTCGCCGCGCTGGCAATGAGTCTGATGGGCGTGGCCACGGCGGTGTTCCTGCCGTTGGCGGTGTCGATGGTGGTGTAAGGAAATGTCTATGAGTCTGCCGCTTTTTCCGCTGAACACGGTGCTGTTCCCTGGCTGCAACCTCGATCTGCAGATCTTCGAGGCGCGCTACCTCGACATGATCGGCCGCTGCATGAAACAGGGCGTCGGCTTCGGGGTGGTGTGCATCCTTGAGGGCAGCGAAGTCGGCGTCGCGCCGGAAGGTTTTGCGCTGGTTGGCTGCGAAGCGCGGATCACCGATTTCCAGCAACAGGACAACGGCCTGCTCGGCATTCGCGTCCAGGGCGGGCGGCGTTTCACGGTGTTGCGCACCGAAGTGCAGCGCGATCAGTTGATTGTCGCCGACGTCGAATGGCTGGACGATGAGCCCGAGCAACCGTTGCAGGACGAGGACGCCGATCTGGTCGCGCTGCTCAAGGCGCTGGCCGAACACCCGATGGTCGAAGCGTTGGACATGGGCACTGGAGCCGCCGGGCAACAGGCGCTGGCCAATCAGCTTGCCTACCTGTTGCCCTTCGCCGAGGAAGACAAGATCGATCTGCTGCAACTCGACGACCCACAGCAACGGCTGGATGCGATCCAGGCGTTACTCGACGAGTTGCAGGGCGAACTGTTCGCCTAGTTTCACTTGGAAAACGCATGACTCAACGCGCAAACGAAGATCAGCACAGGCCCACCCTGGCACGATGTTGAAACCGGCAGCGCACCGTCAGCTCATGTTGACCGGGATGAACAGACCTTCGCGGTCGACGCGCTCTTGCAGATCATTCAGCAGGCTCCATTGATTGCTCACCGAGTTGTAAACCAGCGTGCCCGCTGTGTCGGGTTTGTAACCGATGTGGGTGACGTAGACCCGTGCGGCCAGTTCGTGGCGTTGTTTGTGCTTGTCGATATCTGCCAGCAATGCCTCGACACTGGCGTAGCCACGAGCATCGATCACATACAGCTGCAACACCTCAAACAGCAGCGAGACTTCATAAATGTTGCCGGCTGACGTCACCACACAGATGGACTCCACCGGGGTGTCATCCAAGATGTCCGGCAACTCCACCGTGACGCTGGCAATGCGCAGGCGGTTGCCCTGGAGCTGAATGTCGGCGCGCGTGACGGTTTCTGTCAGGGCACGGGTGAACAGATTCCATCTCGATGCATTGGCCGTTTTTGCCGCAGCGCCCGGTGTGGCCAGACGCAGGATGCTGTTGCTGGCGAGATAAACGTCGTAGGTCGCGCTTTTGCCTTCGAGCAGATAAATCCCGGTGTGCGGCCGCGATTCGATGACCACTTTGCTGTTCTGGGCGCCCAGTGATGGTCTCTCGCTGACCAGCGGACGGATGAATGGATATTTTCCGTTGCGCCGCTTCAACCAGCTCCGCGAGCTGAGCACACGGATGCCGGGATTTCTGGCGTCGTCCCGGTAATCGAACGCGGGCACCTGCACGCGGTATGAAACGTCATTCTGCATGACCAGCACGATGTCCCGGGCCAGAAGCGGTGTCGTGACCTTCAGGCTGTTTTGGCCGCTGTAGCCCGTCGCGGCGGCAATCGTCTGGATCACGCCTTTGAAGGCCAGCACTCTGGAGGGCAGCAGAATCGACAGGCTGATGTAGTTGTAGGTCAGGTGCGTATTGCCCGAAACACCTCGGCGCACTTCCACGCCATAGCTGACCACCACGTCGACAATCTCGCTGTCCTGGTAATCCAGGTAAATGGTACGGGCGCCGGTAGCGTTGCCTGTGGCGACGAATTCGACCCTGTGCTCGGTACGTGCGACGAAGTGGCGCTGCACGCCCTGACCGTCCAGCGCCACGGTGCCACCGTTGACGATTGCCGGGGCGGGTGCTGGCCGTCCGCTGACAGTGACGGCAACCTCGATGTCCTGACTCAATGCTTCACCAGGTCGAGTGGGCAGTTGCGCGCGCAGTTCATAGCCATCGAGAGTGCGGAACACCCACCGAGCATTGTTCAATTGGCGCTGACCGTTGACTGTCTGGTAAACGTTTTCGAGGGTCAGCACATGGTCGGGGTCGCTGCCGTCCCTGCCGCGCAAAGAATTGACCACCAGTGAGGTGCCGATGATTTGCCAGCGTTGAATGACCGCCATCGACCAGCCGAATTCGATCAGGCTCGAATGGTCGCCACACTCGATGATCGTTGTACGTGCATTGGTGTCGGCGATGTAATAGCGATCTTCGCCGCCGCCGCCCTCCACCGTGCACTCGGTACCAGAGATTGCGATCGTGTCGTTGCCGTCGCCGGCGCTGATGCGGTCGTAACCGTTGGCGGAAATCTGGTTGGGCTGGTCATTGCCCGTGATAGTGCTCGTGCCTTTGCGCAAGGTCGCAACGTTTTCAATGGAGGTCAGATGGGCGACTTCTAGGGTGTCGCTGGCAGAGTCCGGGCCGCGAAGTGAGACCTTGCCGGTCTGCAGGTTGACGTCGTGACCGATGTAACGCGTGTCGGTAATCGGGCGGACGCCTTCGAACGCCACCAGGTCGTTGCCCGAGCCGCCATCCAGCACATTGATGTGCGGCGGTGTGCTCGATCGATCCAGTTCCTGATCAGAGACTTCCTGATAGAACGCATCATTTGTGTCGCCGCCCGTCAGTGCCTTATGGCCGTCGCGGTAGGTGAAGAGGTTGGGCCGCGCCTTGACGCCAACCACGCGGTCGTTGCCATCACCCAGACGCCAGAACACGCCTTTGCCTTTGCCTTCGCCTGGGCTGCCACTGACCATGCCCTTGAGGTTGTCGGGTAATCCGAGGCTTGCGTCGACTGCATCGTCGCCGCCGACGATCACCGCCTGGCTGTCGAGTCTGAACGGCAACTGCCCGGCGCTTTCGTCCCACTGGTAACGCCACAGTTCGACAGGGCGTAGTTCAGCGCGAAACGCGCCATTGACGACCTGTGCGATGGAGTCCTTGTAAGCACCGGCCAGCATGTCTTGCGCCGACAGTTCGAGCTGTTTTCCATAGTCACTGTAAAGCCTGGACAGTTTGAAGCGATCCATCACCTCGGTGTCCAGTTCCTTGCCGGTGAAGGCGAACCATCCCGAGCGCAGACGCTCGAGTGTCGTCAGTTCGATGTAGTCGTCGATATCGTCGACGACCCTTGCGGCCTGATAAATCATCGATCCGCCGATGAGCAGCGCAGCGGCCGCAAGGCCGAGCGGGCCGGCAACGCTGCCGAAGCCGGCCAGCGCGGCGGCGCCCAGCACGAGGCTGATGCCTGCGCCCGCTACACTCAGGGCACCGCTGAAATAATGATCCTGAGCTTGTTTGCCCGATGTCGCGGCGGCGGCGTTGAAGGATTTGATCGCGTCAACGATGTCGAACGGCAAGGTAATCGCGCTGGCGAACAGTCCCGCACCACGGCTCATGTATTTGCCGATTGAGGTCAGCGCAAAACCCTTCAGTACGTTGCTGCCCTGAGTGAGCATCGCCTGGCCTGTTCTGGTCAGGCCCTGCTCGATGATCAGCGAGCCGAGTTCTGCAGCGATGGATCCGCCGTAGTACAGCATTTCCAGTGCCTCGCCTTTCTTGATCGCATCGGTCAGCGCCATGTAGCTGCTGTAGATGCCGAAGGCTTGCATGCCGACGCCTGCGCCGCTCATCAGATAGCTTTTGCTCTTGTTGATCCAGCCCGGTGTGTTTTCAAACGCGTCCGCACGGTGGATTTCCAGCTTTTGCGCAGCCTTGCCCAGCTTGTTGAGACGATCCATGGCGCTGCCGGAAACCAGTGGTGTATCACTGATGAACAGTGGGCCGGCATCAATCGAGCGCTTGCAGGCAATTTCGTAGAACAGCATTGCCGCTATGTCATTGGCGGGGAAATCCACGGCCTGCAAGCGCGACTGCACCTGCGCCGATTGAAAATTGAGTCCGTCGAGAAATGCCTGATCCACGCTCTTCATGTGGGCGTTCGCCGCACTGACCGGTTGACCGTCAATGGTCGCCCCCAGTGCCTGCAATTCGACCCGACTGATCATGATCTCACCGATGCGTAGCGGGCCAAGGTGCTTGTCCAGGGCTTTGAGGGTCTTGCGAAGCGACGGATCAATGTCAGGCGCCTGCGTCTGATTGCGCATATGGGTGGGCGGCGCATGGGGATTCGCCGAGACGTCGATGGGGGTAACTTCAAGTGCGCGAACGTGGGCGATATGGGTCGCAGGGACGATGAGTTTCGACACGTATTAATCCTTTAATGGTGTGCATGAGGGTGCCGGTCTCCTGTCCGGCGTTGTATGGCGTGCCCGGTTCAGGGCCAGGCGATGTCGTATGCAAACTCGTTTTTATTGCCCGACAGCTTGAGGATTGGCAGTCCTGCCGCTTCCACTTTGTCGATCAGTCGGTCGTATTGGAATTTGTTGGCGTGCCCGGCATGGGTCGCCGCCTCAATGCGCTCAGCGTCCGCGCCGGCCTGTTCTTTGATGTCTGCGACCCTGGCGCCTTTGCTCAGGTCTGTGTTCAGTAACCAGATACGCTCGGCTGGAACTCCGCTGCGGGTGACCGAAATCAGCCCCTCGAAATCGTCGGAGGGAAACCAGGTCGGCGGGTTCTCACGCGCAGCGGAATTGAACGCCATGTTCTCTTCGTGCGGGACGACTTCCAGATTGCGCGTGTCGAGGGCGTACATGAACATTTCTGTCTGCCGCGTGCGCGAGGACCGATAACCCCGCTCGTGATCCCAGGCGACGGGACTCTCAGGATCAGACCAGTCGGATGAGGAACTGCTTGAATGATCGGCGTCGCTTGCGCCGCTGTCTGAGCTGCTGCCACCCGCGTCGCGCCCCGGATATTTGTGGGTCTGGCTGTTGAAGCGCAGATATGCGGGATCGGGGGCGCTGGCATACATCTGGCCCTGCTCGAGACTGAACGTCGCGCTGATCGGCTTGTGCGTGGTGGCGCCGGGTTCGTGGTGGTAGCGGGGCAGCATGGTGCCGTCATTCGCCAGCTCGAACGGCGTGCGCTCGTCACCGCGAAACAGTGCCGGGATGTCCGTGCGATACAGGCAATTGTGTTTGTTGCGCAGGTAACCGAGCTGTTTCAACAGCGCCTCGCGGACCTCGGGGGTCAGGCCTTGTTCTGCGTCGTACCAGTCGTGGCGGGCATTGCGCTTGAGGTTGAGCTGCTCGACCGCATCCTTGGCCAATTGCTCGAAGCGTCGCGGGTGGGTAACGTCATCCAACAGGCGCTTGTGCGCCAGTACCCATGCTGGAATCGCCAGATGGCCGCGCATTTCCTGCTGCAAGCGGGTCAATTGCCTGGGCAGCAGATTGAACGATTGCAGAAAGGCTTCGCGCTCTGCACGGCTCATCTGCGGATGCAGCCAGCGCAGTGAGTCGCGCAGCAGATCGGTCAGCGGATTTCCGGTGGTTGTGGGATGTGCCCACTGTGGCGGCATGCCGCTGGCCTGGGCTTCGACACGAAAGCGCGCGATGTCCTGGCCCTGCAAGCCATATAGCTGCCAGATCTCATGATCGGTCCACTGTTTGAGGTGGGTCGGCGACGCCGCGAATCCCTCCGACGGAGGATCTACCGGAATGAAATTGCCAAATGAATCCCTGAAGGCGAACAGGGGGGTGTCTGTGCGCGCTGCAAAAAGCGGATGCATTTCGTAGTAACCCTGAGCATCCGGCGAACGCCCCGATGGACTGTAACGGCTTCGATTGATGGGCGTTGTCACGGGGGCGAGCCGCGCTCGCTTCGGCGTTGGATGTTCGGTCAGGCGCCAGGTGGGGCTGTCTGCGTTTTTATACAAAAGCGGTCCGGAGGGCACGCGCTCGGTCAGCAACTTGCTGCGCCATGTGCCGGTTTCATCCACCCCGACGTGAGTGGTTTGCAAAACGCCCTGATATTCGACGTCGACGAACTTTCTGCCAACGACCCAGCGAAATCCATCGGGGTCAGCGGGCTTCATCCCACGCAGAAAAGCTTCCGACAACCAGTAATCGTTTATTGAAGTGGAATGTTCCGAACGATAAGCGCCATGTGCCGGTAACTGGAAGATTTCGATCGCCGGAAGTCTCGGGTTTGCATCGGCGAGGGGGCTGCCGGAAGTTGTTGGGGGCAGCGTCTGATCGTGGCTACCGGTCCTTCTCGATATTTCAACGGCGCTGGCATCGATCAAGGGGCGATGTGGTGTCGGTGCGTGCGGATCAGTTTGATGCGGCGTTGTAACAGGCGTCTTGCGGGGTATCTTTGGACTCATGAATAACTCGACAAAAAATGAATTGATAAATGCCTCGGCAGAACTTCAATGCCGGGTCCGGATAAATATTGATTGTTGGCAAGTGCTCAAGCCGGGCGGATTGAACTCACGGTTTTTTCATAGCGCGAAATACTTCGCGACCGTGTTCCGGCTGGACTATATAACGCTAGTTTCGCGTTGGTTGGGAATGCGGAAATGTCGGTTTTATAACCAGGAAAGTTAACCGCAGGAGGGGAAGTTTGCGTAGGTTATCAACGCCGCTCTTGTCGGAATATTCCGAAAGAGCGACGTATAAAACATCTGGCTTGTAAGTTGTCTGGTTTAGTAGGCGTAACGCAACAATGTATGTGGCAAGTGGCGCAGTACGAAGAAGCCGAACAGAGCAACCATCGATGGCAGGATCAGCCACCAGATCTTGAACGGCATCGCATTAAGGGACGCCTGCCGTTGGCTCAACCACAGCATCGCAGCACACACGCAACTGGCGAGCATCGCCCCGGCCAATATGTCGGTTGGCCAGTGCGCGCCGAGATAGACCCGCGACAGGGCGATAGAGAGTGCCGGGATGCAGGCAATCAGCAGCCAGGTCAGGCGCATGCGCGGCGGCTGACCGCGCCCGGCCAGCACGCCCAGCGTCAGGAACAGAGCGAACGCGCCAGAAGCGTGGCCGCTGGGCATGCTGTAGGTGGTCAATGGATCGCTGAGCACTTCCGGGCGCACCCGGGCGAAAAAATACTTGGTTCCGGTATTGGCCATTGCGGTGACCAACATGGTGGCGCCCGCGAACATTGCCTGGCGCCACTGCTTGCACAGCACCAGCAGAATGACGAGCAGGGCACTGAACAGCAGCATGTTGCGGAATTCGCCGATCAGGGTCAGCGTCACGGCGATTTCGTCCAGCGCTGGCTGGCGGTGCTCCTGCACCAGGGTCATCACGCCGTTGTCGAGCGCGGTGAGGTATGGATAGCCGATGAACAGACCGATCAGGATCAGCAGGCTCATGCTGCCAATCCAGATCGTCGCGCGACGATGGCGGCGCACGCTGCTGTTGACGCTCAGGCCGACCATCACCGCGATGCTGGCGGCGACAATCCCGGCCTCCAGCCAGAACCCTTCAGGCAATGGCAGACGGAACGCCGCGCCGGTGGCCCAGCCCGGCAGCAGATAAGCCAGGCTCCAGCCAGCAGCGGCCAGCAGACTGACGGCGAAGAAACGCGGGAAGGGCATGTCGCACATCCCGGCGACCATCGGCAGCATGGGTCGTAGCGGGCCGATGAAACGCCCGACCAGCAAGCTGGCGATGCCATAGCGCTGGAAGTACGACTCGGCGCCGGCCATCCATTCCGGGTGATGGCGCAGCCCGGGAAGGCGGCGGATGTTCTGGTGAAAATGGCGTCCGAGGAAATACGACATCAGATCGCCAAGAATGCCGCCAAGAAAGCCCAGCAACAGTGTTTCGCTCAATGACAGCGCGCCACTGCCGGCCAATACCGCCACGCCGAACAACAGCACCGTGCCCGGCACGATCAGCCCGGCAATCGCCAGACATTCCACGCACGCAACGATGAACACCGCTGCGGCCAGCCACTGCGGATTGGCGCCGAGCCATCCGGTGATGCTATCGAGCCATGGGCCCATACAGAAAAACTCCATTCATTCTTTAAGTAATTGTTACGCGTTTCACTGCTGATCCGTGGGAGCGAGCCTGCTCGCGAACGCGCTGTGTCAGGCGGTAGAAGCGTTGGCTGGCACAACCTCTTCGCGAGCAGGCTCGCTCCCACAGGGGGACATCATTTATTTGCGGATTCGGCTTCAGCGCCGGGAAGCAGGCAATAATCCCGGCCTTCGACCTGACCCCGTCGCAGCGGGTTCCGTGTGCACCATTGCGCATACGCAGCGTCAACGAAGCGATACATCAAGTGTTCATCGCGGCCCAGCGGGATGCCCAGCCGAGTGGTTTGAATGATCTGCGCGGGTGGCGGTCCCGGGTCCTCGACCAGCAACAGTTCATGATCGAAACGCTTGGCGTCCCACATCGGCACTTTCAAACCCAGCGCCTTGCACAGCAGGGTCTGTCCGGCGCAGAGCTTCTGTGTCGGACGCGGTCGGCCCTGGGCATCGGGATTGTTCAGCAGCATCTGCGCCAGGCTCGCCGGGCCGCTGACTTCGTCGACCCACGGATAGGCGGATTTGATCAGCACCGCGTTGCCCGGCCCCTGCGCACTGAAGTTCAGCGAATCACCGCCGCGTGCGTAGTACATATAGATGTGGCCGCCATCCAGAAACAAAGCCTTACGCTTTTCTGTATAGCCGAGCGAGGCGTGGCTGCCTTTTTCCGCGCAGTAATAGGCTTCGGTTTCGATGATTCGCGCACTCAGCCACAGATCGCCGACGCGATGGCGGATGACTTTGCCGAGCAGCGCCTGCGCCAGAACCTGGGCGTCGCGGTCGAAAAAACTGTCCGGCAGGCCCACGGGCAGGCGCGCGGACTCGGGGCAAAGGGGCACGTTGGTCATGATGGGCAAGGTTGATCCAGGCTCAAGAGGTCGTGATGATAACAACGCTGAGCTTAATTACGTCTGAACGACGGGCAAACGCCGCTCATTTCGACCATCCGCCCGTCACCGCTGTTAGTCCCGGGACGCGGCAGCTATAATCTGCCGCTTTCCTCTTTGCCAAGACCCCAGCAGACCATGACTGAGTCCGTTCTTGACTACATGACCCGATTGGGTCGCGCCGCCCGCGCTGCCTCCAAGGTCATCGGTCGCGCCAGCACCGCGCAGAAAAACCGCGCCTTGCAGGCTGCCGCCAATGCTCTGGACGCTGCGCGCGCCGAGCTGGCCGCAGCCAATGAGCTGGATTTGGCTGCCGGTCGCGCCAGCGGTCTTGAGCCGGCGCTGCTGGAGCGTCTGGAACTGACCCCGGCACGCATCGACGGCATGATCGTCGGCTTGCGTCAGGTTGCTGCACTGGCGGATCCGGTGGGCGCGATCCGCGACATGAGCTTCCGTCCGTCGGGCATTCAGGTCGGCAAGATGCGCGTGCCGCTGGGCGTGATCGGGATCATCTACGAATCCCGTCCGAACGTGACCATCGATGCCGCCAGCCTGTGCCTGAAATCGGGTAACGCGACCATTCTGCGCGGTGGCTCCGAGGCGATTCATTCCAATCGCGCGATTGCCGCGTGCATCCAGCGCGGTCTGGCCGAGGCCGAACTGCCCGCCGCCGTGGTGCAAGTGGTCGAAACCACCGACCGTGCCGCCGTCGGCGCGCTGATCAGCATGCCGGAATACGTCGACGTCATCGTACCCCGTGGCGGTCGTGGCCTGATTGAACGCATCAGCCGCGATGCCCGCGTGCCGGTGATCAAGCATCTGGACGGCATCTGCCACGTTTACGTCAGCGAACACGCCGATCTGGCCAAAGCCCAGCGCATCGCCTTCAACGCCAAGACCTATCGTTATGGCATCTGCGGCGCGATGGAAACCCTGCTGGTCGATCAGGCTGTTGCCAGGGATTTTCTGCCGTCGATGGCCGCGCAGTTCCGCGACAAAGGCGTCGAACTGCGCGGTTGCGAGCGCACCCGGGCGATCATCGAAGCGGTCGCGGCCAGCGAAGACGACTGGCACACCGAGTACCTGGCGCCGATTCTGTCGATCCGCGTGGTCGACGGTCTGGAGCAGGCGATCGAACACATCAACCATTACGGCTCCCATCACACCGACTCGATTGTCAGCGAAAACCTCGCTGACACCCGCCGGTTCGTGGCGGAAGTCGACTCGGCCTCGGTGATGATCAACACGCCGACCTGCTTTGCCGATGGATTTGAATACGGATTGGGTGCCGAGATCGGCATTTCTACTGATAAGCTGCACGCCCGCGGCCCGGTCGGGCTCGAGGGGCTGACCTGCGAGAAGTACATCGTGGTCGGCGATGGCCAGTTGCGCGGCCAGGCGACGGTCTGACTTGACCGACCTCGACCTGACAGCGCCGCACACCGGCAGCGAGTCGCGCCCGCAACGCATTGGCGTGCTGGGCGGTACGTTCGACCCGGTGCACATCGGCCATTTGCGTGGCGCGCTGGAAGTCGTCGAAGCGCTGGCGCTGGACGAGTTGCGCCTGATGCCGAACGCGCGCCCGCCACATCGCGGGACGCCGCAGGTATCGGCGCAGGACCGGCTGGCGATGGTCGAGTGCGCGGTGGCCGGATTGCCGCCGCTGGTGGTGGACGCCCGCGAATTGCAGCGGGACAAACCGTCCTGGACCATCGATACCCTGGAGTCGCTGCGCGCAGAGATGCCCGCCGAGACCCAGGTTTTTCTGCTTTTGGGCTGGGACGCATTTTGCGGCCTGCCCACTTGGCACCGCTGGGAAGAGTTGCTCCAGCATTGCCACATCCTGGTGCTACAGCGCCCGGACGCCGACAGCGAACCGCCGGATGCCTTGCGCAACCTGCTGGCAGCGCGTTCGGTGAGCGACCCGCTGGCCCTGAAAGGGCCGAGCGGACAGATTGCATTCGTCTGGCAGACACCGCTCGCGGTTTCCGCCACCCAGATCCGTCAACTGCTGGCCAGCGGTAAGTCGGTACGTTTCCTGGTGCCCGACGCGGTCCTGGCCTACATCGATGCGCACGGTCTGTACCGTGCGTCGAACTGAACAAGGCGCGCTTCACCGATACGGATCACCGTATCCCCAAGCCGCCGAATACATGAGCAAAACGAGTTACATATGACTGATAAAGATCTACCGAAAGTAAAGCGCAAAGGCACGTTCAAGAGCGCACCACTGCCGGAAGCCGTCAACACCAACGAGCCGCTCAAGGGCGACGAACTGGTCAAGATTGCCGTCGCTGCGCTGGAAGACGTCAAGGCCCAGGATATCCAGATCATCGATGTGCGCGACAAGCAGAGCATCACTGACTACATGATCATCGCCACCGGTACCTCCAATCGCCAGATCAACGCGATGCTGGACAAGGTCCGTGAGGAAGTGAAGAAGCAGGGCGCCAAGCCGCTGGGCGAAGAAGGCAAGGGCGACAGCGACTGGGTACTGCTCGACCTCGATCTGGTGATCGTGCATATGATGACTGCCTCGGCGCGTCAGTTCTACGACCTGGAGCGCCTGTGGGCCGGTGCCGAGCAAAGCCGTGCGGCCGATGCAAAGCACCACAGCCCGGAAAACACTCACGAGCATTTCACCAAGCTCAACAAAGACCAGTTCTAAGGGATTGCTGTGCGACTGCGCCTGATCGCCGTCGGTTCACGCATGCCCAAGTGGGTGGAAGAAGGCTGGCATGAATATGCCAAGCGTCTTCCGTCCGAGCTGGCGCTGGAACTGGTGGAAATTCCGCTCAACACCCGTGGCAAGAATGCCGACGTGGCCCGTTTCATCCGCCAGGAAGGCGAAGCCATGCTGGCCAAGGTCGGGCACAACGAGCGGATCGTCACGCTGGAGGTTCACGGCAAGCCGTGGAGCACCGAGCAACTGGCGGTCGAACTCGATCGCTGGCGCCTGGATTCGCGCACGGTCAACTTCATGGTCGGCGGCCCGGAAGGGCTGGCACCGGAAGTCTGTGCCCGCGCTGACCAGCGCTGGTCGTTGTCGCCGCTGACCTTGCCGCACCCGCTGGTGCGGATCCTGATCGGCGAACAGTTGTACCGTGCCTGGACCGTGTTGTCCGGCCACCCTTACCACAAGTAAGCCTGCCCTCATGTCTCAGCCGATCCGCATCAAAGACCACGAAAAGGACGCCCGTCTGGTGCGCAGCCGTGTCGTGTTCGGTGCGATCGTAATCGTGGCGCTAATCTGTGTGCTGATCGCGCGTCTGTATTACCTGCAGGTCATCCAGTACGAGTACCACTCGACCCTGTCGGAAAACAACCGCGTCCACGTGCAGCCGATTCCGCCGACGCGCGGGCTGATTTTCGACCGCAACGGCGTGGTCGTGGCCGACAACCGGCCGAGCTTCAGCCTGAGCATGACCCGCGAGCGCTCCGGCGACTGGCAACAGGTGCTCGACGTCATCGTCGAGGTGCTGGAGCTGACGCCCGAGGACCGGGTGATCTTCGAGAAACGCATGCGGCAGGGGCGTCGGCCGTTCGAGCCGGTGCCGATCCTGTTCGAGCTGACCGAAGAGCAGATCGCCCGCATCGCGGTGAATCAGTTCCGCCTGCCCGGGGTGGAAGTGGTCGCGCAACTGGTCCGGCATTACCCGCAGGGCGCGCACTTTGCGCACTCGGTGGGCTACATGGGGCGGATCAACGAGAAAGAGCTGAAGTCGCTGGATCCGGTCAACTACAGCGGCACCCACCATATCGGCAAGACTGGCATCGAGCGTTTCTACGAGCCGGAATTGCACGGTCAGGTCGGTTACGAGGAAGTCGAGACCAACGCCCGTGGCCGCGTATTGCGCGTGCTCAAGCGCACCGATCCGATTCCCGGCAAGGACATCGTCCTGAGCCTCGATATCAAGTTGCAGGAAGCCGCCGAGGCCGCGCTGGGCGGGCGACGTGGCGCGGTGGTGGCGCTCGATCCGAAAACCGGCGAAGTGCTGGCGATGGTCAGTCAGCCGAGTTTCGACCCTAACCTGTTCGTCACCGGGATCAGCTTCAAGGCCTACGCCGAGTTGCGTGATTCCATCGACCGGCCGCTGTTCAACCGCGTGCTGCGCGGTCTGTATCCGCCGGGCTCGACGATCAAACCGGCGGTGGCAATTGCCGGTCTCGACGCTGGCGTAGTCACGGCTTCGAGCCGGGTGTTCGACCCGGGCTATTACATGCTGCCCAACTACGACCACAAGTATCGCAACTGGAACCGCACTGGTGACGGCTTCGTCGACCTCGACACGGCAATCATGCGTTCCAACGACACCTACTTCTATGACCTGGCGCACAAGCTCGGCATCGATCGGCTGTCGACCTATATGAACAAGTTCGGCATCGGCCAGAAGGTCTCGCTGGACATGTTCGAAGAATCCCCGGGCCTGATGCCGTCTCGCGAATGGAAACGGGCGACGCGTAAACAGGCGTGGTTCCCCGGCGAAACCCTGATTCTCGGGATCGGCCAAGGCTACATGCAGTCGACGCCGCTGCAACTGGCCCAGGCCACGGCGCTGGTGGCCAACAAAGGCATCTGGAACCGTCCGCACCTGGCCAAGTCCCTCGACGGGGTGAAGCCGGTGGATGAAAACCCGATGCCGAACATCGTCCTGCGCGACCCGTCCGACTGGAACAAGGTCAACCACGGCATGCAGCAGGTGATGCACGGTGCCCGTGGTACCGCGCGCAAAGCGGCGATCGGCGCGCAATACCGCATCGCCGGCAAGTCCGGTACTGCGCAGGTGGTGGCGATCAAGCAGGGCGAGAAATACGACCGCTCCAAGGTCCAGGAACGCCACCGCGACCACGCCTTGTTCGTCGGCTTCGCCCCGGCCGATGATCCGAAAATCGTCGTGTCGGTGATGGTCGAGAACGGTGAGTCCGGCTCCGGCGTTGCCGCGCCGGTGGTGCGCCAGGTCATGGACGCCTGGTTGCTCGACCAGGACGGCCACCTGAAAGCCGAGTACGCCAGCCCTAACACTGCGGAGGCCCCGGCCCGTGATGAATAACTTCGATCGCATGCTCTCCAGCGAGGATGTGATGCGTCGCCGCGCGACGTTGCTGCAAAGACTGCATATCGATGGCCCGCTGTTGATCCTGCTGCTGATACTCGCCGCCGGCAGCCTGTTCGTGCTGTATTCGGCCAGCGGCAAGAGCTGGGACCTGCTCGGCAAGCAGGCCACGTCGTTCGGCATCGGCCTGGTGGCGATGATTGTCATCGCCCAGTTCGAACCGCGTTTCATGGCGCGCTGGGTGCCGCTCGGTTACGTGATCGGCGTGATATTGCTGATCGTCGTCGACATCATGGGCCACAACGCCATGGGCGCCACGCGCTGGATCAACATCCCCGGGGTGATCCGCTTCCAGCCCTCGGAGTTCATGAAAATCCTCATGCCGGCGACCATCGCCTGGTATCTGTCCAAACGCACCTTGCCGCCGCAGCTCAAGCACGTCGGCATCAGCCTGATGCTGATTGGCGTGCCGTTCATTCTGATCGTGCGCCAGCCGGATCTCGGTACCTCGTTGCTGATTCTCGCGGGTGGCGCCTTCGTCCTGTTCATGGGCGGCCTGCGCTGGCGCTGGATTCTCAGCGTATTGGCGGCGGCGGTGCCGGTGTCGGTGGCGATGTGGTTCTTCGTCATGCACGACTATCAGAAGCAACGGGTCCTGACCTTTCTCGACCCGGAAAGCGATCCGCTCGGCACCGGCTGGAACATCATCCAGTCCAAAGCCGCGATCGGTTCCGGTGGCGTATTCGGCAAAGGCTGGCTGCTCGGCACCCAGTCACACCTGGACTTTCTCCCGGAAAGCCACACCGACTTCATCATTGCCGTGCTTGGCGAAGAGTTCGGTCTGGTGGGGATTTGCGCGCTGCTGCTGATCTATCTGTTGTTGATCGGTCGCGGGCTGGTGATCACCGCTCAGGCGCAAACGCTGTTCGGCAAATTGCTCGCCGGCGCGTTGACCATGACTTTTTTTGTTTACGTTTTCGTCAACATCGGTATGGTCAGTGGCCTGTTGCCGGTCGTGGGGGTGCCGTTGCCGTTCATTAGCTACGGAGGAACTTCGCTGGTGACACTGCTGTCAGCGTTTGGGGTTTTGATGTCGATCCATACCCATCGCAAGTGGATCGCACAGGTTTGAATAAGGTGAAGAGTGCAATGCAAGTAATGCGTGGCTGGGCGACTCGATGCGCGCCGCTGGTTGGCCTGGTGGGCCTGCTGGGGAGCGTGCAGGAAGCGCTGGCCGGCGACTATGAAGGCTCGCCGCAGGTGGCCGAATTCGTCGGCGAAATGACCCGCGACTACGGTTTCGCCGGTGAACAACTGATGGGTGTGTTCCGCGAGGCGCAACGCAAGCAGTCGATTCTCGACGCCATCTCCAGACCCGCCGAACGGGTCAAGCAGTGGAACGAATATCGTCCGATGTTCATCACCGACGCGCGCATCGCCCGTGGTGTCGACTTCTGGCGTCAGCACGAGGCGACCCTGGCCCGTGCCGAGCAGGAATACGGCGTGCCGGCACAAGTGATCGTGTCGATCATCGGGGTCGAGACCTTTTTCGGACGTAATACCGGTAATTTCCGGGTGATCGACGCATTGTCGACCCTCGGCTTCGACTATCCTCCCCGTGCCGAATTTTTCCGCAAGGAACTGCGTGAGTTCCTGCTGCTGGCCCGTGAAGAGCAGGTCGACCCGCTGACCCTGAAAGGCTCGTACGCCGGGGCCATGGGCCTGCCGCAGTTCATGCCGAGCAGCTTTCGCGCCTACGCGGTGGATTTCGACGGTGATGGCCACATCAATATCTGGAACAATCCGGACGATGCCATTGGCAGCGTCGCCAGTTATTTCAAGCGCCACGGCTGGGTCGCCGGCGAACCGGTGGTCAGCCGTGCCGATGTACGCGGCGAGCAGGTTGATGAAGGCCTGACTACTGGTATCGAGCCGGTGAAGACGGTCGCAGAGTTGCGGGCGCTGGGCTGGTCAAGTCATGATGCGCTGCGCGATGATATGCCGGTTACCGCATTTCGCCTCGAAGGCGACAACGGCCCTGAATACTGGATGGGCCTGCAGAATTTCTACGCGATCACGCGTTATAACCGCAGCGTGATGTACGCCATGGCCGTACATCAACTGTCTGAACAGCTGGTACAAGCACGGGGCGTCAAGTAATGCAGGCATTGCCTAACAATAAACCCCTGAAGCTGGTGGCTTTCGCTGCGTTGGCAGTCCTGGTCGCCAGTTGCACGACCAGCCGTACGCCGACGCAGAAAACCCCGTCCACCGCTGTCCGCGCCCAACCGGGCCTGGACATCAACCGCGCGCACAAAGACGGCGCGCCGTGGTGGGATGTCGATGTTTCGCGCATCCCTGATGCGACACCGACCCTGCACACCGGCCCGTACAAGGCCAACCCGTACACCGTGCTGGGCAAGACCTACTTTCCGTTGCAGGAATCCAAGACCTACGTGGCTTCGGGTACAGCGTCCTGGTACGGCACCAAGTTCCATGGCCAGAACACCGCCAACGGCGAAGTGTATGACCTGTACGGCATGAGTGCCGCGCACAAGACCTTGCCGCTGCCAAGTTACGTCCGGGTGACCAACCTGGACAACAACAAGACCGTGATCCTGCGCGTCAACGACCGTGGGCCGTTCTACTCCGATCGCATCATCGACTTGTCCTACGCAGCGGCGAAGAAGCTCGGCTATGCCGAAACCGGCACCGCGCGGGTCAAGGTCGAAGGCATCGATCCGCAGCAGTGGTGGGCGGCCAAGGGCCGTCCGGCGCCGCTGATGCTCAACGAGCCGCAAGTGGCGCAGAATAGCGCGCCAGTGATTACGGCCTCGGCCGGCACCGTCGAGCAATGGACGCCGCCGCCGCAGCAACACGCCGCGGCCGTGGTGCCCGTGCAGATCGATGCAAAAAAAAACGCTTCTGCACCAGCGTCTGGCCAGTATCTGCAGGTGGGCGCGTTCGCCAACCCGGACGCTGCCGAACTGCTGAGGTCGAAGCTCAGCGGGATGGTGAGCGCGCCGGTGTTCATCAGCTCGATCGTGCGCAATCAGCAGACCCTGCACCGGGTACGCCTGGGGCCGATCGGCTCGCCGGGTGAGATCGCCCAGGTGCAGAACAGTGTGCGGCTGGCCAATCTGGGTTCGCCCAGCGTGGTCACCGAGTAACACGTAGACCTTGATTGACGGTTCACTTGCGGTATTCGGGGGGTGAACCAGGTTGTTGGCTCGTCGAAGAACAAAAGCCCGGCAATGGTGACTGGAGTGAGCAACTGAACACGCGATGGCCCGTTAGAAGGCTGTCTGAATAAGTTTTGCCTTCGGGCAAGTTTCCATTAGCGATTTCGAGAGACGGATGAACATCACCACCTTTGCCAAACGCCTGTGTCTGCTAGTCCCGCTGCTCCTCTCGCCAGCCGCCTTCGCGGCCGAGATGATGCCGTCGCCACCACAACTGGCCGCCAAGGCCTACGTTCTGATGGACGCCAGCAGCGGCAACGTGCTGGTCGAAAACAACGGCGACCAGCGTCTGCCACCGGCCAGCCTGACCAAGCTGATGACCGCCTATATCGCGACCCTGGAAATCCGTCGCGGCCAGATCGGTGAAAACGACCCGGTGACCGTCAGCGAAAACGCTTGGCGCACCGGCGGTTCGCGGATGTTCATCAAGGTCGGTTCGCAGGTGACTGTCAGCGACCTGCTGCACGGCATCATCATCCAGTCGGGTAACGACGCCAGTGTCGCCCTGGCCGAGCACATCGCCGGCAGCGAAGACGCCTTCGCCGACCTGATGAACAAGACCGTCACCGAACTGGGCATGACCAATACCCACTTCATGAACCCGACCGGTCTGCCAAACCCTGAGCACTACTCGTCGGCGCACGACATGGCGATTCTGGCCCGTGCGATCATCCACGAAGACCCGGCTCACTATGCGATCTACTCGCAGAAAGAGTTCTTCTGGAACGGCATCAAGCAGCCTAACCGCAACCTGCTGCTGTGGCGCGACAAGACCGTTGACGGTCTGAAAACCGGCCACACCGATGAAGCCGGCTACTGCATGGTGTCCTCGGCGGTACGTGACGGCCAGCGCCTGATCGCCGTGGTGTTCGGCACCAACAGCGAAGTGGCTCGCGCCGCTGAAACCCAGAAGTTGCTGACCTATGGTTTCCGCTTCTTCGAAACCCAGACCTTCTACCAGAAGGGCACCGAACTGGCGCAGGCGCCGGTATGGAAAGGCACCACCAGCCAGGTCAAGGCCGGTCTGGCGCAAGACCTGACCATGACTCTGCCAAAAGGCCAGCTGAAGAAGCTCGCTGCCAGCATGACCATGAACCCGCAACTGGTTGCGCCAATTGCCAAGGGCGACGTGATCGGTAAAGTCGAAGTCAAACTGGAAGACAAGGTGGTGCACAGCGCCGACCTGATCGCTCTGGATGGCGTCGAGGAGGGTGGTATCTTCCGCCGCATGTGGGATAGCATCCGTCTATTCTTCTACGGCTTGTTCAACTGATTTTGTGTTGACCTGCATGGCCCCGCCCCGATCCGGTGCGGGGCCATGTGCGTTACCACGGCTTGCGCTATAGAGGCCGTTACGCCATGACCGATACCGAAGTACAGGCGCCAAAGATCGAATTTCCCCAGACTGATTATCCGATCAAAGTAATTAGTGATACGGGCGTCGGCCGCAAGGACGAGATCATCGAGATCGTCAAGAAACATGCGACCATCAATGACGAGCGCATCGACGAGCGTCAGAGCAGCACCGGCAAATACACCACCATCCAGCTTCACATCGTCGCTACCGACCAGGATCAGCTGTACAACATTAACAGCGAACTGCGGGCGACCGGCTTCGTGCACATGGTGTTGTGATGCACGGCACGCTGGGCTTTCGCGAGCTGGGCCAGATGGCTTACGAGCCGGTCTGGCATGCCATGCAGCGCTTTACCAACGAACGCGGCAATGCTGCCGCCGACGAAATCTGGCTCGTCGAACACCCGCCGGTGTTCACTCAGGGCCAGGCCGGCAAGGCCGAACACCTGTTGCTGCCGGGAGATATTCCGGTGGTGCAGGTCGATCGTGGCGGCCAAGTGACTTATCATGGCCCCGGGCAACTGGTGGCTTATCTGTTACTGGATGTGCGCAAGCTGGGTTTCGGCGTGCGTGATCTGGTCAGCCGCATGGAAGCCTGCCTGATCGAACTGCTGGCCAGCTACGGCGTTAGCGCCGCCGCCAAGCCAGATGCTCCCGGCGTATACGTCGATGGAGCGAAAATCGCTTCTCTGGGTTTGCGCATTCGCCACGGTTGTTCCTTTCATGGCCTGGCCCTGAACGTGGATATGAACCTGGAACCGTTTCGACGGATTAATCCCTGCGGCTACGCCGGGCTGGCCATGACCCAGCTGAGCGATCATGCAGGATCGATTGAATTTGCCGAGGTAAGTGCCCGGCTGCGCGCGCAGCTCGTCAAACACCTCGACTATGCTGAGCAGACGACCCTCACGGGCGGAATCGACTGATATGACTACTGATGCAGTGCAAACCATGATCCCGACGCTCGACGTGACCGAGCGCCCGGCCCCGCGTCCCAAGGTTGAAGCCGGCGTCAAGCTGCGCGGCGCCGAGAAGGTTGCACGCATCCCGGTCAAGATCATCCCGACCACCGAACTGCCGAAGAAACCCGACTGGATCCGCGTGCGCATCCCGGTTTCGCCGGAAGTCGACCGCATCAAGAGCCTGCTGCGCAAGCACAAGCTGCACAGTGTCTGCGAAGAAGCGTCCTGCCCGAACCTCGGCGAATGCTTCTCCGGCGGCACTGCAACCTTCATGATCATGGGCGACATCTGCACCCGTCGCTGCCCGTTCTGCGACGTTGGCCACGGTCGTCCGAAGCCATTGGACGTCAACGAGCCGGAAAGCCTGGCCATCGCCATCGCCGACCTCAAGCTAAAATACGTGGTGATCACGTCGGTTGACCGCGATGACCTGCGTGACGGCGGTGCCCAGCACTTCGCCGACTGCATCCGCGAAATCCGCAAACTGTCGCCGAACGTTCAGCTCGAGACCCTGGTCCCGGACTACCGTGGCCGCATGGACATCGCCCTGGAAATCACCGCTGCCGAGCCGCCGGATGTGTTCAACCACAACCTGGAAACCGTGCCGCGTCTGTACAAGGCTGCGCGTCCGGGCTCGGATTACCAGTGGTCGCTGACCCTGCTGCAACGCTTCAAGCAGATGATGCCGCATATCCCGACCAAGTCCGGCCTGATGCTGGGTCTGGGCGAGACCGACGAGGAAGTCATCGAAGTCATGAAGCGCATGCGCGAACACGACATCGACATGCTGACCCTCGGTCAATACCTGCAACCGTCGCGTAGCCACTTGCCGGTGCAGCGTTTCGTGCACCCGGACACCTTCGCCTGGTTCGCCGAAGAAGGTTACAAGATGGGCTTCAAGAACGTTGCGTCTGGGCCGCTGGTACGTTCCTCGTACCACGCCGACGAGCAAGCGAAGCTGGTCAAGGCCGAGCTGCTGGGTTCCTGATTCACTGCTGATGTAAAAATGCCCGCCGAGGACGGTTCCTCGGCGGGCATTTTTTTGCCTGAGACAAGGGGCTTTTGTTTGTCTCTACAGCTGACTACTGTGTGCGCATGACTTTACCGCTGGAGCCCAAGGATGACCGTTCGACCGAGCCACACCCTGATTGCCCACCGAGCCGTACCGGCGCTGCCCTCCGAAGGGACGATCGGCGTCATCGCGCCTGCCGGTCCCGGCGCCCTCGACACTGAAAAAGCGCTGCAATGGATGCGCGCGCGCGGCTATGGGCTGAAGGTGTTTCCGGGTGTCTATGAGAAGGACGGCTATCTGGCTGGCAGTGACGACGTACGCCTGCGCGATCTGCACGCGGCATTCGCTGATCCTGAAGTCGACGCGATCATTTGCCTGCGCGGCGGCTACGGCACGCCGCGCCTGCTCGACCGAATCGATTACGACCTGCTCAGTCGGCATGCCAAGCCGTTTGTCGGCTACAGCGATATTACCGCGCTGCACCTGGCCATCAGTCGCTACGCCGGGTTTGTGACCTTTCACGGCCCGCTGCTCAATGCCGACCTGCTAGGCGACAAGGAGCCGCCGACCGTCACGTCATTCTTCGCCATGCTGCGCGGGCAAATGAAGTCAGGGAGTGTGCTGAGCCATCCGGCGGCTTATCCATTATCAACCGTCGAACCGGGCATCGCTCACGGGCGGTTGCTTGGCGGCAACCTGGCGATGATTGCTGCAACCCTCGGCACGCCCTACGAGATTGATATCGAAGGGCTGATTCTGTTTATCGAAGACATCAACGAGCCGTTGTATCGGATTGATCGGCTGCTGACCCAGATGCGTCTGGCCGGCAAGCTGGCCAGACTGCGCGGTGTGCTGGTCGGTGATATCGCCGGGGTGGATGTCGACGCGCTGAATCGCCTGCTCAAGCAAACCTTTGAGCCGTTGCGAATTCCGGTGTTGTCGGGTTGGCGCAGTGGCCATTGCGACCCGAACCTGACACTGCCGTTGGGCGCGCTGGTGCGCCTGGATGCAGGGAAGCAGGAGTTGCTGCTGGAGCAGGATGTGGTAATCAAGGCTGAAACGGTTATTGCCTGACAGTCAGTTTTCGCGAGCAGGCTCGCTCCCACATTGGAATACGGTCAACTGTGGGAGCGAGCCTGCTCGCGAAAGCGATACCCGCCATACGGCAGTCTTTCTATTGGGCGCGCAGGCTCTCAAGCAACTTGTGCGTCGGATAACCATCCGCCGGCCAGCCCAGCGCCTGCTGGGCACTGCGAATGGCCTTGCGCGTGTTGGCGCCGATAATTCCGTCGGCCGTGCCGGCGTCATAATTACGCGCGCTCAATAGCGTCTGCAGTTCGATGCGCTCGGTGCGGCTCAGCGGCAGATCATCTTTCGGCCAGTCGCCATTGATCAGGCCCGCGCCTTCAAAGCGCTCGGACAACAGGCTCACCGCCAGCGCATACGACGACGAATTGTTGTACTTGAGAATCGCCCGGAAGTTGTCGAGGATCAGGAACGCCGGGCCGCGATAACCGGCCGGCAGCAGCAGGGCGGCGGACAGTTGTTCGGAACCGGCTGGCACCTGCGCGCCATTGGGCAGGTTCACGCCCAGTTGCCGCCATTCGGCGACGCTTTTGCGAATCGCGCCATCGGCCAGCGTGTAGTTGAAACCGCTCGGCAATTGCACTTCGAAACCCCACGGCTGGCCGCGTTGCCAGCCCGAGCTTTGCAGGTAATGCGCGGTCGAGGCCAGCGCATCGGCCGGGCTGCCCCAGATGTCGCGGCGACCGTCACCGTCAAAATCCACGGCGTGAGTGTTGTAAGTGGTCGGAATGAACTGGGTCTGGCCCATCGCGCCGGCCCAGGAACCAAGCATTTTCTCCGGGGTGATATCGCCCTGTTGCAGAATCTGCAGGGCGGCGATCAGTTGCGCGTGAGCAAAGCCCGGACGACGCCCCTCGTAGGCGAGGGTGGCCAGCGAATTGATCACCGACTTGCTGCCCTGGAACTGGCCGAAATTGCTTTCCATGCCCCACACCGACACCAGCGCCTGGCGATCAACGCCATAGCGCTGCTCGATGCTTTGCAGAATGTCAGCGTACTGGTTGATCAACGCCTGGCCCCTGCGGACGCGCAGTGGTGACAGCGCACCATCGAGGTATTCCCACACCGGGCGGGAAAACTCCGGCTGACTGCGATCGGCACGGATCACGCTGGCGTCGAAGCTGATGTTGGCAAATGCCTGATCGAACAGCTCGGGGCGAATCCCGGCGGCGAGAGCGTCCTTGCGGAAGCCCGCCTGCCATTCGGCAAAGGTCTGGGTCGGTTGAATATCGAGCGGATCAGCGGACGGCACTACCGGCGGAATGATCGCTGGGGCCGTGGTCACCGGGGCGGCTTGAAGCGGTTGTGCATCGGCGGCGGTGGGTTTTTCCGCGCAGGCGACAAGCAGAATGAAGCTGGAGGCAGCGATCAATTGGCGCACGGGCCAACGACGGGAAAGACTTGGGGGCATGCACAGTTCCAGGGGAAACGAATCAGGTGCAGACCTTAACATGAGCGAGGGGTAGTGCGCTTCAGGCAGCCAGAAAGTAAAAAGCCTCCCGGTTGTCAGACCGGAAGGCTTCGCGGCGGTAGCTGCCTTTGCCCTTGGCGGGTCGTTCCTGGCGGCTGCGGAACAAGGGCTGGGCGACGATGGATTTGGCCTTGTTGGGGCCATGCTTTGCTGGCTTTTTGCTCATGAGGGTTCTCTCGGTGTGGTGGTTTTGCGCCGGGAATAATCTGCCGATGTGGCGCATCTGTCCAGCAGCTCATGCGTAGGAATATTCTGGCGCTTTCGCGAGCAGGCTCGCTCCCACATGGGTACGCGGTCACCTGTGGGAGCGAGCCTGCCCGCGAATGGACGCTGCGCGGTCGACTGCCTTATTCGGCAGGCAAGGACAATCGCTGGCCAGCCATCAACAACGCCAGACGACTCAAGCTCATCCACGGCGAACCCGCCGCCTGGCCCTTGATCTGCGCATCGATACGCTGCGCTTCGAGCAGCAATTGCGCCCAGCGTTGCGCCGAGTAGCGTTGCAGCGCCTTGCTCATCAGCGGCTTGCGCTTGTCCCAGACCGGCGGTTTCGACTGGCTGAAGCATTTGTCCAGTGGCGTGCCTTGGCTGTATTGCAGGGAGATGTTGGCCAGCAGGCGCAACTCTCGCGCCAATGCCCAGAGGATCACCGGCGGCTCGACGCCTTCGCCGCGCAAACCCTCAAGCATGCGCAAGGCGTGGGCCGGTTCGCCGTTGAGTACCGCGTCGGTCAGGCCGAATACGTCGAACCGGGCACTGTCGGCCACAGCGGCCTGCACGGTTTCAACGGTGATCTGCCCACCTTCGGCCATCAACTTGAGCTTTTCGATTTCCTGGGCGGCGGCGAGCAGGTTGCCTTCGACACGCGCGGCAATCAATTCGACCGCGTCCTGACTGGCCGACAGACCGGCTTGGGACAGGCGCTGACGAATCCAGCTCGGCAGCTGATTGGCATCCACCGGCCAGATCTGCACAAACTGGGTCTGTTGGCCTTCGACCAGTGCCTTGCCCCACTTGGTTTTCTGCGCGCTGCCATCGAGCTTCGGCAAGCTGATCAGCAGGACCGTGTCTTCAGCGGGGCGTGAGCAGTATTCGATCAGCGCGGCGGCGCCTTTGTCGCCAGGTTTACCGGACGGCAGGCGCAGTTCCAGCAGGCGTTTTTCGGCGAACAGCGACATGCTTGCGCCGGCCTGCAACAACGTACCCCAATCGAAATTGGCGTCGGCGGCGAACACCTGGCGTTCGTCGAAACCTTGCTGGCGGGCAGCGGTGCGGATGGCGTCGGCGGCTTCCTGACACAGCAACGGATCATCGCCGCTGATGATGTAGACCGGCGCAAGTGCGCCTTGCAGGTGTTTACCGAGTTGCGCGGGAGCGAGCTTCATAAGGAGGGCGAGCGGGGCGCTTGGGCGCCCCGGCCGTCTTACTGCTGCGGGATTTCGAGCGGCGACTGACGCGGGGTTTCCGCTTCAGCCTTTTGCGCCGCTTCCAGCGCATCGGCTTCAGCCTTGGCGCGGTCATTGGCGGTTTGCTGCAGTTGCTGCAACTGGCCCGGGGTCAGCTGCGACAGGCGCAGCATCATGCGCTGCACCAGCTCGCGACGGATTTCATGACGGGCGTCGTTGGCTTCCTGATCGGAGCCGACGAGGTTGTTGCCGTCGTGAATGAACACCTTCTGAACTTCGAGCTTGTCGCTGATCAGCGACAGGTTTTTCTCGCCGCGAATGTCATAGCTCAGCACAGTGTTGACCTGATACTCGCCTGTGCGCCCGGCCCCGGCATAGCTGAGGATGCGCTGGCTTTCCTGCTCGTCAGCCAGATACAGCTTGTACGGCGCGCCGCTGTAAACCTTGACGCCGCTGGACTCCAGCGTCTGACGCAGCTGTGTCACGGTTTCGCCGTAAGCGTTACGCGCGCTCAGGTCGATTTCCTTGATCGACAGTTCGTTGGTGCCGGTACCACGCAACTGGAAACCGCAGGCGCTCAGCAGAACGGCGAGGCCCATCACCAGCAGATTGCGTTTGATCATTGTGTTGCTCCCCTTGAAACCAGGTGAGCCGACTCTGCGGCCCGAAAGGTTTTACTGGCTGCCAGGCGAGCCTGGCAGCCGATCCAATTTAGCTGGCGACGATGTTGACCAGTTTGCCCGGTACCACGATCACTTTGCGAATGGTCAGGCCGTCGACGAAACGCAGCACGTTTTCGTTGACGCGCGCGGCGGCTTCGATCTCTTCGCGGGTGGCGCTGGCCGGCATTTCGATCTGCCCGCGCAGCTTGCCGTTGACCTGAATGACCAGGGTCAGGTTGTCCTGCACCAAGGCACTTTCGTCCACGGCCGGCCAGCCTGCATCGATCACCGCATCGGCGTGACCCAACTGCTTCCACAGTTCGTGGCTGATGTGCGGGGTGATCGGCGCCAGCAGCAGGGTCACCGCTTCCAGACCCTCGTGCAGCAGCGCGCGCTCCTGTTCGGTGCCTTGGGCGGCTTTTTCCAGCACGTTCATCAGTGTCATCACCTGAGCGATGGCGGTGTTGAATTTGTGGTTCTGGCCGACGTCATGGCTGGCCTGCTTGATCGCCAGGTGAATCGCACGACGCACGGTTTTCTGCTCGTCGTTCAGGGCGGCGATATCCAGTTTGCCCGGCAGGCCCTGGGTCACGTGGGCTTGCGCCAGACGCCAGACGCGCTTGAGGAAACGGTGCGAACCTTCAACGCCGGAATCGGACCATTCCGCGCTCATGTCAGGCGGCGAGGCGAACATCATGAACAGACGGCAGGTGTCGGCACCGAACTGGTCGATCATCGACTGCGGGTCGACGCCGTTGTTCTTCGACTTGGCCATCTTCTCGGTACCGCCGATTTCCACCGGCAGGCCGTCGGATTTCAGCTTGGCGCTGATGACCTTGGCTTTGCTGTCACGCTCAAGCTCCACGTCCGCCGGGTTGAACCAGGTGTAGGCACCATTGGCTTCGCGACGATAGTAAGTCTCGGCGATCACCATGCCCTGGGTCAGCAGGTTCTTGAACGGCTCATTGGAGCTGACCAGACCTTCGTCACGCATCAGCTTGTGGAAGAAGCGCGCGTAAAGCAGGTGGAGAATGGCGTGTTCGATACCACCGATGTACTGATCCACCGGCAGCCAGTGATCGGCTGCGGATTTTTCTACCAGGCCACCTTCAAAATGCGGCGAGGCGTAACGGGCGTAGTACCACGACGACTCGACGAAGGTGTCCATCGTGTCGGTTTCACGCTTGGCCGGCGCGCCGCATTTCGGGCAGCTGCATTCGTAGAACTCGGGCATGCGCGCCAGCGGCGAACCGGCGCCGTCCGGCACCACGTCTTCCGGCAACACAACCGGCAGTTGATCTTCCGGCACTGGCACGTCACCGCACGCCGCGCAGTGGATGATCGGGATCGGGCAGCCCCAGTAGCGCTGGCGGCTGATGCCCCAGTCGCGCAGGCGGAACTGGGTGCGCGAGGCGCCGAGTTCTTTCTTGATAAGCGCCACTTCCATGGCGTCGAACGCGCCGGCGAAGTCGAGGCCGTCGAACTCACCGGAGTTGATCAGCGTGCCGTGCTCGCCGTAAGCGTCTTGCCACGGCGCCGGGTTGGTGTCACCGGAGCTGGTGCGCACCACCGATTTCACCGGCAGGTTGTATTTGTGAGCGAACTCGAAATCGCGCTCGTCGTGCGCCGGAACAGCCATGACCGCGCCGTCGCCGTAGTGCATCAGCACGTAGTTGGCGACCCACACCGGCAGTTTCTCGCCGGTCAGCGGGTGCTCGACGAACAGGCCGGTCGGCAGGCCTTTCTTTTCCTGGGTGGCGACATCGGCTTCAGCGACGCTGCCGCCCTTGCATTCAGCGATGAACGCTTGCAGCTCAGGATTGTTCTGCGCGGCCAGGGTGGCCAGCGGGTGCTCGGCAGCGACGGCGACATAGGTCGCGCCCATCAGGGTATCCGGACGGGTAGTGAAGACTTTCAGGGTGCCGGCTTCGCCGATCGAGTCGACGTTGTACGGGAACTGCACTTCCATGCCACGGGACTTGCCGATCCAGTTGCGCTGCATGGTCTTGACCTGTTCCGGCCAGCCAGTCAGTTCGTCGAGGCTTTCCAGCAGCTCATCGGCGTAAGCGGTGATCTTGAAGTAGTACATCGGGATTTCGCGCTTTTCGATCAGCGCCCCGGAGCGCCAGCCACGGCCGTCGATGACTTGCTCGTTAGCCAGAACGGTCTGGTCGACCGGGTCCCAGTTCACGGTGCCGTTCTTGCGGTATATCACGCCTTTTTCGAACAGGCGCGTGAACAGCCATTGTTCCCAGCGGTAGTAGTCCGGCTTGCAGGTGGTCACTTCACGGGACCAGTCCACCGCGAGGCCGAGGCTGCGCAGCTGCGACTTCATGTAGGCGATGTTCTCGTAGGTCCACTTGGCGGGCGCTACGTTGTTTTTCATTGCGGCGTTTTCCGCCGGCATGCCGAACGCATCCCAACCCATTGGCTGCAGAACATTCTTGCCCTGCATGCGCTGGTAGCGCGAGATCACATCGCCAATGGTGTAGTTGCGCACGTGGCCCATGTGCAGCTTGCCGCTGGGGTAAGGGAACATCGACAGGCAGTAGTAGGTTTCCTTGCCTGGCTGTTCACTGACTTCAAAGGACTTTTGCTCATCCCAGAACGACTGGGCGGCGGCTTCGATCTCACGTGGCTGATATTGTTCGTGCATGGCTACTTTTGTACTGGATAGGGGTGGCCTAATCCTCTTCGACGGCAGCATCCGGGATGGCCCGGGTGCGCTGGAAGTGGAATGACAGGAAGCGCCGTAGCATACATGACCGCGCTTGGCCGAGGGAAACCCTGATTACAGCTGTTTGCCAGAGCTTTTGGGCGACGAGGGCCGTTGGTCGCGGCGTGTAGCCGGTTCGTGCAGCGAAGCTAAGCTCTAATTGGGGAGTGAGTCTTATCTTCAATGAGGTGAGGGATGGTGGAGCAACGGAAAAAGAACGTAACGAAACCCGAGTTGTATGAAAGGTTGATCGATCGTCTGGGCATGGCGCTGGACGCCGTGAAAACCGCTGACCGGCTGCGCGACGAGCGCCCCCTGGAACTGGAATTGCGTGGCTTGAGTCCCGCCGAGTTCAAACTGGTCAAGGCCTATCTGGATCGCAGTGAACGTGAAACGCAGGGATGCCTGTCTCAAGCAGTGAAGCAGCTCGATGCAGCACATTCGGCCAAGGTCATCTGGCTCAAGGACAAGGCGCCGCGCAGAGACACCGGCAAGGTGCGTTCTGTGCAGGCCAAGTAAGCGCATGGCAGGTCATGAAACGGATCTTTTGCAACCGGATCCGGCCTACTGGTTGTAACGCGTAATCAACACTCTTAGGCTTCGGGCATCTTTGGAGATGCCCGATGCCCTTTCGCTATTTCATCAAACAACTTTTACTGCCGCCCGGCATTCTTTTGCTGCTGTTGCTGGCGGCCTGGTGGCTGCGCCGCTCGCGGCCGCGTCTGGCGGGTGTGTGTTTTGCCCTCGGCTTTGGCGGCCTGTGGTTGATGAGCCTGCCGGTGGTCGTGCAGTGGAGCGCCAAGGCGCTGGAACGAGAGCCGCCGCTGGCGCGGTCAGAGTGGACGAACCTGGCGCAACGCGCCGATGCGATTGTGGTGCTGGGCTCGGGACGCGAGCGCGGTGATCTGGCCTGGGGCGAAGACCAGCCGACCGGCATCGGGCTCGAGCGGCAGCGTTACGCGGCGCGCCTGGCCAAGGCCTCGGGCCTGCCGATTCTGACCAGCGGTGGCCTGCATTACGGCACGCCGCCGACCGAAGCGAAGTTGATGGCAGATTCGTTGCGTGATGATTTCGACGTAACGGTGCGCTGGCAGGAAGGCGAGAGTCGCACCACATGGGAGAACGCGAAGATGACGGCAGATATCCTCTTGCCGCAGGAGATCAAGCGGGTCGTCGTGGTGACGCAGGCGTGGCACATGCCGCGCGCGGTGTGGAGCTTTGAGCAGGCCGGATTCGAAGTGGTGCCGGCACCGGTGGGCTTTTTAGGTACTGACAACGCCCGGCCTTTTGGCGGCTGGTTGCCGGAATTCAAGTCGATCTGGCAGAGCGGGCAATTGCTCAATGAAGCGGTGGGGCAGGTGGGGTATTCGTTGTTTTACCGCTGAAAATCATTTTGGCGAGGGGATTTATCCCCGATGGGGCGTGTAGCGGCCCCTCTCTTACCTTCAGAAGAGGGGACTGCTGCGCACTCCAGCGGGGATAAATCCCCTCGCCACATTTCTCAGAGGGTCTTCGACATCCGGCTCGCCATCAACGCCCAGCCAAACAGCAGCAGGCACAACACGATCAGCGGCCACGAGCGCCATTGCAGGTACGGCGTGAGGTCGTGCATCGGTACCACTTCGCCATACAACACGCCTTGTTCGAACTGCGGAATCTGCTCGGTGATCTGCCCGAACGGATTGATCAGGCCGGTGACGCCGTTGTTGGTCGCGCGGATCATCCAGCGTCCGGCCTCCAGCGCGCGCATCTGCGCCATCTGCAAATGCTGCAGCGGGCCGATCGACGTGCCGAACCAGGTGTCGTTGCTGATCGTCAGCAGCAGATCACTGCGTGCCGACAGGCCGGCGGCGAATTCCGGATAGACCACTTCGTAGCAGATAAACGGTGCGATCTGGTAACCCTTGGCCTGTAGCAGTGCCTGATCAGACGGGCCGCGAGCGAAGTCCGACATCGGCAGGTCGAAGAACGCGATCAAACCGCGCAACACATCCTGCAACGGCACGTATTCGCCGAACGGCACCAGTTTCTGCTTCAGGTAAGTGCCGTCGCCTTCGCCGACCACGGTGATGCCGTTGAAGAAGCGCCGTTCGTGATGCACGGTCTGGCGGATCGGCACGCCGGTGATCAACGCTGATTTACGCTCGGCGGCGAAGTTGCCCATCATCGTCAGGTAGCCCTCGGCGGACTCCTTCAACACCGGCACGGCGGTTTCCGGCCAGATCAGCAGATCGACCGGTTTCGAGCGGAAGCTCAGATCACGGTACAGCGCCAGTTGCGCGTCGAGCTCGGCCGGGTCCCATTTCATGCTTTGCGCGACATTGCCCTGAATCGCGGCGACCGTCAGCGGTGCGCCGGACGGGCTGGTCCACGCGTGGCCCTTGAGGGCAATGCCCGCCACCCAAGGCCCCGCCAGAAGTACCAGACCGGCCGCGATGAAAACCTTGCGACGAGCGTGCAACAAGCGCGGCGCGTTGTAGATCAGCGCTGCTGTAAGTGCCAGGACAAACGACACCAGCCACATGCCGCCCACCGGCGCGAGCCCGGCCAGCGGGCCGTCGAGCTGGCTGTAACCGGAATAAAGCCATGGGAAACCGGTGAGGAACCAGCCGCGAAAGGCTTCCTGGCCGACCCACAACGCCGCAAACGCCAAGGCATCCGCCAACGGTGCTTCGTTACGCCGCAACCAGCGTGCCCACAGCCACGCGGGCAGGGCGAAGAACCAGGCAATCGCCGCGGTGAACAGCAGCATCAGGAACCCGGCGAGCAACACCGAAGCGCCACCAAAGTGGTGGATGCTGTAATAGATCCAACTGGTGCCGGCACCGAACAGGCCGAAGCCGAAGCACCAGCCACGGCCGAGCGCCTGACGCGGGCTCAGCTCACGCAAACCGGCATAGAACAGACCAACCGCCAGCAATGCCAGCGGCCAGATGTCGAACGGTGCGAGAGCGAATGTGGTGATTGCACCGGCCGCCACGGCCAGCAGGTTACCGGGCCAGCCGGGGCGGGTTGTCCAGCGCATTTCAGTCCTTAGAATTAACGAGCGATAGGCGTCAGTCGCAGCAAGTGAATCCGACGGCTGTCGGCGTTCAGGATGCGGAAACGATAAGCGCCGATTTCAGTGGTTTCGTTGCGTTTTGGCAAGTGCCCGAACGCGCTCATCACCAGGCCGCCGACGGTGTCGAACTCGTCGTCGGAGAACTCGCTGTCGAAGAACTCGTTGAAGTTCTCGATCGGCGTCAGCGCCTTGATCAGGAAATCACCGCTGGGCAGCGGCTTGATGTAGCTGTCTTCTTCGACGTCGTGCTCGTCCTCGATGTCGCCGACGATCTGCTCGAGCACGTCTTCGATGGTCACCAGACCGGCCACACCGCCGTATTCGTCGATGACGATGGCCATGTGGTTGTGGTTGGCGCGGAACTCACGCAGCAACACGTTCAGACGCTTGGACTCCGGCACGAAGGTGGCCGGGCGCAGCAGGTCCTTGATGTTGAAGCTGTCGCCGTTCTCCTTGAGGATCAGCGGCAGCAGATCCTTGGCCAGCAGCACGCCCATCACGTCGTCATGGCTTTCGCCGATGACCGGATAGCGCGAGTGGGCCGAGTCGACCACGGCGGGGAGGAATTCGCGGGGTGTCTGGGTCGCCTTGATGCTGACCATCTGCGAGCGCGGCACCATGATGTCGCGCACTTGCAGGTCAGCCACCTGGATGGCGCCTTCGACGATGGCCAGCGCTTCGCTGTCCAGCAGTTTGTTCTGATGTGCATCACGCAGCAGCTCGAGGAGCTCCTGACGGTTCTTCGGCTCGTGGGCAAAAGCCTGGGTCAGCTTACCCAGCCATGACTTCTGCCCGTTGCTCGATCGATCTTCGCTCATAGCGATTACTCTGAATCCTTTGTTGTAACGATGGGGGAGTGTTCGGTTTCGTCGTCCGCGTACGGATCGGGATAGCCCAGTTCAGCAAGCAACTCGCGTTCCAGTGCTTCCATTTCTTCGGCTTCGTCGTCATCTATATGGTCGTAACCCAGCAGATGCAAGCAGCCGTGAATGACCAGATGTGCCCAGTGGGCCTTTAGTTCCTTGCCCTGCTCGGCGGCTTCGCGTTCGACTACGGCCACGCAGATGACCAGATCGCCGAGCAGCGGGATATCGAGAAACTCGTCAGGCACTTCCGCCGGGAACGACAACACGTTGGTCGCGTAGTCCTTGTGGCGCCAGGTGTGATTGAGCTCGCGGCCTTCTTCCTCGTCGACCAGACGAATGGTCATTTCCGAATCAGCGCTGCGCTGGCGCAGGGCCAGTTCGCACCACTGGCGGAACTCGGCTTCACTCGGCGCGCTGGCCTCGGTGGCGATTTGCAGATCCAGCTCAAGCATCGCGCGAGGCTTCCTTCGCGGCTTCGGCACGGGTTTCGAAGCGCTCGTAGGCCTCGACGATCCGCTGCACCAACGGGTGGCGCACGACGTCTTTGGGCTGGAAGTGGGTGAAGCTGATGCCCGGCACGTCTTTGAGCACTTCTATCACATGGTGCAAGCCGGACTTGGTGCCGCGCGGCAGGTCGACCTGGGTGATGTCGCCGGTGATCACGGCGGTGGAGCCGAAGCCGATCCGCGTGAGGAACATCTTCATCTGCTCGACGGTGGTGTTCTGGCTTTCGTCGAGAATGATGAAGCTGTTGTTCAGCGTACGACCGCGCATGTAGGCCAGCGGCGCGACTTCGATCACCTGTTTCTCGATCAGCTTGGCGACGTATTCGAAACCGAGCATTTCGTACAGCGCGTCGTAGAGCGGGCGCAGGTACGGGTCGATCTTCTGCGACAGGTCGCCGGGCAGGAAACCGAGTTTTTCCCCCGCTTCGACCGCCGGACGCACCAGCAGGATGCGGCGGATCTGCTCGCGCTCCAGCGCATCCACCGCGCAGGCCACGGCCAGATAGGTCTTGCCGGTACCGGCCGGGCCGATGCCGAAGTTGATGTCGTTGCCGAGGATTTCCTTCACGTAGCGTTGCTGATTCAAGCCGCGCGGGCGAATCATGCCTTTCTTGGTGCGCAGCGCGACGGTCGCTTCGGCGGGGGCCGGGTTGTCGATATCTGCTGATTCCTGAATGAACAGGTGCACCAGGTCTGGCGACAGCTCGGTACCCTTGGTTTCCCGGTACAGGCGGCGCAGCAGGTTTTCCGCGGACGTGGTGAGTTTTGGATCGCCAATCAACTCGAACTGGTTTCCGCGGTTGCGGATCTCGATGGCCAGGCGCTGTTCGATCAAGCGCAAATGCTCGTCGAATTGCCCGCACAGATTGGCGAAGCGGCGAGCCTCAAAAGGCTCGAGGAGAAAACGATGTGGTTCGATGGGTGCGTTCAAGGTCGTATTTAGCCGCCCTGGGGCAATTAGGATGAAATCAAGGATAACGCCAGTGGCGTGGGTGCGAAAGCTCTTAAATGAGCCCGCCCGATTCATGCCTCTGACGCTGTACCTGTGGGAGCGAGCCTGCTCGCGAAGGCGGCGACACATTCAACATTGATGTGTCTGACAGGCCGCCTTCGCGAGCAGGCTCGCTCCCACAGGAGAAATGCAGTGTTATTGAACCAGCGAACCACGCAGTGAGTGCGGTTGCGCGGCGTCGATGTGCACGTCGGCGAACTGGCCGATCAGCGTGGGATTGTCGCAGCGGAAGTTGACGATACGGTTATTCTCGGTACGGCCCTGCAGTTCGCCCGGGTCTTTCTTCGAATAATCGGTCACCAGAATCCGCTGGATCGAACCGACCATTTGTCGGCTGATCTCGAAGCCCTGCTGATTCAAACGATGTTGCAGCGCGTTCAGACGTTCTTTCTTCAATTCTTCCGGGGTGTCGTCGGCCAGATCGGCAGCGGGCGTGCCCGGGCGCTGGCTGTAAACGAACGAGTAGGAGAAATCGAAGCCGACATCGGCAATCAGCTTCATGGTCTGTTCGAAGTCCTTCTCGGTTTCGCCGGGGAAACCGACGATAAAGTCCGAGCTGATGCAGATTCCTGGCACCGCAGCGCGCAGTTTGCGCAGTTTGGATTTGTACTCCAGTGCCGTGTGGTTGCGCTTCATCGCCGCGAGAATCCGGTCGGAGCCCGACTGCACCGGCAAGTGCAGGTGCTTGACCAGTTCCGGCACTTCGGCGTGGGCCTGGATCAGGCTGTCGGAGAACTCCAGCGGGTGCGACGTGGTGTAGCGGATGCGGTCGATGCCATCGACAGCGGCGACCACGCGGATCAGTTCGGCCAGGTCGGCCAGGCGACCGTCGTGGGTCTGGCCGCGATAGCCGTTGACGTTCTGCCCGAGCAACGTCACTTCACGCACGCCGTGTTCGGCGAGGTGAATGATTTCCGCGATCACGTCGTCGAACGGTCGGCTGACCTCTTCGCCACGGGTGTACGGCACCACGCAGAACGTGCAGTACTTGCTGCAACCTTCCATCACTGACACATAAGCGCTCGGACCGTCGATGCGCGGCTCGGGCAGGTGGTCGAATTTTTCGATTTCCGGGAACGAGACGTCGACTTGCGGCAGCTTGCTGCTGCGCGCGGCGTCGATCATTTCCGGCAGACGGTGCAGGGTCTGCGGGCCGAACACCACGTCGACGTACGGAGCGCGATCACGGATCGCTGCGCCTTCCTGACTGGCCACGCAACCGCCGACGGCGATGACCATGTCCGGGTTGGCCAGCTTCAGTTCGCGCCAGCGGCCGAGCTGCGAATACACGCGGTCTTGCGCGCGCTCGCGGATCGAGCAGGTGTTGAGCAGAATCACGTCGGCGTCTTCCGCGCGAGCGGTGACTTCCAGGGCCTGATGTTCGCCCAGCAGATCGACCATGCGCGAGCTGTCGTACTCGTTCATCTGGCAACCGTGGGTTTCGATGTAAAGCTTCTTGGCCATGGATTCGGGTCGTCACGTGATTCAAAGAACCGCGCATTATAGGGAACAAGCCGTCAGGTTCCTACCGCTGTGCGTCCGGTGGCTATGCTATAGTTCGCGCCCTCATTTTTACCCCGATGTTATCCGCCCGCCATGACCAAACGCGAAGCTCCAATCTACAAGGTGATTTTCCTCAACCAGGGCCAGGTGTTCGAAATGTACGCCAAGCAGATCTATCAAAGTGATCTGTGGGGTTTCCTGGAAGTTGAAGAATTCGTCTTTGGCGAGCGTACGCAAATGGTCGTCGATCCGAGCGAAGAAAAGCTCAAGGCGCAGTTCGAAGGCGTGGTGCGCAGTTTTGTGCCGATGCATTCGATCGTGCGCATCGACGAAGTGGAACGTCTGGGCACGCCGAAAATCAGCGAGGCCCGGGGCGCGGTCGGCAATGTCATGCCGTTTCCGATGCCGATGCCTGAAAAGTAACAGCAGATTCTGGATTGGAATGAGTTTGTGGTGAGGGGATTTATCCCCGCTGGGCTGCGAAGCGGCCCTAGACACTACAATCCGGTTCTGTCTGACACATCTCGCTGAATGGATTTGCGTCTGCTTCGCAGCCGAACGGGGATAAATCCCCTCGCCACAGGTAATCTCCACAGCCTTTAGGGCAGTGGTGAAAACGGCGTACGCCCATCGGCGTTCTGCAGTTCCATCAGGTATTTGCGGAAAATTTGCCCGAGCACCTGAGTGGCGGTTTCGAGATCTTCGCGGGACATCTTTTCCGAGACTTCGTCGGCCGTGTCCAGCGCCTCTTCGGCACCGTTGACCGCTGCCATCTTCAGCACGATGTAGGCCTGGATATTGTTGGCCTGCACACCTTCACCGTGGAAGAACATGCTGCCGAGCTTGTATTGCGCCTGGGCGTGGCCTTGCAACGAGGCCTTTTCGAAATAGCTCAGGGCTTGATTGAGGTCGCGCGGCGCGTTCTTGCCGTCGTAGTAGAACTCACCCAACTCGTATTGCGCTTGCGCGTCCCCTTCGTCCGCCGCTTTCTGGCAGGCGGCCAGTGCCTGCGTGACGTCTTGCGGCTGAGTATTGAGGGTGCAACGACCCATCGCCGGGATCAACAACGAGTTGCCGCCTGCTTGTGCATGCGCGAGCAGGGGCTGAAGGAGCAACAGGCAGCCCAATGCAAGGGTGCGGCCGGTGCGGTTCATGGGAATCGACTTACCTCTGAAGGGCACGCGGACCCGTCGAGGGATCCAATAAGCGCGCATTATGAAATAAGCAGGGCCAACCTTACAAAGTCTTTACTCGTTTTTCTGCTGCGTGGGGAATATATCGCCCGATTCGGGCAGGATTTTCGCAGGCACGTCGGAAAAACCGAGCGGATGTAGGCGAAAGCTGACGCTGGCCATAGCCAACGTCAGCGGTACGGCGATTATTTCAATGCGGCGAAGGCGCGCTCGGCAGCGTCCAGCGTCAGTTGCAACTCGGCTTCGCCGTGGGCGATCGAGGTGAAACCGGCTTCGAAAGCGCTCGGCGCCAGGTACACGCCACCTTCCAGCATCAGGTGGAAGAAGCGACCGAACATTGCTGCGTCGCTGGCCATCACGTCGTCGAAGGTGACGATGTCGTCGGCGCCGCTGAAGTACAGACCGAACATGCCACCGGCCTGAGTGGTCACGAACGGGATGCCCGCAGCATCGGCACGCTGCTGCAGACCGTCGAGCATGCGCGCGGTGTAGTCGGTCAATTCGGCGTGGAAACCCGGGCGGCTGATCAGACGCAAGGTCGTCAGGCCGGCAGCCATCGCCAGCGGATTACCCGACAACGTACCTGCCTGATACACCGGACCGAGCGGGGCGATGCGCTGCATGATCTCGCGCTTGCCACCGAAGCAGCCCACCGGCATGCCGCCGCCGATGATCTTGCCGAACGTGGTCAGGTCCGGCGTCACGCCGTAGTGCGCTTGGGCACCGCCGAGGGCGACGCGGAAACCGGTCATCACTTCGTCGAAAATCAACACCACGCCGTGCTTGTCACACAGCGAACGCAGGCCTTCGAGGAAGCCCGGCGCTGGCGGCACGCAGTTCATGTTGCCGGCCACCGGTTCGACGATGATGCACGCCACCTCTTCGCCCACTTCGGCGAGCATCGCTTCAACCGCGTCGATGTCGTTGAACGGCAGGGTCAGGGTGTGTTTGGCGAACGCTGCCGGCACGCCGGCCGAGCTTGGTACGCCCTGGGTCAGAGCGCCGGAACCGGCCTTGACCAGCAGGCTGTCGGAGTGGCCGTGGTAGCAGCCTTCGAATTTGATGATGCTGTCGCGACCGGTGTAACCACGGGCCAGACGGATCGCGCTCATGGTGGCTTCGGTGCCGGAGCTGACCATGCGCACCATGTCTATCGACGGCACCAGCGAGCAGACCAGATCGGCCATCTCGGTTTCCATCGACGTCGGTGCGCCGTAGGACAGGCCGTGTTGCAGTTGATTGCGCACCGCGTCGAGCACGTCCGGATGGCTGTGGCCAAGGATCATCGGACCCCACGAACCCACGTAATCGACATAACGCTTGTCATCTTCGTCGGTGACGTAAGCGCCTTCGGCGTGTTTGAAGAACAGCGGGGTGCCGCCGACGCTCTTGAACGCGCGCACCGGCGAGTTGACGCCGCCGGGGATGTGTTTCTGAGCATTGGCAAACAGGGTTTCGGAACGAGACATGATCGGGCTCTCAAATCAGATTTTCAGAAGTTCGTTGAAGGCGCGGGCGCGGCGGGTCACTTCGGCGCTGCTCTCGGCGCCGAACAAACCGTGGATCACGGCGAGCAGATCGACACCGTGCTCGACCAGTGGCGCGGCGTTATCGAGGGTGATGCCGCCGATCGCGCAGATCGGCAAGTGCAGCGTGCGTTTGGCTTCGTCGAGCAAGTCGAGGCTGCAACTCGGCGCACCGGGTTTGGTGGTGGAATTGAAGAAGCGGCCGAAGGCGACATAGCTCGCACCTTCTTTGGCGGCTTGTTCGGCCAGAGCTATTTGCCCGTGACAAGTGGAACCGATGATCGCTTTCGAACCGAGCAGGGCGCGGGTCGGCGACAGCGGGCCGTCGGTCTGGCCCAAGTGCACGCCGACGTTGAGGCGCGCGGCCAGTTCGGCGTCATCGTTGATGATCAGCTGCGTCTTGTAGCGCTCGCACAGGTTGCGCAACGCCTCGGCCTCGCGCAGACGGCGGGCCTCGTCGCTGCTCTTGTCGCGGTATTGCAGCAGGGTGACGCCGCCGTCGAGCGCCGCCTCCACGTAAGACAGAAACTTGCCGGCCAGCAACTGGCTGTCGGTAATGGCATACAGGCCACGTAGTTTCATCGGGCAGACCTCACGACGTTACGAGCAGAAATCCAGCGGCAGGCGACGCGGCACGAACTGGCCTTTGCCCAGTTGTTCGGCATCGCGCAAAGTGCGCCAGGTGTAATCCAGCGCACTGCGCACGGCACTGGCCAGGTGTTCGCCCTGAGCCAAGCGACCGGCGAGGGCGCTGGCCAGCGTACAACCGGAGCCGTGATAGCTGCCCGGCAGGCGCTGGCAGATGAAGGTTTCGCGCAGGCCGTCGCGGCTGTAAACGCGGTTGTGGATTTCAGTTTCGTCGCCATGGCCGCCGGTGATCAGCAGGTTTTTGACGAATGGCAGGAGTTTTTCTGCGCACTCGTCGGCCGTGCCTTCGGGCAGTTCGGCGAGGATGCGCGCTTCAGGAAGATTGGGCGTGGCGATAATCGACAGCGGCAGCAGACGCTCGCGCATCGCGTAGCCGACCTCGTCCTTGCCCAGGCGTCCGCCGCCGCCGGCACGCAGCACCGGGTCGCAGACCACTGGCAGGTGCGGGTGCGCCGAGAGCAGTTCGACGACCGTGTCGACCATCTCCAGCGACCCGAGCATGCCCAGTTTCACTGCGGCGACTTCGGAGTCGTTGAGCACGGCGTTGGCCTGGGCCAATACCCACTCACGGTCGAGGACGCGGAAGTCAGTGACGTTGACGGTGTCTTGCACGGTCAGGGCGGTGACGGCTGGAGCCGCATGGCAACCTTGCGCGAGCAAGGCTTCGATATCTGCCTGCAAGCCGGCGCCACCACTGGGGTCGTGGCCGGAGAGACAGAGGACAACGGGGCGGGAGCTGTAGATATTCATGGTGCGCGAGCTTACCACCAAAGCTGATTTTGGGGTTCAGTACTCACGGTGTTTGCGAGCAGATTGTCGGACAACCCCGCAGTCTTTATTTGGAGCACATTTGTGGCGAGGGGATTTATCCCCGTTGGGCTGCGAAGCGGCCCCAAACCCTGCAATCCGGTTCTTTCTGACACACCTCGCTGGATGGACTTGCGACTGCTTCGCAGCCGAACGGGGATAAATCCCCTCGCCACAATTGGTCATCTATCAAGGAGGCTGTCGTCGCGAGTTGACCAACCCAACAGCTCTATCTCGGTGCTTTGCCCTGGAACGCCCGTTCTAGAGCCGTTGTAGGAAAAATTTCCATGGTGCTCAATGGCCATCAACGGCTATGCTAGGCTGGATCCAAACAATCACAGGTAATACCGGTTTTACGTCTACTCAAAGGGAATGGGGGGCTTCCTGACACAACCGGACGAGCCACGCTGGGGCTTCAATGCGCTATTTGCTGATGTTGCTGTTCTGCTTGCCCCTTATGGCGAGCGCCGTCGAATTCGACGAATTCACCCAGAGCCTGCCACTGGGCCGATCGCTGCAAGTGTTCGAAGACCCGAGCGGTCAGGCGACGATTGCCGACGTCCGCGCGCAAGATGCCGCCGGCCAGTTCAAAGCCCACGACAAAGCCACGCTCAACGCCGGTTACTCGCGCTCGGCGTTCTGGCTGAAGATCGACCTGCATTACCGCCCGAGCAACCCGGCCGCCCAGCGCACCTGGCTGCTGGAACTGGCGTATCCGCCGCTTGATCACCTCGACCTGTACTTGCCTGACACCAGCGGCGAATACCGACTGGTGCGCCAGACCGGCGATGCCTTGCCTTTCGCCAGTCGCGAGATCCGCCAGAACAACTACCTGTTCGACCTTCCCTTCAAACCGGATCAACAGCAGACGCTGTACCTGCGCCTGGCCAGCGAAGGCTCGATCCAGGCGCCGGTGACGTTGTGGTCGAGCAGCGCATACCTTGAAGACCAGCCGGTGCGCCTGTATGTACTCGGCATCATTTATGGCGTGCTGCTGGGGATGCTGGTTTACAACCTGTTCATCTACCTGAGCGTGCGCGACACCAGTTACCTCTATTACATCTTCTATATCGGCTCGTTCGGCCTCTATCAATTGTCGGTGAATGGCGCGGCGGTCGAGTATTTCTGGCCGGACAACCCATGGTGGGCCAACGCCGCGACGCCGTTCTTCATCGGTTGCGCCGGACTGTTCGGCAGCCAGTTCGCCCGCAGTTTCCTGCAGACCAAGACCCACAGCCCCTGGCTGGATCGCTTGCTGATCGGCCTGATTGCCTTCAGTGCGCTGGTGATCGGCCTGTCGCTGATGACCAGTTACGCCCTGGCCCTGCGCCTGGCGACCACACTGGCGCTGACCTTCACCGTGGTGATCTTTGCCGCCGGGATTCTTGCCTGGTGGCGCGGCTTGCGCGTGGCGCGTTACTTCATCATCGCCTGGTCGGCGTTCCTGCTCGGCGGCATCGTCAATACGCTGATGGTGCTGGGCCTGCTGCCCAACGTGTTCCTGACCATGTACGCCAGCCAGATCGGCTCGGCCATCGAAGTGGCGCTGCTGTCGCTGGCGCTGGCCGACCGCATCAACGCGATGCGCGAACAACAGGCGCAGACCTTGTTCGACGCCGGGCAGAAACTCGAAGTGCTCAACCAGCAACTGGCCCACAGCAACAAGCTCAAGGATGAATTCCTCGCGACGTTGACCCACGAACTGCGCACGCCGATGAACGGCGTGATCGGTTCGCTGGAGCTGATGCAGACCGTCGACCTCGATCCCGAGCTTGAGCAATATCAACAAACCGCCGCCGGTTCTGCTCGCGACATGATGCGCATGGTCAATGGCATCCTCACGCTCACTGAATTGCAGGCCGGCAAACTCAAGGCGACGCCGGGCAGTTTCAGCCTGCGCGCAGTGGTCGAGGCGTTGCGCGTGCAGTTCGAAGGTAATGCAGCGAGCAAGTCGCTGGACTTCAAAGTCGAAGTGATGCCGACCCTGCCGGATCGCTTGCTCGGCGACAGCGCGAAACTGGCGCAGTGCCTGGAATGCCTGCTGGACAATGCGATCAAGTTCACCCGCGTCGGCGGGCTGGCGTTGCGCGTTACCGGTCGGCCGTCGGCGGATGAGCGCATGGCGCTGTCGTTTGCGGTGATCGACACCGGCATCGGTTTCACTGATCTGGGCGAGGCGACCCTGTATCAGCGTTTCTTCCAGCTCGATGGTTCGATGACTCGCGAATACGGCGGCCTCGGTGTTGGTCTGGCGATCTGTCGGCAACTGGTCGAGTTGCTCGGCGGCAAACTCACCCATCGTTCCGAGCCGGGACGCGGCAGCCGCTTCCAGCTCGATGTCGAATTCGAACTGCCGGTGATCGAAGCGCCTGCGGATCAGCCGACCCGCGATTGCATTCGTGCGCCGCAGGACTGCACGGTGCTGCTGGTGGATGACAACAGCGTCAATCAACTGGTGATGCGTGGCATGTTGCTCAAGCTCGGTTTTCGCGTGCGCAGCGCTGACAACGGCGCCGCCGCGCTGGACTGCCTGCAACGGGAAAATTTCGATGCGGTGCTGATCGATTGCCAGTTGCCCCGCCACGAAGGCGCATCGCTGTGCTGCCAGATCCATGCATTGCCGGGCTGTGCGCACTTGCCGGTATTCATGCTGGCGCTGGGTGCGGATCGCGAGCAATGCGCCCCGGGCGCGCCCATCGACTATCTGCCCAAACCGGTGAAGTTCGAGGATCTGCAGGCTGCTTTACAGCGCCGCGTGCTCAGTTGCTGATGGGGTAAAAGCGCCGCAAAAACGGCGTCTATGACACTTTGTTCAAAAAAGCACCAGTGCTTAACTGGTGCCATTGCTGAACACGGAGCGCCGTCATGAACCTGCATCAGTTCGCCGAAACCCACGAAGTCACCAATCAGCCACCGTCGCTGGACGGCACCAACCTGTACCGCATCGATCTGCCGTTACAGGAGTGGTCGCGGCGTTTTGGCGCCGGTTGGGCCGAGTCGCGGATCGATGCCTATGGCGCACTGGCGGGCGGGCCGCTGATGGAAGCGGGGTTTCTCGCCAACCAGAACAAACCGGTGTTTGCCAGCCATGATCGCTACGGCCATCGCATTGATCTGGTCGAATTTCACCCGGCCTACCACGAGCTGATGCGCACGGCGATCGAACATGGCCTGACCTCGCTGCCTTGGGCACACCCGCAGGACGGCGCACATGTCGCCCGCGCGTCGATGACCTATCTGCACAGCCAGGCCGAGGCCGGCAGTGGTTGCCCGTTGACCATGACTTTCGCCAGCGTGCCGGCCCTGCGCTTGCAGCCGGACCTGGCCGAACAGTGGCTGCCGAAAGTCCTCGCCACCGAATACGATCCGCGCAACGTCGGCATGGCGCACAAGGCCGGCGTGACCATCGGCATGGCGATGACCGAGAAGCAGGGCGGCACCGACGTTCGCGCCAACACCACCAAAGCCTATCCGGTCGGCGCCAGCGGCCCGGGTCAGGCCTATGAACTGGTCGGGCACAAGTGGTTCTGCTCGGCGCCGATGTGCGATGCCTTCCTGACATTGGCGCAAACCGACAAGGGCTTGAGTTGCTTCCTGCTGCCGCGCCATCGCCCGGACGACACGCGCAATCAGTTCTACATCCAGCGTCTGAAAAACAAACTCGGCAACCAGTCCAACGCCTCCAGCGAAGTGGAGTTTCGTGGGGCGCTGGCGTGGATGATCGGCGAAGAAGGGCGCGGCGTACCAACCATTATCGAGATGGTGGCGATGACCCGTTTCGATTGCATGGTCGGCTCCAGTTCGCTGATGCGTCAGGCGCTGACCCAGGCCAGTCATCACTGCGCGCACCGCAAGGTCGGTGGCAAACTGCTCAGCGAGCAGCCGCTGATGCAAAACGTGCTGGCCGATCTGGCCCTGGAGAGCGAAGCGGCGCTGGCCCTGAGTCTGCGCATGGGCAAGGCGCTCGATCATCTGGATGATCGCCACGAAGCGCAATTCGCGCGGCTGGTGACGGCGGTGGGCAAATACTGGATCTGCAAACGTGCGCCAGGAATGATCAACGAAGCCGCCGAATGCATGGGCGGCGCCGGTTATGTCGAAGACAGCATCCTGCCGCGCCTTTACCGCGAAGCGCCGGTGAACTCGACGTGGGAAGGCTCGGGGAATGTGCAATGTCTGGATGTGCTGCGCGCATTGTCGAAGGAGCCGGGTGTGTTGGATGTGCTGTTCAGCGAATTGGGCGATGGCCATGGCGACAAGCGTCTCGCCGCGCATATCCAGCAGTTGCAGGCGCAGTTCAAGGACACCAGTGATATTCAGTATCGGGCGCGGCAGTTGACCGAAGACATCGCCCTTGGATTGCAGGCCAGGCTTCTTTTGGAAGCGGGGAATTCAGCCGTAAGCGATGCTTTCATCGCCAGCCGTCTGAGCGGTGGCGGTCGCGTCTACGGCGGGTTGCCGCGTGGGCTGGACGTCGAAGCCATCGTCGCGCGCTCGACTCCACAGCTTTTCTGACCGCAATTTTCCCGACACCACAAAACCCTGTGGGAGCTGGCTTGCCAGCGATGGCGGTCTGTCAGTCAACATCGATGTTGAATGTGACGGCCTCATCGCTGGCAAGCCAGCTCCCACAGGGATTCGGGTTACCTGAAAGATTTCGGTACACCCACAACGCCACTGTTCCCGTGCGTCCACGATGCAGGCAAGATGAAGCTCTGCAAGTCAGAACACAGGAAGCTGATCGTGACCGAAGCGTTTATTGTCGTTCAAACCGCCGAACAAGCCGTGGATCGTCTGGCCGAGCTGCATGAGCGGGCCACCACTGCGCTGAATTCTGCCCTCAAGCGTTACCTCAAGGACCGCGTCGAACCCGACGCCGAACAGCGTGCCCTGTTTCGTTATCCCGAACTGCGTCTGACCTACCACTGCCAGGGCGAAGTGCCGCAGACCACCCGCGCTTACGCCAAGGTGCAGTTGCCCGGTACTTACAGCGTCACCGTCACCCACCCGGCGGCGTTTCGCAAATACCTGCTTGAACAACTGACGCCGTTGATGCACGACTTCACCGTGACCGTCGAAGTCGGCGTCAGCCAGCAGAACATTCCGTATCCGTACGTGGTCGAGCAAGGCGATGAACTGGCCGGTTCCGGCGTCACTGCGGCGGTGCTGGCGCGGGTGTTCCCGAGTACCGATCTGTCCGCCGCTACCGATGGCATTGCCGACGGTCTCTACGACTGGGAAAACACCGATCCGCTGCCACTGGCACTGTTCGACGCCGCGCGCGTGGACTTCTCGCTGCGCCGGCTGGTGCATTACACCGGCAGTGACTGGCGCCATGTGCAGCCGTGGATTCTGCTGACCAACTATCACCGCTACGTCGACCAGTTCATCGTTCATGGTCTGGAGCAGTTGCGCCGCGACCCGCGTTTCGTGCGCATGGTCCTGCCGGGCAACGTGATCATCGAGAAGAGCATGGACCACGGCGAAGCCTCGGCGATTGCCGCCGGTGTGGTCTGGCACCGTTACCAGATGCCGGCCTATCACCTGATCGCCAACGACGGCCACGGCGTCACGCTGGTGAACATCGGTGTCGGCCCTTCCAACGCCAAGAACATCACCGATCACCTGGCCGTGCTGCGCCCGCATTGCTGGCTGATGATCGGCCACTGCGGCGGCCTGCGTCAGTCGCAGACCATCGGCGATTACGTGCTGGCCCACGCCTACATGCGTCGCGACGGCATTCTTGATCGCGTGGTGCCGCCAAATATTCCCATCCCGGCACTGGCCGAAGTGCAGCTTGCGCTTCAACAGGCAGCGGCGAATGTCACTGGCGAGAAGGGCGACGATCTGAAGAAGCGCCTGCGCACCGGCACGGTTCTGACCTACGACGACCGTAACTGGGAACTGCGCTGGGCTCAGGAACGGCCGCTGATCAACCTGTCCCGCGCGGTTGCGGTGGACATGGAAAGCGGCACGATTGCAGCGCAGGGTTATCGCCTGCGTGTGCCTTACGGCACGTTGCTCTGCGTTTCGGACAAGCCGCTGCACAGCGAAATCAAACTGCCGGGCTCGGCCAACGCCTTCTATGAGCGCGCGGTCAGCCAGCATTTGAAAATCGGCATCGAAGCGGTGGATCTGCTGCGTACCGAACTCAACTCGCTGCACTCGCGCAAGTTGCGCAGCTTCGACGAGCCGCCATTCCGTTAACGGTTAGTCGTGGTCATTTGGCGGTCGGGGCACTAGCATTGTCAGCCCTGATCGCTAAATGTTCTGTCTCTTATGTCCCGTCCCCCGCGTCCACCTTCCCGCCGCCCCGGCGTGAAGCCTCAGTCTTCTGCCCCGCGCCGTGTTGCCAAGGCACCACCGGCCGAGCCGAAACTGATCCTGTTCAACAAACCCTTCGATGTGCTGACGCAATTCAGCGACGGTGAAGGGCGGGCGACGCTCAAGGATTACATCGATGTGCCGGGGATTTATCCGGCCGGACGTCTGGATCGTGACAGCGAAGGTTTGTTGCTGCTGACCAACGACGGCCAGTTGCAGGCGCGCATCGCCGATCCGAAACACAAACTGGCGAAGACCTATTGGGTGCAGGTGGAGGGCGAGCCGACTGCCGAGCAGTTGCAGCGCCTGCGTGATGGCGTCGAGCTGAATGACGGCATGACCCTGCCCGCTGAAGCGCGGCAACTGGCTGAGCCGCAGTTGTGGCCGCGCAATCCGCCGGTACGCTTTCGCGCGACCATACCGACTTCATGGCTGGAACTGGTGATTCGCGAAGGGCGCAACCGTCAGGTGCGGCGCATGACGGCGGCGGTCGGGCTGCCGACTTTGCGTCTGGTGCGGGTCAGGATTGGCGACTGGACCCTTGAAGGGCTGGATCAGGGCCAGTGGCGGGAAGTGCCGGCGCGCTTATAAGGCGCCGGATTCGATCAGGCCGATCACCACACTCTTGATGATGAACGCGGCCACGCCCAGGCCCAGCACGAAAAACAGAATGAACGAGCCGAACCGCCCGGCCTTGGACTTCTTCGCCAGATCCCAGACGATGAAACCCATGAAAATGATCAGGATGCTGACCAGACCGGTCATCATCCACTCTTCGAACAGTGCTGGATCCATTGGCGATCTCCGGCGCGGACAGGGCTGAAAGGGCGGCGGCGAGTATACGCCAAGGGCGGATGGCGGGGCATTGATCTGCGTCGCCTGTGCCGGCCCCTTCGCGAGCAGGCTCGCTCCCACAGGTTGAAATGCATTCCAAATGTGGGAGCGAGCCTGCTCGCGAAAGGGATATCAGCTACGCAAATGAGTCAGCGGCAATTCAGTACTGTTCAAAACCTGATTCAGCACAAAACTCGACCGCACGCTGGTGACCCCCTCGATCCGGGTCAGATGCCCCAACAGCAACTTTTGATAGTGATCCATATCCGGCACCACCACTTTCAACTGGTAGTCGGCATCCACTCCGGTTACCAGGCTGCACTCCAGCACTTGCGGCAATGTGCGGATTGCCGCTTCGAAATTCTCGAAGCGTTCCGGCGTGTGCCGGTCCATGCCGATCAGCACATACGCGGTCAGGCTCAAGCCGAGCATCTTGCGATCGAGCAGCGCCACCTGGCGCGAGATATAGCCATCGTCTTCCAGTTGCTTGACCCGGCGCGAGCAAGGCGATGGCGACAGACCGATGCGCTCGGCCAGTTCCTGGTTGGAGATACGGGCGTCGCGCTGCAATTCCGCCAAAATACTCAGGTCATACCGGTCGAGTTTGCTCATCAATCTGTCCTTGGTCGTAACTATTGCGGCAGATTATCTATCCAGGGTTAAAAATTGCGCAAGCGGTGTTTAATTGAGCAATTTTCGCAATCCTCTGTCGCAGCCTCAGGCTTATTCTTAACACCAGAATCACTGCTCGGTAACACAGTCCACGCGGCCCGCCCAATCAGGCCCGCCGCGGCCGCCACCCCCACCGGGGATGTGCCGGCCCCCGAGCTGCACACTGTCCAGAAGACGGCGTGAGGTGAGCCGACGTCAAAAGCGTCGAGCCAGGACGAAGTTCTCCAGAAGGGAGGCCGACGGGTCTCCCTTTTTTCTTGCCTGCGATTTCATGTTGGCGCCTCAATAAATAAGTCGCGCGACTGATAACCTGTTGCAGAACCCGGTGGGGCTGTTTCGAGTCTCAGCAACAAGCCCTGCCAACGACAGGCTCCCGCAGTGAGGAAAAGCATGAATTCGCGCATCTGGCGTCTGGCCGGTGTTGGTTTGCTGTGTGTGGGTGTCAGTGCGCAAGCGCTGGCCGATGAGCCGCAGAATCGTGGGCCGGGCAACGGGCCGCAGAACGACGGGATCATCCGTGGCGACAACAGCCGTCAGTTCGAGCACAACGGCCAGCCGCACAACAATGACGGTCAATGGCAGAACCGCAACCGTGTCGATGATCGTCCAGAACCGCCTCGCCAGCCGGGCAACAACCTGCCGATCCAGCCGCGACCCGACGCCGTGCACCAGACTCAGGAGCCGCGTCAGGGTTACTACCGCGACGAGCGCCCGCAGAACGGTTACCACAATCAACAGTGGCAGACGCGGCCGCGTCCCGATGACAACCGCTGGCCGGGACGGCCGAACGGTCATGGCAATGGCTGGGGGCCTAGCCCGCAATATCGTCCGGGCCATGTGATCGATCGTTTTCCGGATCGTGATTACCGCGTGCCGTATCGCGGTCAGGATTACTTCTATTCCGGCGGCTACTGGTATCGCCCGCAAGGCCCGCGCTACATCGTCGTGCAGCCACCGCGCGGGATCCGCATCCAGTATTTGCCGGATTACGCCCGTGAAGTGTGGATCGGCGGCTCGCTGCTGTTCCTCGCCGCCGGCTCGTATTACGCCTATCAGGAGGCGACGCAGGATTACGTGGTGGTCGAGCCGCCGCTGCAGCAACCGCCGCAACCGCAAGCTCAGGGCTATGACGTCGAAGCCTATCCGGCCAACGGCCAGTCGCCGCAGCAGGTGCAACAGGACGGTTACCAGTGCTCGCAGTACGCGGTGCAGCAAAGCGGTTTCGACCCGCGCACCGCGACCTACCAACCGGCACCCGAAGTGGTTCAGGCCTATCGCCAGGCGCAGGGCAATTGCCTGAGCAGTCGCGGTTATCAGGTCAGATAGGGGCAGCTACAAGCTGCAAGCTACGAGCTACGAGCTACGAGCTACAAGCTTGAAGCTAGAGGCTTGTCGCTTGTGGCTGCTTTTACAGGGTCAGCGTGCACCAGCACTTCGGCCTTCGGATAGGCCTTATGAATCGCCGCCGCCGCTTGATCGCTGATGCCATGGGCGACTGACAGGGTCAGTTCGCCCGGCAGTTCCAGGTGCAATTGCACGAACCAGTGATTGCCAGAAATCCGCGTGCGCAGGTCATGCGCACCGAGCACCCCCGGCACGCTGCAGGCCAGTTCGAGCATGTGCTGGCTGACATCGGTCGGCAGTTCCTCGTCCATCAACACCGAAAAACTTTCCCGGGCGATCTGGATCGCACTCCAGAAAATGTACACGGCGATGCCCAAACCGAACCACGCATCCAGTTGCGCAAAACCCATCCCGGCCAACACCAGCGCGATCAGGATGCTGCCGTTGAGCAGCAGGTCCGAACGGTAATGCAGTGAGTCGGCGCGTACGGCGTTGGAGCCGGTCTGCTTGATCACCCCGTGCTGCAACATCAGCAGTGCCGCGGTCAGCAGCAGGGAAAAAACGATCACACCGATGCTCAGCCACGGCGCGCCAAGCGGCTCTGGTTTCTGCAAGCGCTCGTAGGCCTGAAACGCGATCAACACCGCGCTGCCACCAATGAACAACGCCTGCGCCATGCCCGCCAGCGATTCGGCTTTGCCATGGCCATAACGGTGATCGTCATCCGCCGGACGCAGTGCGTAATGCACCGCCAGCAGATTGAGCATCGAGGTGACGCCATCCAGCGCCGAGTCGGTGAGGCCGGCGAGCATGCTCACCGATCCGCTGAGCCACCAGGCAATCGCTTTGGCGACGATCAGCGTGCACGCGACCGCCACCGAGGCGCGGGTCGCCAGCCGCAGCAGGCGGGCGTGTTCGGGGCTGGAGGTCATTGAACGTCCTTATTCAAGCGGCGGGTTGCAGGCCGAACATCGCCAGTTGCTGAGTGCTGCCCTTGTGCTGGATCAGGCGCGGGTCGTCGAGAGGAAAGTCTTTACCCAGTTCGCTCTCGAGAATCGCCTGCAACTTGTGATTGTCGACCTGTCCATCCGGGCCAATGGCTTGCTTGAGCTTGGCCGGATCGATCTGCGCGGTGTGGCCCGGTTCGAAATAGATCGCCCCGGTGGCGAAGTCGACGGCAAACGCGATCAGCCCGGGAATGATGTAGAACAGCAGGCCGACGGCATCAAGCACGGCAATCGCCGGGTCGATCTTGCCGTCGATCTGGCCACGGCGGTCCGGGTAGAAAATCGAACCGCACGCCGACAGTTGCGTGAGCAGAGTGGCAACCAGAACACCGCCGATCAGGCGAGAGGGTAAGCGCATGGAAATGTCTCCTGAGTCATCAAATAACGAAGCTTCGTCTTGTGAAGTTAAGACCCTGACGAACGTCAGACAGTTCGTCGTTATACTCGCGGCGGGCAGGGCGTACCCACAGTAAATTGCGGCCTCGTCTCACCCCTACTGAAATACGTTGAGGATTGAAGTTGTTTTCTCCAGATCGACACCGCGTGAAGGCTGATGAATTCTATCGGGGTTCGGCCCTCCGGGCTAAAGCTGTGAACGCGCCATGCTGCGTTGCGGGACTTGGCAAGGAAACGACCCTTGCCCGCGTCCGGCGCCTTGCCTGGCACGCTCACAGCTTTAACGCGACTCGCAATTTACTGTGGGCACGCCCTGGGGAGCCAGCATGATTTCTTTGCCAATCGACGATGTTTTACCCGCCCTGCGTGAAGCCCTCGCGTCACGCCACGAAGCCGTGCTCGAAGCACCGCCCGGCGCCGGTAAAACCACCCGCGTGCCTTTGGCCTTGCTCAACGAAGCCTGGCTGGCCGGGCAGACCATCGTCATGCTCGAACCTCGGCGTCTGGCTGCGCGGGCGGCGGCGGAACGTTTGGCCAGCGAGCTCGGCGAGCAGGTCGGTGAAACCGTCGGCTATCGCATCCGCCTCGACAGCAAGGTTGGCCCGAAGACGCGTATCGAAGTGGTCACCGAAGGCATCCTCACCCGGCGCTTGCAGGACGACCCGGCGCTGGACGGTGTGGGCTTACTGATCTTCGACGAATTTCATGTTTTCCCACAATCCCTGAAACCACCTATTTCTTGTCAAGCTGCGTAGCCCCAGTCGACGCCTCTGCCTTGGCTTTGAAGTCAAAGCCCAAAAGGCTTTGATGCTCCTGCTCCTGCTCCTGCTCCTGCTCCTGCCTGGAAGAGCCTTAGCCGTGCATCTGATGGGGAGTGGATGGAGGCCGGTCTATCTGACACAGCGCGATTGATGACCTCCCGTTGTACTGATCCAACGTGCTAGCCGCCAAGTTTCCATGTAGTAGCGTCGCGTGAACTTCTTAACAATGAGTCGAGCTGATGGGTCGGCAACCCGAACAGGCTAAGCCGTGGGGGAAGGCACTTGTGGATGTCGCTCAGCGGCAGCTCAATCACCTACGTGAGTGCTCTCTCGTTGGTTTGCCCAACCGCATTTCGCAGTAAAAGAACCCCTACTCAAGGAGGGCGTCGAGACGTTGGCTCAAGGAAAGCCAATCGCGGGTATCAAAGTCCTGGTGACGGAGATTGAGGGCATATTGAACGGGGCGTACCGAGCTCACAATGGCAAGGCCGGAAGACCAAAGCGCTTCTCGGCCTTGCCATTGAGAGCGCAGAAAAACGAACTGGTGGCCCCGGTACCCTGTTCCTAACCACCGAATTCAACCGCTACCTGTTGAACTACATGTTCGCCTACTATGACCCGGACGACCTCACGCAAGGCTCGGTTTCCCGGCACCTCGTGGGGCATGGAGATGCAGGTATTGGGAGCTACACGATGGTCAGGGCGCACCAGGTAATCCTGACCCTAGATCAATTGGCCTTCTACACGTGATACAGACGGTCAGTGGACATCAATGCCAATGGCGCTGAACGGTCGTCCTTGGAATCCCCAATTCCTTCGCGACATCGACTTGTCTGAGCCCTTGGCTCTTCAGTCCTTGGACTTGAGCGCGAGTTGCGGCAGCTCGAACGCTGGTCGGATGCGTTGTATCCATTGCCTGAGCTGAGAGCTGCGGAATCTTATCAGCCAGTCCAAGGTTTTCGAGCTCACTAATCGCCCTCAGCAATACCTCTTTGGGGGTGACCTCGGAATCAGCGGCTACCGCAACGGCCAACAAGGCCGACGGCGTGATGCCGAGCGCCTGGGCCAGCTCTCCCGCCGCTTTGACTGTAGGACTGGTTTTGCCGCTTTCCAGTTGACTCACGTGCGATCCAGTTACCCGGCCCGTTAGATCTTTTTGGGTCAGGCTCTTGGTCGCACGGATCAGCCGCAGCGCTGCGGCGAAGCCTTCCTGAATCGACATTGCGGCATCTCAAAAGCAGACGGTATGCCGTGTTTGCTTGAGTCCGAACAAATCTATATATTTAATCGTGTGGGCTTTTTGCCAGTATTGGTGTTGCGGATTGCACCCCGTGCGAGAGGGGAATTCCGCTTTGGTTGCCCGCGAAGCCCTGCGTCTGAGCTGACCATCAAGGATGGCCATGCGGATGGCTAGGTTAGTCAAAATTTTTGCTGTACAGGATAGGGCCTAAAGGAAGTCAGGATGTCAGAGCTGAAGAAAGTCACTGTTACGGTTAAAAATTTTGAATCCAGCTCAGCTGACGACTATGCGCGTCTCTATAAAAAAGTACGCCTATTAGATGAGTCTGGTAAGAACATCTACTTTAAGAATTTGATCATTCCTAAATACTTGGAGCGCCGTGGTGCATTTGCCCCTGACACTCCGAGAACGTGGTTTGTAAAAAACGTTCATAGATCGGCAGTGGTCTTGGTAGCGTTTGAAATCCAAAGCGGCACAATTGAGTATGATCTGGATGAAGTTCGCGGGTTGTCCCGAAGGGGCTTTTGGAGCGGGGTTCTGATCGGTATCGCCGCAATTCCTGCTGGAGTCATTGTGGCAATTGCAACGTATGGGCTCGGATTGGCCTTGATCCCATTTATGTTGTATCAAGCCTATTCGCAAGTCTTCAGAATTCCAGCCAGGCTGAGCCGCAAACAACTGCTTCAAGACTTTTCCCACCACGGGATCAGCGTCGGAGAGGGCTGGTCACGATAGTTGCGAGGCGCCGCTGGAGCAGCGGCGCACCTTGGCTGAGGTGTGCCACCTAACGCTCGTGACGCGTCCGTATGCTTGCTGAAGGTTATACAAGCAGGAGTTCCACCGCATGCCCATCGCAGCCGCGATTTTCGACGCATTCGGAACAGTCGTTCAGATTGGACGCAAGCGCCATCCGTATAGGCAGCTCCTTCGCCTAGGCGCTCTCCAAGGACGCAGGCCAAGTGCTGCTGACCTCCATCGTTTGATGACTTCCAGCCTCGACCTGGACGCTGCTGCCGAAACGTTCGGTATTTGTGTGAGCCCTGCGCAAATGATGTCCTTGCAGCATGACCTGACGGATGAGCTCGACTCCATCACTGTGTATCCCGACGCAATCGATGCGCTTCGGTTGCTCAAGGCCGAGGGAATAGCTACAGGTATCTGCTCGAACTTGGCCGCGCCCTACGGCCCTGTTCTCCGCCAGCTTTTCAGCGACGTCCATGGCTTTGCCTTGAGTTACAAGGTCGGCGAGATGAAACCGCACCCAGGCATCTACCGCGATATCTGTCATCAGCTTGGAGTCAATCCAGCGCGGGGCATGCCGCCATCAGGCGAGCGTGTTGTGATGATTGGTGACTCCATGCAGTGCGATCGGCACGGCCCTGAAGCTATCGGGATTACTGGGTTCTATCTGGATAGGAAGGGGGGTGGGGCTATCTCATCCTTGGTGCAGTTCACTGAGCATGTGATCGAGATCAATCGAGCCGGTTAAAGCACCGGCGTAAGCGTCCGGCGAACTCGCTTTCCGAACTCCAGCTTTAGGGGCGATGGTGTCCGCGTATTTTTAAGCGGATTCGATCACCCTTATCACCAGGATTTCCATGCGCCAACGAAGCTCTTATCCCAAACCATTCAAGGCCCAGGTCGTTCAGGAATGCCTGCAACCGTGTCCAGCGTTGCCATCAGCCACGGCATCAACGCTAATGTCATCCGCAAATGGCTGCCGCTCTATCGAGACCAATCCGCAACACTTTCGCTGCCGGCATTTGTCCCGCTGAAGTCTGCACCTAAAAGGCCCGCCGAAATGTCAGTGACAATTGAAGGCTATTCGGATTTGCGTGTGTAGAAGCAGCCCAACGCTGATGGCTGAGCGTGTGGAATCCCATTTTCCGTGAACGCGAGTAACACCAACAGGCCGGGGCTACCTCCGGCCTTTTTGTTGACGTACTATGTCAGGATTGATGTCAAATCAGCATTTAGAGTGAAACATGCCCAAGGCGATTGTTATCGAAGATGAGCAGCTTGAACACGCTGTGAGAGTCGCCAAAGTGAGCAGCCAAGAGAACGGCGGTCGAGATGCGGCGTTGCTGCTTACCTGCTTTGGCACCGGAATGACCGTGACGGAGATTTGCCGCCTGCGTGTGAGCGACTACCTCACCGAGTCAGGCGCTGTGCTGATCGATTCCCAGGTGCGTGCAGAAATCGCCTACAACCATCGTTCTAGGCCTTTGTGCTGGACCAGCAAGAAGTTGACCAATGCTATAGACGCGCACTTGGCCGAACGGCTCGCTCGCGGTCACGGCGTTACGACCAGGTTGATGGCTTTTCGTGGTCTCGATCCAGACTCGCCGTTGTTCGTGTCCGGTCGCACTGGCGAAGGATTGAAGATCAGCGCTCAACGGCGCGACGGTAAAACGTACTACAGCGCGAACCAACTCAGCCGACTCTATACGCGGTTGTTTGGTCTTGCTGGCATTGAGGGAGCCAGCGCGCAGTCAGGGCGGAGGACATTGGCGGTCAAGCTTAAGCGTAGAGGGATCGATCTGCGGCACATCAGCGAGATACTTGGTATCGAGAGCCTAGAGGCAGTGAAAAAACTCTGTGCGGGCGATCCAGCGCGCTTGGGCGATATTGTACGGAGAATCATTTGATGAACACCAGGATGTCACCCGATGAGTTCAAAGCTGAGTACCGACGCAAGGGATGGACGGGGCGAATGCTTTCGGAACGTTGGGAGAAATCGGTCGCATGGATCAGCAAAATCGGCAATGACCCAGAGCGGGAACCTCACTGGGATGATGCAGTGCGAGGTCTTCCAGATGATAGATTGAACTACAGTTCAATATTCCTGTTGCCAGAAGTTGAAGCATGGTTCAACATGGATGCTGAAGACCAACTCAGCAGGAATGACGAAATGAATGATTTCATTGCATTGATGGATGCTTTTAACAAGTCCACCGAAACAGAAGTGAACCTCGTGAAGCGAGTTTCGATTGAGCTGCTGCATTACTTTCGTCTTGCGGAGGCTTACAGCTGGCTCGCAGTGAAGGATCAAATTGATCGGGCAGCCTCTAAATCGGGCGTAGCGTCCGGGCACATTGCTTTGAAATGGATTAAAGCCGCTCAGGATAAACGGTTGACTGCTGCGATCGACCAGCACCGCAACCTGGTGATTACAGAAACTCGCTAGCACGGAAAATCGCTTCCAGAACTTTTCCGATGTGCAAAAAGAGATCACAGGTAGGTCATGGATGAAAGCCTGTTGCATCAACAGCCCGCCCAGTGCGGGTTTTGCCAGTACCAGAGGGCGGCTTTCGCACCTCACTTGCGACGGAATGAAAGGCACCATGGATTACCTCGGCCCCATCGATTTGACCCTGATCTACAGCAGCCCAGGGCTGGAAACTACAACCTGCCACCCTGGCGTCACCGCTACCCTGTTCTACAACGAGCCGCAACGTACCTGGTCGGTTATGGTTGACCATCAGGACAACCTTGTCCGCGATGGGCTGATCCGCGCAGAAGTAGTTCTGTCTGATGGCCGCAAGCTTGTCGGTGCTGCGCGCCGCCCGTCCATCTTGGGCAACTGCTTCGACCTGGTTGAAGACGGCCGCCAGTAACTAGGAAAGAAATGCCTTTTGGCGTCCAGCGCATCAGGGACTGACATGATCATGGAAAAAGAAACGCCTTCGGGCTACAAGCCTGTACAGGACGATGTGTTGAAGACACTGGGCCTTGCTGTGATCGCGGGGCAGGGTGTTGAGCGCCTATTGAGCAGTTGCCTTACGTTTCCTTTGCACGACGAGCCACTGCAAACTGTGGAACAGGTACAGCACCTACTAGAGCGACATTCAAAACAAACATTGGGGCAAATGCTCAAATCGTTAAGGAGTCGGGTAGATCTACATCGCACCTTCGACGATAAATTGGCTAGCTTTCTCCAACATCGCAACATCATCGCGCATCGGCTACATGACGTTCCCGGAGGCTATGACCTGCATTCCGATGAGGGAAGGAAGAGGCTAAAAGCTTTCCTGCTCCAGTACATGGAAGATGGTCACGTTGTCAGCATGGTCCTGGTAGGCGTTTTGCGGGAATGGACGCGTCAAGTGGGCATAGAAACTCCCACCGAGCACCATCTGAGTCCGCGTATGCGGGATCACCTCGACGCCAATGTAATACCAAATTTGGAAGACTTAATCAGGTCTAAAAAAACCATCTGAATCCACGGAAAAGTCGCTGCCCATCCACCCCGCCGCCGTGCGGGCTTTGGCAGTACTAGGGCGCGACTCTCGCGGCCGTAAACCGATCTGGACGTAGCATGGCAAAAAACTGGGAACAGGCGCTAATCGCCGTTGTTGAGCGAGAACTCGCCCAGCTCGAATGGCTCATCAAATCTGAACGTGCGGGTGAGGAAGATATTGAGCGTGGGGATGTTCATGCTCAGATCGACCGTTTGTGCAGCCTGACCGACTTGGCTCAGCCTGAAGGATTGCCAGTGAGCGAAACGACAGGTGCCAAGCTGCATCAGTTGAATGAAGCCGCCATGAGCATGGTTCGTTCAAGGCTTTCTAACATCTAGGAATTCGCTCAGCTGCACCCTCAAGCCCTGGCCTAAAAAACCGGGGCCGAGGACGTAGAGATAGGCGCGATACCCGCGCCCAGGATCGAGCAGGGAAAACCCGCCATGCCCATGATCGACAGTGACACCTTCAAAGCTGAACTGGATGCCGCGAATCTTGCCCGCGAGGCTCTGATCGACCATCAGATTCTGCCAAAACCTTACGATCGTGATTGGCATCAAGCCGAGTCAGCGCGCTTGTTGGAGGCCTATCAAGCGGCGACCAACTCGCTGGCCCATCAGATGAAAAAGGTGGTCGGGCTGGCCGAAACCGTTGCCCTCATCGGGTAGCAACTGATCCGTTCAAGGAAAAATCGACTATGCCGTCACCAACTCCACTTGTGCTCTACGTGTACCGCTGTGCCGCATGCGGCCATGCCGGCGAGTTGCGCCTTGCCGAATCCGCGCTTGAAGTAACCACTGCCTGCACTACTTGCGGTGCCGAGGTGGTGGCTGGTATTCATTTCCTAGTCTCAGGAAGCATACGAGACTGAGCTTTGAGATTCCTCAAAAAACAAGGTTGAAGCTAGACTTCGCTTCCACCGCTTCGGGCTTTATGCACGTTACGTCTCTCCACCTAGAGTTTCGTTAGCTGCAGCTTCCGATCCTGGCCTCTATGACGTGGCTCTGTTGCCCGGCGACGTTAATATCAAGGTCGGAGCTTTGAGTGAGCAAGCGATCACTTCGATAAACCCGTAATCCTGGTTGCCGGAAATCATGAATTGTATGGATCGGCATGTGGCAAGGCTTTCGGATGCCTGAAGTCGGAGGCCAAGCCAAATCTCCACTTTTTTGGAACGAAGAAGCGTCGAGCTCGACGGAGTGAGATTCGTGGGTTGCTCGTGTTGGACGGACTTTGAGAGCACCAGAAACTCCGGGCTCGCGATGTTCGACGCCCGGATGATCTAGACGCTGTAGGGCAGATGACGTGGAAACCATCGCCCTTATCGTTGAGATCTGGAAGGTGTGTTCGCCGGATGCTTACGTACCGGCTGCACGTGTGGAGCGTTGAGAAATTGAAGGGCAAGGTGATTTAGTTGGGGGCGCGTTCTGATCGAAAGGTGAGGCCATTTGTGAATGCTTTGGGGGATTCAGTGGTTAGTCACGGCGAAGGGGCGGGGACAGGCCCAAAGCAGCGATCAGAACAGGGCTCCAAATAGGCGGGGCGAGCGCGGGTTCAAGTATGTACGGGTTCGGCCAATTGACCTTCGTAAGCGTCATCAATGCCCCGAAGCAATCGCAATCTGGATTGTCATATACACCATATTGGCGAGCGTATAGGGTAAGACGCTGACAGCCAAAATTGAGGTGCGGAATGTATCAAGTCATGGGGATCACCAAGACCCTAGGGTACTTCGCTACCACCTGTGTGGTGGTCTTCCTGGTCATGAACCATAGCGACATCTCGGCATTGGTAGCGGGGCCGCTTATGGATCTACGACGACCCATTACGTCAGCAGTCACGATCGCAGCTGGCATTTTCTGGGTGCTAGGTCAGACCCCTGTATTCGTTTTGATCTGCAGGCTCCCTTTTGTTCGATCGTATCTACCCCCCATTGATGGGGAGTGGGACATGGAGCTGAAGTCCAATTGGGGGATCATGCAGAAATGGCTCGGCCAAGGCGATGGGGCTTCTCTGATCACCGTTCCTGGCAAAGTCAAAATCAAAGCGCGTCTGTTCAGCGTCAAATTGGAATTCGCATCAGCCGATGGCTATTCAGAATCTAAGACCATTAGCGTCTCTGTGCGGCCCAGCGATCAGACTGGTCTGTTGGAGCTGAATTATATGTTCATCAACTACACACAAATTCCCGTGGCTACCGATACCAGTACCCACACCGGCGCTGCCCGAGTGTTTGTGAAGGAGTCAGGTGGTGAGCTGTACATGGAAGGCACCTACTTTACAGATCGCAAGTGGACTGAAGGGCTGAACACCGCAGGCTTGGTGACCTTCACAAGGTCTAAAGCCGCCTGATCATCATGGCAGAGGTATTGATCAGGTACCGGTTTGTACTAGATGTAGTATCAGTGGCGACATGTTGATCTACATGTTGTGGTATGGCACTATGTCATCTCACGTGTCATCTCACGTGTCATCTCACGTGTCATCGAGCATGGTAGCTGACAAACCGGGAAAGACTGCACCCTCTGGAATTACGTGGTTGGCGTAGGGTGGCAGTGACGAGATTCAGGGGTGCATCGCGCGCTCGGTAGTCTCGATGTGATAGTCAGCAGTTGCTGGAGGCACCGTTCATTTAGCGCCTGAGCGGAGGCTTCATGCCCAATTTCAGTCCCTTGCTGTTCACTACCACTGGGGAAGCTTGCTTCCTTGACGAGCTTAATCTCGCCCCCGAAGAGTTGGCCCAGATCGATGGTGCCCGTAAAGATATCCGGGAGGCCCTGAAGGCCGAGCTTCCTGGCGCCCTTCGTGATAAAGGTTTGGAAGGCGACATCTGCGAACCACGATTTTATATCCAGGGATCGCGCGCCTACAAAACGCTGAACAGCCCCTGTACAACCCCACCTCAGCAGTCGGATATCGATGACGGTGTCTACCTTCCGCTGAGTGTCATGCGCGAAGAGAGCAGCCCCAAGCTCGCTATCGCTTTGTTCTTTGACGCAGTTATCGATGTGCTCGGCCCTATGTGCGCTGAAAGGGGTTGGCATACCCAGGCTAAAGACACTTGCGTGCGGGTCACTATTTCACCTTCCGCACACATCGATCTCCCGCTGTACGTGATCCCTGACACCTTGTTTGAGTTGATCAAAGCCAACATGGAGAGCCGTGGCCGTGCGGTCTTCGATAGCGCGATAAATTCTGAACGAGACAGCTGGAAGACATTGCCCTCGGACAAAATTCTGCTGGCTGACCGCAAGCAGGGGTGGCGTAAGTCTGATCCTATGGCGATGAAGAACTGGTTCAAGCGTGAGTGCCTTGAAAAAGGTGACCAGCTCATACGCGTCGTGCGCTACCTGAAGGCATTTCGGGATAAGAGATGGGAGGACAAGGGCCCGAGCTCGATTCTGCTCATGGCTGCAGCCTGTCCGTTGTTCCAATTCTTCGACAAGCGCGATGACCGCGCGTTGTTAAACGTGGTCAAGGGCATTCCAGACGCTCTGCGCAACGGGGTCGCAAGTCCAATCGATCCAGACGCATCGCTCACTGCTCCTATGGCAAAGGAAGCCCTTGCAGATGCCGTAGAGTTTTTTGAAGAGTTTGCTCGCTACCTTGAAGGCGCAATTGACGCAACCGATGCCCATACCGCCAATAATTGGTTGCACCAGATGCTCGGTGACCGATTCCCCTATGCCCCCTATCGTATGAAGTCGAACCCTGAGAGCATGCCGGCCTCAATGGCTGCGATCGCACCTCTGGCCGGGCCTGCGGAGCCAGTGAAGCGTACTAAGGCGGGCTGATCCATGAGCGCGATGCCGGAGGTGCTGCGTCACATGAAGGAGTGGGGGTTCACCAAGGTGGAACCTCAGCCGAGTACGGGCTGGCTCGCGATGGCGGGTGAGCTGGTCACGGCCACTCAGGGAACAGTCCAGTGTGAGGTATGGCTAGACCCATCCTTCGAAAGGCCGCTCCAGCTCTGGCTCACTGGGCTTCCGAAGGCCCTTCCTCGTGTTGTGCCCCACCTCTCGCCTGACGGCTATCTGTGCTATTCGGCGCCGGGCACCGAGGTCATCGATATCTTTGACCCGGTCACTCAAACCCGTACATCCCTGCTTCAGGCGACGGAGGTTATTGAACAGATTCTGGCCGGGAAGATGAAAGAAGATCTGCAAGAGGAGTTCTTTGTCTACTGGAACGGTGATTACTGCTTCCATGATATCGAGAGGCGCGAATCCGGCATGGTTGAGCTTCTTCAGCTCTCGGACAGCACGATGTACGTGCTGACTGACGATGCTGAGCGAAGTCGGGCCAAATTTGCGCGTCCAGGGCGGGCGATTGACAGAATCACATCGAAGGTCGCGATGATCACGTCCAGCGCAGCCCCTAGACCTCTGCAGGACAACTGGCCTCCTAAAACGCTGGATGAGATTCTTGACTGGCAGCACGAACTTGACGATGCCTGCAGGCGCAAGATTCGCGACAGAGTTACCGCAGCTTACCGTGAAGGAACTCGCGCTCTGATGATCGTCATCGAGTCTGAGAAAACGATATACAGCTACGGGTTCATCGTGCACGACCTGCAGCGTAACCGACCTCCTGGTCAGCGATCGGTCGACCAACGCCTCCCCATTTTCGAATGTCCTATAAAACCCTTAAAGATGCTTCGTCTCGATGATAAATACCTGGCGGAACGCAACATCCCCGGCCAGACCACGTTTGCAGGTAAGCGGATCGGTTTGATCGGCTGCGGCACTATCGGGGGGTTCTTGGCTGAGATGCTGGTTAAGGCGGGCGCTGGAATCGGAGGTGGCGAGCTGTCGTTGATCGATAATGACTACTTGATGCCTCAAAATCTGGGTCGCCACCGGCTTGGCTTCAATTATCTGTTCCGTTCTAAATCTGAAGCGCTTGCGGACGAGTTGAAGATCATCATGCCCAGTGTCCAGGTGCGAGGCTTCAACAATGACGCCAAAGACGTCAATTTGGCTGACTTAGATCTCATCATCGATGCCACCGGTGAGGAGTCATTCGGGCACTGGCTCGCTAAGTCGACGTCCTGTTCTACTTTGCACGTTTGGATAGAGGGGGCAGGGGTAGCAGTGCGCTCGCTGATCAAGCACCGCGATGAGCAAGGGTGCTACCGCTGCGTAACTGAAGCCAATAAACAGGGAGAGTTGTTATCCGTGATAGGTGGAGTTGAGCCAATCTTTGCCGGGCAGGGGTGTGAAGGCCTTTATGTGCCATTCCCTGCATCGGTGTCGATTCAGGCAGCGGCCCTTGGATTGGACTCTGCATTGGCGTGGGTAGCTGACAACCCTTGGCCTTCGCTCTGCACGCGGCTGACCGATCACAGTTATGAGTCGGCGACGCCAGATTGCTCGCCACTCCCGCACATCGGTTGCCCAGTATGCCGCACATAGCGACGTGGGTCGTACCTGGTACTCAACAGCTGGTGTATCTGCGTGAGCAACCGCTAGAGGTATTCAAACGGTACATCCAGGAAGGCATCAACTTGAACGAGGCGGGTGGGATTCTGCTTGGCCATGTGCGTGGCGAGCACTTGGAGATTATCGAGGCGACAGAGCCCTCTTTCTGGGACAGGCGGTTCAGGTTCCTTTTTGAGCGAATGCCCTATATTCACCACAAGCTCGCGATGAAGCGCTGGAAGGAGAGCAGAGGACTGGTGCGCTATGTTGGAGAGTGGCATACCCATCCGCAAAACTATCCAGCGCCGTCCTCGATCGATTTAACTGAGTGGCAGATCCTAGCTGCTGACCGGCGCGACGCCCGTCCTTTGCTGGCCTTGATCGTTGGGTGTAAGGGGCTGCATGTTGAGTACATGTTCAGCACTGGCAAGCGATGTATCCTTGCCCCGTTCGACGCGCCTATTGAACCTGTCTGGCGTTGAAATGCCAGCCGCTACAGTCCAGCCCTTTGGTTGTCCCTCGGAAACGGTGTAAACCTATTTTTTAACGTGTAAACCGTTGGATTTACACGTTAAAAAATAGGTTTACACCATCAGTGGTCAGACGCATGAAAAGTCAGGTTCAATGGCTGACTTAGCTGTACGCGTGCGATCGTCTAGCTGAAGATAGGGGTAGCCTAAGCAGCCAAGATCCTCAGTCCCGCAGATACAAGAAAGCCACCTTTCGGTGGCCTTCTGCGGGGCGAGTAACAGGGGAGCCTTACCGGTGCTCTACCACGGTCACCATGTCGAGGGATCCGATGCCCTTCTCAACAACATCTTTCGCCTTGGCAATCATGGACGCCCTCAATTCATCGCGGGACATCCGACCGCTGTATATCTTAGCGAAAGCTTTGTTCTTCAGAGCAACGGAGGCATCAACTCCAGCGTCAGCTGGATTCTCAGCTCGCACTGCAGCAGGAGCAAATTCAGTCATTGTCGTTTGCCTCCGTGTCAATAAAAGTACGGTATAATGATATCATATCGTGTAGATACGCGCAAATAGGCTGCAATAGCTGAACAAACTGTGCATTGCGACTATCGCCCATTAAGATGTTTGCTTTATTGTTATAAATGTTAAGGCATGCGACCGGAAACTTATCTCCATTGTCTTTGCTTCCCATATTCCTGGGCAGTAGAGGAATGGACAGAATGGAGGTTGCGTAGCGGTGGCTGCTGTAATAACTGGCAATGGTTGACTTGTAGTGCTCGGTTAAATGTTTATTCTCTACTGCCTCTTGGTCGAGCCACTCTTTAAAGTGAGTGCGAGAGTCTTGGATATACTGTGACTGACCCGACGCCACGGCCACCGGGCCGCCCGGAATGTTGGGGTGTGATTTTGCATGATCTTTAGCGTCCATGCAGAAAGGGAAGCAGATTGGCAGGATATCGGTGTCTGGTTTCGCAAACTCTTCACCACCCACATAAGTGGATAATTCGAGATCGCTGATATGTAAGATTCCATCCGCGTTATCTAGCCGTGCGTCAATGTTTGATCCGAACAGAAAGAAAGGACTATTGTTGACTTCCTGTGTGTACTGCCGGCGAATCAGGTCTTTATCACGCTCAACCAACATGATGTTGGCGCGATAGGTTTCCTTCGGCGCGCTGTCCCAGTTCTGAGCGAGGATAAGGATTTTCGTCAGGTATAGTCGAATATCAGCCGCAACGGTCTGCTTGGATACTGGAGTTGAATTGTCCTGCGCAAGGTTTTCGAAGTGGAACCTGATATCAATCATGGTGTCGCTGTACGCAGCCAGGAATTGCTTTGGCGGCATGGTGGTCAGGCGATCTTGAAGTTCTTTCTCCTTGGCTCTCGTTGTTGTGATCACCCCAATCTCTCGAAGGAAGACCGCGAACACGGCTGCGATGGAAAACTCGATGGAAGGCCAGAGATAGCTGGTCGCGAAAAAGTCATCCCACGTTTGGGTCGCGGTGTACTCGGCTTTGATGTCACCACTCATGACCGAAATCATGGCGGCGCTTCCGATGGTCAGCAACGCGATGATCAGCGACCCCCAGCTCGTGCCGATGAGCTGGCACACGCCAAGGAAGAGTTTTTTTGTCCAGAACCATGTGGTGGCCCCGCCGTTTTTCAGTCGTCCGAGCCCTTTCCGTGGTTTTGCTTGCCGGTTATCCAAAATCAAATTCCATGTCAGTTATTACTCAAACCGGCCAATTCGGCGGTGTCGGTCAGTAGCCATACTTCCAGACAAGCCCAGACCGCTACCACCCAAAGGGCCGAGCGCCCGGCGTGCCGTTGTGCACAGAAATGATCGCCCACGACGCATTCTCTGTAGTTGGGTACCAGTTCCCGCTGCGGGCGAAATCATTAACGTCGACGCGATATCGCCGACCAGAGACCGGTTGACGACGTTCAACTCTGTAATACCATGAGTGATATTTAATTGCCTTCACAAGGAAAAGTACATGGCAACTCGTTGCGTAGCATTGGCTGTGGTTGCAAATGAGGTAACGGTAGTCGATACCACCATCCCGGATGACCCGGAAGCCCCCATCACCCTGATTCGAGACGAAACCTGGAAGCTGCCTTCGGGCGACCGCTCCAAGGCCTACGACACGATCCTCCATCGCTGCAAGGATTTCCTTGAAGGGAACAACGTTGACCAGGTAGTGATTAAGGGCAGCGCGCCATCGCAAGGCGGGGCGAGCAAGGGCCTGCTCGAAGGTGCAGAGCTTCGCGGGATAATCATGTGTGCGGCAGCCTCGACCTGTGAGACCAGAGTGCTCAAGAAAGACGTGATCAGCCGAACCTATGGCCGGAAGGTTGATGACTGCGTTAAAGACGATGCTTTCTGGGATGAGCACCTCGAAGGCGCGAACCTTCGCAAGGGCAGTCGTGAGGCTGCCATGCTGGTAGTGGCTCACAGGGCTCGTCCATGAGCAGCGTAGTTCCGGAACTGGAGATCATCAGGCATCTAGGGAGCGGTGCCTTTGGCGATGTGTATCTGGCGCGAGACGGTGTTCATGGTGAGGTGGCGGTCAAGGTCATGTCACGCAAACCGGAAGAGACCGACGAACAGTGGGTGGATACCAAAAGGGAATTTCTCGCCGAGGCGCGGCATCTGTCAACTGCGACCCACCGCAACGTTGTGCAGGTCTTTGGTATTGAGGATCTCGGTGACTCGATTCGCTTCACCATGACTTACTGCCCTGGGGGGTCTTTGCACACCCGATATCAGGCAGGGCCGATGACTCTTGCAGCGGTGCGTAAGGCGGCAACGGATGTCCTCATTGGCTTGGGATCGCTTCACGGACGGGCAATGCTGCACAGGGATATCAAGCCCGGCAACGTTCTGCTTGATCACACAGGGATGGCGAAGCTCGGTGATTTCGGGCTGGTCACGGATAGATTACTTCTGGGATATGGCTCGGCTGCCGGGTACGCCGATCACATCGCATTCGAGGTCTGGCAGGGCGGGCCGACGAGCATCAGGACAGACATATGGGCGCTGGGGATGACGCTCTTCAGGCTGTTACATGGTGAAGTCTGGTACATCCTGCAGAACGAAGCTCCTGCAGATATCGTGGCCCAAGGCGGTCTCGCTGATCGCTTGCGCTGGCTTCCCCATGTCCCTAAGCGCTGGCGTAGGGTTATTCGCAAGATGCTGGCGGACGATCCTGCTGCCCGCTACGTTTCCAGTCACGAAGCCTTGAACGCCATTGCAGACCTTCCCATCGAACCCTTGTGGACGGTGCCCAACATCACTCCAGACTTGGTGCGTTGGGAGCTGCAGTCCCCCAAGCGACTGAACGTGGTGGAATGGACGATGCACGCTGAGCGGCGCCATGAGTGGAGAGCGTGGAGTCAGCCGCTGGGCGACGGGCGTAACAAAACCTTGGGCGCGTCGCAGGGTGTGATAGGCCGCAAACAGGTTGATCGGGAGCTGGAAAAGTACTTCGGGTAACGTGCGATGCTAGCCAGCGGCAGTACGCATGCGGCGGGGCAGAAGGTACCCGTCGACAAAGTCTGCAGCGCTCAGGGGTTTGAGCTGGAAATGAGCCTGAGCGGCTGCACGGCGAGTATCGGCGCAGCTGGGGCAATAATTGGCGAGCGCATCAACGCCTTCCGCAGGCTGCCATGTGGCGCCGCAGAACGTGCATCGAGGCGGTGAGAGCCTCAGATTGTGATGCCGCTTACTCATGTGAATCCTACCTGTCGCTTAACGACGGACGTTGGACATTGACGGACGTGGAAGTTTTTCGGGCGGCAAAGCTTATACGAGTTTTGCCTGCCTGGGCGATTCGATTCCTTAAACGGTCATGCGGTCGACGCCCTTGCTTATCTATACTGTATGTATGAACAGTTCGTGTGGCAAGTGGTAAATTTCTGTGCTTGGAGATCAACCTCTCCCCGGTGACTGCCTAGGACTGTCGAACGGTGGCAGTCTCGCTTCCTCAGCGTACGTATACCCAAGAGGTGTAGCAGATAGTTGCGGTTTCGTCTCTCCTGCCTCCGTTTTGCTCTGATCCTGAACCCAAATACCTCACGCTGTGCCAGCACCAATAGCGCCCAGGCTTGGTTGCAGCTAGGGTTTCGCCAAGGCATTGACTTTGATATTGGATTGATATGAAAGCGGCGCTTAGGGCCTGGCTGCGTATAGTGAACAACAGCCCAGTATTCTCGCCTGCGCGTCCGGCAGCGTTCTGATCGGATTCGAGAAAACGACTATTGGTTTTGGCTTGCGACGTCGAGGCTTGAAGTAGAAGCTGACTCAGCTCAGCCCCACTTTCAGCTGAGTCGACTACTGCCACTAGGAGCTTCAATGAATCGACTGCGTCGCATTTTTAGCCAAGCGTTTGCCACTCCTCCTACCAACCAGGCCCTGTTTGCGATTGCCATGTGGCCGGTTTTGTACGCCGCTGCATGCTACAAGACACCGCAACTCGCGGAGTATCTGAGCGCGTTTGTTGGCATTCACATCAGCATGATGAAGGTGTTCTTGGTGGGATGTAGCGCCTACTGCCTGATGCTGAGTCGGCATCGTCTGCTCAATAATCGCTACTTTGTGCGCTTCGCTGCGGACATCGACCGTCACCGTAAACTGACCATGATGCAGCAGGGCATGATTGTTGCGGGTTTGACTCACCGGGCTGAGTACATGGCATTGGTCAGCGAGAGAAACGAAATTGGTGGGCGTCTCGGCTTCTTGGTTGATGCCGACAACTTTTACCGCAAGCTAAATTGGCTAATTGACGTCATGCGCAGCGGGGTACGACAGCTCGGACGATATGCCCACTGAGGGTTGAGGATGCTCTGCAAGATGTCACGAGGGCTGACTTGATCTGATATGGAACGAGGGGTTGGTCTCGCAGGTACGACGAGGCCAGCCTAAAACTGTATAGCTCAGGAGTGGTTGGACGAAATGAGCGTAGTGGCTTACTCAGACGCAGAGCTGGAGAAACGAATCTCAAACGCTCAGGCCGATCTCAGGGCGTGGGCAGTGTCTCACGATATCTGGTACGAGAGTGGCTTTACTACCTACGCGCAGCGGGTCGATGGTGAGCCTGGCCAAGATGCGGTGACCTTTGTTTTACACAGTTCTGGCCCTTTAGCACAAATGCTGGATGGCGACCTGAGTCCCCCTTCGCGGACTCAGTTTGATCAGATCGCCGACAGGCATGGTTTCTGGTACGAGAACTATGACGGTATTTCCTACTATTTCTACGCGATAACCGAGGAGCTCCAAGCCGCCTATGACGCGTACTTTCAGTGGAAATGGGTGTGCAGCCTTATCGTCGAGGATTTTGGAGACTTGTATGCCGAGCTTTATCAGTACTTTCAAACTCGCCCGGAGCGCCTTCACAATCTCCACCACAGGGAGTTTGAGATATTTTTGTACCGGCTTTTTCAAAGCCAAGGCTACGAATCGGAAGTGGGGCCTGGTTCAGGAGATGGCGGGGTCGATGTAAAACTGCTTCAGCGCGGGCCTTTGGGAGATACGCTCGCCTATGTCCAGGCCAAGCGCTATTCGCCATCGAACCCCATTGGGCTGGAGGCTGTGGCTGCGCTCCGGGGTGTCATGGCCAATGATGGAGTGGGTCGCGGTATCTTTGTCACCACCTCGCGGTACTTGCCGAGCGCCGAAGCCTTCGCACGACGATCGTCTGGCGTTCTTGAGCTCAAAACATCGGATGATGTTGTCCAATGGTGCAAGGATGCTGAAGGTGGGGTGGTTAAGGACAAGTCGACGCTGATATCAAACGCTCATGTCCTATCTGTTTTGCATAAGGTTGAGCGGGGACAGCACGTCAGCGTTGTTCATGCCCATTCGGGCCATTACACCATCGGAAACGTGTTTGCACTTGTTCTTAAGGAAACCCGGCATGCCGCTCTGCTAATGATTCTTCCAAGAGTTAACGTGGGTGGGGGCCCTGGCGGGCTTGACGGGCATGAGATTCCGAGGCTCGACGACAGAGTGCTCGGCTTTAAGAATTCAAACACGGTTTTCAGAGCGAAACGAAAAGTCGATGATCGTGGAGCCGTAAGTTACTGGGATGGCCGGAATCTATTCCATATATGGGATAGACGCCCCTGTTACTTTAATCATCTGGATTGAGGTTGCCCTACAGACCGCTACCCTCCGCGTCGGCAATCTTCTTCTTCAGCCCTTGGGCGCTGGCCTCACATAGCATGATGAATATGAGAAAAAAGATGCAGGCGACTGCTGCCCCGAAAGCGCTCATTCCAATCGCAAACTGTTCACCAATAATGTCTTCGATTTTCTGGTTGTAATTGCCTAGCACCAGGCTGCAGACGACATCCTTATCCCACTGCTCCTTGAAAGGCTCCAAGTCGTCGGAAAACAGGCAATATTGATTGTCCACCGCCCACTGGTCTGACTGGGCCCATGGCAACCAATTGCCACTGCCATTGAATGCGCTATTTGGTTGAACCCAGAACGTCGTATGGGTTTTTTTAACCGTTAGCCACGCATACCGTGTCTCGGTAAAGACATAGGCCACAGTTATAAGAAGCATTATCGCGAGCAGCATCGAGGATCGAACCGTCCTTCGCCGCAGCTTCGAGGGGATTTTGAACTCAAGTTCGTTGGCGTCGAAGTAGCGTCGAGCTCGACACAACTCTTCGATTGTCAGTTCATGGCGATTCAACCAGGAAAGCAGCTTTGCCATGTGTTTAGAGGTGCTGAGGTTCAGGCCGAACCAAAGGTTGAAGCGCTGGAGGTCTTCGTGGTCAGCCCACACACGCTGCGCAAATTTATTGTGGAAGCCTTTCGTAGCGCCCAGGAGTTGGTGCCAACGGTAAACGACGTAAAACATCGCGTTGGTTCTGAATACCACATAAAGCATCAGCGCGATCGCCCCCACATATGGCAGTAGCTTGATGATTGCGTCGATCCAATCCAAGGGTGACTTAACGAGCTGTTCAGACAAGGGCGAGCTTCCAACAATGTAATGAAAACGGCGAGTAAGATCTTTGCAAGAGGTGCTACAGCTGCCTTAAGTACATCTGTTTGGTTCGAGCCATGTTGATGATGTAACTGTCAGCGTGCAGGCCATTTGTTTCAAGGGTGATCTCATTCTTCTTAACGCTGCGGATGTCGTACTGCTGTGACTGGGCCAGCAGCAGCCCTTGTTCCAACTCGGTCTTCAAGGCGCTCTGGGCGTAGGCTGTGGGGTACACAGGGATGGGCTGGCCAGCGACGGATACGCCGATCAGTCCTGTTTTTACGTTAAGCAACTTGGTGAGAAGCTCATCGTCCGTAGCTTGCCATTCGCCGTTGCCATTGAAATCGTAACTGACGACGTCCGGCGAGGGTGAGCCAGGTTTGAATTCTGTGATCTTCAACAGTCCCCTGACGGTATACGTTTTGTTAGCAAAAAACTGCGTCGTGCCTTCAAATCCTACAAGCCCATTCCGATCTGGATACTCATATTTTTCCTGCCACATGCCTATGAATTTAGGGTTCAGTCCATCTGGCGATTCGGGCGGGTAGAGGTAGGTTAGCCAGGGCCCAGCGATCGTCGATATGGTTTCGCAGACCGCTATGAGAAGTGTACATAGGGCAAATATCTTCGCGCGACGACTAAAGCGGCCTTCATTCCCGTTCATCGAGTGTTTTCCGTGGTTGGTATTGACAAGGCAGCGAAACGCGCGAGCCCAAGAAACACCAGTGCGAGCAAACGCGTGTGGTCGCTGAAGTACCGTGCGCAGGCGCCGAAATCTTGAGGCAGAAAGGGTGGGGGCTCGGAGAAAGTGGCAGCAACCGCGAGGGTCGCGATCAGCATCCAAAACAGGGACAGGATTCGTTCGGATTGCATGGCAGGGTATTTGGCGTAGACGGATGAATGCGCTGTCATATGATTCTCAATTTGGCAATGGGTTAGGGGTGAGCAGGTTCAGAAAGGAACATCCCCAAACACCCTCAGCCTGTGCCACTCAACCTGATGCTTTTACTACACACCTGCGTCCTCGACGTACTTTTCCGGCTTTGCGCCAGCCACCAGTCTTCGCCGTGTGCCAGGAACATCCGAGCGTGGACACTGATAGATCGCCAACTTCCAGCAGGCTAGCCAGCATCACCCAAACCCAAACTTCAGGCCAGAGGACGGTTCCAGTGGCGTCTGACAGTAGGCTCCGACACGCCCAGCATTCGCGCAACTTCAGCACGCGTGTGCCCTGCGTCTTTGAGTTCTTGAACCGCGCGAGTGACTTTTTCGGCGTCTGCAACTCGCGGGTGAGCTCTTTTCACAGGGGCAGGTTTGACTGGCACATACAGCAACGCCATTTTGGAAAGATCGGCGTGCGCCGACGTGATGACGTCAGCGGCGGATCTCTGCTCCTGCGCTGCATACACGAGCGCAAGGAAGGCTACTGGATGCAGTTGAAGGGATTTGCAGAGCTCGTCGAGGGAGTCTGTGGTCAGTGACGTTTTGGCGTTCTCTACGGCACTGACGTGCGATTTAGTGATATTGACGCTCAGGTCTTGCTGAGACATTCCGCGCTCCGTCCGCAGGAGCTGCGTCACCGACGCCAAGGCGTTACGCAAAGACATTACTGGGCCTACCTTCAAAATCGATGGTATGCCGTGTTTGCTTTGCGTCTCTCAACTCTATATATTTGATCGAGTGACGATTCTGATTCCGGGTGAGATTCACGGTGAGGCAATCCGTATCTGCACTTGTGGATGCTGAGCGCGGCTGATTGTGCACGGGTATCAATATATCGCTAAACCGACGAATTGCTGGCATGGCTTCTCGCCACGGCAAGCACTCCGCTTTCGCCTAGGCAAGCGGGTCAATTGAGCGGTAATTCGAGTAGATGACGGGGTACGTTTGGACACTCAAGCGGGATGTATCGCCACCGAGTTCGACGATGGGTCTAGGCGAATGGCACGCTCGGCTGTGGGGGCGTTTAGTGATTTTGCTTCGCCGACAAGAGCGGCGAGGCGACCGGTGATTCCGGCCAAGCTCAATCAAGGGGGTCAAGTGACCAGGTATCGAGTTCTTGGGCTTTGTGTTCATGAACTCGGATGAGATTTCGCAACCAAAGCGCACTCGCTTCTACATCAAGAGCTTCGGCACCACGCGCGCTGACTTCCATTTCAACAAGTTGCCAGAGGTTGTCCGCAAGGCTCAGCTGGACTTGGCCGGCGAGGATGTTTTGGGGGGCTTCATCTGTGCACTGGATCGCCCACCGCGCATGACCGGGTTGTTGTTCTTGCGGGATTCATCCGATTTGCCCTTTGGTCTACCAGCGCACACGACTACGGTCGTACGCCGATACGAGCGAGCCGGGTATTGCATCGTCGAATGGCAGACGGGTGATTTGTTCGCAGTCGCCCATTGGTATTTTCAAAATGGTGCACTGGCGCCTTTTCACGATGTGCGCTGACTGGTTACGGGTGACGAGAACATGTTGAACAGTGAAGTCCTTCACGATGCTCAGGGGCACGATGGCATTCCGACGATTGTCGCTACAGCCATGAAGATTGACTTTGGCGCCCAGATTTCGGGGTATCTCATCTGTGTAGTTCCAGATCCGCTGGGGATGATTGGCGTCATCTACGGCGATGATCGGGGACGATTTGCAGATGGCAGGAGCATCCGCACCTCACGGAAGGTAGCTTCTTCAACTATCGAGGGCTATGAGGTCGTCCAAACGTTGAACAGCCGCTATGTGATTTGCAGCTGGTCGGGATACAGCAGAGACCTTTACTTGGGGGTGCGCCATTGAAAACCGCTGACACGCTGGGGAAACAGGGCGATCAATTTGCTAGTGGGATCAAGCCTCGCCGCGCTGAAGCAATCGAGAGTTGAGCATGGCTGAGAGTCCGATGAGTGACACCTTAAGAGACGTCGCAGAGCTGCTGAACGGCGAGGGTGAATCGCTGGCAGGATTTGCTGGAGATGTCGCCAAAGCTGAGGCGATGGTGATCCTTCGTCCGTCCTGGAAGCCTTACTGCATCGTCAGAGACTGGATGCTCATAGAGATCGCGGTGACTGACGAATTTCGAGAGTCGCTTGCCGGCGACGGCTTACAGCCCTACGTTCTGTATGCATCGAATGTGCTGAGCCACAGCTGTAATAAGCGCTTAACTGGCGATTGGGTTAGATCAACTTTCCAGTGCTCGTTTGATGGCTCCGTATTTGAAACGCGTAACACCGTTTACATCCTGTTGGGGGAAGGGCTGCTAAAAAAAGCCCGCATTGAGACGGTCATGTCAATTGTCGGGCTGTACTGAATGTCATGGCCAGGTGGCGGATTCAATTAGCGAAGCAGAAGTTTTCTCGTGGATAGCGCGGCGTTTCTATCTCGATGCTACTGCGCTGCATCCGAGGTGCGCGTCAACATTCCACTACGGGGTAAATCATGCGACTTCTCGTAATGTCAGATCTACATGTTGAGTTCAGGCCCATCCAGTTGCCTGACCCATCGCTGTATGACGTCGCGGTCTTGGCCGGTGACATTAACATCAAAGGCAGGAGCTCCAACTGGGCCGGTGAGCACTTCGTGAAGGACACGATTCTCGTAGCTGGCAACCACGAGTTCTACAAAGCCAGCTGGCACAAAACGCTCGGTCAGTTGGAGAACCATCAGGCTCCCCATGTCCATTTTCTGGAGCAGCGTACTCTTGTCTTGGACGGCATTCGTTTCTTGGGATGCACCTGTTGGACTGATTTTGAAGGCACCGGCAATGCGCCCCTCGCGATGATGGAGGCCCGTGCGCTGATGAACGATTACAAGGTCATTCGAATGGAGCCACAGTATCGAACATTGGTGCCCCAGCAAACCCGTAAAGTCGCGCAAGAGTCTCGTAAGTGGCTCCGCCGTGAGCTGGAGCAGCCGTTCGAGGGGAAAACGGTGGTGGTAACTCACTTCCCGCCGTTGATGCACTTCGCTCCCGACTACGGTAAGCATCCGCATTTACGTGCCGCTTATAGCAACGACTGGCATGAGTTTTTGGGTATGAAGATTGATCTCTGGATCTTTGGTCACACGCACGTGCCAGTCGATGAAACCATCGACGGAATCAGATTCCTCTCGAATCCACGAGGTTATCCAGGCGAAGAAGTCGATTTCAACCATCAGTGTGTGATCACGCTTTGAACCACCTAAAGAGTAGTGAGTAGAGGATCTTGTCAGTTTATTTCCCAGCCTTGTTGATCCAGGCGACAAAAGTGGCCTTTCAAGGGCGGATCAGCGGCTATCTGCTTGATGCTCGCCCAGTCGGCGCAGCATTCAAAGCGGCGATGTTTTTCGACATTCATCAGCGATCAGAAAACGGCGACACGGTCGTGACAGACGACCTCGCGGCGATTGAGGAAGAACACGGTTATTCGATTGCGCTGACCGTGAGAGGGGAGCGATATGTGATCGTCAGCTTCCTGATGTTCATGACCGAGAACATTGGCGGCGCCGAAGAGACCGTTGTTCTCTCTATGAGCCGAGGCCCCCAACTGGTTTCGTGATGCGCTTCAGCCCTATTTATTTGATGGTCATGGAAGCATCTATGTCATACGCCGAAATTGAGCACCTCCTCGGCCCCAGCGCTGTAATGGGAGGGGCTGACATCGATCTCGAACAGGCCATTCATGCCGCCCAGGAGCGATTGCCCGGCAGGAGTTTTTGCGTCGTCGATGGGCCTTCAGGACTCGCTCGGCTCAGCGCTGACCTTGCCCTTGCGCCTAGCTGCCACAGCCAAAGGGTGGTTTGAAAAATGCTGCCGGTAGGTTTTGAGTAGAGGTTTGTTCCCTGAATTCGCGACCATGTCCAAAAGCTCAGGCCCCTGCCGGCACACCACCGTGTATCGAGAGGTCTTGGCATTCTCCGCTTCGATCAACGTCTGCGAGGCAGGGCTGATAGCCGCATTCGTCCATAGCTCAAAGGTCTGTTTGAGTTGCCGGATGTCTTCGTTGCTTTTTGCGAAATCGCGCAGAACAGGCAGACGTTTTTTCAGCCATTTCTCGACCTCGGCATCATCCACTTGACCCATGGGCAAGTGCCCTTTGCATTCGATGAAGATGGCTTCCTTGCGCGTCTCCACCAGCACGTCGATTTCGGCTCGGGCCCCATCTGAGCCGCGCACCAACTTATTGATGGTAATGTCTGGACTGAGGTAATGGTCGTTGGCAAGTTCAGCGCACAAGTACTCGAACAAGCAGCCACGAAGGTTGCCTTCAGCTCCGTCAATCTTTCCGAGGGCATCGAACAGAGCATCGATTTTTTCAGGGTTGACCAAGCTTCGGGCGGTAGCTTTCAGTACTGACGCCAGTTCGTGCAGAGCCTTAGCCACGTCTGTGCCCAACAGCGAGTCCAGTGTGGCGGCAATCGCACCGTGCGCACGGATCAGGTGCACCGCCTCCTTTTCATAAGACTCGGCCAGAAACATCTGTAGCACTGGCGAGACTTTGTTGAAGCCCCGCACGTTCAGGCACTTTTTGATGAACGCCTTCGCAGCCTCCTCGGTCAGCCTCTCACCCAAGTAGATGTCGCACACAAATGAGCCGGGTTTGGGTCTCGACTTGGAGCTTGGGGGGCCGGCAACGCCGGGTACCCCGAGCAAGGGATGCAGATAGGAGGGTGCTGAAAGATCCCAGTAGTTGGGGCCCGCTGTCGGAAGAAGGCCTTCATCCCGGACGCGCACCTTGTTCCAGCTCCCGATGCCTAGACGCTTGACCCAATCCCTGACTGCATTCAAAGCCATGGCCTCAACCTTCAGGCGTGCATTGAGGTCGAGGAACGCAATTTGCTCGTCCTCCTCGTCAAAGCTGGCGAGGGCTAGCGATTCTCCGACTCCAGCTAGATCGACACGTTTGACTAAGTTAGCGGCAATCAACTGCTCTGCGACATTTTCCGCGCTGACTTGCTTGGCTTGCATCTTGGGCGCGCCGCACGCGATCTTGAAGTGATCGATGGGCAAAACTCCCCCGCGATCTTTGAGAGCAGCCAACCCATAACCGCAGGCGTGCTTTGTGTGCTTGAGCGCATACACAAGGCGGTCGAAAAAAAGCATTGACCCATATTGGCTCGGCAGATAAACGAAGGAGGCGCGGTGAGGAAAGCTGATACCCTTCAAACGTTTGGCGGTTGATCGCACGATCAATTGTCGGGCGTTCGGCCTGCTTACCCGAAACCGCCTGACTAGCTCATCTGCCAGCTCGTTGCTAAGACAGGGGCCCCAGTGTTCCAGGATGGCTTCGACTCGGTCTTTCTTCACCCGGCTCCCTCCTCAAAACAAGATCAACAAAACGGATTTTGTCACACTGCGCTATTTATAAGCCTGAATTACAGGCTCGCGGTTGGAATAAACAAAGCCGTGGCGATCAGGGCCCATCCTACGCGGGTTGCAGAGGTACTTCTCTCGGTTTTTTATACCTGTTGTCACAATAGGTCAGAAATCTTGTTTTTGGTGATGCATTTCAAAGGAGGGGAGCGTTCATTTGCTGGCCTCTTCCTACCCTTCAGGGAACCCTTGCAGAAAGCCTTTCGGAAGGCCCCCATGGAAACCTTCCAGGAAGGCATCGCCACAGTGTTTGGTCTGTACCGAGGGGTAGTGACAAGTAAGCCCAGGTTCACGGCCCATGGTTGGGAGCGAACCGCAGGCAGCTGTATAATCGAAGCACTATCGCTGGAGAGAACATGAATTCGTTGCCGATCGACGCTGCTCTGCCAGCGCTTCTTCAAGCCTTGCGTGATCGCAATGAGGTCGTCCTCCAAGCACCGCCTGGTGCAGGTAAAACCACCCGTGTTCCTTTGGCGCTACTTGGTGAAGATTGGCTGGCTGGCCAGACGTTAGTCATGCTTGAGCCCCGTCGACTGGCTGCACGTGCCGCAGCCGAGCGCATGGCCAGTGAGCTACGTGAGCAGGTCGGTGAAACAGTTGGTTATCGAATTCGCCTTGAAAGCCGGATCGGGCCCAAAACCCGAATCGAAGTCGTCACTGAAGGCATCCTTGCGCGCCGGCTGCAGGACGATCCCTCGTTAGAGGGCGTTGGCCTGATTATCTTTGACGAATTCCATGTTTTGCCGATTGCACGAGAATCATCAATTTCCTGTCAAAAACTCCGATCCCTCTCTTCGCAGTCGTTGGGCTGAATCACCTCTCTACAGGGCCCGTCGTATAATGCTTCTCTGATTTGGGAGCCTTGATGATTTCTCTACCTATTGATCTCGTATTGCCTGACCTACGAGACGCCCTGTCCAACCGCCACGAAGTAATCCTTGAAGCGCCACCTGGTGCGGGTAAGACCACCCGAGTGCCTCTGGCGTTGCTGAACGAACCTTGGCTTGGTGACCAGAAAATCATCATGCTCGAGCCTCGGCGGTTGGCTGCTCGGGCGGCAGCTGAGCGCTTGGCAAGTGAACTGGGTGAGAAGGTTGGTGAGACCGTCGGCTATCGAATTCGCCTTGAAAGCAAGGTGGGCCCGCGCACCCAGATTGAGGTGGTCACAGAAGGTATCTTGGCTCGCCGGCTTCAGGATGACCCTGCGCTTGATGGTGTGGGCGTGGTTATCTTCGATGAATATCACCTGCGCAATTTAGACTCTGACCTGGCACTGGCCTTGTGCGTGAGTGCTCGTGAGCTGCTGCGTGATGAGACCCCACTGAAGTTACTTCTGATGTCCGCAACGCTGGAAGGCGCTCGGCTTTCAAAACTTCTAAATGACGCGCCAGTGATCACGAGTGAGGGGCGGATGTATCCGGTCTCTACGGTTTGGGGTAGCCCATATCAGCCGGGGGAGCGTATTGATGCGCGAGTCACTGACACCTGTTTGGCTGCCATCAACGAGCAACCGGGAAGCGTCCTAGTTTTCCTTCCTGGGCAGGCAGAGATTCGGCGGGTGGCTGAGGCGCTCAAGGAGCAGTTGAGTGGTCGTCCAGAGGTGATCGTATGCCCGCTGTACGGCGACCTCGACCTGAACGCCCAGCGTGCTGCTATTGACCCAGCACCCAAGGGCTCCCGGAAGATCGTTCTGGCCACGAACATCGCTGAAACCAGCTTGACCATTGAAGGCGTCAGGGTGGTGGTGGACAGTGGTCTCGAGCGAGTGCCGAAGTTCGATCCTCGCAGCGGGATGACTCGACTCGACACACAGCGTATCTCGAAGGCCAGCGCTACTCAGCGAGCAGGGCGGGCAGGGCGATTGGAGCCAGGTGTCTGCTATCGCCTATGGTCGGAATCGCAGCACGAGCAAATGGCAGGCTACAGCACCCCAGAGATCTTGCAGGCTGATCTTGCAGCCCTGGCTCTCCAATTGGCCCGGTGGGGAATGAAGCCGGAAGAGATGACCTGGCTCGACCAACCTCCGTCAGCCCCTTTCGGCCAAGCCAGAGACCTGCTGAAGCGGCTGAGTGCACTCAACGATGCTGGACAGCTCACACCACACGGTTCGGCCATGAGCGAGCTCCCAGCACATCCACGGATCGCTCACATGCTCATCAAAGGTAACGCGATGGGACTGGATGATTTGGCTTGCAACGTCGCCGCGCTGCTGGGTGAGAAAGACGTCCTGCGTGGAGAAGGTGCCGACCTTCACACTAGGCTGAATGCATTGTCAGGAGAGCAACATTCGCGCCGAGGCGGTGGCTCTTTTCAGCGAGTAAAGCAGTCTGCTCGGCAGTACCGATCCCTGCTCCGAGGAAGGGCCTCTAGCCCCGCCAGCGAGCCCGATCACCCACGATGGGTAGGATGCCTACTGGCGTTCGCCTACCCTGACCGAATTGCCCTCCAGAGGCGTGCAAGTGCATCCGAGTACCGTCTCTCCAACGGACGGGCTGCCGTATTCTCAGAGCCTGATGCTCTCACCAAGCACGAGTGGCTGGTGGTAGCCGATCTGGGTAGCCGGCAAGGCCAGCGTGAGGAGCGGATCTACCTCGCGAGTGACCTCGATCCGGCCCTGTTCGATGACGAGCTGGCTGATCTTGTGAGGTCTGTCGATGAGGTCGACTGGGATGAAAGGGAAGGAGTGCTCAAGGCTGAGCGGCAGTTGAAGGTTGGGCAACTCATCTTGTCGACGACAGCCCTGCCAAGTCTCGATGAGCAAACCCGTTCGCTGGCCTTGGTCAACCTCGTGAGGCGCAAGGGCATCGAACTCCTGCCCTGGAGCCCTGAGCTGCGGCAGTGGCAAGCTCGGGTCGACCTGCTGCGTCAGTTGGATATCCAGAATGGCCAGACAGAAAGCAAGTGGCCCGATCTTACCGATGCCAATCTGCTGGATACGCTTGAAGATTGGCTCACGCCGTACTTGGGCAAAGTCACGAGGCTCAGCCACTTCAGTCATCTGGATCTGGCTTCGATTGTCAGAAATCTTCTGCCTTGGCCGCTTCCACAGGAACTAGAGGTTCAAGCACCGCAGACGATTCAGGTGCCGTCAGGGTCGAACATTCGCATCGACTACAGCGAACAGCCACCTATTCTGGCCGTACGACTGCAGGAGCTGTTTGGGATGGCAGAAACGCCCCGCATAGCCCACGGCAAGCAACCTCTGGTTCTGCATCTTTTATCGCCGGCCCGCAGGCCTGTGCAGGTGACCCAGGATCTAGCCAATTTTTGGCGTAGCACCTATGCGGAGGTGAAGAAGGATCTTAAAGGTAGATATCCGAAGCATTTTTGGCCTGAAGACCCATTGGTGGCAGAAGCGACTGCAAGAGCGAAGCCTAGGAAGCCCTGAGGGACTAGCAGCTTTTTGGGCGTGCCCTGTCGGTCGGCTGTCGTGAACCAAGCCGCCAGAGGCGTCTTGGCCCGTAGGGCTTACATCCTCACGCTTTTGGCCCTTCGGGCCGGCGCGCTCCGCTTGCTCTGCAGCATGGTTCTTAGACTAGGCAGCTAACCATTACGAACTAGCTGCTCACGTAGCTCCATGACCGGGATAGGCGGGTCACTAAATGCCCATCTTCCGGGGCAGGGCCAACTCTTCTGGCGCTTCACCTTCTCTGAATCCAATCAGGTAAAGCACATCTCCTACAGGGAGTGCTTCCACATGCGAATCCGAGGTGCCGTTGTGTACCACTGGGCAGGTTGCATAGCGCAGAGTAACGCTCAGTTCTTCAAGTCGTTCGATCATGGCCTGGAGTTCTTCAAACACCTCTAATCGCGCTGTGCTTGAATAAAGCTCGGCGCAGTCGCGATAGTCGCGTAGGTAATCAGTCAGCTCTGCGAACGCCGACGCTTGGTCACTTGAGGGCTCGAAGGCGGGCTCGATGTAATCACCAATGCTCTCAGATGCAAGCTTGGCCAAGCCCCTGCCTGATTCGGGCTTCAATGCCTTCGTCAGGACATACTTCTGATCGAACTGCTCACGAGCATCGCGCAGTTGCTCCTCCGTGGGAATCCCCATCGGTTTCGAGAATGCGTCGATGTCCTGAAACTCAAAAGCAGAGGCGAGAGAGCGAAGCGTATTGAGGCTCGCCCCGGCGCCTGCTTCAACACGCTGGATGGTTCTGGGCGTAGTCCTTGCGAGCACTGCCAGCGTCTCCTGAGACCACTGACGCAATTCGCGCAGATACCTGATCACTTGGCCCAGTTCACCTTTGCTCAGTACGCGGGTTTCAACGGTGTCAAAATTACTCATCTCGTGTCCCCTGTCTCAGTTGCTGTTCAGATGGTTCTAGTATGAGTCGGAGGCGATCCGGGCGACACGACACGAACCTGACAGTGAAATAGTGGCCAGCACTGGCGATCTGATGAGTGCAATCGGACGGAGATATCAACGCCTTCGCCCAAGAAGAAAGCGGCGAACTCATTTACGCCTAGGCTGAGGGTCACGCTCATGGTTGGGAACGAGTTTGAAGGGAAAATGATCGAGTTGGTTCACGACGCTGATACGTTGAGCTCGTTGCTTGCTGAGCAAGAGGCTGTGAAGACGGCTAGGAAGAAATACAAGTATGTTGAGGTCGTATCGGTTAAATCGATGTAGACGCGCCAACTGGCCTAGTTATGCAAAGAGTCGGCCCGTACCTGGATCATTGATCAAACATCTTGCCTAGCCAAAGGGGCCTTCAGAACGCAAGCTTGCAGCTGCTCTTGATGCCACTGGCGCTGATGCTATAGGATCAGAACAGGAGATGGCATTCCTCCTTAAACCGCCCTCGTGCTGATGATGCCTACGTGAACCCTGGACAGGGTGCGTAGGTGTGTCTCCCTGTCCTCCAATTTAGGACAGGATATGAATTTGCCCTTCGATTTTTTCTTCACTTCCCGCCTCCGTGCGAGCCGTTTGCCCGTTAGCCCACTCATATGTGATGAGGAGGGCTCTCCGTGCTGAAGTCATTAATCGTCATTGCCGTTGGCGCTTCACTTGGAGCCTGGTTGCGTTGGCTCTTGGGGATGAAACTGAATGCTCTGTTCCCGACGATTCCTCCAGGTACTGTGGTTGCGAACATGGTTGGTGGTTACATCATCGGCTTGGCCATCGCCTTCTTGGCCGCATCTCCTTCCCTTAGCCCAGAGTGGCGCCTCCTGATCATCACGGGGTTCTGTGGCGGTCTCACCACCTTTTCTACATTTTCAGCCGAAACGGTTGCCTTGATTCAGGAAGGCAGACTGCTCTGGGCGCTTGGCTCAATTTCGTTGCACGTCGTAGGTTCGTTAGCGATGACCGCTGCCGGGCTTGTGTCCTACCAAATGATTGGTACTCGCTGAGGAGATAGAAATGAAAGGCTATATGGTCGTTTTCTTCACCCAACAAAACCGTCGTTATCAGGGAAAAATGCTAGGCGAATGGATAGTCGACGTGGCTAAAGAAATGGGATTACGCGGCGCCACGCTCTGCACCGGAATCGAAGGGTTTGGGCACACTGGGAAACTGCATTCATCGCACTTTTTTGAGCTGGCGGATCAACCCACAGAAATTCGCTTGGCAATCACGGAAGATGAGGCAGAACGGCTGTTCACACGACTGGAATCCGAGGAAATATCGGTGTTTTTCACGAAGACGCCAATCGAGATGGGCACCCTTGGAAAAACGTCTTCCAGTGCAGCCCCTTCCAAAACTTCGGAGCTATGAACATGAGTTACACGGACATTCCAGCTGGTAACGCGATCCCCGATGACTTCTTCACCGTTATCGAGATTCCTGCAAACCACTCGCCGATCAAGTACGAGGTGGACAAGCCAAGTGGGCAGATCTTTGTCGACCGCTTCCTCAGCACACCGATGTTCTATCCGGCCAATTACGGGTTCATTCCAAATACGTTGAGTGATGACGGCGACCCCTTGGACGTTCTGGTGATTTGCCCTTACCCGGTATCGCCTGGTGTTGTCATTCGCAGTCGCCCGGTGGGTGTGATGTACATGACGGACGAAGCTGGAGCGGATGCGAAGGTGATCGCAGTGCCTCATGACAAACTCAGTTCTATGTACAGCGACGTAAAGGAGTGCGCCGACCTCCCTGCGTTACTCCTCGCACAGATCCAGCACTTCTTCGAAAACTACAAAGCATTGGAGCCGGGTAAGTGGGTGAAGATGGGCCGTTGGGGGAGCGCGGACGAAGCGCGGGAAGAGATTCGCAAGTCGGTAGCTGCGTATATCCCCAAATAGGCCTACGCCAGATTGAAATGCATCTGTCGGAGGGTCGCGCTGAGGTGCTTGCATTTATGCTGCGCCTCAGTTGCTCTGATCATCAAATATCCGGGAACCACACGCTTGGAAAGAAGGATCGATGTTCGCTCGCTTAGTGGCTATGCGCTTGGAGCGTGCTCCTGAGTCTCGTGAACGAGCCCGTGCCGGTGAACAGACTGGATGCCGATTAGGGCTTGGTGTGAATCGTTACAGGCTATGTGCCCTGCCGCGTTGGTAAACCCCTGATGTTAAAATAATCGTTTTGGATCAAAGCGCAAGGACACTGATGACTCACAGTAAAACTCCCGCAGAAACCCCCAGAGCAGCCGCAATTCTGGCTCGCTTCCTATCGTCGGAATCCGCTGGCGGCCTTGTACTGATGGGGGCAGCACTCGCGGCTCTGATCGTGGCCAATTCGCCTCTCTCGCAAGGTTATTTTGCAGCCTTGCACAGTGTCTGGCTGGGCATGTCTGTGGAGCATTGGGTCAATGATGGCCTGATGGCTATCTTCTTCCTGATGGTCGGCCTTGAGATCAAAAGAGAGGTTCTGGCAGGTGGGCTTTCCACTTGGGGCCAGCGTGCCTTACCGGGATTTGGTGCAATAGGCGGCATGGTTGTGCCTGCGCTGATCTACATCGCAATCAACTGGGATAATTCTGAGACCTTGAAGGGCTGGGCCATCCCAGCCGCTACCGATATCGCATTCGCCCTGGGCGTCTTGTCGCTGCTGGGTAAGCGAGTCCCGACTTCGTTAAAGGTTTTCCTCGCCGCCTTGGCGATCATTGACGACCTGGGCGCTGTGGTCATCATCGCCTTTTTCTACACCACTGGTCTTTCCATGCCGATGTTGCTGGCATCGCTCGCAACCCTGGTCATTCTGATCGCAATGAATCGATTGGGCGTCAGACGATTATTCCCATATTTGCTGGTCGGTGGTGTGCTGTGGTTCTTCGTGCTGCAGTCGGGAGTGCATGCCACCCTTGCGGGTGTTGCCGTTGCACTGTGCGTCCCAATGGGCAAACCTGAAGAGGAGGCCCGGTCTCCACTGCTGTTCCTGGAAGAAAAGCTGCACATGTGGGTAGCGTTCGCTGTGGTGCCGATTTTCGGCTTCGCCAATGCGGGTGTTTCACTGGCCGATATTTCTATGGAGAATCTAGTCGATCCGGTTCCGCTGGGCGTAGCTCTGGGTCTGTTGGTGGGCAAGCAGATTGGCATTTTCCTATTGGCTGCTCTGGCCATTCGTATGGGCTTGGCCAAACTACCGGAAGGCAGCAATTGGGCACAGCTTTACGGCGTTGCGCTCTTGTGTGGCATCGGCTTCACGATGAGCCTGTTCATCGGCAACCTGGCGTTTGCTGGATCGGCTCACCTGATTGACGAAGTAAAGGTCGGTGTGTTGATCGGTTCGACCCTGGCTGCAATCGGTGGTGTCCTGATTTTACGGCGCAGCGCTGCTCCTGCCGCTTCGCCCGCCACGATTTCCAGTTAAGCGTAAGGTCGCCGGCCACAGAATTTCTCCCTGATTGAAATTCAGTGGCCGGGAGCTACCGAGGTATCCTTTCAACTGCGGATCGGCACCAACAACTCGGACGCGACTTTTTTCAGCATGAAAGTTTCGCGCTGGATGGACTGCCCCATCGATGATTCCTGACGCTGCATCACGGCTTCATTGTGCGTTATGGCCTCATGCAGGTTGATCCAGGCAGGCCGCATTCCATTAGCGATTTCGTGACTTTCCATTCTGACTGGCTCTAGCTGGGACGCCACTTCGCATACATAAAAATGCGACGTCATGTGCATCAGGTCATATTCTGGTTTCCAGTATGGCCGGTACTCCTCGATGTAACCGTAGTGCTGGAGCACCCGAATCTCGCGAGCACCTGTCTCTTCCTCAAGCTCACGCTTAAGACCTACGATAATGTCCTCGCCAGCATCAAGGCCGCCCCCAGGAAAGCTAAAGTCGTTATAGCGCTCAGTGAACAGCAACAGGATCTGTTCGTTCCGCAACACGATTCCGCGTGCCGCATGACGACGGAATACTTTCCCTTGTATAGATTTCAGATCCGGGTGAAGGATTTCAGTTATGAGTTGCATGAGGTCTCAACAGGACGTGTTCAGATATTCATTAACTAGGATGACCGCAGTGTTTCCAGAGTGTTGGAAACACTGCGGTCAGGCGAGTCAATTCAGCGGAGCAGCAATACCGGCATGTTAGCTGTGCGGAGCATGGTTGTAGTTGTGCTACCTACCAGAAATTGTCTGATGCGCGAGTGGCCGTAGGCCCCCATGACTAGCAGATCAATTCCGTGCTCGGCCTGATACACGTGGAGCGCCGTTTCCACTTCCCCCTTTACGATCTGAGCTTGGACGACAAAGCCAGCACTCATGAGCGTGCTCTGGGCTTTCTCCAACGCTTCTCGGTTGCCTTCCGAGTCAGCGCCAACCATAACGAGATGAATTGGTAGATTTTTGCAGAGCGGGCTGGCGGCAAGCAGCTCAACGGTTTTGTGGGCTGTGGGGCTGCCGTCAAAAGCGAGCATTACTTTTTCTGGCTTTTTATAGCTGCTGCTCGTGATCAAAATTGGACGGTGAATTGTGCGCACGACAGCTTCAATTTGGCTGCCAAGGCTGTGCACTCCACGTGTGCTGTCTTCACCCACTCGTCCAATGACCAAGAGTCGAATATCGTCCTGAAGATCAACCAGGCTTTCTATCAAGTGTCCGTGGCGCTGCTTTAGCTCAGGAAATGCAGCTCCGCAAATGACCGTTCGCTCCCTGGCCTTTTCAAGCATGTGTTGACCTTGTTCCAGAGCAAGCCTGGCGCGCTGGGCATCCAATGTAGCCAGCTCCTCCAGCAGATGCTCTCGACTGCCAAGGCCGATATTACCGCTCAGGTCTGCAGACGCGGGATATTTCTCCTCATCCAATACATGCAGCAAGGTAAGGGGCGCGTTAAGTTGTTGCGACGCCCATGCTGCGTAGTCGCAGACCGCCAATGAGGATTGTGAGTTATCAATGCAGGCCATTACGTGGGTCATTGTCGTTCTCCTTAGTGGCTCATGAGCTTGTCGATGGCATCGGGTTTGTCATGCACGCCGAAGCGGTCGACGATTGTTGCACTGGCTTCATTGAGACCGAGCACTTCAACCTCGGCGCCTTCGCGGCGGAATTTGATAACAACCTTGTCCAGCGCTGCAACCGAAGTGATATCCCAGAAATGGGCTTGGGTCAGGTCGATGGTGACTTTGTTCAGGGCTTCCTTGAAGTCAAAAACGTTGGTGAATTTGTCTGCTGAGCTGAAGAACACTTGGCCCACAACATGGTAAGTGCGATGCGATTCCGTCTCTTCCAGAGTGCTCTTGATATCCAGGTAGTGCCCGACCTTGTTGGCAAAGAACAGCGAGGCCAGCAGCACACCTACCAGTACGCCGTATGCCAGGTTGTGAGTGGCCACGACAACCACGACGGTCGCCACCATGACGAGGTTGGTCGACAGCGGATGCTCTTTCAGATTGCGCAAGGAATCCCAGCTGAAGGTGCCGATGGACACCATTATCATCACAGCGACGAGTGCCGCCATGGGAATTTTGGAGAGCCATTCGCCAAGGAACACCACCATCAGAAGCAGAAAAACGCCGGCACACAATGTCGAGAGACGGGTGCGGCCACCAGACTTCACGTTGATGATCGACTGGCCAATCATGGCGCAGCCGGCCATACCACCGAGCATCCCTGCTGCGATATTGGCAACGCCCTGGCCTTTGCACTCCCGGTTTTTGTTACTGGTGGTATCGGTCAGGTCATCGACGATGGTCGCGGTCATCATGGACTCCAGTAGGCCTACAACGGCAAGCGCTGCTGAGTACGGGAAGATGATCCGCAGAGTCTCAAAGTTCAGCGGGACTTCAGGCCACAGGAAAATCGGCAGCGTGTCCGGCAGTTGTCCCATGTCACCTACGGTGCGGATATCCAACCCCAGGTAAATCGCGATAGCGGTCAGTGTCAGGATGCACACCAGCGGGGAAGGAATCAGCTTGCCGATCTTCGGTATATACGGAAACAGGTAGATGATTCCCAGGCCTGCTGCGGTCATGGCGTAGACGTGCCAGGTGACGTTGGTGAGTTCGGGCAGCTGCGCCATGAAAATCAGAATCGCCAGTGCATTCACAAAGCCTGTGACTACTGAGCGCGAGACAAAGCGCATCAATGAGCCAAGCTTCAGGTAACCAGCGAGAATTTGGAGAACTCCACAAAGCAAAGTGGCTGCCAGCAAATATTGAAGCCCATGCTCTTTAACCAGTGTGACCATGAGTAGCGCCATGGCACCGGTTGCCGCTGAGATCATGCCAGGCCGACCGCCGACGAAGGCGATAACGGCGCAGATACAGAAGGAGGCGTAGAGGCCGACTTTGGGGTCGACGCCAGCGATGATAGAGAAGGCAATGGCTTCCGGGATCAACGCCAAGGCGACAACAAGACCCGCGAGCACGTCTCCACGGACGTTGGAAAGCCACGTTTGTTTGAATGATTGCAGCATTAGAATATCCAAGGCAATGCACCGCACGCACACCAGGCGAATGGCGAGCGCGTCGATACGAATTCAAATTTTGAGGATTATTTGACTGTATGCTTTAGGTGTAAGAACCGGACATACAGCAGTACGCACCGCGAGCAAAAAGGCGGGTGCGAGGTATTGCGAGGGGGCGTAGCGCTAAGGCGGCGTAGGCTGCCAGTAGATCGTTTGGAGTACAGTCATTCTATTGTTCCTGTAGCTCAAGGGGGATGCAGAGCCGGCATTATACAGCGAATCAGCCGTAGATCGCGACCAGATGTCGAGCACTGTAGATTATCAATCCTTATTAAGCTGAGTTGAGCATGCTTGGCGGCGGGCCTTTGCTCTCCATTCTGTTTTGATAGATCACTGGTGATTTATGGCAATTACAGTCTCAGGCTCGCTCAAGATCAGCCAGCCTATGACGGTCTCAAAGATGGCCAAATCTTCATAATTTGATCACCCCCAAAGGTGATCCAAAGAGGTTAATGTTCAGTTTTTAAATCAGGGACGACCTACATGCCTTTGAAGATTCGTACTGCGGTGCTAGCAGATGCGGAAGCCATCCAGTGCATTTACGCCCCGGTTGTTTTAACCACGGCGATCTCATTCGAAGAGACTCCGCCAAGCGTTTCGGAAATTGCTCAGCGGATTGCGACGACGCTTCAAACATATCCATACCTAGTGGCCGAAGAAGGTGGGGAGATCAAGGGCTACGCCTATGCCAGCCAGCACCGCGCACGTCCGGCCTACCGGTGGGCGGTGGACGTGACGGTTTACATAGCTGAATCGGCTCGCCGACAGGGCGTTGGCCGTGAGCTCTATGAGGCTTTGCTTCCGATCCTTGAAAAACAGTGCTTTCGCGCAGCTTACGCCGGAGTTGCTCAGCCCAATGAAGGCAGTGTGGGTTTGCACGAGTCGCTGGGATTCGTCCATATCGGGACATATCCGGAGGTGGGCTTCAAGCTTGGAAAATGGCACGACGTCGGTTACTGGCGGCTCGGGCTGTGCCAGACAACTCCTCCACTGGAGCCAATTCTCTTCCCTGAGCTTGCAGTCACACCACAGTAGGCGCACTCGTTTTGCGTCGCGAGCCATCAGGCTTCGCTTGTGAGATAGGTTTGGACTTGGTTGACTACATCCCGAGCGGTGCGGGTTACCCCGATTAATGTAGCGGAGGCAAGTCCCGTCCAATCGCCGTAGCCCACCAGCCACAGATTAGGTGAAGCAACACTCCGGTTTTCATTAACGGCGACTTTACCGTCATCGTCAACGATCCCCAGGTTGGCCAGGTGGTTGAGCGCTGGAGAAAATCCAGTACACCAGATGACGGCATCGATCTTTGTCTCAGCCCCCGATGGCCACACAACACCTGTTGAGGTGAAGTGCGTAAATGGCCGCACGGTGTTCAGCACGCCGCGTTCGCGAGCTTCCTTTACCGGTGGCACCATCACAATGTCTCCCAGCCCTCCAACGGGCTGTTGAGGCTCCATCCCATCTTGTTGTGCCTTCAATCTAGCAGTGGCCCGCTCGAACAGGACGCGACCATCGACCTCGTCTGGAAGATACTTAGGCGATTGCTGAGTCACCCAGATTGCGTGAGCCACCTCCGAAACTTCGGCGTAAATCTGGGCACCCGAGTTACCACCGCCGACGACCAGCACTGCCTTCCCCTCGAACTCACTCGGCCCAACGTAGTGAGCGGAATGGATTTGCTGCCCCTCGAATAGCTCCTTCCCTGGATAGGTGGGAATAACCGGACTGTTCCACGTGCCTGTTGCACTGATGACCGCTTTGGCATCCCAGAAAGTATCCCCGGAAAAAACGCGCAACCCGCCTTCGATGTTTTCGACATGGGTCACCCGCGTGGAACGGATGATGGGGAAGTCATATCGGCGTTCGTACTGAGTTAGATAGTCGACAACATCGTCCCGCCCAGGAGTCCCCTCGGATACTGCTGGCATGGGCCAGCCGGCAATTGAGCTCCAAGCAGACGGCGAGAATAGTCTCAGAGAATCCCACCCATGCGGCCAGGCCCCTCCCGGTGCCGACTCGGCGTCGAGTAATACGTAGGAAAGGCCTGTACGCCTCAAAAAATAGGCTACGGTGAGCGCGGATTGGCCACCGCCGATGACCACTACATCAAATTTCGAGTTTTGATTCACCAGCATCTCTCCAGGCCCATCTGCTTTACATCGGTTTAAACCCTGCGGCCATTCTCATCAATGACGACTTGTCCGTCTTCTTTGACGAAGCTGCCGCGCTGCTCCTGCGGTAGAAGGTCGAGGACTGCCTCTGACGGACGACACAAGCGTGTGCCCAAAGGCGTCACGACGATGGGGCGATTGATCAAGATGGGATGAACCATCATGGCATCGATGAGCTGGTCATCAGTCAGTGACGCATCGCCGAGTCCTAGCTCCTCGTAGGGAGTGCCTTTAATACGAAGCAGGGCCCGCACCTCAATACCCATATCCTTGATCAACCTGACAAGCGTGGTGCGGTCAGGTGGGGTCTGTAGGTACTCAATAACAGTCGGCTCTTCTCCGCTGTTGCGGATCAGCTCCAAGGTGTTGCGAGAGGTGCCACATTGCGGGTTGTGATAGATCGTGATCTGACTCATACCGTTTCCTCGCGGTGAGTTAAATGGAGCGCTGGTTGACGCGCTTGGACAGCTCTTCAGCTGACTCTTTACGCTCGGAGTAGCGATCAACCAAGTAGTCCTGGCGACCCCGCAACAGCAGCGTGAACTTCATCAGCTCTTCCATCACGTCCACCAGTCGGTCGTAGTACGAGGACGGTTTCATACGGCCTGCCTCGTCGAACTCGGTGAACGCCTTGGCCACCGAAGATTGATTTGGGATGGTGAACATCCGCATCCATCGGCCCAGTACGCGCAGCTGATTGACCACGTTGAAAGATTGCGAGCCACCGCAGACTTGCATCACTGCAAGCGTCTTCCCTTGCGTAGGTCGTACAGCACCTATCGCCAGCGGAACCCAGTCGATCTGGGCCTTGAATACTGCGCTCATGGAGCCGTGCCGCTCAGGCGAACACCACACCTGTCCTTCAGACCATTGCATGAGTTCGCGCAATTCCGCGACTTTGGGATGTGTATCCGGAGCATCATCCGGCAGCGGCAAACCCGAGGGATCGAAGATTTTGGTTTCGGCGCCAAACTCCTCCAACAAGCGGGCTGCTTCCTGAGTCACCAACCGGCTGAAAGAGCGCTCTCGCGTCGATCCATACAGAAGCAAGATTCGAGGCTTATGGAGTGACGGTTTACGCGGCTCCAGTTGCTCCAACGACGGAATGTCGATCAGGTCGGCGTGTACGTTCGGCAATGTATCTTGCATAAAAACTCCTACGGCGGCGCCAGGTTGGGCACCGCCTCGGTTGATCTTTAAAGCGAACCGATGCGATTCAGTTCAGCTTTCAACTGTTCAGCGCTGATGGTCTTCAGTGGCAGCGCAAGAAATGCGCTCACGCGCTCGTGAATTTTGGCGAGTGTGGTTTCAAACGCTGCGGTGATCTCGGCTTCCGACCCGCTAGCGTCAGACGGGTCGGCCAGACCCCAATGCGCCTTCAAAGCTGGCCCAAAGAAGATTGGGCATGCCTCACCCGCTGCCCGGTCACAGACAGTGATCACGATGTCTGGAGGCGAACCTTCAAAAGCATCCGAAGCCTTGCTGCTCAAGCCCGCAGTGGAGATACCCGCCGCCTCCAGCGTTTGCAATGCCCGTTGATTCACCCGGCCACTGGGAAAGCTTCCTGAGCTGACGGCTTCTACACCCTCGGGCGCCAAGTGGTTGAAAAGCGCCTCGGACAGAATGCTGCGGCAGCTGTTGTGGGTGCACATGAACAAGACTTTCATCAGACGATTCCTTGATTCAAAAACTGAGGCGCAGTGCCAGGGCGGACAATGTGGCGACGAGGATGGGCACGGTCAGCACGATCCCGGTCTTGAAGTAGTAACCCCAGCTGATCGTTATGTTTTTCCGTGCGAGCACATGCAGCCACAACAGAGTTGCCAAGCTCCCAATTGGGGTGATCTTCGGGCCCAAGTCGCAGCCGATGATGTTGGCGTAAATCATCGCTTGCTGGACTACACCATCGACTTCGGCGGCATGAATGGATAAGGCGCCTACCAGAACGGTGGGCATGTTGTTCATGATCGAAGACAGCAACGCTGTTAGCAGTCCTGTACCTAGGGACGCGCCCCAAACGCCATAACCGGCGAACACGTTCAGGATCTGCGCGATGTGGTCGGTCAGGCCGGCGTTCTTCAGGCCATAAACAACCAGATACATACCCAAAGAAAAAATCACCACCTGCCATGGTGCCTCTTTGAGCACCTTGCTTGTGTTGATGGCGTGACCACGAGCCGCGATGACGTAAAGAATGAATGCACAGACCGCTGCAATGGCGCTGATTGGTACCCCCAATGGCTCAATGACAAAGAAGCCGATCAGGAGTAGTGCCAGCACCCACCAGCCGGCAACAAAAGTGGCACGGTCGTGGATTGCCTCGTCCGGATTATCCAGTTGGTTGAGGTCATAGGTTTTTGGTAAATCTTTGCGGAAAAACCACAGCAGCATAGCTAATGTCGCCGCCACGCTGACGATGTTTACCGGCACCATGATCGAAGCATATTCGTTGAAGCCGATATCGAAATAGTCGGCAGAAACGATGTTGACCAGGTTGGAAACCACCAGCGGTAAGCTCGCCGTATCGGCGATAAAACCGGCTGCCATAACGAATGCCAACGTAGCAGCAGGCGAAAAACGCAACGCCAGCAACATCGCGATCACAATGGGTGTGAGGATCAATGCTGCTCCGTCATTGGCGAACAGGGCCGACACCGCTGCGCCCAGCAGGACGATAAATGCGAACAGCTTGCGGGTGCTCCCGCCTCCCCACCGGGCCACATGCAGCGCAGCCCATTTGAAAAAGCCTGCCTCATCAAGCAGCAGACTAATGATGATGACCGCGATGAAAGTCCCAGTGGCATTCCAGACGATGCGCCAAACCTCGGGTATGTCTGCGAGGGTAACGACGCCTGCCAGCAACGCCACGATGGCACCGAACATCGCACTCCAGCCCACCCCAAGCCCCTTGGGCTGCCAGATGACAAGGACGATGGTGGCGATAAAGATCAATACTGCAATCAGCATTTCATTAATCCGGTTGGGCGTGAATCAGCTACACACGGCTTGGTTGATCGGACGGTCGTTCATGCCGCAGAGGCGCTTAGCCTCGGTTTCCAGCCATTGCTGATTGGCGTCTACCACTTCCTTCAAAACTGCAGTCACCCACGTGGGCAAATCAGGATTCAGCCGGTAGTACACCCATTGGCCTTGGCGACGATCCAACAGCAAACCGGCAGAGCGCAGCAGCGCCAAATGGCGAGAAATCTTTGGCTGACTCAGGTCGAGTGCTGCCGTTAGCTCGCAAACACACAGCTCACCTTCACTCACGACAAGCAGCGAAATTTTTGCTCGGGTGTCATCCGCCAGGCACTTGAATAAGGTGGTGGGGTTCATGGGTTCTGTCACAGATCCTCCAGGTGTTTGGTCTTGACCAAAACGAAGAGCTTGATGCGCTCGTGGATGTCGTGGAGCGTGTGGCGAAATGCGCCAGGATCATCGCTGGTTACTGGGTCAGGAAAATCCCAGGCAATGACTTCACCTGCACTGGGCATTGGTAGGCACTCGCTTGCGGATTTATCACAAAGAGTAATTACGTAATCGAATCGATCAGCTTGAAACTCGCTGATGGACTTGCTGCGCAGGCCCGTTGCATCGACTCCAACTGCCTCCAATGCCTGAATCGTGCGCGGATCAACCTCAGACGGTTCGGAACCGGCGCTGAAGGCCTCGAAGCTCGGGTCAGTGTGCCGCAGCAAAGCCTCCGCAAGCAGGGAGCGGACTGAGTTGGCAACGCACACGAAAAGCACTTTGATAGCAGGGCTCATGGTTGAACTCGATGCATATGGAAAATCGAATATACGATTTTTCGAATATTCGGTAAAGCGAATATGATGACTGCTGCTTCGGCTTGAGCGGTGACGGCCCATACAAAGCGGCACAAAGGAGATAAAGGGATGAGCAAGGAGATGAGGATCCAGGCAAAGGAAATAGCCGGAGGACAGTGGCAGCGCTTTCGCGATGCGCTGAAATCTGCTGACCTTCCAGCAGACGATATTGATCTTCCAGGCCGAACCTTTTTTGAGTTCACCATGGACGGAAAGAGTGTCGGATGGGGTGGGTTTGAAACATATGGAGCAGATGGATTGCTGCGCTCCATGGTCGTAGCGCCGGCATACAGATCGAAAGGGGTCGGTGTCGCGGTGCTTCGGGTCATTGAAGCGATAGCCGTCGAGCAGGGAATCGCTCGATTTCATTTGCTGACAACAACTGCGTCAGGCTTTTTTGAGCAGCAGGGCTATGCAGTAAATCAACGAGGTTCTGCGCCGCCTATGATTTCTCAGACAGAGCAGTTCAGAGGGCTTTGCCCTGGCTCGGCTTGCTACATGTGCAAGGCGTTATCTGGGGCGGCGGGAAGTTAATCGTCGAGATAATGACGTACTTTTTGGTGCAGATTTCGCCAACTCGAGGACGCTTTGCTGGGCAAGCATGACGGCCTGCTTTTGATCTTTGGGTGATAGACGGGGTGCCACTGACCCCAGCGCTACCAGATTGGCAATCAGATCTGCCGGGGGCTTACGTTCACGGGAGGGATAAAGCTCGGGGGCCGCTTTGTACTGAAGCCCCGTGTAGCAAACAAGTTTTTGTCGGCAGCTATATCTCGCTGATGCCGCTGGGGATATCGTTATCGCAGCGCTTAAATCCGAGTCATTCTGCAACGCCGTGGTGCTTTTATCGGAGAACCAGAAAATCCGGCAAAACATGTCATGGAGGGTGGCGAACTCGTGATCTGGGTGGTGAAGTACAGCGTCCGTGATCATGACAACACGTGAACCTGTCTTCGCCCTGATAGACTGCAACTCGTTTTATGAGAGCTGCGAGCGCGTTTTCAGACCTGACTTGGCGAGGACGCCAATCGTGGTGCTGTCCTACAGCGATCTGAGGGATGGAAGCCGTTAGTAAGTCATGTACAGTCCGCACCACCTCCTGAACTACTCTGGAACAGTCGTTTACAGCCACCAAAAGGCAATCCATTCTTTGTGGTTTACCTGAGGCTCAATCCAGCCGCCTTCGAGAGAATTCTTCTTATGAGGGATGCCACCTACGCCAGAAGGCAATACCAATATTGAGAACAATCCAAGCATAGAGGGCCGCCATAACATCATCCAGAACAATGCCAAGGCCTCCACCAATAGCTTCGATATGGTTGATGGGGGGTAGCTTGGTTGCATCGAAGAAACGAAACAGCAAGAAAGCCACCCCTAACATCCACGGGCGGCGAATCATGCTCAGTCCGACCACTGAGATGGGGAACGCCAAATACTCGTCAGCAACTATGTTGGGTACATCTCCACCTCCCAGCCACAGGGAAGCCCAGTGACACAGCGGCACGGCCATCACCAACAGGATTGCCAAGATGAAAATCTGCCGTCTCGGGGAATAACCGAGCAGCCACCAAGCCAGTGGAAGTCCGAGTAATGAGCCGAATGTTCCAGGCGCCCAAGGCACCCAGCCCAAGCCGAAACCGGTAGCCACTACTGAAAGTGTATGTTCAATCATCAATTCTTGTGCTCCACCTTGTTAGCTGTGAGACCACCCTCAATGCTGACCACTTGGGTGTACCCCATCTTCTGCGTAAGGGGCCGGCGAACACACCTTCCGAGCCCACCCGATAAATGCGATTGTGCCCGCGTAATTTAATCGGACGCCAAACCCGGTATTTGCGTAGCGGCTATCGCGAAGAGGCAAGGTATCAACGCCAATGTCGCTCGCCGGTGGATACCGCTTTCCGGCGGCGCGATCACAATGCTTTAGGCTTTGCCTATGACGAATTTGCTGCATGCCTCAATGGGTTCGCGAAAGGGCCTGCCATCTTCGATATGTCCGAAAATCGATGGGAAAATTTATCGACCTACGCACGAACTACGTGATGAGAGAAATCAAATCGTTGGACTAAGCGTCATAAATCGACAAAACGCAATTTACGTTTGATCACATCGGTTGAACCTAGGCCAATACCCGACGTTCGGATACTAAAACCCACAATAGGTGATGACATGGCAATCGAGGATACGCTTCTGCGCCAGCGCAAAGTGCTCGCCAAATTTGGCGAGCTAGCCTTGGCGTCAGATGACTTAGAGCACATCCTTGATGAAGCATGTCGCTTGGTCGGCGATGCCCTCGAAACCAACATGGCCAAATTCATGCTGCTGTATGAAGACGGCATCACGTTCCTGGTGCGAAACGGTGTGGGTTGGGCGCCTGATGTGGTGGGGAGGGTTCGCGTTCAAGCCTGTGAAGGGAGTCCGGAGCGTTATTCATTAGACACGAAGAGCCCGGTCATTTCGACGGACATATCAACAGAGACTCGATTCCGCTATCACGATTTTCAAATAGAAAATGGGGTGAAAGCCTTCGTCAACGTTTTAGTCCACGGCTCCGAAGGAGAACGTCCTTTCGGGATTTTTGAGGTGGACAGCCAAAATCCTCGTCAGTTTACAGATAGCGATATCGATTTTCTTCGTGGATACAGCAACCTGCTTGGCGCAGCTCTAAATCGTTCCAGAACCTTAAAAGCCATGCGGTTAACCGAAAAAAAATTGCGTGAAAGTGAAAGGCACTACCGCATAGCAGCTGAGTTGAATCCGCTTTGGCCTTGGACGGCAGACAAGAACGGTGACCTTATTTCGATTGATCAGCGTTGGTACGAATATACCGGCCTGACACCTGGCGAGACATTAGGGCGTGAATGGGCCATCGCTGTTCACCCAGAAGATCGGGAGTCATTAACTCTACTTTGGGATCAATCCCTGGCTACGTTGCAGCCTTTCGACTCGCAAATCCGGATACGTAAACATGCGGGAGATCACCGTTGGTTTAGAGTCAGCGCCTTGTGCAGTCTCGACCCCGAAGGACGGTGTGAACAATGGTACGGCACGATTGAAGATATCGAAGATCGCGTGCAGTTAGAAAGCGCGCTGCGGGATTGGAATGATTTACTCGAAGAGCGTATTACTCAACGCACCCAGCAGCTTGAGGCCGAACAGTACGAACGCGCCGTGGCTGAATCCAAGCTTCGGCAAAGTCAAAAAATGGAAGCCGTCGGACAACTCACTGGCGGAATAGCCCATGACTTCAATAATTTGTTAGCTGGCATCCTCGGTAGCTTGGAACTAATGCAACGGCGCATCGATGCTGGACGCTATAGCGAACTGTCCCGTTACAATACAGTGGCTATGACCTCCGCATCTCGGGCAGCAGCTTTAACGCAACGTCTACTGGCATTTTCGAGACAGCAATCACTCGAACCTGAGCTTCTCGAACCTCGGAAGGTGGTTGCGGATCTTGAGGAGATTATCCAGCGCTCGGTCGGGCCGAGCATCGCAGTGGAGTGCTCATTCAAGGTAAATGACCGTATCAAGTGTGACCTTAATCAGCTGGAAAATGCCCTGCTTAACCTCGCCATCAATGCACGAGACGCAATGCCCAATGGCGGCACGATGGATCTTCAGGTCGACCGTTGCATTATAGATCAAGCATTGTCATCTGAAAAAATGCTCCCGTCCGGTTCGTATGTAAGCATTTCCGTCACCGACTCCGGCACCGGAATCAGCTCTGAAATCCTGCCGCGCATTTTCGATCCTTTTTTTACAACCAAGAAGATTGGCGAAGGCACCGGATTAGGCCTGTCGATGATTTATGGCTTCACTCAGCAATCCGGCGGGCAAGTTAGAGTTCATAGCAGCCTCGGTGTAGGCACTACCGTAACCATGTATTTTCCAGTCGATGATTCGAAGCCAGGTGAAATTGAACCCGATTTAGAAATTCCCGATGAAGCCGAGCTATCCGGTCACAACAAAACCATTTTGCTTGTGGACGACGAAGCGGCTATACGTCAAATGGTCGCGGAACTATTATCCGATAGTGGTTACCGGGTTGTTGAAGCAGTGGATAGTGTTTCTGCCATGAAGCAGGCTGAAAAGTTGGAGCATCTAGATTTATTGCTCACCGATATAGGTTTGCCTGGAATGATGAACGGGATCAGCCTAGCGGCCCAATTCAAGCTGAAATACCCACAACTAAAGGTGCTCTTTGTTACCGGATTCGCAGGCGGGTCTAATTTGGTTTCGGTCGATGCGACTACGCGCATACTGACCAAACCTTTCAGCCTGAATGAACTCAGCTCACGAGTACACTCACTGACACAGATAGACACGTCGGGTAGTCGCAATATTAAAAAGGATCTGCCTGATTAACAACGGCTCAGCCCCCATTGATGTCGGTAACGCAATGAGCTAGTACAACGCCTTTAGGCGGGCCTTGTGAAAATTGACCTATAAGCATGGTTGTGCATTACACCGTGACGCGCACGGCATCGACGATCACCACCGAGCCCCCTCGCAACGAACGCCTCTTTGGACAAGCCTGCCTTCAGCAGAAACGCCGACCGTAACGCGCCTTGATTGCCCGACAATCCTCCGAAGAAGCCTGAGATTGCCCCGCCAATTGGAAGCCAGCTGGGAGGAAAGGCCAGCACCTAGACGCGCGGGGACAGTTCTAGCAGTGCGAACAATACGATCAAACTGCCTATGACGGCTCTAACCGCTGTGGTCTCGAGATCCGTGCCTGCGATGGTGTAATGCCAAAGGAGTGGTAGCTGGTCGAAGAACGTCAGGGAACCTGCGCCAAGGATTGCCATGATGGCTCCCGGCACGGCACATCTCACTATGACCGACCAGTTTGCCTGCCGCGCCATAAGGTCAAACTTGAAGAGGTCGTCTGCGAAATGCACTACGGCAGTTGCCGCGATGGCGAGCGGCAGCGGGAAGAACAGGGCGAAGATCGGCATCGGGATCGTGCCCAGCCCGGAACCGGAGAACAAGGTCAGTCCAGATGCCAGCAGGGCCGCAATCCCGATTAGTACGAGTTCCATGGTGCTCACCCTATATCGTGTTTCGATATCGTAATACGATTATTAGCGTCCAACACTGCTACAGATGAAGGAGTAACCATGGCCGATACCACTGGAATTGACCGCAGCCCTTGGGCTGTCTTTCTGATCTTCTTACGATTGGGCCTTACCTCTTTCGGTGGCCCCATTGCCCACTTGGGCTACTTCCGCGATGAATTCGTGACGCGGCGGCAGTGGCTGAGCGAGCGCAGCTATGCGGATTTGGTAGCTCTCTGCCAGTTCCTGCCAGGGCCAGCCAGCAGCCAGGTCGGGATCGCACTCGGGCTTTCCCGATCTGGCTATGCCGGGGCGTTGGCCGCGTGGGCGGGCTTCACTCTGCCGTCTGCGATTGCCCTAATTCTGTTTGCTCTGGGCATCGCCAGTTACGGCGATGCGATGCCTACTGGCGTTCTGCATGGTTTGAAGGTGGTGGCCGTAGCCGTAGTGGCACAAGCTGTATGGGGGATGGCTCGCAATCTTTGCCCGGATGCGCCGCGCATCACTATCATGGCTGCTGCGGCCTGCTTCGTTCTTCTAATGCCGACTGCATTGGGACAGTTAGGGGTCATCGCCATCGCAGCGATAATTGGGCTCTCGCTGTTCAAGCCTCAGCAAGACTCAGTGCATGATCCTCTGCCGATTGTTGTCAGACGTCGAATTGGCCTCCTGTGGTTGACGCTGTTCTTTGCCCTGCTGATGGGATTGCCGTTGCTGTCGGCCGTGTTCCCGAATCAGACGCTGTTGATGGTGGATGCTTTCTACCGTGCAGGGGCACTGGTATTTGGTGGCGGGCATGTCGTGTTGCCACTGTTGCAAGCCGAGGTCGTGCCTACCGGCTGGGTCAGCAATGAATCATTTTTGGCGGGCTATGGTGCGGCGCAGGCCGTCCCTGGGCCTCTGTTCACCTTTGCGGCGTTTCTCGGTGCCTCAATGAACAATGCCCCCTCCGGCTGGTTGGGTGGCCTGGTCTGTTTGCTAGCGATCTTCGCGCCATCCTTTCTGCTGGTAGTGGGGGCGTTGCCATTCTGGGAGCGCCTGCGCCGTAACGTCCGCACACAAGCTGCACTTTTAGGCATTAATGCTGCCGTGGTTGGCCTGCTGCTGGCAGCCCTTTATAACCCTGTATGGACAAGTGCGATTCACGCTCCACAAGACTTTGGATTAGCACTTGTGGCTATGGTCGCCCTGATGTTCTGGAAGCTGCCGCCGTGGCTGGTTGTGGTCGGTAGTGGCGTCGTGGGCGGGCTGTTGAGTATCGTTTTGTGAGGTGCAACGAATGACCGACAAAGACCTTTACGGCGGGCTGATCCGTTTGCACATCCTGCACCACGCCGCAGAGGAACCCATCTTCGGACTAGGCATCATCGAAGAGCTGCGACACCACGGTTACGAACTCAGTGCGGGTACGTTGTATCCGATGCTGCATAGCTTGGAGAAGAAGGGCTACCTGCGCTCGCACCATGAACGCACCGGGCGACGTGAGCGGCGCATGTACGAAATAACCGATGAAGGTCGAGTCGCGCTGGCGGATGCCAAGGTCAAGGTCAGAGAGTTGTTTGGGGAGTTGATCGAGGGGCACTAATGGCACTTATCCAGAAGTGCCTGGGGCTAGTTCCTTGTATCAACAAAAAAGCGTATCTCGGAAAGCATTGCAAAATCAGCAGAATGTGGAAGTGATGAAGAAGATCAAATGGCTAGCGGTTTCAGCTTTGACAGTCGCCCTCGTGGGAGGAACGGCATGGTACATATTTAGCTTGGAGAAGCGGCTCACGCACAGCTTCCGCATGGTCGATGTGATGGCCGACTACCAGCGCTATGCGGACAAGCTCTACTTTGCCGGAACAGAAGAAAACTGGGAGCTGGCGGGGTGGTACCTCTGGAAGCTGCGCAAGGCGTCTTGGGTAGTAGCCGATGGCTCCGTCATCGAATATCGCGGCGTGGAAGATTACGATGTAGCCACCCTGACTCAATCCATGTTGTGGCCTGTCCTGAATCATCTGGACAGCGTCGTTGAGGCGAAAGATCCAACCGCATTTCGGAACGCTTATGAGACCCTTGTCAACACCTGCAATGCGTGTCACCACGTAACCCAGCATGGCTTCGTAAAGATCGTGAAGCCCGAAACGCCGACTTATGGGAATCAGCAGTACAGCAAGTGATTAGCTGGGTCAAAGACAGTGGTTTCGGAGAGGTAAACGACCAGAGAATTCGCTCCAGTGGCATTGTAAAACCTCGCGATGCGGAGGTAATTATCTTCAGTGCCATCAAGGGTTATAAGATTTCTCAAAAACGTGCGGACATTAATGATTTCCTACAGCAAGCATCAGGCGTAGTCGTCCCTCTTCTCGAACGAGTTAAAAAGGCACGAGAGGTGTATCGGATGAGTAGTCGAGGAGAATATGACATCGTGACGGCAGCCAACCTGTCTGAGCTTGCCAAGCTGCTCACTGCGCTCGAGGCGTTTGCAGATGACTGAACTCAGTCATGGCAACGAACCTCAGCAGGCTGCATTGATTCAGGATGAAATCCTAGAGATCTTGAAAGAGGCCAAGGTGCTCGCGCGTAGATTCTATCGCCTGACCGGCAAGCCGCTGGGCGTGACAGGCGAGATCGCAGAGTACGAAGCTGCTACAAGACTCGGCCTGTTACTACATCCTGCAAGGCAGGCAGGTTACGACGCTACAGAGACGCTGGAAGTTGGCGTCGCGAGAATCCAGATCAAGGGGCGCTGTATCCTGAACCCGCAAAAGATTACGGGCCGTATGGGTGCAATTGATCTACGACAACCCTTTGATACTGTGCTCTTGGTACTGCTTGATTCTGAGTTCAACGCATTTGCAATGTACGAAGCGACTCGTGCCAAGGTAGAGGTAGCACTGACCTTGCCTGGCTCGAAAGCCAGAAATGAACGGGGAGCGCTGGCGATTAGGCAATTCATGTCGATAGCTGCGTTGCGCTGGGCTCGTCATGAGCCTAGCGACTAAGAGTATTAACCGCCGTCTGGACGCCGAGTGCTGCGGATATGTCCCGTGTGACGAGCCAGGCTAACGTCCCTAATACGGCACATTAACCATAATTTTTGGGCTTAATGGCCCTATTTGGGGACATTAAACTGAGCGAATAACGCGGCCAATAATGACGATGGCCCCTGCTGCGTGCACTAATACATCACCAGGGCAGAAGATCTCTTTGCCGATGCTGAAAGACAGGGAATCGCAGGCGTAAGAAAGGAGCGGAAATGATCTATTTTTTCATTGAAGATAGTAATGAGAAGGTCAAGATAGGTCGGGCCAAGGACATCGAGCGCCGCAGAAAAGGCCTTCAAACCGGGAATCCGAGGAAGCTTTTACTTCTGGGGTGGATTCGTACAGATGATGACGTGCGACTGGAGAAGGAGATCCATCAGAACCTCTCTCACCTTCGTCGTACTGGCGAATGGTTCGATCTGGATCCTTCCGACATCTTGCCGATCCTTGAGCATTTCGGCATCGATGGTTTTGTCGGTACGACCGACGATTCTTTCGAAGTCATCGGTAATGATCGGGATGGCGTGCCCGAGTATCTCGGCGTCTGGAGTTGGGGCAACCAGGAATGGAACGAGTGCTGCCCTTTCTGCGGAAGTTTCTGCGGCATGCACTTTCAAGACGCGTCGAGTATGTACCACTGCCTAAACTGCGACACGCTTACCACCTTTGATTTTCTGAGTCATCAGGAGGAGGAGTGACAGCTTGAATATTAGCCATATTGGATGAATTCTCGAACAGCTATGCAACGTCGGGCGAGAAGCGACAGGGGAGGGCGCTTCTCACATTGGCAAAGGCCTCTTCGGGCCAAAGCCTGACGGCAGAGGGGGCACGGCAAGCGTGCCTTGGTTGTGAAAAAAGCAATGGTCAATACTTCCCGTCTAGGTAATCCTGGAACCCTACCGGTAATTCATTTTCTTCTCTAAATGGGTTCGAGTAATAAAAGCAATAGTCTTCAGCCTTGGAAGCTTTCTTAGGAGGGTTGAGGAACTGGACGTCATGCTTTTTAAGAATTTCGAAGGTAGGATCATCCATGTAGGGATTCTCTATTTTTTCATAGAGGAAAAGCTGATAAAGCAGAATCCAATTTTGATCAAGTTCGTACAGGGTGCAGTTTTCAATCACCTGGCGAGCATGCGCAACTACAGCATCTGTAGCGGATTCGAAAATACTGAGCAGAGCAATCGCTGTTGCATCACTCGTCTGAATAACCAATTCGATGTTTTCAGCAGTTGGGCGTGAGCTTAGCTGCTTCAAATAATATAGCGCCCAGCACATACCGTCCGAACGGCGATGTAACGCATTGGTTTCGAGGATTCCATTTAGCTTTGCAGTGACGGCCTCTTTGTCATAGTAGTCCGAAGTAGCGTCGATCTTTTCAAGAAGTGGCAAGAGTATTGGGTAGTGCCAGCTTAGGCTGAGAATGTATTGAAATACTGTGGCGGCTGTATCACCCTGAGCTCTATGGCAAATTAGTCCTGCAGCTAGCTTCAATACACTACCATCAGGCACTGCCCTGTTTAAATGTACGGCATAGTCAAGAAAATTTATGGCCTCATGAGTGAAGAGGGTCAAGACTCCGTTGGAATCGGTTCTCCACGGGGTGGCATTAGCTAATTTGGTAACCCAGGAGTCCACCAGCGGTTCCGGTAGCTCGGTTATTTTTGTTTTGCTGAGATTTAGCGTTAAACGGTATCGAGACAGGGCGATGCTCAGGGCACGAATGAATTCCTGAGCCTGAATATGTGTTTCGCAATAGGCCGTATAATCATCAATGTAACGTACAAAGCGAAACTTTCCCGCGAGCTCTCTATCAACCGCAGCCAGAACTATTTCCACCGCAATGCTTGAGGAGCTAGGGCCAACAGGTAGGCCGGAAGTCTCGTTGCGTTTCGCGTTGCGCAGCGATATGTCGAGGGTCGAGCTCCAGTGCTTTTCTCCTCCACGTTCTTGTAGCCGCTCTTTGGCCTTTTCATAACCTTGAATGGCCCATTCTAGAGAGTGTGTGTAGATAGAACCAAAGCAATTGGCTACGTCAGCATGAGCTCTAAAACTCGCACCAAAACTAATTTCCAAAGTGTTTTTTGTTTTTGTTTCATGGTCTTCATAATTCATGATAAACATGCGGCCATCATTATGCTGTTCGGCAGTGATGATGCTGTTTTCATCTTTCATTGATTCGAGTATTTCTAGCCTGTTTTTCTTCAGGTTTGAATATATCCTTGCGTAGGCGAGGGGATGTATAAGGCTGAGCACCCGTGGAACATTGTTAAATCGTGTGGCCTTGTATTCCACAAGGTCGAACCAGTAGGTTTTTCTCTCTCGGCTTAAATTTATGGCTGCTAGCTCCTCAGCAATTTCTGGAGTGAATCTACTTGTTGAGAAGCATGGAGGTAATTCAGTTGCGGAATCTTTTTGATTTGGAAAATAATTCCAACGTGTCAAGGCCTCTAGGAAATGTCTTTCCTCATCGTGAAATACGGCAATATTTGACACCAGACTGGTGAATTCTTTCACTGATTTTATTGCTCCTACGATTTTTGATCGGCAATCGGCTAGAGTTGCACGGCAACACTTGGTAGTTCGGCTGCCATTCTAAAAACAGCCGTACGCGGAGTTAAGATAGTCGCTCGTGCTTGCTGGATTGTCGATCTGGTATGAGTGAGATCGAGAATCCTAGCCCACAGGTGGCTATCACATCACGAAGCGTTAAGGCTCTATGTAGGGGAAGTCTCTAAGTCTCTTTTTGAGCAAATTCTCGCTTAGATTAAGTGCAGGCTTGGTGGGCGCGTAACGTTGTGAGTCAGAGCTCATTTCTCATTTTATAAGGATGTCGGAGTCATCCTGTCGCATACCTACCGTGACGAAGTGTCAATCCTGTCCCGCCTATGCCGGAGGTCGCGCTGGATCGAGTGTCAATCAGGCGGCGTGCCTATTAGATTTCTGTCAATCAGTGTCGCATGGGTTGACGGTCAATCAGTGTCGCATATTGATTCGGCAATGGCCTTATTTTTAAGGGGTTGCAAGCTGTCAATCTATAGAGCGGTCAGTTGATACCAAGCACTATTGGCCCGAAAATCCCCTTGTGGCAGAGGCCACGGCGCGGGCGAAGCCTCGCGGGACGTAATCGTTCTCGTATGTGATTTTGTCGGGGGGAATGTCCACGTTCCGAGGATATTTACCATGCTATTCAGTCGCCGCAGAGGGTTCTGCTCAGGCAGCTTTTAACCTTAGAAAGGCCCTCCGGTGTTCCTAGGATGAAGAAATGAGTTCAATGGGGGGATTGTCGGTAACGACACTACTCTGGGAATAGCGTGCCGGAGGTGCCATCTCTGAACCTGGTCTCTAGTTCTTCGGCGCCCTCGTAGTCAGAATCGCGTGCGGCTCTTAGCGTGGCCAGTGCACTATAGAACTTATCTTTGGACATTCGGCCATCGGTGTAGTCTGAAAGCAAACGATCAAAATAATCATCGAATTGTCTATGGATTCTTAACAGATCAGCAGCAGATACGGATGCTGTATAGTTATTGACACGTGCGAAGGCTATATTGATGTAGGTGTCTAATGCCGCGAGGGTCTTTTGCCCCGTCAATTGAAGGATTTGATGTTTGAAGAACGTATCGCTTATGAACTGGTTCTTGAAACTACCCTCATCTTTGAAACGGTGCCTCTCGATCATTAGCGCAAATAGATTTGTAATGAAGGCGTGTCTAAATAGGTGAGCAGTGGCCGGCTCGCTTATATTTGCCTTTTTCCTAAGTAAACGGATTTCATTGGTGATGCTATCCGGGCTGTAGGGCTGTCCAGTGGTCTCGGCAACCAGAAGAAAGCCGTGATCTTTTCCCTTTAGACACCTGTCAATGACGTCTATCCTATACAGCTCAATATAGTTGTATACTTCATTCAGCAGCATGCGACTGACCGGCACTGTTCTGACATGTGGCTTGCCCCGCTTGAGTGTGATCATTTTCAGGCTGGGAAACTTCATTGTCATGGCCTCTAGAACGCTTTCTACTAATACTTCCGCTAATTCATCTCTACGGCACCCGAGGTTCTCAAGCATCGATATTATAAGTTGCGTTCGCGCGGCAATATGGTCAGATGTTGGAAGTTTGTTTGCTGTTTCACGTAAATCTTTTACTGTTCGCTGATCTATAGGTTTACGTTTCTCACCTGCCTCGCCAGAACTGAAAGAGTGATGTCTCCAGACAAATATGTCGTATCCTGCGGGATTTTTGACCTTTTCTTGGTAGGCTTTGATAATCCCATTTTTTGCGACGAATCTGTCATTCTCAAATAGGGAGCCTATAAATTCAAGAAAATAAAGGCACGCGCTGCCTATGTCGTGAAGAGTGTTTTCGTTCCTGGCGAGTTCAGAGGTGTATCTTTGGCTTTTTTCTACTCTAAGATCTTCAATGAAGTCGCTAAACAGTCCGTCATTCAAATCAGTCAGATCTATTCCTAGATAAAAAGCAAATTTCAGTAATTTATTTATTTTGTGTGCATATCCACCGATCGTACCACCTCCTTTACCTCGACGCGCCAGTCCGCTTCTGCGGCCCATGCTGACGCGATTTCGTAGCGAGATCATGTAGAGATTAGCGAGGTGGCAAGGCTTACCGTTGGGCCAGTAGAGAAATGTGAGATTATCAGCTTCCTTGACGGCAAGACGGTTCAGGGAGTAATGGCCGAAGAGCGTAACTTTCTTGACAATTCTTCGGGTCTTAATCGAGTCTGTGCTCATTTCTTTGCCCGCCCTTTCCCGATGGGGGTCACGTTAGTGTCTGATACGGGGGAGTTAAAAGGTGGCTTGTTTATGCTGAGTGCTGCTCTCAATGTTGCACTCGTATCAAGAATTATTTTTTCTCGTTGTTGCCTATCTTGTTCTGTTCGAACAGATTCGAGAGCACCCATGGCTATAGAGACGCACTGCAAAAGGACAAAGTTTGAATTTATCAGCGATTCAACTTCACCCTCAAGGGTCGTCTTTTGTCTCTTCAAGCCCTCTTTGGTCAATTTCTTTGCAGGAGCGGCAGCCAAGGCTGAAAGTGTTGAAAGGGCTTCAGCTCGAAGCTTTTCAAGGGTTTCAAAGCCTTGAGGTAGACAAGTGGACGCATGTTTTTTAGCGGTGTTGAGTGACATGGGGACTAGCTTGATCGATCCCTTTTTTGTGTCGATCTGGTCGTTGAGCGAAACCATGCCCCCTTGGCTCCCAAGGGCCTTAACAAGGTCTGCACGGGCGTTGAATTCCTCCGGATTGGAAATAACGTAATACAAGAATTCCCTGAGTGAATTGATTGCGGCCTGGCCCTCGGCTCTGTATTTCTCAGTCCTGTTCATGAATATTTCTCCGGACTGTCGTCACAATTCTCAATTTGGTGCCACCTGGTTGCAAAATGAACTCAGGTTCAGCATCGACCAAGCCGTTGTTCACCAACTGCTCGATGCGCTCTTCCAGCTTCGCCGCATCACCTTTGATATAGGTCTGCGTGCCGTAGGTTTCATTGATCAGATCCATGAGGTCTGTGTAACCCTCTTCGCCTTTTGTATAGATCTGTTGTGCGAGGTGGTGCGCCTTGGCGCCGGCCAGAATCGTGCCATCAATATTTTCGTTGATATAGTGCCACAGGTGTTCCAGGTCAACGTGCCCCAGCATCCATCGGATTGTCGACTCATCGCCATCTTGGGCGCAGTGAAAGAACAACATGGCGAAGAACCGACGGAGCTGGTGTTGACGCAGGTAGTAGCGTTTGCCGTCGCAAAGGGCCGTCTCAAAGTAGTCGCAGAACAGATCAAGATTTCTCAGGTAGGCGGACACTCCGGAGCTGATCGTGCCCTTTGCAGTCAACGCGGGAGACGAAAACAGCGGCAGGTCTTTATCGGTGAAACCAGTCTCAAGAAGCGTCTGATGATACGCTTCGAGATTGCCAATCATCTCCGCAGCCACAGGCTCAACGGGGCGCATGATGCTTTTACGCCGCCCCATCATTCCTCGACTGCTTTTGCGCAGCCAAAACTTCAACCATTGCCGACTTTTGTCCAAGCTCCCTTTGGCTGGGAGATCGGTCAACTCCCCAAGCCGCCGGGCGGTCATTGCCCCAGTGACGATTTGTACGCAGCCCACATAGACGCCGAATAGCTCCAGGAAGCCAACATTCGCCCTGAGCTTCTTGTAATAGTTTGTTCGACTGCCCTTTCGGTTGGCCGAGACGGGGCCATAGGGTGAGCCTACGTTTAGCGCGGTGATACCCAGCTTTTTTACTCCCAGCGCCATCAGTGACTCGGGGCAGAGGCTCATGACATCTTTGTCGGTGATCTTGTTGAGAGTCACGTTTTCCGATTGGCATTTTTTAAGCAGTCTGTTCATCAACAAGACAATGTCACTGCCATATTTATAATGGAATTCGATAGCGTTTTTAACGCTGCTTAGCACCACCTCTGAAGGGGCTGTTCGAAAAGACCCTCCAACCTTGCTATTGTGAGCAACGAACTTTTGGACTGCTTGTAAGCTTTTAGGTGACGGTGCATCGGCTCCGAGCTTGTGAAGTGTACCCATGGAGTACAGCACTTTTCGATACGCCAGGAAAATATTGTCGGTCATTTTGCTGCCTTCGGTCGTGGATACCGGCATTGCCTCGTATTCTGTACGGTAGAAGTCATCGTTATCTATATCTAAAATCGAATAAATAGGTTTTTTAACATCCTTTGCTTTCACAGTTGATGATAAAATGTGATGGCTTATTTTTGGTATGTTGACGAACGAGGCTTTCGCCTCTGGTGGCCAACTAGATGCATAACCATTGAGAATTAAACTGGCCCGGATTGCAGGTACTTCATCCATCGGAATTGGAAGGGGGCTCAGTTCAATTTGCTGCTCGGTGACCACCGAAAGGTGAGGGTAGGATGCGAGCAGTTGGTTGATCGCACTATCGGAGGTAGCCGAGCGGAGTTTTAGCAAAAATGAGGCGAGACGTTCAGGCCATTCATATACCGACTCTGCAGACGAGCTACTCTGAGCAAACTGATTCAGCATCCCCGTGAGATTCTGGTCACTAAGTCCAGCCAGTCCTGTCACTAACAGGCCATAGGCCTCGGCGTTGAGCAGAAGATGATCGATTATCTTCAGGGCAATGCTGTAGCTGCGCACTTGGGTTTTAAGGCCATTGGTGTGTGCGTCATAATAGCCATAATTACTCGTGGCGATAATCACGAAGTGCTTGAAGCTACTCAGAAGTCGCTCATGTTTCGGCTCAGTTAGCACTGTTCCATCATATAACTTCACGCACCAGTTTAGGTGTTTAGGTTCCTTGTATTCAAAATTCACATGCCAAATGTTTTGACTGAAGTCATTCAACAGCCAGGGGGCTTTTCGATAGCCTTCGGAGGAAGGCCTCTTTAGCAGCTTCAGGAATGAGAGCTTCTCCGGGATTTCCCTATGCGGCTTCATAAATAAACTCTTCAGCCAGGTCAGCGTTTGCATGCGTACGTGCAGTCTCCAAGTAACCCTTCAACACTCGGTCATGACTTTTGTTGATGTCATTCACAAGCGCTTTGCAAAACCGAGTCCAGTACGCAGCGTAGCCACTGATGACATGTGACGCTGTAACGGTATCTTTCCTTGCTCGCTCGACAGCCTTTTCGAGGGACAATAGGATAGTGAGAACGCCGACGCTGACATGAACGTAAACGGTATCGGGGATTGTCGTCGCGGACTCATTCCTTTCGGGATCTTTCATGTGATAAGGGATTTCGCTCAGCGCGTGATTCTTCAGGAACGTGTCGAGCTCTTCCATATTTTTGAAATGGCTGGCCTGCAAGAGGTAAGGGCTATCCTCCATCGCCAGGCATACCATGTTTCGTTGGAATATGCGCACCCACCGGACTTCAAAAAAGTCAAGAATCGCCTTTGGAAGATAATGGCCCAGCGTCACAGTACGAGATGTGTGGCCAAGGGCTTTCGCCATTTTTGAAATACTGCCCGTTTCGATGTAGACGTTTAAGCCAACTGTGGCCCGTACACTGGCCAAGCTAACCCTGCACAAGAAATTGAAAAGCTCCTCGCCCCGTTTGGCAGTAAAATACGAGAATTGCGAGAGGAATTTTTGCCCGGTAGAGGTTGAAAGAGTCACCTTGTTGAGCTGGGTGGGGGATAATTTTTTCGGGTACTCCATGGCCGTGCCGCAGGTGAGGAACAAATATCGCCAAGCGTAATTGCCATCTTTTTTGAGTCGGTCACGTAGCGGCTGAGTGATCCGGATCACCTGCATGACAAGTTTGGCAGCGGCAGTAGTTAGTTCTAGGGTTTGTTCGGCCTTCTTAGGCCCTAGGCGATCCTTCCGGCCAGTTAAATAATATACGCCGTCAATACGTCTGAAGCCGTAGGGGTCTCCGTTTGGTTTGAACAATCGCAGGTCATAAAGAAAAGTTGGTGTTATTGCAGGTTGCTGATTAACAAGTAGCAATTGAAAAGGGAAGAGGCTATGGCTGATGGGAAGACCGAAGTTGCAGGACAGCTCTGCCTTCAGATACTTGCCATATGTGGCGTTGATGTAATTAGTCTCGCTGCTGAAACCGTCGGTTTCAAATGTCCGGCACTCAGAGATGTACCCAGGGCTGTGATCTGCCAGCACCGTATTGGTGTCTGATCTTGTCCCGATATACCTACGAAGCACAGCACGCTCTCTCAGGTTATGGGCTCTGTCTTGCGCCCAGTCCAGCACGGTTTTCAGGTCAGACTGAACGTCCTCGAACAAGATTTTCATGGCTTGCTCATCGGTGACCTCGACGGGAACACGAGTGATCGTTTTGCCAATGAACTCGCCGCCGTCTTTACCTACGCGGTGCCAGTGGCGAGTGTCGCTTCCGTTCATCGGGGCTCTGGGTAAGCCATCGTAGGGGGCCGCCCAGATGTCTCGGGCGATTAGCGACTGCTCAAAGCACAACATGCTGGTGTTCCAGATGCGGGCGTACGCATCGGTATCACGCTCACGGTCATACATGTCCAGGAACGAGTCGTTCATCACGTCCGTGAAAAGCTCGCTCACCCTGTCGGGGTCTTGAAACGCATCTACCGGCCATTTGTCTTGGTTCAGGGCGATGTGATTGAGGACTCGGTTGTGAACCGCGATGGCGGGCCTTGCCTGTTTCAGGTAGTAGCTGTGCAGGGCTCCGTAGACTTGCTCGGCGAAGGCGCTGCCATGGGAAATCCAGACCTGCTGGATGTTCAAGTACTTGGTGTGGCGCTTCCGGCTGAACAAAGGCCAACCATTCCAGTACCGCAGAGTGTCTTTCGGGCAGGCAGCAAGCATCTGTTCCCAGTCTTCTGTAGCCCCGTCTGAGAGGTGCTCCGAGTCGAATGAGCTGTCATTGCTCGGATCAGTCACGAGTAGCGATGTGAATTTTTTAATGTACCTGCGGCGTATCAGCGTGCCTAACTCTACGAGGCTGCCGTCTTTAAGGGCCGCCACAAGCAATCCAACCACCTTTTCAATGGAGCCATCAGTCAGGCAGGTCGCACCCAGTGGTGTCTCCGACACGTGGGCGACGCACTCGATCAGGCGTAGAGCTTGGCTGTCCGAGGCGTCTGCATCGACCATCTGCGCTCCGATTATCTCCTCAGCTTCCGCCGATACCCACTGGAGAGGGTAGTTGGGTAGAGATCTTGAGTATTTGATGACTGTCATTGAAATTGGTAGCCCATAGTTCTATCTTGTGGCCATACTAGACGGGTTTGCTAGGTTGACAAGAAAAGACATTGTGGGGAAATGTGCGAACGCAGCCTCGACGCCGATCTGGCGCTGGCGCTCAGTCTGAACGGTCGCGAGCTGTTTCGCGCTGAACAGCCGCTGAAGATTCTGCTGATGTCGGCCACCCTCGAAGGCGAGCGTCTGGCCGGGTTGCTCGATGACGCGCCGATCCTGCGCAGTGAAGGGCGCATGTATCCGGTGACAATGCGCTGGGGCCGGCCGTTCCAACCGGGTGAATACATTGATCAGCGCGTTACCCAAATCGTGCTCGAAGCGCTGCACGACGAGACCGGCAGCCTGTTGGTGTTCCTGCCGGGACAGGCGGAGATCCGTCGCGTGCATCAGCAATTGGCCGACGCCATTGGCGAGCGCAAAGACATCTTGCTGTGCCCGTTGCACGGCGAACTCGACCTCAATGCGCAACGCGCGGCAATCGATCCGGCGCCGCCCGGTCAGCGCAAAGTGGTGCTGGCAACCAACATCGCCGAGACCAGCCTGACCATCAACGGCGTGCGCGTGGTCATCGATGCCGGGCTGGCGCGGGTGCCGCGTTTCGACCCGGGCAGCGGCATGACCCGCCTTGACACTCAACGCATCTCCAAGGCCAGCGCCACCCAGCGTGCCGGCCGCGCCGGGCGATTGGAGCCGGGCGTGTGTTATCGCCTGTGGTCACAGGATCAGCACGAACAACTGGCGGCCTATGGCAGCGCGGAAATTCTCTCGGCGGATCTGGCCAGCCTCGCTTTGCAACTCGGGCGCTGGGGCGTGACCCCGGGCGAACTGGTCTGGCTCGACATACCGCCCGCCGCCGCGTATGCCCAAGCGCAGGATCTGCTGCAACGCCTCGGCGCCGTGCACGGCGACACGCTGACGGCCCACGGCCAGGCCATGGCCGAACTGCCGGCGCATCCGCGCATTGCGCATTTGCTGTTGCGCGGTCAGGCGCTGGGGCTGGCGGCGATGGCCTGCGATGTGGCGGCGCTGCTCGGCGAGCGCGATATCTTGCGCGGTGCCGGTGCGGATCTGCACAGCAGGCTGGTGCTGCTTTCCGGCGAAGAGCGCGCCGGTCGTGGCGCGCAGGGCGGGGTGCAACGTGCCCGGCAATTGGCTCGGCAATATCGCGGCTACTTGCGCGGCAAGCCGAGCGAGCCGGTCAGCGATGCCGAGCATCCGCGCTGGCTCGGCGCGCTATTGGCGCTGGCCTACCCGGATCGCGTCGCCCAGCAACGGCGTGCCGGGGGTGCCGAATACCGGTTGGCCAACGGTCGCGCCGCGCTGTTCGCTGAGGCCGACAGCTTGATGAAGCATGAGTGGATTGTCATCGCCGACCTCGGCAGCCGTCAGGGCCAGCGCGAAGAACGCATCTATCTGGCGGCGGATTTCGATCCGGCGCTGTTCGATTCGGTGCTCGCCGAGCAAGTGCGCAGCGTTGACCAACTCGATTGGGATGAACGCGAAGGCGTGCTGCGTGCCGAGCGCCAGCGCAAGGTCGGCGAGCTGATTTTGAGCCGCGAACCGTTGACCGGTCTGGATGAAAACGCGCGCAGTCAGGCACTGGTCAATCTGGTGCGACGCAAGGGGCTGGAATTGTTGCCGTGGACGCCGGAACTGCGCCAGTGGCAGGCGCGAGTGGCGATGTTGCGCCAGCTCGATCTGAGCACTCAGGACGACAGTCAATGGCCGGATGTCAGCGATGCAGCGCTGCTCAATACCCTGGAAGACTGGCTGATGCCCTATCTGGGCAAGGTCTCGCGGCTGAGCCATTTCGCCAACCTCGACCTGTCGAACATCGTGCGCAATCTGCTGCCGTGGCCGCTGCCGCAGAAGCTCGACGAACTGGCGCCGCATCATTTGAGCGTGCCGTCGGGTTCATCGATTCGTCTGGATTACAGCGAACATCCACCGATTCTCGCGGTGCGCTTGCAAGAGCTGTTTGGTCTGGCCGATACGCCACGGATTGCCGGCGGCCGGCAAGTGGTCAAGCTGCATCTGCTGTCGCCAGCGCGGCGGCCGGTGCAGGTCACGCAGGACCTGGCCAACTTCTGGCGCAGCACCTATGCCGAGGTGAAGAAGGATCTGAAGGGGCGCTACCCCAAGCATTACTGGCCGGATGATCCGCTGGTGGCTGAAGCCACAGCGCGGGCGAAACCCCGGGGCACCTGACCGGGGTTACGCCAATGCCGGGCGCTGATTCAGGCGCCTGCGGCAGCGGTGTCTGCCTGACCTCGGGCGAAACGTGTAGCCGAGGTCTGCAACAGCAACGCGGCACTCAATGTCACCAGCAGGAAGGGCAGCAGCCAGGCGTTTTCGATCATGGCCAATTGCAGGCTGAGTATCAGCAGCAGCACGGGTGTCGCCAAGGCGTTCGCCCGGCTGACACACAGACCCACCGCCGCCTCGCTGTACCGGCAGGCGATGGCGACGCGGATATGCACGCGCGCACCGCCAAATGCCATACCGAGGATCAACAGGCTCAGCGACTTGAGCATCAGGTTGTCCGGCAGCAGCAACCACATCGAAGTGGCGATCAGCGCCAGTGCAATCAGGCCTGACAGATAGGCCGTCAGGTTGCGACCGGTATTGGCAATGATTACCAGCACCCCGATTAGCGCCATGCCCAGGCCGAAGACGGCATCGAGTATGCCCAGTTCGAACAGTGCCCAGCCGTGGCTCGCCACATACACTGGCAGCATGAAGTTGAATGCGCCGAGGATCGGCCAGATCAATACCATCGGCACAAACAGCGTCAGCGGCAACCTGGCAGGTGCAGCAACGTCGGCCGTTGCCTGCACCGCTATAGGTTGACTGTCGCGGGTGAAGCAAATCGCCGCAACCATAAAAAAGCCAGCGCTGAGCACTGTCGAGAAACCCATGCCGGGTAGAATCGGCATCAAGCCTGCCGCGAGCAAAGGTCCGATCATCAGCGCGGCCTGACTGGTAGCCGTGGTTGCACCACTGATTCGCCGGACCTTGGTTTCATCCATGCCGCGTTGAATCTGGGTGAACCACATATCCAGGCTGGCTTCGAGCGACATGACCATCAGCCAGGCAAACAGGTTGGTGATCAGCAAACCGACAGTAAAATCTCGCGACACGCCCGATATCAGCGCGATGCCGGTCAGCCCAAGCACAAACCAACTGCTCATCTGCCGACCGTTCATGCGCAGCGACAGGCGCCTGATCATCGCAGGCGTGATGAACGCCGGAATGAACGAGCAAAAAATCGCTAGGGCCAGTGGCAGATATCCGCCTTCTTCCTGGTTGAGGATGGTCCATGTCAGCGAGACCATCAGCGCACCGGAAAACAACCGATATACCGTCGAGCAGAACAGGAACATGGCCAGCTCTTTTGCAGCTTTTTGGGGGACGGCGTTTATTTCATTCATTTGATCGATCCTTGCCCTTGAGTACGCGGCGATTCTTCAACTGGAAGGCGGACGCGAGCGACCCGCACCGGCCTTGACCAGGTGCAGGCAACTGACGTCGGTTCGGGCGGATGTCAGACCAGAGTGCGCATCACTTTGAGGGTCTTTTCGATGTCTTCGGGCGTATTGATGATCCCGGCGGAAAAGCGCACGGTCGAATGCCGATAGGGCGTGGCGCTGGCGATGATTTTCTGCTCTTTGAGCCTGGCGACGATCTCTTTGGGGTCGCGGTCTTTGACATCACAGCAGACAAACCCGGCCGAGAACTCTGCAGACCGCGGCGTGTGCAAATACACGTTGGGCAGCTTCGCCAGTCCCTCCTTCAACTGCCCATTGAGTTCGGCGACCCGGTCGGCAATGCGCTTGCGGCCGATCTGCTCGATGAACTTGAACGCCTCGATCATGGCCCACTGGTTTTCGAACGCGAGAAAGCCACCGGGACTGACCCAGGCTGCCTGCGTCTGGCCCTGTGGATCGCGCTGTTGGCGCCAGGCATTGGCGGGTTCGGCGGCCATAATGGTGGGAATGGTCGGTGTGATGTGCGCCCACTGACCTTCGCGAGCCCAGACCAGACCGGTCCCGTGCGGGCCGAGAATCCATTTGTGTGTACCGGCGCTGAAAAAGTCGCAACCCAGGCTCGCCACCTGCGCCTCGGAACAGCCGAAGCCGTGCACGCCGTCGATCACGTAGATGATTCTGTCCGCTTCGGACCGATCACGGTTGATCCTCGCTACCAGTGCACCGATTTCTCGCGCCGGCAAGCGTACGCCAGTGCCCGAATGCACCCAGGTCATGGCAAGAATGCGGGTTGCCGGTTTGATGGCTTTTTCAATGCGCGCGACGATGGCGTCGACACTGACATCGTCTGGTCCTTCATACAGATCGATCCGGCGAATGCTGCCGCCCCACTTGAGGACAGCCAGACGCATCGCTTCGTCGTGGGTGTACCACTCGTGGTTGGTCGTCAGGATTTCCTGGTGGGGGGCCAGTTTCAGTCCGTTGTAGATCATCGACAGACCCTGCGTGGTGCTGGTCGTCAGTGCGATGTCCTCAGCGCGTCCGCCGGTATAGTCGGCAGCCGCGGCGCAGACCTTGCGCCAGACCATGTCCTGCGGTCTGGCGAACATGTTGTCTTCGAGGTAGGTGTACGGATTTTCGTCGAATGCCTGCCGGTGGCGCGCCATGGCATCGCGAACCGGCTTGGGGTTGGAAGCGAGAAAAAAGTTGGAAATGTGCACGAATTCAGGCGACAACTTGAACTGCGCTCGCACGGATGCCCAATCGTTGGGGTCCAGCACCGTCATCACGTCATTCTGAACAGGCTTGTTACCCGCCTGTGCGTTCGTCACACCTGCAATCATGCTGCCTCCAACCAGGGTCGCGCCAACCGAGACCCTCACGAATTCACGTCTTCCCAGACTCATACCTACTCCCTGTCGATTCATATTGAAGTGCGCGCAGGACGCGCAAACATAGCATTGAAAATACGCTGCCCATAGAGGCCGACGGCCAGGCCGAGCACAATCAGTACCACCGCCATCACCTTGCTCGCCGGCACTTGCTCATGAAAGATCAAGACCGAGCCGAGCATGCCGAAAATCGGCACCAGCAGCGACAGTGGCGCGACGGTGGAAACCGGATAGGTTTTGAGCAGCGAGTTCCATATCCAGTAGGCGAACAATGTGTTCGGGTAAACCTGAAACAGGATCGACAGCACGGCGGTCGTATCGACCTGATTGACAAACGTGGTGTAGCCGGAGCTGCCGTTCACTGCGTAGTCGAGCGCGAACAACGGGATTGGTGCGAAGGCGCTGGACCAGACCAGAAACGCGAAGACCTCTTTGGTGCTGGCCTTTTTGTTGATGATATTGGCGACGCTCCATGAGGCTGCGGCCACCAGCACCAGCAGCACACCCGGCAGACTGACCGAACCGTCGCTGATCATGATGATGCACAACAATCCACCGAGTGCGATCAGCATGCCCAGCACCTGAAAGCGTGTCAGCGCTTCCTTGAACACCCAGCCGCCCAGCAGAATCGTGAAAAACGCGCTGAATTGCAGCACCAGCGAAGCGATGCCTGCCGATAGCCCGGCCTTGATGCCCAGGTTCACGATGCCCCACAGGCCGATGCCGAACACCAGTCCGTAACCGATGATGTAGCGCCACGGCACATTCGGTTTGCGGATGAAAAAGATCGCCGGTAACGCACAAAGACTGAAGCGGATGCCCGCCAGAATAAAAGGGTCTACTGTGGCCAGTCCCAGCTTGATGACCGAGAAGTTGACACCCCAGATTGCCGTGATCAGGACAGCCAATACTACGTGCAGTGGTTTCATTGCTGTGTCGCCTTCATGAGGGTGGGCGGTGTCATGCGACGGATGTCAGGTTTGCCGTCAGGCGTACCCGGGAAAACATTTCATGCAAGCGGTCTCGAAGCGAAAAAGACAGGGATCAGGACGCAAACTTGAGGAGCAACCCGGACGATAGATTGCGCTCCAGCACAAGTAGCCACTGCTCGCGCAGCACTCGCACCAAGTCGCGGATATCTACCGATGAGTCATGCAGGGCAACGCAGGCATGGGCGACGAAGTCACTGTTGTCGCGGGGAGTGGCATGAATCAACCGCGTCTCACCAGCGACCCACGCCGTTTATCGGTGAATGGGGAATTAGTCGGCAACACAAACTCAAGTTGATGCGATGTGATCGTTAATGTGTGCAGTGCCATACATGCCTCATGTCATTATTAAAGTTTGTGTGGCAGGCACACAGTTTCTCACCACGTATATTCGGGCTATGCAAGAACGTTTCAGGGGGTGGCTGGAACTTAGCCGGAAGTTAGCTCCAGATATAACCAGTACAACAATGCTGTTGCGCTGAAGGCTGCGCCTAACAGGCAAACTGCAACCCAGCCCAAGTGCACATACGTGTAGGTCGCCGTAATTGCGCCAACACCGCTGCCCACGGAGTAAAAGCACATATAGGCGCCCACCAGCCGGCTTTGCGCATCGGGCCGGGCGGCGAAGATCAGGCTTTGGTTGGTCACATGCACCGCTTGCACAGCGAAGTCCAGCAGTACCACGCCGATGACCATGGCCAGCAGTGAGCTTTCAACAAACGCGGTGGGCAGCCATGACATGGTCAACAGCGCCAGCGCGATGCCTGTCGTGCGATTACCCAGGCCTTGATCGGCCAGCCTTCCGGCCCGTGCTGCAGCCAGCGCGCCGGCTACCCCGGCCAGACCGAACAGGCCTATCTGAGTGTGTGACAGCGACAGGGGAGGTGCGCTCAACGGCAATACCATTGCGGTCCACAGTACGCTGAATGCGGCGAATATCAGCAGGGCGAAGGTGCCCCTGACGCGCAGCGTCCGTTCGGTGAGATACAACTGCAGGACCGACCGCAGCAACTGCAAGTAACTGCCCTTGGCCGGTGGTGTGGTCGATGCTGGCATGGTGCGATACAGCACCAGTGCCATGCCGATCATCAAGGCTGCCGATACGAAGTAAACGCCGCGCCATCCAGCCAGATCGGCTACCGCGCCCGATACGAAGCGCGCAAGCAGAATGCCCAGCACGACGCCACTGGTCACCGTGCCAATGGCTTCGCCACGTTGTTCCGGGCTGGCCAGCGTCGCAGCGTAGGCAACCACCACTTGCACGACGACCGCCATCAGCCCGACCAGCACCATCGCGCCGAGCAACATGCCCCAATCCTGTGCCAGCCCAACCGCGCACAAGGCAATGGCCGACAGCAGCATCTGCGTCAGGATCAGTCCCTTGCGATTGAGCAGGTCCCCCAGCGGGACGATGAACAAAAGGCCTATTGCGTAACCAGCCTGAGTGGCGGTGACCACCACACCGATAGTGCCGGGCGACACCGACAGGCTCGCAGCCATCGACTCCAGCAGCGGTTGTGCAAAGTACACGTTAGCCACGGCCATGGCGCAGGTGATTGCGAAGAGAAATGTCTGGTAACGACTTAATCCGGTATTGGCCGCCTGTGTCAGAGGTGCTCGAACGCTGCCGCTGCTGGCTGATTTTTCGGCTTCGACGTCCATTTTCGAAGGCTTTTGAGGGTTCAACGTCATCATTCCATCCTTGGGAATCTGGTTTCCAAAGAAAACCGGTGCGTTGATTTTTATCAAAACTGGTTTTAATCTACAACTAGTTTTTACAAAATATTTTCTTCTGACGTTAGATCCTGTCTAACGCGCTCTTTTTCAAAATTGGAGACTCATGGCCAGACAGTTGCTACTGGCACAAAGCGAATGTCCCGTGGCCCGCACTCTCGAGGCCATCGGTGATCGTTGGGTGTTGATGATCATCCGTGATGCTTTCGATGATGTGCGTCGTTTCAGCGAATTCCAGAAACGTCTGGGGCTGGCGAAAAACATCCTCACGGTGAAACTCAAGAGATTGGTCGAGCTGGGCGTGTTCGAGGTGCAGCCAGCCTCCGATGGCACCGCTTACAAGGAATACGTGTTGACCGAGATGGGCCGTTCGGTTTTCCCCATTGTCATCAGCATGCGCCAATGGGGCGAGCGTTTCCTGTTCAGTAAGGGTGAGAGTTATTCGGTGTTGCTGGACAACGAACAATCGGAGCCGGTCGAGACCATTACGGTACGCTCCCGCGCGGGCAAGGTCTTGGGCCCGGCGGATTGCCATCGGCGCGTGGTCCGGCGCCGAAGTTGATGGCTGTCATTGTCTATGGCGCGGCAGGAAGCAGGAATCGCGCAATCACCGGCAAGTGGTCGGAGATGCGCAAGGTATCGTCCTGCCGCACCTGTGCTTGCAGGCGTTTGAGCTTCGGGCTGTAGAACAGATAATCCACCGTGCGATCCGGGCCGTTGAGGCCGGGGTCGTTGGGGTAATGGGTCAGCCATTTGGCCCGATCGATACCGCCGGCCTCGTTGTTGGTCGGGATCATCGGGTACTTGTCCCACAGCAGATGCAGTTCGCTGTCGGCAGAGTAGGGCGTGCGTCGCTCGACGGGCAGCCGTCGATATTGGCCAAGCGGCAGCAGATTGAAATCGCCACCGATCAGCCAGGGCAGGCCCTGGCTTTCATACTTGTCGAGCACTTTGGCCACGGCAGCCACTTGCGCCTGCACGTTGCCGTCCGCCTGGCTGGCGCGCTGCAAGTGGGTGTTGAACACGGTCAGTTGTCCGCCATCGCTGAGCGGCAGTTTGACTGCGAGCAAAGCGTCTTTGGGCTGGAACTGGCGGCTGATGAAGTTGCTCGGGGCCACGGGCAGTTGCAGGCGTTCGGCGTGTTCGATGCGATAGCGACTCAACGTCGCCAACTGGCGGCCGACGCTGCCGTAGATATGGGGCTCGGGGACGAAATCGGCTTTCCAGTCGAAGGCGCTGGTGCTGCACGGGTACAGATCGGCGACACGTTCCTGCAACAGTTTGAGCTGGTTCTGGTAATCGCTGGCCTTGGCGCCGTCGTCGAGCTCCTGCAACAACACCACATCGGGTTGTTCGTCGCGGATCACCCGCGCCACTTCGTCGAGGCTGAAGGCCATGTCTTCGGCGGTCGGCGCTTCGTCGTCGCCCTGAGCCAGGTCATTCCAGAATACGTAGCGCTTGCCGGCGAGGAACTGCACGTTCCAGGTCATGACTTTCAGTGCTTGCCCGGGCACCAGCGACGGCGCCGTGGCGCTGCAACGGACCGGCAGGGTTTCGCGGGCATCGGGGCGCCAGGTCAGGCTGAACAGCAGTACGCCGAACAGGACGACGGCAAGGATGACGAGGAGCAGGGTGTAGCGCAGCAGACGGGTCATGGCTCGGCTTATAGCGTTACAGAAAGTGGCCCCGAGCATACCTGACGGCAGCCGCGAAGCCCAAGCACGGCGCGGTCAGACCGCTCCGTTACGTTTGTCAGGCAATTCGCTGATCAGCATGAACAGGCGGAACAGCACCACACTGGTGAACAGTTGCAGAAAGCTGTGAGCGCTGTCGATCAGCCCGGCAATCAGCGGATTCTGCGGTTCGGGGTACACCGCCAGCGTCGCGCCCTTGAGCAACCACAACGGAGTCATCACGCAGAGAATGCACAGCAGGATGCGCCAGAAGTGCCCGCGCGTCAGGCGCAGACTTTCCTTCATTGCCTGCAACGGCCCGAGGCCGCGCAGCACCAGCAGATATTCAGCGAAGGCGAGCATGACCATCAGCATCAGGCCCGGCAGGAAGTACAGCGACAGGCCCAGCAGAATCAGCAAGGTATTGAGCGCGGTCAGCACGGCGAAGCGTGGCCACAGGGTGGCGGCCATCGCCAGCAGGTCGCGGTTGCGCGGCGACTCGCCACGGCTGCGTGCATCGAGAAACAGGATCAGCGCGGCGGTGTACAGCGGATACACCAGCAGGCCGACGATGATGCTGACCCCGGCAAAGGTGTCCGGCCCGGTGGCGTGATCGACCGCCTGCTGCAAGAAAGCTTCGACAATCACCAGCGGCAGGCACAACTGCACGATGCTGCCCAGATGGCGTTTGAAAAAATACAAAGAGTCGCGCAGTACTTCGAGGGCATTCATCAGTCGGTATCGCAGGTCGAAAACAGTGGCTCACTTTAACCGATGCAACGCGGGCCGACACAAACGTAAACATTCGGTAAAGGTCATTGAAACGTTTTGTCACTGTCTCCATTACAGGAGAGCACCCCGCCCAGAGTGGGCGCGGGCACGTTATTACCGGCAATCTACGAGGTCGCCATGAACAGCGAAGAGCAAACCCTGATCGATGGACTGTTTTCCCGGCTGCAACAGGCCGAGACGGAGGCAGCCCCCCGCGACGCCCAGGCCGAGGCGCGGATCAAGGAACACCTGACGCGCCAACCGGCGGCAGGTTATTTCATGACCCAGGCGATTCTGGTGCAAGAGGCCGCGCTGAAAAGCCTCGACGAGCAGAACAAGCAACTGACCCAGCAGGTCCAGCGCCTGCAGGCCGAACTGCAATCGGCCAAGGCCCAGAGCGGCGCGCCAGCGGCGAGCGGCGGCGGTGGCTTCCTGTCGAGCATTTTTGGCGGCGGCAGTTCGCGTCCGGCGCCGAGCCAGAGCGCAGCGCCGTCGTCCACCGGCGGCTGGCGTGAACCGGCGCCGCAGCAGAGCTACCAGGCTCCGGCACCGCAACAGAACTTCGCCGCTGCGCCGCCCAACTATGCGCAGCAGGCAGCCCCGGCGGCGGGCAACAGCTTTCTCGGCGGTGCGCTGAAAACCGCCGCTGGCGTGGCGGGTGGTGTGATGCTGGCGCAGGGCATCAGCAGCCTGTTCCACCACAATCAGCAACCGGAAGAAATCGTCGAGGTCATCAAGGAAGAACCGGCGCAGGTCGCCGATCAAAGCAACAACGGCTGGGGCGATGATCAGCGCGTGGCGGACAACGGCTTCTCGGGCAATGACCAGGGCGGTTTCAGCGACGCCGATTACAGCAGCGACAATTCGTCGTTCTTCGATGACGACGACTCCTTTGTCTGACATAGCCTCTGAAGGCTGACATGCACCCTGTGGCGAGGGGATTTATCCCCGTTGGCTGCGCAGCAGCCCCGCTTTTCCTGGTTAAAGCGAGGACTGCTGCGCAGCCCAGCGGGGCGGTGCGACGTTTCGCTAAATCCCCTCACCACAACACCGTTTGTCAGGGACACCTCGGCGCCAGCCGGTGATTATTCGCTGAATCTTTCTCTTGGCTGGCATACTGAGCGCCTTTTTCGGGCCTGATCGCCTGACCCCGCTTCGTGCGCTTGCGCGCCCACAGGAACTCCGGTGAAAAAAATCGCAGTGTTCGCCGATGTGCAGAACCTCTACTACACCGTGCGTCAGGCCTATGGTTGCCACTTCAACTACGCCGCATTGTGGGCGGACATCAGCAAGAACGGGCAGATCGTCGAGGCCTACGCCTACGCGATCGACCGTGGCGACAGCAAGCAGCAGCAGTTTCAGCAGATCCTGCGCAACCTCGGTTTCACCGTGAAGCTCAAGCCCTACATCCAGCGCAGCGACGGCTCGGCCAAGGGCGACTGGGACGTGGGCATTACCTTGGACATCATGGACGCCGCCGACCACGTCGACGAAGTGGTGCTGGCCTCCGGTGACGGCGATTTCGACATGCTGCTCGAACGCATCATCAACAAGCACGGCGTGCAAGCGGTGGCCTACGGCGTTCCCGGCCTGACCGCCAACTCGCTGATCCGCGCAGCCAGCCGCTACGTGCCGATCGAAGGCGCGCTGTTGCTCAAGAGCTGAGCTGAACAATAGATTTGAACGGAGTACACCCCGGTTTGGAACGCATTGCAGTCATCGACTTTGAAACCACCGGCCTGTCGCCGAACAGCAGCTGCCGCGCCACGGAAATTGCCGTGGTGATGCTGGAAAACGGCCGCATCGTCGAGCGTTACCAGAGCCTGATGAACGCTGGGGTACGCGTCCCCGCGTTCATCGAGCAGCTGACCGGCATCAGCAACGCCATGCTGCGCACCGCGCCGCCGGCCGAGCGGGTGATGGAAGAGGTCAACGAATTCGTCGGCTGCACGCCATTGCTCGCACACAACGCCTCGTTCGACCAGAAGTTCTGGGATTTCGAACTGGGGCGGATCAAGCGCACACGCCTGCAGAATTTCGCCTGTTCACTGCTGCTGGCGCGGCGCCTGATGCCGGCGGCGCCGAATCACAAGCTCGGCACCCTCACCACTTTCGCGCGGTTGCCGCATACCGGCCAGGCTCACCGGGCCATGGCCGATGCCGAGATGGCGGCCAATCTGATGGCGCATTTGGCGCAAGAGTTGCGGGGCAAGCACGGGGTGCGCGAGTTGAATCACGACCTGCTGTGCAAATTGCAGAAAGTCCCTGCCGCAAAAGTCGGCGAGCATTTGCAGCGTTATCGCTGATCCCGGGTACTCCGACTGATCATTCCCACGCTCTGCGTGGGAATGAAGCCCGGGACGCTCCGCGTCCCTTTCAAAGCCGAACGCAGAGCGTCCGTTGAGGCATTCCCACGCGGAGCGTGGGGACGATCCATGCGGTGTGTCATTCAACGCAACTGTGACTGATACACCGCTTTCGCGAGCAGGCTCGCTCCCACAAGGACCTTGGCGGTCTCAGTTGCTTTCATGCAAAAGTGTACCGGCGCGAAAAACAGGTTTTGTAACTTATTTTTGCGCGGCGGCCTTTCTAGAATGACCGGTCCACAGAAATCTGACTGTCGAGCTGCCCATGCCTGCCTTGCGCCGTTTTTCCCTGCCGTTGATTGCTGCGTTTTTTGCGTTGTACGTGATTTGGGGATCGACCTATCTGGTGATTCGCATCGGCGTCGAATACTGGCCGCCGCTGTTGCTGGCCGGGGTGCGCTTTGTCATTGCCGGCAGCTTGATGTACGCCTGGCTGCGCTGGCGCGGGGCGCCGGCGCCGACCTGGGCGCAGTGGAAAGCAGCGGGGCTGATCGGCATTCTGCTGCTCAGTTTTGGTAATGGCGCGGTCAGCGTGGCCGAGCACACTGGTGTGGCTTCCGGCGTTGCCGCGCTGGCGGTGGCGACGGTGCCACTGTTCACCTTGTTGTTCGGCTACTTCTGGGGCGCGCGCAATACGCGGCTGGAGTGGGCCGGTGTGGCGTTGGGGATTATTGGCATCGCCATGCTCAACATGGGGTCCAACCTGCAATCGAGCCCGCTCGGCGCGATGTTGCTGATCTTCGCGGCGGCGAGCTGGGCGTTCGGTTCGGTGTGGAGCAAATACCTGCCATTGCCGGCGGGGGCGATGGCCAGTGCGGTGGAAATGCTCGTCGGCGGCGTGGTCTTGCTGATCGGCAGTGCGCTGAGTGGCGAGCATCTGCAAGCCATGCCGCCGCTCGAAGGGTGGCTGGCGCTGGCCTATCTGATCTTCTTTGGCTCAATCATCGCCTTCAATTCCTACATGTATCTGCTCAAACACGTGCGCCCAGCGGCGGCGACCAGTTATGCCTACGTCAACCCGGCGGTGGCGGTGTTGCTCGGCGTGGTGTTTGTCGGCGAGACCATCGGCATCGAAGAAGCGCTGGCGATGCTGGTGATCATCAGCGCGGTGCTGCTGATCAGCCTGCCGCAGTGGCGTCGACCTGCGCAGCCACCCTTGGAAGAGGCGAAAGCCGTTCCGACGGAAGCGCGTACGAATTAGGGTAAACTGCGCGGCATTGCATCCCCGCGTCATTTTTTCCTACGGTACTCCCATGACTTTCGCCTCCCTTGGCCTGATCGAACCCTTGCTGCGCTCCCTCGAGACGCTCGGCTACCAGACCCCGACGCCGGTGCAGGCGCAAGCCATTCCGGCGGTGCTGGCCGGTCGCGACCTGATGGCAGCGGCCCAGACCGGCACCGGTAAAACTGCCGGTTTCGCCTTGCCGCTGTTGCAGTTGCTGGCCATGGAAGGGCCGAAAGTCACCGCCAACTCGGCGCGTGCGCTGATTCTGGTGCCGACCCGCGAACTGGCCGAGCAGGTCCACGAAGCCGTGCGCCAATACGCCGAGAACCTGCCGCTGCGCACATATGCGGTGTACGGCGGTGTCAGCATCAACCCGCAGATGATGAAGCTGCGCGGCGGCGTCGATGTGCTGGTCGCCACGCCCGGTCGCTTGATCGACCTGTTCCGCCAGAACGCGCTGAAGCTCAATCAGCTGCAAACGCTGGTGCTGGATGAAGCCGACCGTATGCTCGACTTGGGCTTCTCTGAAGAACTGGCGAACATTTACCGCATGCTGCCGAAAAAGCGCCAGACCCTGCTGTTCTCCGCGACCTTCTCCGATGACATCCGCCTGCTCGCCGGGCAGATGCTCAATGATCCGCTGAGTGTCGAAGTCAGCCCGCGCAACGTCGCCGCCAACACGGTCAAGCAGTGGATCGTCACCGTGGACAAGAAGCGCAAGGCTGAACTGTTCGTGCACCTGATGCGCAAGAACAAGTGGAAGCAGGTGCTGGTGTTCGCCAAGACCCGCAACGGCGTCGATGCGCTGGTGGAAAAACTTCAGGGCCTCGGTGTGAATGCTGACGGCATCCATGGCGACAAACCGCAGGCTACGCGCCAGCGCGCGCTGGACCGTTTCAAGCTCAGCGAAGTGCAGATTCTGGTGGCGACCGACGTCGCCGCCCGTGGTCTGGACATCGAAGATCTGCCGCTGGTGGTCAACTTCGATCTGCCGATCGTCGCCGAGGATTACATTCACCGCATCGGCCGGACTGGCCGCGCAGGTGCCACCGGTGAGGCGATTTCGCTGGTGTGTGCCGATGAAGTGAACATGCTTTCGGCCATCGAAATGCTGACTCGGCAGAACCTGAAGCGCCAGAACGAACCGGATTTCGAACCCGAGCACCGCGTGCCTGACACCGATGCCAGCGGTCAGGTGATCAAGAAGCCGAAAAAACCGAAGAAGCCGAAAGCGTCGGGCGGTGGCGGTGGAAAACGCAATCTGGGCAAGTGGGTCGACAGCGGCGAGACCTCGGCACCGGAGCCATCGATCAAGCCGGTGCGCAAAGTGCCGGTGTTCAATACTGGGCCGCGTAAGCGCAAACCCTGAAAGCAGCTTCGAGCGTTCAGCTGCAAGCTGCAAGTTAGAAGCGCTTTGCTTCGGCTTGCAGCTTGCAGCTCAGAACTTGCTGCTGCTTTTGAACCACTGGACGATTCCCAACCCTGCCGCCCGCCCACTGGCAAAACACCCAGTCAGCAAATATCCTCCCGTCGGCGCTTCCCAGTCGAGCATCTCGCCGGCGCAAAACACCCCCGGCAGCGCCTTGAGCATCAAGCGCTCATCCATCGCCTCGAATCTCACGCCACCAGCACTGCTGATCGCTTCATCCAGCGGACGGGTTTTCACCAGTGTCAGCGGCAACGCTTTGATCGCTCGCGCCAGGAGCGCCGGATCGGCGAAGGTTTCGGCGTCGGTCAGCTCGCGCAACAACGCTGCTTTAACCCCATCAATCCCCACCTGACTGTGCAGATGCTTGGCCATCGAGCGCGAGCCGCGTGGTTTGCTCAGGGCTGCCTGTAATTTATCCACAGGGCGACCTGGCAGCAGATCAATGTGGATAACCGCTGCGCCATAGCAGTTGATTTCCTCACGAATCGGCGCCGACAGCGCATAGATCAGGCTGCCCTCGATCCCGGTCGCGGTGATGACGCATTCGCCCAGACGCGGGATATCGTCGTTTAACCCGATGGCGATGTTTTTCAGCGGCGCGCCGGCGAATTTGCTCACCATCAGCTCGCTCCAAGCTTGCACCTCGAAGCCGCAATTGCTTGGCTGCAACGGCGCCAGATCCACGCCGCGCTGCTCCAGCGGCAACATCCACGCGCCATCCGAGCCCAGGCGCGACCAACTGCCGCCGCCGAGGGCGAGCAGGGTGGCGTCGGGGTTTACGCTGATTTCGCCTTCCGGGCTGGCGATGCGCAGTGCACCGCTTGCGTCCCAGCCGAGCCAGCGATGGCGGGTGTGGATAACTACGCCGCTGTCGCGCAGGCGCTTGAGCCAGGCGCGCAACAGTGGGGCGGCTTTCATGTCGGTGGGGAACACGCGGCCGGAGCTGCCGATGAAGGTTTCGATGCCCAGTTCATTAATCCACTGGCACAGCGCATCGGCATCGAATGCGCGCAGCAGCGGGGCGATCTGCGGTGCGCGTTCGGCGTAACGGGAGAGGAACGCCGGGTAGGCTTCGGAATGGGTGATGTTCATGCCGCCGACCCCGGCCAGCAGGAACTTGCGCCCGACCGAGGGCATGCCGTCGTACACGTCGACGCGGACTCCGGCCTGGCTCAGCACCTCGGCGGCGATCAGGCCGGCGGGGCCACCGCCAATGATGGCGACGTGGGTGTTGGCGGGAGCGGAGTTCTGGGTCATGGGCGTGCGCTGCGGTATGGCGGAACAAGGCGCGCATTCTAACAGCGCTGAACCCTGTGGGAGACACCATGTGGGAGCGAGCCTGCTCGCGAACGCGGTCTGTCATTCAATTAGATGTTGTGGGTGCTAAAGCTTTCGCGAGCAGGCTCGCTCCCACCGGGGCTGCGGTGTATTTCGAGGCTGGTTAAAAAATAAACAGTGCGCTGGGCGCCATGCCCAGCCTGGCCTGCAGTCCCTTTCGCTCAGGTTATCCACAGGCAGTTCCACAGCGATTGTGGGTAACGCAGCATGTTTCAATGACAGCCGTGTGAATCCCAGACCCGTTGCGCGCTGTGATGGAGGATGCCGTGGCGGCGGGCGAGGGCGTGGCGGTCCTTGCTGTAGCCGCCGCCGATTACCCCGACCACCGGGATGTCGCGGCCCAGACAATGGCGCATGACCCGTTCATCGCGCTCGGCCACGCCGGAGTCGGTCAATTGCAGATAACCAAGGGCATCGTCCTTGTGCACATCAACGCCAGCGTCGTAGAGCACCAGATCCGGTTGATACAGCGGCAACAGGTAGTTGAGCGTGTCATCGACGACCTGCAGATAATCGGCGTCACCCATGCCTTTGGGCAGCGGAATATCCCAGTCACTTTCTGCCTTGCGTGCGGGAAAATTCTTTTCGCAGTGCAGGGAAACGGTAATCGCCTCCGGCGTGTCGTGGAGAATCCGCGCGGTGCCGTCGCCTTGATGCACGTCGCAATCGAAGATCAGCACGCGATTGACCCGGCCGCTCTGCAACAGGTACTGGCTGATGATCGCCAGGTCATTGAAGATGCAGAACCCGGCGGGGTAATCGTAGTGAGCGTGATGGGTGCCGCCGGCCAGATGACAGGCCAGACCATGCTCAAGGGCTTGCTCTGCCGCGAGGATCGAACCGCCCACCGCGCGTACGGTGCGCCGCGCCAGCGCTTCATTCCACGGCAGGCCGAGGCGCCGTTGGTCTTCGCGGGACAACTCGCCGCTCATGTAGCGTTCGATATAGCTGCGGTCATGGGCGAGGGCGAGGATGTCGTTGGGGCAGATCTGCGGGCGCAGCAGGTCGGCGTCGCGGGTCAGGCCGCTGTCGACCAGGTGATCGCGCAGCAGCCGGAACTTGTCCATGGGAAAGCGGTGATCCGCGGGAAACTCGGGGCTGTAGTCTTCGTGATAGATCAACGGCAAGGGCATGGCTTGTTTCGCGCAGAACCAGGGAAAGAATGAACGATCCTACCAGCGATGTAGACTCAACGGCATGGAAATGGAGGGGACGATGGAGCCGATACTGGAGCTGCAAAGCGCGCGTTTGTTGATGCGTCAGTGGCAGGACGAGGATTTGCCGGCATTCGCCGCGATGTGCGCCGATCCACAGGTGATGCGCTACTTTCCAGCGCCGTTGACCCGGCTCGAAAGTGCCGCGCTGATCGGTCGCGTGCGCGGGCATTTTGCCGAGCATGGCTTTGGCCTGTGGGCGCTGGAGCGCAAGGACACGGGCGAGTTCATCGGTTTCACCGGGTTGGGCGTGGTCGGCTTCGATGCGCCGTTTACCCCGGCGGTGGAGATCGGCTGGCGTCTGGCCAAGGAACACTGGGGCCTGGGTTACGCCAGCGAAGCGGCGTGGACGGCACTGCGCGCGGGTTTCGACCAATTGAAACTGGAGGAAATCGTCTCGTTTACCGCCGGGCAGAACGCGCAGTCGGAGAAGGTCATGCAGGCGATCGGCATGCATCACGATCCGCAGGATGATTTCGATCACCCCAAGCTTGCGCTCGATCACCCGTTGCGCCGCCATGTTCTGTATCGCATCAGCCGCGAACAATGGCTGCAAACCTTGCATGAATAAGCCGACACGGACGTTTACAATGGCCGCCATCGTATTTGGCCCGTGCCAGAACCTGAATCGTCCGCCGCAGCCAAGACTGCGCGGCCATTGCTTTGTGTGAGGAGAGTCTGAATGAGCCAAGTGCTGGAAGATCTGGTCGATCTGCTGACCCTGGAACCGATCGAAGAAAACCTGTTCCGTGGTCGTAGTCAGGATCTGGGGTTCCGCCAGTTGTTCGGCGGTCAGGTGCTCGGCCAGTCGCTGTCGGCCGCCAGTCAGACGGTGGAAGAGGCGCGCCATGTGCACTCGCTGCACGGTTATTTCCTGCGCCCGGGCGATGCCAAGTTGCCGGTGGTCTATTCGGTTGATCGCGTCCGTGATGGCGGCAGCTTCAGCACTCGCCGCGTGACGGCGATCCAGAAGGGCCACCCGATCTTCACGTGCAGCGCTTCGTTCCAGTACGACGAAAAAGGCTTCGAGCATCAGGGCCAGATGCCGGCGGTGGTCGGCCCGGAAAACCTGCCCTCGGAGCTGGAACTGATCCAGCAGCGAGCGCACCTGATTCCCGAGCACATGCGTGAAAAACTGCTGTGTCCGAAACCGATCGAAGTACGCCCGGTTACCGAAAAAGACCCGTACAACCCGCAACCGGCCGATCCGCTGAAGTACGTGTGGTTCCGCGCCGACGGCGCCTTGGCCGACATCCCGGCGCTGCACAAATACCTGCTGGCGTATGCCTCGGACTTCGGCCTGCTGACCACGTCGATGCTGCCCCACGGCAAGTCGGTCTGGCAGAAGGACATGCAGGTCGCCAGCCTTGATCACGCGCTCTGGTTCCACAACGATCTGCGCGCCGATGACTGGTTGCTCTACGCGATGGACAGCCCGTGGGCCGGCAACTCCCGTGGTTTTTCCCGTGGCAGCGTGTTCAATCGCGCCGGGCAACTGGTCGCTTCGGTGACTCAGGAAGGCCTGATCCGCCATCGCAAGGACTGGGTATGAGCCTGACCGCGGTTCGTCATTGGGTGTTCGATATGGACGGCACGCTGACCGTCGCCGTGCATGATTTCGCGGCGATTCGTGTGGCGCTGGCGATTCCGCCAGAGGACGACATCCTCACCCATCTAGCTGCATTGCCAGCGGATGAAGCAGCGGCCAAACATGCCTGGTTGCTTGAGCATGAACGCGATCTGGCGTTGGGCTCGACCCCGGCCACCGGCGCGGTGGAGCTGGTGCGCGACCTGCATGCGCGCGGTTATCGCCTCGGCATTCTCACGCGCAATGCGCGGGAGCTGGCACATGTCACGCTGGAGGCGATCGGCCTGGCCGACTGCTTTGCGGTCGAGGATGTGCTGGGTCGCGACGAAGCACCGCCGAAGCCGCATCCGGGCGGTTTGCTGAAACTGGCCGAGGCCTGGCAAGTGCCGGCCAGTGACATGGTGATGGTCGGCGATTACCGCTTTGATCTCGATTGCGGCCGAGCAGCGGGGGCGCGGACGGTGTTGGTGAACCTGCCGGATAACCCGTGGCCGGAGTTGACCGATTGGCATGCGAAGGATTGTGTCGAGTTGCGGCGGATGCTTCAGGCTTAAGAGATTTGCTGTTATTGATGCCCTCATCGCGAGCAGGCTCACTCCTACAATTTGGAATGCGTTCCCCTGTAGGAGTGAGCCTGCTCGCGATAGCTTCGGCACAATCAGCACAAACCCTACTGATCAAACAACGCCTTCTGCCCCTCCGCCGACGTCAGCATGCCATCCCCGTCATGCCCGACCCCGGGCACCTCCACCAGCCGCTGATTGACCCCCTCAGGATGGCGACGCAGCAAGTAACCGAAATACAGCTTCCCGCGCATCAACCGGTAAGCCCCTTGCGCCTCGGCCGCGCAGCTCTTGTCCAGCGCCGGATGTTCCGGGTCGACGTCCTGCTGCCCGAGCAGATAAATCACCTCGCGTTTGACGTAAGCGCTCTCGACCTGCAACGGCGTTTGCCCGCCGGCATACACCGGCATGTCCGCCAGGCCGTACTTCCAGCGATTGAAGCCAGGGCATTGCGCGTGATCGAACGCCACTGGCCGCTGCTCGTTGAAATATGCATAGGACGAAGGATTGGCCACCACATAGCGCAAGCGAATGCCGTTGGCCTTGAGCGCCGGCTGATCCTTGGCCAGCAGGGCGTAACGCTGCACCACCTGACCACCGCCGGAGTGGCCGAAGATCACGATCTGCTTCACGTCCGGAAACTGTTTGCGATCGCTGAGCCGCGCGACGATTTCGTCCAGCGCCGCGTAGGAGCTCAGCGGATTCGGCCCGGTGGACAAGCCGCCGCCCATCCACTCGTTGCCCTGCCAGCGCAGCACCGTCGGCGGCAAGGAATACAGGGTGACGTCGCTTTCATTGAGAAACTGCGGAGCGATCACCAGCGTGTGCGCGGTCTGCCCGGCGAGTTCGGCGGCGCTTTCCGCGCTTTTGCGGTAGGTCTCGGCGTTGCGCAGGCGACCGTGAATGACGATCAGCACCCGCTCGATCTTCTCCGGTGCCGGGCCGATGCCCACCGCCATTTCCCCGGCCTTGAGTTGCAGGCGACCGGGGCTGATCGCATCGACGCCGGCCGCTTGCGCGGTGCCGGCGATCAACAGTAACGCCACAAGCCATTTATGCATTTACAGGGTTTTCGCCGCGAAGGTGTCGCACTGGCTTACCTGGCCTTGCGCGAATCCGGTTTTGAACCAGCGCACTCTTTGCGCTGACGTACCGTGGGTGAACGAGTCCGGCACCACGCGGCCCTGACCCTGTTGCTGCAAGCGATCATCGCCGATGGCGTTGGCGGCATTCAAGGCTTCTTCGATGTCGCCGGGCTCCAGCCAGTTCAGGCGTTTCTGCGCGTTATACGCCCAGACGCCAGCGAGACAGTCGGCCTGCAATTCCTGACGAACCAGCAAGCCGCCGTCGCCTTCCATTTGCCGGCCTTGCTGACGCGCCGTCTGCATCTTCGCCGAGACGCCCAGCAGCGTCTGCACATGGTGGCCGACTTCGTGCGCAATCACATAAGCCTGAGCGAAATCGCCGGCGGCTTTGAAGCGCTGCGACATTTCCTGAAAGAACGCCATGTCCAGATAGACCTTCTGGTCTGCCGGGCAATAGAACGGGCCGGTCGCAGAAGTGGCCATGCCGCACGCGGAGTTCACCCGATTGCTGAACAGCACCAGTGTCGGGTCTTTGTATTGGCGACCGGCCTGCTGGAAGATCGGACCCCAAGTGTCTTCGGTGTCGCCGAGAATCGAGCGGACGAATTCGGCCTGTTCATCATTGGCCGGTGGCGCCTGGCGGGTTTGCGAGGAGGGCGCCGGCTGCTCCATCTGCCCGGTCAACTGGCCGAGGATCTGCATCGGGTCCTGGCCGGTGAGCCAGCCGATGCCGACAATCAGCACGATGGCCGTCAGGCTCAGGCCCTTGCCGCCACCGAAGCGCATGCCGCCGCCACCGCCGGCATCATCACCCCGGGCGTCGACGACGTTGTCACTGCGTCGGCCTTTTTTCCATAGCATGTGGGAATCCTCTTTTATTGCCGGTGATGAATCTGCTGGTGATGAGTGTTGCCGCTGTGTGAGTGTGGCGCCAGTCCGGTCGTCCGTCCATGCACACGCGCCCACATGGTGCGGGCCTGGTATTGACGGTCGAGCGGGCCGTGAATTCAATCCCGAGTGGAATTTCTTCCGTCGAATTCATGAACCCGCTGTTTCGACGGCAGTCTGTGATGTTGCACACTGGCCGGGCGCCGAAGTGGCGGGATTCTTGCCTCAAGGTTTTGCCTGGCGGCGGTTTCCCGGCGAAGAAGAGTGCAACCTGTGCGGTTGCTGAAAGCTCAGCCGACTATGATTGCCACAACGATTGCCGCCAGCGCGAACGCTCGCCCGGATTTTTTTTCAGAGATTGCCAATGACCGTCAGCACCCCGCTCTCCGGTGTCAACCAGCCCTTCAAGGGGATTCTGCTGATTGTCGTGGCGACGTTCCTGTTTTCCAGCCACGACGCGTTGTCGAAATACCTCTCCGGTTTTTATCCGATCGTGATGGTGGTGTGGGCGCGCTATGTGGTGCACACCTTGTTGATGGCGGGGATTTTCCTGCCGCAGTCCGGCTTGCGTGTTCTGCGCACCAAGAAGCCGTTATGGCAGCTCGCCCGTGCCCTGTGCCTGCTCGGCACCAGCCTGTTTTTCACCACGGCGCTGCTGTACATCCCGCTGGCCGAAGCCACGGCGGTCAACTTTCTCGCACCGGTATTGGTCACCGCATTGTCGGTGCCGCTGCTCAAGGAACGCGTGACGCGCGGGCAGTGGATCGCGGTGATCTGCGGCTTCATCGGCGTGCTGATCATCGTCCACCCGGGCGGCGAACTGTTTACCCCGGCGATCCTGCTGCCGTTCTGCTCGGCACTGTTCTTCTGCTTCTACCAACTGCTGACGCGCAAGCTCGCCGAAGTGGACAGCCCGACCACCAGCAACTTCTTTGCCGGGCTGTGCAATACCCTGGTGATGAGCGCGCTGGTGCCGTTCTTCTGGCAGGTGCCGACGTGGACTCACGCCGCGCTGATGCTGGCGCTGGGCAGTTGCGGGATGACTGCGCACTTGTTTCTGACCCAGGCCTTCCGTCACGCCGCGCCGGCATTGCTGGCGCCGTTCGGCTATTGCCAGATCGTCTTTGCCGGGTTGTTGGGCTGGCTGCTGTTCAATCACACCCCGAGCGGGTTGACGGTGATCGGTATCGCGGTGATCTGTTGCAGCGGATTGGCGGCAGCGTGGCAGCAGAGCCGGCGCTGAAGAGCGGATCCCGGTTCAACTTGTGGGAGCGAGCCTGCTCGCGAAAGCGGTGTGTCAGTCGCCATATTCAGCGGCTGACGTGACGCCTTCGCGAGCAGGCTCGCTCCCACAATGGGATGTATGCAGGCAGGTTATTCGGTAATCGTCGGAATCTTGCGCGGTGCCATGAAGTACATCCACGTCAGTGCGAGGAAGTACATCGCCGGGATCAGCGTGAACAGCACCGTGTAGTTGTTGTTGGTGACGGTGAGAATGTGGCCGACGATCTGGGTCATGAACATCCCGCCGATCGCTGCGCACATGCCGCCGAAGCCGAACACCGTGCTCATCATGTGCTTGGGCGTGTAGTCCATCACCAGGCTCCAGATGTTCGCAGTCCAGGCCTGATGCGCGCCGATCGCCAGCGAGATCGCCGCCACCGCCACCCACAGATTCGCCGAGCCGGCGGCCATCACCACGCCGATGATGCAGCAGGCAAACAGCAACATCGACAGCAGCCGCGCCTTGATCGAGTTCATCCCGCGACCGATCAGGAACGAGGACAGAATCCCGCCGCCGACACTGCCGAAGTCAGCCGTGACATAAATGATGATCAGTGGAATACCCATCTGCGTCACGTTGATGCCGAGGTTGTATTGCTGATTGAGAAACGGCGGCAGCCAGTACAGATAGAACCAGAACACCGGCGCGGTCAGCGAGTAGGCAAGGGCGAAGGCCCAGGTGCCGCGCATGCGCAGGATCTTGCTGAACGGCACGCGGGCCTGTTCCGGTTCGACTTGCTGCTGGATGTAATCGAGTTCCGACTGTTTCACCGTCGGATGGTCTTCTGGATTGAAATACTTCAAGCCCCAGAACAACAGCCAGATGCCACCCAGTGCCGCCATGCACAGGAACGCCGCTTGCCAGCCCCACACATGCAGGACCAGTGGCAGGAGCATCGGCGTGAACATCGCGCCGACGTTGGTGCCGGCGTTGAAAATGCCGGTAGCGACAGCGCGTTCACCGGCCGGGAACCACAGGCGCGTGGTTTTCACACAGGCCGGGTAGTTGGCCGCTTCCGTCAGGCCGAGGATGAAGCGGCAGACCATGAAGCCGACCGCCGAGGTCGCCAGGCCATGGGCGCCGGTGGCCAGGCTCCAGAGCAGTACGGCGCAGAAGAACACGCGCTTGACGCCGACCCGGTCGATCAGGCGTCCCTGCAGGACAAACCCGATCGCGTAGCCGACCTGAAACCAGAAGTTGATGTTGGCGTAATCCATCGCCGTCCAGCTCATTTCCTTGGCGAGGATCGGCTGCATGACGCCGAGAGCGGCGCGGTCGATGTAGTTGAGGGTGGTGGCGAAAAACACCAGCGCCAGCATGCCCCAGCGGGTCTTGCCGACAGCCATGGCGCCGCGGATCTTGTCGCCTATGCCACCCGTGGCAGTGCTCATGGCCGGAGCCATGCGGGAAGTCTGTGAAGGAATCATGTGTTCCACCCGTTTTTGGATTTGTTATTTGGTGTTCTTTTCTGTCGAACACCTTGCCCGGCGGTTAGTGGCCGGACTCGATGTGCAACCGATGTTGGGCAGTGAACAAAAAATCGTCAATTCGCCAAATCGCCTTAGTGTTCGATAATCGCACGCAAAACTAACCGGGTAGTACACTTTAAATTGCTGCGCGCAGGGATGCAGCCAATAATTTGTTCATCCTATAAAAGCGGCGCGGCTCACGCAGCCGCCGTCTCCAAACGGGAGTTGAAACATGCAGCGTTCCATTGCCACCGTTTCCTTGAGCGGCACCCTGCCGGAAAAACTCGAAGCCATTGCCGCCGCCGGGTTCGACGGCGTGGAGATTTTCGAAAACGACCTCCTGTACTACGACGGCAGTCCCCGGGAAATTAAACAGATGTGCGCCGATCTGGGGATCGCCATCACCCTGTTTCAGCCGTTCCGTGACTTCGAAGGCTGCCGCCGCGATCGCCTGGCGCGTAACCTGGAGCGTGCCGAGCGCAAGTTCGATCTGATGCAGGAACTTGGCACCGACCTGGTGCTGGTCTGCAGCAACGCCTCGCCGGACAGTGTCGGCGATCAGCAAATCCTCGTCGATGATTTGCGCCTGCTGGCCGAACGCGCCGGCGCCCGTGGCTTGCGCATCGGTTACGAAGCGCTGGCGTGGGGCCGTCACGTCAATACTTATCAACAGGTCTGGGACATCGTCCGTCAGGCTGATCACCCCAACCTCGGCGTGCTGCTCGACAGCTTTCACACCCTGTCGCTGAAGGGCGATCCCGGCGCAATCGCCGACATTCCCGGCGACAAGATCTTCTTCGTGCAAATGGCCGACGCGCCGATCCTGGCCATGGACGTGCTGGAGTGGAGCCGGCATTTCCGCTGTTTCCCGGGGCAGGGCGAATTCGATCTGCCGGGTTTCCTCGCACCGATCATCAAGAGTGGTTATACCGGACCGTTGTCGCTGGAAATCTTCAACGACGGCTTTCGCGCCGCGCCGCCACGGGCCAACGCCGCCGACGGTTTGCGCTCGCTGCTGTATCTGGAAGAGAAGACCCGTCAGCGTCTCGAGCAGGAAGCGCCGCCGGTGGCCAACCGTGAAATCCTTTTCGAAACGCCGCCGGCCAGCGAATACAACGGCGTTGAATTTCTCGAGTTTGCCGTCGACGAAGCGCTGGGCGCGAAGCTCAGTCACTGGCTGCAACGCCTCGGTTTTGCCAAGGCCGGGCAGCATCGCTCCAAGAGTGTCAGCCTGCTGCGTCAGGGCGATATCAACCTGATCCTCAACTCCGAGCCGTATTCGTTCGCCCACAGCTTTTTCGAAGCCCACGGCCCGTCGCTGTGCGCCACGGCGGTGCGGGTCAAGGACAGCGCCAGTGCGCTGGCCCGGGCGGTCGCTTACAAGGGGCAGCCCTATCGCGGCCTGGTCGGGCCGAATGAACTGGAGCTGGCGGCGGTGCGCGCACCGGACGGCAGCCTGATTTATCTGGTCGATGCGGACGCCGACGTGTACGGCACCGATTTCAATCTGTTGCCGGACGCGCAGACCGGCGGAGGCCTCAAGCGTATCGATCACATGGCCATGGCGCTGCCGGCGGACAGCCTCGACAGTTGGGTGCTGTTCTATAAAAGCCTGCTGGATTTCGAAGCCGACGATGAAGTGGTCTTGCCCGATCCGTACGGTCTGGTGAAGAGCCGCGCACTGCGCAGTCGCGACAGCTCGATCCGGCTGCCGCTGAACATCTCCGAGAACCGCAACACCGCCATTTCGCATGCGCTGTCGAGTTATCGCGGCTCCGGTGTGCACCACATCGCCTTCGATTGTGACGACATTTTCGCCCAGGTCAGTCGCGCCAAGGAGGCCGGTGTGCCGCTGCTGGACATCCCGCTGAACTATTACGACGACCTCGCCGCGCGTTTCGATTTCGACGATGAATTCCTCAGCGAACTGGCCTATTACAACGTGCTCTACGACCGTGATGCCCAGGGCGGCGAGTTGTTTCATGTCTACACCGAGCCGTTCGAGGGGCGGTTCTTCTTCGAGATCATCCAGCGCAAGAATGGCTATGCCGGCTACGGCGCGGCCAACGTTGCGGTGCGGCTGGCGGCGATGGCCAAATCCCGCAGCGGTGCGGTGCGTCAGGCGAAGTTGTAGGGAATTCGTAAACGCGGGATTAAACACCGGCTGCGCGGCTTCCTTCACTGTCCCGCGCGGCCCATAATCGCCGCTTGTGCAGTGATGGCCGTGAGCCCGCGATGACCATGAATTCAGAACTTTCCGCCGCTGCTGTCGAGCCCGACGCAGTGCCGCGCAAGAGTCGCAAGAACAATCCGGAAAAGACCCGCGAGAACATTCTGCAGGAGGCGATCGTCGAGTTCGTCCAGCAGGGCTTGTCCGGCGCTCGCGTCGACGCGATCGCCGAGCGCATCCACACCTCCAAGCGCATGATTTATTACTACTTCGGCAGCAAGGAGCAGTTGTACGTCGAGGTGCTGGAGAAGCTTTACAGCGATATCCGCAGCACGGAAAACCGCCTGCACCTGGACGAACTGCCGCCTGAGCTGGCGATCCGTCGGTTGGTGGAATTCACCTTCGACCACCACGATCACAACGTCGATTTCGTGCGCATCGTCAGCATCGAAAACATCCACAACGCCGAATACGTAAAGCGTTCCGATGCGATCAAGGCGCTGAACAACACGATCCTCGACACCTTGGGCGGGATTCTGCAACGGGGCGCGGACGAAGGTCTGTTCCGGCGTGGCATCGATGCGCTGGACGTGCACCTGCTGATCAGTTCGTTTTGCTTCTATCGCGTGTCGAACCGCCACACGCTGGGAGAAATCTTCCAGATCGACCTGCCGGACGAAACCATCAAGCAGCGCCACCGCGAGATGATCTGCGAATCGGTGTTGCGCTACCTGAAGACCTGACTCGATCTCCCTGTGGGAGTGAGCCTGCTCGCGAAAGCAATGTGTCAGTCGCCCTGTTCGTTGACTGATCCAGCGCCTTCGCGAGCAGGCTCGCTCCCACAGGGGCCACTTTGAAATTCAGCCATTCATGCTCTGAAAATGCTCAAGCATGCGCTGCGCATCCGCCACCACGCCGCTGAACAATTCAAACGCCTTCACCGCTTGAAACACCGCCATGTTGCCGCCATCCAGGGTGCGGCAACCCAAGGCGCGGGCATCGCGCAGCAGTTCGGTTTCCAGCGGGAAATACACGATCTCCGCGACCCACATTTCCCTGCGCAGCAACCCGGCCGGCACCGGTGAACCCGGCAGCTTGGCCATGCCCATCGGCGTGGTGTTGACCAGACCATCGGTCTGCGCCAGCGCCCTGGGCAAATCCGCTCCGGCCTGCGCGCGACTGGCGCCAAAATGTTGATTCAGATTGTTTGCCAGGCTCTGGGCACGCTCGCGGTCGACATCAAAAATCGTCAATTGCCGTACGCCTTCGCTGAGCAGCGCGTGGGCCACCGCCGCGCCAGCCCCGCCTGCGCCCATCTGGACTACACGTTCTCGGGCAGCGTCTGTCAGACCCCGGCGAAAACCCTCGGCGAAACCGAGGCAATCGGTGTTGTGGCCGACACGCCTGCCATCCTTCAGCACCACGGTGTTGACCGCGCCGATACCGCGCGCTTCCGGGGACAATTCGTCGAGCAGCGGGATGACCGCCTGTTTGCACGGGAAAGTGATGTTCAGTCCGGTGTAATTCATCCGCTCCGCCGCTTGCAGCAGGTCGGGCAGGGCCGTGCTGTCGAGGTGCAATTGATCGAGGTCGATGAGTTGGTACAGATAACACAGGCCCTGCGCATCACCTTCGTGCTCATGCAGTGCCGGTGTACGTGAAGCCTGAATCCCGGCGCCGATCAGCCCGGCGAGTATCACCTTGGAACGCGACATGGTTCTTACCTCTGCAACCGCTGACCGAAATGCTCCAGCGCCAGGCGGTAGCCATGGCTGCCGAACCCGCACATCACGGCCGTGGCGATGCCGGAAACAAACGAATGATGACGAAACGGCTCACGGGCGTGGACATTGGACAGGTGCACCTCGATCACCGGCAATTCACTGGCGACCAGTGCATCGCGAATTGCCACGGACGTATGCGTCCACGCCGCCGGATTGATCACGATCCCGGCACAACGACCACGCGCGGCGTGAATCCAGTCGAGCAGCTCGCCTTCATGATTGGTCTGGCGAAATTCCACGGTCAGGCCGAACTCGTCAGCCGCGCGACCACACAGCGCCGAAATATCCGCCAGGGTTTCATGACCATAAGTCGCCGGCTCGCGGGTGCCGAGCAGGTTCAGGTTCGGGCCGTTAAGCACCAGAACGATAGGGGGCATGGGGGCAACTCCAATTATTGTTTTTGGCATGGGCCGAGAGGTTCCGGCCTGTGGAGATAAAATGTACTAGATGGTTACATCGGTCAATTGAACAGAAATGACCGAGGCGTTTTGTGTTCGGTGATCGCACGGATCAAAAGATTCCCACAAAAAAGCCGTCAATCACGACGGCTTTTCCGTATCCGCTACCCGCAATCAACGCCGGGTCAGCAGCACACCGGATTCCATGTGGTGGGTCCACGGGAACTGGTCGAACAATGCGCACTTGGTAATGCGGTGGGTGTCATGCAACTGGGCGATGTTGGCCGCCAGGGTGTCCGGGTTGCAGGAAATGTAGAGGATGTTGTCGAAGCGCCGGGTCAGTTCGCAGGTGTCCGGGTCCATGCCGGCGCGTGGTGGGTCGACGAAGACGCTGCCGAATTCGTAGCTCTTCAGATCGATGCCGTGCAGGCGGCGGAACGGGCGCACTTCGTTGAGCGCTTCGGTCAGCTCCTCGGCGGACAAACGCACCAGCGTGACGTTATCCACAGCGTTTTCGCTGAGGTTGCTCAGGGCCGCGTTGACCGAAGTCTTGCTGATTTCGGTAGCGAGCACTTTGCGCACGCGCGTAGCCAGCGGCAGGGTGAAGTTGCCGTTGCCGCAGTACAACTCGAGCAGATCGTCGCTGCGATCGCCCAGCGCTTCGTATGCCCAATTGAGCATCTTCTGGTTCACCGTGCCGTTGGGCTGGGTGAACGCGCCCTCGGGCTGGCGATAGCTGAAGGTGCGGCCGCCGACTTCGAGTTTCTCGACGACATAGTCCTGACCGAGCACTTCGCGCTTGCCCTTGGAACGGCCGATGATGCTCACGCCGAGATCGGCCGACAGCTTCGTTGCTGCCGCATGCCAGTGCTCGTCCAGCGGACGGTGATAGCACAGGGTGATCATCGCGTCGCCGGCCAGCGTGGTCAGAAATTCGACCTGGAACAGCTTGTGGCTCAGCGCTGAACTGGCTTGCCACGCGGCCTTCAACTGCGGCATCAACTGGTTGATGCGCAGACTGGCAATCGGGAATTCTTCGATGAAGATCGGCGTGCGTTTGTCGTCCTGAGAGAACATCGCGTAGTGGCGTTCGCCGCCCTCGCGCCACAGGCGGAATTCGGCGCGCAGGCGGAAGTTCTGCAACGGCGAATCAAACACCGTCGGCGCAGGTGCATCGAACGGTGCCAGCAGATCACGCAAGCGCGTGACCTTGGCTTCGAGTTGTTCGGCGTAGGCTTGGGAATCGAAACTCATGCGTTGAACCAACCCAACTTGATCACAAACAGAATCGACAGAATCACCAGTGCCGGGTTCAGCTCACGGGCACGGCCGGACAGCAGCTTGATGGCGGTCCAGGCGATGAAACCGAACGCGATGCCGTTGGCGATCGAATAGGTGAACGGCATGGCCAGCGCGGTAACCACAACCGGCGCAGCCACGGTGATGTCGTCCCAGTCTATTTCCGCCAGGCCGGAAGTCATCAGCACGGCGACGAACAGCAGCGCTGGCGCAGTGGCGAACGCCGGAACGCTGGCCGCCAGGGGCGAGAAGAACAGCGCCAGCAGAAACAGGATCGCCACGACGATGGCGGTCAGGCCCGTGCGGCCACCGGCACTGACGCCGGCAGCGGATTCGATGTAACTGGTGGTGGTCGAAGTACCCAGCAGCGAGCCGGCCATGGCCGCCGTACTGTCGGCGATCAGCGCGCGGCCCATTTTCGGCATGTGGCCGTCCTTGCCCATCAGGCCGGCGCGCTTGGCGACGCCGATCAGGGTCCCGGAGTTGTCGAACAGGTCGACGAACAGGAATGCGAAAATCACGCTGACCAGACCGATGTCCAGTGCGCCTTTGATATCCAGTTGCAGGAAGGTCGGCGCCAGCGACGGCGGCATTGACATGATGCCGCCGAACTCGGTGACGTTTAGTACGATCGAGGCGATGGTTACGGCGAGAATGCCGATCAGCACCGCGCCGCGCACTTTCAGCGCTTCGAGGGCGACGATCACGGCAAAGCCGACGGTGGCCAGAATCGGTGCCGGTTTAGTCAGATCGCCGAGGCCGACCATGGTCGCCGGGTTGCTGACCACGATACCGGCGTTGTGCAGGGCGATCAGCGCCAGGAACAGGCCGATACCCGCGGCGATCGCCGAGCGCAGTGGCAGCGGAATGGCGTTGATGATCCATTCGCGGATGCGGAAGATCGACAGCAGGAAAAACAGCACGGCGGAAATGAACACCGCACCCAGCGCCACCTGCCAGGTGTGGCCCATGTGCAGCACCACGGTGTAGGTAAAGAAGGCGTTCAGGCCCATGCCCGGAGCGAGGGCGATCGGGTAGTTGGCGATCAGGCCCATCACGGTCGAGCCGATTGCAGCCGCCAGACAGGTGGCGACGAAGATCGCGCCTTTGTCCATGCCGGTCTCGCCGAGGATGCTCGGGTTGACGAACAGAATGTAAGCCATGGCCAGGAAAGTCGTGACGCCCGCAAGAATTTCGGTGCGCACGTTGGTGTTGTGTGCCTTGAGTTGAAACAGCCTTTCCAGCATGTCTGCTCCCCGTGGCGCGCGTGGCGCCGTGAATGTATCGACCTCAACAGCAAAGCACAGACCGTCGCAAGCGCCTGGAAAATTGTCGTGGGCCGGAAAAAGCCGCGCATCATACCAGCCGCGTGAGGAATTTGGCGGATGTTGGTGTCGATCGTCGGCGAAGTTTTGCGCAGCCGACAACTGCGCCATACTGCGCGCTGATTTTTTGGAGTGGGCAGGCATGCGCAACGGTTGGATCAGGATTTTCGGATGGATTGCAGCACTACTGGTGACAGCTCCGGCGTTCGCGGCATCGGCGCCGCCACTCTCCGAGGTGAAGGTGATCAAAGTGCAGTCACCGTCCTGCGGCCTGGAAGATATTGCCGATAACCAGCCGCAAACCCAATGCAATCACAGCGGGCCGAATATCAAAGTCTTCGTGCTGGAAGTCGGCTATGGCCAGAACCAGCCACACGTGACTCTGGATGGCTTCGAGGTCAACGGCACCCGAGGTCCGGTGTGCGCCTTCGATAATGGCAACCTCACCGAATGCACGCCTGGTAGCAAAACCGTCGGCTCTCTTTATACCTTCGATCTGGCCGGCAAACAGCAAGGCACCTTCAACTTCAGCAACACCTCGATCAACGCTCCGCGCAACACGCTTTCGACTCAGCTTTACATCAAGTAACGGCTGTCTGCGAACAGGGTGGACAAAGCTGACTACGCTTGACTGACTATCCAGCGGAAAGCGCCCATGACTTCCAGAGCCCTGATTGCCCTCGCCGAGGGCATCGACGATTTGCAAAGCGTGACTCTGATCGACGTGCTGCGCCGCGCCGGCATCGAAGTGGTCGCCGCCAGCATCGAAGGCCGACGCATGCTGACCTGTGCGCGCGGCACCCGGCTGACTGCCGACGGCATGCTGGTCGATGTGCTGGCGCAGAGTTTCGACCTGATTGTCCTGCCGGGCGGTGCCGTCGGTTCCCTGCATCTGGCGGCGCATCAGCCCTTGCAGCAATTGCTCAAGGATCAAGCCAGCGCCGGCCGCCTGTTCGCCGCCATCGGCGAAGCCCCAGCCACCGCCCTCCAGGCATCAGGCGTGCTGCGCCAGCGACGCATGACCTGCCTGCCCGGCGCCAGCCATCAGTTGTCCGGCTGTACGTTTGTTGATCAACCGGTGGTGGTCGACGGCAACTGCATCACCGCCCAAGGCTCGGGCGCGGCGCTGGAATTTGCCCTGACCCTGGTCGAGCAGCTTGGTGGCAAGGCGTTGCGGGCGAGGGTGGCGGGGGAGTTGATGGCCTGACGGTTCAGCCGTGGGCTGCGAGGGGTTCTATCATTGGTTGCTCACGGTGCTCCGCTTGCCAAAGATCGTAGTCGGTTTGGACGCCTAGCCAAACGCGCGCCTTGCCGATCCCTGCACGCTCAAGTCGTACTGCCAGATCCGGGCTGATCGGCGCGTGTCCGTGCAGTACGCGCGAAAGATGCGGGCGTGCAAAGCCAAGGTGCCGGGCCAATTCGCTCACGCTGATACCAAGCTCGGGCAAGACATCCAGCAGCAGGGTTTCACCGGGGTGTGGCGGGTTGTGCATGGGCATGAGCCTGCCTCCTGTCAGTGGTAGTCCAGATAATCGACCAATTCGATATCCGAACCGACAAAACGAAAGATCACTCGCCAGTTGCCTGAAACGCTGAGCGACCAATATTCGCTCAGCTCACCTTTCAGCGGATGCAGGCGCCAGCCGGGCAAGTCCAGGTCTGCGGGAAGCGTCGCTCGATCCATGAACTGCAACATGCGCGAAAGCCGTTTTGCATGGTCGGCACGAATTCCACGAGTCGTACCTGTTTCATAGAAGCCACGAAGGCCTTTGTGCTGAAAGGATTTGATCATGGCGGCGAGTGTAAGGCGATACATTACACCTGGTGCGGTAACTATGTACCGCACGTTGTCGCTTGATAGGTGCTAAGCAGGTGAGTTTTTTCCAAAAAACTCAGACCTTCTCTTCCACCGGCACATGCATCCGATCCCGACTCGCCAACGTCGGAAACAGTTTGATCCACGTCCCCGTCACCACCAGCGTGCCGATCCCGCCCATGACCACCGCCGGCACGGTGCCGAACCAGTGGGCGGTGAGGCCGGATTCGAATTCGCCCAACTGGTTCGAAGCGCCGATGAACAGGCCGTTCACCGCGCTAACCCGGCCGCGCATTTCGTCGGGGGTTTCCAGTTGTACGAACGAGGCACGGATGACCATGCTGATCATGTCCGCTGCGCCGAGCACCACCAGCACCGCCAGCGAGAACCAGAACGAGGTCGACAAACCAAACGCGATGGTGGCGACGCCGAAGATGCCGACGGCGGTGAACATCACCCGGCCGACATTGCGTTCCACGGCAAATCGCGCCAGAAACAGCGACATCAGCAACGCACCCACCGCCGGCGCAGAGCGCAACAGGCCAAGGCCCCACGGGCCGGTCAGCAGAATGTCCTTGGCGAACACCGGCAGCAGCGCTGTGGCGCCACCGAGCAACACGGCGAACAGGTCCAGCGAGATCGCGCCAAGGATGTCCGGGCGGCTGCGGATGAAGCGAATCCCCGCCAGCAGCGAGTCCAGCGTGGCTTTACCTTTATTCAATGGCGTCTGGCGTGCCGGCAGGTTGAGCATCAGCGAACAGGCGATCACATACAGCAGCACGGTCGGGCCGTAGACCCAGACGCTGCCGAACGCGTAGAGCAAACCGCCAAGAGCCGGAGCGACGATAGTGGCCGACTGCTGCGCCGATTGCGCGGCGGCAACCGCACGGGGGAAAAGCGCACTGGGGACGATGCTGGGCAGCAAGGCCTGAGTCGTCGGCATCTCGAACGAACGGGCGGCGCCGAGCAGGAAGGCGAGGATGAAAATCATCTCGCGGGTGACATGGTCGGTGGCGCTGCCGATGGCCAGCGCCAAGGCAATCAATGCCTGCAATGACTGGCAGAGTGCGGCGACCTTGCGCCGATCGTAGCGATCGGCAACGTGCCCGGTGTGCAGCATGAACAGCACCCGCGGGGCGAATTCGACCAGCCCGACCAGGCCCAGATCCAGCACGTTGCCGGTCAGTTGATACAGATTCCAGCCGATCGCCACGGTGAGCATCTGGAAACCGCTGGCGGTGAAAATCCGCGCCAGCCAAAAAGCCATGAACGGACGATGGTGACGTAACAGCAGGGGCTCTTGTGTGGGCATCTGAAGGCAGGTCTTGGACGAGTGAACGGCGAGATTATCACCAGTCTGTAACAGGAAGTTGCTACGAGAAACAATTCAGTTAGGCCAGACATCGATCTTTCATGCTGACAATCAGCCCTGTGGTGAGGGGATTTATCCCCGTTCGGCTGCGCAGCAGTCGTCGCTTCGAGATTTTGGGGCCACTGCGCGACCCAACGGGGATAAATCCCCTCGCCACAGGGGAGTGAGGCAACTTGTCACGCGGCAAACCACCACGCAGTTCATTGGCAAAAATGGGACTACTCTTTCAACGTTGCTTGATCCAGATCAAGACCCCGACCGGAACTGATCTGGCGGCCATTTGGCCAGACTCCCTGCGTTGCGATGGTTGCAAAAAAAGAACGAATCCGAATTCGCCGCACTCCATATCCGTGGGGGCAGTGGTGCAGGCCTCCGGGCCAGCTACCCGTATTACCTGACAGAGGAAGCCATATGTTCGGTTTAGAGGCTCTCGATCTCGCCCGAATTCAGTTCGCGTTCACCATCTCGTTCCACATTCTGTTCCCGGCCATCACCATTGGCCTGGCGAGTTACCTGGCGGTGCTCGAAGGCTTGTGGCTGAAGACCCGCAACCACACCTACCGCGATCTCTACCATTTCTGGTCGAAGATTTTTGCCGTCAACTTCGGCATGGGCGTGGTTTCCGGGCTGGTCATGGCTTATCAGTTCGGCACCAATTGGAGTCGTTTTTCCGACTTCGCCGGTGCCGTCACCGGGCCGTTGCTGACCTATGAAGTGCTTACGGCGTTTTTCCTTGAAGCCGGTTTCCTTGGCGTGATGCTGTTCGGCTGGAACAAGGTCGGGCGCGGCCTGCACTTCTTCTCGACGGTGATGGTAGCGATCGGCACGCTGATTTCGACCTTCTGGATTCTCGCCTCCAACAGCTGGATGCAGACCCCGCAAGGCTTTGAAATCGTCAACGGTCAGGTCATCCCCACCGACTGGCTGGCAATCATCTTCAACCCGTCATTCCCTTACCGGCTGATGCACATGGCCACGGCGGCGTTCGTCGCGACGGCGTTCTTCGTCGGTTCGTCGGCGGCCTGGCACCTGCTGCGCGGCAGAGACAACCCGGCGATCCGCACCATGCTGTCGATGGCCATGTGGATGGCGTTGATCGTCGCGCCGATCCAGGCTGTGATCGGCGACTTCCACGGCCTCAATACGCTCAAGCATCAGCCGGCAAAAATTGCTGCGATCGAAGGCCACTGGGAAAACCATGGCGACGAAGCGACGCCGCTGATCCTGTTCGGCTGGCCGGACATGAAAGAAGAGCGCACCAAGTTCGCTGTGGAGATTCCCTACCTCGGCAGCCTGATCCTCACCCACTCGCTGGATAAACAAGTACCGGCGCTGAAGGAGTTCCCACCGGAAGACCGGCCGAATTCGACCATCGTGTTCTGGTCGTTCCGGATCATGGTCGGCCTCGGTTTCCTGATGATTTTCACCGGTTTGTGGAGTCTGTGGCTGCGCAAACGCGACTCGCTGTATACCTCGCGGCCGTTCCTGCATCTGGCCTTGTGGATGGGGCCGTCCGGTCTGATCGCGATTCTCGCCGGGTGGTTCACCACGGAAATCGGCCGTCAGCCGTGGGTGGTCTACGGCCTGATGCGCACTGCCGATGCTTCGTCGAACCACAGCTTCATGCAGATGAGCATCACCCTGATCATGTTCGTCGTGGTCTATTTCGCCCTGTTCGGCGCCGGTCTCGGCTACATGATGCGCCTGGTGCGCAAAGGGCCGAAAATCAGCGAAGGCAGCGAAACACCGGACGGTGGTCCAGGCAAGAAACGCACCCCGGCGCGTCCGTTGTCCGCAGCCGACGACCCGGCCGAGGGCGAGCACGAAGACAACACTCGCTTGACCAAGGAGATTTGACTCATGGGTATTGATCTTCCGCTGATCTGGGCCGTGATCATCATCTTCGGCATCATGATGTACGTGGTCATGGACGGCTTCGACCTGGGCATCGGCATTCTCTTCCCATTCGTGCCCGGCAAGACCGATCGCGACGTGATGATGAACACCGTCGCCCCTGTGTGGGACGGCAACGAAACCTGGCTGGTGCTGGGTGGCGCGGCGTTGTTCGGCGCCTTCCCGCTGGCCTATTCGGTGGTGTTGTCGGCGCTGTACCTGCCGCTGATCTTCATGCTCATGGGCCTGATCTTTCGCGGTGTGGCCTTCGAGTTCCGCTTCAAGGCCAAGGATGAAAAACGTCATCTGTGGGACAAGGCATTCATCGGTGGTTCGATCGCGGCAACGTTCTTTCAGGGCGTTGCGCTGGGTGCGTTCATCGATGGTTTGCCGGTGGTCAATCGCCAGTTCGCTGGAGGTTCACTGGACTGGCTGACGCCGTTCACGCTGTTTTGCGGCGCGGCGCTGGTAGTGGCTTATGCCTTGCTCGGTTGCACTTGGCTGATCATGAAAACCGAAGGCAAGCTGCAGGAACAAATGCACGACCTGGCGCGGCCGCTGGCGTTCGTCCTGCTGGCAGTGATCGGTATCGTCAGCCTGTGGACACCCCTGTCGCATCCGGAAATCGCCTCGCGCTGGTTCAGCATGCCGAATCTGTTCTGGTTCATGCCGGTGCCGATTCTGGTGCTGGTCACCTTGTACGGCCTGATCCGCGCGGTGGCACGTAACGCAAACTACACGCCGTTCCTGCTGACCCTGGTGCTGATCTTCCTCGGCTACAGCGGCTTGGGCATCAGCCTGTGGCCGAACATCGTGCCGCCGTCGATCTCGATCTGGGACTCCGCCGCGCCGCCGCAAAGTCAGGGCTTCATGCTGGTGGGCACGTTGTTCATCATCCCGTTCATCCTGGGGTATACCTTCTGGAGCTACTACGTGTTCCGCGGCAAGGTGACCCATGAAGACGGCTATCACTAATCCCATGCTGGGCTTGCCCTGTGGGAGCGAGCCTGCTCGCGAAGGCGTCCGCAGTGACGCCTTGGCTTATCGGAGATCGATGCAATGACCGGCAAACATTCCCTGCACGACATTGAAGAAGCCGAAAAAAAGCCGCTGTGGCAGCGGCTCGGCTGGTTGGCCCTGATCTGGGTTGGCAGTGTCGGCGTGTTGTTCATCGCCGCCAGCCTGATGCGCATGTTCATGAATGCCGCAGGTTTGACCACCCACTGAAATATCCCGTCCCGGCGCCTTCGGGTATGGACTTGCGACCCTCCTCACGGAGGGTTTTTTTATGCCGCAGATTTATTTGCGCGCTTTGAGGATGACGAATTTCGGCGTGGCCGCCACTTGCTCGACACCACGAAACAGGCGCGCCAGTTTGCTGTGATAGCCCAGATGCCGGTTGCCGACGATGTACAGCGCACCGCCGACCACCAGTGCCTCGCGCGCCTGCTGGAACATGCGCCAGGCGAGGAAATCGCCGACCACCTGTTGCTGATGGAACGGTGGGTTGCACAGCACCACGTCCAGCGACTGCGGCGCCTGCCCGGCCAGACCGTCGCCAGCGCGCACGATGACTTCGCGATCGCCCAATGCCGCGCGCCAGTTCTCGGCAGCCGATTGCACCGCCATGAACGATTCGTCGACCAGCGTGTAATGCGCATCCGGGTTCTGCAAGGCGCTGGCAATTGCCAGAACGCCGTTGCCGCAACCCAGGTCGGCGACTCGCGCGTGGCCAAGGTTCTTCGGCAGATGGGGCAGAAAGGCGCGGGTGCCGATGTCGAGGCCTTCACGGCAGAACACATTGGCGTGGTTGAGCAATTCGATCGCTGGTTCGTCGAGACGATAGCGAGTCGGGTAAGGAGACGTGGCGGGCGCTTTGGTTTCCGGCGTGGCGATCAGCAGTCGGGCTTTCTTGACGGCCAGCGACGCCTGCACCGGGCCAATGTAGCGCTCGAGCAGATCGCCGGCAGCGCGCGGCAGATGCTTGACCATGGCGGCGGCGATCACTTGCGCGCTCGGAGCGAGTTGCCCTTGCAGGCGGATCAACTGCTCTTCCAATAGCGCCAGCGTCTTGGGAACGCGGATCAGCACCCGGTCAAACGGCCCGACCAAAGGCTCACTGGCCGGAATCGGACGGATCGCGTCGAACGCTTGGCCATTGCGCAGCAGATTCTTTTCCAGCCCGACGAAACCGAGGAACGAGTCGCCGCTGCTGCTCACCTCGACCTTGCCCAGCAGGCTGATCGCCAAGGCGCCAAAGCTGTCATTGAGCACCAGCACGCGGGTGCTGCTCTGAGGTTGTTCGCTGGCGAGATGATTGAGCAGGTATTCGTCCGCCGCATCGAAGGCTTGCAGCGGTTCATTCTGCTGTTCAGGCTGGCGGATCAGGTCGAGCTGGGCGAAAGGCGTTTCGAGCAAGGGCATGGGGCGGGGACTCAGGATATTCGGCAGATATCCCGTTGCCGGCAGATGGTGCGACGGGATCCGACCGAGTGGACTGCGATGCAAGCAGGTTGCGTCATCACTCGGAAAGGCCTGAATGGTACGTTTTTTTGCGCGTAAATACTCGCAGGATTACCGTGCGATATCGCTCGTCAGTCAGATAATCCCGGCACGAGCGGCGGCAATCACTGCGGAAATCTTGTTGCAGACGTTGAATTTTTCGATGACGTTTTGTACGTGATAGTTAACGGTGCGTTCGCTCAGGCTGAGGATTCTCGAAATATCGTGAGCGGTTTTGCCCATGGCGGACAATTTCATGATCTCCAGCTCCCGGGACGATAGCCTCGGCTTGCTGGGTTTGGCCGGTGTGGGAACGGTGCGGGCATACAGGTCACTGAAGTGTCGGTTGGCAAAAAACAGATAACCGTAATGCTCATACAGTTCGAGCGGGCTGATCGGGCAGTGGGTTCGAGCCAGACTGATGATGCTGCACAAACCGCTGGTTTCGTCATGAAAGGCCTGCGACCAGCCATGCTGCAGCCCATTCTGTTTCAACGCCTGCCACAACTCGGGTGCATCGTTGAAGACTCTTTCTTCCCATACGATGGGTAATATTGAGTGATTGCAATGCGCTATTACCGGATCAATATTGCGGAAGTTCTCTTTGTTGTACTGGATGTTCCATTCTTTTGGATAGTTATTGATTTGCAAGGCATTCAGGTGGACATCACGATGAGGGGACGTCACTGCTATTGCACACTAGTTAAAGCCCAGATTCTCGGCAAATCTCAGCAGTATCGGGTACGCCGCTTCAATGCCTTTGGCAAATGTCAGTTGTTTCAATTGTGATTCCTTCCACGTTTCCATGAACTTTGCCTCTGTATCTTGATATCGGGGTGCGGAATGGATCCAAAAGATCCGGCACGAATCGAAGTGTAGGATCTTTCCTGCGAAACGCCTTACATTTTTTCGAGATTGAAACTTTGATGTTTTTTATAAAGTGTTCTTAGCAATACGCGCTGTTATATTTTAACTGCCATCTTAAAGTTATTACTCTAGATCTAACATTGACATCACATCGAATGTGCAGCGCTGATTCTGTCAATATCATTACCAATGGCAGGTGTTTGGCAGCGCGGTTTTGCGGGACACTGTAGGCAATCGTTTCAAGGAGTGCCTCATGACTGCCAGTGCCGAGAAGTACACCACCCAGACCTTGCTCGATGTGCAAACGTTGACGCCGAACCTGTTCACGCTGCGCACCAGCCGCGACCCCGGCTTTCGCTTTCGTGCCGGCCAGTTCGCCCGGCTGGGCGTGACCAAGGCCGATGGCAGCACGGTCTGGCGCGCCTATTCGATGGTGTCGTCGCCGTTCGATGAGTTTCTCGAGTTCTTTTCCATCGTCGTGCCGGGCGGCGAATTTACCAGTGAGCTGAGCCGGCTCCAGGTCGGCGATAGCCTGATGGTCGAGCGCCAGGCGTTCGGCTATTTGACGCTGGATCGTTTTGTCGACGGCCGTGACCTGTGGTTATTGTCGACCGGCACCGGGGTGGCGCCGTTTCTGTCGATCCTGCAGGACTTCGAGGTCTGGGAGAAATTCGAGCGAATCATTCTGGTTTACAGCGTGCGGGAGGCGCGGGAACTGGCTTATCAGGAGTTGATCGCCGGGTTGGCGCAACGTGACTATCTGAGCGAATACGCCCACAAGCTGCAATTCATCCCCACTGTGACCCGCGAAGCGCATCCAGGCGCGCTGCAGGGCCGGATTACCACGCTGATTGAAAACGGCGAACTGGAACGCGCGGCGGGCGTTGATCTCTCGCCAGAGCATTCGCGTGTGATGCTGTGCGGCAATCCGCAGATGATCGACGACACCCGCGCCTTGCTGAAACAGCGCGACATGCGCCTGAGCCTGACGCGCAAGCCGGGGCAGGTTGCGGTGGAGAATTACTGGTAACAAACGGCACCCGCGGGTGCCGTTTTGACGAGTACCGAATGCCTCAGGGCCGCTCGTTCTGCGCCTTGAGCAGGTCGCGAATTTCGCCCAGCAGTTGCTCTTCCTTGCTCGGGATCGGCGGCGCGGTCGGTGCTACGGCTTCTTCGCGCTTGAGGCGGTTGATGGCTTTGACACCCATGAAAATCGCGAAAGCGACAATCACGAAATCCAGCACCGTCTGCAGGAATTTGCCGTAAGCCAGCACCACTGCGGGCGCATCGCCCTGGGCGGCTTTGAGCGTGACAGCCAGATCACTGAAGTCCACCCCACCGATCAACAGGCCGATCGGCGGCATGATCACGTCGCCGACAAACGACGAAACTATCTTGCCGAACGCCGCGCCGATGATGATACCGACGGCCATGTCGACCACATTGCCTTTGACCGCGAAGGCCTTGAACTCGCTAAGCACGCCCATAGTTATTTCCTTGTTACAGATGAGTTTGGTGTAGGCAGTGTAAATCAGCGAAACGCCTCCTGCGCGAAACACCTTCTTACAATGCCCGTTTTTATCGACACATCGATTGACGATTAGTTTGCAAATTGCCAGCAATCGCGCGCGGAATACGCGCTAACCCGCTGACGGGAAAGCCAATTTCTTCAATCATGGTGTTACGTTCTTTCTATTTATGTTCTGCGGCACAGGCCTCTAGCCTTGGTGTGGCGCACCTGGATGCGCCCAATAAAACCAGAGGAACCTGATATGACATCCACTCCTGGACTGGGGGCTTTTCCCTTCCGCCGCACCTTCGGCGTACTGACTGCCGGGCTGCTGACCTTTTCGGTCAACGCCGCTCCGCTGACCCGCGATAACGGCGCGGCAGTCGGTGACAATCAGAACTCGCAAACTGCCGGCGCCAACGGCCCGGTGCTGCTGCAGGATGTGCAACTGATCCAGAAGCTGCAGCGCTTCGATCGTGAGCGCATTCCCGAGCGCGTCGTACATGCACGCGGCACTGGCGCTCACGGCACCTTCACCGTGACCGATGACCTCAGCGACCTGAGCAAGGCCAAGGTGTTCGCCGCAGGCCAGAGCACGCCGGTATTCGTGCGTTTCTCGGCGGTGGTGCATGGCAACCACTCCCCGGAAACCCTGCGTGATCCGCGCGGCTTCGCCACCAAGTTCTACACCGCGGACGGCAATTGGGATCTGGTCGGCAACAACTTCCCGACCTTCTTCATCCGTGATGCGATCAAATTCCCGGACATGGTGCACGCCTTCAAGCCCGATCCGCGCACCAACCTCGATGACGATTCGCGCCGGTTCGATTTCTTCTCCCATGTACCGGAAGCCACCCGCACACTGACCGAGTTGTATTCCAACTACGGCACTCCGGCCAGTTACCGGGAGATGGATGGCAATGGTGTTCATGCCTATAAGCTGATCAATGCCAAGAATGAAGTTCACTACGTGAAGTTTCACTGGAAGAGTCTTCAAGGCATCAAGAACCTCACGCCAAAACAAGTCAGCGAAGTTCAGGGTCAGGATTACAGTCATATGACCAACGACTTGGTGAGTAATATCAACAAGGGTAACTTTCCGAAGTGGGACTTGTACGTGCAAGTTCTCAAGCCACAGGATTTGTCCAAGTTTGATTTCGATCCATTGGATGCAACCAAGATCTGGCCGGGTATTGCCGAGCGCAAAGTTGGACAAATGGTCTTGAACCGTAATCCAGCCAATGTCTTCCAGGAAACTGAACAAGTTGCCATGGCACCGGCCAACGTAGTTCCGGGTATCGAACCTTCGGAAGATCGTTTGTTGCAGGGCCGAGTGTTCTCTTATGCCGATACGCAGATGTATCGCCTTGGTGCCAACGCTCTGCAATTGCCGATCAACGCACCGAAAATCGCAGTGAACAATGGCAATCAGGATGGCGCGATGAATTTTGGCGCCAGCCAGTCCGGCGTCAACTACCAGCCAAGCCGCCTGCAACCGCGTGAAGAAACGCCAGCGGCGCGTTACAGCCAGTCGGCGCTGGCGGGCAGCACGCAGCAGGCGAAGATCCAGCGTGAGCAGAACTTCAAGCAGGCAGGTGATCTGTATCGCTCGTACAGCAAGCAGGACCGTCGCGACTTGATCGACAGCTTCGGCGGCTCGCTGGCCACCACCGATGACGAGAGCAAGCACATCATCCTGTCCTTCCTGTACAAGGCTGACCCCGAGTACGGCAGCGGTGTGACCGAAGTGGCCAAGGGCGACCTCAGCCGTGTGAAAGCACTGGCGGCCAAACTGACCGACTGATAGCGATGCGGCGCACGCGAGGGCCTGTCCGGCCTCGCGTGCGCTCAAGGAGAGCCCGATGCGTATTTTTCTTTTATGCCTGGCCGGGTGCCTGTCGTTCAGCGCGTGGGCGGCACCGGTCGAGCAAAGCCCCGAGGCAATCAAGGCGCAGTTGCAGGATTACTATTTCGACGCCGCACGGCGTGGCGACGTGCCGATGCTCGAGACCTTTATCGAGTCCGGCTATTCCCTCGATACCCGCGACAGCAAGGGTTACACCGCGCTGATTCTGGCGGCCTATCACGGTCAGGCGCCGGCGGTTGAACGCCTGCTCGCCGCTGGCGCAGATGCCTGTGCTCAGGACCAACGCGGTAACACGGCGCTGATGGGCGCGATATTCAAAGGCGAATTACAGATCGCCCGACGCCTGATGGCCACCGATTGCAGCCCCGACCAGCGTAACGGCGCCGGGCAGACAGCGGCGATGTACGCCGGGCTGTTCAAGCGTCTGGAATTGCTTGATGCGTTGAAAGCCAAGGGCGCTGACCTCAATGCCGAGGATCCGCTGGGCAACAGTGCCGCACGTCTGGCCAGCGGAGAAATCCGCACCGCTGCGCCGCGCTGATCGGCGATGGCTGCGTTATCATCGCGTCTTTTGTTCCGGGGGTTCTGATGGCCAAGGCCAAGCGCATGTACGGCTGCACCGAGTGCGGCGCAACCTTTCCCAAGTGGGCCGGGCAGTGCGGTGAGTGCGGTGCCTGGAACACCCTGACCGAAACCATGATCGAAAGCGGCGGCGCCACGGCCCCTGCCGGGCGCACCGGTTGGGCAGGGCAGCAGGCACAGATCAAGACGCTCGCCGAAGTCAGCATCGAAGAGATTCCACGTTTTTCCACCGCCTCCGGTGAGCTTGATCGCGTACTCGGCGGCGGGCTGGTCGATGGCTCGGTGGTGCTGATCGGCGGTGATCCGGGGATCGGCAAATCGACAATCCTGCTCCAGACCCTGTGCAATCTGGCCAAGAGCATGCCGGCGCTGTACGTCACCGGCGAAGAATCCCAGCAGCAGGTGGCGATGCGCGCCCGCCGTCTCGGTCTGCCGCAGGATCAGCTGCGGGTGATGACCGAAACCTGCATCGAAACCATCATCGCCACTGCCCGCCAGGAAAAGCCCAAGGTCATGGTGATCGACTCGATCCAGACCATTTTCACCGAACAACTGCAATCGGCCCCGGGCGGCGTGTCGCAGGTGCGCGAAAGTGCGGCGTTGCTGGTGCGTTACGCCAAGCAGAGCGGCACGGCGATCTTCCTCGTCGGCCACGTCACTAAAGAAGGTGCGCTGGCCGGTCCGCGTGTTCTGGAACACATGGTCGACACGGTGCTGTATTTCGAAGGTGAATCCGATGGTCGTCTCCGTCTGCTGCGCGCGGTGAAAAACCGTTTCGGCGCGGTCAACGAATTGGGCGTGTTCGGCATGACCGACAAGGGCCTGAAAGAAGTCTCCAACCCATCGGCGATTTTTCTCACCCGCGCTCAGGAAGAAGTCCCGGGCAGTGTGGTCATGGCGACATGGGAAGGCACCCGGCCGATGCTGGTGGAAGTGCAGGCGCTGGTCGATGACAGCCATCTGGCCAACCCGCGTCGGGTGACGCTGGGCCTGGATCAGAACCGATTGGCTATGTTACTCGCGGTGTTGCACCGCCACGGCGGGATTCCGACCCACGATCAGGACGTGTTCCTCAACGTGGTCGGTGGCGTGAAGGTGCTGGAGACGGCGTCGGATCTGGCGTTGATGGCGGCGGTGATGTCGAGTTTGCGCAACCGGCCGCTGTCCCATGACCTGCTGGTGTTCGGCGAAGTCGGCCTGTCTGGCGAAGTGCGCCCGGTGCCGAGCGGGCAGGAGCGGTTGAAGGAAGCGGCCAAGCATGGCTTCAAACGCGCGATCGTGCCGAAGGGTAATGCACCGAAGGAAGCGCCTCCCGGCTTGCAGATCATCGCCGTGACGCGTCTCGAACAGGCTCTCGACGCATTGTTTGAGTGAACGCCGAACCTCTGTGGTGAGGGGATTTATCCCCGTTGGGGCGCGTAGCGGCCCTGAAAAAACGGGTCTGCTGCGCAGCCCAACGGGGATAAATCCCCTCGCCACATAAATCCCCTCGCCACATAAGTCCCTTCACCACATAGATCCCCCTCACCACAGGGCATTCCAATTCGGGGTTGGGGGTGGCGCTAGATTTCGATCAGGGCACCCAGTTCGCGCTCCAGCTCGGCCTCATCCGCCAGATTCAGTTCGATCAAGCGGCGCAGGCGCTGGATCGATTCCAGGCTGATGTGCCGGCAGATGAACCCCAAGTGGCCGTTTTCCTCATGGGCCAGATGCACATCCATCTCGATATCGACGTCTTCGCTCAGATGAATGTCGACGAAGAAGTCCTGGTCTTTATCCCCGAGCCACGGCTCCGGTCGCTCGATCAGCAGGCCCTTGAGCGACAGGTCGATCAGTTTGACCGGCCAGATGTACTCGCCCTGTTTCAGCTCGGTTCGGGCATCGAACGCAATACGTTTGAAACGACGTCGATTGGCAGGGTGCTCGCTCATGGCGCAATCCTCATGAAGGTTCGCTGACTATAGACCGCGAATGCGGGCGTCAGCCAATCGCTCAAGCGTCTAGACCTATGTCGGGGTATGGCCTTTGGCGCCGTAAGCGCTAAACTCGGGGTGGCTGTCTTTCTTGTCCACCCTGGCTGGAATAATAAAATGAAAAATAATAATAGCCTGCTGCGCCACTTACCCTGGCTCGTGCTGGCAATCGTAGGAGCGTGCGCCCTGGGCGTAGTGGCATTGCGCCGCGGCGAGGCGATCAACGCCTTGTGGATTGTGGTCGCTGCCGTGGCCATTTATCTGGTTGCGTACCGTTACTACAGTCTGTTCATCGCCAACAACGTGATGCAACTGGATCCGCGTCGGGCCACCCCCGCCGTGCTCAACAACGATGGTCTGGACTACGTGCCGACCAACAAACACATTCTTTTCGGTCACCACTTCGCGGCCATCGCTGGCGCGGGGCCACTGGTCGGTCCGGTGCTGGCGGCGCAGATGGGGTATCTGCCTGGCACACTCTGGCTGATAGCCGGTGTGGTGCTGGCGGGCGCGGTGCAGGACTTCATGGTCCTGTTCATGTCGACCCGACGCAACGGCCGTTCCCTGGGCGACATGGTGCGTGAAGAGATGGGCCGGATTCCCGGGACCATCGCACTGTTCGGCTGCTTCCTGATCATGATCATCATCCTCGCGGTGCTGGCGCTGATCGTGGTCAAGGCCCTGGCCGAGAGCCCGTGGGGCATCTTCACCGTGATGGCGACTATCCCGATCGCGATGTTCATGGGCATCTACATGCGCTACATCCGCCCGGGCCGCATTGGCGAAATCTCCGTGGTCGGTGTGTTGCTGCTGCTCGGTTCGATCTGGCTGGGCGGGCAGATCGCTGCCGATCCGGTATGGGCCAAAGCCTTCACCTTCACCGGTGTGCAGATTACCTGGATGCTGGTGGGCTATGGTTTCGTCGCTGCATCGCTGCCGGTCTGGCTGATTCTGGCGCCACGTGACTACCTGTCGACCTTCCTCAAAATCGGCACCATCGTCGCCCTGGCGATCGGCATCCTGATCACCATGCCCGAGCTGAAAATGCCGGCGTTGACCCAGTTCGTCGATGGCACCGGGCCGGTGTGGAAGGGCGGTCTTTTCCCGTTCCTGTTCATCACCATCGCTTGCGGTGCGGTTTCCGGTTTCCACGCGTTGATCTCGTCGGGCACCACGCCGAAGCTGCTGGATAACGAAACCAACGCCCGCTACATCGGTTACGGCGGCATGCTGATGGAATCGTTCGTAGCGATCATGGCCATGGTTGCCGCTTCGGTGATCGAGCCGGGCGTGTACTTCGCCATGAACAGCCCGGCCGCAGTTGTCGGCAGTGACGTCGCTTCGGTGGCGCAGGTTGTCACGAGCTGGGGCTTTGCGATTACGCCGGAAGCGTTGCAAGCGGTTGCCCACGACATCGGTGAAACCACCATTCTGGCTCGCGCCGGTGGTGCGCCGACCCTGGCGGTCGGTATCGCGCAGATCCTGCACAGTGTCCTGCCGGGTGAAAACACCATGGCGTTCTGGTACCACTTCGCGATCCTGTTCGAAGCGCTGTTCATCCTCACCGCTGTGGACGCCGGCACCCGTGCCGGGCGTTTCATGCTGCAGGATCTGCTCGGCTCCTTCGTACCTGCGCTGAAGCGCACCGAATCCTGGACCGCCAACCTGATCGCCACCGCCGGTTGTGTGGCGATGTGGGGCTGGTTGCTGTATCAGGGCGTGATCGATCCACTGGGCGGCATCAACACCTTGTGGCCATTGTTCGGCATCTCCAACCAGATGCTCGCCGGTATCGCGCTGATGCTCGGCACCGTGGTCCTGATCAAGATGAAGCGCCAGCGCTACATCTGGGTCACCCTGTTGCCGGCCACCTGGCTGTTGATCTGCACTACCACTGCTGGTTTCATCAAGCTGTTCGACGCCAACCCGGCGATCGGCTTCCTGTCCCTGGCCAAGAAGTACAGCGATGCGCTGGCCAACGGTCAGGTGCTGGCTCCGGCGAAAAGCGTCGAGCAGATGCAGCACGTGATCTTCAACGCCTACACCAACGCCACACTCACCGCGCTGTTCCTGTTCGTGGTGTTCAGCATCCTGTTCTATGCGCTCAAGGTCGGCATCGCCGCCTGGGGCAAAAAAGAGCGTACGGATAAAGAATCGCCATTCCAGGCCCTGCCGGATGCGTAACCAGAGGATTGCAGCATGTTCAATGACCTGAGTCGCCTCGGTAAATACCTCGGTCAGGCCGCGCGCCTGATGGTCGGCATGCCCGACTACGACACCTACGTCGAGCATATGCAAACCAAACACCCGGACAAACCGGTGATGAGCTACGAGATGTTCTTCCGCGAACGTCAGGAAGCCCGTTACGGTGGCAAGGGTGGGCCGAAGTGCTGTTGAGCTGACAGCCTGCGGTTGAGGTAATCCCCTGTGGAAGCGAGCCTGCTCGCGAATACGGAGTGTCAGTTGATGAAGGATTTGACTGACACACCGCTTTCGCGAGCAGGCTCGCTCCCACATTTGTTTTTGTGTTCTTTTCAGGAGATCGGGTTTTGTCTTCTCCCATTCCGGTAACGGTCCTCAGCGGTTTCCTCGGCGCCGGCAAGACCACCTTGCTGCGTCATTTATTGAAAGCCGAGCACGGCCTGAAAATCGCCGTGATCGAAAACGAATTCAGCGACGCCGGCATCGACACTCAGTTGCTGGGTGACGAGCCGGTGCAAGTCATGACCCTGGCCAACGGCTGCGTCTGCTGCACCATTCACACCGACCTGACCAAGGCGCTGTACTTGTTGCTCGAGCGCCTGGACAGCGGCGAGATCGCCTTCGATCGTCTGGTGATCGAGTGCACCGGTCTCGCCGATCCGGCACCGGTGGCGCAGACCTTTTTCATCGATGAAGAGCTGCGCGAGCGTTACCTGCTCGACGGCATCATCACCCTGGTCGACGCCGCCCACGCCGACGTGCACCTGACTCAGACCATCGCCCAGGCGCAGATCGGTTTCGCCGATCGCTTGCTGGTGAGCAAGACCGATCTGGTCGATGAGCCGACGCTCACCGCGCTGAGCGAGCGCCTTACGCGAATCAACCGCCGCGCGCCGATCCGTGTGGTCGAGCATGGCAACATCGATCTGGCTGAATTGCTGGATGTACGCGGCTTCAACCTCAATGCTGACCTCGGCGGCGGTCTGAGCCTGCGTCCGGTGAGCAAGGCACCGTCGATCGATCGCATCTCCAGCCTGGTGCTGCGCACCGATCAGGCGCTGGATATCGATCAGCTCAGCGAGTTCATGAACGAACTGCTGGAAGAGCACGGCAAGCAATTGCTGCGCTACAAAGGCGTGTTGAATATTGCCGGGGAAGATCGGCGGCTGGTTTTTCAGGGTGTGCTGAAACTCTATGGTTTCGACTGGGACACCGAATGGGCCGAGGGCGAGACGCGCGAGAGTGTGATCGTGTTTATTGCCGATGACTTGCCGGAAGAGAAGATTCGAGCGGGGTTTGCCAGGGTAGCTTCTGACTGATGATTTTTCGGTGTCAGCGCTGACGCCATCGCGGGCAAGCCCGCTCCCACAGGTTTATTGGTGTACCCACAATCTGTGAGCGACAAATAACCCTGTGGGAGCGGGCTTGCCCGCGATGACGATTTAACGCACAACACAATGTTGAAAGGTTGTGCCCAGCAGCGTCTGCTCAAGATGATCCAGATGCCGATCCATCAACATGCCGGCTTTGGAAACATCACCTCGCTCCACAATCTCAACCAACGCCAAATGCTCCTGCCATGCGCAACAGCTTCGCGTCGAGCCCTGACTTCGCGCAATCGCCAGCGACGTCAGCGGCACCAGACTGCGCAGAAAATGCGCCAGCGGCAGATTTCCCGCCATTCGTGCCAATTGCAAATGAAACTCCCCCGATAACCGAATCGCCGCCCCCCGACGATCCTGCTCGACGGCGCGCTTCTCGCGCTCTATCAACGTGCGCAAGCATTTCAAATCGTCTGGCTGCGGACGCTGACACGCCAATCGCACCAACGTGCTCTCAGCCAGCCGTCGCGCATGCAAGGTCTGCCGGATCAGTTCCCGATCAGGCGCGGCCACTCGTGGTCGATGATTGGCGCGCAACACCACGATCTGCTCATGGAACAACTGCGTCAGCACCCGCCGCACATCGGCGCGGCTGGCGCTGAACATCGCTTGCAGACTGTGCTCGGTAAACCGGCTGTCTTCATCGATACGCTGTTCGAGGATCGCGTCGAACAGTCGCGGATACAGATCCTCCGTCGGCGTGCCCAGGCGAGAGACGGGCAGGGCGGTCGAATGCGCATGCGAGGCTGAAGCAAAACTGTTCATGGCCGTTCTCCTGGCAAATCAGGTGGGCAGGTTGTCGTCCGGAATGTTCAGCTCAACGCCCATGCGCTGGCCTTCGCGCAGAATGTGCCGACGCATCTCGGCGCTGGCCTGAGCGCTGTTCTTGCTGCGAATCGCGCGGACCACCGCTTCGTTTTCTTCCAGGCGTTCGGCCAGATGTTCCGGTGAATTGCGCAACACTTCGGCACTTTGCTTGAGCGCGTTGCTGGTCTGCTGCACCACGCTCTGGAAAATCGGGTTCGAGGTCAGCGTGAACAACTCTTCGTGGAAGGCGATGTAGGCGCTGACCCCGGCTTCACTGTCACCGGCCTCGAGGGCTTCGCGCATGTCCATCAGGGTCAGGCGCAACTGGCCGACTTCCTTGCTGCTGATCGATTGTGCAACCAGCCCGACGATGAACGGCTCGAGGGTGTAGCGCAGTTGCAGCACATCTTCGAGGCTGGCGCCGGCCACCGCGCTGTCGTGGCTCTGGCTGTCGCTGAGTTGCGCATCGAGGACGACCACGCCTTTGCCCGGCATCGAGCGCACCAGGCCGAGTGTTTCCAGCACGATCACCGCTTCGCGCAGGCTCGGCCGGCTGATGCCCAGTTGTTCGGCCAGTTCGCGCTGGCCCGGCAGCATGTCGCCGGAGCGCCACTGGCCTCGGGCCAACGCGGCGCGGAGTTTTTCCACCACTGAATTGACGACGGTTGAAGTTGTAATCACGTATTGGCTCCCTGCGCCGTGCCTGCGCATTGGCAGGCACGGCACTCATTCAGAATTCTTTGGCCGCCGCCGGAGCGACGGTTTTTCGCGGTTGAAAGTTATAGCCCTGCTCGCCGTTGAGCACCTTGTTCGCGCGCTGCACGTCGATGTCCTTTTCCCAGCGGGCGATGGCCACGGTGGCGACGCAGTTGCCGATCAGATTGGTCAGCGCGCGGCCGATGCCCATGAACCAGTCCACGGCCAACACCAGCACCAGACCGACTACAGGAATCGCCGGGATCGCCGTCAGCGTCGCGGCGAGAATCACCAGCGCCGAACCGGGAATGCCGTGGGCGCCTTTGGAGGTGATCAGCGACACCAGCAGAATCGTCAGCAAATCGGTCATCGCCAGTGGCGTGCCGGTGGCGTTGGCGATGAACACGATGGCCAGGGTCAGGTAGATCGAGAAACCGTCGAGGTTGAACGAATACCCGGTCGGGATCACCAGACCGACCGTCGAGCTGCCAATACCGAGGTGTTCGAGCTTGCGCATGATCTGCGGCAGCACGGCGTCGGAAGAGGCGGTGCCCATGACGATCAGCAGTTCTTCCCGCAGGTACTTGAGCAGCGGCCACATGCGCAGGCCGGAGACGCGCATCACCAGACCGAGGATCAGCGCGACGAAGGCGACGCAGGTCAGGTAGAACAGACCGACCAGACTGCCCAGGTGCTGCAACGAATCGAGGCCGTATTTGCTGGTGGTGAAGGCGATGGCGCCGAATACGCCGATCGGCGCCAGCCGTACGATCATGCCCATGATGCGGAAGATCACGTGGCTGAGTTCGTTGATCAGCCGCGAAATCCCGGAAGCCGCTTCGCCAACCAGATTCAGTGCACTGCCGAACAGCACCGAGAACAGCAGCACTTGCAAGATATTGTTGTCAGCGAAGGCACCGATCACCGAGGTCGGGATCAGATCCATCAGAAATTGCGTGGTGGTGTGTATGTGCTGGCCGCGCTCGGCGAGATCGCCCATGTCGGCGCTGGAGAGCTGCTCCAGATGAATGTTCGCGCCGCTGCCAATGCCTGTGCTGAAGGCGAACACCAGGCCGATCACCAGAGCGATGGTGGTCAGCACTTCAAAGTAGATCACCGATTTGAGGCCAATGCGCCCGACCTTCTTCAGATCGCCCGCGCCGCTGATGCCGCTGACCACCACGCAGAACACGATCAGGCCAATCAGCATCTTGATCAGTTTGATGAAGCCATCGCCGAGCGGTTTGAGCTGAGCGGAGTATTCAGGAAGGGTCAGCCCGCAGACGATGCCGAGCATCAGTCCGAGAACCACTTGAAGGAAGATTGAACGCGAGCACCATCTGAGCATGGGAGGAATCCTGGGTCGGTGTCCTGGCTGCCGCACGCGTTGCGCATCGGATGCAGGACTTAATTATTGTGGTCTTACCGGTATGTCCAGTGCAGGCGCAGTCTAGGCTTGGTTTTTTCCTGATTACAAGAGGAAAACATGAAATTGGCATGACCGGTCTGACCAGCGGCCAAAGCCGCGTCTAGGAGCTGCCGCAGGCTGCGATCTTTTGATCTTTTCAACAGGCGAAAAAAAACCGGCCAATCACTTGGCCGGTTTTTCATGCTGCTGGTTTAACGTCGCGATTAAGCGCCGTACACCGGCAGTTTCTTGCAGATGGCTTTGACTTTCTCGCGAACGGCGTCGATCACCGCTTCGTTGTTCAGGTCAGCCAAGATGTCGCAGATCCAGCCGGCCAGCTCTTTGCACTCAGTCTCTTTGAAACCGCGAGTGGTGACAGCCGGAGTACCGAAGCGCAGGCCGGAAGTCACGAACGGCGAGCGTGGATCGTTCGGCACGGAGTTCTTGTTCACGGTGATGAACGCTTTGCCCAGAGCGGCGTCAGCGTCTTTACCGGAGATGTCCTGCTTGATCAGCGACAGCAGGAACAGGTGGTTTTCAGTACCGCCCGAAACCACGTCGAAACCGCGTGCGATGAACACTTCGGCCATGGCCTTGGCGTTCTTCACCACTTGTTGCTGGTAAGCCTTGAACTCAGGCTGCAGCGCTTCCTTGAAGCAGATCGCCTTGGCCGCGATCACGTGCTCCAGCGGGCCACCCTGGGCGCCCGGGAATACTGCGGAGTTGAGCTTCTTCTCGATCTCGGCGTTGGCACGGGCCAGGATCAGACCGCCACGTGGACCGCGCAGGGTCTTGTGGGTGGTGGTGGTCACGACGTCGGCGAACGGCACCGGGTTCGGGTACACACCAGCGGCAACCAGACCGGCGACGTGAGCCATGTCGACGAACAGGTAAGCGCCGACCTTGTCAGCGATTTCGCGGAAGCGCGGGAAGTCGAGGATCTGCGAGTAGGCAGAGAAACCGGCAACGATCATTTTCGGCTTGTGCTCGACCGCCAGGCGCTCGACTTCGTCGTAGTCGATCAGGCCGTTGGCATCGATACCGTATTGAACGGCGTTGTACAGCTTGCCCGAGGAGGAAACGCTGGCGCCGTGGGTCAGGTGACCACCATGGGCCAGGCTCATGCCCAGAATGGTGTCGCCACCTTGCAGCAGAGCCAGGTAAACAGCAGCGTTGGCTTGGGAACCGGCGTGCGGCTGAACGTTGGCGTAATCGGCGCCGAACAGTTCCTTGGCACGGTCGATGGCCAGTTGCTCAACCACGTCAACATATTCGCAACCACCGTAGTAACGCTTGCCCGGATAGCCTTCGGCGTACTTGTTGGTCAGGACCGAGCCTTGAGCTTCCATCACCGCTGGGCTGGTGTAGTTTTCCGAAGCGATCAGCTCAATGTGTTCTTCCTGACGCTGAGCTTCTTGCTCCATGGCGGCAAAAAGGTCGGCGTCGTACTTGGCAATAGTCAAATCACGGCTGAACATGGCGGTCCTCAAGGATCGGGGGGCAGAAAAGGGGGGCATTCTAACCCAACCGCTTTTGGATGACATATGAAACGACGTCATGTCGCAGACAAGTGGCGTTCATGACAGATGTGCGGTGCTTTTGCCGGCCCCTTCGCGAGCAGGCTCGCTCCCACATTGATCGTTCCCACGCTCTGCGTGGGAATGCAGCCCGTGACGCTCCGCGTCACCTGCCGAAGCGGACGCAGAGCGTCCAGTGAGGCATTCCCACGCGGAGCGTGGGAACGATCGAAGGCTGCGATCTTTTCGGGCGCGCCGCAGATGTTCAGTCGAACATGAACAGCGCGTCGTTACAGAACTGCGCTTCAAACCGTCCCGCCGGCATCGGCCGGCCGAACAGATATCCCTGCACCTCATCGCAACCATGCTCACGCAGGAAGTCCAGCTGCTCGTGAGTCTCCACACCCTCGGCAATCACCGCAAGATTCAGGCTGTGGGCCATGGCGATGATCGCCCGGGCGATCTGCGCGTCCTGTTCGCCGGACGGCAGGCCGTCGACGAAGGTGCGGTCGATCTTCAGCACGTCGATCGGGAATTGCTTGAGGTAGTTCAGCGATGAATAACCGGTGCCGAAGTCATCGACTGCGATGCTCAGACCAAGGTTTTTCAGCCCGGCAAGAATCTGCATCGCCTCGCTGACTTCGCGCATCAGGATGCTTTCGGTCAGTTCCAGCTCCAGACACGCCGGCGGCAGGCCGGTTTCGCGCAGGATCGTCGCGATTCGCGTGCCCAACTGGCCGTCGGAGAACTGCCGTGCGGAAATGTTCACCGACACCTTCGGCACCCGCACCCGTTGCTGGTGCCAGGTTTTCAGCTGTCGACAGGCCTCGCTGATGACCCAGTCGCCAACGTCCACCACCAGGCCGAGCTCTTCCAGCACCGGAATGAAATCACCCGGCGGCACCAGCCCGCGACGCGGATGTCGCCAGCGCAGCAGCGCTTCGGCGCCGGTCAGGCGCTTGCCGTCGCCACTGAACTGCGGCTGGTAATACAGGACGAATTCGTTCTGCTCCAGCGCATGGCGCAGATCGCTTTCCAGTTCCAGACGCTCCAGCGCACTGGCGTTCATGTCGGCCTGATAGAACTGGAAGTTGTTCTTGCCGCGTTCCTTGGCGTGGTACATCGCCGTGTCGGCGTTCTTCATCAACTGGCTGAGTTCGTTGCCGTCCTGCGGACTCAGGGCGATGCCGATACTAGCGGTGACGAAGAACTCGCGGCCCTCGAGCACGAACGGCCGCACCAGGCTGGCGAGAATCTGCTCGGCGACATGAATCGCCCGGTTCAGCGCCAGTTCGCGATTGGAGCGATGCTGCAGCAGCAAGGTGAATTCGTCGCCGCCCATGCGCGCCACGGTGTCGTCGTCATCGACGCAGGCCAGCAGGCGCGTGGCCATGTCCTTGAGCATGCGGTCGCCGGCGGCGTGGCCGAGGGAGTCGTTGATCGGTTTGAAACGGTCGAGGTCGAGGAACATCAGCACCACCCACGACTTCTGCCGTTCGGCCGCTTGCAGCGCGGTGTGCAGACGATCCTGGAACAGCGTGCGGTTCGGCAGGTGGGTGAGGGCGTCGTAATAGGCGAGGCGGTGGATGCGCTGCTCGCTGGCCTTGCGCTCGCTGATGTCGCTGAAGAAACACACGTAACTGGCCAGATCGCCCTCGTCGTCGAGCACGGCAGTAATGCCGACCCACGCCGGGTAATGCTCGCCGTTACGGCGCTTCATCCACACTTCGCCTTCCCAGGTGCTGTGCTCGTGCAACTGCTTGAGCACGTAGCGCAAGTGCGCGTCCTGCTGCTCGTCGACGGTGAGCATGTTCGGCAACTGGTCGAGCACTTCGCCGACGCTGTAGCCGCTGACCCGACTGAACGCTTCGTTGGCCTGGACGATGTAGCCGGCCGGGTCGGTGATCAGGATCGCCGAAGTCGAGTGCTCGAATACCGTAGCGGCCATGCGCAGATCTTTTTCGGCACGGCGCTGCTGACTGATATCGCGGCCGACGCCGAGCACGCCTTCGAACGCGCCGTGTTCGTCCCACACCAGCACCAGGCGCAGTTCGATCGGAATCTTGCGACCGTCGGCGCGCAGGCAATCGAAGAGGAACAGCTGCGTTTGCACCTGACTGCGCAGCAATGCCAGTTGCTCGGGCTTGTCCAGCGCCTTGCTGACGCGGTCCATCAGCACATGAATGCCGTTCAGTTGCCCGGGATTGGCGATGATCGATTGCCAGCCGTTCTGGAAGATCCATTCGGCGTTGTAACCGAGCACGGCCTGCACCGAGGGGCTGACGTAGTTCAGCGAGAGCTTGCTGTCGGTGGAGAAAATCACGTCGCTGATGCTTTCGGCGAGCATGCGGTAACGCTGCTCGCTGTCACGCAACGATTCGCTGGCCTCGATCTGTTCGGTGATGTCCTTGGCCACGCCGATGATGCGCGTGACCTGATCGTGCTTGTCCCGCGCCAGTGCCTGTTCACGAATGTCGAAGCGCCGCCACTTGCCGTCGCGATGACGGAAGCGCAGTTGGCATTGCAACAGCTGGCTGTAACCGGCGTGGCGCTGCAACTGCCGCGAGCGATGGTAATAGTCGGCGTCTTCCGGGTGCAGGAGGATTTCCCAGAAGTATTCGCCCATCTGATGCAGTTCAGTGCGGTTGTAGCCCAGGGTCTGGCCGAGGTGGTGGTTGCTGAAAATCATCCGCTGGCTGATCACGTCCTGCACATACAGATGATCGGGCACGGTGCGCACCACGTCCGACCAGAAGCCTTCGCGCTCCAGCAACGACAGCTCGATCAGCTTGCGGCTGGTGATGTCGTTGATGCTGAGGATCACCGCTTTATAGTCGTGCTGCTCGCTCGGCAGGCGCAAAACCATCCACAGATGCTGGTCGCGACCGTTGCTGTTGGGCAGTTTGATTTCCAGTTCCAGCTGTTTCTGCTGCTGCAGGACGGCGTCGAGGATCTGCTGACCGATCGCGCACTGCGGATGGCGCTGGCCATCGATCAGCAGTTGCCAGGCATCGTCGCAGGAGTGCACATCGAGCAGTTGCAGGGCGACCTGGTTGACTTCGGTGACGCGCATTTCCGCGAGCAACTGCTGGCGCTGCTGCGGTTGGTCGAGCCAGGCCTTGAGCTGGTCGCTGGTCTGGATCTGCGCCTTGTCGAACATCTGCTTGAGGCCGGACAGGTCAAGCACGCACAAGGCCACGCCGGTGCCTTCGAAAATATCCTGATAACGCCGCCGGCCTTCATGTACCTGGCGCTGGCGCCGACGCATGTTCAGCAGTGCAATCACCGGCAACATCGAGAACGCCAGGCCGAGCAGGCATTTGCCGATGAACGCCGGCAGCAGTTCTTCGAGTACGCGCTGGCGGTCGAACAGCCCGCGCAGTTGCCAGTCGCTGCTGCTCAGCGGCACGGTCAGCACGGTGTTGGCGACATCGTCAGGCGTCAGCCCGCCAGCCTTGGCCGAGGGCAGCCCTGCTTCGCGGCTGATGATCTGGTGATTGAGGCGGTTTTCCACCAGCCACAACGGGCGCAGGGCGGTGGCGTCCTGTTTGGTCAGCGAATCGAAGAAGGTTGGCGTCAGGCGCAAGGCCCAGTAACCGCGACTGCTGCCGCTGGCCTGATGCAACAGCAGGTGCACCACCGAGCCGTCATCGGCATTGCTGAAATAATGCGCCTGAGCGCGACTGCGACGCACCAGTTCGGTCAGGTAATCGGCGTCGGAACTGTCGGTGGCGCTGTCGCTGATGATGCGGCCGGAGGGCGAGAGCAGGGCCATGCTGCGCAGGTCGGGCAGCGAGCGTTGCAACTTGCGCAGGAGCATCTGCTGTTCGTCGGCGGTTTGCGGTTGTTCGACGATCGGTAGCAGATTGAGGGCGATTTGCGCATTCAGCGCCATGTTCAGGCTGACCTGAGCGGCGAGGTCGGCGGTGTAGTCGATGGTGTATTGGCGCTGATTTTTCTGAGTTTCGCGCAATTGATCGAGCAGTTGCCAGAACAGCAACGCGAGCAATAACAGCACGAGGGTGGCCAGCGCACCCTTTAATGTCCCGCGCAGGGGCGAGCCGGGCGCCGGTGGGGTGCTGCTCACAGAGGCTGGCGGAGTGACATTGGTCAAGCTGTGATCCTGCGATTTGGCTGGACTGGCGCGACGTGCACTATAAGCCGGACGCCCGAAGGGCGGCTAGCATGCCTTGAGTTGTGGCGAAGTGCCAGCCCCTCTCGGCTGGACTGCCATCGGTCATTAAGGTAGCTTTGCCGGTTACGCGGGGGCGTTCCAGCTCCTAGAATCAGACTTTTTCCGCGCGCACGCATTGATGATCCTCAAGTGAACGACGCGCACCGGTCTGGCCAGGCATCGCCTGCGCTCCAATCATTCATCTGTCACTGACCCAAGGTTCTCCATGGCTCAATACGTCTTCACCATGCATCGGCTGGGCAAAGTTGTTCCGCCGAAGCGGGAAATTCTCAAGAACATTTCGCTGTCCTTCTTCCCCGGCGCCAAGATCGGCGTACTCGGCCTCAACGGTTCGGGTAAATCCACGCTGCTGAAAATCATGGCTGGCGTCGACACCGAGTTCGAAGGCGAAGCCCGTCCGATGCCGGACCTGAACATCGGTTACCTGCCGCAAGAGCCGCAGCTCGACCCTGCCAAGACCGTACGTGAAGTGGTCGAGGAAGCGGTCAGCGTGATCAAGGATGCGCAAGCGCGTCTGGACGAAGTCTACGCGGCCTACGCCGACCCGGATGCCGACTTCGACAAACTTGCTGCTGAACAGGCCAAGCTCGAAGCGATCCTGCAGGCCAGCGACGGCCACAACCTCGAGCGCCAGCTGGAAGTGGCCGCCGATGCGCTGCGTCTGCCGGCCTGGGACGCGAAAGTAGAACTCCTCTCCGGTGGTGAAAAGCGCCGTGTCGCCCTGTGCCGTCTGCTGCTGTCCGCGCCGGACATGCTGCTGCTCGATGAACCGACCAACCACCTGGACGCCGATTCGGTGGCGTGGCTGGAGCACTTCCTCCACGACTTCCCGGGCACCGTGGTCGCGATCACGCACGACCGTTACTTCCTCGACAACGTCGCCGGCTGGATTCTGGAACTCGACCGCGGCGCGGGCATTCCTTACGAGGGCAACTATTCGGGCTGGCTCGAAGCCAAGTCCGATCGCCTGGCCCAGGAATCCAAGCAGCAGTCGGCTCACGAAAAAGCCATGAAAGAAGAACTGGAGTGGGTGCGCAAAGGCGCCAAGGCCCGCCAGTCGAAATCCAAGGCACGTCTGCAACGCTTCGAAGAAATGCAATCGCAGGAATTCCAGAAGCGCAGCGAAACCAACGAGATCTACATCCCGGCCGGTCCGCGCTTGGGTGACAAGGTCATCGAATTCAAGAACGTCACCAAAGGCTACGGCGATCGCGTGTTGATCGACAACCTGTCGTTCTCCATGCCGAAGGGCGCCATTGTCGGTGTGATCGGCGGTAACGGTGCCGGTAAATCGACGCTGTTCCGCATGCTGATGGGCAAGGAAACTCCGGATTCGGGCAGCATCGAAATCGGCGAAACCGTGCAACTGGCCTGCGTCGACCAGAGCCGCGAAGACCTCGACGGCAGCAAGACCGTGTTCCAGCAGATTTCCGACGGTTCCGACCAGATCCGCATCGGCAACTACGAGATCCCGTCGCGCACCTACGTCGGCCGCTTCAACTTCAAGGGCGGCGATCAGCAGAAGTTCGTCAAGGATCTGTCCGGCGGTGAGCGCGGTCGTCTGCACCTGGCGCTGACCCTGAAGGAGGGCGGCAACGTCCTGCTGCTCGACGAACCGTCCAACGACCTCGACGTGGAAACCCTGCGTTCGCTGGAAGAAGCCCTGCTGGACTTCCCGGGCGCCGCCATTGTGATCTCTCACGATCGGTGGTTCCTTGACCGTGTCGCCACGCACATCCTGGCGTACGAAGACGACTCGCAAGCGGTGTTCTTCGAAGGCAACTACACCGAGTACGAAGCCGACCGCAAAAAACGCCTCGGCGAAGCAGCGGCCCAGCCTCACCGGGTGCGTCACAAGAAACTGGCCTGATATCGGGTTGGTTGCATAAAAGAACGGAGCCTTCGGGCTCCGTTTTTTTTTGCCCGGTTTTTCAGGGATACCGAGTTGGATTCATCGCTGGCAAGCCAGCTCCCACAGGGTTTTGTGGGGTGTTCGAGTTATGTGTTTCACCGATGTCCACTGTGGGAGCTGGCTTGCCAGCGATGGCGGTATAACTGTTGGTGCATGGCTTGAATTTGATCTCACCATTCAGGTGCAAAACTGGGCAAAAACCAGCCTGATTTATATCCTGTGCACCATTTAATTTCATAACTGCGACATTTTGCTCTGTTCCTGTGCGCAATTCGTTTGTTACAGTCCGGCCCAATCTCCTCCAACGACAATAAATTTGCCGAGACGTTGCCCATGATCGAATCCGTCGAATCCTTCCTTGCGCGCCTGAAAAAACGCGACCCGGACCAACCCGAATTCCACCAGGCTGTCGAAGAAGTCCTGCGCAGTCTGTGGCCGTTTCTTGAAGCCAATCCGCATTACCTGACTTCAGGCATTCTCGAGCGCATCTGCGAGCCGGAGCGCGCGGTGGTGTTTCGCGTGTCGTGGGTCGACGATCAGGGCAAGGTCCAGGTCAATCGCGGCTTCCGCATCCAGATGAACAGCGCCATCGGCCCGTACAAGGGCGGCCTGCGCTTCCATCCGTCGGTGAACCTCGGCGTGCTGAAATTTCTCGCCTTCGAGCAGACCTTCAAGAACTCGCTGACCTCCCTGCCCATGGGCGGCGGCAAGGGCGGTTCCGACTTTGATCCGAAGGGCAAGAGCGATGCTGAAGTCATGCGTTTCTGCCAGGCGTTCATGAGCGAGCTGTATCGCCACATCGGCGCCGACGTTGACGTGCCGGCCGGTGATATCGGTGTCGGTGCGCGGGAGATCGGTTTCCTCTTTGGCCAGTACAAGCGCCTGAGCAACCAGTTCACCAGCGTCCTCACCGGCAAGGGCATGACCTACGGCGGCAGCCTGATTCGCCCGGAAGCCACCGGTTTCGGCTGCGTGTACTTCGCCGAAGAAATGCTCAAGCGCCGCGGGCAGAGCGTGGAAGGCAAGCGCGTGGCGATTTCCGGTTCCGGCAACGTTGCTCAGTACGCGGCGCGCAAAGTGATGGACCTGGGCGGCAAAGTGATTTCCCTGTCCGACTCCGAAGGCACGCTGTACTGCGAAGCAGGCTTGAGCGAAGCACAGTGGCTGGCGCTGCTGGAGCTGAAGAACATCAAACGCGGGCGCATCAGCGAACTTGCGAGCGCCCATGGTCTGGAATTCCGCGCCGGCCAACATCCGTGGTCGCTGCCGTGCGACATCGCGCTGCCCTGCGCGACGCAAAACGAAGTCGATGCCGGAGCCGCGCGCACGCTACTGCGCAATGGCTGCGTCTGTGTGGCTGAAGGCGCGAACATGCCGACCACGCTGGCGGCTGTGGATATCTTTATCGAGGCCGGCATTCTGTTCGCACCGGGCAAGGCGTCGAATGCCGGCGGTGTGGCCGTCAGCGGTCTGGAGATGTCGCAAAACGCCATGCGCCTGCTGTGGACGGCGGGCGAGGTGGACAGCAAGCTGCACGCGATCATGCAGTCGATCCACCACGCCTGCGTGCATTACGGCGAAGACAACGGTCAGATCAATTACGTCAAAGGCGCGAACATTGCCGGCTTCGTCAAAGTCGCCGATGCGATGTTGGCGCAAGGCGTGGTTTAAGCCGGTTCGATGCGGATCACTTCGATCAGTTGGTCGCCGGCAGGCCGCTGCCATAGCACTTCATCGTTGAGCCGGGCGCCAAGCAAAGCCCGGCCCAGCGGTGAGGCCCAGTTGATCAGGCCCTGACTGGCGTCGGCCTGATCCTCGCCGACCAGTTGCACGCGGTGTTCAGTGTCGTGTTCGTCGGCGAAGGTCACCCAGCTACCGATTTGGACCTTGTCGGTGGAGGTCGCAGCGACTGCGACTTGGGCACTGCTCAGGCGTTGAGTGAAATAACGCAGATCCCGTTGCAGATCGGCGAGACGTTGCTTGTCGGCCTGCTCGCCCTTGGCCGTTTGCTCGGCGTGCAGGTTCTGCAACTCGGCGACTTTCGCCTGCAACTGCGCCAGACCTTGCGGGGTGACGTAGTTGGGCTGCGTGCTGACCTGACGTTCGACCGGCTGATTGGCCTGCGCGGCGGCGTTGTCTTCGTTGACGAATGCGCGACTCATGAAGTCCTCCTGTTAAAGGATTTGGGCCATGGTTGCCGGCATTTGGTTTCAACGGATGTCTGCAAGCGACCTATTGCGAGCGATAAGCCCGCCCGACGTCCTGGGCCTTCTGCTGCTGCCAGGCGCGTTCGCGTTCGTCCCAATGCTCGTTGCGATATTGCTCGCGATCCTTGTTTTCGAGCATCGCCTGACATTGGCGGAAGCCGTCGACCCAGCCGTCGGCGTATTGCTGGTCCTTGAGATAGCGCGGCACATTCTTGCGAAACTCGCCGCTGATCGAGCCCGCTGCTTGCCGGCCGCTGACGCAGCCGTCATCGAAACCGTCGGCGAAGGCCGGTGGATAACCCTTGGCGATCAAGTCTTCATGGGTGGTCTGGCAACCGCCCAGCGCCAATACAACGCCCAACAATCCCACGTACCGCCACATCGCACTCTCCCGCGCCGGTTTTCGGCTGATACGGGAAGTCTAGAAGGCGATTCATGAGGCGGCTGTCGAAGGCCTGTGAAAAATCCATTGCACACCACAAAGCGCCTGTGGGAGCGAGCCTGCTCGCGAAGGCGTCGTGTCAGCCAACACTACTATTGATTGACCCACAGCTTTCGCGAGCAGGCTCGCTCCCACAGGAAGATATGCATGGTTTCGGGATCAGTAGTGATACCACTTCACTTCCAGCATGACTTCCGTCTCGGGGCTGGCGAGCTGGCTGAATTCGCGCTGCGCGCTCAGGCGCAAACCGAGGTTGCGCGACAGCTCCCACTGCTGATTCAGGCTCAGGCTGCGGCGCACTTCGCCGTTGAAGAAGTAGTCGCCCTTGGCCTCCAGGCTCAGATTGCCCAGCGGGTTTTTCCACAGCACGCCGGTGTTGAAGCCACCGGCCGGGGAAACAAACTCGGCGAAGTCGTTGTTGTGCTCCACGCGCACCGTGCCAAGGGCGAAGCCGAGCACGTCTTCGCCCAACTGCCACGTGCCGCCGCCGCCACCGTTGACATGGCTGACCAGCGTTTCGTCGTCATGCTTGCCCGGCACGCGCTCAAGGCCACCGGTGACTTGCCACGACAGCGGCTGCAGCAGCTCGTTGCGCGGTGTCAGCGAACGGATGGTGGCCAGATCCAGTTGCTGCAACTGCCAGTCATTGCCTTCGTACTGGCGCAGCTTCAGTTGCAGGATCTCGATCTGCGCGCCGAGGGGGAAGCTTTCGGCGTTGTCGTTGAGGTCGTGATAGGCCATGCGCAGGCCGTATTCGCCAAAGGCGCGATCGCCTCGCGTACCTAGGCCGGCCTGCCAAGTGCGGGACTCGTGGCCATCTTCGGGCAGACCGGGTTGCGGAATTTCCAGCTCCGGCGCCGGGTTCTTGTTGATCGCCCGCAGCAGTTCGAAACTGCGCTGCGCTCGTTGCGGGTCGCGCTCCTGACCGTTGGCGCGGTAGCGCTCCAGACGATAGGCGGCGTCGACGATCAGCGCCTGACGTGCGCGCGGCAGGGCTTTGAACGTTGGCTCTTGCAGGACTTTTTGATCGGCGCTGACTTTCAGCACCCATTGCTGTTCGTCATCGCTCAACGGCTCGGCGCGGCTGAGCAGCTCACGTTCGCGAGACGGGCGATACTCGATGTGTTCGACCAGCCCGGCCTCTTTCACCGCTTTCACGGTGTCGGTGGGGATTGCGGTCAGCGGGAATTGTTCGGTCAGGCGCAGGCTCGGCCGAGCCACTTGCAGCAGCTCCAGCAAGCGATACGAGCAGTTTTCGTCGAAAAAGAAGTAGTCGAACTGGATCTGCTTGAGCTCCCACACATGCTCGACCATGCGTGCGGTTTCTTCCTGAGTCAGGTTGAGGCGGTATTCCCACAGATCGCGGTTTTCCAGGCTGCGGTATTCCGAGAGTTTTTCCTGGTACGGCACCAGCGCGAACAGCCCCGGGTAGCCGCCCATCAAGCCTTTCCAGGCATACAGAATGCTGTTGTCCGAGCCTTCGATGTAGGCGCCGAAGTTGATCGCGTAGCTGAGCAGCGAGGTCTTGTCGGCCTGCACATCCGCCTGATCGATGCGCAGCAGGGTGTGGCCGAACATCGACGACGGGCTGTTGAGATACGCCGCCGGGAAAATCATCACCGCACTGTGCGGCGAGACGTCCTTGAACCATTGCTTGTATTCGGCGCATTCCGGCGCTGGCAGGTCGGCGAGATTGAGCTGCGCTTTCAGCCAGCGTGTACGCGCCGGGTAAATGCATTGTGCGTGTTGCTCGCCGAGACTGGCCGAGGCGTACAGCGCCTGCACGGTGGCGGCCAGTTCGCGATCCGGATGTTCATTGCCGTCGGGCGCGAGAAAGAACTTCTTGTCGCTGACATAGCTGCGCCAGCCGCCGAGTTTGGCGGTTTCGTAATGACCGAGGGAAATCCAGAAGCGGTCGTTGGCCAGTTGCTGCAAACGTTGAGGATCGATGTGAGGCGCGGCGGACAGCGGGGCGCAGACACAGAGCGCCAGCCAGGCAAGGCGTTTGAGCATAGTCGGCAACTTGAACAGGAAAGAAATAAAAGACCCAAAGAGGGGCGGGCCAAAAAAACAAAACCCGCTTCCCGAAGGAAGCGGGCGGGGTCGAGCTTAAGCCTGAGTTGCGTACTTGGCCAGACGTGGGTCCGATTTCAGTACTGCCAGGGTGTTGGTATGCACGTCTTCAGCGGTCACGTCAGCTTTGCTGAAGATCTGCTGGAAGTGCTCGTGGGTCACTTGCGCGAAGTGCGCACGATCTTCCGGTGCTACGCCCAGGACCACGGCATAAGTGGTCAGCGCTTCGCCGTTGCCTTTGGCCATGTCTTCGGACAGCTCGTTCATCATGCCATTCATGGCGAACCAGGATTTGCCGCCGTAGGTCAGCGATGCGTTGGTCGAGCAACCGTTGGTGCCGGAAGTCATACCGAACGTGGCGTTACCGGAAGTGCCGTTGGTGGTGGAAGCAAGGAAGTGCGCCGGGGTGCCACGCTGACCTTCGAACAGCATGTTGCCCCAACCGCAATCCGGGCCGCCCGGGGCTTGCGCCATTGCGTTGATGGATACAGCGGTGAAGAGAGTACCGAGAAGAATCCGTTTCATAGCTTTGTTCTCTTTATGTGCATACCAATGGACAGGGTTCTGGCCCTTCGCGCTCTGCCCGAGGACAAAGCCGAAAGTGTCAGTGGGCCGGTATTAGTTCCAGCCGCGCAGTTTGGAGTTTAGGCACGTTCCAGCGGTTCCGTGACTTTTTGCAAAATATTTGGAATAAACCTCTGATTTAGCGGGACCCGTCGGCCGGCCGCGCGCTTGTCTATGCTTTGTCATGTGGCGCGCCTTGCCAGTGGGGCACGGGCAGCGCCAGAATGCCGCTACCTGCCCCGCCTGATTGTTAAGGAAGCCCGATGCCTGATCCTGTTGCTGCCAGCCTGCGTCTTGCGCCCGAAGCGCTGACTCGTCCGTTTTCCGCTGAACAGTTCAGCTTCACTAGCACCAATGATCTGGAGCCCTTTCGCGGTGTGCTCGGCCAGGAACGCGCGGTCGAAGCCTTGCAGTTCGGTGTGGCGATGCCACGCCCCGGTTACAACGTATTCGTCATGGGCGAGCCCGGCACCGGCCGTTTCTCGTTCGTCAAACGCTACCTGAAAGCCGAAGGCAAGCGCCTGCAGACCCCGGCGGACTGGGTCTACGTCAACAACTTCGATGAACCGCGCGAACCACGTGCACTGGAGCTGCCATCGGGCACGGCGGCCTCTTTCATCGGCGACATCAACGGTCTGATCGACAATCTGCTGGCGACTTTTCCGGCTGTTTTCGAACACCCGTCCTACCAGCAGAAAAAAAGCGCCATCGACCGCGCCTTCAACCAGCGCTACGACAAGGCGCTGGACATTATCGAGCGGCTGGCCCTGGAAAAAGACGTCGCCCTGTACCGCGACAGCAGCAATATCGCCTTCACCCCGATGCTCGACGGCAAAGCCCTGGACGAAGCCGAATTCGCGCAGTTGCCGGAAGCCGAGCGCGAGCGTTTTCACGATGACATCTCCGGCCTCGAAGAGCGCCTGAACGAAGAACTCGCCAGCCTGCCGCAGTGGAAGCGCGAGTCGAACAATCAACTGCGTCACCTCAACGAAGAGACCATCACCCTGGCCTTGCAGCCGTTGCTGGCGCCGCTGTCGGAGAAATACGCGGAGAACGCCGGGGTCTGCGGTTACCTGCAAGCGATGCAGGTCTACCTGCTGAAAACCGTGGTCGAACAACTGGTCGACGACAGCAAGACCGACGCCGTCGCGCGCAAGTTGCTGGAAGAACAATACGCACCAAGCCTGGTGGTCGGGCATCCGGCCAGCGGCGGTGCACCGGTGGTATTCGAGCCGCATCCGACTTACGAAAACCTGTTCGGCCGCATCGAGTACACCACCGATCAGGGCGCGCTCTACACCACTTACCGGCAGTTGCGTCCGGGGGCGCTGCACCGCGCCAATGGCGGTTTCCTGATTCTCGAAGCGGAAAAAATGCTCAGCGAGCCGTTCGTGTGGGATGCGCTCAAACGCGCCCTGCAATCGCGCAAACTGAAAATGGAATCGCCGCTGGGCGAGATGGGCCGCTTCGCCACCATGACCCTGAATCCGCAGCACATCCCGCTGCAGGTCAAAGTCATCATCATCGGTGCGCGGCAGCTGTATTACACGCTGCAGGATCTCGATCCGGACTTCCAGGAGATGTTTCGCGTTCTGGTCGACTTCGACGAAGACATCCCGATGGTCGACGAAAGCCTCGAGCAGTTCGCCCAGCTCCTGAAGACGCGTACTTCGGAAGAAGGCATGGCGCCGTTGACCGCCGATGCGGTGGCACGATTGGCGACCTACAGTGCGCGGCTGGCCGAGCATCAGGGGCGCTTGTCGGCGCGCATTGGCGATCTGTTCCAACTGGTCAGCGAGGCGGATTTCATTCGCCATCTGGCCGGCGATGAAATGACCGACGCCGGCCATATCGAACGCGCTCTGAAAGCCAAGGCCACCCGCACCGGGCGGGTCTCGGCGCGGATTCTCGACGACATGCTCGCCGGAATCATCCTCATCGACACTGACGGCGCAGCGGTCGGCAAGTGCAACGGGCTGACGGTGCTGGAGGTCGGCGATTCGGCGTTCGGCGTGCCGGCGCGGATTTCCGCCACGGTGTACCCGGGTGGCAGCGGTATCGTCGACATCGAACGTGAGGTCAACCTCGGCCAGCCGATTCACTCCAAAGGCGTGATGATCCTCACCGGTTATCTGGGCAGCCGTTACGCCCAGGAATTCCCGCTGGCGATCTCGGCGAGCATTGCGCTCGAGCAGTCTTACGGCTACGTCGATGGCGACAGTGCGTCGCTGGGCGAGGCGTGCACGCTGATTTCGGCGCTGTCGAAAACGCCGCTCAAGCAATGTTTTGCCATCACCGGTTCGATCAACCAGTTCGGCGAAGTGCAGGCCGTCGGCGGGGTCAACGAGAAGATCGAAGGCTTCTTCCGCCTCTGCGAAGCACGCGGCCTGACCGGCGAGCAGGGCGCGATCATTCCGCAAGCCAACGTCGCCACGCTGATGCTCGATGAGAAGGTCCTCGCCGCCGTGCGCGCCGGGCAGTTCCATGTGTATGCGGTGCGTCAGGCCGATGAGGCGCTGAGCCTGCTGGTGGGCGAGCCGGCCGGTGAACCGAACGCCGATGGCGAATTCCCCGAAGGCAGCATCAATGCGCGAGTGGTCGAGCGCCTGCGCGATATCGCCGAGATGATCAGCGAAGAGGACCTGAAAGAGGCCGAGAAGGAGCTGGCGCAGGAGGCCCTCGCCGAAGCCAAACCGGCCTGACAGGCTTGCAATAAACCCTGTGGGAGCGAGCCTGCTCGCGAAAGCGCTGTTTCAGTCGACGAATGAGTTGGCTGATCCATCGTTTCGCGAGCAGGCTCGCTCCCACAGTGCTTTTCCAGATTGATCTCTGCGGGGATCTTCGGGGAATGTGTCACGAGTCTGGCGCCAATATTCACACAATGACCATTCGGCGCCTTCTGGTTCCATTTGGCTTGCGCGGGACACTTTTCTTCTATTCTCAGGTCAAGGATATCGACAGTATCACTGGATCGAGCCAGTCCTCCCATGGGGGCTGAATACCGGCTTTACCGAGGGTCGCCGCCATGTCGCGCAACCTCTGTCTCACCCGTCAATGCCTGGGTCTGGTGACCCGGATCGAATGCGCCGTCAAGCCGCTGGCCGGCGACAATGGCATGTGGACGCTGCTCTTCGCGGCCGGCATGGCCGGCGAACAACCTTCCGCGATCAAAGCCCAAGGCCCGTTCCATGGCCCGGTGGCGGCCGAGTCGATTCTCGACACCATCGTTGAAAGCCTGACCTTGCATGGTTACGAACTGGCCGATGATCCGCAGATCTGGAGCCTGCACCTGCAAGCGCAGTTGCGGCAGATCAACGGCGGCCGTGGGCGCAGCCTCAACGGTTAAGGTGCTGACTGGTCGACCTGCGCCTTGTCGAGCTTGACCTCAAAACCGTATTGCACGGTGGCGAGGTCGGTGCGCTGATAGGTTTCCACGCGAGTCGGGCGACCGTAAAAATAGTGCACGCCGAGTAGCGCCGGGCCTTCTGCACTGGCGTCGTGGCTGACCGAAAGAATCTGCTTGAGGTAGTGGCCACTGTCGTCCTTGACGAAGAAACGCCATTCGTTGGCCGGGAAGGTTTTCAGGTCGACCACCAGCGTGTTGTCCTTGATCGCCAGGCCTTTGGGCAATGACTGCGCGTCGTAGGATTGCTTGGCCACCGTCGCCAGAAACAACGGCATCGAGCCCACGGCAATCGCCGGGGTTTCCGGAAACAGGTTCAGATCATATGTAATCGTCGCTTGCAGCGGATCGACCTGGTACGCCTCGGGCGGCAGTTCGATCGGCTCGTCGAGTTTGCCGCCGCGCTTTTCCGTGAAGAAAGTCACCGGGCTGACGCCGGGGTTGAGTTCGTCGCCAAGCAATTCGTCATTGAAGGTGCGGCGGTGGGAAAACTCGATACGTGCCGCGCTCGGCTCTTCCACCGATTGATGAATGCGCACGCCGGCCTTCAATTGTTCCTCAGTCAGGTCCGCGCCTTTGAGCCAGTTGGCGGCGAGATCGTCATACACCACCACGGGCAGGTCCAGCGGCTGCACGGCTTTAGCCGTGGTGTGCGGATTGAAGGTGCGCACCGGCAGATCCAGGGATTTGCGCGTCATCGTCGCCGAAGAGAAGTCGAGCACGCTGACTTCCAGAGTCTCGATCGGGCCGTGGAAATACACCTTGTTGTAGCGACGCGGGTGGTCTTTCTCGAAGGCTTGCTGGTCGTCGCTGAGCTGTTTTTCCAGGGTGTCGCTCCAGCTCTTCTGCTTTTGTAACTGCGTCAGTTGGTTCTGGTAAAACTCGACCTGCTCCGGGCTTTCGTTGATCGAGCCGGCGCGCACCAGGTATTGGCCACTGGCGTCGCGGGCCTGGACGATCAGCGGATTGATCCGGGTTTCGGCGACTTCTGCCGCGAGCGGCAGGCTGTTGCTGACTTCGACCTCGGCATAGTTCTTTTCCAGCTTGAGCAGTTTGACGCTGAGGTTGTCGTTGCTGCGGGTTTGGCCGACGTCTTTCTGCGTCAGTTCGAAGCTGTACAGCCGCCGCGGCGCGATGACTTCGACCTGGCCTTGCAGGCTGACCGGTTGCGGCAGGCTTTTCTTGTCGACGTTCAGGCCATCGATGAACGGGTAGGTCACCGTCAGGTCATCGGGGTTGGTCACGTTGGAGCTGGACGGGCTGAGCTGAATGCCCGGATCGGTTTCCGACCACTCCGGCTGCCAGGCGATCACGCGTTTGTTGCTCAGCGTCACCGAACGCCATTCGATGCCGTGCGGAAACAGAAAACCGCCGGGAATGTTCAGGTTGAACGGGAATACCGGTTGCAGATCGGTCAGGTAATCCGAGCTGGCGTCCTTGTGCAGCACGAACAGGCCGTTGATGAAGGTATCGACCAGCGCCTGCGGGGTAGGGTAGTGCTTGAGCACGGCGAGGGCGTCTGCGCCGTATTCGGTATGCGGGGTGATGTCGTCGAGCTTGAGCCGGGCGCGTTCGAGCAACAGCAGCGAACCGCCGAGTTCGGTGATGGCGTCCTTGAGCTTGGGATCGCTGATCGTGTCCAGTGACTGTTCGAAGGTGGCGGTCTTTTCGTCGAGGTTGGCGACGTGCTTTTCATCGCCGGGCGAGCAACCGCCGATGAGCAAGGCGAGGCAGATTCCGGCAGTCGTCAAGGCTGATCGCACATCCATTTCCACGCGTCCTGTCCACTGTCATTGGGCTGTCAATGCTTTGGACACTAGCAGAAAAACTTTGTCACACACACGCAGGTGGCGGATTTTCCGGCGGTTTCTGGCTGTCACAGCGGGCTGTTATACTCGCCGCCATTTCCAGCCCCTTGTGTGAGAGTCAATGGAACGCTTTATCGAAAATGCAATGTACGCCACCCGCTGGCTGCTGGCGCCGATCTACATCGGCCTGTCCCTCGGTCTGCTGGCGCTGGCGTTGAAGTTCTTCCAGGAAATCATCCATATCCTGCCCAATGTCTTCGCCATGGCTGAATCGGATCTGATTCTGGTGCTGCTGTCGCTGATCGACATGGCGCTGGTGGGCGGTCTGCTGGTAATGGTGATGATTTCCGGTTACGAGAACTTCGTCTCGCAACTGGACATCGACGAAGGCAAAGAGAAGCTCAGCTGGCTGGGCACCATGGACTCTTCGTCGCTGAAGATGAAAGTCGCGGCGTCGATCGTGGCGATTTCCTCGATCCATTTGCTGCGTATCTTCATGGACGCCAAGAACGTCGATCCCGAGCATCTGATGTGGTACGTGATCATTCACATGACTTTTGTGGTGTCCGCGTTTGCCATGGGTTACCTGGACAAGGTCACCAAGCACTGATCAGCCGATCAAGGCAAAAAAACCGCCCGTCTGTTGCGAAACAGACGGGCGGTTTCGTTTGTGGCTTGTGCTTTCAAGCGCACCGGCCTATCCCTGTAACGGTGCGATTCGCCACGGTGTGAGGTGCTTCCATGAACCTGCAAGAGTTGAACGCGTTTGCTGTTGCCAGGAAGGTCGACGAGTTGAACCTGATCTCCATGGAAGGAGGCATTTACCTGTTGGAAGCGAGGATGCATGGGACGGCGTATCCGTTGAGCGATCTCAAGGGCAATATGCTGACGCTGCGCTCAGTGGAGCACGCGCGGGATCTGCTGCATGCCTTTCCAGTACTGCCCTTCAATCTTGTGCACACCTCGGTCCATGACGAAATGTGTGGCCTGGTCGGTGACCTCGATGAAAGCCTGAAAGTCCCGCTCGCCTGGCGCTCGGCCCTGTAGGCCCCGGCCCCAAGTCCGGGGTATCTGTGCTAGTCTGCTCGCCCTTTTGGTTCCGGGCGCGCCGGGACGCGCTGTGCACGCACGGCAAGTCCTGTGGCCGTCCGCACAGCGGAGCAGTGTCATGTCCGAAGTAAATCTGTCCACCGACGAAACCCGCGTCAGCTACGGTATCGGCCGTCAACTCGGCGACCAGCTGCGCGACAACCCGCCACCGGGTGTCAGCCTGGACGCGATCCTGGCCGGTCTGACCGACGCTTTCGCCGGCAAGCCAAGCCGTGTTGGCCAGGAAGAAATGTCCGCCAGCTTCAAAGTGATCCGCGAGATCATGCAAGCCGAAGCAGCGGCCAAGGCTGAAGCCGCGGCTGGCGAAGGCCTGGCCTTCCTCGCCGAAAACGCCAAGCGTGACGGCATCACCACCCTGGCTTCCGGCCTGCAATTCGAAGTACTGACTCAGGGCGATGGCGCCAAGCCGACCCGTGAAGACCAGGTGCGTACGCATTACCACGGCACGCTGATCGACGGCACTGTGTTCGACAGCTCCTACGAGCGCGGCCAGCCTGCAGAATTCCCGGTTGGCGGCGTGATCGCTGGCTGGACCGAAGCCCTGCAACTGATGAATGCCGGCAGCAAATGGCGTCTGTACGTGCCGAGCGAACTGGCTTACGGCGCACAAGGCGTGGGCAGCATCCCTCCGCACAGCGTTCTGGTGTTCGACGTCGAGCTGCTGGACGTTCTGTAATACCGAGCCTGCTTGATGGCAGGCCAATGTAGGAGTGAGCCTGCTCGCGAACGCGGTGTGTCAGTTGTTGATTGGCTATCTGACACACCGCTATCGCGAGCAGGCTCACTCCTACAGTTTTGACCGCGTTTCATATTTCGATCTTGTTGTGCAGCTCATTGGTCGGGCGCAACGCCCGGGCATAGCAGAACAGGAACAGATTGCGCACCAGCTCCTTGAGTACCAGCGGCTCGCTGGAATTGAGGCTGCTGACGTCCAGATCGCCTTGATCCTGCAGCTCATGCAAGGCTTCTTCTTCAAGCACCGCACAGACTTCGCCGGTTTCCCGATGGAGGATTCTGAGGTACGGGTGTGGGCGATCCAGCCAGGCGTCGATCAAATAAGTCATGGGTCTCATCTCCTTGAAAGGTTTCAATGAGAATAATTCTTATTCATCAAATAGCAAGTGCCTATTGGCGGATCGTGGATTTTTCCGGGTAAAGATTGTGTCAGGTCAAAATGACTGGCTGATGGCCATGCGCGGATTCATTGAGCCGAAGGGGGGAGGGCAAAGCTCCATCCCACGGCTGGCGCAGGATGGATGACGCAAGGCTCAGACTTTTCTGACGAACTCGGATTTGAGCTTCATCGGGCCGATGCCGTCGATCTTGCAGTCGATGTCATGATCGCCATCGCACAGGCGGATATTCTTGACCTTGGTGCCGACCTTGACCACCAGCGACGTACCCTTGACCTTGAGATCCTTGATCACGGTGATGGTGTCGCCGTCCTGCAGGACGTTGCCGACCGAATCTTTCTTCACGGCATCATCAGCCGCCACTTCGGCTTCGCCGCTGGCAGACCACTCGTGGGCGCACTCGGGGCAGACCAGTTGGGTGCCGTCTTCGTAGGTGTATTCGGAATTGCATTTCGGGCAGGGTGGCAACGTGCTCACTAAGGTTCCTTGGGTATCAGGAGGACTAAAGGGCGCACATTGTATAGGGTTTTACGCGGAGGAGGGCATAGCAAAGAAACTAGTGTGGGAGCGACGGTGCGACGATTCGACCTGCTCGCGAAAGCGCTGTGTCAGTCAACATTGAGTCGATTGGCAGATTGCTTTCGCGAGCAGGCTCGCTCCCACAGGGGCGTGAATCAGTGTGTGCGGGCTACCGCGAACTCGCTCAGTTCCACCAGCGCATCGCGGTATTCGCTGGCCGGCAGCGCCTCGAGGCACTTGATCGCGCGGGCCACGTAATCGCGGGCCAGTTGCGCGGTGTACTCCAGCGAGCCCGACGCTTCGACGGCGATGCGGATGCTTTCCAGGTCTTCGATCCCGCCTTTCTGGATCGCCTGACGCACCAGTGCCGCCTGCTCGGCCGTACCTTCGCGCATGGTGTAGATCAGCGGCAGGGTCGGCTTGCCTTCGGCCAGATCGTCGCCGACGTTCTTGCCCAGGGTTTCCGCGTCGCCTTTATAGTCGAGCAAGTCATCAACCAGCTGGAACGCCACACCCAGGTGATCGCCGAACGTGCGCAGGGCTTCGCTCTGCTCGGCGGTCGCGCCAGCCAGGGCGGCGGCGCTGTGGGTCGAGGCTTCGAAGAGCATCGCGGTCTTGCCGCGGATGACTTCCATGTAGGTTTCTTCGCTGGTGCTGGCGTCACGCACCTTGGACAGCTGCAACACTTCGCCTTCAGCGATGATGCGCGTGGCCTGGGAGAGGATCTTCATCACCGGCATCGAGCCCAGTTCGACCATCATTTCGAACGAGCGCGAGTACAGGAAGTCGCCGACCAGCACGCTCGGGGCATTGCCCCACATGGCGTTGGCGGTCGAGCGGCCACGACGCATGCCGGACATGTCGACGACGTCGTCATGCAGCAGGGTCGCGGTGTGCAGGAATTCGATGGTGGCGGCCAGCAGGCGCATGTCGTCGCCTTCGCGACCCAGGGCCTTGCCACACAGCAACACTAATAAAGGACGCAGGCGTTTGCCGCCGGCCGACGTGATGTAATCGCCGATTTTCGATACCAGCGGCACTCGAGACGTCAGCTGCTTCTTGATGATGCCGTCGACGGCGCTAAAATCGTCCGCCACCGCGCGGTAGAAAGCTTGGGGTTGCATCAGCGAGAGTCGCTCCAGAAGGGTTGCGCGGCATGCTAGGACCCCCATCCAGACCTGTCAAGGCGCGATGGACGGCCACTTGCGCGAGGCGGATTGCTTGCGTACAATCGCGCACCCTGAACTTCCTGGGCAGCACCTGCCTTACGCAATTGCACTTGGGCCGTTCCAGCCCCATGCAGCCATGCCAGCCAATACCTCTTCTTATAAAGAGCTGGGTGAGCAGGATTATCGGAGAAATACCATGTACGCAGTAATCGTTACCGGCGGTAAGCAATACAAGGTCGCTGAAGGTGAATACCTGAAGATCGAAAAACTGGAAATCGCTACTGGCGAATCCGTGACTTTTGATCGCGTTCTGCTGGTCGCCAACGGCGACGACGTGAACATCGGCGCACCAGTTGTTGCTGGCGCAACCGTCAAGGCTGAAGTGATCTCCCAAGGTCGTCACGATAAAGTCCGCATCATCAAGTTCCGTCGCCGTAAGCACCACATGAAGCGTATGGGCCACCGCCAGTGGTTCACCGAGATCAAAATCACCGGTATTCAGGCTTAATTACAGCCTAATTCCTCACTAGGAGAATTGAACTCATGGCACACAAAAAAGCTGGTGGTAGTACCCGTAACGGTCGCGACTCAGAAGCCAAACGCCTTGGCGTGAAGATGTATGGCGGCCAGGTCATCAAGGCCGGCAACATCATCGTGCGTCAGCGCGGCACCCAATTCCACGCTGGCTACGGCGTTGGCATGGGCAAGGATCACACTCTCTTCGCTAAAATCGAAGGCGTGATCAAGTTCGAAGTAAAGGGCGCCTTCGGTCGTCGTTACGTGAGCGTAATCGCGGCTTAATCGCGAGATCGCTGGAGAAGCCCTGTCTTGCGACGGGGCTTTTTCGTTTGTGGGGTGAGTCTCTTGCAAAGCTGTTTGTATGGGCTGTCGGCGTGCGATGCAGGTCGTGTCTTGGGGTCGCTGCGCTCATTTTTGCAAGAGTCTTATGTCTTGATTGTTTTTCGGCTCGTCCGTACGGCGAGAGGCGTTGGTTATGAAGTTTGTTGATGAAGTATCGATTCGCGTAAAGGCCGGTGACGGTGGCAACGGTGCCATGAGTTTCCGCCGGGAAAAATTCATTGAAAACGGCGGCCCGAACGGCGGTGATGGCGGTGACGGCGGTTCCATCTACATGATGGCCGACGAAAACCTCAACACCCTGGTCGACTACCGTTACACCCGTCACTTCGATGCCGAGCGTGGCTCCAACGGCGGCAGCACCGACTGCACCGGCAAGAAGGGCGAAGACCTGATCCTGCGCGTGCCGGTCGGCACCACCGTGATCGACTCTGCCACTCAGGAAGTCATCGGCGACCTGACCAAGGCCGGTCAGAAACTGATGGTAGTGCAGGGCGGCTGGCACGGTCTGGGCAACACCCGTTTCAAATCCAGTACCAACCGTGCGCCGCGTCAGACCACGCCAGGCAAGCCGGGCGAGCAGCGCGACCTGAAACTGGAAATGAAAGTGCTGGCCGACGTCGGTCTGCTGGGCTTGCCGAACGCCGGTAAAAGTACCTTTATCCGTTCGGTCTCGGCGGCCAAGCCGAAAGTCGCCGACTACCCGTTCACCACGCTGGTGCCGAACCTCGGTGTGGTCAGCGTCGATCGCTGGAAGAGCTTCGTCGTTGCCGACATTCCGGGTCTGATCGAAGGCGCTTCCGACGGTGCCGGCCTGGGCATTCGCTTCCTCAAGCACCTGGCGCGTACGCGTCTGCTGCTGCACCTCGTCGATATGGCGCCGCTGGATGATTCCAGTGCTCCGGACGCAGCTGAAGTGATCGTCAACGAGCTGATCAAGTTCAGCCCGTCGCTGGCCGAGCGTGATCGCTGGCTGGTGCTGAACAAGTGCGACCAGATTCTTGAAGAAGAGCACGATGCTCGGGTCAAGGAAATCGTCGATCGCCTGGAGTGGACCGGTCCGGTGTACGTGATCTCGGCCATCGCCAAGATCGGTACCGAGCGTCTGTGCCACGACATCATGCGCTACATGGAAGACCGTGCCGATCGCCTCGCCGCAGATCCTGCGTACAAGGAAGAGCTGGCCGATCTCGATCAGCGCATCGAAGACGAAGCTCGCGCGCAGTTGCAGGCGCTGGACGACAAGCGTGCCCTGCGTCGCAGCGGCGTGAAGTCGGTCCATGACATCGGCGACGATGACTGGGACGAAGAAGATGTGGATGACGAAGACGGTCCGGAAATCATTTACGTGCGTGACTGATCCGTTGCGATAAACTTGAACGCCGCTCAATCGAGCGGCGTTTTAGTATCCGGAAATCGATCGTTGGTCAGCAATCGCCACGATTAACGTCACGGGCAGTGCCAGGTCGCGCTGCCCTCAAGCTAAGGTTGAAGATGATGCGGAGCAAGGTGACAGGTGCGCAGCGTTGGGTCGTGAAGATCGGCAGCGCTTTGCTTACAGCTGACGGCAAAGGGCTGGATCGGGCGGCAATGAGTGTCTGGGTCGAGCAGATGGTGGCGCTGCATGAAGCGGGCGTCGAGCTGGTGCTGGTGTCCTCCGGGGCGGTGGCGGCCGGCATGAGTCGCTTGGGCTGGACCGTGCGACCCAGTGCCATGCACGAGCTCCAGGCGGCCGCTGCAATCGGTCAGATGGGGTTGGTGCAGGCCTGGGAGTCGAGCTTCGCCGAGCATGGCCGGCACACTGCGCAGATTCTCCTGACCCACGACGACCTGTCCGACCGCAAGCGCTACCTCAATGCCCGCAGTACCTTGCGTGCACTGGTCGAGCTGAAAGTCATTCCGGTGATCAACGAAAACGACACTGTGGTCACCGATGAAATCCGTTTCGGCGACAACGACACGCTGGCGGCGCTGGTGGCCAATCTGGTCGAGGCTGATCTGCTGGTGATCCTTACCGATCGCGACGGCATGTTCGACGCTGATCCGCGCAACAATCCCGATGCGCAGCTGATTTATGAAGCGCGCGCCGATGATCCGACGCTTGATGCGGTTGCAGGCGGTACCGGTGGTGCGCTGGGGCGCGGCGGCATGCAGACCAAGTTGCGTGCGGCACGCCTGGCAGCGCGTTCCGGTGCGCACACCATCATCGTCGGCGGGCGGCTTGAGCGTGTGCTCGATCGCCTGAAGGCGGGCGAGCGCATTGGCACGCTGCTATCGCCGGAGCGTGGCATGCTCGCGGCGCGCAAGCAGTGGCTGGCCGGTCATCTGCAAACCCGTGGCACTCTGGTGCTGGATGAGGGGGCGGTGTCGGCGTTGTCCAAGGGCAACAAAAGTCTGCTGCCGGTGGGGGTGAAACTGGTTCAAGGCAGTTTCCGTCGCGGTGAGATGGTCGTCTGTGTGGCGCCGGACGGTCGGGAGATCGCTCGGGGTCTGGCCAATTACAGCGCCCTGGAAGCGCAAAAAATCATCGGTCAGTCGTCGGATGCGATTGTCGGTTTGCTCGGTTACATGGCTGAGCCGGAACTGGTTCACCGTGACAACCTGATTCTGGTCTAAGGAAAATTCGATGCGTGTAGCGAAAGGATTGTTGGGCCTGCTGATGGCCATGCCATTGCTGGTCTCGGCCGAGGAAATCGGTCAGGTGTCGACGGTGTTCAAGTTTGTCGGGCCGAATGACCGGATTGTGGTCGAAGCGTTCGACGATCCGAAAGTCGAAGGTGTGACCTGCTACCTGTCGCGCGCCAAGACTGGCGGAGTGAAGGGTGGTCTGGGTCTGGCCGAGGATCGCGCAGAGGCCTCGATCGCATGCCGTCAGGTCGGGCCGATCAAGTTCAAGGGTGAGCTGAAGGATGGCGATGAGGTGTTCAAGGAGCGCACTTCGCTGGTGTTCAAGACCATGCAGGTGGTGCGTTTCCTCGACAAGAAGCGCAACACGCTGGTGTACCTGGTCTACAGCGATCGCTTGATCGAGGGTAGTCCGCAGAATGCGGTGACTGCCATCCCGATCCTGCCGTGGGTGCCCGTCCAGCAATAAGCGTCATCCATCCGAACTGTGGGAGCGAGCCTGCTCGCGAAGAGGTCATGTCGGTCGATAGAAATATCAACTGGCAGATCGCATTCGCGAGCGGGCTCGCTCCCACACTTTTTTGCCTGTAGCTTGTTAAATCACAGGCAATAAAAAACCGACCCTGAGGTCGGTTTTTTAATGACTACGTCGATTAAGCGGCTTCTTTCAGCGCTTTGACGTGGCCATTCAGACGGCTCTTATGACGAGCAGCCTTGTTCTTGTGGATGATGCCTTTATCGGCCATACGGTCGATAACTGGCACAGCCAGAACGTATGCAGCTTGAGCTTTTTCAGCGTCTTTTGCGTCGATGGCCTTAACTACATTCTTGATGTAGGTACGAACCATGGAACGCAGGCTGGCGTTGTGGCTGCGACGCTTCTCAGCCTGTTTTGCACGTTTTTTGGCGGAAGGTGAGTTGGCCACCGTCGAGCTCCTCGAAAGACTTTTTAGGAAATAGCAAACAAAATAGGCCGCGAATCATGCCGATGAAGACTTGTCTTGTCAAGGGCACTTGAATCGTTCCGCTAAGTGGTAGGTATAAAGAGGCGGGATATTTATTTCCGGCGCTTGACCTGTAAACTCGCGAGCTTTGGCTCTGTGCTGTTGCGGCGCGGAGTATCGCACAAGTAGGCGCATTGTTCGCCTGCTGTTTATCGACAGGCACAAACTCTCTCAATGAATCTGCTCAAATCGTTGGCCGCCGTCAGCTCTATCACGATGCTTTCCCGGATTCTGGGTTTTGTTCGTGACACGCTGATCGCGCGGACATTCGGCGCCGGGATGGCCACGGATGCCTTCTTTATTGCGTTCAAACTGCCCAACCTGCTGCGGCGCATTTTCGCCGAGGGGGCGTTTTCCCAGGCGTTCGTGCCGATCCTTGCCGAATATAAAAGCCAGCAGGGCGAAGAGGCGACGCGCACCTTTATTGCCTATGTGTCGGGCCTGCTGACGCTGGTGTTGGCGGTGGTGACGGCGCTGGGCATGATCGCCGCCCCTTGGGTGATCTGGGCCACAGCGCCCGGTTTTACCGATACCCCGGAGAAATTCCAGCTCACCTCCGATCTGTTGCGGGTGACCTTTCCTTATATATTGCTGATCTCGCTGTCGTCGCTGGCCGGCGCGATTCTGAATACCTGGAACCGCTTCTCGGTGCCGGCCTTCGTACCGACTCTGCTCAACGTCAGCATGATCGTGTTTTCGCTGTTCCTCACGCCGTATTTCGATCCGCCGGTCATGGCGCTGGGGTGGGCGGTGTTGGTCGGCGGTCTGGCGCAGTTGCTGTATCAGCTGCCGCACCTGAAAAAGATCGGCATGCTCGTGCTGCCACGCCTGAACCTGCGCGACAGCGGCGTGTGGCGGGTAATGAAGCAGATGCTGCCAGCGATTCTCGGTGTGTCGGTCAGCCAGATTTCATTGATCATCAACACCATCTTCGCCTCGTTTCTGGTCGCAGGTTCAGTGTCGTGGATGTATTACGCCGACCGTTTGATGGAATTGCCGTCGGGCGTATTGGGCGTGGCGCTCGGCACGATTCTGCTGCCGACACTGGCCAAGACCTACGCCAGCAAGGATCGCCACGAGTATTCGCGGATCCTCGATTGGGGGCTGCGCCTGTGCTTTGTGCTGGTGCTGCCGTGCGCATTGGCGCTGGGGATTCTTGCTGAACCGCTGACTGTTTCATTGTTTCAGTACGGCCAGTTCAGTGGCTTTGATGCCGACATGACCCAGCGTGCGCTGATTGCCTATTCGGTCGGCCTGCTCGGGATTATCGTGATCAAAGTGCTGGCGCCGGGCTTTTATGCGCAACAGAACATTCGCACCCCGGTGAAAATCGCGATTTTCACGCTGGTCTGTACCCAGTTGTTCAACCTGGCGTTGATCGGCCCACTGGCCCATGCCGGCCTTGCCTTGGCGATCAGTGCCGGTGCTTGCCTGAACGCCGGGCTGCTGTTCTATCAACTGCGCAAGCAAAAGATGTATCAACCGCAACCGGGCTGGGGCAAATTCGGCTTCAAGCTGGTCGTTGCAGTGACCGTGATGTCGGCGGTGTTGCTGGCCGGCATGCATTTCATGCCCGCCTGGGATGAGGGGCATATGCTCGAGCGCTTCCTGCGCCTGGGCGCACTGGTGGTGGCCGGTGTGGTGGCGTATTTCGGTATGTTGCTGCTGCTGGGTTTCCGCCTGCGCGACTTCAATCGCAAAGCCTTGAGCTGAGGTTTCAGTCTTTATCGACAGGCACGGGCCGGCGGTTTTGTCGGCTCGTTCACTTTGCGTTACGGTGTTGCCTGTCGTCGGCCGTCGGGTGTGGTTATAATCGACCACTTTATGAGCAAGAAGCGCGTTATGCAGCTGGTTCGAGGCCTCCACAACTTGCGCCCCCAGCATCGGGGCTGCGTCGCCACTATTGGCAACTTTGACGGTGTTCACCGTGGTCACCAGGCTATCCTGGCCCGGCTGCGTGAGCGTGCGCTCGAGTTGGGCGTACCCAGCTGCGTGGTGATTTTCGAGCCGCAGCCGCGGGAGTTCTTTGCCCCCGACACCGCACCGGCACGTCTGGCGCGGTTGCGCGACAAGCTGCAATTGCTGGCCGCTGAAGGCGTCGACCGGGTGTTGTGCCTGGCTTTCAACCAGCGGCTGAGCAAGCTCAGCGCCAGTGAGTTCGTCGATACCATTCTGGTCGATGGCCTTGGCGTGCAGCATCTGGAGGTCGGTGACGATTTCCGTTTCGGTTGCGACCGCCTCGGCGATTTCGATTTCCTCATGCAGGCCGGGCAGGTTCACGGTTTCACCGTCGAAGCGGCGCAAACCGTCGAGCTGGACGGCATTCGCGTCAGCAGCACGCAGGTGCGCAACGCCTTGGCTGCGGCGGATTTTGCCTTGGCAGAACGCTTGCTCGGCCGTCCGTACCGCATCGCCGGTCGCGTGCTGCATGGGCAGAAACTGGCCCGGCAACTGGGCACACCCACTGCCAACATTCAACTCAAGCGTCGTCGCGTGCCGTTCACCGGGGTCTATCTGGTGAATGTCGACATCGACTGCAAGACCTGGCCCGGCGTCGCCAATATCGGCGTGCGCCCCACGGTGCAAGGAGATGGCAAAGCCCACCTCGAGGTCCATCTGTTAGATTTTGCCGGCGATCTGTATGACCGGCGTTTGACGGTGGTTTTCCACCAAAAGCTGCGTGAAGAGCAGCGCTTCGCCTCTCTGGAGGCATTGAAAACGGCGATCAATGCGGATGTCGCCACCGCCCGTGCACTAGCCGCACCTAGCGCCCATCGCTAATGAAGAGCCTTAAATGACCGACTATAAAGCCACGCTAAACCTTCCGGACACCGCCTTCCCAATGAAGGCCGGCCTGCCACAGCGCGAACCGCAGATCCTGCAGCGCTGGGACAGTATTGGCCTGTACGGAAAGTTGCGCGAGATTGGCAAGGATCGTCCGAAGTTCGTCCTGCACGACGGCCCTCCGTACGCCAACGGCACGATCCACATCGGTCACGCACTGAACAAGATTCTCAAGGACATGATCATCCGCTCGAAAACCCTGTCGGGTTTCGACGCGCCGTACGTCCCGGGCTGGGACTGCCACGGCCTGCCGATCGAGCACAAGGTGGAAGTGACCCACGGCAAGAACCTCGGCGCGGATAAGACCCGCGAGCTGTGCCGTGCCTACGCCACCGAGCAGATCGAAGGGCAGAAGTCCGAGTTCATCCGTCTCGGCGTGCTGGGCGACTTCGCCAACCCGTACAAGACCATGGATTTCAAGAACGAGGCCGGTGAAATCCGCGCCCTCGCCGAAATCGTCAAGGGTGGTTTTGTCTTCAAGGGCCTCAAGCCAGTGAACTGGTGCTTCGATTGCGGTTCGGCTCTGGCTGAAGCGGAAGTCGAGTACGAGAACAAGAAGTCCTCGACCATCGACGTTGCGTTCCCGATCGCCGACGAAGCCAAACTGGCTGCGGCGTTCGGTCTGGCCTCGCTGAGCAAACCTGCTGCGATCGTGATCTGGACCACCACCCCGTGGACCATCCCGGCCAACCAGGCGCTGAACGTGCACCCGGAATTCAACTATGCCCTGGTCGATATCGGCGACAAGCTGCTGGTGCTGGCTGAAGAGCTGGTCGAAGCCTGCCTGGCGCGCTATGGCGTGGAAGGTTCGGTCGTCGCCACCACCACCGGTAAAGAGCTGGAGCTGATCAACTTCCGTCACCCGTTCTACGATCGTCTGTCGCCGGTGTACCTGGCTGACTACGTTGAACTGGGCGCTGGCACCGGCGTGGTTCACTCCGCCCCGGCCTACGGCGTGGACGACTTCGTGACCTGCAAGAAATACGGCATGGTCAACGACGACATCCTCAACCCGGTACAGAGCAACGGCGTGTACGTGCCGTCGCTGGAATTCTTCGGCGGCCAGTTCATCTGGAAGGCCAACCCGGCCATCGTCGAAAAACTGACTGAAGTCGGTGCGCTGATGCACACCACCGTCATCGAACACAGCTACATGCACTGCTGGCGCCACAAGACCCCGCTGATCTACCGCGCTACTGCGCAGTGGTTCATCGGCATGGACAAGGAGCCAACCAGCGGCGACACCCTGCGCGTGCGCTCGCTCAAAGCCATCGAAGACACCAAGTTCGTTCCGGCCTGGGGCCAGGCGCGTCTGCACTCGATGATCGCCAATCGTCCGGACTGGTGCATCTCGCGTCAGCGCAACTGGGGCGTGCCGATCCCGTTCTTCCTCAACAAGGAAAGCGGCGAGCTGCACCCGCGTACCGTCGAGCTGATGGAAGAAGTCGCCAAACGCGTTGAAGTCGAAGGCATCGAAGCCTGGTTCAAACTCGACGCCGCCGAACTGCTTGGCGATGAAGCGCCGCAGTACGACAAGATCAGCGACACCCTCGACGTCTGGTTCGACTCGGGCACCACGCACTGGCACGTCCTGCGCGGTTCGCACCCGATGGGCCACGAGAGCGGCCCGCGTGCCGACCTGTACCTGGAAGGTTCCGACCAGCACCGTGGCTGGTTCCACTCCTCGTTGCTGACCGGTTGCGCCATCGACAACCACGCGCCGTACCGCGAACTGCTGACGCACGGCTTCACCGTCGACGAGTCCGGCCGCAAGATGTCCAAATCGCTGGGCAACGTGATCGCGCCGCAGAAGGTCAACGACACCCTGGGCGCCGACATCATGCGTCTGTGGGTCGCTTCGACCGACTACTCCGGCGAAATGGCGGTGTCCGAGCAGATTCTGCAGCGCAGCGCCGATGCCTATCGTCGTATCCGTAACACCGCGCGCTTCCTGCTTTCCAACCTGACCGGTTTCAACCCGGCCACCGACCTGCTGCCGGCCGAAGACATGCTGGCGCTGGATCGCTGGGCGGTGGATCGCACGCTGCTGCTGCAACGCGAGTTGCAAGAGCACTACGGCGAATACCGTTTCTGGAACGTCTACTCGAAGATCCACAACTTCTGCGTGCAGGAGCTGGGTGGTTTCTACCTCGACATCATCAAGGACCGCCAGTACACCACCGGCGCCGACAGCAAGGCCCGGCGCTCGTGCCAGACCGCGCTGTTCCACATCTCTGAAGCGCTGGTGCGCTGGATCGCGCCGATCCTCGCCTTCACTGCTGACGAACTGTGGCAATACCTGCCGGGCGAGCGTAACGAGTCGGTCATGCTCAACACCTGGTACGAAGGCCTCACCGAGCTGCCGGAAGGCTTCGAGCTGGGTCGCGCCTACTGGGATCGCATCATGGAAGTGAAGGTTGCGGTCAACAAAGAGATGGAAATCCAGCGTGCGGCGAAAGCCGTCGGTGGCAACCTGCAGGCCGAAGTGACGCTGTTTGCCGAAGAGGCGCTGAGCGCCGATCTGGCCAAGCTGAGCAATGAGCTGCGCTTCGTCCTGATCACCTCGACTGCCAGCGTTGCACCATTCGTGCAGGCTCCGGCCGATGCAGTGGCCACCGAAGTCAGCGGTCTGAAACTGAAGATCGTCAAATCGGCGTTCCCGAAATGCGCACGTTGCTGGCATTGCCGCGAAGACGTCGGCGTGAACCCGGAGCATCCGGAAATCTGCGGTCGTTGCGTCGACAACATCAGCGGTGCTGGCGAGGTTCGTCACTATGCCTGATGCCATTGGCCGTTTCGGACGGCTGAGCTGGCTGTGGTTGAGCCTGCTGGTCCTGGTCATTGACCAGGCCAGCAAGTTCTACTTCGAAGCCAAGCTCGAAATGTTCCAGCAGATCGTGATCATTCCCGATCTGTTCAGCTGGACGCTGGCCTACAACACTGGCGCTGCTTTCAGCTTCCTCGCCGACAGCTCCGGCTGGCAGCGCTGGCTGTTTGCCCTGATCGCCATTGTCGTCAGTGCCGTGCTGGTGGTCTGGCTCAAGCGCCTGGGCCGCAACGATACCTGGCTGGCCGTCGCCCTGGCGCTGGTGCTGGGGGGCGCGCTGGGCAACCTGTATGACCGCGTTGCCCTGGGCCATGTGATCGACTTCATCCTGGTGCACTGGCAGAACCGCTGGTATTTCCCGGCGTTCAACATTGCCGACAGCGCGATCACCGTTGGCGCGATCATGCTGGCACTGGACATGTTCAAATCGAAGAAAACCGAAGAGGCCGCTCATGACTGAACCGCTATCGACTGAGCAACGCATCGGCCAGAACACCGAAGTCACCCTGCACTTTGCCTTGCGCCTGGAAAACGGTGACACCGTCGACAGTACCTTCGACAAGGCCCCGGCGACGTTCAAGGTCGGCGATGGCAACCTGCTGCCGGGCTTCGAAGCCGCACTGTTCGGCTTCAAGGCCGGCGACAAGCGCACCCTGACCGTCGAGCCGGAAAACGCTTTTGGTCAGCCGAACCCGCAGAACGTGCAGACCATCCCGCGTTCGCAGTTCACCGACATGGAGTTGTCGCCGGGTCTGCTGGTGATCTTCAATGATGCGGCCAATACTGAATTGCCAGGTGTGGTGAAGGAATTCGATGACACGCAAGTGACCGTCGACTTCAACCACCCGCTGGCGGGCAAGACGCTGACCTTTGACGTGGAAATCATTTCCGTCAAAGCGATCTAAAAATGCAGGAGTGAGCTTCTGTGGCGAGGGGATTTATCCCCGCTGGGGTGCGAAGCGCCCCAGACCAGTCAACGGATTCTGAGATAAGTCCGTTGACGGTCTACGACTGCTAAGCAGCCGAGCGGGGATGAATCCCCTCGCCACAACAAGCAGGTCTCCACAGTCTGTTTTCCATTGTTTTCGCGCGCAAGACACGAGGCACAGCATGCAAATCAAACTCGCCAACCCCCGTGGCTTCTGCGCCGGTGTGGACCGGGCGATCGAAATCGTCAACCGCGCCCTGGAAGTCTTCGGGCCGCCGATCTATGTGCGTCACGAAGTGGTGCACAACAAGTTCGTCGTCGAAGACCTGCGCAGCCGTGGCGCGATTTTCGTCGAAGAGCTCGATCAGGTACCCGATGACGTCATTGTCATCTTCAGCGCCCACGGTGTTTCCCAAGCCGTGCGCAACGAAGCTGCAGGTCGTGGCCTGAAAGTCTTCGATGCAACCTGCCCGCTGGTGACCAAGGTGCACATCGAGGTCGCCAAATACAGCCGCGACGGTCGCGAGTGCATCCTGATCGGCCACGCCGGTCACCCGGAAGTCGAAGGCACCATGGGTCAGTACGACGCCAGCAATGGCGGCGCGATCTACCTCGTCGAAGACGAGAAGGACGTGGCCGCATTGCAGGTGCGCGATCCGGAAAGACTCGCTTTCGTCACCCAGACAACCTTGTCGATGGACGACACCAGCCGTGTGATTGATGCCCTGCGCACGCGCTTCCCGGCCATCGGTGGCCCGCGCAAGGACGACATCTGCTACGCCACACAAAACCGCCAGGACGCCGTCAAGCAACTGGCCGACGAGTGCGACGTGGTGCTGGTGGTCGGCAGCCCGAACAGTTCCAACTCCAACCGTCTGCGTGAACTGGCTGAGCGTATGGCGACTCCGGCCTACCTGATCGACGGTGCCGAGGACCTGCAACAGAGCTGGTTCGATGGCGTCGAGCGCATTGGCATTACCGCTGGCGCCTCGGCACCGGAAGTGCTGGTCCGGGGCGTGATTCAGCAACTGCAGGCCTGGGGCGCGACCGGTGCCGATGAGCTGGCTGGCCGTGAGGAGAACATCACGTTCTCGATGCCGAAAGAGCTGCGCGTCCGTTCGATCTGACGCTTCTGCTTTTGTCGCACAGCGCCTGTTCGGTCTCCTGACTGCTCAGGCGCACGCGACCGGTCGCCGCCAGCACGATCTGCCGCTGGCTGACCGGTTCGCGCGGCGAGCAGATGTGTATTGTCCCCGCCTGAAATCGCCGCCCCGGCATCAGTGGCTGCCCCAGATGACTGAACCGCACATAGCGGCTCACCCACCAGTTGCCGACAATCGGCACTTTCGCCTCACTGGCGCGTTCAACCAGCAGCGGATTGCTGCTGTCCTCCGGCCCCTTGCCGCTTCTATCCAGAATGATCCGCCAACCCTGACTCCAGTCACTGCCGATGCCATGGATCACCACGCTCTGATTGTGCGTGATGGCCAGTGTGCGAGCGTGGCGGATGCCTTCGAGCAGCGACTGCGCCGCGTGGTCGCGTTGAGTCGCTTGCTTGAGCGCGGCGAACGCCGGGCTGACCAGCAGCAGAACAATTGCGCCAATCGCCAGTCCCATAAGCAGTTCAATCAGGCTGAAACCGTGTTGCGGCATGAAAAATCCCTCCGTGGAATGGTATGAGCAGCGCAATCCGTGCGCCGCGCAGGGCAAATCAGTCGGCGCGTGCCGAGCGAATGTTCTAGCGTGTAAAAGCAGGTATAGCCGACGGCAACGGAGGGCACCGATGGATCTTCGTACAAAAGGTTTCACGCTGGTCGAGTTGCTGGTCGCCATTGCGGTGTTCCTGATACTGATCACGCTGGCGGTGCCGGCCTTTACCCGTACGATCCAGAGCAGCAAGGCGGATACCGAAGTCGGCGACTTGCAGCGGGCAATCAATTTCGCTCGCCTCGAGGCAATCAATCGCGGCGTGACCACGCGTCTGCGTCCGACCGCCGGCGGCAGTGTATGGACCGGTGAGCTGGCGGTCTACGACAGTACTGGCAATCCGGCCAATGTGTTGCGGGTTGTTCCAGCAATGAGCAGTGGCGCGACTCTGACGCTACCCTCAGGAGTGACCGCACTGGATTTCAACAACCTCGGCGGTCTGGCGGCACCGTCGACGGCGGTGGTCATCGGTTACACGCTGGGCACGCAAAGCAGGACGCTGAACGTGTGTTTGAACGGACGTATTCAACTGGGTGGAAATTGCGGATGAGGGCAGGGAGCAAAAACGCACAGGAGGGCATGACGCTGATCGAAGTGCTGGTCGCGCTGCTGATTCTCACCGTAGGGCTGTTGGGCGCAGCGGCGGTGCAGCTCAATGCGCTGAAGTACACCGACAGTTCGCGGATGACCAGTCAGGCCAGCTTCATCGCCTATGACATGATGGATCGCATCCGCGCCAATTCCGGCGCCAACTACACCGTTACGCCACCGACCTCGGGCAATCTCAGTAATGCGCGGGACCAGGATCTCTACGATTTCACCACCAATATCGCCAACTTCGGCGGTCCGACCGCGACGGGCAGCATCACCCTCAACCAGCGGGTCTACACCATCACCATTACCTGGAGCGACGCGCGCGCGGCCAACGCTGCCAGTGCCCAGCGCAGTTTCGTCCTGAGCAGCCGTGCGGCGGTCGATCCGGTGGCCACACCATGAAGCACACCAGCCGTGGTTTCGGCCTGATCGAGTTGCTGATTGCCCTGGCTTTGGGGTTGATCGTCGTACTCGGTGTGGTGCAGATTTTCATCGCCGCAAAAAACACCTACGTCAGCCAGAACAGCGCCGCAGCGATGCAGGAAGATGCGCGCTTCGTCCTCAGCAAAATGATTCAGGAAATCCGCATGGTCGGCATGTTCGGCTGCCTCGGCACCATCGTCGACTCCAGCTCAGCAGGGGATTTCAACACTGCGCAACTCATCCCGATCAGCTGGGATAACGCCAATCTCAAGCTGACCATGGTCACCGCCGATGTCGGCAGCGGCGGGGGAACGCCGACCTGGACGGTGATTTCCGACTGTCGCAACAGCGCGGTCGCCTACAGCGGATTGCGCAGCCCGACCATGGGGCAGATCGCGTTCCCGATCCGGCGCCTGATCTACAGCTTCAGCAATAACCAGATCCTCATGGGCACTGGCAGCGGCAATCCGGCGCAGCAAGTGCTGGTGAACAATGTCAGCGCCTTCAACGTCACCTTCGGCCTGGCCAGCTCGGCAACCGACGTCGCAGCCTCAACCTACAGCAGCAACCCTGGCGATCCCGCGCGCATCCGCAGCGTGCGCCTGAGCCTGACCCTCACCGACCCGAACAATCGGGTGCGCAATCAAACCTTCAACGTGGTTGCGGCATTGCGCAACCGCTTGCCATGAGGGGGCGGCGATGAGGATTTCCTTGCAACAACGTCAGGCCCAGCGCGGCATGGTCCTGTTGGTGAGCCTGGTGTTTCTGCTGTTGCTCACATTGATCGGTTTGTCCTCGATGCAGAGCGCCAACCTGCAAGAGAAAATGGCCGGCAGCGTAAGCCTGCGCAATCAATCGTTTCAGGCTGCGGAAGCGGCGTTGCGTATCGGCGAAAGTGCGGTGCAGCTGGACAGTTACTCGTTGGCGGTGTGCAGCGGCACGAACCAATGTCTGCCGCCGGCGGAGTCGTCAGTGGTCAGCTCGGCCGGCTTCAATTCGACCTCCGGGGTAACCTGGATCGCCGCCGGTAATGGCTTTTATGGCGTGCAGAACATCGGCACGACTCTGACGGCGGTGAACGTGCCGAGTAACACTTCGGCGACGTTGTATCGAGTCACTGCGGTCGGCATCGCCGGCAATTCGCGTAGCGTGGTGGAGAGTGTCTATGCGAAGTATTGAGCGCGGCGTGTCGCTGCTGATCGGCATGCTCCTGAGTTGTTACCTGGCGGCACCGGCCTGGGCTTTCACGCCTTCCGATTCGCCATTGCTGAGCGCGGCTGCGGTGGCGCCAAACGTGATGCTGCTGATCGACGACTCCGGCAGTATGAACAGCATCATCTACGCCGCCGGATTCGACCCGAACGTCAACCGCACTCCCGCCCGGCAGTGCAATGCCTTCCTCGGATTGTGCTCTGCACTCAACGCGCCGCAGATTACCGGCGACACGGTGTTTCTATCGAGCCTGCCGACTTCCGGGTGCTCGGGAGGCGCCTATGCGTTCTACAACAACAGCGTGGCGCCGTTGTGCCTAAAACTGCCCGACCCCGTAGGAAACGAGAACACTCGGTATTCCGCCGATTACATTTCCTACATAGTCAGCCTCGCCAACAGCAACGGCACCCGCGACTTCACCACGGGGGCGATTCCCAACGATTACCGGATGAACGTGGCGCGCAACGTTTCCACCGCACTGGTGAGCAGCAACCGCACCTTGCGCATGGGCCTGTCGACATTCAATCCGGCCACCAGCAGCAACCCGGGCAACGGCGGTTTCATCGCCCGCTCGATCACCGATTTGTCACCCGTCGCGGGCAGCGTCACCCAGGCCCAGGCAGACACCAACTACAACGCGCTGATTTCATCGATCAACGGCTTGAACGCCGTGGCCAACACGCCATTGGCCGAGAGCTACTACGAAGTCACGCGCTACATGCGTGGCTTGGCGCCTTACTACAACGGCACACCGGCGACCTATACCAGTCCGATTCAATACCGCTGCCAGAAAAACTACGGCGTGGTGATTACCGATGGCTTGCCGACCTATGACCGTTCCTTCCCGACCAACGATCCGCTGGGAGGCAGTCGCTTACCGAACTGGGATGGCGTGAATAACGATGGCGACAACCTCAACGGTGACGGTGAAGGTGACACTCTGTATCTGGATGACATTGCCAAATTCGCCTTCGACATCGACATGCGCTCGACCGGCACCGACGCAGCCGGCAAGAGCTGGAACGCGGTGGATTTTCCCCGGCAGAACATGAACACCTATACCGTGGGTTTCGCTGCGGATAACGACATGTTGTCCGACGCCGCCAGTTACGGGCAGGGCAGGTATTACCAGGCGACCGACAGCTCCGGGCTCAATGCGGCGTTATCGTCGGCATTGAGCGATATCACTTCCAAGGCCGGCTCCGGTGGTGCCGGTGTTGCCAGCAGCAGCACGTTGACCAGTGGCAGCAGTTTCTACCAGACCACTTACGATCCCAAGGATTGGCGCGGCACGATCAGGTCGTTCGGCTTTACCTCGACCGGCACGGTGAATACCTCGGCGGCGCAATGGTCGACCGACACCACCATCGTGCCCTCTGCCACAGCGCCGACTTTCCAGTCATGGAACACCTTGAGCAACACGCCCATTGCTCTGGCATTCGGCAGCTTTTCCCCAGCCCAGCAGAACACGCTGAATCAGGGCTTGCCCGCCGGAATCAACGGCAATGATCTGGTGGAGTGGAGCAAAGGGACCAACAGGGCCGGGCTCAAAGTTCGCAGTGCGCTGTTGGGCGACATCATTAATTCGCCGCTGGTGCTCGCCTCGCCTTCGGACAAGACCGCATCCGATCTGACGGGTGACAGCAGTTACACCAACTATCTGACGACCAAGGCTGCGAACATGAACACCAGTCTGGTGGTGAACGCCAACGACGGTTTCGTCAACGTGATCAATTCGGCGAACGGCACCCGCCGTTATGCCTATATGCCCTCCAGCGTGCTGCCTTCCCTGCGACTGATCGCGGACACCAACTACGTCAACGGCGTCAGCCACAAATTTCTGGTGGATGGTCAGGTCGGCGTGTTCGATGCGCAGGCCGGTACCACCTGGAAAACCCTGGCCATTGGCGGAACGGGGGCCGGCGGCAAAACCTTCTATGGGCTGCAACTGTTCGATGCCTCGGCAGGCAACGTGATCAAGGCACTGTGGGAAGTCAGTGCGCCGGCTACGGCGAATGCGTCGAATGCTTTCAATGATCTGGGTTACGCCTACGCGCGTCCGGAAGTGGCACGCTTGGCCAATGGTCGCTGGGCGACATTCATCGCCAATGGTTACGGCAGCAATTCGGGGGTTGCGGCTTTGTATGTACTGGATGCAATGGATGGTTCGCTGATCAGGAAAATCGTCATCGACAGCACGGAAACCACTAACGGTCTGTCTTCGGTAAAACTCAGGGTCAATTCCTCGAACGTGGTGCAGGCTGCCTACGCTGGTGACCTGAAGGGGCGTATGTGGAAATTCGACTTGAGCGCACCCGGGGCAGAAAGCTGGGGCGTGGCGTTTGCCGGCAAACCTCTGTTCACCGCCCCGGGTGGGGCAACGCAGCCGATCACTGCGCAACCGCTGCTGGCGGACAACCCACAGGGCGGCAAGCAGGTGTTCTTTGGCACCGGCAAGTTCAACGAAACCGCCGACAAGACCAACAAGGATCTGCAGGCGTTCTATTCAATCTGGGATGCAGAAGGTGGGGCCGGACAAATCACCGTCAGCAGCTTGCAGGCGCAGGCGATTACCGGTTCGTTCTCCGGCAGTACCGGGCAGTTCCTGACCACTAGCCAGAATGAAACCACTTACCCGGCAGAAAAGGGCTGGTATCTGCCGCTGGTGTATAACAACGTGCTGACCGGCGAGCGCGTGATCAACCAGGCCAGCATTGTGTTGGGACGAGTTGTTTTCACTACTGCCAGCGTTGATACCACTGACCCTTGTTCGAGCTTTGGTACGGGCAGGTTGGTCGAACTGGATGCGTTCAACGGTAAGATGCTCAACTACGCCGTGATCGACACCACGGGTGACCGTTTGGTCGACAGCAATGACACGATATCCAGTGGCGTGGTATTCACCGGTGGCATTCCGACCCTTAACGTCATTTCCCGAGATGCCAAGACCAAGCTCGTGAGCGACACCAGTGGTGCCATCACCACCGTTGTAGAAAAAGGTGGCGGCGGCAGCCGTCGTATCATGTGGCGACAAATCCAGTAAGCGAGAATTTGAGGCATGCGCAGAACCAGCCGAGGTTTTACCCTGATCGAGATCATGATCGTCATCGCGATTATCGGGATCATCCTCACCATCAGTATCCCCAGCTACAACGAATACGTGAAGAAGGGCCGTCGCGCCGAAGTGGTCTCGCTGCTCTCGGAGCAGGCGCAGACCCTCGAACGCTTCTACACCCGCAACAATGTCTACACCGGCGTCACCGGGCTGAGCTCGGGCAATGATTTCTACACTATCATCCCGACGCTGACCGACCAGACCTTTGTGCTCACCGCTGTGCGTAAAACCGGCTCGGCCATGGCCACCGACAAATGCGGGGATTTCACCCTGACCAACACTGGCGTGCGAAGCATGAACAACGCGACCACCGGAGTGACCGCCAAGGATTGCTGGGGCCGCTGACGCATTTTTTTTCGGGCGCCTTTTGCGCCCACTGTCTTTTTTACGGTTGGATCAAACATGACCAGGCAACAGCAAGTGGTGATTGTCGGCGGCGGGGTGATTGGCCTGCTCACTGCCTACAATCTCGCCTCCGAAGTGCGCAGCGTGGTGCTGCTGGATCGCTCGAATGTCGGCCAGGAATCGTCCTGGGCTGGCGGCGGCATCGTCTCGCCGTTATACCCGTGGCGCTACAGTCCGGCAGTCACCGCGCTGGCGCATTGGTCGCAGGATTTTTATCCACAGCTCGGCGAACGCTTGTTTGCCGACACTGGGGTTGATCCTGAAGTCCACACCACCGGCCTGTACTGGCTGGACCTGGACGATGAAGCCGCAGCCCTGGCCTGGGCCGAGCGGGAAAATCGACCGCTGCGGGCTGTGGATATCTCGGCGGCGCATGACGCAGTGCCGGTGCTCGGCAGCGGTTTCAGCCGGGCGATCTACATGGCCTATGTCGCCAACGTGCGCAATCCACAGCTGGTCAAATCGCTGAAAGCCGCGCTGCTGGCGCTGCCGAATGTGACGATTCATGAGCAATGCGAAGTAAGTGGCTTCGTCCGCGAGGGCGAGCGCGTGGTCGGCGTGCAGACTCCGACGGGCGTGATCAACGGCGATCAGATTGTGCTGACAGCGGGGGCGTGGAGCGGTGATCTGCTCAAGACGCTGAGCCTGACGTTGCCGGTCGAGCCGGTCAAAGGCCAGATGATTCTCTATAAGTGCGCGGCTGATTTCCTGCCGAGCATGGTGCTGGCCAAGGGGCGATATGCGATCCCGCGTCGCGACGGTCACATTCTGATCGGCAGCACGCTGGAGCACGAAGGTTACGACAAGACCCCGACCGATGTAGCGCTGCAAAGCCTCAAGGCCTCGGCGATCGAATTGTTGCCGGCGCTGGCGGATGCCGAAGTGGTCGGGCACTGGGCGGGGCTGCGGCCGGGGTCGCCGGAAGGCATTCCGTTTATTGGCCGGGTGCCCGGGTTCGATGGGTTGTGGCTGAACTGCGGGCATTACCGCAACGGGCTGGTGCTGGCGCCGGCGTCGTGTCAGTTGTTTGCTGACGTGATGCTGGGGCGGGCGCCGATTATTGATCCGGCGCCGTATGCGCCTGAGGGCCGTATTTAGTCAGAGGCTGGTAGACCGCCTTCGCGAGCAGGCTCGCTCCCACAGGAATACTCATTCCAAATGTGGGAGCGAGCCTGCTCGCGAAGGGGCCTTTAATCCAGGCCCAACTTCTTCAGCCGATAGCGCATCGACCGAAACGACAGACTCAACCGCTGCGCCGCCGCCGTGCGGTTCCAGCGGGTTTCCTCCAGCGCCTGCAAAATCAGTTTGCGCTCGACGCTCTCCAGATAATCCTCGAGATTGTCGATCTGCGTCAGATCGGCCATCGCCCCGTCCGCCGTGCAATTGCCTTCGCTCAAGCGCAGATCCTGCGCCTCGATCGTACGGTTTTCACACAGGGTGTGCGCGCGTTCGAGGACGTTCTCCAGTTCGCGCACATTGCCGGGAAAGCGATAGTTCTTCAGCGCCTCCAGCGCTTGCGGGTGCAGGCGCGCTTCGGGTTGTCCGGTGTCTTTGGCCAGGCGCTTGAGCACGTGCATGGCAAGCGCCTCGATGTCGTCGCGGCGTTCGCGCAGGGACGGCACGCGCAGTTCGATGACGTTGAGCCGGTAATACAGATCCTGGCGGAAGCGTTCGGCCGAAACTTCGGCTTCAAGGTCTTTGTGCGTGGCGCAAAGGATGCGCACGTCCACCACCGTTTCCTGCTGGCCGCCGACGCTGCGCACGGCTTTTTCCTGAATCGCTCGCAGCAGTTTTACCTGCATCGACAGCGGCAGGTCGGCGACTTCATCGAGAAACAGAGTGCCGCCATGGGCCGCTTGAAACAGCCCGGGCTTGTCCTCGACGGCACCGGTGAAGCTGCCTTTGCGGTGACCGAAGAACTCGCTTTCCATCAGCTCTGACGGAATCGCCCCGCAGTTCACCGGCACAAACGGCTGGCTGGCGCGCGGACCTTGTTCGTGGATCAGACGGGCGACCAGTTCTTTACCGCTGCCGGATTCACCGCTGATGTACACCGGCGCCTGACTGCGTGCGAGCTTGTCGATCTGCCTGCGCAGATTGGCCATCGGCGGCGAGTCGCCCAGCAAGCGTCGCTCGATTGCCGTGCTCAAGCCGCCCGCTGTCGGCAGGCGCAGCGCCGAGCTGACCAATTCGCGCAAGCGCGGCAGTTCCACCGGTTTGGTGAGGAAGTCGAACGCCCCGGCCTTCAGCGCATTGATCGCAGTTTCCAGGCTTCCGTACGCCGTGATCATCGCCACCGGCAGGTGTGGAGCGCGTTGCTGAATGTGTTGCACCAGCTCCAGCCCGGTGCCGTCGGGCAGGCGCATGTCGGTCAGGCACAGGTCAAAGTGCTCACGCTGCAACAGCGCCTGAGCTTCGCCCAGATTGCGTGCGCTGAAGGTCTCGAGTTTCATCCGTCCCAGGGTGATTTCCAGGAGCTCGCGGATATCCGGTTCGTCGTCGACGATTAGAATTTTTTGCCGTGGGCTTGTATTCAACTTTGTTTCCGTCCGTGAGCAAAAGTGATGCAAAAGCAGCCGCCGCCTTGGCGTGATTTGAAGTCTAGGCGTGCCTGGTTGCTTTCGCACAGCTCACGGGACAGATAAAGGCCAAGACCGGTGCCCTGGCTGCTCGTAGTGAAGAACGGCTCAAACAGATGCGCCTGTTCATCGGCCGACACGCCGGGGCCGTTGTCCTGCACTTCGAGCACTGCCAATTGGCTGTCGGGGTCGACGAACAGTGCCAGCCATACTTCGGCCTGCTCGTGCAGTTGGGCACTGTGACGCCAGGCGTTGCGGATCAGATTGTCGAGAATCTGCCGCAGCTGGTTGGGGTCCATCAGCGTGGTGAAATCGCCGGAATTGATTCGCAGATGAATGTGCTGGCGCTCGTTGGCCTGCTCGCGGGTTTCGCCGACGAAGTCTTCCAGCCACGGCTTGAGGTCCAGCCGTTGCGGCGCGCTTTGTTGGCGGCGGGACAGTTGCAGGACGTTTTCGATGACTCGGTTCATGCGCTGGGAGTGGTCTTGAATAATCTGCGTCAGACGTCGATCTGCGCTATCGAGTTCCTCGGACTCGGCCAACAGCTGCGCGGCATGACTGATCGCGCCCAGTGGATTGCGAATTTCATGGGAGATGCCGGCGGTCAAACGCCCGAGCGCAGCGAGCTTGAGTTGCTGGGCTTGTTGGGTGATTTGCGCCAGGTCTTCGAGAAACACCAGCGTCTGCTGGTTCGGACTCTGCTCGAGAGCGATGAAGCTGGGTTGCAGCTCAAGGCCATTGCCGGGGATTTTCAGGCTCTGCGGGCGCAAGGTCGGGTTGTTGCGCCACAGTTGCAGACGCTCGACGAGTGCTGGTGAATATTCGTCGATCAAATGACCTTGCAGGTGACTATGGCCGAGCAGATTCTGCGCACTGTGATTGGCCAGTTGCACCCGGCGTTGCTCGTCGAGCACCAGAATGCCGGTGCGCATGCGTTGCAGGATCAACGCATTCAACGCCTCCAGGCTGACCACCTCGCTTGCGCGCTGTTCGGCCAGGGTCTCGCTGACTTCGAGGCGACGAATCAACCCTTGCACCAGCAGCGAGGCGGCAAAGCACAGCGCGCCGAGGGTGCCGGCTTGCAAGTAGGCGTTGGCGCTCAAGGGGCGGCTGAGACCCAGCAGAAAGCTCAGGCCGACAATGCCGATCGCCGCGATGGCGGCAATCAGCAGGCCGATGCGTCGGCGCAGCATGGTGTTGCTGATTGCCACCGAGACCACCAGCAGATTGCCCAGCGCACTGGCCACGCCGCCGGCCGCGTAGAACAGGCCGCACAACAGCAGCACGTCGACGAGGGCCAGGGTGAACAACTGCGCCGGGCGCCGGGTGTTTTCGAGGAACACCACCAGCAGCATATTGATGATCAGGTACAGCCAGCTGCCGCCGCGCAGCAGATCGTCGTTGGCCGACGTCAGCAGGCGGTTGTCCATGTTGCTGGAGATCAGCAACACCAGAGTGATGCCGACACTTAAACGGTACAGGTGATAAAGGCGCAGCAGACGCTGCGCCTGTTTCTGGTCGGCGTTGACCGCCTCAGCGACCACTGGCGCCCGGGCCTTGCTCGAGATGAGCCTGGCTGCAATACCACAGTTGCTGGTTGCCCAGCGCGCGGTCGCGCGGCAGGTGCACGCCGCAGTGGGCGCAACGCACCATCGGCGGCGCGTCCTGTTCGCGCGGCGATCGGGTGGACGAGGCGGGGGCCTTGAATTTGCGCCAGAGCCAGATGGCGGCGAAGATCAGGGCAATCCAGAACAATAAACGAAGCATGATGAGCGGCTTTTCGACTGATGATCCGGCAGTTTAGCCAAGGACCCGATCAGCGCACAGCCTATTAAAGCGCGGCAATAAAAAAGGGAGATCCGCAGATCTCCCTTTTCGTACAGCCGGTGTGATCAGTCGAACACGCCGAAGGTCATGTAGCTGAACCACGAGCGGTCGGTGTCGCTGGATTCCGGCTCTGGCTCTTCGATCACGTCGCCGTTTTCGTCTTTAGGCTTGAGCTCGTTCGGGATCGCATCTTTCGCGTCCTGGAACTGCTTCTGCACGTCCTGGTTGGCGCGGGTTTCGCCCGGCGGCAGCGGTGGACGCGATTCGATCAGGCCCAGAGTCGCCTTGCTCAGGAACGAACGGTTGTCAGCTTCGGCTACGCGTGGCACGAACTGGCCATCTTCCAGGCTCGGGTGATCCGGGTAGTTGAGCTTCAGGGTTTCCAGGCTGGTGGCTGCCAGATCGTCGAGGTGCAGACGCTGGTAGGCTTCGGTCATCACCGCCAGGCCGTCGCCGACCGATGGGGTTTCCTGGAAGTTTTCCACGACGTACTTGCCACGGTTGGCAGCCGCTACATAAGCCTGACGGGTCAGGTAGTAGTCGGCGACGTGGATTTCGTAGGCGGCCAGCAGGTTGCGCAGATAGATCATGCGCTGCTTGGCGTCCGGCGCGTAGCGGCTGTTCGGGTAGCGGCTGGTCAGCTGCGCGAACTCGTTGTACGAGTCGCGGGCGGCGCCCGGGTCACGCTTGGTCATGTCCAGCGGCAGGAAGCGCGCCAGCAGGCCGACGTCCTGGTCGAACGAGGTCAGACCCTTGAGGTAGTACGCGTAATCCACGTTCGGATGCTGCGGATGCAAACGAATGAAACGCTCGGCGGCAGACTTTGCAGCTTCCGGCTCGGCGTTCTTGTAGTTGGCGTAGATCAACTCCAGCTGAGCCTGATCGGCGTAGCGACCGAACGGATAACGCGACTCCAGAGCCTTCAGCTTGGCTGTGGCGCTGGTGTAGCTGTTGTTGTCCAGGTCAGTCTGAGCCTGCTGATACAGCTCGGCTTCGCTGAGGTTTTCGTCTACGACTTCCTTCGATGAGCAAGCAGCGGTCAATGCGAGGATGGCGATCAGCAGCAGGTGTTTCACTTGCATGGCGGCTTGCGTCCCTATGACGGCCGCTGTCTTGGGCGGGGCCGTCCTGTTATGATGAGCGCCCCGTTGAAAAGCCTCGGGGCAAAAGACGCCGTATTTAACCACAAGCGCGCAGCCGAAACCAAAGGCTGTGCCGACGCCCAGTCCGAGCATGTCCGATAAAATTGAACTTCGCGCAGAGGTGCCGTCCGAATTGGGCGGCCAACGCCTCGATCAAGTCGCCGCCCAACTCTTCGCTGAGCACTCACGCTCGCGCCTTTCCGCCTAGATCAAAGAAGGTCGCCTGACTGTGGACGGGGCGGTGATCCGCCCGCGCGACATTGTGCATGGCGGTGCCGTCCTTGAGCTGACTGCCGAGCAGGAAGCCCAGGGCGAGTGGATCGCCCAGGACATCGAGCTCGACATCGTCTATGAAGACGACGACATCCTAGTGATCAACAAGCCTGCGGGCCTGGTGGTGCACCCGGCTGCCGGTCATGCCGATGGCACCCTGCTCAACGCTTTGTTGCACCATGTGCCGGACATCATCAATGTCCCGCGCGCCGGCATCGTGCATCGTCTGGACAAGGACACCACCGGTCTGATGGTGGTGGCCAAGACCATTCAGGCGCAGACCAAACTGGTTGCGCAATTGCAGAGCCGCAGTGTCAGCCGCATCTATGAGTGCATTGTCATTGGCGTGGTCACCGCCGGTGGCAAGATCAATGCGCCGATCGGTCGTCACGGCCAGCAACGCCAGCGCATGGCAGTGATGGAAGGCGGCAAGCCTGCTGTCAGCCATTACCGCGTGCTCGAGCGTTTCCGTTCGCACACGCATGTGCGGGTGAAACTGGAAACCGGTCGGACCCACCAGATCCGCGTGCACATGGCGCACATCAACTTCCCGTTGGTCGGCGATCCGGCGTACGGCGGGCGTTTCCGCATTCCGCCTGCGGCCAACCCGACCATGGTGGAATCGCTCAAGCACTTCCCGCGTCAGGCGCTGCACGCGCGCTTCCTTGAACTCGATCACCCGACGAGCGGTGAGCGCATGAGCTGGGAATCGCCGCTGCCGGAAGATTTCGTCTGGCTGCTGACCCTGCTCAAGCAGGATCGCGAGGCCTTCGTCGGATGAACTGGCTGACGCCGGACTGGCCTGCGCCGGCCAGCGTCAAGGCCTGTGTCACCACCCGCGAGGGTGGTGTCAGCGAGGCGCCGTTCGACAGCCTGAATCTGGGTGATCACGTCGATGATCGTCCGCAGGACGTTGCCGAGAACCGTCGGCGTCTGACCGAGCACTTTTCTATACAGCCTGCCTGGTTGCAGCAAGTGCACGGGATAGCCGTGGTTCATGCTGATCCGGGCATTGTTGCGACGGCAGATGCCAGCTGGACGGCAACGCCGGGAGTCGCCTGCGCGGCGATGACGGCGGATTGCTTGCCGGCGTTGTTCTGCGATCGTGCGGGCACTCGGGTTGCGGCAGCCCATGCCGGTTGGCGCGGTCTGGCGGCGGGTGTGCTTGAGGCAACTCTCGACAGCCTCGATGTTCCTGCTGACGAGGTACTGGTCTGGCTCGGCCCGGCCATTGGCCCCAAAGCCTTTGAAGTCGGTCCGGAAGTACGGGAAGTCTTCATCAATCAATTGCCTGAAGCGGCGACAGCCTTCTTGCCGAGCCACAATCCCGGCAAGTACATGGCCGACATCTACGAACTGGCGCGCCTGCGTCTGGCTGAACGGGGTGTCACGGCTGTTTATGGTGGCGGTTTCTGCACCGTGACCGATCCGCGTTTCTTTTCTTACCGCCGTGCGTCGCGCACCGGTCGTTTCGCCTCCCTTGTTTGGCTCACCCGCTAAACTCTCTGATCTGCATCAACTCTCCGACGCTTGAATCTCCCAGAATCGACCGCATCTACAGTGGTATCTGGCAGGTTTCTTTATTCAGGATGGTTTCTTAGGTCCGGCCTGCTCAAAAGGAAGGTGACCCATGCGTATTGACCGTTTAACCAGCAAATTACAGTTGGCCCTGTCCGACGCCCAGTCGTTGGCGGTTGGCCACGATCATCCGGCCATCGAGCCGGCGCATTTGATGCAGGCCATGCTTGAACAGCAGGGCGGTTCGATCAAGCCGTTGCTGATGCAAGTAGGCTTCGACGTCAACAGCTTGCGTAAAGAGCTGACCAAAGAGCTCGATCAACTACCGAAAATCCAGAACCCGACCGGCGACGTCAACATGTCGCAGGATCTGGCGCGCCTGCTCAATCAGGCTGACCGTCTCGCTCAGCAGAAGGGCGACCAGTTCATTTCCAGCGAACTGGTGCTGCTCGCCGCGATGGACGAGAACAGCAAGCTCGGCAAGTTGCTGCTCGGCCAAGGCGTGAGCAAGAAAGCCCTGGAAAACGCGATCAACAACCTGCGTGGTGGCGAAGCGGTAAATGACGCCAACCACGAAGAGTCGCGGCAGGCGCTGGACAAGTACACCGTCGACCTGACCAAGCGCGCCGAAGAAGGCAAGCTTGATCCGGTGATCGGCCGTGACGACGAGATCCGCCGCACCATTCAGGTTCTGCAACGCCGTACCAAGAACAACCCGGTGCTGATCGGTGAGCCTGGCGTGGGTAAAACCGCGATCGCCGAGGGGCTGGCGCAGCGCATCATCAACGGCGAAGTGCCGGACGGCCTTAAAGGCAAGCGCCTGCTGTCGCTGGACATGGGTGCGTTGATTGCCGGCGCCAAGTATCGCGGCGAGTTCGAAGAGCGCCTGAAATCGTTGCTCAACGAACTGTCGAAGCAGGAAGGGCAGATCATTCTGTTCATCGACGAACTGCACACCATGGTCGGCGCCGGTAAAGGCGAAGGCTCGATGGACGCTGGCAACATGCTCAAGCCTGCGCTGGCTCGCGGCGAGCTGCACTGCGTCGGCGCGACCACGCTCAATGAGTACCGCCAATATATAGAGAAGGACGCGGCGCTCGAGCGGCGTTTCCAGAAAGTTCTGGTGGACGAGCCGAGCGAAGAAGACACCATCGCGATTCTGCGTGGCCTCAAGGAGCGTTACGAGGTCCACCACAAAGTGGCGATCACCGATGGCGCGATCATCGCTGCGGCCAAGCTTAGCCATCGCTACATCACGGATCGACAGCTGCCGGACAAGGCCATCGACCTGATCGACGAGGCGGCCAGCCGTATCCGCATGGAGATCGACTCCAAACCGGAAGTACTCGATCGTCTGGAGCGGCGCCTGATTCAGCTGAAGGTGGAATCCCAGGCGCTGAAGAAAGAAAGCGACGACGCGGCGAAGAAACGCCTGGAAAAACTCCAGGAAGAAATCGAGCGTCACGAACGTGAGTATTCCGATCTGGAGGAAATCTGGAACTCGGAGAAAGCCGAGGTGCAGGGTTCTGCGCAGATTCAGCAGAAGATCGAACAGTCGCGCCAGGAACTGGAAGCCGCACGCCGCAAAGGCGACCTGAACCGCATGGCCGAGTTGCAGTACGGGGTGATCCCCGACCTGGAGCGCAGCCTGCAAATGGTCGACCAGCACGGCAAGAGCGAAAACCAGTTGCTGCGCAGCAAGGTGACTGAAGAAGAGATTGCCGAAGTCGTGTCGAAGTGGACCGGCATCCCGGTGTCGAAAATGCTCGAAGGCGAGCGCGACAAGCTGATGAAGATGGAGAGCCTGTTGCACAAACGGGTCATCGGTCAGGAAGAAGCGGTCGTGGCTGTGGCCAACGCCGTACGGCGTTCCCGCGCCGGGCTGTCCGACCCGAATCGGCCGAGCGGCTCGTTCATGTTCCTCGGCCCGACCGGTGTCGGTAAAACCGAGCTGTGCAAGGCTTTGGCCGAGTTCCTCTTCGATACTGAAGAGGCGATGGTGCGGATCGACATGTCCGAGTTCATGGAGAAACACTCCGTGGCTCGTCTGATTGGTGCGCCACCGGGCTACGTCGGCTATGAAGAGGGCGGTTACCTCACCGAAGCGGTGCGTCGCAAGCCGTACTCGGTGATCCTCATGGACGAAGTCGAGAAGGCGCACCCGGATGTGTTCAACATCCTCCTGCAAGTGCTTGAGGATGGCCGGCTGACCGACAGTCACGGGCGTACGGTGGACTTCCGCAACACGGTGATCGTGATGACCTCCAACCTCGGGTCGATGCAGATCCAGGAGCTGGTCGGTGATCGTGAGGCGCAGCGTGCTGCTGTGATGGACGCGCTGACGTCGCACTTCCGTCCGGAGTTCATCAACCGGGTCGACGAGGTGGTGATCTTCGAGCCGCTGGCGCGGGATCAGATCGCCGGGATTACCGAGATCCAGTTGGGTCGCCTGCGCAGCCGTCTGGCCGAGCGCGAGCTGAAGCTGGAGCTGAGCCCGGAAGCGATGGACAAGCTGATCGCCGTCGGTTACGACCCGGTGTATGGCGCACGTCCTTTGAAACGGGCGATCCAGCGCTGGATCGAAAACCCGCTGGCGCAGTTGATCCTGTCGGGTCATTTCATGCCGGGCGACACCGCCACCGGCAAGGTCGAGAACGACGAAATCGTTTTCGGCTAAGCCTCAGCGGCAATGAAACCGGGAAGGCCTCGCATTGCGAGGCCTTTTTTTCGCCAGGCTGTTGAACTCAAAGGAAAAGGCTTGTAAAGTGCGCCCCGCAGTCAGTCACCGGCAGCGTTTCAACCCACCGGGTTGGAATCTGAAATAAGTTGCAAATCATTAACTTGAAAGCAATTTAGGGGGTTGACAGAGGTGTTCTAGGTTGTAGAATAGCGCGCCTCAGACACACGAACGCAGCGATGCGAACGGGTGGCGAGATGCAACAAAGCTTCACCGTTGTAAATTGAAATATGTAGTTCCGTGATAGCTCAGTCGGTAGAGCAAATGACTGTTAATCATTGGGTCCCAGGTTCGAGTCCTGGTCACGGAGCCAATTTCAAACCGGGGTATAGCGCAGTCCGGTAGCGCGCCTGCTTTGGGAGCAGGATGTCAGGAGTTCGAATCCCCTTACCCCGACCATATTTGGGTCGTTAGCTCAGTTGGTAGAGCAGTTGGCTTTTAACCAATTGGTCGTAGGTTCGAATCCCACACGACCCACCATTTTTGAAACCAGTTTGCGCTGGGATCGAATCTTAAGATCAGAGGCCAAAAGCGCTGATCGAAGAAGGCGATCTTTGAAAGGTCGCCTTTTTTTTACCGGGGTATAGCGCAGTCCGGTAGCGCGCCTGCTTTGGGAGCAGGATGTCAGGAGTTCGAATCCCCTTACCCCGACCATATTGAAAATCCTCGTATCGAAAGATACGGGGATTTTTTTTGCCTGCTGAAAGGCGAATCCCTTCAAGTCGTCATACAACCTGCCGATAGCCCGCTAACACGAGGGGACTGCCAACGCTTCGCCCCTTGATCTGGCCATTACAAGAATAAGGGCGTTCCTCATGTTGCTTCGTCAGTTGAATATTGCTCCCCGGGCTGCCCTGGGATTTGCCCTGATCGCGGTGTTGGTGGCCTTGCTCGGCGTGTTTGCGCTGGGGCAGATGTCGAGCATTCGCGACAGTGAGGTGGCGGTGGAGAACCGCTGGTTGCCGAGCATCCGTGGCGGCGACGAGATCCGCGAACTGATGCTGCGCATCCGCACCATCTCCCTGCGCATGGCGCTCGATCAGGATCCGGCCAATATCGCCACCTATCGCGGCCAGATGGACACCCGCGACAAGGAACTGAGCGAGAAGATCGCCGCCTACGACAAACTGGTCGACACTGCCGAAGGCCAGCAGCTGTATGACCAGTTCAAGAAAACCTTCGCCGCCTATCGCACCGGCATTGCCCAGTCGTTCACCCTCGCTGAGCAAGGCAAGCGTGACGAGCTGACCAAATTGTTGCTGGTTGACATGAAGACCGTGGTCGACGGCTCCGGCAAGCAACTCAACGATCTCGCCGATCTGTTCGCCCGCCAGGTCGCTGCCGAAAGCGAGAAGTCCGCCGCGCATTATGAAACCTCGCGCACCATCGTAACTCTGTTCATTGCCTTGGCAGCACTGGCCACGGTGGCGCTGGCGATGTTGCTCACACGCAGTATCGTGCGTCCCCTGAGCAGCGCTGTGGATGCCGCTGAAAGTGTCGCCAAGGGCGATCTCACCCGACCGATCGAAACCCATGGCAACGACGAAGTCAGCCGCTTGCTCAAGGCCTTGGCGACGATGCAACAGAACCTGCGCGAAACCCTGCAAGGTATCAGCGGCTCAGCTACGCAACTGGCCACCGCCGCGGATGAACTGAGCGCCGTCACCGTCGACAGCACTCAGGGCCTGCAAGAGCAGAACAACGAAATCGAACAGGCCGCCACTGCGGTTAACGAGATGACCGCTGCGGTGGAGGAGGTCGCGCGCAACGCGGTGTCGACGTCCGATGCCACGCGCCAGTCCAGTCAGTCAGCGCAATTGGGCCAGGAGCGCGTCAGCGAAACTGCCAGTGCGATCAACGCCCTGGCCAGTGATGTACAGAACACCGGCGAACTGGTGCAGTCGCTGGCCAATCAATCGCAAGACATCGGCAAGGTTCTGGACGTGATTCGCGCCATCGCCGAGCAGACCAATCTGCTGGCGCTCAACGCTGCCATCGAGGCAGCACGTGCGGGCGAAAGCGGTCGCGGCTTTGCGGTGGTAGCCGATGAGGTGCGCGCGCTGGCGTATCGCACCCAGCAATCGACGCAGGAAATCGAACAGATGGTGCAAGGCATGCGCAGCGGGTCGAGCCAGGCGCTGGAGTCAATGCAGGCCAGCGCGTCTCGTGCGGCGAGTACGCTGGTTCTCGCAGAGCGGGCAGGTGAGGCGCTGGTGACGATCACGGCGTCGGTGCACGAGATTCACGAGCGCAACCTGGTGATCGCCAGCGCCGCCGAGGAGCAGGCGCAAGTGGCGCGGGAAGTGGATCGCAATCTGGTGAACATTCGCGACCTGTCGGTGCGTTCGGCTGCGGGGGCTGATCAGACCAGCGCATCGAGCCATGAGCTGTCGCAACTGGCCAATGCGCTACAGGGCATGGTGCGACGCTTCCAGCTCTGATGAACAGCGATTCATTACAGGCCGTCCTACTGATTTGAGAACAGCACGAAACAATGTGGGAGCGAGCCTGCTCGCGAAGGGGCCGGATCATTCAACGACAGTGTTGACTGACCCACCGCTTTCGCGAGCAGGCTCGCTCCCACAGATGTTGGCCTTAGTGCAGTTTCAGACGCGGCTCGGTGCCACGACCAATCTTGCTCCCCAGCATCAACATCGCCGTGCGGAACGGACCGTACAGCGCCATCTGGTGCATGCGGTACAGCGACACATAGAACATCCGCGCCAGCCAGCCTTCGAGCATGACGCTGCCGGTCAGGTTACCCATCAAGTTACCCACAGCAGAAAAACGCGACAGCGAAATCAGCGAGCCGTAGTCGGTGTACTTGTACTCCGGCAGGGTCTTGCCTTCGATGCGCAGTTTCAGCGACTTGGCCAGCAACGAGGCTTGTTGATGCGCCGCTTGTGCACGCGGCGGCACGTTGCGATCAGTGCCCGGTTGCGGGCACGCCGCGCAGTCACCGAAGGCAAAGATGTTTTCGTCGCGAGTGGTTTGCAGAGTCGGCAGCACTTGCAGCTGATTGATGCGGTTGGTCTCCAGACCGTCGATGTCCTTGAGGAAACCCGGTGCGCGGATGCCGGCAGCCCAGACCTTCAGGCTGGCCTTGATCTCGTTGCCATCGGCGGTGATCAGGCTGTCGGCAGTCACTTCACTGACTGCTGCGTTGGTCATCACATTGACCCCGAGCTTCTCCAGGGTGTTGTGCACCGGCCCGCTGATGCGCTCCGGCAGGGCGGGCAGCACCCGTGGGCCGGCTTCGATCAAAGTGATGTGCATGTTTTCCGGTTTGATCCGGTCCAGACCATAAGCGGCCAATTCATGGGCGGCGTTGTGCAGTTCTGCCGCCAACTCAACGCCTGTAGCGCCAGCGCCGACGATCGCTACGCTGATCTGCTCGACCACGTCGGTCTGACCGGCGTGGGCGCGCAGATAATGGTTGAGCAATTGCTGATGGAAGCGCTCGGCCTGTTTGCGCGTATCAAGAAATAGGCAATGCTGAGCCGCGCCCTGGGTGCCGAAATCGTTGGTGGTGCTACCGACGCTGATCACCAGCGAGTCATAAGCCACTTCACGCGCCGGCACCAGCTCGACGCCGTTTTCGTCATAGGTCGCGGCCAGCTGGATTTTCTTCTGCGCGCGATCAAGCCCGCTCATGCGCCCGAGCTGGAACTCGAAGTGGTTCCATTTTGCCTGGGCGACATAATTGAGTTCGTCTTCGGAGGAGTTCAGGGAACCGGCGGCCACTTCGTGCAGCAGCGGTTTCCAGATGTGGGTCAGGTTCGCGTCGACCAGCATCACGCTGGCCGTGCCGCGCTTGCCCAGAGTCTTACCCAGACGGGTAGCCAACTCCAGACCGCCGGCGCCGCCGCCGACAATGACAATACGATGGGACATAGGGATAACTCGCAAGGTTTTTAAAGGAAATCGGTGCGGTTACCCGAGGGAGCGCAAGGCAGCTCATAACGTCAGGTAACTGATAAATCGGCTCAACAGGCCCAGACCAATGGTCACTGCCAGCACCAGCACCAGGAGCATCCAAGGCCGGAAAGGCCGGCGCTCGACACGGTGTTGGGACAGTTGCAGGTACTCTTCGACATGCTTTTGGTCTTCGGGGTTCAGGCGGCTGGTCATATTTGCCTCGTCAGGTAGACGTTACTGAATGAGCACAGGCTACAGCGGTTTTCAGCCCGGATTGAATGCAGCGTAGCCGCTGTCCGGAACCGGTTCGACGCACACGCTATCGTCGAGGCGAATGATGCCGCTTTGTAACACCCGGGCAGTGATCCCGCCATGCCCGCGCACGGCTTGAAACGTGCCCGGGCCGAGGTTGTTCTGCAAGCGTGCGCAGGGCTGACACCAGCCAGTGGTTTCGAGTATCGCCTGCCCGATGCGAAAGCGCCGCCCCTTCAGGCTAAACAAATTGATTCCGCTTATAACGAGATTGCGCCGCAGATCCTCAGGCCGGACTGGCTGGTCAGCGGGACGGCCCATCAATGCGTTGATTACCGCCAGATGCTCCCACTGGATCAGCGTCACCTGTCGCGCATTGCGAACGCCCGGGCGGGCGTGGTCGCCGGTGAGCCCGGCTTCCAGCCGCGCCTCGACCGCGTCCAGCTCAAGCATCGGCCCACGGGATTCTGGACGCACACCGATCCAGCGCACACGACCGGTTTGCGGAACCTCGGCGATCAACTGCTGCAGCGGCGTCACAGGCTTATGCCCACGTCGAACACAATGCTGCGGCCGAGGTTGCTGCGCAGAAAGTCCGGTGCGTCGGGGTGGGCGAACAGCACACGGGCGAATGTCGGGCCGACCAGCGACAGCGAGCGCCAGCCCTGACGCAGATATTCGGTCGGTGGCGGGAAATGACTGTTGAGGTCGAGCACTTCGCGCTTGAGGCTGGCGAAGGCGATGATGTCCAGTTCACCCAGATCCATGCCGCGTTCCTTGTAGTTGTGCGCCTTCTTGCGCAGGGTTGGCGCCAGACGCAGGAGAAATTCATTGGCCGGGATGCGTTTGGGCTTGGCTTCGCGGCGCACCAGTTGGCTCAGGGAAAACGCGCTGCGCCGACGCTGCAATTCGTCGCGCCATTCATCATTGAGACGGCGGCCTTCATCGAGGACGAAAAAAACTTCGAAATTGGCATCGCGGAACAACACGTCCGGCGGCTCACCGGCCGGGGCGAATTCGTCGGCGCGGTAGGGGATGTTCAGACCTTGCAGCAGGCGCTGGCAGACCCAACGCTCACGCTCCCATTTGCGGGCATTGGACAGGAACGCATTGGCCTGCTCGGCCGCGATGGTCAGCAGGCGTAAATAATCTGAATCATCCATAAGCCCAAGCTTAGCGTCCAAATGCGACAAGCAGATAGCTTTGCATCGGCTGGTGCACATACATCGGCGGTGTAGACTGCGACAAAGCGGTAAGCCCATGGAGAAGGTGAGGGAATCATGATCGGTGCCGAACTGCTGTCCTCGGCAAGCCTGACGCTCGGCTGGCTGATTTATCTGTCGGTGCTACTCTGGGCGATCATGCGTGCGCCATGGGTCGAGCTGTTCAGCGACAGTCGCCGGCAGCACTTGCTGTTCGGCACGGTGTTCGCGCTGTTTCTGCTGTGGCTGGTGCGCAGGGATTTCGACACTGGCGTGTCTTATCACTTCATCGGCATGACGGCCGTGACGCTGCTGCTCGATTGGCCGCTGGCGATCGTCGGCGGGCTGGTTGCGCAGATTGGCCTGGTGCTTTTGGGCCGTCAGGACCTGGCTGCGGTCGGCGTCAATGGCGCGTTGCTGATTCTGCTGCCAGTGCTGATCACCGAATGCGTGGCAATCCTCGTGGAGCGTGCGCAGCCACGAAATCCATTCGTTTACATCTTCTGTTCCGGTTTCTTCGCCGCTGCGTTGTCCGGCCTGTTGTGCCTGATCCTCAGCCTGACGCTGCTGTGGTACGACGGCCTCTTCGCCATGCCGGAATGGCTGGAAGATTTCGTCGGCTACCTGTGGTTGCTGCTGTTTCCCGAGGCCTTTATCAACGGCATGGTCGTCAGTGCATTGGTGGTGTTCTGCCCGGAATGGCTGGAGACCTTCAACCGCACCCGTTACCTTTCGGCGCCGTGGAAGGACGACGATCCGAAGTCTTGATCCACATCAAACCGGCCAGGCCGCAGAGATTTCATGCTCGCGCAAATTCCTTCAGGAGCAGTGGCATGGGCGTTTACGAATGGGCGCGGCAGGAAATCCGGCAGAGTCTGGAGCTGGCGCAGGAAGTGGGCTTTGATCCGGGCCTGAGTTTGCGCGCCCTGCTCAGCGCCGTGGTGCAGCAGAGCAAGGCAGTGCGCAATGCCGAAGACCTGGCCGACGAGTTGCGCTTTCTTGCGGAGAACCTCGACGACAGTCAGGACTACGGCTTTATGCGGCCCTGATCAGCGATCAGTGACGCGGATCGAAATCGCCGGAAAACAGCTCGTCCTCGGCATCCGGGGCGACCGGAATCTTGTGTTCTTCCGAGGCCCAGGCGCCGAGGTCGATCAGTTTGCAGCGATCGGAGCAAAACGGACGGAATTTGTTCGCCGGGGTGAATTCGACGGGGGCGCCGCAGGTCGGGCATTCAACGGTTGGAATCTGGCTCATGCTTGGCCTCCGGATAAAGTCAGATAAAAGTGATGCAGACGCTCGACCTCGCTGTGCAGCCAGGCGAGGTCGCGGTCGTTGACGATCACGTCGTCGGCACGGCTCACGCGGTCTTCACGGCTCGATTGCGCCTTGAGGATCGCCTGCACCTGCGCTTCGCTGGTCTGGTCACGCTGCAAGGTGCGTTCGATCTGCAGTTGTTGCGGCGCATCGATGACCAGAATGCGCTGAGTCATCGCGTATTGCCCGGACTCGATCAGCAACGGTGACACCAGAATCGCGTAAGGCGATTTTGCCTGCGCCAGATGATGAGCGATTTCTTCGCCGATCAACGGATGCAGCAGCGCTTCGAGCCAACGTCGCTGTTCGGGGTCTTCAAAAATCAGTTTGCGCAGGGCGGCACGGTCCAGTGTGCCGTCGGCCTGCAACACGCCGGAACCGAAATGCTCGGCGATTTTCGCCAGCGCTGGACGCCCCGGCTCGACTACCCAGCGCGCCGCATGATCAGCGTCCACCACGTGCACGCCGAGGTCGATGAAGTGCTGCGCCGCCGCACTTTTGCCGCTGCCGATGCCGCCGGTCAGGCCGAGAATCCAGGGTTTTTCCACAGGGGTATTCATTTCAAACCGACAGACTGCCAATAGAAGTCGGTTATTTGACCACCCCAGAGCAAGGCAATCCAGCCGGCAATTGCCAGAAAGGGTCCGAAGGGGATCGGCGTCGAGGTTTCCTGGGCGCGCAGACGCAGCATGACAACGCCCAATATCGCCCCCACCAGGGAAGATAGAAGAATCGTCAGCGGCAGAATCTGCCAGCCACCCCATGCGCCGAGCAAGGCCAACAGCTTGAAATCGCCATGGCCGATACCGTCCTTGCCGGTGAGCAGTTTGAACAGCCAGAACACCGACCACAGCGCCAGATAACCCGCGACCGCGCCCCACAACGCATCGGGCAACGCCACGAACACGCCGAAGCTGTTGACGATCAGCCCCAGCCACAGCAGCGGCAGCACCAGCACATCGGGCAGCAGTTGATGTTCGCAGTCGATCAGACTCATCGCCAGCAAGCCCCATGTCAGCAAGATCAGCAGACCTGCCGGCCAACCGAAGCCGAAATGCCAGGCAATGAATGCCGAGAGGACGCCGCAGGCCAGTTCGGTCAGCGGGTAACGTTTGCTGATCGGCGCCGAGCAGCCTGAGCAGCGCCCGCGCAGCAGCAGATAACTGAGCAGCGGAATGTTTTCCCAAGGGCGGATCCGGTGTCCGCAATGCGGGCACGCGGAGTGCGGCAGCATCAGGTTGTAGGTCGGCACAGGCGTTTCAGTGGGCAGGCCGAGCACATCATGGGCTTGCTGGCGCCAGTCACGCTCAAGCATTTTCGGCAAGCGCCAGACCACAACATTGAGGAAGCTGCCGACCACCAGCCCGAGCAGCAGCGCGCTGACCACAAAGGCCAGCGGATACACGGCAAACAGTTCGTCGATAGGCATGTCAGATCGCTGAGCCGAGTTGGAAGATCGGCAGGTACATGGCCACCACCAGTCCACCGACGATGACCCCCAGCACCACCATGATGAACGGCTCCATCAGGCTGGTGAGGTTGTCGACCATGTTATCGACTTCCGCTTCATAAAAACCGGCGACCTTGTCGAGCATGTCATCCAGCGCGCCCGATTCCTCGCCGATGGCGGTCATCTGCACCGCCATATTGGGAAACACACCGGTGCTGCGCATCGAAAAATTCAGCTGCATGCCGGTCGAGACGTCCTGCCGCACGCGCAGCACCGCGCGCTTGAACACCACATTGCCGGTGGCACCGGCGACCGAGTCCAGTGCTTCGACCAGCGGCACACCGGCGGCGAAAGTGGTCGACAGGGTGCGGGCAAAACGTGCGACGGCGGACTTGTACATCAAAGTGCCCACCAGCGGCAGCTTCAGCAGCCAGGCATCGCGACGGTCGCGCAGGGCCTGGGATGTCTTCAACGCGTGGCGAGTGCCGAAAAACGCTGCCACCAGCGCAAAAAGAATCGCCCACCACCACTGCTGCATGAACTCCGACAGGCTGATGATCATCAGGGTGAAGCCCGGCAGTTCGGCGCCGAACCCGGAGAATACCGACTGGAACTGCGGCACCACTTTGACCAGCAGAATGCCGGTCACCACCGCCGCCACCAGCACCACCGCAGTAGGGTAAGTCATGGCCTTCTTGATCTTGGCCTTGAGCGCTTCGCTTTTTTCCTTATAGGTCGCGACCCGTTCGAGCAAAGTGTCGAGGGCACCGGACTGTTCGCCGGCGTCGACCAGGTTGCAGTACAACTCGTCGAAGTATTGCGGTTTCTTGCGCAGGGCCGTGGCGAAGCTGTTACCGGCGGCAACTTCCTGTTTGACCTCGTCGACCAGTTTGCGCATGGCCGGGTTTTCGAAGCCTTCGCCGATGATGTCGAAGGACTGCAACAGCGGCACACCGGCCTTCATCATCGTTGCCATCTGCCGGGTGAACAGGGCGATGTCCTGCGGTTTGATGCGTTTGCCCAAGGTCAGCAGGGACGCGGATTTCTTGCGCACCTTGCCCGGGTTGATCCCCTGTTTGCGCAGCTGCGCCTTGATCAGTGCGGGGTTCTGCCCGCTCAACTCGCCCGTGACCTTGCTGCCTTTGCGGTCGGTGCCTTCCCAGGCGTAAACGCTGACTTTCGCTGCCTTGACCGCCATGTTCAATCCTTGGTGACCCGGTTGATTTCCTCAAGGCTGGTGATGCCTTGCATGGCCTTGTGCAGCCCGGAGGTGCGCAGATCGGCGAAACCGTCGCGGCGCATCTGAATATCGATTTCCAGCGAATTGCCCTCGGCCATGATCAACCGTTGCAGGTCCGGTGTGTTCTTTACCACTTCATAAATCCCCACGCGTCCTTTGTAACCGCCGTTGCAGTGATCGCAACCGACCGGCTCGTAGATCGTGAAATGGCCGATGCGTTCCTCGGGGAAGCCTTCCTTGAGCAAGGTCTCGTGCGGGATGTCCAGCGGCCGCTTGCAGTGCGCGCACAATTTGCGCGCCAGCCGCTGGGCGATGATCAGGCTGACCGAGGTGGCGATGTTGAAACCGGGAATGCCCATGTTGTGCAGGCGCGTGAGGGTTTCCGCCGCGCTGTTGGTGTGCAGGGTAGATAGCACCAGGTGGCCGGTCTGCGCAGCCTTGATCGCGATCTCGGCGGTTTCCAGGTCGCGGATCTCGCCGACCATGATCACGTCCGGGTCCTGACGCAGAAACGAGCGCAGCGCCTGGGCAAAGTCCAGCCCTTGCCGAGGATTGACGTTGACCTGATTGATGCCTTCCATGTTGATTTCCACCGGGTCTTCGGCGGTGGAAATGTTGATGTCGACGGTGTTGAGGATGTTCAGCCCGGTGTACAGCGACACGGTTTTACCGGAACCGGTGGGGCCGGTGACCAGAATCATCCCTTGCGGCTGTTTCAGCGCGGCCAGGTACAAGGCCTTTTGTTCGGCCTCGTAACCCAATGCGTCGATGCCCATTTGCGCACTGGACGGGTCGAGAATCCGGATCACCACTTTTTCGCCCCACAGGGTCGGCAGGGTGTTGACGCGAAAATCGATGGATTTGCTTTTCGACAGGCGCATCTTGATCCGCCCGTCCTGGGGCTTGCGTCGTTCCGAAATGTCCAGACTGGCCATCACCTTCAAACGTGCGGCAATGCGCCCGGCCAACTGGATCGGCGGCTTGGCCACCTCGCGCAGCATGCCGTCGGTGCGCATGCGCACCCGATAGTTTTTTTCGTAGGGTTCGAAATGCAGGTCGGAAGAGCCGCTCTTGATGGCATCGAGCAGCATTTTGTGCACGAAGCGCACGACCGGGGCGTCGTCGGCATCGAGGCCGCCGATCACGTCCTGTTTGTTGTCATCGATGGACTCGACGTCGAGGCCGTCGAGATCGACATCGGCCATTTCTTCCAGACCCGAGGCGTGGCTGTCGAAGAACTTGTCGATGGCGTCGCTGAGTTTGTCGTCCTCGACCAGAATCGCTTCGGTGCTCAGGCCGGTGCTGAACTGGATGTCGCTGATCGCCTGCTGATTGCTCGGGTCGGAAAGGCCCACGAACAGTTTGTTGCCGCGCCGCCACAAGGGCAGGGCGCAATGCTGACGAACCAGTTTTTCACTGACCAGGCCCTTGGGCTGAGTCTCTTTGTCGAGGCAATGCAAATCGATCAGGGCCATGCCGAAATGTTCCGAGGCGATCTCGGCAATTTGCCGGCTGTTGACCAGTTTGTTGTGCACCAGGTAATTGACCAGCGACACGCGATTGCGCTGGGCCTGCGCCCAGGATTGCCGGGCGCTTGTTTCCGTGAGCAGTTCGGCCTGGACCAATTGCTTGGCCAGACCGCTCAGAGCGATGTCATTCATGGGGATTCCGCACGCTTGCCGTTCATGACTTATAGCCTAGTCAAGTGACAGCGCCAAACACGGCCGGTGCAGGTGACAAAAAGTGTCAGATAGTGCGGTTGCGGGTTGTAGGAAACGGCGCAGGAAATTGCGCGCGCCCAGCAGGCGGGGCCTGAAAGGCGTTGGCATGGGCTGTGCTGAGCCTTGTTCAGATCATGAGATTTCGACTCATGCATGGAGCGTGTCTATGAAAAAACAACAAGGTTTTACATTGATCGAGCTGCTGATCGTCGTGGCGATCATTGGCATTCTGGCGACTATCGCCCTGCCTCAGTATTCGAAGTATCAGGCGCGGTCGAAGGTGACCGCTGGGATTGCGGAAGCATCAGCTCTTAAGGTCAATTTTGAAGACGTGATCAATGCCGGATCGACTGACCCGAGCATTACCAACGTGAACGGCGGCACAGCGGCCACGCAGAATTGCACGTTGGCGGCCTCCGGAAAAGTCGCCGATGGGACGGGTACTATTACTTGTACGCTGCTCAACGCTCCAGCGCCTGTTCTCGGCCAGACCGTAACGCTGACACGCAGTCCTACCACTGGCTGGACCTGTAAGTTCTCCGGCTCGAAAGAATATACAACTACGAGCTGCCCGGGCGTTTGACACGCACCTGCAACTTAAAAAGCTCCGCAATTGCGGAGCTTTTTATTATGCAACGGTTTTTAAAAGCTCCAATAATTTCAGCAGCTTATGAACTTTCCAAAAAACCGCAACTTGCATGTGATTTTCACGCACGTCATGCATTTTGCATGAAAATGGAAATCAGAGTTTTTCATAACTGTTTGTTTTTAAACGATTTTATGCGGTCGAAAAAGTTGGCACAGCGTTCGCAATATCTCCGGTAACCCTGCTGACAAGCGTTACAGCAGACTTCCAGTAAAAACAGGAGTTACTCGTATGAAGAAGTTCGCTATCACTGCCGCTGCTACCGCTCTGACCCTGACCATGGCTGGTGGCGCTTTCGCCCAGTCCGCTCAGGCTACCCAGTCGCCAATGGTTCTGGCTGCCGGTGAAGTTACCGAGGCTAAAGAAGCTACTTCCGACACTTGGATCACCACCAAGGTCAAAGCTGACCTGGTTACCGAAAAAGGCATTCCAGGCACCGACATCAAAGTCGAAACCAACAAGGGTGTAGTTTCCCTGTCGTCGACCACTGCGGTAACCGAGTCGCAGAAAGAAGTCGCCGTAGGCATTGCCAAGAAAATCAAAGGCGTTAAAGCGGTCTCCGCTGACGGCCTGAAAGCCGAGTAAGGCAAGACTTCTCGCCTGAACCGGGAGAAGACGCGACAGACGGGCCGAGCAATACGTCTGCCGCAACTTTAGAGTTCATGCGAACGGTCACACGGATGTGACCATTACAGGCCCCGGCACTTGTGTCGGGGCCTGTTCTATTTTGGGCAATACCAATGTGGGAGCGAGCCTGCTCGCGAATGCGTAGTGTCAGCCGACAAGTTCGTCAGTAGACAGACCGTATTCGCGAGCAGGCTCGCTCCCACAGGGTTAATTTCGTTCGGCTTAATTGCCGCGTTTGCTGTTGATCTGCCGCAGGCGATTGCCTTCGAAGCGCAGGTATTGATACATGCCGTTGTTCGGCCCGTAGGTCCATTCCTCGACCTGGAACTCTTCGCGGCGATTGGCACTGCGCTTGTAGCCGAGCGCATCGCGACTGACCGGCTCGCCACATTTTTGCAGCACTTCGCTGGCGCGGTCGCCGAGGCTGATCAACTGGCTGCCGCAGCGCAATGTATCCGAAGCCGACGCGTGGCCGGCGGCGCACGTCAGAGCGAGCACAGCCAGCCAGTTACGCAGGGTCATTCGGCATCCAGGTGCATTTGCGTGACCACGCGGCCGTCGCTTTCGGCCTCGCCGAGGTTGGCGTCGATGAAGTACACGCGGTCATCTTCGAGCTTGCCCTTGTCGACCAGGTAATCCTTGATGGTGCTGGCGCGATCCTGGCCCAACTGTCGCAACAGCACCTCGCTGCCACTCCAGAACGCGATCACGCCCTGGCGCATTTTCGCCGTGCGCTCTTCCTTGCCCAGGTCTTTCCATTCTGCCGGTGGCTGGGTTTTCAGGCGGGTGCGGTAGATGCCTTCGAGCAACGCGCCTTTCTCGCTTTCGGGCACTTGCAGCAGCGAGGCCTGGGCCGGAACTTTGTCGCCACGGCGCTGGAGCATCTTGTAGTAGTTGTATTGGTATTCGCGTTCCAGACGTTGCTCGGCGAGCAGTGGCCCATCGCTGCTCTTCGCGGCAGTGCCTTCGATTTCCAGGCGCAGCGCCGGACGTTCCTTGAGCGCTTGCGACAGTTTCACCAGCGCCGCTTCGGCGTCCTTGCTCAGATCGCTGGAGCCCGGCGCGAAGGACACCGTGCCGAGGTCTTCGGAGCCGCCGCCACTGACCAGCCCGCCGATCATCTTGAACGGCGCGGCGGCGGCTTTGACGATCAGATTGCGCAGGGTCTGCCAGACGATCGGCATCACGCTGAACTGCGGATTGTTCAGATCGCCGGTCACTGGCAATTCGATGGAGATCTTGCCGTCGACGTCCTTGAGCAGAGCAATCGCCAGCTTCAGCGGCAGACTCACCGCATCAGGGCTGTCGACTTTCTCGCCCAGTTGCAATTGCTCGACGACGACTTTGTTGTCGGCTTTCAATTGGCCCTTGGTAATCAGGTAGTGCAGATCTAGGTTGAGCCGGCCTTTGCGGATGCGGTATCCGGCGAACTTGCCGGAGTAGGGCGTCAGGGTCGTCAGTTCGACGCGCTTGAAACTGGTGGCGATGTCGAGACTGGCCATCGGGTCGAACGGATTGACCGCACCCTTGATGGTCACCGGCGCATAACGGTCGACCTTGCCTTTGATATCGACGCTGGCCGGTTTTGCCTGACGGCTGTCGATGGTGCCGATCTGACCGTTGAGCTGCTGCACGGCGGTGGCGAAATTCGGCGTCAGGCTGAAGTCGGCGAAGTTGGCCGAGCCGTCGTTGATCGCAATCGCACCGATGTGAATGCCCAACGGTTTGTCCTTGCCAGCCGGTTTGGCTGCGGTGCCTTTTGCACCGCTGTCGGCCGGTTGCGGGATCAGCAGGTCGTCGACGTTGGTGCTGCGGTCGTCGTTGATCATGAAACGCACATACGGCTGCAACAGGTTGACCTTGTCGATCGACAGGCTGTCGCCGTGCTGATAGTTGATGCCGTCGACCACGACTTGCTGCCATTTGAGGAAGTCGCGGGTCTTCAGCGTATCGAGGGTGTGCAGTTGATCAATCTGCGCGCGGCCGGTGACGCTGAGGGCCAGTGGCTCGGTGCTCTTCAGGTTGACCTTGAGGTCACTGCCGAGCATGCCGCTGCGCAGTTCCAGACGAATGAACGGGTTGATATAGGACTGCGCGACACGCAAGTCGACGTCTTGGGTTTTCACGTTGAGCTGTGCGTTGACCGGGGCCAGATTGACCGTGCCGTCGGCGCTGATCTTGCCTTGCTTGCCCAGACCGCTGTCGAGCTTGAGCTTGAAAGGCGAGCCGTTGAGGCTGTCGAAATCCTGCAGGTCGACGTTCAGCGGGGTGATGTCCAGCGCCACCGCCGGTTGCGCCGAGCGGTCGGCGAGATGAACCGTGTAGTTGCGCAGTTGCACATCTTTGACCAGCACCTGCCATGGCTTGCTCGGTGCGCTTGGCTCAGGTTTCGGCGAGTCGGCGGCGGCAGGTGTTTCCGCCGGTTCGGCAGCGGCTTTGGCAGCCGGTTTCGACGGTTGGCTGGCGAACAGCTTCTGCCAGTCCAGTTGGCCGTCGGCTTCCAGCGCCGCCCAGGTTTCCAGTTTGTTGCTGCGGATCTTGCCGACCACCACTTGCTGCTTGGCCAGGTCCAGCGAGGTTTCGCTGACGTCGAGGCGTTCGAGCCTGGCCAGCGGACGTCCGTCCGGGGCCTTGATGGCGAACGGCGCAATGCTCACCGCGACGTTGCTCAGCAGCAGTTCGGTCTGTTTCGACAGGTTGAGTTTGTACTCGGTGCTGAGGCTGACCACGCCGTTTTCCAGCACCAGCGGCACGGCGTCACGCACGTATGGCCAGAAGGATTTCATCTGGCCATCGGTGACTTTCAGGATGCCTTCGGAGGTGAACGGGATCAGGCTGAAATTGCCGGTCCAGTCGATCCGCCCGCCAGCGGGGCCGATGGCGACGAGGGTCATGTCGGCGCTGTCCTCGGGCAGGGTGCTGAGGTTTTTCAGCTCGAAACTGAGGTCGTCGTAAAGAAATTCGATCGGCTCGCTGGGCCGCATATCCTCGAAATGCACCACGCCGCCGGCCAGTTTGATGTTGTCGATACGCAGCGGGAATGGCTTGGCGTCGGGATCGGCGGGTGTCGGCTCGCTCGGCGGCACGTTGAACAGGCCCAGCAGGTTGAGCTTGCCGTCCTTGGCGAAGAGGATTTCGCTTTTGGGTTTGTCCAGTTCGATGTCGGACAGGTGCAGCGCTTTGGTCCACAGGCTGTCGATTTGCAGGTTGGCATAGAGGCGGTCGAAGCCGACCTGCTCCTTGCCCGGCTCGCCGATCACCAGGCCCCACAGGGTGACCTCAAGGCTGAAGGGGTTGAGTTCGATGCGCTGCAGATGCGCCGGCACCGTCGCGTAATTGGCCAGTTGCTGGTTGGCCACGCGCAAGGCAATGCCCGGCAGGATCAGAAACCCCAGCAGGCTGTAGAGGGCCAGGGCTGTCAGCAGTGCGCCAATCGCGCGAATCAATCCTTTGGGCATGTGCGGCTTCATCTGTCTGAATCGGAGTGCCTTGGAGTATGGCACGCGATTCTGGTTCCGAAGTGCTTGATGTGGGACAGGATTGTTCAGAAATTTCTGTAGGAATAGATCTCCCCGGTGGGAGCGAGCCTGCTCGCGAATGCGCTGGTTCAGTGAAAAACAAGTCGACTGACACTGCGCTTTCGCGAGCAGGCTCGCTCCCACAGGGGAATGTAATCGCTCATGCTTGAGGGATTAGAGCTGCAAAATCAGTGTCTTCAACGGTGGCTGCTGGTCCCGCGAGGGGAAGTCGGCACCCGGGGTCATCACGCTCCATTCGCGCACCGGGCGGCCGGCCTTTTCGGCGCAGCGCAGCACTTGTTCGCGCCAGTCGTCCATGCTGACTTTCGCCAGGTTGTTGCAGCAGATCAGTACGCCATTGTCGGCGGTGGTCAGCAGGGCCGGTTTGAGCAGGCTTTGATAATCGCGTAGCAGGTCGACCGTGCCAAATGCGCTTTTGGCCCACGCCGGCGGATCGAGCAGGACCAGATCGTATTGGCGCTGTTCGAGGCGCTGATAGCTCGGCAGCTTCTGCCCGCGCCGCACGCTGATCGGCAGGCCGGCGAGTTGGCGGATTGCCGGGAAGTAATCGGACTGAATGAATTGCATCTCCGGCAGTTGCGGGTTGAGCAATCCATTCTCGCGACCGACCGCCAGATTGCCCTCGGCAAAGTCCAGGTTGCACACCTCGCGCGCACCGCCGGCCGCCGCACTGAGGCCAACACCACAGGTGTAGGCGAACAGGTTGAGCACGCTTTTGCCTTGCGCGTGATCCTTGACCCAGCCACGGGTGTTGCGCAGGTCGAGGAACAGCAGCGGATCCTGCCCGGCATGACGCCCGCGCACGCGGTAGTTCAGGCGCCATTCATGCCCGACCAGATCCGCCAGTGCGGCGTCATCGGCTTTATAGATGCTGTCCTCGCGATCGATCCGCGAGTTGCCACGGGAGCGGTCGTTGTAGACCAGCAGGCTGTCGAAGCCCAGGGTCTGGTTGACCATGGCGTGCAGTTGCAGCAGGTCGTCACGTTCGAGCGTCTGGTGAAAACTCTGCACCAGCAGTTGCGGGCCGTAGCGGTCGATGGTCAGCCCGCCGGCACCTTCCTGGCTGCCGTGGAACAGCCGATAGCAATCGGTGCCCTGGCTGTGCAGCGCAGCGAGCAGGTCCTGGCGTTGATCGAGGGCGGCGCGCAGCGCCTGATTCAAGGAAGACATGCGGGCGCCTTGCTGAAAAAACGCGAAGCTTAGCAGTCGGGGAGCTACAAGCGGCAAGTTTCTAGCTGCAAGCTAAAAGCGAAAAGCTGCGCGGACCGCTTTAGCTTGCAGCTTGTAGCTAGAAACTTGCAGCTCTCAAGTATTGAGCCGCTTGTCGACGAGGTCCTGCACCACACTCGGATCAGCCAGCGTCGAAGTATCGCCAAGGCTGTCGAGCTCATTGCAGGCAATCTTGCGCAGAATCCGCCGCATGATTTTGCCCGAACGGGTCTTCGGCAATGCCGGCGCCCACTGGATCAGGTCCGGTTTGGCGAAGCTGCCGATCTCCTTGCTGACATGCGCCAGCAGGTCTTTCTTCAGCTCTTTGTTGGCCTCGGTGCCGTTCATTGGCGTGACGAACGCGTAGATGCCCTGGCCTTTGACGTCGTGGGGATAACCGACCACGGCGGCCTCGGCGATGCTGTCGTGCAGCACCAGGGCGCTTTCCACTTCGGCGGTGCCGATGCGGTGCCCGGAGACGTTGATCACATCGTCGATGCGTCCGGTGATCCAGTAATCGCCGTCCTCGTCACGGCGGGCGCCGTCGCCGGTGAAGTAATAGCCGGGGTAGGGTTTGAAGTAAGTGTCGATCATCCGCTGCGGATCGCCGTAGACGCTGCGAATCTGCGCCGGCCAGCTGGATTTGATCGCCAGCACGCCGCTGCCGGCGCCTTTGATTTCCTTGCCGGCTTCGTCGAGCAATACCGGTTGCACGCCGAACATCGGTTGCGTCGCGCAGCCCGGTTTGATCCGTTGCGCGCTGACCAGCGGGCTGAGCATGATGCCGCCGGTTTCGGTCTGCCACCAGGTGTCGACGATCGGGCAGCGCTGTTCACCGACGGCATTGAAATACCATTCCCACGCTTCCGGGTTGATCGGCTCACCGACGCTGCCGAGCAATCTGAGGCTGGCGCGCGACGTTTCCTTCAACGGTCCGGCGCCTTCGCGCATCAGCGCGCGCAGGGCGGTGGGTGCGGTGTAGAAAATGTTCACCTTGTGCTTGTCGATCACCTGCCAGAAGCGCGAACTGCTCGGGTAGCTCGGCACGCCTTCGAACATCAGTGTGGTCGCACCGTTGGCCAGCGGCCCGTAGACGATGTAACTGTGGCCGGTGACCCAGCCGACGTCGGCGGTGCACCAGAACACTTCGCCGTCGCGGTAGTCGAGCACATATTTGAAGGTCATCGCCGCTTGCAGCAGATAGCCGCCGGTGGTGTGCAGCACGCCTTTGGGTTTGCCAGTGCTGCCGGAGGTGTAGAGGATGAACAGCGGATCTTCGGCGTCCATCGGTTCCGGCGGGCAGTCGTCGCTGACCTCGCGCACGGCCTGGTGGTACCAGAGGTCACGGCCTTCGACCCAATCGACCTGGCCCTGAGTGCGCTCGACCACCACGACGGTGCTGACGTTCGGGCAACTTTGCAGGGCTTTGTCGACGTTGTTTTTCAGCGGCACGAAGCGGCCGCCACGCACGCCTTCATCGGCCGTGATCACGGTACGGCAGTCGGCGTCGAGGATTCGATCACGCAAGGAGTCCGGAGAAAATCCGCCGAACACCACCGAATGAATCGCACCGATTCGCGCGCAGGCGAGCATGGCGTAGGCGGCTTCTGGGATCATCGGCATGTAGATGCACACCCGGTCGCCTTTCTTCACGCCACGGCTTTTCAGCACGTTGGCCAGACGGCAGACGTGGTGATGGAGTTTGTTGTAAGTGATCTGCGCCGATTCGGCGGGATCGTCGCCTTCCCAGAGCAGGGCGGTCTGCTCACCGCGTTGCTTGAGGTGACGGTCGATGCAGTTGTAGCTGACGTTGAGCTTGCCGCCGGCAAACCAGGCGGCTTCTCCGGTTTTCAGGTCATAGCGCTGAACGGTCTGCCACGGCGTGCTCCAATCGAGGAAACGCGTGGCCTGCTCGGCCCAGAAGGCGCTGGGGTGTTCAATCGATTCGCGGTACAGGCGCCGATACTCGTCCTGGCTCAACTGAGCGGCCTGGCGCACGGCATCGGCTTTGGGGAACGTGCTGATATCGAACATGACGGTTCCTTATTCTTGTGGTGCGACACGAATAAAGATGCGCCGAGCGCTGCACAGGTTCAAGTCATGCGCCAAAACAACTGTGGGAGCGAGCCTGTTTGCGAAGGCGGAGTGTCAGTCAACGAAGGTGTTGAATGACGAACCGCTTTCGCGAGCAGGCTCGCTCCCACAGGGGAACAGCGTTGTGCCGGAAGGCTTTTATCAGCCGCGATGGCGCCCGCGGAAGTAGTTGATCAAGCCTTGAGTCGAGGCATCGTCAGCCACGGTCTCGTCGCTACCGACCAGACGGTTGTAGACGCCTTTGCCCAATTCCTTGCCCAGTTCCACACCCCACTGGTCGAAGGCGTTGATGCCCCAGACCACGCTTTGCACGAATACTTTGTGCTCATACATCGCAACCAGCGCGCCGAGGCGACGCGGGCTGATGCGTTCGACCACCAGGGTATTGCTCGGACGATTGCCCGGGATCACCTTGTGCGGCGCGAGTTTGCGCACGTCGTCTTCGTCCATGCCTTTGTCGCGCAGTTCGGCTTCGGCTTCCGGCAGGGTCTTGCCGAGCATCAGCGCCTGGCTCTGCGACAGGCAGTTGGCGTACAGCCACTGGTGGTGGTCGGAAACCGGGTTGAAGCTGACGATCGGCACGATGAAGTCGGCCGGGATCAGTTGGGTGCCCTGGTGCAGCAACTGGTGGTAAGCGTGCTGACCGTTGCAGCCGACGCCGCCCCAGATCACCGGGCCGGTATCGGTCGACACCGAGGTGCCGTCCTGACGCACGCTCTTGCCGTTGGACTCCATGTCCAGCTGTTGCAAGTGCTTGGTGATGTTGCGCAGGTAGTGGTCGTACGGCAGGATCGCGTGGCTCTGCGCACCCCAGAAGTTGCCATACCAGACGCCCAGCAGGGCCAGCAGCACTGGCATGTTCTGTTCGAACGGCGCGGTCTGGAAATGCTGGTCCATGGTGTAGGCACCGGACAGCAGTTCCTTGAAGTTGGACATGCCGATCGCCAGCGCAATCGGCAAACCGATGGCCGACCACAGCGAGTAACGCCCGCCAACCCAGTCCCACATCGGGAAGATGTTTTCTTCGCGGATCCCGAAGGCCACTGCTGCGGCGTTGTTGCTCGACACAGCGATGAAGTGGCGATACAGCTCGGCTTCCGAGCCGCCCTGTGCCAGGTACCAGGCGCGTGCGGCCTGCGCGTTCTTCAGGGTTTCGAGGGTGTTGAACGACTTCGACGAAACGATGAACAGCGTGGTCTCGGCGCGCAGTTTCTGCGTCAGCTCGTGGAATTCGCTGCCGTCGATGTTTGCCAGATAGTGGCAACGTACGCCTTTCTGCGCGTAGGACAGCAGAGCTTCGGAGACCAGCTCAGGACCGAGGAACGAGCCACCGATACCGATATTGACCACGTCAGTGATCGGCTTCTCGGTGTAGCCACGCCACAAGCCATCGTGAATGCGGCCGACCAGATCGGTGATCTGGTTCAGCACCTTGTGCACTTCCGGCATCACGTTGACGCCGTTGACCGACAATTTGTCGCCGACCGGGCGGCGCAGGGCGGTGTGCAGTGCCGGGCGGCCTTCGGAGGCGTTGACAATTTCGCCGTCGAACAACGCTTTGATCGCGCCCTTCAGATCGACTTCATTGGCCAGGCCCACGAGCAGATTGCGGGTCTCGGCGTTGATCAAATTCTTCGAATAATCGAGAAACAGACCGCAGCTGCTGAGGGTGAACTGATTGAAACGCTGCGGATCGGCGTTGAAGGCTTCGCGCATGCTGAAATCCTGCATGGCTTGGCGGTGATCTTTCAACGCTTGCCAGGCGGGCAGAGCGGTAACGTCGTGAGGAGTGCGGTAGTACGCCATCGCTGCGGTTTTCCTTTTTACTTGAACGGCCTTTTGAACACGGTACAGATCAACCACGGGTTTTTAGCGCATGGGATCAACTGCGTCGAAACGAGATCTGGACACAGGGCGAATACAGTAAACCTCGCGCTGCGTTCTGTCTTGACTTTGTCTGACCAGATCCCTGTACTTTTTTAACATCCGCAGAGGAATCTGGCCGACAAACGGAGGTGCCCGGAAGACTTTCGCCCACCGGCATGCACCGGAAATACATGTGGGAGCGAGCCTGCTCGCGAAGGCGGCGTGTCAGGCAACTTATAAGTCGCTGATACAACGCTTTCGCGAGCAGGCTCGCTCCCACAGGAAGTTTTGTTACTGCTTAAATCGGGCTATCGAGATTCAGGTGCAGGTTGTCGATCAGCCGCGTAGTGCCGAGGAACGCCGCTACCAGAATCACCAGATCGCGATCTTCCGCCGTCGCCGGACGCAAGGTCAGGCCATGACGGATTTCCAGATAATCCGGACGCAGACCCGCCGCTTCCAGTACCTGCAACTGTGCAGCGATCAGCGCCGGGTAATCACGCTCACCTTGCTTGATCGATTCGGCAATGCTGCTCAGCACGCGGTAGACCACCGGCGCCACGGCACGCTGAGCTTCATTGAGGAAGCCGTTGCGCGACGACAGCGCCAGGCCGTCCGCCGCTCGTACGGTCGGCTCGCCGATGATCTGGATCGGCATGTTCAGGTCATGCACCAGTGCGCGGATCACCGCCAGTTGCTGGTAATCCTTCTGGCCGAAGATCGCCAGATCCGGTTGGACCATGTTGAACAGCTTGCTCACTACGGTCGCCACACCTTCGAAGTGCCCCGGACGGCTGGCGCCACACAGGCCTTCGGACAATTGCGGCACGCTGACCCGGGTTTGCCCGGCCATGCCGTCCGGGTACATCTCTTCAACCGTCGGCGCGAACAGCAGGTCACAACCGGCTTCGAGGAGTTTTTCCTGATCGGCGGCGAGGGTGCGCGGGTATTTGTCGAGGTCTTCGCCGGCGCCGAATTGCAGCGGGTTGACGAAAATACTCGCGACCACGAAATCCACTCGCTGCGTAGCCTTGGTGATCAATGCGACGTGGCCGCTGTGCAGGTTGCCCATGGTCGGCACGAAGCCGATGCGCTTGCCTTCACTGCGCGCGCGGGCGACGGCGGCGCGCAGTTCGCGTACGGTTTTGACGGTGTTCATGCAGAGAATCCGTGTTCGATGCCAGGGAACGTGGTGGCTTTGACTTCGCTGACGTAAGCCTTCAGCGCGGCCTGGATGCTGTCCTGACCTTGCATGAAATTCTTGACGAATTTGGGTACGCGGCCGGTGATCGACAGGCCGAGCATGTCGTGCAATACCAGTACCTGGCCGTCGGTGGCGTTGCCGGCACCGATACCGATCACCGGAATGCCCACGGCCTGGCTGATTTCTGCCGCCAGTTCGCTCGGCACGCACTCAAGCAACAGCATGGCCGCACCGGCCTGCTCCAGCGCGATCGCATCGGCACGCATCTGCCGCGCCTGGTTCTCATTGCGGCCCTGCACTTTATAGCCACCGAGAATGTTCACTGCTTGCGGGGTCAGGCCCATGTGCGCACACACCGGCACACCGCGCTCGGCGAGCAGGCGGATCGACTCCGCCAGCCACAGCTGACCTTCAACCTTGACCATGTGCGCGCCGGCCTGCATCAGCATGGCGCTGTTGTTCATGGTCTGTTCGAGGGTGGCGTTGGCCATGAACGGCAGGTCGGCGAGGATCAGGGCATCGCCATTGCCACGCTTGACGCTGGCGACGTGATAGGCCATTTCCGCCGTGGTCACTGGCAGGGTGCTGTCGTGCCCCTGCAGGACCATGCCCAGGGAGTCGCCGACCAGCAGCACTTCGACACCGGCCTCATTGCAGGCATGGGCGAAGGTCGCGTCATAGCAGGTCAGCATGGTGATTTTTTCACCTTTCTGCTTGAGGCTCTGGAGCGTGGTCAGGGTGATGGCTGGCATGTAAAAAATCCTCGTTCAGGCGCTCTGGAAACTGCTGCGAGTCACGCGCGTGATTCTTCATCTACTCAGGCGCACGGTCTTGTGTCGTGCTTTGAAAGGCCTGGATTGCGCCCGTTCATGCCGGGTTGGCGGCAGCGGGACGCCTATAGTCGTGATGAGCCAACAGGAAGTCAATTGCGTGTGTTACCGCCTTGTTACGCGGGCGGTGTTACCGGCGTTACTGATGCGATTCAGCGGCGCGGCGGGCCTGATTCGGGGGATTTTTGTCTGACAAAAACTGGAGATTGGCAGGTGACCTGTGGCGAGGGGATTTATCCCCGTTGGACTGCGGAGCAGGCCCAAATCTGACCAAGCTGTACACAACATGGGGCCGCTCCGCGACCCAACGGGGATAAATCCCCTCGCCACATAACCACATTTCACAGAAGGTTTTTGTCAGGGCTGGGAGAGGCGTTCAAGGCCGACAAACGGGCAGGCGGCCAGCAGGTCGGGAAGGGCGCGGCCATCGGCGAGACGCAGATCCTGCGGCGCCAGCTCAGCCAAGGGATAGAGAACGAACGCCCGCTCCTGAATCTGGTAATGCGGGACTTTCAGCCGTGGCTCGTCGATCAGTCGATCGCCGAACAGCAGAATATCCAGATCCAGGGTGCGTGGCCCCCAGCGCTCAAGACGCTCGCGGCCCTGAGCGTTTTCGATCGCTTGCAAGGCGTCGAGCAGCTCGATCGGTGCGAGCGAACTGTCGAGGGCGGCGACAGCGTTGGTGTAGCGCGGCTGGCCCGGCAACAGTGAATCGCTTTGATAAAAGGCTGAAACGCCGGCAAGACTTGTCTGCGGCAATTGCCCCAGTGCCGCGATGGCGCTGCGCAACTGGTCGGCCGGGTCAGCGAGGTTGCTGCCCAGGCCGATGTAGATGCGTTCCATCGCTTACTCGCCCGTCGCGCTCGAAGCACCGGCGCGCTTGCGCTTGGAACCGCCGCTGCGGCGACGTTTGCGTGGTGCGCCGCTGGCATCGTCGCCCTTGCCGCTGAGGTCGCGGATCATGTCGCGACGCTCGCTGTCGTTAGCGTCCTGATAATCGGTCCACCATTCGCCGAGGCCATCGGTCTCCTCACCTGCGCTTTCGCGCAGCAGGAGGAAATCGTAACCAGCACGGAAGCGCGGGTTGTCCAGCAACAGATCGGCGCGTTTGCCGCTGCGGCGTGGCAGGCGTTCCTGCATGTCCCAGATTTCGCGGATCGGCATGGTGAAGCGCTTCGGAATCGCGATGCGCTGGCACTGCTCGGCAATCAGCTCGTGAGCGGCTTCCTGCATCGCCGGAATCGGCGGCATGCCACGTTCCTGCAGACGCAACACGCGGGCCGGCAGCGCCGGCCAGAGCAGGGCGGCAAAGAGGAACGCCGGGGTTACCGGTTTGTTCTGCTTGATGCGCAGATCGGTGTTGGTCAGTGCTTCGCTGATCAGCGTATGGGTGTATTCCGGATTGTATTCCAGCGCCTCGGCACTGGCCGGGAACAGCGGTGCGAACAGTTGCAGGTCGACCAGCATTTCAAAGGTGATCGCGCCGTGGCCGGAGAGGAATAGCTTGAGCACTTCTTCAAACAGCCGCGCCGACGGAATCTCGCGCAGCATCGGCGCCAGCTCACGGATCGGCTGCACGGTGTGCTTTTCGATACCGAAGTTGAGCTTGGCGGCGAAACGCACGGCCCGCAGCATGCGCACCGGGTCTTCCTGGTAACGCTGCTTCGGGTCGCCGATCAGACGGATCAGGTGATTGCGAATGTCGTGCACGCCATTGGCGTAATCGAGAATGCGCTCACTGACCGGATCGTAATACAGGGCGTTGATCGTGAAGTCGCGGCGTTGCGCGTCTTCTTCCAGGGTACCGTAGACGTTGTCGCGCAGAATCCGTCCGCTCTCGTTGCGCGAGGACTGGTTGCTGTCTTCCTCGTCTTCGTTGACCGGGTGATTGGCGCGGAAGGTCGCGACTTCAATGATTTCGCGACCGAAATGGATGTGCACCAGCTTGAACCGGCGGCCGATGATCCGCGCATTGCGGAATTCGGCACGGACCTGCTCGGGTGTGGCGCTGGTGGCGACGTCGAAATCCTTGGGCGTGATGCCCAACAGCATGTCACGCACGCAACCACCGACCAGATAAGCCTGGTAACCGGCACCTTGCAGGCGTTCGACGATATTCACCGCATAGCGGCTGAACTGCGTTTTCTGCAGCGAATGTTGGCCGCTGTTGAGCACTTCAGGGGTGCTGCGGATGTGTTGCGTACGACGCACGGGAGTTCGGAATGACTGGAACAGCTTCTTCAGCATGGGATGCACTGTTTGAAGGAATGTTCGGCCATACCAAAAGAATGACCGCATGATGGGCGCAGATTCTAGCATTTAGTCGGGGGATGGTGTAGGACGCGGCAGATATGAGCTGCAAGCCCCAAGCTACAAGGGTCGCGCGAGGAAAACGGGGGGATTTCACGGAAGTGAGAAACTACAAGGGGAGCCGAAGCTCCCCAAGAAGTAGTTGCGTGCTCTTTTTATTATTGATTCGGGCTTCTTGTTTTTGTTGAGTGCCCTCGCCACGAAGTGTTTCCTTCGTGACCCTCCCAATCGGGAGCCAAGAGCAAACGGATTGCTTTGGTCGCTGAATTGCAGTGATCTGTCGATCCAACCAGTACAGGCTCTGTCTTAGGACAGTTTTTGTTGTTCTCGGCCTGGTCGTGGGGCAAGCCCCAAATACAACGCCTCTCCAAAAGAATCAGTTAGCTGCGCCTCTCGCCGTCTTGTTTTTATTGTGCGTGAGTCGATTCGTCTTATTTTTATTGTCTTGTGCATTGCTTGTTATTGTTCTTGTACCAAAGATATAGCAGGGTGCGTGCCAACTTTTGTCTCGCCCAGTAAAACAAGGGGTTAGGTCGATATAACCGTTTTGCAGGGGCGAAAAAAAGGTTCTTCACGGAATTCCGGGAAACACAGAAACAAGAACGCCGATTTGGTTGATGATGTTCGTGCGAGCAAACACATCTAACAAACCGGCGTTCTTATGCGTGATATTAATACTTTCCTTCCTTTTTGGGAGGGCTTTTCTGTCGTCACGATCAAGCCTGATGGCGACGCACTACAGATCGATCTGATCCCCCATGCCACCCGATTTCCTTCCTGTGGCGGCTGCCTAAGGCCCTGTTCAACTACGCATGAGTATTGCGAGCGCGTCGTTCGTGATTTGCCCATCCTTGGCCGCGCTGTACGTCTCAACGTTTTGCTCAGGCGGGTTGGCTGTCGTGACTGTGGCAAACGCATGGAGGCTGTCAGTTGGCTAGACCGCTACGCTCGCATGACGCGCCGCTTGGCCGAGGCGGTCATTCAGGCCTGCGAACGCCTTCCAACCCTGCACGTGGCTCAGATGTTCGGCCTACATTGGGATACTGTTAGGTTGCTGGAGCGTCGAGCCTTGCAAGCGACGTTGAGCGCGCTGCCAAAGGCGCAACCGCGACGTTTGGTGATGGATGAGTTTGCGTTGTTCAAAGGGCATCGTTATGCCAGCGTGGTGCTGGATGCCGATACCCGGCGCGTGCTGTGGATTGGTGAAGGCCGCAGCCGTGCGGCGGTCAGGCCATTCTTCGAAGAGCTGGGGGCAGAGGGTTGCGCCCGAATCGAAGCGGTCGCGATGGACATGAATACTGCTTTTGACCTGGAGGTTCGCCAGCACTGCCCAAAAGCTCGAGTGGTCTATGACCTCTTCCATGTCGTGGCCAAATATGGCCGAGAAGTGATCGATCGGGTTCGCGTTGACGAAGCCAATCGGCTACGTCATGACAGGCCGGCTCGCAAGGTTATCAAGCAAGCGCGATGGCTGTTACTGCGCAATCCGCAGAACCTGAAAACGCCGGAGCAACAGCTCCATTTACAAGACCTGTTGGCGGCCAACCAATCGCTGATGACGGTCTATTTGATGAAGGCTGAACTCAAAACGCTCTGGACGCCGAGCACCGCTTGGGACTGGAGATCAGCCTGGAAACAATGGCTGCGCCACGCACATGAAAGCGAAATACCTGCTCTGATCCAGTTCGCCAAACGGCTAAAGCTTTACTGGCGGGGCATTGTGAGCCGAGTTCGCTGGCCGATGCATACCGGCCAACTGGAAGGAATAAACAATCGAATAAAGGTGATCAAGCGGATGGCGTACGGTTACCGGGATAGCGAGTTCTTTTTCATGAAAATCAAGAGCGTCTTTCCCGGTAATCCGTGAAGAACCGAAAAAAAGCCGGGGTTTCGTTACCGATAACCCCGGCTTCTGTTACGTGAATCGACTGCGGTAACAGTTTTTTCACATTGTCATGCGTTACCCGCGCACGCGGTGGGTAACGCTCAGCTCTCGCTGGCAACCCCGGTCTTGCGCCGTGGAATGCCCAGACGCTGGCGGCGTTCCCACAGGCATTTGCGGCTGACGCCGAGTTTGCGTGCCAGTTCGGTCTCGGTCATGTGGTCCTGATGCTCGAGGACGAAGTGCTGGAAGTAATCCTCCAGCGACAGATCCTCGGTCGGCTCATGGCTGCTGTTGCTGGCGTTACCGCCGGTTTGCGGCGGCAGACCGATGAACTCGTCGTCTTCCAGATCGCTCAGCTCGATGTCGATGCCCAGCAGGTCGGCGGAAATCTCCGGGCTTTCGCTGAGAATCACCGCGCGCTCAACTGCGTTTTCCAGCTCACGCACGTTACCCGGCCAGGAATAGTGCCGGATCGCCTGTTCAGCGTCGGCAGCGAATTTCAGGTCGGTGCGGTTGATCCGCGCGCTCTGGCGAGCGAGGAAGGCATTGGCGATTTCGTTGACGTCGGCGCCACGCTCGCGCAGCGGCGGCAGCTTCAGGGCAATCACGTGCAGACGGTAATAAAGGTCTTCACGGAACTGGCCGATTTTCGCCAGGCTCTTCAGATCGCGGTGAGTTGCAGCGATCAGGCGCACATCGACTTTCTGCGACTGCACCGAACCTACGCGGCGAATTTCGCCCTCCTGTAGAACCCGCAGCAAGCGAGCCTGGGCTTCGAGGGGCAGTTCGCCGATCTCATCGAGAAACAGGGTGCCGCCGTCCGCCGCTTCGACCAGACCGGCGCGACCGGCGCTGGCCCCGGTGAACGCGCCTTTCTCGTGGCCGAACAGTTCGGATTCGATGAGGCTTTCCGGAATCGCCGCGCAGTTCACCGAAATCATCGGCGCCTTGGCGCGTTTCGACAGATTGTGCAGGGCGCGGGCCACCAGCTCTTTACCGGTGCCGGACTCACCCTGAATCAACACGTTGGAGTCGGTTGGCGCGACTTTGCGGATTTTGCTGTACAGGTCCTGCATCGGTGGGCAGGAGCCGATGATGCCAATTTCACCATTGCTGTTATCCACAGAGGCTTTGCCATTGCCGGCGGCAGGCTTGCTCGCCGTGGCTTCGCCGGCAGCTGGCGCCGACTGGCGATCACGCAGGATCCGCGCAACCGCCTGGAGCATTTCATCGTGGTCGAACGGCTTGGCGATGTAATCGACCGCGCCCATTTTCATCGAGTCGACCGCCGAGCGCAGGCTGGCGTAACTGGTCATGATCAGCACCGGGGTGCCCTGGCCGAGCTTGATCAGCTCGGTGCCCGGAGCGCCCGGCAGGCGCAGGTCGCTGACGATCAGATCGAACGTAGGAATGGTGAAGCGTTCTTGTGCTTCCTGCACTGATCCGGCTTCGCTGACCTGGTACTGGTTGCGTTCCAGCAGGCGGCGCAAGGCGGAGCGGATAATGGTTTCGTCTTCGACGATCAAAATGTGCGGCATTGATTCGATACTCTCGACGGTCTCAGTTCACAGCGGACGTCGCTTCGACATGACGCGGTAAGGTCACCCGGATACGGGTGCCGCGTTGGCTTTGTACATCAGCCGGGCTGTCGATGGTGATTTGTCCATAATGCTCTTCAACGATGGAATAGACCAGTGCAAGGCCCAGACCGGTGCCTTCACCCGGATCCTTGGTGGTGAAGAAAGGTTCGAACAATCGGTCCATGATGCTCGACGGAATGCCGCTGCCTTCGTCTTCGACGATCAGATCGACCGTGTGTTCGCCGGCTTCGCTCTTGACCCGCACCGCACTGTGCGGCGGCGAGGCGTCGCGGGCGTTGGAGAGCAGATTGATCAGCACCTGGGCAAGCCGTTGCGGGTCGCCTTCGACCCAATGATCGGGATCGCACAGGTTGTAGAACTGCACTTCGAAATTGCGCCGGTTCAGCGCCAGCAGGCCAATGGCGTCCTGCGCGACTTCGGCCAGACACACTGGTTCGTCGTTGTGCTGATGGCTGCCGGCATGGGCGAAGCTCATCAGCGACTGGACGATGCGCGAGACGCGTTTGGTCTGCTCGAGAATCTGCCCGCTGATTTCCGTCAGCTCGCCGTCGTCTTCACGCTCTTCGCGCAGGTTCTGCGCGAGGCAGGCGATGCCGGTGATCGGATTGCCGATTTCATGGGCTACGCCGGCGGCGAGACGACCGATGCTGGCCAGACGCTCGGAGTGCACCAGTTTATCTTCGAGCATCTGCGTTTCGGTCAAATCCTCGACCAGTAACACCAGGCCACTGTTACCCGGGGCCAACGGCTCGTCGATTGCCGCTTTGTGCAGATTCAGCCAGCGGGTCTGACCATCGAGGGCCAGATGCTGTTTGTGCAAATGCTCGTCGGGCAAGTTGATGAAGCCTTGCAGCAGTTCTTTCCACGGGTTGGCGATGGTACTCAGACGCGAACCGACCACTCGCTGCGCGGCGATGCCGGTCAGCTCTTCCATGGCCTTGTTCCACATCAGGATCTCCTGATCCTTGGCCAGCGAGCAGACGCCCATCGGCAGTTCCTGCAAGGTCTGGCGGTGGTAGCGGCGCAGGGCGTCAAGCTCGGCGGCCAGGCCGGTGAGGCGCGAGTGGTAATCCTCGAGACGGCTTTCAATGAAGTGAATGTCTTCGGTGACGTAGTTTTCGCCGCCAGCCTTATAGGGCAGGAAGGTTTCCACCATATCCTGCGCAACGCTCGGGCCCATCAGGCCGGACAGGTTGGCCTCGATGCGGTCGCGCAAACGGCGCAAGGCGTAAGGCCGGCGTTCGTCGAAGGGCAGATACAAGTCGCGCAGCGCTTGCTCGACCTCCTTCTGCGCAGCCTTGGCACCCAGCGGCTTGGCCAACTGCGTGGCGAATTCCTGCGGCGAGGCGGCGTGCAGTTCGCGGCGCTGCGGGCGGCGCACGTTATCCACCGCACAGGCTTCGGCGGCGCTGGCTTCTTCCGGGCTGGCGTTGGTGAACAGTGAGATCAGGGTGAACATCAGCACGTTGGCCGCCAGCGAGGCGATGGCCGCCATGTGCCAACTGGTGTCGTCGAGCACGTAGATCATGTTCAGCAGCGGGATATAGAAACCCTGCAGATTGCCGACCAGCGGCAGCAGCATGGTCACCACCCAGACCGTGATCCCCGCCAGAAGACCGGCAATAAAGCCGCGGCGGTTGGCGGTCGGCCAGTACAGCACCGAGAGCACCCCGGGCAGAAATTGCAGGGTCGCAACAAAAGCGACGATGCCGAGGTTGGCCAGATCCTGTTCGACGCCGAGCATCAGGTAGAAACCGAAACCGGCCATGATGATCGCCACGATCAGGGCTCGACGGGTCCATTTCAGCCAGCGGTAGATGTTGCCTTCGGCCGGCGGTTGATAAAGCGGCAGCACCAGATGGTTCAACGCCATGCCCGACAAGGCCAGGGTGGTGACGATGATCAGGCCACTGGCGGCGGACAGGCCACCGACGTAGGCGAGCAAGGCCAGCGGTTTGCTGTTGGCGGCAATGCCGATGCCTAGGGTGAAATATTCCGGGTCGGTGGTGGCGCCGAGTTTCAGCCCGGCCCAGAGAATCAGCGGTACGGCAAGACTCATCAACAGCAGAAACAGCGGCAGGCCCCAACTGGCGCTGACCAGCGAGCGCGGGTTGAGGTTTTCCGTAAAGGTCATGTGATACATGTGCGGCATCACGATCGCCGAGGCGAAGAACACCAGCAACAGTGTGCGCCACGGGCCTTCCTGCAACGGCGTGTGCAGGGCGGCGAGGGCGGTCTGGTTTTGCAGCAGCCACAGTTCGAGCTGTTGCGGGCCGTCGAATACGCCATACAGCGCATACAGGCCAACGCCGCCGAGGGCGATCAGTTTGATGATCGACTCAAAGGCAATCGCGAACACCAGCCCTTCGTGTTTCTCGCGTGTGGCGATATGCCGGGAACCGAAGAAAATCGTGAACAGAATGATCAGCGCACAGAACGCCAGCGCCACGCGGCTCTGCACGCGTTCGCCGGTGAGGATGCCGATCGAGTCGGCCACTGCCTGAATCTGCAGGGCAAGCAGTGGCAAGACGCCAATCAGCATGAAAATCGTGGTCAGCGCTCCGGCCCAGGTGCTGCGAAAGCGGAAGGCAAACAGGTCGGCCAGCGACGACAGTTGATAGGTGCGGGTGATCTTCAGGATCGGATAGAGCAGCACCGGCGCCAGCAGAAATGCACCGGATACGCCGAGATAGCTGGACAGAAAGCCGTAACCGTACTGATAGGCCAGGCCCACCGTGCCGTAGAACGCCCAGGCACTGGCATAAACCCCCAGCGACAGGGTGTAGGTCAACGGGTGGCGAATGATCGCGCGCGGGATCATGCCCCGTTCGCTGACCCAGGCAACGCCGAACAGCGCCGCCAGGTACGCGGCGCTGATCAGGATCATCTGGGTCAGGCTAAAGCTCATCGGCATCTTTTTGGCTCTGCAGGATGAAGGTCACGACAATCAGGATCAGCCAGAGCAGATAAGGGCGATACCAGGCGCCCGTCGCGTCGATCCACCAGTCCATGATGGCGGGGGAGAACAGGTAGATCCCGACGACCAAAAGCAGGACCAAGCGATAGATGTACATCCCGGCCTCTCTTTTTTATGCGCGTGCCCGAAAACGTGCGGCGATGGTAACGGATGGGCGCGCGACTGCAAGTGTCGTCATTGCAGTTGCGCTTCGGGCAAGGTCAGTGTGCGCGGGATCTTGGCAGCATCCCAATGTGCGCTGCCCCAGGCCAGCAGTTCGCGCGGCGAAGCGTGTGCCAGTTCGGTGCCGGGATTTTGCCCCAGCGCGCGCAAGGCCCGCAGCAGCAACGGCGTGGCCTGATCAGCCTCAAGCGGCGGCGAACGGTAGGACTTGCCGAGTTTGTTGCCGTCCGGCTGGGTGATCAGCGGCAGGTGCAGATAACGCGGCTGTTTCAGACCGAGCAGTTCTTGCAGGTACAGCTGACGCGGCGTCGAATCGAGCAGGTCGGCGCCGCGCACGATGTCGGTAATGCCTTGCCAGGCGTCGTCGAGCACCACCGCCAATTGATAAGCGTAGAGACCATCGCGCCGACGAATGACGAAGTCGCCGACGTCGCGGCCCAGGTGCTGACGGTATTCGCCCTGCACGCGATCGATGAAGTGGTATTCCAGCTCAGGCACGCGCAGGCGGATCGCGGCGTCGTGCTGATCATGCCCGGCATTGCGGCAAAACCCCGGATAAATCCCGTGATAGGGCTCCAGTTGTTTGCGCGAGCAGGTGCAGGCGTAGGCCAGGCCATGATTGAACAGGCTATCGAGCACTTCGGCATAAGCCGCGTGTCGATCGCTTTGGCGGACCATTTCGCCGTCCCATTCGAAGCCGTAGCTTTCCAGCGCTTTGAGAATCGCCGCTTGCGCACCGGGCTCTTCGCGCGGCGGATCGAGATCTTCCATGCGCACCAGCCAGCGCCCACCGACGGAGCGGGCGTCGAGGTAAGACGCCAACGCAGCGACCAGCGAACCGAAGTGCAGGTGGCCACTGGGGGTAGGGGCGAAGCGGCCGATGTAGGCGGGGGATGTTTTGGCGGTCATGGAAGCGAAACTACTTTTCAGGCTATACGCAGGTCAACCTGTAGGAGTGAGCCTGCTCGCGATAGCGGTGTGACATTCAACCAAGATATTGACTGACCCACCGCTATCGCGAGCAGGCTCACTCCTACAAAAAGCAACGGCAGAAGCAAAAGGCAGAAACAAAAACGGAGCGTTCACACGCTCCGTTTTTCGTTCTGGTCGAGATTACTTGCCGACCTGCTTTTCCTTGATTTCCGCCAGGGTCTTGCAGTCGATGCACAGATCCGCGGTAGGACGGGCTTCGAGGCGCTTGACGCCGATCTCGATGCCGCAGGACTCGCACCAGCCGTATTCTTCGTCCTGAATCAGCTCCAGCGTCTTGTCGATCTTCTTGATCAACTTGCGCTCGCGGTCGCGGGCGCGCAGCTCGAGGGCGAATTCTTCTTCCTGGCTGGTACGGTCGGCCGGGTCAGGGAAGTTGGCCGCTTCGTCTTTCATGTGGTCAACCGTGCGGTCGACTTCCTGCATCAAGTCCAGTTTCCACTTGTTCAGGATCTTGGTGAAGTGCGCGCGCATTGGAGCGCCCATGTACTCTTCACCCGCCTTCTGAACGTAAGGTTCGAAGCCGCTGATCGACGTTTGCTGCTGTTGCTTTGCTTGGGTGGACATGAAATAGACCGCCTCTACTCTTGTAATCCATTGCGCAGGATTGCTCCATCACCGACACCTGCCGGCCCTGCGGCTGCAAGCGGGCGAACTTACCAGATCAATTCGGCCTGCGCTACTCCCGGATGTCGAGCCCCCGGCGGGTGGCGCTTGCAGATGTCTGACAAGCCGTGTCTGTGGGAAGGGAGACCTGTTCAATCACTGATTTTAGTCAATCCTGGAGCGTACGTTCAGATCGTTACAGTCCAGCGTTCTTGAGGCTGTGACCTTCACGGGTTCTCGCTCGTTCCGGCAGACAGGTAGAATCGTCTCTTTTTTCCGTCGAAGGCATTCCAATGGCCCCCTACAGTGCGCGCAGTCGTGCGATCGAACCGTTCCATGTGATGGCGCTGCTGGCGCGGGCCAATGAATTGCAGGCCGAAGGCCACGACGTGATCCATCTGGAAATCGGCGAGCCGGACTTCACCACCGCCGAGCCGATCATCCGCGCTGGACAAGCTGCGTTGAGCGCCGGCAAGACCCGCTACACCGCCGCCCGTGGCATTCCCGAGCTGCGCGAGGCGATCGCCGGTTTCTACCAATCGCGTTACGGCCTGAATATCGACCCACGGCGGATTCTGATCACGCCGGGCGGCTCCGGCGCGTTGTTGCTGGCCAGTGCCCTGTTGGTCGATCCGGGTAAACACTGGCTGCTCGCCGACCCCGGCTACCCGTGCAACCGGCATTTCTTGCGGCTGGTCGAAGGCGCGGCGCAACTGGTGCCGGTCGGGCCGGAGGTGCGTTATCAACTGACCCCGGATCTGGTGGCGCGGCATTGGGACCATGACAGTGTCGGCGCCCTCGTCGCTTCGCCGGCCAACCCGACCGGAACCCTGCTGACCCGCGATGAACTGGGCGGATTATCCACAGCCATCAAGGCCCGGCACGGGCACTTGGTGGTGGATGAGATCTACCACGGCCTGACCTACGGCATTGATGCTGCCAGTGTGCTGGAAGTCGATGACGGCGCTTTTGTCCTCAACAGTTTCTCCAAGTATTTCGGTATGACCGGTTGGCGCCTGGGCTGGCTCGTGGCGCCAGACGCGGCGGTCAGCGAATTGGAAAAGCTTGCGCAGAACCTCTACATCAGCGCGCCAAGCATGGCGCAATACGCTGCGCTGGCCTGTTTCGAGCCCGCCACCCTTGCGATTCTCGAAGAGCGCCGCGCCGAGTTTGCGCGCCGTCGCGACTTCCTCCTGCCGGCGCTGCGTGAACTCGGTTTCAACATCGCCGTTGAGCCGGAAGGCGCGTTTTATCTTTACGCCGATATCAGCCGTTTCGGCGGTGATGCCTTCGCATTCTGCCGACATTTCCTCGAAACCGAGCACGTTGCCTTCACGCCGGGACTGGATTTCGGTCGTTATCAGGCCGGCCATCACGTGCGTTTCGCTTACACACAGAACCTCGCACGTTTGCAGGAAGCCGTGGAACGCATCTCGCGCGGCTTGAAGAGCTGGCAAGGCTGATGCGCTTTTATCCTGCTCTGGAAGAAGCGCGGCTGATTCGTCGTTACAAGCGTTTTCTCGCCGATATCGAGACCGTTAGCGGCGAATTGCTGACCATACACTGCCCTAACACTGGTTCGATGCTCAATTGCCAGGTCGAGGGCGGGCAGGTCTGGTTCAGTCGCTCCAACGACCCTAAACGCAAGTTGCCCGGCACTTGGGAAATTGGCGAAACCCCGCAGGGCCGGCTGTTTTGCGTCAACACCGCACGCGCCAACGGATTGGTCGAAGAAGCCTTGCAGGCGGGCGTGATCACCGAGTTGAACGGTTTTACCGCGTTGAAGCGTGAGGTTGCCTACGGGCAGGAAAAAAGCCGCATCGACTTTCGCCTCGAATACCCCAGCGGCCCGGCGTATGTCGAAGTGAAAAGCGTCACGTTGGGCTTTGACGGTACGGCGGTGGCGGCGTTTCCCGATGCGGTGACCCAGCGCGGCGCCAAACATCTGCGCGAGCTGGCGCATCTGGCGCGCGACGGCATTCGGGCGGTGCAGTTGTACTGCGTGAACCTCACCGGCATCGATGCCGTGCGCCCGGCCGTGGAGATTGATTGGGCTTACGCCGAGGCGCTGCGTGAAGCGGTTGCCTGCGGTGTCGAGGTGTTGGCGTACGGCGTGCGCCTGGACCATGAAGAGATGGTTATCGACCGCCGACTCGATGTGCGGCTAAACGGTTAAACGTCGATCCACACGCCTTGTGTATCCTCCCGGCATTCAATTGCCGTGAGCGACTGCCCGGCGCAGGGGCCAGCGACGCATTCGCCGTCCTCGATCAGAAACAGTGCGCCGTGGGTGGCGCACTGGATCAGGCTGTTGCTCGGGTCGAGAAACTGGTCGGGCTGCCATTCCAGGCCGACGCCCCGGTGCGGGCAGCGATTGAAGTAGACATAGACCTGCCCGCCACGACGCACGGCGAAAAGCTTTTTGCCTTCGATAACGAAACCGCGACTGCCACCTTCGGCCAGATCACTGCCGGCGCAGAGAAACTTCATGGCTATCCTCTAGTGTCCGCTCGTGTCTGGATATGTCCGAGCTTGACGTTCAAATGCAAACAATTATCAAATGGCGACCTCCTCCCGCAGGGAGTCTGGCCGTTGCCGAGGATACTTGGCTCGCCGCGCCGATGCCCGGGAAACCTTGTTCAAGGAAGCTGTGTATGCGCCTGAAAACCCGCGTTGCCGTACTGTGCGTCGGCCTTTTTCTCAGTCATCAGGCGGCTGCGGCGGATTCACCGCAACGCTGGGTCAGCGCCGGTGGCGCGCTGTCGGAATGGGTCAGCGCGTTGGGGGGCGAGTCGAAGCTGGTGGGGGTCGACACCACCAGCCAGCATCCCGAAGCGTTGCAGGCGCTGCCGAGTATTGGTTATCAGCGCAGCCTGTCGGCGGAAGGCATCTTGAGCCTGCGCCCGGACATTCTGGTCGGTACCGAAGAAATGGGGCCGCCGCCGGTTCTGGCGCAAGTCAAAGCCGCCAAGGTGAAAGTCGAGTTGTTCTCGGCACAGCCTGATCTGCCGACACTGGAAAAGAATGTCACTCGTTTGGGCCAGTTGCTCGGCGCACAAAGCCTGGCAGCGCAGCTGCTGCAGAGTTATCAACAGCAGCTCCAGGCGCAGAAAGCGCGCGTTGCCCAAGTGCAAACCACACAGAAAGCCCCCGGTGTGTTGCTGCTGCTCGGGCACGCTGGCGGCAAGCCGTTGATCGCCGGCAAGGACACTGCCGCCGATTGGCTGCTGCAACAGGCCGGCGGGCACAATCTCGCGACGCATACCGGCTACAAACCGTTTTCTGTCGAATCCCTCGCCAGCCTTGATCCCGAAGTGCTGGTGTTCGCTGACCGAGCGTTGACCGGCGAGGCGGCAAAAGCCGCGTTGTTCAAGGAAAACCCCATCCTCAATTCCAGCCGCGCGGGCAAGAGCGGGCGGGTGATGGAGCTGGACCCGACGCTGCTGGTTGGCGGCCTCGGGCCACGGTTGCCGGCTGCTTTGCAAACCCTGACGGACGGTTTCTACCCGGCCAAGGGCGGCCAATGACCACACTGGTCAAACCCCGCGGCTTGTTTATCGGCCTGACCTTGCTGTGTCTGCTGGCAATCTGGCTGTCGCTGGCGCTGGGGCCGGTGAGCCTGCCGCTGTTCGATACCTTGCGCGCGGCGCTGCGTCTGGTTGGCGTGCCGCTGGCGCCGGAAGGGCTGGAGCAGGCCGAGCTGATTCTTGGCCAGATTCGCCTGCCGCGAACCTTGCTCGGCTTGGCGGTCGGCGGCGTGCTGGCGCTGTCCGGCGTGGCGATGCAGGGTCTGTTTCGTAATCCGCTGGCCGATCCGGGGCTGGTCGGGGTGTCCAGTGGCGCGGCACTTGGCGCAGCGATTGCGATTGTCGGCGGCTCGTTCTTTGGCGGCCTGCCGGAGTGGTTCGGGCCGTATCTGTTGTCCGTGTGCGCGTTTCTCGGCGGGCTCGGGGTGACGGCGCTGGTCTATCGGCTGGGCCGGCGCAACGGTCAGACCCATGTGGCGACCATGTTGCTGGCCGGTATCGCGCTGACGGCGTTGGCCAGTTCGGCGGTCGGTCTGTTCACTTATCTGGCTGATGACGCGACGCTGCGCACCCTGACCTTCTGGAACCTGGGCAGCCTCAACGGCGCCAGTTACGCGCGGTTGTGGCCCTTGCTGATCATCACCATCGGCGTGGCGCTGTGGCTGCCGCGTCGGGCCAAGGCATTGAATGCCTTGTTGCTCGGTGAATCCGAGGCCGGTCATCTGGGCATCGATGTCGAACGGCTCAAGCGCGAACTGGTGTTCTGCACCGCGCTGGGTGTTGGCGCGGCGGTGGCGGCGGCGGGCATGATCGGTTTTGTCGGGCTGGTGGTGCCGCATCTGGTGCGCCTGCTGGCCGGCCCCGATCACAAAGTGCTATTGCCAGCCTCGGTGCTGGCGGGTGCAAGCCTGTTATTGCTCGCCGATCTGGTGGCGCGCCTGGCGCTGGCGCCGGCGGAGTTGCCGATCGGCATTGTCACCGCGTTTATCGGCGCGCCGTTCTTCCTTTATCTGCTGCTGCGAGGGCGTGCCTGATGTTGTCTGCGCACAATCTGCATGTCCGCCGTGGCCGCAAGGCTGTGCTCAGTGGGGTTACGCTCAGGCTCGAACCCGGTGAAGTGCTTGGCGTGCTGGGACCGAACGGCGCCGGCAAAAGCACCTTGCTCGGCGCCTTGTGTGGAGAGTTGAGCGCCAGTGAAGGCAGCGTCTCTCTCGACGGTCAGGCATTGAGCCACTGGAGCGGAACGCAGCGCGCACAACGACTGGCGGTATTGCCGCAGGTGTCGACGCTGGATTTTGCCTTCGCCGTCCAAGAGGTCGTCGGCATGGGCCGTTTGCCGTACCAGACCGGGCGCGTACGTGATGACGAGATTGTCGCGGCAGCGCTGGCCGCCGCCGATGCCGGGCACCTGAGTGGGCGCAGCTATCTGGCATTGTCCGGTGGCGAGCGTCAGCGCGTGCATCTGGCGAGGGTGCTGGCGCAACTCTGGCCGGGTCAGGCCGGGCAAACCCTGTTGCTCGACGAACCGACATCCATGCTCGATCCGCTGCATCAGCACACCACCTTGCAGGCGGTGCGCGAGTTCGCCGATCGCGGCGCGGCGGTGCTGGTGATCTTGCATGATCTGAATCTGGCGGCACGCTATTGTGATCGTGTGCTGTTGCTGGAGGAGGGGCGCCCGGTTGCGCTGGATACTCCGCAGCAGGTGCTCCGCCCGGATACGCTAAAAGCGGTGTTCGGCCTGGAGGTTTTGGTGCAACCGCACCCGGAGCGTGGGCATCCGCTGATCATCGCCCGCTGAATCATCATCGAGGTGTCGCATGCGTGGATTGTGTTTGCTGGCGCTGGTGTTGCTCGCGGGGTGTCAGCATGTGGCGGCTCCACCGGTGGGCGGCGATATCCGCGATCTGCGCAGCGGCGAGATGCTCACCGCGCAGCAACTGCTGGTGCGTCTCGCTGAACCTGAGCGTTTGATCATCGGTGAGCAGCACGACAATGCCGATCATCATGCCGCACAGTTGTGGCTGTTGCAGTCGCTCGGCGAGCACCGAGCGCAAGGCAGTCTGCTGCTGGAAATGCTTACACCGAATCAACAAGCGAAAGTCGATGCGCTGCGCCAGTCGAATTCCGTTGCGGCTGATTTGCCTGCGGCATTGGCCTGGCAAGAGGGCTGGGACTGGAACCTTTACGGGCCGATCGTGCGCTTTGCCCTGTCGCAGCCGTATCCGCTGCTGGCGGCCAATCTCGATGACAGCGAAATCCGCGCGTTCTACCGCAATCCACCTGCTCTGAACGGTCCGCGCAGCAATTCGCTGTTGGTTAAAAAAACTTTGCTTGGGCAAATCAGTGAATCCCACTGCGGCTTGCTGCCCGAATCACAGATACCAGCAATGCTGGCGATTCAGCAACAGCGTGATCGACGCATGGCCGAACGCATGCTGGCGGCGCCGATGCCTTCGATTCTGCTGGCCGGTGCCTGGCATGCGCGCAAGGATGTCGGCGTGCCGCTGCATCTGTCGGATCTCGGCGCTGGCAAGGCGCCGACCGTATTGATGCTGGCCGAGCAGGGCGCTGCGGTATCGGCGGCGATGGCTGATTACGTCTGGTACACGCCGGCCACGCCGAAGCCGGACTACTGCGAGCAGATGCGCCAGCAATTCGCCAAATGACTTTTCCACAGGCAAAAAAAAGACCCGGTAAAAACCGGGTCAAATAACCGTGATTAGCCTGATGAGGAGATAATCTGAGAGTCCGAACCAAGGGCTTTTCAGAATATCGACTGATCTCGCGACCAGTTGTGATAATCATAGCGATTCTCATTACCGCGTCAACCGCTGATTTTGCAAATCTGTAATTTAGTTTTGCGAGCGGTGGTGAGGCCCTGTGAATAAAGGGCTTTGCGCTAGGTGCGCTGTGTCGTCAACTGCGTGATCTGGCGATTCAACTGGCCGATGCGTCGAGCCATACCCTCAATCAGGCTATGGGCGATCTTCGGATTGCTGCGGGTCATGCTCAAAAATTGATCACCGGGAATCAACATCACCGTGCTCGGCTCGGACGTCACCACCGAAGCGTTGCGCGGCTCGCCGGTAAACAACGCCATGGCGCCGAAAATCTCGTCCTTGGCCACGTCGCCTACCTTGTGCCCGTCGAGGAACGCCTCGGCATGCCCGTCAATAATCACAAAGACATGATCCGCTGCATCGCCCTGTTGAATCAGCACGGCGCCCGCCTCAACGCGTTTGAAGCCGTTGGTGCTACGAAACTCCCGGGGTTTCAACTCGGCCACGGCGTGGGCGAGCAGCGCCATGTGTCCGAGCAAGTAGCTTAGCAACTGCTCCGCTCGATCAGGTTCGGCATACAAATGCTGCAAAACCTCAGCGCGTCCATAGGGCACCAGGCGCACAGCGCTGTCGCTGCAAATGCGACAGTCGCTCCATTGCTCGCCACGTTGCAGGCCGAGTAGATCACCTTCCTGCCAGTAGAACAGCGCACGGCCCGCGATGCAGCCATGCACAACGCCCTCGCTCAGCAGAAACAACTGATCGCTCGGCACCTGTGCAAACAGATCTTCCGTTGCCTCCAGCTCGATGACCGGCGCGCACGGCGACAAATCCTGCAGCCACTGCCCGGGAAGATTCTGCAAGCGATTGATCAATGCGTCGGCGTGGGCCGATTGTTCCCCCAGTAAATACATGGCGTCAGCGCCTGTTCAGTTCTTGTGGCGCGCGGAAATGGCTTCGAGCTGTTTGTTCAAGGCGTCCTTGCGCTCGGCGGGGATATCGTTCCAGTGCACGTCCATCAACGCGCCCTCGATCGCATACAACAACACCTTCGATGCGCGAAACCCCCGAGTACGCACGGCCCGGTAGGCATCCACTGCACCGAGGCGACGCAAGTCCGAGGCGCTGTGGATGCCCACGGCATGCAGCCATTGCGCCGATGTCTTGCCAAGATTTTTCAGGTGTTGCAGTTCATCATTCATCAAGCCTCCTTGCGACGGCCGAATGGTGCGTGGGCGAGCTTCTCAGCAGTGTAGCCATCAGTAGGAAAAGCGTGGTTGTTTGGTCGGATTCGACGCAAAAGCTTCTAAGAAAGGGGGGTAAAGGACCTGCGAACGCAGAGGGGAGGGAGGTAGGCGGTTAACAATGTGGGAGCGAGCCTGCTCGCGAAGAGGGCGTATCAGACACAATCGATATCAACTGACACTACGCCTTCGCGAGCAGGCTCGCTCCCACAGGGGCAAGGCGAGGTGTCAGGAAGATTTCCAGATTTCAGCGGGTGCGATAGCGCAACCGTGTGCCGAAATTCATCGACATCAGGATCTCGTCGGCACTCAGCTCCGGCGGAAAGTACGCCCCGGAAATCTGCGCATGGGCCAGGCTGGCGCCTTCGAGCGAAGCCTTGCGGAAGTCGATGCCGCGCAGATCGGCGGAGCGGAAGTACGCATCGCGGAAATCCACGCCGTCGGCGTTCAGCTCGCGCAGGTCGAGACCACGGAAATCGCCGCCGACCATGTCGATCGGGCCATCTTGTGGGCGTTCCTTGTTGAAGCCTGCGACGTCATCTTTGTGCAGCAGGGCGTAAAGCGGAGTGTCGAGCAGTTTTGGCTGGCTCATGTCAGATCACCTGTTGGTTTTATGACGCCAGTATAGTGCCACTATTTGCCGGCCGTGAAGCGAGCGAGGGCTTCACGGCCGAAATAGTTTTTTACAGGCCAGGCAGGCGCTGACGGATCTGCGCGACCACGGTGTCCAGCGTGCCGGATTCATTGGTCTGTACGCGTTTGCTGCGCAGGATCTCTTCCGGCGTCAGCGCTTCGCGATTGGCCTGCTGCGCTTCGATCACGGCGAGGGTGGCATCGGACGGATCCTTCTGATCGGCCTGGCGCATCGCCAGCCAGCTCTCGATCACGGCTTGCGGGGCGTTGCAGTCGAGGATCAGGAACGGCGTGCCGGTGGCTTCGGCAATCTTCGCCGCGTTGTCGCGCTGTTCACGCTTGAGGTAAGTCGCGTCGATCACCACCGGGAAGCCGGCGTGCAGGATCACCTCGGCGATTTCATGCAGGCGCGCGTAGGTCGCGGTGCTGGCGTCGGCACTGTAAATGCCGGCCTGCACGTCATTGGCAACAGTCTGCTCGCCGAACAGGCGCTTGCGCTCGACATCGGAACGCAGGCGAATTGCGCCCAGCGCTTCGACCAGGCGCATGGCCACATGGCTCTTGCCGACTGCGGAAACACCGTGGGTAATGGCCATGAAGCGCGAAGGAATGGTGCTGTAGCTTTCCGCCAGGTTGGCGTAGTTGCGGTACTGGCGCAGGGTGGTGGCGCGCTGCACCGCAGTCGCGTCCGCCGGCATGCTGAACAATGCCACCTTGGCCCGCACCAGCGCGCGGTAGGCTTTATAGAAGTTCAGCACTTCCAGGCCCTCATAGTCGCCGGTCAGTTCCAGGTACTGGCTGATGAGGCGACGCGCCAACGATTTCAGGCCACGGTCTTCCAGGTCCATGGCGAGGAAACCGGTGTCGGCCCAGACATCAGTGAAACGGAATGGCTCGTTGAACTCGATGCAGTCGAAGATCACCACATTGCCGTCGATGACCGTGGCGTTGCCCAGGTGAATGTCGCCGTGGCATTCACGGGTGAAACCTTGTGACTTGCGCTGGGCGAACAGGGGCTTGAGGCGCTCGAAGCTGCTTTCGGCCCAAGCTTTCAATGCCTCAAGTTGCAGCAGGTCGTTTTTGTCGCTGAGGAACGGCAGGATCTGCTCGAAGTTTTGCGCGACCGGCGCCATCACGCTGTCCGGTGTACCAGCATCGTGTTCAGCCGGGACTTTCGGGGCGTTGAGATGGAAATGGGCGATCTGCTCGGCCAACGCGTCGATGTGCTGAGTGGTCAGTTCGCCATTGGCTTGCAGGGTGCTGAGCAAGCCGCTCTGGGGGAACTGGCGCATTTTCAGCACGTATTCGATAGCCGGGCCGTCGCCGCCCAATTGCGGTGCCTCGACGCTGCCGGTGACCGGCAACACGTCCAGATACAAATCATCGGTCAGACGCTGGTTGAGGCGCAGCTCTTCGGCGCAGAAATGCGCGCGTGCGTCGAGGCTGGTGAAATCGAGGAAGCCGAAATTCACTGGTTTCTTCACTTTATAGGCAAAGGGACCGGTGAGAATCACCCACGAAATGTGGGTTTCGATGACCTGAAACCCTTCGACGGGATGCGGGTAGAGGGCCGGGTTTTGCAGGGCAGCGATCAGGGACTGGCTCACGGGCGATCCTTCAGAGGCGGGGGAATTCGAGGCGGCCATTATGGCTGCTTGCCCGCCTGACGCAAACCTCTGCGCGTGCCTGTTGAGGATCGATAAAGTGCGTATAATCCGCCGCCATGACTCGATCCCGATCCCCCCGTACCAAGAAAAAACCACCAGCCAAGGGCCTCAGCCCATGGTTGAGCTGGGCCATTAAACTCAGCCTGGTCGGCCTTGTAGTGCTGGCCGGCTTTGCCGTTTACCTCGATGCCGTGGTGCAGGAGAAGTTCTCCGGCAAGCGCTGGACCATCCCGGCCAAGGTGTACGCGCGCCCGCTCGAGCTGTTCGTCGGACAGAAGCTCAGCAAGGACGATTTCCTCACCGAACTCGATGCCCTCGGCTATCGCCGCGAAGCCGTGAGCAATGGCCCCGGCGCCGCCGCCGTCAGCGGCAATACGGTTGACCTGAACACCCGTGGCTTCCAGTTCTATGAAGGCCTTGAGAAACCGCAACCGGTTCGCGTGCGCTTCTCCGGCGATTACGTTGCTGAGCTGTCCGCGACCAACGGTTCGAAGCTGTCGGTGGTGCGCCTCGAGCCGCTGATGATCGGCGGCATTTACCCGAAAAATCTCGAAGACCGCATCCTGATCAAACTTGATCAGGTGCCGCCGTATCTGCTCGAAACCCTGATCGCCGTGGAAGACCGCGACTTCTACAGCCACTGGGGCGTGTCGCCGAAATCGATCGCCCGCGCCGTGTGGATCAACACCTCCGGCGGCAAGATGACCCAGGGCGGCAGTACGCTGACCCAGCAGTTGGTGAAGAACTTCTACCTGACCAGCGAACGCAGCCTGACCCGCAAGCTCACCGAAGCGATGATGGCGTTGCTGCTCGAACTGCATTACGACAAGAAGGAAATCCTTGAGGCCTACCTCAACGAAGTCTTCGTCGGTCAGGACGGCCAGCGTGCGGTGCACGGTTTTGGTCTGGCCAGTCAGTTCTTCTTCGGCCAGCCATTGTCCGAACTGAAACTGCATCAGGTAGCGTTGCTGGTCGGCATGGTCAAGGGGCCGTCCTACTACAACCCGCGTCGTAACCCGGAACGCGCGCTGGAGCGGCGTAATCTGGTCCTCGACGTGCTGGCGCAGCAAGGCGTGGCAACCCCCGAACAGGTCGAGGCGGCGAAGAAAATGCCGCTCGGTGTGACGACTCGCGGCAAGCTCGCCGACAGCTCGTTCCCGGGCTTTATCGACTTGGTCAAACGTCAGTTGCGCGAAGACTACCGCGACGAAGACTTGACCGAAGAAGGCCTACGCATCTTCACCAGTTTCGACCCGATTCTGCAGATGAAAGCCGAAGCCTCGGTCAACGACACGTTCAAGCGGCTGGCCGGGCGCAAGGGCTCCGATGACGTCGAAGCGGCGATGGTCGTGACCAACCCGGAAACCGGTGAAGTCCAGGCGATGATCGGCAGCCGTCAGGCCAGCTACGCCGGGTTCAACCGCGCACTGGATGCGGTGCGCCCGATTGGTTCTTTGATCAAACCGGCGGTGTACCTGACTGCGCTTGAGAAGCCGAGCCAGTACACGCTGACCAGTTGGCTGTCGGACGATCCACTGTCGGTCAAGGGCGCCAACGGCCAGGTGTGGAAACCGCAGAACTACGATCGCCGCTCCCACGGTACGGTGTTCCTCTATCAGGGCCTGGCGCATTCCTACAACCTGTCGACCTCGCGTCTGGGCCTGGAAGTCGGTGTGCCGAATGTGCTCAAGACCGTGGGTCGCCTCGGCGTTACTCGTGAATTCCCGGCGTTCCCGTCGATGTTGCTGGGCGCTGGCGGCATGACGCCGATCGAAGTGGCGACCATGTATCAGACGCTGGCCAACGGTGGTTTCAATACGCCGATGCGCGGCATTCGCAGCGTGTTGACCGCCGAGGGCGAGCCGCTCAAGCGTTATCCGTTCCAGATCGAGCAGCGTTTCGACCCGGCCTCGATTTACCTGATCCAGAACGCCATGCAGCGGGTGATGCGTGAAGGTACCGGCAGTTCGGTTTATAACGTGCTGCCCAAGACCCTGACCCTTGCGGGCAAGACCGGTACCAGTAACGATTCACGCGACAGCTGGTTTGCCGGTTTCAGTCAGGATCTGCTGGCAGTGGTCTGGCTGGGCCGCGACGACAACGGCAAGACGCCGTTCACCGGGGCCACCGGTGCGCTGCAGGTCTGGACCAGTTTCATGCGCAAGGCCGATCCGCTGCCGCTGGACATGCCGCAGCCGGACAACGTCGTGCAGGCCTGGGTCGATTCGCGCACCGGCCAGGGTTCGGATGCCAACTGCCCCGGCGCGGTACAGATGCCGTATATTCGCGGCAGCGAGCCGCCACCCGGCGCCGCGTGTGCAAGCGAAACACCTGCCTCGCCGGAATCGGTGATGGACTGGGTCAAGGGCTGGATGAATTAAGCAAAGAGGGTTTCAAGTGAACAAGTGGTTGATTCCAGCGGTGACCGCCGTGGCTTTGCTCAGCGGCTGCTCCACCGTACAGCGTGGTTCGATTCCGGTAGTGGATTCGGGTACGGCCGTGTCCAACAGCGAACGCATCGGCGCCAATGGCGGTTTCCGCCAGACCACCGTCAAGCGCCCGGTGCAGGGCCAGACTCAGGCGATTCCGCAAGGCGATACCGGCGTAGTGGTGATGGTGCCGGGCGGCGGTGCGGCGGTGTCGACACCGATCAGCTCTTCGCCGATCGTCCCGGGGCCTGCATCCGGCGGTATCACGTCGGGGCCGTATAACCCATCGGCGGTTGAGTCGGCGCCGATCAACTCCGGCAGCTACAGCATGCCTTCCACGCCGAGTGGCATTCCTTCGGCCAGCAGTGGCGGCGGTCTGTCGGCGGATGAGCAACTGGACGGTCCGGTACTCGCCTTGCTGACCACCGCGCAACAGCAGCAGGCCGGCGGCGACCTCAACGGTGCCTCTTCCAGCCTGGAGCGGGCGCAACGTGTCGCCCCCCGTGAGCCACAAGTGCTTTACCGTCTGGCGCAGGTGCGCATGGCCCAGGGCGATGCGCCGCAAGCCGAGCAGTTTGCCCGTCGTGCGCTGACCATGGCCAACGGTCGTCCGGATCTGCAAGCCAGCCTGTGGGAAATCATCGCTCAGTCTCGTGAGAAACAAGGCGATTCCGCCGGCGCCGCGCTGGCCCGTCAGAAGGCCAAGGTTTCCCTGTGATGGACGTGCGTTTCCCGAAAATCGCCGATCAGCTGTTGCTGATCGAACGCGAGCTGCGCACTCAGGGCTGGTGGGATAAGGTTCAGCCGTCGGTCGAAGCCCTGAGCAGTGTCGAGCCGTTCTCGGTCGACACGCTGGACTTCGAACAATGGCTGCAATGGATCTTCCTGCCGCGCATGAAAATGATCCTCGAACAGGATCTGCCCTTGCCAAACGCCTCGGGCATTCAGGAAATGGCGGAAATGGTCTTTGCCCAGCGCAACCTCGGTGGCAAGGATCGGCAGTTGCAGGTGCTGCTCAAAGAGTTTGACCTGCTGATCACTGCATCTCGCTGAACTAAACTGAGAACTGCCAGGCCTACTGGCAGTTCTCGGCAATCTGCTTCTTCGCTTCGACGATGCGTTCCTGACGCTGTGTATCGTCGAGCCTGCGCACATCCCCCTCGACCTCCTCACGCAAACGCGGATTGTTCTGCAGTTGCGCCAGGTTTGTGCGCGCCTGTTCGCAAAACGCCTTGAGCTGCGCCTGCTGCTCGGCGACCTGTTTCTTCACCTTGGCATCAATGGCTTTCTGATCGCCGAGTACGCCGCCGCCCGGCATCGGCGCCGCTTTCGGCGCGGGTGAGGAGGGCGTCTGTACGGTCGTCGACGGTTGGCCCTGCGGAGGCTGCGCATCGAAATGCGTGACGCCTTGGGCATCGACCCATTTGTAGATTTGAGCGGCCGAGCACCATGGGCTGAGACCGATCAGCAGAGTGAGGAGGAGCGTTCGCATGCTGATTCCTTGGCAAAAATGCGCAATTGACGCTAACAGAGTAGCGCTTTTCAGGTTTTTTCTTGCGTTCTCATGTGCTTACCCACAATTAACCACACAGACGACTTGACTTGCAGAGGGCGAAACAGAAGAATCCAAAGTCCGCTGTAGAGGGACTGCCAGAAGCAGACCCACTCGGTAGATCATGAGGCGCACATCCGCGCCGACCTGTTACACCCGCAACGCGTTACCTCGCGCTGGGTGGGAAAGGCCCGCAACACTTGGGACGATCCCAATACTTGCTCAGTCAGTGCTGACGTAGTCGGCGACCACCGTCGCTCATGCTCTGCCGAGAAGTAAACCTATTAAGACCCGCCCCTTTTTTGTGGACGGTATTCTGGCGTTTTAGAGGTGAACAACGTGGAGCTTTTATCTGGCGGTGAGATGCTCGTCCGCTTTTTGCGTGACGAAGGCGTCAAATATATCTACGGGTACCCGGGTGGTGCTCTCCTGCATGTTTACGATGCCCTGTTCAAAGAACCGGAAGTGACCCACATCCTGGTTCGTCATGAACAAGCGGCTACCCATATGGCTGACGGCTACGCCCGTGCCACCGGTAAAGCCGGCGTGGTATTGGTGACATCCGGTCCAGGCGCCACAAACGCCATCACCGGTATCGCCACCGCCTATATGGACTCGATTCCGATGGTGATCATTTCCGGTCAGGTGCCAAGCACCATGGTCGGCACCGACGCGTTCCAGGAAACCGACATGATCGGTATCTCCCGGCCGATCGTGAAGCACAGCTTCATGATCAAGCACGCTTCGGAAATCCCGGAAGTCATGAAGAAGGCCTTCTACCTGGCGCAATCCGGTCGTCCGGGCCCGGTCGTTGTCGACATCCCGAAAGACATGACCAATCCGGCCGAGAAATTCGAATATGTCTTCCCGAAGAAAGCCAAGCTGCGTTCCTACAGCCCGGCCGTTCGCGGTCACTCCGGGCAGATCCGTAAAGCAGCAGAAATGTTGTTGGCAGCCAAGCGCCCGGTGCTGTACTCCGGCGGCGGCGTAATCCTCGGCAATGGCTCAGCGCAACTGACCGAGCTGGCGAAAATGCTCAACCTGCCGGTGACCAACACCTTGATGGGTCTGGGCGCTTTCCCAGGCACTGACCGTCAGTTCATCGGCATGCTGGGTATGCACGGCAGTTACACCGCGAACCTGGCGATGCACCATGCCGATGTGATCCTCGCCGTCGGCGCACGCTTCGACGATCGGGTGATCAACGGTCCAGCGAAATTCTGCCCGAACGCCAAGATCATCCACATCGACATCGACCCGGCGTCGATCTCCAAGACCATCAAGGCTGACGTGCCAATCGTTGGTCCGGTCGAGAGCGTCCTGACCGAAATGGTCGCGATCCTCAAGGAAATCGGCGAGACCCCGAACAAGGAGTCCGTGGCCAGTTGGTGGAAGCAGGTCGATGAATGGCGTGGCGATCGCGGCCTGTTCCCTTATGAAAAGGGCGACGGCAGCAAGATCAAACCGCAGACCGTGATCGAAACCCTCTGCGAAGTGACCAAGGGCGACGCCTTTGTGACCTCCGACGTTGGTCAGCACCAGATGTTCGCTGCGCAGTACTACACGTTCAATAAGCCTAACCGCTGGATCAACTCCGGTGGCCTGGGCACGATGGGCTTCGGTCTGCCAGCCGCGATGGGCATCAAACTGAGCTTCCCGGACGACGACGTTGCCTGCGTCACCGGCGAAGGCAGTATCCAGATGAACATCCAGGAGCTGTCGACCTGCCTGCAATACGGCTTGCCGGTGAAGATCGTCATCCTCAACAACGGTGTGCTGGGCATGGTTCGCCAGTGGCAGGACATGAGCTACGGCAGCCGTCACTCGCACTCCTACATGGAATCGCTGCCCGACTTCATCAAGCTGGCTGAAGCCTACGGCCACGTTGGCGTACGCATCACCGAATCGAAAGATTTGAAGTCGAAGATGGCCGAAGCCTTCGCCATGAAGGATCGCCTGGTGATCATCGATGTTGCGGTCGACACCAGCGAGCACGTCTACCCGATGCAGATCAAAGACGGCTCCATGCGCGATATGTGGCTGAGCAAGACGGAGCGTACTTAATCATGCGGCACATTATTTCCCTGCTTCTGGAAAACGAACCCGGCGCTCTGTCTCGCGTAGTTGGCCTGTTCTCGCAGCGCAACTACAACATCGAAAGCCTGACCGTGGCCCCGACCGAAGACCCGACCCTGTCGCGTCTGACGCTGACCACCGTGGGCCACGATGAAGTGATCGAGCAGATCACCAAAAACCTGAACAAGCTGATCGAAGTGGTCAAGCTGGTGGACCTGTCGGAAAGCGCTCACATCGAGCGTGAACTGATGCTGGTCAAGGTCAAGGCCACTGGCGCCCAGCGCGCCGAGATCAAACGCACCACCGATATCTACCGTGGACAGATCGTTGATGTCAGCGCCAGCGTGTATACCGTTCAGTTGACCGGTACCAGCGACAAGCTCGACAGCTTCATTCAGTCCATCGGCACCGCATCGATTCTGGAAACCGTCCGTAGCGGCGTGACCGGCATTGCTCGCGGCGACAAAGTTCTCAGCATCTAAACCAAATTAGCGCATGGCCTGAACGGCCGGATATAAGGGGAAATTCATGAAAGTTTTCTACGATAAAGACTGCGACCTGTCGATCATCCAGGGCAAGAAAGTTGCCATCATCGGTTACGGCTCCCAGGGCCACGCTCAGGCGTGCAACCTGAAAGACTCCGGTGTCGACGTTACCGTCGGTCTGCGTAAAGGTTCGGCCACCGTTGCCAAAGCCGAAGCTCACGGCCTGAAAGTGACCGACGTTGCTTCCGCTGTTGCCGCTGCCGACCTGGTCATGATCCTGACCCCGGACGAGTTCCAGTCCTCGCTGTACAAGAACGAAATCGAGCCGAACATCAAGAAAGGCGCCACTCTGGCCTTCTCCCACGGCTTCGCGATTCACTACAACCAGGTTGTTCCGCGTGCCGACCTCGACGTGATCATGATCGCGCCGAAAGCCCCGGGCCACACCGTGCGTTCCGAGTTCGTCAAAGGCGGCGGTATCCCTGACCTGATCGCGATCTACCAGGACGCCTCGGGCAACGCCAAAAACGTTGCACTGTCCTACGCCGCTGGCGTCGGTGGCGGTCGTACCGGCATCATCGAAACCACCTTCAAGGACGAGACCGAAACCGACCTGTTCGGCGAACAAGCCGTTCTGTGCGGCGGTACCGTTGAACTGGTAAAAGCCGGTTTCGAAACTCTGGTTGAAGCTGGCTACGCGCCGGAAATGGCCTACTTCGAGTGCTTGCACGAACTGAAGCTGATCGTTGACCTCATGTACGAAGGCGGTATCGCCAACATGAACTACTCGATCTCCAACAACGCCGAGTACGGCGAGTACGTGACTGGCCCGGAAGTGATCAACGCCGAATCCCGTCAGGCCATGCGCAACGCCCTGAAACGTATTCAGGACGGCGAATACGCCAAAATGTTCATCAGCGAAGGCGCAACCGGCTACCCTTCGATGACCGCCAAGCGTCGTAACAACGCCGCTCACGGTATCGAAGTCATCGGCGAGCAACTGCGCTCCATGATGCCGTGGATCGGTGCCAACAAGATCGTCGACAAAGCCAAGAACTGAGTCGTCGTTGCTTGTACGAAAAACGCGGCCTCGGCCGCGTTTTTTCGTTTGGGCCGGTGCTTCTGGTATAAAGCTGCATCGTTTGTGGCCGAACTGTCGTCCTCAAGCCTCTGTCGAATTTTTTCCAAACCGTTGCAAGGTAATGTCCATGAGCGAACGTCCCGAAGAGCCGAACAAGGCTTCCGACGCCGAAAGCCTGCTGCCCATCGATGAACACATCGAAGAAGGGCACGACGCCGAAGGTCGTAAAGTCCGGCATCGTGGTATCTATCTGCTGCCGAACCTGTTCACCACTGCCAACCTGTTCGCAGGCTTCTATTCCATCATCAACTCCATGAGCGCTCAGGCCGCGTTGAGCGCCGGCGACTCGGTGAATGCGAGCAAGTACTTCGCCTTCGCTGCGATCGCGATTTTCGTGGCGATGGTGCTCGACGGTCTCGATGGTCGCGTAGCGCGCATGACCAATACGCAAAGTGCTTTCGGCGCCGAGTACGACTCGCTGTCGGACATGGTCGCCTTCGGTGTCGCGCCGGCATTGCTGGCCTTCGGCTGGGCGCTGGGCGATATGGGTAAGGTCGGCTGGATGGTCGCCTTCATTTATGTAGCGGGTGCGGCGTTGCGTCTGGCGCGGTTCAACACCCAGGTCGGCACGGCGGACAAACGCTACTTCATCGGTCTGGCCAGCCCGGCGGCGGCAGGTGTGGTGGCCGGTATTGTCTGGGCGTTCAGCGATTACGGCATCCAGGGTTCGAAGATGTCGTTCCTGGTGGCCTTGATGGTGGCGGCGGCCGGCATGCTGATGGTCAGCAACATCAAGTACAACAGCTTCAAGGAGCTGGATCTCAAAGGTCGCGTGCCGTTCGTGGCGATCCTGGCGGTGGTGCTGGTATTCGCTGTCGTGTTCAGTGATCCGCCGCGCATTCTGCTACTGGTGTTCCTCGCCTATGCGGCGTCCGGTCCGGTGCAGTATCTGTTGCGTCTTCGTCGTCACAAAAACGCCGAGTGATGTAATTTCCCGCATACTCCGCAGTCTATGGGTGCACCTGTCCTCCAATGCTGCGGAGTTGTCATGTTGATCAAAATCCCCAAAGCATCCGACTGCCATGAGTCGGATGTCACGCCTGAAGCCATTTATCTCTCCCGCCGCCAATTGCTCGGCGCCACTGCTGCCGGTATTGCCGTGAGCAGCCTGCCACGCTGGGCCATTGCCGCTGATGCCCCTCGCTACTCTGATGTCGAATCCGGCAAGGCTCCGGCCTGGTTTGCCGAAAAGCTTCCTTCTACTCAATGGGGGGCGGTCAACGTCAAGGACGAGGCGATCACGCCTTATAAAGACGCCACGCACTACAACAACTTCTATGAGTTCGGTACCGGCAAGGGCGATCCGGCTTCGAATGCTGGCGACCTGAAAACCGAACCCTGGAGCGTGGTGATTGACGGGGAGGTGGGTAAGCCGGGGCGTTATGCGCTGGAAGACTTCATGAAACCGTATCAACTGGAGGAACGTATCTATCGTCTGCGCTGCGTCGAGGCCTGGTCGATGGTCATTCCCTGGATCGGCTTTCCCATCTCGGCCTTGCTCAAGCAGGTCGAGCCGACTTCCAAGGCCAAGTACATCCGCTTCGAAACCCTGCAGGATCCCAAGAGCATGCCCGGCCAGCGTTCCGGTTTTGCGTTGATCGACTGGCCGTATGTCGAAGGCTTGCGTCTCGATGAGGCGATGAATCCTTTGGCGATCCTCGCGGTGGGCATGTATGGCCGCGAACTGCCGAACCAGAACGGCGCGCCTTTGCGTCTGGTGGTGCCCTGGAAGTACGGCTTTAAAAGTGTGAAGTCCATTGTGCGCATCAGTCTGGTCAGCGAGCAGCCGAAGACCACCTGGCAAAGCATTGCTGCCGATGAGTATGGCTTCTATGCGAACGTGAACCCTACGGTCGACCATCCACGCTGGACTCAAGCTCGAGAGCGGCGCTTGCCGAACAGTCTGTTCAAACCGAACGTGCGCGATACGCAGATGTTCAACGGCTACTCGGATGAAGTCGCTTCTTTATATACAGGGCTCGATCTGCGGAAGAACTACTGATGCGTTATCCGTTCTGGCGAGTGGGCGTTTTCATTGCTGCGGCGGTCTGGCCATTGCTGTGGTTCTATCAGGCGTTCGCCGATCTGCTCGGGCCTGATCCGGGCAAGGTGCTGGTTGATCGTCTCGGGCTTGGCACGCTGGTGTTGCTGTTGATTACGCTGAGCATGACGCCGTTGCAAAAGCTGAGCGGCTGGGCGGGGTGGATTGCAGTGCGCCGGCAGTTAGGGCTTTGGTGTTTTGCTTATGTGACGCTGCATCTGTTCAGCTATATGGCGTTTATCCTCGGATTCGACTGGTCGCAGTTGGGCGTTGAGCTACGCAAGCGGCCTTACATTATTGTCGGTGCGCTGGGCTTTCTCGGATTGTTGATATTGGCGGTGACGTCCAATCGTTATAGTCAGCGTCGTTTGGGAGCTCGCTGGAAGAAGCTGCATCGTTTGGTTTATCTGATTCTTGGGCTGGGTTTGCTGCATATGCTGTGGATCGTGCGGGCCGATCTGGAGGAGTGGGCGATTTATGCCTTTATAGGCGCTGTGCTCTTGGTGCTTCGTGTGCCGCCGGTGATGAGGCGAATCCCGCGTTTAATGGCTAAAAAGCAGAATCTGCAAGAAAAGCGAAATTAACGGTTGACGGCAGATTCCAGAGGTCTATAATTCGCCCCACTTCCGGCGCAGTCGAAACGGAAAACTCCTTGAGATTCAAAGAGTTACGCAGTTTTCGACAGCGGCTTGCTTCAGGTCATCGAAGCCTGGAAGGAGTTTAAAGGGCAGTGATGTGTAGCTCTTTTAACGGTTCGATCTTCTCGGTCGAAAGCGGAGAAAAAGAGGTGTTGACAGCAGCGATTAACGCTGTAGAATTCGCCTCCCGCTAACGAGAGATCGGAAGCGCAAGTGGTTGAAGTTGTTGAAGAATTCTTCGAAAGCTTCTGAAAATAATCACTTGACAGCAAATGAGGCTG
>NZ_LT707063.1:1570000-2500000 GCF_900156235.1 Pseudomonas sp. B10 | reverse complement strand
GGCGAGCGAACGGGGACTAGCCCTTAAGTGGCTTTGAGATTAGCGGAACGCTCTGGAAAGTGCGGCCATAGTGGGTGATAGCCCTGTACGCGAAAATCTCTTAGTCATGAAATCGAGTAGGACGGAGCACGAGAAACTTTGTCTGAATATGGGGGGACCATCCTCCAAGGCTAAATACTACTGACTGACCGATAGTGAACTAGTACCGTGAGGGAAAGGCGAAAAGAACCCCGGAGAGGGGAGTGAAATAGATCCTGAAACCGTATGCGTACAAGCAGTGGGAGCAGACTTTGTTCTGTGACTGCGTACCTTTTGTATAATGGGTCAGCGACTTATTTTCAGTGGCGAGCTTAACCGAATAGGGGAGGCGTAGCGAAAGCGAGTCTTAATAGGGCGTCTAGTCGCTGGGAATAGACCCGAAACCGGGCGATCTATCCATGGGCAGGTTGAAGGTTAGGTAACACTGACTGGAGGACCGAACCGACTACCGTTGAAAAGTTAGCGGATGACCTGTGGATCGGAGTGAAAGGCTAATCAAGCTCGGAGATAGCTGGTTCTCCTCGAAAGCTATTTAGGTAGCGCCTCATGTATCACTGTAGGGGGTAGAGCACTGTTTCGGCTAGGGGGTCATCCCGACTTACCAAACCGATGCAAACTCCGAATACCTACAAGTGCCGAGCATGGGAGACACACGGCGGGTGCTAACGTCCGTCGTGAAAAGGGAAACAACCCAGACCGTCAGCTAAGGTCCCAAAGTTATGGTTAAGTGGGAAACGATGTGGGAAGGCTTAGACAGCTAGGAGGTTGGCTTAGAAGCAGCCACCCTTTAAAGAAAGCGTAATAGCTCACTAGTCGAGTCGGCCTGCGCGGAAGATGTAACGGGGCTCAAACCATACACCGAAGCTACGGGTATCACCTTCGGGTGATGCGGTAGAGGAGCGTTCTGTAAGCCTGTGAAGGTGAGTTGAGAAGCTTGCTGGAGGTATCAGAAGTGCGAATGCTGACATGAGTAACGACAATGGGTGTGAAAAACACCCACGCCGAAAGACCAAGGTTTCCTGCGCAACGTTAATCGACGCAGGGTTAGTCGGTCCCTAAGGCGAGGCTGAAAAGCGTAGTCGATGGAAAACAGGTTAATATTCCTGTACTTCTGGTTATTGCGATGGAGGGACGGAGAAGGCTAGGCCAGCTTGGCGTTGGTTGTCCAAGTTTAAGGTGGTAGGCTGAGATCTTAGGTAAATCCGGGATCTTAAGGCCGAGAGCTGATGACGAGTGTTCTTTTAGAACACGAAGTGGTTGATGCCATGCTTCCAAGAAAAGCTTCTAAGCTTCAGGTAACCAGGAACCGTACCCCAAACCGACACAGGTGGTTGGGTAGAGAATACCAAGGCGCTTGAGAGAACTCGGGTGAAGGAACTAGGCAAAATGGCACCGTAACTTCGGGAGAAGGTGCGCCGGTGAGGGTGAAGGACTTGCTCCGTAAGCTCATGCCGGTCGAAGATACCAGGCCGCTGCGACTGTTTATTAAAAACACAGCACTCTGCAAACACGAAAGTGGACGTATAGGGTGTGACGCCTGCCCGGTGCCGGAAGGTTAATTGATGGGGTTAGCTAACGCGAAGCTCTTGATCGAAGCCCCGGTAAACGGCGGCCGTAACTATAACGGTCCTAAGGTAGCGAAATTCCTTGTCGGGTAAGTTCCGACCTGCACGAATGGCGTAACGATGGCGGCGCTGTCTCCACCCGAGACTCAGTGAAATTGAAATCGCTGTGAAGATGCAGTGTATCCGCGGCTAGACGGAAAGACCCCGTGAACCTTTACTATAGCTTTGCACTGGACTTTGAATTTGCTTGTGTAGGATAGGTGGGAGGCTTTGAAGCGTGGACGCCAGTTCGCGTGGAGCCATCCTTGAAATACCACCCTGGCAACTTTGAGGTTCTAACTCAGGTCCGTTATCCGGATCGAGGACAGTGTATGGTGGGTAGTTTGACTGGGGCGGTCTCCTCCTAAAGAGTAACGGAGGAGTACGAAGGTGCGCTCAGACCGGTCGGAAATCGGTCGTAGAGTATAAAGGCAAAAGCGCGCTTGACTGCGAGACAGACACGTCGAGCAGGTACGAAAGTAGGTCTTAGTGATCCGGTGGTTCTGTATGGAAGGGCCATCGCTCAACGGATAAAAGGTACTCCGGGGATAACAGGCTGATACCGCCCAAGAGTTCATATCGACGGCGGTGTTTGGCACCTCGATGTCGGCTCATCACATCCTGGGGCTGAAGCCGGTCCCAAGGGTATGGCTGTTCGCCATTTAAAGTGGTACGCGAGCTGGGTTTAGAACGTCGTGAGACAGTTCGGTCCCTATCTGCCGTGGACGTTTGAGATTTGAGAGGGGCTGCTCCTAGTACGAGAGGACCGGAGTGGACGAACCTCTGGTGTTCCGGTTGTCACGCCAGTGGCATTGCCGGGTAGCTATGTTCGGGAAAGATAACCGCTGAAAGCATCTAAGCGGGAAACTTGCCTCAAGATGAGATCTCACTGGAACCTTGAGTTCCCTGAAGGGCCGTCGAAGACTACGACGTTGATAGGTTGGGTGTGTAAGCGCTGTGAGGCGTTGAGCTAACCAATACTAATTGCCCGTGAGGCTTGACCATATAACACCCAAGCAATTTGCGTCGAAAGGCCAGATTGCGGTGTGTGAAGACGAAACGAACCGAAAGTTCGAAGTTCACAAACACCTAGCTGTCACATACCCAATTTGCTGAAGCGAGGCCGTCTGGTCACGAGTCAGTACCCGAATTTCTTGACGACCATAGAGCGTTGGAACCACCTGATCCCATCCCGAACTCAGCAGTGAAACGATGCATCGCCGATGGTAGTGTGGGGTTTCCCCATGTGAGAGTAGGTCATCGTCAAGATTAAATTCCGAAACCCCAATTGCGAAAGCAGTTGGGGTTTTGTTTTGCCTGCGAGAAAGTTTTCAGAACCGAAACGAACAAAATTGCACAGTTATTTTCGAATCAGAACACTAGAATAGCCCCATCTTTATCGGAGCCAGAGCCTGTATGTCAGAATCGGTTGACGCCCCTGGGCTGTCAGATTTACCGCTGGAAGACTTGATAGCCTGCCACGAGTGCGACTTGCTGATGCGCAAGCCGACACTTGCCCATGGCGAAAAGGCACTCTGCCCGCGTTGTGGTTATGAATTGTACGCCCACCGCCATAACGTGGTGCAGCGCAGCCTCGCCCTGGTGATTGCCGCGTTATTACTTTACGTGCCGGCAAACTTTTTACCCATCATGCAACTCAATATCCTCGGGCAATCCTCGCAGGATACGGTCTGGAGTGGCGTAGTCGGCCTGTTCAGCACCGACATGCAAGGTGTGTCGATCGTCGTCTTCCTTTGCAGCATGGCCATACCGTTACTCAAGTTGTTGTGCCAGCTGTTTGTGTTATTGACGATTCGTTTCGATGTCGGCCGAAGCTACGGTTTGCTGCTCTATCGTATTTACCACCACCTTAGGGACTGGGGCATGCTCGAGGTCTACCTCATGGGCGTCCTCGTCGCGATCGTGAAGCTGGCGGATATGGCAGCAATTACCGTCGGCCTCGGGCTGGCATGTTTCATTGGCTTGTTGTTGGTACAAGTCTGGCTGGAGGTGGTGATGTCACCGCATCAGATCTGGCAGGCATTATCAGGAGAGGATGCCCATGCGGGCGATTGATGCGGGCATTCTGGTGTGCACCGAATGCCACGAACTGAACAAGCAGGAAGCTGACGTCGATGAGCAGAGCTGTACCCGCTGCGGCGCGCAGGTTCACGCTCGCCGCCCCAACAGCCTGACCCGCACCTGGGCGCTGTTGATCACGGCAGCCATTATCTATATTCCGGCCAACGTCTTGCCGATCATGACGGTCAGCTCCCTGGGCCAGGGTGAACCAAGCACCATCATGTCCGGCGTGATTGAACTGGTGCAGCACGGCATGATTCCGATCGCGAGCGTGGTGTTCATCGCCAGTATTCTGGTGCCCACGTTCAAACTGGTCGGCATCGCGTTGTTGCTGTTTTCCGTGCAGCGTCGGCAGCCATTGTCGGCCCGTCAGCGCATCTGGATGTACCGATTCATCGAGTTCATCGGCCGCTGGTCGATGCTCGATATTTTCGTGATCGCCATTCTCGTGGCGGTCGTCAACTTCGGCCGTATAGCCAGTGTCGAAGCCAATTTGGGCGCCGTCGCCTTCGCCTCTGTGGTGATTCTGACGATGCTCGCCGCAGTAACTTTCGATCCCCGACTGATTTGGGATAACACGGAGTCGGACGACGACCATGACTGATTTGCCTGTAGCGAAAACCCGACCGGCTTCGAACTGGTCGGCCATTTGGGTGCTGCCTCTGATCGCGCTGATCATCGGCGGCTGGCTCGGCTGGCGTGCTTATTCCGAGACCGGTATCGAGATTCAGGTGCGCTTTGAAAGCGGCGAAGGCATCCAGGCCAACAAGACTGAAGTGGTCTACAAAGGCATGCCGGTCGGCAAGGTCAAGACGCTCAAGCTCGACGATGAGGGCAACTCGAAAGGGGTGATCGCCACCATCGAAATGAACAAGGACGTCGAGCAGTACCTGAAGACCAGCACGCGGTTCTGGCTGGTCAAACCGAGCGTGACCCTGGCCGGTATCACTGGTCTGGAAACGCTGGTCTCGGGTAACTACGTCGCCATCAGTCCCGGTGAAGGCGAGCCGGTGCGCAAGTTCAAGGCACTCGCCGAAGAGCCGCCACTGTCCGACGCCAAGCCCGGTCTGCATCTGACCATCAAGGCCGATCGCCTCGGCTCGTTGAATCGCGGCAGCCCTGTGTTCTACAAGCAGATCAAGGTCGGTCAGGTCAAAAGCTACGTGCTGTCCGAGGATCAGAGCACCGTTGAACTGAAGGTGTTCATCGAGCCGACCTACGCCAAACTGGTGCGCAAACACACACGTTTCTGGAACGCCAGCGGCATCAGCATCGACGCCAACCTGTCCGGTGTGAAAGTCCGTAGCGAGTCTTTGGCCAGCATCGTCGCTGGGGGCATCGCCTTCGCCACGCCGGAGAATCGCAAGGACAGCCCAGCGACCGATCCGAGCCTGCCATTCCGTCTCTATGAAGACTTCGACGCTGCCGCTGCCGGGATTCGCGTGAAGGTCAAACTCAGCGATTTCGAGGGCCTGCAAGCCGGTCGCACGCCGGTGATGTACAAAGGCATTCAGGTCGGCAACCTGAAAGCGCTCAAAGTCGATCCGGACCTGAACAGTGCAACAGCCGAGCTGACCCTTGATCCGTTGGCCGAAGACTATCTGGTTGAGGGCACGCAGTTCTGGGTGGTCAAACCGTCGATTTCCCTTGCCGGTATTACCGGCCTGGAAGCGCTGGTAAAAGGTAACTACATCGCCGTGCGTCCGGGCGACAAAGGCGCTGCGCCGAAACGCGAATTCGAGGCGCGACCGAAAGCACCACCGCTGGACCTGCGTTCGCCAGGCCTGCATCTGGTGTTGTTTACCGATTCGCTGGGTTCGATCGATGTCGGCAGTCCGATTCTGTACAAGCAGGTCAAGGTCGGTTCGGTGCAGAGCTACCAGTTCTCCCGAACCAAGAAGCAGCTGGTCATCGGCGTGCACATCGAGAAGGAATACGAAAACCTGGTCAACGCCTCGACGCGTTTCTGGAATGTCAGCGGGATTACCCTCACGGGTGGCTTGACCGGCGGCATTCAGGTCAAGAGTGAATCTTTGCAAACCCTGATGGCCGGCGGTATCGCGTTCGAAACGCCGCAAGCCAATGCGCCGTTGAAGAAACGCATACCGCGCTTCCGTCTGTTCGCCGACCACGATGAGGCAAACAAGAAAGGCGCGGTAGTGACGATCAAGGTTGATCGCGCTGACGGCTTGAGCAGCGGTACGCCGGTACGTTTCAAGGGGCTCGATGTCGGCAAGATTGAAAGCGTCGATCTGACCGATGACATGCAGTCGGTAATCCTCACCGCACGCATCACCGAAGTACCGGAAAAGATTGCGCGAGTCGGCAGTCAGTTCTGGGTGGTCAAGCCGGAGCTGGGCCTGATCAAGACGCAGAATCTGGAAACGCTGGTCACCGGTAAATACATCGAAGTCCAGCCGGCGGCGAAGAATCTCGGCCCGCAGAAGAACTTCGTTGCCTTGGCCGAGGCGCCGGAAGTCACCAAGCAGGAAGCGGGCTTGAGTCTGGTGTTGAGCGCAGCACGTCGTGGTTCGCTGAAGCCCGGCGTGCCAGTGACCTACCGCGAAATCACGGTGGGCAAGGTCACCGGTTATGAGTTGGGCCAGACCGCTGACCGTGTGTTGGTGCACATTCTGATCGAGCCAAAGTACGCGCCTCTGGTGCGCAGCGGCAGCCGTTTCTGGAACACCAGCGGCGTGGGCTTCGATTACGGCTTGTTCAAAGGCGTGACGGTTCGGACCGAATCGCTGGAGACGCTGATTCAAGGTGGGATTGCCTTCGCCACCCCGGATGGCGAGCGCATGGGCAATCCGGCGCGGGCCGAGCAGACGTTCCCTTTGTTCGACAAATTCGAGGATGAATGGCTGACCTGGGCGCCGAAGATTCAGCTTGGTAAATAGTGGCGTCTGTTGAGACGTCTTCGCGAGCAGGCTCGCTCCCACAGGGGAACGCATTCCAATTGCGGGAGCGAGCCTGCTCGCGAAGGGGCCAGCCACATCGACACAAATCCAGACCATAAAAAAGGGCTGCGATCCCATCAGATCGCGGCCCTTTTTTTTGGTTCTTCACGGATTACCGGGAAAGACGCTCTTGATTTTCATGAAAAAGAACTCGCTATCCCGGTAACCGTACGCCATCCGCTTGATCACCTTTATTCGATTGTTTATTCCTTCCAGTTGGCCGGTATGCATCGGCCAGCGAACTCGGCTCACAATGCCCCGCCAGTAAAGCTTTAGCCGTTTGGCGAACTGGATCAGAGCAGGTATTTCGCTTTCATGTGCGTGGCGCAGCCATTGTTTCCAGGCTGATCTCCAGTCCCAAGCGGTGCTCGGCGTCCAGAGCGTTTTGAGTTCAGCCTTCATCAAATAGACCGTCATCAGCGATTGGTTGGCCGCCAACAGGTCTTGTAAATGGAGCTGTTGCTCCGGCGTTTTCAGGTTCTGCGGATTGCGCAGTAACAGCCATCGCGCTTGCTTGATAACCTTGCGAGCCGGCCTGTCATGACGTAGCCGATTGGCTTCGTCAACGCGAACCCGATCGATCACTTCTCGGCCATATTTGGCCACGACATGGAAGAGGTCATAGACCACTCGAGCTTTTGGGCAGTGCTGGCGAACCTCCAGGTCAAAAGCAGTATTCATGTCCATCGCGACCGCTTCGATTCGGGCGCAACCCTCTGCCCCCAGCTCTTCGAAGAATGGCCTGACCGCCGCACGGCTGCGGCCTTCACCAATCCACAGCACGCGCCGGGTATCGGCATCCAGCACCACGCTGGCATAACGATGCCCTTTGAACAACGCAAACTCATCCATCACCAAACGTCGCGGTTGCGCCTTTGGCAGCGCGCTCAACGTCGCTTGCAAGGCTCGACGCTCCAGCAACCTAACAGTATCCCAATGTAGGCCGAACATCTGAGCCACGTGCAGGGTTGGAAGGCGTTCGCAGGCCTGAATGACCGCCTCGGCCAAGCGGCGCGTCATGCGAGCGTAGCGGTCTAGCCAACTGACAGCCTCCATGCGTTTGCCACAGTCACGACAGCCAACCCGCCTGAGCAAAACGTTGAGACGTACAGCGCGGCCAAGGATGGGCAAATCACGAACGACGCGCTCGCAATACTCATGCGTAGTTGAACAGGGCCTTAGGCAGCCGCCACAGGAAGGAAATCGGGTGGCATGGGGGATCAGATCGATCTGTAGTGCGTCGCCATCAGGCTTGATCGTGACGACAGAAAAGCCCTCCCAAAAAGGAAGGAAAGTATTAATATCACGCATAAGAACGCCGGTTTGTTAGATGTGTTTGCTCGCACGAACATCATCAACCAAATCGGCGTTCTTGTTTCTGTGTTTCCCGGAATTCCGTGAAGAACCTTTTTTTTGCCTTCAGCTAAAGCCGATCAAACCGCATCCAGCTCCGGCTCATCCGCCTGCACATTCAGCGTGGCCTTGACCACATCATGGCGACGGATGTACTTCCAGTCCGCCTCATCGATGTAGATCCCGGCCGGGCCGCTGCCGCCTTCCAGGTCGATGGCGACACTGGCGCAGACCTGCGGCTTCACACTTGCGAGAATCGGCACGAAGCCCAGTTGCAGACTGGTTTCCAGCAGCGCCGCTTGGTTCTTCTCGTCGATGTCCGCCGCCTCGTCCAGGTAGTACGGCAAACGCACGCGGCCGGCCAGGTCGCGATCCATCAAGTGCAGCAACAAGTACATGTTGGTCAGCGCCTTGATGGTCATGGTCGTACCGTTGGAGGCCGCGCCGTCGATGTCGGTGTGGATGACTGGTTGACCGTTGACCTTGGTGATCTCGAAAGCCAGTTCGAACAAGTCCTTGAGGCCGAGCTGGTTGTGGTTCGCCGCCACCAGCCGCGCGAGGTATTCCTTGGCCTCTTCGTTCTTGTTGTCCTGCTCGGCGCTCTGGCTGAGGTCGAACACCGACAGGGTTTCGCCTTCTTCGTACTGCCCGGCGCTGTGGATGATCTGGTCGATGTGCTTGAGCGCTTCCTTGTTAGGTGCGAGGACGATGCGGAAGCTCTGCAGGTTGGAGACCTGGCGCTTGTTGATCTCGCGGTTGAACAGCGCCAGTTGATGCTCAAGGCTGTCGTAGTCGCTGCGAATGTTGCGCAGGGTGCGGGCGATGTCGGTGACCGCCGCGCGCCGCGCCTTGCCCAAAGTCAGGGCTTCATCGGTGCGGTGCGCGTAAGCGTTGATCAGCAGCGACAGACGCCGCTCCATATCATCTTCGCTGTCGAACTTGGCCACACCTTTCAGACGCACCTGCGCGTACAGCGCTTCGATCTGGCCATCGGCACGCAGCAGGCCCTGCCAGCTGTCCTGATAGTCGTTGAGCAGCGGCAGCAGGTTGTCCATCGAGTCATCGACCGGATCCATGAACGGCGTACCGAACGGCAGATCCGCTGGCAGCAACTGACGACGACGCAAGGCATCGTCGAGGGTGCGTTGCTTGGCTTCCATGTCGGCGATCTGACGGCCGACCAGTTGCAGCTTGGCCGACAGTTGCTGGACGCGCTCGGTGAAGGCATCGCTGGAGCGCTTGAGTTCGTCCTGCGCAGCTTCCATCTGCGCCAGTTGTTCGAGTTTGTCGCTTTCTTCGGCGCTCAGTGTCTGGGTGCGACGGAAATCTTCCAGCGCCTTCTGCGCGTCCAGCACCTGCTGATACAGCGCCTCGGTCTGGGTCTTGCTCGCGGCGCGGTCGGCGGCCACGGCTTGCTGGGTTTTCAGTTGCTTGAGCTCTTTTTCCAGACGCTCCTTCTGATCGCGCAACGCGGCACGGTCGGCCAGCGCTTGCAGGGCCGGCGGCTCGATGTGCGAGATGTCGATCGACAGGCCCGGCACTTCGAAGCGCTCGCCTTTGAAGCCGTCAAGAATCAGCTCGACCGATTTGACCCACTCGCCGTCTTCGTCGAGGGTGATGCCGTGCTCGCCCAGCGGCAGGCTGAACAGCGCGCTGTTGAACAGGCGCATCAGGCGTTCGACGTCCTGTTGCGAGAACTCTTCGCGCAGGCGGGCGTAGCTGTTGTTATCAGCGTGATCGAGTTGCTGCTTCACCGACTTCAGGCGTTTTTCCAGATCGCGCAGACGCTCTTCGAGATCTTCGGCACTGAACTGACGCGACTGCGCCAAGGCACCGGCCAGTTCGTCGTGTGCATCCTTGGCCGCGAGCAATTGTTGCTCGAGCACTTTGACGTCATCGACCAGGGCGAAGCGGTTCTTCAGCACCGACAACTCGCCGAGCCAGCGCTGAATACCGGAAATTTCCCGCTCCAGACGCATCAGTTCCTGAGTACCACCGCGCTGATCGTTCTGCAGATCGTCCTGCTCGCGGCGGTAGTGCTCGGCCTGGATGGTCAGCTCTTCCTTGCGCGCCGTGGCGTAGTCCGACCAGGTGCCGAGCAAGGAGTCGAGCAGCGGTGACAGGCGATGCAGCTTGCCGCGCAGCACATCGCGCTGTTTCACACCGTTGGCCAGCGCTTCGACCAATGGGCCGGCGGCGACCAGCGAGTTGTAGTCCTGCTCCATGCGCCGCACATCGCGGAAGGCTTCTTCGCACGCGGCGATGTAATCGACGCTGCCCGAACGCAGGCTGTGTTCGAAGGCATCGAGGAACAGTTGCTTGAGCTTGGCCGCGGTGATTTCGCGCATGTGCAGCAGGTTGATGAACAGCGCGCGGAAGGTCTTCAGGCTCTGCTCGCTGGTGGAGCGCAGCGGGATCAGCGTCAGGTCGAGCGGGATCGAAGTGTGGCCGCCAACCAGCAAGCGGCGCAGTTCATCCGGCTTGAGTTCGTAGGCTTTCAGGCCTTCTTTTTCGAGATTGCTGAACAGTTCTTTCTGGCGCAGGCAGGTGTCGTTTTTCTGGTAGTGGGCCAGATCGAGCTTGCCGGCGTAGGCGAAGAACTGGTGCCCGAAACCGCCGCCCGGGCCGCGACCGACCACGCCGATCACGTGGGGGCCGTGGGGCAGGTTGACTTCGACGAGGATGTAACTGGTGTCGGAGGCGAAGTAGAAGCGCCGCGATTGTTCGAGGCTGTACTTGCCGAAACTCATGTCCGACATGCGCGCCAGAATCGGGAACTGCAAGGCGTTGATCGACGCTGATTTACCGAGGTTGTTCGCGCCGTAAACCGACAGCGGTTCTTCCAGCGGGAACAGACCGAGGCTGTAACCGGCGGTGTTCAAAAGGGCAAAGCGGCGGATGCCGTAGCGTTCCTGGCTCATGCATCGGACTCCTGTTCTTCGGCAATGGCGCGGGCCAGTGCGTCTTCTTCGCTTTCTTCTTCAAATTCGGAAAGATCGAGCGGATCGTCGGTTTCGAGGAATTTCGCTTCGGCTTCTTCGTCGATCAGCACCGGCGCCGGCAGCGGCAGAACGCTGTGCACGCTGGCTGCCAGGTCGCGGTCCTGTTGTACCGACAGGCACACGTCGAGGAAACGGTGCATCGGCGGCAGGAAGCGGTAGACACCGTTTTCTTCGCCGGCAAAACCAAGCTGGGTCATGCGGCGCATGATTTTTTCTTCGAGTTCTTCGACGGTCTGCACTTCGGCCTGAATGAACAGGTCGCGGTACTTGTCCAGCAGCGACGGCAATTCTTCGCGGCCGAGGCTGCCGCCGTCGAGCACGGCGATCGGGTCGCGGCCCTGATCGGCCAGGTGCTCGACGAGGATGAAGGTGAACAGCGCCAGACGCTGGGCGGTCTTGTTCACCGCTGCGGCGGCCATGTCCGGCACGAAATAGTAGAAACCACGGGTGTCGCAGACCAGTTCAAAGCCGAGCGCCTTGAACAGCGTGCGGTACTGGTCCTGGAAATTCGACAGTTGTGCATACAGCTCAGGATCGCGGCGGCTGACGTGGTAACCCTTGAACAACTCGCGGAAGATCGGCGCCAGTTGCGACAGTTCGGAAAGATCAAGATGCATTTGGGATGCTCGCAGAATCCTCGGCGGCGGTGTCGCTGGCCGAGAGCAGGGCGAAGGAGCGCAGGCTGACCTGGTGCTCGTGAGTGTGATATTCGCGGCGTTCCAGACGCTCGCGCTTGAAGCGTTTTTCCCGCGACAGGCGCGAGAACCAGTAAAGCAATTCGTCGGTGGCGCCGTCCGGTTCCTGCTCCAGCAGCCAGGTCATCAGGTCCGGCATCGGCAACGATTCTTCGCAACGATCGACCATCTCGCGCACGGTGCGCGGCGCTCGTGGCGCGTCGCCCGCCTTCTGGGTTTTGTGCGCCTTGGGGAAGCGCGCCGGTTTCGGCTCGAAACGCGCCAGCGCGTAGACGTAGGCTTCGACCTGACTGGCGCTGCCCAGGAAGGTGCTTTGCGGACGGGTGAACAGTGGCATTGCCGCTTGCGGCACGGCGTCGATGCCTTTACGCCGGATCGCCGCCAGCGCCAGTGCGGCGCCGCGAGTGACGGCGTTGTGCCGACGCGCTTCTTCACGCAGCGGCAGCAGCAGTTCGCGGGCATGACGCAGGGTCAGTTGCGCGCTGGTCTGCATTTCGAGGATGCGCGCGTGGGTGCGCAGGAGCATGTCGTCATCGACCAGATGGCCGAGGCGCTGCTGTTCGCTGAGCATCTTCAGCAGAACGGTTTCGACCTTGCGCACGCCTTGTTCGAAGGCGCCATCGGCGTTGACCAGATCGATCATCGGCTCGACGTATTCGTCCCACGTCGCCAGGACTTCGGCGTAACGCTGACGCAGCGGAATCTGCCGGTCGCTGGTCTTCGCCCGTTCGGCGACTGCCACCAAGGCCTGTTCATCGTTGTCGAGTTTCTTCAGTACGTCGCGCACGCGCATGTCGAGCAAGCGCAGCTGGCGCGCCAGATCGTTGCCATCACGAACGTCGAAAGCGTCCTGGATATAACCGGCCAGACGCTCAAGGTGACGCAAATAGGCTTCGATTTCCAGGCACAGGCCGAGGCGGTGTTCGCGGCGCAGGTAGGCGAGGAAGTCGTGGATCTGCGCGTTGAGCTCGAAACGGTTCGGGCTTTTCGCCACCGGAACCAGAATATCGAGGCGAATCCACACGTCGAGCAGGCTGGTGATGTCCTGTGGCGTGCTGTCGAGTTGTTGGGCGGCCAGTTGCGTGCGCAGTTCGTTGAGGCTCAGGGTGCCTTGGTCGAAGTGCTCGCACAGTGGCTCCAGAAGTGCCCAGTGTTCAGCGAGGGCGCGCAAGACGCGCTTGGGTTCGATCATCGGAATGGCCGGCTGGTTGGCGATTAAAAGCGGCGATTGTACTGCATCACAGGCGCGGCGATTCACTCTCGGGACGGGCTGTCGCATTCTTTGCCCACAGGGCAGCGGCGCAGCGCAGCGCGGGGTATCGATCAACAGCGAGCGATCTTGTGCGAAGGGCGGTAGAATCAGCGCACTTTCCGTTATCCACAAGTGGCCGACCTTTGCTTATCGAGTCCCGCCGCCGCGCCTATTTGAACGCCATGCAGGTGGTCAACTGGCTGCCGCGCACCGAACTGCCTTTCGCCGCACCGTCGCGGCCCGAGCTGCTGGAGATGCCCGAGCCTGAGCTTGAGGTGCCGGTTGCTCCGGCGCCTCTGGCTGAAGCACCGGCGCAGCCTGCCGCGCGTCAGGTCGAGCGGCCGAAAATCGAAGTGCCGCGTCCGTCGCTGGCCAGTACCCGCAACGGCGCGAAACCGGTGGAGGAAGTCGACGACACGCCGGTGGTGGTCAAGCCTGCGCCAGTGCCGCCGCCGCGGTTCGCCCTGCAACTGCTGCGCGCCGGGCGCTGCCTGCTGCTGGTCGAGTTACCCACAGGCGAAGCGTTTCAGAGTCGCGATCCGGCCTACCTGCTGCTCAAGGACATGCTGCGCGCCGCCGGTCTGCCGGATGCGCCGCAAATCGTCGGCGAGCCGGTGCGCTGGCCGTGGCTCAATCGCGGCACGCTGGATCAAGGCCCGGAAGCGGCGCGCGACTTCGTACAGGGTTTCCTCTCGGTACAGATGGAAGCGGCGCCCTGCGCCTGTCTGTGGCTGATCGGCCTGCCTGCGGTGAAGTTTGCCGGGGAAGCGGACGCCGAAGCGTTCAATAGTGAACTGCAGATCGAAGGTCTGGGCCTGGCCTGGGCGATTCCCGGTCTGGAACTGTTAATGGAAGAGCCACAGCGCAAGGCCGCTGTGTGGCAAGCCATGCGTCGGCTGATGGCGCGCTGGAAACAATCCGATGAGTGAGGCTGTAACCTTTCGCCCGATGACCGAGGCGGATCTGGACGCTGTGCTGAAGATCGAATACGCCGCGTACAGCCATCCGTGGACCCGGGGGATTTTTCTCGATGGCCTGGGCAAATACCAGATCTGGCTGATGTTCGAAGGCCAGCAACAGGTTGGCCATGGCGTGGTCCAGATCATTCTTGATGAGGCGCACCTGCTCAATATCACCGTCAAGCCGGAAAATCAGGGGCGCGGGTTGGGCCTGACGTTGCTTGAGCATCTGATGTCGCGAGCGTATGCGGCCGAGGCTCGCGAGTGTTTTCTCGAAGTGCGCGACAGCAACACGGCTGCGTTCAGGTTGTATGAGCGGTATGGCTTCAACGAGATCGGCCGGCGTCGCGATTATTATCCGGCGGTGGGTGGGCGTGAAGATGCGGTGGTTATGGCCTGTACCCTGGTTGACTGATCGACCTTGAAAGCTTCGCGAGCAGGCTCGCTCCCACATTTGATTCTGTAACCATCCTGAACCCTGTGGGAGCGAGCCTGCTCGCGAACGCGTCAGATCAGGCGCCTCTTATCTCCGCTTGCCATCCAGCGGATCCAGATCCGCCAGTTCCGCTTCATCCAGCCCGTCACCGCCGCCGATGTCGTTTTCACCGACCTCGCTCAAATCCCAATCCGCCGGATTGCCCTCGCCGATTTCCTCGGCATCTCTCGCACCATCCTCGCGAATCAACGTCTCAGGGCTCAGGTCATCGTCAGTCGGCTGATGATCATCCACCGAGGCACCGGTCATGCCAGCCTCACGCACTCGCTCAGCCGGCATCAATTGTTCACGTTCACGCTCGGGCAGCTCATCGCCGATCTTCGCGCTGGGCTCTTCATCGTCAAAGTCCAGCTCGTGCACCGAGCCCATGCGGTCTTCGTTATCATCGATGGGTTCCGGTTGCACCGCATCATAAGGGCGTCGTGAATCAGTCATGGCAATTCCTCATACTGTGGGCCTTACTGAGTGGACTCACCGGGCGCGCGAGAATTCCAACGAAAACACTTTGCGCTGGCGGCGTGACTTCGACGGGTGGTCGTCTATCAAACCTGCGCATCTTTCTTGAGGCCTTATCCATGCACGATCTACAAGACCTGATTGATAACAACGAGCGTTGGGCTGACGCGATCACCAAGGAAGACCCGGATTTCTTCGCCAAACTGGCGCGCCAGCAGACTCCGGAATATCTATGGATCGGCTGCTCCGACGCGCGCGTACCGGCCAACGAAATCGTCGGTATGCTGCCGGGCGATCTGTTCGTACACCGCAACGTCGCCAACGTCGTGCTGCACACCGACCTCAACTGCCTCTCGGTGATCCAGTACGCGGTGGATGTGCTCAAGGTCAAACACATCCTCGTCACCGGCCACTACGGCTGCGGCGGCGTGCGCGCGTCGATGCAGGATCGCCAGTTCGGCCTGATCGATGGCTGGCTGCGGTCGATCCGCGATCTTTATTACGAAAAGCGCGAAGAGCTGGCCAAGCTGGCGACCGAAGAAGAGCAGGTCGATCGCATGTGCGAACTCAACGTGATCCAGCAAGTGGCCAACGTCGCGCATACCAGCATCATCCAGAACGCCTGGCACCGCGGACAGCCGCTGTCGATCCACGGCTGCATCTACGGCATCAAGGACGGCCGCTGGAAAAGTCTCAATACCACCATAAGCGGTTTCGAACAGTTGCCGCCGCAATACCGCTTGCGTCCGGTCGGCGCGCCGTAACCGCGGCGTTCAGTTACGGCCTGGATGCCGCCAGCGCTGTAAAAAGCGCTGGCCTTCAGGCGTGGGTGGATCGTCGTAACCGGTGATCCAGCCACGGCAGCGCGACGAGCCGCAATCGCAGGCGAACTGGCGTAGCAGTTTGTCTTCGGTCGATGCGTAATCGATGCTCAGATGTTCGCCGCTGTGGATATCTTTCAAGGCCCACAGCCACAATTCGCTCATGTCGAGAAATACATTCGGGTCGCAGGCGTGTTCCAGCACCCCGCAAAAGCGCGGATCGTAAACGTGGATGCCGGCTTGCAGCTGACGGGTCTGTCGACAGCGATAGGGCAGCAATTGCCCGGAAACCCGGCACATTCGACTAATGCGCAGAAACTCGCGGCGTGCGACCACCGCCGTGGCCATGCCACGTTCGTCGTGGATAATCTGAAAGTCCTGGCAGGATGGAAAGCCCAGCCGCACCGGAAGTCCGGCGAACGGATAGATGCCTTCTGGATCGCGCGGCAGGTGCCGGCCCATGGCTTGATTGTTCATAACGATCCTTGTTGGTGAGTATTGCCTCCGGGTTGTGCCCACGCCCGCCAGGCGAAGCATGATTGGATCCAAGCGTCGCGCAATTGAAGGTACCGGTCTACTGTCAAACCTGACAGGCGCGATCACCGTTGGCCCGCGTCAGCATTGACTGACACGGGGGCTCCGGCAGCGACTACAGAGCGGGTGCGGGCACGGCGGCCGCAGGCAAGGGCGCTTTCAGCTGCTGCAGTTGTGTCTTGATTCGTGGCGTGGCGCACTTGGCGGCGGCTTGTTCTGCGCTGAGGTTGCGGATCGAGATATAGAACAACTCGCAGGTTTTGACCTTTTGCGTCACCTGCCATGTTTGTGTGCAACTGTTCAGCGTGGCCTGTGCATCGCTGCCCGGTTTGCTGCCCATCCCGGCCTGCCAGCAAGCCGCGCTCAAATCCTGGCCCATGACTTTCAGGCCCGCCGCGTCAGCCTTGGCCTGGGCATCGTCGCCGGTATAGCTCTTCGGATCGGCGGCGTACCAGATATAGCTCGGATGGTTGGAACCGAGCACTGGCACATTCACCCCTTCGGCCGAACTGATGCTCGCCAGCCCCAATACGCCAACCGTCGGCCCATATTGTTCCTTGATCCAGTTGCGCACCGGCGCCCCAAACGCAACCATCGGCAACGTCGTGCCACTGGCGGTCTGGCTGAACTGCTTGACCAGCGTGGTCTGGTAATCCTTGAAGTAGTCGTAGACGTCCTCCAGATCCCCGCCAGCATTGGACGGCGCGGCGATCGGCGCGATGTCGATGATGGTCTGGTAAGCCGGCGTCTGCCCGGCGGGGATACCGTTATCGGTCAGCAACGTCGCCCAGCGATCGGTGGTGTTCGAGCGCAGGTAGTCCTGCGCCTGGGTCAGTGAGTAGTCAGGCGGGAAGTGCAGCAACTCGACGCTCTTGCGATTTTCCAGAGCCATGCCCAGCGGCAGGAACAGATACCAGCTGTAGGCCCACTTGCCAGCGGCATTCAGCTTGCTGGCGCCGGCATACGCCAGGTCGCCGGCATCGAGCAACGCCGACAGCGGCTTGTCATAGCCGTCCGGCACTCCGGTGATCTCGGCGTAGAGCTGATCGTTGTCATTTTTCACCAGCACCTTGGCATCGGCGTAACCGTCGCGCTGGACGCTCTGGCTCAGGTAGTGAACAACGGTCTGCTCCAGCGTCCAGTTGCGAAAGCAGATCACGCTGCAATTGTTGGGGTAGGCGAAGAGGCGGGTGACGCGCTCGGTGCTGCCCAGTTTCACGTCGACATCGGCGTGGACGGCGGCGCTTAGCGTCAGTGCAACGAGGGTAAGTCCTGCGAGTTTGAACATGCTCAGATCCTTTTCAGCGTGGGTTCCCCTCGAGTTTGGGGGCGCTTCATAGTGGATCAGTGGTGTTTGACAGAAAAGCGGTTGGGTGTGGATTCTTGCCTGAATGCGGTATTACCCAAGCAGCGCACATATTGTTACGGCTGTGCCAACAAGCACGCTGCCTGGTGCGCGTCCGCACTGCTAGACTGCAGCGACATCGAATTTTCCAAGGGTGAGTCATGAAGCCTTCTACTGCTCTCGACATGCAAAGGTCCGCCGTCCGCGAAGTGATCAGGCGCTTTCGTGTGGCCAACCCGCGTGTATTTGGTTCAGCATTGCTGGGGACGGATCTGGACGGTAGCGATCTCGATCTGCTGGTTGACCCGCTGCCCGGCACGACGCTTTTTGATCTGGGCGGACTTCAGGTTGAGCTTGAAGACCTGCTGGGTGTTGCGGTCGAGGTGCTGACCCCCGGCGACCTGCCAGTGAAATTTCGTCAGCAGGTGCTTGATCAGGCGCGACCCGTCTAAAGCAACGATCAAACCAAGTTTTAAGAGCACCTGCCCTTGAGCAGGTGCGTTTTTATCGACTTACGGCATCACCGGCGGCGTATACGCCAATGTCGTCCCCAGCGCCCACAACAACAGCAGCACCAGCGGCGTGTGCACCAGCAGTTGCACGAACGAGAAGCCTATCAAGTCCCGCGCCTTCAACCCGAGCACGCCAAGCAGCGGCAGCATATAGAACGGGTTGATCAGGTTCGGCAGGGCTTCGGCGGCGTTGTAGATCTGCACCGCCCAGCCGAGGTGGTATTGCAGATCATTGGCGACTTGCATCACATAAGGCGCTTCGATGATCCATTTGCCGCCGCCGGACGGGATGAAGAAACCGAGAATCGCCGAATACACGCCCATCAGCAGCGCATAGGTGTCGTGGGAGGCGATGCTGACAAAGAAAGTCGAGATGTGATGCGCGAGGGTTTGCGCATCGGCGCCTTTGACCGTGGTCATCAGCGCGGCGATCGAGCCGTACAGCGGAAACTGGATCAACACGCCAGTGGTGGTCGGTACCGCACGGGCCACCGCATCAAGGAAGCTGCGCGGGCGCCAGTGCAACAGCGCGCCGAGCATGATGAACAGGAAGTTATAGGTGTTTAGGCCGGAAATCGCAGTGATCGCCGGTTTGGTCGAAAACTCGTGAAATAGCCAGCCCGCCGCCAGCAGCACCAGCACAATGATCAGCAACGGGCTGTGTTCCAGCCATTCACCGGGGCGAGTGCGCGGTTGCAGCGGCGGCAGGTTGAACGCCGGGTCGATGCCGCAGGCCTTGGCGTCGCGTGCCGAGTTCGGCCCGGGCGCGGTGGCGTAGGCGATGATGATCGAGATCACGATCAGCGCAAGCAGCATGACCCCGGACTGCCAGAGGAAAATGGTTTCGGTGAACGGGATCACGCCAGTGATCGACAGGATCGACGGCGGCAGGCTGCCCGGGTTGGCCTGCAACTGCGCGGCTGACGATGACAAGCCCAGCGCCCACACCGCGCCAAGTCCCAGATATGCCGCAGCTCCGGCCGCGCGGTAATCCATTTTCAGGTCGGTGCGGCGGGCGAGGGCGCGTACCAGCAGCCCGCCGAATACCAGCGACAGACCCCAATTGAGCAGGGAGGCGACCATCGAGATCAATGCTACCCAGGCCACGGCGGAGCGGCCGTTTTTCGGGATGCGTGCCAGTTTGTCGATCAGCTTGACTGCGGGCGGAGAGCTGGCGACGACGTAGCCGCCGATCACCACGAAGGCCATCTGCATGGTGAACGGGATCAGGCTCCAGAAGCCGTCGCCGAAGGCCATCGCTGCAGCGGTGGGTTTGGCGCCCATGGCCAAAGTGGCCAGCGCAACGATGATCACGGCCAACGCGGCGAACACCCAGGAGTCGGGAAACCAGCGTTCGGCAAAACTGGAACAGCGCAGGGCAAAGCGCGCGGAGCGGCTATCTTCGATATCAACGGCCACGGGAAGTACCTCGGATTTTTTATGGTTATTTTGATCCGCGGGAGCAGTCGCCCGGCTCGACAGCCACGGAGATCCCCTGTGGGAGCGAGCCTGCTCGCGAAGACGTCGGCACATTCAGCATCAGATTGTCTGAACTGACGTTTCGCGAGCAGGCTCGCTCCCACATGGGCGGCTGGTCGGTGTTGGCGTGGTCCCTTGGACAGGCGCTAACAGTAAATCAAGCGCCGCCCTTTTGTTGAGCAGGTTTTCGCAAACCGAGACTATGGTCTGACGGGTTGTCGATCCGCGCTTTTGCGTAGACCATGAGCGCCTTGGTTTTTGCCGATGCCTGAGTTCTTTGTCATGACTGCCAATTCTCCAGCCCGACCGGCGCCGTTCAGCCGTGCCGACTACAAGACCCTCGGCCTTGCCGCGCTCGGCGGGGCGCTGGAAATCTACGATTTCATCATCTTCGTATTCTTCGCGCTGACCCTGAGTCAGCTGTTCTTTCCGCCGGAAATGCCCGAGTGGCTGAGGTTGCTGCAAAGCTTCGGCATCTTCGTCACCGGTTATCTGGCGCGGCCTCTGGGCGGGATTCTGATGGCGCATTTCGCCGACCGTCTGGGCCGCAAAAAGGTGTTCAGCCTGAGCATCCTGATGATGGCCCTGCCGTGTCTGCTGATCGGGATCATGCCGACCTACGCACAGATCGGCTATTTCGCGCCCTTGCTGTTGCTGGCGCTGCGCATCCTGCAAGGCGCTGCGGTGGGCGGCGAAGTGCCAAGTGCCTGGGTGTTCGTCGCCGAGCATGCCCCGACCGGCCATCGCGGTTACGCCCTCGGTTTCCTGCAGGCCGGCCTGACCTTCGGTTACTTGATCGGCGCACTCACTGCGACCTTCCTCGCGCAGGTTTTCACGCCTGCCGAAATTCTCGATTACGCCTGGCGCTATCCATTCCTGCTCGGCGGTGTGTTTGGCGTGGTGGGCGTTTACCTGCGCCGCTGGCTCAGCGAAACCCCGGTGTTCATGGCCCTGGAAGCGCAGCGCGAGGCGCGGGTCGAGCTGCCGCTGCGCACGGTGCTGCGTGAACATCGTCTGGCCATGCTGCCGGCCATGTTGCTCACCTGCGTACTCACCTCGGCAGTGGTGGTGTTCGTCGTCATCACCCCGACCATGATGCAGAAAACCTTCGGCATGACCGCCAGCTACACCTTCGGCCTCAGTGCCTTGGGCATCGTCTTTCTCAACATTGGCTGCGTGATCGCGGGGCTGCTGGTCGATCGCATCGGCGCCTGGCGCACGGTCATGCTCTACAGCCTGTTGCTGCCATTGGGCATTGGCGTGTTGTATGGCTGTCTGATCATCGGCGGGCATTGGATCGGCATGGCCTATGCGGTCGCCGGTCTGGCTTGTGGGGTAGTGGGTGCGGTGCCTTCGGTGATGGTCGGGCTGTTTCCGGCGCGGATTCGAGTGTCGGGCATTTCCTTCACCTACAACATTGCCTACGCCGCCTGGGCAAGTATCACACCGCTGTTGCTGATTGGTCTGATGCCGTGGAGCCCGTGGGTCTGCGTAATCTTCTGTGCAGTGATGGGCGCGGTGGGAGTTCTGACAGCGGCGTATTTCGGTGCGCGCATGCCACGTAGCGGACCGTGTCAGGCGGCCGGCGCTGCCTGATCCGTAAGCGCCGGATTATTTTCGACTGACGGGTCTGGCGCTGGCTTCAGAAAAGCTGCGCAAGGCCGATGGCTAGGTTGTATCCGCTAACTACCCTGCCATCGGTGCTTTCCCATGTTCAATAAACGCTTGAAACAAGAGCTGGCCGCTCTGCGCGAAGAACTCTCCAGCCTTGTACAAGTGAAGGAAAGCCTGGAAAGCGAAATGCTCGCGCTGACCCTTGAGCCCGACGGGCGGATTCGTTCGGTCAACCAGAATTTTCTCGATGAAATGTTCTACAAGAGCCAGGACCTGATCGGCCGGGCAATCGAAGACATCGTGCCGGCCCACGTCAAAACCGACGAATTCCATCAGCGCTTCAAAAACTCGATGAGCCGTGGCGAGCATTTTGCCGGCGCCGTGCGCCTGTTGCGCGGCAATGGCGACGAGGCGTGGCTGCGTTCCATCGTGCAACCGGTGCGCTCGTCCGATGGCCGGATCAGACACATCTCCTTCTACGCCAGCGACCTGACCCGCACCATCGAGGCCTCCCGCGAGCATGAGAACCTGATCGGCGCGTTGGTGCGCTCCACCGCCGTGATCGAGTTCGATCTCAACGGCAATGTGCTCAGCGCCAATGATCGCTTCCTCAACGGCATGGGTTACAGCCTGGCGCAGATCAAAGGCAAACATCACCGCACATTCTGCGCCCCGGATGAGTACAACAGCGCCGAGTACCAGAACTTCTGGCGGCGCTTGAACAGCGGTGAGTTTGTCGCTGGCCGCTTCAAGCGTATCGACAGCCATGGTCGTACGGTGTGGCTGGAAGCGTCCTATAACCCGGTGGTTGATGCCAACGACAAACTGTACAAAGTGGTGAAGTTCGCCACGGTGATTACTGATCAGGTCAACCGCGAGCAGGCGGTTGCCGACGCGGCCAGCATCGCTTACAGCACTTCGCAACAAACCGACAGCACCGCGCAACGGGGCACCACGGTCGTCACCGAAGCGGTGAACGTGATGCGTGATTTGTCGCGGCACATGCAAGCCGCCGGCGAAGGTATCGAGGCGCTGAACGAGCAGTCGCTGGTGATCGGCACGATCGTCAAAACCATCAGCGGCATTGCCGAACAGACCAACCTGCTGGCGCTCAACGCCGCGATCGAAGCCGCCCGGGCCGGCGAGCAGGGCCGTGGTTTTGCCGTGGTCGCGGACGAGGTCCGGCAACTGGCCTCGCGCACCAGCCAGGCGACGGACGAAATCGTCGGCGTGGTACGGCAGAACCAGGAAATGGCCCGCAATGCCGTGGCGCTGATGACCGACGGCAAGCTTCAGGCTGAACAGGGCCTGGCGCTGGCGGCGGAGGCAGGCACGGTGATTGTCGAGATTCAGGACGGTGCGCAGAAAGTGGTGGATGCGGTGGGGCAGTTTGCCAATCAGCTCTCTCACTGACACCGCACTGATCGTTCCCACGCTCTGCGTGGGAATGCCGCCCGGGACGCTCCGCGTTCCTTCGCTGGCGTGACGCAGAGCGTCACAGGATGCATTCCCGCGCAGAGCGAGGGAACGATCACCGAGGGGCAGCGCCGCATCTGCTCACTCCCACAGGTTCTGTGTTTCGCCAGTGACAGCGCTACAATCGGCTCCTTTTCCTCCGGAGCAGATCCCCATGAGCGTCTCCCACCGCCGTCCGGTGCCCTTGAACAAAGCCTACCGCCTGCTCAACCACGGGCCGACCGTGCTGGTCAGCGCCGCTCACGACGGCCAACGCAACATCATGGCCGCCGCCTGGGCCATGCCGCTGGATTTCGAACCGCCGAAAGTCGCCGTCGTCCTCGACAAATCCACCTGGACCCGCCAGTTGCTTGAAGCCTCCGGCACCTTTGTGCTGAACGTGCCTTGCGTCAATCAGGCCGATATCGTGCAAACTGTCGGCAACACCTCCGGCCTGGAAATCACCCGCAACCAAGGTCACGACAAGTTTCAGGCGTACGGCCTACACACCTTTGCCGGCGAACAGGTTGAAGCGCCGCTGCTCGAGGGCTGTGTCGCCTGGCTCGAATGCCGCCTGCTGCCGGAGCCGCGCAATCACGAGCAATACGACCTGTTCCTCGCCGAAGTCATCGCCGGCCAGGCCGACGAGCGTGTGTTCAGCGACGGGCGCTGGCATTTCGAAGGGCACGATGGTTTGCGTACGTTGCACCACGTTGCGGGCGGGCATTTCCTGACGATTGGGGATGGGGTGGATGGCAAGACGTTGGCGGTCTGATTTACTCCCGGGAGAAGGCCTGCTGCTCGACAGGCCTTTTTTCAATGCAGTGTTTCAGTCCCCCAACGCCTCTCCCTCACGCCGAGGATCGGCACCCCCCGTCAATGTCGCTTTGCCCTGCGCGTCCTTCACCCGCACGATCGCCTGGGTGCCGCTGGTCATGTCGATTTCACTGACCGTGTGGCCTTTGTCTTTCAACGCCTGAATCAGCGCCGGGCTGAACTGTCCCTGTTCCAGTTCGGTGGGGCCATTGCGGCTGCCGAAGTTGGGCAGGTTGATCGCACTTTGTGCATCGAGGTTCCAGTCGAGCAGGCCGATGGTGGTTTTCGCCACGTATTCGATGATTTGCGAGCCGCCGGGGGAGCCGACCGTGGCGACAAATTCACCGGTGTTGCGATCAAAGATCAGCGTCGGCGCCATCGACGAGCGTGGGCGTTTGCCCGGTTCGACGCGGTTCGCGACTTTCTGCCCGTTCTCTTCGGGGATGAACGAGAAGTCGGTCATCTGGTTGTTCAGCAGAAAACCTTGAACCATCAGGTGCGAGCCGAACGCGGCTTCGATGGTGGTGGTCATCGACACGGCTGCGCCGAGATCATCCACCGCGACCACTTGGGAGGTCGAGATGCGCAACGGCGAGCGGTCCGGTGCGTAGGCAACCTGTACGCCCGGCGGTGTGCCCGGTTTGGCGCTGCCCATGCTGCGCTCGCCGATCAGGCTGGCGCGGCTGGCCAGATAGGCAGGATCGAGCAACCCTTTGATCGGCACCGGGACGAAGTCGGTGTCGGCCACGTATTGCGCGCGATCGGCATAGGCCAGACGTTCAGCCTCGGCGATCAGATGCACCGCTTGCGGCGCCGGTTCGATGCCGGCCGGCTTATTGGTGGTCACTGGTTTGAGTGGAGTCAGCGACAGGCGTGGGTCGCGAGTCTCCAGCGCCTGCAACGTGCCGAGAATCTGCGCCACGGCGATCCCGCCCGACGACGGTGGCGGCATGCCGCAGACCTGCCAACGCTTGTAGTCGGTACACAGCGGCGCGCGTTCCTTGGCCTGATAGCGCTGCAAATCGTTCAGCGACAGGCTGCCGGGGTTGGCGTGCTGTTGAACCTTGGCGACGATCTCTTCGGCGATCGGACCTTTGTACAGCGCATCGGCACCTTCGCTGGCGATACGTTTGAACACGGCCGCCAACTTCGGGTTCTGCAGGCGCGTGCCGACAGCTTTGACGCTGCCATCCTCATTCAGGAAGTAAGCAGCCATGTCTGGCGACTGGCGTATCAGTGGATCGGCAGTCAGCAGCGAATGCAGGCGCGGGGAAATCGCAAAGCCTTGCGCGGCCAGTTTGATCGCTGGCTCAAACAGCTTCGCCCATGGCAAGCGACCGTGCTGCCGATGCGCCAGCTCCAGCGCGCGCAATACCCCGGGCGTACCGACCGAGCGCCCGCCGATCTGCGCTTGCGTAAAGGCCATCGGTTTACCGTCAGCCTTCAGGAACAGCTTCTCGGTGGCCCCGGCCGGCGCCGTTTCGCGGCCGTCATAGGTGCGCACCTGCTTGCCATCCCACAACACAATCATCGCCCCGCCACCGATCCCGGAAGACTGCGGCTCAACCAGCGTCAACACCGCCTGCATCGCAATCGCCGCATCAATCGCCGAACCACCCTGACGCAACATCTCCCGCCCGGCTTCGGCCGCGAGTGGATTGGCAGCAGCGGCCATGTGTTTATTGGCGTGTCGGGTTTGCAGATCAGTGCGGTAACCGGATGCAGCTTCTGGTGCCAGTGGCAAGGAAGAAGAGGGCGGGGCGTTGCATGCGGTGAGGGTCAGAGCGCTGACAAGCAGTGTCAGGGCTGGCAGGCGAAAGCGCTTTAAGGGCTGGGCTGGAAACACGCGGGCTCTCCGTCCGTGGGGTAGAAGTCTTGAGGGACTTTATCGAGCGGGCGGACGGGGTGCAAACCGCGTGGGGATTACAGCCCTTCCGATCAGCGGCCGCGCCAATCGATTGGCCGAAAACGATGCCCTTGTGGGAGCGAGCCTGCTCGCGAAAGCGGTAACTCTGGCGATGCGATCTTCTTGAGAGTGATGCAGGGTTAGTGAGTCAGAAACTTATTGCTTGAAGCCGGGTAGACCATGGGTACAGCGCCACTTTTTCACGATTTCGGTAATGCCCTCGGCTGTTTGTTGTTTCATTTCCTCGGGCCAATAGATAAGGTCAGTGCCCGCTGGGTGCTCACACAGACGTACAAATTCAAACAACAGCGGATCGAGAATCTCGTCTGGGCTTGTGTTGGCTGCAAGAACAGATTGCACAAATTTCAAGAATTCCGCTTCGGTGTAGTCGGATATGTTAGTCATAACGTTCTCAAGTTGAAGTTCCACAGTTCAAATGAAACGGGCGGCAGGATTCATGTCTTGAACCCGGGTAGTCGATTCGCTTCGCGCCAAGCCATGACTGTACGAGCTATTCCGGCAGATGTTGTATCTGCTCCGGGCTCGGGGTAGAAGATCAGGTCTGTTCCAGCGGGGTGGCCGGTCAAAGCCCTGAATTCCGCCAGCAATCTGCCAAGCTCCTTGTCAGACCCACTTCTGTTGACTGCTCTTATATTTTTCACGAAACAGATGAATTCTGATTCTGTGTAGTCAGCTATGCTTTGCTTGGTGCGTTTTCTTATCATTGTTTGAAGCCCGACAGTCCATGGTCACTACGCCATTTCTTCAATGACTCAATGATTCCCTGTGCCGAGTCATCGGCGCCATCTTCAGGGTAAAAAATCAAATCGGATCCTGTTGGGTGTCCACAAATCAAATTGAAGTGAAGAACGAGCTTGCTTTCTTCTTCTTCGCTCCCCTCATTTCCGATAATGCGCTCAAGGATGTTGATGAATTCTTGCTCGGTGTAATCTGACAAATCGTCTTTAATAAGGAATTCCGTTGCCATTGCCTATCTCATGCACGAATCTTGGATGTGTTGAGACGCAATAAATCGTGACAGCCAAAGTTAACTCGATGGCTCGAACCCTCAACGACACGATTTATCAAGAGCCTTTGAACCCCGGCAATCCCTGTGCTTCTCGCCAGTCCCTGACACTTTGCATTACCCCCACAGGGGAGTTATCAGCACCAGGCTCCGGGTAGTAGATCAAGTCTGATCCTGCTGGATGCTCGCTGATTGTCTCGAAGTGCGCCAACAGTAAATCAGCACGATCATCGTTTTCAGCTTCTTCATCCTCTTTCGCGAGCTCTTGTAGTAGCGCGACGAATTCGGCCTCTGTGTATTCAGAAATGCTGGCTTTTAATAAGGTGTCTTTCATATTTGCCTATTCACGCCGGTGTATATCGATATGGTTCCGAGGAGTATTTACTCGAAGGTTATCTAGGTCATATACGCCACCACCCTTGGATATTTTTTCGAGATGGTGAATTTCATAAGACTTTCTACCGCCGACTCTATCGGCTTTACGCACACGTGGCGCCTTACCCTTACGCATGCGACCAACATTCTGTTCAATCAACTCACCCCCCGATGTTGACTCTGCAACAGTTTTCCAAAAGGTTGCTCTGAATGAGTCGAAGTTTTTGAATTCTCGTCCTCGTAGGGAGTTGGCAACGTCTGTTGGAATCGGAACCCCCACGTCCGAATCAGCACCCGCAAGCCATATCCCCGCCACATCCTCCCCCACCCCCGTAACGATCCCAGGCGTCTGCCTCGCCGGCCTCGAATAAACCACATACAGCGACTTCAGCCCGGTGTCCGCCGGGAACACCAGAATACAATCCTCGGCCGTTACATCCTCGCCCGGCAGACCCTCAATCTGGCTATCGGTATTGTCCGGAATCGGGTGGACGAGGATCGGGTCGAGTGCCTCACCGTGGTCGGGATAAACCAGCGGAGGCATCGACCCCAACGGCCCGCGTTGCGGCGTCCAAAGAATGGTGATGCCGTTGAGCTTGGCCTCCATGGCGGTCTTGTCGGCGTTCCACTTGACGTTCACCGTGCGTACGGCGTCGTCGCCAGAGGCGTCGGAGTGGATGCCGTAGACCCGCAGAACACCTTCGGCATCACGACGAAACTGGAAGCGCACGCGCGTGGTGGCGCGGCTCATGCGGCGTAGTTCTTCGTCGGTGTGAAGCGTGCCGTCGGCCATTTTGCTCGGCAGCATTCCCAGCACAAACACGCTGGCCGGCCCGCCGGCGCCACGGATGGCCCAGTTCAGGCGCTGTTGCAAAATCCCGCCGCCGGCCAGACGCCCCAAAGCCAGGTCGGCGCCTATTGCCGTCGCGACAGCGGTGCTGGCGGATGGCATGAGCATGGCGCCGGCGACCATGATCTTGCCGAAGTTGCTGGCTGGCTCCTTGGCAGTGCCAGCGTCCGTGCGACACCAGTTGTCCGGCGTGCAGGACTTGGCAAATACCCTGTCTTCGCGTGGCTTGGGCGCAGGCCACTCATCCTTCTCGATGTACACTGGCTCCGGCGCTTTCGGTGGAAGCAAAGTAAACCAGGCCCTGCCACCGCTATACGGATTTAATAACCAGTCATCGTCGAGAAGGTATTTGTATTGAGGCATGCCAACTCCCTGCATGGCGCTGAATCGAGCCAGGGGAGCTTGTCGGTATAGGAGCGATTCGGGGAGAGAGCGACAGGTGGCTGATGCTACGAAAGATCCGTTTCGTACCAGAGATCTACTTTTTTCTTACGGAGGTATCTGAATTGCATGCAGGGAGCGGGAGGAAAAGGACTTTTCCCAAGGCATAAAAAAACGGCCTACCTTTCGGTAAGCCGTTTTTAGTACTTGGTGGCTACACAGGGACTTGAACCCCGGACCCCAGCATTATGAATGCTATGCTCTAACCAACTGAGCTATGTAGCCAAGTGGCGCGCATTATTCCCCTGAAATGGCAAAGCGTCAAGCGTAAATCGAAAATATTTCTTCCTGTTTTCAACCGCTTATCCTCCAGCCCCGAAAATCGGGGCCGGGGAGGGCGTCAGCGCAGTTGGAATCTGGCGGTATTGGCGCTCAGGGCCTCGCTACCTTGGCTCAAGGTGTCCGCCGCGAGGTTCACCGCACGTGCGCCTTCAAGCAAACGCACCGCCGCTTGATCGACCTGCTGGATATTGCCGCTGACTTCGTCGGCGGTGCTGGCCTGTTCTTCCACAGCGGTGGCGATTTGCGCCAGGGTGTCGGTGACGCTCTGTACGGCGCTGGCGATTTCTCCCAAGCGTTCGCCGAGTCCGGTGACCGCCTCGGCATCCGATTGCGCCTGGCCGCAGGCGGCTTCCATCAGGCTCACCGCTTCGTTGACCGTGGCGCGCAGGCTGTCGACGGTGCCAGCGATCTGCGCGGTGGACGATTGCGTGCGTTGCGAGAGGCTGCGCACCTCGTCGGCGACCACCGCAAAGCCGCGACCCTGTTCGCCGGCGCGGGCGGCTTCGATGGCGGCGTTGAGCGCGAGCAGGTTGGTCTGCTCGGCGACGCCGCGAATGGTGTCCACGACCAGTTGAATCTGCTGGCCTTGCTCGCTGACCCGGCCGAGCGCGGCGGCGGTGTCGTTCAGGCGCTGATTGAGCTGCTGAATGCTGGCCGTGGTGCGCTGGCTGTCGCGGCTGCTGTCGGCGGCGATGCGCCGGGTTTGCTGGGCGCTGCCCGAGGCCTGTTCGCAACTCTGCGCGACGCCTTGCGAGGTGGCGGCCAATTGCGTGGCGGCAGCGGCGATCTGGCTGATCTGCAACTGCTGCGCCTCGACTTCGCTGAGGGCGCCGCTGGAGTGTTGGTTGAGGCTGCGTACCGCGTTGCTCAACTGCGAGGTTTCGTGGTCGACGCCGAGCATGCTGCTGCGCAGTTGCACCACAGCGACGTTGAGCGCGGTGCTGATCGCTGCCAGCTCATCGCGCCCCACCACCGGCACTTGCAGGCTCAGGTTGCCGTCGCGCAAGGCCTCAGCGAGCAAGGTGATGCCGCTGGCGCTACGGCGGATCGAGGCTTGCAGGCAGACGAACAGGTATAGCGCGGCCAGCAGCAGGCAACCGAAAATTGCGGCGACAAGAATGAACTGGCGAATCGCCGAGCTGTAATACGCATCGAGCCGCTGATCCAGCGCGACCAGGGATTGCTGGCGCAGGGAAGCGAGGTCGGAGAGCAGCGCGTCGAGGCTGCGTTCGAAGTCCTCTGGCTTGAGGTTGATGCTGCCGCCAAACACACCGTCGTCGAGGACTTTCAGGCCGCTGTCGAGGTGTTTCAGGCTGTCGTGATACTGACCGGCCCAGGCTTGCAGCTCGGCTGGCAGACGCGCCTCCAGCAGGCCGGCGGTTTTCACCAGTTGCTCGCGGGCGTCCCCGATGCGACTGCGCAGGTCGCGCAACTGCAAGCGGCTTTGCAGGGTGAACTGGCCGGAAACGACTGAGGCCTGACCGACCGCCGCCAGACGGCCGACCCGCTCGATCAGGTCCGGTGCGTGTTGCGTGGAAATCTGCGTCAGCAGGTAGGTTTCCAGCCACGGCGCGAGAGTCAGGCGATTGTCCATGACGATCTGCTCGCGCAAGGCTTGCAGCGCGCCCAGGGCATTGGTGAAGCGGTCATAACCGTCCGGCCACCAGCCGACACTGCTCAGGCTTTTCGAATCAAGGCCATTGAGCGCGGTTTGCAGCGCCTGAAAGCGTTCGAGGATTGCGCCGTCGGCGCCTTGCTGGTTCAGGGCATTGCCTAGCTCGGTGGTGGCTTGCAGCACCGCCGGTTGCACGGCGTCGAAGGCGGCCATGGCGGCGAGGGTGGCCGGTGTCGGCTGACGATTGGTCTCGGTGGCGCGCCAGCGGGCGGCGCGGTCGCGTTGCGCGGCGAGCAGGTTGTCCAGCGCATCCAGCGCGAGCAATTGACGCACACCGGCACGTTCGCCGGAAATCAGATTGAGCTTCTCGCGATAGTCATGGCCGATCATCAACAGGCTGCCGGCCAGCGGCAGAATGAACAGCAGAAACAATAATTGGAATTTACCTGCGAAGCCAAACCGCCCCAGCAATTTGATCCCCGGTGAAAGGAAAGCCTGCATGCCTCATGACTCCTCTGGACACCACGCACCATTGGCGTGCATCGCGAGCTGTTGGCTCACGACCCGTGCCCTCTAAAAGGCCTCGAAAGTTCACCCATGCCCGCTCTGTAGGCCGGCTCTGTAGCGAAACTTCCCATTGTCGAGCGCCTTTGTAAGGCGATCGTGTTCAAGGGCAGAAGCAAGGCAAGATTCAGACCATGGCGTTGCGCTATCACCGTTTGCTCGACGACCAGTCAGTTAGTTAGCTGCCTAAGGGGATAGCGCGAGCGCACCGAAAAATGGCACATTGACGCACCTGCCCGCGGGCACCCATCTGCTGTCCGGAATTTTCCATGGCTATCAGCAACGTTCAGACCGCCGCTGCCTCGGCGACCTCTGCTCCTCAAAGCAGCCCCTTGGTGATGCGCATCATCGGCGCGGTGGCGCTGGCGCATCTGATCAATGACCTGATCCAGTCGGTGCTGCCGTCGATCTACCCGATGCTCAAGGCCAACTATGGCCTGACCTTCACCCAGGTCGGCCTGATCACCTTGACCTTCCAGTTGACCGCATCGCTGTTGCAGCCGTGGGTCGGTTACCACACTGATCGCCACCCCAAACCGTGGCTTTTGCCGGCGGGCACCGTGTGTACGTTGATCGGCATTCTGATGATGTCGGTGGTCGGCAGCTTCCCATTGATTCTGCTGGCGGCGGCGCTGATTGGTATCGGCTCGTCGACCTTTCACCCGGAAGCCTCGCGTGTTGCGCGCCTGGCTTCGGGCGGCCGGTTTGGACTGGCGCAATCGACCTTTCAGGTCGGCGGCAATGCCGGTTCCGCGTTTGGCCCTTTGCTGGCGGCGGCGATCATCATTCCCTTCGGCCAGGGCAATGTGGCGTGGTTCGGTCTGTTCGCAGTGTTTGCGCTGTTCGTGCTGTACCGCATCAGCCGTTGGTACGCCAACCACCTGAACCTGTTCAAGCTCAAGGCCGGCCAAGCCGCGACGCACGGCTTATCGAAGGGCAGGGTGACCAGTGCCTTGGTGGTCCTGGGGCTGCTGGTGTTCTCCAAATATTTCTACATGGCCAGTTTCACCAGCTACTTCACTTTCTACCTGATCGAGAAGTTCGACCTGTCGGTGGCGAGTTCGCAATTGCACTTGTTCCTGTTTTTGGGCGCAGTGGCGGCAGGGACGTTCTTCGGCGGGCCTATCGGCGACAAGATCGGGCGCAAGGCAGTGATCTGGTTTTCCATTCTTGGCGTCGCGCCATTCACCTTGATCCTGCCGCATGTCGATCTGTTCTGGACCAGCATTCTCAGCGTGGTGATCGGCTTCATTCTGGCGTCGGCATTCTCGGCGATTGTGGTGTACGCGCAGGAACTGGTGCCAGGCAATGTCGGGATGATTGCCGGGATTTTCTTCGGGCTCATGTTTGGTTTCGGCGGGATTGGCGCAGCGCTGCTCGGGCATCTGGCGGATGTGCACGGGATTGAGTACGTGTATTTCCTTTGCTCGTTCTTGCCGTTGTTTGGTGTGTTGGCGATCTTTTTACCGCGTACCAGAAAGGCCTGAACAGACGAATCGAACTGTGGGAGCGAGCCTGCTCGCGAATGGGTGGGTCAGTTGACGAATGCTTAGCTTACACGCCGCATTCGCGAGCAGGCTCGCTCCCACAGGGAAATGTACTCAGTCACTGAATTTCAGGCACAAAAAAGCCGCGTATCAAACGCGGCTTTTTTATGTGCGGCTGTTGCTTAGACGTTGAAGCGGAAGTGCATCACGTCGCCGTCCTTGACGATGTAATCCTTGCCTTCCAGGCGCCACTTGCCGGCTTCTTTGGCGCCGGCTTCGCCCTTGTACTGGATGAAGTCGTTGTAGGCGATGACTTCGGCACGGATGAAGCCTTTTTCGAAGTCGGTGTGGATCACGCCAGCGGCCTGTGGTGCGGTAGCACCGACCTTGACGGTCCAGGCGCGGACTTCTTCGACACCGGCGGTGAAGTAGGTCTGCAGGTGCAGCATTTCGTAGCCGGCGCGGATCACGCGGTTCAGGCCAGGCTCTTCCAGGCCCAGGGCCTCGAGGAACATGTCCTTCTCTTCGCCATCATCGAGCTCGGCGATTTCCGCTTCGATCTTGTTGCACACCGGAACCACCATGGCGCCTTCTTCTTCGGCGATGGCCTTGACCACGTCCAGGTGCGGGTTGTTCTCGAAACCGTCTTCGGCAACGTTGGCGATGTACATGACCGGTTTGGTGGTCAGCAGGTGGAAGCCCTTGATCACGGCTTTCTCATCCGCGCTCATGTTCTTCATCAGGCTGCGCGCCGGTTTGGCTTCGGTGAAGTGCGCGATCAGTTGCTCAAGCAGAGCCTTCTGAACCACGGCGTCCTTGTCACCGCCCTTGGCGTTGCGCGCGACTTTCTGCAGTTGTTTCTCGCAGCTGTCGAGGTCGGCGAAGATCAGTTCCAGGTCGATGATTTCGATGTCGCGTTTCGGGTCGACACTGTTGGAAACGTGAATCACGTTGTCGTCTTCGAAGCAGCGCACCACGTGAGCGATAGCGTCGGTTTCGCGGATGTTGGCCAGGAACTTGTTGCCCAGGCCTTCACCTTTCGAGGCGCCGGCGACGAGGCCGGCGATGTCGACGAATTCCATGGTGGTCGGCAGGATGCGCTTCGGATTGACGATGGCCGCCAGAGCTTCCAGACGCGGATCCGGCATCGGCACGATGCCGCTGTTCGGCTCGATGGTGCAGAAGGGGAAGTTCTCGGCCGCGATACCGGATTTGGTCAGGGCGTTGAACAGGGTGGACTTGCCGACGTTAGGCAGGCCGACGATGCCGCAATTGAATCCCATGGTGTTTCCCCTCGGGTAAAAGTCAGGCCTTCTGGCTGTGCAGGTTTTTCATCGCGCGGTTCCATTCCCCGGCGAGGATATCCGGCAGCACGCCGAGGGCAAAGTCGATGCTGGCATCGAGTTTTTCCTGTTCGGCGCGTGGCGCACGACCCAGGACGAAATTTGAAACCATACTGGCAACGCCCGGGTGGCCGATGCCAAGCCGCAGGCGGTAGAACGTATTCTGATTGCCCAGTTGCGCAATGATGTCGCGCAACCCGTTGTGACCGCCATGGCCGCCGCCCTGCTTGAGCTTGGCAACGCCCGGAGGCAAGTCGAGTTCGTCATGCGCCACGAGGATTTCTTCAGGCTTGATGCGGAAGAAACCGGCGAGTGCCGCCACGGCCTGGCCGCTGCGGTTCATGTAGGTGGTGGGAATCAGCAGACGAACATCCTGACCCTGATGCGAGTAGCGCCCGGTCAGGCCGAAATATTTGCGATCGGCCACAAGATTCACATTCTGTGCGTGGGCGATGCGCTCAACAAAAAGGGCCCCTGCGTTATGCCGGGTCTGTTCGTATTCAGCGCCTGGATTTCCCAGGCCAACGATCAGTTTGATGGCAGTCACGATAGGGGCCCTTCCTTGGAGTGGTGGATAACATCGCCGCGATCGGGGAAAGCGGCGAAAGTGGACGAAAAATGCTCATTTACCATAGATGTAAACTCCGCGTTCTCGCCCGCTTTCTCGCTACGTTCCAGTCCGCGATGTTACTTGCTCACTCCGGCATGACAGAGTGAATTACTCTGCTTCGCCTTCTTCGGTAGGTTCTGCAGCAACACGTGGAGCGTGGACGTTGGCAACAGCCTTGTCATCGCCGTGTGCCAGAGCAACGAACTCAACACCTTTAGGAGCTTTGAGGTCCGACAGGTGAATGATGGTGCCGATTTCTGCTTTCGACAGATCGACTTCGATGAACTCAGGCAGATCTTTAGGCAGGCAGGTCACTTCGATTTCAGCAACAACGTGCGAAACTTCGCCGCCTTTCTTCACTGGAGCTTCTTCGCCAACAAAGTGTACAGGCACGATGGCGGTCAGTTTCTGGCCGGCAACAACGCGTACGAAGTCAGCGTGCATCACGTGGCCTTTGGCCGGGTGACGCTGCAGAGCCTTGATGATTACGTTCTGCTTGGTGCCACCAACGTTCAGCTCGATGATGTGGCTGTAAGCCGCTTCGTTTTCGAGCAGTTTGGCAACTTCTTTGGCCAGCATGCTGATGGATTCAGGGGCTTTGTCGCCACCGTAAACAACAGCTGGAACCAGAGCGGCGAGACGACGCAGGCGGCGGCTCGCACCTTTCCCCAGGTCGGAACGCACTTCAGCATTCAGAGTAAAATCGTTCATTTTGTATCTCCAAAATAGCCATGACCGAGTGGCGTTTGCGACCAGCGCCGAACACGGTATGGGCAAAAAAGCCCCGCCCCGACAGGAATGCCGGGGCGGGGCGCTTTTCGTCAACGAGACATTTCGCGAAGGGCAGGGCCCTTAACGGAACATCGCGCTGATCGATTCTTCATTGCTGATGCGGCGAACCGCTTCGGCAACAACCGGTGCGATATCCAGTTGACGGATACGTGCACAGGCTTGTGCTGCAGCGGACAGCGGGATGGTGTTAGTGACCACCAGCTCGTCCAGCACGGAATTTTCGATATTCTCGATGGCCCGGCCCGACAGCACAGGGTGTGTGCAGTAGGCAAAGACCTTGGCTGCGCCATGCTCTTTCAGGGCCTTGGCCGCGTGGCACAGGGTGCCGGCGGTATCGACCATGTCATCGACGAGAATACAGGTACGCCCTTCGACATCACCGATGATATGCATCACTTCAGAGTGATTGGCTTTCTCACGGCGTTTGTCGATGATCCCGAGATCGACGCCCAGCGACTTGGCAACAGCCCGTGCACGCACGACGCCACCAATGTCCGGAGACACGATCATCAGGTTTTCGAAGCGCTGATCTTCGATGTCATCCACCAGAACCGGGGAGCCGTAGATGTTATCTACCGGAATATCGAAGAAGCCCTGAATCTGGTCAGCATGCAGATCAACCGTGAGAACACGGTCGATGCCGACTACGGTAAGCATGTCAGCAACGACTTTCGCGCTGATAGCCACACGTGCGGAACGCGGACGGCGATCCTGACGGGCATAACCAAAATAAGGAATAACAGCAGTGATACGAGTAGCCGAGGAGCGGCGGAAGGCGTCAGCCATCACTACCAGTTCCATCAGGTTATCGTTGGTCGGAGCGCAGGTCGGCTGAATAATGAAGACGTCTTTACCGCGAACGTTTTCATTGATCTCGGCTGTGATTTCGCCGTCGGAAAACTTGCCGACAGAGATGTCACCGAGAGGGATATGCAGCTGACGTACGACACGCCGAGCCAGATCGGGGTTGGCATTCCCCGTAAAGACCATCATCTTGGACACGCGCAGTACCTAGAGGCTGAGGGTAACCTGGATGAGTAGAGAAAATGGCAGGGGCGGCTGGATTCGAACCAACGCATGGCAGGATCAAAACCTGCTGCCTTACCGCTTGGCGACGCCCCTGTATCTGTTGCTTTCAAGTGCCGGGCACTTGATTCCTTTAGAGCAGACTTTGCAGCTTGCGATGCAACATCGAAACGTTGCTTCCTTTCGCTACAAACCCTGTAAGGGTCTCTGTCAGAAGGGCCGAGACTTTATCAGCTTCAGCTTTGCTTGGGAAGCCCCCAAACACACAACTTCCAGTTCCGGTGAGCTTCGCTTCGGTAAATTTACCTAACAAATCCAATGCGTTACGTACCTCTGGATAACGCCTTGCTACCACCGGCAAGCAGTCATTTCGACTGTTTCCCTCGGGAACGGGGCGCACTTTAATGGGCGGTGTGTTACGTGTCAACAAAGGATCGGAAAAAATTTCTGCCGTACTAACAGCGACTTGCGGCACGAGCACCAGATACCACGGTTCTTCGGGGTCGACCGGGGTCAGTTTCTCGCCAACACCCTCGGCAAATGCTGCATGGCCACGGACGAACACCGGTACGTCGGCACCAAGTGACAGGCCCAGTTGCGCAAGACGATCTTCATCCCAGCCCAGTTGCCACAAATGGTTGAGACCGAGCAAAGTCGTCGCCGCATTCGAACTGCCGCCACCGATGCCGCCGCCCATGGGCAGGACTTTGTCGATCCAGATGTCGATGCCGAGCGCGCAGCCGGACTGTTGCTGCAACATCTTCGCCGCGCGCACGATCAGGTTGCTGTCGTGGGGCACGCCGGCGAACTCGGTGTGCAGCTGAATCACGCCGTCATCGCGCACGGCGAAAGTGAGTTCATCGCCGTAATCGAGGAACTGAAACAGCGTCTGCAATTCGTGATAACCGTCTTCACGGCGACCGAGAATGTGCAGCATCAAGTTGAGTTTGGCCGGCGAGGGCAGGGTCAGGCGTACAGCGGTCATGCTTTATTGCCCCAACTTGCGCGGTTGCCAGGTCTTGATCACCAGCGTCACGTCAAGGTCGGTGCCGTGCAGTTTGATGCGCTCGGGCAGCCAGTAACCATTCTGTTCGGTGTAGGCGGTGTATTCGACTTTCCAGCCGTCCTGCTCAAGGCTGGCCAGACGACTGTCGGCGTCCAGGTTCAAGCGACTTTTGCTTTCCGGAGCGGGCAGGCCACGAACCCACCAGGCCAGATTCGACACCGGTAATTTCCAGCCCAGCTGTTCTTCGAGCAGAGCTTCGGGTGATTGCGATTCGTAGCGGCCTTGGTTGGCGACTTCCAGCGACACCTTGCCCGGACGCCCGGTCAGGCGTGCCGCGCCGCGACCCAGCGGGCCGGACAGGCGAATGTCGTAATAGTCCTGGCGCTGCAGCCAGAACAGCGTGCCGCTGCCGGAATCCTTCGGCGCGCGGATGCCGATCTTGCCGTCGATCTGCCAGCCATCAAGGCCGGTCAGTTGCTGTTTATTCGCCGCCCACTGGGCCGGGCTGCCGTGGCCCTCGACCGATTCGCGAGTGCCGAAACCCGAGCAGCCGGCGAGCAGGGCGATGAAGCTGAAAACAATAATGTGGCGCAAAAGCATGGTTTAAAGATTCTCGGATCCGGTCAGGCGCTTGATGGTGCTGCGCAGAATGGTGCTGTCGGGCTGATCCTTGAGGAACTTGCCCCACACTTGTTTGGCTTCGCGCTGATTGCCCTTGGCCCAGAGGACTTCGCCCAGGTGCGCGGCGACTTCGTGGTCAGGGAAACGCTCGAGCGCCTGGCGCAGGTATTTCTCCGCGTCGTCCAGATTGCCCAGGCGATAGTTCACCCAGCCGAGGCTGTCGAGAACCGCCGGGTCTTCCGGATTGATCTGGTGCGCCTGCTCGATCAGGGTTTTCGCTTCAGCGTAACGGGTGGTGCGATCGGACAAGGTGTAGCCCAGCGCATTGAGCGCCATGGCGTTGTCCGGGTCGCGCTTGATGATCAGGCGCAGGTCTTTCTCCATTTGCGCCAGATCATTGCGTTTCTCCGCGAGCATGGCGCGGGTGTAAAGCAGATTGAGATCGTCCGGGTATTTCTGCAGCGCTTGTTGCAGAACCTTCCAGGCCTTGTCGTCCTGTTTGTTGGCCGACAGGCTTTCCGACTCGATCAGATACAGCTGGATCGCGTAATCGGGCTGCTCGTCACGCTCGGCCGCCAGTTTGCTCTGCGCTTCGGCGGTTTTGCCGTTGCTCATCAGGATATCGGCCTGACGCAGCTGTGCCGGCAGATAGTCATTGCCCGGGCCGACCTGGGCGTATTCGATGAGCGCGCCTTGCGGGTCGTTGCGCTCTTCGGCAATCCGACCGAGATTCAGATGCGCTGAATCGACGTGGCTTTCGCGTGCGATCAGGTCTTCCAGATAACCCTTGGCCTCTTCCCACGCCTTGGCTTCCAGGCACACCAGCGCCAGCGAATAACGCAGTTCGTCGTCTTCCGGGTATTGCTGAACGAGGGTGGAGAATTCGGCCTTGGCGTCGTCCATGCGGTCCTGTTCAACCAGCATGCGCGCGTAGGTCAGGCGCAGGCGTTTGTCTTCCGGGTATTTCCTGATGCTTTTTTGCAGCAGCGGCAGCGCTTCGTCGCCACGGTTGAGCAACTGAAGCAGGCGCGCGCGCAGCAGGATCGGTGCGATTTCGCCGTCTTCCGGTGGGTTGTCTTCGAGCAGAGTCAGCGCGCCTTGATTGTCGCCGTCCTGCTGGAGCAGCAGAGCCTTGCCGAAAATCAGCTGATTGTTGTTCGGGTGGCGCTCAAGCAAACGGTCGAAGCTTTTCATCAGGCCGTTGCGGGTTTCCTGATCGGTGTCGGCGGCCGACAGCGCGAGGAAGTCGAAATGGGTGTCGCCCTTGCCCTGCAGGACTTTCTCCATATAGACCATGGAGTCGTCGTAACGCCCGGCGCGAGCCAGTTGCACGGCAGCGGCGCGTTGCGCTTCGAGATCGTCCGGCGCGTTGCGCGCCCAGATCAGCGCGGTGTCGAGGGCCGGTTGATCGGCGCCCAGATATTCGGCGATGCGGAACGCACGCTCGGAAACGCCCGGATCCTGGGTGTTGATGGCCTGGGTCACGTAGTTGTCCAGGGCAATGTCGAAACGATTGCGCTGGCCGGCGAGTTCGGCGCTCAGCAGGCTGAACACGGTTTCCTCGCTGAATGAGCCGTAAACCTTGGGCTTTTCAGGTGCGGGCGTGGTGTCTTCGACCGGCGGGGTGCCGTCCGGCGCAACGGGCGCCATGGCCTGGCAGCCGCTGAGGAAGACAAAAGCGAGGAGCAACGCGGAAGATCTATTCATATAGGAAGAGGACGACTAACCTGCGGTCGGATCATCATGACACAAGCCTTCGGCCAAACATAACCGAGACTCAATTGTGGCCATTATAGGGGCTGACGATTGGGACAATAGTCAGCGGTAGTTGTTCTGAATCTTTCGAAGTAGGACAATTGCCGGCTTCACGTCACCACCAGCGACCTTGAATGGCCTTCCTTGCACTCGGTATTAACCACAAGACTGCTTCAGTAGACGTCCGCGAGCGCGTGGCCTTTACCCCTGAGCAACTGGTGGAGGCCTTGCAGCAGCTCTGCCGACTGACCGACAGCCGCGAAGCCGCGATCCTCTCCACCTGCAATCGCAGTGAGCTTTATATAGAACAGGATCAGCTGTCGGCCGATGTCGTGCTGCGCTGGCTGGCCGATTATCACCATCTGAGCCTCGACGAACTGCGCGCTAGTGCCTATGTGCATGAAGACGATGCGGCTGTTCGTCACATGATGCGCGTCGCCTCCGGGCTTGACTCGCTGGTGCTGGGCGAACCACAGATTCTCGGTCAGATGAAATCGGCCTACGCCGTGGCCCGCGAGGCCGGCACCATCGGTCCGCTGCTGGGGCGGCTGTTTCAGGCGACGTTCAATGCCGCCAAGCAGGTGCGTACCGATACTGCGATCGGCGAGAACCCGGTGTCGGTAGCGTTTGCCGCAGTGAGCCTGGCGAAACAGATTTTCAGCGATCTGCAACGCAGCCAGGCGCTGCTGATCGGTGCCGGCGAGACGATTACGCTGGTCGCGCGCCATTTGCATGAGCTGGGGGTCAAGCGCATCGTCGTTGCCAACCGCACGCTGGAGCGCGCCAGCCAGTTGGCCGAGCAATTCGGCGCTCACGCCGTGCTGCTCTCGGACATTCCGGCGGAGCTGGTGCGCAGCGATATCGTCATCAGTTCGACCGCCAGCCAGTTGCCAATCCTCGGCAAGGGTGCGGTGGAAAGTGCGCTGAAGCTGCGCAAGCACAAGCCGATTTTCATGGTCGACATTGCGGTACCGCGCGATATCGAGCCGGAAGTCGGCGAGCTCGACGACGTTTATCTGTACAGCGTTGACGATCTCCACGAAGTGGTCGCCGAGAACCTCAAGAGCCGCCAGGGCGCTGCGCAAGCGGCGGAGGAAATGGTCTCGGTCGGCGCCGACGATTTCATGGTGCGCCTGCGCGAACTGGCGGCGGTCGACGTGCTCAAGGCCTATCGTCAACAGAGCGAACGCCTGCGGGACGAGGAATTGCAGAAGGCCCTGCGTCTGCTGGCCAACGGCGGCAACGCCGAAGACGTGCTCGGGCAACTGGCCCGTGGCCTGACCAACAAACTTTTGCATGCGCCCAGCGTGCAGTTGAAAAAGCTGTCTGCCGAAGGCCGCCTCGATGCGCTGGCCATGGCCCAGGAACTCTTTGCCCTTGAGGGCTCACCGGATAGTTTTTCGGATAAAAAACCGCAATGAAAGCGTCACTGCTCAACAAGCTGGACATTCTCCAGGACCGTTTCGAGGAACTGACCGCGCTGCTCGGCGACGGTGAAGTCATTGCCGATCAGGCCAAATTCCGCGCCTATTCCAAGGAGTACGCCGAACTCGAGCCGGTAGTGGCCGCCTATAAAAAGCTGCTTGGCGTACAAAGCGATCTTGAAGGCGCGCAGGCACTGCTCAAGGACAACGACCCGGACATGCGCGAAATGGCCGTGGAAGAAGTTCGCGAAGCCAAGGAGTTGCTGGTCACGCTGGAGTCCGATCTGCAGCGCATGCTGCTGCCTAAAGATCCGAATGACGGGCGTAACGTGTTCCTCGAAATCCGCGCCGGCACCGGTGGCGACGAGGCGGCGATCTTCTCCGGCGACCTGTTTCGCATGTACTCGCGTTATGCCGAGCGGCGTGGCTGGCGCGTAGAGATCCTCTCGGAAAACGAAGGCGAACACGGTGGCTATAAAGAAGTCATCGCGCGCATCGAAGGCGACAACGTTTACGGCAAGCTGAAATTCGAGTCCGGCGCACACCGCGTCCAACGTGTCCCCGCCACCGAATCTCAAGGCCGGATCCACACGTCGGCCTGCACCGTGGCGGTGTTGCCCGAGCCGGATGAGCGCGAAGCCATCGAGATCAACCCGGCGGATCTGCGCGTCGACACTTACCGTTCCTCCGGGGCCGGTGGTCAGCACGTCAACACCACCGATTCGGCGATACGCATCACCCACATCCCGACCGGCACTGTCGTCGAATGCCAAGAGGAGCGCTCCCAGCACAAGAACCGCGCGCGGGCGATGGCGTGGCTGTCGGCCAAGCTCAACGATCAGCAAAACGCAGCGGCAGCCAACGCGATTGCCAGTGAGCGCAAGTTGCTGGTCGGCTCCGGCGATCGTTCCGAGCGTATCCGCACCTACAATTACGCCCAGGGCCGGGTCACCGACCATCGCGTCAACCTGACCCTGTATTCCCTGGATGAAATTCTCGCCGGTGGCGTCGAAGCCGTGATCGAGCCCTTGCTGGCCGAATATCAGGCTGACCAACTCGCAGCGATAGGTGAATAAATGACCATCATCGCCAGCCTGTTGCGCGCCGCCGAGCTGCCGGACTCGCCGACTGCGCGTCTGGACGCTGAATTGCTTCTCGCCGCCGCACTGGGCAAGTCGCGCAGCTTCCTGCACACCTGGCCCGAGCGCATCGTGCCGAGTGAAGCGGCGCTGACCTTTGCCGAGTATTTGCAACGGCGGCGTAGCGGTGAGCCAGTGGCTTACATTCTCGGCCAGCAGGGCTTCTGGAAACTCGATCTGGAAGTCGCGCCACATACGCTGATTCCGCGTCCCGACACCGAATTGCTGGTGGAGGCAGCCCTTGAGCTGCTGCCGGCAACCCCGGCCAAGGTCCTCGACTTGGGCACCGGCAGTGGCGCGATTGCTTTGGCTTTGGCCAGCGAACGCCCGGCGTGGAAGGTCACCGCTGTGGATCGCGTGCTCGAAGCCGTGGCCCTGGCCGAACGCAATCGCCAGCGTCTGCACCTGAACAACGCTACTGTGCTGAGCAGCCATTGGTTCAGCGCCCTTGAAGGCCAGCGCTTTCAACTGATCATCAGCAACCCGCCGTACATTGCCGCCGCCGATCCGCATCTGGTCGAGGGCGATGTACGCTTCGAACCGGCCAGTGCGCTGATCGCCGGTGAAGATGGCCTCGACGATCTGCGCCTGATTGTTGCGCAGGCGCCGGATCATCTTGAAGCCGGCGGCTGGCTGATGCTCGAACACGGCTATGATCAGGCCGAAGCCGTGCGTGATCTGCTGCTCACTCGTGGCTTTGAAGAAGTTCACAGCCGCACCGATCTGGGCGGCCATCAACGCATCAGTCTGGGGCGCCTGCCGTGCTGAATGATCAGGAATTGCTGCGCTACAGCCGGCAGATTCTGCTGCAACACATCGACATCGACGGGCAGCTGAAGCTCAAGGCCAGCCGCGTGCTGATCGTCGGCCTTGGCGGTCTCGGCGCGCCGGTGGCGTTGTATCTGGCGGCAGCCGGCGTCGGCGAGTTGCATCTGGCGGATTTCGACACGGTCGATCTGACCAACCTGCAACGGCAGATCATTCACGACACCGACAGTGTCGGCATGTCCAAGGTCGACTCGGCGCTCAAGCGCCTGGGCGCGATCAATCCCGAGATTCAACTGGTCGCCCATCGTCAGGCGCTGGACGCCGATTCCCTCGCCGCAGTGGTGGCGGCGGTGGATCTGGTGCTCGATTGCTCGGACAACTTCTCTACCCGTGAGGCGGTCAACGCCGCCTGTGTTGCCGCGCGCAAGCCCTTGGTCAGCGGTGCGGCAATTCGTCTGGAAGGGCAGCTGTCGGTGTTCGATCCACGGCGTGCCGAGAGCCCTTGCTACCACTGCCTTTACGGACACGGCAGCGAAGCCGAACTGACGTGCAGCGAGGCTGGCGTGGTCGGGCCATTGGTCGGTCTGGTCGGCAGCTTGCAGGCGCTGGAAGCGTTGAAGGTGCTGGTCGGCTTTGGCGAACCGTTGGTGGGGCGTTTGTTGCTGATCGATGCTCTGGGTTCGCGCTTCCGTGAGCTGCGGGTCAAGCGCGATCCGGGCTGCAGCGTCTGTGGCGCCCGCCATGCGTGAAGCGCCGATCGGCGTGTTCGATTCCGGGGTCGGCGGCTTGTCGGTCCTCGGCGAAATCCAGCGCTTGCTGCCCAATGAATCGCTGCTTTACGTCGCCGATTGCGGGAACATTCCTTACGGCGAGAAAACCCCGGAATTCATCCGCCAGCGTTGCAGTGCGATGGCAGGATTTTTTCGCGAGCAGGGTGCCAAGGCTCTGGTGCTGGCGTGCAATACCGCGACTGTGGCCGGTGTTGCCGACTTGCGTCGCGACTTTCCCGACTGGCCGATTGTCGGCATGGAACCGGCGGTCAAACCGGCCGCAGCGGCCACACGAAGCGGCGTGGTTGGCGTCCTGGCCACGACCGGCACGTTGCAGAGCGCGAAGTTTGCCGCGTTGCTGGATCGTTTCGCGGCTGACATAAAAGTCATCACCCAGCCCTGTCCGGGACTGGTCGAACTGATCGAAACGGGTGATCTGCACAGCGCCGAATTACGCACTTTATTGCAAGGTTACGTCGCTCCATTGCTGGCGCAAAACTGCGACACAATCATTCTTGGCTGCACCCATTATCCCTTCCTCAAGCCGTTACTCAGGTCGATGATCGCCGACGATGTCAGCCTGATCGATACCGGAGCTGCCGTGGCCCGGCAGTTGCAGCGCTTGCTCGCCGAGCGTGATCTGCTGGCGCAACGTCCGAGCCAGCCGGTGAAGTTCTGGACCAGCGGCGATCCGCAATCCTTCAGAAAAATCCTACCGTTGCTGGGCCAAACTGCGTCGAATGTGCAAAACTTCGACTTGTAAAAAAAATGTGAAATAACTAAAAAAACGCTGAACTTCTGACCAAGCGCGGATTTCTATAGCGACAGCAGCAACTAAAAACCAAACGATCGTTCCGGAAAAGGAAGTTTCAAAGTGAAGCGACTATTCTGCTTGGCCGCGATTGCGGCCGCACTGATGGGGCAAAGCATTACTGCACAAGCCGCTGGCGTTGAATTCGCCGTCGGCGGTACCAGCGATTCGACAATGACGTATCGCTTAGGGATGAATTTCGACTGGGACAAGAGCTGGCTGCAGAGCGACGTGGGTCGTCTGACCGGCTACTGGAGCGGTGCCTACACGTACTGGGAAGGTGACAAGACTTCCAGCAACAACAGCCTGTCGTTCTCACCTGTATTCGTTTACGAGTTTGCCGGCCAGTCGGTCAAGCCATACGTGGAAGCGGGTATCGGCGTGGCGTTGTTCTCCAACACCGAATACGAAAGCAACAACCTGGGCGGCTCCTTCCAGTTTGAAGACCGCATCGGTGTCGGCCTGCGTTTCAACGGCGGCCACGAAGTCGGCATCCGCGCCACGCACTACTCCAACGCCGGCCTGTCCAGCGACAACGATGGTGTAGAAAGCTACGCGCTGCATTACACAATGCCGCTGTAATCCGCCTACGCGGAACCAACGTGGGAGCGAGCCTGCTCGCGAAAGCAGAGTGTCAGTCAATTCAAATGGTGGCTGACACACCGCCTTCGCGAGCAGGCTCGCTCCCACAGTTGTTTCTGCGCCGTCAAACAAATCAGCGGTAGGCTGTCGCAATACCCCGGCGCTCTTCGATGCACTCCGGCGCGCCCATTTCAAACTCGCGGCAAATCAGCGGGCGTCGTTCATAGATCGTGCACATCATGCTGTCGCGATCCAGTGCCGCGCACCAGCCGTCGTCCAGACGCAGCATCACTTCGCCGCCCCATTCATCGGTATCGATAAAGCGATCAGGCACGCCGGTGTCGGTGATCAGCATCACTTCGAGCTGGCAGCAGCACGCCGCACAGGTCGAGCAGGTGACCGCCGGTTCGGCGATTTGTGTGTGAGGGATGGTTTTCATCGTGGCAGTGTAAGGCAGTGATCGCGGTGGGTGTGAAAGCGCTGACGGACGCTCACGGCGCCAGACGCCGCGCCATCAAATGCAACAGTGGGAACAAGCCTGCCCAGAGCAGCCCGATAACGATCAGCGTTGACACCTCGCCGTAGGGAAATTGCACGCCGGCCAGGCGTCCGCCACCGTAGTACGACAACGCCCCGCCCACCGCGCCAAGTCCGCTGGCCAGCCACCATGGCCGCGCGCTCCAGGCCAGGCAGTGGCGCAACGTGGTGGCGAGCAACGCCCACAGCAGCATCAGCCACAGCGGAATCAGCGGTGACGCGTCTGCAAAGCGGAACACGCCGAGATAACGCAAGACACTGTCCACCGCCGTGCCGACAATCACCACGCACAGTATCAAACGACCTTCCGCCGCCCAACTGCTGATCCAGCGCAGATGAATCACCAGCGCCGCCAGTGCCAGCAGCAGCCACAAACTGTTGCCGCCAAGTACGCAGGCCAGCCAGCCGAGCTGAAACAGCACGGCATTGGCGATTCGCTCACGCATCGAAGCGTCCGAGCAGGGGAGCGGTCATCGCCGCCGGTTTGGCCAGCAGCAATTGCGCGGTGCCGATGGTGCGTTCGAGGAATCCGCCCTCGCAGTAGCACAGATAGAACTCCCACAAACGCAGGAAATAATCGTCGTAGCCCAGTTCGCTCAGGCGACCGTGGGCGAGGCGAAAGTTCTCGTGCCACAGGCGCAGGGTCTTGGCGTAATGCAGGCCGAAATCTTCCATGTGCAGCAGGTTCATGTCGGTTTCGCGGCTGACCACATCGAGCATCTTGTGCACCGATGGCAGGGCGCCGCCGGGGAAGATGTAGCGCTGGATAAAGTCGACGCTGCGCTTGGCCTGTTCGTAGCGTTGCTCGCGAATGGTGATCGCCTGGAGCAGCATCAGGCCGTTGCTCTTGAGCAACTGCGCGCATTGCTTGAAGTAGGTGGGCAGGAACCGATGGCCGACCGCTTCGATCATCTCGATCGACACCAGTTTGTCGTACTCGCCACTCAGGTCGCGGTAATCCTTGAGCAGCAAGGTGACGCGGTCCTGCAAGCCCAATTGTTCGATGCGTTTGGCAGTGAACGCGAACTGCTCTTTCGACAGCGTCGTGGTGGTCACGCGGCAACCGTAATGCTGCGCCGCGTACAACGCCATGCTGCCCCAGCCGGTGCCGATTTCCAGCAGGTGGTCGCTGGGCTTGAGCGCGAGTTTCTGGCAGATGCGCTCGAGTTTGTTCAGTTGCGCCTGTTCCAGGGTGTCGCTCGGCGAAAGGAACTGGGCGGCGGAATACATCATGGTCGGGTCGAGAAACTGTTCGAACAGTTCATTGCCGAGGTCGTAGTGCGCGGCGATGTTTTTCTGCGAACCCTTGCGCGTGTTGCGGTTGAGCCAGTGCAGGCCTTGCACGAAGGGCCGGCCGAGACGCGCCAGGCCACCCTCCATGGCATCGAGTACATCGAGATTGCTGACGAATACGCGCACCACAGCAGTCAGGTCCGGCGAACTCCAATAGCCGTGGATGAATGCTTCGCCGGCGCCGATCGAGCCGCTGCTGGCGACCATGCCCCACAGGGCCGGATCGAGCACATGGACTTCACCAAGCAGAGCACTGCCCGGGGTGCCGAAAAGCATTTGTTCGCCATCCTCGACGACCATCAATTGTCCGTGTTTGAGCTGGGCCAATTGGCGCAACACGCCACGGCGCAGCAGCGAGCCGGTCAAACCGTTGGTGCTGAAGCGACCGAGCGGCAGGCTAGAGGATTTCATGGTGCGGCTCCTTCGGAGGCACAGTGGCGGTTTTAAAGCTGCCGTCGGCAGCCTGGTGAGGGAAGATCGGCGCGCGCTTGAGCAGCAGTCGCAGTGCTTGCCAATAAATCGCCAGAGCGGTTTTTGCGGTCATCCACGGGAAGCGCCGCAGATAGCGATGCAGGCTGCGACGATCGAGCGGTTCGCGGCGCAGATTCAGTGTGGCGTCGAACAGTTTCTCGCTGCCCTGCCAATCGGCCATGTGCACACCCAGGCTTTGCGCGGCCGGGCTGAAGCTCATGCGGTATTCGAGGTCACGGGGCAGAAACGGCGAGACGTGAAACGCCTTGGCTACAGCAAAATGTTGGTGGAAATCCACCAGACTGGTCGGCGTCTGCGCCGGCAACACGTAATGAAAACGCTCGCGCCATGGCGTATTGGTGACTTCACAAACGATCGCCGCGAGTTGTCCGTCGGCTTCATGGCAGTAGAAGAAGCTCACCGGATTGAACGACAGCCCCCAGCTGCGCGGCTGGGTCAGCAGGCATACCGCGCCTTGTGGTTCATGACCGATGGCTGCACCGACCTGCTGGCGCACGGCGTCGATCAGGCGCATGCCCTTGCCGGTGAAGGCTTTCAGGTAATCGGTTTCGCGAAACGAGAACGGCGCAAAGCGGCTGCGCCCCACCAGTGGCGACAAGGCCAGCACGGCGTCTTGTTCGCTCAGGTCGAGATAGAGCAGGCCAATGCGGTAGCGGAATTCGTGGCGGCGCGGCGCAAAACGTCGGTGGCCAATCACGCCGCTATACAGTGCGCTGTTCACAGGGTTTCACCGAACGCAGCGGCCACGCGCAAACCGCTGACCACGCCGTCTTCATGAAAGCCGTTGGCCCAGTAGGCGCCGCAATAATGCGTGTGCTGCTCGCCATCGAGTTCGCCCCATCGGTTTTGCGCGGCCGCTGCGGCGAGCGTGTATTGCGGGTGGGCGTAGGTGTAGCGGGCCAGTACCTTGTCCGGGCTGATGCCGGCGGTCTGGTTGAGGCTGACGCAGAACGTGGTGTCGCTTTCGATGCCCTGCAGGATGTTCATGTTGTAGGTGACCGCCGCGCGCGTATGGCCGGCGCCCCCGAGGCGATAATTCCAGCTGGCCCAGGCCAGTTTGCGCGTCGGCAGCAGGCGCGTGTCGGTGTGCAGCACGACGTCGTTGTCGGCGTAGAGCAGGGCGCCGAGAATCGAGCGCTCGGCGTCGCTCGGGTTGGCCAGCAGGTTCAGCGCCTGATCGCTGTGACAGGCGAACACCACTTTGTCGAAATGTTCGAGGCCGGCCGGGCTGTGGATAACCACGCCATGCTGATTGCGCTCGACGCGGCTGACCGGGCAGTTCAGGCGAATCCTGTCGCTGAACGAAGCGGTCAGCGGCGCGACGTAGGCACTGGAACCGCCTTCGATGACCTGCCACTGCGGCCTATCACTGACCGACAACAGGCCATGATTCTTGAAAAAACGCAGGAAAAACTGCAGCGGGAAATTGAGCATTTCCGCCATCGGCATCGACCAGATCGCCGCGCCCATCGGCACGATGTAATGCAGGATGAAACGCTCGCCGTAGCCGCCGGCCTTGAGGTAATCATCGAGCGTGGTATCGGCGGCGATGCGCAGTTCGATCAAGTCGCGCTGGGCTTCTTTGTTGAAGCGCAGAATATCGCGCAGCATGCCCCAGAACCCCGGCGACAACAGATTGCTACGCTGGGCGAACAGGCTGTTGAGGTTGTTGCCGTTGTACTCCACGCCAGTGTCCGGGTCGGTTACCGAAAAGCTCATTTCGGTCGGCTTGAACGCCACGCCGAGCTGGTTGAGCAAGCGAATGAAGTTCGGGTAGGTCCAGTCGTTGAACACGATGAAACCGGTATCTATGGCGAACGATTGCCCGGCCACGCTGACCGGTACGGTGTGGGTATGGCCGCCGACCCAGTCACTCGCTTCGAACACGGTGATGTCGTGGCGGCGGTTCAGCAGGTAGGCGCAGGTGAGCCCGGCGATACCGCTGCCAATTACGGCGATTTTCATATCGGGTCCCGCTGCGGTGGGTTCTTGCGCACCATGCGTTTGCCGATCGCCAGTTGCGCGCGAGCGGGCAGCTTGGACAGCGGCCACAGCGCGGCCATGAACAGCCCCGGGAAGGCAATTTCCAGCGGACGGTCCTTGAGTTTGGCGAAGATGTGCCGCGCCGCTTTATCCGCAGGCCAGCTCAGCGGCATCGGGAAATCGTTCCTCTCGGTCAGCGGCGTTTCGACAAAACCCGGGCTGATGATGGTGACTTCAATGCCTTCATCCGCCAGATCGATGCGCAGCGATTCGAACAGGTAACGCAGCCCGGCCTTCGATGCGCCATAGGCTTCGGCCCGTGGCAGCGGCAGGTAAGTCACCGAGCTGGCCATGCCGACCAGGTGCGGCGCCGTGCCTTTGCGCAGCAGCGGCAGGGCGGCTTCGATGCAATAGCTGCTGGCGAGCAGATTGGTGCGCACTACGTGCTCGATGATCGACGAGTCGAACTGGCGCGCGTCGACATATTCACAGGTGCCGGCGTTGAGAATCACGCTGTCCAGCGAACCCCAGGCCTCGGTGATCTGCTCACCGATTTCGCGCACGGTCTGACTGTTGGTCAGATCGCCGGGCACCACCAGCACCTGGCCCGGGTAGCGCTGGGACAAAACCTTGAGCGGCGCGGCCGAGCGCGAGCTGACCGCCAGGTGTGCGCCGCTTTTCAGAATGTCCTCACACAAGGCTGCACCGATGCCACTGCTGGCGCCGGTCAACCAATACCGCCGTGGAGGTGTACGACTCATCCCATTCTCCTTTTCAGCCAGGCAATCACCCGGCCCAATATTGGCAAGTGTTCATACAGCAGCGCCCCGGCATCGAAATAATCCCGATGGCGATAAACCTTGTCGCGCCAGAGCAGGTGCGAGCAGCCACCGACCCTGATTTCCCGACCGTTGGCCAGGCGCGGATGGCGATAACTCATGACCCAGCGCAGGTAACCCTCACCTTCGCGGGTCTGGTCAAAGCCGTGAAAATCGAAACGCAGATCGCTGACGTTGGCGTACAGCTCACTGAAGTAATCCCGCAGTTGTGCCAGGCCCTGAACTTCGTGCAGCGGATCGGTGAAATGAATGTCTTCGCTGTACAGCTCGCCGAGGCGATGCAGGTTGTCCTTGTTCAACCCGGAAAACTCGCGGGCGAAGCTGCGCAGGAATTCACTCATCGCTGCCGCCCACAGGCTGGCGCGACGGCAAGTTCTTGAACGCTGTCAGCGCACGCTCGCGTGAAGTGCTGAGGTTAACGATCGGCGCCGGATAATCGGCCACGCCGAACAGTCCTCCGGCTGCCGCCGGATTGTGCACTTCCTTCTTGTTGAGCCCGGCCAGTTCCGGCAACCAGTGCTTGATGAACACGCCTTCGGCATCGAATTTTTCCGACTGGCTCAACGGGTTGAAGATACGGAAGTACGGCGCCGAGTCGGTGCCGGTCGATGAGCTCCACTGCCAGCCACCGTTGTTGGCCGCCAGGTCGCCGTCGATCAGGTGGCGCATGAAAAAGCGTTCGCCCTCGCGCCAGTCGATTAACAGATTTTTGGTCAGGAACATCGCCACGACCATGCGCAGGCGATTGTGCATCCAGCCGGTTTCGAGCAATTGGCGCATCGCCGCATCGATGATCGGCAGTCCGGTGCGTGCCTCCTGCCAGGCCTTGAGTTCTTCCGGCGCATCGCGCCAGGCCAGCGCCTCGGTTTCCGGGCGGAAGGCGCGATGCCGGGAGACGCGTGGGTAGCCGACCAGAATGTGTTTATAGAACTCGCGCCACAGCAGCTCGTTGATCCAGGTCACCGCGCCGACCTTGCCGCTTTCGAACTCGCCCTGATTGCTTTGCAGCGCGGCGTGCAGGCACTGGCGTGGCGAGATCACCCCGGCGGCGAGGTATGCCGACAATTGGCTGGTGCCGGGTTTGGCCGGGAAATCGCGTTCGCTGCGGTAGTAGTCGATCTGCGCGTCGGTGAAGGTGTCGAGGCGGCGCCGCGCCTCTTGCTCGCCGGCCGGCCACAGGGCGCGCAGGGATTCGCTCGGCGTGGCGAAGCCTTTGACCGCCTCGGGAATTGCGTCACTTTCGATATCCAGCGCGGCCTGTTTGCCCGGTGCTTTGGTCAATGCAGGCATCGAGCGGTGCAGGCGTTCGTAGCAGACCTTGCGGAACTGACTGAACACCTGGAAATAGGTGCCGGTCTTGGTCAGGATCGTGCCGGGTTTGAACAGCAATTGATCCAGATAGCTGTGGAATTCGATGCCCTCGGCTCGCAACGTTTCGGCCACGGCTTCATCGCGGCGGCTTTCGTGAACGCCGTATTCCTCGTTGACGTGCACCGCCTCGATCTTCAATTGCCGGCACAGCTTGAGCAGTTCTGCCGGTGCCTGATCCCAGTGCGGTGCGCTGCGAATCAACAACGGGATGTTCAGCGCGCCGAGGCTCTGGCTCAGTTCGCGCAAATTGCGCAGCCAGAAATCCACTTTGCACGGCGCATCGTCGTGCTCCAGCCATTGCTGCGGACTCAACAGATACACCGCCACGGTCGGGCCGCGCGCTGCGGCGGCCGCGAGGGCAGTGTTGTCATGTTGGCGCAAGTCGCTGCGCAGCCAGATCAGTTGCATGTGATTAAACCCATCATCAAATCAATCCGCGCTCGAGCAGCGCCTGGTGTGCGGCAAGCGGATCTTCAGCCAGGAACAGACCGGCAGTCTGGGCGCTGCGTGCGGACAACTCGTCGTGGTGGATGTGCACCGCGGGGCCGGCAATCACGGTCGGGCAATTGACGTTCGCCAACAGCTTTGGCAACTGCGCCAGTTGCATGGCTTTGCTCGAATACAGCAGCACGCCACGGGCTTGCAGATGCTCGACGGTCAGCGCCAGTTCACCGGCCGGCAGTGGCCAGTCGAACACTTGCACCGGGCAATCGGCACTGCTGATCAGCCATGCGCACAGCCACAGATGCGGCTCCAGCGGCAGGTCGGAATGATTGATCAACAACAGCGGCGCCGAATGCAGCTGACGGTTGTTATGGTAGATGCGTGCGCCGAATTTGCTGCGCAACCAGGAAAAGAAAAACGTCCGTTCCATCTGTGCGCCGAACTGGCCCTGCCAGCGCTGTTCGAGCTCGGCCAGCAGCGGCATCAGCAATTGCTCGCACAACGTCCGTGGCGGATACAAGGCGATGGCCTGATTGACGCTGTCATCCAGCGCCCGCTCATTGAGCGCGGTGACCGCCGACAGCAAGGTCTGATGCAGACGCTGCCAATCGTTTTCCACGGTTTCCGTGAAGGCCTGCGGCGCATCGAGCAGTGGCTTGACCTGGCTGACCGCAACGCCACGGTTGAGCCAGGTGAGGATGGCCATGATTCGCTGCACATGTTCAGCGCTATACAGTCGATGGCCCTTGGGCGTGCGCTGGGGCACCACCAACCCATAGCGACGTTCCCACGCGCGCAGGGTGATGGCGTTGACGCCGGTCTGCCGCGCGACTTCGCGAATTGGCAACCAGCCCTCGTCGAGGGCTTTCTTGAAGTCGGCGCCGAGGTCTTCCTGGGCGCTGCTGTCGGTTTTATCGTTCATTAGATCGCGTTTCGCAGACTGAGGTTTTCCGGATGCGGCTGCAGGTAAACCTGCTGCGCGATGTACGGGTCCGGATGGAGTCGAAAATGGTGTTTGAGCAGCGTCAACGGCACCACCAGCGGCACGATGCCCTGGCGGTACTGGCCGATGATCTGCTGCATTTCCTGTTTGTCTTCGGCGCTCAGCGATTGTTTCAAATAACCGCTGAGGTGCAGCAGCACGTTGCAGTGGGTGCCGCGCGTGGCGCATTTCTTCAGCGCGGCCATCAGCTCGCTGAAGTAGCGCGGGCCGAGCTCGGCGGGATCGCTGTCAGCCATGTTGCCGAGCATCTTGCCGAGGTTTTTGTATTGCAGCGGGTTGTGCGCCATCAGCAGGTACTTGTAGCGCGAATGGAATTCGGTGAGGGCGCGGCGGCTCAGGCCCTCGGCGAGCACTTGCTGCCAGGCGCTGTAGGCGAGGACGCGGGTGATGAAGTTTTCCCGCAGCACCGGATCGTTGAGGCGCCCGGCTTCTTCCACCGGCAGATCCGGATGCTGTGCACAGAATGCCTGAGCATAGATGCCGCGTCCGCCACCGTTCACTGGCGCGCCGTTGTCGTGATAGACCTTGACCCGTTCCAGCCCGCAGGAGGGCGACTGCTGCATGAAGATGTAGCCGGACAGGTCCTGCAACTCGGCGGCCATTTTCTCGCCGTACTCGGCCAGCGGCCTGGTGACGTTGATGGTGCGGTCGACGGTGCCGACGGCCTCGGGTTGTTCAGGGTCGCCGACCAGCCGGATCGGCTCACGGGGAATGCCCATGCCGATGGCGACTTCCGGGCACAGCGGGACGAAGTCGAAATATTCGGTGAGGGTACGGCTGCACAGCCGCGATTCCTTGTGCCCACCGTTGTAGCGCACTTCTTCGCCCAACAGGCAGGCGCTGATGGCGATCTTCGGCTTGGACAGGGAAGCAGTAGACATGGGCACCTCGAATCTATACCTGTACAGAGAGTTATCGCTGTACAACTTTTCCTCAGCATAGATCGATGGATGTACAAGTCAAATGATTTGTATAAGATTTTTGTACGGAGCTGAATCTGTGGGAGCGAGCCGGCTCGCGAAAGCGGTGGGTCAGTAAAGGAATTCGCATCTGATACAGCGCTATCGCGAGCAGGCTCGCTCCCACAAGGGAAATCTATTTCCAGCCAAGTAACCAGTGCTCGCTGTCTTTCAGCACCTGCCAATCCAGTCGCTCGCTACGCTGGGTCAGCACCGCCTGCAATTCAACTTCCAGCACCGTACCTTCCTCGTCGCGGATCAGTTCGGTGACCAGAAAATGTTTTTCGCGATTTTGCGGGTGGGCTGCTGTCCACTTCGACAGCAGCAATTTGCGCGGATTGATGCGATTCATTGCAGGTGTTCGTGCAAGCGACGTGCAGCCTCCTGACCGCTCAGCCAAGCGCCTTCAACGCGGCCCGACAGGCACCAGTCGCCACAGGCGTACAAGCCCAGATCAACATCGGCAAGTGTGGTCCATTCATGGCCAGTGGCGGGGCGGGCGTAGAGCCAGCGGTGGGCGAGGCTGAAGGTCGGCGCAGGCATGGCGCTGTGCAGCAGTTCGGCGAACGCACCGTGCAGATGTTCGATTACTGCTTCCTTGGAGAGGTCGATGTGTTGCCGGCTCCAGGCGCTGGTTGCATGCAGCACCCACGTGTCGAGAGTGCTGTCGCGCCCGGGTTTGCTGCGGTTGCGCGCCAGCCAGTCGAGCGGGCTGTCCTGTACGAAGCAGCCTTCGATTGGCGTATCCAGCGGGGTTTCGAAGGCGAGAGCGACGGCCCAGGTCGGCTCCATCTTCACCCCGGCAGCGACGCCGGCAAGTTTCGGTGCGGCGGCCAGCAACGCGCTGGCTTGCGGTGCCGGCGTGGCGATCACCACATGGCTGAAGGGGCCGTGAGTGCAACCGTCGGCGTCCTGCAGATGCCAGTGTTCTTCACCGCGATAGACCTCGGTGATGCGGCAGGCAAACTGCACATCCAAGCCATCGAGCAGGCCGCGGGTGATGGCGCTCATGCGCGGCGTGCCGACCCAGCGGGTCTGCTCGTCCGGCGACATGTTCAATTGCCCGCCCTGGAAAGTGTAGAGCTGCGGCGCCCACTCGGCGGCCCAGCCCCGGCTCTGCCAGCGCTGCACCTCAGTGACGAAGCGCCGGTCGCGCGCGGTGAAGTACTGAGCACCCATGTCAAGCGAGCCAGCGTCGCTGCGCTTGCTCGACATGCGTCCGCCACTGCCGCGGCTTTTATCGAACAGTTGAACGGTATGCCCGGTCTCTGTCAGAGCCTGGGCGGCGGAGAGCCCGGCGATGCCGGTGCCGATGATTGCGATAGGTACAGTCATAGGGGCCTCGTTTACCTTTCTGTACAGACTACGCCGTCGATCAAACCTGTACAATTCTGTTTTTTGGTATAACTTCTAGCGTTCTCGTTCTGACAGCTTGGCCTATTGTTAAACCATAGAGCCTGCCCGATCGAAAAGATCCCTGCCTATAAAAATAGACTAGTGATCCGGGTTAAACGCCACGCGAGGAAGATGTCATGCACATATTGCTGACCGGCGGTACTGGTTTGATCGGACGTCAGCTCTGCCGGCACTGGCTGGAGCAGGGCCATCGGCTGACGGTGTGGAGTCGCCGCGCGGAAAAAGTCGCGCAGATCTGCGGCGCGCAGGTGCGCGGAATTTCGCGTCTGGAGGACCTCGGCGAAGAGCCGCTGGATGCGATCGTCAATCTCGCCGGCGCGCCGATTGCCGATCGCCCCTGGACCCATCGTCGCAAGGCGTTGCTGTGGAGCAGCCGCATCACGCTGACGGAAACGCTGCTGGCGTGGCTGGAAACTCGTGTGCAGAAACCGTCGCTGCTGATTTCCGGCTCGGCGATCGGCTGGTACGGCGACGGTGGCGAACGCGAGTTGACTGAAGAATCACCGCCCGGCATCGACGACTTCGCCAGTCAGTTGTGCATCGCCTGGGAAGAAACCGCGCTGCGTGCCGAGAACCTCGGCATCCGCGTGGTGCTGGTGCGAACCGGTCTGGTGCTGTCGGCTGAGGGCGGCTTTTTGTCGCGGCTGTTGCTGCCGTTCAAGCTCGGGCTGGGCGGGCCTTTGGGCAATGGTCGACAGTGGATGCCGTGGATTCACATCGACGATCAAATCGCCCTGATTGATTTTCTTCTGCACCGGAATCAGGCCAGCGGTCCTTATAATGCCTGCGCGCCGAAACCTGTGCGCAACCGCGAATTTGCCAAGACCCTGGGCAGTGTGTTGCACCGCCCGGCGTTCATGCCGATGCCGACCCTGGCGCTAAAGGTCATGCTCGGCGAGCTGTCACTGTTATTGCTCGGCGGCCAGCGTGCGACGCCGGCACGCCTGGTGGAAGCGGGGTTCAGCTTCCGCTTTACGGATTTACGCGCGGCTCTGGATGACCTCTCCAGCCGCCTCTGAAATAGGACGTTGCATGACCGATCACGCTTTGCTTCTGGTCAACCTGGGCTCTCCGGCCTCCACCTCGGTGGCCGATGTGCGCAGCTACCTCAATCAGTTTCTGATGGACCCCTACGTGATCGACTTGCCATGGCCGCTGCGGCGGCTGCTGGTGTCGCTGATCCTGATCAAGCGTCCCGAGCAATCGGCACACGCCTATGCCTCGATCTGGTGGGAGGAGGGTTCGCCGCTGGTGGTGCTCAGCCGCCGCTTGCAGGAGCAGATGACCCGCACGTGGAAACACGGCCCGGTGGATTTGGCGATGCGCTATGGCGAGCCGTCGATCGAAACCTGTCTGCTGCGTCTGGTCAAAGCGGGACATAAGAAGATCACCCTGGCGCCGCTGTACCCGCAGTTCGCCGACAGCACCACGACCACCGTGATCGAAGAAGCCCGGCGCGTGCTACGCGAGAAGAAGCTCGACGTGCAGTTGTCGATCCTGCAACCGTTCTACGATCAGCCGGAATATATCGAAGCACTGGCCGCCAGCGCGCGTCCGCATCTGCAGCAGGATTACGATCATCTGCTGCTGAGCTTTCACGGCTTGCCGGAGCGGCATCTGAGCAAACTCGACCCGACGGGCAATCACTGCCTCAAGGGCCCCGATTGCTGCCAGACCGCCTCGCCGGAGGTATTGGCAACCTGTTATCGCGCGCAGTGTTTCCGTACCGCCGCCGCCTTCGCCAAAAGCATGGGGCTGGCGGACGGCAAATGGTCGGTGTCGTTTCAGTCACGCCTGGGCCGGGCGAAATGGATCGAGCCGTACACCGAAGCGCGGCTGGATGAACTGGCCAAAAGCGGGGCGAAAAAGATTCTGGTGATGTGCCCGGCGTTCGTCGCCGATTGCATCGAGACGCTGGAAGAGATCGGCGATCGCGGCAAGGAACAGTTCCGCGAAGCGGGGGGCGAAGAGTTGGTGCTGGTGCCGTGCCTGAACGACGACCCGCAATGGGCCAAGGCGTTGGCGACCCTCTGCGAACGAGCGCCGCTGGCCCTCTGAGCAAGCCCGCTCACACAGTGATCGTTCCCACGCTCTGCGTGGGAATGCAGCCCGTGACGCTCCGCGTCACTGGACGCGGAGCGTCCCTTGAGGCATCCCCACGCGGAGCGTGGGAACGATCATTGCGGGGGGTTAAATCAGCGGCTCATCCGCCTTCTTCTGCTTCCAGCCATCATTGCCCGGCAGGATCAGGTTCAGCGCAATCGCCACCACCGCGCACAGCGCGATGCCTTTGAGGCCGAAGTCATCAGGACCGGTGCCGGTGCCGACCAGCACGCCGCCGATACCGAACACCAGCGTCACCGAAACAATCACCAGGTTGCGCGCTTCGCCCAGGTCGATCTTGTGGCGGATCAGGGTGTTCATGCCCACCGCTGCGATCGATCCGAACAAGAGACACAGAATCCCGCCCATTACCGGTACCGGAATGCTCTGCAGCAGCGCGCCGAACTTGCCGATGAACGCCAGGGTGATGGCGAAGATCGCCGCCCAGGTCATGATTTTCGGGTTGTAGTTCTTGGTCAGCATCACCGCGCCGGTCACTTCGGCGTAAGTGGTGTTGGGCGGGCCACCGAACAGGCCGGCGGCCGTGGTGGCGATGCCGTCACCGAGCAGGGTGCGATGCAGGCCTGGCTTTTTCAGGTAATCGCGACCGGTCACGCTACCGACGGCAATCACGCCGCCGATGTGTTCGATCGCCGGGGCCAGCGCCACTGGAACGATGAACAGAATCGCCTGCCAGTTGAACTCGGGCGCGGTGAAGTGCGGCAAGGCAAACCATGGCGCTGCAGCAATTTTCGCCGTATCGACCACGCCGAAATAGAACGACATGGCAAAACCTACCAGCACGCCGGAAATGATCGGCACCAGACGGAAGATGCCCTTGCCGAACACCGCCACGATCAGCGTGGTCAGCAGCGCCGGCATGGAAATCATCATCGCCGTCTGATAGTGGATCAGCTCGGTGCCGTCGCCGGCCTTGCCCATCGCCATGTTCGCGGCAATCGGCGCCATGGCCAGGCCGATGGAAATGATCACCGGACCAATCACCACCGGTGGCAGCAGACGGTCAATGAAGCCCGTGCCTTTGATCTTCACGGCGAGGCCGAGGAAGGTGTAGACGAAACCGGCCGCCATCACCCCGCCCATGGTCGCGGCGAGGCCGAACTGGCCCTTGGCGAGAATGATCGGCGTGATGAAGGCGAAGCTCGACGCGAGGAACACCGGCACCTGACGCCCGGTGACGATCTGGAACAGAATCGTGCCCAGACCTGCGGTGAACAGTGCCACGTTGGGGTCGAGGCCGGTGATCAGCGGCATCAGCACCAAGGCGCCGAAAGCCACGAACAGCATCTGCGCGCCGGACAGCACCGTGCGCCAGAGCGGATCGTTGAACTCTTGCTGCATGGTCACGCGTCCTTCTGCTTGGTGCCGAAGATCTTGTCACCGGCGTCGCCAAGCCCAGGAATGATGTAGCCGTGCTCGTTCAAGCGTTCATCGATGGACGCGGTGTAGATGGTCACGTCCGGGTGCGCCTGTTCGACGGCAGCAATGCCTTCCGGCGCGGCCACCAGGACCATGGCGCGGATGTCGCGGCAACCGGCCTTTTTCAGCAGGTCGATGGTGGCAACCATGGAGCTGCCGGTGGCGAGCATCGGGTCGATGATCATCGCCAGGCGCTCGTCGATTTCCGGTACCAGTTTTTCCAGATAGGTGTGCGCTTGCAGGGTTTCTTCATTGCGGGCAACGCCCACAGCGGAGACCTTGGCGCCCGGGATCAGGCTGAGCACGCCTTCGAGCATGCCGATGCCGGCACGCAGGATCGGCACGACGGTGATCTTCTTGCCGGCGATCTTCTCCACCGACACGGTGCCGCACCAGCCGGCAATGTCGTAGGATTCGAGCGGCAGATCTTTTGTAGCTTCATAGGTCAACAGGGCGCCGACTTCCTGAGCGAGCTCGCGGAAATTCTTGGTGCTGATGTCAGCGCGGCGCATCAGGCCGAGTTTATGACGGATCAGCGGATGGCGGATCTCGAGGATGGGCATGGGAAAGGCTCCGGCGGCGGGCAAAAAAACCGGCCTAGATTAATCTATCCGAGGGTGATGTCCTATAGGACATTCTGTACGTTAGTCCATAAGAGCTTGATTCGACCTCGCGGGATGCGTACCTTTGCCCGCTTTTCCAATTCCGCCAACCCCTGGAGAGCGCCATGTCCGCTGATCTCGAGCATATCCGTCAAATCATGCGAGAGGCTGACTGCCTGTACACCGAATCTGAAGTCGAGGCGGCCATCGCCCGCGTCGGTGCACAAATCAACGAGCAACTGGCTGACAGCAATCCGGTGGTGTTCTGCGTGATGAACGGCGGCCTGATCTTCTCCGGCAAACTGCTGACGCATCTGCAATTCCCGCTGGAAGCGTCCTACCTGCACGCGACCCGTTATCGCAACGAAACCAGCGGCGGCGACCTGTTCTGGAAAGCCAAGCCGGAAGTCTCGTTCATCGACCGCGACGTGCTGATCATCGACGACATCCTCGACGAAGGTCATACCCTGGGCGCGATCATCGACTTCTGCAAACACGCCGGCGCACGCAAAGTGCACACCGCCGTGCTGATCGACAAGGACCACGACCGTAAGGCACGTCCTGACCTGAAAGCCGATTTCGTCGGCCTGCCGTGCATCGACCGCTACATCTTCGGTTATGGCATGGACTACAAAGGCTACTGGCGCAATGCCAACGGGATTTACGCCGTTAAAGGCATGTAAGAACCTGCATTGCCCCCTGTGGGAGCGAGCCTGCTCGCGAAGGCGTCGTGTCAGTCAGCATCATTGAAAACTGACACACCGCTTTCGCGAGCAGGCTCGCTCCCACAGTTGTTTTTGTGTGTGCTGATCCTTGCGCGACAGCCATGCTAGAGTGCTCGGCCCCGCCCTCCGGAGCCTGTCATGCGCCTCTTGATCTGCAGTCTCGCCGCCCTGTTGCTGTCCCTCAGCCTGCCGCTGTCCGCCGCGCCGATGCACAGCCAGTTCCTGCCGCCGGACGATCTGACCCTGCGCGACGCTGAACCCGAGCAGCAGCAACTGCTGCAGGTCAGCGAGTATTCGGTGGTGGTCGGTGCGCAGCGCCAGTCCAATCAGCAGCCGATTCCGGTCACCTCATCCTTGTTGATCCGCCTCAAAGGCAAATCGCTGAACAAGGGCGCGAGCATTTCTCAGGTGTTGGTGAGTTTCGACGGCGAAAGCAAAAGCCTGAAAAAACCGGCCTACGACGACAAAAGCAAAACCCTGACGCTGTTCTATCCGCTCGCTCAGTACCGCGTGGTGATGGATCTGCTGCGCAATGACACTGTTTATGTGCAGTTCCTCAGTTATGCCAATGGCCATATCTGGGCCGATCTTCATACCGGGGCGATTCGTCCGCGTTGAGCCGGGCGGTCGGGCAGGGGTAAACTGCCCGCCCCGTGTCATGTCTGCGAGCTGGAGTCGGCAATGCGTAAAGATAAGAAACAAGTGATTGGTGACGAGATCGGCGATGAGCAGATCAAGCTGTTCCTCGATTTTGAGCCGGTCGACGCCACTTCGCCGTCGCTGCACAAACTGATCAAGGCCTATCGCGGTTTGCGCATCGATGATTTCGAGCGCTTTCTGGGCTTCTTCGTTGCGGCGGGTTATGACGTTGATGGCAAGGATGAGCAGGGCCAGACCTTTGTTGATCACATCAAGGATCAGCGTAATGCCGCCGAGTACATCGAGTTGATCGACAAGGCTCGCGGTTAAGGTCAAAAGACAAGATCTTTTGCTTTTTGACAGGCTAAAAAAAACGCCCCAATGGGGCGTTTTTTTATGCCGCAAGATCAGGCGAAGCTTGGCGTCTCGCTGCTTTCTTCAACCAGTTCCAGGGCGATATTGTTCTGCGTGCTGATCTTGCGATACAGCGCAGCATCGGTTTCCAGAACCTTTTCACGGGCCGGGAAGATCTCGGCCAGTTTGGTAGCCCACTCGCCGGACGCCTTGGCCGGGAAGCACTTCTCGATCAGCTCAAGCATGATCGAAACGGTCACCGACGCACCTGGCGAAGCGCCGAGCAGGGCAGCGAGGGAGCCGTCCTTCGCCGCGACCAGTTCGGTACCGAACTGCAGGATGCCGCCCTTTTTCGGATCCTTCTTGATGATCTGCACCCGTTGGCCGGCCACTTCCAGGCGCCAGTCTTCGGCTTTCGCCTGCGGGTAGAAACGCCGCAGCGATTCCAGGCGCTGTTCCATCGATTGCATCACTTCGCTGACCAGGTACTTGGTCAGGTCCATGTTGTTTTTCGCCACCGCCAGCATCGGCCCGATGTTGCCGGCGCGCACCGACATCGGCAGGTCCATGAAGGAGCCATGCTTGAGGAACTTGGTGGTGAAACCGGCGTATGGCCCGAACAGCAGGGATTTCTTGCCGTCGACGACGCGAGTGTCGAGGTGCGGCACCGACATCGGTGGCGAACCCACGGCCGCCTGGCTGTAGACCTTGGCCTGGTGGTGCTTGACCACTTCCGGGTTATCGCAGCGCAGCCACTGGCCACTGATCGGGAAGCCACCGAAGCCTTTGCTTTCTTCGATGCCCGAAGCCTGCAGCAACGGCAGGGCCGCGCCACCGGCACCGAGGAAGACAAACTTTGCGTCGACTTCGCGGGTGTTGCCGTTGTTGACGTCCTTGATGCTGACGGTCCAGCCGGCGCCGTTACGCTTGAGGCCGGTCACGCGCTTGCAGTATTTGACCTGAGTGTCCGGGGCGCTGCTCAGGTGCTTGAGCAACTGATTGGTCAGGGCGCCGAAGTTGACGTCGGTGCCGTTCATCACGCGGGTGGCGGCGAGGACTTCGTCCGGCGAGCGCCCCGGCATCATCAGCGGCATCCACTCGGCCATCTTGCCCTTGTCTTCGGTGTATTCCATGTCGGCAAACGCGTGGTGCTTGCTCAACACGTTGAAGCGCTCCTTGAGGAACGACACACCGCTCTCGCCCTGAACGAAACTCAGGTGCGGAACCGGGCTGATGAAGGATTTGCACGAGCCGAACGTGCCTTTTTTGGTCAGGTACGACCAGAACTGCTTCGACACCTCGAACTGGGTGTTGATGTGCACGGCTTTCTTGATGTCGACGCTGCCATCGGCAGCCTGCGGCGTGTAGTTCAGCTCGCACAGGCCGGCGTGACCGGTACCGGCGTTGTTCCACGGATTGGAACTCTCGGCGGCGCCGGAATCCATCAGCTCGACGACTTCCAGCTTGATCGCGGGGTCGAGCTCTTTGAGCAGTACGGCCAGGGTGGCACTCATGATGCCGGCCCCTACCAGAACTACGTCGACTGCTTCGTTATGCGCCATTTAACGCGTCTCCCAAATCTGCAGCACCAAATTGTCGGCATGGCTGCCAGGCGTTCCAGGGCAGGTCAGTGGGCCCGGGCTATCCGTGGTCAGGTTGGCCATGTCCGAATCTTCGCAATTTTTCGCAACTTCGACGGATGCGTGCGGCCTGGTTTCAAGCGTTCAATGAACGCATTTTCGCGCAGGGCTGGCAATTCGACTTATGGTCGAGTCATCCGTTTTCGTGCAACCAAATCCGTAGCGGACAGGCTTCAGGCTCCGGTGTTCGAGGTATACCCGGTCCTGTGTCGTTGGGCTGTTTCAGACGCTAATGGTGCATGTTCAGACGCAAAACTATTCATTTGCTCGCCACACTCTTGTGAAGTTGTGAAAACCCGTTTTTTTCACGCTCTTTTGAAGACGTGAACCTCAAAAAAGGGCTGCCTTGGCCTGGCACCTGCCCGCTAGGGCAAAACAACGCGGTGGCCGAGCGAATGACAGCTCTGCAGATTCGCGAAAAGCGGGTTTTTGCCGGAAGAACAGGCAAGCGCGCCAACTTCACTCGATCTGTGTGGGCGGCTCTCTGTGGGCGATTTTGATGTCGATGCATGCGCATTGACGCTGTTGCGGGGCCCGATCAGGAGACGTCCTTATAATCGGGGGGAGATTGTAGCGAAGAAATGCGCGCAGTTGCTCGTGTTTAATGACTTTTATTAGGCATCCGGTCAGATGCTCAACTGCATCTGACCCCGTGCGCGCATTTGTCGCGGTACGACCCGGGCGCTGGCGGGCAGCGGCTGGTTCAGCCAGGTCAGGCGGATTTCTTCGATTTCCACCCAGCCGTCGCCCATCGGTTGCAGGCTGCACTGCTTGAAGGCCAGGCAATGACCGTTGCGGTCGAGCAGGGCAAAGCTGCGATGCAGCGGGCGCGGGGCGAACAGTGAGATCAGATAACGCATGGCAGAGTTCCTTGAAGGAGGACTGCTGTGAAGCTTGCCGGTGGGCCGTGACGTCGCGGTGTATGGACGGTGAAGAATGTGTGACAGGAACCGCTTTCGGCGGGGTTTGTCAGACATTTCAGTATTCACTGTGCGACGCTGGTTACGCGCAGTGGCCCACCGCTATACTGCCGGCCTGTTTGTGCCTGATTCTGGAGAGAAGAGCATGTTGCAACGCCTGTTGTTCGGTTTGATCACTGTCGCCGGTTTGACCCTCGCCGGCTGCGCCCACAGCCCGCAACAACTGAATCCGGAGCCGAAGCTGACCACGCAACTGCCAGCGGTCGGTCGCGGCCAGCCTGTCATCGTGCGTGTGGTCGACGGTCGTCCGTCGCCAACCCTCGGTACCCGTGGCGGTCTGTACCCGGAAACCAGCGCCATCACCGTGCAGCGTGAGCAGATCCTGCCGAAGCTGCAGGCCCAGGCCGAAGCCGCCGTACGCCTGCTCGGCTTCACCCCGACCACCAACGCACCCAACGCGCCACAGCTGACCGTGACCCTGGCCGAGCTGAAATACCAGTCGCCGAAAGAAGGCATGTACGTGACCGAAGCCACCATCGGTGCGACATTCCGCTCCGACGTGCAGAACGCCAACCGCCGTTACAGCGGCCGTTACGGTGCGTCGCTGGACCAGCGCTTCGGCATGGCGCCGAATCAGGAGACCAATACCAAACTGGTCAGCGATGTATTGAGTGACGCACTGACGCGTCTGTTCAAGGACCCGACCGTGGGTCAGGTGCTCGCTGAGTAAGTTTGCAGCGAATATGAAAAAGCCCGGGGCCAGTGATGGTTCCGGGCTTTTTTGTGGCCGCATGTTTTGAATACCGCATAAACCTGTGGGAGCGAGCCTGCTCGCGAAAGCGCTGGCTCAGTCGAATCAATGTTGACTGACCCAATGCATTCGCGAGCAGGCTCGCACCCACCGGGGGGATCTGCGGTGTTTCAGGCAGCCTGGGAATAGAAATCAAGCACGCTCACGCCAGTCAGCAAATCGGTCTCGGGCAAGTCCGCATGCTGATGCCCGCCCAGCGCGCAATACACCAGCCAGTGCCGATCCTGCACGTTGAATGCAAGGCTGCCGACCAGGCTTTGCTGGTCGTCGTAAGGAGTGATGAGGTACAGGCGATCCTGGTTTTCCGCGTGCAGCATGTCGCATTCCATTCGGGTTTCGAGGCGCGCAGGGTGAAGCATCCAGATGACGATGCCATGACACAGGACAGCCATCGGTCGATTGTCAGGTTATTTGTCGCAAAGGCTGGGGCAGGGCGTCAGGGTTTGGGTAGAATCCGCGCCGCGGTCGTCGGTCTGGCGTCTGCCACACCGGTTAAGTTCGAGGTCTGTGATGTCGCTGCACTTGATGACGCTGTTTACCGCCCATCCCGCCAAGTTGATCAACCTGCTGGCCTTGCTGCTGGCCTTTCCGGGCAGTTGGCTGCTGCACGCGACCCGCCGCCGTGAGCAACGCGCCCAGGCCAGTCTCGCCGCCCAGCGCCAGGCGCAGCCCAATGCCGAGCCGATGCTCGATTGGGCGACGTTGCGCATGAACCGGTTTTTCTATCGTTTTGGTTTTGCTTGCCTGGGCCTGGCTTTGATCGTCTCGTGGATCAGCACGCGCTTCTGAAGCAATAGCAAACCTGTGGTGAGGGGATTTATCCCCGTTGGAGTGCGCAGCGCTCCCAAGTTTTTACCTGAGAAAAACAGGGCCTGCTACGCAGTCCAGCGGGGATAAATCCCCTCGCCACAGCTGTTGCCTACAGCGGCAATCCAGCCTTGACCCGATACTGATTGCGCACCGGCGTCGCATATTGCAGCACCAGGTACGGCCGATGCTCAGCGGGGCAGGCATCCAGTCGGCTTTGCCACTCATCCTGCGCCTTGGCCAGTTCGTCAGCCGGGAACACCTCGGCCGCCGTTGGCACATTCAGTTGCGGATCGGCATCCGCCCACTGCGCGTACGCCAGATAATGCACCGGGAACAACCGGTAGCCGCCGAGAATCTGCTTGTCCATCTCGATCGCCAATTGCTTGGTGTCTTCGAACACTTCGGTGATTGGCGCGGCAAAGTTCACGTGGACCCGGCCCTTGTAGCCGGTGATGCCCTTGGCGATGCTCACGTCATCCTCGCCCGGCGCCTTGGCGTAGGTGCCGGTGGTGGCGCGGATGTAGAGTTCGCGGGCCTTGGCCTGGTCACACGGGTCATACTCATAGCTGATCGACACCGGCGTCACGTTGAGCGAGCGGATCACTTCGCCGAACGGCTCGTCCTTGCGGCTCATGTGGAACATCTTGAGGATCGCCGACTCGGTACGGTCGTCGCCGTCCTTCGCCCGACCTTCAGCCTGAGCAATCCAGATCGAGGCGCAATCGTTGCGGATCGAGTGGTTGATGTACGCCGAAAGCAGTTGATACGCAGCCATTTTCTCGCGACGGCCGGTGATCGAACGGTGGACGATGAAGCTCTTGTTCAAGCGCATCAGGTCGCTGACAAACGGCTTTTGCAGCAGGTTGTCGCCAATCGCGATGCGCGGTGTCGGCAGGCCGGCGTGGTACACCGCGTAGTTGACGAAGGCCGGGTCCATGACGATATCGCGGTGGTTGGCGATGAACAGGTAGGCGCTGCCGGACTTGAACTGCTCGACACCGGTATACGTCACGCCGTCGGTGGCGCGCTCGATGGTGTGGTCGACGTAGAACTCGACTTTGTCCTGTAAGGTAGCCACGGAATTCACGTCGGCAAACTCACGACGCAGCCGATGGGCTATAAGAGGTTTGAGCATCCAGCCGAAGGCACCGGCAAAACGCGGGAAGCGGAAGTGGGTGAGGATATCTAGAAACGCCTTGTCGCCGAGCAGCCTTGCCAGTACCGCAGGTACTTCGCTGTCGTCGTAAGGTCGGATGGCATCGAATTCGCCCATCATGCTCTCTTGTTGGAAACGGCTAGGGTAAGTAAAGGGTTTGATCGAAAACCCGCGGGGCGCGGTCTGAAAAGTAGTCAGACAAAAATAGCCCTGCAAATAGACCGGCGATTATACGCACAAGTCACTGGGGAGACCGCGATGCTGGAAAATGCACTGTATGAATGTCCGTATTGCGGTGAGGAAGTCGAGACCACTCTGGATTTGTCCGGTGGGGATCAAACGTATATCGAAGACTGCCAGGTGTGCTGTCGTCCGATCACGTTCGTCCTGCAGGTGCATGAAGAAGAGTGGCATCTGGAAGTCTTCAGCGAAAACGAGTGAGGGCCGCGTATGCAGCGCATCTACGAACCGGCGAACCTGATGGAGGGCGAAATGCTCAAGGGCATGCTCGCCACTGAGGGGATCGAGGCGCATTTGATTGGCCGTGATCTGGTGGGCGGTGCGGGTGAATTGCCGATCTTCGGCCTGCTCTGGCTGTCGGTGGATAACGATCAGGCCGAATACGCCCGCGAGCTGATCACCGCGTACAATGCCGCGCTGCCGTTGCCTGGCGACGAACCGGAAAGCTTTCCCGGCACGCTGGTCTGTTAGGCTGGCCTTCGTTTTATTCAGAGTCGTGTTGCCCCATGTGTGGACGTTATGCCCTGTTTCGCTGGAACCGCGACTTCGCGGCCCTGCCAGGTTTTCCCGCCGATCAACAGGCGCAGTGGAACATTTCCCCCAATGATTCGGTGTTGATGCTGCGTGCCGAAGAAGACGGCCAGCGCACGCTGGCCCGTGCGCGCTGGGGGCTGACACCGCCGTGGCTGACCGATCTGTCGAAGACCCCGGCCCATGCTCGCGCCGAAACCGTGGCCGAGCAGCCGATGTTTCGTGAAGCGCTGCGTCTGCGGCGTTGCCTGCTGCCGGCCAACGGTTTCTACGAATGGCGCGGCACCCAGCGCAAGCGACCGTACTGGTTGACGCCGGGGGAGGGCTCGTCGTTGTTTTTCGCCGCGATCTGGGAAGCGTATCCGGTGCAGGAACAGGTCTGGCTGAGCACGGCGGTGATCACTCAATCGGCGGCGAGTCAGCGGCGGCCGTTGATTCTTGATGAAGCGGGGCAGGCTGCCTGGCTTGATCCTGAAACGCCGCTGCATGTGTTGCAGGGTTTGCTCGCCAGTGAACCGGCGGCGCTGCGCGAGCGGGTGCTGGCGAATCTGATAAATGATCCGAAGTTGAACGGGCCGGAGTGCCTGACCCCGGCTTGATGAGTGATCTGTGCCGGCATATTCGCGAGCAGGCTCGCTCCCACAGGGGAATGCAATCCAACTGTGAGAGCGAGCCTGCTCGCGATGGGGATCTAAAGATCAAACCTTGAACTGATTGATCAACCGCCGCTGCTGCTCGGCCAGTTTGGTCAACCCGGCGCTCGCCGAACTCGATTCATCTGCACCGCCCGCCACTTCATTCGCCACCTGACCGATATTGATCACATTGCGGTTGATGTCGTCGGCCACTGCACTTTGCTCTTCGGCTGCACTGGCAATCTGCGTGTTCATGTCGTTGATCACCGACACGGCCTGGGTGATCGTCTCCAGCGCTTCGGCCGCTTTCGCCGCGTGCTGCACGCTTTCGTCGGTGCGGTTCTGGCTGTCTTCCATCACGCGCACCACATCGCGCGTGCCCTGTTGCAACTGCTGGATCATGCTCTGGATTTCTTCAGTGGCCTTCTGGGTTTTCTGCGCCAGATTGCGCACCTCGTCGGCGACCACGGCAAAACCGCGACCCTGCTCGCCGGCTCGCGCGGCTTCGATCGCCGCGTTCAGTGCCAGCAGGTTGGTCTGTTCAGCGATGCCGCGAATGGCAGTGAGGATGGCATTGATGTTTTCGCTGTCCTTGGCCAGCGTCTGCACTACCTCGACAGCCTTGCCGATTTCCACCGCCAGTACGCCAATCGAATTCGAGGTGTCGCGGACGATCTGCATGCCTTGGCTGGCGGCCTGATCGGCGTGGCTTGCCGCCTGTGCGGCCTGGGTGGCGTTGCGCGCCACGTCCTGGGCGGTGGCGGTCATTTCCTGCACCGCTGTCGCCACTTGATCGATTTCGGCCATTTGTTTCTGCACGCCGATGTTGGTGCGGATGGCGATGTCGGCGGTGTGTTCCGAGGAATCGCTGACGCTCTGCACCGAGGTCACCACCTGGGTAATCATCGCCTGCAACTTCGCGAGGAAAGTGTTGAAGCCCTTGGCAATCGAGCCCAATTCGTCGCTGCGGTCACTGCTCAAGCGACGGGTCAGATCGCCTTCGCCCTGAGCGATGTCATCGAGCATGGCGACCATTTGCTTGAGTGGCCGCGCGATGCCGTGACCCACCAGCCAGATCACCAGCAGGCCGATGCCAGCGATGATCAGACCGACCATGGCCATGCCGAAGGTGTCGGATTTGCGCTGGGCATCAAGGTCGGCTTGCAGGTTTTGCAGATCGGCCATGACGGCGTTGAGCGGCAATTGCAGCATCAGCGTCCAGCGTGCGTCGGTCTGGCCGATGCCGAACGGCAGGTACAGTTCGATGCGGCCCTTGGCCTGATTCATCGAGTAGGTGACCTGGTCGCGCTTGAGACTGGCCAGATTGCTGGTTTGTTCGGCGTCGAGGATGTCGCTGACTTTTTCACCAAATTTGCTCGAGTCCTTGGTGTAGGCAACGATCCGCCCGTTGCCGCCGACCAGCGCCATTTCACCGGCGCCGCTGTAAAGCTTCTGATTGGCGGCGAGCAGCATGTCCTGAATGAAGTTCACCGAGAGGTCGGCGCCGACGATGCCCTGAAACGCCCCGTTGACCATGATCGGTTCAATGAACGAGGCAAGCATGACGATCTTGTCGCCGACCTTGTACGGTGCCGGGTCGATCACGCAGGCTTTCTTCGTCTCTTTCGAGCACAGGTAGTACTCGCTGGCGCGCACCCCGGTGGACAAGGTTTTCTGATCGTCGACATCGGCCAGTTTGTCCATGCCCAGACTGCCGTCGGTATTGCGGAACCACCACGGCAGGAAACGTCCATTGGCTGGATCGATACCGACCACGGCGCTGCCGATGTAGGCCGCGTCATTGTGGTCCAGTGCGTTTTTTTCCCAGCCGATGTAGGTGCCGAGAATCTTCGGGTTCTTTTCGACGTTTTCCTTGATCAGGCTGATCAGTTGTTCGCGGCTGACGCTCAGGCGCGGCTGGCCATCGGTGCCGTTTGTACCGAGCAGGGCGTTGACGCGCACCAGGCCGCCAGCAATCAGCAGCGGCGCTTCAAGTTCGCGCTGGATCTGGCTGACCTGGGTCTGCGCCAGCGAGGTCAGGCGCTGTTCGATGACTTGCTCGAACTGCGCCTGGGTGCGCTGTTGCACCATTTCTTGCGTGCGAGCGCCGGAGAACAGCGCGTACAGCACCAGCGCCGCGACCACGCTGAGAACGATGGCGCCGGCCAGAGCGGCGACGGAAAACTGGATCGACTTGAACTTCATGGGAGCTCCGCACGCAAGAGGACAATCTGCGAGGGATTTATCGGCGGGGTGTGCAGGGCCATGAGAGACGTTGGTCGGAATCGGCCAGCGATGTCGCTGATGGATCGGTGCACGGCGGATTCAATGCGCGTTGAGGAATTTCCAGCCAGACTTGCGGCCTTAGGTGGATGTACGCGCAATGCATCCGTTGTATCTGGCGCCGATACAATTAGCCGCCTAGGATACGCCTCAGGTTTTCAGGGAGCTTTTGAATGAACAAGACATTAGTGGTAAGTGCTTTGAGCGCAGCGCTGTTGCTGGCCGGTTGTCAGTCGGTCAACACCACCAGCGGCGGTGCCGTGGGCGTAGAGCGCAAGCAGTACATGTTCAGCATGCTGTCCTCGCAAGAGGTGGACCAGATGTACGCGCAGTCTTATCAGAAGACCGTCGGCGAGGCGTCGAGCAAAGGTGTGCTGGACAAGACCAGCCCGGAAGCCAAACGCGTGCAGACCATCGCCAACCGCTTGATCGCCCAGGCGCCGACCTTCCGCCCGGACGCGGCGCAGTGGCAATGGGAAGTCAATCTGATCAAGAGCGATGAGCTCAACGCCAACTGCGGTCCCGGCGGCAAGATCATCTTCTACACCGGGCTGATCGACAGCCTGAAACTCACCGACGATGAAATCGCTGCGGTCATGGGCCATGAAATCGCCCACGCCCTGCGCGAGCACGGTCGTGAGGCGATGTCCAAAGCCTATGGCATGGAAATGGCCAAGCAGGGCGCCGGCGCTTTGTTCGGTCTGGGCCAGGACAGCCTGGCGCTGGCCGACACCGTGGCCAACTACGGCATGACCTTGCCCAACAGTCGCGCCAACGAAAACGAAGCCGACCTGATCGGCCTGGAACTGGCCGCCCGCGCCGGCTACAACCCGAACGCGGCGATCACCCTGTGGGACAAGATGAGCAAGGCTTCCGAAGGCGCGCCACCGGAATTCATGAGCACTCACCCGGCATCCAGCAGCCGCATTGCTGCGTTGCAGGCAGCGATTCCGAAGGTGATGCCGTTGTACGAAAAAGCGCCGAAGTCCTGAGCCAATGATCGTTCCCACGCTCTGCGTGGGAATGCAGCCCGGGACGCTCTGCGTCCCATTGGAACGCGGAGCGTCCCTTGAGGCATTCCCACGCAGAGCGTGGGAACGATCCTTCAAATCCCCTCACCACAGGTTTTGGGTAGTTCAGTAGACGGGGTTAAACCCAGCCGCTGCTCTGCATCGCTTTATAAACCGCAACAATCGCCAGAATCATGAACGCCGAAGCCGCGAGGCGGCGGATCAAGGTCAGCGGCAGTTTCTCTGCGGCAAAGTTACCCGCCAGGACCACCGGCACGTTGGCAATCAGCATGCCCACGGTGGTGCCGATAATCACCAGCCAAAGTTCCGGATATTGCGCGGCGAGCATCACCGTGGCGATCTGCGTCTTGTCGCCGATTTCCGCGAGGAAGAACGCGATCAGCGTGGTCAGGAACGGCCCGAACTTGCGCGCCGTGCTGGCTTCGTCGTCATCCATTTTGTCCGGGACCAGCGTCCACAGTGCCGTGGCGGCGAAGCTGGCGGCGAGGATCCAGTGCAGAACGGCGTCGGAGAAGAAACTGCCGACCCAGGCACCTACCGCACCGGCTGCTGCGTGGTTGGCCAAAGTCGCGGCGACAATCCCGGCGATGATCGGCCAGGGTTTGCGAAAGCGAGCGGCGAGAATCAGCGCGAGCAGTTGCGTCTTGTCGCCGATTTCGGCCAAGGCAACGATTGCGGTGGGAACGAGTAACGAGTCCAGCATCAGGGATTTCCTAAGGGGCGGGTCGACACGGCTATGACACGTACAGCCTTCCCGCCCCGGGTAAGGTGTGCGTGTCATAGGTCTTGTCAAACCCTGCGATCCGTCTGGTGCGGACGCTTGGGTCGCATACGCCATGATCTGAGGATCAAGTATGTTGACGTATGCCGGACGAGCATGGCGCTCGTGGGAGACTACTCCCCTAGGACGGAGCGGATTCTGCCTAGGCAGATCCGATTGGGCAAGAACAAATTTTCAGCCGCGCTTGGCCCGGTAAATCCGGAAACCATTGCCTTCAGCCTTGATCGCACACACGCCCAAGTGCTCCTCGATCAGCGGTTGATACTTGAGAAAGCTGTTCGCCACAAGGCGCAGTTCGCCACCGTTTTTCAGATGTTTCGCCGCTTTTCGCAGCAGGTTCTCCGTAGCGAAATAATCGGTGTGCACGCCGACATGGAACGGCGGATTGCTCAGAATCGCGCTCAAACCCATCGGCGCGGCATCGATGCCGTCGCCGGTCAGCACTTCGGCTTCCAGGCCATTGGCTGCCAGGGTCAGACGACTGCTGGCGGCGGCGAACGCGTCGACATCCAGCAACGTCACCTGATTGTGCGGATAGCGACGTTTCACCGCAGCCCCGAGCACGCCGGCGCCGCAACCGAAATCGAGCAGATGGCCGCTCGGCAGTTTGTCCAGATGCTCCAGCAGCAGGGCGCTGCCGCGATCCAGGCGCCCATGGCTGAACACGCCCGGCAGGCTGATGACTTTCAACGGCCCTTCGGCCAGCGGCAGTTCGTAAGTCTGCGCCAGGCTTTCCAGCGGTTTCGCTTCAGGTGCATTGGCCACGGTGACTTGCCAGAGCTGGCAGTGGCGGGCACTGTCGAGTTTGCGCGGCTTGCCGAACGGGTTGAGCTGTTTGGACGCGCCTTCGATGCCGCTGCGTTTTTCCCCGACCAGAAACACTTCACGCCCGGCCAGACGCGACGCCACGGCGTTGAGGATGTAATCGGTCAGGTCCTTTGACTTGGGCAGGAACACCACAGCGCTGTCGAACTCGCGCTCCGGGACATTCACGCCGAACTGGCTGCGGCCCTCGAAACGCGCGTCCAGTGCGGCTTGGTCGCCAGCGTGCCAGCACCAGCCGAACGCATTCGGCAGACGCCCGAGCAGATCGTCGGCGGGCAGGCCGGCCAACAGCAGCGACCCCTGGAATAACTCGGCCTGACGAAGCAGTACTTCACTGCGCGGATCCATAACTGCTCCTTGAAAAAAAGTGCCGCAGTTTATCAACTGACGACCCGCAGCGCCTCACCGCTGAAGAACGCCTGGGCGTTTTCGCTCAGTTGCCCGACGATACGCTGGCGCGCCTCGCGACTGCCCCAAGCGTTATGCGGGGTGACGATCAGGCGCGGGATATCGGCGGCGAGCAGCGGATTGCCCTGGGTCGGTGGCTCGACACTCAACACATCGGTCGCCGCACCGCCGAGGTGGCCGCTACGCAAAGCGTCGGCCAGCGCCTGCTCGTCGATCAAGCCGCCACGAGCGGTATTGACCACAAATGCGCCGGGCTTCATCGCGGCCAGTTCACGGGCGCCGATGAAATGCCGGGTGTGCTCGTTGAGCGGGCAGTGCAGGGTAAGGGCGTCGATCTGCGGCAGCAGTTCTTCCAGCGGCAAGCGATCCGGCCGAGCCGGGCGCCCGGGAATCTGCCCGAGCAACACACGCATGCCGAACGCTTCGGCCAAACGCGCCACGGCGCCACCAAGTTCGCCATGCCCGAGCAGACCGAGGGTTTTGCCTTGCAGTTCGACGATCGGGTAGTCGAGCAGACAGAACTGTTTCGCCTCTTGCCAGCGGCCTTCGCCCACAGCCTTTTGATAGTCGGCCAGGCGCGTGGCGAGGTTGAGCAACAGCATGATCGTGTGTTGCGCCACCGACGGCGTGCCGTAAGCCTGGCAATTGCACACGGTGATGCCGTGAGCGCGGGCGGCAGTGAGGTCGACATTGTTGGTGCCAGTGGCGCTGATCAGGATCAGTTTCAGCTGCGGGTTGGCAGCCATTGCAGCGGCGTCGATCACGACTTTGTTGGTGATCGCCACACTGGCGCCGTGCAGGCGTTCGCTGACCTGTTCCGGCAGAGTCTGCGCGAACAGCTGCAAGTCGCTGAAGCATTCGCGCAACGGACCGAGGTCCAGATCGCCGAGATCCAGCGAAGGGTGATCAAGGAATACCGCGCGGCGCGTGTTCGTCATCAACTGTACCTTTTGTGCTGTGAGCGGAGGGCGTACTCTGCCGAGCCTACCAGATGAAACAAATCGTTACGCTGACCCCGCAGCGGACACATAACCCTGTGGCGAGGGGATTTAGCGAAACGTCGCACCGCCCCGATCGGCTGCGCAGCAGTCGCAAAATCATTGCCTGCGGGCCAGACAGAAGTTTTTGGGGCTGCTGCGCAACCCAACGGGGATGAATCCCCTCGCCACAGAACTGCGTTCTTTTCAGATTTTTTATTGACCAAGCTGCCCCAAAGGAGCCCCCATGTACTGGACCGAGTTCTTGACCGTTGCCCTGATCCATCTGCTCGCCGTGGCCAGCCCCGGACCGGACTTTGCAGTCGTCGTGCGCGAGAGCGTGACCCATGGGCGCCGCGCCGGCACCTGGACCGCGCTGGGCGTGGGCTCGGCGATTTTCCTGCATGTCGGCTATTCGTTGCTCGGCATCGGTCTGATCGTGTCGCAGTCGATCGTGCTGTTCAACGCGCTGAAGTGGGCCGCCGCCGCGTATCTGCTTTACATCGGCTTCAAGGCCTTGCGCGCGCAACCGGCGAAAACCGTCACCGATGACTTGCACCGGGAAACCGGCGTACGCACCGCGCGGGGCGCGTTTACCTCGGGCTTCGTCACCAACGGCCTGAACCCGAAAGCCACGCTGTTTTTCCTCTCGCTGTTCACCGTGGTGATCAACCCGCACACGCCGCTGGCCGTGCAGGCCGGTTACGGCGTTTACCTGGCGGTGGCGACGGCGATCTGGTTCTGCCTGGTGGCGATGCTGTTCAGCCAACACCGCGTGCGCGCCGGCTTCGCCCGCATGGGCCACTGGTTCGACCGCACTATGGGTGCCGTGCTGATTGCTCTCGGTGTGAAAATCGCGTTCACCGAGATGCATTGAGAACTGGAACACATCAATCCCTGTGAGAGCGAGCCTGCTCGCGAAAGCGCCAGTCCAGTCACCAAAAATGTCGACTGACCCGACGCCTTCGCGATCAGGCTCGCGCCCACCGGTCGTGTTTTCTTCAACTTCGGCCCGAAATGCTGGCGCAAAGCTAGCATTTGTACGGCTCTGCAAATCATTCCTTTGGCTGATTTGACTGTCATGCAGGCGCACTAGAGTACGAATCTCTCCGCCAACACCGTGCAGTCAGAAAAGGGATTCTTATGTTGCAGACTCGGGTCATTCCGCCGGCCGATGGGGCCTACCAGTATCCATTGCTGATCAAACGGCTGCTGATGTCCGGCGCCCGTTACGAGAAAACCCGCGAAATCATCTACCGCGACCAGTTGCGCTACAGCTATCCGACCCTGATCGAGCGGGTTGCGCGGCTGGCCAATGTGCTGACGGCTGCCGGCGTCAAGGCTGGTGACACCGTGGCGGTGATGGACTGGGACAGCCACCGTTACCTGGAATGCATGTTCGCCATTCCGATGATCGGCGCGGTGATCCACACCATCAACGTGCGCCTGTCGCCGGAGCAGATCCTCTACACCATGAACCACGCCGAAGACCGCTTCGTGCTGGTCAACAGCGAGTTCGTCGGGCTGTATCAGGCCATCGCGCCGCAGCTGACCACGGTCGAGAAAACCCTGCTGCTGAGCGATCTGCCGGAGAAAACCGCAGAGCTGCCGAACCTCGTCGGCGAATACGAGCAACTGCTGGCCGCCGCGAGTGCGCAATACGATTTCCAGGACTTCGACGAAAACTCGGTCGCCACCACGTTCTACACAACCGGCACCACGGGCAATCCGAAAGGCGTGTATTTCACCCATCGGCAACTGGTGCTGCACACCATCGGCGTGGCGACGATCATGGGTTCGATCGACAGCGTACGGCTGCTCGGCACCAACGATGTGTACATGCCGATCACGCCGATGTTCCACGTCCACGCCTGGGGGTTGCCGTACGTGGCGACCATGCTTGGGCTCAAGCAGGTCTACCCGGGGCGTTACGATCCGGAGTATCTGGTGGAGTTGTGGCGCAAGGAGAAGGTCACCTTTTCCCATTGCGTGCCGACCATCCTGCAGATGCTGCTCAACGCCAAGGCTGCGCAGGGTGCCGACTTCGGCGGCTGGAAAATCGTCATCGGCGGCAGCGCGCTCAATCGCAGCCTCTATGAAAACGCCAAGGCCCGTGGCATTCAGCTGACGGCCGCGTACGGCATGTCGGAAACCGGGCCGCTGGTGTCTTGCGCGCACCTCAACGACGAACTGATGGCCGGCAGCGAAGACGAGCGCACCACTTACCGGATCAAGGCCGGCGTGCCGGGGCCACTGGTCGAAGCGGCGATTGTCGACGGCGAGGGCAATTTCCTCCCCGCCGACGGCGAAACCCAGGGCGAGCTGGTGCTGCGCGCGCCGTGGCTGACCGAAGGCTATTTCAATGAACCGCAGAAGGGCGCCGAGCTCTGGGCCGGTGGCTGGTTGCACACCGGCGACGTCGCCACGCTCGACAGCATGGGCGTGATCGATATTCGTGACCGCATCAAGGACGTGATCAAGACCGGCGGCGAGTGGATCTCCTCACTCGACCTCGAAGACCTGATCAGCCGGCATGCGGCGGTACGCGAAGTAGCAGTGGTGGGCATCGCCGATCCGCAGTGGGGCGAGCGCCCGTTTGCCTTGCTGGTGGTCCGCGAAGGGCAGGTGATCGGTGCACGGGAACTGAAGGAACACCTCAAGCCGTTCGTCGAGCTGGGGCACCTGAGCAAGTGGGCGATCCCCAGTCAGATCGCCCTTGTTACCGAAATTCCCAAGACCAGTGTCGGCAAGCTCGACAAGAAGCGCATTCGCCTCGACATCACCGAGTGGCAAGCCAACAACAGCACCTTCCTTTCGACACTTTGAGTGCCTGCTGGCGCGCCGAAACCGGCGCGCCAGACCCACCAAGCAAGCGCTTGGCTTGTGAAATCGAAAAAATCAGCCATCCTTGCCGTGCCGACGTGTGTCGGACTGGCGAAAGGACTGTTCCAGAGTGGTTGGCGGCTGCAAATCACACTTTAGAGGGATCAAGCACTACCACCCGCTGGCTATAGTCCGCTCAAGGACTTTTTGAAAACGGAGCACACGCACTGAACGGGGCGAGCAACTCTGGAACGATTTCGGGCAGCCCTGGCGCCCGGTCCTCCACAGCGTTTTTAAAAGTACTCACTGCCATAACAATAATGCACATGGAGTAGCGTCGATGACCTCAGTAAACCAGTTCTGGCGCCGGGCGAAACTGCCTCTGGCGGTCAGTCTTGCCTCCTCGCTCGCCGGGCCTGCATTCGGCGTCAGTTTCAACGTCGGTGAAATCGAAGGCCAGTTCGACTCGTCCCTGTCGATCGGTGCCAGTTGGTCTACTCAGAGCCCGAACAAGAACCTTATCGGCGTCAACAACGGCGGCCGTGGCCTGTCGCAGACTTCCGATGACGGGCACGCCAACTTCAAGAGCGGCGAAACCTTTTCGAAGATCTTCAAGGGTATCCATGACCTTGAATTGAAATACGGCGACACCGGCGTGTTCGTCCGTGGCAAATACTGGTACGACTTCGAACTGAAGGACGAGAGCCGCGAGTTCAAGGACATCAGTGACAGCAACCGCAAAGAGGGCGCCAAGTCCTCCGGCGGGCAGATCCTCGACGCCTTCGTCTACCACAACTACGCGATTGCCGATCAGCCGGGCTCCGTGCGTCTGGGCAAGCAGGTAGTGAGCTGGGGTGAAAGTACCTTCATCGGCGGCGGCATCAACTCGATCAACCCGATCGACGTCTCCGCGTTCCGTCGTCCGGGCGCCGAGATCAAGGAAGGCCTGATTCCGGTCAACATGTTCTACGTGTCGCAGAGCCTCACCGATAACCTCTCGGCCGAAGCGTTCTACCAACTGGAATGGGACCAGACTGTCGTCGACAACTGCGGCACCTTCTTCTCCCAGCCGGACATCGTTGCCGACGGTTGCGACAACAATCTGCGCGTACTGAACAAGCGTTCGCAGATTCCGGCGATCGCTTTGGGGCCGTTGGCCGCCAACGGTGTGAACGTCGACCAAGAAGGCGTGCTGGTGCGCCGTGGGCCGGACCGTGACGCGCGCGACAGCGGTCAGTGGGGCGCGTCCCTCAAATACATGTTCGAGCCACTCGACACCGAGTTCGGCGCCTACTTCATGAACTACCACAGCCGTGCGCCGATCTTCAGTGCCACCGGTGCCCCGCAGTCGGTCTACAACACTGCCGCCGCGCTGCCGGGGCCGTTCGCCGCACTCGCACCGCTGCTGGTCGCGGGCAATTCGAATTACTTCATCGAATACCCGGAAGACATTCGTCTCTACGGCCTGAGTTTCTCCACCACCCTGCCTACCGGTACGGCGTGGAGCGGTGAGATCAGCTACCGTCCGAACGCGCCGGTACAACTCAACTCCACCGACATCCTGTTTGCCGGCGTGCGTCCATTGGGCGGTGCACTGACCAACGCTTCGCTGCTGACCGGCGTGCCGGGTCAGGATCTGCACGGTTACGAGCGCAAGGAAATCACCCAACTGCAAACGACCTTCACGCACTTCTTCGATCAGGTCATGGGCGCCAGCCGTCTGACCCTCGTCGGTGAAGTCGGGGCGACGTACGTCGGTGGCCTGGAAAGCCGTTCCGACAAGCGCTATGGCCGTGACCCGGTCTACGGTCCGGGTGAGTTGCCGGCCACTGGCGGTATCGATACCTGCGCCAACATCCTCAACAACAGCACCATCAACGGCGCCGGCCCGGGTTCGCCGCAGAACAACCGCAGCCGCAATTGCGAAAACGACGGCTTCACCACCTCGATGTCCTGGGGCTACCGTGGTCGGGCGATCTGGGAATACAACGACGTCTTCGCCGGCGTGAACCTGAAGCCGAACGTGGCCTGGTCCCACGACGTCAGCGGTTACTCGCCAGGCCCTGGCGGCAACTTCGAGGAAGGTCGCAAAGCGGTCAGCCTGGGCGTCGACGCCGAATACCAGAACACCTACACCGCGAGCCTGGCTTACACCAACTTCTTCGACGGCAAGTACACCACCGTGGATGACCGCGACTTCGTGGCGCTCAGCTTCGGCGTGAACTTCTAAGCACTGCATTTCAGGACGAACGAATTTATGAAAATAACAAAGAGTCTGTTCCACGCCGGTGTTCTGGGCCTGTCGCTGCTGGCGACCAGTGTCATGGCGGCGGTGCCTGCTGCCGAAGCGGATAAACTGGGCAAGAGCCTGACGCCGATGGGCGCGGAAATGGCCGGTAATGCCGACGGTTCGATCCCGGCCTGGAAACCGCTGCCGAAAAATGCCGGCAGCGTCGACAGCAAAGGCTTCCTGTCCAACCCTTACGCCAGTGAGCAACCGCTGTTCACCATCACCGCCAAGGATGTCGACAAGTACAAGGACAAGCTTGCCCCGGGCCAGTACGCAATGTTCAAGCGCTACCCGGAAACCTTCAAGATGCCGGTCTATCCGTCCCATCGCGGCGCCACCGTGCCGGATGACGTGTTCGCCGCGATCAAGAAGAACGCCACCAGCACCAACCTGGTGTCCGGCGGCAACGGTCTGGAAAACTTCGATACCGCCGTGCCGTTCCCGATCCCGAAAACCGGCGTGGAAGTGATCTGGAACCACATCACCCGCTATCGCGGCGGCAGCGTGACCCGTCTGGTGACCCAGGCCACGCCGCAACCGAACGGCTCGTACAGCCTGGTGTACTTCCAGGATCAGTTCGTGTTCCGCGACAAGATGAAGGACTACGATCCGGCGAACCCGGGCAACATCCTGTTCTACTTCAAGCAGAAAGTGACCGCGCCGGCGCGTCTGGCCGGTGGCGTACTGCTGGTGCACGAAACCCTCGACCAGGTCAAAGAGCCACGTTCGGCGTGGGTCTATAACGCCGGTCAGCGTCGTGTGCGTCGTGCACCGCAAGTGTCCTATGACGGTCCGGGTACCGCAGCGGATGGCCTGCGTACGTCCGACAACCTCGACATGTACAACGGTGCCCCGGATCGCTACGACTGGAAGCTTGAAGGCAAGAAGGAAATGTACATCGCCTCCGACAGCTACAAACTCGACGATCCGAAACTGAAGTACTCGGACATCATCAAGGCCGGTCACATCAACCAGGACCTGGCTCGTTACGAGCTGCGCCGCGTCTGGCACGTGGTCGCGACCCTGAAGGAAGGCCAGCGCCACATCTACGCCAAGCGTGACTTCTACATCGACGAGGACACCTGGCAGGCAGCGGTCATCGACCACTACGACGGTCGCGGCCAACTGTGGCGTGTAGCCGAGGCGCATGCCGAGAACTACTACGACAAGCAAGTGCCTTGGTATGCCCTCGAAACGCTTTATGACCTGCAGTCTGGCCGTTATCTGGCACTGGGCATGAAGAACGAAGAGAAGCAGGCGTACGACTTCGGCTTCACCGCCACTACCAGCGACTTCACCCCGGCCGCTCTGCGTCAGGATGGTGTTCGCTAAACCTGCGTAAACCCGAGGCCGCATCCTCATGAAAACGCCCCGATCGGTTCGGGGCGTTTTTGTATCTGTAGCCTTTTTGTAGCCATTTGTAGCAGCGACCTTCATTACCTCTTCGTTTAAGGCTAGGCTGCGGACATCTGCAACGCCGCCAATCGCCTTCGAACAAGAGCCGGCCATGACTGATCTGTCCCCACTTCCGGGTCCCGCAAGCTTCACCGTCGCAGCACTGGACGGGCGTTTTTTCCGCCCACCGCTGCCCGACGGCTATGTCTTGCGGCCGCGCCTTTGCCAGCGTCTGCAGGCCGGGCTCGAAGGTCGGTTGCTGTTGGTCAGCGCCCCGGCCGGGTTCGGCAAAAGCTCGCTGGCGGTGGAGTTCTGTCAGAGTCTGCCGGCGCACTGGCAAAGTCTCTGGCTGGGCTTGAGTCCACGGGACAGCGATCCCGGACGTTTTCTTGAGCGCTTGCTCGAAGGGCTGCAGGACTATTTTCCGGCCTTGGGCGCTGGCGCTCTCGGTCTGCTGAAAATGCGTCAGCGTCATCAGCCATTCGCTTTTGAAGAATGGCTCGACGGTCTGCTTGATGAGCTGGCGCTGCATCTCGATCCTGCCGCGCCGTTGCTGCTGGTCCTCGACGACTACCACCTCGCCCAAGGTCCGGTGCTGGATCGTTGCCTGCAATTCTTCCTCAATCATCTGCCCGATGGCTTGCTGGTGATGGTCACCAGCCGCCAGCGCCCGGACTGGCATCTGGCGCGTCTGCGCCTGTCGCGGCAGTTGCTCGAGCTGCACGAACAGGACTTGCGCCTGACCCACGACGAAGCCCTGACCTTGCTCGACCGCCACAGCAGCTCACTGCGCGGCGAAGCACTGGAAAGCCTGATCCAGCGCAGCGAAGGCTGGGTCGCCGGCCTGCGCTTCTGGCTGCTGGCGGTGGCCGAGGCGGGCAACGATGCCGCGCTGCCGCAAGCACTGAACGGCGGCGAAGGGCTGATCCGCGATTATCTGCTCGAAGAAGTCATCGATTGCCTGCCGGCCGAAGTGCAATCCTTCCTCTACGAAACCGCACCGCAGGAACGCTTTTGCAGCGAGCTGTGCGATGCGGTCCGCGAAGCCCACGACAGCGCCGAGATCCTGCGCTTTCTGCTCGCCCATCAGGTGTTTCTGGTGCCGCTGGACGAGCACGGTCACTGGTACCGCTATCATCATTTGTTTTCTGACTTGTTGCGCAGCCGGCCAATCGCCCAGGCGATGGTGCCCAACGCCACCCTGCATTTGCGCGCCTGCCGCTGGTTCAATGCGCAGGGCCTGCTCGACGAAGCGGTGGAGCAGGCGTTGCGTGCCGGGCATCTCGACGTCGCGGCGAATCTGGTACAGAACCTCTCCGAAGAACAGCTGCTCGCCGAGCAGAACGTCGGCATGCTGCTGCGCTGGAAAATGGACTTGCCCGACAGCCTGCTGATCAGCACGCCACGGCTGATTGTGCTCTACAGCTGGGCGCTGGGGCTGGCCTGTCAGCTCGATGCCGCTGAAGAGCTGGCCAGCCATTTGAGCCGTTTCCTGCCGGCGCCTTCGGCCACGGCGCAAAAATCCATGCTGGCGCAATGGCTGGCGCTTAGCGGGATCATCGCTCGCGGGCGCGGCCATCGCGATTTGACCCTGCGCTATTGCAGTGAAGCGCTGGAGAGCCTGCCGGCCAAACGTTATGGCCAGCGGCTGATGTGCCTGTCGACCTTGTCCAATCTGGCGATCGCCGACGGTGATCTGTGGCGCGCCCGTGGCCTGAACCGTGAATCCCTCGAGCTGGCGCAACGGGTCGGCAACCCATTATTCGAAGCACTGGCGCATTACGACAGGGCGCGGGTTCTGCAATCGCGGGGCGAGATCCTGCGCGCGCTGGATGAAGTGCATCAGGGCCTGGAGCGCTTGCGCGGTCTGTCGCCGCAACGCCTGTACGCCGTGCGCGCGCGGCTGACGTTGTACGAAGGTTTCCTGCTGGCGATGCGTTTGCAGCCGCAGGCTGCACGCGTACGCCTGCTGGCCGGCATTGGCGAAGCGCGGGCCTGTCGCGACATCAGCGTGCTGATCGGCCACTGCGTGATCGCTCGCCTGGACGGCGCCAGCGGCGAATTCGCCAAGGCCTTCGCCGAACTCGCCGAAGCCGAACGCCTGATGCACATCTGGGACGTACCGCCGATCTACTATCTGGCGATGATCACCCTGGTCAAATGCGAGCTGTGGCTGGCCCAGGGCCGCATCGATCTCGCCGAGGCGTGGCTTGCACGATTGGGCCAGACCTACACCGGCGAAAACGCTGCGGCACCACCGGAATTCCATCCGCAACTGCCGTTGCATGTGGAGCTGCAACAGGCGCTGCTCGATGTGATTCAGGGGCAGCCGATGCTCGCCGAAGGGCGCTTGAACGTGTTGCATGAAAACGGCCAGCGGACCGGGCGGCAGTTGCTCAGTGTGATGGCGTTGACGCAGAAGGTGGCGTTGTTGCTGTCCAGTGGGCGCGAGCCCGATGCGCGCAAGGTGTTGAGTCATGCGCTGGAAGCGGCGGCCGGCGGCGTTTACCAACCTTTTGATGCGCTGCTGAAAAACCATGCCGACTGGTTGCGCGGGCAGTTGCAGGCGCTTTCCTGCAACGCCGTCAGCCAGCAATTGCTCACACATTTCCCAACAGCCGCGCCGCGCCCGACCGTGGAAAGCTCCGCTACCGAACAGCTCAGCAGCCGGGAATTGGCCGTGCTGCGCCTGATCGCTCAAGGCTGTTCCAATCAGGAGATCAGCGAGCAGTTGTTCATTTCCCTGCACACCGTAAAAACCCATGCCAGTCACATCAACAGCAAGTTGGGGGTGGAGCGTCGAACTCAAGCGGTCGCGCGGGCCAAGGCGCTGGGTGTTCTTGATTAGCCGCCGTACCAGTCAATAAAAAACGCCCCGAACCAGTCGGGGCGTTTCTGTGGCTGCGGTCTGTTCTACAGACCGCGTGGAACAAGCGCGATGAAGATCACGCCACCAGATCAGTGGCGTTGAAGTTGTTGACACCGACCAGCTGGATTTCAAAATCCGCACCGGCGTTACCGCTGACATTGCCCGACAACACATGGTCGACGAAGCGCAATTGGCCTGCGCCTGTGAAGTCGTCGGCGCCAATGAAAGCGAAACCATTGAAGCCTGCGCTCAGCAGGTTGGCGTCGAAGTGGGTCAGATCGATCTTGTCACCTTGGGCACTGCTGAAGTCAGTGATGACGTCGCGCAGGTTGCCAAAGCCGCTCTCGTTCCAGGCATTGAACACAAACACATCCGCACCGATGCCGCCGGTCAGCGAGTCTGTCCCGAGTCCACCGATGAGCAGGTCATTGCCAGCACCGGCGTTCAGCAAGTTGTTACCGTCGTTGCCGGTCAGGCTGTTGTTCAATGCGTTACCCGAGCCATTGATGTGGGTACTGCCGGTGAGTACGAGGTTTTCCAGGTTGGCGCCCAGGGTCCAGTCGATGGAGGCGCGCACAGTATCGATTTCGCCCGCCAGGGTGCTGGTTTCAATCGTGCTGTCGTAGACGTTGTCGACGATGTAGGTGTCGTTGCCCAGACCACCGATCATGGTGTCGCCACCGAGCCGGCCGTCCAGCACGTTATCGCCACCGTTACCGATGAGGGTGTTGTTGGTCCAGTTGCCGGTGCCGTTGATGGCGTTGCCGATCAGGACTAGTTGCTCGACATTGGCCCCCAGGGTGTAGTCGATGGAGGAATACACTTGGTCGATTGCGGTCAGTGAAGTATCGGTCTCGATGACGACATCGCCGATGTTGTCGACGTAGTAGGTGTCGATGCCGTCCCCGCCGATCATGGTGTCAGCGCCGAGGCTGCCGTTGAGCGTATTGGCAGCGGCGTTGCCGGTCAGCGTGTTGTCCAGTGCATTGCCGTTGCCGTTGATGGCCGTGCCGGTCAGCACCAGGTTTTCCAGGTTGGCGCCCAGGGTCCAGTCCACCGAAGAGCGCACGGTGTCGATTTCACTGACCAGTGTGCTGTTTTCCCTCACGCTTTCGTTGACGTTGTCAACGATGTAGGTGTCGTTGCCCAGACCGCCGACCAGTACGTCGGCACCTAGGCCACCGTCGAGGACGTTATCGCCGTCATTGCCGATGATGCCGTTGTTCACCGCGTTGCCTGTGCCGTTGAGGTTGGCATTGCCGGTCAGTATGAGGTTTTCCAGGTTGGCGCCCAGAGTCCAGTCAATCGAGGCGCGTACGGTGTCGATTTCGCCCGCCAGGGTGCTGGTTTCAATCGTGCTGTCGTAGGCGTTGTCGACGATGTAGGTGTCGTTGCCCAGACCACCGATCATGGTATCGCCACCGAGCCGGCCGTCCAGCACGTTATCGCTGCTGTTACCGATGAGGGTGTTGTTCGTCCAGTTGCCGGTGCCGTTGATGGCGTTGCCGATCAGGACCAGTTGCTCGACATTGGCCCCCAGGGTGTAGTCGATGGAGGAATACACTTGGTCGATTGCGGTCAGTGAAGTATCGGTCTCGATGACGACATCGCCGATGTTGTCGACGTAGTAGGTGTCGATGCCGTCGCCGCCGATCATGGTGTCAGCACCGAAGCTGCCGTTGAGCGTGTTGGCGGCGGCGTTGCCGGTCAGCGTGTTGTTCAGTGCATTGCCGTTGCCGTTGATGGCCGTGCCGGTGAGTACGAGGTTTTCCAGGTTGGCGCCCAGGGTCCAGTCGATGGAGGCGCGCACAGTATCGATTTCGCCCGCCAGGGTGCTGGTTTCAATCGTGCTGTCGTAGACGTTGTCGACGATGTAGGTGTCGTTGCCCAGACCACCGATCATGGTGTCGCCACCGAGCCGGCCGTCCAGCACGTTATCGCCACCGTTACCGATGAGGGTGTTGTTGGTCCAGTTGCCGGCGCCGTTGATGGCGTTGCCGATCAGGACTAGTTGCTCGACATTGGCCCCCAGGGTGTAGTCGATGGAGGAATACACTTGGTCGATTGCGGTCAGTGAAGTATCGGTCTCGATGACGACATCGCCGATGTTGTCGACGTAGTAGGTGTCGATGCCGTCCCCGCCGATCATGGTGTCAGCGCCGAGGCTGCCGTTGAGCGTATTGGCAGCGGCGTTGCCGGTCAGCGTGTTGTCCAGTGCATTGCCGTTGCCGTTGATGGCCGTGCCGGTCAGCACCAGGTTTTCCAGGTTGGCGCCCAGGGTCCAGTCCACCGAAGAGCGCACGGTGTCGATTTCACTGACCAGTGTGCTGTTTTCCCTCACGCTTTCGTTGACGTTGTCAACGATGTAGGTGTCGTTGCCCAGACCGCCGACCAGTACGTCGGCACCTAGGCCACCGTCGAGGACGTTATCGCCGTCATTGCCGATGATGCCGTTGTTCACCGCGTTGCCTGTGCCGTTGAGGTTGGCATTGCCGGTCAGTATGAGGTTTTCCAGGTTGGCGCCCAGAGTCCAGTCAATCGAGGCGCGTACGGTGTCGATTTCGCCCGCCAGGGTGCTGGTTTCAATCGTGCTGTCGTAGGCGTTGTCGACGATGTAGGTGTCGTTGCCCAGACCACCGATCATGGTATCGCCACCGAGCCGGCCGTCCAGCACGTTATCGCTGCTGTTACCGATGAGGGTGTTGTTCGTCCAGTTGCCGGTGCCGTTGATGGCGTTGCCGATCAGGACCAGTTGCTCGACATTGGCCCCCAGGGTGTAGTCGATGGAGGAATACACTTGGTCGATTGCGGTCAGTGAAGTATCGGTCTCGATGACGACATCGCCGATGTTGTCGACGTAGTAGGTGTCGATGCCGTCCCCGCCGATCATGGTGTCAGCGCCGAGGCTGCCGTTGAGCGTATTGGCAGCGGCGTTGCCGGTCAGCGTGTTGTCCAGTGCATTGCCGTTGCCGTTGATGGCCGTGCCGGTCAGCACCAGGTTTTCCAGGTTGGCGCCCAGGGTCCAGTCCACCGAAGAGCGCACGGTGTCGATTTCACTGACCAGTGTGCTGTTTTCCCTCACGCTTTCGTTGACGTTGTCAACGATGTAGGTGTCGTTGCCCAGACCGCCGACCAGTACGTCGGCACCTAGGCCACCGTCGAGGACGTTATCGCCGTCATTGCCGATGATGCCGTTGTTCACCGCGTTGCCTGTGCCGTTGAGGTTGGCATTGCCGGTCAGTATGAGGTTTTCCAGGTTGGCGCCCAGAGTCCAGTCAATCGAGGCGCGTACGGTGTCGATTTCGCCCGCCAGGGTGCTGGTTTCAATCGTGCTGTCGTAGGCGTTGTCGACGATGTAGGTGTCGTTGCCCAGACCACCGATCATGGTATCGCCACCGAGCCGGCCGTCCAGCACGTTATCGCTGCTGTTACCGATGAGGGTGTTGTTCGTCCAGTTGCCGGTGCCGTTGATGGCGTTGCCGATCAGGACCAGTTGCTCGACATTGGCCCCCAGGGTGTAGTCGATGGAGGAATACACTTGGTCGATTGCGGTCAGTGAAGTATCGGTCTCGATGACGACATCGCCGATGTTGTCGACGTAGTAGGTGTCGATGCCGTCGCCGCCGCTCATGGTGTCAGCGCCGATATAGCCATTCAGCGTATTGTTCAGTGCGTTGCCGGTCAGGATGTCGTTGAACTCGGAACCGACGGCGTTCTCGATCTTGGCACCGTAGGCAATCGCCAGCCCGTCATTGATGGCCGTCAGGTTGTTGTAATCGACGAATGCCTTGCCGATCTGGCTGTAGGCGCCTTCATTCAGGTTGATGCTGACGGCGGCGAGCTGATTGCTGCCATCGATGGTGTCGTTGCCACCACCGTCCCAGATGGTTTCGAAAATCGACTGGTTGGCGGCCCACTTGTAAACGGTGTCGCCGGCCTGCCAGGCCATGTTGGCGCCATACAGACTCTGGATCGCAATGATGTCCAGCACCATCGGTGTGGTTGGCTGGTACGAATAGTTGCTGTTGTAACTCATCACGGTGAAGTGAACATCGTCCAGTGTCGGGTCCAGCAAGGTTTTGTTGGTTGAACTGGTATCGAAAGGATGTTTGAGGCCCAGCGCGTGGCCGATCTCATGAACGAACGTCAGGTAGTCGTAACTTCCTTGGCCCGGATTCGCATCATTGGTTTGCGGACCGATCCAGACGTCGCCGGCTACCGGTGTGTTTGACGGAAAATAAGCCCACGCAGCGGTCTTGTCGTCCATCAGTTGATAGCCGCCAAACCGCATGTCACCCACGTTGTTGATTGAGTCGGTGGTCAGGGTGAAATTCAGATTGGCAACAGCGCTCCACGCTCCGAGGGCGCTGGTGACAGCATTTTTTTGCCCCGCTGTGAGCTCATACAAAGCGTTGTATTCATTGTCAGGGCTATAGTCGATAACAAAATAAGACGTGCCCGGCGCCATGAAGCTGTAACTGAGATTGGTCGGACCGGTTGGGGTCCATTTGGCGCCCAGCCAATACGTACCTGAAATGAGGCTGTCGACGATGGCATTTCCGGTCAACGTGGAGGGCAAACTGAAAGAATAAGTCTTGGGCGTAGGCATGTAGGTTCCTGATGACTATGCGGCCCTTCCTGAATGCGACCGCTACAAAAAAGAATCGATTTTGCACCAGAATTGGCTGTTTGACATCATTGCGCCACTACTTTCTGATGTATGACGCCAAATTTCTGGCCGGGAACATTTGTATCGGCGCGTCAAGTAGAATGCTGAACGAGCTTGTTCATCCGCATGTTGAGAATTCAATGTCTACTCAAAGACCCCAACTCATCCGCGAAACCTTCCCCGTCGGCCCGCTCCAGTGCAACTGCACCATCATCGGCGACCCGCTCACAAAAAAAGCCATCGTCGTCGATCCGGGCGGCAACCCTGACTTGATCATGGCGCGTCTCGATGCCCATGGCCTGAAAGTCGTCAGCATCATCCATACCCACGCGCATCTCGATCACTTTCTCGCTTCAGGGCAGATGAAGGAGAAAACCGGTGCGACCCTGCATCTGCACAAGGAAGACCAGTTCCTTTGGGACAATCTGGAGATGCAATGCCAGATGTTCGGCGTGCCTTACACCCCGGTGCCGTCGCCGGATCGCTGGTTGAGCGATGACGAAGAACTCGCCTGCGGTTGTGGCGTGGCACTGCACACACCGGGACATACACCAGGTTCCATGAGCTTCTGGTTTTCCGAGGCTAAGCTGTTGATAGCCGGCGACACGCTTTTTCGTCGCGGGGTAGGGCGCACGGATTTGTGGGGTGGCGATCAGGCGACCATCGTGCGTTCGATCAAGCAGCGGCTGTATACGCTGGACGAGGATGCAACGGTTGTCACCGGGCACGGCCCGGATACGCGTCTGGGTGATGAGATGCGCGAGAACCCGTTTGTGCGTGCCTGAATTTTTTGTCACGGGCAGCGGGCGGAATTTTTAGGCATTGTCATGATCCAACGCCCGCGCAGGTCCATTGATCGATCAGTGGCCGCTGCACCACAGAATGCAAAAAGACCAGGAGCTCTCCATGTTCACCACGCGTCGTTTGATTATTGTCGCTACTGCCGTGGCCGTGCTGTCCGGCTGCGCCTCGCCTAATCCGTATGACAATCAGGGTCAGGCCGACGGTGGCTCGCAAGGCATGAGCAAAACCGCCAAATACGGTGGCCTCGGCGCGCTGGCCGGTGCACTCGCCGGCGCCGCCATCGGCCACGACAACCGTGGCAAGGGCGCCTTGATCGGCGCTGCTGTCGTCGGTGCCTCCGCTGCCGGCTACGGCTACTACGCCGACCAGCAGGAAAAGAAACTGCGCGCGAGCATGGCCAACACTGGCGTTGAAGTGCAGCGGCAGGGCGATCAGATCAAGCTGATCATGCCGGGCAACATCACCTTCGCCACCGATTCGGCGAACATCGCACCGAGCTTCTACCAGCCTCTGAACAACCTGGCCAACTCGTTGAAAGAGTTCAGCCAGAACCAGATCGAAATCGTCGGCTACACCGACAGCACCGGCAGCCGCCAGCACAACATGGACCTGTCCCAGCGTCGTGCGCAGAGCGTCGCGACCTACCTGACCTCGCAAGGCGTCAGCGGTGCCAACCTGTCGGCCCGTGGCGCCGGCCCGGATAACCCGATTGCCAGCAACGGCGACGTCAACGGCCGCGCGCAGAACCGCCGGGTCGAGGTCAACCTGAAGGCAATTCCGGGTCAGCAGTATGGTGGTCAGCAGCAACAGCCGGGTACGGTGCAGCAGTATCCGTAAGCGATTGCCTGAATGAAGAAATGCCCGGTCTTGTGATCGGGCATTTTTTTGTTTCATCGGTGCGACCCCTTTCGGGAGCAGGCTCGTTCCCACATTTGAGATGCATTCCCCTTGTGGGAGCGAGCCTGCTCGCGAAGAGGCCGGCGAGGGCAGCGAAGATTGCAGATACAAAAAAGCCCCCGGACATATCACTGTCCGGGGGCTTTTTGTTGGGCGCGAAACCCGATTACTTCTTCAAACCATAATGCTCATCAAGCATGCCAGGGGAATTTGGCGATTTCGGTGCATAGTCACGCGGTGGTTCCTGATCGCGCGGTGGCGTCAGGCGTTCACGTGGTGCCTGCGCTGCGTCGGCGTGCAGGGCGGCGATCAGGCGCTGGCGGGTCTGCTCGTCCAGGGCCAGACGATTGGCGCCCTCGGCGAGGTGGTCCTGCACTTCCTGATAGCTCTGGGTCAGTTTCTTGACCAGCATCGCGGTGCTGTTGAAGTGGGTGACCACTTCGTTCTGATAACTGTCGAAACGCTCCTGGATATCATCCAGTTGACGCTGCGTGCGGCTCGGTGCGGCGTTCGGCGCAACGCGCGCGATCAGGAATCCAATGGCGACACCCACAACCAGGGCAAGAGTCGGTAACAACCAAACTAAGAGCGAGTGTTCCACGAGTCCTTCCTCTATAAACGGCTTTGCTTTACGTTAACGGCTCGAACCTGCGCTGTATACCGCGATTCACTCGCAATAGATTGGCACAGACAATTTGCTAGACGAGTCGACCCGATTCGAGGTCACGGAGTTCCTCCCTTGCTGATGCGTGAAACCCCTGTAGTGATTGACGGCCCTGTCGGCCAAATTGAAGCTTTGTATCTGGATAACGAGCAGCCGCGCGGCATCGCGCTGATCTGCCATCCGAACCCGGTGCAGGGCGGCACCATGCTCAACAAGGTCGTCTCGACCCTGCAGCGCACTGCGCGCGACGCAGGCCTGATCACCTTGCGTTTCAACTATCGCGGCGTCGGCGCGAGCGAGGGCACGCATGACATGGGCACCGGTGAAGTTGACGACGCTCAGGCCGCCGCTACATGGCTGCGGGAAAAACACCCGGATCTGCCGCTGACCCTGTTCGGTTTCTCCTTCGGCGGATTTGTTGCAGCAAGTCTCGGCGGCCGTCTCGAAGCCCAAGGCGTCCAGCTTGCCCACCTGTTCATGGTTGCCCCGGCGGTGATGCGTCTGGGCGAGCAGGATCAACTGCCGCAGCACGGCGGGTTGACCGTGATCCAGCCGGAAACCGATGAAGTCATCGATCCGCAACTGGTCTACCAGTGGTCGGAACAACTCCAGCGCCCCCATGAGCTGCTGAAAGTGGCAGAATGCGGACACTTTTTTCACGGCAAGCTGACCGATCTCAAGGATCTGCTGCTGCCGCGTCTCTCGAATTGATTGCAGTCTGACAAGCGATTACCCATGACCAACCGTACCCGCATTCTCACCGGCATCACCACCACCGGCACGCCGCACCTGGGCAACTACGCCGGCGCGATTCGCCCGGCAATCCTCGCCAGCCGCGACAGCCAGGCCGATTCGTTCTATTTCCTGGCCGACTACCACGCCCTGATCAAATGCGATGACCCGCTGCGCATCCAACGCTCGCGTCTGGAAATCGCCGCGACCTGGCTGGCCGGTGGCCTCGATGTCGACCGCGTGACGTTCTACCGCCAGTCCGACATCCCGGAAATCCCCGAGCTGACCTGGCTGCTGACTTGCGTCGCTGCCAAGGGCCTGCTCAACCGCGCGCACGCCTACAAGGCCTCGGTGGACAAGAACGTTGAGACGGGTGAAGACCCGGACGCCGGTATCACCATGGGCCTCTACAGCTATCCGGTGCTGATGGCGGCGGACATCCTGATGTTCAACGCGCACAAGGTGCCGGTCGGTCGCGATCAGATTCAGCACGTGGAAATGGCCCGCGATATCGGTCAGCGTTTCAACCATCTGTTCGGCCAGGGCAAAGAGTTCTTCACCATGCCCGAAGCGCTGATCGAAGAAAGCGTGGCGACCTTGCCGGGCCTCGACGGTCGCAAGATGTCGAAGAGCTACGACAACACCATTCCGTTGTTCAGCAGCGCGAAAGAAATGAAGGACGCGATCTCGCGGATCGTCACCGACTCCAAGGCCCCGGGCGAAGCGAAAGATCCCGATAACTCGCACCTGTTCACTCTGTTCCAGGCCTTCGCCACCCCTGCGCAGGCTGACGAATTCCGCAGCGAACTGCTCGGTGGTCTGGGTTGGGGCGAGGCGAAGAATCGCCTGTTCCAGTTGCTCGACAATGAGCTGGGCGAGGCGCGCGAGAAGTATCACCAGTTGATCGAGCGTCCGGCGGACCTGGAAGACATCCTGCAGATCGGTGCGAAGAAGGCCCGCGCCGTGGCCACGCCGTTCCTCAATGAATTGCGCGAAGCCGTTGGCCTGCGTTCTTTCGTCAATCAGGTTCAGGTGGCCGCGACTACCAAGAAAAAAGCCGCGAAAGCCGCGCGTTTCGTCAGCTTCCGCGAGGACGACGGCAGCTTCCGTTTCCGTCTGCTGGCGGCCGATGGCGAGCAATTGCTGCTGTCGCGTAACTTCGCCGACGGCAAAACCGCCGGCCAGGCGACCAAACAGTTGCAGTCCGGCGAGCCGCTGGATGTGCGTACTGAAGAACTGAGCTTCAGCGTCTGGCTGGCCGGTGAGTGCGTGGGCGACAGCCCGGCGTTTGCCGACATCGGTGCGCGGGACGCCGCCATCGAGGCGTTGCGCGTCGCACTGACTCCAGCTCAAGACTGATCGGCGGCACGACCCGACCAAGGGCCGATTGCCATTCCCACAGGCCGTCGCTACAGTGACGGCCCGTTTTTGTTGCCTTGCTAACGAATTATGACGCCCCTAGAACGATATCAAGCTGATCTGAAACGCCCGGATTTCTTCCATGACGCCGCGCAGGAAACTGCTGTGCGTCACTTGCAGCGTCTGTACGACGACTTGATCGCCGCTGACCAGAACAAGCCGGGTTTGCTCGGCAAGCTGTTTGGCAAAAAGGATCAGGCACCGGTCAAGGGCCTGTATTTCTGGGGCGGCGTCGGTCGCGGCAAGACATACCTGGTTGACACCTTCTTCGAAGCGCTGCCGTTCAAGGAAAAGACCCGCACGCACTTCCACCGCTTCATGAAGCGTGTGCACGAAGAAATGAAGACCCTGGGCGGCGAGAAAAACCCGCTGACCATCATCGCCAAGCGCTTCGCGGCCGAGTCGCGGGTGATCTGCTTCGATGAATTCTTCGTCTCCGACATCACCGACGCGATGATCCTCGGCACGCTGATGGAGGAGTTGTTCAAGAACGGCGTGACCCTGGTCGCGACGTCGAACATCGTTCCGGACGGTCTGTACAAGGATGGCCTGCAACGTGCGCGTTTCCTCCCGGCCATCGCGCTGATCAAGCAGAACACCGAGATCGTCAACGTCGACAGCGGCGTCGATTATCGTCTGCGTCACCTCGAGCAAGCCGAGCTGTTCCACTATCCGCTCGACGAAGCCGCGCACGAAAGCCTGCGCAAGAGCTTCAAGGCACTGACACCGGAGTGCACGGCGGCGGTGGAAAACGATGTGCTGATCATCGAGAACCGCGAAATCCGCGCTCTGCGCACCTGCGACGACGTGGCCTGGTTCGACTTCCGCGAACTGTGCGACGGCCCGCGCAGCCAGAACGACTACATCGAACTGGGCAAGATCTTCCACGCCGTGCTGCTTAGCGGCGTCGAGCAGATGAGCGTCACCACCGACGACATCGCCCGCCGCTTCATCAACATGGTCGACGAGTTCTACGATCGCAACGTCAAACTGATCATTTCTGCCGAAGTCGAGCTGAAGGATCTGTACACCGGCGGACGCCTGACCTTCGAGTTCCAGCGCACGCTGAGCCGACTGCTGGAGATGCAATCCCACGAGTTTCTGTCGCGGGCGCACAAGCCTTAAGCGGAGTCTCGGCAAAAAAAAGGCCTGCGATTGCAGGCCTTTTTTTATGGGGCCAGTTCAGCGAGGCAGGTTGCCAACGTTGATTGCTGTTGGCAGCCAACCAGAAGCCAGAGCAGAATTCTCGCTTTGCGCGGGCATAGGAACCCAGCCATCACGGCACCTTTACGCGTCATATCGATTTCACTGCCGACGAAGCCATAGGTCACTTGCGCCGTCGCGCCACAACCGGTGCGGGTGGCGATGATCACTGGAATATGTCGGGCAATGCCTTCGATGACGTTGGCCCAGTTCGCTGAAACATGGCCGGCACCGAAGCCAGCGATCACTAGGCCGGCGTAACCTAGCTCCACAACCTTCTCTAACAGCAGACTGTCTGCACCGAGCGAAGCTTCCAGCAAAGCAATATTCTGGCGGGTGTCTTGGGGGATCGGCAAAACATGGCGCGCAACCGGCGCATGGAAGTAGCGCGGAGCGCCTTCTACTATCAAGCCAGCAGGGCCGGTCAAGGGCGAGGCGAAGGCGTGCATGGCCATTGAATCGACTTTGCGCACGCTACTGGCGCGGTGAATCTCGCCGTTGATAACCACCTGTGCTCCGCGCCCATGACTGCATGCCGCCAACGCAACGCGACCGGCATCCAGCAGGTTTGCCGGGCCGTCAGCCCCTGCTTGCATGGCAGAGCGCATGGCGCCAGTCAGCACCAGTGGCTCGTCGTGCGCCCACAGGTAATCGAAGAAAGTGGCGGATTCCTCCAGGGTGTCCGTGCCCTGGATGATGATGACTGCGGCCACGCCTCGGCTGATCTGCGCGTTGGCCCAGTCCAGCACGTTCAAGAGATATTCGAAATCCAGTGACGCGCTGGGCAACAGTCCGAAAGTTTCGACGGTCAGTTGCCCAAGCGTTTTCAGTTCAGGCACGGTGTTCAGCAGCATTTCCCCGGACACCGCGGGGACGACGCCTCGATCGACGTGCGTCGATTGCATGCTGACAGTACCGCCGAGCGCGGCAATGGCCAGTTTTGGCAGTTCCATGTGATACCTCGCGAAGAAAGACCGGCTGTACCGGGGACTATCCAGATGCCAGCCGGGGCAGGGGAAAGATCAGTGGCTGGCCAGCCATCCGACGATTGGCAGGATCAATAGCGTACTGAGAGCCATCGACAACACGTTACCGATAAAGCCATGCATGAAGCCTGGCAGCCGCTGCGCGAGGGCGCAGGCCAGTGGCGGGGCGATCAGCGCGCCGAGCAGCGCACTGGAGATGATCACTTGCCAAGCGCCGCCGAAGGTAAGGATCGCAGCCGGAACAACGGACACCAGCGGTACATAGGTCGGATACCAACCGCGCGCCATCCACTGCTTGCGCCAGATCACCACGCCCAAGGCCGAGGTCAGCGCCTGACCGGCCAGCAGTTGCGGCAGCAGACCGGTGCCGTAGACCGGGCTCATCGGGTTGAGTGTAAATGCGAGCAACGCACCGACAATCAGTCCCAGACTGGCCCACTCATTGCCGAAGAAAGGCGCTTCGGAAAAATCTGCCAAGACCCGGCGCATGCTCCACACCAGGCCGTAATCCGGCGCCTTGGTGGGCACGGTGGCGCTGGCTTGCATGGCGACCTGCTCGGGTTCCGCGGATTTCACCAGGCTCGGCACACAGCGATAGAGCACGAAGGCGCCGATGCTGGCGATGGCCATGCCCGAAACATTGCCAATCACCACGGGCAGCCCGAGTGGGTTGCATACGTAATTGACCATCAGCAGACACAGAGGTGTCACGAACAGGGCGCCCATGATGGCGCCGTTAATGGCAACTTTCCAGCCGGCACCGAACATCAGCACCATGGCCGCAGGCAACGACACGAATGCCGCGAAGGTGGGCTGCCAACTGGTCGCGGTGACAGTCCAGCCCCATAGCAGATTGCTCAGCACCAGGCCCAGCAATGAGCTTGTGACCAGCCACGGCCAGAGCCCGCTGCCGTAACAGATGGTGAAGCCTTGCCAGGCTTTTCCCGTTCGATTCGCCCAATAGCCCAGATATGCACCAGCCAGTAGGCCGATCGAGGCAAACTCGTGTTTATAGAATGCTACCTCGCTGATATCCCCGAGCACCCAGCGCAGCCAGGCAGCAGCGTCGGGAAAGCTCGAGACCATATGGCCGTAATCCGGCCAGCGTGCCGACCACAACGAATGATGGGTGAGCGATAGCCAGGCAATCAATGCGGCCGCACCCAGAATCAGGCCGATGATGGTGCTATCCATCGCGGTTCTGGCCACGATTGTTTTGCGTTGCTTTGCGTGAATGTCCATAGCCCGGCCTCCGGTCAACGCGGCAGGCACGGATGCTGGGTGTAACCGAGCATTCGATCGTAGACATCACAGCGCCGATCACGGTGCAAATCGTTCAGGTCGTTCCAGATTGGCGCACTGCGCGAGCTGGTCAGGTCGATATCGGCGTAGAGGATTTCCTGCTGGTCGGCGGACGCCACGCGGCCAATCGGCCAGCCGTTAGTGCCAGCAATCAAAGAGCATCCAAGGTAACGAGCGCCACGCTCTTCGCCGATTCGGCTGGCCGCCGCGATGAACACGTTGTTGACGTGCGCTGCGGTCATGGTCAGGTACGAAGCCATGCACTTGCCGGCGTCATCGAACAAGGGCGGTGGTGTCCAGACCCAGTTGTCCAGGCTGCAGATGATGTCCGCGCCCTGCTGGCTGAGGATCCTCGGTACTTCGGGAAACCAGATGTCCCAGCAGATCAGCAGACCGATGCGACCGATCGGCGTTTCGAACACCGGGAAACCGCTATCGCCTGCAGTGAACCAGAGCTTCTCCAGATTCCACAGGTGCGCCTTGCGGTATTTGCCGATGAAACCGTCAGGTCCCAACAACACGGCTGTGTTGTACAACCGTGCCCCTTCGCGCTCGGTCAGCCCTGCCACCAGATACACCTGATGCTGGCGGGCAAAATCCTCCCATCGGCTCACGCTCGGCCCATCCGGAACCGATTCGGCGTGATCGAACGCATCCTGTCGAGTGCGAAAGAAATAACCGGTGTTTGTCAGCTCGGGCAAAACGATGAGGTTGGCACCACCATTGACCGCCTGCAGTGCCAACTCCAGGCTATTACTCAGATTCGCTGCACGATTTTGCGTACCGACCTGCGGATCACATTGCACAACCGCAACACGAACAGGGCTTGTTGACTCACTCATTTTTCATGATCCCTTATTGTTGTTTTCACGCCATCGGGTGGCGGGGAACATAAGAGTCGAGTCAGCACTGGAAGGTAAGTCGGCGCTTTCCGGTTAAGTTGTAGTACGCCTCCTAGGACGATTAAACACATATCGACGATGCACGCTCAGGACGCTGAATTGCGTGACTGAAAACTTCATGGTCCGGCCTGGTAGTGTGGATAGTCGGTTATCTGGAAGCCGCCATTGAACTGCGCCGAGGTTTTTTCGCAAATATGAATCACCGCATCGATGGCACCGCGAAAGCAGGGCTCGGTCCAGCCGGCATCCACTGAAAACGACTCGCCAGAAAGATACAGCCCGGAAACACTGGAATAGTCGCGGTTGTATTTCATCAGGCTAACAGCGTCGTAGTAGGCGCCGGGGCGGTAAAGTTTGGCGCACCCCAGTGAGTTCTTATCGGTGATCCAGCGCTGTACGACGGCCTGATTGAGGCCAATGAAAGGCGAGATGCGCTGCCCGATATTGCTGCAGTTCATCAGGATTCGATCAAGTTCTTCGGCACATTTGGCGACCAGCTCCTTGTCGCTGAAACAGCAGAGTTTGGTAGCGTCATCTTCCCAGGTGTAACTGAGAAGAATGCAGTCGTAGCTGTAGTGATCGTTATAGCGGTAGGTATAAACATCGTGGATAAAACTGTCCGTGACGATCGCTTGGGGGATGGCGGTATTGCCGGACAGGAAGGATTTCTTCAGCGGCGCGAACACTTTGCAGCTGGTTTCCCAATGTGCAGTCTTGTACGCATTGATCGTTTCGAACGGCAGCATTTGTGCAGTGAAGTTTTCAAGCCTGATTCGTGTTTCGATCAACCACGAAGGCAGCGTCATGATCACGGAGTCATAATCGCTGAAATGTTCCTGGGCCTGATGGGGGCGACTTTGCTTCCAGTTGTAGTAGACACGGGTTTTACCGCTGTCGAGCTTTTTCAGCCGAGTGACGGAGCTATCAGTCAGCAAACCTTCGCGGTATTGCAGGCTGTGTTCGTGGAAAGACATCGCTGTTTCATCAGGTTTGATGAACATAAGGCTTTCACTCAGCGCCGCGAGACCGAGGTAGCGCGGGCCTTCAAACTGCAGGCCGGTTGAATCGAAAACCGCATTGCTGCGGATATGCGGTGAGTCAGGCAGAGGATCGCCTTGTTCATCTACCCGACCCAGCACCAGTTGCAAGTGACTGCTGAACCCGAATATGGCAGTGCGCAGAGGGTAGAGTGCACAGACGTCATAGAATGCGCCCCAGCTGCCGTCACCGATGCCGATGGCATAAAAAATGGCCGATTCCTCTGGCGACATTCCCATCCCGCCAAAATCGCCCGGCGCGTCTTTTTCCCAGCGTTGCAGCACCGGCATGCTCACCAGATCACGGAAGGAAATGGCGTGATACCTGGCGACAATAGCTGCCCACACGGACTCCCATTCCTCGCTCGCATAACTGTCGCAAACGTGCCGGGTCATGCGGTCGGCGAACGCTCTCCATTTTGCATACACCGCTTGTAGCTCCTCGCCGGGAGGGCGGGTCTGACCGTCGGCGTTTTTCCAGATAAGCATTTGCGGCGTAGCCTGCTCTGACAGGCTGCCCTCGCGCAGATAGATGCCGGTTGATTTGACCCATTGGCTGCCGGGATTGGCAAAGTCTGAAAGGGCCAGGTCGAATATCGTCGTGTAGTAGGCCATCAGCGAACGACCTTCCTTCGGCGATTCTCCTTCGCGATTGAACAAAGGCATACGCATCGCACCCATTTCGAACGGGGTATGGCTGGCCTTGGATTGAGGACTGCCGGGAACGGTCAGGTGCCTGCCGCCGATTCGCGAGGACTGTTCGATCAGCGTGATCTGGGTGAAGCCGCAGCGCAGCAATTCTCTCGCTGCCGTCAGGCCTGTGATGCCTGCGCCGATGATGCAGATTCGATGGCTCGAATCAGTCGCTCGGGCGATTCCGCCTGGCTGCTCCAGTAACGCGCGGTAGTCAAAACACAGGTCCGGCGGATTGGGGAAACGGGCTTTCCAGTTGTCCTGTGGCGAACGTTTTTTGCGTTTTTCAAGGCCAGGAGCCTGTGAGGGATAGTTGTAGCTGGAGCCGATGGTCACTGTTGATCTTCCCTGATGCGATGTGCTTGGGAAGTAGTCTGGTCGGCGCAGGCACGTCCGAACAGTCGTAAAACACAGCCAGACGCTGTTCTGTTTTCGTTCATTTGTGTCGGACGAATCACAACTTACAAGCCGGTCCCCGTGGAAGGACTACACCCACAGGGACGTCAGTCTGGCGGAAGTTTACGCAGCCTGCTGAAACTGTTGCCGATACTGGTTAGGCGACAGTTCGGTGTGCTGGCGGAACAGTCGCGCGAAGAAGCTCGCATCGTCGTAACCGACCTCATAACTGATGGTCTTGATGCTCTTGCGCGTGCCCGAAAGCAGGCCCTTGGCCGTCTCGATGCGCAGGCGTTGCAAGTAATGCAGCGGCTTGTCGCCGGTGGCGGTCTGGAAGCGGCGCATGAAGTTGCGAATGCTCATGCCGTGCTCGCGGGCGACGTCTTCGAAGCGGAATTTGTCGGCGAAATGTTCTTCGAGCCATTGCTGGATCTGCAGGATGATCACGTCCTGATGCAGCTTCTGCCCACCAAAACCGATACGTCCCGGCGAATAGCTGCGCTGCACTTCATAAAGGATGTCGCGGGCGACGGCTTGCGCCACGTTCGCGCCGCAGAAGCGTTCGATCAGATAGATATAGAGATCGCAGGCCGAGGTAGTACCGCCGGCGCAGTAGAGATTGTCGGCGTCGGTCAGGTGCTTGTCCTGATTCAGATAGACCTTGGGGAAGCGCTCGGCGAAGGCATTGAAGAAGCGCCAGTAGGTGGTCGCTTCCTTGCCGTTGAGCAGCCCGGCTTCGGCGAGCCAGAACACCCCGGTGGCTTCGCCGCATAACACCGCGCCGCGCGCATGCTGTTCGCGCAGCCACGGCAGGATTTGCGGGTAACGGCCACACAGCGTATCGAAGTCGTCCCAGAACGCCGGGAGGATGATCACATCGGCGTTTTCCAGGCCACCGTCGACCGGCATGACCACGTCGCTGAAGCTTTTTACCGGTTTGCCATCCGGGCTGACCAGGCGCGTTTCGAACGCCGGTGTCAGGCCGTGGCCCAGTTGTTTGCCGTAACGCAGGCTGGCCACATGGAAAAAATCCTTGGCCTGCATGAGGGTGTAAGCGAAAACCCGGTCGATGGCCAGGATGCTGACGCGCCGCAAGGGCGGGGAGACGTGCTTAGACATAATTCAACTTTTGTTTTGTTTTTATAAGGGAAAGTGGTCACCAGACGGCTGGATCGTCTTATTTTTTGTCGGATGTGTCCAGTGTCCCGTAGCAGGAGTCGGGCTTAGTCTCTGAGAGCCGTATCCCTCCAACAACAAAGAAAGGTGCCGCATGATCCCCAGAACCCTGTTCAGCTCCGAGCACGAATTGTTCCGCGACAGCGTGCGAACTTTCCTCGAAAAAGAGGCCGTGCCGTATCACGCGCAGTGGGAGAAGCAGGGACACATTGATCGCGCGCTGTGGAACAAGGCGGGGGAGGCGGGGATGCTCTGTTCGCATCTGCCGGAAGAGTACGGCGGGCTTGGCGCGGATTTCCTCTACAGCACCGTGGTCATCGAGGAAGTCGGGCGTCTGGGTCTGACCGGTATCGGTTTCTCGCTGCACTCAGACATCGTCGCACCGTACATCCTGCATTACGGCAGCGAGGCGCTGAAACACAAATACCTGCCGAAACTGGTCTCGGGGGAAATGGTCACGGCGATTGCCATGACCGAGCCTGGCGCCGGTTCCGACCTGCAAGGGGTGAAAACCACGGCGGTGCTGGACGGTGACGAATATGTGATCAACGGCTCGAAAACCTTTATCACCAACGGCTTTCTGGCTGACCTGGTCATCGTGGTGGCCAAGACCGATCCCAAGGCCGGGGCCAAGGGCACCAGCCTGTTTCTGGTGGAAGCGAATACGCCGGGCTTCGAGAAGGGCAAGCGCCTGGAGAAGGTCGGCATGAAGGCGCAGGACACCTCGGAACTGTTCTTTCAGGACGTGCGCGTGCCGAAAGAAAACCTTCTCGGGCAGGCGGGTGCCGGGTTTGCCTATCTGATGCAGGAGTTACCGCAAGAGCGCCTGACCGTGGCGATTGGCGGCCTGGCCTCGGCTGAAGCGGCGCTGCAATGGACGCTGGATTACACCCGCGATCGCAAGGCGTTCGGCAAGGCGATTGCCGACTTTCAGAACACCCGCTTCAAACTGGCCGAAATGGCTACCGAGATCCAGATCGGCCGGGTTTTTGTCGACCGCTGCCTGGAGCTGCACCTGCAAGGCAAACTCGATGTGCCGACGGCGGCAATGGCCAAATACTGGGGCACCGACCTGCAATGCAAAGTGCTCGACGAGTGCGTGCAACTGCATGGCGGCTACGGCTTCATGTGGGAATACCCGGTGGCCCGGGCGTGGGCGGATGCGCGGGTTCAGCGGATTTATGCCGGCACCAATGAAATCATGAAGGAGATTATTGCGCGGTCGCTTTGATGATCGTTCCCACGCTCTGCGTGGGAATGCCGCCGGGGACGCTACGCGTTCCGCTGTTGAGGTAATCCGACTGGCCTCTTCGCGAGCAGGCTCGCTCCCACAGGGGATCACCGTACCTGTGGGAGCGAGCCTGCTCGCGAAGCTTTTGGCGGTCAGTTATGGCGCCGGATTCGGATGATCCTTGTGAATCGCCTCGATCCCGGCCAGCACTTCATCGGACAGTTTCAGATCAAAACTGGCAATGTTGCTGTCCAGTTGCTCAAGCGTCGTTGCGCCAATGATGTTGCTGGTGACGAAGGGTTGCTGGGTCACGAAGGCCAGTGCCATTTGCGCCGGGTCCAGACCGTGTTCACGGGCCAGGGCTACGTAACGGCTGCACGCCGCTTCGGATTGCGGGTTGAAATAGCGGCTGAAGCGGCTGTAGAGGCTCAGGCGGCCTTTCGCTGGACGGGCGCCGCCCTCGTACTTGCCGGAGAGGAAACCGAACGCCAGCGGCGAATAGGCGAGCAGGCCGCACTGTTCGCGGATGGCGATCTCGGCCAAGCCGACTTCGAAGCTGCGGTTGAGCAGGTTGTACGGGTTCTGGATCGACACTGCACGCGGCCAGCCACGAGCTTCGGCCAGAGCCAGAAAGCGCATGGTGCCCCACGGCGTCTCGTTGGACAGGCCGATGTGGCGGATCTTGCCGGCCTTCACCTGCTCATCGAGTGCTTCGAGGGTGTCTTCCAGTGGCGTCAGGTTGGCTTCGATCTTGTGCTTGTAGCCCAGCTGTCCGAAAAAGTTGGTGCTGCGTTCCGGCCAGTGCAGTTGATACAGATCGATGTAATCGGTCTGCAGACGCTTGAGGCTGCCGTCCAGTGCCTCGGTGATGTGCTGACGGTTGTGGCGCAGGTTTTTATCGCGGATGTAATCGATGGTGTTGCCGGGGCCGGCGATCTTGCTGGCGAGGATCCAGTCGGCACGGTCACCGCGACTCTTGAAGTAATTGCCGATGTAGCGCTCGGTGGTGGCGTAGGTTTCGGCTTTGGGCGGCACCGGATACATTTCGGCGGTGTCGAGGAAATTGATCCCGGCTTCCTTGGCCCGTTCGATCTGGGCGAAGGCTTCAGCCTCAGTGTTTTGCTCGCCCCAGGTCATGGTGCCGAGGCAGATTGCACTCACGTTCAGGTCGGTACGGCCTAGCTGGCGATAGTCCATCGGGTGCTCCTTGGGCAAAACAATCATAAAAGCAGGTTGAAAAATTTTTCGCAATCTGCATAATTGCCGACCTCTTTCTGCAGTGGAAGTGATGCGCCGCCGCCGAAGAATCTTGCCGTTGAACGGACGCGCCGACCCGAGCCCCCGAAAGCGTCTGTATCCGGCTGCCTTTGACTTGTCAAAGTACGCACTATTCAGTAAGATCCGCCGTCTTATTTACAGGCGGCCCCTGAGGCTATAAAGAATGAAAACTTTTACTGCTAAACCGGAAACAGTAAAGCGCGACTGGTTTGTCGTCGACGCTGCTGGTCAGACCCTGGGTCGTCTGGCCACCGAAATCGCGAGCCGTCTGCGTGGCAAGCACAAGCCTGAGTACACTCCTCACGTTGACACCGGCGACTACATCGTCGTCATCAACGCCGAGCAGATCCGTGTTACCGGCGCTAAAACCACTGACAAAATGTACTACTCCCACTCCGGTTTCCCGGGCGGCATCAAGTCGATCAACTTTGAAAAGCTGATCGCCAAAGCCCCTGAGCGCGTGATCGAGACCGCGGTTAAAGGCATGCTGCCTAAAAACCCACTGGGTCGCGACATGTACCGTAAGCTGAAAGTCTATGCGGGCGCTGCACACCCTCATACTGCTCAGCAGCCCCAAGAACTGAAGATTTAACGGAATAGTTCATTATGTCGGCGACTCAAAATTACGGCACTGGCCGTCGCAAGACCGCAACCGCACGCGTTTTCCTGCGTCCGGGTACTGGTAACATCTCCATCAACAACCGTTCGCTGGATAACTTCTTCGGCCGCGAAACTGCCCGCATGGTAGTTCGTCAGCCGCTGGAGCTGACCGAGACTGTCGAGAAGTTCGACATCTACGTCACCGTGATCGGCGGTGGTGTAAGTGGTCAGGCTGGCGCAATCCGCCACGGCATCACTCGCGCTCTGATGGACTACGACGAAACCCTGCGTAGCGCTCTGCGCAAAGCTGGCTTCGTTACCCGCGACGCCCGTGAAGTTGAACGTAAGAAAGTTGGTCTGCGTAAAGCGCGTAAGCGTCCGCAGTACTCGAAGCGTTAATTTCGCTTCCACGTTCAAAAAAGAACGCCCGCCTCCTCACGGAAGCGGGCGTTTTTTTATGCGTGCGATTTATCAAAGAATTGCGTTGTGACAACTTGCCACAGCCGTAGACCCCCTATACTCCAAGGCTTGAGGGGTTGATCCCCGGGGAATTAACCTTGTCAGAATTGGGGGTTTTCATTACCATTCGGGCAAAATTTTTATAAGTAACATTTGATTTATTTAGTAGACGCCTGATTTAACAGGCCAAAAAAGCTGATGGGAGAGGACTGAATGAGCAATGACGGCGTGAATGCAGGCCGGCGTCGCTTCCTAGTGGCAGCCACATCCGTGGTGGGTGCTGCAGGAGCGGTGGGGGCTGCGGTCCCGTTCGTGGGGTCATGGTTTCCCAGTGCCAAGGCGAAAGCTGCCGGTGCACCGGTGAAAGTGAATGTCAGCAAAATCGAGCCAGGCCAGCAGATGATTGCTGAATGGCGCGGCCAGCCGGTGTTCATTGTCCGCCGTACCGAGGAAATCCTGGGGAATCTCAAGAAGATCGAGGGTCAACTCTCCGATCCGACCTCCAAAAACTCCACGCAACCCACTTATGTCGACCCGGAAGTGCGCTCGATCAAGCCGGAAATTCTCCTGCTGATCGGGATCTGTACGCACCTGGGTTGCTCACCGACCTTCCGTCCCGAAGTGGCACCTGCGGATCTGGGCAAAGACTGGGTAGGCGGCTATTTCTGCCCGTGCCACGGTTCCCATTACGATCTGGCTGGCCGCGTCTACAAGTCGCAACCTGCGCCTTTGAACCTGCCAGTTCCCCCGCATTCCTATGAGACCGATGACCTGATTGTCATTGGCGTCGATACGGAGAAAGCGTGATGAGCAAGTTCATGGATTGGGTTGATGCGCGCTTTCCTGCGACCAAAATGTGGGAAGACCATCTCAGCAAATATTACGCACCAAAAAACTTCAACTTCTTCTATTTCTTCGGCTCGCTGGCACTGCTGGTGCTGGTCAATCAGATCGTCACCGGTGTCTGGCTGACGATGAGCTACACGCCGTCGGCAGAAGAGGCCTTCGCTTCCGTCGAATACATCATGCGCGACGTCGAGTACGGTTCGATCCTGCGTCTGCTGCACTCGACCGGCGCTTCGGCGTTTTTCATCGTCGTCTATCTGCACATGTTCCGCGGCCTGCTCTACGGTTCGTACCAGAAACCGCGCGAGCTGGTCTGGGTGTTCGGCATGCTGATCTACCTGGCACTGATGGCCGAAGCGTTCATGGGTTACCTGCTGCCTTGGGGCCAGATGTCGTACTGGGGCGCCCAGGTGATCATCTCGCTGTTCGGTGCGATTCCGCTGATCGGCGATGACCTGACCCAGTGGATTCGTGGTGACTACCTGATCTCCGGAATCACCCTGAACCGATTCTTCGCCTTGCACGTTGTCGCGCTGCCGATCGTGATTCTCGGTCTGGTGGTGTTGCACATTCTGGCGCTGCACGAAGTGGGCTCGAACAACCCTGACGGCGTCGATATCAAGAAGCACAAAGACGAAAACGGCATCCCGCTGGACGGCATCGCGTTCCACCCGTACTACACGGTGAAGGACATTGTCGGCGTCGTGGTGTTCCTGTTCATCTTCTGCTTCATTGTGTTCTTCTTCCCGGAAATGGGCGGCTACTTCCTCGAAAAACCAAACTTCGAGCCGGCTAACCCGTTCAAGACGCCTGAGCACATTGCCCCGGTCTGGTACTTCACTCCGTTCTACGCAATCCTGCGTGCGGTGCCGGACAAGCTCATGGGTGTTATCGCCATGGGCGCGGCGATTGCGGTGCTGTTCGTGCTGCCATGGCTGGACCGCAGTCCGGTGAGATCGATGCGCTACAAGGGCTGGATGAGCAAAATCTGGCTGGTGGTGTTCTGCATTTCTTTCGTGATTCTCGGCATCCTCGGCGTTCTTGCGCCGACGCCGGGGCGCACGTTGCTGTCGCAGGTCTGCACCTTCCTGTATTTCGCCTACTTCATTCTGATGCCGTTCTACACCCGGCTCGAGAAGACCAAACCGGTTCCGGAAAGGGTGACTGGCTGATGAAAAAGTTATTTCTTGCTCTGATTTTTACTGCGCTGCCTTCCCTGTCCTTTGCTGCCGGGGGCCATGGTCCGGAACTGGAAAGTGTCGATATCGACGTCTCCGACAAAGCTGCCCTGCAGGATGGCGCGCGGACCTTTGCCAACTATTGCATGGGTTGTCACAGTGCCAAGTTCCAGCGTTACGAGCGCGTCGCCGATGACCTTGGCATCCCGCACGAGCTGATGCTGGAGAAGCTGGTGTTCACCGGTGCCAAGATTGGCGACCACATGAACATCGGCATGCAGCCGGCCGACGCCAAGACCTGGTTCGGCGCAGCGCCGCCGGACCTGACTCTGGTAGCGCGGGTACGCGGCACCGACTGGCTCTACGGTTACCTGAAGTCGTTCTACGAAGACCCGGCGCGTCCATGGGGCGTGAACAACAAGGTCTTCCCGAACGTCGGCATGCCTAACGTGCTGGTCGGCCTGCAGGGTCGTCAGGTCGTCGGCTGCAAACAGGTGCAGATCGTCGAGGACGGCAAGAAGCAATACGATCCGCTGACCGGCACGCCGCTGACCCATGAAGCGTGTGATCAGTTGACCATCGTGCCGAAGTCCGGTGCTCTGAACGAAGAGCAGTTCGATGAGAAGGTCAAGAATCTGGTAACCTTCCTGGCTTACTCGGCTAACCCGGTTAAGCTGCAACATCAGCGCATCGGTACTTATGTCTTGCTGTACCTGGCGTTCTTCTTTGTGTTCGCCTACCTGCTCAAGCGTGAATACTGGAAAGACGTGCACTGATACGCTTCAAGCATTGCTGTTAATCGCGCGCGCCCAAGGGCGCCTCCGCTAAAGCAGGGTCTGCTCAGTCAGACCCTGCGGGAGGTGCCCTCTGGGCGCGCGCGTTTTTCCGGTTCCGACAAATTCAACAAGCGAGGAGGATCGCCATGGGCGTGACCAATCGGTTGGCCTGTTACTCCGACCCCGCCGACCACTATTCCCACCGAGTGCGCATCGTGCTTGCAGAGAAGGGTGTCAGCGCCGAAATCATTTACGTGGAAGCGGGCCGCCAGCCGCCTAAACTGATTGAGGTGAACCCTTACGGCAGTCTGCCGACGCTGGTCGATCGTGACCTGGCGTTGTGGGAGTCGACCGTGGTGATGGAGTATCTGGATGAGCGTTACCCGCACCCGCCGCTGATGCCGGTTTATCCGGTGGCGCGGGCCAACAGCCGTCTGCTGATCCACAGGATTCAGCGTGACTGGTGCGGGTTGGTGGATCTGATTCTGGATCCCAAGAGCAAAGAGGCTGCACGGGTCGTGGCGCGCAAGGAACTGCGCGAAAGCCTGACCGGCGTTTCGCCGCTGTTCGCCGACAAACCGTTCTTCCTCAGTGAGGAACAAAGTCTGGTGGATTGCTGCCTATTACCCATACTCTGGCGTTTGCCGATTCTGGGTATTGAACTGCCGCGGCCGGCCAAGCCGCTGCTTGATTATATGGAGCGTCAGTTTGCGCGTGAGGCTTTCCAGGCAAGTCTGTCTGGTGTCGAACGCGATATGCGCTAAGGCTTAAGGAGCCGCTATGAACTCCAGTCGACCTTATCTGGTCCGCGCGCTCTACGAGTGGATTGTGGATAACGATTGCACCCCGCACATGCTGGTCAACTCCGAGTACCCGGCGGTGCAGGTGCCACAGGGTTTTGCCAGTGACGGCCAGATCGTCCTGAACATCTCGCCGAGTGCCGTGCGTCATTTGCACATGGACAACGACGTGGTGACGTTCGAAGGCCGCTTCGGCGGTGTTCCGCACAGTCTCTACGTGCCGATCAGCGCGATCCTGGGCATTTATGCGCGGGAGAACGGCCAGGGCATGGTGTTTGACCTCGAGTTGCCAATGGACGACGAGGAAGACATCGATCCGGATGACGACTCGCCGCCACCGGGCAGCGAGCCGCCACGTCCGAGTGGCCGGCCAAGCTTGAAGGTTGTGAAATAAAAAAAGGCGATCCGGATGGATCGCCTTTTTTGTGCCTGACGTTTACGGTCAGTCGATGTATTCGAACAGCTTCACGATCTTCTGCACACCGGACACACCCTGAACCAGATTGGTTGCCTGAGTGGCTTCCTGTTTGGTCAGCAGGCCCAGCAGGTAGACGATGCCATTCTCGGTCACAACCTTGATGCGCGAGCCAGGAATGCTGGCGTCGGTGAGCATCTGGGTCTTGATCTTGGTGGTCAGCCACGCGTCGTTCTGGCGCGCGAGCAGGGAGGACGGTTGCAGCACTTGCAGTTCGTTATGCACCTTCTTCACGCGCTGGACATTGGCGGCGGCTTGCTCAGCCTTGGCCTTGAGGTCTTCGCGTGGTGTCTGGCCGGCGAGCAATACCACGCCGTTGAAGCTGGTGATGACGATGTGCGAATCGTTGTCCAGGGCCGGGTCGGCCTTGGCGATGTTCACGCCTGCTTTGGTTTCGATCAGCGAGTCGTCGATCTTGCTGCCGAAGGTGCGCGTGCCACGGTCGTCTTCGATCGGCGCTTCACGGCTGGCATTTACCACCGAGGTGCAGCCGCTGATGCCGAGGCACAGGGTCAAGGCCAGAAGGCCAAGGCGATTAGGGGTCATTCTTCACTCCCGAACAGTTGGCTGTCGATCAGATCGCAAAGGCAATGGATCGCCAGCAAGTGGACTTCCTGAATACGTGCAGTGACGTTGGCCGGTACGCGAATCTCGACGTCCTCGGGCAACAGCAGCGACGCCATGCCGCCGCCATCGCGTCCGGTCAAAGCTACGACAATCATTTCGCGATCATGTGCGGCCTGGATCGCTTGAATAATGTTCGCCGAGTTGCCACTGGTCGAAATCGCCAGCAACACATCGCCCGGCTGGCCGAGCGCACGGATCTGCTTGGAGAACACTTCGTTGTAGCTGTAATCGTTGGCGATCGAGGTGATCGTCGAAGTGTCGGTAGTCAGCGCAATCGCCGGCAGGCTCGGACGCTCGCGCTCGAAGCGGTTGAGCAGTTCCGAGGAGAAATGCTGGGCGTCGCCGGCCGAGCCACCGTTGCCGCACGAGAGCATTTTGCCTTCGTTGAGCAGAGCGTTGACCATGATCTGGCTGGCTTGCTCGATGTGCGGTGCAAGTACGTCCATCGCCTGTTGCTTGGTGTCGATACTGGCCTGAAATAGCTGGCGAATTCGGGATTGCATGTCCATCTGTGTGACCTTAAGTGGCGCGGCTGTTCGGCACGTGAATGTGCAGCCGGCAAAGCAAAGAGCAAAATGTGTCGGACGAAAACGGGGCTGGGCGCAGGCAATCAACTGTCGAAAGCATTCTGCAACCAGTTCAGCTGATTCGGGTGGCTGTCGATTGCCACCACATCGAAGCGGCAGGGGGAATTGGCCCAACGCGACTCGCGCTGAAGAAAATACTGTGCTGCAAAGATCAGTTTCTGCTGCTTGCGCTCGTCGATACTGGCGAGCGCGCCACCCCATTGAGTGTTTTTTCTGTAGCGAACTTCAACGAATACTACTGTATCGCCATCAAGCATGACCAGATCAAGCTCGCCGCGTTTGCATAACCAGTTCTGCGCCAGCAGGCGCAGCCCTTGTTGTTGCAGATGTTCGAGCGCCTGGTGCTCGGCATCCTTGCCGCTTTGCGAGCGTGACCTGTCGGGCATCAGCGCGGGGTGTCCGGCAGACGCTGCACCTGACCGCTGACGAACTGTGCCCACGGCAACTGGCGCACAACGCGCTGGGTCTGGGTCATGCCGAGGCTGCCCGACTGACCTTCGATGCGGCTGTCCGGCAGGGCCTTGAGTTGGCCCAGGCGCGGTGCCAGGCGATAGGCGTCGGCGCCCATGGCGTACAGGCGGCCGAGGCTGCCATTGGCTTGCGGCCACTGCGCAGCCACTTGCTGGCGCAGCGGATCGCTGGTTTCCAGCAGCCATGGGGTTTCGCAGAAGCGAATGCCGTTCATGTCGTTGTACTGATTGACGTCGCCGCTGGCGCTGTAGACGTGGGAGGTCGCGTAGACCGGCACGTCACCGGCGTACTGGAAATTCAGGGTCGGCTTGATCTGCTGGGCCTGTTGCGGCGTGGCGGCCAAGAAGATGAATTCGATGTCCTGGCGACGCGAAGGCTGGGCGGCGACATTGGTGCCGGCAACATTCTGCAGGCTCTTGGCGCGGGCTTCGCTCTGACGCAGCTGGAACATGTCGGCGATCTGCTGGGCCAGTTGCACCGGCTGATCGACACGTTCGGTGGCAACGATGCTGCCGCCATTGGCTTGCCAGTCCTGGCTGAAGGCGCGCAGGACGCGATCGCCCCATTCGCCTTTCGGCACCATGATCGCGGCGCGATGCAGGCCGTCGGCGCGGGCGCGACGGGAGACTTCGCGAGCTTCATCTTCAGCAGCGAGGCCGAACTGGAACAGTTGCGCCGGGCCTTGTTCGCCTTCGCTGTAGTTCAGCGCCAGGGTGGTGATCGGCAGTTGCGGGCGAGTGCTCAGTTGCTTGACCAGTGGTTTTTCCAGTGGGCCGACCACCAGTTGCACGCCGTCAGCCTGAGCCTTGCGATAGAACTCGTCCATCGAAGTCAGCTTCGAGCTGTCGTAGAACTCGATGGCAGGTGGGTTCTGGCCGGCCTGTTGCGCCTGAAAATGCGCGGCCATGAAGCCTTCACGCAGCGCTTTGCCGACCGATGCCAACTGGCCGTCCTGTGGCAGCAGCAGGGCGATTTTGCTCAGTGGCTGGCTGGCCAGTTCCTTGAGTTTGGTCAATGGCAGCGGCAGGTTGACAGCCGCCGGGTGCTTTGGATTCTGCGCACGCCAGTTGTCGATCGCGGCTTGTTGCTGTTCCAGCGTGCCTGCGGTTTTCACCGCTTGCGCCAGAGCCATCCAACCGCCGAGATCGTCGGTGTTGTTCGGTTGCAATTGATCGGTTGGCAGCGAAGCGATCAGGGTCCAGATCGCTTCGTGGTTCTTGCTCGCCGCTTCGCCTTCCAGCATCGGTGCGATGAACACACGCTCACGGGCAGCGGCCAGCGTCTGGCCATCGGCTTCAAGGGCGCGGGCGTGAACAGTGCCAGTGCGCACTTGCTGCTCTTCCGGCATTTCCCCGAGCTTCTGGAAGCTCGGATGGCTCAGGGCGGTCAGCGCAGCTTTTGGCTGATTGCGCGTCATGGCCAGTTCGGCGGACAGCGTATTGGCGAAAATCTGCTGGCCTGGCTTGAGTTGCTCCACCGGCACTTGTTGCAGGATTTGCGCGGACTGGCCGGCATTGCCTTGGCGGTAGGCCTGGTCCGCCGCGCTCAGGCGCAGCAGGGCGGCTTGTTCCGGGGTTTTAGCCTGGGCGGCCTGTTCGAGCAGTTGCTCGATGCTGGCGTCCGGAGTCCGTGGAAGTTCGCCAAGGCTGGAGGAAGGGGAGCTGGCACACGCGGCCAACAAGGCAGCGAGGCAGAGGGCAGTGAACAGCCGCAGGCAAGCGATCATGTAAGTGTTCCTGATACTCGATCAAATTAGCGTGGAATTGTACCCAAGCACTGGCCGGGGCGCGATGTTACTGGCGTGAATCGGTCAATTTAGCTGGAGTAAATGTTGCGCAAGCGCACAACCGGACGAAAAACCTCACTCGGCCGGAGCGCATTGCAAGCCTCATGACGCGCTACAATGGCCGCTTTTACCGATCACGAGGTGTGCGCTTTGACTGCTCCAGGTCCTTTGAATTCCGCTGCTGGCTCGCTTTATGTGGTGGCGACGCCCATCGGCAACCTGGACGACATCAGCGCCCGGGCCTTGAAAATCCTCCGTGAAGTGGCATTGATTGCAGCGGAAGACACGCGGCATTCGGCGCGCCTGATGCAGCACTTCGGCATCGGCACGCCCTTGGCCGCATGTCACGAACACAACGAACGGGATGAGGGTAGCCGCTTTATTACCCGGTTGTTGGCGGGCGACAACGTCGCGCTGATCTCCGATGCCGGTACGCCGCTGATTTCCGATCCGGGTTATCACCTGGTGCGTCAGGCCCGTGCGGCCGGCATCAACGTAGTGCCCGTGCCGGGTGCCTGTGCGTTGATCGCAGCGCTGTCGGCGGCGGGCTTGCCGTCCGACCGTTTTATCTTCGAAGGCTTTCTGCCGGCCAAGTCGGTCGGACGCAAGGCGCGTCTGGAAGCGGTTAAAGAAGAGCCGCGCACATTGATTTTCTATGAAGCGCCGCATCGCATTCTCGAATGCCTGCAGGATATGGAAGCGGTGTTTGGCGGCGAGCGTCAGGCTCTGCTGGCGCGGGAAATCACCAAGACCTTCGAAACCCTCAAAGGCCTGCCGCTCAGCGAACTGCGTGCGTTCGTCGAGTCCGACAGCAATCAGCAGCGCGGCGAGTGCGTGGTTCTGGTGGCCGGCTGGACGGCGCCGGAGTCGGAGGACGCGGTCAGCAGCGAAGCCATGCGCATCCTCGATTTGCTTCTGGAGGAAATGCCGCTCAAGCGCGCCGCCGCACTGGCAGCGCAAATCACTGGCGAGCGCAAAAACGTGTTGTATCAGGTGGCGCTGGATAAACAGAAAGGCGTGTAAGCCGTCGCCCATGGCGTTCCTGAGGGTTTTAGCGCTTGTTCTTCCGGCGCTCTGCCGTTAACCTTCGCGGCGGAGAGTCGATCGGACAGTCGCTGCCCTCTATGAAAATTAGGGGGGGGAGGAAAGTCCGGGCTCCATAGGGCGAAGTGCCAGGTAATGCCTGGGAGGCGTGAGCCTACGGAAAGTGCCACAGAAAATAACCGCCTAAGCGCGCAAGCGCCGGTAAGGGTGAAAAGGTGCGGTAAGAGCGCACCGCACGTCTGGCAACAGTTCGTGGCTAGGTAAACCCCACTTGGAGCAAGACCAAATAGGGTCCCAAGGCGTGGCCCGCGCTGGGACCGGGTAGGTTGCTAAAGATGTCCAGTGATGGCCATCGTAGACGAATGACTGTTCAAGACAGAACCCGGCTTACAGATCGACTCTCCACCTTTTTCTTTCCCTGCTTGAAACAAAGAAGACGCGGCTGTGTAATATCAGCCGGCCTGGTCTGAAATTCCGGCAGCGGCAAACGCGGTAATAGCCTTTTCCCACCCTGCTTCAATCAACAGCCGAAGCGCCTTTGTAATACCGAAAAAATCTTACTCTTAACAAACTACTTTAACTTTCGAGCGCAGCTTTCAGTGCTGCATCAAGTTATTGGTCGAAACTTCACGTCAGATTCTCGTTAAGCCTCCTTTTACGTCGCTAAATCTCCGTTCTGTAAGGCTTTTCCTTTAATCCGCGCCTTGACGGTGTGGTGGGCGCATTCCTATAGTGTGCGCAAGTGGCGGAAAGTGGCATGAAGTGGGTTTTTTGAGCTCAAAACGATAAAAATTGGAGAAACGCAGAAGTGTTTCGCGGAGCTAACGCTATCAGTCTCGATGCAAAGGGCCGTCTCGCCATGCCGAGCCGGTACCGTGACGAGCTCGATTCGCGCAGTTCCGGTCAATTGATCGTGACCATTGATGCCGTTGATCCATGCCTGTGTGTCTATCCGCTCGATGAGTGGGAAATTATTGAAACCAAGTTGCGCGCACTCCCTTCGCTTCGCGAAGAGAACCGTCGCCTGCAACGTTTATTGATTGGTAATGCCGTCGACCTCGAACTCGATGGCAGTGGTCGTTTCCTGGTTCCGCCGCGTTTGCGCGAATACGCCAAGCTCGATAAGCGCGCGATGCTGGTCGGCCAACTGAACAAGTTCCAATTGTGGGACGAGGATGCATGGAATGCGGTATCTGCCGCTGACCTTGCTGCTATTCAACAACCGGGCGCGATGCCTGATGAACTGCGTGATTTGATCCTGTGACTATTGATAGCGGCTTTAACCACATCACCGTACTGCTTGACGAAGCCGTCGAGGCTCTCGCCGTACGTCCTGATGGCTGCTATCTGGATGGCACGTTCGGGCGCGGCGGGCACAGTCGGTTGATCCTCAGCCAGCTCGGGCCGGACGGTCGACTCATCGGATTCGACAAGGATCCTCAAGCGATTGCCACCGGGCAAACGCTAGCGGCCGAAGACGGCCGCTTTGTCGTTGTGCAGCGCAGCTTTGCCGAGCTCGGTTCGGTGGTTGCCGAGCAAGGCCTGACCGGCAAGGTCAGCGGCATTCTGCTCGACCTCGGCGTGTCGTCGCCGCAGCTCGATGACGCCGAGCGCGGCTTCAGTTTCCTCAATGACGGGCCGCTGGACATGCGCATGGACCCGTCCCGTGGCATCAGCGCTGCCGAATTCGTCAACACCGCGCCGGTGGAAGAAATCGCCCGGGTGTTCAAGGAATATGGCGAAGAACGTTTCTCCGGGCGTATGGCCCGTGCCGTTGCCGAGCGTCGTGACATCAAGCCGTTCGAGCGCACCGCCGATCTGGCCGAAGTGCTGAAAGTCGCCAACCCGGCGTGGGAAAAGGGCAAGAACCCGGCTACCCGCGCGTTCCAGGGTTTGCGCATTCACGTCAATAACGAACTCGGCGACCTGGAAGCCGGCCTCGACGCCGCGCTGGAAGCGCTGGAAGTTGGCGGCCGCCTGGTGGTGATCAGCTTCCACTCGCTGGAAGACCGCATCGTCAAACTGTTCATGCGCAAGCTGGTGAAAGGCGAGGCCGACAACCTGCCGCGCAACCTGCCGGTTCGCCACGTCGCCTTCGAACCGAAAATCAAAATCCACGGCAAAGCGCAGACGGCCTCCGACGCCGAACTCAAAGCCAACCCACGTTCCCGTAGCGCCGTCATGCGTGTCGCGGAGAAGTTGCGGTGAGCAAGCTTTTCGCCAAACCACTGCCCGGCGGCAGCTTTCTGATGCTGCTGCTGTTTATCGGCGTGCTGTTTTCGGCCATTGCCGTGTCGTACAGCGCGCACTGGAACCGGCAGTTGCTCAACACCCTTTATAACGAACTCAGCGTGCGCGACAAGGCGCAGGCCGAGTGGGGTCGCTTGATTCTCGAGCAGAGCACCTGGACCGCGCACAGCCGCATCGAAGTGCTGGCCACCGAACAACTGAAGATGCACATCCCTGGCGCGGCCGACGTGAAGATGGTGGCGCCATGATGAAACTCGAAGGCGCAATGTTCCCATGGCGCTTCCGCCTGATGGTGGCGCTGCTCGGTCTGATGGTCGCAGCGATCTGCTGGCGGATCATCGACCTGCAAGTGGTCGACCGTGACTTCCTCAAAGGGCAGGGCGATGCGCGCAGCCTGCGGCACATTCCGATTCCGGCGCACCGTGGCCTGATCACCGACCGTAACGGCGAACCTCTGGCGGTCAGTACGCCGGTGACCACGCTGTGGGCCAACGCCAAGGAAATGCAGTCGGCCAAAGAGAAGTGGCCGGCACTCGCCGCCGCGTTGGGCCAGAACCCGAAAGCGCTGAGCGAACGCCTCGAAGCCCAGGCCAACAAAGAATTCATTTATCTGGTGCGCGGGCTGACCCCCGAGCAGGGCCAGGCTGTGCTCGATCTGAAAGTGCCGGGCGTCTATGGCATCGAAGAATTCCGTCGTTTCTATCCGGCCGGTGAAGTCACCGCGCACATGGTCGGCTTTACCGACATCGACGATCACGGCCGTGAAGGTGTCGAGCTGGCCTATGACGAATGGCTGGCCGGGGTGCCGGGCAAACGACAAGTCATCAAGGATCGCCGTGGCCGGTTGATCAAGGATGTTCAAGTCACCAAGAACGCCAAGGCCGGCAAGCCCTTGGCGTTGTCGATTGACCTGCGTCTGCAATACCTGGCCAACCGCGAGCTGCGCAACGCGATCATCGAGAACGGCGCTAAGGCCGGCAGTCTGGTGATCATGGACGTGAAGACCGGCGAGATCCTGGCCATGGTCAACCAGCCGACCTACAACCCGAACAACCGTCGCAACCTGCAACCGGCGATGATGCGCAACCGCGCCATGATCGACGTGTTCGAGCCGGGTTCGACCATGAAAGCGATTTCCATGAGCGCGGCGATCGAAACCGGCCGCTGGAAACCGAGTGACACCGTCGAGGTGTATCCGGGCTCGTTGCAGATCGGCAAATACACCATCAAAGACGTGTCGAAGACCGAAGGGCCGGTGCTCGATCTGACCGGCATCCTGATCAATTCCAGTAACGTCGGCATGAGTAAAGTCGCCTTCGATATCGGCGGCGAAACGATTTTCCGTCTCGCGCAGAAAGTCGGCCTCGGTCAGGACACCGGCCTGGGCTTCCCCGGCGAACGTGTCGGCAATCTGCCCAACTACCGCGAATGGCGCAAGGCTGAAACTGCAACCTTGTCTTACGGCTACGGTATTTCCGTGACTGCGATCCAGTTGGTGCATGCGTTCTCGGCGCTGGCCAACAACGGTCGCCTCGCGCCGCTGACCCTGATCAAAACCGACAAGATGCCGCAGACCACCCAAGTGCTGCCGGAAGCCGTTGCGAAAACCATGCAGGGCATGTTGCAGCAGGTAATCGAAGCGCCGCGCGGCGTGTTCCGTGCGCAGGTGCCGGCTTATCACGTCGGCGGCAAGTCGGGTACCGCGCGCAAGACCTCGGTCGGCACCAAGGGCTACGCGGAAAACTCCTACCGTTCGCTGTTCGCCGGCTTCGGTCCGATGAGCGATCCGCGTTACGCGATTGTTGTGGTGATCGATGAACCGACCAAGGCCGGTTACTTCGGTGGTCTGGTGTCGGCGCCGGTGTTCAGCCGTGTGATGTCCGGCACCCTGCGCCTGATGAACGTGACCCCGGACAACCTGCCGACCACCCAACAGGCCAACGCCACCCCTGTCGTTCCGCTGAAAGCCAATGGAGGGCGCGGCTGATGTCATTAAGTCTGAACAAGATATTTCCCCACGCCGGCCACGATCTGTTGATCCGTGAACTGGCGCTGGACAGCCGCAACGTGCGCGCCGGCGATCTGTTTCTCGCCGTGCCCGGTGGCCGCTTCGATGGCCGTGCGCACATCGCCGATGCCTTGCAACGCGGCGCGGCTGCCGTGGCTTATGAAGTCGAAGGCGCCACCGTGCTGCCGATCACTGACGTGCCGCTGATTCCGGTCAAAGGTCTGGCGGCGCAGCTGTCGGACATCGCCGGGCGTTTTTACGGTGAGCCGAGTCATCACCTGAACCTGATTGGCGTCACCGGCACCAATGGCAAGACCAGCGTGACCCAACTGGTCGCGCAGGCGCTGGATCTGCTCGGCCAGCATTGCGGCATCGTCGGTACGCTGGGTTCCGGTTTCTACGGCGCGCTGGAAAGCGGCCTGCACACCACGCCGAATCCGATTGCCGTGCAAGCGACGCTGGGCGACCTGAAAAAGGCCGGCGCCAAAGCCGTGGCCATGGAAGTGTCGTCCCACGGTCTGGATCAGGGCCGGGTCACCGCGCTGGCGTTCGATGTGGCGGTGATGACCAACCTGTCCCGCGATCATCTGGATTATCACGGCACCATGCAGGCGTACGCCGAGGCCAAGGCCCGGCTGTTCGCCTGGAATGACCTGAAGTGCCGCGTGGTCAACCTCGACGACGATTTCGGCCGGCAACTGGCGGCGGAAAAACGCGAGTCGCGTTTGATCACCTACAGCCTGCTGGATAGCAGCGCCTACCTGTTTTGCCGCGAAGCGCAGTTCGACGATCATGGCGTGCGCGCCACGCTGGTCACGCCGCAGGGCGAGCATCACCTGCGCAGTACGCTGCTTGGTCGTTTCAACCTGAGTAACGTGCTGGCCGCAGTCGGCGCCTTGCTCGGTCTGGATTACGCCCTCGACGAAATTCTCAAAGTGCTGCCGAAGCTCGAAGGCCCGGCCGGTCGCATGCAGCGTCTGGGTGGTGGTACGCAACCGCTGGTGGTGGTCGATTACGCCCACACCCCGGATGCACTGGAAAAAGTTCTCACCGCGCTGCGCCCGCACGTCAAAGGCCAACTCCTGTGCCTGTTCGGTTGCGGTGGCGATCGTGATCGCGGCAAACGCCCGTTGATGGCCGAAGTGGTCGAGCGTCTGGCTGACCAAGTGCTGGTCACCGACGACAACCCGCGCACCGAAGATCCGGCAGTGATCTTCGACGACATCCGTGCCGGTTTCACCGCTGTGGATAAAGTCACTTTCGTCGCTGGTCGCGGCCAGGCCATTGCGCAATTGATTGCCGGCGCGACCGCTGACGACGTGATTGTTCTCGCCGGCAAAGGTCACGAGGACTATCAGGAAATCAGCGGCGTGCGCCATGCGTTTTCCGATCTGGTCGAGGCTGATCATGCCCTGACCGCGTGGGAGGTGGCCCATGCTTAAGGCCCTGACACTCAGTGAACTGACCAACGCCCTCGAAGCCCGTTTGATCGGCGCTGACGCGAGTTTCGACGGCGTCAGTATCGACAGTCGTGCGATCCAGCCCGGCCAGTTATTCATCGCCCTGACCGGCCCGCGTTTCGACGGTCATGATTATCTGAACGACGTTGCCGGCAAAGGCGCCGTAGCGGCACTGGTCGAGCGCGAAGTCGCCGACAGCGCGTTGCCGCAATTGCTGGTCAAGGACACCCGTCAGGCGCTGGGCCAACTCGGCGCCTTGAACCGTGCTGCGTTCACCCAGCCAGTGGCGGCGGTGACCGGTTCCAGTGGCAAGACCACGGTCAAGGAAATGCTCGCGAGCATCCTGCGCACGCGCGGTCCGGTGCTGGCGACCCGTGGCAATCTGAACAACGACCTCGGCGTCCCGCTGACCCTGATCGAACTGGCGCCGGAACACACCTCGGCTGTCATCGAACTGGGCGCTTCACGTCTGGGCGAGATCGCTTACACCGTCGGCCTGACCAAGCCGCACGTAGCGATCCTGAACAACGCCGGCACCGCTCACGTTGGTGAGTTCGGCGGTCCGGAAAAAATCGTCGAAGCCAAAGGCGAAATCATCGAAGGTCTGGCCGCCGATGGCATCGCCGTGCTCAACCTCGATGACAAGGCTTTCGGCATCTGGAAGACCCGCGCGGCTGGCCGCCAAGTGCTGACTTTCGCCCTGAGCAACAGCGAGGCGAATTTCCACGCCAGCGATCTGGCCACCGATGCCCGCGGTTGCCCGGCGTTCAATCTGCACACGCCTGAAGGCAGTGAGCGCGTGCAACTGAATCTGCTCGGTACCCATAACGTCGCCAATGCCCTGGCTGCCGCCGCTGCTGCGCACGCCTTGGGCGTGTCGCTGTTCGGCATCGCCACCGGCCTCGGCGCGGTGCAACCGGTCAAGGGGCGCACCGTCGCGCAACTGGCGAAAAACGGCATGCGCGTGATCGATGATACGTACAACGCAAACCCCACCTCGATGTGCGCGGCCGTTGATATACTCGCCGGCTTTTCCGGCCGCACCGTCCTGGTGCTCGGGGATATCGGCGAGTTGGGCGACTGGGCGGAGCAGGGGCACCGCGATGTGGGCGAGTACGCCCGAGGCAAGGTTTCCGCGCTTTACGCGGTCGGGCCGAACATGGTCCACGCGGTAAACGCTTTCGGTGAGCAGGCGCAGCACTTCGGCACACAGGCCGAGCTGATCCAGGCCCTCGCCGCCGAGCAGGACACAAACACCACCATTTTGATCAAGGGTTCGCGCAGTGCAGCGATGGAAAACATCGTTGCGGCTCTGTGCGGGTCCAGTCTGGAGAAACATTAATGCTGCTGCTGCTAGCGGAGTATCTGCAACAGTTCTACAAAGGCTTCGCGGTCTTCCAGTACCTGACCCTGCGCGGGATTCTCGGTGTGCTGACCGCGCTGGTCTTGTCGCTGTGCTATGGCCCGTGGATGATCCGTACTCTGCAGAACCGTCAGATCGGCCAATCGGTACGTAACGACGGCCCGCAATCGCACCTGTCCAAATCCGGCACGCCGACCATGGGTGGCGCGCTGATTCTGTCGTCGATCGGCGTCAGCACCTTGCTCTGGGCTGACCTGAGCAACCGCTACGTTTGGGTGGTGCTGCTGGTGACCCTGCTGTTCGGCGCCATCGGCTGGGTCGACGATTACCGCAAAGTCATCGAGAAGAACTCCCGTGGCCTGCCGAGCCGCTGGAAATATTTCTGGCAGTCGGTGTTCGGCCTCGGCGCTGCGATCTTCCTTTATATGACTGCCGCGACGCCGGTGGAAACGACCTTGATTCTGCCGATGCTCAAGGACTACAGCATTCCGTTGGGCGCCGGGTTCATCGTGCTGACCTACTTCGTGATTGTCGGTTCGAGCAACGCGGTCAACCTGACTGACGGCCTCGACGGCCTGGCGATCATGCCGACGGTGATGGTCGGCGGTGGCCTGGGGATTTTCTGCTACCTGTCGGGCAACGTGAAATTCGCCGAGTACCTGCTGATCCCTTACGTGCCGGGCGCAGGCGAATTGATCGTGTTCTGCGGCGCGCTGATCGGTGCCGGTCTCGGTTTCCTCTGGTTCAACACCTATCCGGCGCAGGTGTTCATGGGCGACGTCGGTGCCCTGGCACTCGGCGCGGCACTGGGCACCATTGCGGTGATCGTCCGTCAGGAAATCGTCCTGTTCATCATGGGCGGCGTGTTCGTGATGGAAACCCTGTCAGTGGTCATTCAGGTTGCCTCCTTTAAGCTGACCGGTCGCCGCGTGTTCCGCATGGCGCCGATTCACCACCACTTTGAACTCAAGGGCTGGCCCGAGCCGCGCGTGATCGTCCGTTTCTGGATCATCACCGTGATTCTTGTCCTGGTCGGCCTTGCCACCCTGAAGCTGAGGTAGAACGAGTGTCTCTGATCGCTTCTGACCACTTCCGCATCGTTGTCGGCCTCGGCAAGAGCGGCATGTCCCTGGTTCGCTTCCTGGCGAACCGGGGCACGTCGTTTGCTGTGGCCGACACGCGGGAAAATCCACCGGAACTGGCCACGCTCAAGCGTGACTATCCGCACGTGGAAGTGCGTTGTGGCGAGCTGGACGTCGAATTCCTCTGCCGTGCCGACGAGCTCTACGTGAGCCCCGGCCTGGCGCTGGCGACCCCGGCCCTGCAAGCCGCCGCTGCCCGTGGCGTGAAAATGTCCGGCGACATCGAGTTGTTCGCGCGTAACGCGCGGGCGCCGATCGTCGCGATCACCGGCTCCAACGCGAAAAGCACCGTGACCACGCTGGTCGGCGAGATGGCAGCTGCGGCCGGCAAGCGCGTCGCTGTCGGCGGCAACCTCGGCACTCCGGCGCTGGACCTGCTCAGCGATGACGTCGAGCTGTACGTCATGGAGTTGTCGAGTTTCCAGCTGGAAACCACCGACCAGCTCAACGCCGAAGTCGCCACCGTACTGAACATCAGCGAAGACCACATGGATCGCTACAGCGGTCTGCCGGCGTATCACCTGGCCAAGCACCGGATCTTCCGGGGCGCGAAGCAGTTTGTGGTCAACCGTCAGGACGCCCTGAGCCGTCCATTGATCGGCGAAGGCCAGCCATGCTGGACCTTTGGCCTGAGCAAACCGGATTTCAAGGCGTTCGGCATTCGCGAAGAAGACGGCGAGAAGTACCTGGCCTTCGAATTCCAGAACCTGATGCCGGTGCGTGAACTGAAGATTCGCGGTGCGCACAACCAGTCCAACGCTCTCGCCGCATTGGCACTGGGTCACGCGGTGGGCCTGCCGTTCGACGCCATGCTCTCTGCATTGCGTACGTTTGCCGGCCTCGAGCATCGTTGCCAGTGGGTGCGCGATCTCGACGGCGTGGCCTATTACAACGATTCCAAAGCCACCAACGTTGGCGCCGCTCTGGCCGCCATCGAAGGTTTGGGCGCAGACATCGATGGCAAGGTCATTCTGATCGCTGGCGGTGACGGCAAAGGCGCCGAATTCAACGATCTGCGTGATCCGGTGGCGGCCAACTGCCGCGCTGTGGTGCTGATGGGCCGCGACTCCGACAAGATCGGCGAGGCCATTGGCGATGCCGTGCCGCTGATTCGCGCGACCTCGCTGGTCGACGCCGTCGCGCAATGCCGCGCCGCTGCCCAGCCGGGCGATGTGGTGCTGCTGTCGCCGGCCTGCGCCAGTTTCGACATGTTCAAGAATTACGAAGACCGTGGTCACCAGTTCGTCCGCGCTGTGGAGGAACTGGCATGAACCTGAGAAACATCATCAAGCCGTACCCGTCGCCGCTGATCACCGGGCGTGGCATCGACCTCGACTTCCCGATGCTCGCCGGTTGCCTGGCGTTGCTCGGTCTCGGCCTGATCATGATCGCCTCGGCGTCCACCGAAGTGGCGGCGGCGCAGTCGGGCAGCCCGCTGTATTACATGATTCGCCACCTTATCTACGTGGTGCTGGGTCTGGGTGCGTGCATCGTCACCATGATGATCCCGATCGCCACCTGGCAGCGCCTCGGCTGGATGATGCTGATCGGTGCGTTCGGCTTGCTGGTCATGGTGATCATCCCCGGCATCGGCCGCGAAGTGAACGGTTCGATGCGCTGGATCGGTTTCAGCTTTTTCAACGTGCAGCCGTCGGAAATCGCCAAGGTGTTCGTGGTGATCTACCTCGCCGGTTATCTGGTGCGCCGGCAGAAAGAAGTGCGCGAGAGCTGGATGGGCTTCTTCAAGCCATTCATCGTCCTGCTGCCGATGGCGGGTCTGTTGCTGATGGAACCGGACTTCGGTGCCACCGTAGTCATGATGGGCGCGGCGGCGGCGATGCTGTTCCTTGGCGGGGTCGGGCTGTTCCGCTTCTCGCTGATGGTGGTGCTGGCGGTTGGCGCGGTGGTTTTGCTGATCCAGATGCAGCCGTATCGAATGGCGCGTCTGACCAACTTCGCCGACCCGTGGGCCGACCAGTTCGGCGCCGGTTATCAGTTGTCGCAGGCCTTGATCGCGTTCGGTCGCGGCGAGTGGCTGGGCGTCGGCCTGGGCAACAGCGTGCAGAAACAGTTTTATCTGCCGGAAGCGCACACCGACTTCGTATTCTCGGTACTTGCCGAAGAACTGGGCGCCGTGGGTTCGTTGTGCACCGTCGCGCTGTTCGTGTTCGTGTGTATTCGCGGCATGTACATCGGCTTGTGGGCGGAGAAGGCCAAGCAGTTCTTTGCCGCTTACGTGGCTTACGGCTTGTCGTTCCTGTGGATTGGTCAGTTCCTGATCAACATCGGTGTGAACGTCGGCCTGCTGCCAACCAAGGGTCTGACCTTGCCGTTCCTCAGTTACGGCGGCAGCTCGCTGGTGATCTGCTGCGCCTGTCTGGGCCTGTTGCTGCGCATCGAGTGGGAGAGTCGAACCCACCTGGGCAGCGAAGAGATGGAATTCCAGGAGAGCGACTTCGCCGAGGAGCCGACTCATGGGCGCTAACGTATTGATCATGGCCGGCGGTACCGGCGGCCACGTGTTCCCGGCGCTGGCCTGTGCCCGCGAGTTTCAGGCGCGCGGCTACACCGTGCACTGGCTCGGCACGCCACGCGGGATCGAAAACGAACTGGTCCCGGCGGCAGGGCTTGAACTGCACCGGATCAACGCCAGCGGTTTGCGCGGCAAGGGCAAGCTGTCGCTGCTCAAGGCGCCGCTGATGCTGCTGAAATCGGTGTGGCAGGCGCGGGCGATCATGCGCCGTCTGAAACCGGTGTGCGTGGTTGGCTTCGGCGGTTACGTGACCGGCCCCGGCGGTCTTGCCGCAAAACTGGCCGGCGTGCCGGTGATCGTTCACGAGCAGAACGCTGTCGCCGGCACCGCCAATCGGTTGCTGGTGCCGTTCGCCGCCCGAGTGTGTGAAGCGTTCCCCGACACCTTTACTCTGTCGGACAGCCGCCGTACCACCGGTAATCCGGTGCGCAGCGAGCTGTTCCTCGACACATCGCGGCCGGCACTGGCCGGGCGCAAAGCGCGTTTGCTGATCCTTGGCGGCAGCCTGGGCGCAGAACCGTTGAACAAATTGCTGCCTGAAGCCCTGGCCCAAGTCGCTGCCGACCTGCGCCCGGAAGTGTTTCATCAGGCCGGCAAAAATCACGATGAAGTGACTGCCGAGCGTTACCGCGCCGTGGGTGTGGAAGCGCAGGTGCAGCCGTTCATCAAAGACATGGCCCAGGCCTATGGCTGGGCTGACCTGGTGGTGTGCCGCGCTGGCGCGTTGACCATCAGTGAGCTGGCGGCCGCCGGTCTGCCCTCGATGCTGGTGCCTTTGCCCCACGCGATCGACGATCACCAGACCCGCAACGCCGATTATTTGGCCCGCGAAGGCGCTGCCTTCCTGATGCCGCAAAGAACGACTGGTGCCGCGGATCTTGCCGCGCGCCTGACAGAGGTCTTGATGCAACCGCAACGACTCGAAGCAATGGCCCAAGCGGCCCGCCGACTGGCCAAACCCGATGCCACCCGTAGCGTGGTCGATACCTGTCTGGAGGTGGCCCATGGTTGAGAATCAGAAAGCCATGCCACAACCGGAAATGCGCCGCATCCGTCGCATCCACTTCGTCGGCATCGGCGGCGTGGGCATGTGCGGTATCGCTGAAGTGTTGTTGAACCTGGGCTATCAAGTCTCCGGTTCCGACCTGAAAGCCTCGCCGGTCACCGAGCGCCTGGAATCCTTTGGCGCGCAGATCTTCATCGGTCACCGTGCTGAGAACTCCGCTACCGCCGACGTGCTGGTGGTGTCGAGCGCAGTGAACACGTCCAACCCGGAAGTGGCGACTGCCCTTGAACGCCGCATTCCAGTGGTGCCGCGCGCAGAAATGCTCGCCGAGCTGATGCGCTATCGCCACGGCATCGCCGTCGCCGGTACCCATGGCAAAACCACCACCACCAGCCTGATCGCTTCGGTGTTCGCGGCCGGTGGTCTGGACCCGACATTCGTGATCGGTGGTCGCCTGAATGCTGCGGGCACCAATGCCCAGCTCGGCACCAGCCGTTACCTGATCGCCGAAGCCGACGAAAGCGATGCGAGCTTCCTGCATCTGCAGCCGCTGGTGGCCGTGGTCACCAACATCGACGCCGACCACATGGCGACCTACGACGGTGACTTCAACAAACTGAAGAAAACCTTCGTCGAGTTCCTGCACAACCTGCCGTTCTACGGTTTGGCGGTGATGTGCCTGGACGATCCGGTGGTGCGTGAAATCCTGCCGCTGGTGAAACGTCCGACCGTGACCTACGGCTTCAGCGAAGACGCCGATGTGCGCGCGATCAATGTGCGCCAGCAGGGCATGCAGACCTTCTTCACCGTGCTGCGCCCGGATCGCGAGCCGCTGGACGTGTCGGTGAACATGCCCGGCAACCACAACGTGCTCAACTCGCTGGCGACCATCTGCATCGCCACCGATGAAGGCGTCAGCGATGAAGCCATCGTTCAGGGCCTGTCGGGCTTCCAGGGTGTTGGCCGACGCTTCCAGGTCTACGGCGAACTGCCGGTGGACGGCGGCAACGTGATGCTGGTCGACGACTACGGTCACCACCCGACCGAAGTCGCTGCGGTGATCAAAGCCGTGCGCGGTGGCTGGCCGGAGCGTCGTCTGGTGATGGTCTACCAGCCGCATCGCTACAGCCGCACCCGTGATCTGTACGACGACTTCGTCAATGTACTGGCCGACGCCAACGTGCTGCTGCTGATGGAAGTCTATCCGGCCGGCGAAGAGCCGATCCCGGGCGCCGACAGCCGCAAGCTGTGCAACAGCATCCGTCAGCGCGGTCAGCTCGACCCGATCTACATCGAGCGTGGCGTTGACCTGGCGCCGTTGGTCAAGCCGCTGCTGCGCGCGGGCGACATTCTGCTGTGCCAGGGCGCTGGTGATATCGGCGGTCTCGCGCCGAAGCTGTTGAAAAGTGAATTGTTCGCCGGCGCCGTGGCGGCGCCGGTCGAGGGGAAGTTGAAATGACTGCTGCCTACGCCAAGCTGTTCTCCACCATCGCGCCGAAAGACTTCGGCCGCGTCGCCGTGCTCTTCGGCGGGCTGAGTGCCGAGCGTGAGGTTTCGCTGAAATCCGGCAACGCCGTGCTCGAGGCGCTGCAAAGTGCTGGCGTCGACGCGTTCGGCATCGATGTCGGTGAAGACTTCCTGCAGCGTCTGCTCAGCGAAAAGATCGACCGCGCGTTCATCATTCTCCACGGCCGCGGCGGTGAAGACGGCAGCATGCAGGGCCTGCTCGAGTGCGCGGGCATCCCGTACACCGGCAGCGGCATCCTCGCCTCGGCACTGGCGATGGACAAGCTGCGCACCAAGCAGGTCTGGCACAGCCTTGGGATTCCGACGCCGCGTCACGCCGTGCTGTGCAGCGAAGCCGATTGTATTTCGGCGGCGACGGAACTGGGCTTGCCTTTGATCGTCAAACCGGCGCATGAAGGTTCAAGTATCGGGATGGCCAAAGTGAATTCTGCGTCCGAGTTGATCGACGCATGGAAAGCGGCCAGTACCTACGATTCGCAAGTGTTGGTCGAGCAATGGATTCAAGGTCCGGAGTTCACCATCGCCACCCTGCGTGACCAGGTGTTGCCTCCTATCGCCCTGGGTACACCGCACACGTTCTACGACTACGACGCCAAGTACATCGCCAACGATACCCAGTACCGCATTCCATGCGGGCTCGACGCGGCCAAGGAACAGGAACTCATGGAACTCACGGCCAAGGCCTGTGAGGCGCTGGGTATCGCCGGTTGGGGCCGGGCGGACGTGATGCAGGACGCCGAGGGGCAGTTCTGGTTCCTCGAAGTTAATACCGCACCGGGCATGACCGATCACAGCTTGGTGCCGATGGCGGCGCGGGCTGCCGGTCTGGATTTCCAGCAACTGGTTCTGGCCATTCTGGCCGCCAGCGTTGAAGACGCAGGCGCAACAGAGGCGCGAGGTTAAGACCATGCAAGGCGCTCATCTCAGACATCAGCCACCCGCACCCGGCCGCAAGCCGGTGCCGCGGGGTGCCAGCCGAATGGTGGCGAAAGAGCCGATGTCCGCGCGCCTGCCGAAAGCCAATTTCAGCTTTCTGAAAAGTCTGTTCTGGCCAGTGCTGCTGGTGGCGCTGGGCTTTGGCACCTACGAAGGTGCGCAGCGTCTGCTGCCGTACGCCGACCGGCCGATCAGCAAGATCGCGGTGCAGGGCGACTTGAGCTACATCAGCCAGCAGGCGGTGCAGCAGCGGATCGCGCCGTTCGTGGCGTCGAGCTTCTTCACCATCGACCTCGCCGGTATGCGTACCGAGCTCGAGCAGATGCCCTGGATCGCCCACGCCGAAGTGCGCCGGGTATGGCCGGATCAGGTAGTGATCCGCCTCGAAGAGCAATTGCCGGTGGCGCGTTGGGGCGACGAGTCGTTGCTCAACAACCAGGGCCAGGCGTTCACGCCCAAGGAACTGGCGAACTACGAACACCTGCCGCAGCTGTTCGGCCCACAACGGGCTCAGCAGCAGGTGATGCAGCAGTATCAGGTGCTGAGCCAGATGCTGCGGCCGCTGGGTTTTTCGATCGCACGCCTGGAATTGCGTGAACGCGGCAGCTGGTTCCTGACCACCGGTGCCGGCAGTTCCGGCCCCGGCATCGAGTTGCTGCTGGGACGCGGCAACCTGGTGGAAAAGATGCGCCGCTTTATCGCCATCTATGACAAGACGCTGAAAGAGCAGATTACGAACATTGCGCGCATCGATCTGCGCTACGCCAACGGCCTCGCTGTTGGCTGGCGGGAACCCGTAGCGCCGACGACAGCCCAACCCGCTGTCGCAAAGAATTAAGAAGAGGCAGGACCCATGGCAAACGTGCAAAGCGGCAAAATGATCGTCGGTCTGGATATCGGCACCTCCAAAGTGGTGGCGCTGGTAGGCGAGGTCGCGGACGACGGCCAGCTGGAAATCGTCGGGATCGGCACGCATCCGTCCCGCGGCCTGAAGAAGGGCGTGGTGGTCAACATCGAATCCACCGTGCAGTCGATCCAGCGCGCGATCGAAGAAGCCCAACTGATGGCCGGCTGCCGCATTCACTCGGCGTTCGTCGGCGTGGCCGGCAATCACATCCGCAGCCTGAACTCCCACGGCATCGTCGCGATCCGTGATCGCGAAGTCAGCTCGGCGGACCTTGAGCGTGTACTCGACGCCGCCCAGGCCGTGGCGATCCCGGCTGACCAGCGCGTGCTGCACACCCTGCCGCAGGATTACGTGATCGATAACCAGGAAGGCGTGCGCGAGCCGCTGGGCATGTCCGGCGTGCGTCTGGAAGCCAAGGTTCACGTGGTCACCTGCGCCGTCAACGCTGCTCAGAACATTGAAAAATGCGTGCGTCGCTGCGGTCTGGAAATCGACGACATCATTCTCGAGCAACTGGCCTCGGCCTACTCGGTGCTGACCGACGACGAGAAAGAACTGGGCGTGTGCCTGGTCGACATCGGCGGCGGCACCACCGACATCGCGATCTTCACCGAAGGCGCGATCCGTCACACCGCGGTGATCCCGATTGCCGGTGATCAAGTGACCAACGACATCGCCATGGCGTTGCGCACTCCGACCCAGTACGCCGAAGAGATCAAGATCCGTTACGCCTGCGCCCTGGCCAAACTGGCCGGTGCCGGTGAAACCATCAAGGTGCCGAGCGTTGGCGACCGTCCACCGCGTGAGCTGTCGCGTCAGGCCCTGGCCGAAGTGGTCGAGCCGCGTTACGACGAACTGTTCACCCTGATCCAGGCCGAGCTGCGTCGCAGCGGCTACGAAGACCTGATCCCGGCGGGCATCGTGCTCACCGGCGGTACGTCGAAAATGGAAGGCGCCACTGAACTGGCCGAAGAAATCTTCCACATGCCGGTGCGCCTCGGTGTGCCGCATGGCGTGAAAGGTCTGGATGACGTGGTGCGCAACCCGATTTATTCCACTGGCGTCGGCTTGTTGATGTACGGCCTGCAAAAGCAGTCCGATGGAGTTTCGTTCTCCGGCATCGGCAGCCGCGACAGCTACAGCAGCGAAGAGCCTCAGGCGCCGCTGCTGGACCGACTGAAAAAGTGGGTTCAGGGCAATTTTTAAAAGCAGCCTGGAGCGACAAGCTTCAAGCGGCAAGCAACTGCAGTAGATACACCGCTACAAACAGTAGTAGGCGAAAAAACTAGAGAATGTAAGGAGAGGGAAAATGTTCGAACTCGTAGACAACATCCCCGCAAGCCCGGTAATCAAAGTTATCGGTGTCGGCGGTGGCGGCGGCAACGCTGTCAATCACATGGTCAAGAGCAACATCGAAGGCGTTGAGTTCATCTGCGCCAACACCGATGCTCAAGCGCTGAAAAACATCGGCGCGCGGACCATCCTGCAACTGGGCACTGGCGTGACCAAGGGCCTGGGTGCCGGCGCCAATCCTGAAGTCGGCCGTCAAGCCGCTCTGGAAGACCGCGAGCGCATCGCTGAAGTGCTGGCCGGCACCAACATGGTGTTCATCACCACCGGCATGGGCGGCGGTACCGGTACCGGTGCAGCGCCGATCATCGCCGAAGTGGCCAAGGAAATGGGCATCCTGACCGTTGCGGTCGTGACCCGTCCGTTCCCGTTCGAAGGCCGCAAGCGTATGCAGATCGCCGACGAAGGCATCCGCATGCTTTCGGAAAGCGTCGACTCGCTGATCACCATTCCAAACGAAAAACTGCTGACCATCCTCGGCAAAGACGCAAGCCTCTTGTCGGCTTTCGCCAAGGCTGACGATGTACTGGCCGGTGCCGTTCGCGGTATCTCCGACATCATCAAGCGTCCGGGCATGATCAACGTCGACTTCGCCGACGTGCGCACCGTGATGAGCGAAATGGGCATGGCGATGATGGGCACTGGCTGCGCCAGCGGTCCAAACCGTGCACGTGAAGCCACCGAAGCGGCAATCCGCAACCCGTTGCTGGAAGACGTCAACCTGCAAGGCGCGCGCGGTATTCTGGTGAACATCACCGCCGGTCCTGACCTGTCTCTGGGTGAGTACTCCGACGTTGGTTCGATCATCGAAGCCTTTGCTTCCGAGCACGCGATGGTCAAGGTCGGTACCGTTATCGATCCGGACATGCGCGACGAGTTGCACGTGACTGTGGTTGCCACCGGTCTGGGCGCGAAAATCGAGAAGCCTGTGAAGGTCATCGACAACACCGTTCACACCTCCATGGCCTCGGCGCAGGTGCAACAACCGGCTCCGGCCCGTCAGGAGCAGCCAGCGGTGAACTACCGTGATCTGGACCGTCCGACCGTCATGCGCAACCAGGCTCAGGCCGGTGCTGCGGCTGCCGCGAAGATGAATCCGCAGGATGACCTGGATTACCTGGACATTCCGGCATTCCTGCGTCGTCAGGCCGATTGATGGAATGTATCAGGGCTATGAAGGTGATTGGTGTTCAGCAAAGGCATGGTCTGCTATCATCGCCAGCCTTTGTTGATACCAGTTCGCAATTTGCGCTGAAGCGGCCCAAGCCATGATTAAACAACGCACACTGAAAAATATTATCCGTGCCACAGGTGTAGGCCTGCACTCCGGTGAGAAGGTCTATCTGACCCTCAAGCCTGCGCCTGTCGACACTGGCATTGTGTTTTGTCGCGCTGACCTCGACCCTGTGGTGCAGATTCCTGCCCGCGCGGAAAACGTCGGTGAAACCACTATGTCGACGACGCTGATCAATGGCGACGTCAAAGTGGACACGGTAGAGCACTTGCTCTCGGCCATGGCTGGCCTGGGCATCGATAACGCCTACGTCGAGCTCTCCGCGTCCGAAGTCCCGATCATGGATGGCAGCGCTGGACCCTTCGTATTCCTGATTCAATCGGCAGGCCTGGAAGAACAGGACGCCGCCAAGAAATTCATCCGCATCCTGCGTGAAGTGACAGTGGAAGACGGCGACAAGCGCGCCACTTTCGTCCCTTTCGAAGGCTTCAAGGTGAGCTTCGAGATCGATTTCGATCACCCGGTATTCCGGGACCGCACCCAGAGTGCAAGCGTGGATTTTTCCAGCACTTCGTTCGTAAAAGAAGTCAGCCGCGCCCGTACCTTTGGTTTCATGAGTGACATCGAGTACCTGCGCAAGCACAACCTCGCACTCGGCGGCAGCGTGGAAAACGCGATCGTGGTCGACGCTGATGGCGTGTTGAACGAAGACGGTCTTCGTTATGAAGACGAATTCGTCAAACACAAGATCCTCGACGCGATTGGCGACCTGTACCTGCTGGGCAACAGCCTGATTGGTGAGTTCAAAGGCTTCAAGTCCGGTCATGCGCTGAACAACCAGCTGCTGCGCAAATTGATTGAGCAGACAGATGCGTGGGAAGTGGTGACGTTCGAAGACGCCAGCACCGCACCAATCTCTTACATGCGCCCGGTTGCGGCGGTGTAAGTAAAAAACCTCTCTAGTTTTTTGAAGGCCATCCTCGGATGGCCTTTTTTTATGCCTGTGATTTTTGCTTTGTCTGCACCGGCCTCATCGCTGGCAAGCCAGCTCCCACAGGTTTACGGGTGAGACAAAAATTTGCAGCGCACCTCAAATCCTTGTGGGAGCTGGCTTGCCAGCGATGGGGCCATTACCACCATTGCAAGACTTCAGGTTGATACCACCACCCGATTGCGGCCCCCTTCCTTGGCCTGATACAACGCCTTGTCCGCTGCAAACAACAACTGCTCCAGTGTCATCTCGCTCGCCGTCGTCCATGTGGCAATGCCAATACTCACGGTCATCGCCCGCTCAGCGCCTTCGACCCAGGGCAAGTTTTCCACAGCCTGGCGAATCTGCTCGGCGATCTGCTGCGCTCCTGCGCTGTTGGTCTCGGCGAGAATCACCGAAAATTCTTCACCGCCATACCGCGCGACCAGATCCGCCGGACGCCGCACGTTCGCGGTGATTACCTTGGCCAGTTCACGCAAGACTTGATCCCCGGCCTGATGGCCATGGCGATCATTGAAGGCCTTGAAGTGGTCGGCATCGATCATCATCACCGACAGCGGCTGGCCCGAGCGTTGCGCGCGGAACCATTCGTGGCGCAGGGTCTGGTCGAGCATGCGTCGGTTGGCAACGCCGGTCAGATCATCGGTGGCAGCCAGTTGCGCCAGTTCGCGTTCGGCGCGATGGCGCAAACGCAGTTCCCGGGCGAGCAGCCAGGTCAGCCACAACAGGCCCAGGCACAACACGCCGGTGGCGCCGCTGATCAGGATCGCCGTGCGCCGCCACGTGCCGAACACCTCCTCGCTGGACAGCGCGACCATCACCGTCAACGGCAGATTGCCGACCCGCGAGTAGGTGTAGAGCCGCCGTTGTTTATCCATGCTCGAGGTGCTGGTGAAACTGCCGCTGCCATCGCGATCGTTGAGAATCCGCACGACGTTGGGCCGGTTGCCGAAACTCTTGCCGACCGAATCGCTTTGCAAATAGGGCTTCTGCGCGAGCAGCACGCCATCGCTGTTGATGATGTTCAGTGTGCTGTCGGTGCCGATGTCGAGGCTTTTGAACAGGTCGTCGAAGTAGTCGAGTTTCAGCGAAGCCACCGCTACGCCGAGGAATTCGCCGGTCTGCGAGGAGATGCGTCGGCTGAAGCTGATGCGCCACTGATCAGCCTCTTCGCAATCGCAGCGGGTCTTGAACGGGCGGCTGATGAACATGCCGATGTCGCGGTTGAATGCGTGGGCGAGGAAATAATCGCGATCGGCGAAATTGCCCGGTTTCGCTTCGATGCGCGAGGAGTCGGCGATCACCTCGCCATGCTTGTCGAGCAGCAGGATGTCGCCCTTGAAGCGCGCGGTGGCAGAGCGATCAAACAGCGCCAGATGACGGATCTGCGGCGAGACGTTCTGCAGGTCGTCACGCTGGGCGGCGGCGATCAGGCCTTGCAGCGTCAGGTCGTACAGCTCGACGGTGCGCAGCACATCGGCGTCGATCAATTGCGCAATGGTAGTGGCGCGGCGCGTGGCGACTTCCTGCGCACTGGCGTACTCGCGGATCAGCAGGAAGGTGACGATGCACACCATCGCAATCACGGTCAGCAGGCTGCCGAGGATCAGCAGGCGCTCGGGGCGACCGGTAAGGCCTGTGATGGAGGGCGTGCGGCTGGCGATCATGATGGGGAGCCGGTTGGAGTGGTTTCATAAGCTTAGTTGGGCTGACGCCGGACGAACCTGTGGGAGCGAGCCTGCTCGCGAAAGCGGTGTGTCATTCAACACAGATGTTGACTGACAATCAGCTTTCGCGAGCAGGCTCGCTCCCACAGGGGAAATCACAGGGTCTGAAAAGCGCAGCGCCGATCTTAGAAGACGTTGACCGGGTAGTCGATGATCACGCGGTATTCATCTGTATCCGAATCAATCGCGCCGTAGCCGTTGCCGCCCCGGTTGGTCGCCCATTGCAGGCGCACCGCGAGATCCTTGGCCTGGCCGCTTTGCACGACGTACTGCAAATCGATATCGCGTTCCCAATGTTTGGCGTTGCGGCCATCGGCGCTGTACCAGCTGGAATAGCCTGCGCTGTTAGGGTCGGCTTTAGTCAGGTCCACCGTGCCGCGTGAATAAGACAGCGCCGAAGTCAGGCCGGGGATGCCGACACCGGTGAAGTCGTAAGCGTACTTGAGCTTCCACGAGCGTTCGTTCGGGCCGTTGAAGTCCGAATACTGCTGCGAGTTGTCTAGATAAACGCTGTCGCCCTGGCTGATGTAGTCGAACGGCGTGTTGCCGTTGACCCGCTGATAGGCGGCAGTGACGCTGTGGCTGCCGATGCCAACGGTGAAATGCGCACTCCAGGTGTTGTTGTCGATGTTGCCGAGCAGCGCATCACCGGTGTCTTGCGTGTGATAGAAGTGCAGGCCCGGGTTGAGGCTGACCAGATCGTTCAGTTGCCAGGTGTAGTCGAGGTCGTAGTAGTACTGGTTCCAGATGTCCTTGAGCTCGGACGCGTAAAGGCTGCTCGTCAGGCCCTCAACGCCGCTCCAGGCCACACCGGCCCAGTTCAGGTGCTGGCTTTCGTCGCCGTCGGCGAGGGTGCCGTATGACGTTCCGATGCGGGTATGACCACTCTGGTTATAGGGTTTGGTGAAACTGGCCTGGCCACCTTCGATCAGCCAGCCGTCGAAGCTGTGGTTGCTCAGGCTGATGCCACGAAAGGTCTGCGGCAGCATCCGCGTGTCGCCGCCGGCAATCACCGGGTTGGTGAGGAACAGGTCACCGGCCTTCAGCTCGGTATCGAAGGCGCGCATCTTCAACGTCCCGCCTGCGGTGGAGAACGAGCCCGGCGCTTTGCCGTTGCCATCGCTGATCGGCAGGATGCTCGAACCGTCGGTCCCGCCTCCGCCATCGAGTTTCAAGCCGAGCATGGCATGGGCATCGACGCCGAAGCCGACCGTGCCTTCGGTGTAGCCAGACTGGAACACGCCGAGAAAACCCTGACCCCACTCGATATTGTCGTCCGCCTTCTGCAAGCGGTTGCGATTCATGTAGTAGTTGCGGGCGTTGAGGTTGAGGCTCGAGCCTGCGATGAAGCCCTGTTGGGCAGACTCATCGGCGTGGACAGCGGGGGCAATCGTTGCGGCAATTGCAATGAACAGCGGGGTGAGGCGGGCAGGGTAAAACACGTGCGGTGGGGCTCCTTGGGTCAGCGGGCCGCTCTGTTTCTTGAGCGGCTTGATGTTTCTTGTTGTTACAGACGCAGCAGACGGCTTTCAGACCACAATGAAAAAAGGCCGCTGAATGGCAGCGGCCTGGAGTGACGACGGTTGAACGGGAAGAGCCAAACAACCGCGTCGAGGGAAACCTTTCGCGGTGAGACTCAGCTGTCTTTCTCGAGCGCTTGAGCCTGGGAAGTAGCAGCCTGCGGGGATTGCGTCGCGTCTTGAGCCTTGGCCATCACTTCGGCCTGATGCTGATCGAATGCCTGCGCGCGAGCGACGTTGTGCGCCACGAACGCTTGCGATTCTTCAGCCATCGCCATCGGCGACAGGATCAGTGAGGACAAAACGAATGCGCTGGCAATACCCATACTGTTGGACATCTTGAAAACCTTCTCGCTTGGCGAGTGCTGTTTGGTGCGGGCAAAGATAAGGTTGCCGGGGGTTGGGAAACAGCGCGATTTTCATAAATGACTGTTACAGCAAAAGCAAAGATCGGCACGGGGAACGACCCCAGTCTTTGCGTAATGGTGGCCTGTGGCGAGGGGATTTATCCCCGTTGGGCTGCGAAGCGGCCCCAAGAATTCCAGCCTCAAAGATTCTTGGACCTTGTGCACAGGATTTGCGACTGCTGCGCAGCCGAGCGGGGATAAATCCCCTCGCCACAGGGCTTGGCTCAGCATTCAGACCGGGAGGTTGATGCCGAAGGTGTTCATGCCACGATCACTGCGCACAAACACATCCCCGCCATGCATCAGCGCAATCGCCTTGACGATCGCCAGCCCCAGGCCGTGGTTGTTGCCGCTGTTGCTACGCGAGGCATCAACCCGATAAAACCGCTCGAACAACCTCGGCAGATGCTCGCTGGCAATCGGCGTCCCGGGATTGGCCACGCCAATGCTCACCTGATGTTCTTCAACTTCGATGCGCACTTCGATCACTTGACCCGGTTCGGTGTGCTGCACCGCGTTGCTCAGCAAATTGATCAGCGCCCGGCGCAGGTGCGCGACCTCGATCTGCACCTGCGCATCGCCGCTGACCTGCACTTCAACCTGCGCGTCTTCAAGAATGAAATCCAGATAGTCCAGCGTCGTCGCGACCTCATCAGCCAGTGACGTCGAGGTCAGTTTGGTCGCTTTGTTGCCCTGATCGGCGCTGGCCAGAAACAGCATGTCGTTGATGATCGAGCGCAGTCTCTCCAGCTCTTCGAGGTTGGATTGCAGCACTTCGAAATAGTGTTCGGCGGAGCGCCCACGGGTCAGTGCGACCTGGGTCTGGCCGATCAGGTTGGTCAGCGGCGAACGCAGTTCATGAGCGACGTCGGCGTTGAACGATTCCAGCCGCGAATAGGCCAGTTCAACCCGTTCCAGAGTTGAGTTGAACGATTCGACAAACTGCTCCAGTTCCGGCGGCAGCGGCGACAGACGCAAGCGCCCGGCGCGCAGCGGTGGTGCCAGACGCTGGGCTTCCTGCGACAGTTTGATCAACGGCTTCAGACCGATTCTTGCGACCCAATAGCCCAATGCAGAGGCCAGCAGCACCCCGACAATCGCCAGACTGATCAGGGCGATGAGCAAGTGATGCTGGGTCTGATGCAATGTCTCGGTGTCTATGCCGATCATGAAGCGCAACGGCGGGCGCTGGTCCTTGGCGGGGAACTGACTGACCAGCACTTTCAGTGGGTAGGATTGATCGGGCAGTTGCAGATCGTGCATGCCCAACGGGCCGTTGATGGCCGCGCGAATCTGCGGCGTAAGGTTGCCGTATTCGTAGCGCGGATCACCGCTGCTGATCCAGAAGCTGATGCGCTTGTCTTCTTCGCCGAGCAGCTTGAGCTTGTTGTTGATCTTCACCCAATGCTCCGGCGTGCCGTAACGGCCGACGGTGGATTCGAGCACGCTGTACCGCGCATCCAGCTCGGCTTCGGGCAACAATCCCAAGCCCTTGTCGACCTGTTGATACAGCGCGCCGCCAATCAACAGAAACACCACCAGTGCCACCAGCGTGAACATGCCGCTCAGGCGCAAGGCAATCGAGTTACTGGACACCACGGCTCTCCAGCACATAACCCATGCCGCGAATGGTGTGCAGCAGCTTTTCGTTGAACGGCCCGTCGAGCTTGGCGCGCAGGCGTTTGATCGCGACTTCGACGACGTTGGCGTCACTGTCGAAATTGATGTCCCAGACCATTTCCGCGATCGCGGTTTTCGAAAGGATTTCGCCCTGGCGACGGGCGAGCACGCTGAGCAGGGAGAACTCTTTCGCCGTCAGGTCCAGGCGCGTGCCGGCGCGGGTGGCCTTGCGGCTGATCAGGTCGATCCACAGGTCGGCGATGGTCACTTGTACCGGTTCGTGGCCGCCACTGCGGCGAGTCAGCGCTTGCAGGCGGGCGACCAGTTCTAGAAAGGAAAACGGTTTGCCGAGGTAATCGTCGGCGCCGTCGCGCAGGCCCTTTATCCGATCTTCGACGCGCTCGCGGGCGGTGAGCATGATCACCGGGGTCTGCTTGCGCGCACGTAATGCGCGCAGTACGCCGAAGCCATCGAGCCCCGGCAGCATGACGTCGAGGACGATCACGGCGTAGTCGCATTCCAGCGCCAGATGCAGGCCTTCGACGCCGTCGCGGGCAAGGTCCACGGTGTAGCCCTGTTCGGTCAGGCCACGGTGCAGATAGTCCGCGGTTTTTTCTTCGTCTTCGATAATCAGGACGCGCATGACCGCCTCAGTCTGTGGTCGCCAGTGCCGTTGCGGGCGTTGGGGCTGGTGGGTGTGAGTGCCGATGAAACAGCCGCTCGAGCCATAAGTATATGACCGGCGTGGTGAACAGCGTCAGCATCTGGCTGACCAGCAAACCACCGACCACGGCAATGCCCAACGGCTGGCGCAATTCGGCGCCGGTGCCGTAACCGAGCATCAGCGGCAACGCACCGAGCAGGGCGGCGAGGGTGGTCATGATGATCGGCCGGAACCGGGTAATGCACGCCTCGAAAATCGCCTCCTGCGGCGGCAGACCGCGCTGGCGCTGCGCTTCAAGCGCGAAGTCGATCATCAGGATGCCGTTCTTCTTGACGATACCGATCAGCAGCACCAGCCCGATCAACGCCATGATCGAAAAGTCCTGGCCGCAGATCCACAGCATGATCACCGCGCCGAGGCCTGCCGCCGGCAGGGTCGAAATGATCGTCAGTGGATGCACGAAGCTTTCATAAAGCACGCCGAGAATGATGTACACCGCCACCAGCGCCGCGAGAATCAGCCACGGCTGGCTGGCCAGCGAACTCTGGAACGCCTGCGCCGCACCCTGGAAATTGCCGCTGATCGCGGTGGGCATGCCGATCTCGGCCTTGGCCTGATTGAGCTGAATCACCGCATCGCCCAATGCCACGCCGGGGGCGAGGTTGAATGACATATTGGCGGCGGGGAACATGCCGTCATGGGCAATCGACAGCGGGCCGATGGTTGGCGCGTCAAATCGGGCCAGCGCCGACAGCGGCACCATTTCCCCACTGAGCGGCGAGCGCAGATAGAAATAGTTGAGGCTTTCGGCCTTGCCGCGCTGTTTGGTGTCCAGCTCGAGAATCACGTTGTACTGGTTGACCTGGGTCTGGAATTCATTGATCTGCCGTTGGCCGAACGCATCGTACAGCGCCTCGTCGACATCGCTGGCGGTCAGGCCGAAACGCGCGGCGGCGCTGCGGTCGATGCTGATATGGGTGATGCTGCCGCCCAGTTGCAGATCGTTGGAAATGTCGCGAAACGCCGGGTTGCTGCGCAGTTTCTCGGTCAGGCGCTGGGTCCAGGTGGCGAGGGTCGCGCCGTCATTGCTCTTGAGTACGTATTGGTACTGCGCACGGCTGGGGCCGGAGCTGAGGTTGATGTCTTGCCCTGCGCGCAAATACAGAACGATGCCGGGGACTTTCATCAGTTGCGGGCGGATGCGATCAATGAACTGGCTGGCGCTGACATCGCGATCGCCACGTTTTTTCAGGGCGATCCAGAAGCGCCCGTTGGCGATGGTCTGGTTGCTGCCGGAAACCCCGACCGAGTGCGAAAACGCCTGCACCGCCGGATCGGCTGCAACGATTTCGGCCATCGCCAAGTGTTTTTTCACCATGTCGCCGTAGGAGATATCCGCAGCGGCTTCGGTGGTGCCGAGGACAAAACCGGTGTCCTGCACCGGGAAGAACCCCTTGGGAATGAAAATGTAACCGGCAACAGCCAGCGCCAACGATAAACCGAACACACCAATCATCAGTTTCTGGTGGTCGAGGGCGCGGCGCAGGCCTTTTTCGTACCAGCCGAGCAAGCGCTCGCTGAAACCCGGTTTGGCGCTGGCGTGATGCACCGGTTTGCGCATGTACAGCGCAGCAAGGGTTGGCGCCAGTGTCAGCGAGACCACCACGGAAATCATGATGGTCGAAGTCGCGGTCAGGGCGAATTCCTTGAAAAGGCGCCCGACCACACCGCCCATGAACAGCAGCGGAATGAACGCCGCCACCAGTGAGAAACTGATCGAAACGACGGTGAAGCCAATCTCGCCGGCCCCCTTGATCGCCGCCTCGCGCATATCATCGCCGGCCTCGAGATGGCGATGGATGTTTTCCACAACCACGATCGCATCGTCCACGACGAAGCCGACCGCGACGACGATCGCCACCAGCGTCAGGTTGTTCAGGCTGAAGCCGAGGACGTACATCAGGGCGAAACTGGCGATCAGCGAGACACCGAGCACCGCCGAGACAATCAGCGTCGCCGACAACTGGCGCAGGAACAGCGCCATCACCGCGACCACCAGCAGGATCGCGATCAGCAAAGTGATTTCCACCTCATGCAGCGAGGCGCGAATGGTCTGCGTGCGGTCGATCAGGGTTTTCACCTGCACCGAGGCCGGCAGCATCGCTTCGAGGCCGGGCAGGGCGGCCTGAATGCGGTCAACGGTCTCGACAATGTTGGCGCCGGGCTGGCGGAAAATCACCAGATTCACACCCGGGCGATCACCGGCCCAGGCCTGCACGTAGGCATCTTCCGCACCGTTGACGACTTTGGCGACATCGCGCAGGTGAACCGGGGCGCCATCCTTGTAGGAAACGATGAGCTCGCTGTAGTCCTCGGGGTGGAACAACTGATCGTTGGTCGACAGCGTCGAGATGCTCGATTCGCCGTACAACGCACCTTTGGCCAAGTTAAGGCTGGTCTGCTGGATCGCCAGCCGAATGTCGGCCAGCGTCAGGCCGATGGCCGCGAGTTTGTCCGCCGAAGCTTGTACGCGAATCGCCGGGCGTTGCTGACCGGTGATGTTGATCTGGCCGACGCCGTCGATCTGACTGATCTGACGCGAGAGCAGGGTTTCCACCAGGTCGCTGAGTTCGGTGCCGGGCATTTGCGTCGAGCTGACGCTGAGAATCAACACCGGGCTGTCGGCCGGGTTGACCTTCTTCCATGTTGGCAGCGTCGGCATGTCTTTGGGCAACTTGCCGGCGGCGGTATTGATCGCCGCCTGCACTTCCTGGGCGGCGGTGTCGATGCTTTTGTCGAGGGTGAACTGCAAGGTCAGCAGGGTTGAGCCCAGCGCGCTGCTCGAGGTCATCTGGGTCATGCCGGGGATGGCGCTGAATTGCACCTCCAGCGGCGTGGCCACTGAGGAAGCCATGGTGTCGGGGCTGGCGCCGGGCAACTGCGCCGACACTTGAATAGTAGGAAATTCCGCTTCCGGCAGTGGCGCAATCGGCAAACGCGGGAAGGCAATTACGCCGACCAGTACCAAAGCGAACGTCAGCAAAATCGTCGCCACCGGGTGATCGATGCACCAGGTCGATATGCCTTTATGCGAGTTCATGGCTTCGGCTCCGCCTGCACCACTTGCGCCGGCTCGCTCATGACTTGCACGATCGCCCCGGGCTTGAGCCGCGACTGGCCGTCGGTCACCAGTACGTCACCGGCGTTGACGCCTTTGATGATGTCCTGACCGCTGCCCTGATAAATCATCTGTACCGGCACTGCCTCGACCTTGTCGTCCTTCACACGGTAAACGAAGTGTTGTTCGAGGCCACGCTGTACGACGGTGGGCGGAACCACCAGCGCATCTTTATCCACAGCCGTCTGGATTTTTACCGTCACCAGCAAACCCGGCCAGAGCTTCTGGCTGGCATTGGCGAACTCGGCCTTGGCGCGGATGGTGCCGGTGTTGGCGTTGATCTGATTGTCGATCAGGGTCAGCTGACCTTCGCCGAGCAGATTGCCGGTTTCGCCATCGGTGTCGGCGCCGATGTAAGCCTTGACCGGTGCGCGTTGCGGATCGCTGATCAGGCTCTGCAGGGTCGGCAGCATCTGCTGCGGCAGGGAGAACTCGACGGCGATCGGGTCGATCTGCGTGACGGTGAACAGGCCCTGGGTGTCGGTCATGCGCAGGAAGTTGCCTTCATCGACCGTACGAATACCGACGCGCCCGGTGACCGGCGAGCGAATCTGCGTGTAGGACAGCTGCACCTGCGCCGCATCGATCGAGGCCTGATTGCCTTGTGCCGTGGCTTTGAGCTGGTTGACCAGCGCTTGCTGCTGGTCGAAGGTCTGCTTCGACACGCCGTCGTCGACGCTGAGCAATTTGTAGCGCTTGAGATTGACCAACGCGACCTGCAACTGCGCCTGGCTCTCGCCCAACTGCGCTCGGGCCTGGTCGAGGCTGGCGCGGATCGAGCGGTCGTCGATGGTGGCGAGCAGGTCGCCTGCTTTGACCAGTTGGCCTTCCTTGACCAGAATTTTCGTCAGAATGCCGTCGATCTGCGGACGCACCACCACGCTGTGCAGCGAAAGCACCGAGCCGATGCCGCTGGTGTAACGCGGCACGTCTTTGGCGCTGACCGTCACCACCCGCACAGGAATGGCGGTCGGGCTGGCCAGTTTGGCCGGCGCCGGTTTCAGCGCGAACCACAGGCCGGCGGCTGCCAGCAGAATCAGGAGAGTGGCCAGCAGGATTTTGTTTTTCTGGATGGACATGCGCGGCGCCGAAGTCTGGAGTTTGGGCAGATTGACCAGTTATAAACCGCTCAGGCGGTCGGCAGGGTGACGGCTGGCTGTCAGGATTGTCAGTTTCGTTTGTATAGATGGGGAGTAGCAGTGTGCGGCGATGGTCTTGTGTTGGATTCGCCCCCCACCCCAGCCCTCTCCCCAAGGAGAGGGAGCCGATTTGTGGGCTTTTCGAACCTGAGTTCGACTCGGTATCTTATGTCGGCGAACCTCGAGTAAACACCTCGGTCTGTCCCCTCTCCCTCGGGAGTGGGTTAGGGTGAAGGGAAACCCGTTCAGCGCACGGTGCAAATCTCCAGATGCCGAGCCAGAGCGCACAGGTATACTGCGCGCCTTTGCGGCTCACTGATCGGGCCGACTTTATGTTCCCGGAGCTTTTATGACTTCCCCGACCCAACCGCCGGTTGACGACGCTGTGAGCGACGTCCCGGCTGACGTGGCTGATGCCAGCGAAACCAAGGCCGAGATCCCGGCGTTCAAGTTCCCGTTCAAGCCGGGCGAGCTGGCTTCGGCGAAAGGCTCGAATCAGCCGTGGTACAAGAATGGCGCGAAGAATGGCCACACCAAAACCCCGGGCATGGCGCCACCGGGCACGCGTCGGTCGATGGGCAAGCGCTGACATCGGAAAGTGATGGTGCTTGTGCTGGCCTCTTCGCGAGCAGGCTCGCTCCCACATTGGATTTGTGTAGAACCCAAACCTGTGGGAGCGAGCCTGCTCGCGAAAGCGACATCCGCTACAGCACAAATATCAGATCAAGCCGCGCGCAATGAAATGAACGCATAAGTCTGCGCCGGTTCCGTCACCACCTGCCCACCCGCAGCCAGTACCTGTCCGGCGACATCATCGCCGGACAAATGAAACAGCCATTCGCTGGTTCGCGCCGCCAGCGGTTGCGCGCTCACTTGGTCGATCACTGCCGCAAAGGCATCCATGTTCGGCAAGTACGCGGTGAACCCGTCGCCCTTGAGCGCCGTGGTGCGAATCCCCAACGTTGCGCAGATCGCATCCTTGAGTCTGATGTCATCCCGATCCGCCTGACGCGAACGCTGGATCAGCTCAACCAGTGCCCGATCAACCAACTCGCCTCCCACAATCAACTCCGGCCCCTGCTCCCAGGACTCTGGCGGGCAATCCTTGGCAGCTGGATTGAGCGAGATGTGCGGATTGATTTCCGCCGGGTAAATCCGGCAGACCAGCGGGCGGCGCTCGTAGATCCGGCAGCGCTTGTCTTCGTCAAGATTCCGGCAGGGGCCGACGTTGTAGGCGGCAAAGGTGATCGCCACGTGAGCATCAGTAGTGCCACTGCGGACCACCGCCGAACGGCGCTCGGCATGTTCGCGCTGCTGCGCTGGCAGGCCCAGGCCATTGCCGAGAAACGCCTCGACCAGCACGATCACCTGACCGCCATCCGCCGCCCACATGCGGGCTTCGGCCAGCGTCAGCGGGACATGGTGGTCAGTGCAGCATTTGCCGCAACCTACACAGGAAAACGTCGTATTCATTGAGCGATCTGTCTTCAATCAGGGTGTGAAACGACGGCAGAAAACCATCGCACAGAACCGGATCGAAGCAAGGACTGCGCCACTCAGCGGGATTTTGTGACCGGACGAATCGAATCCCACTCGGTGACGAACGCGGTTTTCGACTGTTTGTTGTACAGGCACAGCTCGCTGCCTTGCTGGCCTTTCATGTGTTTTTGCGGGTATTGGCCTTGCAGCAGGACAGCGGTGTAACCGACGCGGTCATCGAATTGCGCAGGTGTGCCGACCGGTTTGACGTTTTTCAGGCCACTGGCCTTGGTGCAACTGGCGAGCACCGTCTTGTCATAGGCAGCCCAGGCGTCGGGGCTGGAGGCGTGGGCCTGGGAGGCGAGGGCGGTGAGGCTGAGCAGGGCCAGGGTGATGGCTTTCATGGTTGGGGCATCCTTGGTTATGGCCAAGGTTGGAGTCTGTCGGATAGCGGAAGTTGCCAGTGCTGCCCCTTTGCGAGCAGGCTCGCTCCCACAGTCTGAAATGCAATCCATCTGTGGGAGCGAGCCTGCTCGCGAAAGCGGTAGATCAGTCGGGCACTAGCTCGCGCCGAACCACAACCATCCCGACACTCTCATACAACCGCTGCGCCCGCAGGTTGTCCTCCAGAACCCTCAAATCGACAAACCCCTCGCGCCGCTGTTGAAAGACGCTGAAGGCATGCAACAACAACGCGCGTCCAAGCCCCCGGCCCTGCATTCGCGGGTGCACCACCAGATTCTTGATATAGGCACTGGTCCAGCACTGCGCCACGCCCACCACGCCCTCGGCATCGCAGGCCACGAAACACAATGCTGGATCGTATTCAGGGTCGCTGGCGAAGCGCTGACGCCAGTCGTGCAGTGACGGCACTCGACCGCCACCTTCCAGCTGTCCGAGCTGCATCAACTGATGCACCGCCGGCGCCAGTTCCTCGCGGTAGACGGACAGCTCAATCCCGTCTGGCCACTGCGCATCCGGCAGAACCCCACTCAAGTCGCGGCGCAGCAAGAAGCAAAACGTCTCGGCCAAGACTCAGTGCCCGTTGGCCGCGACGTGCTTGGCGGCTTCGATCAGACGTTGGGTCAGTTCCGGCGAGGAAAACTTGGTCAACACCGCGTTGGCACCGGCCAGTCGGGCCTTTTCACTGTTCATCGCGCTGTCGAGGGAGGTGTGCAGCAGCACGTACAGGTGAGCAAAGTCCGGGGTCTCGCGCAGAGTGCGGGTGAAGGCGTAGCCGTCCATTTCCGACATTTCGATGTCGGAGACGATCAGGTTGATCTGCTGCGCGGTGCCTTGCAGGTCGAGCAGGCAGTCGATGGCTTCCTTGGCACTGCGCGCGGTGTGGCATTGCAGGCCGAGGTTGCGCAGGGTGTGCACCGATTGCTGCAGGGCCACCTGGCTGTCGTCGACGACCAGAATGCGCGCGTTGCCGAGCACTTCGGCGTCTTCCATGGTCAGGTCGGTCGGCGCCATTTCGATCTGCGCCGGGGCGATGCTGTGGATGACTTTTTCGATGTCCAGCACCTGTACCAGCGTACCGTCCACCGAGGTCACGCCGGTGATGTAGGCGCGCGAGCCGCCGGAGCCGAACGGTGGTGGCTTGATGTCGGTGGTCAGGCAATGGACGATCTTGCTTACTGCCTGCACATGCAGACCCTGCTTGGAACGGCTGACATCGGTGACGATCAGGCAGCCACCGTTGGGATCTTCCAGAGGCCGCTCGCCGATCGCGCGGCTGAGGTCGATCACCGACAGCGATGCACCGCGCAGGGAGGCGATGCCTTTGACGTGCGGGTGCGACTCTGGCAGCTTGGTCAGCGGCGGGCAGGGAATGATTTCACTGACTTTCAGCAGGTTGATCGCCATCAGCTTGCCGCTGCGCAAGGTAAACAGCAGAAGCGAAAGTGAATCTGCGCGGGCTTTGGTGGAGGACATAAGAACCTTCTGTGGGGCGAGAGTGGGAATCGCCAGAAACCTTTGATGCCGTGTTATCGGCGTCAGAAGGTGGGGCTTTAGCTCAGTTGTCGGCTGGACAAAAAACATCTGTGGCGAGGGGATTTATCCCCGTTGGGTCGCGTAGCGGCCGCAAAAGACGGGCCCGCTGCGCAGTCCAACGGGGATAAATCCCCTCACCACAGGTCATCAAGCAAGCTACATGGCGCGGTTATTTCATGCCCAAACGCTTGGCCATCCGCCCAAGATTCGCCCGATCCACCCCCAACTCCCGGGCCGCACTTGCCCAGTTATCCTGGTGACGCTCCAGCGCTGCACCGATCAACCGCCGCTGAAACTCATCGGTGGCGTTGCGCAAATCCCCGGTGATCATCGGCATCACATTGGCCAAGTCGGCACTGGCAGGCGCAACCACGTTATCCACAACCTCTCGGGGCAAATCCAGATCCGCCGCGCTCAGACTCAGAATCTTCGGCCGCACTTTGCAGTTACCCAGCGCCTTCAGCGCACTGCGCCCGATCAAATGCTCCAGCTCTCGGACATTGCCCGGCCAGGTATAGGCGAGCAGCGCTTCCTGAGCATCACTGTTCAAACGCAGGCTGTTGAGGCCCATGCGCGAGCGGTTCTGCTCGAGAAAGAAACCACTGAGCAACAACACATCACGCCCACGATCGCGTAGCGCCGGCACTCGCAGCGGATACACGCTCAAACGGTGATAGAAGTCGGCGCGGTAGCGACCGCTGCGCACTTCCTCGGCCAGATCGCGATTGGTCGCGGCAATCAGACGCACATCGACCTGATGCTCCTTGTCCGAACCCAGGCGCTGCAACTGACCGCTCTGCAGCACGCGCAGCAACTTGGCCTGGACTGTGAGCGACAACTCGCCGACTTCATCGAGAAACAGCGTGCCGCCATTGGCCAGTTCGAACTTGCCACGCCGGTCGCTGGTGGCGCCGGTGAAGGCGCCGCGCACGTGGCCGAACAGTTCGCTTTCCACCAGCGTGTCGGGGAGGGCGGCGCAGTTGAGGCTGATGATCGGTTTGTCGGCGCGCGCGGAGGCAGCGTGGATGGCTTGGGCGACCAGTTCTTTGCCAACGCCGGTTTCGCCGGTGATCAGAACGGTCAGATCACTGCCGCCGACCAGATTGATTTCTTCCACCAAGCGTTTGTGCGCTTTGCTCTGGCCGATCATTTCGCGGTGCTGCTGACCGCTGGCCTGACGGTAGACCTCGGCGCGCTGATGCTCGTCTTCGGCGCGGGTGGCCAGACGTTCGATGCGTTCGGCCGCATTGACCGTGGCCGAGGCGAGGCTGGCGAAGGCTTGCAGGGCGTCGAGTTCGATCGGCTCGAAACGCTCGGGGTCCAGTGCGTCGAGGGTGATCAGGCCCCAGAGTTTTTCATCGACGAATAAAGGACAGCCGAGGCAGTCGTGAACTTCAAGATGATCGTCGAGGCCATCAACCAAACCGTCGTAAGGATCGGGCAAGTCGCTGTCGGCGGCGAAGCGCGTCGGCCCGGCGCCGGCCAGCAGGATTTCAAAACGCGGATGCTCGCTGACCTTGAAGCGCCGGCCGAGGGTGTCGGTACTCAAGCCATCCACCGCCAGCGGCACCAATGATTCGCCATCCAGACGCAACAACGCGGCGGCATCGCAGGGCAACAAGGCGCGCATGGCCTCGAGCAAACGCCGGTAGCGCTCACCTTCGGGCAGTTCGCGGGAGAGGTCGGCGACCAGAGGCAGCAGGGCGGTAAGCAAGGATTTGGCGGTCATGGGCATGTAGTCAAATAGACAAGGTGTAGTCGCGATGACTATACGTTCATTTGTGTCGAAATGACTACTCATGTCTCAAGCCGTTGAATTTAATGGATTAATTTGTTGGCACGAAAGCTGATATCCCTAAGCCAATCTTTCAAGAAAGCGCAGGAGTCACCTTATGCTTAGCGTCCAGGATCGTGCCATCATCAAATCCACTGTGCCTCTGCTGGAAAGCGGCGGCGAGGCGTTGATCACGCATTTCTACCGCATGATGCTCTCCGAATACCCGGAGGTGCGCCCGCTGTTCAACCAGGCGCATCAGGCCAGTGGCGATCAGCCGCGTGCGTTGGCCAACGGCGTGCTGATGTACGCCAGGCACATCGATCAGCTCGACCAGTTGGGCGATCTGGTGACCAAAATCATCAACAAGCACGTGGCCCTGCAGATTCTGCCGGAACACTATCCGATCGTCGGCACCTGCCTGCTGCGCGCCATTTCCGAAGTGCTCGGCGAAGAGATCGCCACACCTGAAGTAATGAGTGCCTGGGGGGCTGCGTACGGGCAATTGGCCGATATCCTCATCGGCGCCGAAACCGCGATCTATGACCAGAAGGAACAAGCTGTCGGCGGCTGGCGCGGTGCGCGGGAATTCATCGTCGCAGCGAAGGTGCAGGAGAGCGCGGAAATCACCTCGTTCTATTTCGAACCGGCGGACAAAGGGCCGATTCTTGCGGCCGAACCGGGTCAGTACATCGGCATGAAGCTGGTGCTCGACGGCGAAGAAATCCGTCGTAACTATTCGCTGTCGGCACTGGCCAATAACGGCCAGTACCGCATCAGCGTCAAGCGTGAACCGAATGGCCGCGCGTCCAACTATCTGCATGATCAACTGCACGTCGGCTCAAGCATTCAGCTGTTCCCGCCGTCGGGCGAATTCACCCTGGCGGCCAGCGACAAACCACTGGTGCTGATCAGCGGCGGCGTCGGCATCACCCCGACGCTGGCTATGCTGGAAGCAGCGCTGGCCACCGAACGTCCGGTGCACTTTATCCACTGCGCGCGCAATGGCAGCGTCCACGCATTCCGTGACTGGGTCGATGCGCTGGCGGCGCGTCATCCGCAGCTCAAACGCTTCTATTGCTACGCCGAAGAAGATGGGGTCAGCCCGGCGGCGGACAAGGTCGGCCTGCTCAGCGAAGAACTGCTCGGCGAGTGGCTGCCGGCGCAGCGCGATGTCGATGCGTACTTCCTCGGGCCTAAAGGGTTCATGGGCGCGATCAAACGGCACCTGAAAGCGTTGGGCGTGCCGGAGAAACAGAGCCGTTACGAGTTCTTCGGCCCGGCTGCTGCTCTGGAGTGATCTGAAACCGAGTTGTCTCGTTCGCGAGCAGGCTCGCTCCCACCGGATTTGCGTTCGACGCAGATCCATTGTGGGAGCGAGCCTGCTCGCGAATCTTCTGCGCGCCGCGAAGCCATGTTGGTTAATCATTCCTTAACCGCTCTATCGTTTATTGCCCCGGTGTAGACTTGCGACAATTTCAGCCGCCGGCCGGCTGGACCATGGACTTACAAAGGAAAGGCAATGAGCGAGGAAACGATGCGGTTGGGGCGTGAGCGGCGCTATCTGGTGTTGCTGGGGATCATCTGCCTGGCGTTGATCGGCGGCGCACTTTACATGCAGGTCGTGCTCGGCGAAGCACCTTGCCCACTGTGCATTCTGCAGCGCTATGCACTGTTGCTGATTGCAGTGTTCGCCTTCATCGGTGCGGGCATGCGTAGCCGTCGCAGCATCACCGTGTTCGAGACACTGGTAGTGATCTGTGCGATTGCCGGGGCCGGTGTGGCCGGGCATCACGTCTATACGCAGTTCTATCCGGCGGTGAGTTGTGGCGTCGATGTGCTGCAACCGATTGTCGATGATCTGCCGTTGGCGAAAATTTTCCCGCTGGGCTTCCAGGTCGACGGTTTCTGCTCGACGCCGTATCCGCCGATCCTCGGTCTGTCGCTGGCGCAATGGGCGCTGGTGGCGTTCGTGCTGGTGGTGATTCTGGTGCCTCTGCTGACTTCGCGTAATCGAAAAGCGCTGCGCTGAGTCAACTTCTCGGCAGAGCTGCCGATAAACAAAACGCCCCGATTTTCGCTGATGAAAATCGGGGCGTTTTGCATTTCAGAGCGTTTGTGAAAACACCGTGACGAACGGCAATGAAGCGTGCGGCAAATGTGCGACATGTTGTCACACAGGGGCTGTCGCAGGGGCTCGGGATGCGGCGGATTGGCCGCCTGTTACATAAAAACATTGGCCAGTTTTAGTGTTTTCGGGCTTGAGCACGGACGTACCAGAGCAGGCAGTTTTAACAGGCGCCGGCAGATGGACGAAGCCCTTGGAACATCGGGCTTTGCGCCGCTCCAGCGTTTGTAGATCGGGTGCAGAGCTGTCTGATTTGAGGCGGTTACGCTGGCAGATTTTGCCGCTTTTATTGAGAAACGCTTTCGATAACTTGCGCAACTTTTGCAAAAATGGCGATGGATTGTTGCTCTGAGTGATAAAAATTATTTCGGGATAAGACATGGTGTATAGGGCGCTACCTATCTACAATCGCCCGCACTGAATTCCCGACGCTGTTCAGCCTTTATCAAGGAACTGATCAGGAGGTCGGGTGTCGAGCGAGCCGCGAGGCTTTCGAGACACCCTGGTGTCGGTGCCTTTCCAATTTTCCGCACCAAATGGAATTGGTCTGTAACAAGGCCTTTGACCACGAATTCGAATAAGAACTGAACGCTGTCCCAAGGTTTTGTCGAGCGTGAGACGCGCGACGGGCGGCCCTTATTCAATCCAAAGAAAATGCCAACCCTTGGCAGGGTGAAGTGTTGGCGATCAAAACCCAACTGCATTGCGCAAGCTGCTTTAGAGGTCGTGAGATGAGTAAAAACAGGTACCCCAGATTACTAGGCCTAGTGCCGCTGCTCGGCACGTTGTTGCTGGGAGGCTGCAACATGACCTTGCTCAATCCAACGGGCCAGGTCGGCCTGGAACAGCGCAACCTGATCATCACCGCCACGCTGCTGATGCTGTTGGTCGTCGTGCCGGTCATCGTCATGACCTTCCTGTTTGCCTGGAAGTACCGCGCTTCGAACAAGAACGCCGTCTACACGCCGAAGTGGTCGCACTCGACCAAGATCGAAGTGGCCGTATGGACCATCCCGGTGCTGATCATCATCGCCCTGGGTTACATCACTTACATCTCGACTCACGAGCTGGACCCGTATCGTCCGATCGAGTCTGACGTCAAGCCGGTGACCATCGAAGTTGTCGCGCTGGACTGGAAGTGGCTGTTCATCTACCCGGAACAAGGCATTGCCACGGTCAACAAGATCGTGTTCCCGGCGCACACGCCAATCAACTTCAAGATCACCTCCGACGCCGTGATGAACTCGTTCTTCATCCCGGGCCTGGGCGGCCAGATCTACGCGATGGCGGGCATGCAGACCAAGCTGCACCTGATCGCTGACCGCAACGCTGAGATGGACGGTATCTCCGCCAACTATAGCGGTGCCGGTTTCACCGGTATGAAATTCAAGGCTATCTCCACCACTCAGGAAGATTTCGACGCCTGGGTAAGTGAAGTCAAGAAGTCGCCTAAACAGCTTGATCAGGCTGAATACGCGGCCCTGGCCAAACCGAGCCAGAACAACCCAGTCGAACTCTACTCGTCGGTCACGCCGAACCAGTTCCAGATCATCGTCGACAAGTACGAAGGTATGAAGCCGGGCAAGCCGCTGAAGCACGAGAAGAAAGAGAAAGAAGTGGCGGCCACGGATATTGACGCGGGTTCGCATTCAGCTGCCGGGGCAGAGGAGTAAACGATGTTTGGTAAATTAAGTTGGGAAGCAGTCCCATTCCACGAGCCGATCGTGATGGTGACCATCGCCATGATCGCCCTCGGTGGTCTGGCGCTGTTCGCTGCGATCACTTACTTCAAGAAGTGGACGTACCTGTGGACCGAGTGGCTGACTTCGGTCGACCACAAGAAAATCGGCGTGATGTACATCATCGTCGCCATGGTCATGCTGCTGCGCGGTTTTGCCGACGCGATCATGATGCGTACCCAGTTGGCCATGGCCACCGAGGGTTCGCCTGGCTACCTGCCACCTGAACACTATGACCAGATCTTCACCGCTCACGGTGTGATCATGATCATCTTCATGGCGATGCCATTCTTCACCGGCCTGATGAACCTTGCAGTGCCGCTGCAGATCGGCGCGCGTGACGTTGCGTTCCCGTTCCTGAACTCCCTGAGCTTCTGGCTGCTGGTATCCGGCGTAGTACTGATCAACCTGTCCCTGGGCGTCGGCGAATTCGCCAAGACCGGTTGGGTTGCGTATCCGCCGCTGTCGGGTCTGCAATACAGTCCTGGCGTGGGTATGGACTACTACATCTGGGCGCTACAGCTATCCGGATTGGGTACGACGTTAACCGGGGTCAACTTCCTCGCGACCGTACTGAAAATGCGTACCCCTGGCATGAAACTGATGGACATGCCGATCTTCACCTGGACCTGCACCTGGGCAAACGTTCTGATCGTGGCTTCGTTCCCGATCCTGACCGCTACCCTGGCACTGCTGACCCTTGACCGTTACATGGATTTCCACATTTTCACCAATGAACTTGGTGGCAATCCGATGATGTACGTCAACCTGTTCTGGGCCTGGGGCCACCCTGAGGTTTACATCCTGATCCTGCCGGCATTCGGCATCTTCTCTGAAGTGATCTCGGCGTTCACCGGCAAGAAACTGTTCGGCCACCACTCGATGATCTACGCTTCGGGCGCGATCTCGGTACTGGGCTTCATGGTTTGGCTGCACCACTTCTTCACCATGGGTTCGGGTGCGAGCGTCAACGCCTTCTTCGGTCTGGCGACGATGCTGATTTCCATCCCGACGGGTGTGAAGCTGTTCAACTGGCTGTTCACCATCTACCAGGGCCGTCTGCGCTTCACCAGCCAGGTAATGTGGACACTGGGCTTCATGGTGACCTTCGCCATCGGCGGCATGACCGGCGTACTGCTGGCCATCCCGGGTGCTGACTTCGTGCTGCACAACAGCCTGTTCGTGATCGCGCACTTCCACAACGTGATCATCGGCGGTGCGGTATTCGGTTACATCGCTGGCTTCGCGTTCTACTTCCCGAAAGCGTTCGGCTTCAAGCTGCACGAAGGCTGGGGTAAAGCAGCGTTCTGGTTCTGGATCTCGGGCTTCTTCGTCGCGTTCATGCCGCTCTACGCACTGGGCTTCATGGGCATGACCCGTCGTCTGAACGCCACCACCAACCCTGAGTGGGTACCGTACCTGTACGTTGCCATGTTCGGTGCGGTGATGATTGCTGTCGGTATCGCCTGCCAACTGATCCAGCTGTACGTCAGTGTGCGTGACCGCAACAAGCCAGAGAACGTTTGCGATCACGGTGACCCGTGGAATGCACACACCCTGGAATGGTCGACCTCGTCGCCACCACCGTTCTACAACTTCGCTGTGCTGCCTAAGGCTGACTGCATCGACCCGTTCACCGAAGCCAAGGAAAACGGTACTGCGTACCAGCGTCCGGCCAAGTACGAGCCGATCCACATGCCGAACAACACCGCCACTGGCGTGGTGATGGGCGCGCTGTTGACCGTCTTCGGTTTCGCGATGATCTGGCACATCTGGTGGCTGGCGATCGCGAGCCTGGTGGGCACCGTCGTGTACTTCGTGATCCACGCTGCACGTGACGACCAGGGCTATATGGTTCCGGTTGAAACGATCGAGCGTATCGAAGCCGAGCAGCACAAGCGTCTGGTCGCGGCAGGGAAAATCCCGGCCAATGCCACCCGTGTTGAAACCTCGTTGGAACAGGCTTAAACCATGTCGAACTTAGTGACCAATGTTGGACACGCCCATGGTGACCATGGGCACGATGACCATCACCACGACTCGGGCGAGATGACCGTATACGGTTTCTGGCTCTACCTGATGACCGACTGCATTCTGTTTGCGTCGATCTTCGCGGTGTACGCAGTACTGGTAAACAACGTTGCCGGTGGCCCGTCGGGCCACGAGATCTTCGAACTGCCTTACGTGCTGGGCGAAACCGCTCTGCTGCTGTTCAGTTCGATCACCTACGGCTTCGCCATGCTGGCGTTGTACAAGGGCAAGAAGCAGGCGGTCCTGGGCTGGTTGTTCATGACCTTCCTGCTCGGCGCGGGCTTCATCGCCATGGAGATCAACGAGTTCCACCTGCTGATCTCCGAGGGCTTCGGTCCTAGCCGTTCGGGCTTCCTGTCGGCGTTCTTCACCCTGGTCGGTACCCACGGTCTGCACGTTTCGGCCGGTCTGATCTGGATGGGCATCATGATGTATCAGGTCAACAAGCATGGCCTGACGTCGACCAACAAGACCCGTCTGAGCTGCCTGAGCCTGTTCTGGCACTTCCTGGACGTGGTCTGGATCTGCGTCTTCACCGTTGTTTACCTGATGGGGACTCTGTAATGGCTAATGCACACTCCCATGACAGCCACGATGCTGGCCACGGCAGCGTCAAGTCGTACGCCATCGGCTTCATCCTGTCGGTAATCCTGACCGTCATTCCGTTCGGTCTGGTGATGTACCCGACCCTGCCGAAGTCGACGACGCTGGCAATCGTTCTGCTGTTCGCAGTGATCCAGGTGATCGTTCACCTGTATTACTTCCTGCACCTGGACCGTTCCATTGCACAGCGTAACAACGTGATCGCATTCGTCTTTACGGCGATTGTGATCGTGCTGCTGGTTGGCCTGTCGCTGTGGATCATGTTCAGCATCCACACGTACATGATGGCGAAGTGAGGTAGACCCGATGTCGCTCAAGCACTTTATCCAAATCACCAAACCGGGGATCATTTTCGGTAACGTGCTTTCTGTGGCAGGCGGGTTCTTCCTGGCCTCGAAAGGGCATGTCGATCTGGCGGTGTTTCTGGCCGCCATGATCGGTACTTCCCTGGTCGTGGCCTCCGGTTGCGTGTTCAACAACTGCATCGACCGCGACATCGACCTGAAGATGGAACGCACCAAGAACCGTGTGCTGGTCCAGGGCCTCATCTCCCTGAAACTGGCCCTGGTTTACGCGACCATTCTGGGTGTTCTCGGCGTTGCCTTGTTGTACAAGGTGGCCAACCCGTTGGCTGCCTTGTTCGCAGTAATCGGCTTCATCATCTACGTCGGCTTCTACAGCCTGTACCTCAAGCGCAAGTCGGTTCACGGCACGCTGGTGGGCAGTCTGTCGGGGGCCATGCCGCCAGTGATCGGTTACGTTGCCGTGACCAACAGCTTCGACATGGCCGCACTGACCCTGCTGGTGATGTTCAGCCTGTGGCAGATGCCGCATTCCTACGCCATCGCGATTTTCCGTTTCAATGATTACCTGGCCGCATCGATTCCGGTGCTGCCTGTGAAACGCGGCATTCAAGTGGCGAAGAAGCACATCCTGCTCTACATCCTGGCGTTCCTCGTGGCGACCTTGATGCTGACCTTCAGCGGCTACGCCGGCATGAGCTACCTCGCCGTCGCCGCCGCCATGGGCATGTACTGGCTGTACATGGCCTGGACCGGCTACAAGGCAGTCGATGACACCGTCTGGGCACGCAAGCTGTTCGTGTTCTCGATCTTCACCATCACTGCGTTGAGCGTCATGATGTCCCTGGACTTCAAGGTGCCGACAGAGCTGTTGCTGACGTACGCGCCGTAAGGTTTGCAAGCTTCAGGAAAAACCCCGCACGTTGAGAGATGTGCGGGGTTTTTTGTTGGCTGAAATATGCCGTTCGGGGTGCTGCCATTCGCGAGCAGGCTCGCCCCCACAGTTTGCGGTTGCGGCCATTCGGTAAAAGACCTAGATTCGGATCCAACCCCGACAGTAGTAGCTCCAAGCCATCCTTCGGTGCTCGACTGTCTCAACCCGTGCATTGATCAAAAGGCTGGGCGCAATGACCGAACGGATGACCTGCGATGAGCGCTTTATCGCCCTGGCCGAAGAACTCAACTACGACATCTATGGCGAGAACAGCGCCGGTGGCAATTACGCGCCGCTGATCCGTCATCACGACGAGCTCTACATCAGCGGTATGGTGCCGCGGGTCAATGGCAAGATCCTCTATCCCGGTCGCGTGGGGCTGGAACTGAACCTCAAGGATGCGCAAGCCGCAGCGAGCATCAGCGCCATGCGTTGCCTGGCGCTGATCGTCGATGCGGTGGGTTCGCTGGACAAGATTCGTGCGTTGTTGCGGGTCACGGTGTATGTGAAATCGACCGCCGACTTCGTCGACCTGAGCGAAGTGGCCAACGGCGCTTCGGATGTGTTCAGCCATGTGCTGGGCGATGCCGGACGGCATACACGTACGACCATCGGCGTCTATCAGTTGCCGAAGAATGCGGCGATTGAAGTGGACATGATTGCGGCGTTGCATCCTTCGGCTTGAGGTTATCCCCGCCTCAAACAAAAAGCCCCGCCTGATAACTCAGCGCGGGGCTTTTTCACAAGTGCTTTGCAGATTACTGCGCCGCGATGCTGTAACCATCAAACGCGGTCTGCTGCTGCAGGGCGGTGATGATGTTCTTGCGGTTTACAGCCTGTTCCGTACCGGCGTTGTCGACGAAGGTTTCGCTCTCCAGTTCGGCTTCATCGCCTTCACCGACGAAGGTGAAACCGAGGAATTCCAGCGCCTCACGATCAACGTTCAGACGCGAACGCGGCGTGCGCATTGGCAGGGTCACGCTGGCGCCGTCCTTGCTGATGGTGAAGATTTCCACTTCTTTCTTCTTCGCAGCTTTGCTCTTGCCGCCGCTCGGATTGCTGATCGCCTGATGGGTCTGATTCAGCACTTTCAGCGCCAGACCATAAACGATTTCCTGAAACGCCGGATCGTCCTTGAAGCTGGACAGAATGCGCCCGATCGAGAACTTGCTGCTCAGGTCTTCCAGCGCGGCGATGTCCGCTGCCTCGGCGTCTTTCAGGCGCTTGAGTTCGCCCATCAGCTCGTAAGCCTTGTCGTCATCAAAGCTGTCATGCGCCTGACGGATCGCCGCACGCAATTCGCGGATCTGGTCGCTCTCGCGGGTCGACTGGAACGCGTCCAGGACCATCTCGCTGATGATTTTGGCTTGTGGCAGGTGTTGTGAAAGATTGATGGAGTTTTCGTATTCCGCTTTGGACGACTGGGTGACTACGGATTCAGCGGTGTTGAAATCGGACATTGAAATTTCACTACTTTTTTTAACTTGAGTTGAGGCGAGAAAGCACGAGGTCTTTTTCAGGCCGACTAATTTAGGGGAGCGGGGCGGCGTTGTCACGGAGCAACGGTCTGGTGGTCGGGATTTTTCCCGGCGTGCGTTATTTTCCGAGCATGGCGTCAGCGGGTTTCCCCCACGTACGCATCGCAAACTCGACAAACCGTCTCAGCTTCGGCAGTCGATAGCGATCCTGCGCATACAACAGATGCATCGGCCTGCTCGGCGGTTGGTAGTCCGTCATTACCCTGACCAGTTTGCCGTCGCGCAGATCCTGCTCCACCAGCGCGTCGGGCAGCATCATGATGCCCATGCCGTTGCGCGCCGCTTGGTGCAGACCGGCGGAGCTGTTGATCAGCATCGGCCCGCTGACGTCGACGAGGACTTCACCTTCCGGGCCACTGAGACGCCAGCGTTTTTCCACCGATTGCCAGTCATCCCCAGCCGGATAGGCGAAGGACAGGCAATCGTGTTGCTGCAAATCCTGTGGCGTGTGCGGCATGCCGCGCCGCGCGATGTAATCAGGGGAGGCGCAGACCGTCAGGGTGTAGTCGATCAAGGGCCGGGCGATCAGGTTGGATTGGTCGAAATTGCCCAGGCGGAATGCGACATCGAGGCCGTTCTCCAGCAGATCCGGACGGCTGTTGGTCAGCACCACGTCGAGCTTCACTTGCGGATAGAGCAAGGAGTATTCGCTGAGAGCCGGGGTCAGTCGTTCAACGCCGAATGTCAGCGGCGCGGTGATACGCAGCATGCCGCGCGGCTCGTCCGACGCTTGTTCGGCAAGGCGTTCGGAGTCGGCCACCAGGCCGAGCACTTCCAGGCAGCGCTGATAATAGACGCTGCCGAATTCGGTCAGGCGCTGGCGGCGCGTGGTGCGTTGCAGCAGTTGCACGCCGAGCCGTTGCTCCAGCGCGCGCAGATGATTGCCCACCATCGTCGTCGACATTTCGCACTTCGCAGCGGCGGCCGTCATGCTCCCGGTTTCCACCACTTTGACGTACACGCCCATCGACTGAAACAAATCCATTATCAAGCTCGGCTTTTAAATGATTAAAGTTTTTCCGAGTTTATCCAGCTCAGGTGGCTAACCATACTGCAAAAACACCGACCTGCAATGGAGTTTCACGTCATGACCGCCGCCCTGATGAACACCTACCAACCACTGGCCCTGAGTTTCACCAAGGGCCTGGGCACGCGCCTGTGGGATCAGGCGGGGCGCGAATATCTGGACGCTGTTGCCGGTGTGGCAGTGACCAATGTCGGCCACTCGCATCCGCGCATTGTCTCGGCGATCAGCGAGCAGGCGGGATTGCTGCTGCACACCTCCAACCTGTACAGCATCGATTGGCAACAACAACTGGCCAAGCGGCTGACTGTGTTGTCGGGGATGGAGCGCGCGTTTTTCAACAACTCCGGCGCCGAAGCGAACGAGACGGCACTGAAACTGGCGCGTCTGTACGGCTGGCGCAAAGGCATCGAGCAGCCGCTGGTGGTGGTCATGGCCAACGCGTTTCATGGCCGCACCCTCGGCACGCTGTCTGCCAGCGATGGCCCGGCGGTGCGCCTGGGCTTCAACGAACTGCCGGGGGACTTCGTCAAAGTGCCGTTCGGCGATCTCGCGGCGCTGGAGCAAATACAGCGCAAACACGGCGCGCGCATCGTGGCGATTCTGGTCGAACCGATCCAGGGCGAAAGCGGCGTACGAGTCGCACCGCCGGGTTATCTCAAGGCCCTGCGCGACCTGTGCAATCGCCACGCGTGGCTGCTGATGCTCGATGAAATCCAGACCGGCATCGGCCGCACCGGGCAGTGGTTCGCCTTTCAGCACGAAGGCATCGTGCCCGATGTCATGACCCTGGCCAAAGGCTTGGGCAATGGCGTGCCGATCGGCGCCTGCCTGGCCCGTGGCCGCGCGGCCGACCTGTTCACCCCGGGCAGCCACGGCAGCACTTTCGGCGGTAATCCACTGGCGTGCCGGGTCGGCTGCACGGTGCTGGACATCATCGAAGAGCAAGGCCTGCTGGAGAATGCGCGGGTGCAGGGCGCACGGTTACTGGAACGCCTGCGCGCCGAGCTGGCAGACAACCCGAACGTGCTCGCAATCCGGGGGCAGGGACTGATGATCGGTGTCGAGCTGAAACAACCGGTGCGCGACCTGACGCTGATCGCTGCGCGGGATCACGGCTTGTTGATCAACGTGACTCGTGGCAAGACCATCAGGTTGCTCCCTCCGCTGACGATTGATGAGCGCGAGGTGGGGATGATTGTCAGAGGGGTTGGGCGCGCTCTGATGACTGATTCAGCTCAGGTTCAATAGTGATACCGGCAACTGATGACGCAGATTTCGCCGTCCTCAACCCTGTACACCAGACGATGTTCGGCCGTTATTCGGCGTGACCAGAGGCCGCTCATATTATGTTTGAGCGCCTCTGGTTTACCGACACCCTCAAACGGTTCGCGCTTGATTGCTTTGATCAGAAGATTGATACGCTTGAGCCCAGCCTTGTCGTTTTGCTGAAACCACAAATAGTCTTCCCAGCATGTGGGCGTGAACTCGATTTTCATTCTTCGATCAATTGCCTGACTTTGGCTTTGCCGGCGCGCAACTCACCGATGGATTTCATCAGCCTTTCGGCGTTGGCAGGGGAGCGAAGTAAGTAAGCTGTTTCTTCCAACGCGTTGTATTCGGCCAAAGACATCATCACTACGGGTTCACCTTTCTGCCGAGTGACCAATAGCGGCGCACGATCTTCATTGACACGGTCCATCGTCTCGGCCAAATGCGCACGGGCGGTGGTGTAGTTGATGGTTTGCATATTGAAGTCCTCGCTGGATGCAGAGAACGTACAGAAATGAGTACAGGATGACAAGTCGACACCTACCAGTGGTTGTGTCGCAGCAGGGCTGACTGCGACTTCAATCAGTATCGCTCAGTAATATTCGAGACGTTTCTGAGAAGGTTGTAATCCTCTTCCCTCCTGTTCAGTGTCGCGAAGCCCTTATCTCGTCATCCCATGAACTAGCCGATGTAGGAAATGGTTACTGCTTCAATCCAGCCCGTCCCCCGACTCCGGCGCCAGCATCCTCGTCTTCTCCGCCCCATTCGAGTTGTGCTGAACAATCTCGCTCGGCTGCCCCTGTTCATTGAAAAACACCTGTCCGATCCCCGCCGAATTCCACAGCCGTTCCCCGGCCTCGGCATGTTCCGGCGTGTACGGGACGATGCGCATCAGGCGGCGTTTGGTGAACCAGTTCAACGGTGAGCGTGGTGAGTAGAGCCAGCGGTTGAGGCGGTCGAACCATTCCAGCAGCGTTGGCGGGAATTCGTTCTTGATGCCGCTGCTGGTGATCTGCCAGATCCGTGGGCCGGCCTTGCGGTGGCGGATCAGGACTTCGTAGACGAAGGAATAATGCACATCGCCGGACAGCACCACGTAGTTTCCGGGTGTGCGCGAGTGTCGGAAAATGTTCAGGATCACCTGCGCCGCGCCGCGATGGGCCATCCAGTTTTCCGCGTCGACCAGCAGTGGATAACCGCACCAGCTGAACACCTTCTGCACGGTTTCAATCAGCTTCACGCCAAAGATCGGCGCCGGCGACACGATGATCGCCGAAGGGTGATCGAGCAGTTCCTGTTGCAGTTCGCTCAAGGCTTCCCAGTCGAGCAGGCCCGATGGTTGCTTGAGCGCCATCTCGCTGCGCCAGCGCCGGGTGCGCGTGTCGATCACTACCAGTGCCGGAGTGCTCGGCAGTACGAAATGCCACTGCTGAAAACGCAGCAACTGATCAATCAGATCGTCCTGCACCGGCATGTCCAGATAGCCGTCGTCACCGCTGGCGCTCAGTTGCGCGGTCTGTTCCAGCACGTCCTTGAAGGCATCCGGATTGTTGCCCCAGCCCTGACACAACAGATAGGCAATCAGAGCGTTGCCGATAATGCGCTTGGAAAACGGATGGCCGTAGGCGGTTTCCTCCCACTGCGCAGAAAGATTCCAGTCATCGGTGATGTCGTGATCATCGAAAATCATCAGGCTCGGCAGATGCGCCAGCGCCCGCGCGACATTGCCCAGGCCCGCCTTGAAGGCATCGATGCGCGTCTGCTCAAGGTGGTAGCGCTTGCGGCGTTCCGGCGTCAGCGTCGGCGCGCTCGGATTGATCAGCGACCACGGCGTCGGCGACCACACCAGCATGTACATGGCCATGACTTCGGCGAATGTCACCAGGTGATTGTCGGCGCTGCTGCTGGTGAAAATCGGCTTACGCGCGCCACCGAAAAATCGCTCGCGCAACGTCTCGTTGCTCTCCAGCGCCGGTAACAAATCCGCACGGTGGTAGTAGCTGGCCGGGTGCTCATAGAGCTTGGCGCTGTCGCTGACCACGGCACCATCAAGGTGCTCATCGAACAGACCCAGACGCTCGATCAAGGCATGAATCGCCCGCAGCATCGGCCCGGCGACGTCGTCGGCATAGACCTGATCACCACTCATCATCAGCAGCGCCGGGCGCCGTTGCGGATCGGTTTCGTCGGCCAGCAATTGATCGACGCAGAGCAAGCCATCGGTTGCCGGATGATGCGGCTTGCGGCAGGAGCCGTGGAGCAATTGGTCGATCCGCGAACGCACGACGAGGTTCGCACAGGTAGCGCCGGGGTAAAGCAGATGAGGCGCCCACTCAGCCATACCGATGGCGTCATCGATCAGCAGGTCGTAAGCGATAAACGTGTCGCAGGGCAGGGCGCTTTCAAGCTGAACGTCTATCAGATGCACGAACGCATGACGGCCTACGGCAATGACCGTGCATTTCTCCGAGTCGAGCGGAATATCTCCTACACCTTGCAGGTGCAAGGTCAGCGACAGTTCACGCGAGCCCACCAGCCACAGCACCACGCGCGTCGGCTCCAGCCGCCGCAGCAACGGACCGGCCAGTACAGGAGGCAGCGAGATCAGGTCATCAGGTGTTGAAAACATCGAGGGCAAAGCTCAAGGCGCACAGGCCGGCGATGATAGCGCAGCCGGCGCCCTGATCCCTTAAATCAGCCTTAAGAGTCGGCTTTTTGCAGTTTCAGCGCCAGCAAACGCCATTCCCCAGCCGTCGCATCAACCCGTGGCAATTCCTGCACGGAGCAATCGAAACGGTAGGTGACATCGTCGCCATTCATGTTGCGCGCAGTGACGCTGTTGCTGAAGCTGTAGACCTGATCCTTGTAGCGATGACTGACCAGCGCTTTGCTGTCAGCAAAACGCGCCGAAGCGGGATAACGCAGGGTGCTGGTGACAAACGGGCTGCACATGACATACGCGATCATCGACTTGTCGGCCTGTGCGTCGCCGCGCAACTTCTTGTTCAGCGCGGCCAGGGCCATGCGACCCTCGTAGTCGCTTTGATCCAGCACCGTCTGTACCGCCATTGATTTCGGCGCTCGGCTGACGTTATTCGGCAACAGTGCGGAGTCCGGCGGGGAAGGCTTGTCATCCGCTTCGATGGCAGCAAAAACAGGCGCATCTTTCAGCTCGGTGACGGGCGTGACTGCCTCGGCTTCAGGCAACACAGAGGTCGACTCGACGACTGGCGTGTTTTGCGCCTGCGCCTCGTGATCGAACGACGAAGGAAACAGCGAAAAGGTGATCGACAACATCACCAGCCCGACAATGAACCCACCCGCCGCGCCAACGATGTTGCCGTAGAAAATATTCCAGCTGCCGCGGTTCTTCACCACCCAGCGCCACATGAAACCCCAGACAGCGACGAACGCCAGAAAACGCAAAAACTCCATTTGATCCTTTCCTTACCTTTCAACAATCCAAGCGCGACGCGAGACGATCAGCAAGCCCCGACGATGCGCGGCAAGATAGCAAAATAGACGCGCCGTCCGGCTACGGTTGCGGAAAATAATTCGCCGCCAGAAAAATCAACGTGACCATGCCGGCGGCAACGCCACAGACCCCCGCGAGCAGTTGACGTGCAACCGGATGCGCCGGCTGACGACGCTTGGCGATCCACAACCACACACCCGCCAGGACGCCCGCGCTGGTCATGAACACCACCAGGCTGTTGTGCAGTCCCGGCGCTGCCATGGTGGTGCCGAACAGCCCGTCATAAAGCAGTGTGAAGACAATGCCCGCCACCACAGCGCTGCCCGCTCCGGCGAGGTTCGCCAACAACAGATTCCAGTGCCCGCGCTGACGCACCACCCAGAACCACATTGCAGCCATGACTACCAAACACAACACAGCATCCATCGGATTTCTTTCCTTGCCACGAGACAGAGGCGACAACTTGGTCGCCTGTTGAGAGTGGACGGAACGATAGCAAAATAGTAGCGTCGCGCCATGCCTTCTCTGTAATGGACTACCCATGTTTTCCACAACCCGTATGCTGCAACTGCTCGGCGCTCTCACCCTTGCCGTCTCCATTACCCCAGCCTTCTGCTTCGCGAAAGAACACCCGCAAGCCAGCTGGGATTACTACCTCGCCAATTGCCAGCGCATGCAGGAGACAATCGCCGACGTCCAGAGCGGTCGCGTCTCCGCTGCCTATGCACTAACGTCCGGCCTGCAAGACAGCCTCGCCTCCATGAACGAGCGCCGCCTTAACCTGCTACCGCAGCACCTCGACTCCAGCGAGTACGCCCACTGCGAAAACGTCGCGGCCCATGCCGAGGCAACCCTGGCCCAAGGCAAAGCCGAGTTCGCCGCGCAAATGCAAAGGGGTGTGGAGGAGGGCCGTATTGCGCACCAGAACTCCCCCGCCTACCAACGCGCCCGTTCCCTCGGCTACAGCGACGTCGGCGACATCTCTTTCCTGAAACTGCACGAAGACACCGACGGCGAAGCCCGCCTGAAAACCATGCTGATCACCGTCGACGAAATCTGCGGCCAATACTTCCGCGCCACGCAATACGTGAAGCCGTATGTGATCTACACAGTGCGACCGTCGGATGGCGGCTGTGGCGAAGTGAAGCGTGTTGCGATAGTTGGCGGAGGGCAACCAGAGAAGGGCGACTACATTGATCCCAACGGCGAATTTCAGTACATGGGCTGGAAAAAGCTGGTGGGCGCTGACGGCTTCCCAACAGATATTCGAGTACTGAAAGCGCGTCGCTGATCGGACGAGGTAGCGGCATGGCTGTAGCGCGCCACTCAAAGAATGTCGCGCAGATATCCCTTCAGCGCGAGCAGCGGCTGACCCAGCTGCTCCACCGACCGCGCCTGAGCCAACTCCGCCGACAACTTGCGCAACTCCCGCCCCAACGGCTTCTCGACCCCACCCAAGGCATCCAGCGCAAGGTTCAGGCATTCGTTCATCTTGAACTGAATGGCCTCGACATCGCCGCGTTTCACCAGTAGCTCGAAAACATCTTTCTGGTAATCGCCCATGACCATGTCATCGCGCAGGATCGGGCTCAGGCCTTCTTCTTCGTAGGCGAGTTTGAGGGAGAAGAGGGCGACGGTTTCCAGTGCGGTTTCCATGGGGATGTCTGTCAGTGAAGTAGAAGGTTCGAAACCAATGCGCAAAACGCCAGAGGAGGTTTGCCGTGCGGGCGTGATTATACGGGCGGGGATCGCAGTCGAGGCAACCAGCAATCGGGCATCTAAAACCTACAAGCTCGCGCAGCATTGACATCCACTTTGATACGACGCTTTGATTACAAACACTGAACATCAGCGGAGTGACCATCATGGAATACGACATGAAACTGATCGACGACGCCGTCCTTGCTCTCCTGGCAGCCTATAGCTCCGACGCCGGCAATGCGTGGAAGGGCTATGACTTCGAGATCATGAACCGCTTGCACGAACAGGGTTTGATCAGTAATCCGGTGAACCGGAACAAATCGATATGGTTGACGGAGGAAGGGTTGGAGCGGGGGCGGGAGATTGCTGGGCGGATGTTTGGAGTGAAGAAGTCGGGTGGGCAGACATCCGGTTCCGAGACCTGATTTGATCTTGGACTGGAAGGCCCGCGAGGCACCAATCACTTTCCTCCAGACGAAAAAAAAGGCCTTGCTTTCGCAAGACCTTTTTCTCTGTGTTGGTGCCCCGAGGGAGACTCGAACTCCCACTCCTTTCGAAAACGGATTTTGAATCCGCCGCGTCTACCAATTCCGCCATCAGGGCTCAATGGCGGCGAAGTATAGAGAGGTGATTACCGTTGGTCAATCACGTTTCATGGTCAATTTTTGATATTTCCGCTAGACTTTCCGGCCCTGCTAGACGAACCCCATCATGCGCGTTGCTGACTTTACTTTCGAGCTTCCTGATTCGCTGATCGCCCGCCATCCGTTGGCCGAGCGTCGCGGTAGTCGCCTGCTGACCCTTGATGGGCCGAGCGGCGCCCTGGCACACCGTCAATTCACTGATTTGCTTGAGCATTTGCGCCCGGGCGATTTGATGGTGTTCAACAATACCCGGGTGATTCCGGCGCGGCTGTTCGGGCAGAAAGCGTCCGGCGGCAAGCTGGAAATTCTCATCGAGCGCGTGCTCGATGCGCACCGCGTGCTGGCCCATGTGCGCTCCAGCAAGTCGCCGAAACCGGGTTCGAAGATCCTTATCGACGGCGGTGGCGAAGCCGAGATGCTCGCGCGTCATGATGCGCTGTTCGAGCTGGGTTTTGCCGAGGAAGTCTTGCCGCTGCTCGATCGCGTCGGGCACATGCCGTTGCCTCCTTATATAGACCGCCCGGATGAAGGCTCGGATCGCGAGCGTTATCAGACCGTGTACGCCCAGCGTCTGGGTGCGGTCGCTGCGCCGACGGCGGGGCTGCATTTCGATGAGCCGCTGATGCAGGCGATTGCCGCCAAGGGCGTCGAGACTGCGTTCGTGACGTTGCACGTCGGCGCGGGGACGTTCCAGCCGGTGCGCGTCGAGAAGATCGAAGATCACCACATGCACAGCGAGTGGCTGGAAGTCGGCCAGGATGTGGTCGATGCAGTCGCTGCGTGCCGTGCGCGGGGCGGTCGGGTGATTGCGGTCGGCACCACCAGCGTGCGTTCGCTGGAGAGCGCGGCGCGCGATGGTGTGCTCAAGCCGTTCAGTGGCGACACCGACATCTTTATCTATCCGGGCCGGCCGTTTCATGTGGTCGATGCCCTGGTGACCAATTTCCATTTGCCGGAATCCACGCTGTTGATGCTGGTTTCGGCGTTTGCCGGTTATCCCGAAACCATGGCCGCCTACAAGGCCGCCGTGGAAAACGGCTACCGCTTTTTCAGTTACGGGGATGCGATGTTCATCACCCGCAATCCCGCTCCAACTGCCCCTGAACAGACAGGCCCAGAGGAAACAGAATGAGTCGCGAATGTCGAATGTCCTTTGAGCTGCTGGCCACCGATGGCAAGGCTCGTCGTGGTCGCCTGACCTTTCCCCGTGGCACCGTCGAGACCCCGGCGTTCATGCCGGTCGGCACCTATGGCACGGTCAAGGGCATGCTGCCGCGCGACATCGTCGCCACGGGCGCGGAAATCATTCTGGGCAACACCTTTCATCTGTGGTTGCGTCCCGGCACTCAAGTGATCAAGGAGCACGGCGACCTGCACGATTTCATGCAGTGGAAAGGCCCGATCCTCACCGACTCCGGCGGCTTCCAGGTGTTCAGCCTCGGCGCGATGCGCAAGATCAAGGAGGAGGGCGTGACCTTCGCTTCTCCGGTCGACGGCGCCAAAGTGTTTATGGGCCCGGAAGAGTCGATGCAGGTGCAGCGCGATCTCGGTTCCGACATTGTGATGATCTTCGACGAATGCACGCCGTATCCGGCTGACGAAGACGTCGCGCGGGTATCGATGGAGCTGTCGCTGCGCTGGGCGCAGCGTTCGAAGAATGCCCACGGTGACAACACCGCAGCGCTGTTCGGCATCGTTCAGGGCGGCATGCATGAAAACCTGCGCATGCGCTCGCTCGAAGGCCTCGACAAGATCGGCTTCGACGGCCTCGCCATCGGCGGTCTGTCGGTGGGCGAACCGAAGCACGAAATGATCAAGGTGCTGGATTATCTGCCGGGCCAAATGCCCGCTGACAAACCTCGTTACCTTATGGGCGTTGGCAAACCGGAAGATCTGGTTGAGGGTGTGCGCCGCGGGGTGGACATGTTCGATTGCGTGATGCCAACCCGTAATGCCCGCAATGGGCATCTGTTCATCGATACCGGTGTGCTGAAGATCCGTAACGCGTTCCATCGCCATGATGAATCGCCGCTGGATCCGACCTGCGATTGCTACACCTGCCAGAACTTCTCGCGCGCTTATCTGCATCACCTGGACAAGTGCGGCGAAATGCTCGGCAGCATGCTCAATACCATCCATAACTTGCGCCATTATCAGGTGCTGATGGCTGGTTTGCGCGAGGCTATTCAACAGGGTACATTGGCCGCCTTTGTCGATGCCTTCTACGCCAAACGCGGACTTCCCGTTCCGCCTTTGGACTGAGTTTTCTGACCCCAAGATTCAACATTTGCAACTGGAGTGCTAAATGAGCTTTTTTATCTCTAACGCCATGGCTGACGCAGCTGCACCGGCTGCTGCAAGTCCAATGGGCGGCGGCTTCGAGTGGATTTTCCTGGTCGGCTTCCTGGTCATCTTCTACCTGATGATCTGGCGTCCACAGGCCAAGCGCGCCAAAGAGCAGAAGAACCTGCTGAGCAGCCTGCAGAAGGGCGACGAAGTCGTGACCACTGGCGGCATCGCCGGCAAGATCACCAAGGTTGCCGATGACTTCGTGGTTCTGGAAGTTTCCGACACCGTGGAAATGAAGTTCCAGAAAGGCGCCATCGCCGCCACGCTGCCAAAAGGCACGCTGAAAGCGATCTAAGAGCAACAACTTCTACTCAATCGACGGGGCGCGCAAGGCGCCCCGCGTTCATAACGGGCGGCGTGATGCTGAACAAATACCCTCTGTGGAAATACATTCTGATCCTGGCGGTGCTGGCGATCGGTCTGATTTATTCCGCTCCCAATCTTTATCCTGATGACCCGGCGATTCAGATCAGCGGCGCCAGCACGGCTCTGCAGGTCAATGACGCCGATCTGGCTCGCGTCAGCACAGCGCTGAAAGAGTCCGGCATCAACGTCAAGGCGGCCACGCTGACGGCTGGCGGCAAGGGCGGTCTGATCCGTCTGAGCAAGGCTGAAGACCAGCTGCCGGCCAAGGACGTAGTACGCAAGGCATTGGGTGATGACTACGTCGTCGCGCTGAACCTGGCACAGACCACTCCGCAATGGCTGCGCAACCTCGGTGCGCACCCGATGAAGCTGGGTCTGGACTTGTCCGGTGGTGTGCACTTCCTGCTCGAAGTGGACATGGACAAAGCCCTCGATGCACGCCTGAAAGTCTACGAAGGCGACGTCAAGAGCCTGCTGCGCAAAGAGAAGCTGCGCTATCGCAGCCTGCCGCAACTGGGCGGTGCCATTCAGTTGGGCTTCAGCGATGAAGATTCCCGCGAACAGGCCCGTGCGCTGATCCGCAAGAATTTCAACGATTTCGACATTGTTCCGGCCGATCTCAACGGTCAACCGGTGCTGCGTCTGGCGATGACCCCGGCCAAGCTGGCGGAAATCCGTGAATACTCCATCAAGCAGAACCTGACAACGGTACGTAACCGCGTCAACGAGCTGGGTGTTGCCGAACCGATCGTGCAGCGTCAGGGCGCCAACCGCATCGTGGTTGAGCTGCCGGGCGTGCAGGACACTGCCGAAGCCAAGCGTATTCTCGGCAAGACGGCCAACCTTGAGTTCCGTCTGGCCGCCGAGCCGGGCGCTTCGAAAGCCACTTCCGAATCGTTCGAATTCCGCGAAGGCAACCGTCCGCCAGCGCAGATCGAGCGTGGCCTGATCATCACCGGTGACCAGGTCACCGACGCCAAGGCCGGTTTCGGCGAACACGGCACGCCTGAAGTGAACATCCGTCTGGATGGTCACGGTGGCGAGCTGATGAGCCGCGCGACCCGTTCCAACGTCGGTCGCAGCATGGCGGTGATCTTCATCGAACAGCGTCCGGTCACCACTTACACCAAGCAAGTGGTCGATGGCGTCGAGAAAGACGTTGCGGTGCAGACGTTCAAGGAAGAGAAGAAGATCATCAGCCTGGCGACCATTCAGTCGCCGCTGGGTGCGCAATTCCGCATCACTGGCCTGAACGGTCAGGGCGAGTCGTCCGAACTGGCGCTGCTGCTGCGTGCCGGTGGTCTGGCAGCACCGATGTACTTCGCTGAAGAGCGCACAATCGGTCCGAGCCTGGGTGCTGACAACATCACCAAAGGTATCGACGCTTCCCTGTGGGGCATGCTGTTCGTGTCGCTGTTCATCATCGCCATCTACCGCTTCTTCGGCGTCATCGCCACCGTCGCGCTGGCGGTGAACATGGTGCTGCTGCTGGCATTGATGTCGTTGCTGGGTGCCACTCTGACCCTGCCGGGTATCGCCGGTATCGTCTTGACCATGGGTATGGCGGTCGACGCCAACGTACTGATCTTCTCGCGGATTCGTGAAGAGATCGCCGCCGGCATGACTGTGCAGCGGGCAATCAACGAAGGCTTCGGCCGGGCATTTACTGCGATTCTCGATGCCAACCTGACCACCTTGCTGGTCGGCGGCATTCTCTTCGCCATGGGCACCGGCCCGGTGAAGGGGTTCGCAGTGACGATGTCCCTCGGGATCTTTACCTCGATGTTCACGGCCATCATGGTGACCCGCGCAATGGTCAACCTGATCTTTGGCGGACGTGACTTCAAGAAGTTGTGGATTTAAGGGGCTGCCATGTTACGTACAATCAACTTCATGGGCGTTCGCAACTTCGCGTTCGGCGTCACATTGCTGCTTACCGTCATTGCCTTGTTCAGTGTTGCCACCAAGGGCATGAACTGGGGCCTGGACTTCACCGGCGGTACGCTCATCGAGCTGACCTACGAGCGTCCGGCCGACGTCACCAAGGTGCGCGAGCAACTGGCGACTTCCGGTTATCACGAAGCCGTGGTGCAGAACTTCGGTGCGACCACCGACCTGCTCGTGCGCATGCCGGGTGAAGACCCGCAGTTGGGCCATCAAGTAGCGGAAGCGCTTCAAAAGGTCGGCGGTGACAACCCGGCGACGGTCAAGCGTGTCGAGTTCGTCGGCCCGCAGGTCGGTGAAGAACTGCGCGACCAGGGCGGCCTCGGCATGCTGCTGGCGCTCGGCGGCATCCTGATCTACTTGGCGTTCCGCTTTCAGTGGAAGTTTGCGGTCGGCGCCATTGTGTCGCTGATCCACGACGTGATCGTGACCGTGGGTATCCTCTCGTACTTCCAGATCACCTTCGATCTGACAGTACTGGCGGCAGTGCTGGCGATCATCGGTTACTCGCTGAACGACACCATCGTGGTCTTCGACCGGGTACGTGAAAACTTCCGTGTGCTGCGCAAGGCGACGCTGATCGAGAACATCAACATCTCGACCACCCAGACCCTGCTGCGCACCATGGCGACCTCGATCTCCACTCTCTTGGCGATCGCGGCGCTGCTGTTCTTTGGCGGCGACAACCTGTTCGGTTTCTCCATCGCACTGTTCATCGGTGTACTGGCGGGTACTTATTCGTCGATCTACATCGCCAACGTGGTGCTGATCTGGCTGAACCTGACCACCGAGGATCTGATTCCTCCGGCCAACACCGATAAGGAAGTCGACGACCGTCCATAACGGCCAGCGATGTCCCGACTGTCAGCCAACAAAAGGCGCGAGTTGAACTCGCGCCTTTTTTTGTGCTCCAAGGCTGGGAGAAGCGCGGGCGCGTCCCGCATGTGATGGTCAGGAGGTTCATGTGAACAAGTCGTTGCTGGTTGGTGCGGTATTGGGTGCTGTCGGTGTCACAGCCGGGGGTGCTGTTGCCACCTACAGCCTGGTTAAAAGCGGCCCTGAGTATGCGCAAGTATTAGCCGTTGAGCCGGTCAAGACACAGATCAAGACTCCACGTGAAGTATGCAAGGATGTAACGGTGACCCGTCAGGCGCCGGTAAAAGATCAACACCAGATCGCCGGTACCGTGGTCGGCGCGCTGGCCGGTGGTTTGCTGGGTAACCAGATTGGCGGCGGTACCGGCAAGAAGATTGCCACGGTGGCCGGTGCGGTCGGTGGCGGTTATGCGGGCAACAAGGTGCAGGAGGGCATGCAGGAGCGTGACACCTACACCACCACGCAAACTCGCTGCAACACGGTCAATGACATCAGCGACAAGGTCGTCGGTTACGACGTGCGTTACTCGCTTGATGGCAAGGAAGGCAAAGTGCGGATGGATCGCGATCCGGGTAACCAGATTCCGGTCGACAAGGAAGGCAAGCTGATCCTGTCGCAGAATGAGCCGGCTCAGTAAGGATTTACGGTTGTGAAAAGAAGCACCCTGCGGGGTGCTTTTTTTATACCCGCGATTCAGGGCAGCGCGCGATTCTCACCTGTGGGAGCGAGCCTGCTCGCGAATACGGTCCAGCAGTTGATAGTTCCTTTGCTGGCACGCCCATTCGCGAGCAGTCTCGCTCCCACAGGGAATTGTGCTGTTTGGAATTGCAGGCATAAAAAAAGCACCCCGGAGGGTGCTTTTTTGGTTTCGCGTAAAGCTTAGCGCTTCAGCGAGGCCGGCAGGTGCGGCTGGATCGCCGTCAGCACTGCCTTGAAGCATTTGGTGTTGCCGGCAACGATGTGGCCTTTTTCCAGGAAGTCGTGACCACCGGTGAAGTCGCTCACCAGGCCGCCGGCTTCTTGAATCAGCAGGGCGCCTGCAGCCATGTCCCACTCGGACAGGCCCGACTCCCAGAACGCATCGAAACGACCGGCAGCCACGTAAGCCAGGTCCAGGCTCGCCGAACCGGCGCGGCGGATGCCGGCAGTCTGCCCAACCAGGGCGCGGAACATGCCCAGGTAGTTGTCGAGGTTGTCCATCTGATCGTCACGGAACGGGAAGCCAGTGCCGAGCAGGGCGCCGTCGAGGCTGGTGCGACCGCTTACGCGCAGACGACGACCGTTCAGTTGAGCGCCGCGACCACGGCTGGCGGTGAATTCTTCCTGGCGAACCGGGTCCAGAACCACTGCGTGTTCCAGGCGACCACGATATTTGCAGGCAATGCTCACTGCAAAGTGCGGAATGCCACGGAGGAAGTTGGTGGTGCCGTCCAGCGGATCGATGATCCACAGGTACTCTTCGCCTTCGATGCCGGTGCCAGCGTGCAGGCCGGTTTCTTCACCCTGAATCGAGTGATTCGGGTAAGCCTTGCGCAGGGCATCGATGATTTTCTGTTCAGCGGCGCGATCGACCTCGGATACGTAATCCTTGGCGTCTTTTTCGTCGACCTTGATGGTATCCAGGCGCTCGATGGAGCGGAAGATCAGTTCACTGGCGCTGCGGGCGGCGCGCAGCGCGATATTCAGCATGGGCTGCATGGATGTGTCACCTAAGGTTGTTAAAGAAAGCCGCGCATTCTATCAGAACTTTTCTTCAGGTGAAGGACGCTGTTCGCTTTCATAGCTTAACGGTAGGCTGTTCTGTAAGATTTGCCCCCCTTTCCTGTGTCCGAGAGCGCCTCCCTTGCTGCAGAACATTCGTGTCGTCCTGGTCAACACCAGCCACCCCGGCAACATCGGCGGGGCCGCGCGCGCCATGAAAAACATGGGTCTGTCGCGACTGGTGCTGGTCGAACCGCGGGTCTTCCCGCACCACGAGGCCGATGCCCGCGCCTCCGGTGCCGGTGACATCCTTGAAAACGCGCAAGTCGTCGCCACGTTGGAAGATGCTCTGGTCGGCTGCAATCTGGTGCTCGGCACCAGCGCCCGCGACCGGCGTATTCCCTGGCCGCTGCTGGACCCGCGCGAATGCGGCAACAAGGTGGTCGAGGAAGCCGGGCAGGGTGCCGAGATTGCGTTGGTGTTCGGCCGTGAAGACTCCGGCCTGACCAACGAAGAGCTGCAGCGATGTCATTTTCACGTGCACATCCCTTCCGACCCGACGTTCAGTTCGCTGAATCTCGGGGCGGCGGTGCAGGTGTTGAGTTATGAAGTGCGCATGGCCTGGCTGGCCGCACAGGGTCAGCCAAGCAAGGTCGAGAAAGAAGAAGTGGCCTCGGTGAAAAGTGCCGAGCTGGCGACCATGGATGAGCTGGAGCGATTCTATGAGCACCTAGAGCAGACGCTGGTTGCCATCGAATTCCTCGACCCGGAAAAGCCACGGCACTTGATGGCGCGCCTGCGCCGGTTGTACGGACGCAGCTCGGTCAGCCGGGCGGAAATGAACATTTTGCGTGGCATCCTCACGGAAACCCAGAAAGCGGCCCGTGGCGAGCTTCTAAAGCGGAAGGATTGAATGATGTTTGAGCGTTTGCGTGAAGATATCCAAAGCGTATTCCATCGAGACCCGGCGGCGCGTAACGCTTTTGAAGTCCTGACCTGCTACCCCGGCATGCATGCGATCTGGATTCATCGTCTGGCCGGCATGCTCTGGCGCAACGAGTTGAAGTGGCTGGCGCGACTGGTGTCGAACTTCGGTCGCTGGCTGACCGGGATCGAGATTCACCCGGGCGCCAAGGTCGGTCGGCGGTTCTTCATCGACCATGGCATGGGCATCGTCATTGGTGAAACCGCCGAGATCGGCGACGACGTCACTATCTATCAGGGTGTGACCCTCGGCGGCACCAGCTGGAACAAAGGCAAGCGCCACCCGACACTGGGTGACGGCGTGGTGGTTGGTGCTGGCGCCAAGGTGCTTGGCCCGTTCACGGTGGGTGCCGGCGCCAAAGTCGGCTCCAATGCTGTGGTCACCAAGGAAGTGCCGCCGGGCGCAACGGTGGTGGGGATTCCGGGGCGGATCATCGTCAAGACCGATGAAGAGCAGGACGCCAAGCGCAAAGCCATGGCGGAAAAGATCGGTTTCGACGCCTACGGTGTCAGCGAAGACATGCCCGACCCGGTGGCGCGCGCCATTGGCCAGTTGCTCGATCATCTGCAAGCGGTGGACGGGCGTCTGGAAGGCATGTGCGGCGCACTGAAGGATCTGGGCAGCAATTACTGTGCGAAAGATCTGCCTGAGCTGCGCGAAGAAGACTTCGCTTGCGTCAAGGGCAAGGACGAATCGAAAGCCGGCTGAACCGCGGCGCTGCTTTTCGCGAGCAGGCTCGCTCCCACAAGAGCAATGCATTCCAATGTGGGAGCGAGCCCGCTCGCGAAGAACGATCACGCGGTTGCGCTGGCTGTCCGCGCCCCGTCTTTGCTATAGTGCGCGCGCTCTTTTGCGGGTAAACCCGACTAAAGCACTAGGTCTTATAGTTGACTTAAATGCTCGGGAATTGCATACTCCCGCCCATTCCGAACTCCGTGGTAACTGTCCATGCGACTGACTACAAAAGGCCGATACGCCGTGACCGCCATGCTTGACCTGGCGTTGCACGCGCAGCACGGGCCGGTGTCTCTGGCCGATATCTCCGAGCGCCAAGGCATCTCCCTGTCCTACCTCGAACAGCTGTTCGCCAAGCTGCGCCGCAGCAACCTGGTTTCCAGCGTTCGCGGTCCGGGTGGTGGCTACCAGTTGTCCCGCGACATGCAGGGCATCCAGGTCGCCCAGGTGATTGATGCGGTGAACGAATCGGTCGATGCCACCAAGTGCCAGGGCCAGGGCGATTGCCATTCCGGTGATACCTGCCTGACCCATCATCTGTGGTGCGACTTGAGCCTGCAGATTCACGAATTTCTGAGCGGTATCAGCTTGGCCGACCTTGTGACTCGCCGTGAGGTACAAGAAGTGGCCCAGCGTCAGGACCAGCGCCGTTGCAGCAGCAAGGCGCCACGCCTGGACAAGATTGAAGCGTCCGCCGTCGAATGACAGCCGAAGAGCTACCCGCGGCACGCCAGCCCTGATTTAGGAGATAGTCCATGAAATTGCCGATTTACCTTGATTACTCTGCAACCACCCCGGTTGATCCGCGCGTTGCGCAGAAAATGAGTGAATGCCTGCTGGTCGACGGAAACTTCGGTAACCCGGCGTCCCGTTCCCACGTGTTCGGCTGGAAGGCTGAAGAGTCCGTCGAAAACGCTCGTCGTCAGGTGGCCGATCTGGTCAATGCCGACCCGCGTGAAATCGTCTGGACCTCCGGCGCCACCGAATCCGACAACCTGGCGATCAAGGGCGCGGCACATTTCTACGCCTCCAAAGGCAAGCACCTGATCACCAGCAAGATCGAGCACAAGGCTGTCCTCGACACCATGCGCCAGCTGGAGCGTGAAGGCTTCGAAGTGACTTACCTCGAGCCGACCGAAGACGGTCTGATCACCCCGGCAATGATCGATGCTGCACTGCGCGAAGACACCATTCTGGTGTCGGTGATGCACGTCAACAACGAAATCGGCACCATCAACGACATCGCTGCAATCGGCGAGATGCTGCGCGCCAAAGGCGTGCTGTTCCATGTCGACGCGGCTCAGTCCACCGGCAAGGTCGAAATCGATCTGCAGAAGCTGAAAGTCGACATGATGTCGTTCTCCGCCCACAAGACTTATGGCCCTAAAGGCATCGGCGCGCTGTACGTCAGCCGCAAGCCGCGTGTGCGCATCGAAGCGACCATGCACGGCGGCGGTCACGAGCGCGGCATGCGTTCCGGCACCCTGGCGACCCACCAGATCGTCGGCATGGGCGAAGCGTTCCGCGTAGCCAAGGAAGACATGGCTGCCGAAAACGTGCGCATCAAAGCCTTGAGCGATCGCTTCTACAAGCAGGTCGAGCACCTGGAAGAGCTGTACGTCAACGGCAGCCTGACCGCCCGCGTTCCGCACAACCTGAACCTGAGCTTCAACTACGTTGAAGGCGAGTCGCTGATCATGGCGCTCAAGGATCTGGCGGTATCGTCCGGTTCGGCCTGCACCTCGGCGTCGCTGGAGCCTTCGTACGTACTGCGTGCCCTGGGCCGCAACGACGAACTGGCACACAGCTCGATCCGCTTTACCTTCGGCCGTTTCACCACCGAAGAAGAAATCGACTACGCCGCGCAGAAAGTCTGCGAGGCCGTTACCAAGCTGCGCGCTCTGTCGCCGCTGTGGGACATGTACAAAGACGGCGTCGATATCTCGAAAATCGAGTGGGCGGCACACTAACTATAGAAGCCGCCGGATACAGATCCTGTAGCGACGCGGCGGTTAACGCAGCGCAGTTGCAGGGTCTCAAGAGCGGCCCTGATGAGTGAGGATTGAGAATCATGGCTTACAGCGAAAAGGTCATCGACCACTACGAAAACCCGCGCAACGTCGGCAAGATGAACGCGGAAGATCCTGATGTCGGCACCGGCATGGTCGGCGCTCCGGCGTGCGGCGACGTGATGCGTCTGCAGATCAAGGTCAACGATCAGGGCGTTATCGAAGACGCCAAGTTCAAGACCTACGGTTGCGGTTCGGCAATCGCCTCCAGCTCCCTCGCCACCGAGTGGATGAAGGGCAAGACCCTGGACGAAGCCGAAACCATCAAGAACACTCAGCTGGCCGAAGAACTGGCCCTGCCGCCAGTGAAAATCCACTGCTCCGTGCTCGCTGAAGACGCTATCAAAGCGGCTGTTCGCGACTACAAGCAGAAGAAAGGCTTGATCTGAATTTCAAGATTCGGCGACGAGTAAGGAGTCAACGATGGCTATCAGCATGACAGAAGCGGCTGCTCGACACGTGCGGCGCTCCCTCGACGGGCGCGGCAAAGGTGAAGGGATTCGTCTGGGTGTTCGCACCACAGGCTGTTCCGGCCTTGCCTACGTGCTGGAGTTTGTCGACGAGGTAGTGGCGGAAGATCAGGTGTTCGAGAGTCACGGCGAAAAGGTGATCATCGACCCGAAAAGCCTGGCCTACCTGGACGGCACCGAGCTCGATTTCGTCAAGGAAGGGTTGAACGAAGGCTTCAAGTTCAACAACCCCAACGTGCGCGGTGAATGTGGCTGCGGCGAAAGCTTCAACATCTGAGGCTGGTCGTGGGTATTCCTTGTCATTTCGCTTTATTCGAGCTGCAACCGAGCTTCCGCCTGGATCTCGAGCAGTTGGCCACGCGCTACCGTGAGTTGGCGCGCGGCGTCCATCCTGACCGTTTTGCCGATGCATCCGAACGCGAGCAGCGCTCGGCGCTCGAGCAATCGGCGCGGCTCAACGACGCCTACCAGACGCTCAAGAGCCCGGCCCAGCGCGCACGCTACCTGCTGAAAATCAGCGGGCATGAAGTGCCGATGGAAGTCACCGTCCACGATCCCGAGTTTCTTCTGCAGCAGATGCAATGGCGCGAAGAGCTCGAAGATCTGCAGGACAGTGCCGACCTCGACGGTGTCGCGGTATTCAAGCGTCGTTTGAAGGCAGCTCAGGAACAGCTCAACGAAAGCTTCGCAGCCTGTTGGGATGATGCAGCGCAACGCGAGCAGGCCGAACGCCTGATGCGGCGCATGCAGTTCCTCGACAAGCTCACCTACGAAGTGCGCCAGCTGGAAGAGCGCCTCGACGATTAACCCAGTGCTGCCCTGATTGCACGCTGACAGACAGACAAGACCTGATCACCATGGCTCTACTGCAGATCGCCGAACCCGGCCAAAGTCCTCAACCGCACCAGCGCCGTCTGGCTGTGGGCATCGACTTGGGTACTACCAATTCGCTGGTCGCTGCGCTGCGCAGTGGTCTTTCCGAACCGCTGGCCGACGCCAACGGGCAGGTCATCCTGCCGTCCGCCGTGCGTTATCACGCCGACCGCGTCGAAGTCGGTGAGTCCGCCAAGCTGGCAGCAGCCTCCGATCCCCTGAACACCGTGCTCTCGGTCAAGCGCTTGATGGGTCGTGGTCTGTCCGACGTAAAGCAATTGGGCGAGCAACTGCCGTACCGCTTTGTCGGCGGCGAATCGCACATGCCGTTCATCGACACCGTGCAAGGCCCGAAAAGCCCGGTTGAAGTCTCCGCCGATATCCTCAAGGTCCTGCGTCAGCGCGCTGAAGCGACCTTGGGTGGCGAACTGGTTGGCGCGGTAATCACCGTTCCTGCCTACTTCGACGATGCGCAGCGTCAGGCCACCAAAGATGCGGCCAAACTCGCCGGTCTGAACGTGTTGCGTCTGCTCAACGAACCGACCGCTGCCGCTGTAGCGTACGGTCTGGATCAACACGCTGAAGGCCTGGTTGCAATTTATGACCTTGGTGGCGGTACGTTCGATATTTCCATTCTGCGTCTGACTGGCGGCGTCTTTGAAGTTCTGGCCACTGGCGGCGACAGCGCGCTGGGCGGCGATGACTTCGATCACGCGATTGCCGGCTGGATCATTGAGAGCGCTGGCCTGTCCGCCGATCTCGACCCGGGCGCACAACGCAATCTGCTGCAAACTGCCTGTGCGGCCAAAGAAGCTTTGACCGACGCCGCCAGCGTTGAAGTGGCTTACGGCGACTGGAAAGCCCAGTTGACCCGCGAAGCCTTCGATGCGCTGATCGAGCCAATGGTCGCGCGCAGTCTGAAAGCCTGCCGCCGCGCGGTTCGCGATTCCGGTATCGAACTGGAAGACGTCCACGCCGTGGTCATGGTCGGCGGTTCGACCCGCGTGCCACGTGTTCGTGAAGCCGTTGCCGAAGCCTTCGGTCGTCAGCCATTGACGGAAATCGACCCGGATCAAGTGGTGGCCATCGGGGCCGCGATCCAGGCCGACACCCTGGCTGGCAACAAGCGCGATGGCGGCGAACTGCTGCTGCTCGACGTGATTCCTCTGTCCCTGGGGCTGGAAACCATGGGCGGGCTGATGGAGAAGGTGATTCCGCGCAACACCACCATCCCCGTCGCGCGCGCCCAGGACTTCACCACTTATAAAGACGGCCAGTCGGCCATGGCGATCCACGTGTTGCAGGGCGAGCGCGAGCTGATCAGCGACTGCCGCTCTCTGGCACGTTTCGAATTGCGCGGCATTCCGGCGATGGTGGCCGGTGCGGCGAAAATTCGCGTGACCTTCCAGGTCGATGCCGACGGTCTGCTCAGCGTGTCTGCCCGTGAATTGGGCTCGGGCGTTGAAGCGAGCATTCAGGTCAAACCTTCCTATGGTCTGACCGATGGCGAAATCGCCAAGATGCTCAAAGATTCGTTCCAGCACGCCAATGACGACAAGGTCGCCCGTGTTCTGCGTGAGCAGCAAGTCGATGCCCAACGCCTGCTCGAAGCGGTGCAGGGCGCGCTGGAGGCCGATGGCGAGCGATTGCTCGACGCCGAAGAGCGCATGGTCATCGAACTGCAAATGCAGGAACTGGCCGAACTGATGAAAGGTACCGATGGCTACGCCATCGAGCAGCAGACCAAGCGTCTGTCGCAAGTGACCGATGCTTTTGCTGCCCGCCGCATGGATCTGACGGTGAAAGCCGCTCTGTCGGGGCGCAACCTGAATGAAATCGAGGATATCTGATGCCGCAGGTCATTTTTCTGCCCCACGAGAAGTTCTGCCCTGAAGGCATGGTGGTCGAGGCTGCGCCCGGCACATCGATTCTCGAACTGGCCCACGAACACCATATCGAGATGGAAAGCGCGTGCGGCGGCGTCTGCGCCTGCACCACCTGCCACTGCATCATCCGCGAGGGTTTTAACTCGCTGGAAGAGGCTGACGAGCTGGAAGAGGATTTCCTTGATCGTGCCTGGGGCCTTGAGGCGCAATCGCGTCTGGCTTGCCAGGCCATCGTCGGTGAGGAAGACCTCACCGTCGAGATTCCGAAATATTCGCTTAACCATGCGGCCGAAGCGCCGCACTGACTGGTAAGACTGTCATGAGCTACGGGTGGAATGATGTTCAACGCATTGCAGAAGAATTGGCGGAAGCCAAGCCGGATGTAGATCCGCTTTCTGTCAATTTCGTCGACCTGCAGCGATGGATCATGGAACTGCCTGACTTCGACAACACCTCCGGCCGTGTCGGCGAGAAGGTGTTGGAAGCGGTTCAGGCGCTCTGGATCGAAGAAGTCGACTGATCGTCCTCGCAGGTTAGGCAATACCAAAGAACCCGCGTATAATTCGCGGGTTTAATTTTTCGCAAATTACCGTTTCTGGAGTTACACCATGGCTGTTCAACGTACTTTCTCCATCATCAAGCCTGACGCCGTTGCTAAAAACGTGATCGGCAAGATCACCACTCGCTTCGAAGACGCTGGCCTGCGCGTTGTAGCTTCGAAACTGAAGCAACTGTCCAAAGCCGAAGCCGAAGGCTTCTACGCTGAGCACAGCGAGCGCGGTTTCTTCGGTGACCTGGTTGCTTTCATGACTTCCGGTCCGGTTGTCGTTCAGGTTCTGGAAGGCGAAAACGCTATCGCTCGCAACCGTGAGCTGATGGGCGCTACCAACCCTAAAGAAGCTGCTGCCGGCACCATCCGTGCTGACTTCGCTGAATCGATCGACGCCAACGCCGTTCACGGTTCGGACTCCGAAGCTGCTGCCGCTCGCGAAATCGCTTACTTCTTCGCAGCTACTGAAGTAACCACTCGCTAAGCATTGCTTGCAGAGTGAAGGTGAATCCATGACTACATCGACTGTTAAAACAAACCTGCTGGGTCTGACCCAGCCGGAAATGGAAAAATTCTTCGACTCAATCGGGGAGAAGCGTTTCCGTGCCGGTCAGGTAATGAAATGGATTCACCACTTTGGCGTCGATGATTTCGACGCCATGACGAACGTCAGCAAAGCCTTGCGCGACAAGCTCAAGGCCATTGCTGAAGTGCGTGGTCCGGAAGTGGTCAGCGAGGACATCTCCAGCGACGGCACCCGTAAATGGGTGGTGCGCGTGGCGTCCGGCAGCTGCGTCGAGACCGTGTACATTCCCCAGGGCAAGCGCGGCACCTTGTGCGTTTCGTCCCAGGCAGGCTGTGCCCTGGATTGCAGTTTCTGCTCCACCGGCAAGCAAGGCTTCAACAGCAACCTCACCGCCGCCGAAGTCATCGGTCAGGTGTGGATTGCCAACAAATCTTTCGGCAGCGTCCCGGCCACCGTCGACCGCGCCATCACCAACGTGGTGATGATGGGCATGGGCGAGCCGTTGCTGAACTTCGACAACGTCGTCGCCGCCATGCATCTGATGATGGATGACCTCGGCTACGGGATCTCCAAGCGCCGCGTGACCCTGTCCACCTCGGGTGTGGTGCCGATGATCGATGAGCTGGCCAAGCACATCGACGTGTCCCTGGCGTTGTCCCTGCACGCACCAAATGACGCATTGCGTAACCAATTGGTGCCGATCAACAAGAAATATCCGCTTAAGATGCTGCTCGAGTCGTGTCAGCGCTACATGTCCGCCCTTGGCGAGAAACGTGTGCTGACCATCGAGTACACCTTGCTCAAGGACGTCAACGACAAGCTTGAGCACGCAGTGGAAATGATCGAGCTGCTTAAAGACATCCCGTGCAAGATCAACCTGATCCCATTCAATCCGTTCCCGCACTCCGGGTACGAGCGGCCGAGCAACAATGCCATCCGCCGCTTCCAGGATCAGTTGCATCAGGCCGGTTTCAACGTCACCGTGCGCACCACCCGTGGTGAAGACATCGATGCCGCATGTGGTCAATTGGTAGGGCAGGTGCTGGATCGCACCCGTCGCAGCGAACGTTACATCGCCGTGCGCGAGTTGAGCGCCGACAGCGATCTGGCACAGAACGCCGCGAACACTAACTAAGAGAGGATCTCTATGTCCCTGCGCTTTGCGCTGCTGTTGCTGTTGGCCAGCCTGTGTGCTGGTTGTGTCCTGTCGGGTGACTACAACCCGATGAAGACCAGCAAGGGCCGCGATGAAGCGCGGGCTGCCTACGTGCAGCTGGGGCTGGGCTATCTGCAGCAAGGCATGACCGAGCGCGCCAAGGTGCCATTGAAGAAAGCGCTGGAACTGGACGGTTCCGACCCCGACGCCAATGCGGCCCTCGGTCTGGTGTTCCAGGCTGAAATGGAGCCGGCACTGGCCGACGAGCACTTTCGCAAGGCCTTGTCCTCACGTCCCACCGATGCACGCATCCTCAACAACTACGGCAGTTTTCTTTACGAAGAACAGCGCTACAAGGAAGCCTACGAGCGTTTTGAACAAGCGGCCGCCGATACCCTGTATCCTGAGCGCTCGCGGGTCTTCGAAAACCTCGGCATGACCGCCGCCAAGCTTGGTCAGCGTGATCTGGCGCAGCAACAGCTGGAAAAAGCTCTGCGCCTGAATCGCCAACAACCGCGCGCATTGCTGGAAATGGCTGAGTTGTCCTTCGAAGACAGGCATTATGTGCCCGCGCGTGACTATTACGACCGTTTCAGCCAGCTCACCGAACAAAATGCACGTAGTCTATTGCTCGGCGTTCGGCTGGCAAAAGTGTTTGAAGATCGCGACAAGGCAGCCAGTTACGGTCTGCAATTAAAACGACTCTATCCCGGTACGCCGGAATATCAGCAATACCTGTCGGAGCAATGATGAAAGCGGCGCATCCCGAAGTTGTAGCAGCGAATCGCGTAAATCCCGGTGAGACCCTGCGCCAGGCCCGCGAAAGCAATGGCTGGTCGCTGGCCGAAGTGGCCCTCAAGCTCAACCTCACCGTGACGTCCCTGAGCAATCTTGAAGCCGGCGCTTTCGACAAGCTGCCGGGGCATACCTTCGCTCGCGGTTACATTCGCGCCTATGCCAAATTGCTCGGCATGGACCAGACCGTTCTGGTTCAGCAGTTCGACCAGTCCACCGGCACCGATTCCCAGGGCAGCAACGTTCACGCCCTCGGTCGTATCGAAGAGCCAGTGCGCGTTTCCCACACCATTTTGCGTATTGTCAGCCTGTTGCTGCTGATTGCGGTCATCGGCGGCGGTTTCGTCTGGTGGCAGGATCAGACCTCGCAGCGCACCCGCGATCTGACCAGCCTGGCGCCGGAACACGTCGAAGTCGAAGGCGCGGACGGCACCACGCAGATCCACCCGATCGACGAGCCGGAAGATCAGGCTGTCGCCGAAAATCAGGCCGACAGTTCGACAACGCTGGCCTTGCCGCAGTCGGAAACCAGTGCCGAATCGACCGGCGCCGAATCTGCTGCGCCAGCGACCGAGCCAGCTGCCCCGGCAGTTGCGCCAAGCGCACCGGCACCGACGCCTGCGCCAGTGGGCGCGGCTCCGACCACTCCAGCGCCGAATGTCCCAGCGACACCTGCCCCGACCGCGCCGGTTGCTCAAGCGCCAAGCGCTGAAGCAGCTGCTCCGGTTGCCGGCGAAGGCCAGGTGCAGTTGCAGTTCACCGGCGATTGCTGGGCACAGGTGACCGATGGCCGTGGCAAAGTGATTTTCAGCGGCCTGAAGCATAAGGGCGACAGCGTAAGTGTTTCCGGCAAGCCGCCGCTCGCCGTACGTCTGGGCGTTGCCCGCGCGGCGCAGGTCAGCTACAACGGCCAACCGGTCGATATCGCTCCGTTCACCAGTGGCGAGACTGCTCGCCTGAAGTTGGGTCAATAAGTCATGCACGGCGAATCTCCAATCAAACGTCGCGAATCGCGCAAGATCTGGGTCGGCAACGTACCGGTGGGCGGCGACGCGCCGATCGCTGTGCAGAGCATGACCAACAGCGACACCAATGACGTCGCCGCGACCGTGGCGCAGATCAATCGTCTGGAAGCCGCCGGCGTCGACATCGTTCGCGTCTCGGTGCCGGACATGGACGCCGCCGAGGCGTTCGGCAAGATCAAGCAACTGGTCAAAGTGCCGTTGGTGGCTGACATCCACTTCGACTACAAAATCGCCTTGCGCGTGGCCGAACTGGGTGTGGACTGCCTGCGTATCAACCCGGGCAACATCGGTCGCGAAGACCGCGTGCGTGCCGTGGTCGATGCCGCCCGTGATCGCGGCATTCCGATCCGCATCGGCGTCAACGCCGGTTCCCTGGAAAAAGACCTGCAGAAGAAATACGGCGAGCCGACCCCGGCCGCATTGGTCGAATCCGCGCTGCGCCACGTTGAACACCTCGAACGCCTGAATTTCCAGGACTTCAAGGTCAGCGTGAAAGCCTCCGACGTGTTCATGGCCGTCGAAGCCTACCGTTTGCTGGCGAAAGAAATCGTCCAGCCGCTGCACCTCGGCATCACTGAAGCTGGCGGTTTGCGCTCGGGCACGGTGAAATCCGCCGTGGGCCTAGGTATGCTGCTCGCCGAAGGGATTGGCGATACTATCCGCATCTCGCTGGCGGCCGACCCGGTCGAGGAAGTGAAGGTCGGTTACGACATTCTCAAGTCTTTGCATCTGCGTTCCCGTGGCATCAACTTCATCGCCTGCCCGAGCTGCTCGCGGCAGAACTTCGATGTGGTCAAGACCATGAACGAGCTGGAAGGGCGCCTTGAAGACCTGCTGGTGCCGCTGGATGTCGCGGTCATCGGTTGCGTGGTCAACGGCCCCGGCGAAGCCAAGGAAGCCCATATCGGCTTGACCGGCGGCACGCCAAACCTGATTTACATCGACGGCAAGCCGTCGCAGAAGCTGACGAATGACAATCTGGTGGACGAGCTGGAAAAGCTGATCCGCCAGAAAGCGGCCGAAAAGGTCGAAGCTGACGCTGCCGTTATCGCGCGCGGCTGATCGAATGAATTAAGGAAATTTTGTGAGCAAGTCTCTGCAAGCCATTCGTGGCATGAACGACATCCTGCCCGAACAGACCCCGCTGTGGCGTTATTTCGAAGGCACTGTGGCGCGTCTGCTGGATAACTACGGTTACAAGCAGATCCGCATGCCGATCGTCGAGTTCACCGAGCTGTTCAAGCGCTCGATCGGCGAAGTGACCGACATCGTCGAAAAAGAGATGTACACCTTCGAAGACCGCAACGGCGACTCCCTGACCTTGCGTCCGGAAGGTACCGCGGCGTGCGTGCGTGCCGTACTCGAGCACGGCATCACCGGCGGTGGTCAGGTGCAGAAACTCTGGTACATCGGCCCGATGTTCCGCCACGAGCGTCCGCAGAAAGGCCGTTATCGTCAGTTTCACCAGATCGGTCTGGAGGTGTTCAACCTCGACGGTCCGGACATCGACGCCGAGCTGATCATCATGACCTGGCGCCTGTGGGGCGAGCTGGGCATTCGTGATGCGGTCAAGCTCGAACTCAACAGCCTTGGCACCAGCGAATCCCGTGGTCGCTATCGTGAAGCGCTGGTCGAGTACCTCTCGGCGCACCACGACAAGCTCGACGAAGACAGCCAGCGTCGCCTGAAAACCAACCCGCTGCGCGTGCTCGACACGAAAAATGCCGACACCCAGGCCGTGCTGGTCGATGCGCCGAAAATGGCCGACTACCTCGACGACGAGTCCCGCGCTCACTTCGAAGGCCTGAAGGCGCGTCTGGATGCCGTCGGCATTCCTTACGTGCTCAATCCGAAACTGGTGCGTGGCCTCGATTACTACAGCAAAACCGTTTTCGAATGGGTCACCGACAAGCTCGGCGCCCAGGGCACCGTGTGCGCGGGCGGCCGTTACGACGGTCTGGTCGAGCAGATGGGCGGCAAGCCAACCCCGGGCGTCGGTTTCGCCATGGGCATCGAGCGTCTGGTATTGATGCTCGAAACCCTTGAGCAGATTCCGCAGGAAATTGCCCGTCAGGTCGACGTCTACCTCTGCGCCTTCGGTGAAGAGGCCGAGCTGGCCGGTCTGGCCCTGGCCGAACGGGTTCGCGATGAACTTCCAAACCTGCGCCTGCAAGTCAATGCCGGCGCCGGCAGTTTCAAAAGCCAGTTCAAGAAGGCCGACAAGAGCGGTGCGCTGTACGCATTGATCCTCGGTGACGACGAAATGGCCCAGCAAGTGGTAGGTTTCAAACCCCTGCGTGGCCAGGGCGAACAACAAAGCATTGCCTGGGATGCGCTTGCCGCTCACCTGGCCACCTGCGTCGTGCAGGGTTGAAGCTGTCTTAACAGCCGATTTAGCGATTAAGGAGTATTGGGGTGTCGAGTACCGAAGACGAACAGTTGGCGGATTTGAAGGACTGGTGGACACGCAACGGCAAACCTCTGGTCACCGGCGGCCTGTTGGCGCTGGTCATCGTGTTCGGCTGGCAGGCCTGGCACAAATATCAGAGCAACCAGTCGCAAGGCGCCTCGGTGCTCTATCAGCAATTGCTGGAAACCACGCTGACGCCTGACGGCAAGCCTGATGCCGCCCGCGTTGCGGATCTGGCCGGCAAGCTCAACAGCGAATACGGCGGTTCTGCCTATGCGCAATACGGCAGCCTGTTCGTCGCCAAAGTGGCGGTTGACAGCGGCAAGCTGGACGACGCGGCAACCGAACTCAAAGCCATCGTCGACAAACCGGCCAACCCGGCGCTGGGCGAAATCGCCCGTCAGCGTCTGGCGCAGGTGCTGGGCGCGCAGGACAAGGCCGAAGACGCCCTGAAACTGCTCGACGGCGATGCCGACAAAGCGTTCCTGGCCACTCGCGAAGAACTCAAGGGCGACCTGCTGGTGCGCTTGGGCCGTACCGATGACGCGAACAAGGCGTATCAAAAAGCCAAGGCGGCACTGTCGGATGAAGCGGCGGTCGGTGGCCTTCAAATCAAGCTCGACGACCTGGCCAAAGGGGATGCGTGACGTGATCCGTTGGAAGCATGCAGCATTGCTGGCTCTGGCCCTTCTGGCCGCGGGTTGCAGCAGCAACAGCAAGAAAGAATTGCCACCGGCCGAGCTGACCGACTTCAAAGAAGAAGTGGTTCTGCAGAAGCAATGGAGCCGCTCGATCGGTGACGGTCAGGGCGAGACCTACAACATGCTGGTGCCGGCGATCGACGGTGACACCATCTACGCCGCCGATGTTACCGGTGTCGTAATGGCCATGGATCGCAGCAATGGCGACGTGAAGTGGGACCAGGATCTGGAACTGCCTGTCTCCGGCGCCGTTGGCGTGGGTTACGGTCTGGTACTGATCGGTACCCTGCGTGGCGAAGTCGTCGCTCTGGACACCAGCAACGGTGAAGAGAAGTGGCGTGCCCGCGTCAACAGTGAAGTCCTCGCGCCGCCGGCCAACAATGGCGACGTGGTCGTTGTGCAGACCCAGGACGATCGTCTGATCGGTCTGGACGCTGCCACCGGCAACCAGCGCTGGGTGTATGACAGCACCCCGGCGGTCCTGACCCTGCGTGGCACCAGTGCTCCGCTGGTGACCAACCGTCTGGCGGTAGCTGGCCTGTCGACCGGTAAAGTGGTCGCGCTGGACATCTCCAACGGCGTGCCGGTGTGGGAACAACGCATCGCCATTCCACAGGGTCGTTCGGAACTGGAGCGCGTGGTCGACATCGACGGCGGTCTGCTGCTGTCCGGCGGCACGCTGTACGTGGCCAGCTATCAGGGTCGCGTTGCGGCACTGGACCTGGAAAGCGGTCGTCAACTGTGGCAGCGCGATGCGTCGAGCTACGCCGGTATCGCTCAGGGTTTCGGCAGCGTCTACGTGAGCCTGTCCTCGGGCACCGTTGAAGGCGTCGACGAGCGTTCGACCACCGCACTGTGGAGCAACGACTCGCTGGCTCGCCGTCAACTGTCGGCACCGGAAGTGTTCTCCAGCTACGTAGCTGTGGGTGACCTGGAAGGTTATCTGCATCTGCTGAGTCAGGTCGACGGTCGTTTCGTCGGCCGTGAGCGCATCGACAGCGACGGCCTGCGTGCCCGTCCGTTGGTGGTGGGCGACACGATTTATGTGTATGGCAACAGCGGCAAACTGGAAGCCCTGACCATCAAGTAACAACTATGCTTGGGGTTCATCCCCAAGCGGCCCTGCATCAGCAGGGTTTGCAGCGCCCCCGGGTGTTGCCCCGAGCACCAGCCGCTGCCTCGCAGCGGCTTTTGTATTTTCTGAAATAACGAAGTGGAGAGCCGCATGGTTCCCGTAATCGCCCTGGTGGGCCGACCGAACGTCGGCAAGTCCACCTTGTTCAACCGCCTGACCAGGACGCGTGACGCCATCGTCGGCGACCTGTCCGGTCTGACCCGTGATCGCCAGTACGGTGAGGCCAAGTGGCAAGGGCGTTCCTACATTCTGATCGACACCGGCGGTATCTCCGGTGACGAACATGGTATGGACGAAAAAATGGCCGAGCAGTCGCTGCTGGCCATCGAAGAAGCCGATGTGGTGCTGTTTCTGGTAGATGCCAAGGCCGGTTTTACCGCTGCCGACCAGATGATCGCCGAGCATTTGCGCAAACGTAACAAGCGTTCCCACGTGGTGGCCAACAAGGTCGACAACATCGACCCGGAAATGGCCCGCGCCGAATTCGCCCCGCTGGGCATGGGCCACGCGATCCCGATCGCCGGCGCCCACGGCCGTGGCATCACGCAACTGCTGGAAGCCGCCCTGAGCGAATTCCCGCGCGATGATGACGAGCCGGCTGAAGGCGAAGAGGAAGAAGTCGTTGCCGAAGGCGAGGAAGCCAAGCGCATTCCTGGTCCGAGCGAAAAAGACGGGATCAAGATCGCCATCATCGGTCGTCCGAACGTCGGCAAATCGACCCTGGTCAATCGCATGCTTGGTGAAGACCGGGTCATCGTGTACGACCAGCCGGGCACCACCCGCGACAGCATCTACATTCCGTTCGAGCGCAATGAAGAGAAGTACACGCTGATCGACACCGCCGGTGTGCGCAAGCGCGGCAAGATCCACGAAGAAGTCGAAAAGTTCTCCGTGGTCAAAACCCTGCAGGCGATCAAAGACGCCAACGTGGTGATCTTCGTGATGGACGCCCGCGAGGGTGTGGTCGATCACGACCTGAACCTGCTGGGCTTCGCGATCGAATCCGGTCGCGCGCTGGTCATCGCGATCAACAAGTGGGACGGCATGACGCCGAGCGAGCGCGACTTCGTGAAAGTCGAGCTGCAACGTCGTCTGTTCTTCGTCGACTACGCCGACATTCACTTCATCTCGGCGTTGCACGGCACGGGCGTGGGCAACCTCTACGCTTCGGTGCAGAACTCGTTCAAGTCCGCTGTTACCCGCTGGCCGACCAACCGTCTGACCCAGATTCTCGAAGATGCTGTGGGCGAGCACGCGCCGCCGATGGTCAACAACCGCCGGATCAAGCTGCGTTACGCTCACCTCGGTGGTGCGAACCCGCCGATCATCGTGATCCACGGTAACCAGATCGAGAAAGTGCCGAAGTCGTACGTGCGCTATCTGGAGAACACTTACCGTCGTGTACTCAAGCTGGTCGGTACGCCGATCCGCATCGAGTTCAAGGGCGGCGAGAACCCGTACGAAGGCAACAAGAACACGCTGACCGACCGCCAGGTCAACAAGAAGCGTCGCTTGATGTCGCACAACAAGAAAGCCAGCAAGAAGCGCCGCGACAAGAAGTAGAAGCAGCTGCGAGTTTCAAGCTGCAAGCTGCAAGTAAAAGCGGTAAAGCAGAGAGGGCTTCGTATGAAGCCCTTTTTTGTGGGCGCGGGTTTTTGCTTGCAGCTTGCAGCTTGACGCTTGAAACTTGCAGCTCACCTGCAAGGGGCCTCCGATGATCACCAGCAAGCTGCCGAATGTCGGCATCACTATTTTCACGCAGATGTCTCAGCTCGCGGCGCAGACCGGCGCGATCAACCTGTCCCAGGGGTTCCCGGATTTCGACGGCCCGCAGTCGTTGCGTGATGCGGTCGGGCGGCATATCGCCAGTGGCCATAACCAGTATTCGCCGATGACCGGTTTGCCGGCGTTGCGTCAGCAGATCGCGGCCAAGATCGCGCGCAGCTATGGCGTGACTGTCGATGCCGATCATGAAGTGACGGTAACGCCCGGTGCGACTCAGGCAATCTTCTGCGCGATTCAGACAGTGATTCACAGCGGCGATGAAGTCATCGTCTTCGATCCGTGCTACGACAGCTACGCACCGGCAACGGAGCTGGCGGGCGGTCGTTGCGTGCATGTGCAGCTGAATCCGGACGATTTCTCCATCGACTTCGACCAGCTCGCTGCGGCCCTGAGCCCGCGGACGAAAATGATCGTCATCAACACCCCGCACAACCCTAGCGGCGCGTTGATCAGCCGCGACGAGCTCGATCAACTGGCGGCGTTGATCCGCGATCGCGACATCTATCTGATCAGCGACGAAGTCTACGAGCACTTGGTTTTCGACGGCGTGCCGCATGTCAGCGTGCTGGCCCATGAAGAGCTGTATCAGCGCGCGTTCGTGGTCAGCTCGTTCGGCAAGACGTACCACGTCACCGGCTGGAAAACCGGCTACGTCGTCGCCCCGCCAGCGCTGACAGCCGAATTGCGCAAGGTGCATCAGTACGTCAGTTTCTGTGGCGTCACGCCGCTGCAATACGCGCTGGCCGATTACATGGCCGAGCACCCGGAACACGTTGAAGAGCTGCCGGGTTTCTATCAGGCCAAGCGCGATCTGTTCTGCGATCTGCTTGCGCCGTCGCGCTTCAGCTTTACCCGAGTCACCGGCACCTATTTCCAGTTGGTCGATTATTCGCAGATTCGTCCTGATCTGAATGATGTCGACATGGCCATGTGGATGACTCGCGAGCACGGTGTCGCGAGCATTCCGGTGTCGGTGTTCTACCAGAATCCACCGCAAGGCCAGCGCCTGATACGCCTGTGCTTTGCCAAACGCGAGGAGACGCTGCGTGAAGCGGCGGCGAAACTATGCGTGATCTGAGTGCATTGCCAGACCTGACCCTGGCGCTGATCCAGACCAGCCTGGCCTGGCACGATCGCCAGGCCAACCTCGAGCATTTCGAGCTGCTGCTGGAGCAGGCCCGGGGAGCCGATCTGATCATCCTGCCGGAGATGTTCACCACCGGATTCTCGATGGAATCAGAAACCCTCGCCGAAGCCGAAAACGGCCCGAGCAGCAAATGGCTGCGGGCGCAGGCAGCGAAGTTCGATGCGGTCATCACTGGCAGCGTGATCATCCAGGCGGCTGACGGCAGCCATCGCAACCGCTTGCTGTGGGCGCGGCCGGACGGTGAAGTGCTGCATTACGACAAGCGTCACCTGTTTCGTATGGCCGGCGAGCACAACCATTACACGCCCGGCGAGCGTCAGGTGCAGTTCGAGCTCAAGGGCTGGCGGATTCGTCCGCTGATCTGCTACGACCTGCGTTTCCCGGTGTGGAGCCGCGACGCGCAGGACACCGATCTGCTGCTGTACACCGCCAACTGGCCGGGCGCACGGCGTCTGCACTGGAATCGCCTGCTGCCGGCACGAGCGATTGAAAATCTCTGCTACGTGGCAGCGGTAAATCGGGTGGGCAGCGATGGCAAAGGCTTCGCGTATACCGGTGACAGTCAGGTGCTGGATTTTCAGGGCGAGACGTTGCTGGCGGCGGGGGAGGCGGATGGTGTGTTCAAGGTGATTCTGGAAGCGGCGCCGTTGGCGGCGTATCGCGAGCGCTTTCCGGCGAACCTGGATGCCGACACTTTCGAGTTCACCTAACGCAGCCGATCGTTCCCACGCTCTGCGTGGGAATGCAGCCCGTGACGCTCCGCGTCACTGGACGCGGAGCGTCCCTTGAGGCATTCCCACGCGGAGCATGGGAACGATCGCAAAAAGAAAGGCCCCGGAGCTCACACTCCGGGGCCTTTCGCATTTCAGCGGTCGATTACGCCGCTTTCGCCTCTGGCTGGCTCAGCGAGCGGTTCAGTGCGCTGAACAATGCCTTGAAGCTGGCGGTGGTGATGTTTTCATCGATACCCACGCCGTGCACCGCACGTTCACCGTTCACTCGCAGTTCGATATAGGCCGCTGCTTTGGCATTGGTGCCCGCGCCGATCGCGTGTTCGTTGTAGTCCATGATTTCCACCGGAATCGGCAGGCCGGCGACCAGTGCTTCCAGCGCACCGTTGCCCTTGCCGCGCCAGTGCAGGTTGGTTTCGCCCTGACCTTTGCTGGCCACTTCGACTTCGACGGCGCTGTTGCCGTTTTCTTCCTGCAAACGATGGCTGACCAGCGCATACGGAGTGTTGGCCTGCAGGTATTCGCTGATCAACAGCGAGTGAATCTGCTTGGCGGTCATCTCCAGGCCCAAACGGTCGGTCTCACGCTGCACGACCTGGCTGAACTCGATCTGCATGCGACGTGGCAGGCTGATGCCGTATTCCTGCTCCAGCAAGTACGCGATGCCGCCCTTGCCCGACTGGCTGTTGACGCGAATCACCGCCTCGTAGCTGCGGCCAATGTCGGCCGGGTCGATCGGCAGGTACGGCACTTCCCACAGGGTGTCCGGTTTCTGCTGGGCGAAGCCCTTGCGGATTGCGTCCTGGTGCGAGCCGGAGAACGCGGTGTGCACCAGGTCGCCAACGTACGGATGACGCGGGTGCACCTGGATCTGGTTGCACTCTTCGACGACCTTGCGCACGCCGTCGATGTCGGAGAAGTCCAGCTCAGGGTCGACGCCCTGGGTGTACATGTTCAGCGCGACGGTGACGAGGTCGACGTTACCGGTGCGCTCGCCGTTGCCGAACAGGCAGCCTTCGACGCGATCGGCGCCGGCCATCAGGCCCAGCTCGGTGGCGGCCACGCCGGTGCCCCGGTCGTTGTGGGTGTGCAGGCTGATGATCACGCTGTCACGACGGTTGATGTTGCGACCGAACCATTCGATCTGGTCGGCGTAGACGTTCGGCGTCGCGCATTCAACCGTGGCCGGCAGGTTGAGGATCATCTTGTGCTCAGGCGTCGGGTTCCACACCTCGATCACTGCATCGCAGACTTCCTTGGCGAATTCCAGCTCGGTAGCGCTGAAGGTTTCCGGCGAGTATTCGAAGGTCCACTCGGTTTCCGGCTGCATGGCTGCATATTTGACGAACAGCTTGGCAGCGTTGACCGCGATGGCCTTGATACCGTCCTTGTCCTGGTTGAAGACGATGCGACGGAAAGAAGGCGAAGTGGCGTTGTACAGGTGAACGATGGCTTTCTTCGCCCCGCGCAGGGATTCGAAGGTGCGCTCGATCAGGTCTTCACGGCCCTGGGTGAGTACCTGAATGGTGGTGTCGTCCGGGATGTGGCCTTCTTCGATCAGGGTACGCACGAAGTCGAAGTCGGTTTGCGACGCGGCGGGGAACGACGCTTCGATTTCCTTCACACCGACCTGCACCAGGGTTTTCCAGAAGCGCAGCTTCTTCGCCGCGTCCATTGGCTCGATCAGCGACTGGTTGCCGTCACGCAGGTCGGAGCTGCACCAGATCGGCGCGGCATCGATGGTCTTCGACGGCCAAGTGCGATCCGGCAGGTTGATGACGGGAAACGCGCGGTATTTCGAAGACGGGTCTTTGAGCATGCTCATCGGGAAATTCCTTGTTGTCTGGGCCGAAAAGAGGCGGCCTGCCGGTTGAACGAATGTTCTTGGAAAAGCGTGGGACGAGGCGCAGCGATTCAGCCTGGCAGTCGTGCGCTGACGAGGCACAGGCTGCGGTGCTGGCGAAGCTGAATGAGGGTGTGAGAGGTTTTCATGGCTTCAACCCTAACCGCGAGGTGAAAGGATGGCAAGCAGTCGGAAAAAATTGAGAGGAATACCCGGAAAGCGGGATTTTGCAGGAGTTTATTGCGCTTAAGGCGGTGGAAGTTGTTGATGTTTGCGTAAGCCTAGATTGGGGCGCAATTGAGTTTTTGGAGATTCATTGAGTATGGCGGTGTGTTATAGGCCGCCTTCGCGAGCAGGCTCGCTCCCACAGGGGATCTTTGTTGTGAATACCAGTGTGGGAGCGAGCCTGCTCGCGAAGAGGCCGGTCGCCTCAACCCATATTCAAGGTTGAAAGGCACCAATGAAAATCGCCGGATCCACCCGCGCATCATTCAGGCTGACGTTCCAGTGCATATGCGGCCCGGTTGCCCGGCCGGTCGCGCCGACTTTGCCGACCACCGCGCCGCGCGCCAGCTGCTGGCCGTTTTTCACGTCGATCTTCGACATGTGGCAGAACATGCTGATAAAGCCCTGGCCGTGGTCAACAAACACCGTGTTGCCGTTGAAGAAGTAATTGCCGATCAGAATCACCTTGCCCGCGGCCGGGGTCTTGATCGGCGTGCCCGCGGGCACTGCGAAATCGAGACCGGCATGAGGATTACGTTCTTCGCCATTGAAGAAACGACGCACGCCGAACTTGCTCGACAGCGGCCCGTTGACCGGTTTGTCCAGCAGCAGATTGCTCGGCGTGTTCGGGCTGAAACTGCGGTAAGCCGCGATCTGTTCCGCCAGTTCACTTTCAATGCGCTTAAGGTTGTCGGCGTTCGGATTGACCTGCTGTTTGTTCTTCAGGGTGATGTGCTGTTCCGGGTATTTCTTGCTGCCCACGGTAAACGGCAAGTTGCGCCCGCCACTGCTGATCTGCTGCGCGCCAGGCTTGACCGTCAGCGGCACGCCGACGATCGCCAGCCAATTGTTCTGCTCTTTGACCACCAGCACCGGTTTGCCCTGATAAGTGGCTTTCGGCGCCTGCGCGGCAGTGCCCAGATCCACCACGGCGACGCCGCCCGGCACCGGTTTGTTCAGCAGCCGAGTGATGTAGCTGTCGGCGTGGGCGTTGAAGGTCAGGCAGAGCAACAGCAGCGGAGCGAGAAAACGCGGCATGGATCAGTCCAGTAAAGAGAGGGTGACGGGCGTCAAGTGATTGTCCTCGACGCGCACTTGCAGTTCGCCTTCGCCGAGTTTGGCTTTCAGGCGCTGGCCAGTGTGGGTCTGCGCAGCGTTGCGGATCGCGTGGCCACGCTCGTCGAGCAGAATGCTGTAACCCCGGCCGAGAGTCGCCAACGGGCTGACCACGTGCAGCGTCTGCATCTGACTGTGCAATTGCTGCCGACGCTGTTTCAGAGCATCGCGCATGGCCCGGGGCAGACGTTCGGCGAGGCTGTCGAGGCGCTGACGAAGCATCGCCAATTGGCGTCCCGGATGTTGCCCGGCGAGACGGGTTTCCAGACGGATCAGGCGTTCTCGACGCGTATTGAGGCTGCGCTCGAAAGCGCGGCGCATGCGCATGTCCAGATCGTCCAGACGTTGCGCCTGCTGGCGCAGACGTTCGCCGGGATGGCGCAGCCGTCGCGCCATGCCTTCCAGGCGCAGACGATCACGCATCAAGCGGTCACGCATGCGCATCACCAGACGCCGGTGCAGGCTCTCGACCTGACGGATCAGATGGCTGGAATCCGGGGCGAGCAGTTCGGCGGCGGCCGAGGGTGTTGGTGCGCGGACGTCGGCGACAAAATCGCTGATCGAAACATCGGTTTCATGACCGACGGCGCTGACGATCGGCGTGACACAGGCATCGACCGCGCGCGCCACCGCTTCCTCGTTGAAGCACCAGAGGTCTTCCAGCGAGCCGCCGCCACGGGCGAGGATCAGCGCGTCGAAGCCACGGGCATCGGCCATTTTCAGCGCGCGGACAATCTGCGCGGTGGCTTCGCGGCCCTGCACGGCGGTTGGAATCAGGGTCAGTTGCACCTGCGGCGCACGGCGGCGGAATACGCTGATGATGTCGCGAATTACCGCGCCGGTCGGCGAGCTGATGATGCCGATGCGCTGCGGATGCGCGGGCAGCGGCACTTTGCGTTCGGCACTGAACAGGCCTTCGGCGCTGAGCTTTTCCTTCAGCGCATCGAAGGCCAGACGCAGCGCGCCGTCACCGGCCGGCTCCACGGTGTCGAGGATCAGCTGATAGTCGCCACGGCCTTCGAACAGCGAAACCTTGCCGCGCACCTTGACCGCCAGACCGTCCTTCAACGCTTGGCGCACGCGGGCGGCGTTCTGCCGGAACAATGCGCAACGCACCTGCGCGCCGCTGTCCTTGAGGGTGAAATAGACGTGGCCGGACGCCGGGCGCGCGAGGTTGGAGATTTCGCCTTCGACCCAGATGTTGCTGAACACGTCTTCAAGCAACACCCGCGCGCGGCCGTTGAGCTGGCTGACGGTCAGGACTTCACGGTCCAGGCCAAGTCTTGCAAAGGGATCTTTAATCATGGGGCGCAGTTTAAAGGCATTTGCCCGCCAATCACCATGACACCCACACAAAACCCTGTGGGAGCGAGCCTGCTCGCGAAAGCATTGTGTCAGCGGACAACAACGGGGCATGACACTCCGCCTTCGTGAGCAGGCTCGCTCCCACATGGGATCAGTTTGATATCTGGTCGTGCTGCCCGCTACTGGCTACAGTCAGCGCGGTCTTATAAAGGATGCGGACGATGAGCATGATGGAGCTGTTGGGGGCGTGGTCGTGGGGTGCTGGCGGTTGGGCGTTCATCGGGCTGGCCATTGCCCTGGCCTACATCGTCTTCGGCATCGCCGGTTTCGGCACTGCGCTGGTCGCGGGGCCGATGCTGATTCTGTTCATGCCACTGTCGAAAATCGTGCCGTTGCTGGTGCTGCTGGATTTCGTCGCGGCATTCGGCAATCTGCTGCCCTCGCGCCGGGACGTCGCCAAGCCGGAATTGCTCAGGCTGCTGCCGTGCATGGCGATCGGCTGCACGCTGGGGGTGATCTTCCTGCTGAATCTGAAATCCGATCTGTTACTGCTTTTGATGGGGCTGTTTATCAGCGCCTATGCGGTTTACAGCCTGTGGGTCAAAGCGCGGCCCGCGCAGTTGTCAGCGGCGTGGGCGGTGCCGATGGGCACAGTGGGCGGTTTGTTCGGCGCGTTGTTTGGCAGTGGCGGCTTTCTTTACGCGATCTATCTGAACAGCCGCCTGCCCAAGGACGCGGCGCGGGCCACGCAAAGTGCCTTGATCAGTTGCAGCACCGTGGTGCGCTTGAGTCTGTTTGTTATCGCTGGTGTGTATGCCGAGCTACCCTTGTTGATGCTGGCGCTGTGTCTGTTGCCGGCCATGGCGCTGGGCTTGTGGATCGGCAGGCGGCTGACCATGAGGTTGTCGCGCGAGGCGTTTGTGCGGCTGGTGACGTGGCTGGTGCTGGCCAGCGGCATCGCGTTGATCGTGCGCTATTTCAGCACTTGACCGGATTTCTTCAGGGATTAAGCTGCCGGCCGCAGTTCCTTGTGGGAGCGAGCCTGCTCGCGAATGCGGTGGGTCAGCAACAAAAATCAGCCTGACACTGCGCTTTCGCGAGCAGGCTCGCTCCCACATTGGAAATCTTAAATACTGGCAGCAGGCTCCACCATGAACTCGCAAAGCATTATCGTCCCGAAAATCTCCACCCTGCCGGTGCACGAGCCCCGGGCGCGGGCGATCGTGCGCTGGCTGGTGCGCAAGAACATCATCGAAGAACAGCTGACCACCTGCGGCCGCACCGGCAACCGTATGGCCCACGCCATCGCTGATGGTGCTCGCGCCGTGGTGCTGCACCCGCAAGCGCTGCCGTTCGGCGAGCCGGTCAATGGCCTGGAGATCGTCACCAAACGCTGCATCTACACCCCGGCCAAAGGCTTTCTCGAAGAGGCTGGTTGCGCCGAGTGCCGCCGCGAAGTGGGTGAGGCGCTGTTCGAGAGTCTTGAAGACTGGTTTCCAGGGCGCACCGACAATTTCACCTGCCCGGAATGCGGGCACGAGGACGACATCAACGGCTTCCTGTTTTTGCAGGAATGCGCGTTTTCCAACCTCGGCTTCATTTTCAATAATTGGCTGGAGGCGGGGTTCAAGCAGAGCTTTATCGACGAGTTCGCCGATTGGCTCGATCAACCTGTCTCTTGGGTCAAGGTGGAGCTGTAGGGCCGGGCTTTTCCATCTATCAATTAGGCTGAGTTTTACATTGAACAGCAGGGGGTGTCTGACTATAATGGCGCGCTTCCATTTTCCCGCTCGGGAGCCCCCGCGATGCTGCGTATCAGCCAAGAAGCTCTGACATTCGACGACATTCTCCTAGTGCCCGGTTATTCCGAGGTGCTTCCCAACGAAGTCAGTCTCAAGACCCGTCTTACCCGTGGCATCGAACTGAATATTCCTCTGGTTTCTGCCGCCATGGACACCGTTACTGAAGCCCGTCTGGCAATCGCCATGGCTCAGGAAGGTGGCATCGGCATTATCCACAAGAACATGACCATCGAGCAGCAAGCTGCCGAAGTGCGCAAGGTCAAGAAGTTCGAAGCCGGTGTGGTCAAGGATCCCATCACCATCGAGGCCGATGCCACGGTGCGTGATCTGTTCGAACTGACCCGTCTGCACAACATTTCCGGCGTTCCGGTCCTGCACGATGGCGACCTGGTCGGCATCGTCACCTCCCGCGACGTACGTTTCGAAAACCGTCTGGAAGCCACTGTCCGCGAAGTGATGACGCCTAAAGAGCGTCTGGTCACGGTCAAGGAAGGCGCCGACAAGAACGACGTCCGTGAACTGCTGCACAAGCACCGCATCGAGCGCGTGCTGATCGTCGACGACAAATTCGCCCTCAAAGGCATGATGACCGTCAACGACATCGAAAAAGCCAAAGCCTACCCGCTGGCCAGCAAGGACGATCAAGGTCGTCTGCGCGTTGGCGCTGCGGTCGGCACCGGTAAAGACACCGGTGATCGCGTCACTGCACTGGTCAACGCCGGCGTGGACGTAGTGGTGGTCGACACCGCACACGGTCACTCCAAAGGCGTGATCGACCGCGTACGCTGGGTCAAAGAGAACTTCCCTGAAGTGCAGGTGATCGGCGGCAACATCGCCACCGGCGCTGCCGCCAAGGCCCTGGCCGAAGCGGGCGCCGACGCAGTCAAGGTCGGTATCGGCCCTGGCTCGATCTGCACCACCCGTATCGTCGCCGGTGTCGGCGTGCCGCAAATCAGCGCCATCGCCAACGTCGCCGCTGCCCTTGAAGGCACCGGCGTGCCGTTGATCGCCGACGGCGGTATCCGTTTCTCCGGTGACCTGTCCAAGGCCATCGTCGCCGGTGCGTCCTGCGTGATGATGGGCTCGATGTTCGCCGGTACCGAAGAGGCCCCGGGCGAGATCGAACTGTTCCAGGGTCGTTCGTACAAGGCTTATCGCGGCATGGGTTCGCTGGGCGCCATGTCCCAGGCTCAAGGCTCGTCCGACCGTTACTTCCAGGACTCCTCGGCAGGCGCCGAGAAACTGGTTCCGGAAGGCATCGAAGGCCGTGTGCCGTACAAAGGCACCCTGAGCGCGATCATTCACCAGTTGATGGGCGGCCTGCGTTCCTCGATGGGTTACACCGGCAGCGCCAACATCGAAGAAATGCGTACCAAGCCCGAGTTCGTGCGGATCACCGGTGCCGGCATGGCCGAGTCCCACGTTCACGACGTGCAGATCACCAAGGAAGCGCCGAACTACCGGGTCGGCTGACGCCGACAGCTCTAAGCCACAAGTTACAAGCTGCAAGCGGTGCTGCGTCAGAGCAGTGCCGCTCGGCTTCCGATTACTTGCAGCTTGCAGCTTGAAGCTTGCAACTGCTTTTCAGAGTTTCTTTCATGGCCCTCGACATTCACGCTCACCGCATCCTGATCCTCGACTTCGGTTCGCAATACACCCAACTGATTGCCCGCCGCGTGCGCGAGATCGGCGTGTACTGCGAACTGCACCCGTTCGACATGGACGAAGATGCGATCCGCGAATTCGCCCCTAAAGGCGTCATCCTCGCCGGCGGCCCCGAGTCCGTGCACGAAGCCAACAGCCCGCGCTGCCCGCAGGCGGTGTTCGACCTGGGCGTTCCGGTATTCGGCATCTGCTACGGCATGCAGACCATGGCCGAGCAACTGGGCGGCAAGGTTGAAGGTTCCGAACTGCGTGAGTTCGGTTACGCCCGCGTTGACGTGGTCGGCAAGAGCCGCCTGCTCGACGGCATCGAAGACCACATCGACGCCGACGGCCTGTTCGGCCTCGACGTGTGGATGAGCCACGGTGACAAAGTCACGAAGATGCCGGAAGACTTCCACATCCTCGCCAGCACCCCGAGCTGCCCGATCGCCGGTATGTTCAACGACGACCGCGCTTACTACGGCGTGCAGTTCCACCCGGAAGTGACCCACACCAAGCAGGGCGGGCGCATCCTGTCGCGCTTCGTCCTCGACATCTGCGGCTGTGAAGCCTTGTGGACGCCGTCGAAGATCGCTGAAGACGCCATCGCCAGCATCCGCGCCCAGGTCGGCACCGACAACGTGCTGCTGGGCCTGTCCGGTGGCGTTGACTCCTCGGTGGTTGCCGCGCTGCTGCACAAGGCCATCGGCGATCAGCTGACCTGCGTCTTCGTCGACAACGGCTTGTTGCGTCTGCACGAAGGCGAGCAAGTGATGGCCATGTTCGCCGAGAATATGGGCGTCAAGGTAATCCGCGCCAACGCTGAGGAGCAGTTCCTCAACAACCTGGCCGGCGAAGCCGACCCGGAGAAGAAGCGCAAGATCATCGGCCGCACCTTCATCGACGTGTTCGATGCCGAATCGTGCAAGCTGGACAACATCAAGTACTTGGCTCAGGGCACCATTTACCCGGACGTGATCGAGTCGGCTGGCGCGAAAAGCGGCAAGGCCCACGTGATCAAGTCGCACCACAACGTGGGCGGCCTGCCGGAAGAAATGAACCTGAAACTGGTCGAGCCCCTGCGCGAACTGTTCAAGGACGAAGTCCGTCGTCTCGGCCTGGAACTGGGCCTGCCGTACGACATGGTCTACCGTCACCCGTTCCCGGGCCCGGGCCTGGGCGTGCGCATCCTTGGTGAAGTGAAGAAGGAATACGCCGACCTGCTGCGTCGCGCCGACCACATCTTCATCGAAGAACTGCGCAAGGCCGACTGGTACCACAAGGTCAGCCAGGCGTTCGTAGTGTTCCAGCCAGTGAAATCGGTCGGCGTGGTCGGTGACGGCCGTCGTTACGCCTGGGTCGTGGCCCTGCGTGCCGTGGAAACCATCGACTTCATGACCGCGCGTTGGGCACACCTGCCTTACGAACTGCTGGAAACCGTTTCCGGCCGCATCATCAACGAAATCGAAGGCATCTCCCGCGTCACTTACGACGTGTCGAGCAAGCCGCCGGCGACGATTGAGTGGGAATGATCCTGCTGCGGTTCGAATAACGAAAAACCCTTGGCCTCGAGCCAAGGGTTTTTTCGTTTCAGGACCCTGAAAACAGGTCAGGCGGGTAAGCGACTTTGCAGGGTCATGCCGAGCTCGATCAGGCGCTCGGCTACTGCGGCGATGTCGCGGAAGACCATGCCGGTGATGCGACGCATCGACGGGTCCCAGATATAAAACCGGCCATCTGCGGTGCAATGCACCCTTGTTTGCACGATGTTGCTGGCGCTGTTGCGCCGCACGAGTGTGTATGTGCTTGGTTCTGTTTTCCGTATCACGAACATGCCATTGCGAGGCAGAAGCTTTTCCAGCGTTGCATCATTCCATGGCGGCATGGGGGCCTTGACCTGCAATCGCAGGTCAGCGAACAGAGGGTCGAACGCGCTGTTTGTCGTCGCCCCGTTGTAAAACGGGCCGCGAGCGACTTCCACTCCCGGGTCGATCCTGAGGTCGGCCACCTCGTCGGGCCAGACGTCTTCGATGCGTAAACCGATGCCGCCCCGAAGTTCGCTTATGCCTGCCAGATCTCTGAAGGTATTGGTATTCGTGGCATCGACCAGAGCCACCCACTTGCCGGGTCTGTTGAGCAGCTTGTCACGCTCCATGATCTGCGTTGCGAGGCGCGCCTTGATCATCTGCTCTTCGATCGACGTGAGCGGGACTTTCAGCGTGCAGGTTTCTGCTGCATCCAGTCCATGAACCCGGATGCCATTGGCTTGGGCAGCCCGGATCAATTCGAGCATGTTGAACCGGTTCTCAGGGTCGGTACCCAGGCTGGACAAATAGGTACTGAGGTCCTCTGACATGTCTCCCGACAGGTAGAAATGGTTGATGTCATCCTGGGCGAAATCACTCAGCAACCCACGCACGTAGAGGGTTTTGATATGCCGCGCGAACGTTGGCATGTTCTCGATCATGAAGCGCGTGCTGGCGATGCGATCGAGGGTTTCACCGACGGCCAGTCCATCGGTATTGGCAAAGATGAGGTCAATCAACTCATCGATCTCCATCTGCAGACTGACGGGCGGAATGACCGGGCGCTGGGGCAGGTTGATCCATTTCAACTCCCGGTAGAATGCTTCGGCGTCGTTCAGCAGAGCCGTGCGTTGTTCGCCGAAATGGGCCACGTAGCGGTCGGTCGCCAGCAGATAGCGGCGCCCGGCGCTTGTGGTCTCGGCGGAGGCGTTGGGCAAGTTCATTGCCCATCTTCTCATTCCGGGTATTTCCGTCTCTGAGATACCCTTGAGCTTCGTAACCGGGCGTAGCGGACACGGAACGCCTGGAAGCGGTTCGACGCGTGGCAGGTCCACCGACGGTGTTGCCTCGGTTGAGCTCACATCAGTCTCCGGCAAACATGCTTTGCCCACGCATTGACCGCCTCCGCGCAGCCGCAGCGCTGGCATGCGCTCCCACTTGCCGGCGCTTCCCAGGCGGACCGGCAACGAATAAGCGAACTGATTGGGACGCTCGGGATTGATGATTGCCCAGTTGCCACCGTCTTGCGAGTCGGCGAAGTAGCGCACGTAATAGGCGGCGCCATCCATTTCGATGGCATGACCGGGTTCTTTGTCGAGGCGGTAGACGCCTTCGTATTTCCCCGGCGCCGCCTCTACGGAATGTTGCGCCAGTAACTCGTTGCATCGATAGCTGGCAGGTACTTGTGGAAATGTTGAACCTCGCCGTGTAGCAGGCGTATTCAAGGGCTCAGTGGCGTCGCCGAATGTCGCCCCGCTGGGTATCTCGTTTGCCAGCTCGCTGCTTGCTTCTTCAGCCGCTGTGACGGGCGGCGGATTCACAGGTGGCAATAATCGCGTGTCAGCCGAGGCAAGCTCGACCAGACCACGCATCTCTTCAGCCTCGGCATACTCAATCTGTGGCCCAACTTCCAACTGCGCGTCAGTGCCAATCAGGAACGGAACATTGAATACGGTTTCGATAGCGCTGAGCACTGCACCGATAACCCCGGCTCTACGCTCGGTCGCCGTAACGCCGTTGATCGCCTGATCGATGTTCAGCCCAGTGTTGACGACGCCCGCCCCAATCAACGGCAAAGCTGCAGGCCAGCCCACGGCCGCCATCGGGCCGAACACTTTCAGCCCGGCGCTCAGATAGCCGGTCCAGAGTTTCTTGCACAGGTCACTGTTGGACGTGAGCACCAGATGCGCCTCGGCAGCCATGCCCGAGCGAGTCGAATCGCTTAACCACGTGAAGGCGTCGCCGCTGATTGCAACGTTGCTGCGGTTGATCATCCGATGATCGCTGTGACCCCAGGTGCTCACCAAACGGTTCATCAAATCAGTGAGGTTCTCGGTGATGTGATTGCTGTCAGCCAGCGAGAAGTGCTTCAGAAACAAAGGGCGTTTCGGCTCTGAATTCATCTGCTCAAGCAGCCACCAATGCAGATCCGCTGCAGAGTCCATCAGCCGAAAGGCCTGGGCTTGTCCCGGCAGGTAAAGGGTCTGCCGGCCACTGTCTTCGACCAGACGCAGCACGTTGGTGGCGACGTGACCGTCCAGATCCAGCGTGCGCACCTGCGCGCCGACCGGGTACGTCGATCGGAGCATTTGCAGGGTTACCGGCCAGCTCACGGGGCCGATCAGCGAGGTGACGATGCGTTGAAAGTCATTGCCGTCAACGTCCCCCTGTTGCAGCGCCTGCACCGCCTGACTGAGGAAATTGCACTTGGCCAGGGCGCGGAAATCGTCCGACGAGGTTTGCCAGAATTTGGTCAATTGACCGCTGTAGCGTGTGCTGAAATCGATGGCCCAGAATGCCTTCAGCACATCGCTGCCAAGCAGTCGCACTTCGTTGCTCTGATTGAAATTCTCCGCGTCCGGGCCATCCGAGTAGAAGCCGCAGTAAAGGCCCAGCAAATCTGCGTTGTCTTGGTCGGTGGCGCGAAATCGATGGACGACCAGTTGCGTGAGGGTGAGCGTTTCACAAGGCTTTTCCAGCAAGTGCTCCCAACCGGTAAAGGTCAGCGTGCTGCTTTGCGCCGTTTTGAAACGATGGAAATAAACCTGGTCGGGATCAAGGCCGGATAGGCACTTGGCGGTCAGCAGTTCGATCGCGACTAGCCGGGCCTCATCGAGCAGGCTTGGGCAGTTCTGCACAATGGTCGTGGCGATGGCTTTGAGGGCGGTTTTGTCCGCTGCGTTTGGCAGCAGACGACGTTCGGCAGTGGTCATGCGGGTGTTCATCCTTGAGACACAAAGGCCGAAGATGGCCCATGCGCTCAAGGGGAGGGTGTTACTCGGCTATTGCGTGTTGTCCTTTTGAAAGGGAGCCAATGCTTTCGCAGATATCAAAGATATTCAGACCGAATCAGATCCGTATCGAATGGAGTCAGCCCTTGTTCAGGTGCGAACACCCTCTGCGCCTGCTCTGCAGAGGCCACTCGTTCGCCTCGTGCCCGCACATGTAAATCGAAAAGCGTGTGCAGGTCCGGCCTTGGTGTATGCACCAGGGCGCGCAGCATCAACGAAACTCCGCTGAGGTTGTTGTCGACGTTGTTCCAGCGGGGCGATGAAGTCAGCCCCAGATCGGCCCAGATCATGCGACGTTCCTCCAGGTCCATCACGAATGGCAGGCAGATACTGGTGTCGGAGGCGATATCGATGCGGTCGACTACGGTGCGCGGCTCGAACACTTCGCCAGATGCAGTGTCGGCGCGGGCCATCCAGCCTGCGAAGCATTCCGGAAGATCACAATATGGCTGCGAGGTAAATGAGTTGAGGGACGTAACGACATAGCGGACGCCCTTTTTGACGAGAGCATCAAGGTCGAGGTCGATGAACTCGGAAGCGCCATTAGGCGCGTCGACGATGTCGCCGCTGTGGTAACCGCCATAACCTTTGAGGTTGTAATAGGCGACCGCTTCCTTGAAGACGAAGTCGGTGTCGAAGAAGGCGGCCGACAAGTCGATGTCCGTGCGGTCACGACCGTTCTTCCACCACAGAAACAGGCGAATGAATCGCGTATCGGGCATTGGCAAGCGACTGCCGCGTACCAGTGTTCGCAGTGACTTCGCTGCGGCGCGCTGTGCCAATGGCACCCGGTATTCGCGCAATGCCGGATCGACAAAGCAGCGGCCCAGCGGTGGCAGCGACGCGAAACGTGCGATCAGGGCGTTCTCGCAGATTTGTGCTGCACGCGCCAACACCGGCGGGGCGATCGGTTCTCGACGATCTTCAGTGCCGAAGACTTTCGCCATTGCCCCTTTAGGTATGAACGCCCGCAAGGGCAGGGGACGTGGGGCAGTTAACTGGGCCAGCAATTGCAGCAGCACAGGTGAGGACACTTGTGCGGCGACAGCCGCAAAGGCGTCGAGCACCGCGTCCGGTTCTGTGGCACGCCGTAACATCACGTCCAGACGGCGCGCGAATTCTCCGGGACGATCCTGCAGCACCGACGTAAGCGCGGCGATCTGGCGTTGGGCAAGCATGGTTTCGACACGCGACCCGAACGAGGCCGGCGGATCATTGCGTCGCGCTGCGGTGATGGCCGCAAATGCTCGCGGATACTTCTCAGCGTAATCGCCCGGATGCAGGACTTCGGCCAGACGTTTCCAGCGTTCGGCCTGGCGCATCAAATCCTCGGTAGCGTTGGGCATGCGGTCGAGCAGGCGCAACAGCTTGCGACGCATCGAACGTTTCATTTTGCTAAAGCGCGTCAACGCTGTCGCCAGCGACACGTCTCCACCATGCAGTGCGATCGCCACGCGCAGCACGTCCGTCGCCGTTTCGACATTTTGCTCAAGGAAAGCCTCAACCTGTGCATCGTCGCCGATATGCAGGATTAGCGCGCCGCCAACCAGCGCGCGAATCTCGCGAAACGGAACGGTCTCGGGCAGTAGACGGAACACATCGCTTTTGTACGTTCGGATAAACCAGCTGACATCCGCCGCTTCCTCTTCGGACAGCGAGGTGCGCGATGAGACCAGCGGCTCGAGCAATGCCTCGAACTCGCTGACACTTCCCGGTTCGATGACCCAATGGATGAAGTTGCCTTCAAGCATGGCTGGCCGAACCTGTTCGCTGGGTGGCAGGCGCCGAAGTGTGTGGTAGTGAATGACGGCGTTGAGATACAACTGCGCCTCTGTCGCTTCGAGGACTTGATTGGGGAAGTCAGGATAAAACGGTCGGTGATGTACATGAGCACCGCTGCGCCGCCGCAGGACTCGAATGACTTCACGCAGCCAGTTTTTGAGTTCGACCGCAGAGAGCATGCTGATTCGCTCGATCAGCGGCTCGGAGAGAACGCATCGAAACGCTGTAACTTCTTTGACAGCTGATGCGACCTGCGCGCGTGTGGCTCCGCCAGAGCCGGCAGGGACGTGAAGTTTTGTACGGCGCCGCAGGAACAGCTCCTGATTGATCATGATTTCTTCCTTGGTCGCCGTTTCCAGTGAGCTGAAGCTCACCTGTGCAATCGATACGAAAACGCCTGCAATAAGCAGGCGCGGTGTGGAGAGCGGAACCCCTAGTTCATGGAGGATAGAAGGAAGGTGTTCCATAGCCACGGCGGCATACTACCGGAGGTCATCGCGGCTTGTCAGCCAATCACATATTTTGAAATGGGCTCGCCTGTTGGCGAACGTCAGCGCCGCGCCACATCGGAAAAATAGAACTTGTCCAGCGTATGCCGCGATTCGGTGTACTCGAACTGGCGGCCGTCCTGCAGGAAGGTCTGGTTGCTGACCACGATGACGTGGCTCTGGCCGTCGAGGTCCAGATGGTGGTGGTCGTCCTTGCTGCACGGCACGGCTTCGATGGTGCGCTGGGCGTAGGCGATCTGCAGTTGCAGGGTCTGTTCGATGTGGGCGTAGATCGAATGTTCGGCAATGTCTGCTGACAGGTCGGGAATCACCTCGCTGACGAAGTGGTTGATGTCGAGGATGACGCGTTTGCCGTCGATGCGCCGTACCCGCTTGATCCGGGTGATCGGGCTGCCGGGTTCGGCATTGATGTGTTCGAGCAGCGCACCTTCCAGCGGCACCTGACACATCTCGACCACTTCGGTGCTGACGTCGTTGCCCAGTCGCGGGTGGGTCTCCTAGAAGCTGACGATGCCGCCGAGCTGGAATTCGATCGGGTTGGTCGACAGCACGAACGCGCCTTTGCCGTGAATCTTCTGAGCGAAACCGCGTTCCTGCAACTGGTCGATGGCCTTGCGCACCGTGCCACGGCTGGCCTGATAGGTGTCCATCAGTTCGGTTTCGGAAGGCAGCCGGGCGCCGCGCTCCAGGCGCTGCGTGGTGATGCTGGCAAGCAAATCGCTGTAGATCTGGTTGTATTTGCTCATGGCTGGACTCTGTGCCGACGGTGCTCAAAACCCCGAACCTTAAGGGCAGGGTAGGGGTTTGTCCATGCGGACGAAGGAAAACATCTTAGGTCAGAGTAGGAAGAATCCGCGTTTTTCTGACGTTCATCCACGGATGCAAACTCGTACAGACGAGTTGTTGCATTAACTCGTACAGACGAGTATTTTTCCTCTCGGCGTGCTGCCAATAACAACAATCCACGACGGAAGAACAAGCATGAGCCATGACTATCCGAACATCGCCCGGGAGCTGCTGGAAAGCCTCGGTGGCCGTGACAACATCGAGCAGGCGGCGCATTGCGTGACGCGTTTGCGCCTGGCGCTGAAGAACCCCGCGCTGGTGAATGTGGCCGCGCTCAATGGCGTCGATCTGGTCAAGGGTTCGTTCTTCACCGGCGGGTTGTATCAGGTGGTCATTGGGCCGGGCGATGTTGAAAAGGTTTATGCCGAACTGCGCCAGCAGACGGGCCTGGCGGCATCGACCATCGCCGACGTTAAACAGAAAAGCGCAGAGAAGATAAACGCCATGCAGCGGCTGGTGCGGGTGTTTTCCGATGTGTTCATGCCGATCCTGCCGGCGCTGATCATTGCCGGCCTGTTGATGGGCATCAACAACCTGCTCGGCGCCAAGGGCATGTTCATCGAGGGCCAGACCCTGCTGGATGCCTATCCCAACCTGGACGGGTTGTGGAGTCTGATCAACCTGATGGCCAATACCTCGTTCGTGTTCCTGCCGGCGCTGGTGGGCTGGTCGGCGGCCAAGCGTTTCGGCGGCAGCGAAATCCTCGGCATTGTCCTCGGTCTGATGCTGGTACACCCGGACCTGCTCAATGCCTGGAATTACGGCAAGGCCGTGGCCGGGCTGGATGGGCAGCAACTGCCGTACTTCGACATCCTCGGCCTGTTCCAGGTGGAAAAGGTCGGCTACCAGGGGCAGATCCTGCCGATCCTGCTGGCGGCGTACGTGATGAGCGTCATCGAAAAATGGTTGCGGGCGCGAGTGCCCAACGCCGTGCAGTTGCTGGTGGTGCCGATCACCACCATCGTTGTCACTGGCGTGCTGGCGCTGGCAATCATCGGCCCGGTGACCCGGCATATCGGCATCTACATCACCGAAGGGCTGGTGATGCTGTTCGATCTGGCGCCGTTGGTGGGCGGTCTGATTTTCGGTTTGCTGTATGCGCCGCTGGTAATCACCGGCATGCACCACATGTTCCTCGCCGTGGACCTACAATTGATTTCGAGTCAGGGCGGCACCTTCATCTGGCCGATGATCGTCATGTCCAATCTGGCGCAGGGCAGTGCGGCCCTGGCGGTGTTCTGGATGACGCGTAATGCGCGGGACAAGAGCATGGCCTCGACCTCGGCGATTTCTGCGTATTTCGGCATCACCGAGCCGGCGATGTTCGGTGTCAACCTGCGCTACAAGTTCCCGTTTTACGCCGCGCTGGCCGGTTCGGCGCTGGGTTGCATGTTCCTCTCGCTGAACAAGATCCAGGCCTCGGCCATCGGCGTCGGTGGCCTGCCCGGTTTCATCTCGATCATTCCGCAGTTCATCCCGATGTTCGTCATCGGGATGCTGATCGCCATGCTCGTGCCGTTTGCCCTGACCTGCGTGCTGAGCATGAAGATCGTCCGTCCGGGTTACCGGGTTGCCTGAAATTAATAAAGGAGTCCCGCCATGCAAGACTGGCAACGTTCGGTGATCTACCAGATCTACCCGAAGAGCTTTCACAGCCATGCCGGCAACGCCACCGGCGATCTGCTCGGCATCGTCGCCAAGCTCGATTACCTGCAATGGCTGGGGGTCGATTACCTGTGGATCACGCCGTTCCTGCGCTCGCCGCAGCGCGATAACGGCTACGACATCAGCGACTACTACGCGGTCGATCCGAGCTACGGCAGCATGGCCGACTGTGAACTGCTGATCGCCGAAGCGGGCAAACGCGGGATCAAGCTGATGCTCGACATCGTGGTCAACCACACCTCGATTGAGCATGTGTGGTTCCAGCAGGCGCGCAGCAGCCTCGACAACCCTTACCGCGACTTCTATATCTGGCGCGACCAGCCGAACAACTGGGAATCCAAATTCGGCGGCTCGGCCTGGGAGTACGAAGCGCAGACCGGCCAGTATTACCTGCACCTGTTCGACCACACCCAGGCCGACCTCAATTGGGACAACCCCAAGGTCCGCGACGAAGTGTTCAGGATGATGCGTTTCTGGCGCGACAAGGGTGTCGGTGGCTTTCGTCTGGACGTGATCAATCTGATCTCGAAACCGGCGGACTTCCCCGAGGACGACAGCGATGGTCGGCGCTTCTACACCGACGGGCCGAACGTGCATGCGTACTTGCAGGAAATGCACCGTGAGGTCTTCGAAGGGCATGAGCTGATCAACGTCGGCGAAATGTCTTCGACACGTCTGGAACACTGCATTCGTTACTCCAATCCGCAGTCGAAAGAACTGTCGATGACCTTCAACTTTCATCACCTGAAGGTCGATTACCCGAATCTGCAGAAATGGGTGCGCGCCGATTTCGATTTCCTCCAGCTCAAGCAGATTCTGTCCGACTGGCAGACCGGCATGCAGGCGGGTGGCGGCTGGAATGCGCTGTTCTGGTGTAACCACGATCAGCCACGGGTGGTCTCGCGGTTCGGCAATGATGGGGAATACCGCGAGCTGTCGGCGAAGATGCTCGGCACTGCGCTGCACTTTCTGCAGGGCACGCCCTTCGTCTATCAGGGCGAAGAATTGGGCATGACCAATCCGGGGTTCGAGAGCATCGAGCAATACCGTGACGTCGAGACCCTGAATATCTTTCGCCTCAAGCGTGAAGCCGGGGCAAGCGACCTCGACAACATGGCGGCGATCATGCAGAAGTCCCGCGACAACGGGCGCACGCCGATGCACTGGCACGCCGGGCACAACGCCGGCTTCACTCGCAGCGAACCATGGATCGGTGTGCCGGCCAATGCTGCACAGATCAATGTCGCGCATCAACTGCACGACCCGGAATCGGTGCTGCATCACTATCGGCGCCTGATCAACTTGCGCCGCACTGAAGCGTTGATCTCCGATGGCATCTATCGGCAGTTGTTGCCGGAGCATCCACAGGTCTGGGCGTACCTGCGCGAGGGGAAGGGAGAGCGCTTGTTAGTGGTGAACAATTTCTATGGCACCGCATGTGAGGTCGAGCTACCGGCACTGATCGACGAAGCCCAGGAGCAGCGCCTGCTGATCAGCAACTACCCGGACTGCCCGCAACGCACGAGTTTGCTGCAGTTGCGACCTTACGAATCCTTCGTGCTGCACCTGACCGACCCCTGATTTTTAACTGAATAACAACCTTTGAAAAAACACGCAGAACGCTGCGCGGGGGATTTGTGCGCGCTGAATTCCTGCAACCACACAATAAAAACAATGGGTGGCATATATGAGAGCAACCATAAATTACAGTCTGGCAGTCGCGGGGATTTGTCTGGCAATGCCCACGTCATCACAGGCGCTGGAGTTCGGCGGCTATCTGCGCAGCGGTGTCGGTACTTCGGTCAACAGCAGCAGCCAGTCGTGTTTCCAGTTGCCCGGCGCGCAGACCAAATATCGCCTCGGTAACGAGTGCGAGCAGTACGGTGAGCTCGAGCTGCGCCAGGATCTGTACACCCTCGACGACGGCTCGGTGCTGAGCGTCGACGGCATGGCATCGCTGTACAACCGTTACGACCGTAGCCTGACGTTCAAGGAAGAAAACGGCTCGATTCGTTTGCCGCAGGCGTATGCGCAGTGGTCGGCGATGCCCGCGCTCAACGGCGGCTCGCTGTGGGCCGGGCGGCGTTACTACAAACGTAACGACATCCATATTTCCGATTTCTATTACTGGAACCAGAGCGCCACCGGTGCAGGCATTGAAGACGTGTTGCTCGGTGGCCTGAAATACAGCTACGCCTTTTCGCGCAAGGACAACCTTTACCAAAAGGATTACATCAACCGCCACGACTTCAACGTCGGCGGTTTCAACAGTAACCCGGGCGGTGAACTTGAGTTCGGCCTCAGCTACATCGACAAGCCCGACAGCCGCGACGCCCACCGTGGCTGGGCGATTACCACTCAGCACGTGCAGCAGGACTTCCTCGGCGGCAAGAACAAACTGGCGCTGCAATACGGTGAAGGGCCGGGCACCGGATTGGGCTATACCGGTAACGTCAGGCTCGATGACCGCAACAAGAGTTATCGGATCGTCGAGTTCTTCGACTGGCAACTGACGCCACGTTTTGGCGGACAATTCCAGGCGGTGTATCAGAAAGATATTCGTCAGGGCGGCGCCGATCAGAACTGGCTGTCACTCGGTGTGCGCCCGGCCTATGCGCTGAGCGAGCAGTTCAAACTGGTGACCGAACTGGGGCACGATCAGGTCGAGGCGGCGGACGGCACGCGCAAGCTGAGCAAGTTCACCTTTGCACCGACCTGGTCACCGAAAGGCCCGGAATTCTGGGCGCGGCCCGAGGTGCGTCTGTATTACACCTATGCCAGCTGGAACCAGGCAGCCAAGCGTGCCGCCAACCTGTTGGCCAAAGGTTCGGCGCTGTCCGACACCGGCGCGTTCGGCAACGCACGGCACGGGGCCAATGTCGGGCTGCAGGTTGAATACTGGTGGAAATAAGCAAAGCGGCTGCGACCGCTCATTCAATGAATACAAGCTCAGGTGATGTCATGGCCACACCCCAACAATTGCAGCTGCTGGCTCCTTTATCCGGCGTGCTGATGGCGCTGGACCAGGTGCCTGACCCGGTATTTGCCGGGCGGATCATCGGCGACGGTTTGTGCATCGACCCGACTTCGTCAACGCTCTGCGCACCGTTGGCCGGTGTGGTCAGCGATGTGCAGACCAGCGGGCATGCGCTCACCATCACCAGTGATGCGGGTGTGCAGGTGTTGATGCACATCGGCCTGGACACGGTGAATCTCGCCGGCGAAGGATTCACCCGCCGCGTTGAAGCGGGGCAGCGGGTCGAAGCAGGGCAGGCGCTGATCGACTTCGACGCTGACTATATTGCCCTGCACGCGCGCAGTTTGTTGACCTTGATGCTGGTGGTCAGCGGCGAGCCGTTCGATTCACTCGTTGGCTCAACCGGGTTGGTCGAGGTGGGCCAGCCAGTGCTGGACGTCGTGGTCGGCGCAGCCGTCGGCGAACATCCAGCGCCGATGCCGGGCGACGCGGTGTTCTCGCAGCCGATCAACCTGCCCAATCCCAATGGCCTGCACGCGCGGCCGGCGGCAGTATTCGCCCAAGCGGCCAAAGCATTTTCAGCGACCATCCATCTGCACAAGCTGCAAGCGCAAGCCAACGGCAAATCCCTGGTGGCGATCATGGCGTTGCAGACGGCCCATGGCGACAGCGTGCAGGTCAGCGCCGAAGGTGAAGATGCCGAGGCAGCGGTCGCGGCGCTGACACGCTTGCTGAGCGAAGGCTGCGGCGAAGCGGTCACAGCGCCCGCGCCGGTCGAAGTCGATGCAGCAGAAATGCCGAACATCCTGCGCGGTGTCTGCGCCTCGCCCGGTTCGGCGTTGGGACAAGTCATGCAGATCGTCGAAGCGTCGCTCATGGTCAACGAGTTCGGCGCCGAGCCGCCAGTTGAACTGGAGGCGTTGAGCCAAGCCCTGATCGAAGCCGACATGGCCCTGCAACATCTGCGCGACACCGCCAGCGGCCAGGCGCAGGCGGAGATTTTCAAGGCGCATCAGGAACTGCTGGCCGATCCGAGCCTGCTGGATCAGGCCAGGGCACTGATCGACGCGGGCAACAGCGCGGCGTTTGCCTGGAAGACCAGCACCGACGCAACGGCGGCGATGTTTCGCTCGCTGGGCAATGCCTTGCTGGCCGAGCGCGCGGCGGATCTGGATGATGTCGGCCAGCGCGTGCTGAAGCTGATCCTTGGTGTTCACGAACAAGCGCTGGAGTTGCCGGACGACACCATTCTGATCGCCGATCAGTTGACCCCGTCCCAGACCGCCGGGCTCGATACGCGCAAAGTGCTCGGGTTTGCCACCGTCGGCGGTGGCGCCACCAGCCATGTCGCGATCCTCGCGCGAGCCTGCGGTTTACCGGCGATCTGCGGCATGCCGGCGCAAATGCTCGGGCTCGGCAACGGCACGCGGGTGCTGCTCGATGCCGACAAAGGCGAATTGCAGTTGCACCCGGACGCCGAGTCCATTGACCAATTGCGCACGCGTCATGAGCGCCAGCGCCAGCGTCATCAGCAGGAACTGGCGCAGGCCAGCGAGGCGGCCTGCACCCGTGACGGTCAGCACATCGAAGTCACCGCCAACGTTGCCTCGCAGGAAGAAACCGCCCAGGCCATGGAGCTGGGCGCGAATGGCGTGGGGCTGCTGCGTTCGGAGTTTCTCTACCTGGGCCGTCAGCAATCGCCGAGCCATGACGAACAGGTGGCCACTTATAGCGCCATCGCGCGCACCATCGGGCCGGCACACAATTTGGTGGTGCGCACCCTTGATGTCGGTGGCGACAAACCGCTGGCCTACGTGCCGATGGACAGCGAAACCAATCCCTTCCTTGGTTTGCGCGGCATTCGACTGTGCCTTGAGCGACCGCAACTGTTGCGTGAGCAGTTCCGTGCAATCCTCGCCTGCTGTGAACTGACGCGTCTGCACATCATGTTGCCGATGGTCACGAATTTGGCCGAACTGCGTCTGGCGCGGCAGATTCTCGAGCAAGAAGCGCGGGTGCTGGGCCTGGCGCATTTGCCAAAGCTGGGAATCATGATCGAAGTGCCTGCCGCTGCGCTGATGGCCGATGTGCTGGCGCCGCACGTGGATTTCTTTTCAATCGGCACCAACGATCTCACCCAATACACGCTGGCCATGGATCGCGATCATCCGCGTCTGGCCAGTCAGGCGGACAGCTTTCACCCTTCGGTGCTGCGCCTGATCGCGATGACGGTTAAGGCTGCGCATGCCCACGGCAAATGGGTCGGCGTCTGCGGTGCGATGGCGTCTGAACGCCTTGCCGTGCCGCTGCTGCTGGGGCTGGGTGTGGATGAGCTGTCGGTGAGCGTGCCGTTGATTCCGGCGATCAAGTCGGCGGTCCGCGAAGTGGATCTGGCCGACTGTCGAATCATCGCCGAACAGGTTTCGAACCTGGAAAGCGCCGCCGACGTGCGCGCAGCCTTGCAGCAGTTTCATGGGGCGAAAGTCGATGCCTCGCCGGTTATGGAGAATTGAACATGTTCGACAAATTGCAGCAGGCATTCTGGAAAGCACTGACGCCGGATCTGGTCCCGGATGAGGTGAAAGCCGTCGCCGAACCGATTGCCGGCCTGAGCGCCGAGATTGTTGCGGCGCTGGGCGGTGTGGATAACCTCAAGTCGCAGCAACCGGTGGCGCTGACTCGGGTGCGCGTGGCGCTGCACGACGAGGCCCGTGTCGACCGTCAGGCCCTGAGTGTGGCCGGTGTGGCGGGCGTCATGCCGCTTGAGGGCGGCGTGCTGCACCTCATTACCGGGCTGCGCGCATAAGGCCGACAAGACGTGCGGCCGCAGGTCGCCCTTACTGTTTCTCAACTGCGGGTGTATCGTATTCGCCTTTTTGCGGATCCCTCGGGGTCTGTCGCTGATACGTGAGGTAGTTGAGTTCATGTCCTTTACCCGTCGCCAAATCCTCGGTGGCCTGGCCGGTCTTGTTGTCGTTGGCGTGGGCGCGGGAGGCGCGTCGCGTTACTGGCTGGGCAAGATGGCCGACGCCGAGGCCGGCCACGACTATGAACTGATCGCCGCGCCGCTCGATGTCGAACTGGTGCCGGGGCACAAGACCGAAGCCTGGGCGTTCGGCCCGTCGGCGCCGGGCACCGAGTTGCGTGTGCGTCAGGGTGAATGGCTGCGGGTGCGCTTCATCAATCACCTGCCGGTGGCGACTACCATTCACTGGCACGGTATCCGCCTGCCGCTGGAGATGGACGGCGTGCCCTACGTATCGCAGTTGCCGGTGCTGCCGGGCGAATACTTCGACTATAAATTCCGCGTGCCGGACGCTGGCAGCTATTGGTATCACCCGCATGTCAGCAGCAGCGAAGAACTCGGGCGCGGGCTGGTCGGGCCGCTGATCATCGAAGAACGCGAGCCGACCGGCTTCAAGTACGAGAAAACGTTGAGCCTGAAGAACTGGCATGTCGACGAGCAAGGTCAGTTCGTCGAATTCAGCATCCCCCGCGAAGCGGCCCGTGGCGGTACCGCCGGGCGCTTGTCGACGATCAATGGTGTGCCGCTGCCGGTGATTGATCTGCCGGCCGGGCAGGTCACTCGGGTGCGTCTGCTTAACCTCGACAACACCCTGACCTATCGCATCAACATTCCCGGTGTCGAAGCGAAGATCTACGCGCTGGATGGCAACCCGGTCGAGCCCCGCCCGTTGGGCAAGGAATACTGGCTCGGCCCCGGCATGCGCATTTGCCTGGCGATCAAGGCACCGGCAGCCGGTGAAGAGTTGTCGCTGCGCAACGGCCCGGTGCGTCTGGGCACGCTGCGTTCAGTCGCCAACACCGATGCGCCGACCGACTGGCCGAAAGCCCTGCCGGCCAACCCGGTGGCCGAGCCGGACCTGGCCAATGCCGAGAAACTCAACTTCAATTTCGAATGGGTCGGCTCGGTCTCGGTGAACACCGAAAACGGCAAGCCGCCGAGCCTCTGGCAGATCAACGGCAAGGCCTGGGACATCACCGACAAGACCTGTGCTGACCGACCGATTGCCAGCCTGAAACTGGGCCAGAGCTATATTTTCGAATTGAAGAACATGACCCAGTACCAGCACCCGATCCACCTGCACGGCATGAGCTTCAAGGTGATCGCGTCGAACCGGCACAAAGTCATTCCGTATTTCACCGACACCTATCTGCTGGGCAAGAACGAGCGTGCGCAAGTGGCGCTGGTGGCGGATAACCCGGGGGTGTGGATGTTCCACTGCCATGTCATCGACCACATGGAAACCGGCCTGATGGCCGCGATCGAGGTGAAGTGATGCGCCAGATCCGCCCGGCGGCGATCATCGACCGCAGCCGCGACCGCGACTTCATGCGCGAAGCCCTGACCCTCGCCGCACAGGGCGTCGCCCTCGGTGAGGTGCCGGTGGGCGCGGTGCTGGTGCAGGATGGCGCGATCATCGGTCGCGGCTTTAATTGCCCGATCAGCACCAGCGACCCGAGTGCCCACGCCGAAATGGTCGCGATCCGCGCCGCCGCGCAGGCAGTGGATAACTATCGCCTGCCGGGCAGCACGCTGTATGTGACGCTGGAGCCTTGCAGCATGTGCGCCGGGCTGATCGTGCATTCGCGGGTGGCGCGGGTGGTGTACGGCGCGCTGGAACCCAAGGCCGGGATTGTGCAAAGTCAGGGACAGTTTTTTACCCAGGGTTTTTTGAATCACCGGGTGTTGTATGAGGGCGGGGTGCTGGCTGAAGAATGTGGCGCAGTGTTGACCGAGTTTTTCCGCGCCAGACGCACCAAACCTGCTGAATAAACACAGGTTAAATGTGGGAGCGAGCCTGCTCGCGAAAGCGTCGGTACATTCAAAATGAATGGTGACTGACACACCGCTATCGCGAGCAGGCTCGCTCCCACAGGTGGATCTCCGTTGGTGGGGAGATTGGGTTATTTCTTCGCAACAATCACCGCACGCATCGGCGCCGGCAGCCCTTCAATGGTTTTGCTGTGATCCTCAGGATCCAGAAAATCACTCAGCGACTGATACTTCATCCACTCCGTCCCGCGTTGCTCTTCCACCGTCGTGGTACTGACATCCACGCAACGAATATCGCTGAATCCGGCTCTGCGCAGCCACAATTCCAGCGCCGGCACCGACGGCAAAAACCACACGTTGCGCATCTGCGCGTAGCGATCTTCCGGCACCAGCACCTGATGCTTGTCGCCTTCGACCACGAGGGTTTCCAGCACCAGCTCGCCGCCCTTGACCAGGCAATCCTTCAGCGCCAGCAAATGCTCGATCGGCGAGCGACGGTGATAGAACACGCCCATGGAAAATACTGTGTCGAAGCCTTCCAGATTCGGCGGCAGGTCTTCGAACGGGAACGGCAGGTGCCAGGCATTCGGCTCGGACAAGTAACGCTGCACAGCCTGGAACTGGCAGAAGAACAGCCAGTTCGGGTCGACACCGATCACGCTGTCGGCGCCGGCGCCGAGCATGCGCCACATGTAGTAGCCGTTGCCGCAACCGACATCAAGGATGCGTTTGCCCTTCAGGTCGAGGTGCGGGGAGACCCGCGACCACTTCCAGTCCGAGCGCCATTCGGTATCGACATGCACACCGAACAGATCGAACGGCCCTTTGCGCCACGGCGACAGACCCATCAGCGCGGTGCGCATCTGCGCGCGGGTGTCGTCGTCGCAATCGGTGTCGAGTTTCAGGCCGTTGAGCAGGTCGACTTCGCTTGGCTGGATTTTCGGCAAGGCGTCCAGCGCACTTTGCCAGCGCTCCAGATCGCCGTGGCCCTTCTCCATTTTCTTGTCGAGTTGCGCTTGCAGCGTGCTGGCCCATTCGGCCAGCGGTGTACCGGCCAGACGGCGGGCGAGGGGGGACAGATCAATCATGGCAAGGCAATCAACGAGGCAAAGTTAAGACACTGGAACCACGGCACGACTTTCGAGAACCCGGCGGCCAGCAGGCGTTCGCGGTGTTCTTCGAGGCTGTCGGGCTTCATGACGTTTTCGATGGCGCTGCGCTTCTGGGCGATTTCCAGTTCGCTGTAGCCGTTGGCGCGTTTGAACGCTACGTGCAGGTCGGTGAGCAGGGCGTGTTCTTCGGCATCGTTGAAGCGCAGCTTTTCCGAGAGAATCAGCGCGCCGCCGGGCAACAACGATTGGCGAATCCGCGAGAGCAACGCGGTGCGCTGGTCCGGGGCGATGAATTGCAGGGTGAAGTTCAGCGCCACCACCGAGGCTGGTTGAAACTCCAGCGCGAGGATATCGCCTTCGATCACCTCGACCGGCAGCAATTCCTGAAACATCGAATCCTGACCGTTGAGGTACTCGCGGCAACGCTCGACCATCGCCGCCGAGTTATCCACAGCGATGACCCGGCAGCCGTCGGTGCGCACATGGCGGCGCAGGGCTTGAGTCACTGCGCCGAGCGACGAGCCGAGGTCGTAGAGCACGCTGTTCGGCTGGGCGAACTGCGCCGCGAGCACGCCGAGGTTCTCGACGATGGTCGGGTAACCCGGCACCGAGCGCTTGATCATGTCCGGGAACACCCGCACCACGTCTTCATTGAAGGCGAAGTCAGGCACCTGGGCCAAAGGCTGGGCGAATAGGCGATCGGGTTCTTTGCTCACGGCGGCGTCCGGCGGTGTCGGTGGAAAAGGCCGGCATTTTAGCCAAAGTGGCGCGGGGATGCTTGGGTTGTCTGATAAAGCACCGAGAGGGGTGTAATTTCTCGCCGTCAGGGATATGGCTTTCGCGAGCAGGCTCGCTCCCACAGGGGTATCGTGGTGTCCTGTGGGAGCGAGCCTGCTCGCGAAGAAGCCAGCGCCGTTTCCCGCAGTCAGTTCACCGAAATGGCGCAGTCAAAGGTTTCCACGGGCAGCACTTCCGGTGCCCACGGTTGTTGCGAGGTCAGGCGCAAACGCCCGGTGCCCGCCGCGAAAGCCTGGAAGCGCCAGGTCGAAACCCCCGCTGCGCCCACCACGCCGGCATCTTCCGGATTGCTGTAAACCTCAGGGCTGAGCGCACGCAATACGCCGCCAGCTGAATCCTGAATCGCCCAGCGGTAGCCGGTGGTCGGGTTGCTTGGCAGGCTGATGATCAGGTTTTGCCCGACGTTGAGCCGCACGGGGCATTCGCTTTGTTTTTCCACGGTCACGTTGTGTTTCGGTTGCGTGGCGCAGGCCGCCAGCAAGGAAAGGGCGAGGGGGAGAAACAGGCGAATAGGGGACATAAGGTCAGCAGCTCCGGCGGTTACGACGAACGGCGAGCATAACTGAAGATGGGACAAAGTGTGACGGTCAGGGAGTGCCGTGTTGGCAGCACTGAAGCCATCGCTGGCAAGCCAGCTCCCACAGGTTTCTCGGTTGACCACAAGATTTGTGGGCACATTGAACATTGTGGGAGCTGGCTTGCCAGCGATAGCGGTACATCAGGCGCTACATGACTGTCAGAAGAGCACCTTCGCCACGTCCGCAAACCGCTTGGCAAAGTGCACGGTAATCCCTTCCTTCAGGTAGTCCGGCAATTCCTCAAAGTTACCCCGGTTCGGCTCCGGCAGAATCAGTTCGAAAATCTTCTGCCGGCGCGCTGCGATTACCTTCTCGCGCACGCCGCCGATCGGCAGTACATGCCCGGTCAGGGTCAGTTCGCCGGTCATCGCCACGCCTTTTTTCGGTGCCTGATTACGTGCGAGGGAGAGCAGGGCGCTGGCCATGGTCACGCCGGCGCTCGGGCCGTCCTTTGGTGTCGCGCCTTCCGGTACGTGCAGGTGGACGAAGGCTTCGTCGAAGAACTTCGCGTCACCACCAAACTGCTTGAGGTGCGAACTGACGTAGCTGTAGGCGATCTCCGCCGATTCCTTCATTACATCGCCGAGTTGCCCGGTGAGCTTGAAACCCCGGTTAAGCGTATGAATCCGCGTGGCTTCGATCGGCAAGGTTGCGCCGCCCATGCTGGTCCAGGCCAGACCGGTGATTACCCCGGTGCCGGACAGCACTTGCTCATTGCGGAATACCGGATGGCCCAGCGAGGCTTCAAGATCTTTCGGGCCGAGTTTGATCACCGCTTTCGGATCGTCGATCAGCTTCATCACCGCTTTGCGCACCAGTTTGCCCATCTGCTTTTCCAGCTGCCGCACGCCGGCTTCACGGGCATAGCCGTCGATCAGGGCTTTGAGCGCGGTGTCGCTGATGCTCAGGCTGCCTTTTGATACGCCAGCCTTTTCCAGCAGTTTCGGCCACAGGTGACGCTTGGCGATGGCGACTTTTTCTTCGGTGATGTAGCCGGACAGGCGAATCACTTCCATTCGGTCGAGCAACGGGCCGGGAATTGAATCCAAGGTGTTGGCGGTGCAGACGAACAGGACCTTCGACAAGTCCATGCGCAGGTCGAGGTAGTGGTCGAGGAATTCGACGTTCTGTTCCGGGTCGAGGGTTTCCAGCAGCGCCGAGGCCGGGTCGCCCTGATAGCTCTGGCCCATCTTGTCGATCTCGTCGAGCATGATCACCGGGTTCATCACTTCGACGTCTTTCAACGCCTGCACCAGTTTGCCCGGCTGCGCGCCGATGTAGGTGCGGCGGTGGCCCTTGATTTCGGCTTCGTCGCGCATGCCGCCGACGCTGAAGCGGTAGAACGGCCGCCCGAGGGATTCGGCGATGGATTTGCCGACGCTGGTTTTACCCACGCCCGGTGGGCCGACCAGCAGCACGATCGAGCCGCTGATCTCGCCTTTGTACGCACCGACGGCGAGGAATTCGAGGATGCGATCCTTGATGTCGTCCAGACCCGCGTGATGCTTGTCGAGGATTTTGCGCGCGTGCTTGAGGTCGAGTTTGTCCTCGCCGTACACGCCCCACGGCACCGATGTTGCCCAGTCCAGATAATTGCGCGTGACCGCGTACTCCGGCGAGCCGGTTTCGAGGATCGACAGTTTGTGGGTTTCTTCTTCGAGGCGTTTCTGCACCTGCGCCGGCAGGGTTTTGCCTTCGAGGCGTTGCTGGAACTGTTCGAGGTCGGCGCTGCGGTCGTCCTTGGTCAGGCCAAGTTCCTGCTGGATGACCTTGAGCTGTTCCTTGAGAAAGAACTCACGCTGATGCTCGCCGATCTTACGGTTGACTTCGGCGGAAATTTCTTTCTGCAGGCGCGCGACTTCGACTTCCTTGCGCAGCATCGGCAGGACTTTTTCCATGCGCTTGAGCATCGGCACGCAGTCGAGCACTTCTTGCAGTTCGGGGCCGGTGGCGGAGGTCAGGGCGGCGGCGAAGTCGGTCAGCGGCGACGGGTCGTTGGGGCTGAAGCGATTGAGGTAATTTTTCAGCTCTTCGCTGTACAGCGGGTTGAGCGGCAGCAGCTCCTTGATCGCATTGATCAGCGCCATGCCGTAGGCCTTGACCTCGTCGGTCGGCTCGGTGGGCTGGTGCGGGTATTCGACTTCGACCAGGTACGGCGGGCGATGGTGCTTGAGCCAGGTCTTGATGCGCACACGGCTCAGGCCCTGGGCGACAAATTGCAGTTTGCCGTTTTCGCGGCTGGCGTGGTGGACCTTGACCAGCGTGCCGTATTCGGGAAGGGCGCCGGTGTCGAAGTGGCGCGGGTCTTCCTGGGGCGTGTCCATGAAGAACAGGGCCAGGGAGTGGTGTTCGGACTTGCTGACCAGTTCGAGGGTTTCGGCCCACGGCTCTTCATTGACGATGACCGGCAGGACCTGAGCCGGGAAGAACGGACGGTTGTGGATCGGGATGATATAGACCTTGTCCGGCAGGTTTTGCCCGGGCAGCGCCAGGCCGGTGCCGGAGGAGGTGTGTTCGATGTGGTCGGTTTCGTAATCGTCGTGGTTGTCCGGGCGATCTTGCTGGTCGGTCATGGGGCACCTGCGCAATGGGGTATGGGGTCTTAGATGGGGCAGGGGTGGGGTGGTTTCAATGGGGCGGGTGTGTTTCTGCGTGTGTGTTCAGGTTTGCAAAGTTTTTGGCCTTGTTAACCTTGGCGGCCTTTGGGCCGGTGGCAAGATCCTTCAGGTCGGCACGGATGCCTAGTGGAATCTAACAATGTCTGTGCATAACTAGCGAAAAACGCGAGTGTTGGTTAGCTTTAACTATTAAATGGAGTTTTGATGGGTTCCGTTCGGCTTATTTCGAACTGGCCTTGAGCCCCTGTAATTTCTGACAGTAGACAACTGACTTAATCGTCCGAAGATTGCAGTTCAATCTCGAACGCCAGAGAGGTGTTCGAGAATTTACCAACGTCACGGAATCGAACCATGAGTCATACCGATACGAAATACAGGGATTTCATCATTCGCGAATATTCTTCCGACACGCCGGGTTTGCGTTTCCAGGTGATCTACAGCGAAACGGAAAAGAGTTTGTTGCTGGAGACCCGCAAGCACGCCGAGCAACTGATCATTGATCGATTGCAAGGGATGGCAAATGGAGGAAAAGCCTTTTGATGCTGTCGGGTCAACGCTGACGACGAGCGTTCGAAGGTTGCGATCTTTTGATTTTTTCTTGAAAGCACCGAATTGCCCAAGGCGAAGTGGACAGACTTCATTGACGCCATACACCTGGGTGCGAATGGAGCATGTTGGGCAGTCCTCCATGTAAAAAGGCGCCCCCCTCACAGGGTGGCGCCTTCTTTTTTACCGCCAGCTAACGCTTATTCCGGCAGTTTGTACGCGATGATGTAGTCACCCATCTTGGTGCCCAGCGAGCCGTGACCGCCAACAACGAGCAGCACGTATTGCTTGCCGTCCTTGCCGGTGTAGGTCATCGGAGTCGCTTGACCGCCGGCTGGCAGGCGCGATTTCCACAGCTCTTTACCGGTGTTCACGTCATAAGCACGCAGGTACTGGTCAAGGGTGCCGCTGAGGAAGCCGACGCCGCCGGCTGTAACCATCGAACCGCCCATGCTCGGTACGCCGAGGGTGAAGCCGATCGGGATTGGCGAGCTGTCGCGGCTGGTGCCGTTCTTGCGTTTCCACACGACTTTGCCGGTGGTCAGGTCGATACCGGCGACGTAGCCCCAGGCCGGGGCCTGGCACGGTACGCCCAGTGGCGACATGAACGGGTGCATGATCACCGCGTATGGCGCGCCAGTGTTTGGCTGCACGCCCGAGGTTTCGCTCTCGCGCTTGCTGCCGGCTTCGACTTGCTCGCGTGGGACCATTTTCGAGACGAAGGCCATGTAGTTCGGGCTGGTGAACAGCAGTTGGCGAACCGGGTCGACCGAGACGCCGCCCCAGTTGAACACGCCGACGTTACCCGGATAGATCAGGCTGCCCTGTTCCGATGGCGGGGTGTACTGGCCTTCGTAACGCAGTTCCTTGAACTGGATGCGGCACAGCATCTGATCGAACGGGCTCGCGCCCCACATGGCTTTTTCGGTCAGTTCCGGGGCCAGCAGGTTGAGGTCCGAACGGGCCTGGGTCGGTGCGGTGTGGTCGCCTTTCACGGCGCCCTGCGGAACCGGGATTTCCTTGATCGGAATGATCGGCGTGCCGTTACGACGGTCGAGGACGTACAGGCTGCCCTGTTTGGTCGGAGCGATCAGCGCAGGTTTCACGCCGTCGGCGGTTTTCATGTCGAGCAGGGTAGGCTGGCTGCCCACGTCCATGTCCCACAGGTCATGGTGGGTGAACTGGTAGTTCCAGCGCACTTTACCGGTGGCCAGGTCCAGCGCGACGAGGCCGGCGCTGAATTTCTCGGCGCCCGGGGTGCGGTTGCCGCCCCATTGGTCCGGGGTCTGGTTGCCCAGTGGCAGGTAGACCATGCCGAGTTTTTCATCGACGCTGGCCAGCGACCACATGTTCGCCGAGTTGCGGCTGTAGGTTTCGCCAGGGGCCAATGGCTCGGTGGCGTCCGGCTTGTCGCTGTCCCAGTTCCACACCAGGTGACCGTCGCGCACGTCGAAGGCGCGGATCACGCCCGATGGCTCGTTGGTCGACTCGTTGTCGGTGACGTGACCGCCCATGATCACCAGATCACGGGTAATCGCCGCTGGCGAGGTGGAGTAGTAGCCACCGGCGGTGAACGGGCCGATGCCTTGGGTCAGGTCGACCACGCCGTTGGTGCCGAAGCCTTCGCAGATTTTGCCGGTGTCGGCGTTCAGTGCGATCAGGCGGGCATCTGCGGTTGGCAGGTACAGACGACGCGGGCAGGCCTGAGCAACGGCCTGGCCGGCTTCGGAGATGACGGCCGAGCCAGCGTTTTCAGACTTGGCATAGGCGGCTTCGTCATAATACGACACGCCACGGCAGGTCATGTGGGCGAAGCCCTTGAAGCCGACCGGGCTCTTGATCTGTGGATCGAAGCGCCAGATTTCCTTGCCGGTGTCCGGGTCCAGTGCCAGCACTTTGCTGTGCGCGGTGCAGGCGTAGACCATGCCGTTGGCTTTGAGCGGGGTGTTTTCGTTGGTCAGCTCGACCGGGTCATCCGCAGTTGGCAGGTCGCCGGTCTGGATGCGCCAGGCTTCTTGCAGCTTGCCGACATTTTCCGGGGTGATCTGCTTGAGCGGCGAGTAGCGGTCACCGAACTCGGTGCGACCGTACGCCTGCCAGTCGCCATCCGGCATGGCCGGTGCGGTGCTGGTCATGTCCGCGCTGTCGCGGCCCAGTTCACCGAAGGTTTCGCCCGGGTGGGTGAACAGGCTGGCCAGAGCGGTAACGCCGGCCAGGACAACCGCCACGGTCAGACCGCCAGTGCCGATTTTCGCCGGGCCGTTGAGCAGCAGCGGACGACGGAACCATGGCAGCAGCATCACGAAGCCGAGGACAAACCACAGCGCCAGACGTGGCACCAGTTGCCACCAGTCCAGACCGACTTCCCACAATGCCCAGACAGTGCTGGCAAACAGCACGATGGCGTACAGGCTCAGCGCCGCGCGGCGGCGCATCAGCAGCAGAATGCCGCTCAGCGCGATGCCGATACCGGCCAGCAGATAGTAAAGCGAGCCGCCGAGCATGCTCAGCTTGACTCCCCCGGCCAGCATGGCCAGGCCCATCAGTAGAAGCAGGATGCCGAGCAGGCCCGGTAGCAGACGGCCCCGACTCGAAGCACTTTCGGTGCTCATAGTGTGATTCTCCGTGACGTTTATGTAGTCCCGCGCTGTAGTCACTTTAGATGACGATCTGGCGCAGGCATGGTTCAGATAAAAACTTGTTCGGCTAACGAATTTCATGGATCCCTGTGGGAGCTGGCTTGCCAGCGATGGCGATTGCACATCCACCACTGAAATCGCCAGACAGATTGCTATCGCTGGCAAGCCAGCTCCCACAGGGCCTTGTGGGGTTTTTTAGAACGACGATTGGATCTTGATCCCGCCGATCAGGGCGTCGTCGACGTCGTTCACGCCACCGGGGTGGCGGATGTATTGCAGGTTCGGGCGTACGGTCAGCCAGTTGGTCACGTGCACGCCGTAATACAGCTCGGCGCTGTATTCGGTGTCCTGCGGTGGCAGGAACGCCGGATTGTCGTAGTCGTAGACGGCGTTGGCGCGGTTAGTCATTTCGGCGTTCTTGCGATAGGCCGGGTTGACGTGCACACGAGCGAGGGCGAAACCGATGTCGTCCTTGGCGCGGGCGTCGAACGGACCTTTGTAGGTCAGGCCGGCCTGCACGTAGTTGTCGATGGCGTTGGTTTTCTTGTCATGCATCGTCGCGTTGGCGAACAGGCTCAAGCCGCGCGAGTGGTCGCTGGCGATACTGGTCACCTGTTGCTGCACGCCCAGCCATACGCCGTGCTTGCTCGACGCGCTGCGGTAGGCTTCGCCGCTCAGCGCTGCCGGTTGGCCGTTGCGGTCTTTATAGACGTCGGAGGCCTTGGCATTGCTGTAGTAATAACCGGCGCGGTATTCGCCCGGCAGGCCGTTGAGCTTCGGCGTCCACACCAGTTCGACCGGCAGGATCGCGCCTTGCGTGCCGCTGCCGCTGAGTTTGAAACCGTTGCCGCGATCAAGGTTCGACGGGTTCTGCTCGTAGGCGCCGACCTGCGCATACAGCTCCGGCGTCAGGTGATATTTGACCCGCAGCGCCCATTGGCTGACCGGCCAGTTGTACCAGATGCCGCCGACCCAGTTGCCGACCTGCGAGCCGCAGAACGCGAGGTTCTGGAAGTCGCAGGGGAAGCTGTTGAAGTCTTCGCCTTCGCCGAAGCGACCGACCTTGATGTCGAGCTTCTGATCGAAGAATTTCTGCTGATACCACATCTGCGTCAGGCGCGTGGTCTGGCCACGGCCCCAGACTTCCTGGGCGGAAGTGAAGCCGCCAACGCGTGGATCGTTGATGCGGTCGTTGCTGATGTTGTTGCCGCTGCGTTTGGTGATGGTCAGTTGAAACTCGGCGTCGTTCCAACCGAGGATCTTCTGCAGGTCCAGATGGGTGCCGAGGCCGAACTGGTCGCTGTAGCGGGCAGTGCGGTCGTGGTCATAGCCGCCGTGCAGATTGCTGCCCATTTCGCCGGTGTAATCGAGTTTGAAGTCGTAGCCTTTTTCCGCAAGTTCTGTGCGCGTGCCGTTCCAGTCACCGAGCATGTACGGTGATTCACTGTCGAAGGCCGGCGCCGCGTGGGCGCAAGTGGCAAGGCCGAGGGCGGTGCAGCCGCCAAGGGTGCGCAGGGCAGAGATAGCGCTGTCTCGGGAGAAGGAAAAGTCAGGCATGAAGAAGTCTTTTTTTGATGTTTTCAGGTGCAGGCCGAGCGCTTCAGATTGTCGCAGGCAGTGAAGCGTTTCAGCGGAAGGGCGGCAGGATAATGATCTGTAACAAATTGAGAAAGCGCTTTTGCAGACATGCAGCGTTTCGGATTCGGTAACAGTGCGGCAAACGGGCGCATTGTGAGTCGGGCCACAGCCTGCGATCTTCCCGGGTTGGCCTACATTTGCAGGAAGGCCTTCCACCCGCTCAGCCCCTCGGCTAAGGTGCGCGGCTTCTGCATATCACTTCGCCCAAAGGCCCGGCATGAACGAACAAACCCCCGATCCGCTGCACGGCGTGACCCTTGAACAGATCCTCAATGCACTGGTGACTCACTACGAGTGGTCGGGGCTGGCCGAGCGTATCGACATCCGTTGCTTCAAGAGCGATCCGAGCATCAAGTCGAGCCTGACCTTCCTGCGGAAAACCCCGTGGGCGCGGGAGAAGGTCGAACGCCTGTACGTGAAGCTGATGCGCACCAAGCGACCGCTCTGAGATGGACAGCGCGAGGCGCCGACGCCTGATCACCGGCCTGGCCGTGTTGGGCTGGGCCGGATTGACGATTCAGCTGTACCTGATCTTCTTCACACGATTGAGCATCGGCGCCAGCCTGCTGGGCGGGCTGGTGAGTTTCTTCAGCTACTTCACCATATTGACCAACACCTTGGTGGCGACGGTGTTGACCTGCGCGGTCACCGAGCGCGAATCCGCCGCACGGCGCTGGTTTCTGCAGCCGTGGGTCAGCAGTGGAATCGCGGTGAGTATCGCCGTGGTCGGTCTGGCCTACAGCATTCTGTTACGGCATTTGTGGCACCCCGAAGGCTGGCAGTTTGTTGCCGATGAGTTGCTCCACGACGTCATGCCATTGCTGTTTCTCGGCTATTGGTGGTGTTGCGTCCCAAAAGGCACGTTGCGCCTGTGGCATCTGCCGCTGTGGCTGATCTATCCGCTGGTGTATTTCATCTATGCCTTGCTGCGCGGGCATCTGCTCGGCGCCTATGCGTATCCGTTTATTGATGTGGCGGTGTTGGGTTATCCACAGGTGCTGATCAATGCCGGGGGATATTGGTGGGGTTTGTGTTGGTGGGGTTGCTGATTATCGGCCTCGACCGCAAATTGTCCGCACGAAGGTGAGATCCAGTGTGGGAGCGAGCCTGCTCGCGAAGGCGGTGCGGCAGTCAGCAAATCTTTCGACTGTGCCGATGCCTTCGCGAGCAGGCTCGCTCCCACAAGGGTGATATGGGTCAGGAAGAGATCACTCTTCCTCAGAGCCTTCCGCGCGCCAGTAGCCAACCGCCTTGATGAACTGCTCATCGAGCCCGTGCTCATCGATCAGTACCCGGCGGATCTGCCGTGAGACCTTGGTTTCGGTCGCCACCCACGCGTACAGATTGCCCTTGGGCACCTGCAATTGCTTGACGGTAGCCAGCAGGTTGTCCTTGCCGCCTTCGCGCAGCACCCAGATCACATTGAACTGCGCCGCACTTTCCAGCACTTGCTGCTCGGCGCCGTTTTCCACTTCGATCACCACCAATGCCCGGCGATTTGCCGCCAGACCTTCGAGGCGGCGGGCGATGGCGGGGAGGGCGGTTTCGTCGCCGATCAGCAGATAGCTGTCGAAGATGTCCGGCACGATCATCGACCCGCGTGGCCCGCCGATGTGCAGGAACTGCCCCGGCTGTGCCTGCTCGGCCCAGGTCGAGGCAGGGCCGTCGCCGTGCAGGACGAAATCGATGTCCAGCTCCATTTTTTCCAGGTCGTAACGACGCGGCGTGTAGTCGCGCATCTCGGGCATCGGCCCGTTGTCCTTGCCGGCGCCCAGTTGCATCGTCTCTAGCGCCGCCGCTTGTTCGGCGTTCTGCGGGAACAGCAGTTTGACGTGATCGTCCGTGCCCAGGCTGATGAACCCGGCCAGTTCCGGCCCGCCGAGGGTGATGCGGCGCATGCGTGGGGTCAGGTCGGTGACGCGCAGCACTTCAAGCTTGCGCCGTTTGATTTCGTGCATCACGCGGTGAATGGTTTGAGTATCGACTGCAGTCATTCGGCTTTCTCCGTGGCAGGTTGAACGGCAGGGCCGTCGACGATGGCTTTGGCGGTGTCGTTGAGCAGGTCACGCACGCGCAGGATTTCTTCGGCACTCCAGCGCCCGTGGTGCAGCTGCAAGGCATGGCGCAGGTTATGCACCGCTTCGTGGATTTCCGGCGGACGATCATGGCCGCGCAGCGAGCGCTTGCTGACATCGATGCGCATGCGTACGCCGTCGAGCGCCACCGCTTGTTCACTTAAAGACAAACGACCGGCGTCGGTGACGCTGTAACGCTTTTTGCCGGCCTCGGCATCACCGGCAATCAAATCGCTCTCTTCCAGAAAGGTCAGGGTCGGGTAGATCACCCCGGGGCTCGGGCTGTAAGCGCCATCGAACATGCCTTCGATCTGGCGGATCAGGTCGTAACCGTGGCAGGGCTGCTCGGCGATCAGCGCCAGCAACAGCAATTTCAAGTCGCCGGGGGCAAAGACTCGCGGGCCGCGGCCGCCGCGTTCGCGACCGGGGCGTTTCTCGAAGCCGTCGCGGCCATCGCCGTGCTCGCGATGGGGGGAATGATGGTCTCTCATTTCACTTCTCTCTCGTCGTATTTAGATACAACTTAAGATATATCTTAAGGGTTGCGCAAGACGTTTTTGGCCTTGTCCTGAGCTTGACGGACGAGTGGTCAAAGCGAAAAAGAGCCGGAAAAAGTTTTTTGATCAATAAAACGCAGCGGTGACCTTGAAGTTAAAGTTATCGCTCTAGTTGTACTTGAGTATATGTTCTAATTCCTCGCAAGTTACCGCGTTAAAGCGGTTAAGTTACTGTATGGTTTTTTGTCTGTAATTGTGTGTAGGGCGAAACTTACAGTGAATGTTGCAAGTATCTGTTTTTTGTTCTTTTTTCTGGCGGGGTGTGAGGTTGTTTAACTACGAGTTTGTCGGAAGTTGCCTGCTTACATTCCAGAGGCAACAGCCGATGATGCCCGCCATTGAAGGTTCAAGTTGCTCCGGCGGTCGATGAGCAAATGGTTTGTGAACTTTCAATGACCCCCCTATATAAAGCAAACAGGTACTGAACGATGTTCAAGAAAATCGCAATCGCTGCTCCACTGGCTCTTCTGGCAATGTCCTCCACTGCCTTCGCTGCGGGCGAAGCGTCGCACTCCATCAGCCTGATCGCTCATGTGCCAACCAATGGTTTCTATGTGGTGCCGACCGATCCGGATCTGGTCAACAAGGACCAGGACATGAGCTATCAGCCGACCACCGGCAAGATGGCCGACGTCAACGGTTTCTTCGATGTGCGCAATAACAACGGTTCGGTCCACGCCAGCCTGGAAAGCCTGCCGAAACTGGTTGCCGGCAATACCTCGATCGACCTGCAGGTCATGCTCAACAACAAGGAACTGACCCTGACCCCGCAAATGGTCGTCGGTGAATCCGAGTCGGATGTGAACTACCGCGCCCCGCTGAAAATCTCCGCCAAAGGCAGCAACTTCCAGCCGGGTGACTACACCGGTTCCGTGGCGATGATCTTCGACGCTGTGCCACCGGTTGCCAGCAACTGATCGACTGATCAGGTTCAAAAACGCTCGCTTTTCAGCAGTGGCGTCAACCGACGGGGCAGGCAGTGATGTTTGCCCCGACGGACTTTCATTGTCAGTCAACCAGAGTACGAGTTCATGTTCCCGATGACACCCATCGCGGCTGCGCTTGCGCTGTTGTTTTGTGCCAGCGCAGCCGTCGCATCCAACACCGCCGGTACGACGCCACGCAGTTTGCTGGCGCAGGCCAAAGGCTTGCCAGCGGATTTCGAGGAGCATTTCTTTGATGTGCCTCTGGCGGTGCGGGTCGAAGTCGACCAACAGCCGTTGGGTGAGGCCATGGTGGTGTTGTCCCGCGATGATCGCATCACCCTTCTCGAATTCACCGACACCAGCGAAAACCGCTTCGGCCCCGCTGAACGGGAAAAATGGGCAAGCTACCTCAAACCCGGCGTGCCATTAGGTGCGTGCAGCGGTTCCTGCCCGGACCAGTTTCTCGCGGTGCACTACAACCTGGAAAGTTCGCTGCTATCGATCGTCACCGAAAACGCCGAACGCGACCTTCAAGCCAAGCGTTATTACGAGCAACCGAGCGGTGGTAGCAGCGGCCTGATGGTGCGCAACCAGCTCAACCTCAACGGTGGCCAGGATCAGGACCTCGGCGGACGCTTCGGCCTGGAAGCCAGTTCAAGCCTGGGCAACTGGAGCCAGACGCTGAATCTGCAATTGGCCCGGCTTGGTGGCCCCGACGACAAGCTCTACCACGCCGTGCACGAGCTGCACACCCAGCGCGAACTGCAAGGCAGCTTCTTGCGCCTGGGCTATTTCACCCCCAATTCCGAGGGACTGACGCGCCAGCCGCGCACGTTTGGCACCAGCCCCGATACGGCCGTCGGCATCATGTACGGCAGCTCCGACAGCCTCGCGATCAACAGCCCGATGCCCAGCGTTTACCCGATCTACGTGACAGCCAACCGGCAGGGTGCGGTGGAGATCTGGCGCGACGGTCTGTTGATCAATACCCAATCGGTGCCGGCCGGTTTGCAGACCCTCGACACCCGGCCGCTGCCCGGCGGTATTTATGAAGTGGAAGTGCGCCTGATCGAAGACGGCCAGATCACCTCCACCACCCAGGAGTTGGTATACAAGCCCAGCAACTGGCGCAACCTCGACGAACGCTGGCGCTACAACGTGTTTGCCGGTGAAGAAAGCAAACTGCTGAGCAACTGGGACACGCAATCGAGCGGCAGTCCCACCGCCGGTGCTGCGGTCAATTACCTGCTGCACCCGCGAGTGATTGTCGGCGCTTCGGCGCGGCAGATCCGCGAAAAACTGCAGTACGGCACTTCCATCGACTGGACCCTGGCCAACCACGTCAGCCTGTACGCCAATGTCTACAAGACCGAGGATTACGGCACCGGTCTGGACCTGCAAAGCCTTTACAACTATGGCGCGGGCAGTCTGGTGATCAGCCACAACCGCAGCTGGCTCGACACCACCAACACCTACGACACGCTGCCGGACGGCACGCGCGTTCGTCCACGTAACGTGTTTGTCGGCCAGACCAGCAATTCGTCGCTGGCGCTCAACCATCGGCTGAGCAGCAAGAGTTCGGTCAATGCCCGGGTCTCGCACAGCGAAGGCAATGTCGAAGGCGTGGGCGTGGATCTGGGCTGGACCCAGCGCGCCGTATTGCTGGGCAGTGATGCCAGTTGGCGCCTGTCGGTCTTTGATCGCCCGGGCAGTTTCAGCAGTGGCGATGCGCGCAATCGCGGCGTCGATCTGAGCATCAACCTGGCGTTGGGCGCTCCCGGTCAGCAGCTCACCGGCAGCATCGGTTCACGCACGGCCCGCGACGGCAAACGCGACAACAATGCTTCGCTCGGCTGGCGCAGGGATTTCAAGGATCACGTGCTGCAAAGTGTCTCGGTCACGGCGCTTACCGACACTTACGGCCTGGGCATGTCGAGCCTGACCAATTTCCGCACCGACGCGGTAAACGGCGACGCCTTCGTCCAGCGTTCTTCCTACAACGGCAACTTCACTGGCGGGCTCAACCTCGACAGCACACTGGTGGTCGGCGGCGAAAAGATGCTCCTGACCAGCCAGAGCGACGTGCGCGGTGCCGGAATGATCGTCGATGTCGAGTCGGATATCGACGACATCGTCCTGCGGGCTGACGACTACAGCGGCGGCGGTGCCGCGCTGAAGCCGGGGCGCAATTTCATTCCGATCACCGCTTATCAGAACAGCTCGGTGAGCTTCGACTTCGAAGGCAACACCGTACCGGCCGCCACCATCGAACCGGCGCGAACCCGCTATCACCTGAACAAGGGCGGCATCGAGTATCGCAAGGTTCGCGTGATGAAAACCCTAACCGTGCTGGGTCGACTGGTCGATGCAAGCGGGCGGCCGCTCAAGGGGCACCACGTGATCAACCACGCCAGCCGTGGTGTGACCGAAGTCGACGGTTTCTTCTCGATGGAAATGAACGCCGGCTCACCCACCCTGGAAGTACGTCAGGGCAATCAGTTGCTGTGTCAGTTCCGCTTGAACGAGGCCGACCACCGCAGCGAAAACGACGTGTTGATGATCGGTGATCTGCGTTGCACGCCGGACACACTGGCGGATGTAACGACCACTGAACAGAACGCGGGTTGACTCCATGAAGAAAATCATCACGAGCTGCGCACTGCCGCTGGCCCTGAGTGCGTTTTCGGCACACGCAGTGAATCAGGAAATCCGCGCCTTGTTTCAACCTGATCCAGCGCAGCCGAGCAAGAACACGTTCGTTAACAAGACACCCAACAGCGGCTTCTGCGTGGTCTATCCGGCGCAGTGCGCGGATAGCAATATGTTCAGCATTGAGGTGCCGGTTCGTTACACCTCACATCGCAACCTGATCCCCGGTGATGGCGTCACGGTGCAAGTTCCCGCCAACTGGCGACGGTTGACGGTGACCAATCAGGATACCGGGCAGTCGGAGGTCGTTGAGGTACGGATCACGGGCGTTGGTTCCACCTTTCACCTGAGCGAGAGGGTGCAGGATCTCACAGGAATCGACGACACATTTCAGGCACACGATCGACTCTGGACTTCCGACGGTTGGCTATATCCCCCGGCGCCTTGTCGCAACAGCCCAGTGAGCGGGGTAGGTGAGAAGACCTACCGGTTTTTCTGGCATACGCCGCTGGAGGCCATGTGTCTGAAGCGGGTGGCTCTGCCGATTCCAGCGATGTGGTTTGAGAAGCTGGACTTTTCTTATGAACTGAAAACACCGAATCCGATGGGCATGTCGAGTGGTCTGTATAGCGGGTCGATCAGCTATTCCATGGGTCCCGGGGGCGATTTCCATTTGGGCTACATGATGTACCCCGATGACAGCAACCTGACTCTCGACTTTGTTCTCGATGTACAGCACACGCTCAAGGTCGACCTGCCGCCCGGTGGCAACAATGTGACCCTTGAACCCGAGGGCGGCTGGAGGCCGTGGATAGAAAGCGGGCGCAAGCCTACAAAGATTTTCCGTGATCAGCCGTTCTTCATTTCGGCCTCTTCACGCTTCAAGGTCATGCTGCTGTGCAGCTCGCCGGGCGGCAATTTTTGCAAGCTAGGCAGCCCCCAAGGCAATTGGAGCGATTTTCAGGTGAGCATGACCTTGCCGCCAGGCATCACCCAGTCCGACGGCAGCAATGTCACCCGTGTACCGCTGCGATTCAACAACTGGATCGGTCCCTTCGAGCCCGGTCTGTACGTGGACCGCAAGCCCGGCGTGATCCATTTCGACATGACGTCGTATGCCATCAATTTCCTCCTTAAACCCGGCCTCAACGACCGCCTGCGCGGCAATGTCACCATTATCTGGGACTCGGAAGCATGAGCCGTCCAGTCCATGCCTTAACAAACATTCAGGAGTCATTAACGATGAATCGTGGTTTTCTGCTGGGCGTGCTCAGCCTGTTTTGCCTGAGTGCCGAGGCCGGGCCGCAAATCAATGTCGGCACCGTCTACGACTATCTTGACGCCGACAAAAGCACCTACCTCAAGCGGGTGTTCAACAGCGGTGACGCCACCGCGTTCGTCAAGATCAATGTGCTGGAAATCGTCTACGGCGCCGATGGCAAGCCCGAAGAAATACCGGTGGTGAACACCTCCGACGGTGCCTCCCGTAATGGTCTCATGGCCAGCCCGGCGCGGCTGATCGTGCCGGCGCAGGGTATGCAGGGCACACGGTTGCTGTACATGGGCGCGCGCGATCGCGAGCGCTATTTCCGCGTGCGGTTCGTCCCGGTGGTCCCGGAAAAGGAGGACGATTTCGTCGTCAGCGGCGAAGAACGCGATGACTACAAGAAATCCCTTTCGGCAGGGGTCAACGTGATGACCGGGTTTGGCACGATCTTTTTCGTGCGGCCCACGGATGCGCGTTTCGATACCGTCATCAATGACACCGACCAGCGCTATGAACTGCGCAACAACGGCAACACGGTGATCATCGTCGATGAGTTCAAGAGTTGTTCGCTGAGCAAAGAAAGTGACTGCGGCGCGACCACCAAACACCATGTGCTGGCCGGCAAAACGTTTACTTTCGACAAGGAAAAAGACCGCGAATACCGCTTTTTCCTGATCGAAGGGGCTAACAAGAAAACCATGAAAATCTCCAGCCGCTAACACGGTGTTCAATACGCAGCGGGTAACCACCATGATCAAGCAATGTATCGCCTTTGTTCTACTGGCCAGCTCCGGCCTGTTCGACGCCGTGGCTTGGGGCGCCCGGGAGGAGCATACCTTCGAAGTGTCACTGACCATTCCCAGCCGGCCCTTCTACGTGATTCCGGCAGAGCCGGACTGGATTCACCGTCCCCAGCACCTGTTCTGGAATCGTTCGAAGGAAAGGCTCGAAGGGCTGCACAAAAATTTCGACGTGCGGCATGACAGCAGTGGCATCGAAGCCCGTCTGTTGGTCGACCCGTTTCTGCAAAATGGTCGGCCGGGGGAAATCGTCGAATTGCGCGTGACGTTCAATGACGTGGAACTTAGTGCTCACGTCATCCCGCGAGAAGTGCTCACCAAGGAAGAGGCCGCCGCTGGCAAACGCGTGGCATTGAAGATCGAACCGATCGAACCTCAGGGCGGCTACCGTCCTGGGGATTACTACGGCAACGTGCTGTTAATGTTCAGTGCCAGCACCCCGAGTGCAGGATGATGGGTATGAATGTGAGATGGCCGGACCGTCAGACCGTGAAAAAAATCAGTGGTGTACTGGGTGTACTGGGTGTACTGGGTGTGCTGGTGGGCTTGGGCGTCGGTGAGGCGCACGCGGTGAATCAGGAAATTCGCGCCCTGTTTCAGCCTGATCCGGCGCAGCCAGGCAAAAATCTGTTCGTCAATCAAACCCCCAACGGCGGCTATTGCGCGACTTTCCCGGAGAGGTGCGCAGCCACCAATATGTTCAGCATCGAGCTGCCCGTGCGTCACGACTCTATCCGCCCGATTCTGCCTGGAGATGATCTGTCGGTGAAAGTCCCGGCGGACTGGCGGCGTTTGACAGTGACCAATACGGAGACCCAGCAATCGGAGATCGTCGAAGTACGCATTACCGGTCTCGGCTCAGAGTTTTATCTGAGTAACACCGTCGAGGAGCTTACCGGCGTCGCACAACCCACAGGTCATGACATTCTCTGGACGTCTCAGACCGGTTGGCTGTATGCCCCGGCGCCGTGCGGCGGCAGCGGACTGGCGAACTACACCAGCAGATCCTATCGGTTTTTCTGGCATACACCGGTGCAAGCGTCCTGCACCAAGACCGCTGCATTCCGCATCCCGTCGATGTACTTCAACAAACTCGATTTCGCTTATGAGCTGCGTACCCCAAATCCGTTGGGCATGTCTAGCGGCCTGTACACCGGTTCTATCACCTATTCCATTGGACCCACCGGTGATTTTCAACTGGGTGCGATGATGGAGCCGGACGACGGCAACCTGACCCTCGATTTTGTCCTGGACGTACAGCACACCCTCAAAGTCGACATTCCTCCCGGTGGCAACCATGTCGTGCTCGAACCTTCGGGCGGCTGGCAGCACTGGCTGGACAGTGGGCGCAAACCGGAGCGGCTTTATCGGGACCAGACGTTTCTGCTGTCTTCTTCGTCTAAATTCAGCATGAAACTGGAGTGTGGAATTGTCGTCGAAGGTGGCTGTGCAATTGCCTCTTCGGAATCTGGAAGCCGCTACGGAGGCAGGGTGGATGTCAGTGTCAGTCTGCCCAACGGGCTGACCGACAGCGTCGGGCAACCCGTCAAACGGTTCAAGCTCGGGCGCGAGCCCAGTGCGCCTTTTCATCCGGGCATCTACGTCGATCGCAAACCGGGGACCCTGCATTTCGAAGTCGGCCCGCAGGCCACCAACTGGTTCCTCATCAACGCACAGCACAGCCCTTTTGCCGGCAATATCACGATGATCTGGGACTCCGAGGTCGATTGATGGCCAGGCCATCCGGCCAGCTTTCACGGCGCTGGCCGGGTTAACCATGGACATTCTCAGAACCCGGCCCGCTCAAGCGCTTCGCGACTCAGGGCGCGGGATAGCTCGTTGCGCTCGTAGCTGATTTTGTCGGCTAGCTTCCTGTACTCCCGGTTGCTGCTGAACACTTGGCTGTCGAGCTGACGGGATTGTTCTTCGAACAGGCGCAGATTCTCCTGATAACGGTCAGGATAGGTATTGCGCAGGTAATCCTCCCAGAAAGGATCGGTATAGAGATCGATCATGCCGTTGACCAGGCCGTCCCCCTGTTCGCGCTGGATGATTCTCTGGTAGGCAGCGTTGAGCTTTTCCTCGGTGACCCCGGCCCGAGGCTGCACAGGCATGCCCTCCGCTTGCCAGGGCAATTCCAGACGCTCGCCCAGGCCCGCTTCGAACGCCCGATGAATCTGAATTTCGTCCGGGGCCGGCAGGCGCGGATCAATCAGGTGTTGCTGCTGCTGGCGACTGACCTCCATGGCGGCCTCATCGCTGACCCGATCAAGGCGCGCCGCGCTGCGCGCCAGACGCACGAGTCTGTCTTCCAGCTGCGAGGCCGATGCCGTTTCGTTGTAGGCCTTGGATACCAGGACTTTGAGCCCCAGTGAATTGAACAGCTGCTGGCCCAGATCAGCGCAGTCCTGTGCAGACACGTTCTGCTCGAAGAGCTTTTTGCGCAGATGTTCGTCGAGCGCCGCCGCGTCGACCATGTCCCAGACCCGTGCGGTCAAATTCCGCCGCCCCGCGTCAGTCCCATAATCGGCGGATTCGCGTTGCTTGCGGATCACGCTGAAAAAGCCGGCGGAATCAGGCTCGGCCATCAGGTCATGCCAGGACTGCTCGCGGTATCGGCTGAAGGCTGCCGAGGGGTGGGACGGATCAGCATTGGCGGGCATCAACTTCCAGTAATCAAGCTCATCGGCGGCGGCGGATGAATAACCGGGCACGACGCTCAACCCTACCGACTGGCGATACTCGCCAAGACGCCGCAACTGGTCACTGTCGAATTCGGCAACACTGATCCGTGCGCGAGCCAGCAGGCGCGCCTGATCGCTACCGGGTTCGACCCGGGGCAGGGTGTCCAGCGGATTGTCTCGCATGTCCAGGTAGAAGCCTTTCGGGCGCTGCCGTATCTGTCCATCGACTTCAAGCCATCCCGCCGGCCAATCGCGAATGCGCGTATTGACCAGGTTCAGTTCCACCAGTTGCTCCATGCGCCCGATATCCGGCGGCACACGCAGGTTGTTGCCATTGAGATTCAGGCTGTGCAGGCGGGTGAGATTGCTCAGGCGCGTGCTTGAGTCATAGGTCAGTTCAATGCTGTTGTGCGAGAGATCCAGCGTCTGCAACTGATGCATTTTCCCGAGGGCAGCCGGCACCTCCTTGAAACCGCAGCGTTGGGCGCTCAACTGCCGCAGATTCGGGAAACTCGCCAGCAGGCTGTCCGGTGTAGTTGAAAGCGCAACGTTGGTGATGTTCAGTCCGGTAATCCGGTCGAAGTATTGCTGCATCCCGGGACGCTGTCGCAAATCGCGCCACCATGACTCAAGGTTCGGTAGCGGCAGTTCGGCTGAAAGGTCCAGCGTATAGCCGTGTTCCGGATGGGGATTGCGTGCGCCGGGCCGTTCGCTCTCGCGTTTGAAGCACTTCCTCAATTGCTGCTCGATGTACAAGCCGCCCTCGCGCACGAATTCCGTCGGCAGCGCGATCAGTTCCCCGTTGTCTTCAATGACGGGGGTGTAACTGCTGCGCCAGCTGTCGAGAGCGTTGTCGAGCACTTCGCGTTCGCGCTCAAGGTCGGCGATGGCGCGTTCGCTGTTGCCCTTTTTTTCCAGCGTCATCAGGAAACCCGCGACCTCTCTGTCGTTGAGTTTCGGGTACAACTGTCTGAGCCGCTGTTCCGGGGTTTTTGCCGCCCAGGGCCAGCCGCGTAGAAGAATCTCCGTCTCGCGGGGGGCGACCGTTCGGATCGGCGGTTGCGCCAGAGCAATACGGCGTTCGGCTGGCGGGGCGCTTTGTTCCATGATCCACAGTTTCAAGGCGCGGCCCTGACCGCGCTGATAACCGGTACTCGCCAGCGTTTCGAGCGGTACGGCGCGCAGGATGGCTTCGTGGAAATCGCTACTGTCATGCAGCACCTGACCCTTGGCGTCGCGCACTTCATAACGGCCCTCGCCACGCCTGAGCAGTTGCCTTACCGTGCTGGCGTCTTGCGGCCCGACACTGCAGCGCAACGGACCGTGCGGACTGCCATCGAACACCTCGATGCGCAGGTCGGCAAAGGTGTCGGTGTGGATTTTCAGCGTATTGAGCGCCAGGCGTTCGGTCTGTTCGGTCATCAGATCGTCCCGATAAAAACCGTCGTACGCGCGACTGGCCGACGCCTCGAAATCCAGCTCCCGGGCCTGATTCTTCAGGCGTAGCGGCAAGTGCTGTTCTTCGCTGATGCGTCGCCGTTCGGCAGCACGAGCCTGGCTCAGAACCGTCTCGGCCAAGGGCAACGGCAGATCCGGAAACGACTGTCTGATCACGGCTATGTCGGCGTCGCCGCTGCGCTGCCCGGCCTGGTACAGATGGCGGGCGACGGCGCTGCGCTGCTCATTGAGCGCGTCGGCCAGTTGACCGCGCAGGACCTCGACCCGTTGCTCGGCAGTGACCTTCGGGCCGAGCAGATGATTGAACTCGTCGTCGCGCAGGAACCTGGCGACCCGCTCGGGCAAATGTCCGGCGTTGAGATCAGCCTGGCTGATGCGCAACGTGTCGGCTTCGGACGCCAGCGGGTTGCCGTATTTATGCGAGTAGCCGGTCAGGTCCTGACGCGCGAAAACCTCCAGCGCGCGTCGCGGCGGCCAGCCCGGCAGGCTGGTCAGCATCGGCTCCAGCCATACCGCATCGGCATCGATCGGTTTGCCGTTACGCAGGTTCTGCGCAGCCTCGATGACATCCTCGTATGCATTGACGCGCCTGACCGTGTCGGCCAGCAGCGGCGGTGGCGGGCTATTGTCGCTGTGCATGCGACGCAGTTCATCGTGGCTGGTGCCGCTGCTGCGCCGGATGTCCTCCAGTTGCACAGGCGTAAAGCGCTCGACGCTGTGACCCAGGCGAGGCATCAGCCGGGCGTCGGGCCAGTCGCCTGGCGATTCTGCTTCATGCAGCCAGGCGCCGTGACCGTTGTGTTCGATCCGTGGCTGGTAGGCATTTTCTCGATTCGGATGTTTGATCCGGTGAGTTTTGCTGGTGGCATCGGCGGAGGCTTTTTCCACCACGTAGAGCTTGCCTTCCAGCGGCAGGACGCTGGCGCTGGCATGTTGATGCAGGCCGTGACGATCGGGCTTCGATTGCGCTGCCAGGCTCAGTTCGTCACGTGCATAAGGGCTGAGGTCGCGATGCCACAGGCTTGGTTTGCCGTCGGGCAATTTGACCTGTTGCATGGCATCGACCTGCGGTGAGAGTTTTATCCGCAACGTTTCGCCAATCTGCGCGCCGGCGCCGAACGCCGCCAGTTGAATGACATCGGTCACCACACTGATGACATGTCCGGCAGCTTCCTCCCAGACGCCTTCGGCCAGATCGACGATGCCTTCAATCACATCGCTGGTCAGTTGATAGGCGGTATAGGCCATCATCACCTCGCCCAGACCAGGCACAAAAGGCGTGGCAATCAGCAGGGCGACGTTGAAAATGTCCGAGACGATCCGCTTGAAGTTGTCCCACCATGCCCAGCGTGCGTTGCTGTCGGCATCGGCGGTCGAGACGGCGATTTGCCGCGCATCATTGATGATCTTGTTGAGTTTCTGCTGATAGACGTGCCGCCAGTAATCGCCCTGCAACGGCAAGCGGGTGAACTGCAACCTGGGCTTTTCCACCGGGTCCTTGCGCCACACCGGGCGTTGGTCGGTGCTCTGCTCGCGTTCGTGATGGCGGACGACGAACAAGCGCTGTTCGAGTTCGGCGAAAAAATGTCCACGTTGCTGCTGATCAACGAATTGGCTGAAGAATTGCCGGTACGTATGCCCGGTCGAGGCGCTCAGGCGGTCCTCGCGCAACTGGCGGGTCAGTTCGTCACGAAACGCAGCCAGCGACTCGTACTCCTTGAGTGGATGATCAGGATCGTGCGGCACGTAGACGATCAGGCGTCGGACCCCACGACTGTCGGGGTGGCCGTGCATCAGCAACAGAATGCCGGTCAGGCGGGTGCCGAGCATGGACAGGTCATTGCAGCGAATCGAACGATTGTTCAGACGCAGGCGCGGTTTTTCGTCAGTGCTGAAGCTGAGCACCATCCTGAAGGTGTCGTACTGGATCTCTGCCTTGAGCAAGGCGATGTGCGCCGCGACGGCAAGGGCGTCTTTGAGGCTGGTGCCGATCTTGTATTGCAAAAGGCTCTCGGCCAGAGCTTCGCCGGGCAGCAAGTAGCCATGCAAGTGCCTGGCGTATTGGCCGCCCAGGTCGAGGTCGCGACACAGTGTCTGGAACTGGCTGATAGGCATTTGGTTTTTGAGCGGCAAGACGTCGAAGTGGCCGCGCGCATCAGGCTGGCTGATGTAGTCCGAGCCTGCACCGACCGTCTCGTTGGCGGCAAAGTTGTGCAGAGCGGCGTCGAGCAGTGAGACCGTACGGGTCGTCGAGCCGTCGACCACGTCGATTGCATACCAGGGACTGCTGGCGGGAATGTACAGGCGCAGCCAGGTCTTCCTGACGTCCGGCTCGATGCCATGGCATTGCTTGATCCTTGCTTTGAGCAGCGGCTCGGCGAAGGCGTACAGGTCGGTTCTGGCCAGCAGATGATCGACCTTGTTCTGCGAGTCCCAGGCCTTGAGATTGGCGGCGGCGAGTCGGCTGGCAAACGTACCGGGTGCGCTGTACCAGGGTTCGCGCTTCAGTGGCGTGGCGGCGAGTGCCAGGCTGCGGCTGAGCGTCGCGGCTTTGAACGGCGCGCTGACAGCCGATTCGATGAACGCGTAATGCCGGCCTTTGTCGGCGGCTGCGGCAGGCTGAGGGGAGTCAGACATGGCCAATCATCCTTGATTGTTTGAGGAATGATCAGCGTACCGGCGGCAGGGCAAAACAAAAGTTCAAAGATCGGGAGCCAAACGTGTGATCGCCTCAGCGATGCGACAAGAATTCGAATCGGAACAATGCACCAATACCACCTTTCGCGCCGATGGCCTTCGGCGCGACGTGCAGACCACGTTCGGTCAGTGCAGCGCCGATGCCACCACGGGCGCCTGTGGCGGTTGGCACTGTGAGTCGCTGCCCGGTTGCAGATACGGCGTGAGAATCGGCGCCATGCCTTTGAGTACCTGCGTTGGCAGGGCCGAGGTGAACTTGAAGTTCTCCGCCGAGCGCCCCGGGACGAACGCGGTGAGGGTGCCGAAATGGTGGTCGCCGATGTAGAACACAAAGGTCGCCGTGCGGTTGATCGACTTCGAACTGATGATCCGCCCGCCGGAGCCGATCGCCGCAATGCGGTTGTCGCCGGTGCCGGTCTTGCCGCCCATGGCCAGCGGTGTACCGTCGGGCAGTTTGAAACTGCCGGACAGCCGTTTGGCGGTACCGGCGTCGACCACTTGCGACAGCGCCTCGCGCATGGCCCGGGCCACTTCCACCGGCATCACGCGTTTGCCTACGTGCGGGTCGTTGACCAGTCTGGTTTCGTAGGGCGTATCGGCGGCAAAGTGCAGGCTGTCGATGCGCAGCGTCGGCATGCGTACGCCGTCATTGAGGATGGTGCCGATCAGCTCGGCGAGCGCGGCGGGACGGTCACCGGAACTGCCAATGGCCGTGGCCAGTGACGGCACCAGGTGATCGAACGGGTAGCCGACCTTCTGCCAGCGCTGATGAATGTCGAGGAACGCTTCGATCTCGAGCATGGTGCGAATGCGGCTGTCGCGCGCGCCTTTGTGCCGGCTCTTGAACAGCCAGCTGTAGACTTCCTGGCGCTCGAAATGGCTGGCCTTGACGATCTCGCTGAAGGTCGCTTCCGGGTGATGCAGCAGATAACCCATCATCCACAGGTCCAGCGGATGCACCTTGGCGATGAAACCCTGATCAGGCAAATCGTAACTGCCGGGGCCATAGGAATCGTAGAGGCGGATCAGACGATCGTCGGTGAGTTTTTCGTTGAGTTTGGTGCCCTTGAGGTGCGAGCGCACGAAACGGTTGAAGTCTTCCTGACCGGCCTCCGGCAGCAGATAGCGATGCACCGCCGCCATGCGGATCGGCGTCGGGCGGATGCTGTCGAGGAAGGTTTCCAGGCGCGCCTGGGTGTCCTTGTTCTTGTACTTTTTCCAGAATTTGAGCAGGAACGAGGTGCCTTCGCGGTCTGCGAAACTGGCCAGGTATTCCTGACGGCGCGGATCGCGATCATCCTTGAGCAATTCGCCGTTGGGACCTGAGTAGGTGGTGTAGCGGACGATGTCGCGCATCAGGCGAATGAATGGCAGGTTGATCGACTCGCGCAGCGAATCGCGCAGGGTCGGCAGGCGACCGTTGTCCTCTTTGCGGAAGTTGTTGAATCTGTGCAGCCCACCGCCGGTGAAAAACGCCTCGCCCGGGCTCGCTGAATATTTGCGATCCAGCGCGGCGCCGAGCAGCTTCGACAGGTCGTGATCCTTGTTCTGGATCAGGTAGTCGATGACCCAGCGGCTGAGGCGATCCTGATCTGGCACTTCGACTTTTTTCAATTCTGGCCCGCTCATCGCGCCGTATTTGTCGTGCAGCTCCGCGACGATTTGCAGGTACGTGGTCAGCACACGCATTTTCGCCGTCGAGCCGAGTTCGAGCTTGCTGCCTTCGTTGATGTCGAACGGCTGATCGGTGCTGTCGGTCTGCACGCGCACCCGCGAGCCGTCCGGGGTCAGTTCGAACAGGGTGAAGCTGTAACGCACTTGCGTGGTGCTGGTCGGCGTCAGCAAGCGTTCGCCGAGAAGACCGATCTCTGCTGCGTAGGCCGGGTCGGCAAGTTTTTTCAGATAAGCCGTGGCCTGCGTTTGCAGATCGCCCTGCAGGGTGCTGGTGGCCGACAGGTCGAGGCGATCGAGGTCGTACAGCGGACGGTTGAGCATGCTCGCCAGACGACTGCGGGCGACGCTGATGCCCTTGTTGGTTTCAATCGGCTGCATCGTTGGCTGGGTCTGCCAGTCACGGTAGGACACGGTGCTTGCCAGCGCGGCGTCGGCCAGAGCGCTGTCGATCACACCGTTCTGCTTGAGCAGGCGCAGGTGGCTGTCGGTGAGGCTGGCCAATTCGTCGCGACCCTTGGTCAGGTAATGCGAAGGGCGGCGCTGGGCGATCATCAGCGAGAGCATTTCACGCAAGGCCAGGCCTTTGGCGGCCATGGTCTGCGGGTCGGTCTTCGGGCTGTTCAGTTGCTCGTTGGCCTTGTTGAAATCACTGCCGTACCAGACCCGCAAACCTTCGGCCATGCCGTGCACTTCACCGTGGCCGGGCACCGCCGAGAGCGGCACGCTGTTGAGGTAGTCGCGCACGATGTTCTGCCGCGAACCGAGGGTCTGCGGGCCATCCTGATAGGCGCGCACGCTGGCGGAAATCATCTGGCGGATCTTCTCCGCGCCCGACACGGTGAGGCCGTCGGGCGAGTGGCGATACTTTTCCAGTTGTGTTGCCAGGGTACTGCCGCCGGCCGATTGCCCGGGCAGGCGCAGCAGTTTCGCCACTTGCGACCACGCGGCCATGCCGAAACGCGGCCAGTCCACCGCCGGGTTGGCCAGCGGCTGTTTCGGGTCGAGCAGAAAGCGGTTTTCGATGAACAGCAGGCTGCTGACTACCACCGGCGGAATCGCCGCGAAGTCGGCATACAGTTGCTGCGGATAGTTGTATCGATACAGCGGCGCGCCTCGGCAGTCGGTGATCGACAATCCGGCCTGGATCTTTTCCGAATACGGCACGAACAGGCCTTTGTCGGTGTAACCGAGCAGGGCGGGGGAGAAGCGCGTCTGCTCGGTGATCACGTAATTGCGCTTGAGCAGGCGTGGCAGGAATTCGTCCAGAGAGCTGTAACCCAGGCGCAGATCGAAAGGGCCGTTGCCCGGATAACGAATCGCTTCGCTGGGACCGGGTTCCAGCTTGTAGGTCAGCGAAGCGGCGTACTGGCTCAGCTCCCGCGCCTGGAAACGCGAAGTGCGCATTTCCTTGGACGCGGCGAGTCCCACCACCACCGCAATGATCAAAAACAGCAACCAGAAAGCCTTCCACCCGTGCCGTTGACGACGGGGTTTTTCAGGGACAGGCGCTTCATTCACACGTTCAGTCTGAACCACGGTTTTACTCGAATCGGTTTGCCACAAAGCGCCCATAGTCGACTGATCCATTCACGCAGATTGATCGGACTTGTCTGAAGCTTAGACGGTGGTTGGAGCCGGTGAAGAAAATGTGCAGAGCGGTGGAGACGGCTTGTCTGAATAAAACTGAAACGAACACTGTGGCGAGGGGATTCATCCCCGTTGGGCTGCAAAGCAGCCCCAAAACCTGCCAGCACGGTTTACGCAGGCGCACCGCATGTGAGCAAGTTGCGACTGCTGCGCAGCCGAGCGGGGATAAATCCCCTCGCCACAAGGATGCTGTTCACATCCCCATGATGTGTCTGTGCGAGCGATGGACTCCCTGTGGCTAGCCGATCTGTCAGTCATGCGGGTACTACTTGTGGCGAGGGGATTTATCCCCGCTGGGCTGCAAAGCAGCCCCAAAACCTGCCACCACGGTTTCTACAGGCACAGCGCATGTGAGCCAGTTGCGACTGCTACGCAGCCGAGCGGGGATAAATCCCCTCGCCACAAAAATGCTGCTCACATCCCCATGATGTGTCTGTGCGAGCGATGGACTCCCTGTGGCTAGCAGATTTGTCAGTCTTGCAGGGACTCCCCGTGGCGAGGGGATTCATCCCCGTTGGGCTGCAAAGCAGCCCCAAAACCTGCCGCCACGGTTTCTACAGGCACACCGCATGTGAGCAAGTTGCGCCTGCTGCGCAGCCGAGCGGGGATAAATCCCCTCGCCACAAAAAGGCTGTTCACATGCCGGGATGTTGTCAGTGTGAGGGATTCAGGCGGCTAGCCGATTTATCAGTCATGCGGGGACTCCCTGTGGCGAGGGGATTTATCCCCGCTGGGCTGCAAAGCAGCCCCAAAACCTCCACCACGGTTTCTACAGGCCCACCGCGTCTGAGCAAGTTGCGCCTGCTACGCAGCCGAGCGGGGATAAATCCCCTCGCCACGATAGATGCACTTATTCCATAGAACTGTTGCGCTCAGAGCCAGCAGGTATCCCAAAGCGGGTAATCAGCGAGGTTATCGACCAGCCCGGCTCGCAAGGGATTATTGATGATATAGCGGGCGATGGGCTCCAGGTCCTCGCCGTCACGGATCGCTCGGTCATGGTAGCCGGTTTGCCACAGCGGTCCGTGACGTCCGGTTTGTCTGTTAACCGCATGCGTACAGCGAGCCTTTACACCGCCAATGACTTCCCCAAGTGAGCCGCTTTGCAATTGCATCAGCCAATGAAAGTGGTCAGGCATGACAACCCAGGCGATGGATTGCGCGACTCCTTGCTCATGAGCCCGGCGCAGTTCGGCGACCAGTAATCGGCCGGCCTGCCAATCTGCAAATACGGGCTGGCGTTCGTGGATGACAGAGGTGATGAAATAGGCACGACCGTTTTCCGAGAAACGACCTTGGCGCAGACGGTGGGAGTTGGGGCGGACTGGCATGTGAGCTTCCTTGCATGTGCTCCTGGCTTTTTCAAAGGTTAGTGGTTGGCCGCCCCGGTCGGCGCTGCAACTGTTGAGCGAAATTTCTGAATTCGTCGGGCGATTTATCCGTGATCAAGCGCGAGGGGAGGCATCGCGCAGTGAATCAAATACCCCAGGGCTGAAACATGACGCTGCACCATCGCTGTGCAATACTTCGCGGCTTTTTCAGTGGCGACTTTTCCTACGTAATGCAGGTAATGCCTCTCCGCGGAACCCACTATTGCCGAGAGTTGTCGCTGAATGTTGTGACTTTTAGAGTGAAAAATCCTGCCCTGAGCTTTTTATACTGCACGCCCCGCTGATCTTTCAGGCCTGCCCTGCAAGACGCGTCTGCCCACGAAGCCGACGCGGTTTCCTGCCCAGCCAAGGCCTATCGGCCGACGCTTCGAAACCCGGTGGTCATATCCAATAACAAGACGAGGTTGTACCCCTATGCCAGTTGGCAATCCTCTGCCGCACGGCGACACCGCTTCGGGCGGTCCGCTCAAACGTGAACTCGGCGAACGGCATATCCGCCTGATGGCGCTCGGTGCCTGTATCGGCGTCGGTCTGTTTCTCGGTTCGGCCAAAGCCATCCAGATGGCCGGTCCGGCGATCATGCTCTCTTACATCCTTGGCGGTCTGGCGATCCTGGTGATCATGCGCGCCCTCGGTGAAATGGCCGTGCATAACCCGGTGGCCGGTTCGTTCAGCCGCTACGCGCAGGATTATCTCGGTCCGCTGGCCGGCTTTCTCACCGGCTGGAACTACTGGTTTCTGTGGCTGGTGACCTGCGTCGCGGAAATCACCGCCGTGGCCGTGTACATGGGCATCTGGTTCCCCGATGTGCCGCGCTGGATCTGGGCTCTGGCGGCGTTGATCAGCATGGGCTCGATCAACCTGATCGCAGTAAAAGCCTTCGGCGAATTCGAATTCTGGTTCGCCCTGATCAAGATCGTCACCATCATTGCCATGGTCATCGGCGGCGTCGGCATCATCGCTTTCGGTTTCGGCAATGATGGCGTGGCGCTGGGCATTTCCAACCTGTGGGCGCACGGCGGTTTCATGCCCAACGGCGTGACCGGTGTGCTGATGTCACTGCAAATGGTCATGTTCGCCTACCTCGGTGTCGAGATGATCGGCCTGACTGCCGGTGAGGCGAAGAACCCACAGAAGACCATTCCTGACGCAATCGGCTCGGTGTTCTGGCGGATCTTGCTGTTCTACGTCGGCGCGCTGTTCGTCATCCTGTCGATCTACCCGTGGAATGAAATCGGCACCCAGGGCAGCCCGTTCGTGATGACCTTCGAGCGTCTGGGCATCAAGACCGCCGCCGGCATCATCAATTTCGTGGTGATTACTGCGGCGCTGTCGTCGTGCAACGGCGGCATCTTCAGTACCGGGCGCATGCTCTACAGCCTGGCGCAGAACGGCCAGGCCCCGGCGGGCTTCGCCAAGACCTCGAACAACGGTGTGCCACGCCGGGCACTGCTGCTGTCGATCGCGGTGTTGCTGCTGGGCGTAATGCTCAACTATCTGGTACCGGAAAAAGTCTTCGTCTGGGTCACCTCGATCGCCACCTTCGGTGCGATCTGGACCTGGGTGATGATCCTCCTCGCCCAGCTGAAATTCCGCAAAGGCCTGAGCGCCAGCGAACGTGCCGGGCTCAAGTACAAGATGTGGCTGTACCCGGTCAGCTCGTACTTCGCACTGGCGTTTCTGGTACTGGTGGTCGGCCTGATGGCGTACTTCCCGGATACCCGCGTGGCGCTGTATGTCGGGCCGGCTTTTCTGGTGTTGCTGACGGTGTTGTTCTACGTGTTCAAGTTGCAGCCGAACCAAGTTTCGCAAGACGCGGTGCGTTCGATTTCGTAAGTTCCAGCCGCTGAAAAAAACAAAGCCCCGGTCGCAAGATCGGGGCTTTTTTGGTTCGCGCGAGCTGATCGCCAGTCTTACGCCGCTACCACTTCCTGCGGCTCAAAGCTGTCCGCCCGTGCCATCTGCCACATCCGCGAATAGAACTCGCCATTCACTTCACCAGTGAGCAACTCCCCCGGTTTCAAAAACACGTGCAACTGCGAGAACAGTTTGATCTCGGTCGCCGACATGCGTCGTACCAAATGCTTGGCCGACAGTTGCGACGGATGTTCGAGGCCGGCGGCAGCAAGCATTTCCGCCAGTGCTTTGAGCGTGCTGCGATGGAAGTTGTAGACGCGCTGGGCTTTGTCTGGGACCACCAGAGCGCGCTGGCGCAGGGCGTCCTGGGTGGCGACGCCGGTCGGGCATTTGTTGGTGTGGCACGACTGCGACTGGATGCAGCCGATGGCGAACATGAAGCCGCGCGCCGAGTTGGCCCAGTCGGCGCCGATGGCCAGCACACTGGCGATGTCGAAGGCGCTGACGATCTTGCCGCTCGCACCGAGTTTGATCTTGTCGCGCAGGTTGAGGCCGACCAGCGTGTTGTGCACGAACAGCAGGCCTTCGCGCATCGGCACGCCGATGTGGTCGGTGAACTCGACAGGGGCTGCGCCAGTGCCGCCTTCCTTGCCATCGACGACGATGAAATCGGGAAGAATGCCGGTTTCCAGCATGGCCTTGGCAATGCCCATGAATTCCCACGGATGGCCGAGGCAGAATTTGAAGCCGACTGGTTTGCCACCGGACAGTTCGCGCAGTTGCTGGATGAACTGCATCATCTCGATCGGCGTGGAAAACGCACTGTGGCGCGACGGCGAAACGCAGTCCTCGCCCATCAGGATGCCGCGTGTTTCTGCAATCTCCCTGGTGACCTTATGCTTGGGCAAGATCCCGCCATGGCCGGGTTTGGCGCCCTGGCTCATCTTGATTTCGATCATGCGCACTTGCGGATTCTGCGCCTGCACGGCGAAGCGCTCAGGGTCGAAACGGCCGTCGCTGGTGCGGCAGCCGAAGTAGCCGCTGCCCAGTTCCCAGGTCAGATCACCACCGTGTTCGCGGTGATACGGGCTGATGCTGCCTTCGCCAGTGTCGTGGGCGAAGTTGCCGAGTTTGGCGCCCTGGTTCAAGGCGCGGATAGCGTTGGCACTGAGCGAGCCGAAGCTCATCGCCGAAATATTGAAGATCGACGCCGAGTACGGCTGCGTGCACTGCGGCCCGCCGACAGTGACGCGGAAACCGTTCGGGTCACTCAACGGTGCCGGGCGCATCGAGTGGCCGATGAATTCGAAGCCGGACTGGTAAACGTCGATCAGCGTGCCGAACGGTTTGTCGGCGGTTTCGTTTTTCGCTCGCGAGTACACCAGCGAACGCTGCGCGCGGGAGAAGGGCAGGGCATCGCTGTCGGACTCGAGCAGGTACTGGCGAATCTCCGGGCGGATGCCTTCGACCAGATAACGGATGTTGCCCAGAATCGGATAATTGCGGCGCACTGCATGGCGCGTCTGCAACAGGTCGAACACGCCGAGCAGGCTCAGCACAGCGGTGACGGCGCTGATCGGCCACAGCCAGTCATGTTCGAGAAAGGGCAGGCTGGCGAGGGTGAAAATCACACAGACGGCAAAGAAGGCGTAGCGGCTCAGCAGCGACAGGCTCATACGGTTTCCTTGGTTCGGATTGTTTGTGGCTGGCAGGCATATTGCGCCAACGACGGAACCGTGAACAGGCAGACGTCCCTCTCCTCGCCTACATCGGAGCCGTCTCGCTTACGATGCCAGTTGACTTGGCTGTTGAACGCGAGAAGCAGCCATGCAGCAATACTGGTGAGCAAACTTGTGGCATTGATGAACGCCTTCGCGAGCACGCTCGCCCAAGGAATTGCAGTGAAAGTTGGAAGCGAACTTGCACGCGAAATCGACGATTGCCTTTTTGTTTATGCCGCGACCGATTCCTGAGGCGTTTGCCGTTTCTGGTCATGTTTGTGCTTGGCCCTGGCCATATCGTTGATGCAGTAATTGATGTGATAGAAGGCGAACAGGACTGAATACAAGCGGTTCATTCGCGGTTCGAAGTTGTGCTTGGTCAGCGTGTAGGCGCGCAAGGCTCTGCGAACTCGAAAGCACCAAGCAATGGCGATGAGCTGGGCAATGACCGTCATCGCATACCCCGTGGCTATGAACCGCGGATCAGATACGGTGAAAAAGATCCCTCCGATACCACAGAGCGCCAGATAAACGACCAGACCGGTCTGGCTCAGTGTCTTGATTTGAGTGACCTCCTCAACCACGGTTGTTGTTTTGTGCAGCCATACAACCGAGTAGAGACCCATGGTGACTACGGTCAGGAGAATGAAATGGAGCGTCTTGAGATTGTTCTTTTCCTTGAGCGTCGAAATGTCAGACATGCAGCGTTTTCCCTCTTAGGCGATGTAGCGAATGGCTGCCGGGCAGCGATGAATAACGCTACCAAATTCGCGAGTGGGAAATTTCCGAGCCTTTTGGCGGACTTGTCGTCAGAGTCAGGCTGATCACGGATGCTTCTTGTAGGGATCTTCTGATGACGCAGGCGCGTCGGGCGTGGGATCCTGCGATCTTTTCGCACAAGGCATTTTTCGACTCATGACGCCGACATCCGCCGTTTCGCCCTGCATCATCCATATCGCCGCCGCGCTGTTGCTCAACGCTAAGGGCCACACCCTGCTGGTGCGCAAGCGCGGCACCACGGCCTTCATGCAACCGGGTGGCAAGATTGAAGCCTACGAGTTGCCAGTACACGCATTGGCCCGTGAACTGGAAGAAGAACTCGGGCTGCAGATCGACCCGGCGCAGGCGATTTTCCTCAACAGTTTTTCCGCCCCCGCCGCCAACGAGCCGGGCTTCATCGTGCATGCGGAGATCTTTCAACTGACCATCGATAGCGACGTCTGCCCGGCGGCGGAAATCGAAGAGGTGATCTGGGTCGATCCGGCCACTGATCCGGCGCTCGAGCTGGCGCCATTGACACGCGAGCACATCCTGCCGTTCTATCGCCGTTCACTGACTGCATTCGCCTGATCATTCCCGCAAAGGACTTTGCCATGATCCCGTTGCAAGACCTGCTGATCTTCGCCGCCGCCGCATTGCTGATGGTGCTGACGCCGGGGCCGAACATGATCTACCTGATCTCGCGTTCGATCTGTCAGGGGCGCCGCGCCGGAGTGACTTCGTTGCTTGGCGTGGTCGGCGGGTTCTTCGTGCATATGTTCGCCGCGGCGGCGGGTTTGACGGCGGTGTTTCTCGCCGTGCCGATGGCTTATGAAGTGTTGAAATGGGCCGGCGCGTTGTACCTGCTGTGGCTGGCCTGGCAAGCGCTGAAACCCGGCGCGCGTTCGCCGTTCGAAGCGCAGCAATTGCCGCCGGACTCGTCGCGCAAATTGATCACCATGGGCTTTCTCACCAGCGCACTGAACCCGAAAATCGCCGTGTTCTATCTCTCGGTGTTCCCGCAATTCATCAGCCCTGAGCACGGCTCGGTGTTCACCCAAAGCATCGTCCTCGGCCTCACGCAGATCAGCGTCAGCTTCAGCGTCAATCTGTTGATCGCGCTGTTCGCCGCAGGCATCGCCTCATGGTTTGTGCGCAACCCGACGTGGCTGGTGATGCAGCGTTATTTCATGGGCATGGTCCTCGGTGGCCTCGCCGTACGGCTGATGCTCGAACAACGTCGGACCGCCTGACATGTGGATCGAGCGGCTGGACGCCAGCCATGCCCTGGCTTACCGCGAACTGATGCTGCAAGCCTACGACCGGCATCCGCAGGCGTTCACCTCCAGCGTGCGCGAACGCGCGGTGATGCCATTGAGTTGGTGGGAAGGGCGCCTGACCAGCAAGCTCGATGTGGTATTGGGTGCATTCGATGCCGGGACGTTGGCCGGGATTGTCGGCCTGGCCTTTGAACCGCGCGAGAAGGCACGACACAAGGCCACGCTGTTCGGCATGTATGTTTCGGCGGATTTTCGTCGCAAGGGTCTAGGGTTTGATCTGGTCCAAGCGGCTTTGCTCGAGGCGCAAAAGCATCCGGCGCTGAAACTGCTGCAGCTCACTGTCACCGCCGGCAATGAAGCGGCTTTTCAGTTGTACCAGCGTTGCGGCTTCATTCAGTACGGCCTCGAACCACTCGCCGTGCGGGTGGGCGAAGACTACTTCGACAAGATCCACATGTGGCGCCAGCTCTGACCCAGCGATAATTTCCGCCTACTGATCGTTCCCACGCTCTGCGTGGGAATGCAGCCCGGGACGCTCTGCGTCCCATCCAAAGCCGAACGCAGAGCGTCCGTTGAGGCATTCCCACGCAGAGCGTGGGAACGATCATCTCCTGCACAGCAGATCAGCGTACGGCGCTGACACCATCGAGGGTCGAGAACGAGGTGTCCTTGGCGGTCAGCAGGAAATCGCGCATGTACGGCGCGTCGAGCATGTCCGTGCGAATCGCCGCGTACAGCGTCGCGAACAAGCCCTTCTCACCCAACCGTTTGCCCTTCACATAGCCGCGCGAGCTGTATTCATGCAGCGCCCAGTGCGGCATGCCGCAGACGCCACGGCCGCTGGCGACCAGTTGCATCATCATCACCGTCAGTTCTGAAGTGCGCACCTGCGCAGGTTCGATGTCGGCCGGTTCGAGGAAGCGTGTGAAGATGTCCAGGCGATCACGCTCGACCGGGTAGGTGATCAGCGTTTCCGCCAACAAATCTTCGGGAACGATGTACGGCTTGCTCGCCAGCGCATGCTGATTGGCCACCGCGAGCATGGCTTCGTAGGTGAACAGCGGCACGTAAGTGATGCCGGCAATTTCCAGCGGATCGGAGGTCACCACCAGATCCAGATCGCCGCGCGCCAGCGCCGGCAGCGGGGCGAAAGCGAAACCCGAAGCCAGGTCCAGCTCGACTTCCGGCCAGGCATCGCGGAACTGGTCGATGGTCGGCATCAGCCACTGGAAGCAGCTGTGGCATTCGATCGCCATGTGCAGACGCCCGGCGGTGCCACCGGCCAGCCGACCAATGTCCCGTTCCGCAGCGCGCAACAGCGGCAGGGTGGCGTCGGCCAGTTGCAGCAGGCGCAAACCGGCGCTGGTGAAGCGCACCGGTTTGGTCTTGCGCACGAACAACTGCATGCCCATGCGCTCTTCCAGCTCTTTGAATTGGTGCGACAGTGCTGACTGTGTCAGATGCAAACGGTCGGCGGCGTCGACCAGGCTGTCGGCCTCGCGCAGGGCATGCAGGGTTTTCAGATGTCGGATTTCAAGCACCGGCGGGGCTCCATGAAGAAAACTTGTGACGAATGCGTGGAAGGTGAGTTTGTCTCATGAGGCACGCTTTGTCGATCTGCCGGCCAGGATCCGGCGGGCAATCGACAGCCGACCGCTCGGCACTCTTCATCAAACTGTCATGCAACTGTGGCAGCGCGCTTGAACGAACTTCATCAGACTCGCGCTCTACTGGGGTGCTGCGTTTTGGTGTTTTTCATGTTCAAGAGATTGTTTTCAGTCGCGGCCGCGTTGGCCGCGCTTTTGTTCGGGGCCGGCTCGTTTGCAGCCGGGCGCTGTGATGTCAACGTGCCGACCGAGCACGCCGAGCTGGCGCAGGTCAGTCTTGCCTATCAAAGTATCGGCCGCGCATCGGACCCGGCGCTGTTGCTGGTCATGGGCCTGGGAGGGCAGTTGATTCACTGGCCGGACGAAGTCGTGGTCGCGCTGTGTCAGCAAGGGTTTCGGGTGATTCGTTATGACAACCGCGACGTCGGCCTGTCGACCTGGCGGCAAGCGCCGATCGAGGCCAATCTGACCTTCGAAGTGCTGCGCTACAAACTCGGTTTGCCGGTTTCGGCGCCGTACAGCCTGACCGACATGGCCGACGATGCGCTGGGTTTGATGACGGCGCTGAAGGTTGAGCAATTCCACGTGCTGGGCGCGAGCATGGGCGGGATGATCGCTCAGCACATGGCGGCGATGGCGCCGCAGCGGGTGGAAAGCCTGACGCTGATCATGACCACTTCCGGCGCTGAAGGCCTGCCGGCGCCGAGTGCGGCGCTGGTGCAGTTGCTCTCGCGGCGGGGCGCGCCGAACCGCGAAGTGGCGCTGGAGCAACAGGCCGATCTGCTCGCGGCACTCGGTAGCCCGGCGGTGACGGATGATCGACAGGCCTTGCTGCAACAGGCGGCGGCGTCCTACGACCGCGCGTTCAACCCCGAAGGCGTCAAACGCCAGATCATGGCGATCCTTGCCGAACCGAGCCGGGTGGCATTGCTCAATCAGCTGCGCGTGCCGACCCTGGTGGTGCATGGCACTGCCGATCCGCTGCTGCCGGTGATGCACGGCGTGCATCTGGCGGCGCACATCCAGGGCAGTCAGTTGAAACTGATTCCGGGACTCGCGCATCGCTTTCAGGAGGCGTTCAAGGAACCGTTGCTGGCGGCGGTGCTGCCGTATCTGCAGGCGCATCGCGAGGATACTTCGCATTGGGCGCAGGTCGATCCGGCGGCGCCGAACAATCTGCTGTAACAGTGCCAGCATCCTGTCGCCAAAAAAATATCAATGTGCCACTATTGTTTGCCGCGTTGTTGCCGATAAGGCGCAGGAACGTTTTCAGACATAGGGACTTGATCCATGATTTTTCGCGCTACACGTAAATGGGCCGCACTGGCTCTGCTCGCCGTACTGACTCTCACCGGCTGCGCCCATGTGCAACCGCCCGTGGCCCTGGACAAACAGTTCTGGGACGCCAAAGAGCCGACCATCGGTGTGGCCATTACCGTCGTACCGTCGCCGGTGCTGGCGCTGACCGGCAATCAGGGCATCCTCGATTACGCCATCAACGCCGGCGTCAACAGCAAGCTCAGCGCCAATGTCGAGACCTGGCAGGTGCGCGATCTGGAAACCCTGCCCGACGCCATCGTCGCCAAGCTGCAAGCCAAGGGCTACAAGGCCAAGCGCATTGATGAAAAGGTCGATCTGAAGACCTTCAAGGAAGTCGATTTCCGCGAGGGCTACATGACCAAGGACCTGTCGCCGATGAAAGCTGCCCACGGCATCGACCGTCTGTTGCTGGTGTCGATTTATGCCACCGGTGCCACCCGTAGCTACTACAGCATCGTGCCTACCAGCGTGCCGATGGCCCAGGTCGGCGGCCAGGGCATGGTGATCGATCTGTCGGACAACAAACTCTTGTGGTACCAGCCATTCGCCGCTGTGCAAGCCGCGCAAGGCGAGTGGGACGAGCCGTCCTACACCAACCTGTCCAACGCGTTTTATCAGGCGATGGATAACAGCCGTCAGCAAATGATCGCCCCGTTCGCGCAATGAAACGTCTGGCGCTGACCATCGCGGTGATCTCGCTGCTGGCGTTGCCTGGCTGTGCGCAGAAACCGGCACCCGAGGCCGGTTTCAAGGATCAGGCCGCCATGAGCTATGTGCAGGCACACGGACTGAAGGTCGACGTGCAACTGCCGGCGGAGTTTGTCGGCGCCAGCACGGTGATCGACAGCAAAGCGGCGGTGAACGCGGCGAATTCCAGTTACACGCTGGTGTCGAGCTCCGGCGCGGGCGCCGGGCTGGCGGGGATTCTGGTGGCCAGTCTGATCAACACGCAAATGGGTTCCGGTACGTTACAGCGCGATGCCGAAAAAGCCGCGCTGAACGAATCGCGGCCGCTGGCCGACCTGCTCGCCGGCGTGCCGTTGCAGGAGCGCTTGCAACAGCGTTTTCAGGCGGCGTCGCAAGTCTCTGGATTCAAGCAGGGGGCAGGTGCGGTCACGGCACGGTTGCTGATCGAACCGAAGCTGATGCTGACGCCCGATCGCGGCAGTTTCGTGCTGGTCAATCAGGTGCAATTGCAGGATATCGCCGGCTCGCCGCTGTACCGCATGCGCATCGAAGTGGCCAGTCAGCCGATCCGTCGTTGCGGCAAGCAATGCATCGATGACGGCGCCCTTGACCTGGCCAAGGTCACCGCCGTGCTGGATGAATGTATTGATGAATCCATGCGCGTGTTGAGCGCCGACCTGATGCAACCGACGCCACCGCCCGCCGCGCAGGAAACCCTGCGTTACGTGCTCGACGGCCAGCGCGTGGTCGAGCGCGGTTATCAACTGGCGCAGAACGGCAGCTACTGGCGCTACCGCAATCTCTACGGTGCGGTGAAGTCAGTGCCGGTGCCGTTTGAGGATGCCTTGTCGTCCGCGCAACTGGCCCGAGTCTACGGTCGCTAAAGGCTGATGCGCGTGGGTTCAGGCATGCAGCCGGACCCACACGCTCACCAATACCGTCGCCGCTATTAACCAGGCTACCGCCGCCACCGCCAGTGACGCTTCCAGGCGCATGCGGTCGACCATCACATACAACGTCGCCAGGTACACGAAGTAGGGAATGATCGACCACATCCCAAACACGATCGTGGTCTTCAGGTCGTCGACCGAGCGGCCCTTGCCGACGATGTAATGCGCGATCAGGGCAAAGGTCGGAAACAGCGGCACCAGGCCGGCGATGTAATAGTTCCTGGTCTTGGACAGTGCCGCGAGGATCAGCACCACTGCGGCGCCGATGGCGGCTTTCAGAATCAGATCCATCAGTGGCTCAGCCCGTACTTTTTGACTTTGTCGAACAGCGTGGTCTTGGCCATGCCCAATTCCTGGCTGGCCTGGGTCAGGTTGCCGCCGCTGCGTTGCAAGGCGTCGACCAGCAGATTGCGCTCGAAGGCTTCCACCGCTTCGGAAAACGCCAGACCCTGGCCGGCGCTGGCCCCGGATTTCTTGAAGGCCGGCAGACCGAGGGCGAAGCGTTCGGCGACATTGCGCAGTTCGCGCACGTTGCCCGGCCAGTCGTGGCTCATCAGGTTCGACAGGGTCTGGTTGTCCAGCTCCGGCAGCGCGCGGTCGAAGCGCAGCGCCGACTGCTGGGTGAAGTGTTCGAACAGTTGCAGGATGTCTTCGCGACGCTCGCGCAACGGTGGCAATTCCAGGGTCACGACGTTGAGGCGGTAGTACAAGTCGCTGCGAAACTCGCCGGCCTTGCTCGACTCATCAAGGTCGGATTTGGTCGCCGCAATCACCCGGCAATCCACGGCCACGCTCTGGTTCGAGCCGAGACGTTCGAGGGTGCGTTCCTGCAATACGCGCAGCAACTTGATCTGCAACGGCAGCGGCATGCTTTCCACTTCATCGAGGAACAGCGTGCCGCCGTCGGCGTGTTCGATCTTGCCGATGCGGCGTTTGCCGGCGCCGGTGAAGGCGTTGGCTTCGTGGCCGAAGATCTCGCTTTCAAAGAGGTTTTCCGGCAGGCCGCCGCAGTTCAGCGCGACGAACTGTTTGCTGTGGCGCCGACTGAAATCGTGCAGGCAACGAGCGACCAGTTCCTTGCCGGTGCCGGTCTCGCCTTCGATCAAGACGTTGGCCGAAGTGTCGGCGACGTTGGCGATCAGTTCGCGCAGGTTCTGCATCGCTGGTGAACGGCCGATGATCCGCCCTTCAAGGGAGTCGCGTTCAGCCAGTTGCCGACGCAACGAGGAAACCTCGCGGGCGAGGCTGCGTTGCTCCAGCGCCCGCCGCGCGACATCGACCAAGCGTTCCGGCGAGAACGGTTTTTCCATGAAATCGTAGGCGCCTTTCTGCATCGCGCCGACGGCCATGGAAATGTCGCCGTGGCCGGTAATCAGCACCACCGGCAGGCTGCGGTCACGCTGCTTGAGGCGGGTGAGCAATTCCAGGCCATCGATGCCCGGCAGGCGGATGTCGCTGATGACGATGCCGGCAAAGTTGTCGCCGACCTGCGCCAGCGCCTCTTCGGCACTGCCGACGCCGATGCACGGAATGTCCTCGAGGGTCAGCGCCTGTTGGCAGCCGAGCAGCACATGGGGGTCATCTTCGACAATCAACACACTGAGTTCGTGGTTCATATTGGCTCGGCAGGAGTAGGGCTTACCAACGGTAAACTGAGGACGAAAGTGGTGCCACCGCCGGCCGGGTGTTCGACACCCAGGTGCCCACCGGTGGCGGCGGCGAGGCTGGCGGACAGGGTCAGGCCCAGTCCCAGGCCTTGCTCGCCGGGTTTGGTGGTGAAGAACGGTTCGAACAGATGCTTGCGCGCTTCGGCGTCGATGCCGTGGCCGTTGTCACGCACCCGCAAGCGATACTTGCCGTTGAATTCTTCACCCTCCAGCCACAGCTGCGGCTGCGGTTGCGCGTGCATGGCGTCGAGGGCGTTGCCGATCAGGTTGACGAGGATCTGTTCGAGACGGGTCTGATCGATCAGCAACTGCACATCGGCAAACTGCCGGTGAATCTGCAGTGCGGTGTTTTCCACACGCGCGCCGAGCACTTGCAAGGCGGCGTCGACGGCTTTGCCGAGACTGGCCTGACCCTTGTTGTCGCCGCGCCGGGCAAACGAACGCAGGCTGGCGGTGATCCGGCCCATGCGGTCGATCAGGTCGTTGATGGTCTTGAGGTTGGTGCTGGCGACGTCGAGCTGGCCGCGCTCGAGAAAGCGCACGGTGTTGCCCGACAGCGTGCGCATGGCCGCCAGCGGCTGGTTCAATTCATGGGCGATGCTGGTCGACATCTGGCCGATGGCGGCGAGTTTGCCGGCCTGCACCAGTTCATCCTGAGCGCGGCGCAACGTCTCCTCGGCCTGACGGCGCTCGCGGATCTGACTCTTCAGGCGTTCGTTGCTGGCGCGCAGATCGGCGGTGCGTTCGGTAATCCGACGCTCCAATTGGCTGTTGGCTTCCTGCAACGCTTCGCGGGCGGCGAGGCGGGTGGCGAGGACCTTGCGCCGCTCGTTCCAGGCAATCAGCAGGAAGGCGAACAGGGCAAACGCTACCGCCACCAGAATGCCTTGGTTGATGGCTTCGCGGCGCAGGTCCTGCAATGGCGTGAGCAGGGTGAAATTCCACGGCGTGTCGCTCAGCAGTCGGGTTTGCGCCAGATAGCTGATGTCGTCTTCATCGGGCTGTAATTCGCTGTTGGCCGGGAAGGTCAGTTTCTCCACGCCTTCGGCCAGCGTCTCGCGGGCCAGCGGTTGCAGTTCGTTGAGCGGGAACCAGTAGTACTGCAGGCTGCGGGCGAGTTTTTCCTTGACCTCATCGCTGAGCGGGATCACTGATTTCAGCCGCCTGGCAGGATCGCTGGACAGAATGATGATGCCGTTCTCGTCGCTGACGAACGCTTCCAGACGCGCGCGCTGCCAGCGTTCTTCCATGGCTTCCAGACGCACCTTGACCACCGCGACACCGATGATCTTGCCGTGCTCTTCGAGGCCGTGGGCGAGGTAGTAACCGGGTTCGCCGTTGGTGCTGCCGATGCCGTAGAAGCGTCCGGGCTGGCCGCGCACGGCGTCTTTGAAATAGGCGCGGAAGGACAGGTCCTCACCCAGGTAACTGTCGACATCGCGCCAGTTGCTGGTGGCCATGACCCGGCCGGTGGTGTCCATGACGTAGATGGCCCGGCTGCGGCTACGGCGGTTCAGGCCTTCGAGGTAATCGTTGACCGTCTGCCGGTGCTCCGGGGTCGGATCGGCCAGCAACTGCGGCACACTCGTTTCGAGTTCCAGCAGGCTGGGCAGGTAGGTGTATTTGCTGATCTCGCTTTCGACCGCTCGGGCGTGCAGCTCCAGCTGACGCTGGCCGTTCTCGCCGAGGCTGCGGATGCCGAAGTGTTCACTGGTCCAGAAGCCGATGAAACCCAGCCCGACCATCAGGGCGATGATCAGTGGCGGCAGGAACAGATGACGGATCAGACGGGGCTTCACGGCAAGTGATGGCTCTGCAGCGCGATAAAGAGTGGGGTCGCATTTCATCACAGATGCCTTGGGTCAACCACAACACTTGTTTGTGCCTGTGGCGAGGGGATTTATCCCCGTTGGGCCGCGAAGCGGCCCCAAAACCATCACTGCGATTTAACTGAAAGACCGCATGCACAGGTTTTACGACTGCTGCGCAGCCGGACGGGGATAAATCCCCTCGCCACAGGGGATGTCATTGTCAGGCTGCCCGCACCCCACAGACAGGGTGCGGGTGTGTTGCTTTTAGTGCTGCAGAATTTTCTCGAGGAAGTGCTGCGCGCGTTCGGAGCGGGCGCTGATGTCGCCGAAGAATTCCTCTTTCGGGCAGTCTTCGATGATCTTGCCTTGGTCCATGAAGATCACCCGGTCCGCCACTTTACGGGCGAAGCCCATTTCGTGGGTCACGCACATCATGGTCATGCCTTCGTGAGCCAGTTGCACCATCACGTCGAGCACTTCGTTGACCATTTCCGGGTCGAGCGCCGAGGTCGGTTCGTCGAACAGCATGACGATCGGGTCCATCGCCAGCGCACGGGCAATCGCCACACGCTGTTGCTGACCACCGGACAGTTGCCCCGGATGCTTGTGGGCGTGGGCCGACAAACCTACGCGCTCGAGCAGTTGCAGGCCTTTTTTGGTCGCCTCTTCCTTGCTGCGGCCGAGCACCTTGATCTGCGCGATGGTCAGGTTTTCGGTGATGGTCAGGTGCGGGAACAGCTCGAAATGCTGGAACACCATGCCCACGCGCGAGCGCAGTTTCGGCAGGTTGGTTTTCGGGTCGGCGATCGACGTACCGTCAACCACCACGTCACCTTTCTGGAACGGTTCCAGGGCGTTGACGCATTTGATCAGCGTCGACTTGCCGGAACCCGACGGGCCGCAGACCACGATCACTTCGCCTTTCTTGACCTCGGTGCTGCAATCAGTCAGCACCTGGAAGTCCCCATACCACTTGTTGATGTTTTTGATAGAGATCATACGGCGAACCTTTTTTGCAGACGCTTGACCAACCGCGAGGCGGCGAAGCTGATGATGAAGTACACGAGACCGGCGAAAATCAGGAACTCATTGGAGCGGCCGATGATGTCGCCGCTGGCACGCGAGGCGTTGAGGAAATCCACCAGGCCCACGGTGTAGACCAGCGAGGTGTCCTGGAACAGGATGATGCTCTGCTGCAGCAGCAGCGGGGTCATCTTGCGGAACGCCTGCGGCAGGATGATCAGGCGCATCATCTGCCCGTAGTTCATGCCCAGCGCTTGTGCGGCACCCATCTGGCCCTTGGAAATCGACTGCACACCGGCCCGGACGATTTCGCAGAAGTACGCCGCTTCGAACATCATGAACGCCACGACGCAGGAGGTGAACGCGCCGATCGGCGTGTCTTCGCCGGTGATCCAGCGCAGCACGAACGGCACCGCCAGGTAGAACCAGGTGATCACCAGCAGCAGCGGAATCGAGCGGAAATAGTTGACGTAGGCGCCGGCTATGCTCGACAGCAGCTTGTTGTGCGACAGACGGCACAGCGCGAGGATCGTGCCGAGAATCATCCCGCCGATCACGCCCATGGCCATCAGCTTGAGGGTCATCACCATGCCGTTCCACAAACCGGGAATGGCCGGGACGATGCCACTGAAATCGAATTCCATTATTTACCCCCCACGGAGATCAGGCCGGGCACCGCGACTTTCTTCTCGACCAGGCGCATCAGCAGCATCAGGCTCATGTTGAGGGTGAAATAGATCAGCGTTGCAAGGGTGAACGCTTCGAACAGGTTGGCCGAGAACTCGGCGGTCTGTTTGGTCTGCGCCAGCAATTCCATCAAACCGATCAGGGACGCCACGGAGGAGTTCTTGAATACGTTGAGGAATTCCGAGGTGAGCGGTGGAATGATGATCCGGTAGGCCTGGGGCAGCAGCACGTTCCAGTAGATCTGCGGCAGCTTGAAACCCATCGCGCGGGCGGCGGATTCCTGACCCCGAGGCAGTGCCTGGATACCGGTGCGCACCTGCTCGCAGACACGGGCGGCGGTGAACAGACCGAGGCAGACGACAACGCTCAGGTAGGCCGAGGTGGTCGGGTTGAGGTCCTGCTTGTACCACTCCTGCAGATCCGGCGGCAGCAGATCGGGCACCAGGAAGTACCAGATGAACAGCTGCACCAGCAGCGGCACGTTACGGAACAGCTCGACGTAGCAGGTCGCAATGCCCGATACGATGCGGTTCGGCACGGTGCGCATGATGCCCAGCAGCGAGCCGAGCAGCAGGGCGATGATCCACGCCACGATGGCGATGGCGATGGTCCAGCCCAGACCGGAGATGAACCAGTCGAGATAGGTCTCGCTGCCCACGCCGGTGGACTTGAAGAACACGCCCCAGTCCCAGTTGTAATTCATTAGGGTCTCCCCTCGATTCGATCGATGTACAAGTGCCCGCCTGGGGAACTCCGTTCCCTCCCCAGTCTTTTTTCAAAGACCGGGCACACGCGATCGGCTCGACAGCCACCGGTTCGAGTGTTTCCAGAAAAATGCCAGCAGGGAGTGACCATCCCCTGAAAAGGCAGGCGCCTCCTCAGGGGATAAGGTTAGTCAGAAAATCAGGACTTCTTGTCGTCAGCCGCTTTGTCGGTCGGATTGGCGATCAGCGCCTTGAGCTCGTCGCTCATCGGGAAGTTCAGGTTCAGGCCTTTTGGCGGAATCGGCTGCATGAACCACTTCTCGTAGATCTTGTTGATGTCGCCCGAAGCGTAAGTGGCCTTGATCGCGTCATCCACAGCCTTTTTGAACGGCTCGTCGCCTTTGCGCATCATGCAGCCGTAGATTTCGTACGACTGTGGCGTGCCGGTCACTTCCCAATCGGCGGCTTTCTTGGCCTTGGCGGCTTCGCCGGCCAGCAGTGCGTCATCCATCATGAAGGCAACGGCACGGCCCGATTCCAGCATCTGGAAGGACTCGCCGTGGTCTTTGGCGGAGATGACGTTCATGCCCATCTGCTTGTCGGCGTTCATCGCCTTGAGGATGCGCTCGGAAGTAGTACCGGCGGTGGTCACGACGTTCTTGCCTTTCAGATCGTCGAAATCCTTGTACTTGGAGTCTTTCTTGGACAGCAGACGAGTACCGATTTCGAAGATGCCGACGGAGAAGTCGACCTGCTGCTGACGCTCGACGTTGTTGGTGGTCGAACCGCACTCGACGTCCACGGTGCCGTTCTGCACCAGCGGGATACGGGTCTGCGAGGTGACGAGGTTGTATTTGACTTGCAGGTCCGGCAAATCGAGGTCTTTCTTGATCGCGTCGACGATCTTCATCTGGATATCGTGCGAGTAGCCGACCGGTTTGCCGGACGCATCAGCGATGTAGGAGAACGGAATGGAGGCGTCACGGTGGCCCAAGGTGATGACACCGGACTCTTTGATCTTCTTCAGGGTGCCGGTGAGTTCGGCGGCGAAAACTGGCGTGCTGATCAGAGCGGCAGCAATGGCTGCGCCCAGGATATGGGGAACGATGCGCATCAAATTTTCCTCGACATTGTTTTTTTTATGGAGCCAGTTTGTCGGCCCTTTTTGTGCTTCGAATGCCTGACGGCTCCTGAAGGTGTTGGCACAGCAGGCATTCGTCGAGAGAGTGTAGAGCATGACTCGTGCCAGAGCAGTCTAAGTCAGTTAAGTGATTGTTTTATAACGGTATTAAAGTTTTATGGCGGTAATTTTATGCAGGCATGATCCGGTTAACCGAATCGACTGCGGAGTCGCGTTCGGAAAACCGAATGAATTCCTTGCAGGCTCACCTCCACAAGGAACAGGCGAATGCCGCAGTTACGAAAAAGCCCCTGAATCTCTCGATTCAGGGGCTTTCGTTTGAACGGTGAGATCAAGCCGCCTCGATCTTCCGGTTCTGCTCAACCTTGCCCAGATACGTCGACAGCTTCTGCTGTTCCTCCGCAGTGGTGAACAAGCCTAGCTTGGTGCGGCGCCACAGGATGTCGTGCGCCGTAGTGGCCCACTCTTCGCTGCACAGGTAATCGACTTCGCGGGTGTAGAGCCCGCCGCCGATGTGCTCACCCATGTCGGCCAGGCTTTCCACGCCTTCAAGCATGCGCCAGGTGCGGCTGCCGTAGGTGACGGCCCAGCGCCGGGCGATTTCGGTCGGGACGAAGTCGAACTTGTCGCGAATCCGCGCGCTCAGGGCCTCTGGCGTGGTCATGTCTTCGCCGCCGGGCAGGGTGGCGGTCGCGGTCCAGCTCGGGCGCATCTGGGTGAAGAACGGCATCAACTGCGCCATCGCCGACTCGGCCAGCTTGCGGTAAGTGGTCAGCTTGCCGCCGAACACCGACAGCAGCGGTGCTTCTTCGGCGTTGCCCGACAGCGCCAGGGTGTAATCGCGGGTGACCGCAGACGGGTTGTCGGATTCGTCGTTGCACAGCGGCCGAACGCCCGAGTAGCTGTGCAGGATGTCTTCGCGGCTGAGCTGCTTCTTGAAGTGCGCGTTGACCACTTTCAGCACGTAATCGGTTTCGCCTTCGGTGATCGCTACTTTCGCCGGGTCGCCGGTGTACTCGCGGTCGGTAGTGCCGATCAGGGTGAAGTGGTTCAGGTACGGAATAGTGAAAACGATGCGCTGATCTTCGTTTTGCAGAATATGCGCATGTTCGCCTTCGTACAGTTTCGGCACGATGATGTGGCTGCCCTGGATCAAACGGATGCCGTAAGGCGATTCCATCTTCAGGTCGTCACGGATGAACTTGGCCACCCATGGGCCGGCGGCGTTGACCAGTGCCTTGGCGGTAATCGAAAACAAACTGCCGTCGGCGCGCTCCAGATGCAGATGCCACAGACCTTTAGTGCGGCGGGCACTGACACAGCGGGTCTGGGTATGCACATGCGCACCTTTTTCCCGGGCGGCCATGGCGTTCAGGACCACGAGGCGGGCATCGTCGACCCAGCAGTCGGAGTATTCGAAGCCTTTCTTGATTTCGCTTTTCAGCGCGCTGTCGGCGCCGAACTTCAGGCTTTTCGAACCTGGCAGCTTCTCGCGCTTGCCGAGGTTGTCATAAAGGAACAGGCCGGCACGAATCATCCACGCTGGACGCAGGTGCGGGCGGTGCGGCAGTACGAAACGCATCGGTTTGACGATGTGCGGCGCCTTGGCCAGCAACACTTCACGCTCGGCGAGCGCTTCACGCACCAGACGGAATTCGTAATGTTCCAGGTAGCGCAGGCCGCCGTGGATCAGCTTGCTGCTGGCCGACGAGGTATGGCTGGCCAAGTCGTCTTTTTCGCAAAGGAACACCGAAAGACCGCGACCGGCGGCATCCGCTGCGATCCCCACGCCGTTGATCCCGCCGCCAATCACGGCAACGTCATAGATCTCGGAGAGAGGGGGCGTACGCAAGGTAGAGGTGGACATCGGCTGGCCTCGGTTCTTTTGATTTTGTCTTGGAAATCGAACATAAATGTTCATTTGCGAAAATGGTAGCCCATAAACACGCGCGCAGCCAGTCGCGTTCGATTGAAAAAACTCATCGAAGGGCGATTAAAAGAAAATTTTCGAACATGAACGCGCGCAAGGGCGCAGAAGATGTGTTGTTTATGGATTGTTTTCGCGAGCAGGCTCGCTCCCACATTTTGCAATGCATTCCAAGAGTGGGAGCGAGCCTGCTCGCGAAAGCGTCGGTTCGGTCAGCGAGGGAGAGGAATCAGACGACTTCCAGACGAATCTTGTGCTGACTCAGCAACTGCGCCAGCGCCGGCACCGGCTGCTGATCGGTGACCAGACAATCGATCAGGCTGATCGGCCCCAGTCGAATCATCGCATTACGCCCGAACTTGCTTGAGTCCGCCGCGAGAATCACCTGTCGCGCGTTGGCGATGATCGCCTGGCTGACCCGGACTTCCTGATAGTCGAAATCGAGCAGGCTGCCGTCCTCATCGATCCCGCTGATGCCGACCAAGGCGAAATCGACCTTGAACTGATTGATGAAGTCCACGCTCGCCTGACCGACCACACCGCCGTCCCGCCGCACGTTGCCGCCGGTCAGCAGCACATCGAAATCATCCTTGGCGCTGAGCATCGAGGCGACGTGCAGGTTGTTGGTGATGATCTTCAGGTGACTGTGATTGAGCAGGGCGCGAGCAATCGATTCGGTGGTCGTACCGATATTGATGAACAGCGAGGCGTGATCGGGAATCTGCGCGGCAATGGCTTCACCGATGCGTTGCTTTTCGTCGCGCATCTGATCGGCACGCATGGCATACGCGGTGTTTTCAACACTGGAATCGTACGCGGCGCCACCGTGGTAGCGACGCAGCAGATTGGCTTCCGCGAGCTGATTGATGTCGCGGCGGATGGTTTGCGGGGTGACAACGAACAGCGTGGCCATTTCCTCGATGCTCACATAGCCGCGTTCGCGGACCAGTTCGAGGATTTGCTGCTGACGGGGAGGCAGATTCATGGGGCTTCCTTTGGGCTGCCAAGCAAAATTTGCCCATGATGCCGCAGGAATCCGCTCCCGACCAGTTAGATGCCTATGTGTAACTCAAGGCTGGCTTATTCAGCGTCCTCACGTGCCCAGTCGCGGGTGCGGCTGACGGCTTTTTTCCAGCCTTTGTAGAGTTTCTCTTTCTCGGTTTCGTCAAGGCTCGGTTCGAACTCGCGCTCGATCACTGCCTTGCCGCGCAGTTCTTCCAGGCTGCCCCAGAAACCGCAGGCCAGACCAGCCAGGTAAGCCGCGCCGAGTGCGGTGGTTTCGCGCATTTGCGGGCGTTCGACCTGGGTGCCGAGGATGTCGGCCTGGAACTGCATGAGGAAGTTGTTCGCCACCGCACCGCCGTCCACCCGCAGAGCTTTGAGGCGTTCGCCGGAATCCTGTTGCATGGCGTCGAGTACGTCGCGGGTCTGGTAGGCGATCGACTCCAGCGCGGCGCGGATGATGTGATCCACACGTACGCCACGCGTCAGGCCGAACAGTGCGCCACGGGCATACGGGTCCCAGTACGGCGCGCCGAGACCGGTAAACGCCGGCACCAGATACACGCCGTTGCTGTCCTTGACCTTGTTGGCAAAGTATTCGGTGTCGTGGGCGTCGTTGACGATTTTCAGTTCATCGCGCAGCCACTGCACGGTCGAGCCGCCGTTGAACACGGCACCTTCGAGTGCGTAGGCAACTTCGCCGCGAGGGCCGCAGGCGATGGTGGTGAGCATGCCGTGCTGGGATTTCACCGCTTTGTCGCCGGTGTTCATCAGCAGGAAGCAACCGGTGCCGTAGGTGTTTTTCGCCTGGCCCGGCTCGACGCACATCTGGCCGAACAGTGCTGCCTGCTGGTCGCCAGCGATACCGCCGATAGCGATGCCGCTCTTGGTGCGACCGTAGATTTCCGAGGAAGCTTTGACTTCCGGGAGCATCTCGCGCGGGATATCGAGGATCTCCAGCATCTTCGAATCCCACTCCAGCGAGTGAATGTTGAAGAGCATGGTGCGCGAGGCGTTGGTGTAGTCGGTGACGTGCACTTTGCCACCGGTGAATTTCCAGATCAGCCAGCTATCGACGGTGCCGAACAGCAGCTCGCCGTTGCGCGCACGCTCGCGGCTGCCTTCGACGTTGTCGAGGATCCACTTCAGTTTGGTGCCGGAGAAGTACGGGTCGGTGACCAGACCGGTGGTGTCGCGGATGTAGTCTTCGTGGCCGTCGCGCTTGAGTTGCTGGCAGATCTCGGTGCTGCGGCGGCACTGCCAGACGATCGCGTTGTATACCGGCCGGCCGGTGGTCTTGTCCCAGACCACGGTGGTTTCACGCTGGTTGGTGATACCGATGGCGGCGACCTGGTCGTGATGCAGGCCGGCTTGCGCCAGCGCTTCAACCATCACCGCGCTCTGGGTGGCGAAGATTTCCATCGGATCGTGCTCGACCCAACCGGCTTGCGGGTAATGCTGAACGAATTCGCGCTGCGCGGTGCAGACTACGTTCGCGTCGCGGTCGAAGATGATCGCGCGCGAACTGGTCGTACCCTGATCAAGGGCAATGATGTAGTTCTTGTTCTGAATGTCGGTCATGTCGATTGCCTTGGACGAAAAAAACGAGAGTGGGCCGTGGCGCCGGCTCGGATGGGCAGGAGCCGGCGCCGACTGTTTCAAGAAGTTCTTGGTTTGCCGTCAATGGCCGGTTCTGCATCCTTTGTAGCAGGTGTGGCACCGGTCAGGTGACGGGCGATGAGCCCGCGATACCCGGCAGCGCCGAGGCAGGCACCGACAATCGGTGCAAAAATCGGAATCAGGAAATACGGAATATCACGACCACCGGTGAAGGAAATTTCACCCCAACCGGTAAAGAAAGTCATCAGTTTCGGACCGAAGTCACGCGCAGGGTTCATCGCGAAACCGGTCAACGGACCCATCGCACTGCCGATCACGGCGATCAGCAGACCGATCAGCAGCGGCGCCATCGGGCCGCGTGGCAGGCCGTTGTTGTCATCGGTCAGGGCCATGATCACGCCCATCAGGATCGCGGTGATGATCATCTCGACCAGAAACGCCTGGGCCGTCGACAGCACCGGGTTCGGGTAGGTCGAGAACACCGACGCCAATTCCAGGCTGGCAGCCGAGCCACGAACCATCTGGTGGGTTTGTTCGTAATCGAAGAACAGATTGCTGTAGAGCGTGTAGACCAGCAACGCGCCGCAGAAGGCGCCGGCAATTTGCGAAAGGATGTAGAACGGCAGTTTGCGCTTTTCGAAGTCAGCGAAGATTGCCAGAGCGATGCTCACGGCCGGGTTCAGGTGCGCGCCGGAAACCCCGGCGGTGAGGTAGATCGCCATGCTCACGCCGACGCCCCAGATGATGCTGATCTCCCACAGGCCGAAGCTGGCGCCCGCGACTTTGAGCGCGGCGACACAACCAGTGCCGAAGAAGATCAGAAGGGCGGTGCCCAGGAATTCGGCCATGCATTGGCCGGAAAGCGATGGTTGCGGTAAAGCAGCTGTCATTGAAAACCTCGGTTCTTTTTCTTGTGTGGCGCCTTGCCAACGGAGCAGGGCGCGATCTTCACCGGGTCGGAATCCCCATTCGGTTCCCGGGTTACTGCTGGGTACTGCGCGAAGCACGATTCTTACATTATTCAGATTCGAAAAAATATAGACAAGAAACAAACCTGTCAAAGGTCGAAAGTGAACCGCCGGTCACAATAAAACTATTCGCCCCATGAATGATCAGCACGACGATCACGGTAAATAGAGCGCGAGGCCACGGGAATCGCGGCTTGGAATAGAGCCTTTTGCCCAACGATGACCTAGAATCCGCCGCAGGTTTTTTCAAAGATTGCCGAACCCGGAGCTGCCATGACCCCAGCGTTGGACTTGTTGAAAAAAGTTCGTGCCGAACATCGCGTGCACAGTTACGAACATGATCCGAAGGCCGCGTCCTATGGGCTGGAGGCGGCGGAGAAGCTCGGGCTCGAACCGGCGCAAGTGTTCAAAACCCTGCTGGCCGCCAGTGAAAAAGGCGAACTGCTGGTGGCTGTGGTGCCGGTCGTCGGAACGCTCGACCTCAAGGGCCTGGCCCATGCCGCTGGAGTGAAGAAAGCCGAAATGGCTGACCCGGCTGCCGCGCAACGTTCAACCGGCTACCTGTTGGGTGGCATCAGCCCGCTCGGGCAGAAGAAACGCCTGCGCACCTTCATCGACAATTCCGCTCAGGGGTTCGCGACTATCTATGTGAGTGCCGGGCGGCGAGGACTGGAAGTGGAACTGGCGCCGGCAGTATTGGCTGAGCACACCCAGGCGCAGTTTGCCGATATCGGCCGCGCGTAATAGTCGCGCCGGCTGTATGAAGAAAAAATCGCGTTTCTGTCACTGGCACTGATCCGGCTCGCCGTTGCATGCTCGGCCGACCAATTCAGGGAGAAAATCATGCAGCTTGCGTTTCATCAGGTCGACGCGTTCAGTGATCGGCCGTTCAGTGGTAACCCGGCGATGGTCTATCGGCTCGACAGCTGGCTGGCCGATGACTTGATGCAGAAGATCGCCGCCGAACACAACTTGGCGGAGACTGCGTTTCTGGTGCGCGAAGGTCAGGCCTGGCATATCCGCTGGTTCACCCCGACCACCGAAGTGCCGCTGTGCGGGCATGCGACGTTGGCCAGCGCGTTCGTACTGTTCGAAATCTATAAGGAAAGCGCCGAGAGCATCGACTTCACCTGCAAGTCCGGGCCGCTGAGTGTCAGCCGCGAAGGCGACCGGCTGTGGCTGGATTTCCCGACCATCGTGCCTTCGGAAATCGGCGTGACGCTGGATGTCGAGCGGGCGCTGGGTGTCGAGGCTGTTGATGTGCTCGGCTCCAACGAACTGTTCGTCGTGCTGGACTCGGAACAGGCGGTGCTCGACTGCCAACCGGACATGGCGGCGCTGGCGAAACTGCCATGGCTGGGCGCAATCGTCACCGCGCGTGGCAACCAGCACGACTTCGTCTCGCGCTATTTCGCCCCGGCGATCGGTATCAATGAAGACCCGGTGACCGGTTCGACGCATTGCAGCCTGATTCCGTACTGGTCCACGCGTCTGGGCAAAACGAATCTGACCGCGTGCCAGCGCTCGGCGCGGGGCGGCGAGTTGTTCTGTCGGCTGGAAGGTGAGCGGGTGAAGATTGGCGGCAATGCGACGCTGGTGGCCAGCGGTACCCTGTTTTTAGGCTGACGCAAAACCAACTGTGGAAGCGAGCCTGCTCGCGAAACCGGTCTTTCAGTCAACATCTTCGGCGACTGAAACACCGCATTCGCGAGCAGGTTCGCTCCCACAATTTTTATCCAGTGCGGATCAGAGGCTGGTGCTGAATCGACGGACGCCGTTTTCCACCGCCGGAATCTGTGCCGCAGTGCTCCCCGAAGCCTGGAACAGCACCAGGTGATCCGCCGCTACGCGAATCCCGACCTGCGCGCCAACCAGATGATCGGCATGGCTCGGAAAGATCGATTCCAGCTGCGCGCCGGTTGGCAGTTGCAGGCGATACAAGGTCGCTGCGCCGAGGAATGTCTTGCCGACAATCTGCGCCTGCAATGGGCTGTCCGGTGCATAAACAATATCATCCGGACGCAACAGCACATCCACCGCACCGCCAATCGGCCAAGTGTAAGCACGGTTGCCGCGCAGTTCACCGAGCTCGGTCTGCACTGATTCCGGGGTGACGAGCTGGCCGCGAATGAAGTAACCCTGACCGATGAAACTGGCGACATACGGCGTCGCCGGTTCGTGATAGAGGTTGTAGGGCGTATCCCACTGTTCCAGCCGACCTTCCTTGAACACGCCAACGTGATCGCTGACGGCGAAGGCTTCTTCCTGATCGTGGGTGACCAGAATCGCACTGGTACCACGGGCCTTGAGAATGTCGCGCACCTCATGGCTGAGCTTGCGACGCAGTTCGCCATCGAGGTTGGAGAACGGCTCGTCGAGCAGCAGCAACTGCGGCTCCGGCGCCAGGGCGCGGGCGAGGGCGACGCGCTGTTGCTGGCCGCCGGACAATTCGTGGGGGAAGCGCTTGCCGAGGTTTTTCAGGTTGACCAGTTCCAGCAGCTCTTCGACCACGCGCGCCTTGTTCGGGTGCTTGCGAATGCCGAAAGCGATGTTGTCGGCCACGCTCAGGTGCGGAAACAGCGCGTAGTCCTGAAACACCATGCCGATCCGGCGTTTCTCCGGCGCCAGGGTGAAACCGGCGCTGGAGAGGGTTTCGCCACCGAGGGTGATTTCGCCTTCATGCACCGGTTCGAAACCGGCGATGGCGCGCAGGGTCGTGGTCTTGCCGCAGCCGGACGAGCCGAGCAGGCAGCCGATGTCGCCGGCGTTGAGGTGCAGATTGAGGTTCTGCACCACGCGTTGATCTTGATAGCCGCAAGCGAGGTTGCGCAGGTTCAGCAGTAATTCATGGCTCATGCGTGGTGATATGCCGGTTCGACGAGGAACTCGAGCAGGGCCTTCTGTGCGTGGAGACGGTTTTCTGCCTGATCCCAGGCGACGGAGCGCGGGTCATCGAGCAGGTCGAGACTGATTTCTTCGCCACGGTGCGCCGGCAGGCAGTGCATGAACAGCACGTCCTCGGCAGCGAGGTCGAGCAAGGCACGGTTGACCTGAAACGGCGCGAACAGCTTGAGGCGCTTGGCAGTTTCCTCTTCCTGGCCCATCGAAGTCCAGACGTCGGTGCTGACCAGATGCGCGCCACGTACGGCGTCCTGCGGATCGCGGACAATCGTCACGCGATCGCCAGCCTGAGCGACGAATTCCGGGTTCGGCTCGTAACCTTCCGGGCAGGCAACGCGCAGCTGGAAGTCGAACTGGATCGCCGCTTCTATATAGCTGTTGCACATGTTGTTGCCGTCACCGATCCAGGCCACGGTCTTGCCCTGGATCGAGCCACGGTGCTCAAGGAAGGTCTGCATGTCAGCGAGCAACTGGCACGGGTGCAGATCATCGGACAGGCCGTTGATTACCGGCACGCGCGAGTTGGCGGCGAATTCGGTGAGGGTGCTGTGGGCGAAGGTGCGGATCATCACCGCATCGAGCATGCTCGACATGACGATGGCGCAATCGCTGATGGGCTCGCCACGGCCCAGTTGGGTGTCGCGCGGGGACAGGAAGATTGCCTGGCCGCCGAGCTGGATCATGCCGGCCTCGAAGGAGATCCGGGTACGGGTCGAGGATTTTTCGAAGATCATCCCCAACACGCGGTTTTTCAGAGGCTCGAACAGTACGCCGCGGTTACGCAGGTCCTTGAGCTCAACGCCTCGACGGATCACGCTGACCAGCTCTTCGGGCGTGCAATCCATCAGGGAGAGAAAGTGCCTTGCGCTCATCATTGACTACCTTTTTGCTACAGACCGCAGATGCTCAAAGCCTTGTTTAACGGAACAACGGGCGAGACCTGCGGCGTAAGCCGCACGGGGCGACGAAATAGGGGAAGGCGCGATATTGACACTAAATGTCGCGTTTTTCCAATAGGGTACTTTTTCAGCGGGATTCGGAGCGCGGACCGAGCATTTCGATCACGCATGTTGAAGCCGGATTCAGTACAGCGGTGAGCCTCTTTGTACACTGGCGCCGCCGCGCTTGGCAATGCGCCGCGACGGCAACGCAGCGGTCCTGGTCGGTTTGCGAACGCTGCGCCACCGATTCGCTTGGTCGGATGTTCAGACTGAAACATTTGCTAAAGCAAAGTGCTGGGTTATAAATAAGTTTCGAGCGACGCAGGGAGCCTCCGCATGGAATCGAAAGAACAACTGTTAATGGAGCTGCTGGGCCACACGGCTCGCTCTCTGACCCATCTCACCGCGTCAGTCACCTCGATGTCTTTCGAGTTGCTGCGCAGTGACGACGAAGTGGTCAAATCCGCCGGCCGACACATGATCGATCGCATGGCCACCATCAGCGCCGGGCTCGATGAGCACTGGCGTTTGATCGGCGAGCTCACCGGCGTGCACGTAGCCCATGAGCAGATCGAAACCATCCAGGAAATCCAGCTGGCTGCACCGCCGCAGTTGCCGCCGAACTGACGGCGGCGATTTATCGGCTGCCCTGATAACCGTCGATTCACAAGACGAACGTCGCTGGCGCCGTCTCTGCGCACGGGCCATAGTTTTGTTCCCGCGGGCGTGATTGCCTGCTCCCGAACAAGACAGAGACTGGCCATGACCAAGACTCTTCACCACCGTGCGTGCCACCTGTGCGAAGCCATTTGCGGGCTGACCATCGAAACTACGGAAACCGATGGCGATGTCGCGATCACCTCGATCAAGGGCGATGCCCTCGACACCTTCAGCCGCGGCCATATCTGCCCGAAAGCCGTGGCTCTGCAAGATATTCAGAACGATCCCGACCGGCTGCGTCAGCCAATGCGCCGCGTCGGCAGCGAATGGCTGCCGATCGAATGGGACGAGGCGTTTGCGCTGGTGGCCGAGAAACTCGCGGCGATTCAGGAACGTCACGGCCAGAACGCCGTTGCGGTGTATCAGGGCAATCCGAGCGTGCACAACTACGGCCTGATGACCCACAGTAACTACTTCCTGGGTTTGCTGAAAACGCGTAATCGCTACTCGGCCACTTCAGTCGATCAATTGCCGCATCACCTCAGCAGCTATCTGATGTACGGCCACGGTCTGCTGTTGCCGATCCCGGACATCGACCACACCGATTTCATGCTGATCCTCGGCGGCAATCCGCTGGCGTCCAACGGCAGCATCATGACCGTGCCGGATGTCGAGAAGCGCCTGAAGGCGATTCAGGCGCGCGGCGGCAAAGTGGTGGTGGTCGATCCGCGGCGCAGCGAAACCGCAGCGATGGCCGATCAGCACGTGTTCGTCCGCCCGGGCGGCGATGCGGCGCTGTTGTTCGGCATGCTCAATACGCTGTTTAGCGAAGGCCTGACCCGCGACAGCCATTTGCCGGTCGATGGCCTCGACGAGGTGCGCAGCGCCGTGGCTGCGTTTAGTGCCGAAGCGATGAGCCCGCTCTGCGCGGTGCCTGCCGAACAGATTCGGCAACTGGCGCGCGACTTCGCTGCCGCACCGAGTGCGGTCTGCTATGGGCGCATGGGCGTCTCGACCCAGGCCTTCGGCACCTTGTGTCATTGGGTGGTGCAGTTGATCAACCTGGTCACCGGCAATCTCGACCGCGTTGGCGGTGCTCTTTGCACCGAGCCGGCGGTGGATCTGGTGGCGTCGACCTCGGGTGGGCATTTCAACAAATGGCAGAGCCGCGTTTCCGGGCGTCCTGAATACGGCGGCGAGTTGCCGGTCTCGGCGCTGGCCGAAGAAATGCTCACCGAGGGCGAGGGGCAGATCCGCGCGCTGATCACCGTGGCCGGCAACCCGGTGTTGTCGACACCCAACGGCCGGCAACTGGAGCAGGCGCTGGACGGCCTCGACTTCATGCTCAGCATCGACCTGTACATCAACGAAACCACGCGCTATGCCGATCTGATCCTGCCGTCGACCTCGGCGCTGGAAAACGATCACTACGACACCACTTTCAACCTGTTTGCGGTGCGTAACGTGACCCGCTTCAATCGCGCGATCCTCGCCAAGCCCGAGGGTGCGCTGCACGACTGGGAGATCTTCGTCGGTTTGGCCAAGGCCTTCGCCGAGAAAACCGGCAAGGAGCTGAAACCAACGATGCCGCCGGCGAAGATGATCGATATGGGCCTGCGCATGGGCCGCTATGGCGATGCGTCCGAGCACAAGCTGTCGCTGGCGACGCTGTTCGATCATCCGCACGGCATTGATCTGGGGGCGCTGAAGCCGAATCTGGCGTCACGTCTGAAAACGCCGGATCAACGTATTCAGGCTGCACCCCCGGAGATCCTCGCCGACCTCGCTCGCTTTGCCGCGTTGCAGGCGCCGGCTGCCGATGAGTTGTTGATGATCGGCCGCCGCCATGTGCGCAGCAACAATTCGTGGATGCACAACTTCCATCGACTGGTGAAGGGCAAGCCGCGGCACCAGTTGCTGATGCACCCGGATGATCTGGCCAGCCGTGGCCTGGCTGATGGGCAACGGGTTCGGGTGAGTTCGCGGGTCGGGCAGATCGAGGTGGAAGTGCTCGCCAGTCTCGACATGATGAAAGGCGTGGTCAGCCTGCCCCACGGTTGGGGCCACGCGCGCCCGGGCGTGCAGATGGCGATCGCCAGCGGCCAGCCGGGGTCGAGCGCCAACGACCTGACCGACGAGTGCCAGCTCGACGAACTGTCGGGCAACGCGGCGTTGAACGGTGTGCCGGTGACCGTGGCGGCGGCCTGAGCGGGTCTGTCGGGGAGACCGAGCATGGCGCTCGGGATTCCGTTACAATGCGCCACCGTGCCGACCTCTGAGTCGGAAAGTTCAGCCGAGGTGCTCCATGGATATCATCGAAACGATTAAAGAGCAGATTGCCAACAACACCATTCTGCTTTACATGAAAGGCTCGCCGAATGCCCCGCAGTGCGGCTTCTCCGCAAAAGCTGCGCAAGCCGTGATGGCCTGTGGTGAAAAGTTCGCGTACGTGGACATCCTGCAGAACCCGGAAATCCGCGCCAACCTGCCAAAATACGCCAACTGGCCGACTTTCCCGCAACTGTGGGTCGGCGGTGAACTGGTCGGCGGCAGCGACATCATGACCGAGATGGCTGCAGACGGTTCGCTGCAAAGCACCATCAAGGCAGCTGTCGAAGCGGCAGCGGCGAACAAGTCCGAAGCCTGATTCGCTCCTGCAGGGATTTCGCAACCTCTGAAATCCCGGCGATAAAAAAGCCCCGCACCTCGAAAGAGGGCGGGGCTTTTTAGTATCTTGCGAGGGTCAGATCACTCTTCGCCCATCTGCGACTGCAGATAGTTTTCCAGACCGATCTTGTCGATCAGGCCGAGCTGGGTTTCCAGCCAGTCGATGTGTTCTTCTTCCGACTCGAGAATGTCTTCGAGCAGTTCACGGCTGCCGAAGTCGCCAACGGTTTCGCAATGGGCGATGGCGGCTTTCAGGTCAGCGTGGCCGGTCTTTTCGATGCGCAGGTCGCATTCGAGCATTTCGCGGGTGTGTTCGCCGATGTGCAGCTTGCCCAGGTCCTGGACGTTCGGCAGGCCTTCAAGGAACAGGATGCGCTTGATCAGCTTGTCCGCGTGTTTCATCTCGTCGATGGATTCGTGGTATTCGTGCTTGCCGAGCTTGTTCAGACCCCAATCTTCATACATGCGTGCATGCAGGAAGTACTGATTGATCGCGACCAGCTCATTGGCAAGGATCTTGTTGAGATGCTGGATGACTGTAATGTCGCCTTTCATGATCGGAGTCCTGCCCTGTATTAACCGTATATAAGGCGGAGTTTGAGCTTGGCAGTTATAAGTGTCAAACCTAAGTTATTGAATAATAAATGAAAATTAATCGGAATAAGAATGTTTGTGTTCCGCGTCTGGGCGCTAAGCAATTGATTTTCAGGCATAAAAAAACCGGACATCTAGTCCGGTTCTTTGAAATGGGGGCATTTACGCAGCAGTAAATTCTACCGGGTAAGGGATCGCGGCCTGGGCGGTTTGCAGCTTGGTCAGGGTTTCGCGGACCACTTCCTTGGCAAGGCAGGCGCATTTGCCGCACTGGCTGGCGACGCCGGTGGCCTGGCGAACTTCTTTGTAGCTGCAGCAACCTTCATAGATCGCTTCGCGGATCTGTCCGTCGGTGACGCCAGTGCAGAGGCAAACATACATAAGTAAGAACCGTCGCTGGTTGTGGCTCAATTGCGATGGATCTTAATGTTAACGAGAATGATTGTCAAAGTGCTTTCGGAACGCTTCGCAGCCAATTTCCCAGCGACTGACGAACGGTATTTTCCAAATGCTCGTCTGACCCCATGAATACGCAGTGGATAACCGAACAGGGAAAATCCGTTACGGACAGGCCAAACACGCAGTGTATGATGGTCGTCCCTTGCGAAGAGGGTTCGTGTCACAGGGCTGTCGCCTGAGGGTGACAGGCTGGCCCGGACCCTGAACTTCAAGTTTCTACACCAGGAGATATCAATGAGCGTACTCGTAGGCAAACAAGCCCCAGACTTCACCGTCCCGGCCGTACTCGGCAATGGCGAGATCGTTGACAGCTTCACCCTGTCCTCGGCCATCAAAGGCAAATACGGCCTGGTGTTCTTCTACCCGCTGGACTTCACCTTCGTCTGCCCGTCCGAGCTGATCGCTCTGGACAACCGCATGGCTGACTTCAAGGCACGCAACGTTGAAGTGATCGCTGTGTCGATCGACTCGCACTTCACCCACAACGCCTGGCGCAACACTCCAGTGAACAATGGCGGCATCGGCCAGGTGAAATACACCATGGCTGCCGACATGAAGCACGACATCGCCAAGGCATACGACGTTGAATCCGAAGGCGGCGTGGCTTTCCGCGGCGCGTTCCTGATCGACGACAAAGGCGTGGTTCGCTCGCAGATCATCAACGACCTGCCGCTGGGCCGTAACATGGAAGAGCTGATCCGTCTGGTCGACGCGCTGCAATTCCACGAAGAGCACGGCGAAGTCTGCCCGGCCAACTGGAAGAAAGGCGACAAAGGCATGAACGCTTCGCCGGAAGGCGTTGCGGCTTACCTGACCGAGAACGCTGCTGCCCTGTAAGGCGCAACGTCGAGGTACAAAAAAACCGGCCCATGTGGCCGGTTTTTTTATGCGCGGGATTTGTTCGTCGAGGATCAGTCGTCGAAGTCTTCCCAGCCGCCCATCTGCTTCCAGCGATTGACGATGCCGCAGAACAGCTCAGCGGTCTTTTCGGTGTCGTAGCGCGCCGAGTGCGCCTCACGACCGTCGAAATCGATGCCGGCGGCCTGACAGGCTTTCGCCAGCACGGTCTGACCGTACGCCAGACCCGCCAAGGTCGCGGTGTCGAAACTGGAGAACGGGTGGAACGGGTTGCGCTTCATGTCCAGGCGCGCAACTGCTGCGTTGAGGAAGCCCAGGTCGAAACTGCTGTTGTGCCCGACCAGAATCGCCCGTTTGCAGCCGTTGGCTTTCAGGGCCTTGCGGATGCCACGGAAAATGTCGGTCAGTGCGGTTTCTTCGCTGACGGCCATGCGCAGCGGATGATCAAGCTTGATCCCGGTGAACTCCAGCGCTGCCGCTTCAACGTTCGCACCTTCAAACGGCTCGACGCGGAAGAAGTAGGTGTGATCCGGGTAGACGAAACCCTTTTCATCCATGGCGATGGTGGTCGCGGCAATCTCCAGCAAGGCATCGGTGGCTGCGTTGAAGCCACCGGTTTCTACGTCGACGACAACCGGCAGGTAGCCGCGAAAACGCGCTGCCATCGGATGACGGGAACCGCCGCCGCCACCTTGACCGTCCAGCTCATCGTCGAAATTGTCTTCACTCACGCGTGTTCCTCCAGCAGGCGCCAGCGCAGTTTTTCACCGGCGCGCAGCGGGATAACGGTCAGCTCGCCAAATGGCAGACTGGTCGGGGCGGTCCATTCTTCGCGAACCAGGGTGATGCGATCGGTGTTTGCCGGCAGGCCGTAGAAACGCGGGCCGTTGAGGCTGGCGAAGGCTTCGAGCTTGTCCAGCGCATTACGCTGTTCAAACGCTTCGGCATACATCTCGATGGCGGCGTAGGCGGTGTAGCAACCGGCGCAACCGCAGGCGGCTTCCTTGGCGTGCTGGGCGTGGGGCGCCGAGTCGGTGCCGAGGAAGAACTTGGCGCTGCCACTGGTGGCGGCGTCGAGCAAGGCTTCCTGATGGGTGTTGCGCTTGAGAATCGGCAAGCAGTAGAAGTGCGGCCGAATCCCACCGACCAGCATGTGGTTGCGGTTGTACAGCAGGTGATGCGCGGTGATGGTCGCGCCGACGTTGGCCGAAGCCTCGTTGACGAACTGCACGGCGTCGCCAGTGGTGATGTGTTCGAACACCACTTTCAGTGTCGGGAAACGCTCGACCACGCGGCGCATGTGCTCGTCGATGAAAATCTTTTCGCGGTCGAACACATCGACGTCGCCACGGGTGACCTCACCGTGGATCAACAGCGGCATGCCGACTTCGGCCATGGCTTCCAGCGCCGGGAAGATCTTGTCGATGCTGGTCACGCCGGAATCGGAGTTGGTGGTCGCGCCGGCCGGATAGAGCTTGGCGGCGTAGACGAAACCGCTGGCCTTGGCCTGACGAATTTCTTCCGGTTGGGTGCGGTCGGTGAGGTACAGCACCATCAACGGCTCGAACTGACTGCCGGCCGGGCGGGCAGCGAGAATGCGCTGACGATAGCCGTCGGCTTCAGCGGCGTTGCGCACCGGCGGTACCAGGTTCGGCATGATGATCGCGCGCCCGAAGGTGCGGGCCACATCGGCAACGGTATTGGTCAACACGGCACCATCGCGAAGATGAATGTGCCAGTCGTCGGGACGCAGCAGGGTCAGGCGGTCGGTCATGAGGGGATTCCAGGCGGGTCAAACTGAGGCGAATGCTACCGGAAAAGACTCTTGCAGGCACCCGCTATCAAGTTTTGCCACAAGCGTCCGATATCCCGAAGGTATGCCGTAAACATTGTGTGAATCGGTGTTTGTGTTTCACAAGCCAATGGAGCCTCCCGTGCGCCAGCGTTATTTAGCCCTGCTCAGTGTGTTTGCCAGCCTTCCCGCGATGGCGCTGACTTACCAGACCCGTCTGGAGAACATTGAGTGGACGGTCGCCGGCGACCAGTTCGAATGCCGCCTGACGCAACCGATCACCGATTTCGGCTCGGGCGAGTTCGTGCGCAAGGCCGGTGAGCAGGCGATCTTTCGCCTGAATGCCTACAACGCCATGCTTGGCGGTGGTTCGGCGACGCTGCTCGCTGCCGCTGCACCGTGGCAGCCGGGGCGTGGCGACATCAATCTGGGCTCGGTACGGCTGGGCAGCGGCAATGTGTTGTTCAACAGCTCGCAATCCCAGGCCGGTGGGCTGATCAGCGGTCTGCTGGATGGCCGCAGCCCGGTAGTTCGCCGTGCGTCTGGCGATGGCCGGGTGTCGGAAGTGCGTTTGTTGCCGGTGAAATTCAGCAAGGCGTTCAACGACTATCAAGGCTGTGTGGCGAAATTGCTGCCGCAGAATTTCGACCAGATCAAGCAGTCGCAGATCGGCTTCCCCGGCGAAGGCGTTGAGCTGGACCCGGCTGCCAAGGCCAAGCTGCAAGTGATGCTCGAATACATGAAGGCCGACCCGACGGTGAACCACATCGACCTCGACGGTCATTCCGACAACAGCGGCAATCGTCTGACCAACCGCGAATTGTCGCGCCGCCGCGCGCTGGCGGTGGTGGATTTCTTCAAGGCCAACGGCATTCAGGAATCGCAGATCACCGTGCGTTTCCACGGCGAGCAGTATCCGATCGTGCCGAATACCAGCAAGGCCAATCGTGCGAAGAATCGTCGGGTCAACGTGAAATTGTCGCGTGTGGCGCCGACCACAGCCCCTGCGCCGGCACCGCAAGCGGGTACGCCAGCCACCGCCGCAGCGACTTCCTGACTCGCCGGTCATCGTCGCGCTCTCGACAGATTCTGTCGCTTTGTCGTCTTAAGCTGTCGCGCCTCTGTAAATTATCGCGTTTGAGCGGTAGACTCCCCGGCTTTCCGTAGAACCCCGTGGAGTGATGGCATGGCGGACGTAAACAAGGTCGTTCTGGCGTATTCCGGCGGCCTGGACACTTCGGTGATCCTTAAGTGGCTGCAGGATACTTATAACTGTGAAGTGGTGACTTTCACCGCCGATCTCGGTCAAGGCGAAGAGGTCGAGCCGGCCCGCGCCAAGGCTCAGGCCATGGGCGTCAAAGAAATCTACATCGACGATCTGCGCGAAGAGTTCGTGCGTGATTTCGTGTTCCCGATGTTCCGCGCCAACACCGTTTACGAAGGCGAGTACCTGCTGGGTACTTCCATCGCCCGTCCGCTGATCGCCAAGCGCCTGATCGAAATCGCCAATGAAACCGGCGCCGACGCCATTTCCCATGGCGCCACCGGCAAGGGCAACGACCAGGTGCGCTTCGAACTGGGCGCCTACGCGCTCAAGCCAGGCGTGAAAGTGATCGCCCCTTGGCGCGAGTGGGACCTGCTGTCCCGCGAGAAGCTGATGGACTACGCCGAGAAGCACGCGATCCCGATCGAACGCCACGGCAAGAAGAAATCCCCGTACTCGATGGACGCCAACCTGCTGCACATCTCCTATGAAGGCGGCGTGCTGGAAGACACCTGGACCGAGCACGAGGAAGACATGTGGCGCTGGACCGTCTCCCCGGAGAAGGCTCCCGACACCCCGCAGTACCTGGAACTGACTTACCGCAACGGCGACATCGTCGCACTGGACGGCGTCGAAATGACCCCGGCCACCGTACTGGCGACGCTGAACAAGATCGGCGGCGAGCACGGCATCGGTCGTCTCGACATCGTCGAAAACCGTTACGTCGGCATGAAGTCCCGTGGCTGCTACGAGACCCCGGGTGGCACCATCATGCTGCGCGCTCACCGGGCGATCGAATCGATCACCCTGGACCGCGAAGTCGCTCACCTCAAAGACGAGCTGATGCCCAAGTACGCCAGCCTGATCTACACCGGCTACTGGTGGAGCCCTGAGCGTCTGATGCTGCAACAGATGATCGATGCTTCGCAGGTCAACGTGAACGGCGTAGTGCGCCTGAAGCTGTACAAGGGCAACGTCATCGTGACCGGCCGCAAGTCCGACGATTCGCTGTTCGACGCCAACATCGCCACCTTCGAAGAAGACGGCGGTGCTTACAATCAGGCGGATGCGGCGGGCTTCATCAAGCTCAACGCGCTGCGCATGCGCATTGCTGCCAACAAGGGCCGCAAGTTGTTCTGAGTAGCTCAGACCGACGCGCAATAAAAAAGGCGGCCTGTGCAGGGCCGCCTTTTTTTTAACATTTTTTTCTGGTTCATCAGGCTCCCTCGTGTGTCTGCGCGCAGTCTTGACCCGGTTCAGCTGGTTCGTCCCAGTAATGTCACCGTCTGCGAACACAGGTTATATACGATGCACAGTGTGGCTCCTGAGCCTTTCTTGGCCTGCCTGATCTGTTGCAATGCGGAGTGGGCAATCGCGTCCGACGCATGATTACAAAGAAATACGAGAACCCGCGCGTGCTTTTTATCGACGCCTTTTAGCGTTTCGAAGATGGCATCGAATTCCTTCGCTGCATCAATGCCTCTTGCGTCAATGATGTTCAGTTCACTTACCCAGGGTGACAGCTTGATATTCTGCACAACCGGATGGGTTCGGTCGCGTGGACCGAGCGGTGGGTCCGGCGCGTTGTGAACCCTGCAGGGAATCGGGAATCGGCCTGGTCCGGTTTTACCCGACACGATGCAACTGGTCAGCTCAAAAGCGCAACGCTCGCCTGCTTCGCGAAAGGATTCGTCCCTCTGGTTATTTTGAGTGGTTTTCAAAAAGCTTTTGTCTTTGCCGAAGTCTGAAGGCGAGTAAAGCGAGCGATGATTGAAGTTGAGAGTGATAAAGAACAGGAATAACAAGTAAAAGGGAAAGCTGATCAAAAACCAGACATAAATTTCTCGGTCCTTATTGTCAAGAAACGGTAACGATACCGCCGCCGAAGTTTCCGAAAGAATTGCAAATATGGCGATGACTGTCATGGGGTTGGTGATTTTGTTTTTTATCTTTAGCATTGTTTTGCTTCTACGTAGTTTGTCGAATTTAAGTTGGTTATTTCAGCGATAGCAAAGGCGCTTGTGTAAGTGCGCGGCTGTTAACTAAAGTTTTATAGAATCAACGATGTTGTGTCGAACAGGTGGTTGTGTCGGTTCGTTACGTCATATGTCCCAGTGCTTGCCCAAGGCCAATTTGACAGGTAAATCATCGTGTATGAAGTTTCGTAATTGCACCTGTTGAAGTTTTCCAACGACCCACCACGGCGTAGGACTCGGCTGCATGAAGATCAAACTCCACCGTCGTATGAAAGATCGGAAGGCGGTTGCAATGGGGCAAGGGCAGCGAATTTGTGGGAATTATCCTCAATGCCTGTAGGGAATGTCTCTGGATGCAAATGCGTGTAAAAGTTGCCATGCCGTGAAGCAAGTGACTGGGATATCGTGCGTGTTCTAAAAATTCGAACAGCGAAAACTGGACTTGCCCATGAATAAAGTGCTGATCGTGGATGACCACCCCGTCATTCGACTTGCGGTACGTATGCTGATGGAACGGCATGGCTACGAAGTCATTGCAGAAACGGATAATGGCGTTGATGCACTACAAATTGCTCGTGAACAAATACCGGATCTTGTCATTCTGGATATTGGAATACCCAAACTCGACGGACTGGAAGTTATTGCGCGCCTGACCTCCACTGCCATGCCGGTGAAAGTGCTGGTGCTGACTTCCCAGGCTCCCGGGCATTTTTCAATGCGTTGCATGCAATCGGGCGCAGCGGGTTACGTGTGCAAACAGCAGGATCTGACCGAATTGCTCAGTGCGATCAAGGCAGTTCTGTCCGGCTACAGCTATTTCCCCAATCAGGCCCTGCACACCGTGCGTACCAGTCTGGGCAATGCGAGCGAAGCGGACATGGTGGATCGTCTGTCCGGCCGGGAAATGATGGTGTTGCAGCAGTTGGCGCGCGGCAAGACCAACAAGGAAATCGCCGACGGCATGTTCTTGAGCAACAAGACTGTGAGCACATACAAGACTCGTCTGTTGCTGAAACTCAATGCGCGTTCTCTGGTTGATCTGATCGAGCTGGCGCAGCGTAACGGCCTGGTTTGAACTATTCGACAGCTGAGAACGTCATGGGCCGATCAAGCTCGGTTGTCGCAGAAAATGAAAAGCCTCCGTCTCGGGAGGCCTTCAGATATCACAGATCATAATCGTAGTCGGCCAATTGCCTTTGCAGTCGGCGCTCCTCAAGCAGGTTGTCGATTGTGCGACGCTTGCTAAGGTTGGTCTTGGCCACTTCAACCACCGGTTCGACCTCATCGGCGTCGGTGGCAATAAGATCTTCTTCTACATCCAGTTGCTCTGTGTCGGTACTCATGAAGTCAACTCCCGGCTAAGACTGCCTTTGGCGCTCCTTATATCGACATTACTGCGGCGGGTAAAAAAGATTTTTTCAATCGATGGATACGAAAAACCGATGACGGCTCAATCGTCAGAAGTTTTATGTTTGTATTCGCACAGATCTTCGATGCGGCAGCTGCCACAGCGCGGTTTACGCGCCAGGCACACATAACGACCGTGCAAAATCAGCCAGTGATGGGAGTCGAGCAGGAATTCTTTCGGTACAAACTTCATCAACTTCATTTCAACTTCCACCACATTTTTTCCCGGCGCGATGCCGGTGCGATTGCTGACGCGGAAAATGTGCGTGTCGACCGCCATGGTCAATTGACGGAAAGCGGTGTTGAGCACCACGTTGGCGGTCTTGCGTCCGACGCCCGGCAGGGCTTCCAGTTCTTCCCGGGTTTGCGGGACTTCACCGCCATGACGCTCAACCAGCAGACGGCAGGTTTCGATGACGTTTTTCGCCTTGCTGTTGTAGAGGCCGATGGTCTTGATGTACTCGGACAGCCCCTCGACACCCAGCGCATGAATAGCGGCGGGTGTATTGGCGACGGGAAAGAGTTTGGCAGTCGCCTTGTTGACGCCGACATCGGTGGACTGCGCCGAAAGAATCACCGCAATCAGCAGCTCGAACGGCGAAGAGTAGGCCAGTTCGGTTTTCGGCTCGGGATTGTCTTCGTGCAGTCGGCGAAATATCTCAAGACGTTTTGCAGCATTCATGGGCGATGCGTTTCCTTGATGACAGAGTTGCGGCGTGTCCACGCCTGACGGGCGGCGAGAAGCAGGCCCAGTAAAACGAAAGCGCCGGGAACCAGCGTAATCAGACGCAGCCCTTCGGGGAACAAAACCAGACCTGGCCAATGCTCCGAAAGGCCTCGGCCAAGGCTGCCATAACCGATAATCTCGCGCAGCCCGCCGACTACCAGCATGAGCGCGCCGAACATGGCGCAGCGTTTGAAGCTGACAGCGACGGGGTCGCGGAAGGCACCGTGGTATTCAAGCACGACGCAGTGCAAGGCGATCAGCCCTATGTAGAGCTCAGACGTCTGCTGCCATGGCAAAAACCAGCGTTGCGCCACAATATCTGCGCAACTGGTCAACGTCGCAGCAAGTATCAGGCTCGCGAGCAAGGCACGGGTGCCCGTCAGGCGCTCGCGCAGCGGCGACATGCAGACGGCAAATACACCGAGTACCGCGCTGAGCATCAAGGTTATCCCCAGTGCAGCGCTGAATGTTGGTGTGGCGCCCAGTAGCGGCACCAGCATCAATAAATTCACCGTGCGCTTCATGGGCCAGTCCCCAACAGCAGCGCCCGATGCTCGTCGAAATAACGCAGTGCGTCATGAATTGCGTCAATGGCGGCACGGGAGGTAATGGTCGCGCCAGCGATCTGATCGAACTGCCCCTGATCCTTTTTCAGCGCCCAACCGGCGTCTGTCGGCTCAGTACGGGATTTGCCGACGAAGGCCTGAAGCCAGGCATTCGGCCATTCACCGATGTAACCACCCAATCCTGGCGTTTCGCGCTGCTCAAGGGTTTTCACGCCTAAAAGTTTGCCATTAGCATCAATGGCAATCAGCAGTTCCAGAGTACCTGCGTAACCTTCACTGCGACTGCGCAACAGCACTGCGACTGTCTGTCCGGAGCGGGTCGCTCGATAGCCGCCCGACAGCGTGCTATGGCGCAAAGCAGGCTCGGCGAGCGTCAGCGGTTGCTCCAGCGGCTGATTGTCGTAGAGCGCGGCAGGCATGACATCAAGCAATTTGCGGCTGTCGAGCAAGCGCTGCTCGCTGGCAATCTGCGGTGCACTGCTGCGCTGCAACACGTATGTCGCACTCACGCCAACGAGTGCCAGCAGCACCACCGTCGCGACACTCGCTGAGCGGTTCACGCGTTCACCTTCGATTGGCGGCTGAGGGCGAAGCGTTCGAGTGCCGGCACCAGAAGATTCATCAGCAACACCGCAAACGCGACGCCGTCCGGGTAACCACCCCACGTGCGAATCAGGTAAGTCAGCAGGCCGACGCCAACACCGAACAGCAGGCGGGCAAGGGCGCTTTTCGCGCCGGACACCGGCTCGGTCACAATAAAAAATGCACCGAGCATGGTCGCGCCGCTGAACAGGTGAAACAGCGGCGAACCATGGGAATCCGACCCCGAGCCGTTCCAGCACAACAGGCTGATGACGAACAGACTGGCGAGCATGCCCACCGGTGCGTGCCAGGAAAAGATCCGCCGCTGCAACAGCCACAGGCCGCCGAGCAGAAACGCCAGATTCACCCATTCCACACCGCGCCCGCCGAAGCGGCCGAAGGCCGGGTTGCTGGCGAACAGCTCCTGCATGGTCAGGCTTTTATTGATGCGCAGACTGTCCAGTGCCGTGGCTTGCACCCAAGCGTCCGGCGCCTGCGCTGGACTGAAAACCTGTTGCAGCGCCGCAAGAAAGTCCAGGCCATGAGCGGGCCAATGGGTCATCGCTTGCGGGAACAGCACCATGCTCAGGACAAAGCCAAGCATCGCCGGGTTGAACGGGTTTTTGCCGACGCCGCCATACAGATGTTTGCCGAACAACAGACCTGAAGCGGTCGCAATGACCGTCAGCCACCAAGGGCAATAAGCCGGCAGCGCGGCGGCCAGCAACATCGCACTGACCAGCGCGCTGCCATCACGCATTGCCGCTTGCACCGTTTGCCGACGCAGACAGGCGACGCCCGCTTCGACGAGCAAAGCACTGACAACCGCCAGGGAAAGGTTGATCAACACGCCCCAGCCATACAGCCAGAACAAAGCGAGCAGCCCCGGCAGCGCTGCGAGCAGCACGGTATTCATCGCCTGTTGCAGGCGATCGTCCGCTGCCTCAAGGGGTGGCATGGTCTTGCACCTGGCGCTCGGCGTCAGTCACGGCTTGCTCCAGGGCTGCGATCTGCTCCGGCGCAGACTCCGCTGCCTGAGCCTTTTTCAACTCGGCGCGGCGCATGGCCAGTTGAATTTTCGCCCGTTTCAACTCCGCGTCGTTGCTCGGAGCAGAAACGGCGGGAATCACCGGTTGGCTGCTTTCCAGCTTCGCCAGCGCTTGCTCGGCGGCTTCGAATTGTTGCTGCAGGACGATCAATTGCGACTGCTGCTCGAACGTCGGCGGGTGACCGAAGGCTTTCAGCGATTTGTGCAGTTGCGCTCGACTCATCGCCACATCGACCTTGGCCTTCTTCAGCGCCGCATCGGCGTTAGCGGCTTTTTGTGCGCGCACCCGCTCAAGTGCAGCCTGCACCGGATCGGCGGTCGAGACTTGCGATTGTGCCGCACGGGCGGCTCGCGCTTCACGTTCAGCCTGCTTTTGCTGTTCTTCATGCAGCAAGCGCTGGTTGCGTCGCTCGAAACGCTGGCGCGCATGGTCACGCTTTTCAGCGCGTGCGCGCTGTTCTTCGAGATCGAAGGCGAGACCGCCAACCACTGGGATCGTGTTCGCAGGCAAAGGATGCATTTCTATGCAGTCGACCGGGCATGGCGCAACGCACAGATCACAACCGGTGCACTCGTCGATCAGCACCGTGTGCATGAGTTTTGCCGCGCCGACGATGGCGTCGACCGGGCAGGCCTGAATGCATTTGGTGCAGCCGATGCATTCGGCCTCGCGGATGAAGGCGATTTGCGGCGGTGCCGGGCCACGGCTGATGTCCAGTTCCAGGACCGGTATTTTCAACAGATCGGCCAGGGCGGCGATAGTCTCCTCGCCGCCCGGCGGGCACTTGTTGATCGGCTCGCCATCAACAATGCCTTGCGCATAGGGTTTGCATCCGGGATGGCCGCACTTGCCACATTGGGTCTGCGGCAGCAGGGCATCGATGCGTTGAATCAGACTCATGTTTTGATCAATCCACTGAATCCGAGAAAAATCACTGCGACCAGTCCAGCGCTGATCAGATCGATCGGCAGGCCGCGAAAGGGCAGGGGAATATCGTTGTCGACCGTGCGCTCGCGCAGGTCGCAGAACACACTCAATACCAGCCAGAAACCCAGCCCTGCACCCAAACTCAAAGCTGTCGCGTGCAGCAGGCCATGATCGTTTTGCGCATTGATCAACGCCAGCCCGAGTACGCCGGCATTGCCGAGCAGCAGCGGCCACAATCCAGCGAACGGCCAAACCGGCAGACTGCGCGCCAGCAGCTTCAGCAGCGGCGCGATCAACAACACACTCAACGGCAGAAACACGAACAGGCGCAGCGCTTCAAGCTGCAACGGCAGCAGTATCCACTGCCAGATCGCCTGACCGATAACGCCGACCACCACCATCAGGCACAACGTCGCCAATCCCAGCGCATGGACCTGGCGTCGGCTGCCCGCCAACAGCGGAGCGACGCCCAGCGGCCAGTGCAACACCAAGTTGTTGAGCAGCGCAGCACTGATCAGCGTTAACACGAGTTCGGTCATGGTTCTGCCAGCGAAACGGGCGGGTGTCTCTTAAGGGTAGGCACTATCGGGCCAGATATGAAAAATCCCACCGGCATGCAGAGCACGTCGGTGGGATCGTTTTACGGCAACCTCTTACTTGATGCGCTGACCCGGCTTGGCGCCGCTGTCCGGGCTCAGCAGGTAGATCTCTTCACCACCAGGGCCCGCCGCCATCACCATGCCTTCGGAAATACCGAACTTCATTTTCCGTGGCTTGAGGTTGGCGATCATCATGGTCAGGCGACCGTCGAGCTTGGACGGGTCCGGGTAGGCGCTCTTGATCCCGGAGAACACGTTGCGTTGCTCGTCACCGATGTCCAGGGTCAGGCGCAGCAGCTTGTCCGCGCCTTCGACGTGTTCGGCCTTGACGATCAAAGCGACGCGCAAATCGATGGCGGCAAAGGCGTCGAAATCGATTTCCGGCGACAGCGGATCCTTGGCCAGTTCGCCGTTGCCCGCAGGCTTGGCTTCGCCGGTGTCGGTCTGGCTGGCGGTCAGGTCTTCTTTCGATGCGTCGGTCATGGCTTGCACTTTTACCGGGTCGATGCGGGTCATCAACGGTTTGAATTCGTTGAGCTGGTGATTAGCCAGCAGGGTGGTGTGGTCATTCCAGGTCAGCGGCGCGACGTTGAGGAACGCCTCGGCATCAGCGGCCAGCAGCGGCAGTACCGGTTTGAGGAAGATCACCAACTGGCGGAACAGGTTGATGCCGGTGGCGCAGATCGCCTGGACTTCATCCTGCTTGCCTTCCTGCTTGTTCAGCGACCACGGGGCCTTGTCGGCGATCCACGCGTTGGCGCGGTCAGCCAGGGCCATGATTTCACGCATCGCGCGGGCAAAATCGCGGGCTTCGTAAGCGTCGGCAATGCTCGGTGCGGCAGCGAGGAAGGCCTCGGTCAGCTCCGGCGCGGCATTGTTGTCGACCAGCAGGCCGCCGTTGCCTTTGTGGATAAACCCGGCGCAACGGCTGGCGATGTTGACCACTTTGCCGACCAGGTCGGAGTTGACCTTCTGCACGAAGTCTTCGAGGTTCAGGTCGAGGTCGTCGACGCCACGGCCAAGCTTGGCCGCGTAGTAATAGCGCAGGTATTCCGGCGACAGATGATCGAGATAAGTGCGGGCCTTGATGAAGGTGCCGCGCGACTTGGACATTTTCTGGCCGTTGACGGTCAGGTAGCCGTGCACGTTGATGCCGGTCGGCTTGCGGTAGCCGGCGCCTTCAAGCATCGCTGGCCAGAACAGCGCGTGGAAATTGACGATGTCCTTGCCGATGAAGTGATATAGCTCGGCAGTCGAGTCCTTGCCCCAGAACGCGTCGAAGTCCAGCTCCGGCGTACGGTTGCAGAGGTTCTTGAAGCTGGCCATGTAACCGATCGGCGCATCCAGCCACACATAGAAATACTTGCCCGGCTCGCCCGGAATCTCGAAGCCGAAGTACGGCGCATCGCGCGAGATGTCCCACTGCTGCAGGCCGGCATCCAGCCATTCGGCGATCTTGTTGGCCACGGCGTCCTGCAGGGTGCCGCTGCGGGTCCAGGCCTGAAGCATTTCCTGGAAGTCCGGCAGCTTGAAGAAGAAGTGCTGGGAATCCTTGAGCACCGGTGTGGCGCCGGAGATCGCCGACTTCGGATCCTTCAGGTCGGTCGGTGCGTAGGTCGCGCCGCATTTTTCGCAGTTGTCGCCGTACTGGTCTTCGGTGCCGCATTTCGGGCAGGTGCCCTTGATGAAGCGGTCGGCCAGGAACATTTTCTTTTCCGGGTCGAAATACTGCGTGATCGAGCGCTGGGCGATGTGCCCGGTGTCACGCAGCTTGAGGTAGATCTGGCTCGACAGCTCACGGTTTTCTTCGGCGTGAGTGGAGTGGAAATTGTCGAAATCGACAAGAAAGTCGGCAAAGTCGGCGCTGTGTTCAGCCTGTACGTTGGCGATCAGTTGTTCCGGGGTGATGCCTTCCTTTTCCGCGCGCAGCATGATCGCCGAACCGTGGGCGTCGTCGGCGCAGACATAAATGCATTGGTTGCCGCGATGCTTCTGGAAGCGCACCCACATATCGGTCTGGATGTATTCCAGCATGTGGCCAAGGTGGATCGAACCGTTGGCGTAGGGCAGGGCGCTGGTGACGAGGATCTTGCGTGGCTCGGACATGGGGCTTCGCTACTTGATGAAACGGAGGTCGGCCACTATAAAGCGCCGGCGCATATTTTTCACCCCTGCGCCACTGGGTACTTTGAGAGCTCGTGTGGTGAGGGGATTTATCCCCGCTGGGTGGCGAAGCCGCCCCAAAAACGCAAATTTCGATGCATCAGACAGTCGGAGTGCAATGGCTTTACGACTGCTGCGCAGCCGAACGGGATAAATCCCCTCACCACAGTGGCTTTTCAGCGCAAGTAATCTGTTCGCCTCAAATCGGTGTCCAGCGTACGATAGCCGCCATCTTTTCCAGTCTTGTTATCGGAGTTGCCCATGAGCGCCGTCACTCGCGCAGCGGTGGAAGCCGTCCTCAGCCAATACACCGACCCTTACCTGAACCAGGACCCGGTCAGCGCCGGGTGCGTGAAAAACATCGAGATCATCGGTGACCGCGTCAATGTGCAGCTGGAAATCGGCTACGCCGCCGGCCTGTTCAAGAGCGGCTGGGCGCAATTGCTGCAACTGGCCATCGAAAACCTCGACGGCGTGGTCATCGCTCGCGTCGAGGTCACCAGCGTGATCGCCGCGCACAAGGCCCAGGCACAGATTCCCGGGCTGGCCAACGTCAAGAACGTCGTCGCCGTCGCTTCCGGCAAGGGCGGAGTGGGCAAATCCACTACGGCTGCCAACCTCGCGCTGGCGCTGGCCCGGGAAGGTGCCAAGGTCGGCATCCTCGACGCCGATATCTACGGCCCGAGCCAGGGCATCATGTTCGGCATTCCCGAGCGCACCCGGCCCGAGGTCAAGGATCAGAAGTGGTTCGTGCCGCTCAAGGCTCACGGCGTGGAAGTCATGTCGATGGCCTTCCTGACCGACGACAACACGCCGATGGTCTGGCGCGGGCCGATGGTTTCCGGGGCGCTGCTGCAACTGGTCACGCAAACCGCGTGGGGCGATCTGGATTATCTGGTCATCGACATGCCGCCAGGCACCGGCGACATTCAACTCACTCTGGCGCAGAAAGTCCCTGTGGCGGGTGCGGTGATCGTCACCACGCCGCAGGATCTGGCACTGCTCGACGCACGCAAAGGCGTGGAAATGTTCCGCAAGGTCAACATTCCGGTGCTCGGCGTGGTGGAAAACATGGCGGTGCACATCTGCTCTAACTGCGGGCATGCCGAGCATCTGTTCGGTGAAGGTGGTGGCGAGAAACTGGCCACCCAGTACGGCGTCGAATTGCTGGCCTCGCTGCCGCTGTCGATGCTGATCCGCGAACAGGCCGATGGCGGCAAGCCAACCGTGATCGCCGAGCCGGACAGCCAGATCGCCATGGTCTATCAGGAACTGGCCCGCCACGTCGGCGCGCGCATTGTCTTGCAGGAAGCGGCCACGCCGGCGATGCCGAATATCACCATCAGCGACGATTGATCCATTAGCGGCGCTGAAAAACCTGTGGGAGCGAGCCTGCTCGCGAAAGCGGTAGATCAGACAACCAATGGGTTGAATGACACACCGCATTCGCGAGCAGGCTCGCTCCCACTTTGGGTTTTGTAATGCTACTTAGATTCGCAAGCCGCCATCCATCTCCAGAATCCGCCCGGTGTAGTAGTCGTTCTCGAAGATATACGCCGCCGAATGGGCGATCTCTTCGGGCTTGCCCATGCGCTTGAGCGGAATGCCCGACGTCATCTTCTCCAGCGCTTCCGGTTTCATGCCCAAAGTCATTTCGGTTTCGATGAAGCCCGGCGCAATGCCCGCGACGCGAATGCCGTAACGCGCCAGCTCCTTCGCCCAGGTCACGGTCGCCGCTGCGACGCCGGCCTTGGCTGCGGAATAGTTGGTCTGGCCGACGTTGCCCGCACGGGAGATCGAGGAAATGTTGATGATCGCACCGCTGTTTTTCAGCTCGACCATCTTCGCCGCCACCTCACGGGTGCAGAGGAACACGCCGGTCAGGTTGACATCGATCACCGCCTGCCACTGGGCCAGGCTCATCTTGGTCATCTCGCCGTCCTTGACCTTCAACAGCAGACCATCGCGCAGGATCCCGGCGTTGTTGATCAGGCCGTGGATGGCGCCGAAGTCTTCGGCCACTTGCGCGACCATGTGCTCGACCTGTTCTTCATTGGCGACGTTGCACAGGTAGCTGCGCGCTTCGACACCCTTGGCTTTGCAGGCGGCCACGGCGGCGTCGAGTTTTTCCTGATTCAGATCGACCAGGGCCAGTTTCGCGCCCTTGCCGGCGAAATACTCGGCCATGGAACGGCCCAAACCCTGGCAACCGCCGGTGATAATGATTACTTTGTCGTTGAGTTGCATTCGCATGTCCCGCTGGCAGGTCTGAGTTGTTTTTGTTGTCGGCAACGCTCGATCGGCACCGGTCCGGCCTGGTAGCACACGAACATTTGCCCGATGCGCGCCGGTTACTTTTCGCTGCGCGCCTGTCCGTTTTCTAGACGGAACCCATTTAAGGAGTCACAAATTGAGCGCTGAAGTGGCGAAGAATGCCCGAGAATTGCTTCTCAAGGAATACCGTGGAGTGCTGTCGACCCACTCCAAATCGATGCCGGGTTTTCCCTTTGGCTCGGTTGTGCCGTATTGCCTGGATGAGCAGGGCCGGCCGCTGATCCTGATCAGCCGCATCGCCCAGCACACGCATAACCTGCAGAAAGATCCGAAGTGCTCGATGCTGGTGGGCGAGCGCGAGGCCGACGATGTGCAGGCGGTCGGGCGTCTGACCTATCTGGCCGAAGCGCAGAAGCTCGCAGAACCGGCAGCCATCGAGGCTGCCGCCGAACGCTATTACCGCTATTTCCCCGACTCGCAGAATTATCACCAGGCCCACGATTTCGATTTCTGGGTGCTCAATCCGGTGCGCCATCGCTACATCGGCGGCTTTGGTGCGATCCACTGGATCGACGATCTGACCTTGGCCAACCCGTTCGCCGGCAAGGCTGAAATCAGCATGGTCGAGCACATGAACAGCGATCACGCCAAGGCCATCGCCCATTACGTCGAGCTGGCCGGGCTGCCCAACAGCACGCCGGCGCAACTGGCCGGCATCGACAGCGAAGGCATGCACCTGCGCATCGGTCAGGCCGTCTACTGGTTGCCCTTCGCGGCGCCATGTAATACGCCGACACAAGTGCGCGAGGCCTTGGTTTCTCTGGCTCACGCCCAGTCCTGGCCGAAAAAAGCGCAAAGTTAAGCTTGAATTCACGCAAGGGCGACGTCATCTAAGGCTTACTGCAAGGCATTTCTTGCGTTGAGGAAACTTTGATGCGCCCTTTTCTGTTGCTCTTTCTGCTGTTTCCAGTGCTGGAGCTGTTCGTATTCGTCAAAGTGGCAGGCTCTATCGGGTTCTTCCCGGCCCTGCTGCTGATCATTCTCGGCTCGATGTTCGGTGTGTTCGTGCTGCGCGTCGCCGGTCTGGCCACCGCATTGCGTGCCCGGGAAAGCCTGAATCGCGGCGAGTTGCCCGCGCAGACCATGCTCGAAGGCCTGATGCTGGCACTGGCCGGCGGCCTGTTGATCATTCCCGGCTTCATCAGTGACGTGGTCGGTCTGGTGATGCTGTTGCCGGTCACCCGTCGTCTGCTGGCGAACAAAATGCGCCAGCGTGCTGAAGACCAGGCCATGCGCCAGCGTGCCTTCGCCGACGACCTGCAACCCCGTGGCGGCCCGGCCCCGCGCGAGCCGCTCGGTCGGGAGCCGAATGTGATCGAAGGCGAGTTCGAACATCGCGACAACAAGTGACATCAGCATCGACACGGCACCTGCGGGTGCCGTGCTCGTTTATGGCTGTTATTTACCGTGTCTGGATGAAAAATTTTTTCCGCCAGCCCTTGTAATCGGCTTGTACGCCCCTATGTATCGGTCACCGAAAGGTTTCCGGTATTCAAACCGGACAGACTTGCGCGGTTCGCTCGACGGACCGCAACCGGCGCAGGCCGGATTCGTTAAACCCGCCGGGACTACACCGGCCGATGAAAACCACAATTAGGAGAGATCGACAATGAAGCTTCGTCCTCTGCATGACCGCGTCGTCATCCGTCGCAGCGAAGAAGAAAAGAAAACCGCTGGCGGTATCGTCCTGCCAGGTTCGGCTGCTGAAAAAGCCAACCACGGTGTGATTCTCGCTGTAGGCCCGGGCAAAGCTCTGGAAAACGGTGAAGTGCGTGCACTGTCCGTGAAGGAAGGCGACAAGGTTGTGTTCGGTCCTTACTCCGGCAGCAACACTGTGAAAGTCGATGGCGAAGACCTGCTGGTAATGAGCGAGAACGAAATCCTCGCGGTTATCGAAGGCTGATATCCCCGTTCATTTTCCCGCTACTACAAAGTATTTAAGGAATATCGATCATGGCTGCTAAAGAAGTTAAGTTCGGCGATGCCGCCCGCACCAAGATGCTCAAAGGCGTCAACGTTCTGGCTGACGCGGTAAAAGCGACCCTGGGCCCGAAAGGCCGTAACGTGGTTATCGAGAAGAGCTTCGGCGCTCCGACCATCACCAAGGACGGCGTTTCCGTCGCGAAAGAAATCGAACTGGATGACCGCTTCGAAAACATGGGCGCGCAGCTGGTCAAAGACGTTGCCTCCCGTGCCAACGATGACGCTGGTGACGGTACTACCACCGCTACCGTTCTGGCTCAGTCGATCGTCAACGAAGGCCTGAAAGCCGTCGCTGCCGGCATGAACCCGATGGACCTCAAGCGCGGCATCGACAAGGCGACCATCGCCATTGTCAAAGAACTCAAAGCCCTGTCCAAGCCATGCGCTGACTTCAAAGCCATCGCTCAGGTAGGCACCATCTCGGCCAACTCCGACAACTCCATCGGCGACATCATTGCCGAAGCCATGGAAAAAGTCGGTAAAGAAGGCGTGATCACCGTTGAAGAAGGCTCGGGCCTGGAAAACGAACTGTCGGTTGTAGAAGGCATGCAGTTCGACCGTGGCTACCTGTCGCCATACTTCGTCAACAAGCCGGACACCATGGTTGCCGAGCTCGACGGCCCGCTGATCCTGCTGGTCGACAAGAAGATCTCGAACATCCGCGAAATGCTGCCAGTGCTGGAAGCCGTTGCCAAAGCCGGCCGCCCACTGCTGATCGTGGCCGAAGACGTTGAAGGCGAAGCCCTAGCGACTCTGGTTGTGAACAACATGCGTGGCATCGTCAAAGTCGCTGCCGTCAAGGCACCGGGCTTCGGCGACCGTCGCAAGGCCATGCTGCAGGACATCGCCGTTCTGACCGGCGGTACCGTTATCTCCGAAGAGATCGGTCTGAGCCTGGAAAGCACCACCCTGGAACACCTGGGTAACGCCAAGCGCGTCACCCTGTCCAAGGAAAACACCATCATCGTTGACGGTGCTGGCGTGCAGGCAGACATCGAAGGCCGTATCGCTCAGATCCGTGCCCAGGTTGCCGAAACTTCCTCGGACTACGACCGTGAAAAACTGCAAGAGCGTCTGGCCAAGCTGTCCGGCGGCGTTGCAGTGATCAAGGTTGGCGCTGGTTCCGAAGTTGAAATGAAAGAGAAGAAAGCCCGCGTTGAAGACGCCCTGCACGCAACCCGCGCAGCCGTTGAAGAAGGCGTGGTACCTGGCGGTGGCGTGGCGCTGATCCGTGCTCTGGAAGCACTGACCGAGCTGACCGGCGACAACGCTGACCAGAACGTTGGTATCGCTGTGCTGCGTCGCGCTGTTGAAGCGCCGCTGCGTCAGATCGCTGCCAACTCCGGTGACGAGCCAAGCGTAGTCGTCAACGAAGTGAAGAACGGCAAAGGTAACTTCGGTTACAACGCAGCTTCCGGCGAATACGGCGACATGATCGAAATGGGCATCCTGGACCCAACCAAGGTAACCCGTTCGGCTCTGCAAGCTGCAGCCTCGATCGGCGGTCTGATCCTGACCACCGAAGCAGCGGTTGCCGACGCACCGAAGAAAGAAGGTGCAGCTGGCGGCGGTATGCCAGACATGGGCGGCATGGGTGGCATGGGCGGCATGATGTAAGCCAGCCCTGGCCCTGTAACGCAAAACCCCGCTGGCGAAAGTCAGCGGGGTTTTTTTATTGCCCCAATTCCGGGGTGGGCTACAGACGGAGGTGTGGCCATCGCTGGCAAGCCAGCTCCCACAGGAATCCAAGGTCAGGCACATAGTGTGTGAACACCCTCAGTCCCTGTGGGAGCTGGCTTGCCAGCGATGGCGTCCGATCAAGCGCTGACGGGGAGTGCTTTGACAACCGTCGAAGTCTTGCCAGGCGGGCGATACAGCACCCAGTAATAAGCCCCCAGGCAAATCAGCCAGCAGAAAATCGCCGTCCACACGTTGTGCGAAAAGAAGTGCGCGCCTTGCATCATGCGACTGATCGAGAACACCGAACCCAGCGCAAAGGCGAACACAAACGCCTGCCGCGCCAGTCGTGGACGGCGGTCGCGCAGCACGAAGAACAGTGCAAACAGGGTGAACCCGGTCGCCGCGTGGCCGCCGGGCCAGCAACGTCCCGGCTTGTCCGTGGCGGGGCGATGTTCCATGAGTTTGCTGTAGGTCTCGTGACCGCCGAATTGCTCCAGGCTCCATGGGCACTGCACAGCGGTGACGGCTTTGACCGGAGTGACAAATGAAGTCGCCAGCCCCAGCGACAGCACCAGGCAGCCGAGTTCGCGCTTGAACGGTTTCAGCCGTTCGATGAAAAACGCGCCGATAAAACCCAGAATGGCAAACACCGAGAAGCCGATCACCAGCTGTTTCGCCCGGTCATGCAGGATGTCTTCAAGAAAAAAGCTGTGCCGTCCGACGAAATCCCCGGCGACCGGGTCGTAGAACATTTGCGCCAGAACCATGTCCAGATCGGTCAGTTCGAGCAACAGCAGAATGATCGCCGCCGCTGCGGGAATGCCCAGACACAACCACCAGTTCAGCGGTCTTGAAGCGGGAAGGGCAGAGGTCGACACCATGGCAGGTTCCTTGGTCGATGAACGGAGGAGAGAGCGTAACCGCGCGGAGTCTGCGCGCGCTGGCGTCGGCGATTTGTTAACCGAAAGTGAAAAAAACGTCGCAGCGCGCGCAGTGCAGGTTTATCGAAAAACGCCCCTAGCCCTGAGCCATACTTGGCCGTAAGCTGCGCGGGCCAAGACGGCCGTTACCCCGTTCGGAGGAGATGTCCATGCGAATTCTGCTGGTCGAAGACAACCGCGACATCCTGGCCAATCTGGCCGATTACCTGGGCCTCAAGGGCTATACCGTCGATTGCGCCCAGGATGGTCTGTCCGGTCTGCATCTGGCGGCGACCGAGCATTACGACCTGATCGTGCTCGACATCATGCTGCCCGGCATCGACGGCTACACCTTGTGCAAGCGTCTGCGTGAAGACGCCCGGCGTGACACGCCGGTGATCATGCTGACCGCCCGCGACCAACTCGACGACCGTCTGCAGGGCTTCAAGTCCGGCGCCGACGATTATCTGATCAAACCGTTTGCGCTGTCCGAGCTGGCCGCCCGCGTCGAAGCGGTCATGCGCCGTGCTCAGGGCGGCGGTCGCCGCGCATTGCAGGTCGGTGACCTGAGCTACGACCTCGACACCCTGGAAGTGACCCGCGAAGGCAAGCTGCTCAAGCTCAACCCGGTGGGTCTCAAGCTGCTCGCGGTGTTGATGCAGAAGAGCCCGCACGTGCTGCGTCGGGAGATTCTCGAGGAAGCGCTGTGGGGCGATGACTGCCCGGACAGCGACAGCCTGCGCAGCCATGTTCACCAATTGCGCCAGGTGATCGACAAGCCATTCGCCAAGCCACTGCTGCACACCGTGCACGGTGTCGGTTATCGCTTGGCCGAGGGCCGAGATGGAGTTTAAGCAGAGTCTTTCCCAGCGGATCATCATCGCCTTTGCGTTGATGAGCGCACTGGTCGCCGGCGCTTTCGCCATGGGCATCGTTGCGACGGTGCACCTGGTGGAAGAGAAACTGATTTCCGCAGGGCTGGGCGGCGACCTGCAACGTTTGCTGCTGATGGACAATGTCTCCGACTGGAGCCATCGGCCCGAGCCGGATCAGTTGTTCTACTTCAGCGGCGGGCCGGGTGATTTCGACCTGCCCAAGGATCTGCGTCACCTCGATGCCGGTTTCCATGAGGTCTTTCGCGAGCAGCTGTCCTATCACGCCATGGTCGAAGTGGTGGATGGTCGGCGTTATGTCTTGCTGCAGGACCAAAGCGATTTCGAAGAGCGCGAGCGCGTGCTGTTTGCGGTGGTGCTGGTGGGCTTCGTGCTCAGTCTGGCGCTGGCGGTGTTTCTTGGCTGGGTGCTCGCGCGCAAGGTGATGGCGCCGGTGGTGCGCCTGGCGCGGCAGGTGCGGCATCGCGACCAGCTGCTGGGGCTGGCGCCGCCCCTGGCGCCGGATTATGCAGCGGATGAAGTCGGTGAACTGGCGGTGGCGTTCGATGCCACGCTGGGGCGCTTGCGTCAGGCGCTGAACCGCGAGCGTTTGTTCACCAGCGACGTCAGCCATGAATTGCGCACGCCGCTGATGGTCCTGGCCAGTTCCTGCGAACTGCTGCTGGAAAACCCCGGTATCGATCAGCGCGGTCGCGCTCAGGTCGAGCGTATTGCTCGGGCCAGCGAGGAGATGCGCGAGCTGGTGCAGACCTTCCTGATGCTGGCACGCGCACAGAACGAAGAGGCCGGCGCCGCGCCGCAGCAAAACCTCACTCAAGTAGCCGAAAGCCTGCTGTGCCTGTGGCGCGAGCCGATCGAGCGCAAGGGCCTGACGCTGATGTTCGAGCCGGGCGATCCACCGGACACACGTTACAACGCGACTTTGCTCAATGCGGTGATGGGCAACTTGCTGCGTAACGCACTGCATTACACTGAAGAGGGCTTCATTCGCCTTACCCTTACCGCCAGCGGCTTCATCGTCGAGGACTCAGGGGTAGGTATTCCTGAGGAAAAACGCGAGGCGATGTTCGAGCCGTTTGTGCGCGGTAGCGAGAAACGTGGAGAGGGTCTCGGCTTGGGCCTGTCGCTGGTCCAGCGCATCTGCGAAAACCAGGGCTGGACAGTCAGCCTGAGCACGATGGACCCCAATGGCTGCCGATTCGAGGTAGATCTTGGCGGGAATACCGGCAAATAGTGGCTCGAGGCTACTCCCGCCCACCTGTCTAAATCCTGTATAACGTTGTAATACTTCTCAGATTTACCTGACAGAATTTTCACAATTGGATGACCTGACGCTGACACGCCGCTGTTTAAGGTGGTTTCATCAGAACAGGAGTCCAGATGATGGCCGACCCGATCAAGCTCGATTTTTCCGAAAAGTACGACGACCAACACGCACAACGTTACCTGCGCAAGCACAAGGAAAGCGTTGGCCGCCGCCTGTCGCACTGGCGCGACGAGCAATTGGGTCGCAAGGCTCTGGCGCTGGCGGGGGATCCCGGCCTGGTGCTGGATCTGCCCTGCGGTGCCGGACGCTTCTGGCCAATGCTCGCGGAGAAACCCAACCGGGTAATCATCGGTGCGGACAATTCCGAGTCGATGATCAACACCGCGCTGCAAGGGCAACCAGCCGATGTGGTCAAGCGTGTACAACCGCTGCACACCTCGGCGTTCGATATTGCCCTGCCGGATAATGCGGTCGACAGCATCTTCTGCATGCGCCTTCTTCACCATATCGGTGAAGCCGAGCACCGCAAGGTGATCCTGCGTGAATTCGAGCGGGTAACCCGTGACAGCGTGATTGTTTCATTGTGGGTCGATGGCAACTTCAAGGCTTGGAAGCGCAAGCGCGCCGAGCTCGACCGGCCGAATCGTGATTACCAGAATCGCTTTCTGATTCCGGCGGCGACGATCGAAAAAGAATTTGAACAGGCGGGTTTCCGCATTCAGGAACAACTGGACTTTATACCGCTCTATGCGATGTGGCGGGTTTACGTATTACGCAAGAGGTAGAGGATGGCAGTGCAAGCAGCAGTTGAAGCGAATGTCGCTCCACAGGACGGTTTCGATTATTACTGGGCCCAGCGTGGCGAATGGGTGGAAGAGCCCAACGTGCGCCGTGGTGGCGAAAGTGGTGTGCAGCGCATCATCGGCCGTGACGGCCAGTTGCTTTACGCCAAGCGCCAGACCGGGCACATCTATCGCAGCTGGTTGCACCCCTTCGGTCGCCCGACCGTATTGCGTGAACTCGATGCGCTGACCGGCGTGAGCAAACTCGGCGTGCGCGTACCGCAAATCGTCTTTTGCGGCGCTCAGCCTGATCCGCAACACAAGTGGCGCGCGCTGCTTGTCACCAAATCCCTCGACGGTTTCCAGGAGTTGGAGCAGTGGCTGGCCGCTGCCGGTGGTCGCGATCAATGTGGCGACGTGGTCTACGAGAAAGTCCTCAAGGACCTCGCCGAGAACCTGGCGCGCATGCACAAGGGCCGCTGGCAGCACAGCTGCATTTACATCAAGCACGTTTTCGTTCGCGTCACCGGTGAAGGCGAAGCGGCGAAGGTTGAAGTGGCGCTGATCGATCTGGAAAAGTGCCGTCAGCGTCTGACCCCCTATCGCGCCGCGCAGCATGACATGAAGCAACTGCGTCGCCATTCGTCGTTCCGCGATGCCGACTGGAAAAAACTCGTCTACTTTTATGAGACGGCGTTTGGCAGCGCTATCAAAGGTTTATAGCGATGAAACTCGAAATTGCACGAGGTTTGTTCCTGGTCGGGGCCTTGGCAGTTGCTTCACTGGCGGTGGCTGCCTGGGAGCAGCCGCGCATGCAGGTCATAGGGGCGTCCGGGAACGACGCTCATTGTTCGGTTCCACGGGTGGCGAAGGCCTCCGTGGCGACCCAGCCCGATCATGATTTGCTGTTGTTCATGTTCGGACTGTCTCAAGGGATGAGGCCAGCCAGTTGACACGCTTCAAGCCCAAATAAAAGGCCTCGCAATTGCGAGGCCTTTTTTATTCCACAACTTTCAAGATACATATCGTCCTCTGTGGGAGCGAGCCTGCTCGCGAAGGTGTGTCAGTCGACATCAATGCAACTGAAATACCGCATTCGCGAGCAGGCTCGCTCCCACAGGGAAATGTGCTTATCTGGCATCTGGCTTAGCAAGGAAGGTATAAACACACGGCAGCACGAACAGCGTAAACAACGTGCCAATCGACATCCCCGTGGCAATCACCATGCCGATATCAAAACGGCTCACGGCTCCCGCCCCGGTGGCCAGAATCAGCGGCACCATGCCGAACACCATTGCCGCCGTTGTCATCAGCACCGGGCGCAAGCGAATTGCCGCTGCTTCCTCCACCGCTTCACGGGCGCTCAGGCCCTTGTCCTTGCGCAACTGGTTGGCGAATTCGACGATCAGGATGCCGTGCTTGCTGATCAGGCCGATCAGCGTCACCAACCCGACCTGGGTGTAGATGTTCATGCTCGACCAGCCAAGGAACAACGGGATCAGCGCGCCGCAGATCGACAGCGGTACGGTCACCAGAATCACCAACGGATCGCGGAAGCTTTCAAACTGTGCGGCCAGCACCAGAAAGATGATCGCCAGCGCCAGGGCGAACGTGACCCACAATGCGCTGCCTTCCTGCACGTACTGGCGCGAGGCACCACCGTAATCGAAGGCAAACCCGGCCGGTGCTTCTTCGCGGGCAATCTGTAGCACGGTGTCGATGGCTTCGCCCATGCTCACCAGCGGGAAACCGGAAATCTTCGCCGCGTTGAGCTGCTGGAACTGATTGAGCTGGCGCGGCCGTGCGCGGTCGCTGACCTTGATCAAGGTCGACAGCGGCAGCAATTCGCCCTGAGTGTTTTTCACGTAGTAATTGTTCAGCCAGTCCGGGTTGTCGCGGTAGGCCCGTTCAACCTGGGCGATGACCTTGTAGCTGCGCCCGTCGATGGTGAAGCGGTTGATCTCCGCCTCGCCGAGCAAGGTCGCCAGCGTGCTGCCGAGGTCAAGCATCGACACGCCCATCTGCGCGGCCTTGTCGCGGTCGATATCGACCACTACTTCCGGCTTGTCGAATGCCAGATCGAGGTCGACGAAGGCGAACTTGCCCGACTCCATGGCGCGTTTCTCGATGCGCTCGGCGACTTGCAGCAGCAGCTCGTAGTCATTGGCGGTGTTGATCACGAATTCGAAGGGCAGGCCTTCACCGGTGCCGGGCAGGGAGGGCAGGTTGAAACCGAAGATCTGCAGGCCGGGAATGCTCTCCAGTTTGCTCTGCACCTCGGGGAGGATTTCCATCTGCGTGCGGCTGCGCTCATTCCACGGCTTGAGCAGGAAACCGCCGATACCGGCCTGCACGCCGCTGTAGCCGTTAATCTGGAACGAGGAGTAGTACTCGGGAAACTCCTTGAAGATGGTGATGAACTCGTCGGTGTAGGTGCTCAGGTAGTCGAGGTTGGTCGGCTGCGGCGCGCTGGCCATCATGAAAATGATGCCCTGGTCCTCGTCCGGGGCCAGTTCCGACTTGGTGAACTTGAGAAACACCGGAATCAGGCACAGCACGATCACTGCAAACACCAGCACGACCGGCCGAGTATTCAGCGTGCCATGCAGCATGCTTTGATAACGGCGCTTGAGGCCTTCAAAGACTCGGTCGAGACGATGGGCCAGGCCGCTGGGATTCTCTTCGTGGCGCAGCAGAAACGCGCACATCATCGGCGACAGTGTCAGGGCGACGACACCGGAGATCACCACCGCGCCGGCCAGGGTCAGGGCGAACTCCTTGAACAACGCCCCGGTCAGCCCGGTGAGGAAACCGATCGGCGCATACACCGCCGCCAGGGTGATGGTCATCGACACCACCGGCATGGCGATTTCCCGGGCGCCTTCCAGGGCTGCGTCGAACGGCGTCTTGCCTTCCTCGATGTGCCGGTGGATGTTTTCCACCACGACAATCGCATCGTCCACCACCAGACCGATGGCCAGAACCATGGCCAGCAGCGTCAGCAGGTTCATCGAGTAACCCATCATCTGCATGAAGAACATCACGCCGATCATCGACAGCGGAATGGTCACCACCGGGATCACCACCGAGCGCAACGCGCCGAGGAACAGGAACACCACGACGATGACGATCAGTACCGCTTCGAACAAGGTCTTCACCACCTCATCGATCGAGGCCTGAATGAACAGCGTGGCGTCGTAGGCGATCTCGCTTTTCAGATTCGGCGGCAGCTGCGCTTCCAGCTCGGGCATCAGCTTGCGCACTTCCTTGATCACGTCCAGCGGGTTGGCGCCGGGGGTGGCCTTGATGCCGATGTACACCGACGGCGTGCCGCCGAACGAGCTGATCGAGTCGTAGTTTTCCGCGCCCATTTCCACCCGCGCGACATCACGCAGCAGCACGCGGCTGTCACCATCGACCTTGAGCGGAATCGCCGCGAAGGCCTCGGCGGATTTCAGTTCGGTGTTGGCGTTGATGCTGGTGACGGTGTACTCGCCTTTCACTTCGCCCGCCGCCGAGAGGAAGTTGTACTGGCGCACCGCCGCAGTCACGTCGGCGGCACTGAGGCCAAAGCCGGCGAGTTTCACCGGGTCGAGCCACAGGCGCATGGCAAACACCTGGTTGCCGAGAATCTCCGCTTCGGCCATGCCCGGCAGCGTCGCCAGTTTTGGCTGGATGACCCGCGACAGGTAGTCGGTGATCTGCGGGTTGCTCAGGTCCTTGCTGAAGAAACTGATGTACATCAGCGCCGAAGCGTCGGCGGACTCCTTGCTCAGCACCGGGTCTTCGGCGTCCTGCGGCAGCTTGTTCTTCACCTCGTTGGCCTTGGCCAGCAGTTCGGTGAACAAGCGGTCGGTGTTGGCACCGATGCGCGCGTAGATCGAAATCACCGAGAAGTTCTGCCGGCTGACCGAGGTCATGTAATCGATGCCTTCGGCGCTGGCCAGGCTCTGTTGCATCGGCTGGGTGATGTAGCCCTGAATGGTTTCGGCGTTGGCCCCGGGATAAGCCGTGGTCACCGTGATCAGGGCGTTTTCCATCTGCGGGTACTGGCGCAGGGGCAGCTTGCTCCAGGCCTGGAAGCCCAGCAGCACAATCAGCAGGCTGACCACGGTGGCGAGCACCGGGCGGCGGATGAACGGATCGGTAAAAGCCATGGGGATTCCTTGATCAGTCGGCGCGAGGCGGACTGTTCTGCTCGCCGAGGGTCTTGTCGTCGCTGATGGCGATGTGGGCACCGTTGTCCAGTTTGATCTGGCCCGCCGTTACCACTTGTTCGCCGCTCTGCACGCCCTTGTTGATCATCACCAGGCCATCGCGGCGTTCACCGGTCTCGACGAAGCGCCGCTCGGCAATCAGCAGCGGTTGGCCGTTGTCATCCTTGGCAACGCTGCCGTCCTCGGCCTTCTTCTGCCCGACCACGTACACCGAGTTGCCGTACAGGGTGTAGGTGATCGCGCTCTCCGGCACCACGATGTGCTTTTGCGGATCAGGCAGCAGCACTTCCAGGCTGGCGAACATGCCCGGCAACAGTTTGCCGTCGGGGTTGGCGAGGGTGGCGCGGACGAGGATGTTGCGCGTGGTGCTTTCGACGATCGGGTTGATCGCGCTGATCTTGCCGACAAAGTTCTGCCCCGGATACGCGGCGACGGTGAACTGCACGGGCTGGCCGATAGCGAGTTTCGGCACCGCTTGTTCCGGCACGTAGAAGTCAGCGTAGAGGCTGCTCAAATCCTGCAACGTGGCGATTTTGGTACCGCTGGCGAGGTAGTCGCCGACGTCGACCTGGCGGATGCCGATGGTGCCGCTGAATGGCGCGAGGATACGCTTTTTCGCCAGCGACGCGTTGAGCTGATTGACCGTCGCCTTGTTCTTTTGGAGAACGGCGGAGAGGCGGTCGTACTCGCCTTTGGAGATCGCGCGGCTGTCGACCAGTTGCGCGCCACGGCCGAAGTCCAGTTGTGCCAGGCCTAAATCGGCGCGGGCAGTTTCCAGCAGGGCAGTCTCCACGGCGCTGTCGAGTTGCAGCAGCGGTTGCCCGGCCTTGACCTTCTGCCCGGATTCGAATTTGAGTTCAGTGACGGTGCCGGCGACTTCCAGACTCAAGTCGACACCTTGCAGTGCCTTGAGCGTGCCGACGGTGGGCAGGCGCATCTGCCACGGCTGTTCGCCGGCAGTGGCCACGGCGACGCTGATCGGCGGCTTGGGCTTGGAAAAGCCCTGGATCATCGTGTAGATCGAAAAGGCTTTGTATCCGCCCAGTACCAGAACGATCAGCAAAACAACACCCAACATGATCAGCATGCGGCGACGCAGCATATGTCCAGTTCCTTGGATAAATCATGAGACAGGCGGGCACATTACTCCGAGTCAGGTGGGGATTCCAACTGGCAGTTATTACGTGAAGGCCGGATATGAATCCTGTGGCGAGGGGATTTATCCCCGTTGGGCTGCGAAGCGGCCCCCTGAATCCTTCAGTCATACCGCAATTGCAGTTTTAAGGGCGGCTGCGCCACCCAACGGGGATAAATCCCCTCGCCACAGGATGGGGGGCCATCTCAAAAATGGGGGGTATCAGGCCATCAAGTGCAGATGGTTGTCCCAGAGCCCCGCCGGCAATTCCAGCGGCTTGGCCAGCAGTTGTTCCTGGCGGCAATCGTAGTAACGGCAACGGCCCTGACCCGAGGTCACGACAAAGCCATCCTTTACCGCACCGACGCCGGCGCAATCCGGCAGCGGCGCATCGAGGCGCAGTTCGCCGCTGTCCAGATCCCAGATAAAGAAGCGATTGCCGCGCGGCGCCGTCAACGCGACCAGACGCAGATCGCTGTGCACGGCGACGCTGGCGGTGTAGTGACCCATCGCCTGCAACTGATCATCCGCTACCGGGAACGCCACGAACGCTTGTCCCGGTCGCTTGATCGCCAACAGCTCCGAGCGCTCGTGGGACGGCCCCATGAATTGCTGACCGGCAACGATGGTGCCGTCACTGGCGATGCCCAGGTGGCGCACGCTGTTCATCTGCTGGGCGAGGGTTTCCTTGCTCAGCAACGTGCCGTCGCGCTGCATCAACACCAGACTCGGTTCCATGGCGTTAAGGTTCATGTCGACGCGGCTTTCCGCCTCGGTGCGAATCCCGCCGTTGGCCACCACCAGCGTCTCGCCGTCGGGCATCCACGACACCTGATGCGGGCCGAGGCCATGGGTGGAAATCTCGCCCGTGTGCACCAGCCGCTCGCCTTCGAACTTATACACACCGAGCAAACCGCGACCAGGATCGGTCGTATCGTTTTCGGTGGCGTACAGGTATTCGCCGTCCTTGTGCACCACGGCGTGGCCGTAGAAGTGCCGGTTCGGCTGCGACGTCACGGTCTGCAGCAACGTGCCGTCGCGCAGGTCGATCAGGTAACTCTCGGTACCCGGACGCCGCGCGACGAACAGCGCCAGCGGCTGTGTTGGGTGGTTGATGATGTCGTGGCAACGCTGACCGACGTGGGTGGCGAACACCCGCGTACCGTCGAGCCGATAACCGACGGCGTAATGCTTGCCGTCGCTGTCATCGCGCGCCGACAGCAACAGCGGGCTCTGATCCTTGCGTTTGAACAGCGTCCAGCCGCCCAGCGTCACTGCTCCCAGCAGTGCACTACCTAAAGTCAGAACCTGACGTCGCAGCATGGCACTCGCCCTCATCAGTCACCGTCGTTGGCGTTGAAGCCCAGTTGGATGCCCAACGCCTTGGCCAGCTCGCCTTCATGCAGGCGATGGACGACGTTGAGGCTGTCGTAGATATCGTTGAGTTGCTGGCGCCCGGCGTCGTCTTCGAGCATTTCGCCCAGCGAGCGCTGGGTGCTGTCGAACAGCTTCAGCGAAGCGGCATAGGCGGCATCGATCTTGTCCGCCAACGGTTTCTGCTCCGCCGGCAGCAGACCGCGCAGGCCTTTGTTGTCGACGCCTTCCCAGACGGTTTTGGCGGCGGCAAGGCTGGCTTCCAGTGCGGTCAGCGACGACTGGCTGCGCCACGCATCCGCCTGGAATGGCTGCGGCACGCCTTTGCTCTGGCGGCCCATTGGCGTGCCGAGTTTTTTCTTCAGGGTATCCAGTGCCGTCACTTGGACGCGCAGCAGATCGGCGATCGCTTCGTGAGAGTCGGCGTAGCGCTGGTTGGGGAACTTGCTCATCTGCGCGAGCATGCCGTCGGTGTTGTTCCAGCCCTGCAGGATTTCTTCGGCCAGTTGCTTCTGGCGTTCGCCGATGGCGATCAGCAGCGGGCAGTATTTGGCCTTTTGCGCGTCGTTGGCGACGTCAGGCTTGGCGTCGAAGAGGATGTATTCGTAAGCCGACAGGCCTTGCACCACGACGCTGGATTTGGCCAGTGCGGCGGCATCGATCTGCGGCTGGGCGACGACCAGTTGCTCGACCTGACGGCCGACGAGGTTTTTCTTGTCCGGCCAGAACTGCACTTGCCACGAACGATTGCCCTCGGCCAGCGGACCGATCAGCAGCGGTTGCAACTCGGCCCAGGCTTTCTGCGCGTGAAGGAAGTCGGCACGGGCGGTTTCCAGGGTCTCTTTGCCCTGGCAGTAGGCGAGGGCGCTGACCGCCAGTTGCCGGTCGGCTTCGACCCAGCGAGTGTAGGTCGGCAGGATCACCGATTTGGCGATCGCCGCCGAAGTGACCGCTTGCGGGTCCTGCGGCGAGCAGGCGCCGAGGGCGAGCGCGGCAAGGCTGGTGAACAGTAACTTGGGACGGAACATGTCGGGCTCCCGATGCTTTTACAGTATTTAAAGTGAGTTCAGAAACGCCAGCAACGCAGCGCGCTGCTCGGCATTGAAAGACAAAACCTGTTGCTGCGCCGCCGACGCTTCGCCGCCATGCCAGAGCACCGCTTCGAGCAGGTTACGTGCGCGACCGTCATGCAAAAACTGGGTGTGACCGCTGACCGCTTGCGTCAGACCAATCCCCCACAACGGCGGCGTGCGCCAGTCGCGGCCGGAGGCCTGAAATTCGGTGCGGTTGTCCGCCAGGCCTTCGCCCATGTCATGCAGCAGCAAGTCGCTGTACGGACGAATCACCTGATTGGCCAATTCCGGTTCGGCGGCATCGGCGGCGGTGGTGTATTTAGGCGTGTGGCACGACTGGCAACCGGCCTGGAAAAACAGATTCTTGCCGGCCAGCACCTGTGGATCGTTGACGCCACGGCGCGCCGGCACTGCCAGGTTGCGGCTGTAGAACAGCACCAGCCGCAGAATGTTGTCGCTGACTTCCGGTTCGCCGTCGGGACCATTGCCGTTCGGCGCCTGTTTGCAGGCAGTCTGCGCCTCGGTGCAATCGTCGAACGGCCGCAGGCTGGTGGTCAGGCCCATGTCACCGGAGAACGCGTGAACGTTCTGCTGATTGAGATTCGGTTGCCCGGCTTTCCAGCCGAACCGGCCGATGACGGTTTTCTGCAACTGGTCATCCCAGACACGGTTGGGCCGGCCGTTGATGCCATTGTTCTCTTTCGCCTGGGCGGCGGCGTTGGCGAGGATCGCCTCCTCGGGGATGGCTTCGAGCAGGCCCAGACCAATCATCGGCGGCGCCACCCGCGCGGAAAAACGCGTGTCCGGGTGCATCGGGCCGTAACCGAGTTGGGTGATCTGCAGGGTCGGTTTGCGCAACTCGATCTCGGTGCCGTCCTTGAAGCGTACGGGCACCGGTGTGTAGTCGACCCGCACCTTCCCTTCCGGGGCAACGCCGGGCACGGCCATGTCCTGGAATTGCCCGCCATATACCGGCTCCGGCACCACGCCGAGCTGTTGGATGACTTTGGCGTAGGGCGGCGCGTCGGGAATCGACAGGCGCACCAGCATTGACACCGCATTGCTTGCATCAGGTGCCGGCGGATGACCGCGACCGTCCTTGATGTGGCAGTTCTGGCAGGCGTTGGTATTGAACAACGGGCCGAGGCCGTCGCGGGCCGTGGTGGTCGACGGCGCGATCACCCACGGGCTGCGAAAGAAGCTGTTGCCGACACTGAAGTCCACCCGCCGCGAGGGCGGCAGGTTGGCCGATGGCAGGGAGAAGGCGTTCTGATCGCTCTTGCGCACAGTCGCCGCACCGCCCGAACGCGCTTCACCCGGCTCGGCCTTGGTGAAACGCGGGGCGTCATCGCAGGCACTCAGGCCCAGGGCCAGCAACAGTGCGGACAAGCGAAGCGGCAACGACAGCATCAGACATCCTGCAAACGGGCGAAAACAAAGGCGCAAAGTCTAACAGGGCGGGGGAGTTTGAATAAGAGGAATTATCGTTTGCTTGATATCGCGCAAGCTTTGAAGCGCATGCCAACACTGTGGGAGCGAGCCTGCTCGCGAAAGCGATGCCCGACGCGCTGAAAATGCTGCGCCGGATAAAGCCTTCGCGAGCAGGCTCGCTCCCACAGGGATAGTGGTGTGCCAATAATGAAAAAGGCGACCCGAAGGTCGCCTCTTTTTGACGCGGACGCTGTGATCAGAATTCGTGATCGGCGCTGTCCGGGTTCAGGTCGCTGATGCCCAGTTTGCCGGCAGCGGCTTCGATCGAGCCGGTCTGCTTGACCAGCGCGGCGATGGCGTCGCGAACGACCTGGTTGCCAGCGGTGTTGCCGGCAGCGATCAACTGGTCGTAGTGCTCACCCTTGTTGGCGTGATCGACCATGACCTGGATCTTCGCTTCGGTCGCGGCCAGATCGGCTTTCAGCGCGGTGTCGGCAGCCGGATCGGCCTTGGCCACCAGCGACGACAGGCTGGCGCCGGTCATCTTGGTGCCGTCAACACGGGTGTACTCGCCCAGGTAAACATTACGAATGCCTTTGGCGTCGTAGAAGTGCGAGTAGTGGGTGTTGTCGCTGAAGCAATCCTGCTCGTCTTCAGGGGAGTTGGCTTCCAGGGAAACCTTCATGCGCTCGCCCGCCAGTTCACCCAGGGACAGGCTGCCCATGCCGAAGAGCATTTTGCGCAGGCCGGTTTCGCCTGGCTCGGCTTCCAGCGTGGCGCGGTAGTTGTCGGCCACGTTCGGCTTCCAGTTGGCGACCATTTCTTCCAGATCACTGACCAGCAGTTGGGTCACGGCTTTCAGATAGGCACGACGACGCTCGTTGTGACCACCGGTGGCGCCGGCGCCTTCCAGGTAGTCCGAGGCCGGACGGTTGCCAGCGCCAGGGCCGGTGCCGTTCAGATCCTGGCCCCAGAGCAGGAATTCGATCGCGTGGTACCCGGTGGCAACGTTCGCCTCGGAACCGCCCAGCTCGTTGAGGCTGGCGAGTTTTTCCGGGGTGATCTCTTTCACGTCGACTTTGTCTTCGCCGACCTGAACTTCGGTGTTGGCGATGATGTTGGCGCTGGCGCCCGGGTTACCCAGTGCGTGCTCGTAGGATTTGTCGACGTAGTCGATCAAGCCCTCGTCCAATGGCCAGGCGTTAACCTGACCTTCCCAGTCGTCGATGATGGTGTTGCCGAAGCGGAATACTTCGCTCTGCAGATACGGCACGCGGGCGGCGACCCAGGCAGCCTTGGCGGCTTTCAGGGTGTCGGCGTTCGGCTTGGCGAGGAACGCGTCGACCGCAGTTTGCAGGGTTTTCGCGGTGGATTCGGCATCGCTGTAAACGGCGAAGACCATATCGGCGTAGTGCGCGACCACAGCCTTGGCGGCGGCATCGTCAACTTTACCGGCGGCAGGAGCAGGCGCAGCGGCAGGGGCTGGAGCAGCGCTGCTGGAAGCCGGAGTCATTTCGGAGGCTTTTTCTTTGTCCTTGCCTTCGCCGCAACCGGCGAGGGAAATAGCGATGGCCAGCAGACTGGCGGTAGCCAGAGGCATACGAATCATGGCGAACATCCTGCTTCGGTAGTTGAGTGGACTGGCGCCGGTGGCGCGCAAAACTGCGACATAATGCAAATCTTTCGCATTATGTGTAAAGGCGTGCTTGGAAATATTTCTTATTTAGGCAGGTGTGATGGCGCGATCTGTCGCTTTCAGAGAATCGCCGCGTTGCTGCGTTGCGCCTGCTTGAGGTAAATGCCCAGCTCCCGCGCTGGCAGCGGTTTGCTGTAGTGGTAGCCCTGACCTTCGTGGCAACCCTCGGAAATGATGTAGGTTTCCTGCTCGGCGGTTTCCACGCCCTCGGCAATCACCTGCATGCCAAGGCTCTTGCCCAGTTGGATGATCGCGCGAACGATGGTCGCGTCATCGTCGTCATCGAGCAGGTCCTGGACGAAGCTCTTGTCGATCTTGATCTTGTCCAGCGGCAGGCTTTTCAGATAACTGAGGGACGAGTAGCCGGTGCCGAAGTCGTCGATCGCGATCAGTGCACCGGAGCGGCGCAGGCTGAGCAAGTGCTGGGCGGCGGTGGTGATGTCTTCCATCAGGCCGGTTTCGGTGACCTCCAGTTCCAGACTGCGCGGCGGCAGACGGTACATCTGCAACAGGTTATTGACCACCCGTGGCAGCTCGGCGTGGTGCAGTTGCACGGTGGACAGATTGACCGCCATGCGCAGATCGACAAAACCCTGATCGTGCCACTCGCGCAATTGCTTGCAGGCCTGATCGAGCACCCACTCGCCGATGGCGATGATCGTGCCGTTCTGTTCGGCCAGCGGAATGAACAGGTCCGGTGGCACCAGCCCGTGTTCCGGATGTTGCCAGCGAATCAGTGCTTCGACGCCAACCACGCGGTGATCGCGATAGCTGATCTGCGGTTGGTAGACGAGGTAGAACTGGTCGCGGATCAGCGCATCGCGCAAATCTTTTTCCAGCTCGCGACGACGGCGCATCTCGCTGTCGACGCTGGCGATGTAGAACTGATAGCGATTGCGCGAGCGGGTCTTGGCCAGGGTCATGGTCTGCTCGGCTTTCTGCAACAGCTTCTCGGTGCTGTCGCCGTCCTCGGGGAACAGGGTGATGCCGATGGTCGCGCGCAGGCGGATTTCCTGATCGTCGAGGGCGAACGGTGCCTCGAGGTCATCGAGAATGCTCTGGGCCAGTTCTGCTGCTTCGTAAGGCTGTTCAATGTCGGCCTGCACCAGCGCGAACTGATCGCCGCCGAGGCGGGCGAGGGCGCCGAGACGACCGCTGTGGGCACGTAAACGATCGGCCAGGGCCAGCAGCAATTGGTCGCCGGTCTGATAGCTGAATTGCTCGTTGATGCCTTTGAAGTCATCCAGGCCGACGCACAACACCGCGACCCGGCGCTGCAACTTGCCGGCATCGACGAGAATCTTGTCCAGTTGCTGCTGCAATTGCTGGCGATTCGGCAGACCGGTGAGGAAGTCGTACTGGGCCATGCGCAGCAGGCTGTTTTCCGCTTCGTGGCGCAGGTGGGTGTTGCGTTCGATGGACTCGAGCAACTGGTTGGCGGTGTTGATCCACAGGCCCAACTCGTTTTTTTCGTGGCCCTTGATCTGCGGAATCTTGTGCTCGCTGGGGCGATCCGGATTGATCTCGGTGAGGTGCTCGATGATTCGTGACAGCGGTTTGGTCAGCAGCCAGTGATAGACCAGATAGAGCACCAGGCCCAATGCGAGTGCGCGCAGCACGCCGGAAATGAAAATGATCACTGAGCTGACGATAAACCCTTCGCCATAGGTGGCGGTGTCGAGGGTGATGCTCAGGTCGCCGTAGTATTCGCTGTAGGGGCCACGGCCGACCAATTGCGTGGTGAAGGTGCGTTCCTGGCCGAGAATCAGGTCGGTCAGCCAACGACTGTTGGAATGCTGCAGCTCGCGGGATTTCTGCGCGAGCATGGCTTCGTTGGGGTGGCCGATGGAGGCCTGACGCACGGCGTCGTCCTGGAACAGCCCCTCGATCACCTGCATGCCCATTTCCCGGTCCAGGCTGTACACGGCCTGGGTCGATGGATCGCGGAACATGTCGAGGATGCGCTCGGCGTCGCCGGCGACCGCCTGACGGGTCTTGTAGGCATCGAAGACAATCTGCGCGCAGCTCAAGACTACGCCTACGATCAATGCCGACAGGAGCACGACCCGGAGCAACTTCACCGACAAGCTGTTCTTGAGTTCCAGCTTCAAAGGGTTATTCCTTGTTCCGTGCGGGTAGCGTCAAGTTGCCATGAGTATTGGCAATCCCGGGTTGGCAGTCAAAGGGACAATCGGGCACGGGAAAAGTCGCCGTGATCCTGGCCGCAATGTCGTCATTTGAGTAATAGCTCTGAATTAACTGTGTCGGTTGCAATTGCCTTCAACTTGAGCACCGGGCCAAAGATTTTTTCCTGCCTGTGATGGTAGACGGCTGGGGGCTGGCGGCAAACGGCGCGAAGCTGCTTTTAACGTGCGAGAAACGCCATGCGCCGGGCATAAAAAAACCCGGCCGAAGCCGGGTTTTTCATCTGGCGCGCAGCTTAAGCGGTGAAGGTTTTGCCTTCGAACTGCTCGGCCACGAACTTCCAGTTGACCAGGTTCCAGAACGCTTCAACGTACTTCGGACGCAGGTTGCGGTAGTCGATGTAGTAAGCGTGTTCCCAGACGTCGCAGGTCAGCAGCGGGGTGTCGCCGCTGGTCAGCGGGTTGCCGGCGCCGATGGTGCTGGCCAGGGCCAGGGAACCGTCAGCCTTTTTCACCAGCCAGCCCCAGCCGGAACCGAAGGTGCCGATCGAGGTTTTGCTGAATTCTTCCTTGAACTTGTCGAACGAACCGAACGCTGCGTTGATGGCATCTGCCAGGGCGCCGGTTGGTTGACCGCCGGCGTTTGGCGCCAGGCAGTTCCAGTAGAAAGTGTGGTTCCAGACCTGAGCGGCGTTGTTGAAGATGCCGCCCGAAGAAGTCTTGACGATTTCTTCCAGGGTCTTGCCTTCAAACTCGGTGCCTGGCACCAGGTTGTTCAGGTTCACGACGTAGGTGTTGTGGTGCTTGTCGTGGTGGAACTCCAGGGTTTCCTTGGAGATGTGCGGCTGCAGGGCATCGTGTGCGTAAGGCAGCGGCGGCAATTCGAAAGCCATGATGATTCTCCTAATCAGGTCTGTTGCGGTGAGCGCAAGGCCGATCACGGGCGGCCGGAAATGCACCGGCGAGTTTTTACTCTTTGCGGCGCAGGGTTCGGATCATAGCACCGGGGTCGCGCCTTAACCACGCAACAACTGTGTGGGATAGAGGTTCCAGAGCCTTTGCGAATAAATCATCCGGCGATGATCAACTGCGCGGCGACGGCGAACATCATCAACGCCACCACCAGATCGAGAATGCGCCAGGTGCTCGGGCGGGCCAGCCACGGTGCCAGCCACGCCGCGCCAAGGGCCAGGGTGAAAAACCACAGCAACGATGCACTCGCCGCGCCGACCACATAAGCGCCCGGCACCGATTGCTGCGCGCCCAGCGAGCCGATCAGCAGTACCGTATCGAGATAAACATGAGGGTTGAGCAAGGTCACCGCCAGCGCGCTGAGCATCACTGCGCGCAGCGAGCGCACGGTCTGGTTTTCGCCTTGCTCAAGGCTCTGCTTCGAGCAGGCCCGGCGCAGTGCCTGGCTGCCGTACCAGATCAGAAACGTCGCACCGCCCCAACGGGCGATCGCAAGCAGGGTCGGGTTCTGCGCCAAAATCGTCGCCAGGCCGAACACCCCGGCCGCGACCAGAATTGCGTCACACACCACGCACAATGCCGCCACCGGCAAATGGTGTTCACGGCGCAGGCTTTGCGCCAAGACAAAAGCGTTCTGCGTGCCGATCGCCATGATCAGGCCGAACGCCACCAACAGGCCGTTTACGTAGCTTTGCCACATGGGAGAGATCCTTGAAAGAGAGTGCTTGCTGGCTATTCTCCGGTGTGACGCTGTATAAGAAAAACCAATAGTGCTGATCGCCCATTAGGAAAACTGATGTTCGACTATAAATTGCTTTCCGCGCTCGCCGCTGTGGTCGAGCAGGCCGGATTCGATCGCGCCGCACAGGTGCTCGGCCTGTCGCAGTCGGCGATCTCCCAGCGCATCAAATTGCTTGAAGCGCGGGTCGGCCAGCCAGTGCTGGTGCGCGAAACACCGCCATCGCCGACCGAGATCGGCCGACGCTTGCTCAACCATGTGCAGCAGGTGCGTCTGCTCGAGCGCGACTTGCAATCAGTGGTGCCGGCGCTCGACGAAGAAGGCTTGCCCGATCGCCTGCGCATCGCCCTCAATGCCGACAGCCTCGCCACATGGTGGGCCGAGGCCGTCGGCGATTTCTGCGCCGAGCAGCATTTGTTGCTCGACCTGATCGTCGAAGACCAGACCGTTGGCCTCAAGCGCATGCGTGCCGGTGAAGTGGCCGCATGCCTGTGTGCCAGCGAGCGGCCGGTGGCGGGAGCCCGCAGCGTGTTGCTCGGCGCCATGCGCTATCGCGCCCTGGCCAGTCCGGCCTTCATCGCTCGGCATTTTCCCGATGGCGTGCGCGCCGAACAGCTGCCGCGCACCCCGGCGCTGGTGTTCGGCCCGGACGATTTTCTCCAGCATCGCTATCTGGCGTTGTTGGGCGTCGACGGCGCGTTCGAGCACCATTTATGCCCGTCCTCCGAAGGCTTCATTCGTCTGACCGAAGCCGGTCTGGGTTGGGGGCTGGTGCCGGAACTGCAAGTGCGCGAACAGTTGCAACGCGGGGTGCTGCGCGAATTGCTGCCAGATAAACCGATCGACGTGCCGCTGTACTGGCATCATTGGCGCAATGGCGGCCAGTTGCTGAACCTGCTTACCGAACAACTGCTGCGCTCCTCAAAGCAATGGCTAGTGGCTTGAACGCAGCTGCAAGCGTCAAGCTGCAAGAACACGCACCGTTTCAACTTGCAGCTGAAAGCTCGAAGCTTGCAGCTGCTTCCCTGGAGTTTTTGATGAAGATTTTGGTTACCGGCGCCAGCGGCTTTATTGGCGGGCGCTTTGCGCGTTTCGCCCTGGAGCAGGGCCTTGAAGTGCGGGTCAACGGTCGCCGGGCCGAGAGCGTCGAGCATCTGGTGCGCCGGGGCGCGGAGTTCGTGCCGGGCGATCTGACCGACGCCGATCTGGTGCACGACCTGTGCAACGATGTCGAAGCCGTGGTGCATTGCGCCGGTGCTGTCGGTGTGTGGGGGCGTTATCAGGACTTTCATCAGGGCAACGTCGAAGTCACCGAAAACGTCGTCGAAGCGTGCCTCAAGCAGAGGGTGCGGCGGCTGGTGCATCTGTCGTCGCCGTCGATCTATTTCGATGGCCGCGACCATCTCGGCCTGACGGAAGAGCAAGTGCCCAAACGCTTCAAGCATTCCTACGCCGCGACCAAATATCTGGCCGAGCAGAAGGTCTTCGGCGCGCAGGAATTCGGTCTGGAAACCATCGCCCTGCGCCCGCGTTTCGTCACCGGTGCCGGTGACATGAGCATCTTCCCGCGCCTGCTGAAGATGCAATGCAAGGGCCGGCTGGCGATCATCGGCAACGGCTTGAACAAGGTCGATTTCACCAGCGTGCAAAACCTCAACGAAGCCATGCTCAGCAGCCTGTTGGCGCAAGGTTCGGCGCTGGGCAAGGCCTACAACATCAGCAACGGCACGCCGGTGCCGCTGTGGGATGTGGTCAATTACGTGATGCGGCGGATGGACGTCGATCAGGTGCGCAAATATCGCTCCTACGGTCTCGCGTACAGCGTCGCGGCGCTCAACGAAGGCGCGTGCATGCTCTGGCCGGGACGCCCGGAGCCGACCCTGTCGCGTCTGGGCATGCAGGTCATGAAGAAAAATTTCACCCTCGACATCAGCCGCGCCCGGCATTATCTCGACTACGATCCGAAAGTCAGCCTGTGGGCGGCCCTCGATGAGTTCTGTGCGTGGTGGAAAGCCCAGGACATCCGTTGAAACGATTCGGCCGGGCGGCAATGAACCGCCTTGCGGGTTGAGGGTCAATGCCTGCGGCTGCGGCGGTTATACTTCGCAGCATTTAGCCATCACCGCGTTTGCCAAAGGTTGCCTCAATGTCCATGCGAAACGATGCCCACGACGACGATTTCGACAACGTGCCAAGCCTGCGCGCCGACCCGTTCGATGACGATGACATCGCGCCCGGCCCTCGTACTTCCGTGCATTCGCGCAGCGCGCCAGTGGTCAAGGTCAAGGCCGCCAGCACCGGGCCGCTGTGGGCGCTGGTCGGCGCGTTGTTTTTTGCCTTCATCGGTCTGGCCTGGTGGAGCTTCCAGCAGATCTCGCTGATGGAACAGCAACTGGTCGCCACCCAGGAAAGCTTCGCCCGCATCAGCGAAGAAGCGGCGGGGCGCCTGCAGGATATTTCCGGCAAGGTCGTCGCCAGCCAGAGCAACGTCAGCAGTGACAGCGAAGCGCTGAAGCTGCAGATCAAGCAACTCGAAGGCAAGCTGCTCGACCAGAGCAAGCAGCAGCAAGGCGTGGCCGGGCAGGCCAGTGAACTGGACAAGCGTCTGGCGCAGATGACCGCGCAGACCACCGAACAACAGAACGCCAATACGCAGTTGCAGGCTCAGGTCAAAGCCTTGAGCGCCGAGTTGGCGACCATCAAAAGCACCCCGGCCGATACCAGCAAGGTCGATGCGCAGTTGAAAGCCTTCGACGCCCAGTTCAAAAGTCTCGGTGCCGATATCGCCGCGCTGAAGAAACAGGGCAACCCGAGCGCGGCGATCGATCGTCTGGAGCAGGACATCGTGGTGCTGAAAAGTCAGCAGGACAACCGCCCGGCAGCGCCGCAGGGTGGCGGCAATACCGCCGAGTTCGATGCGTTCCGCGCGCAGATGACCCGCAACCTCAATACCTTGCAGGCGCAGATCCAAAACCTGCAACAGCAGATCAATTCCCGCCCGTAGCGACTGATCTGTTGCCTGGAGGGCTTTGTCCCTCACCACAGGGGCCTGTAATCCCCTGCATCATTCTGAATACTCGTACATCAGCCCAAGCCGTCTACGCTCTTGAAACACCAAAAAGAACGAGGGATGCGCTATGGGGTTTTTGCATAAAGTGGCCTGGCTCGGCCTGATGTTGTTGGCCGGCTTCGGCCAGGCCAGCGCCGCCACCGCCACCAAGGATGACAGTCAGGCCGCCATCGCCTTGCTGGAAAAAGCCTTGGCCTACTACCACGACAATGGCGACAAGGCGTTCGCCGCGTTCAGCCGCCAGGGTGAGTTCGTCGACAAGGATCGCTACGTGTTCGTCCTCGACACCAAAGGCGTCATGCTTGCCAGTGGCGGGCCGTCATCGGCGCTGATCGGCCGTGATGTCAGCGAAGTTCTCGGGCCGGATCTGCAGAAGGCGTTCAAGGATGCGCTGAAAGTGCCGGAAGGCAATGGCATCCAGCAGGCCGAATACCGCTGGCAGAACTGGGCCGACGGCAAGGTCGAGCGCAAGCATGTGTTCTATCAGCGCGTCGGGCAGCGGATTCTCGCGGTGGGTTACTACCTGCCACGGGCCTCGGCTGAGCAGGCCAAGGCCCTGCTGGACAAGGCCGCGACGGATCTGAGCAAGGACGAGAAGGGCACGCTGGTTGCGATCAACTCGCTCAAGGGCGGATATCTGCAGGATGACCTGTATGTCTTCGTGGTCGATCTGAACAACCAGCGGTATGTCGCCCACGGTACCAATCTGCGCTTGATCAACACTGATTTCGGCAAGGTCAAGGACCCGGAAGGCAAACCGGTGGGTGAGCCGATTCTGGCGCTGATCGGCAAGCAGGATGAAGGCGAATACGAATACCGCTGGAAAAACCCGGTAACCGGCAAGATCGAGGACAAGCATGCGTACCTGAAAAAGGTCGGGCATTTCCTCGTCGCGGTGGGTTACTACAGCCCTTGAGCGCGCGATGATCGTTCCCACGCTCCGCGTGGGAATGCAGCCCGGGACGCTCTGCGTCCCATTCAAGGCCGAACGCAGAGCGTCCGTTGAGGCATTCCCACGCAGAGCGTGGGAACGATCAGCGCAAAAGGCTCATTTCGCGCCGTGCTCCCGTCCGCGCAGCAGGTTGTTCGGCATGGCAATCGCCGCTGCCAGCCCCAGCAACGACACTGCCGTGCTGACCCAGAGCAAGTGGCGGAAGGTCACCAGCAGCTCCGCGCGCAAAGCGTTCTGCGCTTCGCCGGGTGCTGCGTTCAGGCCATCGAGCAGGACGTTGCCCGAATGCCCCTCGCTGATCAGCGAACTGTTCGCCAGATGGGCGAAACTGGAATCGTGCAGCAACGCCAGCAGCAGCGCCGACATCAACGCCACGCCCACCGCGCCGCCCAGTGAGCGGAACAGGTTGGTGGTGCTGGTGGCGACGCCGATGTCGCGTTGTTCCACCGAGTTTTGCGTGCCGACCAGCGAGGTCGGGAACTGCATGCCGCCGGCGATGCCGCTGAGCAGCATGAACAGACCGCTGAGCAGCGTTGCTTGTGGCGGACTGAACGCCATGCCGAGAATCGAGATCGGCATGAGGATCGCCCCGGTGAGAATCTGCGGTTTGTAGCGTCCGGTGATCGAGGTGCGGCGGCCGGCGAAATAGGCACCGATCGGCAAGCCCATCGCCATTGGCAGCAAGTGCAACGCCGCGCTGTCAGCGCCAGCGCCGGTGACGCTTTGAAAGCGCAGCGGCATCAGCACGATCAGCGAGATGGCCTGGAAACTGGTGAAGAAGATCGTGCACCAGCACAACAGGGCATTGCGGTTGGCGAACAGGTGCATCGGCAGCAACGGCTCGCGCGCCCGGCGTTCACGCCAGACGAACAGCGCCAATACCACCACGGCACAAGCGAACAGGCCGAGCACTTCGCTGCTGCGCCATGAATGGCCCTGGCCGACTTCAGTGATGCCGAGCAGCAACGCCGTGAGACCAATGATCATCAGCACCGTGCCGAGGTAATCGATCACCGGTTTGCGCTGCGGAATCGGCAAGCCGCGCAGGTTGCGCCGTGCCACCCACCACGCGCCAAGCCCCAGTGGCAGGTTGATCAGAAACACCCAGCGCCACGACAGGTATTCGGTCATGTAGCCGCCAAGCACCGGGCCGGCGACGCTGGCCACGGCGTACATGCTGCTGAAGTAACCCTGATAGCGCCCGCGTTCACGTGGCGGGACGATGTCGCCGATGATCGCCTGACTCACCGAGATCATGCCGCCGGCGCCGATGCCCTGAAGGATCCGCGCCAGCACCAGTTGTTCCATGCTCTGCGCCATGCCGCAGAACAGCGAGGCGAGGGTGAACAGGCCCATGCCGAACAGCATCAGTTTGCGCCGCCCGTACAGGTCGCCGAGCTTGCCGTAGATCGGCACCGCCACGGTCATCGCCACCATGTAGCCGGAAATCACCCAGGCCAGCAGGCTGACGTCCTTGAATTGCGCAGAGATCGCCGGCATCGACACGGCGACGATGGTCTGGTCCAGCGCTCCGAGGAAGATCGCCATCATCAAGGCGACCAGCACGCTGCGAATGGCCGGTTTGGGCGTTTCAGGCTGATTGAGAGTGGTCACGGAAAACCTGCGGGCAGTGATTGACCCGCATGGACAAGGCGAGCGGGTAAGTGCTCGCCAGTGTAAGTCGATAGCAGGCTATTCGATAGCCTCGTACGGAAGCCCGACGTAATTTTCTGCAATGGTTTTTTGCCCGGCTTGCGAGCTGACAAAATAGTCCAGTTCCGAAGCGCTGATGCGCTGGCTGAACTCATCGTGATCGTCGAAGCGATGCAGCATCGACGTCATCCACCAGGAAAACCGTTCGGCTTTCCATACTCGGCGCAGGCAGATCTCCGAGTATTTTTCCAGCAGATCAGTGCGATTTTCGCGATAGACCTTCAGCAGAATATTGAACAACGTGCTGACATCGCTGGCGGCCAGGTTCAAGCCCTTGGCGCCAGTGGGCGGGACGATATGGGCAGCGTCGCCAACGAGAAACATGCGCCCATACTGCATTGGCTCGACGACAAAACTGCGCAGCGGCGCGATGCTTTTTTCGATCGAAGGACCGGTCACCAGTTTTTCCGCGAGAGCATCCGGCAGGCGTTTTTTCAGTTCATCCCAGAAACGCTGATCGCTCCAGTCATCGACGTTTTCATCCGCCGGCACTTGCAGGTAATAGCGGGTGCGGGTGGCCGAACGCATGCTGCACAAAGCGAAGCCGCGCTCATGGCGGGCGTAGACCAATTCGTCGTGGACCGGCGGTGTGTCGGCGAGAATGCCCAGCCAGCCGAACGGGTAGACTCGCTCGAAAATCTTCAGGCAATCGGCCGGAATCGACTGCCGCGCGACGCCATGGAAACCATCGCAACCGGCGATGTAATCGCAATCGACGCGCCAGCTTTCACCGTCCTTTTCGAAGGTGACGAAAGCTTCGTCGCTTTTCATGCCGTGGGGAACGACATTGCTCGCCTGATAAATTGTCGGCGCCCCCGCGTCCCGACGAGCGGCCATCAGGTCGCGGGTGACCTCGGTCTGACCGTAGACCATTACTGTTTTACCGCCGGTCAGAGCGTGCAGATCGATGTGCACCTGACGCCCGTCCAGCGCCAGATCGAAGCCGCCATGAACCAGACCTTCGGCATCCATTCGCTGACCGACGCCGGCCTCACGCAGCAGCTCTACCATGCCTTGTTCAAGCACACCGGCACGGATGCGCCCAAGAATGTAATCAGGCGTCTGGCGTTCGAGGATCAGGGTTTCGATGCCAGCGTTGTGCAGCAACTGGCCAAGGAGCAGTCCGGAAGGACCGGCGCCGATAATGGCGACTTGGGTTTTCAGGGTTTTCATTGTTTTTATGACTCGCAAGCTTCACGCAGCAACAGCCGGTGAATGATTTTATGGATCGAGTGCTTGCATTTTTCCCTTGCGGGTCTGTCAATTGAAGGTGAAAACTGAGCCGATACCTGTACATTCTGCCAATCGGTGCGATTATCGCCCAAAAACCAGAGGCCTGGATTGAAGTATGAACAAGCCTGCCCTGCCTTCTATTCCGGTGTTCAAGCTCTACGGTGAAAGCCTGGACTGGCCGACCCCGGACTTGCTGCACTGTGAAACCATTTCCTCGCGCAGTCGCGAACATCAATGGGAAATCAAACCTCACCGCCACGCGGATCTGTGCCAGCTGCTGTTCGTTTTCAAAGGTCAGGCAGAGCTCGAAATCGAAGGCCAGCGCACGCAACTCGAGACGCCAGCGATTCAGGTGCTGCCACCGTTATCGGTGCACGGCTTTCGTTTTTCCGAGGATGTTGAAGGCTTCATCGTCACCTTGGCCACGCCGCTGATCAACCATTTGCAGGCGCAACTGGGCGATTCGGTACACGCGCTGGCCCGGGCGGAAAACTACCCGGCCGGCAAGGATGGCGATTATCTCAACAGCCTGTTTTCAGCGTTGCAGGCCGAGTACAACGGCCATCAACCGGCGCGGGAAATGCTCATGCATTCGCTGGTCAGCGTGATCATGGTCTGGGTCAGCCGCCAGGCGATCGTTCGGCACAAGGCCAGCCAACGGCCGCAACGCCAGCGCGAATACCTCAACGGTTTCATTCAGTTGGTGGAAGAGACTTACCGCCAGCACGTCAAGGTCGAAGACCTCGCCCATCGCCTGGGCATCTCCGTGTCGCACCTCAACGGCACCTGCCGTGAACTGGCCGGGCAACCGGCGTTGCAGATCATGCACGAGCGTCAGTTGCTGGAAGCCAAGCGCCTGCTGACCTACACCAGCATGACAATTTATGAGATGTCGGAGTTGTTGGGTTTTTCCGATCCGACCAACTTCACCCGGCTGTTCCGCCGCCGCGTGGGAATTTCGCCAAAGGCGTTCCGCGACCGCTTGAAGGCCGAGCAACAATCCTGATGCGCTGATGAGCCCTGTGGGAGCGAGCCTGCTCGCGAATACGCTCTTTCATTCAGCAACGATGCTGGCTGACACAGCGCATTCGCGAGCAGGCTTGCTCCCACAGCAGTTGCAGTCCAGCGCAGGTCTATCAGCGCAATGCGTTCAGCGTGGCATTGTGCGGAATACACCGCTCATAGTTGCAGCTCGCATACTCACGCGGCAGCTGGCGCAACTGCTCGACCCGCCAGGCAGCGGTGCCGTACAGCGCCAGCGTGGCGGCGCAGGTGATGAAGATGGCGGCGTATCTTTTTGTTTTGATGTTCATGGTGTTCTACCTCTGAACGTCTACCTTGCGGTATTACTTTGAGCATAGGTCAGGCAGGCGCAGCTGCAAGCTTTAAGCGGCAAGCGGCAAGCTGTCACGACGCGGTCAGCTTGGCGCTTGTGGCTTGAGGCTCGCAGCTTCATCCCACGCGGGATTTTCGGGAAAACGCTGAACCAGAAAGTCGAGCATGCTGCGCAGTGCCGCCGGCATGTGTTTGCGGGAGGCGTACACCGCGTAGATATTCATCTGGCGCGGTTCTGCGTGTGGCAGCAAACGCAGCAGTTCGCCGTTGTGAATATGCACCCCAGCCTGGTAGGTCGGCAGCATCGCCACGCCCGCGCCGGCGAGGGTTGCGCGCAGAAGGGTGCTGGCCTCGTTGGCGCTGATATTGCCCTGCACCGGTACCGAAACCGGTTCGCCATCCTCCTCGAAATGCCACAGGCTTTTGCCGAAATAGGAATGGGTCAGGCAGTTATGTCGGCTCAAATCCTCAACCGTCTGCGGCGCCGGATGCTCAAGCAGATAAGCCGGCGCTGCGCAGACCACCGAGCGGCACACGGTCAGGCGCCGGGCGATCAGGTTCGGATCGAGATCGTTGCTGGTGCGAATCGCCAGATCGATGCGCTCATCGACCAGATTCACCGTACGGTCGAGCATCTGCAGATCGATGCTCACGCCTGGGTAAAGCTTGACGTATGCCGCCATCGCATCGGCCAGTTGCGCCTGGCCAAACGAGGTGCTGACGCTGATCCGCAGCAATCCGCGCGGCTCGTCATGGGGTTCGCTGACGGCGGCCTGCATGTCGTGCGACAGGTCGATCATCTGCCGGCAGCGCGGGAGGATTTCGCTGCCGGCGGCGGTCAGGCTCAATTTGCGCGTGGTGCGGTGCATCAGCCGCGCGCCGACCCAGTCTTCCAGCTCCGCCAGATAGCGCGACACCACCGGCCGCGACAGGTCGAGGTGGTCAGCCGCCGCCGACTGACTGCCGAGGTCCACTACCGTGACGAATACCCGCATTGCTTGAAGCCGATCCATGATTTGCCCGCTTTCAGAAACAAACTATGTCCAAGCATCGCATTTTTTGTACTGAGTCTGGCAACTAAGCTCTGTTGCATCGCCAGACTGGCATTCGTAATCCGGAGCAACAAATGATCGGCTTCACCCCCTTCAAACGCGTTCTGCTCGCCGCAGCATTTTTCGGCTTTGCCGCCCATGCATCCGCTGCCGAGCTGAGCCTCGATGTCTACAACCCGGGCACCCAGGCGATTTTCCCGGTCAGCTCGGTGCTGGTCAGCGGTGAGAAAGAAGCGATTCTGGTCGACGCGCAGTTCGGCAAATCCCAGGCTGAGCAGGTCGTGGAAAAGATCCGCGCCAGCGGCAAGCAATTGACCACCATCTACATCAGCCACGGTGACCCGGATTACTACTTTGGCCTCGACACCCTGACCAAGGCATTCCCGCAGGCGAAAGTGCTGGCTTCGCAGCCGACTGTCGATCACATCAAGCACACCGTCGACGGCAAACTGGCGTATTGGGGGCCGAAAATGGGCGCCGATGTGCCGGCGAAAACCATCGTCCCGGACGTGCTCAAGGGCGACAGCCTGACCCTCGAAGGCAAGCAATTGCAGGTGATCGGCCTCGACGGCAAGCAACCGGATCGCAGCTTCGTATGGATCCCGTCGCTCAAAGCAGTGGTCGGTGGCGTAGTGGTCGCCGAGAACATTCATGTGTGGATGGCCGACACCCAGACCGCGCAATCCCACGCCGACTGGCTGCACACCCTGCACACCATCGAAAGCCTGAAACCGCAAACCGTGGTGCCCGGCCATTACCTGGGTGACAGCAGCCGCTCGCTGGCCAGCGTGAAATTCACCGCCGATTACATCAAGGCCTTCGATGCCGAAACCGCCAAGGCCAAAGACTCCGCTGCACTGATCGCAGCGATGAAAAAGCGCTACCCGCAACTCGGCGAGGAAAGCTCACTGGAACTCAGCGCAAAAGTCGCCAAGGGCGAGATGCAGTGGTAAGCCGAACCTGAACACGCAGCATTTTCAAGCCAACTGGAGAATGTCATGAGCAAGATCGCAATCATTGGCGCCACCGGCCGTGCCGGTAGCCAACTGCTGGAAGAAGCCCTGCGTCGCGGCCACAGCGTCACCGCCATTGCCCGCGATACCTCGAAGATCGGCAGCCGTGCCGGTGTCGTCAGCAAGAGCCTCGACGTACTGGATTCGGCGGCGCTGCAAGCGGCGGTGGCCTGTCACGACGCAGTGATCAGCGCAGCGCATTTCGCCACCGTCCCGGCCTCGGCGATTGTCGGACCGGTGAAGCAGGCGGGCGTGAAGCGCTTGCTGGTGGTCGGCGGCGCCGGTTCGCTGTTGCTGCCGGATGACACGCGGGTGATCGACAGTGCCGGTTTCCCGGCCGAATACAAAGCCGAGGCGAGCGCAGGTGCTGAGTTTCTTGATGCGCTGCGTCAGGAGCAGGAACTGGACTGGACCTTTTTGTCGCCGTCGGCGGAGTTTGTCGAGGGTGAACGCAGCGGCCAGTATCGCGTCGGCAAGGATCATCTGTTGGTCAGTGCCGAAGGACGCAGCTGGATCACCTTTGCCGATTACGCGATTGCACTGATCGACGAAGTGGAAACGCCGAAGCATTTGCGCCAGCGCTATACCGTCGGTTACTAAGGCCGGGCAAAGTTTCAATGTGGGAGCGAGCCTGCTCGCGAAGGCGGCATATCAGTCAATATTCATGCTCAAGAACGACCGCATTCGCGAGCAGGCTCGCTCCCACAGGTGAGTGCAGATTTTCAGCGAGACCAGGCCTGTTCGACTAACCAGTCCATCAATTGCTGAAGAGGCGCGCAAGGTTCCGCGCCCTGCGGCACCACCACGTAATACGCCAACCCCGTCTTCACCTTCAACGCAAACGGCATCACCAGCCGCCCGGCGTCCAGATCATCACCAATCAGCGACCAGTCCCCGATCGCCACCCCCGTGCCGTGCGAGGCCATCGACATAGCCTGATCCAGCGTTTCGAAATGCTGCCCGCTGCCAAGGTTGCCCAATCGCAATCCCGCTGCATCGAGCCATACCGACCAGTCCTGAATGTCGTGGGTCGGGTGCAATAACAGATGCTCTTGCAAATCCTGCGGTGAATTCAGCGCGGGCGAGCCCTTGAGCAGTTGCGGCGAGCAGACCGGTGTCAGTTGCTCGTCGAACAGATGCAGCGCGCCTGGCGAATTGTCCGGCGGCGGGCCGTAGATCACGGCGGCGTCGAATTGCTCGCGCTGGAAATCCACACCGTGTTGCAGCGACGCCGTCAATTTGACCGGCACGTCCGGGCGTTCCTTCTGCCATTGCAGCAGACGCGGCAGCAGCCAGCGCATCACGCAGCTCGGTGCCTTGAGTTGCAAGGTTTGCCGCGTCTGACCTATCTGCTCGGTCGCTTCACTGATCAGCCCGAAGATTTTTTCCACTTTCGGCAGCCATTCGCGGCCTTCGGCCGTCAGCGCCAGACCTCGGGCCAGACGAATGAACAACGGATAACCGAGCTGTTCTTCGAGCCCGGCGATCTGCCGGCTCACCGCGCCCTGAGTGATGTGCAACTGCTCGGCGGCGCGAGTGAAATTGCAGCATTGCGCGGTGATCCAGAACGTATGCAGAGCGGGCAGGGGTGGCAGGCGTTTCATGGCGATCCGAGGTATGACGTGGGGACATGGCTAGTATGACTTTTAATCGATTGTTGCTGCCAGTTGCGCACCGTTCCAATGGGCACTCCACGGACCCTGTGGGAGCGAGCCTGCTCGCGAAGATGGTTCAAGGTTCGACACGGATGTTGGCTGGACCGCTTATTCGCGAGCAGGCTCGCTCCCACAGGGAGTGTTCAGTGAATGAAAGGGCAATCAACATGGCAACGTGCGGCGAAGTACTGGTCAAGCTATTGGAGAATTACGGGGTCGAGCAGGTGTTCGGCATTCCCGGTGTGCATACCGTTGAGCTGTACCGAGGCCTTGCCCGCTCAAGCATCAACCACGTCACGCCTCGTCATGAACAGGGCGCCGGGTTCATGGCTGACGGCTATGCGCGTACCAGCGGCAAACCCGGTGTGTGTTTCATCATCACCGGCCCGGGCATGACCAATATCACCACGGCCATGGGCCAGGCTTACGCCGATTCGATTCCAATGCTGGTGATCTCCAGCGTGCAGTCGCGCAGTCAGTTGGGCGGTGGGCGCGGCAAGTTGCATGAACTGCCGAACCAGAGCGCACTGGTCGGCGGCGTCGCAGCGTTCTCGCACACGCTGATGTCCGCTGCCGAACTGCCGGTGGTGCTTGCTCGCGCTTTCGCGCTGTTCCAGGCCGGGCGACCGCGTCCGGTGCACATCGAAATTCCGTTGGACGTGCTGGTGGAAGGGGCCGATGAATTGCTCGCCAGCCTGCCGGTGAATATCGATCGCGCCGGCGCCGCACCGGCAGCCGTGGCCCGCATGAGCGAACTGCTCGCCACCGCGCAACGTCCACTGATTCTCGCCGGCGGCGGTGCTATCGACGCGGCGCCGGAGCTGACCCGACTCGCCGAACTGCTCGACGCTCCAGTGGCGCTGACCATCAACGCCAAAGGCATGCTGCCGACCAGCCATCCGTTGTTGATCGGTTCGACGCAAAGTCTGGTCGCCACCCGCGCACTGGTCGCTGAAGCTGACGTGGTGCTGGCGATCGGCACGGAGCTGGCCGAGACCGATTACGACGTCACTTTCGCCGGCGGCTTCGAGATTCCCGGCAAGCTGCTGCGCATCGACATCGATGCCGATCAGACCGTGCGCAACTACCCGCCGCACATCGCACTGGTCGCTGATTCGCGCAACGCCGCGCAAGCATTGCTCAGCGCCTTGTCGCACCAACCGCTGACCGAGCGCCGCAATGATTGGGGCCAGGTCCGCGCCGCGCGTCTGCGTGATGAATTGGCGGCGAGCTGGGATGCGCCGACGCTGGCGCAGACGCGTTTGCTCGAAACCGTGCTGCACGAATTGCCCGAAGCGGTGTTCGTCGGCGATTCCACGCAACCGGTATACACCGGCAACCTCACGTTCAACCCCGAGCGTCCACGCCGCTGGTTCAACGCATCCACCGGTTACGGCACGCTTGGCTATGCGTTGCCGGCGGCGATTGGTGCGTGGCTGGGCGGCCAACTCGATAACGGCGCGCGACCGCCAGTGGTGTGCCTGATCGGCGACGGCGGCTTGCAATTCACCCTGCCGGAACTGGCCAGCGCCGTCGAAGCACGGGTGCCGGTGATCGTGCTGCTGTGGAATAACCAGGGTTACGAGGAGATCAAAAAGTACATGGTCAACCGCGCCATCGAACCGGTTGGCGTGGACATCTACACCCCGGACTTCGTCGCCGTGGCCAAGGGCCTCGGTTGCGCCGCGCAAGCCATCAGCAATATCGACGAATTGCGCGCAGCGCTGCGCGAGGCGACGGACCGGCAAGGCCCGACGCTGATTGAAATCGACCAGAACCAGTGGATGCAGGCGGTGGCCCAATGATGAGTTTTCCAACCACACTCGACGGCCTCTACATCAATGGCCAATGGTCGTCAGGCCGCGAACATCTGCGGGTGATCAACCCCGCTACCGAAGCGCTGCTGACCACCGTCAATGGCGGTGACGAACACGCCGTGGATCAAGCAGTCAGCGCGGCGACCGAGGCGTTCAAACACTGGTCGACAACCACCGGTGCCGAACGCGCTGCGATCCTGCGCAACATTGCCAACGGCGTGCGCAACGGTCGCGATCACTTGATGAACCTGCAGTCGAGTAATAACGGTAAACCGCAGTTCGAAGCGGCCATCGATGTCGATGACGTGATCGCCACTTTTGACTATTACGCCGAACTCGCCGAAGGCCTCGACGCCGGTCAGGACAGCAACGTGCCGTTGCCCAGCGATGATTTCAGTGCGCGCCAGCGGCGCGAGCCGTGCGGAGTGGTCGGGCTGATCGTGCCGTGGAATTTTCCCATGGTCACCACCGCGTGGAAACTGGCGCCAGCGCTCGCCGCCGGTTGCTGCGTGGTGCTGAAACCTTCTGAAGTGACGCCGTTGCCGGAGCTGGAACTGGCCGCGATCATCGCTGCATCCGGGTTGCCCGACGGCGTGTTCAATCTGGTCTGCGGCACCGGGCTAGCGGTAGGCGCGCCGTTGTCGGCGGATCCTCGCATCGCCAAGATCTCCTTTACCGGCAGCAACGCTGTGGGTGTGCAGGTGATGCAACGCGCTGCTGAAACCGTGAAGGGTGTGAGCCTGGAGCTGGGTGGCAAATCTTCCTTGCTGGTGCTGGCGGATGCCGATTTGGATCTGGCGGTGGAACTGGCGTGTGGTGGGGCGTTCTTCAACGCTGGGCAAATGTGCTCGGCCACCAGTCGGGTGCTGGTTGCCGAGGAATTGATGGATGAATTTCTTCAGCGTCTGCAAAAGCGCGCAGAGGCGATTCGAGTGGCCGATCCGTTCGATCCGGACGTGGAGATGGGCGCGCTGGTCAATCAGGCGCAGTACCAGCGGGTGCTTGGGCATATTGATCGCGGTTTGAGCGCCGGGGCGAGGTTGGTGTGCGGCGGCAATCGTCCGGCGCATTTGCCGCGCGGTTATTTCCTGCAACCGACGGTGTTCACCGATGTGTCGCTGGACAGCGCCTTATGGCGTGAAGAGATTTTCGGGCCGGTGGTGTGTGTGCGCAGTTTCGGCAGCGAGGCTGAAGCAATTGCCTTGGCCAACGACAGCCAGTTCGGCCTGGTCGCGAGCGTAGTGACACGCGATGCCACCGCAGCAGATCGCGTGGCCAATGCCTTGCAGGCGGGGCTGGTGTGGATCAATGCACCGCAGGTGATCTTCCCGCAGGCGGCTTGGGGCGGTTACAAGCAGAGCAGCGTCGGTCGAGAGCTGGGGCCTTGGGGGTTGGCGGCGTTTCAGGAAATCAAGCATGTGATCCGCGCGCTCTGATCACAGAGATGTATCGCCTGGACTGACCCCTTCGCGAGCAGGCTCGCTCCCACATTGGAATGCATTTCCCCGTGGGAGCGAGCCTGCTCGCGAAAGCGCCATAAGCCCCGCTTCAGATTCCGGATCAGACAGAAAGCCGCAACCGCGCCAGGTCCCGCAACGGCGGCGCGCCAAACAGGCGGCTGTACTCGCGGCTGAACTGCGACGGACTTTCATAGCCCACCCGATACCCCGCCGCCGAGGCTTCCAGCCCTTCGGTCAACATCAGCCGCCGCGCCTCTTGCAGGCGCAGTTGCTTCTGATATTGCAACGGACTCATCGCGGTCATCGCCTTGAAACGGTGATGCAAGGTCGACACGCTGAGGTTCACTTCCCGCGCCAGATCATCGATGCGCAGTGGTTGCTCGAAATTGCCGTTGAGCCATTTGATGGCCTGGCTGATGCGATGGCTCTGGCTGTTGGCAATCGCAATCTCATACAAACGATGACCCTGTGGACTACGCAGCAGGCGATAGAGAATCTCCCGGCGAATCAGCGGCGCGAGCATGGCGATGTCTTTCGGCGCGTCGAGCAGCCGCGCCAGACGCAGCACCGCGTCGAGCATGGCGCTGTCGATTTTCTCCACGTACAGACCACGTCCGGTCGGCCGCGTCGGCACGCCCATCGGGCCGGCGTCGGCGATCAGCGCGGTGATTTCGGTCGGGTCAATGTCGAGGCGCACGGCGAGGATCGGTTCCTCTGGCGAGACGTTGACCACGCGGCCGCTGAGCGGCATCGAAACCGACACCACCAGATAATTCAGCGGGTCGTAGTTGAAGAACTCATCGGCCAGGCGGACCTCTTTGCGCCCCTGCGCCATGATGCACAGCGCCGGCTGCGCGAGTACCGGGGCAAAGTCATGGGACTGGGTGTGGCGCGACATCACCAGCGAACCGATCGCGGTCTGGTAGCTGCCATCGTCGCTGGTGTTGCGGCGGATGATCGCCGCCAGCTCCGCGCGCTGTTTTTCCATGTCGGCGCTGGGTTCGGCTTGAAAACGATCGAATGACGTCATGCACGGCATCCTCGGCAAGTGAGGGGGAATGCAGCAGAGCATATGTTTGTGCAAGCAGCAGCGGTAGACACATTCTGCCAAATGCTTGCCTGATTCTGCCCGCAGGTGCGCACATGCCTCCCGCCATACGATTCTGTAGAAGCTGCCGAAGGCTGCGATCCGTTGATCTTCAAGGCAAAAGCCAAAGATCGCAGCCTTCGGCAGCTCCTACACAAAACCCGTATGACAGACGTGTTGCGCGGGTTTACAGGTTGTTACAGGTCGTCTGCGCAGTCTCGCAGGATTGTGCAACGCGAAGGCAGGAATCGACTAACGGCGCGGCGGCCCCGGCCCTTAATCTTTGCTTCAGTCGCAGCCCGTCCCCCGGCTGCCACGCGATTTCATGGAGGGTTGATCATGTCCAAGCAAATGCCTGTCAGTCATATGGCCTTCGTTCGTGCCCAGGCCGGGCGTTCGGCGGAACTCGGTGTGCGCCTGAGCGCGTTGATCGAGGTCTCGCGCGCGGCGCCCGGCTGCCTGAGTTTTTCCCTGCAACAATCGCAGTGCGACGCCGACCTGTGGCTGGTCAACGGCTACTGGAGCAGTCAGCAAATGATGACGGCGTATTTCAACAGTCCGTCAATGGAAGTCTTCGCCGAGCTGGTGCAGGACCTGGTGGTCAACAGCCTCGACTTCCACACGTTCAGGGACGTTTCCGCCGCGCAGGCCCTCGGTCAATGCGCGGCGCCGATACACAAACTCGCCGGTTGAGGGTTTAATGTCCGGCTTATTTGATTGAGCCAGGATCCGCGACATGGCACGTAAAGAGTTTGAACGCTTCGAAGCAGTCTCCGCAGTCGTCCCCGTCGAGCTGGGCGGCAACAAGGGTTATTACGCGGCCATCGCGGTCAAGGCCCTGGTCGATGGCGGCGCCCCACGCTTTCACAAATTGCTCAATGAGCAGGTGTTTCCTGGCGCCATTGCTGCCGATGATGCAGCCATCAACGAACTGGACAAGCTCAAGGGCGTCACCGATGACGCCGAGCTGATCTGGTAATTACTTCTGTGCGCCCGGGCGCCACATCTTGAACAGCGCCTCCGGCCCCAGCTGGAAATAATCCGCCGGCCCGCCGCCACGCAGAATCGGTTGTGCGGCGGCAGTGTCGTAGATGCCGTCTTTCAGCAGCCATTTGGCGATGTGCACCGCGACCACCTCGCCGAGGATCAGCCAGCTCGGCACGGTTTCGCCATCGGCGCGTTGCAGCTGGATGATCTGCGTGACCTTGCACTCGAAGGACACTGGACTCTCGGCGACCCGTGGGACCGAAATGACCTTTGACGCCACGGTGGTCAGCCCCGCCAGTTCAAACTCGTTGACCTCGGGCGCAACCATCGCGCAGCTCTGGTTCATCTGCTCGGCCAACGGGCGCGTGGCGAGGTTCCAGACGAACTCCCCGGTCTGCTCGATGTTGTTCAGACTGTCTTTGCGCCCGACACTGGAAAAACCAATGATCGGCGGCACGTAGTTGAAGGCGTTAAAGAAACTGTACGGCGCGAGATTGAGCCGGCCTTCGGCATCCTGCGAGGAAATCCAGCCGATGGGGCGCGGGCCGACGATGGCGTTGAACGGATCGTGAGGCAGGCCGTGGCCGTTGGCGGGTTCGTAGAAGTGGATGTCATCGGGCATGGGGAGCGGATTCCTGAGCTGCATTCGGATGCAGCCATAGTGCAAGGACCCAGCGCATATTTCCAGCCGGACGCGAGACCCCGTAGGGTTCGTGGCAGGACACAGATTTTGTGGCCTGCCAGCGATGCGGTGCGATCAGTCAGTGACGATCCGCGAGTGCTTCTGGGTATCTTTCATGGTGATGTACACCAGCAGCGACACGGCAATGCACGCGGTGACGTACCAGTAGTAACCGGTTTCCATGCCGATGCTCTTGAACCACAGCGCGATGTATTCGGCGGTGCCGCCGAAGATCGACACGGTCAGCGCGTACGGCAGGCCAACGCCCAGGGCGCGGATTTCGGTCGGGAACAATTCGGCTTTCACCACCGCATTGATCGAGGTGTAGCCGCTGACGATGATCAACGCCGCCATGATCAGGAAGAACGCGCCCCACCAGGTCTGGATGGTGTGCAGGGTCATCAGGATCGGCACGGTGAAGATCGTACCGAGCACACCGAAGGCGATCAGGATCGGACGACGACCGATCTTGTCCGACAGGCCACCGATGATCGGTTGCAGGCACATGAACAGGAACAGCGTGGCGGCGGAAATGGTGGTCGAGTCGGAGATGCTCATGCCGACCGTGTTCACCAGGTATTTCTGCATGTAGGTGGTGTAGGTGTAGAACGCCAGGGTGCCGCCCATGGTCAGTCCGACCACGGTCAACAACTCTTTCGGGTGGCGCATCAAGGTGCGCATCGCGCTTTCCTTGGATTTTTCTTTCTTGGTGAACGACTCGGTTTCTTCCATGCCGCGACGCAGGTACAGCGCCACCACTGCACACAGCGCGCCGATGGCGAACGGAATGCGCCAGCCCCATGCGTACAGCTGTTCGGTGGTCAGCGTGTTCTGCAGCACGATCAACACACCGAGGGCGATGAGCTGCCCGGAGATCAGGGTCACGTACTGGAAGCTGGAGAAGAAGCCGCGACGTTCCTTGGTCGCCATCTCGGACAGATAAGTCGCCGAGGTGCCGTACTCGCCGCCGACCGACAGGCCTTGCAGCAGGCGGGCGAACACCAGCAGGATCGGCGCGCCGATGCCGATGGTTTCATAGTTCGGGCTCAGGGCGATCAGCAGCGAGCCGAAGCACATCAGGTACACCGAGGCCATCAGCGCTTTCTTGCGCCCGACCTTGTCGGCGTACATGCCCATCAGCCAGCCACCGATCGGACGCATCAGGAAGCCCACGGCGAAGATCGCAGCGGTGTTCATCAGTTGCGCAGTGGTGGAACCGGCGGGGAAAAAGGTTTTCGCGAAGTACAGGGAGAAGGCGGCGTACACGTACCAGTCGTACCACTCGACCATGTTGCCGACAGAGCCGCTGAAGATCGATTTGATCCGGCTGGCGGTGGTTCTCGGTTTGGCCGGCACGGCAGCCGACCCAAGGGGCAGGGCGTTGGAGTTATCCATTGAAGGATCCTTCGTTTAATTGTTTTTGTGGAGCGCGTCGGAACGCAGCCTGCCAGGGCTATAGCAGGAGGTGTGCCAAGGGAAGGAGGGCCGGTTTAGAGGGGGTGGCGGGAAAGGGTGAGCGGAAATCCGCTTATGCATGGGTTGTGGTGAGCGGAAAATTGCTCATCAGAGTGGGCATTTGCTGGGGCTCAACAGGCCTCTTCGCGAGCAGGCTCGCTCCCACAGAGTGGACTGACTCCATGTGGGAGCGAGCCTGCTCGCGAAGGGGCCATCAGAGACGCCGAATAAGTCAGCTGTGTGATCGTTCCCACGCTCTGCGTGGGAATGCCTCAACGGACGCTCCGCGTTCGGCTTCGAAGGGGACGCAGAGCGTCCCGGGCTGCATTCCTTTGCTGCGCGTGGGAACGATCATCAGCTGTCGGAAACAAACATCTCCCGACTCAATCCATGCCGCTGCATCTTTTCATTGAACGTGCGGCGCGGCAGTTGCAGTTCTTCGAGCACGGCTTTGACATCACCTTTGTGCCGGGTCAACGCCGCGCGCAGACATTGCGCTTCGAACGCTTCCTGCTGCGCCGCCAGCGATTGCCCCGGATCGATTCCGGCGACCGGTTCATCGAGCCCCAATACCTGACGTTCCGCGACGTTGGCCAGTTCGCGCACATTGCCCGGCCAGTCATGGCTGAGCAGGTGACTGAGCTGCGCACCGGTCAACGGCGGAAAGGTCCGGCCCAGACGCTGAGCGGCATTCTGCGCGAAGGTCTCGAACAGCAACGGAATGTCTTCACGGCGATCGCGCAGCGGCGGCAGGCGCAGTTCGGCGACGTTGAGGCGATACGCCAGGTCCTCACGAAAACGTCCGGCGCGGGCTTCGTCGAGCAGGTCCGGTTTGGTCGCCGCGACGATACGCAAATCGACGCGAATGCTCTGGTTCGACCCCAGCCGCTCAAGCTTTTGCTCCTGCAAGACCCGCAGCAATTTCACCTGCTGGGCCAGCGGCATGCTTTCGATCTCGTCGAGAAACAGCGTGCCGCCATCGGCATATTCCAGTTTGCCGATGCGCTTGCCCGAGGCGCCGGTAAACGCGCCGCTCTCATGGCCGAACAGTTCGGCCTCGAACAGTTGCTCCGGGATCGCCGCGCAGTTCAGCGCCACGAAAGGTTTGCCGGCGCGCGGGCCGAAATCATGCAGGCAACGTGCGACCAGTTCCTTGCCGCTGCCGGTTTCACCACGGATCAGCACGTTGACCGGCAACGTCGCCAGATCCAGCACCTGCCGACGCAATGTCTGCAAGCCGCGGGACACGCCGAGCAGCGTCGCATCGAGCTTTGCGCGGTTGTCGGCCAGTTCGTGCAGGGCACGGTTTTCCAGGACCAGGCGGCGTTTGTCCAGCGCCCGGCGCAGGCTGCCGAGCAGGGTTTCCGGGCTGAACGGTTTTTCCAGAAAGTCGTAGGCGCCATCGCGCATGGCTTCGACCGCCATCGGCACGTCGCCATGGCCGGTGAGCAGAATCACCGGTAGATCGGCGTCGCGCTTTTGCACTTCGGCGAGCAGTTGCAAACCGTCCATGCCGGGCATGCGCACGTCGCTGAGGATCACCCCGGAAAAATGTTCGGGGAGCGCGGCGAGGCATTCTTCGGCGCGGCTGAACAATTGCACCTGAAACCCGGACAGGCTCAGCCACTGTTCAACGGCGTTGCGAATGCTGCTTTCATCGTCGACCACCATCACCGAGTCGAGCATCAGATATGTGCCTCCAGATCGATTGGCAGGGTCAGGCTGAACACCGCGCCAGTGTCGCCGTTCTCGGCGCTCAGGCGCCCGCCGGATTCATGCACGATGGCGAAGGATACTGCCAGCCCCAGGCCCAGACCGTCACCCACCGGTTTGGTGGTAAAGAACGGATCGAACACCTGGCCGAGATGTTCCTCGGCAATGCCGCCGCCGTTGTCGCTGACGCTCAGCCGCCACAATTGTTCATCAGCCTCCAGACGGATTTCCAGACGCTTGCAGGCTTTACCCTGCATCGCATCCAGCGCGTTGCGCAGCAAATTGATCAACACCTGTTCCAGACGAATCGCATCACCGCGCACCCACGCCGGACGGGTCAGATGCAGCACCAGGCTGACTTGTTCGTCACGCAGCCGCGCATCGAGCAGTTGCAGCGACTGATCGACAACCGTCGCCAGATCCAGACGTTCGCGCAAACCGCTCGGACTCTTGCGGGCGAAGGTCTTGAGGTGGCCGGTGAGGGCGGCCATGCGCGTGAGCATGTCGTCCACCGGTTTCAGCGCCTTGTAGGCGTCATCGACGCGGCCATGTTCGAGCAGCAGGCGCAGGGTTGCCAGTTGCATGCGCTGGGCGGTCAGCGGTTGATTGATTTCGTGGGCCAGCGCGGCGGACATCTGCCCCAGCGCGGCGAGTTTGGCCGACTGCACCAGGCCTTCCTGAGCGGTGCGCAGATCGCGGGTGCGCTCCTCGACCAGGCGCTCGAGTTCTTCACGATTGCGCTGACGGACCTTGGCCAGCCGCCAGCGCTGATTGAGAAACAGCAACAGGAACACCAGCGCCAGCCACACACCGGCGGCGGCCAGCGCGGCGTTGCGCAAATCCTCGAAGGCCACTTGCGGACGGCGCAGCAGGTGCAGGGTCCAGCCCTCGGTCGTCAGCGGCAGCGATTCCCACAGATAATCCGCCGTGCCCTGCGGACCTTCGACCCGGCGCAGATCACTGTTGTCATCGAAGCGGCGCAACGGCAAATGGGTCAGCGGCAGCAGCGATTGCTTGTCGTACTGTCGCGTGGATTTGATCTCGGCCAGATCATCAGCGCTCAACGGCCGCAAGGCGCGATAACGCCAGCCCGGCTGATTGGCGATAAAGATGATCCCGCGTGCATCGCTGACCAGCAGCGTGTCGCTGCCCTGGCTCCATTCGCGCTCCAGTTCGGGAAACTCCAGCTTGACCACCATCGCGCCGAGAAACTCGTCGTTGTCGCCAAGTACGGCGCTGGAAAGGAAATACCCGGGAATGCCGCTGGTCACGCCTACCGCGTAAAACCGCCCGGTGCCTTGGGTGCGGGTCTGGCTGAAATAGGGGCGGAAGCCGTAATTGTGGCCAACGTAACTGCTGGGCAAGCGCCAGTTGCTGGCGGCCACGGCCAGGCCGGTGCGATCGAGCAGTTCAAGGGTCGAGGATTGCGCGGCGCCGTTGATCTTTTCCAGCTTCACATTCAATGCCGCTTGCTGCGCAGCACCGACCGGGCCGGCCAGGGCCGAACGCAATTGCGGATCCAGCGCCAGTACGGCGGGCAGGGCGCGATAGCGGTCGATCAGGGTGTGCAAGGAGTTGGCGTACAACCCCAGTTGCTGATTGGCGCGGGCGGCATCTTCTTCCAGCGCCTGACGTTCCGCGTGGCGCATCGCGAGCGTCGCGGCAATGACCGTGCCGGCGATGATCAGCAGGGAATACAACGACAGACGCAGGGTACGGGAAGTCGGCAGCATGCTGGATGAAAGGTCGGCAGGACGGGCGGGCACGATAGCATGGGCCGAGGTGGCCGGGCGCGCTGTTCGCGCCGGCCGTGTCTGCTAGACAGCTGTCTCCTGTACCTGACGTCGATGCACAAGATTCAACCTCGGCTTCGGCACCGGTCTGCCGCGAGGTTCGGCAGCGAGCGAGCGCTCCAGTTGCTGCAGGCGTTCAGTCACGCCTTGCGCCTCGCTCGGGGCTGCGATGATTGCCTGTGCGGTTTGCAGGACCTCGTCGATAGCTTCGAACGGGTCTACGCCAGTCCTCGCCAGCTTCATGAACTGACGCTGTTTTTCTGCATCCAGGGCTTCCAGTTGGGCGTAGAACATCTTCTGGATGGGTTCGGAGTAGCTGTCGACGTTATCAGTGAAGGTCTTGATGCTGTCGATAACCGCAGCACCTCTATCGAGAAGAACTCCCGCGCCGTCGACGGCTTTTGCGGCGCCGTCGCTCAGCGTCTTCAGCCCATCCTTGAGTTCTTGGGTGTGCAGCGTCTGCGCTGCTTTCAAACCCTTCTTGAAAAAGTGGTAACGCAATACCGGGAACACAATCGCCCCCGCGATTGCCCCTGCCCCGGAACCGATGGCGTTGCCGATTCCGGGTACCACGGTGCCGATGACACTGCCGATGGCGATGCCTTTGCCGATACCGTAAAAGACCGATTTGATGCCGGCGCGGGAGGTAATGAATTTGCCGAACGTCATGTTTTTACGCACTTCTTCGATGTTTTGGCCTTCAGCAATCAGGCCATCGAACTCGGTGGTCAGGTTGTGCAATTGCTCCGCCGCAGTTTGCGCTTGATCAAAGATACCCACCGCTTTTCTGATCAGGTCAAACACCACTTTGAAGGCACCGGTCTGGTCGACATGGACGATCGGGTTGTTACCGACAAAACCATACAGATTCAACCCATCCACATCCCCCGCCGGATCAGCACTGACCCAACGCTGCAACCACGGCGCGTAATAACGGGCGCCGTAGTAGTACAAACCGCTGACATCCATTTCCTTACCGGAATAACGGATAAAGCGGTATTCGATTTCCGATTCCGGCGCCATCCACGCGGTTTCGCCGAACGGGTAATAGCCTTCTGCGCTGGTGACCACAGCGTCTTCATTGAGCTCCATCACGCAAGAGCCGAGGTGGTCTTCGAGGGTGTAACGCATCTGGTCGTCTATCGGCGCTGAACGTTGCGCCCAATGCAGGCAGCGCGCGTTACCGAGGCTGATGATGTGCAGCTCTTCGCCGTTTTCTTTGCTGCGAATTTCCAGCCCTGGCAGGTAACGCACCTGGTGGAAGTGGCGGACCTTGTCGGTGAACCATTCATGACATTTGAGGACCCGCTGGCCTGCGCTGTACTGGTAATACTCGGCATCGTTATCACTGTCCTGACGGATAACCAGGTCCACGCGCTCCAGTTCGTCACGGCTGTTCCAGTGCAATGACGGACCGTGGTGCAGCTTGCGTTGATTGCCGTGCGGGTCGAACCAGATGTCGAAGTCCGGCGGCTCGTCACCTGTTTGCCAGCGCACCCCGCGATTGCTTTTGTCGTCGATGCGCATGGTGCGGGTACGACTGTTGCCGTCGCGCTGATGACGCAATTCGGTCAGATTGCCGCCATCGTCGTAGCTATACGTCTGGGTGTAGTTCAGGCGGTTTCGTTCGTCGGGCGGTCGCGGCAGGCCGGGAATGTCCGGAGGCAGGGCGTCGTCATGACCGGTCGCACGAATCAGACGGTACAGGGAGTCGTAGCTGAATTCACGGTGGCCGTCGACCCGTTGATTGGCGAACCAGGTGGGCTCGAAGGCGTGGTCTTCGATGCGGATGATATTGCCGACGCGATCGTAGGAATATTGCAGATCCTGCAATGCGGGTTGGCCGGGCTTATGGCTGATCCGGGTGCGCAAGCGTCCGTCGGCTGGGTCGTAGGTCCATTCGTTGAGCACTCCGTTGCCGTCCTGTTGCTCGATGAGCTGGCCATTGGCGTTGTAGTGCGCATCCTGCAGGGCTTGCGTGATGTTTGCCTTCACTTGCAAGTGCATCTGCCTGAGCTGCCCGGCAAGACCATAGCGCGAGGTTCTGCGATGGCCGCCGGCGTCGGTCTGTTCAAGCACGGCGCCAAGCGGACTGAACACCTGATGGCTGGTGAACGCTTGGTGATCATCAAATGTGCGCTTTTCCACCAGTGCCTGTCCGGTGAGGGCATAGCTGGTGATATCCAGCGAGCCTGACGGATCTGTCTGCCGGATCAACCGGCCGCGCAGGTTGGAGTCTGCTCCGGCAGAACCGTCGGCATAGGTGAAGGTATCGAGCTGATTTTCGCCGTTTCCCGAGACTTCGAGCTGCACCACGCGCAATTGCTCGTCAAAGGTCGATTGCCAGACATGGCCGCGCGCGTCCCAACGGTGTCCGGGCTCCCCGGCCCTGCCCGGCAGCTGCAGGCGCCAGCCGCTATCCCGGCTGTCGGTAAACACGGCGATATCGTTCAGCGAAAACACGGTGGTTGTGTTCGCGATCGGCAGGCGCGGATCCTGTTGCGCGACCAGGCGCCCGGCGACATCGTGGTGCTGGCGGGTCACGAGTGCGCTAGGCGTATCGCCCACCACGGTACGCAGATAAGCGACCTGACGGACTGGCAGGCCACGTCCGTCGCTGACGATCAGCGAAGGCGTGCGCCAATGTGTGGAGGCGCTCATGCGCCTGACCCACGCGTAGACATCACCTCTTCAGCGGTGTCGTTGAAGTCTTCGCTGGTGTGATACCAGGGATGATACGTCTCGCGGGAAAAATCGCCCTTGGCGTTGATCAGCTTGATCGGACGTCCCGTTGCGTCATAGAACAGCTGATCGAAGAGCCCGAGTTGGCGCAGCGATTGATCCTTGACGTAGCGGTGCGTGTTAGCGAAAAACGGCCGGTATTGGCGCTGCGCGAGACCTTTGTTGTTGTATTCGACGCGTTCGCTGATACGCCAGCGTGTCTGCGTCGGTTGCTCACCTTCTTCGATCAGCAATTGACCATCCTCACCCACCACATAAGCCAGCCCCGGATCGACCTTCTGTTGGGTTTGCAGGACCCGACCAAAGCCGTCGACGCAGGTTTTGACGATCTGGATCTGCGCCTTTATGGCGTCGTAGGGATAGCGGTCGGCACTGAGCACTACGGTGTGAACCGGTTCTCGGTAAGCCAGTTCGATGGCCATGAGCAACTGCTGGTCTTCAGTCGTCAGACCGGGATTTCGCGCAAGCCGGCGACGTGCGCTGGCGCGGATCTGCCCGCCGGGCAACAGGTCGCCTTGCTTGATCGCGCGGTTTCGAAGTGTGGAGGCGGGTATCAGGCCCATCCAGCTGAAAAGGTTTTTGTGCAGAGTGCTCGCTGCGTGTCCTACGGTATCTTCCGGAAACTGAATGGCGTATTCCGGACTGGGATCCGGCAAGGTCCAGTCATCGGTCAGCTTGTCGAATCCGGCAGGTTTGCCATTCTCGGTACCGTGAAAGCTGATGATCAGTGGCTGACCGGAAGGCTCGTAGATGACTTCTTCAGTGTTGTCATTGGCGTCGGTGATTCGCTTGGGTTTCAGGGCGTGATAGTCGAACTCCGCGACCTGGACGGCACAACCGTCGGGCAATTCCATGCGCATGACTGTCAGATAGTGTTGATCGTATTCGGCTTTGGTCACGCCATGGCTTGGCGTTTCATTGAAATCGAGCACGTTGTAGAACGCTTGCAAGCCGCCGTACCGGGCCAGATTGAACCGCGACGACCAAAGGTTTGGTTCCTCGCTGGGCGGTGCTTCGAACAGCAGCGCCATGGGTGAGTAACCAATTGCCGCGAGGGCCTCGCGGATATTCAGGTCCGGCACAATGCTGTAAGCGTCCAGCGCGGTTTTATCCAGCAGGGCAAGCTCCAGAGAATGTGACAGGGCTGCGAATCCGGCGACGCCGTCATCCAGTTCAGTACCTTCTACGTCCACATAGCGCTGTATGGATTGCGAAGTCAGTACCCTTTCCATGGCCCATTCTTGCGTATCCTGCAGCTCTCTCAGTGATTCGAAAGACACCCGTGCCGGGTTCAACTCGCCGGGGAGCGTACCTTTGGCCAATTTCAGCGCATCGCCACGTTCCAGATACGGCAAGCCCAATCGCCATTGCTGTGGCTCTGGCAGATTGATCAGACGCGCACGGGTTTCACTGATGTAAAAGTATTGCTGCGCCTCGTCGTGAGCGTCGGACCACCATTGATTCAGGTGGTCCTCGGTGAAGGGGGGCGGGCTCTGGGCGGTCAACCTGCGCGCATAGCTCACCGTCAGTGCATGGGTCGCGGCGCCATAAGCGTCCCAGCGCAGGGTGACATCGTGGCGGCACAGCGGGTCGTTGATAAAACCGTCGTACTGATAGCTGATTGCTTCGACCTGAAAGGGCAGCAGAATGGCTGCGGCATATGGCCCCTGCGGCCGCACCTCGCGCACCAGATAGCGCTTTTCCTCTACCGAGTACAGCGGGGCTGCACCAGGCGCCTGCATATCCGCCTGATAGGCAAGCGTCTCCGTTCGGGCGACCGAGCCGACCAGTGCCTGCGCAATCCGATAGCGACTGTCGGAATCTTCCGGCGTGACAGGCTCATCGATTTCACCCTTGGGGTGATAACGACTGAACAGGGTTTCGCCCAACGGGCAGGCGTCCACGTCCGCGTTGAGATAATCCTCGCGGGAACGATTCATTTCCTGCCCGTTGTGAAACCAGGTGCATGTTTGCACCGGCTCGTTGAAGCCAGGCTCTGAAGGATCGGCTCCAATCTCGCAGTCAAGTTGCTGCAAATAGCCGAACCCGCGAAACTCCCGTTCCCTGCCGTCGTAGAACCCTTCGCGCCAGGTGAATGACTGGGTCAGCCGGTTGTCGGTGATCTCGTCGTGTTGCTCCTGCTTCTTCACCACGGCCAGCGGAAACGGCAGATGACATATCGGTGCACGCGCAAGTGCCAGCAGCCGCTCCTTTTCATCCAGCCATTCCTGAGCCGAACTGCGATAAGTCACGCTGCTCGAGTAACCCATGTTGTTGTTGCTGTTGAGCAGCAGATAGGGCTTGGCTGCAACAAAATCGTAGCGCCAATGCCGAGGCTGGATATGCGGCACCGTCAGAATCAGGCTGGCGCAACCGAGGCCTTGCAGGTCGGCGAAACTGACCTGGCACAAACGGTCATAACGCACTTCTTCAGGCCACGGCACGCTGACGGGAATCTGCTCCAGGCCGTTGCCGCCCCGGTTCAGGTAGATGTCGAACCCTTCGGATCGCAGATAGATCAGCGCGGGCGCGCCGGAGCCATCGAGGTCGGCCAGACGCACTCGTGCGGCGTCGAATTCGTCGTAGGTGAAGGGCAGGGCACTGATCTTGCGACCTTGACCGAATTTGCCATGACCAAGATTCGGCCAACAGCGGACTTCGTCATGGCGGATGCGACACAGCTCGGGCATGTCGCTGCCGAGCAGATTGCCCAGAAGCACCAGTTCGGTTCGCGAGTTGCTGAATACCGGCAGACGGTCGTCTTCGTATGCATGGGGTATTTCCTGTGCAGCGGCGAAGCCTTTTTCGCGCAGGCTGGCATAGAGCCGCACACGGTCGTGGCTGATGCTCGCCGCTGACATCAGGCCGTCGCCGCTGAAATCCCCCATGGTCAAAGTCAGATCCTGGTGTTCCCGGGGAAACGTGTCGAACGCGCTGAACAGTTCGAATTGGCGCTGCGCATTCAGCGCATGGAAACCGCAGTAACCCAAGCGGGCGATTATCAGGTCCAGGCGCCCATCACCGGTCAGATCCAGCAGTTGCGCCACGGCGCGGTTACGATCTGCCACCGGGATCTTGTCCAGCAGAGCCCATGGGCCGTAACCGATCAATTCAGTGCCAGGCGCCGCGCGCAGCGGCTCGCGGTAGTACCAGGCGTTGTCATAGCGGCAGAGAAAACCCGGCACGCCCTCGCCATACAGATCGACGCATTGGTAGAACCCGCCGTCTTCGATGCCCGGTTGAGTCTCGTTTTCCAACAGGCGTGCAGGTGTCTTGTTGATCTCGAAGGGCGAGTATTCGAACTCTAGCGGCGGTGAATGCTCGACATTGCCTTGCGCATCGAAGGCCTGATAGTGCGCCGCCGTGATCTGGCTGTACGCCCACGGCGCAGTGTTCTGGATAGGTCGATATTCCAGCAGCAGGCGACGTACAAGCTTCGCATCTGTCGCCAGCCCTTCGGGGAAGTGATGAAACATCAACACTTGCTGGCAGAGCCTGCGGGTGCTCAGTTCAAAACCCTGGCCATAGGTGGAAAACGGATCCGGTCGCAGCCGCCAGCGGTTCACTTCTTCGTAGCTCGGGGTCTCCGTCAGCGAACTGCTGCGTTCGCCGTAATCGAACACCAGTTGAAAATGCCATGGCAGATCCGTCGGCCGGTCAGTGTCCCAGCTGTAAAGGCGATCGCTCGCCGTGGCATTGCCGTAACACACCCGTCGCAGATAGCGCTGGGCGCGGTAGTCGTGAATCGGGTCTGGCTCGTCAGGCTGATCGTCGGGCTTGTACTCGTAGCAGATGTGTTCGCCATGGGCGTTCATGCTTTCACACAGCAGCCAGCTACTGATGCGCGATTCGTCGTCGGGGTCGGCACGGCGTGAGGCGCTGGTTTTGCCGTAGACATGCAACGTACCGTCGGCGCCGTGGACCAGCCAGAACGGGGCTCCACCGTCAGCCGGATGCCAGCATTCGCGCAGGGAAAAATCACTTTCGATCCGCGCCCGGTAGATCACGACGTTGTGCTCAGGAATGGGGCGAGCTCTGTAGCTGTGTTCCGTGCGCGACTTCAGGTTTCCGGCATCATCGAGCTCCGGCATCCACACCTCGCCGTCATGCCCGATGATTTCATCGTGCTCGGTATAACGTGGAACACCTTTGTTGGTGCGGCGGCTGATCTGGCTCAGGCCCAGGTGGCAACCAAGGCCAAACGGGCCGTTACCGCTCTGGCTGTTGATTGACAGGGGTATTTGCGGATCGTAACCACGACCGCTTGAGAGCGGGATCGGCAATTCGCATCCAGCCGAGGCGGTCGGCCCGACGGCGCTCCAGCTTTTGCCGATGGTGGCGATCGATGAGCTCTTGGCGATGGAGGGAGCTGTGATGCTGAGGTCTTGATCGGCCATGGTCGAGTCCATTCGCGCTACATAGGGCGTATGGATAGACGCTAACAGGAGTGGGCCAGAGATGGACCTGTCAGATCTGACAGGTGCGCAAGATCGTTTTCTGTGCTTGGGCGATTCTTTTATCGCAATTGGTTTGAACAAGCAAAAACGGCCGGGGCATCTTTGCGGATGCACCGGCCGTCTTCATGACGCCAGAAGCTTACTGCACTTCTACCGCCAGGCTCTCGCTGATCTTCTGTTGCCAGATCGCCGGGCCAGTGATGTGTACCGACTCACCTTTGCTGTCCACCGCTACGGTGACCGGCATGTCCTTGACCTCGAACTCGTAGATCGCTTCCATGCCCAGCTCGGCAAACGCCAGCACCTTGGACTTCTTGATCGCTTGCGCAACCAGGTACGCAGCGCCGCCGACAGCCATCAGGTACACAGCCTTGTTGTCCTTGATCGCGTCGATCGCGGTCGGGCCGCGCTCGGACTTGCCGATCATGCCCAGCAGGCCGGTCTGCTCGAGGATCTGGCGGGTGAACTTGTCCATCCGCGTTGCGGTGGTCGGGCCGGCCGGGCCAACCACTTCGTCACCGACCGGATCAACCGGGCCGACGTAATAGATGAAACGACCCTTGAGGTCGACCGGCAGGGTTTCACCCTTGTTGAGCATTTCGACCATGCGCTTGTGCGCCGCGTCGCGACCGGTGAGCATCTTGCCGTTGAGCAGCACGGTTTCGCCCGGCTTCCAGCTCTGCACGTCTTCCGGGGTCAGGGTGTCGAGGTTGACACGACGCGCCGACGGGCCGGCTTCCCAGACGATTTCCGGGTAGGCGTCCAGCGGTGGCGCTTCCAGCGAGGCCGGGCCGGAACCGTCGAGCACGAAGTGTGCGTGACGGGTGGCGGCGCAGTTGGGGATCATGCACACCGGCAAGGATGCGGCGTGGGTCGGGTAGTCCATGATCTTCACGTCGAGCACGGTGGTCAGGCCACCGAGGCCTTGGGCACCGATACCCAACTGGTTGACCTTCTCGAACAGCTCCAGACGCATTTCTTCGATGCGATTCTGCGGGCCACGGGCCTTGAGCTCGTGAATGTCGATGGATTCCATCAACACTTCCTTGGCCATCACCGCGGCTTTCTCGGCGGTGCCGCCGATGCCGATGCCGAGCATGCCCGGCGGACACCAGCCGGCGCCCATGGTCGGCACGGTTTTCAAGACCCAGTCGACGATCGAGTCGGACGGGTTGAGCATGGCCATTTTCGACTTGTTCTCGGAACCGCCGCCCTTGGCCGCCACGTCCACTTCCACGGTGTTACCCGGGACGATGGAGTAGTGGATCACCGCCGGGGTGTTGTCCTTGGTGTTCTTGCGAGCGCCTGCCGGGTCGGCAAGGATCGAGGCGCGCAGGACGTTTTCCGGCAGGTTGTAGGCGCGACGCACGCCTTCGTTGATCATGTCGTCCAGGCCCATGGTGGCGCCATCCCAGCGCACGTCCATGCCGACACGGACGAACACGGTGACGATACCGGTGTCCTGGCAGATCGGGCGATGGCCGGTGGCGCACATGCGCGAGTTGATCAGGATCTGCGCCATCGAATCACGGGCCGCTGGCGATTCTTCGCGCAGGTAGGCTTCGTGCATCGCCTGGATGAAATCCACGGGGTGGTAATAGGAAATGAACTGCAGGGCGTCGGCAACGCTCTGAATCAGGTCATCTTGCTTGATCACGGTCATGAGTCGCGCTCCTCTAAAACACGATGGGGCAGCTACAAGCTTCTAGCTTCGAGCGGCAAGTTAAAGCATTACGCGGACAGCTTGAGCTTGCCGCTTCAGGCTTGCGGCTTGTAGCTGTCCCTTTGTGGCGCGACGCTAAAAAGGCGCGGCAGTATACCGCGCCTCGGTGGTGGGGGCACATTGGCTTTTGGTCGGATGACCCTGTGGCGAGGGGATTTATCCCCGCTCGGCTGCGCAGCAGTCGTAAAACCTGTGAGCTCAGTGTGATTGACAGGTTGCAAGGGGCCACTTCGCAGCCCATCGAAGATAAATCCCCTCACCACAGGGACCTGGTGCGGGCATCAATGCAGCTCAATCAGGTCATGCATTTGACGTCAATTTTCGAGCCCGAAAATCGGTGGTCATTTAGCGACCGGCCCTCTAAAGTGGCATCCGGTCTGTAGAGTAGGACACTCGGTCAGCCTCCTATCGCACGGTGAGTCAACGATTGACCCATAACGCCATTCAACGCCTTTTGCTCAAACGCTTCGCCCTCGCTGCGGCCACCTACGGATTGGCTTTGCTGCTGCTGTGGCTGGCGTTTTTCACCGGGCATTACCAGCAATCGCTCAGTGGCGTGGCCATCGGCAGCGCCCTGGTGGTGATCAGTCAGGCGAGCCTTTTCGCCATGTTCTGGAGCGGGCGCAACCAGCGCTTCGCCGACCCTAGCCTGACCGAAGCGCAAGTGCTGATGGGCCTCGGCTGGCAGACGTGGCTGATCGCCCATGTCGACGAAGCGCGCGGCGCGTTTCTGGTGTTTTATGTGCTGATCCTGCTGTTCGGCCTGTTCCATCTCACCCGACGGGTATTCATCCGCTGCGCGCTGTTGGTGTTCTTCAGTTTTTCCGCGATTACCCTGTGGGACGCCTACCACTTCCGCTTGGCCGAGCCTGCGCTCGCGGCGTTGCAGGTGTGCATTCTGGCGATGGTCTTGGCGTGGCTGGTGCTTTACGCACGCTTTGTCCAGGTCTCGCGGCAACGTCAGCGCCAGCGTCGGTTTGCCTTGCAGGCGCATCAGGACACCCTGCGCGGGATGATGCGCCAGCTTGAAGATCTGGTCGCCACCGACGAACTGACCGGGCTGTTCAATCGCCGGCATTTCCTGCGCATCGCTTCCCGCGAGCTGAACGCGCTGGACAGCGACGTGATGCACGGGCTGGCGCTGATCGATCTGGACCACTTCAAACGCATCAACGACCTGCATGGCCACGCCGCCGGCGATCAGGTATTGCAGGCGTTTGCCGGGGTGGCGCAAGCCTGTCTGCGCGACGGTGACGTGCTGGCGCGTTATGGTGGCGAGGAATTCGTCGTGCTGGTGCCCGACTGCGATGCCGAACGCCTGACCGCGTGTTGCGAGCGTTTGCGCATCGCCTTCAGTGAGGTGGAATTGATGGGCCTGCAAGTGCGCAACCTGAGCCTGTCGGCGGGCATGACCCTGCTGTCCGTTGGCGATGATCTGGATGAGGCGTTGCAGCGTGCCGATCAGGCGCTGTACCGGGCCAAGCGTGACGGGCGCAATCGTTGTGCCGCCGCGTGGGAGAACATTGATGCCTGAATTGCGCGTCGGTGATCGGCAGTGGACGGTTGAAGCGGGCAGCAACCTGCTCGACAGTCTCAATCAGAACGGTGTCGCCGTGCCATACAGCTGCCGCGCCGGCAGTTGCCATGCCTGTCTGGTGCAATGCATCCGAGGTGTGCCCAGCGACAACCGCCCGGATGCCTTGAGTGCCGAGCAACGTCAGGACGGTTGGCGCCTGGCCTGCCAATGCCAAGTGGTCGAAGACTTGCAGGTGCATACCTTCGACCCGATCAGCGACGGCCGCCCGGCCGTGGTCGAAGCGCTGGACTGGCTCAGTGACAGCGTTCTGCGCCTGCGCCTGACCCCGCAGCGGCCATTGCGCTACAGCGCCGGCCAGCATCTGGTGTTGTGGATCGGCCACATCGCCCGCCCGTACTCGCTGGCGAGCCTGCCGCAAGAAGACCGCTTTCTCGAGTTTCACCTCGATTGCCGCCAGCCCGGCGAATTCATCGATGCCGCACGCAAGCTGCAGATCGGCGACTCGATCCGCCTTGGCGAACTGCGCGGCGGTGCCTTGCATTACGATCCGGACTGGCACGCCCGGCCGCTGTGGCTGCTGGCCGCCGGTACCGGTTTAGGTCCGTTGTTCGGTGTGCTGCGCGAAGCCTTGCGTCAGGATCACCAAGGCGCCATCCGCGTCATTCACCTGGCCCATGACGAACGCGAGCACTATCTGGCCAAACCCCTTGCTGCACTGGCTGCGCAGCGGGAAAACCTCAGTGTTGAGCTGTGGACCGCGGCCGAGTCGACCGCCGCTTTGGCGCAACTGCGCCTTGTTTCCCGGCAGACCCTGGCCTTAGTCTGCGGCTCGACGACCAGTGTCGACGCATTCGCCAAGCGTCTGTACCTGGCCGGATTGCCGCGCAATCAACTGCTGGCCGACGTGTTTGTGAGCCGTGGTTGAGCGCTGATTTTCAGACGCGAGACACGCCATGACCGAAGCCATCCTGCTGGAACGCGAACGCGGTTTGCTGACCCTGCGCCTCAACCGCCCGGACAAGAAAAACGCCCTGACCCGCACCATGTACAGCCGCCTCGCCGAAGCACTGAAACAGGCCGACAGCGATCCCGAAATCAATGCCGTACTGATCAGCGGCAGCGCCGAGTGCTTCACGGCTGGCAACGACATCGCCGACTTCCTCGAACAACCGCCGAGCGACCTCGACAGCCCGGTGTTTCACTTCATGCTCAATCTGCTCGAATGCCGCAAACCGGTGATCGCCGCCGTGGCCGGTGCTGCGGTGGGTATCGGCACGACCCTGCTGCTGCATTGCGATCTGGTCTATGTCAGCCACGACGCCCGGCTGCGCATGCCGTTCGTCAACCTCGGGTTGTGCCCCGAATTCGGTTCAAGCCTGATCCTGCCGCGTTTGCTCGGGCAAGCGAAAGCGGCTGAGTTGTTATTGCTCGGTGAAGGCTTTAGCGGCGAGCAGGCTGCGCAATGGGGGATTGCCACACAAGCGCTGGACAGTGGCGCGGCTGCGTTGAGCAAAGCCCGGGAAATGGCGCTGCGGTTTAATGAATTGCCGGCCCAGGCCGTGCAAATCAGCAAGCAGCTGATGCGAGCGCCCGATCGCGAGCTGCTGCGCAAAGTGATCGAGGAGGAGGGCGCATTGTTTACCCAGCGGCTGCGTTCGCCGGAGGCGGTGGCAGCGTTGAGCGGGTTTTTTCGCTGAGTGTTAAGACGCCTTCGCGAGCAGGCTCGCTCCCACAGGAGATTGCATTTCAAATGTGGGAGCGAGCCTGCTCGCGAAAGGGCCTTACCAGACAAAATATCTGTTGAATCTTAAGCAAAAAAGCCCCGCCATTCACATGGCGGGGCTTTTGCGTTTCAGCGGCCGGTCAATCAGACCTGCGGATCACCGACATGCAGGATCTTCATGCCATTGGTGCCGCCAGTGGTGTGGTAGCTGTCGCCCTTGGTCAGGATGACCCAGTCGCCTTTTTCCACGACGCCGCGCTTGGTCAGTTCGTCGATGGCTTTCTGGCTGACTTCGTGCGGTTCCAGCGAGGCCGGGTCGAACGGGATGGTGTAGACGCCACGGAACATTGCTGCGCGGGCCTGGGCTTCGCGGTGCGGGGTGAACGCGTAGATCGGCACCGAGGAGCGGATACGCGACATGATCAGCGGGGTGAAGCCGCTTTCAGTCAGCGCGATGATCGCTTTGACGCCCGGGAAGTGATTGGCGGTGTACATGGTCGCCAGCGCGATGCTCTCGTCGCAGCGGCTGAATTCCTTGCCGATGCGGTGGCTGGAGGTCTTGCCGGTCGGGTGTTTCTCGGCGCCGACGCAGATGCGCGCCATCGCCTGCACGGCTTCCAGTGGGTAGAGACCAGCGGCGGATTCGGCCGAGAGCATCACGGCGTCGGTGTAGTCGAGCACGGCGTTGGCCACGTCGGACACCTCGGCGCGGGTCGGCATCGGGTTCTGGATCATCGACTCCATCATCTGCGTCGCGACGATCACGGCCTTGTTGTGGCGACGTGCGTGCAGAATGATTTTCTTCTGAATGCCCACCAGTTCGGCATCGCCGATTTCCACACCGAGGTCGCCACGGGCAACCATCACCGCGTCGGAGGCCTTGATCAGGCCGTCGAGGGTTTCGTCGTCGGCCACGGCTTCGGCGCGTTCGATCTTCGCCACCAGCCAGGCAGTGCCGCCGGCCTCGTCACGCAGTTGACGGGCGTATTCCATGTCGGCGGCGTCGCGCGGGAAGGATACGGCGAGGTAGTCGACTTCCATTTCGGCGGCGAGCTTGATGTCGGCCTTGTCTTTTTCAGTCAGGGCCGGAGCGGTCAGGCCGCCACCGCGACGGTTGATGCCTTTGTGGTCGGACAGCGGGCCGCCGATGGTCACCACGCAATGCAGTTCAGTGGCGGTGGCGGTTTCAACGCGCATCACCACGCGGCCGTCGTCGAGCAGCAGCTCGTCGCCCACGCCGCAGTCCTTGACCAGATCCGGGTAATCGATGCCGACCACCTGCTGGTTGCCTTCGGTCAACGGATGGCTGGTGGAGAAGGTGAACTTGTCACCGATCTTCAGCTCGATCTTCTTGTTGGCGAATTTGGCGATACGGATTTTCGGGCCTTGCAGGTCACCGAGCAGGGCGACAAAGCGGCCGTGCTTGGCAGCGAGGTCACGCACCAGCTTCGCGCGAGCCTTGTGCTCGTCGGGGGTGCCGTGGGAGAAGTTCAGACGGGCGACGTCCAGACCAGCCAGAATCAGCTGTTCGAGAACTTCCGGCGAGTTACTGGCCGGGCCAAGGGTAGCGACGATTTTGGTACGACGGACGGACATGCAAAGACTCCTGAGTTCAAGCGCAGGCAGAGGCTACTATGCTCGAAGGGTGTAGTCATTGTTCGAATGCACTACTTATCGTTTTCTTTATTGAACGCGGCAACTTTGCGACCAGCGCGTCTGAAGTTTTCCGACCTGGGGTCGATACAGAGCACAAGACAGGAGAACCCCCATGCGATTGTTGCCCATTGCCGCCCTTGCCCTCAGCGTCCTCGCCGCGACGGGCTGCACCCGTTGGTCGATGAACCACCATTTGAACAACGCCTATAGCGCCTATGAACGCGGCAACTGCGAGCAGGTCATGCTCGAACTGTCCAAGGTCGAACGCGCGAGCCGCGCTCGCCCGTACGTGTGGCCGGAAGTGTCGATGATGCGCGGTCAGTGCCTGGAACGGCAGAAGCTCTACATCGACGCGGTGCAGACCTACCAGTTCATCATCGCTTCGTACCCCAACAGCGAATACGCCTACCGCGCCCGCGCGCGTCTGGAAACCCTGCAGAGCCTGGGCCATTATCCGACACGCAGCGCCGCTGCGGTGGTACGGCCGACGCGCTTCTGACGCGCTTTTCGTACAAAATCTGGCCGTCTGTACAAGCTCCGCTATAGTCAAGGAAACCGTTTCGAGCCTTGTCTCGATAACGGCGCAACACCTGCGACTGGCAGTTACAAGGTGACGGCGATTGTCGCGACCGTCACACCGGAAGCGGGGAGAGCGGGCCTGTCGCACAGGTTCGTTCCGAAGCACAGGTGCGGCTCCGTGACGGAGCCCTGCATGGCGAACAGCACATCATGTCTACCGACCGCCGGATCGAACGGCATCAACTGCCGTATTACCTCAGAGTGTTCAACAGCGTCACCGACAAACCCGTCGGCTTTCTAGGCAATGTGTCTGCGGACGGGCTGATGCTGATCAGCCAGTTGCCGATGATGATCGGGGTGGATTTTCAGTTACGCCTCAAGGTCCCCGCCCGCGATGGCAGCCAGCAAGTCATCGATTTCAGCGCCTGTTGCGTGTGGTGCCATGAAGACGCCACGCCGCTGCATTACGACGCCGGTTTCATCCTGCGCCGCGCTCCGCCGGAGTTCGGCCAACTGGTGCTGGCGCTGAAGCAGTATTTCAGTTTTCAGCCGCTGCCCGCTTCTGCCTGATTCGTTAGCAGCAAGCTTCGCGAGCAGGCTCGCTCCCACTTTGAATGACGTTCCAACTGAAGGAATGAGGACAAAATGTGGGAGCGAGCCTGCTCGCGAAGGGGCCGGTCCATGCACCCTCTCTCTGCAGAATCAGCCCACCGCGATCGCCCGCTCCTGATCCAGCGCCTTCTCCGCCAGCAATAAGCCCATCTCGCTCAACTGATAGATCGCCATCGCCAGATGTCGCGGCTTGTCCTCGAGGCTGTCCGCCAGGTCGAGCAGCAGAATGCTGACCGAAGAAAAGGTCTCGTAGGTTTGAATGGCCATCGCTTCGGGGTTGATGTCGGGCGCAACCATGAACATCTGCATGCCGCGATCGACGGAATTGCACGACGGCGCAGATGCGGGTTTTTTCAGGTAGTGATCGAGGGCTTTTTCAGCGGCCTCGTGGAGTCTGGTGGAATCGGGGGAGGCGTAGGGGGAGGTCGAGTCTTCGGGTTCCGGGGGATTGGGTGTTGGTTTGATCATGGTGATAACCCTTGGTTGGGGCCTTCACCCCTCGCGACTAAACGAAAGGGTGGCGGCTGGACGCAGGTTAGTCGACCGGGGGTATCACCAAAAACCGGCGCGCCGAAGCGCCCTGCGTACAGCCACCATCGAGTGCGGGGATAGGGATTACCCGACTGGATGATGCTTATACACCTTGATGACAAACCCCCGGGCGACTAAACCCGACCACTGATTGGCAGCGGCACGGATCACGTTACGGGGCAGCTTCAAAGCGCACAAGCCGGCGGATTCTGAGTGATGTGTAGGCAACGGCGCAACCCGATGTAGCCGCGTGCTAATCGCTGAAGGACGTCTGCATGTTGCGGCGTGGGAATAGTTACCGCTGATCGGGACTGTCAGGTTTTACAGGTGCCTGCGCATTGGCGTGTTCTGTAAAACAAGACTGGCTGCCAAATTTAGCGAGAGGAAAACAATCATGTCAGAGGGTACTTTTATTCCTGAGGAAGGTGAGCGTGCTCCGAACGAAGATGACGGGAGTTCAGATGTTCACGCTTTGCTGCCTCTCCAGTTTCTCGATGCAAACAGTACGATTCTACTCGCCCCCGATACGCCGCTTACATTCAGTATTCCATCGTACGTCGGAGAATATAATCAGGCGTGGATGGACTTTCATTCTGGAAACACCAGCAGGACTATTCTTGATGGATCTTGGTTTCAGGCGGTTCATTGGAACACTATCCAGATCAATGGACTCGTGGAAGGGAGGGCCAAGTTTGATGGGGTGTGGAGGAGAAATACCACGTGGGCACCATGGACCTCTCAGTATGTTGAAGTGAGGGCGCCTGCCACGTTCCACCCCAAAGCGGTTGTTACAGTCGGCGGGACGGTGTCAGGTACTGCCCGCTCAGGCAGTGTGATAAAGCTTGTGCGTCCTGCCGACAAAGCCGTAATGAGTACGACGCACACTACTCCAAGTCATGGAACGTGGACTGTCACATTATCGACCGGCCTTCTTCAAGGCGCGCACGAGCTACTGATCCGTGAAGACGTTGACGGAACGCGGGGTCGATATACCGAAACGCGGAAGTTCACCGTTCTGAACAAAATCCAAATCACGTCCCCGAATATCAGTCTGCCCGTCGAGAGTGTTCAACCCGTAATCAGGGGGCGCGGGGCGTACAAAGACGCCACAATCAGGGTATACATAAAAGGTTCAACGTTGCCTGCCGTCTCTTTTACTGCGGTTTCCGACGGCGACTGGGCCGCAACCAGTACCTATACTTTTGCGCGAGGGGCTCGCTACACCCTCGTTGCCCAACAGAGTCTGGAAGGAATCTTTGCCGACCTTGGGGATCCTCAAGAGTTTTATGTTATCGGGCCTCCAGTATTTACAGCGCCAAAGCCCAACCCCGCTTCGCCGCCAATCGTGGAAGCCAAAACGATGTTCGAGGGGACCGGCGCCACTGGTTTCTATCAGAACAGGGTCGATGTGTATTCAGAGCAAATGGGGAGCAACGCCGTGACCGTGGGCTGGCCTGATCCCGTCACTGGAGAATGGCGCCGAGAAGGCACCCTTTCACCCGGCCCGCATTCGATTTTCGGCACGCACACAGTCAATGGGATTACTTCAATAACAAGTGAACCCTTCGGCATACGAGTACGCACGGGCAAGCCGACGGTCACATATACGCAAGCCAATGAAACGATCACATTTTCCGGCACCGGACATTTCGACGAGAAGCTCAGAACCGAAATCGAGTTCACTATCCTCGAAAGTCCAGCCGACCCAATGCCGGTCGCGCCTCCAAATGCACAAGTACAGCGCAACGGCACTTGGAGCACCACCGTAACGGGCTGGAAATTTGGCACCTATAAAATCAACGCCGTCCAGAAGATCAGAGACAACGCCAGCGGCTGGATCGACTCGCTGCCGCTGACCTTCGAAGTAAAAAATATCCTCCCCGATGTCAGTGATGTGCAATTCACTAACGACTACCAACCGACCTTCAGCGGCAAAGGCTTCAACGGCGCCACGGTGAATCCACGCAGGCCCAATAGCGGGGATCTCGAAGCGCCAGCAGTGGAGGTTGCTGGCGGGCGGTGGTCTACCAAGGCTTCAACGGTCTGGGGACCCTCGTTTGAGCGTCAGGTTCACATCAAGCAATATCTCGACGGTCACCAGTCGCCAAACTGGTTTGTCCTCAAAGTCACCATCCCGCCGCAGGCCCCTGGCTTGAACGAGCCTGAAGATGACGGACTTTCGCCCAGGTTCAGCGGCACGTGCTGGCCGGGTGCAACCGTGAACATTGAGTACAGCGACGAAACCGGCATTGTGCACAAGGGCATTGTCAGTGCAGACACGTGGCAGTTCAGGCGCGACAAAGAGTTTGCCCTGGATATCACACATACCGTCACAGTGACCCAAGTCGCCGCTCAGCAAACTTCGCAGCCGACGTCCACGACCTTCGTTGTCAGGAGAGCGATGGTCACGCCAGTGATTACCCAGCCGCCGGACGGCTCGGAAGTCGGTCGTGCTGTAACGGTCGAGGGCACGATGGGTATGGTGGGCGCCACTTTGCAACTGCGCGACAAACAGTTTGATCGTCCCTTGGGCGATCCGAAAATATTGAGCCAGGATGGCGACTGGTCGATTGACCTGAGCCTCGAGCAATTCAGGCTCTACACCTTTGACGCCCAGCAGACAATGGACGGTCGACCGTCGCTACACAGTGACGAGCATGAATTGACGGTGGTGCTGCTGCCGCCAGAATTTCTCCAGCCGATACAACACGGCAAGTTGCCACGAACCGCGTTGCTCAAGGGTACGGGCATGAGGGGCGGGGTTGTTGACGTCTGTCTGCAAGGGCTTGCCGAACCTCTGCTCAGTGATGTCATTGTGGATTGGGCGGGCAATTGGCAAGCCGAAGTGACGTTGCCGGTGGGCAGCAAAACGATCTGGGCCCGGCAAAGTTTCATGGATGAAAGCGGCAAACTGCAGGAGTCGAAAGACAGCGAGCCGCTGCACTTTGACGTTGTGCCGGCTGCACCCTTCCTTGAAACCCCGATCGAGGGCGATGCCATCGGGCAGCAGGTGGTGGTGTGCGGTTTTGGCGTGCCGGGCGATACGGTCACGGTGACGCTGGTCGGAGCCACGCGCTCAGAACCGGCAAGCGCCATCGTGCAGGAAAATCGCACCTGGTCAGTGATGCTTGATACAAGTCCACCCGACGGCGGGCTTTACCGGCTGGAGGCAATCGCATCACTGGACGGGTTCGAATCATTTGAAACCCTGCGCTCGGTCATTTTGGGTACTTTTGTGCCAGCCCTCGACGAGCCGGCGCCGGGACGCTGGGTCAGTCATCCAGTGCAGTTCAGCGGCAAGGGCCGTCCGGGCGTGGGCGCCGTCGTGAGTTGGTACAACCCGGATATTCAGTGGCTGGCTCAGGTACCCGTGGTCGATGAGCACTGGCGCGGGGCGGCGACAAGGGCACTGCCTCTGGCGGGCAACTGGTACCGATTCCGGCAGACGCTGACTGACGCGGCGGATGGCGCAACGATGTCCGATTGGGCCGACAGTGCGCGTTTTGAAGTCGAAGCCGCACGCTTGCGCAACGACAATTCCTGAAACGCGGTTTCCGACGAACGGCTATAAAACCTGTCATAAATGACAGTGGACTTGACGCCATTCGAAGCGCTCAATCGTACTCATTGAATGTGCAGCCTGACGAAGGACGTCAGGTTGCGCGGGCCAGTTGTCGCCTTAAGGAAATCTGATCATGGTTGATTCGCGCCGTCCCCCCCTGCAGCTGTTCGATCAGTTGTTCAGCAAGGAACAACGAGCACAGAACGTCGGACTGCAGAACCTCGAGACATACCTGCAAAACGGTGGATCAATTTATCCACTGGTTGAAAAGGGGGTTCAATGCATGGTCCAAGAGCATCAGCTCAGCGTTGAGCAAGCGCAACAATATTGGCGCGGCGCCAATAGCCTGGCCACGTCTCAGCGGCGCCAATTTATCGAGCAGACGCTGAGGGGCACCAGGCCCGCGCCAAAGCGCAGCTCCAGCGGTTTGTTATCGATCGTAGACGGTCCCAATTATCACGCTCTGATCGGTACCGATTTTTCCGCGTTGTGCCCGCCAGATGCACTGGAGTCCATCTGGTCGCCAGTGGCGTATCTGATCGACTTGTTGCGCTGGGTTCGTGACCGTCTGGAGGGTATTAGAAAGGAAGACGATTTCTCGCTGCATAACCGGCGCACAGATCTCTTGGCACTGAACGTCGACTTCAATGCGGTTTATCAATCGATCTCTTCTGTGGACATCATCGTTGAGGTGCTGGAGAAATTCATCGCGGCGCAAACGGATATCAAATCCATCGAAGACGCGCTGATCGCAGCCCGCTACCCCAATGGTCTGCCTTACTACCAGCATTGGGTCACGATTGATGGTATCGCGCAGTTTCATGACCTGTCGGTGGGCGACTTCGAGCACCGGGTCGACCTGGCTTATCCCTATTTTCTCCAAGCCAATGCTCGAGGTGCCAATACTGCAAAGGGTTTCGCCCATGCTTCGCGGCTTGGCCCTTATCAGCGCCTGTTGCTGACAGAACCGCGTGCGGATTTCGCCCTTCGCGAAGCTTTTTTTGCGCACAACTTTGGTACCTATACCGAGATGTATTCGAATCTCAATCAGGTGGAGTTTTTCGGTCAGCGCACCAAGCTCGACAGCCGACAGATCGAGGCGCTTCTGTCGATCGGCGACTTTGCTCCTGTGCGCTCGGCCAATGTGACCTACCCGGATGAAACGCCCGAGCATCCTGAAAGCGAGCGCTCGGGTTCGGTTTACATAAATAACGGTACTGCGCCAGCGGTGGGTTTCGATCCTGAAACCAAGCCTCGCATTCGAATGACGGCAATCCCCGACGAACTCATCGGGTTCAACCGCTATACCCGGATGAATCAGATGGTGCGTCTGGCCAACTGGACAGGATTGCCGTTCGAACAGCTGGACGCAGTGTTGACATCGGTCATCCGGGCAACAGGGCGCGGCAATTCAACGAAAGGTCACAGCAACGAGATGGACATCTCCAGTGGCGCGGTTCATGCGCTTGGGTTGTTCCAGACGTTGCGCGAGCGCTACGAATGCACCGCTGCAGACTTTGCGGTCTTTGTCGGTGAGCTGTCGGTTTATGGTCGCGGCGAAGCGCTCTCGCAGTTCGATCAGGTGTTCAATTTTCAAACCGGTTATCGCGAGCCTTTCAAGCTCGACGACGGTGAGTTTGCGGTGGCGCCGATACCGGGCGAGGTGGATCTGACGATCAGCCAGCTTTGCAGTGGTCTGGCGATTGATCCGCAGACTTATTACGTGCTGGCGAACGCAGTGGCCAAGGCTCATGGCTTTACCGACAAATTGAAGCGCAACGCAGCGATTATCTCGAGCTTCTACCGTTTGGTGAGGCTGGCCCGGCTGTTGAACATCACTCCGGTTGAAGGCGTGCTGATGCTATCGATCCTGGGCGGCGATGACTGGGTCAATGGCTTGGCCGACACGCCTGTCATTCACGATGTACCGGACGGTTCACCGGATGCGCTGGAACTGATCGAGGCTATGCAAAGTTGCGTGCAGTGGTGCGCGCAAAACAATCTGCCGGTGTTGTGGGTGTTGCAGCATGCGGTCGCTGCGCCAGCGGCTCAGGATCCATCCGAACAGGATGAGCAGTTTTTCGAGCAGCTTCGCAATTTGCTGCCGACTGCACAGCTGTCCAACAGTACGTTTCTCATGGCAGGCGTTCCGGCAGCCGGGGCCGCGGACTGGATCGAATTTCTCGCGACATCCGCCGACAACCTGGGGCCGATTACCGACGCGCATGGTTTGATCCTGCCTCCGGAGGGAAGCGCTGAGATGTATCTGGCCTCCGTCCATAAAAAAATCGCCTGGGCGGTCGACAGCGCCTTGGGTGAGATCGAGCCAGCGTTGCGGCAGAGCATCATCGACAGCATGGTCAGCGCGTTTTTACAGATGCGCGATGCGCAGACTTCGCTGGTCAAGGAGACGCTGGCGGCATACGCCGGCGTTGGCGTGGATCAGGCATTGCCGGTCCTGAACTGGGCAGACGTCACGGTGCATCAGTTACTGCTGCATGTGCTGGAGCAAGCGGATGCGGGAAGCGAAGGGGCCGGCCGAACTCGCCCCCGAGTTGCCGACACATCATTCGATCTACTGGCTGAAGTTCGCCGGCGCAGTGAGGTGGTGTCGACACTGGGGTTAAGCGCGGCGCTGTTGCAGGATTATCTGGATAGCGGCTACAAGGACTGGCTGGTTCAGGACGACAAGCATGCGTTGACGGTTCGCACGCTTTATTACCTGACCATGCTCACTCGCGCTTTTGCCCTCGCCTCAGCCTCGAGCGGCCAACCGCCACAGAAGCTGTTGGACTACCTGCGCCAGGTCAACGCATTGCCGGATGTCACCGGAGATGCGAGATGGCTGGCACAACAGGCGGCGGCGATCAAACTGGCCGATTTTTTTGGCTGGAGCGTTCAGGAAGTGCGCGAATGTGTGAGCCGCATCGATCCCGACCTGAAGGTGTTGAAAAACCTTCCCCAGCTCGATTTGTTGATGCGCGTGCTGGCGCTGTCCACCGAGACCGGCATGGATGCGTTAACGATTTTTCTCATTGGTAATCTGCCCGAAACCGTCGACAAAAAATCCTATGCCGATGCCGCCGAACATGCCCTGCTCGGCGAGTCCGATACTCGTGCCCCGATCGTGCATGTTCCAGGCGACGTCAAAGGGCTGGTCACAATCACGTGCGAAGTGGTGGATGACAGCACCGTCGTGGCTAACAAGCCAGACGAAAAAGTCACTTATAAAGTGACCCTCAAAGACGCCAATGGAAAGTCGCTGAGTGGCGTCAATGTTTATTGGCGCGCCACGTTGGGCACCATTGAATACAAGGCGACGGGAACGGACGGGACACTTTCGGCCGAGTTTATCCCCGGCAAGGTCATGGGCCGCGACACGCCAATGCTTTGGTTGGACTTGTTCGAGCCGCAATACGCCCCTCCCATAGAAATAACTGCCGACTTCACTACGTTGTCGTTCCCGATTGCGGAACTTTCACCTACGCCTTTGGAAACAGTGAAACACGGTCATGAAGTAGAACTGTATGCGGTGCTGGAGGACGACTACGGAAACCGCGGACAAAACTCGCTCGTGGAGTGGTTTGGCAAGAGCGTTCCGCCCGCGGAGATGGATGCCGTCACTATTCGGCCTGCGCAGGGGTTCACTGATCAGCAGGGGCTTACCCGGGTTTTTGTCTCAAGCAAGACGGGCGGCACATTCGTGTTCAGCGTTCGCTCTCAGTCTGGGGAACGCGAAAGAATATTCCCCAATGCCATTACCTTCGCCAGGGAGTAGCGGCAGGGCGTTGCGTACTGCCTGGCGAGCGTTTGTCTCCGGGCCATATTTCAAGGAGCAAGATCATGGCACTGAGTAATATTGGCGGGCTGCTGGAAAAACGTCGCTCGGCACTTCTTGAGTACTGCATCGGTCAAGTGGCCAATGATAAATACCCTTTTCTGAAAACACCTGAAGACTTGTTTGAATTGCTGCGCATGGATCCTCTGGATACTTATCAGGTCAAGAGTTCCAGAGTTGCCGAAGCGATAAGTTGTGTGCAGCAGTACATCCATGCGGTGTATCGAAAGCTGGAACCAGGGTTCCAGGATCACGAGTTCGACAAGCGTCATCTGCGCGAATGGGAGATTTTCAGCAATTATCCCGACTGGACCGTGCCCCAACGGGTTTCATGCTATGCGGAAAACTTCATCGTTCCATCGGTGCGACTGCGCAAAACCAGTCTGTTCAAGAATCTGGAAAACAACTTGAACCAGGCCCGTCTGGACAGAGATACCGTGCAGGCTGCGCTGCAGGATTATTTGCAGGCATTCGAACAAATCTGCGATCTCGATGTGACCAGCTGCTTCATGGACGGCGTGACACCGGCCAAAGCCGATTACTACTTTCTGGGGCGGCAGAGGGTGCAGCCGTTTCAGTATTTCTGGCGCAAGGCCGAGATCGAACTGGGCGCAACCAGCGTAGCGGTCAATCCGGCGGTCTGGAGTGAATGGCAAGCCGTGGAAATCCCGACCGCCGATCAGGTGGTGGATATCCGCCCGCTGTTCTGGAATGGCCGGTTGTGTGTGGTCTGGGCCGAATGGCGCGACGCGGTAGTCGCGAGCGCTGCGGAGTCGCTCAGCCCGAGCAAACTGGTGATCAATCTGGCATTCATGAAGCAGAACGGGCAGTGGTCTGCGCCGTTGTGTGTGCACAGTTCAGAACACAAGGACGAGGGTTTGGCGAGCTCCAGACTGATTGCGACGGTGCAGGTCGATTATCTGAATCCGAAGGGCAAGTTGGGGATTTTACTGACGGGCAACCTATCTTCGCCATCCGGCAGTCTGCGGGTGCATGGTGTCTACGACGTTCTGATGCGCCCCCTTCTGGACGGTGGCGCATGGCTGGATCTGGCCCTTGAGGAGCGATTCGTCAGCAACGATACGGTTCAGCACCCACTGAACAGTCAGGTGACTGTTGTCACTCGCATAAAGCCCCATGGTTCCCTGACGCCCTATCTCGACCTGCACGTTATGGCAACGCGCGCGGATGACAAAGATGTGCTGACGGTGCAGGGTTTTTGCAGCCCCACGGGCCTGGACAGCGCTCGGTTGAAAATGGAGCTGCAAATTGCAGGTCAGCCTTCTGATAGTGACCCGCCGCCGATCCTCGAAGAACAGGATGCAGGCGGGGGCTGGGTAACTCAGTCGTGGACTTCCTCGCGGACGAAAGGCACCTGGCCCACGCCAGTCACTTTTTCATTCGCCTCTCCCACTTCCCCGACAGGACAGAAAGAGTTCGACCTGACGATTGTCGATCTCATGGATTTCGTCCCGCCAGCTCTGCACAAGAACAGTACCGACGGGGCACAGTTTCTTTCATTCAATCAAACTGGACTGGCGTTGAAATTCATTCGGCTCAATTCCTTGTTTGGCTCGGAACTGGTGAGATGCTCGAATATTTCCGTGGACGCCGTGCTGGACTGGTCCAACCAGTTCATTCGCGAGCCGTCGCCGATCGGCGCAGAGTTCGTTGAACCACCCAATGGTGCCTTCGACGGTGCCAATGGTCTGAACTTCTGGGAGCTGTTTTTCCACCTGCCGCATTTGATCGCCACCCGGTTGCGCGACGAAGAACGCTTTCAGGAAGCGCAGAGCTGGCTGCATTACGTATTCGATCCACAGGCCACCGCAGATCCGGCCAATCCGCCGGTTCCGATCGCGAACCCGAAACCGGCGTATTGGCGTTGCCGGCCTCTGGATATCGCAACAGCGCCGGGCAATCCAGGGTGGGAAATTCAGAATCCCCTCGATCCGGATGCCATTGGCTATGCCGCACCCGCGCATTTTCAGATCCTGATGTTCACCGACTACGTAGAAAACCTGATGGCGTGGGGCGATTGGTATTACCGACAATTGACCCGTGACAGTCTGGTGGCCGCCAAGCTTTGCTATGTCCAGGCCGGGTTTCTGATGGGCAAGGCGCCCACCGCCGACACAGCGACTCGTTGGCAGACCGACACCGTGGAAAACCTCTTGGACAAGTGCGAATCGCGACCCCTGCTTGAAGCGCTTGAACAAACGCTGGATTTCAACCTGGCAGATTACCCGATCGCTTCCGACACCCCGCCGATCTTGGGTTTGTTGGCCTGCGAACCTTTTAGAATTCCGATCAATCAATCGCTGCTCGACCTGTTTGCAAAGCCGCAGCAACGCCTTGATAACCTGCGCAACAATCTCACGATCGATGGCAAACCGCTGGACGTGTTGCTATTCAGCCCGATGACGGATCCCAGGGAATTGCTCCGCGATCTGGCCGCTGGTAGCGCGGCCGGGCCCAGACCGATGGGCGGGCGCCTGGTGGTCAATGCGTATCGCTGGCGGGTCACGTTCGAAGTCGCGTTGCGCGGGGTACAGAGCCTGCGGGATTTCGGCAGTCTGGTGCTGCGTCTGCTCGAGCAACGCGACCGTGCCGAGCAGGAAGAATCGCAGCAGAACCATTTCCTCGAGCTGGGTCGCTATGCCGAAACGGTACAGGAACAATCCATCGCCCAACTGGAGGCGAATGTCACAGCGCTGAAGCAGAGTCGGGCAATGGCGCAGGACCGGGCCGACGCCTATGCAATGCGTTACAGCGAAAACGTTTCGCCGATCGAGTATCAGGTCATGGCCAGTCTGCAGCAGTCGAAGACATCAGCACTGCAGGCCAAAGTTGTCAGGGTGGCAGGGGGCGTCATCGCGGCGTTGCCAAAAATCTATGGTACTTCCAACGGTGGCTTCAAACCCGAACACACTTTCGATGCGGTGGCTTTCGGCCTGGAGGTTTCTTCGTCATTGCTGCAAATCGACGCCGACCGACAGGCCACCACTGAAGGTTATCGCCGTCGCCGCAGTGAGTGGGCGCTGCAACGCGATCAGGCGCTGGCGGAGGTGGGCGCAATCGATGCGCAGATCGAAGCGCAAAGCCATGCGATCAACGCGGCGAGATCCAGCCTTGAACAGACGCTCAGGGCCAACAGCCAAGCGTTGACCATGTACAACTTCCTTAAAAAACGCGCGAGCAATGCCGAGCTGTTCGGCTGGATGCTTGGCCAGCTCAAGGCACTGCACTATCAGGCCTACGACGCAGTCGTCAGCCTGTGCCTTAGTGCTCAGGCTTCACTGGCTGCCGAAACCGGGGATTATGATGCCCCCGTCCCTTTGCCTCAGGCCTGGCTCGATCACCGTTACGGTCTGGGCTCGGGTGAACAACTGCATATGTACCTGCTGGACCAGGAGCGCAGGCGCTTGCAAAGCTACGAGCGGCGGCCGGAACTGATCAAAACCATTTCCTTGCGGCAGTTGTTCGACGACAGAATCGAGCCTCAAGAGGGCATAACCAGCTGGGCAGATGCACACGCGCAATTGATGGCAACAGGTGTGTTGGAGTTCAGACTGACCCAGTTGTTGTTCGACCGTGATCATCCTGGCCATTTCTGCCGGCAGATCAGTTCGGTGGAAGTCGATCTGCCTGTGCTGGCCGGTCCCTACGAGGATGTGCGGGCAACGTTGCTGCAGATCAGTAGCGTGACCGCGACCCGGCCGACCACACAGTCTGTGCAGTATTTGCATAAGCCCACCGCAATCGCACCTGGCGATCTGCTGTTCAACCTGCGCAGCGGTCAGCAGATCGTTTTGTCGGTCGGGCTTGGCGATAATGGCCAGACCCACCAGAAACCCGACGAAGGATTGCTCAACCCGTTTGAATACACGGGTGCCGTTTCCCATTGGCGGCTGAGTTTTCCTCGCCCGCTTAATCAGCCGCAAGCTGCAATGCTCAAATCCTTGACCAATATCATTCTTCGCGTTCGGTACTCCATCAAGGCCGGCGAGCCGACGTACGTCCAAAAGGTCACAGACCTGGTGACCGAGGCTGAAAACACCTACCTGGCGCGCCAACGCAACGGAGCCAGCGATCATGAATGAGCCCGTCGTGCAAAAAAATGAAAGCCTGCTGCTCAATGGTGACTTCAATGATCGGCTCAAAGAGTGGCGTACCAGCGGTAGGGTTGGCCTGGCGAGCGAGTTTTATGATGGCGAGTTAGTCAATTTCATGGAGGTCGGTGTCGGGGCTTCGGCTACACAGGAAGTCAAAGCTCCCAAAACCCCCGGTGCACAAGCCGGTTACGAACTGACGTTTTTATGTGAACTGCGGCCCGGCGTTTCATGGTCGGGCGAATCGGGCTGGTTGCGCATCCGCAAGCGCGGTGAAGTGTTGATGAGCATCGAACTCACGGCGCAAGAAGGTCGGAATCCGGAGCTCGAAAACGCCCGACGGCTGGCGGGACAGCCGCTTGAATTCAAGCCGCGCGCGTATCAACGGTCGCTGGATCAATTGGAATTCGTCAGCGATGACGCATTGAGCTTTGAGGTCAGCGGTGTCCCTGACAACGCAGGCGACAATCGTTCGGCAATCTGCATCACTCGAATCGACCTGCAACTGAAGCTTGAACCGCTGCAACTGCAGACGGTGCGACTGGATAGCGAAGATCTGCCACCAGGCCAGACGTTATACCTTTGCCTGGGCGCTTCCCTTGGCGATGACCCGGACGACTCTCTGTTCATTCCCCACGGCCTGTCTTTTATTCCGGCAGACGGCAGCGCCTGGCTGGATACGAATATCGCATTGATCATTCACGGCAACCCGATGGAATCAGTCAAGGCGACCCCCGACTGGGGAGCCGATCAGCCGCTACCGTCGCAGTGGTTGCTCGATTGCCCGGATATGGGGGAGGAAAAGGCTCATGACTTCACGATAAGTCTGGTGAACCAATACAACGCCGAGCCATACACGATTGACGTGTCGTTGGGGCATCATCGATTAGCGCTTCGCGAAGTACAGAGCGCGGCTTATTACCCTGTCCTGGATTGTGCGCAAAGCGTCCGTTTGGGTGTGCAGGTTCTCTCGTACTACACCGGCCAGGCGATTGATGGCAGGGAAGTCAGGTGGACGACTGCCGGGCAAGGTGTGCTGGGCACCGGCACTACCGATGAACAAGGCTTGGTCTACTTCGATTTCGTTCCTGAGCAAGCAGGCGATTTCGTTCTCACAGCTTCGGTCGACAGTCCTTATTACCCAAGTGGCGAGGTGACTCTCGAGTTTTCGGTCACGGTGCTGGCGACCGATCCCTGGATGGACTTGCGTTGCGTTGTCGAAGGGCAGGTGACCCAGTGGAGCGCGACCGGTTATCCCAATCGCGGCACTGATTACCCCTTCATTGTGCGCTTGCCCGCCGACAGCCCTTTGCTGGCGACTGATCTATCGCTGCACTGGAGTGGCGTCGGGCATGAAGAGCTGAAGGTCACGGTCAACCCGCCACTCCAGCAACCGGTCGCTTTTGAGGGGGACGATACTCTCTGGACGCTGGCCTGCGAGGACTGGCTGGACGGTCGCTTCGAACTGTCATTGGTCTGCTCGAAGTTGTTACTGCCATCGCCGCGTAAACCCATGTCGCTGGCGCGCAACAAGGTCAGGATCGCTGACACGCGCGGCCCGAATATTTCACCGGTTGTCGAGAACTCCGAAAAGACGTTGATGCGGGTGCAGGTGGTGCATGTCACTGACAAAGGTGCCGGTGAGCCAGTGATTGATGCGATCGTCGACTGGCAAACCCCCGAGGGCATTGTCGAGTCTCGTACCGGCAGTGGGGGCTGGGCCAGCCTCTATTACCGACCTTTGACGGCGTTGAGCAACGAGACGATTACCGCCAGTGTGAGTGCCTACGAAGGCGGGCCGGCAGATGAACACTCATTTTCGGTCACGGCGTTTGCACGAGACGAATGGAAGGACAAGGTCAGCATCACGTTTGATTTCGTTCCGATTGCCAATGACGGAATCGCATGCAAGCGCGGCCAGAGGCACATCCTGACGGTCCGGGCATTAGCGGGCAGCCCGTTGATTGGCGAGGCAATTACGCTCGGATGGCGGAACGAAAATCCAGAGAACGGTCTGGCGGTGAGCGACCTTGACGTACCGAGAATATTGCGCGAAGGGGAAGATCTGAGTTGGTTGTTCAGCTCTGATCGTATCGAAAGTACCAGCAGTATTTTCGAGGTGAGTTTGCGCACCGACACTCTCACGAACAAGGATTTTTCTTGCCGACTGTTTTCTCCTGACCTCCATGAAGAAATGACCGTGGTCCTGGATCAGATGACCGATCTCAGGGGCCAGCCACTCTTTCCGTGTATCGGTGCTGTACATCGCTATATCTTCCGCACCAATGCGCTAAGCCCTTTAGTGGGTATTGCCATGGATCTGGTATGGAATGGAAGCCCGGCGGCAGAGCTCGGAATCGAATTGAGTCCACCCCGCGGAAGCGAAAATGTTGTGGATGACAGCGGGTTTATCTGGACGCTGGACTGTTCAAAAAGTACCAGACCCGGTGTCTTCGCACTTCGATTCGTTATCAATACCCATGGTTTGAGCGACATCAATACGATGACCCTGGGCCACAATAAAATCACTATCGAAGACGCCCGTGCATCTGCGGTGGATCCGGTCATTGGGCAGGATCCTGCATGGATGTGGCTGAAGGTACGCTCCCCTTATCGTCCCGACCTCGCTCTGGATCAAGTGCCTGTTCAATGGACAGGCGATGGCAGCACCGAAGAGCACAGGACGGCTGCCGATGGCTGGAGTGGTTTTCCCTTTGCGCCATCCACCGCAGGTGAACATGTGGTGACAGCGGCGGTTATCAGCCCTTATGACCGTTTTGAAGAGCGCCGCTCCATGAAGGTCCTATCGCTGGAAGGGGACCCCTGGGCCGGATTTGAATACAGTTTCGACTCCCAACCGTTTCAGCCACTGGGTCAAAGCGCTGAATTCCCTCGGCGCAAGGGGCAGCACCAATTGCGCGTGAGTGCCCCGGCGGGCAGTGCGTTGTTTGACCAGCACCTGACGCTGGGCATGACCGGCACCGGGCCGACGGAATTGGGCATGCGCTTCGAGGAGCCACGTCTGGGTGACCCCAGGCTTTTCTCGAGCGCTGGAATGACCTATCGGTTCAACGCGGGCGACCTCAAGGACGGGCGTTTCGGCCTGCGCTTTTCCTCGGCGCGGTTGGCTAGGCTTTCTCCGGTTATTGCAATGTCGCTGGGGCAAGGCGCGCAGGTGGTAAAAATTGCGGATCGTTCGCGCAGCAGTCAGACGCTGTTTTGGGGCGAGGCTGTATCTGAGCAGATCACCATTGTGTCGGGCATCAGTGGCAGACCGATGGTGGGGATGAAGGTTGTCTGGAGCAGTCCGGACCTGGGTGAGGTGACCACCACTACCAACTTCTACGGTGAAGCGCGGATACGGTTCGTGCCGACGACACCGGGTACGGCGCAGTTGACCGCCACGGTGGGCGATGCGCTGTATTCGGAGTCGATTTCTTTACCGTTTTTGCTGCACGAGCCCCGGGAGATCAAGGAACTGGTCAGCGATGACCCGAGCGGGTATCCGGGGCAACAGATGACCGCGCAAGTCCTGGTCGTTTCAGCCAGTACCGCGCAACCCTTGGCCAATGTCGAAGTGATGTGGGAGTACGACCGCACCTCGCTGCCGACAACCCTGACGGATGCCGAAGGCAAGGCAACGGCGCGCATTGTCCTGGGAGGAGCAGGCGAGGCTGCATTGCGGGCGTCGGTAAAGGGTGGTTTGGCTGGCTGGGTGGTAAAAACGCTCTGGTTGACCGTCACTGAGTGTCCAGCAGCGGTGGAATCCGTTGTTGCGTCGCCTAATCCGGTTCCCTTGCAGACCTACGTCTCCATGACCGCGCTGATTGTGGCCAAGGAGGGGCGAGAGCCCATGCCCAGACGGAAAATCCTTGTTTCCACTAATGGAGCACCGTTCACTGAGTCGTTTACCGATCACAGCGGGCGATACCAGGCTCACTGGCGGCCGATGAACCTTACGGATCAGATTTCGCTGGTCGTCAAAGTAGAAAACAGCGACGGCACTTCGGACAGCGGCGCTGTGTATGTTGCAGTCACCAACTGATCGAATCTGTCAGATCGCAGCGGTCTTTTTCCAGCTCATGTAACTTGTCACCAGTCCGGCCCCCAGCTCGGCGGGCCGAACATCCATCACTGCAACGCCATGAGCAGTCAGCCGCTCATGAAGTTGCGAGCGGGCATTGAGAAAATCGATGGTGCCGCAGTAGGCGAGTGCCTCGGGCAACGTTTGCACCGTGGTCTGGCGCAATGTATCCAACGCCTGTTCACGCAGGCTCGCCACCAGCACCCGATGTTGTGCGCTCAGGCGTTTGACTGCGGCCAGCAGTTGCTCGTCTTCATCGCGCAAATTGGTTACCAGCACTACCAGCGCCCGGCGCTTCTGGCGGGCCAATAGCTGGTTGGCGGCAGCCTGATAATCGGCGGGGCGCTGCGTGCTCTCGAGGTCATAAACAGCGTTGAGCAAAATGTTCAGTTGGCCGCCGCCTTTGACCGGCGCGACATGGCGCGGCTTATCACCGGCAAAGGTACTCATGCCCACCGCATCACCTTGACGCAAAGCCACATAACTGAGCAGCAGGCAGGCATTGAGCGCGTGATCGAAGTGCGATAGTTCATCGTCCTGACTGCGCATCTGCCGGCCGCAATCGAGCATGAAAATGATCTGCTGATCTCTTTCGTCTTCGTACTCGCGGGCAATCGGTGTGCGCTGGCGGGCGGTGGCTTTCCAGTCGATCTGGCGCAGGCTGTCGCCCTCGCGAAATTCGCGCAACTGATGGAATTCCTGACCCTGCCCGCGACGTTGTCGCTGACGTATGCCGAGCTGGCTGAGCCAGTTGTCGACGGCGCGCAACTCACCGCCGTAAAGCCGGGCGAAGTCCGGGTAGACACGGGTCTCGTCGCGGACGCTGAGCAGGCGTTTGCCGGACCATAATCCCAAAGGGCTGGGCAGGTTGACTTCGCACTGTTCGAAGCTGAAATGCCCGCGTTCGAGAGGGCGCAGACGGTAGCTGATCTGGCTGACATGGCCGTGTTGAAGCTCGACAAGTATCGGCAGATGTTCAAACGCCAGGCCGTCGGGAACGTGGTCGAAGAGTCCAATGGCCAGTGGCTCGGCAAATTCATGGGCCACCTCCAGCTTCACCTCCGCCCAGCGCCCCAATGCCAGGCTGCCGGGCATCTGTCGCTTGATGCGCGGCGAGGGCAGGCGTCTGAGGCGCACAGCGTCGATCACCGCCAAGGCCAGCAGCGCCAGGAGCAATCCCCAGTTGATCGAAATCAGGCTGGACGGGAGGTCGATCTGCAACGCCTGCAAGGCGCCGAGCACGATACTGATAACTACCAGCAGGGCCAGCCAGATCAGCAGCAGCCGAGACGGTTTCACAGGCGCGGCGCCGGCACTTGATCGAGCAATTGCGTGAGCACCTGATCGACCTGCAGGCCTTCGATATCCAGCTCCGGCGCGATGCGCACGCGATGGCGCAACACCGCCAGCGCGCAGCCTTTGATGTCATCCGGGATTACAAACTCGCCGCCGCGCAACAACGCCCGGGCACGGGCACAGCGAACCAATGCAATCGAGGCGCGTGGCCCGGCGCCGAGGGTCAGCCCCGGCCAGGTGCGCGTGCTGCGCGCCAGGCGCACGGCGTAATCGAGGACCTGATCGTCCAGCGGCAAGTCGCTGGCGATACGTTGCAGGGCCTGGACATCCTTGGCCTGCAACACCGTGCGCAGCGGTTGCACATCGAGCATGTCGGCGCGGGTCGAACGACAGACCTGACGGACCATGTTCAGCTCCTGATCGGCGTCGGGGTAATCCATGCGCACCTTGAGCATGAAGCGGTCAAGCTCGGCTTCCGGCAGTGGATAGGTGCCTTCCTGTTCGATCGGATTCTGCGTTGCCAACACCATGAACGGTTGCGCAATCGGCAGCGCGCGGCCTTCGAGCGTCACCTGACGTTCCTGCATGGCTTCGAGCAATGCCGCCTGGGTTTTTGCCGGGGCGCGGTTGATCTCGTCGGCCAGCAGCAGGTTGGTGAACAGCGGGCCTTTGCGCAGCTTGAACTGCTCGGTCTGCAAGTCATACACGGCGTGACCGGTAACGTCGCTGGGCATCAGATCCGGGGTGAACTGGATGCGCGCGAACTCGCCGCCGAAGCAACGTGCCAAGGCCCTCACCAGCAAGGTCTTGCCCAGGCCGGGCACGCCTTCGAGCAGCACATGGCCGCCGGCAATCAGCGCGGTCAGGACAGCGTCGACCACCGCATCCTGGCCGATCAGCGCCTTGTTCAATTCGTTGCGCACCGCCTGCGCCAACTGGCTGGCGCGCTGGCGCTGCTGGGCGGCGTGCGTCGCGGTGCCGGGCTCGATCTGTTCAGTCATAACGCGTTCCTCAAGGTTTGCAGATGAGCGACCTGACGGCTGAATTCGGCGCTGGACAAACGCTGCTTCGGACGTGGGCTCAGGGCCTGGCTGATGGCGCGGGTGGGTTGCCGGGTCAGGCGCGATAACGCCAGCCATTGTTCGGCCACATTCAATTGATCGAAACCGGGATGGCGGCGGCGCGCGCGGCGCAGTATGTCTTGTTGCAAGGCTTGCAGCAGCGCCTGCTGGCCGTTGTGGCGCAGCAGGAAATCGGCACTGGCACGCAGATGCTCCAGCAGTTGGCGGCGACCCGCTGGCGCCGGCATTTGCACCGGGCCGTGACGCACGCCGGCCTGCCACAAACACAGGCCGATCAAGGCGAGCAGGGCGACGATGGCCTGCGGGAAGTAGCGCCAGAGCAACGTCCACAGACCATCGTGTGCAGTGTTGTAAACCAGTGTGACGTCAGTGTCGGCGCTCAAATACCAGAGCAGCCAGGCGTTGTCATATTTGCCGATAACCGGGGTTTTCCACAGCTCGGCATCGGTGACAACGGTGATTGTGCCGAGGCCGTACACCCGTTGCATCATGTGCGTGGCTTTGGCGCTGTTGGCCCAGGCTTGCGCGACATTGTTCGGGTCGTCGAGGTGGAAGTCGGTGTCGAAACCGGCGTAGGCCGGCGCGTCTTCGTCTTCCAGGTACAGTTTGGTCAGTTTCGGGAAGCGGTCCTTTTCCACGTCCACTGGAGGATCTTTCAAGTCCTTGCTCAGCGATTGGTGCAGTTGCACCTTATCGAGCAGCAGATCATTGCTTTGCCCGGTTTGCGCATCCCACAGCGATTCAGCGACAAATACCAAGCGTCCGCCGGCGCGAGTCCAGTTCAACACTTGATCGACTTCACGCGGCGTCATCCGGGCGCGCTCGCCAAACAAAAGCAAAGTGTGGCTGTGCGGATCAATCTGCGGCAGCACCGTCAAGGTCTCGGCGTGACTGACCGCGAGGCCGCGCTCGCGCAGGAACATTTCTGCCGCCAGATAAGGATTGGCTTGCGCGGCAGGCGAGGGGCCGTGATCGACGGTTTCCTGATAGGGCCGGGCCTTGAGGTAGAGGAACAGGCTCAAGCCGCCAAGCAGCAGAAGCGCCAGCGCAGCCAAAGTCCAACCGATGCGCCGGTTCAATGCCCGGATCCTTTGCTGAACAATTCACGCCAGCCGTTACACAGCTCTGCTTGCAGGTGCGCGGCCGGAAGTCGGTGCCCGTAGGCCATGTTCTGCCAGTGAACAGTGAGGTTGCGGCTGTAGGCGAGCAGGTCCGGGCGTTGCAATTGCTCGATGCGGTTGAGGATCTGGCTCTCGGTGTCGGCGGCTTTCAGCGCCAGGTCGAAATCATGTAGCAGATGACTGAGCAGGCCGCGATAGAGCAGGCCCAGCGCGGCGCGAGGTTCGCTCAGCCACAATTGTTCGGCACTGGCGGCGATGTCATCGGGAAGGGTTTCACGGTTCAGATCCAGCCCGAAGACGTGTGGCGGCGCCGGTGGTTTGCTGCGCGAGGGCAGGTTCGGGCGACGACTGACGAAGGCCCGGAGAAATTCGCGATAACGCCAGACCAGCCAGCCCAGCGCGGCAATCAGCGCGCCCCACAACAGCACCTCAATCACGTTCGCCAAGGCATCAAGGTGTCGACCGTCGAGCCAACCGAGAAGGGTTTTCAGCCACTGCGGAGCCTCACCCGGTTGCGCGTCCTTGGCCGGGCTTGCCGGGTCGTCTGCGAAGCGATAGCGGGTGACGCTTTCCTTGTTCTTGAACGGCGGTTGTTCGAGCAGCGACTGGATGCTGTCGCGTGCGGCCTGACTGGTCAGCGGCTGATTGAGCAACCTAGGAGCATCCGGCGCATCGCTGGCCCATACCGGTTGCAGGTTCGGCAGCAGCAGACACGCCGCCAGCAACACACCTAGCACGCTGCTGTTCAAACGCTGGCGCAAACGGCGGAAAACCAGCTCGATGTCCCAGGCTTCCAGTTGCGTGCGACGGTTCAGGTACAGGCTGAAGCCGCAGGCGACATAAACCGGTCCCCAGGCCACCAGGATCAGCGCATAAAAAACGTTGGTCAGGTGTTCCAGCCAACGCCAGTCCTGATCGGCGGCAAGCAGCAGCGATTGCCAGTCCCAGTCGGTTTCGATCTGCTGCGGCAAGAGCATGTAGAACAGCAGCATCAAGCCGATCCACAGTGCGGTTTCCAGATGCACGCCAATAATCGTCAACCATTGCGCGGCGCCGCCGTTGCGTTGCAGCAGCACCCGCAGACGTTGTTGTCTGGCCTCGCCGTCGAGCCCTTCGAGTTGGGTCACTGGCAGCACAAAGCTGCGACTCAGGCTCAGCCGGCGCCAGGTCAGACTGGCCAGCAGTTGCGGCTTGAGCAGGCGCGGCCACTCGCGCAAGGCTTGTCTGAGGGGTGGCGTTTCACCGAACAGCGCTTTGGAGAGGATGTACAGCGGCAGGCGTTCGTAGGCCGGTTTCAGCCACCAGAAAATGAACACCGCCAGCGATGGCGAATCCCACAGCAACAGGCTGAGCAGGGCGAACAGCGGCAGGGTGACGATCGCCCAACTGGTCATCAACAACCGCCGATGCTGCTGGCTCATCAACACGCCCAGGTCCATGGCTTCCCAGGTCGTGCGCGGGCGGATCACTACGCTGGCGTCACTCAGGCGCATGATGAATCCTTCCGGCAAACGACAGATAAACCACGACGGCCAGCCACAGCGCGGCGCCGACGGCGTATTTGGTCAGCGGCGTGACACTGGTTTTCGACGACCAATAAGCCTCGATAAAGGCTGCGATCAACAGGAACAGCATGGCCCCACACACCAGCAACACGCTTTTGCGCGCGGCCAGACGCAGCGCCTCGCCCCATGTCAGACGTCCGGGGGCGATCAGCGCCCAGCCCAGCTTCAGGCCCGCCGCTCCGGCGAGGGCGATGGCGCTCAGTTCGAACGCGCCGTGACCGATCACGAACGACCAGAAGGTCTGGCCGAAACCGATCTCGCTGAGATGCCCGGCCACCGCGCCGATGATCATGCCGTTGTAAAGCAGGAAAAAACCGCTGCCCACACCCATCAGCAAACCGCTGGCGAATGTCTGAAAGGCGATGCCCGTGTTGTGCATCACGTAATAGCCGAACATTACCCAGTCTTCGCTGGCCGCCCGTTCCGCCGAGCGGCCGAGGTGGCCGGCAACGGGGTCGTACATGCCTTGCATCTCGCGCACCTGTTCGGCCGGGATCAGGTTGTAGATCAGTTCCGGGAACAGATAAACCAGCACGCCGAAACCGATCAGGCTGCCGAAAAACAACAGGCTGGCGGCCGCAACGAAGCGCCATTGTTCGCGCACCAGTCGCGGGAAGTCGGCGAGGATAAAGCTGATGATTTGCGCCCCGAGCCGACTGCGATGCCGATAGAGCTGTTGATGGCCGCGCAGTACTTGCTGTTGCAATGAATCGATCAGAAAACTGCTGTAGCCGCGCGCCTGGGCCAGAGCCAGATGTTGGCAGAGACGCCGATAGGCCTTGGGAAAATCGCTGACTTGCGCTGTCTCCTTGCCTTGTTCGAGGCGTTCGAGCGCCACGGCGAAGCGCTCCCATTCGGCCTTGTGGCGACTTTCGAACAGGCTCTGCTTCATGGGGTCGGCCCCAACAGGCCGCGCGCGATGCCGTTGAGTTCAGACACGGCTTTGGGCGCAGAGATGTGCAGCGGCTGCGCCAGCAATGCCGCCAGCTCGTTAACCCGTGCGGGAGAGAGCTCGGCCTGACGCTCGGCGAAACCGAGTACCGCGCGTTGTTCGCTCAAGGTCAGTGGAACGGGGCTGCGGCGAGGTTCAGCGTCAGGCAGTTGCGGGCGGCTCAGCGGGCGTTCGCTGTAAACCACCAACGTGCCGGCGGCAATGTCGCCGAGGCGTTTGAAGGTCGGGTGTTGCAGGCAACTGAGCGCACCGAGGAAATAGCCGAAGGGCAGTAGATCGACAAAGCGCAGCAGGTTGCGCAATAGCGAGGCCGACCAGCCGATCGGCGTGCCGTCATCGTGCACCACGCGCAAACCCAGCCATTGCTTACCCGGCGAGCGGCCCTGACGCAGCACCTCGAACAACACCATGTACCACCAACTGATGGCAAACAGCAGCAAGGAACCGAGGCCCATGCCGAGCTTGCCGAGAAACGCCAGTGCGATAAACAGCACACCGAGGATCAAGCCGCGAATGCCCAGATCGATGGCAAACGCCACGGCGCGCACCATCAACCCGGCGGGACGCAACGGCAGGTCGATGCCTTCCGGCGTTTCGACCTGATGGCGCGTATCCAGCGGTGCTTTCCTTCGCGGTGCTGTGGGCTCGAGCATGGGCTACCTGATGTTCGCCTGTTCGGGATGCAAGTGCGCCTGATGCTAGCAGCCTCTCGGGTGTGGGAGCGAGCCTGCTCGCGAATGTGGTGGATCAGTCAGCCTATGTGCAACTGACGGAAAGCCTTCGCGAGCAGGCTCGCTCCCACAAGGGCAATGCATTCCAGTTGTAGGAATCTGGAGAAATTGCTGTTCGAGGGCGACCAGGCTGGCCGTGGCAACCCTGAAACGCCTAGACTTCGCCGATCTTCTGTTCAGGATTCGCCCGTGACTTCAATCTTCTGGTACGACTACGAAACCACTGGCATCAATCCGCGCAACGACCGACCGCTGCAGGTGGCCGGGATTCGCACCGACCATGCGCTCAACGAGATCGACGAGCCGGTCAACCTCTATTGCCAACCCAGCGAGGACATCCTGCCGCACCCGGCGGCGTGCGCGATCACCGGCATCACCCCGGGCCAGCTCGCTGAAAAAGGCCTGAGCGAAGCCGATTTCATGACCCGCGTGCATGCGCAACTGGCCGCACCGGGCACCTGTGGCGCCGGTTACAACACCTTGCGTTTCGACGACGAAATGACCCGCTACAGCCTGTATCGCAATTTCTTCGACCCCTATGCCCGTGAATGGCAGGGCGGCAACAGTCGCTGGGATCTGATTGATGTGGTGCGCGCCGCTTACGCATTGCGCCCGGATGGTCTGGTCTGGCCGACCGATGATGAAGGCCGCGTGACCCTCAAGCTCGAACGCCTCACGGCGGCCAACAATATCGATCACGGGCACGCTCACGAGGCGCTATCGGATGTGCGCGCCACCATTGCACTGGCGCGGCTGATTCGCGAGAAACAACCCAAGCTCTACGAGTGGCTGTTCCAGTTGCGCAGCAAACAGAAGGTGATGGATCAGATCCGCCTGTTGCAGCCACTGGTGCATGTGTCCGGGCGATTCTCGGCGGCACGCAGTTATGTCGGCGTGGTGTTGCCGCTGGCCTGGCACCCGAAGAATCGCAACGCCCTGATCGTCTGTGATCTGCATCTTGATCCGCAGGGGTTGCTGGACCTCGATGCGCAAGCATTGCGTCAGCGTCTTTATACCCGTCGCGATGAGTTGGCCGAAGGTGAGTTGCCGGTGCCGCTCAAGCTGATTCATATCAATCGCTGCCCGGTTGTAGCGCCGCTGGCGGTATTGCGCGCGCAAGACCAGCAGCGCCTTGGGCTGGACATGGCGCTTTATCATGAGCGGACAGTGCGACTAACTGACGCACAACAAGTCTGGAAAGATAAAGTCGCGGCGATTTATGCCAGCGAAGACTTCGTCCCCAGCGAAGATCCCGAGCAGCAGTTGTACGATGGATTTATCGGTGATCGTGATCGTCGTTTATGCGAACAAGTTCGAACGGCCGACCCTGCGCAATTGGCGCAAGAGCAGTGGCCTTTCGATGATGAACGTTTGCCTGAATTACTTTTTCGATATCGAGCACGCAACTTTCCGGACACCCTGGATGTGGCCGAGCAAGAGCGCTGGAAATTATTTTGTCAGCAACGCCTGACGCAACCCGAGGCAGGTGCGCCGAATACCGTGCAGTCATTTATCGAGGCGGCAGAGCAATGGTCGCTTAGTGCGTCACCGATGCAGCGAGAGGTGCTCAATGACTGGCAGAATTATGTCCAGGCATTACGCAAACGTTTGAATCTGTGAAATCGAACATGCCCGGACAATAAATTACGGGCATAAAAAAACGCCAGCGCTAGCTGGCGTTCTTTTGTTCGCGGATCGCTCTGCGAAGGCGTTGCGGCTTAGCCCAGCAGGGTAGCCCAGCCTTCAACCACGTCGCCGCCCCACTTGGCTTTCCACTCTTTCAGAGTCTTGTGGTTGCCACCTTTGGTTTCGATGACTTCACCGTTGTGCGGGTTTTTGTATTGCTTAACTTTGCGTGCACGCTTGGTGCCGGTAGTTTTTACTGCGCCGCCACGTGGAGCCTTGGATTTTGCTTCTGGATCCAGCAGCGCGATGATGTCACGCAGGGACTTGGAGTATTCACCCATCAGCGTGCGCAGTTTGCCTTCGAATTCCAGTTCGGCTTGCAGTTTGTCGTCTTCGGACAGGTTCTTCAGACGGGCTTGCAGCTCTTTGATGGCTTCTTCGGTGGCGCGATATTCGTTGATCAAGGACATGAGTACTACCTTTCGTAGAATGCTGAATGACAGGGGACAGTGCCGCAATAATAGTCAGGCTGTTTCATCAAGTAAACATTTAGATCGGCTTTTTATTTAAATGAGTTACAGGAATTAGCCGCGCTTTGAATGTTCCGTTAAATAATGTGATGCAGTCAGCACAGATATTTACAGTTGTCTGACAAAAGCCCCGCTAAAGCGTCACGGTCTTGACGTAAGACCTGCGTCAGAAAGCCGTTTGACCATGCTTTGTCCCACCCGGCGCGTATGCGTACTGCAGTTTTCCTGCGCAGTCGCTAGAATGGCGGCCTTTGTGAAGTTCTGGAGTTTCCCCCTCATGCGCACTTTTCGGCTGGTGATCTCTTGCCCGGACCGCGTTGGCATCGTTGCCAAAGTCAGTAATTTTCTGGCCTCTCATAATGGCTGGATCACCGAAGCGAGCCACCACTCTGACAATCAAGTGGGCTGGTTCTTCATGCGTCACGAAATCCGTGCCGATTCCCTGCCGTTCGGTATTGAAGAATTGCGCGAGAAGTTCGCGCCGATCGCCGAAGAGTTCTCGATGGACTGGCGCATCACCGACACCGAGCAGAAAAAACGCGTGGTGCTGATGGCCAGCCGCGAATCCCACTGCCTGGCCGACCTGCTGCACCGCTGGCACAGCGATGAACTGGATTGCGAAATCGCCTGCGTGATTTCCAACCACGACGACCTGCGCAGTATGGTCGAGTGGCACGGCATCCCTTACTACCACGTGCCGGTCAACCCGCAGGAAAAGCAGCCGGCATTCGACGAAGTATCGCGGCTGGTCAAACAGCACGACGCCGAAGTGGTGGTGCTGGCGCGCTACATGCAGATCCTGCCGCCGGACATGTGCCGCGAATACGCGCACAAAGTCATCAACATTCACCACAGCTTCCTGCCATCGTTCGTCGGCGCCAAGCCGTATCACCAGGCGTCCCTGCGTGGTGTGAAACTGATCGGCGCGACCTGCCACTATGTTACTGAAGAGCTGGACGCCGGCCCGATCATCGAGCAGGACGTGGTGCGTGTCAGCCACAGCGACAGCATCGAAGACATGGTGCGCTTCGGTCGTGACGTCGAGAAGATGGTGCTGGCCCGTGGTCTGCGTTATCACCTGGAAGACCGCGTGCTGGTGCATGGCAACAAGACAGTCGTGTTCTGATCGAGCACGCCACGCTTGAAAAACCAGGGGCCTGGGCGTTGAATCGCTCAGGCCCTTGTCATTTGAGCCCGAGGAAAAGTCATGAGCGATCCGCTGGACAAAGCCACTTCCAAAGCCCCCGCCACTCTTGGTGAAGGTTGCCTCAGCCGCTACGATCCGGATGACATGAGCCCGGACGACGGCACCGAATTCCCCGGTGCCGCCGAGCTTTGGGAGCAGCTCCAACAAGAGCAGGACGAACCTAAGAAGCCTGCCTGACGTTCATCAACTTCTTCAGCAACGGCTTGCCCAGCATCAACACGAACACCGGGCCGCCAACCAGCAGATAGAAGTAATACGTCACCACGCGCCAGATCAGGATCGCCGCCGCTGCGGTGGATTTGCCCACCATCGGCGCGAGCAGCGCAGCCGAGGTCAGCTCTGCCGCCCCTGCGCCGCCAGGTAACAGGCTGAACTGGCCGGCGCCCAGCGAGAGCATCTGCACCAGAAAGCTCCACGCCCACTGCAAATCCGCGCCGAGCCCGCGCAGGGCCAGATACAGCACGCTGTAGCGCAGCAGCCAGTGCACGCAGGTCAGAGCAAAAACCTGAACCAGCGTTTGCCAGGGCAGTTTCAAGGTATCGGTAAATGCCGCGAGAAAGTGCAGTAACTTGCGCGCCCAGCGACGGCGAGTACTTGTCGTGATGTTCATCCCCGCCAACAGCCGCCCGCTCAGGCGAATCAACGCTCGGTGATAACGGGCGATCAACACGCAACTGAACAACCCCCCAAACAGCGAAACGGCGCTGACGGTCAGCAGCCACTCAAGGCGATCGCTCAGGTGCTGGAATAGCGCATAGATCAGAATCCCGCTGAGGGCGCAGAGAAAGAACAGCAGATCGCTGAGCTGATCCATGGCAAACACCGCGCTGCCCCGCGCCGGACGCACGCCGCACCGGGCGAGCAATGCCATGATCGTCAGCGGTCCGCCACTACCGCCGGGCGTGGCGCAGTACGCGAACTCGGCCGCCATCACCACGCCGAGGCTTTTCAAGGGCGCGACTTTTTCTCGCTGGTCGCCGAGCAACAAACGCAGGCGCAACGTATTGATGCCCCAGCAGAGCAGAATCATGCCGAACATGATCAACAGCCAGTTCAGCGGAAAACTGCGCAGGCGCGACCACGTCTCGCCGCCGCCGAGCAGTACCGGAATCAGTACCGCCGCGAGCAGGCCGATCAGCAACAACAGGCTGCGCTTCATGCTGCGCGTTCCAGCTGACCGCGCTGTCGGGTCAGCCAGTCGATTTTGGTCAGCGGCACGCGTCCCTCCGCTAGCAGGCGTTGCAGCGTGTGCAACCAATAATCGCGAGAAAACCGGTGACGCATGTCCACCGGATGCAGCCCCAGACGAATCACCGATGCCTCGCGCCAGCGCTGTTCACGCTGGTCGCTGACGATTTTCGACAAGCCACGACGCCAGGCACTGCGCGCACTCCACACCAGCCCCGGTGCATCGATGGCGCTGAAGTCGGGCAAGCGATAAAGGTGCTGCGGATCGCTGGTGTAGCTGAGCGGCAATTCACGCAAAGCGTGGCGGGTGCCGTCGCTCATCAGCCAGGCCGGGGCGACGAAACCGTGCACCGGCCAGTCGCAGCGCTGAAACATGTCCAGACCTGCGTGCAGGCGGTCAAGGGCTGCTTCGCGGGACAGGCGATAGAACTCGCCTTCGTGGGTGTAGACCCGGCGCATGAACCAGTCGCGCGGGTTGTTCGGCATGGGTTCCTGATCGTCGTGGTAGTAGCCGTGCAGCGCCAGTTCATCGCCTCGGGCGACCCTGGCATCGAGCACTCGGCGAAACGCCGGATTGGCGTCAAGCGCATCGTGGCGATGGAAATCCGGCACCACCAGCCACGTCATCGGCACATCACCCAAGGCATCGACGGCCTCGACGAAGGGCTGGTAATCCGCCCAGGTCGAGGGCGCGACATCATGCAATACCAGGCAAACAGCTTTCATTTCTTCAACCATTGGCCACCCGTGGCAGCGTATGGCCGAGCACCGCGTGATAGTGGCTGAGCAGACTGTCGACCACGGTGTCCCAGGCGTAATGCCGTTCGACGTGCTGGCGCGCCTGTTGACCGAGGCGGGCGCAGCCGCGACTGAACAGCTCGCGCACGGCATTGGCCATGGCCTGCGGATTATTCGGTGCACAGAGCAGGCCGCAGGAATCGTTGACGATTTCTTCAAACGCCCCGGCCGCCACCGCCACCACGGGAATGCCGCAGGCCATGGCCTCAAGGATGACCAGGCCGAAGGTTTCCTGGTCGCCGGCATGCAGCAGCGCATCGGCGCTGGCCATCAGCCGCGCGACTTTCGGCGCCGGGCAGAATTCGTCGATAACGCTGACGTTGTCCGGCACCGCCGCAGGCATCGACGAGCCGACCAGCAGCAAGTGGTAACGCGGACCAAGGCGTTGCATGCACTTGAGCAGCACCGGCAGGTTTTTCTCCTTGGAACCGCGCCCGGCAAAGATCAGCAGGCGCGTGTCTTCGGCAATGCCCAGCTCAGCCCGCAGGCCAGGATCGCGGGCGTCGGGATGGAAGGTGTGCAGATCCACGCCCAGCGGTTGCACATGGACATTGCGTACACCAAGCCCGATGAGCTTGTCGGCCATGACCTGGCTCGGGGCGAGGACACGATCGAAATTGCCGTACAGGCGAGTCACGTAAGCCTCGACATTCGGCGTGACCCAATGGCCCATGCGATTGCCCGCCAGCAGCGGCAGATCCGAGTGATAAAAGCCGATCACCGGAACGTCCAGCTGCCGCCGCGCATCCAGCGCCGCCCATGCGGTGAGGTAGGGATCGCCGACTTCGATCAGATCCGGCTGCAAATCCTGCAGGACGTTTCGCCAAGGCGCCAGGCGCAGGGGGAAGCGATAACCTTTGCCGAAGGGCAGGGCGGGCGCTGGAACCGTATAAATGCCGTCATGTTCACCCAGTCGCGCGCCGGGGATCAGCAAGCTGTGGCGAATGGCGTTGCGCTCGCCAAGGCGACGGTGTTTGGCATCTAGGTAAGTCCGCACGCCTCCGCTGGCCGGGGCGTAGAACATGGTGATGTCGGCGATATGCACGGTGAGCAACCCTCCGCTGTGTCGTTCTCCCTTGATTGACCTTTATCCAGAATAGATGTTCGGTCGGGATTGCGCGGTGGGGTGTCACTCGGGTTTTGTTGAAAGGTAGATATTCGCGAGCAGGCTCGCTCCCACAATGGAATGCATTTTCCCTGTGGGAGATTCTATGGTTATCCTCAAGCGATAACTGCCCCTTTCGATTGATATTCGCTCTGGTTTTTCATCAGGGCGAACGCTATGCGGGCGAGTTTACGGCTGAGCATCACCAGTACCTGTGTAGTCGCTTTTCCACAGCTGAGATGGTGGTTGTAGAACGCCTTCCAGGCATTTGATCGGCAGGCTGACATGGCGGCGTTATGCAATAACCGTCGCACCTCCGAGCATCCGCGCTTGGTTAAATATCTACGGCCATTTTTTTGGCCCGAGTCGCTCACTCTCAGATCCATGCCTAAAAACGCGACATAAGAGTCGCCGCTGGTAAAGTCGCCTCGGTTGTATGCCATGACCAAAGCAGTTGCAGTTAGAAAACCTATACCTTCGATGGCTTGGCATCTGGCAACTTCTTCCAGCAAACCAGCTTCACGCAAGATTTCCTTGAGCTTTTTCTGAACTAGCAAATCCAGCCTTTCCATGGACTTTACGAAAGTTGCGAACACGGCTTTCAAGCTGGCGTCATTTGCCCAGCTCTGGGTCAGGCTGGTTTTGGCCTGTATCAGCGAAGCTCTACGTCGTAGAAGGCTTTGCAGCTTGCCGTAGACCGCCGGAGGTGGGGTCCAGGGGCGTAAATCTTCGCCTTCATTTTTTAGAAAACGGGCGAGAAGACGGGCGTCAGATGCGTCCGTTTTACTACGACCACCGACACCTTTACGATAATTACTGAGTTGAAAACCGTCGATGATGAAAACGTCGTGGCCTGACTCATGAGCCAACTCAACCAAGTCGACGTGATAAACATTTGTCGCCTCAACAGCTATGGCGGTGGGCCCCGGCAACGTTTTAAGCCAGCGCTTTATGACGGGCTTTTCATTGGTTATCGAGGTGAGCAGATCTGGATCTGCTAAATAAATAACAAGTTCAGCTTTGGCGACGTCCACACCCACAATTGACTTCGACACGCGCATTGCCACTGACACTTCTCCACGCTAAGGTTTTACGACTTGTAGGGGTTTCACCCAGAGGCGCAGGCTTGTTTCTATCGTCGCTTGAACGAAGCATTCTCTATCGGCGCTTTTGGTGGAAGGGGTGGGGCGAGGTCTCCCACGGTCTGTACTGTTACAGCAGTCAGATGCGAACTGTTCGTCCCACCACCCCTTCAAGTCTAACCATACAAGCGAGCCTGCTCGCGAAGTGGCCAGTCGCCGCAGCTTAAATCCTGAAGCTGCCCACCAGTTGCTTGAGACGCGAAGCCTGCTGCTCCAGATCCGAGCACGCGCGCAAGGTCGCTTGCAGGTTTTCCACGCCTTCCTGGTTCAGCGTGTTGATCTCGGTGATATCGACGTTGATCGACTCAACCACCGCAGTCTGCTCCTCGGTCGCGGTTGCCACCGACTGGTTCATCCCATCAATCTCGCCAATGCGCAGGGTCACGCTGTTCAGGCGTTCGCCGGCGAGGTTGGCGATCTCGACGCTGTCCTGGCTGTGGCGCTGGCTGTCGCTCATGGTGCTAACCGATTCCCGGGCGCCGACTTGCAGCTCCTCGATCATGGTCTGCACCTGCTGTGCCGATTCCTGAGTGCGGTGCGCGAGGTTGCGCACTTCGTCGGCCACCACGGCGAAACCACGACCGGCCTCACCGGCGCGCGCCGCTTCGATCGCTGCGTTCAGCGCCAACAGGTTGGTCTGCTGGGAAATACTGGTGATCACCTCGAGAATCTGGCCGATGTTGACGGTCTTGCTGTTCAGCGACTCGATGTTGGTGCTGGACGCGCTGAGCATGCTCGACAACTGGTTCATCGCCTTGATGCTGCGCTCGACCACCTGCTGACCATCTTCGGCCAGACCCCTGGCATCGCTGGCCTGATTCGACGCTTGCGCGGCGTTGCGGGCAATTTCCTGGGCGGCGGCGCCGAGTTGATTGATCGCGGCGGCAACACTGCTGGTGCGCGAAGCTTGCTGGTCGGAGTTGTACATCGACGAATTCGACGCAGCGACCACGCGCAGCGCGACTTCGTTGACCTGACCGGTGGCGGAGGACACTTCGCGGATCGAGCCGTGAATGCGCTCGACGAAGCGGTTGAACGCGGTGCCGAGGATGCCGAATTCATCGTTATTGACGATGTTCAGGCGTTTGGTCAGGTCGCCTTCGCCGTCGGCGATGTCTTCCATGGCGCGGGTCATCACGTGCAGCGGCTGGATCAGCAGGCGGATCAGCATGCCGAGCAGGGCAATGATGATTACCACGGCAATGATGGTTGCGATTACCGCTGAGGTGCGGAATTCGCTGAGCATCGCGTAGGCCTGGTCTTTATCGATCGACAGACCGATGTACCAGTTCACCGACGGCAGGCCTTTGATCGGAGCGAAGGTGACGATGCGGGTTTTGCCATCAACTGTCACTTCGCTGAAATCGCTGCTGATGCGCGGCGTGTCCTGCGGGTAGGCTTCTTTGAGCGACTTCATCACCAGGGCCTTGTCCGGGTGGACGAGGATCTTGCCGTCGGCGCTGATCAGAAACGCATAGCCCATGCCGTCGAAATCCCGCGCGGCGAGGGTGTCGATCAGCGATTGCAGGCTGAGGTCGCCGCCGACCACGCCGACGCTCTGCCCGGCCTTTTTCGAAGCGGTGGCGATGGAGATGATCAACTGGCCGGTGGCCGCATCGATGTAGGGTTCGGTCAGGGTCGAGGTGCTGCTGCTTTCGGCACCTTTATACCAAGGGCGCACACGCGGATCGAAACCGTCCGGCATCTTCACGTCCGGGCGGATGGTGAAATGCCCGGTGGCATCGCCCAGGTAGGTGGCCATGAACGTCGAGGTCAGGCTTTTCTGTTCCAGCAGGCTGGCGACCGTGGCAGGTTCCGGGTTGATGGCGATGTTCTGCGCGGCGTTCTCGATCAGCAGAATGCGCCCGCTGAGCCAAGTCTGGATGTTGCCGGCGGTGACCTCGCCCATTTCATTGAGGTAGTTGTTCAGATCATCGCGGATCGCATTGCGCTGCTGCCAGTCGTTGTACAACGTGAACGAGGCAAAAGCGGCAATGACGATGAGAGCGGCGGCAAGCAAAATCTTATGGCTGAAGCGCAGGTTTTTGTTCATGGCTTGGGGTTCCGCTAAGGTCTTAATGTCCTGGGCGTGCTTTGATAGAGACGCGCACTATGGGCAAGGTTGAAAAATTGATATTTCCGGCTCTCCTTAGGGAAATGTCCGACCCGATTTTCTGATGGGTCTATCCAATTTATGTATCGGCCATGTGTCATCAAAGATTAACCATTGGGTGAGAAAATGCCTGACTCCTCGCAACTCGTTATCGGCGCTGATCCGGCCGCGCAACCCATCGCTCAGGCCATGCGCCTGGCCAACCGCCACGGCCTGATCGCCGGCGCCACCGGCACCGGTAAAACCGTGACGTTGCAGCGCCTGGCCGAAGCGTTCAGCGACGCCGGTGTGGCAGTGTTCGCTGCCGACATCAAGGGCGACCTGTGCGGCCTCGGTGCTGCCGGCAACCCGCAGGGCAAAGTGGCCGAGCGCATCGCCGGCATGCCCTGGCTCGGTCACACGCCGCAGGCTTATCCCGTCACGCTTTGGGACATCCACGGTGAATCCGGACATCCGCTGCGCACCACGTTGAGCGAAATGGGTCCGCTACTGATCGGCAGCCTGCTCGAGCTGACCGACAGTCAGCAGTCGGCGCTGTACGCGGCCTTCAAGGTGGCGGATCGCGAAGGGCTGTTGCTGCTGGATCTCAAGGATCTGAAAGCGCTGCTCAATCACCTCAAGGACAATCCACAGTTGCTCGGCGAAGATGCCGCGCTGATGACCACCGGTTCCAGCCAGGCGCTGCTGCGCCGCTTGGCGACGCTGGAACAGCAGGGCGCCGAAGCCCTGTTCGGCGAGCCGGCGCTGCAACTCGAAGACATTCTGCAACCGGGCGCCGATGGCCGTGGACGTATCCATCTGCTCGATGCCAGTCGGCTGGTGCACGAGGCGCCGAAGGTTTACGCAACGTTCCTGCTGTGGCTGCTGGCCGAGTTGTTCGAGCAACTGCCCGAGCGCGGCGACGCCGACAAGCCGCTGCTGGCGCTGTTTTTCGACGAGGCGCACTTGCTGTTCGGCGACACGCCCAAGGCCTTGCAGGAGCGGCTTGAGCAAGTGGTGCGCTTGATTCGTTCCAAAGGCGTTGGCGTGTATTTCGTCACCCAGTCGCCAGCGGATCTGCCGGATGACGTGCTGGCGCAGTTGGGCTTGCGTATTCAACACGGTCTGCGTGCGTTCACCGCCAAAGAGCAGAAATCTCTGCGCGCCGTGGCGGATGGCTTTCGGCCGAATCCGGCGTTCGACAGTCTGTCGGTACTGACTGAACTGGGAATCGGCGAGGCGCTGGTGGGAACGCTGACCGAGAAGGGCACGCCGGAAATGGTCCAGCGTGTGTTGGTGGCGCCGCCGCAATCGCGGATCGGCCCGCTGACTGAAACCGAGCGCACCGTGCTGATCGCCGGCTCACCGTTCAAGGGCCGTTATGACAAGCCGATCGACCGCGAGTCGGCCTATGAAATCCTGATGGGACGCAAAGGGCTGGCGCCCGAGGCTGAAACACCAGCGGGCAAAGCGGCGGCCGAAGAGCCGAGCCTGGCTGACCGCGCGGGAGAATTCCTCGGCACGGCGGCAGGCCAAGCGCTGAAATCGGCGATGCGCCAGGCGGCCAATAACCTTGGCAAGCAGTTGGTGCGGGGGTTGATGGGCTCTTTATTGGGCGGCAGCAAGCGCCGCTGAATTGAGGAGAGTCGGAGATCGAGACAGTGGGAGCGAGCCTGCTGGCGAAAGCGCTGTGTCATTCAACATCAATGTCGTCTGACATGGCCTCTTCGCGAGCAGGCTCGCTCCCACATGGCAATGGTGTGCACGGTCAGTTTTTGCTTTTGGCATGCGCCGCCAACCGCTCCAGCGCCGCGCGCAATCCCGGATCGCTGATCCCGTCGGCCGTCGACTGAATCGTCTCTGCCGCACTGCTGGACAGATCCATCGAGTGCCCAACTACCCGATGCTGCACGATCGGCGGGCGCACACTGAATTTGATCCGCGTCAGGTTGGCGAACTCTTCGAACAATTGCAGTTGTCGTTGCAGGCGTTTCTGCTGATAGCGCAGTCGCGTCGCCCAATGGCCGTCAGTGACCACCAGCGACAGCTCGCCTTCGCGCCATTTGGCCACGCGGCAATGCTCGCGGGCGGCAGGCTGCAGCTGGCTTTCGAGCAGGCGCTGCAAATGCTCCAGGCGCTGGGCATGGCCGAGGAGGGCTTTGAGCGGTTTGGCTTCACGTAACAGAGCGGCGGGTGCTCTGGCCGTGAGAGGGCGAAACGCCATGATCGAACACCTGAAAGTCACAGAGGCGCCATGGTAGCAGAAAGCTGCGGAACCTCTGGCCCATTGCTTTTGTCCCTGATTTGCTCATTAAATCAACGCCTGACTTCTTTCCCTCGACGGGTTGAAGTTGAGCAAAACGCCCCTATTTTAAGTGAGCCCCGTCAAAGCGCAGTGCCAGCATCGTGGAACATCGCCACTTTCCTCACCACCGTTTCCGGGTAGAATGCTCGTTCGCATGCGGCCATGAGGGCTGCACGGGCGACTCACGGGGCCGCCCTCCATCCCTTTAGTGTGGAAGATCCTGCCGATATGTTTGCGCCTTTGTTAAAGAAACTTTTTGGAAGCAAGAACGAGCGTGAAGTCAAACGCATGCTCAAGACGGTGCAGCTCGTCAATGCCTTCGAAGAGCAAATGGTGGCCCTTTCGGACGATCAATTGCGCGCCAAGACCGCCGAGTTCAAGGCCCGTATCGCCAAAGGGGAGACCCTCGACAAGCTGTTGCCGGAAGCCTTCGCCGTCGCCCGCGAGGCCGGCAAGCGTGTGATGGGCATGCGCCACTTCGACGTGCAACTCGTCGGCGGCATGACTCTGCACGAAGGCAAGATTGCCGAAATGCGCACCGGTGAGGGCAAGACCCTCGTGGCCACCCTGGGTGTTTACCTCAACGCACTGTCCGGCAAGGGCGTGCACGTGGTGACCGTGAACGACTACCTGGCCCGCCGTGACGCCAACTGGATGCGCCCGCTGTATGAATTCCTCGGCCTGACCGTCGGCGTCGTGACGCCGTTCCAGCCGCCGGAAGAAAAGCGTGCCGCCTACGCCGCCGACATCACCTACGGCACCAACAACGAATTCGGTTTCGACTACCTGCGCGACAACATGGCGTTCAGCATGGATGAAAAATTCCAGCGCGAACTCAACTTTGCCGTGATCGACGAAGTCGACTCCATCCTCATCGACGAAGCGCGTACCCCGCTGATCATTTCCGGTCAGGCCGAGGACAGCTCCAAGCTGTACATGGAGATCAACAAGCTGATCCCGCAGCTGGAACTGCACGTCGAGGAAGTCGAAGGCCAGGTCACCAAGGCCGGCCACTACACCGTTGACGAAAAGACCCGTCAGGTCGAACTCAACGAAGCCGGTCACCAGTTCATCGAAGAAATGCTCACCCGCGTCGGCCTGCTGGCCGAAGGCGAGAGCCTGTACTCGGCGCACAACCTTGGCCTGCTGACCCACGTCTATGCCGGTCTGCGTGCGCACAAACTGTTCAACCGCAATATCGAATACATCGTCCAGGACGGTCAGGTCGTACTGGTCGACGAACACACCGGTCGTACTATGCCGGGTCGTCGTCTGTCCGAAGGCCTGCACCAGGCTATCGAAGCCAAGGAAGGTCTGAACATCCAGGCCGAGAGCCAGACCCTGGCCTCGACCACTTTCCAGAACTACTTCCGTTTGTACACCAAGCTGTCCGGCATGACCGGTACCGCCGACACCGAAGCGTTCGAATTCCACCAGATCTACGGTCTGGAAGTCATGGTCATTCCGCCGAACAAACCGTTGGCGCGTAAGGACTACAACGACCTGGTGTTCCTCACCGCCGAAGAGAAATACGCTGCGATCGTCGCGGACATCAAGGAAAGCATGGCCGCCGGTCGTCCGGTGCTGGTGGGTACCGCGACCATCGAGACGTCCGAGCACATGTCCGAATTGCTCGTCAAAGAAGGCATCGAACACAAGGTTCTGAACGCCAAGTTCCACGAAAAAGAAGCTGAAATCATCGCTCAGGCCGGTCGTCCGGGTGCGCTGACCATCGCCACCAACATGGCCGGTCGTGGTACCGACATCCTGTTGGGCGGTAACTGGGAAGTGGAAGTCGCTTCGCTGGAGAACCCGACTCCTGAGCAGATCGCCCAGATCAAGGCCGACTGGCAGAAGCGTCACCAGCAAGTATTGGAATCCGGCGGCTTGCAGGTGATCGCTTCCGAGCGTCACGAATCGCGCCGTATCGACAACCAGCTGCGTGGCCGTGCCGGCCGTCAGGGCGATGCCGGTTCGAGCCGCTTCTACCTGTCGCTGGAAGACAGCCTGATGCGCATCTTCGCCTCCGACCGCGTGAAGAACTTCATGAAAGCCCTGGGCATGCAGCCGGGCGAAGCGATCGAGCACCGTATGGTGACCAACGCGATCGAGAAGGCGCAGCGCAAGGTTGAAGGCCGCAACTTCGACATCCGCAAGCAACTGCTCGAGTTCGACGACGTCAACAACGAACAGCGTAAAGTGATCTATCACATGCGTAACACGTTGCTGGCCGCCGACAACATCGGTGAAACCATCGCCGACTTCCGTCAGGACGTGCTCAACGCTACCGTCAGCGCCCACATTCCGCCGCAATCGCTGCCAGAGCAGTGGGACGTGGCCGGCCTGGAAGCGTCGATCGAAAGCGATTTCGGCGTGAAACTGCCGATCCAGCAATGGCTCGACGAAGACGATCACCTGTACGAAGAAACCCTGCGCGAGAAGCTCATGACCGAGCTGATGGCGGCGTACAACGAGAAGGAAGATCAGGCCGGTGCCGAGGCGCTGCGCTCGTTCGAGAAGCAGATCGTCCTGCGCGTACTCGACGACCTGTGGAAAGATCACCTGTCGACCATGGATCACCTGCGTCACGGCATTCACCTGCGCGGCTATGCGCAGAAGAACCCGAAGCAGGAATACAAGCGCGAATCTTTCACGCTGTTCTCCGAGCTGCTCGATTCGATCAAGCGCGACTCGATCCGCGTGCTTTCGCATGTTCAGGTTCGTCGCGAAGATCCGGAAGCCGAAGAGCAACGTCTGCGTCAGGAGGCCGAAGCACTGGCGGCGCGCATGCAGTTCGAACACGCCGAAGCGCCTGGGCTGGATCAGCCGGAAGCGTTGGGTGAAGAGGTCGATGTGGCACTGGCCACCGCCGCTGCCCCGGTTCGCAACGAGCAGAAGCTGGGCCGCAACGAACTGTGCTACTGCGGTTCGGGCAAGAAATACAAGCATTGCCACGGGCAGATCCAGTAAAACCCGTTTCAATCGCTGAACACCCCGCGCCGCGACCGGCTCCTGCCGTCGCGGCGTTTTGCCATTTATCCCACCGTCCTTTCCCGTGGCGGTGCTGACATCATTGAGTAAGGAGCGCATTCATGGCTGTTGGTCTTGGTCCTTTGCCAACGTTGCACCCGGTTGCCGGTTTTGAACTCGGTATCGCCTCGGCCGGCATCAAGCGCCCGGGGCGCAAGGATGTGGTAGTGATGCGCTGTGCTGAAGGTTCGACCGTGGCTGGCGTGTTCACCCTGAACGCGTTCTGCGCCGCGCCGGTGATCCTGGCGAAAAAGCGCGTGCACAATGACGTGCGTTACTTGCTGACCAACACCGGCAATGCCAACGCCGGCACCGGCGAACCGGGCCTGGCCGCCGCCGAGCGCACCACCGCTAAACTGGCTGAGCTGACCGGCGTCGATGCCAGCCAGATTCTGCCGTACTCCACCGGTGTGATCGGCGAGCCGCTGCCGGTCGAAAAAATCGAAGGCGCACTGCAAGCCGCGCTGGATGATCTGTCGGAGAACAACTGGGAAGCCGCCGCCACCGGGATCATGACCACCGATACCCTGCCGAAGGGCGCCAGCCGCCAGTTCGAGCATGACGGCGTGACCATCACCGTCACCGGCATCAGCAAAGGCGCCGGCATGATTCGCCCGAACATGGCGACCATGCTCGGTTACATTGCTACCGACGCCAAGGTCTCCCGCGAGGTGCTGCACAACCTGATGCTCGACGGCGCCAACAAGTCGTTCAACCGCATCACCATCGACGGCGACACTTCGACCAACGATTGCTGCATGCTGATCGCCACTGGCAAGGCCGCGCTGCCGGAAATCACCCGCGCTGAAGGCGAGCTGTTCGCCAAGCTGAAACAAGCCGTGTTCGAAGTGTGCATGGATGTCGCCCAGGCCATCGTGCGTGACGGCGAAGGCGCGACCAAATTCGTTACCGTTGAAGTGAATGGCGGCGGCAACCATCAGGAATGCCTGGACGTTGGTTACACCGTGGCCCACTCGCCGTTGATCAAGACCGCGCTGTTCGCCTCTGACCCGAACTGGGGCCGTATCCTCGCTGCCGTGGGCCGTGCCGGCGTGCCGGACCTGGACGTGAGCAAGATCGATGTGTTCCTCGGCGACGTGTGCATCGCTAGCCGTGGCGCCCGCGCCGCGACCTACACTGAAGCCCAGGGCTCGGCAGTGATGCAGCAGGAAGAAATCACCATCCGCATCGAACTGGGCCGTGGTGATTGCAGCGAAACCATCTGGACCACCGACCTGTCGCATGAGTACGTGAAGATCAACGCTGAATACCGTACTTGACCTGATCCGGGACCGAGCCGCTCCATTCGCGAGCAGGCTCGCTCCCACAGGGTATTCTCGCTGCAGTTCGGTTTTCTGTGGGAGCGAGCCTGCTCGCGAAAACGGCGATCCGGACACAACCCATTCAGAAGCATTCCTCTGACGAAAAGGCGCCACACCATGTCCCTGCACCTGATCATCGGCGACAAACTGCTTTCCTCCTGGTCCCTGCGTGCGGCACTGGCGCTGGACCTGACCGGCGCACCCTACAGCGAAGAGCTGATCAAGCTCGGCAAGCCCGACACCCGCGAGCGCCTGCTCAAGCATTCGCCGACCGGCAAGGTGCCGCTGCTGCAAACCACCCGTGGCACCATCGCCGATTCGCTGGCCATTGCTGAGTACCTCGCCGAACAGTTTCCGTCCGAGCAACTCTGGCCGAGCGATACCTTCGCCCGCGCCCAGGCACGCTCGGCCTGCGCACAAATGCACAGCGGCTTCTTCGCCATGCGTAACCACATGCCGTTCAACCTGAGCCAGGACGCACCGCTGAACCCGGTGCCGCCAGAAGTGAAGGTCGATATCGAACGCATGCTCGCGCTGTGGGCCGAATGCCGCGCGGCAGCGACGGAAGAGGGGCCGTACCTGTTCGGTCGTGTCAGCCTTGCCGATGCCTTTTTCGCGCCGATCGCCGTGCGCTTGCGCACCTATCAGGTGAAGCTGCCGGCGGTCGACGAAGCCTATGTTGAAACCGTCTACCAATGGCCCGCCTTCAAAGCGTGGCAAAAGGCTGGACTGGAGGAATTGAACCCGTGAAACGCGTCCACGTCGCCGCTGCCGTCATTCGTGACGGCGCCGGCAAAATCCTTATCGCCCGCCGTGCCGACACCCAGCATCAGGGCGGCTTGTGGGAGTTTCCCGGTGGCAAGGTCGAGGCTGACGAGTCTGTCGAATCGGCACTGGCTCGCGAGCTGCACGAAGAGCTGGGCATCGTCGTTGATGCTGCCCGGCCGCTGATCAAGGTTTGCCACGATTACCCGGACAAACAGGTCTTGCTGGATGTCTGGGAAGTATCAGCGTTCAGCGGCGAACCCCACGGTGCGGAAGGCCAGCCACTGGCTTGGGTCACTGCCAGGGAATTGATTGACTATGAGTTCCCGGCGGCCAATCAGCCGATCGTCGCGGCGGCGCGCTTGCCTGCCGAATACTTGATCACTCCCGAAGATCTGGAAGGCCCGGCCTTGTTGCGCGGCATCCAGAAAGCGATTGCCGGCGGAATCAAATTGATCCAGCTGCGCGCACCCAACGGCTACGACCCGAAATACCGTGATCTGGCGGTCGACGCGGTGGGCCTGTGCGCCGGCAAGGCGCAGTTGATGATCAAAGGGCCGTTCGAATGGCTCGGCGATTTCCCGTCTGCCGGCTGGCACATCACCGCAGCCCAACTGCGTAAATACGCGGCGGCAGGACGTCCGTTGCCGGCTGAGCGCTGGCTCGCGGCGTCGTGCCATAACGCTGAAGAGCTGGCGCTGGCCGAGCAGATGGGCGTCGACTTTGTCACCCTGTCGCCGGTACAGCCTACGCTGACGCACCCGGATGCACAGCCGTTGGGGTGGGAGCAGGCGGGGGCGTTGATTGACGGTTTCAGTAAACCGGTGTTTCTGCTCGGTGGAGTAGGGCCGGCGGAGCGCGAGAAAGCCTGGGGTGTTGGGGCTCAGGGAGTGGCGGGGATTCGGGCGTTCTGGCCTGATCCAGTGTAAGGACTGCTTGCCCCATCGCTGGCAAGCCAGCTCCCACAGGTTATGGGTGTACACAACGTTTGTGAACGATCTGGATCCCTGTGGGAGCTGGCTTGCCAGCGATGGCGGTATATCAGGCGCTACTTCCCTTCAGGTTTCACAGCCGGCTGCCACAAAATCTCCGCCACCCCTTGCCGCCGCGCAATCAACCGCGCCACAACAAACAGCAAATCCGACAACCGATTGATATACGCCAGGCCAACCCCGGCCAACGGCTCCAGCGCATTCAAATGCTGACAGCGGCGTTCGGCACTGCGCGCCAGACTGCGGCAGACATGTGCCTGCGCAATCAGCATCGAACCACCCGGCAAGATGAAATTCTCCAGCGGCCCCAGCTCTTCATTCCATACATCGATGGCCGCTTCCAGCCGCTCGATTTCGGCCTCGTTCAACGCCTGATATTCCGGCATCGCCAGTTCGCCACCGAGGTCGAACAGGCGATGCTGACAAGGCGCCAACACTTCGATGATTTCATTCAGCCCCGGATGCACTTCGCGCTCGGCGAGCAAACCGGCCAGCAGCACGCCGACCTGACTGTTCAGCGTATCGACCTCGCCGATCGCGTCGATGCGCGGGTGATCCTTGGGGACGCGACGGCCGTCACCGAGGCCTGTTTCGCCTTTGTCGCCGGTGCGGGTGTAGATCTTCGACAAGCGAAAGCCCATGGGTTACCTCGGTAGTGAATTGGTTTCGGTGGTCAATGGCGCAGGCTGCACCAGCGGCAGACGCAGGGTGAAGCAAGTGCCCTGGCCGGGCGCCGACTGCACTTCCATCTGGCCTTTGTGATTGTTGGTGATGATGAAGTACGACACCGACAGGCCAAGGCCGGTGCCCTGGCCGATTTCCTTGGTGGTAAAGAACGGCTCGAAAGTGCGCTTGCGCACGTTCTCGCTCATGCCGATGCCGTTGTCTTCGACTTGAATCTCGGCCCACGGCGGATTGAGCCTGGTGCGCAAAATGATCCGGCCCGGCTCGCTGTCGTCTTCGCGCTGATGAATCGCCTGCGCGGCGTTTTTCAGCAGGTTGAGCAACACCTGTTCCAACTCGTTGGCGGTGCCCGGCACTGGACCCAGTGCCGGGTCGAACTGGCGGATGATCGCCTGGCCCTTGAAGTCGAAACCGATGGCCAGATCGAAGTCGTTACCGGCGATTTCCACGGCTTGATCGATCAGCGCCGGCAGATCGCACGGCGCCATTTGCCGGGTGCTGCGGCGGCTGAAGCTGAGCATGTGCGTGACGATTTTCGCCGCGCGGGCGCCGGCCTGTTGAATGCCGTCGAGCAGTTGCGGGACTTCGCGGCCTTGCAGGTAGCGGTTCACAGTGTCCAGTTCGATGCCCAGTTGTTCGGCAGTCTCGATGTTCTTCGGCAGATCCGCCGACAGACGCCGGCGAATGTTCTGCACGTTGTGCAGGATCGCGCCGAGCGGGTTGTTGATTTCATGGGCCATGCCGGCCGCGAGGCCACCGACCGAGAGCATCTTCTCCGACTGCACCATCATTTCTTCCAGCGACAGACGCTGAGTGATGTCATCGATACGGATCACCACGCCACGCCCGGCACCGCCCATCAGTGGGTAAAACGTCAGCGCGTAATGCTTGGGTTCATCGTCCTTGAACCAGGTCACCCGATCGACTTTAGCCACGGTGTGCTGTTCGACGGTGGCCTTGAGCTGCGGCAAAAACGGCTTGAGCGGTTCGAAGGCGAGGAAGATCGGCTGATTCAGCGCCTCGTCCAGGCGCGTGCCGGAGAGCGCGCTGGCCTCTTGGTTCCACTGGGTGACGTAGAGCTGCTCGTCGAGGGCGATCAGCGCCGACGGCATCGAGTCGATGATGCTGTTGAGGTAATTCTGGAAGCCGGTGAGCTTCTTCTCGATCTTGCTGCGCACCTGGACTTCGAGTTCCAGTTTGCGGTTGGTGTGGCGGGTTTCCTCGGCCAGCCCCTGCGCCTGATCGTAGGCGGCCTGCGAGTCGTCGCGGGCGCGTTTCAATTGCTGCTCGCGGGCTTCGATGCGCGAAAGCATGGTGTTGAACGCCTCGGCCAGACTGCCGATTTCGTCGTGGTTGCCGCGCGCGGCGCGCAGGGCGTAGTTCTCTTCGCGGGTGACCTGCCGGGACAATTCCTCCAACTGGTGAATCGGCCGGGTAATCAGGCGCTTGATCTGCCGGGCGATGACCAGCCACAGCAAGACGCTGAAGATCAGGATGCCGAGGCTTGCGGTCAGAGTGCCGGTGTAGAACGCCATCGGCAGTTCGCTGCTGGCGACCAGCAACAGATGCCCCGGCGCGGCGCCGGGGCGGGGCAGGGTGATCAGTTGGTTGCTGCGGAACTCGGTGAGTTGCCAGGCTTCGACGTGGCGGTAGCGCTCGGGGAGGCTGAGTTTTTCGCCGCGCTGCACTTGCGCCAGGCGTTCACCCTTGCCGTCATACAGGGCGGCGGCGCGCAGCGGTGAATAACTGTCGAGCTCCTTGAGCAGGCGCTCGGCGCTGCGCGGCGACTCCAGCGCATCGCTGACCAGACTCGGATTGGCAATCAACCGGCCGATGGTCTGCAAGGCCTGTGGCGCCATGCTTTCCTGGGAAATGTAATAGGCGGCGCTGATAAAGGTCAGGTTGGCGACGAGCAGAACCGTGGTCAACAACACCAGCAGGGCCGCCAGCAGTTTCTGGCCGACCGGCAGGTTTTCAAGGCGCTGGCGCAATGGCATCAGGTTTATCGCAGCAGGGGAACAAGTCGTCAGCCTAGCGGCTGCTCAGTCGCTGGGCAATCCACGCTTGCGCAGATGCGCCACCAAACGTTGCTGCAACTGGTGCAGATGCGGCAGATGCAACTGATGGCGCTCGGCAACTTTGCAGGCGTGGCCCAACAGATAGCTGATCTCGGTGCGGCGCTGGTTGGCGACGTCCTGATACATCGAAGAGTAATTGGCGGCGGTGGCGTGGATCACTCGTTCGACTTCCGCTTGCACGTTTTCCGCCGCAGCCGGCTGGCCGCAGCTCTCCAGCAGTTCAGCCAGTTCGGCGCAGAGCGTGGCGACTTCGCAGTGATGCTCGCTCAGCCCGCCGTTACAGCAATCGTGGAGCACGGTCAGCGGGTTGATCGCGCAGTTCAGCGCCAGTTTGCGCCACAGTCGAGTGAGGATGTCAGCGCTCCATTCATGGGGAATGTTCGCCGCTTGCAGATCATCCAGCCAGACCGGCGCCAGCGGATTTGCCGCATCGCCCAGCCAGTTGAACCCGTGGCCGGCAAACACCACGCGCCAATCGCCATCACGAAACGCGCCCTCGGTGCTGGAGGCGCTGATGCAACGCGCCTGCGGCACCCGCGCGGCGACGGCGTCCTGACTGCCGAGGCCGTTCTGCAGCAGGATCAGTTCGGCGTCCGGAGCGAGGCGGGAAGCGAGGCGGGCGACGGCCTCTTCGGCGTCATAGGCCTTGCACGCAACCAGCAATCGGCGAATCGGTTCGGGGCTGTCCGGGGTTTCGCCGGGAACTGCGTAGGTATGAGCTTGTCCGTTTTCTACCAGGGTCAAGCCGCCCACTGTCTCGTAGCTGTGCAAGCGCGCCGCATCGCGCAGGATCAGCCGCACTGGCAAGCCGGCGCGAGCCAGACGGGTTGCCCAGAGTGTGCCGAGGCTGCCGGCGCCGAGTACGTGCCAGGTGGTCGACATCAGTTTTTTGCTCGATTGCTTGCTGGCATGTGCGGCTCGCCGTATCGGTAGGAAAAGACCCGTTATAATGAGCCCGATTTTAACCGCAAGCCAAGCGCGCTCCATCCACATCGAGCGCGCCTTTTTATTGGAGAGATTACATGCCGTCGTTCGACGTGGTATCCGAACTGGACAAACACGAACTCACCAACGCGGTCGAGAACGCCGTGAAGGAACTCGATCGTCGTTATGACCTGAAAGGCAAGGGCAGCTTCGAGTTCAAGGAAAAGGACCTGACCGTAAGCCTTACCGCCGAAGCCGCTTTCCAGCTCGAAGCGATGATCGAAATCCTCAAGCTGGCGCTGACCAAGCGCAAGATCGACGTGCAGTGCCTTGAGGTCAAGGATGCTTACGCTTCCGGCAAACTGATGAAGCAGGACGCCATCCTCAAGGAAGGCATCGACAAGGAGCTGGCAAAGAAAATCGTCGGCCACATCAAGGAAGCCAAGCTCAAGGTTCAGGCCGCCATTCAGGGCGAGCAGGTGCGTGTCACCGGCAAGAAGCGCGACGATTTGCAGGAAGCCATCGCGGCCCTGCGTGCCAAGGAATTCGGCATGCCGCTGCAGTTCAACAACTTCCGCGACTAAGCTTGGTCTGAAGGCTATGTGGGAGCGAGCCTGCTCGCGAATGCGGTGTTTCATTCAGCGAAAAGTTGACTGACACGCCGCATTCGCGAGCAGGCTCGCTCCCACAGTTGTTTTGAATACACCCGGGAAGCCGGAAATCAGGAGATAGAACATGGATTTGAATGCGGAAGTGGACCACCTGGTCAAGGCGTCCCAGGCGTGGATCCCGATGATCATGGAATACGGCAGCCGCGTACTGCTGGCAGTGATTACCTTGGCCATCGGCTGGTGGCTGATCAACAAGGTCACGCAAAAACTCGGCGGTCTGCTGGCTCTGCGCAATGCCGACCTCGCGCTGCAAGGCTTTATCAGCAGCCTGGCCAATATCATTCTCAAGGTGCTGCTGATTGTCAGCGTCGCGTCGATGATCGGCGTCGAAACCACCTCGTTCGTCGCGGCCATCGGTGCTGCCGGACTGGCGATTGGCTTGGCCTTGCAAGGCAGCCTGGCCAACTTCGCTGGCGGCGTGCTGATTCTGCTGTTCCGCCCGTTTCGCATCGGTGACTGGATCGAAGCCCAAGGTGTAGCGGGTACCGTCGACAGCATTCAGATTTTCCACACCGTGCTGCGTACCGGCGACAACAAGACCATCATCCTGCCCAACGGCAACCTGTCGAACGGCATCATCACTAACACTAACCGTCAGCCAACGCGCAAAGTCGTGTTTGATGTCGGCGTGGATTACGAAGCGGATCTGCAGAAGGCCCGTCAAGTACTGCTGGATCTGGCCAAGGATCCCCGCGTCATGCAGGACCCGGAGCCACAGGCGGTGATTTCGACATTGGGTGATAGCTCGATCACTGTTTCCCTGCGTGTCTGGGTAAAAACTGCGGATTATTGGGATGTGATGTTCATGTTCAATGAACAGGCGCGTGATCGTTTGAAGAGTGCTGGTATTGATATTCCATTTCCGCAGCGGGTTATACGCGTAGTGCAGGAATCGGCAACACAATGATAGGTTGCTAGCTAACTACTTGCTTTGCTAGTCAGTCTTTAAAACAAGTGAAGATAAAAAAAGGCCCATCGAAGATGGGCCTTTTTTTATGCTGTGAAACTAACCACTGATCATTACAAGATGTTCAGCGGGTACTCGGTGATCAGGCGGAACTCTTTGACATCGCCTTCACCTTCGTCAGCGTTGGCAACGTGCCATGCTTGACGAATGCGGAAGGACAAGTCTTTGGCCGGGCCGCTCTGAACAACGTACTTGGCTTCAAAGTTGGTTTCGTGGTGTTTGCCATCTTCGCCATACAGACCGGCGTAAGCGCTGCCTGCTGGAGTGTTGGTACCGTCGATATCCCAACCTTTGACGTAACGAACCATGAAGCTCAGGCCAGGAACGCCGTACTCGGCCATTTTCAGGTCGTAACGGGCTTGCACGGACTTCTCGCCAGCGCCGTTGAAGTCAGAGTACTGGATGGAGTTGGCAAGGAAGATCGAGTCGCCACCACGGTTGTTCTTGCCCACACCGATATAGTCGAACGGGGTATCACCGTTGACCTTCTGGAAGGCCAGGGTGAAGGTGTGTGCTTTGAGGAACGACAAAGCGGTTGCCAGCGAGAACGTGGTGTTGCTGATGTCGCCCGCTTCGGCGCTACCGGTGTCGGTGGTGCGGTAGATGTTGAAGTCGGTGTTCAGCGAAGTATCACCACCGAACGGGGTGGTGAGGTTCACGTTGGCGTAGTACTGGTTCCAGATGTCTTCCAGCTTGGCGCCGTACAGCGATGCAGTGAGGTTGTCAGTGATCGAGTACTTGCCGCCGAAGTAGTCGATGTTGTTCGCTTCAACACCGGCGTAGGTAGCGTAGAGGCCGCCATCGCGTGCGTTCTTGTCCTGGCTGGAGCCGGAGTAAAAGTGGCCGGCTTCCAGGTCCAGATCTTTCACTTCGCTGCTCTGCAACTGGAAGCCAGTGGCAGTTTGCGGAAGGATGCGGGAACCGCCGACAGCGAACACTGGAGAAGTGCTTGGCTGCATGTCGCCGAATTTCAGTTCGGTCTTGGAGACGCGGAACTTGATGGAAGCGCCTGCCTTGCCCTGACTGTCGTTGACGTCACGGGCATAGCCGTTGGCCTTGACGGTATCGCTGCGGCTCATGTTGCCAGTACCGGAAGTACCGTCACCGCCATCCAGTTTCAAGGCCAGATAGCCGTAGGCATCAATACCTACACCCACGGTGCCCTGGGTATAACCGGAGGTGAAGTTGCCGAGGAAACCCTGAGTCCAGTCTTTCTGGTCACGGCCACCGTTCTTGTTGTCGCGGTTGAAGTAGTAGTTCTTCAACGTCTCGGTGAGTGTCGCATCTTCAACGAAACCTTTGGCTTCTGCCTGGTCACTTACAAACGGGGCGGCCGTAGCCAACTGCGAACTGGCTGCTGCTGCAACTGCCAGTGCGATCATGCTCCACTTCATCACGCGCATCGTGATTTGCTCCTTTGGTTTTAGAAGAGTACTGCCGTCCCACCTGTTTTATTATCTGGGCGGCTCTTTCTTTTTGTGTCGGCGCAAACTTATATCACGCCGACAATGTTGGCGATACTTGCGAAACCAACCTTTCAGCTTCTTTACGGCGTTGTCGCAAAGGAAGCGCTGGATGTCGCAAATTCACAGTACCGATGCAGCCGGACTGACAACTTTATCGCTGTTTCCGGGCCTTTTGCATCGCTAAAAAAGAGTCCCTGGCAAAACACTTGAATCTCCATCGGGCAACCCTGCCACTGTTTTTATTGGCTTCAGGCGACCACTTCCAATGGTGCGCTTATAGTCCATACCGTTACGAATGCAACAAACGTGCACAAACCGCAAAAACGCTGCGGTTATTTTTCTGTGTGCAGCTCGCAGATGTGAAAACCTTGTGAAAACGGGGCCTCGGGGCTGTTTTGTTGCGGGCTTGACGACGATCCCCCAATGATGTTGCAACGCACTAAAGCCGCGCAGGACAACCAAAAATGTTACCGGTTCACCCCGCATTGAGTATTTGGCGGATGCCCGACCCACTGAGCGTAGACGTGTTGTGCAGTTTTGGTGCAAAAAAATCACAATCGGGCCCGACTAAAACTGGCGCCGCCCGATTCGAGGGTCGACAGATCAGCGGTTTTCATGCGCATCTTCACGTCAAGGCTCATGTCCGGGGCTGTATTGGTGCGTCGGCGAGATAAATGTCTTATGTCGGCGCGCTTACTGAATTGCTGTCGGAGGGAAGCGTGAAGCCCGCTGCATTCGCAGGTATGCTGCCGTTCTGTCGCTTGGCGCGCTGCTTTCACGGCGCCGCCGCTAAGCTGAGTCATAGATCAGCGGGAGTACTCACAGTGTTTGCTTTGGATTCACGACTTCAACAGGACGCCCTGGTCATCGGCGACTTTCCGTTGTGCCGGCTGTTGCTGTCCAACGACAGCAATTACCCGTGGTTCATCCTGGTGCCTCGTCGCGAGGATATAAGCGAGTTGTTTCAGTTGGATGTCGCCGACCAGCAGCAGCTCTGGCGGGAAACCACCACCCTTGCCGAGTTGCTCAAGGATTCGTTCGACGCCGACAAGCTGAACGTGGCAACCCTGGGCAACGTTGTCAGTCAGTTACACATGCATGTGATCGTGCGTAAGCGTGACGATGCCGCTTGGCCGGCGCCGGTCTGGGGCAGGCACCCGGCCAAGCCGTACAGCGCGGAACAGGTAGCAGCCATTCGCGAGCGCTTGCGTATGGTGCTGACCGAAGAATTCACCTTTGTGGAGGGCTGAGTCATGAGCCTTAAAGAGCGCGTAACCGATCTGGAAAGCCGTCTAGCCTTTCAGGATGACACCATTCAGGCTTTGAACGATGTGCTGGTGGCCCAGCAGAAAGTCATCGAGCGCTTGCAATTGCAGATGGAAGCGCTGATCAAGCGTCACGAAGAAATGGTCGGGCAGTTCGGTGCTTTTGAAGAAGATGCGCCACCGCCGCATTATTGAGTCATTCGGCAGGCATAAAAAAACCGCGAACAGCCAGGCTGTTCGCGGTTTTTTTTTGCTTTGGATCAGCGACGCGGCAGAGCGGCGATCACGTCCTCGGCTTGCAGGCCCTTGTCGCGGTTCATCACCGAGAACTCGACGCGCTGGCCTTCGACCAGAACACGGTGGCCTTCGCCACGAATGGCGCGAAAGTGCACGAAAATATCATCGCCGGAATCCCGGGAGATAAACCCGAAACCCTTGGAAGTGTTGAACCACTTCACGGTGCCGGTATCGCGATTGCTCATGTCATAGGTAGTCGGCGCAGCGGCCGGTGACGATTTGTAGAAGCTCACGGCCAGATGCAGCAACACGGCAACCAGGGCGATCACCAGGCTGAACAACACCGCCGGTTGGCCAGCGATGACCGGCATTGGTGCGATCAGGGTCAAAGTTTGCAGGACGACGGTCAGGACCAGAAGGGCGCTGACCAGATTTTGCAGATGCTGGCGCGGGCCTTTGTTCCAGTAGGGAATCACTGGAGCGATGACCAGGTTCAGCAGGCCGAAAAAGGCCAGGTAAAGTGCATCGGGCTGTTGCAGGTAAGGAACGGCTTCGGCTTTCAGGCTGGGTATGAACGACAGCAGCAAGGCTGCTGCGCCCATTAGCAGGTGGACGATTTTCAACATTTTGATTGGCTCACGTTATGACGGCTCACAAGGAAGAGCTGAAGGCGCACGGTTCGCTTCAGGACAAAATAAGAGGCGGTGGACACGTACACGGCATCAGCCTATGCGCAACACCCCGGAAAATAGGGCATGGCGACACACTGCCTATTTAACAGCAAAGCCTGCGGCTACTCAAATCAGCCCGGCCAGCGGCAGAGAAGCGGTCGATTTGTCGCAGTCAGATCACGGATTGATAGCTGCGAGCCGGCGCTTGCCTTGCTAAAGTGGAGCTGAACCTGCTGGATGAATTCAATCACTGTTAGGGGGTAAGCATGGCAATTGATATCGGTATCAGTGAAGAAGACCGCAAATCCATCGTCGAAGGGCTGTCGCGACTGCTGTCGGACACCTATGTGCTGTATCTGAAAACCCATAACTTTCACTGGAACGTCACCGGCCCGATGTTTCGCACGTTGCACCTGATGTTCGAAGAGCAATACAACGAGCTGGCGCTGGCCGTCGATTCGATCGCCGAGCGTATCCGTGCGTTGGGCTTCCCGGCGCCGGGTGCCTACGCGACCTACGCGCGTCTTTCTTCTATTAAAGAAGAAGTCGGTGTGCCGAGCGCCGAAGACATGATCAAGCAATTGGTCGAAGGCCAGGAAGCGGTGACCCGTACCGCGCGCGGTATCTTCCCGCTGCTGGACAAGGTCAGCGATGAGCCGACCGCTGACCTGCTGACCCAGCGCATGCAAGTGCACGAGAAAACTGCGTGGATGCTGCGCGCACTGCTCGAGGAATGATCCAGGCGCTGCGGACGGCGTGAGGTCGTCCGCATGCTCTCCAGACTCTTACCGTTGTCGTTGGCTTATCCTACGAGGCTGGTCAACAAGTCGTATGGCGCTAATTTTGTCACTGGGTTTTTATGAAGGCGCAGGATGTTGCCTTATAAATCAGCAGTCATGGCAAAGGAGTGTCAACGCTATGGTAGAAGGAGACAGGCGAAGCGACAGGATGTCGGCTTCGCGGCACGTAATTAAAGTCGACCCGTTTGTCAGCGAGTTCGACATGAATCTGATCCGGCCGCTGTCGCGGTCGATTCGCCTCAATGGTTTTGCGACCTGCCTGCGCCTGGAGCAGGTCTACTGGAATATTCTCGGCGGCATGGCCGAGGACAATCATTGTTCGGTCAGCACACTGTTATCCCACGTCGATCGTGAGGTGCATCTGCGTTACGGCGGGGTGAAGAATTTCAGTGCGCTGGTACGGGTCGTTTGTGTCATGAACGGGATCAAATATCTCGCACCCGCAGTTTCGCGCTGAAACGGAGGTTGCAACGAGGTTGCGGGCTGTGCAGCGTTACGGCTGCACAGCCCGCATTTAATCGATATAATCCCGCGCTTTCGCCGCAAAGCCCTGCGCGCGGCAGCAATCTGATCGCCGAGACACCTCCATGCCAATGTACGATTACCAATGTGCTTCCTGTGGTCATCAGTTGGAAGCCATTCAGAAGATCAGCGACGCACCGTTGGTCGATTGCCCTGCCTGCCAGGCGCCCGAACTGAAGAAGCAGCTGTCCATGCCGGGTTTTCGCCTCAGCGGCAACGGTTGGTACGAGACCGACTTCAAGACCGGAGCCAAGAAGAATCTGGCCGGTGGCGACAAAGCTGACTAGGGTTCAAACCCTGAACGAACGACACGCGTGAGTTTCCGCCCTGCATGATGGCGGCGGGATCTCCACCGAATTTCGAATTACGAGAAGCGAACCACACCATGATGCGCAGCCACTATTGCGGCCAACTGAACGAAAGCCTGGAAGGCCAGGAAATTACCCTTTGCGGATGGGTTCACCGTCGCCGCGACCACGGCGGGGTGATTTTCCTCGACATCCGTGATCGTGATGGTCTGGCTCAGGTGGTGTTCGATCCGGATCGCGCCGAGAGCTTCGCCGCCGCCGACCGCGTGCGCAGCGAATACGTCGTGAAGATCACCGGCAAGGTGCGTCTGCGTCCGGCCGGCGCGACCAACGCCAACATGGCTTCGGGCATGATCGAAGTGCTCGGTTATGAACTGGAAGTGCTGAACGAGTCGGAAACCCCGCCGTTCCCGCTCAACGAGTTCTCCGACGTTGGCGAAGAAACCCGCCTGCGCTATCGCTTCCTCGACTTGCGTCGTCCGGAAATGGCCGAGAAGCTGCGTCTGCGTTCGCGCATGACCACCAGCATCCGTCGCTTCCTCGACGAGAACGGCTTCCTCGACGTCGAAACGCCGATCCTGACCCGGGCCACTCCGGAAGGTGCGCGTGACTATCTGGTGCCGAGCCGTACCCACGCCGGTTCGTTCTTCGCCCTGCCGCAATCGCCGCAGCTGTTCAAGCAACTGCTGATGGTGGCCGGCTTCGACCGTTACTACCAGATCGCCAAGTGCTTCCGCGACGAAGACCTGCGTGCCGACCGTCAGCCGGAATTCACCCAGATCGACATCGAGACCAGCTTCCTCGATGAAAAAGAGATCATGGGCCTGACCGAGCAGATGATCCGTAACCTGTTCAAGGAAGTGCTGGATCTGGAATTCGGCGAATTCCCGCACATGACCTTCGAAGAAGCCATGCGCCGCTACGGTTCGGACAAGCCGGACCTGCGTATTCCACTGGAACTGGTCGACGTTGCCGACCAGCTCAAAGAAGTCGATTTCAAGGTGTTCAGCGGCCCGGCCAACGATCCGAAGTGCCGCATCGCCGCACTGCGCGTTCCAGGCGGGGCGAGCATGCCGCGCAAGCAGATCGACGACTACACCAAGTTCGTCGGCATCTACGGTGCCAAGGGCCTGGCGTATATCAAGGTCAACGAGCGTGCTGCCGGTGTTGAAGGTCTGCAATCGCCGATCGTGAAAAACATCCCGGAAGACAAGCTCAACGTGATCCTTGATCGCGTTGGCGCGGTCGATGGCGACATCGTGTTCTTCGGTGCCGACAAGGCCAAGATCGTCAGCGAAGCCCTGGGCGCGCTGCGGATCAAGCTCGGTCACGACCTGAAGCTGCTGACCTGCGAGTGGGCGCCAATGTGGGTCGTCGACTTCCCGATGTTCGAAGAGAACGACGACGGCAGCTTCTCGGCGCTGCACCACCCGTTCACTGCACCGAAGTGCACCCCGCAGGAACTCGAAGCCAACCCGGCCGGCGCACTGTCCCGTGCGTACGACATGGTGTTGAACGGCACCGAACTGGGCGGCGGTTCGATCCGTATCCACCGCAAGGAAATGCAGCAAGCGGTATTCCGTCTGTTGGGCATCAACGAAGCTGAACAGGAAGAGAAATTCGGCTTCCTGCTCGACGCGCTGAAGTACGGTGCACCGCCGCACGGTGGTCTGGCCTTCGGTCTGGACCGTCTGGTGATGCTGATGACCGGCGCCCAGTCGATCCGTGAAGTGATCGCCTTCCCGAAAACCCAGAGTGCTGCCGACGTGATGACGCAGGCTCCGGGCGTAGTGGATGCCAAGGCATTGCGCGAGCTGCACATTCGCCTGCGCGAAACGCCAAAGGCTGAGTAAGACGGGCCTGAAGGCGCATCTTCGGATGCGCCTTTTTTCTTTCTCAGGTCGAATTTTTTTATTGCCGGCCGCTGCACCAGCAGGGCGGGCAAGGTTTCAAAGAGCATTCGGAGCAAGTTATGGCAGGTCATTCCAAGTGGGCAAACATCAAGCACCGCAAAGAACGTCAGGATGCCAAGAGGGGCAAGATCTTCACCAAGTGGATCCGTGAACTGACTGTTGCGGCCCGTCAGGGTGGCGGTGATCCGGGTTCCAATCCACGTTTGCGCCTGGCCCTGGACAAGGCGTTGAGCGCCAACATGAGCCGCGACATCATCGACCGTGCCGTCGCGCGCGGTGCCGGCGCCACTGAAGCGGACAACGTTGAAGAACTGACCTACGAAGGTTACGGCCCGGGCGGCGTGGCGGTGATGGTCGAGTGCATGACCGACAACCGCAACCGTACCGCCGCAGCGGTGCGTCACGCGTTCAGCAAGTGTGGCGGCAACCTCGGCACCGACGGTTCGGTGGCCTATCTGTTCGAGCGCAAGGGCCAGATCAGTTTCGCCCCGGGTGTCGATGAAGACGCACTGACCGAAGCGGCGCTGGAAGCCGATGCCGATGACGTGGTCACCCACGACGACGGTTCGATCGATGTGTTCACCTCGTTCACCGGTTTCTATGCGGTGCGCAACGCGCTGGAAGCGGCCGGGTTCAAGGGCGACGACGCGGAAATCGTCATGCAGCCGACCACCAGCGCCGAGCTGGATCTGGAAGGTGCGGAGAAGGTGCTCAAGTTGATCGACATGCTTGAGGACCTGGATGACGTGCAGAACGTCTACTCCAACGCGGACATCCCGGAAGACGTCGCCGCTCAGCTTGGCTGATAAGCGACTAGTCTTCATTGTGGGAGCGAGCCTGCTCGCGAAAGCGGTGTGTCATTCAGCACCTGTATCTGCTGACATACCGCCTTCGCGAGCAGGCTCGCTCCCACATTTGCTATTGGCTGTCAGGTAAATCGTTTTATGAATCTGCAGGCGTTATGACTTTAATCCTTGGTATCGACCCCGGTTCGCGCATCACCGGTTACGGGATCGTTCGCGATACCGGGCGGGGTGGCTGTATCTATGTGGCCTCTGGCTGCATTCGCACCGGTTCCGGCGAGCTGCATGAGCGTCTGCAGATCGTCTATCGCGGCGTGCGCGAAATCATCAAGACCTACGGCCCGGTGACCATGGGCATCGAAAAAGTGTTCATGGCGAAAAACGCCGACTCGGCGCTGAAGCTCGGTCAGGCACGCGGTGCTGCGATTGTCGCCGGCGCCGAAGAGTGTCTGGAAATCGCCGAGTACACCGCCACGCAAGTCAAACAGGCGGTGGTCGGCACCGGTGCGGCCAATAAGGAGCAGGTGCAGATGATGGTCATGCACATGCTCAAATTGACCAGCAAACCGCAGATCGACGCGTCTGACGCCCTGGCCATCGCCATTTGCCATGCGCACACTCGCTCCAGCCTGCTGCCGCACGGTCTGGGAACCGCACGCAGTCGTGGCGGGCGCCTGCGTCTCTGATAGCATCAGCATCAATTTTCCTGAAAGTGGCTTTGCGGTGCCTGTGTTGCCGGCGCGCAAGCCACCTTCAATCGTCGCCAGCCCACGGCTGGCCAGCGCTCAAGGATTCAAAACGTGATTGGACGCTTGCGCGGCACCCTGGCTGAGAAACAGCCGCCGCACCTGATTCTCGATGTGAACGGCCTCGGCTATGAGGTGGAAGTGCCGATGACCACGCTTTATCGGTTGCCGTCGGTCGGTGAACCGCTGACCCTGCACACCCATTTGGTCGTACGCGAAGATGCGCAATTGCTCTATGGTTTTGCCGGCAAGCGTGAGCGAGACTTCTTTCGCGAGCTGATCCGTCTCAACGGGGTCGGACCGAAACTGGCGCTGGCGTTGATGTCGAGCCTGGAAGTCGATGAGTTGGTGCGCTGCGTGCAGTCTCAGGACACTTCGGCGCTGACCAAGGTCCCGGGGGTTGGCAAGAAAACCGCCGAGCGTTTGCTGGTGGAATTGAAAGATCGCTTCAAGGCCTGGGAAACTTCGCCGGCGATGTTCGCGCTGGTGCCGAATCAGCCGGACGGCCCGGCGCCGGTCAACAGCGCCGAGACCGATGCGGTCAGTGCGCTGATTTCCCTGGGCTACAAGCCGCAGGAAGCGAGCAAAGCGATTTCCGCGATCAAAGACAAGAACCTGAGCAGTGAAGACCTGATCCGCCGCGCTCTGAAGGGAATGATTTAAGTGATTGAAGCTGATCGTCTGATCGCCGCCGCGCACAGCCCGCGCGAGCGCGAAGAAGTCCAGGATCGGGCCATCCGCCCGGTCAGCCTGGCCGACTACATTGGCCAGCCGACCGTGCGCGAGCAGATGGAGCTGTTTATCCAGGCCGCCCGTGGCCGCAGCGAATCCCTCGATCACACCTTGATTTTCGGCCCGCCGGGGTTGGGCAAGACCACGCTGGCGAACATCATTGCCCAGGAAATGGGCGTGTCGATCAAAAGCACCTCGGGGCCAGTGCTGGAACGCCCGGGTGATCTGGCCGCGTTGCTGACCAATCTTGAGCCGCACGACGTGTTGTTCATCGACGAAATCCATCGTCTGTCGCCGATCGTTGAAGAAGTGCTGTACCCGGCGATGGAAGATTTCCAGCTCGACATCATGATTGGCGAGGGGCCGGCGGCGCGTTCGATCAAACTCGATCTGCCGCCTTTCACTCTGGTCGGCGCCACCACTCGCGCGGGCATGCTGACCAATCCGTTGCGTGATCGCTTCGGTATCGTCCAGCGGCTGGAGTTCTACAGCACGGCGGATCTGGCAACGATCGTCAGTCGTTCGGCGGCGATTCTCGGCCTGCCGCTGGACCCGGAAGGTTCGTTCGAGATCGCTCGTCGCGCCCGTGGCACACCGCGAATTGCCAACCGTCTGCTGCGGCGGGTGCGCGATTTCGCCGAAGTACGCGCCAAGGGTCACATCACCAAAGCGGTGGCGGATCTGGCGCTGAACCTGCTGGACGTCGACGAACACGGTTTCGATCATCAGGACCGACGTCTGCTGCTGACCATGATCGAGAAGTTCGACGGCGGCCCGGTCGGTATCGACAGTCTGGCGGCGGCGATCAGTGAAGAACGCCACACCATTGAAGACGTGCTTGAGCCGTATCTGATCCAGCAGGGCTACATCATGCGCACGCCACGGGGCAGGGTGGTGACGCGGCATGCCTATCTGCATTTCGGTTTGAATGTTCCGTCACGCATGGGCGAGATGCCCGTGGCAGACGAGTTTCTCGACGCCGTCGACGATTGATACACATTTGTTGGTGATTTATTCAGGGTTTGTACTGTCAGACGACGGTACTTTTGCGTTAAAGCTTTGAAACCACGAAAAACAGTTGTCTGGCCGGATTGGCAACCTGAGGAGTAAGCACTAGAGTATGCGCGCGCAAAACGGGCTTGAGCCGTTCGCACATCGTTGTCGCGTTTATTACGAGGACACCGATGCGGGCGGCATCGTGTATTACGTTAATTACCTCAAGTTTATGGAACGGGCTCGAACCGAGCGGCTACGGGAGCTGGGCTTTGCCCAATCTGTGCTTGCCGGAGAGGACCTGTTGTTCGTCGTGCATTCCAGCGAAGCGCGCTACCACGCGCCGGCGCGACTGGACGACGAATTGCTGGTAAGCGCTGATGTAATCGAATTGAACCGTGCCAGCCTGCGCTTCCGACAGCAGGTCAGGCGGGCCACGGATAATGTGCTGCTCTGCGAAGGGCAGTTTTTGGTGGCCTGCGTGCGCACCGACAGTTTGAAACCCCGGGCCCTTCCCGAAGACCTGCGTGCGGCCTTCGCCGACGCGGTCGGCCCGGGTACACACTCAAAGCAGGAGATAAAGCGTGGAAGCTAACGTCGTCGACCATTCCTCCATGTGGAGCCTGGTCAGCAATGCCAGCATCGTGGTGCAGTTGGTAATGTTGACCCTGGTGGCCGCATCGGTGACCTCATGGATCATGATCTTTCAGCGCAGCAATTTGCTGCGTGCCGGTCGACGCGCCCTGGAGAGCTTCGAAGAGCGCTTCTGGTCGGGTATCGACCTGTCGAAACTGTACCGTCAGGCCGGCAGCAACCCTGATCCGGATTCGGGCGTAGAGCAGATCTTCCGTGCCGGCTTCAAGGAATTCTCCCGTCTGCGTCAGCAGCCAGGTGTCGATCCTGAAGCCGTGATGGAAGGTGTCGCCCGTGCCATGCGCGTAGCAATCTCCCGTGAAGAAGAGAAACTCGAGCAGAGCCTGCCGTTCCTCGCCACCGTCGGTTCGGTCAGCCCGTACATCGGTCTGTTCGGTACCGTTTGGGGGATCATGAACTCCTTCCGCGGTCTGGCCAGCGCCCAGCAAGCGACCCTGGCCACCGTTGCCCCGGGCATCGCCGAAGCCCTGATCGCCACCGCGATCGGCCTGTTCGCTGCGATCCCGGCGGTCATCGCTTACAACCGTTTTGCTGCGCGCAGCGAAACCTTGCTGGGCCGCTACTACACCTTCGCCGATGAATTCCAGGCGATCCTGCACCGCAAAGTGCACACCAGCGAAGAATAAGCAGGTATTTCCCGATGGCTTTAATCGCTCGAGCTCGCAAAAAGCGCAAGCCGGTCGCCGAGATGAACGTGGTGCCCTACATCGACGTGATGTTGGTGCTGCTGGTCATCTTCATGGTGACCGCGCCGATGCTCAATCAGGGCGTGAAAGTTGATCTGCCCAAGGTTTCCAGCGAAGCCTTGCCGCAGGACAACAACACCCAGGTCCTGACCATTTCGATCAAGGCTGACAAGACCTACTACTGGAACCTTGGCAGCGAAGTCGACACCGAGAAGCAACAGGACAGGGCGATGACCCTGCCACAGATGACCGACGCGGTGACCAAGATCATCCGCGCCGGCACCGAGGGCGGCAAACGCACCCAGGTGTTCATTCGTGGCGACAAGACTGTCGACTACGGCGCCGTCATGGGTGCCATGGGCGGGTTGCAGAAAGCCGGGGTCGGTAACGTTGGTCTGATTACCGAGGCCCCCTGATGCAGCAACAGCGAGAGCCGTCCGCCTCGGAAAGCTACTTCTGGCCTAGTGTTCTGGCAATCGTCCTGCACGTGCTGGTGTTCGGCATGCTGTTCGTCAGTTTTGCCTTCACGCCCGAACTGCCGCCGGCCAAGCCGATCGTCCAGGCGACTCTGTACCAGCTGAAATCGAAAAGTCCGGCGACCACCCAGACCAATCAGAAGATTGCGGGTGAGGCGAAGAAAACTGCCGCGCGCCAGACTGAAGTAGAACAGCTCGAACAGAAAAAGATCGAGCAGGAAGCGGTGAAGGCGGCGGAACAAAAGAAAGAGGAAGCGGCTCAAAAGGCCGAGGAAGCCAAGAAGGCCGATGAGGCGAAAAAAGCGGACGAAGCGAAAAAGGCTGATGAAGCCAAGAAAGCCGACGACGCGAAGAAAGCCGAAGCGAAAAAGGCCGAAGAGAAACAATTGGCTGATATAGCCAAGAAGAAGGCTGAAGACGAGGCGAAAAAGGCTGCTGAAGAAGAGGCCAAGAAAGCCGCTGCTGAAGAAGCCAAGAAGAAGATCGTCGAAGACGCGAAGAAGAAAGCCGCCGAAGACGCCAAGAAGAAAGCTGAAGCTGAAGAGGCGAAGAAGAAAGTCGCCGAAGATGCGAAGAAAAAGGCTGCTGCCGACGCTGCCAAGAAAAAGGCCCAGGACGCAGCTCGTAAATCGGCTGAGGATAAAAAGGCCCAGGCATTGGCCGAGTTGCTTTCGGACAAGACGGATCGTGCAGCGACCAAGGCTGATGAACTCGGCGACAGCGTCGCGGGTGATTTCGATGATCTGATCAGGCTGCGTGTTTCGGAGGGTTGGAATCTTCCGCCTTCGGCACGTAAAGGCATGAAAGTAGAGCTGCGGATCAGTATGTTGCCGGATGGCACCGTAACCGGTGCGACGGTCACAAAGTCCAGCGGCGATGCTCCTTTTGACGCTTCGGCAGTAGCCGCAGTCAAGAACATCGGGCGATTGACGGAAATGCAGGGCTTGAGCCCTAGTGATTTTGCTCCGTATCGTTCATTCAAGATGACATTCAATCCTGAGGATTTAGGCTTGTGAGAAATATTCTTCGATCAATGCTGGTCGTTATCTGCTGCCTTGCAGGGATAGCGGTAGCAGACGAAAAAAACATCCTGATCAGCAGTGGCACTGACCGGGCTACTCCGATCGCCGTCGTACCGTTTGGTATGCAGGGCGGCGCCGTGCTGCCGGATGACATGGCGGAAATCATCGGTAACGATTTGCGCAACTCGGGCTACTACGCGCCGATCCCCAAGCAAAACATGATCAGCCAGCCAAGCCAGCCGAGCGAAATCATCTTCCGTGACTGGAAGGCATTGGGTGCTCAATACGTGATGGTCGGCAACATTGCTCCAGCGGGCGGTCGCCTGCAGGTGCAGTGGGCGCTGTTCAACGTCGCCACCGAGCAGAAAGTGGCGGACGGCAGTGTTTCCGGCACGACCGACCAGATCCGTGACATGGCGCACTTCATCTCCGATCAGTCGTTCCAGAAGCTGACCGGTATTGATGGTGCTTTCTCGACGCGTCTGCTGTACGTAACGGCCGAGCGTTTCTCCGAGAAGAACACCCGTTACACCCTGCAACGCTCCGACTATGACGGCGCCCGCGCAGTGACTCTGCTGCAATCGCGCGAGCCGATCCTGTCGCCGCGTTTCGCACCGGATGGCAAGCGTATTGCCTACGTGTCGTTCGAGCAGAAGCGTCCGCGCATCTTCATGCAGAACATCGACACCGGTCGCCGTGAGCAGATCACCAACTTCGAAGGCCTCAACGGCGCGCCAGCCTGGTCGCCGGATGGCAATCGCCTGGCGTTCGTGCTGTCGAAAGACGGTAACCCGGACATCTACGTAATGAACCTCGGTTCGCGTCAGATCAGCCGCGTAACCAACGGCCAGGGCATCAATACCGAACCGTTCTGGGGCAAGGATGGCTCGACCATCTATTTCACCTCGGACCGTGGCGGCAAGCCGCAAATCTATAAAACCAGCGTCGGTGGCGGTGGTGCCGAGCGTGTGACGTTCGTGGGCAACTACAACGCCAACCCGAAACTTTCGGCTGATGAAAAGACTTTGGTGATGATTCATCGTCAGGATGGCTTCACCAATTTCAAGGTGGCAGCTCAGGATCTGCAGCGGGGTAGTGTAAAGATCCTCACTGATAGCACTCTGGACGAGTCACCTACTGTTGCGCCCAACGGCACCATGGTAATCTACGCCACCCGCCAACAGGGCCGGGGAGTCTTGATGCTCGTGTCCATTAATGGACGCGTGAGGCTCCCGCTTCCTACCGCTCAAGGCGAAGTCAGAGAACCGTCCTGGTCCCCTTACCTGAAGTGAGCGGGCGCTACACGTTTTACTTAACACACTGGGGTTCATTAGGAGTTTCACGATGGAAATGCTGAAGTTTGGTAAATTTGCTGCGCTGGCTCTGGCCATGGCTGTAGCTGTAGGTTGCTCGTCCAAAGGCGGCGACAACGCCGGTGAAGGCGCTGTTGATCCAAACGCTGGTTACGGCGCAAACACTGGTGCCGTTGACGGTTCCCTGAGCGAAGAAGCTGCTCTGCGCGCAATCACCACCTTCTACTTCGAATACGACAGCTCGGACCTGAAGCCAGAAGCCATGCGCGCTCTGGACGTTCACGCCAAAGACCTGAAAGCAAACGGCGCTCGCGTTGTTCTGGAAGGCAACACCGACGAACGTGGTACTCGTGAGTACAACATGGCACTGGGCGAGCGTCGTGCGAAAGCCGTTCAGCGCTACCTGGTACTGCAAGGTGTTTCCCCAGCTCAGCTGGAACTGGTTTCCTACGGCGAAGAGCGTCCAGTCGCTACCGGCAACGACGAGCAGTCCTGGGCCCAGAACCGTCGCGTCGAACTGCGTAAGTAATTCGATATGCGAACGTGCCGTCGTGCTGTAACTGTTCTGGCTCTCAGCCTCGCGCCGCTTGCGGCGTGGGCTGCGGTTCCTGTGGTCGATGACAACTCCGGTTATAACAATAGCGGGAGCAGTTATCCGCCTGCGGGTTACGGTACGAACGGCGCCTATGCCGGGGGAGCGGCTTCGGCCCCTGCCTCGGCACAAGGCATGCTGTTCAACCAATTGCAACAGATGCAGGATCAGATCTCGCGCCAACAGGGCGTGATCGAAGAACTGCAGAATCAGGTTTCGCGCATGAAGCAGGAATCCCTGGAGCGATACCAGGATCTTGATCGGCGCATAGGATCCGGCGTTGCACCAGCCGCGACTCCCGAGAATTCTTCTGCCGGTGGCGATGCAAGTGCTGCTGCCGGTGCTGCCGCAGGCGCGGGTGCTGCTGCGGCAGCTCAGGCCCCTGCTGCGGGTAGCGAACCGGCTGATCCGGCCAAGGAAAAGCTGTATTACGATGCCGCTTTCGACCTGATCAAAGCCAAGGATTTCGACAAGGCCAGCCAGGCCTTCGCCGCTTTCCTGCGCAAATACCCCAACAGCCAGTACGCGGGCAACGCCCAGTACTGGTTGGGCGAGGTGAACCTGGCCAAGGGTGATCTGCAAGGTGCAGGTCAGGCCTTTGCCAAGGTTTCGCAGCTGTATCCCAAGCACAACAAAGTGCCGGACTCGCTATACAAGCTGGCTGACGTAGAGCGCCGCCTCGGTCACACCGACAAGGTCAAAGGCATTCTGCAGCAGGTGGTGTCCCAATATCCGGGCACGTCCGCCGCGCAGCTGGCTCAGCGTGATCTGCAGCGCATGTAAGCCTGTTCATCCGTGTTTTGAAGAAACCCGCGCTTGTCGCGGGTTTTTTCGTTAGAATTCACGCCCTTTTTCTGAAACACGCTTCTTGTAGTCTACGCGTTGGCGGGATTGCCTGAAGTGCCTGACGGAGGCGGACAGCCTGTTTAGCTGTTACGCCCGTGGCGACTATGCAAGACACATTGAGAATCACCGAAGTTTTCTACTCGTTGCAGGGGGAAACTCGGACTGCCGGGCTGCCCACGGTTTTCGTGCGCCTGACCGGTTGCCCGTTGCGTTGCCAATACTGCGACAGCGCTTATGCGTTCAGCGGCGGCACCGTCCGCACCCTCGACGACATCCTTGAGCAAGTGGCCGGTTATCGTCCGCGCTACGTTTGTGTCACCGGCGGTGAGCCGTTGGCTCAGCCGAACGCCATTCCTTTGCTTGAACGGTTGTGTGACGCCGGCTACGAGGTCTCGCTGGAAACCAGCGGCGCCCTTGACGTATCCGCTGTCGATCCGCGTGTCAGTCGCGTTGTCGATCTGAAAACGCCGGGCTCGAAAGAAGCCCACCGCAACCGTTACGAGAACATCGAACTGCTGACCCGCAACGATCAGGTGAAGTTTGTCATCTGCTCGCGGGAAGACTATGACTGGGCGGTATCGAAACTGATCCAGTACGGGCTTGATCGACGTGCGGGTGAAGTGCTTTTCTCCCCAAGTCATCATGACCTCAATGCCAGGGATCTGGCGGATTGGGTGGTGGCAGATAACCTGCCAGTGCGGCTGCAACTGCAGTTGCATAAATATCTATGGAATGATGAGCCGGGGCGCTGAGATGATTGAACAACCGAATACTACCGAAAAACGTGCCGTTATCCTGCTTTCGGGCGGCCTCGACTCGGCCACCGTGGTGGCGATGGCACGCGCCGAAGGCTACGCCTGCTATACCATGAGCTTCGATTACGGCCAGCGCTCCCATGCTGAATTGCATGCCGCCGCCCGCGTTGCTCGCGATCTGGGTGTAGTCGAGCACAAGGTCATCGGGCTGAACCTCAATGGCATGGGCGGCTCGGCGCTGACCGACACCAGCATCGACATTCCGGAAGAGCTGGGCGAAGGCATTCCGGTGACTTATGTGCCGGCGCGCAACACCGTGTTTCTGTCATTGGCGCTGGGTTGGGCCGAAGTGCTCGGCGCGCGCGACATCTTCATCGGCGTCAATGCAGTGGATTATTCCGGCTACCCGGACTGCCGTCCCGAGTTCATCGAGTCGTTCGAGCGCATGGCCAATCTGGCGACCAAGGCTGGCGTGGAAGGCAATGGCTTCCGCATTCAGGCGCCACTGCAAAACCTGAGCAAGGCGCAGATCGTCCAGGCTGGCGTGAAGCTGGGCGTGGATTATGGCCTGACGGTTTCCTGCTATCAGGCAGACGATGACGGCCGCGCCTGCGGCAAATGCGACAGCTGCCGCCTGCGTGCTGAAGGCTTCGCGGCGGCGGGTGTGAGCGATCCAACCCCTTATTTTTGATATTTTTCAAAAAAGGTGTTGAATAGTCCTTAGAAATCAGTATTATACGCGCCACCACACAGCGGGTCGTTAGCTCAGTTGGTAGAGCAGTTGGCTTTTAACCAATTGGTCGTAGGTTCGAATCCCACACGACCCACCATATTTGGCGGTTTAGAAAATCCGGAAGGCCCACGAAAGTGAGGATTTCCGGGTTTTTTTTTGCCTGCAATTCGGGCGTTCAATGTTCAAGTGCGGCCCGACCTGATACAGGTCAGAATCATCTTTTGTCTCAACGGGATATTCTGTAGCCTTGCGCAGCTTCAACGCTGTCCCGTGCCTGATGATACTCACTCTCCCGGCGGTACCCTCTAGTGGTCCGGAGCCGGGTGTATACTCGACTTTCGCGCGAATGCGCCTGCAGGTCTTGCGAACATGACGCAGATTTCCGAACGCCTTCTGGTTCAAGCTCACCTCGACGCCAAGCAGCCTAAACCGCTGACTGCAGAAGAGGAGGCTTATTACCGTTCCGCCATCGCCGCCGAGCTCAAGGCTCAGGACGCGGTGCTCGTGGCCCACTTCTATTGTGATCCGGTGATTCAGGCCCTGGCCGAAGAAACCGGCGGCTGTGTTTCCGACTCCCTGGAAATGGCTCGCTTCGGCAACGCCCATCCGGCCAAGACCGTGGTGGTCGCCGGGGTGAAGTTCATGGGCGAGACTGCAAAGATTCTCAACCCGGAAAAACGCGTGCTGATGCCGACCCTGGAGGCGACCTGCTCGCTGGACCTGGGATGCCCGGTCGATGAGTTCTCGGCGTTCTGCGACCAGCACCCGGAACGTACCGTGGTGGTGTATGCCAATACTTCCGCCGCCGTGAAGGCTCGGGCTGACTGGGTGGTGACTTCGAGCTGCGCACTGGAGATCGTCGAAAGCCTGATGGACAACGGCGAGACGATCATCTGGGGCCCGGACAAGCATCTTGGCACTTACATTCAGCGCAAGACCGGCGCCGACATGCTGCTGTGGGACGGTGCCTGCATCGTTCACGAAGAGTTCAAGTCCAAGCAGCTCGAAGACATGAAGGCGCTGTACCCGGACGCGGCGATTCTGGTGCATCCCGAGTCGCCGACTTCGGTGATCGAACTGGCGGACGCCGTCGGTTCTACCAGTCAGTTGATCGCCGCCGCGCAAAGCCTGCCAAACAAGACCCTGATCGTCGCCACCGACCGTGGCATCTTCTACAAGATGCAGCAGCTGTGCCCGGACAAGGTCTTTATCGAAGCGCCTACCGCCGGTAACGGCGCGGCTTGCCGCAGTTGCGCGCATTGCCCGTGGATGGCCATGAACACACTTGAGCGCACGCTCAAGAGCCTGAAAGAAGGCACCAACGAGATCTTTGTCGATCCGGCGCTGATTCCCCAGGCGATTCGCCCGTTGAAGCGCATGCTCGACTTCACCCAGGCAGCGCGGATGAAACTTGCCGGTAACGCCTGAGTACCCTTTGTAAAAGTGAGCCCTGTGGTGAGGGGATTTATCCCCGTTGGGTGGCGAAGCCGCCCTAAATCAAACACCGCGGCATATCAGGGATACCGCTTGTGCTTCTTTACGACTGCTACGCAGCCGGACGGGGATAAATCCCCTCACCACAGGCCGACTCTTGAGCATGGAAATTATTTGCTCTTCTTCGGGATTCGCACCACGCACGTATCCGAATAGATGTCGTGCCAGGTGCGTTTCTGCTTGTCGAACAGCGACCAGAAGAACCCCAGCCCGATACACAACCACGACGCGATCGACACCATAAAGCGCAGCAGCGACTGCCACAGGCTGATGGCCGTGCCGTCGTTGTTCTGCACGCGAATGCCCCACACCTGCATGCCGAGTGTCTGCCCGCCATGGGTCCAGAACTTGGCGAAGAAGCCGAACAACACCAACAGCAGCACCGTGGAGTAGAGCGGATCGCCATCGAGCTGGCCGGCATCGGTCATTGCCCGCAGACGTTCTTCGCCGACAATGGCGGCCTGGATCAGCTTGTAGATGAATCCGGTGACGATCAGCAGGGCGGTGCACAGCAGGAAGTCGTAGAACATCGCCGCCAGACGACGACCAAGAGCAACGGGAGGAAAGTCCCCTTGCGGCGTGAGCAGGTGTTTCGACATGGCAGCCTCAAGGCGTGAATGGAAGCGCCATTTTACGGATTAGCGCGCACAAAAAAGCCCCTGATATCAATATCAGGGGCTTTTTCGTATCAGAAGATCAGGCTTCTGCTTGTACTTCGTCAGCCTGCATGCCTTTCTGGCCTTGCACAGCAACGAAAGTCACTTTCTGGCCTTCTTTCAGGCTCTTGAAGCCGTTGCCCTGAATGGCGCGGAAATGTACGAACAGATCCGGACCGCTTTCTGGAGTGATAAAACCAAAACCTTTCTCGTCGTTAAACCACTTGACGGTACCGCTCTGACGTGTGGACATTTCTTATTTCCTTTGACGCATAAATTGATGACAGCCCCTTTCACATGAAAGAGTACTGGAGCTGGTTGCAAGGAGTAAGAAGACGTCGAGCGGGATGTAGCTAACTTGTAGGCTACTGCCCAGGTCACGATTCCAAGCTGACCCATGCAAACACAGTGGACAAACTCTACGCCAACTACGGGAGAAAAAACAAGCCCTGCGAAGGCCCCGGTTTTACTGCTCTTCGCGGAAATTAGACAGTTCACTAGTGCAGTCTTAGACGATTGTCTGGTTCAGTTTTTTGCAGTCGTTATAAGCAACGTTCATATTCGAAACAGATGTTAAAAAACGCACTGTTTTATGGCGATTGCGTTACACATTAGTGCACGCATAACGCAATCGCGTTACTTATAGAAACAGTCGATCAACCGCGATAGTAGCGTTGTGGAACAAATGGCATTTTGCTTACAAGCATTTGCACCTTTTTCCCACGGACGATGGCCCACACAGGTGTATCGAGCGCGACGTAAGCGGTGTCAAGGTAACCCATCGCCAATGGCCCGCCCAAAGTCGGACCAAAGCCGCCACTGCAGACGCTGCCGATGGTCTCGCCGGCCTCGTTGACGATTTCTGCGCCTTCACGCACCGGGGTGCGCTCCTGCGGCAGCAGGCCGACGCGTTTGCGTGCGACACCGTTCTGTTGCTGGGCAAAAACAGTCTCCGCCCCCGGGAAACCGCCGGCCCGCGCGCCATCCGCGCGGCGCGGCTTGGAAATCGCCCACAACAGGCTGGCCTCGATCGGCGTGGTCTCGGTGTTCATGTCATGGCCGTACAGGCACAGGCCGGCTTCCAGACGCAGCGAGTCGCGGGCGCCAAGACCGATGGCCTGGACCTCTGGCTCGGCTAGCAGGGCGCGGGCTAGTTTCTCCCCTTCAGCGGCCGGTACCGAGATTTCAAAACCGTCTTCACCGGTGTAGCCCGAACGGCTGACAAAGCAATCGACGCCGAGCAACGACACACGGTTGAACTGCATGAACGTCATCTTCGCCACGTCCGGCGCAAGACGCGCCAGCACCGTGACGGCTGCCGGACCTTGCAGGGCGAGCAGGGCGCGCTCTTCGAACAGCGCCGTAATGGTGCACTGATCGCCGATGTATTTTTGCAGATGCGCGAGATCCTGATCCTTGCACGCGGCGTTGACCACCAGGAACAACTCGTCATTGCCCAGATTGGCAACCATCAGGTCGTCGAGGATGCCGCCGCTTTCGTTGGTGAACATCGCATAACGCTGCATGCCCACCGGCAGGTCGACGATGTCCACCGGCACCAGGGTTTCCAGGGCTTTGGCCGCATTGGCACCGGTCAGACGAATCTGGCCCATGTGCGAGACGTCGAACAACCCGGTTTGCTCACGGGTGTGCTGGTGTTCTTTCATCACGCCGAGCGGGTATTGCACGGGCATGTCGTAGCCGGCGAACGGCACCATGCGCGCGCCGAGTTCGAGGTGCAATGCGTGCAGCGGGGTTTTCGACAGGTGTTCGGTGGTCATGCGGGACTCCTTGATTCATACCAATCCTCTCCCACAGGGAGAGGGGGCTAATTAGCATTCGATAATGTTGACCGCCAGGCCGCCGCGGGCGGTTTCCTTGTATTTGCTTTTCATGTCGGCGCCGGTCTGGCGCATGGTGCGGATGACTTTGTCGAGGGAGACGAAATGCTGGCCGTCGCCACGCATGGCCATGCGCACGGCGTTGATCGCTTTCACCGAGCCCATCGCGTTGCGCTCGATGCACGGGACTTGTACCAGGCCGCCGATCGGGTCGCAGGTCAGGCCGAGGTTGTGTTCCATGCCGATTTCCGCGGCGTTCTCGACTTGCTGCACGCTGCCGCCGAGCACTTCGCACAAGGCGCCGGCCGCCATTGAACAGGCCACACCGACTTCACCCTGACAACCGACTTCGGCGCCGGAGATCGAAGCGTTTTCCTTGTAGAGAATGCCGATTGCGGCAGCGGTCAGCAGAAAGCGCACGACGCCGTCGTCATTCGCCCCGGGAATAAAACGCATGTAGTAATGCAGCACCGCCGGAATGATCCCCGCCGCGCCATTGGTGGGCGCAGTGACCACGCGTCCGCCGTTGGCGTTTTCTTCGTTGACCGCCAGTGCATAAAGATTGACCCAGTCGAGCACCGACAGCGGATCGCGCAGGGCCGATTCCGGGTTCTTGCACAATTGCCGATGCAGCGCCGCCGCCCGGCGTTTGACCTTCAAACCACCGGGCAAAATGCCTTCGTTGCGACAGCCAGCAGCGACGCAGTCCTGCATCACTTGCCAGATTTTCAGCAGGCCGGCGCGGGTTTCGGCTTCCGGGCGCCAGGCGCTTTCGTTGGTCAGCATCACCTGACTGATCGACAGGCCATAGGTGGCGCAATGACCGAGCAAATCCTTGGCACTTTTGAACGGAAAGGTCAGCGGCGTGGCGTCTTCGACGATGCGATCGGCACCGGCCGCATCTTCATCGACAACGAAACCACCGCCGACCGAGTAGTACTCGCGACTGCGGATCTGAATCCCCGCCGCATCGAAGGCGCGAAAGATCATGCCGTTGGGGTGATAGGCCAGCGGCTTGCGGATCATCGCCAGATGTTCTTTCTCGTTGAACGCAATGCTGTGTTCGCCGAGCAGGTTCAGTCGTCCATTGCCGCGAATTTCTTGCAGGCGCGTGGCGACGGTTTCGGTGTCGACTGTGTCCGGGTGCTCGCCTTCAAGGCCGAGCAGCACGGCTTTATCGCTGCCGTGACCTTTGCCGGTAGCACCGAGCGAACCGTACAGCTCGACACGCACGCTGGCGGTGCTGGTCAGCAGGTTTTCACGGCGCAAGCCCTCGGCGAAGCGCGCAGCCGCGCGCATCGGGCCGACGGTGTGGGAACTGGAGGGACCGATGCCAATCTTGAACAGGTCGAACACGCTTAACGACATAGGGGCTCCTGCGGAGCAGTTGTGAGCTTCAAGCTGCAAGCTGCAAGTAAAAGCGGATCGGGTTTTCCTTGCGGCCTCTATAAGGCCTCAGTGCATGCAGCAAGACACAAGCCGCAAGTTAAAAGCAGATCAGCCCTTACTTGCAGCTTGCAGCTAGAAACTTGCAGCTGCCGCTCTTAAGCGTAGCTTTCGATCGACGGGCAGGCGCAGACCAGATTGCGATCGCCGAAGACGTTGTCGACGCGGCCGACCGGCGGCCAGTATTTGCCTTCGATCAGCGACGCGACTGGGTATACGGCTTGCTCGCGGCTGTACGGGTGGGTCCATTCGCCGACCAGTTCCGCTGCGGTGTGCGGGGCGTTTTTCAGTGGGTTGTCTTCCTTGTCCAGGGTGCCGTTTTCCACTGCGCGGATTTCTTCGCGGATGCGGATCATCGCGTCGCAGAAGCGGTCCAGTTCTTCCTTGGATTCGCTTTCGGTCGGCTCGATCATCAGCGTGCCAGCGACCGGGAACGACATGGTCGGCGCGTGGAAACCGAAGTCGATCAGGCGTTTGGCGACGTCATCGACGCTGATGCCGCTGCTGTCTTTCAATGGACGCAGATCGAGGATGCACTCGTGTGCGACCAGGCCGTTGCTGCCGGTGTACAGCACTGGGTAATGCTCTTCGAGGCGACGGGAAATGTAGTTGGCATTGAGGATCGCCAATTGCGAAGCGCGCTTCAGACCAGCGCCGCCCATCATGCGGATGTACATCCAGGTGATCGGCAGAATGCTTGCGCTGCCGAACGGTGCCGCGCAGACCGCGCCTTCCTTGCGTTCCATCTGGCCGTGGCCCGGCAGGAACGGGGTCAGGTGCGATTTGACGCCGATCGGGCCAACGCCCGGGCCGCCACCGCCGTGCGGGATGCAGAAGGTTTTGTGCAGGTTCAGGTGCGAGACGTCGCCGCCGAACTTGCCCGGTGCGCAGAGGCCGACCATGGCGTTCATGTTGGCGCCGTCGATATACACCTGGCCGCCGTTGTCGTGAATGATCGCGCAGATCTCGCGGATGCCTTCTTCGAACACGCCGTGGGTCGACGGGTAGGTGATCATCAGCGCAGCGAGGTGCTCGCGGTGCTCGATGGCTTTGGCGCGCAGGTCTTCGATGTCGACGTTGCCGCGGGCATCGCACGCGGTGACGACCACGCGCATACCGGCCATTTGCGCGGTGGCCGGGTTGGTGCCGTGGGCCGACGACGGGATCAGGCAGATGTCGCGGCGCTCGTCGCCACGGCTCTGGTGGTAGGCGCGGATCGCCAGGAGACCTGCGTATTCGCCTTGCGAACCAGCGTTCGGTTGCAGCGAGATCGAGTCGTAACCGGTGGCGGCGCAGAGCATCGCTTCCAGCTCATCGGTCAATTGCTGATAACCGGCGCTCTGTGCGGCCGGAGCGAACGGATGCAGCGCACCGAATTCAGCCCAGGTGACCGGGATCATTTCGCTGGCGGCGTTGAGTTTCATGGTGCACGAGCCCAGCGGGATCATGGTGCGATCGAGTGCCAGGTCCTTGTCGGCCAGTTTGCGCAGGTAGCGCATCAGCTCGGTTTCCGAGTGATAACGGTTGAACACCGGGTGGCTGAGGATCGGCGACTGACGAACCAGTGCAGCTGGGATGGTGCTTTGCACCGAGGCGGCGAGGGTGGCGAAGTCCGGCAGGGTCTTGCCGTCGGCGAACAGGCTCCACAGGGTTTCGATATCAGCCTGAGTGGTGGTTTCGTCGACCGACAGGCCCAGACGCTGAGCGTCGATCACACGCAGGTTGATCTGCTGAGCGTGCGCCTTGGCGTGCAGCGCGGCGGTGTGTGCGCCGGTAGCAACGGTCAGGGTGTCGAAGAAGTTTGCCTGCTCGACTTGAGCGCCCAGCGCGGTCAGGCCCTTGGCCAGAATCGCGGTCAGGTGATGCACGCGGTTGGCGATCTGGGTCAGGCCTTTTGGACCGTGGTAGACGGCGTACATGCTGGCGATGTTGGCCAGCAGCACTTGGGCGGTACAGATGTTCGAGGTGGCCTTCTCGCGGCGGATGTGTTGCTCGCGGGTCTGCATCGCCAGACGCAGGGCCGGCTTGCCGAAACGGTCAACCGAGACACCGACCAGACGGCCCGGCATGTCACGCTTGAACGCATCTTTGGTGGAGAAGTAAGCAGCGTGCGGGCCACCGAAGCCCAGCGGCACGCCGAAGCGTTGCGCCGAACCGATGGCAACGTCGGCACCGAATTCGCCCGGTGCGGTCAGCAGCGTCAGGGCCAGCAAATCAGCGGCCACCGCCACCAGAGCGTTGGCGGCGTGGAAGCGCTCGGTCAGCTCGCGGTAGTCAAACACATCACCGTTGCTCGCCGGGTATTGCAGCAGCGCGCCGAAGAACGGCGTGACGTCAGTCAGTTCGCGCTCATCGCCCACGACCACGTCAATACCGAGCGGCTCGGCACGGGTGCGCAGCACGTCGAGGGTCTGCGGATGGCTGTGGATCGAGGCGAAGAACTGGTGGCTGCCCTTGTTCTTGCTCAGGCGTTTGCAGAAGGTCATGGCTTCGGCAGCGGCGGTGGCTTCGTCGAGCAGGGAGGCGTTGGCGATCGGCAGGCCGGTAAGGTCGCTGATCATGGTCTGGAAGTTCAGCAGCGCTTCGAGACGGCCCTGGGAAATTTCTGGCTGGTATGGGGTGTAAGCGGTGTACCAGGCCGGGTTTTCCAGCAGGTTGCGCAGGATCGGCGACGGCGTGTGACAGTTGTAGTAGCCCTGGCCGATGTAGGTCTTGAACAGCTGATTCTTGCCGGCGATGGATTTGATCATCGCCAGGGCGTCGGCCTCGCTGAGGCCGTCGTCCATGCCGAGCACGCTGGTGCCCTTGATGCTTTCCGGGATGACGCTGGCGCTCAGCGCTTCGAGGGAATCGTAGCCCAGGCTGTTGAGCATGGCTTGCTCGTCACCGGCGCGCGGGCCGATGTGACGGGCGATGAATTCGTTGGCGGTGCCGAGATTGATGGCGGTCATGGGGTAATTCCTCAGGCTTCGGCTTGGGCTTTGATCAGGCGGTCATAGGCGTCCTGATCGAGCAGTTTGCCGACAGCGGCGGCATCGCTTGGCTGAAAGCGGAAGAACCAGCCTTCGCCCAGCGGATCTTCGTTGACCAGTTCCGGGGCATCTTGCAGCGCCGGGTTGACTTCCAGCACGTCGCCATCGAGCGGCATGTACACGCCGCTGGCGGCTTTCACCGATTCCACGGTGGCGGCTTCAGCGCCTTTTTCGTAAGCCTGCAGCTCAGGCAGTTGCACGAACACCACGTCGCCCAAGGCGTTCTGCGCGAAAGCGGTGATGCCGACAGTGACACTGCCGTCGGCTTCGGTGCGCAGCCATTCGTGATCTTCAGTAAAACGCAACTCGCTCATGGAAACTCCTCAGGGGCCAGACTCGTCTGGTGGACGCGGTGGAAAGCTTGGGGCGGGGAAGCCCTTTATAGATGGAGAGTCAGGTAGCAAGAATGCGGCCAAGGTTGATTTACCCATACAAATCAATGGGTTGCTTGGTTTTGGCGTTTATTGGGATGCTGGAGTTGTAGCGAAATCGCTACAGCGTGGGGCGAGGAGAAAAGCTGAACGGGATCAAAGCGTTGCGCAGCGCTGGTCATAGACGGGTGTAGCGATATCGTTCCGCTGTAGCGCTTTCGGTACAGGTGGAGGTCGTTTTTAACGCAGATCGAAGGACTTGTGGCAAAACCTGTGGGAGCTGGCTCGCCAGCGATAGCGGTGGGTCAGCCAACACTGATGTCGAATGTGCTGCCGTCATCGCTGGCAAGCCAGCTCCCACAGGGTATGAGGTGATCTCAGGGTTTGTTAGGAATGCCGTACTTGCGCAATCGGTGGGCGATGGCGGTGTGCGAGGTCTGCAAGCGGCTCGCCAGTTGCCGGGTCGAGGGATAGCTGACGTAGAGCTTTTCCAGCAGCTCTCTCTCGAATGCTTCGACCGCTTGCTCGAGGCTGTCGACATCGGTATCGGCCTGGCGCGCCACCGAAGTGCCGGCGATGTCGAGGTCACCGATATCGACCAGGCTGCTCTCGCAGATCGCCGCTGCGCGAAAAATCACGTTCTGCAATTGCCGCACGTTGCCCGGCCAGCGATTGCCGAGCAGCGCCGGATAAGTGCCGGGCGCCAGGCGGCAGACCGGGCGCTGGATCTGCGCACAGGCCTGCTGCATGAAGTAGCGCGCCAGCAGCAAAATGTCCTGACCGCGTTCACGCAGCGGCGGCACTTCGACGTTGAGCACATTGAGGCGATAGAACAGGTCTTCGCGGAACAGGCCTTCGCTGACCATTTTTTCCAGATCGCGGTGCGTCGCGCTGAGGATGCGCACGTTGACCTTCACTTCACGATCACCACCGACGCGGCGGAAGCTGCCGTCGTTGAGAAAACGCAGGAGTTTGGCCTGCAAGTACGGCGACATCTCGCCGATCTCATCGAGGAACACCGTGCCCTGGTTGGCCAGCTCCATCAGTCCCGGTTTACCGCCACGTGCAGCGCCAGTGAAGGCGCCGGGGGCGTAGCCGAACAGTTCGCTCTCGGCGAGGTTTTCCGGCAGCGCTGCGCAGTTCAACGCCAGAAAAGGAGCACTGTGCCGCGCACTGATCGCGTGACAGGCACGGGCCACCAATTCTTTACCGGTGCCGGTTTCGCCCTGAATCAACAGCGGTGCATCAAGGGCGGCGACCCGTTGCGCGCGGGCCTTGAGCGTGCGGATCGCCGGAGACTCGCCGAGCAGGGCGTCGAAGCCTTCGGCATGGTCGTGGTGCAGTGCCGAGAGTTGTTCGCCAATGCGGTTCGGTTGATACAGGGTCAGCAGGGCGCCGGCGTCGGTGATCGGCGTGGCGTCGAGCAGCAGGGTCTGGCCGTTGACGGTGATTTCGCGCAGCGGCAGGCGAAAGCCGTTTTCCAGCAGGGTGTCGAGCAGACCGGGATCGTTGAACAGCGCCGAGACGCTTTCGCCGGCCGGTTCGCGACCGTACAGGGCAATCAACGCCGGGTTGGCCAGCAGCACCTTGCCGGCGCTGTCGAGGGCCAGCACCGGGTCGGTCATCGCTGCGAGCAGGGCATCTAGCTGCAGATGCCGACGCTGACCGGGGAGGATATCGACCACCGTCACCGCTTCCACGCCGAGCACGCGAAACAGCGCATCTTTCAGTTCTTCGAGCACTTGCGGGCTGAGGGTCGGCGCGTCGATGTAGACGTTCGGCGGGATCATCTCCACCGCATCCAGATTGAGATTGCGCCCACCGAGGATAGCCAGGACTTCCTGGGTGATGCCGACGCGGTCGATGAAGCTGACGTGGATACGCATGGGGGCGGTTCAGTGATCTGCAGAGCGGAGGGGGGCAAGTATGCCTTGGGGCGGGCTAATGGTGAAATCTGTGTCCCTGCGCTGATCGTTCCCACGCTCTGCGTGGGAGTGCCGCCACGGACGCTCCGCGTCCGCTGTGACGCGGAGCGTCACGGGATGCATTCCCACGCGGAGCGTGGGAACGATCAGTGTGGTGGATTCGGATTATTCGAAATGCTCGAGGTTCACCGGATCCCCCGACTGCATATTCAACTTCTGCCGAATGTCTTCAAACATCAGATCGTAATGCTTGTGCACCGAGCCGATCTGGCTGTGGGTCTTGGGTATGCCGTACTTCTCGGCGATCCGCGTGACATCGCGGGCGAAGTTGTAGGCCTCTTCCTTGGGCAGGAAAAATGCCTCCTTCATGTCCTTGCCCTGCATGCTGCCGTGCAGGGTGAACTGAATCCCCTTGCCTTTCTGCGGGTCGGTGAACACTTCATAGTCCAGATGCACGTTGTAATTGACGTCATCGTCGGTCAACGCGTGCCGCTCGATATGCAGATGACCGGGTTCGAACTGGGCCATTGAGCTACTCCTTTCAAGGCATGGAAGCGGAGCAGGCCTTGAGCCTGCCCCGGCGTTTATTGTTATCGGTAGCTGATCCCCGGCTTCGCCGTGCTGACCCGCGTACCGGCGGTGCCCTGGACGATGGCTTCGATATCGGCCAGCGAACCGATCACCGCGACCTTGCCAGTATGGCGCGCGAATTCGCAGGCTGCCTCCACCTTCGGTCCCATGGAGCCGGCGGCGAAACCAAGGCGCTCAAGTTCGTCCGGGTGGGCTTCGGCGATGGCTTTCTGCGTCGGCTTGCCGTAGTCGATGAACGCTGCGTTGACGTCGGTGGCGATCACCAGCAGGTCGGCTTCCAATTGCTCGGCAAGCAACGACGAACACAGATCCTTGTCGATCACCGCCTCGATACCCTTGAGGTTACAGTTTTCGTCATACATGGTCGGAATGCCGCCGCCACCAGCGCAAATGACGATGCTGCCCTTGTCCAGCAGCCACTTGATCGGACGGATTTCGAAGATGCGCTTCGGCCGTGGACTGGCCACCACGCGGCGGAATTTGTCGCCATCCGGGGCAATCGCCCAGCCTTTTTCGGCGGCGAGTTTTTCCGCTTCGGCTTTCTCGTAGACCGGGCCGATCGGCTTGCTCGGCTTCTTGAAAGCCGGGTCGTTGGCATCGACTTCAACCTGGGTCAGCAGGGTGGCGAACGGCACTTCGAAGTCGAGCAGGTTGCCCAGTTCCTGTTCGATGATGTAGCCGATCATGCCTTCGGTTTCGGCACCGAGCACGTCCAGCGGGTAGGGGGTGACGGAGGTGTAGGCCGCCGCTTGCAGCGACAGCAGGCCGACTTGCGGGCCATTGCCGTGGGCGATGACCAGTTGGTTGCCGGGATGGATCTTGGCGATTTGCTCGGTGGCGATGCGGATGTTGGCGCGCTGGTTGTCAGCGGTCATCGGCTCACCACGGCGGAGCAGGGCGTTACCGCCCAGGGCTACGACGATACGCATGGTGCATGTCCTTCTAGAAAACAGTGAGTTCGTGCAGGACGAATGCGATCCCTGTGGGAGCCGGGCTTGCCCGCGATGACGGTGTATCAGTCAGTGTTTATGTCGGCTGACACACCGCCATCGCTGGCAAGCCAGCTCCCACAGGGACCGGGCCGATCAGTTAGAGATCAGCCAGTGTCGAGACCAAAATCGCCTTGATCGTGTGCATGCGGTTTTCCGCCTGCTCGAAGGCGATGCAGGCCGGCGACTCGAACACGTCGTCGGTCACTTCGATGCCGTTTTTCAGGTGCGGATACTGCTCGGCGATCTGTTTGCCGACCTTGGTGTCGCTGTTGTGGAACGCCGGCAGGCAGTGCATGAATTTGGTACGCGGGTTGCCGGTGGCCTTCATCAGGTCGGCGTTGACCTGATACGGCAGCAGTTGCTGGATACGCTCGGCCCAGGCTTCCACCGGTTCGCCCATCGATACCCAGACATCGGTGTGAATGAAGTCGACGCCTTTGACCGCTTCTTTCGGATCTTCGGTGAGGGTGATGCGTGCGCCGCTTTCCTCACCGTATTTTTTGCAGCGCGCCACCAGATCGTCCAGCGGCCACAGGGCTTTTGGCGCGCAGATGCGCACGTCCATGCCGAGCTTGGCGCCGATCAGCAGCAGCGAGTTGCCCATGTTGTTGCGCGCGTCACCCAAGTAGGCGTAGCTGATTTCGTGGATCGGCTTGTCGGCGTGCTCACGCATGGTCAGCACGTCGGCGATCATCTGGGTCGGGTGATATTCATCGGTCAGGCCGTTGAACACCGGCACGCCGGCGAACTTGGCCAACTCTTCGACGATTTCCTGTTTGAAGCCACGGTACTCGATGGCGTCGTACATGCGCCCGAGCACGCGGGCGGTGTCCTTCATGCTTTCCTTGTGGCCGATTTGCGAGGAGTTCGGGTCGATGTAAGTGACGTTGGCGCCTTGGTCATAGGCCGCCACTTCGAAGGCGCAACGGGTGCGGGTCGAAGTTTTTTCGAAGATCAGGGCGATGTTGTTGCCCTTCAGATGCTGTTGCTCGGTGCCGGTGTATTTCGCGCGTTTCAGATCGCGGGACAGGTCGAGCAGGTAACGCAGCTCACGTGGGGTGTGGTGTTCCAGGCTGAGCAGGTTACGGTTGTGGATGTTAAACGCCATGATGATTCTCCTTGGATTCGGTAATCGGCCCGGCCGCTACGGGATGGGTGCGGCCGGGGGACGGTCGTTTAGTAATCGATCGGGTCACGGATGATCGGGCAGGTCATGCAGTGGCCGCCGCCACGGCCGCGACCAAGTTCGCCAGCGCTGATGGTGATGACCTCCACGCCAGCCTTGCGCAGCAGGGTGTTGGTGTAGGTGTTGCGGTCGTAGCCGATGACCACGCCGGGCTCCATCGCCACCACGTTGTTGCCGTCGTCCCATTGCTCGCGTTCGGCGGCGAAGCTGTTGCCGCCGGTTTCCACCACGCGCAGTTTCGGCAGATTCAGCGCCGCAGCGACGGTGTCGAGGAAGCTGCCTTCTTCGCGGCGGATGTCGATGCCGCCCTGTTTGCTTTCGTCAGGGCGCAGGGTGAAGGCGACGATCTGGTTGACCACTTCCGGGAAGATCGTCACCAGGTCGCGGTCGCAGAAGCTGAACACGGTGTCCAGGTGCATTGCCGCTCGGGACTTCGGCAGGCCGGCGACGATGACTTTTTCCACCGCTTTGTTGTTGAACAGGTTCAGCGCCAGTTGGCCGATGGCCTGACGCGATGAGCGCTCGCCCATGCCGATCAGTACCACACCGTTGCCGATCGGCATGACGTCGCCGCCCTCAAGGGTGGAGTTGCCGTGATCCTTGTCCGGGTCGCCGTACCAGATCTCGAATTCGGCGTTGGTGAACTGCGGATGGAATTTGTAGATGGCGGTGGTCAGCAGGGTTTCCTGACGGCGCGCCGGCCAGTACATCGGGTTCAGCGTCACGCCACCGTAGATCCAGCAGGTAGTATCGCGGGTGAACTGGGTGTTGGGCAGCGGCGGCAGGATGAAGCTGGAGTGGCCGAGGAAATCGCGGAACATCTGGATGGTCTTGCCACCGAAGCTGTCCGGCAGATCATCGGCCGAGACGCCGCCAATCAGGAATTCGGCGATGTGGCGTGGCTCGAGGCTTTTCAGCCAGGATTTCACTTCGCTGATCAGGCCCAGGCCCACCGAGTCGGCGGTCACCTTGCGCTCAAGAATCCAGTCCAGCGCTTCGGGGATGGCGACGATGTCGGTCAGCAGGTTGTGCATTTCCACCACGTCGATGCCGCGTTCGCGCATTTTGGTGACGAAGTCGAAGTGATCGCGCTTGGCCTGCGCCACCCACAGCACGTCATCGAACAGCAGTTCATCGCAGTTGTTCGGGGTCAGCCGCTGATGGGCCAGACCTGGGGAGCAAACCATGACTTTACGCAGTTTCCCGGCTTCGGAGTGGACGCCGTACTTCACTTTTTCCGTGGTCATTTCTGTGTTCCTCCAGATGACAATTCAATCAGGGGTTACAGCGTCAGGAAGCCATCGTAGAGACCGTAGGCCGCCACCACGGCGCCCACGACCACTGCGGCGAAAATCAGCTTCTCGACGTTGGTGAAAACCGGTTGTTTGAGTTCCAGCTTGGCCTTGGCGAACAGGATCGCGCCGGGCGCGTAGAGCAGGGCCGACAGCAGCAGGTACTTGACCCCGCCGGCGTACAACAACCACACCGCATAGATCAGGGCGATACCGCCGATGATCAGATCCTTGCGCCGCTCGGCGGCAAAGCCTTCGTAGCTCTCGCCGCGCACCGCCAGCAGCAGGGCATAGGCCGCCGACCACAGGTACGGCACCAGAATCATCGAGGTGGCGAGGTAGATCAGCGACAGGTAAGTGCTGGCCGAGAACAGGGTGATGATCAGGAACACCTGCACCATCGCGTTGGTCAGCCACAGGGCGTTGACCGGCACATGGTTGGCGTTTTCCTTGCGCAGAAACTCCGGCATGGTGTGGTCTTTGGCGGCGGCGAACATGATCTCGGCACACAGCAGCACCCACGACAGCAGCGCGCCGAGCAGCGAGATGATCAGGCCGACGCTGATCAGCACCGCACCCCAGTGACCGACCACATGCTCAAGCACGGCGGCCATTGACGGGTTCTGCAGTTTCGCCAGTTCCGGCTGGGTCATGATGCCCAGCGACAGCACGTTCACCAGCACCAGAAACAGCAGCACGGTGATGAAGCCGATCACCGTAGCCTTGCCGACGTCCGAGCGTTTCTCGGCACGGGCGGAGAAGATGCTTGCGCCTTCGATGCCGATGAACACCCAGACGGTGACCAGCATCATGTTGCGCACCTGGTTCATCACACTGCCCAGGTCGGGGTTTTTCACGCCCCAGATGTCGGCGGTGAAGATGTCCAGTCTGAACGCGAAGACTGCGATCAACACGAACAGCAGCAGCGGCACGACCTTGGCGACCGTGGTCACCAGGTTGATGAACGCCGCTTCCTTGATCCCGCGCAACACCAGGAAATGCACGCCCCACAGCAGCAAGGACGCGCCGATCACCGCCGCCGGGGTATTGCCTTCGCCGAAGATCGGAAAGAAATAGCCGAGGGTGCTGAACAGCAGAACGAAGTAACCGACGTTGCCCAGCCAGGCGCTGATCCAGTAGCCCCAGGCGGATGAGAAACCCATGTAGTCGCCGAATCCGGCCTTGGCGTAGGCGTAGACACCGCCGTCCAGGTCAGGCTTGCGATTGGCGAGGGTCTGAAAGACGAAAGCGAGGGTGAGCATGCCGACTGCGGTGATGGCCCAGCCGATCAGCACTGCACCGACGTCGGCGCTGGCGGCCATGTTTTGTGGCAACGAAAATATCCCGCCACCGATCATTGAACCGACTACCAGTGCAACCAGTGCACCGAGTCTTAGTTTTCCGGGCGCTTCAGACATTTGCATGACTCCATTGCAGGAAAGGAGAGCTCACAGCCTAGTACTGTTGTCTGTTCGAACAGCTGACATGGATCAGTGCATGGTCACATTCCATTGTTAATGAATGACTTGTCCGCCCGTTGCGGGCATAACGCTGTGGACTGAAAGGCCCGTTCCAGAGGCATTTAGCTGATGCAATCGGGAATAACTGTTAATGCTTTCGAACTATGACGCTAGTTGCTTTTCAGCGTTTGGCAAATGGCGGTCATCTTTTCGCAGTACAGAATTGATTAATCAGGATCAGCGCACAAAACTGTCTTAAACGTGATAAGCGTTATCGTGGTCGGCTATATATAACGGGTGCGAGATTCGGCATTACCTGATAAACGTCATCTACCCTTAGGCTTTTAGTCAGGTGTTGTTACAAATAAACAACAACGGCTCTTTCAAGGAGATCTGCATGTCGCAACCGACGCAAAAGCTGCGCCTTGGTGCGTTGATCGCGCTGGTGGTCGGGTCGATGATCGGCGGGGGGATTTTCTCGTTGCCGCAAAACATGGCGGCGCGCGCCGATGCCGGGGCGATCCTGATCGGCTGGGGCATCACCGCAATCGGCATGCTGACGCTGGCCTTCGTCTTTCAGACCCTGGCCAATCGCAAACCAGAGCTGGACTCGGGCGTCTACGCCTACGCCAAGGCCGGGTTTGGCGATTACATGGGTTTTTCGTCGGCGTGGGGTTACTGGATCAGCGCCTGGCTGGGCAACGTCGGCTATTTCGTCTTGCTGTTCAGCACCCTTGGCTATTTCTTCCCGGTGTTCGGTCAGGGCAATACGCCGATCGCCATCGGCTGCGCTTCGGTGCTGTTGTGGGCGGTGCATTTTCTGGTGATGCGCGGGATCAAGGAGGCGGCGCTGATCAACCAGTTGACCACCGTGGCCAAGGTTGTGCCGCTGATCATGTTCATCGTCATCGCTGCCGTCGCGTTCAAGGCTGACATCTTCACCCGCGACATCTGGGGCCGCAGCAACCCGAACTTCGGCGGGGTGATGGACCAAGTGCGCAACATGATGCTGGTCACCGTTTTCGTCTTCATCGGCATCGAAGGCGCCAGCGTCTATTCGGCTCGCGCAGAAAAACGCAGCGACGTCGGCCGCGCCACGGTGATCGGGTTTCTCGGCGTGCTGGCGCTGCTAGTGCTGGTCAACGTGCTGTCGCTGGGGATCATGAGCCAGCCGGAACTGGCCAATCTGCAAAACCCATCACTGGCAGCGGTGCTCGAGCACATCGTCGGGCCGTGGGGTGCGTTGCTGATCAGCATCGGGCTGGCGATTTCGCTGCTCGGTGCATTGTTGTCCTGGGCCTTGCTCTGCGCGGAAATCCTTTTCGCAACGGCCAAGGACAAGACCATGCCGGCGTTCCTGAAGAAGGAAAACAAGAACCACGTGCCGGTCAACGCGCTGTGGCTGACCAATGTGATGATCCAGATTTTCCTGCTGATCACGCTTTTTTCGGCGGGCACTTACACCAGTCTGATTTACCTGGCCTCGTCGATGATTCTGGTGCCGTACCTCTGGTCGGCGGCCTACGCGGTGCTGCTCAGCGGGCGCGGCGAAACTTACGAACACGCCTCGGCGGAACGTACCAAGGATCTGCTGATCGGCGGCATCGCCCTGGTTTACGCGGTGTGGCTGTTGTATGCCGGGGGAGTGAAATATCTGCTGCTGTCGGCGCTGCTGTATGCGCCGGGGGTGATCCTGTTTGCCAAGGCCAAGCGTGAACAGGGCCAGCCGGTTTTCACCACGGTGGAGAAAGGGATTTTTGCCTGCGTGGTGATCGGTGCGGGGCTGGCGGCGTATGGGTTGTATAGCGGGGTGTTGAGTTTGTAGGCGGGTTTGCTTTGGCCGGGCAGGCCCCTTCGCGAGCAGGCTCGCTCCCACAGGACTACGCGAATCCATGTGGGAGCGAGCCTGCTCGCGAAGGCGGCCTCAAAATCACCACTGCGCCCGATGTGACCCCAATTCGGCGGCGGGCCAATCCCACCGCACCGCCGTCCCGCTGATCTGCAGCGGCACGCGCAACCTCCGCGCCGGCCCCCACGCGGTGTGTTCAATCGCCGGATCCTGATCCAGTGCATCTTCGGCCCGCAGCAGGTCATGCGTCCCCGGCCCATGCTCGAGCAACAGCTTCGCCGTACGCGCCAGCGACAACCGCGCCGAACCCCCGCGACCGCTGGCCAGTCGTTCAGTCAGCAGCCTTATTGCACTCGCCGCCAGCAGATACCCGGTCGCATGATCCAGTGCCTGCACCGGCAGTGGCGTCGGTTTATCGCTGTGCTTCCAATGCTGTCCGGCCTCTGCAATGCCGCTGCTCATCTGCACCAGGCTGTCGAAGCCCCGGCGGTTCTGCCAGGGGCCGCTCCAGCCGTAGGCGTTGAGGCAGACATCGATCAGCCCCGGTGCCAGTTGCCTTCGGCGTTCAATACCAAACCCCAGATGTTCCAGCGCATCGGCGCGATAGCCGTGGAGCAAGATGTCGGCGTCTTGCAATAAACCTTCGAACACTGCGCGATCCGCTGGCACTTGCAGATCCAGCCGCGCGCAGCGTTTGCCGAGGGTCATTTCCGGAACGACGCCGGGTTCGTTCCAGCTCGGTGGATCGATGCGCAGCACGTTTGCGCCCAGCCCAGCGAGGAAGCGGCTGGCGGTGGGACCGGCGAGGACGCGGGTCAGGTCGAGCACCTTGATCCCGGTCAGAGGTCGTGCGAGCGAACCTTGCCATGGGCTGCGGTTCTCGTCTGTCTGCTCGATGAATTGCACCAGCGCTTCGGCATTCACCGCCAGCCCCTGCGGGTGTTGCTGCCACTGCGCCCAACTGCGCATCTCGGCGGCGCAGCCGTTGGCGTCGACCACTGCTTGTTCCAGATCCGCACTGTCCCATTGCGCGACTTTTGCCGCCATTGCGGCACGATCGGCGCAGGCACCGAGCACGCGTTCAGCGGCGGCGCGGTGATGCGGGGCGTTGGTGTGCAGACGGATCCAGCCGTCCCGGGTCGCATAGTCGCCGGCGATCGCATCCCATAAGGGCGGCACCTGCCAGCCGATCGGGCGCAGCGAGGTGGAGAACCACAACGAGGCCAGACGGCGGTCGACTGCAACCGCTGGCAAGTGCCCGATTTGCGGGTGGAGCAATTCGCTGAGCGCTTGCCCGGCAGCGGCGATGCTGGCGCAGGCCAGTTCAGTGACTGCGAACGCCGAGGGCAACGCGCCGTCACCGTTGAAGGGGATCGGCGTGTGGGGCAGGCCGAGTGCGGTTTGGATGGACGTGAGCAGATCAGTCATCGAAGGCCCTCCGGAACGAGAGGGCGATGATAGTGCAAAAGAATCGCGGTTTAGATGAAACCGCAGGGTGAACACTTACCCCTGTGGGAGCTGGCTTGCCAGCGATAGCGGTGTGTCAGCCACAGAATGGTCAACTGACCTGCCGCCATCGCTGGCAAGCCAGCTCCCACAGGGATTTTTGTTGTTCCCGCTCTGGCGGCTAGACGCGGAACTGATCCATCAATTTCATCTGCTGGCTCGCCAGACTGTTGAGCTGGCTGCTGATCGCTGCCGATTCGGTAGCCTGCTCGGTCAGGGTTTCGGTGACGGTGCGGATCGCCGAGACGTTGCGGTTGACCTCTTCGGCCACTGCGCTTTGCTCTTCGGCGGCACTGGCGATCTGCAGGTTCATGTCGCTGATCACCGTCACCGCGTCGCTGATCTTGCCCAGCGCATCAACGGCCTGACGAATCTGCCCGGCGTTGTTGTGCGCCTGGGTCTGGCTCGAGTGCATGGTCGCGACCACGCCACGGGTGCCGGTCTGGATGCGCTCGATGACGATGCGGATTTCTTCCACCGAATCCTGCGTGCGCTTGGCCAGGTTGCGCACCTCGTCGGCGACCACGGCAAAACCGCGACCGCTTTCGCCGGCGCGGGCGGCTTCGATGGCAGCGTTGAGGGCCAGCAGGTTGGTCTGTTCGGCGATGCTGCGAATCACTTCCAGCACCGAGCCGATCTGCTCGCTGTTGACCGCCAGCGCTTCGACCTCGGTCACCGCTTTGCTGACTTCATCGGCGAGTTGATTGATGTCGCGGGTGCTGCGCTCGATGATCGCCATGCCGTCCTTCGCCGACTGATCGGCACCCTTGGCCGCGTTGGCTGCGTTCGAGGCACTGTTGGCGACGTCGTGGGCAGTGGCGCTCATTTCGTTGGAGGCGGTGGCGACCTGATCGATTTCGCGGAACTGCACCTGCATGCCTTCACTGGTCTGGCGGGCAATTTCCGACGACTGATCGGCCGTGCCGCGCGCTTCGGTGATGCTCTGTTTGATCTGCGCGATGGTCGGCTGAAGCTTGTCGAGGAAGCGGTTGAACCAGTTCACCAGTTCGCCCAGTTCATCTGTCTTGCTGTAGTTCAGGCGCTGGGTCAGATCGCCTTCGCCGCTGGCGATGTTCTTCAGCATCTCGGCGACGCTGTTGATCGGACGGGTGACGCCGGAGGCGGTGAGCCAGATCAGCAGCAGGCCGACCAGACCGGCCACGCCCGCTACCAGCAGGGCAGTGATCACGCCGGTTTGTTGTGCGTCATCGAGTACCGCTTGCAGCTTCACCGAGTCGGCCAGCAGCACGTGCTCGGGCAGGTCGATGACCACGCCCCAGGCGCGCGAATTGCCGATCGGGTCGACCGGGTAAACCGCGCGAATCAGCTCGCCCTGTTGGAGAATTTTTACCGTGCCGCTGCCGACCAGTTGCAATACATCCTTGCCATCGGCGCCGAGGGTGTCGCTGATTTTTTTGCCGACCCGCGTCGCGTCAGCACTGTCGGCCGCCAGCACACCGCTGCCGGAGACGATCAGCATGTGCCCGGCGTTGTTGAACAGGCTGCGCTGCGAGTCGACGGCGGCGGCTTGCAGGGCGTCGAGCGCGATGTCGACACCGACCACACCGATCGCTTTGCCGTCGACCATCACTGGCACGGAAATGGTCGTCATGAGCATTTCCTTGCCACCGACGGTGTCGGCATACGGGTCGAGCAGGCAGGTGCGTTTGTTGTCGCGAGGGCAGGTGTACCAACTGTTGTACGGCGTGCCGCTGACGCTGAGGGTGGTCTTGGTCAAGTCGTCCTCGACCATGATCGTATTCAGTGCGGCGCCGGCGGCACGACTCCAGTACGAGGCGAATCGCCCGGCTTCGTTGGACTGCCGCGCGGCATCGTTGGCGAATTCGCTGTCCTTGCCGTCGAGGCCGTTGGGTTCGAAGGCCAGCCAGATGCCAAGGACTTTATCGTTGCGCTCGAAAGCGGTTTTCAGACTTTGGTTCAGCTCTTCCCGAACGGCGCCGGCTTCGAGTGAACGCTTGGCGGCCATCGTCCGCAGATCCTTGATCTGGTCGGCGAGGGCGGTGACCACCAGCAGGCTTTCGCCAAAGGTTTTCTGCACCCGCACCGCTTGTTCGGCGGCCTTGGCCTGCAGCAGGTTCTGCACGCTGGCGGTGAGCAACTGGTTGCTGGATTGACTGACCAGCGCGTCGTTCTGGTTGGTCTGGTAGATGTTCATGCTGACAATCAGCACCACCACTCCGAGCAGGCACAGGCCGGAGAGCAGGACGATTTTCAGGCGAATGGAAAGAGAGTCGAACATGGGGCGATCTCGCGAATGGAATAAACAGGTGGCTGGGCCGGGAGCCCGGTTTGCCAAATCCATTCAGCGCCATTCAATCCTCATCGGCGTCGAGCGAAACGGCATGAGGCGCTTGCCGACGGACGGTCGCTGCTAAACGTTTGCGCAGGGGAAAGTGCTGAAAAGGCTTTAATTACAGGGATGTTTCACTACCGCGACGGGTGTTTCCGGGCGCGACCAGATCCACAGGTTGCCCATGGCCATGCCGGCAATCGCCAGATAGATCGGCCAGCCGTGGTCGAGCATCACCAGCATCAACGTCGCACACAGCAGCATGCTGACGGTGGCACTGAGCTTGGCCTTGCGCGCGATGATCCTGCCGTTGCGCCAGTTACTGAGGATCGGCCCGAACAGGCGATGATTTTCCAGCCAGGCGCTCAAGCGCGGCGAACTGCGGGTCGCGGCCCACGCGGCAAGGAGAATGAACTCGGTGGTCGGCAGACCGGGCACGACGATGGCGATCAGGCCAATGCCGAGGCTGACATAGGCCAGCAGGCCGAACAGCAGACGGGCGAGTTTCGAGGTGGCGGGTGTGGGCATGGGCTCGAAGTGGCAATGAAGCGAGTCGGGGATTCTACAGACTTACTGAGTCCTCTGTGGGAGCTGGCTTGCCAGCGATAGCGGTCGATCAGTGACTACAAAGTTGACTGACATAACGCCATCGCTGGCAAGCCAGCTCCCACAGGATTCTCTGCTGTGTCGAGGATCAGGCAGGTTCGGCTTCTGCCGCATAAGCCCGTTCCAGCAGCACGGTAAAGCGGTTGAACGCATCCAGCGCACCTTGCTCAACTTCCGCTTCTTCCTCTGCCGTGAGCGGCAACGCATCGAGGGTGCGCACAAAGCTTTTCCAGCCCTCGGCGCGGCCACCTTGCGGTTCTGCCAAATGCCGGGCGCCAAAGGTTTCGCTCAGATCGAGCGCCACCGCGCGCTTGATCAGGAACGCCGCGCCGAGCTTGGAACCCTCCGACACGAAGATCCAGCCCAGCGCCCGCGCCTTGCTCGGGTTTTTCAGCGCGCCGGCCACCGGCGCCGGGACTTCGGTGTCGAGGTCGGCGAGGTCAGCCCTGGCCGCTTCGGCGCGGCAACGGGCTGGCAGATCCGGGACGATCGCGGTCAGTTCGGCATCGTTGTACAGCTCGACCAGTTCCGCCTGGAACAGGTATTGCGCGACGACGAAACGGGCGAAGCTGGCGCGGGTTTCGAATGGTGCGTGGGCTTTGACCAGCGCATCGAGTTTGCTGTGCGGCTCATGGGTGATCTGGTTCAGGCGTTGCGAACGCAGGGCTTTTTCCGGGGCAGTCATGGAATGTCCTTGATAAATGAGGCGCTTGATAACAAGACGTACGGGCGGGCGGCGGACAGTAAAAAAACCTCATTGCGCAGCGATAACACGCGCAGTGAGGCCGGGCGGATCAGATGTCCCAGATCAGGTTGATCGCGAAGTTGCGTCCCGGTTGGGTCAGGCGATCGAGGTTGGCCGGTTGCGTCACCGAGGCTTCGCCAACGCTGTCGTAACCGCGCACGTCATCCCACAGCCAATACTTCTTGTCGGTCAGGTTGTAGACGCCGCCGCTGACGGTGACATCGTTGGTCACCTTGTAATAGCCGGCCAGATCGAGAATGCCGAAGCCCGGGGTCTTGAACTGACTGCTGACGCCGTCCGGCGATTTGAAATTGCTGTCGTCGACGCGGTCCTTTTTCTTCACCACGGTCCAGCTCAGCAGGCCGCCATAGTTGTCCTGGTCGTAACCGAGGCCGAACACGCCGGTGAGCGGGTTGACGCTGTTGATCGGCTCGCCGCTGTCGTTGTTGCGACCGTAGGCGTAGGCGATCGAGCCTTGGGTATACAGGCCTTGCGGCGCGCCGAACGCGTCCAGATTCAAGCGACCTTTGACTTCTGCGCCCTTGATGGTGGCGCGCTTGATGTTATTGCTCTGGAAGGTCAACTCATCGTCGCCCGGCTTGACCGCGTCCTCGTTGATGAAGTCGCGGTACTTGTTATAAAACACCGCGACGTCGAACGAGCCCTGCTCGAAATTCCCGCGCAGGCCGGTTTCGAAACCTTTGCTTTTTTCCGGCTCAAGGTCGGAGTTGGGCGCCACGGTGTAGCCGGTGGTGTTGTTCTCGAAACGCCCGTACAGCGATTTTGCCGTGGGCGTGCGGAAGCCTTCGGCGTACTGGCCGTACCAGGTGTAGTTGTCCGTCAGTGCATAGGTCAGGCCGAATTTTGGCGAGACTTTGTGCCAGGTCTTGTTCTTGTCGCTGACCGTGCCCTGGCCGTCGGCATTCACGGTGTTGAGGAATTCCTCGGTGATGTGCGGCTTGAGCTGGGTGTAGTCGTAGCGCAGGCCCGGCAGGAAGGTCCAGTCGTTCCAGCTGATCTGATCCTGAGCGAACAGGCTGTAGGTGTTGATGGTCGGATCGGGGAAATCAGAGGCCTTGGCCAGCACGTCCGCCGCACTGGTCGCGCCAATCGCCGTGCAGCCACGACCGACCGCCAGGCATGTGCCGTCGCCGCTGCGTGAACCGGTGACTTTCTGTTGCTTGATCGTGGTGCCGTAGGTCAGCAGGTGATCGGTGTCACCGATGGCGAAGGCCTTGTCCAGTTGCGCGTCGAACACCCACTGTTTTTCCTCGTAGATCGTGTCGCGGGTGCGCAGTACCCGACGCGTCATCGGGTAGTAATACTCTGCGGTACTCTGGTCGGTCTTGGCGATCTGGTGGTTGAGGCTCCACTTGGCGTTATCGGCGAGCAGGCTGTCGAGGGCGAACGAGTGCTCGATGCCGAAACGCTCGCGGGTGATGGTGTCGTTACCGGTACGCCACTGGTACATGCCGCCGGGCAGGATGCTGCTCGGGATGGTCGGCGCGCCGTTGAAGTACGGGCCGCCGTAGGCACTTTTCTGATCGGTGTCGCGATCGTCCTTGTACTTTTCGTAGGTCAGGCCCAGGCGCGAATCGTCGTTGTAGTTCCAGCCGAGCTTGGCCAGGACGTTGGTCGCGCGCACGTCTTCCGGGTTGGCGGCGGTGCGCTCAAGGCCGGTGCCATTGTTGCCGCCGAACGATTCGCTTTCGTGACCGTCGCGCTGGCTGTAATGCAGCAGACCGTCGAACTCACCGCTGCGCCCGGCGACGGTGGCCGATTTCAGCCAGCTGTCATCGGCGGAGCTGTAACCGCTTTTCAGACGCGCGCCGACGTCCTTGCCCGGTTTGATGATGTCGTCGGCGTCCAGCGTGTAGTAACTGACCGCGCCGCCGATGGCGTTGCTGCCGTACAGCACCGAGGCAGGGCCGCGCAGGATTTCCACACGCTTGACGATTTCCGGGTCGACGTAGTTGCGCTGGCTCTTGGCATACGGGCCGTTGAAGAAGCCGTTGGGGATTTCCACGCCATCGACTTGAGTCAGGATGCGGTCGCCGTCGATACCGCGAATGTTGTAGCCGCTGATGCCGCCACGCTGACCGGCACCGCCAACGGAAACGCCTGGCTCGTAGCGCACCAGATCCTTGATGGTGTTGACGTTGTTGCGGTCAAGCGCTTGGCGATCCTGCACGCTGACCGTCGAGGGCACGCTGTTGACCGACTGTTCCTGGCGAGTGGCGCTGATGGTCACCTGATCGAGATTGAGCGTGCCGCTGCTGTTGCGTTTTTCCAGCACGACATTGTTGTTGCTCAGCTTGCGAAAGCTCAGGTTGGTCCCCACCAACAGGCGCTCGAGGGCTTTCTCCGGCTGTAGCGAACCGCGCACGCCCGGCGACGAGACGTTCTGCCCCAACTCGGCCGGCAAGCCGACCTGCCAACCCGTCACGGCGGTAAAGGCATTCAATGCCGAAACCAGTGGTTGCTGGCCGATGGCGAAGGCGTAATCGCCCATGTTGCGTGTCGGTTGCTCGGCGGCCGCCAGCAGCGGTGCGGTGCCAGCCATAAGGATGGCCGCAGTCAGCAGCGACAGTACGCGGGAAGGGGAAGCAGTCTGGCGGGTAAGGCGTGAGGACATCGATAGCGCTCCGTGTCGCACGAATCTTTATAGGTGCTGATCGGCATGGTTAGATGCGAATCAATTGCATTGGCTATAACGAGACGTACTGCCATTGGCTATCGAGTAAAAATAATTCTCATTCAGTTCAGAATCACCAGCGCGGGGAATTCCTGCAGGCGTGCCGAGGTGATGTGGGCGAGGGAGCGGACCACGTCGAGCGGCTGGTCGAGACGGTAATTGCCGGTGACGGCGACGTCGGCCAGTTGCTCGTTGTTGTTGATGATCCAGCCCGGATAGTAGCGGCGCAGCTCGGCCAGCACCTGATTCAGCGGGCAGTTCTCGAACACCAGACGGCCTTCAACCCAGGCCAGATCGGCATTGGCGTCGAGCTTGGCCGGGCGATCAAATCCGTTGGGGCCGATGCGAATGCTTTCCCCGGCGCGCAGGCGCACCCGGGCATCGTTGTGGGTGGCGCGCAGATCGACATCGCCACGCTGCACGTTCACTTGTGCGACCCCGTCGAGGTAGCGCACGGCGAATGCGGTGTCGTGGACGCTGGCCGTAACCGGACCTGCGTCGATCTCCAGCGGCTGATTGCGCCCGCTGGCAATCTCGAAAAACGCCTCGCCCTGAAACAGCCGGGCCACGCGCTGTTGATCGTTGATGGTGCTGGAAAACGCCGAATTGGTATTGAGCAGAACCTTCGAGCCGTCCTCCAGTTGCAGCCGCTGACGCTCGCCGACCACGGTCAGATGATCGGCCTGCAGGCGCATCGGCAGGTTGCTGAAACTGAACAGCCCGAGGATCAACACCGCAGCGGTGGCCAGCGGTTTCCAGTGCGGGCGCAAGCGCTTGAGAAAAGTGATTTTTACCGGTTTTGCCGCCAGGGCTTCGGCGCACAGTGCGACTTGCGGGCCATCCCAGATGGCCTGAGCCTTGGCGAACGCCTCGGCATTCAACGGATCAGCCGCCAGCCAGGCATGAAATTGCCGGGTCTGTTCCTCATCCGGGCTGCCGAGCACGATGAGCCAGTCCAGCGCCTGGTCCATTGCAGCTGCAGCGTCCCGCGCCGAATCGGGCGAAGGCGGGCGGTGGGTATCCGTCACGGTGGTTCCTCAGGGCTTCTGGCGAAGCAGTTTCTAGCTTCGAGCTGCAAGCTGCAAGCCGGATGCGTTACTGCTTTTTGTTTTTACTTGTAGCTTGCAGCTCAAAGCTTGCCGCTGCCGTTATGTCGTTCGGCGACGCCGATGCAGATCGACATGATCAGTTTCAGTTCCTTCTGCACGGTGCTCAGCGAAACATCAAGTTCATCAGCGATTTCCTGATAGCTGTGCCCGTGCAGGCGGCTGAGGATGAAGATCTGCTGCTGGCGCGGGCTGAGTTGGCTGAGGCTCACGTTCAAACGCTCCAGCAATTGTTCGGCATGGGCGGCGTCTTCAGCGCTGCTGGCGGGCGCGGCGATGCTCTGCACCACGTCCTGTGGTACATCGTCGACCATGGTCCGCGCATGAATCTTGCGCGCACGCAAATGGTCCAGCGCCAGATTGCGCGCGGTCTGGAAGACAAAGGGTTCAAGGTGATCGATGGCCCGTTCGCTCAACGCCCGGGTCACGCGCAGGTAGGTCTCCTGCAACAGGTCTTCAGCGGTGCTGTGATTGTTGACCATCCGTTCCAGCGTGCGCAGCAGGGAAGTGCGCTGGGCGAGGAAGACGTGGTTGAAGCGCGATTGACTCACGGGAGGACCTGATCCATTTCGAGCGAATGATAATGCTTATCATCCAGCCGAATGGTCAAGTGCTGATTTCGAATTGAAATCGGATCTCCTGTGGGAGCGAGCCTGCTCGCGAAGGCGTCGTGTAAGTCAGCTCCATATTGACTGACAGAAAGCTTTCGCGAGCAGGCTCGCTCCCACAGGGATTGGGCTAGCCGCAATTATTCGGCGTTACACAACGCCAGGCAGTTATCCAGAATGCGGTTGGAGAAGCCCCATTCGTTGTCGTACCAGGCCAGCACTTTCAGCAACTTGCCACTGACTTTGGTGTGGTTGGCGTCGAAGATCGACGACAGCGGGTTGTGGTTGAAGTCGCTGGAAACCAGCGGCAAGGTGTTGTAACCGAGAATCTTCGAGTGCTGGCTGGCCGCTTTCAGCAGGGCGTTTACTTCGTCGGCACTGGCTTCTTTCTTCAGTTGCACGGTGAGGTCGACCAGCGACACATTGATCACCGGTACGCGCACAGCCATGCCGGTCAGCTTGCCCGCCAGTTCCGGCAGCACCAGGCCTACCGCTTCGGCTGCGCCGGTCTTGCTCGGGATCATGTTCTGCGTGGCCGAGCGGGCACGGTACGGGTCGCTGTGATAGACGTCGGTGAGGTTCTGGTCATTGGTGTAGGCGTGGATGGTGGTCATCAGGCCGCTCTCGATGCCCAACTCGCGATGCAGCACCTGCGCCACTGGCGCGAGGCAGTTGGTGGTGCACGAAGCGTTGGAAATGATCTGGTGCGACTGACGCAGAATGTCGTGGTTGACGCCATAAACCACAGTGGCGTCGGCGCCTTTGGCCGGGGCCGAGATGATCACCTTGCGGGCGCCGGCGCTGATGTGCGCGGCGGCTTTGGCACGGTCGGTGAACAGGCCGGTGCATTCGAACACCACGTCGATTTTTTCTGCGGCCCACGGCAGGTCGGCCGGGTTGCGAATGGCGCTGACGGCGATGCGGTCGCCATTGACCGTCAGGCTTTCGTTATCGTGCGCCACTTCGGCGTCGAAAGTGCCGTGGACGGTGTCGTATTTGAGCAGATGGGCATTGATCGAACTGTCACCCAGATCGTTGATCGCGACGATCTGCAGGTCTTGACGATAGCCTTGGGTATACAGTGCGCGCAGGACATTACGGCCGATGCGGCCAAAACCATTGATTGCGATTCGAAGAGTCATGGAACAGCGCCGCCGTCGTTTTGTTGTTGGAATTACAAGATTATTCGCATAAAAATAGAAAACAAGCCTTTTTAGTGGCAATATTTTGTTTTATCTACAACGAGTGACCTGAATCAACTGGTCCGAATGGTCAAAAAAGCCGTCTGTCATTCCAATAACAACGGCGTTTGATCAGCATAGACAATCAGGTCGCCACATCCGTTAGCCTGGAGTTCTACACATGCATCCCCGCGTTCTTGAGGTCACCGAACGGCTTATCGCCCGCAGCCGCGCCACGCGTCAGGCTTACCTTGCACTGATTCGCGGCGCCGCCACTGACGGCCCGATGCGCGGCAAGCTGCAATGCGCCAACTTCGCCCACGGCGTGGCCGGTTGCGGCAGCGAAGACAAGCACAGCCTGCGGATGATGAACTCGGCGAATATCGCCATTGTGTCTTCGTATAACGACATGCTCTCGGCGCATCAGCCGTACGAAGTTTTCCCCCAACAAATCAAGAACGCCCTGCGCGAAATCGGCTCGGTCGGCCAGTTCGCCGGCGGCACTCCGGCCATGTGCGATGGCGTGACCCAGGGTGAGCCGGGCATGGAACTGAGCCTGCCGAGCCGCGAAGTGATCGCCATGTCGACCGCCGTGGCGCTGTCGCACAACATGTTCGACGGCGCGCTGATGCTCGGCATCTGCGACAAGATCGTTCCGGGCCTGATGATGGGTTCGCTGCGCTTCGGCCATCTGCCAACGATCTTCGTCCCGGGCGGGCCGATGGTTTCGGGGATTTCCAACAAGGAAAAAGCCGACGTCCGCCAGAAGTACGCCGAAGGCAAGGCGACCCGCGAAGAGCTGCTGGAATCGGAGATGAAGTCTTACCACAGCCCGGGCACCTGCACCTTCTACGGCACCGCCAACACCAATCAGTTGCTGATGGAAGTCATGGGCCTGCACCTGCCGGGCGCCTCTTTCGTCAACCCGAACACACCACTGCGCGACGCGCTCACCCGCGAAGCCGCGCATCAGGTCACGCGCCTGACCAAGCAGAACGGCAACTTCATGCCGATCGGCGAAATCGTCGACGAGAAGGCGCTGGTCAACTCCATCGTTGCCTTGCACGCCACCGGCGGCTCGACCAACCACACCTTGCACATGCCGGCCATCGCCATGGCCGCTGGCATTCAGCTGACCTGGCAGGACATGGCCGACCTCTCCGAAGTCGTCCCGACCCTGAGCCACGTCTACCCGAACGGGAAAGCCGACATCAACCACTTCCAGGCAGCGGGCGGCATGTCGTTCCTGATTCGCGAACTGCTCGGCGCCGGCCTGCTGCATGAAGACGTCAACACGGTGCTCGGCCATGGCCTGAGCCAGTACACCAAGGAGCCGTTCCTCGATAACGGCGAGCTGGTCTGGCGCGAAGGCCCGACCGACAGTCTCGACGAAAACATCCTCCGTCCGGTGTCCCGTGCGTTCTCGCAGGAGGGCGGCTTGCGGGTGATGGAAGGCAACCTCGGTCGCGGGGTGATGAAGGTTTCTGCCGTTGCGCTGGAAAACCAGATCGTCGAAGCACCGGCAATGGTGTTCCAGGATCAGCAGGACCTGGCGGACGCATTCAAGGCCGGTCTGCTAGAGAAGGATTTTGTCGCCGTGATGCGCTTCCAGGGCCCGCGTTCCAACGGCATGCCCGAGCTGCACAAGATGACGCCGTTCCTCGGCGTATTGCAGGATCGCGGCTTCAAAGTGGCATTGGTGACTGACGGGCGCATGTCCGGCGCGTCGGGGAAAATCCCCGCAGCGATTCACGTCAGCCCGGAAGCTTATGTCGGTGGCGCTTTGGCACGCGTGCAAGAGGGCGATATCATCCGCGTCGATGGCGTCAAAGGCACCTTGGAACTGAAGGTCGACGCCGCCGAATTTGCAGCGCGCGAACCTGCCAAGGGCCTGTTGGGCAACAACATCGGCAGCGGACGCGAGCTGTTTGGCTTCATGCGCATGGCCTTCAGCTCGGCGGAGCAGGGCGCCAGCGCCTTCACTTCTGCCCTGGAGACGCTTAATTGAAACTGGCTTTGGTCGGTGACATCGGAGGCACCAACGCGCGGTTCGCGTTGTGGCAAAACCAGCAACTGCAATCGGTTCAGGTGCTGGCCACGGCCGACTTTGCCAGCCCGGAAGAGGCAATCGCTCTGTACCTGAGTGGGCTCGGCCTGGCGCCGGGTTCGATCGGCTCAGTGTGCCTGTCGGTGGCAGGTCCGGTGAGTGGCGATGAATTCAAGTTCACCAACAATCATTGGCGGCTCAGCCGCAGCGCGTTCTGCAAGACCTTGCAGGTCGAGCAGTTGTTGCTGACCAACGACTTCTCGGCGATGGCGCTGGGCATGACCCGCTTGCAGCCGGGCGAATTCCGCGTGGTTTGCGAAGGCACGCCGGAGCCTTTGCGCCCGGCGGTGGTGATCGGCCCGGGCACTGGTCTGGGTGTCGGCACCTTGCTCGATCTCGGCGAAGGGCGCTTTGCCGCGTTGCCGGGCGAGGGCGGCCACGTCGATCTGCCGCTGAGCAGCCCGCGTGAAACGCAACTGTGGCAGCACATCTACAACGAGATCGGCCATGTCAGCGCGGAAACCGCGTTGAGCGGCGGCGGCCTGCCTCGACTCTACCGGGCGATCTGCGCGGTGGATGGCCATGAGCCGATACTCGAAACGCCGGAAGCGATCACCGCCGCTGGCCTGGCCGGTGATCCGATTGCTTTGGAAGTGCTCGAGCAGTTCTGCTGCTGGCTCGGTCGCGTCGCCGGCAACAACGTGCTCACCACCGGCGCGCGCGGCGGGGTGTTTATCGTTGGCGGAGTGATTCCACGCTTCGCCGATTTCTTCCTCGCCAGCGGTTTTGCCCGCTGCTTCGCCGACAAAGGCTGCATGAGCGATTACTTCAAAGGCATCCCGGTCTGGCTGGTGACCGCGCCGTATTCCGGCCTCGTTGGTGCCGGTGTGGCGCTGGATCAAGCAACACCTGTATAGAGATCGTTCCCACGCTCCGCGTGGGAATGCCTCAAGGGACGCTCCGCGTCCAGTGACGCGGAGCGTCACGGGCTGCATTCCCACGCAGAGCATGGGAACGATCAACAGGCGACAAATTTTCCAGGTTCATCAGGCATAATCCGCCCCAACTCCAACAACAAGGATGCCTTCGAAGTGAGCTCAGTCAACAAGTCGATATTGTTGGTCGATGACGACCAGGAAATACGCGAGTTGCTGGAAACCTACCTGACCCGCGCAGGGTTCCAGGTGCGGGCCACCGCCGATGGTGCCGGTTTTCGTCAGGCGCTCAACGAGGCGCCGAGCGATCTGGTGATCCTCGATGTCATGCTGCCCGACGAAGACGGCTTCAGCCTGTGCCGTTGGGTACGCCAGCACCCGCGTCAGGCACAGGTGCCAATCATCATGCTGACTGCCAGTTCCGACGAAGCCGACCGCGTGATCGGTCTGGAGCTCGGCGCCGACGATTACCTCGGCAAACCGTTCAGCCCGCGCGAACTGCAAGCGCGGATCAAGGCCCTGCTGCGCCGCGCACAGTTCGCCCACGAACGCAGCGGCAGCGAAGTGCTGGTCTTCGACGACTGGCGCCTGGACACGGTCAGTCATCGGCTGTTCCACACCGACGGCGAGGAAGTGATCCTTTCCGGCGCCGATTTCGCTCTGCTGAAACTGTTCCTTGATCATCCGCAGCAAATCCTCGACCGCGACACCATCGGCAACGCCACCCGTGGCCGCGATCTGATGCCGCTCGATCGCATTGTCGACATGGCCGTCAGCCGTTTGCGCCAACGCTTGCGCGACACCGAAAAACCGCCACGGTTGATCCGCACCGTGCGCGGCAGCGGCTATCAGTTGGCAGCCAATGTGGTTGCCGGCAATGCTCACTGAGTCGCTGGGCAAATTCGTCGGTCGCATACCGGTGCCGCGCTCGCTGCTCGGGCGGATGCTGCTGCTGACTCTGCTGGCGGTGCTGTTCGCGCAGACGCTGTCGAGCGTGATCTGGGTGTCGCAACTGCGCGCCACCCAGCTCGAAGGCCTGGTCACCAGTGCCCGCAGTCTGGCCCATTCGATGACCGCCAGCGTCAGCTATTTCCGTTCGTTGCCAGTGGCCTATCGGCCGCTGGTGCTTGATCAATTGCGCAGCATGGGCGGCACCCGGTTTGTCGTGACGCTGAACGACAAACCGCTGGGCATGGACGTGCTGCCGGTGACGCCGCGCAAGGCTGCGGTGATGCAAGCGGTGGACGAAGTGCTGCGCCAGTCTCTGGGCCATGACACGGATATTTCGGTGACCTTCGTCAGCCCCGAAGACCTGCGGATTTTTAACGCCGGACTGAAACTTGATGAATTGCCGCGCTCCTGGGCGCACTACGCGTTGACGCTTGAACCGGTGAATCCGCCGGTGCTGGTCACGCAGATTCAAATGGCCCCGGGCGAATGGCTGTACATCGCCTCGTTGCTGCCCGAGCCATACACCAGTCTCGAAGAACAAGGCCTGCCGGCGCAGCAGGTGTGGTTTATAGTCCTCACCAGCGGCTTTCTGTTGTTGTTCATCGGCCTGCTGGTGCACTGGCAGAGCCGGCCGCTCAAGCGTCTGGCGCGGGCGGCGCGGGATCTGTCGCTGGGCGCCGACGTCGAGCCGGTGGCGGAGGGCGGTGGCAGTGAAGTGGTCGAAGTCGGCCGCGCGTTCAACACCATGCGCGAACGCATCAGCCGCTACCTGACCGAACGCAGCCAGTTGTTCAGCGCGATTTCCCACGACTTGCGCACGCCGATCACCCGCCTGCGCTTGCGCGTCGAACTACTCGAAGACGAACAGCTGCAAGCCAAGTTCGGCCGCGATCTGGATGAGCTGGAGCTGCTGGTCAAAGGCGCGCTGCAATGCGTGAAAGACACCGACATCCACGAGAACATCGAGCCCGTGGATCTCAATCATGTCCTCGATTGCCTGGTCGAGCCGTATCTGGCGCCGAACGGCAATGGCCGCGTCACCCAGCATGGCCGCGCGCTGTCGGCGTATCCGGGCAAACCGCTGGCGCTCAAGCGCTGCATCGGCAACCTGATCGACAACGCCTTGAAGTACGGGCAGAACGCGCATCTGCACATCGATGACGATGACAGCGCCTTTGTCTTGCACGTCGACGACGAAGGCCCGGGCGTACCACAGCAACGGCTGGAGCAGGTGTTCGAGCCGCACTTCCGCCTGGCGGGGCAGCAGCAGGGCTACGGACTTGGTCTGGGCATTGCGCGCAACATTGCCCATAGCCATGGCGGCGAGGTGACGTTGCAGAACCTGCGTGAGGGTGGATTGCGAGTGACGTTGCAGTTGCCGCGCAGTGTTGATTAGCCAGACCGCGTTATCGTTCTTCGCGAGCAGGTCGAATCGTCGCACCGTCGCTCCCACAGTGATTGCATTCCACCTCCAGAAACACAGTTGAATGTGGGAGCGAGCCTGCTCGCGAAGACGTCAGGCGCATCAATCCAAATGTCACAGGTCAGTGACAAACCCCGTCCCCTTCGTTACAAGCCCGCCCCGGCCCGTTGTTTAGACTGCCCGCAGTCCTAACAACAAAAAAGGGTCACGCCATGGACACCTTTCACCCAGACTTCAGCAGTTGGCTGAACGCCCCTGCCCACCAGCAATGGCTCGCCGCCGAAGGCCTGCGTCTGCTGGATTTCGCCAAGGCTGCGAAGCTGCCCGAAGGTTTCGGCAACCTCGATGAGCGCGGCCGTTTGCCGGCGCACGCGCAAGCCGAAACCATGAACACCGCACGCATGACCCACAGCTTCGCCATGGCCCACATTCAGGGCCTGCCGGGGTTTGCCGAGCTGGTCGACCACGGTATCGCCGCGTTGCGCGGGCCACTGCGTGATGCGTTGCACGGCGGCTGGTTTGCGGTTGCCGGACACCGCGACGACAACACTGGCAAGAACGCCTACCTGCACGCCTTTGTCGCGCTCGCCGCCAGCTCCGCCGTGGTCGCACAACGGCCCGGCGCTCAGGCCTTGCTCGATGACGCAATCGACATCATCGACACTTATTTCTGGAGCGAAGAAGAGGGCGCCATGCGCGAATTCTTCAATCGCGACTGGAGCGAAGAAGAAGCCTATCGCGGCGCCAACAGCAACATGCACGCGACCGAAGCATTCCTCGCGCTGGCCGATGTCACCGAAGATCCGCGCTGGCTGGTGCGCGCCCAGCGCATCGTCGAGCGGGTGATCCATGGCCACGCTGCGGCCAACGATTACATGGTCATCGAACACTTTGATCGCGACTGGCAACCGCTGCGCGAATACAACCACGACAATCCTGCTGACGGTTTCCGTCCTTACGGCACCACGCCGGGCCACGGTTTCGAATGGGCGCGCTTGCTCCTGCACCTTGAAGCCGCACGGGTACAGGCCGGCATGCTTACGCCGGGCTGGCTGGCGACTGATGCGCAAAAACTCTTCGAAAACAATTGCCGGCACGGCTGGAATATCGATGGCGCGGCGGGCATCGTCTACACCCTCGACTGGCACAACAAAGCCGTCGTTCGCCATCGCCTGCACTGGACGCATGCCGAAGCCAGCGCCGCCGCCAGCGCCTTGCTCAAACGCACCGGCGACGCGCAATACGAAGCCTGGTACAGACTGTTCTGGGAATTCTGCGAGACGAATTTCATCGACCGCTGCCACGGCAGCTGGCACCACGAACTCAATCCGCAGAATGTGCCAAGTGCCGATATATGGCCGGGCAAGCCCGATCTGTATCACGCCTGGCAGGCTGTGCTGATTCCACGATTGCCGCTGGCGCCAAGCATGGCCACGGCTTTGGCGCGGTTGTCCCGGCCTGTTCCTGTGTAACCATGTCGTGACATTTACGCGTCCCTTCGTTACCTGCGAAGCGAAACGCTCTGTTTAAACTCCGTGCAGCGCAAGCACCAGACTTGCAATGCATAACAACAAGAAAGGTACATCTCGAATGAATGCGATTTCTCGCCTCGCTACTGTCATTTCTGTCGCCTCCCTGTTCCCGCTCGCAATCCTGCCGCTCAGTGTCTCCGCCGCCGATTCCAAAGGTTCGGTCGAAGTCGTGCACTGGTGGACTTCCGGTGGCGAAAAAGCCGCTGTCGATGTGCTCAAGGCCCAAGTCGAAAAAGACGGTTTCACCTGGAAGGACGGCGCTGTTGCCGGTGGTGGCGGTGCGACTGCCATGACCGTGCTGAAAAGCCGTGCCGTTGCCGGCAACCCGCCAGGCGTTGCCCAGATCAAAGGCCCGGACATCCAGGAATGGGCGTCGACCGGCCTGCTCGACACCGACGTTCTGAAAGACGTCGCCAAGTCGGAAAAGTGGGACAGCCTGCTCGACAAGAAAGTCTCCGATACCGTGAAGTACGACGGTGATTACGTGGCCGTGCCGGTGAACATTCACCGCGTGAACTGGCTGTGGATCAACCCGGAAGTCTTCAAGAAAGCCGGCATCACCAAGAATCCAACCACCCTCGAAGAGTTCTACGCAGCCGGCGACAAGCTGAAAGCGGCGGGCTTCATTCCGCTCGCCCACGGCGGTCAGCCATGGCAGGACAGCACCGTGTTCGAAGCCGTGGTGCTCTCGGTCATGGGCGTGGATGGCTACAAGAAAGCCCTGGTTGATCTCGACAACAAAGCGCTGACCGGCCCGGAAATGGTCAAGGCGCTCACTGAGCTGAAGAAAGTCGCGACCTACATGGACGCGGACGGCAAAGGCCAGGACTGGAACCTCGAAGCGGCCAAGGTCATCAACGGCAAGGCCGGCATGCAGATCATGGGTGACTGGGCCAAGTCCGAATGGACCGCCGCCAAGAAAGTCGCCGGCAAGGACTACGAGTGCGTAGCGTTCCCGGGCACCGACAAGGCGTTCACCTACAACATCGACTCGCTGGCCGTGTTCAAGCAGAAGGACGCAGGCACTGCGGCCGGTCAGCAGGACATCGCCAAAGTCGTGCTGGGTGAGAACTTCCAGAAAGTCTTCAGCATCAACAAAGGTTCGATCCCGGTACGCAATGACATGTTGAACAACATGGACAAGCTCGGCTTCGATTCCTGCGCACAGACCGCAGCCAAGGACTTCCTCGCGGACGCCAAGTCCGGCGGCCTGCAACCAAGCATGGCGCACAACATGGCGACCACGCTGGCCGTGCAGGGCGCGTTCTTTGACGTAGTCACCAACTACATCAACGACCCGAAAGCCGACCCGGCCGATGCTGCGAAGAAACTCGGCGCGGCGGTTCAGTCGGCCAAATAGGCGCCTTGACGGCGAGCTGCAAGCTTCAAGCTGCAAGTTAAAGGCTTGCGCGCTGCTGGTCTTGTAGCTTGCAGCTTGCAGCTGTTCTTCTCTTTCTTTTCTGGATTTGCTCATGAGTTCTGTTGCTGTGTTCAGCAAGGCCTCGCCGTTCGATGCATTGCAGCGCTGGCTACCGAAACTGGTGCTGGCGCCGAGCATGTTCATCGTGCTGGTGGGCTTCTATGGCTACATCCTGTGGACGTTCATTCTGTCGTTCACCACCTCGACTTTCCTGCCCAACTACAAGTGGGCCGGTCTGGCGCAATACGCGCGGTTGTTCGACAACGATCGCTGGTGGGTGGCGAGCAAGAACCTCGCCGTGTTCGGCGGCATGTTCATCGGCATTACCCTGGTGATCGGCGTGTTGCTGGCGGTGTTCCTCGACCAGCGCATCCGTCGCGAAGGCTTTATCCGCACCATTTACCTGTACCCGATGGCGCTCTCGATGATCGTCACCGGTACCGCATGGAAATGGCTGCTCAACCCGGGCATGGGCCTGGACAAATTGTTGCGTGACTGGGGCTGGGTAGGCTTCCGTCTGGACTGGTTGATCGACCCCGATCGCGTGGTCTACTGCCTGGTGATCGCCGCTGTGTGGCAAGCCTCTGGCTTCATCATGGCGATGTTCCTCGCCGGCCTGCGTGGCGTCGATCAATCGATCATCCGTGCTGCGCAGATCGACGGCGCGAGCATGCCGCGCATTTACTGGAAAGTCGTGCTGCCAAGCCTGCGTCCGGTGTTCTTCAGTGCGGTGATGATCCTCGCGCACATCGCGATCAAGAGCTTCGACCTGGTTGCGGCAATGACCGCCGGCGGTCCGGGTTATTCCTCCGATCTGCCAGCGATGTTCATGTATTCCTTCACCTTCAGTCGCGGCCAGATGGGCATGGGCTCGGCCAGTGCGATTCTGATGCTCGGTGCGATCCTCGCGATCATCGTGCCTTACCTGTATTCCGAGCTGAGGACCAAGCGTCATGACTAGTCTCGCTGCCAAACCTGCGATCAGCTTCAGTCGCATCGCGATCTATGCGGTGCTGATCCTCGCGGTGTTCCTCTATCTGGTGCCGCTGGTAGTCATGTTGCTGACCAGCTTCAAGACCCCGGAAGACATCAGCACCGGCAACCTGCTGAGCTGGCCGACCGTGGTCAGCGGCATTGGCTGGGTCAAGGCCTGGGCCACGGTTGACGGCTACTTCTGGAACTCGATCAAGATCACCGTACCGGCCGTAATCATCTCCACCGCGATCGGTGCGTTGAACGGTTACGTGCTGTCGATGTGGCGCTTCCGTGGTTCGCAGTTGTTCTTCGGTCTGCTGCTGTTCGGCTGCTTCCTGCCGTTCCAGACCGTGCTGCTGCCGGCCTCGTTCACCCTCGGCAAGATGGGCCTGGCGAGCACCACCACCGGTCTGGTGTTCGTGCACGTGGTTTACGGTCTGGCGTTCACCACACTGTTCTTCCGCAACTACTACGTGAGCATTCCCGATGCGCTGGTCAAGGCTGCGCGTTTGGATGGCGCGGGTTTCTTCACGATTTTCCGCCGCATCATTCTGCCGATGTCGACGCCGATCATCATGGTCTGCCTGATCTGGCAGTTCACCCAGATCTGGAACGATTTCCTGTTCGGTGTGGTGTTCTCCAGCGGTGATTCGCAACCGATCACCGTGGCGCTCAATAACCTGGTCAACACCAGCACCGGCGCCAAGGAATACAACGTGGATATGGCAGCGGCGATGATCGCCGGCCTGCCGACCCTGCTGGTCTATGTGGTCGCAGGCAAGTATTTCGTGCGCGGGCTGACGGCCGGCGCGGTCAAGGGGTAATCATGGCTACGCTTGAACTTCGCAACGTAAACAAGACCTACGGGGCCGGCCTGCCGGACACCCTGAAGAACATCGAACTGTCGATCAAGGACGGTGAATTCCTGATCCTCGTCGGCCCGTCGGGCTGCGGCAAATCGACCTTGATGAACTGCATCGCCGGTCTGGAAACCATCACTGGCGGTGCGATCATGATCGGTGATCAGGACGTCAGCGGCATGAGCCCCAAGGATCGCGACATCGCCATGGTGTTCCAGTCCTACGCGCTGTACCCGACCATGAGCGTGCGCGAGAACATCGAGTTCGGCCTGAAGATCCGCAAGATGCCGCAGGCAGCGATCGACGAAGAAGTCGCCCGTGTGGCCAAGCTGTTGCAGATCGAACACCTGCTCAATCGCAAGCCGGGCCAGCTCTCCGGTGGTCAGCAACAGCGCGTGGCGATGGGCCGTGCTCTGGCGCGGCGGCCGAAGATCTACCTGTTCGACGAACCGCTGTCGAACCTCGATGCGAAGTTGCGCGTCGAGATGCGCACCGAAATGAAACTGATGCACCAGCGCCTGAAAACCACCACGGTCTACGTGACCCACGACCAGATCGAAGCGATGACTCTGGGCGACAAAGTCGCGGTGATGAAGGACGGCATCATTCAGCAATTCGGTACGCCGAAAGACATCTACAACAACCCGGCCAACCTGTTCGTGGCGAGTTTCATCGGTTCGCCGCCGATGAACTTCATTCCGCTGCGTTTGCAGCGCAAGGACGGTCGCCTGCTGGCGCTGCTCGACAGCGGCCAGGCGCGCTGCGAATTGCCGATGAGCATGCAGGACGCCGGCCTTGAAGACCGCGAAGTGATCCTTGGCCTGCGCCCGGAGCAGATTGTTCTGGCCAGCGGCGAGGGCAATGGTCTGCCGAGCATCCGTGCCGAAGTGCAGGTCACTGAACCGACCGGTCCGGACACCCTGGTGTTCGTCAACTTGAACGACACCAAGGTCTGCTGCCGACTGGCGCCGGACGTGGCACCGCAGGTGGGCGAAAGCCTGACGCTGCAGTTCGATCCATCGAAAGTGTTGTTGTTCGATGCCAATACCGGTGAGCGTCTGGGCGTTGCGGGCCAGGTGCAGACAGAAACCCGGTCGGCGAATGTGGCGCAGTTCAAAGGCCGCTGAAAAACAATGCTGGAATGCGGTCCTGTGGGAGCTGGCTTGCCAGCGATGGCATCAAACCGGTTTGGCGACAGACCGAGTCGCTCGCATCGCTGGCAAGCCAGCTCCCACAAGGGCCGGTTCCACAAAAAGGAGCACGCGGTGAATGGCCTGTCATTCGTCGCACTTTATGTAAACCGCGTTAGATAAAAACAGTTAATAACAATAAAGACGAGGATGTAGGGATGAAAAAGAAACACGTCAATGCCCGGTTGATCTGCCAGGTTTCAGCGGCAGCTGCACTGGTGCTGGCCGGTAATGCGATGGCGGCGGATGCGTTCAGCTCCGACTCCAAGTGGATGACCGGCGACTGGGGCGGTGAGCGCACCAAGCTGATCGAGCAGGGTATCGACATCAAGGCCGACTACGTTGGCGAGATGGGCGCCAACCTGAACGGCGGCTACAACGACGACAAGACCGCGCGTTACGCCGACCAGTTCGGTCTGGGCGTGGCCCTCGACCTGCAGAAACTGTGGGGCTGGGACAACACCCAAGCGAAGATCCAACTGACCAATCGTAACGGCTACAACATCTCCAACGACCGCGTTGGCGATCCGCGTGCCGGCACCCTCAGCTCCTCGCAGGAAGTCTACGGCCGTGGCCACATGGTGCGTCTGACCCAGTTGTGGATTCAGCACCAGTTCTTCGACAACAAACTCGACGTCAAGGCCGGTTACTTCGGTGAAGGCGAAGACTTCAACACCTTCCCGTGCGACTTCCAGAACCTGGCGTTCTGCGGTTCGCAAGTGGGTAACTGGGCGACCAACATCTGGTACAACTGGCCCGTCAGCCAGGCCGCGATCCGTGTGAAGTACAACATCAACGACGAGCTCTACGCGCAAATCGGTGCGTACAACCAGAACCCGTCGCAACTGGAACACGGCAACGGCTTCAAGCTCAGCGGCAGCGGCACCAAAGGTACCGTGCTGCCGGTTGAATTGGTCTGGTCGCCGAAGGTCAACAGCCTGCCGGGCGAATACCGCGTCGGTTACTACAAGAGCACGGCCGATGCCGACGACGTTCGCGAAGACGTCAACGGTTTCGACGCGGCGACCACCGGTGATGACTACAAGTCGCACAACAGCAAAAGCGGTTACTGGTTCGTTGCGCAACAGCAACTCACCAGCCACAACGGTGATGCCACTCGCGGTCTGAACATCGCCGCCAACGCGACCTTCCATGACAAGGACACCAACTTCATCGACAACTACCAGTCGGTGATGTTTGTCTACAAAGGCCCGTTCGATGCGCGTCCGAAGGATGACATCGGTATCGGCGCGGCGCGTATCCACGTCAACAAGGACGTCAAGCGCAATGCTGAACTGCTGAACGCTGCGAACGGTGTGTCCGACTACGACAACGCCGCGTTCTCGCCGATTCGTGAAACCGAATACAACTACGAACTCAACTACGGCATCCATGTCACCAACTGGCTGACCGTGCGTCCCAACCTGCAATACATCACCCATCCGGGCGGTGTGGATGAAGTCGATAACGCTTTGGTCGCTGGCCTGAAAATTCAGTCAACGTTCTGACGCGTCTGCGATAAGCTCCTCTCTATGTGCGCATTTTGCGGACAGCCCAGGCTGTCCGCTTTTTTTTGTGACACAGGTCAGATGTGTTGCTTGATGATTTTTTGTGGCTGGAGAGCTTTTTGTGGCGAGGGGATTCATCCCCGCTGGGCTGCGAAGCGGCCCCAAATCCGATAAGCACAATCTGGCTGATACACCTCGGTGAATGGTATTCAGGGCCGCTTCGCGACCCAGCGGGGATAAATCCCCTCGCCACAAAGTGCTATGCAAGGCTTTTGGATTGATAAGTACCCCATGATTTTCAGGACCGTAGCCAATGCATGAGCATCCGCTGCAACGTTTCTTCAAATCCCTGCGCGAGCGACCGGTGTTCGCCTGGGAGCGCTATCAGATGCGCGACGTGTTGGTGATCGATCATCCCCTGTGTCAGGCGGTGTTCAGTCGGCAGGGCGCGCAGTTGCTGCACTTTCAGCCGCGCGGGCAGAAGCCGTGGTTGTGGTGCGCGGCTAAGTGGCCGCATGTCGGCGCGATTCGTGGTGGCGTGCCGGTGTGCTGGCCGTGGTATGGCCGTCATCCGAGCGAAAACGCGTGGCCGTCCCATGGTTGGGCGCGACTGCTCGACTGGAAACTGCTCGACAGCAGCAGCGCCGAAGACGGCGTGCGCCTGCACTGGCAATTGCAGCTGTGCGATTGGCAGGTCGACCTGCACGCGCACCTGGGCGAGCGCATGGAATTACACCTGAGCACCGAGCATCAGGACGACATGCCGTGCCAGTTGAGCCAGGCTTTGCACGCTTACTGGCGTATAGGCGATGTTGGTGAGATAGCGCTGTCTGGGCTCGAAGGCGCGCAGGGTTATGACCAGTTGAATCGCCAGGTTTGCCAGCAGGAAGGTGAATTGCGGGTCGATGGCGGCTGTCAGCGGGTGTTTCAGCATGATGGCGAATTGCAGCTCAAGGATCACGCCTGGCAGCGCGAGTTGTGCATCGATACCGGTGACAGCGGCGACACCGTCGTCTGGCATCCCGGCGCGCGGCCGTTGCTGGGGGTGAGTTGGGACGAGATTTCCGAATTCGTCTGCGTGGAAGCAGCGGCGGGCGGCACGGACAGTCTGCACCTGGCGCCGGGGGAGAAGGCGCATTTGAGTTTGCAGGCGTGGGCAGCGGCCTGATTGAAAGCCCAGCGGCGAGTCGACTGGCCCTTTCGCGAGCAGGCTCGCTCCCACAGGGGAATGCATTCCAAAATGTGGGAGCGAGCCTGCTCGCGAAGAGGGCGGATCAGTCAGCCGAGATTCCGGATCAATTGAATTCGTCACCCACCGGATACCGGCTGGCATTCAAACTCTCTTTGATCTTGCGCAAATGCGGCTGGAAATCCACGCCACGGCGCAGGGTCATCCCCGTCGCCAGCACATCCAGCACCGTCAACTGAATGATCCGCGAGGTCATCGGCATATAGATGTCGGTGTCTTCCGGCAACGGAATGTTCAGGCTCAAAGTACTGGCCTTGGCCAGCGGCGAATTCTCCGCCGTCAAACCCAACACCGAAGCACCGTTCTCCCGGGCGATCCGCGCCACTTCCACCAGCTCACGGGTACGCCCGGTGTAGGAAATGATCACGAACAGCTCACCGGTGTGCGCCACCGAAGCAATCATCCGCTGCATCAGCACATCGGCGTGCGCGGTAACCGCTAGGTTGAAGCGGAAGAACTTGTGCTGCGCATCCAGCGCCACCGGGGCAGAGGCGCCGAGGCCGAAGAAATGGATCTGCCGGGCCTGGATCAACAGGTCGACGGCGCGGCTGATCAGGTTCGGGTCGAGCGCCTGGCAAGCACTGTCCAGGGAAGCGATGGCGCTGCCGAAAATCTTCTGCGTGTACGCCTCGGGATTGTCATCGGCCTCGACCGCGCGGCTGACATATGCCGCACCACTGGCCAGGCTCTGCGCCAATTGCAGCTTGAGTTCGGGGTAGCCGCTGACACCGAACGAACGGCAGAAACGGTTGACCGTCGGTTCGCTCACCGAGGCGGCTTGGGCGAGGGCGGCGATGCTGAAGCGGGTGGCCTGCTGCGGATTGAGCAGAATCACCTCGGCGACCTTACGTTCGGCCTTGTTCAGCTCTTCAAGGCGACTCTGGATCTGTTCCAGTAAATTTCGCACGCGGTCCATATGGAATTCCTGATTCACCGACGCAGAGTTGCGTCGGGCTATGCAAATTGGGCCTTTGATATGGCCCGTGACGGTGGCCTATCCTACTGATGCGTCCGGGCGACCACCACTCGGATTGAGTATTCTGCGAAAATGTTGTGGTTATTACTACATTTTCCCTTGAGTGATGCCTTGAAAAAAGGTATTTGTAGCTTAACTTGATAAAAGAACAAACATCATGCCTTCCATTACGGTTGAACCGTGCACCTTTGCCTTGTTCGGCGCGCTTGGCGATCTGGCCCTGCGCAAGCTGTTTCCTGCCCTGTATCACCTTGACGGTGCCGACCTGCTGCACGAGGACACGCGCATCATCGCGCTGGCCCGTGAGCCCGGCAGCGAGCAGCAGCACATGGCGTTCATCGCCGCCGAATTGCGCCGTTACGTCGGCAAAGAGCTGAACGAAACCGTAGCCGAGCGCTTTCTCGCGCGCCTGACCTACCTGCACGTCGACTTCCTCAAGGCTGAGGATTACGTGGCGCTGGCGGAACTGGCCGGCAGCAGCCAGCGCATGATTGCCTACTTCGCCACCCCGGCGGCGGTGTACGGCGCGATCTGCGAGAACCTCGAGAAAGTCGGTCTGGCCGAAAACACCCGTGTAGTGCTGGAAAAACCGATCGGCTCTGACCTGGAGTCCTCGCGCAAGGTCAACGACGCAGTAGCGCAGTTTTTCCCGGAAGACCGCACCTACCGCATCGACCACTACCTGGGCAAAGAAACCGTTCAGAACCTGATCGCCCTGCGTTTCGCCAACAGCCTGTTCGAAACCCAGTGGAACCAGAATTACATCTCCCACGTGGAAATCACCGTGGCCGAGAAGGTCGGCATCGAAGGCCGTTGGGGCTATTTCGACAAGGCCGGCCAACTGCGCGACATGATCCAGAATCACCTGTTGCAGCTGCTCTGCCTGATTGCCATGGACCCGCCGGCCGACCTGTCCGCCGACAGCATCCGTGACGAGAAAGTGAAAGTGCTCAAGGCGCTCGCGCCGATCAGTCCGGAAGGCCTGACCACACAAGTGGTGCGCGGCCAGTACATCGCCGGCCACAGCGAGGGGAAATCCGTTCCGGGTTACCTCGAAGAACCGAATTCCAACACCCAGAGCGACACCGAAACCTTCGTCGCCCTGCGTGCCGACATCCGCAACTGGCGCTGGGCCGGCGTGCCGTTCTACCTGCGTACCGGCAAGCGCATGCCGCAGAAGCTGTCGCAGATCGTCATCCACTTCAAGGAACCCTCGCACTACATCTTCGCCCCGGAGCAGCGCCTGCAGATCAGCAACAAACTGATCATCCGCCTGCAACCGGACGAAGGCATTTCCTTGCGCGTGATGACCAAAGAGCAGGGCCTGGACAAGGGCATGCAACTGCGCAGCGGCCCGCTGCAACTGAATTTCTCCGACACCTGGCGTAGCGCGCGGATCCCCGATGCCTACGAGCGGTTGTTGCTGGAAGTGATGAACGGCAATCAGAACCTGTTTGTCCGTAAAGATGAAATCGAAGCCGCGTGGAAGTGGTGTGACCAGCTGATCGCCGGGTGGAAGAAATCCGGTGACGCGCCCAAGCCGTATGCGGCCGGGTCGTGGGGGCCGATGAGCTCCATTGCTTTGATCACGCGGGACGGGAGGTCGTGGTATGGCGATATCTGATGTGCAACTGCCGACGGGCGTGACTGCCCGCGAATTCAACAGCCCGGTGCTGCTCGCCGAAGGCCTGGCGCTGAACGTTGCCAAGCAACTGAGCGACGCCATTGTCGCGCGCGGCAACGCGGTGCTGGTGGTGTCCGGCGGGCGCAGCCCGGTCGCGTTTTTCCAGCACCTGGCCAAGCAGGAGCTGGACTGGTCGAAGGTCGTTGTGACCCTGGCCGACGAGCGTTGGGTGCCGGTCGAACACGCCGACAGCAATGCCGGCCTGCTCAAGCAGTATCTGCTCAAAGGCCCGGCAGCCAAGGCGCAGTTCCTCAGCCTCTACAGCGCGGCGGCCAACGTCGAGCAGGCTGCTGAACAGGCTGATCGCTTGCTCGCGGAATTGCCGCCGATTGACGTGCTGGTGCTGGGCATGGGCGATGACGGTCACACCGCGTCGCTGTTCCCCGACAGCCCGAACCTCGCCGAAGCCCTGCAAGCCGATGGCACGCGCCGTTGCTGGCCGATGCTGGCGCCCAGCGTGCCGCGTCAGCGCCTGACCATGAGCCGCGCGCTGCTGGCCTCGGCCCGGCACAAGATTCTGTCGATTTCCGGTCAATCGAAACTGACCACCCTGAATGCCGCGCTGGCATCCGATGACGTCGCGGCCATGCCGGTGCGCGCGTTTCTGCAACCTACGTTAGAGATTTACTGGTGCCCATGAGCCAAGGAACAGCCGCTATGACAACCCCATCCCCGACCGTTTCCATGGCGGACAAAGTTGCCCTGATCGACAGTCTCTGCGCCAAGGCGCGGATCCTGCCAGTGATCACCATCGCCCGCGAACAGGACGTGCTGCCGCTGGCCGACGCCCTCGCCGCCGGTGGCCTGACTGCGCTGGAAGTGACCCTGCGTTCGCAGTTCGGCCTCAAGGCCATTCAGATCCTGCGCGAACAGCGCCCGGAACTGATGACCGGTGCCGGCACCGTGCTCGACCGCAACATGCTCGCAGCGGCGGAAGCGGCCGGCTCGCAGTTCATTGTTACCCCGGGCATCACCCGTGACCTGCTCGAAGCCAGCGTCGACAGCCCGATTCCGCTGTTGCCGGGCATCAGCAACGCCTCGGGGATCATGGAAGGCTACGGTCTGGGCTATCGCCGCTTCAAGCTGTTCCCGGCGGAAGTCAGCGGTGGCGTGGCGGCAATCAAGGCGCTCGGCGGCCCGTTCGGCGAAGTGAAATTCTGCCCGACTGGCGGCGTCGGCCCGGCCAATATCAAGAGCTACATGGCGCTGAAAAACGTCATGTGCGTGGGCGGTAGCTGGATGCTTGATCCGGAGTGGATCAAGAACGGCGACTGGGCCCGCATTCAGGAATGCACCGCCGAGGCCCTGGCGCTGCTGGACTGATTGTTACCCGACACTTCGTTGTGTGCTTTACGGCTTTATGGTGCGCTTGGTCGGCGCACCTTTTTTTTGCGCTGAAAAAACTGCCGATACATGCGGCGATACATAGTTACTGCACGCTGTCTTTTTCACGGGGTTAATCTGCGTCCATCTTATGGAAGAGAGAACGCCTCATGGACGACCGTCAGTCTCTGACCCTTACACCACAATCCCGTTATCAACCGAAGCAACTTCCCCTCGGCCGCCCCGCAGCCGATTCCCAAGTGCGCAATATCAGCCAGGGCGTCCAAGGCTTGCCGCTGATCCTGCGTCTGTCGCTGGTCGATGCGATGACCAGCGAGCCGGTCATCGGCGCGCTGGTGCGCATTCAACAGCGTGTCGATGGCGACACCAGCCTGGGCGGCAGTCAATCGACTGACAGCCATGGCATCGTCCGTTTCACCAGTGTCTACCCGGATCGACCTGCGCACGGCGCTGCTTGCCTGAGGCTGAACGTATTCATTCCCGGCGACGAAGCAGGAGCGCAAGCTCACCACGAGGCCTGGGCCGGCACTTTGCACCTCCCAGGCCGCTGCGGCTGTGAAGCTGCCGCCGAGGACGCCTTGCAGTTGGTATTGCAGCCGATCGCCGGCGCCGATCTTGAAGACGGCGCCTTCGCCAGCCAGACCCTCGGCATCGACACCTTCGCCGTGTCGTCGCAACTTGGCCTGGAAGGCTACGAAAAAAACTCCGGAGCGCCGTTCTAGCGCAGTCGATCCAGCGCCCGAACCAGCTGCTCCATCTCGCCAGCCGTGGTGGTCAGCCCCGGGGTAATGCGAATGCACGGCCCGCACGCGGCGCCGGTGCGCACCACGGTGAACAGGTTGAATTCGCTGAGCAGACGCTCGGCCATGGCCTGCTGATCGGCATGCCGGGTGAAGCGCAGCGCGGTGATCCCGCAATACAGTTGCGGGTCGTCCGGCGTCAGCACCTCGATGCCCGGCAGGTGCCGCACCCGGCTGACCCACAGGTTGCGCAGGTAACTCAGGCGTGGGCTTTTGGCAGCGGCGCCGCCGAGGGCGTCGTGCTCTTCGAACACCAGCGGCAAAGTCATCAGCGCCGGGATGTTCGGCGTGCTGTAAGAGGTGCGCGCGCGGATATCGGTAACCGGGTAATGCATCTCGCCCATGTCCGGATCGATATCAGCCAGACGCTGCGGGGCGATATAGATGAAGCCGAGGGTCAGCGGTGCGCCGATCCATTTGTGCAGGTTGTAACCGGCGAAAGCGATGCCCAAGGCTTGCAGGTCGAATTCAATCTGGCCGAGGGCGTGGGCACCGTCGAGGATGATGTCGACGCCATGCTCTTTGGCCAGCGCGGCGATGGCTTGCACCGGCATGACCAGGCCGGTGCGGTGGGTGACGTGGGTCAGGGCCATCAGTTTGAGTTTTGGATGGCGGACGAAAGCCTCGCGGTAGGTTTCGAGCAGGCTGTCGAAACTGGCCGGATGGTGGTGGGCAATTTCGATGACCTCAACGCCACGCTGCTTCGCCAGCCAGCGCATGGCGCCTTTGACCGTGTCGTACTCGAGGTCGCAGATCAGTACCTGATCACCCGGTTGCAGACGATTGTAATTGCGGATCAGCGATTGCAGGCCTTCGGTAGCATTGCGCGTCAGCGCCACGCTTTGCGCGCGCACGCCAATCAGTTCGGCCAGTTGCGCGCGGATTTCGAGGTTGTCGTGCTGTTCAAAGCGCTGGCGTGCATAAATCGAGTTGCTGGTGTTGATCAGCTCGATATTGCGCTGGTATTCCTCGATCACTGTGCGCGACATGCGCCCGAAGTAACCGTTTTCCAGATTGACCGGGCCGGGCTGCACATCGTATCGGTCGGCAAAGGTTTGCCAGAAGGCTTCGTCACGGGCGCGGCGGGTGTTGTCAGGCATGGTCGGCAAGGCTCAAGAGGGAAGGGCGCGTCAGTGGCGCGGTGCGGGTTTGCCGTGTTTGGCGCGCAGCGGTTCGAGCAGGTCGGACAGGCCGTTGTGGTCGATCTCCTGCATCAACGCCAACAGGCCACCGAGTTCACCGTGGGGAAAGCCTTCACGAGCGAACCAGTTCAGATAGGGGCCAGGCAAGTCGGCAATGATCCGCCCTTTGTACTTGCCGAAGGGCATCTCGCGGGTGATCAGCAGTTCGAGTTTTTCCGGATTCATCAGCACGCTTCATCGATTCACATGACAGCCTGGAAAATACAGGCATTCTGCATGCAGGCCAAATGACAGATCATGCAAAAAACCAGCATACAGATGGTTCAATCTTTCTTAACTCACTGAAAACAAAGGTATTTTTACCTGAAGCGAAGCTGGCACGCACACTGCAATATCCCTTGTATCTTCAACCCATCGCAAGGAATTGAAAAATGACCGACATGAATAAAGAAGCCATTTCTGTACTCAACGACCTGATTGAAACCTGCAAGGACGGTCAGGAAGGGTTCAAGACTTGCGCCGAAGACATCAAGCACCCAGAACTGAAAACCCTGTTCGTGCAGCGCTCCGCCGATTGCGCCACCGCAGCAGCCGAGCTGCAGGCTCAGGTACGTTCGCTGGGCGGTGATCCGGAAACTTCGACCAGCGTTGCCGGTGATCTGCACCGTCGCTGGGTCGACGTCAAATCCATGTTCACCGGCAAAGACGAAGAGGCTGTGCTGAACGAAGCCGAGCGCGGTGAAGACCATGCGCTGAAGGCTTATCGTGAAGCGATCGAGAAGATCAACAAGCACAATCTGGTGGGCATCAAGGATCTGGTTGAGCGTCAGTACCACGGCGTACAACGCAACCACGACCAGGTGAAAGCCCTGCGTAACCAGGCTCGTGCCAACTCTTAAGCTGCACTGAAACAACTGTGGGAGCGAGCCTGCTCGCGAATTCGGTGTGTCATGCAATGTTGCTTTTGCTGACACGACCATTTCGCGAGCAGGCTCGCTCCCACTTTTATTTTGTGCGACTGATCAACCGATACTGATCGCCGGCAAAGTCGGCAGCGTGACCGTCTGCTGTTTGCGCGGCGCGAGAATCTCCGCCTCGCCATCCACCACCAATTCATCACGCTGGTTGAATACGCGAGTGGCAATGCGCACGCGGAATTTCGGCAGCTTCTCCAGAATCTCCAGGCGCACCGTCAACGTGTCGCCGATCTTCACCGGCTTCTGAAAGCTCATCTGCTGACCGATATAAATGGTGCCTGGTCCAGGCAATTCACAGGCCACCGCTGCGCTGATCAGCGCACCGCTGAACATGCCGTGGGCGATGCGCTCCTTGAACATGCTGGCGGCGGCAAACTCGGCGTCCAGGTGCACCGGGTTGTGGTCGCCTGACATCGCGGCGAACAGCTGAATGTCGCGCTCTTCGACAGTCTTGCTGTAGCTGGCGGTCTGGCCGACTTCAAGGGCTTCGTAAGGGATGTTGGTTACCTGGGTCATCGGTTTCGATTCCTGTGACGGATTTCAGTCAATCCACAAAAAATTATTCGCTGCGCTGCGGGCGCCGGTGGCTCAGGGCCTGGTCGATCCAGGCGAGCACATCGGCGGTCACTTCGTCGCGATTGCTTTCATTGAACAATTCGTGCCGGGCCTGCGGGTAGATCTTCAGTTGCAGGTGCTGGCTGCCGGCCCTGCGCAAGGCATTGGCCAGATCTGTCAGACGCTTGCCCTCGCTCACCGGATCACATTCGCCGCCAATCACCAGCAGCGGCAGGCCCGGATCGATCTGCGCGAGATTGGACGCTTTGCTGATTTGCTGCAAGCCGCCGAGCAGGTCGACCCACAGCTGATTGGTGCAGCGAAAGCCGCACAACGGGTCGGCGGCGTACTTGTCGACCTCGGCCGGATCGCGGCTCAGCCAGTCGAAACGGGTGCGCACCGGTTTGAATTTATTGTTGAACGAGCCGAACGACAGCCACTCGATCAACGCACTGCGGCCCTTGCCGCCCTGACGCAGTTTTTCCAGCCGGGCAATCTGCCGGGCGGCGCGATACAGCGCCACTGGCTGGTAATTCGAGCCACTGAGAATCGCCCCGTGCAGACTGGCACTGTGGTGCAACAAATAGCCTTGGGCGATGTAGCTGCCCATGCTGTGGCCGAGCAGGATGATCGGCACGCCGGGATGTTGCTGGCCGATATGCTGGTTGAGGCTGGCCAGATCGCCAACCACCTTGCACCAGCCATCGTCATCGGCGAAATGGCCAAGGGTGCCGTTGTCAGCGGTGCGACCATGGCCGCGCAGATCCGGTGCGTAAACACCATAGTCTTTGTCGCAAAACGTGTCAGCGAGCCGCGCATAGCGAGCGCTGTGTTCGGCCATGCCATGGGCGACGAGAATCACCGCTTTCAATGGCGTCGCTGGTAGCCAGCGGTTGACGTACAGGCGGCTGCGGTCACTCGCGTCCAGCCAGAAGGTGTCGTGGGTCATGGCGATTCCTTTGCTCAGCATCGCCACAGTGTATAGCGCGTCTGATCAGCTCATGCCACGGCAGGAAGATTCACGGGATCAATGAGGGCTTGCGTCATATTTGCCTCAATGGCCATAGCTGCTAGTGTCCGTGAAGCTCCGCTTTGTGCTTTTCGCCTTCCATGGACGAAGCAGAAACGACAGAAAGCGGCTCCCGGATCGGCTCAGGTAAAGAGGACAAGAACAATGCAACCTGATTTCTGGAATGACAAACGCCCGGCCGGCGTACCGCTGGACATCGACATGGGCGAGTTCAAGTCGGTCATCGAAGTGTTTGAGCGTTCCTGCAAGAAGTTCGCTGACCGCCCGGCGTTCAGCAGCATGGGCATCACCCTGACCTACGCCGAACTCGAACGCCAGAGCGCGGCGTTCGCCGGTTACCTGCAGGCCCATACCGATCTGGTGCCGGGGGATCGCATTGCGGTGCAGATGCCCAACGTCCTGCATTATCCGATTGCCGTGTTCGGCGCGCTGCGCGCCGGGCTGATCGTGGTCAACACCAACCCGCTGTACACGCCACGGGAAATGCGCCACCAGTTCAAGGATTCCGGCGCACGTGCGCTGGTCTACCTGAATCTGTTCGGGCAAAAAGTCCAGGAAGTGCTGCCCGACACCGACATCCAATATTTGATCGAAGCGAAGATGGGCGACCTGATGCCCACCGCCAAAGGCTGGCTGGTCAATACAGTGGTCAGCAAAGTGAAGAAACTGGTGCCCGAGTATTCGCTGCCGCAAGCGACCTCGTTCAAAAGCGCGCTGCGCATGGGCCGCGGCCTGGGCATCAAACCGCTGAGCGTCGGCCTCGATGACATCGCCGTGCTGCAATACACCGGCGGCACCACCGGCCTGGCCAAGGGCGCGATGCTCACCCACGGCAATCTGGTGGCGAACATGCAGCAGGTGCGCGCCTGTCTGGCTCAGCTCGGCCCGGACGGTCAGCCGCTGTTGCGCGAGGGCCAGGAAGTGATGATCGCGCCGCTGCCGCTGTACCACATCTATGCCTTCACCGCGAATTGCATGTGCATGATGGTCTCGGGCAACCACAACGTGCTGATCTCCAATCCGCGCGACATCGCCGGCTTCATCAAGGAACTGAAAAACTGGCGCTTCTCGGCGCTGCTGGGTTTGAACACCTTGTTCGTTGCGCTGATGGACCATCCCGATTTCAAAACCCTGGATTTCTCCAGCCTCAAGCTGACCAACTCCGGCGGCACTGCGCTGGTCAAGGCCACCGCCGAGCGCTGGGAGCAGATGACCGGTTGCCGCATCACCGAAGGCTACGGCCTGACCGAAACCTCGCCAGTGGCGTGCACCAACCCGTACGGCGATCAGTCGCGGCTGGGCACTGTCGGCCTGCCGGTGCCGGGCACGCTGGTGAAAATCATCAACGATGACGGCGTCGAACAGCCGCTGGGCGAGCGCGGCGAGCTGTGCATCAAAGGCCCGCAGATCATGAAGGGCTACTGGAACAAACCCGAAGCCACCGCCGAAGTGCTCGATGCCGAAGGCTGGTTCAAGTCCGGCGACATCGCCGTGATCGACCCGGACGGTTTTGTGCGCATCGTCGATCGCAAGAAGGACATGATCATTGTCTCCGGCTTCAACGTGTACCCCAACGAAATCGAAGACGTAGTCATGGCCCACCCGAAAGTCGCCAACTGCGCGGTCATCGGCGTGCCGGACGAGCGTTCGGGAGAGGCGGTGAAGCTGTTTGTGGTGGCGCGGGAGAGCGGGGTCAGCCTGGAAGAGCTGAAGGCTTACTGCAAAGAGAATTTCACGGCCTACAAGGTGCCGAAGCACATCGTGTTGCGTGAGTCGTTGCCGATGACGCCTGTAGGGAAAATTCTGCGGCGCGAGTTGCGGGATATCGCCTAGGCCTGAACCGCAGCGCTTGTGACATTCGCGAGCAGGCTCGCTCCCACAGGTATCGATGCTTTCTGTGGGAGCGAGCCTGCTCGCGAATCTTTTGTGCCCGCTGAATTCGGGGGTTCTAGGTAGTTATAGGATTTTTGCTCTAAAATGACCGTTGGCAAGTCTTGAGTCATCAATATGACTGTAGGGGCCTCTTTTGGCTCTGGTCGACCCTTGGCAAAGCTGCTACTCTCGGCGCGCTTTGTGACTTCTCGGCCTGTAAAACGCCGGATTCACCAATACAAAACACACACCAATAATAATCGCATCAAATGCGGTGAAGAATTCGCGTTGCTGAGGAGTGGGCTTCCATGATCGAAGACTTTTGGAAGGATAAGTACCCGGCTGGAATCGCAGCCGAGATCAATCCAGACGAGTATCCGAACATTCAGGCAGTGTTGAAGCAATCCTGCCAACGCTTCGCCAACAAACCGGCTTTCAGCAACCTCGGCAAGACAATCACCTACGGTGAGCTGTACGAGCTGTCCGGTGCCTTTGCCGCGTATCTGCAACAGCATACCGACTTGCAGCCCGGCGATCGAATCGCCGTGCAACTGCCCAACGTCCTGCAGTACCCGGTCGCGGTCTTCGGTGCCATTCGCGCCGGGCTGATCGTGGTTAACACCAACCCGCTGTACACCGCGCGGGAAATGGAACACCAATTCAACGACTCCGGCGCCAAAGCCCTGGTGTGCCTGGCGAACATGGCGCACCTGGCCGAAGCCGTGGTGCCGAAAACCGGTGTCAAGCACGTCATCGTCACCGAAGTCGCCGACCTGCTGCCGCCGATCAAGCGCCTGCTGATCAACAGCGTCATCAAGTACGTGAAGAAAATGGTCCCGGCCTATCACTTGCCCAAAGCCATCAAATTCAACGACGTCCTGAGCAAGGGCCACGGCCAGCCAGTGGCCGAAGCCAACCCGGACAGCGGCGATGTCGCAGTGCTGCAATACACCGGCGGCACCACCGGCGTGGCCAAGGGCGCGATGCTCACGCACCGCAACCTGGTCGCCAACATGCTGCAATGCAAGGCGCTGATGGGCTCCAACCTCAACGAAGGCTGCGAGATCCTGATCACGCCGCTGCCGCTGTATCACATCTACGCATTCACCTTTCACTGCATGGCGATGATGCTGATCGGCAACCACAACATCCTGATCAGCAACCCGCGCGACCTGCCGGCGATGGTCAAGGAACTGTCGAAGTGGAAGTTCAGCGGTTTCGTCGGTCTGAACACGCTCTTCGTGGCGCTGTGCAACAACGAAGGTTTCCGCAAACTGGATTTCTCCGCGCTGAAAGTCACCCTGTCCGGCGGCATGGCCCTGCAACTGGCCGCAGCCGAGCGCTGGAAAGCCGTGACCGGTTGCGCCATCTGCGAAGGCTACGGCATGACCGAAACCAGCCCGGTGGCCACGGTCAACCCGATCCAGCACATCCAGATCGGCACCATCGGCATTCCGGTGCCGTCGACCCTGTGCAAAGTCATCGACGATGCCGGTGTCGAACAGCCGCTGGGCGAGATCGGTGAGCTGTGCGTCAAAGGCCCGCAAGTGATGAAGGGTTACTGGCAGCGTCAGGAAGCCACCGATGAAATGCTCGACAGCGACGGCTGGCTGAAAACCGGTGACATCGCGCTGATCCAGCCGGACGGCTACATGCGCATCGTCGATCGCAAGAAAGACATGATTCTGGTGTCTGGCTTCAACGTCTATCCGAACGAACTGGAAGACGTGCTGGCGACTTTGCCCGGCGTGTTGCAGTGCGCGGCGATCGGTGTGCCGGACGAGAAATCGGGTGAGGCGATCAAGATTTTCATCGTTGCCAAACCGGGCGTGACCCTGACCAAAGAGCAGGTCATGGACCACATGCGCGCCAACGTCACCGGCTACAAGGTGCCGCGTTCGGTGGAATTCCGCGACGCACTGCCGACCACCAACGTCGGCAAGATCCTGCGCCGCGAGTTGCGGGATGAAGAGCTGAAGAAGATCAAGGCCAAGTCTGCCGCGTAAATAAAAAGCCCCGCAGATGCGGGGCTTTTTGTTGGTGAACTGATCGTTCCCACGCTCTGCGTGGGAATGCCGCCCCGGACGCTCCGCGTCCAGCACTGCAGGGACGCAGAGCGTCCCGAGATGCATTCCCACGCAGAGCGTGGGAACGATCAAGTGCAAATCCTACTGACGAAACGGTGCAAAGTTAACGTTGGTCCCGGCCGGTCGCATGTCCTGCAGGTACGAATCCTTGTCCGCACTCAATTCCAGGCTCAGCGCCGCCTTGCGTTTGCCTTCGTTGCGAATCACCAGGCCTTCGAGCTTTTCGCGCAGGAACACCGTGGGCACTTTCAGGTGCAGCAACTCATCGGTGGCCGGGGTGTGCAGCAGCAAGTGAATCCACTCGTACTGACCGATGGCCAAGCGCGACACCGGCAGGTCGAACCACCAGATATTGCGGTTACGGTTCAGTTCGGCGAAGTGGCAGTTGTTGGTGCCGAGCACGGCGCCGCCCAGTTCCTGGTTGCGACGGGCGATGGCCTGGGTTTTATTGAGCTTCATGACATTCCTGCGAATCGGTGTGCCGGGCTCAGCGCCCGTAGGCTGAGCATTCTCGGGGCAACGCCGGCAAACATAAAGCGCAACCTGCATGCCACGACGAAATGCCGGCAAAATAAATGAAACTCGGCGCAAAGCGCACCGGTCAATCGTTACGTAATGACTTTTCTTCCCTTTATGCTTCACGGAGAAACACCATGAGTAGCACAGGCGATAAAGTAAAAGGCATGGCCAACGAAGCCGTCGGCAATATCAAGCAAGGCGTCGGCAAAGCTACTGACAACGACAAGATGCGCGCCGAAGGCAAGGTTCAAGAGAAAAAGGGCGAAGCCCAGCAAGCGGTCGGCAACGCCAAGGACGCGGTGAAAAAAGGCGTCGACAAGGCGTAAGCGAGCCTTGAACGAATCACACGAGCGGCCATCCAAGGATGGCCGTTTTTGTATCAGAACCCTGCGGTCATCCGCCAGAGGCTCGTCAACTAGGCTACCTTGAGGTAAAAAACGGCCCCTGAGTCGCCACGACTTCAACCTTTTGCGGCGCAAGGAGACGCGAATGATATTTCCGGACATGAAAGGTCTGCCCCTGCACCGGGTGATGGTGCGCACGGTCACTGAGTTCGTCGATGACGAAATGTCGACCTACGCCTCGGCACTGGCCTACCAGATGCTGTTCTCGCTGTTTCCGTTCATTCTTTTCCTGATTGCCTTGATTGGTTTCCTGCACCTGCCGGACTTCTTTTCCTGGCTGCGTCTGCAATCCGAACTGGTGCTGCCGCCGCAGGCACTGGAGCAGGTCAACCCGGTGATCGACCAGTTGCAGCAATCCAAAGGTGGCCTGCTGTCCATCGGTATCGTGATTGCCCTGTACACCGCATCGGCCGGCGTACGCCTGATGATGAGCGCGATGAACGCCGCTTACGACGTGGTCGAAGGCCGGCCGATCTGGAAGCGTTTCCCTTTGTCGATCGTCTACACCGTAGGCATCGCCGGGATGCTGCTGATCGCCGCCGCGCTGATGGTGCTCGGCCCGCAGGTGATGGGCTGGATTGCCGCACAAGTGGGCCTGGAATACTTCATCGTCACAGTGTGGACGATCGCCCGCTGGCCGGTGATCGTGATTCTGATGATGGTCGCGGTGGCGCTGATCTATTACGTGATGCCCGACGTCAAACAGGAATTCCGTTTCATCACCCCAGGCTCGGTGCTGGCCGTGGTGGTGTGGATCCTTGCCTCGTTGGGGTTTGCCTTCTACGTGAAAACCTTCGCCAACTACAACGCGATGTATGGCAGCATCGGGGCGATCATCGTGCTCTTGCTGTATTTCTACATTTCCTCCGCAGTCCTGTTGCTCGGCGCGGAGATGAACGCGGTGATTGAGCACATGTCCGCCGAAGGCAAGGAAAAGGGCGAAAAAGCCCCTGGCGAGCCTGACGAATCCCCCAAACAACACGTCTCGGGCCTGGGCCGCGATCATTCGCTCAAGCCGGACACTGATGAAGCGCGACCATGATTCGTGAAATTCTCAAAATGGGCGACGAACGCCTGCTGCGCATCGCCGCGCCGGTTCCGCCGGAAATGTTCAACAGCGCCGAGCTCTGGCAATTGATCGATGACATGTTCCAGACCATGGAAAGCGTCGGCGGCGTTGGCCTGGCGGCGCCGCAGATCGGCGTCGACCTGCAACTGGTGATCTTCGGCTTCGAACACAGCGAGCGTTATCCGGACGCTGAAGCAGTGCCGCAGACGATCCTGATCAATCCGCTGATCACACCGTTGAATCCGTTGATGGAAGAGGGCTTCGAAGGTTGTCTGTCGGTGCCAGGCCTGCGCGGCGCGGTGGAGCGTTATCAGCAGATTCGCTACGAAGGCTTTGATCCGAAGGGCGAGCCGATTGTGCGAGTGGCCTCGGGGTTTCATGCGCGAGTGGTGCAGCATGAATGCGATCACCTGATCGGTCGGCTGTATCCGTCGCGGATTACCGATTTCAGCAAATTCGGCTTTACCGAAGTGCTGTTCCCGGACCTTGATCCGAACGCTGACGACTGATTGTCAGAACACCATCAACCCCTGTGGGAGCGAGCCTGCTCACGGACGCGGAGTATCAGAACCCAATTCGGCGCTGACACCGCATTCGCGAGCAGGCTCGCTCCCACAGGGTTTCAGCGTAAATCTGCGGGATTGAGCCCCATCGCAATCATCGGCTTGCTCCGCGCGTACCGGCTCAACCGCTCGGCCATCGCCTGCGGCAGCGGCGGATCGAAGCTGAACCCACGCCGCTCATAAAACCCGCGCAGATCCGGATGGCAGAACAACCACACCGGCTCGTCCACCTGGGCAACCGCCGCTGCGATCAACTGCGCAGCGACACCTTGTTCCCGACACTGCGGATCGACAAACAACCCCGTCAGCCAGTGTCCGCCCGAGACTGGCCGCAGGCACAGCGCCGCAACGATCTCGCCGCGCCTTGCAACCCACAGTTGCGCCTCGCGCACGGCTTTCATCGACGACTGGTGGCTGCGGTAGAACTTGTTCATCAGCGGCCACAACGATTCGTCGAGCTGGCTGTAGTGGATGTCGGGCATGAGGTCGGCTGTTGTGCGAAAAGCGCCGATTATAAAAGAACGCGCGCTTCGGGATAGGTGTATACCTGAACTCACACCCCTGTGAGTGGAGTACCGATCATGTCCAAAGGTATGGATTCAAAGAAAGCCGCGAAGAAGAAGCCGGTCAAGACCGCGATTGAAAAACGCGCGGAGAAGAAAGCCAAGAAGGTCGATATTTTCGGCCACTGATCAAACCATGCGGAAGCCCGGTTCACGGGCTCCCGCCTCGCTGGCGAAAACGTCCGTTTTCACCACACTGTTTCCCCGCGCTGAACCGTTTCTTGTGCAAAAAATGCCAGATACTGGCCGACTAGTGGCCTTGCGCCCGGCGTCGGGATGGCTATGCTTTGCAGGTAACTAACCATGTCGACCGTCATGCCAACCGGCCGGCGGTACAGGGTTGGTCCGTGATTCATGCTGCCAGAGTGCGCAAATAGAGGCACCGACACTGAACCAACAAGGAGCGTCACCAACATGGAAGTTCTTCACGTTAGGGCTGGCCCGAGTGCGGGCTATCAAGAAAAGGATGTCTTGATCAGAGCGTCGCTGCAGGGACCCTCCGATTGATCATCATTTATTACCTGACAACTTCCTCCTGTGGAGGAAGGCGTGTGCCTGTTCTGTGGAACGTAGTGGTGGATCTTGAAAGACCTGAACTTTCATCAAATCAAAAGAACGCGCGGAAGGTGATACAACCATGTTCAACCTACATCACAAGGCTGACCTGCGGGAAATCGAGCGTTTCAGCTGTGCGCTGACCGAGGCCAATGCGAAAATCGAAGCGATCAGCCGCTCGATGGCGATGATCGAGTTCACTCCGGACGGCATCGTTCTCGACGCCAACGAGAACTTCTGCAAGACCATGGGCTACAGCGCCGAAGAAGTGCGCGGCAAACACCATCGGATTTTCTGTGAAGAAAGCTTTTATCGCAGCGAGGACTACGCGAAGTTGTGGCGCGACCTGGCTCGTGGTGAACCGCTCAGCGGCACTTTTCTGCGCCTGAACAAGAGCGGCCGCGAGATCTGGCTCGAAGCCAGTTACATGCCGGTGTTCGGGCCAGACAAACAGGTCAGAAGTGTGATCAAGGTTGCGGCGGACATCACCGCACGCATCAACAAAGAACATGAAGAAGAAGCCATGCTCGCGGCGATCGGCCGTTCCATGGCGGTGATCGAGTTCACCCCCGAAGGCAATGTCATCCGCGCCAACGACAACTTCCTGCAAACCATGCAGTACGCGCACCCTGAAATTGTCGGCCAGCACCACAGCCTGTTCTGTCACCGTGCCGAAGCCGAATCTGCGCAGTACAAGGCGTTCTGGGCTTCGCTCAATCGCGGCGAATATCACTCGCACCGTTTCGAACGCAAGAACAAGTCCGGGCAGATGGTTTATCTCGAGGCTTCGTATAACCCGCTGTTCGACGCCAAGGGCCGCTTGTACAAAGTGGTCAAGTTCGCCAGCGACATCACCCGGCAGATGACCACCCTGCAAAACGCTGCGGAATCGGCCCACAGTACCTCGGTGCAAAACGACGCCTGCGCGCAGAAAGGCTCACAGGTGGTGCAGCAGACCGTGCAGATCATTCAGGACATTTCCCGCGATCTGAACGAAGCGGCGGTGAGCATCGATGCGGTCAGCAAACAGTCGGACATCATCGGCACCATCGTCCAGACCATTCGCGGCATTGCCGATCAGACCAACCTGCTGGCACTCAATGCCGCGATCGAAGCGGCGCGCGCCGGTGAGCATGGACGCGGTTTCGCGGTTGTCGCCGATGAGGTACGCAGCCTCGCCGCGCGGACCAGTCAAGCCACTCTGGAAATTGTCGACGTGGTGCGCAAGAACCACGACCTGTCGCTGAGCGCAGTGTCGAGCATGCAGTCGAGCCTGAGCCGAACCGGGTTGGGCGTGGAGCTGGCGAACGAGGCGGGCGAGGTGATCCTCGAGATTCAGCAAGGCTCGCGGCATGTGGTGGATGCGATCAGTCAGTTCAATGAAACCCTGCAATTGAACTGAGCTGTTTCAACATCACCAATCACCAATGTGGGAGCGAGCCTGCTCGCGAAAGCGTTGTGTCAGTCAAGCCCATAGCCACTGACACGACGCCTTCGCGAGCAGACTCGCTCCCACAGGTGAGTCCTGTGTTGGCCGTCAACGATGGGCAATATTTTCCAGTGCCAGATTACGCGTACGCGGGCCGAACCAGCCGATGGTCAGCATCACGATCAGCATGCTGCTGACGATAAACGCCAGTACCCCCGGCGTGCCGAAATTATCCAGGAACATGCCGATCAGCAGACTGCTGAACACCGTCGACAAGCGACTGAACGAATAGCAGAACCCGACCGCGCGGGCGCGGATGTTGGTCGGGAACAGTTCGCTTTGATAGGAGTGATAACTGAAGCTCAGCCAGGCGTTGCAGAAGGTGATCATTACGCCGCAGAAAATCAGCCCGAACGCGCTGCTCTGCAGGGCGAACAGGGTGCCGAAGGTCATCGCGCCGAGGGCCGACCCGACGATCTGCCATTTGTTTTCGAAGCGGTTGGCGAACTTCACGAACAGCAACGGCCCGAGCGGGTAGGCGAGGGTGATGATGAAGGCGTACATCAGACTGTGGGTGACGCTCACGCCTTGCCCCGAAAGCAGCGCCGGCAACCAGTTGCCGAAACCGAAGAAACCGATCGCCTGAAAGATATGAAAAACGATCAACATCAATGCGCGGCGGCGGTAGGGCGGCTGCCATATATCGGCGAAACGGCCCTTGCCTTCGACATCGACTGACACCGGTTCCGGCGCATCCAGCGCTTTGCCGGAATCCTTGGCGCAGCGCGCTTCGAGATGGTCGAGGATCCGGTTGGCCTCATCGAACCGACCGTGTTGCGCCAGCCAGCGCGGCGATTCCGGCAGACGCTTGCGCAGCCACCAGATAAACAGCGCAAACACCGCGCTGGCCAGCACCACCCAACGCCAGCCGGACACCCCGAACGGCGCTTGCGGCACCAGCCACCACGACATCAAGGCCACCGCTGGCACCGAGAGGAACTGCACGAAAAACGCAAAGGCGAACGCCGAGCTGCGCATGCGTTTAGGGACCAGTTCCGAGAGGTAGGCATCGATCGTCACCAATTCGATACCCAAGCCGATGCCGACCAGAAAACGCATGCCGATGATGCCCAGCGCTGAGGTCTGAATCCCCATCAGCACTGTCGCCACCGTGTACCAGATCAGCGCGAAGGTGAAGATTGCCCGGCGACCGAAACGATCCGCCAACGGACTGAGCAGGCTGGCGCCGAGGAACAGGCCGAGGAACGTCGCCGAGGCAAACGCCGCCTGATCGGAGAAACCGAACACGCCTTGCTTGCCCGTGGCGAACAAGCCGTCGCGAATCAGCCCGGGACTGATGTAGGCGGTCTGGAACAGATCGTAGAGTTCGAAAAATCCACCGATCGACAGCAGCGCCACCAGACGCCAGATGGTGGCGACGGCGGGCAGACGGTCGATGCGGGCGGAAATCTCGGCGGCGCGTACCGGGTCGATGCCGTCACTGTGCGCGGTGGCGGAAGCGTGAGCAGTCATAAGCTGATCCATTTTTTATTGATGGAAAAGCTTAGCCTGCTATCGGTGTTGGCGGATTGTGATTATCAGCGGTTTACCCGGTCAAACCGCTGATTTCTTGCAATATCTGCTTACGATTTGACGATTTATGCCGCAGCGGCAGAATCCGGTAGCGCCGAGTTCGGCAAACCGAAGATCCGGTCAAACAGCCAGTTGAACACGAATGTGTAGCACGGGATGAAAATGATCAGTGCCAGATCCAGCAGGAACGCCTGCACCAGACTGATGTTCATCCACCACGCGATCAACGGAATCAGAAACACGATCAGCGTCAGTTGAAAGCCGACGGCGTGGGCGATGCGCCGTTTGACCGTACGGGTGCGCGAGACCTGGCGACTTTCCCAGCGCTCGAACAACGAGGTGTAAATGAAGTTCCAGGTCACGGCGATGCTGGTGATGATCACCGCCAGCGGCCCGGTGCTGCCCGGAGATGTGCCCGACAGCAATGCCAAACCAAGGGCCGAGAAGGTCATGCCGATCACTTCGTAGAGCGACACGTAGACCAGTTTGCGTTTCACGCCTTGCATGCAGATTTGCCTCTTTCTTGCCGAATGTTGGCCAGCGGGGCTGGCGAAGGCGAGCAAAGATAGCTTCAATAGACCTGACAGAAAAAGTCGGTAGCTTTCAGTTTTATTGATAGGTGAGGCGTTTGAATTTCAACAGCGACAGCATCGAATTATTTCTCGCGGTGATTGAGCGCGGCTCGTTTTCCGCTGCCGCACGGCAGTTGGGCAAGGTGCCGTCGGCTGTGAGCATGGGCATTGCCAATCTTGAAGCGGAACTCGGTTACCCGTTGTTCGACCGCAGCCACCGCGAGCCGCAACCCACGGCGATGGCGCAGTCGTTGGTGCCGCACGCGCGACTGATCGCCGAGCAGCTCAAGCAGTTGCAGGTGCACGCGGTGGAGCTGTCGCTGGGGCTGGAAAGCAGGTTGTCGATCGGCGTGGTCGCGGACATCGATCGGCGGCGCTTGCTGGCAGCGATCAAGGTGATTGCCGAGCGGCATCCGTTGCTCGATATCGAAGTGCTGACTGCGCCACAGGATGATGTGCTGGCGATGTTGCACAGTGGCCGGGTCAGCGTGTGTCTGGCGTTCGCCGGTTTGAGCGTGAATGCGCTGGAGCGGTTTCAGTTTGTCGGCAGCGAACGCATGATCGCCACGCTGGCGGCGGACAGTCCGTTGTTGCAGGGACGGGATGTGTATCTGGAAGATCTGGTGCAGGTGCGGCAGATCATCGTCGCCAGCCGTGACTTGCCGATCAGCGAAACGCGGCCGTTGGTGGCTGAGTCTTACTGGCGTACGGACAATCTTGAGACGGCAATGGAGATGGTCGAAGCGGGATTGGGCTGGGGTAATTTCCCGCTGTCGGTGGTACAGCCGTGGCTGGACGCGGGACGCTTGAAACGGCTGAATTTTCGCAACATCGAAAATGGCCTGGTGCTGCCGGTGCACGCGGTGTGGCTCAAGAGCCAGCCCTTGCAGAAGGGCGCGCAGGCTCTGGTTGACCTGCTCAGCCATTGAATTTGGTAGAGAACCCCTGTGGGAGCGAGCCTGCTCGCGAAGGCGTCGTGTCAGCTGCATCAATGCTGACTGACCCGCCGCTTTCGCGAGCAGGCTCGCTCCCACAAGGGTTGTGTTGCAACTCAGCATTTGTGAAGGGTCAGGTACTCTCGCGCACCTTCAGCTCAAACCCCATATCCTCCATCGGCCGCGCCACTTTGTTGCCCGCCATCAACGTCAGCATCTGCTCCGCCGCGCGCCGGCCGATCGCCTCGCGCGGGGTGTTGATGCTGCTCAGGCGCGGCACCATGTGTTCGGACATCGGCAAATCATTGAAACCGAGGATCGCCACCTGCTCGGGAATCTTGATGCCGTTACGCAACGCTTCCAGCAGCGCGCCTTGGGCCAGGTCATCGTTGCCAAAGAAGATCGCATCGACGTCCGGATGCGCCGCCAGCAATTGCAGGAACAGCTCGCCGCCCAAGCCCACCGACGAAGCACGCGGTGTCAGCACTTCCAGATCCGGGTCGTAACGGCCTGCCTTCTGCAATGCTTTGCGGAAACCCTCACCGCGCAGCAAGGTGCGCTGATCCAGCTGCGCACCAATGTAGGCCAAGCGCTTGCGTCCCCGAGACAGAAGGTGTTCGGCGGCAGTTTCTCCCGCGCTCAACTGCGAGAAACCCACGCAATTGACTCCGGCAGCACTGTCGAGCTCCATCATGTACACGCAGGGAATATTGCTGGCCTCGATCATCCGCCGCGAACTTTCCGTGCGATCGAAACCGGTCAGCAGAAACCCGCGCGGCTGATAGGCCATGTAATTGCGCAGCAGGTTTTCTTCTTCATCGCGCGAATAGTGGAAGTTGCCGATCAGCACTTCGAAGCCCTTGGGCGTCAGCACCCGATGAATGGCTTCCAGCGTGTCGATGAACAGCAGGTTGGACAGCGACGGCACCAGCACCACCACCGAATGGCTCTGCGCCGAGGCCAGTGCGCGGGCGGCGGGGTTGACCACATAGTTGAGTTCGAGCGCGGCTTTCTGCACTTTTTCCACCAGTTCGGTGGCCACCGTGCTAACCCCGCGCAAGGCGCGCGAGGCAGTGATCGGGCTGACGCCGGCCAGGCGGGCTACTTCGTTGAGGGTCGGACGGCCGGTGGTGCGGGTATTTTTATCGTTCTTGGGGGAGGTCATCGGGCGGCTTGCCAAACAAAAATCAAGGCACTAAGGTAGCGCTGTCCTGATGCAGCTGCAAATGCGTGAGCGCGGTCCTGCCTGATCAGTGCTCTTTGGCGTTAGGAACAAACCTGCTGCAACCCAAAAAAACGACAAGAAGGCGTCGGCAACTTCTGCCTGTGCACTAGAGTCATAGCTAGCAAAGGTAGCGCTGTCTGCGCGCTGAGGTGTTATATGAGTCATCCCATCACCGCCCTGGTCATCATGGGCGTTGCCGGTTGCGGCAAGACGTGCGTCAGCCAGGCCCTGTGCCAATTGAGCGGCGCCACTGCCATTGAAGGCGATACTTTTCATCCGGCCGCGAACATCGAAAAGATGAGCGCGGGGATCCCCCTGAACGACGAAGACCGCGCCGGCTGGCTCGACAGCCTGTGCGATGAACTGCGTCGCGTCGATGCCCAAGGCCAACGCCCGGTGTTGACCTGCTCGGCCCTTAAACACAGCTATCGCGAACGCCTGCGCAGCGCCTTGCCGGGCCTGGGTTTCGTGTTTCTTGAACTGACTCCGGAAGTCGCCGCCGAGCGTGTATCGCACCGCCCGGGCCACTTCATGCCGGCGACGTTGATCGAAAGCCAGTTCGCCACCCTCGAATCGCCCAAGGGCGAGCCGCTGACCCTGCCGCTCAATGCCTCGATTCACAGCGTTGAAGAGCTGGCCCTGCAGGCTCACGTCTGGTGGCAGGCCAACGGCCTGAAACAGGCGATATGAGCATGTTGAAAAAGACAGCGCTGTCCTCCCGACTTCTGTTCAACCCGCTTTAATAACAACAACAATCCAGGAGACACCCCCCATGTTTGGCATGTCCCACGAGACGTTCCTGCTGCTCGATGCAGTGGTCACGGTAATCGGCCTGATTATCCTGATCACCAAATTCAAGATTCACCCTTTTATCGCCCTGACCATCGCCGCCGCCTTCCTCGGCCTGACTTCCGGCATGCCGATCAACACCATCATCAAGGCGTTCCAGGACGGCTTCGGTGGCGTGCTCGGTTTCGTCGGCATCATCCTCGCCCTGGGCACCATGCTCGGCAAGATGATGGCCGAATCCGGCGGCGCCGATCAGATCGCCCAGACCCTGATCCGCGCCTTCGGCAAGGACAAGGTGCAGTGGGCGATGATGTTCGCTGCGTTCCTGGTGGGTATCCCGCTGTTCTTCGAAATCGGCTTCGTGCTGCTGATTCCGCTGGTGTTCATCGTCGCCCGTCGAACTGGCGTATCGATCATCAAGATCGGTATCCCGCTGCTCGCCGGCCTCTCTGCGGTGCACGGTCTGGTACCGCCGCACCCGGGCCCGCTGCTGGCCATCGGCGTGTTCGGCGCTGACATCGGCAAGACCATTCTTTACGGTCTGATCGTCGCGCTGCCGACCGCCATCATTGCCGGTCCGATCTTCGGTACCTTCATTGCCAAGCACATCCCGGGTCACCCGAATCAGGAACTGGTCGATCAACTGGCCCGCGAAAACGATTCGGCCAACCTGCCGAGCTTCAGCATCACTCTGGTCACCGTGCTGTTGCCGGTGTTCCTGATGCTGCTGAAAACCTTCGCTGACGTAGCGCTGCCGGACGGCAACTTCTTCCGCATCTGGATGGACATGATCGGCCACCCGATCTCCGCATTGCTGCTGGCGTTGCTGCTGTCGCTGTACACCTTTGGCTACAAGCAGGGCATCGGTTCCAACCAGATGCTCAAGTGGCTCGACGCGAGTCTGGCGCCAACCGCCGCGATCATTCTGATCATTGGTGCGGGCGGTGGCTTCAAGCAGATGCTGGTGACCAGCGGCGTGGGTGATGTGATCGGCCACATGGCGGTCAGCGCGCAGATCTCGCCGATCCTGCTGGCCTGGCTGGTAGCGGCGGTGATCCGTATCGCAACCGGTTCGGCCACTGTGGCGACCATCACTGGCGCAGGCATTGTGGTGCCGGTTGTCGGCATGATTCCGGGCGTCAACCGTGAGCTGCTGGTGCTGGCCACCGGCGCCGGTTCGCTGATTCTGTCCCACGTCAACGACGCCGGTTTCTGGCTGGTCAAGCAGTACTTCAACATGACCGTGGCCGAAACCTTCAAGACCTGGACCGCGATGGAAACCATTCTGTCGGTGGTGGGCCTGGGCTTTATCCTGCTGTTGTCGCTGTTCGTTTAAGCGGCAGTTTGCAGGCACAAAAAAACCGCAGTGATGCGGTTTTTTTGTGGGCGTGGACTTCCTGCTTGATCGTTCCCACGCTCCGCGTGGGAATGCCTCAATGGACGCTCTGCGTCCGCTTTGAGACGCAGAGCGTCTCGGGCTGCATTCCCACGCAGAGCGTGGGAACGATCAGAGATGTGCCACTTATTTCGAGGCCAGGCCATCCGCGCGGAACATCCCGCGAATCCCGCGTACAGCCTGACGAATGCGGTCCTGGTTTTCGATCAGCGCGAAGCGCACGTGATCATCGCCGTACTCACCAAAGCCAACCCCCGGCGAGACGCAGACCTTGGCCTCGGCCAGGAGTTTCTTGGCGAACTCCAGCGAACCCAGATGCGCATATGCCTCGGGAATCTTCGCCCACACATACATCGACGCCTTTGGATTCTCGACCATCCAGCCCAGCTCATGCAGGCCCTTGACCAGTACGTTGCGACGCTGGCGATACTGCTCGGCGATGTCGCGCACGCATTGCTGATCACCTTCCAGCGCGGCAATCGCCGCCACTTGCAGCGGGGTGAAGGTGCCGTAGTCGTGGTAGCTCTTGATCCGCGCCAGGGCGTTGACCAGTTCCGGGTTGCCGACCATGAACCCGATGCGCCAGCCGGCCATGTTGTAGCTCTTGGACAGGGTGAAAAACTCCACCGCAATGTCCTTGGCCCCCGGCACTTGCATGATCGACGGGGCTTTCCAGCCGTCGTAAACGATATCGGCATAAGCCAGGTCGTGGATGACCAAAACGTCGTACTGCTTGGCGAGGGCGATCACCCGTTCGAAGAAATCCAGCTCCACGCACTGCGCGGTCGGGTTCGACGGGAAACCGAGGATCATCATTTTCGGCTTGGGGATCGAGCCGCGAATGGCCCGTTCCAGTTCATCGAAGAAATCCACCCCCGGCACCAACGGCACCGAACGCACCTGGGCGCCGGCAATAACCGCACCGTAGATGTGAATCGGATAACTTGGGTTCGGCACCAGCACGGTGTCGCCCTGGTCCAGTGTCGCGAGCATCAAATGCGCCAGGCCTTCCTTGGAACCGATGGTGACGATGGCTTCGCTTTCCGGGTCGATATCGACTTCGTAGCGCTGCTTGTACCAGTTGGAAATCGCCCGGCGCAGGCGTGGAATGCCTTTGGACGTCGAGTAACCGTGGGTGTCCTCACGTTGGGCGACCTGCACCAGTTTTTCGACAATGTGCGGCGGCGTGGCGCCGTCGGGATTGCCCATGCTCAGGTCGATGATGTCTTCACCACGGCGGCGAGCGGCCATTTTCAGCTCGGCGGTGATGTTGAACACGTAAGGGGGGAGTCGATCTATGCGCGCAAAGCGGCGCGGCGAACCTTGTTCGGCCATTGTTGCCTCGGATAACGTAAGCGCCCGGAACCGTCCGAGCGACGCTGGTCACTGCGGTGACCTGTGGCGGAAGATAAGGGCAGTGATGGCATACTGTCCAGCGCGCTTGTAAACATTTTTTTCAAGGAAAATCGGTCAATGGAATTCACCAGCGGCTTCTTGCTGAGCCTTTCGCTGTGCCTGGATATCGGCGTAGCCAACATCGCGATGATCACCCTGGCCATGCAGCGCGGCTACTTTCAGGGCTTTGCCCTCGGCCTGGGCACCTGCGTCGGCGACCTGATTTATGCGGTGCTGGCCTTGGCCGGTATGACCGTTTTGCTGCAATACGAAACCGTGCGCTGGGTCCTGTGGATTGGCGGTTCGGCGCTGCTGATCTACTTCGCGGCGAAGATGATTTATTCGGCGATCCACCACGAAGCGCTGCTGGCGGAAACGGCGGAAGTGGGGCAGAACTCCCAACGCAAGGAATTCTTTCGCGGCATCTTTCTCGCTATGTCTTCGCCGAGTGCGATTCTCTGGTTTGCTGCGGTCGGCGGCACGTTGATTGCGCGATCCGGTGGCGGTGGTCCGTTGAGTTCGGCGCTGTTTTTGGGCGGCTTTCTCTGCGCCGGGCTGCTGTGGTCGGCCGGTCTGTGCTTCGCCGCAAGCCACGGCGGCAAGCTGCTGGGCGACAAGCTTCTGCGCTACTCCTATCTGGCATCGGCGGCGATCTTCTGCTATTTCGCGGTGTACGTGATCGTTTCCGGCTACAACGAGTTTGTCGGCTCGGGCGCCGTCGAGCAGTTGCACTCGCTGTAAACGTGCGAAACGGGTCGGGCTTTCTATACTCCCAGCCGAATCCACTATTCCGTTCTGAGGAGTCGCGTCATGGATGAACAACAACGCGTCGAGATAGCCGAGCCTCGCTTCGAACACGGGCAATTTCTGCTGATTGCCGGTTTCGGCGGGCGATTCACTCAGGAGACCACCGAAGACATTCCCGCGTTGTGGGAAAAACTGATCCCGCACTTGGGAAAAATCCCCGCGCAAGTCAATGAAGTAACCTATGGCGTTTGCTGCAATGCGGACGGCGAGGGCGGTTTCGAATACATCGCCGGGGTGCAGATCGACAAGCTCGACGACCTGCCGGAAAAGTACCGCTGGGTTGAAATCCAGCCGCAGAAATATGCGGTGTTCGAGCACAAGGGGTCACTGGCGCAACTCCCTGCCACTTTCCAGTACATCTGGAACACCTGGCTGCCGCAGTCCGGCCACGAAGCGGCGGATGCCCCGGAATTCGAGCGCTATAGCGAGGATTTCAACCCGAAGCTCAATACCGGCACGCTGGAAATCTGGCTGCCGATCGAGGCCTGAGCGGCGTACTAATCGAGGCGGAGCATGTCCGCCCCGGTGGTTCTGCTTTATGCTGGCGGGCCTTGTTTCCACAGATTCTCGAGTTGCCATGAACACCGTGATCCGCAACGTCAGCGCCGCCGACCTCGACCGCTGCTACGCCATCGAAACCATCGCCTACGAAGGCGACGAAGCCGCCACCCGCGAGAAGATCGCCACGCGCATTGCTACTTGGCCGGACGGCTTCATCGTCGCCGAGGTGGACGGCGTGGTCGCCGGTTTCATCAATTCCGGCGCGGCGTTCGACGTGCAGATGTCCGACGAGGCTTTCAAGGAGCTGATCGGCCACGACCCGAAAGGGCCGAACGTGGTGATCATGTCGGTGGTGGTGCACCCGAATTACCAAGGGCAGGGCCTGGCCAAGCACCTGCTCGGCGAATTCATCGAGCGCATGCGTGGGATGGACAAAGCGACAATTCATCTGATGTGCAAAGAGCAACACATTGCGTTGTACGCCGGATTTGGCTTTGCCTACATCAAGCCGTCCGAGTCCGACCACGGCGGCATGGCGTGGCACGAGATGATCCTGACCCTCTGAAGCCAACACCTATCGAAACTGCCTGATCGTTCCCACGCTCCGCGTGGTAATGCAGCCGGGGACGCTCCGCGTCCGAAAACCGTGACGCAGAGCGTCACAAAGAGGCGTTTCCACGCGGAGCGTGGGAACGATCAGGGGATACTCAGAAGAACAGCCCCATCCGCCGCTCGTACCCAATCCGGCCCTTGTACGCTTCACCGCTGTCGACGTAGCCATGCCTGGCATACAGCGCAATCGCCGCCTCGTTATCAGCGTCCACCGACAATTCCAGCCCCTTGATCTCCGGCCAGGCCTGGCGGGCGACAGCGGGCAGCGCTTGCAGGCAAGCCTTGCCGTAGCCCTTGCCTTGCGCGCGCCGATCCACCTGCAGCGCATGCAACGTGGCGCTGTGTTCGTCGGCCCAGTCGGGCAATACCGGCGGGCGCTTGAGCAGCAGAAACGCCACCGGTACGTCGTCCGCCAGCAGGGCAAAACCCTTTACGCCGGGGCCGGGCTTCGACAGCAGGGTGTGCAAGGCACCGTGGATGTCGCCGGAGAATCTGATCTGCTCGGGGTGGATTTCAATGGCCTCGACTTGCTGACGCTGTAAAGGGCTGAGGCTGTCGTAAGGCACGAGTTGGGCTGACACGGGAATTTCCTTTTTCCTACAAAGAGTGAGCCTCGGATTCTAGCGAGATTGTCGTCGGCGAAATTTTTTTGTTTGCCCTGTCGATCCGCGCATTGGGCAAACGACTAGGGGTGTCTTCACAACAAAAACCACGGAGAACACCATGAGCGCACAGACTGATATCCAGACTCTGATCAACACCTATCGCGAAGCGGTAATGGCCAAGGACGTCGAGAAAGTCATGGCCCTGTACGCCGACGACATCGTCTCGTTCGATGCGATCAAGGCGCTGCAATTCAAAGGCAAAGCGGCCTACCGCGCGCACTGGGTCGAGTGCATGGAAATGTGCCCCGGCCCGCACATCTTCGAGTTTCACGAAATCGCCATCGAAAGCGCCGACAACATCGCTTTCGCCCACTGGGTGGCCAATTGCGGCGGCACCAACGACAAGGGCGAAACCCAGAGCTGCTGGATGCGTGTCACCGCCTGTTACCGGCAAATCGGCGGGGCGTGGAAGATTGTCCACGAGCACTGGTCGGCACCGTTCGATCCGATGAGCGGCGCGACGCTGTTCGATGTGCAGCCCTGATCTTCAGCCATAGTTGATCCGTTCGATTCAGGAGATCGCCATGAAATACCTATGCCTGGTCTACAGCGATGAACGCCTGCTGCACACCTCGCCTGACAGCCCGGAGGACGCCGAATGCTGGGCCTACGCCGAGTCGATTCAGGGCAGCGGGCGGATGATCGCCGCCGAAGCGCTGGAGTCGGTAGAGACCGCCACCACGGTACGCATGCGTAACGGCAAGGTGTCGATCACCGATGGGCCTTTCGCTGAAACCAAGGAGCAACTGGCCGGTTTCTACCTGATCGATGCCAAGGATCTCAACGAAGCGATCCAGGTCGCCGGCAATATTCCGGCAGCGCGGGTCGGCAGCGTTGAGGTACGTCCGGTGCGGCAGTTGAATGTCTGACGTCAGGGCGCGGGTCGAGCAGGTCTACCGCGAGGATTCGCGGCGGATTCTGGCGACGCTGATCCGCCTGCTTGGTGATTTCGACCTCGCCGAAGAAGCCTTGCACGAGGCGTTCTTCGTCGCGGTCGAGCGCTGGCAGCGCGACGGCGTGCCGGACAACCCGCGCACCTGGCTGGTCTCGACCGGACGCTTCAAAGCCATCGATGTGCTGCGCCGACGCGCGCGGTTCAAGGCGTCGCAACCGTTGCTGCTGGCACAGCTCGATGAGCTGGAACAGGCTGACTGGAGTGGCGAAGACGTGGAAGACGATCGCTTGCGGCTGATCTTCACCTGCTGCCACCCGGCCCTGGCGGCAGATGCGCAAGTGCCGCTGACCTTGCGTGAAGTCTGCGACCTCACCACCGAGGAAATCGCCCGTGCTTTTCTCTCGGCGCCGGCGGCGATTGCCCAGCGCATCGTCCGCGCGAAAGCCAAGATCCGCGACGCGAAGATCCCTTATCAAGTACCCACGCTGAGCGAATTGCCCGAGCGCCTCGACAGCGTGTTGCGGGTGATTTATCTGGTGTTCAACGAAGGCTATTCGGCCTCGGTCGGCACTGAGCTGACCCGCGAGGATCTGACTCGCGAAGCGATTCGGCTGGGGCGCTTGTTGATGGAGTTGCTGCCGGAGCCGGAAGTCATGGGTCTGCTGGCGCTGATGCTGCTGCACGAATCACGTCGACCGGCGCGCACTTCGCCGAGCGGTGAACTGGTGTTGCTCGACGATCAGGATCGCTCGTTGTGGGATGCCCGGTTGATGGCTGAAGGCTGCGCGCTGGTCGAGCGCGCGCTGAGTACGCGACGCTTCGGGCCATATTGCCTGCAAGCGGCGATTGCAGCGGTGCATGCGGAAGCGCCGTCAGCGGCGGAAACGGACTGGCAGCAGATTGTCGGTCTGTATGACGTGTTGCTGCGCGCGGTGCCGTCGCCGGTGATCGAGCTGAACCGGGCGGTGGCGGTGGCCAAGCGGGATGGAGCGTTGGCCGGGTTGTTGTTGGTTGAAGGGATTCTGGCGCGGGGCGAGTTGCAGGATTACCACTTGGCGCATTCGGCGCGGGCGGAGTTTTGCCGGCAGTTGGGCCGGGTGGAGCAGGCGCGGGCAGCGTATCAGCGGGCGCTGGAGTTGACGCGGCAGGAGCCGGAGCGGCGGTTTATCGAGGGGCGACTGAGGGACCTGGGTTGATCTGGAAGCTGCGTCGGTGCGGCTGGCCCTTTCGCGAGCAGGCTCGCTCCCACAGGTGATTGCATTTCACTTTTGGAAGGCTCGCTCCCACAGGTGAGCGCATTTCAAGTGTGGGAGCGAGCCTGCTCGCGAATGGCAGCACCGCTTATTCGAGCATCTTGCTGAGCAACCAGCTCCCCGCCGGCCCCGGCGGATACAAGCGCGACCACAACGCATCGACAAACACCGGTTTCGGCCAGCCGCGCACGTCGAGCTCTATCAGCAAATCATTGGCATAACGCTGCACCAGCCACCTCGGCAACGGTGCCCAGCCAAAGCCTTTTTCCGCCATTTCCAGCAGCATCAGGTAACTCGGCGCCGACCACACCCGGCCTTTGCCGCGACTGTCGTAGGGATTGACGATGGTCGCCAGCCGCAATTCGCGATGTTGCTCGAGGATCTGCTGATCGACATGCTCCAGTTTCGCCAATGGATGCTCGCGGCTGACGAACAGGGCTATCTCCGTGCGCTCGGCCACAGTGGAGGTCACAAGATCCGGCGGGTAGTTGTCCTGCATTTCCGCGAAGGCCAGATGCGCCCGGCCGCGCTGGACCAGTTCGATCAGGTCTTCGCATTCGGCAATCAGGCATTCCAGCTCAAGCTCCGGATAACGCTGCTCGAAATCCACCAGCGCCGCCTCGAAACGATACGACTGATAAGTGTCGGAAATCGCCACGGTCAGTTTCGGTTCCACACCTTGGGCCAATTGCCGCGCGCTCATCTCCAAGCGACTGGTGGCGGCCAGAATCGCCTCGGCTTTCTGCAGCATGACGTGGCCGGCGGGGGTGAGCGTGGGCTTGCGGCTGCTGCGGTCGAACAGCTGCAAATCCAGATCAATCTCCAGACTGGCGACCGCCGCGCTGATGGTCGACTGACTGCGCCCCAGTTTGCGCGCTGCTGCGGAAAATGAGCCCTGCGTCGCTGCCTGGACAAATGCCAACAGCACTTCCTGCGAAGCCATGAGCTATCGCCCTGATCGATGGTTATTGATTATGAAGTATCGGTATTCAGTTGGATCATGGCAACCATCGTCAAACAAGGAGTCAGGCCATGACTGCCCACAAGTCCATCACCGAACGTGTTTTCCAGGCGGTTGGTTTCGAGTTTCTTGCCATCCTCATCTGCACACCGCTGCTCGCCTGGATCATGCAAAAGCCGTTGCTCGACATGGGTGCGGTGACCGTGTTGATCGCGCTGTTGGCGCTGGCGTGGAACGTGGTGTTCAACCGTTTCTTCGACCGTGCATTGGCGCGGATGAATCTGGCGCACAACGCCTGGGTGCGGCTGGTGCATGCGTTGCTGTTCGAAGGTGGACTGATCGTGATGGGCGTGCCGCTGATAGCCTGGTGGCTGTCGGTCAGCCTGTGGCAGGCGTTGTTGCTCGACATTGGCGTGCTGCTGTTCTTCCTGCCGTACACCTATGTCTATCACTGGGGTTACGACGTCCTGCGCGAGCGCTTCATGGCTCGCCGCACATGTGAAAGCTGAGGTAAACCTGTGGTGAGGGGATAAATTCCCTCACCACAAAGGTGAGTCATCGTGCACAAAGTCAGAGAAACATGCCGCCGGATGCCTCGACCCGCTGACCGTTGATCCACTGTCCACCCTCTGACAGCAGCAGCGCCAGTGCACCGCCAATATCATCCGGCAGCCCCACACGACCCAGCGCGGTGTTGCTGGCAACCATCGCGTTGACCGCGCTGTTATCGCGCACCGTGCCACCGCCAAAATCGGTTTCAATCGCACCGGGCGCCAGAACGTTCACGCCAATCTGACGCGCACCCAGCTCTTTCGCCTGATAACGCGTCAGCACTTCCATCGCACCTTTCATTGCCGCATAAGCGCCATAACCGGGCAGGCTGAAGCGGGTCAGGCCGCTGGAGATATTGACGATGCGCCCACCGTCATTGATCAGCGGCAACAGTTGCTGAGTCAGGAAGAACGGTCCTTTCAACTGCACGTTCATCAGCAGATCGAACTGCTCCGGGGTGGTTTCGCTGAACAGCGCATGCACGCCGACCCCGGCATTGTTGATCAGGAAATCAAAGCGCTGACGCTCAAAGGTTTGCCCCAATACCTGTTCAACCTGCGCGGCAAACGCGGCGAAGTTTTCGCTGTGGCCGACGTCCAGCTGCAGCATCGCCGCTTTCGCGCCGAGTGCCTGCAATTCAGTGACCAGCGCCTGGGCCTCGTCGGCGCGGCTGTTGTAGGTGCCGATGATGTCGATGCCTTGCGCGGCGAGGTGCAGGGCGGCACTGCGGCCCAGGCCGCGACTTGCGCCAGTGATCAGTGCGATTTTGCGATTCATGCGGACTTCCTCGATTGCGTTGAGTGGGGATGGAAGAAGTTTATTTATCCGCCCTGAGGTGATAAACACGGCAAAAGCGGAATCACTGATCGGCTCAGCCGAACAATCACCGGGGCTCGCCATGAACAAACTGGAACTGCTGCGCACCTTCGTCCGGGTCAGCGAACTGTCGAGTTTCACTCTCGCCGGTGAAAGCCTCGGCCTGCCGCGCTCCACGGTGTCCGAACAGGTGCAGGCGCTCGAAGCCTTGCTCGGCACGCGGCTGTTGCAGCGCACCACGCGCAAGGTGCAGGCCACTCAGGATGGACTGGTGCTGTATGAGCGCAGCAAGGACTTGCTTTCGCACATGGATGAGATCGAAGGGTTGTTCCGTCAGGACGAGGCTTCGCTGACCGGGCGCATCCGCGTCGATATGCCGAACATCCTCGCGCGACGCTTGATCATGCCGCGCCTGCCGGAATTCATGGATCGCCACCCGAATCTGCAGATGGAAATCAGCAGCACTGATCGCCGTGTCGATCTGCTCAGCGAGGGTTTCGACTGCGTGTTGCGCATCGGCGCGCAGCCGGATCAGTCAGTGGTCGCCCGGCATCTTGGCGACTTCCCGATGGTCAACTGCGCCAGCCCGGCTTACCTTCAACGTTACGGCGTGCCGCAGACCATCGAGGATCTGGCGCAGCATCGACTGGTGCATTACGTCGGCGTACTGGGCTCGCGTTCGGAGGGGTTCGTCTATGAGGAAAACGGCGAGGTGCGGCGTGTGGCGATGGCCGGCAGTGTCACGGTCAACAGCACCGACGCCTATGAAGCGGCGTGCCTGGGCGGCTTCGGCCTGACGCAGGTACCGCGCACCGGCATGCAGCCGCATTTGGAAAATGGCGAACTGGTGACCGTACTGCCGCAACACACCGCACCGCCGATGGCGATTTCGTTGTTGTATGCGCGGCAACGGCATTTGCCGCTGCGGGTGCGGGTGTTTATGGATTGGCTCGGCGAGGTCGTTCGTTCAACGCTCTGACATTGAGCACATTGCCCCTGTGGGAGCGAGCCTGCTCGCGATAGCGCCATGTCATTCAACATTGATTTATCTGACACACCGACTTCGCGAGCAGGCTCGCTCCCACAGAGACGATTGTCTTGTGTGTGGGATTTGCGCTCAATAATCCCCACGCTTGCGAAACGCCCAGCGCCCGGCAATCACTGTGAACGTCGCCACCAACGCGACCAGCACCCAAAATCCGTGCGGGTCCTGGGACAGCGGCACGCCGCCGACATTCATGCCGAAAAAACCGGCAATGATGTTGATCGGCAAGGCCAGCACCGTCACCACCGTCAGGGTGAACAGCGTACGGTTGCTCTGTTCGTTGAGGTTGGCGGCGATTTCTTCCTGCAACAGTTTGATCCGTTCGCCGAGGGCGGTGAGGTCGTTGATGATCAGCGCAAACTCCTCGGTGGATTTGCGTAACTCCTTGACGTCCTCCTTCTGCAACCACGGCGGCGGACGATTGAGCAGGCGCAGCAGCGAACCCGGCTCCAGCGCCAACAGCCGTTGCAGGCGCACCAGCACGCGACGGTTGGCGCCAAGTTCGGCGCGGTTGGTCGACAGGCGCGAGGAGAGCAGTTCGTCTTCGACCTGATCGACACTCAGGCTAGTCTTGCGCACGATCTGCGTCAGCACTTCGCCCTGATCGCGCAGCAAATGCACGAGCAGTTCCGAGGGCGAGCGAAAGCACTCGCCGGCCTTCACCGACGAGCGCAACTTGTCCACCGAGTGCAGCGGTTGCAGGCGCGCGCTGACGATCAGTTTGCTGCGCACGCAGACCCACAGCGTCGACACGTCGGAGGAGACCATGCTGCTGAGGTTGAACACCACATCGTTGACCACCGCCAGCAGCGCCGAATCGACATGCTCGATGCGCGTCGAACGCGAACCTTCGTGCAGCGCTTCGAAAAACTCCTCGGGCAATTGCAGATGACTTTTCATCCAGCGCTCGCACGCGGCGTGGGCCAGGTTCAGGTGCAGCCAGAGAAACTCTTCGCTGTCGCCGTCGTCCTGCAAGCAGCGCAAAGCCGTTGCCGAATCGATCTCGCGCCCGCGCTCACCGGGCATAAAACGAAAGCCGTAGAGCAAGCCAAACAGGTCCGGGGCACGATGGCTGATATCGAGGCTGTGGTTCATGGCGGCTCACTGCGAGGAGGGTGTCTGGTGGGGGATTTTCAGGTTCACCTGAGCGGCATCATCGCAAGCCAACATGACCGTTTTGTGACAGTAAAGTGACTGCAAATCAACGCGTTACCGACTGTCGGAAGATTCTCAAGAAGCCCTCTGGCGCGCCGATCTCAGGTGAGTTAGGTTGCGCGCCATCGGCCCTTGGCCATGGTACGTCGACAGGGAAGTCCGGCCATTTTTCACGTCCGCTCGGGCGTGCCTCATCCCTGCTTCGAGTACCTTGCAATGCTGCAAAAATCCCTGAGAACGCAAATTCTCGCCCTGCTGAGCGGCAGTCTGCTGGCGATATTGTTGATCGCGCTGGCCTGCTTTCATTTCCTCTCCAACGGCGTGCAAAGCTATAGCCAGTTGATCGCCGGCCCGTTGCACACGTCGCAACTGATCGATGAAGCCAACCTGCAATTCAAAGTGCAGGTGCAGGAATGGAAAAACGTTCTGCTGCGCGGCAAGCAACCGGCGGATCTGGCGAAATACTGGAGCCAGTTCGAAGAGCGTCAGCGCGACGTGCAGAACATTCTCGGCGAACTGGCCGGCCAGAAAGGCATTGAGGCCAATCTCAAGTCACGCATCGAACGTTTGCGCGAGGAGCATCGCCAGTTGGGCGCGGCCTACCAGAAAGGCCGCGATGCCTACGTGGCTGCCGGTGGTGATCCGAGCGCCGGCGACGCAGCGGTCAAAGGCGTTGATCGCGCCACCAGCGAGCAGATGAGTGCATTGGTTGCCGAGCTGCGCGAGCAGGGCTCCGCGCAATCGGCGTTGATCAGTGCCAGCGCTGAGCGCACCGTGTGGCTGGGCCTGTTGGTGATGCTCGCGTCAGGCTTGTTGATCGGTCTGCTGAGCCTGTGGCTGGTCAGCCGCAACCTGATCGAGCCGATCCGCAACCTCATCGATTACGTCACCCGCTTGAGCCGTGGCCAGTTGGCTGAACGTGTTGTCAGCGAGCGTCGCGATGAACTGGGCAACCTCGCTGCCGCAGCAAACACCCTGCGCGATTTTCTGGCGGACACCTTCACTCGCTTGCAACGCAGCGCTGGTGATCTGGACAGCGCCAGCGGCGAGTTGAACGCCATTGCCACGACCATGGCCGGCGGCACCAGCGAGCAATTCAACCGCACGGATCAAGTGGCCACGGCGATGAATGAAATGTCCGCCACCGCCCAGGAAGTCGCCCGTCACGCCGCCGATGCCGCGCGTGCTGCGGATGATGCCGATCAGTCGGCGCAGCAGGGTGAAAAGGTCATGCAGACCACCATTCACTCGATCACGCAGATGCGCGGCGAAATCGCCAACACCGCCACGGTGATTCGTCGCCTGGAAACCGACAGCGGTCGTATTGGCAAGGTGCTGGAAGTGATTCGTGGCATCGCCGAACAGACTAATCTGCTGGCGCTCAACGCAGCCATCGAAGCTGCGCGGGCGGGTGAGGCCGGGCGCGGGTTTGCCGTCGTTGCCGATGAAGTGCGCAACCTCGCTCAGCGCACGGCGGAGTCGATCATCGAGATCAACCAGATTATTCAGAACGTGCAGACCGGCGCTGTCGATGCCGCGCAGGCTATCGAGAGCGGCCAGGCGCGCAGTGATGAAAGTGTCGAGCAAGTTACCCAGGCCGGCGCGATGCTGGAGCGCATCACCTTGGCGGTGGAGGCGATTCGCGACATGAACCGGCAGATCGCCACGGCGGCAGAAGAGCAGACGTCGGTGGCGGAGGATATCTCGCGCAACCTGACTGAAATCACTGCGATTGCCAGCACCAACCTCGACAACGTGCAGCGCACCGAAAGTGCCAGTCAGAACCTGCATGGGTTGTCGGGGCAGTTGAATGAGGTGACGGCGCGGTTGAGTGCTTGATTGCGAGTTCAAGCGTCCGGCAACTTTCGTAGGTCCTCGCCTGCTCGCGATAACGGTGGAACAGTCAACATTGATGTCGCTGACACTCCGCTTTCGCGAGCAGGCTCGCTCCCACATGATTTACGGCAGGCATGAAAAAGCCGCACGATTTTTCAATCGTGCGGCTCTTTAACAGCGGTCTATCAAGTGTCTTGCTTGTTGCTCAGCACTTTACCGGTGGTGGCATCAAAGTCCACGTCGAACTCTTTGCCGTCAGCGGTTTTAAGTTCAACTTCGTATTCATAACCATTGAAGTGGTTATCCAGGTCGGTGTCGGTAATCGTTGCGCCCGGGTGCAGTTTCAGTGCTTCGGCGTTCATCGATTCCAGCGACTTGATCTTGCCGTCCTTGACCAGTTGCGGGATCTGGTCGATGCGAACATCAGCCTGAGCCAGACCAGCGGTGAGGGTCAGGGCAGCGGCGGTAAACAGGGCAGTCAAAGTTTTCATCGGTTCATTCCTTGGCAGTGCGTTGAAGTGGTTGATCTGTGTAAGTGGGTTCAGATTAACCAGCGCAACTTAACTCACCCTTAAATCTCTGCTTCGCGATAAAACTGCTCTTTGTGGGAGCGAGCCTGCTCGCGAAGCAGGCGACTCGATAACAACTTAGAAACCGTTCTTCTTCAGAACCTCATCAACACTGCCAACAGCCGGACGCTTATAAAACTTCAACAGTTCACTGGCGCGGTTGGTAAAGATGCCGTCGACACCCGCTGCCATGACTTTCTCGTAGTCCACCGCCTCGTCGACCGTATAAACATGCACCAGCATGCCCTGATCGTGGGTGTACTGATTCATCCACGGTTGCACCAGGTCGGAATAGCTCTGATCACCACCCTGAGTCAGCTTCGCCGAAGGGCCGGTGCCGATCGCGCCCTGGGCCTTGGCGTAATCGACCCATTGCTTGAATTCCGCTTCCGACTTCGGTTCCTGTTTGCCGTAGAACACGTTTTTGTCTTTCTCGCCGGACGCGGCAAACGTCACCGCAGATTTAGGCTCGATGCTGCCTTCGCCGACCCACAACAGCAGAATCTTCGGCACTTGCGGCATTTCCTTTTCCAGCAATTGCAGGCTGTTTTTATCGAAGGTCTGCAGGATCACCTTGCCTTTGCCCTGACCGACGCCGAGCGCACTTTTCGCCAGTTTCGAACCGGCCGGACTGAGCCAGCCGCGATCCTGCAGTTTTTCCTTGAGGTCATGTTCGATGCCGGGAAACAGCTGCGGCTCTTTGGTTTCGATGTACAGGCCCGGCTTGTGCTGCGGGTTGGCGCGGGCGATGTCGATGATTTCATCGAGGGTAAGAATCTTCAGCCCGGCGTAGGAGGGGCGTGCGCGGTCAGGATATTTGCTGTTGAACCAGCTGCCGGCATCGAGGGTTTTCAGTTCGGCCATGGTGAACGCGGTGGCCGGGCTGTCCTTGCGCTCGGGGAATTTGCTGGCGACGTCGGTGGTGCGTTGCAGGTTGTCGTCGTGCAGGGCGAAGAGCACGCCGTCCTTGCTGCGCTGCAAATCCATTTCCAGGTAATCGGCGCCCAGGTCACGGGCCAGTTTGTAGGCCGCAGCGGTGGATTCCGGGGCATCGAACGACGCGCCACGGTGGGCAATCACCGCTGGATGCGGAATGCCATGGGCGGCAGCGATTGCCTTGGGCTCCGGGTGGCTGGCGGCATGCGCCTGACCGAGGCCGAACAACAGACTCAGCACCAGAGCGCTTCGGGTAAAAGTGGCAGGCATGGTCGAGTTCCTTTCGCAGGTTTTTTTCGAGACGTACCTTTTAACAATTGAAGCGCCGCAGGGCTATCGCCAGACCGACATAAAGCGAGCAAAACGGAAATTTCCTGCACTTTTGTGGCGCTGTTTGCAGTACGCTTGCCCACGGCATATGCCCCGGCAGAGGGCGCGCCGCTGCGTTGCCCTGCGTGTAAACCATCGATCATCTTTCGTGAGGTTTACCATGCGCATCACCTCCCAACTCATCTGCCAGGCCGCCGACGATCTCAAAGGCTTCGTCGGCCTCAACCGCAAGACCGGCCAGTACATCGTGCGCTTCAGCGAAGATTCGTTCGGCATGGACGTCGCCGACGACGGCATCATCCCGGCCAGTGAATTCGTCTGGGCGACGGCGTCGGAAACCACCATGACGCTCAAGCGCGAGTTGATTCAGTTGCTGCTCGATCAACACATCGACGACCGGATTAACATCACCGAGCCGTTGCGGGTTTACATGAGCAAAGTTGAAGTGCCGGAGATTGTTGCGGTGCGGAGTCTGGTGCGCGGTTGAGGTATTGCAGTGTGGTTGCGGGCCTCTTCGCGAGCAGGCTCGCTCCCACAGGGATTTTGTGAACGCCACAGATCCAATGTGGGAGCGAGCCTGCTCGCGAAGGCGGCGTTGTGGACGCCGCCAACCTCAATGGCCGGATACATACTCGCGCTCAACACGGCATACTCGGGTGTGAAACGCCGAATACCATTCAGAGCGCCCGCGTGCCTGAATCAACCGGTGCTCGGGATTATCTCTCCATGCGAGAATCGCCGCCTCGCTCTGCCAATACGACACGGTAATCCCGACACCGTCCGCGCCCCGAACTGATTCCACGTCAAGAAAGCCAGGCTGCTGACTTGCCAGCTCGGCCATGCGCTGCGCCGCGGCGGCGTAACCGTTGTCACCCTCGGTGCGGGTCGATGTGAAAATCACTGCGTAGCAAGTTGTCATCAGCTTGGCTCCACGCAGGCTTCGATAAACGCGTGAACCAGCGGTGGCATTTTTCCTTTTAGTGCGGCGCGTTCCGGCTGGAACAGCGTGGCGACGAAAAACGGATGTTTTTTCAGTTCGATAGCGCGCAGATCCCCCGCTGAATCACGGCCTACCGCTTGTAGCTGATCGCTCATCAAATGCTGTTCGAACTGCGGATTCACGCCGTAGCGGCAGCGATAGCCTTCTTCAATTTCATACTTTTCGTACGCCTTGGCGATCAACGAGCCGGGCTGGAGGTGAATGACGTCGATGGCTTCAACCAGCGAGCAGCTCAGCGGCGTGAGCACAGCGCGTTCGGATTCTGGCGAGGTTTCCCCATGCTCGGCGTCGGCCCAGCCCAGCACATTGCGCGAATATTCCAGAACCGCGTGCTGAAAACCGCCACAGGTGCCGAGGAAAGGTCGCCCTTGCTCGCGGGCAAAGCGGATGGCGCGTAGCGCACCGTCTTCACTTTTATAAGGGCTGGCGGGTACACACCAGAATCCATCGAATTGAGTCAGCGCAGTGTCGGTGCCGATCTCTTCAGTGGCCAACCACTCGAACTGCACGGTGCGTTGCAGGTGTTCGGCGACCAGGCCGAGTGCAACCGGGATTGCTTGGTGGGCGGTGACTTGAGGGTCGTAGTCGCCAATCAGGGCGATGCGAATGGCGCGATTTTCCATGGGATTTCCCTACGCTTGCTGATGGATGGCAGCCACTATAGATTGGCGCTCACGCATTCAATATTGGCGTTTCCCCAAGTGATCAATGCAGCGGCGCACTATCGACTCGACTATCCCGATCTGACGCTGATCCTGGCCTTGGTGCGCAGCGGCTCGCTGGCACGGGCGGCGCAGTTGCTTCAGGTCGACGTTTCGACGGTGTTTCGCGCTGTTCGCCGACTGGAGTCAGCGCTCGGTCAGCAGTTGTTTGAAAAAAGCCGCGCCGGTTACCTGCCAACCTCGTTAGCGCAGACCCTGGCTGAGCAAGCCGAACGCGCCGAACAGGCGCTGGAAGCCGCCCGGATCGGTGTGGAGCAGGGTAGGGAAGTGATCAGCGGCACGGTGCGGCTGACCTGTACCGACTCTGTTCTGCAAGGCTTGTTGTTGCCGGCGCTGGCGCAGTTCATGCCCAACTATCCGGCATTGACGATCGAACTGAGCACCTCCAACGATTTCGCCAACCTCAGCCGCCGCGATGCCGACATTGCCTTGCGCATGACACTTACACCACCGGAGCACTTGGTGGGACGGCGACTGGCGAAGGTTTCCTATCGCGTTTGCGCCAGTGAGCGATATCTAGAAAATAGGAATGCGTCGAATCTGGCTGCGCTGACCTGGATTGCCCCGGACGAATTCCTCCCGGATCACCCTACCGTGGCCTGGCGCCGCCAACAGTTACCCGGTGTAATCCCTGCTTATCGTTGCAACAGCATGCTTTCAGTCACGGAACTGGTGCGTGCCGGCCTCGGCGTGGCGGCTTTACCCGACTTTCTGATCAGCGATGGTTTGCAGATGTTGAGCGATGCGTTGCCGGGCTACGACACGGCGCTGTGGCTGCTGACCCGGCCCGATTGCCGGGCCTTGCGCTCGGTGGTGACGTTGTTCGATGAGCTCGGGCGAGCGTTGCGCCTCCCCACACCTTGAATCTGCGCCGTTCACAAACTCCTCGTGGGAGCGAGCCTGCTCGCGAAGGCCGCACCTCGGTACACCGCCAGAGTAAGTGTTAAGCCCGCCGACTCATTCAAACCAACCCCATCACCCCGACACCCGCTCATTGGCAAACATGCTCACCGCATCCACCGCCTCACTGGCGCCATCGCGAATCTGCAGAATCACCGTGCCGGCCTGATTGGCCAGTTCCACGCCTTCTGCGGCGCGGTCGCGGGTGCCTTGCATGCTTTTGATCGCCTGCCGTGTTTCGCTCTGGATCAGACTGATCATGGTGGAGATCTCGGCGGTGGAGCCGCTGGTGCGCGCCGCCAGCTGCCGGACTTCATCGGCCACCACGGCAAACCCGCGACCCTGTTCACCGGCGCGTGCCGCCTCGATGGCCGCGTTGAGGGCGAGCAGGTTGGTCTGATCGGCGATCGCGCGGATGGTGTTGACGATGGCGGTGATCTGCTCGGAGCGGTCGCCCAGTTGTGCGATCAGCGTTGAGGACTGGCTGATGTCCTCGGCGATTTCGCGCATTTCGCTGGCAGCCTGTTGAATCACCTGCGTACCTTGCTCGGCGACTTTTCGCGTCGCTACCGAGATGTGATAAGCGGTGCTGGCACTGCGTGCGTCCTGCTCGTGTTGCTCGACACGGGCGGTAACGTCAGACGCGAACTTCACGACTTTGTACAAACGCCCCGAAGCGTCGTAGACCGGGTTGTAGTTGGCCTCCAGCCAGACGATCTGACCGCGTTTATCCACGCGCTCGAACTGCCCGTGGAAGAACTCGCCCTGATTCAGGCGGCGCCAGAAATCCTGATAGGCGCCGCTGTTGACCAGCGCCGGGGTGCAGAACAAGCGGTGATGCTGGCCCTTGAGCTCTGCGAGGCTGTAACCCATGCGCGTGAGAAAATTCTGGTTGGCGGTAAGAATGTTGCCGTCGAGATCGAATTCGATCACCGCCATCGCGCGATCAATCGCCTGCAGTTTGGCGTTGGCCTCGTTCTCCTGCTGCACCTTGGCGGTGACATCCATCGCGTACTTGACCACTTTGATCACCCGTCCCGACGCATCCTTGATCGGGTTGTAACTGGCCTCCAGCCAGATCGGCTGGCCTTTGCTGTCGACCCGTTCAAAAGTGCCGGACTGGAACTGACCGTTTTTCAGGCGCGACCACAGCTCGGTGTATTGGGCACTGCGACCGAACTCCGGTGTGCAGAAATGCCGGTGCGGCTGGCCGATCGCCTGGGCAGCCGTGTAACCCATGGTCTTGAGGAAATTGTCATTGGCACGCAACACCACGCCATCAAGATCGAACTCGATCACCGCCATCGAACGGTTGATCGCTTCGAGCATCGCAGCTTGGTCAAAAACGGTGTGTTGCAGTTCAGCGAGGGCGGCTTTCTGGCGATTGAAAAACATGCTTGCGATACTCGGGAAGTGGGGAAAATCAAAAGGATTCAGTCCCTATTCCTGCGCCGGCAGACCGAAATGCACGGACGGCATTCGGTGGTGACTGCTCAATGCCAGCGTTCCGTTACTGGCAGATGGCTACTTATACAAAACTTAATAAAGTTGTACAAGAAAGGAATTTTTCACAAGTTTGTATAACTTTTTACGAGATTAGTTGTACACGGCTCGACGAGCCGGTGATTCACCGCTGATACAGTGCCAGGAACATCTCCAGCGCCGACTCGGCAACTGCATTCTGCGCGTCTGGATCAAGGGCCGCGCGACCCAGCGAGATCTGCGGCCAGAACGCGAATGCCTTGAGCAAACCTTGTACTTGATGCGCGGCAAATTCTGGATCGACCGGTTTGAGCCGTCCGTCGGCTTGCGCCGCGCGTATCCAGACGGTCAGGCCTTCCTCGCGCTCGCCCATGCGCTCGATCATGTTCTGCGCACGTTCGGGGGAATGAATGGTCGCGGCAATCGCCACCCGGGCGAGGGTGAGAAAATTCTCGTCAGCCATCATCTGCACTTTTTCTCGCAGCATCAGGCGCAGCTGCTCATGCAGCGGTTGCTCGCGGTCGTAGCTCACCGATGGCTCGGCAATGATCCGCGCCCACAACTGATTAAGGATCTCGGCGAACAGTTCTTCCTTGCTCGGGAAGTGGTTGTACACCGTTCGCTTCGACACGCCGGCCGTGGCGGCGATCTTGTCCATGCTGGTGATTTCGAACCCGTGGGCACGGAATTCGGCGATCGCCGCTTGGATGATGGCTTCGCGTTTGCGGTCGGTGAGGCGTTGTGGAGCGGTCATGAGCGGACTTCGGCAGAGAAGGGAGGAAATTACACTCGGCAGTTTACTTGGCGCCGGCTTTGATGCAACCTAGAAACTACACCGCTCAGTGTAATGTTGCGTTAATCCTCGCACCTTACAAACCAGAGCGTTTGGCCTTTGCGTGCAGCTTGGCCATTTTCATTTCCCGTGGAACACCGTGCAGCACACGGTTTTTCGGAGTCGTTCAGTCATGGCCAATCCAGTCTCTCTCCCGGACAACACACCCACGCCTGAAGCCTCGCGCCAGGATCAAGGGCTGTTTCGCAATCATGCGCCGGTGCAGCGCGAAGGGGTACGCAAAATGCTGCGGATCATGTGGAACATGATTTTCCACAAACCGCGCAACACCCGTCCGAGCGCCGCCATTCCTGTGCAGCCGCTGACCCGTGAAGATCTGCTCGCAGCGCCCAATCACAGCGTTTACCGCTTGGGGCACTCGACGCTGTTGTTGAAGATGCGCGACAAATTCTGGATCACCGACCCGGTCTTCGCCGAGCGCGCCTCGCCGGTGCAATGGGCGGGTCCGAAACGTTTTCATCAGCCACCGATCAGCATCGACGAACTGCCGCCGATCGAAGCGGTGATCCTCTCCCACAACCATTACGACCATCTCGACTACGAAGCGGTACTCAAACTCGCCGCCAAAACCACTTACTTCCTGACTCCGCTGGGCGTGGGCGACACCCTGATCAAATGGGGCATCGACGCCAGCAAGGTGCGCCAGTACGACTGGTGGCAGGGCACCGAAATCGCCGGTATCCGCTTCATCGCCACCCCATCGCAGCACTTCTCCGGCCGTGGCCTGTTCGACGGCAACAGCACACTGTGGGCGTCATGGGTGATGATCGACGCCGACACACGAATCTTTTTCAGCGGCGACAGCGGTTACTTCGACGGCTTCAAACGCATCGGCGAACAATACGGCCCGTTCGACCTGACCCTGATGGAAACCGGCGCCTACAACGTCGAATGGCCCCACGTGCACATGCAACCGGAAGAAACCCTGCAAGCCCACATCGACCTCAAGGGCCGCTGGCTCTTCCCGATCCACAACGGCACCTTCGACCTGGCCATGCACGCCTGGCATGAACCTTTTGACCGCATCCTTGCGCTTGCATGGGAACGCAGTATTGCGATTACCACACCGCGGATGGGGGAGGCGTTCAGCCTTGCGCATCCACAACGGGGGAGTGCGTGGTGGATGGCGGTTGAAGAGGAGGGGGAGGCGCTAGTGCAGAACGCCTGACGATTTCATCCGGTTCGCCTTGGTGCGAACCGGATGAATCAGATTCCTATTTCCTTCATTCGCCGGTGGTAATCCTCCATCGTAGCGACTGACAAATCCCTGAATTTTCCACGAAGTATCTGACTTAGTGTTTCCAAGGTGATGCCAGTAATTTGCGCCGCTTCAGATTCGTTCAGGTTGGCAGTCTTGATCAACGCGGCCATTTTTGTCGCATATCCCGATTTGATCAGCATTTCATCTGCACCCTGCAGTCCCAAATCTGCGTAGACGTTGCCCGTGCTTCTTTCGATGTCCATCCTTAGCGCTCCTTATTCGGCCATCGCAAAATCCCCACGCCCCACCGATTCCCCCGACATCCCCTGTGCCCTGACACTGCGCCCCGGTGCAAACCCCGGGAAGAACACCAACCCCTGCGCTTCAAACCGATAAGCCAGTGCCAGTCTCGCGGCGTCCGCCACGTCCTGCTGCGCTTCGAACCGCTGGATATCTGCCACCGCAACCTCGGCCTCGCGCGACAGTTGTTCAATGCTCCAGCCCAGCATGGCGCGGGCCTGGACGCAGTGGGTCGGGGTGAACTGGAAAAGGGCAATGCGTTCGAGGACGTGGTTCATCGCAAGAGAGGCCATGGTGTGCTCCGGGCTCAAAAGTGCTGATTGAAAATGTACTGTGTTTTTGTACAGTTGTTTTCGACCGGGATCAAATGCATTTTTCGAATTTGCCTAGTTCGTCGGCTCCAACCAGACGGACGGTGCCTGTCCCAGCACACGCCGAAACATCGTCGAAAACGCCGCCGGGCTCTCGTACCCGAAGTCCAGGGCAATCCGCGTCACCGCTTCCCCCGCCGCCAACCGTGCCAACGCCTGCACGACGCACGCCTGCTGGCGCCACTGACGAAAGCTGAGCCCGGTCTGCTGCCGAAACAATCTGTTAAAGGTACGCAAGCTTATGTGTAACTGATCGGCCCAATCCTGCGGGGATTGATGGGTGTTGGGCATGTTCAGAAAGGTCTGACACAGACTGAGGAGCTTTCCTTCGGCGGGCATGGGAATGTGTAGGGCAAGGGGCGCGCTGCGTGCCAGTTCATGCAACAGCAAGTTGATCAGCACACCGTCGCGTCCGGCCTGGTCGTACATCAGTGGCACGTCCACCGCTTCCATCAGTAGATGCCGCAGCAGCGGCGACACGTTGAGCACTTGGCAGTCCGGCCCCAATTCCACGTTTCCCGGCTCGATATACACGCTGCGCGTGCTCACCCCGAGCATCAATACCTCGTGGGCCACGCCCGGCGGAATCCACACCGCGCGTTGCGGCGGCACCACCCAATTACCGTTCTGAGTGCTGACTTGCATCACGCCTGTTGCGCCGTAGAGCAATTGCCCACGGCGATGCGTATGAAACGGGAGTAGGTGGCCGTGGGAGTAATCGGTACCGATGGCCACGACCGGGCGAGGCGTGTCATCAAGCTGATTGATCGAAATATTGCGCATCAGGCGTGTTCCAGCGATTGGCGTAAACGCGAACATTATTGGCCCAACTACTGAAGCCGGCCAGTGCATCACGCTCTAATGTCCTGGGCTCCCCCGATCCTGGACGCCCACCATGTTCTACCTCCTGCTTACACTCTTCGGTTGCCTCACCGGCATCAGCGCCGTGTTCTTCGGTTTCGGCGGCGGCTTCGTCATTGTGCCGCTGCTCTATCGCATGCTCACCGCCAGCCACGCAGCCGACGACCCCATCGCCCAGTCGGCCATGCACATCGCCGTGGCCACCTCGACCTGCGTGATGATCGTCAACGCCTTGATCGCCACACGCAAACACCAACGCGCCGGCAATCTGCTCCGGGACTACCTCTGGCCATTGGGCGGGTTTATCGGCGGGGGCGCGGTCGTCGGCGCCATCGCTGCGATGTGGGTCAGCGGTCAAGTGATCCGCTACGCCTTCATCGCCTACCTGGGCGTGACCATCGTCGATTGCCTGCTGCGCCGCGGATTTCTCGCCCAGTCCCAAACGACAATCCCACGGCGACTGACCACGACGGAAACATCGGCCGGCGGCGTAGGCATCGGCGCCATCGCGACCTTCCTAGGTGTAGGAGGAAGCGTCATGACCGTTCCGCTGCTGCGCCGCTGCGGGCTGAGCATGTCGCAAGCGACGTCCATGGCCAATCCGCTCAGCGTCCCGGTAGCGCTGGCCGGGACGTTGACGTACATGGCGCTGGCCGGTTTCACTGAGTCTGATTTGGGCGTTTGGTATATCGGGTATGTCGATGTGCTGGCGTTTGCGCTGCTGACGGTTGGTTCGTTGCTGGGGATCAGATTGGCTGCGCGGTGGATAGGGCGGATACCGGATCGGCTGCATGCGCGCGTGTACATCGGTTTACTTATGGTGGTGATGATCAGCATGTGCTTGAGCTGAGCGCGACGGCGCTCGATTCCAGCGCGCAAGCTCGCCATAATCCGCAGCTACTTTCGCGGGCAGTTGCTCGCTTATTCAAGGATGAAGTGATGTACCGAGGACTGTTACGTCTTTTTGCTGTTTTTCTTCTAACGGGTTCTTTTGTCTCGACGGCAACTTGGGCCGAGACCGGCGCGCAGTTGTTCACCGGCATGTTGGGTAAATCGTCTATCGTCCTCGAAATAAATCCTCGTACCGGAGAGGGACGTTACTTTTACAAGAAGTACCGCAAGGATCTACCACTCGACGGTGCTCTGGACGGGGAAACGCTTGTGCTGGAAGAAGGCTCGCGGATGGACGACTCACGCCCGAGCTTGCGTCTGCAGCCGACAACTGATGGTTGGTATGGCGAGTGGACGAGCACCGCTGGGAAAAGCCTGAAGATCAAGTTACAGCCAGCCGTCATCCCCGATGTAGCGGATGATGCCTTGCCCTTTTTCACCACACTTCACGACAAGTACCCTTATGAATACCTGCGGCTGCAGGGCGTCACACTCAAAAAAGGCAACATCGACACCTTCATGGGCTACACGCTGCAGTGGTGGAGCGAGCCGAAGACAGGCACTTCTCTGTTTGAAGTGGTCTCGGGTTATTCCCTTGAAGAGCGTCGACGCATCAACCAACAATTGATGGCGCGTTTGTGGAGCGAGGTATTGTCGTCTTATGGATGTTCAGGCAGTTACGCGCAGTCGAGCCAACCACTGTGGATGTCGTCAACAGTGATGAGTGTTCTGATTTCATCAGATTATTTCTGCGGCGGTGCCTATCCGGATCAAAGCCAGGATGCGCTCAACTTCGACACTAAAACAGGCAGACTCCTGACCCTTGATGATGTTTTGTGGGTGGGGCAGGGCAAGCCATTGCATTTCCAACGAGAGGGCGACTTCGGCGGGGAGGCGTCCGGCTCGTCTGATTCCTGGTCTAACTACCGCAGTGAGGAACTGGCACCCTGGCTGGTCGCGCAGTTGCTGAAACTCTACTCCAGTGAAATGACCGTTACCCCCGAAGGTGAAAACGACTGCAACTACGACGAGAGTTATCCTTGGCAATTTCCCGGTTGGCACTTCACGGAACTGGGCATCAAGCTCGAGCCATCATTTCCCCACGTCGCGGCGGTCTGCGGATTCGTCGACTGGAGCGTTCTGCCGTACACAATCGTCAAACAACATCCGGGCGGGGTTGCACTGCAACTGCCTTGATGTCGCGTTTACTTTCATGCGCAGCCCCTCGATTCCCGACCACAACCCCGCCATAATCGCCGCGAATTTATCCGCGCCGGCCCTCAAATGCCGGCGCGACCTCTGACTCTTTCAAGGAACGATCAATGCTCAAGGAACTGATGCGCCTGGCGCCATGCGCTGCTGTGCTGTTCTCGCTGATTCCAAGTGTCCACGCCGATGATGGCCGACGCGTGTTCACCGGCACGTTGGGCAAAATGCCGATCGTCGTAGAGCTCGATATCACGCAGCAGGACGAAGTAACCGGTCGGTACTTCTACGAAAAATACCATCGTGATTTGCCGCTCAGTGGCGCGTTGCAGAACAGCACGCTGACCTTGACCGAGGGCAATAATCGCTATGGTGACGACAAGCCGCTGTCAACGTTGGAACTGGAAGAAACCGGCAGCGGCTGGCAGGGCGAATGGAAAAGTCCGCAGGGCAAGAAGCTGCCAGTGAAACTCATCGAGGCCAGACTTACCGCCCCCACCTCATCAACCTTGCCGTTCATTGCCGCTTTGCCCTACAGCGAGCCTTACGAGTATTTGCGCCTGCAGGGACTCAAACTGAAACCGGCGAAGAAAGAAAACTTCATGGGCTACGACCTGCAATGGTGGACAGAGCCTGAGACAAAGATTTCCCTGTTCAGCGTGGAGTCCGGATTGTCGAAAGATGATCAGCAACGGGTTAACCAGCAGTTGCTTGGACGCCTCTGGAATGAAGTCATCAGTTACCACGGCTGCCAGCTGCAGGGCGGCGAAAACGTCGAATTTATGCAACAGGTGCAACCGAAAATGATCTCGCCAGCCGTGGTCAGCCTGAACATCTCGACCAGCTATTACTGCGGCGGCGCGCATCCAGACTTCGGCGATTCACCGCTCAACATTGACGTCAAAACCGGCCACCCGCTGTCCCTCGAAGATGTGCTGTGGGTCGGTGAGGGCAAACCACTTTTACATGCCGAACGCGACAGCTTGGGCGACGAACCTCTGAGCAAGGACGAAAGTAACGCGCGCTATCAGTACGTAAGCAAAGAGTTGGTGCCGTGGGTGATCAAACAATTCACGGCCCTGTACCCCACAGAAATGAAGACACCGACGGGAGATGACGACTGCAACTTCCAGGACGAAAGCATCTGGGGGACTTCACCTTGGTACTTCACCGAGAAGGGCTTGTACCTCGGCGCGTACTTCGCTCGCGTGCAACGCTCTTGCGATAGACCTGACTGGTCGATCCTGCCGTACTCCCTAGTCAAACAACACCCTGGCGCCGTAAAACTGCAACTGCCCCAAGGCTAGCCATCACTCCAACCCCGGCGCTTCACGAATAATGAAGTGATCCAGGTTCTCGATATTGGCATTGAAGACCTCGAAAGGCTTTTCGGGGTTCTTCTTGCCGGGCACCTGCTTCAACTCCGGCGTCACCCCATAGAAGAAACAGAACAACGCCTTGTCGCTATCCACCGCGTGCTTGATCTCCTCCAGAAAGGCCTTGCGCTTGCGGTAGTTGTCGATCAGCTTCTTGTTCAGATAAACGCTGACCGGATACGGCTTCTTCTTACTGTCCTCGGGCTTCTTGAACCAGACCTTGTCCTCGAAGTCGATCCGAAAACTGGCACTGTGGAAGTCCTCGATCTTCTTGATCCGCCCCCAGTAAATCAGCCCTTTGTTGTCCGTCAGATATTCGATCTTCTTGAAGAACGAACTGTACGGCGCCGTATGCTCGCCAATCTTCAACGGCATCCGCTTGAGCAAATCCTTGTCGGCGAAGTTGGAAACAAAACACTCCACCGGATGCGCAAACACACTGGTCTTGTCCGGCGCCGACTCACGACTCGCCGACTCTTCATCATTGCCCGCCGCCACCCGCACCGGATCATCCCGCAACATATCCGCCGCCCCCGCTGGCGTGACAGGCTTGCGCACATACTCACGCCGGGTCAGCAACAACTCTGACGGGAAGTGTTCCTCACGCCCGTCATCCACCTCGCCATCCGCCGTCTCAACGCCAGACGCCGACGCCTTCAAACTCACATACGGACAACCCGCCACATGCTGCGTCGTGGGCAGATTCTTGAAGTGCGGCGTGCGCACGTAATTCACGTTCTTGGCGTTGAACGTACCCAACTCGTTGGACGCCTCGAACGCCGAACGACAAGCATCGCTGGGGCACTGGAAGTGTTCCTTCGCCGAGTCAAACGCCACCGTCTCATCGAAATTGAGATCGCGAACGTCATAGATCGACAACTTGTCGTCGAGGCTGAGGCAGTAGGCGAGATCGAATTTCATGGTGGGGCTCGGATCCTTGAGTGGGGGATGGGTATTAATAGCGGGAGGCGGCGCGGGTTGCACTGATTGTTTTCAGGGTGATGCGGGATTTGTGGGAGCCAGCCTGCTGGCGATTGGTGGCATCAACCTAATCTCGAATCCAGACACCTACCCAGCAGCAACACATTGAATTGTGGTGAGGGGATTTATCCCCGTTGGGCAGCGAAGCTGCCCCAAGGACTTTTAGCCATAAAAAATCCGCTGCTTGAAAATCAAACAGCGGACTCTGAAATCATCAGCCTCCGCGCAACAATCGCGAAGCCTTACGCCACCAAGACTCATGGCGATTGGACGAATTATCTGCCAACAAACAAGGCATATCCCGCAACCGAATCCACGGCTCGTCCTGCCAGTGCAACGTACTCAGCGACATCTGCGGCCAACTCAAAATACTCATCGTCGGGCGCTCAACTGAGCGAGCCGGACGAGCATCACGCAGAGCAGGCACGACTTGATGCGTTAGCCACTCACGAAGCTGCCGATACTCAGGACAGTAGTGATAGATCAGCAGCGCATACACACCCGACTCACTGACCATCATGTGATCCTCAGCTTCGCCATAGGTCTCCAGGCGCATCGTCTGCCGCTGATCAGCGTCGAGTTTGCGCAACTGACGTTCATCAAGATGTTTGCCCATCAACCGGCCCAGTTCATGGACGCAGAACCATGCTTGGTTCTCGACTAGAAGGGCGTGCAGATGGGTTTTGTTGCGACTAAAGCGAGTCGGTAAAAGTGGCTCAGACATGGCGGGCCTCCGAAGTCGGAAGCGATGAGGGTGTTCTACAGGTACAGCGATTCACCTTCATCATGAAGGCTGAATGGTCAGGCATTTCCATTTACCTCTGGCTGCTTTCTTAGGGCATTCGTTAGGGTGTCGGGAGCTAAGAAACCCACCAGAGACGGGCCGGACATATTCCCCTTTCGGGTCTTGTATTCGCCCACTCCCGACATAACGGGATTTTTCGCAGACGTAGAGAAACCGCAGGCGAAAAAAAGCCGCATGACTGTCGGGTGCGGAGAACCGCTCTGGTTTGTAGAGTTTCTTAGGCTCGGAGCTGAGGGTAGGGGCATCAGGGATGGTCGTCAACCAGCGACTTTTCCTACTGGTAATGAGGCGGAAGGAAACCTGGACAAAGATGCAGAGTAAATTATGCTGTGTTTATATCCAGTGCTTGGTTGCCATTGAATCCCGCAGCTGCCATATCCGTGTCGCCACCACTCACCTCACGGAATCCAGGAAATTTCATTTACTTTGGAGTTTTGCGGGATAGAATGGTGACCATTCGTCACAGCTTTGACCCAGAGGATCTTCGGGCTCATGAATCTTTTTGAAACACCGTCTTTTGAATCCTTGAGCGAAACAACCTCGGGTTCGTACGAGCCTGATACACATCCCGTTACTGATCTGGCGCTGCTGCACAAGCTGCTGGAGATCTACGATCAAGGGCAGTTGGCTGAAATTCTCAACGACGTTAGCCCTAGCCACTGGTGCCGTGAAACCATCAATCGCTGGATCAAGGGAAAGGCCTCGCCGAAGCTCTCTCACATTGAGTTCACTCGTCTGAAGGATCTGCTGCCCAAGCGCTTGAACCACAAACCTTCATTCACTTTTATCGATCTCTTTGCCGGCATTGGCGGTATCAGGAAAGGGTTTGAAGCCATCGGTGGCGAGTGCTTGTTCACATCCGAATGGAACAAATACGCCGTTAAAACGTACAAGGCGAACCACTACTGCGATCCTGCTCGTCATCGCTTCAATCTCGATATCCGCTCGGTCACGCTTTCAGACAGGCCCGAAATCAGTGACGAGGAAGCCTACAAGAATATTGATCGTGAAATTCCTGATCACGATGTTCTGTTGGCTGGCTTTCCATGCCAGCCGTTTTCGCTTGCAGGTGTTTCCAAGAAGAATTCTTTGGGGCGCAAGCACGGTTTCGAGTGCGAGACCCAAGGCACTCTATTTTTCGACGTTGCGCGGATTATTGCCGCGAAACGCCCGGCTGCATTCTTGCTTGAGAACGTGAAAAACCTGAAAAGCCACGACAAGGGCAATACCTTCCGGATCATCTGCGAAGCGTTGGATGAACTGGGCTACGAGGTTGCAGATGTCAACGCGCCAAAAGGCTCAGACCCCAAGGTCATCGATGCCAGACACTTCGTTCCGCAGCATCGTGAGCGAATAGTGCTGGTCGGCTTCCGGCGCGACTTGAATGTTCACCAAGGATTTACACTGAGCGACATCAGTAAGCTCATGCCGAAGCAGCGACCTAGCTTTGGTGATCTGCTTGATAAGGAAGTGGACGAGAAATACATCCTTACTCCGAAGCTTTGGGATTACCTATACCGCTACGCCGCTAAGCATCGTGAGAAGGGCAATGGCTTTGGCTTTGGCTTGACTCGTCCAAACGATGTGGCTCGTACGCTTTCCGCGAGATATCACAAAGACGGTTCGGAAATCCTAGTCGACCGTGGGTTTGTGGAAACCTTGGACTTCAATGGCGAGCTAAATCAGCTTCATCGTCCGCGCAGACTGACTCCCCATGAGTGCTCGCGCCTCATGGGATTCGACAAGCCAGGCGAAAGCAAATTTGTGATTCCTGTCTCTGATACCCAAGCGTATCGTCAGTTCGGAAATTCGGTTGCGGTGCCAGTTTTTGAAGCTGTGGCTCGTTTGATGAAAGATCGGATTTTGGCCGCGAAAGAAAAAACTGCCGACACGGAACAGCCTCAACTGGAGTTTGCTCTTCCTGAGTGAGTTTTTGCGCCAAGCGTTGAAGCGCGCATGCTCTAGAGGTTGAATTGAATCCCTCTTTTAATGCATCCGATAGCTCATCCGAACCTTGAATATGTTGAGGCCAAGGGTATACAAGACGGTTGAGCTATCGATTGCGCCGGAGGTGAGCCTTGGTGGATATCGTGGATGCCGCAACACGCTCCCGAATGATGTCTGGGATTAAAGGCAAAAATACCAAGCCAGAAGTTTCGATCCGCAAAGCATTGCATGCGCGTGGCTTTCGTTACCGTATTCACGTCAATGATCTCCCCGGTAAGCCAGATCTGGTGTTACCAAAATACAGCGCGGTGGTTTTTGTGCACGGCTGTTTCTGGCATGGACATTCCTGCCGATATTTCAAAATACCCCAGACACGGCCGGATTTTTGGCGCGAGAAAATCCGGAAAAATCAGCTGAGAGATAAAATTCAAGAATCTTCCCTGTTGGCAGGGGGGTGGAGGGTTTTGATCGTTTGGGAGTGCGCGGTCAGGTCAAGGAATAAAGAAAAATTTGCGCTAGTGATTGACCTCATAGCGGAGTGGCTGATAAACGGTAATAAAAATTCACAAATAGATGAAAACAAATGTTCAATGATCGTATCAGCGACTATTTTGAAGGAGTCGCAGCCAAATATCTGAAGCCTGTTGATGCCGATCCCGATAGCTCCAATCAGCATGAGATTGGAGGGCTAGTTAAGGCCGGCTTTAAGAAATACTTGGGGGCTCCTGATAAAAATCAAGAATTTAGATATAAGGCTAAGCAAGTGTATTTTACAGATGAGGCTTTGGCGCCAGACATCTGTGAAAGTACGGTTACTTGGTACGACTGTCGTCGTAAGAAGCCTTTGCGTAAACCTGAATTTCGACTTTACTATAATTCTAACTCCGTAACGGATTTGTTTACTGCCGGTGATTTTTTTCTAGTTGCAAAGATGCGAGACGATACGCTTTTAATGGTGTGTGCTCCGGCGGGAAGCACTATAGAGAGCCAGCTAAAAATTTTATTTGGTTTGCATAACATAAAAAACACATTCATTCGTGGGGAAATGGATGCAGTGGAGTTGCTTCTGCCATTACGCTTGATGTTAGAAAGCTTGGGTGTTGAGGTAACAAAAGTAGAAGTAGGTGATGATGTCTGGTTGCAACGCTTGATAACTTCATTTGGCGGCGAAAGCTTTCCAAAGACGTCAGATTTCTCCCTATATGCTAGGAACTCCTTAGAGTCACCTGTTGATCATATAGTTTTTCCAGACCAGGCAATTGTTGAGTGGATGGACCATGAGGAAAAGCTATTTCGAATATACGAGCGTCATCTGGTGCGGCAAAAGCTTCGCGTAGGATTTGGGGAGGATGGAGAAGATGTTGACGATTTTGTAAATTACTCCTTGAGTGTTCAGAATCGTCGTAAGTCAAGAGTCGGTCATGCATTTGAAAGGCACCTGTCTTATATATTTGAGAGTCATGGAATTAGATTTGAACGGGGAGGAGCGAAGGGCTTTTCCACGGAAAATAGTAAGAAGCCAGATTTCTTGTTTCCAGGATTTTCGGAGTATCGAGACTCAAAGTATCCCGAGAATAAACTTTTTATGTTAGGAGCTAAAACGACGTGTAAGGATCGTTGGCGTCAGGTCCTTAGTGAAGCCAAGAGAATAAGTGAAAAACACTTGGTGACTCTCGAGGCAGCCATTAGTGAAGGCCAGACAAGTGAAATGGCCTCAAGTGGATTGCGACTGGTCGTTCCCAAGTCTATGCATTCTACGTATTCGAAGTCCCAAGCAAAGTGGTTGATTGCATTATCAGAGTTTATAGAACTCATAAAGCAGGCAGAGGGCACAGAAACTGCCTAGTTTTCAAGCGGCTGGTGTTGCAAAAAAAAACGTTGTTGTATAAAAGAGTTGTTGAGCCTGATAACAGGGAGTAGACGCAATGAGTAATGAGGCATTCGTTCTTGAGTTCGCAGGTAATGATAGTAAAGAAGATGAAGGGCTGGGGCATGCTGGTATTGAGACCTATCGTCAGCAACCGTATGCGAGTGCGGCTAGAGAACTGGGTCAAAATAGTCGAGATGCATATTCTTCACTTCCAGTGAAAATAAAGTTCGATCTGATTGAAATACCTAAAAAGAATGTTCCAGCTATAGCGAAGTTGGATAAGGTTGTGGCGTTATGCTTGGATGCTTCTCTGGCGGAGAAAAAGGAGAAAGAGAAAGCTTTTTTCTCTGAAGCAAAAAAAATACTTGCTCTTGAGTATGTAAAAGTGTTGCGTGTTTCTGACGAGAATACGACTGGTGCTAAGGGGGCTCAGCGGGGGAGTCCATTTTATTCTTTGCTTAGAGCTGCAGGTGTTAGCGTAAAGCCAGAGGAAAATTCGGGAGGCTCTTATGGTATTGGAAAAAATGCGGCATTCGCTATTTCCGATCTGCGGACAGTGTTTTACTCAACAGTTTTTTTGGATGATGCAACGGGATCCAAGAGGTTCCTGACGCAAGGGAAATCTATCCTTATTTCCCATGTTGACGAGGGCCTTCCTAAGCGTCAAATAGGTTATTGGGGAGGTGCGGATTTTGAGCCGGTCAGTGATCCTATCTTAGCTCCGGAATGGCTCAGAAGAGAAAGTATCGGCACATCGGTATTTGTAGTTGGGTTTCGAGATCCAGCGGAATGGCAAAGTCATTTTACTCGTTCTCTCATTCAAAATTTTTTCCCAGCTGTTCACGATGATGAAATGGAGTTTTCTATCGATGGCGGCAATAGCGAAATAAATAAAGATACTCTTGGGCCGTTATTTGATGCTGAGGTGGTGCGGAAAGGATTGAGCAATGAAAGGGATCAAGGCTTTTCTGTCTCTTTTGATTTTTATCGTTGCTATAGCTCAGCTAAAACCAAGTCCAACGTCTTTTCCATACCTGAGTTAGGTCGTGTTCAAGTTAAAGTTCTCGTTGAAGATAAGCTGCCAAAAAAAATATGTATTATTCGAAATGGTATGGTTATTACGGATAATCTCAGTTCATTCAATGAGCCATTTTTACGCTTTCCGATGTATAAGGACTTCGTTGCGGTAGTCACATTTCTCGATGTCAGGGGGAGCTCTTTTATAAAAAGGCTTGAGGATCCAAAGCATAAAGAGTTGTCTGCTGATGGTTTGCTGAATCAAGATGATCGTGACGTAGCAAAGCGAGTGATGAAGAAGTTAGCGGGTAAGATTCGGGCGGCAATTAAGGAGCACACATTTACCGAGTATGAGAATGAGGTGCTTGCTGACGAAATGCGTGATTATTTTCCTGCTGGCTCGGCGCCCGAGTTAGAACAGCGGAATTCTGATAATGATGATCCTGAATCTATCAAGTATAAGATTGAACCTCGGAAAAAAAGACCTTCCACTGAAGCATATACTGATGTTGAGGGCGACGGTGAAGCAGAGGGCGGCTTTGGTGATGGTAGAGGCGGTAAAGTAGGGGAGGGGCGTAGAAAATATCCAGGGGATGTTGAACGTGCTCGATCGAAGCAATCTATTCCTCTATTGGATGTCCGGAATATAATTACCACTGGGGGCGCCTCGAATAGCAGAACTGTTTTTTTCACACCAACCATCTCCGCTCATGCACTTCTCTCAATTGACGCTGTAGGAATCAATAAGAATGAGCGACTAACTGTTTCGTCGGCTTTTGGCGCTAATGTTAAAAACGGGGTGGTTTTAGTAGAATTTCTAGCGGGGAAGCGAATTAAAATCGATCTCGAGTTTTCCGAGATGTATAGAGGGCCGATTGAGATTCGCGCAGCAGTGGATGTTTTAGAGGTGTCCTCTAATGAAAATTAATGAAAGAACACGATTTCCACATCCTGTTCTAAGCTCGGAAAGTAACGATTACTTGACAGGTGAGTTTGATATTCAAGTTTTGACAGTGGAAGAAAAGCTGACCACAGATCAGGTGACCGTAGATGTGGTAGTGTCGCTTGCGGAGCAGTCGTTGCGAGAGCTGATTGTTGATGGTCATGCTGGCGTCGGCTTTTTTGTTACATGCTTGGATACTTACTATAGTCGGCTCGTACCTATTGGTATTGAGGATCGACGGTTTTCGTTTGAACCAGGGGCTCTTGTTGGAAGCGTAAGTTTTTTGCCGATGGTTTGGGCCAAGAAAAATGTAGGAGAATTTGATCTGGCTAATTGTCATGCCGAGTTTGGTGGTGGGGCAATGTCTTTAGAGATCGGTTCGGTTCTTGCAGTTGGTGAGGCGCAACGATTAACAATTGGACGGGAAAAATTAGCAGAAATTGAAAGTATTTTTTCTGTCGTTCAAGCTCCCGACCTAAAAGATGATGAACTACTGGTAAATCCAGACTCTGATAAAATTCAATTGCTTGTGGCATCTAACATTTATCAAGATTTTAATAGGTTTAGGGGGCTGCCACATGGGAGGCCCATAGTTCTGAATAGTGCTTTTGTTCCTGCCGTCATGGAGGTTCTAGATCTTCTTCGGCAAGCTAGGTCCGAATATGAGGGGCGGCGTTGGTTCAGAATATTTAAGGCTAAGTGTGATTATTTAGGAGTTGATCTCGAGTCTCCCAGCTTGTGGCGAGACGCACAGCGGCTGTTAAACTCTCCTTTTGGTAATATCAGAATGAACTCGCAGCTATGGGAGGGAGAGTGATGAGATTAAGTTATTTTTCTGCAAAGGCTATTGAGACTCTGAGAGCTAGTATTCAAGCTAACTTGAAAAATTATACGTCTGAAGGATTTGACGAGTTTGTTGATGAGCCGGACTGGACTGTTTCTTTAAGTTTGGAAGTTGATCTAGGGCCTCTATGTGACCTTGATCCATCAGGTACTCCCCAAGCAGAAATAGAAAACTCTATATTAGTATGGCGCGCTCTTTCGGCCGTAAAGCCGAGCCTTGCATATGAAGAAGGAATATGGACTAGATTAACCCACGTAGAATGTCTGGGTTATTCAAGGCAGCGCTGGTTGGAAGGGCTTGGAAGTCAAGAAAAAATAGAAAGTGCGATAGGGAAACATTTTTTTGCACCAAATTTAGGAGGGCGTCGAGACGATAATGCCCTCGCCAGATTGTGGTTTAACGGTTATATCGCTAATCAAATAGGCCGTGATGACTTTGATTCACTTAAAACGATATTAAGGCGGGCTGACAGTCGGCTGAGTTTTCTAGAGCGTTCACTTACTGTTAGTCGCCCCGCGATCGCGGCAGGTGTTATAAGGGCTTCTGAAAAATATGATTGGATCAATTCGACGCAGTCTACTTTTCGGGACTTTATGAAAGTTTTAAATAAGCTTGGAGGGGGCAGGGTCTTTGAGGTTATGACCGAAGCAGAGGTAGATGAATTTATGACTGATTGTGCGTTGCGTGCTGGGATGCCATCTAGTTAGGTTGTATTCAATTTTTTGGTAGTTTTGATGGCTCAGCTGTAAAAAAGGTTCTTCACGGATTACCGGGAAAGACGCTCTTGATTTTCATGAAAAAGAACTCGCTATCCCGGTAACCGTACGCCATCCGCTTGATCACCTTTATTCGATTGTTTATTCCTTCCAGTTGGCCGGTATGCATCGGCCAGCGAACTCGGCTCACAATGCCCCGCCAGTAAAGCTTTAGCCGTTTGGCGAACTGGATCAGAGCAGGTATTTCGCTTTCATGTGCGTGGCGCAGCCATTGTTTCCAGGCTGATCTCCAGTCCCAAGCGGTGCTCGGCGTCCAGAGCGTTTTGAGTTCAGCCTTCATCAAATAGACCGTCATCAGCGATTGGTTGGCCGCCAACAGGTCTTGTAAATGGAGCTGTTGCTCCGGCGTTTTCAGGTTCTGCGGATTGCGCAGTAACAGCCATCGCGCTTGCTTGATAACCTTGCGAGCCGGCCTGTCATGACGTAGCCGATTGGCTTCGTCAACGCGAACCCGATCGATCACTTCTCGGCCATATTTGGCCACGACATGGAAGAGGTCATAGACCACTCGAGCTTTTGGGCAGTGCTGGCGAACCTCCAGGTCAAAAGCAGTATTCATGTCCATCGCGACCGCTTCGATTCGGGCGCAACCCTCTGCCCCCAGCTCTTCGAAGAATGGCCTGACCGCCGCACGGCTGCGGCCTTCACCAATCCACAGCACGCGCCGGGTATCGGCATCCAGCACCACGCTGGCATAACGATGCCCTTTGAACAACGCAAACTCATCCATCACCAAACGTCGCGGTTGCGCCTTTGGCAGCGCGCTCAACGTCGCTTGCAAGGCTCGACGCTCCAGCAACCTAACAGTATCCCAATGTAGGCCGAACATCTGAGCCACGTGCAGGGTTGGAAGGCGTTCGCAGGCCTGAATGACCGCCTCGGCCAAGCGGCGCGTCATGCGAGCGTAGCGGTCTAGCCAACTGACAGCCTCCATGCGTTTGCCACAGTCACGACAGCCAACCCGCCTGAGCAAAACGTTGAGACGTACAGCGCGGCCAAGGATGGGCAAATCACGAACGACGCGCTCGCAATACTCATGCGTAGTTGAACAGGGCCTTAGGCAGCCGCCACAGGAAGGAAATCGGGTGGCATGGGGGATCAGATCGATCTGTAGTGCGTCGCCATCAGGCTTGATCGTGACGACAGAAAAGCCCTCCCAAAAAGGAAGGAAAGTATTAATATCACGCATAAGAACGCCGGTTTGTTAGATGTGTTTGCTCGCACGAACATCATCAACCAAATCGGCGTTCTTGTTTCTGTGTTTCCCGGAATTCCGTGAAGAACCGTAAAAAAGCCCCAGTAAATTGGGGCTTCTCTGGCTGGGCTAGAATAGGACTGATAACAGTCTTTTTAGAGCCGGAGCTTAATCCCAGCTCAGAGCCCCACCAGTCTGATACTCAATAACCCGCGTCTCAAAGAAATTCTTCTCTTTCTTCAAGTCCATAATCTCGCTCATCCAAGGGAACGGATTAGTAGTCCCTGGATACTCTTCCTTCAAACCAATCTGCGACAAACGACGGTTAGCGATGAACTTCAGGTAGTCCTCCATCATCGCTGCGTTCATGCCCAGTACGCCGCGAGGCATGGTGTCACGGGCGTATTCGATCTCCAGCTGCGTACCCTGCAGGATCATCTGGGTCGCTTCTTCTTTCATCTCAGCATCCCACAAATGTGGGTTTTCGATTTTGATCTGGTTGATCACGTCGATGCCGAAGTTCAGGTGCATGGATTCGTCGCGCAGGATGTATTGGAACTGCTCGGCGACGCCGGTCATTTTGTTGCGGCGGCCCATGGAGAGGATCTGGGTGAAGCCGCAGTAGAAGAAGATGCCTTCCAGAACGCAGTAGTAGGCGATCAGGTTGCGCAGCAACTCTTTGTCGGTTTCCGGGGTGCCGGTTTCGAACTTTGGATCGGAGATCGAGCGGGTGTACTTCAGGCCCCAGGCTGCTTTTTTCGCGACCGATGGGATCTCGTGGTACATGTTGAAGATTTCGCCTTCATCCATGGCCAGCGATTCGATGCAGTACTGGTAGGCGTGGGTGTGGATCGCTTCTTCGAAAGCCTGGCGCAGGATGTACTGGCGGCATTCCGGGTTGGTGATCAGGCGGTACACGGCCAGGACGAGGTTGTTGGCAACCAGGGAGTCGGCGGTGGAGAAGAAGCCGAGGTTGCGCATGACGATGCGGCGCTCGTCGTCGGTCAGGCCTTCCGGGTTTTTCCAGAGGGCGATGTCGGCGGTCATGTTGACTTCTTGCGGCATCCAGTGGTTTGCGCAACCGTCCAGGTACTTCTGCCAGGCCCAGTCGTACTTGAATGGCACGAGTTGGTTGAGGTCGGCGCGGCAGTTGATCATGCGCTTTTCGTCAACGGCGACACGGGCGGAGGCGCCTTCGAGTTCGGCGAGGCCTTCGGCGACGTCGAGGGAGTTCAGTGCAGCCTTGGCACGGGCCACGGCGGCCGAGTCGTCGGCGGTGACGGCGCGGGCTTCCAGCGCTGCGGCGCCGCCGGCGTTGTCCAGGCGGTCCATGTTGGCTTCGCTTGCGTGGCCGGCGTTGGCGCCTTTCACGGTTGCGACTTCACTGTCTTCTTTATCGAATTCGTCCCAGCTCAGCATGACGTGTCGTCTCCTGCGTGAGGGCTTGTGCCCGTGTGAAACCTGAAGGGTTGGTTTTTCACACGGCCAAACAAGCCGCGTTGGATGTCGTTTTTTGCAGCGATGCACGCAGGCAAATAAACAGAAATTTTGACGGGTTCCGAGAGCCTCTGATGGGCGCAATCAGCGTCTGGCACTGTTGCGGGGCTTCAGAATGGCTTTTGCTCCCTGTAAGGGAATATTGCTGACCCGTATGGGGCGGCATTATAGGGAAATTTTTACCGGCGTGGTGCGGCGAATCGGCTCATGGCGAGGCCGAGGAGGGGGTGGATTTCGGTCCGACCGAGGGATTACAGGGCTTTGCGCGGAATCGGCCCCGGCAGATTTTTTTTCGTTAATTTTTTGGCAGGTGGTTTTTTGTTTAAAAAATAGCCAGAAAAGCGGGTTTTTCACTATATCTAGTGTTTTGCAAGCGATTTTCACGACTCCAGACACAACTGAGCCCGACCGAAGTCGGGCTGGAATCGACCCTCAATGTAGCGTTGAGCGATCCGATTCGGTGCAGTCTGATTCAGTTCGTGCAGCCGTTGCCCATGATGCTGTAGCGCAGGATGTGGCGTTGGCCTTTGGAGTCGTCGTATTCCATTTTTGCCGGTACTACTTCGCAGACATTCGGAACATCGCTCATCGATACAACTTTGGCGATGTCCAGATGCGTGGAGTAAGTGTATTCCTCGATGACCGGTTGTTGCTGTGCGACATCAGTCGGGACCTCATCTGCCATGGCGGTTGCGCACAGACTGCTGAGGGCCAGAACCAATAAAGCTTTCATTTCTAATTCACCTTTTTGAGGTCGAGTGGGGTCACGCAACCTTTTTAGGGTTGCGTGTGGAGCTTGAGTATTTGATGCGTTACTTGGAGAGCTGGATTAACGGCCTTCGTGGGGGCTGTAACGTTGTTAATCGCGGTTGCCTTGTTGGCGAGGTGAATTTTAGGGCGGTGGGATGCAGGTAAACAGGGGCGGTTTTGATAAACACTTTTGATAGATTTGGTAACAATCGATTGAGGTCTTGGTGTCTGGCCGGATGGGGTTTGCCTGAAGGACTGCGTTGACTGCATCGCTGGCAAGCCAGCTCCCACATGGAATGCGGACATTTTGTAGGGGCTTGTTACTACCATCGTCGAATGGTTCTATGGCCCCCACCCGGCTACAACGGGGTCATACAAAAACAACTATTACACCGAGGTAGGAAAGATGAGTGCGGCTTCTCTGTATCCCGTTCGTCCCGAGGTTCTGGCAAACACGCTGACTGACGAGGCGACCTACAAAGCCATGTACCAGCAGTCGGTCGTCAACCCTGACGGCTTCTGGCGCGAGCAAGCCAAGCGTCTGGACTGGATCAAGCCCTTCACCACGGTGAAACAGACCTCGTTCGACGATCACCATGTCGACATCAAGTGGTTTGCTGACGGCACCCTGAACGTTTCCTACAACTGCCTCGACCGCCATCTGGCCGAGCGCGGCGACCAAGTCGCGATCATCTGGGAAGGCGACGATCCTTCCGAAAGCCGCAACATCACCTACCGCGAACTGCACGAGCAAGTGTGCAAACTGGCCAACGCCCTGCGTGGTCAGGACGTGCACCGTGGCGACGTGGTGACCATTTACATGCCGATGATCCCCGAAGCCGTGGTCGCCATGTTGGCCTGCACCCGGATCGGCGCGATTCACTCGGTGGTGTTCGGCGGTTTCTCGCCGGAAGCCCTGGCCGGTCGCATCATCGATTGCCGTTCGAAAGTGGTGATCACCGCTGACGAAGGCATCCGTGCCGGCAAGAAGATTTCCCTCAAGGCCAACGTCGACGACGCGCTGACCAACCCGGAAACCAGCAGCATCCAGAAAGTCATCGTGTGCAAGCGCACCGGTGGCGACATCAAGTGGAACCAGCATCGCGACATCTGGTACGAAGACCTGATGAAGGTCGCAGGCACCGTTTGCGCACCGAAAGAGATGGGCGCCGAAGAAGCGTTGTTCATCCTTTATACCTCCGGCTCCACCGGCAAGCCGAAGGGCGTGCAGCACACCACTGGCGGTTATCTGCTGTATGCGGCGATGACCCACGAGCGTGTGTTTGACTACCGTCCGGGCGAAATCTACTGGTGCACCGCCGACGTCGGCTGGGTTACCGGCCACAGTTACATCGTCTACGGCCCGCTGGCCAACGGCGCGACCACCGTGCTGTTCGAAGGTGTGCCGAACTACCCGGACATCACCCGGGTGGCGAAGATCATCGACAAGCACAAGGTCAACATCCTCTACACCGCGCCGACCGCGATCCGCGCGATGATGGCCTCGGGTCAGGCCGCCGTGGAAGGCGCCGATGGCAGCAGCCTGCGTCTGCTCGGTTCGGTGGGCGAGCCGATCAACCCGGAAGCTTGGGACTGGTACTACAAGAATGTCGGCAAGTCGCGTTGCCCGATCGTCGATACCTGGTGGCAGACCGAAACCGGCGGCAACATGATGAGCCCGCTGCCGGGTGCCCATGCGCTGAAGCCGGGTTCGGCGGCGCGTCCGTTCTTCGGTGTGGTGCCGGCGCTGGTCGACAACCTCGGCAACATCATTGAGGGCGAGGCTGAAGGCAATCTGGTGATTCTCGATTCGTGGCCAGGCCAGGCGCGTACGCTGTACGGCGATCATGATCGTTTCGTCGATACCTACTTCAAGACCTTCCGTGGCATGTACTTCACCGGTGACGGCGCGCGTCGCGATGCCGACGGTTACTACTGGATCACCGGGCGCGTGGACGATGTGCTCAACGTCTCCGGCCACCGCATGGGCACCGCCGAGATCGAGAGCGCGATGGTCGCGCATCCGAAGGTGGCCGAAGCTGCGGTGGTGGGCGTGCCGCATGACATCAAGGGGCAGGGCATCTATGTCTATGTGACCTTGAAGAATGGCGAGGAGCCGACCGAGCAACTGCGTCTGGAGCTGAAGAACTGGGTGCGCAAAGAGATCGGCCCGATCGCTTCGCCGGACGTGATCCAGTGGGCGCCGGGGCTGCCGAAGACCCGTTCGGGCAAGATCATGCGCCGCATCCTGCGCAAGATCGCCACGGCGGAATACGACGGGCTGGGCGATATCTCGACCCTGGCGGATCCGGGTGTGGTGCAGCATTTGATTGATACGCACAAGACCATGAATGTTGCTTAAGTAGCAGGTTGATGTGCTGAAAAGCCCTGTTCGGTGTTCGCCGGACAGGGCTTTTTTGTGTCTGCAGATTTTGTGCTGGTAGGGCTGGCCTTATCGCTGGCAAGCCAGCTCCCACAGGTTTTTGATCGTTCCCACGCTCTGCGTGGGAATGCAGCAAGGGACGCTCTGCGTCCCATAAGCCGACGCAGAGCGTCGAGGGAGGCGTTCCCACGCGGAGCGTGGGAACGATCAGCGACTCAACCAATAATTATCGATCTGCACCGTCAGACCTTTCCCGCTGTTACCCGCCACAACCCAATGTGTAACCGCCCGCGCCAAACCGGGGCAAAGGGAAACGCATCGCCCCGTTTTAGAGCCTCGAAACCCCCGGTGAAAAATAAGACATAACGCTGCGCTTGCCGGATTAGAAGGGTTTACGAATAATAGGCCCGCAACTTGCAATATGTATCGGTTCACTGTCTTTCGCTCTTGCATGAATTTGCAGGGCTGTCAATGAGCTCAAACCGCTTTCTCGGTGCATCTGTAATTAGTTGTCGCATTGAAGAAATATCGGCTTCGGGCCTGTCGTTAGAATGCCGATCACTCGCTCATCGTGGCTGACGTTGAAATCGCCTGCGGTTTCAACGGGAAATTTCCGCCGATGCGCAACCGATTTCCGATTCACCCATTCGCATATTGGGCTGTCGCTCACTCTGCCGTTTTTGCCCTTTACCGATGGAGTCCCAAGATGAAGAAACTTGTGCTGCTTGGCGCCCTGGCACTGTCCGTGCTGTCGCTGAATGCCGTCGCTGACGAAAAACCTGTGAAGATCGGCATCGAAGCGGCTTACCCTCCATTCGCTTCGAAAGCACCGGACGGCAGCATCGTCGGTTTCGACTACGACATCGGCAACGCGCTGTGCGAAGAGATGAAGGTCAAGTGCGTGTGGGTCGAGCAAGAGTTCGACGGTCTGATCCCGGCTCTCAAAGTGCGCAAGATCGACGCCATCCTGTCGTCGATGTCGATCACCGAAGATCGCAAGAAGTCGGTCGACTTCACCAACAAGTACTACAACACCCCGGCGCGTCTGGTCATGAAGGCCGGTACTCAGGTCAGCGAAGGTCTGGCTGAGCTGAAAGGCAAGAACATCGGCGTACAGCGTGGTTCGATCCACGAGCGTTTCGCCCGCGAAGTTCTCGCTCCATTGGGCGCCGAGATCAAGCCGTACGGCTCGCAGAACGAAATCTACCTCGACGTGGCTGCCGGTCGTCTCGACGGTACCGTGGCTGACGCCACCCTGCTCGACGACGGTTTCCTGAAAACCGACGCCGGCAAAGGCTTCGCATTCGTTGGCCCGGCCTTCACCGACGTCAAATACTTCGGCGACGGCGTAGGTATCGCAGTGCGCAAGGGCGACGCCCTGAAAGACAAGATCAACACTGCCATCGCGGCCATCCGCGAAAACGGCAAATACAAAGCAATCCAGGACAAGTACTTCGCCTTCGACATCTACGGCAAGTAAGACGTCTCTGCGACAAGTCCGAAATGGCGCAAGCAACAGAATCTCTGCGGTTTGCGCCATTTTTTCATCCCAACTTTCGAGGACCTGAATCATGTTGAAAGGCTACGGGGCTGTCATCCTCGATGGCGCATGGCTGACTCTTCAGCTCGCCTTGTCGTCCATGGCTCTGGCCATCGTTCTCGGGCTGATCGGTGTCGCGTTGCGCCTGTCGCCGGTGCGCTGGCTGGCGTGGCTGGGCGACCTGTATTCGACGGTGATCCGCGGCATTCCCGATCTGGTGCTGATCCTGCTGATCTTCTACGGCGGTCAGGACTTGCTCAACCGCGTCGCGCCTATGCTCGGCTATGACGACTACATCGACCTGAACCCGCTGGCCGCCGGTATCGGCACCCTCGGTTTCATCTTCGGTGCGTACCTCTCGGAAACCTTCCGTGGTGCGTTCATGGCGATCCCCAAGGGCCAGGCCGAAGCGGGCATGGCGTACGGCATGAGCAGTTTTCAGGTGTTCTTCCGGGTGATGGTGCCGCAGATGATTCGCTTGGCGATTCCCGGCTTCACCAACAACTGGCTGGTACTGACCAAGGCCACCGCGCTGATTTCCGTGGTCGGTCTGCAAGACATGATGTTCAAGGCCAAGCAGGCGGCGGATGCCACGCGCGAGCCTTTCACCTTCTTCCTCGCAGTGGCGGCGATGTACCTGGTGATCACCAGTGTTTCGTTGCTGGCATTGCGTCACCTTGAGAAGCGCTACTCGGTAGGCGTAAGGGCGGCTGATCTATGATCTTCGACTACAACGTCATCTGGGAGGCACTGCCGCTGTACTTCAGCGGCCTGCTGACCACCCTCAAACTGCTCGCGCTGTCGCTGTTCTTCGGCTTGCTCGCGGCGTTGCCGCTGGGGCTGATGCGCGTCTCGAAAAATCCGTTCGTCAACGGCGCCGCATGGCTGTACACCTACGTGATTCGCGGCACGCCGATGCTGGTGCAGCTGTTCCTGATCTACTACGGTCTGGCCCAGTTCGAAGCGGTACGCGAAAGCTTCCTGTGGCCGTGGCTGTCCAGTGCAACGTTCTGCGCCTGCCTGGCTTTTGCCGTGAACACCAGCGCCTACACCGCGGAAATCATTGCCGGCAGCCTCAAGGCCACGCCGAACGGTGAGATCGAAGCGGCCAAGGCCATGGGCATGTCGCGCTTCAAGCTGTACAAGCGCATCCTGCTGCCGTCGGCCCTGCGCCGCGCGCTGCCGCAGTACAGCAACGAAGTGATCATGATGCTGCAGACCACCAGTCTGGCGTCGATCGTGACCCTGATCGACATCACTGGCGCGGCACGTACCGTCAATGCGCAGTTCTACCTGCCGTTCGAGGCGTACATCACCGCTGGCGTGTTCTACCTGTGCCTGACCTTCATTCTGGTCAAGCTGTTCAAACTGGCCGAGCGTCGCTGGTTGAGCTACCTCGCGCCACGGAAGCACTGATATGCAACGCATTGATCACGTATTGCCGTGGAGCCACCTGGGCAGCGAGCGCAAGGTTTCGGTTTTCCGTTTCGGTGAGGGCGAGCGCAAGGCCTACATTCAGGCCAGCCTGCACGCCGATGAACTGCCGGGCATGCGCACCGCCTGGGAGCTGAAAAAGCGCCTCGGCGAACTCGAAGCGCAAGGCTTGCTCAACGGCGTGATCGAGCTGGTGCCGGTGGCCAATCCGATCGGTCTCGGGCAATTGCTGCAAGGCAATTTCCAGGGCCGTTTCGAGGCGGGCAGCGGCAAGAATTTCAATCGTGATTTCGTCGAGCTCAGCGCGCCGGTGGCGGCGGCACTGGGCGAAAAACTCGGTGATGATCCCCATGCCAACGTGCGCCTGATCCGTCAGGCAATGGCCGACCACTTGGCTGGCTTGCCTGAAGCGAGCAGCCAGTTGCAGGGCATGCAGCGTGTGCTGCTCAGCCACGCCTGCACCGCCGATGTGGTGCTGGATCTGCACTGCGATGCCGAAGCCGCGCTGCACATGTACGCGCTGCCGCAGCACTGGCCGCAGTGGCGTTCGCTGTCGGCGCACCTGAACGTCAAGGTTGGTTTGCTCGCGGAAGATTCCGGCGGCAGCTCGTTTGACGAAGCCTGCTCGCTGCCGTGGCTGCGCCTGTCGCGGCACTTCCCCGATGCGCAGATTCCGCTGGCGTGTCTGGCGACGACGATCGAGCTGGGCGGGCAGGCCGACACCGGCCGCGTCGAAGCCGAGGCTTATGCTGAAGGCATTCTGGCGTTCCTTGCCGAGCAAGGTCTAATCACCGGCGAGTGGCCGGACCCGGCCTTCGAACCGTGCGAAGGCATGCCGTTCGAAGGCACCGAATTGTTGTTCGCGCCGCACCCCGGTGTGGTGAGTTTTTCCCGCAAGCCCGGCGAATGGGTCGAGGCGGGCGACGAGATTTTTCAAGTGATCGACCCTGTGTCCGATCGGGTCAGCACGGTATGTGCTGGTACGTCCGGGGTGCTGTTTGCCATTGAACGGCTGCGCTATGCCCAACCCGGTTTCTGGCTGGCCAAGGTGGCGGGGCGCGAAGCGCTGCGTCACGGGCGCTTGCTCAACGACTGACTGACTGTTTTTGTGAGAACCGACCGCATGTACAAACTTGAAGTCCAAGACCTGCATAAACGCTATGGCAGTCACGAAGTGCTCAAGGGCGTGTCCCTGAAAGCCGCCGCCGGCGATGTGATCAGCATCATCGGCTCCAGTGGCTCCGGCAAAAGTACTTTCCTGCGCTGCATCAACCTGCTCGAGCAGCCGCACGCCGGCAAGATCCTGCTCAACAACGAAGAGCTGAAACTGGTGGCGAACAAGGACGGCGCGCTGAAAGCCGCTGATCCGAAACAGCTGCAACGCATGCGTTCGCGCCTGTCGATGGTGTTCCAGCATTTCAACCTGTGGTCGCACATGACCGCGATTGAAAACATCATGGAAGCGCCGGTGCACGTGCTCGGCGTACCCAAGTACGAAGCCCGGGAAAAAGCCGAGTACTACCTGAACAAGGTTGGCGTGGCCCATCGCAAAGACGCGTTCCCGGGGCACATGTCCGGTGGCGAGCAGCAGCGTGTGGCGATTGCCCGGGCGCTGGCGATGGAGCCGGAAGTGATGCTGTTCGACGAACCGACCTCGGCCCTCGACCCGGAACTGGTTGGCGACGTGCTGAAAGTCATGCAGGCGCTGGCGCAGGAAGGCCGCACCATGGTCGTGGTGACCCACGAAATGGGCTTCGCCCGTGAAGTGTCGAACCAGTTGGTGTTCCTGCACAAAGGCGTCGTCGAAGAAAGCGGCAACCCGCGCGAAGTGCTGGTCAACCCGCAGTCGGAGCGCTTGCAGCAGTTCCTGTCGGGCAGCCTGAAATAAATCAGGGCTGCCGTTGTGCACCAGATTAGGTCATGCTTCGCGATCTTCTGGCTGGCTCAGATCCCCTGTGGGAGCGAGCCTGCTCGCGAAAGCGGTAGAACAGCCAGCAATTATGTTGACTGGTACACCGCCTTCGCGAGCAGGCTCGCTCCCACATTCTGATCTTCACCGGTTTCAGGATTTGTGTTCATTTCCGGGCTAGCATTGGCCCATGCCTTCATCACCGTTGTTCGTTTCGGATTGCCCGCCCATGACTGCCCATCGAATTGGTTTCCTGATTTGGCCCAGCACTAAAGCGTTGACGCTGGCGCTGGCGGAGGAGGCCTTGCGTGTTGCGCAGCGGGTGCACCCGGACGTGGTTTACGAACTGTCGTTCTTGCAGGCCGAGCCGCAGAGCGAAGGTGCGTGGCAATTGCCCGGCGAACCCTGGGCCGGCAAGCTCGAGAATTTCCAGAAACTGTTCCTGCTCGCTGACGAGCCACCGACCACGCTCGCGCCGGCGCTGAGCAGTGCGCTCAAGCAACTGGTGCGTGCCGGTTGCGTGATCGGTGGTCTGTCGGCCGGTGTCTATCCACTGGCCCAGCTCGGTTTGCTCGACGGTTATCGCGCCGCCGTGCACTGGCGCTGGCAGGACGATTTCGCTGAGCGCTTCCCGAAAGTCATCGCCACCAGTCATCTGTTCGACTGGGATCGCGATCGTCTGACCGCTTGTGGTGGCATGTCGGTGCTCGACCTGTTGCTGGCGGTGCTGGCCCGCGATCACGGTGCGGAACTGGCCGGTGCGGTGTCGGAAGAACTGGTCGTTGAGCGCATCCGCGAGGGCGGTGAGCGTCAGCGCATCCCGTTGCAGAATCGCCTCGGCTCCAGCCATCCGAAGCTCACCCAAGCGGTGTTGCTGATGGAAGCCAACATCGAAGAGCCGCTGACCACCGACGAAATCGCCCAGCACGTGTGCGTATCCCGTCGGCAGTTGGAGCGGATCTTCAAGCAATACCTCAACCGCGTGCCGAGCCAGTACTACCTGGAATTGCGCCTGAACAAGGCCCGGCAGATGTTGATGCAGACCAGCAAGTCGATCATCCAGATCGGCCTCTCGTGCGGCTTTTCCTCGGGGCCGCACTTCTCCAGCGCCTATCGCAATTTCTTCGGTGCCACGCCGCGCGAAGATCGCAACCAGCGGCGCAGCAGCAGCCCGTTCGAATTGTCGTCAGTGCCGCCGGAGCGTGGCTGAGCGCGGATCGACCCTCAATCGGTTTCCATGCCGCCGGAGAAGTCATGGAAGTCCTCAATCGTCTGATACGCGGTGTCGTTGCTCGACTGCTGCGCCAGCAGGCGCAATTGATACGCCGCCTCATACCGCTGCAGGCCCTGCAAACTTTCGGCAGTCAGCGGGTTGTCGCTGAAGTCGTATTCGGTCAGCACGTCGCCGGGCTGTGAAGGAAACTCGCCCGGCAACTCGGTGATCGCGTTCCCGGACAAGTCCGCGTACATCAATCGAGGCAGTTCGAGCAGGCCGTCAGGCACCTTGCTCAAGGCACAGTTGCCCAGGCGCACATCGGTCATCTGCGGGAAATGACTCAGATCCGGAGCGATGTTGAGCGGATTGTCGCTCAGGTCCACCGATCTCAGGTTTCTCAGCGTTGCGAATGCTTCTGCGGTCTGCGCAGTCAACGTGATCTCACAGCCCGGCAGATACAGGCTGCGCAGCCTTTCCATAGCGAAAATCGGGGCGGGAATCTCGCCCAGCGGATAATTGCGGATGTCGATGCCTTTGAGCTTCGGGAACAGCTCCAGCAGACGATCGATCCGAGGCGCAGCGGACGCTGTGGTGGTCAGTTTCAATTGTTCGATGTGGTCGAAACGCGCGGTCAGCGGCGGCAGCTCACCGGTAAACGACAACTCGCAGCTGACCCTTGGCCCTGTCAGGAACGAGGGCGCACGGCGCAGGTCGTCTTCGAGGTTTTGCCTGAAGTGCTGGCGGTTGAGTCTTTCCCTGGCTGCCGCGTCGTTCGTGAGCGGCATCTGCGTGCCAGAATCGTCGGGAAACTCGTTGGCCCAGCTATCCAGGCGTTCGAGCAGGCTGGTGAGCTCCGTTTTGCGGCGCATCAGCTCAACACGTCCTTCGGCCAGCGTGCCCGCAAGCTTGTAGACCAGATCGTTGGCATCGAAGCCGAACAGCGATGGATAAAGGCTTTGCGCCAGATCGATGTCTTGCTGTTGGACCCAGACACCGAAGTTGTCAGCCTTGGCCTGGAATGCGGCCTTGATCCGTTCTCTGGAAGCAACCGACAACGGGTTGCCGCCCAGTTCAATGCCGCGATCGGCATATTGCGTCAGTTGCGCCGGCAATTCGCTGATGTTGTTGTCGCTCAGCAACGCGACTTCCAGGTGCGGCAGCTGTTCCAGTCCGGCGGGAAGACTATCGATGCCGGTGTTGATCAGGTCGATGAACGTCAGGTTCTGCAGTGTCGATAGGTCGGGCGTGACCTGCAGTGGGTTGCTATACAGGTCCAGAGATTTCAATCGGGTCATCGTGGACAGGATCGCTTGTCCGGCAGGATCCAGAGTGATCTGGCACTTGCTCAGCATCAACCTCTCAAGCAACGGCAGGCTTGGCAGCGATTGGGGTATCCGGCCCAGGGCGAAATCCTGCAGTTCCAGTCCGCGCAGGCCGCTGAAGCTTCGGAAAAAACCATCCGGAATGTTCAAACCCGGATTGCCTTGAAGGTTGAGATGAGTGATGTGGCTGAAGTCAGCGGTCAGTTCCGGCAATTCGCCGGTGAATGTCGCATCGGCTTCGAAAGTATTGAACCGCAGGGCTGAGTTTTCGTTTTGCCGGCCGCGCCAGAGTTTCTCAAGGTCGCTGCTGAATCTTTGTCTGGCGGCGAGTTCTGCAAATCTTTCCGGCGCAGTCCAGGGCAGCTCTGTCGAAGGGTTGTTGACCGGCAAGCGCGCGCTCCATGTGTTGAGATCACTGATCAGGCGGGCGATTTCCGCCTCCCATCTGATCAGTTGCGCCGTGCCGGTCTGTAATGTCCCGGGCAGGCGATAAATCATGTTGATCGCAGCGTTTTCGCCCAGTCGCGGGAACAGTCTCTGCGCCATGGCAATGTCAGCCGATGGCGGCTTGATCCGGAAGTTGCGCCCTTGTGCGGCGTAGTAGCGCTTGACGCGCTCGCGGGCATTCATGGACAGAGGATTGTCGTTCAGATAGACGCTGTCGGCCCGCTCGGGATGCAAACTGAAGACAGCGTCGGGCAGCACGGTTATCTGGTTGTTATTGAGATGGAGCTCTCGCAGTAGCGGATGCTCGGCGATGCCCTTCGGCACGCTCGTCAGTTCGCTATGGCCGAGTGAGAAGTTCGTCACCTTGGGCAGGATTGTCAGGTCTGGCGCGTTTGTCAGTGGGTTATGGCTCAGATCGAGCAACCGCAACTCGGGCAGCGCGCCGAGTACCTGCTGCCCGGCAGGGGTAAGCGTCAGCGCGCAGTCATTGAGTTTGAGCTCTTTGAGATAGTGCAGACGGCTGACGAATGAAGGGATGTCATAGAGTGTGAAAGCTTTCAGTTCCAGTATCTGAAGATTCGGGAACAAGGCAGCGAACGGCTCCAGTCCCGCGATCGTCACGTTGCCCGCCAGCTTGAGGCTGGTAACGTGATCGAAGTTGACCGTCAGGCGCGGCATTTCGCCGAGGAACTGAAGGTCTGCCGCAAAAGAACGAGCGCGCTTGCCGGTGCCCATCGATCTTTCGCCCCAGAAGTCCTCTATCAATTGCTTGAAGTCCGAGCGAGCGGATCGTTGCGCCAGATGCTCGCTTGCGCTTAAGGCCTGACCGGTAACCGGGTGCGCAGACGGCGTTGCCAAGGCCCAGCGGGTCAGGTCATCGCGCATTTGTTGCTGTTCTGCTTGCCAGCGAAGGAGCTGTTGGCGACCGTCGGTCAGGTCGCCGGGCAAGTCGTAAATCATCTCGCTGGCCTCTTGCTTGTTCAGACCTGGAAACAACTGCCGGGCGAGGCTCACGTCCGGCTCGGCCGCCAATACGTCGAAGTCGTTGCGATGGAGGCGGTAGTAGTTTTTGATCTGGTCGCGGGTGGCGGCCGATAGCGGGTTGTCGGCAAGGTCAATGCCGTCACTGCGCTCGGCGGGGAGGTCGAACAGCGCCTCGGGCAGTTGCGTGATGCGGTTGCCTGCGAGCACTGCGGTTCGCAACCCCGGATGGCTGTCCAGTCCTTCGGGAACGACGGTCAGCCCGCAGTTGGACAGATCGAGATAGATCAATTCGGGCAACGAATTCAGGTCGGGGAACGTACCCAACGGATTGTCGCTCAGGTCCAGTGAGTCGAGGCTGCCAAGTGACAGCAGCGCAGCCTGGTTTTCCGGGGTCATGACCACGCCACAATTTTTCAGCTCCAGATCGCTCAGTTGAGGCAGTTTTGCTTCGCCCAGCGCAAGCGGTCCCAGTTCGAAGCCGTTCATTTTCAGCTTGGCAAGGTTGGGGAAGCACTCCACGAAGCGCAGGGCGTCGGTGATACTGGCGTTGCCGGTGAGGTTCAGCCGCGTCACGCGCTCGAGACCGGCGCTGAGTATCGGCATATCCCCACTGAACGTCGCCGTTGCCCTGAGTTCTTCAAGGCGCGGGTACAGGGGCGGGCTGCGCCAGAATTGCTCGATCTGTTGCGCAAAGGATCGCCGGGCCTCCAGTTCGCGGGCCTGTGCCTCGAGAGGCAGACGCTCCCCCGCCTCAGAGGCGGTCACGGTGGCCTGGTTGATCCATTGACTGAGTTCGAGATTCAGCACGCCGAGTTCATTTTCCCAGCGGGACAACTGTGCGCCGCACTCCGCCAATGGCCCGGGCAATCGGTACAGCACCTGTGTTGCGCCTTCCGTGTCGAGGGATGGAAACAAGGCGATGGTGCGTTGCAGATCCTCCTGCACGGGCCGGACGCCGAAGTGCCTTCCGGTGTGCTCGTAGAACACTTTTACCCGCTCGCGGGAGGCCGCCGTCAACGGGTTATCGGCGAAGGTATAACCATCGCTGAGGGAGCTGGCCAGGTTGAAAAAACTGTCCGGTATCCGCGTGATGCGGTTGCGATCGAATTGCGCCGAAATCAGGCGCGGATGATCCAGCAGATCGTCGGGCACCGTGTGAATGCCGGTATCCGACAGGTTCACGTAGCGCAACGAAGGCAGTGTATGCAGGTCCGGAGGCAGGCCCAGCGCGTTACCTTGCAGATCGAGCAGGGTGAGCTGCGGCATGGCCGCGAGCACTGACTCTGTGACCGTCGTCAGACTGATCCGGCAATTGCGTAAGCGCAATTCGCGCAGCGAGCGCATCGAAGTCAGTGCTTGCGGCAGGCTCGACAGATTGAGGTTGCGCGCATCGATATTCTGCAACTGGCTGAAGGACTGCAGAAAGCTGTCGACAGATGTGGTCATCGGGCTGCCATCAATGGCAAGCGAGGTGATATGGCTGAAGTCTGCTGACAACACGGGCAAGTCGCCCATCACCGCAGGTGTAAGGCGCAAGGCGTATCCGGCGGCAAAGCCCCGGTGATTGATACCCGTGACGTGCTCCCGTCTCCAGGCTTTGAGCAATTGCTCCCTGAGCAGCCTGCGATTCTGGATTTCGGCGCGCTTCTCCAGCGAGGTGAGCGCCGTGCCGGTTTCCGGGTGCACGGTGGGCGGATTGTTGGCCCAGACATGCAGTTCGTTCTGCAATTGCAGGTAGTCATTTTGCAAGCGAAGCATTTCGGCGCGCGGGCCTGCGGGACTTCTGCGCATGCTTTCGGCGAGGAAGCGCATTTCATGGTTCGACATGCGCGGATAGAGCACCCGGATGTCTTCTTCGAAGGTGTGCGGCTGGTAAGCGGGGCGTGGCGGACGCGGAGCATGGGCGTAACCATCGGTACCCAGCAGGCGCAGGGTGTCGACAGTCGGCGCTCGGGACGGCGTATCGGCAATCACCTGACGCCACTCGTTGCGCTCGAGCGTGCGTTCGCGAATGGCCGCCTTCAGCGCCTGACCCTGGCCGATCCGCATGTCGAGGCTCTGGCGCTCGCTGTCGGGCAATGCGTACAACAGGCTGGAATAGAAATCAGCGAACGAATGCAGCTGCTGCCCACGATCGTCATAAGGTTGGTATTGGCCATCGTCGCGGCGAACCAGCACCTTGTATTCGGGCGCATCGTCACGGCCGATCGTGTCCAGTAACCGGCCTTCGTAGCGGCCGTCACGGATTTCGATGCGCACATCGCCGCTCCAGCCCGGCAGCAGTTTGAGGCTGTGCAGCGCCAGAGAGTCAGAGTCGGAATTGCTCACCGAGGCCAGCTCAAGGCCTTCATACGCGCGGGTAAGGCGCACCTCGTCACTGGCCATCTGCATGAGCGCCTGCTGGCGCGGGGGCAATTGTCCTTCGCTGATCTGCAGCAGTTCGCTGCCGGTCGCGGTATCGAGCAGTTCGCGGGTAATGCTGGCCGGCAATTGCGGAGGGTGGGTCTTGAGTCGAGCGGCCAACGGGTCGTCGAGGTGCTGAAGGGCTTGATAGCGCGACTCGAACAGCGCGCTGGTGTTGCGTCTGGCGAGGTCGGCCACTTGCTTGCGCAGGTTCTGGCTGCGGACCTCGATGGACGGCGTCGGTCCGGCGAAGGGCTCGTCCAGCAAGTTTTTGATCTGCGTCTCGTCGAGGACGTGGAGCAGCGCTTTGAGCACGTCGCCACCGACCAGTTCGCCCTGGCGCAGTTCGGTCACGGGCAGGCTTGCGTCTGTGGACGATTGCCACAATGGCTCGCCTTGGCGATCGAGCAGGCGCAGGCACTGGTCGTCTGGCCAGCGGCCGTATTCGCTGAGCACCTGCAGCTGCGTGACCGGGTCGGCGCGCAAAAAAACTTCAGCGTCAGCGCTGTCGAGCTGGTCGATGAAGCGTTGCAACTGCTGATCAATCTTGAAGCGCTGGATGCTGTCGGCCAGCAGCGGCGGGACCTTTTCCTGCTCGACATGCATTTTGCGCAACGCGTCTTCGCTGGTTCCGCTGATCTGCAGGACGGTTTCGCGCTCGCTCGCGGACAAGCTCTCGACCGCAGGGCCGATACGGCGCAGCGCGGTTGCGCCATCCCATTCCAGCGGTTGCTCCAGTTCAGTGTGCCAGGCACCTTCGCCATTGTGGCGCAGCGCCGGTTGGTATGCGTCGGGGCGACTCGGATGTTCGATGCGGTACTGCCCCGGCACCTGGCTTTCGGTGACTGCAAAGTGCGCATCCTCCAGTGGCAACAGGCGCTTGTCTTCATGGGTATGCAGACCCAGTGCATCGGGTTGCGAATCGGCACTCGGGCGCTGCGGATGTTTGTAGCGTTCGAGATCCGGTTGCCAGTAGCGGGTGTCGCCATTGGCCAGTTGTACCGGTTTGAAGCGGTCGATGAACGCCACGATTTCCTTGGGCAATACCTTGCGAAACTCGGCCGCGCCAATCGCACCGCCGACGGCGAACATGCCCAACTGGATCATCGATTCCACGGTGCCCATCAGGTGTTCGACCGCTTCGGTCGTGCGCCCCTGCGCCCACTCGACAATGCCTTCGAATACTTCATCGAGCATCTGATAGGCCATGTACGCCATCATCGCTTCACCGAGCACCGGCACGAACGGCGCGACGATCATCGCCGCGGTCTGGGCGATGGAAGAGAGGATGTTGACCAGCGAATCCCAGAACGCCCAGCGCGCCCTTTGATCAACCAGCGCAGTCGGTACGGCAATGGTTCGGGCGTCATTGAAGATCTTGTTCAGTTTTGCCTGGTACAGGTGTTGCCAGACATCGTCGTAAAACGGCGTCAGCGCGGTCTGCAGATCGGGCCGCTCCACCGGGGCTTCTCGCCACGCCGGCAGCGGGTCGCCGGGTTCGTGCGGATGCCAGCGGATTTCACTGAGCCGGCTGTTGAGGGTGCTGAAGAAAAAGCCGCGCTGGTCGTGATTGACGAAGCGGCTGAAGAACTGCTGATAGTCCCTGGAGCGCAACTGGCGCGTCAGTTCCACAACCATTTCCAGTGGCGAGGCGTACTCCTTGAACGGATGTTCGGGGTCATCCGGGACGTAGGCGACGACGCGCGCTGCATTGCGTGTCATGTACAGGTCCTGGGCGAATACCACGATGCCGGTCAGCGGTGCGCAAAGCATCGTCATGTCATGACACAGCAGCGGGGCGCCGTGCACATGCAGGCCTTTCACACCGTCGAGCATGGCCTCGATCAGGCGTACCGCGTTTTCCGACACGTCGCGGTTCATCCGCGCCCATTGCAGGGCCGATTTCATCGCGGCCTTCTGGCTGGCGTCGAGCTTGCCGCGCAATACCGACGCGACCATTGGATCGGAGTAGCCCAGATTGTCTTCCAGACTGGCTTTGTATTTCGCACCGATATCCAGTCGACGGCACAGTTTTGTGAATGCGGGAATGCTCAGTCTGGCCTTGATGTCGGGCAGGGTTTCAAACTGTCCTGTAGCCGAAGGTGCGCTAGTGAATGTCGACTCGGCTTCGAAGGCGTCGTCTTCGGTTTCCCTGTCTTCGAAGTTATGCAGTGCCGCCTCGAGCAGTGACACGGACCAGGCGCGGGCGCCGGTGCGGATCGGAAACCACGGGGTGGTGGCGGGAATGTACAGGCGCACGTAGGTGTTTCTGACATCCAGTTCCAGATCGAAGCAGCTTTTCAGCTCGGCCTTGAGCAGGGGCTCGGCGAAGGCCGCAGCGTCCTGCAAGTGCTCCAGGCTTTTATCGACCCGGCTCTGGGCGCTGATATGCGCCGCCCCAAGGCTTTTCATCAGCGCGTGCTGTTCGGCTGGCGCGTTCTTGAGCGCGGCCGGTTGTTGCGGGACGCTGTTCTTCAGCGCTTCGCGCCGCGTGGCTGAGGTGTCGCCCAGCCAGGCCGGAATCGCGTTTTTCAGTAGTTGGTAATGTTCGTCCGCATGTTGCGCGTCATGTACGGCGTCCGGGGTTGCCGATGGGGGTGCTTCAGACAAATGCATGGCCATTCCTTGGCGTTGGGAAGAACCCTCAGCAAATCAGCAGCAAGCGACCACCGTGCGGTAGATATTTATGTCTCTGCCGTGGGGGCTGACTTGGTATCCTGCGCGGCCTGCCGCAAATCGGCCGCGCCCGGTAAACTGCGCCTTTGCGACGCTATATGTCGCATTGCCGTAAACCCGGGAAAATCCGGGGTTTGCGCTATAAGAAGTTGTCGCTTGGCGACAAGGCCGGGCACCCAACTGTCCTTACAATCCCCTCATCGCTCGCCAGTTCCAGGCGGGTGTTCCTCTTCAGGAGACTCCGATGTCCGTTGAGCACGCTGCGGTACAACGCGCCGATTTCGACCAGGTAATGGTTCCCAACTACGCGCCTGCCGCTTTCATTCCGGTGCGTGGCGCCGGTTCCCGGGTCTGGGATCAGGCCGGCCGCGAGCTGATCGACTTCGCCGGCGGGATTGCCGTCAACGTTTTGGGCCATGCGCATCCGGCGCTGGTCGGCGCGTTGACCGAACAGGCGAACAAGCTGTGGCACGTGTCCAACGTGTTCACCAACGAACCGGCCCTGCGTCTGGCGCACAAGCTGATCGACGCCACGTTTGCCGAGCGCGTGTTCTTCTGCAACTCCGGCGCCGAAGCCAACGAGGCCGCGTTCAAGCTGGCCCGTCGCGTCGCATTCGACCGTTTCGGCACCGAGAAATACGAAATCATCGCCGCGCTGAACAGCTTCCACGGCCGTACCCTGTTCACGGTCAACGTCGGTGGTCAGTCGAAATACTCCGACGGCTTCGGCCCGAAAATCACTGGCATCACCCACGTTCCCTACAACGATCTGGCCGCACTGAAAGCCGCAGTGTCCGAGAAGACCTGCGCGGTGGTGCTTGAGCCGATCCAGGGCGAGGGCGGCGTGCTGCCGGCCGAGCTGGCTTACCTGCAAGGTGCCCGCGAACTCTGCGACGCGAACAACGCGCTGCTGGTGTTCGACGAAGTGCAGACCGGCATGGGCCGCAGCGGCAAGCTGTTTGCCTACCAGCATTACGGCGTGACCCCGGACATCCTCACCAGCGCCAAGAGCCTGGGCGGCGGTTTCCCGATCGCGGCAATGATGACCACCGAAGCGCTGGCCAAACATCTGGTCGTCGGCACCCACGGCACCACTTACGGCGGCAACCCGCTGGCCTGCGCCGTCGCCGAAGCGGTGATCGACGTGGTCAACACCCCTGAAGTGCTGAACGGCGTGAACGCCAAGCACGACAAGTTCAAGACCCGCCTGCAACAGATCGGCGAGAAATACGGCTTGTTCACCCAAGTGCGTGGTCTCGGTCTGCTGATCGGTTGCGTGCTGAGCGAAGCGTGGAAAGGCAAGGCCAAGGACATCTTCAACGCCGCCGAACAGGAAGGCCTGATGATTCTTCAGGCTGGCCCGGACGTGATCCGTTTCGCCCCGAGCCTGGTGGTGGAAGACGCCGATATCGATGCCGGTCTCGACCGCTTCGAACGTGCTGCCGCGAAGTTGACGCAAGCCTGATGGACCTTTCGGCGCCTGGAGTTTTTCCGGCGCCGAACCAATTTTTGATACCGGGCACATTCACCTGTTGGATTGAACCTGTGGTGAGGGGATTTATCCCCGATGGGCTGCGCAGCGGCCCGAGATTTTTGGGGGTGCTTCGCCCCCCAGTGGGGATAAATCCCCTCGCCACAAGTCCCATTCCTGCATCGATCTTTATGTGGGCCCGGTTTTTTCTGTGAATATTGAAGAGAAAGGAGTGACACCATGCTGGTGATGCGCCCCGCGCAAATGGCTGATCTGGGCGAGGTACAGCGTCTGGCTGCGGACAGCCCGATTGGTGTCACTTCCTTGCCGGATGACGTGGAACGTCTGAGCGACAAGATTGCCGCGAGCGAAGCTTCGTTCGCCGCCGAAGTGAGCTTCAACGGTGAAGAGAGTTACTTCTTTGTCCTTGAAGACTCGAGCACCGGCAAACTGGTCGGTTGCTCGGCCATTGTCGCTTCGGCCGGTTACTCCGAGCCGTTCTACAGCTTCCGCAACGAGACTTTCGTCCACGCCTCCCGCGAGCTGAAGATCCACAACAAGATCCACGTGCTCTCGCAGTGCCACGACCTGACTGGCAACAGCCTGCTGACCAGTTTCTATGTGCAGCGCGAGCTGGTCGGATCGCCGTGGGCCGAGCTCAATTCCCGAGGTCGTCTGCTGTTCGTCGCCAGCCACCCGGAGCGTTTTGCCGATTCGGTGGTGACCGAGATCGTCGGTTACAGCGACGAAAATGGCGACTCGCCGTTCTGGGATGCGATCGGGCGTAATTTCTTCGACCTCAACTACGCCGAGGCCGAGCGCCTGTGCGGGCTGAAAAGCCGCACCTTCCTCGCCGAGCTGATGCCGCATTACCCGATCTATGTGCCGCTGCTGCCGGACTCCGCCCAAGAGGCGATGGGCCAGGTGCACCCGCGTGCGCAGATCACCTTCGACATCCTGATGCGCGAAGGCTTCGAAACCGATCACTACATCGACATCTTCGACGGCGGCCCGACCCTGCATGCGCGGGTTTCCGGGATCCGTTCGATCGCCCAGAGCCGCGTGGTGCCGGTGAAGATCGGCGAGCCAGTGAAAGGTGCCGGGCGTCAGTATCTGGTGGCCAATGCGCAGTTGCAGGATTACCGCGCGGTGTTGCTGGAGCTGGATTACGCGCCGGGCAAACCGGTGACGCTGGATATGGAAGCAGCCGAAGCCCTGGGCGTCGGTGAAGGTGCCAGCGTGCGCCTGGTGGCGGTTTAACGCCTTAGCGAGTTTCACGGGTGGCGCGAGCGGCCCGTTTGAGGAGATAGCATGATTGTTCGTCCCGTACGCAGCAGCGATTTATCCGCGCTGATCGACCTGGCCCGCAGCACCGGCACCGGCCTGACTACCTTGCCGGCCAACGAAGAGCGCCTGACCCACCGGGTCGGCTGGGCCGAGAAGACCTTTCGCGGCGAAGCCGGGCGTGGCGATGCCGACTATCTGTTCGTGCTCGAAGACGATGACGGCCGCGTGGTGGGGATTTCCGCCATCGCCGGTGCGGTCGGCCTGCGTGAGCCCTGGTACAACTTCCGCGTCGGTCTGACGGTCAGCGCTTCGCAAGAGCTGAACATTTACCGCGAAATCCCGACGCTGTTTCTGGCCAACGACCTGACCGGCAATTCCGAGCTGTGCTCGCTGTTCCTGCACGCCGATTACCGCAACGGTCTCAACGGCCGGATGCTGTCCAAGGCGCGCATGCTGTTCATCGCTGAGTTCCCGGAGCTGTTCGGCAACAAGATCATCGCCGAAATGCGTGGCGTGTCCGATGACGCCGGGCGCTCGCCGTTCTGGGAAAGCCTCGGCCGCCATTTCTTCAAGATGGAATTCAGCCAGGCCGATTACCTGACCGGCGTCGGCAACAAGGCGTTCATCGCCGAACTGATGCCGAAATTCCCGCTGTACACCTGCTTCCTTTCGCCGGACGCGCGCAACGTCATCGGCCAGGTGCACCCGGACACCGAGCCGGCACTGGCCATGCTCAAGAGCGAAGGCTTCAGCTATCAGGGTTACGTCGACATCTTCGACGCCGGGCCGGCCATCGAATGCGAAACCAGCAAGATCCGCGCGGTGCGTGACAGCGAAGCGCTGGTGCTGGCCGTCGGCACGCCGGGCGATGACGCCACGCCGTTCATCATCCACAACCGCAAGCGCGAGGATTGCCGCATCACGGCTGCACCAGCGCGACTGGCTGCGGGCACCCTGGTGGTCGATCCGCAGACCGCGAAACGTCTTCAACTCAGCGCCGGCGATCAGGTTCGCGCCGTGGCGTTGTCCGCTGCACGGGAGTCGAAATAATGAATTCGCTATACATCGCAGGTGAGTGGCTGGCCGGTCAGGGCGAAGCCTTTCAATCTTTGAACCCGGTGACCCAGCAAGTGCTGTGGGCGGGCGAGGGCGCCACTGCCGCGCAGGTCGAATCGGCGGTTCAGGCTGCTCGCCAGGCATTTCCTCAGTGGGCACGTCGCACCCTCGAGGAGCGCATCAGCGTCCTCGAAGCTTTCGCCGCTGCGTTGAAAAACCACGCTGACGAACTGGCTCGCACCATCGGCGAGGAAACCGGCAAACCGCTGTGGGAAGCTGCGACCGAAGTCACCAGCATGGTCAACAAGATCGCGATTTCAGTGCAGAGCTACCGCGAGCGCACCGGCGAGAAGAGCGGCCCATTGGGCGACGCCACCGCCGTGTTGCGCCACAAGCCCCACGGCGTGGTCGCGGTGTTTGGTCCTTACAACTTCCCCGGTCACCTGCCTAACGGTCATATCGTCCCGGCGCTGCTGGCCGGTAACAGCGTGCTGTTCAAGCCCAGCGAACTGACGCCGAAAGTCGCCGAGCTGACGGTCAAGTGCTGGATCGAAGCCGGTCTGCCGGCAGGCGTGTTGAACCTGCTGCAAGGCGCGCGGGAAACCGGTATCGCTCTGGCGGCGAACCCGGGTATCGACGGTCTGTTCTTCACCGGTTCAAGCCGCACCGGCAATCACCTGCACCAGCAATTCGCCGGGCGTCCGGACAAGATCCTCGCCCTGGAAATGGGCGGCAACAACCCACTGGTGGTCGATCAGGTCGCTGATCTGGACGCGGCGGTGTACACCATCATTCAGTCGGCGTTCATTTCCGCCGGCCAGCGCTGCACCTGCGCCCGGCGTCTGCTGGTGCCGCAAGGCGCGTGGGGCGACAGCCTGCTCAAGCGTCTGGTGGAAGTCAGTTCGACCATTGAAGTCGGTGCGTTCGATCAGCAACCGGCACCGTTCATGGGCTCGGTGATTTCCCTCGGCGCGGCGAAAGCGCTGATGGATGCGCAGGAACAACTGCTGGCCAACGGCGCGGTGGCGCTGTTGGAAATGACTCAGCCGCAAGCGCAATCGGCCTTGCTGACTCCGGGCATTGTCGATGTGACGGCCGTGGCCGAGCGTCCGGACGAAGAACTGTTCGGGCCGCTGCTGCAAGTGATCCGCTATGCCGATTTCGGCGCCGCGATCACTGAAGCCAACAACACCGCTTATGGACTGGCCGCCGGTTTGCTCTCCGATTCCGAAGCGCGTTACCAGCAGTTCTGGCTGGAAAGCCGCGCCGGCATCGTCAACTGGAACAAACAGCTGACTGGTGCCGCGAGCAGCGCGCCATTCGGCGGCGTCGGCGCCTCGGGCAACCACCGCGCCAGCGCCTATTACGCAGCGGACTACTGCGCATACCCGGTGGCGTCGCTGGAAACCCCGAGCCTGGTGTTGCCTGCCTCGCTGACACCCGGCGTGAAAATGGCGTAGCGCCACTTCGCTGGCAAGCCAGCTCCCACAGGGTCAGAGACGTCCACACATTTTGTGTACGACGCGGTCAATGTGGGAGCTGGCTTGCCAGCGATGGCCGCACTGCGGTCTTAAAGAATAGTTACTGAAGCCTATAACAACAGATTCTCGTGGAGCCTCGCTGATGAAATCCTATGAAGTCAATTTTGACGGTCTAGTGGGGCCGACCCATAACTACGGTGGTCTGTCCTACGGCAACGTCGCCTCGCAGAGCAACAGTCAGCAATCCTCGAATCCGAAGGAAGCAGCGCTGCAAGGTCTGGCAAAAATGAAAGCGCTGATGGACATGGGCTTTCAGCAAGGCGTGCTGGCTCCGCAGGAGCGTCCTGATGTGGCGGCGCTGCGTCGGCTGGGCTTCAGCGGCACTGACGCGCAGGTGATCGAGCGCGCCGCCAAGGAAGCGATGCCGCTGCTGGTCGCCAGTTGCTCGGCGTCGAGCATGTGGGTGGCCAACGCCGCCACGGTCAGCCCGAGTGCCGACACCGCTGACGGCCGCGTGCACTTCACCGCCGCCAACCTCAATTGCAAATATCACCGCAGCATCGAACACCCGACCACCAGCCGCGTGCTCGGCGCGATGTTCGCCAATCAACAGCACTTCGCCCATCACGCCGCATTGCCGGCGGTTGTGCAGTTCGGCGACGAAGGCGCGGCCAACCACACGCGTTTCTGCCGTGAGTACGGCGAGGCGGGCGTCGAGTTTTTCGTGTTCGGCCGCAGTGCGTTCGACAACCGCTTCCCGGCGCCGCAGAAATACCCTGCACGCCAGACCCTCGAAGCCTCGCAAGCCGTCGCGCGTCTGCACGGTCTGCGTGACGAAGGCGTGGTCTACGCGCAGCAGAATCCCAACGTCATCGATCAGGGTGTGTTCCACAACGACGTGATCGCCGTGGGCAACGGTGAAGTGCTGTTTTATCACGAGGACGCGTTCCTCGAGACCGACAAGATGCTCGCCGAACTGCAAGGCAAACTGGCCAAGGTCGGCGGTAACTTCCAGTCCGTTTGCGTGCCGCGTTCGGCAGTCACCGTGGATGACGCGGTGCGTTCCTACCTGTTCAACAGCCAATTGCTCTCGCGTCCTGATGGTTCGATGCTGTTGATCGTGCCGCAGGAATGCCAGGCCAACGAACGCGTCTGGGCTTATCTGCAAAGCCTGACCAGCTCCGGCGGGCTGATCCGCGAAGTGAAGGTCTTCGATCTCAAGCAAAGCATGCAGAACGGCGGTGGCCCAGCGTGCCTGCGTCTGCGCGTGGCACTGAATGAAACCGAACTGGCGGCGGTCAACCCAGGCGTTATCATGACGGCCCCGTTGTACGGTTCGTTGACCGCATGGGTTGAAAAGCACTACCGCGACCGCCTGAGCGAAACCGATCTGGCGGACCCGCAGTTGCTGCTTGAATGCCGGACGGCACTGGATGAACTGACGCAAATCCTTAAACTGGGCGCGGTTTATCCCTTCCAGATCAATTGATCGCCAGCGCGCTGCCTGAACGCGGCGCGCGGCGTGTCACCCCAAGAGAGTAAAAACATGAGCGATTCCCTGCAGCTGATCCTTGAAGACACCGACGGCACGCAATTGCAAACCTCGTGCACCCGCGTGGCGGTCATGTGGCAAGGCAAAGAGCTGTGGATCCAGCAGGACGGCCGTGGCCAGCTGCTGATCGGCGTGGACGTCGAGGAAGGTGACGAAGAGTACGCCAACCTGCTGCTGCGCCCATTGGCGACTAATCTGGTAAGTCTGCAACTGGAAATGGAACCGGCTGACCTCGGCGCTGACGAGGATCACGTACACGGCCCGGATTGCAACCACGACCACTAAGGAAACCGCTCTATGCTCGCCCTCGGCAAACTGCTTGAACTGACCCTCGCCGGCCGCGAACCGGCGGAGAAGACTCAACTGACTGTCGAAGGCGTGCGCATGCGCTGGTTGAGCGAAGGGGCGCTGGAAGTGCGGCCCCCGGAAGCGCGCGACAATGGCCTGGACCTGCTGCTGTCGGCAGGCATCCATGGCAACGAAACGGCACCGATCGAGTTGCTTGATCGGCTGCTGCACGACATCGCACGCGGCGATCTCAAGCCGCGCGCACGCATTCTGTTCCTGTTCGGCAACCCGGAAGCGATTCGCAAGGGCGAGCGTTTCGTCGAGCAGGATGTCAATCGGCTGTTCAACGGTCGCCACGAACAAAGCAGCGGCTCGGAAGCGTTGCGCGCCTGTGAGCTGGAACGGCTGGCGGCGAGTTTCTTCAGCAAACCCGAGCGCGAGCGTCTGCACTACGACCTGCACACCGCGATTCGCGGGTCGAAGATCGAACAGTTCGCCTTGTACCCGTGGAAGGAAGGGCGCCAGCATTCCCGTCGCGAACTGGCGCGCCTGCGCTCGGCCGGCATGGAGGCGGTGCTGCTGCAGAACAAACCATCCATCGTGTTCAGTTCGTACACCTACGACAAACTCGACGCCGAAGCTTTCACTCTGGAACTGGGCAAGGCGCGGCCGTTCGGGCAGAACGATGGCGTCAACGTCTCACTGCTGGAAACCCGCCTGAAGCAGATCATCGAAGGCGCTGAGCCGGAGACAGAAGAAGGGCTGGATGGCTTGCAGCTGTTCAGCGTGGCGCGGGAAATCATCAAGCACAGCGATGCGTTCCGCCTGAACCTGCCGGCGGACATCGAAAACTTTTCCGAGCTGGAGCCGGGTTATGTGCTGGCCGAGGATCTGGCCAGTACCCGCTGGGTGATCGAAGAGCAGGGCGCGCGGATCATCTTCCCCAACCCCAAGGTCAAGAACGGCCTGCGCGCCGGCATCCTGATCGTCCCGACCACCGACGAAAACCTCGCCTGACCCAGGTTGTGATCGTTCCCACGCTCCGCGTGGGAATGCAGCCCGGGACGCTCCGCGTCCCAACAGCGGACGCAGAGCGTCCATTGAGGCATTCCCACGCAGAGCGTGGGAACGATCATGTAAGAATCAGACCGCTACAGCGCGCGGCTCGGTTCGACGCAGCGCACGAACTTTCTGCAGCGTATCCGCGCAAGTCCGCGCTGCTTCCTGACCCTTGTGCACAAAGTGCTCGAAGAAGAACTTCTGATGCTCTTCGCCGGAATGGAAGTGATGCGGGGTCAGTGATACCGAGAACACCGGCACTTCGGTTTCCAGCTGCACCTGCATCAGGCCGCTGACCACCGATTGCGCAACGAACTCGTGACGGTAAATGCCGCCGTCCACCACCAGGGCGGCGGCGACGATGCCGGCGTAACGGCCGGACTTGGCCAGCAGCTTGGCGTGCAGCGGCATCTCAAAAGCGCCGCCGACTTCGAAGAAATCGATGTCCGATTCCTGATAACCCTGCACCAGCATTTCAGCGACGAAGCCTTTACGGCTCTGGTCGACGATTTCCTTGTGCCAGCAGGCCTGGATGAACGCGACGCGCTCGCCCTGTGGGTGTTTGCTTTTGCTGTCGATAGCGGTGGGTTGCATGTTCTGACTCCTGTTTGTGTGAAAAACAGGGCGTTATGAATCGAAAGGGATGCAAGGGTGCGAGCGCAGGCACGAGTGCACGCGGACGGCCCTTTGGCGTCGATCCCGTTCTCTCTTCATCCGGACTATGACCGTCGGCCCCGGGATCACACCGGGTCTGCTGACCTTGCCGACGCACCCGACTCAAGTCGTGTGCAACGCCAAGCGCTCGCGGGCTATGCGCGTTGCGCGCAATTACCGCCGGTGGGGAATTGCACCCCGCCCTGAGAACGTTTGTGCCGCCCATAGGCGGGCGGCGGCAAGTTTGTAACACATATTTCCCGGCCATGCACATGACACTGTGGGAGCGAGCCTGCTCGCGAAAGCGGCTTCACATTCAACGAATATGCTGCCTGTTACTTTGCTTTCGCGAGCAGGCTCGCTCCCACATGGGCTTTGTCTGCTCGAGGAAGAATGGGATTTTTCCTCGTTCAAGGGTTGATTAATCTGTGCGATGACCGCAGTAATCCCACTTCACAAAGGGATTTCCCCATCTGACCAGAGGCCAGGTTCATGAGCGTTATCGATCTTCGCAGCGACACCGTCACCCAACCGACTCCCGCCATGCTCGACGCGATGACCGCAGCGGACACCGGCGACGATGTGTACGGCGAAGATCCGACGGTCAATCGCCTCGAGGCCGAACTGGCCAAGCGCCTGGGCTTTGCCGCCGCGTTGTTCGTGCCGACCGGGACCATGAGCAACCTGCTCGGCCTGATGGCGCACTGCGAGCGTGGCGACGAATACATCGTCGGTCAGCAGGCGCACACCTATAAGTACGAAGGTGGCGGGGCGGCGGTGCTCGGCTCGATTCAGCCGCAGCCGCTGGAGGTGCAGGCCGACGGTTCACTGGATCTGGATCAGGTCGCCGCCGCGATCAAACCGGACGATTTCCATTTCGCCCGCACGCGTTTGCTGGCGCTGGAAAACACCATGCAGGGCAAAGTGCTGCCGCTGGAATATCTGGCGCGCGCGCGACGCTTTACTCAGGAACACGGCCTGCAATTGCACCTGGACGGCGCGCGGCTGTACAACGCGGCGGTCAAGCTTGGCGTCGACGCCCGCGAGATCACCCAGCATTTCGATTCGGTGTCGGTGTGCCTGTCCAAAGGCCTCGGCGCACCGGTCGGTTCGGTGCTGTGCGGTTCCGATCAACTGATCGGCAAAGCGCGGCGTTTGCGCAAAATGGTCGGTGGCGGCATGCGTCAGGCCGGGTTGCTCGCGGCGGCTGGCTTGTACGCGCTGGATCATCACGTCGAGCGGCTGGCGGATGACCACGCCAATGCACAGTTACTTGCCGATGGTCTGCGTGAGGCCGGTTTTGTCGTCGAACCTGTGCAAACCAACATGGTTTATGTGCAAATGGGTGACAAGGCCGCAGCACTCAAGGACTTTGCCGGCGAACGCGGGATCAGGCTCAGCGCCGCTGCGCGCTTGCGCATGGTCACGCACATGGACGTCAGCCGCGCGCAAATCGAGCAAGTGATCGCGACATTCGTCGAGTTTTCACGCAAGTGACAGCGTTAGCCGTCCAATTGACCGTTTCTATCGTATAAACACGCTGTACCCCGCGCGCAGGGCCGATATAATGCGGCCCTTTGCCGTCGCTTCGTCTCATGACGTTTCGAACAGGCCTTTGGCCGCAGCCTCCGTGGAAGAACCTAATGAAAAGCGCAGAAATCCGTGAAGCCTTCCTTCGCTTCTTCGAAGAGCAAGGCCACACCCGTGTAGCCTCCAGCTCTTTGATTCCGGGCAACGACCCAACCCTGCTGTTCACCAACGCGGGGATGAACCAGTTCAAGGACTGCTTCCTGGGCCAGGAAAAACGTGCGTATACCCGTGCCACCAGCAGCCAGAAATGCGTGCGCGCCGGCGGCAAGAACAGTGACTTGGAAAACGTCGGTTATACCGCGCGTCACCACACGTTCTTCGAAATGCTCGGCAACTTCAGCTTCGGCGACTACTTCAAGCACGACGCGATCACCTTTGCCTGGACCTTCCTCACTGGCGTGCTCAAGCTGCCGAAGGAAAAGCTCTGGGTCACCGTCTACGCCACCGACGACGAAGCGTATGACATCTGGACACAGAAAATCGGTGTGCCCGCCGAGCGCATGATCCGCATCGGCGACAACAAGGGCGCGCCGTACGCTTCCGACAACTTCTGGACCATGGGCGATACCGGCCCGTGCGGCCCGTGCACCGAAATTTTCTACGATCACGGCGAGCACATCTGGGGCGGCCCGCCGGGCTCGCCGGAAGAAGATGGCGACCGCTACATCGAAATCTGGAACAACGTGTTCATGCAGTTCAACCGCACCGCCGATGGCGTGTTGCATCCGTTGCCTGCGCCGTCGGTGGACACCGGCATGGGCCTGGAGCGGATCAGTGCGGTGATGCAGCACGTCAACTCCAACTACGACATCGACCTGTTCAAGAACCTGCTCAAGGCTTCGGCTGAAGCGATCGGCTGCGAAAACGGCGATCAGTCGTCGCTCAAAGTCGTCTCCGACCACATCCGTTCCTGCGGTTTCCTGATCGCCGACGGCGTGCTGCCGTCCAACGAAGGTCGCGGTTACGTGCTGCGCCGGATCATCCGTCGCGCCTGCCGTCACGGCAACAAGCTTGGCGCCAGCGGCAGCTTCTTCTACAAGATCGTCGCGGCGCTGGTCGCCGAGATGGGCGAAGCCTTCCCGGAACTGAAGAAGCAGCAAAGCAACATCGAGCGCGTGCTCAAGGCTGAAGAAGAGCAGTTCTCCAAGACCCTGGAGCACGGCTTGAAAATCCTCGAGCAGGATCTGGCCGAACTCAAAGGCACCGTGGTGCCAGGCGACGTGGTGTTCAAACTCTACGACACCTACGGTTTCCCGATGGACCTGACCGCCGACATCGCCCGCGAACGCGGCCTGACCGTCGACGAAGCCGGCTTCGAGCGCGAGATGGAAGCGCAGCGTGTTCGCGCGCGTTCGGCCAGCTCGTTCGGTCTGGACTACAACACCCTGGTCAAGGTCGACGTGGCCACCGAGTTCACCGGTTACGCCGCCACCAGCGGCTCGGCGAAAATCGTTGCCATCTATAAGGATGGCCAGTCGGTCGACGTGCTGAGCGAAGGTCAGGAAGGCGTGATCGTGCTCAACCAGACGCCGTTCTACGCCGAATCCGGTGGCCAGATCGGCGACTGCGGTTTCATTCAGGCCGGCAGCAGCCGCTTCGACGTGCGCGACACCACCAAGACCGGCGGCGCATTCCTGCACCACGGCGTGCTGGCCTCGGGCAGTCTGACCATTGGCGCACCGGTGGAAACCCACGTCGACGCCGAAGTGCGTCACGCCACCGCGCTGAACCACTCGGCTACGCACTTGCTGCACGCCGCGCTGCGTCAGGTGCTCGGTGAGCATGTGCAGCAGAAAGGTTCGTTGGTCGACAGTCAGCGTCTGCGTTTCGACTTCAGCCACTTCGAAGCGATCAAGCCAGAACAGATCAAGCAGCTGGAAGACATCGTCAACGCCGAGATTCGCAAGAACTCCGCCGTTGAAACCGAAGAAACCGACATCGAAACCGCGAAGAACAAAGGCGCCATGGCGCTGTTCGGCGAGAAGTACGGCGACAGCGTGCGCGTGCTGAGCATGGGCGACTTCTCGGTTGAACTGTGCGGCGGTATCCACGCCAACCGTACCGGCGACATCGGCCTGCTGAAAATCATCAGCGAAGGCGGTGTGGCATCGGGCGTGCGTCGTATCGAGGCAGTCACCGGTGCTGCGGCACTGGCCTACTTGAACGCGGCGGAAGAACAACTCAAGGAAGCGGCCAGCCTGGTCAAGGGCAGCCGCGACAACCTGATCGACAAGCTCTCGGCGGTACTGGAGCGCAACCGTCTGCTGGAGAAACAACTCGAGCAGTTGCAGGCCAAGGCAGCCAGCGCGGCGGGCGACGATCTGTCGGCCTCGGCGGTGGACGTCAAGGATGTGAAGGTTTTGGCCGCCCGTCTGGACGGTCAGGATGGCAAGGCGCTGCTGGCGCTGGTCGATCAGCTGAAAAACAAACTCGGCCGCGCAGTGATCCTGCTCGGCGGTGTCCATGAGGAAAAGGTCGTACTGGTTGCAGGCGTAACCAAGGACCTGACTGGCCAACTCAAAGCCGGTGATTTGATGAAACAGGCTGCTGCGGCAGTGGGCGGGAAGGGCGGTGGTCGTCCGGACATGGCGCAGGGCGGTGGTGTCGATGCCGCTGCGCTGGATGGCGCACTGGCGCTGACCGTTCCATTCGTCGAGCAGGCTTTATAAGACGGCTCGCCGGGCCCGCAGTCTAGTGGCGGGCCTGGCGACTGTTCGAAAGATTATTGGGCGCCCTTCATGGGCAGAGGCGGCTTTGAAATGGCTTTGATCGTACAGAAATTTGGAGGCACCTCGGTCGGCACTGTCGAGAGAATCGAGCAGGTCGCCGACAAGGTTAAGAAATTCCGCGATGCCGGCGATGACCTGGTGGTTGTGCTGTCTGCAATGAGCGGCGAAACCAACCGTCTGATCGATCTGGCCAAGCAAATCAGTGGCGAGGCGCAACCGGTTCCGCGCGAGCTGGACGTGATCGTGTCCACCGGTGAGCAGGTGACGATTGCCCTGTTGGCCATGGCGCTGATCAAGCGCGGTGTGCCGGCGGTGTCGTACACCGGCAATCAGGTGCGGATCCTGACTGACAGTGCGCACAATAAAGCGCGTATCTTGCAGATTGATGACCAGAAGATTCGCGGTGATCTGAAGGCTGGTCGCGTGGTGGTTGTCGCCGGTTTCCAAGGCGTCGACGAGCACGGCAACATCACCACCCTCGGTCGCGGCGGTTCCGATACCACGGGCGTGGCGCTGGCGGCGGCCTTGAAGGCGGATGAATGCCAGATCTACACCGACGTCGACGGTGTCTACACCACCGACCCGCGTGTGGTGCCGGTCGCTCAGCGTCTGGACAAGATCACCTTCGAAGAGATGCTGGAAATGGCCAGCCTCGGCTCCAAGGTGCTGCAGATCCGTGCGGTGGAATTCGCCGGCAAGTACAACGTTCCGCTGCGCGTACTGCACAGCTTCAAGGAGGGTCCGGGCACCCTCATTACTATTGATGAAGAGGAAACCATGGAACAGCCGATCATTTCCGGCATCGCTTTCAACCGCGATGAAGCCAAGCTGACCATCCGTGGCGTGCCAGACACCCCGGGCGTGGCGTTCAAGATTCTCGGCCCGATCAGTGCCGCGAACATCGAAGTCGACATGATCGTGCAGAACGTCGCGCACGATAACACCACCGACTTCACCTTCACCGTGCACCGCAACGATTACCAGGCTGCACAGACCGTGCTGGAAAACACCGCTCGCGAAATCGGTGCCCGTGAAGTAGTCGGCGACACCAAGATCGCCAAGGTCTCGATCGTCGGCGTCGGCATGCGTTCCCACGCAGGCGTGGCCAGCCGCATGTTCGAATCCCTGGCGAAAGAAAGCATCAACATCCAGATGATCTCGACTTCGGAAATCAAGGTTTCCGTGGTGATCGAAGAGAAGTACCTGGAACTGGCCGTGCGCGCGCTGCACACGGCTTTCGAACTGGATGCTCCGGCCCGTCAGGGCGAGTAATCCACTTCCGTGAAGGGCGCGGTCTGACCGCGCCCTTTATTTTTGAATGGCGCGAGCCCCGGAACTGTTCTTTTGCTCGCGCTGGTCAATACTCAGGCATGTAGGGCTACGATCGCTGCGGTTGTAGGTCGGGTGCCTTTTTTTTGCAGACTGTTGTCCCTGAAATGAATGGCGTAAGGAGAAAGGTATGCTGATTCTGACTCGTCGGTGCGCGGAAAGCCTGATTATCGGTGACGGCGAAATCACCGTGACCGTGCTCGGCGTCAAAGGAAACCAGGTGCGTATCGGCGTCAACGCTCCGAAAGAGGTTGCGGTGCACCGTGAGGAAATTTACCTGCGTATAAAGAAAGAGAAGGACGAAGAACCAAGCCATTAATTTTTATCGATTTTTATGTTTGCAAACGGGGAAGAAGCTGGTTAATATACGCCCCGTGTTGCGGAGAGCTGGCCGAGTGGCCGAAGGCGCTCCCCTGCTAAGGGAGTACACCTCAAAAGGGTGTCGGGGGTTCGAATCCCCCGTTCTCCGCCATTATTTGCTTAGTACGTCGTAATCTGGCTTCTTCTGTAAGTTGTTGAAATTACTAGAAAAAGTGTTTGACATAGAGATTAGACGGCCTATAATGCGCGGCAACAAATGCACTCGTAGCTCAGCTGGATAGAGTACTCGGCTACGAACCGAGCGGTCACAGGTTCGAATCCTGTCGAGTGCACCATATACCAAGAAGCCCGCGTTTAACGCGGGCTTTTTGCTGTCCGGGATTTGGCTTTTCCCTTCACACAGCCTCTTTCATCAAAATCAATTTGAGCACTGCGGCCTCGCTTGAGGTCGTAACGATAGCTCGTTGTCGATGTGCGCGTGTTGATCTTGTCCGGTTTGCCCAGCGCGCTTTCGACGTCTCGCTGACTCATGCCGGCAATCACTCGGCGGTTGATGATCGCTTCGCGCCGCTGTCTGTTGTCGATCAGGTTTCCACATTTATGTTCAGTGCCTCCGACGATGCCCGGTTCGCGTCCGCTGTCTTTCATGCCGGTCGCGGCTTCGTGATTGAACTCCGGCATGATTGCGACCCAGCCAGGGGAATACGGGTGGACCTCTTGAATTGAGAGTTGCTCGCCAGTTGCGCAGCTCATCGACGTAAACGTGACGGCGCCGTCAGCGGCCTGGCAACGATGAAGTGTGGTGGCGTTGGCAGGCGTGAAGTGGAGCAGGGCGGTCAGTAGAAAAAGCGCTGGTTTTACTGGCATTCGATGTCCTCCATGACGATCTAAGCTCAAGGGTAGTCGCTGCTTTTTGCATTGCCGGTGTGTTTTCTTTTCAAGATGAGTCGTCGCATTTGCACGGGTCAGGCAGGCGCTCAGGTTTGTTTCGCAAGCGCTTGTTTCAGCCGTGATTTTTTCAACGTTTTAAACCGTCAGGCGTGTATCATTGCGCCCGTCAGCCCCGCCGGGGCTTATGGAAAACCTCCATGGACTTACCCAGTAGTTGTTCAGTAAACCGTTTCACCAATCATGAATTGACTGATTGATCCTTCCGGCGTGCCCCGCTGCTGGGAGTGGAGTTCGCCTATGTCCGAAATCGAAGTAAAGAAAACACAGGAAAGCCTGCAGGACCGCCTGGCTCAGGTCGTCGAGTTGCTGCAGCGCCAACGTGTCGTTGAAGACCTGACTCATCGCCAGGAAGGTCCGCACCACGACCGCGTGGAAAACCTGGTTCACCGGCAAAACCTTGTCGAGCTGCAACGCAAGCTCGATGATCTGCACTCCGCCGACGTCGCCTACATTCTTGAAGCCTTGCCGCTGGACGATCGTCTGACGCTCTGGCAACTGGTCAAGGCCGACCGCGACGGCGACATTCTTCTCGAAGTATCCGATTCCGTCCGTGAAACGCTGATCGCCGACATGGATGATCACGAGCTCCTGGCTGCGGCCAAGGACATGGACGCCGACGAACTCGCTGACCTGGCCTCCGAGCTGCCGCGCGACGTTGTCCATGAGCTGATGGAGAGTCTGGATAACCAGCAGCGCGAACGCGTGCGCTCGGCCCTGTCCTATGACGAGGATCAGGTCGGTGCGCTGATGGACTTCGAGATGGTGACGATCCGTGAGGACGTCAGCCTTGAAGTGGTTCTGCGTTACCTGCGTCGCCTCAAAGAGCTGCCCGGTCACACCGACAAACTGTTCGTGGTCGATTACGACGGCGTGCTCAAGGGCGTGCTGCCGATCAAGCGCCTGCTGGTCAACGATCCGGAGAAGCAGGTCGCGGAAGTGATGGCCAGCGATCCGGTGAGCTTCCACCCGGACGAAGATGCCTACGACGCCGCTCAGGCGTTCGAGCGTTACGACTTGATCTCGGCGCCGGTGGTCGACAAGAACGGCAAGCTGATCGGCCGTCTGACCATCGATGAAATGGTCGACCTGATCCGTGAGGAAAGCGAAAGCGAAGTCCTCAACATGGCCGGTCTGCGCGAAGAGGAAGATATCTTCGCTTCGGTGTGGAAATCCCTGCGTAACCGTTGGGCGTGGCTGGCGGTGAACCTGATCACTGCATTTGTCGCATCGCGGGTGATCGGTCTGTTCGAAGGTTCGATCGAGAAGCTCGTGGCACTGGCGGCGCTGATGCCGATCGTGGCGGGTATCGGTGGCAACTCCGGTAACCAGACCATCACCATGATCGTGCGCGCCATGGCGCTGGATCAGGTCAGCACCGGCAACACTTCGCGCTTGATGCGCAAAGAGCTGGCGGTCGGTTTGATCAACGGTCTGGTCTGGGGCGGGGTGATCGGTGTGGTCGCGTACATGCTCTACGGCAGTTGGTCACTCGGCGTGGTCATGACGGCGGCGATGACACTCAACCTGTTGCTGGCGGCGTTGATGGGCGTGTTGATCCCGATGACGCTGGCCAAGATGGGCCGCGATCCGGCGATGGGTGCCAGTGTGATGATCACCGCTATGACCGACAGCGGTGGCTTCTTCATCTTCCTCGGCCTGGCGACAATCTTCCTGCTCTGATCTTGTGCAATGAAAAGCCCGTCAAATTGACGGGCTTTTTTGTGCCTGCCAAACAAATACGGGCGCAAGTACAAGAACGGTGGCGAGGGGATTTATCCCCGCTGGACTGCGCAGCAGTCCCATTTTTTTGGGGCTGCCATGCAGCCCAGCGGGGATAAATCCCCTCGCCACACTCAATTGCCAAGCGGCCATCTGTCATATTGCGGGCAAAAAAAAGCCAGCAATCATGCTGGCTTCAATATGTTCGGTATAACTCAGGACGCGTCTGCGGCCATTTCTGCGTCGTGTGCGATCAGCGACACCAGGGCGTTCTGCTGACGGTGCGACAGCTGACGGAAGCGTTGCAACAGCTCGCGCTCGTGCAGCGACAGCTCCGGGCTGTCCAGGCGCATGCTCAGCTCTTCGCCCAGTGCGCCTTCCTGAATAAGACTCTGCTCAAGGCGCGCAATGATCTCGGAGTTCATGCTGCGATGATGATTGCGAGCCACCTCGGCAATGCGTTCACGCATTCCGTCTGGCAGACGTACGACAAACTTGTCAGCCGTACGGCTGGAATAAATTGCCTGTTTCAATGGGCGCATATATTTAACCGGTTAGTTCAGGGGAGCGGTTCTCGGGATTGGCCGCAGGATGTGTGGTAGGACAAGCATCCGGACCAATTGGTTCAACCTGAATTGTTAAGAGGCCGGCATCATGCCTCAAAATTGCCAGATCATTGGCGTCAATTCTGTGACAAATATTGAGCCGGGTAAAGGCGTAATGCCAGCACCAGTTGTCAGAAATGCGGACTGGTTGGAAAACTTTCCATCCTCCCGTATCGCTGCCCGCTTTCGCATGCACATCTGTTGATGTCCGAAGACCTCAGAACGTGCATGCTATGCGGCTCGCTATTCTTGATCCCTATGTGTACAGGATAGTGGCAATTTGCCGATTTACTAGAGGCAGGACCCGTCGGAGGGCGTTTTCGGGATGGATGGCAAGCTTTTTTACCTGATGGGGCCGTCCGGTTCGGGCAAGGACAGCCTGATCGAAGCAGCGCGTGAGCCATTGCGTGAGTTGAACTGTGAAGTGATGCGCCGGGTGATTACCCGATCAGCGGAGTCAGTCGGCGAAGATGCAATCGGCGTGACGCCTGAAGAATTCGACCGGCGACAGCACGCTGGCGCTTTTTCCTTGGCCTGGCAAGCCAACGGTCTCTCTTACGGCATTCCAAGGGAAATGGATGAATGGTTGCAAGCGGGCCGGCACGTACTGGTTAACGGGTCGAGAGCGAACCTGCGTCAAGCAATGGAGAAATATCCAACGCTGGTGCCGGTTCTGCTGACGGTCAACGATGAGGTCCTGCGTAAGCGCTTGCTCAAGCGTGGCCGGGAAACCCCTGAGCAAATCGACGCCAGACTCGCGCGTAACGCACTGTTCAAAGACCGAAGATCCAGCGACAACCCCGTTCATCAGATCGACAATTCTGCTGACCTTGCTGTAGCTGTCTCTTCGTTATTGGAATTGATTCGGCTCAACGCAGAACCGGATCGAACTTGATCTTGCGCCCTGCAATCAGCGCCAGCACAAACAGCACCGCAAACACGCCACAGCCAACCAGAGGCAAGGTGACTTCCGTCTCCTCGAACAGCGCCAGATGGGTAACGCCACTCAGTAAAGCGAGGATCAGAAATCCTGTCGCTGATTTGGACATGTTGTACTCCTGAAGATATTTCAAAAAACCAGACGTTCGGTGGTTGGCGCCGAGGCTAGCTCAGGCTCGCTGACCATTTGCGTAGAGGCATCGCTGCGATCACTCAACACCGCCCACTGCGGCGCTTTCTGCACCTGCAGGTAATGCGGCATGCGCTGCGCCACTGGCTGCTCGATGTCCGCCTTGGGAAAAAAATGCGATCCGAGCAAGAAAGCCAATGCCGCTGCGTTTGCAAGCAAGAGGGTGCTGTTCATGGCACGACGCTCCAAGTTGTTCTTTTTGATAGAACAGGCATAGCAGCCGCCGTGCCAACAGTGTAACGGCTGATAAGTCCTTTAAAAACAAGGGTTTGGTATGTTTTTTCCGGCGACGCTGATTGCAATCTGCAATGACCGCATTTCCGCGCAGTGCAATTTGCCCGGTAAAAGTTCCCGCAATCTTCCAGGGCGCTTGCCTACACTTAAAAAGCCCTACGGACGACATGACAAAACAGAGGCTGGCCGTTAACATGCACGCCGTCTGTCGCACCGTGTACAGGCCGCGTCGATCAGTGTCTCAGTAGCTCAATTGGATAGAGCATCCCCCTCCTAAGGGGAAGGTTGCAGGTTCGAACCCCGCCTGGGACACCACCTCTTCAAAAAACAAAAAGCCCCGTCGCACTTACTCGTGCGGCGGGGCTTTTTGCGTTGGAGCGCTGGCGAGCTTTACAGCAACTCCGAGCGGCGCAACGCCTCGATGGTTTCAATCAGGTCGTCGTACGCCACCGGTTTACCCAGATGCTGATCGAACCCGGCTTCACGGGACTTCTGCATGTCGCTCTGAGTGCCATAACCGGTGAGGGCGATCGCCGGTACGTCTTTCGCCAGCGGCAGCTTGCGCAGGGCAGCCATCAGTTCATAGCCGGTCATGACCGGCATGCCGAGGTCGGAGATGATCAGATCGTAGCGCGTGGTCTCAGCGTCTTTCAGCGCTGCCACGGGATGGTCGAAGGCCGTCACTTCGGCATCTTCCATTTCCAGGAGCATTTTCAAGGTCTCCAGCACTTCCGGCGAGTCGTCGACCAGCAGGATGCTCAAGCCCGCCAGCTTGCCCGACTCCGGTTCTGCCGAGGGCTGCTCCGCGGTTTCTACGGTTTCGGTCGCCAGCGGCAGGCATACGGTGAACGTGCACCCGGCGCCCAGGCCCGGTGAGGCGACCCGTACTGTGCCGTGTTGCGCCTCGGTCAGTTGCCGTACCAGCGACAAGCCAATGCCCAGTCCTTCGCGTTGATGATTGGTGTGCTGCTTTTCCGCCTGGCCGAACAGGTCGAACACGTGTTCGAGATTTTCCGCTGCGATACCGACGCCATTGTCCCTGACGTTGAGTTGAGCCATTTGCCCGCTTCTGCTGGCAATCAATTCGATGCGTCCGGTCGGCGGGGTGAATTTCAGCGCGTTGTTCACCAGATTCCAGATGATCTGTTCGACGCGGGTCGGATCGGCATGGATGAACAGCGACTCTTCGGGCAGTTGCAGGTCGATGTGCGTTGCATGCTGTTCATTCAGCACGACCGTGTGGATGTCACGCAGCACAGCGCTCAGGTCGACGCGGGCCAGTTGCAGCTTGAGCTTGCCGGTGCGTACGCGAGCCACGTCGAGCAAGTCGTCGATGATCCGCGCCTGGCTGTTGACGGCATCGCAGATGGTATTGACCGCTTTGGTCGCCGGTCCGGCGGTGCGGATCATTGGCAAACGGCGCAACAGTTCGGCGTTGAGCTGGATCAGGTTGAGCGGGTGCTTGAGTTCGTGGGACATGACCGCGAAGAACTCATCACGCAGGGACACCGTATTGCGCGTCTGCGCCAGTTCCTTGCTCTGTTCATCCTGCTGGCGCTTGTGCCCGGTCAGGTCGCGGGCGATTTTCACATAGCCTTGCAAGCGATCGCCGCTGAGCAAGGTGACCTCGCCGCTGCAGAAGAAACGGCTGCCATCCTTGCGCACATGCCAGCGCTCATCCTCAGAGCGGCCGTGCTGGCGGGCGGTGGATAATTCACTTTCAGCCATGCCGGCAGCACGGTCTTCGGCTGTGAAGATGAAATCGTAGTACTGACCTTCGGCCTCGTTTTTGCTGTGGCCAAAGATCAGTTCAGCGCCTTTGTTCCAACTGGTGATCGCACCCATTTCATCGAGGATGATAATCGCGTAATCACGCGTACTCTCAGCGACCAGACGCATGCGTTCTTCGCCCAGGCGCAGCTCTTCCTCGGCTTCGCGGCGTTTGCTGATGTCGATGAAGGTCAACACGGTGCCGTCGATGTGGTCTTCGCTGGAGCGATAAGGCAGCAAGCGGGCGATGTACCAGCGGTTATCGGTACTGTTGACCTCGCGTTCGATCATGTTCAGCGATTCGAACACTTGCGCCGCGTCCTCGGTCATCGCCGGGTAATTCAGGCGATGGGTGATATCCAGCAGTGAACGGCCGGTGTCTACCGGCAACATGCTGAAGATGTCGGTGGCGCGCGGCGTGAACCATTTGATGCGCATGCTGCGATCGACGAACACCGTAGCAATGTCGGTAGACGCGATCAGATTGGTCAGATAATCGTTGATCTTGTCGGTTTCTTCGACTTTGGTCTTCAGCTCGTAGTTGACCGTCAACAGCTCTTCATTGATTGACTGCAACTCTTCCTTGCTGGTCTCGAGCTCTTCGGTGGCCGAGCGCAGTTCTTCGTTGATCGCCTGCATCTCCTCGTTGGAAGCCTTGAGCTCTTCGCTGGAGATTTCCGACTGTTCGATGGTGTCCTGCAAATGCAATTTGGTGCGTTGCAGCTCACGTTCGAGGTTGGAGAGCACTTGGCTTTCAGTCTGCAGCACCGTGGTCAACTCCTGCTCGTGCGCGTCGATCTCCGTTTCATCGAAGGTCACCAGCACGCACTCGCTGTCGAAGTCGTCGTCCTTGTACGGCTGCGCAATCAGCGTGATGCGGTATTGGCGCTCCTCGCGCTTGAGCAGCACTTCACGCGAGCGCACGGTGAGGTTGCTTTGCTGCACCTGGAATAGCGTCGTGCGAATTTCCAGGCGCAGTTCCGGCAGGATCAGCGTCAGCAGGTTGCGTGACAGCTCGCCGCCGACATGCCGCAGGAAGCGCCCGGCGGCTTCGCTCATGTGAAGGATATCGGCGTTGGTGTCGACGATAATGCTCGGCGGGGCGAAGCGTTCTATGGCGCGGCGGTGGATATCGGCAAACGACAGCTTGACGGGCTCGATGGCTTTCGATGGCGGTCGGGAAACGCTGGTGCGCATGTAACCGCCACGCGGCATGGTCGGGGTGCGGCGGCTGTTCGCGGTACCGGTCTTGGCGCGGAAGATGCGGTTGCGCTTGTCCACTGGCGCGAACAGTTCATGGCAGGCATCGGCGCTTTCCGAGGTGCCGAGAAACAGGAAACCGCCCGGTCGCAGGGCGAAGTGGAACATCTGCAGGATTTCCCGCTGCACCTCGCGATCCAGGTAAATCAGCAGATTGCGGCAAACGATCAGGTCGATCTGCGAGAACGGCGGATCGGACAACAGGCTGTGCTTGGCGAACAGCACTTTCTCGCGGATTTCCTTGCGGATCCGGTAGTGGTCATCGTCTTTGACGAAATAATGCCGAAGGCGTGTTGGCGGTACGTCGGTGACGATGGCTTGCGGATAGGTGCCGGCGCGGCCAGTGGTGATCGCGCGTTCGTCGATATCGGTGGCGAACACTTGCAGGTTGGCCTTGCTGCTTTGTACCTGCATCTGATCATCGAGCAGGATCGCCAGGCTGTAGGCTTCTTCGCCGGTCGAGCAGCCGGCAGACCAGACGCGCAATTCTTCTTTTTCCGACGAGTCGGCAACCGATTGCACCAGTTGCGGCAGCACATCGCGCTCAAGGGCTTCGAAGGCTTCGCGGTCACGGAAGAAGTTGGTCACGCCGATCAGCATGTCGCCGAGCAGGGCCTTGGATTCTTCCGGGGTATTTTGCAGGTAGTCGTAATAGGCGCCGAGGTCAGACTGGCTGGTGACCTGCATGCGGCGCTCGATGCGGCGCAGCACGGTGGCGCGCTTGTAGTGTTTGAAGTCATGGCCGGTGCTGCTGCGCAGGTACAACAGGATTTCATGCAGGCGTTGTTCGGCGATCGACGCTTCGTGTTCGTTTGCAGGCTTCAAGGCTTTCAGGTCGGGATCATTGGCGCTGGGTAATTTGATGTTCTGAGAGTTGCGCCACAGCTCCATCAGTTTCTGCGGCATCTCGACCACTGGCAGTATCAGATCGACCATGCGCGTCTCGATCGCGGCGCGCGGCATGCCGTCGAACTCGGCGTCTTCCGGCACTTGTACCAGCGTCACGCCACCCTGTTCCTTGATTCGCGACAAGCCCACCGCACCATCGGAACCGGTGCCTGAAAGCACCAGGCAAAAAGCCCGCTCGCGATGCACATCGGCCAGATCGCGGAAGAACAGGTCGATGGCAGTGTGGCGCGCTTGCGGTGAGCCAGCGGGGCTGACGCGCAGGTAGCCGTCATTCATCGTCAGCGAGTGCGCCGGAGAAATCACGTACACGCAGTTCTTTTCGATCGGCACCGGCTGCGTCACTTGCAGCACCGGCATGCGCGTCGATTCCTGAATGATCTGGTCGGCGATGCTCTGGTGATCGGGCGACAGGTGCAGAATGATCACGAACGCCATGCCACTGTCCTTCGGCATATGCTCGAAAAACAGCTTGATCGCTTGCAGGCCGCCCGCCGAGGCGCCGATGCCCACCACGGGGAAATTCAGGTGGCTGGGTGTCAGGTCCTTGCGTTCGGGCGCAGAGGGCGAGGCAGGGGTTTTCGAGGTCATCACTTCGGCCTTTTTTGTGGCGGTACAAGCGTATCGCGGACGTCCGGGGGCGCAGGTAATTGAGCAGAATAAACCTCATTTGCGGATCTGCCTGCACTTTTGAAGGACAAATGTGCTGCCTGTGTTTTTGACATCCGGTGATTGGCAACCGTGCCGATTAATATTCCGGCGTGATGATCGGTGGTCAGTCGTCGTTGATTTCGACTTTGCCAAGGCTCCCACTGACCTCGGTTACATGCCGACGGCCGAAGACTTCGTAAGTAGTCCCGCTCGCCTCGACGCCCGGCTTGCGCACGGCCAGTTGGGCGAATAACCCCGTCTTTTCGCTGTAACTGCCGAACCAGTCAATCAGCGCCCCGATGTAGCATTCGCCGCCGATCATTACCGGCAAATCGGCAATCTTTTCGATGGTGTAGTGCCCTGGACCGTAGCTGTAGTAATCGTCGCCTCCGGCACCCGTGGGAGGAATAGGGCAAAGGGGCGCGTTAGCGGTTGATTCCGATGCGACTTTCATTACCTGAGTGATGGCGTGTTCGAGTGCCCCTTGCAGATCCGCGTCAAGCTCATAGGTGCTGGTGCCATCCTCTTTATGTTGAGTCGTGGGCACCTGCAGGGCGTAAGCGTAACGCACGGACACCGTCGGTACCTGACGGTTGATCTTCAGCGGATTGAGCAGGTACAGATTGTCGACACCGTAGGCGCCGTTTCGGTAGGCGGCATAGATTCTGTCGTGAAGCTTGATCCAGCTGATTGCCTGATTAGCGCCACGGTCGTTGGTGTAGAACAGCGAGCTTTCCGGCTCGACCGATCTCTTGACGAACCGCTCGCCCTTGCGGCGCCAGGTTTCCACGTAGGTGAACAAGCCGGTGCCGCCTGCGTATGTGTCGACGATAAGGTCGCGCTGGCCATCATTGTCCAGATCCAGCAGTGCGTAGGAAGACCGTCCGGTCTCGGCGGCGCCGTCGATGCTTGACGCGTTCAATGCTTTCCATTCGTCCTCGCTCACGCCTTTGGGACGCGACTTGGGGAAGTTGGTTTGCTCGCCGTAGCTGTCGACTGGATCGCCCGCGAACGATGTCTGCGAAGACTCGAAAGCCCGTGCGGCCAAGGCATGTTCCAGCGCAAATTCCGGGTGGCTTTTGCTCTCGGCACGAATGCTTTGTTGCAGATCGTTCATCGCTTGAACATCCACGGTGTCCGGCTGCCACGCCACGGCTTGTGTCCACTGTGCCTTTAATATCTGCAGTCGCTGGCGGTAGCTGCCATCCAGGCAAGCGACATCGTCCGCGCAGGCGTTGCGGGTTTTCAGCCAGGCGCGCTGGGTGCGCTTGAGTTCAGGTTGCCCCGCTGTGGCAGTTGTCATCAGTTGGCGATACAGCGTGCCCATCTGCGCGTCGAGCTCATAAAGCGGTTTATTCGCGCAAATCATGTTTTCCACGTCGTTCGCCGCTTTTTTGCAATCCATCGCCGCCGCTGTCGCTTGCTGGATAAAGACAAGCAAACACGCTGACAGGATGTAGCGTCCCTTGATGTACACGATTCAGTCCTTATGCAAATCCTTGAGCAGGCGCGCAGAGTAATACTCCAGGCAACATTCTTGAAGCACCACCCTCAGGCCCGGGCATTTTTGGCCGATAACCCGAACGGTGAGTTCAGACTCCAGCGAAATCGCTTGATGGCGCATGGCCTCCGGCTATCATCTGCGCGCCTGAAATCGCCTCGGTTCGTTTTCTTCAATTGCCTGGAAATCTTCGATGTCGTCGTATCACCAAAAAAGCTTTCTGATCGTCGATGATTTTTCCGATTTCCGCAGTTCCGTGCGTTCGATGTTGCGTGAGCTCGGCGTCAAGGATGTCGATACTGCCGACACTGGCGAGCAGGCGCTGAAGATGTGCTCGCAGAAGTCCTACGATTTCATTCTTCAGGACTTCCATCTCGGCGACGGCAAGAAGAACGGCCAGCAGGTGCTCGAAGACCTGATGTCGGAAAAGCTCATCAGCCACGAAGCCGTTTTCGTCATGGTCACCGCCGAGACCAGTCAGGCGATGGTGCTCAGTGCGCTGGAGCATGAGCCGGATGCGTACCTGACCAAGCCGTTCAACCGTTCCGGGCTGGCCCAGCGCCTTGAGCGTCTGGAGCAACGCAAGACGTTGCTCAAACCGATTCTGCAGGCCCTTGATCGCGGTAAGCCGGTCGAGGTGCTCAATGCCTGTATTGCCCTGTGCAAACAGGACATCCGCTATTCGCCGCTGTGCCTGCGTTACCGCGCCGATGCGCTGCGCGACATGAATCAGAACGAAGCGCTGGAGCGACTCTACGACGGCATCATTGCCGACCGGCCGTTGCCGTGGGCCTTCGCCGGATTGGGCAAATTATTGTTCAAGCGCGGGCAGGTCTCGCAGGCCAAAGAAGTTTATGAAAAGGCCTTGAAAGTGTTCCCGATGATGCCGGCGCTGTATGACGGCATGGCCGATGTGCTGGTGGCCGAAGGCGACAGCAAAGGCGCGCAGCGGGTGCTCGAAGAAGCGATTCGACTGTCGCCATTGGCGGTGCGCCGTCAGGCTTTGCTCGGCAAACTGGCGATGGCCAACGAAGATTTCGAAACCGCCTCGCGGGCTTATCGTCAGGCCGTGGCGCAGGGCGCGCAGTCGCGTTTCAAGGACCCGGAAAGCAATCTCGGCCTGGCTCATGCGCTGATCAGCAAGGGCAGCGATCGCGGCCTCGACACGCGCACGCGGCTGGAGATCAATACCACCCTCAGCGCCGTGGCCAAAGAAAACCCGAGCGACCCCGGCCTGCAAATCCGTGCGCGACTGATGAAGGCCACCAGCCTGCTGCTCAACGACGCTGAAACCGCCGACAAGCTCACCGAACAAGCACTGATGCGCCTCGATGGCATGGAACAGTTCATGAGCCCCGAGGCGGCGTTGCTGGTGGCCAAGCAGTTGCAGATGCTCGGTCAGGCCGAGGCGGGCACTTCGATGCTCAAGAGCTGCGCGGAGATCTACGGTGACGACCCAGCGGTGATGAAAGACATCGCCAAGCTCACCGACGATCCGACCATTCTCAGTTCGAGCAACGCTGCGGCCGATCTCAACCGCCAGGGCGTGCGCGTGTACAAGACCGGCAATCTGGTCGAGGCCCGCGAGGTGTTCCGCAAGGCGCTCAAGTTGCAACCGAAAAACATCAGTATTGCGCTGAACCTGGCCCAGTCGCTGCTGCACGGAACCGACACCAGTGTGCCGTCGGCGGAGCTGGAAGAATGTCGGGCCTGCCTGAAACTGGTTGGCCTGATGCCCGACACCGACGCGCGTTTTGCGCGTTATCAGAAGCTGAAAAGCAAGGCGTTTGGCGAATGAACTCAATAGATCCGGCGCTGGATTTTTCCACGGTGATTGCCTCCACCGTTCACGACATGAAGAACTCCCTGGCCATGCTGATGCAGGCGCACAGCCAATGGCTGGCGCGTCTGCCGAAAGAGCTGCGCGACGGCTCGGAGCAGGGCGTGATCGACTTCGAGTTCGCCCACCTCAACGGCATGCTGGTGCAGTTGCTCGGGCTGTACAAACTCGGCGTCAACCAGTTGCCGCTACAGCCGGCCTATCACGAACTCGACGATTTCATCGAGGCGCAACTGGCCGCGCATCAGGAAGTGTTTGCCAGTCGCGGCATCATCGCCACCTATGAAGTCGATCCGTTGAGCCCGCTGGGTTTCTTCGATCGCGAGCTGATCGCCTCGGTGCTCGGCAACTGCATCAACAATGCGATCCGTTACGCCCGCGAGTCGCTGCTGATTACTGTCAGCGACGAAGCCGGGCAACTGGTGTTGAGCATCAACGACGACGGCGACGGCTATCCAGCAGAGATGCTCGAGCGTCAGGCCGATTATGTGCAGGGCATCAATCACAGCAGCGGCAGCACTGGCCTCGGTCTGTATTTCGCCAATCGCATCGCGGCGCTGCATCAGCGCAACGGCGTGGAAGGGCGCACCGAAATCAGCAATGGCGGGCCGTTGGGCGGTGGGGTGTTCAGCCTTTACCTGCCGTGACAGGCTTTTTGTTTGACGCTGCTTGATATTCCGAACAGCCGCAGCCTATTTTGTCCGGGTCGCCGTTCGCGGCTCGCACAACAACAAGGATTGCGTCATGACAACCGATGGCCAGGGTTCACTCGCGCAGCGATTGACCGGCATTGATGAGATTGAATGTGTCACCCCGGATCTGAACGGTGTGCCACGGGGCAAGGTGATGACCGCCGAGGGTTTCCTCGAGGGGCGGCGTTTGCAGTTGGCGCGGGGTGTGCTGCTGCAATGCATCATGGGCGGCTATCCGCCGGCGCGGTTCTACGGCAGCGATGACGGCGATCTGGCGCTGGTCGCCGATCCTGCGCAGATTCACCGTTTGCCCTGGAGCGACGAGCCGCGCGCCATGGCGATTTGCGACGCCGACGAACTGAGCGGGGGGAGCTCAAGTCTCTCGACCCGTGGTCAGCTCAAAGCGGTCATCGCCCGTTACGCCGCGCACGGTCTGGCGCCGGTGGTGGCGACCGAGCTGGAATTTTTTGTCTTCGCACCGAACACCGATCCGACTCAGCCGTTCCGTCCGCCGGTGGGCCTCGACGGCCGTCGCGAGGATGGTCAGTCGGCGTTCAGCGTCAGTTCCAACAACGGTCTGCGGCCGTTCTTCAGCGAAGTATATAAATGCATGGCCGCCCTGGGCCTGCCGCGCGACACCTTCATGCATGAAATGGGCGTCAGCCAGTTCGAGATCAATCTGCTGCACGGCGATCCGCTGCTGCTGGCCGATCAGACGTTCCTGTTCAAGCACCTGCTCAAGGAGGTCGCGCTCAAGCATGGCCTGAGCGTGGTGTGCATGGCCAAACCGCTGGCGCACACTCCGGGCAGTTCGATGCATATTCACCAGAGCATCGTTGAGATCGGCAGCGGCAAGAATGTCTTCACTGACTCGAACGGCGAGCCGACGTCGATGTTCCGCCACTTCATCGGCGGGCAACAGGCAGGCCTCGCCGATTTCACCGCACTGTTTGCGCCCAACGTGAATTCCTATCAGCGCCTGTGTCATCCGTACGCGTCGCCGAACAATGCCTGCTGGTCCCATGACAATCGCGCCGCCGGCTTGCGTATTCCCGCCAGCTCGCCGGTCGCACGTCGGGTCGAAAACCGCTTGCCGGGCGCCGACGCCAACCCTTATCTGGCCATCGCCGCCAGTCTGGCTGCGGGTTTGCATGGCATCGAACAGGAACTGGAGCCGAGCGCGGCAATCCAGGGTGAGTTCGCCGTGCCGGATAATCTGGCCTTGCCGTGTACCTTGCACGCCGCGCTGGAGCGTCTGAAACGTAGCCAGTTGGCGAGGGAACTGTTCGGGTCGGAGTTCATCGAAGGCTACATCGCTTCGAAGACCATGGAGTTGACCAGCTTCTTTGATGAAATCACTCCCTGGGAGCGCCGTGTGCTGGCCGCCCAGGCCTGACGTATCGCTGCTACCGGGGTGTCTTCTGACAGCCCGGTATTTACTGCAAGGAGCCGCTCGGAACGCCGATGCGCCAAATCTGGAAATCCTTTCGAGCGCTGTATTTTGCCTCGCTGATGATGTTGATCGGCTCAGGCCTTCTTTCTACTTATCTGGCTTTGCGTCTGGCCGCCGACAATGTCGACGGGCTGTGGGTCGGTGCGCTGATGGCGGCCAACTATTTCGGTCTGGTGCTGGGCGGCAAGATCGGCCATCGCCTGATCGCCCGGGTCGGGCATATCCGAGCCTACTCGGCGTGTGCGGGGATCGTCGGCGCGGCGGTGCTCGGCCATGGTCTGGTGGACTGGCTGCCGGCGTGGCTGGTGCTGCGGACGATCGTCGGTCTGGGCATGATGTGTCAGTACATGGTCATCGAGAGCTGGCTCAACGAGCAGGCCGATGCCAATCAACGCGGCCTGGTGTTCAGCGGTTACATGATCGCCTCGTACCTGGGCCTGGTGCTGGGCCAGCTGATTCTGGTCATGCACCCCGGCCTCGGTCTGGAACTGCTGATGCTGGTGGCGCTGTGCTTTGCCCTGTGCCTGGTGCCGGTGACGCTGACCCGACGGATTCACCCGGCGCCTCTGCACCCCGCGCCGATGGAGCCGCGCTTCTTTATCAAACGTGTGCCGCAATCGCTGAGCACGGTGCTCGGCGCCGGTCTGATCATCGGTTCGTTCTACGGTCTGGCGCCGCTGTACGCCTCGCAACAAGGGCTGACGACCGAGCAGGTCGGTCTGTTCATGGGTAGCTGCATTTTTGCCGGTCTGCTGGTGCAGTGGCCGTTGGGCTGGTTGTCCGACCGTTATGACCGCGCGCTGCTGATCCGCTGCTTTGCCGGGTTTCTGGCGGTGGCGGCGTTGCCGTTGGCGATCATGCCGCAGGTGCCGCTGGAGGTGCTGTTCGTTGTCGGTTTCTTCTGTTCGCTGGTGCAGTTCTGCCTGTATCCGCTGGCGGTGGCGTTCTCCAATGACCACGTCGAAGGCGATCGGCGGGTGTCGCTGACCGCGATGTTGCTGGTGACCTACGGCGTCGGCGCGAGCATCGGGCCGCTGCTGGCGGGTGTGCTGATGAAGTTTCTCGGCAGTCAGAGCCTGTATGCGTTCTTCAGTTTCTTCGCGTTGGTGCTGGTCTGGCGGATTCGTCCGAAAGCGGTCACCAACCTGCATCAGGTCGACGACGCACCGCTGCATCACGTGGCGATGCCGGACAGCATGTCGAGTTCGCCGCTGGTGGCGGCGCTTGACCCGCGTGTTGATGAGCAGGTGGTGCAGGAGCAGATGGTGCAGGATCCGGCGCCGGTCAATCCTGAGCCCGAACCGGAGCCCGTTGCGCAGCCGGAAGCAGTCGTTGCAGCCGAACAGGACAGCGGCGATGACGACAAGCCTGCGCCGGATATCAGCGGTGGCCGGCCTTGAGCCGAAGATAAACAACGGCGCATAAAAAAGGGCAGTCCTGTGCGGGACTGCCCTTTTTATTGGTCGCTGCGACTCAGAGATCGTCTTTGTCGAAACGCCGTGCTTCACGCTGCAACTGGTAAACAAACCGCTCGACGTTGCGCGCAGCCTGGCCACTGATGTTGTGGAAGCGCAGACCGGCGAAGGTGATGTTGAGTTTTTCTTCGAAATGCAGATAGCGCAGTTCGACCGATGTTGGCTGGTTGCCGAACAGCGGCGGGGCGATCAGGCGATCGTAGACCTGGCCCAGTTGCAGGCGATCAGTGATGTCGCCTTCGAAGCGGAATTTGCAACCGGTCGCAGAAATATCCAGCAGCTTGCCCTGAAGAGGAACCTTGAGCTTTTCGCCGCCCAGTTCAACGCTGACCAGATCGGTGAGCTTCAACGCAGCGCGGAAGGCGTTACGGCGCTGGTGATAGACCACTTCGCTCGGCAGGTCGCCGGTGTAGAAACGGTCACCGTCGGATTCTTCGATGTTCAGTGTGCCGTTGCATTCCCAGGCGATGCGTACGCCGTCATGAAAGCCTTCGACCTTGAACGGCTCGCCAGCCTGGAGGAAGCGCTCGCCGTCGCGTGGAATCATTTCATCCAGCGCGATCGTTGCGGTTTCGCGGTCGACCTTGATCAGGTAACTCTGAAAGCGCTGGCTGCGTTCATGGAAGGTGATGATCAGCGGATCGTGGCTGTCTTGCAGCTGGCGCAGGTTGCTGGAGATTTCCAGTGGCGTGGTGAGCACCTTCGGAGGCTGCGGAGCATCATCCGCGCTTAGGGTGTTGGACACGGTTCTTCAATCTCCAGACAAAATAAGACGACTGGCCAGTATTTTGCCAGCATGTTGCGCAGGTGGATAGTGCAGGGTCAGCGAATGGCTCATGCCTGGCTGAGCGTTCGCGGCTTGACCGGTTTGGCAAAGGTCCCGCTGGCGTCGTACAGCGCTGGCGGCTCACCGCCGGTGAGGATCTTCAGCTGGTTGGCCGTAGTCGCCTGCTGGATCTGGATCGACTGGCCGTTCTTGATGTTGGCTGCCTGGCATCGGGCGATCAGCGCGGTCAGGGCATCGCCCTGGGTCAGCAACTGGTCGCCAATGCTCGACTGGCTGGCCAGTTGCTCAAGACCTGTGCGATCGGTCGGCAGGTTGAGGCTGGCGAGGATTTCGCTGCGCTTGCGGCCATGCTGCTCGAGCAGAATGATCAACGCTTGCTTGGTCGCCAGAATTTCTTCCAGCAACGGCATGTCGCGACCATGCAAAGCGAGGGATTCGGTTTGCAATAACTCCAGCAATTGTTGCGCTGGAGCAAAGTCGTCGTTGATCAGTTGCAATAAGTTAGTGTCGTGCATGGCTGGCCTTGGGGTTTAAGCGTCCAAAAGCCTGGCGCCGGCAAAAGCCTAGCGCTGGGCTTCGAAGTTGAGCAGTTTGCTGGCTACACGGTTGCTGTCGACTTTATAGCTGCCATCGGCAATCGCGGCTTTCAACTCGGCCACACGGGCTTTGTCGACAGCAGGCTGATCGCGCAGCTTGTCAGTGACCTTCTGCAACTGTTGAGCCTCATTGCTGAGGTGTACCGACTCCCCGCTTTTGGCGACATTGGCCTGTTCGGCCTGGGTATTCAGCGGCGCGGAGGGGCTGTTTTCAGCGCTTTCCTTGGCGTTGCTGGTACGTGTGCTGCCGGTTAGTGACGAGGAACTGTTCAATCGGTTGAAATCGATAACCATGATAAAAAACCTCTGGGAATTTGGACGCTTGCCATGTTTTCGGCTATCCCCTGAAAAACTTTAGGCCCAATCAACCATAAGCTTGCATGCGCCGTTGCGAGACCTGCTGCGGCACAGTTTAGGGAAGCGACGGGATCGGCGCCAGTTTTCTCCACGAGGCTTTTACATGGCCACTTCGACCTGTCCCGGCGCAATCACCTGCGCCTTGATAACTCTTTGAGAATTAAGGTTTTTTACTCGAATCTGTTCTTTCATGCCGCCATTGGAGAGCGCTTCCCCCGGCATGCGTACGGCAAGGGTGCCGCTGCGCGCAGTGATCACCACCTGGTCACCCTTACGGACCACTTCGGCCTGTTCCAGATGCACCAGAGTTATGACCTGATCGGCGACCGTTGGTCGGGTAAGTTTCTGCCCGATCGCTTCGTCGACGGAGGTCAGGAAACCCTGGTTGATCGTGCTGACGTCGCGCTCGCGCAAGGTCACATCCTGCGGCTCGATAATGCCGGCGCGTTTCAGCGGACGAGTGGTCGTCACGATCTCGCGAAACAGGCGGACTTGAGCGGGTACGAACACCGTCCAGGGCGAACTGCCTTCGCAGCGAACCTTCACCGTGACGCGGCCCAGCGGGCGTGCCGGGCTCTCCAGCGTCGCTGTCAATTCCTTGTCGCACATGGGCATGCGCATGCGCGGGTCGAGCTGATTGACTTCGATTTCGTAGCGGCCTTCGGTTTGACTGGAAGCCAAATAGTCTTCTACGGTGAATTCAAGAAAGCCCTGAGTCACGCCGATAAGCATATCAGGCAAGGTAACCGCATCTGCATTGGCAGGACTGCCAGCAAGCGAGCAGCAAACGGCGACCACCGCGCAAAGCCCTTTGCGAAGGGTAGATGTCAGGCGTCGGGAAAATGTCGTTTGAGCGTTCATACGAGTTAAAAAGCAAGCGCCGTGCCGTTTAGCAATGAATGTGCGTCGCAACAACACTTGGCGTTGGTGTAGGAGTCTGGGCATGGCTGGTGTAATGGATTCGGTGAACCAGCGCACGCAACTGGTAGGGCAGAATCGCCTCGAGCTGCTGTTGTTCCGTCTCGACGGGCCGCAGCTCTACGGGATCAACGTGTTCAAGGTACGGGAAGTGTTGCAATGCCCGTCCCTGACGTTGATGCCCAAATCCAGTCCTGTCGTGTGCGGGGTAGCGAATATACGGGGAGCGACCATTCCGATCCTGGATCTGGCAATGGCAACGGGCTCCGGTGCGTTGAAAGACAAGAACAGTCCGTTCGTGATCATCACGGAGTACAACACCAAGACCCAGGGTTTCCTGGTCCGCTCGGTGGAGCGCATCGTCAACATGAATTGGGAAGAGATCCATCCGCCACCCAAGGGTACCGGTCGCGATCACTACCTGACCGCTGTGACTCGGGTCGACAACCAGTTGGTCGAAATCATCGACGTCGAGAAGGTGCTGGCCGAAGTGGCGCCGACGCCGGAAGCGATTTCGGTGGGCGTGGTCGATGTCGAGACGCAGACCAAGGCGTTGTCGCTGCGGGTGCTGACGGTCGATGACTCGTCGGTGGCGCGCAAGCAAGTCACCCGTTGTCTGCAGACCATCGGTGTCGAAGTGGTGGCGCTGAACGACGGCAAGCAGGCGCTGGATTACCTGCGCAAGCTGGTCGACGAGGGCAAGAAGCCGGAAGAAGAGTTCCTGATGATGATTTCCGACATCGAGATGCCGGAGATGGACGGGTACACCCTGACGGCGGAAATCCGTGGCGACGCGCGCATGCAAAAGCTCCATATCATCCTGCATACTTCGTTGTCGGGGGTATTCAATCAGGCGATGGTGAAGAAAGTCGGTGCTGATGACTTCCTGGCCAAATTCCGTCCTGATGACCTCGCATCCCGGGTAGTCGACCGGATCAAAGCAGCAGATATCAGCTAGGGGCCTTCTGCCCCTGGCGGTCAACACGATTTAAGAGGCGGCATCATTGTCTACGGGTAATTTGGATTTCGAACAGTTCCGGGTCTTCCTGGAAAAAGCCTGTGGCATTCTGCTCGGTGAAAACAAGCAGTATCTGGTCTCGAGCCGTCTCAACAAACTGATGGAGCAGCAAGGCATCAAGTCCCTGGGTGAGCTGGTACAGCGCATCCAGACCCAGCCGCGCAGCGGTTTGCGCGAGCAGGTGGTCGATGCCATGACGACCAACGAAACCCTGTGGTTTCGCGACACCTATCCGTTTGAAGTCTTGAAGAACAAGGTACTGCCGGAAGCGATCAAGGCCAGCCCCAACCAGCGTCTGCGGATCTGGTCGGCGGCCTGCTCGTCGGGACAGGAACCGTACTCGCTGTCGATGTCGATCGACGAGTTCGAGCGCAGCAACCTGGGTCAGTTGAAGATGGGCGTGCAGATCGTTGCCACCGATCTGTCGGGCCTGATGCTCAACAACTGCAAGACCGGCGAGTACGACAGCCTGGCGATCGGTCGCGGTCTGTCGCCGGAACGCCTGCAACGCTACTTCGACCCGAAAGGGCCGGGGCGCTGGGTGGTCAAGGCGCCGATCAAGAGCCGGGTGGAATTCCGCTCTTTCAACCTGCTCGACAGTTACGCAGCGCTGGGCAAGTTCGACATCGTGTTCTGCCGCAACGTGTTGATCTACTTCTCTGCCGAAGTGAAGAAGGACATTCTGTTGCGCATTCACAGCACGTTGAAGCCGGGTGGGTACCTGTTCCTTGGCGCTTCGGAAGCGCTGAACGGTTTGCCGGATCATTACCAGATGGTTCAGTGCAGCCCGGGGATTATTTACAAGGCGAAATAAGCGGTTTGCGCTGATACAAAAAACGGGAGGCCCGCAAAGGCCTGCCGTTTTTTTATGCCCGAATTATTTTCCACAAACCCCCTGTGGGAGCGAGCCTGCTCGCGATAGCGGTCTGTCCGTAAGACAGTTGGCGCCTCACACGCCCCCTTCGCGAGCAGGCTCGCTCCCACAGGGATCTGCGCTGACCTGGCAAGGACGGCAAGCGGCAGAAAAGCGGCATCCGGCGGTAACCGGTTGCCGCTTTTCTGGCATTGCCACTTTGCAAGTCCGGCGCAAAGCCCCGGAATACGGGGGTTGTTCCATTTGGCACGGCGCTTGCTAATGCTCAGATACGAAAAACCGGTCACCTGAAGGTTCCCGACATGAGCATCAGCTTCGACAAAGCGCTGGGCATTCACGAAAAGGCATTGGGCTTCCGCGCCCAGCGTGCCGAAGTGCTGGCCAACAACATCGCCAACGCCGACACCCCGAACTACAAGGCGCGGGATCTGGATTTCTCCAAAGTGCTCGAAGCACAGACCGAGAAGACCAAGACCGGCGGCCACTTTGCCATGAACATGACCAACAGCCGGCACATCGAGGCTGAAGGGCTGGGCAACGGCGACGAGTCGCTGATGTATCGCACGCCGATGCAGCCTTCGATCGATCAGAACACCGTCGACGCTCAACTGGAACAGTCGAACTACGCGGAAAACGCTGTCGGCTTCCAGGCCAGCTTCACCTTGCTCAACAGCAAATTCAAAGGGCTGGTGTCAGCCCTGCGCGGAGAATAATCCATGTCCCTGTCCAGCGTTTTCAACATTGCCGGCAGCGGCATGAGCGCGCAGACCACGCGTCTGAACACCGTGGCGTCGAACATCGCCAACGCCGAAACCGTTTCGTCGAGCATCGACCAGACCTACCGCGCCCGTCATCCGGTGTTCGCCACCATGTTCCAGGGCGGCCAGGCCGGCGGCAGCAATTCGCTGTTCCAGAACCAGGACGCTGCCGGGCAGGGCGTGCAGGTACTCGGCGTTGTCGAAGACCAGAGCAACCTCGAAGCGCGCTACGAGCCGAACCATCCGGCTGCCGACGCCAAGGGCTACGTCTACTACCCGAACGTCAACGTGGTGGAAGAAATGGCTGACATGATTTCCGCGAGCCGCTCGTTCCAGACCAACGCGGAAATGATGAACACCGCCAAAACCATGATGCAGAAGGTACTGACCCTCGGTCAGTAATAAGGGGCGACTGCCATGAGCGTTACGGATACCACCAGCAGCCTGAGCATGAACGACATCCTGGCCAACTCGTCGAAGAAGGCCAGCAGCACGACGTCGGGCGGCATCGCTTCGGCGACCAACAGTGCCACCGGCGGCCAGGCGCTGGGCAAGGATGCTTTCCTGCAATTGCTGGTCACCCAGCTGAAAAACCAGAACCCGCTCGACCCGCAGGACAACAGCGCTTTCGTCGCGCAGTTGGCGCAGTTCAGCAGCCTTGAAGGCATCACCACGCTGAACTCCACCGTCAGCGGACTTGCCGGCAACTACAACTCGTCGCAGGCGCTGCAAGCGTCGTCGCTGGTCGGTCGCAACGTGATCGTGCAGACCAACACCGCCCAGCTCGATGACCCGAGCAAAGGCCTGACCGGTTCGGTCACCGTGCCTTCGTCGATTGCCGGCGGCACCGTGACCATCACCGACAAGGACGGCAAAACCGTGCGCACCATCGACCTGGGCAGCCGCGCTGCCGGCGATGCCAGCTTCACTTGGGACGGCAAGGACACTGCCGGCACCGTGGTTCCGGTCGGCACTTACACGTTCAAGGCCAACGCACCGATCAACGGCACCGCGACCGACCTGGCGACCTACCTGCCAGCGACCGTCAACAGCGTGACGATCAGCCAGACCGGTGGCGAGCTGATGCTCAACCTGGCCGGCAAGGGCACCGTTGCCCTGTCCAAAGTACAAACCATTGGTATATAGAGCCGACTAACCCGGCACGAAGGAGTGGAACATGTCTTTTAACATCGGCCTTAGCGGTCTCTATGCCGCCAACAAACAACTCGACGTCACCGGCAACAACATCGCCAACGTCGCCACCGCCGGTTTCAAATCCTCGCGCGCAGAATTCGAAGACGTCTATTCTTCGACTCGTCTGGGCAGCGGCAGCAAAGTGATCGGCAACGGCGTGCGCCTGGCCAACGTTTCCCAGCAGTTCACCCAGGGTGACATCAACAACACTGGCAACGTGCTGGACATGGGCATCAACGGTTCCGGCTTCTTCACCATGAGCAACAACGGCTCGATCTCGTACACCCGTGCCGGTACGTTCAAGGTCGACAACGCCGGTTACATCACCAACACCGACTACACCTCGCGTCTGCAGGGTTACGGTGTGGATGCCAACGGCAAGATCATCAACGGTGTGTTGACCGATCTGAAGATCGACACCTCGAACCTGGCGCCGAAGTCGACTTCGGCGGTGACTTCGAGCATCAACCTGAACTCTTCGGCACCCGTGATTGTTGATACCGGCGCTACTGCCGTGAAGTTCGACCCGTCGAAGCCTGAGACTTACACCAAGTCGTTCAGCACGCCGATCTATGACACTCAGGGTAACTCCCACGTCATGGATCAGTACGTGGTCAAGACTGGCGAGAATACCTGGAAGGTTTACACCCTGGTTGATGGACGCAACCCGGATGCCACCGGTAGCGATCCAACCAACGCCGCCACGCCTCCGGTTGCTTCGACATTGACGTTCGACAGTTCCGGCAAATTACTTCAGGTAAGTACACCGAGTACTTTGCCGCCGCCGGCGCCAAACCCGCTCATCAGCAGCGACTTGACGTTGAGTAACTGGAAACCAGGCACCGTGACCAACGGTGTTTTTACGCCTAACGGCGCGGCAGCAAATCCGGCTGGCGTGACCATTTCGATGGCCAAGACCACCCAGTACAACGCTGATACTTCGCGCACGATCCCGACTCAGGATGGTTACGCCACTGGCCAGATCACCAACCTGACCATCGACGGCACCGGTACGCTGTTCGCCAACTTCAGCAACAACCAGAGCAAGGCGATCGGCCAGGTTGCGCTGGCCAGCTTCACCAACGAACAGGGCTTGCAGGCTGTCGGCGGCACCAGCTGGAAAGAGACGTTCGCTTCGGGTATCCCGGGCTACGACGCGCCGAAGACCGGTACGTTGGGTGAGGTGGTGTCCAACTCGCTGGAAGAGTCGAACGTTAACCTGACCAACGAGCTGGTTGATCTGATCAAGGGCCAGAGCAACTATCAGGCGAACGCCAAGACCATCTCCACTCAGAGCACCATCATGCAGACCATCATTCAGATGACTTGATGTGATCTGATTGCTGCACTGAAAACCGACGTCCTAGGGCGTCGGTTTTTTTTTGTGCGCTGTCAGGCTTTTCTCAAATACCTACCGTTCGTCGGCAGCTGTGGTGCAGTAATTGCAGTTGCCCCCAGCAGAAGAAGGGGCGCGTCAAACTTTCGCAAGTCATGGAGACCTCTGGTTGCAAGGCGGTTAAGCGTCTCATCAATGACCACGCTCAAAAGTACTCGGCCTTATCGAGGCGATTCTGAAGTATTGCGTTGACTATCGATTCATCAAAAAGGCAAGGAAGAGACAATGGCAGTTATAAACGGAACCTCGGGTACGGACACACTGGTAGGCACGTCAAGTGCGGATGAGTTGTATGGGGTTGCAGGAAATGACTCGCTGAGTGGCGGCGATGGCAATGACTTGCTGGATGGCGGAGCAGGTGCTGATGTCTTGAATGGCGGGAACGGTATCGATACCGCGTCTTATGCCAGCTCGACGGCAGGAGTAACCGTCAATCTGACCGCTGGAACAGGTGTTGGCGGAGATGCTCAGGGCGATACCTTAACGTCTATAGAGGCCGTGATTGGTTCTGCATTTAATGACATTCTCACCGCCCAAGCATCCGGCAACACTTTAAGCGGTGGCGCTGGTAACGACATCTACTACGTCAACGGCACTTCGGTAAACGTCGTTGAAGCGGTGGGCGGCGGTGATGACGAAGTACGGACCATCCTGCTCAATCACACCCTGGCAACCAACGTCGAACGCCTGACCTACGTCGGTACCGGCAACTTTGTCGGTTACGGCAACGCGTCGGACAACGTCATCACCGGCGGGATCGGTAACGACATTCTGATGGGCGGCGCAGGTGCTGACCAGTTCATCGGCGGTGCAGGCACTGATACCGTGAGTTATACCGACAGCCCTGCGGGTGTAACGATCAACACCAAAACCGGAGTGAACTCCGGGATTGCTGCCGGTGATACCTACGTCGGCATCGAGATGCTGGCGGGCTCCGGCAGCAACGACACCTTTATCAGTGGTGCAACTGCCGATCAGTTTGATGGTTCGGGCGGTACTGACACCATTGACTATTCTGGGTCTTCCAGCGGTGTGACAGTAAGTCTGGTCGGAGGTGTTCTGGGTGTCGGTGGTGATGCCCAGGGTGACAAGCTGTGGAACTTCGAAACCGTCATCGGCTCGTCTTTCAATGACGTGTTGACCGGGCAAACCACGGGCAATGTCCTGAACGGCGGCGCTGGCGATGACATCTACTACGTCAACGGCACTTCGGTGAACGTGGTTGAAGCGGTCGGCGGCGGTGATGATGAAGTGCGTACTGTTTTGCTGAATCACACCCTGGCAGCCAACGTTGAACGTCTTACTTACGTCGGCACCGGTAACTTCGTCGGTTACGGCAATGCCTCAGACAACATCATCACGGGCGGGGCCGGTGCCGATACGCTGTCGGGCGGAGCAGGTGCTGACCAATTCTTCGGTGGCGCCGGTAACGATATCGTGAGTTATGGCGACAGCCCTTCGGGTGTGACGATCAACACCAAAACCGGGGTGAACTCCGGGATCGCTTTCGGTGATACATACGTCGGTATCGAGTTCCTGCAAGGTTCTGGCAGCAATGACACCTTTATCAGCGGCGAAGCTGCGGATCAGTTTTTCGGTTCGGGCGGCACGGACACCATTGACTACTCCGGTTCGTCCAGCGGTGTGACGGTGAGTCTGGTCGGCGGTGTTGCAGGCGTGGGTGGCGATGCCCAGGGCGACAAGCTGTGGGAATTTGAAACGGTCATCGGCTCGTCTTTCAATGACGTCCTGACCGGGCAAACCACGGGCAATGTCCTGAACGGCGGCGCCGGCGATGACATCTACTACGTCAACGGCACTTCGGTGAACGTGGTTGAAGCAGTGAGCGGCGGTGATGATGAAGTACGCACTGTTTTGCTCAATCACACCCTGGCAGCCAACGTTGAACGTCTTACTTACGTCGGCACCGGTAATTTTACCGGTTACGGCAATGCCTCAGACAACATCATCACGGGCGGGGCCGGTGCCGATACGCTGTCGGGCGGAGCAGGTGCTGACCAATTCTTCGGTGGCGCCGGTAACGATATCGTGAGTTATGGCGACAGCCCTTCGGGTGTGACGATCAACACCAAAACCGGGGTGAACTCCGGGATCGCTTTCGGTGATACATACGTCGGTATCGAGTTCCTGCAAGGTTCTGGCAGCAATGACACCTTTATCAGCGGCGAAGCTGCGGATCAGTTTTTCGGTTCGGGCGGCACGGACACCATTGACTACTCCGGTTCGTCCAGCGGTGTGACGGTGAGTCTGGTCGGCGGTGTTGCAGGCGTGGGTGGCGATGCCCAAGGCGACAAGCTGTGGGAATTTGAAACGGTCATCGGCTCGTCTTTCAATGACGTCCTGACCGGGCAAACCACGGGCAATGTCCTGAACGGCGGCGCTGGCGATGACATCTACTACGTCAACGGCACTTCGGTGAACGTGGTTGAAGCGGTCGGCGGCGGTGATGATGAAGTGCGTACTGTTTTGCTGAATCACACCCTGGCAGCCAACGTTGAACGTCTTACTTACGTCGGCACCGGTAACTTCGTCGGTTACGGCAATGCCTCAGACAACATCATCACGGGCGGGGCCGGTGCCGATACGCTGTCGGGCGGAGCAGGTGCTGACCAGTTCATCGGTGGCGCCGGTAACGATATCGTGAGTTATGGCGACAGCCCTTCGGGTGTGACGATCAACACCAAAACCGGGGTGAACTCCGGGATCGCTTTCGGTGATACATACGTCGGTATCGAGTTCCTGCAAGGTTCTGGCAGCAATGACACCTTTATCAGCGGCGAAGCTGCGGATCAGTTTTTCGGTTCGGGCGGCACGGACACCATTGACTACTCCGGTTCGTCCAGCGGTGTGACGGTGAGTCTGGTCGGCGGTGTTGCAGGCGTGGGTGGCGATGCCCAGGGCGACAAGCTGTGGGAATTTGAAACGGTCATCGGCTCGTCTTTCAATGACGTCCTGACCGGGCAAACCACGGGCAATGTCCTGAACGGCGGCGCCGGCGATGACATCTACTACGTCAACGGCACTTCGGTGAACGTGGTTGAAGCAGTGAGCGGCGGTGATGATGAAGTACGCACTGTTTTGCTCAATCACACCCTGGCAGCCAACGTTGAACGTCTTACTTACGTCGGCACCGGTAATTTTACCGGTTACGGCAATGCCTCAGACAACATCATCACGGGCGGGGCCGGTGCCGATACGCTGTCGGGCGGAGCAGGTGCTGACCAATTCTTCGGTGGCGATGGTTTTGACACGGTCAGCTACGTTGACAGCCTCACGGGCGTGACAATCAACTCCAAAACCGGAGTCAGCACGGGTATCGCTGCCGGCGATTCCTACAACAGTATTGAACAGATCCGGGGCTCCAATTACGGCGATATCTTTGTCGGTAGCGCCGGCTTGGATCGTTTTGATGGTGGCAATGGCAACGACATTCTCAGCTTTGCGGGTGAGGATTCGGGCGTTACGCTGGATCTGAGTGCTGCGGTGCTTACGGGTATTGCGGCGGGGGATATCTATGCGTCGATCGAGGCATTCCAAGGTTCCGCCTATGCCGATACCTTCACGGGCTCCGCCGCCGTGAGAGAGACCTTTATTGGCGGCGCTGGTGCGGATAGTTTGATTGGTGTCGGGCGTGGAGACTCTGCCTGGTACGTCAATAGCTCCGATGCGGTACAGGTCAATTTGCTGACAGGTTTCGGCACTGGCGGTGATGCCCAAGGGGACGCACTCATAAATATCGATAACCTTGTGGGCTCAGCCTTCAGTGACACCTTGACCGGTAATGCCTACGCCAACATGTTAGAGGGCGGTGACGGTAACGACGTCCTGTATGGCGGTGATGGCAATGACACTCTTTATGGTCATAGCTTCACGGATACTGGCGCCCTGACTGTACCTTTCTCGACGGATAATCAGGCTGATACCATCTATGGTGGTAACGGCGATGATTACATCATTGGGTATGTGCGTGATGTCGGTTCAGTTTTCTATGGCGAAGCCGGCAATGACAACATTACGGTCATTTCGGGTATCGCCGACGGGGGCGATGGCAATGACACGTTAATGGGCTTGGGTCATGGCTATGAGCTGCGCGGTGGTGCCGGTGCCGACAAGCTGTATCTGAGCGCTTCCGGTGACGGTTATGGTGGAGAGGGCAGCGATGCGTATTTTGTATCTTCCAAAACCATGGTCGCGATTTTCGATGACGGCACCACAGGGATCGATCTGGTCACTCTCAGAAACATCCAGAGTGTCAGCGATGTCCGGATCATGCAAAACGATCAGGGCGCCTACATCTTCAACGCCGCCGACCTGCAAAGCGGCAATCTGGACTCTGGCGTGTTCCTGAAAGACTGGTACAAGGGAGCCAACACCATTGAAACCTTCTACACCAACAACGGCGATTCCTTCACTATTCCGGTAGTGGGGCAGGCAATGACCGAGTTCGTGATGGGCTGACGAAGGTTGCAATGTTGAAACGGCGAGTCCCGTAATAGGGCCTCGCCGTTTTTTATGCCTGTGGTTTTTTCCATGCAAAAGAAACCCCCGACACACCAGAGGTCTGTCGGGGGTTTCTTTTGCCCGGAGCGTATCAGGCGTCTCGCAACGCCTGAAAGTCAGCTCAGCTTATTGGCAAGCTTCGCAATCCGGCTCGTCAATCGCGCAGGCCTTTGGCACTGGCGCCGGACCTGCCGGAGCGGCCAGGACCGAATCGTCGCCGTGGTTGCCGCCGCTGGAAACAGCGTTCAGCTTACCGGTGTTGATGGTCGACTTCTCGGTGCTGGTCGCGGCCAGGGCACGGAGGTAGTAAGTGGTTTTCAGACCACGGTACCAGGCCATGCGGTAGGTCACGTCGAGCTTCTTGCCCGATGCGCCGGCGATGTACAGGTTCAGCGACTGGGCCTGGTCGATCCACTTCTGACGACGGCTGGCGGCGTCAACGATCCACTTGGTGTCCACTTCGAACGCGGTCGCGTAGAGCTCTTTGAGTTCTTGCGGGATGCGCTCGATCTGCTGCACCGAACCATCGTAGTACTTCAGGTCGTTGATCATCACCGAGTCCCACAGACCGCGAGCCTTCAGGTCGCGAACCAAGTACGGGTTGATCACGGTGAATTCGCCCGACAGGTTCGATTTCACGTACAGGTTCTGGTAGGTCGGTTCGATCGACTGCGAGACGCCAGTGATGTTGGCGATGGTCGCGGTCGGTGCGATGGCCATGATGTTCGAGTTACGGATGCCTTTCTGTACACGGGCGCGAACCGGTGCCCAGTCAAGGGTTTCCTTCAGGTCGACATCGATGTACTTCTCGCCACGCTGTTCGATCAGGATCTGTTGCGAATCCAGCGGCAGGATGCCCTTGGACCACAGCGAACCGTTGAACGTCTCGTAGGCGCCGCGCTCGTCGGCCAGGTCGCAGGAAGCCTGGATCGCGTAGTAGCTGACCGCTTCCATCGACTTGTCGGCGAACTCGACAGCAGCGTCGGAGCCGTAGGCGATGTGCTGCAGGTACAGAGCGTCCTGGAAGCCCATGATGCCCAGACCGACCGGACGGTGGCGGAAGTTGGAGTTCTTCGCTTGCGGCACCGAGTAGTAGTTGATGTCGATCACGTTATCGAGCATGCGCACGGCGGTGTTCACGGTGCGTTGCAGCTTGGCGGTATCGAGCTTGCCGTCGACGATGTGGTTCGGCAGGTTGATCGAGCCCAGGTTGCAAACGGCGATTTCGTCCTTGTTGGTGTTCAAGGTGATCTCGGTGCACAGGTTCGAGCTGTGGACCACGCCGACGTGCTGCTGCGGGCTGCGCAGGTTGCACGGGTCTTTGAAAGTCAGCCATGGGTGGCCGGTTTCGAACAGCATGGACAGCATCTTGCGCCACAGGTCTTTGGCCTGGATGGTCTTGAACAGCTTGACCTTGCCCGGGTACTCGGTCAGCGCTTCGTAGTACTCGTAGCGCTCTTCGAAGGCTTTACCGGTCAGGTCGTGCAGGTCCGGTACTTCGGATGGCGAGAACAGGGTCCACTTGCCGTCATCGAAGACGCGCTTCATGAACAGGTCAGGGATCCAGTTGGCAGTGTTCATGTCGTGGGTACGACGACGATCGTCACCGGTGTTCTTGCGCAGCTCGATGAACTCTTCGATGTCCATGTGCCAGGTTTCCAGGTAGGCACACACAGCGCCTTTGCGCTTGCCACCCTGGTTCACGGCCACAGCGGTGTCGTTCACTACTTTGAGGAACGGCACAACGCCTTGCGACTTGCCGTTGGTGCCCTTGATGTAAGAACCCAGCGCACGAACAGGCGTCCAGTCGTTGCCCAGGCCGCCAGCAAATTTCGACAGCATGGCGTTGTCGTGGATCGCGTGATAGATGCCCGACAGGTCATCCGGCACGGTGGTCAGGTAGCAGCTCGACAGCTGTGGACGCAGGGTACCGGCGTTGAACAGGGTCGGGGTCGAAGCCATGTAGTCGAACGAGGACAGCAGGTTGTAGAACTCGATCGCACGGTCTTCTTTCTGCTTCTCTTCGATCGCCAGGCCCATGGCCACGCGCATGAAGAAGATCTGCGGCAGTTCGAAACGCACGCCATCCTTGTGGATGAAGTAGCGGTCGTACAGCGTCTGCAGGCCCAGGTAGGTGAATTGCTGATCGCGCTCGTGGTTGATCGCCTTGCCCAGTTTTTCCAGGTCGAAGGTGGCCAGCACAGGGTTCAGCAGTTCGAACTCGATACCTTTGGCGATGTAGGCCGGCAGTGCCTTGGCGTACAGGTCGGCCATTTCGTGATGGGTGGCGCTTTCGGCGACTTCGAGGAAGTTCAGGCCTTCGGCACGCAGGGTGTCCATCAGCAGGCGGGCGGTAACGAACGAGTAGTTCGGCTCGCGCTCGACCAGGGTACGGGCGGTCATCACCAGTGCGGTGTTGACGTCGGTCAGGGCCACGCCGTCGTACAGGTTCTTCAGGGTTTCGCGCTGGATCAGGTCGCCGTCGACTTCTTCCAGACCTTCGCACGCTTCGGTGACGATGGTATTCAGGCGGCCCATGTCCAGCGGCGCGAGGCTGCCGTCGGCGCGGGTGATGCGGATCGACGGGTGCGCGTTGACTGCTGCTTCGGCAGGAGCGTGAGCTGCGCGCTCTTTCGAACGACCGTCACGGTAGATCACGTAGTCGCGTGCGACTTTCTGCTCGCCGGCACGCATCAGGGCCAGTTCGACCTGATCCTGGATTTCTTCGATGTGGATGGTGCCGCCCGATGGCATGCGACGCTTGAAGGTCGCGGTGACCTGTTCGGTCAGGCGCGCAACGGTGTCGTGGATTCGCGACGAGGCGGCAGCGGTGCCGCCTTCAACTGCGAGGAACGCTTTGGTGATAGCGACGGTGATCTTGTCATCGGTGTAAGGAACGACAGTGCCATTACGCTTGATCACGCGCAGCTGGCCAGGCGCGGTGGCTGCCAGATCCGAAGTCGAATCGGCGGCCTGCGGCAAGGTGCCCTGCGGGTTCTCGCGAGTTGTGTCGGTTTGCATGGGGGGTGGTCTCCACATTCTCTATGTTTGTTTGGCACCGTCATGGTGCTCACCGTTCTGTACCGAAGCACTGCAACCGACGGGCGTCGGCATTACAAACTTCGGAACAGTAGGAAAAAGGCTGCAACGCCGCATCCTTGCCGAAGTTTTGGTTACGAGCCGAAGCTCGCCACCGGATTCCTTCGCGGGTGGCAGTCATGACTGCAACACCCATACCGTTTTGTCCGTTTCGGACCAAATAAAACGGTGCCATCCGCCAGTGCGGTTTGGGCTTGAAAAAACTCGCTTGTTCTACCGGAAACTGGCCATAAAGCACTTGAGTTTCAGGTCTGAAATGTGGTTGGGCGTTTTAGGTGAAAACCCTATATGTAGGGTCTCTGTTTTCGCCGTGCTACAAGATAATGCGTTTTAGGGGGGGATTGCAACGTACTACCTGTGGATAAGCCTGTGCGTAATTTGTGTAAGAAACAGGGAAAACGCGTGTAGGCCGCGAACCTGCTGAGCCAGACCGTTTGTCACTGTTTTTTTGCCTGGAAAAACGCTTCAGCGGTTTTTTAAGGGCGCGAACCCTATCACAGAATTCGGCCTTGTCCGAACGCATTTACCGACTTGTTTTCCGGGTGGCCGGCGTTTATACAATCGCTGGGCGCATGGGCATTTTTATCCTCCTGAAACATGACAGATGATCGGGAGGTACACGCAGGATTGTGGGAGCGAGCCTGCTCGCGAATCGGTTGACCACTGAGCATTCAGGTTGGAGCAACAGACGCTTTCGCGAACAGGCTCGCTCCCACAGGTTTTGTCCGTGTCAGGCGATTGTCTTTCTTCTTTTAATAAAAACAGCAAGCAGAGGTCACCGGTGGAGCAACAAACCTGGCAGGTATTGATCGTCGAGGATGACCAGCGGCTGGCCGAGCTCACCCGCGATTACCTGCAAGCCAATGGCCTGCGCGTGGAGATCGAAGGCAACGGTGCGCTGGCGGCGGCGCGGATCATCAAGGAGCAGCCGGATCTGGTGATCCTCGACCTGATGCTGCCCGGCGAGGATGGCCTGAGCATTTGCCGCAAGGTGCGCAGCCAGTACGACGGGCCGATCCTGATGCTCACCGCGCGCACCGACGACGCTGATCAGATCCACGGCCTTGATCTCGGTGCCGACGACTACGTATGCAAACCGGTGCGTCCGCGCTTGTTGCTGGCGCGGATCCAGGCGTTGCTGCGCCGCAGTGACACACCGGAGCCGGTCGCGGAAAAATCCCGGCGGTTGCAATTCGGTCCACTGGTGGTCGACAACGCATTGCGCGAAGCCTGGCTGAGCGACAACGGCATCGAGCTGACCAGCGCCGAGTTCGACCTGCTGTGGCTGCTGGTGTCCAATGCCGGGCGGATTCTTTCCCGGGAAGAAATCTTCACTGCCCTGCGCGGCATCGGCTACGACGGCCAGGACCGCTCGATCGACGTGCGCATCTCGCGCATCCGCCCGAAAATCGGCGACGACCCCGATCATCCGCGCCTGATCAAGACCATTCGAAGCAAAGGCTATCTGTTCGTCCCTGAGGCCTGCGCAGACCTGGCGCTGTGAATTCGATCTTCCTGCGCATCTATGGCGGCATGTGCGCCGCGCTGATTCTGGTGGCGGTGCTCGGCGTACTGGCGCTGAACCTGCTCAATCAGGTGCGCAGCGAGCAATATCGCGAACGCCTGGCCCACGGCACCTTCTCGCTGATGGCCGACAACCTGCAACCGATGAACCAGACCGAACGCCATCGCGCGCTGCTGGTGTGGGAGCGGCTGCTCGGTATACCGCTGACGCTGAAGAAATTCTCTGAAACCGACCTTGATCTGGCCCAGCGCACCCGTGTGTTGCGCGGTCAGGCGCTGGTCGAGCAGACGGGGCCACATGCGGCCAAGGTCTATCGGCTGATCAGCGAAAAAGAGCAGCTTGTACTGGTAGGAGAGGTGCAGCAGATCAGCGAGCAACTGGCCCGGGCGACCATTTATCTGCTGGCCGATGAGCTGGTGCGGGTGCCGGTGGGTGAGCAGCCCAAACGTCTGGCGCAGATAAAACAGGAAAAGGGCTTTGGCTTCGATCTGCGTCTGGTCACGGTAAATGACGCCGACATGGACGAAGACCAGAGCCGCCGCGTGGCCGAGGGCGATACGGTGATGGCGCTGGGCAAGGGCGGCGATTCGATCCGCGTCTTCGCCGGTATGGTCGGCACGCCGTGGGTGCTGGAAATCGGCCCGCTGTACCAGATGAATCCGTACCCGCCGGAATGGCTGGTATTGATTGCCGCGCTGGGCCTGACGCTGATCGGTCTCATCGTTTATCTGTTGGTGCGTCAGCTTGAGCGGCGTTTGCGCGGTCTCGAAGCAGCGGCCACGCGCATCGCCAAGGGCAGCCTGGAAACCCGCGTGCCGGCGCGCGGTGCCGACTCGGTTGGACGGCTGGCGTCTGCGTTCAACGGCATGGCCGAGCACTTGCAACAGTTGCTGGCGATCCAGCGTGAACTGGTGCGCGCGGTTTCTCACGAACTGCGTACCCCAGTGGCGCGGCTGCGTTTCGGGCTGGAAATGATCGGCACGGCAACCACTCCGCAAGCGCTGGAAAAATACCGCGAAGGCATGGATCACGACATTGAAGACCTGGATAAGCTGGTCGACGAAATGCTCACCTACGCACGACTGGAGCAAGGCTCGCCGGCGCTGACCTTCCAGCGCATCGACCTGGATGCGCTGGTCAATCAGGTGATCGAAGAATTGGCGCCGCTGCGCGCCGAGGTCACGGTACAGCGCGGATTGTGTCTGTCATCGGCCGACAACGACGGCGCCTGGGTCGAGGCCGAGCCGCGTTATTTGCATCGGGCGCTGCAGAATCTGGTGGGCAACGCGATGCGCCATGCGCATTCGCAGGTGACGGTGAGTTATCAGGTCGGCCAGTTGCGCTGCCGGATCGACGTCGAGGACGACGGGCCGGGCGTGCCGGAAGTGGCTTGGGAGCGGATCTTCACGCCGTTTCTGCGCTTGGACGATAGCCGCACGCGGGCCTCGGGCGGGCATGGTCTGGGACTGTCGATTGTGCGGCGGATCATTCACTGGCACGACGGCCGCGCGATCATTGGCAAGAGCAAGAGCCTGGGTGGGGCGTGTTTCAGTCTGAGTTGGCCGAGGAATCAGGAGCGCCGGTAGGGTGTGTAGTGGCAGGGCTGGCCCCATCGCTGGCAAGCCAGCTCCCACAGGTTTTGCGGGTGTACATTGTCTCTGTGTACACCGCGAATACTGTGGGAGCTGGCTTGCCAGCGATGAGGACCATGCAGGCAATGCAAAACTTCAGGCAGGAATGCTGACCAGACTCAACAACTGCCCATCCTGCACTCCGAACTGCGCCTCCAGCTCCGATCCATTGCGCCATTCGCTGGACAAATCAGTCAGCAACCGCAGCCTGACCTGGCCCGCCTCAGTCCATTCCAGCACTTCGGCATGCTCGAAATAAAAGCGCTGCTGCACAATCGGGTAGAGCGCCTTGAACAAACTTTCTTTGACCGAAAACGTCAGGGTCACCCGCAGCGCCAGTTGCTCCTGAGAACCCGCCGCCATGCGCTGCATTTCCGCCGGCGTGAGAATTTCCCCGGCCAGGCGTTCAGCGCGCTCATGGCTCAACAGGTTTTCCAGATCCATGCCCAAGCCGCGCCAGTGCTGCTTGTTGGCAACAATCGCTGCTGCGCGGCCGGTGCTGTGGGTGATCGAACCGCAGATATGCGCCGGCCACACCGGGGCGCGATCGTCGCCGATCGGCGGGACGACGTTCAGGCCTTCGAGTTGTTGCAGCGCGGCACGGGCGCAGACGCGCCCGGCGAGGAATTCGGCCTGGCGTTTGGCTACCGAGCGCTGAATGCTCGGTGGCGCCGGCACAGCGCTGCGCTGGAAGTCATCGCCAAGCAGGCGTGCCGGGTCGAAGTGGGTACTGAGCAGTACGGTATCGGCCAGGACCGTCGGCAACGGCCAGTGGCTGTCGAGCGCAGTGCAGCAGGCGGGCAGGGCGGGGGTGAAGTTCATGGCGGGCATTTTGCCGGTTAGTCGGGGCGAGGTCGAGATCGGCGGTGAAGCCTTCGCGAGCAGGCTCTCTCCCACAAGGGATCTTCTGGGCGACAGATATCCGGTGTGGGAGCGAGCCTGCTCGCGAAAGCCGTGCCTCGGTCGTTACTGACTCAACCGAAAATCTTCTTGAAGAACGCCTGCATATCCGCCCACGACTTCTCGTCCGCCGCCTTGTTGTAACCAATGTCCGGCCCGCCATGCTCGCCATGGCTCAGGCGATCGGCATCCGGGTTGCTGAAACCATGCTTGGCGCCATCCAGGCTGACAAACTGGTAGTCAGCCCCGGCCTTGTCCATCTCCGACTTGAACGCGGTGACGTGGTCCTGAGTGACCATGCTGTCCAGCGCACCGTGCTCGACGAGGATTTTCGCCTTCACACTGCCCGGAGTCGCCGGGGTCTTGGTCGCCAGCGCGCCATGGAAACTCACCACACCGGCCAGCGGCACACCCTGACGCGCCGCATTCAGCACCACGGCGCCACCGAAGCAATAACCGATGGCGGCAATCCGGTTCGGGTCGGTCTGCTGTTGCTTCTTCAACAGATCGAGCCCGGCGGCGAAGCGCTTGCTCGCCGCATCGGCGTCCTTGGTCGCTGCCTGCATGAAGGCCATGGCGTCTTTCGGGTGCTCGGTGTTTTTGCCTTCGCCGTACATATCGATGGCCAGAGCGCTGTAGCCAAGTTCGGCAAGATCCCGCGCGCGGCGCTTGGCGTAATCGTTCAGCCCCCACCATTCGTGGACCACGACAACGCCGGGGCGTGGGCCTTTGATCGCGTCGTCATAGGCGTAGTAGCCGATCAGTTGGCTGCCGTCGGCGCTTTGATAAGGGATTTCTTCAGTCTTGATCGCAGCCTGGGTGAGGCTGCTGACCGCCAGCAAAGTGAGGGCGAGGAACAGGCGCATGGTCGGGTGTCCTTATTGAAAGTGGTCAGAACAGCCTAGTCGATCCGGTTCAGGTCAGGTTCAGAGACGGTTCAGGGGCCGTACAGGGGCGGCTCAGTAACCTTGCGCCATACCCAAACAGCACTGTGAAAGAGGAAATACCCATGACTCGTTTAAACAAATTGCTGCTGGCTTTTACCCTGTTAGGCTCCAGCATCGCGGCGAATGCCGACGACACCAGCAAATTCGCCGGCCTGACATTCGGCCAGACCAGCGACAAGATCGACAAGTCCCACGCGCTCAACAACAATCTCGGCAACCCCAACGTCACCGGGGCCATCGACGGCAACAACACCTACGGCATGCGCCTCGGTCAGCAAAACAGCCAGGGCCGCTACTACGCCACTTACGACAACGTTTCCGGCTCGCACAATGGCGTTAAACTGCGCCAGGAAAATCTGCTTGGCAGCTATGACCTGTTCTACCCGGTGGGCGGCAGCACCAAATTGTTCGGTGGCGCCACGGCCGGTCTGACCAAGCTGACGCAGGATTCGCCAGGTTTCAGCCGTGACAGCGACATCGGTTACGCCATCGGTGGCCAGGTCGGTGTGTTGCAGCAAGTTTCGCAGAACACCTCGGTGGAACTCGGTTACCGTTACCTGCGCAGCAACGCCAGCACCGAAATGAAAGAGAGCGGCGGCAGCAAACAGGGCTCACTGGACTTGACCAGCAGCGCGCAGACCTACCTGTCGGCCAACTACTATTTCTAAGCGGTTGTCGCAGTTTGAAGTGTGGGAGCGAGCCTGCTCGCGAAAGGTGTATCAGCCGCCAATTGCCTGGCTGATCCACCGTATTCGCGAGCAGGCTCGCTCCCACAGGTAGTTGCCTGGAGAGTTCAAGTGATAGGGAGAAAGGCATGAAACTGTTGGTCGTCGAAGACGAGGCGCTGTTGCGTCATCACCTGCAAACCCGCCTGACGGAAAGCGGTCATGTGGTCGAGTCCGTGGCCAATGCCGAGGAGGCGTTGTACCAGACCGGCCAGTACAACTTCGATCTGGCGGTGATCGATCTCGGCCTGCCGGGCATGGGCGGGCTCGACCTGATCCGCCAGTTGCGCTCGGGCGGCAAGACCTTCCCGATCCTGATCCTCACCGCGCGCGGCAACTGGCAGGACAAGGTCGAAGGCCTCGCCGCCGGTGCCGACGATTACGTGGTCAAGCCGTTTCAGTTCGAAGAACTCGACGCACGCCTGAACGCATTGCTGCGCCGCTCCAGCGGATTCACCCAGTCGACCATCGTTGCCGGGCCGTTGCTGCTCGACCTCAATCGCAAACAGGCCAGTCTCGACGAGCAACCGTTGGCGCTGACCGCTTACGAATACCGCATCCTCGAATACCTCATGCGCCATCATCAGCAGGTGGTGCCCAAGGATCGCTTGATGGAGCAGCTGTATCCGGATGACGACGAGCGCGATCCGAATGTCATCGAAGTGCTGGTCGGCCGTCTGCGCCGCAAGCTCGAAGGCCCGGCCGGGTTCAAACCGATCGACACCGTGCGCGGCCTCGGTTACCTGTTCAATGAGCGCTGCACTTGATCCGTTCCCTTCGCGTTCGCTTGATGCTCGCCGCCACCACCTTGGCGGTTTTGTTCATGCTCGCTTTGTTGCCGGCGATGCAAGGCGCCTTCAGCCTTGCCTTGCAGGACTCGATCGAGCAACGTCTGGCCTCCGACGTCACCACATTGATCTCCGCCGCCCGGGTGGAAAACGGTCGGCTGGTGATGCCGTCGCAATTGCCGGACGAGCGCTTTAACCTCACCGATTTCCGCTTGCTCGGCTATATCTACGACCGCGACGGCAAACTGGTGTGGCGCTCGAAAGCCACCCAGGAAGAACAGATCAACTACAAACCGCGCTACGACGGCCTCGGCAACGAGTTCGCGCGGATTCGTGAAGCCAGCGGTCAGGAGTTCTTCGTCTACGACGTCGAAGTCAAATTGCTCGGCGGCAAAAGCGCAGCGTTCAGCATCGTCGCTCTGCAACCGGTGCGTGAATACGAAACCACCCTCGAAGGCCTGCGGGAAAATCTCTATCTGGGCTTCGGCGCGGCATTGCTGGTTTTGCTCGCGCTGCTCTGGATCGGCCTGACCTGGGGCCTCAAGGCCTTGCGCCGCTTGAGCCAGGAACTCGACGAAATCGAAGGCGGTACCCGCGAAAGCCTGACGGAAAAACACCCGCGTGAACTGCTGCGCCTGACCGGCTCGCTCAACCGCTTGCTGCTCAGCGAACGTCAGCAACGCAGCCGCTACCGCGACTCCCTCGACGACCTCGCCCACAGCCTGAAAACCCCGTTGGCGGTGCTGCAAGGCGTCAGCGAAGACATGGCCCAGCGCCCCGCAGACCGCGATCAGGCCTGGGTGCTGCAAAGTCAGATCGAACGCATGAGCCAGCAGATCAGCTACCAACTGCAACGGGCCAGCCTGCGCAAAAGCGGTCTGGTGCGCCATCAGGTGCGCCTGCAACCGGTGCTCAAAAGCCTGTGCGATACGCTGGACAAGGTCTACCGCGACAAACACGTGCGCGTGACCTTTGATCTGCCCGAGCACTGCTACGTGCCGATTGAGCAGGGCGCCTTGCTGGAAATGCTCGGCAACCTGCTGGAAAACGCCTATCGCCTGTGCCTCGGCGAAGTGCGGGTCAGCGTGCGCGAGTCCTTGGCCGGGATCGAGTTGTGTGTCGAGGACGATGGCCCGGGTGTGCCACTCGATCAGCGTGCGCGAATTCTCGAACGCGGCGAACGCCTGGATGCCCAGCATCCCGGGCAGGGCATCGGGCTGGCGGTGGTCAAGGACATCATCGAAAGCTACAACGCGCGTTTGGCTTTGGGCGATTCACCGATGGGCGGGGCGGCGTTCAGGATTCATTTTCCTGCGGTGTGAAGGTTGGCAGTGCCAGCCTCTTCGCGAGCAGGCTCGCTCCCACCTTGAAACGCAATCCCCTGGGGGAGCGAGCCTGCTCGCGAAGGCGTCTGACTTCACAACTCCTGCGCCCGATAAGCCCCCGGTGTCAGCCCCGTCCATTTCTTGAATGCCCGGTGAAACGCCGAAGGCTCAGAGAACCCGAGCTGCTCGGCAATCTGCTGCAACGACAGCTCCGCCCGGCCCAGATGATAGATGGCGATATCCCGCCGCAGCTGATCCTTGAGCTCCTGAAAACTGCTGCCTTCCTCGCGCAAGTGCCGGCGCAAGGTTTGCGGGCTGATATGCAGATGCGCGGCGACGGCTTCCAGATCAGGCCAGTGCGCGGCATCGCGGCTGAGCAAGCGGCGCAGGCGGCTGCTCAGGCTGTCGCCGTCGTCCGGGCGCGAGAGCAGGTCGGCGGGGGAGCGTTCGAGAAAATGCTTGAGCGTGCGTTCGTCCTGCAACAGCGGCATGGCCAGATAGCGACTGTGAAACAGCAGGCTGCTCTGCTCGGCATCAAAGGTCAGCGGGCAGGGGAACAGCAGGTCGTATTCGCCGCCGTGCTCGGGGCGCGGATAGCTGAAGGTTGCCTGCTCAAGGCGAATGCGCTGGCCGATCAGCCAACTACCGAGGCGGTGCCAGATCACCAACAGGCTCTCGCTGAGAAAATGATCCGGGTCCCACAACTGCGCGTCGTCCAGGCTCAAACGCACCCATTCGTCTTCGCGACGCAGGGTCAGGCGTGGGGCGTCGGGGAACAGGCTGTAAAACAACAAACCGCGTTGCAGAGCCTTCTCCAGGTTACGGCAGTGAATCGAGGCGTGGCACATCATGGCGAAGCTGCCGGGCTTGCTCGGCGCATTGCCGAAACCCAGGTATTCGTCGTCCAGCGCCAGCCACAAGCCCTGAATCAGCCGGGTGAACTGCTCCGGGGCAATTCGCGCGCGGGGCTCGTCGAGCAACTCCGGGCTGATCCCCAGTTGCTGCAACAGCCCAGAATAATCCAAGCCGCGACGGCGGGCACCGCCAAGGGCGGCACGGGCGAAATGGCTGGCGATGGTGCGTTCGCGCATAAGCGGCAATCCTTGTTCAGGCAACGATCGTAACGGCGGGCCGGCAACGCAACAAGGCGGATTTCCGCCAAATTGCAGGACGCTGAACGCTGAGTTGGCGGAAATCCGCCATGCCTCAAGTCACTGATTGGTGACAGGAAAATCCCGCAGGCCCTGATATCAAAAGGCTTGCTGCCATTCGCACCAATCTGGCACGACGTTTGCGATACAAGCGACAGAAGCGTGCATTTCTCCGCCGAGTAAAATGCCGTTCCAACAACAAATCCCTCCAGTGCAGGAGGGTTCGCAATTAAGGTTCGGCGCTCGACAGATGGATGTTGCCGCTGGACGCTTGAGGAAACCTGCAATGACGACTCGTCAGCCACTGTACAAATCCCTGTATTTCCAGGTGATCGTTGCCATCGCCATCGGCATCCTGCTTGGTCACTTCTATCCGCAGACCGGTGTGGCCCTCAAGCCCCTGGGTGACGGCTTCATCAAGCTGATCAAAATGGTCATCGCCCCGATCATCTTCTGTACTGTTGTCAGCGGCATCGCCGGCATGCAGAACATGAAATCGGTAGGCAAGACCGGCGGCTACGCGCTGCTGTACTTCGAAATCGTTTCCACCATTGCCCTGCTGATCGGTCTGATCGTGGTCAACGTTGTGCAACCGGGCGCCGGCATGCACATCGACGTCACCACCCTCGACGCCTCGAAAATCGCCACCTACGTGACGGCCAGTAAAGACCAGAGCATTGTCGGTTTCCTCCTCAATGTGATCCCGAACACCATCGTCGGCGCGTTCGCCACCGGTGACATCCTGCAAGTGCTGATGTTCTCGGTGATCTTCGGCTACGCCCTGCATCGCCTCGGCTCGTACGGTCGTCCGCTGCTGGACATGATCGATCGCTTCGCCCACGTGATGTTCAACATCATCAACATGATCATGAAACTGGCGCCACTGGGTGCGTTCGGTGCCATGGCGTTCACCATCGGTGCCTACGGTGTCGGCTCGCTGGTGCAACTGGGCCAGTTGATGATCTGCTTCTACATCACCTGCGTTCTGTTCGTCGTGCTGGTGCTGGGTGCGATCTGCCGGGCTCACGGTTTCAGCGTGTTCAAGCTGGTGCGCTACATCCGTGAAGAACTGTTGATCGTACTGGGTACGTCCTCGTCGGAATCGGCACTGCCACGCATGCTGATCAAGATGGAGCGTCTGGGCGCGAAGAAATCCGTCGTGGGTCTGGTGATCCCGACCGGTTATTCGTTCAACCTCGACGGTACTTCGATCTACCTGACCATGGCGGCCGTGTTCATCGCTCAGGCGACCGACACGCACATGGATATCACCCACCAGATCACCCTGCTGCTGGTACTGCTGCTGTCCTCCAAAGGCGCGGCGGGTGTGACCGGTTCGGGCTTCATCGTCCTGGCCGCGACACTGTCGGCGGTAGGTCACCTGCCGGTTGCCGGTCTGGCGCTGATCCTTGGTATCGACCGTTTCATGTCCGAAGCCCGCGCACTGACCAACCTGGTCGGTAACGCTGTAGCGACCATCGTCGTCGCCAAGTGGGTCAAGGAACTGGACAACGATCAACTGCAGGCCGAGCTGGCTTCCGGCGGTCGCGGTATCTCCGACGAGCGTGAAGAAGACGACCTGGGTGTGGCTGAAGGCCCAACCCCGAGCAATGTGAAGTAAGCATCGCTTGCACAGAAAAACCCGCTTCGGCGGGTTTTTTCTTGCCCGGAATTTGAGCGCAACGGTCACACCTGCTGACATTTGCGGTGATTGCCGCATCGGCGATGGCTGCCTAGGCTGAGTACATCGCCCAAGGAGTTCGCTCATGTCTGCACCGCTGGCCTCACTGAAGATTCTCGATTTCTCCACCTTGCTGCCGGGGCCGTTCGCCTCGTTGCTGCTGGCGGACATGGGCGCCGAGGTGCTGCGCATCGAATCGCCGACGCGTATGGATCTGCTGCGGGTGCTGCCGCCGCATGATGGCGGGGTCTCGGCCAGCCACGCTTATCTGAACCGCAACAAGCGCAGTCTGGCGCTGGACCTGAAACAGCCCGAGGCGCTGCAGATCATCAAGCAACTGCTGGACGAGTACGACATCGTGCTCGAGCAGTTTCGCCCCGGGGTGATGGAGCGCCTGGGCCTGGGTTATGAAGCGTTGAAAGCGATCAATCCAAAGCTGATTTATGTGTCGATCAGCGGTTACGGCCAGACCGGGCCGTACAAGGAGCGCGCCGGGCATGACATCAACTATCTGGCGCTGGCGGGACTCGCCAGTTACACCGGACGCGCCGACAGCGGGCCGTTGCCGCTGGGCATGCAGGTGGCGGACGTGGCGGGCGGCTCGCTACACGGCGTGATCGGCTTGCTGGCAGCGGTGATTGCCCGTCAGCAAACCGGGCAGGGCACCCATCTGGATGTGAGCATGACCGACTGCGCGTTCAGCCTGAACGCCATGGCCGGCGCTGGCTATCTGGCCTGCGGCGCGGAACCCGGTCGGGAAGACCAGATGCTCAATGGCGGCAGCTTTTACGATTATTACCGCACCCGGGATGGGCGCTGGATGTCGGTGGGCAGTCTGGAGCCAGCGTTCATGCAGCAATTGTGCACGGCACTGGGCCGGCCGGAACTGGCCGCGCAGGGGTTGTCGCCCAGGCCTGAGCAACAACAAGCCTTGAAAGAGGCGTTGCGCATCGAATTCGAACGGCATGATTTTGCAGAACTGTGTGAGTTGTTCGCCGGGATCGATGCCTGTGTCGAGCCGGTACTGAGTCTGGGCGAGGCGCTGCGCCATCCGCAGTTGCAGGCGCGGGATCTGGTAACGCAGGTGCCACGCGGCGATGGCACGACGCAGGCGCAGATGGCGTGTCCGTTGAAATTCTCTGAGGCATTGCCGGCGCCAAGGCATGTTGGCGCGGGGTTGGGGCAGCATACGGAGGAGGTGTTGGGGGAGTTGGGACTTAGCCCTTCGAAAATTGAAGACCTGCGTCGCGCCAAAGTCATTCTTTAGCGCCTGTAACGGCCTCATCGCTGGCAAGCCAGCTCCCACAGGTTCCCAGGTGTTCACAAAACCTGTGGGAGCTGGCTTGCCAGCGAAAGGGCCAGTCAGGGCACCGCAGGAACCAACTATTCCACCCGCAGCTCACCACTGAACACCAGCGTACTGCGGCAGCGCCGGCACAGATACCGCCGCCCTTGCCGCACCAGACCATGGCGCTGGGCAGTAAACGGGAAGTCACTGTCGGGGCACGGGCATTTGTAGATGTAGCGGGTCACGCTGCGCCGCTTGATCTCATAGGTATGGCAACGGTCCGGCGGCAATTCGTAGACGCCGCGCATGATCAGTTGCCACTCCTCGCCATGGGGCTGGATGCGGTCGCCGAACAGTTGATGAGCGATCAGGTGGGCGACTTCGTGCGCCACGGTCTGCTTGAGGAAGTGTTCGGTGTTTTCCCGGTACAGCTGCGGGTTGAAGCGCAGCAGGTTCTCGTGCAGATGCGCGACACCGGCTTTCTGCCCGCGCAGCTTGAGACTGACGACGGGGCGTTTGAAGGAGCGTTTGAAAAAGGATTCAGCGAGTTGGTAACAATCTTCGACGCGGGTATTGAGTTGCTCGGGCATGCTTGATGGATCTCCAGAGACGCCGAGTATGCCGCAACCCCGGCGACTTGCGAATCGCCGACCTGCCGAATGGTCGTCGCCCCAACGAGAAGGCCGCCTTGCGGCGGCCTGTATTGGCAGATGTTGTTTTTCTCAGGGAGGAAACAGGTCAGTTGGTATAGACCGGCCCGACACCCAGGCCCCAGACAATCACGGTGAACGCCATGATCGCCACCAGCACCACCAGCCCAACCGCGAGCACCGAGCTGGAAAACAGAAAACCTTCATCCGAAGGGATGTTCATGAAGGTCGGCAAGCCGACATACAACAGATACACCGTGTAGCAGATGGCCGCCGTACCGACGATCATCCCCAGCCACATATGCGGATACAGCGCCGCCAGGCCGCCGACAAACAACGGTGTCGCCGTGTAAGTGGCAAACGCCACGCAACGGGCCAGGCTTGGATTGGCGTCATAGGTGCGCGCCATCCAGTGCACGAAAGCGCCCATCACCGCGACCCCGCCGAGCATCGCCAGGTAGGACATGATGGTCATCCACAAGGCGCTTTCAAACGTGAGCATTACCGGCGCGCGATTGCCGATCACCCAACCGACCTGGGTCGTGCCGATGAACGCCGATACAGCGGGGATCGCCGCCAGAATCAGCGTATGCGTCAGGTACATGTGGCTGATGCTTTCCTCTTGGTCGCCACGAATCTCCTTCCATTCCTGATCGGGGTGGGTAAACAGTCCCACTACGTGATGGATCATGCCATTCACTCCTCTTGTCATTGCCATCGCCCCCCAACGGAGCGCCTACGGGCCAAGATGGCCGAGCAAATACAGGTCTTCAGATGTGTGCGACCTTATGTCGCAGTATAGAAAGGACTCCAACGCACCGGTATGCCGGGCTTAGAGCAAATCGCGCTGTAAACATTGCAGGTAATCGCCTCGGGGTCTTGCGGGGAAGGCATTTTTGGGGTTGAAACACTTTTGTGGCGAGGGGATTTATCCCCGTTCGGCTGCGCAGCAGTCGCCAGGCCATTCACCGCGCAGTGTCAGGCAATACGAGTTCTCAGGTTTTGGGGGGCTGCTTCGCAACCCAGCGGGGATAACTCCCCTCGCCACAGATGCTTCGCGCTACTGGGGTTTTTGCGTAAAATGCCGGCCTTTCGTCACACCTCACGGATTTCGCGTCATGGGCACTCTTACGGTCAACCAGAACAAACTGCAAAAGCGCCTGCGCCGCCTGGCCGGCGAAGCGGTCGCCGATTTCAACATGATCGAAGACGGCGACAAGGTCATGGTCTGCCTGTCCGGGGGCAAGGACAGCTACACCATGCTCGACGTGCTGATGCACCTGCAAAAGGTTGCACCGATCAAGTTCGACATCGTCGCGGTGAACATGGACCAGAAACAGCCGGGCTTTCCCGAGCACGTGCTGCCGGCCTACCTGAAAGAACTGGGCATCGAGTATCACATCGTCGAGAAGGATACTTACTCGGTGGTCAAGGAACTGGTGCCGGAAGGCAAGACCACCTGTTCGCTGTGCTCGCGCCTGCGTCGCGGCACCCTGTACACCTTCGCTGACGAAATCGGCGCGACGAAAATGGCCCTCGGTCATCACCGCGACGACATCGTCGAAACGTTCTTCCTCAACATGTTCTTCAACGGCACCCTGAAAGCGATGCCGCCGAAGCTGCGCGCCGACGATGGCCGCAACGTGGTGATTCGCCCGCTGGCGTACTGCAACGAGAAGGACATTCAGGCCTACTCGGACCTCAAGCAATTCCCGATCATCCCGTGCAACCTCTGCGGCTCACAGGAAAACCTGCAGCGCCAGGTGGTCAAGGAAATGCTCCAAGACTGGGATCGCAAGACCCCGGGCCGCACCGAATCGATTTTCCGCAGCCTGCAGAACGTGGTGCCGTCGCAACTGGCCGACCGCAACCTGTTCGACTTCACCAGCCTGAAGATCGACGAGACCGCGGCTTCGCGTTTCGTCAATGTCGTCAATCTGTAAACACAACCTGTAGAAGCGAGCCCTGTGGCGAGGGGATTCATCCCCGCTGGGGCGCGAAGCGGCCCCAAAATCTCGGGGTCTGCTGCGCAGCCCAGCGGGGATGAATCCCCTCGCCACAGGGGCGTGCTTCTGCAGGTGTTATTCATTTCCAAACCTCAGGAGAGGGCATGCGCGATTACAAGTGGCTGCACGAATACTGTCTGAACCGCTTCGGTTCGGCGGCTGAACTGGAAGCCCATCTGCCCGTTCCCAAGACCCCCGCACAACTGCGCAAGATCCGCGACGACCGCTACCTCTCGACCATGGCCCTGCGGGTTTTTCGCGCCGGGCTCAAGCACAGCCTGGTCGACGCCAAGTGGCCGGCGTTCGAAGAAGTGTTCTTCAAGTTCGATCCGGAAAAAGTCGTGCTGATGAGCGCCGAACACCTTGAGCGCCTGATGCAGGACGCGCGGATCATCCGCCATCTGGGCAAGCTGAAAAGTGTGCCGCGCAATGCGCAGTTCATTCTCGATGTGGAAAAGGACAAGGGCAGCTTCGGCGCGTTGATCGCCGACTGGCCGGTGACCGATATCGTCGGCCTGTGGACGTACCTGAAAAAGCACGGCCACCAACTCGGCGGGCTGTCGGCGCCGCGCTTTTTGCGCATGGTCGGCAAGGACACGTTCGTGCCGAGCTACGACGTGGTCGCGGCGCTGAATGCGCAGAAGATCGTCGACAAAGTGCCGACCAGCCAGCGTGATCTGGCGACGGTGCAGAACGCGTTCAACCAGTGGCACGAACAGAGCGGCGGACGGCCGATGAGCCAGATTTCGATGATGCTCGCCTATACCGTCAACCATTGAGTCAATCCGATCGTTCCCATGCTCCGCGTGGGAATGCCGCCCGGGACGCTCCGCGTCCCTGAGACGCAGAGCGTCTCTGGATGCATTCCCACGCAGAGCGTGGGAACGATCGGTGTAGCAACTGATGGCGGTTGTTTAGGCGACGCTGATCTCGCCTTCGCCAGCCAATTTGCGATTCAACTGATAGCGCCAGCGCACATACAACAGCGCCGAGCAGAACACCGCCAGGCTCGCGGCCATTTCCAGCAGGCCGAACAACTGCCGGTTGGGGTCGTACGCCGCCAGGGCGCCTTTGATGAAATACAGGTTCACCACAAAACACATCCACGAATGGCCACGGGCGCTGCCCATGATCATCGCCGGGGCGAGCACCAGCCACGGGATCAACTCGACCAGCAGAATCACCCAAGGCCGCGCGCCATGCAGATCGGCGAACACCAGGTAATAAACAGCGAGCAAGCCGGCGAGGGCGAAAAAGCTCAGCAGGCTGAGCACGCGCATCGCCTTCACCCGTGGCTCAAGCCACTCTATCGAGGGCAGGACTTTCGGCTTCTTCGCCATCAGCCCACCAGTTTCTGCGCGGTTTTCGCCAGGCGCAGACCGAGTGCGCGACACAGCGCCACTTCGTGCTGGTCGAGACCGTTCTTGCCGTCGGCACCGGCGTGATGGCTGGCGCCATAAGGCGTGCCGCCACCTTCGGTTTCGAGCAGGGCCGATTCGCTGTAGGGCAGGCCGGTGATCAACATGCCGTGATGCAACAGCGGCAACATCATCGACAACAGCGTGGTTTCCTGACCGCCGTGCAGGCTGGCGGTGGAGGTGAACACACCGGCCGGTTTGCCGACCAGCGCGCCAGTCAGCCAGAGGTTGCTGGTGCCGTCGAGGAAGTACTTGAGCGGCGCGGCCATGTTGCCGAAACGCGTCGGACTGCCCAAGGCGAGGCCGGCGCAGTTCTTCAGATCATCGAGGCTGGCGTAGAGCGCGCCTTCAGCGGGAATGTCCGCCGCCACCGCTTCGCACTCGGTGGAAATCGCCGGCACCGTACGCAGACGCGCTTCCATTCCGGCCTGCTCGACGCCACGGGCGATTTGCCGGGCCATCTCGTTGGTCGAACCGTTGCGGCTGTAATAGAGAACCAGAATGTACGGCGTGCTCATGGCAACAACTCCAGCACGTTTTCCGGTGGGCGACCGATGACGGCTTTGTCGCCGACTTCCAGAATCGGCCGCTCCATGAGTTTCGGGTGCGCGGCGATGGCGTCGATCAGCTGCTGCTCGCTGAGACTGGCGTCGGCCAGGTTCAGGGTTTTGTATTCCTCTTCACCGCTGCGCAGCAGCTGCCGCGCGCTGATCCCGAGCTTGCCGAGCAGGGCCTTGATCTGCGTGGCGCTGAGCGGCGTTTCCAGGTAGCGCACGACAGTCGGAGTCAAGCCGCGGGCTTCGAGCAGTTCCAGCGCGCCGCGGGATTTCGAGCAGCGCGGATTGTGATAAAGCGTCAGATCGGTCATGGCGGGTCGCTTCTGGCGTAAAGTGGCGGCTATTCTAACTGTGCGGCGCGCAATCCAGAACCGTCAGAGGCGATGGGTCGCAGGCGCTTTCGAATTTTCACAAGGAACACGACATGACACGGCGATTGGCAGCGGCATTGACGATAATCGGGGCGTTGATGCTGGGGGGCTGCGGCAATGATTACGGCATCGACCAGAACGGCCAGAAGGTAGCGTCCGAACGTCTGGACAAGCAGTGGGTGGTGCTCAATTACTGGGCCGAATGGTGTGGCCCGTGCCGCACGGAAATTCCCGAGTTGAATCATTTGGCTGATGAGCTCAAGAGCAAGAATGTCGGGGTGTTCGGGGTCAATTTCGACAACGTGCAGGGCGCGGAGTTGAAAGAGGCGAGCGAAAAACTCGGCATCAAGTTCACCGTGCTGGCGCAGGATCCGGCCGAGCTGTTCGACCTGCCGCGCAGTGAGGCGCTGCCGGTGACGTTCATCATCGATGACAAGGGCAAGGTGCGCGAGCAGTTGCTGGGTGAGCAGACGGCGGCGGGCGTGATGGCGAAGCTGGAGGCGTTGCGGAACAAGTAACCTGTGGCGAGGGGATTCATCCCCGTTGGGCTGCGTAGCAGCCCTGAATTTGCAGTTCGCCTGGAACTGCGCACGCGACCGCTTCGCGACCCAACGGGGATGAATCCCCTCGCCACAGTCCCCTGTGGGCGTAGAAGGGGCTCAGCCCTCTTCCAGCCACCAGCGCAACGGTTTGCCTTGAGCCGGCCAGAAGCGCACCTGCTCAATGGGCGAAATGTCCCAGCGCTCGACTTTTTCCAGCGCCTGCAAAAAGCGTTGTTCCTGCTCCATCAACGCCGGGGCGCAGAGCTTGCGGGTCTTGCCGATCTTGCCGAAGCTCAGCTTGTCGCCGTCCTGCGTGTAAGGCGCGAACCAATGGTTGCAGCCGCCGTTGCCGTAGGCGCGGCCGTCATCGCCAAGGGTCACGGTCAGATGGCTGTAATCCATCAGTGGCCGCTCGCCGATCCATTCCAGAATGTAGCTGCGGTTGTGCTGCAGCTGCACCGGCTCTGCGGCGCAACCGACCAGGCCGACACCGAACAGTACGGTCAGGGCGAGCCGTTTCATCACGCAGGCTCCTGGCATTTCGGGCACAGGTGCTTGTCGCCGACGGCTTTCCAGCCCAGCTCGGCGATGCGCGCGGTGGCGGCGGGTTTCTCGGCGGACTTGCCGAGTTTGGCATCCACGGCGAATTCGAAGCTCAGCTCTTTCGCGCAGCTGTCGCAGTTGACCTGCCAGGTGTGAATGGCCAGTTCGCCGAACACCGGGCCTGTGGTCATCGCGGTCCATTGGCCTGGCGGATTGATCAGGTGGCGGACCGTGTCGACGGTCAGGCGCATGGACAAATCCTTGCTGCCTTTGAGCGTGACCAACAGGGCATCGCCGATGCGGATCGAGCCACCGTTGCCGGTCACCTGATAGCGGCCCGGAACCAGGGCGCGGCATTCGGTGAGGGTGTGTTGCGGGTTCATCAGGGTGTAGCGGAAATCGTGTTCGACCATGGGTCCTCCAAATATGCGCGACATGCTAGCACGGGCTCGATTGCAGAATGATGCACGCGTGCGACCTTCGATCCGGTTCAAATGCAGCGACAGTCATGGCAAACTGCCGGCCCCCGAATCTGAAGGAACGGAACATGGCGCTGATCGAATGTTATGAATGCAAGCGGAGCATCAGTTCCGAAGCGCTGGTGTGCATTCACTGCGGCGCGCCGATGGCCGAGCACGCCACCACGCAGGCGCAATCGACGGCGGCACCGGTGCAAGCCTCGACGATTTCCTTCGGCAGCCTGCCACGCAACAACGCAGTGCCCGAGGCGGTTGCGCCGCCAGTGTCCGAGCCTTTACCCAAAGTGATGCCGGCAGCAGCAGGGCGTCGCCGTCGTCAGCAGGCCGCAGAACAGGCCCGCGAGGAGCAGCAACCGCTCAATCCCGATGGCAGTCGCCCGGTGGAAGGCTGGCTGAAAATCATGGTGTTTCTGCTACCGGCGTTTTTCGTCTGGTTCCTGCTGCGCAACGGCCACTCCAGCAAGCAGCGCCTGCTCGGGTTCGGCTGGCTGGGCTTGCTGATCCTGGCGTCTTCGCTGTCCAAGTAAAACCGTTCAACCCTCGACCTGGTTCTGCGGCGCACCTGCCGCCCAGGTCGCGATGTTGTGCAGGGTGGTCGCGGCAATCGCGCCCAATGCTTCGCGGGTCAGAAACGCCTGATGCGCGGTGATGATCACGTTGGGAAACGTCAGCAGACGCGCCAGCACATCGTCCTGCAACGGCAGGTCGGAGCGATCCTCGAAAAACAGCTGCGCCTCTTCCTCGTACACATCCAGCCCCAGATAACCGAGTTGGCCGTCCTTCAGCGCGTCGATCAGTGCCGGCGTGTCCACCAGCCCGCCACGCCCGGTGTTGATCAGCATCGCCCCCGCCTGCATGTGCGCCAGTGAATCGCGATTGATCAGGTGCTTGCTCTGCTCGTTGAGCGGGCAATGCAGGCTGATGATCCGCGACTGCGCGAGCAACTCCGGCAGGCTCAGATAACGTGCGCCCAACGCCTGCACCTCGGGATTGGGATACGGATCGTAGGCCAGCAATTCACAGCCGAAGCCGTGCATGATTTTCGCGAAGGTCGCACCAATCTGCCCGGTGCCGACGATGCCGACGGTTTTGCCGACCAGATCGAAACCGGTCAGGCCATGCAGGCTGAAATCGCCTTCGCGGGTGCGGTTGTAGGCGCGATGCAAACGACGATTAAGGGCGAGGATCAGCGCCACCGCATGTTCGGCCACGGCGTGCGGCGAGTAGGCCGGGACACGCACGACGGCCAGGCCAAGGCGTTTCGCCGCTGGCAGGTCGACATGGTTGTAACCCGCCGAACGCAGGGCAATCAGCCGCGTGCCGCCAGCCGCGAGGCGTTCCAGCACCGGGGCGCTGAGATCGTCATTGATGAACGCGCAGACCACTTCGTGCTGCTCGGCCAGCGCCGCCGTATCGAGGCTCAGTCGCGCCGCTTGAAAATGCAATTCAAGCCCGGCCGGGCAGTCGGCGCCGAGGAAGCTGTCGTGGTCGTAGGTCTGGCTGCTGAAAATGATCGTGCGCATGAATCCTCCTGGAACATCGACGCGGGCCGCAATGGCCCGCGACAACTGTAGCGCTTTGCGCGTGCAGCGCCTTGCCGTGGATCAGGCGCTGATGCGCGCCTGCGCCGCGAGTCGATTGATCGAGCGCTCCAGCTCATCCAGCGCGGCAGCGGCTTTCGGATCGTCCTGCTTGAGCAGGGTTTCGCTGCGCTGGCAGGCGGCGCGCAGTTGTGGCACGCCGCAATAACGGGTCGCGCCATGCAAACGGTGCACGCGTTCGAGCAGAGCATTCTGGTCATGGCTGTCACGGGCGGCGCGAATCGCTTCGCGGTCGGCTTCCAGCGACGCCAGCAGCATGGCGAGCATGTCTGCCGCCAGATCCGCCTTGCCCGCCGCCAGACGCAAGCCTTCTTCGTGATCGAGCACTGGCAGTTCCTGCTGACTCGCCGCGCTGTCGCCGCTGCGCTCCGGCGCCTGATTGCGCAGGGCCAGCCCGGTCCATTTCAACACCACCTGAGCCAGTTGCCGCTCACTGATCGGTTTGGTCAGGTAGTCGTCCATGCCGCTTTGCAGCAGCGCGCGTTTTTCATTGGCCATGGCGTGGGCGGTGAGGGCGACGATCGGCAGCGGTGTGCAATGCCGCTCGCTTTCCCACTGGCGAATGGTTTCGGTGGTCTGGCGACCGTCCATGCCCGGCATCTGCACGTCCATCAACACCAGATCGAAAGATTCGCTCTGCACGGCTTTGACGGCCGCGTAACCGCTTTCGACCGCGAGCACGCGGGCGCCCATGTCTTCGAGCAGGGTCTGCACCAGCAACAGATTCGCCGGGTTGTCGTCGACACACAGCACGCGCGGCGCACGGCTGGACAGCGGCTCGCCCGGTTCGCTGCGGGGCTGGCGCGGATTGACCAGATCGGACAACGCCCGGCGCAGCTTGCGCGTACACGCCGGTTTGGCTTGCAGCTGGCTGTGCGGGTTGGGTACCGACAGGTGAAACAGCGTCTGTTCGGTGGTCGGGCACAGCACCAGCACTTTGCAGCCCAGATGTTCAAGGTCCCAGATGTGCTGGTTCAAGCGTTCCGGGAGCATATCGTTGCTGGTGATGCCGATCACCGCCAGATCGATCGCCTGATCGGTCTGATGCGCGCCGGTGACGCCATTGCTCAGGCTCTCCAGAGTATTGAACGGCGTAACTTGCAGTCCGCAGTCTTCCAGCTGATGTTGCAAGGCCTGACGCGCCAGTTCGTGATTTTCCAGCACCGCCACACGGCGCCCGAGCAATGGCGCGGCGGGCAGGTCTTCGGCGTCGTCGCGGGTCTTGGGCAGGCTCAGGCTGATCCAGAATTCCGAGCCCTCGCCCGGCGTGCTGTCGACGCCGATCTCGCCGCCCATCTGCTCGATCAGGCGCTTGGAAATCACCAGCCCCAGACCGGTGCCGCCGGGTTGGCGCGACAGCGAATTGTCGGCCTGACTGAAAGCCTGGAACAGCGCGCGCACATCCTGACTCGACAGACCGATGCCGGTGTCCTGAATGCTGATGCGCAGTTGCACGCTGTCTTCGTGTTCGTCTTCGAGCATCGCCCGGGCGACGATGGTGCCTTCGCGGGTGAACTTGATCGCGTTGCTGACCAGGTTGGTGAGGATCTGCTTCAGGCGCAGCGGATCGCCGACCAGCGACAGCGGTGTATCGCGATAGACCAGGCTGACCAGCTCAAGCTGCTTGGCGTGCGCCGCCGGGGCGAGGATGGTCAGGGTGTCCTGCAACAGATCACGCAGGTTGAACGGAATGTGGTCGAGAACCAGTTTGCCGGCCTCGATCTTCGAGAAGTCGAGAATCTCGTTGATGATCCCCAACAGGCTGTCGGCGGACTTTTCGATAGTGCCCAGATAGTCGAGCTGGCGCGGGGTCAGTTCGCTTTTCTGCAACAGGTGAGTGAAGCCGAGAATGCCGTTCAGCGGCGTGCGGATCTCGTGGCTCATGTTGGCGAGGAATTCGGATTTGATCCGGCTGGCTTCCAGCGCTTCTTTGCGCGCCAGGTCCAGTTCGATGTTCTGGATCTCGATGGTTTCCAGATTCTGCCGCACGTCTTCGGTGGCCTGATCGACGCTGTGCTGCAATTCTTCGCGAGCATTCTGCAAGGTGCCGGCCATGCGGTTGATACCCGAGGCCAGTTCGTCCAGCTCTTGGCTGCCAAGGGGCGGCAAACGGGTTTCCAGATGACCGTCCTTGAGTTGCGCGACCGCTTGTTTGATCTGGCTCAGCGGACGGTTGATGGTGCGGCCCATGCGCAACGCGAGAAGGGCGGCGCCGGCAAGTCCGGCGGCGATCAGCAGCAGGCTGGCGAACAGGCTGCGATAGCCGCGCAGCAACATGCCGTTGTGCGACAGCTCCAGCTCGACCCAGCCGAGCAGGCGTTCGGATTCTTCGGGAATGATTTCACCGGCGAGGTTGCGGTGCTTGCCGAACACCGGCATCAGGTAGCGCGTCGCGTCATTGCCGCTGCGTCGTTGCAGCAGCGCGCTGTCGCCGCTCGGGGCCTGATTGAGCATGGTCGGGCCGGCGTGGGCCAGTGGCGAGCGGTCCGCCGCGAGGAAGGTCACCGCGCGCACGTCGGGTTGTTCAAGGGACTGGGTGGCGATGCGTTCAAGCAGATCGGCGTCGCCGTGGCCCATCGCCGGCGCCACCAACGGCGCCAGTTGCTCGGCGATCATTTCGCCGCGCTGCATCAATTGGCTGTGCAGGTCGGTCTGCTGCGTCCAGGTGAAATAGCCACCCAGCACCAGCGCCATCAGGCTGGTCGGCAACAAGGTCAGCAACAGCACGCGACCTTTGATTCCCAGTTTCTTGAGCACGCCTATCTCCCGCATCCCGCTGATCTGTTGACACATGCGTGCATCCGGCACGCGACATGGGCGCAGTGTAGCGATTTGCAGGCGGGCAATCTTGCGGAAAATGCAGCGCCGCCGACGCACGCGCTCGTCCGACAGGCCAAGCTTGTGTTGCCCGCTGTCGGACAATCTTGAATAATCCGCCAACTGAGAATTAGTTGCAGATACTTATGACTCCCGTTTCCGTTGGCCAGCCACGCATCCTTTCCATTGAAGACGACCCGGTCCTCGGCGCGTATGTGCACGAGCATCTGGGCCGCAGCGGTTTTCAGGTGACCTGGTGCCAGAACGGCCAGGAAGGTCTGAACATCGCCCAGCGTCAGCCTTTCGACGTGGTGCTGATGGATATCCTGCTGCCGGGGCTCGATGGTCTGCAGTTGTTGACGCAATTGCGGCAGAGCCATTCGACGCCGGTGCTGCTGATGTCGGCGCTGGGTGCCGAGGCCGACCGCATCAGCGGTTTCCGCCTCGGCGCTGATGACTATCTGCCCAAGCCGTTCAGCATGGCCGAGTTGCATGTGCGCATCGAAGCGATCCTGCGTCGGGTGGCGCTGGATCGGCGCCCGCCTGCGGTTACCGCTGCGGTGGTCAGCGGCGCGCTGCGTTTCGATGACGAACAGTGCGACGTGTTTTTCCGCGAGCAAGCGGCCGGGTTGACCCGCAGCGAATTCCGTCTGCTGGAAACCCTGCATCGCAACAACGAGGAAGTACTGAGCAAGGCCTTCCTTTATCAGCACGTCCTGCAACGCGGCTTTGCGGCGCACGATCGCAGCCTCGACATGCACATCAGCCAGATCCGTCGCAAACTCAAAGCCATCGGTTACACCGAGCGTGAAGTGCGCACGGTGTGGGGCAAGGGCTATGTCTTGAGTGGCGCCGATGAAACTGTCTGAACTGCCGGGGCGGCATTCGCTGTTCTGGAAACTGGCGTGCCTGCTGGTGGCGTTCTGTCTGCTGATGATCTGGCTGAGCTGGTCGTGGGGCCGCTACATGGAGGAGCGCAATCAGTTCCTCTCCAGTGACGCCCGCAGCACCCTCAGCCGTTACGCCGCGCAAGCCGAAAAGGCGTGGCAGCGCGGCGGGCGCAATGGCGTCGATGACTGGTTGCAAAGCATGGAATTGCGCGAGGCCAGTTGGGTCGGGGTGATCGGCGCTGATTTGCAGTCGCTGAGCAGCCAGCCGTTGAACGCGGCAGAGGTGCAGCACCTGACCTTTTTGCGCGGCCTCGACTGGCCGATCCACAAGAAGGGCCGACCTTGGCTGCGGGTGCCGTTCCCGCAGGATCCGGCCGCCGGCATTCTGGTCATCGAGTTGCCTGAACGTTTTGTGCCAGGCAAGTACCGGGTGTTCTGGCGGGTAATCACCAACGGCGTGATTCCCGGGCTGTTCACTTTGTTGTTATGTGTCGGCCTGTATCGCCTACTGGTGGTGCCGCTGAACAACCTGCGCGAACAGGCCAACGCCTGGCGCGCCGACCAGTTGAATGTGCGCCTGTCGAGCGGCATCACCCAGCGCCCGGATGAACTCGGTGAACTGGCGCGGGCCTTCGATTCCATGTCCGAGCGTCTGCAAACCACGGTCGCCTTGCAGCAACAGTTATTGCGTGACTTGTCCCACGAACTGCGCACGCCGCTGAGCCGCCTGCGCGTGGCCAGTGAAAGCGAACAGGGCCTGGCGCAATTGCGCGAGCGCATCGGCCGCGAAGTCGACGGCATGCAGCGGCTGGTCGAAGACACCCTGCAACTGGCCTGGCTCGACACCGACCGCTCGCCGTTACCAAATGAAGCGATCCAGATTCAGGCACTGTGGGAAATGATCACCGACAACGCCTGTTATGAAAGCGGCTGGCCGAGCCTGCAATTGCAATGCTCGGTCGAAGCTTCGTGTTGGGTGCGCGGCAATCTCAATACCCTCGCGCAAGCGCTGGAAAACATCCTGCGCAATGCCATTCGTCACTCGCCCGAGGGCGGGATTGTGCGTCTCGATGCACGGCGTGATGGCGAGTATTGGCATTTGTGGCTGGAGGATCAGGGCGGCGGCGTGGCTGACGAAGATCTGCAGCGAATCTTTTCGCCGTTCATTCGATTGGACGGATCGAGACCCGGGGATGGTGGCTTTGGCTTGGGTTTGAGCATTGCGCGTAATGCGGTGCAGCGCCAGGGCGGGTTGCTCTGGGCGGAAAATACCGGGGCGGGGCTGCGGTTGAATTTGCGCTTGTTGGCAGATGATGGTGGCGCACCGACTGGCGCTATCGCTGGCAAGCCAGCTCCCACAGGGAGTTTCTGCCAAACACAAATCGTGTGAAGACTCGGTCTCTGTGGGAGCTGGCTTGCCAGCGATGAGGCCATCCGCATCGCTGCAGATGAAGTCTGGCGAACTTAAATGTCTCACCACTGGTTGGACTGTTGTCCCTTATTCCCATAAACCATAAGCACCGCACTTTGCGTGATATGGCCTGCGCGGGTTTGCCGGTATGATAGGCGCCCCCGCACGTCTGGATTGCGAATACGCCATGACCCTGCAGTACCCAACCATCGCCGATTGCGTCGGCAACACGCCGCTGGTGCGTTTGCAGCGCCTGCCCGGTGCTACCAGCAACACCCTTTTGCTCAAGCTCGAAGGGAACAACCCGGCGGGTTCGGTCAAGGACCGTCCGGCGTTGTCGATGATCACTCGCGCCGAGTTGCGCGGGCAGATCAATCCCGGCGATACGCTGATCGAGGCGACCTCCGGCAATACCGGCATCGCGCTGGCGATGGCCGCTGCGATCAAGGGTTACAAGATGATCCTGATCATGCCGGACAACTCCAGCGCCGAGCGTAAAGCGGCGATGACCGCTTATGGCGCCGAGCTGATCCTGGTGACTCAGGAAGAGGGCATGGAAGGCGCCCGCGATCTGGCCCAGCGTATGGAAGCCGAAGGCCGTGGCAAGGTGCTCGACCAGTTCGCCAATGGCGACAACCCGGAAGCGCACTACACCACCACCGGCCCGGAAATCTGGCGTCAGACCCAGGGCAGCATCACCCATTTCGTCAGTTCGATGGGCACCACCGGCACCATCATGGGCGTGTCGCGCTACCTCAAAGAACAGAGCGACAGCGTACAGATCGTCGGCCTGCAACCGATGGAAGGCTCGGCCATTCCCGGCATCCGCCGCTGGCCGCAGGAATACCTGCCGAAGATTTATCAGGCTGACCGCGTCGATCGCATCGTCGACATGGCGCAAAGCGAAGCCGAAGACGTTACCCGGCGTCTGGCCCGCGAAGAAGGCATCTTCTGCGGCGTGTCCTCGGGCGGCGCGGTTGCAGCGATGCTGCGCTTGTCCAAAGAAGTTGAAAACGCGGTGATCGTCGCGATCATCTGCGACCGTGGCGACCGTTACCTGTCGACCGGCATTTTCGACGCGCCGAACTGATGGCCAAACACGAGAGAGGCCTGCGCTTCCAGCCCACCGGCGGCAGCAAGGCGCCACAGATCCCGACCGGCAAAAAGCAGCGCTTGAACATCGAGCGCCTGGCCAATGACGGTCGCGGTATCGCGTTTTTCGAAGGCAAAACCTGGTTCGTCCTCGGCGCCCTTGCCGGTGAAGAGGTCGAAGCACGGGTGCTCGGCGCCCACGGCAAAGTGGTCGAGGCGCGCACCGAACGCGTGTTCAAGGCCAGCGAGTTGCGGCGCCCGGCAGCATGCCCACACTTCGGCCGCTGTGGCGGTTGCAGCGTTCAGCACTTGCCCCACGACGAACAGCTCGCCCTGAAACAGCGCATGCTCGCCGAGCAATTGTCGCGGGTGGCCGGTGTCGAACCTGAAGAGTGGGCGGCGCCGCTGACCGGCCCGGAATTCGGCTACCGTCGGCGCGCGCGCATCGCCGTGCGCTGGGACATGAAGGCAAAAAAACTCGAAGTGGGTTTCCGCGCTGCCGGCAGTCAGGACATCGTCGCGATCAGCGAATGCCCGGTGCTGGTACAGCCCTTGCAGCCGATCATGACTCGCTTGCCGGAGATGCTGCGGCGCTTGAGCAAACCGCAGGCGCTGGGCCATGTCGAGTTGTTCAGCGGCTCATCTCTGGCGCTATTGCTGCGGCACATGGCGCCGTTGTCCGAAGCGGATCTGAGCATTCTCAAGGATTTCTGCCAGTTCCATGAAGCGCAGTTGTGGCTGCATGGCGAAGGTGAACCGCAACCGGTCGAAGCCGGTCAGAGCCTCGGCTATCGCCTGGAACAGTGGGATCTCGAGCTGGCTTATCGGCCGGGTGACTTCGTTCAGGTCAACGCCGGGGTCAACGAAGCGATGATCGCTCAGGCGCTGGACTGGCTTAAACCGACGGCTGAAGAACGCGTGCTCGACCTGTTTTGCGGGTTGGGAAATTTTGCGCTACCGCTGGCCAAAAGCGTCCGTGAAGTGGTGGCGGTGGAGGGTGTGCAGACCATGGTCGAGCGAGCCGCTGCCAACGCTGTCAGTAACAATTTGCATAACACAAAGTTTTTTCAAGCCGATTTATCCCAGCCTTTGAGCGATGCCCAGTGGATCGGAAACGGCTTTTCTGCGGTACTCTTGGACCCACCGCGTGACGGTGCTTTCGAGGTGGTGCGCAAGCTCGCGACCCTGGGTGCCAAGCGGTTGGTATATGTGTCGTGCAATCCGGCCACGCTGGCGCGCGACACGCAGGAATTGATCAAGCAGGGCTACCGGTTAAAACGTGCCGGGATTCTCGATATGTTTCCTCAGACGGCACATGTCGAGGCCATGGCGTTATTTGAAGCGAGCCAGGACGGCTCGTCTGAATCCGTCTGATCTGTCCGCGCAGCGCTCGCCGGAGCCCCGCGAGCGCGAACGGACACTGAGGATCAGCGATTTGACGCATTGAATCTGCGTCGTAGGGAAGGTAAAGCAGCATGGTACAGGTGAGAGCACACCAGCCGATCAACACCGACGGCAGTATCAATCTCGAGGCCTGGCTCGATCACGCGGTCAGTGTCGATCTGGCACTGGATCGCGAGGCCTTGAAAGAGGCCTGCGAGTTCGCTCGCGAGGCCGAACAGCAGTCCAACGCGAAGAAGAATCTGTGGGCCGAAGGCTCCGGCAGTTTCAGCACTGGCCTCGAGATCGCCGAGATCCTCGCCGACCTCAAGCTCGATCAGGATTCACTGGTCGCCGCCGTGTTGTATCGCGGCGTGCGCGAAGGCCAGATCGAGCTGGCGGCCATCGGCCAGCGCTTCGGTCCGGTGGTGGCCAAGCTGATCGACGGCGTGCAGCGCATGGCGGCCATCAGCGCCAGTCTCAGCCCACGGCAATCGATGGTCATGGGCACCCAAGGGCAGGTCGAAAACCTGCGCAAGATGCTCGTGGCGATGGTCGATGACGTGCGCGTTGCGCTGATCAAACTGGCCGAACGCACCTGCGCCATCCGTGCGGTGAAAACCGCCGACGATGAAAAGCGCAACCGCGTCGCTCGCGAAGTCTTCGACATCTATGCGCCGCTGGCCCATCGCCTCGGCATCGGTCACATCAAATGGGAACTGGAGGACTTGTCCTTCCGCTATCTCGAACCCGATCAATACAAGCAGATCGCCAAGTTGCTCCACGAGCGGCGGCTGGACCGCGAGCGCTTCATCAGCGACGTGATGACCCAGCTCAAGGACGAACTGCAGGCCACCGGCGTCGACGCCGACATCAGCGGCCGGGCCAAACACATCTACTCGATCTGGCGCAAAATGCAGCGCAAGGGGCTGGAATTCAGCCAGATCTACGACGTTCGCGCCGTGCGCGTGCTGGTGCCGGAAATGCGCGACTGCTACACCGCGCTCGGTATCGTCCACACCCTGTGGCGGCACATCCCGAAAGAATTCGACGACTACATCGCCAACCCGAAAGAGAACGGCTACCGCTCGCTGCATACGGCGGTGATCGGCCCGGAAGGCAAGGTCCTCGAGGTGCAGATCCGCACCCACTCCATGCACGAAGAAGCCGAACTCGGCGTCTGCGCGCACTGGCGCTACAAGGGCACCGACGTCAAATCCGGCTCGAACCATTACGAAGAGAAGATTTCCTGGCTGCGTCAGGTGCTCGAATGGCATGAAGAGCTGGGTGACATCGGCGGTCTGGCCGAGCAGCTGCGCGTCGATATCGAGCCCGATCGGGTCTACATCTTCACTCCCGACGGTCACGCCATCGACTTGCCGAAAGGCGCAACGCCGCTGGATTTCGCCTATCGGGTACACACCGAAATCGGCCACAACTGCCGGGGCGCGAAGATCAACGGCCGTATCGTGCCGCTGAACTACAGCCTGCAGACCGGCGAGCAGGTCGAGATCATCACCAGCAAGCACGGCACGCCGAGCCGCGACTGGCTGAACCCGAACCTCGGTTACGTCACCACCTCGCGCGCGCGGGCGAAGATTGTTCACTGGTTCAAGCTGCAGGCTCGCGATCAGAACGTTGCGGCCGGTAAAACCCTGATCGAGCGCGAACTCAATCGCCTCGGCCTGCCGGCGGTGGATTTCGACAAGCTGGCCGAAAAAGCCAACATGAAAACCGCCGAAGACATGTTCGCCGCCCTCGGTGCCGGCGACCTGCGTCAGGCGCATCTGGTCAACCTTGCGCAGCAACTGGTCGAGCCGGAGCGCGGCAACGAACAGTTGGAATTGATCCCGCGCAAGGCTACCGGTTACAAACCGGGCAAGCGCGGCGATATCCAGATCCAGGGCGTCGGCAACCTGATGACGCAGATGGCCGGCTGCTGCCAGCCACTGCCGGGCGATGCAATTGTCGGTTACATCACCCAGGGCCGGGGCGTGAGCATTCACCGCCAGGACTGCGCCTCGGTGCTGCAACTGGGCGGGCGCGAGCCGGAGCGGATCATCCAGGTCAGCTGGGGGCCGGTGCCGGTGCTCACCTATCCGGTGGACATCATCATCCGCGCCTACGACCGTTCCGGACTGCTGCGTGACGTCTCGCAGGTGCTGCTCAACGAGCGCATCAACGTGCTGGCGGTCAACACCCGCTCGAACAAGGAAGACAACACTGCGCTGATGTCGCTGACCATCGAGATCCCCGGTCTGGATGCGCTCGGGCGGCTGCTGGGGCGGATTTCGCAATTGCCGAACATCATCGAAACCCGGCGTAACCGTACCCCGTGAAGATGACTCTGATCCCATGTGGGAGCTGGCTTGCCAGCGATGCAGACAACTCGGTCTCTCAGGAGAGTCGAGGTGATGCAATCGCTGGCAAGCCAGCTCCCACAGGATTTTGTGGTGAGCCTGATAAATGATGTATTCACTCGAAGACCTGCTCCACCTGATGTCCCGCCTGCGAGATCCGCAGTTCGGTTGTCCGTGGGACATCAAGCAAACCTACGCGACGATCGTCCCGCACACCCTCGAAGAAGCCTATGAAGTGGCCGATGCCATCGAGCGTGGCGATCTCGATCACTTGCAGGGCGAGTTGGGCGATCTGTTGTTTCAGGTGGTGTATTACAGCCAGTTGGCCAAGGAAGAAGGGCGGTTCGAATTCGCCGGGGTGATCGACAGCATCACGCGCAAACTGATCCGCCGTCATCCGCATGTGTTCCCGACGGGCGATCTCTACGCGCCGCTCGACGTGCCGCGCTTGAGCGAAGAACAGGTCAAGCAGCGCTGGGAAGAGATCAAGGCCGAAGAGCGCGCCGAGAAAGCCTCGGCGCCCGAGCAGTTGTCCTTGCTTGATGATGTGCCGGCCACGTTGCCGGCACTGTCGCGCTCAGCCAAGTTGCAAAAACGCGCCGGGCAGGTCGGTTTCGACTGGCCGGACGCTTTGCCGGTCCTCGACAAGGTTCGCGAAGAGCTCGATGAAGTGCTCGAAGCCATGTCCGAAAACGATCCGGAGGCGGTGGCCGACGAGATCGGCGACCTGCTGTTTTCCGTGGTCAATCTGGCCCGGCATCTGAAGGTCGATCCGGAAACCGCCTTGCGCGGCGCCAACGGCAAGTTTGAAAGACGTTTCCGTTTTATCGAACAGGCATTGCGCGACACCCACCGTCCCATGGAAGATTGCACCCTCGAAGAGTTGGACGCCCTGTGGGGCGAAGCCAAACGCCAGGAAAAGAATGAGCCCAGCTGCGGCTGAGCCGTTGCCCAAGTGAGTAAGCATTGATGAGCCTTTCCCTTCGCGACCAGTTGCTCAAAGCAGGCCTGGTCAACCAAAAGCAGGCCAAGCAGGTCAGCAAAGACAAGCAGAAGCAACAGCGCCTGGCCCACAAAGGCCAGGCCGAGCTGGACGATTCGCAGCAGCGCGCCGCCCAGGAAGCCATGGCCGAGAAGGTCAAGCGCGACCAGGAACTGAACCGTCAGCAGCAGGAGAAGGCCGAGGCCAAGGCCCGCGCCGCGCAGGTCAAGCAGTTGATCGAAGTCTCGCGTCTGCCCAAGCTGACCACCGAGGACTACTACAACTTCGTCGACGACAAGAAGGTCAAGCGCATCTCGGTCAACACGCTGATGCGCAACAAGCTCAGCAGCGGTTCGCTGGCGATCGTGCACCACAATGGCGGCTATGAAGTGATTCCCCGTGAAGCGGCGCTGAAGATCCAGGAGCGCGACCCGCAGCGCATCGTCCAGCTGAACGTGCAGACCGAAGAGGTCAACGCCGAGGACGATCCGTACGCGGCGTACCAGATCCCTGACGATCTGATGTGGTAAATCCACGGCTGTAACATCGACGAACCCCGCTCATGGCGGGGTTTGTCGTTTTCAAATGCTGTGTTGTTTCAGGCGGACTTCAGTTCTCGTTGCTGTTCCTGCACTTCCAGTTCGGCCTTGTAGTTATGCGCATCTATTTCGTTGTGGAACATGCCGACCAGCAAGTCTTGTTGATGCACATCCCAGATACGGATGCCGGCGGCCAGGCCTTCGTGGGACATGTGTGAATCGTCGCGTTCAGTTACTTTTACAGTCATCTGCTAGCTCCAGATCTCAAGTTACTGCACCAAGGCGTGTGCAGGACTCTGTTATAGGATTTGTTAGTCAGCTAAGTAAACTGCCAATTGGCGCAAGGTGTTGTTGCGGATTTCGCAACAAAGCTGCAGGCCGCGTAAACCGCGACATTCGGTCGCAGGGCATTAAGTTTCATGACAGAAGTTTCATCTCCAGAACACCCTGAAACCCTGTGGGAGCTGGCTTGCCAGCGATGACGTCGGCACAGCAAACATCTCCGTTGCCTGACACTACGCTATCGCTGGCAAGCCAGCTCCCACAGAGATCAGCGGTGTCCTAGCTAATTTTCAGGCAAAAAAACGCCCCGAACCAGTCGGGGCGTTTTCAGGTGCGGCTCAGCAGCGGGGAATTACTTGCCTTCCCAGCGCTTCAGTACCAGCGTGGCGTTGGTGCCGCCAAAGCCGAAGCTGTTGCTCATCACGGTGTTGATGGTGGCGTTCTCGCGGGTCTTGGTCAGCACCGGCAGATCGGCCACTTCCGGGTCGAGCTCGTCGATGTTGGCGGAGCCGGCGATGAAGTTGCCTTCCATCATCAGCATGCAGTAGATCGCTTCGTGCACGCCGGCGGCGCCCAGGGAGTGACCGGACAGGCTCTTGGTCGAGCTGATCGCTGGAGCCTTGTCGCCGAACACTTCACGCACACCTTTCATTTCCGCAACGTCGCCGACCGGAGTCGAAGTGCCGTGGGTGTTCAGGTAGTCGATCGGGGTGTCGACGGTGGACAGCGCCTGCTGCATGCAGCGGATCGCGCCTTCGCCGCTCGGGGCAACCATGTCGTAGCCATCGGACGTTGCGCCGTAGCCAACGATCTCGGCGTAGATCTTCGCGCCACGGGCCAGAGCGTGTTCCAGCTCTTCGACGACAACCATGCCGCCGCCGCCAGCGATGACGAAACCGTCGCGGTCCTTGTCGTAGGCGCGGGAAGCTTGTTCCGGGGTGTCGTTGCGCTTGCTGGACAGGGCGCCCATCGCGTCGAACAGGAACGACTGGCTCCAGTGCTCTTCTTCACCGCCACCGGCGAAGACGATGTCCTGCTTGCCCATCTGGATTTGTTCCATGGCGGTACCGATGCAGTGAGCACTGGTGGCGCAGGCAGAAGCGATGGAGTAGTTCAGGCCCTTGATCTTGAATGGCGTGGCCAGGCAAGCGGAAACGGTGCTGCTCATGGTCCGCGTTACACGGTACGGGCCAACGCGTTTCACGCCTTTCTCGCGCAGGATGTCCAGCGCTTCCATCTGGTTCAGCGTGGAAGCACCACCGGAACCAGCGATCAGGCCGGTACGCGGGTTGGACACTTGCTCTTCGGTCAGGCCGGAGTCAGTGATGGCGTCTTTCATGGCCAGGTAGGCGTAAGCCGCTGCATGACCGACGAAGCGATAGATCTTGCGATCGATCAGCTCTTCAAGGTTGAGGTCGATGGAGCCGGAAACCTGGCTACGCAGACCCATTTCAGCATATTCCGGGTTGAACCGGATGCCAGGGCGGCTTGCACGCAGGTTAGCGGAGACGGTCTCTTTGTCATTGCCCAGGCACGAAACGATGCCCAGACCAGTGATAACGACGCGGCGCATGCGAATAACCCTTAGAAGTTGTCAGTGGAGGTGAACACGCCGACGCGCAGGCCTTCGGCGGTGTAGATTTCGCGTCCGTCGACACTGACCGAACCATCGGCGATGGCCATGTTCAGCTTGCCCTTGAGGACGCGTTTGATATGAATGTTGTAAGTGACTTTCTTGGCGGTCGGCAGCACCTGACCGAAGAATTTCACCTCGCCCGAACCCAGCGCACGGCCGCGGCCCGGCAGGCCTTGCCAGCCCAGGAAGAAACCGACCAGTTGCCACATGGCATCCAGACCCAGGCAGCCCGGCATCACCGGATCGCCTTCGAAATGGCAGGCGAAGAACCACAGGTCAGGGTTGATATCCAGCTCGGCGACCAATTCACCTTTGCCGTACTTGCCGCCTTCTTCGCTGATATGGGTGATGCGATCCACCATCAGCATGTTCGGGGCGGGCAGTTGCGCGTTACCTGGGCCGAACAGCTCACCGCGACTGCAGCGCAGCAGGTCTTCCCGAGTAAAGGCGTTTTGTTTGGTCATGCGAGCTCCTCAATAATCCCATGCGGCAGGTGGGGCAGATCTTCCCGACCGTTCAAGGCATTCATGCCTCGAACCGGCAGCCTACTCATAGACTATTGCGTTGTGGTGAAAGTCACAGCACCAAGGACATGAATGTACACTTGTGCACTGAAATTTTTAATCAAGCCCCTTTTGGGGCTCGTTCGGGTGCCTAAGACTGCCGCACTTTCGCTTTTCACGCCAGTCGCAGATGGTCGAAAGGCCCACACTACGACACCCAGCGTTGCAAAATCTGCTGCAGGTCATTGCGTTTGAACGGCTTGGCCAGGTAATCGTTCATCCCCGCTGCCAGACAGGTTTCGCGATCGCCCTGCAAGGCGTTGGCGGTCAGCGCGATGATCGGCACATCGCGGCGTCCGGGGAGGTCGCGGATCTGTCGCGTGGCCTCGTAGCCGTCGATGATCGGCAGCCGGCAATCCATCAGAATCACTTCGAATTCGCCACCCTCGGCACTGCGCACCGCTTGCGCGCCATCGGTCGCCACGCTGACCGCAAACCCGAGGCTGCGCAGCATCGCTTCGATCACAGTCTGGTTGACCGGATTGTCTTCGACCAGCAACACATGGCGTCCTTCGCCCTGACCACTACCGTTCGGCGCTCGCGGCGCGGCCAGCGCTGGCATTGCCTGTTTATACAGTGCCAGCGGGATTTCCAGGGTGAACACCGAGCCACGACCTTCTTCGCTCTGCGCGCGCAACGTACCGCCCATGCGTTCAGCCAGGGTCCGCGCGATCGGCAGACCAAGCCCGGTGCCACCGTAACGACGGGAGATCGAACTGTCGGCCTGCTGGAAGGCATTGAACATCAGCTCCAGACTTTCCGAAGAAATGCCGATGCCGCTGTCACGCACCGAGCAGGTGAACCACAGCAGTTCATGGTCCAGCGACTGCCATTGCGCCTCGATGCTGACCCGGCCCTGCTCGGTGAACTTCAAGGCATTGCCGACCAGATTGACCAGAATCTGCCGGATCCGCGTCGGATCGCCCTGCACCTGCAAGCCGCGCATGTCGTCGGGAATGCGCAGATTCAGTGCCAAGCCTCGCTGCACCGCGCTGTGCTGGAACGACTGCGCGCAGGCGCCGATCAGCTCGGCGAGATTGAACGGGATGTGCTCCAGCTCCAGCTCCGAACGCTCGATTCGCGAGAAGTCGAGAATGTCATTGATGACCTTGAGCAAGTGCTCGGTCGACTCCGAAGCGAGTGCGGCGTATTCGACCTGCTCTTCGGTCATCTCGGTGGTTTCAAGCAACTGCAACATGCCCAGCACGCCGTTCATGGGCGTGCGCAGTTCGTGGCTCATCATCGCCAGAAAATCCGATTTGGCGTTGTTGGCCTTTTCCGCCTCTTCGCGGGTCTGGATCAACTGCGCCATCGCCTGCTGCTGCTCGCGGCTGGCCTGTTCCAGCGCCTGGGCGAGGTTATTGATGTGTTGCGACAGCGCGCCCAGTTCGGTGTCGTCGACAATCGGCAGCGGGGTTTTGTAATCGCCTTCCTGAATCGCCTTGACCGCATCGCCAATGTCACGGATCGGCTGCGACAGACTGCCGGCCAGACGACGGGCGACGACAAAGGTGAAGAGCAGGGCGAACAGCGCGAGAACCCCGGCTTTGAACAGGATCTCCTGCTGGCGCTGACTGAAAGCGTCATTGGACAGCCCGACGATCACTCGCCCGAGATAATCCTCGCCGGCGGTGCTGTTGCTGACCTTGCCGTCCTGGAAGAAGTCGTTGTGTAAGGCGATCCGCTGCAAACGCACCGGGGCCTGGAACACTTCGACCTGATGCGGGCGACTGTGGCTGTCGGCCGGTTGTTCGACATACACCAGAATCCGGTTGGCGCTGTCCTGCACTTCGAGAAAACGCACGTTGGGCGTGGCGAGCGTCGCCTTGAGCAGGCTTTCCAGCACTTCGTTGTTGCCGGAGATCACTCCGTATTCCGTGGCCGGGGCGAGTTGGTTGGCGATCAGCTGGCCGGTGTGATTCAGCTCCTGACGCAAATCCTGAATGCGGACGAAGGTAAAGAAGCTGATCAACAGCAACGTCAGCAGCAGCGCCGGGCCGAGGCTGATCAGCTGCGTGCGGGTGTTGATGTCCCAACGGCGACGAAAACTCATGGGCGGCGCTCTCCTTCGGCCAAGGCACTGGCGACAGATGCTTTATTCAGCGGTTCGATGCCTAAGGAACGAGCCACCTGCGCATTACTTGAGACTTTGAAACGAGCGGGGTAAAGCGTTCGAGGCCATGCGCTGGTGGGCTGATCGAGCAAATGGTCGAGGACCGCCAGCCAGTCGCTCTGGTCGCTGTAGGTACTGGCGAGGCTGCCAGCGCGAACGAATGCAATGTTGGGGCCGATCAGCGCAACCTGACGCGAGTAGCTGCTGAGCAGGAGGTTTTTCGCCGTTTGCGAGTTGTACAGATCGGGGTCATCCAGGCCGAGCAAGACGTCGCTGCTTTTCAGCACCGCTTGCAGCGGACGGCTGTCGTGGATGTTGTCCCAGCGCTGGCTGACAATCTCCAGGTTCAATGGCCGTGCAGCCGCGCGCAATTCGTCAATGAGGAATTCGCCGTGCTCATCGAACAGCACGCCGACCCGCCGCGCCTGCGGCAAGATCCGCCGGATCAGTTGCAATTGCCGGCTCAGCGGTGGGTCGCTCCAGAGCAGGCTCAGGCGCGCCGGTTGGGCATCGGCGAAACGCTGGCGCGCCTGCAAGCGGCTGATGCGCAACACCAGCGTCGACGGGCCTTGTGAGCCTTGCAGACGCCAGTCGAGGCTGGGCAGGTCGAGCAGAATCAAGCGCAGACTGGCCGGTAATTTGCCCGGTGCCGGCAAACTGGCCAGCGGCTGGAACCGCACATTGTCGGTCGGGCGCAGTTCACTCAGCGCTTGTACAAAAGCCTGCACGCCGGGGCTTTCCTCGGCGCCGGTCAACAGAATATCCGCCGCCTGCACCGCGACGCCGTGCAGCCACGCGGTCATGAACAGGCAGAGCCCCGCCAGCCAGTGGCCAAGGGTTGGCGTCTTCCGTGACGGGCCGTTGCGCATCCTAGAACTCCAGCTCGGCACTGAAATACATCACCCGGCGTTCATCGTAATTATTGTCGACGAAGGTGTTCGGCTGATGGTCGAGGCGCTGTTGCAGCACGCCGGCCAATTGCAGCTGAGCTTTGCCAATGGCGATGCGTTTGGCGATGCGCGTGTCAACGCGTTCGAAGCGATAGCCGTTGAGCGCGTTGTCACCGTAATAAAAGAGGGCGCTGTTCCAGCCATGCCCCCAGTTGCGCAGCCAACCGGCGGAACCACTGTTGCGCGAGGTCAACTGCTGATCCAGCGGATTGCTCGCCTCGGCGTCGACGAAGGCGTAGGTCAAACGCAAGCGGTCGGCGCTGCTGAGGCGCCAGTCGAGTTGCGTTTCGGTGCCGCGAAAGCGCGAGCTGTTGGCGTTGCTGGCGATGTACTGATTATTGCGCAGCGGCTCGCTGATCATCCCGGTGATTTCGTCGTAGAACAGCTTCACGTCCACGGCCAGCCCGAGCTCGGCGAAGTAACCGTTGTAGCCCAACTCGCGCGAGCGCATGTGTTCCTGATCGAGATCGCCGGGGCCACGGGTCTTGACGAAATACCGCGCCGACGACTGGCCGTAGGCCGAGGGGCGCAGGTTGCTGACCTGATAGCTCCAGTTGACGTTGTTCTCGAACATGTCCGGCGAACGGATCGCCTCCGAGTACACCGCGCGCAGGCCGTGACGCGGGTTGATCAGGTAGTTGACCGCGAAGCGCGGGGTCAGCGAACTGCCGATCAGTTGCGTGTCTTCGAACATCGCCCCGCCCTGCAGCAGCCAGTGCTCGGTAGCGCGCCATTCCAGTTGGCCGAAGGCGCGCCAGGTGGTGTCGTCGAGGGTGCCGTTGAAATAGGTCTCGGAATCGGCGCGGTCGTAGCGGTAGTTGAGGCCGCTGACCAGTCGCAGGCTGTCGGCCAGGCTGAGGGTGTCCTGCAGTTCGAGGTCGTAGCGCGATTCGCGGGCGCTCTGGTCGATATCGCCGCACAAGGTCTGGCTGGCGCCGTTGCGCCATTGCTCGAGCACTTGATTGGCCAGCGCCATTTCCTGCGGCGTGCCGGGTGCCGCGCCGGGGCCGGTGAACTGGTTGATGTTGCGCGCCAGCCGTTCGGTGTAATTCGGGTTGAGCTGCCACAGCTGCGTCAGTTCAGGGCTGAACGACACTTCGGCATCGCAGGCGCGCCAGACCTGCTGGCGATCCCAGTGCTGCGCCGAACCTTGCACATAGAGGCTGTGTTCAGGATTGATGTCGAGGTTCCAGCGCACCGAACCGGCGTAATCCTTGGCCACCACGTCGGAATTGTTCCCTGCGTCGGTAATCCCCGAGAACACCGGGCGGTAGGTATAAGGCCGCTGATTGCTGCCGTCTTTGGCGTTGAGCTGCCAGTCGAGACTTTGATCTTCATTGAGATCATGGCTGACCGCCAAGCTGAGACGATTCAAGCGCCGACTGTCGCGATAATCGGCGCCGATACGATCGCTGTCGAAACCGTCGTCTTCCTGGCCGGACAGCGACAGGCGCAGATCGCCGCCATCCCAACCGGTGCCCTGACTGGCATAAAAGTCGTCGATGCCACGCTGGCCACGGGTGATTTTCAGGCGCGTGCCATGGCTGTCGGCCGGGTGACGAGTGATGATGTTGATCACCGCCATCAACGCGTTGGCGCCATAGCTGACAGTGTTCGGACCGCGAAACACCTCGATCCGCTCGATATCTTCCATCGCGACCGGAATATCGCTCCAGTCCACCGTCGCCAGCCCGGCGCGATACACCGAGCGGCCATCGATCAACACCTGCATGCGCCGTGCTTCGCTGGCGTTGGTGCCGTGGTAATTCACCGCCGGCTGATTGCCGTTGATGCTGCCAACCATCATCCCCGGCACCAGTCGCAGTAGCTCGCTGATGTCGCGGGCACCGCTGGCGCTGATCAATTCGCTGTCGAGAACGGTCATGCTCCCCGGTACTTCGGCCGGGGTCTGCTTCAGCCGCGTGGCGGTAAGTACCGGCGGCAGCGTCTGGCTGTCGACGAACAGATCGTCCGCCAGCACCAGCGGGCTGAACATCAGCGCGAGTAACAGGGGCGAGCTCGGGGAAGGAGGGCCAGAAAACACGACACAGCCTGCAGAGAGAAGAATTGGCGCGCATGTTAACCGAGGGCGGCGACTTTTCCAGTGACGTTGCAGGCATTTTCCTAGGTTTTATTGGTCTTCTTCCTACAAATGTCGGTAATTGTTGCTGGGGCTGGCCGCCACCGGGTCGCCCCGTATAATGCCCGGCATCGCCACTGGTATGGATTAACGGATTGCATATGACTGAACAGCGCCCGATTGCGGTCCTGGGAGGCGGAAGTTTTGGTACCGCCGTGGCCAATCTGCTGGCCGAGAACGGCCATCAAGTCCTTCAGTGGATGCGTGACCCCGAGCAGGCCGAGGCCATCCGGGTCAATCGCGAAAACCCGCGTTACCTCAAAGGCATCAAGATTCTCCCGGGCGTGACTGCTGTCACCGACCTGCAGGCCACTCTCGATGCTTGTGATCTGTGCTTTGTCGCGCTGCCGTCCAGCGCCTTGCGCAGCGTACTCGCCGCCCACGCCGAGCGTTTGAGCGGCAAGATGCTGGTGAGCCTGACCAAAGGCATCGAAGCGCAGACCTTCAAGCTGATGAGCCAGATTCTCGAAGAGATCGCCCCGCAGGCGCGCATCGGCGTGTTGTCCGGGCCGAACCTGGCACGGGAAATCGCTGAGCACGCGTTGACCGCCACGGTGGTTGCCAGCGAAGACGAAGAACTGTGCAAGGCAGTACAAGCTGCGCTGCACGGTCGTACCTTCCGCGTTTACGCCAGCGCCGACCGTTTCGGTGTCGAGCTGGGCGGGGCGTTGAAAAACGTTTACGCGATCATCGCCGGCATGGCGGTGGCATTGGAAATGGGCGAGAACACCAAGAGCATGCTGATCACTCGCGCCTTGGCCGAGATGACCCGCTTTGCGGTGAATCAGGGCGCCAACCCGATGACCTTCCTCGGTCTGGCCGGGGTTGGCGATCTGATCGTCACCTGTTCGTCACCCAAGAGCCGCAACTACCAGGTCGGCTTCGCCCTCGGTCAGGGTTTGAGCCTCGACGAAGCGGTGTCGCGTCTCGGCGAGGTCGCCGAAGGGGTCAACACCCTCAAAGTGCTCAAGGCCAAGTCCCAGGAAGTCGGCGTGTACATGCCGCTGGTCGCCGGGCTGCACGCGATCCTGTTCGAAGGACGCACGCTGGAGCAGGTGATCGGTCTACTGATGCGTGCCGAGCCGAAAACCGACGTCGACTTTATTTCCACCAGCGGTTTCAACTGATTCAGCTGTTACACGGACAGGAAGCAAGCCATGAACGAACCGAAAAGCGAAACCCAGTACGAATCCATCCTCCTGCGGGTGTTGTGGATGATCGTTTATCTGCTGGTCTGGCAAGTCGCGCAGTTCATCCTCGGCGCGGTGGTATTGGTGCAACTGATCTACCGCCTGATCTACGGCGCACCGAGCGCCAGCCTGATGAATTTCGGCGACAGCCTCAGCCAGTTCCTCGCGCAGATCGGCCGCTTCGGCACGTTTCACAGTGACCAGAAGCCTTGGCCGTTCGCCGACTGGCCAGCGCCGCGCACCCCGGAAGGGGAAGCGCCGCACACCGTCGCCCCGACCGCGCACCCGGTGCGCGATGAGGAGCCCAAACTATGAAACTGTGGGTATTGCGTCATGGTGAGGCAGTGCCTCACGGCTCGAAAATCGATTCCGAGCGCGAGCTGACCGAGCACGGCCGTAACGAAGTCCTCAGCAGCGCTGCGCATCTGATGGGCCAGCCGCTGACGGCGATCTACGCCAGCCCTTATCTGCGCGCGCAGCAAACCGCGCAGATCGTGCGCGAGGCGCTGGGGTTCGAGCCGGAGATCCGTACGGTCGAGTGGCTGACGCCGGAGAGCGATCCGGACAAGGTCGCCGAGCAATTGGTCGCGGTGAGCAATGTGCTGCTGGTCAGCCACAACCCGTTGGTGGGCAATCTGCTCAGCTATCTACAGCACGGCGCCGGGCATCCGCCGGAGCGGGTGAGTACGGCGGGGCTGGCGGAGCTTGAGCACAGCGAGCTGCTGATTGGCTCGATGAAGCTCAACAGCCTCAAGCACCCTTAACGCTATATCCCTGTGGGAGCGAGCCTGCTCGCGAAGGCGGCGTGTCATTCACCCTTTTTGGGCTGACATACTGCATTCGCCAGCAGGCTCGCTCCCACATTGGTTTCTGTCACCCCAAGAAATTATTTGTTTGAAAATTCCAACCAAGCACTTGCTTGGTTGACTACGCTTGCTCCAGACCAAAAAAACAGGAGCGAGTCGCATGTCTGCCGCCTTCCGTTTGCCGCTGGACGTGTTCTACGAACGGGAAGCCCGGCACCCGCGCCAGCGCTTTCTTGTGCAGCCCATCGGCGGCGGTCAGGTCGAGACGCTGACGTGGGCCGATGTCGGCCATCAGGCCCGCTGCGCCGCGCACTGGCTACGCGCGCGGGAGTTGCCGCCCGGCAGCCATATCGCCCTGATCTCGAAAAACTGCGCGCACTGGATCATCGCCGACCTGGCGATCTGGATGGCCGGGCATGTGTCCGTGCCGCTGTACCCCAATCTCACCGCCGAGTCCGTGGCACAAGTGCTGACTCATTCGGAAAGTGCGCTGGCGTTCATCGGCAAACTGGATGACTGGGCGGGCATGGCGCAGGGCGTGCCGGCGGGCCTGCCGACCATCAGCCTGCCGCTGCATCCGTCGGGGGAGTTCGATTACAGCTGGGCGGATCTGCAGAGCTGTTCGCCAATCCAGGACGATCCACGTCCCGCCGCCGAGCAATTGGCGACGATCATTTACACCTCCGGCACCACCGGCCTGCCCAAAGGCGTGATGCACAGTTTCGCCAATCTCGGTTTCGCTACCAGTCGCGGCACGCAGTTGTTCGGGCTCAACGAGAACGATCGGCTGCTGTCGTATCTACCGCTGTGCCACGTTGCCGAGCGCATGTTTGTCGAATTGGCCTCGATCTATACCGGGCAGACCGTGTTCTTCGCCGAAAGCCTCGAGACTTTCATCACCGATCTGCAGCGCGCGCGGCCTACGGCAATGTTCGGCGTGCCGCGTATCTGGACCAAATTCCAGATGGGGGTGTACAGCAAGATCCCGGCGCAGCGTCTGGACTTCCTCCTCGGGTTGCCCTTCATCGGCAAGCGGGTCGGGCACAAAGTGCTGGCCGGGCTCGGCCTGGATGCCTTGCGCGTAGCGTTGTCCGGTGCCGCGCCGGTGCCGCAGACCTTGCTCGCCTGGTATCAGAAACTTGGCCTCGATGTGCTGGAGGTGTACGGCATGACCGAGGGCTGCGGCTATTCGCATATCTGCCTGCCGGGGCGATACAAACAGGGCTGGATCGGCCAGCCGTGCCCGGAAGTCGAGGTGCGCATCGATGAGTCCGGCGAAGTGCAGGTGCGCAGCCAGGCCAACATGCTCGGCTATTTCAAGGAACCGCAGAAAACCGCCGAGACGCTGACCGCAGACGGCTTTCTGCGCACCGGCGACAAGGGTGAGCAGGACAGCGAAGGGCGCCTGCGCCTGACCGGGCGACTCAAGGAAATCTTCAAGACCAGCAAGGGCAAATACGTCGCGCCGGCGCCGATCGAAAACCGTCTGGCCGTGCATTCACGCATCGAACAAGTGTGCGTGGTCGGCGATGGCCTGAGTGCACCGCTGGGGTTGTGCGTGCTGTCGACGGTCAATCAGCAAGAGCCTCGTGCCAGCCTGCACGCCAGCCTGGAAAAATTGCTGGAGGAGGTCAACGCCGCCCTCGACAAGCACGAACGCCTGCACCGACTGGTAGTGGTCAAGGACAGTTGGGCGGTGGACAACGGCTTCCTCACGCCGACTCTGAAAATCAAACGCAACGTCATCGAAGACCGCTACGGCGCACGCTTCGAAGAATGGAGCGCGCGCAGCGAGGCGGTGCTGTGGCAGGATTGAGCATCGATTACAACAACAAAGGAAGTCTGCGATGAGCTTGTGGCGTACTACTCCCGACATCGAACAGTTGAACGCAATCCAGAAGAACACCATCGGCGAAGTGCTGGATATTCGCTTCGAAGCCTTCGACGAACAGTCGCTGACCGCGAGCATGGTCATCGACCATCGCACCCACCAGCCTTACGGTCTGCTGCATGGCGGCGCATCGGTGGTACTGGCGGAAACCGTGGGTTCGATGGCCAGTTATCTGTGCATCGATGCCAGCAAGTTCTATTGCGTCGGCCTGGAGATCAACGCCAACCACTTGCGCGGCTTGCGTAGCGGAAGGGTGACGGCGGTGGCCACGCCAATTCATATCGGCCGCACCACGCACGTCTGGGACATCCGTTTGACCAGCGACGAGGGCAAGGCCAGTTGCGTATCGCGCCTGACCATGGCGGTGGTGCCGCTGGGGGAGCAGCCGCCGCTGCGTTGACAGGTTGTAGATCAAAAGATCGCAGCCTTCGGTGTTGTGGTCTTTTGCTTGCGAAGCGTCTCCACCACCATTTCTGGCAGTTATGGTCATTGCTGCGGCGCCGGCTCTTGCGGACAATCAACGCCACGATTCCCGCTCATGGATTTGCCCGCATGTCGCAACCGATCTTTTTCGCCCACGCCAACGGTTTCCCCTCGGGGACCTATGGCAAGTTGTTCGCGGCGCTGGCGCCGGAGTATCGGGTCGTGCATCTGGAGCAGCACGCCCATGACCCGCGTTTTCCGGCGGACGACAACTGGTACAACCTGGTCGATGAACTGATCCATCACCTGGAGCAGCAAGAGCAGCCGGTGTGGGGCGTCGGCCATTCCTTTGGCGGTCTGCTGCACCTGCATGCGGCGTTGCGTTGTCCCGAGCTGTATCGCGGCGTGGTCATGCTCGACTCGCCAGTACTGACCCGCACTGATCAGTGGGTGATTCGCGCGGCCAAGCGCTTTGGTTTCATCGACCGGCTGACACCCGCCGGGCGCACCCTCGGGCGGCGTGAAGAATTCGCCGATCTCGACAGTGCACGCATTTACTTTTCCGGCAAAACCCTGTTTCGCGGCTTCGATCCGGAATGCTTCGATGCCTACCTGCAACACGGTTTGCATCAGGTCGACGACAAGCTGCGTCTGCGTTTTGACCCGGCCACCGAAATCAGCATTTATCGCGGCGTGCCGCACACCAGTCCCGGGCGCACCCGCCAGTTGCAGGTGCCGCTGGCCATCGTGCGCGGGCACAAGAGCCGCGTGGTCATGCGCCATCACACACGTTTCGTCTCGCGTCTGCCCCAGGGCGAGGCGCTGAGCATGCCTGGCGGGCACATGTTCCCGCTGGAGCGTCCGCAGGACACAGCTCGGCTGCTCAAGAATCTGTTCATGCGCTGGGAACAGCGACAGAACAAGGATTGCGCATGAGCCCGACCTGCGAAGAAGTGCGCCTGAACCTGCCGCACATCGAGTTGGCCGCGCATATGTTCGGCCCCGAGGACGGCCTGCCGGTGATCGCGTTGCACGGCTGGCTCGACAACGCCAACAGCTTCGCGCGACTGGCGCCCAAGCTTGATGGCTTGCGCATCGTCGCGCTGGACATGGCCGGCCACGGTCATTCCGCTCATCGACCAAGCGGCGCCGGTTATGCCCTGTGGGACTACGCCCATGATGTGCTGCAAGTCGCTGAACAACTGGGCTGGAAGCGTTTCGGCCTGCTCGGGCATTCGATGGGCGCGATTGTCTCGATGGTGCTGGCCGGTTCGCTGCCCGAGCGCATCAGCCATCTGGCGCTGATCGACGGCGTGATTCCTCCGACAGACAAGGGCGAAAACGCTGCCGAGCGCATGGGCATGGCCCTGCAGGCGCAACTCGCTCTGCGGGACAAGCGCAAACCGGTCTATACCACCCTCGAGCGTGCCATCGAGGCGCGGATGAAAGGCCTGGTGGCGGTCAGTCGCGAGGCCGCCGAACTGTTGGCCCAGCGCGGTTTGATGCCGGTGCCCGGCGGTTACACCTGGCGCACCGACAATCGCCTGACCCTGCCATCACCGCTGCGCCTGACGGAAGAACAGGCAATGGCGTTTGCCTTGCGCGTCGGTTGCCCGGCGCATCTGGTGGTCGCGTCGGATGGCATGCTGGCCAGGCATCCTGAGTTGCTGCAGCGTCTACCCTTCAGTCACGAACAGTTGCCGGGCGGGCATCATCTGCACCTGAATGACGAGGCTGGCGCAGGTCTTGTAGCAGACTGTTTCAATCGCTTCTTCGCCATGCCTTGACTTGCTACCGGCAACTGCCGAGGCTGGGCGGGTTGAAACAGGAGACAAACTTGATGGATTTCTATACCGCTGCGACCCCGACCCGCCCAGCCATGACCGTCCGGTGAGCCTGACTATGCGGCCACTCAGTCTTTTCGCGCTGTGCTGCTTCAGCTCCTTGTCCTTCGCTGCCGATGTGCCGGGCAGCCAGGATCTGCAAATCGTGCCGCGTCTGGCCGATGCTCAGATTGTCGACTATCGCCCGGCGGCCGAGCTGGAGCGCATCTACCCGCTGGGCTCGATCCGCAAGATCAGCGGCCAGTTGCGCTTCGACGGCCAGGTCACCGCCCGCGGCCAGACCACCTCGGTAACCTACGAGTTGCCGCCGGAACATTCCGCCACCGAAGCCTTTACCGCCGCCCGCGAAGCCCTGCAACAGCAGGATGCCGAGTTGCTGTTCTGGTGCCAGGCCCGCGATTGCGGCGAAAGCAGCCTGTGGGCCAACGAAGTGTTCGGCAACGCCAAGCTGTATGGCTCTGACGAACAACAGGCCTATCTGTTGCTCAGGCTGGCGGCGCCAAAGGACAACACGCTGGTGGCGCTCTACAGCATCACTCGCGGCAATCGCAAAGCCTATCTGCATGTCGAGCAATTCGAGGCGGCTGCGCCGTTGGGCGAGTTGCTGCCGACCTCGGCGACTCTGCTGCGCCAGTTGAAAAGCACCGGCGAGCTGGATTTCCCGAAACTGGTCGATGAGCCGGATGCCACCTGGCTGCGCCTGATTTCCCGTGGCCTGAATCTCGACACGACCTTGCGGGTCACGGTTTCCGGGCCCAAGGCCGAAGCCTGGCGCCAGGCGTTGATCACTCAGGGGGTGCGGGCGGCCCGGATGGAAACCGGCAATCTCGAAGGCTCTGGCCTGCGCATCGACCTGTTGCGATAAGCTGTGCCGGGCGAGCATGCACACAGTGTTCGCCTACTCTTTCGCTGACTGACTTTGCCGGGACTTCCCATGCTCAATAACGATCGCCTGCTGGTGCAGATTCTGCTGCTGGTGTTGTTTGGTGCCAGCCTTTGGGTGATGGCGCCGTTCTGGTCGGCGCTGTTCTGGGGCGCGGTGCTGGCGTTCGCCAGTTGGCCGCTGATGCGTTTGCTGACCCGCGCGCTCAATGGCCGTGAATCGCTGGCCGCGTTGATCCTGACACTGGGCTGGATGTTGCTGGTGGCGGCGCCACTGGTGTGGCTGGGTTTCAACCTCGCCGATCATGTGCGCGATGCCACGGCATTCATCAAGGATGTGCAGGTCGACGGTTTGCCGGAAGCACCGACCTGGCTTGGCAGCGTGCCTTTGGTTGGTGAGCGGCTGGTGTCGATGTGGGACAGCATCGATCAACAGGGCGCGGCGTTGATGGTCTCGATCAAGCCGTATCTGGGGCAGGTCGGCAACTGGTTGCTGGCACGCAGCGCGCAGATCGGCGGGGGGATTCTCGAGCTGACGCTGAGCCTGGTGTTCGTGTTCTTTTTCTACCGTGACGGGCCACGACTGGCGGCGTTTGTGCACAGTCTGCTGCAGCGCTTGATTGGTGATCGTGCCGGCTATTACATCGAACTTGTCGCAGGAACGGTGCAGCGGGTGGTCAACGGTGTGATCGGTACGGCGGCGGCGCAGGCGGTGCTGGCGTTGATCGGCTTTTTGATTGCCGGGGTCCCTGGGGCGCTGGTGCTGGGGATCGTCACGTTTATGCTGAGTCTGATTCCGATGGGGCCACCGCTGGTGTGGGTGCCGGCCACGGCTTGGCTGGTGTGGAAGGGTGAGTACGGGATGGCGATCTTTCTCGGGATCTGGGGGACGTTCATCATCAGTGGTGTGGACAACGTGCTCAAGCCGTATCTGATCAGCCGTGGCGGCAATCTGCCGTTGGTGATTGTGTTGCTCGGGGTGTTTGGCGGGTTGATTGCGTTTGGCTTTATCGGGTTGTTTATTGGGCCTACGTTGTTGGCTGTGGCTTATAGTCTTTTGACGGATTGGAGTAAGAGTCAGGCTCGGGTCTAGGGGGGGGCTTGGCGGCCTTTGGGCCGACCAGGCTCTTGGGGTTTTGGGTGAATATCCATTTCTGCGGTAACGGCGACTTAGGGTTCCGCCCTTACGGCGGGTCACCTTTTTCAAACGCCAAAAAGGTAACCGAAAAGGCTTGCTCCTGCGTTCGGCCCTCGCAGGCTCGGGTTCCTTCGCTGCGGGACTGATCCGGGCGCAGCGGCTCCGGTTTGCTTCGCTGCACCTCCTTCCGCTGTGTCTGGCTGCGCCAGACGGTCGCTGCGCTCCCACGCCCGGATCAATCCCTCCGCTCAGCCTTCCGACGTCGCCGGTGGATCAAGATCAAGAGCACTCGAGCTTGCGCTCATTGTTGAGTGGTGCGGCTTCGCCGCGGGCAGCTGCGCTGCTTTGCTTTTATGTGGGAGCGAGCCTGCTCGCGAAGGCGGCCTGGCAGCCACCCATATCTCTCTGAAACCACTCGATCCCTGTGGGAGCTGGCTTGCCAGCGATAGCGCCCTCACATCCAACCAATATCTACCGAATACACTCAGTTTCATTGTGGGAGCGAGCCTGCTCGCGAAGAGGCCGGTACATTCAACAGATGTATTGAATCATCAGACGCTTTCGCGAGCAGCCTCGCTCCCTCTTCACGTCGGCTGAGCCTCAGCCCCGTGGCAACCGGACAACGGCGGTCAGGCCACCACCCGGTGTTTCTTCCAGATCCAACCGCCCACCCAGCCGCTGCGCGGCTTCGCGGGCGATGGTCATGCCCAGCCCTACGCCGCCGGAATTGCGGTTGCGCGAGCCTTCCAGTCGGTAAAACGGCTCGAACACCGCTTCCCGCTGGTCTTCAGCAATACCCGGTCCGTGATCAATCACCCGAATCAGCAGTTCTTCGCGCTGTTCCAGCAGTTCAATCCGTGCCTGTCCGGCGTAACGCAGGGCGTTGTCCAGCAGGTTGTTGATGCACGAGCGCAGCGCCATCGGTTGTACTGGCAAAGGCGCGCAGTGGCCGCTGACCTGTACATCGGCGCCCTGGTCCTGGGCGTTTTCGCTCAGCGATTCGACCAGCGCCTGCACGTCCAGCAACTGCAAGGCTTCGCTGGTGCGTTGTTCGTGCAGATAGGTGAGGGTGGCGTCGAGCATGCCGATCATGTCGTCCAGATCCTGGCGCATCTGGCTTTGCAGTTTGTCGTCGCTGATGTTTTCCAGGCGCAGTTTCAGGCGTGACAGTGGCGTGCGCAGGTCGTGGGAGACGGCGCCGAGCATGCGCGCGCGTTGCTGGACCTGTTCGCGGATGCGCCGTTGCATGAGGTTGAAAGTGTGCGCCGCTTGCCGGGCTTCGCGCGGGCCGGATTCGTCGAGGGGGTCGCTGTCGAGGTCTTCGCTCAGGCGCTCGGCGGCGTCGCTCAGGCGCTGGATCGGCCGGGTGAGCAGTTTGGCGCCGTACCAGGCGGCGATCATCAGCGTGATGAATTGAAAGGTCAGCGGCACCACCGGGCCACCGAACCAGGGGCGCGGTTGCCTCGGTGGATAAGCGGCGTCGCGCATGGGCGGTTGGCCGTCGATGTTCGCCGAGAACTCGGGCGGTGGTGGGGGCGGAGGAGGGCCGTAGAGCCTGAACCAGGCGAAGGCCAGCAGGTGCGCCAGGACAATCGCCGCGAACAGCACCCCGAACAGGCGACCGAACAGGGTGTCCAAGCGCGCCTTCATCAGCCGATGTCCCGCGCGTCGAACAGGTAACCCTCGCCGCGCACGGTCTTGATCAACTGCGGGGCTTTCGGGTCGTCACCGAGTTTTTGCCGCAGGCGCGAGACCAGCAGGTCGATGCTGCGGTCGAAGGCTTCGATCGAGCGACCGCGAGCGGCGTCGAGCAGTTGTTCGCGGCTGAGCACGCGGCGCGGGCGTTCGATGAAGACCCAGAGCAGGCGGAATTCGGCGTTGGACAAGGGCACTACCAGGCCGTTGTCGGCGACCACTTGGCGCAGGACGCTGTTGAGGCGCCAGTTGTCGAAGCGAATGTTGGCGCGCTGGTCAGTGCGGTCGTCGCGCACGCGGCGCAGGATGGTCTGGATGCGGGCGACCAGTTCGCGTGGTTCGAACGGCTTGGCCATGTAATCGTCTGCGCCCAGTTCCAGGCCGATGATGCGGTCGGTGGGTTCGCAGCGGGCGGTGAGCATCAGGATCGGGATGTCCGATTCGGCGCGCAGCCAGCGGCACAGCGACAGGCCGTCTTCGCCGGGCAGCATCAGGTCGAGGACGATGACGTCGAAATGTTCGCCCTGCAGCGCCTGGCGCATCGCCGCGCCGTCGGTGACGCCGCTGGCGTGAATGTTGAAACGGGCGAGGTAATCGATCATCAGCTCGCGGATCGGCACGTCATCATCAACGATCAGCGCGCGGATGCTCCAGCGCTTGTCGTCTTTGCTTTCATCCGTCACGGTTGTCGGGGCGTTGTGCATTGGGCTGTTCACTGCCAGTGGTGGTTTCAGCATAGGCGTCCGGCCGGGAGGCGGGAAGTGCTGTTGTAAGGACGTGTTGCGCCGGGCGAGGCTAACCCGAATGCGTGTTGCCGGCGTGTCGGTTGTGTATCGGAGTCGACACAATAGCCGCGCCGGCTAAGCTGATAACCGCCAGCGCGACGATTTACCGATCATCGGGTGCCGCGCCGCCGCCGGTTCCGCTACAATGCGCGCCGTTTTCGACCAGCCTGAGAGCCCATCCATGTCCGCCTGCCAGACTCCTATCATCGTCGCCCTGGATTTCCCCACCCGTGACGCCGCACTGAAGCTGGCCGACCAGTTGGACCCGAAGCTGTGCCGGGTCAAAGTGGGCAAGGAACTGTTCACCAGTTGCGCGGCGGAAATCGTCGGCACCCTGCGTGACAAGGGTTTTGAAGTGTTTCTGGATCTCAAATTCCACGACATCCCCAATACCACTGCGATGGCTGTGAAAGCCGCTGCCGAGATGGGTGTGTGGATGGTCAACGTGCACTGCTCGGGCGGTCTGCGCATGATGGCCGCCTGCCGTGAAGAGCTGGACAAGCGCAGTGGTCCGCAACCGTTGTTGATTGGTGTGACCGTGCTGACCAGCATGGAGCGCGAGGATCTGGCCGGTATTGGTCTGGATATCGAGCCGCAGGAACAAGTGCTGCGTCTGGCGGCACTGGCCGAGAAGGCCGGGATGGACGGTCTGGTGTGTTCGGCGCTGGAAGCGTCGGCGCTGAAAACCGCGCACCCGTCGCTGCAACTGGTGACCCCGGGGATTCGCCCGGCGGGCAGCGCGCAGGATGATCAACGGCGCATTCTGACCCCGCGTCAGGCGCTGGATGCCGGTTCCGATTATCTGGTGATCGGCCGTCCGATCAGCCAAGCGGCGAACCCGGCGCAGGCGCTGGCGGCGGTTGTAGCGGAAATCGCCTAAAGCTTATTGAAGATCCAACTGTGGGAGCGAGCCTGCTCGCGAAGAGGGAGTGTCAGTCGACATCATTACCGACTGATCCACCGCTTTCGCGAGCAGGCTCGCTCCCACATTGGTTTCAGGCTGGCCTTAAACCTTCAGAACCAACTTGCCAAAGTTCTCGCCGTTGAACAGTTTCATCAGCGTCTCGGGGAACGTCTCCAGCCCATCAACCACATCTTCCTTGCTCTTGAGCTGCCCGTTGGCCATCCAGCCGGCCATCTCCTGGGCGGCGCTGGCGAACTGCGCGGCGTAGTCCATCACCACAAAACCTTCCATGCGCGCGCGATTGACCAGCAGTGACAGGTAATTGGCCGGGCCTTTGACCGCTTCTTTATTGTTGTACTGGCTGATGGCGCCGCAGATCACCACCCGCGCTTTCATGCTCAAGCGGCTCAGCACCGCATCGAGAATGTCGCCACCGACGTTATCGAAGTACACGTCCACGCCTTTCGGACATTCGCGCTTCAGTCCGGCCACGACGTCTTCGGCCTTGTAATCGATGGCGCCGTCGAAGCCCAATTCGTCGATGAGGAATTTGCACTTGTCGGCCCCGCCGGCAATGCCAACGACGCGGCAGCCTTTGATTTTGGCGATCTGCCCGGCCACGCTGCCCACCGCACCGGCCGCGCCGGACAGCACCACGGTGTCACCGGCTTTCGGGGCGCCGACGTCGAGCAGGGCGAAGTAGGCGGTCATGCCGGTCATGCCCAGCGCCGACAGATAGCGGGGCAATGGCGCGAGTTTCGGGTCGACCTTATAGAAGCCGCGCGGCTCGCCAAGGAAATAATCCTGCACACCGAGGGCACCATTGACGTAATCGCCGACGGCGAAGCCGGGATTGTTCGAAGCGATGACTTTTCCCACGCCCAGTGCGCGCATGACCTCACCGAGACCGACCGGCGGGATGTAGGACTTGCCTTCGTTCATCCAGCCGCGCATGGCCGGGTCGAGGGACAGGTATTCGTTTTTCACCAGAATCTGTCCCGCCTGTGGCTCGCCGACCGGTACTTCCTGATAAGTGAAAGTCTCGCGGGTCGCGGCGCCCACCGGGCGTTTGGCGAGCAGGAACTGGCGATTGGTCTGGTTGGTCATGACAGGCACTCGAATGGAATGAAGCCTTGTTGATAGCTCTTCAACGCCGATGTCGCAAGGTTGGCTGATGCGGCGAATGCAGGTCGATCCAGTGCAGTGATGGTTACGGGGTGGGGTTTATCACTGCGGCGCATGCGCCGGTAAACAGCGATTGCATAGTGCTGACGCGCTTCCGCCGCCCTTGGCTATGCTGCGACGCAACATCTCCAAGTTTTTGCATTCGAGGACATCTCCATGAGCATGACGTTTTCCGGTCAGGTGGTTGTAATCACGGGGGCCGCCTATGGCATCGGCCGCGCGACAGCCCTGGCGTTTGCCGCCGAAGGCCTGAAAGTGGTGGTGGCTGACCTCGACGCGGCTGGAGGCGAAGGCACGGTGGCGCTGATTCGTACAGCCGGTGGCGAAGCGTCCTTCGTGCGCTGCGACGTGACGGTGGAAAGCGATGTAAAAAATCTGATGGATGAGGTGATCAATACCTACGGTCGTCTCGACTATGCCTTCAACAACGCCGGGATCGAAATCGAGAAAGGCAAACTCGCCGACGGTTCGCTGGACGAATTCGACGCGATCATGGGCGTCAACGTCAAAGGCGTCTGGCTGTGCATGAAGTATCAGTTGCCGTTGCTGTTGGCGCAGGGCGGTGGCGCGATCGTCAACACGGCGTCGGTAGCCGGGCTGGGCGCAGCGCCGAAAATGAGCATCTACGCGGCGTCGAAACATGCGGTGATCGGCCTGACCAAGTCGGCGGCGATCGAATACGCGAAAAAGAAAATCCGCGTCAACGCAGTGTGCCCGGCAGTGATTGATACGGACATGTTCCGCCGCGCCTACGAAGCCGACCCGAAGAAGGGCGAATTCGCCAATGCCATGCATCCGGTCGGACGCATCGGCAAGGTCGAGGAAATCGCCAGCGCGGTGCTGTATCTGTGCAGCGATGGCGCAGCGTTCACCACTGGGCATTCGCTGGCAGTGGATGGCGGCGTGACAGCGTTCTGAAGGTTGCCGTAATTTTAAGAACCCGCCTGCGTGCGGGTTTTTTGTACCTCGCGGTCGGTCCTTGTGAATACCGCTAAACAATGTGTATCAAACCGTTAGAACTGCCGCATTTGGCGGTGTTGTCGCACAGCCTCGGCGGCGCGGCTGTGATTTACTGCTGCCAGCAAAACTGACAGGAGTTTGCGAGCTCATGGAACTGAGAATTGACCGACAGGCAATGGTGCCGGTCGTGCAGCAGATCGTCGATGGAATGACTGACTGGATTGTGCAAAGCGGCATCCCGCCGGCCACCCGGTTACCCTCCGTACGGCAAATCGCCCGGGGGAATCTGCTCAGCCAGTCGTGCGTTGTCGAAGCCTGCGAGCGCCTGGTTTCGCAAGGCGTATTGACCACGCGTCAGGGCGCGGGATTCATCGTCGCGGCCTCGCCGGCATTGCGCGAAGCGGACTCGGAATGGGCAGCCTGCGAGGGCCGCCCCGCATGGCGTGATGAGGTGGACGCCGCAACGAGTCGCTTGATTTTGGGGCAAGGAGGCTTGCCACCGAGCTGGCGTGAGCCCGACGACCTCAGCTACGCGCTGCGCGAGGTGGCACGCACCGACATGGCCAGCCTGTTCAACTACAGCTCGCCACTGGGCCTGCCAGCGTTGCGCGAGCAAATTGCCAAGCGTCTGAAACTGCTGAATATCGACGCCTGCAATACCCGGCTGATGAGCACCAGCGGTGCCAGTCATGCGCTTGACCTGATCGTGCGCACCCTGTTCAAGGCTGGCGATTGCGTGGTGGTGGAAACGCCCGGTTATGCACCGTTGTTTGACCTGTTGCGTCTGCACGGCGTACAGATGCTCGAAGTTCGTCGTACGCCGAGCGGGCCGGACATCGACATGCTCGAGTCGGTGCTGCGTCAGTTTCGTCCCGGCGCTCTGTTCATCGGCAGTCATCACCACAATCCCACCGGCAGTTGCCTGACTCCCGCCGTTGCCCAGCGCATCGTGCAGTTGAGCAAGACCTACGACCTGCGCGTGATCGAAGATGACGTCTACGCTGATCTGCACACCGGCAACGGTACGCGGTTGGCGGCGCTGGACCATGGCGGCCGGGTCATTTATGTCGGCAGCTTCTCCAAGACACTGAGCAGTTCGTTGCGGGTCGGCTTTGTCCTGGCGGACAGCGAACTGCTCAAGCGCCTGGCGGAGGTCAAGATGATCAGCGGCCTGGGCTGTTCGAGGCTGGCCGAGGCGGTTCTGGCCAGGCTGATGGCGACCGGCGCCTATCGCAAACTGGTGCAGCGCCAGCGTCAGCGCTTGAATGCCGATCGCGCGGCGGCCTTGCAGGCCCTGGAAGATGCCGAGTGGGAAGTGTTCGGCAAGCCGGTTGGCGGGCTGTTTATCTGGGCGCGGGCACGCTTGCGCGACCAGGCGTCGGTGCGCAGGCAGGCCCAGCACTGCGGGCTGGAGTTGTCAGCAGCGGACGCTTTCAGTCCCAGCGGTGAGTGCGGTGACTGGCAGCGCATCAATGTGGCCTGTGCCTGCGACCCACGGGCGCGGCAGTTTTTTCGCAATACTTGCGCGGATCGACCTCCAGCATTCTGAAAACGACGCGGGCGTAGCTTTTTGCCATTATTCCGACGCCAGAGTCTTGTGCTGGTTCGAGCCCGTTGCGAATCTTCGGCAACAGACTTTGGCAGGGGACTACGCGCAATGATTTCGGCCGTGCAAGGACGTTTCGCCAACCTAGGTATGGCGAAAAAACTGGGTATCGGATTTGTGCTCGTCTTGCTGCTGACTGCGTTGGTGGCGGCGATCGGCGTCTGGTCCCTGCAAACCATCAGTCTGCGTTTCGACGGCTTGAAGCAGATGTCCGCGCTCAACAGCGGCCTGCTCAAAGTGCGCCTGCTCGAGCAGGAATACGCCCTGCGCGGCAATCCGAAGACCGCCGATGCCTTGCGCGAGGGCGTCGATGGGCTGATCGTCCTTGCCGGTGAGCTCAAGGCGCATTCCCCGGCCAACGTCCCGGTGATGAGCGATGTCGAGCAAGCGCTGGGCGCGTATCGCAAGGCCTTCGATGAATTTGTCTCGCTGAGCCAGGCCAAGGACCTTGCGCTGGAGATGGCCAGTTGGTCGGTGTCCAGCGTGGCCAATAACCTCGACGTGTTGCAGAGCGGGCTGGCCGATGATGGCGCTTATACGTTGAAAGACACCGAGGGCAAGGACGGCGCGCAGTTCATCGAACAGGCGAATCAGGTCAGTCAGGTCTCGCGACTGATGCTGCAAGCGATGAACGAAGCGCGCGTGCGGCTGGATCAAAGCCGCAAGGGCGATGCCGAGAATGCCGGGCAAGGCAATATCGAACAGGCCGCGCAAGCGCAGGAGCAGGCCGAGGCGTTGAAAAGCACGGTCAAGGACGAGGGCTATCTGACGGTGCTCAACGAAGTGTCGGGGCATATCGCCGGATTCAACGAGAAGCTGGCTGAATACACCGGTTTGCTGGCGCAAGAAAAAACTGTTTATGACCAGTTGCATCAGCGCGCGGCGCAAGTGGTGGATCGGGTCAATCAGGCCTATGTCGCCGAAGATGCTTCGATGCAGGCGGAGCTGAAAAAGAACACGGTATTGATCATTGGCTCTTCGGCGCTGGCCTTGTTGGTCGGATTACTCGCCGCGTGGGTAATAACGCGCCTGATCGTGGCGCCGCTGCGCAGTGTGATTCGTGTGGCGCAGCAGATTGCTGCGGGTGATCTGACGGCGAAGGTCGAGGTGACGCGCCGCGATGAAATGGGGCAATTGATGTTGGCGATGCAGCAGATGGCTGCCGGCCTCGGCACGATTGTCAGTGGCTTGCAGGCCGGCATCGAGCGCTTGGCCGGTTCCGCGCAATCGCTGTCGGCGGTGACGGAACAGACCAATCTGGAGGTCAACAGCCAGAAGGAGGAAACCGAGCAGGTCGCCACCGCCATGAACCAGATGACCGCCACGGTACATGACGTCGCGCGCAATGCCGAAGAGGCGGCGCTGGCGGCGCAGACGGCGGATGACAAGGTCGAGAGCGGCCAGCAGGTGGTGCGCCAAAGCATGGCGCGGATCGAGCAGTTGGCGGATTCAGCGACCTCGGCCAGTTCCAGCATCGAGAGCCTCAGCGCCGAGATCCAGAATATCGGCACGGTGCTGGAGGTGATCAAGAGCGTGGCCGAGCAGACCAATCTGTTGGCGCTGAACGCGGCGATCGAAGCGGCGCGGGCCGGGGAGCAGGGCAGGGGGTTTGCCGTGGTCGCCGATGAGGTGCGTGCGCTGGCACGGCGTACGCAGCAATCGACAGAGGAGATCGAGCGCTTGGTCAGTGCCCTGCGGGCAGCGGCGCAGTCGTCGGTGCAGCAGATTCGCAGCAGTGGCGAGTTGGTGAAGCTGGCGGTCAGTGATGCGTTGCAGACCGAGAGTGCGCTGGGGAGTATTGCCGCGGCGGTGTCGTTGATTCAGCAGATGAATCAGCAGATCGCGGCGGCGGCGGAGGAGCAGAGTTCGGTGGCGGAGGAGATCAATCGCAGTGTTACGCAGATTCGTGCGAGCGCGGATCACTCTTCCGTGGCGATGCGCGGGAATGCGGCTTCGAGTGTTGAGCTGGCGCAGTTGGGCGGCGAGTTGCGCTCGATGGTTGGGCATTTTCGGCTTTGAGCCTTGGCGGCCTTTGGGCCGACCAGGCTCTCGGCTTCGCCGCGTGGGGATGGCCCGGGTTTGCTTTTGCTGTTCTCTGGGAGCTGGCTTGCCAGCGAAGGCGGCCTGACAGCCGACCGATTTTTACCTGAGAACACTGCTTCCCAATGTGGGAGCGAGCCTGCTCGCGAATGCGGTCTTCAATTCACACCTCTTTCAAGTCGCCCACAAAAAAGCCACCCATGAAGGTGGCTTCTTTACCGGCATTCCCGACTCAGTCGTAAATCACTTTCTTCTTCCAGTCCGCATCGGCTTCGACATCCTTCAAACCGGCAGTCAGTTGGTTTTCTTCACCTTCCACCGGGGCAATCTTGTCCATGACCTGGGCATTCGCTCGGGCGAGGAGTTTTTCCAGGTATTGCAGTTGCTCCGCGTACATCTGCGGGTCCTGCTGTTTGCGCAGATATTGCACGCCGCGTTCGAAGGCGAGGCGGGCCTGGCCGGGTTGGTTTTGTTGCAGGGACTGTTGGCCGAGGTTGTTGAAGAATTCGATGTGCAGCAGCACGAGGATGTGGCGCACCTCGCGGATCCATTGTTTGGCTTCGTTCGGTGGCAGGAAGCCGTCGTGGGCCGCGCGGGTGATCTGGCCGTGCAGGGCTTCGAGGAGGAAGCGCACGTCTTTGGCTTTGGCTTCGGTCAGGATCGGCGCGGGCGGGTTGTTCACCGGGATCGATTCGCCTTGGGCAACGAGGGCGCTGAGTTCGGTGATGCGGGCCTTGGTGGTTGCGCTGGTCTTTTCCAGATTGAGCAGGCGCTGGCAGACGTTGAGTTCCAGGCGGGTCAGCAGCAGTTTCAGCGCCGGGGTCATGAACTGGCCGGGGAAGGTTTCGGTCAGTTCGCCGCAGCGGCGCAGGCGGTCGTTGAGTTCGACTTTGGTGCGGGCCTTCTCCAGTTTGTTGTTTTCCACCACATGGTTCATGTAGCCAATGGCGATCAGAATTGCGATCCCGGCTACGACTAGCAGGGTGATCATGAGTGGTGTCACCGGTAAGACCTCTTTATAGGGTTCGCATGCGAGTGTAGTGGCTGGGCATTTAGGCGCCTAGCGCCGCTCGACGGGTTTGATCGGCTGCTGCAATCTGTATCGGCCGCCAGCTGTATAGATGAATGCTGGCGCTTGATGTGCAGATTGCCATCACTGTGCGGTGACTATAACGTCTTGGCGAGTGGCGGAATATAGGCGTCAGGTTTCGGACGACGGAAAAGCCTTACGCGGCCCGTAATCCGGGTCGAAGTCATTGATTTAAATAAATTTATATCAGGGGGTTGACGACCCCTCAATCCATCCATAGAATGCGCGCCACTTGCAGCGTAAAGCACACAGCGAAACGCGGCAGGGAGTGAATGTTGTAGTGTGTCCCCTTCGTCTAGTGGCCTAGGACACCGCCCTTTCACGGCGGTAACAGGGGTTCGAGTCCCCTAGGGGACGCCAATGCGGGAATAGCTCAGTTGGTAGAGCACGACCTTGCCAAGGTCGGGGTCGCGAGTTCGAGTCTCGTTTCCCGCTCCAATTTTAAACAGCAGTGCTTTCGGGCGGTGCTGAGTGAAACCAGAACCAAGTCTTCGGATGCGGATCTGGACACCGAAACACACACCATGTGTTCCGGGTAGCGTGTCCCCTTCGTCTAGTGGCCTAGGACACCGCCCTTTCACGGCGGTAACAGGGGTTCGAGTCCCCTAGGGGACGCCATTTGCGGGAATAGCTCAGTTGGTAGAGCACGACCTTGCCAAGGTCGGGGTCGCGAGTTCGAGTCTCGTTTCCCGCTCCAATTTCACAAAAACGCCGATCAGTGATGATCGGCGTTTTTGTTTGTGCGCGTTTTGTGGCAGCAATAAAAAAGGACCTTTTCACAGGTCCTTTTTTATTTTGAGCCCGGTCATCGGTGACTGGGCTCAGGCAGGGCTTTACAGCTTCGGCAATTGCCCGACACGCCCCATCATTTCCGTGACGATCTGCAGATCCAGCAGGAACTGATCGACGGTCTTGAACTCGCCATCGGTGTGGCCGGTGTATTTGGCTTCAGGTCGCGCCAGGCCGAATTGCACGCCGTTCGGCAACTCGTGAACCGACGTCGCGCCAGCGGAAGTACCGAATTCCGATTTCATGCCGAGGTTTTCGCTGGCTACGGCAAGCAGCGCCTTGACCCATTCACCTTCGGGGTTGCGATACATCGGTTCGGCTACGGAATAGTCGAACGCTACAGCGACATGAGTCTTCTTGCTCCAGGCATCCAGTTTCTCAGCGATCTCAGCCTTGAGCTTTTCTGGAGACTTGCCCTTCGGTACGCGCAGATTCACCGCCAGCTTGAAGGCTTTGTCATCTTCGCCGACGTAGGTCAGCGAGGTGGTCAGTGGCCCCATGAACGAGTCGGAGAAACCGACGCCGAGTTTTTTGCCCAAGTAGTCCAGGCCCCAGTTGTCATCGGCATAACGCGCGGCATCGGTGAACTGGTTGTGCTTGAGCGCGACTTTGCCGTCTAGGCTGTTGATGAAACTCAGCATTCGCGCGACCGGGTTGACGCCGGACTCTGGTTCGGAGGAGTGCGCAGAAACTCCCGTCACGGTCAGTTTGACGTCTTTGCCATCAACCTTTGCCGCGACTTCGAAATTGCCGCCGTTGGCCTTGGCATAAGCATCGCCGGCCTTTTGCAGACTGGCGGCGAGCTCGGCAGGCTTGTCGGTTACCAGCGTGACCACCGAAGCGGACGGAATCTGGTTGGTCGCCTTGCCGCCGGTCATCGAAATGATTTCCGCGCCGTTGCCTTCGCCTTTGCGTTTGGCAAAGTTGGCCATGACGGTGCCGTAACCTTTTTCGGCGATCACTACCGGATAACCGCCGTCCAGCGCCATGTTGTAGTTCGGCGTCGGGTTGCGCTCGAAGTAATAGGGAATGGCGTCGCCGCTGGTTTCTTCGGTGGTGTCGACCAGCAGCTTGAAGTTACGCGCCAGTGGCAGTTTCTCGTCCTTGATCACTTTCATGGCGTACAGCGCCACGACAATGGCGTTCTTGTCATCCTCGGTACCACGACCGTACATGCGATCGCCAATCAGCGTGACTTTGAATGGGTCGAGTTTGGTGCCATCTTTCAGCACCCAGTTTTCCGGCGTCACCGGCACCACATCGGCGTGCGCGTGAATACCGACGACTTCGTCGCCTTTGCCGTCCAGAGAGATTTCGTAGACGCGGTTATCGATATTGCGGAATTTCAAACCGAAGGATTCGGCGAGTTTCTGGATCTCGCCGGCAATCTTGATGAATTCCGGGTTGTCGTGTTGCTCCACGCCGTCCTTGCGGAAGGTCGGGATCTCGACGAGTTGGCGCAGGGTTTCCAGCGCGGCCTTGCCATATTTCACGCGGGTATAAATGCCCAGCAGACGGTGAATTTCATTCTGCTGTTCGGCGTTCAGGGTCTTGTTGTCGAGGAAGGCGCTGATGGACGGGGTGAGATTATCCGTCTTGGCCGGATCGCTTTTCGCCAGGCTGCCAAGGAAGCTGCGGAAATCCGTCAAGCTCTTGCCGTCAAAGGATTTCAGGATCGCTGCACTTTGCTCGGCAGTGATGTTGGCTTGTGCGGCACTGGTAAATGCGGTGAGGCTGGCCATGACGAGCGTAGCGGCGGCCAGTTTTTTCAGGGAAAAGACCATTGAACAGGCATTCCTTTGCTAGAGATTGGGAAAATATGTCTGACGCTTGCGGCAGAAACATTTTGCAACCTACCACCATGAGCAGGTGGAGAGGGAGTCACAAACTTGATCTGTCGCACAGAAATGCAAAAGAGGCGCACAAATGAAAAAGTCCCGGCAGCTAATGCCGGGACTTTTTTCTGTGGGTTACATCGATAGCATCAGGCGTCCGGCAAACAGAATGAGGATGACGCCCATGCTGCGCTCGAACCAGTGTCCAAGGCGCATGAACAGCAGGCGCACTTTGTTGCTGGAGAAAAACAGCGCGACGATCACGAACCACAGCGCGTTGACGAAGCACATCCACAAGCCATAGAACGCCTGGATCTGCAGCGGTGTGCTGGCGCTGATGATCGTGGTGAAGATGGCCAGGAAAAACAGCGTGGCCTTGGGGTTGGTCGCGTTGGTCAGAAAACCGGTGCTGAATGCCTTGAACAGTGACTGTTCAACCAGCGGCTCATCGGCAGTTTTTTCGCCTTCGACGCTGCTCTTCGGTTTGCTGCGAATCAGGCTGACGCCCAGATAAAGGATGTACGCACCGCCGACCACTTTGGCGACGGTCAGCAGCCACGGCGTGGTGTGCATCAGGGCGCCGACGCCGAGCAGGGTATACAGCACATGCACGGAAATCCCCGCGCCGATGCCCAGCGCAGTGCAGATGCCGACAAGGCGGCCGAAGCGCACGCTCTGGCGGATGGTCACGGCGAAGTCCGGACCGGGCGCAACCACGGCGAGAAAGTGGATGGTGGCCAATGCGAGAAACTCGCCCAGGTAATTGGAAAGCATGTCAGCTCCAGAAAGTCAGAGGGGAAGCATTGCCGCGATAGCCGACAAAGAACGACAGGCTCAAACGCGGATCCGCGACGCCCGGAGTTACCGAGTGCATGCGCCGTGAATTGAACATGATGAAATCGCCGGGCTGCGGTCGCACTTCCAGCGCGGGCGGCCCCAGCAGCGACGGCTCGATGCCATAACTGTCGCCGCGCATTTCGTCGAATTGATCGGGGGTGATGTGGTCATTCCACATCTGCAAGGCGCCACCCTCGGTGGGCATGTTCAGGTAGACGTTGCAGGCAAATTGCGCCTCGAGGCTGCGCGCCTGAAAACTGTCCGGGGCGTCCTTGGCGAAGATGTCGTGATGAGCAAGAAAGCACACGCCGGGTTTGACCACGCGCGACAAGCCGACATACATCTTGCGCCCGTAGAGGTTTTCCAGATGTGCGCCGGCGGGCCAGGATTCGTCGAGCATGCAGCGCAGGGTGTCGATCGGCGAGGAGTAGGGCGCGCAGCGCTGGCGCAGTTCGGCGATGTTGCGGGTGGCGCGTTCGAAGTAATCCTCGATCAGCAGCGGCTGGTTTTCCGCCTCGTAGAAGGCCATGCCGATGCGGCCGATACTCGGCGCGTTGATGTAGCCTTCAAAGCCTGGGGCGAGGATCTTGTCACCGATCTCGATCGCCAGCGGCTCGGGCAGAAAGCGTTTGACGCGGATGGCGAGGACTTCTTCGTTGGCCAGTTTTTTTATGCACGTCTCATCGAGACGCTCGACGTCTAGCATCATTTGTTTTAGGTCCATCTATCGATAGTCAACGGAACCGGCGAGCGCGGTTCCCCGGCGTCGGACGCTGCGCTATGGCAACGTCCGAAATGCTCAATCCACGCTGTAGTGGACGGACAGCGTGCCTTTCTTCTGCGAAAGGGACGCGATCGTGACTGTGCCCAGATCCTTCAGGCTGCGTACGTGGGTGCCACCGCAGCCATAGGCTGGCAGTTCACCGAAACTGATTTCCCGCGCGCCCTCGCGCAGCGAGGTCAGGCGCGGCAGATCGTGTTCGATCCACTGCTCGATACCGGTTTGCACGGTTGGCGCATCGACTTCTTCAGCGCCATCGCCCGGCTTGAATTGCACCCGGCCCTCGTCCGGCCAGTGGTGCGCCTTGATCGGCATCCAGCCCATGGCCTGAATGAAATGACCGATCAGGTGCCCGGCCGAATGCATGCGTGTGTTGAAGCGGCGACGTTCTTCATCGATACGGATGACGGTCATGCCCAGGGGCACCGGGCGGTCGACAAAATGAACAATGCGCTCCGCTTCCTGCACCACTCGCGACACCTGACTCTCACCGATCCAGCCGGTGTCGCAAGGCTGACCGCCGCCCTGCGGGTGAAACAGGGTAGCGCGCAGCACTACGGCGAATTCGTTCTCGTGGGGTGTGCAGTCGAGGACTTCGACATTCGCCTTGAGGTCATCGCTGTGAAAAAACAGGCGAAGCGTCATATTCCATGCCCTGATCGAAGTTCTGTTTTTATTATATGAATCGTGCAATAACGTGATAATCCATTCGAACATCAAAGGACTTGTGCGTTGTGAGCATCAATCTTCCGCTGCCGCTGCTGGGTGAAATGGCGATTTTCGTCAAGGTTGTCGAGACCGGCAGCTTCTCTGAAGCGGCGCGGCAGATGGGTTCCTCTCCCTCGGCGGTCAGTCGCAGTATTTCCCGCTTGGAAAAGGCGTTGGCCACGCGCTTGCTGCAACGCACCACGCGCAAACTGCGCTTGAGCGATGGCGGTGAGGAGGTGTTCAAGCGTTGCCAGGAAATGGTCAGCGCGGCCAGGTCGGTGATGGAAATCAGCGGCCAGTTCACCCACGAAGCCGAAGGTCTGGTGCGGGTCAGCGTGCCAAAAGCGGTGGGGCGCTTTGTGGTTCATCCGCACATGCCGGAGTTTCTGCGCCGCTATCCCAAGGTTGATGTGGAGTTGTTGCTGGAAGATCGTCAGGTCGATCTGATCGATGATCATGTCGATCTGGCAATTCGCATCACTGATCGTCCACCGGCCGGTCTGGTCGGGCGGCAGTTGCTGACCATCGATCATTTGCTTTGCGCCACGCCGCAATACCTGGCCGAACACGGCACGCCGACGCATCCTCACGATTTGCTCAACCACAGTTGTATTTATCTGGGCGAAACGCCGAGCGATGCGCGCTGGAAATTCAAGAAGGGCAGCAAGGCGGTGACGGTCGGAGTGCGTGGGCGCTATGCCGCCAATCACACGGGTGTGCGGTTGGGGGCGGTGTTGCAGCACATCGGCATTGGCAGTCTTCCGTATTTCACGGCGCGTTACGCCTTGGAGCAGAAGTTGATTGTGCAGGTGTTGCCGGACTGGACGTTTCTTGCCTCTTATCATGGTGGGTTGTGGTTGCTGCATTCGCCGACGCGGTATCTGCCGCCGAAGTTGCGGGTGTTTATTGATTATCTGGTGGAGTGTTTGCAGAAGGAGCCGACGTTGGGTAGGCCCGGGAAGTCGGTGGGCGGGGGCAATTTGGCTGTGGCGTATGAGCTGCCGGAGAGTGAGGGGTTGCTTTGAGGTTTTTTTGGGGGGACTTGGCGGCCTTTGGGCCGACCATGCTCTTGGGGTTTTGGGTGAATATCCGTTTCTGCGGGTGTTGCGGATTACGGTTCCGCCCTTACGGCGGGTCACCTTTTTCAAACGCCAAAAAGGTAACCGAAAAGGCTTGCTCCTGCGTTCGGCCCTCGCAGGCTCGGGTTCCTTCGCTGCGGGATCGATCCGGGCGCAGCGGCTACGGTTTGCTTCGCTGCACCTCCTTCCGCTGTGTACGACTGCGTCGTACGGTCGCTGCGCTCCCACGCCCGGATCAATCCCTCCGCTCAGCCTTCCGACGTCGCCTGTGAATCAAGATCAAAAGCGGTACTCGAGCTTGCGCTCATTGTTTTGAGTGGTGAAAAGCGTGCAATTGGCTTGGGTTTTGTATTGGATTCGCCCCTCATCGGAACGCCGCCCGCCCAGCCCTATCCCGAGGGAGAGGGGGCCGGTTTGTAGGTTGTTCGTAATCTGCATTCGACTCGGTAATTCAGGTCGACGTACCTCATCCAAACAGCGCGGTCAGTCCGCTCTCCCTCCGGGAGAGGGCTAGGGTGAGGGGCTTTTGATCTTGAAAAAAAGGCCCGCACTGAATCACCAGTGCGGGCCTTTTGATTACCTGTCGAATATCAGTGCTTGCTGTCCTGCGCGGACATGGCCAGCAGTTGTTTTTCCTGGTTCCAGTCAAACGGTTCGTCGTTCTGTTCGGCTTCGTAGCGGCGTTCTTCGAGGGCCTGGTAGAGGTCGATTTCTTCGTCGGAGAGGTAGTGCAGGCAGTCGCCGGCGAAGAACCACAGCAGGTCGCGTGGGATCAGGTGGGCGATTTGCGGGTAGCGGCTGATGACTTGGGTGAGGATGTCCTGGCCCAGGTATTGGCTTTCGATAGGGTCGATCGGCAGGGAGGCCAGCAGTTCGTCGAAGCGCTCGAGGAACAGGGCATGGCTTTCTTCGGGCACTTGTTCGGCCTCACCTACGGCGACCAGGATACTGCGCAGGTGGTCGAGCAACACGAGATGATCGGCAACGACGTTGGACACGAGATAAGTCCTCAAGAGCAAAACGGGCGCGGGAGTATAAAGCCCTCGCGCCGTTTTTTCACATAAACCGGGATCAGCGGACTTTGCCCTCTGCCTGGGTCAGTTCTTCTTTGGCGAAATCGTCGACGTCGATCACCTTGCGGCGGGCCGCTTCGGCGTCGCGCAGGCTTTGTGCTTCGACGGCTTGCAGCACGCCGGCTTCCAGCGCGGCATCGATGGCGTGTTCGCCGGCTGCCGGTTTGACCTGGCCGCTCTTCAGTGCGGTGTGGAGTTTTTTGTGCAGCGGTTGCGCGGCGTTGAGCAGGTCGCTGGCGTGTTGCAGCGCGCCCACGGCATCGTCCGCCGATTGCGGGCGGTAGCAGCCGGCGAGCAGTTCTTCGAGGGCCGGATCGCCTTTGGCGCGACCGATGACCGCCGCGACTTCGGCGCCGAGTTTGTCCGATGGGCCTTTGTGACGGCGACCAAACGGGAAGACAATGACCCGCAGCAGGCAGCCGATGACTTTGTTCGGGAAGTTGCTCAGCAGTTCATCCAGCGCACGCTCCGACTGGCCGAGACTTTCTTCCATGGCCCAGCGGAACAGCGGCTCCATGTACGCCGGCGAATCCAGGTCGTGATAGCGCTTGAGCGCGGCGGAGGCCAGATACAGGTTGCTCAGTACATCGCCGAGGCGTGCCGACAGACGTTCGCGGCGTTTCAGTTCGCCGCCCAGGAGCATCATACTGAAGTCGGCGAGCATGGCGAATGCGGCGGCCTGACGGTTCAGCGCGCGGAAGTAGCCTTGGCTGATCCTGTCACCCGGCGCATGTTCGAAATGGCCAAGGCCGAGGTTCAGCACCAGTGTGCTGGCCGCATTGCTGACGGCGAAACCGATGTGCTTGAGCAGCAGGCCATCGAACTCCTTGAGCGCCTGGTCTTTATCCTGGCGACCGGCGAGGGCCATTTCCTTGAGTACGAATGGATGGCAGCGGATCGCGCCCTGACCGAAGATCATCAGGTTGCGCGACAGGATGTTCGCGCCTTCGACGGTGATGAAGATCGGCGCGCCGTTCCAGCTGCGGCCCAGGTAGTTGTTCGGCCCCATGATGATCGCTTTACCACCATGCACATCCATGGCGTGGCTGATGCATTCGCGGCCGCGTTCGGTGAGGTGGTATTTGAGGATCGCCGACAGCACCGATGGTTTTTCACCCAGGTCCACCGCGTTGGCGGTGAGCATGCGGGCGGCGTCCATCATCCAGGCGTTGCCGCCGATGCGCGCCATGGCTTCCTGAATGCCTTCGAACGCGGACAGCGGTACATTGAATTGCTCGCGAATCTGCGCGTACTGGCCGGTGACCAGACTGGTGAACTTGGCCGCACCGGTACCGACGGCTGGCAGCGAGATCGAACGCCCGACTGACAGGCAGTTCATCAGCATCATCCAGCCCTTGCCGAGCATTTCCTGACCACCGATGAGGTAGTCAAGCGGAATGAACACGTCCTTGCCGGAGTTCGGGCCGTTCATGAACGCGGCGCCCAGCGGCAGGTGCCGACGACCGATTTCCACTCCTGCGGTATCGGTCGGGATCAGCGCCAGACTGATGCCGAGGTCCTCTTCCTCACCGAGCAGGTGATCCGGGTCATAAGCCTTGAATGCCAGGCCAAGCAGGGTAGCGACCGGGCCGAGGGTGATGTAGCGCTTTTCCCAGTTCAGGCGCAGGCCGATAACTTCCTGTCCTTCCCACTGGCCTTTGCAGATGATCCCGGTGTCGGGCATCGCGCCGGCATCGGAACCGGCCAGCGGACCAGTAAGGGCGAAGCACGGAATATCGTCGCCACGGGCCAGTCGCGGCAGGTAGTGATTACGTTGTTCGTCGGTGCCGTAATGCAGCAGCAGCTCGGCCGGGCCGAGGGAGTTCGGGACCATCACGGTGGAGGCGAGGTCGCCACTGCGCGTCGCCAGTTTCATTGCCACTTGTGAGTGAGCGTAGGCCGAGAAGCCTTTGCCGCCGTATTCCTTGGGAATGATCAGGGCGAAAAAGCCATGTTCCTTGATGTGCGTCCAGGCCTCGGGCGGCAGGTCCATGGACTGGCCGATCTGCCAGTCGCTGACCATCGCGCAGAGTTCTTCGGTCGGGCCATCGATGAAAGCCTGTTCTTCTTCAGTCAGTTGCACCTTGGGATAGGACAGCAGTTTGTCCCAGTCCGGACGGCCGCTGAACAGCTCGCCGTCCCACCATACGGTGCCGGCATCGATTGCGTCGCGTTCGGTCTGCGACATGGGCGGCAGGGTTTTCTGGAACCAGTTGAACAGCGGCGCGGTGAAGTGCTTGCGGCGCAGGTCAGGCAGCAACAATGGCGCGGCGACTACCGCCAACAGGACCCAGAAGACAAACAGCAGCCAGCCCGGCGCGTGACTGAAAATCCCCATGGCGACCAGATAGGCCGCAACGATGCCCAACGCGGGCAGCGGGGCGATGCGTCGATGGGCGAGATACGCCACGCCGACGATCAAAACCAGTATCCACAACAACAGCATATTCAGTCCTCCGTGAACCAAAGCAAATCGACCCTCCAGAGCTTAGACGGCATCTGCAAACAAGGGTGGTCAGAGCATGGTGATTGAAATCGTGGGAAACCCCGGATGGTTTTCGTAGGTTCGGTGGGCAACACGTGTGGGAAATCGTTCGTTGCTGCGCAGCTTTGCTTTCAGGTTTGGCCGAAACGTCGTTATCTCTGTGCTCAGGCTGTCGCTAGACTCGTGGCTTACCCAGGAGATTGCCGTCATGCACGAGTATCTGAGCCCCGGCCGCTTCATCGATAGTGACCACCCGGCAGTGGCGGAGTTCGCCGAGCAGCATCGCGGCGCCAGCAACCATCCGCGTGAGCAGGCGATCAGTCTGTATTACGCCGTGCGTGAGGCGGTGCGCTACAACCCCTACACCTTCAGCCGTGATCCGCAAACCTTGCGTGGCAGTTACGCACTCGCAGCAGGAGAAAGTTACTGCGTGCCGAAAGCTACGCTGCTCGCCGGTTGTGCCCGGCATTGCGGGATCCCGGCGCGCATCGGTCTGGCCGATGTGCGCAATCATTTGTCGACGCCGCGTTTGCTCGAGCTGCTGAAAAGCGATGTATTCGCCATGCATGGCTACACCGAGCTGTTTCTCGACGGCCGCTGGGTCAAGGCGACGCCGGCGTTCAACCAGCAACTGTGCGAGCTGTTCAACGTCGCAGCGCTGGAGTTCGACGGCATCAATGACAGCGTTTTCCACCCGTTCAACCGTGACGGCGCGCAGTTGATGGAGTATCTGCTCGATCACGGCCAGTTCACCGATGTGCCGGAAACGTTCTTCTTCGAGCACCTGCAAAAGTGCTATCCGCATCTGTTCAGTGAGCAACTGCCGGTGCTGCTGGGCGATATGCAGAGCGATTTGAGTCGCACCTGATCCGGCGTATGCTGGCCGTCCACTCACTTGCAAAGAGGCGGTCATGCTGAAGATCTGGGGACGAAAAAATTCATCGAACGTCAGAAAGCCATTGTGGGCTGCCGAAGAGTTGGGCCTGGCTTACGAGGCCATCGATGCCGGCGGCGCGTTCGGTGTGGTCGATACGCCCGAGTACCGCGCGATGAACCCCAATGGCCGGGTGCCGGTGATCGAGGATGACGGTTTCGTGCTGTGGGAATCCAACGCCATCGTTCGCTATCTGCTGGCCAAACACGCCCCAGACAGCGCCTGGTATCCGGCGGATGCGCAAGCCCGCGCCACGGCGGACAAATGGATGGACTGGACCACGTCGAGTTTCGCCGGGCCGTTTCGCACGGTGTTCTGGGGTGTGCTGCGCACGCCTGCCGAGAAGCAGGACTGGAAGGCGATCAACGCCGCGATCAAGGAATGCGATGAACTGCTGAACATGGCCGACCACGCCTTGATCAGCCAGCCCTATCTTTCCGGCAATGACATCGGCATGGGCGACATTCCGCTGGGCAGCTTCATTTATGCCTGGTTCGAAATGCCCATCGAGCGCGCCCCGCAACCGCATCTGCAGGCGTGGTATGAACGCTTGAAACAGCGTCCGGCCTACCAGAAAGCGGTCATGACCGCGTTGACTTGATAATTACTATCGACACACTTGACTGTACTTGTGCGGCGGCGGCAAGCACCATTGCGAACTTGCGCCGCGGTTGTTTCCCTCGCCGTCCGCCCTTATTTACTTCTTTCCTTCCTTCTTGGTGCGTAAATCCGATATGAGTTCCGCTCTGTCCATCCGGCAGCTAACCAAAACCTACGGCAACGGGTTCCAGGCCTTGAGTGGTATCGATCTGGACGTCGCCGAAGGTGACTTTTTCGCCTTGCTCGGCCCCAACGGCGCCGGCAAATCCACAACCATCGGCATTCTCTCGACCCTGGTCAACAAGACCAGCGGCACCGTGAATATTTTTGGCCATGACCTGGACAAGAACCCGGCGGCGCTCAAGCGCTCGATCGGCGTGGTGCCGCAGGAATTCAACTTCAACCAGTTCGAAAAGACCTTCGACATCGTCGTGACCCAGGCCGGTTACTACGGCATTCCGGCGAAAGTCGCCAAGGAACGCGCCGAGCAGTACCTGACCCAGCTCGGCCTGTGGGACAAGCGCGATGTGCCGTCGCGTTCGCTGTCCGGCGGCATGAAACGTCGTTTGATGATCGCTCGTGCACTTGTGCACGAACCGCGTCTGCTTATTCTTGATGAACCGACTGCGGGCGTCGACATCGAGCTGCGCCGTTCGATGTGGACCTTCCTCACCGAGCTGAATCAGAAGGGCATCACCATCATCCTGACCACGCATTATCTGGAAGAGGCCGAGCAGCTGTGCCGCAACATCGGCATCATCGACCACGGCACCATCGTCGAAAACACCAGCATGAAACAGTTGCTGGGCCAGTTGCACGTGGAAACCTTTTTGCTCGACCTGAAACACGACTTGCACGTTGCGCCGCAATTGCTCGGCTACCCGGCCCGATTGCTCGACGGCCACACCCTGGAAGTGCAGGTCGACAAATCCATGGGCATCACGGCGCTGTTCACCCAGTTGGCGCAGCAGAACATCGAAGTGCTGAGCCTGCGCAACAAAACCAATCGCCTTGAGGAGTTGTTCGTGTCCCTGGTGGAGAAAAATCTGTCGAAGGTGGCGGTATGAGTTCCGAGTTCGGTCCCAACCTCGTCGCCCTGCAAACCATCGTCTACCGCGAGGTCAAACGCTTCATGCGGATCTGGCCGCAGACGTTGCTGCCGCCGGCGATCACCATGGTTCTGTACTTCGTGATTTTCGGCAACCTGATCGGCCGGCAGATCGGCGACATGGGTGGCTTCACCTACATGGAGTACATCGTGCCGGGGCTGATCATGATGTCGGTGATCACCAACTCCTACGGCAACGTGGTCTCGAGCTTCTTCGGCAGCAAGTTCCAGCGCTCGATCGAAGAGCTGATGGTTTCGCCGGTGTCACCGCACACGATCCTGATCGGCTTCACCATTGGTGGCGTATTGCGCGGTCTGGCGGTGGGGCTGATCGTGACGATTCTGTCGCTGTTCTTCACAGATTTGCAGGTGCATCACCTCGGCGTGACCATCCTGGTAGTGGTGCTGACCGCGACGATCTTCTCGCTGCTGGGCTTTATCAACGCGGTGTTTGCGCGCAACTTCGATGATATTTCGATCATTCCGACCTTTGTGCTGACCCCGCTGACTTACCTTGGCGGCGTGTTCTACTCGATCACTTTGCTGCCACCGTTCTGGCAGACCGTGTCGCTGGCCAACCCGGTGCTGCACATGGTCAACGCCTTCCGCTACGGCATCCTTGGTGTCTCGGATATCCGCATCGGCATCGCCATTACCTTCATGCTGGTGGCGACCGTGGTGCTGTATCTCGGCTGTGCGCGGTTGCTGGTGAGCGGGCGCGGAATGCGTACCTGATCCCGACCGCGTCGCTTTCTTCGCGAGCAGGCTCGCTCCCACATTGGAATGATGTTCTCTGTGGGAGCGAGCCTGCTCGCGAAGGGGCCAGCCCAGACACAACAAAAAACGGCCTCCCATCGCGGAGGCCGTTTTGCATTCATTTCTGCCGACTTTGCTTGCGCCGCCGCCATTGCCGCGCCACCCACCAGCGCCAGTACAGCATCACCAGAAAATAGGCGAGGACGCCCAGCACCAGGCCGACAACCACCGAGCCCAATAAAAACGGCTGCCACAATGTCGACAGCTCTCCGCTGATCCATTCCCAGGTCAGCTCGTCCGGCAGATGCCGCGCCGGCACATCCATCAGGAACGCCCCGGCTTGGTAGGTGCAGAAAAACACCGCCGGCATGGTGATCGGATTGGTCAGCCAGACCAGGCTCACCGCAATTGGCATATTGCCGCGCACCATCACCGCCAATGCCGCCGCCACCAGCATCTGTGCCGGGATCGGCAGGAACGCCGCAAACAGGCCGACCGCCATCGCCCGGGCGACCGAGTGGCGGTTGAGATGCCAGAGGTTAGGGTCATGCAGCAACGTGCCGAGAAAGCGTAAGGATTTGTGTTCCCTGATGCTCGTCGGGTCGGGCATGTAACGTTTGAATAAGCGCCGGGGCATAGGGCTTCTCGGTCGGTTAAGGCGGCAAGTATGTCTGGATTCTACGAACCGCCCATTCAGACTTTGTGACAATTGTTGACGACGGTGGTGCCGCAGACCGGCTATGCCTAGTGGGGGGACTCTCAAGGACGGGCATATGCGCACAGGGATGATGGCGCTGGCAGTCGGTCTGCTGGCCCCGGTTTTTTTACGGGCCTTGCCGCCGGTCGGTTTATTGGTGCTGCTGCCGGTGGTGGCGCTGATGTTGCTGCCGTTTCGCAGCTATCCATTGGCATTTTTGCTGTTTGGCTTTACCTGGGCCTGCGTTGGCGCGCAGTGGGCGCTAAATGACCGCTTGCCACCGAGCCTGGACGGCGAAACCCGTTGGCTTGAAGGGCGCGTGGTCGGCTTACCGCAACACAGCGATGGCGTGGTGCGTTTCGAACTGGCTGATGCGCGTTCGCGCCACGAAAAGCTGCCATCGCTGCTACGCCTGGCCTGGTACGCCGGGCCGCCGGTCAATGGTGGGGAGCGTTGGCGTCTGGCGGTGAAGTTGAAGCGCCCGGGTGGCCTGCTCAACCCGGATGCCTTCGATTACGAGGCCTGGCTGCTGGCGCAACGGATCGGTGCGACCGGCACGATCAAGGATGGCCAGCGCTTGGCTGAGGCCCGGCATGCATGGCGCGACGGCGTTCGCCAACGCCTGCTGGCGGTGGATGCGCAAGGACGCGAGGGCGCGCTGGCAGCGCTGGTGCTCGGCGACGGTTCAGGGCTCAGTCGCGAGGATTGGCAGGTACTTCAAGACACCGGCACCGTGCATTTGCTGGTGATCTCCGGCCAGCACATCGGTTTGCTGGCGGCGGTGATGTATCTGCTGGGCGCCGGGCTGGCGCGTTTCGCAATCTGGCCTGTGCGTTGGCCATGGTTGCCGTGGGCGTGTGGCCTGGCATTCGCGGCGGCGCTGGGTTACGGCTTGCTCGCCGGGTTCGATGTGCCGGTGCAGCGCGCCTGCGTGATGGTGGCGCTGGTGCTGCTGTGGCGCCTGCGTTTTCGTCATCTCGGCGCGTGGTGGCCGTTGCTGCTGGCATTCAATGGCGTGCTGCTGCTTGATCCGCTGGCCAGTTTGCGTCCGGGTTTCTGGCTGTCCTTCGCGGCGGTGGCAGTGTTGATCTTCACCTTCGGCGGTCGGCTGGGGGCCTGGCGGTGGTGGCAGACCTGGACCCGCGCGCAGTGGCTGATCGCGATAGGCTTGTGCCCGGTGTTGCTGGCGCTGAGCTTGCCCATCAGCGTCAGCGGGCCTGTAGCCAATCTGCTGGCGGTACCGTGGGTCAGCCTCGTGGTGCTGCCGCCGGCATTGCTCGGCACGCTATTGCTGCCCGTGCCTTATGTTGGCGAAGGACTGTTGTGGCTGGCCGGTGGTTTGATCGACTGGCTGTTTATCGGGCTGGCGCTGATTGCCGGGCAATGGCCGGCGTGGATACCGGCCGCCATTCCATTTTGGGCGTTGGTCCTGGGCAGCCTTGGCGCGATTTTATTGCTGTTGCCCCGTGGCGTGCCGCTGCGTCCGTTGGGCTGGCCGCTGCTGTTGCTTCTGGCATTGCCGCCTCGAGAGCAAACAGAAGAAGGGCGGGCCGATGTCTGGCAACTCGATGTTGGCCAGGGCCTGGCCATTCTCATCCGCACCCGCCATCACGCGCTTCTCTATGACGCCGGCCCGCGTTTCGGCGAGTTCGATCTCGGCGAGCGGGTGGTGTTGCCAGCGTTAAGCAAACTCAACGTGCAAGCGCTCGACTTGATGCTGCTCAGCCACGCTGACGCCGATCACGCTGGCGGCGCCCGGGCGGTCATGCGTGGATTGAAGGTGCACCGCGTGGTCAGCGGCGATCCGGCAAACCTGCCGCCGGAGCTGAACGCCGAAGCCTGCGCAAGTGGCGAACAATGGCAGTGGGACGGCGTGCGGTTCCAGCTCTGGCAATGGTCGGCGGCAGATGACAGCAACCAGCGTTCCTGTGTGTTGCAGATCGAGGCCAACGGTGAGCGCCTGCTGCTCACCGGCGACATCGATACTCATGCCGAGCGCGTCCTGCTCGACAGCCCGCTGGCCGTGCCGACGCAGTGGCTGCAATCGCCCCATCACGGCAGTCGCAGTTCATCGTCGATGGCGCTGCTCAAAACCTTGCAGCCCGAAGCGGTGCTGATCTCCCGCGGCCACGGCAACTCCTTCGGTCACCCGCATCCAACCGTGCTGGCGCGCTACCGCAAGCAAGGTCTGCGCATCTACGACAGCGCCGAGCACGGTGCCATTCATCTGCAACTGGGCAGCTTCAAGCCGCCGTGGACAATGCGGCAACAGCGGCGTTTCTGGCGCGATCCACCGGTGGCTGGCCGTTGATCGGTGCCAGCATGGGTGCCACCTCACGGTCGTCGGGGTGGCGGCTCTTAATCGCGGATCGGTATGGTAAAGTGGCGCACTTTTTCGAGGGGACTGTCACTGTGTGGGAATTGGTCAAATCCGGCGGCTGGATGATGTTGCCGATCATTCTGAGTTCCATCGCGGCCATGGCGATCGTCGCCGAGCGCCTGTGGACACTGCGCGCCAGTCGCGTCACCCCCGAGCATCTGCTGGGTCAGGTCTGGGTCTGGATCAAGGACAAGCAGCTCAACAAGGAAAAACTCAAGGAATTGCGCGCCAACTCGCCGCTGGGGGAAATCCTCGCCGCAGGCCTGGCCAACTCCAAGCATGGTCGCGAGATCATGAAAGAGTGCATCGAAGAGGCCGCCGCGCGGGTCATTCATGAACTCGAACGCTACATCAACGCCCTCGGCACCATCGCCGCCATGGCGCCGCTGCTCGGCCTGCTCGGTACCGTGTTGGGCATGATCGACATTTTCAGTGCCTTCACCGGGTCCGGCATGACCACCAATGCTTCGGTACTGGCCGGCGGTATTTCCAAAGCGCTGATCACGACCGCAGCGGGCCTGATGGTCGGTATTCCGGCGGTGTTCTTCCACCGCTTCCTGCAACGTCGTATCGACGAGCTGGTGGTCGGCATGGAGCAGGAAGCGATCAAACTGGTGGAAGTGGTGCAGGGCGACCGTGATGTCGATCTGGCCGAGGGCAAAGCGTGAAATTCCGTCGCAAGCCCCGGGAAACCGTGGACATCAACCTCGCGTCGCTGATCGACGTGGTGTTTATCCTGCTGCTGTTTTTCGTGGTCACTACCACCTTCACCCGCGAAACCCAGTTGCGCGTGGATCTGCCGGAAGCGGTCAGCGGTTCGCCTGCCGAAGATCAGCAGGTCAAACAGCTGGACGTTGCGATCAGTGCCGAAGGCGTGTTCTCGGTGAACAACAAGATTCTGCCGAAGAATGATCTGCCGACGCTGATGGAAGCCATGCAGAAAGAATCCAACGGCGACACCAATATGCCGCTGTCGATCAGTGCCGATGGCAAGGCCCAGCATCAATCGGTGATCACCGCCATGGACGCGGCCGGCAAGCTCGGTTTCAGCCATCTGCGCATGACCACGGTCGAGGCGGCGCCGAAATCCTGATGAGCCTGTCTGATCGCCTGCTCGCCGCGTGGTATCAGGGGCATCCGGCCCTGACGCTGCTGCGGCCGCTGGAAATGCTGTATCGCCGCGTGGTGATCAACAAGCGTCAGCGCTTTCTCGACGGTGATGGAGAGATCTACCAATCGCCCGTGCCGCTGATCGTGGTCGGCAATATCACCGTCGGTGGCACCGGCAAGACGCCGATGATTCTCTGGCTGATCGAACATTGCCGACGCCGTGGACTGCGCGTCGGCGTGGTCAGTCGCGGTTACGGCGCCAAACCGCCGCAACTGCCGTGGCGGGTTGAGGCCGAGCACAGCGCCGAGATTGCCGGTGACGAGCCGTTGCTGATCGTCCAGCGCACCGGCGTGCCGCTGATGATCGATCCTGATCGCAGCGCCGCCGTCAAAGCCTTGATCGCCAGCGAACCGCTGGATCTGATTCTGTCCGACGACGGCATGCAGCATTATCGCCTCGCGCGGGATCTGGAGCTGGTGCTGATCGACGCCGCACGGGGCCTGGGCAACCAGCGCTGTCTGCCGGCCGGGCCGTTGCGGGAGCCGGTCGAGCGCCTGCAAAGTGTCGATGGCGTGCTGTTCAACGGTGCCCTTGATGATCGCGACGATGGTTTCGCCTTCCGCCTGCAACCCACCGCGCTGGTCAACTTGCGCAGCGGCGAGCGTCAGTCGCTTGAGCATTTTCCGCCCGGGCAAGCGCTGCATGCGGTGGCCGGCATCGGCAATCCGCAACGTTTCTTCAATACCCTCGAAGCGCTAGACTGGCGGCCAGTCCCGCATGCGTTTGCCGACCACGCCGAGTACAGCGTGCAGGCGTTGAATTTCAACCCGTCATTGCCGTTGGTGATGACCGAAAAGGACGCGGTGAAGTGCCGTGCCTTCGCCGCTGCCGACTGGTGGTATCTGGCGGTCGATGCCGTGCCGTCGCCGGCCTTTGTGGCCTGGTTCGACACCCAGCTGATGCGCCTGTTGCCGGATCGTCTGCTGCCTTAACTCTTTTATTTCTGGGAATGTTCATGGACACCAAACTGCTCGACATCCTCGCTTGCCCCGTGTGCAAAGGCCCGCTCAAGCTCAGCGCCGACAAGACCGAACTGATCAGCAAGGGCGCCGGCCTGGCCTATCCGATCCGCGACGGCATCCCGGTGATGCTGGAAAGCGAAGCGCGCACCCTGACCACCGACGAGCGTCTGGATAAATGACCACAGCCTTCACCGTTGTCATCCCGTCGCGATTCGCCTCGACCCGTCTGCCGGGCAAGCCGTTGCTGGATATTGCCGGCAAGCCGATGATCCAGCATGTCTGGGAACAGGCGAGCAAAAGCAGCGCGACCCGCGTCGTGGTTGCCACCGATGACGCGCGCATCGTCGAGGCGTGCAAAAGCTTTGGCGCCGAAGTGGTGCTGACCCGTGAAGATCACAACTCCGGCACCGATCGTCTGGCCGAGGTCGCGGCTAAACTGGGCCTTGCGCCTGACGCGATCGTGGTCAACGTCCAAGGCGATGAGCCGCTGATTCCGCCAAGCGTGATTGATCAGGTCGCCGCTAACCTGGCCGCTCACACCGAAGCGCGCATGGCCACGCTGGCTGAGCCGATCGAAGACGTGGAAACCCTGTTCAACCCGAACGTTGTGAAGGTTTCCAGCGATATCAACGGTCTGGCCCTGACGTTCAGTCGTGCAACCTTGCCATGGGCTCGCGATGCATTTGCCAAGAGCCGCGAGCAGCTGCCGCAAGGCGTGCCCTATCGCCGCCACATCGGCATTTATGCCTATCGCGCCGGGTTCCTTCACGACTTCGTGAGCTGGGGACCGTGCTGGCTGGAAAACACCGAATCCCTCGAGCAACTGCGTGCCTTGTGGAACGGCGTGCGCATCCATGTTGCCGACGCGCTGATCGCGCCGCCGACCGGTGTCGACACCGTTGAAGACCTTGAGCGGGTTCGTCGCCTGCTGGGGGCCTGATGCGCGTTCTGTTTGTGTGCCTGGGCAACATCTGCCGTTCGCCCACCGCCGAAGGCGTGTTGCGCCACAAGTTGCGTGAAGCCGGGCTGGCAGATGTGGTCGAAGTGGCCTCCGCCGGCACCGGTGACTGGCACGTCGGCAACCCGCCGGACAAGCGCAGCCAGGCGGCGGCGAAACTGCGCGGTTATGACCTGTCGACGCAACGCGCGCAGCAGGTCAGCCGGGCCGATTTCGCCAGCTACGACCTGATTCTCGCCATGGACAACAGCAATCTGCGCAACCTCAAGGCTTTGCAGCCATCCACCGGCAGGGCCGAGCTGGATCTGTTCCTGCGTCGTTATGCCGGGCTGGTCGATGAAGTGCCGGACCCGTATTACGACGGCGATCAGGGTTTCGAGCAGGTGCTCGATCTGATCGAAGCGGCCTGCGACCAGTTGCTGATCGAAGTGAAGGGCCGTTTATGAGTTTGCAGGTGCAACCGCAAGTATCGTTGCTGGCCTTCAATACGTTCGGCGTCGATGTGCGCGCGCAGCTGTTTGCCGAAGCCCGCAGCGATGACGATGTCCGCGAAGCGCTGGCCTATGCCGCGGCCCATGACGTGCCGTTGCTGGTGATCGGCGGCGGCAGCAACTTGCTGCTCACGGCGGATATTCCGGCGTTGGTATTGCGCATGGCCACGCGCGGCATCCGCGTGCTCAGCGACGATGGCAGTCGCGTGGTGGTCGAGGCGGAAGCGGGCGAACCGTGGCACCCGTTCGTGCAGCACACGCTGGCCGAGGGTTTTGCCGGGCTGGAAAACCTCAGCCTGATTCCCGGCACCGTCGGCGCCGCGCCGATGCAGAACATCGGCGCCTATGGTGTCGAGATCAAGGACGTGTTTGCCGGCCTGACCGCGCTCGACCGCGAGAGCGGCGAACTGCGTGATTTCAGTCTGGAAGACTGCAACTTCGGCTACCGCGACAGCCTGTTCAAGCAGCAGCCGGGACGTTGGCTGATCCTGCGGGTGCGCTTCAAGCTTGATCGCGCAGCGCACCTGCATCTGGAATACGGCCCGGTCCGTCAGCGCCTGAGCGAGCAGGGCATCGAGCAGCCGACGCCCAGCGATGTCAGCCGCGCCATCTGCAGCATCCGCAGTGAAAAACTGCCGGACCCGGCGGTGCTCGGCAATGCCGGCAGCTTCTTCAAGAATCCGCTGGTGCCCGCCGCTGTCGTCACGCAGATCAAAGCGCAGCACCCGGATCTGGTGGCTTACCCGCAAGCCGATGGGCAGATGAAACTGGCCGCTGGCTGGCTGATCGAACGCGCCGGCTGGAAAGGCTTCCGCGATGGCGATGCCGGCGTGCACAAGTTGCAGGCGCTGGTGCTGGTCAACTACGGCACGGCCACCGGCCTGCAACTGCTCGACCTGGCGCAACGTATCCAGAAAGACATCGCCGAGCGCTTCCATGTCGAACTGGAAATGGAGCCCAATCGGTATTGAAGCAGCTGCAAGTTTCAAGCTTCGAGCGGCAAGCTGCACTGCGTCATAAGCTACCTGCCGCTCTTACTTGCAGCTTGTAGTTAGAAACTTGCAGCTAAAAAGCCCTGTATAAGCAGGGCTTTTTTGTTAATGCTGGGTTAACTTAGCCGCCTAACGATACCAATCATTTGCTCCACCCAAGGCGCGGTTGCGAGCTGCAATCTGCGAGCGAATCAGACGCGCCTTCACTTTGAGCTTGCAGCTTGCAGCTTGCCGCTAAGATGTAACCCATAACCACTAAAAAATATGCGGGCGTGCCCATGATTACCCTGAAACTCAACGGTCAAGACCACTCCCTCGATGTCACCGAAGACATGCCGCTGTTGTGGGCGATTCGTGACGTCGCCGGATACAACGGCACCAAATTCGGTTGCGGTATGGGCCTGTGCGGCGCCTGCACCATCCATATCGACGGCTTGCCGGCACGCAGTTGCATCACGCCGATCGGCTCGGTGATCGGCCAGAACGTCACCACCATCGATAATCTCCACGCCGACCCGGTGGGCAAGGTCGTGCAGCAGGCCTGGCTCGACAGTGCCGTGGCCCAATGTGGTTATTGCCAGGGCGGGCAGATCATGTCGGCCACCGCTCTGCTGAAAACCAATCCGAACCCCAGCGACGAGCAGATCGAAGAAGCCATGGTCGGCAACATCTGCCGCTGCGGCACCTACAACCGGATCAAAACCGCGATCCGCCAGGCCTCCACCCACCTGAAGGAGGTGAAGGCATGAGCCGTGTCCCGAATGATTTCGCCCTGAGCAACCTCAGCCGCCGTGGCTTTCTCAAAGGCGTCGGCGCCACCAGTGCGCTGGTCCTCGCCGCGAGCTGGGGCTGGCAGGATGCGCTGGCCGATGACGCTGCGAAGAAATTTGGCGCCGATGGCATGCCCAATGGCTGGATCGACGATCCCAAGGTCTACGTGAGCATTGCTGCCGATGGCAGCGTCACCGTGGTGTGCAACCGTTCGGAAATGGGCCAGGGCGTGCGCACCAGCCTGAGCATGGTAGTGGCCGATGAACTCGAGGCCGATTGGGCTCAGGTCAAAGTGCAGCAGGCGCCGGGTGACGAAGTGCGCTTCGGCAACCAGGACACCGATGGTTCGCGCAGCATGCGTCACTGGTACGAGCCGATGCGTCGTTGCGGCGCCGCCGCGCGGACCATGCTCGAACAGGCCGCCGCTGCGCAGTGGAAAGTGCCGGTTGGCGAATGCCATGCGCAGCTGCACAAAGTCATTCACAAACCGTCCGGCCGCGAACTGGGCTACGGCGAACTCGCCGCCGCCGCCAGTGCGCTGGCAGTACCGGCGCGTGACAGCCTGCGACTCAAGCAGCCGTCGGAATTTCGCTACATCGGTAAGGAAGGCACCAAGGCCATCGACGGTGCCGATATCGTCAATGGCCGCGCAGTGTACGGCGCCGACGTGCATTTTGACGGCATGCTCTACGCGACTATCGCTCGTCCGGCAGTGTATGGCGGCAAGGTCAAAAGCCTCGATGACAGCGCCGCGCTGAAAGTCCCCGGCGTGCTAAAAGTCATGCAGATCGAAGGCCGGCCGTTGCCGTCAGAGTTCCAGCCACTGGGCGGCGTCGCGGTTGTGGCCAGCAATACCTGGGCAGCGATCAAGGGCCGCGAGGCGCTGAAGATCGAGTGGGACGACGGCCCGAATGCCAGTTATGACTCGATTGCCTATCGCAAGGAGCTTGAAGCCGCGTCGCTGAAGGCCGGCAAAGTGGTGCGCAACACCGGTGATATCGACAAAGCCTTGAGCGGCGCCGCCAGCACCCTCGAAGCCTCGTACTATCTGCCGCATCTGGCGCAGGCGCCGATGGAACCGATGGTTGCCATTGCCCGTTACAAGGGCGGCGTGTGCGAGGCCTGGGCGCCGAGTCAGGCACCGCAGGTCACCCGCGAGCGCATCGCCGAGCGTCTGGGCGTGCCGTTCGAAAAGGTCACCGTCAACGTGACATTGCTGGGCGGTGGTTTCGGTCGCAAGTCGAAACCGGACTTCGTCGTCGAAGCGGCAATTCTCGCCAAGGAGTTTCCGGGCAAGGCTGTACGGGTGCAGTGGACGCGCGAAGACGACATCCACAACTCGTATTTCCACACCGTGTCGGCGGAGTATCTCAAGGCCGGAATCGACAAGAATGGCATGCCGTCCGGCTGGCTGCATCGCACCGTGGCGCCGAGCATCACCGCCTTGTTTGCGCCGGACATGAACCATGAGGCGGCGTTCGAGCTGGGCATGGGCTTTACCAACATGGCCTACGCAATTCCCAACGTGCGCCTGGAAAACCCCGAAGCCAAGGTACACACGCGGGTCGGCTGGTACCGCTCGGTGTCGAACATTCCCCACGGCTTTGCGATTCAGAGCTTCGTCGACGAACTGGCGCACAAGGCCGGTGAAGATCCGCTCAAGTACCAGATCAAATTGCTCGGCCCGGACCGGCAGATCGATCCACGCACCTTGAGCGAAGAGTGGAACTACGGCGAATCGCCCGAGCGTTATCCGATCGACACCGGGCGCATGCGCACCGTGCTGGAAACCGCCGCCAAGGCAGCCGGATGGGGACGCAAACTGCCCAAGGGTCGTGGCCTCGGTCTGGCAGTGCATTACAGCTTCGTCACCTATGTCGCGGCGGTGATCGAAGTCGAGGTCAAGGACGACGGTTCGCTGATCGTGCACAAGGCCGACATCGCCGTGGACTGCGGGCCGCAGATCAACCCTGAGCGCATCCGTTCGCAGTTCGAAGGTGCGTGCGTCATGGGCCTGGGCAACGCTGTGCTCGGTGAGATCAGCTTCAAGGACGGCAAAGTCCAGCAGGACAACTTCCATATGTACGAGGTCGCGCGCATGTCGCTGGCACCCAAGGAAGTCGCGGTGCATCTGGTGACGCCGCCGGGTGACGTGCCGTTGGGTGGCGTTGGTGAGCCGGGCGTGCCGCCGATTGCTCCGGCGCTGTGCAACGCGATCTTCGCCGCCACCGGCAAGCGTATCCGCAATCTGCCGGTGCGTTATCAGTTACAAGGCTGGCAGAAGGCGGAGGCGTAAATGGACAGCGTCGATCTCAACGTCCTGCGCAGCGTCCTCGAGTGGCGCCGCGCCGGACAGCGGGTGGTGCTGTTCAGCGTGGTGCAGACCTGGGGCACTGCGCCGCGTTCGCCCGGTGCCATGCTTGCCTTGCGCGAGGACGGCGTGGTGATCGGCTCGGTGTCGGGCGGCTGTGTCGAGGATGACTTGATCGCGCGGCTGCACGACGGCCGCATCGCCACCGATGGTCCGCCAGTGCAGATGATTACCTACGGCGTGACCCGCGAGGAGGCCGCGCGTTTCGGCCTGCCTTGCGGCGGCACTTTGCGCCTGACCGAAGAGCGCGTCGGTGACCCGGCGTGGGTGGCCGAGCTGCTGCAGCGTTGCGAAAACCATGAAATCGTTGCCCGGGAACTGAACATCGAAACCGGCGAGGTGCTGCTGGCTCCGGCGAGCAAGTCCGATTCGCTGGTGTTCGACGGCAAGGTTCTGCGGGCGATTTACGGTCCGCGCTGGCGCTTGTTGCTGATCGGTGCCGGGCAGTTGTCGCGCTACGTCGCCGACATGGCGCGGCTGCTGGATTTCGAAGTGCTGATCTGCGATCCGCGCACCGAGTTCGTTTACGGCTGGGAAGAGCAGCATGGCCGTTTCGTCCCCGGCATGCCGGACGAGGCGGTGCTGAACATCCAGACCGACGAGCGCACGGCAATTGTCGCTTTGACTCACGATCCACGCCTGGATGACATGGCTTTGCTCACCGCGCTCGACTCGCCGGCGTTCTATGTCGGCGCGCTCGGTTCGCGGGTCAACAGCCAGAAGCGCCGGGAAAACCTCGCTCAGCTAGGCTTGTCGCAAGCGTCGATTGATCGCTTGCACGGGCCGATCGGCCTGCACATCGGTAGTCATTCGCCGGCAGAGATCGCTTTGTCCTTGCTGGCGGAAATTGTTGCGATCAAGAACGGTGTGGAGTTGAAGCAGAAAAAACCGCTGGAGGGTTCATGAGCCATTCCATCGCAGTGGTCGTGCTGGCAGCAGGCGAGGGCAAACGCTTTCGCCAGATCGCCGGTCCCGACAAAGACAAATTGCTCGCTGATTGCACCGGGCGTGACGGCGCGGTGCGCTCGGTAATCGAGCAGGTGCTGGTGAACCTGCCGGCCAGTCTCGACAAGCGCGTACTGGTCACCACCGAAGCGCGACCACAGGCGATGCGCATGGCCCAGGCATATGGCTGCGACGTGGTGTCAATCGAGCCGACCGGCATGGGCGACAGCATCGCCGCAGGTGTTGCCGCTTGCCCTGACGCCGATGGCTGGTTGATTGTGCTCGGCGATATGCCGTTTATCTTGCCTTTGAGTATCGAGCGAGTGCTCGCGGCGATGGCTGATGACGCGGTGAGCGTGCCGGTGGTGAGTGGCGAGTTTGGCCATCCGGTGGGGTTTGGTCGTTCGTTTGCCGCGCAGTTGCAGGCGCTGACCGGCGATCGTGGCGCACGGCCGTTGTTTGCGCAGGGTAGGGTGGTGGAAGTAGCGGTGGAAGATCCTGGGGTGTTGTGGGATATCGATGTGCCTGAATCTCTGGTATTTCCTCAGCCCTGAGCCGTGTTGAAATTCCTTGTGGGAGCGAGCCTGCTCGCGAATGCGCTGGTTCAGTTACATGAATATTGTCTGACCCAGCGCTTTCGCGAGCAGGCTCGCTCCCACAAAGGTTGTGGATTATGCTGGTATTTCAGGCAATAAAAAGCCCCGCCAGGCTTTCACCGGGCGGGGCTTTTTAATGGCTTCAGGAATTACACGAGTGGTTTAGGCTCGTGCTCTTTTTCCTGGGCTTCTTCGCGCTGTTCAACCGCGTCCTGAACGGAGCGTGGTGCTTCAGCGATCACCGCTTCAACCGATGCTTCTTCCGCGACCGGGGCAGGGGCTGCCTCGATCACTTCAGCCGCAGCGGCTGGTTCGGCAGCCACTGGCGCTGCAGCGGCAGCCAGTTCGGCTTCCTTCTGCAGACGCTCGGCTTCACGCTTGCGACGACGCACTTCACGCGGGTCGTTTGGCGCACGGCCGTTTGGCGTCAGGGCGCTGACCGGAGCCGGCGCTTCAACCACTGGCGCTGGCGCTTCGACTGCGGCTGGCGCTTCTTCAACCTGAGCTTCGGCAACCGGAGTTTCAACCACTGGTGTCGGCGCCGGCTCCGCTGCTGCAACTACTGGCTCGGAAACCATGGCCTGCGGCACTTCGGCTTCAGCGACTGGCGCTGGAGCTTCGGTGACGGCTGGCTCGGCAACCCAGTTGAACGCAGTCTGCTCTTCGCGAACTTCACGCACGGTTCTGGTCACGTTTTCGCTGACGGTTTCTACAGCTGGCTCAGTGATGGCCGCTGGCGCTTCGACGACAGCTTCCGGTTCGGCAGCCGCTTCAACCTGAGGCTGAGCTTCGCGGACCGGAGCGACTTCGATTTCCGGCGCAGCAGTCACTTCCACTGGAGTGGTGGCTTCGACAACCGGCGCTTCGACTGGAGCAGTTTCCAGTGTGGCGGCAGTGGCGCGTTCAGCCTGCTCGTGAGCTTCGGCTTCTGCCGGAGCGCTGATGGTGCTGCTGGCAACGGCAGCGGTGACAGCCAGGCCAGCGGCCAGATCGGCAGTGCTTGGCTCGCCAGCGTTTTCAGCGGACTCGGATTCTTCCGAACCTTCGATCACGTTGCCGTTGGCATCACGTTGACGCTCGCGACGGTTGCTGCGACGGCGCTGACCACGGGAGCGACGACGTGGACGATCGTCTTCGGCGTTGTCCTGACCGTCTTCCGGCAGTTGCTCTTCGTTGTTGCTGTTCACTTCTTCTTCAGCAACGGCAGCAGCGGCCTGCTCGGCACGCGGTTGACGCTCTTCACGCGGCGGACGCGGAGCGCGTTCTTCGCGTGGCTGACGGGCCGGACGCTCTTCAGCGGTCACGGCAGCAACAGCTGCGGCTGGCGCGGCGTCCAGCGGCTCGCGCAGTTCACGCACGCGTTCTTCACGCTCACCACGCGGCTTGCGATCTTCACGCGGTGCACGCGGTGCACGTTCTTCACGCGGGGCACGTGGTGCGCGCTCTTCGCGGGCTACCGGCGCTTCGCTGCGGGTTTCACGCGGCTCACGGGCTTCACGTGGCTGACGCTCTTCGCGCGGCTCGCGTGGTGCGCGCTCTTCACGTGGAGCACGTTCTTCGCGCGGCTTGCGTTCTTCATCGCGGCGACCGTTACGGTTGCGGCTCTGCTGACGACCGTTGCGGCGCTCTTCGTTACGCGCTGGACGCTCGGTGGCAGCCGGTTTCGCAACAGCGACCGGTGCGGCTGGCTCTTCCTTGGTGGCGAACAGGCTGACCAGCGACTTCACCAGACCCTTGAACAGGCTTGGCTCTGGCGCGGCAGCTGGTGCTGGAGCAGGTGCGGCAGGTGCAACTTCAGTCGGCACCGGTGCGTTGGCACGGGCCGGCGCAGTTTTCACCGCAGCTTCCTGGCGAACCAGAGTGCGGGTCGCAGCGGCTGGCTGGACTTCTTCGACTTCGGCAGCGGCGGCAGCGATTTCGTAGCTGGACTGGTTGGTCGCGGCTTCCGGGCTGTCGTCACGCAGACGCTGAACTTCGAAGTGCGGCGTTTCGAGGTGATCGTTCGGCAGAATGACGATACGGGCACGGGTGCGCAGTTCGATCTTGGTGATCGAGTTGCGTTTTTCGTTGAGCAGGAACGCAGCGACCGGGATCGGCACTTGCGCGCGAACTTCGGCGGTGCGGTCCTTCAGGGCTTCTTCTTCGATCAGGCGCAGGATGGCCAGCGACAGCGATTCAACGTCACGGATGATGCCGGTGCCGTTGCAACGCGGGCAGACGATGCCGCTGCTTTCACCCAGCGATGGACGCAGGCGCTGACGGGACATTTCCAGCAGGCCGAAACGCGAGATGCGACCGATCTGCACGCGGGCACGGTCAGCTTCCAGGCATTCGCGGACTTTCTCTTCCACGGCGCGCTGGTTCTTGGCCGGGGTCATGTCGATGAAGTCGATGACGATCAGGCCGCCGATGTCGCGCAGGCGCAACTGACGGGCGATTTCTTCGGCGGCTTCAAGGTTGGTCTGCAGGGCGGTTTCTTCGATGTCGCTGCCTTTGGTGGCACGCGCCGAGTTGATGTCGATGGACACCAGGGCTTCGGTCGGATCGATGACGATGGAGCCGCCGGAAGGCAGTTCGACGACGCGCTGGAATGCGGTCTCGATCTGGCTTTCGATCTGGAAACGGTTGAACAGCGGCACGCTGTCTTCGTACAGCTTGATTTTGCTGGCGTACTGCGGCATCACCTGGCGGATGAAGGTCAGGGCTTCGTCCTGGGCTTCAACGCTGTCGATCAGCACTTCGCCGATGTCCTGGCGCAGGTAATCGCGGATGGCGCGGATGATCACGTTGCTTTCCTGGTAGATCAGGAATGGCGCGGAGCGATCCAGCGAGGCTTCTTTGATGGCGGTCCACAGTTGCAGCAGGTAGTCGAGGTCCCACTGCATTTCTTCGCTGCTGCGGCCCAGGCCGGCAGTGCGCACGATCAGACCCATGTCGGCCGGAGCGACCAGACCGTTCAGCGCTTCACGCAGTTCGTTGCGCTCTTCGCCTTCGATGCGACGGGAGATGCCGCCGGCACGCGGGTTGTTCGGCATCAGTACGAGGTAACGACCGGCCAGGCTGATGAAGGTGGTCAGGGCGGCGCCCTTGTTGCCACGTTCTTCTTTCTCGACCTGAACGATGACTTCCTGGCCTTCGCTCAGGACGTCCTTGATGTTGACGCGGCCTTCGGGGGCTTTCTTGAAGTATTCGCGGGAGATTTCTTTGAGGGGCAGGAAGCCGTGGCGCTCGGAGCCGAAATCGACAAAGGCAGCCTCAAGGCTTGGTTCGATGCGAGTGATACGGCCTTTATAGATGTTGGCCTTTTTCTGCTCGCGTGCACCGGATTCGATGTCCAGGTCGTAGAGGCGTTGGCCATCTACCAGTGCAACACGCAACTCTTCGGGTTGAGTTGCGTTAATCAGCATTCTTTTCATGTAGTACCGTCGGTTTCCGGGCTGCCGGAAACGGCGTTCGGCACACACGACTTCTCACGGTCGGTGTCAGGTGCGTCGGGAGTGGTTGGCCATTCCCGTGTCCAGCGATGTGCGGCCAATTGGGCCGATACCGCGACGTACGCGTCCTGCTTGCTGTGGCTACTTAAGCACTCAGTCAGGAGGAGGAATCAACCAGCGGCTGTGGACGAGATGAAGCGTCTTGATCAAAGCTTGTTGCTACACAGTCCGGCGGTTGTGCATCTCCACCCTACACGTATCCCTGATAATTCGGGTGCTGCCGCGCGCAGAATCCGCAGCGGGTTGGCATTTACCGTGAGCTCCGAAAGGGGAGGTCACGCATCATGGCTAATTCAGGCGATGTTTCCGAAGCAATCGCTCGGGGTCATTCGCAGTCGACTGCACTTTGTGAACTGGCCTTGAATGTTGCCTGCCGGGCGAGTCAGAACTCTGCTCGGCGGTGTAATTCAGGCCTCATGTCACCTGCGCTCGTTACAACCGCAAACTCCACCGTTACGTAGCGAAAGCCCCGTAGGACGGCCTCGCGCCCTGGTGAATTGCGTTGGTCAGGGCCGGTCTTTGACCGTGGTTCCGCTGTCCAGGCCGCTTTTGGCGGCGTTCGCGACTATAGCAGCAATGATTAAGTGCTTCAATTCCATAAAAATTGTTATCATCCGCGGCATGACAACTACTGCCCCTTCGACTCCAGGCGTTCAACTGCTTGAAGTCTCGCCGGAGTATGCCGGCCAACGAATCGACAACTTTCTCCTCGCCCGGCTCAAAGGCGTGCCCAAGACCTTGATTTACCGCATTTTGCGCAAAGGCGAAGTGCGCGTGAACAAAGGTCGGATCAAGCCCGAATACAAGCTGCAGGCCGGCGACATCGTGCGCGTGCCGCCGGTTCGCGTGCCTGAGCGCGACGAACCGGTGCCGCTGGCGCAAGGGCTGTTGCAGCGTCTGGAAGCCTCGATCGTCTTCGAAGACAAGGCCCTGATCGTGATCAACAAGCCCGCCGGCATTGCGGTGCATGGCGGCAGCGGGCTGAATTTCGGCGTGATCGAAGCCTTTCGTCAGCTGCGTCCCGACGCCAAGGAGCTGGAGCTGGTTCACCGTCTCGACCGTGACACCTCCGGCCTGCTGATGATCGCCAAAAAACGCAGCATGTTGCGCCACCTGCACGAGCAGTTGCGCGGCGACGGCGTCGACAAGCGCTACATGGCGCTGGTCCGTGGCAACTGGGCAACCTCGATCAAGCAGGTTCGCGCACCGTTGCTCAAGAGCAATCTGCGCTCCGGCGAGCGCATGGTCGAAGTTAACGATGAAGGCAAAGAAGCCCTGACGCTGTTCAAGGTGCTGCGCCGCTTCGGCGATTTTGCCACCATGGTCGAGGCGAAACCGGTTACCGGTCGTACCCACCAGATTCGCGTGCACACCTTGCATGCTGGCCATTGCATTGCCGGTGACAGCAAGTATGGCGACGAGGATTTCACCAAGGAAATCCGCGATTTGGGTGGTAAGCGCCTGTTCCTGCACGCTTACATGCTGACCGTGCCGCTGCCCGACGGCGGCAAGCTGAATCTGCAAGCGCCCGTCGATGAAATGTGGGCCAAAACCGTGGAGCGATTGAGTGCGCCCATCTGATTACAAGCTGTTGATTTTCGACTGGGACGGCACCCTTGCCGATTCCATTCATCGGATCGTCGAGGCGATGCACTCGGCGTCCGGGCGTTCCGGTTTCGAGCTGCGCGATGACTTCGCCGTCAAAGGCATCATCGGTCTCGGCTTGCCGGAAGCGATTCGTACGCTGTATCCCGAAATCAGCGACGCAGAAATGCTCGCGTTTCGCGAGTACTACGCCGATCACTACATCGCTGCCGAAGCCGTGCCTTCGCCGCTGTTCGAGGGCGTGGTCGAGTCGATGGCATCGTTTCGCGAGCAGGGTTATCACCTGGCGGTAGCGACCGGCAAGAACCGTCGCGGGCTGGATCGGGTGCTCAAGGCCAATGGCTGGGAAGATTATTTCGATATCACCCGGGCCGCCGATGAAACTGCCAGCAAGCCGCACCCTCTGATGCTTGAGCAGATTGTCAGCCACTGCGGCGTACGCCCGGAGCAGGCGTTGATGGTCGGTGATTCGTCGTTCGATCTGCTGATGGCACGCAACGCGGGGATGGATTCGGTGGCGGTCAGTTATGGCGCGCAATCGATCGAGTCCCTGCAGCAGTTCGAGCCACGCCTGTCGATCGACCGTTTTTCTGAATTGCACGCCTGGCTGGGTCAGCGGGCTTAATACGTTTTTGCTGGGGTAGATGGCATGACCGACGAATGGAAAGCACCGGCCAAGGCAAGTGCCGACGACGGTGACGCGAAAAGCTGGAAGCTGTTGGAAAAGACTTTGCTGGCCGGCGTGCAGGAACAACGCCGTTCGCGGCGCTGGGGGATTTTCTTCAAGCTGCTGACGTTTGTTTATCTTTTTGTTGCGCTGCTGCTGTTCACGCCGCTGATGGACATGGAAAAAAGCGCCACCCGCGGCCCGAACTACACGGCGTTGATCGAGATTGACGGTGTGATCGCCGACAAGGAGCCGGCCAGCGCCGACAATATCGTTGGCAGCCTGCGTGCGGCGTTCGAAGACAAAAAGGTCAAGGGCGTGGTCCTGCGCATCAACAGTCCGGGCGGCAGTCCGGTGCAGTCCGGTTATGTCTATGACGAGATCAAGCGTCTGCGAGCTTTGCACCCGGAGATCAAGCTCTACGCAGTGATTTCCGATCTTGGTGCTTCGGGCGCCTATTACATCGCCAGCGCGGCGGATCAGATCTACGCCGACAAGGCCAGTCTGGTCGGCTCGATCGGCGTGACGGCGGCGGGTTACGGTTTCGTCGGCACCATGGAGAAACTCGGCGTTGAGCGTCGCACCTACACCTCGGGCGAACACAAGGCATTTCTGGATCCGTTCCAGCCGCAAAAGCCTGAAGAAACCGCATTCTGGCAAAGCGTGCTCGACACCACGCACAAGCAGTTCATCAACAGCGTCAAGCAGGGTCGTGGTGATCGCCTGAAGGACAAAGAGCATCCGGAGCTGTTTTCCGGGCTGGTCTGGTCGGGTGAGCAGGCGCTGCCGCTGGGCCTGATCGATGGCTTGGGCAGTGCCAGTTCGGTGGCGCGCGATGTGATTGGCGAGAAGGAGCTGGTGGACTTCACCGTGCAGGAATCGCCGTTCGATCGCTTCTCGAAAAAGCTCGGCGCCAGCGTGGCCGAGCAGTTGGCGATGTGGATGGGTTTCCACGGGCCGTCGTTGCGTTAAGTGTTCGCAGCATGGAAAACACCGGCTTTCAAGGCCGGTTTTTTGATTCAGGGAATCTGCACGCCTTCGACCAGCAACATATCGATCAGGCGAATCAGCGGCAGGCCGATCAGGCTGGTGGCATCCGGGCCTTCGGTCGATTGAAACAGGCTCACGCCCAGTCCTTCGGCCTTGAAGCTGCCGGCGCAGTCGTACGGTTGCTCGATGCGCAGGTAGCGTTCGATGCGCGCCTGATCCAGCTGACGCATGTGCACGGTAAACGGCACGCAGTCGACCTGGCATTGCCCGGTCTGGCTGTTGAGCAGTGCCAGGCCGGTCAGGAAGGTCACGCTCGCGCCGCTGGCCGCCATCAATTGCTCGCGAGCCTTTTCGAAGGTGTGCGGCTTGCCGATGATCTGTTCGCCCAGGACGGCGACCTGATCCGAGCCAATGATCAGATGAGCAGGGTGGCTGTCCGCCAAGGCCCGGGCCTTTTCTTCGGCGAGGCGTTTGACCAGGTCGATTGCGGACTCGCCCGGGCGATGGCTTTCGTCGATGTCCGGCGAGCTGCAGACGAACGGCAAATGCAGGCGGGCGAGCAATTCGCGGCGATAAGTCGAGCTTGAAGCGAGTAATAAAGGCAGCATGGACGTCTCCTGAGGCAGGTGCGGATTCTAGCGGAGGCGCGCAAGTGACGGACAGGGCACAATTTCCTTTGACATGGGTGGGTGCATCCCTATAATGCTGCGCCTATGTTGAATGACCCGATTCCACCTCACGTTGACCCGCGCAAATTGGCTGACCGTGGCACCACCCTTCAAGGTGAACTGCTGCTGGCCGATTTGAAGAGACTCTGCGACCCGCTTTCCGACGATGTCGGTACGGTGCAGGCCAAATTCGTTTTTGAACGAGATGAACGTAAGTCTGTGGTCATCCACAGCTTTATCGACACCGAAGTCAAAATGGTTTGCCAGCGTTGTCTTGAGCTGGTCACCCTGCCGATCCACAGCGAATGCAGTTACGCGGTGGTGAAGGAGGGTGCGAATACCCAGTCGTTGCCGAAAGGTTATGACGTGCTGGAACTGGGCGAAGATCCATTGGATCTGCAGTCACTGATCGAGGAGGAGCTTCTGCTCGCCTTGCCCATTGTGCCTGCTCATCATCCGGAAGAATGCCAGCAGCCGGCGGGAGCAGATGAGCCCGAACCGAGCGAGGACGAGGTAACGCGGTCCAACCCGTTCAGTGTATTGGCGCAGTTAAAGCGTGACCCAAACGTTTAGGAGTTAATCAATTATGGCTGTTCAGCAGAACAAAAAATCCCGCTCTGCCCGTGACATGCGCCGTTCGCACGACGCTCTCGAGGCTAGCACCCTGTCTGTAGAAAAAACCACTGGTGAAGTTCACCTGCGTCACCACGTATCGCCAGAAGGCGTTTACCGTGGCCGTAAAGTGATCGACAAGGGCGCTGACGAGTAATCACTTGTCTGCTCAAGTCATCGCGATTGACGCAATGGGCGGGGACTTCGGTCCCCGCAGCATTGTTCAGGCCAGTCTCGCTTGCCTGTCTGCTACACCCTCGCTGCACCTGACCCTCGTCGGTCAACCCTCCCTTCTTGAAGAACTGATCCACGGCCAGTCTGCTGCCGATCGCGCGCGCCTGACGATTGTTGCGGCCAGCGAAGTCATCACCATGGACGAAAAACCTGCACAGGCCCTGCGTGGCAAGCCGGATTCATCGATGCGTGTCGCCCTCGAACTGCTGCGCGATGGCAAGGTGCAGGCCTGTGTCAGTGCCGGCAATACCGGTGCGTTGATGGCCTTGTCGCGTTTCGTGTTGAAGACATTGCCGGGCATTGATCGTCCGGCCATGGTCGCGGCGATTCCGACGCAGACCGGTTATTGCCAGCTGCTTGATCTGGGCGCCAACGTCGATTGCAGTGCCGAGCATCTGTTGCAGTTCGCGGTGATGGGTTCGGTGGCCGCGCAGACTTTGGGTATCGCCCGTCCGCGTGTGGCACTGCTGAACATCGGCACTGAAGACATCAAGGGCAATCAGCAGGTCAAACTGGCCGCCACGCTGTTGCAGGCTGCGCGCGGGATCAACTACATCGGCTTTGTCGAAGGCGATGGCTTGTACCGCGGTGAGGCCGACGTGGTGGTGTGTGACGGCTTCGTCGGCAACATCCTGCTCAAGTCCAGCGAAGGTCTGGCGACGATGATTGCCGCGCGCATCGAGGCCCTGTTCAAGAAAAACTTGGCCTCGCGCGCTGTCGGCGCTCTCGCGCTGCCGTTGATGAAGCGTCTGCAAGCTGATCTGGCCCCGGCGCGACATAATGGCGCAAGCTTTCTCGGCTTGCAGGGCATCGTTGTGAAAAGCCACGGATCGGCCGGGGTGCAGGGCTTTCAGAGTGCCATTCAACGGGCGCTGATCGAGATTCAGGAGAACCTGCCCGAGCGTCTCCACGGTCGTCTGGAGGAACTGTTGTCTTAGGCGTTTTCGTCGGACAATGCTTAAATGTGACCGCCCGGTTCAAAGGGCCATCCAAACTGTCAGTTTCTGGCGTCCCCAACGGGACGTTATTTTCCGACGACAAGATCATTAGGGGCTTGTTACATGTCTGCTTCCCTCGCATTCGTCTTTCCAGGACAGGGTTCGCAGTCCCTCGGCATGCTGGCCGAGCTGGGCGCGCAACATCCGCTGATCCTCGAAACCTTTCAAGAAGCCTCTGCTGCGCTGGGCTACGACCTGTGGGCACTGACCCAACAGGGTCCGGAAGAGCTGCTCAATCAAACCGACAAAACCCAACCGGCCATTCTGACCGCTTCGATCGCCCTGTGGCGTCTGTGGCTGGCCGAAGGCGGCGCGCGTCCGGCATTCGTCGCCGGTCATAGTCTGGGTGAATACAGCGCGCTGGTCGCTGCCGGCAGCCTGAGCCTGGCTGACGCGGTCAAGCTCGTCGAGCGCCGTGGCCAGTTGATGCAGGAAGCGGTGCCGGCCGGGCAGGGCGGCATGGCCGCGATCCTCGGCCTGGAAGATGCCGACGTGCTGGCTGCCTGCGCCGAAGCGGCGCAAGGCGAAGTCGTCAGCGCAGTGAATTTCAACTCGCCGGGCCAAGTGGTGATCGCCGGTGCCAAGGCTGCCGTCGAGCGCGCCATCGAGGGTTGCAAGGCCCGTGGTGCCAAGCGCGCCATGCCATTGCCGGTGAGCGTGCCGTCGCACTGCGAGCTGATGCGTCCGGCTGCCGAGCGCTTCGCTGAATCCATCGCCGCCATCGACTGGCAGGCGCCGCAGATCCCGGTGGTGCAGAACGTCAGCGCACAAGTGCCAGCTGATCTGGAAACCCTCAAGCGCGATCTGCTCGAACAGCTCTACAAGCCAGTGCGCTGGGTTGAATCGGTACAGACTTTGGCCGCCAAGGGCGCGACCAATCTGGTCGAATGCGGCCCGGGCAAAGTCCTTGCTGGCCTGAACAAACGTTGCGCCGAAGGCGTTTCGACTTCCAATCTCAATACCCCAGATGCCTTCGCTGCCGCTCGCGCAGCGCAGGCCTGAATCAGGAGAAACTTGCATGAGTCTGCAAGGTAAAGTTGCACTGGTCACCGGTGCAAGCCGCGGTATCGGCCAGGCCATCGCGCTGGAACTGGGTCGTCAGGGCGCCATCGTTGTCGGCACCGCGACCTCCGCGTCGGGCGCCGAGCGCATTGCCGCGACCCTGAAGGAAAACGGTATCCAGGGCGCCGGTTTCGAACTCAATGTCACCAGCGACGAATCGGTCAGCGCCGTGCTGGCAGGCATTCAGGAGCAGTTCGGTGCGCCGGTGGCGATTCTGGTCAATAATGCCGGTATCACCCGCGATAACCTGATGATGCGCATGAAAGACGACGAGTGGTACGACGTGATCGATACCAACCTGAACAGTCTGTATCGCCTGTCCAAGGGCGTTTTACGTGGCATGACCAAGGCGCGCTGGGGTCGAATTATCAGTATTGGCTCGGTAGTGGGTGCCATGGGCAACGCCGGCCAAGTAAACTATGCAGCCGCCAAGGCCGGTCTGGAAGGTTTCAGCCGGGCGATGGCGCGTGAAGTCGGTTCGCGTTCGATTACGGTCAACTCGGTAACCCCAGGGTTCATCGACACCGATATGACCCGCGAGCTGCCTGAAGCACAGCGTGAAGCCTTGCAGACGCAGATTCCGCTGGGTCGTCTGGGGCAAGCTCAAGAGATCGCGTCCGTGGTCGCTTTTCTTGCATCCGACGGTGCGGCATACGTTACCGGGGCTACAATCCCGGTGAACGGTGGGATGTACATGTAAGTAAAATGTGACGGATTGCTTCAAAAAAATGTCATACGAGCTGTCTAAAATCCGTTATAAAGCTGCAATCTATTTATAGGCAGAGGGCCGCAGGGTTTGAGGAGTGAAGCTTTCAGTTGAAAAACTGAAAAGGCTTTCTATACACTTACCCACTGGCCAGCTGCCTGAATTTGTCCATTAGGAGTGAAAACAAGGTATGAGCACCATCGAAGAGCGCGTCAAGAAAATCGTTGCCGAGCAACTGGGTGTTAAAGAAGAAGAAGTGGTCAACACCGCTTCCTTCGTAGAAGACCTGGGTGCCGACTCCCTTGACACCGTTGAGCTGGTGATGGCTCTGGAAGAGGAATTCGAGACCGAAATCCCTGACGAAGAAGCTGAAAAGATCACTACTGTACAAGCTGCAATCGACTACGTTACCAGCCACCAGGCGTAACAGTTTGTAATCGTTGCTTGCTGTCATGGAAAAACCGCACTGCCATCATGGCGTGCGGTTTTTTCTTTAGGCCTGATGCAAAGTCGTCATTTGAAAAAGGAGAGTGCTGTGTCGCGTAGACGCGTCGTAGTCACCGGTATGGGTATGTTGTCGCCACTGGGCACGGATGTGCCGAGCAGTTGGCAGGGCATTCTGGCTGGCCGCAGTGGCATTGGTCTGATCGAACACACCGACCTTTCTGCCTATTCGACCCGCTTCGGCGGTTCGGTCAAAGGCTTCAATGTCGAGGAATACCTGTCGGTCAAGGAAGCGCGCAAGCTCGACCTGTTCATTCAGTACGGCCTCGCCGCAGGCTTTCAAGCCGTGCGCAACGCCGGTCTGGAAGTCACCGATGCCAACCGTGAACGCATTGGCGTGGCCATGGGTTCGGGCATAGGCGGTCTGACCAACATCGAAGAGACCAGCCGCACCCTGCACGAGACCGGTCCGCGACGGATCTCGCCGTTCTTTGTGCCTGGCTCGATCATCAATATGATTTCCGGCTTCCTGTCGATCCATCTGGGCGCACAGGGACCCAACTACGCCATCGCCACCGCGTGCACCACCGGTACGCACTGCATCGGCATGGCGGCGCGCAACATCATGTACGACGAAGCTGACGTGATGATTGCCGGCGGCGCGGAAATGGCCGCTTGCGGTCTGGGCATGGGCGGCTTCGGCGCGTCCCGTGCGCTGTCGACCCGCAACGACGAGCCGACCCGCGCCAGCCGTCCATGGGACAAGGGTCGTGACGGCTTCGTTCTGTCCGACGGTGCCGGCGCTCTGGTTCTCGAAGAGCTCGAACACGCCAAGGCTCGTGGCGCTACGATCTACGCCGAACTGATCGGTTTCGGCACCAGTGGCGATGCGTTCCACATGACCTCGCCACCCGCCGATGGCGCCGGTGCCGCGCGCTGTATCACCAATGCCCTGCGCGACGCGAAGATCAATGTCGATCAAGTGCAGTACATCAACGCCCACGGCACCTCGACCCCGGCCGGCGACCTTGCCGAAGCCAATGCGATCAAGTCGGTGTTCGGCGATCACGCCTACAAGCTGGCCGTCAGCTCGACCAAGTCGATGACCGGCCACCTGTTGGGTGCGGCGGGCGCGGTCGAAGCGATTTTCAGCGTGCTGGCGATCAACAGCCAGGTGGCACCGCCGACCATCAACCTTGATGAACCGGACGAAGGCTGCGATCTCGATTTCGTTGCGCACACCGCGCGTAACATGGACATCGATGTCGTGCTGTCCAACTCCTTCGGTTTTGGCGGCACCAACGGCACTCTGGCGTTCCGCCGGTTCGCCGGCTGATGGACAGCTGGGTCGACGGTCAACCGGCTGACGTGCTGTCGCTGAAAGATCGCGGCCTGGCTTACGGCGATGGTCTGTTCGAGACCATCGCCGTGCGCAGTGCTCGGCCGATTCTGCTGGATCGGCACCTGACGCGTCTGGCTGATGGCTGCGCGCGTCTGGCCATCGCGACCGATCTCGAGCTGGTTCGCCATGAGCTGCTCAGCTATGCCGCTGCGATGGGTGAGGGCGTGCTCAAGCTTATCCTCACTCGGGGTGACGGCTTGCGTGGTTATGCGCCCGATCCTGCGGCGCAGGGCCGACGCATCCTGCAAGGCAATCCGCCGGCAGCGTATCCCGCTGCCCATGCCGAGCACGGCATCCGCCTGTTTCCCTGCAACACGCGTTTATCTACGCAGCCGTTGTTGGCCGGGCTCAAACATCTGAATCGACTGGAACAGGTGCTCGCCCGCGCCGAATGGCAGGACAGCGAGCATGCCGAAGGCTTGATGCTTGATCAGGCCGGGCGTGTTGTCGAAGGTGTGTACAGCAATATTTTCCTGGTGCGCGACGGTGGCTTGATCACGCCCGACTTGAAGCGCTGCGGCGTCGCTGGTGTGATGCGCGCGGAAATATTGTTTCAGGCCGAGTCGCTGGCCATCCCCACGCAAATCGCCGATATCAGCCCCGAGCAGCTGCAATGGGCTGATGAAGTATTTGTCTGCAACAGCGTTTATGGCGTCTGGCCGGTACGCGCCTGTGCTGCACTGAGCTGGCCGGTTGGCCCGCTCACCCGTAAACTGCAAAACATTGCCCGCGCGCTACTGGATGCTTGATTCGTGAGACGTAAACTTTTGCTGCTGCTGGAAACCGGACTGGTTCTGGCAGGGCTGCTGTTGGGCGCCAGCGCCTGGAAAATTCATTCGGCGCTGGAACAGCCCCTGAACATCCCGCAGGAACAACTGCTGGATGTGCCGAAAGGCTCTACACCGACCCGTACCTTCCTTGAACTCGAAACCGATGGCGTCATCAAGGACGCGTTCTGGCTGCGCGTCTACTGGCGCTTCAACCTCGCCGGCACGCCGATTCACAGCGGCGAATACCGCATGCAGCCGGGCATGACCGTCAACGGTCTGATCGATTCGTGGAAGCGCGGCGACGTGGTTCAGTACAGCCTGACCCTGGTCGAAGGCTGGACTTTCCATCAAGTGCGCGCCGCCCTGGCCAAGGACGACAAGCTCGAGCAGACCCTCAATGGCCTGAGCGACAGCGACGTGATGGCGAAGATCGGCCACAAAGGCTTGTTCCCGGAAGGTCGGTTTTTCCCGGATACCTATCGCTTCGTGCGCGGCATGTCCGATGCCGAGCTGCTGAAAAAGGCCTTTGATCGTCTCGATGAAGTGCTCGCCAAAGAGTGGGCGCAGCGTTCTGCCGATGTGCCTTACAGCGAACCTTATCAAGCGCTGATCATGGCCTCGCTGGTCGAGAAAGAGACTGGCGTTCCGCAGGAGCGCGGGCAGATTGCCGGCGTCTTTGTGCGGCGCATGGCGCTGGGCATGCAGTTGCAGACCGATCCCACGGTGATTTATGGCCTCGGTGATCGCTACACCGGCAAACTGACCCGCGCACATTTGAAAGAGCCGACGCCTTACAACACCTACGTGATTCCCGGCTTGCCGCCGACGCCGATTGCGATGGTCGGGCGCGAAGCGATTCATGCTGCGCTCAACCCGGTGGAAGGCAGCAGCCTGTATTTCGTCGCCCGTGGCGATGGCAGCCACGTGTTCTCCGATGATCTGGATGCGCACAACAACGCGGTGCGCGAATACCAGCTCAAGCGCCGTGCCGATTACCGTTCCAGCCCGGCACCAGTAACCGCGCCGGCCACCGATGAGGCGATTCCGGCGGCCTCGCCGAATACCGCGCCCGACGCGCAGCCGCAAGAACCTGCGCCAGCCCCGGAACCGGACGCCGCTGCACCGCAGAACGCGCAATGACTTTGATGAAGGACTGCCTGTGACTGGCTTGTTTATTACCCTGGAAGGCCCGGAAGGCGCGGGCAAGAGCACCAATCGCGAATACCTCGCCGAGCGCCTGCGCGCCGCCGGTATCGAAGTGCTGCTCACCCGTGAGCCTGGCGGTACACCGCTGGCCGAGCGGATTCGTGACGTGTTGCTGACCCCGGCCGACGAAGTGATGCACCCGGACGCCGAGCTGTTGCTGGTGTTCGCCGCGCGCGCCCAGCATCTGGCAGAGGTGATTCGCCCGGCGCTGGCCCGTGGCGCTGTGGTGCTGTGTGATCGTTTCACCGATTCAACATACGCCTATCAGGGCGGCGGTCGTGGTTTGTCACTCGAGCGCATCGCCACCCTGGAAACTTTCGTGCAGGGCGACTTGCGGCCCGATCTGACCTTGATTTTCGACCTGCCCGTTGAAATCGGCCTGGCCCGCGCCAGTGCCCGTGGTCGCCTGGACCGTTTCGAACTCGAAGGTCGGGCGTTTTTCGAGAACGTGCGCAATGCGTTCCTGAAACGCGCCGAAGCCGACCCGTCGCGCTACGTGCGCATCGATGCCGGTCAGCCATTGGCCAAGGTCCAGCAATCGCTGGACACCTTGCTACCGAATTTGCTGGAGCTGGCCCGTGGCTGAGGCCTATCCATGGCAGGACAGCCTCTGGCAGCAACTGGCCGGCCGCAGTCAGCATGCTCACGCTTATCTGCTGCACGGTCCGGCCGGGATCGGCAAGCGTGCGCTGGCTGAGCGCTTGATGGCCAGCCTGCTGTGTCAACGCCCTACGCCTGAGGCGTGCGGCGAGTGCAAATCCTGTCTGCTGCTCAAGGCCGGCAGTCATCCGGACAATTACATCCTGGAGCCGGAAGAGGCGGACAAGGCGATCAAGGTCGATCAGGTTCGTGATCTGGTGAGTTTCGTCGTGCAGACCGCGCAGCTCGGCGGGCGCAAGGTGGTGTTGATCGAGCCGGTCGAGTCGATGAACATCAACGCTGCCAACGCCTTGCTCAAAAGCCTTGAAGAGCCGTCCGGCGATACCGTGCTGCTATTGGTCAGCCACCAGCCGAGCCGTTTGTTGCCAACCATCAAGAGCCGTTGCGTGCAGCAGGCCTGCCCGCTGCCGGGCGAGGCGATGAGCCTGCAATGGCTGGCCCAGGCGCTGCCGGATTGCGCGGAGGAAGAGCGCGTCGAACTGCTGACGCTGGCCGCCGGGTCGCCGCTGATGGCGGTCAGCCTGCAATCGCAAGGTGTGCGTGAACAGCGCGCGCAAGTGGTCGAAGGCGTGAAGAAGTTGCTTAAGGGCCAGCAGTCGCCGACGCAGCTGGCGGAAGAGTGGAAAAGCATTCCGATGCTGCGTCTGTTCGACTGGTTCTGCGACTGGTCGAGCCTGATCCTGCGCTATCAACTGACTCAGGACGAAGCCGGCCTCGGCCTGGCCGATATGCGCAAGGTCGTGCAGTACCTGGCGCAGAAAAGCCCGCAGGGAAAAGTGCTGGATATTCAAGACTGGATTCTCGCCCAGCGGCAGAAAGTGTTGAGCAAGGCCAACCTCAATCCGGCCCTGTTGCTGGAAGCATTGTTGGTGCAATGGGTGGGATTGCCTGGTCAAAGATAAGAATGTGTACCTAGACTCTGAAGATCAGCAGTGGAGGTGAACATGATTGAACCTGTCAGCCCGGGGCCGCGTAACGGCATCTTGTCCCTGACCATCAAGGACAAGTCGGTGCTCTACGCCGCCTACATGCCGTTCATCAAGAACGGTGGTCTGTTCATCCCGACCAACAAAAGCTACCGGTTGGGCGACGAGGTGTTCATGCTGTTGCACCTGATGGATGAAGCGGAAAAAATTCCCGTCGCCGGCAAAGTCGCCTGGATCACTCCCAAAGGCGCACAAGGCAATCGCGCCGCCGGTGTCGGCGTGCAGTTCAACGACGGCGACGACACCGCGCGCAGTCGCATCGAAACTCATCTGGCCGGAGCGCTTAAATCCGACCGTCCCACTCATACGATGTAAGTTGCAGTCCTTTTTATGCTCGTAGATTCCCATTGTCACCTTGATCGTCTCGACCTCGCCGCCCATGACGGCTCGCTGGATGCCGCACTCGCTGCGGCCCGCGAGCGTGGGGTCGGACATTTTCTGTGCATCGGCGTCAGTGCTGACAACGCCGCCGACGTCAAAGCCCTCGCCGAGCGTTATGACGACGTCGATTGCTCGGTCGGCGTGCATCCGCTTGATGTGCAGCCGGGCGCGGCACCGGCGCTGGACTGGCTGCTGCACGAACTCGATCACCCGAAAGTGGTGGCGATCGGCGAAACCGGTCTCGACTATCACTACGAGCCCGAAGCTGCCGAGTTGCAGCAGGAGTCGTTTCGCCTGCACCTGCAAGCGGCGCAGCAGACCGGCAAACCGGTGATCATCCACACCCGTGGCGCCCGTGCCGACACCCTGGAACTGCTGCGCGAAGCGGCGTTGCCTCAGGCCGGTGTGTTGCATTGCTTCACCGAAGACTGGGACATGGCCAAAGCGGCGCTGGACATGGGCTATTACATTTCCCTGTCGGGCATCGTCACGTTCCGCAATGCCGATGCCTTGCGTGACGTGGCGAGCAAAGTGCCGGCCGATCGCCTGCTGGTGGAAACCGATTCGCCGTACCTGGCGCCGATCCCGTATCGCGGCAAGCCGAACCTGCCGCAGTACGTGCGCGAAGTGGCGGAGTTTCTGGCGATGCTGCGTGGTGAGAACTACGAGCGCTTTGCCGAGCAGACCACAGAGAACTTCAAGCGTCTGTTCCCGCTGGCGAGTGTTAAATCTGCCCTGTGACCGCTCGCCAAATCGCAGGCAAAAAAAACCCGGGTTCTGGGGGGTGAATCCGGGTTAAGACCATTAGGAGTAAAACAAAGGCACGCGGTCCGTTGGTACCTTTACCGGCACGACACTTGGGGGAGATGTCGCCCGACAGTTCAAGTATTGATCAGTCTGGCGTGCAGTCCAGTGAGCCGGTCGGGGTTTTTAAACAAATTTGGAATACGTTTGCTTCAGTTGAGTTCTCATTGCACCCGATTCGTTCTCGAAATGAACAAGAAACACAGATTTGGTCGATGAACCGTGCTTTTTTGCGCAAGTTAGGCATAATACGCGGCTTCGAATTTTGACCCTTCAGACCTTTTTCTTATGCATAAAGAACCTCGTAAGGTCCGTGAATTTCGTCGCCGCGAGCAGGAAATTCTCGATACCGCGCTCAAGCTGTTCCTCGACCAGGGTGAAGACAGTGTCACCGTCGAGATGATTGCTGATGCCGTGGGTATCGGCAAAGGCACGATCTACAAGCACTTCAAATCCAAGGCGGAGATCTACTTGCGCCTGATGCTCGACTACGAGCGCGATCTGAACGAGCTGCTGCATTCGGCGGATGTCGACAAGGACAAGGAAGCGCTGTCCCGCGCCTACTTCGAATTCCGCATGCGCGACCCGCAGCGCTATCGCCTGTTCGACCGACTCGAAGAGAAAGTGGTCAAGGGCAATCAGGTGCCGGAGATGGTCGAGGAGCTGCACAAGATCCGTGCCTCGAATTTCGAACGCCTGACCCTGCTGATCAAGGGTCGCATCAGCGAAGGCAAGCTCGAAGACGTGCCGCCGTACTTCCACTACTGCGCATCCTGGGCGTTGGTGCACGGCGCGGTGGCGCTGTATCACTCGCCGTTCTGGAGCAACGTGCTGGAAGATCAGGAAGGCTTCTTCCAGTTCCTGATGGACATCGGCGTGCGCATGGGCAACAAGCGCAAGCGCGACCCGGAAACGCCGAGCACATAAGTCATTCAGCGGGCTGATTGCGCCGTGTTTTCACAACATGGCGCAATAGCACAGGAATATACTCAGGCATAGGGCTTGCTAAAACCTGATTTCTCAGTCAAGTTTTGCTCGCTCGATTTCTTTCGCCGGAGTGTTTCATGATCGTTGACCGTCAAGGCAGGCGTTTTCGCAATCTGCGCATCAGCCTGACCTCTGCCTGCAATTACGCCTGTACCTACTGCGTGCCCAACGGCAAGCGGTTGGTCGCTGCGCAGGATGAGCTGTCGGCCGAAGCCATGGCGCGCGGCGTCGAATACCTGATCGAAGCGGCCGGCATCGAGCGCCTGCGCATCACTGGCGGCGAGCCACTGGTCAGCCCCAAACTCGAATCGTTCATGACTGCCGTCGGCCAGATGGGCCTCGACGACATCAGCCTGACCACCAATGGTCAACTCCTCGCGAAAAAACTGCCGCTGCTGGTCGATGCCGGCCTGCGTCGAATCAACGTTTCCCTCGATACTCTCGATGCCGCGGCTTTTCGTAGCATCGCCCGTGGCGGCGATCTGGCCAGCGTGCTCGATGGCATGGATCAGGCTGCCGCCGCCGGGATGAAGATCAAGGTCAACATGGTGCCGTTGCGCGGGCAGAACCTCGATCAGGTCATGCCGCTGCTCGACTACTGTCTGGAGCGCGGCTTCGAACTGCGTTTCATCGAGCTGATGCGCATGGGCCATCTGGCCAAGGATTCCAATGCCTTCCTGCAGCAGTTCGTCAGCCTTGAGCAGTTGCTCGGCCTGATCGGCGAACGTTATGAATACGCCCAGACCGACGCACCGGTGGACGCCACGGCAGTTCGCTACGCGATTCCCGGTCGCGGCAATTTCGGAGTGATCGCCAACGAAAGCGTGCCGTTCTGCCGCACGTGTTCGCGCTTGCGCCTGTCGTCGACCGGTTGGCTGCATGGCTGCCTGTCGTCGAGCAACCGCCACTATGTCGGCGATCTGCTCGACAAGCCGCGCCACCAAGCGTTGCCGGCGCTGCAACGTTTGCTGGTCAAGGCGTTGGGTGACAAACAGGAGGTGGCGTTCTCTGGCGGCGCTACTGTCATGAAGATTATTGGCGGTTGATTAATCGCCTTCGCTAGCAGGCTCTCTCCCACAAATGGAATGCATTTCCCTGTGGGAGCGAGCCTGCTCGCGAATGCCTCTATCACTGAATTTGCCGAGATGGCGCAAAAGCTGCATCCAACGGCCATTCGCCGGTTTTCCGACACCGGCTTCTGGAGGAATAGGATGCGTAGCCTGGTTTTGCTGCTGGCCGTTTTGGCGCTTGGCGGTTGCATGAATGTCAGCGATATGGCCGAAGGCACTCGCTATCACATGAGCGATGCGGGGCTTCTGGACCATAGCGACAGCCGCCGGGTGAACAATCTCCGCATTCAGCCGGACTCGTTCATCTTCATCGCCCAGGGCGCGTTCGCACCGCCGGGTGGTTCCTATCCACGGCCGAACGTGGTCGCCGAAGAAGCCTTCAAGGGCTTTGTCGAATATTTCCCAATGGTCCGCCGCGCCCGTGCGCCGGAAGGCCTCGACCAGGCCATGGGCGAAGCCCGCGATGCTGGTGCGCATTACCTGCTCTACACACGTTTCGCCAAGGCTGACGACCGCATCGGCAACTCCGACGAGTGGCTGGATCAGGAGGCGGTGGATCGCCTCGGTATCGACGGCGGCGTGATTCAGATCATGTTGATCGAGACCAGCACCCAGTATTTGATTGATACTGCACGGATCAAGAGTCGTGGCGGTTTACTGACGTTCCATGACTCCAAACCCGAAGACCTCATCGGTCCGCCGCTGGCGCAATACGCACGCAGCCTGCTGGGGATCGGCGACCAGTAATCAAGGAGTACGCCATGAGTGACCCGCAAACAGCCAATGACCTGCTGGGGCAGATCCCCAAGACCAAAGGCCTGCCACCGGTGCATTTGTGGAACCCGGATTTCTGCGGCGACATCGACATGCGCATTGCCCGTGACGGCACCTGGTACTACCTGGGTACGCCGATCGGGCGCAAGCCGATGGTCAAACTGTTCTCCACCATCATCCGCCGCGACGGCGATGATTACTTCCTGATCACCCCGGTCGAGAAGGTCGGGATCAAGGTCGATGATGCGCCGTTCGTGGCGGTTGCCGTGGAAGTGCAAGGCGAGGGCGAGGCGCAGGTTTTGCGCTTTACCAGCAACGTCGAGGAAACCATCGAGGCGGGGGCCGAGCATCCGATCCGTGTCGAGATTGATCCTGAGACCCAGGAGCCTGCGCCTTATGTGCATGTGCGCAGCAACCTTGAAGCGCTGATTCACCGCAATGTGTTTTACCAGTTGGTGGAACTGGCGGTGAGCCGCGAGATCGATGGTCAGCGCTGGTTGGGCGTGTGGAGCGGCGGCGAGTTCTTTCGCATCGGCCTGGAACCCTGACACAACATCAAAATGTGGGAGCGAGCCTGCTCGCGAACGCGGTGTATCAGTCGCCAGCAATGTTGACTGACACGACGCTTTCGCGAGCAGGCTCGCTCCCACAATGGTTTGCGCAAGCTAAAAAAAATCCGGTTGACTGTTATTCGTATGATGATTAGCGTAGGCACCCATCGCGATTCGCCTTGAGGTGTATATGTCCAGCAGCTTTCATGCGTCGACCGTTGACTGGCTGGGCAGTTGGATTGCTGCCGGTCAGGTCAAGCCGGGGCAGACCATCAAGGTCGAGGCGGATCTGGGCGAACAGCTGGGCGTCAGCCGCACGGTGATTCGCGAAGCCATCAAAACCCTCGTCGCCAAAGGCATGCTCGAAGTCGGGCCGAAAGTCGGCACGCGGGTATTGCCGGTCCGGCGCTGGAATCTGTTTGATCCGCAAGTGGTCGGTTGGCTATCGCGCAACGGCTTGCCGGAAAACTTCGTCGATGATCTGCTGGATTTGCGCCGCACCATCGAGCCGATGGCGGTGCGCTGGGCCTGTGAGCGGGCAACGCCGGAGCAGATCGAAGCGGTGCAATTGGCCTTCAACGCACTGGAACGTGCGGTCGACAGCGGCATCGACTACAACCGTGCCGACCAGGCCTTCCACGAATGCATCCTGGCCGCCAGCCATAATCAGTTCATCGAACAAATGGTCCCGGCCCTCGGCGCGTTGCTGGCGGTGTCGTTTGAAGTCTCCGCCGCCGACCCCGATGAACTGCGCCGCACCTTGCCGATCCATAAAGACATGGCCGACGCCATCGCCGCGCGCGATTCGACCCGTGGCGTGTGGGCGTGCATGACCTTGATCGACAACGCCGATCTGGCGATAAAACGCTTTTACCCGAAAGTCATGGCGGACCGCAAAGCCAGCTGAAACCCAGCCCCCTGTATGAAAACAACAAGAACATGAAGGATTCCAGATGACCTGCACCGCCCTGACCCAACACCGCGCGCAACTCGGCGAAGGCCCGTTCTGGGATGCGCCGACACAGGCGTTGTACTGGGTCGATATCGCCGGTAAACAAGCGTTGCGCCTGATTGGTCAGAACGTGCAGATCTGGCAGATGCCCGAGCACATCTCCGCCTTCATTCCCTGCGCCAGCGGCGATGCGCTGGTGACATTGAGCAGTGGTGTCTACCGCCTCGATCTCGATTCACCCGGCCTCGAGCCACGTTTGACGCTGTTCTGTGTCGCCGACCCGCAACCGGGCAACCGCCCCAACGAAGCCCGTTGCGATGCCTTGGGTCGGTTGTGGTTGGGCACCATGCAAAACAACATCGGCGAGCAGGGCGAGGATCTGCCGCTGGTGCGCCGTTCCGGTGGCCTGTTCCGTATCGATCCCGATCAACGCGTGACACCGCTGCTGCTCGGTCTGGGCATTCCCAATACTTTGTTGTGGAGTGACGACGGCACCACGCTGTTGTTTGGTGAAAGCCTCGACAGCACGCTCAATCGATATTTCATCCGCACCGACGGCAGTCTCGATGCTCCGCAGGTGTTCTACTCGTCCGATCAACACGGTGGTCCCGATGGCTCGGCGATGGACGCCGAAGGCTACGTGTGGAATGCACGCTGGGACGGCAGTTGCCTGCTGCGCCTGACGCCGGACGGGCAGGTCGAGCGCAAAATCGATCTGCCGGTCAGTCGCCCGACCAGTTGCGTGTTCGGTGGCGAAGACTTGAAAACCTTATTCATCACCAGCGCCAAGAGTCCACTGAATCATCCATTGGATGGCGCCGTGCTGAGCATGCGCGTCGACGTGGCAGGAAAACTCTGTACGCGTTTTGCTGGATAAATCCCAAAATATGGGATGCAAAATTATATATTGAGATTATTTGGCGGTCGGGTTTATAGTCGGCTCCAGCAGTAACACGCACTCACACTTAAAAAGAACAAAACAGGTGAAGTGATGCAGCGAATTCTTGTCGCCCGCGCAAGCGGGATCCGCCTTTCGCCACGGCTCAATGCCGCCGGCGACGCTTGCCTGTTTGTTTTCCCCAGCCGTCAGAACCGGACATCCACCGATGCCCGGTTTTTTTGCGCCTGCGTGCAGGAGGCCTGAGCCATGGCTGAAGCGCTGACATTGCCGGCAGTGCCGGCCCCGCCGAAAGGCGAGCGCCTGAAAAATAAGGTCGTGCTGCTGACCGGGGCCGCTCAGGGCATCGGCGAAGCCATCGTCGCCGCCTTCGCCTCGCAGCAAGCCAGATTACTCATCAGCGACATCCAGGCCGACAAGGTCGAGCAGGTCGCCGCTCACTGGCGCGATCAGGGCCATGACGTGCAGGCGCTCAAGGTCGACGTATCGAATCAGCAGGATCTGCACGCCCTGGCCCGACGCGCGGTGGAATTGCATGGCCGCATCGATGTGTTGGTCAACTGTGCCGGGGTCAATGTGTTCCGCGATCCTTTGCAGATGACGGAAGAAGACTGGCGCCGCTGCTTCGCCATCGATCTGGACGGCGCCTGGTATGGCTGCAAAGCGGTGCTGCCGCAGATGATCGAACAGGGCGTTGGCAGCATCATCAATATCGCCTCGACCCATTCCAGCCACATCATTCCCGGCTGCTTTCCGTACCCGGTAGCCAAACACGGCTTGCTCGGCCTGACCCGCGCGCTCGGCATCGAATACGCGGCCAAAGGCATTCGCGTCAACGCCATCGCGCCGGGCTACATCGAAACGCAACTAAACGTCGATTACTGGAATGGCTTTGCCGATCCGCATGCCGAACGGCAGCGCGCCTTTGACCTGCACCCGCCCAAGCGCATCGGCCAGCCGATCGAAGTGGCCATGACCGCGGTGTTTCTGGCCAGCGATGAGGCACCGTTTATCAACGCTTCGTGCATCACTATCGATGGTGGCCGCTCGGTGATGTACCACGACTGAATAAAACGGATCTCCAGCGCTGAACTACGCTTGAAATCCAATCATCATACGATATGACTATTTTCAACCAGCTTCACTGAGAACACGGCTTCAACGCTTTTCAAACCTTGCTCAAAAAAAATAACAAGGAGTCATCTGATGAAACGTCGTTTCGGGATTCGTACCCTGTGCAGCACTGCCCTGGCGGTCACTGCGTTCAGCCTGAGCAGTGCGCTGCTCGCCGCCGACGCGGTGAAGATCGGTTTTCTGGTCAAGCAGGCCGAAGAACCGTGGTTCCAGACCGAATGGGCTTTTGCCGAAAAAGCCGCCAAGGACAAAGGCTTTGAACTGATCAAGATCGCCGTGCCGGATGGCGAAAAGACCCTTTCGGCGATCGACAGCCTGGCCGCCAACGGCGCCAAGGGCTTCGTGATCTGCCCGCCGGACGTGTCTCTCGGCCCGGCCATCATGGCCAAAGCCAAGATCAACGACTTGAAAGTGATTGCCGTCGACGACCGTTTTGTCGATGCCAACGGCAAGTTCATGGAAGACGTGCCGTACCTGGGTATGGCCGCGTTCGAAGTCGGCCAGAAGCAGGGCGCCGCCATGGCTGCCGAAGCGAAGAAGCGTAACTGGGACTGGAAAGACACCTACGCGGTGGTCAACACCTACAACGAACTCGACACCGGCAAGAAGCGCACCGACGGTTCGGTCGATGCCCTGAAGAAGGCCGGCATGCCGGAGGATCACATCCTCTTCGCCGCACTGAAAACCCTCGACGTACCGGGCAGCATGGACGCCACCAACTCGGCGCTGGTGAAACTGCCGAGCGCGGCGAAAAACCTGATCATCGGCGGCATGAACGACAACACCGTGCTCGGCGGCGTGCGCGCCACCGAAGCGGCCGGTTTTGCCGCGAGCAACGTGATCGGCATCGGCATCAACGGCACCGACGCCATCGGCGAATTGAAAAAGCCTAACAGCGGCTTCTTCGGTTCGATGCTGCCAAGCCCGCACATCGAAGGCTACAAGACCGCCGAGATGATGTACGAGTGGATCACCGCCGGCAAAGAGCCGCCGAAGTACACCGCCATGGATGACGTCACCCTGATCACCCGCGAAAACTTCAAGCAAGAGCTGGAAAAAATCGGCTTGTGGAACTGAGGCAGCGACGGCCCGGGCAGCCGGGCCGTTTTTCGGTGTGAAGAGGTGGCTTTATGCACGCGCAAGTACAGACACGAGAACAACACGGCGCCAGCGGCAGCCTGCGCTTCAACGGGATCGGCAAGACCTTTCCCGGCGTGAAAGCGCTCGACGGCATCAGCTTCGTCGCCCACCCCGGTCAGGTTCATGCCTTGATGGGCGAGAACGGCGCGGGCAAATCGACCCTGCTGAAGATTCTCGGTGGTGCTTACATTCCGAGCAGCGGCGAGCTGCAGATCGGCGAGCAGGCGATGGCGTTCAAGTCCACCGCTGACAGCATCGGCAGTGGCGTCGCGGTGATTCACCAGGAACTGCATCTGGTCCCGGAAATGACCGTGGCCGAAAACCTGTTTCTCGGTCATCTGCCGGCCAGTTTCGGCCTGATCAATCGCAGTGAGCTGCGTCAGAAAGCCTTGAATTGCCTGAAAGGCCTGGCCGACGAAATCGATCCGCAAACCAAGGTCGGACGCTTGTCGCTGGGTCAGCGGCAGTTGGTGGAAATCGCCAAAGCGCTGTCGCGCGGCGCCCACGTTATCGCTTTCGACGAACCGACCAGTAGTCTCTCGGCACGCGAGATCGACCGCTTGATGGCGATCATCGGTCGTCTGCGCGACGAAGGCAAAGTGGTGCTCTACGTGTCCCATCGCATGGAAGAAGTCTTCCGTATCTGCGACGCCGTCACCGTGTTCAAGGACGGCCGCTACGTGCGTACCTTCGACGACATGAGCCAGTTGACCCACGATCAACTGGTGACCTGCATGGTCGGCCGCGACATTCAGGACATCTACGATTACCGCCATCGCCCGCGTGGCGCCGTGGCGTTGAAAGTCGACGGCCTGCTCGGCCCGGGCCTGCGCGAGCCGATCAGTTTCGAAGCGCACAAGGGCGAAATCCTTGGCCTGTTCGGGCTGGTCGGGGCAGGGCGCACCGAGCTGTTTCGCCTGCTCAGCGGCCTGGAGCGCAACACCGCTGGCCGTCTCGAATTGCGCGGCCATGAGCTGAAACTGCGCTCGCCCCGTGATGCGATTGCCGCCGGCATTCTGCTCTGCCCGGAAGATCGCAAGAAAGAAGGCATCATCCCGCTGGCCAGCGTCGCCGAGAACATCAATATCAGTGCCCGGGGTGCGCATTCCGGGCTCGGCTGCCTGATTCGCGGCTTGTGGGAAAAGGGCAACGCCGACAAGCAGATCAAGGCCCTGAAAGTAAAAACCCCGCACGCCGGCCAGCAAATCAAGTTCCTTTCTGGCGGCAATCAGCAGAAGGCCATTCTCGGCCGCTGGCTGTCGATGCCGATGAAAGTCCTGCTGCTCGACGAACCGACCCGTGGCATCGACATCGGCGCCAAGGCCGAGATCTACCAGATCATTCATAACCTCGCCGCCGACGGTATTTCGGTGATCGTGGTGTCCAGCGATCTGATGGAAGTGATGGGCATTTCCGACCGCATCCTGGTGCTGTGCGAAGGGGCCCTGCGCGGCGAAGTCAGCCGCGACCAGGCCAATGAATCCAACCTGCTGCAACTGGCTTTGCCACGCCACCGCGCTGACGGCGTGGCGAACTGAGAGGTGACTATGATGACTACGCAAAACGAAACCCTGCCGACCGAGCGCAAACCGCTGGACCTGCGGCGCTTCCTCGATGACTGGGTCATGCTGCTGGCGGCGATCGGCATCTTCGTCGCCTGCACCTTGCTGATCGACAACTTCCTCTCGCCGCTGAACATGCGTGGCCTTGGCCTGGCGATTTCCACCACCGGTATCGCCGCGTGCACCATGCTTTATTGCCTGGCATCCGGGCACTTCGACCTCTCGGTTGGCTCAGTGATCGCCTGTGCCGGCGTGGTCGCGGCGGTGGTGATGCGTGACACCAACAGCGTGTTTCTCGGCGTCAGCGCAGCACTGGTGATGGGCCTGATCGTCGGGCTGATCAACGGCATCGTGATTGCCAAGTTGCGCGTCAATGCCCTGATCACGACGCTGGCGACCATGCAGATCGTGCGCGGCCTGGCCTATATTTTTGCCAACGGCAAAGCGGTCGGTGTTTCGCAGGAATCGTTCTTCGTCTTCGGCAACGGCCAGCTGTTCGGTGTGCCGGTGCCGATCCTGATCACTATTGTCTGCTTCCTGTTCTTCGGCTGGCTGCTGAACTACACCACCTACGGGCGCAACACCATGGCCATCGGTGGCAACCAGGAAGCGGCGTTGCTGGCGGGCGTCAACGTCGACCGGACCAAGATCATCATTTTCGCCGTACATGGTTTGATCGGTGCGCTGGCGGGTGTGATTCTGGCCTCGCGGATGACTTCCGGGCAGCCGATGATTGGTCAGGGTTTTGAACTGACGGTGATCTCGGCTTGCGTGCTGGGCGGGGTTTCGCTGAGTGGCGGGATTGGCATGATCCGCCATGTGATTGCCGGGGTGTTGATTCTGGCGATCATCGAGAACGCGATGAACCTGAAGAACATCGATACGTTTTATCAGTATGTGATTCGGGGTTCGATTCTGCTTCTGGCTGTGGTCATTGACCGCTTGAAACAGCGCTGACACAAGCACTTCCCTGTGGGAGCGAGCAGGCTCGCTCCCACAGTTGATCGCGCCATTCCTGCCTTCTGTCATCTCCCTTAAATAATTCTTGCTCGTCAGCGATCGTTTCGGTTATCAATTTGTACATGATTAGACAGGTACGATTCGACAAGAAGCAAAGGGTGGTCGACGAGCTCGTCCGACGCATCGAAAGCGGCCTCATGGAGGACGGTTTTCTGTTGCCCGGCGAACATCAGTTGGCTCAAGAATTCCAGGTCAGCCGTGGCACCTTGCGTGAGGCGCTGGCCGAATTGAAGCGGCGTAATTACATCGCCACGCAGAGCGGTGTCGGCTCCATCGTCACTTTCGACGGTGTCGCGCTGGATCAGCGCAGCGGCTGGGCGCAGGCATTGGCCGACAGCGGGGCGCTGATCAATACCGAAGTGTTGCGCCTCGAAGCCGTGACTCGCCCGGATCTGCTGGTGCGTTTCGGCACCGATCAATTCATCACTCTCGACCGTCGCCGGCGCGCCACCGACGGTACGCTGGTGTCTCTGGAACGATCCTTGATGCCGGCCAACGGCGGCCTGGAAAGCCTGCCTCGCGTCGGTTTGATCGACAATTCCCTGACCATCACCCTGGCCGCCTACGGCTATATCGGCGAGCGCGGCGATCAGTGGATCGGCGCCGAGCCGCTGAATGCCGAAGACGCAAAGCTGCTCGGTCGCCCGGTCGGCACGGTGTTTCTCAAAGCCCTGCGCACCACCTACGACCGGCAGAACCGTTTCATGGAACAGGTCGAAAGCCTGCTCGACCCGGTGCATTTTCGTCTGCACCTGCAATTCGGAGAATCGAAATGACCGCGCTCAACCGTGCGCTTGGCGCTTTCTATGGTCTGGCCCTGGGTGACGCGCTGGGCATGCCGACGCAGTCGCTCGATCGTGAAACGATCAAGGCGCGCTTCGGCCAGATCACTGATTTGCAGGACGCTGGTCCCTTGCAACCGATCGCCGCGAACATGCCCAAAGGCTCGATCACCGATGACACCGAGCAGGCGATTCTGGTCGGCGAGTTATTGGTCGAAGGTCACGGCCGCATCGAGCCGGCGGTCCTCGCCCAACGCTTGATCGAATGGGAAACCGAGATGCAGGCCAAAGGCTCGCAGGACTTGCTCGGCCCCTCGACCAAACGCGCCATTGAAATGATCCTCGCCGGGCATTCCCCGGAAGAAGCCGGGCGCTACGGCACCACCAATGGCGCAGCGATGCGCATTACCCCAGTGGGGATCGCCGCGAATGTGGCCGACCCGCAGCGCTTCATCGCGGCGGTAGTGCAGGCTTGCCAAGTGACGCATAACACCACGCTGGGGATTTCCAGTGCGGCGGCGGTGGCGGCGGTGGTCTCCGCTGGCATCAATGACGTCGATCTCGGCGAGGCGCTGAACCTCGGCCAGCAGATCGCCCAGCAGGCCGAAGCCCACGGGCATTGGGTCGCTGGCGGGCGCATCGCCTCGCGCATCAGTTGGGCACGCAGTATCAGCGTCGACAGTGACAAAGCACTGCTCGCCGATCTGCTCTACGACGTAATCGGCACATCGGTGGCGTCGCAGGAGTCGGTGGTGGTTTCATTCGCCCTGGCCCAGCAAGTGGCCATCGGTGAAATGACGGCATTCGAAGCGCTGTGCATGGCCGCCAGCCTGGGCGGCGACACGGATACCATCGCGGCGATTCTCGGCGCCATGCTCGGGGCTTGCCTGGGGCTTGAGTGCTGGCCGCAGCCGATGATCGAGACGGTGAAAGCTGTTAATCATCTCGAGCTTGAGCCGTTGGTGCAGGGGCTGTTGGCCTTGCGTTGACTGGCTGGCCTCTTCGCGAGCAGGCTCGCTCCCACAATTGGAATGCATTTCCTTGTGGGAGCGAGCCTGCTCGCGAAAGGGGCGGCGCATTTTTAAAGAATTCACACAGCAATGGATCGCACAGACAGGCCTCGGAAGGCCGGTTGTCTTGTCGTTTTGCATCATTGCCACAACCACAAAAAAGGCAAACAGGAGCATCTTCATGAGTTCATCAACCGCCGGGCAAAGCGTCGGGCAATTGGAAACCCGGGGCATCGAGCCGGTGCCGGAAGCCGAGTGCAACGGTCATCCGCTGCAACTTTTCTGGGTCTGGTTCGCGGCCAATATTTCCATCCTCGGCCTGCCGCTGGGCGCCACGCTGGTGGCGTTTCGCGGGCTGGCGATCTGGCAAGCGATCATCGTCGCCATCCTCGGTGCCGCCGGCTCATTTGCCGTGGTCGGGATCATCTCGATTGCCGGGCGGCGTGGCCGCGCGCCGAGCCTGACGCTGTCCCGGGCAATCTTCGGCGTACGCGGCAACATTGGCCCGACGCTGGTTTCGCTGATGTCGCGTCTGGGTTGGGAAACCGTCAATACCACCACCGCTGCCTTCGTGCTGCTGTCGCTGTGTTCGATCCTGTTCGGCTCGCCGGTCGAGGCGAAAAGTGCGCCGATACTGACGCTGATCTTTATCGCCATCTTCGTCCTGCTGACCTTGTCAGTGTCCGGCCTCGGCCACGCGACCTTGCTGGTGATCCAGAAGTGGGCAACGTACGTGTTCGGTGCGCTGAACATTCTCGTCGGTGGTTTCCTCTGCGCGACCATCGACTGGAGTGCGGTGTTCAACGCCACGCCAGCACCGCTGAGCGCAATGATCATCGGCATCGGCACCATGGCCGCCGGCACTGGTATCGGTTGGGCCAACGCCGGTGCGGACATGTCGCGCTATCAGCACCGCAGCGTCAAGGCTGTGCGCCTGGTGGCGTCGGCGGCGTTCGGCGCAGGGATTCCGCTGGTGCTGCTGATCACCCTCGGCGGCTTGTTGTCGGTGGGCAACAATGACCTGGCGTCGGCGACTGACCCGATCGTGGCGATCCGCGACATGCTGCCGACGTGGATGGCCGTGCCGTACCTGATCACCGCGTTCGGCGGTCTGCTGCTGTCGAACAACCTGTCGGTGTACTCCGCCGGCCTGACCACGCTGACCCTGGGCCTGAAGGTCAAACGCGTCTACGCGGTGGTGGTCGACATCGTCGCGATCTTCGCCGGCTCGATCTACTTCATGCTGATCGCCGACAGTTTCTACGGCCCGTTCATCACCTTCATTTCCCTGTTGGCAGTGCCGATCACTGCCTGGGTCGGGATCTTCGTGGTCGACCTGATTCACCGTCACTACTACAGCCCCAAAGACCTGCTCGACGTCAGCCCGAGCAGCGCCTACTGGTATCGCGGCGGCATCGAGTGGCGCGCATTTGGCGCCTGGGCGATCGCCATCGTCCTCGGTTTCAGCTTCACCACCATCGGCACCACGGCGGAGAACATCTGGTTCAAGGGCTTTCTGTCCGACTCCTGGCTGGGCCACAACGGCCTCGGCTGGATCGTGACCTTTGTCGTCGCCGGTGGCATTTACCTGATACTTGGCGGTGCGAAAGATCGCCGCGCCGCGCAATCCGAGAATGCTCATGCCTAAGATGTTGCACACCGGCCAGGTCATCATCGACCTGGTCATGGCCGTGGAAAAACTGCCGCAGATTGGCGGCGACGTGCTGGCGCAGTCGGCGGGGTTCGAAGCTGGCGGCGGCTTCAACGTGATGGCCGCTGCGGTGCGTAACGGTCTGCCGGTGGTTTACCTCGGTCGCCATGGCACGGGGCGTTTCGGTGACCTGGCGCGCCAAGCGATGCAGGCGGAAGGTATCTGCATCGGCATCCGCGAACCGGCCGAGCGCGATACCGGTCTGTGCGTGGCGCTGACCGATGCCTCGGCTGAACGCAGTTTCATTTCCTACATCGGCGCCGAAGGCGAGGTGACCGAGGGCAATCTGAACAGCGTGGCTGCCGAGCCCGGCGATTACGTTTATCTCAGCGGTTACAGTCTGCTGCACGAGGGCAAGGCGCAGGTGTTGCTCGACTGGACGCTGGCGCTGCCGGCGTCGGTCAATGTGGTGTTCGATCCGGGGCCGTTGGTGGAGTCACCTGACGCGCCGATGATGCAGACGTTGCTGCCGCGCATCGATGTGTGGACCAGCAACAGTGTCGAGGCGCTGCGATTTACCGGAGCCGATGAGATTGGTGTCGCGATGGATCGCCTCGCGGAACTGCTGCCGGAAAGTGTGCTGATGGTGGTGCGCGACGGGCCGCAGGGTTGCTGGATTCAGCTGCGTGGCGAGCGTCGACAAGTGCCGGGGTTCGCTGTCAAAGCAGTGGACAGCAATGGCGCCGGTGATGCGCATGCCGGGGTGTTTGTTGCTGGATTGGCGCAGGGGCTCGATGCACTGGAAGCGGCGCAGCGGGCGAATGCTGCGGCGGCGCTGGCGGTGACTCGCTGGGGGCCGGCGACATCGCCGGGGGCGAGTGAGGTGGATGCGTTTATCCGCGAATCCTGCGGCGACTGATGCACCGCAATCGCTGGCAAGCCAGCTCCCACAGGGTCTTCGTGTGTAAGTGCAATAGTGCAACCACCCGAAAAATCTGTGGGAGCTGGCTTGCCAGCGATGAGGCCATCAGGCTTAGCCAGCCTTGCGCAACGCCTCAATCAACTCCTGCTTGCGCATTGAAGACCGCCCCGGAATATTCTTCGCCCGGGCTTCCTTCATCAGGCTATCGACAGTATGCGTGTCCTTCGAAGTTTCGCTGTTACGCGAATGACCCTTGCGACTGGCCACCGCACGGCGCGATGACTCTTTGCGATCTTCCGACTTGGCACTTGCAGGCTTCTTGCGCCCCGAGCCACCGGACTTCTCGCCACCGCCGGATTGTTTGTTCACCGTCGCCCAGGCACGCGCCTCAGCCTCATCTTTCGACACGCCCTTTTTCTCGTAGCTGTCTTCGATGTGCTCGGCTTTGCGCTTCTGTTCGCTGGTGTATTTGTCTTTGCTTCCACGAGGCATGGGATTTCTCCTCAAGTTGCGGATCCGGCCGCTCGCCGCTTCGACGGCGAGCGGCTTGGCACTACTGCATATCCAGTTTGCGCGCCGCTTCGACGCCGGCAGAACTGAGCTTGATCGGCAGGTTCAGCGAGTGTTCGCCCGCTTCGCTGCAGGTCACATGACCATGGTGAATCAGCCCGCGATCCTGCAGGGCGGCGAGGGCGCTGGCCACGACTTTCTCGCCCCGGTAATTGTCCAGCACCTCCTTGCCCAAGCCGTTGGGATGCGCGTGCAGCAGGCGGGTGAGAACTTCTTTTTCCAGGTCTTTGTCGACGTTCATGGTTACCTCTTCATGGGAGTGAATAGGGCGCTCGCGTCGGCGAACTACTGACCGGCACCTTCGGAACCGGAGCCACCGGTGGTGGTTTTCGAACCGACACCCGGGCCGGCGTTGTCAGGGGGAGTGGCAGGAGAATCAGGTGTGTTCATGCCACCCTGACGGCCCGGATCGCTGCCTTGTGTGCGCGGATCGGTGCCGGTGGCGGGTGGCTGATTGATCAACGGCACGCCGGAGCCATCGGTATTCATACCGGGGGCACTGTTAATGGCGGGCGCGCGTGGCGGGGTCGGATCGGTAGGGCCAGTGCCCGCTGCCGTGGACGAGGCGGCGAACACCGCAGGGCAGAGCAGGGCGCTGAAGACTAAAGCGGTCAACCTTGACGGGATCATAGGGCTTCTCCAGTGATTGGAATCCTTACACTGGGTTGGTCAGCCCTGATGACGGATTGGTGCCTGATGATCGACGAACGGTCTTCTCCGGGGTCACGTGGCTGCTGTTCAGACGATGCCAATCTTTAGTGTTTCCATCGGTGCAAAACAGTTAACGGTCATAAGCATCCTTTCAGAATGTGCGCTATCAACTGTGGGAGCGAGCCTGCTCGCGAAAGCGTCATTTCAGTCAGAAGTTGATTCAACTGACAGAATGCTTTCGCGAGCAGGCTCGCTCCCACAAGGGCAACGGTGTTCAGCAAATTGGGCAGGTCAGTATGTTTGCCATGTGACGAGCGCCGCTGCGCGCCTTAGTATGGCGCTTTAATTTGCAGACAAGGCCCGTCCATGACGATCGAAATCCGCCCGGCGACCCCCAGCGATGCGCCGCAAATCCTCGCCTTCATCACCGAACTGGCAGATTTCGAGAAGGCCCGTCACGAAGTCATCGCCAGCGTCGCTGACATCGAACGCAGCCTGTTCGGCGAAGGCGCCACCGCCCACGGCCTGATCTGCCTGCGCGACGGCTCGCCGATCGGCTTCGCGGTGTTCTTCTTCAGTTATTCAACGTGGCTGGGCAGCAATTGCCTGTACCTCGAAGACCTCTACATCACTCCCGAACAACGAGGCGGCGGCGCCGGCAAAACCCTGCTGCGCCACCTGGCAAAAATCGCCTGCGCCAACGACTGCGGCCGCTTCGAATGGAGCGTGCTGGAATGGAACACCCCGGCCATCGAATTCTACAAATCCCTCGGCGCACAACCGCAGGAGGAATGGGTGCGGTATCGCATGGATGGCAAGGTGTTGCGCGAATTTGCCGAGGGCTGAGCACAATGATGGCAATCTACTACTGATTCAGTTGTCGCCACCGCTCTAGTCCGGCATTCTGTGCGCCATTTTTGCGCGCTCACGGACGACACCTGCAATGCATCTGGCAAAATTTCTCCGCGCCTGTGGAGCCCTCGCTGCGTCAATGAGTGACCAGCTATGAGCGGACTGCAGGCGTCCATGCGTCTGTATGGTCTGGTGAAAACCACCGGCTCTTCTGACGACCCGAATCGACAGGCTGTGGAAATTCTCTGCATGGCCCAGCGCACTGGCGGCCTGGCTATACGGGCTTTCGTGTCGCGGCTCGACGCCGAGTTGATGTCGCGCAGCGCCGGCCTCGGCGAATACCGTGTGGTAGCGCTGAGAACCTTTGATCCAACTGCGATTATCGACGCTCATCAAGGCTGGCTGATGCTGCACATCTGTTGCGGCTTCGTCGCTCTCGCCGGTCATTCTCTGTTGAAAAACGGTGCGTTGATCCCGATGGGCTGGCACGTCTACTCCGAAGTGGGGCGCTGGACCTCCAGGCATCATCTGGACCTTGGCGTGGAAATGGGCGACTTGCTGCAACCGACTTTCGAGCGCAATCACCTGCGCAACTACAACGCCTGGCTCAACGAACTTGATGATGCAACGCCTGCCGAGTTGAGTTGGCAAGCCAACGAAGCCTGGCGTGCCATACAAACCGCGACAGCACCTGAAAGCCGTGAGCATTGTCATGCTCTGTTCGACCCGGTCGACAATCGCTGGCGCTTTGCCGCGACCGACATCGACATCTATCAGCCATCCCCGGCACCCCTTAAGCAAGGAGCTTTGAATTGAGTGGTAAACCCGCAGCACGCGTCACCGACCCAACCGCCTGCCCACTGCCAGGTCACGGCACCAACCCGATTGTCTCCGGCTCGCCGGACGTATTCTTCGACGGCCTCGCTGCTGCACGCATGACCGATAAATCAGCGTGTGGCAGCCCTATCACCGGAGCGGTCTCCGGCACTGTTTTCATCAACGGCCTGAATGCCGCGATGCTCGATAGCACTGGTGGGCATGGCAATGTCGTGATCGGTGGCTCGGGCACGGTGATCATCGGCCAAAGTGGGGGAGGGGCAGCATTTAGTGGGCTGTTGCCGATGCCGGTGCATTTCAACGACCGGATGCAAGTAATCAATGAGATCACAGGAGAGCCCATGCCGAATCATCCCTACGCGATTCAACGCGGTGATGGACGCGTCGAACACGGCGTTACCGATGGCAAGGGTTTCACTCACACGGTGAGCTCGCACCTGCCTGAATCCATCAAATTGTTCGTAGAGTAAGAAGCTATGGCCGCTGAAAATTCGCAATTGAAAGGCTGTCAAAGACTGGTCGTGACACACGAATTAACATGTAAAACCGACGGGACCGTAAAGCAGGCTACGGTTAGCCCGAAAAAAATTGTTTTATTTTTCGTCGGAGGGGCGGGAGACAAGGAGAGTTATTACGGAACGGGACCGAACAATAATGTGGCTGAGGCACTGAAAATATTCATCAAGAATATGGACGCTGAAGGCCTTTGCCCTGATACCTACGACGCACACCACATCGGTTATAACGCCTTCACCAGTGATGAGGGACTTAATGCAAATGTGTTGGCGAAAATTCCCGATCTGACCACTCCGGTCTACATTATCGGGCATAGCCTGGGAGGCTGGAATGGAGCTCACTTGTCTAAAGTGCTGGCAGACAGAGACTATCGAATCCCGGTATTGGTTACGCTGGACCCCGTCGGAGAGGGTCAGATCGTATGGGGCATATCAAATATTTATCAAAAAGAGCCTACTCCCAAGGCTGAATATTGGGTGAATGTAAGAGCGGATGCCAAAGACTGGAATTTTTCTGATCTCGTGGCGGATTTTGGAGAGCAGTGGGACATGACAAGCGGCCCGAATATGAACGGCCGGGTAGATGTGAACCATGCCGATGCCTGGGCTATCTACATTGCCGTATTAGGTGGCGGAGTGTCAGCGAGGGATATTCTGATGCAGTCAGTGATACAGCACTTCAAAGGGAGGAAATGTGCGTAAATCTTTACTGATTTCAATGTTTTTGGTATGTGCGTCATGCGCCGTCAGTCATGGGCGGCCGATTGCACATATTGAATATATGAATGTGGAGCGCTATCTCAATCGAAATGTTTACCCAGTCACGTTCTCTTCTGATGTCGACGTGGAGCAATTATTCAAATCGAAAATAAGCCAATCTCTGCTCTGTTCCTTCGACCAGAAAACAGATTTCTCAATGCCGCAAGATCTGAAGGAATATGGCGAGGGCTGGGTTGAGCCGGTTAAGTCAGGGGACGGACTGGTATTCAAAGCGGATCTGATGTTTTACAAGGTTAAGGATTCGACAAGTTATACGCTAATGAGCAGCAATGAATTAAAGGCCTTGCTGGCTCGGCAACAGTCGCTAGCTTGTAAAGTCCGAATCAACTCTTACTCCTACAAGGTCTATTTATCGGAGGTCATGAAGATTCCAGTTAAAGATCTCATGAGAGAAGTCAATAAATACTGAGTCGGGGGCGCTCGATGAGTCACGTGAGAGTTTCGGTTCCCTAGGTCATCGACCGATGCTCTAACGCAACTGAGCCATCCACCCATCAAGTCCAAAGCGGGGCGATTTCTCGTCCCAAAATATGGGATCGATATTTATATATTGAGATTTCCCGTCCCTCGGGTTTATAGTCCGTCGCACTCACTGCCAAAAACAAAACAGGTGAAGCGATGCAGGCGCAATTGATCGCGCTCGATTGGGGGACGACCTCATTACGTGCTTACAAACTCGCGGCGGACGGTGTGGTGCTGGAGCAGCGTGCGCTGTCGTCCGGGATCATGCAGTTGCCCAAGACCCCGCGAATCATCCACGGTCGCGAATGCGCTGATGGTTTTGAACTGGCCTTTGACGAGGCCTGCGGTGACTGGCTCGATGCGCAGCCGGATCTGCCGGTGATCGCTTGCGGCATGGTCGGCAGTGCACAGGGCTGGCGCGAAGCGGCTTACTGCGAGACGCCGGCCGACGTCGCCCATCTCGGAAATTCCCTACAAACCGTTGTCAGTCTTCGCGGTACGCCGGTGCATATCGTCCCGGGCGTGATCCAGCGTTCGCGTCTGCCCAACGTGATGCGCGGCGAAGAAACCCAAGTCCTCGGCGTGCTGCAAAGTCTGCCGGCCGAGGCGGGTAACGATCTGTTGATCGGCCTGCCCGGCAGCCACTCGAAGTGGGTGGAAGTGGTCGACGGCCGCATCACCCATTTCGACACGTTCATGACCGGCGAAGTGTTCGCCGTGCTCAGCGAGCACAGCATCCTTGGCCGTACCCAGCAACCGAGCGCGACCTTCGATGCGCAGGCGTTCGATCGCGGCGTGCAAATCGCGCTGTCGACAGATGCCGAGCTCGGTTTGCTGTCGACCTTGTTCAGCGCCCGCACCCTCGGCCTGACCGGTGAGCTGAGCCCGACTGCCCAGGCGGATTATCTCTCCGGCCTGATGATCGGCCATGAGCTGGCCGCGCTCGCCAATGTGCAGCGGCGCCGGCGCAATCAAGCGAATCTTCCATCGATTGTGCTCATCGGCAATGCGCAATTGTGCACGCGCTATCAACGCGCGCTCGACGCCTGCGGCTTTGCTCGGGTGACGCTGGCCGAGCAGGCGACCGAACGTGGCCTGTGGCAACTGGCGCGCGCCGCCGGACTGATCGATTCCTCATCCCGTTAACCCTGACTGGAGGCCTGACATGCTCAAGCAAGCACTGGCACAAAACGGTCTGATCGCGATTCTGCGTGGCCTGCAACCGCAGGAAGCGGCGGCTGTCGGAGAAGTCCTTTATTCCGCCGGATTTCGCGTCATCGAAGTACCGCTCAATTCCCCATCGCCATACGAAAGTATCCGCATCCTGCGTGGTGCGCTGCCCGACGATTGCCTGATCGGTGCTGGCACGGTGCTCAGCCCCGAGCAGGTCGAGCAGGTCAAAGCTGCTGGCGGACAAGTTATCGTCATGCCGCACAGCGATGCCAAGGTGTTGCGCGCGGCGAAAGCGGCGGGGCTGTTCCTGTCGCCGGGTGTGGCCACGCCGACCGAAGCCTTCGCCGCACTGGCTGAGGGTGCGGACATTCTCAAGCTGTTTCCGGCCGAGCAAATGAACCCGGCGGTCGTCAAGGCCTGGCTCGCGGTGTTGCCAGCCGGCACGGTGCTGGCGCCGGTCGGCGGCATTACGCCGGACAACATGCAGGCCTTTATCGACGCCGGTGTGAAAGGTTTCGGTCTCGGTTCCGGCCTGTTCAAACCGGGCATGACGCCCGATCAGGTGGCGGTCAATGCCAAGGCCTACGTGGCTGCCTGGAAAGCCCTGCGTTGAGATTTTTTGGCGCTGTGTGCGCTGCATCTAATAAAAGCTGCATTTACCAAAGAGAGCAGAGATGAAAATCACCAAACTCACGACCTTCATCGTTCCGCCGCGCTGGTGCTTCCTCAAGGTCGAAACCGACGAGGGCGTGACCGGTTGGGGCGAGCCTGTGGTCGAAGGGCGCGCGCATACCGTAGCTGCTGCGGTGGAAGAATTGTCCGACTACCTGATCGGCAAAGACCCACGCAATATCGAAGACATCTGGACCGTGCTCTATCGCGGTGGCTTCTACCGTGGCGGCGCGATTCACATGAGCGCGCTGGCCGGTATCGATCAGGCGTTGTGGGACATCAAGGGCAAGGCCCTCGGCGTGTCGGTCAGCGATCTGCTCGGTGGCCAGGTGCGCGACAAGATTCGTGTCTATTCGTGGATCGGCGGCGACCGTCCGGCCGACACCGCGCGTGCAGCGAAAGAAGCAGTGAGCCGTGGTTTCACGGCGGTGAAAATGAACGGCACTGAAGAACTGCAGTTCCTCGACACCTTCGAGAAAGTCGACCTCGCCTTGGCCAACGTTGCCGCCGTGCGTGATGCGGTCGGGCCGAACGTCGGTATCGGCGTCGACTTCCACGGCCGCGTGCACAAGCCGATGGCCAAGGTACTGATGAAGGAGCTCGACCCGTACAAACTGATGTTCATCGAAGAACCGGTGCTCAGCGAAAACTACGAAGCGCTGAAAGAACTGGCGCCGCTGACCAGTACGCCGATTGCCCTCGGCGAGCGGCTGTTCTCGCGCTGGGACTTTAAACGGGTGTTGAGCGAAGGCTACGTCGACATTATCCAGCCGGATGCCTCTCACGCTGGCGGCATCACCGAAACCCGCAAGATCGCCAACATGGCCGAAGCCTACGACGTCGCGTTGGCGCTGCATTGCCCGCTGGGACCGATCGCCCTGGCTGCCTGTTTGCAACTCGACGCGGCTTGTTACAACGCGTTTATCCAGGAGCAGAGCCTGGGCATCCATTACAACGAGAGCAACGACTTGCTCGACTATGTGAAGGATCCGCGCGTGTTCGACTACGACCAAGGCTTCGTGAAGATTCCGAACGGCCCGGGGCTGGGCATCGAGATCAACGAGGAGTACGTGATCGAGCGTGCCGCCGTCGGCCATCGCTGGCGCAACCCGATCTGGCGTCATGCCGATGGCAGCTTTGCCGAGTGGTGAGTCTCTGACTCGCTAGCATCAGATCGTTCCCACGCTCTGCGTGGGAATGCCTCAATGGACGCTCTGCGTCCGCTGCTGGGACGCGGAGCGTCCCGGGCTGCATTCCCACGCCGAGCGTGGGAACGATCAGTTCTCCGAGGGAGAGGAGATCTGCGTCATGACCTCAACAAACATAAAAAGAGGCATCTCTCATGCAAACGCACACCCTCTCCGGGCAGGCGTCTTTAGTCACGCCTAGCCGCAAGCGATTTTTCATCATGGTGTTGCTGTTCATCACTGTGGTCATCAACTACCTCGACCGCAGCAACCTGTCGATTGCCGCGCCGGCACTGACCAGTGAGCTGGGCATCGATCCGGTTCACGTCGGTCTGATCTTCTCCGCGTTCGGCTGGACTTACGCCGCGATGCAGATTCCCGGCGGCTGGCTGGTCGATCGCGTGCCGCCGCGCATCCTTTACAGCGTCGCGCTGCTGCTGTGGTCGGTGGCCACAGTGATGCTCGGTTTCGTCAGCAGCTTCATCGCCCTGTTCGTGCTGCGCATGGCCGTCGGTGCGCTGGAAGCGCCGGCCTATCCGATCAACAGTCGCGTGGTTACGACCTGGTTTCCCGAGCGCGAACGCGCCACGGCGATCGGGTTCTACACCTCCGGGCAGTTTGTCGGTCTGGCCTTCCTGACCCCGGTGCTGGCGTGGCTGCAACATGCATTCGGCTGGCACATGGTGTTCGTCGCCACCGGCGCGGTGGGCATTCTGTGGGCGCTGATCTGGTACGCGGTGTATCGCGAGCCGCGCGATTTCAAAGGCACCAACCAGGCGGAAATCGACCTGATCCGCGAAGGCGGCGGGCTGGTGGATATCCAGGCCGAGACGGCCAAGGTCAAGGCCAGATTCAGCTGGACCGATCTGGGCATCGTCCTCAGCAAACGCAAGTTGTGGGGCATCTACCTCGGCCAGTTCTGCCTGAACTCGACGCTGTGGTTTTTCCTCACCTGGTTTCCGACCTATCTGGTGAAATATCGCGGCATGGACTTCATCAAGTCCGGCCTGCTCGCATCGCTGCCATTTCTTGCCGCGTTCGTCGGTGTGTTGTGCTCGGGATTCTTTTCCGATTTCCTGATCCGGCGCGGCTACAGCGTGGGCTTCGCGCGCAAATTGCCGATCATTGGCGGGCTGCTGATTTCGACCTCGATCATCGGCGCCAACTTTGTCGAGTCGACGCCGCTGGTGATTGCCTTCCTCGCCCTAGCATTTTTCGGCAACGGTCTGGCGTCGATCACCTGGTCACTGGTGTCGACGCTGGCACCGGCGCGGTTGCTCGGCCTGACCGGTGGCGTGTTCAACTTCATCGGCAACCTGTCGGCGATCGCTACGCCGATCGTGATCGGCTTCCTCGCCAGCGGCGATTCGTTCGCTCCGGCGATCACCTACATCGCCGTGCTCGCACTGGTCGGTGCCTTGTCCTACGTGCTGCTGGTGGGCAAGGTCGAGCGTATCGAGTTGTAGTGCTCAGTCTCGGGCGACCATAATGCCGCCCGTTCCTTCGCTCAACGGTAAAAGGCTGGATATGCAGGAAGACGCCCCGGAAAAAACCAAGGACGCCGCGCCCACCGGCACCCAGACGCTGCTGCGCGGCCTCGGTGTGGTGCAGGCAGTGGCCAGTGGCGCGCGCGATCTCAAGGAGATCGCCCGGCTGATCGGCACCACGCGCAGCACTACCCATCGTCTGGCCAGCTGTCTGGTCGACGAGCGTTATCTGCGCGTGGTGCCGCAAATCGGTTATCTGCTCGGGCCGAAACTGATCGAACTGGGCTTTCAGGCCCGCGAAGAGTTGCCGCTGGTGACGTTGGCCGGGCCGTATCTGGACGAGCTCTCGGCGCTGACCGGCGACACGGTGCATTTGGGGATCAGGGAAGGCGACGAAGTGCTGTACCTGCTGAAGAATCCAGGGCGCAACGGGCCGGAAATGCGCTCGCGGGTTGGCCATCGCATGCCGCTGGTACGCACCGGGATCGGCAAGGCCTTGATGCTCGATGATTCGCCGCAGGACTGGCGGCGGCTGTACGACATCAGCCTGCCGGCGGGTGGGAAAAGTCAGTTCTGGCCGCAGCATCCCCAGCAGTCTTGGGAACAGCTTGAGCAGCGCATGGGCGAATACGTTGCCGGTGGCTACGCGTTCGATCTGGAAGACAACGAACCGTCGATCCGCTGTGTGGCGGCGCCGATTCGTGATGCGAGCAAGGGCATAGTCGCGGCGATCAGTATCGCCAGCACTGTGCCGTACATGCCGCTGGAAAAAATGGCCGAGTTGATCCCCCTGCTCAAAGGGGTCACAACCCGGCTGTCGGCGGAGCTTGGTTTGAAGGTATAGCCCTAAGGTTTAGGCCTTCAGCGTCGCCATGTCGATGACGAAGCGGTACTTCACATCACCGGCAATCATCCGCGCATAGGCTTCATTGATATTGCGGATGTCGAGCATTTCGATGTCGCAGGTGATGTTGTGTTCGGCGCAGAAATCCAGCACTTCCTGGGTCTCGGCGATACCGCCGATCAGGGAGCCGGCCAGAACGCGGCGGCTCATCACCAGTTTGCCGGCGTGCACGGGCGGGTTCACCGGCTCGATCAGGCCGACCAGAATGTGCACGCCGTCGAAACGCAGGGTGTCGAGATACGGGTTCAAGTCGTGTTGCACCGGAATGGTATCGAGCAGGAAGTCGAAGTAGCCGGCCGCGGCCTTCATCTGCTCGGCATCGGTGGAGACGATGACGTGATCGGCGCCCTGACGGCGACCTTCTTCAGCCTTGCTCGCCGAGCGGGTGAACAGCGTGACTTCCGCGCCCATGGCCTTGGCGAACTTGATGCCCATGTGGCCGAGGCCGCCCATGCCGAGAATCCCGACCTTGTCACCGGCCTTGACGCCGTAGTGCTTGAGCGGCGAGTAAGTGGTGATGCCGGCGCAGAGAATCGGTGCGGCGCTGGCCAGTGCGAGTTTTTCGGGGATGCGCACAACGAAGTGTTCGCTGACCACGATGCTGTCGGAGTAACCGCCCATGGTGTTGCTGCCATCGACCCGGTCCGGGGTGGCGTAGGTCATGGTCGGGCCTTCGAGGCAATATTGCTCGAGGTTCGCCTGGCACGCTTCGCAGCTGCGGCAGGAATCGACCATGCAGCCTACGCCAACCAGATCGCCTATCTTGTGACGGGTGACATTCGCACCGACTGCGGTGACTTTTCCGACGATCTCATGGCCAGGCATCAGCGGATAAACGGCGATGCCCCATTCGTTGCGTGCCTGATGGATGTCGGAATGGCAGACGCCGCAGTAGAGAATTTCGATCGCCACGTCGTCGGCGCGCGGGCTGCGGCGTTCGAATTTCATCGGGGCGAGGGGAGTGGTGGCCGATTGGGCGGCATAGCCGATGGCGGTGTACATGAAGGACCTCGCAAAAACAGTGACAAGTGAGGCGGTGAATTCTGGCCGTCAGACGCGGGTGCGGCCATGACGATTTCTCCGGGTCTCATGCCTAATCCTCCGGCATGCGGGTTTCGGCGATCGCATTGGTCAGCGGATCTGCGATGATGTTTTCATCCCTTTTTCCGTGAATTTTACGAAGACCTATTCGATGCAGTTGACCCGTCATCTTGATGCCAATGCCCGGCTGGTTTCGTTGATCGAACCGCTGGCGCTGCGCGATGGCTACAGCCAGACCGGCCTGCCCGGTGTGCAGATCCTGCGCGCCAGTTGCGACGTCGCCCGTGGCCCGCACATTTACGAGCCGAGCCTGATGATCATCGCGCAGGGCAGCAAACTGGCGTTCCTCGGCCCACGAACCATGGAATACGGCGCCGGGCATTACCTGATCCAGGCGCTGCCGGTGCCGTTCGAATGTGAAACCTTTGCCTTGCCCGATGCGCCATTGCTCGGTGTGTCGGTGGCGATCGATCGTGTCCTGCTCGGCGAACTGGTGCTGGCCATGGGGCTGGCCCCGGGTCGGCATATTCCGGCGCAGACGCCGGAGTCGATGACCTCGGTGGTGCTCGACGATGGCATGCGCGGTTGTGTCGAGCGGCTGCTCAGTTGTCTGCACGATCCGCTGGAATGCCAGATTCTCGGCCCGGCACGGGTTCGCGAGTTATTGTTCGTCGCGCTGCGCGGGCCGCAAGCGGATGTGTTGCGGGCGTTGGTCGAGCAACAAGGGCAATTCGCCCGGGTGGCGGCGTCGATCAGCCATCTGCATGCGCATTACACCGAGCCGCTGAATGTCGAGACGTTGGCCGGTTGCGCGAACATGAGCGTGTCGACGTTTCATGAGCATTTCAAACGCAGCACACTGTTGTCGCCGGTCCAGTATCTGAAGCGTTTACGTTTGTTGAAGGCGCAGACGCTGCTGGTGGCGGAGGGGCTGGGTGTCGCGCAGGTGGCGCATCGGGTGGGGTATCAAAGTACGTCGCAGTTCAGTCGCGAGTACAAGCGTTACTTCGAACGCAGCCCGGGGGATGAGCGCGCTGCCTGATCCGCCGATATCCCCAGTGGGAGCGAGCCTGCTCGCGAAGGCGGTGTATCAGTCGACATCATCTTTATATGACACACCGCTTTCGCGAGCAGGCTCGCTCCCACAGTTGTTTTGTGGTGTCAGGGGAATTTTGGGCAACAAAAAGGCCCCCATTTCGGGAGCCTTGTTGTTCAGCGTTTCGACTTACATGTTCGGGTAAGTCGGGCCGCCGGCGCCTTCCGGCGCGACCCAAGTGATGTTCTGCGCAGGGTCCTTGATGTCACAGGTCTTGCAGTGCACGCAGTTCTGGGCGTTGATCTGGAAGCGCTTCTCGCCATCTTCCTTGGTGATCACTTCGTATACGCCGGCCGGGCAGTAGCGCTGCGCCGGTTCGTCGTACAACGGCAGGTTTTTGCTGATCGGGATGCTCGGATCGGTCAGCTTCAAGTGGCACGGCTGCTCTTCTTCGTGGTTGGTACCGGAGATGAACACCGAGCTGAGTTTGTCGAAACTCAGTTTGCCGTCAGGTTTCGGGTAATCGATCTTCTTGCAGTCGGCCGCGAGCTTGAGGCAGGCGTAATCCGGCTTGGTGTCGCGCAGGGTGAACGGCAGTTTGCCGCCGAAGATGTTCTGGTCCAGCCAGTTGAAACCACCGCCGATGATCGCGCCGTACTTGTGGATCGCCGGGCCGAAGTTACGGCTGGCGAAGAGTTCTTCATGCAGCCAGCTGTTCTTGAATGCGTCGACGTAAGTAGTCAGTTCGACGGTGCAATCCTGCTCGGCGAACAGCGCATCGGCTACCGATTCCGCCGCAAGCATGCCGGACTTCATCGCGGTGTGGCTGCCTTTGATCTTGGCGAAGTTCAGGGTGCCGAGGTCGCAACCGATCAGCGCGCCGCCCTTGAAGACCATTTTCGGCAGCGAGTTCAGGCCGCCCTTGGCGATGGCGCGGGCGCCGTAGCTGACGCGCTTGCCGCCTTCCAGATATTGCTTGAGCACCGGGTGATGCTTGAGGCGCTGGAATTCGTCAAACGGCGACAGGTAAGTGTTGCTGTAGGACAGGTCGACGATCAGACCGACCACCACCTGATTGTTTTCCAGGTGATAGAGGAACGAGCCGCCGGTGTTCTCGGTGCCCATGATGTCCAGCGGCCAGCCGGCGGTGTGCACCACCAGGCCTGGCTGATGCTTGGCCGGGTCGATTTCCCAGATTTCTTTCAGGCCGATGCCGTAATGCTGAACGTCGGCATCGCTGTCGAGGTTGTAGCGCTTGATCAGTTGCTTGCCGATGTGGCCACGGCAGCCTTCAGCGAACAGCGTGTATTTGCCACGCAGTTCCATGCCTGGGGTGTACAGGCCTTCTTTCGGGTTGCCTTCACGGTCGACGCCCAGATCACCGGTGATGATCCCGCGCACTACGCCGTTTTCATCGATCAGCGCTTCCTGAGCGGCGAAGCCCGGATAGATTTCCACACCCAGGTTCTCGGCCTGCTGAGCCAGCCAGCGGCACAGATTGCCCAGGGAAATGATGTAGTTGCCTTCGTTGTGCATGGTCTTGGGCACAAAGAAGTCAGGAATCTTCTGCGCACTGTCGGCGTTTTTCAGCACGAAAATGTCATCGCGCGTGACGGGCGTGTTCAGCGGCGCGCCGAGTTCTTTCCAGTCCGGGAACAGTTCGTTCAGGGCGCGGGGTTCGAACACCGCACCGGAGAGGATGTGTGCGCCGACTTCGGAGCCTTTTTCGACCACGCAGACGCTGATTTCCTTACCGGCGTCAGCGGCCTTCTGCTTCAAGCGGCAGGCGGCGGACAGACCAGCGGGGCCGGCACCGACGATGACGACGTCGAATTCCATGTATTCGCGTTCCACAGGCTATCTCCTACTCAAGGCTCAACAGTTTTTTTTTCTAATATGGAGGTTTGATCTCGCATCCGTATTGCCTTTACGTTAACGTCAAAGGGAATATTGGCGAATCCACCTTTCTCTCTAGGCGGCGCATTATATCTACACCACTCCTAGCGTCCAATACAAACGTTTGTTTGAATCGCCTCCAGCCCTGATAAATCAAAGAAGCGCGGCTTATGACAGGGCATTTTGGCGTATTGACCAGAATGGGCGTTCCGGTCAAGATACGGGCGGTTTTGCGCTCGCCGTAGGCAGACTGGCGGTTTCAAGAGCACCTCTAAAGACAGGGCACAGGCAGTAGACGGTGATGCGCAGCGCAAGTCCGGCGCGCAGTTTACACAGCGTGAGAATGAATGACCCGGCAGTCACCCCTGACGAACGGTCACCGCTCTTCGCGAAGTGAATCACCTCACATTCAAGCCGGCGTTTTTAGAGGTGCCCTTGTCGCCCGATGAGCATCATCCGCCAGGTTCGCCTAGGCGACTTTCTTTTCACCGGAGAGTAACGAGGAATCCATGAAGGTTCTTGTAGCTGTCAAACGCGTTGTGGATTACAACGTCAAGGTCCGCGTCAAGGCGGACAATTCCGGCGTCGACCTCGCCAACGTCAAGATGTCGATGAACCCGTTCTGCGAAATCGCCGTGGAAGAAGCCGTACGCCTGAAAGAGAAGGGCGTTGCGACTGAAATCGTCGTCGTCTCGATCGGCCCGACCACCGCTCAGGAGCAGCTGCGTACCGCACTGGCTCTGGGTGCCGACCGCGCCATCCTCGTCGAATCCGCTGAAGACCTGACCTCGCTGGCCGTGGCCAAGCTGCTCAAGGCCGTTGTCGACAAGGAACAGCCGCAGCTGGTGATCCTTGGCAAACAGGCGATCGACAGCGACAACAACCAGACCGGCCAGATGCTCGCGGCACTGAGCGGCTACGGTCAGGGCACCTTCGCTTCGAAAGTCGAAGTCTCCGGCGACAGCGTTGCCGTGACTCGCGAAATCGACGGCGGCGCGCAGACCGTTTCGCTGAAACTGCCGGCCATCGTCACCACCGACCTGCGTTTGAACGAGCCGCGCTATGCGTCCCTGCCAAACATCATGAAAGCCAAGAAGAAGCCTCTCGAAGTGCTGACTCCGGACGCTTTGGGCGTTTCCACCGCCTCCACCAACAAGACCCTGAAAGTCGAAGCGCCGGCTGCACGCAGCGCAGGCATCAAGGTCAAGTCGGTGGCTGAACTGGTTGAAAAACTCAAGAACGAAGCGAAGGTAATCTAAATGACTATCTTGGTTATTGCTGAACACGACAACAAAGTGCTGGCCCCGGCCACACTGAACACCGTGGCCGCTGCTGCCAAAATCAGCGGCGACATCCACGTTCTGGTAGCAGGTCAGGGCGCAGGTCCGGTGGCCGAAGCCGCAGCGAAAATCGCTGGCGTGAGCAAAGTCCTGAATGCTGACAACGCCGCTTACGCGCATCAGCTGCCGGAAAACGTTGCTCCGCTGGTTGCAGAGTTGGGCAAGAATTACAGCCACATTCTGGCTGCCGCCACTTCCAACGGCAAAAACATCCTGCCGCGCGTTGCTGCTGCGCTGGACGTTGACCAGATCTCCGAGATCATCTCGGTCGAAAGCGCTGACACATTCAAGCGCCCGATCTACGCCGGTAACGCCATCGCTACCGTGCAATCGACTGCTGCGATCAAAGTGATCACCGTGCGTGCCACCGGTTTCGATCCGGTTGCTGCTGAAGGTGGTTCGGCTGCCGTTGAAGCTGTTGGCGCTGCCCACGACGCCGGTACTTCGAGCTTCGTCAGCGAAGAGCTGGCCAAGTCCGACCGTCCTGAGCTGACCGCTGCCAAGATCGTCGTTTCCGGCGGTCGCGGCATGCAGAACGGTGACAACTTCAAACACCTGTACGCGCTGGCCGATAAGCTCGGCGCTGCTGTTGGCGCTTCGCGCGCTGCGGTTGACGCAGGTTTCGTACCGAACGACATGCAGGTCGGTCAGACCGGCAAGATCGTTGCGCCACAGCTGTACATTGCCGTCGGTATCTCCGGCGCGATCCAGCATCTGGCCGGTATGAAAGACTCCAAGGTGATCGTTGCGATCAACAAGGACGAAGAAGCGCCGATCTTCCAGGTGGCCGATTACGGTCTCGTGGCGGATCTGTTCGAAGCAGTACCTGAGCTGGAGAAGCTGGTCTAATCCGGCGTCTTCACTTATAAAGAGCCCGGCCTGTTGGTCGGGCTTTTTTTTGTCTCGAATTTCAAGCGGGAGCGTTTTGCCATGGATCTGCGCTGCGGATGGTTGTTGGGATGGGTGCTGTTGCCAGGTCTGGCCACGGCCGCTGGTAAGTGCGAGCGCCTGGTTGTCACCGGCAGCCCGGATGCGCCGCCCTATCTGTGGCAGGACCCGCAAAATCCCAAACGCCTGATCGGCGCTAGCGCCGATGTGCTGCAGCAAGTGGCCAAGGATCTGGGCATCAAAGTTGACCTGCTCTACGCCGGCAAACGCTCGCAGGCCCTCGATGAAGTGCGCAGCGGGCGCATGGACATGCTGGCCGACGCGCCGTTGACCGTGAATGAGCTGGAAAACCTCGACTACATCCATCCGCCACTGCTGGAAAACGACTATCTGGTGTGGACGCGCAAAGGCTCGACGCTGACCTATGCCGAGGCCGGCGACCTGAAAGGCCATGCCGGCGCGGTGTCGGAAAAGTCTCGGATGACCCAGGCATTCGGCACTTTCGCCGAACAGAATCTGACCCTGACCCGCACAGCAAACCTTACCGAGGCATTACAGAAACTGCTGTTGGGCGAGGTGGAATATGTCCTCGCCGGACGTTACTCAGGCCTGGCCGCCGCGCAGACATTGGGCATGACCAGCGATCTGTTAGCGTTCGAACAACCCATCGACCGGCCGGGTCTGTTCCTCGCGGTTTCGCATAACTCGGCCTGCAACGATCCGTGGTTGCGCGGACAGCTCGCCAAAAAGATGACAGAATTGCCCGCGTCCGGACTGACGGAAGCCGCGCTGCAACGCAACATCGAGCGCTGGAAGGCGCAACAGCAACAGTCGCCACAACCTGTCAGTGCCCCAAAACAGTAGGGATTCTTAGTGAGTATTCGACCTCTTTTCGCGGCTGTGGCCGTTCTGGCCCTGGCCGGGTGCGCATCCGATCCGGCACCCAGTGAACAAATGCGTTTGACCGAACAAGCCATCATGCAGGCCAAGGCAGTCGGCGCCACCGCTGACGAAGTGCCGGAAATGCAACTGGCCGAAACAAAATACAACCGCGCCAAAGGCAGCATGGCCGACGAGTCCTATCGCAACGCGCGCATGCGTGCCGAGCAGGCCGAACTGGATGCACGTCTGGCCGAGGCCAAGGTGCTGACGAAAAAAAGTGAAGAACAGCTGAATGTGCTCAATACCCGCATTGTCCGCCTGCGCAAGCAGCTGCAACTGGGGGAAGCGCAATGAGCCTCAAGTCCAATGCTCTCGGCATCCTGCTTCTTGCCGGTTGCGCCAGCCTGTACGGCTGCGCTGGCCAGCACAGCGAGGCGGCGCTGCAACAGGCCGGCGCTGATTTCCAGAAGGTCAAGGAAGATTCCAACGTCCTGCGCATTGCGCCGAAAGACGTGATCCGCGCCGGCGAATCCCTGGCCCGTGCCGATCGGCTGTCGACCTATTGGGGCAGCGGTGCCGACGTGGTGCATTACGCCTACCTGAGCCAGCGCTACAGCGAAATCGCCCGCGAGCACACCAACCAGGCGCTCAACGAGGAACGCGCAGCCAAGCTCGAGCTTGAGCGTCAGCGTCTGCAACTGGCTCTGCGCGAGTCGAAGCTGCTCAGTGTGCAGCAGCAGGGCAAGTGGCTGGAGGAACAGATCGAGGCGCTGGCCACCACACAGACCGATCGGGGGCTGGTCATGACCCTCGGCGACGTGTTGTTCGACACCGGCCAGGCGGAACTGAAAAACTCGGCCAACCGCGTCGTGCTGAAGATCGTCCAGTTCCTGCAACTCAACCCCAAGCGCGTGGTGCGCATCGAGGGCTACACCGACAGCACCGGTGGCAAACAGGAAAACCTCAAACTGTCCCGCGATCGTGCGCAGTCGGTAGCTGACGTGCTGGTCGATCTGGGCATCGATGAAAAACGCATTCAGGTCGAAGGTTATGGCGACCAGTTCCCGGTCGATGCCAACGCCTCCGAGCGTGGCCGGGCGCAGAACCGCCGCGTAGAGATCGTGTTCTCTGACGAAAAAGGCCAGCTCGGCGCCGCCCGCTAAGGGCTGCGTCTCTGGAAAGCCCGGACTGTCATGCAGTGCCGGGCTTTTTTATGTCTGTCGATTGCTGCGCAAAACCGTACAGATGGGGCAGACACCCCACTGTACGGTCGAGTAATCTGGCAACTGTCCCAGTACACTTCTAAACTGTTCCGGTATTGTTTCAGACAAGAATAAAACGCCCGTGAAATCGAGTGCTGCGTCATGACCAATCTCTTGCTCTACCAACGTATTGCTCAGCAACTGGCCGAAGACATCCGCCGTGGTGTCTATCAACCGGGGGAGCGCGTGCCTTCGGTGCGCAAGATGAGTTCGCAGCTCAACGTCAGTCATGCGACGGTGTTGCAGGCTTACGCCAACCTTGAAGATCAGGGCCTGATCCGCGCCCGACCGCAGTCGGGTTACTACGTGCACCAGACCCCAGCGCTGACCGCGCCGACGCCGGATATTGCCCGGGTCGAACGGCCGGGGCTGGTGACGCGCAGCAGCATCATCCAGCAGGTATTGGTCGAGTCGCGGCGCGAAGGCGTGTTTCCGCTGGGCGCTGCGGTGCCGAGTGTCGATTATCTGCCGGTGCGCGCGCTGCATCAGCAGCTGGCCAAGGTCACCCGGTTTCACAGCCCACGGGCGTTCAGCTACATGTTCAGCCCCGGCTTCGAACCGCTGCGCCGGCAGGTCGCGATCCGTATGCGTGACGCTGGCGTGGTGGTCGATCCGTCGGAAGTGGTGATCACCCACGGCTGTGTCGACGCCTTGCAGATGTCGTTGCGCGTGCTGACCCGGCCGGGGGATCTGATCGCTGCCGAATCACCGACCTATTACGGCCTGCTGCAACTGGCCGATCTGCTTGGCCTGAAGGTCATCGAAATCCCCAGCGACCCCGCCACCGGCATGAGCCTGGAAGCCTTGCAACTGGCCGCCAACCAGTGGTCGATCAAGGCGTTGGTGCTGACCACGCGCCTGAGCAATCCCCTCGGCGGGACCATGCCGGAAGAGCGGCAGAAACAGTTGTTGCGTCTGGCCTCGGATTTCGACATTCAGATTGTCGAAGACGATATCTACGGCGAACTGATGTTCGAGCAGGGCCGTACCAAGGCGCTGAAGGCTTACGACAGGCTGGATCGGGTGATCTACTGCTCGAGCTTCTCCAAAACCTTGTCGCCAGGTGTGCGTATCGGCTGGATGATCGCCGGCAAATACCAACAGGAAATCCAGCGCCTGCAAACCTTCAGCACCCATTCGGCGTGCAGCGTCACGCAGATGGCGATTGCCGCCTATCTGGAAAACGGCGGTTATGACCGGCATTTACGCTACATCCGTCAGGAGTACCGGAAAAACCTCAGCGCGTTCCAGCTGGCGGTGCAGCAGCACTTCCCTGAGGGCACGCAGATGTCCCGGCCCACGGGCGGTTTCATCCTCTGGGTGAGCTTGCCGGGGCGGGTCAACACTCAGGAATTGCATGTCCGCGCGCTGCAACAAGGCATCAGCATCGCACCGGGGCTGATCTTCAGTAATACCGAGCAGTTCAACCACTGTATCCGCCTCAACTGCGGCATTCCGTGGAACCGCGAGGCGGAGCGGGCGCTGATGACGCTGGGTCTGTTGGCCACCCAACTGTGTCAGGAAACCGCTGGCGGATTCTGAACGGGGAGGGCGCTGAGGCTTGTCATGTGACGCACAACAAGCGAGCATGTGGCCCTCTGCCGTTAGTTCGTTGGGTCCATGAAAGCCATTGTTCCTGCCGCGTGGGTATTGCTGGGTTTGTTGATGATCGGTCAGGCACCGGGTGTCATGGCGGCCGCAGCCCAGGAAAAACCGGCAGCGACCAGTACGACGAAGAAAGCCGTCAAAACCGTGGCTCCGGCAAAAAAAGCCCAGGCCAAAACAAACGCCACGGTGAAGAAGCGCCGCCCGGTTGCCTCGAAGTCGAAATCCGCGAGCGAAGTGGCCAAGACCAAATTGCCGCCGGCAAAACTCGATCTCAGCCTGCCCAAGGATATGGTTGAAGACCTGAAGCCACAGGGCACCGTAGAACTGCCCAAACGCGAGGCGATCCTGCCGCAGATGTTTGGCGAAAAAGATAACGGCTTCCAGCTCAACGGCCGCTTGCTCAGCAATGAAATGGAGTTGCAATTGCGCAACGAAGCGCGACGCGATGTGGAAGGCGCGGCGCTGGATTTCGAATTCAAGCAATAGATGCAGCCCTATGCAACGCGCAGACCAGACGCTTCGTCGGAGACTGCCCGGTCACTTTTACTTATCGTTGAAAAGCCGCTTGCAGCAATTTGAAACAGCTGTTTTAGCGGTTACTCTGTTCCCCGTCTCTTTACACATCGCCCGTCGCGAGGATCTGTTCGTCATGAAATGCCGTGAAGGCTGTGGCGCTTGCTGCATTGCCCCCTCCATCAGTTCGCCGATCCCCGGCATGCCCGATGGCAAACCCGCCGGCGAACGTTGCGTGCAACTGTCGGTCGATAACCTGTGCAGCATTTTCGGCCGTCCGGAACGTCCGGCTGTCTGCTCGGGTTTCGCTGCGGATGTCGAGGTTTGCGGCAGCAGTTCAGAAGAAGCGATCAGATTGATCGGCTGGTGGGAGCAGATGACGGCGGCATGATGTGTTCACGAACGGAACTTCAACAATAAGGAATAACACTATGGGTTCGCTGCACCGTATCGCTGTGTTGTGTGGTCTGACTGCCGTACTTGCCACTTCGGTCGCCCACGCGGAAGACTGGAAAGTGGCCAAGAACGAAGACGGCATCAAGGTTTCCCTGAGCGAAATACCCGGTTCGGATTACAAGTCCTACCAAGGCGTCGCGCTGATGAAAACCACGGTTGCCAAACTGCGTGCCTTGCAGGAAGACGTCTCCGGCGCCTGCGCGTGGATTCACGAATGCAAGAGCCAGAAACTGCTCAAGCACGAAGGCGATCTGAGCTGGACCTATTCGCAATTCAATACGCCATGGCCGGTGACCCCGCGTGATTCGGTGTTGAAAATCACCACTGTTGAGGGCGCCGATGGCAGCCTGACCCGCAATCTTGAAGGTGTACCGACCTATCTGCCGGAAGAAAAAGGCTTCGTGCGGGTCCAGCAAGTCAAAGGCTTCTGGAAGTTCGTGCCTAAAGGCGATCAGGTTGAAGTGACTTATCAGGTGCACACCGAACCGGGCGGTAGCGTGCCGGCCATGGTCGCCAACAAGTTTGTGGTCGATGCGCCATTCAATACCCTGAAAGCGCTGAAAGAACGCGCCGAGAAATAATCAATTGGCTGTAAGCAAAACGCCCCGAACCATTCGGGGCGTTTTGTTTTGTCTCTAAATTGTATTTCCAGATATGCGTTGCACGAAATTTTCACAAAGTCTCCAAGACAATTCGCCCGCACTTGTTGCCTGCCATTGCGTTGCCAGCCCTTCGAATGAAAGTCTCGAAGGGCAGGGCAGTAATCAATGGCAATGGTGTGAACGATCGTGCAACATTTGCGCACCGCGCACGCCCCGGGGTCTGGACTGACCAATAGAGGGCCTGGCGCCGCTGTATTTTTGCAACTTCAACTTCCAATGGGTCCTAAAACGACATGGCAAACCCGGACGCCCTGAGTCAGCAGCGATCTTCTGCTCGTCTGCTGCAACCGACCGTCAAATCGCATCTGGCCTACACGCTGCTGTGCGCGCTGGTCATGATGGTGATGTTTTCCGCGCTGCGCCTCGCGCTGCTGGTCTACAACCGCGAGATGATCCTCGACACCCCGGCCGCGACCTTCCTTGAAGCGTTCGTCAACGGCCTGCGTTTCGACCTGCGCCTGGTGGTCTACCTGTGCATTCCGCTGGTGCTGGCGCTGTTCAGTGCCCGGGCCATGGCCGCGCGCGGTTTCTTCCGTCTGTGGCTGACCGTCGCCTCGAGCATCGCGCTGTTTCTCGGCCTGATGGAAATGGACTTCTACCGCGAGTTTCACCAGCGCCTCAATGGTCTGGTCTTCCAGTACGTGAAAGAAGACCCGAAAACCGTAATGAGCATGCTCTGGTACGGTTTCCCGGTGGTGCGCTACGTGCTGGCGTGGGTGATCGGCACGGTCATTCTGACCCTGGCATTCAAAGGCGCCGACCGCGCCACCCGCCCGCGCGGACCGTTCAGCGGCGGCAGCGTCAGCTCCCGTCAGGTTGCGCCGTGGTACACCCGCCTGGCGGTGTTCGTGGTCTGCCTGCTGATCTGCGTGGTCGCCGCTCGCGGCACCTTGCGTCAAGGCCCGCCGATGCGTTGGGGTGACGTCTACACCACCGATTCCAACTTCGCCAACCAGCTCGGCCTCAATGGCACGCTGTCGCTGGTCGCCGCAGCCAAGGCGCGCATGGGCGAAGACCGCGACAACATCTGGAAAGCCACGCTGCCCCAGGAACAGGCGCAGCAAGTGGTGCGCGACATGCTGCTGATGCCGGACGACAAACTGGTCGATGCCGACATCGCCGCTGTTCGCCGTGATTACATGCCGCCGGCCGACAAGACCCTGCCGATCAAGAACGTCGTGGTGATCCTGATGGAAAGCATGGCCGGTCACTCGGTCGGTGCTTTGGGCGCGCCAGGCAATATCACCCCGTACCTGGACAAGCTGTCGAAGGAAGGTCTGCTGTTCGACCGCTTCTTCTCCAACGGCACCCACACCCACCAGGGCATGTTCGCGACCATGGCCTGCTTCCCCAACCTGCCAGGTTTCGAGTACCTGATGCAGACCCCGGAAGGCAGCCACAAACTGTCCGGCCTGCCGCAGCTGCTCAGCGCCCGCGACTATGACGACGTCTACGTTTATAACGGCGACTTCGCCTGGGATAACCAGTCGGGCTTCTTCAGCAACCAGGGCATGACCAACTTCGTTGGCCGCAATGACTTCGTCAATCCGGTGTTCTCCGATCCGACCTGGGGCGTGTCCGACCAGGACATGTTCGATCGTGGCCTGCAAGAACTGAAGGCGCGGGAAAACGGCAAGCCGTTCTACGCGCTGCTGCAAACCCTGTCCAACCACACGCCGTACGCCTTGCCGACGCCATTGCCGGTCGAGCGCGTGACTGACCGGGGCAGCCTCAACGAACACCTGACCGCGATGCGCTACTCCGATTGGGCGCTCGGCCAGTTCTTCGAGAAGGCGCGCAAAGAGAAGTACTTCAACGAAACCCTGTTCGTCATCGTCGGCGACCACGGCTTCGGCAACGAGCGCCAGATCACCGAAATGGACCTGGGTCGCTTCAACGTGCCGATGCTGATGATTGCCCCGGGCATTCAGCAGAAGTTCGGTACCCGCGACCACACCGTGGGCACGCAGATCGACATCGTGCCGACCATCATGGGCCGTCTCGGTGGCGAAGTGCGTCACCAGTGCTGGGGCCGTGACCTGCTCAACCTGCCGCAGGGCGATACCGGTTTCGGTGTGATCAAGCCATCGGGCAGCGAACAGACCACCGCCATCGTCACCGCCGACCAGATTCTGGTGCTGCCACGTGACAAGGACATGGGCCCGAAAATCTGGCAATACCAGCTCGGCGCCAACCCGCACGCCGAAGTTGTGCCGGACGCGCCGCGCACTGCCGAACTCAAACTCAAACTTGAGGCGTTCCTGCAAACCGCGACCAAGAGCCTGCTCGATAACACCGCCGGTGTTATTCATGGCAAGCCGGACTGATCACTTCTTAAAGTCCACGCAATAAAAAAGAGGCCCTTGAACAAGGGCCTCTTTTTTTACCGCTTCAAATCGTCATATCTTGCCGAGTAACAACAGCACCAGCAGCACGACCAACACCACGCCGATAATGCCCGACGGGCCATAACCCCAACTTCTTGAGTGCGGGAAGACCGGCAGACCACCGATCAGCAACAGGATCAGGATGATGATTAGAATTGTGCCCATGGGTGATTTCCTTGTTCAGAGTCTGGAAGAGTCTTGATGCTCAGTGGGCAGCTGGAGAGCAACTAAATTCCAGCCGGCTTACATGTTCCGACTTGCGCCGATGAAAAAAAATTCAATGTTTTTTTAATGTATTTGGATTGCTCGGTTATTTCCTTTCCAGCAAAAAGATCGCAGCCTCGTTGCACTCGTCAGCTCCTAAATGAGACCAACCGGAAAACAATGACGGCTGGAATCTTTTGATCCTCCATTCAGCAACTGGATGGAGCGTGGGTGAACGAACTTCCTTCGCTACACTCGGCGCATCTCTCCCGGAACAACAAGGCTGTCCGCTATGCAAAATCGCATGATGATCACTGGTGCAGGCTCAGGCCTGGGTCGCGAAATCGCCCTGCGCTGGGCCCGTGAAGGCTGGCGGCTGGCCTTGTCCGATGTCAGTGAGCCCGGCCTGCAGGAAACCCTGAAGCTGGTGCGCGAGGCGGGCGGTGACGGTTTCATCCAGCGCTGCGACGTGCGCGATTACAGCCAGCTCACCGCATTCGCCCAGGCCTGCGAAGAGAAGCTCGGCGGCATCGACATCATCGTCAACAATGCCGGCGTCGCCTCGGGCGGGTTTTTCAGCGAATTGTCGCTGGAAGACTGGGACTGGCAGATCGCGATCAACCTTATGGGCGTGGTCAAGGGCTGCAAGGCGTTCCTGCCGCTGCTGGAAGAGAGCAAGGGCAAGATCATCAACATCGCCTCCATGGCCGCGTTGATGCAAGGCCCGGCAATGAGTAACTACAACGTGGCCAAGGCCGGCGTAGTGGCGTTGTCGGAAAGTCTGCTGATCGAACTCGCGCAGCAGGAAGTGGCGGTGCATGTGGTTTGCCCGTCGTTCTTCCAGACCAACTTGCTCGATTCTTTCCGTGGCCCGACCCCGGCCATGAAAGCCCAGGTCGGCAAGTTGCTGGAAAGTTCGCCGATCAGCGCAGCCGACATCGCTGACTACATCTATCAGCAAGTCGCCGCCGGCGAATTCTTGATTCTGCCCCACGAACAAGGGCGCATGGCCTGGGCAATCAAGCAAAAGAATCCGCAACTGCTCTACAACGAAATGACTTCCATGGCCGAGAAAATGCGCGCCAAGGCCAAACAAAACAACGCTTGATCTTGTTCGATTCCCGCCGCGTCGTTAGGGTGGCCGCCACGGTCACCCTGTCGAGACGCCTCCATGCTCAATTACTTGTGGTTCTTCCTTGCGGCGCTGTTTGAAATCGCCGGCTGTTTTGCCTTCTACATGTGGCTGCGCCAGGGCAAGAGTGCGTTGTGGGTGATTCCCGCATTGCTCAGCCTGACCCTGTTCGCGCTATTGCTGACCCGTGTTGAAGCGGCCTACGCCGGGCGCGCCTATGCCGCGTATGGCGGGATCTACATCGTTGCTTCGATTGGCTGGCTGGCGGTGGTCGAGCGGGTGCGTCCGTTGGGCTCGGACTGGATCGGCATGGCGCTGTGCGTGGTCGGTGCCAGCATCATTCTGTTCGGGCCGCGCTTTTCCGCCGCCTGAGGCTTTTGTGCGAAGCGTCTGACAGCTCTGGGCGTGGGCGCCTGTAGGGCAAGACTGATTTGCTCGTCGTGGATTGTGAAGACGCTGTAAGCCGCGCATCTTCAGGGTTTGCCAGTCCTGAAGGATGAATCCCATGCTTGTACTCAGCCGTGTGGTCGGTGAGTTGATTTCAATTGGAGACGACATCACCCTGCGTGTTCTGTCGGTCAACGGCTCCAGCGTGCGCTTCGGCGTCGAGGCGCCGAAAAAGGTCCATGTACACCGCGCCGAGGTCTATGACCGGATCAAGCGCAAGGAGGCCGCAGCGAAGGCTGGCTGACGGCTTCAGTCGAACAGATGCTTGGGTACGTCGTGCTTGAGCATCAGCTGGCACTGTTCGCTTTCCGGGTCGAACACGATCAGGGCCTGGCCTTTGGTCAATGCCTGGCGCACGCGCAGGACGCGGGTTTCCAGCGGAGTGTCATCGCCGTTGTCGGTACCGTCGCGGGTGACGAAATCCTCGATCAGGCGGGTGAGGGTGTCGACTTCAAGCGCGTCGTGGGGGATGAGCATGGGCACCTCGGTCAAATCAATGTCGGGATGCTACGGGGAATGGGTTTCGTCTGCCAGTTCTGTATCGGTCTTGCCGGCCCATTCGCGAGCAGGCTCGCTCCCACCTTTGAATTGCGATCCCTGTGGGAGCGAGCCTGCTCGCGAAGGCGATTATCTGTTCACCGAAGGCTCAACTGTCAGAACGCTGCCCCACCAGACTGTCCACCGGCGGCACGCGGGTTTCGCTTTCCATCTGCGTGTCATGCTCGATCTGATGGCTGAAGCGATCCAGTGAAGCATTGGCTGGCGCCGCATCGCTGGCAAAGACCGGCGGACTCAGAATGTAAGCGCCAAGCAGTCGGCTGAGCGCCGCCAGGCTGTCGATGTGCGTACGCTCGTAGCCGTGGGTGGCATCGCAGCCGAAGGCGAGCAGGGCGGTGCGAATGTCGTGACCGGCGGTGACGGCCGAGTGCGCATCGCTGAAGTAATAGCGGAACATGTCGCGGCGCACCGGCAATTCGTGTTCATCGGCCAGACGCAACAGATGCCGCGACAGGTGATAGTCATACGGCCCGCCGGAATCCTGCATAGCCACGCTCACCGCGTGTTCGCTGGAGTGCTGGCCGGGGGCGACCGGTGCGATGTCGATGCCGACAAATTCGCTGACGTCCCACGGCAATGCCGCCGCTGCGCCGCTGCCGGTTTCCTCGGTGATGGTGAACAGTGGATGGCAATCGATGTTCAATTCCTGGCCACTGTCGACAATCGCCTTGAGCGCAGCGAGCAATGCGGCAACACCGGCCTTGTCGTCGAGATGGCGCGCGCTGATATGGCCGCTTTCGGTGAACTCCGGCAGCGGATCGAAGGCCACCACGTCGCCGACATGAATGCCCAGCGATTCGCAATCGGCTTTGGTCGTGCAGTAGGCATCCAGACGCAGTTCGACATGGTCCCAGCTGATCGGCATTTCATCGACCTGGGTGTTGAAGGCGTGCCCGGACGCCATCAGCGGCAACACGCTGCCGCGAATCACGCCGGTGTCAGTAAACAGGCTGACCCGGCTGCCCTCGGCAAAACGGCTCGACCAGCAACCGACCGGGGCGAGGGTCAGGCGACCGTTGTCTTTCACCGCACGCACAGCAGCGCCGATGGTGTCCAGGTGCGCAGACACCGCGCGGTCAGGGCTGCTCTTTTTGCCCTTCAACGTCGCGCGGATGGTGCCGCGCCGGGTCATTTCAAACGGAATGCCCAGCTCTTCGAGACGCTCGGCGACATAGCGCACGATGGTGTCGGTGAAACCGGTAGGGCTGGGAATCGCGAGCATTTCCAGCAGGACTTTTTGCAGGTAAGCCAGATCCGGTTCAGGGATTTGTGTGGTCATGGTCATGGAAACTCCTGATGGGTTGAGCACACCGATGGTTTCGATGAGAGAAAGATTTGTGGCGCCTGATCGGTCCTCATCGCTGGCAAGCCAGCTCCCACAGTGTTGTGTATACCGCGGGAACTGTTGGAGCTGGCTTGCCAGCGATGGCGTCAGTGCAGCCGCCGGGTAATCAAGAGATCGCCGGCTGACTATGCGGAAACAACAGATCGACAAAGCGTTCCGCCGTCGGCTGCGGTTCATGGTTGGCCAGGCCGGCGCGTTCGTTGGCTTCGATGAACACGTACTCCGGCTGATCCGCCGCCGGCACCATCAGATCGAGCCCGACCATCGGAATGTCCAGCGCCCGCGCCGCGCGCACGGCCGCGTCGACCAGCGTCGGATGAAGAATGTCGGTCACGTCTTCCAGCGTACCGCCGGTGTGCAGATTGGCCGTGCGCCGCACGAACAGATGCTCGCCGGCCGGCAGGATGCTGCTGTAGTCGTAACCGGCCGCATGCAGCGTGCGTTGGGTTTCGTGATCCAGCGGGATCTTGCTTTCGCCACTGGTGGCGGCTTGCCGGCGGCGGCTCTGCGCTTCGATCAGCGCACCGATCGAATGCTGACCATCGCCAACCACTTCCGCCGGACGGCGAATCGCCGCCGCAACCACTTCAAAGCCGATCACCACGATGCGCAGATCAAGGCCTTCGTGGAAGCTTTCCAGCAGCACGCGACTGTCAAACTGCTTGGCGGTTTCGATGGCCTTCTGCACTTCTTCGATGGTGCGCAGATCCACCGCGACGCCGTGGCCCTGTTCGCCATCGAGAGGCTTGACCACCACCCGTTGGTACTCATCGAGGAAGGCCAGGTTGTCGTCGGCGTTGCCCGCCAGTTGCTGCGCGGGCAGTTTCAGACCTGCGCCTTTCAGCACCTTGTGGGTCAGGCTTTTGTCCTGGCACAAGGTCATGCTGATCGCACTGGTCAGGTCGCTCAGCGACTCGCGGCAACGCACGCGACGGCCGCCGTGGCTGAGGGTGAACAGCCCGGCGTCGGCGTCATCCACTTGCACGTCGATACCGCGCCGATGGGCTTCTTCGACGATGATCCGCGCGTAAGGATTGAAATTCGCCTCCGGGCCCGGGCCGAGAAACAGCGGCTGGTTGATGCCGTTCTTGCGCTTGATGGCGAACGTCGGCAGGTTGCGGAAACCCAGTTTGGCGTAAAGGTTTTTCGCCTGACGATTGTCGTGCAGCACCGACAGATCCAGATAAGCCAGGCCGCGACTCATGAAGTGCTCGACCAGATGCCGCACCAGCACTTCGCCGACGCCGGGGCGCGAGCAATGCGGGTCGACCGCCAGGCACCACAGGCTGCTGCCGTGTTCCGGGTCGTTGAAGGCTTTTTCATGATTGAGACCCATGACACTGCCGATCACCGCGCCGCTGTCCTCGTCTTCCGCCAGCCAGTACACCGGGCCGCCCTGATGATGCGGGGTGAGCAACTCCTGATCGATCGGCAACATGCCGCGCGCCTGGTACAAACGGTTGATACCCTGCCAGTCGGTTTCGCTCTGCGCGCGACGGATGCGGAAGCCGCGAAACACCCGCGTGGCCTGTCGGTAATCGCTGAACCACAAACGCAGGGTGTCGGACGGATCGAGAAACAGCTGCGTCGGCTCGAGGCCCAGAATCTGCTGCGGTGCGGCGACATACAGGGCGATATCGCGCTCGCCGGGCTGCTCGTTGAGCAGCTCCTGCGCCAGCGATGCCGGATCCGGGAACGTGTGACCGATCAACAGCCGGCCCCAGCCACAGTGCACGGCAATCGGGGCGCTGGCAGGCTCGCTGCCGTCTTCGGCCAGGCGCGCCTGCAAACGTTCATACGAGGGGGCCTGACCACGCAACAGGCGTTGGTTGATGGACGTGGCATGGGGTTTCATCAATCAGATTCCTTGTTCACTGAGCCACAGGTTCAGGGCCGCCAGTTGCCACAGTTTCGAACCGCGCAACGGGGTCAGTTGGCCTTGCGGATCAGTCAAAAGCTTGTCGAGCATGGTCGGGTTGAACAGGCCGCGATCCTGGCTCGGATCCAGCAGCAGTTCGCGCACCCAGTTGAGCGTGTCGCCCTGCAAGTGCTTGAGACCCGGCACCGGGAAATAGCCTTTCTTGCGATCGATCACTTCGCTTGGAATGACCCGACGCGCTGCTTCTTTCAGCACTTGCTTGCCGCCATCGGGCAGCTTGAATTGACCTGGTACACGAGCCGATAGCTCGACCAGTCGATAGTCGAGGAACGGCGTGCGCGCTTCCAGGCCCCAGGCCATGGTCATGTTATCGACGCGTTTGACCGGGTCATCGACCAGCATCACCGTGCTGTCCAGGCGCAGCGCCTTGTCCACGGCAGCATCGGCGCCGGGCTGGGCAAAGTGCTGTTTGACGAAATCGCCGGCCGCATCGTGGTCGACCAGCCATTTCGGCTGCACAGTCGCTGCGTAGTCGTCGTAGCTGCGATCGAAGAACGCATCGCGGTAGGCCGCGTATGGGTCCGCCGCGCCGTCGACTTGCGGGTACCAGTGGTAACCGGCAAACAGTTCGTCTGCGCCTTGGCCGCTCTGCACCACTTTGCAGTGCTTGGCCACTTCACGGGACAACAGATAGAAAGCGATGCAGTCGTGGCTGACCATCGGTTCGCTCATTGCGCGGAAGGCGGCGGGCAGTTGCTCGATGATTTCTTTCTCGTCGATGCGCAACTGATGGTGGCGCGTGCCGTAGTGCTTGGCGATCAGGTCGGAATACTGGAATTCGTCGCCGCGCTCGCCGCCGGCATCCTGGAAACCAATGGAGAAGGTCGACAGATTCTCTACACCGACTTCGCGCAACAGGCCGACGAGCATGCTCGAATCGACACCGCCGGAAAGCAACACCCCGACATCCACTGCCGCACGCTGACGAATCGCCACCGCTTCGCGGGTGCTGTCGAGGACGCGATCGACCCAGTCTTCCAGATTGAGGTTTTTCTCGTCTTCATTCGGGCCGTAGGGCAGGGTCCACCAGGTTTTCTGCTCGGTGCGGCCATCGGCTTCAACGCGCATCCAGGTGGCGGGCGGCAGTTTTTCGATACCGGCCAGCAAGGTGCGCGGCGCAGGCACCACGGCATGGAAATTCAGATAGTGATTGAGCGCCACCGGATCGAGGATCGGGTTGATGTCGCCGCCCTTGAGCAGCGCCGGCAGTGCTGAGGCAAAACGCAAGCGTTGGCCAGTGCGCGACAGGTACAACGGCTTTACGCCGAGACGGTCACGAGCGATGAACAGGCGCTGGGCATCACGCTCCCAGATAGCGAAAGCAAACATGCCATTGAGCTTCGGCAGCAGCGCCTCGCCCCAGGCGTGATAGCCTTTGAGCAGCACTTCGGTGTCGCCACCGGAATAGAAGGCATAACCCAGCGCTTCAAGCTCTGCGCGCAATTCCGGGAAGTTGTAGATCGCACCGTTGAACGCCAGGGACAGGCCCAGTTGGCTGTCGATCATCGGCTGCGCCGAGCCGTCCGACAGGTCCATGATTTTCAGGCGTCGATGGCCCAGGGCAATCGGCCCCTGGGCATGGAAGCCCCACGCGTCAGGGCCGCGAGGGGCCAGGTGATGGGTGATTCTCTCGATCGCTGCAAGGTCTGCAGGTTGTTGATCAAAACGTAACTCGCCAGCTAATCCGCACATAAAGTCCTTACCGGTTTTTCCGTTGGGGAAGGTCAAGCCGTACCGCGCGAAAAGTGCGGGTACTCAGAAACTGACCTGTCTCGGTAGGTGGAGTTTTAGATCGATAAGTTATAAGGCGGCCACGCTGGCTCCGGCCGTAACGCTATCGGTGCGGATCGAGTCTCGGGATGTACCCCTGCGCCGTTACGCTTTTTTTGCATAAGCCCACACGTGCACGGACGTTCCGGGTGGGGTGGTGCAGGGCTGTTTTTTCCATACAAAAAAGCGTTTGGTCTGCGTGGATTTTGTCCAGCATTTTGAACTGTTATCGGCTGTCCGGCAGCGCTAGGGTCAAGGCTTCAAATCGCAATAAAGGACTATTGCCATGCCCACCCAAGACAACACGAATCCACAGATTCAGGCCTCGGTCCTGAGCACCTTGTATGACGCGACCGGTGACCTCGATACCGCTGAAAGCCTGGAAAAAAGCCTGCCGGCGCATCTGCTCACGGCTTCTGCGGCCACGCTGAACAAGCTGGACGAAATCACTCGTGAACTGCACACCCTGCAAGTCAAAGTCGACAAGGATCTGAGTCGGCTCAAACCATTGCACAGCTTCTGCATCAGCGAACTCAACGCGGCGCTGAACGAGAAATGGCCAGCGGTCTATGACGTGAGCGAGGATCTGCTCAGCCTGCCCGGCGTCGATTGTGGCTGCGATGTGAAGGCGACGGTTCAGGCCGATGTCGGCTTGGTCAGACACGCGACGCAAAGCCTGTTGCAGGCAGCCATGCAGAACTTCAGCGCAGACGAGGAGCAGGCCGACGGGTTCCCCGCCGGCAGTCTGGTGCGCATCAAAAGTGTGCCCGCTGGCGTGGAAGACCTGACGCCGGCAGCGTTCGCAGCGTTGTGCCGCAAGCTGGATCTGGGCAAGAAATACCAGGAGCATCTGCAGCAAGTGTTCGGTCTGCGTGAAGACTGCGGCAAAGTCTTGGCGATCAGTGCCATGACCCGCGATATCGCCGCATTGAAGCAATCGCTGCTGGAGCTGGACGCTCATCTTGCAGAGCTCAAGGGCGATATCACCGCAGCAGGTTTGCGCATGCTGCAGGATCTGATGCTGGCCGAAGGCGTGGCATCGGCGCAGCACCTGCGCTACGGCAAAGACCCGATGATCATGCAGGGCATCAGAATCCTCGACAGCTGCGTTTGGGGCGTCGTGGTATTTTCCAAACGCTCCGTGGAACAACACCCTGAGGACGGATGCATGGTGTATATGCCCGGCGAGCCCGAGCGCGCCGTGTATGAATACCCGAGTTTCAATGCGTTCAAGCGCTACCTCGCGCAACAACTCAAGAGCACGGAATATCAGGGGTATTTCGCCGGCAGCCTGGATGAAGATGACAAGGCGGACTTCTTCAAGGCGTTGGCTGAGAAACCCGATCTGGGCGTCGTCGAACAATGGCCGATCAATGTGGCGCTTTTCGATTTCATGGTGCAAAGCCATGTCGGCAAGTTGCAGATCGACGCGCGCAAACTGGCGGTGCCAACCGCTGATATCGATGAAGAGATCCGACAGAAACGCCTGTTGGATTTCATTCAGCGCGGGGTGACCGTGGCGTCGGTGGCGGGGCTGTTCGTGCCGGTCCTGGGCCAATTGATGATGGGCGTCGCGGTCGGGCAATTGCTCGGTGAAGTGTATGACGGCGTCGCGGACTGGCGTCGCGGTGATCATCAGGAAGCACTGTCACATCTGCTCAGTGTGGTAGAGAACATCGCATTGATGGGCGTTTTCGCCGGCGGTCAGAAGGTGCTGGGAACTGTGGGCAAAAAACTGCTGCGCGCGCATCCGGAGTTCTTCGCGCAGTTCACCGCGATACTCGATCGGGCCGGCAAGCCACGCTTGTGGAATTCCGATTTGAGCCCGTACGAGCATGCTTTGCCGGCCGGATTCACCATCGGTGCCGGTTCAAAGGAGTTCTACCAGATTGGCAACAAGACCATCGCCCGCTTCGAGCACCGCCTGTTGGCGGGCAACTTTGATATCGACACTCAGCACTGGCGCCTGGACCACCCCGCACGCGCACAAGCCTATGCTCCGGAACTGATCCGCCACGTCGAGGGCGGCTGGCGGTTCCCCGCTGAACAGCCCGAAGAATGGGGCAGCAGCGCCTACACGCTCAAGCGCATCGATCCGCAGTTGAGCGAATTTGCCGACAGCGACCTGGACATCCTTCGCCGGCTGAGCAACACCTCGCAGCAGACCTTGCTGGAGACCTTCAACGACAATTTGAGCCTGCCGGTACGCCTGCGCGATACCGTCGAGCGCGTGCGCATCGAGCGCCAGCTGCGTGAGTTGACCACGGAACTGGAAAACGGCGAGATCCACTCCGAGCAACCTCTGGAGGAACAGATGCATGCCTTGACGCAACTGCCGGGCTGGCCGACTGACCGGTACCTTGAGGTCATCGGTCATGAAGGAGACGTCGAAACCACTTATCCAGCAAATAGCACGCTCGACGAAACCCTGGGAGTGCCGGTCACCCAAGGCCAGTTGGCACTCGGGCGCTTGCTGCAAACCGTCATCGATGGCCTCTACGAGCATGAAGTCGAGGCCTTGCTCGGCGGCAAAGTCGCGAAAAGCACGCAAGCCACTGGGCTGGCAAGAAAACTGGGTGCTGCGCTCAAATCCGATTACCGCGCGGCGTTCGAGCGGATGTACAAGCGCTATGACCACAGTGACGCGCAGGATCTGGGCAAATTACGCCAGGTCTTCGCCGACATTTCGGCGCGCCATGGTCAAAGGCTGATCGACCGCGCTTCGACTGTCGAGCGCCTGCACTTGCGCTCGACCGGGAGCGCGCCCTTGCGGTTGGGACAGCGGGCTCGGGCCGGTATTGCCGAGGTGCGGCTTGACCGGGCGCTGAGCGGGTTGCACTGGTCGTGGCTGGCCAATGCCGACACCGACAGCCTGGCCATGAAATTACTGCCGCGCCTGAACGGCTGGAACGCACAGCTGCGTCTGCAAGTACGTGACAAGGCCTTGACCGGACCGATACTCGAAGACATCGGCGATGCGTCGGCGACCTCGGAAAATACCGGTTATCTGGTGAAAACCACGCAGGGCTACGAGGCGTTTGGCGGCGACAAAAAATCCTTGGGCAAGGTGGCATCCGGCCCCGACGCTTTGTACATGGCCATCCTCAAGGCATTGCCGCCACGTCAGCGGACAGCACTCGGGTTTGCCGATGCCGGACAGGTCAGTACGCAACAGTTACGCAAAAAGCTGCTCAACGTTGCCCTCGACGAACGCGAGGTCACTGCGCGGGCATTGCGCGGCGGCAGTACGGAATCACTTCCCGTCGAGCCGGCCTGTGTGCAAGGCGATCAGGTCCCCGCGACAGCTCATTCACGCACACTGCTGCGCAAAGCGCGCAGGCTTTATCCGCGTCTGAGCGAGCCGCAGCTCAATCAATTGCTCAACGAACTGGGCGATGATCCGTTGAGCCGTGCGACCCGCATCAAAGCCTTGCGTCAGGACCTGCAAACCCTGCGTGACGCGCTGTTTGTCTGGAGTGAAGATGGCGCCGCGCTGCAAGCCATGGGGGGCGATCTGGCTGAAGCGCGGCACAGTCGGAAAATGGCCGCCGAGCTGATCGAAGAAGCGTTTCGACGCTTTCATTGGGCCACCAACGAAGAGCGAAAAAACCTCTGTACCCTCGACCTTGACGGCATGCGCATCGGTAAGGTGCCGACGTTACCGTCGTCGGTGAGCTTCGACCATGTCGAGCAATTGTCGATGCGGAACATGGCGCTGGGGGATGATGTGGCGTACTTCCTCAAGTCCTTCAAACAGCTCGACTCGCTGGAGCTGGGCAGCAACGCGATCACCCGGCTGCCTGAAATGTTGTCGCACATGCCGCGTCTGCAACGGCTGAGCCTGGCAAACAATCAGCTCAAGCTCACCGAGCAGACCCTGGCGAAGCTGAACAGGCTGAGCACTTTACGCTACCTGAATCTGGACAAGAATCCGTTGGGTGCCACCCCGGATTTCAGCCGAATGTCGCAACTGCGTCGCTTGTCGCTGAACGATACCGGCATCACCGAACTGCCAGGAGGCCTCGACCATTCTGCGCACATTGAACTGATGGATCTGAGCGCCAACAAAATCACAGAACTGCCCGAGTGGTTGTTCGAGAAATCACGACGTTTCACCGGCGCACTCAAGGTGGGACTGAATCCCTTTTCCGAAGCGACCAAAACGCATCTGGAGAACTATCGCGATAATTTCGGCGTTGGTATGGACTATGTCGCCGATGACATCGCACGGATGAACGAGCAAACGGCGCGCTCGCTCTGGTTGACCAAGGTCAGTGGCGAAGAGTGGGCAGAGCAGTCGCGCATTTGGGCGGCATTGCGTAGCGATCAGACGGCCGATGGCTTGTTCACGTTGCTGGCGCAACTGGGCGATACCGCGGACGGCAAACAGGGTAGCGCTGACATGCAGCGACGCGTCTGGGCGGTACTGAAGGCGGCGGAAGCTGACGAGCCGCTGAGTCGTCAACTGCTCGACATCGCGGCCGATCCGCTGCACTGCACCGATAACGCGGCGCTGGTTTTCAGTCGTCTTGAGGTCGCAGTGGAAGTCGAGCGGGTGAGCAGCGCCGCAAGCGGGAGCAGGGGCACTGCCAAGGCGCTGTTGGAACTGGGCCGCAGTCTGTTCCGGCTGGACAGGCTGGAAGAAATCGCCCGGGAGCATTCGCTCCGGGCGCCAAAGGTCGATGCGCTGGAAATGAACCTCGCTTACCGCATCGGTCTCACCGATGCGCTGGGGCTGCGCGGTCAACCGGAAAATATGCTGTTCAGTGCCCAGAGTGGCGTGACGGCCGCTGATCTTGAGGTGGCAAAAAATCGCGTCATGAGCGCCGAACTCTCCCCGCAATGGCTGGAATACATGCAGGGGCGCACGTTCTGGCGTGACTATCTGCGACGCACATTTGTCCGCAAGTTTGCGCTGATCGATGACCTGTACGACCCACAGATGAGCGCGCTGTTCGACAAGAAGGACACGCTGCCCTCTGGCGATTATTTGAGTCAGAACCAGGCACTCAAGCTTGAAAAGGACCAGGCTGAAGACGTGCTGTTCAAGAGCCTGACGGAAGACGCGATACGGCTGATGGATCTGGGCATCTGTGAAATGCCCGATACGTGAAATTCACTTGCCGCGAATCAACTGCCGTAAGGCGAAACGATTGGGATGGCAGGCTTCGGCCACACTGCGTGGTAACGGCAGCGGCTCGTTGTCCAGCCACGCGGCAAGCAGCTCGCCGGACAGCGGCGCGGTGATCAGCCCGCGAGAACCGTGGCCGCTGTTGACGTACAGACCATCGAGCCACGGGCAGGCGAGGTCCGGCACTTGCCGGGCGTCTTTGCTCAACGCTGCGTAGGTCTGATTGAAGGTTTGCAGATCAGCGAGCGGGCCGACAATCGGCAGGTAATCGGGGCTGGTGCAGCGGAAAGCTGCCCGGCCCTCAAGGTTCTCAAGTGGCTGCTCGCTGATGTTGAGGCGGGTCAGCAGGTCGCTGGAAATTTCTTCGAGCATCGTCAGATTGCCTTGGTGCTCGGCAGTCGTGGGCGTCAGATCGTCATTGTTGAAGTCGAAACTGGCGCCCAGGGTGTGCTCGCCCAGACGCGCTGGGGCGACGTAGCCCTCAGCGCACACCACGGTGGCCAGCGCATGACTCTCTGCGGTTTCAGGCAGACGCGTGATTTGCCCGCGAATGCGCTTGAGCGGCAATTCGGCACTCTGGGCAAAACGTTTGATTTCGGCAGCACCGGCCAGGATCACCACCGGCGCACTGGCGAGCAAACGCTCGCCGTCGAACGCTTGCCACAGGTCTGCGACTTTGCGCAGTTCCAAAGCTTCGTGATGGCTGAGCAACTCAATGTTGGTGTGGGTCGCCTGGGCCTGACACAACGCGGGCGGATGCACCCAGCCGCCTTCGGGGTAGAACAAGCCGCCGTGGGCCACGCCGACACCGGCGCGAGCCTGCGCTTGCGGCTGTTCCAGCCACTGCAAGAGATCTTCAGGAAACGCCGCCGCCAGTTGCGCGTGGCGCTCGGCTTCCTTGGCGTTGAACGCCAGTTGCAGCACGCCGCAGTCATCCCAGTCGCTGCCGCGTTGCAGGCTTTCCAGCAGGCGCCGGGTGTAACCGAAGCCGCTGACGATCAACTGCGACAACGCAGTGCCATGGGCGGACAGCTTCAGATAGAGCACGCCTTGCGGGTTGCCCGAGGCTTCTTGCGCGACGGCCGCGTGACGCTCCAGCAGACTCACCTGCCAGCCGCGCGCCGCCAGACTCGACGCCGTCGCGCAGCCAGCCAGCCCCGCGCCGATCACCAGCGCCCGGCGCTCACCGCGCAACGGAGCAGGGCGGGCGAACCAGGGTTTCGCCGGTATTGGCGCTGCCACCTCGGCGGGCCAGCCGAGAAATTCGCCACGCAGGATTTCCCACTTGTGGCCGATGCCCGGCGTGCGCTTCATCTTGAACCCGGCAGCATTGAGCAGACGGCGGACCCAACCGGTGCTGGTGAAAGTGCTGATGGTCGAGCCCGGCGCAGCCAGCCGCGCCAGCTCGACGAACAGCTCAGCGGTCCACATGTCCGGATTTTTTGCCGGCGCAAAACCGTCGAGAAACCACGCGTCGATCTGTGCATCAAGTTGCGGCAGTTGCTCCAGCGCATCGCCGATCAGCAAGGTCAGCGTCACGCGGCCATTGGCCAGAGTGATGCGTTGAAAGCCTTGATGAATCGCCACGTAATGCCTGAGCAACTGATCCGCCAACGGCATGAGTTCTGGCCACAGTGCCAAGGCTCGGCGCAGATCCGCAGGCGCCAGCGGGTACTTCTCGACGCTGACAAAATGCAAGCGCGCGCCGGCCACCGCGTGCTGTTCGAACAACTGCCAGGCACAGAGAAAATTCAACCCGGTGCCGAAACCGGTTTCGCCAATGACCAGACGCCCATCCGCCGGCAGCGCAGCGAAACGCTCGGCCAGACGGTTCTGTTCGAGAAACACGTAACGGGTTTCTTCCAGCCCCGACTGGTCGGAAAAATACACGTCATCGAACACCCGCGAACGTGGGCGTCCCTGGTCGTCCCAGTCGAGTTGGGCGTGGGGCATTTCTGCTTTCATGGCAGGCTCGGCAAACACAAGGCGGCCATTCTAGCCGATCGCGCGCGAGCTGCCTGATCCAGCACAAGACGGGATTTGGGCGTGTCAGGGAAAATTTCAAAAGATCGCAGCCTTCGGCAGCTCCTACAGGGAAACGCATTTCAAATGTAGGAGCTGCCGAAGGCTGCGATCTGTTCAGGTGCTGTAATCATCCGCTAGTCTTGCTGAACCCTGGAAGGAGCCGTCCCATGTTTGAATCCGCTGAAATCGGTCACGCCATCGACAAAGACACTTACGAGGCGGCCGTCCCTGCGCTGCGTGAAGCCTTGCTGGAAGCGCAGTTCGAGTTGCAGCAGCAGAAGCGCTTTCCGGTGATCATCCTGATCAACGGCATCGAAGGGGCGGGCAAGGGCGAGACGGTCAAACTACTCAATGAATGGATGGATCCGCGCCTGATCGAAGTGCGCACCTTCGACCAGCAAACCGATGAAGAACTCGCGCGGCCACCGGCCTGGCGCTACTGGCGCATGCTGCCGGCCAAGGGGCGGATGGGCGTGTTCTTCGGCAACTGGTACAGCCAGATGCTCCAGGGCCGGGTGCACGGACTGTTCAAGGATCCGCGTCTGGACCAGGCCATCGCCGGCGCTGAGCGTCTGGAAAAGATGCTCTGCGATGAAGGCGCGTTGATCTTCAAGTTCTGGTTTCACCTGTCCAAGAAGCAGATGAAAGCGCGGCTCAAATCACTGGCCGACGACCCGTTGCACAGTTGGCGCATCAGTCCGCTGGACTGGCAGCAATCGCAGACCTACGACAAGTTCGTCAAATACGGCGAGCGGGTGTTGCGCCGTACCAGCCGCGATTACGCGCCGTGGCATGTCATCGAAGGCGTCGATGCCAATTACCGCAGCCTGGCTGTGGGCAAGATTCTCCTCGACGGTCTGCAGAATGCGCTCAAGCGTGCCGACGTCAATCCACACGAAGTCAGTGCCGCGCCGCTGGGCACGCCGGTCGATCAATTGAACCTGCTCGACAGCCTCGACCTGACGCAGCGTCTGGACAAGAAAGACTATGAAGAACAACTGATCACCGAGCAGGCGCGCCTGTCCGGGCTGATGCGCGACAAACGCATGCGTCGCCATGCGCTGATCGCGGTGTTCGAGGGTAACGACGCGGCGGGCAAGGGCGGGGCGATTCGCCGCGTGGCAGCGGCGCTCGATCCGCGTCAGTACAGCATCGTCCCGATTGCCGCACCGACCGAGGAAGAGCGCGCACAACCGTATCTGTGGCGGTTCTGGCGACACCTCCCGGCGCGGGGCAAATTCACCGTGTTCGACCGCTCCTGGTACGGACGGGTGCTGGTCGAGCGGATCGAGGGCTTCTGCACCCCGGCCGACTGGCTGCGCGCCTACGGCGAAATCAATGACTTCGAAGAGCAACTGGCCGATGCGGGCGTCATCGTGGTCAAGTTCTGGCTGGCGATCGACAAGGACACGCAGATGGAGCGCTTTCAGGAGCGCGAGGAGATTTCCTTCAAGCGTTTCAAGATCACCGAGGACGACTGGCGCAATCGGGAAAAATGGGACGACTATCGCCGGGCGGTCGGCGACATGGTCGATCGCACCAGCACCGAGATCGCGCCATGGACGCTGGTCGAAGCCAACGATAAACGCTGGGCACGGGTGAAAGTGTTGCGCACGATCAACCGCGCGCTGGAAGACGCGTTCGAGAAATCCGACAAGAAGGCCAAAAAGCACAAGGACTGAAGCGATGGCCGCGCATACGCCGGGTGAATGATCCTCGCGGTCGGCAAGAAGGTGGACTTATGCTCAGGTCCACTCTCAACCGACAACAACAATGAGGTATGCCATGCGTGAAGTGGTGATCGTCGACAGCGTGCGGACCGGCCTGGCCAAATCCTTTCGCGGCAAGTTCAACCAGACCCGCCCCGATGACATGGCGGCCCACTGCGTCAATGCGCTGCTGACCCGCAACGATATCGACCCGGCCAGCGTCGAGGACTGCATCGTCGGCGCCGGCTCCAACGAGGGCGCGCAGGGCTACAACATCGGCCGCAACGTCGCGGTACTGTCGCGCCTGGGCACCGGCACTGCCGGCATGACCCTCAACCGTTTCTGCTCGTCGGGTTTGCAGGCGATCGCGATTGCCGCCAACCAGATCGCCTCCGGTTGCAGCGACATCATCGTCGCCGGCGGCGTCGAGTCGATCAGCCTGACCCTGAAGAGCGTCAACACCGATCACCTGATCAACCCGCTGCTCAAGCAACAGACTCCCGGCATCTACTACACCATGGGCCAGACCGCCGAAGTGGTGGCACGACGTTACGGCGTCAGCCGCGAAGCGCAGGATCGCTATGCGCTGCAAAGCCAGATCCGCACGGCCCAGGCCCAGGCTGCGGGTTTGTTCGATGATGAAATCGTGCCGATGGCGGTGAAATACCGCGTAGAGGATAAGAACAGCGGCGAAGTGCAGATTGTCGACGGCGTCGTCGAGCGCGACGACTGCAACCGCCCGGACACCACCTACGAAAGCCTTGCCGGTTTGAAACCGGTGTTCGCCGACGACGGTTCGGTGACGGCGGGCAATTCCTCGCAGCTGTCCGACGGTGCCTCGATGACACTGGTGATGAGCCTGGACAAAGCGCTGGAGCTGGGGCTCAAGCCGAAAGCGTTTTTCCGTGGCTTCACCGTCGCCGGCTGCGAGCCGGACGAAATGGGCATCGGACCGGTGTTCTCTGTGCCGAAACTGCTCAAGGCCAAGGGCTTGCAGGTAGCGGATATCGATCTGTGGGAATTGAACGAGGCGTTCGCTTCACAGTGCCTGTACAGCCGCGACCGGCTGGAGATCGACAACGACAAATACAATGTCAACGGCGGCTCGATTTCCATCGGCCACCCGTTCGGCATGACCGGCTCGCGCCAGGTCGGGCATCTGATTCGGGAATTGCAGCGGCGCAATCTGCGTTACGGCATCGTCACCATGTGTGTGGGCGGCGGGATGGGGGCGAGCGGGTTGTTTGAGGCGGTGCGCTAAATCCTCCGTTCGTTGTCGTCGGTCAGATCGCCATCGCTGGCAAGCCAGCTCCCACAGGTTTTGTATATGTCAAAAATCCTGTGGGAGCTGGCTTGCCAGCGATGGGATCAACACGGTTAGCCCTTGGAATCCTGCCGCTGCATCCGCGCTATATAAGCCTGAATCTTCCGCTCGATCACCTGACCGTCAAACGGCCCCTCAAGGGTATTTTCCCGGGTACTGAAATACAGCTCGCCATTGACCCGACATATGCGGTCGCTGCGAAAACGGGTGGCGGGGGCGCTGTCCTCGGCGCGCATGGCGTACATGTCGGTCTCCCTGATTAATGCGTTGAAAAGTCTGCAATCAGCTTATGCCTGAAGCACTTGGTGCGCCTGCCCGGCCGATCAACGGCGGCGCGCCGGTTTACTGCTGCGACCTGCACAGTTTCATTCGCGGCCTGGCGGCAACTGTCCCTGTGTTGTGCGCAGCCGGACGCCTAGAATGAGTGTCCTTGTCAGCAGGCTTTTGGGGTTCGCATGCACATTTCATCGGGGCGCTGGGTGTACGGACTGTTCCTGGCGCTGCTGACCGCGTTTCTGTGGGGCATCCTGCCGATCAAGCTCAAACAGGTATTGCAGGTGATGGACCCGGTCACGGTGACCTGGTTTCGCCTGATGGTTTCCGGTGGCTGCCTGTTCATCTATCTGGCTTCGGTCAAGCGCCTGCCAAGTCGCAAGGTGCTCGGGCCGAAGGGCGGCTGGCTGGTGCTGATGGCGGTACTGGGGCTGGTCGGCAATTACGTGCTGTACCTGATGGGCCTCAACCTGCTCAGCCCCGGCACCGCGCAATTGGTGGTGCAAATGGGTCCGATCATGCTGCTGATCGCCAGTCTGTTCGTGTTCAAGGAGCGCTTCAGCATTGGCCAGGGCATCGGCTTGCTGGTGTTGCTGATCGGCTTTGGTCTGTTCTTCAATCAGCGCCTGGCGGAGCTGCTGACCTCGCTGTCCGACTACACCGCCGGCGTGCTGCTGGTGCTGCTGGCGTCGACGGTCTGGACCTTCTATGCGCTGGGTCAGAAGCAATTGCTCACGGTGTGGAATTCGTTGCAGGTGATGATGGTGATCTACCTGTTCTGCGCGCTGTTGCTGACGCCGTGGGTACATCCGCTTGAAGCGCTCAACCTGAGCCCGTTGCAGGGCTGGCTGTTGCTGGCGTGCTGCATGAACACCTTGATCGCCTACGGCGCATTCGCCGAAGCGCTGGCGCACTGGGAAGCATCGCGTGTCAGCGCGACGTTGGCGATCACGCCGCTGGTGACGTTTGTTGCGGTGGCGATTGCGGCGCGGATCTGGCCGGACTTTGTGCATGCCGAGCAGATCAATGCGCTGGGCTATGGCGGGGCAGTGCTGGTGGTGCTGGGTTCGGCGCTGGTGGCGCTGGGGCCATCGTTGATTGCCGGGCTCAGGGCGCGGCGGGCCAGGGTTGTGCCAGGCTGACGATCGGCGGCGCCTGTATTCGCGAGCAGGCTCGCTCCCACTTTGGAGTGCAATTTTCCTGTGGGAGCGAGCCTGCTCGCGAAGACGGACTTTCAGGCGCTACATGACTCAGCCCTTGGCGCCAGCCTCGATCATGTTCTCCGGGCGCACCCAGGCATCGAACTCTTCATCAGTCAGATAACCGAGCTGCAACGCAGCCTCACGCAAAGTCAGCCCTTCGCTGTAAGCCTTCTTGGCGATCTCCGCCGACTTGTCATAACCGATGTGCGGGTTCAGCGCCGTCACCAGCATCAATCCACGTTCCAGATGCTTGGCCATGACCTCGGCATCCGGTTCGAGCCCGGCAATGCAGTGCTGCTGGAAGTTGCTGCAGCCATCGCCGAGCAAACGGATCGATTGCAGCAGGTTGTGGATGATCACCGGTTTGAACACGTTCAACTGCAAGTGCCCCTGACTGGCGGCAAAACCGATCGCCACATCGTTGCCGAGCACTTGGCAGGCGAGCATCGACAGCGCTTCGCACTGGGTCGGGTTGACCTTGCCGGGCATGATCGAACTGCCCGGTTCGTTGGCCGGCAGCTTCACTTCAGCGAAACCTGCGCGAGGACCTGAGCCCAGCAGACGCAGGTCGTTGGCGATCTTCATCAACGCCACGGCGAGGGTTTTCAGCGCACCCGACAGCGTTACCAGCGGTTCATGACCGGCCAGTGCAGCGAACTTGTTCGGCGCGGTGACGAACGGCAGACCGGACAGTGCTGCGAGTTCGGCGGCAATCGCCTCACCGAAGCCGTGCGGTGAATTCAAACCCGTACCAACGGCGGTGCCGCCCTGAGCCAGTTCGCAAACCGCCGGCAGCGCGGCACGAATTGCGCGCTCGGCGTAATCCAGTTGCGCGATGAAGCCGGACAGTTCCTGACCGAAGGTGATCGGCGTCGCGTCCATCATGTGCGTGCGCCCGGTCTTCACCAGTTTCATGTGCCGCGCCGCCAGTTCGGCAAGGCCGCCGGACAGCTCGGCAATCGCCGGCAGCAGTTGTTCCTGCACCGCTTTGGCGGTGGCGATGCTCATCGCGGTAGGGAAGCAGTCGTTGGAACTTTGCGAGCGATTGACGTGATCGTTCGGGTGCACCGGCGACTTGCCGCCACGCGGGTTGCCGGCCAGTTCGTTGGCGCGACCGGCGATCACTTCGTTGACGTTCATGTTGCTCTGGGTACCGCTGCCGGTCTGCCAGACCACCAGCGGGAACTGCTCGTCATGCTCGCCGGCGAGCACTTCATCGGCGGCCTGTTCGATCAGGCGAGCGATGTCGGCCGGCAGGTCGCCGTTGCGGTCGTTGACCCGTGCGGCGGCTTTCTTGATCAGCGCCAGGGCGTGCAGTACCGGTAGCGGCATGCGTTCCTGACCAATGGCGAAGTTGATCAGCGAGCGTTGCGTCTGAGCACCCCAGTAAGCGTCGTCCGGGACCTCGATCTGGCCCAGGCTGTCGGTTTCGATACGGCTCATCGTGCACACTCCTGTTGGTCTGTTGGCGCAATTTAGGCCGGCGTCGGCCCGGGTGGTTCCATCGGCTCGATTGTTGACCGCAAAACCCCGCCAATCAAGCGCGGCAAGGGCCGGGGGTTGAGCCACAGCGATTGTTAGGCGCAGAATGGTCGCCCTTGGGGTTCGACCTCGCTTTGCTTAAAGGAAACTCGATGACTCGTCTTCGCGCCATCTGTACCGCGGTTGCACTGGTTTGCGCCAGCGGCCAGGTGCTTGCCGATACCGCCAGCCACAACGCCAGTGCCGAAGCTTTCCTGACGCTGGCTCACGCTGACAAGCTGGGTACCCCGGTGTACATGCAAGTGCAGCAAATGTTCGCCCAGCGCTTTGAACAGACCAAAGCCCCTGAGTCGAAGAAAGCCGTGCTCGAAACCTACCAGGCCAAGGCCAACGCCGCGCTGGACCAGGCCATCGGCTGGAACAAGCTCAAGCCGGATATGGTCAAGCTCTACACCAGCAACTTCAGCGAATCCGAGCTGAAAGATCTGGTTGCCTTCTACCAGTCGCCACTGGGCAAGAAAGTCCTGGAAAAAATGCCGCAGCTGACCCAGCAATCGGCGCAGATGACCCAGGGCAAACTGGAAAGCGCGGTGCCTGTGGTCAACAAGCTGCTCGACGACATGACCAAAGAGCTGACCCCGGCCGCGGCGCCAGCCAAGAAGAAGTAAGCGGAGTTCGTGATGACCATGCAACAACGCATCGAATCGACGCTGGCCCTATTACAGCCTGAGCACCTGCAAGTGCTGGACGAAAGCCACATGCACAGTCGCGGGTCACAGACCCACTACAAGGCGGTGGTGGTCAGCGCGCAGTTCGAAGGCCTGAACCGGGTCAAGCGCCACCAGAAAGTCTACGGCACGCTCGGCGAGCTGATGGGCGAGTTCCATGCGTTGGCGCTGCACACCTACACCCCGCAGGAATGGGCAGAGATCGACGGCGCCCCGGCGTCGCCGACCTGTGCAGGAGGGGATCAGCGGTAAGCTTCAAGCGGCAAGCTGCAAGTTAGAGGCGGATGAGTTTTGGCTTGCCGCTTTAAGCTTGGAGCTTGTAGCTGCTTTTTTGCTAAAATCCCGACGCGCCGCTTAGCCGGCGCGTTTTTTTTGAATCCGGTTCACCCTTTGCGAGGGTAGCCACCTGGAGAAATACCCATGACACAACCGATTGTCGTGGCGGCACTGTACAAGTTCGTCACCCTCGAAGATTACGTTGACCTGCGCGAGCCACTGCTGCAAGCGATGGTCGACAACGGCATCAAAGGCACTCTGCTGATCGCCGAAGAAGGCATCAACGGCACGGTTTCCGGCAGCCGCGAAGGCATTGACGGCCTGCTCGCCTGGCTCAAGAATGATCCACGCATGGTCGACATCGACCACAAGGAATCGTACTGCGACGAGCAGCCGTTCTATCGCACCAAGGTCAAGCTGAAGAAAGAGATCGTCACCCTCGGCGTTGAAGGCGTTGACCCGAACAAGAAGGTCGGCACCTACGTCGAACCGCAGGACTGGAACGCGCTGATCAGCGACCCGGAAGTGCTGCTGATCGACACGCGCAACGACTACGAAGTGTCGATCGGCACCTTCGAAGGCGCCATCGATCCGAAAACCACCAGTTTTCGCGAGTTTCCCGACTACATCAAAGAACACTTCGACCCGGCCGTGCACAAGAAGGTCGCGATGTTCTGCACCGGCGGCATTCGCTGCGAGAAAGCCTCGAGCTACATGCTCGGCGAGGGCTTCGAAGAGGTTTACCACCTCAAGGGCGGCATCCTGAAGTACCTCGAAGAGGTGCCGCAGGAAGAAACCAAGTGGCGCGGCGACTGCTTCGTCTTCGACAACCGCGTCACCGTGCGTCACGACCTGACGGAAGGCGACTACGATCAATGTCATGCCTGCCGCACGCCGGTCAGCGTTGAAGATCGCGCCTCCGAGCATTACGTCGCCGGCATCAGTTGCCCGCATTGCTGGGACAAGCTCAGCGAGAAGACACGGCGCAGCGCCATCGATCGGCAAAAGCAGGTCGAACTGGCCAAGGCACGCAATCAGCCGCACCCGATCGGCTACAACTATAAGCAAGCATCCTCCGAGGCTTAACCATGTCTGCGCGCCTGCTCTATGTGATGGATCCGATGTGTTCATGGTGCTGGGGGTTTGCTCCGGTGGCCAAGGCACTGGTCGAGCAGGCGCAGGCAGCCGGGGTCGAGCTGCATCTGGTGGTCGGCGGGTTGCGCACCGGCAGCGGTTCGGCGCTGGAGCCGACCACTCGGCGCTACATTCTTGAGCACTGGCAAGCGGTCACCGAGGCCACCGGCCAGCCGTTCAAGTTCGACGGCGCGCTGCCTGACGGTTTTGTCTACGACACCGAGCCTGCTTGTCGCGCCATTGTCACCGCGCGCAGTCTGGCGCCGGATTGCGCGTGGACACTGGTCAGGCTGATCCAGCAGGCGTTTTACGCCGAAGGTCGCGATGTCACTCAGGCCAGCGTGCTGGTCGAGTTGGCGGAGCAGGCCGGTGTGCCGCGTATCGAATTCGCGGCGTTGTTCGATCATGCCGATCAGCACAGGGCCACCCAAGCCGACTTCACCTGGGTGCAGGACTTGGGCATCGCCGGTTTTCCGACCCTGCTGGCCGAGCGCAACGGGCAACTGGCGCTGCTCACCAACGGTTATCAACCGCTCAGCGAGCTGTCGCCGTTGCTCGGCCGCTGGCTGGAGCGCGCGGCCTGTGTCTGACCGCGCCGATGACACGCCAGCCGTAGAGCGTGTCGACCGGCTGAGTTGGGCTGAAGTCCGGCGTCTGGCACTGCATCACAAGAAATCCCTGTGGATCGCCAACGGCGTGGCCGTGCTGGCGACGCTGTGCAGCGTGCCGATCCCGTTGCTGCTGCCGTTGCTGGTCGACGAAGTGCTGCTCGGCCACGGCGATGCCGCACTGAAAGTCATGAATCATTTTCTGCCAAGCATGTGGCAGCAGGCGGCGGGTTATATCGGCCTGATGCTGGTGGTGACCCTGACCTTGCGTTGCAGCGCCCTGTGTTTTGGCGTGTTGCAGTCGCGGCTGTTTGCGCGCCTGGCCAAGGACATCGTCTACCGCATTCGCGTGCGCCTGATCGAGCGGCTCAAGCGCATTTCCCTCGGTGAATACGAAAGCCTCGGCAGCGGCACGGTGACCACGCACCTGGTCACCGATCTGGATACCCTCGACAAATTCGTCGGCGAAACCCTCAGCCGCTTCCTCGTCGCGATGCTGACCTTGGTCGGCACCGCCAGCATCCTCATGTGGATGCACTGGAAGCTGGCGCTGCTGATTCTGCTGTTCAACCCGTTGGTGATCTACGCCACGGTGCAGCTGGGCAAGCGGGTCAAACACCTGAAAAAACTCGAGAACGACAGCACCTCGCGCTTCACTCAGGCGCTGAGCGAAACCCTCGATGCGATTCAGGAAGTGCGCGCCGGCAATCGTCAGGGCTATTTCCTCGGGCGCCTCGGTTTGCGCGCGCAGGAAGTACGCAACTACGCAGTCAACTCGCAGTGGAAAACCGACGCCTCGAACCGCGCCAGTGGTTTGCTGTTCCAGTTCGGCATCGACATCTTCCGCGCGGCGGCGATGCTCACCGTGCTGTTTTCCGACCTGTCGATCGGGCAGATGCTCGCGGTGTTCAGTTACCTGTGGTTCATGATCGGCCCGGTCGAACAGCTGCTCAATCTGCAATACGCCTATTACGCGGCGGGCGGTGCGCTGACGCGGATCAATGAACTGCTGGCGCGCGCCGACGAGCCGCAGTATCCCGGCGGCGTCGATCCGTTCAAGGGGCGCGACACCGTCGGCATCGAGGTACAAGGCCTGAGTTTCGGTTACGGCGACGAGTTGGTGCTGGACCAGATGAACCTGTCGATCCTGCCCGGTGAAAAAGTCGCGATTGTCGGGGCGAGCGGCGGCGGCAAAAGTACCTTGGTGCAGTTGCTGCTGGGTCTGTACACGCCAGCGGCCGGGACCATCCGCTTTGGCGGGTCGACCCAGCAGGAGATCGGTCTGGAGACGGTGCGCGAGAACGTTGCGGTGGTGCTGCAGCATCCGGCGCTGTTCAACGACAGTGTGCGCGCCAACCTGACCATGGGCCGCATGCGCAGCGACGAAGCCTGCTGGCAGGCGCTGGAAATCGCGCAGATGGCCGCGACCATCCGTGCGCTGCCCGCTGGCCTCGACAGCATCGTCGGTCGCTCCGGCGTGCGTTTGTCCGGCGGTCAGCGCCAGCGTCTGGCGATTGCGCGGATGATTCTCGCCGAGCCGAAAGTGGTGATTCTCGACGAAGCCACCTCGGCCCTCGATGCCGCCACCGAGTACAACCTGCACCAGGCAATGGCAAAATTTCTCCATGGCCGCACCACGCTGATCATTGCCCATCGCCTGTCGGCGGTGAAGCAGGCCGACCGCGTGCTGGTGTTCGACGGCGGGCAGATCGCCGAGGACGGCGACCATCGCCAACTGATCGCCGACGGCGGTCTGTACGCCAAGCTCTACGGCAACTTGCAACAGCACTGATCGAAACCCTCGCCGACCTGTCAGAGGTTCTGCGCGCGGTGTAACGCCGCGCCTTGCCTTGAACGAGAACCCCACCTAGTCTCGTCATAGCGAATTCGCCCGGAAGGCGAGCGGGCAGTGCTCATGCAAGGAATCTCATGAAGCAAAAGCAGACTCTGGGAACACCACGGTTGTTGGGTATCGTCTGGCCCTTTATTGCTGTCGTGGTGTTCCAGGCATTACTGGGGGGCGTGAGCCTTTACGTGCTTTCGGCCGTGCGAGGCTACGTCGCTGGCGAAAGCCTGTGGTCCAAGGGCCAGAAAGACGCCATCTATTACCTCAACCTCTACGCCGACAGCCGTGACGAGGCGATCTACCGCAAATACCTGACGGCGATTGCCGTGCCCCAGGGCGGGCACCAACTGCGCCTGGCACTGGATCGTCAGCCGCCGGATCTGCAAGCGGCGCGCGAAGGCATTCTCAAGGGTGGCAATCACCCGGACGACGTCTCCAGCCTGATCTGGCTGTACCTCAATTTTCGCCACTACAGTTATCTGGAAACCGCGATCGATCGCTGGACGATCGGCGATGCCTATCTCGACCGACTGCACGAAGTCGCGCAGGAGATGCACCAAGGCATTGCGCAGAACCAGGCCAGTCCCGGCGATGTGCAGCGCTGGAAAGCACAGATCTTCGCCATCAACGATGCAGTCACCCCAGCGGCCAGGGCTTTCAGCGATGCCTTGGGCGAAGGCTCGCGGGTGATCATGCGCCTGCTGCTGTTCACCAACCTGGCCACCGCGCTGGGTCTGATCGCGCTGGCGCTGTGGCGCACGCACAAACTACTCAAGCAGCGCCATGAGTTTGCCCAGGCGCTGCAACTGGAAAAGGATCGCGCGCATATCACTCTGCAGTCGATTGGTGATGGCGTGATCACCACCGACGTCAACGGCGCGATCGATTACATGAATCCCGCCGCCGAGGCCATGACGCACTGGAAGGCCGAGCAGGCGGCGGGGCTGCCGTTGTCGGCGCTGTTCAACCTGCTCGACGATAACGCCCAGACCGAAGGGCTGACGTTGATCGAGCACATTCTCAGCGGCCAGCTCAGCGGCGGTAGCGAACATTCCAAGCTGATTCAGCGTCTGGACGGCAGCACCCTGTCGGTGACCCTGGTCGGCGCGCCGATCCGCAATGCCGGGAATGTCAGCGGCACGGTGCTGGTGCTGCACGACATGACCCAGGAGCGGCAATACATCGCCAATCTGTCTTGGCAAGCGACCCACGATGCGCTGACCGGGCTGGCCAACCGCCGCGAATTCGAATATCGCCTCGAACAGGCCTTGCACAAACTGACGCGCCAGCCCGGCCGGCATGCACTGATGTTCCTCGATCTGGACCAGTTCAAACTGGTCAACGACACCTGCGGGCACGCGGCGGGCGATGAGTTGCTGCGGCACATCTGCACGCTGCTGCAATCAGACTTGCGCGAGGGCGATACCCTGGCGCGACTGGGCGGCGATGAATTCGGGATCTTGCTCGAGAACTGCCCGCCGGACATCGCCGAGAAGATTGCCGAAAGCCTGCGCCAGACCGTGCAGAACCTGCATTTTGTCTGGAAGGGGCGGCCGTTTCTGACCACCGTCAGCATCGGCCTGGTGCATGTGGCGCAGAATCCGACCACTCTCGAAGCCTCCCTGCGTGCGGCGGACATGGCTTGCTACATGGCCAAGGAAAAGGGCCGCAACCGCGTGCAGGTCTACCATGCCGATGATTCCGAACTGTCGATGCGCTTCGGTGAAATGGCCTGGGTACAGCGCCTGCACATGGCGCTGGAAGAAAACCGCTTTTGCCTTTACGCCCAACAGATCGCGCCGCTCAAGCCACAACCCGGTCAGGCTGGACACATCGAAATTCTCCTGCGCCTGCATGATGAATCCGGACGAATGATTTTGCCTGACAGCTTTATTCCGGCAGCGGAGCGTTATGGTTTGATGACCCAGTTAGATCGCTGGGTAGTTCAAAACGTTTTCAAGGTTATTGCCCAGTGTATTGAACAGGAACATGAACTTCCTTTGGCAATGTGTGCGATTAATCTGTCAGGCATTACTATAGGAGATGACGCGTTTTTGCACTTCCTGCGGGAACAGTTTGTTAACTACGCTATACCGCCTGAAATGATTTGTTTTGAAATTACCGAAACCAGTGCAATCGCAAATCTTGGCAGTGCAATTCGTTTTATCAATGAACTCAAAGGCTTAGGTTGTCACTTTTCTCTGGATGACTTTTGTGCCGGAATGTCTTCATTCGCTTACTTGAAACATTTGCCTGTAGACTTCCTGAAGATCGACGGGAGTTTCGTAAAGGATATGCTGGACGACCCGATTAATCGGGCAATGGTCGAAGTGATCAATCACATCGGTCATGTTATGGGTAAGCAGACAATTGCCGAGTTTGTTGAAACTAACCAGATCGAACAGGCATTGCTTGAAATAGGTGTGGATTACGCTCAGGGGTATGTCATCGAGCGTCCGCAGTTGTTTACCTGTGACAGTTTGCAAAGTCGTCCTGCCAGACCGCAGCCGTTGTTGTTCAAAGCGCCTGGCACGTTCCGTTGAAGTCTCTCGCCGATCCTTGCCATCACAACTCAAAAGGAGCCGAACAGTGATCGACACATTCAACCGAACCGGACCCCTCATGGAAGCTGCAAGTTATCCTGCCTGGGCGCAACAGCTCATCAAGGATTGCAGCGAGAGCAAGCGCCGGGTTGTCGAACATGAACTTTATCAGCGCATGCGCGACAACAAGCTCAGCGCGAAAACCATGCGCCAGTACCTCATCGGCGGCTGGCCGGTGGTCGAGCAGTTTGCCTTGTACATGGCGCAGAACCTTACCAAGACCCGCTTCGCCCGCCATCCCGGCGAGGACATGGCGCGGCGCTGGCTGATGCGCAACATCCGCGTCGAACTCAATCACGCCGATTACTGGATGCATTGGAGTCGCGCCCATGGCGTCAGCCTCGAAGATCTCCAGGCCCAGCAAGTGCCGCCGGAGCTGCATGCTCTGAGTCATTGGTGCTGGCACACCAGCTCAGCGGATTCGCTGATCGTGGCGATTGCCGCGACCAACTATGCGATCGAGGGGGCGACCGGGGAGTGGTCAGCGGTGGTCTGCTCGACCGGGGTCTACGCGGCAGCGTTCCCGGAAGAGGACCGCAAGCGCGCGATGAAGTGGTTGAAGATGCATGCCCAGTACGACGATGCCCACCCGTGGGAAGCGCTGGAAATCATCTGCACCCTCGCCGGCATGAACCCGAGCAAGGCGTTGCAGGCCGAGCTACGGCAGGCGATCTGCAAGAGTTATGACTACATGTACCTGTTTCTGGAGCGGTGCATGCAGCTGGAGACTTCGGAGCGCTTGCAGGTCAACCGCGAGCGTCGGACCGTAACCGAAAGCTGATCGAACTGTGGGAGCGAGCCTGCGCGAAAGCGGTGGGGCATTCAACGAATCGTTGTCTGACCCTCCCTCTTCGCGAGCAGGCTCGCTCCCACAATGATTTTTAGCCGGCCATCGCCAGCCGGTTCCGCCCCTCGCGCTTTGCGACATATAACGCACTGTCGGCGCGGCGCAATAAGCTGTCTGCCGACTCGCCCGGCAACAACGTCGAGCAACCCAGGCTCACGGTGATCTCGATCAACTGGCCATCGGCAAAATATTCCTCTGACTGCGTCGCCTGGCGCAAACGCTCGCCGACCATCGCCGCCGCCTCGCGACCGGTGTTGGACAGCAGGATCAGAAACTCTTCGCCGCCATAACGGAACACCATGTCGACGTTGCGCAGTTGCGCCTTGATCGACGCGGCAATGGCTCTGAGCACTTCATCACCGGCGCCATGCCCGTGGTCATCGTTGACCCGTTTGAAGTGGTCGATGTCGAGCATCAGTACCGACAGCGGCTGCGCATGGCGGCGCGACATGTCGATCTCGCGCTGCAAGGTCTGCTCCATGGCCACCCGATTGCCGGCACCGGTCAACGGGTCGCGCAAGGCACTCTGGGTCGCGGCGCGATAGAGCAGGGCGTTGCGCATCGGGTATAGCAGGCAGGACAGCAGCGACTCGAGGTCGCCCTGTTCCTTGTCGTTGAAACGCTGATTGCGGCGGAAGACCAACTCGCCCATGTGCTCGCCTTCATGGCTCAGGGTGTAGCTGACCGAATGGTGGCCGCGCGCGCCAAACTCCAGGCGCAAGTCACTGGCCTGATGCACGTAGCTCAGCGCGTCCAGCGGCACCAGGCGCTGGATTTCGCGAAAGAACAGGCCAAGGATGCGCTGTGGCTCAAGGCTGGTTTGCAGTTGCAGGCTCATTTGCTGACGCAATTGCGCCAGGCTGGTCGGGCGCTCGATCAGCGCCGGTAGTTGACCGAAGCCCAGGCGCTGCAATTTGGCACTGTCAAAGTCAATTGCATGGGTCTGGGAAGGAGATTTCATATGGCGTGAGCCCCTAAGCAGTAAGTCTGTCTTACAGGCTGGGTGAGAGCGGCTATGGGCTGCGCGTCGTACTGATCCATCAGTCCCGTAGGACGTTTGGCGTAAGTTTAGTCTGCCGCAAGACGATCAGTCAGCTATCGAAATCGGCGTTTGCCCCATGGCCATCACACGGCATGTTTTGAGGGAATTTAGAGCGAAAGGCGTGCCATTCGGTTCGATTTTATTTAAAGCTTTTCGAATCAATGGCTTGCTGGTGAGGGCGGGGTTGCGGCGCTGGATTCCTGGCGGCTTTGTGACGGTTATGAGCGGCAATGGCTTGCCGCGACAGCATTCTGCCGCGGCAACAAATGCGACGTATGGCGTTATTGGGCGTTGAATGCCTGGCCATTAACGCCCGCGCTGTCCGGACCCATAAGGTACAGATAGACCGGCATGATCTCTTCCGGTGTCGGGTTGTTCAGCGGGTTTTCCCCCGGATACGCCTGCGCGCGCATGCTGGTGCGCGTACCGCCCGGGTTGATGCTGTTGGAGCGTACCGGCGCGACGCCTTCCACTTCATCGGCCAGGGTTTGCATCAGGCCCTCGGTGGCAAATTTCGACACACCGTAAGCGCCCCAGTACGCGCGACCCTTGCGCCCGACGCTGCTCGAGGTGAACACCACCGAAGCATCCTGGGACAGCTTGAGCAACGGCAGCAGGGTGCTGGTCAGCATGAACATCGCGTTGACGTTGACCTGCATGACACGCATGAAGTTTTCGCCGGAGAGTTGCTCGATCGGTGTGCGCGGGCCGATGATCGAGGCGTTGTGCAGCAGGCCGTCGAGGTGGCCGAACTCGGTTTCGATCATCGCCGCCAGCTCATCGTACTGATGGGGCAGGGCGGTCTCGAGGTTGAACGGGATCACCGCCGGTTGCGGGTGGCCCGCTGCCTCGATTGCGTCGTAAACCTCGGTCAGATTGGCTTCGGTCTTGCCCAGCAGCAGTACGGTGGCACCGTGGGCGGCATAGGTTTTCGCCGCAGCCGCGCCGATGCCACGCCCGGCACCGGTGACCAGAATGACCCGATCCTTGAGCAATTCGGGGCGAGCGGTGTAATCAAACATAAAAACCTCATAGTCCATTTGGTGAAGACCTGCTTCACCCCTGTGGCGAGGGGATTTATCCCCGTTCGGCGGCGAAGCCGTCGCAAAACCTGTGTGTCACATTGCCTGGATAAAAGCGGGGGCCGCTTCGCAGTCCAGCGGCGATAAATCCCCTCGCCACACAGGGAATTTGCAACAGTCAGGTCAGCAGCTGCACAGCGCGCTGTCGAGCACCTTGCGCAACTCCAGCGGGTGATCTACCACAACGTCCGCGCCCCAGTGCCGTGGGTTGTCGTCCGGGTGGATGTAGCCGTAAGTCACTGCTGCGGTCTTGGTGCCGGCATCGCGGCCCGATTCGATATCGCGCAGATCATCGCCGATAAACAGCACGGTCGACGGATCCAGATCAAGCATCTTGCAGGCGAGGATCAGCGGCTCCGGATCCGGCTTGCTGTTCTTCACATGATCCGGGCAGATCAACAGCGCTGAACGCTCGGCCAGCCCCAGGCGCTGCATGATCGGCTCGGCGAAGCGCACCGGTTTGTTGGTGACCACGCCCCAGATCAGGTTGGCCTTTTCGATGTCAGCGAGCAGTTCGCCCATGCCGTCGAACAGCTTGCTGTGCACTGCGCAGCCGACCAGATAGCGCTCGAGAAACTCCAGACGCAGCTCCTCAAAGCCCGGCGATTCCGGATCCATCGAGAACGTCACCGCGACCATGGCCTTGGCGCCGCCGGAAATTTCGTCGCGGATGTGCTTGTCGTTGATCGGCGGCAGACCGCGATCGGCGCGCATCGCCTGGCAGATGGCGATGAAGTCCGGCGCGGTGTCGAGCAGGGTGCCGTCCATGTCGAAAAGTACCGCTCTGATGGCCATCGGCTTATTCCTCGCGCAGGGTCTGGATCATGTAGTTGACGTCAACGTCGTTGGCCAGCTTGTAGTGCTTGGTCAGCGGGTTGTAGGTCAGGCCGATGATGTCCTTGACGGTCAGGCCAGCCATGCGGCTCCACGCGCCGAGCTCGGAGGGGCGGATGAATTTCTTGAAGTCGTGGGTGCCGCGCGGCAGCAGCTTCATGATGTATTCGGCGCCGATGATCGCGAACAGATACGCCTTCGGGTTGCGGTTGATGGTCGAGAAGAATACCTGGCCGCCCGGCTTGACCATGCGGAAGCAGGCACGGATTACCGAGGATGGATCCGGCACGTGCTCGAGCATTTCCAGGCAGGTGACCACGTCGAACTGCTCGGGCATTTCGTCGGCAAGGGCTTCGGCGGTGATCTGCCGGTATTCGACGCTGACCCCGGATTCCAGCTGATGCAGTTGTGCGACCGCCAGCGGCGCTTCGCCCATGTCGATGCCCATCACCGTGGCGCCGCGCTGGGCCATGGCTTCGCTGAGGATGCCGCCGCCGCAACCGACGTCGAGGACTTTCTTGCCGGCCAGATTGACTCGTTCGTCGATCCAGTTGACCCGCAGTGGGTTGATGTCGTGCAGCGGCTTGAATTCGCTTTCGCGGTCCCACCAGCGATGGGCCAGGGCCTCGAATTTGGCGATTTCGGCGTGGTCGACGTTGCTCATGTTCAATTCCTCGAAAAACCTGAAAAGGGCTGTAGCCGCGGAGATTGCGCCGCGGTGTTTACGATTCGGTGTGGCCGCTGATGCGCTGGCCCCAGTGGCGGGCGGTCGCGCCCAGCTGTTGTTCGTCCATGCGGGTCAGGCGCCGGTCGTCGAGCAGTTGCTTGCCGGCAACCCACAGGTGTTTCACGCAATCACGCCCGGTCGCGTAGATCAGCTGCGACACCGGGTCATACACCGGTTGCTGCGCCAGACCGGACAGGTCGAAAGCGACGATGTCTGCGGCTTTGCCGATCTCCAGCGAGCCGACCTGCGCCTCGATCCCCAGCGCACGGGCGCCATTGAGGGTGGCCATGCGCAAGGCGCGATGAGCGTCCAGCGCTGTGGCAGAACCGGCCACAGCTTTGGCCAGCAGGGCGGCGGTGCGGGTTTCGCCGAGCAGGTCGAGATCATTGTTGCTCGCCGCGCCATCGGTACCGACAGCGACGTTCACCCCAGCCTGCCACAAACGTTCGACCGGGCAGAAGCCGCTGGCCAGTTTCAGATTGGATTCCGGGCAGTGGATCACGCTGCTGTTGCTTTCTACCAGCAGCGCGAGGTCGTCATCGCTGATCTGGGTCATGTGCACCGCCTGGAAGCGCGGGCCGAGCAGGCCAAGGCGACCCAGGCGCGCCAGTGGCCGTTCGCCGGTCTGCTCGACGGCCTGCTGCACTTCGAACGCGGTTTCATGCACATGCATATGGATCGAAGCGTCCAGCTCCTCGGCGATCACCCTGATTTTCTCCAGGTTCTCATCACCGACGGTGTAGGGTGCGTGAGGGCCGAAAGTAATCTTGATGCGTTCGTGATGCTTGAGATCCCCGAACAATTCGACGCCCTGACGAATGGCTTCGTCGGCACTGCTGGCGCCAGGGATCGGGAAATCGAGGATCGGAATGGCGATCTGCGCGCGGATACCGCTGTTGTGTACGCGCTCGCTGGCGACTTTCGGGAAGAAATACATGTCAGAGAAGCAGGTGATGCCGCCCTTGATCTGCTCGGCGATGGCCAGATCGGTGCCGTCGCGGACGAAATCCTCATCGACCCATTTGCCTTCGGCCGGCCAGATGTGGTTTTCCAGCCAGGTCATCAGCGGCAGATCGTCAGCCAGGCCACGGAACAGCGTCATCGCCGCGTGGCCGTGGGCATTGATCAGTCCCGGCGCCAACAGAACATCCGGCAGTTCGCGGATTTCTGTCGCGTTACACTTCAACGCTTCGGCGCGCGGGCCGATAAACACGATGCAACCGTCACGGATGCCCAGGCCGTGCTCCTTGAGCACCACGCCTGCAGGTTCGACGGGGACCAGCCAGGTCGGCAGCAATAACAGGTCGAGCGCAATGGCAGGTTTCGGCATCGAGGGTCGGTTCCAGTGCTTTTGTAAAGGATGGCGAAGTATACCCGAGCGTCTTCGCGGGGGGATCGCTATAATCGGCGGCTTTTGTTCATGAGTGCGGGGTGTGGGATGCGCGATCGACTGTTGGCTGCGGAGAAAGTAAAGGCCATCGATTGGCGTGATGGCGCGCTGCACCTGCTGGATCAGCGTATTTTGCCGTTCGAGGAAAACTGGATCGCCTACACCAGCGCCGCCGGCGTGGCCGAAGCGATTCGCTCGATGGTCGTGCGTGGCGCGCCGGCCATTGGCATCAGTGCGGCCTATGGCATCGTCCTCGCGGCGCGGGCGCGGATTGCCGAGGGCGGCGACTGGTACGCGGCACTGGAAGAGGATTTCGCGCTGTTGGCCGATTCGCGTCCGACCGCGGTCAATCTGTTCTGGGCGCTGGGCCGCATGCACGATCGCCTGGATCGGCTGAAAAGCAACGCCGATCCGCTGGCGGCGCTGGAAGCCGAAGCTATCGCCATTCATGAAAGCGACCGCGAAGCCAACCTGACCATGGCGCAGCTTGGCGTCGATCTGATTCGCAAACATCAAGGCAACGCTCAAGCCATCCTGACCCACTGCAACACCGGCGCGCTGGCCACCGGCGGGTTCGGTACTGCGCTGGGGGTGATCCGCGCTGCTTATATAGAAGGCATGGTCGAGCGTGTTTACGCCGACGAAACCCGGCCGTGGCTGCAAGGCTCGCGCCTGACCGCGTGGGAACTGGCCAACGAAGGCATCCCGGTGACCCTGAACGCCGACTCCGCCGCCGCGCACATCATGAAAACCAAAGGGGTGACCTGGGTGATTGTCGGCGCTGACCGCATCACCGCCAATGGCGACGTGGCGAACAAGATCGGCACCTATCAACTGGCAGTCAACGCCATGCACCACGGCGTGCGCTTCATGGTCGTGGCACCCAGTTCGACCATCGACATGAATCTGGCCAGCGGCGATGACATCCCGATCGAAGAACGTGATGGCGCCGAACTGCTCGAAGTCGGCGGCAAGCGCGTCGGTGCCGATGTTGAAGCGTTCAACCCGGTGTTTGATGTCACCCCGGCGGATCTGATCGATGCGATCGTCACCGAAAAAGGCATCGTCGAACGCCCGGACACCGCGAAAATGGCCCAGCTGATGTGTCGCAAACGCCTGCATTGAAGGTCTTTAGCGTCTGAGCGGGCCCCATCGCTGGCAAGCCAGCTCCCACAGGTTTTGTGCCCGGCATTGAACCTGTGGGAGCTGGCTTGCCAGCGATGAGGGCCTGAATGTCAATAAACAACTGTAAATCTGCCCCAGATTTCACATTCAAAGAAGCTCAGAGCTTCTGTCGTCCCCCTCAAGCCTGTCATCGGTCAACTAACTATGCTCCATGCGCATCTGGGGGATAGGTGCGTGGCGGCCTTTGTGATAACATCCGGCGTTTTCCGAGGCGGCTCCACGGAGCTGTCTTTACTGCGCAAATCCGCGATCCAATGTTGATTTGTCGTAAGTCGGCGCATGGCACTCGGCCGGCCCCGACGAGCTTCGTTGCTCCCACATGGATATGACGAAGTTTCACCAGAAAAAGGAATCAGGCTTCTCATGGGCGAACTGGCCAAAGAAATCCTCCCGGTCAATATCGAAGACGAGCTGAAACAGTCCTACCTCGACTACGCAATGAGCGTGATCGTCGGCCGTGCACTGCCGGATGCGCGCGATGGCCTCAAGCCCGTGCACCGTCGCGTACTGTTCGCGATGAGCGAGCTGGGCAACGACTACAACAAGCCGTACAAGAAATCTGCCCGTGTCGTCGGCGACGTGATCGGTAAGTATCACCCGCACGGTGACACTGCCGTGTACGACACCATCGTTCGCATGGCCCAGCCTTTCTCCCTGCGCTACCTGCTGGTCGACGGCCAGGGCAACTTCGGTTCGGTCGACGGCGACAACGCTGCGGCCATGCGATACACCGAAGTGCGCATGACCAAGCTGGCGCACGAGCTGCTGGCTGACCTGCACAAGGAAACCGTGGACTGGGTGCCGAACTACGACGGCACCGAACTGATCCCGGCAGTCATGCCGACCCGCGTACCGAACCTGCTGGTCAACGGTTCCAGCGGTATCGCCGTAGGCATGGCGACCAACATTCCGCCGCACAACCTCGGTGAAGTCATCGACGGTTGCCTGGCCCTCATCGACAACCCAGAGCTGACCGTCGATGAGCTGATGCAATACATCCCCGGCCCGGACTTCCCGACGGCCGCGATCATCAACGGTCGTGCCGGCATCATCGAAGCCTACCGCACCGGTCGCGGGCGCATTTACATGCGTGCCCGCTCGATCATCGAAGATATCGACAAGGTCGGTGGCCGTCAGCAGATCGTCATCACCGAACTGCCTTACCAGCTGAACAAGGCGCGTCTGATCGAGAAGATCGCCGAGCTGGTCAAAGAGAAGAAGCTCGAAGGCATCACCGAGCTGCGCGACGAGTCCGACAAGGACGGTATGCGCGTCGTGATCGAACTGCGTCGCGGCGAAGTGCCGGAGGTGATCCTCAACAACCTCTACGCCCAGACCCAGCTGCAATCGGTATTCGGCATCAACATCGTCGCGCTGATCGACGGCCGCCCGCGCATCCTCAACCTCAAGGATCTGCTTGAAGCCTTCGTCCGTCACCGTCGCGAAGTGGTCACCCGTCGTACCGTGTTCGAACTGCGCAAGGCGCGCGAGCGCGGGCACATTCTCGAAGGCCAGGCCGTTGCCCTGTCGAACATCGACCCGGTGATCGCCCTGATCAAGGCTTCGCCAACGCCGTCGGAAGCCAAGGAAGCGCTGATCAGCACGCCTTGGGAATCCTCGGCTGTGGTGGCGATGGTTGAACGTGCCGGTGCCGATTCGTGCCGTCCGGAAAATCTCGATCCGCAATACGGCCTGCGCGAAGGCAAGTACTTCCTCTCGCCAGAACAGGCCCAAGCGATTCTCGAACTGCGCCTGCACCGTCTGACCGGTCTGGAGCACGAGAAGCTGCTGGCCGAGTACCAGGAGATCCTCAACCAGATCGGCGAGCTGATCCGCATCCTCAACAGCGCTGTGCGCCTGATGGAAGTGATCCGCGAAGAGCTGGAAGTGATCCGCGCCGAATACGGCGACGTGCGCCGCACCGAAATTCTCGATGCCCGTCTCGACCTCACCCTGGGTGACATGATCCCGGAAGAAGAGCGCGTCGTGACCATCTCCCACGGTGGCTACGCCAAGACCCAGCCGCTGGCTGCGTACCAGGCTCAGCGTCGTGGCGGCAAAGGCAAGTCGGCCACCGGCGTCAAGGACGAGGACTACATTGCTCACCTGCTGGTCGCCAACAGCCACACCACGCTGCTGCTGTTCTCCAGCAAGGGCAAGGTGTACTGGCTCAAGACCTACGAAATTCCGGAAGCATCCCGCGCGGCCCGTGGTCGTCCGCTGGTCAACCTGTTGCCGCTGGATGACGGTGAATACATCACCACCATGCTGCCGGTCGAGGAATACACCGAAGGTCACTACATCTTCATGGCCACCGCCAACGGCACCGTGAAGAAGACCCCGCTGGAATCCTTCAGCCGTCAGCGCAGCGTCGGTCTGATCGCGCTGGAGCTGGACGAGGGCGACGTGCTGATCTCTGCGGCCATCACCGATGGTGAGCGCGAAGTGATGCTGTTCTCCGACGGCGGCAAGGTTACCCGCTTCAAAGAGTCCGACGTGCGTGCCATGGGCCGTACCGCTCGCGGCGTGCGCGGCATGCGTCTGCCGGAAGGGCAGAAGCTGATTTCCATGCTGATCCCGGAAGAAGGCAGCCAGATCCTCACCGCTTCCGAGCGTGGTTATGGCAAGCGCACCGCGATCACCGAGTTCCCTGAGTACAAGCGTGGCGGCCAAGGCGTGATCGCCATGGTCAGCAACGAGCGTAACGGCCGTCTGGTCGGCGCGGTACAGGTGCTCGACGGCGAAGAAATCATGCTGATCTCCGATCAGGGCACCCTGGTACGTACCCGTGTCGGCGAAGTGTCGAGCCTGGGCCGTAACACTCAGGGCGTGACGCTGATCAAGCTGGCCAAGGATGAAACCCTGGTCGGCCTGGAGAGGGTTCAGGAACCTTCGGAAATCGAAGGCGAAGAGCTCGAAGGTGAAGAGGGCGAGGAAATCGCAGGCAGCGTCGGTATCGACGAGGCCGCAGACGACCAGCAACTCGACGCCGCAGCAGACGAAGAACCGCAGGAATAAGCGGACAAACGAGGGGGCGGATGAGAATTCGCCCCCTTGTTATTTGTCTGCTACGAATTTTCGACATCATGGAGATCCCATGTGGGAGCGAGCCTGCTCGCGAAAGCAGGCGCTGCGGTACCTCTGAAGCACCGCGGTGATGCATTCGCGAGCAGGCTCGCTCCCACAGGGCCATGTTGATCGGTAGTGTGATTTATTGCGTGATACCACCAAATCAGAGCGAGATTGGATGTGAGCAAGCGAGCCTATAACTTCTGCGCCGGTCCGGCGGCGCTGCCTGAAGCTGTCCTGCAGCGCGCCCAGGGTGAACTCCTTGATTGGCACGGCAAGGGTCTGTCGGTCATGGAAATGAGCCATCGCAGCGATGAGTTCGTGTCCATCGCCACTCAGGCCGAGCAGGATCTGCGTGATCTGCTGAATATCCCGTCGAACTACAAAGTGCTGTTTCTGCAGGGCGGCGCCAGCCAGCAGTTCGCGCAGATTCCGCTGAACCTGTTGCCTGAAGGCGGCTCGGCCGACTACATCGACACCGGCATCTGGTCGCAGAAAGCCATCGAAGAGGCCTCGCGCTATGGCCACGTCAACGTTGCTGCCACTGCCAAGCCTTACGACTATTTCGCCATCCCCGGCCAGAACGAGTGGAACCTGTCGAAAGACGCCGCTTACGTTCACTACGCGCCGAACGAAACCATCGGCGGTCTGGAATTTCAGTGGGTCCCGCAAACCGGTGATGTACCGCTGGTGGCTGACATGTCTTCGGACATCCTCTCGCGCCCGGTCGATATTTCGCGTTTCGGCATGATCTACGCCGGCGCGCAGAAGAACATCGGGCCGAGCGGCATCGTCGTCAACATCATTCGCGAAGACTTGCTCGGCAAGGCCCGCTCGCTGTGCCCGACCATGCTCAACTACAAGGTCGCGGCCGATAACGGTTCGATGTACAACACCCCGCCGACGCTGGCCTGGTACCTGTCCGGTCTGGTGTTCCAATGGCTGAAAGAGCAGGGCGGCGTCGAAGCGATCGCCAGGCTCAACGACGTCAAGCAGCGCACCCTGTACGACTTCATCGATGCCAGCGGCCTCTACAGCAACCCGATCAACAAGTCGGATCGCTCGTGGATGAACGTGCCGTTCCGTCTGGCTGATGATCGTCTGGACAAGCCGTTTCTCGCCGGTGCCGACGAGCGTGGTCTGCTCAACCTCAAGGGTCACCGTTCGGTGGGCGGCATGCGCGCCTCCATCTACAACGCCGTCGACATCACTGCGGTCAACGCGCTGGTGGCGTACATGGCGGAATTCGAGAAGGAACACGGCTGATGTCCGAGCAAGAACTCAAGGCACTGCGCGTTCGCATCGACGCTCTGGACACCAAAGTCCTCGAGCTGATCAGTGAGCGTGCGCGTTGCGCCCAGGAAGTCGCCCGCGTGAAGATGGCCTCGCTGGCCGAAGGCGAAGTGCCGGTGTTCTATCGTCCCGAGCGCGAAGCTCAGGTGCTCAAGCGTGTGATGGAGCGCAACCAGGGGCCGCTGGGCAACGAAGAGATGGCGCGGTTGTTCCGCGAAATCATGTCGTCGTGCCTCGCGCTGGAGCAGCCGCTGAAAGTGGCTTACCTCGGCCCTGAAGGCACCTTCACCCAGGCTGCCGCGATGAAGCACTTCGGCCACGCGGTGATCAGCAAGCCGATGGCGGCGATTGATGAAGTGTTCCGTGAAGTGGCGGCCGGTGCGGTGAATTTTGGCGTGGTGCCGGTGGAAAACTCCACCGAAGGCGCGGTCAATCACACGCTGGACAGCTTCCTCGAGCACGACATGGTGATCTGTGGCGAAGTCGAGTTGCGCATCCACCATCATCTGCTGGTCGGCGAAAATACCAAGACCGACAGTATCAGCCGCATCTACTCCCACGCGCAGTCGCTGGCCCAGTGCCGCAAGTGGCTGGACGCGCATTACCCGAATGTCGAACGCGTCGCGGTGTCGAGTAACGCCGAAGCGGCCAAACGGGTCAAGGGTGAGTGGAATTCGGCAGCGATCGCTGGCGACATGGCGGCAGGGCTGTACGGCCTGACGCGCCTGGCCGAGAAGATCGAAGATCGTCCGGACAACTCGACCCGCTTCCTGATGATCGGTAATCAGGAAGTGCCGCCGACCGGCGACGACAAGACCTCAATCATCGTGTCGATGAGCAACAAGCCGGGCGCGCTCCACGAGCTGCTGGTGCCGTTCCACGACAATGGCATCGACCTGACCCGCATCGAAACCCGTCCGTCGCGCAGCGGCAAATGGACCTACGTGTTCTTCATCGACTTCGTCGGCCACCACCGTGATCCGTTGATCAAAGGTGTGCTGGAAAAGATCAGTCAGGAAGCAGTAGCACTCAAAGTGCTGGGTTCCTACCCGAAAGCAGTTCTCTAAGGGCGGTAGCAAATGAGTGGCAACTTCCTCGCTCTGGCACAGCCGGGCGTGCAACAACTTTCGCCGTACGTTCCGGGCAAGCCTGTGGACGAACTGGCGCGCGAGCTGGATCTGGATCCGGCAAAAATCGTCAAACTGGCGAGCAACGAAAACCCATTGGGCGCCAGCCCGAAGGCATTGGCGGCGATCCGCGAAGAGCTGGCCGAGCTGACCCGCTACCCGGACGGCAATGGTTTCGCCCTGAAGTCGCTGCTCGCCGAGCAGTGCCGCGTCGAGCTGAATCAGGTCACGCTGGGTAATGGCTCCAACGATATTCTTGAACTGGTTGCGCGTGCCTACCTGGCACCGGGCCTGAATGCGGTGTTCAGTGAGCACGCCTTTGCGGTGTATCCGATCGCGACTCAAGCAGTCGGCGCACAAGCCAAAGTCGTTCCAGCCAAAGACTGGGGCCATGACCTGCCGGCGATGCTTGCGGCCATCGATGCCAACACCCGCGTGGTGTTCATCGCCAACCCGAACAACCCGACTGGCACCTGGTTCGGCGCCGAAGCGCTGGACGAATTCCTGCAGGACGTTCCCGAGCATGTGCTAGTAGTCCTCGACGAGGCTTATATCGAGTACGCCGAAGGCAGTGATTTGCCGGACGGTCTCGACTTCCTCGCCGCCTACCCGAACCTGCTGGTGTCGCGCACCTTCTCCAAGGCCTATGGCCTGGCCGCGCTGCGCGTCGGTTATGGCTTGTCGACACCTGTGGTGGCGGACGTGCTGAACCGCGTTCGTCAGCCGTTCAATGTCAACAGCCTCGCGCTCGCCGCAGCCTGTGCGGCATTGAAAGACGAAGAATATCTGGCGCAAAGCCGTCAGCTCAACGAATCCGGCATGCAGCAGTTGCAGGCGGGTTTCCGTGAGCTGGGACTGAGCTGGATCGAGTCCAAAGGCAACTTCATCTGTGTCGATCTCGGCCAGGTGGCGGCGCCGATTTTCCAGGGCTTGCTGCGCGAAGGCGTGATCGTGCGTCCGGTGGCCAATTACGGCATGCCGAACCACCTGCGGGTGACCATCGGTCTGCCGGCAGAAAACAGCCGTTTCCTTGAGGCGCTGCGCAAGGTTCTGGCTCGTGGTTGATGTCACTGCGCTGCAACCTGCTGCACCTATGATCGGTCGCCTTGTGGTGGTCGGTCTGGGGTTGATCGGTGGTTCGTTTGCCAAGGGTTTGCGTGAAAGCGGCTTGTGCCGTGAAGTGGTCGGCGTCGATCTGGATCCGCAATCGCGCAAGCTCGCGGTCGAATTGGGTGTGGTCGATCGCTGCGAAGACGATTTGGCGGCGGCTTGCATCGGTGCCGATGTGATTCAGCTGGCGGTGCCGATTCTGGCCATGGAAAAGCTGCTCGCGCGTCTGGCTGTCATGGATCTGGGGCAGGCGATTCTTACGGATGTCGGCAGCGCCAAAGGCAACGTGGTGCGCGCCGCGACCGAAGCGTTCGGCGGCATGCCGGCACGTTTCGTCCCCGGGCACCCGATTGCCGGTTCCGAGCAGAGCGGGGTGGAAGCTTCGAATGCCGAGTTGTTCCGCCGGCACAAGGTGATCCTGACGCCGCTCGAGCAGACCGATCCTGCCGCGCTGGCGCTGGTCGATCGCCTGTGGCGCGAACTGGGCGCGGATGTCGAGCACATGCAGGTCGAGCGGCACGACGAAGTCCTCGCCGCGACCAGTCATCTGCCGCACCTGCTGGCCTTCGGTCTGGTCGATTCATTGGCCAAGCGCAATGAAAATCTGGAGATCTTCCGTTACGCTGCCGGTGGTTTTCGCGATTTCACAAGAATCGCCGGAAGCGACCCGGTGATGTGGCACGACATCTTCCTCGCCAACCGCGAGGCTGTCCTGCGCACACTCGATACATTTCGCAGCGACCTCGACGCCTTGCGCGACGCGGTCGATGCAGGGGATGGGCACCAATTGTTGGGCGTTTTCACGCGCGCCCGGGTTGCCCGCGAGCATTTCAGTAAAATCCTGGCCCGCAGGGCCTATGTGGACGCTATGAATTCCAACGATCTGATCTTCCTGGCTCAACCTGGTGGCCGCCTGTCCGGTCGGATTCGCGTACCGGGTGACAAATCGATTTCCCACCGTTCGATCATGCTCGGCTCGCTGGCCGAAGGCGTCACCGAAGTCGAAGGCTTCCTTGAGGGCGAAGACGCCCTGGCGACCTTGCAGGCATTCCGCGACATGGGCGTGGTCATCGAAGGCCCGCACCACGGCCGCGTGACCATTCACGGTGTCGGCCTGCACGGCCTGAAACCTGCGCCGGGCCCGATCTACCTGGGCAACTCCGGCACCTCGATGCGTCTGCTCTCTGGCCTGCTGGCGGCGCAGAGCTTCGACAGCACCTTGACCGGCGACGCTTCGCTGTCCAAGCGTCCGATGAATCGCGTGGCTAATCCTCTGCGAGAAATGGGCGCCGTGATCGAAACCGCTGCCGAAGGTCGCCCACCGATGACCATTCGCGGTGGCCACAAGCTCAAGGGTCTGACCTACACCATGCCGATGGCCAGTGCCCAGGTGAAATCCTGCCTGCTGCTTGCCGGTCTCTATGCTGAAGGCAAGACCACGGTGACCGAGCCGGCACCGACCCGCGATCACACCGAACGCATGCTGCGTGGCTTCGGCTACCCGGTCAGCGTCGACGGCGCCACGGCTTCGGTCGAGTCCGGCGGCAAGCTCACCGCGACTCACATCGAAGTGCCGGGCGATATCTCGTCGTCGGCGTTCTTCCTCGTCGCGGCCTCGATCGCCGAGGGCTCCGAGCTGGTGCTTGAGCACGTCGGCATCAATCCGACCCGGACTGGCGTGATCGACATCCTGCGGCTGATGGGTGCCGATATCACTCTGGAAAACCAGCGTGAGGTCGGTGGCGAACCAGTGGCTGACTTGCGCGTGCGCGCAGCTAAACTCAAAGGTATCGAGATTCCGGAGGAACTGGTGCCGCTGGCCATCGACGAATTCCCGGTACTGTTCGTCGCGGCTGCGTGCGCCGAAGGGCGTACCGTGCTGACCGGCGCCGAAGAGCTGCGAGTCAAGGAATCCGACCGGATTCAGGTCATGGCGGACGGTTTGCTGGCGCTGGGCGTCAAGTGCGAACCGACCCCGGACGGCATCATCATCGACGGCGGCCAGATCGGCGGCGGTGAAGTGCACGGTCACGGCGACCACCGTATCGCCATGGCCTTCAGCGTCGCCTCGTTGCGCGCTACCGCACCGATCCGCATCCATGATTGCGCCAACGTCGCGACCTCGTTCCCCAACTTCCTCGCACTGTGCGGGCAAGTCGGCATTCGTGTGGCACAAGAGGCTCAGTCGTGAAAAACATTGCACCGGTCATCACCATCGATGGGCCAAGCGGCTCCGGCAAAGGCACGGTCGCCGGGATTCTGGCCAAACGTCTGGGCTGGAACCTGCTGGATTCCGGTGCGCTTTATCGTTTGCTCGCGTTCGCTGCGCACAACCATGGCGTCGACCTGACCAATGAAGAGCTGCTGAAGACATTGGCCGCTCATCTGGATGTGCAGTTCATCGCCGCGACCGAAGGTCAGCTGCAGCGGATCATTCTCGAAGGCGACGAAGTCAGCGATGTCATCCGCACCGAAAGCGTCGGTTCCGGCGCCTCGCAAGTGGCTGCGCTGCCCGCCGTGCGCGAGGCGCTGCTGCAGCGCCAGCGTGCTTTCCAGGAAGCGCCGGGCTTGGTGGCCGACGGCCGCGACATGGGCACGGTGGTTTTCCCGGATGCACCACTGAAGATTTTCCTCACCGCCAGCGCCGAGGAACGGGCGCGTCGTCGATATTTGCAGTTGAAGGGCAAAGTCGAGGGTGTTAGTCTGTCGAGTCTGCTAGATGAGATCCGTGCACGCGATGAGCGTGACACCCAGCGCGCAGTAGCCCCGCTCAAGCCGGCGGCCGACGCGATTCAGCTGGATTCAACGGAGCTTTCCATCGATCAGGTGCTTGAACGCATCATGAGCGAGATCGCCATTCGCGATATCGCCGGGTGACCAAGAGGGCCGCAGGGGACCAGTCATAGTCCTGCGGTGCTTCTTTTAAATGAAACTAACCCACACCGTCTGGGGTGTGGAGATGGGCGTTTACTTCGCCCTCATCTACAGGAATTAAAATGAGCGAAAGCTTTGCGGAACTCTTTGAAGAAAGCCTGAAAACCCTGAACCTTCAGGCAGGCTCCATCATCACCGGTGTTATCGTTGATATCGATTACCAGGCTCGCTGGGTAACCGTTCACGCTGGTCTGAAGTCTGAAGCACTCATCCCGCTTGAGCAGTTCTACAACGATGCTGGCGAACTGAACATCAACGTTGGTGATGAAGTTCACGTTGCTCTGGATTCGGTTGAAGACGGCTTTGGCGAAACCAAGCTGTCCCGTGAAAAAGCCAAGCGCGCTGAATGCTGGATCGTTCTGGAAGCAGCCTTCGCAGCCGAGGAAGTGGTCAAGGGCGTTATCAACGGTAAGGTTAAAGGCGGCTTCACTGTCGACGTTAACGGCATCCGTGCGTTCCTGCCAGGTTCCCTGGTTGACGTCCGTCCAGTGCGCGACACCACGCACCTGGAAGGCAAAGAGCTGGAATTCAAGGTCATCAAGCTGGACCAGAAGCGCAACAACGTTGTCGTTTCCCGTCGCAGCGTCCTCGAAGCCGAGAACTCCGCCGAGCGTGAAGCTCTGCTGGAATCCCTGCAGGAAGGCCAGCAAGTCAAAGGTATCGTCAAAAACCTCACCGATTACGGCGCATTCGTCGATCTGGGTGGCGTGGACGGCCTGCTGCACATCACCGACATGGCGTGGAAGCGCATCAAGCATCCTTCCGAGATCGTCAACGTTGGTGACGAGATTGACGTCAAGGTTCTGAAATACGATCGCGAACGCAACCGTGTTTCCCTGGGCCTGAAGCAACTGGGCGAAGATCCATGGGTTGCTATCAAAGCCCGTTACCCAGAAGGCACTCGCGTAACCGCTCGTGTAACCAACCTGACCGACTACGGCTGCTTCGCTGAGCTGGAAGAAGGCGTTGAAGGTCTGGTACACGTTTCGGAAATGGACTGGACCAACAAGAACATCCACCCTTCGAAAGTCGTACAAGTCGGCGACGAAGTGGAAGTCATGGTTCTGGACATCGACGAAGAGCGTCGTCGTATCTCCCTGGGCATCAAGCAGTGCAAGTCGAACCCATGGGAAGACTTCTCTGGCCAGTTCAACAAGGGCGACAAGATCTCCGGCACCATCAAGTCGATCACCGATTTCGGTATCTTCATTGGTCTGGACGGCGGCATCGACGGTCTGGTTCACCTGTCCGACATCTCCTGGAACGAAGTGGGCGAAGAAGCCGTACGTCGTTTCAAGAAGGGCGACGAGCTGGACACCGTCATCCTGTCGGTTGACCCAGAGCGCGAGCGCATCTCCCTGGGCATCAAGCAACTGGAAAGCGATCCGTTCTCCGAGTACGTCTCGGTTAACGACAAGGGCGCTATCGTGACCGGTACCGTGAAAGAAGTTGACGCCAAAGGCGCCATCATCGTTCTGGCCGACGACATCGAAGCTACCCTGAAAGCCTCCGAAATCAGCCGTGACCGCGTTGAAGACGCGCGCAACGTTCTGAAAGAAGGCCAGGAAGTTGAAGCCAAGATCATCAGCGTTGACCGCAAGAGCCGCGTAATCCAGCTCTCGATCAAGTCGAAAGACGATGCTGAAGAGAAAGAAGCCATCCAGAGCCTGAAAGCAGCTCCGGAAGGTGAAGCAGCTGACACCACTATGGCGGCACTGCTGCGTCAAGCAATGGCCAAACAGAACTGAGTTCTGCTTGATCATTAAAAAGGGCGACTTCGGTCGCCCTTTTTTGTGCCTGCTATTTGGTCTTTGTACGTCCGTGCATGAAACCAATGGCTTCGCCTGCGGGTCTGTTTCTTTAATCGGATCAATCGCCTATTGGCGACTAAGCTTGATCTTGAGCATTAGTCGTCAGGCTTGCCTGGCATAAGGAAGTGGATGAACAAGTTATTTGTTGTTGCAGTGGTCTTGGCGCTGGCAGGGTGCACCACCAGTGCGAAAACCCATGCGGTGCGCGGCGTCAGTGGTATCGAGGTCGATTGCTCCGGGTTGGGTTCCGGTTGGGAAAAGTGCCAGAAGCGTGCAGCGAAGGAGTGTAAAGGCAAGGGCTATAAGGTCATCACCCGTTCTGACGATGCCAAAGATGAAGACGAATACCCGTTTGGCTTTAATCCGGCGGGCTTCGTGACCCGGACCATGTTGGTGATGTGTCGTTAGGGCAGCGGCGATCCGACTCGCTACTGGAGTGCCCTGAAAATGGGCGTTTTGACCCCGGGAAAGATATGTCAATCCCTGGGCTGTTCAAAATCTTCCGGGCATGCTAAAACCTTTCAAGCGCTGATCTAGCTGCTTGAAAAAGAAGGGAAAAATATGACGAAGTCGGAGTTGATCGAACGAATTGTCACCCATCAAGGGCTACTCTCATCCAAGGATGTGGAGCTGGCCATCAAGACCATGCTTGAACAAATGTCTCAGTGCCTCGCCACCGGTGATCGTATCGAGATCCGTGGATTTGGCAGCTTCTCCCTGCACTACCGCGCACCGCGCGTCGGCCGCAATCCAAAGACCGGCCAGTCGGTAAGTCTGGACGGTAAATTCGTTCCGCATTTCAAGCCGGGCAAGGAATTGCGTGACCGCGTGAACGAAGAAGAGGAGGAGGGCGCTTGATCTTCGCTATTCAAATTCAAGGGGGCGTGGATGCGTAACCTCAAACGCATACTGCTTGGCGTTTTTCTTCTGCTGATGGTTCTGGTAGTTCTGGCGTTTGTGCTGGAGAATCAGCAATCTGTTTCGCTTTTGTTTCTGGGTTTTTCCGGCCCGCAGTTGCCGGTGTCGGTTGTTGCAGTTTTGGCATTGCTGATCGGCATGCTCATCGGTCCAATTTTGGGCTGGTTTCTTGGACGTTCGTCCAGAGCGGCTCGTAAACGACTGGTCTAAAAGCGACAGGCGCACGGCATCTGTCGAAATTGCGCCTCAGCCTGTCTTTATCCATTAGTAAAAGCATCATTAAGCTGTAAAATGCGTCCCTTGTTCGATCGTGCCTTAATGCATGTCGATTCAGACTGACTCTGACGGATGCCAACTGATAGTGGCTTCTGCATTCATGGATTAGACCGCGCTCGCTGGCAGCGCTGTCCGCAGCTCAAGGGTATCGTTTCGCGTGAAAATTCTAGTTACCGGCGGCGCCGGCTTCATTGGCTCGGCAGTCATCCGTCACATCATCTCCAACACTTCCGGTGCAGTCGTTAACGTCGACAAGCTGACGTACGCCGGCAATCTGGAGTCCCTGGCAGAAGTCAGCCAGAATTCGCGTTACGCCTTCGAGCGCGTCGATATCTGCGATCGTGATCAGATCGACCGCGTTCTGCGTGAGCACCAACCGGATGCAATCATGCACCTGGCCGCTGAATCTCACGTCGACCGCTCGATCTCCGGCCCGTCCGAATTCATCCAGACCAATATTATTGGCACCTACACGCTACTCGAAGCAGCGCGCCACTACTGGGCTGCGCTGGACGACACCCGCAAAGCCAACTTCCGCTTCCACCACATTTCGACTGACGAAGTTTACGGAGACCTCGAAGGTCCGGAAGACCTCTTCACCGAAACCACCCCTTACCAGCCAAGCTCGCCATACTCGGCCAGCAAGGCCAGCTCCGACCACCTGGTTCGTGCCTGGGCGCGTACTTACGGCCTGCCGACACTGGTCACCAACTGCTCGAACAACTACGGCCCATGCCACTTCCCTGAGAAGCTGATCCCGCTGATCATTCTCAATGCGCTGGAGGGCAAGCCGCTGCCGGTGTACGGCAAAGGCAACCAGGTTCGTGACTGGCTGTACGTCGAAGATCACGCGCGGGCGCTGTACAAAGTCGTCACCGAAGGCGTCATCGGCGAGACTTACAACATCGGCGGTCATAACGAAAAACAAAATATCGAAGTAGTGTATACCCTGTGTGCGTTGCTCGATGAGTTGCGTCCTGATTCTGCCCATCGGCCTCACGCCAGCCTGATCACTTATGTTCAGGATCGTCCTGGTCATGACGTGCGTTACGCAATTGATGCGAGCAAGATTCAGCGTGAGCTGGGTTGGACTCCGGAAGAGACTTTCGAGACTGGCATTCGCAAGACTGTCGAGTGGTATCTGAATAACACTGAGTGGGTTGAGCACGTGAAGAGCGGTAGCTACCAGCAGTGGATTGATCAGAACTACGCGGATCGTTCGAGCAAGGCATGAAGATCCTTCTTTTAGGAAAGAACGGTCAGGTGGGCTGGGAGCTGCAACGCTCCCTGGCTCCGCTTGGCGAACTGGTCGCTCTTGATCGTCATCCCGTTGATGGGCTCAGTGGTGATCTGTCCAACCTCGAATCACTGCGCGCAACGATTCGTAAGGTCAAGCCTGACGTTATTGTTAACGCCGCAGCGTATACCGCGGTCGACAAGGCTGAGTCAGAAACCGAGTTGGCGGATCGCGTGAATGGCCTCGCGAGTGGCGTGATGGCGGAAGAAGCCGCCGCGTCTGGCGCATGGCTGGTTCACTACTCAACGGATTATGTTTTCAATGGTCAAGGCGTCACGCCATGGCAGGAAACAGACGCTGTTGCGCCGGTGAACCATTACGGCTCCAGCAAGCTCGCCGGCGAGCAGGCAATTATCGCGTCGGGTTGCAGCCATCTGATCTTCCGCACCAGCTGGGTGTACGGCGCTCGCGGCAATAACTTCGCCAAGACCATGCTGCGCTTGGCCAAAGATCGCGAAACGTTGAGCGTGATTGCCGATCAGATCGGAGCACCGACCGGGGCTGATCTAATTGCCGACGTGACGGCGTTGACTATTCAACATGCTATGAAGCAGCCAGAGTTGGCTGGCCTTTATCACTTGGCCGCTGCGGGCGAAGTGTCCTGGCACGGATATGCCAGTCATGTAATTGACTTCGCAAAATCCCAAGGCGAGGAATTGGCTGTGAAATCGGTCAACCCGATCGAAACAACGGCCTATCCGACACCTGCGCGACGCCCTCTGAACTCACGCTTGAATACTCAAAAGCTGAGCGACAATTTTTCTCTACACTTGCCGGATTGGCAAAGTGGTGTAACCCGAATGCTTAGGGAAGTTCTAAACAAATGACCACGTCAAATCGTAAAGGCATTATCCTCGCTGGTGGCTCGGGTACTCGTTTACACCCGCTCACGCTTGGTGTTTCCAAGCAAATGCTGCCTATCTATGACAAGCCGATGATTTTTTATCCGCTGTCGGTTCTTATGCTCGCGGGAATGCGGGAGATTTTGATTATCTCTACTCCAGAAGACTTGCCGCTGTTTCGCAAGTTACTGGGAGACGGCAGTATGTATGGCATCAAGTTGACCTATGCAGAACAACCTACCCCCGACGGTCTGGCTCAGGCTTTCATTATCGGTGAGGAGTTTATTGGTCAGGATCCTTGCTGCCTGATTCTCGGCGACAATATTTTCTATGGCCAGCATTTCTCTGAGAATTTGCGTTCGGCTACAGAGCAAAAGAACGGCGCGACGGTGTTTGGTTACCACGTTTCCGATCCTGAGCGTTTCGGTGTAGTGGAGTTTGATGCTTCGGGTCGAGCGCTCAGTATTGAAGAGAAGCCGCTGAAGCCTAAATCCAACTATGCAGTAACGGGTCTTTATTTTTACGACAACGAAGTAGTGGAAATAGCCAAGAATATCAGGCCGTCCGAACGTGGTGAGTTGGAAATTACCGACGTGAACCGTGTTTATCTTGAGCGTAAGTCTCTCAGTGTCGAAATGCTAGGTCGTGGTTTCGCTTGGCTCGATACAGGCACACACGACTCTCTGCTCGAGGCCAGTCACTTTGTACACACCATCGAACAGCGTCAGGGTCTGAAAGTAGCTTGCCTGGAAGAAATCGCTTACCACAACGGCTGGATTTCTGCAGAGCAGTTAGGTGAGCAAGCGAACGCGCTGAAGAAGACTGGCTACGGTCAGTACTTGCAGAAACTCCTGGATTCACCGTTGCACTGATTCGAACGGCAGGTCTCGTCGTATATCAGCGTTTCTCAGCGCAAGCAGGAATGGCATGCCGGTACAACGTCCCAAGGTTGCAGTTTTGCTGGCTGCTTATAATGGCATGCAGTGGATCGAGGAGCAGTTGGCCTCGATCCTTAGCCAGGCAGCAGTCGCTGTAACCGTCTATATAAGTGTTGACCCCTCCACTGACGGTACAGAAGCGTGGTGCGCGGTATATGCTTCCCAGCACCCTCAAGTTTGCGTTTTGCCACCAGCGGGCACTTTTGGTGGCGCCTCTCGCAACTTTTTCCGACTCATTCGCGATGTCGAATTTGAGACCTTCGATTTTGTCGCTTTTGCTGATCAGGACGATATCTGGCACGCGGACAAGCTACGTCGTGCGACCAACGTCATTCATGATCGTCAAGTTGATGCATATTCCAGTAACGTGACAGCGTTTTGGCCTGATGGTAAAACCCATTTACTGAACAAGGCGCAGCACCAGGTACAGTGGGATTTTCTATTTGAAGCAGCAGGTCCCGGTTGCACTTACGTGTTGAGCAAACCTCTTGCTGAGGCCTTGAAAACCTCGGTACTCGAAAAGTGGGATCTCTTGCAAGATGTTAATCTGCACGACTGGTATATCTACTCTTTTGCCCGTAGTCATAAATATGCCTGGTACATAGATCCTCGATCTTCAATGGATTATCGCCAGCACGAGCATAATCAAGTAGGGGCTAATAAAGGCTTCAGTCCACTACTCGCTCGTTACAAAACAATTCGTGATGGCTGGTGGTTCAGTCAGGTCCAGTTGATCGCGCAGTTGGTAGGGCTGGAGGGGAGTCCATTTGTTCAGACATGGCTTGATATGCGGCGCGGGCAACTTATCAAACTGTCACTGAGTGCTTGGCGATGCCGGCGTCGTTTGCGCGATAAAGTGCTTTTCTTTTGTGTCTGCTGGATCACCGCTTTGATGGGAAACAGAATTCAATGACAACCCCCAAGGTATTGGTGACAGGGGCGGGCGGATTTGTAGGGGAGGCGGTCGTCTTCAATCTCTTGTTGGAAAAGAGGTTCATTCCGATCGCTGCCGCCCGCAGAGGCTCGCGCTTGAATGGACTCTGTCCCGTACGACGCTATGATTGCACTCATACCAATATTTTACCCGTACTGACAGACGTTCAGGTGGTCATTCATGCTGCCGCCAGAGTGCATGTAATGTACGAAACTGCGACTGACGCGTTGGCCGAATTCCGAAAGGTGAACGTGGCTGGAACGCTTGCGTTGGCTAAACTCGCGGCCGAGTCAGGAGTGACGCGCTTCATCTTTATCAGTTCGATCAAAGTTAATGGCGAGAGCACCATCCCGGGCGAACCATTCACTGCGGATGATGAGCCGAACCCCATTGATGCTTATGGCATTTCGAAGCACGAAGCGGAAGAGGCGTTAAAGCAACTTGGTCGCGCCACAGGCATGGAAGTAGTGATCATCCGGCCGCCATTGGTTTACGGCCCTGGAGTCAAAGCCAATTTTCTGAGCATGTTGAACTGGCTGAACAAAGGAACTCCGCTGCCGTTGGGGGCCGTTGCAAACAAGCGTAGCCTTGTAGCCATAGGCAATCTTGTCAGTCTGATCGACACTTGTATCGATCATCCGTCAGCCGCAAATCAGACATTTCTTGTCAGTGATGGGGAGGATCTCTCCACCACCCAATTATTACGTCGTTTGGCCACAGCACTAGGCAAACCTGCTCGCCTTCTACCATTTCCGGAGTGGTTGTTGAAACTGGTTGCGTCGATGCTGGGCAAGCAAGGTATTGCGCGGCGCGTATGTGAATCGTTGCAACTCGACATCAGTAAAAATCACGACATGCTGGAGTGGGCGCCGCCTGTCAATATTGACGAAGCAATGCGCAAGACGGCTTGCTATTTTCTGGACAACCGATAGATGAATGTGTGGTGGCTTTTACCTGCGGTGTTTCTCGTTTCTTGGGCTCTCACATTTGCCTTGATGCGTTATGCGTCAGCGAAGAGATTGATGGATATACCGAATGAACGTAGCTCGCATTCCGTACCAACCCCGCGAGGAGGGGGGGTAGCGATCGTCGGCTCGTTTTTGTTCGCGCTGTTGGTTACCGCGTCTCAGGATTTGGTCAGCTCTTCAACATTTTACGGCCTGTTATTTTCAGGTCTGCTCATTACCATCCTCGGCTTCGTTGATGATCACGGGCATGTCGCCGCCAAGTGGCGCTTGCTTGGCCACTTCGTTGCAGCCGGTTGGGCGTTGTACTGGTGTAATGGACTGCCGCCCCAGCAGCTCGCGGGCGTCATGGTCGACCTGGGTTGGTACGGTAATGTTCTGGCCCTGATTTATCTGGTCTGGTTGCTCAATCTTTACAATTTCATGGATGGAATTGATGGTTTGGCGAGCACTGAAGCCATCACGGTGTGTATGGGGATGTGCCTTGTCTACTACCTCAGCGGGGCGGTAGATCTGATTTGGCTACCGTTGTTGCTGTCGGTGGCTGCATCAGGGTTTCTTTGCTGGAATTTTCCACCTGCGAGAATTTTCATGGGAGATGCCGGGAGCGGATTTTTGGGCATTATCCTTGGCGTGCTGTCCCTCCAGGCTGCATGGAGCAAACCTGAGCTAATCTTTAGCTGGATCATTCTGTTGGGGGTTTTCATCGTTGATGCGACATGGACGCTGGGGCGCCGATTACTCCGAGGTGAGAATATTTACCAGGCTCACAGCTCCCATGCCTATCAAATTGCTGCACGACGCGTAGGCCATAAAAGGGTCACGCTTACAGTCCTGTCAATCAATCTTTTGGTTCTTCTGCCTGTTGCGATATTGGTAGCGACCGGCGCCCTGAACACAGTGACGGGGGTGCTCCTGACGTTCACGCCGCTTGGTTACCTCGCGTATCGCCTAGGTGCAGGCAAGGCTTGACCTGACTCATTACCCAGCGCAACTGTGAATGCGATGATGAATTTCACGCTAGCGTTGCGCTACTGATGGGGCAAGGAGTCGGTTCGAACGCGTCTCGCATGGCATGCTCACTGCAATGGGCGACTTAGTTTACGCTCTTCGGCCCGGCTTATTCACTCGCTCATGACGCGGTCCGACATCGAATTTGACGGGGCAAATAATTCAAAATGATGAGAAATTATGCAGAATAATCTTACCAGCCAGCCTATTTCGACATCCAGTCAAGTACGCGGCGAGCAAAAAAATCAACGTCCCGTAGTGATTTGGCTGACCGGCCTGAGTGGTTCAGGTAAGTCCTCTCTGGCTGATGCGCTGGAACAGCGACTTATAGCGCACGGTCACCATACCTATCTTTTGGATGGCGATAACATCAGGATGGGCTTGTGCAAGGATCTTGGTTTTGGAGATCAAGACCGAGAGGAAAATATTCGACGAGTCGCCGAAGTTGCTAATCTCTTTGTAGATGCCGGGCTTATCGTCATTGCTTCTTTTATCTCGCCATTTGAGCGAGACCGTGCTCTTGCGCGTACTGTGATCGGGACGGAGTCCTTTATCGAGGTTTACCTGGATACGCCTCTTAGTGAGTGTGAACGTCGCGACCCCAAAGGACTATATAGCAAGGCACGTAAAGGGTTGATCAAGAATTTTACCGGGATCGACTCGCCTTATGAAGTTCCCACGTCTCCCCAAATCAAGATTGATACGCTGAATCATTCGATAGAGGAAGGTGTCGAGACTATCATGGCTTACTTGAAACATTGGAACGCCAAGTGAAGCGATTAGTCATCATCGGGGCGGGCTTTAGTGGAGCAGTGACGGCTATCGAGTTTCTCAGGCGTGCGCCCAAGGGATCGCAACTGACCATTGTTAATCGTTCAGGAAAAATGGCTCGCGGGTTGGCTTACGGAACAAACAGCTCTGATCATTTGTTGAATGTCCCCGCGGGCAATATGTCCGCTCTTGTAGACGAACCGAACTCATTTCTTGATTTTTGCCGAAAACTGGATCCTGAGGTTCATTCCGGCAGCTTTGTTTCACGGAAAACGTATGGGGTGTATTTGAGCGAACTGCTCAGCCGGTCCGAGGCGGAGTCAGGCGTGCAGTGTTCGCGGATAACAGGTGAAGTTCTCTCTATTCATTCAGCTGATAACGGCGCAGTGATAGAACTCAATACCGGTAAGCAAATATCCGCCGATCATGTTGTGTTGGCATTTGGGAATTTCGCACCTGCCAGACCTCGCGTTCTGCAAGCCTTGGACAACTGCCCAGCTTATGTACCGGACCCATGGTCTGCTTCTGCGCTGTCGGTGCAGTTGGAGAAACCACGTATTCTGTTGATTGGAAGTGGTCTGACTGCACTCGACATGCTGATTTCAATGCGTCGGATCTATCCTGATGCGCAAGTAACGATGGTTTCGCGTCGGGGGTTGATGCCTACATCCCATAGGGATCGACTTCCGGCACCGGGTTTTTCTACCAGTATCTGCGACGATTTGCTTACAGTCCCGGCGTCCATCTCTTCGTATATGAAGTTAGTGCGCAAGGAAGTGGCCCGCTCTCCGGAGCATTGGCGCGAAGTAGTGGCAGCCCTCAGGCCGATTACTTCCCAGTTATGGGAAAGATTGTCCAATGAGGAGCGCAGACGCTTCTTGCGTCACGTTCAGCCGCATTGGGATGTGCATCGCCACCGCGTCGCACCGCAGACATTTCGAATCCTTCAAGACGCGCTTGCCGCGTCTCAGGTCAGGTTGGTTGCTGGTCGGGTCGTTTCGGTTGCGGTCGAGGGTGACTGCGTTTCTGTGCGATTGAAGGCGAGAGGCACCGAGCAGGTAGTTGACGGCCAGTTCGATCAAATCATCAACTGCACAGGACCTTGCACCGATATCAGCAGGATTTCCGATGCCCTTATCTCCTACTTGTTGAACGAGGCGATCGTCTGTGCTGACGATTTGAATCTCGGAATCAAAGTCGATAAAAACCATGCGGTGATTGAACCCACCGGGCGCAGTCTGAGCTGGTTAAGTTATGTCGGCCCGATGCTCAAGGCGCGGTTGTGGGAGGCCACCGCTGTCCCTGAGCTTCGGCAACATGCACGGACGTTAGCTATCGACATTGCCCGGCGTTTTGCGTCTGATGTGAGCGACTTGGTATAACAGCGCTTCTGTTTCATAGAAAAAACATGCCTGGCTGCATTCTGCGGCCAGGCATATTTTTTACGCAAGTTCATCGATCAGTTCTGCACGCCCTGGCTCGGGTTGCCGAGGGTGAAATGAGTACAGGACTGAGTCCCTTCGAAATCCACCCGTATCCGTTTAACGTCAGTGCCTACCGGCCATCTCGGTATGGTTTTCAGATCTATCAGCGACTGACCGGTACGAAGCGGGAGCGTCGTACTGTGGGCTTCATCATAGTATGGCTGACCGTCCTCCATCCAGAACAACTGCAGTGGAACGGTTGGCGATCCGTCAGTGCAAGTCAGGTCGATGTTGAGATACTCTGCGCTGATACGAGCATCCTTGCTTGAGAACGCGAAGTCGACGTAAGGATCGTTGCCATTGATTTGATATTCATTCAAGGAAGGACCGGAGGCCAAATCATTAATGGTCTTGGGTGAGCCGATACTCGATATTTGAAAGTTTTTATCTTTAGGTGTAACGAGCTTCGATGGCTCATCGCTCCCCCAGAGTGACTGGGCTTCACGCTCTACTACCGTGAAGAAAACATAGTCCGGCTTCCACTGTTCTACCAGTTGGGCAAAATTGCCGTCAGGCGCCAATGCGACATTCCAATGAAGTTGAAGTACATCGCTGAACGTAGCTGCCATCAAAGGGGCCAATGAATCACCGAAGGAGTCTCGTAGCCAAAGAACTTTTTTGTGATTGAGTGCGCCGTCGGATTTGACAACGAGGGGCTTTCTAGCATAGGGAACGTTTGTATTTCCGCCCTCGAACAAAACTTCCTGCGTCACGAAGTCCGTTCTCGTCGTTTTAATCGGGAATTTAGCGACGCCAATGTAGGGGTTTTGGTCGCGAAGACTTTTGGGGATTCTAAGGAATCTTGCCAAGTCCTGACCAATGACTGATTCCGTATACAGAATCTGATAGGCGTCTTCCGACGGCCATTTAATTTCCGGAGCCGCTTTCGCGACCTCCTGCCCAAACGCCTGGAACGCGATACCGGCGCCGAACGCGTTCCAATGGGTGTCGGTTTTGAAGTAAAGATCTTCTTTATGGAGTTTTTTGGCTGCCAGCAAAGGCGGACGAAGGTCAACGAAGATGTTCTGATGCTTTACCTCGGCGAACAGAGCGTCAGTCGGATTGTGTACAGACGGTTTAGCCCATTCGGGCATGTATTCCGGATAGATACTGCCCTTGTCCGGACCGATCATGATACGGAAGGCTTTGACACCCTTGCCTTTCAGGAACGTGTCCCATCTCTGTGCCGCGTCGCCTATATTCTTGGCAATGGCTACATCCGTATCATTGGCATGGCGTCTGCTGGTCGTTAGTCCGTGGCGGTACATGTCGCCGAGATACAGCCAGTTATCCTTGCCTATAACGGTTTCTTTTGGATCTATGCTGACACCAAGTGGGTAAAGGACTCTTGAGGTCCAGCGAACCACGAAGTCCATATTGTAAAGGAACGACTTTTCTGTAAGCTTTATCGCGCTTTTATCCGGCGCGCTCAGGATGTTGATTGCCGGGATGCAAAGTAGCACCAGCAAAATCGATAGCAAGAAGGCGAATACGCTACGTTTCATGTCGGCGCCATCAAAAGTTGAAGTAAAGGAATACTGAGCTGGTCGCTGCGAGCATGAAGCACATGGCTATCGAGAACAGTATTGCACCGTAAGCCAGTCGCCACTTGCCAATCACTCCGCTTGCCATGTCCAGCGAGTTCTTTTGAGCGACGATAATAAATGCAACGGCGATCGCCAAGAAAACAGGAAGTTGACCTATCAGGCTGGCCGGCATGATATTCAATGCAATATCGGACAGTCGACCACCCCACGCCAAGTCTGATACCGGCACCGTAGACGTCGTATGTTCAAATGCCGAGCGTATGTTCATCATTCCATCCAGCACCCTCATCGCATCGTCCATCGTCTTGGCGCGGAAGAATACCCAAGCGAAGTTTACGAACATAAAAGTGAAAAACCAGCCGAGTATTGGCGGCATAGGTCGGCGCAGTCTCGTCCACAAACGATGGATGACCAAAGCGGCACCGTGCAGCGCCCCCCAGATTACAAACATCCACGTAGCTCCGTGCCAAAGTCCACCAAGTACAAATGTCGCGAAGAGATTGATGTATGTACGAAACTCCCCGGAGCGATTGCCACCAAAGGGGATGTAAAGATAGTCGCGAAGGAAATGACTGAGGGTGATGTGCCAGCGTCTCCAAAAATCCTGGATGCTGAGCGCCTTATAAGGGGAGTTAAAGTTTATAGGCAGCCAGATATTGAAGATCAACGAGGCGCCAATCGCCATGTCGCAGTAGCCGCTGAAGTCGAAGTAAAGCTGGAAAGTATATGCCAGGCTGGTTGCCCAAGCTTCAAAGAAACCGAGAGTATGTCCGCCGTCGAACCCGGCCGTAGCCCATACGGCGAAGCTGTCAGCAATGACCACTTTCTTGAACAATCCGATCGCAAAGATAAACAAGCCTTTGAGGATATTTGGATATCGGCGTGTCAACGTCCAGCGCGAAGCGAACTGCGGCATTATTTGACGGTGATGTACGATAGGGCCGGCGATCAGGTGCGGGAAGAATGTCACAAAAAGGGAGTAATTCAGTAGGTCGTATTCGGCTGTTTCGCCTCGATAGCTGTCCACCAGATAAACGATTTGAGTAAAGGTAAAGAAGCTTATCGCCAGAGGCAGAAGGATATGCTGGACCGGGTAATGGGTGCCCAGAGCGGCATTGACGTTTCCGATCAGAAAATCCGTGTACTTGAAATATCCCAAAAGTACGAGGTTCGCCACGATGCCAGTGGTAAGAACGACTTTTCGGTTGATTGCATGGTGCGATTTTCGTTCGTCCATAGAGGCTTGATGAGCTTGGGCAAGGCCCGTACCTATCGCGAAGTTTATAAAAATCGACCCTAGTATCAAAGGCAGGTACTGGATGTCCCAATAGGCATAAAAAAACAAACTGACGGCTACCAGCCAAACCTTTCCCGCGACGATCAAACGGCGGTGGTTTAACCAAAAATAGACGAAAAATGAGATCGGCAGAAAGAGCAGAATGAACTGCCATGAGCTGAAAATCATGTTGGTGTATGCCTAATGAATGATTGGAAGGGCTGCTTTGACCTTGTGAGCCGTCAGGCCTTCAAAACTAGCCAGTCGTGGTACCGCGGTGTTTCAACCATTGCGCCTGCAAAAAACGCTCGCATGCTTAAACGGTCCCGCCGCGGTACCGCTCCGTTTATGCGCGAAGAATCCTGGAGATTTTTTCGATCACTTGAGGATTAAATGCATCATCCCAATCACGAACCCAGTCGAACGAGGTTCCTCGAATGCGGGCTTCGCTGTCGCTCGCACGGGCGACTGCGGTTTCGAGGGCTTCGGCGATCGAGAATGGATCTGCCTCGCACGGTTCGATGTTTGAGGAAATGGCACGCAATACATCTGCTGTACGAGATTCATAAGCATTGGTTACGACGACTTGACCGGCCGATGCCATTTCGAATGGCAGAATACTCGGATGCGGAGCCAGCATCAGGCTCAAGCCGATATCGAATTCGCCCAAGGCTTTTCCGTAATCGCTCTGAGGAAGCGTTCCGCTCAGTTTCATTACGCGACCGTGACCCAGGTCAACGTCGTAGTCAGGACCCAGCGTACCCACACCGTGGAATTCCCACGCATCGTCGAAGACGCCATTGGCAATCGCCGCTTTGAGCCCGAGGATGCCAATCTCGAAGATATTACGACGTGCGTGACCTTCTGGACGTCCGTAGAACAGCAAGCGTTTAGTCTCGCGTCGAGCGAGTTGCTCAACCGATGGCGGAGTTGTAGGCGTCAGGGCGTGCTGGAAAGCCACGTAATGTTCATCCAGTGCTTCCCCTTCATGACGCGAGAATACCCCTAGTTGCTTGCTGCGGAAGTAATCGGCGAGCAACTCGGTATTGAAAATGACTTTATGAGGCAGTCGGTACACATAACTGCCAATCGCATACAGCGAATCGTGCGGGTGGAAAATTGGTTCGTATTCCTGCAAAAAGAAAATGAACTCTTTCCCAATGGCCTTTGCCAAATGATGCGCTTTGATACAAGTCCAGAACGAATAGCCTACAAAGGCGTCGTTTGGAGATATCACCAGTTGGTGAGTCCCTTGTGTAATATCTTCGACTTCAGCAGCGGCAACTGCTTTTTGCAATGCCGGGTTGGAAGCCAGTTTCGCATTCACTGCTTCGCGGTCAAATCGGTCAGACTCGGTGAGCAAAATTCTGACTTGAAAGCCCACGGACTGAATTTTCGAAATGAACTGCAGGCAGGCGATATAGCCACCGAACATGATCAGTGGGTCTAGCTGCGGCAGTAGAACATTCACCCGTGCGGGTGCCTGAGCGTCAACTACAAAAGGGGGGGCAGAGATTTTTTCTTCCAGGAGGACGATGTTTCCCAGGCCAACAGGTTGCGTGATACCCGGGTAGCACTTTTCCAGTGCCTGGGCCTTGAGCAACCCCGGATGAGAGGTTTCATCGGCCTGATGGACGCGGTTCAGAACTTTGTCTTGTTCGATTTTGTCTTTGGCCAGATTTATTACGGTGTCCTCATTGTGTCGAGGGACGGCGGCAAAGAACCGACGTACGTTCGCCATGTTGAGGTTTCGCACGAAAAAGCCGGGGTTGGCGAGGCTGAGTTTGATAAGTTTGTACAACAGACTGAGCTTGGCTTGCTGTTTCATCACATCGTTTCCAGATTCATGCTTTATGCGTCTTTTGAAGAGAGTGCTGAGTGTTCTAAGTGGTTTGGTGACACACCAACTTTTAGATCGGTAAATTGCCTCTATGCGAGTGTCACGCTCCCATATCACTGCGTCACGCTCGTTAATCTGTGCGTCATACTCCGATAGCCGTGCGCCAAGCTCGTTAATCTGCACGTCACGCTCCGATATCAGTGCGTCAAGCTCGTTAATCTGCGCGTCTCTCTCCGATATCAGCGCGTTACACTGATTTATCTGCGCGTCACGTTGAGCGATCAGTTCATCGCGCTGGATCTTCTGATGCTCGTGATGCGTTAACTGGGAGTCACGGTCAAATATCTGGGCTTGCTGCTCCGAGACTAAAGCGTCCAGTTTGGCTATTTGCGCCTCTTTTTGCGACAGCGTAGTTGAAATCTCTTTAATCTGGGCTTCACGTTCTGAAATTACTATGCCGCACTGGGTCAGGTGTTCGTCACGCTTGAAAACCTCGGCTTCGTGCTCTGCTGCCAACTTGACGAGATGGTCGAATTGTCCCATTTTCAATGGATCAAGCTCGGCAGTCAGTCTGACGAACTCAGTCGCGCTGAAATCTGCAGGCAGTCGTTTGTTCGGCGAGTTCAGAATTTTGAAAAGTTCTGTCAAGGCGAAAGGTACGACGAAATCAAACGGTTTCATCTCGAGCATTGCTCTTGCCATCGCGTAATGCAGGCAGGCGTCTTCTCCGGCGAGAAATGCCCTGGCCTCAGGAAATACTTTCAGAAGATCGTCTTTGTGTGTGATCTGAAGATACAGCGGCAGCAACATGCTGAACTCAAAAAGCACGCGGGCGCGGGTTTCTGGTCGATTGCCGCTGGAGTTCGCCTCCTTGTCTCGCACCCGGAACTTGACAAGTTTTTCCGGCAGGACGTGGATCTCATATTTAAGACAGAGTCTGATCCACATATCAAAGTCGGCGATCTGTGCTAAACCAATGCGGTACAAGCCACAGTTGTCATAGCATTCCCGGCGGATCAAAACGCTTGGATGGCAAAGCGCATTACCTTGCTCGAAGAATAAACGCAGCCATTCGTGGCGGGAGCGATTCGATCGATTGAAAACAGACGAATAGTAATGCGAAGTATCGGGATGAATTGCCCCTTCTTCATCAATTGCCTGCGCATTGGAGAATACTGCTCCGACGGATGGATGGGTTTTAAGAAAGTCTATTTGCTTCGCAAGCTTGTCTTCTTCCCAGACATCGTCGGAGTGGTGAATGGCGATGTATTCGCCTCGCGTGACACTGGCAATCGCTTCGTTGATACCATAGACGCCACGCTTGGACTGGCTGTTTCGGAAGGATTTAATGCGCGCATCGTTGTAACGATTGATTATTTCCCACGAATCGTCCTGAGAGGCATCGTCCCAGATGATAAGCTCGAAATTCTCGTACGTTTGATTCAGAACACTGTCAATCGCTTCTCGCAAATATTTGGAGTGATTGAAAGATGTCAAAATGACGGAGACTTGGGGGGCTTGCGGCATGACCATTACCATTGTTTTAAATGTGTTTTCAAACGCCTTTGCGTTGCAGGCGGTCGTGAAAAGACATGGGCGAACTCGTCGTGAGTGGACCTCACCGTTTTCTCGTTACTTCAAATGCTGCAGCGCCTGTATATGACGCGTTAGTGATTCCCAGCTTTCCTGAAATTTCTGCGAAATACTTCTCAGGTGAAGCGCAGAAGTCTTCGTATGGGACGACCATCTTCCGAGATTCGGCAACCTGTTCCAAACCGGTCCTGACCGCCTGATTAATAGCTCTAACCTGGCCCAGCGCTTGCTCATATGGGCTGAGGTGCATCAATAACTCTTTTTCCGGAATATCGAACGAATACCAGGAATTTTCGGCGCCCAATTGGCGCCTGCGCGCCTCAAGTACCGACTCGGCATTCGTCGCTTCGTTTCTGACGATATGAACAAAAAGGACCTTGTCGAACTCCGAGTCGAGAAAGGGAATGTTGTAGTTGAACAACATTCCCTTGGCGGCAAATGGTTTCTCGAAAACATCCATTATCCCTTTGAGCTCGCTTCGCATGGTTTGAGTGTCCATACTTTGCGCCAATTCTGCGTCGCTCCATACGTCGCGCGAAGGTTCAGCGAGAAAGCGGCGCCAGAAATACCAGAATTCATTAGGAGCCAGGGCTCCTTCAGTCTTGCCATTCTCGGAGCGATATTGAGTCTGCTGCGCAAACTCGGACAGCTCGCCCCGGAAGTCGAACCGCGGATCGGTTAGCAAAAGCTGAATTTTGGCACCGAGCACAGGTGCCTGATAAAAGCGCGACAGGAGATTCGTTGGGTACGCTACCAGGCCAGTGTTTGCTAGCCATTGCATAAATAACGTGGTTCCACTGCGCAGAGGTCCCATCACGAATATCACTGGGTGGTCAGCATCGGCGCTGGTCTGTTGCTTGAGCAAAGCCTGTTCGGACGGTTGCAGATCACTGTTCAGTTCCGCAAGGAAGTTTTCCAGCAGTTCGTTGCGGCGAAATTTGGCCGTTCTTTCATCAGACAAGGTCGTACTCCTGAAGCAATCGAGCGCATTGCTCTCGGTCATTGAACATCATTACATCGATGATGGACAAATTAGGCAGAAATTCTTTGTCGAATTGGCGATAGCTGATGGGGCGCGATTGAATGAAAGACAGCTTCAAACCATACGACGCAAAGGTTGTTGCATCATACAGCGCCTTGCCTCCTGGCGTATTGAGATAGTCTGTAGCGCCAAGCTCGCTGCAGATTGCGATAACTTTATCTTGTCCACGAAGTCCGGTGTCTTTTTTAAGCGTGGAGGAGATATGCCATTTCGGACTCAGGCTGAGATAGTCGCAAAGTACTCTTAGTTGGTGGTCGAGAAAATCCGCCAGGTTGCGATGCCCGTATCCGAGAATCTTTTCGAGCATGGGGAATACGGATTCGAAATAGGGTGCCTTGCGGTAATTCTGCTGAATATTCTGCAAAATCTTGTGATGAGTACCGATTTCTACCTGATTGATCAACTTATTTGGGCTGGCACCCTGCAGCGGTAATGTGATCAGCTGCTTGTCGCCATTGATGAGAATGTAGTTGCGGTTGATCCAGCCACCTTTGATGAAATTGACGTCATCGTAAACGACAAAAGTGTCAGCTGCACGCAGCAGTTGGAAGTAACCAATATATGGAAACAGATAAGGCTGCATGATCGCCAGCTTCACCGCAGCACCTCAGATATCAAGCACATTCTTGATGCAAGTCGCAATCATCAAGATTTCTTGCTGAGAGAGCGCAGTATAGAGTGGCAGTGACAGAACCCGGCTCGCCAGCGATTCCGACACAGGGCAAGGGCTACGCGTGGCCTCGTCCAGAAATGGCAAAGTGTTAAGAGAAGGGTGGAAGTAACGGCGAGGAAACACCCCGTTATTTTGCAGGGCTTCCCGGACGGCCATCGCTTTTTGATGGGTTTCGAATACGACAGGGTAGTACGCAAAGTTGTATTCAAGACCCCTGACAACTTCTGGGCGCTGTAGCTTGGTGCCTGCCAAGAATTCGTCGTACCAGGCTGAGCATTGGCGACGCGCCTCGATGATCGAGCTGACATGCGGCAGCATGCTCAGCCCCATGGCTGCGTGTAATTCGGACATCTTTGTATTTATGCCCAGATCAATATAGTGATCCTCGCCCAAGTGGCCGAACTTGCTCATAAGAAATGCTCTGTCGGCTACTTCCTTATCGCGAAATATGACTGCACCTCCTTCACCGGTGTGAAAGAGCTTGGTGGCATGGAAGCTCAGGGTGCTGCAGTCACCGTGATTCAACAGTGATTCGCCCTGCAGACGCACACCGTACGCATGCGCGGCATCGTAGATCACCTTAAGGCCATGGCGGTCAGCGATATCCTGAATTCTGCCGACGTCGCATGGGTAGCCATACACATGCGTCGCTAAAATAGCGGAGGTCTTTTCTGTGATGGCGGCCTCGATCAAATCGGGGTCGATGCAAAAGGATGTCGCGTCCACATCCACAAACTTTGGTGTGCACCCTTCCCACAGAATAGAGTTTGTTGTGGCTACGTAGCTATAGGGCGTTGTGATGATCTCCCCCTGTAGTCCGAGGGCCTTGATAGCCAACTGTATTGCCAGGGTACCATTGGTGACGAGTTGAAGATGGGTTATGCCGAGCGAATTGGAGATCTCTGCACTCAGTTGTTTTGACAGTGGGCCATTGTTCGTAAGCACGCCCGACTCCCACATACCCTTCAGGTATGCAGTGTAGACGTCCAGATCCGGTAAAAACGTTCGAGTAACCGGGATCATGATGCGGGTACATCAAGCAGGGTGCGGGAGAGCCCGCGGCTTGGATGCGTCGGAGCATCCGGCTCAGCCAGGCATGCGCGCTGAGCTGAACGCCATTTGGAGCCATTTGACAGGTGAAGGCAAACGGTAACTTTCAGTGTGGAAATGCTCATAGATTCTGCACCTCGATAGTGTTTTCCACATAAGCCTTGGCCCAAATACGTCCGCCGGCGCGTCTCTGAACATTAAAAACGATCGCGTCATCAATGACATCAAGAAACTCGGCACTTTGCTCCAGAACCACCGGTTTTGAGATTTGAATCTGGATGCTGTAATTGCCCTCTTGCAAAGGCAGCAGGGTGGTATAGGAAATAATGTACCGCCCGCCCGCTACGCATTCCAGAAGTGGAAATCCAGCCGTTCTGAATCCAGCACCAAGAATTTGAATCTTCTTGTCATCCTGAATGTAGTAATTGACTGAGCAATCCGTATGCTCTTGAGCTTCGATATAGACTCTGACAGTTACTTTCTGGTTGAATTCAGCGGCCACCACAGGCTCGCCAGAGGCGTCTATCAACTCTGCGAAGGCAATTCGCACGCCCCCTTTGCCATATCGGAAGCCAGCAGCGCGACGATCAAATTCCTGCGACTCTTTAAACCCGTGAGTGGTGGCAGAGCCCGATAGAACTTCGGTCTGATCGGCCTTCGGATTTTTTATTTGCGGTAAATATTTGAGTACTTCATTGTTCATCTCTTCACGGGTGACACGAATATAGTCTTCCGTGAGAGTACTTGCTTTGCCAAAACCCTTGAGTCTGCCTTGTTCAAGATACGCTGCCTGGGAACACAGGCTGCGAATACTGCCGATGTCATGACTGACAAACAGTACTGTTGCACCATTATCTTGAATGCGACGAAGGGCAGTCATGCACTTTGCCTGGAAACTCATATCGCCGACGGCTAATGCCTCATCCACAATCATGATGTCGGGCTGGGATACGATATTTACTGCAAAGGCGAGGCGCACGAACATTCCGCTCGAATACGTCTTGACCGGTTGTTCAATGAAAGCACCGATATCGGCGAAGCTGGCCACATCATCAAAGCGCGCGTCGGTCTGTTCTTTGGTGAGCCCAAGCAGGGCACAACTTAGATAGACGTTTTCCCGCCCCGTGAACTCTGGATTGAAGCCGGAGCCCAGTTCAAGCAACGCCGCAATGCGTCCGTTAGTCTCGATTGATCCGCCGGTTGGGTTGAGGGTGCCGCAGATAAGCTGCAAGAGTGTCGACTTGCCACCGCCATTACGACCGATAATGCCGACCGTCTCGCCTCGTTTGATTTCGAAGGAAATATCCCTTAAGGCCCAGAATTCGCGGTAATACTGCTGAGCCTGCATGCCTAAAGCGTTCTGCAATTTTGGCAAAATGAACTGCTTCAGGCGATCACGTGGCGTGTTATAGATCTCGTAGCATTTGCTCAGACCTTCTATCTTGATAGCGATTTCAGAGGACATCGGCGAACCCCTTTCTCGTCTTCTGAAACAGGGCAAAACCGAGCCAGGCTACAAACGCCGCACCCAGGCTATAAATTGCCAATGCGCTCAGGTCGGGAGATTTGCCCCAATAGAGGATGTCCCTGATCATTTCAATCACGGGTACGAGCGGATTGTAATAAAGAATGTGTTGATATTCCTCTGGCAAGGCACTGGCTGGATAGAAGATCGGGCTCAAAAACATCAGGACAGATGTTACTACTGAGATCAGTTGGGACACGTCACGCAGGAATACTCCCAGCGATGCCAGTGTCCAGCACAGGCCCATGATAAAAAGTGCGAAGGGGATCAGGACCAAGGGCAAGTACAGTGTCGTGATCATGGGGGTGCCGATAAGCAGGGTGTAGGCGACAAGCCACACTGACACGCTGATTGCGGCGTGATAAAAAGCCGCCAGCAACCCTACAAAGGGAAGTATTTCCAGTGGATATACTACTTTTTTAACGTAGTTAGCATTGGCCAGGATCAAAGAGGGGGCCCGGTTCACACATTCGGCGAATAAGTTGAAGACGATCAGCCCGGCAAACAGCACCAGGGCGAACTCAATCTTTGAACCTTCGCCGCTGGTGCCCCAGCGGGCCTTGAAGACCACGCTAAATACAAACGTGTATACAACGAGCATCAGCAGCGGATTGAAGAACGACCACAGCAAGCCGAGCATTGAACCGCGATACCGGCCGAGTACCTCGCGTTTGGCAGAGGCGTGAATGAGCGCTCGATTTCGCCAAAGGCTTGCCGCCATTTCCATTGGTGTTGCTGGGAAGATACGCATTAACCCAACACCTCGACAAGTGAGTGCTCGCCGGGATGAGAATAGGAGGGAGTGGCAGTTATTTGAGTGGTTTGACGGGCTGGACCACTCATCGAAGTCAGCGTCGGGCCGCGCATTATGCATCCCGCCGCTTGGATAAGCTTCGAATGTGGCGGCTTGGAGGGTGACAGATACGACATTTTCGAGTTGTCTCTTCAATATAGCTGATGCGTAAGAGCCTTGAGCCGCTTCGGGTGGCGGCCGCCACAGTAGGTCCGTGGCAGAAGCTAACTTTATTCGAGGGAATATTCCCAGACCATAGCCGCTCAAGATTAACAGGACATCGTGTTTCAGGGCTAGCGATCATTGCTTATGCTGCTGTGTTTCAGGCGTTGCAAGGATGAAATGGCTGAGATTACGCACGGCTGTCTTGCGGCCATCACAGGAGCGGAAGACGTCCTGAAACCGCCGGTGGGCAACTGGCCGGTACCATTAACGGCTTTTGCAATACGCTGGGTCCAGTTTTGCCCAAAATATTATTGCGTTCAGGCAAGCCGTCTTGATATTTGAAGGGTGCGCGAAATAAGCTTGGCTTTCCATGATTAGTGTCGATCACAAGACTTCTGCTAGTGCTCTCATTTATGAGATGCTGTAATTATATCGGCGTGTTTTGATTGGCAGTAGTTTGAAAAATGCCAGGTTGGGGTGATTGGAGGGCGGAGCTGAAAGGCTCTTTGCTCACTACGTAATATCTTCCCCGTAAAGATGGATAAACATTGATGGCTACATTTTATTGATTAATATCGCCAAAGCCAAGCCTACATTACCCATAAACGTCTGACGAAAAAAACGGCTCGAAACCATCATCTTGACTCTGTTGAAAATTGTTGCGTTACGGTTACGCTCAAAACGCTTGAAGGTCATCAAGTTGCGTTCGCTCAGATGCTCGGAAACTAGCGTCAGAGCGGCGATGTTGGCATCGTTCCATTCTTTCATTGAACCTTCGAACATGCGCTTGATTCGAAGCAGGCGACTTTTGATCGAGGTGTTCGCGCCGATAACGTTTTGGGAATGCTGACGATAATCCAGCATGGGCGTTGGGTCGTAATAAACGTTGCCGTCAGAGCCGGTGATCAACAGATAGGTCCACCAATCGTGACATACCAATGGCGCAGTCGGCGGAGTCATGTTCAGTAAGGAGCAGGCGGCTTGATTGATCAGCATCGTGTTGCCGCCTGCCAGATTTTGCATCAGTGCGTTTTCGAAACACGGAGGTTTGCGAAACAAAGGAGACAGTCCGATGAGCTCCCCTGTCTCAGTGACATTTCGAGTGCGCCCACAATAAAGGGCGGGTATACCGGTAGGCTGGTGTCTCAACCACGCCACTGCTCGTTGCAGTTTCGTGGGATGCCAGACATCGTCCTGATCGCAGAAAGCATAATATTTCTGACGACCGCACGCCTGACCCAGCACGGACAGAAAATTACTCGAAAAGCCGCGTCTTGGACCATGCAGGATAAGCAAGCGATCATTGCCCCACGCCTCACGGTAGCGCTGCAAGGTTTCGAGGGTCTCATCCGTCGAGCCGTCGTCGGATGCGTACACAACCCATTGCTCGTGACTTTGAGCTGCGATCGAGTCCAATTGGTCCTTGAGAAAGCTCCCTCCGTTGTACGTGCACAACAAAATCGCCACGCAATCGGTATCTACCACTGGCTTGATCGTCGGGGCGGCAGGAAGGCAGGAGTCATTTGGCACAGGTAATACGCTCTTTCCATGATGGCAAGTAAAGCTTTGATATCGCAGCTAGGCTTGGTAGCTTATCGCGTTTGTCCGCGTATTACACGGCATTAGCCGCTTCAGACGGTCGCTTGCCGAGGCTGAGCTACCCATTGTGGCAGTTAACGTGTTCCTGTGTATTCGCTGTTTCAGTGAAACACTTTCCCGTTGCGCCGGTCGAACTTCACACAAATGCGCGTCGCGCGATTTCGGACGAGTCCCTTGTTGGCTTCCCATCAGCTATCCCGCTCCACATCACTGAGCGGGGTTCAGAGCCAAACCGTTCAGATTCCTCAGGTCAATGCGGTATGCTGTTTGGAGCTCGACCGGTAATGCAGCGGTGGAAAGGAGAAGTTTGAGGTGAGCGAGGCATTCATGGACAAAGTCAGGACTTATCTGGTCAACCTACCCCGCCGGCGCAAGCGGCTGCTTCAGGTGGCTACCGATATTTTCCTGGTCTGGACCGCTTTATGGTTGGCGTTTATCGTTCGTCTGGGCATAGACGACATGTACAACCCGCTTAAAGTACATTTTTGGCTCTTCGCTTGCGCTCCTGTGATCGCCGTTCCCCTGTTCATCCGCTTCGGGATGTATCGAGCGGTGATGCGTTACTTTGGAAATGACGCATTGATCGCCATCATCAAGGCCGTCAGTCTGTCCTCCTTGCTCCTGGCTCTGGTTGTTTATTGGTACAGCAACCATGAGGCGGTGGTTCCTCGCTCGATAATTTTCAATTACTGGTGGCTGAGTCTCGTCATCATTGGCGGCCTTCGCCTTTGCATGCGTCAATATTTCATGGGGGACTGGTTCACCGCCGTCAAACATGTACCTTTCACCAATCGCGATGATGACCTGACCAAGGTTGCCATCTACGGTGCAGGTGTCGCGGGCAACCAATTGGTTGCAGCGTTGCGTATGGGGCGGGTCATGCGGCCGGTGGCGTTCATCGACGATGATTCAAGTATCGCTGATCGATCCATTGCTGGCCTTCAGGTTTATAAACCCAAACATATTCAACAAATGATTGATGTCACCGGCGCACAGGAAATTCTCTTGGCGCTGCCTTCATCGACTCGAGCTCGGCGGCGGGAAATTCTCAATTTTCTGGAGGGTTATCCGCTTCATATACGTAGCGTTCCCAATTTCACCGACCTGGCCAGCGGCAGGGTCAAGGTGGATGATATTCAGGAAGTCGATATCGCCGATTTGCTGGGACGAGATGCTGTTCCCGCGCAGCCGGATCTGTTGGAGCGTTGCATCAAGGGCAAGACAGTGATGGTGACGGGCGCCGGGGGGTCTATTGGGTCTGAGTTATGCCGACAGATTTTTTCGCTCGGGCCGACTGCGCTCTTACTGTTTGAACACGGCGAGTTCAATCTATACAGCATTCTGTCAGAGTTGGAACAGCGAAGTAGTCGCGAGTCGGCGCCTATCAGGCTGCTGCCGATTCTGGGTTCGATCCGGCACCAGGAAAAATTGCTGGACGTAATGAAAACCTGGAAAGTAGATACCGTTTACCACGCCGCGGCTTATAAACATGTGCCGATGGTTGAGCATAATATTGCTGAAGGCGTTCTGAATAACGCCCTCGGAACGCTTAATACTGCCCAAGCGGCTTTGCAATCTGGCGTATCGAATTTCGTGTTGATTTCTACAGATAAGGCGGTTCGCCCGACTAACGTGATGGGAAGCACCAAGCGTCTGGCGGAGATGACTCTCCAGGCGCTGAGTCGAGAGGTCGCTCCTGTACTGTTTAACGACAGTGCGAAAGTCTCCCGAGTGAATAAAACCCGCTTCACCATGGTTCGTTTCGGCAATGTGCTGGGTTCGTCTGGTTCGGTCATACCGCTATTCCATAGCCAAATCAAATCCGGCGGGCCGTTGACCGTTACCCACCCCAAAATCACTCGATACTTCATGACAATCCCCGAAGCCGCCCAACTTGTTATACAGGCTGGCTCCATGGGGGAGGGCGGCGACGTATTCGTCCTCGACATGGGTGAGCCAGTAAAAATTGTCGAACTTGCTGAAAAAATGATTCACCTTTCTGGGTTGAGCATCCGCTCCGACCGTAATCCCCAAGGCGATATCTCCATCGAATTTACGGGGCTGCGCCCGGGTGAAAAGCTCTATGAGGAACTGCTCATCGGTGACAACGTATCGGCTACCTCACACCCCATGATCATGTCTGCCAAGGAAGACTATTTGCCATGGGACTTGCTCAAGGTAAAACTGAACGAACTCCTTAAGGCCGTCGAAGCCGACGACTACACTCGCGTCCGCCAGCTCCTTCGTGAAACTGTCTCCGGCTACACTCCCGACGGAGAAATCGTTGACTGGATCCATCAGCAGCGTCGCCTCGAGCCCTGATTGTTTCACATTCTGTAACGCTCGCATTTTTGACTTCCCGCCATCATGACCTACGTTTGGAGAGCAGCTTGGGAAAAGCTGCTTTCTAAAACGATAATGGAGCGTCACTTATGCGTACCGGTTATTTCTACTCGCTGATCTTTGCTTTTCTTACCAGCGCCTCGATCGCTGCGATTGCTGCGCCTGTTGCGCCGACCGAGTCAACAAAAGCGCCGTTGCTGATGGATGCGGCTTCGCCTTCGGCAAGCGCCAAGGTCGATCTCAACGGCGCGGATGCGGCGACGTTGCAGAAGGAGTTGGCGGGTGTGGGGGAGGCGAAGGCGCAGGCGATTGTTGCGTATCGCGATACAAACGGGCCGTTCGCGTCGGTGGATGAATTGCTGGAAGTGAAGGGGATTGGCAAGGCGATTCTGGATCGCAATCGTGAAAAGCTGGAAGTGAACTAAGCTGACAGTTCAACGCCGAGAGGCCGGTCATTGACCGGCCTTTTTATTGGATGCTGATCGGGTGGATGCCTGAATACTGAAAATTACGAGTATCATATTGCGCCTTGATTATGCCTATAATAATTTCGCTCGGGACTGATTCAGCAGTCGAATCGCCGCACACCGATGCACGTCGAATCTTGAATTGATAAGGGGTAACCACGGTATGAACCAACGTCGAGTCGTCGTCACGGGCATGGGCCTGGTTTCACCCTTGGGCAGTGATGTTGAAATTGTCTGGCAGCGTTTGCTCGCCGGTCGTTCCGGGTTGAGCAACTTGCCCGATGCGGTTGTGGCTGATCTGCCAACCCGGGTCGGCGGGAGTGTGCCGACGGTGGAGGAGGACGCGGAGGCCGGGTTTGATCCGGATCGTGCGACGCCGTCCAAGGAACAGAAGAAGATGGATCGCTTCATCATGTTCGCCATGGAAGCGGCGCGGCAGGCGCTGGAGCAGGCCGGCTGGCATCCGGCGGACGCTGAAAGCCAGGAGCGCACTGCAACAATCATCGGCTCGGGTGTCGGTGGTTTCGGTGCCATTGCCGATGCGGTGCGTACCACCGACAGCCGCGGCCCCCGGCGTTTGTCGCCGTTCACCATCCCATCGTTTCTGGTCAATCTCGCGGCGGGTCATGTGTCGATTCAGCATGGCCTCAAAGGGCCGTTGGGTGCTCCGGTTACCGCATGTGCCGCCGGGGTTCAGGCGATCGGCGATGCAGCGCGGTTGATCCGAGCAGGTGAGGCGGACATCGCAGTATGTGGCGGTGCTGAAGCTTCGATCGATCGCGTCAGTCTCGCCGGTTTCGCGGCGGCGCGGGCGCTGTCCAGCGGTTACAACGACACCCCTGAGAAAGCCTCACGTCCTTTCGACAGTGGGCGCGATGGTTTCGTGATGGGCGAGGGCGCTGGTTTGTTGGTGATCGAATCGCTTGAGCATGCGCTCGCACGGGGTGCGACGCCGTTGGCCGAACTGGTCGGCTACGGCACGACAGCCGATGCCTATCACCTGACCGCCGGGCCAGAAGACGGCAGCGGCGCTCGCCGGGCGATGCAATTGGCACTGGCTCAGGGCGGTGTAACGCCGGAGCAGGTGCAGCATCTCAACGCACATGCGACGTCGACGCCGGTCGGCGATCTCGGCGAGTTGGCGGCGATCAAGGCGTTGTTTGGCACGCAGAACCAGATCGCCGTAACGTCGACCAAATCTGCTACCGGTCATTTGCTCGGCGCGGCCGGCGGGCTGGAGGCGATTTTCACGCTCCTGGCGATTCGGGATCAGGTGGTGCCACCAACGCTCAACTTTGACAACCCGGATCCGGCGAGCGAAGGGGTGGACATCGTCCATGGTCAGGCGCGGTCGATGGCGATCAAATATGCCTTGTCCAACGGCTTCGGTTTTGGCGGGGTCAATGCGAGCGTGTTGTTCAAGCGCTGGGAAGGTTAATCGCTCGATTGCTTGAGGTGCTCGCGGGTGACGTCGAGGATGCGCTGGGCGAAGTCGGCATCCGCGACGCTGCGTGACAGCAGAAGAGCGCCGGCCAGGGTCGCCATGATGACAATGCTGCGATCTGCGCTGTTCTCGCCTTCGAGCGTGCCTTGAATTTGTTCGAGGCGAGCATTGAGGACTTCGTCGCTGGTGGGGCTTGGCTGGCCACGCAGGCCCAGCTCGGAGGAAATGGTCAGCAGCGGGCAGCCTTCGTCGGGCGAGGTCTGATGCCACTCTGACAGGTAGGTGTCGATGAACACTTGCAGAGGGTTTTCCTGCGCGAAGATTTCTTCGCACAGGCCCGCGACTTGCTCGCCGGCCTCTTGCAGGGCTTTTTCGACCAGCTCTTCCTTGGATTTGAAGTGCGAGTAGAAACCGCCATGGGTCAAGCCCAGGGCTTTCATCAAAGGCTGCAGGCCGGTGCCGCCGATACCGTCCTTGCGAAATCGGGCGGAAGCCTCCTTGATGATGCGTTGATGGGTCTGGGCTTTGTGATCTGGCGAGTAACGCATGTGGAGCTCTCCGCGACGATGCTGCCATCTTAACCACGGAAGATTAAATGGTGACTGTACTTCTAAAATCTAAACAGCCTGCGGGTAAGTCCGATTGTGCTGAAAAAACAAACCCCGCCATTGCGGCGGGGTTGGTATCAGCGGTCTTGTGCATCCTTGGCATCCGCTTCGGCATTGCGCTGTGCAACGCGCTTGCGTTCTTCATCGGTCAGTTCGACCTTGTTGGCGGTGTCGCGCAACATCATCAATCCGCCGACAATCGAGCCGATCGCAACGACCAGAATCAACCAGGCATACCAGGGCATAACGGCTCTCCTTAATGGCAGCTCGACGGGCGAGGACTTCGCCGTGCGATGCTGCATACCACCTTTGAGCGAAACGACTTCGCAGTGGTTCCATTCTAGGCCGCTTATGCCCGGCATACCTGAACCGTGTTACAGACCGGTCAACATGGCATCCGCCGGCGCATCGGCGCGCAGTTGCCCGGTGAGCATGAAGTAGCAGAACCCCACCGCCATGAAACCGAGGAAAATCAGCCCGATCAGTGTGTTGAACCACGCCATCGCCACCAGGCAAACCACCGCCAGCACCAGCGCGATCAGCGGAACCAGCGGATAGCACGGCGCGCGGAAAGTACGTTCCAGATTCGGTTCCGATTTACGCAGTTTGAACAGGCTGAGCATGCTCATGATGTACATCACGATCGCGCCGAACACGGCCATGGTGATCATCGCTGCGGTGAGTGTCATGCCGCCGAGGTTGATCAGGCCGTCGCTGTAGATTGCCGCGATGCCGATAAGGCCGCCAGCGATGATTGCGCGGTGCGGGGTCTGGAAGCGCGACAGTTTTGCCAATGAGGCGGGCAGGTAACCGGCGCGGGCGAGGGCGAAGAATTGGCGTGAGTAGCCGAGGATGATGCCGTGGAAACTGGCGACCAGGCCGAACAGGCCGATCCACACCAGCATGTGCAGCCAGCCGGAGTTGTCACCGACCACGGTTTTCATCGCTTGCGGCAGTGGGTCGTTGATGTTGGATAAGGTGCGCCAGTCGCCGACACCACCCGCGAAGAACATCACGCCCATGGCCAACAGCACCAGGGTCAGGATGCCGCTGATGTAGGCTTTTGGGATCGTGCGTTTCGGGTCCTTGGCTTCTTCGGCAGCCATGGCGGCGCCTTCGATGGCGAGGAAGAACCAGATCGCAAACGGAATCGCCGCGAACATCCCGGCAATCGCCGGCGCGCCGAAGACGTCGGAACCGGCCCAGCCATTCAGCGCGAAGTTGCTGAAGCTGAACGCCGGTGCGACCACGCCCATGAACACCAGCAACTCAGCCACCGCCAGCACGCAGACGATCAGCTCGAACGTCGCGGCCAGTTTCACCCCGAGAATGTTCAGGCCCATGAACACGATGTAGGCGCCAACCGCCGCGTGTTTCGGGTCGAGCGCCGGAAATTGCACATTGAGATACGCGCCAATCGCCAAAGCAATCGCTGGCGGGGCGAAGACGAATTCGATCAGCGTGGCCAGTCCGGCGATCAATCCGCCTTTTTCGCCAAACGCGCGGCGGCTGTAGGCAAACGGCCCGCCGGCATGGGGAATCGCGGTGGTCAGTTCGGTGAAACTGAAGATGAAGCAGGTGTACATGGTCGCGACCATGAATGAAGTCACCAGAAAACCCAGCGTACCGGCCACGCCCCAGCCGTAACTCCAGCCGAAATATTCCCCGGAAATCACCAGCCCCACGGCAATGCCCCACAGGTGCAACGTGCCCAGCGTGGGTTTGAGTTGTGTGTTCATGCGCTTGCTCCCTGAAGGATTGGAAAGCTCGGGGGAGGGCGTGTGCAGTGGGCGTGCCATTACGCTGAAACAAGTCGTAATGAGTCCAAAGCTGTCGCAGCGGGGATGATTGGCGCTGGATGTGCGGGTTTTGTGCGCCAGTTGGGAGCAGCGGAGTCTGTTATGCCGCCTTCGCGGGCAAGCCCGCTCCCACAGGTTTCTGCGTCGTCCGCTGAATTTGATTCCACCGCATAACCTGGGGGAGTCGGGCTTGCCCGCGATGAGGCCCGACCTGACGCTGCAAAAACCTGCTGTAACGCCCGCATAAACCCACTCTTTACGCTTTCTTTATGACCCACGCCGGGCCTCGCTCTCGTTCCTTTACAGCCTCCTTCCCGACAATCGCTGCACACGCGGCAATACGCCGTTACACGGAGATCTTCCATGAGCGTTCTGGACGGGGTGTCACTGCTGTTGGCAGTGGGGCTGTTCATTTATCTGTTGGTTGCGCTGTTGCGCGCGGACCGGAACTAGGAGCGGCTATGCACAGTTATGACTATTGGCTGATCCTCGGGTTTTTTGCGCTGGTCCTGCTGCCGGCGCCGTTCCTTGGGCGCTTCTATTACAAGGTGATGGAGGGCCAGCGCACCTGGCTGACGCCGATTCTCGGCCGGGTCGAGCGCGGTTGCTATCGCCTTGCCGGGGTCGATGCGCAGGCGGAGCAGAGCTGGCAGAAGTACACGCTGGCGCTGCTGGCGTTCAACCTTGCCGGTTTTCTGCTGCTGTTTGCGATTCTGCTGTTCCAGGATCACCTGCCGCTGAACCCGCAAAATCTGCCCGGCCAGGAATGGACCCAGGCGTTCAACACCGCGGTCAGTTTCATGACCAACACCAACTGGCAGTCCTACAGCGGCGAAGCGACCCTCAGCTATCTGAGCCAGATGGTCGGTCTCACCGTGCAGAACTTCGTCAGCGCCGCCACCGGCCTCGCCGTGCTGGTCGCGCTGTGCCGTGGCATCGGCCGTAAGTCGGCGCAGACTCTTGGCAACTTCTGGGTCGACATGACCCGCGCCACCCTCTATGGCCTGCTGCCGCTATGCCTGCTGCTGGCGCTCTATCTGGTCTGGCAGGGCGTGCCGCAGACCTTCGCGCAGTATGTAAATGCCGTGACCCTGCAAGGCGTCGATCAGGTAATCCCGCTCGGCCCGGCCGCCAGCCAGATTGCGATCAAGCAGCTGGGCACCAACGGTGGTGGTTTCTTCGGGGTCAACTCGGCGCATCCGTTCGAGAACCCGACCGCGTGGAGCAACCTGTTCGAAGTCGCTTCGATCATCCTGATCCCGGTGGCGCTGGTGTTCACCTTCGGCCATTACGTCAAGGATCTGCGCCAGAGCCGCGCGATCATCGCCTGCATGCTGGCGTTGTTCCTGATCGGCGGTGCGACATCGTTGTGGGCCGAGTATCAGCCGAATCCGACCCTGAACAACGCCGCTGTCGAGCAGACTGCGCCGCTGGAAGGCAAGGAAGCGCGCTTCGGTACTACCGCGACGGTGCTGTGGTCGGCGACTACCACGGCGGCGTCGAACGGCTCGGTGAACGGCATGCACGATAGCCTCAACCCGCTGAGCGGCATGGTCGCGCTGGTCAACATGATGGTCGGCGAAGTGATCTTCGGCGGTGTCGGCGCCGGGCTCTACGGCATGTTGCTCAACGTGCTGATCGCGGTGTTCCTCGCCGGTCTGATGATCGGTCGGACACCGGAATACCTCGGCAAGAAGCTTCAAGCGCGTGAGGTGCAATTGCTGGTGGTAACGCTGCTGGTGATGCCCGTCGGCGTGCTGGTGCTCGGCGCGATTGCCGCCACGGTTCCCAGCGCTGCGGCAACCATCAGCAACCCCGGCGCGCATGGTTTCAGTCAGTTGCTCTATGCCTACACCTCGGCGAGCGCCAACAACGGTTCGGCATTTGGTGGCCTGGGCGCGAACACGCCGTTCCACAACCTGATGCTCGGTCTGGGCATGTTGATCGGCCGCTTCGGCTACATCCTGCCGGTGCTGGCACTGGCCGGTAGCCTGGCGATGAAGAAAAGCGCACCGGTCGGCCAGAACAGCTTTCCGACTCACGGCCCGCTGTTCGTGACCCTGTTGACCGTGACCATTTTGCTGGTGGGCGGCCTGACGTTCTTGCCGACGCTGGCGCTCGGTCCTATCGCCGAACATTTAAGTATGGGCTTCTAAGGAATCCATCATGAATATGCCTGCAATCAAACCCGCCGCCGTCAAAGCGCCGGAACAAGCCAAAACTGCGATCTCGGCCCTGTGGCGCCCGGCGCTGGTGCAAGCCTTCGTCAAGCTCGACCCACGGCAGCTGGCGCGTTCGCCAGTGATGCTGGTGGTCGAACTGACGGCGATTTTCACCACCGTGCTGTGCTTCATTCCGGACGCTGATGTGCCGACCTTCGTCGCCGCACAAATCGCTCTGTGGCTGTGGTTCACCGTGCTGTTCGCCAACTTCGCCGAGGCCTTGGCCGAAGGTCGTGGCAAGGCCCGCGCCGACAGCCTCAAGGCCGGCAGCGAAGGCCTCAGCGCACGCTGCCGTCAGGCTGATGGCAGCTTCAAGATCGTGCCGGCTGCCAATCTGCGCAAGGGCGACGTGGTGCGTGTCGAAGCCGGGGAAATGATCCCCGGTGACGGCGAAGTCATCGAAGGCATCGCGGCGGTCAACGAAGCGGCGATTACCGGTGAATCGGCGCCGGTGATCCGCGAGTCCGGCGGCGACCGCTCGGCCGTCACCGGCAACACGCGGCTGGTGTCCGACTGGCTGCTGGTGAAGATCACCACCAACCCTGGTGAATCGACCCTCGACCGCATGATCGCCCTGGTCGAAGGCGCCAAGCGTCAGAAGACCCCGAACGAAGTCGCGCTGGATATTCTACTGATCGGCCTGACCCTGATCTTTCTGCTGGTGGTCGTCACCCTGCAACCGTTCGCGCATTTCGCCAATGGCAGCCTGCCGCTGGTGTTCCTCGTGGCGTTATTGGTCACGCTGATCCCGACCACCATCGGCGGTCTGCTGTCTGCGATCGGCATCGCCGGGATGGATCGCCTCGTGCGCCTGAATGTGATCGCCAAATCCGGTCGCGCAGTGGAGGCGGCGGGTGACGTGCACGTGCTGTTGCTCGACAAGACCGGCACCATCACCTTCGGCAACCGTCGTTGCAGCGCGGTGTATGCCGCGCCGGGAGTGACCGGCCGTGAGCTGGCAGAAGGCGCGCTGTTCGCCTCGCTGGCCGACGAAACCGCTGAAGGCAAGTCGATCGTCGAGTTCCTCCGTGGCCTGCATCCGCAACCGGAGCCGGGCCCGGAAACCCTGACCGCCGTGCCGTTCAGCGCGGAAACCCGTTTGTCCGGCGTCGATTATCAGGGCCGCGTGTATCGCAAAGGCGCGGTGGATTCGCTGCTGGCGTTTCTCGGGCAGCAACGTAGCGATCTGGCCCCGGCGCTGGCGCGGGAAATCGACAAGATTGCGCAGAGTGGCGGCACGCCGTTGCTGGTCTGTGCAGACGGTAAGTTGCTTGGCGCGATCCATCTCAAGGACGTGGTCAAACCAGGCATCCGCGAGCGTTTCGCCGAGCTGCGCAAACTGGGGATTCGCACGGTGATGGTCACCGGCGACAACCCGCTGACCGCTGCTGCGATCGCCGCTGAAGCAGGCGTCGATGATGTGCTCGCCGAAGCCACGCCGGAGAAAAAACTCGCGCGGATCCGTCACGAGCAGAACGACGGTCGCCTGGTCGCCATGTGCGGCGACGGCGCCAACGACGCCCCGGCGCTGGCTCAGGCCGACGTCGGCATGGCCATGAACGATGGCACACAAGCAGCACGCGAAGCGGCGAACATGGTCGATCTCGATAGCGACCCGACCAAGCTGCTCGACGTGGTGCAGATCGGCAAGGAATTGCTGGTGACCCGTGGCGCGCTGACGACCTTTTCCATCGCCAACGACATCGCCAAATACTTCGCGATTCTGCCGGCGCTGTTCGCCTCGATTTACCCGCAGCTGGGCGTGCTGAACATCATGCATCTGAGCAGTCCGCAGAGCGCGATTCTCTCGGCGATCGTGTTCAACGCGCTGATCATCGTTGTGCTGATTCCACTGGCTTTGCGCGGCGTGCGCGTGCAGGCGGCGAGTGCGGCGGCGTTGCTGCGGCGCAATCTGCTGATCTATGGCGTCGGCGGGATTGTCGTGCCGTTCGTGGGGATCAAGGTGATCGACATGCTGCTTACGGCGTTGCATCTGGTGTAACGCTTTCGCGAGCAGGCTCGCTCCCACCTGAAACTGCATTCCCCTGTGGGAGCGAGCCTGCTCGCGAAGAATGCGCCACTGCTTATCTGACTCAACACAGTACTGGTTTCTGAATCGAGGATTCTGCAATGTCCACAATGATACGCCCGGCCCTGACCCTGTTGGCGCTGATGACCCTGATCACCGGCGTCGCCTATCCACTCGCGGTCACCGGCATTGCCCAGGTCGCTTTCCCGGATCAGGCCAATGGCAGCCTGATCCACGACGCCGACGGCAAAGTCCGCGGCTCGTCGCTGATCGCCCAGGATTTCAGCGGTGACAACTGGTTCCACCCACGCCCGTCCGCCGGGGCTTTTGCCACGGTCGCCAGCGGCGCCAGCAACCTCGCGCCGAGCAATCCGGCCTTGGCGACCCGCGTAATCGAAGACGCACAAAAACAACAAGTCGCTGGGCAGGGGCCGGTGCCATTGGCCTTGCTGACCACCTCCGCCAGCGGCCTCGATCCGCACTTGCCACCGGCGGCAATTGCCTATCAACTGGCGCGTGTCGCAGCAGCGCGTAACTTACCGGTGTCGACCGTGCAGCAATTGCTCGATAAGCACATCGAACAGCCGCTGGTGGGGCCGCCGGTGGTGAATGTGCTGGAGCTGAATCTGGCACTGCAAAACCTGTAATCGGCGGCGCGGCCATTCGCGAGCAGGCTCGCTCCCACCTTTGGAATGCATATCCATGTGGGAGCGAGCCTGCTCGCGAAGGCGCCCTGACAATCACCGCATAAACCTCAGAAGAAAGAGAGCATCCCCAGCATGAGCGACTCCGGCCGCGCCGACGCATTGTTAGCAGACCTGCCCCGCGATGGCCGTGGCCGGCTCAAGGTTTTCCTCGGCGCCGCCCCCGGGGTCGGCAAGACCTACGCCATGCTTCAGGCCGCGCACACGCAACTGCGCCAGGGCGTGAAGGTCCTGGCCGGCGTTGTCGAAACCCATGGCCGCGCCGAAACCGAAGCCTTGCTCGGTGGCCTGCCGCAGCAGCCGTTGGTGCGCAGCGAATACCGTGGCGTGCTGCTTGAGGAAATGGACCTCGACGGCATTCTCGCCGCCAAACCGAAGCTTGTGCTGGTGGATGAACTGGCCCACAGCAACGCCCCCGGCAGCCGTCACGCCAAGCGCTGGCAAGACATTCAGGAACTGCTCGCCGCCGGCATCGACGTGTTCACCACGGTCAACGTCCAGCACCTGGAAAGCCTCAATGATCAGGTGCGCGGCATCACTGGCGTGCAGGTGCGCGAAACCCTGCCGGACTGGGTCCTGCAGGAAGCTTTCGAGCTGCTGCTGATCGACTTGCCGCCGCGTGAATTGCTTGAGCGTCTGCGCGAAGGCAAGGTCTACGTGCCGGAACAGGCCCGCGCCGCCATCGATGCGTTTTTCACCCAGACCAATCTCACCGCACTGCGTGAACTGGCGATGCAGACCGCCGCCGCGCAGGTCGACAACGATCTCGCCCAAGGCTATCGCCAACTCGGCCAGGCCGCGCCGGCGGTGCGCGGGCGTTTGCTGGTCGGCATCGATGGCGATGCGCAGGCCGAACGGCTGGTGCGTCACGCCAGCCGCGTCGCCCAGCGCCGGCATCTGCCGTGGAGTCTGGTGCATGTCGACAACGGCAGTGCCCGTGACGAGCAATCGCGGTTGCGTTTGCAAAGCGCCCAGCAACTTGCCGAACGCCTCGGTGGCGAAGTAGTGCTGTTGCGGGCCGGCGAGGTGGCGAAAACCCTGATCCAACACGCCGCCGAGCGCCGCGCCAGTCTGTTGCTGGTCGGCCAGTCGCGGCCGCGCTTGCGCCGTCGACTGTTCGGCGGTGGTCTGGCGGCGCGCCTGCTGCGTCAGGCGCACGGTCTGGAAATCAACGTGCTCGACAGTGATCACGAGCAGCACCAACCGCGCCCGCGTAATTCAGTCACGCTGGTGTGGTTCGACTACGCGCTGGCGCTGGTCGCGACGTTGTTGGCCACTGCCTTGGCCTGGGCGGTGTCTAGTGTGTTGCCGTTGCCGAACATCTCGCTGGTGTTTCTCGCGGCGGTGTTGCTGGTGGCGGTGCGCAGCAGCCTCGGCCCGGCGCTGGCCTGTGCGGCGCTGTCGTTTCTCACCTACGATTTTCTGTTCATCCCGCCGAATTTCTCTTTCAGCATTCAGCGCGAAGAAGACGTGCTGACGCTGCTGTTCTTCCTGTTGATGGCGGCCCTAACCGGCAACCTCGCGGCGCGTCAGCGTCGCCAGTTGCAGGCTTTGCGCGATACCCAGGAAGAGACCAGCGAACTGCTCGACCTGTCGCGCAAACTCACCGCCGCGACTGATCGCCAGGCCGTGATCAGCGCCGCCGCGCAGCACCTCGAAGGCTGGAGCGATGTGCAATTGTGCCTGCTCAACCGCGACGGCCAGGGCGGCTGGAAAGTCGAAACCGGCGGGCCACTGCAATTTACCGAGGCCGAACGCGCCGCCGCCGATTGGGCCTGGCAACACGATCAACCGGCGGGCAAGGGCACCGGCACCTTGCCGCTGGGGCGTTGGTGGTGGTGGCCGTTGTCGGTCGAGGACGGGCCGCTGGCGTTGCTTGGTGTTTGCGCCAAGGAAGGCCAGAGCTTGAGCGGTCAGCGCCGGCGTTTGCTCACTGCGCTGAGCCAGCCGCTGGCGCAAGCCCTGGCCCGCGCGCAATTGGCCGATGACCTCGAAGCGGCGCGTCTGCACGGCGAAACCGAACAGTTACGCAGCGCCTTGCTGGCCTCGGTGTCCCACGATTTGCGCACGCCGCTGACGGCCATGCGCGGCAGCATCGACAGCCTGTTGGCCCTCGGCGAAGCGATTCCGCTGGAGGATCGCCGCGAGCTGCTCGAAGGCACCCGCGACGAAGCCGAACGCCTCGACCGCTACATTCAGAACCTGCTCGACATGACTCGCCTCGGCCACGGCGCCCTGAAGCTGGCGCGGGACTGGGTGTCGCCAGCCGATATCGTCGGCAGTTCACTCAACCGCCTGCGCGCGGTGCTGGCGCCGCTGCAGGTCAGCACCGAAGTGCCGGCCGAGTTGCCGTTGCTCTATGTGCACGCGGCGTTGATCGAACAGGCGCTGGTCAACGTGCTGGAGAACGCCGCGCGCTTTTCCCCCAGCCACGGTCGCCTGCAACTGCGCGCCGGTGCCGATGAGCAGGAAATTTTCTTTTCGGTCAGCGATGAAGGCCCGGGGATTCCCGAAGAGGATCGAGCGAAGATTTTCGACATGTTCTACACCGCCGCGCGCGGTGATCGCGGCGGGCAGGGCACGGGGTTGGGGCTGGCGATCTGTCAGGGCATGGTCGGCGCCCACGGCGGGCGTATTTCCGTGGCTGACGGCATCGACGGGCGCGGCACCTGCATCACTTTGCACCTGCCGTTGCAGGCACAACCGGGGATGGACGGTGAAGCTTGAAGTCGACTGCGCTACTCTCTTGCCAATCTATTGTGTTGATGTGAATTCATGAGCCAGACCGCGACCATTTTGGTCATCGACGACGAACCGCAGATCCGCAAATTCCTGCGCATCAGCCTCGCTTCACAAGGCTACAAAGTGCTCGAAGCCGGCACCGGCGCTGAAGGCCTGGCACAAGCCGCGCTGAGCAAACCGGACCTGGTGGTGCTCGATCTCGGCCTGCCGGACATGGACGGTCAGCAGGTCCTGCGCGAGTTGCGCGAGTGGGCGACCACGCCAGTGCTGGTGCTGTCGGTGCGCGCCAGTGAAGGGCAGAAGGTCGAAGCGCTGGATGGCGGCGCCAATGACTATGTGACCAAACCGTTCGGCATTCAGGAATTTCTCGCCCGGGTTCGCGCGTTGTTGCGTCAGGCACCGGCGGGGGAGGCGCAGCCAGCGGCGCTGAGTTTCGGCCCTCTGACCGTGGATCTGGCCTATCGGCGCGTGCTGCTCGACGGTGCCGAAGTCGCCCTGACCCGCAAGGAATACGCGGTGCTCGCGCAACTGGCGCGGCATCCGGGGCGGGTAATCACCCAGCAGCAATTGCTCAAGGATATCTGGGGACCGACGCACACCGAGGACAGTCATTACCTGCGCATCGTGGTCGGGCATCTGCGGCAGAAACTGGCGGATGACCCGACCCGGCCGCGGTTTATTGTGACTGAGGCGGGGGTGGGGTATCGGTTGTTGAGTGAGAACGGCCTGTAGCTTTGTAGTGGCCGATCCGGCGCTTTCGCGAGCAAGCTCGCTCCCACATTTGGAATGCATTCCTCTGTGGGAGCGAGCTTGCTCGCGAAGAGGCAAGAATAAACACTGAAGGACTTTCAGGATTTCAACCCTGCTCCTGCTCATACCGATCCAGCGTATCACTGGCAATCTGTCTGCCCAGCGCGATCAACTCCGGCGCTTTGTAGAACTCGAAAAACCGGCATACCCGCTTCGGCACGTTGATCAGGATGTCCGGCGGATACCCGGCAATCTTGTACTGCGCCAGTGAGGTCTGCATCACCTCGAAACTCTGGTTGATCAAATCCAGCAACGACGCCGGCCCGACGTTATCGATGATGAACGAACCGGTGGCGGATTTCGGCGCGCCTTCGCGTTCCGGGGCGGCGGCCGGTTGTTGGCTTTCCGGTTCGACGCCTTCGAGCCACGGATTGATCTCCGCCGCCTCGGCGCGCAAGGCTTCCTGCTCCAGCTTCAACAATTGCTCGGCCTGTTTACGCCGGAACGGCAACTTCGAACCCATGGATTTGATCAGACTGTCGAAGCGCGAACGGAACGCCGCTGGCCGCTCGATCACCGGCAATTTGTACTGGCGCTGATTGGTGGCGTTGAGGTTGACCGCGATGATCAGATCGCAGTGGCTCGATACCACCGGAACGATCGGCAACGGATTGAGAATGCCGCCGTCGACCAGCATGCGGTTGCCCTGCATCACCGGGGTAAACAGGCTGGGAATCGCCGCCGAGGCGCGCATGGCCTGATGCAGGCAGCCTTCCTGAAACCAGATTTCCTGCTGATTGGTCAGGTCGGCGGCGACGGCGGTGTAGGGGATGCGCAGGTCTTCGATGTTGATCTCGCCGACGATCTTGCGAATCTGCCCGAAGACCTTTTCGCCGCGAATCGCGCCGAGACGAAAACTCACATCAACCAGGCGCAGCACGTCGAGGTAATCGAGGCTTTCGATCCAGCGCCGGTACTCATCCAGTTTGCCGGCGGCATAGATCCCGCCGACCACCGCGCCCATCGAACAACCGGCAATGCAGGCGATGTCGTAGCCGCGTCTTTCAATTTCTTCGATAACGCCGATATGGGCATAGCCCCGGGCGCCACCGGAGCCCAGCACCAGTGCGACACGCTTTTTCATCAAACTTCCTCCCGACAAGCCTGCACAATGCACGCATCGGCCAAGCGGCTCAATCGCCAAGGTCGTTGCGCGAAGCGGTGACGTCGTTTTTCGTTCGCGGCGCACGCTTGCGCGCTATGCTCTGCGCCACGTGGTTTGACCGGTCAGCGAGGCACTTTTTCACCGCTTGACCGTCTTACCTGCACGACTGTTGACCTACCTTGAGGTGTGAGTGATGAAAGCCTGGATCTGTGTACCGTTGATGGCTCTGGTTCTGGCCGGTTGCGCCGGCAAAACCGCGTACCGCGACAGCTGCGGCAGCCAACTCGACGCGGCCTGGCACGAACTGGACCTGGCCAAGGCTGAAGGCTTCGCCGGCACCGTCAGCTATTCCAAAGCGCTGTCGCTGCTGACCGCCGCCAAGACCCAGCAACAATTCGAAGGCTTTGAAGGCTGCAGCAAGAAAGCCGAAAAAGCCCGCTTCTACATTCGCGAGTCCCGCGCAGGACGTTAAAAAAGCAGCTGCAAGTTTCTAGCTGCAAGCGGCAAGCTTTGAAGCAAACGCATTCAGCTTGAAGCTTGTAGCTAGAAACTTGCAGCCGTCTACGGAGTAGACCCCCATGATCGATCGCTTGGTGGCTCATGTTTTGAGCCTGGATGTGCGGCTGCTGGCATGTCAGGCGCGCTTGACTGCGCGCACTGATCCCGAGGCGTTGCATGATTTGCGCACTACGGTGCGGCGCTTGCGCAGTCTGTTGCGGCCGTTGCGCGGCTTGCCGGGTGTCGAGCAACTGGAGGCGGCGGCTTCTGCGGTGGGCGATCTGACCACACCGTGGCGTGATCGCGAAGTGCTCGCGGCGTATCTGCTCGAGCATGATCAACCCGAGGCTGCGCAGCGGCGTCTGGCGCAAATGGCCGAGGCGTATCCGGCGCTGGCGGCGAGTGCTGAATTGGCTTCGTTGCTGATGATTCTCGACGCATTTCCACGGTTTCTGCGCGCGTCCGAGCGTCAGGGCTTGCTCAAGGATCTGGGTAAACGCATTGAAAAACGCCTGGGCAAACAATGGCAGAAGCTCGACGCGGCGCTGCACGATCCCGCCCATGACCGCCATCGTCTGCGCCTGCTGATCAAACGCGTGCGCTATGGCATCGAAGCCTATCCCGAGCTCGATCGCTTGCCGAAACCGGCTTACAAACGCCTGAAATCGGCGCAAGGCGCATTGGGCGATTGGCACGATTGCTGGCAATGGCTGGCCCGGGCCGAGCAGGAAGCCGATCTGCAACCGTGCGTGGCGACTTGGCAGGCGGGGTTGATCAAGGCAGAGCTGAAGGCCGACCAAGTGCTGGAAAAGCTCAGCGCGACGTGTTTCAAACATTCCTGAAGATGACTCCGTTCCCTGTGGGAGCGAGCCTGCTCGCGAAGAGGCCGTGTCAGTCGCAATCGTTGTCGACTGATCGACCGCTTTCGCGAGCAGGCTCGCTCCCACAAGGTGATTTGTCGCTTGAAGGAATCGGGCCAAGGCCTATCTGTCAGCCCATTTGACCGGAATAGACGCTGCGCCGCCGCCCGGGGCTGGGTAAGATCCGCGCATTCCTTTGTCGTTTTCCGAGGTTGCCATGCGCTTTTGCGATCTGCTCGATGCTGTCCGCCAACAACCTGAAGTAATCATCCCCGCTGAATGGGGGCAGGGCCGCGCCAGTTTTGGCGGACTGGTGGCCGCGCTGCAATTTGAAGCCATGCGTGCCAGGGTGCCGGCGGAGCGCCCGGTGCGTTCGCTGGCGATTACCTTTGTCGGCCCGGTCGAGCCGGAAGTGCCGGTGAGTTTCGAAGTTGACGTGCTGCGTGAAGGCAAAGCGGTCAGCCAGGTGTTGGGCCGTGCCATGCAAAATGGCCAAGTGGTGACGATCATTCAGGGCAGCTTCGGTGCCTCGCGGCCTTCGGAAGTCGCCGTCGAAGCCTATCCGGCGCCGACCATGAAACACTGGGACGAATGCCAGGAGCTGCCGTACATCAAAGGCGTTACCCCGGAATTCATGCGCCATCTGGCGATGCGCTGGAGCGTCGGCGGCATTCCGTTCTCCGGCACGGCCTCGCGCTTGATGGGCGGCTGGGTGCGGTTGCGTGGGGATGTCAAAGAGGAGCCGGTCAACGAGGCGCATCTGCTGGCGCTGGTGGATGCCTGGCCGCCGGCGCTGTTGCCGTATCTGAAGAAACCGGCACCGGGTAGCACGCTGACCTGGACCATCGAATTCGTGCAGCCGTTACACGACTTGAGCACGCTGGACTGGTGCCAATACCTGGCCGATATCGAATACGCGGCCGACGGTTACGGCCATGTCGCCGCGAAGTTGTGGAGTGCGAAAGGGGAGTTGATTGCCATGAGTCGGCAGACCGTGACGATCTTCGCCTGACTCAATGCCGACGGTGGCGCTCACGCCAGGCGCGCCACCAGCCACCGCTGAGAAAGAACCGTGGGAAGGTCAGAAACTGCTCGACCAGCAAACGTGACACGGCATCTTTGCGATCACTGAACGGCTCGGAGGCTTGCGCCTCCAGGCCGTGACCGTGGCGCTGCAGACCCAGCGCCGCGACGATACCGATCACGCCGATGGCGACGCTGGCCAGGCTCAGGCTGAACACCCCCGAGACGATCAGCAGAAACGCCACGATGAACAGCGGCACGGCAATCAGGTGCAGGACCAGATTGGTCGGATGCTGATGATTGCCCGGGTAAGCGCGCCATTGCCACGCGGGAAGGTTGGGGTGACGTTTGCCCATGTTTGCTACTCCTCGATCCATGTTGAACACATGCTTGAAGAATAGGCCCGGGCGCGGAGGGCGGCGAATCAAGGTTGGCTATTGAAGTGATAGCCGTCATCGCAGGATTCGATGTAGATGCCTCTGACGCCTTCGCGAGCAGGCTCGCTCCCACATTGATTCAATGGTGCATGTGGGAGCGAGCCTGCTCGCGAAAGCGGACTCACAATTTCAACTGACCTATCGCCTTGTTCAGCTCCCCGGCCAACGTCGCCAGCTCGTTACTGGTCGTCGCCGAATCCACCGTCTGCTGCACGGTATTTTCAGTCACGTCACGAATACTCACCACGGCCCGGTTCATCTCCTCGGCAACCTGACTCTGCTGTTCCGCCGCCACGGCAATCTGCGTGTTGCTTTCGCGCATCTGCGCCACTGCCCCGGTGATTTCCGCCAACGCCGCGCCAGCCTCCTGCGCCTGCTGCACGCAGTCGTCGGCCTTGTACGAACTCTCCTGCATGAAATCCACCGCATCGCGGGTGCCGGCCTGCAACGCGGCGATCATGCCGGTGATCTCGTCAGTCGACGCCTGCACGCGCTTGGCGAGATTGCGCACTTCATCGGCGACCACGGCAAAGCCGCGACCCATCTCCCCGGCGCGGGCCGCTTCGATCGCCGCATTCAGCGCGAGCAGATTGGTCTGTTCGGCGATGCTGTGAATCACGCTGACCACGCCGTTGATCTTCTGGCTGTCCTCGGCCAGGCGTTGAATCATCTCTGCTGTCTGCTGCACGCCGCTGGACAACCCGGCAATCGATTGCTGCACGCGCGCCACCACCTGCTGACCGCTTCCAGCGAGACCATCGGCGGTTTTCGACAGATCGCGGGTGGCGCCGGCGTGTTGCGCGATGTGATAAACGGTGGCGGTCATTTCGTTGATCGCAGTGGCGGCCTGATCGGTTTCGCTTTGCTGGCCAAGCATGCCGTGGCGCACATCATTCATGCTCGAGGCCAGCCGCGCAGCGCCGTCATCCAGTTGTCGAGCGGTGCTGGCAACGGTGCTCACGACGCGTTGATAACCGGCCTGCATGGCGTTGAAGGCATTGGCCATCTGCCCGACTTCGTCCTTGCCCACCAGCGGCACACGAGCAGAAAGATCGCCGGTTTTTTCAACGTGCAGCATCACGTCTTTCAACGTGTTGAGCTGGCTGAGCAGAAAGCGGATCAGCAGTTGCGAAGCGCCGAGCATCGCCAGCATCAGGACGAAGACCGCCAGTGCATAGTTGGCGAAACGCTCGCTGAACACCTGGTTCAGGCTCGGGGCGGAGGCGATGACCGCCACTTGCTCGCCGTCGGCACGGCTGAACACTTCGGCGCCCATCAATGGGTTGTCGCCGAACAGCGGCATCTCATTGATGGCGTTCCAGCCGTTGCTGCCGGTGATTTCCAGCAGCGGTTGATCATTGAGACGCGGCGCTTCACCGCGCTTGAAGGCCAGCACTTGAGCGGATTTGGGCAGCGCTTGCCCGGTCGGCCAGGCCTTGAGCAACTGCGCCTGCGCCTGCGCGGACACCTGCGCGGCGTGGCTGCGGGCCTGTTGTTCGAGATGTACGGCGTACAGCACCAGCAGCAGGGTGGTGACAAAGGCGACCGCGTTGACCGCCCAGAATTTGTATTTCAGCGAGATGTTGCTAAGCCAGGCACCCATGGAGGTCTTCTCTGATAGCGGAAACAGTTTTGGCAAGGTGCCATTATTGTGCCGCTATGCAGATTCGGGAGTTTTGATATGAATCAACAGATGCCGAGATCTATTGTGGGAGCGAGCCTGCTCGCGAAAGCGCTGCGTCCTTCAGCCCATTTGTAGCTGATCCACCGCCTTCGCGAGCAGGCTCGCTCCCACAGGGGACGTGTGCAGTCAGATGAGAATGGGGAGTTTAAAAAACGCCCGGGCACACGCGGTGGTATGTGCGGCCAGCGCTTCCTCGGTCTCGCCGCGATGCAACGCCACTTCGCGCAGCACTTCGGTCAGATACGCCGGTTCGTTGCGGCCGTTTTTCGGCTTCGGCCGCAACGTGCGCGGCAGCAGATATGGCGCATCGCTTTCCAGCATCAGCCGCCCCGGCTTGATCTCTTTGACCAATGGATGCAGATGCGTGCCCCGGCGTTCGTCGCAGATCCAGCCGGTGATGCCGATGTGCAGATCCAGATCGAGGTAGCTGAACAGGGCTTTCTGTTCGCCAGTGAAGCAATGCACCACCGCCGCCGGCAGTTGATCGCGGAAGTCCTTGAGGATCTCCAGCAGGCGCTGACTGGCATCGCGCTCGTGCAGGAACACCGGCAATTGCAGCTCGACGGCCAGCGCCAGATGTTCTTCCAGGACCTTTTCCTGTTGCGCGCGCGGGGAGAAGTCGCGGTTGAAATCCAGCCCGCATTCGCCCACCGCGACGACGCTGGATTCGTTCAACAGACTGCGCAGGCGACGCGCGCTGTCAGCATTCCAGTCGCTGGCCGAATGGGGGTGAATACCGGCCGTGGCGAACAGCCGTTGGCCGCTTTCATCCAGTTGCTGGCACAGTTCCAGCGCCTGCCCGCTACCCTCGACGCTGGTGCCGGTCAGTACCAGTTGGCAGACGCCGGCGGCGTAGGCGCGGTCGAGCACGGCCTGGTGTTTGTCGGCGAAACTGGGGTTGGTCAGGTTGACGCCGATATCGATGAGTTGCATGGTGCTACCTCGGGCCGAAGGCCGGAAAGCATATCAGAGCTGTAGATTTATAAGAAAAGCCAAGAACTACAAAGACTTATGGCTGTCTGTTGAGGCCGCGACGAACTCCGGGGTGGCGACGATGCCATCACTGTGCCAGTCTCTCGCACTTTGCCAGCGCTCAGAGCGCTCTGTTTTCGTCGGTGATGTCGTCTTTTTTGCGACGAATCGCCCCGTATTCTTTTCGGAGAGTGGATGCATCGTCCCTCGGTTCTGCTGCTGTTGTGTGCTGCGCTGCTGCTGCCGATGACGGCGGTCGCGCGCCTGCCCGGGCCGCTGCAAGCCGTGCCGGCGAGCAAGGTTCGCGACCTTTCGGACATTCGCAGCAGCCGCGTGTTGCGGGTGTTGGTCAATCAGAGCCGCAACAGCTCCGGCGAGGTCCAGGGCCAGGCCATCGGTGTCGAGTACCACCGACTGCGCGCGTTCGAGCAATACCTCAATGGCCATGCTCGCGACGGCCAGGAAGTCACCCTCAAGATCATTCCCAAAGCCAAGGATCAATTGCTCGGCGCTTTGCAGCGCGGCGAAGGCGACATGGTCGCGCCCGGTGAATTGCTCGATCTGCCTTCTGGCTACGCGGTCGCCAGCAGTGAGCCAATTGCCAGCAACGTGCCGCTGGTGCTGGTCGGGATCAAGGGCCAGCGCCGTTACACCAAGGTCGAGCAACTGTCCGGCAAGACCCTGGCCTTGCCCACCGGTAGTGCGGCGGGGGAGGTGGTCAGTCAGCTCAACCAGAAACTGGCGCTGCACAAACTGGCGCCGATCAATATCGAGTGGGTCGATCCGACGCTGGCGGTCGAAGATGTGCTGGAGATGGTCCAGGGCGGGATTTTCCACCTGACCATTGTCGAGCAACCGATTGCCGAGCGTTGGGGCAAGATCCTGCCGAAACTGCGTCTCGATCGGCAACTGAGCCTCGGCGAGCCGGGCGAAGAACATTGGTTCGTGCGTCGCGATGCGTCGATGTTGCGCGCGAGCATTGATCGCTTCCTCACCGGTTACAAGAGACCGTCGGACGAAGACGCCGCTTTTCTGCGCATCTATCGACGCCTGTATCAGGTGCACAATCCGCTGGCCAAGGCCGATCGCCAGCGTCTGGAAAAACTCCGTCCGACCCTGCAAAAGCACGCCGATGCGCAGAACATGGACTGGCTTAACCTGGCGGCGCTGGCGTTCAAGGAATCGCGTCTGCAGCCCAACGCTCGCAGCGGCAGCGGCCCGACCGGGCTGATGCAGATCACCCCATCCGCCGCGCAGCGGGTCGGCGTGAGCAATATCCAGAATCTCGATGCGAATGTGCAGGCCGGCGCCAAGTACCTGGCGATGATCCGCCGCAAGTTCTTCAGCAGCCCGAAACTCAACGAGCGTGAGCGCATGGCGTTCACCCTCGCCGCGTACAACATCGGCCCCGAGCGCGTGCAGGGCATGCGCGCCGAAGCCCGCCGCCGTGGCCTCAATCCCAACCAGTGGTTCTTCCAGGTCGAACGCATTGCCATGGAGCAGGTGGGTATGGGCGCCGTCAGCTATGTTAATAGCGTGAACAAGTATTACCTGGCATTCGACCGGGAGCGAGAGTCGCTCGAGCCCCGGCAGCAGAAAGTGGTCACACGGAAATAATCTAACAATTCGATTGTTATGGCGAAATTTTTGCGCTTTAAACATGAAATAAACTGATTAATATAGCGACCAACCCAAACACACAAACACTTCTGCACAACAAGGAATGCACCATGAACTCTCTGATCAACAAGGTTCTGTTCACCCGCGCCGGTTACGGCCTGACTGTCCTGCGCATTGCTGTCGGCGTGATCTTCGCCGCCCACGGTTCGCAGAAACTCTTTGGTCTGTTCGGTGGTTACGGCCTGGCCGGCACCGCGCAATGGATGGAAAGCATCGGCCTGACCCCTGGCTATCTGATGGCCTCGCTGGCCGGCGGTACCGAGTTCTTCGCCGGTCTGGCGCTGATCATCGGCCTGCTGGCACGCCCGGCGGCACTGGGTCTGGCGTTCCTCTCGCTGGTTGCGATCTTCTCGGTGCACATCGGCAACGGTTTGTTCATGGCCAACAACGGTTATGAGTTTGCTCTGGCTCTGCTGGCCGGCAGCATCGCGGTACTGATCGAAGGTGCCGGCAAGCTCTCGGCGGATCGCGCCATCGCCGGTTGAAGGCTCTGGCTCAAGGCAAAGGCCCGCATTGCGCGGGCCTTTTTTGTTGCGGGCGATTCTTGACACTGATCGGTCACGTTCTCTAGGATGTTGCCCATGCGCCGATTTAAACAGCTACTTGCGGGGCGCCAGGTGACTTCTACAGTTACCGTCAGAAGCCGGAACAGGGCTTCGAAATACCGCTAAAGCGCTGGTTCGGTGTTGCCTCTCACCTGCCATGCAGACTTTTGAGGCAGAGACACGATACGATGAACGCACTACGCCCTCCAGCACGTCCCGCGCCGATCACGGCACATGTCACCCAGCGCAACCCGAAAATTCTTCTTGGCGGCAAACACCAGCCGACGCTGTTGCGTTATCTCGATGGCTGGCCACGTCGCAGCGGCGGTCCTGCCGCGTTCCTGATCCAGTTTGTTGATGACGGCGAGTCGCTGGCGCGTTTCGCTACGGACAGCTTCGATCTGGCGGTGATTCAGGCGCCGAGCGCAGAAGATGCGCCGGACATGATCAATCAACTGACCCGCGTTGCGCGGCAGGGCCTGATCACTCGGCGCTGATCAGTCTTACGGGTATTCAATCGCAACGATATAAACGAACTGCTCGCCGGTCGGCGTTTGCACCCGCACTTCTGCGTCGAGTGCCTTGCCGATCAGCGCGCGGGCCAGCGGCGAGTCGATGCTGATCAAACCCTGTTTGAGGTCCAGTTCATCGGGGCCGACGATGCGGTAGCGCGATTGCTTGCCGTCTTCGTCTTCGATGGTTACCCAGGCGCCGAAATAGACCTTGTGCGGGTCGCTGGGTTTTTCGCTGACTACCTTGAGCGCTTCCAGGCGTTTGGTGAGAAAACGCACGCGGCTGTCGATTTCGCGCAGCATCTTCTTGCCGTAGGTGTATTCGGCGTTTTCCGAACGATCACCCTGCGCCGCCGCTTCACTCACCGCTTGGGTGACCTGCGGGCGACGCACATGCCACAACTCATGGAATTCGGCGCGCATTCGCGCTTCACCCTCGGGGGTGATCAGCGCGGTGCCGGCGGTGCGGGGAGGGCGATAACGGCTCATGGCGACTTCTTGTGATTAAGACCGCTTGAGTCTATCAACCCTCGCGCAACACTGTCAGTGGGCTCGCAGTCAGAGCGCGACGCGTGCCGAACACACCGGCACCACCAATCAGTGCGGCGCCAATCAACGGCAGCACCAGCAGCCATGGATGCGGGTGCCATGGCAGATCAAAAGCGAAGCGGTACAGCACCAGACTGACCACCTCCGAACCGATCGCCGCGAGCAGACCGCTGACCGCACCCAACAGACCGAACTCGATACGCCGCGCCTTGATCAGCAACTGCCGCTCGGCACCCAGCGCGCGCAACAGCGCACCTTGGCGGATGCGTTCATCCAGCGTCGCTTGCAGACCGGAGAACAGCACCGCCATCCCCGCAGCCAGAACAAACAACAATACATATTCCACCGCCAGAGTGACCTGAGCGAGGATGCTGCGCAGCTGTTCGAGCAAGGCCTCGACCTGCAGGATGGTCACCGCCGGAAAGGTCCGCGACAACTCGACAATCTGCTGATCATGCCCCGGAGCCAGATAGAAACTGGTCAGGTAGGTCGCCGGCAGATCCTTCAAGGTGCCGGGCTGGAAGATCATGAAGAAGTTCGGCTGGAAGTTGTCCCAGTTGATCTCGCGCAGGCTGGTGACCTTCGCTTCGCGATTGACCCCGCCAACGCTGAACACCATGTGATCGCCGAGTTTGAGTTTCAGGCTTTCGGCCACCTTGCCTTCCACCGAAACCCCTGGCACGTCGTCGGACGGCTGGCTGCTCCACCACGAGCCGGCGGTTAGCTTGTTGCCGGCCGGCAGATCCGCCGCCCAGGTCAGGCTCAGGTCACGCTGAATGGCGCGGTCACCGGCGGACTCCTTGCTGACGATTTGCTGCACCGCCTCGCCATTGATGCTGATCAACCGACCCGGCACCACCGGATACAACGGCGCCGCTTGCGCGGACACCTTGATCAGGTGATCGGCGAAAGCCTGTTTGTCCGCCGGGAGGATATTCAGCGCGAAATAGTTCGGTGCGTTTTTCGGTAGCTGGTTTTGCCAGGTGTCGAGCAGTTCGCCGCGCAGCAGTGCGATCAGCGCCATCGACAACAGGATCAGACCGAACGCCAGCGACTGCCCGGCTGCCGCCAATGGATGCCGCAACAACTGGCCAAGGCCCAGACGCCATGGCAACGAGGCGCGGGCGAGCAGGCGGCGCAGGCTTTGCAGCAGCAACAACAGCAGGCCGCCCAGCACCAGCGCGGCGACCACGCCACCGCCGAGCAGGGCGAAGGTCAGCAGCAGGTCGAGGCTCAGACGCCACATGATCAGGCCCAGCGCACCCAGCGCCGCGCCGTAGACCATCCATGTGCTCGAGGGGATCGGCAGCATGTCGCGGCGCAACACCCGCAGCGGCGGCACGCGACCCAGTGCAGCCAAAGGCGGCAAGGCGAAACCCGCTAGCGCCACCAGCCCGGTGCCAATCCCGGCCATCGCCGGAAACAGCCCACCCGGTGGCACGTCACTTGGCAGCAAATCATGCAGCAACGCGAACAGCCCCAGTTGCGCCAGCCAGCCGAGCAGGGCGCCACTGACGGCGGCAATCAGGCCGAGCACGGTCAGTTGCAGGCTGAACAGCACCATGGTTTCCCGGCGCGACAAGCCGAGGCAGCGCAGCAAGGCACTGGCGTCGAAACGGCGACTGGCGAAACGATTGGCCGACAGCGCCACGGCCACGCCAGCCAACAACACCGCGACCAGACTGGCCATGTTCAGGTAGCGCTCGGCCTTGCCCAGCGCACCGCCAATCTGCCGGTTACCGTCACGGGCATCCTGGATTCGCTGGTTTGCAGCGAGGCCCGGTTTGATCAGCTCGCGATAAGTTTCCAGCGCCTGCGGTTCGCCGCGCCAGAGCTCGCGATAACTCACTCGGCTGCCCGGTTGCACCACGCCGGTGGCGGCGAGGTCATCAAGATTGATCAACACCCTTGGCGTCAGGCTGTAGAAGTTGCCGGCGCGATCCGGCTCGTAGGTCAGCACGCGGGTCAGCTTGAGCGTCTTCATGCCGACGTCGATGCTGTCGCCGATCTTCAGATCCAGCGCGGTCAACAGACGCGCCTCGACCCAGGCTTCACCGGGTTGCGGTTCGCCGCCGACTTCTTCATTGGCAAATGGCGCGGGCGCGCTTTTCAACTCGCCACGCAATGGATAGGCACGGTCGACAGCTTTGATGCTCGACAGCTGAATGCCGTTGTCGGTGGCAATGACGCTGGAGAACTCCACCACTTGCGCATGATTCAGGCGCAGTTCGGTGCCGCTGCGGATTTGCTCCTCGCGGGCCGGCGAGCTGCCTTCAAGGACCAGATCGGCACCGAGAAACTCGGTAGCGCGCAGCATCATCGCGCCATTGAGGCGGGCGCCGAAATAGCCGATCGCGGTGCTCGCCGCGACGGCCACCACCAGCGCAAAGAACAACACGCGCAACTCACCGGCGCGGGCATCGCGCATGAGCTGGCGCAGGGCAAGGCTGAACAGACGCAACAGCGGCAGACGTGCCATCAAGGCTCCAGAGGGGCGACCAGCAGCCCGGCTTCAAGACGGATCAGGCGCCGGCAGCGATGGGCCAGGCGTTCGTCGTGGGTCACCAGCACCAGGGTGGTGCCGCGTTCCTTGTTCAATTCGAACAGCAAGTCGCTGATGCGCTCGCCGGTGTGGCTGTCGAGGTTGCCGGTCGGCTCGTCGGCGAACAGCACGTCCGGTTCGGCGGCGAAGGCGCGGGCGATGGCCACGCGCTGCTGTTCACCACCGGAGAGCTGGCGCGGCGAGTGGGTCAGGCGCTGGCCGAGGCCGACGCGCTGGAGCAATTGCGTGGCGCGCTCGCGGGCATCTTTGCGGCCGTCGAGTTCAAGCGGCAGCATGACGTTTTCCAGCGCATTGAGGCTGTCGAGCAACTGGAACGACTGGAAGACGAACCCGACGTGCTCGGCACGGATTCGTGCGCGCTGGTCTTCGTCGAGATTGCTCAGGTCCTGGCCGGCGAGGGTGACTTCGCCGCTGCTGGGCAGGTCGAGGCCGGCGAGCAGGCCGAGGAGGGTGGATTTGCCGGAACCGGACGCGCCGACGATGGCCAGGCTGTCGCCCTTGTTCAGTTCCAGGCTGAGTTCGTGCAGGATAGTCAGTTCACCTTCCGCGCTAGGGACCACTTTGCTGAGGTTCTTCGCGGTGAGAATGCTTGCGCCCATGGAGAATCCGATGCGTGTATGGTTTTTGAGTGCTGGCCTGGCCTTGATGTGCATGGCCCAGAACGCAGCGGCGGGTACTGTCCTGATCGTTGGCGATAGTATCAGCGCCGGTTTCGGCCTGGATACCCGTCTGGGGTGGGTCTCGCTGCTCGAGCAGCGGCTCAAACAGGAGGGTTTCGACGATAAAGTGGTCAACGCCTCGATCAGTGGCGACACCAGTGCCGGAGGCCAGGCGCGGCTGCCGGCGCTGCTTGCAGAGCATAAGCCGGAGTTGGTAATCCTCGAGCTGGGTGGCAATGACGGCCTGCGCGGGATGCCGCCAACGCAATTGCAACAAAATCTTGCCTCGATGATCGACAGCTCGCGGCAGAGCGGCGCGAAAGTGCTGCTGCTCGGCATGCAGTTGCCACCCAATTATGGCAAGCGCTACACCGATTCGTTCGCCGAGGTTTACGGCAAGCTCGCCGAAGAGAAAAACATCCCGTTGGTGCCGTTTTTTCTCGAAGGTGTCGGTGGTCATCCGGAGCTGATGCAGGCCGACGGTCTGCACCCGGCGGCCGGGGCTCAGAGCAAGTTGCTGGAAAATGTCTGGCCGACGCTAAAACCGCTGTTATGAGGCTTTTCTACAGGCAGGCTTTCGGCTAATGTGGCGCCCCCTAATTTGGAGCCCCCGATGCCGCGTCCTGCCTGGTCCCTGTTTGCCTACCAACTGATCGAGCCTGACGAGCAGCTGGATCTGTTCGCCTGCCAGGAAGTGCGGGTGCATCTGGTGACGCGGCAGCTGGAACTCGGTGGCTCGGCCGATCGCACGCTGTGCGGCACTCTGCTGCCGGCGCAACCGCGCTGGTCGAATGTTGATCGCCGAGTGTTCCAGGATCAGCGTCTGTGCTCGCTGTGCCGGGCGATTCTCGAATCGCAGAAGCGCGGTACGTCGCCGATCTGGCCTGAGCTGCGTTTCGAACTCTGAGCGCTGAAGATCAAAGTGTGGGAGCGAGCCTGCTCGCGAAGGGGTTTTATCAATCGACATTTATGGTCGCTGACCCACTGCTTTCGCGAGCAGGCTCGCTCCCACCTTGAAAGCACCCCGTCGCCAATAGCGGTGCTACCTCCCCGAATTCCCAAGCCGCGGTGTACAATCGCGCTCTTATACCCTTGATGATCATGCGAAGGATTTTCCGGATGTTGCCGCGCTTTCCTGCCGTCACCCGCTGCCTGTCACTTGCCGCCCTGTGTGTGGCCGGCCCCGTTGCTGCATTGGAGCTTCCCCTGCCACCACCCGGCGAAGACATCGTCGGCCAGGTGCAGGTGATCAAAGCCAAGTACGAAGACACCTTCGCCGATCTGGGTACCACCTACGATCTGGGTTATTCGGAAATGGTTGCGGCCAACCCGGGCATCGATGCCTGGCTGCCGGGGGCCGGTACCGAGATCGTCCTGCCGACGCGCTTCATCCTGCCACCGGGCCCGCGTGAAGGCATCGTCATCAACCTTGCCGAATACCGTCTCTATTACTATCCGAAAGGCCGCGACGTGGTGTACACCTTCCCGCTGGGTATCGGCCGTGAAGGCTGGGGCTCGCCGATCGCGCACACCTCGATCATCGCCAAGACACCGAACCCGACGTGGACGCCTCCGGCCTCGATCAAGGCCGAACACGCCGCTGACGGTGATCCGCTGCCGAATGTGGTGCCGGCCGGTCCTGATAACCCGCTGGGGCCGTTCAAGTTCACCCTCGGCACGCCGGGCTACCTGATCCATGGTTCGAACAAGAAGTTCGGTATTGGCATGCGCACCAGCCACGGCTGCTTCCGCATGTTCAACAACAACGTGCTGGAAATGGCCGGCATGGTCCCGGTCGGCACCTCGGTGCGCATCATCAACGACCCGTACAAGTTCGGTCGCAGTGGCGGCAAGGTCTATCTGGAAGCGCACACGCCGCTCGACGACAAGGGCAATCCGTCGGTAGTCGACAAGCACACCGCGGTAATCAACGCGATGCTCAAGCGTGAAGACATCACCAGCAACCTGCGCATGAACTGGGATGTGGTGCGTGATGTGGTTGCGGCCGAAGACGGCCTGCCGGTAGAGATCGCCGTGCCGAATACCTCTGCGCCAATGGTGAGCAGTGCACCGATCGATCTGCAGCAATAAGAGCTGATCGAAACCCGCCGATGCGAGCAGCGTCGGCGGGTTTTTTATTGCCCGGGGAAAAGCACCGGGCACAAAAAAGCCGACCCGGAAAACCGGATCGGCTCGATAACAATCCCGAGGGATTATTACTTGCGGCTAGCTTTTTCCAGCATGCGCAGAGCACGCTCGTTAGCTTCGTCAGCAGTCTGTTGTGCTTTTTGAGCAGCAGCCAGAGCTTCATCAGCTTTACGGTAAGCTTCGTCTGCACGAGCCTGGGAGCGAGCAGCTGCGTCTTCAGTAGCGGTCAGACGTGCTTCGGTTTCTTTCGATGCGCTGCTGCAACCGGTAGCCAGAACTGCGGCCAGAGCCAGAGCAGAGAATTTCAGAACGTTGTTCATCGTGTTCCCCTTCAAGGACTTTCAAATTAAGTGGCTGTCTCCTCACGATTGAGGAAATAGCCGGCGTACATACTACCCATTACTTGTAGTAAGTAAACTGACGTAGCGCAAGAAGCAAAAAAAATTGTAGGCGTTGATTCTTTTTCGAGCAACTTTTAACTGCGCTGTATAAAAAATATCCAGCTGCAAGCCCCGGCGTGAGCGACTCAAACGGGAAAAGTTCCCGCGCTCGCGCGCTGTTTTTGCGACTTCGGCTAAAGTCTTTCTAAATGAATTCGTCCACACTTTTGTTCAGGTTCTGCGAAGCGCTTCGCGTATCTTTGTTGATGTACAGGTGACTTTAAAAAAGGTCGCACGTCTTAAGTCTCAACATTCCGGCAATGTTCAGGCAAACGGCACGCAAAGATTGTCTTGCTGCCGAACCTGCGACCATCGATGCCAATGCACGCAAACCATCCGATGACGAGCGTACCTTGAGCATTTTCGCCAATGGTGCCTACTATTCAGCAGGTGTCAGATTGCGCGAGATCGGTGTGGCTCTTCTCAGTGTCCATCAGGCACGGGGTGGCGTAGATGTTCCTTCGCCGGAAAAACATCGGTAAGGTAGGGGTCACAATTCAAGACCCGCGAGGAGTAGTGATGAGCGAGGCGTTGTCCATCCACCATGACCAGGCTGGTCATCAATTCGAGACCACTGTGGACGGTCATCGTGCTTACCTGACCTACATGGATCTGGGCAAGCAGACCCTGGATATCTACCGCACCTTCGTGCCCAATGCCCTGCGCGGCCGTGGCATTGCCGCAGCGCTGACCGAACGCGCGCTGCAATACGCCGAAGAAATGGGCTACACGGTGATCCCGTCATGCTCCTACGTCGAGCGCTACATGGAACGCCATCAGCGCCGCGCCGCGAAGATCTGAATCGCACACACAAAAACGCCGGACAATGTCCGGCGTTTTTTTATGCCCGTAAAACGCAGCTTACGTGCGCTGACGCTTCGGCAATACGTCCTTGAGCTTGGCGTGCATGCTGCGCAAGGTGTTTTCGGTAGCAGACCAATCGATGCAGGCATCGGTGATCGACACGCCGTATTGCAGGTCGGCGAGGTCTTTCGGGATTGCCTGGCAGCCCCAGTTCAAATGGCTCTCAACCATCAGACCGATGATCGACTGGTTGCCTTCGAGGATCTGGTTGGCGACGTTTTCCATCACCAGCGGTTGCAGGGCCGGGTCCTTGTTGGAGTTGGCGTGGCTGCAATCGACCATGATGTTCGGTTTGATCTTCGCCTTGTTCAGCGCCTGCTCGCAGAGCGCAACGCTGACCGAATCATAGTTCGGCTTGCCATTACCGCCACGCAGCACCACGTGACCGTAGGCGTTGCCTTTGGTGGTGACGATCGACACGCCACCTTCCTGGTTGATGCCGAGGAAACGGTGCGGGCTGGACACCGACTGCAAGGCGTTGATCGCCACGGTCAGGCCGCCGTCGGTGCCGTTCTTGAAGCCGACGGCCGAGGACAGGCCGGAAGCCATTTCGCGGTGAGTCTGCGATTCGGTGGTACGCGCGCCGATGGCCGACCAGCTGATCAGATCCTGCAGATACTGCGGGGAGATCGGGTCGAGGGCTTCGGTCGCGGTCGGCAGGCCTTTCTCGGCCAGGTCGAGCAGCAACTGACGACCGATGTGCAGACCGTCCTGGATCTTGAACGAGTCGTCCAGATACGGATCGTTGATCAGACCTTTCCAGCCGACGGTGGTACGCGGCTTCTCGAAATACACACGCATGACCAGATACAGGGTGTCGGAGACTTCCTCGGCGAGCACCTTGAGGCGATCGGCGTATTCGTGGGCCGCCTTGATGTCGTGAATCGAGCACGGGCCGATCACGACGAACAGACGGTGGTCGGTGCCATCGAGAATGTTGCGAATGACTTCGCGGCCCTTGGTGACGGTGCGCAGGGCGGCGTCGCTCAGGGGGATATCACGCTTGAGCTGATCGGGAGTGATCAGGGTCTCGTTAGAGGCGACGTTTAGGTCGTTGATCGGTAAATCAGCCATCGTTTACTCGTCAGGTCACGGGTGCCGGCCGCCAGCGATCCCCGCGCGGCGGAGCACAGCAGATTTAGCGCGTCGGGGGAGCCGAACCTTAGCGCGTCAGAGGCGGCTCGACAATGGGCAAACTGTGCTTTAGTCCAGCGCTGGCTGCGCGAAAGCCTTGCGCAAGTTGTCGTGGGAGAACTCTTCGGCATGCTCCTCGACCCATTGCAGGGCCAGCGCCTGACTATCCTGCAGGTCGTCGTGGCTGTCCTGCATGCGCGAATAGCGTTCGATCTGACACACCTGCTCACCCATTCGCGCGCTGAACAGGGTCTGTTCATCAGTGAAAGCGATGCCCACCAGATAGCCTTTTTTACGGCGCAGACACCAGGCCACATAGCCCGGGCAACAGAAGTCGGCATTCAGCGTCGGCATGCGTACTTGCAGCGCAGTGCCGTGGCGCCAGGCGCGGTGGTAATTGCAAGCGATGCCGCCGAGGCTGATAGTGTGCAGCTGTTGTCTGGAAATGCATTCAGGCTTGAGTAACGTCAATTCAACCGGCACTTCGTCCGGATGAGGAATGAAACGTCCCATGAGCACAGACTCCCTGTGTCGGCCATCTGACATTGTTTCCTCCAGTATAGTGGTCGAATCCGAGCTGACCGACTTCGACGCCGACCAGCGGCTGCTGGCGATGCGCGGGGTTTCTCTGGTGATCTTCACCAGCGTCGGCTGCGCCAGTTGTCGTTATGCCCGCGAGGTGTTGCCAGGCATGCCGCTGGCGATCGATCGGCTGTGCTGGATCGACGCCGGCAACAACGGCGGCCTGGTCGAGCGTTATCAGGTGTTTCATTTGCCGGCGCTGTTTGTGGTGCGCGACGGCGAGTTCTTTGGCGCAGTGCACACACGTCTGACGGTTGACCAACTCAACCAGGCAGTAGCGCAGGCGCTGGGTCGAATTGCAGAGGAGTTGCCATGAGCGAGACAGTCAGCAAACCGGTGGTGGGGATTATCGGCACCGGTGCGATCGGTGGGTTTTACGGGGTGATGCTGGCGCGTGCCGGTTTCGATGTGCATTTCTTGTTGCGCAGCGAATTTTCCGCAGTGGCTGAGTGCGGTTTGCAGATCAACAGTGCGGTGCACGGGCCGTTGACGCTGAATCCGGCCAATGCCTATTCCGCTGCCGAAGACATGCCACCCTGTGACTGGCTGCTGGTCGGCACCAAGACCACCAGCAACGCCGGTCTGGCCCCGGCGATCATTCAGGCCGCCAAACCTGACGCAAAAGTGCTGTTGCTGCAGAACGGTCTGGATGTCGAAGACAGCCTGCGGCCACTGTTGCCGGATTCACTGCATCTGCTCGGTGGTCTGTGCCTGATCTGCGTGCACCGCGAGGGGCCGGGGCAGATTACCCATCAGGCCCTTGGCGCGGTGAATGTCGGTTATCACAGCGGCTCGGCCATTGATGAAGTAGCGCGCATGGCGATCGTCGAGGAGGGCGCCGGGCTGTTCCGTGCCGCCGGCATCGACTCGCAGGCGATGGCCAACCTGCATCAGGCGCGCTGGCAGAAACTGGTGTGGAATATTCCCTATAACGGACTTTCAGTATTGCTCGGCGCGGGAACCGAAGCGCTGATGGCTGATGCTGACAGCCGCCTGTCGATTCAGGCGTTGATGGCGGAAGTGGTTCAGGGTGCCAAGGCCTGTGGTTACGAGATCCCGCCCGGCTATGCCGAGTACCTGTTCACCATGACGGAAAAAATGCCCGATTACTGGCCGAGCATGTACCACGACTTTGCACACAAACGCCCGCTGGAGCTGGAGGCGATCTACGCCCGGCCACTGGCGGCGGCGAAAGCGGCGGGCTGCGAGTTGCCGCGCATCGAGGCGTTGTATCGTCATTTGGGTTTTATCGACCGACGCAATACCTGAGTCGGTTGTTCTGGGGGAAGGCATGGGCAATAACATCGATGACAAACTGGTGCTGGCGATTTCCTCGCGCGCCTTGTTCGACCTGAGCGAAAGCCACAAGGTCTACCTGTCGAGCGGCGTCGAAGCCTATCGGCAATATCAGATCGAGCACGAAGACGAAATCCTCGCGCCGGGCGATGCGTTCCCGCTGGTGGAAAAACTCCTGAGCCTGAACAGTCGCCTCGGCCGCGCGCGGGTCGAGGTGATTCTGGTTTCCCGCAACAGCGCCGACACCGGGCTGCGCGTGTTCAATTCGATTCATCATTACGGCCTGGCGATTTCTCGCGCGGCGTTCGTCGGCGGGCGCAGTCCGTATCCGTATCTGAAAGCGTTTGGCTGCGACCTGTTTCTCTCGACCCACGCCGAAGACGTGCGTGCGGCGCTGGACGCCGGGTTCGCCGCCGCCACGATTCTGTCCGGTGGCGCCAGCCGCGCGGCCAGCGATGAATTGCGTATCGCCTTCGACGGTGATGCGGTGATCTTCTCGGACGAGTCCGAGCGCGTCTATCAGTCCGGCGGCCTGGAAGCGTTTCAGGCCAAGGAACGCGAATCGGCACGCGAGCCTTTGCGCGGTGGGCCGTTCAAGGGCTTTCTGGCAGCGCTCAATCTGTTGCAGCGCGAGTTTCCCGATGACGATTGCCCGATCCGCACGGCGCTGGTGACCGCGCGTTCGGCGCCGGCCCATGAGCGGGTGATTCGCACCTTGCGGGAATGGGATATTCGTCTCGATGAGTCGCTGTTTCTCGGTGGCCTGACCAAATCGGCGTTCCTCGAAGCCTTCGCCGCCGACGTGTTCTTCGATGACCAGACCGGCCATTGCGAACTGGCTCGCGAAGTGGTCGCCACCGGCCACGTGCCCCATGGCATCAGCAACGAACCGTCGATCTAGAGCCTTTTCATTCAGGACGTTGCGTCGCACGTCGTACTCGCCAAGGCACTGCTAAGCTGAATCAATCTCCGCCATCGTTGGCTCGCGAGGAGGTCCCATGATTCGCTCAATGCTGTATGCCACCGACCTCGGTCTGTACGCACCGTTCGTGATGCAGCATGCCCTGGCCTTGGCGCGCACCTTCAATGCCGATCTGTATGTAGTACACGCGGTGGAACCCATGGGCCTGTTTGCCGAGTCGGTGCTGCAAAGCTATCTCGACGAACAGGCATTGAACGAATTCCATAGTCAGGGTCTGAAAACAGTCATCGCCAATATCGAACAACGGGTGCTCGACAGCTTTCGTGAAGAGCTGGGGGACGACGGCGAACAGGATCTGCAGCGCATTCGCGCGGTGCGCGTGCTGCAGGGCGACCCGTCGCAGGTGATTCTCGATCAGGTGCACAAGCTCTCGGTCGATCTGCTGATCGTCGGCAGTCACAGCCATGGTGTCGGCGCGGAAACGCCGTTGGGGCGCACGGCGGCGCGGGTCCTGCAATTGGCCAAGGTGCCGGTCTATCTGGTGCCGCTGATGGAACGCCGGCGGCGTGAGGATCGCTGAAGCAGGAATAATGGCGTTTTGATAAAAAAGTTCTAGATTTATTCTTCGAACCATTAATATAGTTATATACCGTCGCTGATGCCCGTGGCGTCTACCTGCTTTGAGGGATTGATATGAAGCTTCAACAACTGCGCTACATCTGGGAAGTGGCGCACCACGACCTCAACGTTTCCGCTACCGCTCAAAGCCTGTACACCTCGCAACCGGGTATCAGTAAGCAGATCCGCCTGCTGGAAGATGAACTGGGCGTCGAAGTCTTCGCCCGCAGTGGCAAGCACCTGACCCGCGTCACCCCGGCCGGCGAGCGCATCATCACCACCGCCGGCGAGATTCTGCGCAAAGTCGAAAGCATCAAGCAGATTGCCCAGGAATTCTCCAACGAGAAAAAGGGCACCCTGTCGATCGCCACCACCCACACCCAGGCGCGTTATGCCCTGCCGCCGGTGATCAGCAATTTCATCAAGCAATACCCGGACGTGGCCCTGCACATGCATCAGGGCTCGCCGATGCAGATCGCCGAAATGGCCGCTGACGGCACGGTCGATTTCGCCATTGCCACTGAAGCGCTGGAGCTGTTCGGCGATCTGGTGATGATGCCGTGCTATCGCTGGAACCGCTGCGTGGTTGTACCCCACGGCCACCCGCTGACCAAGCTGCCGAAGCTGACCCTCGAAGCGCTGGCCGAATATCCGATTGTTACTTACGTGTTCGGTTTCACCGGCCGTTCCAAGCTCGACGAAGCCTTCAGCCATCGTGGCCTGACGCCGAAAGTGGTGTTCACCGCTGCTGACGCCGACGTGATCAAAACCTACGTGCGTCTGGGGCTGGGCGTGGGCATCGTGGCTAAAATGGCGGTCGATACCAAACTCGATAACGACCTGGTGGTGCTGGATGCCAGCGAGTTGTTCGAGTCGAGCATCACCAAGATCGGTTTCCGTCGTGGCACCTTCCTGCGCGGCTTCATGTGCGACTTCATCGAGAAATTCGCCCCGCACCTGACCCGCGAAGTCATGGCCAAGGCCATTCAGTGCCACAACAAGCAAGAGCTGGAAGAGCTGTTCGACGGCGTCGAACTGCCCGTTCACTAAGCACCCGCTTCAGAGCACCTCGGTGACAGCAAATTGTTGCCGGGTGCCCGCCACCAGAATCTCTACCTCATCGCCCGCGAACTTGCCCAGCAGACTTTTGCCCAGCGGCGAGCGCGGGGTGATGACGGTGATCGGCTGACCCACCACGTCGACTTTCAGCCCCGCCGCATCCGGCGCCAGAAACAGCCATTGCTCGCGACCCTTTTCGTCCTCCAGGCCGAGCAGGGCGCCGACTTCAATGCCGCGATTTTCATCGTAGGCACGCAACGTCAGGTTCTGACATAGCGCCAGTGACTGACGGATTTCCTCAACCCGCTTCGCCTGACCCGCCGCCAGATACGACGCCTCCAGCCCCAGCGTGTCGTATTTGTTTTCGGCGATGTTTTCTTCGTGAGTTGCGGTTTCGTAAGCGGTTTGCGCGGCGCGCTCGGCGATGTCGAGGTCGATGCGCAGCTTGTCGAGAATCAACTGGTGGACGCTGTGTTTGTTCATGATCAATCGCAGAATTGCAAAACGTTGGCGCGGCTCTTTTCGGTCGGCGCGGTCTGGTCCTGCTGCAGCCAGAACTGGCATTTCGGATTGGACGCATTACGCGAATTGGCGCGCGCCTGATCCAGTCGGGCCTGCTGTTCATTCTTGCGCAGGTTTTCTTCGTACTGTTGGAACAGCGGACTTTGCGGCGGAATGTCCGGCTGAACCTGCACGGGCGCCACAGCCGGGGGATTGACGCGCTGCTGCACCGCTTGCGCGACAGGGGCCAGTTGCTCGGGAAAGATAAAGCGCGAAAGCAGCCAGCACGTCAGCGCAATCGCCAGGAACCCCAGCCACAGGCCCAGCGCAATGCTGCCGGTCAGATGCAGCGCGCTAAGCTGAACAGGCAAGGGACGACGGGGATTGGGACGGTAGGGCATGGCGGCCTCCTGGCGGATGGTTGCGGGCAAGCGGCGATTGTCGCACGAAGATTAATCGCCGTCGGCTCTTCTGCGCGAGCGTATTTATGCGGACAATCGAGGTTTTTTGCCAACGGGAGAACGGCATGCCTGAAGCGAAACCCCGCTGGGACATTTTCTGCACCGTGGTCGATAACTTCGGCGACATCGGCGTGACCTGGCGCCTGGCCCGGCAACTGGTGGCCGAACATGCCTTGCCGGTGCGCCTGTGGGTGGATGATCTGCGCGCGTTCGAGCGCCTCTGTCCTGAGATCGATGTCGATCTTGCGCAGCAATGGCAGCAGGGCGTCGAGGTGCGTCAGTGGCCGAGCGAATGGCCGCACGCCGAGGCGGCCGACGTAGTCATCGCCGCCTTCGCCTGTCAGTTGCCCACTGATTACATGGACAGCATGGCCGCGCGGGAAACGCCGCCGCTGTGGCTCAACCTCGATTATCTCAGCGCCGAAGACTGGGTCACCGGCTGCCACGGCTTGCCGTCGGTAAAATACAAAACGGTGCAGAAGTTCTTTTTCTTTCCAGGCTTCAAACCGGGCACCGGTGGCCTGCTGTGCGAACGGGGACTGCTCGAACAGCGTCGGCAGTTTCAGCAGGATCGGCCGGCCCAGCGACATTTCCTGCAAGCCTTGGGTATCGATCCTGCTCCGGACGCGCAACTGATCTCGCTGTTTGCTTATGAAAACCCCGGGCTGGCCAGTTGGCTGGACGTGCTGGCGGCCGATGCGCGGCCGACTCACCTGCTGGTGCCGGAAGGGCGGATTCTCGGCGATGTGGCGCGCTGGCTGGAGGTGGAAACCCTGACGGTCGGCGCGATTCACGTGCGCGATTCGCTCACCGTGCAGGTGCTGCCGTTCGTTCGGCAGGACCAATACGACCATCTGCTCTGGTGCTGCGATTTCAACGCGGTGCGCGGTGAAGATTCATTCGTGCGCGCGCAATGGGCGGGGCGGCCGATGCTCTGGCACATCTATCAGCAGGACGACGACATCCATCTGGACAAGCTCGACGCTTTCCTCGCGCTCTACACTCACGGCCTTTCGCCCGCTGCGGCGCAGGCGATGAACGGTCTGTGGCGAGCGTGGAGCGCCGGGCAACCGATCGGTGAGCACTGGCTGGCGGCGCGAAATCATTGGCCGGAACTCGAGAAAAACGCCGAGGCATGGTGTCTGGAACAGGCCTTGCAGGCGGATCTTGCCACGGCGCTGGTACAGTTTTATGTAAATTGGATATGATACGCGGCCTAGATTTTTGTAAATCCCATCCAAATTCGGATATTCGCAATGAAAACTGGTAAAGAACTCAAACCCGGTACCGTGATCCGTATCGACAACGATCCTTGGCTGGTTCAGAAAGCTGAATTCACCAAGTCGGGCCGTAACAGCGCGATCATGAAGACCAAGCTGAAGAACCTGCTGACCGGTTACAAGACCGAAACCGTTTACGGTGCGGACGACAAACTGGACGACGTGATCCTGGATCGTAAAGAAGCCACCCTGTCGTTCATCAGCGGTGACACTTACACGTTCATGGACACCACTGACTACACCATGTACGAGCTGAACGCCGAAGACATCGAAAGCGTTCTGCCTTTCGTTGAAGAAGGCATGACCGACGTTTGCGAAGCCGTGTTCTTCGAAGAGCGTCTGGTTTCCGTAGAGCTGCCGACCACCATCGTGCGTCAGGTTGACTACACCGAAGGCTCCGCTCGCGGTGACACTTCCGGCAAGGTGATGAAGCCTGCCAAACTGAAGAACGGTACCGAGCTGTCGGTTGCCGACTTCATCGAAATCGGCGACATGATCGAGATCGATACCCGCGAAGGCGGTTCCTACAAAGGCCGTGCGAAATAAGCACTGCTTTTTGCGGAAAGAAAAAACCCGACCATTGAGTCGGGTTTTTTTGTGCCTGTAAGAAACACTCGGAACCCTGTGGGAGCGAGCCTGCTCGCGAATGCGGTGTGTCATTCAATGACGCGCTGTCTGACGGGACGCTTTCGCGAGCAGGCTCGCTCCCACAATGGGACGGTGGTTACTTCAAGTGTTGCTTCAGTTCTTCAGACGCCTGCAACATCGCCGACCGCACCGCAGGCACCTGGCTGACCACGTTGAGCAAACCGTAATCGTGAATCATGCCGTTGTAGCGCACCGACGTTACCGGAACCCCGGCCTCGTCGAGTTTGCGTGCGTAAGCTTCACCTTCATCACGCAGCACGTCGGCGCTGGCAGTCTGCACCAGTGCAGGCGGCAGACCTTTGAGTTGCGCGGTGGTGGCGCGCAGCGGTGAAGCGTAGATCTCGTTACGCTGCTTGGCGTCGGTGGTGTAGTTGTCCCAGAACCACTTCATCATGTTGCGGGTGAGGAAGTGCCCTTCGGCGTACTGGTTGTACGAACCGGTGTCGAAGTTGGCATCGGTCACCGGCCACAGCAGCACCTGGAATTTGATCGCCGGGGTGCCCTTGTCCTTGGCCATCAGCGCAACCACTGCGGCCATGTTGCCGCCGACGCTGTTGCCGGCCACGGCCAGGCGCTTGCTGTCGACATTGATCTCTTTACCGTGTTCTGCCACCCATTTGGTCGCAGCGTAGGCCTGGTTGATCGCCACCGGGTAATGCGCTTCCGGCGAAGGGGTGTAATTGACGAACACCGCCGCCGCCCCCGAACCGACCACGAGATCGCGCACCAGACGTTCGTGAGTCGGGAAGTCTCCCAGCACCCAGCCGCCGCCGTGGAAGAACATGAACACCGGCAGCTCACCCTTGACCCCGGCCGGCCGGACGATGGTCAGGCTCAGCGGTTGACCATCGACCTGGATGGTCTTCTCGCTGACATCGGCTTTGGGCAACGTCAACTTGACCCCGGACTGCGCGCCGACCAGCACGGCGCGGGCATCCTTGGGCGACAGCTGCTCGATCGGCTTGCCGCTGCCTGAATTCAGCGCATCGAGGAATGCCTGGGTGTTGTGTTCGACATCACCGGCGAAAGCGCTGTGTACCGACAGGGCGAGAAGGGTACCGGTCAAGACTTTGCTGAAAGTGTTCATGTTCAATTTCCTTGTTCGGGCCGGAGACTTGAGTGATTACACGGTTACGTGCAGACGCACATCGACGTTGCCACGGGTGGCGTTGGAGTACGGGCAGACCTGGTGAGCGGCGTCGACCAGCGACTGCGCATCGGCTTGTTCCAGGCCTGGCAGGCTGATGTGCAAATCGATGTCCAGACCGAAACCGCCAGGGATCTGGCCGATGCCGACATGGGCGGTGATCGACGCGTCGTCAGGAATCTTGCGCTTGGTCTGGCTGGCGACGAATTTCAGTGCGCCGATGAAGCAGGCCGAGTAACCGGCAGCGAACAGTTGCTCAGGGTTGGTCGCCGCACCGCCAGCACCGCCGAGTTCTTTTGGGGTGGCCAGTTTGACGTCGAGTACGTTGTCGCTGGAGATCGCACGACCGTCACGGCCGCCAGTGGAAGTTGCGATTGCGGTGTAGAGAGTTTGCATGGTGTGAGCCTCATTGGTTGTGGTTTTGTGCGCTAATTGTTTGCGCGCTAAGTAGGTGTGAAGAGAATGTATAGCGCTAATGTTTAGTGCGCAAGATAAATTTTCGAAAAGAAGCGCGTTTTGCTTGAGGGCGACCGATGGAAGGGGAATGTAAGGCTTGATCTAGAGCGCTTGGCGAGGAAATTCAGGCGTGGAAAATATTTTTTGTTGGCGTTGAAAATTAGTGTGGGAGCGGGCTTGCCCGCGAAGACGGAGTGTCAGTCAAAATGATGTCGGCTGACAGGTCGCCATCGCGGGCAAGCCCGCTCCCACAGGGACAGTGTTGTGCTCGGAAATGAGGATCAGGTCAGGCTGTCTTGCAGATGCCCGCGCAGCGCTTGCAGCTCGGCCTGCAACTTCTGCAGACGCTCCAGGGTGAAGCCACTGGCGCCAAGAATGCACTGCGGCACGGTCTGCGCCTTGTCACGCAAGGCGCGGCCTGCTGCGGTCAGTTCGACAATCACCACCCGCTCATCTTCGCGACTGCGGGTGCGGCTGAGCAGGCCTTCGGCTTCCAGACGCTTGAGCAATGGCGTCAGCGAGCCCGGATCGGTGAGCAGGCGTGCGCTGATTTCTCCGACAGTCAAACCGTCCTTCTCCCACAACACCATCATCGCCAGGTACTGCGGATAGGTCAGGCCAAGCGCCTGCAACAGCGGCTTGTAGACCTTGGTCATCATCAGCGAGGTCGAGTGCAGGGCGAAGCACGCCTGATTGTCGAGCAGCAGGTCGTCGCAGTTGTCGCGTTCGCAAGTCATTGTCAAAGCCTTGATCGTTGATCGTTTTTTAATCTAGCGCTCGAATCTTTAAGGCGCCAGATAAATATGTCCGGCGTCAGTGCCGGGCGAATTGCCGTTGCAGCGCCAGATCCCACGGCGGCACCGGGCTGAAGCGGGTTTTCAGGTATTCCAGCAACAACCGACTGCGCGAATGGACCTGCTGTTCCATGCGCAGCGCGTAAATGCCGGTGGACTCCGGCGGCGGCAGGCCATTTTCGCAGAACAGTGGCACCAGTTCGCCACGCAGCAGGTATTCGCTGGCCAGCCAGGTCGGCAGGTGTGCGACGCCCAGACCCGCCGCCGCGCCACACGCCAGGGCTTCGGCATTGTTGGCGCTCAGGCGTACCCGCGATGGCCGGTGCAGTTGCATTTGCCCGTCCACTTCGAATTTCCAGGCAAAGGGCGGCGCGAGGCCTTCCCAGTCGAGCCCGTCGTGTTCGCTCAACTGCGCCGGATGCTCGGGCACGCCGCGCTGCTTGAGATAGTCAGGGCTGGCGCAGGCGACGCGGACCATGCTCGCCAATGGCGTGGCGACCAGGCGCGAGTCAGCCAACTGGCCGGTACGCAGCACCAGATCGACCTTGCCCAGGCTGCTGCCGGCCATGTCGCTGAAGCTGTCGATCAGGTGCATCTGCACATCCAGTCCTGGATACAGCAGGAGAAAATCGGCAATCACCGGCGCCAGATGCCGCCGCCCGAAGGCTGCTGGCGCATCGATGCGGATCAGGCCTTCCGGTGCGCTGCTTAACGACACCGCTTCGGCACGCGCCAGTTGCAACTCGGCGATGATCCGGCGCGCCCGCTCGGCAAAGGCCAGACCGGCCGAAGTCGGCAGCACGGCATGGGTGCTGCGCACGAACAGCTGACTGCCGACGGCACTTTCCAGGCTATCGATGCGCCGCGCCACGGCGGAAGGCGTCAGCGGATGGCGGCGCGAAGCGGCAGAAAAGCTGCCACTCTCCAGCACATCGAGAAACAGGCCGAGCTGATCGGTCAATTGGTTGGGATTCATGGAGACCACGCTTGTGCAAAATCGGCACAGCCATTGTGCGTTGCTATGCGTTTCCCCGCTAGGCGCGAGTGCGTAGCATTGGTTGCCTGTCGTTAGAGGATTACCGTTGTGATGGATTTTCTGTTGTACCTGCTGTTCGGCGCCGCCCTTGGCACATTGGGCGGGATTTTTGGCATTGGCGGTGGCTTGATCGCGATTCCGTTGCTTGGTGTTTGGTTTGGGCTTGATCAGCAGATCGCCCAAGGTACGGCGCTGGTGATGGTAGTACCGAACGTGATGCTGGCGCTGTGGCGTTATCACCAGCGCAATCGCATCGAATTGCGCCATGCGCTGCCGCTGGCAGTGATGGGTTTCTGCTTTGCCTGGCTCGGCTCGATCTGGGCGGTGGGCATCGACGCGCAAACCATGCGCATCGGGTTTGTTGCCTTTCTGGTGGCGCTGTCGGCCTACAATCTATTGAAAATGTTTGGCCCGCGCCCAGCGCCGACTGCCGAGATGCGCTATTCGTGGCCGTGGCTGGGCGTGCTCGGCGCCGCCTCGGGGACCATGGGCGGTCTGTTCGGCGTCGGCGGCGCGGTGGTGGCGACGCCGGTGCTGACCAGCCTGTTCGGCACCAGCCAAGTGGTCGCTCAGGGCTTGTCGCTGGCGCTGGCCTTGCCGAGCACTGGCGTAACGCTGGTGACTTACGCGGTGCACCACGAAGTCGACTGGATGATCGGTCTGCCGCTGGCGGTCGGAGGTCTGCTCAGCATCAGTTGGGGCGTGAAAGTTGCCCACGCCACGCCGGAAAAAATTCTGCGTGGGCTGTTTTGCGGCTTCCTCGTGCTGTGTGCGGTGATGCTCGCGTTTAAAGTTTGAAGCCCTCGACGATGTGCTCGGCCAGGCACTCGGTGATCGGCGACGGGTTGTTCAGATTGCGGATCAGCATGATGCTCGCCTCGGGCAGCAGCGGCAGGTCTTCGGCGGCGCCAAGGATGCGCATGTCCGGGGTAATCAGGCTTTCCAGTTGCGCGGTGATCGCCAGCCCTGCGCTGACCACGGCCATCAGCGCCGACAGGCTGCTGCTGTTGTAGGCGATGCGGTAATCGCGGCCCATCGCGTCGAGCGCATTGCACGCCCACAGGCGGCAGAAACAATCACTGTTGAACATTGCCAGGGGCAGCGGCATCTGTTCGTGGGCGCTGAAGTTCTGCGCCTCGGCCCAGACAAAGCGCTCCTTGCGCAGCAACTGGCCGATCTCGTTGCCCGGCTCACGGGTGACGATCGACAAGTCCAGATCGGTGCGTTGCAACAGTTGTTTGGTCGATTCGCAATGCACTTCGATCTGGATCAGCGGATAGAACTGCGCGAACCGCGAGAGGATTCCCGGCAGGAAACGCATCACATAATCATCCGGCGTACCGATGCGCACGGTGCCGACCATGTGCGGCTCGCGCAGGGTGTTGAACACCTCACTGTGCAGTTTGAGGATGCGCCGTGCATAACCGAGCAGCACCTGGCCTTCTGCCGTCAGGCGCACCTGGCGTCCATCGCGCTCGAACAGCTGGCGCTGCAACACGTCTTCTTCCAGGCGTTTCATCTGCATGCTCACCGCCGACTGGGTGCGGTTGACCATCTCGCCAGCACGGGTGAAACCGCCCTGATCGGCAATCGCGACAAAGGTGCGCAGGACATCGGTATCGATACTGGGGTAGGCGGACAATTGATGAATCTCCGTGATGCATGCCATCAGAAACATTCGTTGGATTGATCTTAGCGCCGGCGAGAGACTTGAGCCATCCACAAAAGGAGGCAAGACGATGAAAGGTCAAAGAGAGTATGCAAGCCAAGAACAGCTGTCCGGCCACGGCCATATCGTGTCCGATCTGCTGCACAAATTCAGCCGCTGGTATGAGCTGCATCGTGAACGGGAAATGCTCGCCGGTTTGAGCGATGAGGCGCTGAAGGACATCGGCATCAGCCGCGCCGATGTCGAGCATGAAACCGTGCGGCCGTTCTGGGACGACCCGATGCATAAATGATGAGGCTATCGCTACACAAACCCCTTTCAGGTGAGGTAGGTTGCGAGCAGACATGGAGGAATAAATGCCCGCGACAGTGTCCTTTTCCCTCAAACAGGCGCGACGTCTGGCGCTGGCCGCCCAAGGGTTCAACGGGCGCCAGCCGCCGACCGTCAATGCCAGTCATCTCAACCGGCTGATCGAACGGCTGGGCCTGCTGCAAATCGATTCCGTCAATGCCGTGGTGCGCTCGCACTACCTGCCGCTGTTTTCCCGTCTCGGTTGCTATCCCTCTGACTTGCTCGACCAGGCTGCCTGGAGTGCGGGCCGGCGGCGCACGCTGTTCGAATATTGGGGCCACGAAGCGTCGCTGTTGCCGCTGTCGATGTACCCGTTGCTGGGCTGGCGCATGCAGCGGGCCAGACGAGGCGAGGATATCTACCAGCAATTGGCAAAGTTCGGTCGCGAACAACAGGACACCATTCGCCGTGTGCTGACTGCGGTAGAGGAGCGGGGTGCGCTTGGCGCCGGCAGTCTGTCGACCCGCGAAGACAAGGCCGGGCCATGGTGGGACTGGAGTGCCGAGAAACATGCGCTGGAATGGTTGTTCGCCGCCGGTGAGGTCACAGTGGCGGGGCGACGCGGTTTCGAGCGCTTGTACGATTTGCCCGAGCGGGTGATTCCTGCTGCGATCCTGCAACAGCCCACGCCGGACGAGGCCGAGGCGCAACGCGGTTTGCTCTTGCATGCGGTGCAAGCATTGGGCGTTGGTACGGAAAAAGACCTGCGCGATTACTTTCGCCTGAGCCCCGCGGATGCTCGGCCGCGTCTGGCTGAGTTGGTTGAAGCTGGTCAATTGCAGATGTGTGAAGTCGCCGACTGGCGGCAGATCGCCTATTGCCTGCCGGAGCCCAAAGTGCCGCGCAAGGTCATTGCCAGTGCGCTGCTGTCGCCGTTCGATTCGCTGATCTGGGAGCGCAGCCGCACCGAGCGTTTGTTCGATTTCCGCTATCGTCTGGAGATTTACACACCGCAGCCCAAGCGGGTGTATGGCTATTACGTGCTGCCGTTTTTGCACAATGAGCGGATCGCCGCGCGGGTTGATCTGCGTGCCGAACGGGCGGCAGGGCAGTTGGCGGTGCATGCGGTGCATGAGGAAGAATCGGGACTGGACGAGGAGGGCATGCTGGCGCTGGCGCTGAATTTGCGGCGGATGGCGGGTTGGCTGGGGCTTGAGCGGGTGCAGTTGAATTGTCGACGGGAGAGTGCAGCTCGGCTTGGGGTGGCATTGGCGCAGATCGGGTGCGACTGAGCTGACGCCATCGCTGGCAAGCCAGACTCCCACAGGTTCTGTGCCGGATACATAAATTGCATACGACACGAACCCTGTGGGAGCGGGCTTGCCCGCGAAGAGGCCAGTTCAGGCAATAAAGAACGCCAACCTCATCGCCGGACTTGCTTCAGGGTCTCGGCAATCAAAAACGCCAATTCCAGCGACTGGTCGGCATTCATCCGCGGATCACAGTGGGTGTGATAACGATCGGACAAGCCATCCTCGGTAATCGGCCGCGCGCCGCCGATGCACTCGGTGACGTTCTGTCCGGTCATCTCGATATGAATGCCGCCGGCATAACTGCCTTCCGCTTCGTGCACCTGGAAGAACTGCTTCACCTCGCCCAGGATCTGCGCGAAGTCACGGGTCTTGTAGCCGCTGCTGGCCTTGATGGTGTTGCCGTGCATCGGGTCGGAGCTCCACAGCACTTGCTTGCCTTCGCGCTGGACCGCGCGGATCAGTGCCGGCAGATGATCGCCGACCTTGTTCGCACCCATCCGCGCGATCAGGTTCAAACGGCCCGGATCGTTGTCCGGGTTGAGCACGTCGATCAGGCGGATCAGGTCGTCGGGGTTCATGCTCGGGCCGACCTTGACGCCGATCGGGTTGTTCACCCCGCGCAGGAATTCGACATGCGCGCCGTCGAGCTGACGCGTGCGGTCGCCGATCCACAGCATGTGCGCCGAGCAATCGTAGTAATCGTTGGTCAGGCTGTCGCGGCGGACGAAGGCTTCTTCGTAATTCAGCAGCAACGCTTCGTGGGCAGTGAAGAAACTGGTTTCGCGCAGTTGCGGCGAGCTGTCCATGCCGCAGGCGCGCATGAACGCGAGGGTTTCATCGATGCGGTCGGCGAGGTGGCTGTACTTCTCGGCCAGCGCCGAGTTGGCGATGAAATCCAGGTTCCACTTGTGCACTTGGTGCAGGTCGGCAAAACCACCCTGGGCGAAAGCGCGCAACAGATTCAGAGTCGCCGTTGACTGATGATAGGACTGCAGCAAACGCTCCGGATCCGGCACGCGGCTCTTTTCGTCGAAGCCGATGCCGTTGACGATGTCGCCACGGTAGGCCGGCAGGGTCACGCCGCCGATGGTTTCGTCGTTGGCCGAACGCGGCTTGGCGAACTGACCGGCCATGCGCCCGACCTTGACCACCGGGCAGCCAGCGGCGAAGGTCATGACGATCGCCATCTGCAGCAACACTTTAAAGGTGTCGCGAATCTTCGCTGCGGAGAATTCAGCGAAGCTTTCCGCGCAATCGCCGCCCTGCAACAGAAACGCGCGACCCTGGGTGACTTCGGCGAACTGGCGGCGCAGCTCGCGCGCTTCGCCGGCGAACACCAGCGGCGGATAGCTGGCCAGGGTCTGCTCGACCTGGCGCAGGTGCGCGGCGTCGGGGTATTGCGGTTGTTGCTGGATCGGCAGGGCGCGCCAGCTGTCAGGGCTCCACGGTTGGCTCATCACGGTCTCGAAGTTCGTACGCAGGGAAGCGCCATGTTAGCAGCAATTAGTGCGTGACCTGCTCCCGCCCCATCGCCGACAATCGCCGCTTTGCCACGGCGCCACAGCGGTGCCATCGCGTCACCGCGCCCGGTGACCATCAGGAGACGAAATGACTGAGGAGCGCGTCGAGCATCTGCTCGCCGAAGTACAGGATGAGTTCGGCGTGATTCGCGTGCTGGAAGTGGCCGATTACCGCTTTCTCGAGTTCGGCGATGCGATCGAGCAGAGCTGCGTGTTCACTGCCGACCCGAGCTGGCTGGAGTACGACTACACCCGCGCCATGCTGATCGGCGCGCTGTGCCACGAGCAGCCGGAGAGCGCGCTGTTTCTCGGTTTGGGCGCGGGCACGCTGACCCAGGCTTGCCTGAAGTTTCTGCCGCTGGAAGACGTCGAAGCCATCGAACTGCGCCCGGACGTGCCGCGCCTGGCCATCGAATATCTCGGCCTGGATGACGATCCGCGTTTGTACATCCGCGTCGGTGATGCGCTTGAACTGTTGCCGACTGCCGAGCCGGCGGATCTGATTTTCGTCGACCTCTATACCGATGTCGGCCCCGGTGTCGGGCATCTGGCCTGGAGCTTTCTCGGCGATTGTCAGAAGCGCCTGAATCCGGGCGGCTGGCTGGTGATCAACCAGTGGGCCACCGACGATGGCAAACCACTGGGTGCGGCATTGCTGCGCGGCCTCTATCACCGGCATTACTGGGAATTGCCGGTGAAGGAGGGCAACGTGATTCTGATCGTTCCGGCGGATCTCGATCAGGCGCTGGACATGCAGGCGCTGACCCAACGAGCCGAAGCGCTGGCGCCGCAGCTGGGGTATTCGTTGCAGTCGTTGATCAACGCGATTCGCCCGGCGACCTGAGCCGGCAGGACCGCCCCCTTCGCGAGCAGGCTCGCTCCCACATTTGAAATGCGTTCGACCTGTGGGAGCGAGCCTGCTCGCGAAAAGGCCCTGACAGGCAGCAGAATCTTCAGATGCCTTTGAAGATCCCCGGACGCCGCTCCACCAACGATCGCACCCCCTCCCGGGCATCCTCAGTGGCGAGCAACTTCTTCACCAGCGCCGGTAACGCCTGCGCCGCCGCTGTCTCACCCTCATAACGCGCCTGTCTCGCTGACATCAAGGTCGCCTGCACGCCCAGCGGTGCCTGCCGGGCAATCCGTTCGGCCAGCTCGATCGCGCGGGGCAGCAAGTCTTCGCTGGCCATCACTTCCTGGACCAAGCCCAGATGCAAGGCATCGTGGGCATCGAACTCATCGCCGGTGAGCAGCCAGCGCATCGCATTGCCCCAGCCGGCGATCTGCTGGAAGCGCAAAGTCGCGCCGCCAAACGGAAAGATCCCACGCTGCACTTCCATCTGCGCGAAGCGGGTATTGCTCGCGCACAGGTTGATGTCCGCCGCCAGCATCAGCTCGATGCCGATAGTCAGGCAGTAACCCTGCGCGGCGACAATCACCGGCTTGCTTACCCGTGGTCCGACGAAAACGCCCCAGGGATCGCAGCCGCCTGTCGGAACCTGCCAGCCTTCGGCCAGGGCTGCGCTGGCATTGACCAGATCGAGCCCGGCGGTGAAGTGTTCGCCGTGGCCGAACACCACGGCGACCCGCGCTTCGCGGTCGGCTTCGAACTCGCCGTAGGCCAGGCTCAGATCATTGAGCAGGTCGATATCGAAAGCGTTGCGCTTGGCCGCCCGATCGAGGCCGATCAAGTGCACATGACCACGACGTTCTCGGCTGACGCGGCCGGCGCAGGGCTGATTCATGGCTAAATCCTCAAGCGGGAAGGGCGGGTGCGCGGCGCTTTGCCGCAGGTCGGTGAACCGTTTAAGCGTCATCGCCCGCAGGGCCGGGCCTTTGCAAAATAGACCGTTGCGCGATTATCCGCAAAACCCCGTTACACGGCGGTGACACACGGATAAGGGCCACAAAAAAAGCTCCCTTTTCGGGCGAAATCCGGTATAGTGCGCGCCGGCCTTTAACCGGGCCGCGTTTAGGTAGCGCATTTCCCGAAGTCAGCTTCGGCTGCACGTCCGCATTGCGGGCTCTTCCTTGACGATTCATCTTCATTCATTCGTTTTCGCAAATCCCCGCCGACAAAGCTGCCAGGGCGACTCTTGAGTCTCAACACGGCATGCGCAGCTTTGGAGCATGGGTCTTTGCGGATGCACTTAGAGGCAGACCCATGACCCAGGAAACCGGCGGATTCGCCGCTTTTAATCTCAACCCGAATATTCTTGCAGCCGTCGCAGCGACTGGCTACGAAGAGCCTTCGGCGATTCAGCAGCAATCGATCCCGATCATCATGGCCGGCCAGGACATGATTGGCCAGGCGCAAACCGGTACCGGTAAAACCGCCGCGTTCGCACTGCCTATTCTGCACCGCATCGATCCTGCCAAGCGCGAACCGCAAGCCCTGATCCTGGCGCCGACCCGAGAGTTGGCGCTGCAAGTAGCAACCGCTTTTGAAACCTACGCCAAGCAAATGCCAGGCGTCACCGTCGTGGCTGTCTACGGCGGCGCGCCGATGGGCCCGCAACTCAAGGCAATCCGTAATGGCGCACAGATTGTTGTCGCTACTCCGGGTCGTCTGTGCGACCACCTGCGTCGCGACGAGAAAGTCCTGTCGACTGTGAACCATCTGGTTCTCGACGAAGCTGACGAAATGTTGAAGCTGGGCTTCATGGATGACCTGGAAGTCATCTTCAAGGCTCTGCCATCGACCCGCCAGACCGTGCTGTTCTCGGCGACCCTGCCGCAGTCGATCCGCGCCATTGCCGAACGCCACCTGCGCGATCCGCAACACGTCAAGATCCAGACCAAGACCCAGACCGTTACCGCGATCGAACAGGCTCACCTGTTGGTTCACGCTGACCAGAAAACCTCGGCCGTACTCAGCCTGCTGGAAGTCGAAGACTTCGACGCCCTGATCATGTTCGTGCGCACCAAGCAAGCGACCCTGGACCTGGCCAGCGCCCTCGACGCCAAAGGCTACAAAGCCGCCGCGTTGAACGGTGACATCGCCCAGAACCAGCGTGAGCGCGTGATCGACTCGCTGAAGGATGGTCGTCTGGACATCGTTGTCGCGACCGACGTTGCTGCCCGTGGTCTGGACGTTCCGCGCATCACTCACGTGTTCAACGTTGACATGCCGTACGACCCAGAGTCCTACGTGCACCGTATCGGCCGTACCGGCCGTGCCGGTCGCGAAGGTCGTGCACTGCTGCTGGTGACTCCACGTGAGCGCCGCATGCTGCAAGTGATCGAGCGCGTAACTGGTCAGAAAGTTGCCGAAGTACGCCTGCCAGACGCTCAAGCCGTTCTCGATGCACGCATCAAGAAACTGACCAACAGCCTTTCGCCGCTGGTTGCTGATGCCGAATCGACTCACGGTGAGCTGCTCGACCGCTTGACCGCCGACATCGGTTGCACCCCGCGTGCTCTGGCTGCTGCGCTGCTGCGCAAAGCTACCAATGGTCAAGCGCTGAACCTGGCCGCGATCGAGAAGGAACGTCCACTGGTGCCGAACAACGCACCGCGTGGCGACCGTCCTGAGCGTTCCGGTGATCGTCCTGATCGTGGTGACCGCGAGCGTCGCGCGCCAATGCCTTTGGGCGAAGGCCGTGCTCGTTGCCGTACCGCGCTGGGTGCGCGTGACGGTATCGCTGCGAAAAACCTGCTGGGCGCCATCCTCAACGAAGGCGGTCTGGCCCGTGAAGCGATCGGTCGCATCCAGGTGCGTGACAGCTTCAGCCTCGTCGAGCTGCCGGAAGAAGGTCTGGAAAAACTCCTGACCAAGCTGAAGGACACTCGCGTGGCCGGTAAGCAGCTCAAGCTGCGTCGCTACCGCGAAGATTGATCCGCCCTCGGGCTGATTGATCGAACATAAAAAATCCCCGACTGGTTCGGGGATTTTTTTGCCTGTTCATCGGGCGACACAACACCTTGTGGGAGCTGGCTTGCCAGCGATGACGTCAGCCGAAGCGATAAATATCCATACCCAGCGCCCCCATCGTGAAACCCTGATGCGCCACGCTGAAAACCCCGCCAGCACCGCGAGCAAAATACAACGACAACAAATGCTCATCACTCGGGTGACTGCGCACGGCATTCGGCGCCTGCTGGCGATAATCATGCAGCGCCGTTTCATCGTCGGCCGCCAGTTTGTCGATCATCCAGTCACGAAAATCTCGCGCCCACGGTTCAATGCTTTCCGGGCCGGCATGCCAGTCCAGCTCGCGGAGGTTGTGGGTGATGCTGCCGGAGCCGATCAACAGAATGCCGTGTTCGCGCAGGCTCGCCAGCGCACGGCCAACCCGGGTCTGCAACGCCGGTCCGCCGCGACTCGGCAACGAAACCTGCACCACCGGAATGTCGGCTTGCGGATACATCAACGACAGTGGCACCCAGACACCATGATCGAACGGTCGTTGCGGATCGAGCCGAGCCGGCAGGTCATTGGTGTTCAACCGCTCAGCCACCTCTGCGGCCAGTTGCGGATTACCCGGGGCCGGGTACTGAACTTCAAACAGCGCACGGGGGAAACCGCCGAAGTCGTGCCAGGTTTCCGGATGCGGGTGGCTGCTGACCAGCAGTTCCTGGCTTTCCCAGTGTGCAGAGACGATGACGATGGCGTTGGGACGCGGCAGTTCGGCGGCCAGTCGCGCCAGTGCCGGGCCGCTGGCACCGGGCTCCAGCGCCAGCATCGGTGAACCGTGGGAGATAAACAGGCTGGGCAACATGGACGGGCTCCTGAGCGCTAAGATGAACCATCTTCAGTCAGATCATCGATCTGAATCCAATATAAGTTCCTGCGGTCTTTCATCGGTTTTTCGGGAGTGATACATGCAGCCTGAGTTTTGGTACAAGAAATGGGATTCGAACCAGATCGGCTTTCATCAGTCCGAGGCCAACCCGTATTTGCAGCGCTATTGGCCGGAGCTGGCGATTGCACCGTCAGCACGCGTGCTGGTGCCGCTGTGCGGCAAGAGTCTGGACCTGCTCTGGCTTGCCGGGCAGGGACATCAGGTGCTTGGAGTGGAGCTAGCGGAAAAGGCTGTCGAGGAGTTTTTCAGCGATCATCAATTGCAGCCGCAGATCAGCGAGCAGGGCGCATTCAAAGTTTATCGCACTGTTGCGTTCGAATTGTGGTGCGGTGATTTTTTCGCGCTGACGGCAGAGGATGTTGCCGGTTGCACCGCGCTGTATGACCGCGCCGCGCTGATTGCCTTGCCGGACGCGATGCGCCAGCGCTATGCGGCGCATCTGCAGCAGTTGCTGGCGCCGGAGATGAAAGGGCTGGTGATTACCCTGGATTACGATCAGTCGCAGATCCCGGGACCGCCGTTTGCGGTGAATGATGATGAGGTGCAGCGATTGCTCGGCCAGGGTTGGCAGGTGGAGAAGCTGGAAGAGCGGGACATTCTGGCTGAGAGCCCGAAGTTTCTGCAGGGCGGGGTTGAGTGGTTGGTGGAGCGGGTTTATCGGGTTTCTGCCTGAGGTTTTCTGTTAGCAGCTCCGGCGTCTTCGCGAGCAGGCTCGCTCCCACAGGGGAATGCGTTTCAAAGGTGTGAGCGAGCCTGCTCGCGAATGGGACTTTGCTGACAACGCATGATCTGAAGATACAAAAAAAGGCCCGCATCACTGCGGGCCTTCTTTCTTATTGCGATCAAATCAACCGCGACGACGCAGTGCGTCAATCCGCTCTTCCAGCGGCGGGTGGCTCATGAACATCCGGGCGAAGCCCTGTTTGATGCCACCGTTGATGCCGAAGGCGTTCAGGGTGTCGGGCATGTGCACCGGCAGGCCCTGTTCGGCACGCAGGCGTTGCAGAGCACCAATCATCGCGCTGGTACCGGCCAGGCGGGCGCCGGCTTCGTCGGCACGGAATTCGCGCTTGCGCGAGAACCACATGACGATTGCGCTGGCGAGGATGCCCAGCACCAGTTCGGCGAAGATGGTCGCCACGTAATAGGCGATGCCCTGGCCTTCTTCGTTCTTGAAGATGACCTTGTCGACGAAGTTGCCGATGATCCGCGCGAAGAACATCACAAAGGTGTTCACCACGCCCTGAATCAGCGCCAGCGTGACCATGTCGCCGTTGGCGACGTGCCCGATTTCGTGGGCCAGTACGGCTTTCACTTCATCGGGCGAGAAACGCTCGAGCAGGCCCTGGCTGACCGCGACCAGCGCGTCGTTCTTGTTCCAGCCGGTAGCGAAAGCATTCGCTTCGTAGGCCGGGAAAATCCCGACTTCAGGCATCTTGATCCCGGCTTCGCGGGACAATTGCTCGACCGTTTGCAACAGCCATTGCTCATGACGAGTGCGTGGCTGGCTGATGATTTGCGTACCGGTGCTCATCTTCGCCATCCACTTGGAGATGAACAGCGAGAACAGCGAGCCGGCGAAACCAAAGACCGCACAGAAGACCAGCAGCTGACTGAGGTCGAGGTCGACCCCGTTGGCCGCCATGAACCCGTTGAAGCCGAACAGGCTCAGGGTGATGCTGGCTATCAGCACGACCGCCAGGTTAGTGGCCAAAAACAGCAGGATGCGCATCATGGTTGTAGAACTCTCCTCAAGCTAAAGATGTAGCGTACTGCGGGGTATATAAGGTGCGGCACCGGGCTATTCAACCGAGTGACTATTTCAAACTGTGTCCTACAGCGGTTTCTTGAGGAAAAAGAAAATTCCCACCCTCGATTCCGATACGGATGACACAGCCTTTCGCCCCGCCGCCATTAGGTCAGATACGTCTGTACGGCTCGCATCGCAAGTGTAGAAGGGCTGCAAAGGCGCGGAACAAAGATGTGTTGCTGAATCAGACAGTGCGCAACAGTCAATCCGTTGCGCACTGCTGGCCATTACTGGCGGTAGGACTTGAGGAAGTTGCCGATGCGGCCGATGGCCATTTCCAGATCATCGACGCGGGGCAGGGTGACCACACGGAAGTGATCCGGCCACGGCCAGTTGAACGCCGTGCCCTGCACCACCAGCAGCTTCTCGGAAAGCAGCAGATCAAGCACGAACTTCTCGTCGTTATGAATCGGGCAGACCTTCGGGTCGATTTTCGGGAACGCGTACAACGCGCCCATCGGCTTCACGCAGCTGACGCCGGGAATATCGTTGAGCAACTCCCAGGTGCGATTGCGCTGCTCCAGCAGGCGACCCTGCGGCAGCACCAGATCGTTGATGCTCTGGTAGCCGCCCAGCGCGGTCTGGATCGCGTGCTGGCTCGGCACGTTGGCGCACAGGCGCATGTTGGCCAGCATGTCGATGCCTTCGATGTAGCTCTGCGCGTTGTGTTTCGGCCCGGAGATGGCGATCCAGCCGGAGCGGAAACCGGCCACGCGGTAGGATTTCGACAGGCCGTTGAAGGTCAGGCAGAGCAGGTCCGGCGCCAGCGAGGCAGTGCAGATATGCACGGCGTCGTCATAAAGAATCTTGTCGTAGATCTCGTCGGAGAACACCACCAGATTGTGCGCCCGGGCGATTTCCAGCATGCCCAGCAACACTTCCTTCGAATACACCGCACCCGTCGGGTTGTTCGGGTTGATGATCACCATGGCCTTGGTGTTCGGGGTGATCTTGGCCTTGATGTCGGCCAGATCCGGAAACCAGTCGGCGCCTTCGTCGCACAGATAATGTACGGCGTTACCGCCAGCGAGGCTGACGGCAGCGGTCCACAGCGGATAGTCCGGGGCTGGCACCAGCACTTCGTCGCCGTTATTGAGCAGCGCCTGCAGCGACATCACGATCAGCTCGGACACACCGTTGCCCAGGTAGATGTCTTCGATGCCGACACCTTCAACCTGCTTCTGCTGGTAGTACTGCATCACCGCCTTGCGCGCGCTGAACAGGCCTTTGGAGTCGCTGTAACCCTGCGCGGTCGGCAGGTTGCGGATCACGTCCTGGAGGATTTCGTCCGGCGCTTCGAAACCAAACGGCGCCGGGTTGCCGATGTTCAGCTTGAGGATGCGCTGGCCTTCCTCTTCCAGTCGTTTGGCGTGCTTGAGCACCGGGCCGCGAATGTCGTAGCAGACGTTGGCGAGCTTGTTCGATTTGCTGAACTGCATGGCGATGTGATCCCGAAAATGAACGATCCAGGCGGCAAATGGACAACCGTACTGGGATTGCTGCGTCTTCGCACAGGCGGAGGTCTGGCGCTTTAGCGCTCAGAATCCGTTTGAATGCACCCGGTCTGGCTGCCAGACTGGCGCGTGACGAGGCGCAATCATACGTGCCGCCCGATCCGTGGAAAAGGTACAGATCGGGCTTTTTCAGCCGCTGAGGTGTGATGATGGAAAAGTTGCAGAAAACCCTGGAAGAATGGCGTGCCATGCTCGACCCCGAGCAGTACAACGTCTGCCGTCTGAGTGCCACCGAGCGTCCGTTCTCGGGCAAATACAACAACACCAAAACCGACGGTGTCTACCACTGTGTCTGCTGTAACGAGCCTTTGTTCGATTCCAAGACCAAATTCGATTCCGGCTGCGGCTGGCCGAGTTTCTATCAGCCGATTGGCGAAGGCGCGATGACAGAAATCCGCGACACCAGTCACGGCATGATTCGCACTGAAGTGAAGTGCGTGCGCTGTGATGCGCATCTGGGGCACGTATTCCCGGATGGCCCGCCACCGACCGGCCTGCGTTATTGCATCAACTCGGTGTGCCTGAATCTCGAGCCGCGCGAATAACCAAAACAGGCGACATTGCGTCGCCTTTTTATCAAGCGATTAGATTGCACACAATTCAATTGCTCGTTATGTTTGCGCTTTCCTGACCATTGCGGAGCCGACCCATGAGCGACAAGCTGCTGAATATCCCGTGCACCACCATCAAGGGTGAGCAAAAGACCTTGGCCGATTTCGCCGGCAAAGCCGTGCTGGTGGTCAATACCGCGAGCAAGTGTGGCTTCACTCCGCAATACAAGGGCCTCGAAGAACTCTGGCAGACCTACAAAGACCAGGGGCTGGTGGTGTTGGGTTTCCCGTGCAACCAGTTCGGCAAACAGGAGCCGGGCAATGAGGGCGCCATCAGCGAGTTCTGCGAACTGAATTTCGGCGTCAGCTTTCCGCTGTTCAAGAAGATCGACGTCAACGGCGCCGATGCTCACCCGCTGTTCGTGCAGTTGAAGAAGCGCGCCCCGGGCCTGCTCGGCTCGCAGGGCATCAAGTGGAACTTCACCAAGTTCCTGATCGGCAAGGATGGCCAGTTGGTCAAGCGTTTCGCCCCGACGACCAAACCGCAGGACCTGAGCGGCGAGATCGAAGCTCTGCTGAAATGAGCCTGACGGTTGATTCGCTGAAGCTCGACAGCCAGTTGTGCTTCAAGCTGTACGCGGCCTCGCGGGCGGTGATTCGCGCCTACAAGCCGATGCTCGATCAGTTAGGCCTGACCTACCCGCAGTACCTAGCGATGCTGGTGCTGTGGGAATGGCAGGATGCTGCGCCGGAGCAACCGACGGTCAAGGCCTTGGGCGAACGCTTGGCGCTGGACTCGGGGACGTTGACGCCTTTGCTCAAACGTCTGGAGCAGAGCGATCTGGTCCAGCGTCGGCGCTCGGCGCGCGACGAACGTGAGATGCACCTGAGCCTGACGCCTGCCGGAACAGCACTGCGCGAGCAGGTCGGGCCTCTCAAGGCGCGCCTGCTCTGCGACAGCGGCGTTGATCTCGACCGGCTCAATGATTTGCGCGCCGGCCTCGATCACTTGCTCGGGCAAATCAAAGCGCTGACTTAGTCGGCATCCACTGATCGAGCAGCGCGGCGAGTTCTTCGCGGCGAAACGGTTTGGCCAGATAGTCACTCATGCCCGCCGCGCGGCAGCGTTCGCGTTCCTCGGACATGGCATTGGCGGTCAGCGCGACAATCGGCAGATTCGGCCAGCGCCCGCTCTGGCGAATCTGCCGACTGGCTTCATAGCCGTCCATCACCGGCATATTGCAGTCCATCAGCACCAGATCGAAATCGGCAAACTCCAGCTGATCCAGCGCCTCGGCGCCATGACCTGCCACCACTACATCGCAGCCAAGCTTGCCGAGCATGCCTTTGGCGACCAGTTGATTGACCGGGTTGTCCTCGACCAGCAGCACCTTGCCCCGGCGCGCGGACGGCAAGGCGTCTGATTGTGCTTCGTTGAGGGTGGCGGCGTCCGGTTGCAGAATCCGTCGCAGATGCTGGTACAGCGCGTTGCGCGCCAGCGGCCGGGCTTGCTGCTGCAAGGGGGCGAGGGCGGCGGCTTCTTCGCTGGGCAGAAAACTGCCATAAGCAGTCACCAGCAGGATCGGCGCGGTGATGCTCGGGCGCAGACCGAACAGGCATTCCGGACAATCGGTGATCAGCACATCCGGATTCAGGCCCAGCAGCGAATCATCAATGGTGCGCTGCGTGTATTCCAGGCCCCACACCGGCAACAGGCTTTTCAGCAATTCCGCCAAGCCACTGCTGGCAGCGGTGATGGCGAGAACCTTGCCGCGTAACGGTATCGGCGGCAGCGCGCGGGTGTGAGAGGGCAGTGGCAGTTCGGCGCAGAACTGGCTGCCGAAGCCGCTTTCGGAACTGATGGTCAGCCGACCCTGCATCGCTTCGCACAGGTTGTAAGTCAGCGCGAGCCCCAGCCCGGTGCCGCCGTACTGACGGGTGATACCGGCGCCGGCCTGGGTGAACGGCTGGAAGATTTTCACCTGCGCTTCCTGGGCAATGCCGATGCCGGTGTCGCAGACTTCGATGCGCACGCCACCCTTGTGTGCCGACAGGCGCACATCGACCCGACCGAAACGGGTGAATTTCAGCGCGTTGGACAGCAGGTTGCTGACGATCTGCCGCACCCGGGTCGGGTCGCCCAGCACCAGCGCCGGGAAGTGCGGCTCGATCAGACAGGTCAGCTCGACGCTCGGCGCGGCGTTCTGCGAGAGCAGGTTGGCGGTGTCTTCGATCAGCGAGCCGAGGTCGAACGGGATGTTTTCCAGCTCCAGTTGCCCAGCGTCGAATTTCGACAGGTCGAGAATATCGTTGAGCAGTTCCACCAGCACCTTGCCCGAGTCGTGGGCGATCGACAGCTGTTGCTGCTGCTCGGCGTTGAGCGGGCCGTCCAGCGACAGCGCGATCATCCCCAGCAAACCGTTGAGCGGTGTGCGGATTTCATGGCTCATATTGGCCAGAAACGCCGAACGCGCTTCGGCCATGTCCAGCGCTGTGCGGCGGGCCACTTCCAGTTCTTCGTTGGATTGACTGAGGCGGGCGTTGATTGCCTTGAGTTCGGCGGTGCGCGCCGAGACGATGTCTTCCAGTTGCGCGAGGTATTCGGTCAGGCGGTTTTCTGCGGTGCGCCGCTGCTGGATTTCGGTGGCGATGTTCTCGAACTGCTGATTGGCGACCTTGACCAGCACGCCGATCTCATCGTTGCCGTGGCCGGCCGGGCACTCAAGCGTGGTCGGCTCGGCGCTGCGCGGGTCGCGACCGCTGAGCTCACGGATGACCCGCACCAACGGCTTGGTCAGCATGACGTAGAACAGCGCCAGGAGGATCCCGGTCAGCAGCAGGCTGCGGGCGAAACCGTTGAGCAGGGTGACTTCCGCACGGCGCAGGAAGCGGCTGCCAAAGGCGTAAGTGTCGACTTCAAGCTTGAGAACGCCGAGGGATTCGTTGGGCAAGTGGTCGAGGTACAGACGATCTTCGAAATGACGCTTGGCGCCGAACAGGAAGTCGCTGATCAGCCGATAGCTGCTCTGCAGTTCCGGGCGTTTGACGCTGGCCAGCACGGTCTCGTTGTTGTCGATCAGTTGCGCGGCGATGATCGCCGGCGAGCGCAGCAGGCCCAGAGTGAGCTCCTGCGCGAGCTCGGCGTCGATGTTATAGGCGATGCGCGAGGCCGGATTGTGGCTGATTTCCAGCAGCGCGAGGATTTCACGGTTGATGGAAGCGTCTTCGCTGGCATAATCGATGCCGATCTGCAGCAGACTGAGCAGGGTGCCCAGAATGAACCCGACCAGCACGGTAAGCCTGGCTTGCTTGTAAGACAGCCGGTGGGTGAATTTGATATCCATGGGTTGTTGAACCACTTCCGTTTCCCTTCGCTGCTCAAGCATAGTCGATCATGCAGGGATACCGAGGTTCCCGAATCGCCTTGTAACAAGGCTTGCTGAGGCGATTTTATCTGTGTGTCGTCGCTGGATCGTCATCATCACTGTGAAAGTGCCCGAGGAGAAGACGTGGATTCCCGATTGAATGCTTTTCTTGAACGCGCCGAGTCGGTCCTGGCGCGAATCGAACCACTGTTGCCGGCACCGCGCCCCGTCATTGACTGGAACACTTGCCTGGCAGCGCGCTGGCAGCGTGACGGTCGCAGCGGCTACCTGTTGCCGCTGGAAGTCAGCCTCGACATGCGTCTGTCCGACCTGATCGGCGTCGACCGTCAGCTGGAGCAGTTGGGGCGCAACACACAACAATTTCTTGATGGCATGCCGGCCAACCACGCCTTGCTCTGGGGTTCGCGCGGTACCGGCAAGTCTTCGCTGGTGCGTGCGTTGCTGGCCGAACACGCCGGTGCCGGCCTGCGTCTGATCGAGATCGAACGCGATCACTTGGCTGACCTGCCACGGGTGGTCGAGCAAGTCGCCAAATTGCCGCAACGTTTCGTGCTGTTCTGCGATGACCTGTCGTTCGAATCCGGCGAAGGCGACTACCGCGTGCTGAAAAGCGTGCTTGACGGTTCGCTCGAGCAGGCACCCGACAACGTCTTGCTGTACGCCACTTCCAACCGCCGCCACCTGGTGCCGGAAAAGGAAAGCGACAACGAAAACTGGAAGCGCGTCGACGGCGAACTGCACCCGAGCGAAGCGGTGGAAGACAAAATCGCCCTGTCGGATCGTTTCGGCCTGTGGCTGTCGTTCTACCCGTTTACCCAGGAACATTTTCTCAACGTCGTCGAGCACTGGATCGGCCAGTTGGCCGCCAAGGCCGGCCTGAGCTGGCAGCGCGACGAAGCACTGGACATCCTCGCCGTGCGCTGGGCCACCGGCCGCGGTAATCGCAACGGACGTTGCGCGTATCAATTCGCCCGCTACTGGGTGGGACTGAAATTGCTGGAGCACAAGGCATGATTGATTTGCAACAAAGCGGCCAGGGCCTCGAAGGCTACGGTATGTTGGCCGCGCAACTGGAATCGCTACTGGCGGACGAGCGCGATTTCATCGCCAATGCCGCGCAGTTTTCCGCATTCCTGTTCAACCAGCTCGATGATTTGAATTGGGCCGGTTTCTACCTCAATCGTAACGAAGAGCTGGTGCTCGGCCCGTTCCAGGGCCAGATCGCTTGCGTGCGCATTCCGTTCGGGCGCGGTGTTTGCGGCGCCGCTGCTGCCAGCCTGCAAACCCAGCGCGTCGAGGATGTACACGCGTTCCCTGGCCACATCGCCTGCGACAGCGCGTCCAACAGCGAACTGGTGGTGCCGTTGGTCAAGGACGGTCGCCTGATCGGCGTGCTCGACCTCGACAGCCCGAAGCTGGCGCGTTTCGGCGCCGAAGATCAGGCCGGCATCGAGCAGTTGGCAGCGATTTTCCTGCGCCTGACCGACTGCTGATCAACCGCCGAGGCCAGCCTTGTGCATCAGGCTGGCCGTGTCCACGCTGTCGATTTGCGCGGGATCGAGAAACCGCGTTGCGTACTGCATGTACACCCCCTCGTTGATGAACAGGCCAAACAGCGGCGCATCGATGTGCGCTTCACGGCACATGGTCGCCATGATCCCCAGCGCCTCGCTCAGCGACTTGGCTTTCTTGTAAGGGCGATCGGCGGCAGTCAGCGCTTCGAAAATATCGGCAATCGCCATCATCCTCGCCGGCAGGCTCATTTCCTCGCGCTTCAGCCGTTTCGGATACCCGGTGCCGTCCATTTTTTCGTGATGGCCGCCGGCGATCTCGGCAATGCTGTCCAAGTGACCGGGGAAGGGCAGGTGGCTGAGCATCATGATCGTCTGCACCATGTGATGGTTGATGATGTAGCGCTCTTCACGGGTCAGCGTGCCGCGGGCGATCTTCAGGTTGTACAACTCGCCGCGGTTGTACTTGTACGCGGGCACATCGAGTTTGAAGCCCCAGGGGTTGTCCTCGGGGATCAGCTCGTTCTTGTCACGTTCGATCAGATGCTCGGGTTTGTCGGCCAGCAGACTTTCACTGACGGGCAGCAGCTGCGCAGGGGTTTTCGCCTGGCGGCGGTTTTCTTCCCATGACACACCGAGGCGATCATCGAGGGTGCGCATCCATCTGCGTTGCGCCACTCGCTCGAGGCGTTGAAGGTCGGCCTCGGCCATGGCCTCGCCACCGAGATTGCAGCGGGCGACAAAGGCAAAGTCGTCATCGAGCATCAGCAACTCACTATCACGGGCGCGGGCCAGCGCCGCTTCGTCTGCACCGTTCGCCAGCGTCTGCCAGTAGTTGATCCACACGTCACGCTTGAGCACCTCGAAGCGGGTGCGGATTTCGTGGATGCGGTCGTTGATGGTCTCGAGCTTGGTGGCTTTGTCGACCACGTATTCCGGCGTCGTGACCTTGCCGCAATCGTGCAACCACGCTGCGATGTGCAACGCCTCCCATTCATCCTCGCTCGGTTGGTAAGCGCTGAACGCCGGGGCCTGGCTCGCCGCAGCAGCCTGGGCGAGCATCAGCGTCAATTCCGGCACCCGCTGGCAATGGCCGCCGGTGTAGGGGCTCTTGGCATCGATCGCGCTGGCGAGCAGTTGGATGAAGGCGTCGAGTAGTTGTTTTTGCCGCGCTTGCAGACGCTGACTTTCGATGCTCACCGCCGCCGCGCCGGACACCGCCTGCAAGAAGGCGATACGGTCGGGGCGCAGCTTTTCCAGATCACTCGGCGCGCCGCTGTCATTGACCAGCAGAATCAGCAGGCCGATGGTTTCATCGTGCTGGTTGTGCAGGCGGATGCCGATCAGGTGAATGCGCGGTGATTCCATGGCCAGGAGAATTTTCTGCAAGTCGCCGGCCTGATCGAAGCCCAGATGGCTGACGGTATTGTTGGCGCTGGCCAGTTGTTCGAACCAGGCCGGCCCGGTGTTTTTGTGCAGCTCACGTCCCTGAATGTCGAACGCCTCCAGCTTCTGCGGCACGCCATCAATCACCAGTCCATAAGGTTCCATGCGCGCGCCGTCGGCTTCGCGCAGGTAGATCAGACCGGCCTGCGCCTGAGCGATCTGTACGGTTTCGAACAGCACGCGTTCGAGCAGCGGGGCAAAACGGGTTTCGGCGCAAAGGCTGTCAGTGATGCGGAAGAAACTGCCCAGGGTTTCTTTCATCCGCGCCATCGACAGGCTTAATTGATCGACTTCCAGTACGGGCGAGCGGCGCGCCAGCGGAGAACTGAAGTCGAAGCTGCGGATCGCGTCGGCTTCTTTGACCAAGGCATGCAGCGGCTTGACCAGAATCCGCGAAATCACCCAGCCCAATGGCAGGCACAGCAACAGGATGGCCAGGGTGATCAGCGCGCCTTGCCAGCGCATCCGGAACGCATCCACCAGTAATTCGTCTTCCGGCACCAGCAGCGCCAGTTGCAGGCCTTTCGGCCCGCCTTCCTCAATGCTGGTGCGCGCGACGATCCATTGCCGGTCGTTTACTTGCAGACGCTTGCCGATAGTGTCGGAGCTGAGCAGCGCGTTCAGCTCAGGGCTGAGATCGGCCGCTCTGGCCAGACGCGCAGTGCGGTCATCGACGATCAGGCGATGGCTGTCGGGGTAAGCCACGGCGTTGCCGTCGGTGTCGTACAGCGCGATCTCTGTCGAAGGCGTTACCCGGTGCTTGCCCAGGGCGGTCGACAGCGAAGCGAGGGTCAGATCGGCGCCGATCACCGCGTTCTCGCCGCTGCGCCGGGCCAGCGTGGTGCCGACATTGTGGGTCGAAAAAAATACATACGGCTCGGTGGTGATTTGCCCGGCCTGTTGCAGGGCGTCGCTGAACCAGGTCCGGCTGCGCGGATCGTACGGCTCTTGGGGATACTCGCGGCGGTTGATCGGTGTCAGCGCCTGATCGAAGAACAATGATTGCGAGCGTACGGCGCCTTGTGGAGCATGCTCGATGCTCCAGACTTGATAGGCCGCCGCTTCCGGCGCCTGAAGCTGTGCCTTCAGAGCCGGAGTGCGCAGCGCGCGCACCATGAAGAAATCACCATCGGTATAACCCAGATACAGCGACGCCAGCGCCGGGTTATCGGTGAGCGACTGGCTGAAGGGTTTGAGCAAGGGCAGGCGTTGTTCCAGATCACTAGCCTGGGCTGCCGGGGTATCCGCCAGCAGGCTCAACAGGTTGCGGATCGGCTGATAGGTTGCCTGCAGATCGAGGCGTACATCCTGCTCGATGCGGTCAAACAGCTTTTCGCTGCTCGACAGGATGATCTGCGTGGTCTGGTGGTAATTGAACAGGCCCAGCACCACGCCCGTGAGCAATAAAAGAAAGGTGAACATGACGCTGATGTGCACGTGAAGCGGCAACCGGCGTTGCTCGGGGCGCAGTGGGCTGTGCATTGCAGGCTCTCCATGAATGTTTAACTCACTGCTCAGCGTCCAAGCATAGTTAAGACTCGCTCACTGTGCCTTGATCGGCCAGGGTCAATTGCTGTTGCAGGGCCTGCGCCAGTTCGAGCATCGCCTGGCTGGTTGCCGCCCAGCGACGGGCAATCTCCTGTGACGCGAGCGCTCGCTGGCAGGCGTCCTCGAGTTCATCGCAGCATTCGATCAACCGCGAGGCCTGCGCGATGCGTGCTGCGCCCTTGATCTTGTGCGCAACCACCGCCAGCGCTTCGCGATCATCCTCGGGCGACAGCCTGAGCAGTTCCTCGCGGTCGAGGCGGCTGCTCTTGAGCAGCTCCACCAACATGCGTCGGGTTTGCCCGGGGTTGTTGCCGGTCAGCAAGCTCAGACTTTGCAGGTCGAACACCGAGGCCGGTGAAGCCGGCGTGATGCCGTCGATCCATTGTCCGAGCAGGGTCAGACTCAACGGTTTGAACAGGCAGTCGTCCATGCCGGCGAGCTTGCAGCGCTGGACTTCTTCCGGCTGGGCATTGGCGGTGAAACCCAGCACGGTGCACGGCGGGCGGTGGTTTTGCAGTTCAAGCTGGCGAATCCCACGGGTCATCTCGTAGCCGTTCATCAAGGGCATGTTGCAGTCGACGATCACCAGATCGAAATGATCGGCCTTCCACCGTTCGAGGCCGCTGCAGCCATCTTCGGCAATGCTGAAGCGATGACCGAGAAACTCCAATTGCTGACACATGAGCAAACGGTTGGCCGGATGATCGTCGACAACCAGGACATGTAACGGCGTTGTCGCAGGCTTGATCAACGGTTCGCTTTTCGGCGGATTCGCCTTTGCCGGCAGGCTGTCCAGCGGCAGCGATATGCAAACCTGAGTGCCGATGCCGGGCTGGCTGCTCAACTGCAGTTGTCCGCCCATCATTTCGCACAGGTTGCGACTGATGACCAGCCCGAGTCCGGCGCCGTTTTTTGCCTGTCGACTGCCGTTATCCGCCTGCGAGAAAGGTTCGAACAAGCGCTGTTGATCTTCGGCGCTGATGCCTGAGCCGCTGTCCTGCACGGTCAGTTGCATCAATGTTCGACCAGCAGCGTCTGCCGGGATCAGGTCGAGGGTGATCCGCACGTGGCCGCTTTCGGTGAACTTGATAGCGTTGCTGACCAGGTTGGACAGCACCTGCTTGAAGCGCAGCGGATCCAGATGCACATCCACAGCCGGGTGCGGCGGGTTGAAGACGACTTGCAAGGCAAGGTTTTTCTGCCGCGCGAGGCCGTCGAAGATACGCGCAACGGAGGTCACCGTGTCGACCAGATTGATCCACTCCGGGGACAGGCTCAGACGCCCGGACTCAATGCGGGCGATGTCGAGAATATCGCCGATCAGCCCGAGCAGATCCTTGGCCGAATGGTAGGCCGTGTCGATCGAAGCGCGATCGGGGTGCTGGGGATCGATGCGTCGCAGGGTCAGTTCGAGCATGCCAATCACGGCGTTCATCGGTGTACGGATCTCGTGGCTCATGGTTGCCAGGAAGGTACTTTTGGCCCGGTTCGCCTCGTCTGCCTGTTCTTTGGCCGCACGCAGTTTTTCAAACAATTGGCGGCGTTCACTGATATCGATCCAGCCGCCAATGATGCCCTGGACGGCACCGCTGGAGTCGCGGTAGGGAAGTATCCAGTGGTAAATCGTCAGGCGGCGGCTGCCGATGTGCAGAGGCCGGTCGAGTATCAAGGGAATGCCTTCGGCAATGACTCTCTGGTAATCGGCCTGGAACGCCTCGGCCTCGAACGCATTGCTCAGAGTGCCTTGCACGACGCCTTTGCCGATGATGTCCTCGCGTCTGGCGTTGAACGTTTCGAGATAACTGTCGTTGCAACTTTGCAGCAGCCCCTGGCGATCTCGCACGTAAATCGGGTGTGGTGTGCCGTTGACCAGCGAGCGCATGAACTCCAGTTGATCGTTCAGCGCGCGTTCGGCAGCCTGACGTTGCTTGATCTGATGGCGCATGTAGGCGTTCCAGGTCAACAACAGCAGCAGGATCAGGCCGGCGGCCGCGACTACTTGATAGAACAGCCGCTGATAGTTTTGCCAGATGTTCTGGGAGGCGGTGGAGTAACCGCGCCAGCGGCCGTTGATCACGCCGAGCTCCTCGGGAGCGATGCTCAGCAGCGCCTTGTTGATGATCGAGGCCAGTTCGGTGTTGTCACGGGCGGTCGCCAGCGAGAAGGCTGCCTGACTGGTGCCGATGGTGGTGGTGATTTGCAGTGGCCGATCGAATATGCGCGATGAGATGAAATAGTTGGCGATCACCAGCGAGTTCACCGCGCCGTCGACATGGTTCTCGGCGAGCATCGACACGGCGCTGAACGTGTCGGGGGTTTCGATCAGTTCGATGCCCGGAAAATTCTCATGCAAGTAGGCGACCAGCGGATTGCCTTGGGCGATCGCCAGACGCTTGCCTTTGAGTTGGGCCAGGTTGGTCGGGCTGTCGGCGCTTTTGCGGGTCAGCAGCACGTAGGAATTTTCCAGATAGGGGCGACTGAAACTCAGGTTTTTTTCACGTTCGGCGCTGGGCAGCAGGGCGGCAATCAGATCGGCCTTGTGGTTGTCGATCTGCCTGATCATTTCCGCATCGTTGCGACTGCGCTGGATTTCGAAACGCAGGCCGGTACGCAAGCGAATCAGTTCGAGAAGATCGGCACTGATGCCGCGAAAATTGCCGGCGCTGTCGAAGAAGGTCAACGGTGCGTACGCTTCATTGACCACCACGCTGACGACGGGATGCTGCTTGAGCCAGTTCTCCTCACGATCCGTCAGCTGGAGTTTACTGTCGGTGAGCAGCAGGTCGCTGCCGGAGCTCCAGCGTTTGGCGATGTCATCGCGCTGGCTGCGCGGGATCGCTGCGAGCACTGTGTCGATGATGCCCAGCAACTGCGGATTGCTGCGCCGCACGGCGAAGCTGAAGCCATGGGCTTCCTGCTTGCCGAAGTTGGCCATGCGGACGTTGTTGAGATATCCCTTGTTGATCATGTAATGGGTGGAGAGGGTGTCGCCGAGAAACACATCGGCCTGGTCGAAGGCTACCGCGTTGACTGCGTTCTGATAGGACGGATAGCAGGTGATCAGCGCTTTGGGATACAGCGCCTTGATCTCGGGCAGCGGCAAATAGTGATACACCATGCTCAGACGCAGCCCGGCCAGGCCTTCGGTTAGCGAGCGGGTTTCATCTTCGCGGGTCACCAGTACCGGCTGATCGACCGCGTAAGGTGTGGAGAGGGCGAGATTGGCATTGCCTGCTTCGTAGCCGTTGGCTGTTCCAAGCAGGTCGATCTGGCCATCGATCAAGGCGCGAATGGCAGCCTCGCGCGAGGGAAAGCGTTGCACGCGAATCGGCAAACCGGTGGCCTGACCGAGAATCCCTGCGTAATCGGCGGTCAGTCCCTCGTAGTCCTGGCCACTGACGGTCATGTCGAATGGCGGGTAATCAGGTGCGGAGGTACCCAGTTTCAGTTCGCTGCGAGTCTGCAGCCATTGCCGTTGTGACGGTTGCAGGACAATCCCGACAGCCTCGGTTGCCGAGCGGCTGAGCAACGCATAGTCGGGTGAGGGGCTTGGCGAGGCGAAGGCATTGGCGCTCAGATACAGAACGGCGCTCAAGGTGATCAGGTAGTCCTTCAGACGGCTGGGCATGTGGGGTCTCACACGAGTGCGTTGCGTTTGGCCATCTCGATAAGTTCTACAAGGGATCTGGCTTTGAGTTTTTGCATCAGGCGCTTTTTGTAGGTGCTGACGGTTTTGTTGCTTAGAAACATGCCCTTGGCAATTTCCTTGTTGGTGCGTCCTTGTGCAAATAACTGCAATACCATCAGCTCGCGATCATTAACGGATTTGAATAGTTCAAGTTCTGCATATCGAGTGTCATCGCTGCGCACCGGATTAAGTGCCTGGCTGGGGAAGTAGTTGTAACCGGAAAGTACCGCTTTGATTGCGCTGACCAATTCGCTCAAGTCTTCCTGCTTGCAGACATATCCCGATGCACCGGATTGCATGCAGCGAATGCCGAACAGCGTAGGACACTGCGCCGTCAGAATCAGAATCTTGAAATTGGAACCCATGGTGTTGAAGCGGGCCAGCACTTCGAGGCCGTCCAGCTTGGGAATGCTGATATCGAGAATGACCAGGTCGGGCATGCATTCACGGACCATCTGCATGGCATCGACACCGTTATCGGTCTCACCGACGACCTTGTAGCCTTCATGTTCCAGGAGCATTCGCACGGCGAGGCGGATGACCGGATGATCGTCCACAATAAAAACGGAGTTCATAAATAGAGTCCCATGCAAGCATGAATAAAGCGCGCACCTTAGCTCAGATGCATGAGCACTCGCATGGACTGGTAGTGTCGCGACTACGTTATCGGATTAATCCTACGCGTAATGAGGAAAGAGACTACGTTGAAATTAGGTTCGGCGTAAGGAAGGGCGAGCAATCAATTGGCCGAAGATTGAAATGATCCGAAGGCCAATATTGATATTCAATTATTTGTCGATGTTTAAAGTTGCGTTTAATTAGCGGTGTTTATTTGATCTGGTTAATGGGTCAAGCGTAGTTGAATCTCACCTGGCTCGCAGGGGCATTCAGCGAAAACTCTTGTGGGGTCAGCCGGTCAGATCAGTGACCGGCTGACCCCACAAGACTCAGTGACTTGAACGCCCGGTCATTTCCAGTGCCATGTCACTGGCGTAACTGTCGGTCATGCCGGCGATGAAATCGATCATGCGCAGAAACGAACTGTGCAGCGAACCTTGAGGGTCCGGCGCATTGTTGCCAAGCAAATCGAGGATGCGCCGGCTCTTGAACGACGGCGTGCGACCGTTGTGCTGCTCCAGCGCGGCGCCGCAGAACGAATTGAGCAGGATCTCCAGTGTCGTGTACGCGCCGATCTCATGCAGGGTCTTGCGTTTGTCCTGGAAGATTTTTTTGCGCGCGATGTCCTTGGCGTTCAACACGCAGCGCTTTGCCGGCCCGTGCATATGTTCGACCAGATCGCCGTGCAGTGTGCCGGCGAGCAGAGCATCCTGCTGTTCGACAAATGCCCGCGCTGCCGCGTTGGTCAGGTGCTCGATGGCCTTGCCGCGCAGGATCGCCAGTTTGCGCCGCCGGGAATCCTGCGGGCCGAGTTGGCGATAGGTTTCCGGCAAATCGTCGCCGACCAGACCGAGCAGCAGTGACTCGACTTCGGCGTATTCGAGCAGCTCCATTTCCAGACCGTCTTCGAGATCGATCAGCGCATAGCAGATGTCATCGGCAGCTTCCATCAAGTACACCAATGGATGGCGTGCCCAGCGCTGGTCTTCGATTTGCGGCAGGCCGAGCTTGTGAGCGATCTGTTCGAGCAGCGGCAGTTCGCTCTGGTAGCAGCCGAATTTGTGTTTCTTGTAGCCGAGGGAGTCGGCGTGGCGCGCGGTCCACGGGTACTTCAGATAGGTGCCCAGCGTCGCGTAGGTCAGGCGTGTGCCGCCGTCGAACTGGTGATATTCCAGCTGCGTCAGCACGCGAAAGCCTTGAGCATTGCCCTCGAAATTGAGGAAATCACCACGCTCGGCGTCGCTCATGCCATCGAGCCAGCCGCGCCCGGCGGCTTGCTGGAACCAGTGGCGAATGGCGTCTTCGCCGGAATGGCCGAACGGCGGATTGCCGATGTCATGTGCCAGGCAGGCCGACTGCACCACCATGCCGAGGTCGGCCGGGTCGCACCAGTCTGGCAGCGCGCTGCGCAAGGTTTCACCGACACGCATGCCCAGCGAACGGCCGACACAACTGACTTCCAGCGAATGAGTCAGGCGGGTATGAATGTGATCGTTGCTGGTGACCGGATGCACTTGGGTCTTGCGCCCGAGGCGGCGGAAGGCCCCGGAGAAAATGATGCGGTCATGGTCTTTGTGAAAAGGGCTGCGGCCGAGTTCTTGCGGGCTGTGCAGCGGCTTGCCGAGGCGTTCGCGGTTGAGCAGGGTTGGCCAATCCAAGGCTGAATCTCTCCGTCTGGTGACTGATCGCCCTAGCTTCCCGGTTCGGCTGCGCGCCTGCAAGCGGAACTACAGGCCTGCTGCGTCGATATCGATCAACAGCAAGCGTTCACCGTTATCGAAAAACTGTCCGGCAGTCAGGCAATACTGGTTGCTGGTGGCATCGCGATAGGTGTTCGACAGGGTCAGGCGGCGTTCTTCCCAGCCTTCGGCCAGCAGATGATAGAAATACGGCCGCCACGACCAGTTGTGCCCCAGATAGCGGTCATCGGCAAACCAGCCGTCATGGCGCCATTCGAGGTTGGGAGTCAGTTGCGTGCCGTGGCGGTCGCACTGATAAAAGCGCAGCAGCCAGGGAAACGCCTGCAATTGCGGCAACGCACTGAGCGGGGCGCGGGCCTGCGCCCATTGCTGCAGAATCGCCATCAGCTCGCTGAGCTGCTGACGCATCTGCATCAGCCTTCCGCGCTCGCTGAGTTTCTGTTTTACGTAGCGCTGCCTGAGTTGGGCGAAATGCGCGACGAAAGCATCCGTAGCGAAGAATTCTTCCTGCGCCCGGGCGAAAAGAAAACCTTGTACGTAGCGCGAGCCGCACTCCAGGGCGAAATTCAGCTGTGCTTCGGTTTCGACGCCTTCAGCGATGATCCAGCAGCCGGTTTTTTCGGCCATCTGCGCAAGTGCTTTGACCACGTCACTGCTCGGTCCGCCGAGGGCCGCGGCCTGGAACAGGCGCATGTCGAGCTTGAGAATGTCCGGTTGCAGGGCCAGCACCCGATCCAGCTGCGAATAGCCGGCGCCGAAATCGTCGATGGCAATTCTTGCTCCTGCGTCACGGTAGCGCCCGACCACGTGGGCCAGGCGTTCACTGTTACCACCCAGTTCGGTGATCTCGAAAACGATGCGCTGCGGATCAACCTCGTGTCGCGCCAATTGCTTGAGGCTTGGCAGCGCTTGATCGGCGCGCAGGCGACTGATCCAGCGTGGCGACATGTTCAGGCTGAGAAACCACTCGGCCGGCGCTTCATGCAGGCGGCTGAGGGCGTGGTCACGGATCTGCCGATCGAGACGGCGCAAGGCAGTGGCCGGCGTGCGCGGATCGGCGAACAACGGTCCGACCGAGGTCAGTTGACCATCGCTCTGACGCAGGCGGCCCAATGCTTCGACGCCTGCAATGCGGCCGGTGGCGGTATCGATGAAAGGCTGAAAACAGGCGAGCGGTTGCCCGTCGATCACGGCAAGTCCTTAATCTTGTTTTTGGTTTGGCCGCGCTTGCCGGATAGGCACGCGGGATGGAATCTCCCGATAAGGAGATTCATCCCGGCGCTACTGCAAGAATGTAGCCAGAAGGGCGCTTCAGCGTTTGCCCGAGCTGTGCATGACCAGTCTGATCAGCGGCCCAAGCGTCGTGCCCAGACGCAGCAGTCGCGTCAAACCGCCACCACTGCTGCGTTTCGAGCCTTTGCCGGTGAGGAAACCCAGCAGCGTCACCGCCGCCACGCCCCACAACGGCGCATGCTTGATGCCGAAACCATCCTGCACGTTCTGCTTCATGCCACGCATGCGCTGTAGCGGTTGCAGCACTTGCGCGGTTTCGTGGCGGATTTCCTGACGGTGCATTTCCATGCGCAGGCGGATCAGCGCCTTGCGCATTTCCCGGCGCGAGCTGTTGTGCGGAAGTTCAGGCAGGCTCATGGCAGCAGGCGCTCCCGGTCGTTGGCCAGCTCTTCGAGCGTGCCGTGGAAAGGCGAGGACTCATCGAAAATCGCCGCTTTGAGGCGCAGACCGCAGAAGATCGACGCCAGCGTGTAAAACACGCACAGGCCGATGATCGCCGCCAGGCGGTAGGTGTCCCAGAAGATGATCATCACCAGCGTCGACAGACCTACCAGCAACAGCAGGGCAAAAACCAGCGCCAAGCCAGCGAACAGCAGCAGGCTGACAGTGCGTGATTTCTGCTCCTGCAGCTCGATGCCGAACAGTTCGACATGACTGTGCAGCAGGCCCAGAACGGCAGCGCCGAGGCGACGCGTAGAGGAGGCGGTGCCCGCAGTCGGGCCGGATTCACCGATCGACATGATCAGCGCCGAGTTGCCAGCAGGCCGATCAGAAAGCCGACGCCGGCAGCGATGCCCACCGACTGCCATGGGTTGGCCGACACATAGTCTTCAGTAGCGGTTACGGCCGCCTGACCGCGCTCACGCAGGGTGTCTTCGGTCACCTTCAGGGTTTCCCGGGCACGCAGCAGGCTGTCATGAATCTGGGCACGCAGCTCATCGGCCTGATCACCCGCGAGGGTCTTGGTGTGTTCGAGCAAGCGTTCGGTGTCGGCGACCAGAGTCTGGAAGTCGTTCATCAGGATTTCTTGAGCAGTCTTTGCCTTGATGCTGGCCATGGGTGGATCTCCGTAGGTGGCTTTGAAGCGTTCGAGTATGAGCCTTGCGCGAAGGTTCAGTGCAAATGCCTGGTACAACTTTTGCTGTGTCGTGGTGCGTCGCTCGGTGTATGTGCGCTGTTGCCGGGCGTCCCAGCAGAAAAACTCTGATTAATTTACTAGCAGTTCGTGATCGGACATCGATAAATGCGCCAAATCAGTTCATCAACCCCTCCCGTTGCATGACTGGTGAGTCTTGGTTTGGTGCGTGAAATGCCCGCATGAACCGCTTTGGTGCCTTTTAGCCTTGGGTCTGCCTCCTCATGGAAAATCTGCAAAGCGCTGTGGACACGCTGGTTCACAGCTCCAACACGTTGTTCATTCTGATCGGTGCGGTGATGGTACTGGCGATGCACGCCGGTTTCGCCTTTCTGGAGGTCGGCACGGTCCGGCAGAAGAACCAGGTCAACGCGCTGGCGAAAATCCTCAGCGACTTCGCCGTCTCGACCCTGGCCTATTTCTTTATAGGCTATTGGATCTCCTATGGCGTCACCTTCATGCAACCGGCGGCGGTGCTCACGGCTGACCATGGCTATGGACTGGTGAAGTTTTTCTTTCTGCTGACTTTCGCTGCCGCGATCCCGGCGATCATTTCCGGCGGCATTGCCGAACGCGCGCGGTTTGTCCCGCAGTTGTGCGCAACGGCGCTGATCGTGGCGTTTATCTATCCGTTCTTCGAAGGGCTGATCTGGAACGGTAATTTCGGTTTGCAAGGCTGGCTGGCGGCGCAGTTTGGCGCGGCATTCCATGATTTCGCCGGCTCGGTGGTGGTGCATGCCGTGGGCGGTTGGCTGGCGTTGGCCGCTGTTCTGCTGCTCGGCCCGCGCAATGGTCGCTATCGCGATGGACGCCTGGTCGCGTTCGCGCCGTCGAGCATTCCGTTTCTCGCACTGGGCTCGTGGATCCTGATTGTCGGCTGGTTCGGCTTCAACGTGATGAGCGCGCAGACGCTGCAAGGTGTCAGTGGCCTGGTCGCGGTCAACTCGCTGATGGCCATGGTCGGTGGCACCGTCGCGGCGTTGATCGTTGGGCGCAATGACCCGGGCTTTCTGCATAACGGTCCGTTGGCGGGATTGGTGGCGATTTGCGCCGGCTCCGACCTGATGCATCCGGTCGGTGCGCTGGTAACGGGCGCGATCGCCGGAGCCTTGTTTGTCTGGTGCTTTACCGCTGCGCAAGTCAAATGGCGCATCGATGATGTCTTGGGTGTCTGGCCGTTGCATGGTTTGTGTGGCGTGTGGGGCGGGATTGCCTGCGGCATCTTCGGTCAGTCTGCGCTGGGTGGCCTGGGCGGCGTCAGCCTGATCAGCCAGTTGATCGGCACTGCGCTTGGCGTCGCGGTCGCGCTGGTCGGCGGCTTCGTCGTCTACGGCGCGATCAAGGCATTGCATGGGCTGCGCCTGAGTCAGGAACAAGAGTATTACGGCGCCGACCTGTCGCTGCACAAGATCGGCGCGGTGAGTCAGGACTAGATTTCCTCATCATTGGCTCCGGGATAGAAACCGTGGAGCAGGCGATAGCGATCGATGCGCACTTGATCGACCTTCTCCTGCACTTTGTGCGCGGGCAGGCCGAGCATGATCAGCGCATGTGAAGCGAGCATCAGGCTCGACTCCAAAAGCTCCGGCACCACCTCGGTGGCGCCGGCGGCTCTGAGTTCCGCCGATTGGCTGTCGTCACGGGTGCGTACCAGAATCGGCACCTGTCGGTTGAGTCGCCGGGCTTCGCGCAGAATGCGCAACGCCACGTCGCTCTGATCTACGGCAATCACCAGCAGCCTGGCGCGCAACAGGCCAACCGCAGTAAGCAGATCGCCACGCGCCGAGTCGCCGTAATGCACGTCGCTTTCCGCGGATGCGGCTTCCTGCACCCGCACCGGATCGTTGTCCAGCGCAACATAGGCTTGCCCCGCATTGCCCATGAAGCGGCCGATGGATTGGCCGACGCGACCGTAGCCGCAGATCACCACGTGCTGGTCGAGGTCGGCGTTGAGCGCGCTGATCTGTTCGATCTGCGCCTCCTGATTGGGCTTGCGGTGCAGCACGGCGGCAATGCGCGGCGCCGCACGCAACAGCAGTGGCGTGAGCAGCATCGAACAGAACGTCGCCGCGAGCAGCAGCGCCCCCGGTTCGGCCGGCAGCAGGCTGTTCTGCTGCATCTGCGCCATCAAGGCAAAACAGAACTCCCCGCCCTGGGCCAGGGCCAGACCGCTGCGCCATGCTGTTTCGCTGTCGCTGCCGCGCCACTTCACCAGCAGCGCGACCACGATGCCTTTGATCAGCATCAGGCCGAGCGTCAGGCCGATGATCAACAGGCTGTGACTGACGAACAATTGCAGGTCGATGAGCATGCCGATGCTGACGAAGAATACGCCGAGCAGAATGTCGCGAAAGGGCCGGATGTCAGCTTCGATCTGGTGCCGGTAATGGCTTTCCCCGAGCAACATGCCGGCAAGGAAAGCGCCGAGTGCAGGCGACAGCCCCAACAAGTGCGTGAGCCAGGCAGTCAGCAGCACGATCACCAGCGCCAGCAGGACGAACAGCTCCGCCGAACGCGAGGCCGCCACTTCATGAAACAGCCGTGGCAATAACCAGCGACTGGCGAGCAGCAGGCCGAAGAACAGCACCAAGGTCTTGCCCAGTGTCAGCGGCAAGGCCCAATACCAGGCCTGCTCGCTGGTACCGGCGAACACCGGAACCAGTGTCAGCAGCAATACCGCGACGACGTCCTGAAACAGCAATACCCCGACCGCGTTCTGGCCGTGGCTGCTAAATACTTCACCAAGACTGCCCAGCTCCTTGGTCACGATCGCCGTGGATGACAGCGATAATCCGGCACCGAGCAACAGCGCCGGCATCAGCGGCATGCCCAGGCCCATCAACAGTGTGCCGAGCAACGCTGTGCTGATCAGCACTTGCTGACTGCCGAGGCGAAACACCACCTGACGCAGCGCAATCATCTTCGACAGGGAGAACTCCAGGCCCAGCGAAAACAGCAGAAACACCACGCCCAGCTCGGCGACATCCGGCAGATGTTCGCTCTCGTTGACCCAGTCGAATGCGTTCGGCCCGACCAGTAATCCCACGCACAGGTAACCCAGTACCGGCGGCAGTCGCAGGCGCCGGAACAGGGCAATCACCACCAGGGATGAGGCGAGGATGATCAACAGATTTGCAAACACGGGACACTCCGCTGTCAGGGCGTTGGCCTCTGAAGCGTAGAGGCAAAAAGTCCGCGAGGATGACGCATTTGCAATTTGCGCTGAATGATTTGCGTCAGGATTTTGCGCCGGGAGCGCTGGGTCCTTTAGGCGGCGCCGGGTCGACGAGGGTTTAGTGGCGTCCTAGAATGGGCTCACTTGTTTTCCGGTAATGCCGTCATGCCTCCTGAATGTCAGCTGTTCGGCACCCTCGGGTGCCATCTGTGTGAAGTCGCCGAAGCCGAGCTGATGCCCTTCGTCGAGCATGGTCTGCTGGTAGAACTGGTGGACATCGCCGAAGACGAATCGTGGTTCGAAAAATACAGCTTGCGCATCCCGGTACTGCGGCGCGTTGACACTGGCGCGGAGCTGGATTGGCCGTTCAGTGGCGATGAAATCGCGGCGTTTTTACGATGATGAGCTTTACTACCGTTCTCCCGCTGGTCGCAGCAATACATCCTTGCGTTGGCGCTCGCTGACTTCTTCGGTTACTGTATGTCCATACAGCAATCGAGTCAGAGGGATGAACCGTGGTCAATGTCGAACAGTTGAAGAGCAGCGTTAACCGGATGTCGGTAGACGTGGTGCGCGAGGCCGTCCTCGAATTGCGCCTGGACGGGCTGGTCACGGAAGGCAAGACGCCATTCAACAAGCTGCATTTCAACACCTGCTTTGCCGAGATCGAAGCCCTGTTTCAGCGCGCCGGTTATCACAAGCAGCTGGATGTGGTCGGTTATCAGGGACTGTTATACGCGTTGTACGATCCAGGGCGTTGGGAAGCGGTCGATGTGTTGCGCTGGCTGAAGGAGTTCACCGAAGCAGCGGCTCTCAAATCGATTCCGGCCTGATCAAACTGCGCTAGGTGGCTTTGCCTCACTGTTGGATAATGCCGGCCTGCATTGAGGATTTCTGTTTCGTATGAACAGCCCCGTATTTTCCGCTGCGCACAATCAGGCCAGCACCTTGTATTTGCCGCCCGGTCCCTGGCTGACGGTACTCGATTGCCTGTGCGATCACTTCAGTGCCATCGGCCGCGAACAATGGCTCGACCGGATTGCTCGCGGGCGGGTGCTGGATGCGCAGGGCCAGCCGATTGCGCTGGACTTGCCGTACAAGGAAGGTCTGCGCATTCACTACTTTCGCGAAGTGCCGGACGAGAAGCCGATACCGGTGCTCGAGTCTATTCTGTACGCCGATGAACACTTGGTGGTGGCCGACAAACCCCACTTTCTGCCAGTCACCCCGGCCGGAGAATATGTCGAACAAACCCTGCTGCGCCGGCTGATCCGTCGGCTGGACAATCCGCATCTGGTGCCGCTGCACCGCATCGACCGGCACACGGCAGGTCTGGTGATCTTCTCGGCCAACCCGCAAACCCGCTCGGCCTATCAGTCGTTGTTCCCGACCCGGCAGATCGACAAGCGCTATGAAGCGATCGCCCCGGCGCTGCCCGAGTTGAATTTCCCCTTGGTGCACAAGAGCCGTTTGGTCGATGGCGAGCCGTTCTTCCGCATGCAAGAAGGGCCTGGCGCCAGCAATACCGAAACGGCGGTCGAGGTGCGTGAGAAAAATGGTGATCTGTGGCGCTATGGCCTGTATCCCGTGACGGGCAAGAAGCATCAGTTGCGGGTGCACATGACGGCGCTGGGAGCGAGTATTTGCAACGACCCGTTTTATCCGACTGTGTTGAAAGATGTCGAGGACGACTACGCCAATCCGTTGAAGTTGCTTGCGCAAGGCCTGCGCTTCATCGACCCGGTGACCGGTGAGTTGCGGGAGTTCGAGAGTCAAATCACCTTGCAGTGGTAATGCTGAAACTGCTTTCCGAGTGCCCATGAAAAAGCCCGCATGACAATGCGGGCTTTTCTGTATCCGGTAACGACGCGGAGCCTTACAGCTCTTTAACGGTACGAACCTGATCCTTGTTGATGCGGGTCTCTTTGCCGTCCAGCTGCTGGAACTCGTAGAAGCCCGAATCATCATCGTATTTCGGGGTGTCGACGGCCTGGATTTCGCGACCGTCATTCAAGGTGATCACTGTCGGCGAGGAGCAACCGGCGAGGGTTGCCAGGCCCAGTGCGAGCATGAAAGTGGCGAGGGTCCGTTGAGTCATGAGTGTGTCTCCGAATGGGAAATCTTCTGGTTACTGAGCTTGAGACGTAAACAAGGCGTGAGAGTTCCTTGGATAGTGTCAGTCTGACACAGTGTTGTGCAGATGTAACAATTCGGGGGTGTTGAGGTTGGCCAGTCGCGGATCGTTGTCAGGGCATTGCAATGCGACGGCGCCGAGACTGCGCATCACCCGCCCCGGGCTGCGTTCACCTGCATTCCAGGCTGCTTCGAATGCCGGCAACAGCGCCACCGGAATCACGCACAGCAGCGGTTCCCAGTGCTCGCCGTGGCGCAGCATTAAAGGTTTTTCACGTTGCAGATCGGCAGTGGTCAGCATGTCTTGCAGCAAGGCCTTGTCGATTCGCGGCACATCGCATGGCAACACCAGCAAATGCGCATGGCGCGCCGCTTTCAGTCCTGCACGAATACCGGCCAGCGGCCCGGGGAAATCGCCTTCATCATCCATTACCAACTGATCGGCAAACCCGGCATAACGCTCGCGATTGCGGTTGCACGAGATGATCAGATCGTCGGTCAGCGGCCGTACCTTGCGCTGCAAATGCGCGATCAAAGGCTCGCCCAGCCACTCGATGAGACCCTTGTCCTGACCGCCCATGCGTTGACCGCGTCCACCGGCCAGAAGCAGGACGGAGCAGGGTGGCAACGGGTTGTTCGAGGGCATGACGACTCTCCAGAGGGGCGGCGGAAAAATGAGCCGCTGTGATATAACACCGGGCTGTTTCCCCTACAACTGGAAGAGCCTATGAAAGCCAAGGCTGATGTACCCTTCGTGCCGCTCAATATTGCGGTGCTGACTGTCAGCGACACCCGGACCCTGGAAACCGATACCTCCGGCCAGGTCTTCGTCGATCGCTTGATCGCGGCCGGTCATGCGCTCGCCGAGCGTGTTTTGCTTAAAGATGATCTCTACAAAATTCGCGCGCAAGTCGCCAACTGGATTGCCGACGATGTGGTTCAGGTCGTGCTGATTACCGGCGGCACCGGCTTCACCGGACGTGACAGCACACCGGAAGCGGTGGCATGCCTGCTCGACAAACAGGTCGACGGATTCGGCGAACTGTTCCGCCAGATCTCCGTGGCCGATATCGGCACTTCGACCGTGCAGTCCCGGGCCTTGGCAGGCTTGGCCAACGGCACGCTGGTGTGCTGCCTGCCGGGTTCGACCAATGCGGTGCGCACTGGCTGGGATGGCATCCTCGCTGAGCAACTGGACGCCCGTCATCGTCCGTGCAACTTCGTCACCCATCTGAAGCAGGCGGCGCCTTGTGAATCCCGTGGGTAAGCCGGGCAAGACCGGCAGTTTGCTGCCTGTCGAAACGGCGCTCGAGCGTTTGCTGGCCATGGCCGATGCGTCGCGCATTGTCGAACGCGAGCACTTGCCGCTGGCGCAAGTCGAAGGGCGGGTGCTGGCTGAAGATCTGATCTCGATGCTGGATCTGCCGCCGTGGCCGAACAGCGCCATGGACGGCTACGCCTTGAACCTGGCGGATTGGCAGGGCGAGCCGCTGCCGGTCAGTCAAAAGGTGTTTGCCGGGCAATCTCCGCAGCCGTTGGAGCCTGGTACCTGCGCACGCATCTTTACCGGGGCGCCGTTACCGGCGGGCGCTGACTGTGTCGAGATGCAGGAAAACGCCGAAGTTCAGGCCGACGGCCGAGTGCGCTTTCTTGAACCTTTGAAAGCCGGGCAGAACATTCGTCCGCAAGGGCAGGAAACCACGGTCGGCGAATTGGTGCTGCAAGCTGGAACCCGGCTCGGACCGATTGAGCAAGGCCTGGCTGCTTCGCTTGGCTGTGCCGGGGTTAACGTCGTGCGCAAGCCGCGGGTGGCGGTTCTGTCCACTGGGGACGAACTGGTTGAACCCGGTCAGGCATTGGGGCCGGGCCAGATCTACAACAGCAACCGCGTGCTTCTGTGCAGCTGGCTGCAGCGTCTGGGCTGCGAAGTCATCGATGGCGGAATTCTTCCGGACGATCTACCCGCGACGCGGGCGCGGCTGGGTGAGCTGCAAAATGTCGATCTGGTCCTCTCTACCGGCGGGGTCTCGGTCGGTGAAGCGGATTTCCTCGGCATTGCCTTGCGTGAAGAAGGCGAGCTGGACCTGTGGAAACTGGCGATCAAGCCCGGAAAACCATTGACGTTCGGTCATTTCCGCAACGTGCCGGTGATTGGCCTGCCCGGCAATCCCGCCTCTACGCTGGTGACGTTCGCCTTGCTGACACGGCCCTATTTATTGCGACGCCTGGGTGTGCAAGATGTCGAGCCGCTCAAGTTTGCAGTGCCAGCAGGCTTTGTCTGGCCGGTGGCCGGCAACCGTCGTGAATATCTGCGCGGGCGCTTGGAACAGGGGCGGGCGATCATTTACCGCAACCAGAGTTCCGGTGTGCTGCGTAGCGCGGCGTGGGCCGACGGATTGGTGGAAGTCCGAGAAGGCCGCACGCTGAGCGAGGGTGATGCAGTGAGCTTCATTCCCCTCAGTGACCTTCTGGGGTAGACCATCTCGCCCATGCACGCGTCGGCTGAAACGCACGGCGCGTGCAACGAATGATTCGGTCAGTTGCTGATCAATGTCACCAACTGGTCGAATCGGCTGTTGGCCACCCAGCCCAGCAGTCCGAGGATGACAGCGGTGGCACCGGCCGAATACGCCAGACGGTGTTTGATCGTCCGCACATCATTGAGCACTTCGTCCATATCGCGGCGCATGTATTTGAAGTGGGTCTCCAGCTCGCTGACTCGGGGTTCCATATCAAACTCTCCAGGGGTCTTGGCGCTGTTACAGAAGTCTGGTTTCTTGCTGGCACGACTTTCGGCGAGAGCGGCGACCGGGCTCACCGGTGCCTTGGTTTCATGGTTGTGCATGGAAGTTCTCGCCGATCGTATCAACTGCACGCTTGCTGGTTTTGCCATTGCTCGATTCATGAAAATAAATCGGGGGGTATCCGTTCATTACCGGCACATCCTTGTGTTATTGGATTGAAGGTTGATGCTGCTGGCACACGGTGACCCAATGGTCGGACGGGGTCAATTAAGCCGATTCCTCTTGTTTCGTAAGAAAAAATACCGCTGTGTAGGACGCCAGCAGTTGGACGAAGAATTAATTGCCAGCTCGGTGGCTTTTTTAAGGCGCACAGTGGTCAAGATGTTTCAATCGATTTCAATTCTTGGAGTGACGTTATGAGTGAACGCCGGGCACTGCTGATCTTGCATGGCAAACAGGCACTCAACGAGGATGTCCGCGCTGCCGTCGAAGCCAAGCGTGAGCAAGGCTGGGAGCTGGCTGTGCGAGTGACCTGGGAGGCCGGCGACGCCCAGCGTCTGGTCGAGGAAGCGTTGGCGGCCGGCTACAGCAAAATCATCGCCGGTGGCGGTGATGGCACGTTGCGCGATATTGCCGAGGCGCTGGCGCAGCATCCGCAAAAAGCCAGTCTTGTGTTGCTGCCGCTGGGAACCGCCAACGATTTCTCCCGCGCCGCCGGTATTTCCCTGGAGCCTGCCGAAGCCCTTGAGCTACTGGATGTTCAGCCCTCGGATATCGATCTGGGCGAAGTGGGCGGGCAGATTTTCCTGAACATGGCGACCGGCGGATTCGGCAGCCAGGTGACCGCCAATACTTCGGAAGACCTGAAAAAGGTCTTGGGCGGCGCCGCTTATCTGTTTACTGGCCTGACCCGGTTCAGCGAACTGCATGCCGCTTACGGCGAGTTGCAAGGCCCGGATTTCCATTGGCAGGGTGAGCTGCTGGCGCTGGGCATCGGTAACGGGCGGCAGGCGGGTGGCGGCCATGTGCTGTGCCCCGAGGCGCGAGTCGACGATGGTTTGCTGGACATCAGCATTTTGCCGGCACCGCAGGAGCTGGTCGGCACGCTGAAGAATCTGCTGAGCGAAGGCTTCGGCCTCGACAACATGTTTGTGCGGGCACGATTGCCGTGGGTCGAGATCAAGGTCGCCGAAGGGCTGAGCATCAATCTCGACGGCGAGCCACTGGAGGGTGACAGTCTGCGTTTTGTTGCGAAACCTGCAGCGTTGCAGGTGCATCTGCCGAAAGACTCGCCGTTATTGGGCCAACAACCGTCAATCAGTCATCAAGGCTGATGATCTGCTCACGCACGGCGAACAGCACCAGGCCCGCCACGTCATAGATCTGCAAGCGCTTCATGATCTGTGCGCGGTGGGTTTCCACGGTCTTGACGCTCAAGCCCAGGCCATTAGCGATTTCCCGGGTCGATTTGCCGCGCACGATCAGGCGAAGGATTTCCAGCTGGCGCGCGGTCAGATTATGCGAATCGGCGATGTCCGGCTGGCTTTTCTGGTTGCGGGTCAGTGCCTGATTGATCACCGTATGGGCGATGGCCGGGCTGAGGTAGCGTTCGTTGTTGCGCAGGGCTTCCAGCGCGTGCTCGAGCTCGGTGGCCGTGGTGTCCTTGAGCAGGTAGCCGTGGGCACCGGATTCCAGCGCCTGCATGATCAGCGCTGGATCGGTGTGCATCGACAGGATCAGCACTTTGCTCTGCGGCCGCACACGCTTGAGGCGTTGCAGCGCTTCCAGGCCACCGGTTTCCCTCATCGAGATGTCCAGCAATACGATGTCGGGGCTCAGTTGCTCGACCATTTCGAGCAATTGCGAACCATCACTGGCTTCGCCGATTACCGCGTAACCGGGAATATCCAGAACCAGAGCACGCACGCCGGCTCTGATCAGCGAGTGGTCATCCACCAGAAGTAAGTTACAAGTCAACGCATAACCTTATTCGTACTGGCCCGTTCGAGCGCTCGCGGCGCCCACGGGAAAAGTGCTTCGATTCGAGTGCCTTTGCCCGGCTCGCTGATAACGCTCAATGTGCCGCCCAACTGTTCGATGCGCTCGGCCATTCCGGCCATGCCGCGTTGGCCTTCTCTGGCCGGGTCGGCCGCCGGGGCAAAACCCAGGCCGTCATCACTGATCAACAGCGTCAGACCTTGCGGCAATCGCTGTACCCGAATCAACAGGTTTTTTGCCTGTGCGTGGCGCAGGATGTTGGTCACCGCTTCCTGGGCGATGCGAAACGCGGCGACGGCCATTTCCTCGGGGATGCCGTTGAGCCGCTGCTGGCAATCGAGACTCCAGTTGACCGGCGTGTTGGCCAACGTCTTGAGCAAGTGCGCACGCAGGCTCGCTTCGAGGCCCAGACTGGTCAATTGACGGGGATTGAGAATCGCCGAGACGTCACGCACCTTGGTCAGGGTTTCATCCAGCGTGTCGCAGAGCACCTTGCATTGTTCCTGCAGATCATCCGGCAGGCGGCGTTTGAGCCAGTCACTTTGCAGCTTGGCGGCAGTGAGCAACTGGCCGATATCGTCGTGCAATTCACGGCTGAGGCGATGACGCTCGTTTTCCTGGACTTGCAGAAGTCGATCAGCCAACTCTTGTGGCTGAAACTTGATCGATTTGCGTGACAAGCGATATTGCACCCAGACGCACGCGGTGGCGGCGATGTCGAGCGCCAGCAATCCCAAAGGAAGGCGTGCGGAAACAACATACGCCAGCAGACTGCCCAAGGTCGCCAGAACACACAGGACAAGTGTGAAGCGCCGGGCGTTTTCCCGAGAAGGTGGCCATGTGATAAGTGACTTGAGACTGGCGTACATAACGGATGGAGCCAATGGATGTTCGCTGCGGGCAGACCGACCGGTGACTGGCGGATCTCTGTGTGGAAATACTGTCATTTATGTTATTGATTCAATCCGCATTCATTAAGCGATCATTGACTGGCAATAACATCGAAAAGGTAACACTGAAGTCAGTATGCCATTAACCGACAGGCAACTAACCGGCGGCATAATACCACTTAACATACCGTTGGTCGCGGTTGCTATATATGTCCATTCAGTCAGGAAATATCGGATCGTGGACGCAAGTTCCATATTGGAAAAAGCTGGAGTTGTTGTATTTGGGCCACTTCGATTTGCCTAGAAGTGTCGCTGGGTGCACACAGGGAAAACCCTGATGGCGGCACCTGAAAATTAACCGTTGGTCGGGCTGATTATTTGCCCCGGATTGTCGCTTTCAGGCACGAAGTATTCATTTACGACAATATCGCGACTTACTGGCTCAAGCCTGGCGCGCGGTAAAGGATGAAGAGAGCAAACGTTTGCTCACCATCTTGGGCTCGAACGAGGTTTGGCCCATTTGTGCCGCGAAGGCTTCGAGCAGATCAGTCTGTTCGCTTTTATCCAGGGTCAGCTGCCCGGTCCTGGGATCGACCAGCTCGAGCTGCCACGCCATCAAGGTCAGGCAGTCGCGTAACGCATCGAGGGCCTGCTCGTGCAGATCGACGTGGTCCTGCTGCAAATTGAGCAGGCTGTAGATGTGCAGGGAAAACTCGGAGATCGCTTCCAGCGCCAGTGCTTCGGCCCGGCCGGCCAGCTTCAGCAGAGTGCCGAGCATGCAGTCGATGGCATCCTTGTCGTTGCTGATCAGTTGCAGATGGCTCAGGCATTCTTCGGACTTGGCGAGAAGCGTTTCGGCCTCGACCAGAAATTCGGGGAAGCGTTGCGCCCAGTCTTTACGGTCGATTGGCATGTTCATCTCCACCACGTCGTGTTGGTTGACGGATGGCCGTGTGTGGCGACGATCGTGAATCGTCGGCAGATCGCGCCCGGCGGTGCAGGTGCACGGACCGAGGGGTTCCAGAGGGTGGGTTGCCACTGAATTGCGATCGCACACAATAGCCTGACTCCGTTCATGCAATGAGAATGGCGTCACAGTAATGGCTATTGGAAATGGCGAATATCAGGTTGGGCCTGATTGATCCTAGGGGAATCCCTTAGGCGCGGGAACCTAACGTGCAAACCAAGGTCGCGCCGCAATGAATCTAGCAGATGAAATCACGAATGCCAGTAAAGCATGATGTCAGTGTGACATCAATGGCCGTTTGTGGCATTTTTAGCGACGTGCTTTACAGCAATCAAGATTAGCTGAATGCAGCCGATAAACCCCCATAGTGAATTCATCAGAACAAGCCCAGGAGTCATTGATGGCCGGCATTCTCGACACGGTAGACCAACGCACGCAACTGGTGGGTGAGAATCGCCTGGAAATCCTCATGTTTCGCCTGGCTGGACGCCAGCTGTTTGCGATCAACGTGTTCAAGGTTCAGGAGGTTCTGCAACTGCCCAAGCTGACCCTGATGCCGCAGCGTCATCCCTTCGTCTGCGGCGTGGTCAATCTGCGCGGGCAGACCCTGCCGGTGATCGACCTGTCCCAGGCAATCGGCATGCGCCCACTGGTGCCGGGCCCGAACAGCACGATCATCGTCACCGAATACAACCGTTCGGTGCAGGCCTTCCTCGTCGGCGGTGTCGACCGCATCGTCAACATGAACTGGGAAGCCATTCTGCCGCCGCCGACCAGTGCCGGCCGCCAGCATTATCTGACCGCGATCAGCAAGGTCGACGATCAACTGGTGGAGATCATCGACGTCGAGAAAGTCCTCGCGGAAATCGTCCCGTACAACGCCAAGGTCTCGCGCGAGAAACTCGACGATCCGGTACTCGAGCGCGCCCGTGGCCGCGAAGTGTTGCTGGTGGATGATTCCAACGTGGCGCTTTCGCAATTGCGCGATACCCTCGGCCAGCTCGGGGTGAAAATGCACATTGCCAGCGACGGTCTGAAAGCCTTGAACATGCTCAAGGCCTGGGCCGATACCGGCGTGCACATGACCGATAAACTGCTGATGATCTTCACCGATGCGGAAATGCCGGAAATGGACGGCTATCGCCTGACCACGGAAATTCGCAACGACCCTCGCCTGCGTGGCTTGTACGTCGTGTTGCACACCTCGCTTTCCGGCAGTTTCAACGACTCGATGGTGAAGAAGGTCGGTTGCGACAACTTCCTCTCCAAATTCCAGCCGGACAAACTGGTTGATGTGGTGCGCCAGCGTCTGATGCTCGACGCTGTGCCGGCCTGAAACACGCACATTTTGCTTCCAGTGGGAGCGAGCCTGCTCGCGAAAGCGCAGGGTCTGACACATTGATGGTGAATGTGCCGGCCTCTTCGCGAGCAGGCTCGCTCCCACAGAAGTGTATTTACATTAATGACGGCTTTGATTCGGTATTGAAGCTCGTATAGGGTGGCGTTTTTCCTCCAAGGAAGCTGGCCATGCTGCGTCTGAGCGCGCTTTATCGTTACCCGTTGAAATCCGGCAAGGGCGAAATCCTGCAAAGCATCGAGCTGGACAAGCTCGGGCTGGCGGGCGACCGACGCTGGATGCTGGTGGACGAGGCCAGCGGGCGCTTTCTGACCCAGCGTGCCGAAGCGAAGATGAGTCAGCTGTCGGCGTTATGGAATGCCGGCGGCGGTCTGACCCTCAGCGCTCCCGAGCAGGGTGCAATCGAAGTCGCGCTGCCCGCTGCCGACGCCGAGCTGCGCGGTGTGACGATCTGGCGTGACACGCTGCGGGTGCCGGACGCCGGTGATCAAGCCGCGCGGTTTGTCAGCGACTTCCTCGGCAAGCCGACACGCCTGGTGCAGATGCCGCTGGAGCGGGCACGTACCACGCAAGCGGGTTTCGGCAAGGATGACGATCAAGTGGCGTTCGCCGACGGTTATCCATTGCTGCTGATCGGCGAAGCCTCGCGGCTGGCGCTCTCGGAAACGGTAGGGCGAGAGCTGGAGATGCTGCGCTTCCGTCCGAATCTGGTGATCGAAGGCAGCGCGCCTTACGCCGAGGACCAATGGAAACGCATTCGCATCGGCGATATCGAATTCCGCGTGGTCAAGCCGTGCGCGCGTTGCATCATGACCACTGTCGACCCGCAAACCGGTGAGCGCAGCGCCGATCGCGAGCCGTTCGCGACGTTACAGAAACATCGCTCAACCGCCGATGGCGCGATGTTCGGACAGAATCTGGTCAACGACGGCAAAGGCCGCCTGGAAGTCGGCATGCCGGTGGAAATCCTCGAATAGGTTGTCGCTGAAACGAAAAATGCCCGGGTCTTTTGGACGCGGGCATTTTTTTGCGCTGTGAAACCGTCGGGATCAGCCGCGGTATTCGCACAGGTAAGCGGTATCCACTTCGACTTTCAGCTGAAACTTGCTGTTGGCCGGGACGTTGAACTGGCTGCCGGCGGCGAAGGTTTCCCAGTCGCTGCTGTCTGGCAGTTTTACGCTCAGCGCGCCGGAAACCACATGCATGATCTCGCGCTGGCTGGTGCCGAATTCGTATTCGCCCGGGGCCATGACGCCAATGGTCGCCGGACCTTCAGCGGTGCCAAAGGCGATCGACTTGACGGTGCCGTCGAAGTACTCGTTGACTTTAAACATGGGCGGATTCCTCGAAAAGGGCTTAAAAGGGGGCGGCCAGTATGCACAAGGCTTTTCGCGCCGTCACGCGTCTAGAGCGGCAGGACCAGCGGCAATAACCGTGCAGTATTGCGGGCATCTTCCAGCGCGCGATGTTGTTGGCCGTTGAACTGCATGCCCGCCAGCTGCAACGCGGCGTTGAGGCCCAGTGGTCGTTCCAGGCGGCGGGCCTTGGCGAAGCGTTGTTTGAGGTTCATGTGCGGGACTTTGCTCAGGCCGCTGTCGATGTGCAGGCGCTGCCACTCCTGGAGCAACTGCTGGCGATCGTAACCGCCCCAACTGGCCCAGCCTTCAAGGCGAGCCTGATGCTGTGCAAGCCAGCGCTCAAAGGCTGGCCAGACGTCGCTCAGCGGCTGCGCCGAATCGATGTTTGCCTGGGTGATATGCGTCAGCTCCCGACAGAACGACGTCAGCAATGGACGGCGGGTCGGTTTGACGAAGCGCTGGAAGTGATCCTGTTCGCGCCCGGCGCGGTCGACCAGGGTCGCACCGATCTCGATAATTTCCATTTCCGTGACCGGCCAGCCACCCTCGTCTGTGGTGGCTTCCAGATCTATGACCAGCCAATGGGGCATCGCAGGGTTCCTGATTTCCGCGTTCTGATTTATCAGAGCGTAGTCAAACCCCGCGCTTGTGCCCGGGCGACTACTCGACCTGCAACAGAACCTGACGATTTTTTACCTGATCGCCGACCTTCACTTGCACCCGTTTGAGCACGCCATCGATGCCGGCCTTCAACGGATGCTCCATTTTCATTGCCTCCAGCACCACCAGCAATTGACCCTTGCTGACCGTACTGCCTTCGCTGACCAGCACGTCGACAATGGCACCGTCCATCGGCGCTTTGAGGGTGCCGGAGGCGACGCTGGTCTGACTGTCGATCGGCGCATGAGTTCGATCCTCCAGGCGCAGGCTACCTGGATGGGCGAACAGCCACAGCTGCCCATCGTGCAGACGATAGGCGTGACGTTGGCGCAGGCCGTCGATTTCCATGGTTACCGATTGCGCGGTGTGCTCAATGATTTTCACCGCCACAGTGCTTTCGCCAGCCTGCACGACCAACTCGCCCGATTTGCGCGCCAGCACCGACAGCGTCCAGTCCTGCTCGTCACTGCCGAGTCGATAGTGCAACGGCACGCTGGCGTTGTTGCGCCAGCCGTTCAACGGGGCGCGATGGGGCAGGGCGCTGGCCTGATAGAACAACACCACGGCAATCGCCAGTTGCTCCGTCGTCGGCACATAAGTGTTGAGGCTGGCATGGCTGGAAAAATGTTGCTGGATGAAGGCGGTGCTGAAATCGCCGCTGATGAACTGCGGGTGTTGCAACAGGCCCTCGAGCAAACGTTGATTGCTTTGCACTCCGAGCAGCACCGTGTCCTGCACCGCACGCAACAGCTTGCGCCGCGCCTCTTCGCGGGTGGCACCGTGGGCGATCAGTTTGCCCAGCATCGGGTCGTAGAACGGGCTCACCGACTGACCTTCAAGCAGACCGTGATCGATCCGTGCGCCGTGATCAGAAGCCGGCTGCCATGCGGCAATTCGGCCGGTTTGCGGGAGAAAATCCGCAGCGGGATCTTCAGCGTAGAGGCGCACTTCCATGGCGTGACCGTCGAGGCGGACCTGCTCCTGCGTCAGCGGTATCGGCTGACCTTCGGCGACCAGCAACTGCCACGCGACCAGATCCAGCCCGGTGATCAATTCCGTCACCGGATGCTCGACCTGCAGACGGGTGTTCATCTCCAGAAAGTAGAACTGCCCGCGCGCGTCGAGGAGGAACTCCACGGTGCCAGCGCCGACGTAATCCACCGCGCGCCCGGCCTTGAGCGCCGCTTCGCCCATGGCCTGGCGCAGCTCGGCGGTCATCACCGGGCACGGCGCTTCTTCGATGACTTTCTGATGGCGGCGCTGGATCGAGCAATCACGTTCGCCGAGGTAGACCAGATTGCCGTGCTGGTCGCCGAATAGCTGCACTTCGACGTGGCGCGGTTCGATCAACGCCTGCTCAAGAATCAACTCGTCGCTACCGAAACCGTTCATTGCTTCGGACCGCGCGGTGCGCAGTTGCGCCGCCAGTTCGCTGGCCTCGTGCACCAGGCGCATGCCGCGTCCACCACCACCGGCACTGGCCTTGATCATCAGCGGATAGCCGATGCGCTCGGCCTCGGCCAGCAGCGTCGGGTCGTCCTGCGCTGCGCCTTGATAGCCGGCAATGCATGGCACGCCGGCGTCGAGCATGGCGATTTTCGACAGGCGTTTGCTGCCCATCAGTTCGATCGCTTCGACGCTGGGGCCGATGAAAACCAGCCCGGCTTCGGCGCAGGCGCGGGCGAAATCGGCGTTTTCCGAGAGAAAGCCGTAGCCCGGGTGAATCGCATCGGCGCCGCTGCGGCGGGCGGCGTCGAGGATCGCCGCAATGTTGAGGTAGGACTGCTGCACCGGCGCCGGGCCGATGTGCACGGCTTGGTCGGCCATTTGCACGTGTAGCGCATCGGCGTCGGCTTCGCTGAAAACGGCGACGGTGCGATAGCCCAGCGCCTGGGCCGTGCGCTGGATGCGGCAGGCGATTTCACCGCGGTTGGCGATCAGGATTTTGTGGAGGGTGGGCATGGTGGGGTTCCTGAGTTTTTTGGCGTTGAATGTGATGGCCTCATCGCGAGCAGGCTCGCTCCCACATTTGGAATGCATTTCGACCTGTGGGAGCGAGCCTGCTCGCGAAGCTTTTAGCTGACCCACCGAGGGTTACGTTTCTGCATAAAAGCCATGGTCCCCTCGATTCCTTCCTCTCCAGTCACCGCCGCGCTGAACCACTGCGCCGCCTCATCGAGCAATGCGCTCGACGGCTGTCCGGCACTCGCCAGCAACAACTTTTTCGTCACCGCATTCGCTTCCGGTGCGCAGCGCAGCACCTGTTGCAACACCTCATCCAGTCGCTCGGCCAACGCTTGCGCATCCTGTTTAACGAAATGCACCAGCCCCAATCGCTGCGCCTCGGCGCCATCGAAACGCGCCGCCGTCAGCGCCAGTCGCCGGGTTTCGGTCAAGCCTATCCGTTGCACCACAAACGGTGCGATTTGCGCCGGGATCAGGCCAAGGCTGGTTTCCGGCAAACCGAACTGCGCCTTGTGATCGCTAATCGCAATATCGCTGACGCAAGCCAGGCCGAAGCCGCCGCCAAGCACGGCGCCTTGCAGCACAGTGATCAGCACTTGCGGCGTGTGTTGGGCTTGCTCCAGCAACGCGCCAAACGCCCGGTTCAACTCACGGTAAGCGTCCGCGCCCTGAGCCCGGGCACTGGCCATGTCCTTGATGTCGCCACCGGCGCAGAAATGCCCGCCGGCACCGCTGAGCACCAAGGCCCGCACTGTGCGGTCATCGCGCACCGCCGCCAGCACCGCGCGCAGTTCGGCGACCATTTGCAGGCTCATCGCGTTGCGGCTGTCCGGGCGGTTGAGGGTGATGTGCAGCACGCCGCCATGCAGTTCCAGCAACAGCGTCTGGCAATCGGGCAGGCGGCTCATTTCTTTTTCCCCGGCAGGATGCCCATCAGTTTGCAGATGATCCCCAGCATGATTTCGTCGGCGCCGCCGCCAATCGAGACCAGGCGCACATCGCGATAGGCGCGGGCCACCGGGTTGTCCCACATGAAGCCCATGCCGCCCCAATATTGCAGGCAGCTGTCGCTGACTTCCCGGCCGAGGCGTCCGGCCTTGAGCTTGGCCATCGATGCCAGTCGGGTGACGTCCTGACCTTTGATGTATTGCTCGGTAGCCTGATAGACCAGTGCGCGCAGGCATTCGATTTCGGTCTGCAATTCGGCGAGGCGGAAGTGGATCACCTGGTTATCGATCAGCGCATTACCGAAGGTCTTGCGCTCCTTGCAGTACTCGATGGTGCTGTCGATGCAATATTCCAGGCCCTTGATCATGTTTGCCGCGCCGAACAGGCGTTCTTCCTGGAACTGCAGCATCTGCATCATGAACCCGGCGCCTTCGTGGCCGATGCGATTGCGCTGGGGCACGCGCACGTTGTCGAAGAACACCTGCGCGGTTTCCGAGCTGCGCATGCCGAGCTTGTCCAGGTGCGAACTGAGGCTGATCCCGGGGGTGTTCATCGGCACCATGATCAGCGACTTATTGATGTGCGGCTTGTCGTCCGAGGTGTTGGCCAGAAGGCAGATGAAATCGGCGCTCGGCGAGTTGGTGATCCACATTTTGCTGCCGTTGATCAAGTAGTCATCGCCGTCCTTGCGCGCCGTGGTTTTCAGCCCGGCGACATCGGAGCCGGCGCCGACTTCGGAAACGCCGATGCAGCCGACCTGTTCGCCCGTGATGGCCGGGCGGAGGAATTCTTCGCGCAATTCATCGGAGCCGAAGCGGGCGAGGGCGGGTGTGCACATATCGGTCTGCACGCCGATCGACATCGGAATCCCGCCGCAATGAATGGTGCCGAACTCTTCGGCGGCGACAATCGAATAGCTGTAATCGAGGCCCATGCCGCCGAATTTTTCCGGCTTGGAAATGCCCAGCAGGCCCAGCTCGCCGGCTTTGCGGAAAATCTCGTGGATGGGGAAGCGCCCGGCCTTTTCCCACTCTTCGACGTGCGGGTTGATCTCGTGCGTGACGAACTGGCGGACGGTGCGACGCAGGGCTTCGTGTTCCGGGGTGAAGATCATTGTTGTTCTCCGTAGGATCCGTGGCGGTCAGAAGCGGCTGACACCGAAGCTGTTGGGTTGCAGCGTACGTCTGTCGGCTTCGTGGCAGATATCCAGCAAGTAACCGAGCAGGGTGCGGGTGTCGCGCGGGTCGATCAGGCCGTCGTCCCACAGGTTGGCGCTGCCGTACAGGGCGGTGGACTGGCTGTCGAGTTTCTGCGCGGTCATCTGTTCGAGCATGTCGAGCATTTTCGGATCGGGCTCGATGCCGTCCTTGAGCTGTTTGGCTTCGGTAACGATGCGCAAGACCTTGCCGGCCTGTGCGCCGCCCATCACTGCCGTGCGGCTGTTGGGCCAGGCGAAGATGAAGCGCGGATCGAGCCCGCGCCCGCACATGGCATAGTTGCCGGCGCCGTAGGAACCGCCGACGACAATGGTCAGTTTAGGCACCCGTGCGTTGGCCACCGCTTGAATCAGTTTCGAGCCGTGCTTGATCACCCCTTGCTGTTCCGATTCGGTGCCGACCATGAACCCCGTGGTGTTGTGGAAAAACAGCAGCGGCGTCTGGCTCTGGTCGCACAACTGGATGAACTGCGCCGCCTTGCTCGCACCTTGCGGGGTGATCGGGCCGTTGTTGCCAATGAAGCCGCAGGCGCGGCCCTGGATTTTCAATTGGCCGCAAAGGGTTTGCTGATCGAACTCGCCTTTGAATTCGAGAAAGTCCGATTCATCGGCAATTCGCGCGATGATTTCGCGCACATCGTAGGGCTTTTTTGCATCGTCCGGGATCAGCCCGAGCAGTTCGTCGATGGGGTAGAGCGGTTCTTTGAATTGCGGCTGCGGCAGCCAGGGCAACTGCTCGTTCCATGGCAGCATGCGCATGATGTCGCGGACCTGGCGTATGCCGTCAGCGTCGTTTTCAGCGAGATATTCGGCAGTGCCGGCGACCTGCGCGTGCATCTCGGCGCCACCGAGTTCTTCATCGCTGGCCACTTCGCCGGTCGCCGCTTTGAGCAATGGCGGGCCGGCGAGGAACAGCTTGGCCTTGCCGCGCACCACCACCACGTAATCCGACAACCCCGGTTGATAGGCGCCGCCTGCGGTGGCCGAGCCGTGCACCACGGTGATCTGCGGCAAACCCATGGCTGACATGCGCGCCTGATTGGCGAAACTGCGCGCGCCTTCGACAAAAATCTCCGCCGCGTAGTTGAGATTGGCGCCGCCGCTTTCGGCGAGGGTGATCATCGGCAGTTTGTTTTCCCGCGCGATCTGTTGCAGGCGCAGGGATTTTTTCAGGCCGCTCGGCGAGATCGTGCCGCCCTTGATTGCGCTGTTGTTGGCGACCACCATCGCGCGGATGCCGCAGACATAACCGATGCCGGCAATCAGCCCGCCACCGGCCGAACTGCCGTCCTTGTCGTCGTGCAACTTGTAGCCGGCGAGGCTGGCCAGTTCGAGGAACGGCGCGCCAGGGTCGAGCAGCAGGTTCAGGCGCTCGCGGGGCAACAGTTGCCCGCGTTTGCTGAATTTGTCTTTGGCTTCGGCGGCCTTGTTCAGCAGGTTCTGTTCAAGCTGCTGCACCTGCTCGATGGCGGCGAGCATGGCCGCGCGGTTGCGCGCGAACGCTTCGCTGTGCGGATCGAGTTGCGACTGAATCTGCGCCATGGCTTATTCCTTGTCCTTGAGCACGTCGGGACGCAACACTTCTGGTAAATACGCGCGGTGAAAACCGTTGAACGATTCGCTGTGGCTGGCCTTGTGCAGCGGCCAGGCGCGACTGCCGAGGCTGGCGGCGCCGTCGATTTTCACTGTGGTGCCGCTGATGAATGCCGCCGCCGGGCTGAGCAGAAACACGATCGCCGCACTGACTTCCGATTCGGTGCCGATACGCTTGAGCGGCACATGCTCGCGCAGGGTCGGAATCACTGCTTTGAATGCGCCCTCGTAAGTGTCCATGCCGCTGGAGGCGATCCAGCCCGGCGCCACGGCGTTGACCCGGACCCCGGCGTAACCCCACTCGAACGCGGCGGTCTTGGTGAAATTGTCCATGCCCGAGCGCGCTGCCCCCGAGTGGCCCATGCCGGGCATGCCGCCCCACATGTCGGCGAGCATGTTGACGATGCTGCCGCCATGTTTGCTCATCGACTGGTTGAACACTTCGCGGGCCATCAGAAAGCCGCCGACCAGATTGGTCCGCAGCACGGTTTCGAAGCCCTTCTGATTGATCGAGGCCAAGGGCGACGGGTATTGGCCGCCGGCGTTGTTGACCAGGCCGTGGATCGGCCCGTGTTCGGCGATCAGCTCTTTGACCAGTTGCTTGACCGCTTCTTCATCGCGGATATCGCAGGCCTTCCAGTGCGCGCGGCCGCCGTCCTCGGCGATTTCGGCGGCGACTTTTCCGAGCTTTTCCGGCTTGCGCCCGACCAGCAGCACATTGGCGCCGAGGGCCGCCAGTTCATGGGCGGTGCAGCGACCGATGCCGCTGCCGCCACCGGTGACAATCAGGTTCTGGCCGCTGAACAGATCGGCGCGGAAAATCGACGCGTAAGCCATGCACACCATCCTCTAGTCGAGCTGTTCGGCGATGCTCTGCGGCACCGGAATCTGGATTTCCAATAGTTGCTGGGCGAAGGCTTTGCCTTGCGGGTCGATGCGCAGACTGGCGACACCGCCACCGCCGAGGGCGTTTTCCAAAAGAAAATTAAGGCTGTGGGTGCCGGGCAGATACCAGCGTTCGACGCGCCCGAGAAGCGGATCGAGGACGTGGCGCATCCAGTCGACCACCACCGAAGGGGTCAGCGCTTCGGCGATCCATGGCAGGTAATCGGGATGGCGCGGCATCACGCCGATATTGCTGTGGTTGCCCTTGTCGCCGGAGCGCGCCACCGCCAGTTTCACCAGCGGCACACTGGCATCGGCGCGGCCCTGGGGTTTGGGTGGCTGATGGGCGAGCGGCAAATCTGCGCTGTCGAGGGCCACTGGGTCGGGGAGGGCGCAAGGATGACGTTCACCGGCCATGTCGATTTGCAGGGTGCAGGCGCTTTTATCGATGAGGAAAGAGAACAGACGGATGAGGGGGTATACGGTCGGACGACCGCCGACGATGCCGGTCAAGCCCGGCGCCATGCCGGTCGCGGCCTGGGCGATCTCTCTGGAAAACAGTACCAGTGCGCGTTTGTCGGGATGGCGTACAGCGATTTTGATCACCACTTCACGGCTGTCGCGGCGCTGGCCGTGGGGGCCGTAGGTGGCTTCGCTGCCGAGCAGTTCGACATGGGTTTCGCTGTACGGCGCCCAGCCGCCCAGGCTGAACATCTCGGCGGTCTTGTCGATGATTGCCTGACTGACCCGCCGCGCCTTGTCCACTGCGTCGATGCCGGCCATCAGGCAACTGGCGGTGCAGCGAAAACCGTCCGGGTACGTGGCGCTGACCTTGTATTTGTCGCTGGGCGGCAGGCCTTTGGCGCCGTGCACGTGCACGACGTTTTTGCCTTGTTGCTGAAGTTTGACCTGAGTGAAATCGCAGATCACGTCGGGTAACAGATAGGCCTGCGGATCGCCGATTTCGTAGAGCATCTGCTCGCCGACCGTCAACGGCGTGACCAGTCCGCCGGAGCCTTCGGGTTTGCTGACGAGGAACTGGCCATCGGCGCTGACCTCGACGATCGGAAAACCGATGTGCTCGTAATCCGGCACCTCGCGCCAGTCGGTGAAATTACCGCCCGTGCACTGCGCGCCGCATTCGATAATGTGCCCGGCCAGCGCGGCCTGGGCGAGTTTGTCGTAGTCATGCCACGACCAGTCGAATTCGTGAACCAGCGCCGCACTGACCACGGCGCTGTCGACCACCCGGCCGGTAATGACGATGTCGGCGCCCAGGCGCAACGCTTCGACAATCCCCGGCGCGCCGAGGTAGGCGTTGGTCGACACGCACATGCGCGGAAGTGGCGCGCCGCTGAACATTTCGCGGATATCGGCGGGGTTTTTGAGCTGTCTTTGCAGGTCATCGCCGAGCAAAACGGCAATCTTCAGCTGGACTCCAGCCTGATCGCAGGCCGCTTGCAGGGCCGCCGCGCAAGCCTGCGGATTGACCCCGCCGGCATTGCTGATCACGCGGATTTTCTGTTCGGCCAGTTGCGTCAGCAGCGGCGCCAGCACTTCAACGAAGTCACCCGCGAACCCGGCCTGTGGGTCTTTAAGACGCGCACCAGCCATCAGCGACATGGTGATCTCGGCCAGATAATCGAACACCAGATAATCCAGGTTTCCGCCGGAGACAAGCTGGGCGGCAGCGGTGGAGGTGTCGCCCCAAAAAGCACTGGCGCAGCCGATTCGCACGGTGGTTGGCATTTTTATCTCCGACTCAGGGACCTGCGACAGAAGTGTCTGGAGGCTACCAAGCAAGCGCTTGGTTTGTAAACAGGCGAAACATTCTTCTGCCCAAGCGCTTGCTTGGTGCCCGCGCGCGGCTTAAATTGCGCGCAACCCTGCGGTTACAGGGGGCAACACACTGATCGACTGTAGGAGAGAACGGGTGGACGAGCAAAAAGCCCTGCGGGTCATGCGCGAACTGGTCGACCAAGGCCAGTTGACCGACCCGGACAGCGCCCGTGGCAAATTGCTGCAAGTGGCGGCTCACCTGTTTCGCAACAAAGGCTATGAGCGCACCACAGTGCGTGATCTGGCCAGTGCTGTGGGCATTCAGTCGGGAAGCATTTTTCATCACTTCAAAAGCAAGGATGAAATTCTCCGCGCGGTGATGGAGGAAACCATCCGCTACAACACCGCGCTGATGCGCGCAGCCCTGGCTGAAGCCGGTGACGTGCGCGAGAAAGTGCTGGCGCTGATTCGCTGCGAATTGCAGTCGATCATGGGCGGCAGTGGCGAGGCGATGGCGGTGCTGGTGTACGAATGGCGCTCATTGTCCGAAGACGGCCAGGCTAAAGTGCTCGCTTTGCGCGATGTTTATGAAGACATCTGGCTGCAGGTTCTGGGCGAGGCCAAGGACGCCGGCTATATTCGCGGCGACGTTTTTATTACCCGACGTTTCCTCACCGGCGCGCTGTCCTGGACCACCACCTGGTTCCGTGCCGGCGGCAGTTTGAGCCTCGATCAGCTCGCCGATGAAGCGCTGATTCTGGTCCTCGAAGCGCGTTGAACGGTTGTCGGACCGGCCGACAAACTGGCTAAGTCGGCGAAACCGCCTAGCTTGAATGCATTGATCGCTATTTTTTTCGGGGAGTGGGGTGTTTTGAAGTCTTCGCCAATTCGGACAGCCACCGGGCTGCTGCTCGCTGCGCTGGCTGCGTTATGGGTATTGCCCGCTCAGTCAGCGCAATTGGTCCGGGTCGGCGCCGCGCATTTCCCGCCTTATACGATTCGCCCGGAAAACGGCGCCGACACCGGCCTGTTGCCGCAATTGGTCGAGGCGCTGAACCGCTCGCAGAGCGACTATCAATTTGTCCTGGTGCCGACATCGATCCCGCGCCGCTTCGGTGATTTCAAGCAAGGCCGCATCGATATGGCGATCTTTGAGAACCCCGAGTGGGGCTGGAAAGACATTCCCCACGACGACGTCGACATGGGCCTGGAAGACGCCGAGATTTTTGTCGCGCAACGCGAAGACGGCCGCCAGCAAAACTACTTCTCGAGCCTGTCGGGCAAACGTCTGGCACTGTTCAGCGGTTATCACTACGAATTCGCCGACTTCAACGCCGACCCGAAATATCTCGCGAAAAACTACAACGCGACGCTGACCTATTCCCACGACAGCAACCTGCTGATGGTCCTGCGCGGGCGCGCCGACATTGCCCTGGTCACCCGTTCCTATCTGTTCGATTACCTGCTGCGCAACGAGAAGGTCCGCGATGAGCTGTTGGCGTCGCAGCGTACCGATCAGATCTATCACCATTACGCGATTCTGCGGCCAAGCGCTCCTATCACCGGCGAAGCCTTCGGCAACCTGCTGCAGCGTTTGCGCGACAACGGCGAATTGCTGAGGATTTTCGAGCCCTACAGGATTGCCGTGATGCCGGCGCCTCATCACTGAAGCGCTAATTGCCTCTCGCGCTTAAATTTCCCCTCTCGGCTCACGTCACTTCGTTGAACTGTCGACGATTACGTGAGCCCGATCCATGTCCAATCTGAATGACCTGACTGCCCTGGCGTTGCCCTCTGGCAGTCGATTGATCGCTGATGCTACCGAGAGCCGGCTGAGCCTGAGCCTGGACGGGCAACCGCTGATTCGGCTGCGCCTGGACTGCGAGGCCAATGGCCCGATCCAGCTTGATGAGCGTTTTGCCCTGCCGCCCGGCCACGCCTTGTGGGCGGCCTGTTATTGGCTGTTCGCCCGTGACCCGGCGTGCCAGCAATTGACCTGGCAACTCGATCAGCCACCGACCGAAGCCTTGCGCAGTGGTCTGCTGATCAATACCGAAGTCGCCGGCGAGTATCGCTGCGAGCGCACGTTGTTCTGGCAACTGCCGCAGCCGTGGCTGGGCACTTCACTGACGGGCAGCTATCCGCAGCAAATGGTCATCAGCCACGGCAAGCGCCATCCGCTGCGACCGGTGAAGCCGCGCGGTGAAGTCTATCGGCGTTTCGATGCGCGGCTCGGCGCATGGATTTCCTTGCGAACGCTGGAAATCGAAGAAGATCTGTCGCGCTTCAATCGCTGGCAGAACAGCCCGCGCGTGGCGAGTTTCTGGCAGGAGGAGGGCAGCCTTGAGCAGCATCGCGACTATCTCAACAAGCTCGATGCCGATCCGCACACGCTGACGCTGATTGGTTGTTTCGATGACCAGCCTTTCGCTTACTTCGAAGCCTACTGGGCCAAGGAAGATCGCATCGCGCCGTTCTACGATGCCGGCGATTACGACCGTGGCATTCACATGCTGGTGGGCGAGGAAAGTCATCGCGGCCCGCACAAAGTGGCGAGCTGGTTATCGGCGCTGGTGCATTACCTGTTTCTCGATGACCCACGGACCCAGCGCGTGGTCGCCGAGCCGCGTGCCGACAACGCGAAGATGATCGGGCATATGCACAACCAATGCTTTCACTGCGAGAAGGAATTCGATTTTCCGCACAAGCGCGCGGCGCTGATGATTCTGGGGCGGGAGCGGTTTTTTGATCGGTGCAAGCTGGCCTGATGCGTTCGGCCTCGGTATTGCGTTGAGTCTGAGGCCGCTTTCGCGAGCAGGCTCGCTCCCACACTGGATTTGCGTCGTTCATCAAATCCTGTGGGAGCGAGCCTGCTCGCGAATGGCTTGACGCAGAATCCGGATCCTAACGACGACCGGCAATCACCGCATCCCGCCGACTGCCCGAGACCTTGCGGCAGTGCACCAAAGCATCACGAATCATGAAGTTGACCAGGGTCGGCGATACGCCCAGTTCCTTGGCGATGTCCTTTTGCGGCACGCCGTGCAAGCGGTACATCTCGAAGGCATAACGGGTGCGGCTGGGCAGTTCGGTCAGCGCATCGGCGATGTGTTCCAGAGTCGAGAAGTTGATGTGCGAAGTTTCCGGCGAAGCGCCCTGAATCACCACGTTCAAGCCTTCCTCTTCCGGGCCTGAGTATTTCTGTTCGAGCGCCTGCTTGCGGTAGTGATCGATGGCGAGGTTGCGCACGATCTGGAACAGGTAGCTCAGCTGAGCCTTGATCGACGACGTGATCGGCGGCGCCGATTGCAGTCGGAAAAACGCATCCTGAACCACGTCTTCGGCACGGGATCGGCAACCGGTAATGCGGGCTGCAATCTTGACCAGAATCAGTCGATTGTCGACGAATGCCTGAAGTAGCGGTGAATCGCACCTGCTTGTGGATACTTGTTCCGTCATGGAAATCACCTTGCTGCCAATAGGTTAGTGGGAGGGCCTCGGGGGACGGCGCCGTCCTACACATCGAGCGACAAATTATGTTGAATGATAATGATTGTCAAATGAGAAAGAGAAGTAGTGCTGTAAGTCGATGTGTTTTGCGAACTGCGACACGCCGCCGCACCTTGGCCCCGCTGGACATCGCCTCTGCCGACTAATTATTTCCGCAGTCCATCCGTTCTCATTGGTGAATGGCCCGGGTGCAGATCCCCGGCCTCAGCGCATTCCGATGCCTTGCGCGGTCGGCACAGACCGCGCCCCGCACGCCTCTCGACAGGTGTGACGCAGCCACCCGATTCCACTTGCAAGCCGAATTCAGGCAGGAAACCTCATGACCGACGCGTTCGAACTCCCCAGCACCCTGGTCCATGCCCTCAAGCGTCGCGCGGCCCTGACGCCGGACCGACTGGCCTTGCGTTTTCTCGCCGAAAACCCGGATCAGACTGTGGTGCTCAGCTATCGCGAACTGGATCAACGCGCGCGCACCATCGCCGCTGCGTTGCAGGGTCAGGCTGGATTCGGTGAGCGTGCGGTGCTGCTGTTTCCCAGCGGCGCGGATTACGTCGCGGCGTTTTTCGGTTGCCTATATGCCGGTGTGATTGCGGTGCCGGCCTATCCGCCGGAATCGGCGCGTCGTCATCATCAGGAGCGATTGCTGTCGATCATCGCCGACGCCGAGCCCAAGCTGCTGTTGACCAGCGCCGATCTGCGCGATGCCTTGCAACAAATCGAAGGCGCGCCGCCGCTGCTGTGTGTCGATACCCTCGACAGCGCACTGGCCGAAAGCTGGATTGAACCGAGCCTGCCGCCCGAACACATCGCCTTTTTGCAATACACCTCCGGCTCCACCGCGCTGCCCAAGGGCGTGCAAGTCAGCCACGGCAATCTGGTCGCCAACGAACTGCTGATCCGTCACGGTTTCGGCATCGACGTCAACCCGAACGATGTCATCGTCAGCTGGTTGCCGCTGTACCACGACATGGGTCTGATCGGCGGTCTGCTGCAACCGATTTTCAGCGGCGTACCGTGCATTCTGATGTCGCCGGCGTACTTCCTCGGCCGGCCGTTGCGCTGGCTGGAAGCGATTGCCGAATACGGCGGCACCATCAGCGGCGGCCCGGATTTCGCCTACCGTTTGTGCAGTGAGCGGGTCAGCGAGTCGGCCCTTGAGCGCCTCGATCTGAGTCGATGGCGCGTGGCCTATTCTGGCTCCGAGCCTATCCGCCTCGACACCCTCGAGCGCTTCGCGGAAAAATTCGCCGCCTGCGGTTTCAGCGAACACAGCTTCATGGCCTCGTACGGTCTGGCCGAGGCCACCCTGTTTGTCGCCGGCACACCGCGCGGCACCGGCATCCCGGCGCTGCGCGTGGACGATCAGGCGCTGGCGCAAAACCGCGCCGAGCCGGGCGACGGCAGCGCGATCATGAGCTGCGGCATCAGCCAGCCTGAGCACGCGGTGCTGATCGTCGAACCGAATACCCTCGAAGAACTGGCCGACAACGCCGTCGGTGAAGTCTGGGCCGCCGGCCCGAGCATCGCCCACGGTTACTGGCGCAATCCCGAAGCCAGCGCCAAGACTTTTGTTCAGCATGCCGGCCGCACCTGGTTGCGCACCGGCGATCTGGGTTTTATCCGTGACGGCGAACTGTTCGTCACCGGGCGCCTGAAAGATATGCTCATCGTCCGTGGCCACAACCTCTACCCGCAGGACATCGAGCAGACTGTCGAGCGCGAAGTCGAAGTGGTGCGCAAGGGCCGCGTGGCGGCGTTCGCGGTCACTCACAACGGCGAAGAGGGCATCGGCGTCGCTGCGGAAATCAGCCGCAGCGTGCAGAAAATCCTTGCGCCAGATGCGCTCATCAAAGCCATTCGCCAAGCCGTGGCCGAGGCGTATCAGGAGGCGCCAAGCGTGGTGGTGCTGCTCAATCCGGGCGCGTTGCCGAAAACTTCCAGTGGCAAACTGCAGCGCTCGGCGTGCCGCAATCGTCTGGCTGATGGCAGCCTCGACAGTTACGCGCAGTTCCCTCCGATCACAGCCGCAACGGAAACCGCGACCAGCAGCACTTCGGATCTTGAGGCGTTGATCGGGCAAATCTGGGCCGAGCAACTCAACGTCAAGCAGGTCAGTGGCGACGACCATTTCTTCCTGCTCGGCGGCAACTCGATCGCCGCCACGCAAGTGGTCGCGCGGGTTCGCGAAGCACTCGGTGTCGAGCTGAGCCTGCGCCTGCTGTTCGAAGCGCCAACCCTGTCCACCTTCGCTGCCGCTGTGGCGCAGCTAATACAGGACGGCGGCAGCGCTCAAGGTCCGATCAGCACCTTGTCGCGCAGCGAACCGATGCCGCAATCGCTGGCACAAAACCGTCTGTGGATCACCTGGCAACTCGATCCACAGAGCAGTGCCTACAACATTCCCGGTGGTCTGCGCCTGCGTGGCGAGCTCGACGTAAACGCCGTGCGCAACAGCTTCCAGCATCTGATCGAACGCCACGAATCCTTGCGCACACGTTTCTTCGAGCGCGACGGCGTGGCATTGCAGCAAGTGCTCGCCGCTGCCGAACTCAATCTGCAACTGATCGACATCAGCGACCTGTCAATTCCCGAGCGCGAAGCCCGTGCCAAGCAGATTCGCGAAGACGAGGCGCGCACTCGGTTCGATCTGGAAAAAGGCCCGTTGCTCCGAGTGACGCTGGTGCGCCTCGATGATGAACAGCATCAATTGCTGGTGACCCTGCACCACATCATCGCCGACGGCTGGTCGCTGAATATCCTCCTCGACGAATTCTCGCGTCTCTACGCGGCGGCAACCCAAGGGACGCCGGCGACACTGGCAGCGCTGCTCACGCAATACGCCGACTACGGCAACTGGCAGCGGCAATGGCTGGCGCAAGGCGAGGGCGAGCGGCAACTGGCGTACTGGAAAGCGCAGTTGGGCGAAGAGCATCCGCCACTGGAACTGGCCACCGATCACCCGCGCTCGGCCAGACACAACCACAGCGCCGCGCGCCACAGCGTGCGCTTGAGTACCGAACTCAGCGAGGCGATCCGCCAGACTGCGCAGGCCCACCAGGCCACGCCGTTCATGCTTCTGCTCGCTGCGTTGCAAAGTTTGCTGCACCGCTACAGCGGTCAGCGCGACATTCGCATCGGCGTGCCCAACGCCAACCGTCCGCGCCTGGAAACCCAAAGCCTGATCGGCTTCTTCATCAATACCCAGGTGTTGCGTGCGCAAATCGATTCGCGCCTGACATTTGCCGAGTTGCTGAACCAGACCCGCCAAGCCGCACTCGGCGCCCAGGCCAATCAGGATCTGCCCTTCGAACAACTGCTCGAAGCGTTCCCGCAGGCCCGCGAACAGGGACTGTTCCAGGTCATGTTCAACCATCAGCAGCGCGACCTCAGTGCGCTCAAGCGCCTGCCGGGTCTGCTCGCCGAAGAACTGCCGTGGCACAGCCGCGAAGCCAAGTTCGATCTGCAATTGCACAGCGAAGAAGATCGCAACGGGCGTCTGAGCTTGGCGTTCGACTACGCCAGCGAACTGTTCGATGCCACGACTATCGAGCGCCTGGCCGAGCATTTCCATAATCTGCTCAGCGAGGTCTGCGAACAGCCACAGCAGGCCATCGGCGATCTGCGCTTGCTGACCGCCGGCGAGCAGAATCAGCAGAAAGACTGGAGCGTCGCTCCGTGCACCCCGGCGCAACAATGGCTGCCGGAACTGCTCGAGCAACAACTGCGCAAAACCCCGCAACGCACCGCGCTGGTGTGGGACGGCGGTACTCTGGATTTCGCCGAGCTGCACGCGCAAGCCAACCGGCTCGCCCATTACCTGCGCGACAAGGGCGTCGGCCCTGACGTGTGCGTGGCCATTGCCGCCGAGCGATCGCCGCAACTGCTGATCGGTCTGCTGGCGATCATCAAGGCCGGCGGCGCCTATGTGCCGCTTGATCCGGATTATCCGGCCGAACGCCTCGCGTACATGCTCCGCGACAGTGGCGTCGAACTGCTCCTGACCCAGACGCAATTGCTCGAGCGTCTGCCGGCCAGCGATGGCGTCAGCGTGATCGCCATGGATGCGCTGCACTTGGATAAATGGCCGAGCCAGGCACCGGGCCTGCACCTGCACGGCGACAACCTCGCCTACGTGATTTACACCTCGGGTTCCACCGGGCAACCGAAAGGCGTCGGCAACACCCACGCCGCGCTGGCCGAGCGCCTGCAATGGATGCAGGACATTTACCGCCTCGACGAAACCGACGTGCTGATGCAAAAAGCGCCGATCAGTTTCGACGTCTCGGTGTGGGAATGCTTCTGGCCGCTGATCACCGGCGCGCGGCTGTTGCTTGCCGCCCCGGGCGAGCACCGTGATCCACATCGCATCGCGCAACGGGTCCAGCAATACGGCGTGACCACGCTGCACTTCGTCCCGCCGCTGCTGGCGCTGTTCATCGACGAGCCGCTGAGTGCCGAGTGCACCAGCCTGCGCCGGCTGTTTTCCGGCGGTGAAGCCTTGCCCGCCGAGCTGCGCAACCGGGTACTGGCGCAATTGCCGGCGGTGCAATTGCACAACCGCTACGGCCCGACCGAAACCGCGATCAACGTCACCCATTGGCATTGCAGTGCCGCCGATGGCGAGCGCTCGCCGATTGGCCGGCCGCTGGGCAATGTGATCTGCCGCATTCTCGATGCCGATCTCAATCCAGTACCGGCGGGCGTGCCGGGCGAGCTGTGCATCAGCGGCATCGGTCTGGCCCGTGGTTATCTCGGCCGGCCGGCGTTGACCGCTGAACGCTTCGTCGTCGACCCACTGGGCGAGCAGGGCGCCCGCTTGTACCGCACCGGCGACCGTGCGCGCTGGTCCTCGGATGGCGTGATCGAATACCTCGGCCGTCTCGATCAGCAGGTCAAACTGCGTGGCTTTCGCGTCGAGCCGGAAGAAATTCAGGCGCGACTGCTGGCGCAAAATGGCGTCGCCCAAGCCGTGGTCCTGGTGCGGGAAACCGCTGCCGGTGGACAACTGATCGGCTACTTCACGGCGACCGATGCGCATGAAAATGCCGATGAGCAAATCATTCGGCTGAAAGCTGCCCTCGCTGCCGAGCTGCCGGAATACATGGTGCCCGCACAATTGCTGCGCCTTGATGCGATGCCGCTGAGTCCCAGCGGCAAACTCGACCGCCGCGCCTTGCCCGAGCCGCAATGGCAGGTGCGTGAACACGTCGAACCGGTCAGCGCACTGGAGCAACAGCTCGCCGCGATCTGGCGCGAAGTGCTCGGCCTGAGCCAGGTCGGCCTACGCGATGATTTCTTCGCCCTCGGCGGTCATTCGCTGCTGGCCACGCAAATCATTTCGCGCACACGTCAGGCCTGTGACGTCGAACTGCCGCTGCGCACCTTGTTCGAGCACAGCGAACTGGGCGATTACGCCGAACAGATTCGCCTGATCCAGGTCAGCGGCCGCACCAACCCCCAGCTGCCGATCAGCAAAGTCGACCGCAGCCAAGCGGTGCCGTTGTCCTATTCGCAGCAGCGCATGTGGTTCCTCTGGCAGATGGAACCGGACAGCCCGGCGTACAACGTCGGCGGCATGGCGCGCTTGCGCGGCGTGCTGCACGTCGAGCATTTCGAGGCGGCGTTGCAGGCGCTGATCCTGCGCCATGAAACCCTGCGCACTACGTTCCCCAGCATTGACGGCGTCGCCCGCCAACAGGTGCATGCCGAGACCGGCGTGCGCATGGGCTGGAAAGATTTCTCCAGCCTGCCGGCAGAAGTCCGGGAGCTACAAGTGCAACAACTGGCCGATGCAGAAGCGCACCAGCCGTTTGATCTGGAAACCGGTCCGTTGCTGCGTGCCTGTCTGGTCAAGACCGCCGAGCACGAGCATTACTTCGTCCTGACCTTGCACCACATCGTCACCGAAGGCTGGGCGATGGACATCTTTGCCCGTGAACTCAGTGCGCTATACGAAGCTTTCGTCGATGAACGCGAATCACCGCTCGAGCCGCTGCCGGTGCAATACCTCGACTACAGCGTCTGGCAGCGCCAGTGGCTGGAGTCCGGCGAGCGCCAGCGCCAGCTCGAATACTGGACCGCGCAACTCGGTCGCGAACATCCGCTGCTGGAACTGCCCGGCGACCGTCCGCGTCCACCGGTGCAGAGCCATCAGGGCGAGCTGTTCCGTTTCGACCTCAGCGACGATCTCGCTGCGCGGGTGCGGGCGTTCAATGCGCAAAACGGCCTGACCCTGTTCATGACCATGACTGCCGCGCTCGCCACGTTGCTCTACCGCTATAGTGGCCAGACCGACCTGCGCATCGGCGCGCCGGTGGCCAACCGTATCCGCCCGGAAAGCGAAGGGCTGATCGGTGCGTTTCTCAACACCCAGGTGCTGCGTTGCCAGCTCGACGGGCAGATGTCGGTCGGCGAACTGTTCGAGCAGGTGCGCCACACCGTGATCGAAGGCCAGTCCCATCAGGATCTGCCGTTCGATCATCTGGTCGAAGCCTTGCAGCCGCCACGCAGCGCGGCTTACAACCCGCTGTTCCAGGTGATGTGCAACGTGCAGCGCTGGGAATTCCAGCAGAGCCGCACCCTCGCTGGTATGACCGTCGAGTACCTGGCCAACGATGCGCGGGCGACCAAGTTCGACCTCAATCTGGAAGTCACCGATCTCGACCATCGCCTCGGCTGCTGCCTGACTTACAGCACCGACCTGTTCGACGAACCGACCATCGAACGCATGGCCAGGCATTGGCGCAACCTGCTTGAAGCGTTGATCGCTGATCCGCAGCAACGTCTCAGCGAACTGCCGTTGCTCGATAAGTCTGAGCAACAGCAGCTGCTCGACAGCCTCGGCATCGAGCCGGGCGAGCATCGTCTCGACCAGTGCATTCATCATCTGTTTGCCGAACAGGCACTGGCGCGCCAAGACGCGCCGGCGCTGACCTTCGCCGGACAGACCCTGAGCTACGCCGAACTCGATGCCCGTGCCAATCGTCTGGCCTGGGCGCTGCGTGAGCGTGGGGTCGGCCCGCAGGTGCGGGTCGGTCTGGCGCTGGAGCGTTCGCTGGAAATGGTCATCGGCCTGCTGGCGATTCTCAAGGCGGGCGGCGCTTATGTGCCGCTGGATCCGGAATACCCGCTCGACCGTCTGCATTACATGATTGAAGACAGCCGCATCGGCCTGCTGCTCAGCGATCGGGCGATGTTTCAGGCCCTGGGTGACTTGCCGTCAGACGTGGCGCGCTGGTGTCTGGAAGATGACAGCCCGGGATTGGCCGACTACCCGGCCAGCGAGTTGCCGTTTATCAGCCTGCCGCAACATCAGGCTTATCTGATTTACACCTCCGGCTCGACCGGCAAACCGAAAGGCGTGGTGGTCTCCCACGGTGAAATCGCCATGCACTGCCAGGCCGTGATCGAACGCTTCGGCATGCGCCCGGACGACTGTGAACTGCATTTCTATTCGATCAACTTCGACGCCGCCACCGAACGTCTGCTGGTGCCGCTGCTCAGCGGTGCACAGGTGGTGTTGCGGGCGCAGGGCCAGTGGGACGCGGAAGAAATCTGCGGCTTGATTCGTGCGCATCGGATCAACGTCCTCGGCTTCACGCCGAGCTACGGCAGCCAGTTGGCGCAGTTCCTTGCCACGCAGAATGAAGTCCTGCCGGTGCGCATGATCATCACCGGCGGTGAAGCGCTTACCGGCGAGCATCTGCAGCGCATCCGCGCGGCATTCCAACCGACGCAGTTTTTCAATGCTTACGGCCCGACCGAAACCGTGGTCATGCCGCTGGCCAGTCTGGCGCCGCAGGTACTGGAAGAGGGCGCCGGCAGTGTGCCGATCGGCAGCGTGATCGGGGCGCGAGTCGCCTACATTCTCGACGCCGATCTGGCCTTGGTGCCGCAAGGTGCGACCGGTGAATTGTTTGTCGGTGGCGCCGGTCTGGCCCAGGCCTATCACGACCGTCCGGGCATCAGCGCCGAGCGTTTTGTCGCTGACCCGTTTGCCGCTGATGGCGGACGCATGTATCGCACCGGCGACCTGGTGCGCCAGCGTGCCGATGGTCTGGTCGAGTATCTGGGCCGGATCGACCATCAAGTAAAAATCCGTGGTTTCCGCATCGAACTGGGCGAAATCGAAACGCGCCTGCTCGATCACCCTTCGATCCGCGAAGCGGTGGTGCTGGCGCTGGATGCGCCGAGTGGCAAGCAGTTGGTGGGTTACCTCGTTACCGATGTCGCCGGACACGGCGAAGCGCAACAGGCGGAACTGCGCGAAGCGCTCAAGTCGCAGCTCAAGGCGCAACTGCCGGATTACATGGTGCCGACTCACCTGATGCTGCTGGCGAGCATGCCGCTGACCGCCAACGGCAAGCTCGACCGCCGCGCCTTGCCGGCGCCGGACCCGCAGCTCAATCGTCAGGACTATGTCGCGCCGAGCAACGCGCTGGAACAGACCCTGGCGCAGATCTGGTGCGACGTGCTCAACGTCAGGCAGGTCGGCCTCAACGACAACTTCTTCGAACTCGGCGGCGACTCGATTCTGTCGATTCAAGTGGTCAGCCGCGCGCGTCAGCAGGGCATTCACTTCAGTCCGCGCGACCTGTTCCAGCACCAGACCGTGCAGACCCTCGCCGCAGTCGCCAGCCGCACCGAGCAGGTGATGGCCGAGCAGGGCCTGGTGGATGGAGAATCGCGCCTGACGCCGATTCAGCACTGGTTCTTCGATACGGACATTCCCCAGCGCCAGCACTGGAATCAGGCGCTGTTGCTGGAACCGACTGTGCGCCTCGAGCCGCAACGATTGCAGCAAGCTTTGCTGGCGGTGATCGAGCAACACGATGCGCTGCGTCTGCGTTTCACTGAAACCGATGATGCATGGCACGCGACGCATCAAGCGCTGACGAATGAGGATGTGCTCTGGCAAGTCAGCGTCGATTCGCTGGATCGGTGCGAATCTCTGTTCGCCGACGCGCAACGCAGTCTGCATCTGCGCAACGGCCCGTTACTGCGCGCAGTGCTGGTCGATGTTGCGGATGTTCAGCAACGCCTGTTCATCGCCATCCACCACCTGGTGGTCGACGGTGTGTCGTGGCGCGTGCTGCTGGATGATCTGCAAACCGCCTATCGCCAGCTCGACGCTGCGCAGCCGCTGAAACTGCCGGCGAAAACCAGCGCCTTCAAGGACTGGGCCGCGCGTTTGCAGGCTTACGCCGGCAGCGAATCGCTGCGTGAAGAACTCGGTTGGTGGCAAACGCAACTGGCCGGGCCAAGCGCCGATCTGCCTTGCGAAAACCCGCAGGGCGGCAGGCAGAATCGCCATGCGCAAACCGTCAGCGTACGCCTCGATGCCGAGCGCACCCGACAGTTGCTGCAACAGGCACCGAGTGCTTATCGCACTCAGGTCAACGACCTGCTGCTGACCGCGCTGGCCCGTGTGCTGTGCCGCTGGAGCGGCCAGCCCTCGGCACTGATTCAACTGGAAGGGCACGGTCGCGAAACCCTGTTCGACGAGATTGATCTGACCCGCACCGTCGGTTGGTTCACCAGCGCTTATCCGCTGCGCCTGACTCCGCACAATGTCGAAGAGGCCGCCGGGCAGGGCGCTTCGATCAAGGCGATCAAGGAACAACTGCGCGCCGTTCCGCATAAAGGTCTCGGTTATGGCGTGTTGCGTTATCTGGCCGATGACGGCTGCCGCCAGAGCATGGCCGCGCTGCCGCAGGCGCCGGTCACCTTCAACTACCTCGGGCAGTTCGACCAGAGCTTCGGCAGCGATGCGCTGTTCCGTCCTCTCGATGAGCCAATCGGTGCCGCCCACGATCCGCAGGCGCCGTTGCCCAACGAGCTGAGTGTCGACAGTCAGGTTTACGGTGGTGAACTGCTGCTGCGCTGGACTTTCAGTGCCGAGCGTTACGAGGCGCAAACCATTAACGATCTGGCCGATGCCTATCTCGGCGAACTGCACAGCTTGATTGTGCATTGTCTGCAAGACGAAGCCGGCGGCCTGACGCCATCGGACTTCCCGCTGGCCAGACTGACTCAGGCGCAACTCGATGCGCTGCCGGTGCCGGCCGCGCATATCGAAGATGTCTACCCGCTGACGCCGATGCAGGAAGGCATGTTGCTGCACACCTTGCTCGAGCCGGGCACCGGTCTGTACTACATGCAAGATCGATATCGCATCAACAGCGAGCTCGACCCCGAGCGTTTCGCCCAGGCCTGGCAAGCGGTGGTCGCTCGTCATGAAGCATTGCGCGCTTCGTTCTGCTGGAACGTTGGCGAAGACATGCTGCAAGTGATTCACACGCCGGGGCGCACGCCGATCGAGTATCTGGACTGGAGCGCCGTCGCCGAAACCGAGCAGGAACCACAGCTGCAAGCGCTGCTGAAAAGCGAGCGCGAAGCCGGGTTCGATCTGCTCAATCAGGCGCCGTTTCACCTGCGCCTGATCAAGGTCGGCGCGGCGCGTTACTGGTTCATGATGAGCAACCACCACATCCTCATCGACGCCTGGTGCCGTTCGCTGCTGATGAACGACTTCTTCGAGATCTATACCGCCCTCGGTGAAGGTCGCGAAGCGCAGTTGAGTGTGCCGCCGCGCTATCGCGACTACATCGGCTGGCTGCAACGCCAGAGCCTGGCCGAGGCGCGGCAGTGGTGGCGGCAGAATCTGCAAGGCTTCGGGCGCACCACGCCGATCCCGAGCGACCGGCCGTTCCTGCGCGAACACGCCGGTGAAAGCGGCGGCATGATCGTCGGCGACCGCTACACCCGCCTCAATGTCGAGGACGGCGCACGGCTGCGGGAACTGGCGCAGGCTCATCAACTGACCGTCAACACTTTTGCCCAGGCTGCGTGGGCTCTGGTTTTGCGGCGCCTGAGCGGTGATCGCGATGTGCTCTTCGGCGTCACCGTCGCTGGTCGGCCGGTAGACATGCCGGAAATGCAGCGCACCGTCGGCCTGTTCATCAACAGCATCGCCTTGCGGGTGAAGATGCCTGCGGACGATCAGCGCAGCAGCGTGCGTCAATGGCTCAGCGCTTTGCTCGACAGCAACATGCAACTGCGCGAGTACGAATACCTGCCGCTGGTGAACATCCAGGAACAGAGCGAATTGCCCAAAGGCCAGCCGCTGTTCGACAGCCTCTTCGTCTTCGAAAACGCCCCGGTGGAAGTCTCGGTGCTTGATCGTGCACAGAGCCTGAATGCGAGCTCGGATTCCGGCCGTACCCACACCAACTTCCCGCTGACCGCGGTGTGTTACCCGGGCGATGACCTTGGCTTGCACCTGTCCTATGACCAGCGTTACTTCGACGAGGCGACGGTCGAGCGCATGCTCAGTGAGTTCAAGCGCCTGCTGCTGGCGCTGGTCGACGGCTTCCATGGCGACATGGCCGATCTGCCGATGCTGGGCGACGAAGAGCGCGACTTCCTGCTGCACGGTTGCAACCAGAGCGGCCACGACTACCCGCTGGAGCAAAGCTACGTGGCGCTGTTCGAAGCGCAGGTCGCGGCGCATCCGCAGCGCGTTGCCGCCAGTTGCCTTGACGAGCAACTTAGCTACGCCGAGCTGAACCACAACGCCAACCGCCTCGGCCATGCCCTGGTCGCTGCCGGTGTGCGCATGGATCAACCGGTGGCGCTGCTGGCCGAGCGTAATCTCGACCTGCTCGGCATGATCATCGGCAGCTTCAAGGCCGGTGCCGGTTACCTGCCGCTGGACCCGGGTCTACCGAGCCAGCGCCTGAGCCGCATCATCGAGCTCAGTCGCACGCCGTTGCTGGTGTGCAGCGCAGCCTGCCTTGAGCAGGCGCAGACCCTGCTCGAAGAGTTTGGCTGTTCGAATCGTCCACGCCTGCTGGTGTGGGAAGAGGTGCAGGCGTCAGTGGCAGCGGCGCACAATCCTGGCATCCGCAGTGGCCCGGATAATCTCGCCTATGTGATTTACACCTCGGGTTCGACCGGGCTGCCTAAAGGCGTGATGGTCGAGCAGCGCGGCATGCTCAACAATCAGTTGAGCAAACGCCCGTACCTCGATTTGAGCGAGGCCGATGTGATCGCGCAGACCGCCTCGCAAAGCTTCGACATTTCCGTCTGGCAGTTCCTCGCTGCGCCGTTGTTCGGCGCGCGGGTCGACATCGTGCCGAACGCGATTGCCCACGATCCGCAAGGTCTGCTGGCGCATGTACAGGCGCAGGGCATCACCGTGCTGGAAAGTGTGCCGTCGCTGATTCAGGGCATGCTCGGCTCCGAGCGTCTGAGCCTCGACGGCTTGCGCTGGATGCTGCCGACCGGTGAAGCGATGCCGCCGGAACTGGCCCATCAATGGCTGCTGCGTTACCCGGGTATTGGTCTGGTCAATGCGTACGGCCCGGCGGAATGCTCGGATGACGTGGCGTTCTTCCGCGTCGACATGGCCTCGACGCGCGGCAGCTATTTGCCGATCGGCACGCCGACCGACAATAACTTGCTGTACCTGGTCGATGGCGCTCTGGAACTGGTGCCTTTGGGCGCGGTGGGTGAGCTATGTGTTGCCGGGACCGGCGTCGGTCGCGGTTACGTCAGCGATCCGCTGCGCACCGCGCCGGTGTTTGTGCCGAATCCGTTCGGCGCGCCGGGCGAGCGCCTGTACCGCACCGGTGATCTGGCACGGCGGCGCACTGACGGCGTGCTGGAATATGTCGGCCGCGTCGATCATCAGGTGAAGATTCGCGGTTACCGCATCGAGCTCGGTGAAATCGAAGCGCGCCTGCATGAACAACCGGAAGTGCGCGACGCGGCGGTTGGTGTGCAGGAGGGCGTCAACGGCAAGCATCTGGTGGGTTATCTGGTCGCGGCCGATGCAGCGCTCAATCCGGGAGAGCGTCTGGAGCGGATCAAGCAGCGCCTGCGCGCCGAACTGCCGGAATACATGGTGCCGCTGCACTGGCTGTGGCTGGAGCAGATGCCGCTCAATGCCAACGGCAAACTCGACCGCAAAGCCTTGCCAACGCTGGAGATCGGTCAGTTGCAGAGCGAGGATTATCTGGCGCCGCGCAACGAGCTGGAGCAGACCCTGGCTGATATCTGGGCTGAGGTGCTTAAAGTGGAAAGGGTTGGCGTGCGCGACAACTTCTTCGAACTGGGCGGGCATTCGTTGCTGGCTACGCAAATTGCGTCGCGGGTACAGAAAGCCCTGCAACGCAATGTGCCGCTGCGCGCGATGTTCGAGTGCAGCACGGTGGAGGAACTGGCCGAGTACATCGATGGGCTGGCGGCCAGTGATATTACGAAGGAGAAGGTTGATCGGTTGAATGATCTGATGGCGGAGCTGGAGGGGTTGTAGTCCTCCGATGCCTGGGTCGGCCTCTTCGCGAGCAGGCTCGCTCCCACACGGGATCCGTGGTGAACACAAATCCCCTGTGGGAGCGAGCCTGCTCGCGAATGGCGTCTGTACATTGCCGTACATTTCCATCCTTGACGATCAACAACCGGCAGCTCAGTCTGCCGTTTCTGTTTTTTCTCGCGGAGGTGGTCGATGCCCTTTTTCACGGTTGACGGACAAGCACTGCACTACATTGATCAAGGCACCGGCCCGGCCGTGTTGCTGGCTGGCAGTTATCTCTGGGATCAAGTGATGTGGGCGCCGCAGATCGCCGCGCTGACCCCGCATTATCGCGTCATCGCCCTGGATCTGTGGGGCCATGGCGAGTCCGGCAAGTTACCTGAAGGCACGACATCGCTGGATGACATCGCCCGACAGGCGCAGGCCTTGCTTGATCATCTGGACATCGACCACGTCACCCTCGTCGGGCTTTCGGTCGGCGGCATGTGGGGCGTGCGCCTGGCACTGTCCGCACCGCAACGTCTCAACGGTCTGGTGCTGATGGACACCTACGTCGGCGTCGAGCCGGAACCGACCCGGCAGTATTACTTCTCGTTGTTCAAGCAGATCGAAGACAGCGGCACCATCTCCGAACAATTGCTCGACATCGTTGTGCCAATCTTCTTCCGCCCGGGCATCGACCCGCAGTCGCCGCTATATCAGGGCTTCCGCGCAAAACTGCAGAGCTACTCGCCCGAGCGTTTGCGCGAAAGCATCGTCCCGATGGGACGCATCACGTTTGGTCGCGACGACCTGTTGCCACGCCTGGGCGAGCTGAACCCGGCGACGACGCTGGTGCTGTGCGGTGACCAGGACAAACCACGGCCACCCTCGGAAGCACGGGAAATGGCTGAATTGATCGGTTGCCCGTGCGTGCTGGTGCCGGAGGCTGGGCATATCTCCAATCTGGAGAATCCCGGGTTTGTCACTGAGGCGCTGCTGGCGTTTCTGGCCGAGCGCAACCGCTAGACCGAGTGAGCTTCATTCGCGAGCAGGCTCGCTCCCACAGTTAATCGCATTCTTGCTGAGGGAATGCAGTCAACTGTGGGAGCGAGCCTGCTCGCGAAAAGGCCGGTCCAAGCAATGAAAAAAACTACTTAGCCCCGAGAATCTTCACCAGCTTGTCCGGCGAAGGCGCGCCTTGCTGTTGTTGCAGTTCGCCTTTGTCGTCCATGTAGAAAATCGCCGGGGTGGCTTGCAGTTCGAGGTCTTCCATCAACTGCATGTTGGCCGCGAGTTTGGTTTGCACGGCGACCGGAATGTCTTTCAAAGCCTTGAGGGCGCTGCTCTTACCGGCGCTCTCATGATCTTGCAGGGCCTTGGCCGGGTCTTTCGCCGCCAGCAGTGCGGCTGACTTGCCCGGGCTGTCTTCGCGAATGATGCCGACCATGATGTGGCGCAGCTGCACTTTGCCGGCCTTGACCCATGGTCGCGCCTGTTCCCAGAACATGTTGCAGTACGGGCAGTTCGGATCGCTGAACAGGTACACCGTGCGCGGTGCATCCTTGTTGCCGTCCTGAATCCAGTTGCTCGCCTCGAACTTGGCCCAGACTTCCTTGGACATCGGTGCGTAAACCAGTTTCTGCAGCGGCTCGCTGCTCAGGTCCTTGCCGTCGGCGTCGTACAGATTACCCACCACGACGTGCTTGCCGTCCGGGGTCAGGTACAGCGCCATGCCGCGATTCTGGTATTGCGCGGCGTACCCGCGCAGGCCATCAGGGGCGTCGAACTGGCCGACGATTTTCGCGCCCTTGGCTTCGATTTTTTTGATCGCTGCGGGTAGTTCTTCAGCGGCCTGCACCGACGGCAAGTGCAGCAGGGCAGTGCCCAGGGTCAGCGTCAGCAGGTGGCAGAGGCGGGGCATGGCAGTTTCCTTGCAGAGTTGGCCGGGGCAACGGCCTGATTCGGGCTTGAAGGCGAAGTGTCGAAGGTTTCCAGGGCGCGGGCGAGGCTGGCGTTCGACAGTTCACCGAGGTGACTGGTCAGCAAGCGACCGTCCGGGCTATAGAACAGCGTAGTCGGTAACGCCATGGAACCCACGGCCTGACCGAGACGGCCGCGGCGGTCGAACAGCACGTTGTTCAGGCTCAGGCCCTGGGTTTCCAGGAACGTGGCCACGCTTTGCATGCTTTCGGCCTGATTGACGAACAGAAATGTCAGGTCAGGGCGCTGTTGCTGGGCATTCTCCAGCACCGGCATTTCTCGCCGGCACGGCGGGCACCAGGTCGCCCACAGGTTGATCACCAGCGGCCCGCCCTGATACTCACTGAGCTTGATGGTTTCGCCAGCGGCGTTGCGCAGGGATATATCCGGCAGGCGCGTACCCTGTTCGTAGATATTCAGCGACAGGGTGGCAAGCAGCCAGAACGCCACGCCACTGACCACGCCGAAACCCAACGGTCGACGCAAAGCGGGCCGGCGCCAGCCGCGATACAACGCCGCCAGCAGCAGCACGATCACTCCGGGCCAAGCGAGGAAACCGCCGTCGCGCAGATCGATGATCTGCCACGGGTCATTGCGATAGTGCGACCAGTACAGCGCGACAAACGCAATGCGGGCCGCGAGCATGCCCAGCAAAAACAGGCTGAACAGCGCTGACTCGGGGTTATCGCCGCCGCGCTTGGCCACTCGCCAGCCGACAAATGTCGCCAGCGCCAGAGCACTGATCAGCAGCAGGTGGTTGAGCGCGATGGCGAAGGTGCCGAGGGTGAACGTCAGCATCAGTTGGCATCTCGGGTGGCGGACCAGCGTTGCAGGAAGGTATCGGCATCGACCTCGCCGGTGATGCGCTGGCTGCGGCGTTCTTCGCCGTCAGCGCCGATCCAGATGAGCGTCGGCGGCCCCGGCACTTTATAGCGACTGAGCAGCTCGCGGCTGGCAGCGTTGTCGGCGGTCACATCCAGGCGCAGCAGGCGCACATCGCTCAGGGCCTGCATGACTTTGGCCTCACCGAACACCTTCTTCTCCATGACTTTGCACGACACACACCAGTCGGCGTAGTAATCGAGCAACACCCACTGGCCCTGAGCCTTGGCCGCGTCGAGTTCGCGTTGCAGGGCGGTCGGTTCCTTGATGGTGATGAAGGCATCGTGGCCACTTGGCGCTGCACTGGCTGCACCGCCGGCGCTGTAGACCTGCAATGGCTGATACGGATCATCGCTGCCGCCCGCCGCACCAATCACCAACACGCTGCCCCACAAACCGAGCAACAAGGACAGGGCGCCAAACATTTGCGCGACGTGGCCAAAACCTTCGGATTGTTTCCATGAGCTGTAAGCGGCGATCAACAGCAGAGCGCCACACAGCCCCAGCCACAACGACGGATCCAGTACCGGGCGCAGCATCAACAATGCAGTGGCAAGAAAGAGGAAGCCGAATATGCCCTTGAGCAGATTCATCCACGCCCCGGGTTTCGGCAGGAATCGGTTGCCCACGGTGACCAGCAGCAACAGCGGCACACCAATGCCGATGCCCAGTGCAAACAGAATCAGACCGCCGTGCAACGCGTTACCGCTCTGCGCGATGTACAGCAGCGCGCCGGCCAGTGGCGCGGTCATGCACGGCCCGACCAACAGACCGGACAATGCGCCCAGCACACCGGCGCCGATCAGGCTGCCGCCGCTGCGGCTGCGCGACGCATGTTCCAGGCGATCACGCAGGACCACCGGCAGTTGCAGCTCGAAGAAGCCGAACATCGGCAGCGCCAAGATCACGAAAATCGCCGCAAATGCACCGAGCAACCACGGATTCTGCAACCACGCCTGCAAGTTCGCACCGAGCAGCGCAGCAATCACGCCCATCGCCGCATAAACCAGTGCCATGCAGATCACGTAGCTGCTGGCCAAGGCAAACCCGCGCCGTGGTGTGGCGCCACTGCCGACGATCATCCCCGCCAGAATCGGCAGCATCGGCAGCGAACACGGGGTAAACGCCAACAGCAGACCAAGTCCGAAGAACACCAGCAGACTCCAGCCCAGCGCTCGTTGTTGCAGACTGCTGGCCAAAGCCTGATCCGGGGCTTCAGCGCCTGTTGTTGCTGCGGCTTTGCCACCCAGATCGATCACCCTGGTTTGCGGTGGATAACACAGACCGGCATCGGCGCAGCCCTGATAACTGACTTTGATCTGACCGCTGGCCGCCGCCGGGATTTTCACTTCAAGCCCTTGGCGATAGACCGGCTGCTCGCCGAAGAACTCATCGCTGTGGGATTCGCCTTCAGGCAACACCGGCTGCTGATCAGCGGCGAGACCATCGAATTTCAGGCGTTTCTGATACAGGTAATAGCCGTCGGTGATCTGCCAGAACAGCTGGGTTTCGCCTGAATCCAGATGCTCGGAAGTCAACACGAACGCCTGGTCGACCGGCAAGAAGTCCGGTTTCGTATCGAAAGGATTGTTTCCAGCCTGGGCCAGGCCCGAGATCAGTAACGCAAACAAAACAAAAAAATGACGCATGGAGAAGCCTTGTCCCTGTGCAAGTGAGGTGCACAATGGGCAGCGGCGATTAACCGATGATTAACCGCCATGCCCTTGTCGCAGTGACGTTGGGCGCCATAATGTCAGCTTAATCGGCCAACTGCCTAATCCGCTTTTTTCTGTGGGATTCACCATGCACGTACTGGTTTGCGAAGACGACGAGCTGATTGCCAGCGGCATCGTTGCCGGCCTCACCGCCCAGGGTCTGACCGTCGAGCACGTCAACACCGCGTCCAAGGCGCGGGCGATGCTCAAGGTCGCCGAATTCGATGTGATGGTGCTCGATCTCGGCCTGCCGGACGAAGATGGCCTCAAGTTGCTGCAACAGTTGCGGCAGAGCGGCCTGGAAATTCCGGTTCTCATCCTAACTGCCCGTGACTCGGTGACCGATCGTGTCGATGGTCTGCAGGCCGGCGCCGACGACTATCTGCTCAAGCCTTTCGACCTGCGCGAACTGTTCGCTCGCCTGCAAACCCTGTTGCGCCGGGTGGCCGGTCGTAGCGTCAATCTGATCGAGCACGGCGCGCTGACCTACGACCCGAGCAGCCGCGAAACCCGTCTGGCCGGGCAACCGGTGGACCTGTCGCGTCGTGAGCAGTCGCTGTTGCAGGCGCTGCTGCACAATCGCGGCCGGGTGCTGTCCACCGAGCAACTGAAGGACAGCGTCTACGGCTTTAACGACGAGCTGGAAAGCAACGCGCTGAACGTGCACATCCATCATCTGCGCAGCAAGCTTGGCAAAGGCATCGTTGAAACCGTGCGCGGTCTGGGCTATCGCCTCGGGCCTGCCGATGGCGCAGAGCAAGGCAAATGATGAGTCTGCGACTGCGCCTGAGCCTGACGCTTGGCGCGGCGTTCGCGCTGATCTGGGCGCTGGCGGCGGCGTGGATGCTCAGCGATCTGCGCAATCAGATGATGTTTTCCCTCGACCAGCGCCTGGTTGCCTCGGCGCGCATGGTCGCCGGCTTGCTCGAGCAATTGCCGACGCTGCCGAGCAAGGGCGAGGGCACCCATTTCAGCGCAGAACAGCTGAATATTCCCGGTGGCATGGCTTGTCAGGTCAGCTCATTGCGCGGCGAGATTCTTGCGCGAAGCCATAACAACCCCGAGCAAGCGCTGGAAGCCGAGAAAATGGGCTTTCACGATCAGATGATCGACGGCGCACCGTGGCGCAGTTTCACCCTGGCCCGGGGCGATGTGCGCATCACTACGGCGGATCGGCAGATCGAGCGCGAAGCCTTGAACATGTCGATTCTGTTGGCGGCATCGGTACCGGTTGGCGTGGCGTTGCTGGGTTGCCTGTGCCTGCTGTGGCTGGGCATCGGTCAGGGTCTGGCGCCACTCAATCGACTGCGCGAGGCGCTGATGCGGCGCAATGCCGACTCTCTTGAGCCGTTGCAATTGCAGGCGTTTCCCAGCGAATTGAAGCCGTTGCTGGAAACTCAGAATCAATTGTTTCAACGCATCGGCAAGACCATCGAGCGTGAGCGTCGCTTGACCGGTGACGCCGCGCATGAACTGCGCAGTCCGCTGACGGCGATCAAGACCCACCTGCAAGTGGCGCGCATGACCGACGGCAGCGCGCGCGATCAGTCGCTCGCGCGCGCCGAGGAGGGTGCCGATCGCTTGCACCGCACCCTTGAACAGTTACTGTTGCTGGCGCGGGTCGAAGGCAGCCTGTCGTTCGATGACGGCTCGCAATGCAGCGCCGAGCAAGTGGCCAGACTGGCGATTCAGGACGCCACTGGCGGTGAACGGCTGCGGATCAAACTGCACGTGCCTGACGATCTGTCCGCCGCGCCGCTGCAAATGCCTGCCGTGCTGGCGATTGCTGCATTGCGCAACCTGCTCGACAACGCCTTGCGTCACACGCCTGAAGATTGCGCGGTCGAGGTTAGCCTGGAGAGCATCGGCAATCGTGTGCGTTTTGTCGTGCGTGACCATGGTCCGGGCATTGCGCCGGATGATTTGCAGCATCTGACCCAGCGCTTCTGGCGCAACGGGCAGAGCACCGGTTGCGGGCTGGGGCTGGCAATTGTCCAGGCGATTGTTCAGCGCTGTGATTGTGCGCTGCATTTCGACAGCCGCCCGGACGGCTTGCGGGTCGAACTGACCATGCCGTTGCAACCGCTCTGATCTCACCTCGGATCCCCTGTGGGAGCGAGCCTGCTCGCGAATGCGGTAAGTCATTCAACATCGACGTTGACTGGCCTGACGCTCTCGCGAGCAGGCTCGCTCCCACAAATGATCACGTTCTTCCACATCAAATGTAACTTCTCGGCGTTCGCTATCCGCCAGTGACGGGGCTAAGGTCAACCCAGCTTTGACTCAAAGGATTGAGGGAACTGCGCCATGGAAGCACCCGTCTGCGTTCGTTCGGCCACTCTGGCCGACACCGGCATCATCAACCGTATTGTCGAGCGCTCGATCCGTATCGGATGTGCACTCGATCACCGCAACCATCCACTTCTGGTCAGCGACTGGCTTAACCGCTCCTCCGCCGATTTCATCAGTAGCCGGCTCGCCGACCCACACTTTTATCTCTGTATCGCTTCGTTCGAAGACAAACCGGTCGGTGTCGGCATGGCCCGGGTCAGTGGCGAAATCCTGCTGTGTTACGTCCAGCCGGAATCCTTTCGCCGCGGCGTCGGCAGGGCGCTGATGCAGAATGTCGAAGGCTGGTTGCGGGTTCGCGGTGTGCGCAATGCTCACCTCAACAGCACGCGCACCGCCGAGGCGTTCTATCGGCACCTGGGCTACCAACAGGCAGCGCCACCCGGTCTTTCCAGCGGCCTACAAACCGTGCCGCTGCGCAAACCTTTGTCCTCACCGGCCGGACAACTCGATCAAGGGTGTAAATCCGCACCGCGCTGAAGCGTTTCCAGAACAGGAAAACCTGCAAGTGCGCCCCGCGACCGGAACGCGCACCTGTCGGTGTGCTGTTCTGGTCACTATCCATAGCGAATTGAGGGGTCGAGAGATGTCAGTCGCCACCAGTCTTATCGAAGCGTTGTCGGCCCGGGTCGCCTCGGCGCCGGCGGAAACGTTGTTCGAATTCAACGAATCACCGTTGTTGGCGCGGCAGAGCCGGCAGGAGTCCAACGCACGCAGTTACCCTCGGCGTATTCCCTTGGCGCTCAAGCGTGCCAAGGGCTTGTATGTCGAGGATGTTGAAGGACGTACATTCATCGACTGCCTGGCCGGCGCCGGCACGCTGGCGCTGGGGCACAACCACCCGGTAGTGATCGAGGCGATCCAGCAAGTGCTGGCCGATGAGCTGCCGCTGCACACCCTCGACCTGACTACGCCGGTCAAGGATCAATTCGTCCAGGACCTGTTCGGACTGCTGCCGACAGAGCTGGCGGCGCAAGCGAAAATCCAGTTCTGCGGCCCGACCGGCACCGACGCCGTGGAAGCCGCGCTGAAACTGGTGCGCACCGCAACCGGGCGCAGCACCGTGCTGTCATTTTCCGGCGGTTATCACGGCATGAGCCAAGGTGCGTTGAGCCTGATGGGCAGCCTGGGGCCGAAAAAACCACTGGGTGCGTTGCTCAGCAACGGCGTGCAGTTCATGCCGTTCCCCTACGATTACCGCTGCCCGTTCGGTCTGGGCGGCGCAGCGGGCGTCAACGCCAATCTGAGTTATCTGGAAAGCCTGCTCAACGATCCCGAGGCTGGCGTGCAATTGCCGGCGGCGGTGATCGTCGAGGCGGTGCAGGGCGAGGGCGGCGTGATACCGGCGGACATCGAGTGGTTGCGCGGCTTGCGCCGGATCACCGAGAAGGCTGGTGTGGCGCTGATTGTCGATGAGATCCAGAGCGGGTTCGCCCGCACTGGCAAGATGTTTGCCTTTGAACACGCGGGCATCGTTCCGGATGTGGTTGTACTGTCCAAAGCCATCGGCGGCAGCCTGCCCTTGGCGGTGGTGGTTTACCGCGACTGGCTCGACACCTGGCAACCGGGCGCCCACGCCGGCACGTTCCGTGGCAATCAGATGGCCATGGCCGCCGGTTCAGCGGTGATGCGCTATCTGGTGGAGCACAAGGTTTGCGAGCACGCAGCCGCCATGGGTGATCGACTCAGCGAGCATCTGCACATCCTGCAACGCGACTTCCCGCAGATGGGCGATATTCGTGGTCGCGGCCTGATGCTCGGCGTCGAACTGGTGGACCCGAACGGCGCGCCCGACGCGCTCGGTCATCCGCCAGCGTTTGCGCGTCTGGCGCCGCTGGTTCAGCGTGAATGCCTCAAGCGTGGCCTGATTCTGGAGCTGGGCGGTCGCCATGGCGCAGTGGTGCGCTTCCTGCCGCCGCTGGTGATCACTGCCGCGGAAGTCGACCGGGTGGCCGAGATCTTCGGTCGCGCATTGGCCGCTGCCACCACCGCGCTGTAAATTTTTCCGCGCGGCGAACGTTCTTTCTACATACCCGGCTGCATTCTTTGTGCAGCCGACCTTACAACGATGGAGAACCAGCATGACGTCAGTATTCGACCGCGAGGACATCCTCTTTCAGGTCGTGGTCAACCACGAAGAGCAATACTCGATCTGGCCCGATTACAAAGCTGTGCCGCAAGGCTGGCGCACCGTGGGCAAGAGCGGCCTGAAAAAGGAATGCCTGGCCTACATCGAAGAAGTCTGGACCGACATGCGCCCGTTGAGCCTGCGCCAGAAGATGGATGCGCAAGTCGCGGCGCAATAAGCGACCGGGCATAAAAAACCCGCTGGGCCAGTGATGGTCAGCGGGTTTTTTCATGTCTTGAATTTGTATTGCCTGCACAGTCTCATCGCTGGCAAGCCAGCTCCCACAGGTATTGTGGTTGATCACAAATGTGTGTTCGCCAAAAACTCTGTGGGAGCTGGCTTGCCAGCGATGAACGATGACTCGGTATCAGCCTGACTACGCTCCGCTCAACCCCTTGAGCAACAAATCCACATTCCCCTCCAGCTCCGCCAGCGGATCCGCCGCATCGGTACTCAACACCACCAGACGGCTGCCGGATTCGGCAATCGCCGCTTTCACCGGCTCCGCTGGCTGGCGATGGTGCAGCACCACTGCCACGTCATTGTCCTTTAGCGTCGCTGTCAGCTTCTTTAATTCATCTGGCGTCCACTCGGCATCAGGCCTCGCGTCCTGTCCGGCCAGTTCAAGGTTGAGGCTGCCAATCAGATAGCCGAAGTGATCGCTCAAGCTCATCACACTCAGGTTGTCCGCCTCGGCCAGACGCGCTTCGGTGTCCGCGCTGAGTTTCAGCAAGCGCTGTTTCAACGCCGCCAGGTTGGCTTCAATCGCAGGCTTGGCGCTCGGCGCCAGGCGCACCAGGTCTGCGGCCATCACATCGGCCATGCGCCCCATGTTGTTGCTCGCCAGCCATGGCTGACTGTTCAGATCATCAACCTGCAGGCCCGGCTGCACGGCGATGCCGGGCAGCGCACCGTCGACCGGGCGCGCAGCGTCGACTTCGACGATACGGATATTGCTGCGCCGCGCGATCGGGTACAGCGGATCATCGGCCCACAGCGAACGCAGACCGATTACCGCGTCCGCGCCGGTGGCCAGTTTGCTCAGCGCCGGAGCGCCACGGCCGGTGAAATACGCAGTCTGACGGCTACCCGGAAGGTTGGCCGGCGCCGCACGTTCGAGGTTGACGTTCGTGCCCTTGAGCAATGCTTCGCCCAATCCATAGGTGATCGGTAACGAGGCCAGAACGCGCAACGGTTTCGCAGTTTCAGCCGCCATCAACGGAGTGCAGACCACGCCACACAGGGCCATGGCCAGAGTCAGGTTACGCAATGAAAAAGCCATTTATCCAAGGTTCCCTTTCAGGCTGGGGACGACGCCGCGCGCAATGGCGGCGAGGGCGAAAGCGATGCCGGCGACCAGAATGATCGCGGCGCCGGACGGGATCGGCAGATCGAATACGATCGGCGCAAGAATCCCGCACAGGGTGCTGACGGTAGCGATCAGCACCGAGCACCAGAAAAACCCTTTCAGCGACTGACTGAGCAAGCGCGCCGCTGCCGCCGGAATCACCAGCAAGGCACCGACCAGAATCGCGCCAATCACCTTCACGGCGGCGACGGTGATCAGGGTCACCAGAATCACGAACAGGTAATCCAGGGTCTTGACCGCTACGCCACGCACCGCCGCCAGTTGCGGATTGAAACTGGCGAGCATGATGCGGTTGTACAGCGGCAGGGCGAGGGCCATGACCAGCGAACCGACGATCGCCAGCACCGCCAGATCATTGCCGTTGACGGTCAATACCGAACCGAACAGCACGTTTTCCAGAATGTGCACGTTGATCTTGCCGGCGAGAATCAGCAGCAGGCTCGCGCCCAGTGCCAGCGACACCGAGAGAAACACGCCGATCAGCGTATCCGGTGCCAGCCCGGTACGGTTGCGCAGGTAATTGAGTAGGATGCCGAACAGCAGGCAGTAGCCGAACAGGCTGCCGTACGGGCCGGTGTAGGGTTCGCCGAGCAGAATACCGATGGCGACACCGGTCAACGCGGCATGGCCGACTGCTTCGGAAAAGAACGCGAAGCGCTTGACCACCACCAGCGTGCCGAGCCCGCCCAGCACCGGGCCGATCAGCAGGCCCGCGAGCAAGGCGTTGACCACGAAACCGTAGGCCAGCGCTTCCGGCAGATAACCGGAAGACGCCCAACCCTGAACCATCAAACGAAAGGCTTCGTAACTCATCAGACCGCGCTCCGTGGATGGGTGGAAAACAGCGTCAGCAGACGTTCAGGGGTCAGCGCCAGTTGCGGTGTGGCGTCGAACAGCACGCGGCGGTTGAGACCGGTGACCCGATCGGCCAGCCGACCCACCGCTTCCAGATCATGCTCGATCCACAGCACGGTGATGCCCGCCGCGCGCCAGTCAGTCAGCAGACGTTCGAACACCTGGATCCCGGCCTCATCGAGGGCCGACATCGGCTCGTCGAGCACCAGCAGTTGCGGCGCCGGAATCAAACCCTGCGCGAGCAGCACCCGCTGGCGCTCACCGCCGGACAGCGCGCCCATGCGCCGCTTGCGCTTGTCCTGCATGCCGACCCGCTCCAGCGCTTCGCCGATGGCGCCGGCATAGTGTTTGCTCAAGCCGAGAAAGGCCGGGCGGCGTTGACACATGGCGGCCATGAAATCGTCGACGGTCATCGGCAAACCGCGATCGAACTCCAGCGCCTGCGGAACGTAACCAATGGTGCCGGGCTCGCCGGGCCAGTGCAGGCTGAGCTGGCCCTGATGCGGCATCTGCCCCAGCAGGGTCTTGATCAGCGAACTCTTGCCACCACCATTGGGGCCGACCAGCGCATGCACGCTGCCGGGCTGCACCTGGAAAGTGACCTTGTCGAGAATCGTCGTGCGCCCCAGGGTAAGGCTCACTTCCGCAAACTCCAGCGATGGCCCGGTTATCCCCTGTGAGAGCGAGCCTGCTCGCGGATGCGGTGCGTAATTCAACGAAGATGTTGCCTGATCCGGCGTCTTCGCGAGCAGGCTCGCTCCCGCCGGGTTATTGGTGTTGTCAGGGATCAGGGTTTCTTTCGACGTCATGCTCCCGACTCCTGAATCGCCCGAACCACGGTGTTGAGGTTGCCGGTCATTTCCTTTTCGTACTTGTCGGCGGTGTATTCGCCGTAGGAAATGTGCGACAGCGGGTACAGCTTCACCCCGGATTCACGCTGGATGGTGTCGACGTAGCTGGACGGGAAATCCATCTCCGAGAAGATCACTTTCACGTCGAGTTCACGCAACTGGTCGATGGTCTTTTTCAGCTGACTCGGGCTTGGCTCGATGCCGTGGGCCGGCTCGACCACGGCCGTCACTTCCAGACCGAATTCGCGCAACAGATAGTCGTAAGCCGCGTGCACCGTGGCCACGCGCAGTTCGGCGTTCGGAGCCTGGGTCAGTTTAGCCAAGGCGTCGGCGCGCATCTGCCGCAGGCGTTTGCCGTAGGCGCGGGCGTTTTGCGTGTAGGTCTTGGCGTTGTCCGGATCGATCTTGCCCAGCTCGCGGGCGATATTGTTGACCTGGGCGATGGAGGCGCTGATCGACAGGAACGTGTGCGGATTGACCACTTTGCCAGCGCCGCGCGCAGCGACACCGGTGGCCGCCAGCAATGGCACGTTTTCGTTGGCTTCGATGGTTTTGACGTTGGGTGTTTCGCTGGCGGCGATCATCCGGTCGGCGAAGTCGTCATGGCCGACGCCGTTGAGCACGATCACGTCCAGTCCGCTGATGCGCTTGATGTCTTCGGCGCGCGGTTCGTAGGCGTGCGGATTGAAGCCCGCAGGAATCAGCGGCACCACTTCGGCCTTGTCGCCGACGATGTTGGCGACGTAGCTGTAATACGGATGCAGAGTGATGCCGATACGCAGGCGTTTGCCTTGCTCGGCGCTGGCCAACGGGCTCAGCAGGCAGGCGCACAGGCCAAGCAGAAACAGGCGTAACAATGGACGGCGAGGAGATGAAATGGACATGGGCAAGCAGTCTTCTCTCGGATAAAGGCGAGGAATCAATGGCGATGTTCGCGGGTAACCCCGGCATCGAATTGCGCGACGATCTGTTTCCAGCCAGCGGCGGACAGCGCGGCGTCAGACAGATCTTCAGCAGGCGCGGGATCGGCGCTGCGCTTGAGCCAGATGTCCGGCGGCGCGTTGGCGTCAGTGCCGACACGCATCAGAAATGAACCGGCGACATCAGGCGTCGCACTCCGACCGAAATAGGCACGATCGGCGAGCATCTGCCATGCGTGACCACCACGGCTGACCGAACTGGCGTCCTGCGCGAACGGCGCGAAACCTTCTTCGGCCAGCACCTGTGGCGTCGGCAGGGCTTGTTGCTCTTCGCGCAGCAGACGGATTTCGTCGAGGGTCACGCGCAGGTCGGCATAGATGCCTTGCTCAGCGGCGCTGAGATCGCGGCGGGCGTCGTACTGGTTGCTGGCGACCGGCTCCGGTTCATGGGAAACCCCGCGCCACGCCACCACCGAGCCGGCGACCGCGAGGATCAGCAAGCACAACAGCAGCACGTTGAGGGTTTCATGGCCGGCGCCGGCCGGACGTACCACTTGAGTTGTCGGGGTACTCATGGGGCTTGGATATCCGCCTGGTCGATTTCCACAACGTGGCCTGGGCCGGCGTCGAACAGCACATAGAACTCGCTGCCGGGTTTCTTGAACGTCAGCGTCGAGTCATCACCCAATTTGCCCGGCACCAGAATGGTTTCGTCGTAGCCGATCACATCGAGGGTCACCCCCGGCGCGCCGCTGCCGTCGGAGAAACCGCCGGTGCATTTGATCTGTTCGGCATCGATGGCTTTGCATTCGCACATCGGGTTGTGCGCCAGGGCGCTGGCGCTGAAACCGGCGCTCAGCAGCAGCGCGGCGCTGGCGAGCAAACGGGTCTGAAGGGGTGAGCGAGTCATGGTTTGGCTCCTTGTTTGTTCAGCCACGCAACCGTGGCGGGGGAGGCTTGGCTCAGGGGAATCGCGGCTTGGTGCATGCTGCCGTCCCAGCCTTCCATGGTGATCCACAGCTCGGCGTCAGGTTTGGTCTTTGCCGGGATCGGCATTTGCGTGCCCATGCGGTACGGGGTGCCGAAGAAGATCGTGCCAGCGGCGCGCAGACTGCGCGGTTTGCCAATGCGCAGGTAAGTGGCCTTGACCTGTTCGACACAGGTATCACAAACGGCGGCAGTGAAATCCTTCATATAGCCGGCCGGACCGCTAAGGTGCGGCGCCTCGTCACGCAGTTCGGCCAGGCGCAGGCTCCACGGGCCGACCTGAACCGTGCCTATTTCACGTTGGCCCAGGCCACTGTCGCCGCGAAACAGCGAGGCATCGGCAAAGTATTTCGGCATAAAACCCAGCGGAATCAGCAACAGCAGAACATTGATGTGGAAGCGCCACTTGTGCCAGAAACGCGACAGGCGCGACGGCGGTGTGACCGAGATGGCTTTGTTCACAGGCTCGCCTCCGAAGGTTCACGGCGCAGCGCCGGTTGGGCGGTGACGCGGTTTTTCTTGTCCTCGCGTTTCAGCGCATTGGCGGTGGCCAACGCGGTGCGCTTGGTCCAGATCAGCAGGCCGCTGAGGATCATCATGCTCAGCAACAGACCGAAGAAGAACCAGATCAATTTGATCCAGATGCCGCCGAAGTCGCCGGTGTGCAGCGGGCGCATGGATTCGGTGACGAATTCCAGCGAGGACCGATCGGACAGCAACCGTGAGGAGGCCATTTCGCCGTTGTACGGGTTGAGTGTTGCGGTCTGGTACATCAGCGGATACCAGCCGCGGCCGCTGACGCTCATGTGTGAGTAGGCATTGCCAGGCAGATTGACGTAACTGGCCTCCAGCCCCGGAATCTTCTGCTGGGCGATTTCGATGGCGCGGTCCAGGCTGATACGCGGCGGCGGGGTGCCGGCGGCCGAGATCGGCACACTTTCGCGGGACATCGCCGGGATGATCGGTTCGCTGGAAATGGAAATCTGGTTATCGAACAGGATCGCCTTGATCAGGAACCAGATGCCGGTGATCGAGATCACCGCGATGAACCAGATTGACCAGATGCCGCACAGGCGATGAAAGTCGCCCCAGAAGATCCGCGCACCATGGCGTACGCGCAGGGTCGGGCGCAGAAAACCTTTCCAGAAGCGCTTGTACACCACCAGCCCGGTAATCAGCGACACCAGCATCGGCACGCCGAGCAATGACACCAGATACCAGCCCCAGCTATAGCCATTGGTGAACGGCACCAGCCACCAGCCATGCAGGGCGCGGGTAAAGGCCTTGAAATCGAAGGCTGGCGCGGTGCCCTGAATGACCCCCGTGTACGGATTGACATAGACCGTCAACGAGCGCCCGTCGGGGTAGCTGACTTCGACATCGAGGGCAAAGTGCGACTCGTCCGGACGATTGATGCTCTGCACCAGGGTTTGCGGCTCGGCCTGTTTGATCGCGGCGAGGATCTGGTCGTAGCTCAGTCGCGGCGCGTCGTCCGACGGCTGACTGGCGCGCATTTGCGGGTTGGCCAGCCAGACAATCTCCTGGCTGACCACCGCCAGCGTGCCGGTGACACAGACGATCAGCACAAAGAACCAGATCGGCAACGCCAGCCAGCTATGCACCAGGAACCACAGTTTGGAACGGAATTTCTTCGACATGATTGCGCGTCTTGATTGCGGTGGAAGGGGCCGGGCTACGGGCTTCGCAGCACGGAACTCCCCCGGGAGGCCGTTCGTGGCTTTTGCCTACGCGAACGGCCTGCATTCCTATAAGACGGATGAGCGAAGAAAATCCCGAAAGCGGATATGAAAGTAAATGTTTCGCAATTACATCGGCAGTGCATTTTTGCCGGTTGATCCGAGGTAGAAAAACCTCAACCTTGGTTAAACATCTCCATCGCCCGCTGGCGAATCTGCTCTTCGCTCAGATCCTCTTTGTGCGTGGCGAGAAACCACAGATGGCCGAACGGATCTCTCAAGGTACCGCTGCGGTCACCGTAAAACTGGTCTTTGACCTCGGAGACGCTTTGCGCCCCGGCATTCAGCGCTAGTTGAAAGGACTGGTCGACATCGGTGACATACAGGTGCAAGCCGATCGACACTGCCTGCTGCGGATTGCTCAGCGGCCCCTGATCGCAAGGCGTGCCAAGCATGATCGCGCTGTCGCCGATGCGCAGCTCGGCATGGCCGATGGTGCCGTCGGGCATGGTCAGGCGCATGACTTCGCTGGCATTGAAGGCTTTCTTGTAGAACTCGATGGCCTCGGCAGCCTGTTGGATGCCGAGATACGGGGTAATGCTGTGATACCCCTCGGGAATGGGTTTGACGCTCATGACGTTCTCCCTGTTTTTGTTTTCAACAGATGTGGTTACACCGGATTTACCCGGAGCAATCACTATAGAACCGTCCTTGCTGCGCAAATTGTTCGCCGACGAGCAGCGTCATCACTCATCGCGAAAGTGCGGGCCTGGCCCTCGGTCACCGAGCATGTCGCCTTTATTGCGCAATGGACACGCCTCCATGGACAGACAACCGCAGCCGATGCACCCGGTGAGCTGATCGCGCATCAGCGTCAATTGCCTGATCCGTTCATCGAGCTCGCGCTGCCATTGTTCAGACAGCATTTTCCAGTCCGCCGCCGACGGCGCGCGATCCTGCGGCAGGATCTTCAGCGCTTCGCCGATTTCCGCCAGCGGTATCCCCAGCCGTTGCGCAACTTTGATCAACGCCACCCGGCGCAGGACGGCGCGCGGATAGCGGCGCTGGTTGCCGGCATTGCGTTCACTCTTGATCAAACCTTTGGCTTCATAAAAGTGCAGCGCCGTGACTGCGACGCCACTGCGCGCCGCAACCTCGCCCACGGTGAGAGGCTTGTGCACCTGGTCTTTGCTGATCATGCTGAAAATGCTCTTGACCTTGACTTAACTAGAGGTTTTACCCTGCAGCTCTTCGGGTCGCAAGGCTCGCTTCAAGATGAGTGGGGGCTTTCCATGAGCAATCGCAGCTTTACCCAATTGATCGAATTTGAAATCGAACCCCGCCAGCAAGCAGCGCTGGTCTCGGCACTGGCGACGCAGACCGAGGGGCTGGCCCAGCGTTACGACGGGTTTCTCAGCGCCAGCGTGCAGGCCAGCGACGACGGCCGCCGCGTGCTGAGCTTTTTGCAATGGCAAAGTCGCGAAGCGGGGGAGGCGGCATTTCGCAGTTTCGAACGCGGCGAAGAGGATTTCTGGCAGTTGATCCGCACCCATCGGGCGAAAACCGTGACCTTCAATTCGTTCCAGGTGCACAGCAGTATCGCCCGCAGCCACGACGACGCGCTGCACTGCCGTTTGCCGGTCAGCCAGTATTAGCGCAAAGCTGATAGCCACTATTGAGAGCGTTGATTTCTGCGCGAGCGTGCCCGGGCGTAGCCTTTCTCCATCGACCCCACATTGCTCGCCAGGACGCTCCCATGAACCGTTTACTGACTGTTTCGCTGATGCTCGCTGTTTCCGTACTCGCCGGTTGTGCCGGCCATGTTTCGCCCGAGCTGCGCCCTTACACCGCTGAAGAATCCCGCGAACTGGCGCTGGAAGCGCTGAACCGCAGCGGCTTGTCGTTCGACGAATACCACGCGAAAAAAGCCCAATTGCTCGGTCAGCCGCAGAAGACTTTTGGCTTCGACCAACAGGGTGAGATGAGTGCCGAACGTGCCATACAGCTGCACGGTCGTCCAAGCTGAAAGCAAACTGTACTGCTTGAAGTTTTCCCTAACTGTCCGTGGGTTTGCCGGGCCGTGTGGGATAGGGTCAACAGCTGAATGACCCTGGATGGACTGCCTCGATGAACCTCTCACTTGATCTGCTGTTGGCCTTCGCCCTGTTTGCCCTTGTCACCTCGATCACACCGGGGCCGAACAACACCATGTTGCTGGCTTCCGGAGTGAATTTCGGTTTCAACCGCACCATTCCGCACATGCTCGGCATCAGCTGCGGCTTCTTCCTGTTGGTGGTAGCGGTGGGCTTCGGCCTTGGCGCGGTGTTTCAGGCCTATCCGATTCTGTATACGGTGCTGCGATATGTCGGCGCGGCGTATTTGTTGTATCTGGCGTGGAAGATCGCCCACTCCGGCCCGGTCGGCGACAGTGCCCACGGCGAGGCTAAACCAATCAGCTATCTGGGCGCCGCAGCGTTCCAGTGGGTCAATCCCAAAGCGTGGATCATGGCAATCGGTGCCATCAGCACGTACACGCCGATGCAGGGTTATTTCTATAACGTCGTGATCATCGCGGCGGTGTTCGCCATCATCAATCTGCCCAGTGTCGGCCTGTGGGCGGCGTGCGGCACGCTGTTGCGCAATGTGCTGAAAGATCCGCGCTGGTTGCGCGTGTTCAATTGGGGCATGGCGGCGCTGTTGGTGATCTCGCTGTATCCGTTACTTCTGGAAAGCTTTCACTGACGCATTGCTTCAATCGCCGGCCCGATGCCTGTTAAGCTCGGTTTCAGGAGCGTTCCTACGCACTTTTAAATGAAGCCCTACTTCTTTAACGGCATCCGATCAGGTATTGATGACGCTCTCGAACCCATGCACAGCTCACGAGGCTGTGCATTGTCGTTTGCAGACACGAGCCTCCTGATCCCGGAACACGCTCTGCGAGTCCTTTATGAACACACGTCCGTTGTATTTCGATTACGCCGCCACCACCCCGGTGGATGAGCGGGTCATCCAGGTGATGATCGAGTGTCTGGGTTTTCACGGTAACTTCGGTAACCCGGCGTCCAGCTCCCACGCTTTCGGCCAGCAGGCCCGGCAGACGGTCGAGCAGGCACGTCGGCAAGTTGCCGATCTGGTCGGCGCGCAGCCTGAGCAGATTGTCTGGACCTCCGGGGCCACCGAATCCAACAACCTCGCCCTCAAAGGCGTCGCTCAGGCCCGTGGCATTCCCGGCGGCCATATCATTACCAGTCAGATCGAACACAAGGCCATTCTCGACACCGCGCGGCAATTGCAGGACTCGGGCATTGCCGTGACCTATCTGGTGCCGGACGCCCAAGGCTTGATCACGCCGCAAGCGGTCAGCGAAGCGATGCGTGACGACACCTTTCTGGTCTCGCTGATGCTGGTCAACAATGAGTTGGGTACGGTCAACGATGTCGAGGCGATTGGCGAAGTGGTGCGCAGTCGGCAGGCGTTGTTTCATGTGGATGCGGCGCAAGGCGCGGGCAAAGTCGCGATCGATCTGAGCCGCTGGCCGGTGGATCTGATGTCGTTTTCCGCACACAAACTCTACGGCCCCAAGGGCATCGGCGCCTTGTATGTCGGCCCGCAGGCGCAGCAACGCTTGCAGGCACAGATCCACGGTGGCGGTCATGAAGGTGGCCTGCGCTCCGGAACCCTGGCGACTCATCAGATTGCCGGTATGGGCGCCGCATTCGCGCTGGCCGCCGACGCGTTCGTTGAAGAGAAGAACACGATTGTCGCTTTGCGCGAACGCTTGCTCGCACGCTTGATGACTCTACCCGGCGTGCGCCTCAATGGCAGTGCCTCCCAGCGTATTCCGCACACCCTGAGCCTGACCTTCAGCGAGGGCGAGTTCAACAGCGCCGCATTGAGCCATTCGATCGCGTTTTCCGCGACGTCGGCGTGTAATTCCGCAAGTAATGCGCCGTCCCACGTGCTGCTCGCGCTCGGACACGATGCGCGGCTGGCGGGGCGCACCATTCGCTTGAGCCTCGGGCGGTTTACCACCGTTGAGGATGTCGACAAGGCCGTTGACCTGATCACAACCGCCTGCGCCAGTGCCCCGGCATTCTGGGCGACAGGGCTCTAAACAGCAGACGCTTTCCATGGCCGCGAAGGCTACGAACAATAACGTTGACGCGATTAGCAGGAGACATGATGAGTTCCCACACCTTGACCGAAGGATCGGTGCCTCAGCGCCTGGCGCATACCCGTGAACTGATGCGCCGCGAAGGCATCCATGCGCTGCTGGTGCCGTCCGCCGACCCGCATCTTTCGGAATACCTGCCGGGTTACTGGCAGGGCCGGCAATGGCTGTCGGGTTTCCACGGTTCGGTCGGTACGCTGATCGTCACTGCGGATTTCGCCGGTGTGTGGGCCGACAGTCGTTACTGGGAACAGGCGACGAAAGAGCTCAACGGCAGCGGCATCGAACTGGTCAAGCTGCAACCGGGGCAACCGAGCCCGCTGGACTGGCTGGCCGAGCAAACCCCCGAGGGCGGCGTGGTTGCGGTCGATGGTGCGGTAATGGCGGTGGCTTCGGCGCGCACACTGAGCAGCAAGCTCGAGGCACGCGGTGCTCGCCTGCGCACCGATTTCGACCTGTTGCAGGAAGTCTGGCGTGATCGCCCGAGCCTGCCGAACGCGCCGATCTATCAGCATCTGCCGCCGCAAGCGACTATCAGCCGCGGCGAGAAACTCGCGAAATTGCGCGAAACCTTGCAAGAACGTGGTGCCGACTGGCACTTCATCGCCACCCTGGATGACATCGCCTGGCTGTTCAACCTGCGCGGCGGAGATGTCTCCTTCAATCCTGTATTTGTTTCGTTCGCCTTGATCAATCAGCAACAGGCCACGCTGTTCGTGGCGCTGAGCAAGGTCGATGGCGATCTGCGCGCGGTACTCGAGCAGGATGGCGTGACGCTGCGTGACTACAGCGAAGTGGCCGATGCGTTGCGTGCTGTGCCGAGTGACGCGAGCCTGCTGGTCGATCCGGCGCGAGTGACCACGGGGTTGCTGGATAACCTGGACAGTGGCGTGAAACTGGTCGAGGGCCTCAACCCGACTACGTTGGCCAAATCGCAGAAAAGCGAAGCCGACGCTCAGCACATCCGCAAAGCGATGGAGCAGGATGGCGCGGCGTTGTGCGAATTCTTTGCCTGGCTGGAGTCAGCGTGGGGGCGCGAGCGCATCACCGAACTGACCATCGACGAGAAACTTACCGCTGCCCGTGAACGTCGTCCCGATTACGTTTCGCTGAGCTTCAACACGATTGCCGCGTTCAACGCCAATGGCGCGATGCCTCACTATCACGCTACTGAAGAGGAGCATGCGTTGATCGAGGGTGATGGTCTGTTGCTCATCGATTCCGGTGGTCAATACCTCGGAGGTACCACAGACATCACGCGCATGGTCCCGGTGGGTACGCCGACCCAGGAGCAGAAACAGGATTGCACGCGCGTGTTGAAAGGCGTGATTGCGCTGTCGCGGGCACGATTCCCGAAAGGCATTCTGTCGCCGCTGCTCGACGCCATCGCTCGTGCGCCGATCTGGGCTGACAACGTCGACTACGGCCACGGCACTGGTCACGGCGTGGGCTATTTCCTCAACGTTCACGAAGGTCCGCAGGTAATTGCCTATCAGGCGGCACCGGCGCCACAAACGGCAATGCAGCCGGGGATGATCACCTCGATCGAACCCGGCACTTATCGCCCGGGCCGCTGGGGTGTGCGCATCGAAAACCTGGCGATGAACCGTGAGGCCGGCAGCAGCGAATTCGGCGACTTCCTCAAGTTCGAAACCCTGACGCTGTGCCCGATCGATACCCGCTGCCTGATTGCTGACCTGCTGACCCACGAAGAAAAGCAGTGGCTGAACGACTACCACCGCGAAGTGCGTGAGCGACTGAGTCCATTGCTGGATGGCGCGGCGCTGAGCTGGCTGAACGAGCGCACTGTGACCATTTGATCGATTTACCCAAGGCGCCGCTCGCGGTGCCTTGGGTCTCGGCTTCAATCCTGGCGCAATGCCTCTTCCACGAAGTCGAGTCGATCCTGACCGAAGAACAACTGATCGCCAATGAACATGCTGGGGGCACCGAAAACGCCGCGCTTGATCGCGGCTTCGGTGTTTTCCTTGAGTGCGGCTTTTACTGATTCATCGTTGGTCAGCGCCATTATCTCTTGGGGGTCGAAGCCGTTTTCAGTCAGCACGGCGGCAACGGTTTGCGGATCGTTGAGGTTACGGCCTTCTACCCAAAGCGCCTTGAACAGGCAATCGACGAACTCGGCGAAACGCTGCGGCTGGCGCATCTGCATGCCAGTGACGGCACGCATCAGTATCAGCGTGTTGATTGGAAAGTGCGGATTGAATCTGAGCTGTACGCCGTAGCGTTTGGCGAAGCGATCGAGGTCTTGAAACATGTAGCGACCCTTGGCCGGAATCACTGCCGGCGAAGCATTGCCGGTGGCTTTGAACACGCCGCCCAACAGCATCGGGATATAGGTCAATTCGCTTTGGGTATCGGCGCAGATTTTCGCTAGCTGGGTGTGCGCCAGATAGGTGGTCGGGCTGCCGAGGTCGAAATAGAATTCCACGGTTTTCGTCATGATCAAATCGCTCTCTTATTGTTGTAATGAGGGGGGAGGGCTTACCAGCGTTCGTTCCAAGGCCGCAGGTCCAGCTCAAAAGTCCAGGCATCCCGTGGCTGACTGTGCAGATACCAATAGTTTTCAGCGATGTGCTCTGGATTGAGAATGCCGTCCTGATCCTTGGTCGCGTATTTTTCGGGAAAGCTGCTGCGGATGAAATCGGTGTCGATCGCACCATCAACCACGACGTGGGCGACATGAATGTTCATCGGCCCCAACTCTCTCGCCATGCTTTGCGCCAGTGCGCGGATGCCGTGTTTGGCTCCGGCGAAAGCGGCAAATCCAGAAGCACCGCGCAGCCCGGCCGTGGCACCAGTGAACAGAATCGTGCCGCGCTGCCGAGTCACCATGCGCTTGGCCACTTCACGGGCATTGAGAAAGCCGGAGAAGCAGGCCATCTCCCAGATCTTGAAATATTTGCGCGCGGTTTCTTCGAGAATACTGCACGGTACGTTGGCGCCGATGTTGAAAACAAAGGCTTCGATCGGGCCTACGCGGGTTTCGATGTCTTCGATCAAGGCGATGACGTCATCTTCCTTGCGCGCATCACAGGCAAAACCATGGGCCTCACCGCCCTCAGCGATGATTGCGTCAACCAGAGGCTGCAGTTTGTCGGCGCTGCGCCGGGTTACGCAGGCAATAAAACCCTCACTGGCAAAGCGTTTGGCAATGGCCCCGCCGGTGGCATCGCCGGCCCCGACAACCAACACGACCTTCTTGTTATTCATGGGTGAACCCTTTTTGGTTAACGATCGTTTAGTTAACGAACGTTATGCTAGGATTCGGGCAGCGTCAAGGCGAGCTATTTCAGGAGAGGGCATGCGTTATTCGGCCGGACACAAATCGGAAACCCGCGAACGATTGCTGCAAAGCAGCGCGCTGTCGGCAAAGAAATCGGGGTTTTCCACGGTGGGCGTGGATGGCCTGATGAAAGCCATCGGTTTGAGTGGCGCCGCGTTCTACAGCCACTTTTCGTCCAAGGATGCGTTGTTCGCTGCCATCGTCGAGCGAGAGTTGAGTGAAAGTCTTGAGCGCCTTGGTGGCCAGGGCGGTGCAGATCGGCAGCGGCTGGAGCGTTGTCTGAAGCAGTACCTGAGCATGGCCCACGTCGAGCAACCTGAGATCGGTTGCGCGCTGCC
>NZ_LT707063.1:0-1565000 GCF_900156235.1 Pseudomonas sp. B10 | reverse complement strand
ATGGGCAGGTTGAAGGTTAGGTAACACTGACTGGAGGACCGAACCGACTACCGTTGAAAAGTTAGCGGATGACCTGTGGATCGGAGTGAAAGGCTAATCAAGCTCGGAGATAGCTGGTTCTCCTCGAAAGCTATTTAGGTAGCGCCTCATGTATCACTGTAGGGGGTAGAGCACTGTTTCGGCTAGGGGGTCATCCCGACTTACCAAACCGATGCAAACTCCGAATACCTACAAGTGCCGAGCATGGGAGACACACGGCGGGTGCTAACGTCCGTCGTGAAAAGGGAAACAACCCAGACCGTCAGCTAAGGTCCCAAAGTTATGGTTAAGTGGGAAACGATGTGGGAAGGCTTAGACAGCTAGGAGGTTGGCTTAGAAGCAGCCACCCTTTAAAGAAAGCGTAATAGCTCACTAGTCGAGTCGGCCTGCGCGGAAGATGTAACGGGGCTCAAACCATACACCGAAGCTACGGGTATCATCTTCGGATGATGCGGTAGAGGAGCGTTCTGTAAGCCTGTGAAGGTGAGTTGAGAAGCTTGCTGGAGGTATCAGAAGTGCGAATGCTGACATGAGTAACGACAATGGGTGTGAAAAACACCCACGCCGAAAGACCAAGGTTTCCTGCGCAACGTTAATCGACGCAGGGTTAGTCGGTCCCTAAGGCGAGGCTGAAAAGCGTAGTCGATGGAAAACAGGTTAATATTCCTGTACTTCTGGTTATTGCGATGGAGGGACGGAGAAGGCTAGGCCAGCTTGGCGTTGGTTGTCCAAGTTTAAGGTGGTAGGCTGAGATCTTAGGTAAATCCGGGATCTTAAGGCCGAGAGCTGATGACGAGTGTTCTTTTAGAACACGAAGTGGTTGATGCCATGCTTCCAAGAAAAGCTTCTAAGCTTCAGGTAACCAGGAACCGTACCCCAAACCGACACAGGTGGTTGGGTAGAGAATACCAAGGCGCTTGAGAGAACTCGGGTGAAGGAACTAGGCAAAATGGCACCGTAACTTCGGGAGAAGGTGCGCCGGTGAGGGTGAAGGACTTGCTCCGTAAGCTCATGCCGGTCGAAGATACCAGGCCGCTGCGACTGTTTATTAAAAACACAGCACTCTGCAAACACGAAAGTGGACGTATAGGGTGTGACGCCTGCCCGGTGCCGGAAGGTTAATTGATGGGGTTAGCTAACGCGAAGCTCTTGATCGAAGCCCCGGTAAACGGCGGCCGTAACTATAACGGTCCTAAGGTAGCGAAATTCCTTGTCGGGTAAGTTCCGACCTGCACGAATGGCGTAACGATGGCGGCGCTGTCTCCACCCGAGACTCAGTGAAATTGAAATCGCTGTGAAGATGCAGTGTATCCGCGGCTAGACGGAAAGACCCCGTGAACCTTTACTATAGCTTTGCACTGGACTTTGAATTTGCTTGTGTAGGATAGGTGGGAGGCTTTGAAGCGTGGACGCCAGTTCGCGTGGAGCCATCCTTGAAATACCACCCTGGCAACTTTGAGGTTCTAACTCAGGTCCGTTATCCGGATCGAGGACAGTGTATGGTGGGTAGTTTGACTGGGGCGGTCTCCTCCTAAAGAGTAACGGAGGAGTACGAAGGTGCGCTCAGACCGGTCGGAAATCGGTCGTAGAGTATAAAGGCAAAAGCGCGCTTGACTGCGAGACAGACACGTCGAGCAGGTACGAAAGTAGGTCTTAGTGATCCGGTGGTTCTGTATGGAAGGGCCATCGCTCAACGGATAAAAGGTACTCCGGGGATAACAGGCTGATACCGCCCAAGAGTTCATATCGACGGCGGTGTTTGGCACCTCGATGTCGGCTCATCACATCCTGGGGCTGAAGCCGGTCCCAAGGGTATGGCTGTTCGCCATTTAAAGTGGTACGCGAGCTGGGTTTAGAACGTCGTGAGACAGTTCGGTCCCTATCTGCCGTGGACGTTTGAGATTTGAGAGGGGCTGCTCCTAGTACGAGAGGACCGGAGTGGACGAACCTCTGGTGTTCCGGTTGTCACGCCAGTGGCATTGCCGGGTAGCTATGTTCGGGAAAGATAACCGCTGAAAGCATCTAAGCGGGAAACTTGCCTCAAGATGAGATCTCACTGGAACCTTGAGTTCCCTGAAGGGCCGTCGAAGACTACGACGTTGATAGGTTGGGTGTGTAAGCGCTGTGAGGCGTTGAGCTAACCAATACTAATTGCCCGTGAGGCTTGACCATATAACACCCAAGCAATTTGCTGACCTGAGAAGGCACCAGATTGCGGTGTGTGAAGACGAAACGAACCGAAAGTTCGAAACGCACAAACACCGAAAGCTGTCACATACCCAATTTGCTGAAGCGAGGCCATCTGGTCACGAGTCAGTACCCGAATTTCTTGACGACCATAGAGCGTTGGAACCACCTGATCCCATCCCGAACTCAGCAGTGAAACGATGCATCGCCGATGGTAGTGTGGGGTTTCCCCATGTGAGAGTAGGTCATCGTCAAGATTAAATTCCGAAACCCCAATTGCGAAAGCAGTTGGGGTTTTGTTTTGCCTGCGAGAAAGTTTTCAGAGTGCCATCGGTGAAATTCATTCTGAAGTGGACGGCCAGTTTTGATATGGTGCAGCTCGTTTTTTTAACGGACTGATGCCCTGCCCACGGATCGGCACTCATTTATGTCAAAGAGTTGCTGTAGAAATGCCTGAACCAATCCCGATCAAGGATCATGAAAAAGAGACGCGGCTGGTCAACAAACGATTGATCGCCTGCGCTCTGTTCGTCTTCGCCATCAGCTGCGCTTTGGTGGTGCGCCTGTACATTCTCCAGGTCGTGGAATTCGATTACCACTCGACCATCTCCGAAAACAACCGTGTCCATGTCCTGCCGATACCGCCGACGCGTGGATTGATCTACGACCGCAACGGCGTATTGCTCGCCGACAACCGTCCCAGCTACAACCTGACCATCACCCGTGAGCGTGCAACCGACGTCAATCAAGAATTGGACGAAGTCATCAACTTGCTGCACTTGCCTGCTGAAGACCGCACGGTATTCGACAAGGCGATGAAGCAATCCCGGCATCCATTCACACCGGTCACACTGTTTTATGAGCTGACGGAAGAGCAGATCGCCGTCCTGGCGGTGAACGAATTTCGCTTGCCGGGCATTGATGTCGAACCGCAGTTTGTCCGGCACTATCCTCTCGGCGCACATTTCGCTCATTCGATCGGTTATGTCGGTCGGATCAATGAAAAGGAAGCTAAAACCCTCGACTCCGTGGAATACCGAGGTACGCAGTCCATTGGTAAAACCGGTATCGAGCGTTTCTATGAGGCGCAATTACACGGCCATGTCGGTTACGAAGAAGTCGAGACCAATGCTCAAGGCCGTGTGCTACGGATGCTCAAGCACACCGATCCGGTGCCAGGCAAAAACATCGTCCTGAGCCTCGATGTAAAGCTGCAGGAAGCAGCCGAAGCTGCTTTGGGCGACCGTCGTGGTTCAGTGGTAGCTCTCGACCCGTCCACCGGAGAAGTGCTGGCGATGGTCAGCAATCCGAGCTTCGATCCGAATCTGTTCGTGACTGGCATCAGCTCAAAGGAATATTCAGCGCTGCGCGATTCCATCGACCGTCCGCTGTTTAACCGCGTATTGCGCGGCCTGTACGCCCCAGGCTCGACGATCAAGCCGGAAGTCGCCATCGCTGGTCTGGACGCCGGCGTCGTGACCCCGCAGACCCGCGTATACGATCCCGGCTATTACCAATTACCGGACTTTGATCACAAGTATCGCAACTGGAACCACAGCGGTGACGGCTGGGTGGACATGGACGCGGCGATCATGCGTTCCAACGACACCTACTTCTACGATCTGGCGCACAAGCTTGGCATCGATCGTCTGCACGACTACATGGCGATGTTCGGCCTTGGTGAAAAAGTCTCGCTGGACATGTTTGAAGAGTCCCCCGGTCTGATGCCGTCGCAAGCGTGGAAACGCGCTACACGGCGACAGGCCTGGTATCCCGGTGAGACGGTTATTCTCGGCATCGGCCAGGGATACATGCAGGTCACACCGCTGCAATTGGCCCAGGCCACTGCCCTGATCGCCAATAAGGGGATATGGAATCGGCCTCACTTGGCAAAGTCGGTCGACGGTGTAGCGCCGGTCGACGAACATCCAATGCCCAATATCCTGCTCAAGGACCCGCGCGATTGGGAGCAGGTCAACCACGGTATGCAGATGGTCATGCACGATGCTCGAGGTATTGCCCGAGCGGCCGCTGCGGGCGCGCAATACCGCATCGCCGGCAAGAGTGGTACGGCGCAGGTGGTGGCGATCAAGCAGGGTGAGCGTTACAACCGCGAGAAAACCCTCGAGCGCCACCGTGACAACGCCCTGTTTGTAGGATTCGCACCGGCCGAGCATCCAAAGATCGCCATCTCGGTAATGATCGAGAACGGCGAGGCGGGTGGTCGTGTTGCCGGTCCAGTAGTGCGGCAGATCATGGACGCCTGGTTACTCGATCAGGATGGTCACCTTAAACCTCAATATGCGGCGCCGAGCAAAGCGCCGGGCGATCCTCACGTCTGAGGCGTAACGTTTCACAGCACAGGCTCCGTAAGGGGAGCCTGTGATTACGCACCGGGTACCGGGCAGCTCATATCACCTTCCTCACATTGCAAATACTGCTTGAGGGCTTCTACTCTGGCCTTGGTTACGGCTGTGAGACAACTACTGTAAACCAATGGATAAACACTCCCGCCCGCCACCCCGGATGCCGAAAACTTGCACTCGGCATCCCGGAAGCTGACCCACGCCCGCTGCGCGTTGACCAGCAGCTTCTTTGCGTCCGGGTTGTCCTTCAGGCGTCCGGTGATCTGCTGATAGAGCGTATTCAGTTCCTTGTCTGCCGCTTTGAAGGCTTGCGCCGCGCATTGATTCATCGTCGACTGATCGCTGGCGTTGGCGCAATCAACGGCGGCATGGGCGAAAGGGGCAAACAATAAGGGCGCAGAGGCCAGAAGCAGACGCACTGACATAAGGTTCTCGCTGTATCGAGTGGAAAGAGTGTATCGAGTGTTATGTACGTAGCCGGGAGGCTTCAAGCAAGCGATCCGCAGTGGCCGTGATTTCCTCGCCGTCATGCAGCCGCTCCAGCCAGTGCTCGGGAATTGCCCGAGCGCCGTAGTAAGTACCGGCCAACTGACCCACGATAGCAGCTGTGGTATCCGCATCATCACCTAGATTGGCTGCTTTCAGTATCGCGTCAGCGTACGTTTGCGTGTGATGGAAGCACCACAAAGCGGCTTCCAATGATTGCACGCTATAGCCGCTGCCCTTGATTTCGTTTTCTTTTTTGCCGAGATACTCACCCCGCGCGATCGCAACCACTTTGGGTTGGGAATAGTCAGCAAGTAGCGATTGGCGCAGTTGCGTTTTGTCGGCTCCCTCAAGCGCTCGTGCAATCAGATCAGCCAGCAATTGGCAGCACTCGATTGCCTCCGGCGCCGCATGGGTTGTGCGCGAACTGTCGGCAGCGTGGATCTGGATCTGTCGAGCGTCCGGAAAATAAAACAGCACGACTGGTGCCAACCGCATCAGCGACCCGTTACCAGCAGTCAACGGGTCAGTCGACCCTGCGAAAGGCTCTCCGGTTCGCTGAAACTGTTCCAGCGCCTGGCTGACGGTCATGCCGATGTCGAAACATTCCCCGGTGGAGCTCAGGTATCCCCATTTCCACCAATTGAGATAGCGGCCCATCTGATCAGCCGCGTCGAAACCGTTTTTGCGCAGCAGGCTCTCGGCCAGGCAGAGTGCCATTGAAGTGTCATCGGTCCATTGCCCAGGCTTGAGCTGAAACGGACCACCGCCGATCATGTCGCTCAGCGGCTGGAATGATCCTCGCGGTTGGAACTCAACCGTTGTGCCGACCGCATCGCCGCAAGCCAGGCCGAGGAGGGCGCCGCGATACCGATCGGCGAGAGAAGGCTGCATGATTCGTCCTTGTTTCTGCGGATTCGCTGGCAAGATAACAGGTCAGACGGGGCTGATTACAGAGCGGAAACTACGGCAGGATGTGTCCGCTCGAACCGATGCCAGCAGCGCCTGGATACAACTTCGCATTGGACATGTGGTCATACAAGCCTAGTGTTCAGAACAGGAGGTGACGTATGAAACCAGTACCTAACAGTTTCGAACGCAAAATCACGCTCAAGGCGTCGCGTTCCCATGTCTGGCGCGCATTGGTCGATGCCGAAGCGTTTGGCCAGTGGTTTGGCGTGGCACTTGAGGGCCGGCGCTTCATTGCCGGTGAGTGGACGCAGGGCCAGGTCACGTACCCCGGTTATGAACACGTATTGTGGAATGTGCTGATCGAGCGGGTCGAGCCGCAGCAGTTGTTTTCTTTCCGCTGGCACCCGTATGCGGTCAACCCGAAGATCGACTACTCACAAGAGCCGACCACGCTGGTCAAATTCGAATTGCAGGACTTCGAGGACGGCACTCTACTCAAGGTCTCGGAGTCCGGCTTCGCGCACATCCCTGATATCCGTCAGAAAGAGGCGTATTACATGGACAGTCGCGGCTGGGAGGAGCAGTTGAGCAGGCTTGAACAGTTTCTCGCCGAAAGCGCCAGGGCTGGTGAAAGCGGCGGTGCCTGACGGACCTAGGGGTTTTCGGAAGTGTTTGTATGGCGAATGTCTTACACGCGTTGGGAGCTTTTACGACTATTGCTGATTGGATCCACTGGGTAATCTACACACATCAACTGAGACACAGGGAGTGTTTCAGGATCATGGACGATCGACCATCGCAAGGATCGCTGCCGACAGGGAGTCGATAATGGTCTTGGGAAAAACCCGCTTCGGCGGGTTTTTTTTCGCCTGAATGTAGGAGCCGCTGAAGGCTGCGATCTTTTGATCCTGCTTTTGAAAGCCAGGTCAAAAAGATCACAGCCTGGGCGAATGTCATCCCGTCACGAAGCAATCAACTGCCGCAACACATAATGCAGAATCCCCCCGGATTTGAAGTACTCGACCTCATTCAGCGTATCAATGCGGCACAAGACTTCGATTCTTTCCTGACGCCCATCCTCCCGAGTGATAACCAGCGGCAGGTTCATCCGCGGCCTCAGCTCGACGCCGGTCAATCCCAGAATCTCGAACTTCTCTTTGCCGCTCAGATTGAGACTCTTGCGGTTCTGATCAAGCTTGAACTGCAACGGCAGCACACCCATGCCGACCAGATTCGAGCGGTGAATACGTTCGAAGCTCTCCGCAATCACCGCTTTGACGCCCAGCAGATTGGTGCCTTTCGCCGCCCAGTCACGGCTCGACCCGGTGCCGTACTCCTGACCGGCAACCACCACCAACGGCGTCCCCGAAGCCTGATATTTCATCGCTGCATCGTAGATCGCCATTTTTTCCCCGGTGGGGATGTAAATCGTGTTGCCACCTTCCTCGCCACCCAGCATTTCGTTGCGAATACGGATGTTGGCAAACGTGCCGCGCATCATCACTTCATGATTGCCGCGACGGGAACCGTAGGAGTTGAAGTCGCGCGGTTCGACGCCTTTTTCCTGCAGATAACGCCCGGCCGGGCTGTCGATCTTGATGTTGCCGGCGGGGGAGATATGGTCGGTGGTCACTGAGTCGCCGAGCAAAGCCAAGACTCGCGCACCTTTGACGTCTTTCACTTCCGGCAGAGGGCCGGAAATGTCGTCGAAGAAAGGTGGATGCTGAATGTAGGTCGAATCGTCCTGCCAGACGTAGGTGGCCGCTTGCGGCACCTCGATGGCCTGCCATTGATCATCACCGGCAAACACTTCGGCGTATTCCTTGTGGAACATCGCCGTATTGACCTGATTCACCGCCTCGGCGATTTCCCGGCTGCTCGGCCAGATATCGCGCAGATACACCGGATTGCCCTGCTGATCCTCGCCCAGCGGTTCGCTGCTGATATCGGTGCGCACACTGCCGGCCAATGCGTAGGCGACAACCAGTGGTGGAGAAGCCAGCCAGTTGGTTTTCACCAGCGGGTGTACGCGACCTTCGAAGTTGCGGTTGCCGGACAGGACTGATGCGACGGTCAGATCGGCTTTCTGAATGGCTTTCTCGATCGGCTCCGGCAGTGGCCCGGAGTTGCCGATGCAGGTGGTGCAACCGTAGCCGACCAACGAAAACCCTAGCTGATCGAGGTACTGAGTCAGCCCGGCAGCCTTGTAATAGTCGGTGACGACTTTCGAACCGGGGGCCAGTGAGCTTTTGACCCAAGGCTTGCGCGTCAGACCTTTCTCGACGGCTTTCTTCGCCAGCAACCCGGCCGCCATCATCACGCTCGGGTTGGAGGTGTTGGTGCAGGAGGTAATCGCGGCGATGACCACGGCGCCGTTTTTCAGGCGATAGGTCTTGCCCTCATATTCGTAGTCCGCTTCACCGACCAGATCGGCGTTGCCCACCGCCACGCCGCCACCGCCCTCGCTTTCCAGGCGTCCTTCTTCCTTGCTGGTCGGTTTGAATTGCAGGTCGATGAAATCACTGAAGGCCTGTGCGACGTTCGGCAGCGAGACGCGATCCTGCGGGCGTTTCGGCCCGGCCAGACTGGCTTCGACGCTGCCCATGTCCAGCGCCAGGCTGTCGGTGAACACCGGCTCCTGACCAGGCAGACGCCACAGGCCTTGAGCCTTGGTGTAGGCCTCGACCAGCTTCACCACTTCCGGCGGTCGACCCGACAGGCGCAGGTATTCCAGCGTGACATCGTCGACAGGGAAGAAGCCGCACGTCGCACCGTATTCCGGGGCCATGTTGGCGATGGTCGCACGGTCGGCCAATGGCAGGTCGGCGAGACCGTCGCCATAGAATTCGACGAATTTGCCGACCACACCTTTCTTGCGCAGCATCTGCGTTACGGTCAGCACCAGATCGGTGGCGGTGATGCCTTCCTTGAGTTTGCCGGTGAGTTTGAAGCCGATCACTTCTGGAATCAGCATCGATACCGGTTGCCCAAGCATCGCCGCTTCCGCCTCGATCCCGCCCACGCCCCAGCCGAGAACGCCGAGGCCGTTGATCATGGTGGTGTGGGAGTCGGTGCCGACCAGCGTATCGGGGAACGCGTAAGTGCGGCCATCCTCGTCTTTGGTCCAGACGGTACGGCCGAGGTACTCAAGGTTGACCTGGTGGCAGATGCCGGTACCCGGCGGGACCACGCTGAAGTTATCGAACGCACTCTGGCCCCAACGCAGGAAGGCATAGCGCTCGCCGTTGCGTTGCATTTCGATGTCGACGTTCTGTTCAAACGCACTGGCGCTGCCAAACTTGTCGACCATCACCGAGTGGTCGATCACCAGATCCACCGGCGACAACGGATTGATCCGTTGCGGGTCGCCACCGGCCTTGGCCATCGCTGCACGCATGGCGGCGAGGTCGACCACGGCGGGCACACCGGTAAAATCCTGCATCAATACGCGGGCAGGGCGGTACTGGATTTCGCGATCGGAGCGGCGCTCCTTAAGCCAGGCGGCGATGGCCTTGAGGTCAGCGCCGGTGACGGTTTTTTCGTCTTCCCAGCGCAGCAGATTTTCCAGCAGGACCTTCAACGACATCGGCAGCTTGTCGAGGTCGCCCAGGCTTTTGGCGGCTTCCGGCAGGCTGAAATAGTGGTAGGTCGTGGCGTCGATTTGTAGGGTTTTCAGTGACTTCAGACTATCGAGGGACGGCATTACGATCACTCCTTTGAGTCCGCACGGCTACGGACTGAGGGGACGGGCAGAGCATTAAACCTAGCCCTGTTTTGAGTAGCTGGCTAATAACTGGACTCTATCGGCGCAACCATGGTTCCGACTTCAGCTATCATGCGCCGGTTTTCGTGACAGGCATTGCGGCAACGCAAGGCTTGAGCATCGCGCAACGGTCGAATGATCGACCGTTGCCCAGGAGTAAGAATGAACACCCTATTCATGCATTGCCGGCCCGGCTTCGAAGGCGAAGTCTGTTCGGAGATTTCCGATCTCGCCGCCCGTCTCAATGTCGCCGGTTACGCCAAAGCCAAAACCGCCACGGCCTGCGCCGAGTTTGTCTGCACTGAAGCCGACGGCGCCGAACGCCTGATGCGCGGTCAGCGTTTCGCCGAATTGATCTTCCCGCGGCAGTGGGCGCGGGGCTTTTTCATTGATCTGCCGGAAAACGATCGCATCAGCGTAATCCTCGCGCACATGACCGATTTCCCGGTGTTTGGCAGTCTGTGGCTGGAAGTGGTCGATACCAATGACGGCAAGGAACTGTCGAACTTTTGCAAAAAGTTCGAAGGCCCGCTGCGCAAGGCGCTGACCGCCGCTGGCAAACTGGTGGAAGACGCCAGCAAGCCGCGATTGTTGCTGACCTTCAAAAGTGGTCGCGAAGTGTTTCTCGGCATGGCCGATGCCGGCAATTCGGCGATGTGGCCGATGGGTATTCCGCGCCTGAAGTTTCCTCGCGAGGCGCCGAGCCGGTCGACCTTGAAGCTGGAGGAGGCGTGGCACCACTTCATTCCACGTGATCAGTGGGAAGACCGCCTGCACAGCGACATGACCGGCGTCGACCTCGGCGCCGCGCCGGGCGGCTGGACCTGGCAACTGGTCAACCGTGGCATGCTGGTCACCGCAATCGACAACGGCCCGATGGCTGAAAGCCTGATGGAAACCGGGCTGGTCCAGCATCTGATGGCTGACGGTTTTACCTTCAAGCCAAAGCAGCCGGTGGACTGGATGGTTTGCGACATCGTCGAGAAACCGGCGCGCAACGCGGCGATGCTGGAAGAGTGGATCGGCGAGGGGCATTGCCGCGAGGCGGTGGTCAACCTGAAGCTGCCGATGAAACAGCGTTATGCCGAAGTGAAACGTCTGCTCGAGCGCATTGCCGATGGATTCAAGGCGCGTGGGATCAAGGTTGATATCGGCTGCAAGCAGCTCTACCACGACCGCGAGGAAGTGACTTGCCATCTGCGCCGGCACGACACCAGGAAAACCAAATCGCGCTGACACAACACTGAGCGTGTGGGAGCAAGCCTGCTCGCGAAAGCGGTGGGGCAGCCAGCGATGTGTTGACTGACGGATTGCCTTCGCGAGCAGGCTCGCTCCCACATGGGTTGGACGATATCCCAAGCAATGCGCGACAATGCCGGCCAGTTTCTGGAGTGAACCATGAGTGAAATGATCGATACCCCGGTCGACGGCACCCTCGACGCCACCGGCCTCAATTGCCCGGAGCCGGTGATGATGTTGCACCAGCACATTCGCGATCTGGTACCCGGCGGCCTGCTCAAGGTGATCGCCACCGATCCCTCGACCAAGCGCGATATCCCCAAGTTCTGCGTGTTTCTTGACCATGAACTGGTCAGCCAGCATGAAGAGGCCGGCACCTATCTGTACTGGATTCGCAAGAAGTCCTGACTCAGGGCAAAAAAAGACCTGCAAATGCAGGTCTTTTTTTATGGGTGATCAACCCATCGAACGACTGATTCGAATCCGCTTGCGCGCACTGCGTGTCAGACGAATCGACAGCATCAACGCTGCGCAGCTCAAGCCTACGATCAAACCCTGCCACAAACCGCTCGGACCGCGTGGCTCGCCGAGCCAATCGGTCAGGCCCAGCGCATAACCGACCGGCAGACCGATGCCCCAGTAGGCGAAGAGAGTCAGGATCATCGTCACCCGAGTGTCCTGATAGCCACGCAGTGCACCTGCTGCGGTCACTTGGATTGCATCGGAAAACTGGAACAGCGCCGAATAGACAATCAGCATCGCCGCAATATGAATCACCGTTGGATCAGCGGTATAGATCGCCGCAATCGGCTCGCGTAGCGCCAGCATCAGGCTCGCCGACAGGCAGGCGTAGGCCAGCGCCGTGCCCATGCCGACTCCGGCGGCAAAGCGCGCTTCACGCGGTTCTTCGCGCCCAAGCGCCTGACCGACACGCACGGTGACCGCCATGCCCAGCGAATAGGGAATCATGAATACCAGCGAGCTGACGTTCAGCGCGATCTGATGCCCGGCCACCACCGTCGCGCCGAGGCTGCCGATCAGCAGGGCGATCACGGCAAAAATGCTCGACTCGGCAAACACCGCGATGCCGATCGGCAAACCAATCGACAGCAGACGTTTGATCACCGCCCACTGCGGCCAGTCGAAGCGGCTGAACAATTCGCTAGAGCGATAGGCCGGTGCCCAGCGTTCATACCCGGCCAGGCCCAGCGCCATTACCCACATCACGATCGCCGTGGCCCAGCCGCAGCCGACGCCGCCCATGGCCGGCACGCCGAAGTGGCCATAAATGAAGATGTAGTTCAGCGGGATGTTCAATGCCAGACCACAGAGGCCCAGCACCATGGCCGGGCGGGTGCGGCCGATGCCGTCGCTGGTGCAGCGCAGCACGTGATAGAAGGCGACCGCCGGCAAGCCGCTGGCAATGCCGTGCAGATATTGCATGCACGGGCCGATCAGCTCGGGATCGACCTTCATCAGGTGCAGCACCGGCTCGGCGGCGACCAGCATCGAGGTGGCGATCAGTCCGACTACCAATGCCAGCCACAACGCCTGACGCACGATCGGGCCGATCTCGCTGTGCTTGCCGGCGCCGAAACGCTGCGCGACTTTTGGTGTGGTGGCCAGCAGGGTGCCGGTCATCAACAGAAATACCGGAACCCAGATCGAGTTGCCCAGCGCCACCGCCGCCAGATCCTTGGGCCCGACGCGCCCGGCCATCACCGCATCGACGAAGCCCATGGCCGTAGTCGCCAGTTGCGCGATGATGATCGGCAGGGCGAGGGCGAGCAGGTTTTTCAACTCCAGGCGAATCCGCGCAGGGCGGCTCAGCGAGACGGCGACAGGTTGGTCAGTTACAGGGTTCACAGGCAAAGCGTCCAGAAAGTTTAATGCGCGAGGCGGCGCATTCTACGCCGCTGACACCTCGGTCAGGAATAATCCTCTGTTGCGCATTTGTAAGCGTAAACCCTGCTGGCTGATCGACGCGTCAGCACCTAAACTGCCGATCCGCCCAAGGAGCCCGCCATGCTGATTGTTGCCGACGAAAATATCCCGCTGCTCGATGCTTTTTTTGCCGGTTTCGGCGACATCCGCAGAGTGCCGGGCCGCTCCATTGACCGCGCGACGGCTGAGCAGGCCGATGTGTTGCTGGTGCGCTCGGTGACTAACGTCAATCGCGCGCTGCTCGAAGGCAGCAAGGTGCGCTTTGTCGGCACCTGCACCATCGGCACCGATCATCTGGATCTCGATTACTTCAACGAGGCCGGGATCTGCTGGTCGAGCGCGCCGGGTTGCAATGCCCGTGGGGTGGTCGATTACGTGCTGGGCAGTCTGATCACACTGGCCGAAATCGAAGGCGCGGATCTGACTCAGCGTACTTACGGCGTTGTCGGCGCCGGTGAAGTGGGGGGGCGCTTGATCAAGGTCCTCAAGGGCCTGGGCTGGAACGTCAAGGTTTGCGACCCGCCGCGTCAGGCTGCCGAGGGCGGCGATTATGTCAGCCTCGAGCAGATCATCGAACAGTGCGACGTGATCAGTCTGCATACACCTTTGACTCGCAATGGCGACGACGCGACGTGGCATCTGTTCGATCAACAGCGTCTGCAACAACTCAAGCAAGGTGCATGGCTGATCAACGCGGCGCGCGGCCCTGTAGTTGACAATGCAGCGCTGCGTGAGGTGCTGCTGGAGCGCGAGGACCTGCAAGCGGTGCTCGACGTCTGGGAAAAAGAGCCGGAAGTCGACCCTGCGCTGGCCGAGCTCTGCGTATTGGCCACGCCGCATATTGCCGGTTACAGCCTCGACGGCAAGCAACGCGGGACCGCGCAGATTTATCAGGCCTACTGCGCTTTCAGCGGCCAACCTGCAGCTATCCAGCTCAGCGATCTGCTGCCAGCAACCTGGTTGTCGGAAGTTTCCCTGCACGGTGACAGCGATCCGGCGTGGGCGCTGGCGATGTTGTGCCGGGGCGTGTATGACCCGCGTCGCGATGATGCGGATTTCCGCCGCAGCCTGGTGGGAAATGTCGCTGAGCAGCGTACGGCGTTTGATGTGTTGCGCAAGCAGTACCCGGTGAGACGCGAGATCGAAGGGCTGAAGGTGCGAATTGAAGGAGATGCGCCGGGGTTGCGGCAGATTGTTGAGGCGCTGGGGGCGGTGGCTGTCTGAATCAGCGCTGGCCTTTTCGCGAGCAGGCTCGCTCCCGCAGGGGATCTACAGTGCAGCAAAGTTAAAGGTGGGAGCGAGCCTGCTCGCGAAAGCCACACCACCAATCCCGAATTGCAGATATAAAAAACCCGGCCAATCAGGGCCGGGTCAGGAAGACGGTGGCTACATCACTCTTGTTCGGCAGGCTTGACCAATCGCTTCTCCAGTTCGCGGCAAGCGTCCTGGATCATGTCTTCAGTGATCGGTACTTCGCGGCCCTGCTCATCGATAATCGAGCAACCCAGAGACTGGTCGGGTTTGGTGCGGATCACTTCAATCTTGTCTTCGCTGCTGTGTTGCAAGGACATGGCCTGTCTCCTCATCAGGTTGTGTGCCTAAGTTAAAACCGCCACGTGACCAGGCTGTGACAACTCCCTGCGGTCTGTCGGCGGGCGGCATCTCTACTCAAACAGAAATGACCGCTCGTCTCAACCGCAACCTTAGACCAATCGTTTCTAGCATCCGGACATCCCGGGCATATTTAACCTGACTCATTGTGATTTACAGAGTTCCACCCCATCTGAGTCTGTAGGCTGGCCCGATCCATTTGCTCAGACGTGAACTCCATGATCTCCATGTTTTCTTCCCGACACCGGCGCGCCCTGCGCCTGACCAGTCATTTTCTCCTGCCGTACCGCTGGCATGCCTTCGGCGCTTTACTCGCGTTGATCGTGACCGCCGGCATCACCCTGTCGATGGGGCAGGGCATCAAGTTGTTGGTAGACCAGGGTTTCATGACCCGTTCGCCGCATCTGCTGAATCAGTCGATCGGGATTTTCATGTTGCTGGTGCTCGGACTGGCGCTGGGCACCTTTGCCCGTTTCTATCTGGTGTCGTGGATAGGCGAGCGCGTGGTCGCCGACATTCGTCGCCAAGTGTTCAATCACTTGGTGTATCTGCATCCGGGCTTTTACGAGGACAACCGCAGCTCGGAAATCCAGTCGCGCCTGACCGCTGATACCACGCTGCTGCAATCGGTGATCGGCTCGTCGCTCTCGCTGTTCCTGCGCAATCTGCTGATGGTCATCGGTGGTGTGGTGCTGCTGTTCATCACCAATCCGAAGTTGACCAGCATTGTCGTGATTGCACTGCCGCTGGTAATCGCGCCGATCCTGATTTTCGGCCGCCGCGTGCGCAATCTGTCGCGCCAGAGCCAGGATCGTATTGCCGATATCGGCAGTTACGTGTCGGAAACCCTCGGCCAGATCAAAACCGTGCAGGCCTACAACCACCAGGTCCAGGACGAGCAGCGTTTCGCCTCGACCGTCGAGCAGGCGTTCGAAACCGCGCGCAAACGGATTTTTCAGCGGGCGTGGTTGATTACCTTGGTGATCGTGCTGGTGCTTGGCGCGGTGGCGGTGATGTTGTGGGTCGGCGGCATGGATGTGATGGCGGGGCGGATATCAGCCGGTGAGCTGGCGGCATTCGTTTTCTACAGCCTGATTGTCGGCAGCGCGTTCGGCACGCTGAGCGAAGTGATCGGCGAACTGCAACGCGCTGCTGGCGCAGCAGAACGCATCGCAGAATTGCTGCGTTCGGAAAACATCATTCAGCCACCGTTGACCGGACTGGTCACTCTGCCAGCGCGAGTCAAAGGTGAACTTGAGCTGCGCGACGTGCGCTTTTCCTACCCCTCGCGTCCGGAAAGCTACGCCGTCGATGGCTTGAATCTGACGGTGAGGGCGGGCGAAACCTTGGCATTAGTGGGGCCGTCGGGCGCGGGCAAGTCCACGGTTTACGACTTGTTGCTGCGCTTCTACGATCCACGCGAGGGGCAGATTTTCCTCGATGGCGTGCCGCTGACCAGCCTTGACCCGCTGGATCTGCGCCGCTGTTTCGCCCTGGTCTCGCAAACCCCCGCGTTGTTTTTCGGCAGTGTGGAGGACAACATTCGCTACGGCTGCCCGACGGCCACGCTGGAGCAGGTCAAGGAAGCTGCGCGAATTGCCCACGCCCACGACTTCATCGAACAAATGCCGGACGGCTATCAAACTCATCTCGGCGACGGCGGCCTCGGGTTGTCAGGCGGTCAGCGCCAGCGTCTGGCCATCGCCCGCGCCTTGCTGGTGGACGCGCCGATCCTGCTCTTGGACGAAGCCACCAGCGCCCTCGACGCACAGAGCGAGCATCTGATCCAGCAAGCTCTGCCAACGCTGATGGAAAACCGCACCACGCTGGTGATTGCCCACAGGCTGGCCACGGTAAAGAACGCTGACCGGATTGCGGTGATGGATCAAGGCAAGCTGGTAGCGGTGGGGACACATCAGGAGTTGATCGCCAGCAACCCCCTGTACGCGCGGCTGGCGGCGTTGCAGTTTAATGATGGCCAGCCTGATGAACCGACCCAGTAACCGACCCAGTAATCCGCCATAAAAAATGCCCGTATCTCACGATACGGGCATTTTTCATTCTCCGGCGGTCGCTGCCTGCTCATTGATCATCAAAATACCGCTCATGCCAATCCACCAGCGGTTGCGGCGAGTTGAGCTTTTGCCCGTAGATCACCGAGTAGGACAACACGTTCTGCACGTATTGACGGGTTTCGTCGAAAGGGATGCTTTCCACCCAGACGTCGAAACTCAGGTGATCAGCGCCGCGCAGCCACTGACGCACGCGGCCTGGCCCGGCGTTATAAGCGGCGGAGGCGAGCACGCGGTTGCCGTTGAACTGGCTGTGCACCTGGCTGAGGTAAGCGGCGCCGAGCTGAATGTTCTTGTCTGGATTGAACACCTGCTGCGGCGAAGCCAAGGGGATGCTGAATTTGCGTGCGGTTTCCTTGGCGGTGGCTGGCATCAGTTGCATCAGACCGCTGGCGCCGACGCCGGAGCGCGCGTCGTCCATGAACGCGCTTTCCTGCCGGGTGATGGCGAACACCCAGCTCGAATGCAGGCCGCGAACCTTGGCCTCACGCACGAGGGTATCGCGGTGCGCCATCGGGAAGCGGATGTCCAGGTCGTCCCAGTACTGCGCCTGACTGATGGTGCGAATCGCCGGGAAGTACCATTTCAGGTCGTAGGCCAGTTTGGCCTGTGCGACCATTTCATCGCGATTGAAATGTCGGCTGACGTGATACCACTCGCGACGCCCATCGACGATCTGCCCACGTGCATGAAACTCCAGCGCGCGACGTACGCCGGGGGTGTTACGGACTTTGTTGATCAACGCCTGGCTGAGCACCAGCGGTTTGTTGTTCAGCGAGTAAGGCGATTGTGAACGGTCTGCGGCGAGGAAGCCGTAGAAGTCTCGTTCCCGCGCCAGATTCTTGTACAGGGTCAGCGCTTGCGGGTTTTGTGGCTCGGCCAGTTCCAGGCTGCGCGCCTGCCAGTAGCGCCAACGGTTGGTGGTGGCCAGGTCTTGCGGCAGACGTTTGGTCAGCTCATAGGCATCATTCCAGCGTGCCAGACGCAAGAGCAGGCGCAGGCGCCATTCCGAGACGGTGTTGTCGCGCAGCTCCGGATCGTATTTGGTCATGACATCCAGCGCGCGGCTGTCGAAGCGGCGCGCGAGGGTCAGGCCGATCTCGCGAGCGATCGCGACCTTCTCATCGCGAGAGAAATGCATGCTGCTGGCGTAACCGTCGAGCAAAGCCATGGCCTTGTCCGGATCCTGCCGAGCGAGGCGGCGCAAGCCGAGGCTGACGACGTCTGACATCGGCTCGTCGGCCGGGGTGAAGCGCGACGGCTGGTTGAGCAGTTCGGGTTTCTGCGCCACGTCGACCAGCAAGCGACCGCGCGGGGCGAGGGTGGTCAGGCCGTTGATCAGGCTGTTGGCCAGCGGATAGTTGCGTGCCTGCGCGGCAAGTTTGGTGCGCTCCCAACGTTTCTGCTCGGTAAGCTGGCCGTCGGCAGCCCAGATGCCGAACAGCGCGTCACAGGCGGCGGGTTGCGATTTGCCGGTCAGCCAGAGTTTTTCCGCACTGGCATACCCTTCGGCTTTCTTGTCGTGGCTGATCTGGTACTGCGCGTTGAGGCAGTCCAGTTCGGTGAAATTCAGCTTCGGATCGTAATACCTGACGAAGGTCGCCCAGTCGCCACGGTCGGCGAGCCAGCGCAACCAGCGCAGTTTCATCCAATTGGCCTGCGGCAAATCACCGTGTTCGGCGAGGAATTTCTCGATCTCGGCGTTGCTCGCCGTCTTCAGACGCGCGGTCAGTTCGTCGTAGGCCAGGTACGGTTCCAGCGGATAATCGGCCAGCGCCTGGCTGTAACGGAAATACGGGCCGGTATCACCCTTGGCCAAGGCGCGCTTGGCTTCATCGTAATACTGGCGTTGGGTGGACAAGTCCACCGCCTGGACGGATTGAGCGGCAGCGGCGGTAAGAAACAAGCAGGACAAAACACTGAAAAGGCGACTGCGCATGAGACATCCGGGCAGAGAAATCATGACAAGTGCCGATCGAAATCCGCACTGAATTGACTGTAGCTTAGCCTTTTGCCAGCAAGCGGCGAAAGCTTTGCGAGCCTCGCTGCACAAGTTCGCAACAAATGTTGTGCAGAGTGCTTCGACAGACAAATTGCCGGCCTGCTGAAGCCTCAAGTCAGGTAGAATGCGCGCCCGGTTTTTGGAGAAGCTCATGACCCTGCTCAAATTCAGCGATGTGTCCCTTGCGTTCGGCGCTATGCCGTTGTTGGACAAGGTGTCCTGGCAGATCGCCCGTGGTGAGCGGGTGTGCATCATCGGCCGCAATGGCACTGGCAAGTCCAGCATGATGAAACTGGTCAAGGGCGACCAGAAGCCCGATGACGGCTCGGTGTGGCGTGCCCCCGGTCTGAAAATCGGCGAATTGCCGCAAGAATTGCCGGTTGCCGACGATCGGACGGTATTCGACGTGGTGGCTGAAGGCCTCGACGGTGTTGGCGCCTTGCTCGCCGAATACCATCACCTGAGCCAGAACATCGTCACCGATGCCGATCTGGACAAGCTGATGCATGTTCAGCACGACCTCGAAGCCCGTGATGGCTGGCGCCTTCAAACGCTGGTCGATAGCACCCTGAGCCGTCTGCAACTGCCGGCCGACAAGACCCTCGCCGAACTCTCCGGCGGCTGGCGTCGTCGCGTGCTGCTGGCGCAGGCGCTTGTGTCCGAGCCCGATCTGCTGCTGCTCGACGAACCGACCAACCACCTGGATATCGGTGCGATTGCCTGGCTCGAAGAAGCGTTGAAAGATTTCCAGGGCGCCGTGCTGTTCATCACGCACGACCGTTCCTTTTTGCAAAACCTCGCCACGCGCATCCTCGAACTGGATCGCGGTGGGCTGATCGACTGGAACGGCGACTACGCCAGTTTCCTCGTGCACAAAGAAGCCGCGCTGGCCGCTGAAGAAACCGCCAACGCGCTGTTCGACAAGCGTCTGGCTCAGGAAGAGGTGTGGATCCGTCAGGGCATCAAGGCCCGCCGCACTCGTAACGAAGGTCGTGTGCGCGCTCTGAAAGCCCTGCGCGTTGAGCGCAGTGAGCGTCGCGAGCGTACCGGCAAGGCCAACATCCAGCTGGAAACCGCCGACAAATCCGGCAAGCAGGTGATGGTCCTCGAGAACGTGAGCTTCGCGCATCCGGGCGGGCCGTTCCTGATCAAGGATTTCTCCATGGTCCTGCAGCGCGGCGACCGTATCGGTCTGCTCGGCGCCAACGGTACCGGCAAGACTACCCTGTTGAAACTGATGCTCAGCGGTCTGCAACCGACCAGCGGTAAAGTGGAAGAGGGCACGCGTATAGACGTCGCCTACTTCGACCAGTTGCGCCATCAGCTGGATCTGGAAAAAACCGTGATCGACAACGTCGCCGAAGGTCGCGACTTCATCGACATCGACGGTCAGAGCCGCCACGTGCTGAGCTATCTCGGCGACTTCCTGTTCAGCCCGCAGCGTGCACGCACGCCGGTCAAGGCGTTGTCCGGCGGTGAACGTGCGCGTCTGTTGCTGGCGAAGCTGTTCAGCAAGCCGGCGAATCTGCTGGTGCTCGACGAACCGACCAACGACCTCGATGTGGAAACTCTCGAGCTGCTCGAAGAAGTGCTGCTGACCTTCAACGGCACCGTGCTGATGGTCAGCCACGACCGGGCATTCCTCGATAACGTGGTGACCAGCACCCTGGTCTTCGAAGGCGAAGGCAAGGTTCGTGAATATGTCGGCGGCTATCAGGACTGGATCCGTCAGGGCGGCTCGCCGCGTCTGTTGGGTGTGACTGAAAGCAAGTCGGGCAAGGCTGACCTGAATTCGGCGGTGGTTACCGCTGAGCCGGCTCCGGTGGCTGCGCCTGCGGCTGCTGCTCCGGTTGCCAAGAAGAAACTGAGCTACAAGCTGCAGCGTGAGCTGGAAGCTTTGCCGGGCGACATCGACGCCAAGGAACAGCAGATCGCCGCAGTTGAAGCGGAAATGGCTGAAGCCGGTTTCTATCAGCGTCCGCCGGCGGAAACGGCCAAGGTGATTGCTTCGCTGGAGCAATTGCAGGCCGAGCTGGATGCGTTGGTGGAGCGTTGGGCCGAGCTGGATGCCTGATTGCTCCTGATGTGAAAAAGCCCGGCGCTCAGTGATGAGCGCCGGGCTTTTCATATGTAGCGCGATCTACAGGCGGGAGCAGGTCACCTGTGGGAACGAGCCTGCTCGCGAAAGCGGTGTGTCAGGCAGCACTCATATTGAATGTGCCGACGTATTCGCGAGCAGGCTCGCTCCCACAAAGAGCAAGACAGATCAACGTTTGACCAGGTGCACCGCCAGTACATCGCAAGGTGCGCCGTGCAGCACGTCATTCGCGGTCGAGCCGAGCAGCAGTGCCAGGCCATGACGGCCATGACTGCCGACTACGATCAGATCGCACGCTTGTTCCTTGGCGAAATGATGGATTTCCTGACGTGGCTGGCCGTAGGTCAGATGGCAATTGGCGCCTTCGAGCTCGGGGTATTTCGATTTGAGTTTTTCAAGACGCTCCTTGGCCTGATCGAACTGCTGTTGTTGCAGTTGTGACAGGTCCATTGGCACGTCGCCACCGAAGGCCATGGCCATCGGTTCAACGATATGCACCAGCGACAACTTGGCAGCGTTGCTCACCGACAGCTCGCGGGCGCGGTGGATCACAGGGTCGCACTCTTCGGTCAGATCTACGGCGACCAGTATGTGGTGGTAGGGCATGAGGTGCTCCTCCTGAGGGTTCGATATTGGTAAGTATGGCTGGTTTCAAGCGCATTGGTTCGCAAGTGACACAATGGGCTCATCAAAAATCGGGAGTACAGATATGACGGTCTGGCTGGTGGTGTCAATCCTGCTGGTAGTTTTAAGTCCACTGGCATGGTTGCGCCCATCGCGAACGCAGAGCGGGCGCATGGCCCTGCGCATGGAGGCTCGACGCATCGGCCTGGCCATGCAGCTGGCGCCGCAGGAGTGGCCGCACTGGCTGCTGCCGGAGCCGCCGAATCCCTGCGCCCAGTACCATCGGCCGCGGCGTGGCAGTCAACCGGCGTGCTGGACCTATTGGCAGAAAACCCCGGGCGTGTGGGTCAATCAATGGCAAGAAGTCTGCGATGACCGGACCCTGCTCGATTATTTCGAAAAATTGCCGGGCAATGTTTTCAAGATCGAAGCGGACAAGCAGATGATCGCCTTGTACTGGGGCGAGAAGGGCGAGGCGACGGTTCTGCAGGATATCGACGCGACCCTGAAAGCACTGGCGTGATGCGCGGACTTTTCTCACTGCAACGGTGTGAAACGTCCGGCAGACGCGCAATAAAAAGCCCGACATGATTCGTCGGGCGGATTGGCCAGGCAGACCGGTAATCTTTTTTTGCGGCAGGCGCTTCGATCGCCCCGGCAAATTTCCTCGCAGTCCCCCCAGCGTAGCCTTCTGAACAGGGCTCGGCGGAAATTAGGGCGACTTTTCTAACTATTGATTCTATGAATGGCTGAACATCGGGGCGGGTGTTGCTGCTCATCATGGTGCAGAAATGACCGCAAAGTCGCATTTCAGCCCGAATTTAGGGCGATTGACAATTGTCTGAAATTCCGTGAAGGTGACGTACCCGAATCAAACGGGCGTATGAATTGAGCGTTTGTCTTACAGACTGCTCCTACAGAATCCCGACTATCGCGTTGGCGGGTGTGCCAAGCGGACGGTGTCAGCATCGACGAACAAAGCGTCCTTCTGAGCCCTATGCCTGCGTCCGACGTGTACTGTTCAGCTTCCATATCGTGGAGATCAGTTGATGATTTACGAAGGTAAAGCCATCACGGTTAAAGCTCTTGAAAGTGGCATCGTCGAATTGAAATTCGACCTCAAGGGTGAGTCCGTCAACAAGTTCAACCGTCTAACCCTGAACGAACTGCGTCAGGCCGTAGACACCATCAAGGCAGATGCTTCGATCAAGGGCGTGATCGTCAGCAGCGGCAAGGACGTATTCATCGTCGGCGCCGACATCACCGAATTTGTCGACAACTTCAAGCTGCCGGATGCCGAGCTGGTTGCAGGCAATCTCGAAGCCAACAAGATCTTCAGCGATTTCGAAGACCTCAACGTGCCAACCGTCGCGGCCATCAACGGCATCGCCCTCGGTGGCGGTCTGGAAATGTGCCTGGCGGCCGATTATCGCGTCATGTCCACCAAGGCCAAGATCGGTCTGCCGGAAGTCAAACTGGGCATCTACCCGGGCTTCGGCGGTACCGTACGTCTGCCACGCCTGATCGGTGTCGACAACGCCATCGAGTGGATTGCTGCCGGCAAGGAAAACCGCCCTGAAGACGCGCTGAAAGTCAGCGCCGTCGACGCCGTGGTTGCTCCCGAGAAGCTGCAGGAAGCTGCCCTTGAGCTGATCAAGCGCGCCATCTCCGGCGAGTTCGATTACAAGGCCAAGCGTCAGCCGAAACTTGAAAAACTCAAGTTGAACGCCATTGAGCAAATGATGGCTTTCGAAACCGCCAAAGGTTTCGTGGCTGGCCAGGCCGGCCCGAACTACCCGGCGCCGGTTGAAGCGATCAAGACCATCCAGAAAGCCGCGAACTTTGGTCGCGACAAGGCACTGGAAGTGGAAGCTGCAGGCTTCGTCAAACTGGCCAAGACCTCTGCTGCGCAGAGCCTGATCGGCCTGTTCCTGAACGATCAGGAATTGAAGAAAAAGGCCAAGGCCTATGACGAAATCGCCAAGGACGTGAAGCAGGCTGCCGTACTCGGCGCCGGCATCATGGGTGGCGGTATCGCTTATCAGTCGGCCTCCAAAGGCACGCCGATCTTGATGAAGGACATCAACGAGCACGGTATCGAGCAGGGTCTGGCCGAAGCCGCCAAGCTGCTGGTCGGCCGCGTTGACAAGGGTCGCATGACCGCTGCGAAGATGGCTGAAGTGCTCAACGGCATTCGTCCGACCCTGTCCTACGGCGACTTCGGTCACGTCGATCTGGTCGTCGAAGCTGTGGTCGAAAACCCGAAGGTCAAGCAAGCGGTACTGGCTGAAGTCGAAGACAAGGTCAAAGAGGACACCATCCTCGCGTCCAACACCTCGACCATTTCCATCAGCCTGCTGGCCAAAGCCCTCAAGCGTCCGGAAAACTTCGTCGGCATGCACTTCTTCAACCCGGTGCACATGATGCCGCTGGTGGAAGTGATCCGTGGCGAGAAGTCCAGCGAACTGGCCATCGCGACCACAGTTGCCTACGCGAAGAAAATGGGCAAGAACCCGATTGTCGTCAATGACTGCCCGGGCTTTTTGGTCAACCGCGTGTTGTTCCCGTATTTCGGCGGTTTCGCCAAGCTGGTCAGTGCCGGTGTCGACTTCGTCCGTATCGACAAGGTCATGGAAAAATTCGGCTGGCCGATGGGCCCTGCGTACCTGATGGACGTGGTCGGCATTGACACCGGTCACCACGGTCGCGACGTCATGGCTGAAGGTTTCCCGGATCGCATGAAGGATGACCGTCGTTCGGCCATCGACGTGCTGTACGAAGCCAAACGCCTGGGCCAGAAGAACGGCAAGGGCTTCTACGCCTACGAGGCCGACAAGAAAGGCAAGCAGAAGAAAGTCGCCGATCCGTCGGTACTCGAAGTGCTCAAGCCGATCGTTTACGAGCAGCGCGAAGTCACTGACGAAGACATCATCAACTGGATGATGATCCCGCTGTGCCTGGAAACCGTGCGCTGCCTGGAAGACGGCATCGTTGAAACCGCCGCCGAAGCCGACATGGGTCTGGTCTACGGTATCGGTTTCCCTCCATTCCGTGGCGGTGCGCTGCGCTACATCGATTCGATCGGTGTTGCCGAGTTCGTTGCCCTGGCTGACCAGTACGCTGATTTGGGCGCGCTGTACCACCCGACCGCGAAGCTGCGCGAAATGGCCAAGAACGGCCAGAGCTTCTTCGGTTAAGCGCCCCCAACTAGAGTGAGAGTGAACTTATGAGCTTGAATCCTAGAGACGTCGTGATTGTCGACTTCGGTCGTACTCCGATGGGCCGCTCCAAGGGCGGCATGCACCGCAACACCCGCGCCGAAGACATGTCGGCGCACCTGATCAGCAAACTGCTGGAACGCAACAGCAAGGTCGACCCGGCGGAAGTCGAGGACGTGATCTGGGGCTGCGTCAACCAGACCCTGGAGCAGGGCTGGAACATCGCGCGCATGGCGTCGCTGATGACCCAGATTCCGCACACCTCGGCCGGCCAGACCGTCAGCCGTCTGTGTGGCTCGTCGATGAGTGCACTGCACACTGCTGCGCAAGCGATCATGACCGGCAACGGTGACGTGTTCGTGGTCGGCGGCGTCGAGCACATGGGCCACGTGAGCATGATGCATGGTGTCGATCCGAACCCGCACATGTCGCTGTACGCGGCGAAAGCCTCGGGCATGATGGGCCTGACCGCTGAAATGCTCGGCAAGATGCACGGCATCACCCGTGAGCAGCAGGATGCCTTTGGCGTGCGTTCCCACCAGTTGGCCCACAAGGCAACCGTGGAAGGCAAGTTCAAGGACGAAATCATCCCGATGCAGGGTTACGACGAGAACGGGTTCCTGAAACTGTACGACTACGACGAAACCATTCGTCCGGAAACCACCCTGGAAAGTCTGGCGGCGCTCAAGCCGGCATTCAATCCGAAAGGCGGCACCGTGACTGCCGGTACTTCGTCGCAGATCACCGATGGTGCTTCGTGCATGATCGTGATGTCGGCGCAGCGTGCCCAGGACCTGGGCATCCAGCCAATGGCGGTAATCCGTTCGATGGCAGTGGCGGGTGTGGACCCGGCGATCATGGGCTATGGTCCAGTGCCGGCAACACAAAAAGCGCTGAAGCGTGCGGGCCTTGGCATTAACGATATCGACTTCTTCGAGCTCAACGAAGCTTTCGCCGCACAGGCCTTGCCAGTGCTGAAAGATCTGAAAGTGCTCGACAAGATGAACGAGAAGGTTAACCTGCATGGCGGCGCGATCGCCCTGGGTCACCCGTTCGGTTGCTCCGGTGCGCGTATTTCCGGCACCCTGTTGAACGTGATGAAGCAGAATAGCGGCACCTTCGGGGTGGCCACTATGTGCATTGGTCTCGGCCAAGGCATCTCCACCGTCTTCGAACGCGTTTAAGCGTCTCGTCGATGGAAGCCGGGGCCCAGTGCCCCGGTTTTTGTTTTTGGGTTTTTTATTTATTTTTGAAAAGATTTCAGTGAGGGCCGAAGCATGCCGATACAACCTGGGCTCTACCAACATTACAAAGGTCCGCAATACCGTGTATTCAGTGTTGCGCGGCATTCCGAAACCGAAGAAGAAGTGGTCTTTTACCAAGCCCTGTATGGCGATTACGGCTATTGGGTGCGCCCGTTGAGCATGTTCGTCGAGTCGGTCGAGGTTGACGGCGAGCAGGTGCCGCGCTTTGCTTTGGTGCAAGCCGAACCGAGCCTTTTTGACAAGGTTTGAGGCGACTGCGCAGACAACCCTGCGCTTGACCTCACCTTGTATCAACTATATATAGCGGTGCCGCGTCAGGCGCCAACCGCCTTTCACTTCTAGAATTCAGGAATTTTCTGATCCATGGGCAAATCGCTGGTCATTGTGGAATCCCCGGCTAAGGCCAAGACCATCAACAAGTATCTGGGTAACCAATACGTGGTGAAGTCGAGTATCGGCCATATCCGAGACCTGCCCACCAGCGGTTCGGCTAGCGCCAGCAAAGAGCCAGCCGCCAAGCGCGGCAAGGCTGCTGCGGGCGAAGGTCCGGTGCTCTCGCCGAAAGAGAAAGCGCGCAAGCAGCTGGTCTCGCGCATGGGCGTCGATCCCGAACACGGCTGGAAAGCCCAATACGAGATCCTCCCCGGCAAAGAGAAGGTCATCGAAGAGCTGCGCCGGCTCGCCAAGGATGCTGACACCATCTATCTCGCAACCGACTTGGATCGCGAGGGGGAAGCCATTGCCTGGCACCTGCGCGAAGCCATCGGTGGTGATGACAGCCGTTACAAGCGCGTGGTGTTCAACGAAATCACCAAGAAGGCGATTCAGGAAGCCTTCTCCGAGCCGGGCGAGCTGGACATTGATCGTGTCAACGCCCAGCAGGCGCGTCGTTTCCTCGACCGCGTCGTCGGCTACATGGTCTCGCCGCTGCTGTGGGCCAAGATCGCCCGTGGCCTGTCTGCCGGGCGCGTGCAATCGGTTGCCGTGAAACTGGTGGTCGAGCGTGAGCGCGAAATCCGTGCGTTCAATCCCGAAGAATACTGGGAAGTGCATGCCGATCTCGGCACTGCCAAAGGCTCGACCGTGCGTTTCGAAGTGGCTCGCGAAAAAGGCGAAGCCTTCAAGCCGCTGAACGAAGCCCAGGCCATGGCTGCGCTGGAGAAGCTCAAGTCCTCCAGCTACAGCATCGTCAAGCGCGAAGACAAACCGACCAGCAGCAAGCCGTCGGCGCCGTTCATCACGTCGACCTTGCAGCAGGCTGCGAGCAACCGCCTCGGTTTCGGCGTGAAGAAAACCATGATGATGGCCCAGCGTCTGTACGAAGCCGGCTACATCACTTACATGCGTACCGACTCGACCAATCTCTCGGCCGACGCCGTGGCGATGGCGCGCACATACATTGAGGACGAATTCGGCAAGAAATACCTGCCGGAAACACCGAACGTTTACAGCAGCAAGGAAGGCGCGCAAGAGGCTCACGAAGCGATTCGTCCGTCCGACGCCAACACCACACCGAGCAAGCTGGCGGGTATGGAACGTGATGCCGAGCGTCTGTACGAGCTGATCTGGCGCCAGTTCCTCGCCTGCCAGATGCTGCCGGCGCAGTACCTGTCGACCACCGTCAGCGTCGGCGCTGGCGACTTCGAACTGCGCGCCAAGGGCCGTATTCTGAAGTTCGACGGTTACACCCGCGTGATGCCGCAGATTGCCAAGCCTGGCGATGATGACGTGCTGCCGGACATGGCCCAGGGCGATGTGATGAAGCTGATCAAGCTCGATCCGTCGCAGCATTTCACCAAGCCACCGGCGCGTTATTCCGAAGCCAGTCTGGTCAAGGAGATGGAAAAACGCGGCATCGGTCGTCCTTCGACCTACGCTGCGATCATTTCGACCATTCAGGATCGCGGTTATGTGACCCTGCACAACCGTCGTTTCTACTCGGAAAAGATGGGCGACATCGTCACCGAACGTCTGTCCGAGAGCTTCTCCAATCTCATGGACTACGGCTTCACCGCCGGCATGGAAGAGAACCTCGATGACGTGGCGCAGGGCGAGCGCGACTGGAAAAACGTGCTGGACGAGTTTTACGGCGACTTCAAGAAGAAACTCGAAGTAGCGGAAAACCCGGACAGCGGCATGCGCGCCAACCAGCCGGTCATGACTGACATTCCGTGCACCACCTGCGGTCGTCCGATGCAGATTCGTACCGCATCGACTGGCGTGTTCCTCGGCTGCTCGGGCTACAGCCTGCCGCCGAAAGAGCGCTGCAAGGCTACCGTCAACCTGGTGCCGGGCGATGAAATCGCAGCGGACGACGAGGGCGAATCGGAATCGCTGGTCCTGCGTGGCAAGCATCGCTGCCCGATCTGCAGCACGGCGATGGACGCCTACCTGCTGGACGAAAAGCGCAAGCTGCACATCTGCGGCAACAACCCGGATTGCGCCGGTTACGAAATCGAAGAGGGCAGCTATCGCATCAAGGGCTATGAAGGTCCGAGTCTGGAATGCGATAAGTGCGGCAGCGAGATGCAGCTCAAGACCGGCCGTTTCGGCAAGTTCTTCGGTTGCACCAACCCGGAGTGCAAGAACACCCGCAAACTGCTGAAGAGCGGTGACGCGGCGCCGCCGAAGATGGATCCGGTGAAGATGCCTGAGCTGAAATGCGAAAAGGTCAACGACACCTACATCTTGCGCGACGGTGCGTCCGGTCTGTTCCTGGCCGCCAGTCAGTTCCCGAAGAACCGCGAGACCCGCGCTCCGCTGGTGATCGAGATTCTGCCGCACAAGGACGAGATCGATCCGAAGTACCACTTCCTGTGCGAGGCTCCGCAAAAGGATCCTGACGGTCTGCCAGCGGTCATCCGCTACAGCCGCAAGACCAAGGAGCAATACGTACAGACCGAAGTCGATGGCAAACCGACAGGCTGGAAGGCGTATTACGACGGTGGCAAGTGGACTGTTGAAGACAAGCGCAGCGCAAAGGCCAAGGCTGAGTAAGCGTTAGTCTGAACAGCGAAAGGCCGCATGAAACCTTCGGGGTTTCATGCGGCCTTTTTGTTTTTTGCTTGCGCTGGCATTGATTGATCCATGACACTGCCGGGTCTGTGTGAAGCAATTATTTCGTTGTGGAGGCTGCCGTCATGGCCCACGAACTCTATACCCGCACCAACCAGAAGATCTATTTCGCCGGCCTGTCACTCGAAGCTCTGGCTCGTGCTGAAGAGGGTCGGGCGATGAATTCTCTGGCGCTGATCCAGGCCGGGCGTGAGTCGGCGTTGTTCCACCTCTACGGCGCACTGCTGGGCTTGTGTCACGAGATCGCCGGCTTTTATCGTCTGCCGCAGGCCAATTCGCCGAGGGCGGAGGAGTTGCTGAGGCGCGACGTGCTGGAATCGATAGCGATCCCGGAGTTGGCGGAAATGGTCGAGTTGGCCGGTAATCCGGAAACCTGGCTGGCGAAACTGCTGGCGGCGCACGCAGCACTGTTTCAGCCACCGAGGGCGCCACGCAAGCCGAAAGGCGACGTGACGCAGCCGCTGATCCAAGCGATTAATCTTGATGAAGAAGAGGCGCCAGAAGAGCTCGGTCGAGATGAGCTGGAGAGCTGGCGGCAGAACCTCAAGGGCCTGGCCCTGCGTTTCCGGGAAGGCTTGAACGAGTGCTGAGGTAGTTTGGCGCAGTGGCAATCTGAAACATGCTGCTGGTCAAGATCCTGAGCGAAGCTCGAATGATGTCTATATAATCGCTGCCTTTCGTGGAGAACAGACCTATATGCCAACGTCCTTTCTAGAAATTGTCGAGTTACCAGACGGCCGAATCGAACTGCGCAGGGCCGAGGACGAAGGTTCTCTGGTGACGCTGGATTTCTCCGAGGATGCCAAGGCGTTCCTGCAAGGCCAGCACGTTGAAATTGCCAAAGCCATGTTGAGCGTCGGCGTGCAGATGGCAGGTCGTATGGTTGAAGGCGAGTTTGATAAGGAAGAGGGGCCGCGGGTTCTTCATTGATCCACGCTTTGGCCTTTTCTCGGTCGCTTGCGCTTCAGATCGGCTTCTCTGTCCCTGGAGAAGCCCTGCGCTTCACACAGCGCGCATTACCATCAATCAACCCAAACGAATGTTCAGGCTCTGAGCTTCGCCCGTACGCGCGGCGCTGATCAGTTGTTGTCGCGAATTGGCATTCAACGGGTTTAGCCAGGTCACCACGGTGTGGCTGCGACCCAGCCGCAACGCTTCGCACGCCAGTTGCTGAGCACTCTGAGTGCCGCGCGGTTGCAGCAGTAGAATGCGTTCGCGGTTCAGGCCGGCATCGCGCAGCCAGGTTTGCGTCAGGCTGGCGGGTGGGGCGATCAGCGTCAGCCAGCGCGCATCCTGATCCTCGCTCAATTCACGCAGGATCGGCGCTAGCAGGTTCAGGCAGTTCCCGGCCGCACCACGCAGTGATAGCTCACTGAAGGCGTCAGGTTTGGCATTCCAGTCACGCTCGACCACGTCTTTGAGGATCGGCGCAATCGGTTGCGCCAGAAACGCTTCAAATAAAGGCAGTTGTGTTTGCTGAGGTGTGTGTGGGAACTGCATGGAGCCTCCTTTAGCGGCGAATGACGCCGACACTCAAGCCTTCGATCACCAGTTCCTGATCTTTCAGGTCGACTTCGATAGGGGCGAATTCGGGGTTCTCGGCGATCAGCCAGACTTTGCTGCCTTCACGCTTGAAGCGTTTGACCGTCACCTCGTCGCCGATACGGGCAACCACAACCTGGCCGTTACGCGCTTCGCGGGTGGTATGCACTGCCAGCAGGTCACCATCGAAAATACCGATGTCCTTCATGCTCATGCCGTGCACACGCAACAGGTAATCGGCGCGAGGATGGAAGAAGGTCGGATTGATATTGCAGGATTCTTCGATGTGCTGTTGAGCGAGGATCGGCGCGCCGGCAGCCACTCGGCCAATGATCGGCAGGGTGGAGTCGTCGGCCTTGGTTTCGAAGCCGGGAATACGGATGCCGCGAGAAGCACCCGGGGTCATCTCGATCGCACCTTTGCGGGCCAGGGCCTTGAGATGTTCTTCCGCCGCGTTGGGCGATTTGAAACCCAATTCCTGAGCGATTTCCGCACGGGTGGGCGGATAGCCGTTGTCTTCGAGGCAACGTTTGATGAAGGCCAGAATCTCGGCTTGGCGTGGCGTCAGCTTTAGCATATTGATCGCTCTGTCTTTTTATACAGTGACTGGGATTATATACAGTGAAGCGGTCTTGGCAATGGGCGTTTTTTTGCCGCCCGCCGAGCGGTCGCGAAGGGCGCTTATTAATGCTGGTGCCTTGTGTGGTTAAATAGCTGACCGACCATTCCCAAAACGAACCGGCAGGCTTGACAAGGCACAGACTGAAACGTATGTTTCAAACAAGTGTTTGTCAGGCGGAGTAGCCATGGCCCAGTCGGAAACCGTTGAACGCATTCTTGATGCTGCCGAGCAGTTGTTCGCGGAGAAAGGATTCGCTGAAACCTCATTGCGTTTGATCACCAGCAAGGCTGGCGTCAATCTGGCTGCGGTGAATTATCACTTCGGCTCGAAAAAGGCGCTGATTCAAGCTGTGTTCTCGCGCTTCCTCGGTCCGTTTTGCGTGAGCCTCGATAAAGAGCTGGAGCGCCGTCAGGCCAAGCCTGAGAACAAACCGACCCTCGAAGAATTGCTGGAAATTCTCGTCGAGCAAGCGCTCGTCGTGCAGCCTCGCAGCGGTAATGACCTGTCGATCTTCATGCGCTTGCTCGGCCTCGCGTTCAGTCAAAGCCAAGGCCACTTGCGGCGTTATCTGGAAGACATGTACGGCAAGGTGTTCCGCCGCTACATGCTGCTGGTCAATGAGGCGGCGCCACGCATTCCGCCGATCGAGTTGTTCTGGCGCGTGCATTTCATGCTTGGCGCCGCAGCGTTCAGCATGTCCGGGATCAAGGCCTTGCGCGCGATCGCCGAGACCGATTTCGGCGTCAATACCTCCATCGAACAAGTGATGCGCCTGATGGTGCCGTTCCTCGCTGCCGGCATGCGCGCCGAAACCGGCGTCACTGATACAGCCATGGCCAGCGCGCAATTGCGTCCGCGCAGCAAATCCATGCCGGTCGCCGCCAAGGTTTGACCGCGCACGGGTGGGCGCGGCAGCTGGTATCCGCTAAGCTAGCCGGCCATGCCGACTCTCGTACTGAACCCGATCTGCATGAATTCTGCTGACCGTCCGGGCAATGCCCACGGTAGCGAATGCAAGCAGATCGGGTTTTTTGTTTTCAAGGAATCTCTATGACTGCTGGCCTGCAAGGCTCGTTGATGGTGGACGTCGCCGGTACCTGGCTGACGGCTGAAGATCGCCAATTGTTGCGTCAGCCCGAAGTGGGCGGCCTGATCATTTTCGCCCGCAATATCGAGCATCCTCGCCAAGTGCGCGAACTGAGCGCCGCGATCCGCGCAATTCGTCCGGATCTGCTGCTGGCAGTGGATCAAGAGGGCGGGCGTGTGCAGCGCTTGCGTCAGGGTTTCGTCCGTCTGCCAGCGATGCGCGCCATCGCCGATAACCCGAATGCAGAGTATCTCGCCGAGCAATGCGGCTGGATCATGGCCACCGAAGTGTTGGCGGTCGGGCTCGACCTGAGTTTCGCCCCGGTGCTGGATCTGGACTATCAGCGCAGCGCCGTGGTGGGCACCCGTTCTTTCGAAGGGGACCCCGAGCGCGCCGCCTTGCTCGCCGGTGCATTCATTCGCGGCATGAACAGCGCCGGCATGGCCGCCACCGGCAAACATTTCCCAGGCCACGGCTGGGCCGAAGCCGACTCCCACGTAGCGATCCCGAACGACGAGCGCAGTCTCGACGAGATCCGCGCCAATGATCTGGTGCCCTTCGCCAAACTCAGCAAACAACTGGCCGCCGTCATGCCGGCCCACGTCATCTATCCGCAAGTCGACTCGCAGCCGGCCGGTTTCTCCCGACGCTGGCTGCAGGACATTCTGCGGGGCGAGTTGCAGTTCGATGGCGTGATCTTCAGCGACGATCTGTCGATGGCCGGCGCCCACGTGGTCGGCGACGCTGCCAGCCGCATCGAAGCCGCACTCACTGCTGGCTGCGACATGGGTCTGGTGTGCAACGACCGCGCGGCAGCCGAGCTGGCGTTGAGTGCCGCCCAGCGTATGAAGGTCAAGCCTTCCGCGCGCATCGCGAAGATGCGCGGGCAGGCCTTCGCCAGCACCGATTATCGTCAGGCTCCGCGTTGGCTCACCGCCCTCGGCGCGCTCAAAGACGCTCAACTGATCGATTAAGGATTTTTTCGTTATGACCGTTTACGCAATCATCGGCGGCACTGGCCTGACTCAGCTCGAAGGCCTGAGCATTCGCCAGTCGCTGGCAGTCGACACCCCGTACGGCGCGCCTTCGGCCGAGGTGCAGATTGGTGAATACGCCGGCAAGGAAGTGCTGTTCCTCGCCCGTCACGGTCACCCGCATCGTTTCCCGCCGCACAAGGTCAACTACCGCGCCAACCTCTGGGCGCTGAAGCAGGCCGGTGCCGAAGCGATCATCGCCGTCAATGCGGTGGGCGGGATTCATCCGGCCATGGGCACCGGGCATTTCTGTGTGCCGCACCAGATCGTCGACTACACCAGTGGGCGCGAGCACACCTATTTCGCCGATGATCTGGAGCACGTCACCCACATCGATTTCAGCTTTCCCTACAGCGAGCCGTTGCGTCAGCAATTGATTGCAGCAGTCGCCGCCGAAGGCTGCGAATACAGCGATCAAGGCGTGTACGCCTGCACCCAGGGTCCGCGTCTGGAAACGGTCGCCGAGATCGTCCGACTGGAGCGTGACGGTTGCGACATCGTCGGCATGACCGGCATGCCGGAAGCGGCGCTGGCGCGTGAGCTGGATCTGGATTACGCCTGTCTGGCGCTCGTCGTGAATCCTGCAGCCGGCAAGACCACCGAAGTGATCACCATGGCCGAAATCGAGCAGGCCCTGCACGATGGCATGGGCAAGGTGAAATCGACGCTGGCCCGGGTGCTGGCCAGCTAAGGACTGTCCATGAGCATTTTCATCGAGCGGCTTAAAGGGCTGACATGGACCCACGCATTCAGTAGCAAGGCGTTGGCCAAGGCCCGGGCTTATGCCGCCGATGACCGGGTAGAGATCCTCGAGATCGATGACAGGAAGATTGAGGCGTTCTGCGTCGGATCGCAACTTCAGGCGTATGAGCAAACCATTTACCTGTCAGAAGATCGGTTGGGATCGGTTAGCTTGCGATGCCTGTGCAGCTGTCCGGTTGCACTGGACTGCAAGCACAGCGCGGCGGTGATCTATCACCTGCTGGGCACGGGTGAGGATGCGTCTGACAATGATGCACAGATCCCGTTGGGGCGAGCGCTCGAGCATTGGCTTTCGACAATTCCCGTGCCGGCCAAGCCTGCTGACGAAAGTGCGCAAACCGCAGGTACGCGGCTGTTTTACAAGCTCAAACCGACGTCTGCGAACGGCAAGTGGCTGCTCGATATTTTCAAGGTCTACCAGCTCAAGAGCGGCGAGTTACGCGAAGTCAAACCGATGTACTCGCTCGCGGAAATGCTCATGCGCCAGCCGGGCTACCTGTCCGAGCTGGATCTGCGCATCGCCCGGCTGCTGGTCGCCATGCATTCCCATCACGCCTATTACAGCGGCTATCCGCTGGAAGGCAGCAGTGGCGCTGAACTGCTGGAAATGCTCCTGCGCACCTCGCGGCTGTTCCTCGATTTCGAAGACCTGCGAGCGCTGACACCGGGGGCGAAACGCGTGGGTCAGTTCTCTTGGGCTGAGCAGGCCGATGGCGGATTCCGCGCGCAATGGAGCAGTGCCGAAGCCGCGCAGGAAACCGTGCTGGCGCTGGAGCCGCTTTATTATCTTGATCGCGAGCAGCGCCAGGTTGGCCCGCTGTTCACTGAGCTGGAAGAAAAACTCGCCTGCCATTTGACCCAGGCGCCAGATATTCCGGCGCGTCAGGCCATGCAGTTCAGCCATCGCATGAGCGCGGCGACCCAAATTGCGCCACCGCACAAACTCACCGAACGGATCATCGATGACGTGCTGCCGCAGCCGCAACTGACCCTGGTCAGCGGCCGAGAACGCTCGCGCTGGGAATATGTGCTGGAGCACCGCGCCGCTCTGCTGTTTACCTACAACGGTCATCCGGCGGTGGATCGCAACCCGGAAGTGATGATCCTCAACGGCAGCGAAACCCAGCGCATTCAGCGTCAACCTGCGCTGGAAAAGAAGCTGCGCCAGAACCTGCAAAAACATGGCTTCAAGAAAGCCACGCGCAAGAGTGCAATGGACCGTCCCGGCGAGATGTTTACCTTGCCGGATGATTCCGCCTGGCTTGGCTTCATGCACGAAGGGCTGGCCACGCTGCGCGCCGCAGATTGGAAAATCGAGATCAGTCCCGGTTTCCATTTCGATGTACAACCGGTTGAGCAGTGGTACGCGGAGGTTGAAGAAGAGGCTACGCATCAGTGGTTTGATTTGCAGTTGGGTATCGTCGTCAACGGCGAGCGCTACAGCTTGCTGCCGATTCTTCTACACCTGTTGCGGACCCAGCCGCGCTTGCTCGACCCGGTCAATCTGGCGCAGCGCAGCGATGATGAAAAACTCCTGATCGAGCTCAAGCCCAGCGGTTTTGGCGACCCGGCGGGCGCCAAGGTCGCGTTGCCGCTGAGTCGAGTCAAGCCGTTGATGGCCACGCTGGGCGAGTTGTACCTGGGCGGCCATCAGGGTGATGCACTGCGCTTGACCGCTCCCGACGCCGCGCGTCTGAGTATGCTCGATGGCGTGCCGCTGGATTGGCAGGGCGGCGAACGTCTGCGGACCTTTGCCAAGCGCCTGCAAAATTCCAGTCACGCCCACATCGCGGCGCCGGCCGGCCTCAACGCGCAACTGCGCCCGTATCAGCTCGAAGGCCTGAACTGGATGCAGACCCTGCGCGAGCTGGAGGTCGGCGGCATTTTGGGCGATGACATGGGCCTGGGCAAAACCCTGCAGACGCTGGCGCATTTGCTCACCGAAAAACACGCCGGGCGCCTGGACTGTCCGGCACTGGCGGTGATGCCGACCAGCCTGATTCCCAACTGGCTCGACGAAGCCGAGCGCTTCACGCCGCAGTTGAAAGTCCTGGCGCTGCACGGCACCGGGCGGCAAAAGGACTTTGCCAATCTGGGCGAATACGACTTGGTGCTCACCACTTACGCATTGCTGCCCAGGGATCTGGAGATCTTGCAGCCGCAGTCGTGGAGCGTGCTGATTCTCGACGAGGCGCAGAACATCAAGAACCCGCTGAGCAAAGCCGCCCAGGCCGCCCGTGACTTACAGGCCCGTCAGCGCTTGTGTCTGAGCGGTACGCCGCTGGAAAACCACCTCGGTGAGCTGTGGTCGCAGTTCCATTTCCTCATGCCCGGCTGGCTCGGCGACAGCAAATCCTTCAATCGCGATTACCGCACACCCATCGAGAAGCACGGCAATGTCCAGCGCATGCAGCACCTGACCGCGCGCATCAAGCCGTTTTTGCTGCGACGCAAGAAGGATCAGGTCGCCACCGAGTTGCCGCCGAAAACCGAGATCATCCACTGGGTCGAACTCAGCGATGGTCAGCGCGACGTCTATGAGACGGTGCGCGTGGCGATGGACAAAAAGGTCCGCGACGAAATCGCCCGCAGCGGCGTGGCGCGCAGTCAGATCATCATCCTCGATGCGCTGCTCAAGCTGCGTCAGGTCTGCTGCGATCTGCGCCTGGTCAATATGCCGCTGACGGCGAAGGCGTTGCGTTCCGGCAGCGGCAAGCTGATCAGCCTGATGGAGATGCTTGAAGAATTGCTCGGTGAAGGGCGGCGCATTCTGCTGTTCTCGCAGTTCACCTCGATGCTGGCGCTGATTGAGCAGGAGTTGCAGCAACGCGGGTTTGGCTACTCGTTGCTGACCGGCGACACCACCGATCGGCGCACACCGGTGAGGGATTTTCAGAGCGGCAAGGTGCCGTTGTTCCTGATCAGCCTCAAGGCCGGCGGCACCGGTCTTAACCTGACGGCGGCGGACACGGTGATTCACTTCGATCCTTGGTGGAACCCGGCGGTGGAGAACCAAGCGACCGATCGGGCGTATCGCATCGGGCAGAACAATCCGGTGTTCGTCTACAAGTTGATTGCCAAAGGCACCGTCGAAGAGAAGATCCAGGCGTTGCAGCAGGAGAAAGCGGCGCTGGCCGGGGCGGTGCTTGAGGGTGGCACGACGGGCGGATTCAAACTGGAACAGAGTGATATCGAGGCGTTGTTTGCGCCGTTGCCGGTTTCCAGAGATTGAAGGGTTTGAATCGCGGTGGGGCCATTCGCGAGCAGGCTCGCTCCCACATTGGATCTCGAGCGAATCTGGATTAATTGTGGGAGCGAGCCTGCTCGCGAAAAGCTATCTAACCAGCGACGCCGATTTCAGCGCTTGTCGATCTTGTCCGGCAACGGCGCAAACAGCGCTTCAATATCATCACTCTGCAACTTCCAGTCACCGGCCTTGCGCCCATCGAGCACGCCCGCTGCCAGGTCAGACTTTTCCTTCTGCAGGTGCTGAATTTTCTCTTCCACTGTGCCCCGGGCAATCATCTTGTAGACGAACACCGGTTTTTCCTGGCCAATGCGATAGGCCCGGTCGGTGGCCTGATTCTCGGTTGCCGGGTTCCACCACGGGTCGTAGTGAATCACCGTGTCGGCTTCGGTCAGGTTCAAACCGACACCACCGGCCTTCAGGCTGATCAGAAAAATCTGACGCGTGCCGCTTTGGAATTCCTTCACCGGTGTGCGCCGGTCGCGGGTCTGGCCAGTGAGGAGGGCGTAAGCGATCTTGCGTTTTTTCAATTCCTCTTCGATCAATGTCAGCATCGAAGTGAATTGCGAGAACAGCAGGATTCGCCGGCCTTCTTCGAACAGTTCCTCAAGCATTTCCATCAGGCTGTCGAGCTTGCCCGAAGTGCTGCCGCGCGCGGGCAGGGTGGCGTCGTTGACCAAGCGCAGATCGCAGCAGACCTGGCGCAGCTTGAGCAATGCTTCGAGAATGATGATCTGGCTTCGCGCCACGCCTTTGCGGGTGATCTCGTCACGGACTTTCTTGTCCATCGCCAGGCGCATGGTCTCGTACACGTCGCGCTGCGCTTCGTTGAGTTCGACCCAGTGGATGATTTCGGTTTTCGGCGGCAGCTCCGTGGCGACCTGCTCTTTGGTGCGGCGCAGCAGAAACGGTTTTATCCGACCGTTGAGGTGCTGCAGTCTGACTTCGCTACCGCGCTTTTCGATCGGCACACGGTAATCGGCATTAAAGCTTTTCACGTCGCCGAGCCAGCCCGGCAACAGGAAGTGGAACAGCGACCAGAGTTCGCCCAAGTGGTTTTCCAGCGGCGTGCCGCTGAGGCACAGGCGCTGGCGCGCGTTCAGCTCGCGCGCGGCCTGAGCGGCTTTGCTGTTGGGGTTCTTGATGTATTGCGCTTCGTCCAGCACCAGCACGTGCAGCGGCTGTTTGGCCAGGCGCTCAAGGTCCTTGGGCAACAGGGCGTAAGTGGTGAGGATCAGGTCGAAGTCGGCCAGATTGTCGAAGTGCTTTTTGCGCGTGGCGCCGTACAGCGCGAGGACTTTCAGCTGCGGGGTGAAGTGCGCCGCCTCATCGAGCCAGTTCGGAATCAGGCTGGTCGGCATCACCACCATGCACGGACGATCGAGGCGTCCGGCGTTCTTCTCGCTGAGAATATGCGCCAGGGTCTGTAGGGTTTTGCCCAGGCCCATGTCATCCGCAAGAATCCCGCCGACTTCCAGTTGCCGCAGCGATTGCATCCAGCTCAATCCTTCAAGCTGATACGGGCGCAGCGTTGCATTCAGACCTTGCGGCGCTTCGGCAGTGAAATCGCGGATGTCGCGCAGGCGCTGGGCGAAGGTGCGGATCTGCTCGCCGCCTTCCCACAACAGCGGCAGGCCTTCCAGCGAATTGAGCCGGGTGGCGTCAGCCTTACTCAGGCGCAGCGTTGTTTCGCCCGGCTCCTGTAAATAGAACTCACCCAGCGTCATCAATGCCGGCTTCAAGCGACCGAGCGGCAGCGCCACTTGCAACGGCCCATGCTCGCTGGTGCGTTGCGGAATGTTGACCAGAATCAGCTCGTCATCGCGACGGCGGGCGAGGCGCTCCGGGTTGAGGATCTCGGTGTGCGAGCGCATCAGATTCAGCAGAATCGGCAGCAGGCTCAGGCGCTCGCCGTTGACGATGATGCCCAGCTCCAGATCGAACCAGTCGCGTTCCGGCGCCTGTTCGACGGTGGCGTACCAGTCGTCGACGGCGGTCAGGTCGAAACCGAATTCCTCATCGATCTGCAACTCCCAGCCCTGGCTGCGCAACTTCGGCAAGTCATTGAGGGTGAAGGTCAGCCAGGCGCTGTCGTTGACCATCTCGTAGAGTTCGCCGGCGCTTTCCGGCAGGGCTTTGCTCTGCCGGGTGGCGATGCGGAAACCGAGGATGCGTAACTGTTCGCGGTAGGACTGTTCGACGTCCGGGTGACGTTTTATCCGCAGGGTCTGGGCTTCCTGACGGATCAGGATATCGCTGTGTTTTTGCCCGCTGACGTATTCGTCCAGATAGCTGAACGACAGCGCCGCGCGGTGCTGAATGTAGCGCTGCATCTTGCCGTTGCGCGGCTCGAAGGCGCTGAACTCGACGCTCGCCAGCCATAGGCGTGGCACCGGTTGCACGTTGTCCACCAGCACTTGCGGCGGCGCTTTCGGGCTACGGTTTTCCAGCACGGCCTGGAGCTTCTCCAGCAGCTCGGCATCTTTAGCGGCGGCGGGGTAGTCGAGGGTTTCCTGGATTTTCAGCAGCACCGCCGCGCAGTGTTTGCAGTTGCTGCGCACCGGGCAGGTGCAGGTGGCGTCGACCAGCAGTAGGGTGGCTTTGGCTGACTCGCGCAGATGGATGGTCTGCCGGTAGACACTGCCGCCAGAACCTTCGCAACTGGCGGTGATGGTCGCATCGCCGACCTGGGCGATGCGCACCCGATTCTCCAAAGCGTAGCGGCGGCCGCGCTCCAGACTCTGTTCTTTGAATCGGCTGACCCACGACGGGGCCAGCGGTTTGCTCAGGGGCGGCGGCATAAGGACTTCGATCAGTCCGGCACGACTTCAGGCGCTTCGCGAGGCGCTGGCGCGGTCAGGGATGTGATCTTGATCAGCAAGGCCAGATGGCCGTTGTCGAGGTAATTGAGCTGGCCGTTCTTGGTGTGGCTGTCCTGACGCAGGCGCTCACTGGCAGTGACCAGGCCATTGGCGTCGATCTGATTGACCCAGAAATCGGCGGTCACGTCGGTGAAGCGGCCGAGTTTCATTTCCAGCGTGCCCTCGATCGGGAACTGGCCGAACTGCTCCTGACCTTCGCTCACCGCGACTTTCGCCGGCGCTTCGCCGAGGCTCTGCTGCCAGGCTTTGTGCATCAGCACGGTGTACTCGCCGCTGGCGGTGAGTTTGCTCACTACATCATTCAGCGCTGGGGTGCGCTGGCTGTCGCTGCCCAGACGCTGGGCGCCTGCGGCCCAGTCTTCTGGGGCGGCGCGGCTGACGATGGCCGGGACGGCATTCTGGCGCACCAGGATCATTTCGACCTGATACGTGTCATCGGCAAACGCCGCTGGTGCTGCCACTGTCATCAAGAGCGAGGCAAGCAACATAGTCAGAGAGCGGAACAGGCGCATCGGGCGTCCTTCAAGCGGATTTCGGGATGAGACGCTCAAACAGCGCCTCGACAGTATTGAAACGTTCTTCCGGGCGCTCCATTGGCACCTGGAATTTAAACATCGTCGCGCCTTCGAACTTGTAGCGCTTGGGCTGCGTCTGGATCAGCTTGATCAGGGTCATCGGGTCAACCGGCGTCTGCGCTTCGAACTCGATACGTCCGCCTTGCGGCCCGCCGTCGACTTTCTTGATGCCAAGCTTTTCCGCCTGCAATTTCAGCGCGGTGATCCGCACCAGGTTCTTGGTCGGCTCCGGCAACAGGCCGAAGCGGTCGATCATCTCCACCTGCAGGTCCTTGAGGCCTTCCTCGTCGGTGGCCGAGGCGATGCGTTTATACAGAATCAACCGCGCATGCACATCCGGCAGATAATCTTCCGGAATCAGCGCCGGCACCCGCAGATTGACTTCCGGGCCGCCGCCCAGCGGTTGATCGAGGTTCGGTTGCTCGCCCTTGCGGATCGACTTCACTGCGCGCTCGAGCATTTCCATGTACAGGGTGAAACCGACGGCCTGAATCTGCCCGCTCTGACCATCGCCGAGCAGTTCGCCGGCGCCACGGATTTCCAGGTCGTTGGTGGCCAGGACGAAACCGGCGCCGAGGTCCTGGGTATTGGCGATCGCTTCCAGACGTTTTTCCGCGTCCGAAGTGATTTGCTGGCGTGGCGGTGTCAGCAGGTAGGCGTAAGCCTGGTGGTGACTGCGACCGACACGACCACGCAACTGGTGCAACTGCGCCAGACCGAACTTGTCGGCGCGCTCGATGATGATGGTGTTGGCGCTTGGCACGTCGATGCCGGTCTCGATGATGGTCGAGGCGATCAGCACGTTGAAGCGCTTGTGGTAGAAGTCGCTCATCACCTGTTCGAGTTCACGTTCGCGCATCTGCCCGTGGCCGATACCGATGCGCGCTTCCGGCACCAGTTCCGCGAGGTCGGCGGCGCACTTCTCGATGGTCTTCACATCGTTGTGCAGGTAGTAAACCTGACCGCCACGCAGCAGTTCACGCAGCAGGGCTTCCTTGACCGTGCTCTTGTTCTGCTCCATGACGAAAGTGCGCACCGACAGGCGCCGCGCTGGTGGCGTGGCGATGATCGACAGGTCGCGCATGCCCGACACCGCCATGTTCAGCGTGCGCGGAATCGGCGTCGCAGTCAGGGTGAGGATGTCGACTTCGCTGCGCAGGGCCTTGAGCTGTTCTTTCTGGCGTACGCCAAAACGGTGTTCTTCGTCGATGATCACCAGCCCGAGGTTTTTGATCTTCACGTCGTCGGACAGCAGCTTGTGCGTGCCGATGACAATGTCGATCTTGCCTTCCGCAAGATCGGCGATCGCCGCGTTGACTTCCTTGGCCGATTTGAAGCGACTCATCACTTCGACCGTCACCGGCCAGTCGGCGAAGCGGTCGCGGAAACTGTTGTAGTGCTGCTGGGCGAGCAGGGTGGTCGGTACCAGAATCGCCACCTGACGACCGCCGTGCACGGCGATGAACGCGGCGCGCATGGCCACTTCGGTCTTGCCGAAGCCAACGTCGCCGCAGACCAGACGATCCATCGGTTTCGGCGCGAGCATGTCTTCGCGTACCGCCTCGATGGTCGCTTGCTGATCGGGTGTTTCTTCGAACGGGAAACCGGCGCTGAAGGTGGCGTAATCGGCCTTCGGGTCGGCGAAGGCGTAACCTTCACGGGCGGCACGACGGGCGTAAATGTCGAGCAATTCGGCGGCGACGTCACGCACCTGCTCGGCGGCTTTGCGCTTGGCTTTCTGCCAGGTTTCCGAGCCGAGGCGATGCAGCGGCGCGAGCGAATCGTCGCTGCCGGTGTAGCGCGCGATCAGGTGCAGGTTGGCCACCGGCACGTAAAGCTTGGCGTTCTCGGCGTATTCGAGGGTGAGGAATTCGGCGGCCTGATTATCGATTTCCAGAATCGTCAGGCCCAGGTAGCGGCCGACGCCGTGATCGATATGCACCACCGGCGCGCCTTCTCGCAGTTCGGTGAGGTTCTTGATTACCGCATCGTTGCTGACGTCGCTGCGCTTCTCGCGACGACGACGTTGCATGACCCGTTGGCCGAACAGCGGACTTTCCGCCACCAGCGCCAGCGCCGGGTCGTCGAGCAGCAGGCCCTCGTCGAGCGGGGCGATGGTGATCGCCAGACGATCCTTGCTGGCAACGAAGTCTGGCCAGCTGTCGACGGTTTTCGGCCGCAGCTTCAGGCGTTCCAGCAGTTCCAGCAGGACTTCGCGACGACCCGCCGATTCGGCGGTGAACAGCACGCGACCGGGGAATTCTTCGAGGAAACCGGCCAGCGCCGCCAGTGGTTGCGTGGCTTTGGCTTCGATGGCCAGATCCGGCAGCGCGTGCGCCGGGAAGCGTTCACGGCCGACGCCGGTTTCGACGTCCTGCTGACTGGCGACGACTCGCGGCCAGTTCTTCAGGCGCGCGAAGCAGTCTTCCACCGGCAGGAACAGTTCGGCCGGTGGCAATAAAGGACGCGATGGATCGACGCGGCGTTCTTCGTAACGATTGCGCACGTCGTTCCAGAAGTTTTCCGCCGCCTGCTCGATGCCCGGCAGCGAGAACACTTGCGTGTCCTGAGGCAGGTAATCGAACAGCGTCGAAGTTTCGTCGAAGAATAGCGGCAGGTAGTACTCGATGCCGGCCGGAGTGATACCGCTGCTCAAATCCTGAAAGATCGGGCAGCGGCGGAAGTCGACGTCGAAGCGCTCGCGAAAGCGCGCCTTGAAGCGGGTGACTGCGTCTTTCTGCAACGGGAACTCGCGGGCCGGCAGCAGCTTGACCGACTCGACCTTGTCGATTGAACGCTGGGTTTCCGGATCGAAGGTGCGCAGGGTTTCGATTTCGTCGTCGAACAGGTCGATGCGATAGGGCAGCTTGCTGCCCATCGGGAACAGGTCGATCAGCGCGCCGCGTACGGTGAACTCGCCGTGCTCATACACCGTGTCGACATAGCGATAGCCGCTGGCTTCGAGCCGCGCACGCATCTGTTCGACGTCGAGCTTCTGGCCGATATCCAGCACCAGGCTGCTGCCGAGGAGGAATTTGGTCGGCGCCAAGCGATGCAGGGCGGTGGTTATCGGAACCACCAGCACGCCGTGGGCCAGTTCCGGCAGGCGATACAGGCTGGCGATGCGCTGGGAGATGATGTCCTGGTGCGGCGAGAACAGGTCGTAGGGCAGGGTTTCCCAGTCGGGGAAATGCAGTACGGGCAAATCCGGGGCGAAGAAACTCAGCTCCTGTTCCAGCCGTTCGGCGCTTTGGCTGTCGGCGGTCAGCAGCAGGGTAAAGCGCTTGGCAGCGCTGGCAGCCTCGGCAATCGCCAGGCTGAGGGCGGCACCGGGCAGATTGCCCCAGTGCTGTTTACCTGCTTCGGCAGGGAGTAACGGTAGACGCAGAACAGGCACGGAAGGTTGAGCTCCAGGCGTTGCGACAAAGTCGGTAATTGTAGCGGCCTCCGGTGCCGCCTGTCAGTTGCAGACTGCGTCTATCTTCACGGTTTGGACGAAATGTAGTGGTAACCATAAAAACGAGCACTTTTTTCATGGTTATGTAGTGCCGAAACCGGGTGGTGTTACGGAGGGTTACAGACATCGTCTAACAGTCGTCGAAAAATTGACTGCGCTGAAAGCCCCGGTTTTACTGGGCTGGAGAAAGGCGTAAATTTTTTGAACGGGATTTTGTTACCGATTGCGCGACAAGCGCGCATTGCTGAAAGGGCTTGTCGGCGGCATAATGTAGCCCCTTTTTTCTGCCCCTACATGTGGAAGGTTACCGTGACTCAGAAGCCCGACCAGTGTCTTGGTGAATGGATCGACCGTGAAGCACTCGCAGAAGCGATGATCCCGCTTATCGGTCAGCTCTACCGCAATAACAACGTGGTTAGCTCGATCTATGGCCGCAGCCTGATCAACCAGTCTGTCATCGCGATTCTCAAAGCTCACCGCTTTGCTCGCCACCGTTCTTCCGACGACAGCGAACTCTCCGTCCACGAAACATTCCCACTGCTCAAGGCCATGAGCGAGCTCAAGCTCGGCGCGGCGTCGGTGGATCTGGGCAAGCTGGCGTTCAAATTCCGCAATGAAGGCAACGGCCGCAGCGCCGAGCAGTTCGTGCGTGAAGAGATGGCTGACGTGGTTGGCCAGCAGAACGCCTCGGCCCGCAAAGGCACTGACGTTGTTCTTTACGGCTTCGGTCGTATCGGCCGTCTGCTGGCGCGCATCCTGATCGAGAAAACCGGTGGTGGCGACGGCCTGCGTCTGCGCGCCATCGTCGTGCGCAAAGGCGCCGAAAACGACCTGACCAAACGCGCCAGCCTGCTGCGTCGCGATTCGGTACACGGTTCGTTCAACGGCACCATTACCATCGATGAAGAAAACAACACCATCACCGCCAACGGTAACCTGATCCAGGTGATCTACGCGAAGAACCCGACCGAGGTGGATTACACCCAGTACGGCATCAAAGACGCGCTGCTGGTGGACAACACCGGTGTATGGCGTGACGCCGATGGCCTGGGTCAGCACCTGGCCTGCCCGGGCATTGATCGCGTTGTTCTGACCGCGCCTGGCAAGGGCAAGCTGAAAAACATCGTTCACGGCATCAACCACGGTGAAATCACCGCTGACGACAAAATCGTCTCGGCTGCTTCCTGCACCACCAACGCCATCGTGCCGGTGTTGAAAGCGGTCAACGACAAGTTCGGCATCATCAACGGTCACGTCGAAACCGTTCACTCGTACACCAACGACCAGAACCTGATCGACAACTTCCACAAGGGCGATCGCCGTGGCCGCAGCGCCGCGCTGAACATGGTGATCACCGAGACCGGCGCCGCCACCGCTGCTGCCAAGGCTCTGCCTGAGCTGGCCGGCAAGCTGACCGGTAACGCGATCCGTGTGCCGACGCCGAACGTGTCGATGGCCATTCTCAACCTCAACCTTGAGAAAGCCGCCACCCGTGAAGAGATGAACGAGTACCTGCGCTACATGGCGCTGCACTCCGAACTGCACAAGCAGATCGACTTCGTCAATTCGCAGGAAGTGGTGTCGACCGACTTCGTCGGCTCGCGTCACGCTGGTGTGGTTGATGCTGAAGCGACCATCGTGCAGGACAACCGCGTCGTTCTGTACGTTTGGTACGACAACGAGTTCGGCTACAGCTGCCAAGTGGTTCGCGTGATGGAAGACATGGCTGATGTGAATCCGCCAGCGTTCCCGCGCTAAGCCTCAGGCTTGAATGAAAACGCCCCGGCATTTTGTCGGGGCGTTTTTGTTTGTGGGCCTGTTGGATCTTCGGCGTCCTTGCCGGCCTCTTCGCGAGCAGGCTCGCTCCCACACTGGATCAGTGTCGTTCACAATCTTCTGTGGGAGCGAGCCTGCTCGCGAAAGCATTCTGTCAGGCGCCGCTGGCTACCGAGGCCTGCGCCGTGCGCAACTCATGCCGGTTGCCACGGAACAGCACCAGTGTCGCAATCAAGCCCAACACCGCCGCGCCACTGAGCCAGATGCCCGGTGCTGCCTTGTTGTCCAGCACATGAATCAGATAGGTACACGCCGCCGGGGTAAAGCCGCCGAACGTCGCCGTCGCGAGGCTGTACGCCAGCGAGAAACCGGTCGTGCGCACTTCCACCGGCATGATCTCGGTCAGTGCCACCACCATCGCGCCGTTGTACGAGCCGTACAGAAACGACAGCCACAATTCGACAATCAGCAAATGGCTGAAACTCGGGTTCGCCACCAGCCACGACAGCGCCGGATACGCCGTCAGGATCGCCAGAATCGTCGCCGCCAGCAGTAAGGGTTTTCGGCCGATCTTGTCGGATACCGCGCCCATCACCGGTAGCCAGAAGAAGTTCGACAAGCCGATGCACACCGTCACCAACAGCGCATCGAGATCAGACAGATGCAGCTCAGCCTTGCCAAACGTCGGCGTGTACGCAGTGATCAGGTAGAACGACACCGTGGTCATCACCACCAGCGCCATGCCGGCAATAACGATGCCGAAGTTCTGCCCGATCGAGCGGACGATTTCGCCGAGGGTAGGGCGGTGGGTGCGCGCCTGGAACTCCGGGGTTTCTTCCAGCGAGCGTCGGATGAAAAAAATCACCGGCACGATCATGCAGCCAATCAGAAACGGTACGCGCCAGCCCCATTCGCCCATCTGCTCAGGGCTCAGCCAGTGGTTGAGACCGACACCGAGCAGACCGGCGAAGACTACCGCAGCCTGTTGGCTGGCCGACTGCCAACTGACGAAAAAGCCTTTACGCCCCGGCGTTGAAATTTCCGCCAGATACACCGACACACCGCCGAGTTCCACGCCCGCTGAGAAGCCCTGCAACAGACGGCCGAACAACACCAGTAGCGGCGCGGCGACACCGAGCGTCGCGTAGCCGGGCACGCAGGCAATCAACACCGTACCGGCGGCCATCATCGCCAAAGTGATGATCAGCCCTTTGCGCCGTCCGTGACGGTCGATATAGGCGCCGAGGAAAATCGCCCCCAGCGGGCGCATCAGGAAGCCGGCGCCGAAGGTCGCCAGCGACAGCATCAGCGAAGCGAACGCGCTGTCGGTGGGGAAGAAGGTCTTGGCGATGGCCGTGGCATAGAAGCCGTAGACCATGAAGTCGAACATTTCGAGGAAGTTGCCGCTGACAACGCGAAAGATCGCTTTGCCTTTGCCCGTGGTGGAGGACATGGGAGGTACTCACTGTTCAATTTGTATAAAGGCGTTGCAGCCATGGGGAAGCGAGCGGGCGCTTGTAGTTCATAATGGCCGCCGTGGTTTTGCGGGGAGATGAAGAATTGTTAACTGGACGCTGGTGGGGGCCTGTGGTGTTGGCGGTGGCAATCGGCGGCTGCGGCAACGGCGATTCCCTGGAACAGGTCGGTGGCTCGATCATGGGCAGCACCTGGTCGGTCAAGTATGTGCGCCACGCCGGGGTCGCCGATCCTGCGCAAGTGCGCGGTGAAGTGGAGCGCATCCTCGGCGACGTCGATCAACAGCTGTCGACTTACCGCAGTGACTCCGCCATCGAACGTTTCAACGCCTTGCCCGCCGATAGCTGCCAAGCCATGCCGGCAGCGGTGCTCGAATTGGTCCGCATCGGCGAACAGCTTTCAATGCAAAGCGAAGGCTCCTACGACCTGACCGTTGAACCGCTGCTGGATCTCTGGGGATTCGGCCCGCAAGGACGCGAAGAAAAGATCCCTGATGCGGCCGCTCTGGCCGAGGTCATGCAGCGGGTCGGCCATCAGCATCTGCGCATCGACGGCGAGCGGTTGTGCAAGGACACCGCCGTCGAAGTCGACTTCAACAGCATTGCCGCCGGTTACGCCGTGGATACCATCGCCGCCAGATTGCAGGGCATGGACATCGACAATTACCTGGTCGAAGCCACGGGCGAACTCAAAGCCCGGGGCAAGAAGCCGGATGGTTCGGCGTGGCGCATCGCTCTCGAAGAGCCTCGCGATGACCAGCAAGTGGCCGAGCGGATTATCGATGTCGATGGCTACGGCGTGTCCACCTCCGGTGACTACCGCCACTATTTTCTGCAGGACGGTCGGCGTTATTCCCACACCTTCGATGCACGCAGCGGGCGACCGGTCCTACACGACCTGGCGTCAGTCACGGTGATTCATCCTTCAGCGTTGATGGCCGATGGACTATCGACGCTGTTGCTGATTCTCGGGCCGGAAAGGGCACGGGACTATGCCCAAAAGCATGACATTGCTGCATTGTTTGTCTTGCGTGCCGATACAGGTTTCGTCACCCGCAGCAGTCAGGCATTTGCGCAGCTTGTCGGTGAAAAAAACTGACCGAAGACAAGACGAAAGCTGGCGTTGTAGTGCAGGCAAAAGTAGCCTACGACGCGACCAAGGGTTAATGTGCGCGGCGTTGACGCTTCTATAGACTGTGTCCGGGTTCTTAACTGGCCCCCAATTGTTCCTTCGCGCCGCCGTTCGGCGTGATTTAGCCGCCGGTGCTGCTGGCACCGCGGCCTGTTCTGAGGAGTACGCATGGCTGTCTACAACTACGACGTGGTGGTACTGGGTTCCGGCCCGGCGGGAGAAGGCGCGGCAATGAACGCCGCCAAAGCGGGGCGCAAGGTCGCGATGGTCGACAGCCGTCGTCAGGTCGGCGGCAACTGCACCCACCTCGGCACCATCCCGTCCAAGGCACTGCGTCACTCGGTGCGGCAGATCATGCAGTTCAACACCAACCCGATGTTCCGCGCCATCGGCGAGCCACGCTGGTTCTCCTTCCCGGACGTGTTGAAAAGCGCCGAAAAAGTCATTTCCAAACAAGTCGCATCGCGCACCGGCTACTACGCCCGTAATCGTGTCGACGTGTTCTTCGGCACCGGCAGCTTCGCCGACGAGCAAACCATCGAAGTGGTCTGTGGCAACGGCGTGGTCGAAAAACTGGTCGCCAAGCACATCATCATCGCTACCGGTTCGCGCCCGTATCGCCCGGCGGACATCGATTTTCACCACCCGCGCATCTACGATAGCGACACCATCCTCAGCCTCGGCCACACCCCGCGCAAACTGATCGTTTATGGCGCTGGTGTAATCGGCTGCGAATACGCATCGATCTTCAGTGGTCTGGGTGTGCTGGTCGAACTGGTCGACAACCGTGGCCAGTTGCTGAGCTTCCTTGACTCGGAAATTTCCCAGGCGCTGAGCTACCACTTCAGCAACAACAACATCACCGTGCGTCACAACGAAGAGTACGACCGCGTCGAAGGCGTGGACAACGGCGTGATCCTGCATCTTAAATCCGGCAAGAAGATCAAGGCCGACGCCTTGCTCTGGTGCAACGGCCGTACCGGCAACACCGACACGCTGGGTCTGGAAAACATCGGGGTCAAGGTCAACAGCCGTGGCCAGATCGAAGTCGACCAGAACTACCGCACCTGCATAGAGAACATCTACGGCGCCGGTGACGTGATCGGCTGGCCAAGCCTGGCCAGTGCCGCCCACGACCAGGGTCGTTCGGCCGCTGGCAGCATCGTCGACAATGGCAGCTGGCGCTTCGTCAATGACGTGCCGACCGGCATCTACACCATTCCGGAGATCAGCTCGATCGGCAAGAACGAGCAGGAATTGACCCAGGCGAAAGTGCCGTACGAAGTCGGCAAGGCCTTCTTCAAGAGCATGGCGCGGGCGCAGATTGCCGGTGAGCCGCAAGGCATGCTGAAGATCCTCTTCCACCGCGAAACGCTGGAAGTGCTCGGCGTGCATTGCTTCGGTTATCAGGCGTCGGAGATCGTTCACATCGGTCAGGCGATCATGAACCAGCCGGGCGAGCTGAACACCCTGAAGTATTTCGTCAACACCACGTTCAACTACCCGACCATGGCCGAAGCCTATCGGGTCGCGGCGTACGACGGCCTCAACCGGCTTTTTTGACGGGCTCCGGCCGGTGGCCTGAGCCGGCCGGGGAGACCGATTTCAGCAATTCTCAAGGGTGGCAGTGGCCAAACCGGGAAAGTCTGTAATCAGGCTGTCAACGCCGAAGTCGGCGAGTCTGCGCATCAGTGCAGGCTCGTTGACGGTCCACACCGACACATGCAGGCCCTGACGCTGCGCCTTCTGCAGGCGTTCCGGCGTACACAGCGTCCAGTTCAACGCGAGAATTTCGCAACCGTAGCTGGCCGCCACCTTCAACGGATCGAGCCAGGCGTATTCGGCCACCAGGCCACGGGATACGTCCGGTACCAGGTCCAGCGCTGCCTTCAAGACTTCCCGTGAACTCGAGGTGATCGTCACCTTGTCGAGCAGGCCATGCCGTTGAGCCATTTCCCGAATCGCCAGCACGGTAGTCGCCGCGCGGGTGCGTGAAGCGCTTTTGACTTCCAGTTGCCAGTGCTCGAAATCACATTGCTCGAACAATTCTTCCAGCGTCGGAATCGGGCACGGCTGGATCCAGCCCGGGCCACCCTTGCGCGCGTCGTAGGTCACCAGTTCGGCGGCGGTGTGCTCGACGACTTTGCCGCGACGGTCGGTGGTGCGTTTGAGCGTCGGATCATGGATGACCATCAGCTCGCCGTCCTTGGACAGGTGCAGATCCAGTTCGCAGCGGCGCACGCCGTGCTTGAGGCATTCCTGAAAGCTGCTCAGGGTGTTTTCCGGTGCTTCGCCCTTGGCGCCGCGGTGGCCGTAGATGAGGGTCACGGTGCTTCCTTAAGTTAAATGCCTGATTCGTTCTGTTCGCGGGCCAGACGGCGTTCCTGAGCCTGCTTTTGCAAAATGTAGCGAGCGAGCAACTGGCGCTGGGCATCGGTCGGGCGCTCGAACTCGGTGCCGACGTCATAGCCATCGCCCTTGGGATCGCAATGGGTGACCCGGGCACGCAGCAGCAGGCCAAGCGCCTGCGGCATCAGTACCAGTTTCACCGACAGGTGTGCGCCGGTGGCAATCGGGGTCGGGTACTGAAAGTCGATCCCGCCCTCGGAGATGATCACCGGCTGCGGCTCGCCGATGTGTCCGAGCACCGTCAGGGCGATCACCTGGCTGAGCAGGTCGATGCGTTTGTTCTGCGATTTGAGGAACGCGGCGATGGCGCGGTCGCGCTCGCTGATCTGTCGCAGCAGGTGCTGCGACTCGAATTCGCTCAGGTGCAGTTCGCTGAGCAGGTTGAAGAGTGGGGAAGCATCCTGCAACACTTCCTGGCCTGCGGCTTCGGGAGCGGACAGGGGCCGAATTTCCAGTGCGATCGTGTCCTCGATACGGTAGTATTCGCGGCGATCTTCTTCATCTAATGTCGACATGGCGAACCCATGGTAGCGGCGGTGGTCTGAGTGTAAAGCTGGTTTTCGACCCCCGCCACAAGGACGTTCCTTTTCCCTCCGAACAAGCCCCGACATGTTCAGACCTCTCTTCGTATTTATCGGCACGCGTTATACCCGTGCAAAGCGTCGCAATCATTTTGTGTCATTCATTTCCCTGACTTCGATGATCGGGCTCGCCCTTGGCGTGGTCGTGATGATCGTCGTGCTGTCGGTGATGAACGGCTTCGATCATGAGATGCGCACCCGCGTGCTGGGCATGGTGCCCCACGCCACTCTCGAGACCGGCGAGCCGATCAATGACTGGCAGAGCCTGGCCGACAAGGTCAAGCAGAACCGGCAGGTGACGGCGGTGGCGCCGTTTACCCAGATGCAGGGCCTGCTGACCAACAACGGTCAGGTTTCCAAGGTGTTGCTCAATGCCATTGATCCTGCGCTCGAGCGCAATGTGTCGATCATCGACAACTTCATGAAGCACGGCAAACTCGACGACCTGACGCCCGGCAGCTTCGGCATCGTCATCGGCGACAAGGCGGCGACCAAGCTCGGCGTCGGCATCGGTGACAAGGTCACCTTCGTCGCACCGGAGGTCAGCGTGACCCCGGCCGGGATGTTCCCGCGCATGAAGCGCTTCACCGTGGTCGGCATTTTCCATGTCGGCGCCGGTGAGCTCGACGGCTACCTCGGCGTGACCAATCTGCAGGATCTGGCGAAAATGCACCGCTGGAAAGCCGATCAGGTGCAGGGCCTGCGGCTGAAGTTCGACGACCTGTTCCAGGCCCCGCGTGAGGCGTGGAACATTGCCCAGCAGCTCGGCGAAGATCGTTACTACGCCCGTGACTGGACCCGCACCCACGGCAACCTGTATCAAGCGATCCGCATGGAAAAAGCCATGATCGGGCTGCTGTTGCTGCTGATCGTCGCCGTCGCCGCGTTCAACATCATTTCCACGCTGGTGATGGTGGTGAACGACAAGAAGGGTGACATCGCCATTCTGCGCACCCTAGGCGCTACTCCGGGCACGATCATGCGTACGTTCATGGTTCAGGGCACGGTGATCGGCGTGGTCGGCACGGCGATCGGCGCGGTGGTCGGGATCCTCGCGGCACTGAATGTCAGTGCGGCCATTTCGGCGCTCGAAGGGCTGATCGGCCACAAGTTCCTTAATGCTGACGTGTATTTCATTGATTATCTTCCTTCGCAGGTACAGAGCCAGGACGTCGTCATGGTCTGCGCCGCTGCGTTGGTCCTGAGTTTCCTCGCCACCCTGTATCCCGCCTGGCGTGCCGCGCGCACCCAGCCGGCGGAGGCGTTACGTTATGAGTGAGTCGGGCATGAGTGAACAAGCAATTCTGAGCTGCCGTAACCTGGGCAAATCCTACGAGGAGGGTCCGGAGTCGGTACAAGTGCTGGCCGGCCTGCAACTGGAGTTGCACCCGGGCGAACGTGTAGCGATCGTGGGCAAATCCGGTTCCGGCAAAAGTACCTTGCTCAACCTGCTCGGCGGCCTCGATACGCCGAGCAAGGGCAGCGTCTGGCTCGACGGTGAAGAACTGTCGGCGTTGAGCGAGAAGAAGCGGGGCCTGCTGCGCAATCGCGCGCTTGGTTTCGTTTACCAGTTTCACCACCTGCTGCCGGAATTCACCGCGCTGGAAAACGTCTGCATGCCGCTGCTGATTGGCAAGACCGCCATTCCGGAGGCGCGTCAGCGTGCCACGGCATTGCTGGAGCGCGTCGGTCTCGGCCATCGTCTGGAACACAAACCGGCGGAACTGTCCGGCGGCGAGCGTCAGCGCGTGGCCATCGCCCGTGCCCTGGTCAACAACCCGGGGCTGGTGATGCTCGATGAGCCAACCGGCAACCTTGACCTGCATACCGCCGAAGGCATTCAGGACCTGATGCTGGAGCTGAGCACTTCGATGCGCACGGCGTTCCTGGTGGTGACGCACGACATGAACCTGGCTCGCCAGATGGACCGCGTTCTGCAGCTGCAGGAAGGCTGCCTGACTCCCATCTGACTGGCTGAAACCCGGCGCCCGTAACGGCGCCGGGTCTTTTATTTCTATACGGTGCCCCAGCGAATGTTCAGACCGTTATCGATCTTTATCGGCACGCGCTATACCCGCGCCAAGCGCCGCAATCGCTTTGTTTCGTTCATTTCGATGACCTCGATGATCGGCCTCGCCCTCGGCGTGCTGGCGATGATCGTGGTGCTGTCGGTGATGAATGGCTTCCAGCGCGAAATGAGCTCGCGCATCCTCGGCATGGTGCCCCATGCGACCATCGTTGGCGTCAAACCGATCGACGACTGGCAGCCAGTGGCCGCCGCTGCGATGAAAAATCCCGAAGTGACGGCCGCCGTGCCGTTCACCGAGATGGAAGGCATGCTTTCCTACAAGGGGTCGATGCAGCCAATCCAGATCAGCGGCGTTGATCCGGCCCAGGAAGGCAAGGTGTCGATCGTTGCCCAGCACATCGTCCAGGGGCGTCTCGATGCCTTGAAGCCGGGCGAATTCGGTGTGGTGATCGGTGAGATCACCGCGCGGCGTTTCCGCCTCAATGTCGGCGACAAAATCACCTTGATCGTTCCGGAAGTCAGTACCGCACCGGGCGGTATCACCCCGCGCATGCAGCGCCTGAATGTGGTTGGCGTGTTCAAGGTCGGCGCCGAGCTGGACGGCTCGATGGGCCTGATTCACGTCGCCGATGCCGCGACCATGCAGCACTGGCAGCCGAATCAGGTGCAGAGCGTGCGGCTGGCGGTCAAGGATCTGTACGCCGCGCCGAAAGTGTCTGCGGACATCGCCAGTGGCCTCGGCGCTGACTTCAAGGCTGACGACTGGACCCACACCCAGGGCAGCCTGTTCAGCGCGATGAAGATGGAAAAAACCATGATCGGCCTGCTGTTGCTGATGATCGTCGCGGTGGCGGCGTTCAACATCATCGCGACGCTGATCATGGTGGTGAACGACAAGGGCGCCGACATCGCCATCCTGCGCACCATCGGCGCCACGCCCCGGCAGATCATGGCGATCTTCATGGTGCAGGGCACGGTGATCGGTATTGTCGGCACCATTATTGGCGGCGTGCTGGGCGTGATTGCGGCGCTCAATGTCAGTGAATTGGTCGGCTGGGTCGAGCGCGTGACCGGACAGCATATTTTCAGTTCGGATGTGTATTTCGTCAGCAACCTGCCCTCGGAACTGCAGGGCGGAGATGTGCTGTTGATCTGCTCGGCGGGTTTCATCCTGAGCTTTCTGGCGACGGTGTATCCGGCGTGGCGGGCGGCGAAGATCGAACCGGCGCATGCCTTGAGATATTCGTAAGCGACTCCATGCTCGTTCCCACGCTCTGCGTGGGAATGCCTCAACGGACGCTCTGCGTTCGGCTCTTGAAGGGACGCGGAGCGTCCCGGGCTGCATTCCCACGCAGAGCGTGGGAACGATCAGGTCCGAGGCAACTCGATCACAAACCGCGTCCAACCCGCTTCAGATTCACAACGAATCTGCCCGCCATGGGCACGCACGATCGACTGGGTAATCGCCAGCCCCAACCCCGCATGCTCACTGCTGCCTTCCTGCCGCGCCGGATCCGCTCGATAGAAGCGGTCGAACAGACGTGGCAGTAATTGCGCGGAAATACCCTCGCCACTGTTCTCGACGCAGACGCGCACGATCCCCCCCTCGTCGACGATGCTCAAGCGCACATAACCCTCGGCCGGGGTAAACCGTAGCGCGTTATCCAGCAGATTCGACAAGGCCCGGCGCAACATGCCGCGATCACCTTCGATTCGCGCCTCGCCTTCACGGCTCAAACTCACGCCGGCGTCTTCCGCCAATGGCGCAAAAAACTCCAGCAGCATGTCGGCCTCATCCGCCAGCTCCAGTGGTTCGCGCTTGGGCATCAGCAAGCCGTGGTCAGCCTTGGCCAGGTAGAGCATGTCGTTGACCAGTTGCGCCATCCATTGCAGTTCTTCGAGGTTGCTGTGCAGCGCTTCGCGGTAATCCTCCAGTGCGCGTGGGCGGGTGAGGGTGACCTGGGTGTGGGTCAGCAGATTCGACAACGGTGTGCGCAGTTCATGGGCGATGTCGGCGGAGAATGCCGAGAGGCGCTGAAACGAATCGTCGAGGCGTGCGAGCATGGCGTTGAAGCTGTAGGCCATTTCTGCAAGCTCTGGTGGCATCTTCTCTGCAGGCAGTCGGGCATTCAGCGATTGCGCAGAAATCCCACGGGCCACTGCGCTCATCCGCCGCAACGGGCGCAGACCGCTGCGCGCGGCCCAGGCCCCGAGCACGGCAGTGGCCAGCGCTGACAAGCCGACGGTCAGCCAGATCAGATGCTGCATGCGCGTAAGAAAATGCTGGTGATGGGTGATGTCCAGCAGCAGCGTCAGTTGTGGCGAATCCGCTGTGTCCGGGTAGAGCGGGGCGCGCAGCACGCGGTAATCGGTGCCGTCATGGCTGATGGTAGACAGGCCGGTTTGCAGCGGCAGATTCTTCGGAATCTGCACCGAGCTGTCATACCAGTGCTGCCCGTCGCCACTGGTGATGCGCAACGACAGATCCGACTGACGGCTGAGTTCATCGGCCAGCCGCGCCTCGCGCTGGGCAGGTTGGAGATCCTGCAAGGCGCGGCGCAGGCCGATCAGTTTCGTCTCCAGTTGTTGCTGGTCAAGCTCGATAAAGTGCGCCTCGCTGGCGCGGTCGAACAGCACCCCGGCGAACAGCGAGACCACCGCAGTGCAGGCGGCAAACAACAGCGCCAGGCGCGTGCTCAAGGACAGGCTACGCATCACAGCGAACGCTCTTCGAGCACGTAACCCATACCGCGCACTGTGTGGATCAACTTGTTGGGGAAGTCATCGTCGATCTTCAGGCGCAAGCGGCGGATCGCCACTTCGATAACGTTGGTGTCGCTGTCGAAATTCATGTCCCAAACCTGCGAGGCGATCAGCGATTTGGGCAGGACTTCACCCTGACGGCGCAGGAGCATTTCCAGCAGGGCGAATTCCTTGGCGGTCAGGTCGATGCGCTGGCCGCTGCGTTCGACCCGGCGGCGGATCAGATCCAGGCGCAGATCGGCTAGTTGCAGGCTGGTTTCCTGGGCGATCGCGTTGCCGCGCCGCAACAGGCTGCGCACCCGCGCGAGCAGCTCGGAAAAGGCGAATGGCTTGACCAGATAATCGTCGGCGCCCAGTTCGAGGCCGTGAACCCTGTCCTCCACGGCGTCTTTGGCGGTGAGAAACAGTACCGGCGTGTCGAGGCCAGCGCTGCGCACCGCTTGCAGAATCTGCCAGCCACTGCGCCCGGGCAGCATTACATCGAGGATCAACAGCGCGTAGTCGCCGCTCAAGGCCAATTGCTGGCCGCTGATGCCATCGGCCACCAGCTCGGTATTGAATCCGGCCTCGGTCAGGCCCTGACGCAGGTACTGGCCGGTTTTCGCTTGGTCTTCGACGATCAACAGTTTCATGGGCGACTCGGGCTGGTTCGGGATGAAAAAGGGCGAAGGCGTTATACCGTGAGATCCGGCGAGAAGCGCCAAGCTGACAAAGTTGTAATCTGCCTGTCAGGTCGATGCCAGCCCTGGGTGGTTAGAGTTTCCCACAGGCTGAACCTTCTCTTGTTGGAGTACGACCATGTTTTTGCGCACCTCCCTGAAAATAGCCGCCTCTCTGCTGGCATTGAGTTCGCCAGCCTGGGCGACACCGGTGCACACCTTCGCCTTCGGCCAGCCGGCAGCGGCGAGCCAGGCTACGCGCAGTATCGAAATCGTCATGGGCGACATGAACTTCGACCCGAAAGCCATACAGGTCAAGGCCGGTGAGACGGTTCGCTTTGTACTGGTGAATAAAGGCCAGTTGCTGCATGAATTCAACCTCGGTGATGCGGCGATGCATGCCAGTCACCAGGAGGAAATGTTGCAGATGCAGCAAAGCGGCATGCTCACGCCTACCGCTATGAAAGAAATGTCCCACGATATGGCGGGTATGGATCACGCGGCGATGGGGCATGGCATGCAGCATGACGATCCCAACAGCGTGCTGGTCGAGCCGGGCAAAACCGCCGAGTTGACCTGGACCTTCAGCAAGGCCACGGCGCTCGAGTTTGCCTGCAATATCCCCGGGCATTATCAGGCGGGCATGGTCGGCAAACTGACAGTCAGTCAGTAAGCACTCAAAGGCGCGGGCAAAGGCTGGTAGAATCCGCTGATTCTTCAGTCAGGTTTCCGCCATGCATCCCGCAGCCGAACATTCGCCGCTGGGCAAATCCAGCGAATACATCGCCACTTACACGCCGTCCCTGCTGTTCCCGATTCCGCGCACCGCGAAATGGGCCGAGCTCGGCCTGACCGCCGAAACCCTGCCGTATAAAGGCGTGGATTTCTGGAACTGCTTCGAGCTGTCGTGGCTGCTGCCCTCGGGCAAACCGGTGGTGGCGATCGCTGAATTCAGCATTCCGGCGGATTCGCCGAACATCATCGAATCGAAGTCGTTCAAGCTCTACCTCAACTCGCTGAACCAGACGCCGTTCGCCGACGTCGCCACATTGCAAGCGACGCTGGTCAAGGATCTCTCCGCCGCTGCCGGCAAACCGGTGGGCGTGCGGGTTCGCAGTCTGAAAGAGGTGGAAGCCGAGGGCGTGGTGGCATTGCCGGGCGTGTGCATCGATGATCTGGATATCAGCGTGAGCAATTATGAGCACCCGCGTCCGGAGCTGCTGCGTTGCGACAATTCGCGCGTGGTCGAGGAGAGCGTGCACAGCCACCTGCTCAAATCCAACTGCCCGGTGACCAGCCAGCCGGACTGGGGCAGCGTCGTGGTGGAATATCGCGGCGCGGCGCTGGATCACGCCAGCCTGCTGGAGTACATCGTCAGCTTCCGCCAGCACTCGGACTTCCATGAGCAATGCGTGGAGCGGATTTTCCTTGATCTGCAGCGGTTGTTGAAGCCGGAGAAACTCACGGTGTTTGCGCGCTATGTGCGCCGGGGTGGGCTGGATATCAACCCGTATCGCAGTACCGAAAGCGTACAGCTGCCGAATCACCGGCTCGTACGTCAATAAAGAAACGGAATGTGCGATATCCCTTGTGGGAGCGAGCCTGCTCGCGAATGCGGTGTTTCATTCAACGATGATGTCGACTGACACGACGCCTTCGCGAGCAGGCTCGCTCCCACAAGGGCTTGCATGCACATTTCGGAAATGAAAAAGCCCTGCCATCGCTGGCAGGGCTTTTTTGTGCGGCGGGGCGTCAGATGCCCATGCTGCCCAGCGTATTCATGATATTGCGCAGGGTGCCGGCGATGGTAGGGTGTTCCACTTCAAAGCGCTCCACGGCAAGGTTCACCCCGTCCACCAGGTTGTTGTCCTGTAGCTGATTTTCCAATTGAATTTCTGCTTCGATCTGCGCCATCAACTGGTGTAAGTTTTCACGTTCAGACTCGGACAGAGGCGGGTTCTGCTCCAATTGATCACGCAAGGTGTTGAGCTGATCCTGCAGTTCTCGTCGGGCGGGCATGGTGGTTTCCTTTTATCAATAGGCACTGGCATTGACCGCAGCCATGCGCCAAAGGTCTATGGCTGACCTTTAGATTAATCCACTCTCGGTAAACCTGCATGACGCCGATCAGGGCTTTTCGCCTTTGGCGCGGCGCAGGCTGATGTCCGCGAGACAGGCGTCCAGCTCGCCGAGATGATCGATCACCGAATGCACACCCAGGCCGAACAACTGCACGGTTGCCTTGCCGCGCAACTTTTCGCGTTCCTTTTGCGACAGAACCTGCCACTCGCTCGGGCTGAGGCCGCACAGCGAGCCGCAGGACGCCAGGCCAATCGTCCATAACCCGGCATTCAGACCGGCCTGTAACAGGCGCGGCTCACCGCTGACCAGCACGCAACCGTCGAGGCGGTCGATGTTCAAACTCATCAACGCTTGCCAGCAGGCGTTAGGGGCGGGCCACGGATTCATTGTTGCTGAATGTTGCGTCGGTGTGATCCAGTCTGGCAGCGAGGCGGCCAGTGGCTGAGCGAGGGCAGCGGGCAATTCGTCGAGCCACGCGCAGGGAATTCCCTGGCGCTGCAAACTTTTCAGGCTATCGAGTGCGCCGGGTGTAGTTTTGGCATGTTCCGGCTGGGCGTTGAGCTCTTGCGCGGCGCGGGCACCGAAATCCACCAGGCAACCGCTCAGGCCGAACAGCACGGCAGTCAGGCCGGGCGCGGCGACGGGCAAGGTTTCGGCGTGAGTCATGGCAACGTCCCTGAAATAACGCTCAAGACTAGGGCGCGCGGGTGACAGTTGCATGACAGGCGGGTGAAAGCCTGCGTAGGAAACTTCCTGCATATCCTTGCAGCGGCGCACTGCCCAAATCGCCGTTTACGCTTATACTAGCGGCCTTAATGCCCGGGCCGAGAGGACCGCGCCAGTATCGAATCCAAGGAGTTTTTCTATGCGCTGGAGCCCTTCGCTCACTCAGCTAAGTGTATGTGCCAGCCTGTTGCTGGCGCCGTTCGCCACCCAGGCGGCCACCGAAGAAGACCCTTGGGAAAGCGTCAACCGGCCGATTTTCCAGTTCAACGACTTCGTTGACACCTACGCGCTGAAGCCACTGGCCCAGGGTTATGAGTTCATTACCCCGCAGTTCGTTGAAGACGGCATTCACAATATGTTCCGCAACGTCGGTGACGTGACCAACCTGGCGAACAACATTCTCCAGGCCAAACCGGCTGCGGCGGGCGTTGATACCGCCCGACTGATTTTCAACACCACCTTCGGTCTGCTCGGCTTCTTCGACGTCGGCACCAAGATGGGCTTGAACCGCAGCGACGAAGACTTCGGTCAGACCCTCGGTTACTGGGGCGTGGGCAGCGGCCCGTACGTGATGCTGCCGCTGATGGGGCCGAGCACCCTGCGTGACGCACCGTCGAAATACGTCGACAGCTTCACCGGCGCGTACCGCTACATCGACCACGTGCCGACGCGTAACTCGATCTTCGGCCTGAACATCGTCGACACCCGCGCCAGCCTGCTGTCGAGCGAGAAGCTGATCAGCGGCGACAAATACACCTTCATCCGCAATGCTTACCTGCAAAACCGCGAGTTCAAGGTGAAGGACGGTCAGGTCGAAGACGATTTCTGATTTCGACCGGTAATGAAAAAGGCGGCCCTCGGGTCGCCTTTTTTGTCCGCGCCAGAGCGTCGCCTGCGACTGCCACTACCTTCCATCGGGTTACCGTTGGAGCGGTTCTTATAACTCCCGGTGATTTGACAAACAAAGTCGTCAAGCGACAATCGGCGCATGCTTGAAACGCTCTGCGGATGGGAGTACCGTCTGCGCCTTAGAAGGGCACCTCTGTTTAAAACCGCGCGCCAGGCGAATGCTTGAAAGCGCTGCAACAGAGAGGCTAGAAAGCGAATCCAGTAGTCTGCGCAGGGCCGTTGCCCCGCTCACTACGCCAACCTAATTCTGGCGCCGTTTGCCCACATGCCAAAAACCAGTGCCACGCTGCTGATAATCGATGATGACGAGGTAGTGCGCGCGAGCCTCGCGGCCTATCTGGAAGACAGTGGTTTCAGCGTCCTGCAGGCCGGCAACGGTCAACAGGGTCTTCAGGTATTCGAGCAAGACGAGCCCGATCTGGTCATCTGCGATCTGCGCATGCCGCAGATGGGCGGTCTCGAACTGATCCGTCAGGTCACCGAGCGCTCACCGGAGACGCCGGTGATCGTGGTCTCGGGTGCCGGGGTGATGAACGACGCGGTCGAGGCCCTGCGCCTGGGCGCTGCGGATTACCTGATCAAGCCTCTCGAAGATCTGGCTGTGCTCGAGCACTCCGTGCGCCGGGCCCTGGATCGTGCGCGGCTGCTGCTGGAAAACCAGCGCTACAGCGAGAAGCTGGAAAAGGCCAACCGCGAGCTTGAAGCCAGCCTGAACCTGCTCCAGGAAGACCAGAACGCCGGTCGCCAGGTGCAGATGAACATGCTGCCGGAAAGCCCGTGGAGCATTGACGAGTTCAATTTTGCCCACCAGATCATCCCGTCACTGTACCTGTCGGGTGATTTTGTCGACTATTTCCGCGTTGACGAGCGCCGGGTCGCGTTTTATCTGGCGGATGTTTCCGGGCATGGCGCGTCATCAGCCTTCGTCACCGTGCTGTTGAAGTTCATGACCACGCGTTTGCTCTTCGAATCGAAACGCAGCGGTACCTTGCCGGAGTTCAAGCCTTCGGAAGTGCTCGGTCATATCAACCGGGGACTGATCAGTTGTAAGCTGGGTAAACACGTCACAATGGTCGGTGGAGTCATCGACGAGGAGACCGGTTTGTTGACCTATAGCATTGGCGGCCATCTGCCTTTGCCTGTGTTGTACACGCCTGACAGTGTTCGTTATCTCGAAGGCCGTGGTTTGCCGGTGGGGCTTTTCAACGAAGCCACCTACGAAGACCACGTGCTTGAGCTGCCGCCGACGTTCAGCCTGACGCTGATGTCTGATGGCATTCTGGACCTTTTGCCGGAAGCAACGCTCAAAGAAAAAGAGGCTGCTTTGCCCGAACGGGTGAAGTCAGCGGGCGGCAGCCTGGATGGTCTGCGGCAAGTGTTTGGTTTGGCCACGCTAGGGGAGATGCCGGATGATATCGCCCTGTTGGTGTTGAGCAGGAATCTTTAATGAGTACCGGTAGAATCCAGTTCGCCGAGCAGGACGGCACCTTCGTCTTGAAGTTCGTCGGTGAAGTTCGCCTGACCCTGTGTTCGGCGTTGGATGCGACTATTGAGAAAATCTTCACCGCGCTGAATTTCAACGCGATCGTGATCGATTTGACCGAAACCCGCAGCATCGACAGCACCACTCTGGGCCTGCTGGCCAAACTGTCGATCCTGTCGCGGCAGAAGGTCGGCCTGTTGCCGACGGTTGTCACCACCCACGAAGACATCACCCGTCTGCTGCAATCGATGGGCTTCGAGCAGGTGTTCAACATCGTCAACCACCCGGTGCCGTGCCCGGAGTGCCTGGACGACCTGCCGGATCAGGACCAGTCCGAAGAAGTGGTGCGAATCAAGGTGCTGGAAGCGCACAAGATTCTCATGGGCCTGAACGATTCCAATCGTGAAGCGTTTCATGATCTGGTCAATGCCCTGGAAAGACACTGATCTCATGAATTGATGGTGTCTGGGCTGGCCTCATCGCAGGCAAGCCCGCTCCCACAATGATCGCGTGAAACCTCAAACTTAGGTTCTCCACATACCCTGTGGGAGCGGGCTTGCCCGCGATGGCGTCGGGTCGGTCGATACATTTATCAGTGCAGGCAAAATGAAAAAGGGCGAACCCTCACAGGTTCGCCCTTTTTGCATTCTACAAACTCAAATCACAGCTTGGCCTGCAGCAACGCTTCCAGCTTCTCCTGGTCGCGGGCGAACTGACGGATGCCTTCAGCCAGTTTCTCGGTGGCCATCGCGTCTTCGTTGGACAACCAGCGGAATTGCGCTTCGTTGAGGCTCTGACGCGCTTCACCGGCATTGCCCGGTGCCAGTTTGCGTTCCAGCTTGCCGGTGTCGGCGGCCAGCTTCTCCAGCAGTTCCGGGCTGATGGTCAAGCGATCGCAGCCGGCCAGTTGCTCGATCTGGTTGATGTTACGGAAGCTGGCGCCCATGACCACGGTCTTGTAGTCGTTGGCCTTGTAGTAGTTGTAGATGCGCGTCACCGACTGCACGCCCGGATCATCAGCGCCGGTGTAGTCGTTGCCGTTGGCTTTCTTGTACCAGTCGTAGATACGGCCCACGAACGGCGAAATCAGGAACACCCCGGCGTCAGCGCAGGCGGCCGCCTGGGCGAAGGAGAACAGCAGGGTCAGGTTGGTCTGGATGCCTTCCTTCTCGAGGATCTCGGCGGCGCGGATGCCTTCCCAGGTCGAGGCGATCTTGATCAGCACGCGGTCACGGCCGACGCCGGCCTTGTCGTACAGCTCGATCAGGCGATGCGCACGCTTGAGGATCGCATCCTGGTCGAAGGACAGGCGCGCATCCACTTCGGTGGAGATGCGGCCCGGAACCACGTTGAGAATTTCCTTGCCCACTGCGACGCCGAAACGGTCGCTGGCCAGGCCGACATCGCCCTTGCAGTCGCGAACGCAATCGTTCAGCAGTTCGGCGTAACCGTGAATGGCCGAAGCCTTGAGCAGCAGGGAAGGGTTGGTGGTGGCATCGGTCGGTTTGACTCGGGCGATCGCTTCGAAGTCGCCAGTGTCGGCAACTACGGTGGTGAACTGTTTGAGTTGTTCCAGCTTGGAAGTCATGGGCGTGCTCTATCCTATGGGTCTGAAGACATTACCCGAGCGCTGACGGGCACTCAAGGGTGCATTCGTGGATCGATGGCCCCTGCGGCAACAACCTGAAAACGATTGTTTGAAAGGTGGGGCGCGGTGTCGCTGAATACGATGCCAAAACAGCCCACAGGTTCAAAGCAACCGACCTGTGAACAGACCGGTTGCCCAATGCCTACTCAGCGTTCAACAGACCTTCTACCGACAAGCGCGCCGGTTTTGGCTGGCCGTCAGAGGTGAGAAAGCCGAAGTTCTTCTCGCGATCGTTGCTGCCCGAATCACTGTTCCGCCATTCATAGATAGAGGTCAGCGGAATATTGAGGCGTTTAACGTCGGTAATAAACGCGTTGATCTTGGTCGCTTGCCCCTCAGGACCACCGTTGGAGGCGAGGGCCGAAACCCCCCATTCACTGATGACCCCCGGCAGATTGAAGTTCTGCTGGATGAAGGTCTGTGCGTTGCTGATCTGCGTGGCGGTCATGCCATAAGGATGATAGGACACGGCGTTCAAGCATTTGGGGTAATCGCTGACGATACTTTTCATCGCCACCGTCGACGCCGAGCCGGCGCTTGGCGGCCGGGCGAAGCCGAAGCCGACCCGCGGTGTCGATTGCGGCTGACCCTCGAAGGCCTTGCACATGCCGGCCATGAACGGCACGAAGGTGGTATCGAAATTGCGCGTCGGCCAATAGGTTTCCAGGTCCGGTTCGTTCCATATTTCGATCGCTACCAATTGCGAACTCCAGGTTTTTTCCAGCCCGGTCACGGTGTTGGCGAACTTACCGCCGGCGGCGTTCAGCTCCTCCGGCGACGTGGCCGGCAATGCCTTGATCGCGCGCACCGTCAGCAGCACCGGCAGGCCGGCGGAAGCGGCGGCGGCGAAGGCGTCACTGACCTGTTTCTGATACGTCTTGGCGGTGAGGCTGTCGCTCCACACGCCGAAGCGCACAAAGCTGAAGCCTGCGGCCTTGATTTGCGCGGCATCGGCGGCGGTGAAGCTCTGGATTTTCACCTGCACGCCGATGGTTTTTGCTGGAAGGTTGGGGAACAGCTCACTGGTGTGAACCTGGCTGGCGGCACCCAGCGCCATCAGGGCGAGGGCGGCGAGTTTATTGCGCTGTGCTGTTTTCATGTCTGCTCTCCTGAAGAGAATGACAACTACGAATATTTGTCCCGTTACTCAATTTCCGATAACGGTGATGGCACTAAGTGCGCGAATGTTATTTTTTGTCAGGAAAACAGCAACTGAAAATCACAGTTATTTTTAGTCCGCTAATTGTGGTTGGGGCGGCTTAAAACGCTGTGGTACTTAATGTTCCTGTACTAACAGGGCGAAGCTATTTCTGAGTGCAGGAAAGTCGAGAGGGTTCATTAACTTTCACGGCATGTTGGCTGTTTGATATTACACAGGAAAGCAAGACTTGTTCAAAAAGATCCTCGTTGTCTGCGTGGGCAATATATGCCGAAGTCCGACGGCTGAACTGCTGCTGCGCAACGCGCTGGGCCAGTCCGCCATCACCGTGTCCTCTGCCGGCCTGTCCGCCCGCGTGGGCGAGGGCGTGGAGGCCTCGGCGCGGCAGGTTCTCGAAGAGCACGGGCATTGCGCCGAGGCCTTCAAGGCGCGGCAACTGACCTCGGACATCGTCAATGACTCGGACCTGATCCTGGTCATGGAAAAGACCCACGTCAATCAAGTGCTGAAGATTGCCTCGCACGCCCGAGGCAAAGTGTTTCTGCTCGGCAAGTGGCAGAGCGAGCGCGAAATACATGATCCGTATCGTCAAGGCAAAGCCGCGTTTATTCATGCCCACGCATTGATTGAAGATGCTGTTAGTTCATGGGCAAAGCGTCTCGGGCATTGATGAATCTTCTTCAGAACAGTAAATGGTAAGAACAGACTTATGCAGTTACCGTCCGTAATCGGCACCCGCGACAATGATCAAGACAGTATTGATCTGCTCGGCATCTTCGGCAGCCTGATTGACCAGAAGTGGCTGATCGGCGCGCTGACCGGTGCCTTCATGGTCACCGGCGTCGCCTATGCGGTTCTGGCGACGCCCGTGTACCTGGCGAACGCGCTGGTGCAGGTCGAACCGAAAAAGAACGACATGCTCGGTTTCTCCGACCTCAACAGCATGCTCGGCGGGCAATCGCCGTCGGTGACCGAAATCGGCATCATCAAATCCCGCGCGGTGATCGGCAAAACCGTTGACGACCTGCGCCTGGATATCGACGTCACCCCCAACACGTTCCCGTTGATCGGCGGCTTTCTTTCGCGGCGTTATCGCGGAGACAGCGAGACCAGCGTCGCGCCGCCGCGTTTCGGTTTGAACAGTTACGCCTGGGGTGGCGAGCGTCTGGAGTTCAACCGGCTGCAATTGCCGAAAGACCTGCTCGGCAAGAAACTCACCCTGATCGCCGGCGAGCAGCAGCGTTTTCAACTGTTCGATGAAAACGACAATCTGCTCGCCGAAGGCGTGGCCGGCGAAGCGTTTGCCAACGACGGCGTAGAAGGGCAGATCGCGCACTTGTCGGCCAATCCCGGCACGCATTTTCAGGTGGTGCGCAATCCTCGGATCGTGACCATTCAGGGCTATCAGGACGCGCTGGATATCTCCGAACAAGGCAAGGAGTCGGGGATCATTCGTCTGGCGCTGGCCAGCTCGGACGCGGCCGAAGCGGTGAAGATCCTCAACAAGATCGCCTCGCTCTACGTCGAACAGAACGTACGCCGCACCTCGGCGGAAGCCGCGCAGAGCCTGGCCTTCCTGCAAAGCCAGTTGCCCCAGGTCAAGCGTGATCTGGCCAAGGCCAGCGACGCCTTGAATGCCTACCAGACCCACGGCAAGACCGTGAACATCTCGCTGGAAACCCAGTCGGTGCTGGGCCAGTCGGTGGCGCTGGAAACGCGCATTTCCGAGCTGAAAATGCAGCAGGCCGAACTCGATCGCAAGTTCACCAAACAGCACCCGGCGTATCGCGCCTTGATGACGCAGATCGGCGAATTGACCCAGCAGCAGAAATCCCTCGAAGGCAAGGTTCAGGACTTGCCGGCCACCCAGCAGGAATTGCTCAACCTGACCCGCGACGTCGAGGTGGCTTCGCAGATCTACACGCAGTTGCTGAACAAATCCCAAGAGCTCGACATCGTCCGCGCCGGGGCCGTCGGCAACGTGCGCTTGATCGACACTGCCGATGTCGACCTGACCAATCCGATCAAACCGAAGAAACCACTGATCGTGCTGATCGCGACATTGCTCGGCGCGTTTGTCGGCGTGGCGCTGGTGCTGCTGCGCAAATCCCTCAGCCGAGGCCTGGAAGGTCCGGAGGGCATCGAGCAGTTGGGCCTGCCGGTTTACGCGTCGATTCCCTACAGCGCCTTGCAGGAAGAAGAGGACAACAAAAAGGGCCGCGCCCGCGATGGCGTCGACAAGCCGGCGTACCTGCTGGCGCTGCGCAACCCGACTGATCTGTCGATCGAATCGATCCGCAGCCTGCGCACCTGCCTGCACTTTGCCGGGCTCGATTCGACCAACAACCGCATCATGATTTCCGGGCCGAGCCCGCAGGTCGGCAAGACCTTCGTCTCGTCCAACCTCGCGGCGGTCATGGCCCTGAGCGGCCAGCGCGTGGTGCTGATCGATGCCGACATGCGCAAAGGGCACCTGCACAAAACCCTCAACACCCCGATCAGCAACGGTCTGTCCGACCTGCTGGTCAAGCGCTGCACCCTTGAACAGGCGATCAACAAGGTCGAAGTCGACAACCTGCATTTCATCAGCCGGGGGCAAGTGCCGCCCAATCCTTCCGAGCTGCTGATGCACGCCAACTTTCGCGAGCTGCTGGCAGAACTCAGCGAGCGCTACGACCTGGTGATCATCGACACGCCGCCGCTGTTGGCAGTGACCGATGCCGCCATCGTCGGTCGCGAGGCTGGCATCAGCCTGATCGTCACCCGCTTCGGGGTGAACCCGGCCAAAGAGATCGAACTGACCATTCGCCGCTTCGCCCAGAACGGCATCGAGTTGAAAGGCGCGGTGTTCAACGGCGTCGAGAAGCGCGCGGCCAGCTATTACGGCGGCACTGGCTATTACAACTACGAATACGCGTCCGACAAATCCTGATGGTTGCCGATTGTTCTTTCCTGTTTGAAGTGGGTGAGTTGTGAAAAAAATACTGCACGTGGCAGAGACGATCAAAGGTGGCGTGGCGACGGTGATCCGCACGATCTCGGCATCCCCCGAAGACGACGCAGCGAATTATCAACTGGTCTATCTGGTACCCGAGGATCAGGCCAAGGAGCTGCATGGCATCGCCCCGCAACAAGTGCGCACCTTCCCGCGCAGCGGTCGCAACGTGCCATCGCTGCTGCGTTTCGCCTGGCGCCTGAGCCAGGTGCTGCTCAAGGAAAAGCCCGACGTTGTGCATTTGCACAGCACCTTTTCCGGAGTTATCGGCCGTGTTGTGTGCGTGCTGTTGCGACCATGGCGCAAGCCGAAAATCGTCTACTGCCCGCACGCGTTTTCGTTCCTGATGGAAAGCTCGCCGACCAAGCAGAAGGTCTATGCGTGGATCGAGCGCGTGCTGCAAAAAGTCACTGACGTGATCATCTGCGTCAGCCAGTACGAGCTGGATAAAGCCGCGCGTTTCGGCATCGAGCGCAAGCGCATGAAGCTGATCTACAACGGCATTCATCACAAGGATGACGCGCCGAAAACCGTTGGCGCCGAGCCGATTCATCTGCTGTTCGTCGGGCGTCTGGATTACCAGAAAGGCTTCGACGTGCTGCTCAAGGCCTACGCCAAGGTCAATCGCAACGACCTCAAACTGACGGTGGTTGGCAGTGCAGTCAACGAAGACTCTGTCGAGTGCCCGCCGATGGATTCGGTCGAGTACCTGCCGTGGGTGACGCCGAGTGAAGTGCAGGCGCTGTATCAGAAAGCCGATGCGCTGATCGTGCCGAGTCGCTGGGAAGGCTTTGCCATGGTGCCGCTGGAAGGCATGGCCATGGGGCTGCCGGTGATTGCCAGCAACTGCACTTCACTGCCGGAACTGGTCACCAACGAAGTGTCCGGTTACGTCTTCCCCTCCGGCGATCACCAGGCGCTGGCCGACGTTTTGACGATCATCCAGAAGCCGCGCCTGCTCGACCTCGGCAACGAAGGCCGGAGCATTGTCCGCGAACGTTTCAGCGCCGCGTTGATGATCCGCCAGACCTACGACCTGTATCACGCTCCCACTTATTAAGTAGAACTCAAGCTTATGAACGTAACGATTTTGCATGGCTACAGTGCGTCCAACTCCGGTGACGGTCTGCTCGTCGATCTGGCCATTGCTCTGGTGCAGCGTAACTTCGGTGACGACACCGCGATCAGTGTCGTGGCGTCCGACCCTGAGTCGTTCAACTATCTGCCGCACCCGCGTTTCGATGCGCCGGTGATGGCGGCCAAGGGTCTGGGGCGGGTCAAGCAAGCGGTGTTTCTCAATCAGTCCTACGCCGGGCTCGCTGATCTGCTGAAGAAGACCGATCTGATCGTCGGTGTCGGCGGCGGCTACATGCGTTCGAAAAGCGCCTTCGAGCACATCAAGCTGAAGCTCGGCCATGCCAAGCAACTGGAAACCGCGATTCTCAGCAAAGTGCCGTCGGTGTACCTGCCGCAGAGCATCGGTCCGTTCCACGGCGAGAGCAGCAAGATCGTTGAACACTACGCCAGCGCCGATGCGGTGTTCGTGCGTGACAACCGTTCCTCGGCGATTTTTGACGCTTGCGAAAACGTCTACCGCGCGCCGGATCTGGCCGTGCAGTCGCTGGCGAGCAAGATTCTTCAGCAACCGAAATTCACCCGCTGCGCCGCCTCGCCGGCGACCGTCTGCGTGGTGTTGCGCAAGCCGCCGGAGTGGAGCAAAGAGAAGAAGGTCGCTTACGTGGCCAATCTGAAACTGCTGCTGCAGCGTCTGAAGAACAAAAGCAAAGTGGTCTGCGCGGTACAGAGCGCGGTGCGTGGCAACGATGACGGCGCGTTCTACCGCGAGCTGGGCATCAACGAAGACCTGCTGTCGCTGAAGGCAACCATCGCCAAATACCAACCCGACCTGGTGATCTCGGTGCGTCTGCACGGCGCCATCGAATCGCTGCTCTCCGGCGTGCCGGCGTATCACATCAGCTACGAGCGCAAAGGCTTTGGCGCCTATCAGGACATGGGCGTCGAGGACTGGGTGATCAATGGCGGCGACATCGACGTCGACACCATCATCAACACCGTTTACGCGCCCAATGCCTTGGCGGATTTCGGCAAGCGCCTGACTGACACTTGCCGTGAGATCGAGGCGAAAACCGTGGCCATGGACGAAATCATCAAGGGTGTCGTTCGATGATATTTCGGCTGTTGCTTCGCGGCGGAGCCTTGGGCGCGAAGTTCTTGCTGGTGTTGGCCATCACCCATTACCTCGGTTACGAGGCGCTGGGTTTTTACGGTGTGGTGGTCGCGGCTTCGCTGATCGCGTCGAAGTTCTACAGCGTCGGCTTCAGTTCCGAAATCAACCGGCTGATCAGCGTCGGCGGCAGTTCGCGGCGGGTGGTCGACAAGGTTCTGCTGCTGTATCTGGCGGTGGGGCTGTTGTTGTCGGTGCTGACCGTGCTGATCTATTCGCTGTTCCAGTCGGTGGAAGCGACCGCCACGCTGATCCTGTGCGTGACGCTGGTGTTGCTCACTGAGCACCTGTCGTTCGAAATCAATTCCTTCGTGTTTTCTGCGCAGAAAGCCACCGCCGGCGCCTTGCTGTTCTTCATCAAGACTGGCCTGTGGGCGGTGTTGGCGGTGGGCGGCATGGTGCTCGGCTGGGTCGCGGGCATCGCCAGTGTGTTGTGGCTGTGGGTCGCCGCCAACGTGCTGGTGATCATCGCCGGTTATTTGATCGTGGTGAACGTGCACAAGGGCCGCGAGGCGACGGTGCTGGATACCGCGACGGTGTGGAAGGCCGGGTTGCCGTTCTATCTCGGCACCGGTCTGATCGCCCTGAGTCAGTACGCCGAGCGCTTTCTGATCATCGACCTGGAGCCCTACGCCAGCCTCGGTAAATATGTGTACGCGTGGTCGGCGGCGAACACTTTGCAGGCGTTGTCGTATGCGGTGGTGGCAGTGGTCGGCATTCCGGTGTTGGCCAAGCGTTTCCAGGCCGATCAACAGGCGTTCACGGTCAGGCAACTGTTCGTCAACAAATGGGTGATGCGCTCGCTAGTGGTCTCCGCCGTTGTGGCCGTGGCGATCTATGTGTTTTTCAATGTGCTGCTCGATTACGTCGCCAGCAGCGTGCCGCGTCCCGATAACGCGATCCTCGCGGTGCTGATCTTTTCCTTCGCGTTGCGGGCGATTGGCGACATCGTCTGGGGCGGTTTGATTGCTTCGAAAAACAGCCGGGTGTCGCTGGCCAGCGCGGCGCTCTGCCTGCTGATTTCGGTGCCGGTCAGCTATGTGCTGATCAAGCATTACTCGATCTACGGCGCGGCGTGGGGCAATGTTTTCGCCATCGTCGTGCAACTTGGTGTGATTGCAGCGTTGACCCGTGTCACCGGCGCAAAGAAGGCTGCGCTGTCATGGGCCTGAAACTGCCGCGCATCGAGTTTCGCGGGCGCACATTCGATTCGTCGATTTCCTTTCTGATTCTGTTCACCGGGCTGTTTCTGTCAGTGGCGATGCCGTTGCTGGTGCCGCGTGATCCGGGTCCGGATGCGATGACGTTGTGGTCGTCATATGCGCGTGCCGACAACTGCAATTTCTGGAACCCGTTCTCGCCGGATCGCTCGTCCTACGAGTGTTCGGCGTTCCTGCTGCGGCCTACCGGGATCAACCTGACCAACGCCTGGGCCTACGGCATGTTCTGCAATTTCTTCCTCACTGCGATTCCGGTGGTGGTGTTTCGGCGCATGCCGTTGACCATCTTCGGCACCCTGTGCCTGTGGGGCATCGTGCGTTCGTTTTTCCTCGAGAACCTGACCAAGGAAATCATCGTGTCGGTGGCGGTGTTGAGCATTCTGCTCAGCGCATTGACGCGCAAATATCGCGGCGGGTTTTTTCTTTCAGCGGTGATTTACGGCGTGCTGATCCGGCCGTACTGGATTCTGTTTTCGCTATCGTGGGTCGGCGTCTGCGTGATGAAAAAATACGTTTCGCGCTTCACCTTCTTTCTGATGCTGTTCCTGTTTTATCTGGCGGTGGCCATGGCCATTCAGCTGGCGCTGGGCTTTCCGGTGTCATCGATCCGCGCGAGCAACAACGAGCTGCGCACGGCGGGCGAGGAGGGCTCGAAGTCGCTCATCGTGTCGTGGCTCAGCGGCAGTGACTTCGTCTCCCAGGCACTGGATTCGATGATCATTTTCTTCCGCCTGTCGTTCCCGGTTGAGCTGATTCTGCTGTCCGGGCCGGGGCAGGTGATCTTCGTTGCGCTGATGATCATGACCGCGCTGCTGCTGTTCAAGGTCATCACTTCGACCGACTACAAGGGCGCGCCGATCCAGACCAAACCCAAGGAACTGATCGCGATTCCGCTGGCGTTTCTGTTGGTGCAAGGCTTGTTCGAGCCGGACTTCGGCTCCTTTGCCCGCCACTTCTCCATGGTCGTGCCGGTGTTGTTCGTCGGCCTGGGCTTGATGCTGCGCGCGAACAAACCGGTGCAGGTCGAATCAAGAATTCTCACTTAAGGCAGGTGCTCTATGTCGAGCAAGAAAAAATCCCTGGAGATCGAAACCCTACGCGGCCTGGCGTGCCTGCTGCTGGTGCTCTATCACGTCATCGGCCCGCTGGGAGGCGGCTTGAAGATCGACATCGGCTCGCCGTTCCGGGTCATCGCCGACTCGATGGTGTACGTGCGCATGCCGCTGTTCACGTTCATCTCCGGCTACATCTATTCGATCTACAAGATTCGCGGCAATGACTTTTCCGCCTTCTTCGTCGGCAAGGTGCGGCGGCTGATCGTGCCGCTGTTCTGCGTCGGCGTGCCGTTCTCGGTGCTGCAAGCGGTGGGGCCGGGGGTGAACAAGGACGTCGGCGTGATCGACGCGTTGTTGTCGTTCTGGGTACCGATCAACCATTTCTGGTTTCTGCAGGCGGTGTTCAGCATTTTCATCTTCGTCGGCTTGCTGGAATGGCGCGGCCTGCTGCGTTCAGCAACGCGGCTGTATGGCTTGTTTGCGTTTGCGGCAGTGTTGTTCCTGCTGCCGCCGTTGCCGCTGGATGCGTTCGGTATCAACGGTGCGATTTACCTGCTGCCGTTTTTTGTTGCAGGGATGATCGGGCAGGAAAATGTCGATGTTTTGAAGCAGCGTTTCAAAGTGATCGGGCCGCTGCTGTTTGTGCTGATCTCGCTGACGCTGTTATATGTCGCGGCGATTGATCGCGAACTCATTGTTGATCGCCGCAGCCTGATTGGTTTAGCCGTGGGTTGTGTGTCTTGCATCGCGTTGCTGTCGAGTGACATGCGCTCGAAAGCGCTGACCTGGCTCGGCGGATATTCCTATGCGATTTTCCTTTTCCATGTGCTGTTCGCAGCGACCTCGCGGTTTGTCCTCGGGCGCCTCGGCGTGAAGGATGAGAGCTTGCTGGTGCTTGGTGGTCTGAGTTGTGGATTGCTCGGGCCGGTGCTGTTGGCGATGGTGTTCAGCCGGTTCAATTTCACCTCGGTGTTGTTCCTTGGCGAACGTGCGGCGAAGAAGAAAGCACCGGTGATTGTCGCTCCGGTGGTGCAGACGCAGAACAGCTGAAAGCTTCGCGAGCAGGCTCGCTCCCACAGAGGTTGTGTGAATTGCACAAGGTCTTTTGTGGGAGCGAGCCTGCTCGCGAAGGGGCCATCCCGGACAAAGGAAATATTCAATGATGCCAGTAGACGCCCCTCTACCAGTCGCCACCTCGGCCATCACGATAGACGATGCCCGCCAGCGCTTTGCGCAGTGGCGCGAGGGCAAGGCCGGCACGGTGCTGGCGGTTTCGGTGATCGGCGACAGCTACACCGCCGGGCAGGATTTCTATCTGAACAAACTGGTGCAGCGAGTGGCCGCCGATGTGGGTTTCGCCGGCCCCGGTTACGTCGGTTTCAACCACGGCGCGGCGCTGGGCGGCACGCATTTCAAATACACCCGCAGCAGCGACAAATACTTCGGCGGCGGCTGGAAGGTTTCCGAGCTGGGCCAGGCCAGCCCGGACAGTCGCACGATCGGCGGCAAGCCGGGCGCCTGGTTGCAAGTGGATGCCAGCACTTCGCCGCGCATCGATACCACGGTCACTCAGGCGAAACTGTTGTATTTGGGCAATGGCGAATCCGATGAGTTGCGCTATCGCTGGTCGCCCGCGCAAGCCTGGCAACCGTTGAAACTCGCAGGCTCAGGCGTTCAGGAAGTCGCGCTAGCGGGCGTTCCATCAGCCGCAGACTGGTCATTCAGACTGGAAGTGGTGAAGGGCGCGCCCACGTTGTTCGGCCTTTGGATGACGAATGATGAGAAGGGCATTCGGGTGTCGAAACTGGCGGCCTCCGGCGCGGCATCGGCGGATTTCTATCACGCCGATCCACAGTGGCAGGCGCAATGGAAAGCGGTGGTGTCGAAGATCCCGGCCGACGTTTACCTGATCATGCTCGGCGGCAACGATCAGGGCTTCGGCGTCAAACCTGCGCAGTACCTGCAAAACGTTCAGGGCCTGGTGAGCATGCTGCGCGAGATTCAGCCAGCGGCGAGCATCAACCTGATCATGCGTCAGGACACCACGCGCTCCAGCGCTTATCCGATGTCGGCCTATGCGCAGGTGCTCGAGCCGTGGGCGCGTGAACAGCAGCTCGGTTTTGCCAACCTGCAATGCGCGTTTGGCCCCGACGTCAAACGCTACGCCAGCGCGATGATCGGCCCGGACAAGATTCATCCGTTGCCGGCCACGGGCGGGAAGGTGATTGCCGATTATTTTTATGGCTGGATAACTGGTACGAGTACCGGTTGCGACGACTCGCCACCATGATCGTTCCCACGCTCCGCGTGGGAACGCCGCCCGGGACGCTCCGCGTCCCTCCGCAGCGTGACGCAGAGCGTCACGGGATGCATTCCCACGCGGAGCGTGGGAACGATCAATGCTGACTGTGCCGCCGCTTTCGCGAGCAGGCTCGCTCCCACAATGGATTGGCGTGAAGCCCGGGTGATCAGGCGTCGTGCTTGAAGGCGTCGATGAGCCCCAGCAGTTCGTCAAGCTTGCGCGGCATCAACCGCGCATCACAGCGCGTCTCGACGTTAATGATGATCGCCGGGTCGTTGCAGCAGATGCGCACGCGAAAGCGCCAGTCGCTGAAGATCACTTTCAGGCCATCGCGGTCATCCATTTCCAGCGCCTGTTCGCCATACAACGCTTTCAGGTGCGCGAGCAGCGGATAGGGATCGCGCAGCGGCCGGCGAATATCGCCGGACGCAGGAAACACACCGATCCGCTCCACCAGCAGAATCGTGCCCAGCCAGGTTTCGTTGGCGCTGGGCAACGGTTGATGGCGCGACAACCAGCTCATCACCCCGAGGTTGCCCACCTCACGTTCAATCTCTGTCGAATGTTGTGCAATGTTCATGGTTGCCTGCCTCTGGTGGTGGGGAGCCGTCTCAGCGGCCCTTGAGGTACACGTTGTCGTAGCAGAAGTTGGTCGCCTGCAGATAACCCTCGGCATCGCCGCAGTCGAAGCGCAGGCCTTTGAATTTGTAGGCCAGCACGCAGCCGTTCTGCGCCTGTTTCATCAGCGCGTCGGTGATCTGGATTTCGCCGCCCTTGCCCGGTTCAGTGTCGGCGATCAGGTCGAAGATGTCCGGAGTGAGGATGTAGCGCCCGATGATCGCCAGGTTCGACGGCGCGTCCTGCGGCGCCGGTTTTTCCACCATGTTGTTGACCCGGTAGATGCCCTCGGAAATCAGCTCACCGGCAATCACGCCGTACTTGTGAGTCTGGTCGGCCGGGACTTCCTGGATGGCGACGATCGAGCAGCGAAATTTCCTGTACAGCTGGATCATCTGCGACAGCACGCCGTCGCCTTCGAGGTTCAGGCACAGGTCGTCGGCCAGCACCACGGCAAACGGCTCGTCGCCGATCAATGGGCGACCGCTGAGAATGGCGTGGCCCAGGCCTTTCATTTCCACCTGACGGGTGTAGGAGAAGGTGCAGGTGTCGATCAGCTCGCGGGTGCCGGCGAGGAATTTCTCTTTCTCGGTGCCACGAATCTGGTGCTCGAGTTCGTAGCTGATGTCGAAGTGGTCTTCCAGCGCGCGCTTGCCCCGGCCGGTGACGATGGCCATGTGTTGCAGGCCGGCGTCCCGTGCTTCTTCAACGGCGTATTCGATCAACGGCTTGTTGACGATCGGCAGCATCTCTTTCGGCATGGCTTTGGTCGCCGGCAAGAAACGCGTGCCGTAGCCGGCAGCGGGGAACAAACATTTACGAATCATAAAAGTATCCTGGACAGTCATGGAACACAGGCGACGGTTGCGCACCAGAAAGTGGCGGCAAGTTTCAATGATTATTGAAGGCTTACTTTAATACCCGAGTCAGGTTGTTGCTGGCAATTAGTTGCGCTGTTAAAAAGCGCTAATGTTATGAGATGTCGACTACTTGGTTATTAGTTATTTTTAGTCGGTATCTGTCGATAGTGATAAGTGTCCAGGGAGTGCTAATAAGTACCCGTCAAACAGTTTGACCGGCAAAAATAATTATTGCCAGTGGTTGAACTAAATTTGTTTAAGGTTGTTGTCGCCCTGTTTGTGTGAATTGCTCCGCATCTCCACCAGGCATGGCTTGACACGCTACCGGGTATTTATTCAATGACGGACCGCGCTATGAAGATTCTGGTAACGGGGGGTGCCGGCTATATCGGCTCGCATACCACACTTGCATTGCTTGAGGCAGGTTATGAAGTTGTCGTTCTGGATAATCTTTGTAACAGCAGCGATGCAGCACTCCACGCGGTTGAAGCCATTTGCGGCAAAAGTGCATGGATGATTCGCGGCGACGTCTGCGATCGCGCGTTGCTGGATCGTATTTTCCGCGAGCATCAGATCGACGCCGTGCTGCATTTCGCCGGGCTGAAAGCCGTGGGCGAAAGTGTGCGTAAACCGCTCGAATACTACGAAACCAACGTCGGCGGCAGCATCACCCTGTGTCAGGCGATGGCAGCGGCGGGGGTGTTCCGGCTGGTGTTCAGTTCCTCGGCAACGGTGTACGGCGAGCCCGAAGAGATGCCGATTCGCGAGGATTTTCCGACGGGCAATCCGACCAATCCCTACGGCCAGTCCAAGCTGATCGTCGAGAACGTGCTGCGCGACCTGAGCCTCGCCGAGCCGCGCTGGAGCATCGCGCTGCTGCGCTATTTCAATCCGATCGGCGCTCACGCCAGCGGGCACATGGGCGAAGACCCCAACGGCATCCCGAACAATCTGGTGCCGTATATCAGCCAGGTTGCGGTCGGCAGCCTGCGCGAGCTGTCGATCTTCGGTAACGATTACCCGACCGCCGATGGCACCGGCGTGCGCGATTACATTCATGTCGTCGATCTGGCGGATGGGCATTTGAAAGCGTTGCAGTCGATCAGCGAGCGCACCGGCATTCACACCTGGAACCTCGGCACCGGCGATGGCTACAGCGTGCTGCAAGTGCTGCATGCCTTCGAACAGGCCTGCGGGCGGCCGGTGCCGTACCGGATGATGCCGCGTCGCGCCGGTGATATTGCCGAGAGTTTTGCCGATGCTTCGAAAGCGGCGAAAGAACTCGGCTGGAAAGCCACGCGCAACTTGCAGGACATGGTTGCCGACACTTGGCGCTGGCAGTCGAATCATCCCAACGGTTATTCGCGATGATGGCCATTTAGTCCGATGTTAGTTTCAGTCAGGTTGTTAGATAACGTCGGGAAATTACACTGGCAATGCCTTTTGCAAGTCCGTAGATATAAACCTGCCGTTCGACTTTAGCAGTTGCACAGGACTGTGAAAGAACAACGGATCTTGTTCGCGCTCTTTGCGGACTTGAAAGCTACCAGCTCTGACACAGATCTGTTTTTTAACAGTTCGAATGTTAGAAAGGAGTTGTTATGAAAAAAGTGATGGCAGTTGCCCTGTTGACGATGTTGAGCAACTGGGCTGCCGCCGCTGAAGCGCCGTTGACAGCGGTAACCAATGTAGGTGGCAGTGTGGCGGCTTCGCAAGCGCCCGCGGCCAGTACTGCAATGGTTGCCAGTGCTGTAGCGGCGTCCAACAGCGGTGGCAGTGCCAACGGCGGTACCACCGGTACGACGGGTACCACCGGTACAACCGGCACGCATAACTAACAGGAACATTTGTTAGTGCAGTACAGAGTCGCCCGACGCAAGTCGGGTGACTTTGTTTTTTGGATTCGCCCTTGAATAGCGTAGTGCCATTATGACTCGTAGTGTTTATCTTTTAATGTTGGCAAGTCTCGCTTTGCAAGGTTGCATGTTTTCCCCCGGCCAGTACCTGAGCACCAGCGATATCACCCGCCAGGGTGCCAGCGAAAGCAGTCGGGTCGAGCTGATTCCGATCACCCCGAAACTGATCGCCATGAACCGCGCCACGCAGAAGCGTGAGTCGCTGCCGGCGGAGCTGCTGGTGACGCCGGCGGAATATCGCATCGGCAACAATGACGTGCTGTACATCACCGTCTGGGATCACCCGGAGCTGACTGCCCCCTCCGGCGCGCAACAACAGATCGATGCCAACGGCCGTCTGGTGCGCTCCGATGGCACGCTGTATTACCCGTTCATCAAGGAAGTCCAGGCCGCCGGCCGGACCATCCAGCAACTGCGCGCTGACATCGAACAGCGCTTGTCGGCGTTCATCGCCGAGCCGCAGGTCGACGTCGCGGTGTTGCGCTTCGCCAGTCAGAAAGTCGTGGTCACCGGCGCCGTCACGAAGGCCGGCCCGCAAGCGATTTCGACCAATCCGCTGAGCGTGGTCGAGGCCCTCGGTTCCGCCGGCATCGACACCAACAATGCTGACTTGTCCGGGCTGTTGCTGACGCGCAACGGGCGGGTTTATCCGCTCAATCTCGACTCGCTCAATCAGCAGGATTCCGAACTGCAGAACGTCTACCTCAAGGGCGGCGATCAGCTGTATCTGCCGTACAACGACAACAAGCGCATCTACGTCATGGGCGAAGTCAACCAGCCGCGCGCGCTGAGCTTCAAGACCGCGACCATGAACCTCTCTGACGTGCTCGGTTCGGTCGGTGGCCTGAGTCAGACCAGTTCCAACGGCAACGCGGTGTACGTGATTCGCGGCGTGGAAAATCTCGACGTCGAGCCGGCGAAGATCTATCAGCTCGAAGCCGAATCGCCGACCGCCATGGCGCTGGCTTCGCACTTCCAGGTGCGGCCACAGGATGTGGTCTACGTCGGCCCGGCCAACGTCACTCGCTGGAACCGTTTCATCAGCCAGTTGGTGCCGTCGGCGTCGATTGTCGGCACTGGGGCTTCGGCAGCGAAGAACTGGAGCGAATACAGCAACAACAGCAAATAAGGCCGCCCGACTGTGAACCTATTGAAAGTGGGCGTCTGCCTGATGGTGGCCTCGTTGCTGTGCGGCTGTAACCCGCTGATGAGCGCGTCGCTGAACAACCTCAAAGCCGCCGTCGTCGGCCCTGACGAGGTTGATGTGACAGCGGCCGAAGTCGCCGGGGTCAACTACCCGCAACTGAAACTGACCACGCCATCCGGCTCAGGTGTACTGGCGCTGGTGCGCGAGCGCGAAGACCTGCAATTCTGGGTCGCCTCCGGCAAGCAGGTGTTGCTGCTGCGCGATGGCCTCGCCGTGCGCAGCATCGGCCTCGGCCTGCAAGGTGATCTGGATGGCACGCGGCTGGCCGATGACTCGCCGTTCAAACACGGTCTGCATCACGTCGCCGATGGCTTCACCACACGGCGCTGGATCGATCTGTACAAAGGCCAGGAAGTCGGCGTGATCGTCAACAGCCGCTTTTCGCGCCGTTCCACCGAGACCCTGGAGATTCTTGACAAGCCTTACTCGGTGCTGCGCGTCGATGAACAGATTGACGCGCCAGCCATCGGCCTCAGCGCGACCAACCGTTACTGGGTCGACCCGCGAGACGGTTTCATTCTGCAAAGCGAGCAACAACTGACCTCGCAACTGCGCGTGAAGCTGGTGCAATTGACTCCTGACCGCAGGCATCTGCCGTGAAGCGCTTAAGCATTTTGGCTGCGGGTCTTTTGCTGATCGCTGGGGTGAGTCAGGCCGCCGTCATCGTGTCCGGCGACGTCGCCAATCCCGGGCCGATCGCATTGCCGCCGGGTGGACGCCTGTTCGATGTGATCAGCGAAGCCGTGCCCAATGCCGAAGGCTATTGGCTGGCGGGCGGCTTGTTGCGCCAGTCGCTGGTCGAGGAACAGACGCGGCTCAAGGTTGGTGTGCTGTTCGATCTCGAGGTGCTGCAGCGCATGGCGACGCTGTTTGATCGGCCAAGCCGCGCGGCACTGGCACAGCGCGTTGCTGAAGAAGTCCGACAAATGCCAGTGACCGGACGGCAGATCGCTGACCTCGATCCGGTGGCGGTGGAAGTCGGCTTCGCGCGCAACATTCGTCTGGATGACGGCGATCGGCTGATCTATCCGAAACGGGTTGATGAAGTGCAGGTGTTGGGCGCGGTCACCGAGCCGTGCCACCTGCCGTACCAGCCATTGCAGGAGGCCCGCGAATATCTCGAAGGCTGCTCGATTCTCGACGATGCCGAGGCCGATTACCTGTGGTTGATCCAGCCCAACGGCGTCTTGCGGCGCGTCGGCATCGCGCACTGGAATCGCGAGTCCGGGCAGTTTCCGGTGGCCGGCAGCAGGATTCTGGTGCCGATAAAAAATGATGATCTTGATCCGCCTCTTCCTGAATTGAATCAGCAGTTGGCCGAATTCATTGCCACGCAGCTGGCCGAGGTGGTTCGTTGAAGTTACGTTTTGCAGCTGTGTTGTTATTGCCCTGCGGTCTGGCTCACGCCGAGCCGCGCATCACCCAGAATGACTTCGGTGGCGCCGGTCTGTTGCAGACGCCGACGGCGCGCATGGCTCCGGCGGGGGAGTTGAGCGTCAACGCCAACCGCACCGACCCGTACAGCCGCTACAGCGTGTCGTTGCAACCGCTGGACTGGCTCGAAGGTTCGTTTCGCTACACCGCTATCACCAACCGGCCCTACGGCTCGGAGGCCCTCAGCGGCAGCCAAAGCTACAAGGACAAGGCGGTCGACGCCAAAGTGCGCCTGTGGCAGGAAAGCCACTGGGCACCGGAAGTGGCGCTGGGCTTCCGAGATATCGGTGGTACCGGTTTGTTCTCCAGCGAATTCTTCGTCGCCAACAAGCGCTTCGACAATTTCGATTTCAGTGCCGGCATCGCCTGGGGCTACATCGGTAATCGCGGCGACTTCGACAACCCGCTGGGCTACGTCAGCAATCGCTTCGATACGCGCCCGGCGCTGGAAGGCACCGGTGACGTCAACTCCGGCGCGTACTTTCGCGGCAAGCCTTCACTGTTCGGTGGCGTGAGCTACCAGACGCCGTGGGATCGGCTGAGCCTGAAGCTTGAATTCGAAGGTAACGACTACAAGAACGAGCCGAAGGACAACGAGATCAAACAGGACTCGCCGATCAACCTTGGCGCTGTGTTCAAGGTGACCGATTCGATCGACCTGAGCGCTGCCTGGGAACGGGGCAATACGGCGATGTTCGGCGTGACCTTTCACACCAATTTCGTCAGCCGCAAGGCGCCGGCCAAGACCTACGATCCGACCCCAGAACCGCTGCCGGCGAAGGCGCCGACGACCTCGATGGAACAGGTCAACTGGGCCGATGTGTCGCGGCGTTTGCAGCAGAATGCCGGATACAAGGTCGAGCGCATCAGCCAGCGCGATTCCGAACTGATCGTCTATGGCGAGCAGCAGCGTTATTTCCATTCGTCCAAAGCCGTTGGCCGCGCGAGCCGGATTCTCGACAACAGCGTCAACGACGACATCGACTGGTTCACCGTGGTCAACAAGCGCTATGACTTGCCGCTGGAAGAAACCAGCCTGCCGCGCCAGACCTTTCGCGAAGTGATCAACAACGAAGAACCGTTGGAGGCGCTGCACCGCACCACCGAAATCAACCCGGCGATGCCGCACAACGAGAAAACCCTCTACACCGAAGCGCCGCAGCATTTCAGCTATGGCGTGGGGCTGGGCTTCAAGCAGAACGTCGGCGGCCCGGATGGTTTGCTCTATCAATTCAGTGCTGATGCGGACGCGGAATATCGCTTCAACCGCAACACTTGGTGGAGCGGTTTGCTCAGCGCCAACCTGGTCAACAACTTCGACAAATTCGTCTACGACGCGCCGAGCGGATTGCCCCGCGTGCGCACGGATTTGCGCCAGTACCTGACCACGTCAAACACGACCATGCCGTTGTTTCAGCTCAGCCATGCCGAGCAGCTGGACAAGGATCTGTACGGCATGGTGTACGGCGGCTATCTGGAGTCGATGTTTGCCGGCGTCGGCGCGGAAGTGTTGTTCCGCCCGACCGGCGAACGCTGGTCGCTGGGCGCGGACCTGAACTGGGTGCGCCAACGCGATTTCGATCAGGGTTTTGCCTTGCGCGATTACTCGGTAGTGACCGGGCATATCACCGGCTATACCGACCTGCCGTTCGATACGCTGGCGGCGGTCAGTGTCGGTCGCTATCTGGCCGGGGATTGGGGCACCACCGTGGACATCTCGCGCGAGTTTTTTAACGGCGTGCGCGTCGGTGCCTGGGCGACCATCACCACGGCCAGCAGCGCGGAATATGGCGAAGGTAGTTTCGACAAAGGCCTGTACCTGTCGATCCCGTTCGACGAAATGATGAGCATGTCGACCATGCGCCGCGCCAACCTGGTCTGGGCGCCACTGACCCGAGATGGCGGCGCCAGACTGAGCCGCAGCTATCAACTGCACTCGATGACGGATAGCCGGGAAGGGGACATGTTCTATCGCAACTTCGAGAAGATTACCGAGTAAGCGCCAGGGTCCGGGCGCAACTCGAACCCTGTGGGAGCTGGCTTGCCAGCGATAGGGCCGCTCAATTACAACTCCATTGCCTGGGCTAACGCTATCGCTGGCAAGCCAGCTCCCACATGCGGCTTGTGTTACACCGCAATTATCGACCCAATCCCTAATCCCTGTGGGAGCTGGCTTGCCAGCGATAGGGCCGCTCAATTACAACTCCATTGCCTGGGCTAACGCTATCGCTGGCAAGCCAGCTCCCACAATGATCCTGCGTGGTTGAGCAATACCGGTGTGCCAAATCCCGCCCACAAAAAAGGGGACTTTCGTCCCCTTGTGATCTGCAGCGCTGAGCCTCAGTAAATATCCTTCGACAACAACGTAAACGGCGTCTTCACGAGGATCTTCAGATCCAGCCACAACGACCAGCTGTTGATGTACTGCAGGTCGATCTCGACACGCTTTTGCATCTTGTCGATGGTGTCGGTCTCACCGCGGCAGCCGCTGATCTGTGCCAGGCCAGTGATGCCCGGTTTGATTCGGTGACGCGCCATGTAAGCGAGGATCTTGCCCGAGTAGTAATTGTTGTGCGCCACCGCATGCGGCCGTGGCCCCACCAGCGCCATGTGCCCCTGCAACACGTTGAACAACTGCGGTAGCTCGTCCAGCGAAGTACGGCGAATAAAACGGCCTACTGCGGTGATGCGCGAGTCATTACGGCTGGCCTGTTTCACTTCACGGTCATCGTGCACACGCATCGAGCGGAATTTCCAGACCTTGATCACCTTGCCGTTCCAGCCATGGCGGTCCTGCTTGAAAAACACCGGGCCGGGCGAGTTGATTTTCACCGCCAGAGCGATGATCAACAGCAGCGGACTGAGCGCGATGATTGCCAGGAGTGCCACGGTTTTCTCAACCAGACTCTTGCTCAGGGCAGCGGTGGGGCGGCTGGTCAGCGGACTTTCGTTCAAGTAGATCGCCGGTAGGCCGTCCACGACTTTCACCGAGTGGTTGAGCAGGGTCAGGCTGTTCAAGTCCGGCACCCACACCACATCGACGTTGGCCCCGAGCAAATCGACATACATCGCTTCGATTTTCGCGGCTTCGCAAAGCGGCAGTGTGATGTACAAACGACGGATGTCGTGAGCTTCGATCAGTTCGAGCAACTCGTCCTGAGCGCCAACGACACGCGGTGCGTCGGAAGCGAGAACCGGTTTGTCACCGTTGCTGACCAGACCGATCAGCGGCAGGTTTTCCAGTTGGCTGAGCTTTTTCGCCAAGCCCAACGCCAGTTCGCCGGTGCCGACAATCAGCGTGCGGTGTTCGCTTTTACGCGAACGCTGGTAGTACTTGGAAAACGCATGCAGCGGCGCGTAGAGGAACGCCTGACCGAGGAAGCCATACACCGCCCAGCTGAGAATCACCTGACGGGAAAACAGCTCATCGGCCTGGCAGACAAACGCGATGCACGCCAGCGCGGCCATGGTCATCGACCAGCCCATGAACAAGCGGCCGAGGCCGGTCAGGTAGTTGTCGCGTTTGCGATAAACGCCGCTGAATGTGTAAGCCGGAACCGAGGCCAGGACGGCGAGGGTGGCGCACATTCGGTAGTAGAACGCGACGGTGCCGGTGTGCTGTTCAGCGAGGATGAACAGCAGCGTCACAACGAAAGCCTGTGCCAGCGCCCATTGGCCCCAAAAGGTCAGTCCCTTGAGGCCCGTGCTTCGATTAATACTGAGAGAAAGATCCATACGATATCCCCAAAAGACGTCCATTCAGGTTTCAACAGTTGAAAGCCGAGTTGTTATGCAGACTTATTGTTTTTGTTTTAGCGAGTGTCTTGAGGTAACAACATCGAGAGCCGAACTGTCGTCAGCCAATAGACTAAGTTATTGTCGGGAATGGTGTCTGACGAGTTCTAACAAGATGGCACAATGCCAACTTTTTAATAATTAAATAGATGGCTGTTAGAAAAGGTCGTAGAGAGGGGGATGAAAAAGCGGGGACGTATTTGTTACTGTTGAAGGGTGGAGGCAGGGAAGCTTTTATCGAATCAGGGAGGAAAACCAAACAGAGTGCTCTTCTTGTTGTTGTAGTCGCACTTTATATCTGTTTGTCTCGGTTTGTGTGTCGCTTGTGATTAAGCGACGACTTCCTGGATCAGGCAATATCCGCGATTTCTTACGGCTCGGAACAATCGCTCGCCATTACTCGCACTCTTGAACTTGTCCTGCAATCGGCTCAGGCACATTTCCAGGCCACGGTATTGCTCGGGTTCCCGGCCAATGCTGATGATCAAGTCATCACGACTGACCACGCGCTCTTCATGGCTCAGCATTTTTCTGACCAGAGCGGTTTCCAGGCCAGTCAGGCTGATCGCAACATTGTCCTTGAGCAGAACGCCTTGTTCATCGTCAAGATGCCAAGTGTCGCTGCAAGGCTCAGTGCTCTCGCTGACATTGGAGATATGCGCGCGTTCTGCACTGCGGGTCGGGAAGCTTTGAAACGGATTGTCTGTCTGCGCGGCTCGCCATTCATTTTCGAGAGTGGCCAGTATGCGTTGAGTATCATGCTCGATACTGCGCGCAACATTCTTTCGGCTGAGGCTTGGGTAACTGAACTCCATGACCATCGGGGCGGAAGAGGGCGAAGCAACACCTTCAACAAACATTTGTGCCTGCGACGTGCCAAACGAATTGAAACGCTCACTGGACAAGATGCTTTCCAGTTCACGTTGCGACGTTGTGCTGTGCGTCACAACAACAAAATATTTTCTGGGGAGGGTTGTACTCGTTTCCATGTCTCTCTCCTAAATACACACCAAAATTGGCTAAAAGATAAATCGGCAGGCGAGCAATGACTTCCTCGGAAGTAATCGTAGGCAGGGTTCTGGCCGAAAATGGCCATCGATAAATTCCACTCGATCTGCTGCTATGTTATGGAGTTTTATTGTTATGTGGCGTGATGCCGTGCTCATTCAAGTGCTTGAGTTTTAATAAGTATGAGGCGCAATTGGAACGGTATGGCTGCATCAGACGATCCTTCGTACGTATGCAAAAGGGAAGACTGCCCGAGACTCAGGCAGTCGATATCAGGCCCCGCATCAGGCGATAGCCGTAGCCGCGGATGCTCTGAATCGCGTTTGTACCATACATGTCCTTGATTTTTCCACGCAAGCGACTGATTGATTTTTCCAGTGCCCGAGGGTCGTAGAAATTGGCGTTGAGGCCCATGATGCTGGCGATTTCATCATGACTCAGAATGTGATTGCCGGTGTGCGCAAAGGCCTCGAGAATCTTCATTTCGGCGAAAGAGATATCCAGTTTGCGCCGACTGTCCATCAGGCAGATCCGTGTCGGATCAAGCGTGAGATTGATATCTCGTTGCCAGTCTTCGCTGCTGAAGAACTCCGCCAGCAAGTCTTCGCTGTCATCGCTCAATGTGTTGAGCTTGATACAGGCATCCGCCCCGGCGAGGAAATATTTGATCTTGTTTACGGCGCCGCGGCCGGTGACAATTGCGCAAATAAGCGGCTTCAAGTTGTCATCGCGCAGGTTCTGCACCAGGGCCAGATTTTCTTCGATAGCTTGTGGATTATCGATGATGACGAAAATGGCGCGGTAGGAACCTATGTAGCCGTGCTGTTTATATGAACTAGTGAAAGCACCTGTTTCCAGGGTCATATCGGGCTGCGCGTGCTTTGCGATCAGCGATCTGAAATGATCAGCCACACCCAGTGTACGACCCAGCGCAAGAACACCGGATTCATCATTTGTCGGGCGCGGACTTCTCGTCGCCAAGTTCCCTGAGAGCATCATGCGTTGACTCGAATTAGGTGCTGACATCGGGATGTTAAAGCACCGGTTCTTATCTGTGACTGACAATTGGTAACATTTGCGCGGATTTTAGACGTGTCTCCCGAGATTTCTAACAATAACTAAGCTTTTCAATCTTTTAGTTGATTTTCTCGTGGTTGTGAACTAGCGCGTAGATGATGGCTATATGCAATGGTGCCACTATTTTGAGCTTGTGGCGATGGCTTTGTCTATGTCCTTTTGCCACTGATTGGCCATGTCAACAATGTGTGAGGTTGATCACACTTCATATCTGAACTGAAATATTTGTTGTAATAGATGTAAATTTTTTCCGTTTAGTTCGTCGGCCGACGATTACTAACAGCTCTTGAGTCTAACTCTGCATAAACCCTATTCTTCCGGATCGGCGAATCGCTGTATGCATTACTTCAGATACTCAACCCCTGAGTGTTATTGAACCGGTCGCTCACCCTGAGTGCTCTGACGGAGGATTAATGGATTTCTGGACCCTTTTCCAGGTATTGATATTGGGCGCGGTAGAAGGCTTGACCGAGTTCTTGCCCATCTCGAGTACCGGCCACCAGATTATTGTCGCCGACCTGCTCGAGTTTGGCGGCGAACGCGCCATGGCGTTCAACATCATTATTCAACTGGGGGCCATTCTTGCTGTGGTCTGGGAATTTCGTCCGAAGATCTTCGAAATCGTCAAAGGCCTGCCCACCGAGCGCAACGCGCAACGTTTCACTCTTAATCTGCTGATCGCGTTTTTCCCGGCCGTTATCCTCGGCGTGTTATTCGCCGACGCGATTCATGAATACCTGTTCAACCCGATCACCGTTGCGGTGGCCCTGGTTGTTGGCGGCATCGTCATGTTGTGGGCCGAACAGCGCAGCCATGTAGTCAGCGTCGAACATGTCGACGACATGCGCTGGTCCCACGCGTTGAAGGTCGGTTTCGTACAATGCCTGGCAATGATTCCCGGCACCTCGCGCTCCGGCTCGACCATCATCGGCGGGCTGCTCTTCGGCCTTTCGCGCAAAGCCGCCACCGAGTTCTCGTTCTTCCTCGCCATGCCGACCATGGTTGGTGCCGCCGTTTATTCCGGCTACAAATACCGCGACCTGTTCCAACCCAACGACCTGCCAGTCTTCGCCCTCGGCTTCGTCACCGCGTTCATCTTCGCCATGATCGCCGTGCGTGGCCTGCTGAAATTTATCGCCAACCACAGCTATGCCGCGTTCGCGTGGTACCGGATCGGTTTTGGTTTGTTGATTCTGGCAACCTGGCTGTTTGGCTGGGTCAACTGGACCGCCGCAGCGGCCGCCTGATCACTGCGCGCTGATCAACGCCGCCACGGCAAGATCGTTTAACGTCGAATCCGACGACTCCTGACGAAAGCGCTGCAAGGCCGAGGTAAAATACGCGGCTTGCAGCATGCCGTCGCTGGCCAGATAGAGTCGCGCGTCTTCTTGCTCCTCGGCAGAGTAAACACGCTTGTGACTGTCGGTCGTTTCCTGGCTAGAGGAAATAGGTGCGAGGATCAAAGACACCAAAGTGAAGCCGGAAAGCTGCGTCACCTCCCACGGCGTATCGGTACGGCCCATGCAAAAGCCATCGCAGTGCGCATAAACGTTGGAAGTGAAGCTGAACAAAGCGAGGAGGGTGAAACGCTTGAAACCTGAAAAAATAAACGCGGGCATAAACAAAAGACATCCTGTCAGTACATCAAAATACCGGGCAACGCTCATGCGCCGCCCGCACACTCAAACCATCAATCAACGACCTTCAAGCAACTCAGCCGCCTGATCCAGCAACGCCAACGGATCCTTGGCCTTGTGAATATCCACCGACAACAACTGACGAAACTTGCGCGCCCCCGGGAACCCGGTGCCCAGGCCCAGCACATGCCGCGTGATGTGATGCATCGCACCACCGGCCAGCAGATGTTCGGCGATATACGGCCGCAATTGCGCCAGCGCCTCAGCCCGACTGATCACCGGCGCGGTACTGCCGAACAGTTGCTGATCCACCTCCGCCAGCAAATACGGATTGTGATAAGCCTCACGCCCGAGCATCACGCCATCGAAGGTCTGCAAATGCTCATGGCAGGCCTCCATCGTCTTGATCCCGCCGTTCAGCACAATTTCCAGCTCCGGAAAATCCGCCTTCAGCTGCGCCGCCACGTCATAGCGCAACGGCGGAATGTCACGATTCTCCTTCGGCGACAACCCCTCCAGAATCGCAATTCGCGCATGCACGGTAAAACTCGTGCACCCTGCATCGCGCACGGTGCCGACGAAATCACACAGCTCGGCATAACTGTCGCGCCCGTTAATGCCGATCCGGTGCTTCACCGTCACCGGAATCGACACCGCATCACGCATCGCCTTCACACAATCCGCCACCAACTGCGGATGCCCCATCAGGCAGGCGCCGATCATGTTGTTTTGCACACGATCACTCGGGCAGCCGACGTTGAGGTTCACCTCGTCGTAGCCGTGTTCCTGGGCCATGCGCGCGCAGGCGGCGAGATCGAGCGGAACACTACCACCGAGCTGCAACGCCAGCGGGTGCTCGGCTTCGTTGTGACGCAGGAAACGTTCGTGATCGCCGTTGAGCAGAGCGCCGGTGGTGACCATTTCGGTGTAGAGCAGGGCGTTCTTCGACAGGAGGCGTAGGAAGTACCGGCAGTGGCGGTCCGTCCAATCCATCATCGGGGCGACAGAGAAGCGGCGGGAGAGTGTGACGGGTTGTAGGGACATGTGAGGAATCTGGATCAAGAAGGCGAAGGCGCAAGAGTTTATCAGGTCTGCGAACAGGCAAAGGCTTGCGAGGCGCTGTTTGTGGTTTGAACTGGGCTCCGACGCGCTCGGCCTGATGGGAGGAAGTGTATTTCTGCCTGTTTTCTGTCCTTCAGTATCCGTTTAAACGATTGCGCAGGCGCTTGTTTAAATCTGACTGGTGAAAGTCATCCGAAGCCTACCTTGTCTTGCGCCTCCCCCTACACCTAAGACAGAATCCGCCGGCTTGTGCGTCTAGCCTGCGGGTTTTATCGTCTCCGGGTCACTGAAAACAGTGATCGGGTTTGGTAGCCCGTCTCCGTCAGAAGCACAAGACTACTGTCTTGCGAGGGCGTTTCTCGTCTTCGTTTTATGGTGGTCATGTGCGGGGTGTCTTCGGATGCGCCGGGGTTCCCGACGACCGGTCTACCAAGCTGCGTATGGCCTCCACCCTTCGTTTGGTAGCGAGAGTGATGGCTCCTTTTCGTTCATCCGTCAGGAGTTGTACAGCGTGCAATTGCGCACGACCGGTTATTTTTCCGCTAAATAACCCCCTCTGCATTGCCCGTAGCGCCCTATCGGCTCAATAGGCCGGGCGCTTGATTGTTAGCTATTTACGTGAAGAGAATTTATGTCTACTCCTGATAAGCCGAAGTTGCCGCTGCAAGCATTTGTGATGTCGTGCCTAGTGGCCGGCTGGGGTCTGGTGTATGCCGGTCAGGTGAAGTGGGCGGTGCGTGTTGCCGCTTTGCTCTATCTCGGTGTGATTTTACTTGGTGTCTGCGGGGTGCCTGCCACCCCAATGGGCCTGTATGTCTTCGCTACGTTTATCGTCCTGGTGAAACTCGGCTCGGCCACGGCGGCTGCGATATCGGTGCGTAGAAACGACCGTCCGGTGAACAGCCCCAGCACCCGTTTCCATGTGCTTTACGTGGTGGCGCTGGTCATCTTTACGCTGGTTCTTTTCGGTCCATTGCGAGGCCCGACGCTAGGGTTCAAGACTTACTTGATCCCCTCCGGCTCGATGGTTCCGACCCTTTCGATCGGTGACTATATCGTCACCAACATGCGCATCGACGAGCCGCAGGTGGGCGACATTGTGGTGTATCGCTACAACGGCACGGAGGCGGTCAAACGTGTGGCGGCAGTGGGTGGCGATACCTTGTCGATTGTTGACGGTAAGGTCATTCGCAACGGCGAAAACATGGGGCTGTTCTTTGCGCCGCCAGAGCGCGTGAAGGATCCTCGTTATCTGCAAACGCCGCAGACGGTGGTCGATAAAGATCATGTTTATCTGCTCGGCGATAACCGCGACAGCAGTAACGACAGCCGCTTTATGGGTCAGGTCGCAGTCCAGGACATTACCGGTAAAGTCACCGGTATCTGGTATTCATCCGATCGATCGAGGATTGGCACAGCCTTTCAATGAACACAAAAGCCGTCACCTTAAGGTGACGGCTTACGCTTGCAGATCTAGCCAAACTGACTCGCCGACTCAACCGCAGATTTCGGCTTCCTCAACCGGGTCCGCTGGTAAGCAATCCAAACCATCACTGCATGGCCCTCATGGCAATCTGCGTGCACCCATGCCCACCACACGCGACATACCACACACCGGACGCGTCGAGGCAGTGATTGCGTGGCCAGGCATTTGAATCCGCATTTTCAACCCCATTTTACGCCAATAGCGATGTGCCACAAATCGTGATGGCAATGCGTCATCACGCCACTCAAAAAGTTCAACGTTTATACAAAAATATAAAGTTGTACAAGTTTTCCCAAAATTAATAGCATCCCTCCAGACACCTTTGCTGAAACGATAAATCCAGCGCGTAAATGCTCTGTTTTCGACGTGACGGGTTTGCCTCCCGGTGCTCACATCGGGGATTTATCGACGCGTCCACCAGCATCGGCATTTGCATTGCCGGGACAGCTGGACCGTCCCGTATTACGGCTTGGATGACGACCCCCGAATGTCTGGACGGTGACTGTGGTTACCGGAGATCAATTTTTGTGCCTGGCGTTTCGCGTCAGGACGTTTGAGGCTGAATATGGCAGTAGCATCGAATTTCCTCGGTGACATCAAAGTTTCCCGCAAGCTGGGAACCGGCTTCGGCATTCTTCTGCTGGCCGTTTTGGCGGTTGCCTTCATTGGCTATAACAGCAACAGCGTGCTGGTTGATCGCTTGAGTACGACGCGTCTGATCGGCACGTTGAATGACGCTACGCAAAATATGCGCCTGTCCGAGAAACAGTACGAAGCCGCCGCTGACGCAGCGTTCGCCGAGTCCTATAACGCTCAGTTGAATGTCTTGCAGGGTCTTGTGAGCAAGGCGCTGGACACCTTGACCCGCGCTGAAAACCAGCAAGCTTTGAAGGCTTTGCAAACCACGGTTGTTGCCTACGACCTGAAGGTCAAACGGCTGATCGCTGCCGATCAGTCGACCACGGATGCGCTGAAACCGCTGACGGCGCTGTCGGACAAGTACGCGCAAACTTTTGCCGGCATGCTTGAAGGCACCACGACCAGTGCCTTGGCGTCTGCCGATGGTGAACGCGTTCGGGAGCTGCGCACGGTGGCCGATTTGCGCAATGGCATGACCACTTTTCGCCTGATGTTGCGTCGTTACATTGCGGTGCCCAACGACGTGAACAAAAAACTGCTGATGGAAACCATCGATACCTTCTTGAGTGATATCAGCAAGGCGCGCACCAGCCTGCCGACGGCGCTGTCGAGCCAACTGGAAGAAGCCCACGCCGGCATGCGGCGTTATCGCGAAGTACTGGTGGAAGTGGCCGGGCTGTTTGAGCAGAAGCAGAACATGCGCGAGCAGGTCGACCAGCAAAGCAAGGCGATGGACAAGATCATGAGTGGCCTGATGGACACCCAGCAGCGCCTTGCGCGTGAGGATCAGCATTCGGCTTTTATTCAGATGGCGGTATTGACTGCGCTGGCGCTGGTGATCGGGCTGTTGGCTTCGGTGGTCATCTCGCGCCAGATCACTGCGCCGCTGGCGCTGACGGTTGATCTGGCACGACGCATTGCCAAAGGCGACCTGACGGTCCAGGCCAGGTCTGCGCGCAAAGATGAGTTGGGCGATCTGCAAAATGCGATGCAGGAGATGGCGCAGAACCTGAACACGCTGGTGCAAGGTATCGGCAATGGCGTCACGCAGATTTCCACCTCTGCGGAAAAGCTCTCGGCCATGAGCGAGCAGACCAGCGCAGGTGTACGTCAGCAAAAAAGTGAAGTGGATCAAGTTGCCACGGCGATGCACGAAATGGCTTCGACGGTGCAGGAAGTTGCGCGTAACACCACCGATGCCTCAGCTGCCGCGACCCTCGCCGATCAGCAGGCGCGCCATGGCAGCACGGTGGTGAAGCAGGCGACGGTGCAGATCAGCGAACTTGCCATGGCCATTGAAGAGTTGGGCGGTGCGATGAATGTGCTGACTCAGGACAGCGAGCAGATCGGCAAAGTCATCGATGTGATCAAAGCCGTCGCCGAGCAGACCAATCTGCTCGCGTTGAACGCTGCTATCGAAGCCGCGCGGGCGGGTGAGCAGGGTCGTGGTTTTGCTGTGGTGGCAGACGAAGTGCGCTCGCTGGCGCAGCGCACGCAGGACTCGACCAAGGAAATCGAAGCGCTGATCGTCACCCTGCAACAAGGCACGCAAGCGGCCGCGACGCTGATGACCTCAAGCCGCGAGCGCACCCTCGATACGGTGGTACTGGCGCAGAAAGCCGAATTGGCGATTACCGAGATCAATCAGTCCATCGGTACGATCCAGGAAATGAGTCTGCAGATCTCGGCCGCCGCCGAGCAGCAAAGTGCCGTGGCCGACGAAATCAACCGCAGCATTGTCAGTGTGCGTGATGTGGCTGACCAGTCGGCTGTCGCCAGCGAAGAAAGCGCGGCGGCGACGATCGAATTGGCATCACTGGGGCAGGACCTGCAGCGAATGACCGCGCATTTCCGCACCTGATCTTTTCAACTTGGCGCACGCGGTACCTTCAACTATTCAGGCGCCGCAGGGCTACAGTTATTGCCTTGTTTGCAGATAACTGAGGCCAGCAGCTGTTTTATTTATCGCCATGGAAGGTTGCACGCCGTCATCAGGTGGTTCATGACCGACTTTCCAAAATCAATAGTGTCTCCCGGTGGCTGCCAGGGCTGTAGGAACAAAGGTGTGCCAGAGATGGATTTCGCCTTCGCTTTCCAGCCCATTGTGGACCTGCGCGATCAAACGACGTTTGCCCATGAAGCGTTGGTTCGCGGCGTGAACGGTGAAGGCGCCTTGTCTGTCCTGGAAAAGGTGGACGATCAGAACCGTTATCGATTCGATCAACTGTGTCGTGTGCGGGCGATTTCCACGGCGGCTGACTTGGGCATGACGCAGTACCTGTCGATCAACTTTCTGCCGAATGCCGTTTACCGGCCGGAGATGTGTATTCGCAGCACGCTGGAAGCGGCGCGCACATACGGCTTTCCGCTGGAGCGGCTGATCTTCGAGGCTGTGGAAGGCGAACACGTCGAAAGCAACAAACACTTGATGAATATCTTGCGTGAGTATCGTGAGTTTGGTTTCAAGACGGCCATCGACGACTTTGGCGCAGGCTATTCCGGCCTTAACTTGTTGGCGGATTTTCAACCGGACCTGATCAAGCTGGATATGGCGCTGATCCGCAATATTCACCGTGACCGCGTACGCCAGACCATCGTGCGCAACGTGGTGAACATGTGTAGAGAGTTGGGCGTGGAAGTGATCGCCGAGGGCATAGAAGAGGCCGAGGAAAGAGACTTTCTCGCCGATTGCGGCATCTATCTGATGCAGGGCTACTGGTTCGCCAGGCCCGCCTTCAAATCATTGGCGCAGATCTCGACGAGTGCGTGGCAGGGGAGATCATCCAATCCGCGATCTTGTGCAAAACATTGATCACCACCAACACTGGCTGCCGTGGATGCCCTGCGCCTGAATGCCGGTTGTTCTGCGGTCACGGGTTGCGTCGGGTTTCCAGCAGCGTAAATAGCCCCATGCCTGCGAGCATCGCCAATACGAAAACGATTGCCTGCCAGTGGCCCGTCAACAGGATGGTCACTGCCGGGCCAGGGCAGATGCCGGCTATCCCCCAACCGACCCCGAACAGCAGGCTGCCACCAACCAGTCGTCGGTCCAGCTCTTTTCGGGCGGGTAGTTGCATGGGGTTGCCCAGTACGGATTTGCGTTGCCGGCGTGCCCAGGTCAGCGGGCCGATAGCGATGGCAATGGCGCCCACCATGACCAATGCCAGCGAGGGATCCCAGGCCCCGGCCACGTCGAGGAACGCCAGGACTTTCGTCGGATTGGCCATGCCCGCCAGAAGTAACCCGACGCCGAACAGCAGGCCGGCCAGGAATGCATTCAGTTTGAGCACGTTCAAACTCCCGTCAGATGGCGCAGGACAAACACGGTGAAGAACCCGCTGAGCATAAAGCAGGCAGTGGCGAGCATCGAACGTGGCGAAAGGCGCGATATGCCGCAAACGCCATGGCCGCTGGTGCAACCTGAGCCGTAGCGTGTGCCAAGCCCTACGAGTAACCCTGCGAGAATCAGCCCTGACCAGCCGCTCTGGAACTCGATCGGCGGTAACGCCTTGAACAATCCCCAGAGCAGTGGCGCGGCCAGCAGGCCAAGGATGAACAGCGCCTTCTCACTGGCGCCTTCACGGTTGCGTTGCAGCAGGCTGCCGATCAGGCCGCTGATGCCGGCAATACGCCCATTGCCGACCACGAACAGACTCGCGGCCAGGCCGATCAGCGCGCCGCCGGCAAGGGAAGACCAAGGCGTGAAATTGAGCCAGTCGACATTCATGGGACGCCTCGAGAGCAGTAGCGGTTGATGTGCGGTTTGCCTCTCGGCAGAAGCGAACGTGTCGCTTTGATTTCAGTGTAGGCCTTGCCTGCTTTTTGAATCACGGCTGCCACTTCTCCACCGCGTGCATTGAGCGAACCGTTCCCTCAACGCGCGCGGTGGCCGGGTTCAGTGGCTTATTGCGGCACCGCAATCCACTCACTCAACGTCTGCTGATACTTGCCAGTGACCTTGCTCAAATGCAGCCACTGATCGACATACAGTTTCCAGCTGATGTCGTCGCGCGGCAGCAGGTAAGCCTTCTCGCCGTATTGCATGTATTGATGCGGATTCACCGCGCACAAGCCGGGTTTCAGTTTCTGCTGATACAGCGCTTCCGAGGCGTCGGTGATCATCACGTCGGCTTTGTTGTCGAGCAGTTGCTGGAAGATCGTCACGTTGTCGTGCAGGGCCAGTTGCGCTTTGGGCAGGAAGGCGTGGACGAAGGCTTCGTTGGTGCCGCCGGCAGGTTCGACCAAGCGCACGTTGGGCTGGTTGATCTGGTCGATGGTCTGGTATTTGGACTGGTCGGCGCAGCGCACCAGCGGGATCTTGCCGTCGGTGTCGAGGGTGTTGCTGAAGTAGGCTTTTTTCTGCCGTTCGAGGGTGACCGAGATGCCGCCCATGCCGATGTCGCACTTGCCGGCCTGCATGTCGGGCATCAGGGTTTTCCAAGTGGTCTGCACCCATTGCACCTTGACGCCGAGACTGTCGGCCAGTGAGCGGGCCATGCTGATGTCGATGCCTTCGAAGTCGCCGTCGCTGCGCTTGAAGGTGTAGGGCTTGTAGTCGCCGGTGGTGCAGACGCGCAACTGGCCTTGTTGATGAATGCTGTCGAGGTGGGACGAGGCCGGGTCGGCGTGAGCGCCAGTCGCCAGGGTCAGCAGGCCGCCGAGGATCATCGTGCTTTTTAGTGTTGTCATTGAGATCGGGCTTTTGAAAGGGAAGGTGGTCCAGTGTAGTGAAAGCCTTCCACGGGTGTCATCCCGGGTCCGGACTCAATGTGCCCAGCCACGCCACCAGCGCCACGATCAGCAGGGCAAGGGCCAGCTCCATCGCCACACTGCGCCGCAGCGCGTTCGCGGCGATGAGGTACTGGCCGTCGCGCAGCGATTGTTGCAGTGACGGTCCAAGATGAAAGCGGTTCAACGCAGCCAGCACCAGCATCACGGCAAACGCCAGCACCTTGATCGTAAGCAGCTGCCCGTAGGTGCCGAACAGCACTCCGTCGAGCCTTGGGCCGACGATGAAGAGATAATTCATCACGCCGGTGACCGACACCGTCAGCACGATCAACGCGCCCACCCATTCGAAGCGTTTCACTGCATCGGCGAGCAGGCGAAGGCGTGTGTCACCGATCCGCCCGCTCGCCATCAACACCAGCGCCAGCAAGGCACCCAACCAGGCTCCCGCCGCAAGCAAGTGCAAGATGTCGCTGAGAAAGTGCCAGAATCGCAGCCATCCTTCGTCCATCGCTCCGTGCCCGCTCCATGCCAGCGAAGCGAGGGCAATGGCGCCTGCCAACGACGCTGGCCACAGACTCGGCCGGATCACTACGATGGCCAGCGCTGTCATCCGCAGCGCCCACGCCAGGCCAACGTCCGTTTCCAGCAGCATCATCTGCAGGTGCGGCCACAACGCCGCGAGCTGGGTTTCGCCACTCATGGCGCGGGTCATCAGCACCAGCCCGGCCATTGACAGCAATGCCCCTGTGACTGCCATGCCACGCAATAACCGACGGAACGGCAGCAACGTGTTGAAGCTGTACAAGCCAAACAACGCCAGCCCGAACAACAGCAGCAAATCCACATACAAGGCGAACCGCAGGATGATGTTGAGCAGGTCCGCCATTGTTCACTTCACTTTGAACGTGACGTTACCGGTGATCGGGTGCGTGTCGGCGGACACCGCGCGCCACTGCACCTGATAGGTGCCGGCAGGCAGCGGGGCGAGCGGGGTGATCAGCATGGTTTTCGGATCGCTGCTGGCGCTGACTTTGGCTTTCATCGGCATCGGCGAGTGAGCCATGCCACCCATTTCGGTCATTACCAGTTTGGCCCCGGAGAATTGCGTGACCAGATTCTCGGAAAAGTGCAGCTCGATCCTGTTCGGCGCGGCACCTTCCGCGCCTTCGGCTGGCGTCGACGAGAGCAGTTTCGGATGGGCCTGGGCGAGGGCGCTCAGGAGCAATCCGCTGGCGAATACGAGGGGCAGGGTTAATGTGCGCATGCAAGGTCTCCGGTTTGTTTTTTTAGAAGAATTCAGAACCACAGCCTGACCCCGAGGACCAGGCGCGCCTCACTGCGATCCTCGTCTTCTTCGCGGGCGTAGTCGGCGGTGTTGCCGTAAGTGCGATTCCACGTCACGCCGATATAAGGCGCAAATTCGCGGCGGATTTCATAACGCAACCGCAGGCCCGCCTCGGTATTGGACAACCCTGAGCCGATGCCTCGCTGCGGATCGTTTTTGCCGTAGATATTCAGTTCAGCGGTCGGCTGCAGGATCAGTCGATTGGTCAGCAGGATGTCGTAGTCGCCCTCCAGCCGTACCGCGCTCTGGCCGCCCTCGCCGAGGAAAGCCGTGGCTTCGGCCTCGAAGTTGTACAGCGCCATGCCCTGCACGCCGAACGCGGCCCAGGATTGCGGTGCGCCGGGTTTGAAGTCCTGACGCACGCCGCCGACCACGTCCCACCACGGTGAAATGGCGTGGCCCCACAGCGCTTGAATTTCCGCGTCTTCGGTCTTGCCGTTGTTGCGCTCGCCTTCAGAGCGCAGCCACAACCGATCGGTATCCCCGCCGATCCAGCCGGACAGATCCCAGGCCACAGCGCTGCCGTCATCGGCGTTCTGCCATTCGAGTTTGTCGGCAAGAAAGTAGCTGTTTATAACGCTGTCATGCACCTGATGACCGCCGGGGCTGGTGAACACCGCAGCGCGGTCGGCGTCGGTCACGGGCGGAATCGGCGTGCGGCTTTCGCTGGGCGCGGCGGGCTGCATCATGCCGTCGTCCATGCTTTGCATTGCCGAATGATCCATCCCGGGCATCTGGCTGTGGTCCATGCCGTGCATGGCGTCGGCGGCCATGGCGGAGGTGCCGGCTAGCAGCAGCGGAAACACGCTGAGTCGAGTCATGATGGACCTCTTCATTCTTCCACCCGCACTTCGCGGAACATGCCCGTTTCCATGTGATAAAGCAGATGACAGTGATAGGCCCAGCGGCCGAGGGCGTCGGCGGTGACGCGATAGCTGCGGCGGCTGCCGGGCGGCATGTCGATGGTGTGTTTGCGCACCTGAAAGTTGCCGTTTTCGTCTTCCAGATCGCTCCACATCCCGTGAAGGTGGATCGGGTGGGTCATCATGGTGTCGTTGACCAGCACCAGGCGGATGCGCTCGCCGTATTTCAGCCGTAAAGGCTCGGCATCGGAGAATTTGATGCCGTTGAACGACCAGGCGAATTTCTCCATGTGGCCGGTCAGGTGCAGCTCTATCGTGCGGCTCGGATCGCGGCCGTCCGGGTCTTCGAAGGTGCTGCGCAGGTCGGCGTAGGTCAGCACTCGGCGGCCGTTGTTGCGCAGGCCGAGGCCTGGGTCGTCGAGCTTTGGCGCGGTGACCATGGCCTGCATGTCCACCAGCGGATTGTTGTTTTCACTGTCGGGATGGGCTTGCATCGGGCCCATGCTGGAGTGATCCATGGCGCTCATGTCCATGCTGCCGTGGTCCATGCCGCCCATGCCCATGTCGTCCATGCTCACCAATGGACGCGGATCCAGCGCCGGCACTGCTGCCGACATGCCGGCGCGTGTGGCGACAGTGCCACGGGCGTAACCGCTGCGATCCATCGCCTGGGCGAAGAGGGTATAGGCCTCGGTTTCAGGTTCAACGATCACGTCATAGGTCTCGGCCACTGCGATGCGCAGTTCATCGACGCTGACCGGTTTGACGTGCAGGCCATCGGCAGCCACCACTGTCATTTTCAATCCCGGAATGCGCACATCGAAATAGGTCATGGCCGAGCCGTTGATCAGGCGCAGACGCAGTTTTTCGCCGGGACGGAACAGCCAGGTGAAGTTGTCATCGGGGGCCTGGCCGTTGATCAAAAAGGTATACGTGGCGCCACTGACGTCGGCGATGTCGGTGGGGTTCATGTTCATTTGCGCCCACATCGTGCGATCGGCAACCGTGGCGCCCCAGCCTTTTTCGCTGACATCGTTGATGAAGTCGCCAACGGTGCGTTTGTGGAAGTTGTAGTAGTCGGACTGTTTTTTCAGGGTCTTCATCAGGCTGGCCGGGTCTTCGTCGGTCCAGTCGCTGAGCATCACCACGTAGTCGCGATCGTAATGGAAGGGCTCTGGCTCCTTGGCCTCGATGACAAGCGGCCCATAGACGCCGGCCTGCTCCTGTAAGCCGGAATGGCTGTGATACCAGTAGGTGCCGTGTTGCCGAACCTTGAACTGGTAAACGTACACGCCCCCCGGTTCGATGCCATGGAAACTCAGACCCGGTACGCCGTCCATGTTCGCCGGCAGCAGAATGCCGTGCCAGTGAATCGAGGTGTCGGCGGTGAGCCGGTTACGCACCCGCAGCGTCACGGTATCGCCTTCGCGCCAGCGCAACAGCGGGCCGGGCAGGCTGCCGTTGATGGTCATCGCTGTGCGTGCGGAACCCGTGAAATTGACCGGAGTTTCGCCGATGAACAACTCGAATTCGTTGCCGCTCAGTTCGTTGACGGGCGCGGCGCCGTTCAGCGCCCAGACCGGTGTCCGCCAGAGCCCGAGGCCACCGAGCAAGCTACCGGCGGCCAGGCCTTTGACAAAAGTGCGTCTTGTGAGAATGGAAGGCATGCGCTGGAAATCCCCGTCTGGCTCATGACAGAGAGACTAGCCAGCCCCGGCTTTCAGTTGGCTGAGGCAAACATTACAGTTTTGTCAGTTAACCCGGGCGGCTTACAGGCCCAGCCCTTGCTGCACTACTTGCAGCAGATTGTTTTCCGTCAGCGCAATCGCATCCAGCTCCTGGCCGGTCTCGATAGTCTGCAACCACCAGTGGCTCTCGCCATGCTCGTCGACCGTGCGCAGCAACGACTGATCGCGCCCCGGCACCTTGATCTCGACACGTCCGCAACCGTCCTCGGTAAACCGCGCAATCGGATCGAACATCAAACTGTGATGGTTGGCTTCGATCATCAACTGGTCGATCGCGTAGTCGTGGCTTTCGCCGTCCGGCGAACTTTCGCAAACGTGCGTAGGATTTCGCCGAATCTTCAGTCCTACTTCGGTGACTGGCTGCAGCCAGCCCTCGATGCGGTGGTACAAGTCGTACACCTGAGCAGGCCAGCAATCGATTTCCAGCGCCGCATCAGCCTGGGTATGCCGTGTCTGCTTGAGTCTGGCGGCGAGTTCGTCTGCTTTACTCATGTCGGTTCCCTTGTTGGATGTCTGCCTGTTCAGCGTAGACCTTTGCACGGCGCAGGGCCTTGCCTTGCGTCATGCGCTTGCAATACAAGCGTGTCGAAATCAGCACTGGCCAGGTCTGGCCAACAACGAAAACCACGGACGCAGGCGTCCCAAGGAACGGGTTAATGAAAAAGCTGTTTACAATTCTGGCGCTGATCGCGCTGACGGCCGGTAGCATCGGCACGAGTTCGGCGCGTCAGCCGGCATCGATGAAAGCGCAGGCCGAATCGGTGGCGGGGGTGTTCGACTACTACCTGCTGGCGCTGTCCTGGTCGCCGACCTTTTGTCTGACGCACAAGGACGATGCGCAGTGCACCGGCAAGGGTTACGGTTTTGTCCTGCACGGTTTGTGGCCGCAATACGCCAAGGGCGGCTGGCCGCAATCCTGTCCGCCGCTGACCAGGCTATCGGCGGCAGAAACCAGCAAGGGCCTGACGATGTACCCGACGAAAAAACTCCTTGATCACGAATGGTCCAAGCACGGCACCTGCAGCGGTCTGGGCGCGGAGGGCTATCTGGACAAGTCCGATCAGGCCCTCGGCGCGGTGAAGATTCCGCAGGCGTTACAGCCGTTCGGCTCGACGTCGTACTACTTCGAAGCGCAAGAGATTGTCGATCTGTTTCGCAAGGCCAATCCGGGTATTCCCGAGGATGGAATTGCGGTGATTTGCAGCGGCCCGCAGCTGTCGGAAGTGCGGGTGTGCATGGACAAGGATCTGCAATTCGGCGCGTGTGGCAAAGGGGTGAAGACGCAGTGTCGGGCGGGAGATATTCGGGTGCCGCCGGTACGGTGAACCATCCGTAATGAGCCAGGGAAAAAAGGCGCTCCCGTGAGCGCCTGTTTTTTTGGCCTGAGGATTTGGAAATGTGAATATGAATACGAACCACGCTACTACTCAAACACCATGAACATCCCCACCGCCGACCTGCTCCGCGAAATCAACAAACCCGAATAAGGATCCTCGGGGGATTCAGGCAAATCCCCCCGCATCCACCCCCAATTCCCCACGCAAAAAACCCACCAACCCACGCTGCATCCCGCTCAACACTCCCTCGCGGCTGACCAGCGCCAGTTCCGTCGGCGCCAACTCCGGCAGATCCCTACACACCTCGTGCTCTGGCAATACCGCCGAAACCGGCAACACCGAAATCCCTAGCCCAGACGCCACTGCGGCTTGAATTCCGGTCAGGCTGTGGCTGCCGAACGCCACTCGCCATGGTCGCTGCGCCACATCGAGCAGGCGAATCGCCCGTTGTCGGTACAGGCAGCCCTGCGGAAACAGCGCCAGCGGTAGCACACCGCTGGAGGTGTCGAAGTCGGTGCCTTTGACCCAGACCAGCCGCTCCGGCCAGGTGGCCCATGCCGGGCCGCTGTCGGGTTCGCGTTTGATCAGGGCAATGTCGATGTCGCCGGCGTCGAGGCGTTGGCGCAGGTCGAGGCTCATGCCGCTGATGGTTTCCAGGCGCGCTTGCGGATGGTTGCGGGTGAAGCCGGCGAGGATCAGGGCCATGCGCCGGGCGTCGAAGTCTTCCGGCATGCCGATGCGCAGTACTTCCAGGTTGACGTCACTGGCCAGCGCTTGCGTGGCTTCGGCGGACAGCGCCAGCAACCGGCGCGCATAGTGGATCAGCAGTTCGCCGTGTTCGGTGACCGCGACGTTCACTCCGGTGCGGTCGCGCAGGAGTAGCGGGTGGCCGACCAGATCTTCGAGTTTGCGCACCTGCTGGCTGACCGTCGATTGGGTGCGGTGCACACGTTCGGCAGCACGGGTGAAGCTGCCTTCGTCGACCACGCAGACAAAGGTTTTCAGCAATTCCAGATCCAGCATGGCGGCGTTCCTGATAGTTGATTTGCGAATGACGATGGCGTGTTTATTTAATTTCACACTATCACTGCGCGCTCATAAGCTGAAGTCCTCACTCTGGAGGAATTGACCAATGACCTTGAACACCACTCCGCGCCCGCACTGGCTGACCTTCGATTGCTACGGCACGCTGATTCAGTGGGATGAAGGGCTGAAAGCCGTGGTCGAGAAAATGCTCAGCGACAAGGGCGAGCACGCAGTCGACGCCACTAAGTTGATCGAAGTCTACGACCGTCACGAGCACCGTCTCGAACAAACGCCGCCGCACCGTTCCTTTCGCGAACTGAGCACCCTCGGCCTGCAACTGGCGCTGGCAGAATTGGGCTTGCCGAGCCAGCCCGAGGACAGTCAACGCCTGGCGGCGGCCATCCCCAACATGCCGCCATTTGCCGAAGTGGTCGACACCCTCGCGCAACTCAAAGCCATGGGCTTCAAGCTGTGCATTGTCTCCAACACCGACGACGAGATCATTGCCGGCAACGTTGCGCAGCTCGGCGGCCATATCGACCGGGTGATCACCGCGCAACAGGCCGGTGCCTACAAACCGGCGCCGCGTCTGTTCGACTACGCTCATGAGCAATTGGGCGTGACCCGGGATGAAGTGGTGCACATCTGCGCCAGCCCCATGCTCGATCACACGGCGGCGCGGGACATGGGTTTTCGTTGCGTGTGGATCGATCGCGGCACGGGTCGTCAGTTGTTGCCGGACTATCGCCCCGACGCGATCCTCTCCAGCCTCGATCAAGTGCTGCCGCTGTTCAAATCCCTCGGCTGGACCTAAGGAGGATTGCCATGGCTCATATCTTGAGCGGCACTGGCAAAGCCAGACCAACCGCAACGTTGAACCTGGACACCGAGGCGATCATCACCGCCCGCGACGAACTCGCTGCGTGCTTTCAACTGGCCGCGCTGCATGGGCTGGAGGAGGGCATCTGCAATCACTTTTCGGCGATGCTGCCGGGGCATGATGATCTGTTTCTGGTCAATCCATACGGCTACGCTTTTTCGGAAGTGACCGCGCAAAATCTGCTGGTCTGTGACTTCGCCGGCAACGTGGTCGATGGCGAAGGCGAGCCCGAGGCGACCGCGTTTTACATCCACGCGCGCCTGCACAAACAACTGCCACGAGTAAAAGTCGCGTTCCACACGCACATGCCGCACGCCACCGCGTTGTGCCTGTTGCAAGGCCCGCCGCTGCTGTGGCTGGGGCAGACTGCGCTGAAGTTTTACGGGCGTACAGCGGTGGACGAGGATTACACCGGCCTCGCGCTGGACGCATCCGAAGGCGACCGCATCGCCAGCGTCATGGGCGATGCCGACATTCTCTTTCTGAAAAACCACGGTGTGATTGTCGCTGCGCCGAGCATTGCTGAAGCCTGGGACGATCTCTATTACCTGGAACGCGCCGCGCAGGTGCAACTGCTGGCGATGGCCACTCAGCGCGAATTGAAACCGGTGCCCCATGCGATTGCGCAGCGCGCCTATGAACAAATGCGCGACGGCGATGCGCAAAGTGCCCGCGCGCATCTCACCAGCGCGATGCGGCGGCTGGCCCTGCACAACTGATTAACCGTAAAGAAGCAATCGTAAATAAATCGACGAAAAGCGATCATCCAAACTCGCGAGGCGCCGATAACTGGGCGGGAGGCGGGCGTTTGCCCGGTACATCCCGGTGGGCTACGCTCACATATACAAGGGTTTCGGGCTCGCGCCCCTGTCGTACCTGCCCAGGACATGCTTTTGCCAATCCCCAATCACGATCCGCATCAGGCCCCCGGCACGCTCAAGCGCCTGCCGCTACGCAAAGCGGCGGTGCTGTTTATCGTTGCGGTGAGCCTGTGCCTGTGTGGTCTGCTGTACCTGCAACTGGAGCAGTCGCGGCGTCAGGATCTGGCAGTGGCGAAGATGGCTTCGGGCAACCTGACCCGGGCCATGGCGCAGCAGGCCGAGGACACTGTGCGGGCGGCGGATCTGGTGATGACCAGCCTGGTCGACTGGATTCAGGACGATGGTTATGGAGCGGCGCAGCGCCCTCGGTTACAGCGGATCTTCGCCCGCCGCGCGCAGCAACTGGATCAGTTGCATGGCATCTTTCTCTTCGATCGCGAAGGGCAGTGGGTCATTACTTCGTTCGCCGATCTGCCTCGCGGCAATGGCGTGGCCGATCGCGACTATTTCAAGTTCCATCAGCAGAATGCGTCGACCGTTGCGCGCATTGGTCCGGCGATTCGCAGCCGCGAAAACGGCGAGTGGATCATTCCGATTTCCAGACGCGTCAACGACCAGCTCGGCAATTTTCAGGGCGTGCTGATGGCCGGCATCCGCATGTCGTACTTCGATCAGTTCTTCAAAAGCTTCAGCCTCGATGACAGCGGCATCATGTTTCTGGCGCTGACCGACGGCACCTTGCTGGCGCGACGGCCCTTTGATGAGTCGCTGATCAACACCTCGGTGGCCCACGGCGAGATCTATCAAACCTTGCTGCCGAACGCTAACGCGGGCACGGCGATGCTCAATTCCGTGGTCGACGGTGTGACCCGCTTGTATGGCTATCGCCAGCTGGCCTCGTATCCGCTGGTGGTCTCTGCGGCGACGTCGCAAGACACGATTCTGCAGGGCTGGTATGACCGCGCCTTTCAGTCCAGCGTGATTGTCGCGCTTGTGATTCTCGGGGTTGGCCTGTTCGGCTGGGTGTTCATTCATCAGGTGCGCGACGGCGAACGTATCGAGAAAAACCTGCGCAAGGCGCAACTGGCGCTGGAGCAGATCGCCACCCACGACAGCCTCACCGGATTGGCCAATCGACGCTTGTTCGAGCGCTCGCTGGACATCGAATTTGCCCGTGGCGCGCGCCAGGTCAGCCCGGTCAGCCTGATCATGCTCGATATCGATTTCTTCAAGCGCTACAACGACGCTTACGGACATGTCGCCGGCGATCAATGCCTGGCGCAGGTGGCCCAAGTGGTGAAGGCCTGCTGCCAGCGCAAGTCGGATCTGGCGGTGCGTTACGGTGGTGAAGAGTTCGCTGTGCTGTTGCCGGATACGGACATCAACGGCGCGCTGGCGATAGCCGGGCAGATTCGCCGCAGCGTGATCGACAAGCACATCATTCACAGCGGCTCGCCGACCGGTTATCTGACCGTGAGCCTGGGCTGTTATTCATTTATTCCGCATGGCAACGATAGCCCGCAGGTGTTTATCCAGCGCGCGGACGCGGCTTTGTATGAGGCGAAAAATGCCGGGCGCAATCGCGCGGCGGTGTTTACAGCTGAAGAGGGTTTTGCCGAGCTGATGCGTTCGGATCGCTGATTCTTTCAATCAACAGAAATCAGAAGTGGGAGCGAGCCTGCTCGCGAATCGGTGTGTCAGCTTGCATCAAGGTTGGCTGACAGACCGCTTTCGCGAGCAGGCTCGCTCCCACATTGGTCCGTGATGGACTCAGTACTATCTGGGATGGCTCTTGTTCGTTCAGCTGCCCGTGCCACCGCCCGCACCACCCGTGCCGCCGCCGGCCGAACCGGTCCCGCCACCCGCGCCGGAACCCGAACCGCTGGCGCCGCCATTGGTGCCCGTTCCAGTGCCCATGCCCGAACCAGTTCCTGTCCCTGTCCCGGTTCCTGTGCCAGTTCCGTTATTGGTTCCCCCAGAATTGCTGTCAACGGAAGGCGAGCCCGGCGTGCTGTCTGGCGGCATGGTTGAACTGCTGGCGCCGCCGGACTTGGTGCCCGTCGCATCGGTGCTGTCATTGGCCGCGAAGCTGGCGGCGGACGCCGTGGCGAGCAGGCCGGCCAACAATAACGAAGTGAATTTGCGCGTCATCATGGTACGTCTCCTGATAAAGGGGATTACCTGATATTGGTCTTGCGCACTGAAACCTTGGTGCCCGTCGAGTGACGAGCGGTCAGTCGCCGCGCCGAGTGGCCTACCGTTCTTCCGCAATATTGGCTATTTGCCGAACCACCCCCGGGGACTAACGTAGCCACACATTCAATCGCTACCCCGGAGCCCACCATGCAATCTCGTGCCGATTTCTACACCGCTTCCCCCGATGCCATGAAAGCGATGATGGCGCTGGAAAATGCCGTCTCGAAACTGTCGCTGGAAAAGAGCCTGCTCGAACTGGTCAAGCTGCGCTCTTCACAGATCAACGGCTGCGCATTCTGCATCGACATGCACACCGCCGACGCCATCAAGGACGGCGAAACCCCGCGCCGCCTGTTCGCCGTAACAGCATGGCGGGAAGCGCCGTTCTTCAGCGAGCGTGAGCGTGCCGCACTGCTGTGGACCGAGTCGCTGACACAACTGAGCCTGACCCACGCGCCGGACGAAGACTATGAAGTCGTCGCTGCGCAGTTTTCGCCGAAGGAACTGGTTGACCTGACGGTGGCGATCAACACCATCAACGGCTGGAATCGCCTGGCAGTGGGCTTCCGCAAACTGCCGCAGGCCTAAGCTGCCCACAATCCTCTGAAGGAGCTGCGGAAGGCTGCGATAATTTGATCTTGTCTTTAAAAAGCAAAGTCAAAAGCTCGCAGCCTGCGGCAGCTCCCGCAGGCGGGGCATCAATGCCCGTACGCTCGGCGCTCTTGCGCATCAAGGGCGCCATCGCTGTGGCGATGATGAAGCAGACCGTGATCATCACCGGCCAGCATGGCGCCGGTGCCTTGGAACCGGTCAGTCATCACGGCTGCGCTTTGGCGATCGCTTGGGTACGGCAGGCGCGTTGCTGGGCTTGATGTATGCCTGGTTGATCGGCATGGGTCTGATGCACGCCGGCCGGTTTCAGGGTTTGGGAGAAACACTGATGGTCTGTAGCGCTTGGGCGTTGGCGCTGACCATTCAGACCACAGAACTTTGATTGCTCCAGGATATTTTCAGTGTTGTCAATTTGATTATCAGGTGTTGACATATTCTGAAACAAGTGTGAGATTAGTCGCCGTGAGTAAGGATGTACTCATCGCTATAGATCAGACTATGAACGGCTCAAGGGATTGGCATGTTTCATCTCATCGCATTACTTATCTGTTCGCCTCCGCATGCCTTTACCGTCAAGGCAGTCAATCGTTGCTCTGTTTTTCTTCTGCGCTGTAGCAATAGTTATTCTTCAACCCTCGGCGCGGGAAAATTTCTTACCGACCGGTAATTCCGGAAAATAACCAGATCCTGGAACTCGTTCGTTTCTTTTTGGAAGCGCGCGATACGTTTTGGTAACCGGAATAAAAGAAGCGACCAACAAGTTATCGTGGGCCGCCTGCATGTCGAATGAAGTCTTTCGTCTGGTTTTTGACAAGCCTTGATTACGCTGGAACAAGGTCGTTCATATCCATCGGTACAAATAGGCAGCATCAAAAATATGAGTAAGAAAGTCACTGTGTTGCTGAGTTTGGTATTGGCTGCGCAAACATCCGTGTCCATCGCGGATAACGCTAACGGGAAAAAACTGTATCTGCAGCGATGCGCAGTTTGCCACGGAGCAGACATCAGAGGGACAGGTCCCTTGGCGAACAAAAGCAATCCGGCGACTCCTGATCTTACTCTGCCAGGTTTCAGAAAAAGACTTGATGAATATCCGGGGGTTATCGTTTCGTCGGTGATACTTCGGCCCAGCGGGAATTTGATCCCGAAAACATTGCGAGAAAACGGCGTAAAGATACCGCCACATGCGTGGAGTATTAACGACCTTCGTGATTTGCATCAGTACATGAGCAGTGTGATTTTCAGGAAGAACTGATTTCGACATGGATGGCGAAGGCAGCGTCCCGGCCATTTGAATTGTGTTTGCTTTAAGCCTTATTACTCAGAGGGACAACCCCATGCGGACAAAGGTTGCAATCGTTGGAGCAGGGCCGGCTGGATTAATGTTGGGGCAACTGCTTTCGCAGATGAATATCAGCAATATCATTGTTGAAAGCCGATCCAGGGAATACGTCGAGGGACGCAGTCGTGCGGGCCAGATTACACCCGCGACTGTCCGCATCCTGACACAAAGTGGTGTGGGTGAAAGAGTTCATGCTGAAGGGATGAAACATTCCACCCTGCAGTTCCATTACGACGGATCTACCCGTGAACTGGATTTCGAGGCACTCACCGGGCAAACCGTAATGATTTACGGGCAACAGGAAATCATCAAGGATCTCGTCGCAGCACGGTTGCGGACAGAGTATCCGCTGCTGTTTGGCGCTGCCGATGTCCAAGTGCATGGCACTGATGGTAACTCGCCTTCGGTGACGTTCCGACATGACGGCAGGCAGCAGAGTGTTGAATGTGATTTTGTTGTCGGCTGCGACGGCTTTCATGGCATTTGCCGGCCGCAAATCGCTGACGCACTAACTTGTTATTCTCATGCTTACCCGTTTGCATGGCTGGCGGTACTCGCCGAAATGACGCCAATTGCCAAGGATGTCATCTTTTCCAGCCACGAAACCGGGCTGGCATTGTTCACCATGCGCTCGGCGAAGGTTTCAAGAATTTATCTGCAATGTTCTCCGGACGAAGATCCCAATGAGTGGTCTGCCGCGCGCATCTGGGATCTCTTGCAATCGCGGATTGAAGGGCGGCCGGAGAAAGTTGACGGCGGGGCCATTATTGAAAAAAGTATTGTGCAACTGAGAAGTTTCGTTGCCGAAAAAATGCAAAAGGGCAGGTTGTTCCTCGCGGGTGATGCCGCGCACATCGTGCCGCCTACTGCTGCCAAGGGGCTTAACCTGGCTGTCTCCGATGCCAATATTCTGGCTCGTGGCTTCGAGCATTTTTATGCCAGCGACAAGGACGATCTGTTGCTGTCGTATTCCGGCATTGCGTTGAAACAGGTGTGGCGGGATGTGCAATTTTCCCATTCGATGGCGATGTTGCTGCATCGTTATGACGACAATGCTCAATTCCACAGACGACTTCAAATAGCTGAACTTGATCGCATTCTCGGCACTGGCCCGGCGGCGCAGAATTTCGCCGAACTGTGGGTGGGCAGTCCTCCCTTCACCGCGTCGATTTAAATCAGGCCTGGATCAAGTTGATCAGTGAACACATGGAGTTGTGCAATGGGTCAAACACGCAAGGTCTTGATTATTTTGCATCAGGGACACTCGACGCCCGGCCGCGTAGGCGTCCTCCTGAATCAAATGGGATTTGAGCTGGATGTCCGCCGACCACGATTCGGTGATCGGCTTCCGCAGTGCATGGCAGAGCACGCGGGCGTGGCCGTTTACGGCGGCCCGATGAGCGCTAATGATAACGACGCTTATATTCGCGACGAGATCGACTGGTTGGCCAAGCCGTTGAAGGAAGGCAAGCCTTTGCTGGGTCTTTGTCTGGGCGGGCAAATGCTGACTCGGCACTTGGGATCGCGCGTCTACCGACTGGATAGTGGGATAACCGAGGCCGGTTATTACCCGATAACACCGCTGGCTGCTGCTCACGAGATAACGGCTGACGCCTGCGCTCCTTTTCCAGACCATGTCTATCAATGGCACAGCGAAGGCTTCGATCTGCCGCCAGGCGCTACGCAGCTAGCCGAAGGTTCGACCTTTCCGGTTCAAGCCTATCGATATGCAACTAACGCCTACGCTCTGCAGTTTCACCCGGAAGTGACTTACGAGACGATCGACCGTTGGGCAATGCTCGGTGGCGAACGACTCAAAGCGCCGGGTACCCGGCCTGCAGCCGAACATACTGCCGGTTGGCATCAATATGATTGCGCGGTGGCGACCTGGATCAAAGCGTTTCTTCCCAAATGGATCGGATCGCCTGTTTGAGAACTGAAAGTCCGAGTATCAAAACCTGACTGAACAACTTCAATAAATATTGTCTTGAATTCGCGACTTATGCGGGGATTGCGCGGTATGGATTTTCAACTTTGGATACTGTTTTGCGTAGTATTTCTATCGGCCGCGATACTTCCCGGGCCGAATGTTGCCTTTTCCATGGCACAAGCCCTGGATCATGGTTTCAAGGAATCGTTTCCAGCTGCCATTGGTTTCGGCCTGGCCAGTGGCGGGCACGCCGTTATTGTTTTGTCCGGTCTGGGGATATTGGTAAGAGATAACCCCGGTATTTTGTTCTGGCTGAAATGGGTGGGCGTTGTTTACCTGCTCTATCTCGCTGTTAAAGCGCTGCGTTCGCATACCCAGGTTGCAGTTGCCACTTCGCGCAAGCGAACCCCTCTGCAAATGTTTACCGGAGCGATGATCGTTTCGTTTACAAATCCCAAGGGGATATTGACCAACATCATCTTGTTTCCAACGTTCATCGATAACGCCTTGCCGTATATTCCGCAGTGCATTGCATTGGTGTCGACGGCAATATTCATCTCTACCACAGTATATGCACTGTATATGCTCATGGCGGGGCATGCGGCGAAGATTCTTCGCACAAAACGCCAAATGAGTGTGGTAACAGGGGTTTTATATATCGGCGTCGCTGCGGCCATTGCGACAACTATCTGAAAACTTACGGGTATTCAAGGAGGGATTCGGATTGATTGGCGTATTTGATTTCGGCAGCGGTGGTTTAACGGTAATGCGCGCGTTTGAGTCGGTCCTGCCCGATGAGCAGTTCGTCTATTTGGGTGATCATGGAAACGCACCTTATGGCAATGATGCAGTCGACGATATCCATGATCTTACCCAGGCCGCCATTACTCGCCTTTTCAAGTATGGCTGCTCATTAGTTGTCATCGCCTGTAACACGGCGGTTGCCACCAGTCTGCAAAGATTGCAGCAGACGTGGCTTGCTGAGGTTCATCCCGGTCGCAGGGTGATCGGCGTTGTTGCACCTGTCGCCGACAGGATCGCGAACTCTGCTTGTGATTATCCAGTGCAAAGCGTCGCGGTCTTCGCGACTCAGCACACGGTTCAGTCAAATATCTTTGCGTCGCAAATCAATAATCGGCGTGCCGATATAAAGGTGTACCAACAAGCCTGTCAGGGCCTGGCGTTGCTCATTGAACAAGGTGTGCCTGAGGACATGCTGCGCACTGAGATTCGTAAACATGTCAATGCGCTCCTGAGTGCTGCTCCACAGGTGCCAGATGTTTGCATACTGGGCTGTACGCATTATCCGATTATTGAACACCTCTGGCGCCTCGAGCTGCCGGATTCCATGCGGCTGATTTCCCAGTCCGACGCCGCCGCTGAGAGTCTGGTGGAGTATCTGAAAAGTAATCCTCATCTCTCAAGTGCAAGAGCAGGCGACAACAGGTTCTTGACGACTGGCGATAGTGCAACGGTTTCACAACGAGCCTCGTTGTTCTACGGGGCGAGGGTGGCGTTTGCACCAATTGATGCATAGCCGATTACAACAAGTTTCGCCCTTTGTTCACCAGTGTCACACGGAGTGGAGGGGGCGATGAAACGGATAGTCAATATTTCAGGAGAAAGCGATGAAACTGGTTGGCATGATGGGATCACCCTATGTTCGGCGCGTGGCCGTTTCTATGCGGCTGATGGGGCTGGAACATGAACATCGGCAGATCTCGGTGTTTCGCGATACGGATGAATTTCGAACCATCAATTCGGTGGTCAAGGCGCCGACGCTGATTTGCGAAAACGGCGAAATGATCATGGACTCATCGATGATCCTTGATTATCTGGAGGCGCAGGTCGCACCGGACCGCAGTTTGATGCCGAAGGATTCGGCGGAGCATCAAAAGGTGCTGTCGCTCATCGGGCTCGGCCTCGCGGTTTGCGAAAAAGCGGTCCAGCTAGAGTATGAATACAACAAACCGGTCGCGTTTCACTATGAGCCTTGGCAAACGCGCGTCACCGAGCAATTGCATGCCGCGTTGGCGCTTCTGGAAAAGGCTGCAGCCACCGCCAATCCTTGGCTTGCAACGGCGCAGTTGTCTCAGGCCGATGTAACCGTGGCCGCCGCCTGGCGCTTCACCCAGTTCAGGGTCTCCCACTTGGTCGAGGTCCAGAACTACACAGCGCTTGCCGCTTACGCTAACCGGGTGGAGCAACTGCCCGAGTTTATTGCTACGCCGCTGAAATAAGCGCTGTGCCTGCCCCGGTATCGGGGCAGGCCGCAACCGTCCGATTCGCAGCACCACACCCTACAAGATCCCTCTCAATCGCAATGGCAAATCTGATCGCAGGGCTTTGACGCTGTTGGCCGATCTGTTACTGCGTGATCAACCGGAGACACAAGGATGTTGAGCCTAGAAGATTTTTTTGCCTACGGCGAGGCGGGGTATACCCATGTGCCGCTTTGGCAAACCTTGTCATTGCCGCCAGAGGTGGAAGCCGTTGCGCTGTACCAGGCTCTAGCCAACTGCGGGCAAGACTATCTGTTCGAAACCGGCCACTGGCACGAGGGTATGTTCGCGCCGGCGTACTCGGTGATTGGCCTGCCTTGCAGTCAGCGCGTCGAACTCGATGAGGGTGTCTTGCGCCTGTACCGTGACGGACAGATTTCGGTGACGATTGACTGTATTGATCCGTTGGCAGAACTGGGCAAGTTGCAGAAGGGCTTTCGTATACCGCAATGCCCGGGCCTGCCATGTTTCAGCGGTGGGTTCTTTGGCTATTTCGGTTTCGAAACGACTCGGCTCATTGAGTCGCGTCTGCGTCGAGTGCCGCGCAAGCCCTCTGGGTTTCAGCTGCCTGATGTATTGCAATTGATCAGCATGGATCTCGTCGTGCTGGATCACCGCGAGCATCTGGCTTATTGCATCGTGCATGAACCCCCGAAGGCGCTGGGCGATTACCAGTGTGGGCAGGATCGGCTCAACCGACTGATCGCAAATGTGCGCCCGTTGCTCGTACCGCGCGCCTCTGGCGGGCATGTGGTCGAGGTGACAACGCCGGTCGTCGAATCGGCCTTCCCGAAGTCAGCGTTCATTGAGGCCGTAGCAAGGATCAAGGACTACATCGCTGCGGGCGATGTGATGCAGGTGGTTTTATCCCAACGCATGAGCCTGCCTTTCGACGAGGACGCCGTCGCGCTGTACCGATCCCTGTCCGATCTGGGCCACACGCCTTATCGCTACTTGTTGAACCTGGGCGACTGCCAGGTGGTTGGCGCCTCTCCGGAAATGTTGTTTCGTCAGGAGCAACAAACGGTGGCCACCCGGCCAATGGCTGGTACACGCCGGCGGGGCAGTGGGGCAGTCGAAGACCACCGACTCAGGGATGAACTGCTCGCTGATCCGAAGGAAATTGCCGAGCATATGATGCTCGTTGACCTGTCGCGCAATGACCTCGGCCGATTGGCTCGCGTCGGCAGTGTGCAGGTGACGCAGTTGCTGAATGTGGAATATTTCTCCCATGTCATGCACATCGTCTCAACCGTGACCGGGCATGTGCCGGACCACGTGACCGGGCTGGACCTGCTCAAAAGCATTTTCCCCGCAGGCACGCTGAGCGGGGCCTCGAAGGTGCGGGCGCTGGAGATCATTGCCGAACTGGAACCGCATTCTCGCGGGGTGTATGGCGGCGCGATCGGTTATCTCGACTGGAGCGGCCGTGCCGACCTGGCGATCGCCATTCGAACCGCACTGCTGCAAGACGCCCGTCTCTACGTTCAGGCCGGCGCCGGCGTGGTGCAGGATTCGGTAGCCGATCGTGAGTGGCAGGAAACGCTGGAGAAAAGCCAGTTGCTGCGGGTCGCCGCCGGCCGCTGTCAATCGATCGCCCAACGCCAGGAATTGCCATATGCACTTAATGATCGATAACTACGACTCCTTCACCTACAACATCGTGCAGTACCTGGGCATGCTCGGGGCTGAGGTTGAAGTGCGTCGTAATGACGAAATGACCTTGGCTGACATCGAAGCGCTGGCGCCAGAGTCTTTGATTGTCTCGCCTGGGCCGTGCTCTCCAACAGAAGCGGGCATTTCCCTTGCGGCCATCCATCATTTCGCAGGCCGTTTGCCGATATTGGGCATCTGTCTGGGGCATCAATGCGTTACCGCTGCTTTCGGCGGCGAGGTGCGCAGGGCGAGGCAGGTGCTGCACGGCAAGGTTTCCCGTATCAGTCACGACAGTCGTGACCTGTTCGACGGCTTGCCTGACGGCTTGCAAGTCGCGCGGTACCACTCTCTGGTGGCGGGTGTCTTGCCCGGCGAATTGGTGGCTACTGCGCACGTGCTGGATGACGACGGCATGCCGGGTGAGATCATGGCGCTTCGGCACCGCGACCTGCCGATCTATGGCGTGCAGTTTCACCCGGAGTCATTGATGACGCCGCAAGGTCTGGCGATGTTGGCAAACTACCTGCAACTGGTTGAGCGAACCCGGCTGACCAGGTACGCGCCCTGAGCGCTCTGTTCGAGGAATCGATTGCCTCGCCTTAATAGGAAGCATTACTATTCACGCCCTTTTCTCACCACGCCGCCCATCCCCCATGCGCTCCCGCAGATCCGGCTTTTTCGAGCATTACGAAGAGTTGATCGGCACCTGGACTCGGCGCCTGCGCAATCGCGCGCAGGCCGAGGATCTGGCGCACGACACCTTTGTGCGGGTGCTCGAGGCGGATTCGGCGGCGGTGCAGCAGCCGCGTGCGTATTTGCATCAGACCGCACGCAATATCGCCGTTGACGGTTATCGGCGGGAGGACCGGCGGGGCGCCATGGAGTCGGAGGCGGTCGAGGACAGTGCGTCGTCGGCGGGCGATCCGGAGCATTACATGCACGCGATCCAGTTGGCCGATTCCATCGAACGCGCGCTCACCGAGCTGCCGCTCAACTGCCGCAAGATCTTTGTCTGGCAGAAGATCGAAGGCCTGACGCAGGCAGAAATCGCCGAACGCCTGGGGCTGTCCAAGAACATGGTCGAAAAGTATATGATCCGCACCCTGCGCCATCTGCGTGAGCGGCTGGATGGCTTGCAATCATGAGCGTTCGCACCTTTTCATTCTCAGCCGGACAGGACATTCCATGATGGAAACGGGTGATTGCGCCTGTGGGCAAACGGCGGTGCGGGAAGAGGCGGCGGGCTGGTTCGTGCGTCTGCAGGAGCCGAATGTCAGCGTCGAGCAACAGCAGCGCTTCGAGGCCTGGCTGAACGAGCATCCGCAGCACCGTGCAGAATTCCGGCTGCTCCAGGACTTGTGGGCGGCTGCTGATCTGCTGCCGACGTCGCGTCTTCAGGCGCTTGCGCAAACTCCCCGCCGCGAACGCCGGCCGATGCTGCGTTATGCCGTCGCCGCGAGTGTCCTCGCCGTGGCGCTGGGACTTGGCCTGTTCAGCGGGCTGAATCATCCGGGCGGTTACCGCGCTGAATTCGCCACGGCGCCGGGCGAGCGCAAGCATGTGGCGTTGCCGGACGGTTCGCTGATCGATCTGAACAGTCGCAGCCGCTTGCAGGTGCGTTATGAGAAGGATCGACGGGTGATCGAATTGAGCGCGGGCGAGGCGATGTTCAGCGTTGAACACGACGCCTCGCGTCCGTTTATTGTCGAAGCCGGCAGCGGCAGGGTCACGGTCACCGGAACGCGTTTCGATGTGCGCCGCGATGCTACGCAAACCCGCGTGGCGGTGGAGCAGGGCACGGTGAAGGTGCAGGGAAGTGCTGCCCCGGACAACCAATTCATCAACCTCACCGCAGGCCTCGGCACGGCGGTCGATGCCCAGGGCAAGGTCCTGCCGGCCTACGCGGTCAACCCGGCGGAACTGACCGCATGGCGCAACGGCAAACTGGTGTTCAACAACGCCAGCCTCGGCGAAGTAGCGGCGGAAGTATCGCGCTATCGCGACAAACCGCTGACCGTATCCCAGCCGAACGTGGCCAGCCTGCGCCTGACCAGCGTGTTCAAATCCGACGACACCGATGCCTTGCTCAAAGCCTTGCCGAGCATCCTGCCGGTGACGGTGCGCACCCTTGCCGATGGCAGTCAGGAAATAATTTCCAGATAGCATTCAGGTTTTTTCGCCGTTCATCGTCTTCCTGTTCAACTGCAACTGGTTTGCATTAACAGCCGCACACTCTTGCGATCCATAGGACTCCGTACGACGTGAACATCACCACAACCCACAATAAAAAATCCCCTTGGTTGCCACTGGCCTTGGCGCTCGCGGTCAGTGCCGCGATGCCGTTGGCGTTTGCCGCTGAAGCCATTCATATCCGCGCGCAACCGCTGGGCCAGGCGTTGAGCGAATTGGGCCAGCAAACCTCGCTGCAGGTGTTTTTCAGCCCCGAGCTGGTGGCCGGCAAACAGGCGCCAGCGGTGGACGGCGACCTTTCGCCAGAGCAGGCTTTGCGGCAGCTGTTGCAGGGCAGCGGTCTCGATTATCAGATCAATGAAGGCTCGGTGACGCTCGCCCCGGCCGCCACCTCCGCAGCCAGCAACGGCCCGCTGGAACTGGGTGTGACCGACATCAAAGTGGTCGGCGACTGGCTCGGTGACGCGGACGCTGCGGTGGTGCAGAACCACCCCGGCGCACGTACGGTGATTCGCCGCGAAGCGATGGTCGAGCAGGGCGCGATGAACGTCAGCGACGTGCTCAAACGCGTGCCCGGTGTGCAGGTCCAGGACTCCAATGGCACCGGCGGCAGTGATATTTCCCTCAACGTCGGCGTACGCGGTCTGACTTCGCGCCTGTCGCCACGCTCGACTGTTTTGATCGATGGCGTACCAGCGGCGTTCGCGCCTTACGGCCAGCCGCAACTGTCGATGGCGCCGATTTCCTCAGGCAACCTCGACAGCATCGACGTCGTGCGTGGCGCCGGTTCCGTGCGCTACGGGCCGCAGAACGTCGGCGGCGTGATCAACTTCGTGACCCGCGCGATTCCGGAGAAAACCACCGGCGAAATCGGCACCACCCTGGAAACCACGCAGTACGGCGGCTGGAAACACATTGACACCGCGTTCGTCGGTGGCACCGCCGACAACGGCATGGGCGTCGCGCTGTTGTATTCCGGCGTCAACGGCCACGGCTATCGCGAGCGCAACAACGGTAACGACATCGACGACGTGCTGCTCAAGACGCACTGGGCGCCGACCGATCAGGACGACTTCAGCCTCAACTTCCACTACTACGACGCCAGCGCCGACATGCCCGGCGGCCTGACCCAGCGTCAGTACGACGACAAACCGTACGAATCGGTGCGTGATTACGACCAGTTCACAGGCCGGCGCAAAGACGTGTCGTTCAAGTGGATTCGCCAGATCGACGAGCGCACCCAGGCAGAAATTCTCACCTACTACACCGACAGCTTTCGCGGCAGTACCATCGCCGCGCGCGATCAGCGCACCCTCAGCTCGTACCCGCGTTCCTACTACACCCTGGGCATCGAGCCGCGCGTGTCGCGGGTGTTCGATGTCGGTCCGACCACTCAGGAAGTCAGCGTCGGTTATCGCTATCTGAAAGAGGCGATGCACGAAGAGTCGAGTCGTCTGGCGCTGGTCAACAATCAGCCGGTGGTCACGCCAACCTCCGACGGCCATGTGTTCCAGGATCGCACCGGCGGCACCGAGGCCAATTCGGTGTATGTCGACAACAAGATCGACGTCGGCAACTGGACCATCACCCCGGGCATTCGCTTCGAACACATCAGCACCGATTGGCACGACCGCGCCGTGCTCGACACCGCTGGCCGGCCGGTCCAGGAGAAAAACCGCAGCATCGAAAGCAACGAACCGCTGCCAGCGCTGAGCGTGATGTATCACCTGTCCGATGCCTGGAAGCTGTTCGCCAACTACGAAACCTCATTCGGCAGCCTGCAATATTTCCAGCTCGGCCAGGGCGGTTCGGGTGACAGCACCGCCAACGGTCTGGAGCCGGAAAAGGCCAAGACCTACGAGATCGGCACGCGTTACAACGATGATGTCTGGGGCGGCGAGGTGACGTTGTTCTACATCGACTTCGATGACGAACTGCAATACATCAGCAACGACGTCGGCTGGACCAACCTCGGCGCGACCAAGCACCAGGGCATCGAAGCCTCGGCGCACTACGACATGGCCGCCCTCGATCCGCGCCTCGATGGTTTGACCGCCAACGCCGGTTTCACCTACACCCGCGCCACCTATGAAGGCGAGATCCCCGGCTTCAAGGGCCGCGATCTGCCGTTCTATTCGCGGCAGGTGGCCACGGTCGGTTTGCGTTACGAGATCAACCGCTGGACGTACAACATCGATGGCTTCGCCCAATCGAAACAGCGTTCGCCGGGCACCGGTGTGAATGCGGATGGCAGCTTCAATGGCAACTACATCACTGAAAGCACGGCGGACGGGCAGTACGGCGACATCCCGGGTTACGTGACCTGGAACGTGCGCGGCGGCTACGACTTCGGTCCGCAGGTGTCGAACCTCAAGCTCGGTGCCGGGGTGAAGAACGTCTTCGACAAGCAATACTTCACCCGCTCCAGCGACAACAACTCGGGGATGTATGTCGGCGCACCGCGCACGTTCTTCGTGCAGGCCAGCGTAGGCTTCTAAGGCTTGATCGTTCCCACGCTCTGCGTGGGAATGCAGCCCGGGACGCTCCGCGTCCCTTGCAAAGCCGAACGCGGAGCGTCCGTTGAGGCATTCCCACGCAGAGCGTGGGGAACGATCTGGCTACGCCCTGCGAGCCTGCTCGCGAAGCTTTTAGACCTTGAGGACTTTACCGCCAATCGCCACGGCCACCAGCAACACCGCCATCAATCCAAAGGCAAAACTCAGGCTGCTGGCATGGGCGACAAAACCGATCACCGCTGGCCCGGCGAGAATCCCGGCATAACCGAGCGTGGTAATCGCCGGTACCGCGATGCTTTCCGGCATCACCGTTTGTTTGCCCACCGCCGTGTACAGCACCGGCACGATGTTCGAGCAACCGGCGCCGACCAGCGCATAACCCACCAGCGCCGCTTGCCAGCTCGGCGCGAAGGTGGCGAGAAACAACCCCGCCGCCGCCAACAGCCCGCCGAACAGAATGATCCGCGTCGCACCGAGCTTACGCACGATGCGGTCACCGAGCAGACGGCCGACGGTCATGGTCAGGGCAAACGCTGCGTAACCCATTCCCGCGTAAGCCGTGTCGATCCCGCGTTCCTGAGCGAGGAACACTGCGCTCCAGTCCAGCGCCGCGCCTTCGGTAAGGAAAACGATGAAGCACATGCCGCCGATAAACAGCACGATGCCATGGGGAATGGCGAACGCCGGGCCGGAGCTTTCGCTGCCGTAGGGCAACATGTGCGGCACGCATTTGAGCAAGGCGCCGATCAGCAACACGACGACGACCAGCATCGCCGCCAGCGGTGTCAGGCCGAGGCCGAGCAGGGCGCTGACACCCGCCGCACCGACGATGCCGCCGAGGCTGAACAAGCCGTGGAAACCCGACATCATGTGCTTGCCGCTGGCGCGTTCAACGATCACTGCTTGCAGGTTCACCGTCGAATCCACCGTGCCGAGGCCGGCGCCGAACATGAACAGCGTGGCGATCAGCGCCGGGATCGACGACACCGTCGCCAGCAACGGCAGCGCCGCGCAGATCAGCAAGGTGCCACCGGTGGCTACGCGTCGGCAACCAAAACGCGTGGCCAGAATCCCCGCCAACGGCATCGCCAGAATCGAGCCGACGCCCAGGCACAGCAGCAATAACCCCAGCGTGCCCTCATCCAGCCCGGCCCGCGCCTTGGCGTACGGCACCAGCGGCGCCCAGGCGGCGATGCCGAGGCCAGCAATGAAAAAAGCGATGCGGGTGGACATCTGTTGCAGACGTCCGGGGACGAACGTGTCTTGGGGGTTGAGGCTGGTCATATCGATCCTTGGCAAAAAAACAACTGCATCCCGAGTGACATTCTGACGGCGTTGAGGTTCGATCTCAGGCCTTTCGGGGCATAACGGTGAACATCCTACCCTGTGGGAGCGAGCCTGATCGCGAAAGCGGTGGGTCAAATATGGAATTGTCGACTGACGCACCGCCTTCGCGAGCAGGCTCGCTCCCACACTGGTTTGCGGTTTACAGTCGGATTTTCGCCAGCATGGAATACGGGAACAAGGCATGACGAAGTTCTACGACGCACGCGGCAATATCTACGCTGTGGTCTCACCCGAAACCTTGCGCGAGGCCGGAATCGCTTTGCCAGCGAGGGCCGCAGAGTGCGCCGTATCCAGGCAGCACTGGAGCGAAGCCGCCATCGCCCTGTGCTGCCATTGGCCCGACGGCCAACGCCCGGCCAACAGCAAACCCCACCGCAGCGACGGCCTGCTGATCGGCCCGTTCCAGGCATCTGCGCCGTTCGATGTGCTGATCGTTAACACCGACGGCAGCCTCGCCGAGCGCAGCGGTAACGGCCTGACGATTTTTTCTCAGGCATTGACCGAGCAAGGCTTGATGGCGGAGCAGGGCGCAGTATTGCGCGTTCATCATGACAAGGGCGAAGCGCTGGAAACCGGGGTGACACCGGCCGAAGTCGGAGGCGTGCGCGGTTTCTGGCTCGACCTCGGCCGGCCCGGATTCGGCCCGCGAGCCGTTGGGGCGCAGGCAGTCGAGAGCGTTCAAATCAATAATCGCGACGTCAGCCATGTCCAGCCCTTGGCGCAACTCAATCCTGACTGGGCACACAGCCAATTCGTCCGTATCGGCAATCCGCACTGTGTAACGCTGCTCAGCGATGCAAGCGCTTTGCCGAGCAACGAACAGATGCGTGAACCCACCCTGAACCAACGGCTTACAGCAATCGCCTATGCCATGCCCACCGGTGCCGGCAATCCCTGCCCGGCGGGCGTTAATCTGCAATGGGCCGTGCTGGTGTCGCCGCAGAAAATCGCTGCGCGGGTATTCGAGCGTGGCGAAGGTCCAACCGCGTCATCCGGCACCAGCGCCAGCGCGGTCGCGTGTGCAGCGTGGCGGGTGGGTTGGGTCGAGGCAGGGGAGGTGCGGGTGGTCATGCCGGGTGGCACCGCACCGGTTTTGCTTGAGGTTTCGCAAGGGGAGTTGCTGCGCGTCAGATTGTTTGGCACGGCGCGGTTGACCGCTTGATTCGGCGACTAGCGATGCTTTTGTAGGAGTGAGCCTGCTCGCGATGGCGGTGTGTCAGCCACATTTCTATCGACTGAAAGAACGCTTTCGCGAGCAGGCTCGCTCCCACAGGTTTTGCTTTCGGCCCATCAGGTTCAGCGTACTTCTCAGCTGAACTCCACCACCGGCATCTGCCGCTTCATTAGCACCTTGCCGCCGCGAATCGAATACAGCGGCAGGCCCTGGCTGCGGATCACTTCGTAGTCGCTGTCTGCCGAGAGAATCAGCAGGTTCGCCGGGCGGCCCTGTTCCAGTCCGTAACGTTCGCCCAGGTGCATGGCTTTGGCGCTGTTGTCGGTGACCAGATCCAGCGCGCTTTGCAGGTTGCGATAACCGAGCATGTGGCAGATGTGCAGACCGGCTTCGAGCACGCGCAGGATGTTGCCGTTACCCAGCGGATACCACGGGTCGACGATCGAGTCCTGACCGAAACACACGTTCATGCCGGCTTCGAGCAGTTCGTTGACGCGGGTCACGCCCCGGCGCTTCGGGAAGTTGTCGAAGCGCCCTTGCAGGTGAATGCTTTCGGTCGGGCAGGAAACAAAACTGATCCCGGAATGGCCGAGCAGGCGGAACAGTTTGGCGCAGTAGGCATTGTCATAAGAACCCATCGCCGTGGTGTGGCTGGCGGTGACGCGGGCGCCCATGTCGCGGCTGCGTGCTTCTTCGGCAAGCACTTCAAGGAAGCGTGAATGCGGATCGTCGGTCTCGTCGCAATGCACATCGACCAGGCAGCCGGTGCGCTCGGCCAGGTCCATCAGAAACTTCACCGAGCTGACGCCCTGATCGCGGGTGTATTCGAAATGCGGAATGCCGCCGACCACGTCAGCGCCCATGCGGATCGCTTCTTCCATCAGCTCGCGACCGTTGCGGAACGACTCGATGCCTTCCTGCGGGAACGCGACGATTTGCAGATCGATCAGGTGACGGCTTTCCTCGCGAACTTCGAGCATGGCCTTGAGCGCGGTGAGTTGCGGGTCGGTGACGTCGACGTGGGTGCGCACGTGCTGAATACCGTGGGCGGCCAGGGCCTGAATGGTCTTCTTGGCACGGGTCTTGGTGTCTTCTTCGGTGATGGTGACTTTGCGCTCGCCCCAGCATTCGATGCCCTCGAACAACGTACCGCTCATGTTCCAGCGCGGCTCGCCGGCGGTGAGGGTGGCGTCGAGGTGGATGTGCGGCTCGACGAAGGGCGGCACCACCAGATTGCCGCCGGCATCGAGGTCATCCGGGCCGAGGGTCGGCGCTTCGGTCTGACGGGCGATGCTGTGGATCAGGCCGTCTTCAAGGTGCAATTCGTGCAGGCCTTCCTGGTTGCGCAGGCGGGCGTTGATGATGTGCATCAGGCAAATCCTTTTATAGGTCTTGTAGTGGTGCGCTGACGCGACGGGCGCCGAGCATACCGGTGACGATGACATACGTTAGCGCGGCAGCGGCGATCCCTACCAGCGGCGCGACCCAGGGCGAACTGAACGCAGCGACGGTGCCCACCCCGTAGGCCCCGAGCCCCGGCCAGTTGAACGCCGGCAACCGTGCGTCGGCCAGGCGCGGATAGTGCCCGCGCCAGCGGTAGAAGAAGTCAGCCATGATCACCCCGCCAATCGGCGGAATCACCGTGCCGAGCAGAATCAGATACGGCACCAGCATGTCGTACATGCCGAGCAGGGCGAGCAGGGTGCCGATCACCGCGCCACCGAGGGTCACGGTCTTGCGCCGCCCGGTCCGCAGCAGGTTGCAGCCGGCCACGGCGAAGTTGTAGATGGTGTTGTCCTGCGTACTCCAGATGTTCAGCAAGAGCATGGCCATCGCGGCCATGGCGAAACCTTGCAACAGCAGCACTTCAACCACATCCGGCTGTTGATAGACGATCGCGCCATATGCGCCGATCAGCACCATCAGGCCGTTGCCGATGAAAAAACCGATCAGGCTTGCCAGCACTGCCACTTTTGCCGAGCGCGAAAATCGCGTCCAGTTGGTGGCTTGCGTTGCGCCGCTGACGAAGGTGCCGAACACCAGGGTGATCGCTGTCGACCAGTCCAGAGAGCCCGTCGGCACCACGCTGAGCAATCCCTCGAAACCGCCGACTTTCACGGTCGCTGCCCACATCGACAGCATCAGCAGCAACATCATCGCCGGCACCGCGATGTACGAGAGAATTTCCAGTCCGCGATAACCGATGTACGCCGTAGCGCAGAAACCCAGACCGAACAGCACCATCAGGACCAGCACGGTGGTTTCATCGAGATTGAAATACTTGCCGATCACCACCGCTGCCGTCGCCGTGCCCCACGCGTACCAGCCGATCTGGGTGAAGCCGAGAATCAGATCGCTGAGCTTGCTGCCGACTTCGCCAAAACAGAAGCGGCCCATCAGCACCGAATTGAGGCCGCTCTTGAAGGCGATGTAACCCAAGCCTGCCGCGTACAGACCGAGCAGCAAGTTGCCGACAATGATCACCACCATCATCTCGGCGAAACCGAACGCGACCCCGAGCTTGCCGCCGGCAAACATGGTCGCAGTGAAAAACGTGAAGCCCAGTAACACCATCGCCGTCGAGGCCAGGCCTTTGCGCGCGTGCATGGGGACTTCACTGAGCGGGTAATCGTTGCCGGAGGCGTTCTGCGTCATGGGGCAGTCCTTGCTGGAAGGGGAAGACGCAGAAGGGTTGCAGCGGTCGTGCCAAGCGGAGCAAGTGACCGAATGTGTAGACGCGACTGGGATTTTCAGCGCGAAAGCAGTGCACTGAATGCAGCAGGAGCCCAATGTGGGAGCGAGCCGTCATGGGGCTGCCCTCTTGGCGGGGAGCGGACAGCATAGGCATAAAAAAACAGCCGTGGAGGCTGTTTCTGAACTCAATCCGGCACTGACCCCTGTGGGAGCGGGCTTGCCCGCGATGGCGTCGGAACATCCAACATTGATGTGTCCGACACTCCGCTATCGCGGGCAAGCCCGCTCCCACAGGGTTTTGCAGTGGTCTTCGGATCGGCTTATTCGCCGCGATAGATGCAGCCGCTGGTGCACGTCTCATGAATGCGGATCGCGCTGAGTTCCGGCAGCAATGGCTTCATCTCATTCCAGATGAATTTGGCCAGCACTTCGCTGGTCGGGTTTTCCAGGCCTGGAATGTCGTTCAGGTAGTTGTGGTCGAGGCGTTCGTACAGCGGCTTGAAAATCGCTTTGATCTCGGAGAAATCGCGAATCCAGCCAGTGTGCGGATCGAGGTCGCCGCTCAGGTGCAGCGCGACCTTGAATGAGTGGCCGTGCAGGCGTCCGCACTTGTGGCCGTCCGGGACGTGCGGCAGGCGGTGGGCGGATTCGAAAGTAAACTCTTTGAAGATTTCCACGGTATTTTCGGCTCTGTTCAGATGGCGTTCGCCGCAGCGATTCGGGCAGGCGGCGAGTTTATCAGCTTGTCTTTGGCCGTGCTGACTAAAGGGTCAGCAAGCGCTCGGCGAGGCGACCGTTGGCCGTCAGTTCGAGAAATTCGTTGCCCAGCCGCCGGCTCTCGTCCATCGCCGCGTGCCAGTATTTCTGCCGGCTCGGCGCATCGCCCATAAAGCGTTTGAAGTCATTTCGATCGGGCAGTTTGCCGTAGGGCAGGCGCGCCAGATATTCCTTCGATGGCGCGACCAGCAGCACATCCTGCAGACGCTGCACCGAAGCGCGGCGCCATGGCAGGGTCTTGTCGAACCAGCCGGGAATCACTCGATCGGTGAAGTGCGGATAGAGCACGATACCGTCGCCGCTGTAGGGCAGGTCGAGGTGGTAGTCGAGCAAACCGCCGTCACGGAACGTACCCGCGCCGGCCCCGGGCAGGTCGCGTACGCCTTCCATGACCATTGGAATCGACCCGGAAGCGAGCAGGGCCTGGCGCAGGTTGCCGGTGTTGAGGGCAACGAAGCGCGAGGGGAAATCGGTCAAGGCATCAAGCGGCGGCGCCAGGCGTGGATCGTGGATGATCAGCCGTTCGAAGTGCCGCGACAGCCGTGCACGACCGCGCAGGTTGTCGGCGATCACTGAACCCAGTGCCAGACCGAGGCGCCCGCGATGGTCTTCAGCGAGGCGGCCTTGGCTTTTCACCACCATGATGTTTAGTCGGTAATCGGCGTTTTCGAGGATGCTCGCATCGCGGCCGTCGAGCAGATCATTGAGCATGCGCTGCGAGCTCTGGCTGATCTCGGCCATGCTCACGCCTTTGTTGAAATGCTGCTCGGCGTACAGCTCACCGAGGCGGCGAATGCCTTGGGCGGCGTCCGGCAGGCAGGCGCTGGCGAAGCGCCAGGAACCTACCGACGCGCCGATCAGCGAACGCTCACGCGGCGCACTCGGCAGCCACTCGCCGAACAACGCCAGATCGAGCCCCTGAATCCCCAACGCCTTCGGCCCACCGGCCGCACCGGGCAGGGTGCCGACGTCAGCGGCGTGCAAACCTTGCGCACGAATCCGCGCCATGGCCCGTGGGCCGGCCTTGAGGGTGAGAGCAGGAAACTTGATGTGGATGGCGGTCATACCGGTCTCGATCGTTAGCAAGCTGGCGATTATAAGCACATGTTGCAGGCCCATGTAGGAGTGAGCCTGCCCCACAAGGGGGGCAGACGCAAACCAGTGTGGGAGCGAGCCTGCTCGCGAAGGCGGCGGGTCAGAAACATCGCTGCAGCTGACACTCCGTCTTCGCGAGCAGGCTCGCTCCCACAGGGGACCTTGCCAGCAATGGGGCACAATGATGGCCATTCAGTTTCAGTTAAGTTGACCCCGCTATCGTGCCCACCTTAAGCAACATATAAGAATTCGGAGACACCCATGAAAACCCTGACTGCCCTGACCACTGCCTCGATCCTCGGCCTTGGCGCCAACACTGCGCTGGCGCGCGATCTCGGACCTGACGAGGCGCTTCGTTTGCGCGACGCTGGTACTATCGTCTCCTTCGAGAAGCTCAACGCCATCGCGCTGGAAAAACACCCCGGTTCGGAAATCACCGAGACCGAGCTGGAGGAAGAGTACGGCAAGTTCATTTACCAGATCGAACTGCGCGACCCGAAAGGGCTGAAGTGGGATCTGGAGTTGAACGCGGTCGATGGTGAAGTGCTCAGGGATCATCAGGATACGTAATGAAGCTGAATAGTCGCGCCACCCGCCTGACGGCGCTGGCGCTGGTGTTGTTGTGCAGTACGGCCATGGCTCGCGACCTCGATCAGGACGAGGCGCTGGCCCTGCGTCGCGATGGCGTGATCCTGCCGCTGGAGCAAGTGCTGCAGCAGGCCATGGATCGCTACCCCGGCGCCAAACTGCTGGAAGTCGAGCTGGAAGAAAAACACGACGTGTACATTTACGAAGTCGAATTGCTGACGGTCGAAGGCGTGGCGCGCGAGCTGCACCTGAAAGCCGATACCGGCGAGTTAGTCAAAGACAAGGAAGATTGATCGATGCGTTTGCTTCTGGTGGAAGACCACGTACCGCTGGCCGACGAACTGCTCGCCGGCCTGCAACGCCAAGGCTACGCAGTGGATTGGCTGGCCGATGGCCGCGATGCGGTGTATCAGGGCAGCAGCGAGCCCTATGACCTGATCATTCTCGACCTCGGCCTGCCCGGCGTACCGGGGCTGGACGTGCTGGCGCAGTGGCGCGCCGCCGGCCTGGCGATTCCGGTGCTGATCCTCACCGCGCGTGATTCCTGGGCCGAGCGCATCGAAGGGCTGAAGGCCGGCGCTGACGATTACCTGACCAAACCGTTCCATCCGGAAGAGCTGTACCTGCGGATTCAGTCACTGTTGCGCCGCTCCAAGGGCCAGGCCAACCAGCCGACTTTGCAAGCCGCCGGCCTGCATCTGGACGAAGGCCGCCAGTGCGTGGTTCGCGACGGCGCCGACATTCAGCTGACCGCCGCTGAATTCCGTCTGCTGCGCTATTTCATGCTGCACCCCGAACAGATCCTCTCGAAAAGCCACCTCGCCGAACACCTCTACGACGGTGAAACCGAGCGTGACTCCAACGTCCTCGAAGTCCACGTCAATCACCTGCGGCGCAAGCTCGGCAAAAGCGTGATCGAAACCCGTCGCGGCCAGGGTTACCTGTTCGGCGGGCAAGCTTCATGAGATCAATCCAGCGCCGTTTGAGCCTGGGTTTGATCAGTGTGATGGTGGTCGTCGGTCTGGTACTGGCGCAAACCAGCCTGTGGTTGTTCGAAGTCGGTTTGCAGCGCTACCTCGAAGCCGGCCTGCGCAACGACAGCGAGAGCCTGCTGGTAGCGCTGGTGCGCGGCCCGCAAGGTCTGCAACTCGATGAGCGGCATCTGTCGCCGGCCTATCAGCGGCCATTTTCCGGGCATTACTTTCGCATCGATTTTTCCGACAGCCACTGGCGTTCGCGCTCGCTGTGGGATCAGGAACTGCCGCTGCTGCAACATCCGGGGCTACACAGCAACCTGCAACTGGGCCCGGGCGGGCAACGCTTGCTGATACTGCGCTCGGACTATCGACGCCTGGGTCAATCGATCTCGATCAGCGTCGCCCAGGATTACACGCCGGTCAGCGACAGCTTCCAGCGCATGCGCCAGATCGGCCTCGGCCTGGGGCTGGCGGCGTTGCTGCTGATCCTGTTCCTGCAACGCCTGACCGTACGCCGCGCGCTGAAACCGCTGGAACGCGCGCGCGAGCAGATCGCTCAGTTGCAACAGGGCCAGCGCTCGCAACTCGACGATCAGGTGCCGGTGGAACTGGAGCCGCTGGTGGCGCAGATCAACCATTTGCTCGCCCACACCGAAGACAGCCTCAAGCGCTCGCGCAATGCCTTGGGCAACCTTGGCCACGCGCTGAAGACCCCGTTGGCGGTGCTGCTCAGCCTGGCCTCCAGCGACAAGCTCGATGACCATCCCGAGCTGCGCAGGATTCTCAAGGAACAACTGGAGCAGGTGCAGCAGCGCCTCAATCGCGAACTCAATCGCGCGCGGTTATCCGGGGATGCGCTGCCCGGTGCGTTGTTCGATTGCGATGCCGAGTTGCCGGGGTTGCTGGCGACGCTGAACATGATTCACGGCGAGCATCTGGCCTTGAGTTACGTCGCACCGCCGGGCTTGCAACTGCCGTGGGACCGCGAGGACTTGCTCGAACTGCTCGGCAACCTGCTCGACAACGCCTGCAAATGGGCAGATGCCGAGGTGCGCTTGAGTGTGATCGAACGGTCTGACGGCTTCGCCCTGAGCGTGGAAGATGACGGCCCGGGGATTCCCGAAGAGCAGCGGTCTCAGGTGTTCAGCCGTGGCACGCGGCTGGATGAGCAGACCCACGGGCATGGGCTCGGCCTTGGGATCGTGCGGGATATCGTCGATACCTGGGGTGGCTTGCTGGTGCTGGGCGAAAGCGAGTGGGGCGGGTTGAAAGTGGTGATTGAACTGCCTCGGCGGTGAGCCCCTGAAAAGCCCCTCACCCTAACCCTCTCCCAGAGGGAGAGGGGACTGATTGTGTTGTTCTTGAGAGATTCACCCACTTGAAATCCGAGTCGAACTCAGGACTTGAATGGCATGAAGATCGGCTCCCTTTCCCCCTCGCCCCCCTTGGGGGGAGAGGGCTGGGGTGAGGGGGGATTGGAACTGACACCCCGCACTTGTGCATCAAACGCGAAACTGATCCATCAACCGCTGTTGCTGATTCGCCAGGCTGTTGAGCGACTGACTCACCCGAGCCGATTCATTCGCCTGTCCGGACAGCGATTCCGTCACATCGCGAATCGTCGCCACGTTGTTATTGATCTCTTCAGCCACCGCGCTTTGCTCTTCGGCAGCACTGGCGATTTGCAGGTTCATGTCGCTGATCACCGTCACCGCATCGCCGATCTGCCGCAACGCCGTGACAGCCTGTTCCACCTGCTCAACACTGCCTTGGGCCTGACGATGGCTGTTGCCCATCGAGCCGACCACTTCGTGCGTGCCGTTCTGTAATTGCTCGATGACCTGGCGGGTTTCCTCCACCGACTCCTGAGTGCGGCGCGCGAGGTTGCGCACTTCGTCGGCGACCACGGCAAAACCGCGTCCGGCTTCACCGGCACGGGCGGCTTCGATGGCGGCGTTGAGTGCCAGGAGGTTGGTCTGCTCGGCGATGGCGCGGATGGTTTCCAGCACCGTGCCGATCTTCTCACTGTTGGCGGCCAGCCCTTCGACCTGAACCATCGCTGCGCTCATGTCGGCGGCGAGGGTGTCGATGCTTGCGGTGGTGCGGTCGATCACGGTCAGGCCCTGACGGGTGGCGCGGTCGGCGTCCTTGGCAGCTTCGGCGGCCTGCGCGGCGCTGCGTGCAACGTCTTGCGCGGTGGCGCTCATTTCGTGGGACGCGGTGGCGACCTGATCGACCTGACGGTATTGCTGCTCCATGCCGGCGCTGGTCTGGGTGGCGATGGCCGAGGACTGGTCAGCGGTGTTGCGCGCGTCCTGCACCGAGCGTTTAACCTCGGCAATGATCGGCTGCAACTTGTCGAGGAACTTGTTGAACCAACCGGCCAACTGGCCGAGCTCGTCCTGCTTGTCGTAGGCCAGACGCCGGGTCAGATCGCCTTCGCCGCTGGCGATGTCTTCAAGCATGTGCGCCACACCGAGGATCGGCTTGGTCACGCTGCGCGCCATCAGCCACACCAGCAACAGACCGATCAGCGCGGCGAGCAGGCCCAGGCTCAATTCAATCAGCGTGCCTGAGGTATTGCTCGCATCCAGTTGCTGCTTGAGCGCTTCGGCACGGCTGACCAGGACTTGCTCTGGCACATCGAGCAACACGCCCCACGCCGGTCCGTCGGGAATCGGCTGGAACGGCGACAGCACTTTCAACTGGCCGTTGCTGTGCAGGCTGCTCACGCCAGTGCTCGCGGCGAGCAGGCGCAGCAACTCGCTGCCGCTGGCCTGATCCACCGCATCCAGGCGCTGGCTGAGTTTGCCGGCATCCGGGCTGTAACCGGCGAGCAGGCCGGCGGGGCTGACGATACTCACGGCGGTCTGACCGTCGTAAAGCTTGCGGCTGGCGTTCTGGCTGATCGCTTGCAGGCTGTTGAGGTTGATGTCGACCGACAGCGAGGCGATGACTTTGCCGTTTACTTGCAGCGGGAAGACGATGCTGGTCATCAGCACTTTGTGGCCGTCGATGACATAGAAGTACGGCTCGATCACGCAGGGTTTGAGCGTGGTGCGCGGGCAGGTGAACCAGGCGTTGGCGGCCTGACCGCTGGGGCCGGTGCTGGTGTCGCTCATGTCGCTTTCCGGCAGCGCCATCGAAGTGACTTTGCCCGGGGTCGGCTGCGACCAGTACAGGGCAAAACGGCCCTTGTCGTTGCTGCCCAGCTCAGCCTGATCGGCGAACAGTTCGTCCTTGCCGTCCAGCGCATTGGCTTCGAACACCAGCGACAGGCCGAGCAGATCCGGGTTGGCTTGCAGCGCGGATTTGACCTGACGGGTCATGTCCTCGCGCAGATCGAAGGCATCGAGAAAGCGCTTCTCGGCCTGCTCACGCAAAAACAGTACCTGCCGCGAGAAACCGTGGCCGTACTGATAGGCGTCCATGAACTGCTGACGAATGCCGGCGGCCTGCACTTCACCTTGCGACTCGATCCGCGCCTGCGCCGACTCGGTGAGCATCTCCATGCTCGAGGCCTTGACCAGCGCCGAGCTGTGTTCCATGCGATACAGCGAAAGACCGACCAACAGGGTCACGATACCGGCCAGGCAGAGGCCGGCGAGCAGGGTGATTTTCCATTGGATGGAAAGTTGTCTGAGCGACATGGAAAACATCCTTATCCGATAAATATCTGAGACTTTGCACTGTAGCGGCCGCGTTTCGGCTTTCTTTATGCCGTGAGCGCAATATGACCGATTGCCGCATGCTGGTCCTGTGATCCTGTGATCCTGTAGTCCTGTAGTCCTGTAGTCCTGTAGTCCTGTGGTCCTGTGGCGAGGGGATTTATCCCCGTTCGGCTGCGAAGCAGTCGTGACCCCTGCGTATAGGGTTGTTTTGAAGTTTGCCGGGGGCGGCTTCGCCACCCAACGGGGATAAATCCCCTCGCCACAGGGCTTTGACACCGCCGCCACTCTGCGGCACAGTGCGCGCCCTCTAACAAGACCCTCTGTACACCTCCGCCGGCCAACCCGGGCGGACTCATCCTGTCTGGCGGTGTGTTTTCACCCGCAGTGTTTTTTGAGGTAGTGAAATGAATGCAGTCATAGCAGCCGTCGGCGTCATGCTGATCCTCAGCCTGTCGCGCGTGCATGTGGTGATCGCGCTGATCGTCGGGGCGCTGGTCGGTGGCCTGACCGGCGGTCTGGGCATCGACGCAACACTCAAGGCGTTCAACAGCGGCTTGGGCGGCGGCGCGACCGTGGCGTTGTCCTACGCCTTGCTCGGCGCGTTCGCCGTGGCGATTGCCAAATCTGGCCTGGCCCATGCGCTGGCCGACAAGGCCCTGGCCATGGTGGATCGGCAGCATGCAACCGGCGGCGGTAACGTCAAATGGCTGCTGATCGGCCTGCTGTGGGTGGTGGCGATTGCCTCGCAGAACATCCTGCCGATTCACATCGCCTTCATTCCGCTGCTGGTGCCGCCACTTCTATATGTACTGACCAAGCTGCAACTCGATCGCCGTTTGATCGCCTGTGTCATGACCTTCGGCCTGATCACCCCTTACATGTTCCTGCCGGTGGGCTTCGGCAACATTTTCCTCAACGAAATCCTGCTGGCCAACGTCGCCCGCAGCGGCGTCGACATCAGCGGCATCAATGTCACCCACGCCATGGGTATCCCGGCACTGGGCATGGTTTTCGGCCTGGCGATGGCGTTTATCAGCTATCGCAAGAAGCGCGTTTATGACCTGGCGAAGATCGAACAGGTCGAGCAGACGGCGGTGCACTACAACCCGCTGAGCCTGATGATTGCCGGTGTGGCCATTGCTTCGGCGTTTGTCGTGCAATTGCTGCTGGACTCGATGATTATCGGCGCTCTGGTCGGGTTCCTGATTTTCTCGGTGTCGGGCATCGTCAAATGGCGCGAGACCGATGATCTGTTCACCGAAGGCATGAAGATGATGGCGATGATCGGCTTCATCATGATCGCCGCCTCAGGCTTTGCCGAAGTGATGAAGGCCACCGGGCAGGTGCAGACGCTGGTCGAATCGTCGGCGGCCTGGATCAATCACAGCAAAGGCGTCGGGGCTTTGTTGATGCTGCTGGTGGGCTTGCTGGTGACCATGGGCATCGGTTCGTCGTTTTCCACCGTGCCGATTCTGGCGGCGATCTTCGTGCCGCTGTGCGTGCAGCTGGGCTTCAGCCCGATCGCCATCGTCTGCATCGTTGGCACTGCCGGTGCGCTGGGCGATGCCGGTTCACCGGCCTCGGACTCGACCCTCGGCCCGACCTCCGGCCTGAACATCGACGGCCAGCATCACCACATCTGGGACACCGTCGTACCGACCTTCCTGCACTACAACCTGCCGCTGCTGGTGTTTGGCTGGGTGGCGGCGATGGTTCTCTAAACCACTGAACCCTGTGGGAGCTGGCTTGCCAGCGATGGCGTCGGCACATTCGTTATTTGTCTTTCAGACACACCGCCATCGCGGGCAAGCCCGCTCCCACAGGGACACGCAGTGCCTGCGGACTCAACTTTTGCTCCGGCGTGCCGTTAAAGCCTTTAACCACGCCAACAAAATCAAAAGAGTGAGTCCCCCGATGCGCCTGAGTCTCAAGGCTAAAGTCCTGTCCCTTGCCGTTCTGCCGGTGCTGCTCTTTGCGCTGGTCATCAGCGTGACCACGCTGTTCATCCTCCAGGAACAGGCGCGCAAGGAGGTCGAACAGACCCGCGAGCGGCTGCTCAGCGACGCCAAGGCCACCCTGCAAAGTTACGTCGCCGTGGCCATGACCACGATCAAACCGCTGTACGACGCCGCCGCACCGGGCGACGACGCGGCGCGGGCGCAGGCGATCAAGTTGCTCTCGGGCATCCGCTACGGCAAGGACGGCTATTTCTTCGGCTACGACTCCGAAACCGTGCGTCTGTTCAAGGCCAACGACCCCGACGGCGTGGGCAAAAGCTTCAAGGACAACCGCGATCCGAACGGCGTCTACGTCAACCTCGGCCTGGTCAAAGTGGCCAAGGACGGCACCCACTATCTGCAATACAGCTCGCCGCTGCCGGGCAACGCCAAGGTGCTGGTGCCGAAACTCGGCTACACCGAATACCTGCCGAAGTGGGACATGGCGGTCGGTACCTCGGTCAACCTCGACGGCATCGAAGCGCAAGTGGCGCAGGTCGAGGCGCAAGTGCAGGAGCGCGTGCAAGGCGTGGTGCTGAGCATTGTCGGCGTTGCGGTGCTGGTGCTGTTGGTGATCGCGGCGGCGGGCATGCTGCTGGCCAACACCATTCTGCGCCCGCTGACCCTGATGAAAGCCAACCTCGACGACATCGCGGCAGGCGAGGGCGACCTGACCCGGCGCCTGAACATCACCAGCCAGGACGAACTCGGCGAACTGGCCGGCTCGTTCAACCGCTTCGTCGACAAGATCCACGGCCTGGTGCGGCAGATCACCGAGATGACCACGCAACTCACCGGGCTGGTCACCCAGGTCTCGGAACAGGCGCAGCGTTCCGATCAGGCCATGGAGCGTCAGCGCCACGAAACCGATCAGGTCGCCACGGCGATCAACGAAATGTCCGCCGCCGCCCAGGAAGTCGCCAAGAGCGCACAGAACGCCGCCGTCGCCGCTCAGCAGACCGATGAAGAAGGCCAGAGCGCCAAGCGCGTAGTGGCGGGCAGCATCAAACAGATTCATGCATTGGTCGACGATATCCGCAACAGCGGCGTATCGCTGGACAGCTTGCAGCAGGACGTCAGTTCCATCGTCGGCGTGCTTGGGGTGATTCGTTCGATTGCCGAGCAGACCAACCTGCTCGCGCTCAATGCGGCGATCGAAGCGGCACGTGCCGGTGAGGCCGGGCGTGGCTTTGCGGTGGTTGCGGACGAAGTACGCGCGCTGGCCAGCCGCACGCAGATCAGCACCCAGGAAATCCAGGGCATGATCGACCGCTTGCAAGCGGGCACGCAGCAAGCGGTCGAAGCGATGCGCCGTTCCAGCGAGGCCGGCGACGGCACTTCGCAGCAAGCCAATCAGGCCGGAGCATCGCTTGATGCCATGGCGCAGTTGATCGCGACGATCAACTCGATGAACGCGCAGATCGCCAGCGCAGCGGAAGAGCAGACGGCGGTGGCCGAAGAGATCAACCGCAGCGTGCATCAGATTGCCGTGGCGGTGGACAGCGTCGCCGATGAAACCCAACTGGGCGCGCAAACGTCGCGCAGTCTGGCGGAGCTCGGGCAGCGGTTGGGCAAGCTGGTCGGGCAGTTCCGTATCTGACGCAATTCTGGAGCCCTGCATAAACCCTGTGGGAGCGAGCCTGCTCGCGAAAGCTGTGTATCAGACGCTGCTCTGATATCAGACGGACCGTATTCGCGAGCAGGCTCGCTCCCACAATTGGATTTGTGTGGGGCTTAAGGTCTGTCCCAATAGGGAATCTCGCCAAAGCACTCGACAAAAAAATCAATCACCGTCCTCACCTTCACCGACAACCGTCGGCTCCCCGGCCACAGCACGGCGATCTGCTGCGGTTCCAGGCTGTTCGACACCTGATATTCCTCCAGCACCGGCACCAGTGTGCCCTCGCGTACCGCTTCGCCAATCAGCCACGACGGAAACATCACCAGCCCCAGCCCCTGCTGAGCGGCCTGGGTCAGGGTGTCGGCGTGGTTGCCGGTGATCGGGCCTCTGACCGTGTACGGCGTCCAGTCCTCGCCATCACGGCGGAAAAACCAGCGCTGCTGACCGGCCGCGCCTTTGTAGGCCAGGCACTGATGCTGCGCGAGTTCGTCCGGGTGCTGCGGCGTGCCGTGGCGTTTGAGATAGTCCGGGCTGGCGGCGACCTGAAAGCGGTGCGGCGCCACAATGCGTGCCTGCATGCTCGAGTCGTGCAGCGCGCCGATGCGAAACAGCAGGTCGGCGCCTTCCTGTAGCGGGTCGACGTAATGGTCGGTTTGCTGGATATCCAGTTGCAGCTTCGGATAGCGCGCGCAGAGCTCGCCCAGCCAGGGCGTCAGATGGCGTTGGCCAAACACCACCGGGGCGTTGATGCGCACCAGTCCGGTGGGTTCGCTTTGCTGTTCCTGCAACGCCTGTTCGGCTTCCTCCAGTTGCACCAATAGCAGCCGCGCATGGTGGCCGAGCGTGCGCCCGGCTTCGGTCGGGGTGACGGCGCGAGTGTGGCGGTAGAGCAATTGCTGGTTCAGCGCCTGTTCCATCAACTGGATCTGCCGCGAAATCGAGGAGGGCGCGACCCCTTCGCGGCGGGCGACTTCGGAAAAACTGCCGTGGTCGAGGACCGCCACAAACAGCCTTAACGCTTTGAATCCGAGTTCGTTGAGCCCGTGCATGCCGTGTCTCGCTGTGCGTGTTGCGCAAAAGTGTTGTCCGGATGCTCCCATTTATCGCACAGCGGCGCCAGCCGATAATCCGCGCCATTGTTTTTGAGCGTGGAAGGTTATGTATGCAGACGTTGGATGAAGGGGTGGTTGCTGCACCGGTAAAAAGATCGGTGTTGCGTCTGCTGTTGCTGCCACTGGTGATTCTCGCTGGCATGGGCTTGTCGGTAGAAGCCGGATTACTCGGGCCGCTGGGTGAGCAGGTCGGGCATTTGTGGGCGACGTTGAGCATCTTCGGTGTGGGTTCGGCGATTCTGTTTTTGCTCTTGCTGTTCGCCGGCCCACAGAAAGGCCCGGCGCTGACCGAGTTGCCGCGCTGGCAGTTGATCGGCGGTTTTCTCGGGCCGATCTACGTGGTGGTGCTGACGCTGGCGACGCCGCATATCGGCATTGCCATGACGATGATTGCGATTTTGTCCGGTCAGGTCGGCAAGAGTGTGCTGATCGACCATTTCGGCTGGTTCGGCGCGACGCGCAAGAAGGTCAACGGCGAGCGCTGGCTGGCGTTGGGCTTGATTGTGGTGGCTTTGGTTCTGATTGCGCGGGGGTGAGTGATGGGTCTGGTGATTTTGTTGGCGGTGGTGGTATTGGCCGGTGCGGTGTTGAGTGTGCAGGCCGCGATCAATGGGCGTCTGGGTGAGACGGTGGGGGTGCTGCGTAGCAGTCTGCTGACCTTTGCGGTGGGCGCGGTGGTGACCGGGTTGTTGATTCTGTTTTTCGAGCCGGCGCAGGCGGTGAGTCTGCTTGAGGTGCCGAAATGGCAGTTGACCGGGGCGCTGTTCGGCGTGGTGTATATGATGGTGATGGTCGGCGCGGTGCCGGTGGTCGGGACGGCTGTGGCGACCGTGGCGGTGATTGTCGGGCAGTTGGGCATGGGGATGTTGATCGACAATTTTGGCTGGTTGGGGAATCCGGCGATCGGCTTGTCTTCGAGCCGGATGTTGGCGATGGTGTGTCTGGCGGTGGCTTTGGTGTTTATGTATCGGAGTTCGCGGCAGGCGCAGTGATTTTTGAGTACATATCCGGTGCTGCGGGTGTTGCCCTCCGCTCAGCCTGCCGACAGGCTCTGAGATCAAGATCAAAAGCTATTCGAGCTAACGCTCATTGCTTTGTGCGGCGAACACCTGTGGGAGCGAGCCTGCTCGCGAAGCATCTCTGCGTCGCCCAATCTCTCAACAGTTGGCCAGCCTGCAACACCACCTTCTACACTGTCCCATATGGCTTGCTCGCAAGCCTCAGACAACCACCACGCAAGGAGTCTGTCCCATGTCCGACAAAAAATGCGACTGCCCGGGCTGCAACTGCACGATCAAAGAAGGCGAACATTCCTACGCTGTACACGGTAAACACTATTGCTGCGAGGCTTGCGCTCATCACCACAAACACGGTGAAGAGTGTGCGATGAAGGGTTGCGGTTGCGCTCATCCGAAATAAGCGCGGCAAAAAAAAAGTGGAGCCTAATCAGGCTCCACTTCCATTTTCAGACTGTCGTCGTCCTGTCGTTCAAAGTGCCTGACCGTGCCTTGCAAGGTTCGCCCTTCGACCTTGACCACCACAACCTTGGCTTGGTGGAGGTCTTCCGGTACCGGTGCCTGAACGCACAAGGTGAAGCGGTAAGGGTCATCCGCGACCGTTTCCAGTGCGACTTGGCAATTCACCGTTTTGGTGATCTGGCCGAAGAAGGTGGTCAGGCCGTAGTCCAGTCGGGCCGGGTGATAAGTGTCGGTCATCGGTCGATTCCCCCTGTCGATTGCCAAGCCTGCGGTGGAGGCGGTGGGGTCAGTTGGTCTGGCGCCAGGTGACGTTTTCCAGACCGAATTTTTCTGCCATCGGTTTGCTGGTCTTTTGCACTTTCTCGCGGCCGAAGCGCGGGATGCGACCCACGCCCGCGTCGCAGCTTGCCCAATGCCAGGCTTCGGCGTTGTCCATTTTGTCCGAGCGGATAATGAACGACTTGGGGGTGCCATGCAGTGTGTAGTCGATGACGTAAAGTTTTGCGTTGTTCATAAAGCCCGAATTCCTCCCTGTGGTATTAAACGGATCGCGCTGTGCCGGGAAAATTCATTCGGATTGTCCGACGGTAGCTATCGTTGGCGAGGGCGGGGCGTGCTGGTTACCATGGCGGCTTCGCCAACCCCCAGTGAACGCTCGCCATGGCCCTCGCCGCGCCCCCTGATCTGACCGACACCGATGTGCCCGTGCAACCGCTGGCGCGAACCTATCCGCGTGGTTTGTTCATCGAGCCGCACGAGCATGTCTGGGGGCAGTTGCTGTATGCGATGAGCGGGGTGATGTGGGTGGAAACCCCGCACGAAGCGCTGGTGGTGCCGCCGCAGCGCGCGGTGTGGTTGCCGCCGGGAGTGCCGCACGGGATTCGTGTGGTGTCGGATTTGCAGATGCGCAATATCTACCTGCGCCCGGCGCTGGCGGCGACGCTGGATACGACGGTGCAGGTGATTGAAGTCGGTGGTCTGCTGCGCGAGTTGATCGTCGGGCTGGTGGCGCAGGGCGATGCCGGCGAGGCCGAGTATTACGAGGCACTGGTCGGGCTGGCGTTGCTGGAGCTGCGCCGGGCCAGGCGTTCGCAACTGAAGATTCCTCTGCCGGACGAGTCCGACCGGCGTCTGATGAATCTGTGTCAGGCGGTGATGGCCGCGCCGTCGCTGGAGATCCCGTTCGAGCAGCATGCGCAGAACGCCGGGGCCAGCGTGCGTACGCTGGCGCGCTTGTTCAAGGACAGCCTCGGCATGGGTTTCGCCGAGTGGCGACGGCAGGTGCAGTTGGCGACGGCGGCGGCAGCGTTGATTCAGGGCGTGGCAGTGAGCGTCATTGCTCGCGAACTGGGTTATTCGCCGAGCAGCTTCAGCGACATGTTTCGCCGGGAGCTTGGCGTAGCGCCTTCGCAATTTGCCGTGTAGGACAAATGTCTGATTTGTGAGATCCCTGTGGGAGCTGGCTTGCCAGCGATGGCGGCTTGGCATTCAACGGATATGTTGACTGACCCACCGCTATCGCTGGCAAGCCAGCTCCCACAAGGTTCTTTGTGAATTGGGGTTTTTGTCCGAAATTCAGAAGTCCTTGGCCGATACCGCTCCGCCCGTTTCCCTAGACTCTGCCCATCACTTATCGCGGCGGAGTTCCTTTCATGAACTACCTCATTTCTCTGGCCATTGGCCTGGGCGTCGGCCTGCTCTACGGCGCGCTCGATTTCCGTTCTCCCGCACCACCGGCGATCGCGCTGGTCGGTCTGCTCGGCATGTTGGCCGGTGAGCAGTTGTGGCCGATGGGCCGGCAACTGGTCGCTGGCTGGTTGTCCTGAATTTCCCTTTTTTCTTTCGGTGGATATGCCCATGAAAGCGTTGCAATTCGATCAGACCGGCGACCTGTCTTCCCTGCGTTTCGTCGACGTCCCGACCCCGGTGCCCGGCGCCGATGAAGTGCTGGTGCAGATTAAGGCTGCCGGGCTCAACCCCAGCGATGTGAAAAACGTCCTTGGGCGTTTTCCTTACACCACACTGCCACGGGTTCCGGGGCGGGATTTTGCCGGGGTGGTGGTCGAGGGGCCGCAAGCACTGATCGGTCAGGAAGTCTGGGGTACCGGGCGCGAGCTGGGCTTCTTCGCTGACGGCGCCCATGCGCAATTCGTCAAACTGCCGGCCAGCGGCGTGGCGCACAAACCGGTGCATCTGAGTTTCGCCCAAGCGGCCAGCCTTGGCGTGCCGTACACCACGGCTTGGGATGCACTGGAACGCAGCCTGGTCAGCGCCGATACGCGCTTGCTGGTGATCGGCGGCGGTGCAGTGGCAACCGCAGCTTTGGCCCTGGCAAAAGTGCGCGGCGCGCAATTGCTGGCGGCGGCGCGCCGGCCCGAGCAGGTAGCCGATTTGCAGAAGCAGGGCTATCAGACGATTCAACTGGATAAGCCAGAAGACCTCGGTGCGCAGGTCAACGCGGTGTATCGCGGTGGCGCCGATGTGATCTTCGACACCACCGGTTTCTGGCTGCCCGCCTCGGTGGCGGCACTGGCGACCTTCGGCCGCATCGCCATCATCGCCGCGCCGGTCGACGGCCACGTGCAATTGCCGGCGCTGGCGCTGTATCGCAAGGGCGGTTCGGTGGTCGGGATCAACTCGTTGTTGTACGGCGTTGAGGCGTGCGCGGCGATGCTCGAGCAGTTCGGGCGGTTCTTCGATGAGGACCGCTTGCCACTGCCGCAGGGCTTGGTGGAGGTGCCGCTGGCTGAAGGGCTGGCGCGCTATGAAGAGGTCAATCAGGGCGGTGGCGACAAGATCATCTTGCTGCCCTGACCACAGGGGAAAGGCATAGGATCCGGGATCATTTCCGTAGGATCCCGGCCGCTTCTCTGTGGGCCATGTCCTTTTCGCTCGCAGACCGGCAAAACAGGGAAAGGTCTGACTTCACCCATTGCAGTGCACCGTTGCACAGTCCCGTCTTTCACTCAGACACAGGGACAGGTGGATGCGCATCGCTGGCAGGCCCGTTGTTTTCACTCTCGAGATAGAAGGCGTTTCCCACGATCTTCAAGTGTTCGGTTTTCGCACCCGGGAAGTGCTCAACCAGACCTACGAACTGGATCTCGAGCTGGTCAGCGAGCGCCCCGATCTGGATCTGGAAGGCTTACTGCATCGGCCGGCCTTTCTCTGTTTCGGTGCCGACGGTAGCGGCATGCACGGGCTGGTCTATCGGGTCGGCCAGGGTGATTGCGGTGTTCGGCTGAGCCGTTACCAGATCACCTTGGCGCCACACCTTGCCTACCTCGCGCACCGGCGCAATCAGCGGATTTTCCAGAACCTGAGCGTGCCGCAGATCATCGCCAATGTGTTGAGCGATCACGGCATGCAGGCCGATGCCTGGCATTTTCAGCTCAGCGCCGAGTACCCGGCGCGGGTGTATTGCGTGCAATACCAGGAATCCGATCTGCACTTCATCCAGAGGCTGTGCGAAGAGGAGGGCCTGCACTTTCACTTCCGCCACCGCCGTGAGGCGCACCTGTTGGTGTTCGGCGACGATCAAACGGCGTTCCTCAAACACGACGTGACGACGCGCTATGTGCAGGGCAACGGCCTGGTTGCCGATGCGCCGGTTATCGACCAGTTCACTGTGCGCCTGGAGCCACGCTCCAACCTCGTCGAGCGCCGCGATTATCACTTCGAAAAGCCTGCGGTGCAGTTGGATGCCAAGGCCAGTGCAGCGCGGGTTCCGCTGCTGGAAGATTATGAGTTTCCCGGGCAGTTCACCCATCGCGAGCGCGGCAAGCACCTTAGCCAGCGTGCGCTGGAGCGCCATGGTGCCGACTATCGTCTGGCTAACGGGCGCAGCAATCAGGCGCTGATGCGCGGCGGCAGTTTCATGACCATGGCGGATTACTCGCGCACCGACTGCAACGATTTATGGTTGCTGACCGAGGTCGAGCACATCGGCAAACAGCCGCAAGTGCTCGAAGAAGCGTTCACCGAGCAGGCTGACGCAGATGGTTTCAGTCAGGGCTATCGCAACCATTTCGTCGCGACACCGTGGGACGTGGTGTTTCGCCCGCAGCTCAGGCATGTCAAACCGCGCGTCAGCGGCAGTCAGTTGGCGGTGGTGACCGGCCCGCCCGGCGAAGAAATCTACAGCGATGCCTACGGCCGCGTGAAAGTGCAAATGCTCTGGGATCGCGACGGCCAGCGTGATGAACAGTCAAGTTGCTGGCTGCGCGTGGCCACTGCCTGGGCGCATGACCGCTACGGCAGCGTGCAGATTCCTCGCGTCGGTATGGAAGTGCTGGTGGGCTTCACCGATGGCGATCCGGACAAACCGCATGTGCTCGCCTGCCTGCCCAACGCCGAAACCCCGGTGCCACTGGACCTGCCTGCGCAACAGACGCGCAGTATCTGGCGCAGCCAGAGCAGCCCCGGCGGCGGTGGTTACAACGAACTGCGCATCGAGGACCGGCAAGGCGCGGAAGAAATCTCCATCAGGGCGCAGCGCGACTTGGTGCAGCACGTGCTCAACGACTTGCGTGTGCAGATCGACAACCTGCACAGCCAAGTGATTGGCGGCGTCTCCAGCCTTGAGTTGCGTGACGAGGAACATCACCTGACCCACGGCAATCGCCTGACTGAACTCAAGCAGGACGATCATCTGTGGGTGCAGGGCGAGCAGCATGTGCGGGTCGCCAGCCAGCGCGTCAGTGCGGCGCAGCAGCTGCATTTCGGCGCGGGCGAGCAGGTGGTTTTCAACAGCGGCCTGCAGATCACTCTGGCTGCTGGCGGGCATTGGCTGACGGTCGGCGCCGCCGGCATTTTCAGCAGTGTGCCGGTGGTGCAGGGCGGGGCGCCGACGGTGTGTCTGCCAGCGGAACCCATGCTGCCGGGGGCCGCGCCGTTGCTTAAGGCGACGTTCCATGCCGTGCAGCAACGGCATGCGCTGCTGACCACGCGGACCTCGCGTTGCCTGATTTGCGAGGCGGCCCAGGCATGAACCTTTTGACGGATTGGCCTGAAGGTTTGCCGTGGGCTGAGCAGCAGGCGTTTGTGCTGCTCGACGGTGCGACGATCGCCGATCTACCGGCGCAACTGCGAAGGCTCGATCCCGCCGCCAACGCTTTCGCGCTGTACGACCAGCCACCGTTTTCGGCCCTGCGTGACGTCTCGCCGCTGCTGGTGGCGCTCGCTGACGCTGACGATCCGGTGGCGCGGTTTTATCGCCAGCACGCCCAACAGGAATGGGGCGTGCTGCTGTTCAGCGCCGCGCCGGCGCATGAAATCGTCGCGCATTTGCGCCAGTTGCTGATCGTCGAGTTGCCGGTCGGCTCGCCGGTGTTGTTGCGGCTGGCGGATGCCGCCGTAGCGCAGGCGCTGTTTGCCAGCGGCGATGCGAGTCTGTTCGGGCCGCTGGGGTGCGTGGTCACGGCGGATGGCGCGCGGGAAGTCTGGCACTGTCAGCGACCTCGGCACGGGCAGGGTGGGGCGCTGGTGGTGCCGTATCGGTTGAGCGCCGAGCAGGATGCCGCGCTGGATCGGGTGGATCGGCGGCGGGTGTTGCTCGACATCGATACCCACCTGCTCAAGCACTTTCCTGATTTTCATGTCGGGGACACGGCAGTTGAACGTTGGCAATTGCTGGAACGCATCCACGCCCATGCCAGCGAGCTTGCCTTGAGCAGCCCGTCCGAGATTCTGCTGTACGCCAACGTGGTGGCATGGCTGGACGATGCAGCGTGTAGTCGGCATCCGCAGATCCATCAGCTGATGCACACACCTTCGCTGCAATCCCCCGGCGAGCGCGTTGCGATTGCCGCTGCAATGGCCTTTCGATGGGCCTCTGAGAGGCATCAATCATGAATCACCCCGCCATCCTCGATGCGTTAGCCGCCTCGAAAGCGCCCATTGGTGCGCCAGCCGCCTGCCCCTTGCGCAACACCCACGTGCAACTGTTGCCCCTCGCTTACGGCCTGGTAGAAAAACCCTTCGACCCCAGCACCGAACTCACGCTGCCGTACACCCTGACCACGCGCCCCATGGGCATCCGCCGCCTGCGCGATGGCTGGCTGTACATCGTCGACAGTCTCAGCGGTGAGCTGTACGAATATCGCGTGCTCGACGGCGTCATTAGTGCATTGCTGCATCGCGGCAAAAGCGTCAGCGAGGAGCAGCGCAGCGCCATCGAAGAACGTCCGGCGTTGATCTTTTCGCGCAAAAGCACCCTTTACGTGACCTTCGCCGATGTGCAGTTGAGCGCGGCGAAGTGCCGACAGGTGCTGGACAGCGTGGAGGAACGCGAGCACTTCATGCAGGCGGTCGATCTCGGCCCGGTGCATTGTCTGATCGGCGGCGAGCATCTGCTTACCGTGGCCCAGGCCAAACAGTGGCTGGCGGAAGTGGCCTGCACAGCGAAACCGCTGGCCGAGGCGGACGCCACGCGGATGCCGACGGTGCAGGTCAGCGATGCGCCGGAGCACGAACGCGAACCCTATCTGTGGGAAAACCCGCGACGTTTTCGCGAGGCGCATATCGGCGAGTTTCTCGGGCGGGTGCACGGGCCTTATCAGGACGACACGCTGTTTCTGCTGGTCAACGACGACCTCGGCGTGATGCGCGATCTGGCCGATTATCAGGACCTGGTAGTCGGCTGGATCGAGCAGTGGAGCAACACCGACAACAACGAGCGCGACTATCTGCTGGCCAGTTACATCGAGTCGCTGAGCCAGCTCGGATCTCAGGACTTCGACACTTTGGCCAAGGCCAGCGACGATCCGCGCGCCCAGGCATTGTTTGCTGAACTGGAGCAATTGCCCGAACCGGATCGGGAAAATACCCGGCAGGCGCTGCTCGAGTATTTGAACAAGGGTGGTGAGGTTGTCCCGACCGATACCCGGGCTCGACCTGAACTGCAGCACCAGCGCGAAAAGGCACTGGACGAGTCACTGGCGCTGAACCGCTTTGATGGCGTCGCCCCGGATTTCACCGCGCACGCTCGCGTCACCGCCGAGGCGGACCGACGCTTTTACACCCGCGAATATTTTGCTGAAGTCGCCCCGGCCGATTTCGTCGAGCGTCATCTGAGCACACTGGTCGAGCTCGGCAAGGATCAGAGCCGGCGCATGAAAGACGTGCTCGACGGCCCATTGCTCAGCGGTAAGCGCGGCATCAACGACCTGATCGACCGCCCGGCGATGGACGAGGTGCTGAACAATCATCGCGACAACCTCGGACGCTGGAATCGCCTGCTCGAACGCATCACCGCCGACCGCGCGCAACTGCTGTGCGCCGGGCGTTTCCATCGCTCGGCGTGGTATTTCGACGGGCAAGTGCAGATCGATCAGGCGCTCGCCAGCGAATACGCCTGTCTCAAGGACATCGGCCGTAGCGACGCGGCCAATGAGCAAATGCTCGGTTACCTCGAGCAGCACCCGCAACTGACCCGCCCGTTGTTCTACACCTTGCCGCTGCGCTTGCAGACCGAACAGGCCGGGCAATATTCAACGCTGTTCAACGCCGGCATGGCGATGTTCAACAACCTGCCGGACTGGCTGGCCAAATTGCAGAGCATCGAGCAGCCGCAGCTGCCGGCCCTCGACGATCTGCCGGCACACAGCCGCGTCCTCGCCGATGCGGTGCAGGACACCTACAGCCCGGCGCTGAACCTGGGCCTGAGCCGAGCGCTGGAAGGCTTCGATCTTGCCGGTGAGAAAATCCCCGACCTCGACGAACTGTTCCAGCGCTTGCCCAAAGCCCTGCGCCTGCGCGTCTTCGACGCCGCGCGAACCAGCGGCGTGACCTTCACCGTGTCCACTCCGGCGGAACAAGCGGCGCTGCAAGCCACGATCAAGGAAGTGCTGCGCGAACGCGACTACCTGAAAACCCTCAACCGTGAACGCAACCAGCTCACCCACAACAAAAACCGCCAAGGCCACAAAACCGCCCGGGCGGTGGAATTGCAGCAGGAAATCGTCCGCGTGCGCACGCAACTGGCCTTGTTCGAAGGAAGACTGGCGGCAGCGTTAAGCCCGATTGATGAGGTGCCTGATCGCTCGGCTCGACTGTATGGCGCCACACCGGCGAAAGCGGGCGTGACGGTGGTGTTTCCGCCGGCGCAGCACGGGGAATTGCGTGGGTTGCTGGAGAACATTCGCGCGGGGGTGGCGGGGGTTTCGAAGGCGAGTCTGGTGCGGACGGAGGGGATGGGGTTGTTGGTGGTGTTGGTGCAGGTGGTGAATTTGGTGGGGGTTTATCGAGAGGTGATGAAGCAGACGAGGGACAGGAAGAAACGAGCGGAGTTTTCCGCGGCCCTTGCCGCGACAGGCGCGGCGGGTTTTACCGCTGCACAGGGGCTTGCTGATACAGCGTTAAGGGCTCGAAGATCCAGCCTTGTTGCCAGTTTGCAGCTGGAAGCGCTGCGACAGGTTCGTGTGCAAATGGGTAAGTTGCATGTTGGTTTGGGCTTCTTTACTTATGTTTTGGGTTTAAGCACCTCTGGTGCCAGCCTCGGAAAACAAAATCGAAAGTGGCAAGATGCGATTCGCAGTGGGACTCAAGCTGAGCAGACTGCGGCTGCGATGGCGACATTGGGCGCGACAGGCATGATTGCAACTAATGGCTACGGGTTTGGTAACACCATTTATGCTTCCATTAAAGTCTTAGCAGCACCGAATAGTTCTGCACGAACAGCCGCTTGGGCTGCCGCTGGTACACGTCTTTCTTTAGTGTTTTTTCGCTTCAATTTAGCCGGTGCATTGTTCACTGTTCTGGAGTTTGTCGGTACTTGGCTGTTCAATCGCTACAACGTCTCCGCCCACGACAAGTGGTTGAAAATCACACCCTGGAGCCGTGATGACCAGATGCGCGGTGACCACTCCCTGGATGACTATCAAAATTATCTGGCGTTTTTGATACACGCTCCTTACGCCCAATCAGGACCTGATCCCAGTGACACCTGGCTGAAGACTTTATTATTTGGCGCCAAACCGAGCGATATTCATTTGGTTCTGCCGAGGCTGGCGCTAAATGATCTTCTGCCGCCTTTAAACGGTAAACCGAGTCATCGCTTGGGAATCGGTGCCCATCGACTTGTTGTACCGCTGCATGGTCGCTGGGTGCCGCAAGCGCGCAAGGAAGTGATCAGTGAGGAGATATTAAGCAGTTTGCGAATCGTGAAATCGACGCCAGAGGGTTTGGTGCTCTGCCTTCAATACCCCGTCCGCCCCGATTCTGAATACGCGCCTGCAAAGGAAACGCTAGAACTTGCCATATGTATTCAGTCCGTCAATGGCAGAGGCGAGTCGGAAGCACGAACCCGTGTGATTCATATTGCCCCCCGGGATACCGGCCATTTCGCTGTAGTAGCTCCCGGCTCGGTCAAGGAAAACCCTCCGGTTTTATTGGTAGAAATTCAATATCTCGAATGGGCCGACCATGCTGAATAATCACAATGAGCCTCTTGTTGATGCGCAAAGTGAGGTGATTAGAAGACCGGGCGATGTAGAGCCGTTCCCAAGCGGAAGAATTACCTATCTCGCACCGTTGCCATTACCTACAGCAATGCCGCCTTATGGGCCTCATATTGGAGAGTTAAACGACGGATACATGGACTTTGGGCTTGGATTGCCAGAGGTATTTACGTGGCAGCTAATTTTCGGTGGGCCAATCGCAGGCGCCTTTATGATCATCGTTTTATTTCCTTTAGTTACAGGGTTACTAGGCATTATTTTTGGCTATGGAACCGGGGCCATTTGGGAATCAATGGTTGGTGTGTTCGAAGCGGGTTACGAGAACCAATCAATTTGCGGCCCCTTGATCCTTCTTATTGGCCTCGGCGTCTGGCACTACGCTCACAAAAAACGCCTCTCCCTCATCCCAACCCGCTTCAACCGTCAACGCCGCGAAGTCTGCTTCATGCCCGAGGGCGCCACCGAACCTGTCTTTGTCCCGTGGGAATCGCTCAGCGCCTGGATCATCGAAGCCAAGGGCGCCACCCAGTTCGGCATCCATCGCCAATACGGCATGGGCATCGGTTTCTATCAAGGTGAAACCCTCATAAGCCAGGAATTCCAATGCGCCGGCCTGGACCTCGCGATCAGCCATTGGGAAGCGATTCGCGGTTACATGGAGTACGAAGTCAACGACCTCAAATCAATTCAGGATTTGCAGGATCTGCAAGGCCCGGACGACCCGCCCCACGAAGGCCTGCACACTTTCCGTAACGCCCGGGCGCGGATGCATCAGCAGATCCGTGAAGGCCGCCGCTCGCGGTTGTCGGGATTTTTTTGGTACCTGTATCACGTCATGACTTTATGGACGATTCCAAACCGTTTGGTCGAATGGGAAGTGCGCCGACTCGAAAGAATCGGCAAGCAGGCGCTGCCGGAAGTCATGCGCGCCTGGTCCGAGCCGCTGCCGAAAGAGCAATGGGCCAAGCCCAGTGAAGAGTTGTTGCGGCTGAGCGAACAAGTGCGGCGGATGCACAAGCGCCAGCCGCACCGGCCGATTACGCAGATTTTTGCTGAGGTTTGCAGGCGGGCTGTGGACTGATGCAGAGCAGTTTTGTGACCAGAGGGAGGGAGGTTTTTTGCCTGTTTGAGCGCCTTCGCGAGCAGGCTCGCTCCCACAGGGGACCGCGCTGGATGCGGATGTTTCGGTTGATCTTGGCCGAGGTGGGAGACCCTCGGGGTGGCGGCCATTTCTCAGTTGTTGCTACCGGGTCGGTCAAGGAAAACCCGATGGTTCTGCTGGTAGAAACTCAATACCTCGAATGGGCCGACCATGCTGAATAATCGCAGTAATCCTCTTTCCAGTTCGGAATATGAGGGGGTTAAAAAAGCGGGCGATATTGAGCCGTTCCCAAGCGGGAAGATTACCTACCTCGCACCGTTGCCATTACCTACATCAATGCCGCCTTACGGACCTCATATCGGAGCGTTCAATGACGGATACATGGACTTTGGTCTCGGCTCACTGGAGGTATTCCCATGGCAGCTAATTCTCGGCGCGACGACCGCAGGAACTTTTATGGTTCTCGTTTTAATTCCTTTATTTACGGGCTTGCTAGGGATTCTTTTTGGCTATGGAAACGAGGCGATTTGGGAATCAATGGTTGGTGTATTCGAAGTGGCGTTGGAAAATGAATTAATTTGCGGTCCCTTGATCTTGCTCATCGGTATTGGCGTCTGGCACCACCACCACAAAAAACGCCTCTCCCTAATTCCAACCCGCTTCAACCGCCAACGCCGCGAAGTCTGCTTCATGCCCGAAGGCGCCATCGAGCCGGTCTTTGTCCCGTGGGAGTCGCTCAGCGCGTGGATCATCGAAGCCAAGGGCGCCACCCAGTTCGGCATCCACCGCCAATACGGCATGGGCATCGGTTTCTACCAAGGTGAAACCCTCATAAGCCAGGAATTCCAATGCGCCGGCCTGGAGCTCGCGATCAGCCATTGGGAGGCGATTCGCGGTTACATGGAGTACGAAGTCAACGACCTCAAATCAATTCAGGATTTGCAGGATCTGCAAGGCCCGGACGACCCGCCTCACGAAGGCCTGCACACTTTCCGTAACGCCCGCGCGCGAATGCATCAGCAGATCCGTGAAGGCCGGCGCTCGCGGCTGTCGGGGTTCTTTTGGTACCTGTATCACGTTATGACCCTATGGACGATTCCAAACCGTTTGGTCGAATGGGAAGTGCGCCGACTCGAAAGAATCGGCAAGCAGACGCTGCCGGAAGTCATGCGTGCATGGTCAGAGCCGCTGCCGAAAGAGCAATGGGCCAAGCCCAGTGAAGAGTTGCTGCGGCTGAGCGAACAAGTGCGGCGGATGCACAAGCGCCAGCCGCATCGGCCGATTACGCAGATTTTCGCTGAGGTTTGCAGGCGGGGCTGACTGGACGGTGCAGGCAGGTTCGATTGCTTTCGCGAGCGGGCTAGCTCCCACAGGAGACCACCGTACAAATGTGGGAGCGAGCCTGCTCGCGAAGGGGGCCGCTCGGTCAGCACAAAAATCTGCGCGCTCGCGCTCTGCTAGAATCCGCCCCATTCATTGCCAGAGACTCTCCCATGAGCGAGCCGATTCGTCTGACCCAATACAGCCATGGCGCCGGTTGTGGCTGCAAGATTTCCCCACAGGTGCTGGAAGTGATCCTCGCCGGCAGCGGCGCACAGAACCTCGATCCGAAACTCTGGGTCGGCAACGCCTCGCGTGATGACGCGGCGGTGTATGAGATCGATGCCGAGCGTGGTGTGGTGTCGACCACCGATTTTTTCATGCCGATTGTCGATGACCCGTTCGACTTCGGCCGCATCGCCGCAACCAACGCAATCAGCGACATCTACGCGATGGGCGGCGATCCGTTGATGGCGATCGCGATCCTCGGCTGGCCGGTGAATGTGCTGGCGCCGGAAGTGGCGCGGGAAGTGATTCGTGGCGGTCGCTCGGTGTGTGACGCGGCGGGTATTCCACTGGCGGGCGGGCATTCGATCGATGCGCCGGAGCCGATCTTCGGCCTCGCCGTCACCGGGCTTGTGGAAAAGCGCCACATGAAACGCAACGACACCGCCACCGCCGGTTGCCTGTTGTACCTGACCAAACCGTTGGGCATCGGCATCCTCACCACCGCCGAAAAGAAGGGCAAGTTGCGCGCCGCCGACGTCGGTGTCGCCCGCGACTGGATGTGCACCCTGAACAAGCCTGGCAGCCGTTTCGGCAAACTCGCTGGAGTCACCGCGATGACTGACGTCACCGGTTTCGGCCTGCTCGGGCATCTGGTGGAAATGGCCGACGGCAGCCAGTTGACCGCGCGCATCGCCTACGACCGCGTGCCGCGTCTGGACAGCGTCGAGTACTACCTCGATCAGGGCTGCGTGCCGGGCGGTACGCTGCGCAACTTCGACAGCTATTCGAGCAAGGTTGGCCGCGTGCAGGAGTTGCACAAACGCGTGCTGTGCGATCCGCAGACCAGCGGTGGTCTGCTGATTGCGGTCACGCCTGAAGGTAATGCCGAGTTCCTCGGCGTCGCCGCCGAACTGGGCCTGAGCCTTGCGCCGATCGGCGAACTGGTTGAGCGACAGACGAACGCGGTCGAGGTGATTTGATGCTCCGCGACTGCACCGACTACCGCGACATTTTCCTCAACGACCGGCCAATGATGGATGCCCGCGCGCCGGTCGAGTTTCACAAAGGCGCGTTCCCCGGCGTGGTCAATCTGCCGCTGATGAATGATCTGGAACGGCAGAAGATCGGCACCTGCTACAAGCAGCATGGCCAGCAGGCGGCAATCGAGCTGGGCCATCAAATGGTGTCCGGCGCAGTCAAGGCCGAGCGCATCCAGGCCTGGGCCGACTTCGCCCGGGCTCATCCCGATGGTTATCTGTACTGTTTTCGCGGTGGTTTGCGCTCGCAGATCACCCAGCAGTGGCTGCGCGACGAGGCGGGCATCGACTATCCGCGCGTCGGCGGCGGCTACAAGGCGATGCGCAGTTTTTTGATCGACACCCTTGAGCAGGCTATTGCGCAGTGTGATTTCGTTTTGCTCGGCGGCATGACAGGCACCGGCAAGACCGAAGTGCTGGTGCAGTTGCGCAACGGTGTGGATCTGGAAGGCCACGCCAACCATCGCGGCTCCAGTTTCGGCAAACGTGCCACCGGGCAGCCGTCGAACATCGATTTCGAGAATCGCCTGGCCATCGACTTTCTGAAGAAACGCGATGCCGGGATCGAGCAGTTTGTGCTCGAAGACGAGAGCCGTGTGGTCGGCAGTTGCGCCTTGCCGCTGCCGCTGTATCAGGGCATGCAGCAGTACCCGATGGTCTGGCTGGAGGATCGTTTCGAGGATCGTGTCGAGCGGATCCTGCGTGATTACGTCATCGATCTGTCGGCGGAGTTTGCTTCGCTGCACGGCGAAAACGGTTTTGCCTTGTTTTCCGAACGTCTGCTGGAAAGCCTCAACAACGTACAGAAACGCCTCGGCGGTGAGCGCCATTCGCGGATGCTGGCATTGATGGAACAGGCGCTGGCCGAGCAGGGCCGCAGCGGCGCGGTGTACCTGCATCGCGGCTGGATCGAGGGTTTGCTGCGTGAGTATTACGACCCGATGTATGTCTTCCAGCGCGAGAAGAAGGGCGGGCGGATCGAGTTTGCCGGGGAGCGTCAGGCGGTGATCGAGTATTTGCGTGCGAGGGTGAGTCAGAAGGCTTGAGGTGCAAGCACTGGCCTCTTCGCGAGCAGGCTCGCTCCCACAGTTGAAATGCGGTTCCCTGTGGGAGCGAGCCTGCTCGCGAAGACGCAAGGTCAGGCGCTACAAAACTCAGGTCGGGCAAGTGTCCTTGCCGTTATCCAGCCCCTGTTTGTAGACATGGCTCTGCAAACTGGCCTTGCCGTTGTGCCACTTCAGGGTCAGCACATACAGCGAATCGAAGTCATCGCCGGCCCAGTCATCGGTGATCTTCTGCCGCTCGCCCACTGCGTTGCCGGCGACCTTATTGATCAGATCCGGCAGATAACCGTGAGACCAGGCGGTGTAGATCGTCGAGTTGTGGTACTTCTCGTCCAGCAGCTCGCGGGCCAGATCGCTGGTGTCGTTGGCGGAGAACTCGATGTTCACCGGCAGGCCGAGCTTGATCGCGGCCGGGCTGATGGTCATCAGCGGACGAATGTAGCTGTAGGAATTATCCAGTTCGCCTTCCTCGACGTTGCGCGTCGGGTTGGCGGCGAACACGTAATCGGCCTTGCCGAATTTTTCCGGCAGCAGCGTCGACAGGTCGATAGCGCGGTTCAGGCCCTGGCAGTTGAGCTGGCCGAGGCCGCCTTCGGGCTTTTCCGCGTGGCGCAGGAACACCAGCGTCTGTGTGCCGTCCGCCGGTTGTGCGCGGCTTTCGCTGGATTCGAGGGACAGAAAAAGCGCGCTGACTGCCAGCAGGGAGGGCAGGGCCACGTACGCGCGATGTTTGAAACGTTTGGCGAAACTCATCAGATTCGTCATCAATTCGAGGGTTCTTCAGCAAAATCGGTTAAGGCTGACAAACCTTGGCACCGCGGGCTCCCAGCACCGGGTGTTTCCCTGTCGTGAACAGCTTCCTCTGCGAGAAAGGCATAACTCTGAGTCCTGTAACGCCGTTTGGTTCGTTCCAGGCCAGTGCGCAGCACTCTAGCGGCAACCTTTGCGGGCATGCAGGCAGGTTAGCGACAGGATGTTACGGTTCGTGTAGGCGCAGCGGCAGGCCTACTTTATGATCGGTTTTCAATTTGTGACTGGATGCTTCCAATGACCGATCTGTCTGCATTCCCGATTACTCAGAAATGGCCGGCGCAGTACCCGGACTGGATTCAGCTCTACTCCCTGCCGACCCCCAACGGCGTCAAAGTGTCGATCATGCTCGAAGAGATTGGCCTGCCGTACGAGCCGCACCGCGTCGGTTTCGACACCAACGACCAGACCTCGGCGGAATTTCTCTCGCTGAACCCGAACAACAAGATCCCGGCGATCCTCGACCCGCATGGCCCGGAAGATAAACCGCTGCCGCTGTTCGAATCCGGCGCGATCCTGATTTATCTGGCCGACAAGAGCGGTCAGTTGCTCGCTCAGGAAGGCGCGCTGCGCTATGAGACCCTTCAATGGCTGATGTGGCAGATGGGCGGCATTGGCCCGATGTTCGGCCAGCTCGGTTTCTTCAACAAATTTGCCGGCAAGGATTACGAGGACAAGCGTCCACGCGATCGGTATGTCGAGGAGAGCAAACGCCTGCTGAATGTGCTCAACACTCGCCTCGAAGGCCGCGACTGGATCATGGGCGAGCGCTACACCATCGCCGACATCGCCACGTTCCCGTGGGTGCGCAATCTGCTCGGGTTTTATGAGGCGGGGGATCTGGTCGGGATTGAGAATTTCCCCAATGTCACACGGGTGCTGGAGCGGTTTCTTGCTCGCCCGGCGGTCATTCGTGGCCTGACCATCCCGTCCTGACTTTCAGTTGTACACATGCCCCCTGTGGGAGCTGGCTTGCCAGCGATGAAGCCAGCACAGTCAACATCATTGGTGACTGACCTGCCGCCATCGCTGGCAAGCCAGCTCCCACAGGAATTTGAAATGTACATGCAAGATTATTACAAGCCCGGTAACGCTCTCTTGATTGATCCAGGTTTGTCCCGCACCCGCCGCAAGGCATAAGCTTCGCCCCCTACGACTTTCGTCTCATCCGCTGTTTTCAGGAAAGGCCCCATGTCCAGTCAGTTCCCCGAAGCACGTCCCCGCCGTCTGCGCCGCAATGCGAGCCTGCGCAGTCTGTTCCAGGAAACCGAGTTCAGCCTGAACGATCTGGTGCTGCCAATCTTCGTCGAGGAAGACATCGACGACTTCGTGCCGATCACCAGCATGCCCGGCGTGCAGCGCATTCCCGAGCGCAAACTGGCCAGCGAAATCGAGCGCTATGCCCGTGCCGGCATCAAGTCGGTGATGACTTTTGGCGTGTCCCATCATCTCGATGCCAACGGCAGCGACACCTGGCGCGAAGACGGTCTGGTCTCGCGCATGTCGCGCATTGCCAAGGACGCCGTGCCGGAAATGATCGTGATGTCCGACACCTGCTTCTGCGAATACACCGATCACGGCCATTGCGGCGTGATGCACAACCACGAAGTCGACAACGACCAGACTCTGATCAACCTTGGCAAACAAGCCGTAGCGGCCGCCCGCGCCGGGGCTGACGTAATCGCACCGTCGGCAGCAATGGACGGCCAGGTGCGCGCGATTCGCCAGGCGCTCGACGCCGCCGGCTTCACGCAGATTCCGATCATGGCTTATTCGACCAAATTCGCTTCGGCACTCTACGGCCCGTTCCGCGAGGCTGGCGGCAGCGCGCTCAAGGGCGATCGCAAAAGCTATCAGATGAACCCGATGAACCGCCGCGAAGCCCTGCGCGAATCGCTGCTCGATGAGCAGGAAGGTGCCGATGCGCTGATGGTCAAACCGGCCGGCGCCTACCTCGATATCATCCGCGACATTCGCCAGGCCTCGAACCTGCCACTGGCGGCGTATCAGGTCAGCGGCGAATACGCGATGATCAAGTTTGGCGCCCAGGCTGGGGCGATCGATGAGGATCGCGTGGTCCGCGAAAGCCTTGGCGCAATCAAGCGTGCCGGGGCGGATCTGATCTTCACTTACTTTGCGATGGATCTGGCGTTGGCCGGGATCTAAGCCGCACTTCGTACCCCTGTGGGAGCGAGCCTGCTCGCGAAGAGGCCGGATCAAGCACCACAAAAACCAAAAAGGCCACGCAACCATGAAGCTGCGGGGCCTTTTTTACGACGCGATGACGCTTAGAAGTCGATCGTCCCCGACAACTTCGCCACTCGCGGTTCGCCCTGGGTCAGGTAGCCGCCCTGAGCCGATTCCCAGTACTTCTTGTTCGCCAGGTTCTCAACACCGAACCGCACGGTCACGTCCTTCTCCGACACCTTGAACGCATAACGCGCGCCTGCATCGAAGCGGTTCCACGTTGGCAGGCTGAGGTTGTTCGCCGCGTCGGCGTATTGCCCGCCGGTGCGCAGCATCCGCGCATTCAGCGCAACGCCTTGCAGGCCCGGCACGTCCCAATCCACGCCAGCGTTGAACTGGAAGGTCGGCACGCCGATGGCGTGGTTACCGTCGTTGGCGCCGTTGAGGGTGTTTTTCAGTTCAGTGTCCATCAGCGTCAGGCCGCTGATCAGGCGCAGGCCGTCGATCGGCTCGCCGAAGACGTTCATCTCCACGCCTTTGTTGATCTGCTCGCCTTCGCGCACGTAGGTGCAAGTGGTAGCGCTGTTGATTTCGCAGTAGCCGTCGCTTGGCTGTTCGATGCGATAAACGCCCAGGCTCGCGCCGTAGGTGCCCATGTCGACCTTAACGCCCAGCTCGGTCTGCTTGGAGCGCTTCGGTGCGTAAACCTCGTTGCCGTTGGTCACGCGGAAACCGCCAGAGCTGGTCGGCGAAGTCGGCCCTTGGGCCAGGCCTTCGATATGGTTGGCGTAGAACGACACATGCTCCCACGGCTTGAACACGATGCCGTACACCGGCGTGGTGATCGATTCGTCGTAGCTCGACGAACGCGGGCCGCTGCCGTAGCTGGCGTAGCTGTAACCCTGCACCACCAGTTGCTGACGACGCAGACCGGCCGTGACCAGCAGGCGATCATCGAAGAAACCGAGGGTGTCGGAAATTGCCACGCTTCGGTTGAAGGTCTTGCCGACGATGCCCGGATCGTTGAGATCGCCACCGGCGAAGTTGCCTACCGGCGCTGGGGTAGTGATCGGGTGATAGATGTTGTTCGAGTAGCGGGTCAGGTCGAAGTCATAGGCACTGCGCTGCTCGGCCCAGATCCCGGTCAGGCCGAAATTCAGCTTGTGGCTGACCGGGCCAGTGTTGAATTTGCCGTTGAGACCGGCCATGACGCTGGTGTTGTCCTCGTCATGCGGGACGAACGAGCCGGTGGTGAACGAGGCGCCGCTGTTGCCAACCAGCGTGGTCGAGTTGTACCGGCCGACTTCACGGGTGTGCTTGGCGCCACCGGCGGCGTAGGCGGTCCAGTTGTCGTTGAGGTCGTACTCGGCGCGGAGCATGCCGAAGGTGTCTTCGATGTCGGTGTAACCCCATTTCGGCGCGTAGTTGGTGTCCGCCGATGGCGCGTCCGGGATGTGCGTGGCGGTGCCGAGGTTGACCGAGCTGCGGCCACCGTTGACGCGTTCCCTCTGATAGGCAAAGTCGCCGGAAACCCGCAGCGCATCGCCGCGATAATCCAGACCGATGGCGAACAGTTTCGAGCGCTGGTTCTCGTGATCGATGCCGGTGTCGCCTTCGCGCTGCGACAGGTTGACCCGCGCGCCGAAGCGGTTGTCTTCACCGAAACGCTGGCCAATATCGAAGTGATGACCGATGCGGCCTTCGCTGTTGATGTCGGTGGTGTAACGGCGCAGCGGCACATCGCCCGCGCGTTTGGGTTGCAGGTTGACGCCGCCGCCGATGCCGGAACCGGTCGGGGTCACGCCGTTGATGAAAGCGTTGGGGCCTTTGAACACTTCCACGCGCTCCAGCGCATCGGTGGAAATGATCTGCCGGGGCAACACGCCGTACAGGCCGTTATAGGAAATATCATCGCCATTGAGCGGCAGGCCGCGAATCATGAAGACCTGCGCCTGGTTGGAGAAGCCCGAGGCTTGGCGCACCGAGGAATCGTTGAGCAGTACATCGGCGACGTTTTCCGCCTGCTGATCCTGGATCAGTTGCTCGGTGTAGGACGCCGCGCTGAACGGCACGTCCATCATGTCCTGATTGCCGAGCACGCCCAACTGGCCGCCGCGCGCGACCTGACCGCCAGCGTAGACCGGGGGCAGGGCGTTGGGTGCAGGGGCTTGGGCATTGACGTTGACGTCGTCGAGCACCAGTTCTTTGCTGTTGTCTTCAGCAGCGTGAGCGGTGACGGTCAGGGAGCACAGCAGGGCGAGCAAAGTCGGGCGAAATGGAGCGCCGAGTCGAGCTGAAGCGGGCATGTCGGATACCTGGAGGCGAGCGGCCAAAGAAAAATAAGGGCGGCGCGGAACTCCTTGCGCTAATGCGACTCCAGGCGCGAATGATAGGGTTTCGCAGTAACGTTTTGCAATCAGTTTGTCATCAGCCTTGAAGGCGCTGCCGAAGGCATGGGTCGCGATCGGACGATCTTTTGATTTTGTCTTTTAAAACAAGATCAAAAGATCGCAGCCTGCGGCAGCTCCTACGGGGATTGTGTATCGTGGCCTCGGGTTCACGGATTGGAAAAGTGCATGTACACCTCAAGATTGATCATCGCCCTCGGCGCCGTGCTGCTGCTCGCCGGTTGCGCCAGCCAGCGCAGCAACGAACCGGCGCCGCGTCCGCCGGCCGAAGTGAAGGCTGAAATCGTTCGGCTGTTGCCGGCAAAAACTGCCGACCGTCAGGGTTGGGCCACGGACATCTACGCCGCGTTCGCCGCGCAAGGCATCAACACCACCACCCAAAATCTGTGTTCGGTATTGGCCGTGGCCGAGCAGGAATCGACTTTCCAGGCTGACCCGACGGTGCCCGGCCTGGGCAAGATCGCCCGCGACGAAATCGACCGCCGCGCCGCCAAGGTGCACATCCCCAGCCTGCTGGTCAGCGGCGCCCTGCAAGTGCGCTCGCCCAACGGCAAGACCTACAGCGAACGACTGAATGCGGCGCGCAGTGAAAAAGAGCTGAGCGCGATATTCGACGACTTCATCGGCATGGTGCCGATGGGCCGTACGCTGTTCGGCGGCTTCAACCCGGTGCACACCGGCGGGCCGATGCAGGTCAGCATCGAATTCGCCGAGGAGCACGCCAAGGATTACCCGTACCCGGTGGACGGCACGATTCGCCGTGAAGTGTTCAGCCGGCGCGGCGGCATGTATTTCGGCATCGCCCATTTGCTCGGCTATCCGGTGAATTACCGCGAGCCGCTGTATCGCTTCGCCGATTTCAACGCCGGCTGGTACGCCAGTCGCAATGCCGCGTTTCAGAATGCGGTCAGCCGCGCTTCCGGCATCCCCCTGACCCTGGACGGCGACTTGATTCGTTACGACTCGATCATGCCCGGCAGTACCGAACTGGCGGTGCGCACCCTCGGCAAGTCGCTGGGCATGCGCAACCCGACGATTCGCGATCAACTGGAGAAGGGCAAAACCCTAGAATTCGAAGAGACCAAACTCTATCAGCACGTGTTCGAACTGGCGGAGCGGGCCGAAGGCAAGGCGTTACCGCGCGCGGTATTGCCGGGGATTGTGCTGCAGAGTCCGAAGATCACCCGCAAACTCACCACAGCCTGGTTCGCCAAACGCGTGGACGAGCGCTACAAGCGCTGCATGGCCAAGGCCGGATAAAACACGCAGACATAAAAAACCCGGCTGCGGGAGCCGGGTTTCTCTGCGGTGTTGCGCTTGCAGTCATGCATCAGGCAACACGGCGTTCGATCAGACGATCCGAACCACCTTCAGCAACACGGCGTTCGATCAGACGATCCGAACCACCTTCAGCAACGCGGCGTTCGATCAGACGATCCGAACCACCTTCAGCAACGCGGCGTTCGATCAGACGATCCGAACCACCTTCAGCAACGCGGCGTTCGATCAGGCGATCCGAACCACCTTCAGCAACGCGGCGTTCGATCAGACGATCCGAGCCACCTTCGGCAACGCGGCGTTCGATCAGACGATCCGAGCCACCTTCGGCAACGCGGCGTTCGATCAGACGATCGGAACCACCTTCGGCCAGACGGCTTTCGATCAGCTTGTCCGAACCGCCTTCGGCGATCATGGTGTGCGCCGGGGTGGCGGCGAAAGCGTTAACTGCGAAAACCGAGAAAGCAATGCTGAGAAGAGTCTGGCGTTTCATGATGGTGTGCTCCGGGGTGTTGTTGGTTGGTATGGAGCTGATGTTACGCCCGGAATTTTTTATGAGAACTTCATTGCCGTGATGGTGAACATCGACGTCGATGATGGTTGCGGACAACCGCGTAGCAGAGCCTCAGAGCACCTTCACCGCACGCCCGATCGCCTGAATCGGCCCGGTCGGTTTGCCGATCGGTGAGCCATTGGCGCCTTCCAGCGTCAGCTCAAACAGCTGGTTCGGTTGCAGCGGCGGCAGTTTGTCCAGCGGCACCGACAAAGCCTGCCCGGGTTTGACCAAGCCCAACGACACCGGCCCCGACCAGCCGTCAGCCTTGGTCCAGAACTCCAGCGCCTTGTCCGCCGGCACCTCGACCACGCCCAGTGGAATCAACTGGATCTCCCGCGCATTGCTCGCCTGAATCACCCAGCCCGGCGCCTTGTCCTGCGGCGCCACCAGCACCACCAGATAACTCGGTTTCGGCGCAGTCTGCGTCAGCACCATCGTACCCAGAATCAGCGTTGCAGCCAGGCCCGCCGCACTCAAACCGCGCCACAGCGGCAGCAGATTCCACCACGAGGTCAGTGGTTTCTTCACCGTCAACCGTTCGAGACTGCGCTCGATACGTGGCCATAACTGCGCCGAGGGTTGCTGAGGTTCGGCCAGATCGGTCAGCTCCAGCAGACGTCGCTCCCATGCGTCGACTGCCGCGCGCAACTCAGGATCGTTCGGCAGGCGCCGTTGCACCTCGATGCGCTGTTCGAACGACAAGGTGCCGAGCACGTATTCGCCGGCCAGTTCATCCCGTTCCTGCGCTGATTCGCCGGTCATCCCATGCACTCCCGCAAAGCATTGAGGCTGCGCTTGATCCACGCTTTGACCGTGCCCAGCGGCGTGTCCAGGCGCGCGGAAATCTGCGCGTGGCTGTATCCGTCGACGTAGGCATGGAGGATGCAGCTGCGCCGCTGCGGTTCCAGTTGCTCGAGGCAGCGATGAATGCGCGCCGAGTGAACATCGACCGCCTCATCAGGCGCCGCTGCCTCATGTTCTTCACTGAACGGCGTTTCCCGACTTTGCTTGCGCAACTGATTCAACGCCAGGTGCCGGGTCACGCTGAACATCCAGCCCCGCGCCGAACCCCGCGCCGGGTCGAACCCGGCCGCACCGTGCCAGATCTTGATGAACGCCTCATGCACAATGTCCTCCGCCAGCGCCGTATCGCGCACCAGCCGCTTGGCCACGCCGAGCAGGCGCGGGCCTTCCTGCACATACAAATCGCGCAAAGCCGCGCGCTCGCCCCGGGCACAGGCGGCGAGGCGGGCTTCGTAATCGAAAACGGATTCGGGTAAAGGCATGGGGTGCAATCTAGCTCACATTTCCCAAACATCCAGAGGCATGGTTCCCTGTGGGAGCGAGCCTGCTCGCGAATGCGGTGGGTCAGAAAGTAATAAGGCGACTGACACTCCGTCTTCGCGAGCAGGCTCGCTCCCACAGGATTGTGCACTGCTTCCGAATATCAGTTCGCCGCCCAGAAAATATAATCCGCCTGGTACTTCACCACTTCCTGCTTGCCCTTGTTCGCCATGGTGCACTCACTGCCCGGCGCGACGCCGCCCTTGAGCGCGACACGCTGGATGTAGCTGACCCCGGTCATCGCGCCTTTGCCCTCGGCCGGATTGGCCTTGACCAGTTGATAGGGCAGGTTGCCCGGGCTCGACGGTGCCACGGCCAATTGCGTGCCGGTGACTTTCGAACCGTCCTTGGCTTGCCAGGTCGCTGGCGGGCCGAAATAGGTGCCGACCTGTTTGCCGCTGCGATCATTGAGCACCGCTTTCGGGCCGACAAAGGTCCACTCGGTCTGCCCGGCCATATTGGGTTTGTCGCGGCATTCGTAGGTGATCTCGCCAACCCCGGTGGTTTCCAGGGCAATCTTGTGCCCGTCCGGCACCTTGATCGCGTCGGGATAACTGCTCTGGGCGAAGGTGGTCGCGGTGAAGGCGAGCAAACCGGTGAAGCCAATCAGCTGGGTGATGTTCATCCGATGATTCTCCGAAAAGGGTAGGGCGCTGACAGCACCAGAGTGGGCTGTTACAGGGACTACCCGTGGCGGAGGCGATTGGATGCAGTGCCGGAAAAATATTTTTGGATCACCTCTATACCTGTGGGAGCTGGCTTGCCAGCGATGGCGTCGTGTCAGCAGACATCGATTTTTCTGATACACCGCAATCGCTGGCAAGCCAGCTCCCACAAGGTTCTTCATCAGGCTTCAGGCCGGAGGCTTTCAGGAGTTCCTGGGTGTATGGATGTTTCGGCGCAGCGAAAATCTCCCGCGACGAGCCTTGTTCAACCACCTTGCCATCCTTGATCACCATCAAGTCATGCGCCAGCGCATGTACCACCGCCAGATCATGGCTGATGAAGAGGTACGTCAGCCCATGCCTGATCTGCAACTGGCGCAGCAACTCCACCACTTGCTTCTGCACCGTGCGATCCAGGGCCGAGGTCGGTTCGTCGAGCAGGATCAGCGCCGGTTCCAGCACCAGTGCGCGGGCGATGGAGATGCGCTGGCGCTGGCCGCCGGAAAACTCGTGGGGGTAGCGATGGCGGCTTTGCGGATCGAGGCCGACTTCCTCCAGCACGCGAATCACCGCTGCCTCGCGCTCGGCCTCGCTGCCGATGCCGTGGGTCAGCAAGCCTTCGGCGATGATCTGCTGCACCGACATGCGCGGGCTGAGGCTGCCGAACGGGTCCTGAAACACCACCTGAATCTGCCGGCGCAACGGGCGCATCAGGCGCTGATTGAGCAGGCTCAACTGCTTGTTGCCGAAACGGATATTGCCCTCTGATTCGACCAGTCGCAGGATCGCCTGACCCAGCGTCGACTTGCCAGAACCCGACTCGCCGACGATGCCCAACGTCTTGCCGCGTTGCAGGGTGAAACTGACCCCGTCCACCGCTTTGATGTAATCCTGCTGACGGCTGAAGAGTTTTTTCGGCAGGGGAAACCACACCTTCAAATCATCAACTTCCAGCAGGTTGTGCTCGTATTCACTGGGCACTGGCGCGCCGCTCGGTTCAGCCTCGATCAATAAGCGGCTGTAAGGATGTTCCGGCGCCTGGAACAGCGTCTCGCAATCGGCCTGCTCAACGATCTCGCCTTGACGCATTACGCACACACGCTGAGCGATTCGGCGCACCAGATTGAGGTCATGGCTGATCAGCAACAGCGACATGCCGAGGCGCTGCTGCAACTCGATCAGCAGCTCAAGAATCTTCTGCTGTACGGTTACGTCCAGCGCCGTGGTCGGCTCATCGGCAATCAACAGTTCCGGCTCGTTGGCCAGCGCCATGGCGATCATCACCCGTTGCCGCTGCCCGCCAGAGAGTTGATGCGGATAGGCTTTGAGTCGCTGCAACGGCTGGCGAATACCCACCAGTTCCAGCAGCTCCAGCGTCCGCGCGCGGGCGGCGCGGCCCTTGAGGCCCTTGTGGATTTCCAGCACTTCGCTGATTTGCTTTTCCACCGTGTGCAGCGGGTTCAGCGAAGTCATCGGCTCCTGGAAAATCATCGCAATGCGATTGCCACGCAAACCGCGCATCTGCTGTTCGCTGGCGTGCAGCAAATCGACGCCGTTGTAGCGAATCGCGCCGCTGCTGCTGACGCTCTTGCCAGGCAGCAGGCGCAGGATCGAATGCGCCGTCACCGACTTGCCCGAGCCGGACTCACCGACCAGCGCCAGACACTCGCCACGGCGAATATCGAGGTTCACACCGTGCACCACTTCTTGCCCTGCGAAGGCGACGCGCAGGTCGCGGATCTCGATTAAATGGTCTTGCATGTCAGCTCCTCGGATCAAAGGCATCTCGGCACGCTTCACCGATGAAAACCAACAAAGACAGGATCAGCGCCAGGGCAAAAAACGCCGTCAGCCCCAGCCACGGTGCTTGCAGATTGCGTTTGGCCTGGCCGATCAGTTCACCCAGCGATGCGGTGCCGGCGGGCATGCCAAAGCCGAGGAAATCCAGCGCGGTCAGGGTGGCGATGGCGCCGGTGAGAATGAACGGCAGGTAGGTGAGGTTGGAGGTCATGGCGTTGGGCAGAATGTGCCGGCGCATCAGTTCGCTGTCGGTCAGGCCCAGCGCCCGCGCGGCTTTCACGTATTCGAGATTGCGTCCACGGAGGAACTCGGCGCGCACCACGTCGACCAGCGCCAGCCAGGAAAACAGCGCCATGATCCCCAGCAGCCACCAGAAACTCGGCGAGACGAAGCCGGACAGAATGATCAGCAGATACAGCACCGGCAACCCCGACCAGATTTCCAGTACGCGCTGCCCGAGCAAGTCGACCCAGCCGCCGTAATAACCCTGTAAAGCCCCGGCGAGAATGCCGATCAACGCGCTGATCGCGGTGAGGATCAGCGCGAACAGAATCGAGATCCGCGTGCCGAAAATCACCCGCGCCAGAACATCGCGAGCCTGATCATCGGTGCCCAGCCAATTGCTCGAAGACGGCGGGCTGGGCGCCGGTTCGGTGAGGTCGTAGTTGACCGTGTCGTAACTGAACGGGATCGGCGGAAACAGCATCCAGCCGCCCTGATCCTCGATCAGTCTGTGTACGTAGTTGCTGGCGTAATCCGGCTGGAACGGCAACTCGCCGCCGAAATCGGTTTCCAGATAATCGCTGAGGATCGGAAAGTAAAAGGCGTCGTGGTAGCGGATCACCAGCGGCTTGTCGTTGGCGATCAGCTCGCCACCGAGGCAGATCAGGCACAGGCCGATAAACAGCCACAGTGACCAGCGCCCACGGCGGTTGGCCTTGAATTGCGCGACGCGGCGCTGGCCCAGAGGCGACAGTGTGAACATCAGGCAGTCCTCGCCGAGAAATCGATGCGCGGGTCGAGCAGGGTGTAGCAGAGGTCGCCGATCAGCTTGATCAGCAGGCCGAACAGGGTGAACAGAAACAGCGCGCCGAACACCACCGGATAGTCACGCGACACCGCCGCTTCGTAGCTCATGCGCCCGAGGCCGTCGAGGTTGAAGATGGTTTCGATCAGCAGGGAACCGGCGAAAAACACTTCGATCAGTGCCGACGGCACGCCGGCCACCACCAGCAGCATGGCGTTGCGAAACACGTGGCCGTACAGCACGCGCCGCTCGGTCAGGCCCTTGGCTCGTGCGGTGATCACGTACTGCCGGCTGATCTCGTTGAGAAAGCTGTTTTTGGTCAGGATCGTCAGCGTGGCGAAGCCGCCGATCACCAGCGCCGTGACCGGCAGTACGAGGTGCCAGAGGTAGTCGCCGACCTTGCCCAATGTGCTGAGGCTGTCGAAGTTGTCCGACACCAGCCCTTGAACCGGAAACCAATTGACGTAACTGCCCCCGGCGAACACCACGATCAACAAAATGGCGAAGAGAAACGCCGGCATCGCATAGCCGACGATGATCGCGGTACTGCTCCAGACATCGAAGGCGCTGCCGTTCCTGATTGCCTTGCGAATGCCCAGCGGGATTGAAATCAGGTAGGTGATCAGCGTCGCCCACAAGCCCAGCGACAGCGACACTGGCAGCTTCTGCACGATCAGGTCGGTGACCTTGGCGCCGCGAAAGAAGCTGCTGCCCAGATCCAGTTGTGCGTAGTTTTTCAGCAGCAGCCACAGGCGTTCGTGCAGCGGTTTGTCGAAGCCGTAATGGTGTTTGATTTCCTCGATCAGCGCCGGGTCCAGCCCACGGCTGCTGCGCCCGGCACCGCCGACCGCCGCGACCTCGCCGCCACCGCCCATGCTGTGCCCGCCAAAGCCTTGCAGGCGGGCGATGGCTTGTTCCACCGGGCCGCCGGGCGCGGCCTGCACGATAAGAAAATTCACCACCAGAATGCACAACAGCGTGGGGATGATCAGCAGCAATCGGCGACTCAGATAACGCAGCATGTCACTGGCCTCCCGCAAGCTGAGCGCTCATCTGCTGCGTCGTCAGCGGCCTGGCCGAAACTTCCCACCAGGTGTTGAGGCCCTCGTCATACGAAGGTTGCACGGCGGGCATGCCGAAGCGGTTCTGATACACCGTCGGCGTGCCTTTGGAGTAGTAGTTGGGAATCATGTAGTAACCCCATTGCAGCACCCGGTCGAGGGCGCGGGCGTAATGCACCATGGCTTCGCGGTTGTTGGCCTGGACCAGCCCGTCGAGCAGTTGATCGACCGCCGGATCGGCCAGCACCATCGCGTTCGAGCTGCCGACTTGCGTGGCACTTTGCGAGCCGTACAGGCTGTACAATTCGCGGCCCGGGGAGACGATCGGATCGCCACTGCGCGGGAAAGCGCAGACGATCATGTCGTAGTCGCGGGCGTTGAGGCGGTTGATGTATTGCGCTGAATCGATGCGGCGCAGATTGAGTGTGATGCCGATCTGCGCGAGGGTGCGTTTGAACGGCAGCAGCATGCGATCGAAGCCGCCCTGGCCATCGAGAAATGTAAACTCCAGCGGCTCACCGGCGGCGTTGACCAGACGATTGTTTTTTGCCGTCCAACCGGCCGCGGCGAGCAGCTTCAGCGCTTGCAGTTGCTTGTCGCGGATGTAGCCGCTGCCATCGGTTTTCGGCGCTTCATAGACCGTGGTGAACACCTCGTCAGGGACCTTGCCGCGCAACGGTTCGAGAATCTTCAATTCTTCGGTGTCGGGCAGGGCGCTGGCGGCCATTTCACTTTTGGGCCAGAAGCTGTTCTGACGCACGTAGAAGCCGCGCATCATCTGTTTGTTGGTCCACTCGAAATCCCAGAGCAGGCTGATCGCCTGACGCACGCGGCGATCCTGGAAGAACGGGTTCTGCAGGTTGAACACGAAGCCCTGAGCGGCGGTGGGTTTGTCCGGGGCGAGGATCGACTGTTGCAAACGACCGTCGCGCAATGCCGGGCTGTCATAGCCGACCACATAACCGGACGAGGAGAACTCGCGGTTGTAGTCGAACGCGCCGGCCTGCAACAGTTGGCGAGCGACGTCGGTGTCGCCGTAGAAATTCACCGTCAGGCTGTCAAAGTTGTACATGCCGCGACTGACCGGCAGGTCCTTGCCCCACCAGTCCGGGTCACGCTGGAAACTGATGCTGCGCCCGGCGTCGACTTTGCTCACCCGGTACGGCCCGCTGCCCAGCGGTGGCTCGAAGCCGCCGCCATTGGCGAAGTCGCGGGTTTTCCACCAGTGCTCGGGCAGCACGCGCAGCGTCGCCAGATCCAGCGCGAGGGTGCGATTGAGGTTGTTCTTGAAGGTGAAACGGACCTGCCGTGGACCTTCGACCAGCACGTCCTGGACGTCGGCGTATTGCTGGCGGTAACTCAGGCTGCCCTTGGTCATCAGCAGGTTGAAGGTGTAGCGCACGTCTTCGGCGGTGATCGGCGTGCCGTCGGCAAAACGTGCCTTTGGGTTGAGGGTGAAACGCACCCACAAACCCTCGGGGTCGCGCTCGATCTGCTGCGCAACCAGAGCGTAAACCGTGTAGGGCTCATCCAGCGAACGGAACGCCAGCGGCGCGTAGACCCAATCGTTGACCTGCACCACGGAAATGCCCTGATCGGCATACGGCGTGATGTAGTTGTATTGACCGATCTCCATCGACGCACGGCTGAGCGAACCGCCCTTGGGCGCGTCGGGGTTAACAAAATCGAAATGCTTGAAGCCGGCCGGATACTTCGGCGCCTCGCCATACACCGTCAGCGCATAACTGCTGGCGGCCAGTGCCGAAGCGCCGGAGCACAGCAGCGCACTGCCGAGCAGCAGGCCAGCCATGTTGCGCAAAAAACTCATGAAGTCACCCTTGAAATCCCTGAAGGAACCCGGACCCGATGTGAGGCGAGCTTTTGTGGCGAGGGGATTTATCCCCGATCGGCTGCGCAGCAGTCGCAAGATCAATGCATGCGGTACTTCTGATTCTCCGCGTCGGCAGGTCTTGGGGGCGCTTCGCACCCCATCGGGGATAAATCCCCTCACCACAAAGGCTCGCTCCCACAGGGGGAGATGTGTTCTGTTTCCGGTTAGAAGTGGTAAGTCATGCGCGCAAACAATGTCCGGCCCAGCGGGTCGGTGTAGCGCGGGTCATAGCCGCTCTGGAAGTTGTAGGCCTGGTTGGAGAACGGCGGGTTGCGGTCGAAAACGTTCTTCATCCCGGCATCAACGTCGAGCACTTTGTTGAAGGTGTAACCGGCCGACAGATCCCACACCGAATACGACGCCACCCGCGCGTGCGTTTCGCGGTCGTAATCGTTGTAACCGGTGGTGAAGCGGTTGGTCAGCGCTGCCCGCGCCGCCCCCAGGCTCCAGCTGCCGGTGAGGTTGTGCTTCCAACGCGCGATCACGCCGTCACCCTGAAAGTCGCCGACCTTGTCGGTGAACGGGCCTTTGATGGTGCTCTGGAAGTCGTACTCGTCGACATAGGTGCCTTGCAGGCCGAGACCAAACTGACCGTACGGCGTGTTCGGGAAGCGATAGTCGAGCGACACGTCGACACCGTTGGTCTCGACGATGCCGAGGTTGGCGTTGCCGGTAACGATGTAGTTGAGCGTGCCGTCGGCGTTGCGCACGAAGCGGTCCGGGTAGGAGCCGGCCTGATCGAACACGGTGGATTCCGGGAACGGCTGGATCTGGTTGGAGATGTGAATCCACCAGAAATCCAGACCCACCGACAGATTGCTGATCGGCTGGTAGACGAAGCCCAACGTCACGTTGCGCGCCTTCTCCGGGGCCAGATCCTCGTTGCCGCCAATCTGGTTGAGGAATTGCTGACCGCAATCGCGCCCGCCGTTACCGCCCGGTTGCACCACACCGCCGGTACACAGCACCGGGTCGTTGTAGTAACCCTGAGTGAACGTGATGCTGCGCGGCGAATACAGCTCGTACAGCGATGGTGCGCGGAAACCTTCGCTGTAGGCACCACGTACCACCAGCTCTTTGATCGGCTGATAACGGAACGAATATTTCGGGTTGGTGGTGCTGCCGAAGTCGCTGTATTTGTCGTGGCGCACAGCGGCGGACAATTCAAGGCTGTCGAGCACCGGCACGTTGAGTTCGGCATAGGCGGCCTTGACGCTGCGATCACCTTCGACGCTACCGGCCGGGTCGATGCCGAGGCTCTGGATGTCGCCGGCGAACGACTCGAAGTCCTGATGGAATTTCTCCTTGCGGTACTCGCCGCCCAGCGCCAGACCGGACGGACCTGCGCCGAACCAGTCGCCGATTTCACGGCTGACGCGGCCATCGAAACCGGCGACGCGGCCCACGGCTGTGGAGTAGGCGCCGTGGTACGCGGCGGCGTCGATGTACTGCTGGCCGGCAGCGGTCTGCGGGCCGAACGGGTTGAGCAGACCGCTGGCCAGGCCGTCAATCATCGCCTGGTCGCTGACATAGCCACTGGTGACGCTGGAGACGATTTTGTTCTGGTTGTACGAGGCGCCGACGTTGTAATCCCAGCCGCCGACCAGACCGTCGAAGCTCAGCAGAAAACGCTGGCTGGTGTTCTGGTCTTTCGATTCACGCGGGCCGGCAGCGGTTTCACGCCAGTTGACGTCCACCGGCTGCGTCGGATCGAGGGCGAAATCGGTCGGCGCCGGGGTGATGCCGTTGCCGGGGTAGTAGGGCGAGGAAGAATCCAGGCTCAGACCAGTCAGTGGCGCCGGGCCGACGGCAACGGCGTTGTTGTTGCGCGACCAGAAATATTCAAGGTTGGCGTTGTGATCATCGCCGAGCTTGGCGGTGGTCTTGCCGAAGAACGAGGTCTTCTCGGTCTGTGGCACCAGATCGATGTACTCACGGGTGCTGAAGCGGCACAAGCCGTCGCGGGCGATCAGGTTGGGGCCGTTGCAATTGCTGTTGGCCAACGGATTGGTCGCGTTGCCGTTCTGGCTGTAGTTGCCGGGGAACGCGGTGCCGGAAGTCTGATCGAGACCGCGACCGGGCGCGTAGTCGGTGGCGAAGGAGCGGTCGTTGGCGTCGAGGTTCTGCTGCTTGTTGTAGTTGAACACGCCGAGGACATTGAAGCGGTCTTCTTCCAGATCGCCGTAGCCCCAACTGGCGCTCATGTCCTTGGTCGCGCCACCACCGCTGTGGGTCGGCGTTTCGCCACCGAGGGTCAACGCGCCGTCGGTAAGGGATTTCTTGGTGATGAAGTTGATCACACCGCCGATGGCGTCGGTGCCGTACAGGGCCGAGGCGCCGTCGCGCAGCACTTCCACGCGTTCGATGGCGGCGAACGGGATCATGTTCAGGTCCACCGCGCCGCCGGCCGAGTTGGTCCCCGACAGGGCATTGTTGGCCAGGCGTCGACCGTTGAGCAGCACCAGCGTCTTGTTCGCGCCGATGCCGCGCATGTCGGCAAACGACGCACCGCCCGTTGCCGCGCCGACGGAGCCGGCGCTGTTGTTGATCGACTGGCTGCCGGTGATGCGCTGCACCAGTTCGGCGGTGGTGGTCACGCCCTGTTTGCGCAGTTCTTCAGCCTTGAGAATGGTGATCGGCACCGCCGTTTCCGCGTCGACCCGGCGAATCGCCGAACCGGTCACTTCGACCCGTTGCAGTTGCGTGGTCGGCGCCGCCACGACGGCGGCTGCCGGCGTGGCGCTGTTGTCGTCCTCGGCCGCTTGCACGGTCCCGGCGCCCATCCCCATGGCCACCAGATACAGCGGAACGAAACGGTGGCGAGACATCGTTGCCACCAAAGGTTTGAGCGTGAAGCGTGGAGTGTTCATCAGCATGGTTGTTTCCGATTTTCAGACGTTATCGAATTGGCCTTGTGAGCCGCTCATTGCTCCGCTTCCGGTGATACCGCGCGCGGAAAACCACTTTCTTCAAGCAAGCCGATCCCCTCCGAAGACGCGTGGCGTTTTTTCGGTCGGCCGGGTGCGACGGGATTTCTTTTTTCAGCGGTGCCGGGCGGATGCTTTCAACAGCCGCCCGGCACCGTCATCAGTGGGTGGTCATCACCGAAATCTTGCTGATGCCGGAGCGTTCGATCGATGCCATCGCCTTGGCCACCTGGCCGTAATTGACGGCGGCATCGGCCTGCAACTGCACGCGCACGTCGGCGTCCTTGGCCTTGACCTCCTTGAGGCTGGCCTCGAGGGATTCCGGGGCCAGTTCGGTCTTGGCCAGATAGAACTTGCCGTCCTGATCGACGCTGACCACCACCGGGTCTTTCTTTTCGGCAGGGGCGACGGCGTCGGTTTTCGGCAGGTTGACCTTGATCGCGTTGGTCATCAGCGGCGCGGTGACAATGAACACCACCAGCAGCACGAGCATCACGTCGACCAGCGGCGTGACGTTCATTTCGCTGAGCACTTCATCGCTGTCTTGAGTGGAGAAGGACATCAGCTGGCCTCCCGCACGGCGTTGGTGCTTTTGCTGGCGATGGCCTGGCGGCTGATGGAAAACGCACTGCGCGAGGCGAGGGCGTCGAAGTCGTGGGCGAAGTCGTCCATGTCCGCCGAGGCGAGTTTCAGCCGACGCAGGAAGAAGTTGTAGATCAGCACCGCCGGCACGGCGACGGCGATGCCCACGCCGGTGGCGATCAGCGCGTGGCCGATAGGCCCGGCGACCGCTTCAAGGCTGGCCGAGCCGGTTTCGCCAATGCTTTGCAGGGCTTCCATGATTCCCCACACGGTGCCGAACAGGCCAATGAACGGCGCGGTGCTGCCGATACTGGCGAGGATCGCCTGGCCGTTTTCCAGCGAGCGACGTTCTTTCTGGATCTGCTGGCGCAGGTTGCGTTCCAGGCGATCGGAACGGTTGATGGTGTGCGCCAGTTGCTGCGTGGTGCGCGGCGACTCTTCCACCAGCAGGGCTTCGAAACCGCTGCTGGCGATGCGCGCCAGCGAGCCCGGATACTGGCTGGCGTGTTCAGCGGCGGTGAGCAGGTCCGGCGCGCTCCAGAAGGCTTTGGCAAAGTGCTTGTTCTGCGCTTTCTGGCGCAGGTACTGGGCCGACTTGACCAGCAGGATCGCCCAACTGACCACGGAAAACAGCACCAGACCCCAGAGCACACCGGGGACAATCATCGAAGACAGTGAATCGTTCATGGCTACACCTCGCTTGCGTTAATCAGTAATGAGTCGGTTGCGCCGTCATTGCGGCAATTTGAAATCGATGGTCTGGGTGGCGAAGCCGTCGATCGGCGTGTCACCGCGCTTGGCCGGAATAAATTTCCAGTTCTTCACGGCGGCGACCGCAGCTTCATCCAGTTGCGCCTTGCCGCTGGACTTGGTCACCGTCACCGCACCGGCACGGCCGTTGGCCAGCACCTGAATGCGCAGCACCACGCTGCCTTCCCAGTTGCGGCGCAGCGCCAGCGACGGGTATTCCGGCGGCGGATTGCCAAGGCTGGCCAGGCCGGAAATCGCCGCCGATTCCTTGACCGGAGCGGGCGCAGCAGGTGGTGCCGGTGGTGCGCTCGGTGTCGTCGGCGCCGCAGGTGCGGCAGGTTGCGCCGGGGCCGGCGGCGCTTTCGGTGGCTCGACTTTCTTCACCGGTTTGGGCTTCTCGACCGGTTTTGGTTTTTCGATTGGCTTGGGCTTCTCCACCGGTTTGGGCGGCGGCTTGACCGCGTCCTCGTCTTCCACCGGCTGCTCGGGTTCCGGCGGCGGTGGAGGCGGGGGCGGCGGTGGTGGTTCCGGTGTTGGCGGGACCGGAGGCGTCGGGCTGGTCAGCTCGACGGTCATTTCCGGAATTTCCGGCGGCGTCGGCAGTGGCTCCGGCCGTGCCTGATGAAAGAACCACCACGCGCCGCCGTGTATCAGCGCCGACACGGCGATCAGCAAGAGCATCTGTGGTTTGTTCAACCCGCCGGGTCGTGACGTGTTGGCTGTAAACGCCGGCCTGCCCGTTGCCGGCGGGACCGGCGCTTGCCGCAACGGCCCCGGCAGGGTTTTGTGCTTTACCGCATCGTTCATTAAAGCTCCCTCGGGTCAGATGAAGGGCAATAAGGTGCCGTCCGAACATATGGCTGATGTTCGAGTGAGTGGGTGCAACTTTCTTCAAGGTGTACGCGGGCCGATAGTTGGACTATCTGTTTAAACGGCCTCGAACAAACTTAATGGCTTAGTAGCATCTATATCGATTGTTCATTATCCATTCCGTGGCTTGTTGTTGTGTGGAGTCGTGAGCTGTCTCAGGTTTGTTACAGTTTGCAACAGGTGTGCCAGATGTTGCTGAAACGGGTTGAACGGATATCTTCGGTGTTACTGATGTCGCATTTATATAAGTTTCAGTTTCGCCCACTGTTTATTCGGCGCGAAGCGGTCCTCAAGTCCTCGCAGAAGGGCTTTTTCCAGAGCGAGTCAGAGGGAACGCTGTATCACGCCAATCGGCGGGATAGAGCGGCTGCTCGGTGATCAGGCTTAGCACCTATCGGTGCGTAGCGAATCGATTTGGTGCAGGTCAGTCATTCAGCGGTTCACAGGACAGGTTCCTTATTTTGATTCTGGAGTATTGGTTAACTGCATCACATTCGGGCGTGCGCTTTTGGTGCAACTTCAATGACGGAAAGTCATTGTTCGACAATCTTGTTGTTGTGCCTTTTATTAATTGCCGTATTTAAAAAATAAATAACACTTGGCGCCCGGCGATCGCTCGATCGCCAGGCACGCAGAGTGTGCATTGGGTTTCAGGTAATAAAGGAGAAACGCGCCAGGCTGAATAGGCTCGGCTGAACTTGGGGCTGGATTTGCGAGTAAGTCGGGTATGTCGTACGGCGGAGCATTTGAAGATTCACGGGTGAACTCCTTATTGCCAGCTCGGACAGGCGAACTTTTGGTTCGCTGTCGCACCTTACAAGAACGCGGATAGCGTTCGATGAATGCTCTTGGTGCGGGATGGGCACCGCCAGCGCTGATTGGCGAAGGTTGATTTCGCAAGTCGGCAGTGCATGGGAAAAACGTGCCAATCACGACACATATGCAGAATTTTCTACGTCAGGCCAGCCAGCCATCTACCCTGTGCAAAGGCCTTATCGGGGGAACGGACATGTACCAGCTCTACGGGCACAAGAATTCCGGCGCGGCTGCCATCGAGGCGGCACTGGAGTTGTGCCAGATCGCCTATCGCTTCATTGATACCGAAGCCAGCGCCGAGGCCGACGAAGCGCTGGGCAAACTCAATCCGCTGAAACAGATACCGACCCTGCAACTGCCGGACGGCAGCGCCATGACCGAAAGTGCGGCGATCCTGATTCACCTGGGCCTGACGTTTCCCAAATCCGGCCTGCTGCCGAGCGAGGCAGCCGATCGTGATCAGGCGATTCGCGGCCTCGCCTATATCGTCAGCAATTGCTACGCGGCGGTCGGCATCATCGATTACCCCGAGCGCTGGCTGAGCACGCCCGACGAGAACGCACGGCAAAACCTGATCGCCGGCACGCGCCAGCGCCTGCATTTCAGTTGGGAGGTATTTGCCGATCAGTTTTCCGGAGAGCTGTATCTGGATGATGAAACGCCCGGCGCACTGGATGTGCTGGCGGCCGTGGTGAGCCGCTGGGCCGGCAGCCGCGAACACCTGCGCCAGACCCGCCCGGGCTTTTATGCGTGGCTGCAAAGGATCGACCGACACCCGGTGCTGGCACCGGTGTTTGAGCGGCATTGGCCGGCCTAACAGGCGAGATCGTTCCCACGCTCTGCGTGGGAATGCCTCAACGGACGCTCCGCGTTCGGCTTTAGAGGGACGCGGAGCGTCCCAGGCTGCATTCCCACGCAGAGCGTGGGAACGATCATCACTGACCTGGCGCATTCGCGAGCAGGCTCGCTCCCACAAGGGGATCACGGCGGTGGGCTCATTCGCCGCGAATGTACTGCTCCAACTGTTTGATCAGCTCGGCCTGTTCGGCAATCGCTTCCTTCACCAGATCGCCGATCGACAACAGGCCGATCAACTGGCCGTCCTCGACCACCGGCAAGTGGCGCAGGCGTTTGTCCGACATGATGCCCAGGCAGGTGTCGACGGTTTGTCGGGTATCCACGGTAATCACGTCCTTGACCATGATGTCGCGCACTGGCGTGCCCACCGAAGAGCGCCCGTGCAGCACCAGTTTGCGTGCATAGTCACGCTCGCTGATGATGCCGACCACTTTGTCGTCTTCGACCACCAGCAAGGCGCCGACGTTTTTCTCGGCCATCTTCATCAGCGCTTCGAGCACCATGTGATCGGGTTTGATCTGGTGCACTTCCTGATTTTTCTGATCTTTGAGCTTGAGCAGTTGGGCGACGGTCTTCATGGCGGTTACTCAGGTGTTGTCGTTGTTCATCAAGCATCGTAGACGCAGCCGCGCAGAGCAAGGTGGCAAAGCGGCAGTTAGCGTGCAAAAAACGCCATTTGCCGGAAAAAACATCTTTGTATCGGTGAATGAAGCATCTGTGGCGAGGGGATTTATCTGTAACAAGGGGGATTATCTGTGGCAGAGGATTTATCTGTGGCGATGGGATTTATCTGTGGCGAGGGGATTTATCCCCGCTGGCCTGCGCAGCAGGCCCTTTCATTAAAAGCGGGGCCGCTTCGCGGCCAGCGGGGATAAATCCCCTCGCCACAAATGCTGCGTAGAATGGCGTTCTGATTGAAATGTTGAGGTCGCAGTGGTGGATTTACAGCAGGGCTTCGTCCTGACCCGGCATTGGCGCGATACGCCGGCCGGCACCGAAGTCGAGTTCTGGCTGGCAACGGACGCCGGGCCGCGCCGCGTGCGTCTGGCGCATCAGCCGTCGGTCGCATTTATTCCCGCCGCACAGCGAGAAGCAGCCGAGCGTCTGTTGCACGATGAAAAGAATGTAGAGCTGCGACCGTTGGCCTTGCTCGATTTTCAGCATCGTCCGGTGCTCGGTCTGTATTGCCAGCAGCACGGCCAGTTGATGCGCCTCGAAACCGCGCTCAACCGCGCCGGCGTCGACGTCTTTGAAGCCGACATGCGCCCGCCGGAACGCTTTCTGATGGAGCGCTTCATCACCGCGCCGGTGCTGTTTGGCGGCACGCCTGATGCTGACGGCGTACTGATCAACGCCCAGCTGAAGCCCGACTCCGATTACCGGCCGAAACTGCGCCTGGTCTCACTCGACATCGAAACCACCGAAAACGGCGAGCTGTATTCCATCGCGCTGGAAGGCTGCGGCGAGCGGCAGGTGTACATGCTCGGCGCGCCGAATGGCGACGCGAGCATTGTCGATTTCGACCTCGAGTACTGCGACTCGCGCACGCTCATTCTGAAGAAACTCAACGACTGGTTCGCCCGCCACGACCCCGACGCGATCATTGGCTGGAACGTCGTGCAGTTCGATTTGCGCATCCTTCACGAACACGCGCGGCGTCTTGGCGTGCCGCTGAAGATCGGTCGTGGCGGCGAAGAAATGCAGTGGCGCGAGCACGGCAGCCGCAATCACTACTTCGCCTCGGCAGCGGGGCGGCTGATCATCGATGGCATCGAGTCGTTGCGTTCGGCGACCTGGAGTTTTCCCTCGTTCAGCCTGGAAAACGTCGCGCAGACCCTGCTCGGCGAAGGCAAAGCGATCAACAATCCGTACCAGCGCATGGACGAGATCAACCGCATGTTCGCCGAGGACAAACCGGCGCTGGCCAAGTACAACCTCAAGGACTGCGAGCTGGTCACGCGGATCTTCGCCAAGACCGAACTGCTGACGTTTTTGCTCGAACGCGCCAGCGTTACCGGTTTGCCGGCCGACCGCAGCGGCGGTTCGGTCGCCGCGTTCACCCATTTGTACATGCCGTTGATGCATCGCCAGGGCTTCGTTGCACCCAATCTGGGCACCAATCCACCGCAGGCCAGCCCCGGCGGGTTTGTCATGGATTCACGGCCGGGGCTTTACGAATCGGTGTTGGTGCTCGATTACAAAAGCCTTTACCCGTCGATCATCCGCACCTTTCTGATCGACCCGGTGGGCTTGATCGAGGGCCTGCAACACCCGGACGACGCTGACTCGGTGCCGGGCTTCCGTGGCGCCCGTTTCTCGCGCACCCGCCATTGCCTGCCGTCCATCGTGGCGCGGGTGGCCGAAGGGCGCGAAACCGCCAAGCGCGAGCACAATGCGCCGCTGTCCCAAGCGCTGAAGATCATCATGAACGCCTTCTATGGTGTGCTCGGCTCCAGTGGTTGCCGTTTTTTCGATACCCGGCTGGCCTCGTCGATCACCTTGCGCGGCCATGAAATCATGCTGCGCACCCGCCAGTTGATCGAAGAGCAAGGCCACGCGGTGATTTATGGCGACACTGATTCAACTTTCGTCTGGCTGCGCCGCCTGCACGGTCAGGAAGAGGCGGCGCAGATCGGCCATGCGCTGGTCAAGCACGTCAATGATTGGTGGCGCGCGCATGTGCGCGAGGAATACGGGCTGGAAAGCGCGCTGGAATTGCAGTTCGAGATTCACTACAAGCGCTTCCTGATGCCGACGATTCGAGGCGCCGAGGAGGGCAGCAAGAAGCGCTACGCCGGTCTGGTCACCCGCGCCGATGGCCGCGAGGAAATGGTCTACAAGGGCCTGGAGACCGTGCGCACCGACTGGTCGTTGCTGGCCCGGCAATTTCAGCAGGAGCTGTATGAGCGGATTTTTCAGCGCAAGCCGTATCAGGATTACGTGCGCGATTACGTGCGCAAGACCCTCGCCGGCGAGTTCGACGATCGGCTGATCTACCGCAAGCGCCTGCGCCGCACCCTCGACGACTACGAACGCAACGTACCGCCGCACGTCCGCGCGGCTCGGCTGGCCGACGAATACAATGCCGAGCAGGGGCGGCCCCGGCAGTATCAGAACGGCGGCTGGATCAGCTACGTCATCACCCTGGCCGGCCCGGAGCCGCTGGAGGTACGCCGCGCCGCCATCGACTACGACCACTACATCACTCGGCAGCTGCAACCGGTGGCGGATGCGATTCTGCCGTTTGTCGACGACGACTTCTCAACCCTGATCGGTGGGCAACTGGGCCTGTTTTGAGTCGAGCAATTGCAGCGTCCATTCATCGAGAATGCCGTGGAAGTACCGCTCCAGTGCCTGATGGAACAGACTGTCCTCGGCGCTGAACTGGGCGAACAGGGTCATCGAAGAATGAAATTTCAGGTCATCGGGATGGCCAAACATTTCTGCAATCGAGCGCTGCGGCACATTCAGCACCAGTTGCGTGCAGGTGCGCAGCCGCGCGCCGAGCAGCTCGTGGGCCAGATAGGCCTGGGCTTCTTCGGCTGAACCAATGGCAAAGCGCCGGGCCATCTCGCTGCCGCCCAACCCGGCGAACTGCGGGAAGACGAACCACATCCAGTGGCTGCGCTTGCGGCCCGTTTCGAGTTCACGCTGGACCCGGTCGAACACCGGGTCCTGTGCCTGGACAAAACGTTGCAGGTTGAACGGGTCGTGCAGATCTGTGCTTCTCATGGCGAAGCCCTCGCAGTCGGCAACTCAGACCATGGCCAGCCGCTGCTTGCGTTGTGGCGCCGGGAACACCTTGTCCAGCGCCGCCAGATCCCCGGCGTCCAGTTGCAACTGCGCCGCCTCGGCATTGAGTTGCACATGCTCCGGGCGCACAGCCTTGGGAATCGCAATCACGCCGTCCTGACGCAGGAGCCACGCCAGCGAAACCTGCGCCGGGGTGGCGTTGTAACGGCTGGCAATGTCTTGCAGAACCGGCTCGGCGAGCATCGCGCCGCCCTGGCCGATCGGACAGTACGCCATCAGCGGCAGGCGCTGATGCTGGCACCACGGCAGCAAATCGAATTCGATACCGCGCTCCTCGAGGTTGTACAGCACCTGATTGGTGGCGCAGGCCGAGCTGGAGAGTTCTTCGAGGTCGTCGACATCGAAATTCGACACACCCCAACGGCCGATCTTGCCGTCCTCGCGCAGGCGTTCGAAGGCTTCGACGGTTTCCTCCAGCGGATACTGACCGCGCCAGTGCAGCAGATACAGATCGATGTAGTCGGTGCCGAGCCGACGCAAACTGCGCTCGCAGGCTTGCGGGATGCCCTGGCGGCTGGCGTTGTGCGGGTAGACCTTGCTGACCAGAAAGACTTGATCGCGCAGACCGGCGATGGCTTCGCCGACCACCGTTTCGGCACCGCCCTCGGCGTACATCTCCGCGGTGTCGATCAGGCTCATGCCCAGCTCGATGCCGGTGCGCAGCGCCGCCACTTCACGGCTGTGCGCCGAACGATCCTCGCCCATGCGCCAGGTGCCCTGACCAATTACGGGAACCTGCACGCCAGCCAACTCAAGGGTACGCATTCAAACCTCCTGCCTTAAAGAGTCGATATCTTTAGTGGGCAGCAGGATAGAGCAAGGGTTCCCGGAAGGAAGGAGGAGTCAAGGATGAAACCGGATCAATTGTGGTCAGGGGATCTTGTGGCGAGGGGATTTGTGGCGAGGGGATTCATCCCCGCTGGGCTGCGAAGCAGCCCCAAAAACCTGCAATAGAACGCTGTCTGATACAGCGCGTGTTGCCGGATCGGGGCTGCCTCGCATCCCAACGGGGATGAATCCCCTCGCCACGGGGAGCATGGCAGGTTACTTGGCGGAGAACTTGAGGATTACGCTGTGGGCATAGGTCTGCCCCGGATCAAGCCGCGTGCTCGGGAAATCCGGCTGGTTCGGCGAATCCGGATAGTGCTGGGTCTCGAGGGTGAATGCGCCCCAGTGCGGATAGACCTTGCCACCCTTGCCCTTGACCGTGCCGTCGAGGAAGTTGCTGGTGTAGAACTGCACGCCCGGCTCGCTGGTGAACAGTTGCAGGACGCGTCCGGATTGCGGGTCGCTGACTTCGGTGGCGAGCTTGCTGACATCGCCCTTGGTGTCCAGCGCCCAGTTGAAATCGAAGCCGCCCTGTTTCGGCTCGGCGAATTTCAGCTGCGGATGATCAGCCTTGATGTGCGTGCCGATCGCCGTCGGTTTGCTGAAGTCCATCGGCGTACCGGCCACAGGCGCCAGCTCCCCGGTCGGGATCAGTTTCGCGGTGACCGGCGTGTAATGGCTGGAGTTGATCATGGCGACTTGCTTGAGAATATCGCCATTGCCGGCACCGGCCAGGTTGAAGTAGCTATGGTTGGTCAGGTTGAGCACGGTCGGCTTGTCGGTGCTGGCCTTGTAGTCGATGCGCAGCTCGTTGTTGTCGGTCAGGCGATAGGTGACTTCGGTGGTCAGATTGCCCGGGAAGCCCATCTCGCCGTCGGCCGAGAGGTAGGTCAGGGTTACGCCAACCGAATCCTTGTCCTTGGTTTCTTTGGCCTTCCAGACTTTCTTGTCGAAACCTTCGGGGCCGCCGTGCAGGGCGTTGGATTTGTCGTTCTGCGGCACTTGATAGCGCTTGCTATCGAGTTCGAAAGCACCTTCGGCCAGGCGGTTGCCGAAACGGCCGATGGTCGCGCCGAAGTACGCGGTGCCTTTCTGATAGCCCTGCACATCGTCAAAACCCAAGACGACGTCGTCGAACTTGCCGTGTTTGTCAGCGACTTTCAGCGCTTGCAGGGTCGCGCCGTAGGTGATCACGGTGGCTTGCATGCCGTGGCTGTTGCGCAGGATGTACTGTTCCACAGGCGTGCCGTCATTGGTTTTGCCGAAGGCTTTGTGTTCGGCGGTCAGGCCCGCCGCGTTGGCGGAAAGGGTAGCGATCATCAGGGACAGTCCGAGGCCGGAGAGCAGGTGACGGGATTGAAGCATGGTTGACCTTCCTTTTTGTTGTTGTTTTGAGAAAACGCAATTAGTCAGGCTATTGAATATTTCGCAGAAGATTTATAGCGGATTTACCGCTGTTGGCAAATATAAAGTCCGACTAATTGATATGGCGAAAAGCGCCGAAGGTCGGCTCACCGCCCGGGCACTGCACTTTTTCGCAATCGGCGGCTCTATGCATGGCCAGGATGCGGTGACTCCCGCCGCACAGGAATGTGCCTGTCCGAGATTTCATGCCGAGTGTTTTTGCCCTGATCACCGCCGCTCACCGCCGCCCGTGCCTGCTGCTGGCCTGTCTGTTGTCGCTGTTGCTCAGCGGCTGCAGCCACCAGAACGGCAATGGATTTTTCAATCAGATACGTGAAGGGCAGCCGCAGGAATTTCTGCAGACCAGCGTCGACCGCATGGCCACCCTGGCGATGCGCGACAACCTCGACAGCCTCTATCGATTGATGGGCAAGCTCTACCTGCGCAACCCCGAAGAACTGCGCAAATCCGGTTTCCTCACCGTCAACGCCGCCGTGAAACAGGTGCGTCTCGCTGTCGAGCAACAGCAGCCGTTGCCCGTGCTGGGCGGGCGTAAGGACCTGGCGGCGCTGAGCTATGCGATGAGCCCGGAATTCCTCGGCGACCGCGTCGGCGCCTTCATCTATGCGATCGGCAGCATGCTGGTTACCGCCCACGGCAATCGCACCGAGTTCTACATGACCGACGCGATCAACCCGACGTTCGTGCACAACGCCGCGCGCAACATCGAAAAAGCCATGTGGATTTTGTCGCAACGACAAAACAAGGAAGGCCAGCCGCTGCTGTTCTCCAACGAAATCTCGGAGGAGGGCAGCAACCTCAGCTTCGCCACCGAATTCAGCAAAATCGTCGCGCGCCTGGATCTGCTCACGCAGATGCTCGATGAGCGCTATCGCAGGATCGGCCTGAATTACGCGCAGAGCCTGCTGTTCTTGAACTTCCTGCCGGTGCAGTGAGCCCCGCAGGTTTGCTGTAGCGCGAAGATCCACTGTGGGATCTGAGGTGAATTCGATATGGCATAACGATAGACCGCATCGATATATGTGGTTATAAGAAAAATCGCTATGCTGCGGGCCAGATTTTCCTGTCGTTTTCTGGACGTTTGAATGGAATTGGCAAATTTCGGCCTGGTGATTGCCGGGCTGGTGGTGGGGTTTATCGTAGGCATGACCGGTGTCGGCGGCGGTTCGTTGATGACGCCGATCCTGCTGTGGTTCGGCATCAACCCGGCGACGGCGGTGGGTACCGACCTGCTGTACGCCGCGATCACCAAATCCAGCGGCGTCCTCGTTCACAGGAAGAACAAGAACATCGACTGGGCCATCACCGGCTGGCTGACCCTTGGCAGTGTGCCGGCGGTGGCCATGACCCTGTGGTTCCTCAGCACCCTGCACACCGCGCCGGACGCGATGAACGCCATTATCAAGCAGGCGCTCGGCTTCGTCCTCTTCGCTACTGCCCTGGCAATTTTCTTCAAGAAACGCTTGCTCGAATTTGCCCACAAACGCGCCGGCGGCAACTACAACCCGAGCGGTTCGCGGCTTAACGTGATGACGGTGATCACCGGTCTGATCCTCGGCACCATGGTTGCCCTGACCTCGATCGGCGCCGGCGCACTGGGCACCGTCGCCTTGTTTATCCTTTACCCACTGCTGCCAACCCGCCGCCTGGTCGGCACCGAAATCGCCCACGCCGTACCCCTGACCCTCGTCGCCGGCCTCGGCCACGCAAGCATGGGCAACATGGACTGGGGCGTGCTGGGCTTCCTGCTGATGGGCTCGCTGCCGGGCATCTGGCTCGGCAGCCACCTGACCGGACGCATCTCCGACGAAGTCCTGCGCCCGTGCCTGGCGACGATGCTGGTGTTGATTGGTTATAAGTTGGCGTTCTGAGTCAGCCTGGAGAAAACACTTCCAATGCAGCGGCCGTAGGGATGTGCCGATGATCGCTTGCGTCATGTTGCGCAAAGCGCTCCCTGACCTAAGCTTCTGACAGGGCAATGCCTTTTTGCCAGACACCGCCGGAACAATCGCCACGATGCGCAATCAGTAGTGCGTGGATATCAAAAGGAGATGCGCATGCTCATCAGGTCCCTGACCCTGACCCTCTTGCTGGCAATCGCCGGCCCCCTGTTCGCCGCCGACAGCGATTCACCCCTGGCCGGGGACGTGGGCCGCGCCCGCCCGCTGATCGTGATTGCGCAAAGCACCGTCGACCCGGTGTGGCTGAGCCTGAAGAAGTCGCTGGAAGACCCGGCCAACAAAAAGGGCGTCACCGACCGCAACATCAAGGTCTACACCATCCTCAGCATGTCCGGACAGCTCGACGGCAAGGACATGGGCCAGCAGGACACCATGGCCCTGCTGCGTTCGCTGAAGCTCGGTGCCGGCGCTTATCCAAAAGTGTTCCTGGTGGGCAAGGACGGCGAAACCAAGCTCTCCGCCTCGGGTGATGAAGCCAAGGCATTGAGCCTGGCGAAAATCTTCGAAACCATCGACGCCATGCCCATGGCCGAAAAAGAAGCCGCCGCTGCGGCCGCCGCCGCACAAACGCCTGCCGCCACCGAGCCGGAACCGGCCAAAGGCGCTAAGGGCAGCAAACCGGCGAAACCGAGCAAACCGCCGCAGATGCCGGATGATTGATTGCGACTGAATGAAGCAAAATCCCTGTGGGGGCTGGCAAACCAGCTCCCACATTTTTTTGTGAAATGCACAGTTTAAATGTGGGAGCGAGCCTGCTCGCGAAAGCGGTTATTCAGGCGCTGAAAGGTGACTGATCGAGCGCATTCGCGAGCAGGCTCGCTCCCACCAGTCATCTTCTGATCGAAAGTTGTTGCAGCCTGCGACACCTCCAACGTTAACCGAGTGAAAACCCGATCCTGTAGAAGCTGCCGCAGGCTCGGGCCGCGATCGGACGATCTTTCACTACTAATCCGCCAACGCCGCGAAAACCGTATGCGCAATCTTCACCCGTTCGGCATTCGGGTAGTTCTTGTTGGCCAGAATCACAATGCCTATGTCCCGCGACGGCACGAACGCCACATACGCGCCAAAGCCCCGCGTAGATCCGCTTTTGTTGAACAGCACATTGGCCGGTTCAGCTTGCGGTGGGGTCAGCCACTCGACTTTGTGCGGTTCCATGGCCATGGGGGTCGAGTTGCCGTTTTGCAGTTTTTCCAGGCTGATCGGGTAGGCGTAGCGTTCCCAGCCCAGGCCTTGGGTCATGTCGCCGACGCGGTAATAACCGATGTGGGTGTTGGCGATGGCTTTGTGCAGATCAGGCGCAAGGCTGGCCGGTTTCAGCTGTGCCTGGACGTAACGCAGCAGGTCGGTGGCGCTGGTTTTGATGCCGTAGGCTTCGGCGTCGAGGGCGCCGGGGCTGACGCGTACCGGTTGGTCGGCGCTGTCGTAGCCGTGGGCATAAAGCTTCGACTGCGCTGACGGTATGCTGAGGAAAGTGTGCTGCAAGCCGAGTTTCGGCAGCAGGGTTTGCGTCATTGCCAAGTCGAACGGCTGGCCGAGGCTTTTCGCCGTCAGGTAGCCGAACAGGCCCAGGCTCGGGTTGGAATACAGGCGATGGCTGCCGGCGGGAAATTGCGGTTTCCACTGTTGGTAATAGCCGAGCATCTTGTCGGAAGAATCCGCCTCAGCGGGGAATTGCAACGGCAGTCCGCCTGCACTGTAGGTGCCCAGTTGCAGCACGCTGATGTTGTCGAAGGCGCTGCCCTTGAGCTCCGGCCAGAGTTGGCTGGCCTTGCTCGACAGGTCGAGTTTGCCTGTGGCCTGTGCGTAACCAGCGAGGGTGGCGGTGAAGGTTTTGCTCACCGAGCCGACTTCGAACAGGGTGTTTTCGCTGACCTTTTGCGCGGTGTCTTTAGCGGCAACCCCGTAGTTAAAGTAATGCGCCTGGCCATTCAGCGTGATCGCTACCGTCAGCCCCGGGATGTTGTTTTGCTGCATCACCGGGGTGACGGCTTGGCTGACCAGAGCCTGTAATTGCGCATCCGTCGGCGTTGCGGCATGACAGGCAACGCTGCCGAAGAACAGTGCGAAAGCGCTGTAGGAAAAGACCTTGCTCGGTTTTAAGGAACACATGATTGAATCACTCTCCATGAGTGTCGATTGGTGTATCCCGCTACACTGCGGGTGATTTTTCATCGGACGGCCGATCAGCGCGGCCAATTTAGGCACTTCGCCGGCCATCGACAAACGATGAAAACTCGCATGGGCCATTAGAAAAATTGGGGGCAACGCATGATTCGACCGCAACTGCCGCTCAACGCTCTGCGCGCATTTGAAGCCTCGGCACGTCATTTGAGTTTTACCCGTGCTGCCGTCGAGTTGTGCGTGACACAAGCGGCGGTGAGCCATCAGGTCAAAAGCCTGGAAGCGCAACTCAACCTGACCCTGTTCAAACGCCTGCCCCGTGGGCTGATGCTGACCAGTGAAGGCGAAACCTTGCTGCCGGTACTCAGCACATCATTCGATCATATTGCGCAGATGCTCGAGCGTCTGGCCGGTGGGCAGTATCGCGACATGTTGACGGTCGGCGCGGTGGGCACTTTTGCCGTGGGCTGGCTGTTGCCGAGGCTGGCGGACTTTCGGGGGAAACATCCGCTTATAGATTTACGTCTGTCGACCAATAACAACCGGGTGGATGTGGCGGCGGAGGGACTGGATTACGCCATTCGTTTCGGTGCTGGCGCCTGGCATGGCATCGAGGCGACACGCTTGCTCGATGCGCCGTTGTCGGTATTGTGCGTGCCGGAGATTGCCCGGCAACTGCACTCGCCGGCGGACCTGTTGCAGCAGACCTTGCTGCGTTCCTATCGCACCGATGAATGGCCGGAGTGGTTTCACGCAGCGGGACTGGCGACGCAGGCCGCGCCACCGCAAAGCATCGTGTTCGATTCGTCGCTGGCGATGATGGAAGCGGCATTGCAGGGCGGCGGAGTGGCGTTGGCGCCACCGCTGATGTTCGCCCGGCAACTGGCGGCTGATGCGATTTGCCAGCCGTTCGCGATCGAGATCACCACCGGCAGTTACTGGCTGACGCGGTTGCAGTCGCGAGCGGAAACGGTGGCGATGAAAGCGTTCAAAACCTGGTTGCTGCAAATTAATGCCTGACACAAAACCCTTGTGGGAGCGAGCCTGCTCGCGAAAGCGGTGTATCAGCGACAGCACTATCGACTGACCTGACGCCTTCGCGAGCAGGCTCGCTCCCACAATTGAAATCAGCGGCGCCTGCTGGATTACCGCACCAGACACGGCCGTTTGTTATCGAATTTCCACCCCGGAATCAGGAACTGCATCGCCACGCTGTCGTCCCGCGCGCCGAGGCCCATGCCTTTGTACAGTTCGTGGGCCTTGGCCACTTGATCCATGTCCAGCTCCACGCCCAGCCCGGGTTTTTTCGGCACCTGCACGAGACCATCGACAATCTGCAGCGGTGCCTTGGTCAGGCGCTGGCCGTCCTGCCAGATCCAGTGGGTGTCGATGGCCGTGATGTCGCCCGGTGCCGCAGCGGCGACGTGGGTAAACATCGCCAGAGAGATATCGAAGTGGTTGTTGGAATGCGAACCCCAGGTCAGGCCCCATTCGTGGCACATCTGCGCGACGCGCACCGAACCCTGCATGGTCCAGAAGTGCGGGTCGGCCAGCGGGATGTCCACTGACTGCAACTGAATCGCGTGACCCATTTCGCGCCAGTCGGTGGCGATCATGTTGGTCGCGGTTTTCAGCCCGGTGGCGCGGCGGAACTCAGCCATGACTTCGCGCCCGGAATAGCCGTTTTCCGCACCGCACGGGTCTTCGGCGTAGGCGAGCACATGATGCTGATCGCGGCACAAACGGATCGCCTCTTTCAGCGACCAGGCGCCGTTCGGATCGAGGGTAATCCGCGCATCAGGGAAGCGCTCGGCCAGTGCCGTCACTGCTTCGATCTCGGCATCGCCACTGAGCACGCCGCCCTTGAGTTTGAAATCCTTGAAACCGTACTTGGCGTGCGCCGCCTCCGCCAGACGCACGACCGCTTCGGCGGTCATGGCTTTCTCGTGACGCACACGGAACCAGTCGTTGTCGGCGTCCGGTTCGCTGCGATAGGCCAGATCGGTTTCGTGTTGATCGCCGACGTAGAACAGATAACCGAGCATCTTCACTTCGTCGCGTTGCTGACCTTCACCGAGCAGCGCCGCCACCGGCACGTCCAGATGTTGGCCGAGCAGGTCGAGGAGGGCGGCTTCCAGGCCGGTGACCGCGTGAATGGTGATGCGCAGGTCGAACGTCTGCAGACCACGGCCACCGGCATCGCGGTCGGCGAAGGTCTGGCGCACCTGGTTGAGGATCTTCTGGTAGGTGCCGATGGGGCTGCCGACCACCAGATTGCGCGCGTCCTCCAGGGTCTGGCGAATACGCTCGCCACCGGGCACTTCGCCGACGCCGGTGTGGCCGGCGTTGTCCTTGAGGATGACGATGTTGCGGGTGAAAAACGGCCCGTGGGCGCCGCTCAGGTTGAGCAGCATGCCGTCGTGACCGGCCACCGGAATGACCTGCATGTCGGTGATGATCGGAGCTTTGGCGGTGTCATGAACAGTCATTGTTGTTTTCCTTGTCGAGACGTAGTCAGGCGTGTTTCGGCGCGGCGTCGGCCACAGCCTTTTCAGCAGCGGGTTTGGGCGTGGTGCGCGCGGCGAAGACGATGATTGCGGCGATGATCGAGGTCGCGGCCAGGCCATAGAGGCCGCCCTGGATCGAGCCGGTGTGTTGCTCAAGCAGACCGAAGGTGGTCGGTGCGACGAAGCCGCCGAGGTTGCCCACCGAGTTGATCAGCGCGATCACTGCCGCCGCGATGCGTGCATCCAGATAAGCCTGGGGAATCGGCCAGAACAGCGACGAGGCGGATTTGAAGCCCAGCGCCGCAAAGCAGATCGCGACGAAGGCAAAGATCGGCCCGCCAGTGGTGGACATGAACATGCCCGCTGCGGCGATCAACAGGGCAGTGGCGACCCATGCTTGTTGGTGTTTCCACTTCGCCGACAGCGAGGCGAAGGCGTACATGCCGACGATCGACAGCAACCATGGAATCGAGTTGAACAGGCCGACCTGCACGTCGCTGAGTTCGCCCATCTTCTTGATGATGCTCGGCAGCCAGAAAGTCGCCGCGTAAATGGTCAGCTGAATGAAGAAGTAGATCAGGCAGAACAGAATGATCTGTCGGTCCTTGAGCAGTTTGCCCAGCGACGGCCGGATCGGCGTCGCCGCTTCGCGGGCCTTTTGCTCGTCGTCGATGGCGCTGACCAGCGCATCCTGTTCGGCGCGGCTCAGCCATTTCGCGTCATGGGGTTTGGCATCCAGCCAGAACCAGACAAACACGCACAGGCACACCGAGAACATTCCCTCAATGAAGTACATCCACTGCCAGCCGTGCATGCCCAGCCCATTGATCTGCAGGAGCAGACCGGACAGCGGACCGGAGATCAGCGAGGCCACGGCCGAGCCGCTGAGGAAAATCGCGATCGCCTTGCCGCGCTCGACGCCTGGCAGCCAACGGGTGAAGTAATAAATCACCCCGGGAAAGAACCCGGCCTCGGCGACACCAAGCAGAAAACGCAGGATATAGAAGTGGGTTTCGTTCTGGATGAACGCCATGCAGGCCGCGACTATGCCCCAGGTGAACATGATGCGGGTCAGCCAGATGCGTGCGCCGACTTTCTGCAAAAGCATGTTGGACGGCACTTCGAACAGCGCGTAACCGATAAAGAACAGCCCGGCGCCGAAGCCATAAGCGGCAGCACCAATGCCCAGATCGGTTTCCATGTGGGTGCGGACGAAGCCGATGTTCACCCGGTCAATGTAATTGACGATGAACATGATCACGAAGAGCGGCAGGACGTGGCGTTTGACTTTGGAGATGGCTGAGGTGAGCGTCGGATCGACGCTGTCCTGCATCCCGGAGATGGAGGTTTTCACTGATGTTTCTCCCACTGATTATTTTTATGCGGGTAGGACTGGGTGTTGCGTTGTTGCTAGACATCATACAACTGTAATTTTTTGTCCTACAAGTGGTGAGGGCGATCAAATTCTTCTGATTGTTCGTTTTTTTATGCAAAAACCGGATTATACCTCGTATTAATTGAATATTTCGCCAGTCGAGCGGAGCGCCTTTTTGAGATATGAATGGTGGTGCGTGATGGCTGGCGATCGAAAATATTCGACGTAATTGAGTGTTGTCATACAAGTCGATGGCCCGTCGACCGCTATAATCCATCTCAACCGTCATCCCGCAGTGCTACGATCGGCAAGCCCCGATCACCGGAACCGATCATGCAAGAAGACCTCGACGCGCCCGCGCGCAAACGCACGCACAACCTCGCTCATGACTTGGTGGAAAAGCTCACCCAGAGCATCCTGCTCGGACAACTGTCGCCCGGTGACAAGCTGCCTTCGGAGAACTCCATCGTTCAGGAGCACGGCGTCAGTCGCACCGTGGTGCGCGAGGCGATTTCCAAGTTGCAGGCCTCGGGGCTGGTCGAGACGCGCCATGGCATCGGTACTTTCGTGATCGAACGCGCAGCGGAGCAGGGCCTGCGCCTGAATGTCGACACGGCGCTCGGCGTGCGCAGCATTCTCGAGCTGCGCATGGGCCTGGAGACGCAAGCGGCCGCACTGGCGGCGCAGCGGCGCAGTGAGCAGCAGTTGCAGCAGATGCGTCAGGCGCTGGACGACTATCAACGGCTGCTGGCAAACAATAACAGCTGCGTGGAGGCCGATCGGCGTTTCCATCTGCTGATCGCCGAGGCCACCGGTAACGCTTGCTTCAGCGAGATCATGCAGCACCTGGGCAGTGCGATGATCCCGCGCAATCGCCTGAATGCCGCCGAGCGCGGCGCGGCGGATCTGAGCAAGCTCGGGCACTTGGCCAATCTGGAACACGAGGCGATTCTGAATGCGATCAAGCGTCAGGACGCCGATGCCGCCCGCGCCGCGATGTGGCTGCACCTGACCAACAGTCGCGATCGCTTTATCGCCCAAGGCTGATGCCGCTGGTCTGATCTATCGCACGCCGTCAAAGGTCGCGCTTCCAAACAATACGCCCCGGATAATCCGGGCCAGTATTGTGAGGTGCAGCATGGCTGATGACGCACTTGTTCCCGGTGGCATGGCGCCCACCGACCAGACCCGCCCCGTATCCGGCACTGACGAGCCGACCCTGAGCGATCACGACGCACCGCCGGGCATGGACCCGGGCCGCGACCCGTTGAGCGATGCCGACCGCCCGGATGACTGGAAGGATCCGCCGGATGACGAGGATGTGCCGCCAGCGGATGAGCCGACGCCGTTGTCGGATGATTTGCGCTGAGGTCTGGTTTTTTGGTGAGGTTGCCGGCCTCTTCGCGATCAGGCTCGCTCCCACAGTGGATGACACAAACTCCCTGTGGGAGCGAGCCTGCTCGCGAAGACGGCATCGGCTTCGCAGCAAATCACGGCCATGCTGCGAGTGCCAGACAAGATCGCCAGTCAACCAACACGCAAATCCCGCATCAACAACCCAAAGCGCAAGTCCACCGCATCCGGTATCGGCACGTACACCGTATGCCCGTCCCCCGGCGCCACTTCGATCGCTTGGCCGCTGACGCTCTGCAATTCATGCAGATCAAAGTGGAAATTGCCCTTGGGCGTCATCAGTTCCAGATGATCGCCCACGGCAAAACGATTCTTCACTTTCACTTCGGCCAGGCGACCACGGCGCTCGCCGGTCAGCTCGCCAGCGAACTGCTGACGCTCCGACACCGAACTGCCGTGCTGATAATTCTGATATTCGTCGTGCACATGGCGGCGCAGAAAACCTTCGGTGTAGCCGCGCTGGGCCAGCGATTCCAGATCCAGCATCAGGCTGCGATCGAATTCGCGCCCGGCCACGGCATCATCGATCGCCCGGCGATATACCTGGGTGGTGCGCGCGCAGTAGAAATGTGATTTGGTCCGGCCTTCGATCTTCAATGAGTGCACACCCATGCGTGTCAGGCGCTCGACATGCTGCACCGCGCGCAGATCCTTGGCGTTCATGATGTAGGTGCCGTGTTCGTCTTCGAACGCCGGCATCAATTCGTCGAGGCGATTGGCTTCCTGCAGCAGGAAGACTTGATCGGTCGGTGCGCCGAGACCCAGCGTCGGCTCGGGTTCAAAGGTCTGGACGATCTCGCCGAGCTGGTTTTCCGTGGCTTTTTGCGCCGTGTACTTCCAGCGGCAGGCGTTGGTGCAGGTGCCCTGATTGGCATCGCGTTTGTTCATGTAACCGGAAAGCAGGCAGCGCCCGGAATAGGCCATGCACAGCGCGCCGTGCACGAACACTTCCAGCTCCATGCCCGGCACCTGCTCGCGGATTTCACCGATTTCTTCGAGCGACAGTTCGCGCGACAGGATGATCCGGCTCAGCCCCTGTTGCTGCCAGAACTCGACGCTCGCCCAATTCACCGTGTTGGCCTGCACCGACAGGTGAATCGGCATCTGCGGGAAATGCCGGCGCACCAGCATGATCAGGCCCGGGTCGGACATGATCAGCGCATCCGGGGTCATCTCAATCACCGGCGCCAGATCTTTGAGAAACGTCTTCAGCTTGGCGTTGTGCGGGGCGATGTTGACCACGACGTAGAAGCGCTTGCCCTGCGCCTGCGCCTCACGGATGCCCAGCGCCAGGTTGGCATGATCGAACTCGTTGTTGCGCACCCGCAGGCTGTAGCGCGGCTGGCCGGCGTAGACCGCATCGGCGCCATAAGCGAACGCGTAACGCATGTTTTTCAGGGTGCCGGCGGGGGCGAGAAGCTCGGGGGCGATGAGAGTTGGCATTTGGGTGTCGGTCGCAAAAGCCGCGCAGGGTAGGGCAGCTGTTGCGAGGGTTTATTGATCTGGATCTATGCTCCATGAATAAACATGGCACTCGCGCGCTCGGCGGCTGACTAAGTGGGGCGGGCGTGCGTGACGCCTGACTGACATGGACCGGATATGAACGAAAAGAGTCTGCAATTCAAATCCCTGACGGTGCTGCTGGTACTGGTCACGGTGGCCTTTATCTGGATTCTGCTGCCGTTTTACGGCGCGGTGTTCTGGGCTGTCATCCTCGGCATTCTGTTTGCGCCGGTACAGCGCAGGTTGCAGCAGAAGTTCGGCTGGCAACGCAACGTGACGTCGCTGTGCACCTTGAGCCTGTGCCTGGTGGTCGCGATTCTGCCGGTGATCATCGTCAGCATCCTGCTGGTCCAGGAAGGGGCGACTGTCTACAAGAATATCGAAAGTGGCGAGCTGGATATTGCTGCCTATCTGGCGCAGTTCAAGCACAGCCTGCCGCCGTACTTTCAGCACTTGCTCGACCGCTTTGGCATGGGCGAACTCGACAGCTTGCGCGAGAAGATCGTCAAAGCGGCGATGCAGGGCAGCCAGGTGCTGGCGACTCAGGCGTTCAGTTTCGGCCAGGGCACGTTCGAATTCGTGGTGAGTTTTTTCATCATGCTCTATCTGCTGTTTTTCTTTCTGCGTGACGGCCCCGAGCTGGCGCGCAAGATGCGCACTGCCGTGCCGCTGGAAGAAAACCACAAGCGCCGCCTGCAACTGAAGTTCAACCGCGTGGTGCGCGCGACAGTCAAAGGCAACGTGGTGGTGGCCGTGACCCAAGGCGCGCTGGGCGGGTTGATTTTCTGGTTTCTCGATATTCCCAGCGCATTGCTCTGGGCGGTGCTGATGGCTTTTCTGTCGCTGTTGCCAGCGGTGGGCGCGGGGATTGTCTGGGCGCCGGTGGCGGTGTACTTCCTGCTCAGCGGCATGATCTGGCAGGGCGTGGTGCTGGGCTTGTTCGGCGTATTCGTGATCGGCCTGGTCGACAACGTGCTGCGCCCGATTCTGGTGGGCAAGGATACGAAAATGCCCGATTACCTGATTCTGGTCTCGACCCTCGGCGGCCTCGCGGTCTTCGGCCTCAATGGCTTTGTGATCGGGCCGCTGATTGCCGCATTGTTCCTGTCGAGCTGGGCGCTGTTCGTCGAGACCAAGCCCAAGGTGCAACTGCCTTAAGCATGAAATGTGCTGCTGGCGACCTGTTGCGACAAGGCCTGCGCTGCTGGTAACGAGGTGAGCGGGCCGCTGATCGGCTCGCCATCGCGCACCAGATACCAGCAAGCGAGCAAACCGGATGCACGCAGCGAAGCGGGAACTGCGCTGCCGATCACCGACATGATTTGAACCTGTGCCATGGGAAAACCTCCATCAAACTGATGGGGCTACCTTAGGGATTTGCCGGCACGACGGACAATCAACGTTTTCGATAGTGGTCATTGATGCCAGTGAGGTCTGGCGTCATTCGACCACTTGATCGAGCATGTGCATGACTTCGCGCTCATTGAGCAGGCCCTTGTGCACCAGGTTTTCGGCGAGCAGGGACAGCAGCTTGGCGCAGCGATGGCCTTCCAGGTGCTTGAGCTCGGTGAGCGCGCTGTACACCTTGCTCGAGGTGCACAGACCGACGATGCGGTGCGGGTTTTGGGTGGGCATACAGTCGTCCTTGTTGTTATCGATCTGTTGTTTACGGACGGATTCAGATTGCGGTTCCGTCATGACAAAGCGGTGACCGTTTGGTGAAAAAAAGCTCTACGGTCGATTCCATCATGCCGACTTTAGCTGCTCGAACTGTCCTCACAGCGACCTTGGCGAGATTTTTTCAGACGTTGGCCGACCAGCGGTCATAAAAAAGCCCCGCTTGAAAACGGGGCTCTGTGTTGCGCTTACCAGCGTGGACCGCCGTAATAGCCGTGTGGGCCGCCATAGTAACCGTGGGGACGACCGTAATAACCACGAGGCGGGCCGTAATAGACGGGGGCCGGCTGCACGTAGACCGGTTGCTGCACATAAACCGGCGCCGGCTGGTAATAGACCGGCGGTGGCGGTTGCTGCACGTAGACCGGTTGCGGCTGTACATAAACCGGCTGCTGCTGCACGTACACCGGCCGATCCTGGTTGATCAGTGCCGAGCCGATGATGGCCGAGCCGACGATCGCGCCAAACACTGCAGGGCCCTGCCAGCCATGGCCACCACCCGCTTCAGCCTGGCCGGTGACGGCAAGTGCGCCAATCAACAAAGCCATGATGGGAAGTTTACGAATCATGATAAGTCCTCGGTTCTTCGACCCGGCGCCGCGGCCTGAGTCAGGCCCACAGTTGTCGCGGGGATACAGCTAAGACAGCAAATTTGCGAAATTCAGCACAGCCGCTGGGTAAATTTTGTGTAAGGTCTGTACCGGCTTCTTTACCCGGCTACGCGGCGCCACAAACAAGCCCAAATGATGATTCAGAACCCGGTGGGCTGGCCAATCCCGTCCATCCGAAAGTGCGTTTGAAGGAGAAGTTTCATGCAGATGAACCCGAACAAAGACACCCAACTGTGCATGTCCCTGTCGGGGCGCCCGGGGAATTTCGGTCTGCGTTTTCACAACCATTTGTATGAACAGCTGGGCCTGAATTTCTACTACAAGGCGTTCAGCAGCCAGGACCTGACCGGCGCGGTCGGTGGCATCCGAGCGCTGGGCATTCGCGGCTGCGGCGTGTCGATGCCGTTCAAGGAAGCCTGCATTGCGCTGGTCGATGAGCTGGATGCGTCGGCGGCGGCGATCCAGTCGATCAACACCATCGTCAACACTGGCGGCCATCTCAAGGCCTACAACACCGATTACATCGCCGTCGCGCAATTGCTGGAAAGCCACGCGGTGCCGAAAGATTCGACCTTCGCTCTGCGTGGCAGCGGCGGCATGGCCAAAGCGGTGGCCAGCGCCCTGCGCGATGGTGGCTACAAGAACGGTTTGATTGTCGCCCGTAACGAGCGGGCCGGGCGCGCCCTGGCGGATTCGCTGGGTTATCGCTGGCAGGCCGAGCTGGGTGACGAGCGCCCGCAGATGCTGATCAATGTCACCCCGGTAGGCATGGACGGCGGGCCGGAGGCGGGGCAACTGGCGTTCGAGCCTGAAGTGATCAAAGCGGCTGAGACTGTATTCGACGTGGTGGCGATCCCTTCGGAGACGCCGCTGATCGTGCGGGCGCGGGCCGAGGGCAAGCGAGTGATTACCGGGCTTGGGGTGATTGCGATCCAGGCGCTGGAGCAATTTGTCCTGTACACCGGGGTGCGGCCGAATGAGGCGCAGTTTGCGGCGGCGGTGGATTTTGCGCGCAGCTGATTGATCTTTTAGTGGCTGGGCTGGCCTCTTCGCGAGCAGGCTCGCTCCCACAGATTGAGCGTGTTCCTCCAGTTGGAATGCGATTGAAGGTGGGAGCGAGCCTGCTCGCGAAGGCCGCGCTGCGGTTCTGGATCACTATCTATAATCCTCGCCAGCACGCACAGACGTGCTCATCACAAAAACCATAACCGAGGCCGCCCATGCATCCGCCCATCCTCAACCTCAACGAGGTCGAACTCGAAGCCCTTCCCGAAGCCCTGGCCCCTGAAGGCGAAACCGCCGGGCGTTATCAGCAGCGTTTCGCGCGGATCGGCCAGCAACTCGGTGCGCAGAAACTCGGTTACCGTCTGTACGCGCTGCCAGCAGGCATGCGCGGCAGTCCGTTCCACAGCCATCGGGTCAATGAGGAGATGTTCTACGTGGTGGCCGGGGAGGGCGAGGTGCGGTTGGGAGGCGAGCGCTTTCCGATCCGCGCCGGTGATGTGATCGCCTGCCCACCGGGCGGACCGGAGAAGGCTCACCAGATCATCAATACCAGCGCGGGCGAACTGCGTTATCTGGCGGTGAGCACTCAGCAGCAGCCGGAAATCTGCGAGTACCCGGATTCGAACAAGTATGCGGTGATGGATAATTTCACGGTGGATGCCGAGGGCAAGGCCTCGGGCTTTGTCGCAGTCGCGCGGCAGGTGGATGGGGTGGATTATTGGGATGGGGAATAACATCTGAAATTCGCAGATGTCCCCTGTGGGAGCGAGCCTGCTCGCGAAGGCGGCGGATCATTCAAGATCGTGGTGACTGACACTACGCTTTCGCGAGCAGGCTCGCTCCCACAGAGGTTCTGTTGCGATTATTCGAGGCGGGCCAGGCGTTCTTCCAGCGCTGCGATCCGCGCTTCCAGTTCCTCGATACGCTCCAGGGAAACGCCAGCGCTCGAGCGCTCCCCAGGATTCTGCCGCGCCGCCAATATCGCCTCGATATCCGCCGGATCGCCCAAGGCATGGGTGTAGCGATCCTCACGCTGCCCGGCCTGACGCGGAATCAACACCGCCAGGCCGCGTGCGATAAGGCGTTCAAGCTGATGCACGACCTGCTCGGCGTCCTCGAACTCGTGCATGCGCCCGCTGCGGGTAAGCAGTTCGTTGACGGTCTGCGGACCGCGCAGAAACATCAGACCCGTCAGAATCACCTGTGCCGGCACCAATTCCAGCGCCTTGTCTACCTTGTGCTCCCAGCGGTCGGCACGGCTGCCCATCACCAGCCGGGTGAAACCACGACCCTCCAGCGCCCGCAGGCTCTGCCCGACCTGACCCTGATTGAGGTTCATTACCGGCTCGCGACTGGTTTTCTGATTGCAGGCCAGCACCAGCGCGTTGAGGGTCAGCGGATAGGTTTCCGGGCTGGTGGCCTGTTTTTCGATCAGCGCACCGAGAATGCGGATTTCCGTGGCATTTAACCGTGGCTGTTCGGAGGTGGATTCTTGTTCGTTGCTCATCGCGCGTTCCCTCTGCAGTCGAAGCCGCCTAGCCTAATCCTTGCCAAACAAAAGGCAAGCCGTGTGCTCATCAAGCATGGCTATAATCGCCACCACGTATTACCCAGCCATCACATGAGATTGCCATGACCATTTCACTGTACGCCGCATCCGTCCCGGTTTTTCAACAAATGCTCAACGCCCTGAGCGATGTGCTGAAAAAGGCCGAAGCCCACGCCAGCGCGAAAAACATCGACCAGAGCGTCTTCCTGCAAGCGCGTCTGTACCCGGACATGTTCCCGCTGGTGCGTCAGGTGCAGATCGCCGTGGATTTCGCCAAAGGCGTGTCGGCGCGTCTGGCCGAAGTCGAACTGCCGAAGTACGACGACACTGAAACCACCTTTGCCGAGCTGCAAGCGTTGATCGCCAAGGTCCTGGCCTTCATCGGCGAGATCAAGCCAGAGCAAATCGATGGCAAGGAAGGCATCGAAATCGTGACCCGTCCGGGCACGCCGAAGGAGAAGCGCTTCAGTGGTCAGGCGTATCTGCTGACTTACGGCCTGCCGCAGTTCTTCTTCCACGTCACCACCACCTACGCGCTGCTGCGTCATAACGGTGTTGAAGTGGGCAAGCGCGATTACATGGGCGCGTTCTAAAAACCCGGATACGAAAAAGCCCGCCAAGGTTCGCGCCTTGGCGGGCTTTTGTTTTTCTGTGGGAGCGAGCTTGCTCGCGAATGCGGCGTATCAGGCGATATTAATGCTGAATGTCTCGCCCCTTTCGCGAGCAGGCTCGCTCCCACAAGGTAAGGCGGTTACGCCGTACGCTGAGCCTTCTCTTCCTCGCCCAGGCAAGCTGCCGCTGTAAACAGCACGTCAGTCGACGAGTTCAGTGCGGTCTCCGCCGAATCCTGCAGCACGCCAATAATGAAGCCCACCGCCACGACCTGCATGGCAATCTCGCTCGGGATGCCGAACAGGCTGCACGCCAGCGGAATCAGCAGCAGCGAACCACCGGCCACACCCGAAGCACCACAGGCGCAAATCGCGGCGACGACGCTGAGCAGGATTGCGGTCGGAATGTCCACTGCGATGCCTAAAGTGTGCACCGCCGCCAGGGTCAGCACGGTAATGGTGATCGCCGCACCGGCCATGTTGATGGTCGCGCCGAGCGGGATCGATACCGAGTAGGTGTCTTCGTGCAGGCCCAGGCGCTTGCTCAATTCCAGGTTGACCGGAATGTTCGCCGCCGAGCTGCGGGTGAAGAACGCGGTGATACCGCTTTCGCGCAGGCACATCAGGGTCAACGGGTACGGATTGCGGCGCAGCTTCCAGAACACGATCAGCGGGTTCATCACCAGCGCGACAAACAGCATGCAGCCCAGCAGCACCGCCAGCAGGTGCGCGTAGCCGAGCAGCGCGCCGAAACCGGAGGTGGCCAGTGTCGACGCGACCAGGCCAAAGATGCCCAGCGGCGCGAAGCGAATGACCACGCGGACGATCACGGTGACGCCGTTGGACAAGTCACCGAGAACTTCGCGAGTGGTGTCGCCAGCGTGGCGGATGGCAATGCCCATGCCGATCGCCCAGGCCAGAATGCCGATGAAGTTGGCATTCATCAGCGCGCTGACCGGGTTATCGACGACGCTCAGCAACAGGCTTTGCAGCACTTCGCCGATGCCGCCGGGCGCAGTCACGGCAACGTTCTCGGTGGACAACACCAGATTCGACGGGAACGCCATGCTGGCGACCACGGCCACCACCGCAGCGCTGAATGTGCCCAGCAGGTAAAGGAACAGGATTGGCCGGATGTGGGTTTCCTGGCCGTGCTTGTGGTTGGCGATCGAGGCCATCACCAACACGAACACCAGAATCGGCGCCACGGCTTTCAATGCCGAGACAAATACCTTGCCGATGAACGCAGTGGACTTCGCCAGCTCCGGTGCAATCAGGGCCAGGGCAATACCGGCGATCAGACCAATGACGATCTGGCTGACCAGACTCAGGCGTTTCAGGCGTTGCAGTAACGAAGGGGATGAAGCGGTCATAGCGGCATCTCTGTTTTTTATAGGGTGCGAAGCGTCGTGGGCAGTCACGAAACGCCTGTCGAAGTGACATCAACGCCGCCAAACGGCACGTTGAACAGCTGTACGATTTTCAGGGCGCGGACTTTATCACAGCGTAGGCGTGAACCTTCAGGCCTGTGACGATCTGCCACCGGATCGACCCGGCAGATCGGCAGTTTTGGGCAACTCAGTGCGGACGCAGTCTGTTAAGCTTCGCCATCCTCATTTTCAAGTTCTGCCAGCGGGCCTCCGGGTCATCGCTGGTGTCGTCGTTTTGCTGGAGTTGCGCATGCTGTTGCCTATTCTTCTGTTGTCCGCCGCCGGGTTCACGGTGCTGACCACGGAATTCGTCATTGTCGGCCTGTTGCCGGCGATCGCCCGAGACCTAGAAGTCAGCATCCCGCAAGCCGGGCTGCTGGTGACCTTGTTTGCCTTTACCGTGGCGCTGTTCGGCCCATTCCTGACCGCGTATTTCGCCCGTTTTGAACGGCGCAAACTGTTCATCAGCATTCTGATCATGTTCGGTCTGGCCAATACCGTTGCAGCGTTGGCGCCGAATATCTGGGTGATGGCCATCGCGCGTCTGATTCCTGCGTTGGGTTTGCCGGTGTTCTGGGCCTTGGCCAGCGAGACGGCGGTGGATATCGTCGGCCCGGATTTCGCCGGCCGCGCCATCGCCAAGATCGGCTTCGGTATCGTCTGCGCTACGGTGTTCGGCATTCCGGTCGGTACGCTGATTTCCGATGCGTTCGGCTGGCGCAGCGCATTCGGCATTCTGGCGTTGATCGCGTTTGCCAAAGCCTTGCTGCTGTTTGTCTATCTGCCGAAAACCAGTCTGCACCAGCATCAGGTCAGCTTCCGTTCGCAGTTCAAGATCCTGCGCAGCCCGCTGATGCTCGGCCATATCTTGTTGTCGATTCTGGTGTTCAGCGGCATGTTCACCGCTTACACCTACCTTGCTGACATCCTCGAACGACTTGCCGGTTTCAACGGCACCGTGGTCGGCTGGTGCCTGATGGCGTTTGGCGCAGTCGGGCTGGTCGGCAACTCGCTCGGCGGGCGTGCGGTGGATCGGCATCCGCTGGGGGCGTCGGTGTTGTTCTGTGCGTTCATGATCGCGGGCATGGTTTCGCTGGTGCCGAACATTCATTCGCCAGTGGGTCTGGCGGTGGCGATGGGCATCTGGGGCGTGACTCAGGCGGCGTTGTTCCTGGTCAGCCATGTGCGCCTGATGAAAGCCGCGCCGGAAGCGCCGGCCTTTGCCGCGTCGCTGAACATCGCCGGGGCCAATCTCGGCATCGGCCTGGGCGCGATGGTCGGCGGCCGGGTGATCGACAGTGCCGGGCTGGGCTTTCTCGGCTTTGCCGCTGCCGGCTTCATTTTGCTGTCGGTGTTCCTCGCCATGGTGCTGATGACGCTGAAGCCGCGTGAAGTCTGCGCTTCATAACCCGGTAAACAGCTCGCGTCGGGCACCCTCGGTAATCGCTACGATGCCAGGGTGCTTGACCTTGCGCTCCACTGAGATGGCATAGAACGACTCGCTCACGGCGTCGGTCTGGCCGATCAACTCGACGCCGTACTGGCGCTTCACTTCCTCGGCAATCACGCTCGGGCCGATAAAGATCCCGCTGCCGGATTGGCCGAAGGCCTGCATCAAAGCACTGTCATCGAACTCGCCGACAATCTGCGGCTGGATCTGCTGTTCGGCGAACCAGCGCTGCAAACGGCTGCGCACCACGGTTTCCGCGCCGGGAATCAGCAACGGTGCGCCGTGCAGGCTGCGCGGGAAATCCTGGCCATACTGCGCGGCAAGTTCGGCGGTGGCGAAGAAGCTGATCCCGCACTCACCGAGCTTCTGGCTGTAGCCTTTGATGTCCAGATGCGAAGGCATCGGACTGTCGGAAATCACCAGATCCAGACGCTGAATGGCCAGATCGGCGAGCAGACGTTCGAGTTTGTCCTCGCGGCAGGTGATGCGCAGCGGCTCGCTCAATTCCATGGTCGGCGCGATCAGGCGATAAACAATGGATTTGGGTACCACGTCGGCCACGCCAACGCGAAAGAGGATCTGCTGCTCGTTGGGCTGTGCACGCAGCATCAGCTCCAGCTCGCCGCCCAGTTGAAACATTTGCTCGGCGTAGGGCAGGGCCTGGCGCCCGGCTTCGGTGAGCTCCAGTTGTCGGCCAACCCGGCGAAACAGTTCTACGCCATAAGTTTGCTCAAGCAGTGAAATCTGCCCGCTGATGGTCTGTGGCGTCAGGTTCAGCTGCTCGCAGGCGCGAACAATGCTGCCGGTCTTGGCCACAACCCAGAAGTAATGCAGTTGTCGGTAATTGAGCATATCGATCGCCACTTCGTGAAAACCGAAGTATAGCCGCTAAAAATACGAATTTTCCTGAAGTGTTCATCTCCCTAGAATGCCCAGCCATCGACGGCCGGTGTGTGCGCCTGTCTGTTCATTCGAAGGAAACTTTATGAAATACACATTTCCCGCAGTGATGTTTGCGTCTTTACTGGTTCTGGCCGGTTGCGACCAAGCGGAAAAAAGCGCCCAGCAACTGATGGGCGCGGCGGCTGAAACCGCCAAACAAGCAATCGACGACACCCATAAAGCCGCCGAGCAAGCGCTCAGTGATGCCACCGGTGGTTTGATCGAGAAAAAAGAAACACCGGAAAAACAAGCGGAAGAATCCGAATCTTCCTCCAAGACCATCTAAACCGTCTTACACAGAGTCAGGACTGACCCATGGAATATCTGTTAGAACTCGCCGCCAGCCCCACCGCTTGGGTTGCTTTGGCCACACTGGTGGTAATGGAAATCGTGCTCGGCATCGATAACCTGATCTTTATTTCGATCCTGACCAACAAACTGCCCGAACAGCATCGGCAGAAGGCGCGCCGTATCGGTATCGGCATGGCCCTGATTCTGCGTCTGGCCCTGTTGAGCACCATCGCGTTCATCGTGCAGTTGACCGAGCCTGTGATCGAAATCCTTGGCCAGGCGTTCTCCTGGAAGGACATGATCCTGATCGCCGGTGGCCTGTTCCTGGTGTGGAAAGCCACGACCGAGATCCATCACAGCATGGACCCGTCGCCGGAAGACCCGAAGACCGCGACTTCCACCGTAACGCTTGGTTTTGCCGCGGCTATCGGTCAGATCCTGATGCTCGACATGGTGTTCTCGATCGACAGCATCATTACCGCTGTCGGCATGACTGAACACTTGCCGATCATGATCATCGCGGTGGTGGTGTCGGTGCTGGTGATGCTGCTCGCGGCTGATCCGCTGGCCAAGTTCATCAACGACAACCCGACCGTGGTCATGTTGGCGCTGGGCTTCCTGATCATGATCGGCATGACGCTGATCGCTGAGGGCTTCGGCGCCCATGTTCCGAAAGGTTATGTGTACGCAGCCATGGCGTTCTCGGCCGGTATCGAAGTGTTGAACATGCTGTCGCGCCGGGCGAAGCAGAAGAAGGTTGCTCAGCAGGCGTAATTGCTGAGAACACAAAAAACCGCCTGGGCTGGTTGAGCTCAGGCGGTTTTTTTATTCACCTTTTGCTGAGTTATCGAGAGCGCGCTGCTGCTTAGCGCTCTCATGAGGGAAGGACCTTGTTGGTCTTCAATGCGCAGCAGCGTGCCGCACTGGATGCTTCTCTGTTTTCTCAACCGGCATCGTCTGCACCGGATGATGCCGCCGCGAAATCCGCAGCACACCCCACAACATGGCAGTCGCCACGGCCAGCCAGCCGGCTATCAACATCACAATGGTCATGGTCAGGCTCATTAGTGCCTCCTCTTCGCCCTGCGTCGGGCGCTCGCTTTTCGCAATTCGCTCTATTTCAGTGACAGTCTAGTCAATGGGGTGTTTCAAGCTATTGACCAAAGGTCGTTAGTGACCAATCAGTTTGCTCTATGCAATCGCCCGCTCTGCGGTTTAAGGCTATACCGCAGGCGGGTGCGGCTCTATGATCGCTGGCGTTGCCGGAACACGATGACCGGCGTCTGGAAGAGAGTGACAATGGTGCAGGTATTTTCTCGAGTGCGCGGAGCGTTGCTTGCCGGCGCTTGCGCGGTGTTGCTGAGCGGATGTGCGGGCAACGTAGCGCCAGAAGTCAAACGCTTGCCGGAGCGGGTTGAACTCAGCGGCACTTTTTATCGTGGCGAAGCCAATCAGAGCGGGCCACAGGTGCTGGCAAGCCTGTTGTCGCAACAAGGCATCGTCATCACCCCGGGCCTTCTGGAAAAACCGCTGCACTTGCCGGGCGCCGAGGACAAGCTGCAGCAGAACATGCAGAACCTTGCCCGCGAATATGGCCTGGTGGTTTATCCGCTCGACAGCAAGCTGCCAGCCTTGCTGACCCAAGTCGCAGCGGGCTATCCGGTCATGGTGCGTTTCAGCGAAGGTTCGGCATTCTGGGCTGAGCCGCGTTACGCGATCCTGTCCGGCTACGACCGCAACAAACAGAAGGTCCTGCTGCGCGCCGGCATGAATCGTCGGCAGTTGATGGATTTCGGCAGCTTTGAATCAGCGCTCGAAAAGGCCGGTGGCTGGGCAATCCTGATTCAGAAACCGTCGCAGATCCCGGCAGCCGTCGACCGCTCCCGTTGGCTGAAAGCCGCCGATGAACTGGCCCAGGCCGGTGAAGAAAACGCTGCGGCGCAGGCGCGAAAGGCTCTGGCGGCGCAATAAGCCTCCGTTCGTCATCTGCCGGGCACGACTGCGCCCGGCGAGCCTCTGAAGATTAATGCCCGTGCTTCGCGGGTGAATCAAGGAGGCAACATGGCAGATTCCCAAAACCCGAAAGGCCCACACTCGTCCGAACATTCCTCGGGCGATGATCTGGGCTTCGATCCGGATTCGCCGGACCTCGACGATCCGCAAGTTGATCCGGTCGGTCCGGCGAAAGCCCCGCTGGATGTCGAGCCCGGTGAAGATCCGAAGAAACCGGCCAAGCCCTATGATCCGTTAGCCGATCTGAAACCTTGATGTGAGGTGCGTATGAGTACCGATTCAAGCTTTGATGACCACAAACCTGACAGCGTACCGACCACGCCGGAGCCGGAGGTTGATCCGGTGCTGGACCCGGACAGCCCGATGCGCGACCCGATGGCGCGGCCAAATGTGCTGACGCCGGAGGTTTCGCCAGAGCCGAGCTCGGGCGATGGCATCCCCGATGACGACAAAATGCCGCTGCCCAACGACTGATGCGCAGACGAAAAAAAGCCCCGAACATTCGGGGCTTTTTCATGATCGCTGAATCTACTTCGCCGCCTCGACCACGCCGCTCTGACGGCTCTTGAGGTTCTTGTCGGCTTTGTACTGCTGTGCCACCGCTGGAACACTGGCGCTGCGCCCGGTTTCCACCCAGCTGCGGATACGGCTGGCGTCGGCAAAATGCGTGTATTTGCCAAACGCATCGAGAATCACCAAGGCGACCGGACGGTTGCCCATCTTCGTCACCAGCACCAGGCAATGGCCGGCCGGATTGGTAAAACCGGTCTTGGTAATCTTGATGTCCCAATCGGCCTTGTTAACCAAGTGGTCGGTATTGCGGAAGCCCAAGGTGTAGTTGGGCTTGCGGAACGCCACGGTCTTTTCCTTGGTGGTGGTCAGTTGCACCAGAAGCGGTTGCTTGTGCGCGGCCACCAGCAATTTGCTCAGGTCGCGGGCGGTGGAAACGTTGCGCTCCGACAGGCCGGTCGGCTCGACAAAGTGCGTGCTGGTCATCCCCAGCGCCTTGGCCTTGGCGTTCATTGCCGCAATAAAAGCAGCGTAGCCACCCGGATAGTGGTGCGCGAGGCTGGCGGCGGCACGGTTTTCCGAAGACATCAAGGCGATCAGCAGCATCTCGCGGCGCGGCAGCTCACTCTTGAGTTTGACGCGGGAGAACACACCCTTCATTTCCGGGGTGTTCCTGATATCGACATCGATCCATTCGTCCATGTTCTGTCGAGCTTCCACCACGACCAGGCCAGTCATCAGCTTGCTGACGGAAGCGATCGGCACGATCACGTCAGGGTTGCTGGAATAGATGACTTTATTGGTCTGCATATCCATGAGCAGGGCGCTGCCGGACGCGATCTTCAATGTCGAAGCGTCACGTGGAGCAGCGGTGGTTTCCGCAGCGTTGATCGTTGGCGTGATGAATGTGCCTGTAACAGCAAACAACAGGCTCAGAATCGAGAGACGAATTTTCACGCGGGCGAACTCTAAAAGGTTGGATATACCGTTAGTTTGTAACGGGTTATTTCTTAAAACCGGCGCATTTTAGGAGTATGGCTGAAGAACTGTCGATGGTTGTTTGTAAGACCTGAAAATCTCGTGAAAAGGCCTGTAAAAAGAGCGGTTTCCGGCGAACGGTTGAAGTTTTTTCTCAGGCATGAAAAACCCCGCACGAGGCGGGGTTCTGGTGCAGCGGAAAAATTCGATCAGACGTGCAGTGTTTCTGCGGCGTAGAGCGTGTTTTCCAGCAGGCAGGCGCGGGTCATCGGGCCAACGCCGCCGGGTACCGGGGTGATCCAGCCGGCGCGGGGCAGGGCGGTTTCGTAGACAACGTCACCGACCAGTTTGCCGTCGTCCTGACGGTTGATGCCGACGTCGATCACGATCGCGCCTTCCTTGATCCACTCGCCCTTGACCAGGCCCGGCTTGCCGGCGGCAACGACCACCAGATCAGCGCGGCCGACGTGGCCCGCCAGATCCTTGGTGAAGCGGTGAGTCACGGTGACGGTGCAGCCGGCCAGCAGCAATTCCATGGCCATCGGGCGACCGACGATATTGGAGGCGCCAACGACTACCGCATCCATACCGTAAAGATCAGCGCCAGTGCTTTCCAGCAAAGTCATGATGCCTTTCGGGGTGCAGGGGCGCAGCAGCGGGATGCGCTGGGCCAGGCGACCGACGTTGTACGGATGGAAACCGTCGACGTCTTTATCCGGGCGAATGCGTTCCAGCAGCTTGGACGCGTCGAGGTGTTCGGGCAGAGGCAATTGCAGGAGAACGCCGTCGATAGCCGGATCGTCGTTGAGGCGATCGATCAGATCGGTCAGGGCGTCCTGGGTGGTGTCGGAGGGCAGGTCGTAGGCTTGAGAGAGGAAGCCAACCTCTTCACAGTCTTTACGCTTGTGCGAGACATAAACCTGAGAGGCAGGATCGCTGCCGACCAGGATCACCGCGAGGCCGGGGGTGCGCAGGCCTTGCTGGCGACGCTCGGCAACTCGTTGGGCGATCTGCTGGCGCAGGCTGGCGGCGATCGATTTGCCGTCGATTAGTTGTGCAGTCATTGCGCGTGATTAACCATCGAGAGGGGAAAAAATGAGAACGCATTCTCGCATGTCGAGCGGTGAGGGCAAAGGCGCTTGGTCAGCAAATTCCTCTAACTCCTTTAATTAAATGAATTTTTTTCAAAAAGGATTTGACGACCTTTGGAGCCCTCTATACTATTCGTCGCACTTGTCGGGCACAGCCTAGCACTGGTTAAGAAGGTGAAGCGGAATCGAGGTTCTGCGACACTGGAAAGCACTTAGTTTGTAGTCCTTTAAGAGTACAGATTAACAAGGCGCCCGTAGCTCAGCTGGATAGAGCATCCGCCTTCTAAGCGGATGGTCGCAGGTTCGAGTCCTGCCGGGTGCGCCATTAGGCAGCTTTGGCACAAGTAACGCGATATGGTGGGCGTAGCTCAGTTGGTAGAGCACGGGATTGTGACTCCCGTTGTCGTGGGTTCGATCCCCATCGTCCACCCCATATTTCGAAAGGCGCCAGATTTAACGGTCTGGCGCCTTTGCTTTAAAAGCTTCATCCGCGGATGTGGTGGAATTGGTAGACACACTGGATTTAGGTTCCAGCGCCGCGAGGCGTAAGAGTTCGAGTCTCTTCATCCGCACCAAATAAAGCTTCATCTGTGCCTAGGGCCTGATGAAGTTTCGACAAAGAAGTTGTTTGGCTTTTTTGTTACGCAATATGGTGGGCGTAGCTCAGTTGGTAGAGCACGGGATTGTGACTCCCGTTGTCGTGGGTTCGATCCCCATCGTCCACCCCATATTTCGAAAGGCGCCAGATTTAACAGTCTGGCGCCTTTTTTTGTTTTAGCGGTTTCGAAAACCGGCCATGGCCGATTTCGAAGCGCAGGGCAGGGCACTTCATCGCTTTTAAAGGATCGGATGACGCTGAACTGCTCGTCGTTCCGGTTTTGCCGGAACGCCTGTCGGGGCCTATCTGGTAGTTGCTTCTATATATAGAAGCGTTGTTGCAGAGCCCTGACGTGATCGCTTGTATTCGCCAGTGGAGTGCACGGCATTCGTGCGGCGCTCCCTATAAATTGCCTGCTGTTTTTTTACCCGTTTCCAGTAGGGTGACTTCTTGAGTTTGACCCACTAGAATGCATGCCCTTGATTCTGGGGTCGGAAACGGCCGGCTAACGTCTGTGCAACGAGGAATATCCATGCAAGTTTCTGTTGAAAATACTACTGCTCTCGAGCGCCGCATGAGCGTCACCGTGCCGGCAGAGCGCATCGAGACTCAGGTCAACAAGCGTCTGCAGCAGACTGCCCAAAAGGCCAAAATTGCTGGCTTCCGTCCAGGCAAAGTGCCAATGAGCGAAATCAAGCGCCGTTTCGGTGCTGATGCGCGTCAGGAAGCGGTAGGCGACGTCATCCAGTCTTCCTTCTACGAAGCTGTGGTCGAGCAGAAGCTCAACCCTGCCGGTTCGCCTTCGATCGAGCCAAAGTCGCTCGAAGCGGGCAAGGATCTGGAATACGTTGCTGTATTCGAAGTCTTCCCTGAGTTCACCGTTGCTGGCTTCGAAGGCATCACCGTTGAGCGTCTGAGCGCTGAAGTGGCTGACGCTGACCTGGACAAGATGCTCGACATCCTGCGCAAGCAGAACACCCGTTTCGAAGTGGCCGACCGTGCTGCGCAGAACGAAGATCAGCTGAACATCGATTTCGTTGGCAAGGTTGACGGCGAAGTGTTCGCTGGCGGCTCCGCCAAGGGTACTCAGCTGGTGCTGGGTTCCGGCCGCATGATCCCGGGCTTCGAAGAAGGCCTGGTTGGCGCTAAAGCTGGCGAAGAACGCGTTCTGAACCTGACCTTCCCTGAGGACTATCAGAACCTGGACCTGGCTGGCAAAACCGCCGAGTTCACCGTGACCGTCAACACTGTGTCCGAGCCTAAGCTGCCTGAGCTGAACGAAGAGTTCTTCGCTCAATTCGGCATCAAGGAAAGCGGCATCGACGGTTTCCGCACCGAAGTTCGCAAGAACATGGAGCGTGAACTGCGTCAGGCGATCAAATCCAAGGTCAAGAATCAGGTAATGGACGGTCTGCTGGCCACCAACCCGATCGAAGTGCCAAAGGCTCTGCTGTCCAACGAAGTTGACCGTCTGCGCGTGCAGGCTGTTCAGCAGTTCGGCGGCAACATCAAGCCAGACCAACTGCCGGCCGAGCTGTTCGAAGAGCAAGCCAAGCGCCGCGTCGTGCTGGGCCTGATCGTTGCTGAAGTGGTCAAGCAGTTCGATCTGAAGCCTGATGAAGCTCGCGTTCGCGAAATGATTCAGGAAATGGCTTCCGCTTACCAGGAGCCAGAGCAGGTCGTGTCGTGGTACTACAAAAACGAGCAGCAACTGAACGAAGTGCGTTCGGTTGTGCTGGAAGAACAAGTTGTGGATACTGTTCTGCAGAAAGCTAGTGTGACCGACAAATCGGTCTCCTACGAAGAAGCAGTCAAGCCGGTAGAAGCTCCAGCAGCCGACTGATTGATTTTGCGTTAGAAGTGCACACCATAAGCCAGCTCTCGAGCTGGCTTATGCGTATTCAAGACATAACTATTTGGGAGCGACTGCAGAGCATGTTCCGTAATTCTTATATTCAGCAGAACTCTGATATCCAGGCCGCCGGCGGCCTGGTCCCGATGGTTGTCGAGCAGTCCGCTCGTGGCGAACGCGCCTACGACATCTACTCGCGCCTGCTCAAGGAGCGAGTGATCTTTCTGGTGGGCCCGGTAGAGGACTACATGGCCAACCTGATCTGTGCGCAACTGCTGTTCCTTGAAGCGGAAAACCCGGACAAGGACATCCATCTGTACATCAACTCGCCGGGCGGTTCGGTGACTGCCGGCATGTCGATCTACGACACCATGCAGTTCATCAAGCCGAACGTATCGACCACCTGCATCGGTCAGGCCTGCAGCATGGGCGCATTCCTGCTCACCGCAGGTGCACCGGGCAAGCGTTTCTGCCTGCCGAACTCGCGCGTGATGATTCACCAGCCACTGGGCGGTTTCCAGGGCCAGGCGTCGGACATCGAAATCCACGCCAAGGAAATCCTCTTCATCCGCGAGCGTCTGAACATGCTGATGGCCAAGCACAGCGGCCGTACTCTGGAAGAAATCGAGCGCGATACCAATCGCGACAACTTCATGAGTGCCGAAGCTGCGAAGGAATACGGCCTGATCGACGAAGTGATCAACCAGCGTCCAGCTTAATATAAGCAGCGCAAAACAGGCCTGATCGGCATGTCCGATCAGCGGCGGGCTTGAAAAAGCCCGCAATAGCCTTCATCTTGTGTTGCAAGCCTATCGGATTTGGATCGAACGAATGACTGACACCCGCAACGGCGAGGACAACGGCAAGCTGCTCTATTGCTCCTTCTGTGGCAAAAGCCAGCATGAAGTGCGCAAATTGATTGCCGGCCCCTCGGTCTTTATCTGCGACGAGTGCGTCGACCTGTGTAATGACATCATCCGCGAGGAGGTGCAGGAAGCACAGGCCGAAAGCAGCGCGCATAAATTGCCTTCGCCTAAAGAAATCAGCGGCATCCTTGACCAGTACGTCATTGGTCAGGAGCGTGCAAAAAAGGTTTTGGCCGTAGCGGTGTACAACCACTACAAGCGCCTGAACCAGCGTGACAAAAAGGCTGACGACGTCGAACTCGGCAAGAGCAACATCCTGCTGATCGGCCCGACAGGCTCCGGTAAAACCCTGCTGGCCGAAACACTGGCCCGCTTGCTGAACGTTCCGTTCACCATCGCTGACGCAACTACCCTCACCGAGGCCGGTTACGTGGGTGAAGATGTCGAGAACATCATTCAGAAGCTGCTGCAGAAGTGCGATTACGACGTAGAGAAAGCCCAGATGGGCATTGTCTACATCGATGAAATCGACAAGATTTCCCGCAAGTCCGACAACCCGTCGATCACCCGCGATGTTTCCGGTGAAGGCGTGCAGCAGGCCTTGCTCAAGTTGATCGAAGGCACGGTCGCTTCGGTACCGCCGCAAGGTGGCCGCAAGCATCCGCAGCAGGAATTCCTGCAGGTCGACACCCGTAACATCCTGTTCATCTGCGGTGGTGCGTTCTCCGGCCTGGAAAAGGTCATTCAGAACCGTTCCACCAAAGGCGGCATCGGCTTCAATGCCGAAGTGCGCAGCAAGGAAGAAGGCAAGAAAGTCGGTGAATCCCTGCGTGAAGTCGAGCCTGACGATCTGGTCAAGTTCGGTCTGATCCCGGAATTCGTCGGTCGTCTGCCGGTCCTGGCGACACTGGACGAGCTCGACGAGGCTGCGCTGATGCAAATCCTCACCGAGCCGAAAAATGCTCTGACCAAACAGTATGCCAAGCTGTTCGAGATGGAAGGCGTGGATCTGGAATTCCGTTCCGACGCGCTGAAATCGGTCGCCAAGCGTGCCCTGGAACGTAAAACCGGTGCCCGTGGCCTGCGTTCGATTCTCGAAGGTGTATTGCTCGACACGATGTATGAAATCCCCTCGCAGTCCGAGGTGAGCAAAGTCGTGATCGATGAAAGCGTGATCGAAGGCAAGTCCAAGCCACTGTATATCTACGAAAACAGTGAGCCGACGGCCAAGGCAGCGCCGGACGCGTAAGCGTTCACAGCGCCGCAACAAGGAAGGGGCCTTCGGGCCTCTTTTTTTTTAAGTCGTTTTTTACCTCCGCTTTGCGCTTGTTTTTTTTCGAGGCAGCCCCCATCTTGGTTTCAAGCTTAATTCCATCTGATTACGGCCATACGGCCGCCGTAGAGGCGAAATCATGAAGACAACCATCGAATTGCCTCTCCTGCCATTGCGTGATGTCGTGGTTTATCCGCACATGGTTATCCCGCTGTTCGTGGGGCGCGAGAAATCCATCGAAGCCCTCGAGGCCGCGATGACGGGTGACAAGCAGATTCTGCTGCTGGCCCAGAGAAACCCGGCTGACGATGATCCCGGTGAAGACGCTCTCTATCGCGTAGGTACGATTGCCACGGTACTGCAACTGCTGAAGCTGCCTGATGGCACTGTCAAGGTTCTGGTCGAAGGCGAGCAGCGTGGCACCGTCGAACGCTTCAGCGAAGTCGATGGCCATTGCCGCGCCGAAGTCTCGTTGATCGAAGAAGTCGACGCCGCTGAGCGCGAGTCGGAAGTCTTCGTGCGCACACTGCTTTCGCAGTTCGAACAATATGTCCAGCTGGGCAAGAAGGTACCGGCTGAAGTCCTGTCGTCACTCAACAGCATCGATGAGCCGGGTCGTCTGGTCGACACCATGGCCGCGCACATGGCGCTGAAAATCGAGCAGAAGCAGGAAATCCTCGAGATTATCGATCTGTCGGCGCGTGTCGAGCACGTGCTGGCGCTGCTGGATGCCGAAATCGACCTGCTCCAGGTTGAAAAACGCATTCGCGGTCGCGTCAAAAAGCAAATGGAGCGCAGCCAGCGCGAGTACTACCTGAATGAGCAGATGAAGGCCATTCAGAAAGAACTCGGTGACGGCGACGAAGGCCACAATGAAATCGAAGAGCTGAAAAAGCGCATCGATGCTGCCGGCCTGCCGAAAGACGCGCTGGCCAAGGCCACCGCTGAGCTGAACAAGCTTAAGCAGATGTCGCCGATGTCGGCTGAAGCCACTGTGGTGCGTTCCTACATCGACTGGCTGGTGCAGGTGCCGTGGAAGGCGCAAAGCAAAGTACGCCTCGACCTGGCCCGTGCAGAAGACATTCTCGACGCCGATCACTACGGCCTCGAAGAGGTCAAGGAGCGCATCCTTGAATACCTCGCCGTGCAGAAGCGCGTGAAGAAAATCCGTGGCCCGGTGTTGTGCCTGGTCGGTCCTCCAGGCGTGGGTAAAACCTCGCTGGCGGAATCGATTGCCCACGCCACCAACCGTAAATTCGTACGTATGGCCTTGGGCGGCGTGCGTGACGAAGCGGAAATTCGTGGTCACCGCCGGACCTACATCGGTTCGATGCCGGGAAGATTGATTCAAAAGATGACAAAGGTGGGCGTACGCAACCCGCTGTTCCTGCTCGATGAAATCGACAAAATGGGCAGCGATATGCGTGGCGATCCGGCGTCGGCGTTGCTGGAAGTGCTTGATCCTGAGCAAAACCACAACTTCAACGATCACTATCTGGAAGTCGATTACGACCTGTCCGATGTGATGTTCCTGTGCACCTCGAACTCGATGAACATCCCGCCAGCGCTGTTGGACCGGATGGAAGTCATCCGTCTGCCGGGTTACACCGAAGACGAGAAGATCAACATCGCGGTGAAATACCTCTCGCCGAAACAGATCGCGGCTAACGGTTTGAAGAAGGGCGAGCTGGAATTCGATGAGGAAGCGATCCGCGACATCATCCGTTATTACACCCGTGAAGCGGGCGTGCGGGGGCTCGAGCGACAGATCGCCAAGGTCTGCCGCAAGGCAGTCAAAGAGCATGCGCTGGAAAAACGCTTCTCGGTAAAAGTGACAGCTGATCTGCTCGAGCATTTCCTCGGCGTGCGTAAGTTCCGCTACGGCCTGGCCGAGCAACAGGATCAGGTGGGGCAGGTGACTGGCCTGGCGTGGACTCAGGTTGGCGGCGAATTGCTGACCATCGAAGCCGCAGTGATTCCGGGTAAAGGGCAACTGATCAAGACCGGTTCGCTGGGTGATGTGATGGTCGAATCGATCACTGCCGCACAGACCGTGGTGCGCAGCCGCGCCAAGAGCCTGGGCATCCCGCTGGACTTCCACGAGAAGCGCGACACGCACATTCACATGCCGGAAGGTGCTACGCCGAAAGACGGCCCTAGCGCTGGCGTCGGAATGTGCACGGCACTGGTCTCGGCATTGACCGGTATTCCGGTGCGCGCCGACGTCGCCATGACCGGTGAAATCACTTTGCGTGGGCAAGTGCTGGCAATTGGCGGTTTGAAAGAAAAACTGCTGGCGGCACATCGCGGCGGAATCAAGATTGTGATTATTCCGGAAGAAAACGTCCGCGATCTGAAGGAGATTCCTGACAATATCAAGCAGGATCTGCAGATCAAACCGGTTAAATGGATTGACGAGGTCCTGCAAATTGCGCTGCAATACGCGCCGGAGCCCTTGCCGGATGTGGCTCCGGAGATAGTTGCCAAGGACGAAAAACGCGAGTCTGATGCCAAGGAAAGAATTAGCACGCATTAATACGTTTTAGCCTGGGGGGCTTTCCTTGACAGCATTTTAGAGCCCTTGTTATAAAGCGGCTCTTAAGTGTCTGTAGGCCATTCAGCACTCGTTTTTGCTTTCACCAAAAAACTTAGAAACATCTCAAAATAGATATAAGGGGACTTAGAGTGAACAAGTCGGAACTGATTGATGCTATCGCTGCATCCGCTGATATCCCGAAAGCTGCTGCTGGCCGTGCGCTGGACGCTGTAATCGAATCCGTCACTGGCGCTCTGAAGGCTGGCGACTCCGTTGTTCTGGTTGGTTTCGGTACTTTCTCCGTGACTGACCGTCCGGCTCGTACCGGTCGCAACCCGCAAACCGGCAAGTCTCTGGAAATCCCGGCTGCCAAGAAGCCAGGTTTCAAAGCCGGTAAAGCGCTGAAAGAAGCTGTTAACTGAGTTTCCAGGTTTTTACCCATCCGGGTCGGGGTCAAGCCTGACTTGGCAGCGGAGCGGTAGAGCAGGTGGCTGAAAAAGGCACCTGTAACGCCGGGATCGAGGGTTCGAGCCCTGTCCGCTCCGCCAGTTACGAGAAGGCGCATCCTCGGATGCGCCTTTCTTCTATCCGGATTCTACCCACGCTCCACGGTTGCCTAAATTGAAGTTCAACCGTTTCTGGGGGACGCATGCTGCAGAATATCAGGGACAATTCACAAGGCTGGATTGCCAAGACCATTATCGGGGTCATCGTTGCACTGATGGCCCTGACCGGTTTCGATGCCATTTTCCAGGCCACGACTCACAAGAACGAGGCGGCCAAGGTCAATGGTGACGAAATCAGCCAGAACGAGCTGAGCCAGGCCGTTGATATGCAACGCCGGCAGCTGATGCAACAGCTGGGCAAGGACTTCGATGCCTCCTTGCTCGACGAAAAGATGCTGCGCGAATCGGCGCTTAAAGGCCTGATCGACCGCAAGTTGCTGCTGCAAGGCGCCGAACAGGCGAAGTTCTCGTTCTCCGAAGCCGCGCTGGATCAAGTGATCCTGCAAACGCCTGAATTCCAGGTCGACGGCAAGTTCAGCTCCGAGCGCTTCGACCAGGTGATCCGTCAACTGGGCTACAGCCGCATGCAGTTCCGCCAGATGCTGGCTCAGGAAATGCTCATCGGCCAGTTGCGCGCTGGTGTTGCCGGCAGCGGTTTCGTCACCGACGCCGAAGTGCTGGCTTTTGCCCGTCTGGAAAAACAGACCCGTGATTTCGCCACTCTTAACGTCAAGGCCGACCCGTCTGCGGTCAAGCTGACCGATGACGAGGTCAAGGCTTACTACGACGAGCACGCCAAGGAATTCATGACGCCGGATCAGGTGATCATCGATTACGTCGAGCTGAAGAAATCGTCGTTCTTCGATCAGGTTGCGGTCAAGGATGAAGATCTTGAGGCGGCTTACCAGAAAGAGATCGCCAACCTGTCGGAACAGCGTCGTGCCGCGCACATCCTCATCGAAGTGAACGACAAGACTACCGAAGCGCAGGCCAAGGCGAAGATCGACGAAGTCCAGGCGCGTCTGGCCAAGGGCGAGAAGTTCGAAGCGTTGGCCAAGGAGTTCTCGCAGGATCCGGGTTCCGCCAACAATGGTGGTGACCTCGGTTATGCCGGTCCTGGCGTTTACGACCCGGCTTTCGAAAAAGCGCTGTACTCCTTGTCGAAAGATCAGGTGTCCGAGCCGATTCGTACCGACTTCGGTTATCACCTGATCAAGCTGTTGGGCGTGGAAGCGCCTGAAGTGCCGACCCTGGCCAGCCTGAAAGACAAGCTGACCCGCGAGCTGAAAGCCGCGCAGGTCGAGCAGCGTTTTGTTGAGGCGACCAAGCAACTGGAAGACTCGGCGTTCGAAGCCTCTGACCTGGCGCAGCCAGCAGCGGATCTGAAACTGACCGTGCACACTTCCAAGCCGTTCGGCCGTGAAGGTGGCGAAGGTGTTGCCGCCAACCGTGCCGTGGTCACTGCCGCGTTCAGCCCGGAAGTGATTGATGAAGGTGCCAACAGCACCGCCATCGAGCTGGATCCGGAAACCGTGATCGTGCTGCGTTCCAAGGAGCACCTGAAGCCTGCGCAACTGCCGCTGGAAAGTGTGAGCGCGGCGATCCGTACTCAACTGACCAAGGAGCACGCCAGTGCCGAGGCCAAGACCCGTGCCGAGAAGCTGATCGCTGATCTGCGCGACGGCAAGGCGCCGCTGGACAAGGCCATCGATGGCCAGAACTGGAAGATCACCGAAGCGGCCACCCGTGGTCAGGAAGGGGTTGATCCAGCTGTGCTGCAGGCACTGTTCCGTATGCCGAAGCCGGCTGCCAAGGACAAGCCGACGTTCTCCAGTGTTACGTTGCCGGATGGCAGTCTGATGGTTGTGCGACTCAACGGTGTTAACGAAGCTGCCGCGCCGACTGATGAAGAGAAGGCGCAATATCGTCGCTTCCTGGCTTCCCGTGAAGGGCAGCAGGACTTTGCGGCGTATCGCAAGCAGTTGGAAGCTGAGGCGGAGATCGAGCGGTTCTGATCTTTTGACTGACGTTTGAAGGAGCCCCGGCCTGGTTGGTCGGGGCTTTTTTTTGGGGGCGTGGCGGCCTTTGGGCCGGCCATGCTCTGGGTGGTTTGGGTGAATATCCGTTTCTTCGGGTGCGGCGGCTGGCGGTTTCGCCCTTACGGCGAGGCACTTTTTCCAGACGCCGAAAAAGTACCCAAAAAGGCTTGCTCCTACGTTCGGCCCTCGCAGGCTCGGGTTCCTTCGCTGCGGGATCGATCCGGGCGCAGCGGCTCCGGTTTGCTTCGCTGCACCTCCTTCCGCTGTGTCTGGCTGCGCCAGACGGTCGCTACGCTCCCACGCCCGGATCAATCCCTCCGCTCAGCCTTCCGACGTCGCCGGTGGATCAAAAGCAAGATCAAAAGCACTCGAGCTTGCGCTCATTGTGGAGTGGGGCGGCTTTGCCGCGGGCAGCTGCGCTGCTTTGCTTTTCTGTGGGAGCGGGCCTGCTCGCGAAAGCGGCCTGACAGCCGACCTGATTCTTGGATGTACACCGTCCCTTGGCGTTTAGAACACGTCGGGCGGCTAGGGTGTTATGGCCGTCGAGCCGACAAGCCACGGCGAAATTGCGCGCGTTGATCGATCATTTGTCCACGCGGCTTTTTCCCGGCGCTCATGACCGGTAAAGTTGTAACCGATTCTTGACACTATTCCATGCGCCATGGGGCGACGATCTGTTGCACAATACGCCCCGGACTGTTTTCCCTCAGGATGTTCAATGTTGATTTCCACTCCCATGCGTGTTGTCGGGCTGGCGCTTTTGTTGACTGCGGTGGCCGGTTGTTCGAAGGACAAGCCGATCTATGAGCATGAGAACTTCGATGACTCCGGCACCTTTTCGCGCAATTACCCGGTAACCGACACCGCCAGTTGCGAAGCGGCCCGGCGCGCGTTGCTCAGTCAGGGCTACATCATTACCAGCAGTGATCCCAAACTGGTCAGCGGGCACAAGAGCTTCCAGCAGACCGGCGAGACGCACCTCGAGATCAGCTTCAACGTGGTCTGCGCCGAAGATGGCAGCGCCGGGCATCATGCGACCGTGTTCGCCAACGCCTTGCAGGACCGTTATGCGCTGAAGAAGACCAACAACTCGGCCAGCCTCGGGGTTGGTGTGTTGGGCTCGGTGTCGATGCCGATCGGCTCCTCGGACGACTCGATGGTCAAGGTCGCCAGTGAGACGGTCATTGCGCAGAAGTTCTACGAGCGTTTCTTCACACTGGTGGAGCAGTTCCTGCCCGCCGATGCGAAGAAAGCTGCACACATCGAAGAAAAGCCGAAAGCCGATCTTGGTGTGCCAGAACCAAAAGCGGCACCTGCACCTGCACCTCTGGCGCCGACACCTGCAGCAGAACCTGCCCCCGCGCCGGCTGCGGAACCTGCACCGGCCCCGGTTGAAGCCGCGCCAGTGAGTTCCGAGCCGGTGGTACCGCCAGCGGAGTCGACGCCGATTACGCCTGCGCCAGCGCCCGTGGAAGAGCCAGCGCCGGCCAGCGAAACCATCACCCCGCCGACCAACCCGGATATTCCGCCACCATCCGAGCCGATTCCGGCGATGCCTGCGTCGGGCCAATAAGAAACCAAGCGAAACCCTGTGGGAGCGAGCAGGCTCGCTCCCACAGTGGTTTTCGGGTTGGCTTAAAATCTGGTTACACACCTGCGGCATCATCGCCGCGATAAATCCCCAACCACCTGCTACGTTTTATTCATGAAGGCCGCGTTTCACTTTTCCTTCACACGGGCACTTTATGCTCGGGGCACAGGTCGATTGATCAGGCCATTTTCATAGCGAGCAGTTGGGGGATTCATGCGATGGATGAGTATCAGGAAGAACTGCTTGAATACCAGGCCTTTGAACTGGATCAACCAGAACCGGCTGACGACGCGACGGAACTATAAGCTTCAAGCTTCAAGCTTCAAGCTTCAAGCTTTAAGCTTTGGGCTGTGCTTGGCTCTCGCTCTCGCTTGCAGCTTGCAGCTTGCACCTCACGCTCCTGAGCGATGACTGCGCCGGAACTCGCCGGGCGTCTGCCCGCTCCAGCGCTTGAATGCGCGTTGGAAGGCTTCGGCTGAGGCGAAGCCGAGCAGGTAGGCGATCTCGCCGAACGCCAGTTCGGTGTCGCGGATGTAGGTCATTGCCAGGTCGCGGCGTGTGTCATTGAGGATCGCGCGAAATTGCGTGCCTTCCTCAGTGAGCTTGCGCCGCAAGGTCCAGGTCGGCAGTTTCAGGCGTGCCGCAACTTCTTCAAGATCCGGCTCACGGCCGCCATTGAGCAACGGGCCGAGCAATTGCGTGATGCGCTCGCGCAGGCTGCGGGTGCGGGTCAGTTGTTCCAGCTCCCGCTCGCACAATTGCAGCAGATGTCGCCAGGTGCTCGGGCAATGTTCAGGGTTGCGCAGGGCGAGACTGCTCAGGTTCAGGCGCAGTTGGTTGCGCTCGGCGCTGAACTGGATCGGGCAGTCGCCAAGCATTGTGTAGGCGTCGCGGTAATCCGGCGCTTCGAATTCGATTTCGATTCGCTCGGCGCGCAACGTTTCGCCGCACAGGCTCGACAACTGATGCAGCCAGCCGGCGAGGATCGAGTCGACCACGAAGCGGTTATAGGCGTTGTACGGGCTGATCGAGTAGAAGCGCAGCCACGCACCGTTGGCGTCTTCGTGGAAACTGGACTGCCCGCGATAGTTCGAGCCGTAAAGCGGCTCGAAGCGCGTCAGGCAACGGGCCGCCTCGCGCACGGTGGGCGCTTGCGCCGCAGTGATGCCGGCTAGACCGGCCTGATTCAAGCGGATCATTCGGCCCATGCGCAGGCCCAGAGCCGGGTCACCGGTGAGTTGAATCGCCGCATGGCCCAGGCGCATGTATCGGGGGATCGACAAGCGCGCCCCGGCCTCGGCCAGTCGCGCTGCATCAAGGCCATATTGTTCAAGCAGAGGCAGCGGATCGACGTCGTGGCTGCGCACGGCGTCGGCCAGACTATGGACGAAACCCACCGACAAATCCCCGAGGCGCATCGGCTGCGGCTTCATGGTTTACAGCCAGACGTTCAGCAAGCGCGCACCACGGGCCTCGCCATCGGCGAACTGCTGGCCGTTGCTGCTGAGGAAGCTTGTGCCGGTACTCGACTTGTCCCAGAACTGCCCGCGCATGAACACACTGACGCCGGCAATCGCGCGGCTGCTCGGTGGTTGTGCGGTGAGGGTCAGTCGGTGCCAGGCCTGACCTTCACTGAGGTCGCCGGGCTTGAGGCTGACCGAGCCCGGCGTGCTCGAACCCTTGTAGCCGCGCCATGGCTTGTCCCAGGCGCCTTGACCAATAACCTGCGCCGGCACGGCCACCAGTTGCGCGCCTTGTTCATCGAGGGTGCGGTAGTTGCCGGGATACCAGCTGTCACTGCCGATCAGGATGCCCAAGCGTCCGGCCGGTGTGTCGACGACCTGGATTGCGTGTTTGTCTTCGGCCTGAATCACACCTTGCTGATCGAAAATCGGATGCATCTGCCGTTGCGGCTGGCCCAATGGCACGCCGTCGCGACCAAACACCACGCTGCTGTTGAACAGGGCGCCGCTGCCGGGCCTGAGCCGGCCGTCGCGGATGCTTGGCTCCGGCAGCACGATGGAGCCGGCTACAAGGGTGACCTGGAACTCCTTGGCCAGACCGCCGAACAGCGTTTGGTAATCCTTGGCCATGGCCTGGGCTTTCATCCGCAGATAAGCATCATCCAGCCGTTGCTCGCCCTTGGCCCGCAGCCACGCTCGGGCAAACAACAGCGGATTGCTCGCCGCCAGCCAGTTCATTGCCTCCGCCAGCGTTGGCGCCTGATACAACTCGTCTTTCTCGCCGCTGATCATCAGCCAGGTGCCGACGTGCTCGGGCAATACCACCACGGTTTTTTCATTGAGCAAGCCTTGATCGCGGGCCTGCTGCAGGTACGCCGCGAGCTTGCGGTGCAGGCGTGCGGAGCTTTGGTAATCGGTGGGGAACAGTTCGGGCTGGATGCCGAGCAGATTGCCACGGTCGCCGGGCGCGCCCTGATTGACGGCGAGCTTGATGCGCAGGTCCGACAGGTAATGTCCCGCCGGCCGGTCTGCCGCCCACATGGCGTAGGTGGTCAGGGCGGCAATAAGGGCCATGGAGAAAAACAGATACAGAAGTTTGCGCATGAAAACCAACAACAGCCGGGTACAGAGTGTGGCGCCTAGGGTAGGGCCCATGGCCCTGATTGCCAAGGGCCGCTGCGCATTTGGATCAATAACTTGTCAGTTACGGTCATTGAGTGACAGCGGTGCGACTCTTAGTCTGTCGAACATGACTGACGGGGGACGCAGAGCTCCCGCAACTTTTTCCGTGATCGCTCGTTGTGGAGTTACCGATGACCGCCGCTCATTACCCGCATTTGCTGGCCCCGCTGGACCTGGGATTCACCACGCTGCGCAACCGCACCCTTATGGGCTCGATGCACACCGGCCTGGAAGAAAAGCCGGGTGGCTTCGAGCGCATGGCGGCGTACTTCGCCGAACGTGCCCGTGGCGGTGTCGGCCTGATGGTCACCGGCGGCATCGGCCCGAATGACGAGGGCGGCGTCTATTCCGGCGCGGCCAAGCTCACAACTGAGGAAGAGGCGCTCAAGCACCGCATCGTCACCCGCGCGGTGCACGAGGCGGGTGGCAAGATCTGCATGCAGATTCTCCACGCCGGCCGCTATGCCTACAGCCCGAAACAGGTAGCACCGAGCGCGATTCAAGCGCCGATCAACCCGTTCAAGCCCAAAGAGCTGGACGAAGAGGGCATCGAAAAGCAGATCAGCGATTTCGTCACCTGCTCGGTATTGGCGCAAACCGCCGAATACGACGGCGTCGAGATCATGGGTTCGGAAGGTTACTTCATTAACCAGTTCCTCGCCGCGCACACCAACCACCGCACCGACCGCTGGGGTGGCAGCTACGAAAACCGCATGCGCCTGCCGGTAGAAATTGTCCGTCGTGTGCGCGAAGCGGTCGGGCCGAATTTCATCATCATCTTCCGCCTGTCGATGCTCGATCTGGTCGAAGGTGGCAGCACCTGGGATGAAATCGTCATGCTGGCCAAAGCCATCGAACAGGCGGGCGCGACCATCATCAACACCGGTATCGGCTGGCACGAAGCGCGGATTCCGACCATCGCCACCAAGGTTCCGCGTGCAGCGTTCAGCAAGGTCACGGCCAAGTTGCGCGGCTCTGTGAGTATTCCGCTGATCACCACCAACCGCATCAATACCCCGGAAATTGCCGAGCAGATTCTTGCCGAGGGCGATGCCGACATGGTCTCCATGGCCCGACCATTCCTCGCCGATCCGGACTTCGTCAACAAAGCCGCCGAAGGCCGCGCCGACGAAATCAACACCTGCATCGGCTGCAACCAAGCGTGCCTCGACCACACCTTTGGCGGCAAGCTCACCAGTTGCCTGGTCAACCCGCGTGCCTGCCACGAGACCGAACTCAATTACCTGCCGGTGCAGCAGATCAAGAAAATCGCCGTGGTCGGTGCCGGTCCTGCCGGCTTGTCTGCCGCCACCGTGGCCGCCGAGCGCGGTCATCAGGTGACGTTGTTCGATTCGGCCAGTGAGATCGGTGGCCAGTTCAACATTGCCAAGCGCGTACCGGGCAAGGAAGAGTTTTTCGAAACCCTGCGCTACTTCAACCGCAAACTGCAAACGACGAATGTCGAGGTGTGCCTGAACACCCGCGTCGACGTGGCCAAGTTGGTTGAAGGCGGCTACGACGAAATCATTCTCGCCACCGGTATCGCCCCGCGCGTGCCGGCGATTCCGGGCGTCGAGAATGCCAAGGTGCTGAGTTATCTGGACGTGATCCTCGAGCGCAAACCGGTCGGCAAGCGTGTCGCGGTAATCGGTGCTGGCGGGATCGGTTTCGATGTCTCGGAATTTCTCGTTCATCAAGGCGTAGCCACCAGTCTGGATCGCGCGGCGTTCTGGAAAGAGTGGGGCATCGACACGCAACTGGAGGCCCGTGGTGGTGTGGCGTGCATCAAAGCGGCACCGCATGCGCCGGCCCGTGAGGTGTTCCTGTTGCAGCGCAAGAAGACCAAGGTCGGCGACGGTCTGGGCAAAACCACCGGCTGGATTCATCGCACCGGTCTGAAGAACAAGCAGGTGCAGATGCTCAACAGCGTCGAATACCTGAGCATCGATGACCAAGGCTTGCACATTCGCATCGGCGAAAGCGGTGAGCCGCAACTGCTGGCGGTGGACAACATCGTGATCTGCGCGGGGCAGGATCCGTTGCGTGAGTTGCACGACGGTCTGGTTGAAGCCGGGCAGAACGTGCACTTGATCGGCGGCGCGGATGTCGCGGCGGAGCTGGACGCCAAGCGGGCGATCAATCAGGGTTCGCGGCTGGCGGCTGAGTTGTAAACACACCGCATCACCTGCGGGAGCGAGTCTGCTCGCGAAAGCGGAGCGTCAGCTACGAAGATTTCGCCTGACACGACGCCTTCACGAGCAGGTTCGCTTGCAAACAGCAGGTTTTTTGCGACTGCTGTTAAGATGCCGGCTCTGCAAACAGAGCCGGCATTTATGCTTTTGCCTCCCCCCGACTGGCTAGCCCAAGCCCCCCTCGAACCGCTCCGTCTAGACTGGCTGGCAGACGCCGGCATCGAGGTCGCGATCCTGCGCCTGGACCGCATCGACCCGCTGATCAGCGGCAACAAGTGGTTCAAACTCGTCGAACACCTCAAAGCCGCCGAGCGTGCCGGCGCCGAGGGCATCATCAGTCTCGGTGGTGCACATTCCAATCATCTGCACGCGCTGGCGGCGGCGGGCAAACGGCTGGGTTTCAAAACCGTGGGACTGCTGCGCGGGCACCCGCAGGACACGCCGACAGTGCGGGATCTGCAAGCGTTTGACATGCAGTTGCATTGGCTCGGTTACGCCGGCTATCGCGCGCGGCACGAAGCGGGATTCTGGACGCCATGGCAAGCGCAATATCCGACGCTGCGTGCAGTGCCCGAGGGCGGTGGTGGACTGGCCGGCGCACTGGGTTGCGCAGCGATCAGGCAGCAGGCCGAAGAGCAATTGGCCAAGCTCGGCTGGGATGATTTCGACGCCTGGTGGCTGGCCTGTGGCACTGGCACGACACTGGCCGGGCTGGCGCTCGCCGAGAAAGGCCAGCGCTCATTGTATGGCGCGCTGGCGGTACCGGATGATCACGGCGTAGCGCCGAACATCGAGTCGATCCTCGCGCACGCCACCGAGCCTGCGGCAGACTATCAACTGATCGACGCCAGCCGTGGTGGTTTCGCCAAAGTTGACGAGGCGTTGCTGACCTTCATCGATGAGACCGAGCAAGCCAGCGGTATCCCTTTTGAACCGCTGTACACCGGCAAGGCCTTGCTGGCGCTCAAGCAGCATGTCGAAGCAGGCGAATTTGCCATCGGCACGCGTCTGATCTTTATCCACACGGGGGGCTTGCAGGGGCGACGCGGATTTGCAATGACATAGCCGATGGACGCGATCAGTACATGCCAGCGTTTCGGCGTAATGATATTTGCAACACACAAAAGTCTTATTTGTATGGTTTATTATTTCTGCTTATTTAAAGTTGTTGGTGTGCGTTGGTCTGTGGGCGTAACTCTATGTTGCTTATATCTTGTAGGTTCTTTTGGTTTGAATAGTTTGTTGTGCGTGATTATTGTTGGTTCGGCTCTTTAGTTTGTTATTAAAGATCATAATTATATTTGTAAATTTGAGTGTGAATATGAAAAGTCCGATCTCCAAGCCTCGCCCCACTACCACTACACCAAAGCCAGTGGCGCCAACCAAACCCGTAGCACCGACCAAACCAGTAGCACCAACCAAGCCAGTAGCACCAACCAAACCAGTGGCACCGACCAAACCAGTAGCACCAACCAAACCAGTGGCACCGACCAAACCAGTAGCACCAACCAAACCGGTAGCGCCGACCAAGCCAGTGGCGCCAACCAAGCCAGTAGCACCGACCAAACCAGTGGCGCCAACCAAACCGGTAGCGCCAACCAGACCAGTGGCGCCGACCGCGCCAGTAGTGCCGGTCGATACCAAGCGTCCGCCAATGCCATGGCCGACCCTTAACATCAACATCGATCCGGTGGCCTTGATTACGCTGATTCAAACACTCGGTGCGACCGTCAATGTCGATGGTTCGACCACACTGCCTGACGGTAGCGTGATTGACGTTGATAAGACTTCGATCAAGCGTCCCGACGGCATCATTCAATATGACGACGGCCGGGTAGAGTATCCGGACGGGCGAATCGTGTGGTCTGATAATACCGTTGAATATCCGGATGGCCGTATTGTCTGGGAAGATGGTACTGAACAATTGCCTGACGGAAGTGTTAAACATCCCGATGGTAGTGCGTACGACGCAGAAGGCAACCTTGTTTCAGAGTAAGTAATAACCGGGCAATATATTTATTTAAGACAGTGCAAAAAAAAACACCGCTGATTGTCATGGATCAGCGGTGTTCCGGTTATCGGCCTCAGGCGTTTTGCGGCATCTCCCCGTTGGCCAGACGCTTGTTGATGTCGGCGATCACTTCCGGCAGATCGCTGATAGTGTCGATCATGTAATGCGGGCGCGAGCTTTCAAACAGCGCGTGGATGCGCTTGCGCTCGCTGGCCAGTTCATCGCTGCCCAGCGCGCGGAAACCCTCGTAGTCCAGACCCAGCGCGTTGCCCGAGCAAATCAGCGCAACCGTCCACATGCCGGCCCGACGGCCTTCGAGAATGCCCGGCACGGTGTCGTCGATCTTCACGCACGCTGCAACATCGTCGATGCCCAGAGCGATCACGTTGGCCAACGCTTGCGCCGGCCATGGACGACCGTTGGGCACTTCGTCGGTGGCGACCACGTGGTCGGCGACGTAGCCGTTGCTGGCGGCGAGTTCGACGACTTTGTCCATCACCGCTTTCGGGTAGCCGGAGCAGGAACCGATCTTGATCCCTTGCGCGCGCAGTTGGGCGATGGCGTCCAGCGCGCCGGGAATCAGTGCCGAGTGCTCGGCGATTTTCTCGATCTGCAACGGCATGAAGCGGTTGTAGATAGCGGTGACGTCATCGTCGGTCGGCGTGCGACCGAATACCTTGCGATAACGCTCGGCCACTTGCGGCTGATCACAGAGGGTGCGGATGTGATCCCACTTGCCCATGCCCATCGGCCCACGGGCCTCTTCAATCGACACCTGCACATCGAACTCGGCGAAGGCTTCGACGAAGATCTGCGTCGGCGCGAACGAGCCGAAATCGACCACGGTACCGGCCCAGTCGAGGATCGCGGCTTGCAGCTTGCTTGGATTGGTGTAGTTCATGGCATGAATTCCTGAGTTGTAATGCAGTTCAAATGTGGGAGCGAGCCTGCTCGCGAAAGCGGTCTGACAGCGCATGTGTCGCCTGGGACGACGCTTTCGCGAGCAGGCTCGCTCCCACAGGGGATTTTTGGTGGGGCTCAGATGTCGAGCACTTCCATCTCGCGCAGCACTTCACCCACCGCTGCTACGGCCTGGCGCATTTCGTCCGGGGTGACGTGGCCGATGCAGCCGACGCGGAAAGTTTCGACCTGGGTCAGCTTGCCGGGGTAGAGGATGTAACCCTTGGCCTTGACCCGCTCATAGAAGTCCTTGAACTGGTAACGCGGATCCTGCGGGGCATGGAAAGTGGCGATGATCGGCGCCTGAATCGCCGCCGGCAGGAAGCTGCGCAAGCCGAGCTTGTTCATCTCTTCCATCAGCGCCTGACAGTTGGCGGCATAACGCGCATGCCGCGCCGGCAGACCGCCTTCTTCGCGGTATTGCAGCAACGCTTCGTGCAGCGCCGCGACCACATGGGTGGGCGGGGTGAAGCGCCATTGCCCGGTTTTCATCATGTAGGCGTGCTGGTCGTACAGGTCCATCGCCAGCGAGTGCGAGTTGCCAGCCGCGGCGGCCAGCGATTCCTTGCGGGCGAAGACAAAACCCATCCCCGGTACACCTTCCAGGCATTTGCCGGAGGCGGCGATCAGCGCGTCGAACGGCACTTTTTGCGCGTCCACCGGCAATGCGCCGAAAGAACTCATGGCGTCGATGATCAGACGTTTGCCGTGTTGCGCCACGACCTCGGCGATCTCGGCCAGCGGATTGAGAATGCCGGTGCTGGTTTCGCAGTGGATCAGCGCCACGTGGGTGATGTCAGCGTCGGCGCGCAGCAAGCGGTCGACGTCAGCGGCGGTGGTCGGTTCGTCTTCGGCGGTTTCGAAGGTGCTGAACGAGCGGCCGAGCACTTCGCAGATCTTCGCCAGACGCTTGCCGTACGCGCCGTTGATCAGCACGAGGATTTTGCCGTCGCGCGGTACCAGCGTGCCGATCGCCGCTTCGACGGCGAAGGTGCCGCTGCCCTGTAACGGTACGCAATGGTGGCTGGCGGCGCCGTCGAGGATGGCCAGCAATTGCTCGCACAGGCTGGCGGTCAGCTGGTTGAAGCGGTCATCCCACGAACCCCAGTCGACCATCATGGCCTGACGGGTGCGGGCCGAAGTGGTCAACGGGCCGGGAGTGAGCAGAATCGGTGCGGCGGTACTCATTCGTGTGTCCTCGCGAAAACGCTGTGGGATGAAGCTACGGGGCCTACGTTGCAATTCGCCGCTGCATCAATCAAATTGTTTGTTGTTATGCCAGCCATCAGTGAGGGTTATCCATGAATCTGTTTCAGCTGCGCGCCTTCGATGCCGTGGCCCGCGAAGGCAGCTTCACCCGCGCGGCTGCGCGGTTGTTCATCAGCCAGCCGGCGGTCACCGGACACATCAAGGCACTGGAAGAGCACTACCAGATCACCTTGCTGCGGCGCACCGCGCGACGGGTGGAACTGACCGAGGAGGGCACCAAACTGGCGGCGATCACCCGCGCCATGTTCGGTCTGGCGGAAGAAGCGCAGACGCTGCTTGAGGCCAATCGGCAGTTACTGACCGGGCGTTTGGAGGTGGCGGCGGATGGGCCGCACATGGTCATGCCGATGCTGGCGAGCCTGCGCGCACGCTATCCGGGCATCACGGTCAACCTGCGTCTGGGCAACGCGCAGGAAACCCTGGCGGCGCTGTTGTCGGAACACGCCGATGTCGCGGTGCTGACCGAGGTCGAGCCGCGCAAGGGCCTGCATCTGCAAGCGCTGAGCGAATCGCGGATCTGCGCGTTGGTGCCGGCGGGGCATCGCTGGGCGAATCGCTCCTCTGACGTAAAACTCAAGGAGCTGGACCAAGTGATCATGGTTCTGCGCGAGCCGACTTCGATTACCCGGCGCACGTTTGATCAAGCGTGTACACATGCGTCGATTCAGCCGCGGGTGTTGCTGGAGCTGGACAGTCGCGAGGCGGTGACCGAAGCGGTCGCGGCCGAGTTGGGTGTCGGTGTGGTGTCATCGGTGGAGGTCAGTCATGACCCGCGCGTTGTGGCGATCCCGATTGCCGGGGAAGGGCTGGTGAACCGGCACATGATTGGCTGCATGGAGCGCCGGCGCGAGTTGCGCTTGATTCAGGCGTTTTTTGATCTGGCGCCAGCCGCACCATGATCGTTCCCACGCTCTGCGTGGGAACGCAGCCCGGGACGCTCTGCGTCCCATCCAAAGCCGAACGCGGAGCGTCCGTTGAGGCATTCCCACGCAGAGCGTGGGAACGATCAGGACAGGGAGTGAGTCAGCTCAGGCTCTCGCGAACCATATCGAGAAACGTCGCCACCACCCGCCGCGAACTCTGTTCGCGCAAGCACACCAGGGTTTCGGTCAGGCGCCTCGTGCAATCGGTGATCGGCAACGCGCAGACCCGTGAGTCGGCACCGAACTCCGCCGCTGAAACCACACCAACCCCGATCCCCACTACCACGGCTTCGCGCGCCGCTTCCCGACCTTCAACCTGAATTGCCGGGCGAATGCGCAAGCCCGCTCGGGCCATTTCCTCTTCCAGTGTCTGCCGGGTCACCGAACCGATCTCACGCAGCACCAGTGGCGTGTCATCCAGATCGGCCAGACAGATCGATTCGCGCTCGGCCCACGGATGATTGCGCGAAACGAACGCCACCATCGGATCGTTGCGCAACGGCACACACAGCAAGCGTTCATCGGTTACGTCGCGGCCGAGCAGCGCCAGATCGGCCTGATAGTTGAACAGGCGAAACAGCGATTCATCGGTATTGCCGGTCTCGATTTTCACGCTGATGCCCGGGTAGCGCTCGCAGAACCGTGCGATCTGCGGCAACACGTGGATCGGCGCATCCACTGCGAGAATCAGGCTGCCGGTTTGCAGGGCCTGGGATTCCTGCAGTAATTCCTGCGCTTCGGCTTCGATCACGAACAGGCGCTGGGTGATCGCCAGCAGGCGCTCGCCAAGATCGGTCAGGCGTACGGAACGTTTATTGCGGTGAAACAGCAGCACGCCGAAGCGTTCTTCGAGTTTGCGTACCTGGTCGGAAATCGCTGGTTGCGTCAGATAAAGCCGCTCGGCGGCGCGGGTGAAGCTGCCATGGACGGCCACCGCGTGAAACGCTTTGAGTTGGGCGTGAGAGACAGACATGGTGGCTCCAGTAACAAGCTCGGCTTATGTGTGAAATACGATAAATCGATTTTATTTATTAAACAGTAATTGCTTTGATCGGCTCACGCCATCGCTGACTGCTCGGTCGAACAGCAGCGCTGGCCCATGAGCCTGTGCGTGCAACAGCAGACTCATCTGACCGTTATCGCCGAAGGGAAGGGGCGGTAACGCAGTGCTCAACAATAAAAAACACAGGCGTTTTTCTTAACGATTCTGCCGGCACACTCACACCCTGAGGTCAGAACCACCATGAACAAGCACATCGGCACCCTGGCGCGTTGGCGCGTGCAGATCTTCGCTATTACCTGGCTCGCGTACGCCGCGTTCTACTTCACCCGCAAAGCGTTTTCGGTGGCCAAACTGGGCATCGCCGAAGACCCTGATTTCACCCTCGACAAAATGGCCATGGCCAACCTCGACGCGATCTACCTGGCGGCGTATGCCCTCGGACAGTTCACCTGGGGCATGCTCGCCGATCGCTTTGGTCCGCGAGTGGTGGTGCTTGGCGGTTTGCTGATATCCGCCGCTGCGGCGCTGGTGATGGGCAGTTTCGCTACATTGCCGATCTTCGCCACGTGCATGTTGATTCAAGGTTTGGCGCAGTCCACTGGCTGGTCCGGGCTGTGTAAAAACCTTGGCAGCTTCTTCCCGTCTGAGCAGCGCGGGCGGGTGCTCGGCTTGTGGAGTTCCTGTTACGCGTTTGGTGGTCTGGTCGCCTCGCCGTTCGCCGGCTGGTGGGCCTACACGTTGGTCGGCACCTGGCACGCGGCATTCATCTCCAGCGCGGCGGTGGTCGCGGTGGTCGCCGTGCTGTTCTTTATCTTCCAGCGCAACAAACCGGAAGACGTCGGCTTGCCGGCGGTGGAGCCCGAGCCGGAACTGACCGCCGAAGAAACCGCAGCCAACAGCAAACTCAGCGTGTGGGAGCCGTTGAAGGAAATCCTGCGCAACCGCACGGTGCTGGTGCTGGGCCTGGCGTATTTCCTGCTGAAACCGGCGCGCTACGCGATTCTGTTGTGGGGGCCAGTGATTGTTTTCGAGCAGATGCCCAGTGTCGGCAAGGTCGGCGCGGCGATCATTCCCACCGCGTTTGAACTGGCCGGATTGCTCGGGCCGATCATGATCGGCCTGGCCTCGGACAAACTCTTCGGCGCTCGACGCATGCCGGCCTGCGTGCTGAGTCTGCTGGCGCTGACCGTGACGCTGGCGTTGTTCATGGCTGCGCTGAACACCGGCAGCGTGTTGTTGGTCGTCGCGTTGCTGTTCGTCATGGGCCTGACGTTGTATGGCCCGGACTCGATGATCAGCGGTGCGGCCGCCATCGATTTCGGCAAGGCCAAGGCCGGCGCCACCGCCGCCGGTTTCGTCAACGGCTGCGGCTCCGTTGGCGCGGTGCTCGGCGGTTTGCTGCCGGGCTACTTCGACTCGGTGACGGTGTTTATCGTCTTCGCCGGATGCGCGCTGTTCTCGGCGCTGGTGCTGATTCCGCACTGGAACAGTCGGCCGGTCGGCGTGATGGAGCCGCGCGCGGCGATCCCCAACTGCCCGCTGAGCGTCAAACCGCTGCGTTCCTGAAACCCTTCGCCCCGTGGCCTGCTGCGCGGTGCGCGGCAGGCTGCGTCGTGGCTTTCTGACTGGAGATTTCCCATGCGACCGTTCTGGCTCGAGCAAGCCTTGCAGGCCGACCCATCCGAGCAGTGTCCACCGCTGCAAGGCGAGGTGCGCACGGATGTGTGCATCGTTGGCGGCGGCTACACCGGATTGTGGACGGCGATCATGCTCAAGCAGCAAAACCCGGAGCTGGAGGTGCTGCTGATCGAAGCAGACATCTGCGGTGCCGGCGCCAGTGGCCGTAACGGTGGTTGCGCACTGTCATGGTCGGCCAAGTATTTCACCTTGGAGCGCTTGTTCGGCGTCGAAGAAGCGGTGCGTCTGGTCAGGGAGTCGGAGCGCAGCATCCATGCGATCGGCGAGTTCTGCGAGCAGTACGGGGTCGATGCCGACTACCGCCTCGACGGCACGCTGTACACCGCGACCAATCGCGCCCAGGTCGGCGCAACTGACGCGGTGATCGCGGCGCTGGAGCGTAATGGCATCAACTCGTTCAGCCAGCGCCCGCTTGCCGATGTGCAGCGTATGGCTGGTTCAGCAAAACACCTGGAGGGCTGGTTTTCCCCTGCGGCTGCCAGCGTGCAACCGGGCAAACTGGTGCGCGGTCTGCGCCGGGTGGCGCTGCAATTGGGCGTGAAAATCCATGAGGGTACGGCGATGACCGGACTGGAAGAGGGCCGCCCGGCACGTATCCACACGCCCGGCGGCAAGGTCATCGCCGACCGCGTGGTACTGGCGATGAACGCGTGGATGGCCCGCGCGTTTCCCCAGTTCGAGCGCAGTGTGGCGATCGTTTCCAGTGACATGCTGATCACCGAACCGCGCCCGGACCTGCTGCAGCAAATCGGTTTGACCAGCGGCGTCAGCGTCCTCGATTCGCGGATCTTCGTGCACTACTACCACAACACCCCGGACGGCCGGATCATGCTCGGCAAGGGCGGCAACACCTTCGCCTATGGCGGGCGGATGCTGCCGGTGTTCGATCAGCCGTCACCTTATGCCGGATTGCTCAAGCGCAGTCTCGCGGATTTTTTCCCGGCCTTCGCCGAGGTCAAAATCGACGCGACGTGGAACGGCCCATCGGATCGTTCGGTGACCGGTTTGCCGTTCTTCGGCCAGATGAGCTCGGCGGGCAACGTGTTTTACGGCTTCGGTTATTCCGGCAGCGGCGTCGGCCCGTGTCACATGGGTGGACAGATTCTCGCCGCGCTGGTGCAGGGCCTGGATAACCCGTGGACCCGCTCGCCGCTGGTCAACGGGCCGCTGGGTTATTTCCCGCCGGAACCGATTCGCTACCTCGGCTCGCTGATGGTGCGCAACGCCATCCGCCGCAAGGAGCGCGCCGAAGATCACGGACGCCGGCCTCGGCATCTGGACGTGCGCCTGGCCAAGTTCGCGGCGGCGGCGGGCAAGGCGGACAAAGGCTGAGGCGCCAATCAATGCTCGGCGCGGTGGCTCAGCCAGTCGAGCAACAGGCTGTCGCGCGCGGGTTCTGATTCGCGCTCCGGTGGCTGGCGTGCGTGGCTGAGGCACAGGATCGGTCGGTCCGGATCGCTGTCGAGGAAACTCACCCACACTTCACTGCCGGCACGCGGTAATTGATCGACCGCGACGGGGCCGCTGAGCCGACTCATGGCGATCGGCAGCCACAGGGCGTCGCTGGCGGATTTATTCTCAGCCGGCCACAGGCTTACAGCGACGCAGCCGTTTTCGTCCACTTGCGCAGGTTGCCCAGGCGCACCCGCCACTTTCGCCAAGTGATAACCGGCAATATTCGGGCGAGCTTGTTTGAGTGGCGGACGGAAATCGGTCGACCAGGGCTGCGCAGTGAAGTCGTTGTGATAACGCTGAACGCTTGGCGCCGGATCAAGGATCGAAGGGTGCTGCCCTTGGTGGCGCACCGCGCTGATCAGCCATTGTTCGTTGAAATGATGAATCGGGTGGTCGGCCACAAGCAGCAGCCGCCCACTGAGCAAATCGCTGCAATCACTGCGCCCGTGAATGGAGCGCAACTGGCAGCGTTGGCGTTGCAGATGACGTCGGCTGCGTTGTTCGGCGTGCAGACGTTCCGGCGATCGTGCGGGCATCGGCAACTCGGTCGAGACCTCGTTGGCGGCTTCGGCATTGCCGGTTGGCTGACCGCGATTGCGCACCGCATGCAGCATCGGTACAGGCGCCGCGCGATGCTGTTGATAGAGCGCGCTGACGCAGGGCGATGGTGGTTGCTCATCAGCATTGAAAGGGATTTCGACCGGTTCCTGCGGCAGGCTCAGGCTGTCGTCGGCGAACACCACGACGTGTCCGTCTAGCCCATGTTCGAAGTGATAGTGGATGCCTTCTTCTTCGCATAGCCGCTGCAGCAGTGCCAGATCGCTTTCTTCGTACTGAATGCAAAACGCCCTTGCCGGGTAGTGACCGACGCTCATTTCAATGCAGTAGCTGTGCGCTGGCAGGGCATGTTCTTCGAGCAGTTGTTGAATGATCTGCGGCACACTCAGGTGAGTAAACACGCGGCGCTTATGCGTTTGCGCCAGTTGCTGCAGATGCGGCACCAGAATCAGTCTATAGCCGACCCGATGCGTCCCGCGATGTTCGCAGCTGGCGCTGGAAATGACGCCGTGGAATCCGTGCTGCTCACTGAGCCGCAAAAAGGCTGGCCTGTGCAGGAAGGATCCCGGGACGATGGCCGGGGCCAGTCCGAGCAGTTCGATGTCGAAACGGTAAGGCTGGTTCAGCGCTTCCTCGCCGCGAAAACGCACCACCGGCAGGCGCAATCCGCTGTCGGTCAGCGTAAGGGTGAAGGGACTTTCCTTGTCATTGAGCATTCGAGCAGGCCCTGTCAGGCGATACGGGGTTTCAAGGGTACGAAACCGTCGGGCTGAATGGTCATGTCAAAGGCGCTTTTCAGAATCCCCCTACATGCTTTGGTGAAGATGTCGATTCCGTAGGCTGTTTTTTTGGTCGATTGCCGACTTTAGGCCGTATAAACTTGCCGCCACGCGTCGGCCAATAGATGTCTCGGCGCCACAGATCAAGAGAGTGAGTAATGGGCGCACAGTGGAAGGTTAAACACAAAGAAGCGGCAGCCAACGCCAAAGGGAAGATCTTCGGCAAACTGGTGAAGGAAATCACCATTGCTGCACGCAACGGTGCCGATACCGCCACCAACGCACACCTGCGTCTGGTGGTCGAACAGGCGAAAAAAGCCTCGATGCCAAAAGAAACCCTCGATCGCGCGATCAAGAAAGGCGCCGGTCTGCTGGGTGAAACCGTGCAATACCATCGCGTGACCTACGAAGGCTTCGCCCCGCATCAGGTACCGCTGATCGTCGAGTGCGTCACCGACAACATCAACCGCACCGTTGCGGAAATCCGCGTGGCATTCCGCAAGGGCCAGTTGGGCGCTTCCGGTTCGGTGGCGTGGATGTTCAACCACGTCGGCATGATCGAAGCCTCGCCGGACAGCCCGGAAGCCGATCCGGAAATGGCTGCGATCGAAGCCGGTGCCCAGGATTTCGAGCCGGGTGAAGAGGGCGCGACGCTGTTCCTCACCGACCCGACCGACCTCGACGCTGTGCAGAAAGCCCTGCCCGAACAAGGTTTCACCGTGCTCTCGGCCAAGCTCGGTTACCAGCCGAAGAACCCGGTCAGCGGCTTGAGCGACGAGCAGATGGCTGAAGTCGAAGCGTTCCTCGAAGGCCTCGACAACCATGATGACGTGCAGGACATGTTTGTTGGTCTGGCTGGCTGATCTGTCGCGCCAGGAATGACCTCTTCGCGAGCAGGCTGGCTCCCACATTTGCAATGCATTCCAATGTGGGAGCGAGCCGGCTGGCGAATGACCGCGCAGCGGTCACAGATTCTCCAGCACCTCGATTACTTCACTGAAACCCGGCCGCCCCAGCACATCGGCCTGACAGCAGCGTCGTTCCAGCGCCTCCAGGTGCGCGCGCCGCTCCGTACTCAATCCTGAGTCGACACGCTCCAGCAACTCCCCCAACAACACACCGAACGCACGGACTTCCAGGCGCTGCAATGCGCGCGTCTGCACATCATCGCGGGTGGCATGAAACGACGCCGCGCCGAAATCCCCCAGCAGACAATCGCCCTGATCGTTCAACAGAATGTTGTGGCCATACAGATCGCCGTGGGTAATGCCTTGGTGGTGCAGGTGCTCGGCCGCTGAGGCGATGCCTTTGGCGACGCGCAGGGCAACCTCGGCGGGGAACCGGCGATCTTCGGCATAAACATCTCGCGAGCACGAGGCCAGGCTGGGCAAACCGGCGGGATTGCCGAAGCTCGGATCAATCAGTTGCATCACCAGCCCCTGCTGTTGATCGGGATGGCCGCTGATGCGCCCTTCGACGCGGATCAGGTTCGGGTGCAGGCCTGCGGTGATGCAGGCGTTCATCTCGTGCAACGGCGAACCGTCGCTGGTCATCTCGCCTTTGTACAGCTTCACCGCAACCGCTTGCGCCGTGCCATCGTCACGCTGCCAGACCGCCCGGGAAATCACCCCGGAAGCGCCTTCGCCCAGTTGCTGTTCCATGCGCAGCGTCGACCAGTCGATCAGCGGCGTGGCCTCAAGGGCAGCGGCATCGGCTTCGGTCTCCAGCGGATTGCCGGCGTAGGCCAGCCAGGTCAGGCTCGGCAAGGTCAGCAGCCATTGCGGCAGCTCGTTGAGCTGGTTGGCGGCGATGCGCAGCAATTCCAGCCGATGGCAGTGACGCAGGGAGTCTGGCAGCGAGCGCAGGCGATTGCCGGCGAGCATGAGCTTCTGCAAAGCGGGGCGTTCACCGAGCTCGCTGGGCAGGCTTTCGATGCGGTTATCGGTGAGGATCAGCCAGCGCAGCGACGGCGGCAGGGCGGCACCGCGGACATTGACGATGCGGTTGGCCTTGAAGCCGACCATGGTAAGCGCGGTGCACTGGCCGAGGCAGGCCGGCAGTTCGCTGAACTGGTTGTCGGAGCAGAACAGCACGCGCAGGCGGGTCAGGCGATGCAGGTCATCGGGCAGGCTGGATAACGCGTTGCCGCTGAGGTTGAGCACTTCCAGCGTGTCGGCCAGTTGGAAAATTTCGTTGGGGAACTCGGTCAGCCCGCAAGACAGGTCGAGGCGGGTAATGCCGGACAGCTCGCCGGCGCGCAGTTGAGCAAGGGTGTGCATGTCTGGTTTCGCTATTGATCGGTGGAGCGACGCGGGGGCGCTGGAATGGGCGACATGATAGCGGTAAAGCGGATGCTGAACGGATTTTGAGTTGTCCCGGGATCTTGTGGGAGCGAACCTGCTCGCGAAAGCGGTGTATCAGTTAAATGAACTCTGACTGACATACCGCTTTCGCGAGCAGGCTCGCTCCCACAGGGCTCGTTCTCACAGGGTGGGGAGTCAGTTGGGTTCGTGGATTGCCTGCAATTGCCCCAACCGGCTGCGCGTGCGCGCCAGGTCAATGGCGTGACCTTCCAGGCTCTGGCCCAGCGGCAACTGGCCGAGCAGGGTCAGGTGTTTGTCCTGATCGTAGAGCACGTCGATCAGATTGATGAAGCGCTGCTGCACGGCGATCGGACACTCGCCGAGCTGCGGCAGGTCGTCGATGATCCACTGGTCGAAGCGCTGGCACAGCTGCAGATAATCCATCACTGCCGTCGGCTGTTCACACAGGTCGTTGAAGGTGAACGCGACTCGCCGGCCTTGGCAAAAACGGGCCTGAAGCTGGCGCTTGCCAACTTCGAGGGCAAGGGCCGGCGCGTCGGCTGGTGGCAGGTCCAGTGTCTGACGTTGAGCTGATGTCGCCGGCCATACGTAATGTCCTTGGGTAAATACTTGATGCGTGTGTTGACGGTTGAGCGTGCGGTAGTCGTGGACGCCGCCGACTTCCATCACTTGCATGCGCGTGTTGATCAGCTCGATCACCGGTTTGAAGCGCGCGTGATACAGCGGATTGGGCAGCAGGCCTTCCGGCGCGTAGTTGGAGGTTACCAGCAACATGATCCGCCGTTTGAACAGGGCCTTGAACAGCCGCGTGATCAGCATCGCATCGCCGATGTCATGCACGTGAAATTCGTCGAAACATAGCACCTGGCAATCTTCCAGCAGTTCGTCCAAGGTGATTTCCAGCGCGTCTTCCTCCTGGCGATGACGGAACATGCCGTCGTGCAACCGGGCAAAGAACTGATGGAAATGCAGGCGGCGTTTGCGCGTGATGGGCAGTGCCTGGAAGAAACCGTCGAGCAACCAGCTCTTGCCGCGCCCGACGGCGCCGTACAGGTACAGACTCGGCGGTGTGTGGCCGCTGTTGCCGAGCAGCACGCTGGCTTGCTGCGCCATGCAGTCGATGACTTGCTGCTGACTGCGGCTGAGGGTGTAGCCCTGGCTTTTGGCCTTGTCGCGGAAATAATCGCGGATGGTCGCGGCATGAGCATCGTGCCCGGCGCTGGCGGGCAGGCCTTTGCCGAACAGGCGGCGCAGCAACGGCCAGCGTTGGCTCAGTCGTGATCGTTTCGGCGTTCGGGCGGGCACGCGAGGCAGGCTCCTGGTTTCTCAGACCGGCTCCACAGCGAGCGCGGTGGCCCCAGTGTAACCAGAGCCCGGGCGTCGGCTCCATGAAATATCACCATCAGAACGGTGGCGACTGCTTGAGCAACTCTGCCGCCGGCGAGTCGGTCGGGCTGACCACCGCATAGTTATAGCCCGGCCCTGACCAGTAATCGGCCTGCAGATCGCCATCGCTGCGCGAGCCACGCGGCAGCAGGGTGTTTTTCGGCCCCGGTGGACGCAGGTAGAAACTGACCTTGTGGCCGCTGCCATCCTCATACATCACCATCGCCGCCGCGCCTTCATCGGTGCTGAGCAAGCGCCCGCTGACCGGCTCGAATCCGGCAGCTTTCAAGTCCGGCAAGCGCCCGGCACCGCTGAAGTAGCGGTCGAGCCAACGCTGCATGTCGCCGTCGCTGTCGACCTTGTAATCGGCGGGCAGTACGCCTTGCTGGGCGATCAGGCGATAGGCTTGCAATGCGTCAGTCATCGGCAATGGCGCAGGGCGCGCCAGGGTCATTTCCCGCGCCTGCCAGCCACTGAAACCGCCGATGCTGACGGCAATGAGCAACACCGCCGCGCTGGCCAGGTGCCGACGGGACTGCTGGCGGCGGCGCTGGCGAATCATCATCGGGTCGAGCGCCGGATTGGCCGGTTGCTGCAACGCGCCACTCAGCGCCGCGCGCAATTGCTGGGCGTCGCGTTGCCAGGCGCGCACCTGCGCCGCTTCTTCAGGGTGGCTGGCCAGCCAGGTCTCGAGCACGCGCCGATCGGCGTCGCTGAGCTGGTGGTCGACGTAGGCGTGCAAATCACGTTCGCTGGGAGGCAGGCTGATCATTTGAGTATCCGCAAGGAAGGGCTGCTGATTTCGCCGTCGCTGAGTTGGCGCAAGGCCTGGCGGGCGCGGGACAGGCGCGACATCACGGTGCCGATCGGGGCGCCGAGGATCTCGGCGACCTCTTTATAGGACAGGCCTTCCACCGAGACCATCAGCAGCAAAGCGCGCTGTTCGGTGGGCAGGCGTTCGAAGGCTTGCAGGGTCGACTGAGCAATTACCGTGCGTTCCACTGAGGGTTCGGCATCGTCGCGACCGGTGAAAAATTCCAGCATGCGCGCATAGCGCCGCGAGCGACGGTGCGCATCGAGAAATTGCCGATAGAGAATTGCGAACAGCCAGGCGCGCAAGTCGCCCTCAGCGCGTTTCTCGCCCCAGGCCGACAGCGCCCGCTCTAGGCTGGCCTGGACCAGATCGTCAGCGCTGCTGCTGTTGCGCGTCAACGACACGGCGAAGCGGCGCAATCTGGGAATGATTTCTCTCAACTGTTCGTCGAATTCGCTCATGAATTTCTGCTGGTCGCTACGCTGTGGACTAGGAAGACGCCCGTCAGCGCAGGTTATTCCCCGTGCGCAAAAATAAATACCGCGCCGTGGAATAAACCCGGACGGGGTGCGTCTTGCTGACTCTTTCCACTTGTGGCCGATGGCCTGGAGATATTCATGGTTGATCGCTCGTCCCCCAACGCTGCACCGCCCGGCAGGCCGCCGCGAGAGCCACTGAGCGCCGCGAGCCTGGTTTTACGTCTGGGCGGCATTGCCGTGATTGTCGCCGCCGTGGCCGGGGCGTTTGCCTACGTGCATGGCAACCTTGACCCACAGCGATTGACGCCAAAAGCGTTGGTTGATGTGCTGGAAAAGAACAACGGCGTGCATCCCGGCTTTCGTCGCAATCACGCCAAGGGTGTCTGCGTGATCGGCCATTTCGAAAGCAGCGGCGAGGCGCGCGCGTTCTCCACGGCACAGGTGTTCAACCTGCCGCAGACACCGGTGGTGGGGCGTTTCGCCTTGCCGGCCGGCAATCCCTACGCGCCGGACAGCGCCGTACCGATCCGCAGCCTGGCGCTGCGCTTCACCCAGGCGAACGGTCAGCAATGGCGCACCGGGATGAACAGCATGCCGGTGTTTCCGGTGGGCACGCCCGAGGCGTTCTACCAATTGCAGCAGGCGCAGTCGCCGGATCCAGCCACTGGCAAGCCCGACCCGACGAAGGTGCCGGCGTTCTTTGCTGCACACCCGGAAGCCGTGCCGTTCTTGACGTGGGTGAAGACCGCCAAGCCTTCGGCCAGCTACGCCACCGAAACCTATAACAGCATCAATGCGTTCTATCTGGTCGATGGCAACGGTAAAAAGCAGGCCGTACGCTGGAGCATGACCCCGTTGGCGCAGGACGCGGCGGGTGCCACGGCTCCTGAAGGCGCGGACTTTCTCGAGAAGGATCTGGTGCACCGCCTGGCCGCCGCACCTTTGCGCTTCCAGTTGAACATCACCCTGGCCAACGCCGACGACCCGGTCAACGATGCCAGCAAGACCTGGCCCGCAGATCGCAAGGTGCTGAACGCCGGGACTTTGGTGCTGGAGAAAACCCAGCCGCAGTTGAGTGGCGAATGCCGTGACATCAACTACGACCCGCTGGTGCTCCCGGCCGGGATTCAAGGCTCGGAAGATCCACTGCTGGCCGCGCGTTCTGCCGGCTATGCCGATTCATACCTGCGTCGCACCAGCGAAGTCAGCCAGTTGCCCGCCGCCAAACAGGAGGCTCGTCCATGAGCAAGCAACCGACGCATTTCGTTTTGCTGGCGCGCCTGCTGCACTGGCTGATGGCGCTGATGATCATCGCCATGCTGTTTATCGGCGCGGGCATGGTCACTTCGGTGTCGTCTCGCCATGAATGGCTGATTCATTTGCACAAGCCGCTGGGAATCGCGATTCTGGCGCTGGTGATCGTGCGCCTGCTGGTGCGCTTCACCACCCGCCAACCGCCGCTGCCGGATGATCTGCCGGGCTGGCAGGTGCTGGCAGCCAAGGCTTCCCACGCCTTGTTGTATGCGTTGATGCTGGTGTTGCCGCTGCTAGGCTGGGCGATGATCAGTGCCTCGGGCGAGCCGGTGATGCTGACGGCGTCGCTGCATCTGCCGTCGATTGTGCCGGCCGATGCGCAACTGTTTGCATTGCTGCGCAAGTCCCATGGCTATCTGGCGTATCTGCTGTTTCTGACGGTGCTGCTGCACTTGGCGGCGGCGCTGTTTCATGGCTGGGTGCGGCGTGACGAAGTGCTCGACAGCATGTTGCGCGGGCGCGATCGCGGCTGACCGCTTAAAGCAAAAGATCGCAGACAGGCTGCGATCTTTTGTTGTTGCAGGGGAGGGGATCAGCGCAGGGTGTCGACCATGTCGGCGAGGGTGGTCAGCACATCCTTGCCCAATTGCTTGGAACGTTTGCCCGACCAGCCGGTGATCTTGTCCGGGTGGTCGTCGTGGTCCTTGAACGGCATCTCCAGGGTCAGCGACAGGCAGTCATATTTCTGCCCGACGCTGTTGCAGGCCAGCGTCATGTTGGCCTGACCCGGTTCGTCGCGGGTGTAGCCGTAGGTGGTCTGGAAGTCTTTGGTGGTGTGCTTCAGATGGTTGCGGAAATGCTCTTCAAGCTTTTCGATGCGCGGTGTGAAGCCAGGATTGCCTTCACAGCCGGCGGTGAAGACGTGGGGAATTTCCTCGTCGCCGTGCACGTCGATAAACGCATCGACGCCATATTTTTCCATCTGCTGCTGGACGAAAAGCACTTCCGGGCTGATGTCCTGGCTGGCGTTCTGCCAGGCCCGGTTCAAGTCCTGACCCATGGCATTGGTGCGCAGGTGGCCGTGGAAGGCGCCGTCCGGGTTCATGTTCGGCACCAGATACAGATCGGCGCTGGCCAACAGTTTGTTCAGTACCGGATCATCCTGGCGCTCCAGACGCTCAATCACACCTTCCATGAACCATTCAGCCATGTGCTCGCCCGGATGCTGCTGGGCGATGATCCAGATCTTGCGCTGGCCTTCGGCGCCACTGCCTTTGCGCAGCAGCTGAATGTCGCGGCCCTCGACACTTTTGCCGGTCGCCAGCAATTCGGTGCCAGCCTTGCTCAGCGCTTGCTCGATCAACCAGTCGTGGCGGCCGCGGCTGTAGGGTTCGAAGTAGGCGAACCAGGCGTGGGTCTGTTCGGCTTCGAGGCAGAAGCGCAGGCTGTCGCCTTCGAAGCTGGTGGGGATGCGGAACCAGTTGACGTGGTCGTAGGAGGCGACTGCCTGATAGCCGGTCCAGGCCTTGTTATAGGAGGACTGGCTGGCGTTGACCAGACGAAACCAGTGTTCCTGATGCACATGCAGGCCGCTGGCCTTGAAGTGGAACCACTGAAAATGAGCGCTGCGCGTATCCGGGCGGATGGCCAGGACGGGACTGAGCGGGTTGCTGATGTCGATGACTTGGATATTGCCGCTGTCGAAATTGGCGCTGATGTCGAACGAAGATTTGGCCACGGTCATGGTCGGTTCCTGATCAGGATTTTTATGACCGGTACTTTACACGCAGGCAGGGCTGAAACCGAGGGGAATTGCGGGTGTAGCGGGGGGCGTCTTCCGTGACGCGCCAGCAGCTTAGAGGCTATGCGATTGATTCTCAAGTGCTGATTGTCATTAGTTTCGCCCAATGTGGCCGGGCTCGGCTTGCCAATCAATATTCTTTTGATATTATCCGCGCCATCGAATCTGCAGCACCCAAAGACTTCATTAGCCTGAAGACACAAGCCCGAAAAACGGGCAAAAAAAGACCCGGCAAAAAGCCGGGTCAAAAACCGTGATTAGCCTGATGAGGAGATAGTCCAGAAGACCGACCTAAGGTCTCTGGTCCATCGACTGATCTCGCGACCAGCTGCTTGCAATAATAATCATTATCATTTGCAAGTCAAATGTTTTTATCTGCGCGATGGGAAAATTCTTTCCTGTCCGCCCGTACCTTGTCCGCCGTGACTTCGTCGTTGTCGATCGAATGGTCGACCATCGCCCGCGCCATATCCACCATGTGCACCACCGAAAAGGCCAGATCGCGACTGGTGCCTTGCAGGTTTTCTGCGGCCTTGAACGCGGTGGCGGCCGCACATCGCAACAGATCCGAGGCATGCACCAGTGCTTCCTCGCCGCTGAGATGGCCTTTGACATTGAAAAAACGTTCGTCCGTCTCGGATTTCGAAACAGTCGGTTTCAAGTAGTAGTCCAGCGCGCGCTGTGCGGCGGCATTGCCCTGAGGGGAGGTGAAGCTGGTGTCAATTTGCAGATCGGGCATGTCTTTGCTGCTGATGTTCATCATGAAACGTCACTCCATGTTCGATTGAAAGTCCGTTCCTCTAGGATAGTACCGCCTGTATTTGTGACTAGGATTTAAATACTACAATATGTGTTTTGCCGGTCGAAGACGTCCGCGTAAGGTGCGGCACATGGATAAATGGATTGAGTTGGTCAAGGCCAAGATGAGTGAACTCAAAGTCACTCAAACAGAGCTCGGAGAGCGCGTCGGCATGTCCCAGGGCGGGATCGGTCATTGGCTGAACAAGCGTCGCGAACCCGGTGTTACCGAAATGAACCGCGTGCTCAAGGCGCTGGGAATGGACTTCCTTGAAGTCGTTCTGGTGATTCGCGAACCGCAGCCGACGCCGGAAGACGAGATGCCGCTGGCGCAGAAGTACAACCCGTACTTCCGTTATCCGGTTTGCGATTGGCGTGCACCGTGCGAAGTGCGTGACACTGCGGCGAGCTATCCCGGAGCATCAGCGAAGCAGCGCTTCGAACTGACGGATTACCACGCTCGCGGCGGTGCGGCGTTCTGGCTGACGGTGACGGGGGATTCGATGACCGCGCCGAGCGGCCAGAGCGTTGCCGAGGGCATGCTGATTTTGGTTGACCCAGAGTTGGAGGCAGTGCCTGGCAAACTGGTGATCGCCCAGTGGCCGGACAGCGAAGAAGCGATTTTCCGCAAACTCGACGAGCAGGCCGGCCAGCGCTACCTGGTTCCGCTCAATCCAACCTGGCCGAAAACCCTGCTCACCGATGAATGCAGGATCATCGGCGTGGTGGTTCAGGCGACTGCGCGTTACTGAACGGATCGATCCTCGCTCAAGGCCAGGATCGATCCTTTTATTTCATCCCTCTTCCAGTTCAACTAGAGCGCTGCCTTCGCTGACCATATCGCCTTCCTGGCAATACAGCGCTTTGATCACACCGGCCTGCGGCGCGCGGATGCTGTGTTCCATCTTCATGGCTTCAAGCACCACCAGTTGCGCCCCGGCCTCAACCGACTGTCCCGTTTCGACCAGCACGCGCACGATGCTGCCGTTCATTGGCGCGGTCAGACCGCCCTGATGGCTGTGGCTGGCTTCAACGGCACTGATCGAATCGAACGCCTCGATGCGCCGCAACTCGCCGTCCCATTCCAAATACAACGCGCCACCCTGACGAATCGCCCGCAATGTGCGGCGCACGCCGTCATGCTCGACGACCAGCGCTTCGCCCAGCAGTGTCGCAGAGGCCGCAGAGCCCAAAGTCAGCGCGCGATCCTGTCCCTCGCAGCTCAAGTGCAAGGTGATTTGCGCCGGCAAACCTGCACGCAAACCACTGCCGCAAGACCAGGGCGAGGCGGGATCATCCGCCCGCGCATGCTTCGGCAGACTCTGCGCAAACGCCTGCGCCGCCGCCTGCCAGAACTCATCGCTCAACGTGCCTGGTGCTGGCAGCAATTGCTCCTGATAGCGCGGAATAAACCCGGTATCCAGCTCTGCCGCCGCAAACGCCGGATGCGCGATGATCCGGCGCAGGAAATTGATGTTGGTCTTCAGCCCGCCAATCGCAAACTCGTCGAGCATGCTCAACAGACGCAAGCGTGCCTGCTCGCGATCTTCACCCCAGGCAATCAGCTTGCCGAGCATCGGATCGTAGAAGGGCGATATCGCGTCACCTTCCTCAACGCCGCTGTCTACCCGCCGCCCCGGTCCCTGTGCCGATTCGCGGTACAGATCCAGACGCCCGGTGGCCGGCAAAAAATCATTCGCCGGATCTTCGGCATACAAACGCACTTCGATCGCGTGACCATTGAGCGGTACCTGCGCCTGGGTGATCGGCAGCGCTTCCCCACGGGCGACGCGAATCTGCCAGGCGACCAGATCCAGTCCGGTGATTGCTTCGGTTACCGGGTGCTCGACTTGCAGCCGCGTGTTCATCTCCATGAAGAAAAACTCGCCGCGCGCATCCAGCAAAAACTCCACGGTGCCGGCGCCGACATAACCGATCGCCTGCGCCGAACGCACAGCCGCTTCGCCCATCGCCCGGCGCAACTCGGGCGTCAGACCCGGCGCCGGGGCTTCTTCGACGACTTTCTGGTGCCGACGCTGGATCGAGCAGTCGCGCTCGTTGAGGTACAGGCAGTTGCCGTGCTGATCGGCGAACACCTGAATCTCCACATGACGTGGCTTGAGCAGATACTTTTCCACCAGCATCCGCGAATCGCCAAACGACGATTGCGCTTCCCGCTGCGCCGAAGCGAGGGCTTCGGCGAGTTGGCTGACATCCTCGACCACTTTCATGCCTTTGCCGCCACCACCCGCGGTGGCCTTGAGCAGCACCGGATAACCAATGCGTTCGCAGGCTTCACGGAAGGTGTCGCTATCCTGCGCCTCGCCGTGATAGCCCGGCACCAAAGGCACACCGGCCTTTTCCATCAGCGCCTTGGCGGCGGATTTGCTGCCCATCGCATCGATGGCCGCGGCGGGCGGGCCGAGGAAGATCAGCCCGGCGGCTTCGATGGCGCGGGCGAATCCAGCGTTTTCCGAGAGAAAGCCATAGCCGGGATGAATCGCCTGGGCACCGCTGGCCTTGGCGGCGGCGATCAATTTATCGATTTGCAGATAACTCTCGGCAGCCTTGCTGCCGCCCAGATCCACGCGGATATCGGCCTCACGGCTGTGCCGCGCATCGCGGTCGGTGGCGCTGTGCACGGCGACGGTGGTCAGGCCCAAGGCCTTGGCGGTGCGCATCACGCGGCAGGCGATTTCGCCGCGGTTGGCCACCAGCAGGGTGGTAATCACAGGTGCGCTCATCAACGCGACTCCTTGGTGGATGCGGCTTGCCAGCTCGGCGGGCGCTTTTGCAGGAAGGCGCGCAAGCCTTCCTGGCCTTCAGGGCTGACGCGAATCCGCGCGATGGCATTTTCGGTGTAGCGGCGCAGGGCCGGGGTCAGCGCGCCGTTGCCGACTTCGCGCAGCAAGTCCTTGCTGGCGCGCATGGCGGCCGGGCTGTTGAGCAACAGGTTGTCAATCCATTGTTCGACCTGTTGCTCCAGTTCAGCCGCAGGATAGCTTTCGGATAACAAGCCGATCTCCCGCGCCCGCTGCCCGCTGAAGCGCTCGGCAGTCAGCGCATAGCGCCGCGCCGCACGCTCACCGATCGCCTGCACCACGAACGGGCTGATCACGGCCGGTGCAAGGCCGATGCGCACTTCCGACAGGCAGAACTGTGCGTCATCGGCGCCGATCGCCATGTCACAGCAGCTGATCAAGCCCAGCGCGCCACCAAACGCCGCGCCCTGAACCACAGCCAGAGTGGGGATTTTCAGCTTGGCGAGGTTGTACATCAGCTCGGCCAGCTCGCGGGCGTCATCGAGGTTGGTGTGGTAATCGAGTTCTGCCGATTGCTGCATCCACGCCAGATCGGCGCCGGCACTGAAGTGCTTGCCGCGCCCACGCAGCAGCAGGAAGCGCAGGCTCGAATCGCTGGCGACCTTGTCGAGGGCGAGGATCAGTTCGCGGATCATCTCGGCGTTGAACGCGTTGTTTTTCTCGGCGCGGTTGAGCCATAGCGTCGCGAAACCGCGTGGATCGGTTTGCAGTTCGAGGGTATTGAAGTCGCTCATATTCATCTGTCTCCACGGTTCTTGTGGGAGCGAGCCTGCTCGCGAAAGCGGGGTATCAGTCGATCTATCCGCTGCCTGACAAAGCGCATTCGCGAGCAGGCTCGCTCCCACAAAAAAACATCACATCCGGAACACGCCGAAGCGGCTCGGTTCGATTGGCGCGTTCAGCGACGCGGACAAGGCCAGGGCCAGTACATCGCGGGTCTGCGCCGGGTCGATGACGCCGTCGTCCCACAGCCGAGCGCTGGAGTAGTAGGGGTGACCCTGTTCTTCGTACTGATCGAGAATCGGCTGCTTGATCTCGGTCTCCTGCTCGGCGGTGAACGCCTGACCGCTGCGTTCCGCCTGTTCGCGCTTGACCTGCACCAGCACACCGGCTGCCTGTTCGGCGCCCATCACGCCGATCCGCGCGTTCGGCCACATCCACAAGAAACGCGGATCGTAAGCGCGCCCGCACATGCCGTAGTTGCCGGCACCGAAGCTGCCGCCGATGATCACGGTGAATTTCGGCACCTTGGCGCAGGCCACCGCGGTCACCAGTTTGGCGCCGTGCTTGGCGATGCCGCCGGCTTCGTATTTCTGGCCGACCATGAAACCGGTGATGTTCTGCAGAAACAGCAGCGGGATGCCGCGCTGGCAGGCCAGTTCGATGAAGTGCGCGCCTTTCTGCGCGGCTTCGGCGAAGAGGATGCCGTTGTTTGCCAGAATCGCGATCGGGTAGCCGTGCAAGTGCGCGAAACCGCAGACCAGCGTGGTGCCGAACAGCGCTTTGAATTCATCGAACACCGAGCCGTCGACCAGCCGCGCAATCACTTCGCGCACATCGAATGGCTGCTTGGCGTCAGCCGGAACCACGCCGTACAACTCGTCGCTGGCGTACAGCGGCGCGATCGGCGTGCGTTGCTGCACCTCGCCGAGCTTGCGCCAGTTGAGGTTGGCGACGCTGCGGCGGGCGAGGGCGAGGGCGTGTTCGTCATTCTCGGCGTAATGGTCGGCCACGCCGGAGGTCTTGCAGTGCACATCGGCGCCGCCGAGGTCTTCGGCGCTGACCACTTCGCCGGTCGCGGCTTTTACCAGCGGCGGGCCGGCGAGGAAAATCGTCGCCTGGTTGCGCACCATGATCGCTTCGTCTGCCATCGCCGGCACATACGCACCGCCAGCGGTGCACGAGCCCATGACCACGGCGATCTGCGGGATGCCCATGGCGCTCATGTTGGCCTGATTGAAGAATATCCGCCCGAAATGCTCGCGATCCGGAAACACTTCGTCCTGACGCGGCAGGTTGGCGCCTCCCGAGTCCACCAGATAAATGCACGGCAGGCGATTCTGCTGGGCGATGGTCTGCGCGCGCAGGTGTTTTTTCACGGTGAGCGGGTAATACGAGCCACCTTTCACCGTCGCATCGTTGGCGACGATCATGCACTCCACGCCTTCGACGCGGCCGATGCCGGCGATCACCCCGGCAGCCGGCACGTCTTCGCCGTAAACCGCATGGGCGGCAAGTTGGCTGATTTCGAGAAACGGCGAGCCGGGGTCGAGCAAGCGATTGATGCGCTCGCGCGGCAGCAATTTACCCCGCGAAGTGTGGCGTTCCTGCGCTTTGACACCGCCGCCCTGCGCCACTTGGGCGAGCAGGGTGTGCAGCGCGTCGACCTGTTTGAGCATCGCCGCGCTGTTGGCGGCGAATTCCGCCGAGCGCGGGTTGAGCTGAGTGTGCAGAATCATGGGGCTTACTCCGTAAGCAGCTTCTAGCTACAAGCGGCAAGCTGCAAGTCGGGGCAAGAGCGTGGTTCTCTTGCAGCTTGTAGCTTGCGGCTTGCAGCTGACGAAATTCATTTCGTCTCGTTGAACAGTTCGCGGCCAATCAGCATGCGGCGGATCTCGCTGGTGCCGGCGCCGATTTCGTAGAGCTTGGCGTCGCGCAGCAGGCGGCCGGCGGGGAATTCGTTGATGTAGCCGTTACCGCCGAGAATCTGGATCGCGTCGAGGGCCATTTGCGTGGCGCGTTCGGCGGTGTAGAGGATCACCCCGGCCGCGTCCTTGCGCGTGGTTTCGCCGCGCTCGCAGGCCTGGGCCACCGCGTAGAGGTAGGCGCGGCTGGCGTTGAGCTGGGTGTACATGTCGGCGACTTTGCCCTGGATCAGTTGGAATTCGCCGATGCTCTGGCCGAACTGCTTGCGGTCGTGGATGTACGGCACGATCAAGTCCATGCACGACTGCATGATCCCGGTCGGGCCGCCGGAGAGCACCACGCGTTCGTAATCGAGGCCGCTCATCAGCACTTTCACGCCACCGTTGAGCACACCAAGGATGTTCTCTTCCGGTACTTCGACGTCATCGAAAAACAGCTCGCAGGTGTTGGAGCCGCGCATGCCGAGCTTGTCGAACTTGTTGCTGCGGCTGAAGCCTTTCCAGTCCCGCTCTACGATGAATGCAGTAATGCCGTGCGGGCCTTTTTCCAGGTCGGTCTTGGCGTAGATCACGTAGGTATTGGCGTCGGGGCCGTTGGTGATCCAGGTTTTGCTGCCGTTGAGGACGAAGCGGTCGCCGCGTTTGTCGGCGCGCAGTTTCATCGATACCACGTCGGAACCGGCGTTGGGCTCGCTCATCGCCAGGGCGCCGACGTGCTCGCCGCTGATCAGTTTCGGCAGGTATTTGCTTTTCTGTTCGTGATTGCCGTTGCGGTTGATCTGGTTGACGCAGAGGTTGGAGTGCGCGCCATAGGACAACGCCACCGACGCCGAGCCACGGCTGATTTCTTCCATCGCCACTACGTGCGCCAGATAACCCAGACCCGCGCCGCCGTACTCTTCCGGCACGGTGATGCCGAGCAGACCCATGTCACCGAATTTGCGCCACATGTCGGCGGGGAACAGGTTGTCGTGGTCGATCTGCGCGGCGCGCGGGGCGATCTGATCGGCGACGAAGGACTGCACCTGATCGCGCAGCATGTCGATGGTTTCACCGAGGGCGAAATTCAGGGATGGATAGCTCATGTGGCACCTTTTGGCTTTTTTATCGGGTGGAGCGCACGACGAATCGGCGTTCAGCTTTACGTTAACGTAAAGCTTCCATAGATCGACTGTCAATCGGCTTTACGTAAGCGTCAACTTGGGCGAGAGTAAGGGCAGTTCAGGATTGAAAACGGAGAGCTTTCTGTAGGAGTGAGCCTGCTCGCGATGGCAGTGTGTCAGTCAATATTTGCGTTTGCTGACACGACGCGATCGCGAGCAGGCTCACTCCTACAGGACCGTCGTTACCCATAAATAAAGACAATAGGGGTCGTCATGGATCAACCCAGTGCAAACCCGCAGCGCAGCTACACCCGTGGCTCTCAGGACAAAGCCCTGCTGGCGATGACCATCGGTCAGCGCTTCGATCAGACTGTCGCGCAATACCCTGACGGCGAGGCTTTAGTGGTGCGCCATCAACACTTGCGTTACTCCTGGCGGCAACTGGCCGAAGCGGTGGATGAGCAGGCCAGGGCCTTGCTCGCGCTGGGCTTGCAGACCGGCGATCGCCTCGGCATCTGGGCGCCGAATTGCGCGCAGTGGTGCATCACCCAGTTCGCCACGGCGAAGATCGGCGTGATCCTGGTCAATATCAATCCTGCCTATCGCGGCTCTGAACTCGAGTACGTGCTCAAGCAATCCGGCTGCCATTGGCTGGTCTGTGCCGGAGCGTTCAAGACCTCGAATTACCATGAAATGCTCCAGAACCTGGCGCCAGAATTGGCCGAGCACGCCATCGGTCAGCTGCGTAGCGAACGCCTGCCGGAGTTGCGCGGCGTGATCAGCCTCAATGCCAATCCGCCGCCCGGTTTTCTGCCGTGGTCGCAGCTCAGCGATCTGGCCGCCAGCGTCTCGTCCGAACAGCTGCGCGAACGCAGCACCAGCCTGCATTTCGATCAACCGGTGAACATCCAGTACACCTCCGGCACTACCGGTTTCCCCAAGGGCGCGACCCTCAGTCACTACAACATTCTCAACAACGGCTACATGGTCGGCGAAAGCCTCGGCCTGACGACTGCCGATCGTCTGGTGATTCCGGTGCCGCTGTATCACTGCTTCGGCATGGTCATGGGCAACCTCGGTTGCGTCACCCATGGCAGCACGATGATTTACCCCAACGACGCTTTCGATCCGGCGCTGACCCTGCAAGCGGTGGCCGAAGAAAAAGCCACGGCGCTGTATGGTGTGCCGACCATGTTCATTGCCATGCTCGATCAGCCGCAACGGCAGAGCTTCGACCTGTCGAGCCTGCGCACCGGGATCATGGCCGGCGCCACCTGTCCTATCGAGGTCATGCGCCGGGTGATCAACGAAATGCACATGAGCGAAGTGCAGATCGCCTACGGCATGACCGAAACCAGTCCGGTGTCGTTGCAGACCGGGCCGGCGGATGAGCTGGAGTTGCGTGTCACCACGGTCGGGCGCACCCAGCCGCAACTGGAAAGCAAGATCATCGACACCGCCGGCAACCTTGTGCCGCGCGGCACCATTGGCGAATTATGTACGCGCGGCTACAGCGTGATGCTCGGCTACTGGAACAACCCGCAGGCTACTGCCGAAGCCATCGATGAGGCGGGGTGGATGCACACCGGCGACCTGGCGAGCATGAACGCGGAGGGTTGCGTCAACATCGCCGGGCGTAACAAGGACATGATCATTCGTGGCGGCGAGAACGTTTACCCCCGTGAGCTGGAGGAGTTTTTCTTCACCCATCCGGCGGTGGCCGACGTGCAGGTGATCGGCATTCCGTGCTCGCGCTACGGTGAGGAAATCGTCGCCTGGATCAAATTCCACCCCGGCCACAGTGCCTCGGAGCTGGAGCTGCAAACCTGGTGCAAGGAACGCATCGCCCATTTCAAGACACCGCGTTACTTCAAATTCGTCGACGCGTTTCCGATGACGGTGACGGGGAAGATCCAGAAATTCAGGATGCGTGAGATCAGTATCGAGGAGCTGAAAATAACCGAGCGGTAACCTAAACCCTGTGGGAGCTGGCTTGCCAGCGATGGCGTCAGGTCAGCCAGCATCAATGTTGAATGTTCTACCGCAATCGCTGGCAAGCCAGCTCCCACAGGGATTGGGGTGGTTTCAGGAATTGCAGAAAGCACAAAGGGGAGCCGAAGCTCCCCTTTAATTTGTCGTTGCGTGCTCTTTTTATTATTGAGGGTCGGTCTGTTGTTGTTTTTGGCAACCGTGGCCCTGTACAGCTTTTTGGCGACCCCCATCCGGGGTCAAGAGCAAACGTATTTTTTTGAGCGCTGATCTGCTTTCTCGTTTAACGATCCAACCGATTCGGGAGCTACCTGAAGGTAGTTTTATTGTTCTCTGCCCGGTTGCGGGTCACTCCTTAGAGCACCCTGAAAAGCACACCTTCTCCAAAAAAATCTGTTAGCTGCGTCTCTGCCGTGTTGTTCTTGTTATGTCAGAGTCGTTTCGTCTTGTTTTTATTGGTTTGCGGCTTTTTATTCTTGTTATGCGATAGAGATAGCAGGTGTCGTGCCAACTTTTAAAATCCTTTAGAAATCAACGGCTTAACTTTTTCAGGCTTTTTCGACTCCAGGCAAAGCCAGACAATTTGTTTCCGTGTTACTCGCTTTTGCCCACTTCACTGATCCAGCGGTAACACCTCACTGGGCGCTGCGTGCCTTGGCCACTCGCGAACCGGTTGGACGGCCGAGCACTGCACTGATCTGCTGGCCCGCAGCAATCAAGGCGTCCAGATCGATACCGGTCTCGATGCCCAGGCCATTGAGCAGGTACACCACGTCCTCTGTGGCAACGTTACCGCTAGCGCCTTTGGCGTACGGGCAGCCGCCGAGGCCGGCGATAGAGCTGTCGAACACCGCAATGCCTTCGAGCAGGCTGGCGTAGATGTTGGCCATGGCCTGGCCATAGGTGTCGTGGAAATGCCCGGCGAGTCTGTCCCGTGGCACCTGCGCCGAGACCACCTCGAACAGGCGTCGGGTCGCGCCCGCCGTGCCGGTGCCGATGGTGTCGCCCAGCGACACTTCGTAGCAGCCCATCGCGTACAGCTCGCGCGCGACCATCGCCACTTGCTCCGGCGCGACCGTGCCTTCATACGGACAGCCCAGCACACAGGAAACGTAACCGCGCACGGTAACGCCGTGTTGTTTCGCCGCCTCCATGATCGGCGCAAACCGCGCCAGGCTCTCGCTGATCGAGCAATTGATGTTGCGCTGCGAGAACGCCTCGGAGGCGGCGGCGAACACCGCGACTTCCTTGACCCCGGCGGCGAGCGCGTCTTCAAAGCCGCGCAGGTTCGGCGCCAGCGCGCCGTAGGTCACGCCGGGTTTGCGCTGGATCTGCGCAAATACCTCGGCGGATCCGGCCATCTGCGGCACCCACTTGGACGAGACGAAACTGCCGACTTCGATGTAGCCAAGCCCGGCGGCACTCAGGGCATCGACCAGTTGCACTTTGTCAGCGACGCTGATCGGTTGGGCTTCGTTCTGCAGGCCATCGCGCGGGCCGACTTCGATCAGGCGTACTAGGGAGGGGAGGGACATGGGTGGGACCTGCCTGTTTTTTTAGTTCACGAAGAACCCTGTGGGAGCGAGCCTGCTCGCGAAAGCGGTGGATCAGTCACCGTTAATGTTGGATGACAGAATGCATTCGCGAGCAGGCTCGCTCCCACAGGGGCACCAATATTTGCTAGATCGCCTGCTGGCTCTTGAGCGTCTGCTCCAACGCCTGCACGCAGCGCTCTTCGGCAGTGTCCAGCTCGAGTTTCATCTGTTCGATATCCAGCAACTGCTGTTCGAGCTGTTCGCGGCGTTCGCTGATTTTCGCCAGCATGCTGTTGAGCTGTTTGGTGTTACCGCCGGACGGGTCGTAGAGTTCGATCAGCTCGCGGCATTCGGCCAGGGAAAAACCGATGCGCTTGCCGCGCAGGATCAGCTTCAGGGTGACCTTGTCGCGCGGCGAATAGATACGTTCCTGGCCACGACGCTCGGGGCTGAGCAGGCCTTGCTCTTCATAAAAGCGGATCGCCCGGGTGGTAATGTCCAGCTCGCGGGCGAGGTCGGAAATGCTGTAGGTCTGACTGCTCATGAAAGCGCTCGGAAAAGGGGCATGGCGCTAAGCTAATCGGTGGTTTACGTTTACGTCAAGGCTCAAGATCCTCGCTGCGTTTGCCGGCCTATTCGCGAGCAGGCTCGCTCCCACACTGAATTGCATTTCACCGGAAGGAATGCAGTCGAATGTGGGAGCGAGCCTGCTCGCGAAGAACGATAACGCGGTAAAAAAGCCCTACACCTTCTCCAGCTTCTTCTCCTGCGCCGTCACCTGCTGGCACAACTCGATCATCTGCTCGCGCATCCAGCGGTTGGCCGGGTCCTGGTCGGTGCTTTCGTGCCAGTACAAATGCGTTTCCACCGACGGCACATCATTCACCGGCAAATTGAACGACTGCAAATCATGGCGGCGGGCGAAGCGTTCCGGCACGGTCATGACCATGTCGGTCTGCTGCATCACTTGCGAGGCCATCAGATAGTGCTGCGAGCGCAGGGCGATCTTGCGCTGGATGCCCATTTTGCCCAGCGCCAGATCGACATAACCCAGACCGCTGCGGCGGCTGGAAATATGGATGTGGGTCAGCGACAGGTAGTCATCGAGGCTGAGTTTTTCCTTGCCCGCCATTGGGTGGCCCTTGCGCATGGCGCAGACGTAACGGTCGTCCATCAGCTTGACGTGGCGCACCTGCGGGTCGGTGTTGAGCGGCGCATCCACAGCGAAATCCAGACGCCCGGCGGCCAGTTCCTTGGTGGTTTCCCGGCGCTTGGACAGAAAGCTTTCGATGATCACCGTCGGCGCCAGGCGGCGCAGACGCTGGAACAGGGGCGGCAGAATGATTGCCTCCGTCAAATCGGTCATGCTGATGCGGTAAGTCTTGGCCGCCTGCGCCGGGTTGAAGATGCGGCTTTCCTGCACCGATACGCGCAGCAGCGACAGGGCGTTGCGCACCGGGCCGATGATGTTCTGCGCCATCGGCGTAGGCACCATGCCTTGGGCAGTGCGCACGAAGAGCGGGTCGTTGAAGGTTTCGCGCAACCGCGCCAAGGCGTTGGACACCGCCGGCTGGGTGATGCCGACAATCTGCCCGGCGCGGGTCAGGTTGGCTTCGGTGTAGATCGCGTCGAAGACGATGAAAAGGTTCAGGTCGACCTTGCTCAGATTCATAACGCGGCTTCTCTTGTTATTAAGTGCAAGTGTTTTGGGGCTGACGATCAGCGGATCATATATTGGTGATGAATGTTTATACACGCCGAGAATAGGCTAGGTAAATGATCAGCGCTGTTCTAGCATCGATTGCATGACTTGAACAACCTCTGCCCGAGAAGGTAACTACCCATGGATTTCGCTTATTCGCCCAAGGTCCAGGAACTGCGTGAGCGCGTGACTGCGTTCATGGACACTTACGTTTACCCGGCCGAAGCGGTGTTCGAACGCCAGGTCGCCGAGGGCGATCGCTGGCAGCCGACCGCGATCATGGAAGAGCTCAAGGCCAAGGCCAAGGCTGAAGGGCTGTGGAATTTGTTTCTGCCTGAGTCCGAGCTGGGCGCCGGCCTGAGCAACCTCGAATATGCGCCATTGGCGGAAATCATGGGCCGTTCCCTGCTGGGGCCGGAGCCGTTCAACTGCTCGGCGCCGGACACCGGCAACATGGAAGTGCTGGTGCGCTACGCCAACGACGAGCAGAAACAGCGCTGGCTCGAGCCGCTGCTTCGCGGCGAAATCCGTTCGGCGTTCGCCATGACCGAGCCTGATGTGGCGTCTTCCGACGCAACCAACATGGCCGCCCGAGCTGTGCGTGACGGCGATCAGTGGGTAATCAACGGCAAGAAATGGTGGACCTCCGGTGCCTGCGATCCGCGCTGCAAGATTCTGATCTTCATGGGCCTGAGCAACCCCGACGCGCCGCGTCACGCCCAGCACTCAATGATCCTCGTACCGGTTGATACCCCCGGAGTGAAGATCGTCCGGCCGCTACCGGTGTTCGGTTACGACGACGCACCGCACGGTCACGCCGAAGTGCTGTTCGATAACGTGCGGGTGCCGTACGAAAACGTCCTGCTCGGTGAAGGACGCGGCTTCGAAATCGCTCAGGGTCGCCTTGGCCCAGGGCGGATTCACCATTGCATGCGTTCGATCGGCATGGCCGAACGTGCGCTGGAACTGATGTGCAAACGCTCAGTGAGCCGCACCGCATTCGGCAAACCGCTGGCGCGTCTGGGTGGCAACATCGACAAGATCGCCGACTCGCGGATGGAGATCGACATGGCGCGTCTGCTGACGTTGAAAGCGGCGTACATGATGGACACCGTCGGCAACAAAGTGGCGAAAAGCGAGATTGCGCAGATCAAAGTCGTCGCACCGAACGTGGCCCTGCGGGTGATCGACCGGGCGATTCAGATGCACGGCGGGGCAGGGGTGTCGAACGATTTCCCGCTGGCCTATATGTATGCGATGCAGCGCACCCTGCGCCTGGCCGACGGCCCCGACGAAGTGCACCGCGCGGCGATCGGCAAGTTCGAGATCGGCAAGTATGTGCCGAAGGAGATGATGCGTAGCGGCCAGTAACACCGCGTCGCCTCATTCGCATTCCCCCCAGTCTGATCGTTCCCACGCGGAGCGTGGGAACGATCAGGCGTCAGGATCAATACACCCAAACCTCAACCCGCCGATTCTTGATCCGCCCCTCATCCGCACTGTTGGTCGCCACCGGCATCAGCGCACCAAAGCCGCGGACTTCGCGTATGACCACACCGTCTTTGACCAGCTCACGCCGCACCGCCATCGCCCGTAGTTTCGACAGCAGATCGGCCCGCGCCGGGTCATCCTTCAAATCACCAAACCCCACCAGCGTCACCGCCCGTTCGGTCTTGCCATGGCGCTTTATATAGTCGAGCACCCGCGCCAGATCCTGCCGCGCCTTGTTGTCCAGACTGGCGCTGCCCTCGGCGAAACGGAAATTCACTGTCAGACGCTGGGCATGCCGGCTGAGGGATTGGTAACCCTCGGGCATCAGCGCATTCGGCGCCACGCTCATGGCTTGTACGGTCTGGCTGACAAAACCGCTGGCCGCGACGATCGCCTGACCCTCTGGGCTCTGGGCAAAGCTGGCCAACGCCTGTGCCCACGGATTGCGGCTGTCCGGCGGCAGATAAAAGAACAAGCGCCGCGACAGCGGATAGTCTTCGGTGGCGATCAGACTGTTCAGCGGCAGCATCGCTTGCGAGGCGCCGTCGGCAATCGCCACGGCTTTGGCCTGGCGCACGTAAGGCAAGCCGATGAAGCCGATACCTTGCGGATCGGCGCTGACCGCGTCGGACAATTGCTCGCTGGATTCGAAACGCTTCGCCGCGCTGCTGAGACTTTTCCCACGCCGGCTCAGGACCAGCTCCTTGAACGTGTCGTACGTCCCCGATTGATCATCCCGCGCGTATAAATGAATGGCGCCGCCACGGCCACCGAGCTCTTCCCAGGTTTTCACTTCGCCGGCAAAAATCCGCGCCAGTTGCTCGGTGTTCAACTGCTCAACCGGGTTGGCCGGGTTGAGGATAATCGCCAGGCCGTCGATTGCAATGACTTGCTCGGCCGCCGGGCTTTTCAGATCGCCGAGGGCTTGCAGGGCAAGCAGTTCGCTGTCCTTGATCTCACGGGAAGAGGCGGCCAGATCGGCGCTGGCGTTTTTCAATGCAGTGAAGCCAGTGCTGGAACCGTGGGCGGCGACTTCGATGATTACGCGTTGCCCTTGTGCGGTCTGGCCGACGATGCGTTGTTCGTTGGCGGTGTCCGGGGTTTCGCGGTGGATTTTCAGCAGGCCTTGTTGCTGCAACAGGCCTTCGACCAGCGCCGGGCCGAGTTCGGCGCCGATGGTGTTGGAGCCCTGAATGCGCAATGCCGGGCCGTTTTCGGGGATCGGCAGGGCGGCGGCGGATACCGACAGCCAGCCGCTCAACAGGAAAACGCAAAGAACACGCAGGGTCATGCCGGCACCGAATCAAGCCAAGGGGATTGCCGGGGAGATTAAGTCAGGCGCGTGACCGAAATATGACAGGGGATTACCTGTGGGAGCGAGCCTGCTCGCGAAGGCGGCGTGTCAGTCGAAAAATTTGTCGCTGATCCACCGCATTCGCGAGCAGGCTCGCTCCCACAATGAAAATTCCCTCAGGCTGGATCAGGCCAGCTCAAGCCAGATCGGCGCATGGTCCGATGGCTTTTCCATGCCGCGCAGTTCGTAGTCCACGCCGGCATCCTTGACCCGTGGCAGCAGGCCATGGGACGCCAGAATTACATCGATGCGCAGGCCGCGTTTGGGCTCATCTTCAAAGCCACGGCTGCGGTAGTCGAACCAGCTGAACATGTCGCTCACGTCGGGATTGAGGTGACGGTAGCTGTCGGTCAGGCCCCAGTTCTTCAGGCGCGCCATCCACTCGCGTTCTTCCGGCAGGAAGCTGCATTTGCCGGTTTTCAGCCAGCGCTTCATGTTGTCCGGGCCGATGCCGATGTCGCAGTCTTCCGGGGAAATGTTCACATCACCCATCACCACCAGTGGCTGTTCGTTGTGGAACTGGCTTTCCAGCAGCGCTTGCAGGTCGCTGTAGAAACGCTCCTTGGCAGGGAATTTGGTTGGGTGGTCGCGGCTTTCACCTTGGGGGAAATAGCCGTTCATGATCGTCACCGGCACGCCGTTGGCATCGGCAAAAGTGCCCCAGATAAAGCGCCGTTGCGCGTCTTCTTCATCGGTGGCAAAGCCTTTATGGATGGCGATCGGTTCGTTGCGCGAGAGCAGGGCGACACCGTAATGGCCCTTCTGGCCATGGAAGTGCACGTGATAGCCAAGGGCGCGGATGTCTTCGAGGGGGAACTGGTCGTCGTGGACCTTGGTTTCCTGCAGGCCGATCACGTCGGGCTGATGTTTTTCGATCAGCGCTGCCAGCTGATGCGGACGGGCACGCAGTCCGTTGATGTTGAAGGAAACAATCTTCATGGTCGGCAGTCCTGGCAAAAGGGCGATGCTAGCTGACATGGGGGAGATGGGCCAGTGTGGGACAAATCATTTTGGCCTGTGGGATTTGTAGCGCTTGTCCCGGCCCCATCGCTGGCAAGCCAGCTCCCACAGGTTTCTGTGGTGTATGTAAATGTTGTGAACGACGCAGACACTGTGGGAGCTGGCTTGCCAGCGATGAGGCCCGCCCAGTCGATGAAGATCCGAGGCTGGTCTAACCTGTCAGGGGAACCACCACATCCGCCCAAGGTTCGTACCAACAAGCGCGCCAGCCTCCGAGCGCGCCCCCGGGGAGAATCACTGCAATGCCTGAAACCCAGTCCGCCGTTGCCGACATCCACATGCTCGACCGCGGCTATTCGCGCGAAGCCCGCTCGTTGCTGTATCAGGCCTATCGCCACGAGCCGACCTTCGGCTATCTGTTCGAAGCCGAGCGACCCGGCTACGAACAACGCGTGCGCGCCACGGTGCGCGAGCTGGTCAAACAGCATTTTCTCCAGGACCTGCCGGCGATCGGCCTGTTGGTCAACGATCGCTTGATCGGCATCGCCCTGATCGCACCGCCGCAACGGCGCCTGGGCGTTACCGAAAGTTGGGCGTGGCGCTTGCGCATGGTGCTCAGCACCGGTTTTCGCTGCACCCGGCGTTATCTGGAATACCACGATGCCGTTGCTGCATGCGTGCCGGGTGACTCGGTGCACATGCTGCCGCTGCTCGGTGTGCACCCGCAGTTTCAGGGCAAGCACTACGGCGAACAGTTGCTCACCGCCGTGCACAACTGGTGCGCCGTTGATGAAGCCTCGCAAGGCGTGGTGCTCGACACCGGCAACCCACGCTACCTGGAATTCTATAAAAGGCAGGGTTATCAGGAGATCGGCGAGGTTGCCGTCGGGCCGGTGCGCGAACACGTATTTTTCCACGCCAATCCGCAGGTGTTACAAACAGCAATGGGATAATGATCGAACTTCTTCACAAATTACCTGTTCTATCAGGCTCCCGAGCCCGTGATAGCATCCGCGTCTATGAAGTTTCCACGAAGATTTACCAGCGGCGTGCTGATGCTGTTATCCAGCTGCGCGGCGCTGGCGCAAAGTGAATTGGATGTACGGATCAAGCCGTCCAACGATGAACTCAAGGCCAATATAGAAGGCTATATCGGCAGCCTCGGCGATCGCGACGAAGAAGCCTTGCTGCGTTTCAGTCGCGGCGCCGAAGAGCAGGCGCGCAAAGCGGCGCAGGCGCTGGGATACTACCAGCCGCAGATCGACAGTGACGTCAAGGGCGGGGGAAAACCGCGTCTGGTGCTGAACATCGATCCCGGCGAGCCCATTCGGCTGCGCAACGTCACCGTGCGCGTCGACGGCCCGGCGGCCTCGCTGAAATCCTTTCGCGTACCGAAAGGCGACCTGCTCAAGTCCGGCGCCGTGCTCAACCATGGCCGTTACGAAGACGCCAAACGGGTGATCCAGAACCAGGCCTCGCGCTTCGGTTACTTCAGCGGTCATTTCACCAGCCAGAAGCTCATGGTCGATCCCCGCGCGGGCGTGGCCGACATCGAATTGATCTACGACAGCGGCCCGCGTTATGCGCTGGGAAAAGTCAGTTTCGAGGGCGACACGCCGTTCGACGAAGACCTGCTGCAACGCATGGTGCCGTTCAAGGCAGGCGAACCCTACGATTCGGAACTGATCGCCGAACTTAATCGCGACCTGCAATCGAGCGGCTATTTCGAAGGCGTGCGCGTCGACGCGGCACCGACGGCAGCGCAGAACGATGTGATTCCGGTCGCCGTCAAACTCGACACGCGCAAGCCGCGCACGATGGGCCTGGGCCTCGGTTATTCGACCGACGTCGGGCCACGGATCAAGGCCAACTGGACGCGTCACTGGGTCAACCCTCAGGGCGACAGCTATGGCTGGGAGGCCGAACTTTCGGCGCCCCGGCAGAACGTCGGGCTGTTCTACGACATCCCGCTCGACCCGCCATTGACCGACAAACTGCGCTGGGCCGGCGGCTATCAGTTCGAAGACATCGAAGGCTCCGACACCCTCAGCAAGCTGCTGACGTTCGGCCCGGAATGGCACAGCAAGTTGCCCAGCGGCTGGCAGCGGGTGATCTCGCTGAAATGGCAACGTGAAGAATACGAACTCGGCGACGACTCCGGCCTGAGCACGCTGCTGATGCCCGGCATCAGTTATTCCTACCTCAAAAGCGACAACCGCATCGACCCGCGCAACGGCTATCGCCTGAGCTTCGAAAGCAAAGTGGCCAAGGAAGGCCTCGGTTCGGACAACAACCTTTTATATGGCACCGCGCTGGTCAAAGGCCTGACCACGGTGTTCGACAAGCACCGCCTGCTCGGCCGCGTGCAGGTCGGCGGCAGCGCCACCAATGGCTACAACTCGATTCCGCCATCGCTGCGCTTTTTTGCCGGTGGCGATCAGAGCGTGCGCGGTTACGACTATCAGAGCCTGTCGCCGAAAAACTCTGACGGCGACCGCATCGGTGGCCGTTACATGATTGCCGGCAGCGTCGAGTATCAGTATTCGATCGCCGAGAAATGGCGGGTCGCGACCTTCGTCGACCAAGGCAACTCTTTCAACAAACTCGAACTGCCCGACCTCAAGACCGGGGTCGGTGTAGGTGTGCGCTGGGTCTCGCCGGTCGGGCCGATCCGCCTTGACCTGGCCCATGCGCTGGACGACGACGGCGGCATCCGGCTGCACTTTTCCATGGGGCCTGAGCTGTGAAGCGTGGTGTGAAAATAACGGCGCTGACGCTGTTGGCGCTGGTCATGTTGATCCTCCTGAGCCTGGCTGCACTGCTTGGCACGCAGGCCGGCAGCCGTTGGGCGCTGGGCCTTGTACCTGGCTTGAGCGTGGAGAATTTCCACGGTCGCCTCGCTGGGCAGTGGAGTGCCGATCACCTGGTATGGCAGCAGGACACCAGCCGCGTCGAGCTGAACAAGGCAATCTTCGCCTGGTCGCCGCTGTGCCTGACGCGCATGACCTTGTGCATCGATCAGCTCAAGGCCGATCAGGTGATCCTGCAATTCCCGCCGAGCGAAGAAACCATCGAGAGCGGCCCGATCAAACTGCCGGACCTGCAATTGCCGTTGGCCATCGAATTGGGCGACGTCGAGGTGGGCAGCCTGTTGTTCAACGGCAGCGAACAGCTCAAGGGTTTGCAACTGGCGGCGCACTGGACCGCTCAAGGCTTGCAGATCGACAGCGTGAAATTGCAGCGCGACGAGCTCAGCCTGAACCTGTCCGGCCTGCTGCAACCGAGCGGCAACTGGCCGCTGACGATTCAGGGCGATTTGACTTTGCCGTCTCCCGGCAGCGAGCCGTGGACGCTGGCGCTGAAAGTTGAAGGTGATCTGCTGAAAACCCTCAACCTGCACGCCGACAGCCGTGGCTACCTCGACGGCCAGTTGAACGGCGAGCTGCAAGCGCTGGCGGAAAACCTCCCGGCCAAGCTGCGCATCACCAGCGATGCGTTCAAGCCGAGCGCCGATCTGCCGGACACCCTGCAATTCAATCAGCTTGTGCTCACCGGCGAAGGCGACCTGAAAAACGGTTATCAACTGCTCGGCAACGCCACGTTGCCCGCCGAGAAATCGCCAGTGGCGCTGCTGCTCAAGGGCAAGGTCGACGCCAACGGCGCGCAGATTGACGGGCTCGACCTCAACGCCAACGACACGCAAAGCCTCAAACTCACCGGCAACGTCGACTGGAGCAAGGGCCTCAGCGCTCAGGCCAATATCAACTGGCAAGACTTCCCGTGGCACCGGCTCTATCCGGAAATCGACGAGCCGCAAGTGACGTTGCGCACCTTTACCGGCGAAGTGTCCTACACCGACGGCCAGTACCTCGGTAATTTCGACGCCGCGCTGGATGGCCCGGCCGGCGCGTTCAACCTTAGCAGTCCGTTCAGCGGCAGTCTGGAACAGATCGCCTTGCCGCAACTGGTCATGCAGGCCGGGCAGGGCAAGGCCGAAGGGCACGTCAATGTGCGCTTCGCCGACGGCATCGCCTGGGATACCGCGCTGGACCTGTCGGCGCTCAACCCGGCGTACTGGGTCGCGGAGCTGCCGGGTACGCTGGCCGGGCCTTTGCAGAGCAAAGGCGAGATGAAGAATGATCAGCTCAGCCTCAGCGCCGACCTCGACCTTAAAGGCAAACTGCGCGGCCAACCGGCGATTCTGCAGGCAAAGGCTGACGGCGCGGGCGAGCGCTGGAACCTCAACGCTCTGCAGATCCGCCTCGGCGACAACAGCATCAACGGCAAGGGCAGCCTGCAGGACAAACTCGGCGGACAGATCGACATCAAGCTGCCGCGTCTGGCCCAGCTCTGGCCGCAATTGCGCGGTCAGGTCAACGGTCAGGTCAACGTCGCCGGTACGCTGAAGGCGCCACAGGGCAAGCTTGATCTGCAAGGTTCGCAACTGGCTTTCCAGGATAACCGTCTGCAAAGCCTCAACCTCGACGCCACGCTCGACAGTGCGCAGCGGGCGAAGATCAATCTCAAAGGCAGCGGCATTCAGGCCGGCGATACTTCGCTCGGCACCCTGACCGCCAGTGCTCAGGGCGATATCAAAAGCCAGAAACTCAATCTCGACCTGATCGGACCGAAGCTGAAACTGGCGCTGGGGCTGGACGGCAATCTGGACAAGGGCAACTGGCGCGGACGCTTGGCCAGTGGCGACATTCAGGCCGGTGGCCAGGACTGGAAGCTGCAAAGCCCGGCCAGACTGGAACGCCTGGCGGACGGCCAGATCAATTTCGGCGCGCATTGCTGGCTGTCCGGCAATGCCAGCCTGTGTGGCGAAGACCAGCGCCTGATGCCCGAGCCGAAGCTGCGTTATCACCTCAAACAATTCCCGATCGAAAGCCTTGCGCAATGGCTGCCCAAAGACTTCGCCTGGCAGGGCCGACTCAACGCCGATCTGCAACTGGACTTGCCGGCGAGCGGCCCGAACGGCGCGGTCAGTGTCGATGCCAGTGGCGGCACCCTGCGCGTGCGCGACAAGGATCGCTGGCTGGATTTCCCCTACCAGACCCTCAAACTCAGCAGCAAGCTCACGCCCAAGCGCGTCGACACCGAGCTCAATTTTGTCGGCGGCAAACTCGGCGAATTACTGGTGCAGGCGCAGCTCAATCCGCTGCCGAAGAACAAACCGCTGAGCGGCTCGTTCCGCCTTTCCGGCCTCGATCTGTCGGTGGCGCGGCCGTTCGTGCCGATGGTGGAAAAACTCACCGGCCGGCTCAACGGCAGCGGCACTATTTCCGGTGGCCTGCTCGCGCCATTGGTCAACGGCACTGTGCAGCTCAGCGATGGCGAAGTGTCCGGCGCCGAACTGCCGATGGAGCTGCAGAACCTGCAACTGACGGCGGCGATCGCCGGCGAATCGGTGCGCCTGGACGGTGGCTGGGACAGCGGCAAGACTGGCAAAGGCAGTCTCAATGGCAACGTAGCCTGGGGTCAGGCACTGGTGGTCGATCTGGCGCTCAAGGGCACGCAATTGCCGGTCAGCGTCGAACCCTACGCCAAACTGGAAATGGCCCCGGATCTAAAAATTTCCATGGCCGGCGATGAGCTGAAAGTTGCCGGCAAGGTGCTGGTGCCGAAAGGCGAAATCACCGTGCGCGAACTGCCGCCATCAACCGTGAAAATCTCCGACGACACGATCATCGTCGGTGCGCAGACCGAAGAGGGCAAACCACCGATCGCGATGAAAATGGACATCGACGTCATCGTCGGCCAGGACAAGCTGAGCTTCGCCGGTTTCGGTCTGACCGCCAACCTGCAGGGTCAGGTGCACATCGGCGACAACATGGATACCCGTGGCGAACTCTGGCTCAACGACGGCCGCTATCGCGCCTACGGCCAGCGCCTGACGGTGCGGCGTGCGCGCCTGTTGTTCGCCGGCCCCATCGACCAGCCGTATCTGGACATCGAAGCGATCCGCCAGACCGACGACGTCATCGCCGGTATTCGCCTGAGCGGCAGCGCCGAACAGCCGACCACGCAGATCTTCTCCGAACCGGCGATGAGTCAGGAACAGGCGCTGTCGTACCTGGTGCTGGGCCGTCCGCTGAGTACCAGCGGCGAAGATAACAATATGCTCGCGCAAGCCGCGCTGGGCCTGGGCCTGATGGGCAGCGCCGGGGTCACCAGTGGTCTGGCCAAGGATCTTGGCATCGAGGACTTTCAGCTCGACACCCAGGGCAGTGGCAACGACACCAGCGTCGTCGCCAGCGGCAACATCTCGGAAAAACTCAGCCTGCGCTACGGCGTCGGCGTCTTCGAACCGGCCAGCACCATCGCTTTGCGCTACAAGCTGAGCAAGAAGGTTTACGTCGAAGCGGCGAGCGGCGTGGCGAGCTCGCTGGATATTTTCTACAAGCGGGATTTCTAGAGCGCGTTCTCTCCAATGATCGTTCCCACGCTCTGCGTGGGAATGCCTCAAGGGACGCTCTGCGTCCCGGCTCTCAAAAAAAACGGACGCAGAGCGTCCCCGGCTGCACTCCCACGCGGAGCGTGGGAACGATCCCGCGTGGCCGGTCAGTGATTAATTACAAAGCCCCCTAACTATTGCGTTGACATTCGCTGCCTAAGCAGTAACATCTCGACATACATTCACTGCCTAGGCAGTTATCAGGTCGACCCATGAAGCATTTCACCCCGGAAGAATTCAAACATTGCCACCTCGGCCTGTTGCTTGGTCGTGCCGCGTTGCTCAAGGACCGGATCATCGATACCCACATGGAACCTCACGGCATCACCGCCGCGCAGTTCAAGGTGTTGATCATCATGGCCCAGTTCGGCGTCGACACCCCGGCTGAGCTGTGTCGGCATCTGTCGCTGGACAGCGGGTCGATGACGCGCATGCTCGATCGTCTCGAGCAGAAAGCGTTTCTGATTCGCCAGCGCAGCGAAGGCGACCGCCGTCAGGTGCAGTTGAAACTGACCGAGCAGGGCCAGCAACTGGCTGATCGTCTGCCGCACATCGGTGCCGATGCGATGAATGAGCTGGCCGGCGCGATCTCCCGCGACGAGCTGAAAACCCTCGAATACATCCTCAAGAAAATCCTGCTGGCCGCCGGTGACCCGATCACCATCCAGCGTCTAGGTGATCACAATGAGCGCTAACACTTTGCGCAGCAGTCTGACGCTGTTGTTGTCGGCGATGATCCTCGCCGGTTGCGCCAACTACAGCGGCCTCGACACTGAAGGCCAACGCCTCGACGCGAAGAGCCTGAAGACAGCGCAGTCTCTCGAAGGCGTCACCCTGTCGCCAGCGGCGTGGCCGAAAAGCGATTGGTGGAGCAGCCTCGGCGATCCGCAGCTCGACGGCCTGATCCGCGAAGCCCTGCACGACAGCCCGGACATGCAGATCACCGCAGCCCGCGCCCATCAGGCCAGTGCCGCCGCCTATGCTGCCGATGCCGAGCGTTATCCGACCCTCGACGCCAGCGCTGGCATCAGCCGTTCGCGGCTGGCTCGTGATCAGGATCCGCTGGGGCAGGGCGGTGCCTATGCGACGGTGCGCAATGTCAGCGCCGGTTTCAATTACAACTTCGATTTGTGGGGCGGCCAGCGCGATGCCTGGGAAGCCGCGCTCGGCGAGGCTCGCGCTGCTGAAGTCGACCGTCAGGCCGCGCAACTGACCCTCGCCGCTGACGTCGCCCGTGCGTATAGCGATCTCGGTCAGGCGCACATCGTTTACGACCTTGCCAGCGAGGACCTCAAGCGCACCCGGCAAATGCTCGACCTCAGCCAGCGCCGCTTGAGTTCGGGAATCGACAGCCAGTACCAGTTTCAGCAAACCCAGAGTCTGGAAGCCAGTTCTCAGGCCAGCCTGATCGACGCGAAAAAACGCCTGAACAGCGCGAAAATCGCCTTGGCGGTATTGCTCGGCAAAGGCCCGGATCGTGGCAACGAAATCGCTCGACCGAAAGTTCTGCAAGCCAGCGCTGTGGCGGTGCCGTCGGTGTTGCCGGCGGAACTGCTCGGGCGCCGCCCGGATCTGGTCGCGGCGCGCTGGCGTGTCGAGGCGGCGAGCAAAGACATCGATGCGGCGAAAACCCGTTTCTATCCCAACCTCAATCTGTCGGCCTCGGCCGGCGCCGAGTCGTTGCTGGGTGATGCGATGTTCGGTTCGGCCAGCCGCTTCTTCAACATCGCGCCGACCGTGTCGCTGCCGATTTTCGATGGCGGCCGCCTGCGTGCCAACCTTGATGCCCGCGACGCTGATTACGATCTGGCGGTGGCGCAGTACAACAAAAGCCTGGTGAAAGCCCTGGGTGATGTCGGCGACACCATCAATCAGCTGCGCGATATCGGCCGGCAGATCGGTGCACAGCAGCACGCCACCGACATCGCTCAGGACTCTTACAACACCGTCGTCCAGCGTTACGGTTCCGGCATCGGCAACTACCTGGACGTGCTCAGCATCGAGCAGCAATTGCTCCAGGCCCAGCGTCAGCTGGCGACCCTCAATGCCGAGCAGATCGACCTGTCGATTCAACTGATGCAAGCGCTGGGCGGCGGCTTTCAGGGTGAAAACCTGAACGCAGCCAACGCCAGCCCCGCGTCGTCGCACCCATAATTCAAGGTATTTGTCATGGCCACTGCCGAAAACCCCCAAGCTCAAGACAACACCCCGGACACCGGCAACCCGCGCAAACGCAAGGTGATGCTGCTGGCCCTCGCTGTGGTGGTCCTGCTCGCCATTGCCGGCGTCTGGGCCTATCACGAGTTCATCGGGCGCTTTAACGAAAGCACCGACGATGCCTACGTCAACGGCAACGTCGTGGAGATCACGCCGCTGGTCACCGGCACCGTGGTCAGCATCGGTGCCGACGACGGGGATCTGGTCCAGGAAGGCCAGGTGCTGGTCAACTTCGACCCCAACGATGCCGAAGTCGGCCTGCAAAGTGCCAAGGCGAAACTGGCGCGCACCGTGCGTCAGGTGCGCGGCCTGTATAGCAACGTCGACGGCATGAAAGCCCAGGTCAACGCGCAGCAGGCCGAAGTGCAGAAGGCCCAGGACAACTATAACCGGCGGAAAAATCTCGCCCAGGGCGGGGCGATTTCCCAGGAAGAGCTGTCCCACGCCCGCGACGACCTGACCTCGGCGCAGAACGCTCTGGCCAACGCCAAACAGCAACTGAAAACCACCAGCGCACTGGTCGACGACACCGTGGTCTCGTCGCATCCGGACGTAATGTCGGCGGCTGCCGATCTGCGTCAGGCCTACCTGACCAATGCCCGCAGCACCTTGATCGCGCCGGTCACCGGTTACGTCGCCAAGCGCACTGTGCAGCTCGGCCAGCGCGTACAACCGGGCACCGCATTGATGGCGGTGATTCCGCTGGATCAGCTGTGGATCGACGCCAACTTCAAGGAAACCCAACTGCGTGACATGCGCATCGGTCAGCCAGTGGATATCGAGGCCGATATTTATGGCAGCGATGTGAAATACAGCGGCACCGTCGACAGCCTCGGCGCCGGTACCGGCAGCGCATTTGCCTTGCTGCCGGCACAGAACGCCACCGGTAACTGGATCAAGATCGTCCAGCGCGTGCCAGTGCGTATCCACATCAATGCCGAAGAGCTGGCCAAGCACCCGCTGCGTGTCGGTCTGTCGACCAATGTCGAGGTCAATCTGCACGACCAGAGCGGCCCGGTGCTGGCCCAGCAACCGCCGCAAAAGGCTTCGTTCAGCACCAATGTGTATGACCGCCAACTGGCCGAAGCGGACGCGATGATTGCCCAGTTGATTCACGACAACAGCGCAGCAGCAGGCAAGACCGCACAGCGCTGAGAGCACACCGGATCAGAAGCAGGCTCTGTGGTGAGGGGTTATCTGTGGCGAGGGGATTTATCCCCGCTGGACTGCGCAGCAGGCCCGTTTTTCCTGAGCCAAAAGAGGGGCCGCTTCGCGACCCAGCGGGGATAAATCCCCTCGCCACAAGGGCCTGCTACCACAGGGCCCGCTGTGTTCATCAGGCCGCAGCGACCATCAGGTTTCATAGGATTCACAATGAGCAATAACGCTTCTTTCACGCCGCCCAGCCTGTTGCTCAGCACCATCGGCCTGTCGCTGGCGACGTTCATGCAAGTGCTCGACACGACCATCGCCAACGTGGCGTTGCCGACGATTTCCGGCAACCTCGGGGTGAGTTCGGAGCAGGGCACCTGGGTCATCACCTCGTTCGCCGTGAGCAACGCGATTGCGCTGCCACTGACCGGTTGGCTCAGCCGCCGCTTCGGCGAGGTGAAGCTGTTTCTGTGGGCGACGATGCTGTTTGTGCTGGCGTCGTTTCTGTGCGGTATCTCGACTTCGATGCCTGAGCTGATCGGCTTTCGTGTGCTGCAAGGCCTGGTCGCCGGGCCGCTGTACCCAATGACGCAGACGCTGTTGATCGCGGTCTATCCGCCGGCGAAACGCGGTATGGCCCTGGCATTGCTGGCGATGGTCACGGTGGTCGCGCCCATTGCAGGGCCGATTCTCGGCGGCTGGATCACCGACAGCTACAGCTGGCCTTGGATCTTCTTTATCAACGTGCCGATCGGCATCTTTGCGGTGATGGTGGTGCGTTCGCAACTGGCGAAACGGCCGGTGGTGACCAGTCGCCAGCCGATGGATTACGTCGGCCTGATCACGCTGATCATTGGTGTCGGCGCGTTGCAGGTCATCCTCGACAAGGGCAATGACCTGGACTGGTTCGAGTCGAATTTCATCATTGTCGGCGCGGCGATTTCCGTGGTCGCGCTGGCGGTGTTCGTGATCTGGGAAATGACCGACCGCCATCCGGTGGTCAACCTGCGCCTGTTCGCCCATCGCAACTTCCGCATCGGCACGCTCGTGCTGGTGCTGGGTTATGCCGGGTTCTTCGGCATCAACCTGATCCTGCCGCAGTGGTTGCAGACGCAAATGGGCTACACCGCGACCTGGGCGGGACTGGCGGTGGCGCCGATCGGGATTCTGCCGGTGCTGCTGTCGCCGTTTGTCGGCAAATACGCGCACAAGTTCGACCTGCGTCTGCTCGCCGGCATTGCGTTTTTGGCGATTGGCCTGAGCTGCTTCATGCGTGCCGAGTTCACCAACGAAGTCGACTTCCAGCACATTGCGCTGGTGCAGTTGTTCATGGGTATCGGTGTGGCGCTGTTCTTCATGCCGACCCTGAGTATTCTGATGTCGGACTTGCCGCCGAGCCAGATCGCTGATGGCGCAGGCCTGGCGACTTTCCTGCGGACGCTGGGCGGCAGCTTTGCGGCGTCGTTGACCACCTGGATCTGGATTCGCCGGGCCGATCAGCATCATGCGTATATGAGCGAAAGCATCAGCACCTTCGAGCCGGCAACGCGCGAGACGTTGAATACGTTAGGTGGGGCGAGTCAGTCGGCGTATGCGCAGATGGATCAGATCCTCACGAGCCAGGCGTACATGCTCTCCACCGTGGATTACTTCACGTTGCTGGGCTGGGGGTTCATGGGGTTGATTCTGATCGTGTGGCTGGCTAAGCCGCCGTTTGCCGCCAAGGCCGGGCCTGCTGCCAGCGGGCACTGATCCCGCAAGATCGTTCCCACGCTCTGCGTGGGAATGCCTCAACGGACGCTCTGCGTTCGGCTCTGGATGGGACGCGGAGCGTCCCGGGCTGCATTCCCACGCGGAGCGTAGGAACGATCATACGCTCGGGGCAGGCAGGGCGGGTGGCGGGGCGAAGTCGAACGGCGCCAAGGCATACCCGCTCTCATCCACCTGCAACGCCCAACCCTGACGATCCCAATCCCCCAGCACAATCCGCTTCGCCGCTTGTTCACCAAGCTGCAACTTGTGAATTGCCGGGCGGTGGGTGTGGCCGTGGATCAGAGTCTTCACGCCGAATGCCTGCATCACTCGCGGAATCTCTTCCGGGGTGACATCGACAATGTCATTGGCTTTCATCCGCGTCTGTGCACGGCTTTCGCTGCGTAGCTTGCGCGCCAGTTTGTGGCGGCTGCTCAGCGGCAGATGACGGAGAATGAACAGGGTGATCGGGTTGCGCAGGTAGCGGCGCAGCTTCATGTAGCCAACGTCGCGGGTGCACAGGCTGTCGCCGTGCATCAGCAGCACCGGCTCGCCGTAGAACTGCACGACACTCGGGTCCTTCAGCAATGTGCAGCCGGCCTGTTTGCAGAAGGCCTTGCCGAGCATGAAGTCGCGATTGCCGTGCATCAGGAATATGGCCGTGCCGCTGTCGCTCAAATCGCGCAGGGCCTGGCAGATGGAGCGCTGGAAGGGCGTCATGGCGTCGTCGCCAATCCATGCCTCGAAGAAGTCGCCGAGGATGTACAACGCACTCGCCGAGCGCGCGCGTCCGGCGAGCAAATCCAGAAACGCCCGGGTAATGTCCGGGCGCTCCTCTTCCAGATGCAAGTCTGAAATCAGCAATATCACGCTGCGATGATCTCGGCTTTCTCGATGATCACGTCGTCTGCTGGTACGTCCTGGTGGCCGGCCTTGGAAGTGGTCGACACGCCTTTGATCTTGTCGACAACGTCGGTGCCGGCGGTCACTTTACCGAATACCGCGTAGCCCCAGCCCTGGACGTTCTTGCCGCTGTGGTTGAGGAAGGTGTTGTCGGCGACGTTGATGAAGAACTGCGCCGATGCCGAATGCGGCTCCATGGTGCGGGCCATGGCGACGGTGTATTTGTCGTTGGAGAGACCGTTGTCCGCTTCGTTCTGGATGCTTGGACGCTTGTCTTTCTTCTCTTTCATGCCTGGCTCGAAACCGCCGCCCTGGATCATGAAGTTACCGATGACGCGGTGGAATACGGTGTTGGTGTAGTGACCGGCGTTGACGTACTCGATGAAGTTGGCAACGGTGATCGGCGCCTTTTCAGCGTTCAGTTCGATGACGATGTCGCCATGGTTGGTGGTCAGTTTGACTTGAGTCATGGTCATTACTCTTCATAGGGAATTCGTGGTTCTGGGACATTGAGCCCCACAACCGGTTCAGCCTGCTTCGGCCAAGGTGCGCAGTTTAGCGTGACAGGCGCGAATTTCGAGGCGGTTTTTCATTTCCCGGCGATTAAATGCGTGCCTTTATAAGAGCTGCTCTGTCAGGCCCTTGACAGCATCGGCTATGATAGCGGCTTTGTTTTGTCTGGCCCCTCTTTGCGGCCGCGCACCTGTACGTCAAGGATCCTATGAGCAAGCCCACTGTCGACCCTACCTCGAATGCCAAGTCCGGCCCTGCCGTGCCGGTCAACTTCCTGCGGCCGATCATCCAGGCAGACCTGGACTCGGGCAAGCACACCCAGATCGTGACTCGCTTCCCGCCGGAGCCTAACGGCTACCTGCACATCGGCCACGCCAAGTCGATCTGCGTCAACTTCGGCCTGGCCCAGGAGTTCGGTGGCGTCACGCACCTGCGTTTCGACGACACCAACCCGGCCAAGGAAGATCAGGAATACATCGACGCGATCGAAAGCGACGTCAAATGGCTGGGCTTCGAATGGTCCGGTGAAGTGCGCTACGCCTCGCAGTATTTCGACCAGTTGCACGACTGGGCCGTCGAGCTGATCAAGGCCGGCAAGGCCTACGTCGACGACCTGACCCCGGAGCAGGCCAAGGAATACCGTGGCAGCCTCACCGAGCCGGGCAAGAACAGCCCGTTCCGTGACCGTTCGGTTGAGGAAAACCTCGACCTGTTCGCGCGCATGAAGGCCGGTGAATTCCCCGACGGCGCGCGCGTGCTGCGGGCGAAGATCGACATGGCCTCGCCGAACATGAACCTGCGCGACCCGATCATGTATCGCATCCGCCACGCGCATCACCACCAGACCGGCGACAAGTGGTGCATCTACCCGAACTACGACTTCACCCACGGGCAGTCGGACGCCATCGAAGGCATCACCCATTCGATCTGCACCCTCGAGTTCGAAAGCCATCGCCCGCTGTACGAGTGGTTCCTGGAGAACCTGCCGGTGCCGGCGAACCCGCGCCAGTACGAGTTCAGCCGTCTGAACCTGAACTACACGATCACCAGCAAGCGCAAGCTCAAGCAGCTGGTGGACGAGAAGCACGTCAATGGCTGGGACGATCCGCGCATGTCCACGCTGTCGGGCTTCCGCCGCCGTGGCTACACGCCGAAATCGATCCGCAACTTCTGCGAAATGATCGGCACCAACCGTTCCGACGGCGTGGTCGATTTCGGCATGCTCGAATTCAGCATCCGCGACGACCTCGACCACAGCGCACCGCGCGCCATGTGCGTGCTGCGTCCGCTGAAAGTGGTCATCACCAACTACCCGGAAGGCCAGGTCGAAAACCTCGAACTGCCACGCCACCCGAAAGAAGACATGGGCGTGCGCGCGCTGCCGTTTGCCCGGGAAATCTACATCGACCGTGAAGACTTCATGGAAGAGCCGCCGAAGGGCTACAAGCGCCTGGAACCGGCCGGTGAAGTGCGTCTGCGCGGCAGCTACGTGATCCGCGCCGACGAAGCGATCAAGGACGCCGACGGCAACATCGTCGAACTGCGTTGCTCGTACGACCCGGACACCCTCGGCAAGAACCCGGAAGGGCGCAAGGTCAAAGGCGTGATCCACTGGGTGCCGGCTGCCGCCAGCGTCGAGTGCGAAGTGCGTCTGTACGATCGCCTGTTCCGTTCGCCGAACCCGGAAAAGGCCGAAGACAGCGCCAGCTTCCTCGACAACATCAACCCTGACTCGCTGCAAGTGCTGACCGGTTGTCGCGCTGAGCCATCGCTCGGCAACGCACAGCCGGAAGACCGTTTCCAGTTCGAGCGCGAAGGCTACTTCGTCGCGGACCTGAAGGACTCGAAACCCGGTCAGCCGGTATTCAACCGTACCGTGACCCTGCGTGATTCGTGGGGCCAGTGAGTGAGTCAAGGAACTAACGTGCTAACGATCTACAACACGCTCACCAAGAGCAAAGAAGTCTTCAAGCCGCTGGATGGCAACAAGGTGCGCATGTACGTCTGCGGAATGACCGTGTACGACTACTGCCACCTCGGCCACGGCCGCAGCATGGTCGCGTTCGACCTGGTGACGCGCTGGCTGCGCTTCAGCGGTTATGACCTGACTTACGTGCGCAACATCACCGACATCGACGACAAGATCATCAATCGTGCCCGCGAGAACGGTGAATCGTTCGAAGCGCTGACCGAGCGCATGATCGCCGCGATGCACGAAGACGAAGCGCGCCTGAACATCCAGAAGCCGGACATGGAACCGCGCGCCACCGATCACATCGCCGGCATGCACGCGATGATCCAGACCCTGATCGACAAGGGCTACGCCTACGCGCCGGGCAATGGCGACGTGTACTATCGCGTCGCCAAGTTCATGGGCTACGGCAAGCTGTCGCGCAAGAAGATCGAAGATTTGCGCATCGGCGCGCGCATCGAAGTCGATGAGTCGAAACAAGACCCGCTCGATTTCGTCCTGTGGAAAGCCGCCAAGCCGGGCGAGCCGAGCTGGGAATCGCCATGGGGCGCCGGACGTCCGGGCTGGCACATCGAGTGCTCGGTGATGTCGACCTGCTGCCTCGGTGAGACTTTCGATATTCATGGCGGCGGTAGCGATCTGGAGTTCCCGCACCACGAAAACGAAATCGCCCAGAGCGAAGCGGCCACCGGCAAGACCTACGCCAACGCGTGGATGCATTGCGGCATGATCCGCATCAATGGCGAGAAGATGTCCAAGTCCTTGAACAACTTCTTCACCATCCGCGACGTGCTCGACAAGTACCACCCGGAAGTCGTGCGTTACCTGCTGGTGTCGAGCCACTACCGCAGCGCGATCAACTATTCGGAAGATAACCTCAAGGACGCCAAGGGCGCACTGGAGCGTTTCTACCATGCGCTGAAAGGCCTGCCGAGCGTCGCGCCGGCAGGCGGCGAAGCGTTTGTAGAGCGTTTCACCACGGTGATGAACGACGACTTCGGCACCCCTGAAGCGTGCGCTGTGCTGTTCGAGATGGTGCGTGAGATCAACCGTCTGCGCGAGAGCGATCTCGATGCAGCGGCGGGGCTGGCGGCACGTCTGAAAGAACTGGCGAGTGTGCTGGGTGTGTTGCAACTTGAGGCCGATGACTTCCTGCAGGCGGGCGCTGAAGGGCGGGTCGATGCGGCTGAAGTCGATGCACTGATTGCGGCGCGCCTGGCAGCTCGGGCGGCGAAAGACTGGGCCGAGTCGGACCGGATTCGTGATCAGCTGACGGCGATGGGTGTCGTGCTGGAAGATGGCAAGGGTGGGACTACCTGGCGTCTGGCTGACTGAGGCCCAAAGCCCCTACCATGATCGTTCCCACGCTCTGCGTGGGAATGCCTCAACGGACGCTCCGCGTTCGGCTCTTTAGGGACGCAGAGCGTCCCGGGCTGCATTCCCACGCAGAGCGTGGGAACGATCGACTTTCAATGCACGGCACCAATCCCCTGTGGGAGCGAGCCTGCTCGCGAAGAGGCCCGTCCAGACAACTTGTCATTCAGCCTGCCGCAACCGCTTATAAAGCGTATTCCGACTGACTCCCAACCGCCGCGCCAGATGCGAAATATTCCCTCCAGCCGCCTTCAACTCCCTGTTCAACGCCTCAACATCATTCAAATCCAGCCCCAGCGGCGCAGCCGTCTCCACCGGCTCCATCTCCAGGTCGACAAAAAAATCATCCGGCAAATGCTCAGGTCGCACTGGTTGTTCCTCGGCCATGGCCAACGCCACCTGCATCACGCTGCTGACCTGACGCAAATTCCCCGGCCACGGGTGCTTTTCAAACAGCTCCAATACCTCCGGGCTCAGCCCCGCCCATTGCGTCGGCTCGCGATGCTGCTCCCACAGCCGTTTGAACAGCGCCTGCTTGTCACTGCGTTCGCGTAACGGCGGCAGCTCCAGGGTCAGGCCGCCGATGCGGTAGTACAAATCCTCGCGAAAGCGGCCCAGTTGTACCTGCTCGCGCAACGATCGGTTGGTCGCGGAAATGATCCGCAAGTCCACCGGAAACAACTCGCTGCTGCCCACCGGCTGCACGCAACGCTCTTGCAACACGCGCAACAAACGCGCCTGGGTCGGCAGCGGCATGTCACCGATCTCATCGAGAAACAGCGTGCCTTTGTCGGCCTTGCGGATCAGGCCGATGCTGCCTTTCTGGTTGGCCCCGGTGAACGCGCCTTTCTCGTAACCGAACAACTCGGACTCGACCAGTTCAGCGGGGATCGCTGCACAGTTCACCGCGATGAATGCCTGTTTTTGTCGGGAGCTGGCCTGGTGCAAGGCTTTGACGAAGACTTCCTTGCCGACCCCGGTTTCGCCGTGGATCAGCAACGGAATGTCTTTCTCCAGCAAGCGCTCGGCCTGGCGTACGGCTTTTTCCACGCGACTGTCGCCGAAATGCAGCGTATTGAGGCTGATCGCGCTGGCTGGCGCAGGCTTGTCCTCGGCGACAAATACCCGCGCCTGCACCGGCGCCTGTTTCGGCCGTTTCAGCAAGCACTGGAAACGGTTGCGTCCGGAGGTCTGCAAGGCAAACGGCAGACCTTCGGGCTGATTGATCAACTCCAGCAGCGACACCTTGAACAGGCTTTCGACACTCACCCGCGACAGACGCACACCGAGCAAATTGTCGGCGCGGCGATTGGCCGACAGCACCTGTCCGCTCTCATCGAAAATCAACAACCCGGCCCACTGGCTGTCGAGGTTGTTCAACCCGGTGTTGAAAGTCAGTTGAAAATGCTGGCCATGGAACAGGTTGAGGATCAGCCGGTTTTCCACGGTCTGGCTCATCATCTTGACCATGCCCAGAGTGTGCGAGGGCGGCAGGTAGCTGTCGCTGGAGACATCGAGCACGGCGATGACCTTGCGCTCGGCGTCGAAAATCGGCGCGGCGGAGCCGGTCATGAAGCGGTTGGCCTTGAGGAAGTGTTCATCGTGTTCGATGTGCACCGCCTGCTCACAGGCCAGTGCGGTGCCGATCGCGTTGGTGCCGCTGCTGCGCTCCATCCAGCTCGCCCCGGCCTGAAAGCCCCGGGCCAGATTCGGTTCGATAAAGCGCTGTGTGCCCCATGAGGTCAGCACCTGGCCCTGATTGTCGGCGAGCATGATCAGGCAGTTGGAATTGCTGAGGATGTTTTCGTAGTAGGGCAGGACTTCCTGATGCGTGGTCTGCACCAGCGAATGATGGCTGTCGAGCAACCGCGCAATGCCGGCGGCGGGCAATTGATCGAAGGCCGGGGCGCTCTGGTGGTCGAGGCCGAACGCGCGGCAACGTTGCCAGGAGGTCTGGACGATCGCGTCGTGGGACAGCGGCGAAGCAGGTGCGGCCATGGGGGCGAGCCTCTGAGTGCAGCGATTTTATTATTGTTATGAACCCGATTCTTCAAAACTACACAGATCCCCATGTGGGAGCGAGGCTGCTCGCGAAAGCGTCGGTTCAGTCAATGGATTCATTGAATGACACACCGCTTTCGCGAGCAGCCTCGCTCCCACAGGGGATCCATTTTGCATTCAGGATTGGGCAAAAGCGTGCATAGAGTGTTGTTCACTATTGTTCATTGTCAATCACCCCGACTGTTCAAAAGTGTTCAGCTGTGAACGCCGCTTGCCCCCGTAAACACTGCTTCTCAAGACAAATCAAGCACTTGCCATTTCTGGCACGAATGTCGCTCTGTTGCTCCGGTCGCTTGACTCCAAAAATAACAAAGGCCGAGCCATGTCACTCACCCTGGAGCACGTCAGCCGTACCGTCGAGGGCCAGATCTGGATCGACGATGCGTGCCTGAAATTCGAACCCGGATCCTTCAACGTTCTGCTCGGGCGCACCCTGTCCGGCAAGACCAGCCTCATGCGCCTGATGGCCGGCCTCGACAAGCCTGACAGCGGCCGCGTGCTGATGAACGGCGTCGACGTCACCCAGCGCCCGGTGCGGCTGCGCAACGTGTCGATGGTCTATCAGCAGTTCATCAATTACCCGACCATGACGGTGTTCGAGAACATCGCCTCGCCACTGCGTCAGGCCGGCATCTCGAAAGAGATCATCCACAGCAAGGTGCAGGAAACCGCACGCATGCTGCGCATCGAGAAGTTCTTGCAGCGCTATCCGCTGGAGCTCTCCGGTGGGCAGCAACAGCGCACGGCCATGGCCCGCGCACTGGTCAAGGATGCTGAACTGATCCTCTTCGACGAGCCGTTGGTCAACCTCGACTACAAGCTGCGCGAAGAGCTGCGTCAGGAAATGCGCGAGCTGTTCAAGGCCCGCCACACCATCGCCATCTACGCCACCACCGAACCCAACGAAGCGCTGGCCCTCGGCGGCACCACCACCATCCTGCACGAAGGCCGGGTGATCCAGAGCGGGCCGTCGACCGAGGTCTATCACCAGCCGCAGTCGGTGCTCGCCGCTGAATTGTTCTCCGAACCGCCGATCAACCTCATGCCGGGACGCATTGCCGGCAACGAAGTCAGCTTTGCCAACTTCGTCCACTTCCCGCTGAACGTCGATCTGCGCCCGGTAGGCGAGGGCGAGTTCCGCTTCGGCGTGCGCCCGAGTCATATCTCGCTGGTGCCGAGCAACGATGACGATCTCGAATTGGCCGTGACCGTCGAGGTCGCCGAAATCAGCGGTTCGGAAACCTTCCTGCATGTGCGCAACGAGCATTTCCTGCTGGTGCTGCACTTGCCGGGTGTTCATGAATACGACGTCGATGCGCCGATCCGCATCTATATCCCGACCCACAAACTGTTCGTTTTCGATGCGCAGGGCCGTCTGGTGCAAGCACCGGGCCGGCGTGTCGCGAGGGTTGCCTGATGGCCGAAATCCGTTTGCAGCACCTCGCCCACAGCTACAGCAAAACCCCGAGCGGCGCGGAGGATTATGCGATCCGCGAGATGGATCACGTCTGGGAGCAGGGTGGCGCCTATGCTTTGCTCGGCCCGTCCGGTTGCGGCAAGTCGACCTTGCTTAACATTATTTCCGGCCTGCTCAGCCCGTCCCAGGGCCACGTGTTGTTTGACGGCAAAGCAGTCAACGACCTCACGCCGGAGAAGCGCAACATCGCCCAGGTTTTCCAGTTTCCGGTGGTCTACGACACCATGACCGTGTTCGACAACCTCGCTTTCCCGCTGCGAAACCAGGGCATGGCCGAGGCGAAAGTGCACAGCAAGGTGCAGGAAATTGCCGAAGTGCTCGACCTGCAGAATCTGCTGAGCAAGAAGGCGCGCAATCTCACCGCCGACGAAAAGCAGAAAGTCTCCATGGGTCGTGGCCTGGTGCGCGATGACGTCTCGGCAATCCTCTTCGATGAGCCGCTGACGGTGATCGACCCGCACCTGAAGTGGAAGCTGCGGCGCAAGCTCAAGCAGATCCACGAGCAGTTCAACATCACCATGGTCTACGTCACCCACGACCAACTGGAAGCCTCGACGTTCGCCGACAAGATCGCGGTGATGTACGGCGGTCAGATCGTTCAGTTCGGCACGCCACGGGAATTGTTCGAGCGGCCGAGCCACACCTTTGTCGGCTATTTCATCGGCAGCCCGGGGATGAATCTGATCGAGGTGCAGCCGCAGCCCGGGGGCGTCGGTTTCGCCTCGACGCACTTGCCGTTGTCCGACGCCTTGCAGCGCCATATCGAGCACGGCCAGTGGAAAAATCTCAAGGTCGGCATCCGCCCGGAGTTCATTCATGTGTGGGACGAGCCGTTTGACGATGCGATGCAGGCCAAAGTCGTACACGTCGAAGACCTCGGCACCTACAAGATCATGACTCTCAATCTCGACGGCGCGCCTTTGAAAGTGCGCCTGGCAGAAGACAAGCCGGTACCCCAGGGCACCGCGTACATCAGTTTCCCGGCGCAATGGCTGATGGTCTATGCCGACGAATTTCTCCTGGAAGTCAGCGACGAGGAGGCGCAGCCATGAACAAAGTGCAGAACAACAAGGCCTGGTGGCTGGTGTTGCCGGTGTTCCTGCTGGTGGCGTTCAGTGCGGTGATCCCGATGATGACCGTGGTCAACTATTCGGTGCAGGACATCTTCGACCAGTCCAGCCGCTACTTCGTCGGTGCCGATTGGTACAAGCAAGTGCTGCTTGATCCGCGTCTGCACGACTCGCTGCTGCGCCAGTTCATCTACTCGGCGTGCGTGCTGCTGATCGAAATCCCGCTGGGCATCGCCGTCGCGCTGACCATGCCGACCAAGGGCCGCTGGTCTTCGGTGGTGCTGATCATTCTGGCGATTCCGCTGCTGATTCCGTGGAACGTGGTCGGCACCATCTGGCAGATCTTCGGCCGCGCCGACATCGGTCTGCTCGGTTCCAGCCTCAACGCGATGGGCATCAGCTACAACTACGCGGCCAACACCATGGACGCCTGGGTGACGGTGCTGGTGATGGACGTCTGGCACTGGACTTCGCTCGTCGCGCTGTTGTGTTTCTCCGGCCTGCGGGCGATTCCCGACGTCTATTACCAGGCGGCGCGGATCGACCGCGCCTCGGCCTGGGCGGTGTTTCGCCACATTCAGTTGCCCAAGCTGAAGAGCGTGCTGCTGATCGCGGTGATGCTGCGCTTCATGGACAGTTTCATGATCTACACCGAGCCGTTCGTGCTCACCGGCGGCGGGCCGGGCAATGCCACAACCTTCCTCAGTCAGACGTTGACGCAGATGGCTGTAGGGCAATTCGACCTCGGTCCGGCAGCGGCGTTTTCGCTGGTGTACTTCCTGATCATCCTGTTGGTGTCCTGGCTGTTCTATACCGCCATGACGCACTCCGACGCCAACCGCTGAGGCCCGGCCATGAGCAAGAAAAAGCTTATTCCGTTGCTGGTCTACATCCTGTTCCTGCTGGTGCCGATCTACTGGCTGCTGAACATGTCATTCAAGAGCAACACCGAAATCCTCGGCGGGCTGACCCTTTTCCCACAGGACTTCACGCTGGCGAACTACAAGGTGATCTTTACTGATCCGAGCTGGTACACCGGCTATCTCAACTCGCTGTATTACGTCAGCCTCAACACGGTGATTTCCCTGAGCGTGGCGTTACCGGCGGCTTACGCGTTTTCACGCTATCGTTTCCTCGGCGACAAGCATCTGTTCTTTTGGCTGCTGACCAATCGCATGGCGCCGCCGGCGGTGTTCTTGCTGCCGTTCTTTCAGTTGTATTCGTCGATCGGCCTGTTCGACACGCACATCGCCGTGGCTTTGGCGCACTGCCTGTTCAACGTGCCGCTGGCGGTGTGGATTCTGGAAGGTTTCATGTCTGGCGTGCCCAAGGAGATCGACGAAACGGCCTACATCGACGGCTACAGTTTCCCCAAGTTCTTCGTGAAGATTTTCATCCCGTTGATCGGCTCCGGTATCGGCGTCACGGCGTTTTTCTGCTTCATGTTTTCCTGGGTCGAACTGCTGCTGGCGCGCACGCTGACCTCGGTCAACGCCAAGCCGATTGCGGCGGTGATGACGCGCACGGTGTCGGCGTCGGGGATCGATTGGGGCGTGCTGGCCGCGGCGGGGGTGTTGACCATCCTGCCGGGCATGCTGGTGATCTGGTTTGTGCGCAACCACGTGGCCAAGGGCTTTGCCCTCGGTCGAGTCTGAGGAGCTGATGATGGAATGGATGAGCTGGACGACACCGACCGCCGCGTTCTTCATCGGCATCGGTCTGATTCTGGTGGGCATGACCATCTGGGAATTGCGCTCGCCGAGCATTCTGCGGCGCGGGTTTCTGCCGATTGCCACGACCCGTGGCGATCGCTTGTTTATCGGTCTTCTCGGCAGCGCCTACCTGCATTTGCTGGTAATCGGCGTCACCGACTGGAGCATCTGGGTGGCGTCCGCGTTGTCCCTGGTGTGGCTGTTGGCTGTGATGCGTTGGGGCTAGTCGAATCGTTCGGCAACGCGGCTCCACAACTTAAACAGGAGGTCTCTATGTTCGATAAAAACAATAAGCTGCGACATAGCATTTCATTGGCAGCCATGCTGGCACTCAGCGGTCTGAGCGCATCTGCCTGGGCCGACGCCTACGAAGATGCTGCGAAAAAATGGATCGGCAGCGAGTTCAAGCCCTCGACCCTGACGGCCGAACAGCAGCTCGAAGAACTGAAGTGGTTCATCAAGGCCGCCGAGCCGTTTCGTGGTATGGACATCAAGGTCGTTTCCGAAACCCTGACCACCCACGAATACGAGTCCAAGGTGCTGGCCAAGGCCTTCAGCGAAATCACCGGGATCAAACTCACCCACGACCTGCTGCAGGAAGGCGACGTGGTCGAGAAAATGCAGACGGTGATGCAGTCGGACAAGAACATCTACGACGGCTGGGTCAACGACTCTGACCTGATCGGCACGCACTTTCGCTACGGCAAGACCGAATCGATCACCGACCTGATGGCCAACGAAGGCAAGAACTTCACTTCGCCAACCCTCGACATCAAGGACTTTATCGGCATCTCCTTCACCACCGCGCCGGACGGCAAGATCTATCAACTGCCCGACCAGCAATTCGCCAACCTGTACTGGTTCCGCGCCGACTGGTTCGAACGCGCCGATCTGAAAGCCAAGTTCAAGGAAAAATACGGCTACGAATTAGGCGTGCCAGTGAACTGGTCGGCCTATGAAGACATTGCCAAATTCTTCAGCGAAGACGTCAAGGAAATCGACGGCAAACGCGTCTACGGCCACATGGATTACGGCAAGAAAGACCCGTCGCTGGGCTGGCGCTTCACCGATGCCTGGTTCTCCATGGCCGGTGGCGGCGACAAGGGACTGCCCAACGGCTTGCCGGTGGACGAGTGGGGCATCCGCGTCGAGGACTGCCACCCGGTCGGCTCCAGCGTGACCCGTGGCGGCGACACCAACGGCCCGGCGGCGGTGTTCGCCACCACCAAATACGTCGACTGGCTGAAGAAATATGCGCCACCGGAAGCGGCGGGCATGACTTTCTCCGAGTCCGGCCCGGTGCCGTCGCAGGGCAACATCGCCCAGCAGATTTTCTGGTACACCGCGTTCACCGCCGACATGACCAAACCCGGTCTGCCGGTGGTCAACGCCGACGGCACGCCGAAATGGCGCATGGCGCCGTCGCCTAAAGGCCCGTATTGGGAAGAGGGCATGAAGCTCGGCTATCAGGATGTGGGATCGTGGACGTTCATGAAATCCACGCCTGAGAAACAGAAACTTGCGGCGTGGCTGTACGCGCAGTTCGTCACGTCGAAAACTGTTTCGCTGAAGAAAACCATCGTCGGTCTGACACCTATTCGCGAGTCGGACATCAACTCGCAGGCCATGACCGATCTGGCGCCGAAACTCGGTGGTCTGGTCGAGTTCTATCGCAGCCCGGCCCGCGTGCAATGGTCGCCTACCGGTACCAACGTGCCCGACTATCCACGTCTCGCTCAGCTGTGGTGGAGCCATATCGCCGAAGCCGCCAGCGGCGAGAAGACCCCACAACAGGCGCTTGATGGCCTGGCCAAGGATCAGGACCGCATCATGGAACGCCTCGAACGCTCCAAGGCCCAGGCCACTTGCGCACCGAAAATGAACCCGGAACGCGATGCGCAATACTGGTTCGATCAACCGGGCGCACCGAAGCCGAAACTGGCCAACGAGAAGCCGAAGGGTGAAACCGTGAGCTATAGCGAACTGCTTAAATCCTGGGCGGATGCGCGCAAGTGATGTTGGAAATGTAAGAAGCGAACGGCACCGGAAGGTGCCGTTTGCTTTTCTCCCCATTTATTTGAATCGACAGCGGTCTGGCTCCCTTGTGTTTCGTGGTGCGCGCATTTCGCACACCGCGAATTCCCATCGAAGAGTTGCGGGGGATCGCAATCAGCGTTTTACGTTGTTGGCAAATTGCTTGAGCAACGTAGTTTTCTTTCGGTCGTATACGTCTATCGAATACTGAGCAAGCTCAAAAGGGTGCGCCTCCATATCGACGGGGTAAACTTTCGTATCTTTCTCGGACCAGAGGAAATTATGGTCCTGTACATCCTGGTGATATAGGTCCTTTGCTTCCATTTCATTAAACATCTCCAAAAGTGCATTGGCGCCGCTTGCCGGAATGGAACCTTTCTTGATGTCGCCGAGGGGGATGCCATCGAGTTTTATCATCTTGAGGTAACTCTGATTGTCTTCAATAAGTGCCGTCGCCGAGCCTGCTCCATAGTAAGCATTGAAAACCTCGGCTTCGGTTTTTACATACCCCGGAATACTGTTTCGCTTGTCGGCTCCTCTGAACTTTTTATAGACATGTTTTCCGTCGGCGCTTTCGTATATTTCTCCTTCGCCCCCGCCGCCTATAGCAGGGCGACCACCAATATCATCTGCAATCGACGTTGGCTTGTTCTTCAGCGAAGAATCGGTCAATTGCACTTTCTCCATCAACACTTCGATGGAGTGGCTTGCGCTCGCTACTTCTGGAGACAATGGTGGTGTATCAGGAAATCCAAATCTCGTGCTTTCGTTAATTACAGAGTTTGCTGAAAATGGCGTTGATGATTGCGGCGAAGGCGAAGATCCGATGGTCGCTTGAGTCGGGTACTCCTCATTGACGCCTTCACGAATTCGCCCATCAGTATCGAAGTAGGCCAACGGATTGCCTTTCACCATGCTGAACAGATTCAGACCATCAATCGCCCCGGACGGATCCGGATTCAACCATCGCTGCCAACCCGCCACGTAATACCTGAACCCGTAATAATAAAGCCCGGTCGCATCCCGCTCTTTGCCCGAATAGCGCAGCGTTTTATAGCTTGTCTCGATTTCGCTACGCCCGGCAAACCACGCGGTGGTGCCGAAAGGGTGGTATCGCTCCTGACTGATGAGTTTGCCCGTGGCGTCGAGTTCCAGGGTGCAGGAACCCAAATGGTCGTTGAGGCTGTAACGCGCTTGATCGTTGTCGATGCCTTGGGGCGGTTCGGATTCCCAGTGCAACACCTGCACGCTGCTGCGCCCGGCCTGGACACTGATCACCTGCAGTATTTCTCCCGTACCGCTGTGGGTACGGATTTGCAGATTCGGCAGATAACGCACTTCGTTCATCAGCGTTTTAGCGTTGGTCTGCATCAGCCGCACTTTGCGCACGCGCATGCCGTCTGCGGCGTATCGGTATTGCTCGTTATCAGCCGAACGGTCTTCACGCAAAACCAGCCGGACTTCACGCAATCGGTTACGCAAGTCCCAGTTGAAAGTCTGTCCTGGTTGCAGGCCAAGCAGATTGCCATTGGCATCGAAGCCGTTGCGCAAATCTTCCTCGCCCGGGTCCAGGCCATCGCGCACCGGCAAGCAGCGGTTACTGTGCTTGGCGGCGACCAGGCGGTGACCGTGGCCTTGTGGGCCGTCGTGGATCAATTCGAGCAAATTGCCACCGCAGTCATAGTGATAGGTCTGGGTGTAATTGGCGATCGCTGCAGGATCTGCCAGTGAAAACTTCGATGTCTGACCGGCCTCCCAACCCGTGGCCTCGATCAACTGATCGAGACTGTCATAACGGTAGCGGTTGACCGGTTCGATGCGCTGGTTGGCAAAGTATCGAATCGGGAGGGCGGCGTCTTCAATACTCAACACGTTGCCTACCGGGTCGTAGACATAACGCAGGTCTTGCAGGATGTCATTGCCGCGCTGGCTTTGCAGACTGATCAGCCTGCCATCCTCGGCGGCGTAGTCCAATGTGGTGATCACTCCGTTGTCAGCGGTTTCCCGAAGGGTATGTCCTTGGGCATCGTACTGGATGGCGCCGACCAGGGTTTTCGGCGCGGAGCCCATCAATTGCAGTCGAACGTCTCGCAACTGGCCGTCCAGGGTCTGGCTGAAAAGCTGTCGGTGTCCTCTGGCGTCGATTTGTTCGATGGTTTCCGAGAGCGGGTTGAAACGCGAGTAGCTCGTGGCGGCAGGCGCGTCTTCGAGCAATTTGTCACGCTCGCTGAGCGATACCGGCCAGTCAGGAGGGTCGAGTGAGCGCAGAAAGCGTCGAGACTGCGCGATGATTCCACCGGTCAATCCGAACTGTTCGAACAACTGCGTGCCGGCCGGATCATCGAGGCGGATGATCTGCCCGCACTGATTCCGCGTGGCAAATGTCGGATTGCTGCCGGCATAACCATATCGCTCCGTGCACAAAGGTTCTCCGTCATCGGCGTGTTCGAACACAGCCAGTGGTCGCAGCTGTTCGTCATACTCGATGCAGCGCACGCTACCCCGGCCATCCCAACCGTGCAGCGGTTGACGCGCCTCGCCCCACAGACTGACGCGCCATCCGGCATCGACGCTGAGCGTGATCAGCACCTGACCGGTCAGTGAGTAAACCGTCCCGAGATTGGCGGGGGCTGATGCGTCGGCGAACAATCGTGGATCGCGCTGCGCCACCCGTCGCCCGGCAACGTCATGCTGAACCGCGGTGATGCGCGCTTCAGATTCGCTACCATCTTCGCGCCAGTAGGCAACCTGCCGCACCGGTAAGCCTCGGGCATCATTGACGCTAAGATGCGGTGTCTGCGCATGCTTGCTCACCTTCCTGTCCACCAGTTGCGTCGCCGTTGTTCCGGCGGCGGGTCGAACAGGTCGTTTTCGTCGAAGGCGACGTTACACCAGATCCAGTACCAGACTTCCCGGCGCAGGGGTTTGAGCGTCGGTGGATTGCCTTGCAGCATTTGCTTCGCCAGCACGGTTGCGGTCGGTCGGCCCACCGCGTCGTAGAACTGCTGGTCGTGAAAAGCATGCTTGCGCATCGAGCGATCATTGATGTAACGCGGTTGATCGGCGAAGTAGGGCCGGTAAATCCGCACCGTCTGGCCTTTGTTGTTGTATTCCACTGGCTCGCTGACACGCCAGCGTCGCTGCGCCTGGGCGTCTATTGGTTTCCCATTGTCGTCGAGGACCAACTCACCGTTGTCATCGACCTGCCAGGCCACGCCCGGGGGGACCTCATGTTTGGTTTGCAGAGTGCGGCCGAAACCGTCCAGGCAAGCAATGCTGACTCGCACTTGCAGATCGGGATCAAGCGGATAGCGGTCGGCCACCAGAGAGACGGCATACACGGGCTCACGCTGTGCATTATCGATTTGCTGCTGGAGTTCGGTTTCATTCAGATCGGGATTTTCCACAGCGGCAAGGTACTGTCGGGCGCGATCGCAAATGTGTCCTTCGGGCAGAATGTAGCCTTGGCTTTTCGCCCAGTCCCACCACTCTTGGGAGCGTGAGGACGTGCGGGAGATGCAACCCATCCAACTGAACGTGTCCCAGAAAGCGGCGCGGGCGAAGTTGCCGATGGCTTGTTTCGGATCGGCGATGGCAATGGCCGGGTCGCGGTCTGCCGGCGGGACGTAGGTTTGCAGCGGGTCAAAACCCACCGGTTCTCCAAGTTCGGTGCCGTGGAAACTGCTCACCAGCGGCTCGCCGAAAGCGTTGTAGCGCGCCTCCTGCAGGTTGCGGTTGGCATCTTCAATGGCCGCAGGGAGGAAAGTGCGGTAGTCCACGTCGAGGCTGCGGGTAGTGCAACCGTCCGGTAAGGTCACGGCGGTTGTCACACACCAATACGCGTCATAGGTAATCAGGGTTTCGCCGTGACTGCGGGTTTCACGGTATTTCTGCACGTTATGAAAGCCGTCTAGCGTGTGGTAGGTGGGAAAACCTCTGTGCACTGACCACAGATAGTTCTTCGCATCGTCAGGATCATCGATCGGAGCGTGGTCTTGCTCGGGCAGGAACAGCGGCATGATGTGGTAACCGACCTCCTGCGATTCGAGTTTTTCTTTCAGGTTGAAGGGTAATTGGCCATCCACCTCGAGTTTGTCATATGCGCTGAGGGCGACGGCGTCCAGTTCGGCCGTCTCCATGTAGGCGGGCAAACCCTCGAAAGTCGCGGCGCCCGGATCCAGCGTTGCACCGCTGCGAGGGTCGATGTAGCGCTGCAGCGTCAATGCAGACAACACTGCTTGCTGCGCCCATTCGCCATCCTCGCGGGCCATTAGCAAAATATGTTCATGGTGGATCGTTGCGGCACTCAGTGCCGCTTTTTCCAGCACCAGCGAATTGCTGCGCAAGCGGCAGGGCAATCCAAGGCGCCAGGCCTCGTCATTGGGCAAATGAATCGATTCTGACCGGAGCTGCGTCAGGTACCATTTTTGCTGCGCATCGTCATGAGCATCCTTCCACCAGTTCTGCTGATGCTCTTCAGTGAACGGCGGCGCATCGCTGCCGGTTTTGCGTCGCGCGTAGTTCACCGTGAATGCATGCACCACACGGCCGTAGGGGTCCCATTCCAGATTCAACTGGTGCTGGCACATCGGATCGTCGGCAATTGCCGGTTCGTACTGATAACTGATGGATTCCGCGTCCAGGGGCAAGATCACTGCATAAGGCTGGTACTTGCCTTTGGGGCGCAGCACCCGTGCGCCATAGCGATGTTCCTGGACCACATAGGGGACTGCGGTCGCCGCGTCGTCACCGGCGGCGAACACTTCCGAGCGCATCACTCGGCCGCTCAGGGTGCGGGCGATCTCTCGCGCAGTCTCCTCATCGGCTTCGGTGAAAGGTTGCGCGATGCGATCATTGAAGTGATAGAGCTGCAGCAGTGTGGGTTTGAGATCGACCGCATCATCGTCACGGCTGTAATAACCGGTTCTTGACGGGTCGATGGTCTCGCCTGTGTGAAACCAGGTCTTGCTGAGAATCGGCGCGGTGAACTCGGTTGCTGACGCTTCGGAGTCGCTTTGCAGCAGCAGGCGAAAACCACGGAATTCGCGCTCGAAACGGTCGTAATAACCGCCGCGATAGCTCAAGAGCTGTGTCAGTGTGTTGCCGGTGATCTCATCATTTTGGATTTGCTCGTGTACCAGGTGCATGGCCATGGGTAGACCGGACACTGGATTTTCAACACCGGCTGCCTGTTGCTCACGTTTTTCATCCAGCCATTCCTGCGCCGAACTGCGGTAATTCACGCTGGCGCTGCAACCCATGTTGTTGCAGCTTCTGTTGAGCAGATAGGGTTTGGCGTCGACGAAATCGTAACGCCAGTGCCTGGGCGACATGTGCGGCAATGTCACCACCAGGCTCGAGCAGCCCAGGCCTTGCAGATCTGCGCTGGTGACCTGCCAGAGCGCGTCATGGGCGAGGCCCTCAGGCCAGGGAAGATCAATGGATGTCTGGGCGAAACCGCTGCCGGCATGGTTCATGAAAATACGCAGGCGCTCGGCTTCCATGTAGATCAGGTCAGCCGAACCCGAGCCGTCGAGATCCGCCAGCAAGACCCGTGAGGCGTTGAATTCATCGTAGGCGAAGGGCAGGGTGCACAGCACAAAGCCCTTGCCGAAACGACCATGTCCCAAATTCGGCCAGCACTTGACTTCGTTATGACGGATCCGCACCAGATGTTGCTGACCGCTGCCGATGAGATCGGCGAATGCAACGATTTCGCTCGGTGTATTGCTCAGCACAGGCAGCTCATCATCATCGCCTGCGGCGGTTTTTTCCGCATGCGGCACGTCGACGCTCTCGGCGAAGCCAGCCGCGCGACGATTGGCATACAAACGCACGCTGCGCGGGCCGACCAGCGTCAGGTCGCTCAGGCCGTCACCCAGCAAGTCGGCGATCTGCGCCATCGGGTGGGAAAATTCGCCGGGAAATGCATCGAAGGGCACGAACCCTGACCAGTTGCGGTCTGGGTCGAGGGTGAAAAATCCGCACATGCCCGGCGCGGCGAGCACCCAGTCGAGCTTGCCGTCGCCGGTCAGATCGGTAAGCGACTGATGCACGGGTTTGCCGGCGTCGGACATCGGCACGCCTTCGAGAAGTTTCCACTCGCTGTACTCGACCTGGTCGCTGCCGGTCTCTGCGCGCATCGGCTCGCGGTAATACCAGCCGTGGTCATAACGGCAGAGCACACCCGCCAGGCCCTCACCGTACAGGTCAACCAACTGATATTGATGACCATCGTCGAGGCCGGGCATGGCCGTGAATTCTTTCCAGCCCTGCGGCTGCGGGGCGAGGTCGAACGTGTTGTAGCTGAACTCCATTGGCGGTCGGCTTTCGATCTGGCCGAGGCCGTCATAGGCCTGCTGATGCGCCGCGCTCAGATGGCTGTAACCCAGTGGGCTGAGGCGATATTGCAGGAGCAGGCGTTGCACCAGAACCGGATGGTCACCCAACTCTTTGGGGAAGTGATGAAACATCAGCACTTGTCGACACAGGCGTCGGTTGCCCAGCTCGAAACCGTAGGCGTAGATCCAGTAAGGGTCGCTGCGCTCGGCCCATGGCTGTTGCTCTTCAAACGTTGGCACTTGTTCCAGATCGTTGCTGCGTTCGCCATAGTCGAACACCAGTTGAAAGTGCCACAACTGTTTTTCCCGGCTACCGCTGTCCCAGGCATACAGGTGCGCTGAGGCTTTTTCGTTGCCATAACACACGCGTTTGAGATAGCGCTGAGCGCGATAGTCGCGATACTGCGGAGCGACTGGCAGCTCGGTTTCCGCCTTGTATTCGTAGATGATGTGTTCGCCGCGGGTATTGAGGCTTTCGTCGATCATCCAGACGCCGACGCGCTGCGGGTCGGCAGGGTCGGCCCGGCGTGAATTGGCGGTGGTGCCATAGATATGCAGGCTGCCGTCGGCACCGTGAATCAGCCAGAAACCGGCTTTGTCGGTCTCGTTCGACCAATGTTCGATCAAGGCGAATGCACCCTCGACCCGTGGCCAGTGGCGAACGACGTCATACGCGGCCGTCAGGGGCAAGCCGTTGTATTGCTCAGTGGTGCGGAAGATCAATTCGCCGGTGCTTTCATTGCGCTCGGGTAGCCATACATCACCGTCAGGCCCCACGACCTGGTCAGTGCCGTCATAAGTCGGCACGCCATTGACCGTGCGCAGGGTCACCGCGTCAACCGTCAACTGCCAGCCAATCCCGCAGGAACTGTTGCCCGTGCTACTGCTATAGCCCAGACCCAATGGCGGGGCAAAACCGCGTCCGGTGGAAATCGGCAACGACAGTTCCAGCGACGCAGTGCCTTTGGTACCCACGCCGGCCGATCCCTTGCCAATACTCTGGATGGCGCCGCCGCCCTTGGGCAGGCTCGGTGTGTTGATCTGCATTGTCGACTGTTGCGGCGGCGGCTGTTCGTTCATAGCGAACCGCCTTCGCATCTCGCGGTGTAGCACACATGCAGGATGATGTCGGGCAAGCGCTGGAGTATGTGCTCCTGACCCTTGGGAAACGTCAGGATCCAGCGTGAAATCGCGCCGGTGTATTCGAATGGCAGATAGCGTTCGTCCTGGAAGTTGAGCTGAAACATGCCGTTGTCTTCCAGCGAACTCGACAGGGCGATCTGTTGACTGGATCGCAGGTTTTCTTTGACGCTGCTGCCGACCGTGGGGGCCATTTCAACTTTGCTGTAGGTCTGTTTCAGCACCGCCCGAATATCTTGATAAGGCCCGAGCACGGCCGGTAGCGTCACGCTTATAGTCTTGATCCGGCGCAGGTAATGATTTTGCCCGGCGTAATCATCGTCGAACATTTGCTGAGTCAGTTCCAATTCACACGTGCCGTTGTCCACCAGCGATTGCTTGATCTGTGCCCACGGTTTATTGATGGTTGAACTCGGGTCCTTGCCGGTCAAATCCTTCAGTGACACGGTTTTCCTGATTTCCAGATCGCGACGATTGTGCTGCACGTACTGGCTGTACATCTGTTGCAGGCTCATCTTCAACTCTTCCCCTGCACCGAGGCCGCGGTACGTGGCATTCCACGCGCCGGGATGGACAAAGGTTCGGGTGAAATCGCCCATTTCGTATTGCCAGCAGGCCTCAGCGGCCTGGCATAGCGATTGTGCGTTGGTGAAGGCGGTATGGTAGAAACCGGCGAATTTGCTGTTGAGCCAGTCGTAGGTCTGCGATCGGCTGAACCGATTGCTGCTCAGCAGGAAATCGTGGGTGGCCTTGGCCTGGTTGAGTGCTGCTCGCGCCTGGCGCAATTGCAGTTGCGTGGCTTTGTGTTGTTCGTCGTAGACGGCAAGCTGGGCCTTGATTTGCTCGGCTTCGAGTTTTGCCTGGTCGCGGGCCTGGGTCCATTCCTGGGCGCGGCGCCGGTATTGTTCGATGCGATCCATGGTTTGGCTTGCGCCATACGCAACTTGTGAAAACGCTTGCATATGGGCCGCGAAGCCGTTGGCAGCACCTTCCAGGCGTGCGCCACCGGCCGCCATGCCAAATATGTTCGGTGCTACAGTCATTGCCTGGCCGATTCCGTGGGCTATCGTCGCTCCGGTCTGGCCGAGACTTCCCAGCAGGTAAGAAGCTCCCGCGCCGATTTCCAAGGTGCTGACACCGTCTTTCAGCAATTTTTCGTAATAACTCACTCGGTCCAGAATGGTGTCCTGACTCGCCAGCAACGCCTCCTTGTTTTTTTCATCAATCTTCTCGGCCTGAACCTGTATTTGCACCGCCATCTCCGCGAGGTTCCACGCCTGCTGCTGTTGCAGTTCCAGGTACTGCGCCTGCTCCTTGCGTTCGATCAGCGACAGTACCGTGGCGCCGAACGCGATCACGCTGTCCACCGCGTTCTGCGCGAGTGCGAACATGAAACTGAAGCGACAATGGGGAATCTGCGGGTTCAACAAGCGGCTGAGTGCTGCCCCGGACAAGCCTTGGCCCCACGCGGCGAGCAGTGCGCGCGGATCCAGCGGCGTGGCGAATAACGGCAGGTTCAGCGGAGCGCCGGCCATATCGAGGTTATGTCGCAGGTTAAACAAGCGGCTTTCGGCTCGATCCCAGTGCATGATCAGTTCGGGGTTGAAGGGCCGACGGAAATACTCAGTGTCCGCGCTCGCCAGTAGCGGGTCATGGCCGTCAGGCCGCAGACACAATAGTGGTGCGGGCTGCGAAGCCGGGGCCCTGCCGATACGCAAAGGTGGCTGTTGTTGCAACTGCTGGTGGGCGCTGATCAGGCGCTGTTCGAATTGACGCAGTTGCACATTCTTCGACGAACTCAATTCGTCGAGCGTGAGCGGCAACCATTCGTCGATCTGGCGTACATCCGGGCGCGGTCCCAGCAGATCCATGATGTGGACGTAGCGCATCTTGGCTTCAGCCAGGCCGTCCGGCGTCAACTCTGCATACGCCAGATCAGCCTGGCGGCTTTCGATCTCGATAAACAGTTTCCACAGCGCCTTGCGAAAGTGCACCGGAAAACTCAAGGCAATCTGATGCGGGTCGTCCGGATACAGAATGGCCAGGCTGGGGTCGACCGTGCCGGGCCATACCGGCTCTTCCAACGGCACGGCCTGCCAGTAACCGGGGTGTCCCGGGTCCGCGCTTTGTCGTGTCGGGTCAAACAGATACGCAAGCCACTGTTTCGCTTCGTCGTACTGCTGCTCTTCGTTCAAGCGGTAGGCCACCAGCCAGGGCAGGTACAGGAACAGTTCCAGGAAATACAGGTAGTAAGCGCCCGAGAAATCCATGGCTTGCGATCCCTGACCGTCCGGGATAGGTGGTTCAGTGTGCTGGGTTTGGGTTTCCCAGCTCAGCAGAGGTTCCATGCCGCTTTCGGCAAGGTTGATCAGTTGTCGGGCGAAGGTGGTGTTCATGCGCACAGCGGCCCGACGTGATCCTTCGGGTTCCTGCCCGTCGCTGAACTCGATGCCGGAGCCGCTGAAGTCAATGAATTGCGCCTTGCCCAAAGAAGGGCTGTCCCCCAGAGACGGGTCGATCATGCTGTTGATGCTGGGCGCTATTTGCAAGTTTGAGGGAGGCACTTCTGCCCATTCAACGGTCAGCGCCTTGAGTGCTCCGCCAATCAGCGTGGTTGCCAAGGAGCCTGCGTGATAAACCAGAACACCATAGATCAGCGGGATTTTCAGTTCCTTTGGATCCTCAGGCCACTCCACTGGCCAGCCGTCGGGCTGGAGGGTGGATTGATCGACCGAAAACGAATAAGTCAGCGAGGAGTCCTTCGACAGGCTATTGACGATGGCTGTAGACGCCAGCTTGCGCATTGCGCTGAATGTTTCAGGCGGCTTTGTTGACAGAACATTCAGCGGGTGTGCGATGAAAAACTGGTAGCCCACGCTGCTGTTATAGCGCCCTGCTGAAGGATGAAGATCGATTTCATTGTGATCGGTGGTAGAACGCCAAAAGGACGTAAACAAAACCATGCTGGAGCCGATCAGTTCATAGAGCACCCTTCGATTTGCATGTTTACCTGCAAGGCACGCCGTTTCTCCTTGCTTGGTGGCGGGTACCGTAAATTCAGTCGGATTCCCGACAGGGTCGGCGATCAAGCTACGCAGCCGATCAGGGTAGCCCTTGAAACAGAATGCCGTATCTGCGACATCCATGAAGTCGGTACCAACAGGTTCAATGATGGAGCCTGGAAGTAGCGGAACTTCAAGATGATTTTCCGAAGGATCGAACACCAGCGTAACTTTGATGAGCTCCTTGTTTTCGTCGTGTTTGTCGAAGACGGAAAGTTTGAAAATCAGGAGGTTGTTGAATCCTGCCGCCAGCCTTGCGGTCAACTCGATATTGGACGCCGCCCGGTTATAGACAAAGTCGACGTCTTTCACGCTGGTCTCGATTCGCGACTGCCACCCCTGATAATCCCAGGTGGTCTTTTCGCTATCCGGTGTCTGGTGCTCCACTGCACCAAACATTGGCGTGCCGGAGGGAAGCCAGTATTGGAAACGACCAGCGTTGCCATTGGCGAAAATATTGCCGATCAGCCTCACGTGGGCTTCGCCGTTCTTGAGGACCTCGACGGAGGGAGGTGAGGCCGGTCTGACCTCCGGCGCCATGCCGAATGACGGTGGCAGCGGTGTCACATTGAAGTTCTTGTCTATCTGTACCGTTCGCAGAAAATCATAGGTATCTGCATCGCCCGGAATCTCGGAAGGGACGCCCTGATAGTTCGAATACAGCATGAGCACCATCGACTCTGGTGACGTCGAGTGGTCATACACCGCAATGGTCTGGGTTTGCTCTGCAATTTCTTCCAGCGGTTTTTCGATCAGCGCTTTGGTCTGGCAGTAACTCTCGATGTAAACCCGCGGCGTACTCCAGGTCTCGTCATATTTCTTGTAGCTGGCATATAGGCGGAACCTGGGATTGACCTTGACGCTCTGGTCGGCCTTGCCGTCAACGGGGGCCTGCATGGCGTCCGCATCCTGAAGCTCCAGCTCGGCCCAGATCACGAACAGACGATTGTTGAACCAGCACGGGCGAATGGTGTGTTCCAGCGCCTTTTCCGAAATGGGCACGTTGGCTTTTTGCCAATCCGACCAGGCATTGGGCAGCGGCTTGTCATATTTGACCGGGGTTTCGCCTGCTGCACTCGCGGGCGCTTTGACCGCGCGCTGCGACATGTCCAGTGAGCGCCAGTAATAAGCATTTTCGGCAGGGGATTTGCCGATGAAATAATAAGTACTGTTGGCAAAATCTTCTCCGTCAATGTAGCCATTGCAGATTTTCAGGTTGGCAATTTCTTCGAACCTGGCAAGGTAAGCCAGGACTGCGGTTTGTACTGTTTCGGGCTGAATCTGCGCCTGGTTGAGGTCATTCTCCAGTTGCTCGAAACTGGCGCTCTTGGTCAGGCGCAGGGTCGGGTCCAGATAGATGTCCGGGAAAGTGCGCAACTGCTGGAGGGCGGGCCAGATCGAGTAGCGATTGAGGCCGTCGCGCCAGGTGCTGGTTTGCAAAGGCGTAAAGCTGTCATCGCTATAACCGGGCTCCAGGTTCAGCATCATGCTGTTGATTTGCTGTTGGTAGCTGGCAATGGCGCAGGCCACCGGACTGGTCGGGACATCCTGGCTGACCAGTACATCCAGCAACCAGAATTCATAAAGGTCGTTGGCGGTCTTGATCGTTTGAGCCAGCCCTTGCTCGATCAGGTAGGGATCGCTGGGTATTGCTTCGTGCAGATACAGGGCGAGCATCGCGTCACGCAGTGCTTCGTTAAGCGGCGCATCGAAGGCAGTCGTCATGATCGTTCCTCAACCATTGTCACGTGATGGGGCGGCGTTGGAGTGGGCGGCCATGACTCCCTCACCGACGGCTTTCCAGGCCAGCAGATCGCTTTGTTCGCCCAGCGCGGTGGCTTGCAATAGGGTTCTGGCGGCCAAGCCGCTGGCCTGACAAGCGGCCTGGCAACGACGGACCCAGTCGACTTGAGTCATCGAGGTGGCGCGTTTATCGGGGAGCGAGCTGGTCAGCTCGGCAACTTGCGCCTGCGGCCAGTTCAGTAAACGAGCAAGGGCAGCATCGGCCGTTTCGCTGGCGAGCTGGCGCAGGGCCTTGTTTTTCAATTGGGCCTTGGCTGGATTGGCGCAGCTGAAATAACTCAGGACATGGTCTTCGGACTGGCTCTGGCTGTGGAACCAATGACTGAAGCGTTCAAGCAGATAGAGATCGGCAAGCGAAGGCATGCTGTTACTGCCTTCCTCGTATGCCGCGCCACCCAGCCACGTCGGATTGATTGCAAACAGGCGCAGAGCGCTATTGCTCAAACGCAGCTCTCTGACGATCTCGGCGTGGCGAGCCACCCGTTGATAATCCTCGATCAACGCTTGGGGCAGCGGGGTCTTGAGTGCTTGCTGCAAAATGCTATAGGGCGTGGCCCACGCCCAGTGAATGACCGCCCGGCAGCAATCCGGCGCGAGTTTCGCGGTTTCCTGGAAAAGCCCTTCGAGCAACTGGGCCTGGCGGTCATGCACATCGAGCAGGAACTTGACGAGTCTGTCTGCGCAAGCATCTTTGACAGGTTGGGCCAGCCCTAGACCTTTGAGCGCTTGCGCGACATCGGCCTGTAACCAGGCAACGGGTTCATCTATCAGGGTCAGTGTGCGATCAAGGCCAGACAGCAGGCCGTCAGCAGTGATCAGCTTGTGTTCGATCAGCAATTGAAACCAGTTGATTTCTCCTCGCTTGCGTTTGCCATCCTCTTGCAGTGGCAGACCCAGCGCATTGACTTGCGCCTCGGTCGCCAGGCTGCGGCGCGTATCGCTCTGCAGCGTGGTCAGACGCGCCCGCAACTCATCGGGCAGGGGAGCTTGCTCAGCCAATCTGATCTGCTGGTCATTTTCCTGCTCTTCGGGATTTGGCGGGGCATCGATGCCCAGGCGTTGCAATACCTGCGTCACGGTCTGCTGACTGTCTTTGAGCCAGTCGAAGGCCCAATCCAGTTGCATCAGCACATCGAGGATGTCCGGATTTGCATCCGCAGTCGTTGCACTCAAGCGGCCACTGGCCAGTGCGGTTGTGTAAGACGAGCCTCCGAGAAGTCCCGCCAACGCCAGCAGTTCTTCGACCGAGTGCCCGAACAACCGGGCTATCCGCGCCTGGCGGTACAACGAGGAAACGGTAGGCAAGTCACGCTTGAGCGCGCCCACGTGCTTTTCGGTCTGACGGGCAATCAACAGCAGAGAGTCTTCGGTGGGTTGCACACCGAGCCCGGCACAGAGTTGCAGCAGGGTTTTCTGCGTCGCGGCATCGAGGGTGGTCAAATCGATGGGTGTTTGATCAAGAATCAGCGGTGTGTCGAACAGTTGCACATGGTTGAACACTTGATCGAACAACGGCACCGCGTCCTTGCCGCTGGCATAGGGGCTGAGGTCGTGCAGCAGCGCCGCGAACTCTTCAGGTTCGATGCTGTAGCGCTGGTTCAGGTAGCGATAGACGCCCAGCGCACGCAGGGTGTTTTCGTTGAGTTCCATGCCCAGGTTTGATTCGCCCTCGGCGCGGATGGCACTGCAGATCAACGTGTCGAGCCTGGCGCAAGGAATGCCGCTCCAGCGTTGCAGGCGGATCATCCGCTGAAGACGATCGAGACGATCAAGTGAGGTTTTGGTCAGACGCCATTGTGTGTTGTCACCCGACGCTACCCGCTCCAGTCCTATGGCGTGGTCTGACTCATCGCTCAGGTCTGTTTCCGCGCCCGGTTCCGGCGCGTTGTCGGACAGTTCAGCACCGGGACCGATGCCATTGACGTAGCAGGCACCGTAGTGATTTGGAAAAGGCCCGGTCAGCAGGTCAATCCTTTTCGGGGTCGGCTGCAGGTATGGACAATTGGGCGACAATCGCACTGCAAAGCTGCGGCGGGCCACAAGTTGCTCGACCTGTTCAGCGGTGAGGCCAGTGTGCTGCATGAAGTCGGTCAACAGGGTCAATTGCTGCACAGGCGCATCGCTGGTGACTTCGACACCGTAGGCGCCTTTGAAAAAGCTCTTTTCTGTCGTCGTCAGGCGGTACTGGTCATCAAGCGTAAAGGCGAAGCGCTGTCTGGCCAGACGGACTGGTTGGTCCACGGTCCCGGTGGCGGTGATCAGATCGAATCTGGCTGTGTATTGCTGCTCGGTCGGCGTGGGAAGGGTGGCAGCCTGGAAATGCACAACGATGGGTTTATCTGTCGCAGCGTGCAGACGATTTACCAGCCAGCCAGTCCCTGTGAGGTCCGGGACGTTAGAGCTCAGATCGATACTGGCAGGCACGGTCTTGTCGTCTTTACGAAAGGTCAGTGAGACAGCGGTTTTGGAGCCGCCTTGATTGGTTGGTGCGTCCGCCAACGGAGTCGCGACCACGTCGTCGGGCTGCCCGGACAGGAGCAAGTAACATCTGCTTGGTGTGGTATGTGGCCGCAGGTAGGCAGTGAGAGGGTTTTGCCAGCCTTTGATGAGATTGCTGCGGGTCAGATAAAAATGGCTGAACACCGGGGGGGCGAGCAGCAATTGCTGTTGTTGTGGGCTCAACCCGCACAGCAACCGTTGTGCCTGTAGCGCCGGTTGCTGCAATTGCCCATAGTCATTGATTGCCACCTGTTTGATCGGTAGCAACAGACTGGCCCGGTAATTCAACTCGCCCAGACGCGGCTTATTATCAGCGAGCCCAAGTTGGCATTGGTGATGATAGAAGTTGTAGGGCAGTTCGAAGGGGTAGCTCCGTTCGGCCAGTACCTGATAGGTGGATTTGCTTTTGTCGGGAAGATTGCCATCCAGATAGGTGCGCAGATGACTTTCCAATACCTGCGTGACAATTTCCAGCATTGGCCTCGGTGTGAAGGTGCTCTCCTGGCTGATCAACAGGTCCTTGAGGTCAGGACGGCGTTGATCCATCAACAGTCGCTTGGGATCCTCACTGGTGGCTTCCAGTTGCAGGGAAAATCTCCGCAGTTCAGTCAGGTAGGCCACCGGACTATCGTTGGCGGCAATGGCTCCGACCTTGGTGAACTCGTCCCAGTTTTCATTGAACATGCGTTGATAGGTAGCGCCCAGCGAAACCAGCGAGCTCACACCACTGCGTTGAGCCAGTTGCTGCAACGTGCCGGAAGAGGTCTGGTATTCCCGATACAGGCGCGAAATGAGCGCCGCATATTTCATCGCATTGTCGTAGGCCACATCGGCGTTCGCGTCGCTGTATAGGGCGAGCTGGCGAGCGAACGCTGCTTTGGATAGATGGACGATGTCGAAAACTGAGGTGAAGCCCATTTGCTGCATGGCGGTGGGGAAGTCGTTGCGGTCTTTCTGTACCGAAACGTGTGGCTTTACCAGTCTCTGCAGCAACGAGTTGTTGTCAGCCATGACTGTGATTCTCCTACTTTCAAGAGTGGCATTGAGGCAATGCGCGGTTAGAGCAAACTAACGGTAAACAACAGGGACGTAACCTGTCAGACCTGACAGGTATTGCCGCATTGATTAGAACTAATTCGAATAAGACGGAATAATCTAAGGGCTTTATGTGTTGGCGGCTTCGGTTGTCTTGGTTTTCGGTTTCGTCCGTTTTGTCTTTGATATTTCTGTTTTATAATGAACAGTCATTTTGTTTTGTTCTGGTAATCGCGATTTATTATAAAAGCCTGTCAGGAATGACAGTGTGAATGAGCTCTGTAGTGAATTACTGTGAACTGAAGTTTCCTATCCATATAAAGGCACGCTTCGCTCTGTTTTGGTTGTTGTCTGGCGTTGTGCGTTTGTCTGATATGAACCTATTCATCCGAGAAGCCATAATGGAAAATGACGTCACTAAGAAAGAAGACAGTTCAATTATTCAGAGAGAGGCTGCCGAAGGAAAATATGTCAGGCATATTTCAACAATTACAATGCATGTGAAATATCCGGATTTATTCCTTCCGTGGGAGGCATTTCTTACAGTTGAATGTTTTTGGAATCCTTCAGGTACTTTGTTTACTTGTCACGCGAAGCAGTACGCGGCCACCAATAATGGCAGGCGAAAGGGCAATGTCTACTTGAGTTTCAGCTCGTCAGGGAGGTGGCCTGAGACGGAACTAACGAACGATGATGCGATTCAGGATGGTCGATGGCATGCTATCAGTGGTGGAGGCTCCGTAACAGGTAACAAACATTCGGCGGAGATCAATTTCAAGTTTGTGTTTGATCATGAGCTTAGTGCTGACAAGTCGAAAGATACCTCGGTAACCATGAGTTTTGAAGTTGACTTTCGTCCTCCCATTATCGTGCATCCTCATGTTGTACATTCGCCGCTGCCGCAAATAAGTGGAACAGGCTATCCAGGCGCCTTGGTTAAATTGTATGAGGTTGATCAACTTGAGTTGATGATCGGAGCTGCAATGGTAGACAGCCATGGCGGATGGACGACTCCCCTGACAAAACCTTTGTCCATGACCGAGAGCTTTTCGATAACAGCCTTGCAGCTCTATGAGGATGTACCCTCTCGCTGGGCAGTCCATTCCTCTTTTGCGGTTCTTTTTGCGCCCCGCATTCTTGGCACAACTGTTTATACGGAACGTAAACTCAGCGTCCACGGCGGCGGTGGCTTGGCGGGCGCGAAACTTGAGCTCTGGCTTGAAGACAAGAGCAAGGGAATTCAGTTAGCCACGACTGTCTGGCAGGACGGCACCTGGTTGGCGCTCAGTGTTGAAGCGTGGCTTCCTGGCAAGCATCTGCTCACTGCAAAACAGGTGGCATCGGTCAGCGGACAGAGCTCTGACTGGTCAGATACCTACGTCGTCAACGTAAAACCGCCAACTCCACGGATTGAAGTTCCACCCGCATACAGCTCGGTAAAACAGGCGCTGAAGATTATGAATGTCTGGCCCGAAAGGGCATCCGTGCAAATATTCACTGACAAAGACGAAATAGTCGTTGGCACTTTCGATCGCTTCACATGCACTTTTACACCGTCGGGACAGTGGGCGGTAGGCACCACACGCCTCAGGGCCGTGCAGACAGTGGACGGAGCGACATCCGACCCGAGCAGTGCGGTATCCGTCAAGATTCGACCCTCCAGTCCGGTCATCGAGCGTCCCACCGTCCCGATCGCAGCCTGGCAGACGCTGAGTATCAAATTCGTTTCACTCGATGCTACCTTGCTGGAAATATTCAACGAAGTTGGCGAAAGAGTGGCGGGTGAATTTACGGGTAGTGGTACGTCCCGTACCTTTACCCCGGCGCAGGACTGGTCTGTATCCAGCCAGGTCAAAATCGTACAGACCGTAGGCGGTGTCCGCTCCAATCCAAGCGCGCTGGTGCCTATAGTGGTAAAACTCTTCATTGCTCCGCCATCTGATCCGGCAGCCGCGAAAGAACAGCTGGCCATCAGTTTTTTCCTATCCAGCGATAACGACTTGCGAATGTACACGCAGGCCGGCGGATTGGTTGAAGGCTCCTTCCTGGAAAGCGGCTCCGTCCGGTACTTCACCCCGAAGGAGGAGTGGAAGCAGGGAAAAACCACGGTCTACGTCCAGCAGGTCGTGGGTGACGTCGTCAATACGAGCAATCTGGTTACCCTCGCGGTACAACCCTCTGAACTGTCGCTTGCTTATCCGCCAAGCTTTGTGAGCTCGGAACACCAACTGACGCTTGTGTCGGCCCCTCCATCTTCGTCGGGCAGTGTATTGCAGATGCTTACCGAAGCAGGCGCACCGGTGACGGGCGAATTCACCACTGGAACCCCCCGCAAGTTCAAACCGTCGCCACCGTGGCCAGCGGGCAACAATGCGGTCATGGCCGTGCAGTTCGTCGACGGAGTGCCATCCGCACCAAGCAACGTTGTCAGGTTTTTGGTCATACCCGCCAAGCCGGAAATCGAGCCGCCACCAAAGCCTGCCTTGCCGAGACAGCGACTGAACATTACCCGTGTCGACCCCGGCGCCGTTACCTTGCAGATGTTTACCGAGGACGGCGCGGCGATTGAAGGTGATTTCACGGGAGTCGACACGTCTCGTATCTTCACACCCGCTGAGGACTGGGCAGGCACGCGCAAAATCGTGGTCGTGCAGACTGTCGACGGTGGCGCGTCGCAGCCAAGTATTGTTGTCACTGTTTACGCGCCTCCCCCGAAGCCCGAAATAGAACAACCACCCATCCCGGCAACATTGGGTCAAGTGCTGAACATCAACAGGGGACGTTCATACGGTCCCGTCATCTTGCGAATGTACACGGCAGCGGGCATCAGGCTGGATGGCGAATTCAGCGCGTACAGTACTCCCGCCACCTTCACGCCAAGATACGGGTGGACACCGGGGAGGACCGAGGTCATGACAAAACAGGACATAAACGGCGTGGGTTCCGAGTTTAGCGATCCTGTTTTATTAGAGATCCTTCCCCGAAAGCCCTTCATCCAACCACCATACAACCCTGTCACTTCGAAGCACCAACTGAGCATTTCCAGCGTGTATGCCGGTGACGTTACCCTGCACATGTTCTACGAGGACGGCGAAACGGTGCCGGGTTATTTCAACGGCGATGGCGAATTCCGCACCTTCACGCCGGCCATTGACTGGACAGGAACCACCAAAGTCAATGTGGTACAGATCGTAGATGATGTACTTTCCCATCCAAGCGATCCGGTCACTGTTTCGGTAATAGAGAAGCCTCCCACACCCGTAATCACTCAGCCTTTACCCCACACCAGTCATCATGCCGATGTGAGGGTGCAAGGAACCTGCGTGGCTGGAGCGACGATCGTCGTGCGAAATGCCGCTGGCAACTCTCTGCAAGGCAACCTGACCTACAGTGGAACCACATGGTTTTTCGAGTACCTTTGGCGGCCCGGTTTCAACGATATCAAGGTGCGGCAGAGCGTAAATGGAGCAACGTCTGAGGCAACCGATGTCCTTGAGTTTTACATCAAGCCCGCGACGCCTGCTATCGAGCCGCCAAGCCACCCGGTCGCGTCGAAACAACCTCTGAAAATCACCGGTGTAGCGTCAGGCGCTGTCAGCTTGCAAATGCTCACTAAGGCCAACAGACCGGTGGCTGGCAAATTCACCGGCAGTGGGGCCAACCGCCTCTTCACACCTGCGGCGGATTGGTCGTCGGGCGAAAACACCGTCTACGTCATGCAAACAGTAAACGGCGTGGACTCTGACCCCAGTGACTTCTGCACTTTCACCGTGGAGGTGGAGGACCGGCCCGACGCCCCTCAATTCCAGCAACCGCAGGCGGGGGGCATAACTTCAATATATCCCACCCTCAAGATCGCCGGCCTGCCAGGCGCGCTGCAAACCGTTCGCTTTGAGAACGGCGCTACGTTGCACGAAGACACCGCGGGCGCAGACGGGATCCTGACATTCACAGTGGTGGATCCGTTGAAGCCAGGCACCATTGTCCTTGAGGCTAAACAGGCCAGCGGGGGGACTGATTCGGATTGGAGCGCGCCGCATCGGTTTACGGTCAAGGCTGCGCCGTCAACTCCGTCGATCGAAGCGCCACGAGCGGACTCCGAGACATCACGCTATCCGAGGATTCGCGGCACAGGAGCAACGGGAGGTGAGATTGTCCTGCGTCATGCGCTTGATCCCAAGGAAGAGTTTGCCATCGTCGACGGTTCAACCCGGTGGAATTGGACCGCAGAAAAAGCGTGGCCCCTCGGAAACTATGCCGTGCAGGCCCGGCAGACATTCGACGGGGACTGGTCCGACTGGACTGAGGCTCGCTCCTTCAAGGTGAGCGAATCGCGGTATGCCATTGGTGACGCCACCCCGGCCGTGGGTACGCCGGTGGTGGGCACGGAGCAGAGCGTGCTGTTGCGGGTTCAGGTCATCTCCGGTGTCTCTGGGGAGGTAGCCGCTGGCGTGGAGGTGAAGTGGCGCGTGAATGGCGAGGAGGAGCTGCTGACGACAACACAGACGGACGTCAATGGCTGGACCTCTTATCGCTATAGACCTGAGACCAGCGGCAAGCATGAAATTCTGGCGGACGTCACTCAGGACAACGCCGGTGTGATTTTGACCGAACTCTATGAAGTGAATGCCGTACTGGACGATGTCTGGGCGCAGGCTGCAGAGCTTTATCTGGACGGTGAGCGTGTCGACCCTGCAAGCGAGTTCGTGCTGTTGAGAAAGAACCAGTCCTATAAGCTGGAGCTGAAGTTTGCCGACGACAGCGTTTTGATTGGCTCTACCGTCACTTTGCAGAACTTCTGGGGCGCGAAGGAGCGAGGCCTGACTTTTAATCCTGATCTGGGTACGCGGCTGACTATAAACAAAGGATCGTCAATCCATTGGTATATCTCTGCCGAAGAGGCGAACAGTGGTTTTTACGGTTTGAGTCTGGCCAGTTCGATACTGCCCGACTGGGAGCTGCCCGGGCGAGTGGAGGCGGGGGATTTGGCTGACGCCGTGAGGTTTGATCTTGATGGGTTCCCACAGGTGTTCGGTGGCGCCCCGGCGTTCCCCTGCCTGGGGGCCACGCATACATTGACTTTGCGACCCCAGGACAGCAGTTTTCTGCTCGGCCAGGACGTGGTTCTGGAGTTGAGTGCGCACGCGGCCGATCTAGGCGTGACCTTGAGTCCGAGCATCCCGCAAACGCTCGGTGAGGATGGGGTGAGCTGGTTGCTGAACTGCGTCGACAGCACCAGTGCCGGCGATTTCGCAGTCTGGTTGAAGGTGCCGCCGCTGGAATTCAGTTCGCTGGAGTTGCCCATGGCGCTGGCGCATAACAGTGCTGAAGTATGTGAAAAATTCGGCCCTCAGCAAATGGGAGGTTCGGCCGCGTACTGGAGGTATGGCATTCGCGCGGTTTCCACTTTCACGGGACTGCCGGCGGGGGGAGTGCCGGTGACTGTCGCGGTGACTGGCAAGCCAACCCTGGAGAATTTTACTGCTCGCGATGGCTGGATATTTATCAGCTACTACGACGGAGAGTCTGCAAGCCTGACCATTCGTAACCGCTATGGAAAGTAGTGGCTAAGCAAGCGTCGGCAAGGGGAGTGAGGCGCGGTACTCGTCAAGGGAAGTTTGCTGTGCAACAAATCCCGGACAAAAAAAACGGCACCTGCGAAGGTGCCGTTTTCATGTGTAGCCAGATCAGCCGAGCAATCAGCCCGCCAGACCCGCCTGTTGTACCAGCACCAGCAATGGCTGCGGGTACACGCCCAGGAAGAATGCGACCAGAGCGATGGCCAGCAGCATTACGCCGCCTGCCTTCTGTTCCCAGTGCAGTTGGGCGTCGTGGCGACGCAGGTTCGGCTCGATCAGGTACAGGGTGACCATCACGCGCAGGTAGTAGAAGACGCCGATGGCGCTGCCCAGTACCAGTGCGCCGACCAGCCACCACTGACGCGTTTCGACGCCGCTGGCGATGATGTAGAACTTGCCGATGAAGCCGGCGGTCAGCGGGATGCCGGCCAGGGACAGCATCATCACGGTCAGTACGGCGGTCAGGTACGGACGGCGCCAGAACAGGCCGCGGTATTCGTACAGGGCGTCAGCGTCGCGGCCGTTGTAAGGCGAGGACATCAGGGTGATCACGCCGAAGGCGCCGAGGCTGGTGATTACATAAGTCACCAAGTACACACCGATGGCTTCCACCGCCAGACCCTTGCTCGCCACCAGCGCGATCAGCAGATAGCCGAAGTGCGCAATCGACGAGTAACCGAGCAGACGTTTGAGGTTGCTCTGGGTCAGGGCCAGCAGGTTACCGAACAGGATCGAGGCGACCGCGATCACGCTCAGCACATCGCTCAGCACGCCACTGCTGGCGGCAGGGGAGAGCTGGAACAGACGCACCATCACCGCAAACACCGCGACCTTCGAAGCGGTGGCGAGGAACGCCGCCACCGGTGCCGGAGCACCTTCGTAGACGTCCGGCGTCCACAGGTGGAACGGTACCAGCGACAGCTTGAACGCCAGACCGATCAGCATCATGCCCAGGCCCAGTTGCGCCAGCGGGCTTGGCAGGCCGGTTGCAGCCAGGGCCTGACCGATGCCGACGAAGCTCAGCGAACCGGCGTCTGCGTAGAGCAGCGCCATACCGAACAGCAGGAACGCGGAACCGGCAGCCGACAGCACCATGTACTTGATGCCAGCTTCCAGCGAACGCTTGTTGAAGAAGGCGTAAGCCACCAGACCGTAGACCGGTACCGAGAGCAGTTCCAGACCGATGAACAACCCGGCCAGGTGCTGCGCGCTGACCAACACCAGACCACCGGCGGCGGCCATCAGGATCAGCAGGTACAGTTCTTCGCGATTGCCCGGGTAGCCCGAACCGCCATCACCCAGATAAGCGTGGGCAAGGGTGACGCAGGCGAGGGTGGCGACCAGGATCATCGCCATGTACAGGCAGGCAAACGCGTCGATCTGCAGCAACGGGGTCACGGCCAGAGGCGCGACTTTCAACGCAGGCAGGATCGACAGCAGGGCCAGGTTCAGACCCGCCACCGAAATCAGGAAGGTCTGCGAATGGTTGCGGCGCCAGGCGATTGCCAGCATCACCACGATAATGGTGAGGCTGGTGATCAACAGTGGCGCAAGCGCAATAAAGTGTTGAATCGTGAATTCCATAGCGCTCTTACCGGGCCGAAGCGAGTTGAGAGAAGGCGGTGCCGAGCCACTGCTGCACGCCATGCATGGTGGCGGCAGAGGTGTCGAGGAACGGTTGCGGGTAGACGCCGAGGTAAATCAGCAATACCGCCAGACCGAGCACCATGATCAGTTCGCGCGCGTCCATGCCGTGCAGCACCGCGTCGGATTTCGACGGGCCGAAGTAGGCACGGTGAATCATGATCAGCGAGTAGACCGAACCGAACACCAGACCGGAAGTGGCAATCGCCGTGACCCATGGAGCGCTGGCGAAGGAACCGATCAGGATCAGGAACTCGCCGACAAAGTTACCGGTGCCCGGCAAGCCCAGCGACGCCGCAGCGAAGAACAGGCTGATCGCCGGCAGGTAAGCGATACGCGACCACAGACCGCCCATCTCACGCATGTCACGCGTATGCAGACGCTCGTACAACTGACCGCTGAGGATAAACAGCGCCGCTGCCGACAGACCGTGCGCCAGCATCTGGATCACTGCACCTTGCAGCGCCAGTTGGCTGCCGGAGTAGATGCCGATCAACACGAAGCCCATGTGGGAAACGGAAGAGAAGGCAATCAGACGCTTGATGTCGGTTTGTGCGAACGCCAGGAACGCGCCGTAGAAGATCCCGATCAGACCGAGGGTCATGGCGATCGGCGCGAACTCCGCCGAAGCGTTCGGGAACAGCGGCAGGGCGAAACGCAGCAGGCCGTAGGCCGCGGTTTTCAGCAGGATACCGGCGAGGTCGACGGAACCGGCAGTCGGCGCCTGGGCGTGAGCATCAGGCAGCCAGGAGTGGAACGGTACGACGGGCAGCTTGACCGCGAAAGCGATGAAGAAGCCGAGCATCAGAATGTACTCGGTAGTCATCGACATCTTGGTTTTCAACAGGTCGGCGTAGTTGAAGGTGATCACGCCGGTGTTGTTGAAGTTGACCAGCACCAGACCGAGGATCGCCACCAGCATGATCAGGCCGGACGCCTGAGTGAAGATGAAGAACTTGGTCGCTGCGTAGATCCGGGTTTTCTTGCCGTCCGAAGAACTGTGACCCCAGAGCGCGATGAGGAAGTACATCGGCACCAGCATCATTTCCCAGAAGAAGAAGAACATGAACAGGTCGAGGGCGAGGAACACGCCGACGACGCCGCCCAGGATCCACATCAGGTTCAGGTGGAAGAAGCCAACATGACGCTGGATTTCTTTCCACGAGCAGAGTACCGAGAGGATACCCAGCAGGCCGGTCAGCAGGATCATCAACAGCGACAGGCCGTCGAGGGCCAGGTGCACGTTGATGCCGAAACGCTGGATCCAGACATGCTTGAACTCAAGCGCCCAGGTCGGATCGGCGCCCGGCGCCGGTGCGAATGAATAGTCACCGTGGGCCCACAGCCAGAGGCCGAGCGCAAGTTCCAGGGTCATGGTCAACAGCGCAATCCAGCGCGGGAGGGTAGCGCCGAAGCGCTCACCCATCCAGCACAGCAGGCCGCCGATGAAGGGGATCAGGATTAGCCAAGGCAGAATCATGACGGGCTCGTTTCCTTTCGCAAATTCGCAAGGTTCATATCAGACCGCTACCAGCACGATGGCGCCGATCACCAGCACGGCACCAGCAGCCATCGAGGCGGCGTACCAACGCAGTTGACCGGTCTCGGTGCGGCTCAGGGCAGTGTGACCACCCTTGGCCATACGCGGGATCAGACCTATGGTCTGGTCGAGCGGGTCTTTGCGCAGTACATGGCTGATCGCAAGGTAAGGCTTGACGAACAGTTTGTCGTAGATCCAGTCGAAGCCCCAGGCAGCGAACCACCAGGCCGAAAGGAAACGGCCGATGCCGCTGTTGGCAATTGCCGTGACGAAGCGACGCTTGCCGAGGAACAGCAGCGCTGCCAGCAGGATACCGGCCAGGGCGATGGCGCCCGAGGCGATTTCCAGACTGTGCTTGGCTTCGCCACCGGCATGCCCGACGCTTTGCGGCAGTACGCCGTGCAGCGGTGGCACGATCATCGCGCCGACGAAAGTCGACAGCACGATCAGTACCGACAATGGCAGCCAGTGGGCAATGCCGTGGCCGGCGTGGGCTTCGGTCTTGGCTTCACCGTGGAACGCGATGAAGATCAGGCGGAAGGTATACAGCGAAGTCATGAACGCACCGACCAGACCTGCGTAAAGCAGACCCTGGTTGCCGCTGGCGAACGCTTCCCAGAGGATTTCGTCCTTGGAGTAGAAGCCTGCGGTAACCAGTGGCAGAGCGGCCAGCGCGGCACCACCGACGATGAAACTGGCGTAGGCCAGTGGCAGTTTCTTCCACAGACCGCCCATCTTGAAGATGTTCTGCTCGTGGTGGCAGGCGACGATCACCGCACCGGAAGCAAGGAACAGCAGGGCCTTGAAGAAGGCGTGGGTCATCAGGTGGAAGATCGCGCCTTCCCAGGCACCAACGCCCAGCGCCAGGAACATGTAGCCGATCTGGCTCATGGTCGAGTAGGCGAGGATACGTTTGATGTCGGTCTGCACCAGCGCGGCGAAACCGGCCAGTACCAGGGTCACGCCACCGACGATGCCGACGAGGTGCAGGATGTCCGGCGCCAGCGCAAACAGACCGTGGGTACGGGCAATCAGGTAGACACCGGCGGTCACCATGGTCGCGGCGTGGATCAGTGCCGAAACCGGGGTAGGGCCGGCCATCGCATCCGCGAGCCAGGTCTGCAGCGGCAGCTGAGCCGATTTGCCGACAGCACCACCGAGCAGCATCAGGGTTGCCAGAACGATCCAGAAATCGCCGACCTTGAAGTGCTCAGGCGCACGCACCAGCAGTTCCTGGACGTTCAACGTGCCCAGTTGCTGGAACAGGATGAACAGGCCGATGGCCATGAACACGTCGCCGATGCGGGTGACGATGAACGCCTTGAGTGCCGCGTTACCGTTGTTGCGGTTGCTGTAGTAGAAACCGATCAACAGGTACGAGCACAGGCCCACGCCTTCCCAACCGAAGTAGATGAACAGCAGGTTATCGCCGAGGATCAGGAACAGCATGCTGGCGATGAACAGGTTGGTGTACGAGAAGAAGCGCGAGTAACCGTCTTCGCCACGCATGTACCAGGACGCGAACAGGTGGATCAGGAAGCCGACGCCGACGACCACACCGAGCATGGTCACCGACAGGCCATCCAGGTACAGCGCGAAGTTCGGCTGGAAACCTTCCACCGACATCCAGCGCCACAGCACCTGGGTGTACACGCCACCTTCCGGCGGCGCGACGTTGAATTGCCAGATCACGTAAGCGGTGACGATGGCCGACAGGCCGATCGAACCGACACCGATCAGCGCCGAGAGGTTTTCCGAGAAGCGGCCGCGCGAGAACGACAGCAACAGGAACCCGATCAGAGGGAATACGAAAGTCAGAAAGAGTAGGTTCATCCGCGCATCTCACTGGCAGCGTCGATATCGAGCGTGTGGAAGCGGCGATACAGCTGCAGCAGGATCGCCAGGCCAATACTGGCCTCGGCCGCGGCAAGGCTGATCACCAGGATGAACATGATCTGTCCATCCGGCTGCGCCCAGCGGGCGCCCGCGACGATGAAGGCCAGGGCAGAGGCGTTCATCATCACTTCCAGACTCATCAACACGAACAAAATGTTGCGGCGGACCATCAGGCCGACCAGACCAAGGCAGAACAGGATGCCGGCGACGGCCAGTCCATGTTCGAGAGGGATAGCAGGCATGTCTTACTCCTTCGCCTCGTTACGGCCCAAATGGAACGCCGTGACGGCTGCGGCGAGCAGCAGCATCGAGGCGAGTTCGACCACCAGCAGGTACGGGCCGAACAGGCTGATGCCCACGGCTTTCGCGTCTACGGTGGTGTGGCCGATGGCCTGGCCGCTCTGGTGAGCGAACAGCACATACAGCAGTTCGGCCAGCAGCAGCGCGGCAAGAATCACCGGTCCTGCCCAGATGCCGGGCTTGAGCCAGGTGCGTTCCTGCTGCACCGAGGCGGGACCGAGGTTGAGCATCATCACCACGAACACGAACAGCACCATGATGGCGCCGGCGTAGGCGATCACTTCCAGCACGCCGGCGAACGGCGCGCCGAGGGCGAAGAAGGTCATGGCCACGGCGATCAACGAGATGATCAGGTAGAGCAGGGCGTGCACGGGGTTGGTGTTGGTGACCACACGCAGCGTGGACACCACAGCAATACCCGATGCGAAATAGAAAGCGAATTCCATCGTTCTTCCTTAAGGCAGCAAGCTCTTCACGTTGATCGGTTCGGCTTCGTTCTGCGCAGCGCCTTTCGGCTTGCCAGCGATTGCCATACCTGCAACACGATAGAAGTTGTAATCAGGGTTTTTGCCGGGGCCGGAGATCAGCAGATCTTCTTTCTCGTACACCAGGTCCTGACGTTTGAACTCGGCCATCTCGAAATCCGGGGTCAGCTGGATCGCGGTGGTCGGGCAGGCTTCCTCGCAGAGACCGCAGAAAATGCAGCGCGAGAAGTTGATCCGGAAGAAGTCCGGGTACCAGCGACCGTCTTCGGTTTCAGCTTTCTGCAGCGAGATGCAACCCACCGGGCAGGCCACGGCGCACAGGTTGCAGGCTACGCAGCGTTCTTCGCCATCGGGGTCGCGGGTCAGGACGATGCGGCCACGGTAGCGCGGCGGCAGGTAGACCTGCTCCTCGGGGTATTGCAGGGTGTCGCGCTTGCGAAAGCCGTGGCCGAAAACCATGACCAGGCTGCGCAACTGGGTACCGGTACCCTTAACGATGTCGCCAATATATTTGAACATGGGTCAAATCCTCACTGAACCGCAACCGCAGGCGTGTTCATCAACACAACCGCAGCGGTCACCAGCAAATTGATCAGGGTCAGTGGCAGGCAGAATTTCCAGCTGAAATCCATCACCTGGTCATAACGCGGACGCGGGATGGAAGCGCGCAGCAGGATGAACAGCATGATGAAGAACGCGGTCTTCAGTGCGAACCAGACGAAGGACAGTTGCGGCAGGATGCCGAACGGACCATGCCAGCCACCGAAGAACAGGGTGACCAGCAGCGCCGAGATCAGGATGATGCCGATGTATTCACCGACGAAGAACATGCCCCATTTCATACCGGCGTATTCAATGTGGTAACCGTCGGCCAGTTCCTGTTCCGCTTCCGGCTGGTCGAACGGGTGACGGTGAGTCACGGCGACGCCGGCGATGAAGAAGGTACAGAAGCCGAAGAACTGCGGAATGATGAACCACAGGTTCTGCGCCTGGTACTCGACGATGTCGCGCATGTTGAACGAGCCGACCTGCACCACGATGCCCATCAGGGCCAAGCCCATGAACACTTCGTAGGACACGGTCTGCGCCGAGGCACGCAAGCTGCCGAGCAGGGCGAACTTGTTGTTGCTCGACCAGCCGGCGAACAGCACCGCGTACACCGACAGACCGGCCATGGCGAAGAAGAACAGCAGGCCGATGTTCAGATCCGCCACGCCCCAGGTCGGGGTGATCGGGATGATCGCAAAGGCGATCAGCAGGGCGGACATGGCCACCACCGGCGCCAGGGTGAAAATCACCTTGTCGGCGAACGGCGGGGTCCAGTCTTCCTTGAAGAACATCTTCAGCATGTCGGCGGCGATCTGGAACATGCCGAACGGGCCAACGCGGTTCGGACCGTAACGGTCCTGCCACCAGCCCAGCAGACGACGTTCGACAAAGCTGAGCAAGGCGCCTGCGACCACCACGGCCAGCAGGATCACGATGGCTTTGATGACCGTCAGGATCACATCGATCACTTCAGGGGTGAACCAGGTCATTGCGCTGCCTCCTGCAGACCGTCGACGGACACGCCGGCGAATGCCGGTGGAATGCCGGCGATGCCCGCAGGCAATGCCACCAGACCGGCGCCCAGTTCTTCATTGATGCGCAGCGGCAGACGCAATGTCTGACCGGCCACGTTCAGGCTCAGCAGGGCACCGTCGTTGACGCCGAGGCGATCCGCTTCGGATTTCGCCAGAGCCACGTACGGAGCCGGAATGCGTTCCTGTACCGGTGCGGCTTTCGAAGAGTTTTCTTCGCTGCCGAACAGGTGGAAGAACGGCACGGCTTGCCAGGTACCCGGCGCCGGGTTGAACGCACGCGGCGCAGCAGCGAACCAGTTCAGCGAATCACCGGTGCTTTCGATCAGGCGTGTGCCCGGGTCGCCAGCGCGCAGATGACCACCGACTTCGTCCTGGAACTTGTTCCACGCTTGTGGCGAGTTCCAGCCCGGCGACCATGCGAATGGCACCTGCTGACGCGGTTCGGCGGAGCCCGAGTAACCTTCCATGGAGAAGGCGAACGCGGTGTCCTGGTCTTGCGGGGTGCGTGGTTCGTGTACGCTGATGTCGGCGCGCATGGCGGTGCGGCCGGAATAACGCAGCGGCTCACGGGCCAGTTTCAGACCCTTGATGCGGAAAGCAGCCGATGGGGCTGCGTCGACGATACGCGCCAGTTGCGCGGTGCTCGAGGCAACGGCAGCGGTGACGTGGTCAAGTTGCGTCCAGTCGATCGGCTGGTTCAGCAGGGTCGAGCGCAGGGCGTGCAGCCAGCGCCAGCCTTCGTGCACCAGAATGCTCGCGTCCATGTATTGCGGATCGAAAACCTGGAAGAAGCGCTGGGCGCGGCCTTCCTGGCTGACCAGCGTACCGTCGCCCTCGGCGAAGCTCGCCGCTGGCAGAACCAGGTGCGCGCGATCAGTGGTGGCGGTTTTCTGATGGTCAGCGACGATCACTACTTTGGCGGCGTTCAGCGCAGCATCGACCTTGGCGTTGGCAGTGCGGGTGTACAGATCGTTTTCCAGCACGACGATAGCGTCGGCCTTGCCATCGATGACCGCTTGCAGCGCGGCGTCGACCGATTCGCCACCGAGCATGGCCAGACCGAGGCTGTTGGCCTCCGGCACGATCAGGCTGATCGAACCGTTCTTCTCGCGCAGCTTCAGGGCCTTGGCGATGTTCGCGGCAGCTTCGATCAGAGCTTTGGAGCCCAGCGAAGTACCGGCGATGATCAGCGGACGCTTGGCGGCGAGCAGGGCATCGGCGATGCGCTGCGCCAGTTCCAGGGCTTCGGCGTCGAGACCTGCGACGGCCGGAGCGCTGGCATCCAGCGCGTGAGCCACGGCGAAACCGATGCGCGCCAGGTCGTCGGGAGCGGCGTGAACGCACTCTTCGGCGACGTCGTCGAGCTTGGTTTCGGCGAGGCTGGCGATGAACAGCGGGTTCAGCGCGTGCTGGCCGATGTTCTTCACCGCCGCGTCGAGCCAAGGCTGTACGCGCATGGCTTCGGCCATGTCTTCAGCCTTGCCCTTGACCGACTGACGCAGAGCCAGCGCCATACGCGCGGCGGTCTGGGTCAGGTCTTCGCCGAGGACGAAGATCGCGTCGTGGTCTTCGATGTCGCGCATGTTCGGCACTGGCAGCGGGCTGTCGTTCAGCACTTGCAGGACCAGACGAATGCGCTCCAGCTCGGAGGCTTCGATACCCGAATAGAAGTGCTCGGCACCGACCAGTTCGCGCAACGCGTAGTTGCTCTCGAGGCTGGCGCGAGGCGAACCGATACCGACGATGTTGCGTCCGCGCAGCAGGTCGGCGGCTTTGTCCAGCGCAGCGTCGAGGCTGAGCTTGGTGCCATCGGCCAGCATCGGCTGACGTGGACGGTCGGTGCGGTTCACGTAGCCATAACCGAAACGGCCACGGTCGCAGAGGAAGTACTGGTTAACCGAACCGTTGAAACGGTTTTCGATGCGACGCAGTTCACCGTAACGCTCGCCCGGGGAAATGTTGCAACCGCTCGAGCAGCCATGGCAGATGCTCGGGGCGAACTGCATGTCCCACTTGCGGTTGTAGCGCTCGGAGTGGGTCTTGTCGGTGAACACACCGGTCGGGCAGACCTCGGTGAGGTTGCCGGAGAACTCGCTTTCGAGGGTGCCGTCCTCAACGCGACCGAAGTACACGTTGTCGTGGGCGCCGAATACACCGAGGTCAGTGCCGCCGGCGTAGTCCTTATAGAAACGCACGCAGCGGTAGCAGGCGATGCAGCGGTTCATTTCGTGGGAAATGAACGGGCCGAGTTGCTGGTTCTGGTGGGTGCGTTTGCTGAAGCGATAACGGCGCTCGTTGTGGCCGGTCATCACTGTCATGTCTTGCAGGTGGCAGTGACCGCCTTCCTCGCACACCGGGCAGTCGTGCGGGTGGTTGGTCATCAGCCATTCGACAACGCTGGCGCGGAACGCCTTGGATTCTTCATCGTCGATGGAGATCCAGGTGTTGTCGGTGGCCGGGGTCATGCAGGACATGACGATACGACCACGGGTGTCGTTCTCGTCGGTGTACTGCTTGACCGCGCACTGGCGGCAGGCCCCGACGCTACCGAGCGCGGGGTGCCAGCAGAAATATGGAATGTCGAGGCCCAGCGACAGACATGCCTGTAACAGGTTGTCTGCCCCGTCGACTTCGAGCGCTTTGCCGTCTACGTGGATAGTGGCCATGGTTCAAAGGTCTTCGTTGGCCCGGTGTCAGCGGGCGTGGCTAATGGAATCTTGTTATGCGTCCGAATCCAAACAGCCCCGGAGGGCGTCATCGGACGAAAGGCGAAGGGCACGGACCCTTCGCCTTTTTAAGCGTTTACGCGCCGACTACGATCGGCCTCGCCAGAGGCGGGACGGCGGCGCTGACAGGCGCAATACCGGCTTCGAACTCTGGACGGAAGTATTTGATCGCGCTGCCCAGCGGCTCCACGGCACCCGGTGCATGAGCACAGAAGGTCTTGCCCGGGCCGAGAAAACCGACCAGACCCAGCAGGGTCTCGATGTCGCCCGGCTGGCCCTTGCCCTGTTCGATGGCCATCAGGAGCTTGACGCTCCATGGCAGACCATCGCGGCACGGGGTGCAGAAACCGCAGGATTCGCGTGCGAAGAACTGCTCCATGTTGCGCAGCAGCGAGACCATGTTGACGCTGTCATCCACCGCCATCGCCAGACCGGTACCCATCCGGGTCCCGACCTTGGCGATACCGCCGGCATACATTTGTGCGTCGAGGTGCTCCGGCAGGAGGAAACCGGTACCGGCGCCCCCTGGCTGCCAGGCCTTGAGCTTGAAGCCGTCGCGCATGCCGCCGGCGTAGTCTTCGAACAGTTCACGACCGGTGACGCCGAATGGCAGTTCCCACAGGCCCGGGTTCTTGACCTTGCCGGAGAAGCCCATGAGCTTGGTGCCCATGTCTTCGGAGCCTTCGCGGGCCAACGATTTGTACCAGTCAACGCCGTCGGCAATGATCGCCGGCACGTTGCACAGGGTTTCGACGTTGTTCACGCAGGTCGGCTTGCCCCACACGCCGACGGCGGCAGGGAAGGGCGGCTTGGAGCGCGGGTTGGCGCGGCGGCCTTCAAGGGAGTTGATCAGTGCGGTTTCTTCACCGCAGATGTAACGCCCGGCGCCGGTGTGGACGAACAGCTCGAAATCGAAACCCGAACCGAGAATGTTCTTGCCCAGCAGGCCGGCCGCCTTGGCTTCTTCCACGGCACGGTTGAGGTGCTTGGCGGCGGTGGTGTATTCGCCGCGCAGGAAGATGTAGCCACGGTAGGTTTTCAGCGCGCGGGCACTGATCAGCATGCCTTCGATCAGCAGATGGGGCAGTTGCTCCATCAGCATGCGGTCTTTCCAGGTGTTCGGCTCCATTTCATCCGCGTTGCACAGCAGGTAGCGGATGTTGATGGATTCGTCCTTGGGCATCAGGCCCCACTTCACGCCAGTGGGGAAGCCGGCGCCGCCGCGACCCTTGAGGCCAGCGTCTTTGACGGTCTGGACGATCGCGTCCTGATCCATCTCGGCGAAGGCTTTGCGTGCAGCGGCGTAACCGTTCTTGGCCTGGTATTCGTCGAGCCACACGGCTTCGCCGTCATCACGCAGACGCCAGGTCAGCGGGTGTGTCTCGGCCGAACGCTGGATGCGGTTGGCTGGACCAAAAGATGTCAGGGTCATACGTAGCCCTCGAGCAGTTTGGCCACGCCAGCAGGCTGCACGTTGCCAAAGGTGTCGTCGTCGATCATCAGCGCCGGTGCCTTGTCGCAGTTGCCGAGGCAGCAGACAGGCAGCAGGGTGAAACGACCGTCGGCGGTGGTCTGACCCAGGCCGATGCCCAGATTGTTCTGGATTTCGCTGACCACCGACTCGTGGCCGCCGATGTAGCAGACCATGCTGTCGCAGACGCGAATGATGTGGCGGCCGACCGGCTGACGGAAGATCTGGCTGTAGAACGTCGCCACACCTTCAACGTCGCTGGCCGGGATGCCGAGGATCTCGCCGATCGCGTACAGGGCGCCATCCGGCACCCAGCCGCGTTCCTTCTGAACGATCTTCAGGGCTTCGATCGACGCCGCGCGCGGGTCTTCGTAGTGATGCAACTCGTGCTCGATGGCCGAGCGCTCGGTTTCACTCAAGGTGAAACGGTCTGTCTGGATAAGCGTGCTGTTCATGCTTAGCGGTCCACGTCGGCCATAACGAAGTCGATACTACCCAGGTACGCAATCAAGTCCGCGACCATGCTGCCTTTGATCACCGAAGGGATCTGTTGCAGATGCGGGAAGCTTGGAGTACGGATCCGGGTACGGTAGCTCATGGTGCCGCCGTCGCTCGTCAGGTAATAACTGTTGATGCCCTTGGTCGCTTCGATCATCTGGAAGGATTCGTTGGCCGGCATGACCGGGCCCCACGAAACCTGCAGGAAGTGCGTGATCAGGGTTTCGATGTGCTGCAGCGTGCGCTCTTTCGGCGGCGGCGTGGTCAGCGGGTGATCCGCCTTGTACGGGCCTTCCGGCATGTTGCGCATGCATTGATCGATGATCTTGATGCTCTGGCGCATCTCTTCGACGCGAACCATGCAGCGGTCGTAGGCATCGCCGTTGACGGCCAGCGGCACTTCGAATTCGAAGTTCTCGTAGCCCGAGTAGGGACGCGCTTTGCGCAGGTCGAAATCGCAACCGGTCGAACGCAGGCCAGCACCGGTGACGCCCCATTCCAGGGCCTCTTTGGTGTTGTAGGCAGCGACGCCGACAGTACGACCCTTGAGGATGCTGTTCTGCAGGGCGGCTTTGGTGTATTCGTCGAGACGCTTGGGCATCCACTCGACGAAATCCTTGACCAGTTTTTCCCAGCCGCGCGGCAGGTCGTGGGCGACGCCACCGATGCGGTACCAGGCCGGGTGCAGACGGAAACCGGTAATGGCTTCGATCACCGTGTACGCCTTCTGGCGGTCGGTGAAAGTGAAGAACACCGGGGTCATGGCGCCGACGTCCTGGATATAGGTACCGAGGAACAGCAGGTGACTGGTGATCCGGAAGAACTCGGCCATCATGATGCGGATGACGTCGACCTTCTGCGGCACCTTGATGCCGGCGAGCTTCTCGACCGAGAGCACGTACGGCAGGTTGTTCATCACGCCGCCGAGGTAGTCGATACGGTCGGTGTACGGAATGTAGCTGTGCCAGGACTGACGCTCGCCCATCTTCTCGGCGCCACGGTGGTGGTAACCGATGTCCGGGACGCAATCGACGATCTCTTCGCCGTCCAGCTGCAGGATGATGCGGAACGCACCGTGCGCCGAAGGGTGGTTCGGGCCGAGGTTGAGGAACATGTAGTCCTCGTTGGCACCGGAACGCTTCATGCCCCAGTCTTCCGGACGGAAACGCGCGGCTTCCTCTTCCAGCTGCTGCTTGGCGAGGTTGAGGCTGAACGGATCGAATTCGGTGGCGCGCGCCGGGAAGTCCTTGCGCAGCGGGTGACCTTCCCAGGTCGGCGGCATCATGATGCGCGACAGGTGCGGGTGGCCTTTGAAGTCGATGCCGAACATGTCCCAGACTTCGCGCTCGTACCAGTTGGCGTTCGGCCAGATGCTGGTGACGGAAGGCATGCTGAGGTCGCCTTCGGACAAGGCCACCTTGATCATCACGTCACTATTACGCTCCAGCGACATGAGGTGATAGAACACGGTGAAATCGGCGCCGGTTGGCAGCCCTTGACGCTTGGTGCGCAGACGCTCGTCCACGCCGTGCAGGTCATAGAGCATGACGTACGGCTTGGGCAGGTTGCGCAGGAAAGTCAGGACTTCAACCAGTTTGGCACGGGCCACCCACAGCACCGGCATGCCGGTGCGGGTTGCCTGCGCGGTGAACGCTTCGGCGCCAAAACGGTTGTTCAGTTCGACGACCACATCCTGGTCGTCTGCCTTGTAAGGCGGGATGTACAGAGCGCTGCCTGTAGTCATGGTTATTTTTTCGCTTTCGGTCAACGTAAAGAATGAAGCCAGCTTCTCGTTACTTGGAACAGAACTGGATCAGACTTCGTCAGGGCTGCGCAGATTGGTGACTGCGATTCGCTGTTCGCGGCGCTGTTCCTTCTGCGATGGCATGTCGGCGCGATACACGCCTTGATCACCAACGACCCAGGAAAGCGGACGACGCTCCTGTCCAATCGATTCCTGCAACAGCATCAAGCCTTGCAGAAATGCTTCCGGACGGGGCGGGCAGCCAGGTACGTAGACGTCCACGGGCAAGAACTTGTCCACCCCTTGAACCACGGAGTAGATGTCGTACATGCCGCCGGAGTTGGCGCACGAACCCATGGAGATAACCCATTTCGGTTCGAGCATTTGCTCGTAGAGACGCTGAATGATCGGCGCCATCTTGATGAAGCAGGTACCGGCGATAACCATGAAGTCGGCCTGACGCGGCGAGGCCCGGATGACTTCGGCGCCAAAGCGCGCGATGTCGTGGGGCGCCGTGAAGGCGGTGGTCATTTCCACGTAGCAGCACGACAGGCCGAAGTTGTACGGCCACAGGGAGTTCTTACGTCCCCAGTTGACCGCGCCACTCAGCACGTCTTCCAGCTTGCCCATGAAAATGTTTTTGTGGACTTGATCTTCTAACGGATCGGCAACGGTTTCCCGCTGGCCAATCGGATACTGCTCGTTAGGAGCATCGGGGTCGATCCTGGTGAGATTGTATTGCATTGCCAAAGCCTCATTGTTTCAGCTTCGCCTGCCGCTTGCGACGAGCTTCCGGAGCCCAGTCAAGGGCGCCCACTCGGAACAGGTAGACAAGACCTGCCAACAGAATTGCTATGAAAACGAGAGCTTCGACGAATCCGGTCCAGCCGCTTTCGCGGACGGACACAGACCATGCAAAGAGAAAGAGGGCTTCGATATCGAAGATCACGAAGAGCATCGCGACCAGATAGAATTTGGCTGAGAGCCGCAAGCGGGCGCCACCGGTAGGTAGCATGCCCGACTCGAACGGTTCGTTTTTGCTGCGACCCCAGGCTTTTGACCCGAGGAGGCTGGAGACGCCAAGCATGAAGGCACACAGGCCGACGACACCCAGAAGGAAAATGGCAAAGCCCCAGTTGTGGGCCATGAGTCCTGTCGCTTCGGGCATGCTGGTAATCCTTAACAGAGAGCAAAGGTCTCTGAGCTTGATAAAGAAATAAGGCAGTGACGATATGTCGCAGCAATCAATCGGGCTGATTTTATGGCTAAACACCCGGCAAGTAAAATTCCAAAGGCGAAATTATTTACCGGATTAAGGACATAGCGCTTGTCCATAGCCCTGCGGCCCATGCGTTGCGGGCATTAGCCGGGTTTCCGTCAATTATGTTTTGTAGGCTTTGTAACGAACATAGTTGCTGCTAAATGATAATTGATATCGTTTGGAGTGGTTTTGTAACTGTTTAACGAGTGAGTGGCTGGGAAGTTGTCTTACTTGCGCGTTACTGCAAGTAGCGAAGCCTACCGTTTTAACGGAAATTTCTGACGCTTGTAGCGCTTCAGATCAATGTTTCGTCTCGCGGCTGACGGTAGCCCTGTGGGAGCGAGCCTGCTCGCGAAAGCGGTGGATCAGCCTCCAGATGTGCAAGCTGACTTGTCGCCTTCGCGAGCAGGCTCGCTCCCACCGGGGATTTATGGGGGCTTTGAGATTCCAGCAGGCAAAAAAACGCCCCGATCCAGTCGGGGCGTCAGTCTTGCGGCTTTGCGGTTAGCTTTTTATTCGATCCGCAAAGGCCGTTTGCTCAGGTGAAGCCGAATCAGTGGAACTGTTCTTCTTCGGTCGAGCCGGTCAGCGCGGTCACCGAGGACGAGCCGCCCTGGATCACGGTGGTCATGTCGTCGAAGTAGCCAGTGCCCACTTCCTGCTGGTGCGCAACGAAGGTGTAACCCTTGGCGGCGTCAGCGAATTCCTGCTCTTGCAGCTTCACGTAGGCAGTCATGTCGTTGCGGGCGTAGTCGTGCGCCAGGTTGAACATGCTGTGCCACATGTTGTGAATGCCGGCCAGCGTGATGAACTGGTGCTTGTAGCCCATGGCGGACAGTTCGCGCTGGAACTTGGCGATGGTCGCGTCGTCCAGGTTCTTCTTCCAGTTGAAGGAAGGCGAGCAGTTGTACGACAGCAGCTGGTCCGGGTATTCCTTCTTGATCGCTTCAGCGAAGCGACGGGCTTCTTCCAGATCCGGCTTTGCGGTTTCGCACCAGATCAGGTCGGCGTACGGAGCGTAAGCCAGGCCACGGGCGATGGCTTGATCCAGGCCGGCACGTACCTTGTAGAAACCTTCCTGAGTGCGCTCGCCGGTCACGAATGGCTGATCGTACGGGTCGCAGTCGGAAGTCAGCAGGTCAGCCGCGTTGGCGTCGGTGCGGGCCAGAATGATGGTCGGCGTGCCGGCAACGTCAGCGGCCAGACGGGCAGCGGTCAGCTTCTGCACGGCTTCCTGGGTTGGCACCAGAACCTTGCCGCCCATGTGGCCGCACTTCTTCACCGAAGCCAGTTGGTCTTCGAAGTGAACGCCAGCGGCGCCGGCTTCGATCATGCTTTTCATCAGCTCGTAGGCGTTGAGTACACCGCCGAAACCGGCTTCAGCGTCGGCCACGATTGGTGCGAAGTAGTCGATGTAGCCGTCATCGCCCGGGTTCTTGCCGGCTTTCCACTGAATCTGGTCGGCACGACGGAACGAGTTGTTGATGCGCTTGACCACGGTTGGTACGGAGTCCACCGGGTACAGCGACTGATCCGGGTACATCGATTCTGCGGAGTTGTTGTCCGCAGCCACCTGCCAGCCGGACAGGTAGATCGCCTGGATACCGGCCTTGACCTGCTGAACAGCCTGGCCGCCGGTCAGGGCGCCCATGCAGTTGACGAAATCTTTCTCTGGACGGAAGGACGGCTTGGCACCCTGGGTGACCAGGTTCCACAGCTTCTCGGCGCCCATTTTCGCGAAGGTGTGCTCAGGCTGAACCGAGCCACGCAGGCGGACCACGTCAGCAGCGGAGTAAGTGCGAGTCACGCCTTTCCAGCGCGGGTTCTCGGCCCAGTCTTTTTCGAGGGCTGCAATTTGCTGTTCGCGTGTCAGTGCCATGGAGATAAACCTCGTCGCGTCTTTTATGAAAAGTTGTTCTGCGGTGGAAAATTCCTGCGCTCGCTGACCAGAAGCTTAGGTGGTCAAGTCGAATTCGGCGGGGTAGGCGACGGGATGAACGATGGGCTCGAGGGGAAGTGAGCAGGTAGTGGCGCGGTGCGGGCGCATTCCGGCGTCGTGGGCCTTTATACGGTCTGCAGCGTGAAGCCGGGTTACCTAAATACGCTTCCGTCCCTCGGGACAACTTCGTTCCAGTCGGCAACCTCGTCAAACACACCTTGTGGGCGGTACAGACACGAAACGGCTCGCGGGGTAGGTGCGAGCGGCGCTTCGAAGGCCCTTGCCAGGGCCTCTGATTAGCGGGAGCGAGGCCATCATGCCTTCGCTTTTTGGCCTCGTCAAACGTTTTGTAGTGCTTTTTTCAAGGCACTACATCTTTCGTCTAATACGACTAATCAGTCAGTTTTCGGTGCTTTAGTCCAGCGTGTCGACTTTCACCCGCAAGGTCATGTCATCGCGGCCTTGAGTCGAGTAGCTGCGGGTCAGCCCCTGTTTGTCGGCCTGAGTCTGGCTGTTGACGCCCGCCAGAGTGATCCATTCGCCGAGGCGCCCGGTGACGGTTGTGTCGGTGCTTTGCACGTTCACTACATCGGGACGTTCCTGGCTCATGCGGTCACGGTTGGTACTGATCGCCAGATGAACGGTCTCGCCGGTGACGCTGGCGGTGACGTAGAAACCTTGGGTGACGTTGCGGTATTGGGTCTCGCTGCTGTAACCGCCGTAGGAGTCGCTCTGGGTGTTGGTGATCGGCACGCTCTGGCCAACCTGAATCAGCGCCGGAGTGCCTTCACTGGTTTGCACTTGCTGAACGCCGCCGTTGCGGCTGGTGGTGCTGCGGCTGATGATCCGGGTCTGGTTCGGCTGGGCGCCGTTGACCGAATAACCTTCGTCGCCACGGCCATTGTTTTCGTTGGTGTCGACGGTGATCAGCAAGCGCTTCGGTGCGGTATCGAGTTGCGCCAGCAGATCTTTCAGTTCCTGTATCTTGCCCGGCTCGGCTTTGACGATCAGCTGATTGCCGTAAGCGCTGACCTGACCGTCCTGGCCGATGAAATCCTGCGCCACTGGCAACATGTCAGCGCTGGTGTGGTATTTGAGGGGGACGATTTCTGTAGCTGCCAGCACCGAAAAACTGCAGCCGAGCAGCAGGGTGGTGAGCAGGGTGCGTAGGGACATGTCCGTTATCTCCGCGTTCGAAAGGCTTGATATTGCCAGTTTGTCGGCCCGGGGTGGGGCAAGTTGAATCGTAGACAGCAAAACGCCCCGGCATCCGAAAATGGCGGGGCGTTTTGTGGTGCGCTGGCGGCCTTTTGTGGTGAGGGGATTTATCCCCGCTCGGCTGCGCAGCAGTCGCCGACCCAGCGCGCTCGATTTAACTGACTCACCGAGTTTTCTGGATTTGGGGCTGCTTCGCAGCCCAGCGGGGATAAATCCCCTCGCCACAGGGATCTAGAGGTTTCGGCATCAGGCCGAATGCCGAACCATGTCGACATGCGGAATCCCGGCCTCAAGAAACTCTTCGCTGACCAGGCTGAAACCCAGGCGCTCGTAGAACGCCGTGGCTTGCACCTGAGCGCTGAGCTTCTGTTGCTTCAGCCCGCGCGCTTCGGCTTCGGCGATGACCGCTTGCATCAGCGCGTCGCCGACCTTCATTCCGCGCCAGTCTTTGAGCACCGAAACCCGGCCGATATGGCCGTCGGGCAACAGCCGCGCAGTGCCGATTGGGAAGTCGCCTTCGAACGCCAGAAAATGCACGGCGGTCGCGTCATCGGCGTCCCACTCAAGCTCGGGTGGCACCGATTGTTCGGCGATGAACACCGTTTCACGAATGCGCCGGATCTCAGCGATATCCTTCTGCCAGTCTGCGACACGAACGCGAATTTTATTCATCGGCGAACCCCAGGCTTCCTTGCTTGACCAGTTCGCAGAGCAGGCTGCGGCCGTCTTCGTCGCTCAGCCACTCGCCGAGGTTGTCGGCGTGCAGGGCGTCAGCGGCGCAGATCAGCTTCAGCAGTTCGCGCAGCTTGCCCGGCAGGTAACGGCTCTGGCCACTGGCGAACAGCAGCAGATCGTCGTCGACTTCCGACCAGGCCAGGCGCGCGCTCGGGTTGCGGATCAGCACGGCGCCGTCCTGCAGGGCGGCGAGGAAGTCTTCTTCTTCGACGTCTTCCGGGCCGACCACCAGTTCCGGGTAGCGCGGCTCGGTCATGTACTGGCCGAACCAGGTCAGCAGCAGACGCTCGTCGCTCATGTGCTCGGCGAGCAGGCTTTTCAGGCGATCCAGCGCATCGTGTTGAATCTGGTGCGGATCGACCGCCGGCTTGGCGTCGGCATCGGTGTAGCGCTCTTCGTCGGTCAGGAACTGGCTGAGGAAGTCGGTGAAGTGGGTCAGCACTTCAGCGGCGCTCGGCGCGCGGAAGCCGACCGAGTAGGTCATGCAATTGTCGACCGCGACACCGCAATGAGCCAGACGCGGCGGCAGGTAGAGCATGTCGCCCGGCTCCAGCACCCATTCTTCGGTCTCGTGGAATTCAGCGAGGATGCGCAGGTCGGCGTGTTGCAGCAGCGGGCTCTCGGAGTCGCACATCTGGCCGATTTTCCAGTTGCGCTTGCCGTGGCCCTGCAGCAGGAACACATCGTAGTTGTCGAAATGCGGGCCGACGCTGCCACCCGGGGCGGCGAAGCTGATCATCACGTCATCGACGCGCCAGCTCGGCAGGAAGCGGAAGTTTTCCAGCAGTTCGCTGACTTCCGGCACGAACTGGTCAACCGCCTGCACCAGCAGTGTCCACTCTTTCTCTGGCAATTTGCTGAACTCGTCTTCGGCGAACGGGCCGCGACGCAATTCCCATGGGCGCTCGCCATGTTCGATGACCAGGCGCGATTCGACTTCTTCTTCCAGGGCCAGGCCGGCCAGTTCGTCGGCGTCGATCGGGCTTTCGAAGTCAGGAATCGCCTGACGGATCAGCAGCGGTTTTTTCTGCCAGTAGTCACGCAGGAATTCGCGTGCTGTGAGGCCGCCCAGAAGTTGAAGAGGAATATCGGAATTCATATGTAACCTATTGAAAAAAAGCACTTTTCAGACGGGAATAAAAACGCCCGGCGCGGCCGGGCGTCTCAAACGGAGCAAACGGTCGATCAGATGCGTTTGGCTTGTGCCACAGCGTTGCCGATGTAGTTGGCCGGGGTCAGTTGCTTGAGCTCGGCTTTGGCTTCGGCTGGCATGTCCAGGCCATCGATGAAAGTCTGCAACGCTTCAGGGCTGATGCCCTTGCCACGGGTCAGTTCTTTCAGCTTTTCGTACGGGTTTTCGATGTTGTAGCGACGCATCACGGTCTGGATCGGCTCGGCCAGGACTTCCCAGCAAGCGTCGAGGTCGGCGGCAATCTTCTGCTCGTTGAGCTCGAGTTTGCTGATGCCTTTGAGGCTGGCTTCGTAAGCGATCACGCTGTGGGCGAAGCCGACACCGAGGTTGCGCAGGACGGTGGAGTCGGTCAGGTCGCGCTGCCAGCGGGAGATCGGCAGTTTGCTCGCCAAGTGCTGGAACAATGCATTGGCGATACCCAGGTTGCCTTCGGAGTTTTCGAAGTCGATCGGGTTGACCTTGTGGGGCATGGTCGACGAACCGATTTCGCCAGCGATGGTGCGCTGCTTGAAATAACCCAGGGAGATATAGCCCCAGATATCACGGTCGAAGTCGATCAGGATGGTGTTGAAGCGCGCGATGGCGTCGAACAGTTCGGCGATGTAGTCGTGCGGTTCGATCTGCGTGGTGTACGGGTTGAAACCCAGGCCCAGCTCGTCTTCGATGAAGGCTCGGGCGTTGGCTTCCCAGTCGATCTGCGGATAGGCCGACAGGTGTGCGTTGTAGTTGCCAACGGCGCCGTTGATCTTGCCCAGCAGCGGCACGGCAGCGACCTGAGCGATCTGGCGCTCGAGACGGTAAACCACGTTCGCCAGCTCTTTACCCAAAGTGGTCGGCGAAGCCGGCTGGCCGTGGGTGCGCGACAGCATCGGCACGTCGGCGAAACGGATCGCCAGTTCGCGGATGGCGTTGGCGGTCTGGCGCATCAGCGGCAGCATCACGTCGTCACGGCCTTCGCGCAGCATCAGGGCGTGGGACAGGTTGTTGATGTCTTCGCTGGTGCAGGCAAAGTGGATGAATTCGCTGACCTTGGCCAGCTCCGGCAGCTTGGCCGCCTGCTCTTTGAGCAGGTATTCGATCGCTTTGACGTCGTGGTTGGTGGTGCGCTCGATCTCTTTGACGCGCTCGGCGTGCTCCAGCGAGAAGTTTTCAGCCAGTTCGTTGAGAACGGCGTTGGCCTCGGCGGAGAAGGCTGGCACTTCAGGGATGCCAGCGTGGGCGGCCAGGCGCTGGAGCCAGCGCACTTCAACCAGAACGCGGGCACGGATCAGGCCGTACTCGCTGAAAATCGGGCGCAGGGCCTGGGTTTTGCCGGCGTAGCGGCCGTCAACAGGGGAAACCGCAGTGAGCGAAGAGAGCTGCATGGGGTGTTCTCGGACAGTCGGGCAACGAAATGGGGCGCGTATCATACATGAAAAAATCCGCCGGTCCGTCGCCAACTGACCGGCGTATTACGCGTTACAGACTACAAAGCCTTCATGACGCGGCGTTTACTCGCTGCGCATCAACGGATAAAGCTCTTTGAGCAACTTGCGGCGGCTGATCACCAACTGCCAGCGATGACCACCGAGCTGACGCCACAGGCGCGCCGAGCGGATACCGGCGAGGAGCAGGGCGCGGATCTTCGAGGCATTGCTCGGCTGCTGCAGGTTGCGCATGTCGCCGTGCACCTGAATGCGCTGGCGCAGAGTGCTCAAAGTGTCCTGATACAACGCACCGCAAGCGGCGACGACGTTTTCGTGGGCCGGGCCAAAGTGCTCCACCTGCGACTGAATCTGCGGCAGGCGCTTGGCAATCGTCTCGAGCATGTCGTCACGCTTGGCCAGCTGTCGCTCCAGGCCGAGCATCGACAGGGCGTAGCGCAATGGCTCGCGCTGCAAAGTGCTTGGATCGCGCTCCAAAGCGCCGATCAATGCGCGATAACCCTCGCGCAGATTGATGTCGTCGCCGCCGTATACATCCAGCGTATCTTTTGGGTCGCGGACCAGCAGGCTGCCGAGCATGCAGCTCAGGCCCGCTTCGTTGGTCTGGCCGGTCTTGGCGATGCGATCGACCAGTACGGCGGCGAGAAACACACCGCCCAGCGCTGTCAGTTGCTCCTGAGTCGGGCTCATGCCTGGCCGCTCCACGGCTCGGCCACTTCGATCACGCCGCCGCCGAGGCAGATTTCACCGTCATAGAAAACCACCGACTGGCCCGGCGTCACCGCACGTTGCGGTTCGTCGAACACGGCGCGATAGCCGCTGGCGGTTTTTTCCAGGGTGCAGGCCTGATCGCTCTGGCGATAACGCACTTTCGCCGTCAGGCGCAGCGGCTGGCTCAGATCGATCGGATTGACCCAGTAGATTTCCGAAGCGAGCAGGGCGCTGGAGAACAGCCACGGATGGTTGTTGCCCTGGCCGACGATCAGCTCGTTGTTCTGCAGATCCTTGCGCAGCACGTACCACGGCTCGTCACCGGCATCTTTCAAGCCGCCGATACCGAGGCCCTGGCGCTGGCCGATGGTGTGGTACATCAAGCCGTGATGACGGCCGATGACTTCGCCTTCGGTGGTCTTGATTTCGCCCGGTTGTGCCGGCAGGTACTGCTTGAGGAAATCGCTGAAACGGCGCTCGCCGATGAAGCAGATCCCGGTGGAATCCTTCTTCTTGGCGGTGGCCAGTTCGTATTTCTCGGCAATCGCGCGCACTTCAGGCTTTTCCAGTTCGCCGACCGGGAACAGGGTCTTGGCGATCTGTTCGCCGCCGACGGCGTGCAGGAAATAACTCTGATCCTTGTTCGGATCGAGGCCTTTGAGCAGTTCGGTGCGGCCGTCGATATCACGGCGGCGCACGTAGTGGCCGGTGGCGATCAGGTCGGCGCCGAGCATCATCGCGTAGTCGAGGAACGCTTTGAACTTGATCTCGCGGTTGCACAGGATGTCCGGGTTCGGCGTGCGCCCGGCCTTGTATTCGGCGAGGAAGTGCTCGAACACGTTGTCCCAGTACTCGGCGGCAAAGTTGGCGGTGTGCAGCTTGATGCCGATCTTGTCGCAGACAGCCTGAGCATCCGCCAGGTCGTCCATGGCGGTGCAGTATTCCGTTCCGTCGTCTTCTTCCCAGTTCTTCATGAACAGGCCTTCCACTTCATAACCCTGCTCGATCAGCAGAAGGGCGGAAACGGAAGAGTCCACGCCGCCGGACATGCCGACAATGACGCGCTTCTTGGATGTGTCAGAAGGGGCTGGATCACGCATAGGGATTCAATGAGTGTCTTGGAAAAGGGCGCGATTCTATCAGGCTCGCGGCCGCAAGGCTAAAGAGAAGGGCGGATCAGTTCGAGGCTGAAGTGATGACCGGCCAGATAATCGTCGATGCAACGGATGATCAGTTCACTGCGCCAGTTGTCGCGCTGGGCGATTAATTCGTCGCGGGTCAGCCACTTGGCGCCAAGGATGCCGTCGTCGAGTTGGTAATCCGGGTGATGCTGCACGGCTTTGGCGCTGAAGCATATGCGCTGGTAAGTCACGCCGTTGCTCGGTGCGGTGTACAGATAAATGCCGATCACGCCTGTCGGCTCGACGTCCCAGCCGGTTTCTTCGAGGGTTTCGCGAATGGCCGCATCGATCAGGGTTTCATCCGGATCGAGATGGCCGGCGGGCTGGTTGAGCACATTGCGCCCACCTTTGTGCTCTTCGACCATCAGGAAGCGGCCGTTGTCCTCGACGATGGTGGCGACGGTGATGTGGGGGAGCCATTCCATAAAACCTTCCTCAATCTATTGGTTAAACCCCAATCCCTGTGGGAGCTGGCTTGCCAGCGATAGCGGTGGTTCAGTCACCATCCATGCTGGATGATAAACCGCCATCGCTGGCAAGCCAGCTCCCACAAAGTTTTGTGGTGATCACAAAACCCGGAAACACAAACCCCGGCACAAGGCCGGGGTCTGTTTAACTCTTTACAACCTTAAACCAGCGCAGCAATCGCCGCGTTGAAGGTTGCGCTTGGGCGCATGGCCTTGCTGATCAGCTCGGCGTCGGCGTGGTAGTAACCGCCGATGTCGACTGGCTTGCCCTGCACGGCGTTGAGCTCGGCAACGATGGTTGCCTCGTTCTCGGTCAGGGTTTTGGCCAGAGTCGCGAACTGCGCTTGCAGTGCAGCGTCTTCGGTCTGGGCAGCCAGGGCCTGAGCCCAGTACATCGCCAGATAGAAGTGGCTGCCGCGGTTGTCGATGTTGCCGACCTTGCGCGATGGCGACTTGTTGTTGTCGAGGAACTGGCCGGTGGCCTGGTCCAGGGTCTTCGACAGCACCAGTGCTTTCGGGTTGTTGTAGTTCACACCCAGGTGCTCAAGGGAAGCGGCGAGGGCAAGGAACTCACCCAGCGAATCCCAGCGCAGGAAGTTTTCTTCAACCAGTTGCTGCACGTGCTTCGGAGCCGAACCGCCGGCGCCGGTTTCGAACAGACCACCGCCGTTCATCAGCGGCACGATCGACAGCATCTTGGCGCTGGTGCCCAGTTCCATGATCGGGAACAGGTCGGTCAGGTAGTCGCGCAGTACGTTGCCGGTCACCGAAATGGTGTCCTTGCCTTCGCGGGTGCGCTGCAGGGTGTACTTCATCGCGTCGACCGGCGCCATGATCTGGATGTCCAGACCGCTGGTGTCGTGATCCTTCAGGTAGGCCTGAACCTTCTCGATCACCACGCCATCGTGAGCGCGCATCGGGTCGAGCCAGAAGATCGCCGGCGTGCTGCTCGCGCGAGCACGGTTGACGGCCAGTTTGACCCAGTCCTGGATCGGCGCGTCTTTGGTCTGGCACATGCGGAAGATGTCGCCGGCTTCGACAGCCTGTTCCATCAGCAGCTTGCCTTTGCTGTCGGTGACGCGAACAACGCCGTCAGCCTTGATCTGGAAGGTCTTGTCGTGCGAGCCGTACTCTTCGGCTTTCTTCGCCATCAGACCGACGTTCGGCACGCTGCCCATGGTGGTCGGGTCGAAAGCGCCGTTGGCTTTGCAATCTTCGATCACGGCCTGGTAGATGGTCGCGTAGCAACGATCCGGGATCACAGCCTTGGTGTCGTGCAGCTGACCGTCGGTGCCCCACATCTTGCCGGAGTCACGGATCATCGCTGGCATCGAGGCGTCGACGATGACGTCGCTCGGCACGTGCAGGTTGGTGATGCCTTTGTCGGAGTTGACCATCGCCAGCGAAGGACGAACGGCGTAGACCGCTGCGATATCGGCTTCGATCTGCGCTTGCTGCTCGGCCGGCAGGGCCTTGATGCGCGCGTACAGATCGCCGATGCCGTTGTTCAGATTGAAGCCGATCTGGTTCAGCACGTCAGCGTGCTTGGTCAGTGCGTCTTTATAGAACTCGGCAACGATCTGGCCGAACATGATCGGGTCCGAGACCTTCATCATGGTCGCTTTCAGGTGAACCGAGAGCAGCACGCCCTGGGCCTTGGCGCTTTCGATCTCGGCAGCGATGAACGCACGCAAGGCGTTTTTGCTCATCACGGCGCAGTCGAGGATCTCGCCAGCCTGAACGGTGGTTTTTTCTTTCAGAACGGTGGCAGCACCGTCCTTGGCGACCAGTTCGATCTTCACAGCGTCAGCGGCGTCGATCAGGACAGCTTTTTCGCTGCCGTAGAAATCGCCGGTGCTCATGTGCGCGACGTGAGACTTGGAATCCTTGGCCCAGGCGCCCATTTTGTGAGGGTGCTTGCGCGCGTAGTTCTTCACCGACAGTGGAGCGCGGCGGTCGGAGTTGCCTTCACGCAGAACCGGGTTTACGGCGCTGCCCTTGACCTTGTCGTAACGCGCCTTGGCGTCTTTGTCGGCGTCGCTGGTCACGGTTTCCGGGTAGTCCGGCAGGTTGTAGCCCTGCGCCTGCAGCTCTTTGATCGCGGCTTGCAGCTGTGGCACCGAAGCACTGATGTTCGGCAGCTTGATGATGTTGGCTTCAGGCGTAACGGCCAGGTCGCCCAGTTCGGCGAGGTGGTCGGCTACGGCTTTGTCGCCCAGTTGCTCGGGGAAGCTTGCCAGGATGCGCGCTGCAAGAGAGATATCGCGGGTTTCCACGGCGATATCGGCCGAGGCGGTGTAAGCCTCGATGATCGGCAGCAGGGAATAGGTGGCGAGGGCAGGAGCTTCGTCGGTGAAGGTATAGATGATCTTCGAGCGGGTGGGCATATTCGGATTAACTCTCTCTTCTTTGCTAAAGCGTGCGCAGAAACTCGAGGGGCGCCGGGTAAGCGCGTTCGTTCAAAGTCATCCATGAACCGAATGTCGAGATTCTTCGCGGTGATGTTGGGTGCATCAGTAGAGCGTCAAGCAGTCAGGCTGCGGTAACAACCCGACCAATCAGGCGGAAAGTCTCGTACTAGAGAGGCCAGCCGTCGTGACCCTGTGGTCAGCGGGCGGCATTATACATAGGTAGCTGGCAATCTGCCGATGGTTCATATGCAACGATTCTCGTCCATTGGTCTAAAGGTCGCAGGGCGCGACCGGGCAAAGACTCGTTACGAATGCTGGAGTTTGGCGCTTTTCCCTTTGCTTTCAGGCTTGTACGAAACGAGATGTGCGCGGCGCAGGAACATAGGGTTTGCGTGTTGATTCAACTGGGTTACGCTCGAAGCAAGCCAGGTGTTCAATCCAAACAATGGAGTTCAGCATGGGTTACAAGAAGATTCAGGTTCCAGCCGTCGGTGACAAAATCACTGTCAATGCAGACCATTCTCTCAATGTTCCTGATAACCCGATCATCCCCTTCATCGAAGGTGACGGTATTGGTGTCGACATCAGTCCGGTGATGATCAAGGTTGTCGATGCTGCTGTTGAAAAGGCCTACGGCGGCAAGCGCAAGATTTCCTGGATGGAAGTCTACGCCGGCGAAAAGGCCACTCAGGTTTATGACCAGGACACCTGGCTTCCGCAGGAAACCCTCGACGCGGTCAAAGATTACGTGGTCTCGATCAAAGGCCCGCTGACCACTCCGGTTGGTGGCGGTATCCGCTCGCTGAACGTGGCCCTGCGTCAGCAGCTCGACCTGTACGTCTGCCTGCGCCCGGTGCGCTGGTTCGAAGGCGTGCCAAGCCCGGTGAAAAAGCCCGGCGATGTCGACATGACCATCTTTCGCGAGAACTCCGAAGACATTTACGCCGGTATCGAATGGAAGGCTGGTTCGCCGGAAGCCACCAAGGTCATCAAATTCCTTAAAGAAGAAATGGGCGTCACCAAGATCCGTTTCGACGAAAACTGCGGCATCGGCGTCAAGCCGGTCTCCCGCGAAGGCACCAAGCGTCTGGCGCGCAAGGCTCTGCAATACGTGGTCGACAATGACCGCGACTCGCTGACCATCGTGCACAAAGGCAACATCATGAAGTTCACCGAAGGTGCCTTCAAGGAATGGGCCTACGAAGTGGCGGCCGAAGAATTCGGCGCGACGCTGCTGGACGGCGGTCCGTGGATGCAGTTCAAGAACCCGAAAACCGGCAAGAACGTCGTGGTCAAGGACGCCATCGCCGACGCCATGCTCCAGCAGATCCTGTTGCGCCCGGCCGAATACGATGTGATCGCTACGCTTAACCTCAACGGTGACTACCTGTCCGACGCGCTGGCGGCAGAGGTGGGCGGTATCGGCATCGCGCCGGGCGCCAACCTGTCCGACACCGTGGCGATGTTCGAAGCGACCCACGGTACCGCACCGAAATATGCCGGCAAGGATCAGGTCAACCCGGGCTCGCTGATTCTCTCGGCCGAGATGATGTTGCGTCATATGGGCTGGACTGAAGCGGCGGACCTGATCATCAAGGGCACCAACGGTGCGATCGGCGCGAAGACTGTTACTTATGATTTCGAGCGTTTGATGGATGGCGCGAAGCTGGTGTCGTCTTCCGGGTTCGGGGATGCGTTGATTTCGCATATGTAAAAGTTGCAGGTACGCAAAAACCGCCTGACTCGATGGGTTGAGTCAGGCGGTTTTTTTATGACCGAATGTTTTGAGGCTTCAACTGGTTGCCGTTTGTTTTTCCGTGGCAATCGCGCTCGGCGCCGAAGCGACTTCGACCGAAGTTATCTTCACGGCATGCAAGCCTTTGGGGCCTTGAACGATGTCGAATGTGACTGCCTGACCCGCTTTCAGGGTCTTGTACCCATCCATTTCAATGGCCGAGTAGTGGGCAAAGAAGTCAATGTCCTTGCCATCCTCATCGCGACCTTCCCGGGCATCGGTATTGATAAAGCCGAATCCCTTGGCATTGTTGAACCATTTCACCTTGCCGACAGCCATGCTCAAATCCCTCTGCAACAGACTCCATCGCTGGAGTATCATCCACGACATCCGCAATCGAATTCGATAAAAGAATTGACTCCGCGGATCTTTTTTACCCACTGTGGGCTCTATTGGTTGTAACACCGTTTTCCCGATAGTCAAGGTGACCGGGCAGTCGTAGTTGAAAACGTGTGCAACCGCCCCCACCACTGTATTCGCACAACTGACGAACCTTTTTTTCCATGCATGCAATCAGCCAGATTCGACTAACATTCAATCAGGATCGCCCGCTTCTCCAAAAGGATCTTCCACAGGAGCACGACGACGATTCGGCAGGCGTTGCTGTTCAGGAAGCAAAGCCCGCGTTACAGGCGCCGCCGATGTACAAGGTGGTTTTGTTCAACGATGACTACACACCGATGGATTTCGTCGTCGAAGTGCTCGAGGTGTTTTTTAACCTGAATCGCGAGCTGGCGACCAAGGTCATGCTGGCCGTCCATACAGAAGGACGGGCAGTATGTGGAGTGTTTACCCGCGACATCGCCGAGACAAAGGCCATGCAGGTCAACCAGTACGCCAGGGAAAGCCAGCATCCGCTACTCTGTGAAATCGAGAAGGACGGTTAATCGCCGACCACTTGGGTATGAGGTGAAGCTATGTTAAACCGCGAGCTCGAAGTCACCCTCAATCTTGCCTTCAAGGAGGCTCGTTCGAAGCGTCATGAGTTCATGACCGTCGAACATCTCCTGCTGGCCCTATTGGATAATGAGGCTGCCGCCACCGTTTTGCGTGCCTGCGGCGCAAACCTCGACAAACTCAAGCATGATCTGCAGGAGTTCATCGACTCCACCACGCCATTGATCCCCGTCCATGACGAGGATCGCGAAACCCAGCCAACCCTGGGCTTCCAGCGTGTCCTGCAGCGTGCTGTTTTTCACGTACAGAGCTCGGGCAAACGCGAAGTGACCGGCGCCAACGTGCTGGTCGCCATCTTCAGTGAGCAAGAGAGTCAGGCCGTGTTCCTGCTGAAACAGCAGAGCGTGGCGCGCATCGATGTCGTCAACTACATCGCCCACGGCATTTCGAAAGTACCGGGGCACGGCGATCACTCTGAAGGTGAACAAGATATGCAGGACGACGAGGGCGGTGAGTCTTCTTCTTCAGGCAATCCTCTGGATGCTTATGCCAGCAACCTCAACGAACTCGCGCGCCAGGGTCGCATTGATCCGTTGGTTGGTCGTGAGTCGGAAGTCGAGCGTGTCGCGCAGATCCTCGCGCGCCGGCGCAAGAACAATCCGCTGCTGGTGGGTGAGGCAGGCGTGGGTAAAACCGCGATTGCCGAAGGCCTGGCCAAGCGCATCGTCGACAATCAAGTGCCGGATCTGCTGGCCAATGCGGTTGTTTATTCGCTCGATCTCGGCGCTCTGCTCGCGGGTACCAAGTATCGCGGTGATTTCGAGAAGCGCTTCAAGGCGCTGCTCAATGAACTGAAGAAACGTCCGCAGGCGATCCTGTTCATCGACGAGATCCACACCATCATCGGTGCGGGTGCTGCGTCCGGTGGCGTGATGGATGCGTCCAATCTGCTCAAGCCGCTGCTGTCGTCTGGCGACATTCGCTGCATCGGTTCGACCACATTCCAGGAATTTCGCGGCATCTTCGAGAAGGATCGTGCCTTGGCGCGTCGCTTCCAGAAGGTCGATGTCGTCGAGCCATCGGTGGAAGACACCATCGGTATCCTGCGTGGCCTGAAAGGGCGTTTCGAGCAGCATCACAATATCGAATACAGCGATGAGTCGTTGCGTGCCGCTGCCGAACTGGCGTCGCGCTACATCAATGACCGGCACATGCCGGACAAGGCCATCGACGTGATCGACGAGGCGGGCGCCTACCAGCGTCTGCAACCGGTGGAAATGCGCGTCAAGCGAATCGAAGTGCCACAGGTCGAGGACATCGTCGCGAAAATCGCGCGGATTCCGCCGAAGCACGTCACCAGTTCCGACAAGGAGCTGCTGCGTAACCTGGAGCGTGACCTGAAGCTGACGGTGTTTGGTCAGGACGCGGCGATCGATTCGCTGTCGACTGCGATCAAGCTGTCCCGTGCCGGGCTCAAATCGCCGGACAAGCCGGTCGGTTCGTTCCTGTTTGCCGGGCCTACCGGTGTCGGTAAAACCGAGGCCGCGCGACAGTTGGCCAAGGCACTGGGCATTGAGCTGGTGCGCTTCGACATGTCCGAGTACATGGAACGGCACACCGTATCGCGTCTGATCGGTGCGCCTCCAGGGTATGTCGGTTTCGACCAGGGCGGTCTGTTGACCGAAGCGATCACCAAGCAGCCGCATTGCGTATTGCTGCTCGACGAAATCGAGAAGGCGCATCCGGAAGTCTTCAACCTGCTGTTGCAGGTCATGGACCACGGCACGCTGACCGACAACAACGGGCGCAAGGCGGACTTCCGCAATGTGATCGTGATCATGACCACCAACGCCGGTGCCGAGACGGCAGCGCGGGCTTCGATCGGTTTCACCCATCAGGACCACTCGTCCGATGCGATGGAAGTGATCAAGAAGAGCTTCACGCCGGAATTCCGTAACCGTCTGGACACCATTATCCAGTTTGGTCGCCTCAGTCATGAGGTCATCAAGAGTGTGGTGGACAAGTTCCTCACCGAGCTTCAGGCGCAGTTGGAAGACAAGCGTGTGTTGCTTGAGGTTACTGATGCTGCGCGTAGTTGGCTGGCGGCGGGTGGTTATGACTCGGCGATGGGCGCACGTCCGATGGCGCGTCTGATCCAGGACAAGATCAAGCGTCCGCTGGCGGAGGAGATTCTGTTTGGCGAACTGGCCGAGCATGGCGGTGTGGTGCACATCGACATCAAGGATGGGGAGTTGACGTTCGACTTCGAAACTACTGCGGAAATGGCCTGACGGCTTGATGTGGATTGGAAAGGCGCCTTCGGGCGCCTTTTTGTTGTCCGGTGTTTTTGGGCTCTGGGTGTATATCCGTTGCTGCGGTGATGGCTTATTACGGTTTCGCCTTTACGGCGAGTCACCTTTTTCAAACGCCAAAAAGGTAACCCAAAACGCTTGCTCCTACGTTCGGCCCTCGCAGGCTCGGGTTCCTTCGCTGCGGGACTGATCCGGGCGCAGCGGCTCCGGTTTGCTCCGCTGCACCTACACTCGCTGTGTCTGGCTGCGCCAGACGGTCGCTGCGCTCCCACGCCCGGATCAATCCCTCCGCTCAGCCTTCCGACGTCGCCGGTGGATCAACAGCAAGATCAAAAGCACTCGAGCTTGCGCTCATTGTTGAGTGGGTCGACTTCGCCGCGGGCAGCTGCGCTGCTTGCTTTTCTGTGGGAGCGAGCCTGCTCGCGAAGGCGGCCTGCTGGTCAACCCGTCTCTATCGAATTCACGCGATCCAAGCGTAGGGGCTGCCGGAGGCTGCGATCTTTTGATTTGCATGCTGTAAGCGCGAAACCGCCAGCGGCAACACCCGCAGCAACGATTAAGTCCCCAGCCTCCAAACCTCAAAACGCAGACACAAAAACGCCCGGCATAAACCGGGCGTTCTGTATTGACTTGATTAACGAGCGCGGTAAGTGATCCGCCCTTTGCTCAAGTCATAGGGCGTCAGCTCGACGCGCACTTTGTCACCGGTAAGAATACGAATGTAGTTCTTGCGCATCTTGCCGGAAATATGCGCGGTTACGACGTGCCCATTTTCCAACTCCACACGAAACATGGTGTTGGGCAGGGTGTCGACGACAGTGCCTTCCATTTCGAAGCTGTCTTCTTTCGACATGCAGTAAAGCCCTCGGTATCCAATGAATGGCCCGGTGCAACTGCGCCAGGCAAAAGCGGCGTGCATTGTGCCCGAAAAATGGTGTTTACGCCAAGGGGTTTAGGCCGCAGGTTCAGTTCAGGATGACCCAGCGCTGATTGATCAGCAATTCGATGGGCCGATATTGCGTCTTGTAGTTCATCTTTTTGCAGTTCTTGATCCAGTAACCCAAGTACACGGCCTCAAGGCCCAGACGCTGGCTCTCGGCGATTTGCCAGAGGATTGCGTAACGGCCGAGGCTGCGGCGTTCTTCGTTCGGTTCGTAGAAGGTGTACACCGCTGACAAACCGTTGGGCAGCAGATCGGTCACCGCCACCGCGAGCAACCGTCCGTCGAGTCGAAACTCGTAGAAGCGCGAGAAGGGCAGGTCACGCACCAGGAACGTCGAGAACTGATCGCGGCTTGGCGGGTACATGTCGCCGTCAGCATGGCGCTGTTCTATGTAGCGCTGGTACAGGTCGAAATATTCTTCGCTGAAGTGCGGTTTGACCGGCTGCACCTGCAAATCCGCGTTGCGTTTGTAGATGCGCTTTTGCTGGCGATTGGTGATGAATTGTGCGGAGGGAATGCGCGCAGGCACGCACGCATTGCAATTCTGGCAATGCGGCCGGTACAGATGATCGCCGCTGCGGCGAAAGCCCATTTCCGACAGGTCTGCGTAGACATGCACATCCATGGGCTGACTCGGGTCGAGAAACAGCGTCGTGGCCTGCTCCTCGGGCAGATAACTGCAAGAGTGGGGCTGAGTGGCATAAAACTTCAAACGCGCCAACTCGGTCATGAATCAACCCTCGGGATAAGCTGGTGGATTAAGTGTAAGCCACCTGCGCAAAAGTCGCTCAGCAAACCCAGGTCGCTGAATTCGGTTGATCTAGATGGCGCTGCAGATAGTCGGCGAATTCGCCGCGCGGAATCGACCGCGCACCGAGGCTGTGCAGGTGATCGGTCGGCATCTGGCAGTCGATCAGCACAAATCCGGCGGCTTTCAAATGCTGGACCAGCGTGGCAAAGCCATATTTGGACGCGTTGTCAGCGCGGCTGAACATCGACTCGCCAAAAAACAGTTGGCCCATCGCCAGGCCGTACAGGCCGCCGACCAGCTGTCCCTCGTCCCAGACCTCAACCGAATGAGCGAAACCGCGCCGATGCAATTCTACGTAAGCATCCTGCATGGCCTCGGTGATCCAGGTGCCGTCGGCGTAATCACGCGGTGCAGCGCAGGCGCGGATGACGGCGTCGAAGTCCTGATCGAAGGTCACTTGATAGCGTTGCTTGCGCAGCAGCTTGCCGAGACTGCGCGAGACGTGCAGTTCGTCGGGAAACAGCACGGTACGCGGATCCGGCGACCACCAGAGAATGGGTTGGCCTTCGGAAAACCAGGGGAAGCAGCCATGGCGATAGGCCTGGATCAGTCGGTCTGCCGACAGGTCGCCGCCGGCGGCGAGCAATCCATTCGGCTCGCGCATGGCTTTTTCCAGTGGAGGAAAGGTCAGAGAATTACGTTGTAACCAAGTCAGCATGGCATCCAGGCTTGCAGAAGGGGAGGGCGGTCAGGGGCGTGCAGGCCCCGCGAAAGAGTTTGCCGCGAAACAGCGCCGCTGTCCTGCACAGTTGTCTGCTGCAGTAAGCATTGAGCTGCAACTTGATGTGTCGCCCGTGGTCGTAAGCGTCGCCGTGTCGATGCTCTTGAGCATTCATGTGAGCCTGATCCGGCCAGGTTCGCTACGATCATCAAATACAGCTCATAAGCCTTTGTCACAAAAGGCAATGCATGCTCCAATTGCAAGGCATTGCGTGTGCGGTTGGCTATGCTCAAGGCTGGGGCCTCAGACATGGCATCGGGCGCACAAACCCGTACAATGCCGGGTTGTGACAGGCATTTCGCTGCGCACAGTGTTTATGGCTGTGTTTATAAAACCAGTGGCACAGTGTTAAAAGTAGTCCCAGTTGAGCTTTTCACCTTTTTTACCTGCCTGGATTGGGCAGTTTTTTATCGTCATTCAATAGATGGACGCGCCTCGGGCGCAGGAAAAGAAGCGTTTTGAAGAAGACCACCGAAGCACCCAAAACAGTCGTTCCGCTCTGGCGCCAGCAACTGCACTACCGGCTCAAGGAAGGTGCATTGATCGCCATTGGCGCTTTGTGCCTGTTCCTGATGATGGCTTTGCTGACTTACGGCAAGGACGACCCGGGCTGGAGCCATAACAGCAAGATCGACGATGTGCAGAACTTCGGTGGCCCGGCCGGCTCGTACAGCGCCGATATCCTGTTCATGGTGCTCGGTTACTTCGCCTATATCTTCCCGTTGCTGCTGGCGATCAAGGCGTACCAGATATTTCGTCAACGCCACGAACCATGGCAGTGGAGCGGCTGGCTGTTTTCCTGGCGTCTGATCGGCCTGGTATTCCTCGTGCTCTCCGGTGCTGCGTTGGCGCACATTCATTTCCATGCCGCGACCGGTCTGCCGGCCGGCGCTGGCGGTGCCCTGGGCGAAAGCCTTGGCGATCTGGCGAAGAATGCGCTGAACATTCAGGGCAGCACGCTGCTGTTCATCGCGCTGTTCCTGTTCGGCCTGACCGTGTTCACCGACCTGTCGTGGTTCAAGGTGATGGACGTCACCGGCAAGATCACCCTCGATCTGTTCGAGCTGTTCCAGGGCGCGCTCAACCGCTGGTGGTCGGCGCGCACTGAACGCAAGCAACTGGTTGCGCAACTGCGTGAGGTTGATGACCGCGTCCACGATGTGGTCGCACCGACTGTCACCGACAAACGCGAACAGGCCAAGGTCAAGGAACGCCTGATCGAGCGTGAGCAAGCGTTGAGCAAGCACATGTCCGACCGCGAGAAGCAGGTGCCACCGGTGATCGCGCCGGCACCGGCCAAGGCGCCGGAGCCGAGCAAGCGCGTGCAGAAAGAGAAGCAGGCGCCGTTGTTCGTCGACAGCGCGGTCGAAGGCACCTTGCCGCCGATCTCGATTCTTGATCCTGCGGAAAAGAAACAGCTCAACTATTCGCCTGAGTCCTTAGCGGCGGTCGGCCACTTGCTGGAAATCAAGCTCAAGGAATTCGGCGTCGAAGTCACCGTTGATTCGATCCATCCGGGTCCAGTGATTACCCGATACGAAATCCAGCCTGCCGCCGGGGTAAAAGTCAGCCGCATCGCCAACCTCGCCAAGGACCTGGCACGTTCGCTGGCGGTGACCAGTGTGCGGGTGGTCGAGGTGATTCCGGGCAAGACCACTGTCGGTATCGAGATTCCCAACGAAGACCGCCAGATCGTACGTTTCTCCGAGGTGCTGTCGACCCCCGAGTACGACAACTTCAAATCCCCGGTCACCCTGGCGCTCGGTCATGATATCGGCGGCAAGCCGGTCATCACCGACCTGGCGAAGATGCCGCACTTGCTGGTGGCCGGTACCACCGGTTCCGGTAAGTCCGTGGGCGTGAACGCGATGATCCTGTCGATCCTGTTCAAGTCCGGGCCTGACGACGCCAAGCTGATCATGATCGACCCGAAGATGCTTGAGCTGTCGATCTACGAAGGCATTCCGCACCTGCTCTGCCCGGTTGTGACTGACATGAAGGACGCTGCCAACGCCTTGCGCTGGAGCGTTGCCGAGATGGAGCGTCGCTACAAGCTGATGGCGAAAATGGGCGTGCGTAACCTCTCCGGCTTCAACGCCAAGGTCAAGGAAGCCCAGGATGCCGGCGAGCCGTTGAGCGATCCGCTGTACAAGCGCGAAAGCATTCACGACGAAGCGCCGCTGCTGCAGAAACTGCCGACCATCGTCGTAGTGGTGGACGAATTTGCCGACATGATGATGATCGTCGGCAAGAAGGTTGAAGAACTGATCGCGCGTATTGCGCAAAAGGCGCGTGCGGCGGGGATTCACTTGATTCTTGCGACCCAGCGCCCCTCGGTGGACGTGATCACTGGTCTGATCAAAGCCAACATCCCGACACGTATGGCGTTCCAGGTATCGAGCAAGATCGACTCGCGAACCATCATCGACCAGGGTGGCGCCGAGCAACTGCTCGGTCACGGTGACATGCTCTACATGCCGCCGGGCACCAGTTTGCCGATCCGGGTTCACGGCGCGTTCGTCTCCGACGATGAGGTTCACCGTGTGGTCGAGGCCTGGAAACTGCGCGGCGCGCCGGAATACAACGACGATATCCTCAACGGTGTTGAAGAGGCAGGCAGCGGCTTTGAAGGCAGCAGTGGTGGTGGCGACGGTGATGATCCGGAAGCCGACGCGCTGTATGACGAAGCGGTGCAGTTCGTCCTCGAAAGCCGTCGCGCGTCTATTTCCGCTGTGCAGCGCAAGCTGAAGATCGGCTACAACCGCGCCGCGCGGATGATCGAGGCGATGGAGATGGCCGGCGTCGTTACCTCAATGAACACCAACGGTTCGCGTGAAGTCCTGGCCCCTGGCCCGGTACGCGACTGAAACGCAACGACTCGGGTGGCGCAATGACGCGCCACCCGCTTTCCCACGAGTATTCAAGAGGACTCTCATGCGCCTTATCCGCATGCTGTTGCCAGTACTGGCGCTGACCACACTCACGGCCCACGCCGATGAAAAGGACGTGGCGCGTCTGACCCAATTGCTCGAAACATCGAAAACCCTGTCGGCGAACTTTTCGCAGTTGACCCTCGATGGCACCGGCACCCAGTTGCAGGAAACCACCGGCAACATGACCTTGCAGCGTCCGGGCCTGTTCTACTGGCACACCAATGCGCCGGCCGAGCAGACCATGGTCTCCGATGGCAAGAAAGTCACCCTGTGGGACCCGGATCTGGAGCAGGCAACCATCAAGAAGCTCGATGAGCGTCTGACCCAGACGCCGGCCCTGCTGCTGTCCGGTGATGTCTCGAAGATCAGCCAGAGCTTCGATATCAGCGCGAAAGAGGCGGGCGGCGTGATCGACTTCACACTGAAGCCGAAAACCAAGGACACCCTGTTCGACAATCTGCGCCTGTCGTTCCGCAACGGCCTGCTCAATGACATGCAACTGATTGACAGCGTCGGCCAGCGCACCAATATCCTGTTTACCGGGGTCAAGGCCAACGAAGCGGTGCCAGCGTCGAAATTCAAATTCGACATTCCCAAGGGTGCCGACGTTATCCAGGAATAAACACCGGCCCTTTGTGTCAGGGCCTTTGTGGTGAGGGCCTGCTATTGAGGGGCTATTGTGGCGAGGGGATTCATCCCCGTCCGGCTGCGCAGCAGTCGTCGCTTTTGGGGCCGCTTCGCAGCCCAACGAGGATAAATCCCCTCACCACAGGTACTTCAGCAGATTTCAGAAAATCAGAGGTTTCAACGCTACGTGATGGATCTGTTTCGCAGTGCACCGATTGCCCAACCCTTGGCCGCCCGTCTGCGTGCAGCCAATCTGGATGAGTACGTCGGTCAGGAACACGTGCTCGCTCGCGGCAAGCCTCTGCGTGAGGCGCTGGAGCAGGGCGCGCTGCATTCGATGATCTTCTGGGGACCGCCGGGCGTGGGCAAGACCACCCTGGCGCGCTTGCTCGCAGAGGTCTCCGATGCGCACTTCGAAACGGTCTCGGCGGTGCTCGCCGGGGTCAAGGAAATCCGCCAGGCCGTTGAAATCGCCAAGCAGCAGGCCGGCCAGTACGGCAAGCGCACGATCCTGTTTGTCGACGAAGTCCATCGCTTCAACAAGTCGCAGCAGGACGCGTTTCTGCCGTACGTTGAAGATGGCACGCTGATCTTCATCGGCGCCACCACCGAAAACCCTTCGTTCGAACTGAACAACGCCTTATTGTCGCGGGCCCGCGTTTACGTGCTGAAAAGCCTCGACGAAGCGGCCTTGCGCAAACTGGTGCACCGCGCACTCACCGAAGAGCGCGGCCTGGGCAAGCGCAACCTGACCCTGAGCGATGAAGGCTTCCAGATGTTGCTGTCGGCCGCCGATGGCGATGGCCGGCGTCTGCTCAATTTGCTGGAAAACGCCTCTGATCTGGCAGAAGACAACAGCGAAATCGGCATCGAGCTGCTGCAAAGTCTGCTCGGTGATACGCGCCGGCGGTTCGACAAGGGCGGTGAAGCGTTCTACGACCAGATCTCGGCGCTGCACAAATCCGTGCGCGGTTCCAACCCTGACGGCGCGTTGTACTGGTTCGCGCGGATGATCGACGGCGGCTGTGATCCGCTGTATCTGGCCCGGCGCGTGGTGCGCATGGCCAGCGAAGACATTGGCAACGCCGACCCGCGTGCGCTGAGCCTGTGCCTGGCGGCGTGGGAAGTGCAGGAGCGTCTCGGCAGTCCCGAAGGCGAATTGGCGGTCGCCCAGGCCATCACTTATCTGGCCTGTGCACCGAAAAGCAATGCGGTGTACATGGGCTTCAAAACTGCACTGCGCGCTGCGGCTGAGAACGGCTCGCTGGAAGTGCCGCTGCATTTGCGCAATGCACCGACCAAGCTGATGAAGCAATTGGGTTACGGCGACGAATACCGCTACGCCCATGATGAACCGGATGCCTATGCCGCCGGTGAAGACTATTTCCCGGAAGAACTCGAGCCGATTCCGTTCTATCAGCCAGTGCCCCGTGGCCTGGAGTTGAAGATCGGCGAAAAGCTCAATCACCTCGCTCAGCTCGATCGTCTGAGCCCTCGGCAGCGGAGAAAATAGTGGTTCCATTGATACTCGCAGTGTCGGTCGGCGGTGTTGCCGGCACCTTGTTGCGCTTCGCCACCGGTAATTGGGTCAGCGCCAATTGGCCGCGGCACTTCTATACCGCGACGCTGGCCGTTAATATCGTGGGCTGCCTGCTGATTGGCGTGTTGTACGGGCTGTTTCTGATACGCCCGGAGGTGCCGATCGAGGTGCGCGCCGGGTTGATGGTCGGCTTCCTCGGGGGGCTGACGACTTTTTCATCCTTTTCACTGGATACGGTGCGCCTGCTGGAAAGCGGGCAAGTGTTGCTGGCCCTGGGCTATGCCGCACTCAGCGTATTCGGCGGGCTGCTCGCAACGTGGGCCGGCCTGTCCCTGACCAAACTTTGATAACGAGAAACCGACATGCTCGATTCCAAACTGTTACGTAGCAACCTTCAGGACGTAGCGGACCGCCTGGCTTCCCGTGGCTTTGCCCTGGACACCGCGCGCATCGAAGCGCTGGAAGAACAGCGCAAGACCGTCCAGACCCGCACTGAAGCACTGCAGGCTGAACGTAACGCGCGTTCCAAATCCATCGGGCAGGCCAAGCAGCGCGGTGAAGACATCGCGCCTCTGATGGCGGACGTCGAGCGCATGGCGGGCGAGTTGAGCGCCGGCAAGGTCGAGCTGGACGCGATCCAGACCGAACTGGATTCGATCCTGCTCGGTATCCCCAACCTGCCGCACGAATCGGTTCCGGTCGGCAAGGACGAAGACGACAACGTCGAAGTGCGCCGTTGGGGCACCCCGACTCAGTTCGATTTCGAAGTCAAAGACCACGTCGCCCTTGGCGAGAAGTTCGGCTGGCTGGACTTTGAAACCGCCGCCAAGCTGTCCGGTGCTCGTTTCGCCTTGTTGCGTGGCCCGATCGCGCGTCTGCATCGTGCACTGGCACAGTTCATGATCAACCTGCATGTCACCGAACATGGCTACGAAGAGGCTTACACGCCTTATCTGGTTCAGGCTCCGGCGCTGCAAGGTACCGGCCAGCTGCCGAAGTTCGAAGAAGATCTGTTCAAGATTGCCCGCGAAGGCGAAGCCGATCTGTACCTGATTCCAACCGCCGAAGTGTCACTGACCAACATCGTTGCCGGCGAAATCGTCGATTCGAAACTGCTGCCGATCAAGTTTGTCGCCCACACCCCGTGCTTCCGCAGCGAAGCCGGTGCGTCGGGTCGCGACACGCGTGGGATGATCCGCCAGCACCAGTTCGACAAAGTCGAAATGGTCCAGATCGTCGAGCCATCGCAATCGATGGAAGCGCTGGAAGGCCTGACCGCCAACGCCGAAAAAGTCCTGCAACTGCTCGGTCTGCCTTACCGCACCCTGGCGCTGTGCACCGGCGACATGGGCTTCAGCGCGGTCAAGACCTACGATCTGGAAGTGTGGATTCCGAGCCAGGACAAGTACCGCGAAATCTCCTCGTGCTCCAACTGCGGCGACTTCCAGGCGCGGCGCATGCAGGCGCGTTTCCGCAACCCGGAAACCGGCAAGCCTGAGCTGGTGCACACCTTGAACGGCTCCGGCCTGGCGGTCGGTCGTACTCTGGTGGCGGTGCTGGAAAACTACCAGCAGGCCGACGGTTCGATCCGCGTGCCGGACGTGCTCAAGCCGTACATGGGTGGCCTTGAGGTCATCGGCTAAATGAAATATCTGCCGCTGTTTCACAACCTGCGCGGCAGTCGTGTGTTGGTTGTCGGTGGGGGGGAAATTGCCTTGCGCAAATCCCGCCTGCTGGCCGATGCCGGTGCGCTGCTGCGGGTGGTCGCACCTGAAATCGAAACGCAACTGGCTGAACTGGTCGCTGCCAGCGGCGGTGAATGCCTGTTGCGCGGTTACGCCGAAACGGATCTGGACGGTTGCGGGCTGATCATTGCCGCTACCGACGACGAAACGCTCAACGCGCAAGTCTCCACCGACGCCCACCGCCGTTGCGTGCCGGTCAACGTGGTCGATGCGCCGGCCTTGTGCAGCGTGATCTTCCCGGCGATCGTCGATCGCTCGCCGCTAATCATTGCCGTCTCCAGCGGCGGTGATGCTCCGGTACTGGCACGTCTGATCCGCGCGAAAATCGAAACCTGGATTCCTTCGACCTACGGTCAATTGGCAGGGCTGGCTGCGCGTTTTCGCAATCAGGTGAAAAACCTGTTTCCAGACGTTCAGCAGCGTCGCGGCTTCTGGGAAGACGTTTTCCAGGGCCCGATTGCCGATCGTCAACTGGCCGGGCAGGGCGCTGAAGCCGAGCGCCTGTTGCAGGCCAAGGTCGATGGCGAACCAATGGTCACCACTGGCGAGGTTTATCTGGTCGGTGCTGGTCCGGGTGATCCGGATCTGTTGACCTTCCGCGCACTGCGTCTGATGCAGCAAGCCGATGTGGTGCTCTATGACCGCCTGGTGGCGCCGGCGATTCTCGAGTTGTGCCGTCGCGATGCCGAGCGGGTGTATGTCGGCAAGCGGCGCTCCGAGCACGCCGTGCCGCAGGATCAGATCAACCAGCAACTGGTCGATCTGGCCAAGGCCGGCAAGCGTGTGGTGCGGTTGAAGGGCGGCGATCCGTTTATCTTCGGCCGCGGTGGCGAAGAGATCGAAGAACTGGCGGCCCACGGTATTCCATTCCAGGTGGTTCCGGGCATTACGGCAGCCAGCGGTTGCGCTGCTTATGCGGGGATTCCGCTGACCCACCGTGACCATGCGCAGTCCGTGCGGTTTGTCACTGGCCACTTGAAGGATGGTTCCACCGATCTGCCATGGGCCGATCTTGTCGCCCCGGCGCAGACGCTGGTGTTTTACATGGGCCTGGTGGGTTTGCCGATCATCTGTGAGCAGTTGATCAAGCATGGTCGCGCGGCGGATACCCCGGCGGCGTTGATTCAGCAGGGCACTACAGTCAATCAGCGGGTTTTCACCGGCACGCTGGCGGATCTGCCGCGAATGGTGGCGGAGCATGAAGTGCATGCGCCGACTCTGGTGATCGTCGGCGAAGTGGTGCAACTGCGCGAGAAGCTGGCGTGGTTTGAAGGGGCTCAAGCGCAGGTCTAAACGCCGCGTCGCCCCGATCGCTGGCAAGCCAGCTCCCACAGGTATTGTGTCAAAGCTGCAATCTTCAGCGTTACACAAGACCTTGTGGGAGCTGGCTTGCCAGCGATGGCGCCCTTAAGAGCTGCTCGAATTTCAACCCCGGCGCCAAACCCCTTTCCCGATCAACCGCTCGCGATCATGCGCTACGCTGAAATCCTGCTGCGGCCCCTTCGGCACTACACCGGTCGGGTTGATGGTCTTGTGGCTGCCATAGTAGTGATGCTTGATGTGCTGGAAATCCACCGTCTCGGCAATCCCCGGCCACTGATACATCTCGCGCAGCCAGTTCGACAGATTCGGGTAATCGGCAATCCGCCGCAGGTTGCACTTGAAGTGCCCGTGATACACCGCGTCAAAGCGAATCATCGTGGTAAACAGGCGCACGTCGGCCTCAGTCAGGTATTCCCCGCTCAGGTAGCGATTGGCACCCAGCAGTTGCTCCAGATGATCCAGTTCGGCGAAGACTTCATCGAACGCCTGTTCGTATGCCTGTTGCGAGGTGGCGAACCCGGCACGATAGACACCGTTGTTCACCGCCGGGTAGATCCGCTCGTTCAGCGCATCGATTTCGTTGCGTAGCGGCGCCGGGTAGAAGTCCAGATCGTTGCCAGTGATCCCGTCGAAGGCGCTGTTGAACATGCGAATGATTTCCGCCGATTCATTGCTGACGATGCGCTTGAGTTTCTTGTCCCACAGCACTGGCACCGTCACCCGCCCGGTGTAATCAGGCGTGTCGGCGGTGTATCGCTGATGCATGAAATCGAAGCCATCGAGTTTGTCGCCTGTCGAACCGAGCGCCTTGTCGAAGGTCCAGCCGTTCTCCAGCATGAGCCAGCTGACCACCGACACGTCGATCAGACTTTCCAGCCCTTTGAGTTTGCGCAGGATCAGCGTGCGATGCGCCCAAGGGCAGGCGAGGGAAACATAGAGGTGATAGCGCCCGGCTTCGGCAGTGAAACCGCCTTCACCGCTGGGGCCTGGTTGACCGTCGGCGGTCACCCAGTTGCGGCGTTGCGCTTGTTCGCGCTGGAACGCGCCGTCCTTGCTGCTTTCGTACCACTTGTCCTGCCAGTGGCCGTCGACGAGTAAACCCATGATCAAGACTCCCAAAACCAATATTCGTTGGAGTCGAGTCTATTCCGATGAGTTCGAACAAAAAGCGCAAAGATCGGGCGCTAATGATCGGTTAGATCGATGTGTTGCGCGCCGCCCAATACTGCTCGGCGGTTGCGAAGGCCTGTTCACGATTCTGACCGAGACCGCGCAGGGCAAGGGCCATGGTCGCAATCAAAGCCATTTGCGGGTAACTGTCGACCTCATCGCCACGCCACACGGCTCTCAAGTGCTCGATGTCCAGCGAGGCGGGTTTGACGTGGCGCTGCGCTGACAGCTGCGGCCATTCTTCATCCCAGCTCTGACCGCCGCTGGTGCCATAAAGGTGGCTGGTGGCGTCGGGGTTGATCTCGATTTCACCGCCATCGCCCTTGACCACAATTGCCGTGTCGCCGAGCAAGTCGCTGGCATCGCGATGCACCGCCTGGTAACCCGGGTGAAAAATGCTTTGCAGGCCGCAGCGTGCGCCCAACGGATTGAGAATCCGCGCCAGCGAGTGGATCGGCGACCGCAGGCCCAAGGTATTGCGCAGGTCGATCATCTTCTGCAGTTGCGGCGCCCAGTCCACCAGCGGCATAAAGGCCAGGCCGCCGTTGTCCAGTGCCGTGCCGACCTGCTGCCAATCACGGCACAGGGGAATGTTCAGTTCGCCCAGCAGTTGTTCGCTGTACAGGCGCCCGGCCGTGTGTGCGCCGCCGCCATGCATGAAGATGCGTACGCCGTTTTGCGCCAGGCACTTGGCTGCCAGCAGGTACCACGGCAGATGGCGTTTTTTGCCGGCGTAGGTCGGCCAGTCCAGGTCGACATTCAGCGCCGGTGCCTGCAAGCGTTCGCGCAGGGCTTCGGTGAAACCGGCCATTTCCTCGGCACTTTCTTCCTTGTGGCGCAGCAACATCAGGAAGGCACCCAGTTGCGTATCCTCGACTTGGTCATCGAGCACCATGCCCATGGCCTCGCGGGCTTCCTCGCGCGTCAGGTCGCGGGCGCCTCGCTTGCCCTTGCCGAGAATGCGCACGAATTGCGCGAACGGATGCTCGGCAGGCGTTTCGAGGGTCAATGCTGGAAAGTCGTTCATAGGCAATTCGTCGGTTTGGGCAGGCCCGCCAGTTTCGCGGCGAGTTTGGCAGGGGTGCCTTTGAACAGTCGGTTCAGGTGCAGGCTGTTGCCTTTGTCGGCGCCGAGTTTCAACGCGGTGTACTTGATCAGCGGCCGCGTGGCCGGCGATAGCTGGAATTCGGCGTAGAAGCTACGCAGAAGCTCAAGGACTTCCCAGTGTTCGGGCGTCAACTCGATGTCTTCAGCGGCGGCGAGGGCGCTGGCGACTTCAGCCGACCAGTCGCTGAGGTCAACGAGAAAGCCGTCCTTGTCCAGTTCGATGGCGCGGGCGCCTACGGTCATTGAATTCATAGCCAGCTGTTGACCTTGGCGTGATGGATCGACAGTTCGACGAAAGCCGGGTAGTCGATAGCCTCGGCCCAGTCTGGAATCTCGATCGCACGCGCCTGTGCGTCCTCAATCAATACAAACAGTCTGATTGCTCGCTCTTGAAGGGTTGAGAACGGCACAGTGTCCGGTTGCAGCGCATACACCGCATCGCCGGACAACAATACCGCATCGGCGCTGCCGAGCAGGCGCAGGCAACTGCTCAGACGATCGTCGCCGAACGGGGAATGAGACAACACATGCAAAGTCGACATCAGAGGGTGATCACCTGATCGTAACGGTCAATAAGGGCAGTGATGTGTTCAGCAGCAAGCGGCTGCGCTTCGTCCAGCGACAGGTTGCCAAGACCGCGAGCATTGGCGCTTTCGACGCAATAGAACAGCTCTTCGACACCAAACATCGGCAGCGCCTGCAGATTGGCGCTGAGGTCTTTCTGCTGCAAGGCCCTGGCGTTCTGCCCGGCGGCCAGTTGCAGCACGCCGTCATCGAGAAACAGCAAACCGATCGGCAGATCGAAGGCGCCACCGGCGAGCACGATATCCAGCGCTTCCCGCGCACCGGGGCCGGACCATGGCGATTGGCGGCTGATGATCAACAGCGATTTGGCCATGTTCAAGCGCCTCCGAAACAGATGAGACGGTCAGCATCCTGCACGGCGTCGTGCAACTGACCCAGACCGGACAATTCCCACGGCGCGCTGAGCGAAATCGCTTCACGCTGGTAACGCTTGGCTTCTTCTTCGTTCAACACACCACGGCGCAGAGCGGCGGCGATGCAGACCACGCCGTCGAGTTGCTTTTCGTTGATAAACGCGCGCCATTGTTTAGGCAAGTCCAGTTCATCCTGCGGCGTCACCACTGCATCGGAGGCGTTGAACACGCCGTCCTGATAGAAGAACAGCCGGACAATCTCATGGCCGCCGGCCAGCGCGGCCTGGGCAAATAGCAGGGCACGGCGCGAGGAGGGCGCATGGGCGGCGGAAAACAGCGCGATGGCGAACTTCATGATGGACTCGATCAGCGAAACTGCGGCCATGATAAAGCTTTATCGCGCGTGCCGCGAAATCTGGTAATACGCGGTTCCCTGTGGGAGCGAGCCTGCTCGCGAAAGCGTCGCCTCGTTCGAGATCAGTTTCGGCAGTCACGCCGCCTTCGCGAGCAGGCTCGCTCCCACGGGAGTGTTGCGGCGGCTGGATTACGGGGTGATGCCGTAAAGATCGCAATACTCGATCCAGTCCATCCCCGCCATTTCTGCCACTTCCCGGTGCACTTCCAGCCGTTGCGCCTGATAGTCCTCGGGCGAATCAGCGGTCAGCTGCAACGTCAGCTCCCAGGCAAACAACCCCTGGCTTTCCGCCTCAGCCTCGAATGCTTCATGCAAGCGTTCTTCGCGGTACTGCGCCTGGGTTTCGCCCTTGGCCTGAGCCAGCAGCGGGTTGAGATGGTCGAGGGTCTCGCGCAGTTCGGGTCGCGCATCGAGAAACAGTTTCAGGGCGTGTTCATGTCGTTGGTCGCTAGGCGCCATGTAATGTCCTATTCCATAAGTTGGACCCTTGGGTCGAATCGCTTAACAAAAAGTGATTGACGCTTTTCACTGGAGAGCTCTCCCATAACGAGCACCATTGACAGAGTTGATGGTGCTTGCATAAAACACATACCTGTCGAATTCGTTGCGTGCGCCCCGAAAATCAAGGGGTATGGACAATCTGCAACGACTTGGGATGCATCGCGACGCCCCGACCTTTAACGTTAACTCACCCATATTCGAGGTGAGCAATGTCTTACACCAATCCAAATCTTGAAGGCCGTCTGATAATCATCTCCCTCGCGCGAGATGCTTTCGCCGATCTATACACGCGAGAAATCCCTGGCGCTGTCTGCTCAATGCTTGAAGGGGGGACTTCGGAGGTTGTGTATAAGGTTAATGAGGCAGGCGCTGAGGATACGGACGATCTGTACCACGTTCCATTCCTGCTTCATCCCAATGGCAAGCCTTGGCATGAAGCAAACTCCTACCTTCTATGGTGTATGCGCGAAAAATCCCCTTCAGAGCGGCGAACTGATGAGGTCCGGCGTCGTGGCAGTAAATTACTCGATTACCTTTTGTTCTGTGAGACCAATAACTTGGATTGGTTGGACTTTTCTGGCTCGCGCCCCCCTCTTCGCCCGACCTATAAATATTTCAACAATTTGGTGATTTTGGGAAAGCGAAGTGGTGGCGTAATAAATCAATATACCTCGGTGGTATATCACTTTTACAAGTATGTATCTCAATATTGGCATCAGCTCGATATAAGGCGAGTGGATACGGTCAAGCAAGTTAAGTTCGTTATTCAGACCCAGCGGGGAGCCCGGGTAATTGACGTCATGAAGCGTAGTCAGACTCGACGCACGCCTTCTAGTAATGCAATTCAAATTGGTTATGTTAGAGACGGCGGCGAAGACTTAAGGCCACTTACCAATACTGAGCTTCGTTTGCTATTAGAAACAATTAATGGAGGTGCTGTTTGGTCCACGATTGAGAGATTGATACTTCTCACGTCCTTGATGACTGGTGCGCGCAAGCAAACAGTTTTAACGATGCGCCTAAAACATTTAAAAGCTTTCGAAGAAACCAGGCTGTTGTCGGAAGGTGCCTATAAATTGCACGCAGGACCATCGACTGGCATCGATACGAAAAACGATAAGGCACAGACTCTATATTTCCCCAAAGAGCTAGCTGAAGAATTGATGGTGCTGGCCAGCAGCCCTACGATGAAGAAGAGGCAAACCATATTTTTGGCCGAACTGCGAGCGCTTTTTCCTGATCAATCATTTGAGGAGGAAGACGTTTATCTGTTTTTATCTGATCAATGTAATAGCTACTATATGGCAAAATCTGATCCTAGATATTTTATGACTAAGTCACCTCAAACAGGCCAGGTGACGGAGACAATAAAGCGTAAGTTACTAAAAAACATACCGGCAGGTTTTCCTGGCGATTTTTCTTACCACTGGTTGCGAGCAACCTTTGCTTACCAACTATATCAGCGTCTTCAGGTTTTAATCGGAGATGGGCTAATGCATTTGGGTGATGATATAGATTTCATACAAAGGCGAATGCATCATGAGTCGCGGCAAACTACTGAGAGCTATTTGAAGTTGTTTAAAATGACGCATGAAAAAATTCGTGCCCAAGAGTTGTGGGAAAATAAGCTATTTAATGGTAGTTACGATGTGCTGATAGTGGATGGTCGGCATGTGTGAATCGGCAAACTTGGAGCACCGTGATACTAGCGTAATAACAGTCGTGGATGCTATGCAGCCATTCCTCGAGCCTGAGCGATTGCGCTTACAACTGTCAAAAAAAATAAAGAAAAAATCGATCGATATAGGCAGTCTGGCATATTTTATACGGGGTAAAAATGTAAATAATCATGATGATAGTGGAACTCCGGTAGTTAAGTCTTCATTTGTTCAGGGTCGTCGAAATTTAATTATGAGACTGCTTGAGAGCTACGCAGTAATGCGTGAATCTTCAATTTTGACTTGGAGCTATCGTTCGGAGTATTTTGTTGAATGGTTAAATAGTAATGGTTATGAAGAAATTTTCGAAAGTGACGTACACGCGCAGCGAGCGTACCGAGATTTTACGTCTTACCTCAATCACAGGATCATGGTTGGAGAGATCAAGCCCTTGACTGCAAGTGGATATCAAGATGGGGCTGTAAATATTATTGAGTTGTTATGTCCTGACACCTTTCACTATATTTTATCCGGTGTTGTTAAAATTCTTGCTCCCAGTGGTTCTGCAACGCCAAGTGATGTTCATGTGCAATTATACAAAGACGTTTTCTTGGCAATTGCGCAGCAGTGCAGTGACTTTGTTTTGAATAATAGCTCTTATCCTTGCGTGGTAAATATTCGGGACTATGAAGTTGTTATATTTCCATCAAATCATGGAGCGATTGGGCCGTTTAAGATGCCCCCGGCAATTTACAATCCCGTTCAACGGCGAGTAGCGACGCCGGAAGAGCATATGGCCGCGAAGAAAAAATTAGACAGGAAGATTATAGTTAGATTTGATTCAAATCGTGCTGTATTGAGCGCGCAAGAAAATCTTGATGCGGCTAATGAAAATAATCGTCATTGGCACCGACTATATCTGAGCGCTCTCGCTGCAAAAGCCTACGCCGGACTTTTTTTGTTAATTACAGGGGCCTCACCTACTGAGTTCTCTCAATTTACCTATGAGGAGGCAATAGAAGTTGAGAAGTCTCCACTCAAAAAAGAATTAAAAGCTATTAAGTTTCGGGCTGGCGGGAAGGGTACATTGTATAATATAGGTCGACACAATGGTTTGCCGCTACTAAGGCAGTATCTCAAGCTTCGTGAGTGGATTTTGAATGGAAAACAGGTGTCTAATTTATTTTTCGCTATGAGTAAAAGTGCGCAGGGCAATAATAAAAATTTTGAAGAGTTTTCAGCGTCGAGCACGATGAAAAAATTTCATGAGTCTATCTCAGGAGTCTTTTTAGATCCTAAGGTTCCGAAGCTATCTTCGCGAAAAATGCGAAAGCATAAAAGCAATGTACAGCATTCAGCTCGCTTATCTCCCACTACAGTTTCTAAATCGCTGAATCACACCGAAGCCGTTAATCTGTCTACCTATGCTGAGGCAACATGGGAGCAGCAGGAAGCGGAATTTGGTCTGTTTTGGCAGTCTGTGCGCCATGCCGCTGATGTAGTTCGTGAGCGCAGTGAAACTTATTCTGGCGATTCAATCTCAACAGCGGCTGGTCATTGTGATGACTTTAATCGACCATCGGTATCAGGCAGCTTGGGCGCGTCGCTTATCGAGCCAAACTGTAGAACACAGTATGGCTGTTTATACTGTTCGCATTATATATGTCATTCCGATGAAGAAGATTTGCACAAGCTCCTCAGTTTGCAATATGTAATTGAGTCAGTGCGAAAGGTAAACGTAGACGCAGGGCATGCTGATGCTCTCTTTAAGGACTTGTCGATAAGAATTGATTTCATAATTAGCGGTATTGGCGAACGCTCCGCATCCACTCTGCATTTGGTCGAGACCGTCAGAGAGAACGTCTATAGCTACGGTATATTGACCCCGTTTTGGGAAAATCGTTTGAGTCGCTATGAACAGATAGGGGTAGTATTTTGAGACGAGGAGTCGAGTCGATAGGTAGTCTTTTTAGTAGTGGAAATTTTTCTGTTGCTTGTGAGCCAGATAATGCTCCGGTAAAGATCTCTAAACCTCGCGCTGATTTTGTATTGTGCCGTAGCGCAAAGGGTCAGCCAACAGCTATATATGGACAGAGCGTTTGGGATTTCAATCCTTATAGGTTGTCAGCTAATAAGATTAGCAGGATATGCTTTATCGTGTTTGACGATCAGAATGACGAACAGAACGCACTCGTTGAAGAGGCGAAATATCTGTTGTATTGTCTGATCTACTTTGGTGGAGGTGGGCGGCTCGGCAAGCTTAGTGTTGCGACACTTTATAGGTATTGGGGGATTCTTCGAGGGGCGATGCAATTTTGTTACGCCCAGAAGCAAAAACCGATTGTCGGCGTATTGTCTTTGCAACAGCTTTTTTCTAATCCGGTCTATATGGCTGCATCAGTTCGCGAACAATTTTCAGGAACAGATAGAACAGCTTTGTCCGGACTATTGTCCCAGTTAGTGCGTGTTGGCCCAGAACGGATTGGGTACAGCGTATTAAATCCGAACCGCTTAAATCTAAGAAGGCCTGACTCTAAACAGTATCCCGTGATACCAACGCGAATATATTTAAATCTGATCAATGTGGTTGGAGATCTGCTAGATCAGCTTTACGAAGGGATTGGATCTTATCAGTCTTTCGTCAAAGCGTTTTCTGACGAACATTACGGGATTAACTTACACAACCAGAAAAGTCGCGGGCTTGGTGGAAAAAGCTACTATCGGCCCGACATGGCGCAAGCGCTCCGAGAACACGGTCTGGAGAACGTGTTAGTTGATGAATTCCGCTGCGTTTTTAAAAAGGATGTTCAGACAGTTTTGCTTAAAATGCAGCATTTGGCTAAAACTGTAATTCATCTATATACCGGTATGCGTGAACAGGAAGTGATGCGCATGTCTTATTCCTGTCTTTCCTCGGAAATTGCTAGGCCACCTGTAATTGATGATCACGGTTTGGTACGCGATCAGCCCCTAACCGTAATGGTAATCTCCAGTACGACAAAATTTACAGGATATAAAAAAGACGGTACATGGTACGCCCCAGAAGAGGTCATTAAGGCAGTTGAAGTGGCGCAGGCGGTCTGTAGAGGACTTGCAAGTCTATATGGTGTTAATGTAGATGCTAGCTGCCCACTATTTCTTAGTCCTTCAATCGTAGGTTATAGTCGGAAAACTCGAGGGGTCAATGTTACTCGGTTTAAAAATCGAAGTGCGCAATTGCATGCATTGCGTGGTTTGAGGATTCAGGCAGAGGACCTGCTAGAACTGGCTCAGAGTGATCCTAGTCGTGACTTTTATAATGAGTCAATATATTCGATTGGTAATTCATGGCCGTTAACTAGTCATCAATTCAGACGCTCGCTCGCATTCTATGGCAGCAGCAGCGGATTTGTTTCGTTGCCAGCGTTGAGAAGCCAGTTTAAGCATATGACCATCCAGATGGCGCGATATTACGCTAATAACTTTGAAAATCTTCGTACGATTTTCGGCTATTACGATCCTGAAAAAAAAGATTTTGTTTTGCCGTCGAGTCATTTCGCATTTGAGCTTCAGATGGCTATGCCCATGTCTGTCGCAAATCAATTAATCGCTGACCTGCTTTTCAGTGAGGAGCCATTATTTGGCGGTACTGGCTCGTATGTGCAAAAACAGAAGCAGCGACTCGAATCAGGTGCAGTTCATATTGAAGATATTCGAGCCGAGACTTTGCAGCGTGTCAAGGATGGAGCTATCAGCTACCGTCCAACGTTGCTTGGTGGATGTTCAAAGGTAGGTCGTTGTGATTTTTACCTGTTGGGTGATTACAGTGAGTGTTTAGTTTGCGAGGCAGCCGTAATTAAACCTAAAAAATTGATAACTGCCATTGAAGCCGCAAAACAGGAGCTAACTTTATACGCGGAGGGGTCGGGCGAGTACCAGATTGTCAAAAGTGAAGTTGAGCGAATGCGCGCTTTCAAGAGTCGTCTTGTTGACTTGGTGGAACTTTAATAATGAAACAGAAATCTACGGGTAAAGGATTGATTATTTGCGAGGAGGCATTACAGCGCCTAGTGGCTGGTAAACCCTACGTCGCCGAGCACGTTGGCTTACCCCTGTCTAAGCTAACTGCGGGAGCTGTGAGCCGAGAAGCTGGTTTTGACCCCGGCTATCTCAAAAAAAACCGTAAATCGCACTTACCATTAATCGCAAAAATACAGTCGTTGCGAGAGGGATCCTCCAATAACCCGAAATCTACAAATGCTGACAGGGTTGCATATCTTGAACGTAAATTGGCAGCACTAGAGGTAAGGCTCGTTATGGCTAATGAATTGCGTGATAAAGTTTTGACTCAGAATCTTCAGCTATGGGAGCGTGTACGGAAGCTTGAAGCTGAAGAGAGTCATGTTTATAGAATAAATTAATTCGATTCAGTGTAAACGCCCGGCGAAGTCAGCGGGCTCTCCCCGATTCGTTTATAGCAACCAACCCGATAGAGAGGCATTGGTTACGCGGGTAAGCGCTTGGCGAACTCCTATTTACTGGTTGCTAGTCGGCAGCCGTTGCTGTCTGCTACGCAAAACAGGGTTTTTATTAGAGATAGTTTGCGTTTTGGAGCAACAGCGGACCGTTCTTCGAAGACATAGAGGAAAAATGGGCTAGCGCTCCTTGGCTCAATGCGGGCCCCAACGATTACGCCGATTCCACAGTAAGCACAAGCCTAAACGCGGTTTTGTGATGCAGCGATGCATCACAAAACTGAACTCCCAATATCGGCGTGACAGTAATAGCCATAATCGATTACTGCTGTGGTACGAGAAAGACCACTTGTCATCAACTCATTTCCTTTGGAGCACCCGCGAACAGGTCATTCACCCCGCTCTGCCACATCAGCATCGATGATGACTGTACCGTTAGCCTAAGCACAGTGACGTGTTCCTTCCAGAAAGCATTAAATTCCCAGGAGTTTTGAAACAATGATCTATGTCGGGTATATCGAGCAGCAACGAAGCGAGGCAGGTCATTGAGTAGGTTCCATTCCTATCGATGGAAATCAGGGCTACCGGAGTAGCTTCGGTCAAATATGCCTTCGGCAATTCTCAACTATCGGCGTTGCCGTTGGGAATACTCGCGATCAGGCTGGCACCGCAAGCGGTTTACATGCCGTCGAGCGCTACGGACACACCACCTGTTGGCGCTGATTGAAAACCGACCCAGCCTTTACTGGGTCAGTTTTCGGTTAGCGACAACTCTTCGCGAATGCGAGTGATTAAAGAATCTAATGTGGCAGTGTCATCCAGCAGAAGGTAACAGCGCATCAGAACCGTCAACGGATGAACGTCCATGACAGAGGCGAGTGCGTCCACTTTTTCAAGGGTTGGCCCCTTTCCGCCACCCTCCAGTTGGCTAAGGTAGGTTTGGCTGCTCAAGCCTCCGAAATCCTCTTGACTCAGATGACGAGATTTTCTCATCTCTCTCAACGCCATACCAAACGCCTGTTTCAGCTCCATTTTTCTCATCCCCGCAAAAGGAATGATGAAGCCGCCTTGAACGCCAGACCTCCATTAACTATTGTTAATATTTTGGGGGAATTTTCCGTGTTTAAAACGCATAGTGCCGCTGAGCTATTTCCAGAACACGTTTTTGAGGGGGCGCGAGTTCAGCACTGGCAGTATGTTGAGCTCGAGATGCATTTTCCGTGGTTTTACATGGAACTGGTGCGGGACTACGGTGACGACATTGTAGGTAGCATGCTTATGGTTCCGACAGTTCCGATACTTCAGCGGATGCTTTTGGAACTGGATGATCACTCTTGGTTTTCTCAAGCCTATCTCATATCTCCTGGCTACCTGAGGGGCGAAAAAAGCTGGGTGATGGAGCCACTTGTAGAGGTGAGCCTTGCGGAAGGGGACGCGAACAATTTGGCGGGTTACATCTACAAAGTTGAAGGGGGCGCGTGCTACAGCATTCAGCACGAGAGCACGGGCGGTGGTCTCAAAACTGCTGAAATAATTTTTTCGGCGGAGCGGCATCTACGTAGGTGTGGGTAAACCGAATCTTGTCGACGTGGCCTTGAAGTTGTTTTATCGCGAATCTCGTTGCTTGACCGATAACTCGGAGGTGGACTGGCGCGATGGCCATCTCGGCTGTTCGGTTCACTCAACTAACGTCATAGCTGTGTGGTGATGGCAACATTCAGGCCTTTGTAACCAAGAACAGGAGTGAAATGACGTATCAAACTGACTACGGAATCAATCAACACAAACACACCCAAGCATGCTGGACAGCTGCACGCGTCTAGCATATCCAGATATTTTCGAGGCAGCAGGGATGGACGACTCACTAGCTTTAGCGCTCAGTTTCCAAGCTCCAGTCGATTGCTGGAGCAGTGAATATCGGAGCTATCTTGTCAGGTGCAGGGAGATTCTAGATATGGCTGAACGGGTACTTGGTAGCCGTCGGTCGGCCGAAAATTGGCTAGAACGAGAAGCTTTTGGCTTGGGCGGTCATGTGCCATGCGATCTGATAGCAACGGAAGCTGGGTGCACTTTGGTGAAGGATCTTCTGACTCGAATCGAGTACGGGGTCTATACATAACGTCGCCGAGCCTGGGCGCTGCATTCGATCAGCGTACTGTATGAAGTGGAACGCCATGTGCGGGACTTGTGCGGTGATGAACGCTGGCGAATACGTCAGGAAAAAGCAGCACCGATCATCAAAAAATTGCATGACTGGCCGCCGACACAGCGAGCCAGTGAGATTGACCGGTTGCTCCCGCATCGGCGGGTACAGCGCTACCGGACAAAATTGCTTCGGGTTTGCTAACGCAAAGAGCCGCGGTGCCTTACCAATCTAATTTTCTGGCTCGCAATTTGTCGGGGCGAGGCGTACTTCCGATGGCGAACTCCCAAGCGGGATGCTACTCGGTTGCGTCATAGTCAAAGACACATGCTAACAGTGCCTCTGTAGCCGCATAGTGGCCATAGCGGCCTTGGGGACGTCCACTTTCAGAAATCAGATGTAGATTCTTGCGGGCACGGGAACCTACAACGTAGAGGAGTTTGTTAGCGGCATCCAAGCTTGCTGCCTCAGTGAAATGAGGCACCATCCCCTGAAGAAGGCCGAACGCAATGACCACATCGTACTCGGCACCCTTTACGCCGTGGATCGTCGAAACGGTGATACCAGTCCGCTCCCGAAATACCTTCTTGAAGAAAGAGATGTCGTTGATATAAGGGGCTCCGTCCTTTTGGAGCCTGTCGATACGAGATTGTGAGCTGCGAAAGAACGCATCGCGGTGCTCCACCAATGCGGGGAAGCTATTCAGGGCTATGCCGAGTCGTTCAAGCAGTGCAGCGAAGGCTTGGTCAAGGTAGACAATCCCATCCGTCTCGGCGATTGCAATTGAGTTGCATTCCCTTAATAGGATGCGCGGCGTCAGACGCGATGTATCAACACCCAAATCACCCAGGTCGCTGATTACATCCCTGGCCCATCTCATGCGACGAACAAGCATCTTCGGCGATGACTCAGTCAGGATGATTTTCGAAACCTTGAACCAGAAGTTGTCTATATCATTGCTAAAGGGGACTAGACCAGGGCCGTCAAATTGCTGATCCGGAAGCATCCTTACTAATTGGCGCGTCGTCGATGCCAATAAAATCCACCATGGGGCGAGCACGCAGATCTCCTCCGGAGGATGCCCGGCCGCAAGGCTTGCCTGGATCAGTCGTACTAGCTCGTCATGCAAATTGGGGAGTGTTACTTGCTGGTTGTACGAAACCTTGCTTGGAAAAGACGAATTCGACCCCGCGCTCTCGATTGATGTCGGATAAATGTTGAAATTCGAGAAGTGGGAAATGATCCTCTTGCTCGAACGGTAATTCCGGGTAAGTGCCATTTCTCTTATCGGGATTCCAGCCTCGGCACGAAAATCAGCCACCGGAACTGCGTAGCCACCGAGGGAGCCATAGATAGCTTGGTTTGGATCGCCGACGATGAAGGTCTTCGTTCGCCCCGCTCCGGCACGCAATATAGCGGTGAGAAGGCCATACTGAATTTGCTTCGTGTCCTGATACTCGTCTACCAGGACATATGAGAAGACCGAAGCGAGAAGTGATGCAATATGCTTTTGATCACGCATCAGGATCTGCGCATACCAAAGGATCAGCTCGAAATCGATCTGACGCGCTTCGGCGAGCTCGCGGAAATATTCACCAAGAATTTTATGAAGCGTCTCATGCTTCCAAGCATCTTTGCAGCCTAAGTGATAGCCCGTTGTGCTGAAGTAGTAATCGCAATCCCAGTGCGTGATCTTTGCGTATGGCGCGCATAGTCTATCGAGCATGAGTTCGCGGTCGTGCTTGTCTAGGACTCGATAGCCGCGGGAAAGCTCTGGAAGGTAGATGCCATATGGCTTAATGATCCACTCGAGGCAAAATGAGTGAATGGTCCCGATCCACAGCTTTGACGTGTCAACACCGAGATCTTCAATGCGCTCCTGAATTTCATCTGCTGCGCGGTGCGTATAAGTAATCGCCACTACAATCCGCTTGTCCGTGGCCCGCGAAAGCTCATAAGCGATCTTATAGGTCAAAGTCCGCGTTTTTCCGCTACCAGGGCATGCGATAAGGAATACGCTCGAAGGTTCCTCGACTGCGGCAGACTGCTCGGCGTTCAATTCACGGGGATCCCAGGCGAACATCAGGCAATCCCTGCCATGAACGAACTAATGGCATCGCCTGGTAGCGCAAGGGCGACAGCAGCTTTTAGGAATACCAGATCGATTTCGCCGCGTTGGAAACGCTCAACCTCACCCCTAAGGATTGCTAGTCGTGGCTGTGCTGAATGATCGGCATAGATTTGGCAGGCAACTCGATACTGTAGGACTCTGGCGAGCAGCAGAGGGGATATTGGCCCATGCGCGAAATGAAGGGCCTGCAAGATGTAGGGAGGGATCGCTACCTGATGGTCCAGTTCTTCGGCGAGCATGATTGCAAACCAGCCTTTCCCTTCATGCTCAGCCATCAACAGCGCACGAAAACCTACTAAGTGAGGCTGACCTGATCGAAGGGCTTCCACCGATTCATTGATAGTGTGCGGCGCTTTATAGACCTTGCTCGCTGCTCGAACAAACGCCTCCTCGTTGCCCGCTGAGACTAGTTCAACTTCAAAGGTGTGTGGTGCATAGAAGGCCGAGACCCAAGGGTTTCCAGCGACAAAGGCATCGAGACCAACCTTGCGTTCGGCGCCAGCTTTTTGGGAAGCTATCGCCTTGCGCTTCTTGCTTGCCAGAAACTCAGGGTCAGTGGGCTGCGGCGTCACATCAAAGAAGGTGGTATCAAGGTCAGTGACTATCGCACAGCGCTTGCGGATTCGGAGGTCGTGAAAAAGGACGGCGACATTTTTGAACCCCGTGCTGCGTATGTTGATGACACTAATACCCAACTCATCAACGCTCAACCCAAGCACCTTTTTCACCAAGATCGGGATCAGTATCTCCTCCGCATCGCCTTCAACGAGCAGCACGCTTTTAGCGAAGAGCAAATTGCTACGGACGGCATCCAGATATCTCTGGATGCTTCTCACCTCTGATGACTCAAGCCCCGTAGCGGGTTGATAAGCTTCGCAATATGAGCCTTGCCGTCCCAGAATGTTGACGTTAGTAACATTGCTCACTTCGGAGATGTGGGTCGAATGCGTTGTGTAGATAATCTGGGCATCGCTATAGGAAATACGGTCGAAAAGAGTCTTCTGGATATGGGTGTGGATGTGCGCCTCGGGCTCCTCGATCAGCAGAAAGTTGGCAATGGCAAGCTTCTCACGCTGATACTTGAATTCAAGAAGCTTCAGCGTCAGGTAGATGAGGTTTGCTCCGCCCAAGCTCAGCTCGTGGATACCACCCTCATACCCGTCATCGGCCTCGCCTACAAAAAGGCGCAGCGACTGAAATAATTTTTCTGCCTCATCTGGTAGGTCAGATTTAATCGAAAGCGAAGCAGGCGAGTAGGTCTCTCCGGCCGCATCCTTGATCGTTTCGCGAATGTGGTTACGAACCGACTGCACGTCTTCGAGCCCCTCGATAGAGGCATTCAGGTCTCTGACCATCTGGGTTATAGGAAGCATTGACACTGGATCGATCTCACCACTCTTGCTCTTGAGTAGCGCAAACAATGGGTTCGTTCGGTTGTTGTGAAACTCGGCAACGACGTCCCGGAGGGCTTGGATGAAGGTCAGTGACACTTCTTTTGTAACCGAGAGGAATCCAGGCACTTTAGCCCCGATCTGAGGAAACTCAGTTTCAGCACTAAAAATACACGTATCGAAATCGCCCACAATCGATTGGTAGACGGTAGGGTCGCTGAAGTCGGCGCTGCTTCTTCCGGTGAACACTGTTTCGTAGTCATCGATCGAGATGGAATTGCGTATTTTCGCGAGCTTCTCATCGTCAAGAATATCGAGAGCAGCCAGCTTGAGCCGGATCTCCTTTTTCGGACGGAAGATGAGGTTATATGTGGCCTTCGCCAGCGGTCCCCCTTCGAATGCAGCCGTGCCGTGAAGAAATAGCGCCTGCACGGCCTCGTCGGCGCTGATCTCTTCAAACTCCACACTGATTATGATCCAGTGGCCTCGCCATTCGCCGAGCGATCGGCAAAAGTCGGATTCCTCCAGTCGATAAGCCGCACGCACCATGGTGTCATCCAGTAGCAGACGAATTGCACGAAGGATATTGGACTTACCTGAGCCATTCTCGCCGATGATGGTGTTGACGCCACGCTGAAACTTCAGCGTCGTGTTGCTGAAATTCCGGTAGTTGACCAATGTCATTTTGGAAATGTGCATAATTCTCCAGAGCGCCAACGCCCGTGAACAACCTTGTCCGTTTGAGCGCGATGGTAGCGTGAGGAGGCATAGTATTCCCACAGAAACAGCTTGCAGGCGCCCACCAATAGGCGCAGCTATTGCGCCGCTCCGCAATAGCTTTATCAAATGGCATAATTCTAGATATTCCCATGGACGCGGCGAATTAGTGACGAAAATGACAAGAGATGATCAGTTCCCAGACTGTTCTGATGAACCGTCTTCAGCAGGTCAGCCCCAAGGCCAGGCAGCCCCTGCCAGCCCTGAGTTAACGGGTGGAGCGGGCTTCACCTTTGAAGATGGCGTAGTTGCTGTCTACGCCGTGGCGCTTTTGGGAGAAACAACTGCAGCGGGTCTGCCTGGCCGTATTGTCAAAAAAATTTCAGTTCAGCAAGGGGCGTTGGGCCACCCCTTGGATGATCTGATCGTCGATGCTAAAGGAGCTGATGATGTGCATATGCGCCTCAGCCTTCAAGTCAAACGGAAGCTGATTATCAGCGGCGCAAAAACCAATCCTGATTTCAGAGAAACAATCCAGCGCGCTCATCTGACTGTGGTATCTGCCGGGTTCCGCAAAGGGCTTGATCGTGTGGGGGCGATCGTTAACGAAATCACAGACGCCAACAAGCGTGTGTTCGAGACGCTTTGTGAGTGGGCACGTGCTGATGCTGAGACGGCGAGTTTTGTAAACAAAGTGATGACTGAGGGGATTGCCGGCGAAAAAAAGAAACAGTTCCAGGTTGTAAGGGGGCTCCTTGGAGAATTGGTTGAAGAAGAGATGTTGGATTCAGCCACTCACTGTTTGCTCTCGCACTTTGTTCTGATGCGGTTCGAGATGCTCCACGAGGGATCCACTACCGAAGCCAATGCGGTGGTACGTCTTGCCGGTAGCCTTAATCCTGCTGAGCATTTTCGTGTAGATGATTTGTGGAGGCGCCTGCTTGCGTTGGTGCGCATTTCGGAGGGAGTGGCCGCTTCGTTTGATCGAAAAACTCTGATAGCGAGGCTGAACGGTGCGTTTCGACTGAGGGCCGCGCCTTCTCTTCGAATTGCAACGTCGCGCATTGCAGAAGAGTCGAGCCTGGCTGCCTCAGAAATTATCAATACCATTGCGGGGGTAAGTATCCCGCGGGAGCGTTTTGTTCAGCAGAGCCGCGTAGCCTTGGAACGAGGCGCTTTCGTTCTGATCGGTGGTCTGCCTGGGGCAGGTAAGTCCGTTGTGCTAAGGGCTCTCGTTGAGGACGCGCTATTAGCAGGGCCTGCTCTTTTTCTTAAAGCGGACCGCATCAGTGGTGCGTCGTGGGCGCAGTACGCTGTCGCCAGCGGCATTGGAAACCATGCGCTGGAAGATCTGCTGGTCGAGCTTTCTGCAGTAGGTACGGCGACTTTGTTTATCGACGGTATTGATCGAGTTGAGGTGGGAGGGCGTCGAGTTTTACTGGACCTTTTCAACACCATCCTCGCATCACCCCTGTTGAGTTCCTGGAAAGTGGTTGCCACTGTTAGAGATACTGGCATGGAGCCGGTGCGAACCTGGCTGCCGAGGGCGCTATTCGACAGAGGGGTTCAGGTGGTTGATGTTGACGAATTCGACGATGACGAAGCCCACTTATTAGCTAGCGCTCAACCTGCTCTTAGGTCGCTGCTTTTCGGCAGTGAGCAAGTTAAAGCGATCGTCCGCCGTCCATTTTTTGCTGGCATTCTCATTATGAGAAATAGCGCAGACGAGAGCTCTCCTCGGTCCGAGGTTGAGCTCGCTACGACATGGTGGACGGATGGTGGGTACGGCGCCGAAGCTGCGCGTGCTGGCCAACGACGCAAGGCACTGGTGCAGCTTGCGCGTGCAGGAGCAAGCAAACTTGGTCGATCCATACCTTCGCTTGATCTCGATCCGCAAGCGCTTGCCGAGCTTGAGGCCGATGGCATCGTGCGACCTGTCCGTGCTGGTCAAACAGTGCGATTCGTCCATGATATTTACTTTGAATGGGCGTTTCTTCAGTACCTCATTTCGAAGGAAGGGGATTGGGTAACCGTCATTCAGGAAGTTGGAGAGCCACCTGTTCTGGGGCGGGTGGTGGAGCTGTTATCTCAGTCGGAACTGCAGGATGGCGAGGCCTGGGAAACCTATCTACACCAGTTGGAAGCAACAGAGGGCATCCGATCACAGTGGTTGCGGGCCTGGATGCTGGGGCCTTTTGGACTTCCTACGTTCGCAACGCATCAAGCGGCCTATAGCAGGGTGTTGCTTGCAGATGAGGCTCAAAGAGTTACGAAACTAGCGGTCTGGTTTCAAGCCGAAAAGACCAAGCCCAATCCCATGGCCTTCAATATGGAGCTGTTCCCGGATCTGGATATGACTGATCGGCTACTGGCAGCTGATCTGATGGCATTCCCGTCTGATTTCAGTTCGTGGCGCTGCTTCTGTCGGTGGTTGATGGATGTTGTGGATAATCTTCCTGCTTCGATTCGTCCAGATTTAACCTCCGTTTTCGAAGTATGGCAAAACGCTTTATTGCATGTGCCAAATGTTGTGTCTGCAGCCATCATCTCCCAAGTGGACGCCTGGCTTGCTGATGTTGAGATTTACAATCACTCACGACAACAACTTGCGGAAGATAGTGCTTGGGAGTGCCTGAAGCGTGATGAGGCGAGAGAACTCGAGTCGAGGCTGCGCAAAATGCTTCTGCAAGCAAGCAAAACCTATCCCGAGTTCGCGAGAAAATATTTGAGTCGTTGGGAAGCAGAAGATGACGATGAGATACCGGCAGCAGTCAGTAATGCGGTTTTCTCATTTGCGCCAAAACTAAGTGTCATTTGCCCTAATCAACTGGCTGCTTTTACGTTACGAGTTCTGCTCGAACCTCTACCTGATGAAGTCTTACGCCGTTCTGCTGAGTCTGGCGAATACTGGAGGGCCGGGCATACTGCTCATGACTGGCGGACGTTATGTATTGCTGACCACCGTAGTTTTTTCCCGAGCGCACCGACTAGAGAGCCGTTCCACTCGCTGTTTTCCATGGCGCCAGCGTCAGCTTTGGCGTTAGTCGGTCAACTTATAAATCATGCCACGCAGGCGTGGCGTCAACTTCAGTGCTTGCCCCATGAGGAACGTCGTACTCCTATCCCCGTTTCACTTAGCTTTCCCTGGGGAGATCGAGTTTTTTGGGGAACAGAGCAAGAGTACGCATTGGTAAAAGGTGGGACAGGGTCGTACGTTTTAGGTACAGCGTTGATGGCGCTTGAGGCATGGGCTTTCAGGCGGCTGGGGGCTGGAGAAGCTGTTGATGATATTCTCAAAGATGTTTTGGCGGAACATAACAGCGTTGCTGTGTTAGCTATTGCGGTGGCAATTGTTCTTGAAAGTCAACACTTCTCCGAATGTAGTTTTCCTCTTTTGGCAAATCAACGGCTCTGGTACTGGGATATTCAGTCAAAGGTGTCTGGGGGCGCTAATCTATTCGGGTTCCGAACGGAGAGTAGAGAGCACGCTAAGGCTGTGAAAGCGATGAACGCCCGACCATGCCGTAAGAGAGAACTGCGGTCATTTGCTTCTGCGAACGTGCTCAGTGAGAGCGAATTGAGTCTGCGTCTTTCCAAGGCCATCACAGCGTTTACTACAGAGCTACCATTTGACTATAAGGAGGATCGTTCGAACTCAGTTATGGTGGACCGATTAAAGCGCACAGCAGGGCTCTGGGCTGAACTAGGAAAGGTAGAGAACTATACTGCCAACTTTAGTGAAGACGGTTCTGCGATTGTCGTGCAACATGTCAATCCAAAGGCGAAGGACGCCGAGTTCGAATCGCTCAACCGTGAGTACTCGGAAATGACAGGGCGTTTAGGGCTGCTCCATTGGGTAGATAAGTTTTTAGAGAATCGCCAGAACAATGCTATGGGTGTTGAGCAGGCCATAGCACGGGCAAAACAGATGGATTCGGAGACTTTATTTGCCGCCGCCGCATACTACACATCTACTGAGTTTCAACAGCAAGGTGCCGTAGCCGGTGTAGCAGCTGTGCTCCTGATACAGGGGCAGGCAGATGCTGACGACCTAGACTGGGCAATCAGTGTTTGTTCTCGAGTTCTCCATATGCCCACGTCTATGATGGGCTTATCCAGAAGCTCGAAACTGCTCCACCATCCTGTGCTCTATACCGTTCACGCCTTAGGTGCGCTACTGCAGGATCCATCGTTCCATGATGACGCTCGGGGCTGGCTTATCAATCTCATGGCTCACCCGTTTGAAGAAATAGGAATTGAGGCTTCGAGGGCAATGTTACGTGCTAACGAAGGGTGTTCAGGCAGCGCATGGCTGGCATTGAGTCTAGCCATGTCATTCTCGATAATCAGACCTCCACACGACAGGAATCCGGAAGACCAGGCTCGCTATCAGGCAGAGATTAAGTCTGCTATTGATGATGCTCTTCAACAAATAGATTCGAATGTGTCTGCAGCTTTGCCGGAGATGCCTCCTGCTTGGTTAAAGCTTGATGTGCCAAGGGTTAGACGAGTTCCTACATTCAGCCTACTCAACACAGAGCCTCGCACAGTAACCGTAGAATGGGAGTTCCCGCCTATTGAGCCGGATACCGAATGGCTTTCAAAGGTGCTTGAGCTCGCCCCGATTTCGGCATTCATGGCTGATACCGTGACAAGGGATTTGCTTCTAACGTGGTGTGATTCGCTCGTCCTCTGGACCTGTGAGCGCCTTTGTCCCGACTGGTCACGTGGTGCAGGCCGTCAAGATTTTAAGGCGAAATCTCACGGTTATTTCGAATGGCGAAACGCTTTGTATCTATTCCTTGCTCGTATCTCGATGATTCTTGATCCTGAGGTGAGTTATCGTCGCTTTATCGCCCCGGTGGTGGGGAAGGATGACGAAACGTTCTGTACGCTGCTGCAGTGTTATGTTGATTACTTAGTCAAAAAAATCAGGAGTGAGCCAACTGTTCAGACAACTGCATTACTGTTACTTGAGAAAATCGTTTCTCGGATTCTAGAGTGCGCAGATTGGAAGAGTGCGGTGTGGAGTGACGGACGCTTACGCTGTTCGGAGCTTGAACAAATAATTAGGGCTCTCTTCTCTATCGATATCAAGAATTCACAAAATGCATCCAAGTTTAGTAATAGCGATTTGAGCGGTATTGCGCCTATTCTGGCGTTAACTGACCCTTTATTGGCCCATCATGGAAAAATACCTTTAGTAGCCTCCTTGTTTGTGAACCGCTGCGAGCGGAATTTTGACACTTATCCTATTGAGCATTTTGTGACTCACCTTGGCCATGTGCTCGGTCGAACCGATGGGATGCCACCCGGTTGGCGTGGAACAACGCTTCCAGCGAGGCTAGCGGGCCTGATTCAGCGATTTTCAGAGCGGACTCAACCTATTCCTGCGTCTGTGGCGCAGATGCTACTAAGTGGATTGGATACGCTGGTAGATCTAGGGGATCGGCGAGCCGCTGCTGTTCAGATTAGTGAGGTATTCAAGGATGTTAGGTCAGGCTAACTATGGGGGGTGGTTAGCTTTGATTCATCCTTCACGCCCATGGCCTCAACATTACTTGTAAACGCCATCCCGTGTTATGAGGGACTTTCTCAAGCTGATACCACGCGTGTCGGTAGTTGATGGCAAGATGGATTCGTTCCTCTACCTGCGTCCGAGTCTCACCCTCAATGAACCGCTTCATGATCACCCCCGATACGATCTAGACGATGAGAAGGTTAGACAATCACTAGCGTTTTCACACAGCCTGGACCCAATCCGGACGTTCGTCGGTTTAGGCTCCAATGGCAGGGGCGAGAGGACGAAGACCCCAGCTTTTGTCCGAGAGCACCCAGTTCGAAGTGGACAGCCGACCGTATCGGGTTGCGCGTCTGCAATAGGCTAAAAGTCGTCGATTGGTGTCTCGCCGTCTTCCGCAAAACATCGAACACGGCTTTCCCCTATACAATGGAGGCATCGTGCCGACATCCCGCGCCCGACCGCATAATCGACAACAACCCCTACGCGAGCGCATATGTCCAAGTCCCTAGTCGAATTCAAACGCTTCTTGGTCAAGTCGGCCCCGAATCTATCCGAATACGAGAAAAAACTAGCCAACCTGATAGTGGGCGGTTTCCAGGAAATCGCGGCGGTCGGGTCAGCCGGAGGCCGGCGCGGGAAAGTCTTGGCAAAACTGATCGTCGAAAAGGGGGAGGCAGCGCCTCCGGCGCTCGAAATCGCGGTCGACGAAGTGGACGCCGACGAAAGCGAGATCGTCCGGCTAACCAAGGTGGAAGTCGAGCACTTTCGTGGTTTCTCCGACAAGCATACTTTCGAATTCAAGAATCCGTACACCTTCGTCTATGGACCGAACGGGACGGGAAAGTCGAGTCTATGCGAGGCACTCGAATACGGATTGCTCGCATCGATCCACGAAGCGGACTCGAAGCGTATCCCTGTCTCGGACTACATCAGGAACGCCACATCTAGGAGGTCGGCGAAACCTGTTCTGTATGGAGATACCGCCAAGGAGAAAGGAGTCGAAGTAAAAGCGGCCCCCCGAAGTTTCGAATTCTGCTTCATCGAAAAGAACCGGATCGACGGATTCGCGAGAGTGGCGGCCAATACCCCGGTCGCCCAGCAGGCGCGGTTGGCGGCGCTGTTCGGCTTGGAAGAGTTCAACACGTTCGCTACGCAGTTCAACGATAGCCTCGACACTTACTTGGCCGAGTTAGTTGGAAAGAATGGGAGGGATCTCGCGGAACGGGAGAAGGTCCTCGCCGGACACAAGGCAACCCTCGAAGGCCTCCCGGAAAAAGCCAAAGCCGCTGAAACGCGAGGCGCTGCGCTGCTATTGAAATATCCGCAGTGCAAGAACCTCGAGGAAATCAAGGCCGTCCTAATCGGCCCCGAAAGCAATGGTGGCAAGCAAAAGGAGAACAACACCGAAATCGGCCGCCTGCAGAACCTTAAAACGGCCACCGAACCCGGAACAGACGTTATCCTTACCAGCGTCTACGAACTACTCCGACTCATCAAAGATAAGGCGGAATCGGAAGCGTTCCTCAACCAGTACAAGGACCAACTTTCTCTTCGGGACCTTTACGCCGCGATCCAGGGGAACCGCGAAAAGTTTGAGAACGAGTGCCCCGCGTGCGCCTCCGAACTCTACCGAGACGGACGACTCGTAGTTCCGGTCGATCCGTACAGCAATGCGGAGGAAAAGCTGAAGTACTTCGACGCCGCCCTGAGGGCCGAAGAACGGATCAAGGAAATCCGAGAGGCACTCGATCTCGGCTGGCGGGACTTGATTTCAACAATCGCCAAGCTTCCGGCGTCCGCCACGGCAGTCGGGTTCGCCAAAGCGCCCGAGGTTGGCTCGTTCAGCGCTGAGGCTTCCAACGCTAAGGACGCGGCGGGCATCGAGACCTTCCTCCGAGCCGTGCCAGCAATGCGCGACCTCTTACAGGAGCTGAAGGACGCGACCGCCACACATAACGGAAAGGTCGAACAATCCAAAGTCGCGATCAGGAAGCTCGAGGACGATAACCTCGCGATCACCAAGGACCTCGAGGAAATAGTGGCCATCTCGACCCTCGGCGCTGCGAACGCGAAGAGCGAGAAGGAGGCGACGCAGGCTATCCAGAAGTTCAAACAAGAGAACGAAGATCTCATTAGGGAGGCGGAAGCCGAGAAACAAGGGGTCGCGAGAAGCTGGAGCTACAGCATCTCTTACGACTCGCTCCGCCAGAAACTCCTGGCCTACAACGCCGGACTGCCCTTGGCTTTGGCAGCGGATCTCAACGAGAAGACCCTCAAGTTTTACAACGAGATCAACAAGAACGACCACCCTTCCGACAGGCTCAAATCCCTGAAGTTGCCGACTGCCGCCGGGGAGAGGATAGAGATTGAGTTCGAGAACGGGGACAAGTGTGACGCGCTCCAAGTACTAAGCGAAGGTCACATTCGGTGCCTCGGGCTCGCGATCCTGTTGGCGAAGATCACCAGGGACTGCCTCCCGTTCCTGATATTCGACGATGTCGTGAACTCGATCGACGATGAGCACCGGGGCGCGATCATCGACCTCATATTGAATCCAGAAGAGGTCGGCAAGAGGCAACTCATCGTCACGACCCACGGTGAGGATTTCGTGAAGCGCCTCGAGAACGCCGTGCCGATGAAAAAGTACAATGAAACGGTGACCCGGATCGACTTCCTCGTACCGTTCATCGCAAAGAAGATCACCGTGAAGCTCGACTCGCCCCGCCACTACCTCACGGTGGCGACCCGCAGCTACGAAGAAGGGCGTATTCGCGACTCCCTGAGTTACATCCGGAAGGCCTTCGAAGAAGAGCTAAACCGTCTCTGGAAGAAGATTGCAAGTAAGAATTTGCAGGCGCAGATCAGTGTTGGAATGAGGGGGCCGGGAGACCCTGACCTTATGAGCTTGGCGACGGGGCTCCACAAGTTCCTCGGCGGGAAGGACGTGGCCGTTTTCCAGGAAGTCGTGCCGCACCTGGGTGAGATACTTGGATACCGCGATAAGCACAAAGTCGAGTGGAATTGCCTGAACAAAGGGACCCATGAAGGGGATCGGGCGGAAGAGTTCGATGCAGTTATCGTTCGGCGCATGCTTGAGACCGTCATCAAGCTTGACCAGGCGATCGAGGCCCCGCAGGCCTGATGGTGGGACAATGCGCCGATGGAGCGTGTGTTCCGCAACTTGGAAACTGAATGGATACCGACCGTGGGCTACATGACAGCTCAAGAGGCGCACCGCGACATCAGTCATTACCTGGTGCATCGGTACAATTGGGTTAGACCGCACCAATTCAACAACGGACTGGCCCCATCTCAGGCCGAGAAAAAACTTAGTGTTGTGTCCGGGATTAGTTGACCACTACAGATTGATGATTGAAATAAATACCCAACCAGCAGACAGCAGGGAAGCACGTTAAAATGAATTTAAAAGAATTACTAGTTGATGCCCGCACGAGTCTGCAGGATGGATCAGTCAACGCGGCGGAGTTCGCAAAAGATCTGAAGGTATTAAAGAAATTCAGCTTTTGGGCCGGGGGAGAAGGAGAGCCCCAGCTTTGGGAGCATCAGCGGGCCGCAATCAGTACCATTGTTGCCTATCTTAATGGTGACAAAGTAGTGCCCGAATGGCCTTCTCAAAAAGAAGCCGCGCTGCTCAAACTTCCTACCGGAACTGGCAAGTCTGGAGTAATAGCTGTCCTGGCCCGATGTATCCCCAAAATTCGTCGTGTGCTTATTTTGACCCCGCGTACTGCCCTAACTGAGCAACTCATCGCGGATATCCGCTTTCGTTTTTGGCAGCATATGGGGCTACATGCTAACGGTTCTGAATTGTTTGTAGGGAGCGTGGAGTCAACCGGAGTACCACTAGAGAATACATCCATCCGACAGTTGCTTCCAAGCAATGTCTCCAAAATAGTGCAACATTTGAATCATGATACGACTGACCGGGCTGTTATCGTAGGCACTCACCAAGCGCTCGCTGCTATTCGCAATACCTCTCTTGCTCTCGAAGATCCAAACTCTGAAAGTTGTGGCGCTCTGCTTAAGCTAGTAGCGCAGTTTGATCTCGTTGTTGTTGATGAAGGCCACTACGAACCGGCGATATCATGGTCTCACGGCGTCCGAGAATTAAATATTCCTACAGTGCTATTGAGTGCAACACCATACCGCAATGACTACAAGTCATTCTGCGTACGTGGGCGCTATGTTTTTAACATGCCTTATCAGGAAGCGTTGGATCGACGGGTGATTCGTCCAGTAGATCTTGTCATGCCGAGGATGGCCGATGTCGCGGAAGACGTTCAGCCCGCAGTAAGCCGGTTTGTCGAGATGCTTAAACAAGAGTTACCTGAAAGATTGAGGGAAGCCGAAAGGTGGTTTCGAGAAGGTGTGGTTCCGAAAGTAATTGTACGAGCTAATGATCTAGAGACGCTCACCTTGCTTCAAGCAGAAATAAATCGTGTGTTTGAAACTCGCGCCGTGGTTATCCACGATAGGGCAAAAGAGTTGGCGGGGAATCTGGATTGTTTCTCGCAGGTTTCGTCAGCGCAGCGTGTTCGGCCGGATGCTGTTTACTGGATACACCAAAACAAGCTTATGGAAGGGATCGACGATCCTGCTTTCGTTGCGATAGCTATCTTCGACCTGATGGGAAGTGCGAGGCAACTAGTGCAACAAATCGGCAGGGCCACAAGGTACTCATCGGACGCACCTGGTTCGCAACAGACTGGCTGGGTTCTGGGCTCCTCAGCGAATGCTGCCAGGATTCACGCATCATGGGAGGGATATCAGGCATATGAAGATTATGCAAAGCGAAACGCCGCACACATTGTCAGCAATGAAGTCGCACTGCCTGATCGCCTGCTCGAATATATGGCCGAGTACCAATACATTAATGGAGAGTTTCGAAAGCGTTTTGGAATTGAACAACCGTTAACTATTTCCGACATCCAGTTGCCACGTACTGCGGTAGTTCTAAAGTCTGAAGAGCCCCTTGCCGATATCCGGCTTCTAGATACGGCGATCAAGGAGGAAATTATGGATAAGGATCGCTTCAAGATAACCCCCATAGCGAACATGCCAGCCGAATCGTTTGGGTTTTCATATTATGCGTGGCGTACCTCTCCGTATCTAGTTGGCCGTTTTTTCTCCGAGTGGAAATTGGGTATTTTTATAGCCGTAAAACAGGGCGATTTAATTTTCATGCACGACACAGAAGGTCTTGTTGTTGATCTAGTTGGCTTGAAGCTCAAGCGCGTTAGCAGGGCGCAAATGGAAAGGACGTTCCCTTCAAATGAAGAGGGGAGTAATTCGCGCCTTTCAAGGATGTCATTCTCTTCGCTCGATATGTCGCAGCATGCTATTCGAGGAATGGCAATGCGAACACGGTCCTTTGCAGACGTGTTTACGGATTTACTTGACCCGTCTTTAGTGCCTTCAACTGCTGCAGGCTTTGTTAATGGTAGTGCTCGCTACGTTGGTTTCGCGCGCTCGCGATTGCGCGATGCATCCGAGCGTTATGTATCGCTAGCCGGTTTTATACAGTGGACATCGGATATTGCACAGGAGTTGGGTAACGAAGATCAACAGCGCAGCCGAGTGTTTGAACGGTATGCCGTGGTGGTTGAGAGTGTGGACGAACAAGAAGCGCAGCCGGTTTCTGTTTTGCTCGATCCTTCGTTAGGTAGTATGCAAGGCGACGAATCGGATGGCGCGGCTTGGGTGCTTCAAGAGGGCGTCGATTACTTTGATTTGTGCGCAGATGTGACTCCAGGGACGGGCGAATTTATAGTCAAAATTGGCGAAGAGGATGTGCGTTGCAAGGTTGAGTTCGTTCCCGGGACTCGAAAGTACCGGCTTACCAGTGACAGGCTGAACGAGCTTGTCCGTGCGCCGGAAGGTGACGACCGTGCGCAGCAACGGACGTGGGTGCAGCGGCTTAATAAAGAGCAGGCATTTCGCATACTTATTCAGCGCCCGGGCGTAGTGTATTCCGAAGGCACCTTTTATGAACCGCGCAATCGCTGGATTCTCGAAGATGAATCCAAACCTATCCTCGACTATATTCACTCCTCGACATCACTCGGCGAGATAATCTCCGAAAAGGGGGAGAATTTCCATGCGGATAAATTGGCGTGGCATCGGCAGTCTATCTTTGGACTCTTCTCCGCAACGTGTGATGCACAACGTGCAGCTGCCGGCATCGATGACGATGAATTGACAACGGCTATTGAGTCTATCCCTTTGTGGTTCTGCGACGACGACGGCCGAGAGGTTGCTGATTTTATTGGCGTTGATACAGTCAATAAAAAAATAGTGTTAGTTCACGCTAAGGTCGGTAAGCAGGATGCAGACGGTCGAGGCTTCAATGTTGGGGGGTTGCAGGACGTTGGGCGCCAGGCACTCGCTAGCTTAGGATTTATATCGCGTGGACAGCCGTCACCTATTTGGACGCCGCAGCGATGGGGGACACCTGTTCAGGCAAACACTGTCACCCTAACTGATGTGAGCCGTATCTTTCGCAATCCCGATCAACTCCCCGTTGAGCAGTTGAACGAAATTCTGAGCACCTCTTGTCGGAATCCTTCGTTTAATAAAGAAGTTTGGATTGTCGGCGCGAAGATGGCCCGAAAGTCGGCCCTTGAAGAAGGACTGGCTCAAGTTTCGCTAACCAACCGGCTTCGCCAGTTTTTGATGCATTGGGACTCGATGCAGACGGCTTGTGCTCGAGCGAACACTCGCTTGAGATTTTTTTGTTGAACTCAAACATCTGGTGCAGGGATAACGCGCATGTCGAAAGCTGTCTTGGGACTTTTTGATAATGAAGACGAGTTGCGTGACTATCTGGCGAAGGATCTAACGATCATCGAGCCGGAGCTTGTGCTAATTGGTACGAACTTCATTGTCGATAATCCGATTGGTTCGGGCGGTGCTTTCGATATCTTGGCCAGAGACCGCTTTGGCAACTTCGTGATTATTGAGATCAAACGCAGTGAACAGGCTGCACGGCACGCTTTGCATGAGCTGAGCAAATACATCGCGCTGTTCATGGAGGACCAGAAAGTCGATAGCCACAGAATTCGCTGCTTCGTGGTGTCCACCCACTGGCGAGAACTGGATGTGCCTCTGTCGTTCTTCCAAGATCTCTGTCCCGTGCAGGTTAAGGGGTTCGAAGTCAAAGCGCATAACCAGACAGTCATCGTTCAGGAACGGCCCTTGCCGCAGGTGAGCCTAGAATCCCGCTTGTCACCCGACATGCGGTTCTCTTTCTTCGACTCTCCAGAAAGTCAGCGGGGGTATTGTGATGATCTTCACTTGGCCTTGCGCGATGTCCCGCACGTACGTGCGGCGCTGATAGTCATGGAGCCCATTGCTGAGCGTGAGCGCATGTCGCTGCTGTGCGCCTGGCGGGTGCCCGATCTGGTCATGGACGATGTGAAAGAGCGGATCTTCAATCCTGAGTTTGAGGAAGAGCACTATTTGTTCCCAGGATGGGAGCTTGAGACAGATTTGTGTGATTGGCTAGAAGATCAGAGCAGCAAAGCCGGTGTGGTTTTGGGCTCAGACTCGCGAGCAACCCCGGAGAAAGTCGAAAACTACAAGGCGCATCACCGTTACATTCAGCTCGTCAAACTAGGCGACTGGCCCCGTAATGACCTTGTGAATAATCTAGCGGAGGTCATGCGATGCCTAGAGGCCAAGGACGTCAGTGGCAAATCGAACCGGGCGAACCGGCATCATTTCACCAAGACCTCCAGCAAATCCGCTGGCAAAGCTTGGGATTATGCATCAGGAGCCTTTGAAGCATTCATCGGGCATAACCCATTCTGGTTGTCGATGTATCGGCAGATGGCCTCAGAAATTCCAGAGGAGGCAACTGTTCAGTTCGCAGGCTTTGACATGCGGCATTTCTACTATGCCGTGCACCAAGGTGTTGAATATCACCAAGCGGAGCTGTCAATGTTTAGCATCACTATCACCGGAAGTGATCTACATACCACGGCTGTCGGTGGCTGGATTTGGGATGGGTTGACCCGGCCGCAGAATGCACGCGCCAACATCGAACAGACGTACGGTAATCTCGCAACTTTATGGGTGCTTCTTCATAGTGCAGTGGATCAGGAGAGGTACGAGTCAGTGTACGAACAACATGGGTTCTTTCCTTATGTTCTCGTCAACGATCTGACGAATAAGTCGACCAAATTGTACGGTCCGGATAATGCACCGTCCCATGGCAGCATATCACTGAGCCTAAGGGCGTTCGTAGCAGCTAACCCTGAATACTGCGATGAGGTCTCGCAGTGTTTAGAGCCTATCCCGCGTAATTTTGCCAGCGTGAGTTGAACCTGCTGAAGTCGATACCTATCTTGGGATAGACCCAATGGTCTACCCATTAGCGGCCGAAGTATACCGCGAAGGGCGCCCCGGGCTACTAGAATAAGTATTTATTCCGCGATCCCATAATTTATAAGTGTGACGAAAAGCGACTGTATATCAGCGTCCGAGACTTCTGGTGTTTTTAATGGACGTGCCACTGGTGTGTAACCTTCCTCCGAAGGCTCTGATTCTTTTTCTATCAAGTAGTCTCTGTGTTCCTGTATCTTTGTCTCCATCCAGGTTTCGAATGGAACATCGAATTGTTTAAGCGCTGAAATTAATTCATGCTCGAATATGTCCAGTTCATCGGATGAAGTGACATCCCATAATCTATCAGTCAACTCACCTAAGAACCCCCGCATCGCGGCTGCGGCCGCGGTACTAGCAGCATTGGGGGCCTCGCCGTATACATCGATCGCTTGTGCAATAGCTCCAATGTCTTCGATCGAAAGTTCATCACCGCTAGAGCTAAGCATTTCAGCAGTAGCTTCGACAAGGATTTCACTCCCAAGTAAATTTTGTTGATCCTCAAGAGATAAGTCTTGATATCGCTCCAAGGCGTGACGGCAATACATTTCGTCAACTGCGCTGATTGGATCATTGTCTAGCGTTTTAAGAGCTTTACTAATGACGCTGAACATTTTCTCATTGGAGTGCAAGCTGGCGCACATTTCAAGTCCGGAGTTCACAATTGCAATCGCCGGCGCCTTCCCTATGTAGGTAATACGCTCCAGCGCCGCCGACCAAGCTTCGTCGTTTGGGATCTGAGAGCTGCACACTTCGTGATTTCTTCTAAAGAAATTCCATATGTTGTTAAGCTCTTCGAGAGTTCCGACGGCAGCCAATACGGATGGGAGTAGTAGATCGCTAATGATTACATTGCTCAGAAAATCCTTGAGTCCAGGATTGTTGAAGTAAACATAGCCATTCGCAAGAGAAGCGATTGAGCCTTCAAGAGGTTTGAGTGCTTGTCGAAAGCTGACGATGGCTACCGAGTCTGTAACAGGATGCGTTGAAGCGCCAAGGAGGCGTTTGTATGATTCAGTAAGCTTTTCAAGGGTGGTGTAGCTGTCCCTGAAAAAGAGTGCAAGCATAACGAAGCGAGACTCTTCGCTAAGGTGCGATCGGTAAGGGGTTTCCCATAGCGCGGATGGGTTGTCAAGAACATTTAGCACAACGTCCTGAATGGGTATGTTTTGCAGTGTCAAATAGTCTGCCGAAGTAAGTAAATCGATTAGTCGCGGGCTAAAATTTGGGTGGTCTATCATTTTTAGATAGAAACTCTCTCTCAGTAATGCTTTTTTTTCATCGGTGCTTAGCGTGGAAAAATATATGTGGTTGAAGACAATTTGGGCTTTGATCGTTCGGGTGTATGCGCCGACATTTAATACTAATTCGCTGGCGGAAACCTTTTCTGAGGCTAGGCGTTCGGATTGGAGTTGAGCCTGCGTCAGCAGGTAGCTACGTGTTGTTAGGATAAAGCGTAGGTCTTTATTGGTGCGGATACGATCCAGAAAAATTGGTAGTCGCTGATCGACATTTCGAATTGCATCGTTGGTTAAGCTGATCTGCCCTAGGAAATCGTCGAGAAAAATAAGGCGTTTTTCGCCGGGAGTACATACCTCCATTGCTTCTTTGAGGTCATCAACCACAAAGACACGCCAATCTTGTGCAAGGTGCATCCATGTTAAAACTCGCGCAAGGGTTGTTTTACCTACGCCCGGCTCACCAGCAATTATTAATGTGCCGCGTCGTTCGAGTATCGCCTCCGCCGCTGCGATGCTTTCATTTTGAACTATGCGGGGTACTAAGTCCTTTATTAGCTCTAGCTCGGCATCTGTTCTATTGTAGATGCCGCTATGAATGATTCGCTCCAAAGTGTCGACGTGAGTTAACCAAAGCTTAAAGTGCTGTCTAAGAACTTTTGGTTGGCGCTCCAGCAAATTATTTATATCTTCTCTGCCTAGGACGTCCTCGCGTGAAAGGGCGGCGTCAGGCATAGCATCGATGATTTTATCCTTCAAGGCCGGGTTTAGTCGGGCTGATGTCGCCAGAATATAACGATCGGGTTTGAGTTTGGCGACTTTCGCATTCTCTATGGCGACGGCACGCAACAGTCCTCTCGTTGGAGTGTCAAGATAGTGTTTCACCTGAATGACAGTAGTCTTGCCAGCTTTTGCAAAACGAAAATCTATTCCTCCGTCCCTCCCAGGTCCAAAGCTTTCGATCCGAAGTTTAATTTCTTCCTGTAGCAAGTCGCGAACCAGGTTTTCGAAGTCAAGGGGCGATAGCTGTCTAAAGTCGTGCATGAATTTGGAGACCCCCGGCTGCTTGCGTGAGACATTAGAGTAAGCCTCATCGAACAAACCACGCACTACATATCTTAGGTCTCCGACGATGTTTTTTCACTTACCTTGGTGGGCTCCGGAAAAATACCCCGTCAACTGTCAATCCTGAATCGTACATGCGATGGTCAGCCTGGTTGGATCTGTCGTACTCATTCAACGGATCGCTTATGTCGTCAATTTTTCTGAATCATTAGCTGTCAACCGAATTAAGCTACTGATCCGTACTGAAGGTCGGCCGTGAACGTATCAATCTTCCCTGAACCTCGGTGATAAAAAGCTACTGGCCGGATGGTCCGTTGGTGGAAGCAACCGAACGTTTCAACGCTTAATGTTGATCGTTTCGATCGCAAATAGGTACAGGGCGAACATCCGAATAAATTCGACACTACCGAGTATTTTCAGGTTAATAGGGTCGGAAAAACTCGACACGTACCAAAATATAACGCACAGGCAGAACGCCAATATCACTCCCCCCAAATAAGGACCCCAACTGAAGTGATCGTGGTCAGCAAGATGGCTGTTCAGGTAGTTAACGCAGAGCACCCAGGATAGTACCAACACAGATGCGATCATTAAAAAAACAGGCAGCAGGAGGCTAGTAACGGAAAAAGGATCCTTGAGTGGCCCGCCGCCTTCCATGAATGTCGAAAAGGCCAAAGCGGAGAACACGTTCAACAATGGGCGAGATTTGATCTTGCCGAGGGCATCCAGAAGTTCCTTAAACACTGTTTTCTATCCTATTTTGTGCGAATTGACGCAGAGGCCCGTTTGCAAATCTTCAACCGATCATCAACGTTTTCGCGAACGGTTCTTATGCTGTCGACGAAGAGCTGCAGCATGCTGCGATTTGCGTTGTGCCATCTGCTGATTGAAAGGCTCCAGGACTTTGTCTAGATCTCGATACAGGTTCGACTTCGATTTCACAACCTCAGTGAAAAAGTAACGCTTGAAAGCAGAACTCTCGAAACGCCCCTGCTTCCACCCGTGCAGCATAAAGTTGCTGGTCAAAAAGAAGCAGAAGCCGCAGAACAAAATGGTCAACTGCAGGAACAATGCTTGATCAGTAGCCAATTCACCCGAAGCGTTTTTTACTAGCAACCAATATGCGGTCGCAATCCCTCCTAGGACCACACAGAACATGAGCAACGGAGCTCGCTTGCGGATGGGTTTCCCAGCGAAACTCACTTGCGTGCCTTGGATTAGGGTGTACAGAGCGTTAACCAGGAAGGGGAAGCCAACGAATGCAATGTCTATTCCCGAAAAAACATAACTCACGGAGTCCAGCCAATAAATGCTGGTCAACGCCACTGCAGTGAGCCCGGCGACGATAAGGTCCTTTTGCAACGATCTGGAGTAATCAAGATACTGCCGGCCATTTTTGCCAAAGCGCGAATGCACATAGTCAACCAGCTCTATATACGCCAATGGCCAGAAAGATGCTGTGAAACCAACGATGTAAAGGGCCTTGAGCAACGCAAGAAATTCAAAATCGTAAAGCAGCGTGAAAGGGTTGACTCTCAAGGCGAGGAACCCCCAAAAGAAAGCCACCAATGAAAGCGGGTAGAAGACGAGGCGGTGCAAGTAGCGCATGAATTTGCCCAGATGTTGGATAGAACTCCAGCCTAATCAGCGAGGATAGGGGCTGCAACTATGACATCAGGCAGACCTAGGTTAAGCCACTCTGAATCTGAGCCTTCGGGATGGGGCAAATAGAGGCGTGATTAGCGATTGACGTGTCAATGTTTTTCCATCTGAACTCGTTTTGCTATTTGCAATGGTGTCAATCCTCTCGACAATGCCCTCTCAAAATGTCAATCCGTCATAGCGAGATTGACAGTCAACGGTGTTGCTAACGAAAGCGCCAAAAGCCCACTAAGTCATGGGCTACAACGCTGTCAATGTCGAAGGTGCTAGCTGATACCTCCTTTGTGTGGCTGAAGATCTCAGAGTGCCGCAGCTGCTCACGCGTGTCGCGCATAAAAACAGTAAAGCAGAACGATTTGCCGCGTTGCAGTGCTACAGTCCGCTTTTTTCTCGATGAGCGAATGCAATGCGAATGCTGATGGTAGTGCTGGCGGCGGCCCTGTTGGCCGGGTGCGCCGGTTCGGTGATGAAAGATGCTCGCAGCAAGAGCCCGGACAAGGTCCTGACCTCGGACAAGCCGGAGAAAGACGTCGCCCGGTGCGTGCAATTCGCATGGCAGGACGAAGCGGTTTTCGGCGTGGACGCGGCGGCCTATCTGGAGCCGCGCGAGTCCGGTGGCACTACGGTTTACACGCGTTCGGCAGAGTCGTTTGTCGATGTGATCACCGAAGCGTCAGGGACAACCTTGAACTATTACGCGCAGAAGAGTGATTTTGTCGCGATGCGGCGGATGGCGGCGATGGCGACCTGCCTCTGATTGTGTGTCGAGGCGGCTGGCGCTTTCGCGAGCAGGCTCGCTCCCACAGGTTGAATGCTTTCCAGTGTGGGAGCGAGCCTGCTCGCGAAAAGGGCGACACAGTCAGTCGATCAGCCGCTTCTGGAAAAAATGCCGCTTGTGCCCCGGTGGATAGTCAACGATCTCACCGAACTGGCTGAAGCCCAGCTTCTTGTAGAACTCCGGCGCCTGAAAATCGAAGGTGTCGAGCCAGACGCCGTAGCAGTTTTTTTCCTTGGCCAGGGCTTCCGCCTGAGCCATCAATTTCGAGCCGATACCCAGTCCGCGACCTTGTTCCGGCACTGACAGCAGTTCGATGAACATCCAGCGAAAAATCATTCGCCCGTACAAACCGCCCAGTATTTCGCCATTCTGGTCTTTGACCATCAAGGCGAACGGTTCGGATTTCGAACCGCCGGTTTGAGCATCGTTGTATTCGATCAGCGGTTGCAGAATGGCCTGACGCTGTTCCTCGGTAGGATTGTGCGTCAACTCGATACGCAAATTCATGCATGACTTCCTTGTGTAATTGAACGCCCAGCCTAACGCGTGTGGGCAAGCGCTTCCAAGCCCTTCGATCAAACGAGCGGAACCGTCAAACCAGCGATGCGGTCTAGGCTTTTATCGCGTCTTTCCCTGAGCGCGATTGATGAGGAAATCCCGTGAATATTTTCGAAGCCCTGCGCGAAAGCCACGAGCGCCAGCGCACTTACGCCAAGGCTCTGATCGCGACCAGCGGCGACAGCCCTGAGCGGGTCGAGGCCTACAAGCAGCTAAAAGCAGAACTGCAAGCGCATGAAACCGCTGAAGAGCGGCACTTCTACATTCCGTTGATGGAAATCGATGAAGGCGTGGACCTGAGCCGCCACGCCATCGCCGAACACCACGAAATGGACGAGATGATGGAAGAGCTCGACGAGACCGAGATGTCCAGTCCGGCCTGGCTGGCCACAGCGAAAAAGCTTTCCGACAAGGTTCATCACCACCTCGAGGAAGAAGAGCACAAATTCTTCCAGATGGCCGGCAAGCTGCTCGACGATAAACAGAAAACGCTACTCGCCGGGCAGTACGAAAAGGAGTATCAGGCGCAACTGTCTGAATGACCAAAGGCGACTCGGCGTGTAGGTGTTCAGCTACACGTTGAGTACGATGCGTCGTCGAGTGCTGGTTATGCATCCAGTATTTACGGGCTTTTTACGTCTTGCACACTGGGACTGTGACAAAAGCGCCGATGGACAAAAAATTCACCTCCGTTAGCTTGAAGGCCTCTCCTCGGGAAGGAGAGTTCTCAAATCAACGGAGTGAAGACGATGAATCAGGCAATCCCACAAACCCAACTCAAACACGGTCGTGTCATCTCGCCAGCAAGCCGCGGCGCAGTGGCCATTGACCTCGGCCTGCTCGGCGCTTGGCAAGTCAATGAAATGGAGGGCGGCAAAAACTTTCCGGCCGTGAATGCTGGGCCGTTCCCGCAACCCTTCGAGACCGACTCGGACAGCGTCGCGCCGCCGGCCGATGGCTACATTCTCAGCGGCGGCAAGACTGATGCCCGCGATTGCGTCAATTACACCGACGACGAGATGAGCAAGGAGCTCGGCCGTTCATTCAACTGGCCGCTGCTGAATGTCGATCCGGGCCAGATTCTTGTGGTCAGTTGGGCGTACACCGCGCCGCATACCACCCGAGGTTATCGCTGGCTGATCACCAAAGACGGCTGGGAACCCCAGCAACGCATCAGCCGTGCGCAGCTGGAAACCCAGCCGTTCTTCGAGGATTTCTACCCACAAGTGCCTTATTACAGTCATGCCGGTGAACTGAAGGCGAAGGTCGATCACCAAGTGCAGCTGCCGGCGAGCAAGAAGGGCCACCATGTCATTGTGCTGATGTGGATCGTCGCCAATACCGGCAACGCCTTCTACCAGGCCTTTGACGTCGACTTTCAGTAACCGCGCAGGCTGAACGAGCCCGGTAGCGCTGCCGGGCTTTTTTTGTCGGCGCAATTGATCGACCATGGCAGTCCCCCCATGAAGACAGGATCAGACGCGATGTCCAACACAGCCGAACGGGTCAACATCGTCGACACTCAGGTGTTGTCCCACGACTGGTATCTGCTGAAGAAAATCACTTTCGACTACCACCGCAACAACGGTGAATGGCAGCGCCAGACCCGCGAGGTCTACGACCGGGGCAACGGCGCGGCGATTCTGCTGTTCAACCGCGAAAAGCGCACGGTGGTGCTGACCCGCCAGTTTCGTTTGCCGGTGTTCGTCAACGGCCACGATGGATTGTTGATCGAGGTGGCGGCGGGGTTGCTGGAAGGTGCCGCGCCGGAGCAGCGCATTCGTGACGAAGCCGAGGAGGAAACCGGTTATCGCGTGCATGACGTGAAAAAAGTATTCGAGGCGTATATGAGCCCCGGCTCGGTGACGGAGAAGCTGCACTTTTTTATCGCTGAATACGACGCCGCGTCCAAAGTCAGCGACGGTGGTGGGCTGGAAGAGGAAACCGAAGAACTGGAAGTGCTCGAATGGGGTTTCGATGAGGCACTGGCAGCATTTCAACGCGGCGAGATCTGTGACGCCAAGACCATCATGCTGATGCAATACGCAGCGATGAATAACCTCTTCGCTTGATTCGGGCAGGAGCTGCCAACGGCTGCGATGGCTCAGCATACTGGCTGAACGGGGAGGCGCAATACGCAAAGCCGACCATACTGCTTGTTGCTCCTGAAGCGTTGCCCTGCGTTTTGCGCAGTCCCCAAAAACAAAAAGAGATCGACTCATGAAGTACGAACCTTTGGCCAGATCGCTCATTGCGACCTCCCTGGCGCTCAGCTGTCTCATGGCTCACGCGGCATCAGTGGCGCCGGTTGCGGCGGAAAACGGCATGGTGGTCACCGCGCAACATCTGGCGACCCATGTTGGCGTCGATGTGTTGAAAAACGGCGGCAATGCTGTGGATGCGGCAGTGGCCGTGGGCTATGCGCTGGCGGTGGTCTATCCGGCGGCGGGCAACCTTGGCGGCGGCGGGTTCATGACTATTCAACTGGCGGACGGGCGCAAGACCTTTCTCGATTTCCGTGAGAAAGCGCCGCTGGCAGCGACCGCCAACATGTATCTGGACAAGGACGGTAACGTCATCCCGGACTTGAGCACGCGCGGCCATCTGGCCGTCGGGGTGCCGGGCACCGTGTCCGGCATGGAGCTGGCGCTGAGCAAATATGGCACCAAACAGCGCAAGGACATGATTGCCCCGGCGATCAAACTGGCCGAAGACGGTTTCGAGCTGCAGCAGGGCGATGTCGAGCTGCTCGAATACGCGACGGATGTGTTCAAGAAGGACATGCGCGATTCCGGCTCGATCTTCCTCAGCAACGGCGAGCCGATGCAGGTCGGGCAGAAACTGGTGCAAAAGGATCTGGCGAAAACCCTGCGGACGATTTCCGAGAAGGGCGCCGACGGCTTCTACAAAGGCTGGGTCGCCGATGCCATCGTCACTTCCAGCCAGGCCAACAAAGGCATCATCAGCCAGGCCGACCTGGACAAATACAAGACTCGCGAACTGGCCCCGGTGGAGTGCGATTATCGCGGCTATCACGTGGTCTCGGCGCCACCGCCCAGCTCCGGCGGGGTGGTGATCTGCCAGATCATGAATATCCTCGAAGGCTATCCGATGAAGGACCTGGGCTTCCATTCCGCTCAGGGCATGCACTACCAGATCGAAGCGATGCGCCACGCTTACGTTGATCGCAACAGCTACCTCGGCGATCCGGATTTCGTGAAGAATCCGATCGAGCACCTGCTGGACAAGAACTATGCGACCAAACTGCGCAACGCCATCCAGCCGCAAAAGGCCGGCGTGTCGGCTGAGCTCAAACCCGGTGTAGCGCCGCATGAAGGCAGCAACACCACGCACTATTCGATCGTCGACAAGTGGGGCAATGCCGTTTCGGTCACCTACACCCTTAATGACTGGTTCGGCGCTGGCGTGATGGCGAGCAAGACCGGGGTGATCCTCAACGACGAAATGGACGACTTCACCTCCAAGGTCGGCGTGCCGAACATGTACGGTCTGGTTCAGGGGGAAGCCAATGCCATCGCGCCGGGCAAGGCCCCGCTGTCGTCAATGAGTCCGACCATCGTCACCAAGGATGGCAAAGTGGTGATGGTGGTGGGCACGCCGGGTGGTAGCCGGATAATCACCGCGACCTTGCTGACCATGCTCAACGTGATCGATTACGGCATGGGGCTGCAGGAAGCGGTCGACGCGCCGCGCTTCCATCAGCAGTGGATGCCGGAGGAAACCAACCTCGAAGACTTCGCCGCCAGCCCGGATACGAAAAAGCTCCTCGAGAGCTGGGGCCACAAGTTTGCCGGCCCGCAGGATCCCAACCACATCGCCGCGATTCTGGTCGGCGCGCCGTCACTGGACGGCAAACCGGTTGGCAAGAATCGCTTCTATGGCGCCAATGATCCACGGCGTAATACCGGCTTGTCACTGGGTTACTGAGCGGAGTAAAAAGGGGCGGGCTCAGGTCCGCCCAATCTCAAGGACTGATCAAGGAAGGCTCGACATGACCACCGCATTACTGATCATCGACGTCCAGCAAGCACTGTGTGCTGGTGAATATCAGTGTTTTGAAATCGACCGCGTAATCGCCACGATCAATGATCTCAGCCAACGCGCCCGCACGGCTGGCGTTCCGGTGGTGTTGATTCAGCACGAAGAAAAGGACGGTCCGTTCGTGCATGGCGCGGACGGTTGGCAACTGGCCGAAGGTTTGCTGACTTCGACGAAAGACCTGCGTGTAGGCAAGACTACCGGGGATTCTTTCTACCAGACCGATCTCGGCAAGCTGCTGCCCAGCGAAGACTTCGAACGTCTGATCATCTGCGGCCTGCAAACCGATTACTGCGTCAACGCCACGGTGCGCAGCGCGCATTCACTGGGTTACGACATCGTCGTCGCGCGGGATGCACATTCGACGGTCGATAACGGCAACATGAGCGCCGAGGACATCATTGCCCAACACAACAAGGACTTCGCCGCCCTAACCAGTTCCGTGGCACGAATCGACGTCAAACCGGCAGCCGAAATCACCTTCTGAACTCACACAAACCCCCTGTGGGAGCGAGCCTGCTCGCGAAAGCGCTGTGACAGCCAACATCAAACCGACTGATATACCGCCTTCGCGAGCAGGCTCGCTCCTTGGGTGAGCATGCTCTACGACAACAGCGATTTACGGCAGCAGCACTGGCATAATCCCCGCCGCCCGAAGAATGGAATCTCTCATGTTCGCTATCTACCTGCGTCACGCCGTGGCGCTGGCCTCTCTCGTCATTGCCTGCACCGCTCACGCCAGCAGTTTCGATTGCACCAGTGCCACCAGCAAAATCGAAAAAGCCATCTGCACTGATCCCTACCTCTCGAGCCTCGACGACAAGCTCGCCACGCAATGGCGGAACACGCTGGGCAAAATTGCTGATCCCAAAACTCTGAAATCCGACCAACGCCAGTGGCTGAAACACCGCAACGCTTGCGGTGCCCAGAGTGCGTGTCTGCGTCGTGAATATCTGATGCGCCTCAGCGAACTCGGACACGCCGTCCAACCGTTCAGTTGGGACGCCACTTGGCAATTGATCCCGCCCGGCACCTCGACCTCGGCGACCCTTGTCACCCAACGTCGTGATGCCACGCATATCGCCATCGATATCTCAGCAGGCGAGGGCGCCAATTCCGGAGACTTGACCGGCGTTGCCATACTCAAGGATGGAACAGCCCTGTACGCCGAGGACGCCTGCAAACTCGCCTTCACGCCCATCAATGGCGTACTGAACGTCACGCAAACCGGTGCGGATTCCGACTGCGGCGGTGGCATGGGCGTGTATTACGCCGGTCGGTATGTCGCCTCCGAACAACCGCTGAAGCTGGATTACGATCTGCTCAGCCTGGGTCTGGCTCGCACACCCGCAGAAGATCAGGTACTGCGTTCGCTGCTCAAGACCGACTACCAGAAACTGGTAGAAACCTCCGGTTCCTTGCAGGTCGGCGAAGACTCAAAAGATATGGCCGATGCTCAGGTTGTAGAAATGTGGATGCGCGGTCTCGGCGGCATCGGCATTCTGATGAGTGCTGCAGACGCACAGGTCTGGCTGATCTTCAAAAGCTACGATGATCAGGGCCATGAACATCTGCGGTACTACACCAACGTGGCGAAGTGGAAGAAGCGGTTGCCCGATGTGCTGCAGGGCTGGTATGACCGCATGCAAGAAAATCAGTCGTCACCGGTTCTGGAAATGATGCCCTGAGCCACATCTCCATCCGCCTCACGCAGTAACCGCTCGATCTGCGCCAGTTCCCATGTGCTGAGCAGACTCACCGGGTCCGTGCCATAACGCTGCCACGTGTTGAGCGTCGCTTCGTCCCCGGCGCAGTTGCGCGCGTATTCACAGTGATGCAAATGTCCGTCGGCGAAGTCCAGCAGCACAAGCCAGCCCTCGATATCAACGGCAATCAGCCCGGACTGGGACATTACCTCGCAGACTTCGAACGCAAGCACGCCCAGCGCAGCTTCGCGCAGACGCTGACACACATCCCGGGCGGACAAATACGCTGACATGCTGCGACTCGATTCGATGGACAAGCCTGCAAGGATAAGGCCCGCGCCACCCCATGTCAGCGTTTCACTGGCCCGGGGCCGAACAATTCCGTAACATTCGCCTCCCTCTTTTTTCGCGAAAACAGCAGCCGTGCCCAGCGGCCGCTCAGTCAGGTAAGCCATGAAACCGATTCGTCTGCGCGCCGATGTCCTCGCCGGACTCACCACCTCGTTCGCCCTGTTGCCCGAATGCATTGCTTTCGCCCTGGTCGCGCATCTCAATCCGCTGATGGGCTTGTACGGCGCGTTCATCATTTGCACGCTGACGGCGTTGTTTGGTGGCCGACCGGGCATGGTTTCCGGTGCGGCGGGTTCGATGGCGGTGGTGATCGTCGCGCTGGTGGTGCAACACGGCGTGCAATATCTGCTGGCGACGGTGCTGCTCGGCGGTCTGATCATGATGGCGTTCGGGCTGTTGCGCTTGGGCAAACTGGTGCGCATGGTGCCGCATCCGGTGATGCTAGGTTTCGTCAACGGCCTGGCGATCATCATTGCCCTGGCGCAACTGGAGCACTTCAAAAGCGGCGAGCACTGGCTCAGCGGTACGCCGTTGTACCTGATGACCGGGCTGGTGCTACTGACCATGGCCATCGTTTACATCCTGCCGCGCCTGACCAAAGCGGTACCGCCGGCGCTGGTGGCGATCCTTGGTGTCGGCCTGCTGGTCTACCTGTTCGGCCTGCCGACCCGCACCCTCGGCGACATGGCGCACATTGCCGGTGGTCTGCCGACGTTCGCCGTGCCGGACATTGCGTGGAGCCTGGAAACGCTGCGCATCATCGCCCCGTACGCGATCCTGATGGCGATGGTCGGCCTGCTGGAAACCCTGCTGACGCTGAACCTGACCGACGAAATCACCGAAACCCGTGGCTATCCGGATCGTGAGTGCGTGGCGCTCGGCGCAGCGAACATGGTGTCCGGTGCGTTCGGCGGCATGGGCGGTTGCGCGATGATCGGCCAGACCGTGATCAACCTCAGCTCCGGCGGGCGCGGGCGCTTGTCCGGCGTTGTGGCCGGTGTGCTGATTCTGTTGTTCATTCTGTTTCTGTCGCCGCTGATCGAGCGTATTCCGCTGGCCGCACTGGTGGGGGTGATGTTTGTGGTATCTCAGCAGACGTTCGCCTGGGCGTCGTTGCGGGTGATCAACAAGGTGCCGCTGCACGATGTGCTGGTGATCATCGCGGTGACCACCATCACCGTGTTCACCGATCTGGCCACGGCCGTGCTGTGCGGGATCATCATCGCTGCGCTCAACTTCGCCTGGCAGCAGGCCCGCGAACTGTATGCCGATGAACATCTTGAAGCCGATGGCAGCAAGCTCTATCGCCTGCACGGCACGCTGTTTTTCGCCTCGACCACGCCGTTTCTCAATCAGTTCGACCCGGCCAACGATCCGGCCAAAGTCACTCTCGATTGCCGCCACCTGAGCTTTGTCGACTACTCGGCGATCGCCGCATTGAAAACCCTGCGTGAACGCTACGCCAAGGCTGGCAAGCATTTACAGGTGTTTCATCTGTCGGAACGCTGCAAGAAATTACTCAAGCGCGCCGGCGTCGATCACGACTGACGCCGCGGGTTTTGCGTCCTTGAACCAGGTCTTGCCGAGAATCCGTGAGACCTGTTCGGCGGAGTAGGGCTTGGCGAGAAATTCGAAACCTTCGTACCCGCTGCGCGCCAGCTCTTCGCTGTAGCCGGAGGTCAGAATCACCGGCAGATCGGGGCGGCGCTGGCGCAGTTCCTTGGCCAACGCGACACCGGTGATGCCCGGCATGACTACGTCGGAAAACACCGCATCGAACGCGCTGGCATCGCTACCGGCCAACTGCAGCGCTTCTTCAGCGTTGGTCGCCCACGCGGTTTCATAGCCCAGATCCTGGAGGATCTGATTGGCGAAACGGCCGACATCGAGATTGTCTTCGACCACCAGTACCCGGCGTTTTTCGCAGGCCGGCTGCACTTCGCCATCGTCCTCTGCCTCGTCCATTTCTGCCTCGATCGCCGGCACTTGCGGCAAATACAAGGTGAACTCGGTGCCTTGACCTAGCACGCTGGAGACGTCGACGTTGCCGCCCGACTGCTTGGCAAACCCGAACACCTGCGACAGCCCCAGACCCGTGCCTTTGCCGACAGCCTTGGTGGTAAAGAACGGTTCGAAGATGTGTTCAAGGGTGTGTGCGTCGATGCCGGCACCGGTGTCGGCCAGGGCAATCGACACGAAATGGCTGCTGGACCCGGCGTGACCGCGAATCGGCGGCAGCGCTTTGTGGCACTCCAGGCGCAATTTCAGCTCACCCTGACCATTCATGGCGTCGCGGGCGTTAAGCGCAATGTTGATCAACGCGGTTTCAAACTGACTGAGATCGACGCGGATGTAGCAGGGGTGATCCGGACGCTCGACGCACACGTGAATCTGCGCGCCGGTGACCGATTCGAGCATTTCGCCGATGTTTGCCAAACGTTCGCCGGCGTCGACTACCTGCGGATTGAGCGGCTGACGGCGGGCGAAGGCGAGCAACTGACTGGTCAGCTTGGAGGCGCGCTCGACGGTGTCGGACACCGCGCGCATGTAGCGCTGACGGCGTTCTTCCGGCAGGTTGGGCTGGCGCAGAAAATCCACCGACGAACGAATGATCGTCAGCAGATTGTTGAAGTCGTGGGCGACGCCGCCGGTCAATTGGCCGATGGCTTCGAGCTTTTGCGACTGGCGCAACGTCGACTCGGCCTGGGCCAGGCGCAGGCTGCGTTCCTCGACCCGTTGTTCCAGCGTGGCATTGAGTTCAGCCAATGCAAGCAAGCCCTCGCGCACGTTCGCATCGGCGCGCACCCGTTCGATGTGCGCCCAGCACCGTTCGGTCACTTCGCTCATCAATGCCTGCTCAAATTGCGACCAGACCCGCGGCACTTTGTCGTGGACGGCCATCAATGCGGTCAGACGGCCCTGCTTGATCAGTGGTACACAAATGGTCGCGGTAATACCGATGGCCTGAAAGGTCGCCGACTCTTCCGGTGGTAGCTCGCTGCGGTTGTCATGGATGACCAGCGGTTCCCCGGCGCGCAGCAGAGTCACTGCCTTCTCACCGAAATCGCGCAGGCGGTAGTGGCCGATGATGCTTGGCGAACCCGGTGCCGCATAGTCGCCGCGAATGGTGAAGCCATCCTCGTCGGCATCCATGTCGGCGTAGGCGCAGTTGGACAATTGCAACTGCTCGACCATCAGCCGCGTGCTCGCCGCCAGGATTGCTTGCGCATCCGTGGCATTGGTCACCGCTTCGCCGATGGCATCGAGGACCGCCAGGCGTCGGTTGAGATAAACGGTCTGAGTGGTCTCGGTGACGGTGTCGATCATGCCGACGACATTGCCGTGGGAATCACGAATCGGGCTATAGCAAAAAGTGAAGAACGCCTGCTCCGGGCCTTTGCCGCGTTCGATCTGCAGAGCAAAGTTTTCGATGTAAGTGGCCTGGCCGGCGTACGCTGCCTCCGCTATGGGCCTGATTTCATGCCAGGCTTCCTTCCAGATGTCGCTGAAAGAACGTCCGAGCGCATGCGGCTTGTCGCCGAGAATCGGCACGAAGGCGTCGTTATAGAGAGTGATCAGTTGCGGGCCCCAGACGATCGCCTGAGGGAAATGCGAGGCGAGACTGAGCGAGACAGTGGTCTTGAGTACATCGGGCCAGTGTTCCAACGGGCCGAGGGGCGAATTTGCCCAGTCGTGACGGCGGATCTGTCCGGCCATCTCGCCGTTGTCTTGCAACCAGTCTGTCATGGGGTTCGTGTCTTTCCGGGGCATTTGTCTGAGAACAAAGACCTGCGCACAGGCTGTTTGGTTTCAGCGCACCAGACACTGTTTGCGCTGCGAATTATTCTGACCTACATCATGGCAGCAAAAAACAGCGCTGGCGAAAAGAGCATCTTTTCGCCAGCGGATTTTTCTTCAGTTCGTGAGCGGCTGCTCAGGCCTCGACGGCGGGGAAATCAATGTCGGTCAGCGCCGTGTTGTTCAGGTAGTTAGTCAATGTCTGCACGGCCACCAGGGCAATCACTTCGATAATCTTGCGGTCATCGATACCGGCGGCGCGGGCAGCGGCCAACTGTTCATCGCTCAAGTGGCCACGGGTTTCGGTCAGTTGGCGGGCGAGGGCGGCGTAGGCATTCAGTTCGCCGTGACGTGCCGCGATGATGTCCTCCGCCGACAGCCCGGCTTTGCCGGCAAACACGGTGTGTGCGGACAGGCAATAGTCGCAACCGTTGACTTGCGAAGTGGCGAGGTAAACGGCTTCTTTCTCTTTGCCGCTCAATGAGGTCTTGCCGAGGATTGCCGAGGCTTGCAGGTAAGTGTCGAATGCAACTGGCGCTTGGGCGAGGGTGGTGAAGACGTTGGGCAGGAAGCCGATTTTTTTCTTCACGCCTTCCAGTGCAGGACGGGTGGCATCGGTGGCGGCGTCGAGGCTGATTGCAGGGATGCGGCTCATGGTGATTCTCCGAAATTCCGCAGCGAAGTGCAGCGGGGATGGAGAGATCTTAGGGGCTGCCAATGGCGCTTTGGCGGCAAATCGTCGAGGATATGCGGCAGATCGTCCAGATATGCCTTCGGGAGTCAGCCATGGATCGCCTTTCCACATTACTCAGTCATTTTGGCGTGAACGCCGGCACCTTTCATAGCGGCGCGTTTTGCGGCGTGAGCGTTCACGAAGGCGAGCCGGTCGGGCACGTGCATGTTCTGCAAGCCGGGGCGTTGCTGCTCAAACCGGGCAACGAGCGGGAAATTCGTCTGGACGAACCGTCACTGATTTTCTTTCCCCGGCCGTTTACCCATCGGATGTTTGCCGACGAAGCCATGGCCAGTCAGATTGTCTGTGCCTCGCTGACCTTCGACGGTGGCTCGGGCAATGCCCTGGCCGCCGCGTTACCGGACTATCTGGTGTTGAAACTCACCGATACCCCGGAATTGCGCAGCACCCTTGACTGGCTGTTCAACGAAGCTTTTGAAGGGCATTGCGGGCGCGTGGCGGTGATGGATCGCCTGTTCGAATTGCTGGTGATTCTGTTGCTGCGCCATCTCATCGGTAGTCGAGATCAGCAACCGGGCATGATGGCCGGCCTGGCTGACCCGCGCTTGTCTCGCGCTTTGAACCTGATCCATGAGCAACCGCACAAGCCCTGGAGTGTGGCCGATCTCGCGGCGGCGGCGAACCAGTCCCGCGCCGGTTTTGCCGAGCAGTTTCGCCGGGTTGTCGGGCAGACACCGGCCGAATACCTGCTGAGCTGGCGCGTCAGTCTTGCGCAGAAACGCCTGCGCGAAGGCCGGCCGATTGCGCTGATTGCCGAAGAGGTCGGTTACGAAAGTCCGTCGGCGCTGGCCCGGGCGTTTCGGCGCAAGACCGGGCTGAGTCCTCGGCAATGGAAAGCCGGACACTGAATACTATTTGGCAAATTTCTTCGCCCCGGCCACGCAGAGAATCACCCCAAGCGTTACGCCGAGCATGCCGACGCTGACCTGCTCATGCAGCAACGTCGCCGCCAGCGCCAGACCGAAAAACGGCTGAAGCAACTGCAACTGCCCGACCGCTGCGATTCCACCTTGTGCCAGACCGCGATACCAGAACACGAAACCGATCAGCATGCTGAACAGCGACACGTAGCCCAGGCACATCCACGCAGGCAAGCTGATGTTGCCGAACGAGGCGGGCGCCAGCCACAGGCTCAGCACTGCCATCAGCGGTAACGACATTACCAGCGCCCAGCAGATCACCTGCCAGCCGCCGAGGCTGCGTGACAGTTTCGCGCCTTCGGCGTAACCAAGGCCGCAGGCCAGGATCGCCGCGAGCATCAGCAGATCGCCGGTGGGCGAGGCGCTCAAGCCTTGGGACAGGGCAAAGCCTACCACCAGCGCACTGCCCAGGATCGAGAAGATCCAGAACACAGGCCGCGGCCGCTCACCGCCACGCAAGACACCAAACATCGCCGTGGCCAGCGGTAGCAATCCTACAAACACGATCGAATGCGCTGACGTTACGTGCTGCAATGCCAACGCGGTCAGCAGCGGAAAACCCAACACTACGCCCAGCGCCACAATCAACAGCGACAGCCACTGATGGCGCGACGGTCGCGGTTGCTTGAACAACAGCAGAAGTCCGACGGCCAGTGCGCCGGCGATCGCTGCTCGCACCACGGTCAGAAACACCGGATCGAATTCCAGCACCGCCAAACGTGTGGCCGGCAGCGAACCGCTGAAAATCAGCACGCCGATAAAACCGTTGATCCAGCCACTGGTTTTTTCCAGTGCCGGGTGGGCCGCAGTCGATGTTGTGTGCATGTCGGTCGCGCTCAAAAAGTGGCTTGTGTCGCCGTGATCCTAGGGCGGAGAATCAGCACAATCAAAAAATTGTCATGGATACAGCCGGCATGCCCCGATCCCGTTACAAGACCTTGGTTGACCGTTATGCGGCGGATATTCGTGGCGGACGACTGCCGCCGGGCACGCGATTACCTACGCATCGGCAACTGGCGGCGCAGGAAGGACTGGCGCTGGTTACCGCTTCACGGGTTTATGCCGAGCTTGAGGCGATGGGCCTGGTCAGTGGCGAAGCCGGGCGCGGAACGTTTGTCCGGGAAACGTCGCTGGCGCCGGGGCAGGGCATCGATCAGAAAGACGTAGCGGTCGGCATGATCGACCTGAATTTCAACTATCCGTCGTTGCCCGGTCAGGCTGAGTTGTTGCGCACGGCGTTGCGGCAACTGGCGTTGTCCGGCGATCTCGAAGCGTTGCTGCGTTATCAACCCCACGCCGGACGTGCCCACGAACGCGCCTCGGTGGCGCGACATTTGTCGACACGCGGCGTGACCGTTGAAGCCGACCAAGTGCTGATCGTCAATGGCGCTCAGCAAGGTTTGGCGGTGACGCTGATGGCCCTGCTCAAACCCGGTGATGTGATCGCCGCCGATGCGCTGACCTATTCCGGGTTCAAGGTGCTGGCCGACGCGTTGCATCTGGAAGTGCTGGCGATCCCGATGACGGAGCACGGTCCGGATTTGTCGGCACTGGACAGGCTCTGCCGCCAGCGTGCGGTGCGCGCCGTGTACAGCATGCCGACGCTGCACAATCCGCTGGGCTGGGTCATGCCACTGGAACAGCGCGAACGATTGGTGGCGATTGCCCGCCGCTATGATCTGACACTTATCGAAGATGCTGCCTACGCGTTTCTGGTCGAAAACCCGCCATGTCCGTTGATTGAACTGGCACCGGAACGGACGTTTTACGTATCGGGCCTGTCGAAAAACATCGCCACCGGTTTGCGCGTCGGCTTCATTGCTGCGCCGCTGCCTCAAGTGCCCGCACTGGAGCGAATCATTCGCGCGACAACGTGGAACACGCCCGGGGTGATGACCGCCATTGCGTGCGGTTGGCTCGACGACGGCACCGTCACCGTGCTTGAGGAGCAGAAGCGTAGTGATGCCATGGCCCGGCAGACGTTGGCGGCCGAGGTGCTGAAAGGGCTGCGCTTCATTGCTCATCCGGCCTCGTATTTTCTGTGGTTGCCGTTGCCCGAAGATGTGCGTGCCGATCAGATCGTGGTCGAGTTGATGCAGCAGCAGATTTCCGTCACCAGCGCCGAGCCGTTTTCGCTGGCGGCCAATACGCCCCATGCGATTCGTCTGGCGTTGGGTTCGGTGGACATGAAGGTGTTGCGTCAGGCGTTGATCACTGTCAGAACGATTGTCGGCGCTTATCTGTAAACTGCGCCCACGCCATGTAAAGCGAGGTTTGGACTGTTTAATGAAATTCACCACAGCACTGCTTCTCGCCTTGATCTTCAGCACCAGCGCTCAGGCTGAGGGTGATCCTGAAGCCGGAGAGAAGATCTTTCCGCGCCTGTGCGGCGGTTGCCATCAGGTTGGCGAGTCGGCCCGTCCAGGGTTTGGTCCGCAGTTGAACGGCATCATTGGCCGGGCTGCGGGGACTTCGGCCAATTATGTTTATTCCGATGCGATGAAGAACTCGGGGATTACCTGGGATCGGGCGACGTTGAAGGCTTATCTGGAGGATCCGAAAGAGGTGGTGCCGGGGACACGGATGATTTTCTGGGGGCTGAGTGATGAGGAGAAGTTGAATAATTTGTTGGCTTATCTGCAGAAGTTCAGTGCTGAGCCCTAGTCGGGCGATGGTTTCCTCGCTGATTGAGTACATATCCATTGCTGCGGTAACGGCTGCTTAGGGTTTCGCCCTTACGGCGAGTCACCTTTTTCAGACGCCAAAAAGGTAACCCAAAACGCTTGCTCCTGCGTTCGGCCCTCGCAGGCTCGGGTCCCTTCGCTGCGGGGTCGATCCGGGCGCAGCGGCTACGGTTTGCTTCGCTGCACCTCCTTGCGCTGTGTCTGGCTGCGCCAGACGGTCGCTGCGCTCCCACGCCCGGATCAATCCCTCCGCTCAGCCTTCCGACGTCGCCCGTGGATCAAGATCAAAAGCACTCGAGCTAACGCTCATTGTTGAGTGGTGCGGCTTCGCCGCGGGCAGCTGCGCTGCTTTGCTTTTCTGTGGGAGCGAGCCTGCTCGCGAAAGCGGTTCTCCTGCCGACCCATATTTGCGGTTTACCCCATCCCTGGAGGAGCTGGCTGGCCAGCGAGGCTGGCGGGCCGACCTGTCTCTGGTTGAAATACGCGGTGTCAGTGGGCATGGAACGCCACCTGATTGCGCCCCGCAGCTTTCGCCTGATACAGCTGCTGATCGGCGCGTTTGATCAGGGCCGTGTGGTTGTTGTCTGCCGGATCTGCCAGGCCAAGGCCAATACTCACCGTGACGTTGCCGACGCCCGGAAACTGCGCTTCGGCGACTGCCGTGCGAATCTTTTCGGCGACGACTTCCGGGGTGTCAGGTTGCGCGACTTCCGGCAGCAGTACGGCGAACTCTTCGCCGCCGTAGCGGGCGACGAAATCGGTGCTGCGTACGCTGTTCTGGATCAAGGTCGCCAGTTGTTGCAGGACCTCGTCACCGACCGCGTGGCCATGGCTGTCATTGATGCGTTTGAAGTGGTCGGCATCGATCAGCAACAGGGCAAAAGGGCGCCCGGTGCGTCGGGACAGCAGCGAGTATTCAGTGATTTTTTCGTCAAAACGGCGACGGTTGTAAACGCCGGTCAAGCCGTCATGTGTGGCCAGACTCAGCAGTTCGGCGTTGGCCTCAGTGAGTGCAGCGGTGCGTTGTGCCACGGTGGCTTCCAGCGAGGCGTTGGCTTCTTGCAGCTCTCGTTCCTTGCCGAGCAGTGACTGCGTCATTGCGTCGATGGACTGGCCGAGCTGGGCGATTTCCAGCACCGGATGCTGCAGCTGGAACTGTGCCCCGGCCTGGTTGTTTTGCACTTGTTTGGCCGAGCGTGCCAGTTGTTCGATAGGGCGGCTCAGGTACAGTGCCAGGTAATAAGCCACCAGACCGAAAACGATGGCGGCGAAAACGCCGAGGATCAGCAATTCGTATTGCAGCATCCGCGCCGGTTGCAGCGCAGTCTCCAATGGCTGGCGAATGGCGATCGACCATGATAGCGCCGTGCCCGATGGCGTCGGCACGGTGACCATGCTGGTCAGGTAACCGTTGGCCGCCGTCCAGCCCGACAATACCGGATCGTTGGTCGCCAGCTGTTGGCCCATCAGCGCTTCGGGGTAGAGCACCTTGCCATCGTGGTCGACGATCAGCGCCTGAATATCCGGCGCCGAGTTCTTGTGGGAAAACGCCGCCGACTCGACGATGCGCGTCACCCAACTCCAGTGTGCATGTGCACCCAGCACGCCAATCACCTGCCCTTCGGCATTGTGGATTGGCGCGGCAAAATCGATGAAGCGCAGCGGCTCGCCATTGGGCAGGCCCGGCAACAACTTGGCCAGCAACACTGCTTCATGGGGATCGCCGGTGTATTGCCGGCGCAGGCCGATCTGGAACCACGGGCGTTTCTGCACCGATTGACCGACCAGCAGATCATTGACCGCCTGGCGCACGTTGCCCTCGGCGTCGGTGACGCCCATCCACGCATATTCGGCGCGCGCCTGGGTGCGCAACTGCATCGACTTGAGGATGGCTGGATTGTCCAGATCGCCACGCTCCAGATGCGGCGCGCGACTGAGCAGATAGACCTCCAGTTGCCGCTCGCGCAGTTGCTCACCCAATAACGTCGCCGCCGCGCGCGCCGTGTTCAGCAACGCGTTGCCGCTGGCCTGTTTCATTTGTTCGGTGGCGATGTGACCGACATAAAAGCCGACGCTCAATAACGTCAGCAGGGACAAACCGCCGAACCACAGGGTGAGATGGCTACGCAGACTGGCTTTGAACATGGAGGCGGGTGCCTGTCTTTATTGAAGTGGCGCCATGGTATGCGACATCGCCGACGGCGGGCCAGCGAACGGGTTCAAGTAAATACAAAGAAGATTGATGCCAATGAGCCATCATTTTGGTTAGAATGCGCGCCGCCCGAGAGACGGATCCCGGGCGTTCCCCCATGGAGTTTTACTGTGAAATACCTCAGCAAAGTAGTCGCCGCCGCACTGTTCGGTGTGGTTCTGGCAGGTTGCACCGGCGCCCCGATGAAAACCGCCCATTACGACAGCAACCAATACACCGTGGTTGGCCACAGCGAAGCATCGGCCACCGGCCTGCTGCTGTTTGGCATCATCCCTATCCGCCAGAACAGCCGATTTGTGCGCGCGCAAAACGCGGCCATCCAAGCCAAGGGCGGCGATGCAATGATCAACACGCAGGTTCAGGAAAACTGGTTCTGGGCCTGGGTTCTGACCGGCTACACCACCACCATCTCCGGTGACGTGGTCAAGCTGAAAAACGCGCAATAAGCGACGGCTGAATGCAAAAAAGCCCGGCTGATCAGGCCGGGCTTTTTCATGGGTGTTGCGGACATGCAGTTGATTCATGCGACACGGCGCTCGATCAGACGATCAGAACCACCTTCGGCAACACGGCGTTCGATCAAGCGATCAGAACCACCTTCGGCAACACGGCGTTCGATCAGACGATCAGAACCACCCTCGGCAACACGGCGTTCGATCAGACGATCAGAGCCACCCTCGGCAACGCGGCGTTCGATCAGACGATCGGAACCACCTTCAGCAACGCGGCGTTCGATCAAGCGATCAGAGCCACCTTCAGCAACGCGGCGTTCGATCAGACGATCGGAACCACCTTCAGCAACACGGCGTTCGATCAAGCGATCAGAGCCACCTTCAGCAACGCGGCGTTCGATCAGACGATCGGAACCACCTTCGGCAACACGGCGTTCGATCAGACGATCGGAACCACCTTCGGCAACACGGCGTTCGATCAGACGATCCGAACCGCCTTCAGCCAGACGGCTTTCGATCAGCTTGTCCGAGCCGCCTTCAGCGACCAGGGTGTGAGCAGGCGTTACTGCAAAAGCGTTAACTGCAAAAACCGAGAAAGCGATGCCGAGAAGGGTTTGGCGTTTCATGATCGTGTGCTCCAGGAAGTTGTTTGTTTGTCTGGAGCCGATGTTACGCCGCGCAGTTTTTATGAGAACTTCATTGAGGTGATGGTGAACATCGACGCCGATGATGTTTGCCAGGAGCGGTGATTCAGAGCGCTTTCGCCCGGATGCACAACTCGCCGCTGGCACGAATCAGCGCCAGGTCATGCAGCGAATCGGCGGCCAGACCGTTGCGGACATCGGCCAGCCATGCTGGGCAATTCGGATCCTGGCGATAGGGCGCGAATGCGGCGTACTGCTGCAGCAAGCGCTTTTGCAGCTCATCCAGCTGCGGACGAATCTGCTTGCCCAGATCCGGACGCGGTGTGTCCGGTGCAGCACCTGCCGCTTGCCATTGCGCGAGCAGACCGTATTGCACCAGTTTGTTCGCTTCCATCTGTGCGGCGATCAGTTGCGCGACGTCGTCCGGATCGAGTTTGTGTTCGGTGGCCAGAGTTCGGGCATTGGCGATGACCTGCGCCTCACGCGGGCTGTCCTGGATCGGCTTGCCGCTGTCCCATTTGGTCAACGCAACCAGATCACCGATGCTCAGGCGTTCATTCAAAGTGGCCAGTAGCGGTTTCAATGAAGCAGGCGCCGCTGCGGGTGCGGCTGCCTGCGCGTAGGCGGCCGACAGAGCGAGGAGGGAGCCAAGCAGAAAATTTGCAACGTTACGCATGAACCGAGCCTCAATAGTACGTGTCGACAGAGTCGCTGATTTACCACAGCCGCAACACTGACACAAAGCGATGCACGGCATTTACACAAATGCAAAACAGACAATCAACACTGTCTGGAAATGTTGATTGCACGCTGCACGCAACTCACCGAAGCTATCGTCAATCAGGCCTGCCGCCGTCGAGATGGACCTCCATTCAATGCAAAGCGCCACCTTCGCCAAGCCGCTCTGGCAAACCTATCTGCTGTTTCTCGCACCGATGGTGCTGTCGAACTTCCTGCAATCGATGTCCGGGACGGTCAACAGCATCTACATCGGCCAAATGCTCGGCACTCAAGCGTTGGCGGCAGTGTCCGGCATGTTTCCCGTCGTGTTCTTTTTCATCGCCCTGGTCATCGGCCTTGGCGCGGGTGCTGGCGTGCTGATCGGTCAGGCGTGGGGCGCGCGCGAAACGCACATGGTCAAGGCGATTGCCGGAGCGACATTGCTGCTGGGTGTGCTGATCGGTTTGGTCGCGGCGGTGCTGGGCACGGTGTTTGCGCGACAGGCACTGACGGGGTTGGGCACGCCGGCGGATGTGCTCGACGACGCGGTGGACTATGCCCACGTCATGTTGTGGATCCTGCCATCGCTACTGGTATTCGTGCTGTTCACCCAATTGCTGCGCGGGGTCAGCGATACGCTCTCACCGCTGCTCGCGCTGATCGTCTCCACTGCCGTCGGGCTGGCGTTGACTCCGGCGTTGATTCGCGGCTGGCTGGGCTTGCCGCCACTGGGCATTCAGAGTGCGGCGTATGCCGGGCTGGCGGGGAATCTGTCGGCAATGGCATGGCTCGCCTGGCGGCTGATCCGCAAGGGCCATCCGCTGGCGCCGGATCGAGAGTTCTTTGCCGCGCTGCGACTGGATCGGGCCATTCTCGGCAAGGTCCTGCGCATCGGCCTGCCCACTGGCGTGCAGATGATCGTGCTGTCGTTGTCGGAGCTAGTGATCCTGGCACTGGTCAACCAGCACGGCTCGCAAGCGACGGCGGCCTATGGCGCAGTCACCCAGATTGTCAACTATGTGCAGTTTCCGGCGCTGTCGATTGCGATCACCGCATCGATTCTGGGTGCCCAGGCAATCGGCGCCGGGCATCTGCAACGCATGGGTCCGATCCTGCGCACCGGGCTGTTGATCAATGTGTGCCTGACCGGTGGCCTGATTGTGCTGGGTTATCTGCTATCGCACTGGTTGCTGGGCCTGTTCCTGACCGAGGACTCGACCCGGGCGATGGCCGAGCATCTGCTGCACATCATGCTCTGGAGCCTGTTGGTGTTCGGCTTCCAGGCCATCATCGGCGGGATCATGCGCGCCAGCGGCACCGTCCTGGTGCCGGTGCTCATTTCGATTATTTGCGTGGTCGGCGTGCAGTTGCCGGCGGCGTATTGGCTGGACGGGCAGTTCGGTTTGCAGGGTGTGTGGATGGCGTTCCCGGTTGCCTATTTGGGGATGCTGATTTTGCAGACTCTGTATTACAAATTGGTGTGGAAGCATCAGAAGATAGAGCGGTTGATATAGGCGCTGGCATAACAACGGGTTGTTGGCTTAAGTTAACCAAGGCCCTCGACGACGCACGCCGCCAGGAGAATGTCATGACGTTGCGATTGCTGCTGGTTGCCGCGTTTACATCGTGCGTCATGGTCGGTGCGCAGGCGGCTGAATATAACCGGGTCAACACCAGCGCCAGCCAGATCAGCTTCACCTATCAGCAGATGGGCTCGCGAATGTACGGCACCTTCGGCAAGTTCGAGGCGACGCTGGACTTCGATACCGACGACCTCGGCAAAGCCCAGACCACGCTGCATATCGATCTCGCCAGCATCGATGCCGGCAGTGAAGACGCCAATACCGAACTGGTGAAACCGGCGTGGTTCGACACCGGGAAATTCCCGCTCGCGGTGTTCAAGTCCAGCCGTTTTACTCAAGTTGACGAGCGTCGTTACCAAGTCGTCGGTCAGCTCACGCTCAAGGGCATCACTCGCGAGGTCGAGGTGCCGGTGCAGTTGAAACCGGACAACGCCATCGGCATCTTCGATGGTGAGCTGGTGCTCAACCGTGAGGCGTTCGGCCTCGGCGCAGGGGAGTGGGCCGACAGCGTGGTGTCCAGAGACATCAACATCAAATTCAGAGTGGTGGCGCCACAACAGTGACCGTTCAGTAATATCGGTCCTGTTCCTTCATCGCCTGAATCTGCCAGAACGTCCGGCCGGAAATCAGCAGGAACAGCAGGGCGAGCGTCACGCCGCCGGTCATGATGTAAAAACCTGCGCGATAGCTTTGCAGCTGGCTGGCGATGGCGCTTTTTTCCGGCATCCAGGGCGAGACCAATAGCGCAATCGGGCCATTGACTTCGTACTGGGTGTGTTCGGCGTAGCGTTCGTCGACAAAATCACCTTCATGGAGCTGGCCCAGCTCGTCGGCATAACGATAGTGAATGATTTTGCCATTCTTGTTCATCAGGATCTCTTCCAGCTGCGTGACAGTGCCGTTGGTTTGCGCGCCATTGAAATTCAGCAGCGCATACAGAATGCCTTGATGGCGCGCCATCCCGGCGAGGAGCAAGACCACGCAGCAGGCGACAGTGAGCATGACGACGCGGTTGTAAAGATGATCTTTTGCGGCTTCGCGCGGGTAATACATGGCCCGGTCCTTGGTAGTGAAATGAGGGTGTTCGTTACATCGGCCTTCGACAGCGGATCTTTAAACGGTGGTCTATCGCGGCACGGTATGATGTCGCGGTTCGTCGACGGCTCTGATCATCGGCAACGTTTTTTATCGCCGGAGTTTGCCCATGCCACGCATCACCCACTACACCTCCCCATGCCCGGAAAGCGTCAACAGCCAGATCCTGCAAATGGTCGTCGATTACCTGACCGACATCAGTGCGGTCGGCCTCGGCCCGAGCAATCTGCTGTACAACGTTTATCAGTACGCGGTGGGTTATGAGGTGCATCTCTACCTTGAGGCGTTGAACGGCCAGAAGGGCACCGAGGTGGAATTGCTGGTGGCCACCGACGATGAGGATCCAGAGCAGGTCATAGGCTTTCTGCTGTACCTGCCGGTGCAGGGCGATTGGGAGGCGTGCAGCGTCGCGTACATGGCGGTGCGTGAAGGTCATCGGCGTCAGGGTGTGGCGCGGGCGATGCTCGCGGACATGGTCGGGCGCTACCCGCATGCGGAACTGGCCTGCAGCATTGGCAAGGTGCCGTATTTCGAGGCACTGGGTTTTGAAGTGATCGGCCAGCGCGAAACCCAGGTGCTGATGAGCACGCGGCATTACCGCAGCAACGGCCTGCGCGGGTTCATCGACACGACGCCGATCTATCGCTCGCTGGAAGTGCAGCAGATTCACACCTATCTGCTGCAGAAGAACGGCAAGCGCGCGATGCTCGATGCGGAAAAACAACGCGACCGCCATCTGGACCAGACCAGCCGCCACGTAGAAGAATTCGTCCGTCAGCGCCTGACTCTGCATTGACCGGGAGCGTGCAATGGACGACTCAAGTACCGCCAGTCGTCCTTGCACAATGCCGGTTCATGCCGGACGCGACCCCGGCCAACCGGATTTTTTCAGCGCCGCCAGAAGCGTCTGCCCATCCAGGCCCGGCACCGAATGACCGTTGCCCTCGCTGCTGTTGCTGGCGAGCAGGGCATTGATGATCGCTTCTTCCACGGCTTCGGTCGCGGCCAGAAACAGCTCGCTGATGTGGTCGTTGTTGACCATGCGCAAACCGTCGCAGGTGGCTGCGCGTTTAGCCTCGTAAGCGGCAGGCGGGACATGATCATTGCCGGTGGCGAAAGCAATGAAGATGTCGCCGCTGTGGTCTTTGTTACCGCCGCCGGTACGCGCCAGGCCCAGGCTGGCACGCTGTGCCAGGCGCGTGCATTGATGGGGCAGCAGCGGCGCATCAGTCGCCAGGCAAACGACGATCGAGCCCATGCCCGGGTGCGGCAGCGCTGCCCGCAGGAACGGTGAATCCTTCTGTTCCATATAGCGCCCGACCGGGTAACCATCGACGCGTAATTCACTGCGAATGCCGTGGTTGGCCTGCACGATCGCGCCAACGGTCCAGCCTCCCTGGGCAGCACTCAAACGGCGCGATGCGGTGCCGATGCCACCTTTGAATTCGTGGCAGATCATGCCGCTGCCACCACCCACCGCACCTTCGCGCACCGGCCCGTTCACGGCGCCGTTCAGCGCTTGGGCGACATGCTCGGGTTTGACGTGAAAGCCGTTGATGTCATTGAGCAGTCCATCGAAGGTTTCCAGCACCACCGGCATATTCCAGTAAAGCCGCCCGTCATCCGGCTGTTGCTCACGGTCCAGCACAATCAGCGCATCCCGCACCACACCGAGGCTGTGGGTGTTGGTAAAGGCAATCGGACTGGTCAGCAGACCGGCCTCGCGAATCCATTCCAGGCCGGTCGCATCACCGTTGCCATTGAGTACATGCACGCCGGCAAAGCACGGTTGCTGGCTGGTCGAGCCGGGGCGCGGCTCGATCAGCGTGACGCCGGTGCAGATGTCACGGCCGCTGCTGCTGCGACCACGTACATTGCTGTGACCGACGCGCACCCCCGGCACATCGGTAATGGCGTTGAGCGGGCCGGGTTGCATCTGGCCAATCAGGATATCGAGATCACGGGCACGCGGATTCATAGGATTCAGTCTCTTCATTGAAAAGGTCGGGCGGCTTACCGCTCGGATGAGGCAGGCAGATTTCTTGCGCGGGTTACTGGCCGTTCTTGACCTTGCTCCACACCCGCGTACGCACGCGTTCGGCGGCTTTGGGTAAGGGTTCGAGGGTGTAGAGGGTGGCCATGGCGGCAGGGGACGGGTAGACCGCCGGGTTGTCGCGAGTTGCTGCTGCCACCAGCGTTGTCGCGGCGCGATTGCCATTCGGGTACGACAAGTGATCACTGACCGGCGCGATCACCTCCGGTCGCAGCAGGTAATCGATAAACGCCAGGCCTTGGGCGCGATTGGGCGCGTCCTTGAGCAGCACCAGAGTGTCAAACCACACAGGCGCGCCTTCCTTGGGCAGGCTGTAGGCGATCTTTACGCCGTTGCTGGCCTGCTCGGCGTTGGTCTTGGCTTCGAGCATCGCCCCGGACCAGCCAACCGCCACGCAGATATTGCCGTTGGACAGATCGCTGATGAACTTCGAGGAGTTGAAGTAGGCGATGTGCGGGCGCAGCTTGAGCAGCAGTGCTTCGGCTTTTTTGTAGTCTTCGGGATTGGTGCTGTTTGGCGGCAAGCCCAGGTAATGCAGGGCGACCGGCAGCATTTCCGACGGCGAATCGAGCATCGCCACGCCGCACTCGGCCAGTTTGGCCAGATTGGCTTCGTTGAACAGCAACTCCCAGGAGTCCACCGGCGCTTTGTCACCCAACACGGCGCGGACTTTGTCGACGTTGTAGCCGATGCCGTTGGTGCCCCACAGGTAAGGCACGGCGTACTGATTGCCCGGATCGTTGACCGCGAGTTTCTTCAACAGCTCGGGGTCGAGATTCTGCCAGCCTGGCAGTTGATCGCGAGGCAAAGGGGCGAGGGCGCCGGCCTTGATCAGGGTCGGCAGGCTGAAGTTGCTCGCCACGACAACGTCGTAGCCGCTGCGGCTGGTCATTAGTTTGCCTTCGAGCACTTCGGCGCTGTCGAAGGTGTCGTACACCGGCCGGATGCCGCTGTCGCGCTGGAAATCATGCAGCGTGTTCGGCCCGATGTAGTCGTACCAGTTGTAGACATGCACGCTCGGTACGTCTGCCGCCATGGCGACCGAGGAGAGACAAAAACAGGCCAGCAGGCCCGGGTTGATAGATCCACGGTGACGACGCATGATGCGGCACTCTTGGCCTGTCGCAGGCCGGTGATGAACTGGAGTGGTCAGGCTAGCGGGCCGGTCACACCAGCCCCATTCCCATCATGGGTTACTCGAAAGGGGTAGTGCGTGGACGCGTTGTTGCAGGAATTGCCGGTGCATCAGAGTCTGGCGCGGGTATTTACCCAGCTCGGGCAGGACGGTTTCTGGCGCGCGCTGGTCGACACCCTGCGCCTGCTGGTGTCGCTGGACAATGCCCTCGTCGCCCTGATGCAGCCCGGCCAGCCGCCGCGTTTGCTGATCGACTTCGACAGCAAGGGCTATGTCGACGATCAGCAAGAGCTGGCCGGTTATACCGCCGGCATGTACCTGCTCGATCCGTTTTATCAAGCCGCCGTCAGCGGGATCAGCGACGGCCTGCACAGCCTGGCGTCCGTTGCGCCGGATCAGTTTCTGCACAGCGAGTATTACCAGAGCTACTTTCGTGCCGTGGTGGGCGAGGATGAATTGCAGTTTCTGATCAACGTCGAAGGCGCGGTACTCGGCTTGTCCCTGGGCCGCTCGACCGCGTTTGGCATGGCCGAGCAGGGTCGGCTGTTGTGCGTTCGTGACTGGGTATTGGCGGCGATGCGTCGCCACATGCAGTTGCTGCCGCCGCAAGGGCCGGTGGCTGAAGCGGTGGTGGGTGATCTGGCGACGCTGCTGGACCGTTTCGATGCCCGGCTGACAGCACGCGAGATCGACACGGCGCGCCTGATCCTGCAGGGCTTTTCCAGCAAGGCGATGGCCCAGCAGATGGGGATTTCGCCGGAGACCGTGAAAGTGCATCGACGCAATCTCTATCACAAGCTCAATGTCACCGGGCATGGTGAGTTGTTTGCGCTGGTGCTGCGGCCGACGGCTTTTTGATCAACACAGAACTTGTGTGGGAGCGAGCAGGCTCGCTCCCACAGAGGCGGCCCTGGTGTTTCAGCTGATGCGGCGGAAGACCAGGGCTTTCAGGCCGCTCTCTGGGTCGATATCGGGAAACTCTGGCGGGTTGTCCAGCCGATGATCGAAGCGCAGGCTCGGCGCTTCCTGGGTCACGCCATCAATGAGAAAGTCGGAACCGAACGACGGGTCGTTCATGCACGCCAGCACCGTGCCTTGCGCGGTGAGCAGTTCCGGCAAGCGGCGCAGCACCCGTTGATAGTCCTTGGTCAGCAAAAAGCTGCCTTTCTGAAACGACGGCGGGTCGATGATCACCAGATCGTACGGGCCGCTGTTGATCACTTTGCCCCAGGATTTGAACAGGTCGTGGCCGAGAAAGCTGACCTTGCTCAGGTCGTGGCCGTTCAGGCGGTGATTGTCACGCCCTCGGCTCAGGGCCGCACGGGACATGTCGAGATTCACCACATGGCTGGCGCCACCCTCGATTGCCGCTACGGAAAAACCGCAGGTGTAGGCGAACAGGTTCAACACCCGCTTGCCCGCCGCCTGTTCGCGCACCCAGTTGCGGCCGTAGCGCATGTCGAGAAACAGCCCGGCGTTCTGCTTGCGCCCCAGGTCAACGCGGTACTGCAAGCCACCCTCGACAATGGTCATCTCTTCGATTTCCTCCCCGATCAGCCATTCGGCCGTGCTCTGCGGCAGATAACGATGCTGGATCAGCAAAGTGTGCGCGCCGGACTGCTGCCATTCGGCCGAGGCGGCGAGTTGCAGCAGTAAATCCCGCAGATCCTGCAGTTGCTCAGGCGCCGGCTCCTTGAACAGCGACACCAGCACCACGCCCTGCAACCAGTCCACGGTCAACTGCTCCAGCCCCGGCCAGCAGCGTCCGCGCCCGTGAAACAAACGACGGGTTTCGCTGGGTGCCGCCGCCAGTGCGGGCAGCAAATGAGCGTGGAGGGTAGCGAGGGCTTGAGGGTTCATGGATCAGGATCGGCCAGGCAAAGGGCCGGCATTTTAACCACAATTGAGGGTTTTCGATGGGCGCCGCGCTTCGAAAAACAACACCTTGGCGAAATCTGCTGTATCAAAAGTGAATTTCTACAAGGCGCGCTGCTCATACCTGATAAGCAGCGGATTCAAACCGCTTATCAAAAATGTAATTCGGGGGAGTGCTGTTCATGTGCCCTACACCTACGTCGAGCGCGCACCTTCCTGGCGGGTTGATTCTGGTTGTCGAGGACGATCCGTTGATTCTGGAGTTTCTTTGCGAAATTCTCCAGGAGGAAGGGTTCAAGGTCGAACCGCAAACCAGCGCCGACGCTGCGTCGCTGTATCTGGAAAAGCACGCGGCGGACGTCGCGTTGTTGCTGACCGACATCACCATGCCCGGCACGCTTAACGGCGCGGACCTGGCCAATCTGTTCGGCGATCGCTGGCCGGAAAAACCGGTGATGGTCATGTCCGGCTATGAAACGCCTGAGACCTCCGGGGTCAAGCATTCGGTGGCGTTCATCAAGAAGCCGTGGGCGATAGGTCAATTGCTCGACTGTGTGGAAAGTGCGTTCAAATCCAAGGCCCCGCAGTTGCACTGACAAGTGCTACATTGCCGGGCCAGGCTGCCCGGCCAACTGTCAGAGGATTTGTTCTTTTGTCTGCACAAGCATCGGTTTTTGATCGCGCATTCGGCGCGTTCCTGTTTGACATGGACGGCACCGTCCTCAATTCCATCGCCGCCGCCGAGCGCATCTGGTCAGCGTGGGCGGTGCGCCATGGTGTTGATGTCGCGACGTTTTTGCCGACCATCCATGGCGCACGAGCGATCGACACCATCACCCGGCTGAATCTGCCGGGTGTGGATGCCGAGCAGCAAGCGGCGTTTATCACCGCAGCGGAAATCAATGACGTTGAAGGCATTGTCGAGATTCCTGCGGCGGCAGCCTTTCTCAACGCGCTGCCGAAAAATCGTTGGGCGATGGTGACGTCAGCGCCTCGCGATCTGGCCCTGCGGCGGATGGCGGCGGCGGGGATTCCCGAGCCGGCGGTGATGATCACGGCGGAAGATGTAAAGGCTGGCAAACCTGATCCTGCGGGTTATCTCTTGGCTGCAAATAAGCTGGGAGTCGAGCCGGCTGACTGTCTGATTTTTGAAGACGCCACGGTTGGCATTCAGGCTGCGGAAGCGGCGGGCGCTGCACTGATGATCATCACCACCACGCACCAGCATCCGATCGAAACGGCGCATGCGACATTGGCCAGTTACGATGCAATCGGCGTCGGGGTCGATGGCGATGGCTTGCTTCATCTGCTGCAAAACTGAACCGGTGCGAAAAGCGTCATCCCCGTCACCGGTCGGCAGCTCAACCATGCCGGCAATATCGCAACTACGCTGATCCATGCTTCTGAAATCGCCGGCGAGTTAGAGCCCGTAACAGGCATCGACCGTCCGGCGAGATCCCTTGCCCACCGATGAGGTAAACGCATGAAGATCGATCTGAGTGGAAAACTGGCCATTGTCAGCGGCAGTACCGGCGGCATCGGTCTGGGCATCAGCCAGTCGCTGGCCGAAGCCGGGGCGACGGTGGTGGTCATCGGTCGCGACACGGCCAAGGTCGAGCAGGCGCTGGCGAGCATACGCCAAGCCGTGCCCAGCGCGCAGTTGCGTGGTCTGACGGCCGATCTGGGCACGGCCGAGGGTGCGGAAAAGCTGTTCGCCGCCGAACCGCGCGCGGACATTCTGGTGAACAACCTTGGCATCTTCAACGACGTCGATTTCTTCGAGACTCCCGACAGCGAGTGGACGCGCTTCTACGAGGTCAACGTGATTTCCGGCGTGCGTCTGGCGCGGCATTATGTGCCGGCGATGGTTGAGCAGGGTTGGGGCCGGGTGATCTTCCTGTCATCGGAATCCGGGGTGGCGACGCCGGCGGACATGCTCAATTACGGCGTGACCAAAAGCGCCAACCTCGCGGTGTCCCACGGCTTGGCCAAACGTCTGGCTGGTACCGGTGTTACGGTCAACGCGATCCTGCCGGGGCCGACTTTCACCGATGGCCTGCAGGACATGCTCAAGGACGCCGCCGCCGAGTCCGGGCGCGACCTGCGCGACGAAGCCGACGCCTTTGTGCGCAAGGCCCGTCCGACCTCGATCATTCAGCGCGTGGCGGATGTTTCGGAAGTGGCGCATCTGGTCACTTACATTGCTTCACCGCTGTCCTCGGCCACCACTGGCGCAGCGTTGCGCGTTGATGGCGGTGTGGTCGACAGCCTGACTATCTGAATTTTCCAAAAGAGAGGTTTTATGCCAACTGCATCCGCAACCATCGACATCCCGGCCTCGGCCGATCAGGTCTGGCAATTGATCGGCGGCTTCAACACGCTGCCGGACTGGCTGCCGTTGATCACCCACAGCGAACTGAGCGAAGGCGGGCGAGTGCGCACCCTGAAAACTGCTGACGGCGGCGTAGTGGTCGAACGTCTGCAGACTTTCGACAACGCTGCCCGAACGTACAGCTATTCGATCGAACAGGCACCGTTTCCGGCCAGCGATTATCTGGCGACGATCAAGGTTGAAGCCCAGGGGCAGGGCTCGCGTGTGGCGTGGTCGGGGCGCTTCAATGCGGTCGGCGTGAGCGATGAAGAAGTGGTGGCGCTGTTCAACGGCATCTACCAGGGCGGGCTCGAAGCCTTGCGGGCGAATTACCCGACCTGAGACGCAGATCGTTCCCACGCTCTGCGTGGGAATGCAGCCCGGGACGCTCTGCGTCCCATTTCGAAAGCCGGAACGCGGAGCGTCCCTTGAGGCATTCCCACGCGGAGCGTGGGAACGATCGGCGCGAGACGTCAGGACTGGCTAATCAAACTCTGCCGACAATCCAGCACCAGTTTCGCCCCGCCCAGATCGCTGCTGCCGACTTCAAGACTGAAGCCGTGCAAGCTGACAATCGCCGCAACGATCGACAACCCCAGACCAAAACCACTCTGCGGCTGGCCACCCTCGGTGCGGTAAAAGCGCTGGAACACCGCCTCACGTTCCGCCTCGGGAATCCCCGGGCCTGAATCGTGCACCTCGATCCGCGTCTGCCCACCGGCATTGACCCCACGCAACATCACCGTGCCACCGGGCGGGGTGAATTTGATCGAGTTGCTCAGCAGGTTTGCCAGCGCTTCGAACAGCAGCGCGCGGTCGCCGTTGAGCGGCGGCAGCGTCTCCGGCATGTTCAGTTGAAAGCGCAGATCGCCTTCCTCGGCCAGCGGCAGATAGAACTCGTGCAACTCCTCCAGCAAACGCACCGGATCAAGTTCGACGAAACCTGAACGGCGCTGGCGATCCTCCAGCTCGGAAATCCGCAACAAACCGCGAAAGCGCGCCATCAGCGTATCCGCTTCAGCCAGTACCAAGTCCAGTTGCGCCGCTTCTTGCGAACCTTCGCCGGCCTGTTGCTGCATGCGATACAACTGCGCGCGCAGGCGGGTCAGCGGCGTGCGCAAATCGTGGGCGATGTTGTCGCAGACACCTTTGACCTCGTTCATCAAGCGCTCGATGCGCTCGAGCATGGCGTTGACGATGGCGGCGAGCATGTCCAGTTCGTCGCGGCGATTGGACAGCGGCAAGCGGTGCGTCAGGTCGCCGGCAACGATGGCTTGCGCGCTGTTCTGGATCGCGCGGATGCGCTGCAGCGGTCGACGCCGCAGCAGATGCCAACCGGCGACCCCGGGAATAATCGTCAACGACACTCCCCAGAACAGCGCGTGCAAAATGATCCGCGTCACCGCAAACAGCGAACCGTTGTCACGCAGCAGCACCAGCCAGCGACCGTCGCGAGTCTGGGTGGCCACAGCATCGCAGCTGTCGCTCGGCAGGGTCGGGTCATCGGAATCGGCGCACTCGGCGAGCATATGGATCTTGCCGTCGAGCGGCAGTCCTTCGGGAATTTGCTGGAGTGCGCCGCCCAGGTAAACACCGTCAGCGCTGAACAGACCATAGGCGTCAATACCGCGAATATCGAAGGTCATGCTGGCCGCGAGCGCGTCTTCGAGTTGCTCGCCGCGAAAATGCGAGAACAGGTGCTGACGTTGCATCAACGAATGTTTGGCGAGCTTGTCGAGGTAGCCGGACACCTCGTAATACATGACCCCCATGAGGATCGCGCTCCACGCCACGAACAGCGAGCTGTACAGCGCCAGCAAGCGGCTGCTGGAGGAGCGCCAGCCGTCAGACGGGTTCGGCAATGACATAGCCCGAGCCCCGTACCGTGCGGATCAGCGGAACGTTGCCGGCCGCGTCGATCTTTTTGCGCAGCCGGCCGATATGCACGTCGATCAGGTTGGTGCCCGGGTCGAAGTGATAACCCCAGACCTCTTCGAAAATCATCATCCGCGAGAGAATCTGGCCGCTGTTGCGCATCAGAAACTCCAGCAGTTTGTATTCGGTGGGCAACAGCGTCAGCACCTGCTCGGCGCGACGGGCTTCGTGGCTGATCAGGTCGAGCTCGAGGTCGGCGACTTTCAGCGTGGTGGCCTGGGTGGCGACGCTGTTCTGCCGGCGCAGCAACACTTCGACCCGCGCGGCCATTTCATCGGTGGCGAACGGCTTGGTCAGGTAGTCATCGCCACCCGCGCGCAAACCGCGTACGCGCTCATCGACGTCGGAGAGGGCGCTGATCATCAGAATCGGCGTCGCCACGCCCATGGTGCGCAGGGTGGTGACGATGGCCAGACCATCCAGCTCGGGCAGCATGCGGTCGAGGGTAATCAGGTCGTAGTTGCCGCTCACGGCGCGGTCGAGGCCTTCGCGGCCATTGTCGACCCAGTCGACGTCCAGCCCGTGGCTGCTCAGTTCGGCAACGATTTCCCGCGCGGTCACGGCGTCGTCTTCGATGGTCAAGATACGAGTCATAGGCAGGCCTGCTGATCGGTTCAAACGGAATGGCAGCATTTTGCCAAGAATTTTCCGTGACGCTTTAAATTAACTTTCATCTTCGTCGCGAAGGTGAATCGGAACTGATCGAATCTGGTCCTCGGTCACCAATGCAGAAAACCCGCAGGTGTTAAGCGTTTATTGCAAATTGCACGGAGCAGGGAAGTTCAAACTTTCTAAATTGTTGAAAAGCATGGATTTATTTAGTTGCTGCAACTGGCACGGTCGCTGCAATTCCTCACCCGACGACTTGTAACACCATTTTTCATGCCTGGAGCACTACAACAATGAATAGATCCCCTGATGGCTATTATCCTGCCTTGGAAGAGTCGAGCAGCGTGTCAGGCGTGTCCTGGGGCGCGATCTTCGCCGGTGCTGCGGCTGCCGCCGCGCTGTCGATGATTCTGGTGCTGCTCGGGTTTGGCCTGGGCTTTTCGGCGGTATCACCGTGGGCCGGAGAAGGCGTCAGCGCCAAGGGCCTGGGCATCTCAACGATCGTCTGGCTGGCGGTGACGCAGATCATTGCTTCCGGTATGGGCGGCTACATTGCCGGTCGTTTGCGGGTGAAGTGGGCCAACATGCACGGTGACGAAGTCTACTTCCGTGACACCGCCCATGGCTTCCTCGCCTGGTGCGTCGCCACGTTGGTCACCGCTGTGCTGGTGGTCGGTTCGGTCAGCAGCGTGATCAGCGGCGGTGTGCAGGCTGGCGCTAACGTTGTTGGCGGTGCTGCCGGTGCGATGAGCCAGGCCGCCGGCTCTGCCGCAGCCAATACTGACAGCGATCAGTACGGCTACTTCGTCGACAGCTTGTTCCGCGATGATCGTCCTGCTGCCGTCAGCGATGACGCTGCACGCGGCACCGTGACCCGCATCTTCGCCCAAAGTCTGGCCAACGGTCAGCTCAGCGCCGAAGATCGCACCTACCTTGCACAACTGGTATCGCAACGTACCAACCTGAGCCAGGCCGATGCTGAACGTCGTGTCGACGAAATCTACGCCAACACCCAGAAAGCCATCGCTGACGCGAAACTGAAAGCTCAGCAAGCGGCCGATACCGCCGCCAAAGTCGCTGCCTACACCTCGTTGTGGATGTTCGTCGCGCTGCTGGCCGGTGCGTTCTTCGCCAGCCTGGCAGCCACCTTCGGCGGTCGTCGTCGCGATGCGGTCGAGTACGTCGAAGTCGACACCTACACCACTACCACTCCGGTCCGTTAAAAAGGAGAGTCACCATGCGCTCATTACTGCTGTTCTTCCTCGGCGTACCGATCCCGATCATCATCCTGATCGCCCTGTTCGTACACTGATCCCTCTGAGGCAGGATGCCTCTGCCGCTTTCATCTTCGGGTGAAAGCGGCTTTTTGCTTTCTGCGGGGCCAGTTCGTCTTCTCCAACTAACCGTTTCCATCCCGCCATTTTCACTGGCCTGGATCAATATTTCGCCTGGCGATATCGCCTACCGTAAATGATCCAGGCCTTTGCTGAGGTATGAGCTACAGTGCTTGTCGCGCACCTTGTTGCGCTGACGAAGTATCCGCGTCGACGTTGAAAACACAGCAATAAAAGCGTCGACGAGGCGTAGTGCAGCAAGGAGCTGTCACAACCTCAACTGAATCTTCACGGACGAATACCGTAAATGAACTGCCTAGAAAGAACTTTCGATATCCAGCCTTTGGTGCAGGCGGACATGACCGTGCACATCAATGGCCAAGCGGTCAGCGCCGCCATCGGCGAAACCGTTCTCAGCGTCATCCAGTCCCTCGGCGTGCGCCAGATCGCACGCAATGACCACGATCAGATCAGCGGCGCCTATTGCGGCATGGGCGTGTGCCAGTGCTGTCTGGTGAAAATCAACGGTCGCCACAAACGCCGCGCCTGCCAGACCCTGGTGCGCGACGGCATGCAGATCGAAACCCAGATCAACCGCGTCGTCGCGCAGGAGGTCGTATGAGCCTGCAACCGTTGATCGTCGGCGGCGGGCCGGCGGGAATGGCTGCGGCCATCGAACTGGCGCGCCACGGCGTGCGCTGCACCTTGCTCGAAGAGGCTTCGCGCCTCGGCGGCGTGGTCTATCGCGGGCCGCTGCGTGATGGTGTGCAACTGGATTATCTCGGCCCGCGTTACTCGGAAGCACTGGACAAACTGCACGGCGAATTTCAGCAGCAATCGGGGCTGATCGACGTGCGCCTCAACCATCGCGTGGTCGGCGCCGAAGGCACCCGCGCAGTGGTGGTGCTCGACGGTGATGAGCAACTGCAAGAGATCGCTTATCCGCAACTGCTGTTGGCCGCTGGATGTCACGAACGCAGCGTGCCGTTTCCCGGCTGGACGTTGCCGGGAGTGATCCTGCTTGGTGGTCTTCAATTGCAGATCAAGAGTGGCGTGGTCAAGCCGCAAGGGCCGGTGATCATCGCCGGCACCGGGCCATTGCTGCCGCTGGTCGCGACCCAGTTGCATGCCTCTGGCGTGCGCGTCGCTGGCGTCTACGAGGCGTGTGCGTTCGGCAAGATCGCCCGCGAGAGTCTGGCGCTGCTGAACAAACCGCAGCTGTTCCTCGACGGCTTGAGCATGCTCGCTTATCTGAAGCTGCACGGCATCCCCATGAACTATGGCTGGGGCGTGGTGGAGGCCCACGGCGAGGGCGAGTTGAAAAGCGTCAGCGTCGCGCCGTATTCGTCGACGTGGGAGGCGGATCTGTCGCGGGTCGAGCGTTTCGAAGCGCAGACGCTGGCGGTGGGTTACGGTTTTATTCCGCGCACGCAATTGAGCCAGCAGATGGGCCTTGATCACGGCTTCAGCGACGATGGCTACCTGCGTGCCCACGCCAATGTCTGGCAGCAAAGCAGCGTGGCGCATGTGCATGTGGCCGGCGACATGGGCGGGATCCGCGGCGGCGAAGCGGCGATGCTCGCCGGCAAGATCGCCGCCACTTCGATCCTGCTGCAACGCGGTGTGCTCGACGCCGAGCTGGCCCGGGTGCGCCGCGATCGTTACGCGAGCAAGCTCAGAGCCATCGTGCGCTTTCGTGCGGCGGTGGATCGCTACACCGAGCGCGGCGTTGGTCAGATCGCTTTGCCCTCAGCCGACACGGTGATCTGCCGCTGCGAACACGCGATCCGCGCCGACATCGATCTGGCCCTGGAGCAGGGTGTGCAAGACATCGCCAGTCTGAAAATGCGCACCCGCGTGAGCATGGGCGATTGTCAGGGGCGGATGTGCGTCGGCTATTGCAGCGATCGTTTGCGCCAGGCTACCGGACGTCAGGATGTCGGTTGGTTGCGCCCGCGCTTCCCGATTGATCCGGTGCCGTTTTCCGCGTTCCAGTCCCTCGGCAAGGAGGGCGCTTGCCATGAGTAAGTTCTACGATGTGGTCATTGCCGGTGGCGGAGTGATCGGCGCCTCCTGCGCCTACCAATTGTCCAAGCGCAAAAATCTGAAAGTTGCGCTGATCGACGCCAAGCGCCCCGGCAACGCGACCCGCGCTTCGGCTGGCGGTTTGTGGGCGATCGGCGAGTCGGTCGGCCTCGGCTGCGGGGTGATTTTCTTTCGCATGATGTCGGCCAACCGCAAGCGCGCAACCCAGGGCGCAGCGGTGGCGGTCGACGCCAGTACGCCGCATATCTTGCCGGCGTCGTTTTTCGATTTTGCCTTGCAGTCCAACGCGCTGTACCCGGCGCTGCACCGCGAGCTGAAAGACAACCACGGCATGGATTGCAAGTTCGAGAAGACCGGATTGAAATTCGTGATCTATGACGACGAAGACCGGCTCTACGCCGAGCACATCGTCGGCTGCATTCCGCATCTGGCCGATCAGGTGCGCTGGCTCGATCAGGCGGCGTTGCGCGCGGCCGAACCGAGTGTCAGCCATGAGGCGCGCGGGGCGCTGGAGTTTCTCTGCGATCATCAGGTCAGTCCGTTCCGCCTCGCCGATGCCTACATGGAAGGCGCGCGGCAGAACGGCGTCGACATCTTCGTCAACACCAACGTCACCGGCGTGTTGCATCACGGCACTCGTGTGACCGGCGTGCAGACGGCGGAGGCGGGGGTGTTCCACTGCAAGACGCTGATCAACGCCGCCGGTGCCTGGGCGGCGGATCTGAGTGAGTGGGCCACGGGGATTCGCATTCCGGTGAAACCGGTGAAAGGGCAGATTCTGCTGACCGAACGCATGCCGAAAATCCTCAACGGCTGCCTGACCACCAGCGATTGCTACGTGGCGCAAAAGGACAACGGCGAAATCCTTATCGGTAGCACCACCGAGGACAAAGGCTTCGACGTCACCACCACCTACCCGGAAATCGCCGGGCTGGTGCAGGGCGCGGTGCGCTGTCTGCCGGAGCTGGCGGACGTCAACCTCAAGCGCACCTGGGCGGGATTGCGCCCGGGCTCGCCGGATGAGTTGCCGATCCTCGGGCCGATGCGTGGGGTCGAGGGTTATCTGAATGCTTGCGGGCACTTCCGCACCGGCATTCTGACCTCGGCGATTACCGGTGTGCTGCTGGATAAACTGGTGAATGACGAGCCGCTGCCGCTGGATATCACGCCGTTTCTGGCGGATCGGTTTGCAGTCACAGCCGTCGAGCCAGCACCCGCGCTGGAACTGGCCTGAACCAATCCCTGTGGGAGCGAGCCTGCTCGCGAATGCAATCTGTCAGTGAAGTATTGGGTGACTGACACGACGCTTTCGCGAGCCGGCTCGCTCCCACAGTTGGTTCTGGCCAAGGCACGATCAGGACTTGCGCGCTTCCTCTTCGAGCTGATCCGATTCAAACAATTTGGCCAGTTCCGCCCGGGCTTCCTGAGCGGTCTGCAGGACTTTGGCGGCATCGTCGTAGACGGCGTGTTGCGCCTCCAGCATCTGTTCGTCGTGATGCTTGAAACGCTTGATCCGCGCATCGGCCTGGGCTTGGGTCAGACCGAGGCCGACCAGCGTGCGCCGGCTCATTTCCAGACTCGAATAATAGGTCTCACGAATCGCTTCCGCGCCGACATCCACCAGGCGATGCACGTGCTGACGGTTACGCGCGCGGGCGATGATTTTCATGTGCGGATAGAGCTTGTGTACCACTTCGGCAGTCTTGATGTTGGTCTCCGGATCGTCCGTGGCAATGACGAAATATTCCGCTTCGCCAACCTTCGCCGCGTGAAGGATTTCCGGGCGCATCGGGTCGCCGTAGAACACTGGCACACCGCCGAAGCTGCGTGACAGTTCGATGGTTTCCACCGAGGTGTCCAGCGCGACGAACTTGATGTTCTGCGCGCGCAGAATCCGCGCCACGATCTGGCCCATCCGGCCCATGCCGGCAATCACCACGCGCGGTGCTTCGGTGTCGATTTCGCGGAATTTCTCCGGCACTTCCACCGGCTGCACTTTCGGGCTGACCAGACGCGCGCAGATCAACAGCAACAACGGCGTCAGCGCCATTGACAGGGTGATGGTCAGCACCAGCAGGTCGTACAGACGCGGCTCGAACAGGCCCTGATCGCGACCGATCTTGAACACCACGAACGCAAACTCACCGCCGGCAGCGAGGACGATGCCGAGGCGAATTGCGCTGATTTTGTTCAATCCTCCTGCCAGGCGCCCAACCACGAACAGCAGCGGCAACTTCAGACCGATCAGCAGCAGGGTCAGGCCCAACACGGTGATCGGCGCGCTCAACAACAGGCTGAGATTGGCGCCCATGCCGACGCTGATGAAAAACAGTCCGAGCAGCAGGCCCTTGAACGGTTCGATCTGCGCTTCCAGCTCATGCCGGTATTCCGAATCCGCCAGCAGCAGACCAGCGAGAAACGCACCCAGCGCCATCGACACACCGACCAGATCCATCAGCCACGCTGTGCCGATCACCACAAGCAACGCGGTGGCGGTGGACACTTCCGGCAGCCCGGTTTTTGCCACTACGCGGAACACCGGACGCAGCAGATACCGCCCGCCGATAACCACCACGGCAATGCCGCCGAGCACCTGCAAGCTGTGACGAATATCGTCGGCGGTGCTGGTGTGATGGTCGACGCCGGCGAGCATCGGCACCAAGGCGATCAATGGAATCGCCGCAATGTCCTGGAACAGCAGAATCGCAAACGCGAGACGCCCGTGGGGGCTGGTCAGTTCCTTGCGTTCGGCGAGGCTTTGCAGGCCGAACGCCGTAGAGGAGAGCGCCAGACCGAGGCCCAGCACAATGGCGCTGTTCAGCGGCTGGCCGAACACCGACAGCGCCAGCACGCCGATCACCGATGCAGTCAACAGCACCTGCGCCAGACCGACGCCGAACACCGATTTGCGCATCACCCACAAGCGGCGCGGCGACAGCTCCAGGCCGATGATGAACAGCAGCAACACCACGCCCAGCTCGGAAATATGCGCAACGCTTTGCGGGTTGCCGATCAGGCCGAGCACCGACGGGCCGATGATCACCCCGGCAAACAGATAACCGAGCACCGCGCCCAGTTGCAGACGTTTGGCCAAAGGCACGGTGAGCACGGCCGCGAACAGAAACACGACAGCGGCTTGCAACAGATTGCCTTCATGGGGCATGTGAACGACTCCTGACTACGGGTACGGCGAGGGTGACAAGGATAAGGGTTACACGGTCTTCAGACCATTCGAGATCCAATGTGGGAGCGAGCCTGTTCGCGAATGCGCTGGGTCAGCCACCTATCCATTGACTGATGCCCCGCGTTCGCGAGCAGGCTCGCTCCCCCAAGGGCAGCTTCCATCAGGTCTGTAATAATTTGCATCAACTGGTTACATTTATAACCCCTGCGCATCAATTTCCGGAAACGCCATGGCCATCAACTTCGACCTCAACGACTTGCAAGCCTTTCGCGCGGTGGTCGAGCAGGGCAGTTTTCGCAAGGCTGCCGACACCGTGCGCCTGTCACAACCGGCGCTGAGTCGGCGTATCGAAAAGCTCGAAGACGCCCTCGGGGTCAAATTGTTCGAGCGCACCACGCGCAAGGTCAGCCTGACCCAGGCCGGGCGCGGCTTCATGCCCAGCGTCGAGCGCTTGCTGGATGATCTCGACATTGCCTTGCTTGGCATCAGCGAAGTCGCCTCGACCCGTCTGGGCCATGTCACCGTCGCCTGCGTGCCCTCGGCGGCCTACTACTTCATGCCCCGCGTGGTCGCGCGTTATCACCAGCAGTTTCCGCGGATCAAGGTCAAAGTCCTCGATTCCAGCGCTCACGATGTGTTGAGTGCGGTGGTCAATGGCGAGGCGGATTTCGGCTTGAGTTTTCTCGGCACGCAGGATGCCAAAGTCGAGTTCGAACCGCTTGTGCAGGAGTGCTATGTCGTCGCCTGTCGCCGCGATCATCCGCTGGCCGGGCGTAGCAGCGTCAGTTGGGACGAGTTCTATCAGCAGGATTACATCGCGCTGGACAAGACTTCGGGCAACCGCTTTCTGCTTGATCAGGCCTTGGGCGGGGTGGTGCCGCAGCGACAGAGCATCTGCGAGACGCGGCATGTGACGACGATGATCGGCTTGGTGGAAGCGGGGCTGGGCGTGGCGGCGGTGCCGTTGATGGCGATGCCCGGCCCGGATCATCCGATCCTGACGCGGGTGCCGTTGATTGAGCCGCAAGTGATGCGCAGTGTCGGCATCATCAAGCGCCGGGATCGCACGTTGACCCCGGCGGCACTGGAACTGGAGCGGCTGGTCGTGGAAATGCGCGTCCAGCCGCCAACGATCAACGCTTGACCGAATCCAGCCCGGTGGCCTGCACGTCAGCCTGAGCGGCCGGTGCAGCGAGGTAGGCGAGCAGGGCCTTGGCTTCTTGCGGATGCTCGGCCTCGACCGGAATGCCAGCGGCAAAACGCGTCACCGACTGCACCGATTCCGGAATCTTCGCGACGAAGCTTACGCCCGGCACGGGCAGCAATTCGCTGACCTGCTGGAAGCCCAACTGATAGTCGCCAGTGGCAACCACCGAACCGACCGGGATCCTGGCAATCATTTTCGCTTTCGGTTTCAGCTGGTCTTCGATGCCGAGTTTCTTGAACAACTGCTGTTCGATGTACACGCCGCTGGCGCTGTCGGAGTAGGCCACCGACTGCGCGTCGAGCAGGGTTTTCTTCAGGCCGTCGACGCTGCTGATGTCCGGTTTCGCCGCGCCTTCACGCACCACCATGCCGATCCGCGAGTCCGCCAGTTCAACGCGGGAGGCCGGGTCGACCTTGCCTTGTTTGATCAGCTCATCGAGGGCGTAACCGACCATGATCACCACGTCGGCGTGCTCACCGCGTGCCAGACGATTGGGAATCGCTTCCGGCGCCTTGCCCATCGACGGGCCGAGGCTGGTGGTGAGCGTGTTGCCCGTTGCGGCGGCGAATTTCGGCCCGAGGATCTTGTAGGCGGCAGTGAAACCACCGGAGGTCATCACGCTCAGTTCTTCGGCCTGGGCCGCGAAGTTGAAGGCGAGACCGGCGAGCAGGGCGGTGACAGTAAAAAGTTTTTTCATGGCGAGTATTCCTCAGGCCGTGACAGGTTGCAGACGACCACCGGCACGGCGGTACAGATAAAGAGTGGCGCACAGGGCGCACAGGGCACCGATGCTCATCCAGTAGCCTGGCGCGGCTTTGTCGCCGGTGTACTGGATCAGGAAGGTCGACATCGCCGGGGTGAAACCGCCGAAGATCGCCGTGGCCAGGCTGTAAGCCAGGGAGAAACCGGCGACGCGCACTTCCACCGGCATGATTTCGGTCAACGCCGGAATCATCGCGCCGTTGTACAAGCCGTAAATGAAGGACAACCACAGCAGCGACAGCAGCATGTTGGTGAAGCTCGGCGCCTGCACCAGGAACGACAGCGCCGGATAAGTGGTGGCCAGTGCCAGCAAGGCCATGCCGATCAGCACTGGGCGACGGCCGATCCGGTCGGACAACGCGCCGCCAATCGGCAGCCAGAAGAAGTTCGACACACCCACCAGCAGCGTTACCAGCAGCGCGTCGGAAGTGCTCAGGTGCAGCACGGTCTTACCGAAGGTCGGTGCGTACACGGTGATCAGGTAGAACGCGGTGGTGGTCAGCGCGACCATCAACATCCCGCCAAGCACCACGCCCCAGTTCTGGCCGAGGGTGCGGAACACTTCGCGCATGCTCGGGCGATGTTTACGCGCGGCGAACTCTTCGGTTTCCGCCAGATTGCGGCGCAGGAAGAAGATGAACGGGACGATCATGCAGCCGACGAAAAACGGAATGCGCCAGCCCCAGGCGGCCACGGCTTGCGGCTCCATCCACTGGTTCAGACCGTAGCCAAGCGCGGCAGCGACGATGATCGCCACTTGTTGACTGGCCGACTGCCAAGCGGTGAAAAAGCCTTTGCGGCCCGGCGTCGCGATTTCGGACAGATACACCGAGACACCGCCCAATTCCGCACCGGCCGAGAAGCCTTGCAGCAGCCGGCCTATCAACACCAGCGCCGGGGCGAACAGGCCAATGGTTTCGTATCCGGGCACCAGCACAATCAATATCGTGCCGCTGGCCATGATCGACAGGGTGACGATCAGACCTTTGCGCCGGCCGACGTCATCGATGTATGCGCCGAGCACGATGGCGCCCAGCGGCCGCATCAGGAAGCCTGCGCCGAATACTGCGAAAGTCATCATCAGGGAGGCGAACTCGCTGCTCGCCGGGAAAAACACAGCCGCGATCTGCGTGGCGTAGAAGCCGAACAGAAAGAAGTCGAACTGTTCGAGAAAGTTGCCCGAGGTCACCCGGAAGATGGCACCGGCCCGCGAGCCGTTGGTAGGGATTGAGGCTGTCATTGAAAAGTACTCCACCGCTTTTATGACGTGCGCTACGGAGAAGCGGCGCACGGTTTTTATTGAGGTGGATGGTGGCGCAGATGTAACAATCTGTTAATTGCATTGTTGGCATGGATTGATGCGTGGGGCGGATCAATGGTTTCGGTGTTTGGCGCATTTGTGGGAGCGAGCCTGCTCGCGAAGGCGCTTGGTCAGGTGATGATTTGTTTCGGTCGACCGGGTACATATCCGTTGCTGCGGTAACGGCTGCTTAAGGTTTCGCCCTTACGGCGAGTCACCTTTTTCAGACGCCAAAAAGGTAACCCAAAACGCTTGCTCCTGCGTTCGGCCCTCGCAGGCTCGGGTCCCTTCGCTGCGGGGTCGATCCGGGCGCAGCGGCTACGGTTTGCTTCGCTGCACCTCCTTGCGCTGTGTCTGGCTGCGCCAGACGGTCGCTGCGCTCCCACGCCCGGATCAATCCCTCCGCTCAGCCTTCCGACGTCGCCGGTGGGTCAAGATCAAAAGCAGGCGAGCTGACACTCGGCCTAAGGTCGAACGCGGAAACTGTAGGACCTGCCGAAGGCTGCGATCTTTTGATCTTGCTCTTGTAGGAGTGAGCCTGCTCGCGATAGCGGTGGTTCAGGCGGCAGTGATGTTGGCTGACGCACCGCTATCGCGAGCAGGCTCACTCCTACAGGGGCCGGAGCTCAGGGCAATAATTGCGCTGTAATACCAATCTCTGTGGGAGCTGGCTTGCCAGCGATGGTGGTCTGATGGACAAAGCCTTCTAACGGCCACCTCCGGCAAAAAACAAGGAATGTTTCCCGCGCCACGCAGTCGGAGTTCAGGTACTACTCATCTGAAAGAGGTTCACCGATGAACAGCAAAACCCTAATCGCCAGCCTGGCCCTTGTTGCGGGCATTGCCGGAATCACACCCATTGTTCAAGCGGCGCAAACCTCCAGCGAACCCGCCGTGCAATCGCCGACCAGCGATCGCCAACTGAAGGTCAACGACCGCGCACCGGAAATGTACCAGCGCGAAGACAAGGCGCTGAAGAACTGGAAAGCCAAAGGTCTGAAAGCACCGATCGAGCAGGCGCAGTGGGTGCAGATCAATGACAAGTACGTGATGGTGATGATCACCAACGGCACGATTGTCGAGATGCAACCCGTCGAGCGATAGATCAGGTTTACAATTGGCCACGGATGGCTGATTGCATTCGAACGCCGTTCCAGTAAAACAGCGGATGTCTGGATGAGGAACAAGGGATTGGACAAGAAACCGCTCTATCGCAAAGTGAACACTCGTACGTGGGGTGTTCGTCGCCACGAATCAGTTGCGCATTATCGCGATCAGCGCAACAGCAAAGCTGCAAGCCGTGACGAAGGCATGCGAAGTTCGATGCACGCAGGCAAACAATACGGGCGAGATTACACGCCGTTGTTTCGCTTCCTGCTGTCTCGGGTTGGCGGTTCTTGGGATGCCATTTTCAGCGAAGCTGTGGCCCGACTGGATCAATCAGCGCCGGTTTTCTGGATGGTTGCCATCCATGAGAAGGATCGCGAAGAAGTCGTGCGACTGGGTGAGTCCAGTTATTTCAACGGGCTGTATGTCGACGAGAAAAATCTCCTGCAAATGGTCAATCCGAAGCTGCAGGCGCAGGACATGACGCCGCGCTGCGAGTGCTGTACGCACACATTCAACGGTGTCGTATTCGGCCAAACCGCAGGCTTTGGCCCACGCACATCGTCAGTTGTCGACGCAGAAGAGCCGGCAGCATGAATCAGAGCAGCTCCCCCTTGTCCCAAAGCTGCACCAGCTCCCCAGGCGCACGATCCTCTGGCACCTTCAACACCATTTCCCCTGACGGGTAGCGCACTTCAATCTGGTAGAAGCGCTGATCCCCACGGCCGGATTCGCTGCTGTCCAGTGGCAGGCAACCCTCAAGCACCGAGCATATTCTCGAACGCTGACTGATGTCGCATTGCGCGAATTCGATTTCCCGTGGGCGGCTCAGGCTGTGAATCGCTGCAACGCCACCCTGGCGAGATACGCGCAAAACGGAATCTTTATCCAGCTCGGGTAGCGTTTTCATACGGTCTCCTCGGATTATTCGATACCGACCTGTGTCCAGGCTTGCTGCACTGTGTCGGCTGCTTCGGCGCCGAAGCGCTGGGCGGCGTGGTCGATCGTCAGTGTTGCGAAAGCGTCGAACGTTGCGTCCTGTTTCAAGCGGTCATCACACAGCGTGTCGTACCAGATGTGTCCGGCTTTTTCCCAGGCGAAGCCGCCAAACGCTCGGGCTGCCAGGTAAAACGCGCGGTTGGGAATGCCGGAGTTGATGTGTACGCCGCCATTGTCTTCGCTGGTGATGACGAACTTGCGCATGTGATCCGGTTGCGGATCCTTGCCCAGCATCGGGTCGTCGTATGCCGTGCCGGGATGCGACATCGAGCGCAGGCCCTTGCCTTGGATCTGTGGCATCAGCAGGTCGGCGCCGATCAACCAGTCTGCCTGCTCGGTGGTTTGGCCAAGGGTGTATTGCTTGATCAACACGCCGAATACATCCGAGAGCGACTCGTTCAACGCGCCGGACTGGTTGGCATAAATCAGCCCGGCTTCGCTTTCGGTGACGCCGTGGGCCAGTTCATGGCCGATGACGTCTAGCGAGCGGGTGAAGCGCTGGAAGATTTCGCCATCGCCGTCACCGAAGACCATCTGCGCGCCGTTCCAGAATGCGTTTTCGTAGCCCTGGCCATAATGCACGCTGCCGATCAGCGCGAATCCCTGATTGTCGATCGAGTCGCGACCGAGCACTTTCCAGAAGAAATCATAGCTGGCGCCCAGCGCATCGTACGCCTCATCGACCGCCGGATCCCCCGATGCCGGCTGGCCCTCGAGACGCACCGGCATGCCTGGCAAGAGCATTTTGTTCTGCGCATCATGCACACTGCGCCGCGCTAGGCCAGGCTTGCTCGCTTCCGGCAGAATCGCGCGAGCCGGCGGCTGCGAAGGGCGGCCGGGGTTGGGCAGCAGGCTGCGCACATGATTGAGCGTCTGCATCGCGGCGTTGCGCTGCGGCTCGGAACCGTGGGCAATGATGCGGTTGAGGATGTAGGGCGGGATGAAACTGCGCAGCAATCGAGAGTCGGTCATCTAAGCATCCTTGTCGTCATACGATGTCGATACACATGTGAGCGGCAAGGCGTGTTTTCGGTTCCATGGATTGCCATCGACGCCGGATTCTGCGAAAAACGCCGCCTGCGAACATCTCAAGAGCCAACGACATGACAGACGAACTGCAAATCATCGACCTGCAACCGGGCGACGGCAAAGCCGCGGTGAAAGGCGCGCTGATCACCACCCAATACACCGGCTGGCTGGAAGACGGCACTGAATTCGATTCGTCCTGGAGCCGGGGCAAACCGTTTCAGTGCGTGATCGGCACTGGCCGCGTGATCAAAGGCTGGGACCAGGGCCTGATGGACATGCAGGTCGGCGGCAAACGCAAGTTGCTGGTGCCGGCGCATCTGGGCTACGGCGAGCGGACCATGGGCAAGATCCCGCCGAATTCGAATCTGGTGTTTGAGATTGAGTTGCTGGAGGTTTTGACGCGGGAGGATTGAAACGGGGAGTTTTTAGCACAGGACTAAGAGTGATGGATATTTGGCAAGTAGTCTCGCAAGTCACCGATTGGCTGATTGAAAAGCATGGTACGCGTGGCAGATCAAGCTACAACTACATGTACGTATTGTCCGTCGCCGCTGGAGTGGGCAGTTGGGTGGCTAGTAAAGAACTGCTTGCCAAGCGCAAAAAGCTCAAAGCGAAGGTGGCTGGCAATCTGCAGGTCAAGCCAATAAGCGTGACCTCTTTTTCTCAGGAGAATGGGATGGCAATAAAGGTAACCGGGACACTTGTTCAAAAGGATGGAATGTTTATCGTAACTTTGGTTCGTCAGGACGATGCGTCCAATATCGAGTCATCCAGTGGAGCATTGCATTCGCTGGATGACGTCGACGGTTACCTTCGAACTCACACGACCTTTGTGCTCGCTGACTTCCGCATATAGGTCAATCGACGACTGTCCTAAACAGATCGTCAGTCAGGCCCATTGCAACGGGCCTGACGGAAAGCAAATGTCCACCTCCAGCCTTGCAGCAGCTGACAGGTTGACCAATGCATCGAGCGAGAATTTGTCGATTTTCCCGTTGAGTACATCATTGAGGCGCGGCTGCGAGATTCCCAATCTCTGTGCCGCGTCCTTTTGAGGGAGCTCCCACGCTCGAATGGTCTCGCAAAGCGAACGCATGAGCTTGGCTCGCAAACGCATGTTGGCGGCTTCCTGAGGCGTGTCCTCCAATGCATCCCATACACTGGAAAATCGTTGGGATGAGTCTTGATGTTCCTTCATGGCTTAACCTATTTCCTGATATCTGGCCCGGGCCAGTTCGATGTCTCTAATTTCCGTTTTACGCGTGGTTTTGTGCATGGCGTGAAGCACATAGATTGCTTCAGGTCGATTGACTACATAAAACACGCGAAACGCCCCTGAGTCCTCGGTGATCCTGATTTCGTTGACACCGCGTCCTACGGTTTTCATAGGGCGCCAATCGAGTGGGGCATCACCCTGTTGCAACAGGTCCAGCTGAAACCCCGCCGCTCTTCGGGCATCAACCGGGAACGCTTTGAGATCTTTCAACGCGCTTCCCACGAACACCACATCCTTGTGTTTCGGCATCGGCTAGTCCTGTGTCAAAAGGAAAAGCGTAATAGCTGAACGTAAGCGGCGACGGTGAGTTGTATTGCAAGAAGTGCCAGTGCGCGTTTGATTTTCAGGTTATATCAGAATCAATATAAAGCAAGCCGCATTTTCCGTTTCACAATTTTCACCGCGAGCGTTTCTGCCGGCCTGGCCCTCAACGTCAGCGCTTAAAACGCTGTGGGATGGAGCGAAAGCTTGTTGCTTCGCCCAAACCGCTCCCGATAAACCGACGGCGGTACGCCCACCACGCTGCGAAACGCCACACGAAAACTCTCCACCGAGCGATAGCCGCAGCGTTGGGCGATCTGCTCGGTGTGTTGATGGGTGCTCTCGAGCAGCTCCCGCGCTCGCGCCAGGCGTTCATGTTGCAGCCAGGCTTTGGGCGTTTGCCCGCTGGCTTCGGTGAAGCGCCGCAAAAACGTGCGCTCGCTCATCGCCGCTTCGCTGGCCAGATCGCGGACTTCCAGCGGTTCGTGCAGGCGTTCGCGGGCCCATTGCATGACGCGCGACAGGTCGCTGCGGGGTGTCGGGCTGACCGGGGTGGGGATGAATTGGGCCTGGCCGCCAGTGCGTTGTGGCGACATGACCAGTCGCCGCGCGACGGCGTTGGCGACCTGCGTGCCGAAGTCACGTGTCACCAGATGCAGGCAGGCGTCGATGCCGGCGGCGCTGCCGGCGGAGGTGATCAGTTGACCGGCGTCGACGTAGAGCACGTCCGGATCGACCTCGATCGCAGGGTAGCGTTGCGCCAGTTCGCTGGTGTAGCGCCAGTGAGTGGTGGCGCGGTGGCCGTCGAGCAGGCCGCTGGCGGCGAGGACGAACACGCCCGAGCAGATCGACAGCAACCGCGCGCCTCGGTCATGGGCCTGACGCAATGCGTCGATCAGCGCTGGCGGTATCGGGGCATCGCGGTCGCGCCAGCCCGGAATGACGATGGTGCGCGCTGCGGCGAGCAGTTCCAGGCCGCCATCGGCCAGCACCTGAATGCCACCCATGGCGCGCATCGGGCCTGGATCGACTGCGGCAATTGCATGCTCGTACCAAGGGAAATCGAACTCTGGTCGGGCCAGGCCGAAGATCTCCACGGCAATGCCGAACTCGAACGTGCAGAGGCCATCGTAGGCCAGAATGGCAACCAGATTGGGCTGAGCAAGCATTTGGCGGAAAACTCCCGGTCGGTGTCTTGCGCGCCACTGTAGCGGCAAGCGCTGTCTCGATAAAGTCAGTTCATCCCCCACAGACAAAAGAGCAACACAACATGACCAGCCTGGTTCGCGAAATCCCCGCCGCACCTTCGGCGATTGCCCTGATGCATTTCAGCAATCGTCTGACCTTCGAAACCGATTGTTCCGACGTGTTCAATAGCCAAGAGCCCGGGGAGGTCGACTTCGTTCTGGTGGATGTGCGAGGCCCATTGGCGTTCGAGCGCGGCCATGTACCCGGCGCGATCAATATCCCGACCCGCTTGCTCACGGCGGAGCGCTTGGCCGATTACCCGAAACACACTTTGTTCGTAGTCTATTGCGCAGGGCCGCATTGCAATGGGGCGAACAAGGCTGCGGTGAAGCTCGCGGCGTTGGGTTATCCGGTGAAAGAGATGATCGGCGGCGTCACCGGATGGCTCGATGAAGGTTTCGAACTGAGCGCGGCGTCAGTCGCCAATACACCTGTCGCCTGCGAATGCTGACGTTTCTGTTGATGCCGGAGGATCGGCGCTTCTTGCTCTGAAAACAGTCTTGTCCTACAGCCTTCGCACCACCACGGCGCACGCGTTGACCCCCGTCAATGCGTGCGCCGATGTTCTGTAAGTAATTGTCGCTTAAAAACAATTGCCTCCGTGCGCGCCGCCATAGACTGCCGGCCACGTCGGTTTTTGCCGTTAGAACGCCATGACCGAACGCTGACTCGAAAGCTGCCAATAAAAGCCTCCGCACGGGAGTAATAAATGAAAAAGCTAGTGATGTTCGGTGCCCTGGCACTGTCGATGTTGTCCCTGACCGCTGTGGCCGAAGACGCCAAGCCGATCCGCATCGGTATCGAAGCCGGTTACCCGCCATTCTCGATGAAAACCCCTGACGGCAAACTCACTGGTTTTGACGTGGACATCGGTGACGCGCTGTGCGCGCAGATGAAAGTTAAATGCACGTGGGTCGAGCAAGAGTTCGATGGCCTGATCCCGGCACTCAAAGTGAAAAAAATCGACGCGATCCTGTCGTCGATGACCATCACTGACGATCGCAAGAAGAACGTCGACTTCACCATCAAGTACTACCACACCCCGGCACGCTTCGTGATGAAGGAAGGCTCCGGCGTCAAAGACCCGCTGACCGAACTCAAGGGCAAGAAAGTCGGCGTGCTGCGTGCCAGTACCCATGACCGCTACGCGACCGAAGTGCTGGTTCCGGCCGGGATCGAACTGGTGCGCTACGGCTCGCAGCAGGAAGCCAACCTCGACATGGTGTCCGGGCGTATCGACGCGATGCTGGCTGACTCGGTCAACCTCAGCGACGGTTTCCTGAAAACCGATGCCGGCAAAGGTTTCGAATTCGTCGGTCCGACCTACGAAGACGCCAAGTACTTCGGCGGCGGCGCTGGCATTGCCGTGCGCAAGGGCGATACCGCACTGGCTGAGCAATTCAACAAAGCCATCACCGAAATCCGCGCCAATGGCGAGTACAAGAAAGTCCAGGACAAGTACTTCGACTTTGACGTGTACGGCCATTAATACGCCGTGAAAAAAAGTGGCCCCGTTTGCGCGGTGGCCACTTTTTTTATGTTTTTTTATTGATGGAAATTCTCTGTGAGAGCGAGCCTGCTCGCGAAAGCGGTCTGACATTCGACATCGTCATCGTCTGACCTGACGCATTCGCGAGCAGGCTCGCTCCCACAGGGATTTGCGTAATCCAGCTATTCAGGAGTTTTCCATGCAACGCATCGACCACGTTCTGCCCTGGAGCCATTTGGGCAGCGAGCGCTCCCTCAGCGTGTTCCGCTACGGCGCCGGCAGCCGCAAGGTGTATATCCAGGCCAGCCTGCACGCCGATGAACTGCCGGGCATGCGTACCGCGTGGGAACTCAAGCTGCGCTTGAACGAACTGGAGCGGCAGGGCCGTTTGCAGGGCGTTATCGAACTGGTGCCGGTGGCCAATCCGATCGGCCTGGATCAGCATCTGCAAGGCAATCACATGGGCCGCTTCGAATTGGGCAGCGGCAAGAATTTCAACCGCGCATTCGTCGAACTCAGCGCCCCGGTCGCTGCGCTGGTGGGCGAGCGTCTGGGCGCGGATGCCGAGGCCAATGTCGCGCTGATCCGCCAGGCCATGGCTCAGATCTTCGAAGAATTGCCGGCGCCGGCCTCGCAACTGGAAGCCTTGCACCGCTTGTTGCTGCGCCACGCCTGCGACGCCGACATCACCCTCGACTTGCACTGCGACTTCGACGCTGCGATTCACCTCTACGCGCTGCCGCAACACTGGCCGCAATGGCAATCGCTAGCGGCGCGGTTGCAGGCTGGCGTCGCGTTGCTCTGCGAGGACTCCGGCGGCAGCTCGTTCGATGAATCCTGCTCGACGCCGTGGCTGCGTCTGGCCAAAGCATTCCCGAACGCGGCGATTCCGGCGGCGAATCTGGCGACGACGCTGGAGCTGGGCAGCATGGGCGACACCCGCGTCGATCAGGCTCAGGCCAATTGTGAAGCGATTCTGGGCTTTCTCGCCGAGCAGGGTTTCATCAGCGGCGAATGGCCGGCGGCGCCGAGCGAATGTTGTGAAGGTCTGCCGTTCGAAGGCACCGAATACCTGTTCGCCCCGCACCACGGCGTGGTCAGTTTCTTGCGCAATGCCGGCGAGTGGGTAGAGCAGGGCGAGGCGCTGTTCGAGGTTGTTGACCCGTTGCAGGATCGCGTGACCACCGTGCGCGCCGGCACCAGCGGGGTGCTGTTCGCGATTGATCGCGGGCGTTATACCGAGCCGGGGATCTGGCAGGCGAAAGTGGCGGGGCGGGTGCCGTTTCGTACCGGCAAGCTGACGAACGACTGATGGCTCTTCGCTGAATTTGCTGACCTCATCGCTGGCAAGCCAGCTCCCACAGGGTTGCGGTTGATCTCAAATTTCGGAGACGCCGCAATTCTTGTGGGAGCTGGCTTGCCAGCGATAGCGGCATCAGCCACTCCACAAAATTTGGATCCTCATCCTAGAATGTTAGGCTCCCCCGCGAACCCGACACTCTGTGAAGGAACGCTGCAATGCTGAAATTGTTCGCCCTGCTGACCCTGCTCGCATCCACCGCCGTTCACGCGCAAACCACCCTGCAATCCGACTTGCCACTCAAGTACCTCGAACAGGTCCACGCCGACGCTGAACCACGTCCGCTGGTGATTTTCCTGCACGGTTACGGCAGTAACGAGGCCGATCTGATCGGCATGAAATTTCAGCTGCCGGCGCAGTACAACTACCTTTCCGTGCGCGCGCCGATGACGTTGGGTGAAGGACGTTACCAGTGGTTTCGCAAGAAGGGCGAAGGCGCCTACAACGGCGAGACCGATGATCTGAAGGTCAGCGGTCAGAAGCTGCGCGACTTTATCACCCAGGCGGCGAAGAAATATCACGCCGCGCCCGACAAGGTGTACCTGATCGGCTTCAGCCAGGGCGCGATGATGAGCTACGAAGTGGGCCTGCGCGCGCCAGCGGTCGTGGGCGGGTTTGCCGCGTTGAGCGGGCGCTTGTTGCCGGTGCTCAAAGCCGAACTCAAGCCCGGGCAAGCGCCACTGCCGCTGAGCATTTTTATCGGCCACGGCACCGCTGATGATCCGGTGCCTTACCGTCACGGCACCGAGGCCAACGCGCTATTGCAGAAGCTCGATTACCAGCCCGAGTTTCACGCGTATCCGGGCGTCGGCCACAGCATCAGTGCGGCCGAGTTGCGCGATCTGAATGGCTGGTTGCAGCGGCTCAATCCTTGACGATGGCTTTGACCAGGGCATCGTGAGCTTTCTTGTCGCTGGCGCGGGAAATCACCTGCACCAGCGCCATCTTCGTCCCCGAGCCGGCCAGCAATGTGGTGTTCAGCGTCTGGCCACCGCCCTGGGTGGCGGTGCTGTCAACCTGACGCAGCCCGAGGCCGGTGCCTTTCTGGGTCAGGCTTTTCTCGCTGAGCTTATTGAAGTCCGGCAGGGCTTTGCGCTGATCGTCGATGAAACTCGACACGCTGCCGTCGAGAAACTCACCGTCGTTGTCCTTGACGTTCTGCCCTGCGGGGATCTGGTTTTCGGCGGCGATGACCACGGTCTTGGTGGTCTGGTTGGTGTACATCGTGCCCTTGGCCCCGCTCGGGCTGGCGGGCAGCGGGTCAGCGACAAAGCCTTTGGGCAGGACGAAGGCGAATTTGCCGTCGAGCAGCGTAACCTTCTCGGTTTTGACCTTTTCCTTGGCGGCGTGCGCGTTGATCGCGGCGAAACCGGCGACGGCCGCCAGCATCAGGACGACGGCTTTTTTGCTCAACAATGACATCTGAAATCTCCGGGAAATGGTCGCGCGAGGCGGGCGATCATCCCACGGAGCGTGCCGGGCGTTCCAGCGCGATTCGTCCGGGCGGTTATTGCGCTTGCGCCTTGGCCAATGGCCGCGCCAGCAGGCGCCGGGTCACCCCGAGCATCGCCACCGACACTGCCACGCCTACGACAAAACCGCTGAGGCCCATGCTTGGCAGCGTCAAGGCGGACACCAGGCAGAACGCTGAAAACGAATACATGCCGGTCGCCGTTGCGCGCAATAACGCAGCGGTAAACGCCGGGCCGCGGGTTTGTTGCGAGAACACCGCCATCACGCTGCCAAGCACCGGAAACACCGCGAGCAGGCCGCTCCAGCGTTCGCCGACGGTGCTGGCGAGCATCGTCACCACCAGCGTCAGCGCCGCACCGGCGATCATCCGCCAGATCAGTTTGTCCGACTTCGGTGCTGGCCCGTTCAACACCGGCTGCACCTCGGGGAACAGATAAGGCGAAGCGAGCAGTGCCACCGCTGCCGCAATCACCGAGAACGGCAAGGACGAGGGGATCACCGACAACACCGTCGCCAGCGCGGCCCACACCGCCAACGAAATGGTCAACGCCCACGGCCAGTTCGCCCGCTGCGCCACCTGCGCATAAGTGATGCAGAAAGCGATCATCGCGAACATCGCCGATAGCGCAGCCACGGCGGATTGCGCGGCAAACTGCGGCCCTTGTTCGATCGCCAGAAAGAACAGAATCGGCCCGACCACCACTGGCAATCCCGACAGCCACCCGGCCACGCTCGGCCCCCAGCGTTTGCCCGCCAGGGAAATCAGCAGGAGAAAGCCGGGAATCAGCAGCAATTTCAGGATCAGCACGCGGGTGTCTCCGTCGGGTCAGGATGAGCCACGTTAGCACTGCCGCCTAAAGATTGCTGCCTATGTTCGCAATTTTTGTATACAAAAAATCAGGCGCGAATCCGGCTATGCTTTGATCATCAGAATGCAGCGGAGACGATACGGCGATGAACAGAACACCCAAGCTCGTTCGTGGCTGTTGTGGCATCGGTTTATGGGCGCTGTTGCTGACGCCGACGTGGGCCAATTGGCAGGACGCAGTGCCGGGCGCGCAAATCATCGGCAGCGGCGATTTCAGCGTGTTCGGCTTCGACGTTTACAGCGCGCGCTTGTGGAGTGCCGCGCGGCCTCTGGCGGATGGCCAGCCGTTTGCTCTGGAGCTGATCTACCGGCGCAACATCTCGCGCGACGATCTGGTCAGCACCAGCGTCGATGAGATCAAACGCCTGGCCGGTTCCCGGGTCACTTCAGCGCAATTGGCCGGCTGGCAGACGCAGATGCAACAGTCGTTTGTCGACGTGCAGGCCGGTACACGGATCACCGGCGTATATCTGCCGGGGCAGGGCGCGCGGTTTTTTGTCGGGCAGAAGCTCCAGCATGAGATTGAGGATCCGCAGTTTGCCAAGGCGTTTTTCGATATCTGGCTGGATCCACGAACACGCAGTCCCGAGTTGCGCGAGCAGTTGCTGGGCGTGAACCCATAGGTTCAGTGATCTTTGCGCTTCAAGGCATCAGGCGAAACGACTAAGCTGCCGGGCTCCCGTTTTTGTTTCTGGATGTGTGCGTGAAATTCAGCTTGCCCAAAATCGCCACCGCGCCGTTTTGCCCGCCGGAAGTGGCCGGCAGTGTCGCGGTCGATCCGACTGCCTCGTTCTTCAAACGTGTGCTGCGTTTCGCCGGTCCCGGTTTGCTGGTGTCGATCGGCTACATGGACCCGGGCAATTGGGCCACTGCGATCGAGGCCGGTTCGCGTTTTGGCTACAGCCTGTTGTTCGTCGTGTTGCTGGCGAGTCTGGCAGGCATGGTGGTGCAGTGCCTTTGCTCGCGGTTGGGCATCGCCACCGGGCGCGATCTGGCGCAGTTGTCCCGTGAGCGCTACAGCACCCCGACTGCGCGCTTGCAATGGATATTGGCGGAGATCTCGATCATTGCCACCGACCTCGCCGAAGTGCTTGGCTGCGCTCTCGCATTTCACTTGCTGCTCGGTTGCTCGCTGACCTTCGGCATCGCTCTGACGGCTTTCGACACGCTGTTGGTGCTGGCCCTGCAGAACCGGGGATTCCGTCGTCTCGAAGCGATCATGCTGGTGCTGGTCGCGACCATCGGTGTGTGTTTTTTCGTTGAGCTGTTGCTGATCAAACCCTACTGGCCAGACGTCGCGATGGGCTTCAAACCGTCGCTGTCGGCTATTGGCGATGCGGCGCCGCTGTATCTGGCCATCGGCATCCTCGGCGCCACAGTGATGCCGCATAACCTGTATCTGCACACATCGATCGTGCAAACGCGGATGATCGGCAAGGACTTGGCGAGCAAGCGGGACGCGGTGAAACTGGCGCGCATCGACACCATCGGTTCGCTGGCCCTGGCGCTGCTGGTCAACGCGGCGATCCTGATTCTCGCAGCGGCGGCGTTTCACCAGTCCGGGCACACCGATGTGGTCGACATTCAGGACGCCTATCACCTGCTCGACCCGCTGGTGGGCGGTGCGCTGGCCAGTGTGCTGTTCGGCGTGGCGCTGCTCGCGTCGGGGCAAAGTTCGACCTTCACCGGGACCATCGCCGGGCAGGTCATCATGGAGGGCTATCTGAACCTGCGCATCCCGTGCTGGCAGCGGCGTTTGATCACTCGCGGGCTGGCGCTGATTCCGGCGTTCATCGGCGTCTGGCTCATGGGCGATAACGCGATCGGCAAGTTGCTGGTGTTGAGTCAGGTCGTGCTCAGCCTGCAGTTGCCGTTTGCCTTGTACCCGCTGATTCGCATGACCAACGACCGGCAATTGATGGGGCCGTTCGTCAATCGCTGGCCCACGCGGGTGCTGGCCTGGGGGCTGTTTGTGTTGATCAGCGGGGCGAACAGCTGGTTGATATTGCAGTGGGCGTTTTGATTACTGAGTTGCGGAGACTGGCAGGGCCTCTTCGCGAGCAGGCTCGCTCCCACAGGTTTTCGCGGGCGGCCACAATTCAGCTGGCCAGCCGACGAGGGGTCATCCATCAACTTGTTTCCCGGCGGGCGAGCCTATACTGTATATGCACACAGTAAAGAGCCCGCGCCATGCAAATCATCGACAAGCTCAGCATCCTCGCCGACGCCGCCAAGTACGACGCCTCCTGCGCCAGCAGTGGTGCGCCCAAGCGCAGCTCCGAGGGCAAGAGCGGGCTCGGTTCGACGGACGGCATGGGCATTTGCCACAGCTACACGCCGGACGGGCGCTGTGTGTCGTTGCTGAAAATCCTGCTGACCAACTTCTGCCTTTACGATTGCCAATATTGCGTCAACCGCCGTTCCAGCGATGTGCCGCGTGCGCGCTTTACCCCGGAAGAAGTCGTGACGCTGACCATGGATTTCTACCGCCGCAACTGCGTCAGCGGCCTGTTTCTCAGCTCCGGGATCATCCGCTCGGCGGACTACACCATGGAGCAGCTGGTGCGTGTGGCGAAGTTGCTGCGTGAAGAGCACGAATTTCGCGGCTACATCCATCTCAAGACCATTCCGGAAGCCGATCCGGCCTTGATCGAAGAAGCCGGGCGCTATGCCGACCGCCTCAGCGTCAACATCGAACTGCCCACCGACGCCAGCCTGCAGACACTGGCGCCGGAGAAGGACATCACCTCGATCAAGCAAGCGATGAACACCATCTACACCGGCGTGCAGACGGTATTGAACGAACCGCGCTCGGCAAAATTCGCCCCGGCCGGACAAAGCACGCAATTGATCGTCGGTGCCGATGACACCGATGACAGCACCATCCTCCACAGCGCTCAATCCCTGTATGGCAACTTCCGTTTGCGCCGGGTCTATTACTCGGCATTCAGTCCGATCCCCGACAGCCCGAAAAGCGTACCGCTCGCCGCGCCGCCGCTGATGCGCGAGCATCGTTTGTATCAGGCTGATTTCCTCCTGCGCAGCTACGGCTACAGCGCTGACGAATTGCTCAAAGGCCCGGGCAATCTGGCGCTCGATATCGACCCAAAGCTGGCCTGGGCGCTGGAAAATCGCGAAGTGTTCCCGCTGGACCTCAATCGTGCCGATGCGACGTTGATCGCACGCATCCCGGGCATCGGCTTGCGCACCACCGAGCGCCTGGTCGAGCTGCGCCGTCAGCGCCGCATCCGTTACGAAGACGTCGCGCGGATGCGCTGTGTGCTGGCCAAGGCCAAGCCGTTCATCATCACCAGCGATTACCACCCGCAACAGGCGGAAGTCACCAGCCACATGCTCTACCAGCAATTACGTGACCGGCCGATGCCGCAGCAGATGGGGTTGTGGGGATGATCAGTCTTGATTGCGACGATCTGTTCGACACCTGGCGCCAGCAGGCGCGCTGGTTGCTCAGCCATGAAATCGACCCGAGTCTGGTGAGCTGGGCGGCGGAAGGCGTTGGCGATCTGTTTGCCAGTGATGATCACATGCCCGAAGGGCAGGGGCCGTTTCAGGCGCGTATTCCCCGTGCGCTGCTCGCCACCCTCGAGCACGCGGCGCGCTATCGCGGCGAACAGCGCTGGAGCCTGTTGTATGAAGTGCTCTGGCGGGTCAGTCACGGCGACCGCACGGCGATGATGGCCGGCGACAAACTCGGCAGTGAGTTGCAGCGCCGCATCAAGCAGGTCAGCCGCGAGGCCCATCATCTGCATGCGTTTGTGCGTTTCATCGAGCGGCCCAAGGATCTGCCTGGTCCACAATACGTGGCGTGGCACGAACCGGCGCATGACATTCTGCACAGCGCCAGCGAGCACTTTATCGGGCGCATGGGCCAGCATCGCTGGTTGATCGCCACACCGCGTGACGGCGTTTATTACGACGGTGAGGAATTGATTCACGAGCGGCAGTGCCCGATTGAATGGCAGCAACTGGCACAGAACGTCGATGACCCCCACGGCGATTTGTGGTTGACCTACTACAGCCACATCTTCAACCCGGCGCGGTTGAACCCGAAGGTCATGCAAGGGCATTTGCCGGTGCGGTTCTGGAAGAATCTGCCGGAGGGCGAGTTGATACCGGGATTGATCACCCAAGCGCGGATGGGCAAGCAGCAGAATGGGCAGGCGAGCGGAATCGCCAGTCGAGCCGGGAAGCGGATTGCTTTGAAATAGAAGATCGAAAGATCGCAGCCTTCGGCAGGTCTTACAGAGACCGTGTAGGAACTGCCGAAGGCTGCGATCTTTTGATCTTTTGCAGCCCAACAAAAAAGCCCTCCATCAATCACTCAATGGAGGGCTTCTGAGCATCTGCAGTCGTCAGATCAAACCTTGACGATCCAGCCCGCTGGCGCTTCGATGTCGCCGGTCTGCACGCCAGTCAGCTCTTTGTAGAGCTTCTGGGTCACCGGGCCTACCTCGGTTTCGCTGTGGAACACATGCAAGTGATCGTTGTAGCTGATGCCGCCAATCGGCGTGATCACCGCAGCGGTACCGCAGGCACCGGCTTCCTTGAAGTCCGCCAGTTTGTCGATCAGCACGTCGCCTTCAACCACTTCCAGGCCCAGACGCGATTTGGCCAGTTCGATCAGCGACAGGCGGGTGATGCCTGGCAGAACCGATGGCGAGTTCGGGGTGACGAACTTGTTGTCGTGGGTGATCCCGAAGAAGTTGGCCGAACCGACTTCCTCGATCTTGGTGTGGGTCATCGGATCAAGGTAGATCGCGTCGGCGAAGTTGGCTTTCTTGGCTTTCGAGCCCGGCATCAGGCTGGCGGCGTAGTTGCCACCGACCTTGGCCGCACCGGTGCCTTGCGGGGCCGCGCGGTCGTAGCTGGAGATCTGGAAGTTGTGCGGGGTCAGGCCGCCCTTGAAGTAGGCACCGACCGGGATGCAGAAGATCGAAAAGATGAACTCGGGCGCAGTGCGTACGCCGATGTTGTCACCGACGCCGATCACGAACGGGCGCAGGTACAGCGCGCCGCCGGTGCCGTACGGCGGGATGAAACGCTCGTTGGCGCGAACTACGGCTTTGCAGGCTTCGATGAACTGCTCGGTGTCGACCGTCGGCATCAACAGACGCGCGCAGCTGCGTTGCATGCGCAGGGCGTTCTGGTCCGGGCGGAACAGGTTGATCGAGCCGTCCTTGCAGCGATAGGCCTTCATGCCTTCGAAGCACTGCTGACCATAGTGAAGGGCAGTGGAGCCTTCGCTGATGTGCAGGACGTTATCTTCGGTCAGGGTGCCTTTGTCCCACTCGCCATCGCGGAAGTACGACAGATAGCGCTTGTCGGTCTTGATGTAGTCAAAACCCAGCTTGTCCCAATTGATGCTTTCGTTACCCATGACACCCTCTATCACTGAACAACCGCCGAAGCGGTTCAAGGCTTCTGACGTTTTTTTGGATGGGCACAACAATACTTCATTCTTGAGCGGTTTCGCAGCCGGAATTCGCTCCGCTGATCGTTCCCTCGACTGATCGTTCCCACGCTCTGCGTGGGAATGCCTCATCGGACGCTCCGCGTTCGGCTGTTGGGACGCAGAGCGTCCCGGGCTGCATTCCCACGCGGAGCGTGGGAACGATCAATTTGACGTATTTACAGATGCAGCGCATGCCCCAGCGCCCGCAACGCCGCTTCCTGCACCGCCTCACCCAAGGTCGGGTGGGCATGGATGGTGCCGCCGATGTCTTCCAGGCGCGCGCCCATTTCCAGGCTCTGCGCGAATGCCGTCGACAATTCGGAAACACCGACACCGACCGCCTGCCAACCGACAATCACATGATTATCCCGACGAGCAACCACGCGGACGAAGCCGCTTTTCGATTCCAGGGTCATCGCCCGGCCGTTGGCGGCGAACGGGAAGCTTGCAACGATGCAGTCCAGCCCGGCAGCCTTGGCCTCGTCCGGAGTTTTGCCGACCACCACCAGTTCCGGGTCGGTAAAGCACACGGCGGCGATGGCGGTCGGGTTGAATTCGCGGCGCTTGCCGCTGATCAGCTCGGCAACCATCTCGCCCTGAGCCATGGCGCGGTGGGCCAGCATCGGTTCGCCGCTCACGTCGCCAATGGCGTAGACGTTGCGCATGCTGGTCTGGCAACCGCTGTCGATCTTGATCGCCGAACCGTTCATGTCCAGATTCAACGCTTCGATATTGAAGCCTTGAGTATTGGGTTTGCGACCGACGGCAACCAGTACCTGATCGGTTTCCAGATTGAGGGTTTCGCCTTCAGGATCGCGCACCTGCAACGTGCCGTCGAAACCCAGCACGCTGTGCTTGAGGTACAGCTTCACACCCAGTTGCTTGAGCGCCTCATGCACCGGTTGCGTCAGTTCTGCGTCATAGGCCGGCAGGATGCGGTCCTGCGCCTCGACCACGCTGACTTCGGCGCCGAGCTTGCGATAGGCGATGCCCAGCTCCAGGCCGATGTAACCACCGCCAACCACCACCAGGCGTTTCGGCACAGACGTCGGCGCCAGCGCTTCGGTGGAGGAGATGATCGGCCCGCCAATCGGCAGGATCGGCAGGTTGACGCTGGTCGAACCGGTGGCCAGCACCAGATGTTCGCACTGGATTCGGGTATCGCCTACTTCCACGGTTTTGCCGTCGATGATTTTCGCCCAGCCGTTGATGACCTGAACCTTGTTCTTCTTCAGCAGCGCGGCGACGCCAGTGGTCAGGCGATCAACGATGCCATCCTTCCACTCGACGCTTTTGCTGATATCCAGGGTCGGCGCGGCAACGTTGATGCCGAGCGCCGAATGCTGGCTGTGATGCTGCGTCTGATGAAACTGCTCAGCCACATGAATCAGCGCTTTCGACGGAATGCAGCCGATATTCAGGCAGGTGCCGCCCAACGATTGGCCTTCGACCAGGATGGTCGGGATGCCCAATTGCCCGGCGCGGATCGCAGTGACGTAACCGCCGGGGCCGCCGCCGATGATCAGCAGGGTGGTGTTCAAAGTCTGCATTCCATTACTCCACAAACAAGGTAGCGGGTTGTTCGAGCAAGCCACGAATGGCCTGAATGAAAAGCGCCGCGTCCATGCCGTCGACCACGCGGTGATCGAAGGAGCTGGAGAGGTTCATCATCTTGCGGATCACCACCTGGCCTTTGACCACCATTGGCCGTTCGACGATTTTGTTTACGCCGACAATGGCCACTTCCGGCAGGTTCAGCACCGGCGTGCTGACAATGCCGCCCAATGCGCCGAGACTGGTCAGAGTAATGGTCGAACCGGACAGCTCATCGCGGCTGGCCTTGCCATTGCGCGCGGCGTTGGCCAAACGCGAAATTTCCGCGGCGCTGTCCCACAGGCTGCGCGCTTCGGCGTGACGCACCACGGGCACCATCAGGCCGACATCGCTTTGCGTGGCGACGCCGACATGCACCGCGCCCAGGCGGGTAATGACTTGCGCTTCGTCGTCGTATCGGGCGTTCATTTGCGGGAAGTCGCGCAGGGCCACCACCAGCGCGCGAACGAGGAACGGCAACAAGGTCAACTTGCCACGGCTGGCGCCATGTTTTTCATTCAGATGCGCACGCAGTTCTTCGATCGCGGTGACGTCGATTTCTTCCACATAACTGAAGTGCGCGGCACGCTGAGTAGCATCCTGCATGCGCTGGGCGATCTTGCGGCGCATGCCGATCACTTGAATCTGTTCTTCGTCGTTGCGTTGAACGTAAGCGGCAGCGGCCGGCGCCGAAGTATTCGACTGACCTTGCGCGAGATAGGCCTCAAGGTCTTCGTGCAACACGCGACCGGCCGGGCCGCTGCCGCGAACCAGACGCAATTGAATACCCAGATCCAGCGCGTGTTTGCGCACGGCCGGCGATGCGAGCGGGCGTTCATCCGCTTCGCGAGCAACTATGGGACCCTGGCAAACGGCAGCCGGACGTGGTGCGGCGGCTGCGGCGGGTTTACTTTCGACAGCGGTCTCAACTTTCGGCGCAACCGGTGCTTCTTTGACCGGCGCGGGTGCGGCGGACTCTTTAAGGTTGCCGGCACCTTCAACCTCGATGCTGATCAGCACACTGCCGACCGCCATCACTTCACCCGGCTGACCACCGAGGGCAATCACTTTCCCGTGCACCGGCGACGGAATATCGACCATCGCCTTGTCGGTCATGACATCCGCCAGCACCTGGTCTTCAACCACCAGATCGCCAACCTTGACGTGCCACTGCGACAGTTCTACTTCTGCGATGCCTTCGCCGATGTCCGGCATCTTGATAACGTGCGTGCCCATTCAGACCTCCATGACCCGTTTCAACGCCGCGCCCACGCGGGACGGCCCTGGGAAATACGCCCACTCCTGCGCGTGCGGGTAGGGAGTGTCCCAACCGGTGACGCGTTCGATCGGCGCTTCCAGGTGATGGAAGCAGTGCTCTTGCACCAGCGACACCAGCTCGGCGCCGAAACCGCAGGTGCGGGTAGCTTCGTGAACCACCACGCAGCGGCCGGTTTTCTTCACCGACTTGACGATGGTTTCCAGATCCAGCGGCCACAGGCTGCGCAGGTCGATGACTTCGGCATCGACGCCGGATTCTTCGGCAGCGACTTGTGAGACGTATACGGTGGTGCCGTAGGTCAGCACAGTCACGTCCTTGCCCGGGCGAGTGATCGCAGCAACGTCCAGCGGCACGGTGTAGTAACCGTCCGGCACTTGGGCTTGCGGGTGTTTCGACCACGGGGTTACGGGGCGGTCGTGATGGCCATCGAACGGGCCGTTGTACAGGCGTTTCGGCTCAAGGAAGATCACCGGGTCATCGTTTTCGATGGAGGCGATCAGCAGGCCTTTGGCGTCGTACGGGTTGGACGGCATCACCGTGCGCAGACCGCAGACCTGAGTGAACATCGCCTCGATGCTCTGGCTGTGGGTCTGGCCGCCGTAGATGCCGCCGCCGCATGGCATGCGCAGGGTCATCGGTGCGGTGAATTCACCGGCCGAGCGATAACGCAGACGCGCTGCTTCGGAGATGATCTGGTCGGAGGCGGGGTAGACGTAGTCGGCGAACTGGATTTCGGCGACCGGACGCAAACCGTAGGCGCCCATGCCGACGGCCACGCCGACGATGCCGCTTTCCGAGATCGGCGCGTCGAACACCCGCGAGGTGCCGTACTTGGTCTGCAGGCCTTCGGTGCAGCGGAACACGCCGCCGAAGTAACCGACGTCCTGGCCGAAGACGACGACATTGTCATCACGCTCAAGCATCACATCCATGGCCGAGCGCAGGGCCTGGATCATGGTCATGGTGGTCGTGGTCATGGCGGTTTCCAACTGAATATTGTTGTTGTGATCGTTCATGTCAGATCCCCAACTGCTGACGCTGGCGCTTCAAGTGCTCCGGCATCTCTTTGTAGACGTCTTCGAACATGGTAGCGGCGCTTGGAATCTGCCCGCCGGCGAGGGTGCCGTACTGTTCGGCCTGTTTCTGCGCGGCAATCACTTCGGCTTCGAGTTCGGCGCTGACGGCGGCGTGTTCTTCTTCCGACCAGTGGCCGACCTTGATCAAGTGCTGTTTCAGACGCGCGATCGGATCGCCGAGCGGGAAGTGGCTCCAGTCATCGGCAGGGCGGTATTTCGATGGATCGTCGGAGGTCGAGTGCGGGCCGGCGCGGTAGGTGACCCATTCGATCATGGTCGGGCCGAGGTTGCGCCGGGCGCGTTCGGCAGCCCAGGCGGAAGCAGCGTAGACCGCGTAGAAATCGTTGCCATCGACACGCAGCGAGGCGATGCCGCAACCGACGCCGCGTCCGGCGAAAGTCGTGGCCTCACCGCCGGCGATGGCCTGGAAGGTGGAAATCGCCCACTGGTTGTTGACCACGTTGAGGATCACCGGCGCGCGATAAACGTGGGCGAAGGTGAGGGCGGTGTGGAAGTCCGATTCGGCGGTGGCGCCGTCACCGATCCACGCCGAGGCGATTTTCGTATCGCCCTTGATCGCCGAGGCCATGCCCCAGCCGACGCCCTGAATGAATTGGGTGGCGAGGTTGCCGGAAATGGTGAAGAAACCGGCGTCCTTGACCGAGTACATGATCGGTAACTGGCGGCCCTTGAGCGGATCGCGCTCGTTGGACAGCAACTGGCAGATCAGGTCGACCAACGGCACATCGCGAGCCATGAGGATGCTTTGCTGGCGATAGGTCGGGAAGCACATGTCGTCGATGTTCAGTGCCAGAGCCTGGGCGCTGCCGATGGCTTCTTCGCCAAGACTCTGCATGTAGAACGACATCTTTTTCTGCCGCTGCGCGACAACCATGCGGTTGTCGTAGATCCGCGTCTTGAGCATCGCGCGCATGCCTTTGCGCAGGATCTCGACCGGCACGTTTTCGGCCCACGGGCCGAGGGCGTTGCCCTGATCGTCAAGCACGCGGATCAAACCACGGGCGAGGTCGGCGGTATCGGCAGGTTCTACATCGACAGGAGGTTTGCGCACCGTACCGGCATCGGTCAGATGCAGGTAGGAAAAATCGGTTTTGCAGCCGGGACGGCCCGAGGGTTCAGGGACGTGCAGGCGCAGCGGTTCATACGCTTGGGTCATGGCTTCTACGCTCGATCTTGTGAATTTCTTGTAGTGAGCTGGCAGTCATTCCGGGATGAGGAAATCTTGTCCTACAACAATCATAGGCGTGGCCAAGAAGAATATTTCTCTGTGTTTCGTTGCGCTGGCGACCATTTGCAGATAGAAATTCTGCATAAACATAAAAAACAGGTGGTTTTGTCTCATGCGCAAACTGGACCGTACCGACATCGGCATTCTCAACAGCCTTCAGGAGAACGCGCGCATCACCAACGCCGACCTCGCTCGCTCGGTGAACCTGTCGCCGACGCCGTGCTTCAACCGGGTCAAGGCCATGGAAGAATTGGGCTTGATTCGCGAGCAGGTCACGCTGCTGGATGCCGATCTGCTGGGGCTGCACGTGAACGTGTTCATTCACGTCAGCCTGGAAAAGCAGGTAGAGGAAGCGCTGCAGCACTTTGAGGAAGCGATCTCCGACCGGCCCGAGGTGATGGAGTGCTATCTGATGGCCGGGGACCCGGACTATCTGATCCGCGTGCTGGTGCCGAGCATTCAGTCGCTGGAACGCTTCATGATGGATTTTCTGACCAAGGTGCCGGGGGTGGCGAACATCCGCTCCAGCTTTGCGCTCAAGCAGGTGCGCTACAAGACCGCGTTGCCGTTGCCTGCGAACGGTTTGACGTTGGGGACGTGAAGATCAAAACATCGCAGCCACGGCAGCTCCATTCGCCGATCGTTCCCACGCTCCGCGTGGGAATGCATCCCGTGACGCTCTGCGTCACTTCTTGAGGCGGAACGCGGAGCGTCCCTGGCGGCATTCCCACGCAGAGCGTGGGAACGATCAGTGGGCTCCGCGCGTGAATCAGCGCGGTCAGAGTTTGTTGAGCGGAATCTTCAGGTAAACCACGCCGTTGTCCTCAGGCACCGGCAGATTCCCCGCGCGTACATTCACCTGGATCGCCGGGAGCAGCAATGTCGGCATGCCCAGCCCGGCATCTCGCTGGGTACGCATTTTGACGAACGCCGCTTCATCGATCCCGTCATGCACATGAATATTGCTTTTGCGCTGTTCGCCGACAGTGGTCTGGCACTGTGAGGCGCGGCCCTCGGGTGGGTAATCGTGGCAAACGTAAAGCTTCACGCTGGCCGGAAAAGCCAACAGCTTCTGGATCGACTTGAACAAGTGCTGCGCATTGCCACCGGGGAAATCACAGCGCGCGGTGCCGACATCGGGCATGAACAGCGTGTCGCCGACGAGGATCTGTTCGCCGTCGATCAGGTAGGCCATGTCCGCTGGCGTATGGCCGGGGACGTGCAGGGCGGTGGCCTTGAGGTTGCCGATCAGGAACGACTCGTTCGGCGCGAAAAGATGATCGAACTGCGAGCCATCGACGCAAAATTCCGGCTCCAGATTGAACAGCGCCTTGAACACATTCTGCACTTTGCTGATCGATTCACCGATGGCGATCTTGCCCCCCAGTTCCCGACGCAGGTACGGCGCGGCAGACAGGTGATCGGCGTGGGCGTGGGTTTCCAGCAGCCATTGCACTTGCAGCCGGTGCGCACGCACGAAGGCGATGATCTTGTCCGCTTGCGTCGTGCCGGTGCGCCCGGCGGCGCCATCATAGTCGAGCACCGGGTCGACGATTGCGCACTGGCCGCCGTCGGCTTCAAAGACCACGTAGCTGTAGGTCGAGGAGGCGGGGTCGAGGAACGCTTCAATCTGGGCGGACATGGCAGAAACCTGTGCTGAGGAATTTCGGGTTGCAACAGTTTATGTAAAAACATAATGTTCGCAGCTTAAGTGACCTTCAAGGCCTCGTGCAAATGCAATCCAGTCTGACCGAATGTGAAGTCGCCCAACTGCGCGCCTCGGCGTCCAAAGCCTGCGCCTTGCTTAAAGCCCTGGCCAATGAGGATCGCCTGTTGATTCTCTGTCAACTGACCCAGGGCGAGCGCAACGTCGGCGAACTGGAAAAAATGACCGGCGTACGCCAGCCGACGCTGTCCCAACAACTGGGCATCTTGCGCGATGAAGGCCTGGTCGCGACCCGCCGCGAAGGCAAATACATTTTCTATGGCCTGGCCAGTCACGAAGTGATCCAGGTGATGAAAACCCTCTCGGGGCTCTATTGCGGAGCGGTACTCAAGAGCTGGGAACAGCCATAAATGCCAGCCCTCACAAACATCTCCTGTGGGAGCGAGCCTGCTCGCGAAGGCGGCGTGTCAGCCGACGAATAGTTGACTGAGCCACCGCTTTCGCGAGCAGGCTCGCTCCCACATTGGTTGTTGTGGTGAGCCAAAAAATCCTTGCGTGCAGCAAAAGGAACAAGCAATGAACGATCAACACTGGGGCCTATCCATCAGTGCGGACATCGTGGTCATCGGCGGTGGCACGGCCGGCATCGGTTTTGTCGCCAGCCTGCTCAAGCGTGACCCGCAGCTCAAAGTCACCGTGATCGAACCGAGTTCACAGCACTACTATCAACCGGCGTGGACGCTGGTCGGCGGTGGTGCGTTTGATGTGAAAGACACCGTCAGGCCTATGAGCAAAGTCATGCCACGGCAGGCAACGTGGATTCAGGCCAGTGTCAGCGCCATTGACCCGCAAAGCCGCCAACTCACTCTCGACGACCAGCGCACCGTCAGCTATCAGAACCTGGTCGTCTGCCCCGGCCTGCGCCTGGCCTGGGAGAAAATCGAAGGTTTGCAGGAAAGCCTCGGCCAGCATGGCGTCACTTCCAACTACAGCTATCAACACGCCCAGTACACCTGGGATCAAGTGCAGAAACTGCGCGACGGCCGGGCGCTGTTCACCCAGCCGGCGATGCCGATCAAATGCGCCGGCGCACCGCAAAAAGCCCTGTACCTGTCTTGCGATTACTGGCGCAAATCCGCCGTGCTGAAAGACATCAAGGTTGAATTCAATCTCGCTGGCGCTGCACTGTTTGGCGTGCCGACCTTCGTGCCGCCGCTAATGAAGTACATCGAACAGTACGACGCGCAACTGGCGTTCAACTCGAATCTGGTCAAGGTCGACGGCCCGGCGAAAACCGCGTGGTTTGAAGTCAAGGACGCCGATGGCAATGTCAGCCGGGTCGCGAAAACCTTCGATCTGCTGCACGTCGTGCCGCCACAAGTCGCGCCGGATTTCATCGCACAGAGTGCGCTGGCCGATGCCGGCGGTTGGTGCGAAGTCGATCCACACAGCTTGCAGCATCCGCGCTATCCCGAGGTGTTCGCACTGGGCGATATCTGCGGCACCAGCAATGCGAAAACTGCCGCAGCGGTGCGCAAGCAGGTTGTCGTCGTTGCGCAAAACCTGCTGGCCGCGCGCAAACAACAGCCGCTGCCGCTCAAGTATGACGGCTACGGCTCGTGCCCGCTGACGGTGGAGAAGGGCAAGGTGATCCTCGCCGAGTTCGGCTATGGCGGCAAACTGCTGCCGACTTTCCCGCTGGACCCGACCGTGGCCCGCCGTTCGGCATGGTGGCTGAAAGCGACGCTGCTGCCGTGGTTCTACTGGCACGGCATGCTCAAGGGCCGCGAATGGCTGACGCGTCTGTCCAGGATCGACTGAGAAAACCCCTATGTTGCTGGCAAGTCTGTTTGGCGTGGTGATGGGGTTGGTCCTCGGCCTGACCGGTGCGGGCGGCGGGATTCTCGCGGTGCCGGCGCTGGTGCTCGGGCTCGGCTGGACGATGACGCAAGCGGCGCCGGTGGCCTTGTTTGCGGTCGGCAGCGCGGCAGCGGTCGGGGCGATCGACGGTTTGCGCCATGGCCTGGTGCGTTACCGCGCGGCGCTGTTGATCGCGGCACTGGGCGCGGTGTTTTCGCCGCTGGGGATCTACTTCGCGCATCAGTTGCCGGAAAAGATTCTGATGATTCTGTTCAGCCTGCTGATGGTTCTGGTCGCTTGGCGAATGTTCAGAAAGGAGCGTCAGCAAGCGGGGCCGAGCGATCACGGCCATGCCAGTTGGGGCCAGAAAAACTGCATGCTCAACGAGCAGACCGGGCGCTTCGACTGGACCGCCAAATGCACCGCCACCCTGGCTGCACTGGGAGCAGTTACTGGCGTGGTTTCAGGTTTACTTGGCGTCGGCGGCGGCTTTCTGATCGTGCCGGCGTTCAAGCAACTGACCGATGTGCAGATGCGCGGCATCGTTGCGACGTCATTGATGGTGATCAGTCTGATTTCCGCGATCGGGGTGATCGGCGCGTTTCATGCGGGGGTGCGTATCGACAGCCAGGGCGCGGCGTTCATTGTCGCCAGTATCGTTGGCATGCTCATCGGTCGCAGGCTTTGTGCGCGAGTTCCGGCGCGGGCGTTGCAGGTGGGGTTTGCCAGTGTCTGTCTGGTGGTGGCGGGGTACATGTTGTTGCGGGCGTGAAGAGCAAAAGATCGCAGCCTCCTTGCACGAGGCTGCGATCTTCTCAGCGGGTTACAACACCAGGTGCGGCAGCCACAGCGAAATCGCCGGAACGTAGGTCACCAGCAGCAACACCAGGAACAGCACGCCATAGAACGGCAGCAGCGCTTTCACGGTGCTTTCGATACTGACCTTGCCCACCGCCGAGCCGACGAAGAGCACGGCGCCCACCGGCGGTGTTATCAATCCGATCCCCAGGTTGACCAGCATGATCATGCCGAACTGCACCGGATCGACACCGATGCCCATGATCACTGGCATCAGGATCGGCGTGAGGATCAGAATCAGCGGCGCCATGTCCATCACCGTGCCAAGCAACAGCAGCATGACGTTGATGCACATGAGGATCACGTAGCGGTTGTCCGACAGGGTCAGGAACAGCGTGGTGATTTTCGCTGGGATCTGCATCAGCGTCATGATGTAGCCGAAGCTGGCGGCGAAACCGATCAGGATCATCACGATGGAGATGGTGCGCACCGTGCGGTGCATCAGCTTGGGCAGCTCGCTCCATTTGTAGTCGCGGTAGATGAACATGGTCACGAAGAATGACCACAGCACCGCGATGGCCGCCGATTCAGTGGCGGTGAAAATACCCGAGAGAATGCCGCCGAGGATGATCACCATCGCCATCATGCCCCATAGGGCTTCGCCGACGATCTTCAGCGCCTGGCGCATCGGAATCACTTCGCCCTTGGGGTAGTTGCGCTTTTTCGCGAAAATCAGGCACAGCACCATTAGGCAGGCGCTCATCAGCAGGCCCGGGACGATGCCGGCCATGAACAGCGAGGCGATCGAAACGGTGCCGCCGGCGGCCAGCGAGTAGAGCACTGAGTTATGACTTGGCGGGGTCAGCAGGGCTTGCACCGAACCGCTGACGGTCACAGCGGTGGAGAAGTCGCGCGGATAACCCTTGCGCTCCATCTCCGGAATCAGCACCGAACCCACCGACGCCGTGTCAGCCACCGACGAACCGGAGATCGCGCCGAAGAACGTCGAGGCGACGATGTTGACCAGTGACAGGCCACCACGGACGAAACCTACCAGCACGCCGGCACACGCCACCAACCGCCGGGACATGCCGCCCTCGGCCATGATCGCACCGGCCAGGACGAAGAACGGAATAGCCAGCAGCGAGAATTTGTTCACCCCCGAGGCGACCTGGATCATCACCGCCTGGAAGGGAATGTCGATCCACCATGCGCCGATCAGCGCAGCGGCGCCCAACGCGTAGGCGACCGGCATGCCGATCAGGATCAATACGATAAAACTGCCCAGCAGGATCAGAGCGTCCATTAAGCGGCACCTTCACTTTCTTCAACCAGGTCGAACTGCACGACCCGACGTTTGCTCTGGTCACCGAGCAAGAGTTTTTCCACGACAAAAATCAGCGTCAGCAAACCGCCCACGGGGATCGGCAGATAGGTCACACCAACGCGCAGATCGGGCAGGGCGGCCATGAACTGGTTCCAGGTGGACATGCACAGCTTGGTGCCCCAGATGGTCATGAAGATGCAGATTGCCGCCATCAGCAGTTGCGAAAAAATCGCTGCTGCGGATTTCAGCTGCGGTGGCATGCGGTCGGTGAGCATGGCCACGGCCATGTGCGCACCGGCGCGGTAACTGGCGGCGGCGCCGATGAAGGTGAACACCATCATCAGCAGGATCGCCGTCGGCTCTGGCCAGCTGGAGCCGGTGCCGAGCACGTAACGGGCGAACACGCCCCAGGGAATCATCAGGGAAATCGCCAGGACGGAAAGGCCGGCGACCCAGATGCACGTCATGTAGATCTTGTCGTTGATACGCAGCAGCAGATTCTTCATCGGGTTCCACCGTAACCGGGCGCGCCTGAACCGCTGGCGCGCCGGGCCTTTTTCATGAGTACGGAGCGGGAGGCGTTACTGAACAGCTTCGATTTTCTTGATCAGGTCGGCGTACTTCGCGCCGTACTTTTCCCGTACCGGAGCGGTGGCGTCGTAGAAAGGTTTCTTGTCGACTTCGATGAACTCGACGCCGGCGGCCTTGAGTTTTTCTTCACTGGCAGCGGACTTCTTGTCCCACAGCACGCGCTCCTCAGCCTGGGCAGCCTTGGCTGCCGTTTTCACCATCTTCTGTTGATCCGGAGTGAGTTTTTCCCAGGTGATTTTCGACATCACGATCGGCTCCGGCAGGATCAGGTGACCGGTCAGGCTGTAGAACTTGGCGTTCTGGAAGTGGTTGTGTTCGAGCAGGGTCGGCGGGTTGTTTTCCGCACCGTCGATCACGCCGGTCTGCAGGGCGCTGAAGATTTCCCCGGTGTCCATGGCGATGCCGTTACCGCCCATGGCGTTCATCATGTCGATGAACATCGGGTTGCCTTGCACGCGAATTTTCATGCCCTTGAGGTCTTCGAGCTTGCGCACCGGTTTCTTGGTGTAGATGTTGCGCGTGCCGCCGTCCATCCACGCCAGGGCTACCAGGCCGAATTCGGAGTTGGTGATCTTGTCGAGGATCTCATCGCCTACCGCGCCATCAATGACGTTACGCATGTGTTGCTGGTCGCGGAAGATGAACGGCATGTTGAACACGTTCACATCCGGCACCACGGGGCCGACGATGCCCAGGCTGACGCGCGACAGCTGCACCGCGCCGACCTGCATCTGCTCGATGACTTCCTTCTCGGAACCGAGCACACCGCCCGGGAAGTATTGGAAGGTCAGCTCGCCGTTGGTTTCCTTTTCAAGCGTTTTGCCCATGCTCTTTTCGGCCACCACGGTTGGGTAACCGTCTGGATGAATATCAGCGAATTTGAGTTTCATATCTGCCTGAGCGCCACCAGCAAAGGTGAACATCAGCGGGAGTGCAGCGGCGAGCAAGGTGCGTTTGAAGTTCATGGGGGTGAGTCTCCAGTCTTGTTATTTTTGTGTTCAAGGCGCAGCGGTGCAGCAGAGGGTTTAAAGCAAATCGTTGAATTGCGGTTCGGCGAGGCCCTTGACGCCTGGCTTCAGGGCGAACACGCCGCCGGCCAGGGATTGCGGGTCGTGGTCATCGCCGGGGCGAATCGAGGCGACAAACAAGGTGTCCAGGTTGCTGCCGCCGAAGGCGCACATGGTCGGTTTCTTCACCGGTACTTCCAGCGAGAAATCCAGTCGGCCATCCGGGGCAAAGCGGTGAATCAGGCCGGCGTCGTTGGCGCAGATCCAGTAGCAGCCTTCGGCATCCACGGCAGCGCCATCGGGGCGGCCGGGGAAATGATTCATGTCGACGAAGATTCGGCGATTCGATGGCGTGCCGGTCTCGATGTCGTAATCGAAGGCCCAGATCAGTTGCACATTGGGGTGCGAATCCGACAGGTACATGGTTTTGCCGTCAGGGCTGAAAGCGAGGCCGTTGGGCACGATGAAGCCATCCAGCTGCGCTTCGATCACGCCCGTCTGCCCGGCGCCGTAGCGATAGAGCCGGCCTTCAAGCGCGTTCAGGCCCATATTCAGCACCATGCTGCCGGCCCAGAAACGCCCTTGGCGATCACAGCGACCGTCGTTGAGGCGCATGTCGGCGCGGCTGTGCTCGACGGTGGCGAGCAACTCACTGTCGAGGCTGCCGTCGCTGTGCGGGTGCAGGCGAAAGAAGCCGCTTTCCATGCCAGCAACCCAGCCGCCACTGCGGTGGCGGGTGATGCAGGCGAGCATTTCCGGGGCCTTCCACGAGGCAACATGCCCGCTGTCAGCGCTCCAGCGTTGCAGTCCGCCGTTGGGGATGTCGACCCAGTACAGAGCGTTTTCCTGCGGCACCCAGACCGGGCTTTCACCGACCGCGTTGCGGGCGTCGACGATCAATTCGGCTTGCATACTCATTCCCATGGTTTTTATTGGAGGGGATCAAGTCGAACGGTCAGTCGCCGAACGGGCCTGCTGCGACGAAAGCGCCGCCCTGGTAGATCCGCGCCGGGTCATCGTCGGCCGGCATCGGTTGCGCTTCGACCTTGTCGCGGAACACTTCCGAGGTGTCCCTGGCTTCGAAACCGAGGTGGCTGGCGTAGCGGTTGTCCCACCAGACGTCTTTGTTGGCGGACATGCCGTAGACCACGGTGTGGCCGACGTTCGGTGTGTACAGCGAGCGTTCGAGCAGTTGCGTGAGATCGTCGAAGCTCAGCCAGGTGTGCATCATCCGGCGGTTCTGCGGTTCGGGGAACGAGGAGCCGATGCGGATGCTGACGGTTTCGATACCGTAGCGATCGAAGTAGAAACTGGCCATGTCTTCGCCGTAGGACTTGGACAAGCCGTAGTAACCATCGGGACGACGCGCCGAAGTGGCGTCGAGCTGTTGGTCCTGTTTGTAGAAACCGATGACGTGGTTGGAACTGGCGAAGATCACCCGCTTCACACCGTGCTTGCGTGCCGCTTCGTAAATGTGGAACACGCCACAGATGTTGGCGCCGAGGATTTCTTCGAACGGGCGCTCGACCGAGACGCCGCCGAAATGCAGGATCGCATCGACCCCTTCGACCAGTTGATGCACGGCTTGCTTGTCGGCGAGGTCGCAGAGCACGACTTCTTCGTGTTCATCGACGGCCGGGGCGAGGGCGGCGATGTCGGACAAGCGCAGCACATTGGCGTAAGGGCGCAGGCGTTCGCGCAACACTTGGCCCAGGCCGCCGGCGGCACCGGTCAGCAGCAGGCGGTTGAAAGGAGCGCGGGGGGTAGAAGTAGACGTCATGGCAATCCCTGAACACATTGTTATTAGGTTTGTTGTAGGTTGTCGTATGACTGCGCTGAAGTATCGGTAGGGTTTCCGGATCTTGTCAACGCGACTTTTGGTGTAGATGACGGAAGGGGCGATTCATTTTCTCAACACCCGATACCTGACCTGCAATGCAATCCCCTTGTGGGAGCGAGCCTGCTCGCGAAGGCGGCGTGCCAGTCAGAACAAGTCGACTGGTCCGCCGCTTTCGCGAGCAGGCTCGCTCCCACAGGGCAAACCGCCAACCCTTACAACAACGAAATCGGATAGCTGATAAAGATCCGGTTCTCGTCAAATTCGTTGGTGCTGAAGTCCCGGCGAATGGTCGCGTTGCGCCATTTCACGTTGAGGTTCTTCAGCGGGCCGCTCTGCACGGTGTAGGCCAGTTCCGATTCGCGGCCCCATTCCTTGCCGTCATTGGTGGTGGCGGTGTGTACGTTATCGCCGCTGATGTAGCGGTTCATCAGGGTCAGGCCAGGCACGCCCAGCGCAACGAAGTTGTAGTCGTGGCGCACCTGCCAGGAGCGCTCTTTGGCGTTGTCATAACTGGCGTTGTAACTGTCGTTGGCCAAGGTGCCGCCGCTGGTGCCGTTGACGCGCATCCAGGCATCGTCGCCGGTGAGTTTCTGCAGGCCGACGTAGAAGGTGTTGCCGCCATACTTGGCCGAGAGCAGGGCGAACGCGGTCTTGTTGTCGAGGTCGCCGGCCTGAGCGCTGCCGTCTTCCTTGCCGGTGAAGAAACCGAGGTTGGCGCCCAGCGTCCAGTCGCCCATCGGCTGACTGTGGCTGAGGTTGAAATACTGCTGCTGGTAGATGTCGGTGAGCTCGGCGTACCACACGCCGACCATCGTGCGTTTTTCGTTGAAGCTGTATTCGCCGCCGCCGAAGTTGAAGCGATCGGAGGTGAACGCACCGCGGCCGTTCATCGACATGTCTTCCATGCTCGCGTCGTTGCGCGGGCTGTTGCCACGAAACTGGCCGCCGTAGACGGTCAGGCCGTTGATCTCGGTGGACGTGATCTGGCCACCGCGAAAGGTCTGCGGCAGGGAGCGGCCATCGTCAGAGCGCAGGATCGGCAGCACCGGCATCCATTCACCGACTTTCAGTTCGGTCTTCGAGACTTTGGCTTTCAGCGCCACGCCGAGGCGACCGAAATTGTCGGCCGGGCGACCGTCATCATGAATCGGCAACAACTGCGTACCGCCAGTGCCTTTGCCGCCATCGAGCTTTTGCGAATACAGCCCGAGCACATCGAGGCCGAAGCCGACCGTGCCTTGGGTGAAGCCGGATTTGGCGTCGAGAATGAAGCTCTGCGTCCACTCTTCAGCCTTGCCCTGCGGATAGGCCGGGTTGACGAAGTTGCGGTTGAAGTAGGCGTTGCGCAGGTTCAGCGTGGCTTTGCTGTCGTCAAGAAAGCCTTCGGCATCGGCGCTCATCGGCAGGGCCAGAGCGAGGCTGCTGCAACCGATCAGGCTGAGGGTCGAACGCGGTTTGAAATGGGCAAAACGTGAAGGGCGGACGGAATTGCGGGCGAGTGGGCTCACTGTGACGCTCCCTGGATCGTTTGTTGTTTTTATTATTTGTTATACGTCGTCGTACAACATCGATGCGGATATTTCCCAGATTTTCGGGGATTGTCAACTGGAAGTTATACGATGACTTCCCATGTGACGCCGAACCCATGTGGGAGCGAGCCTGCTCGCGAATGCGGACTTTCATTCAATGAAGTTGTCGATTGACACAGCGCTTTCGAGAGCAGGCTCGCTCCCACAGGGTTTCAAGGTGTCTGTCGAGTCGTGTATTGCCCGTCAAATTGCGGCAAACTTCCTCCACCCCCAGCACCAGGCCGATTCATGGATAAATACGCCCCGCGCAACTGGCAACCCCACGAAAAGCCCAGCCTGCCCGGTTCTCCGTCGACCCCGTTGCATTCCACGCCCAAGCGCCTGGCGTACGCGGCGGTTGGCGTGCTGGTGGCGGTGACCGGTGGGCTGGGAAACTCGCTGGTGGTTGCCAACCTGCCTTACCTGCAAGGCTCGCTCGGCGCGACCACGGCGGAGATGGCCTGGCTGCCCGCGGCGTATGTGATGACCAACGTGTCGATGAACCTGCTGCTGGTGAAGTTTCGCCAGCAGTTCGGCTTGCGCGCGTTCACCGAAGTGTTTCTGGTGCTGTATGCACTGGTGACCTTCGGCCATTTGTTCGTCAACGATCTCAACTCGGCAGTGGCGGTGCGGGCTGCCCACGGCATGGTCGGTGCGGCGCTGAGCTCGCTGGGTCTGTATTACATGGTGCAGGCGTTCCCGGCGAAGTGGCGGCTCAAAGCGCTGGTGCTCGGCCTCGGCACGTCGCAGTTGGCGTTACCGCTGGCGCGGCTGTTTTCCGAAGACCTGTTGCAGATCGCCGAATGGCGCGGTCTGTACCTGTTCGAATTGGGCATGGCCCTGCTGTCACTCGGCTGTGTGTTGCTGCTGAAGTTGCCGCCCGGTGACCGCTTCAAAACCTTTGAAAAACTCGATTTCCTCACCTTCGCCATCCTCGCCACGGGTGTGGCGTTGTTGTGCGCGGTGCTGTCGCTGGGGCGGATCGACTGGTGGCTGGAGGCGGACTGGATCGGCGTGGCGCTGGCCTGTTCGATCGCGCTGATCATTATGGGCCTGGCTATTGAGCACAATCGCAGCAACCCGATGTTGATGACACGTTGGCTGGGCAGCGGAACGATGATTCGCCTGGCGCTGGCGGTGACCCTGATCCGCATGGTCACCTCGGAGCAATCCACCGGCGCGGTCGGTTTCATGCAGAACCTCAACATGGGCTATGAGCAGTTGCACAGTCTGTATGTGGTGATGCTGATCGGCAGTATCGCTGGGCTTGCCACCAGCGCGTTGACCATCGACCCCAAACATTTGCTGATGCCGTTGATCATTTCCTTGGCGCTGATGGCCACCGGTTCGGTGATGGACAGCTTCTCGAACAACCTGACCCGCCCCGAAAACATGTATTTCAGTCAGTTCCTGCTGGCGTTCGGCAGCACGTTTTTTCTCGGCCCGACCATGGTGTTCGGCACGCGCAACGTGCTGACCAATCCGCGCAACCTGGTGAGCTTTTCCGTGCTGTTCGGGATCTGCAATAACCTCGGCGGACTGCTCGGCGCGGCGTTGCTCGGCACTTTTCAGATCGTGCGGGAGAAGTACCATTCCAGCCACATCGTCGATCATCTGGTGATGTCCGATCCGTTGGTGGCTGCGCGAGTGCAGAGCGGCGGCTCGGCGTTCGGCGGTTTGCTCGCCGACCCGAGCCTGCGCAATCTGGCCGGCATGCGCAGCCTCGCCAATGCGGCGACACGCGAAGCGAACGTGCTGGCCTATAACGATGTCTTCATGCTGATCGCGGTCATTGCGGTACTGACCATGATCTGGCTTTCGATTCGCGCGTTGTGGCTGATGAGCACCACCAAAGCCATTGAACCGACACCTTCCGTACCACCCAGCGGTGCCACTTCTTCATGACCGAACCGACCACCACAACCACCAACGCCATCGCCGCCACACCTGAAGGGGAGGCGCCGCCGTCATCACCCAACACCGCGCCGCGTTCGCTGCGGGTGCGGATCATCTCTTCACTGGGCTTTGCCGCAATCGCCATCGTCGGCGTGCTGATCGTGTTGTATGCCTGGCAACTGCCGCCATTCAGCAGTGCGGTCGAAACCACCGAAAACGCCTTGGTGCGCGGGCAGGTGACGATCATCGGCCCGCAGCTCAGCGGCTATGTGTTCGAAGTGCCGGTGCAGGACTTCCAATACGTCAAGGCCGGGGACCTGCTGGTGCGTCTGGACGACCGCATTTATCAGCAGCGCCTCGACCAGTCCCTGGCACAACTGGCAGTGCAGAAGGCCGGACTGGCCAACGTCGTGCAGCAGCGCAACAGCGCCGAAGCAACGATCAAATTGCGTCAGGCGGTGCTTGCCGACAGCCAGGCGCAGTTGCGCAAGAGCGAGGCCGATCTGCGGCGTAATCAGGACCTGGTGCGCGACGGCTCGGTGTCCAAACGCGAATTTGACGTGACCCTCGCTGCCAACGCGCAAAGCACGGCTTCTGTGGCGCAGGCCAAGGCCAATCTGGAAATCGCCCGGCAGGATCTGCAAACGGTGATCGTCAATCGCGGCTCGCTGGAGGCCGCCGTGGCCAGTGCCGAAGCGGCGGTGCAACTGGCGCGGATCGATCTGTCGAACACGCGAATTGTCGCCCCGCGCGACGGTCAGCTCGGGCAGATCGGCGTGCGCCTCGGCGCCTACGTCAACTCCGGCGCGCAATTGATGGCGCTGGTCCCGGACCAGAAATGGGTGATCGCCAACATGAAGGAAACCCAAATGGCCAACGTACGTGTCGGGCAACCGGTGCGCTTCACCGTCGACGCCTTGAACCACCGCAGATTCACTGGCCATGTGCAGCATATTTCGCCGGGCACCGGCTCGGAATTTGCCTTGCTGCAGGCCGACAACGCCACCGGCAACTTCGTCAAGATCGCCCAGCGGGTGCCGGTGCGCATCACTATCGATCCCGATCAGCAGGAAGCAGAACGCTTGCGGCCGGGGATGTCAGTTGTTGTCAGCATCAACACCGCCGCCGGCGACACCCAACCCCACTGATCAATGCACGGGCTCTATTCATTCGGGCGAGGGGGTGACCCGGCAACTTTTGCGGTTGCGGATCTGCTCGTCGCTGGGTCTCTCGCGAACGAATTCGAAACGCGGTTCGCCTTCGCTGTAATGCACCAGCCAGCCCCATTCCAGTTCGCTTTCGTCCTGTCCGGGATGCGGTGGCCGGGCCCACCAGGGTTCTTTGCTGAGGATCTCGCGCATGGCAGCCTCCGGTTGATGGCAATCCTTGAACTATAGCTTCCTGTCGCGAGTCGTCAGAACAGGCTGTGTAGAATCGGCGCGATCATGACGATATGGGGGGGCAGGGCGATGATGGATGAAGTGCGCAGGCAGGAACCGTCGAAACGGCTGTTTTTCGCTTTGGATTGCCCGCCGGCGCAGCGCAAGGCAATCGCCCAGTGGCGCGCGGAACTGGGCCTGCGCAGCGGCAAACCGGTGCCGGCGGATAATTTTCATCTGACCCTGCTGTTTCTCGGTGCGGTGCCGCTGGCGCAGATTCACGGCGTCTGCGAAGCAGCGGGCAGTGTGCGTATTCCCGGCGAAACGTTGCGCATTGAGCTGGATCGCTTGCAGGTCTGGCATCGCGCCGGTGTGCTATCGCTGGCACCGGAACAGGCGCCGCCCGCGTTGTTGCGCCTGGTTTATGCGCTGGAGCAGGCGATGCTGCCGTTCGGTTTTGAAGAAACCACCCACGAGTTCCGCCCGCACCTGACGCTGGCCCGCGAATACCGCGCGCCGGAGCCGGAGGCGCGCACGCCGCCGGAGTTCTTTCTGCGTGCTGAACGCTTCGCTCTGTTCGAATCGCACAAGGGTCGCTATCGGGTTGTGCAGGACTGGCCGCTGATCTGAACGGACAAAAAAGGCGCCCGAAGGCGCCTGCAAATTCACCCGAGCCGAGGGAGCCGGGTGAGGCCGTTCAGAGCAGGGTGCAGCGGTGGTAAGGCGCTGCGTGAACGGAAATCTGGCAATGTCCGAATTCGATCGAAAACCTGTGGGAGCTGGCTTGCCAGCGATGGGGCCAGCGCATCTAGCGTCATCGTTGTCTGACCCACCGCCATCGCTGGCAAGCCAGCTCCCACAGGGTTTATCAGTGTTGACTGGTGTTTTTATTTACCGAGCTTCACCCGCGTCCAGCCGCGCGTCATGATCCGCTGCGTGGCAATTGGCTGATCCGGCACTGCATACAACGTCGCCATCACCACTTGCGACGGATACGAACCCGGTTCGTTGCGGATCGCTTCGTCCACCAGTGGCGTGGCCGCTGCGTTGGCGTTGCTGTAGCCGATGCTGTTGGTGACTTCGGCGATGATGTCCGGGCGCATCAGGAAGTCCATGAACAGGTAGGCGTTGTCGACGTTCGCCGCATCACGGGGGATGGCGACCATATCGTAGAAACTGCCGGCGCCTTCCTTGGGTATGCTGTAGTCGATCACCACCTTGTTGCCCGATTCCACCGCGCGGGCCTTGGCCTGCAGGACGTCGCCGGAGTAACCGACCGCCACGCAGATGTTGCCGTTGGCCAGATCGGAGATGTACTTCGAGGAATGGAAATACGCCACGTAAGGGCGGATTTTCATGAACAGCGCTTCGGCCTCGGCAATGTGCGCCTTGTCCTTGTCGTTCACCGGATAGCCCAGGTAGTGCAGGGCGGCCGGGAGCATTTCGGTCGGCGAATCGAGGAAACTGATGCCGCAGGCTTTGAGCTTTTCCGCGTTCTCCGGTTTGAACAGTAAGTCCCAGGAGTTGGTCGGGGCATTGGCGCCGAGTACTTCCTTGACCTTCGCCGGATTGAAACCGATGCCGATCGAGCCCCACATGTACGGGAACGCGTGCGCGTTGTCCGGATCACTGGCGGCGGCGTTTTTCAGCAGCACCGGGTTGAGATTCTTCCAGTTCGACAGCTTCGATTTGTCCAGCGGCTGGTAGACGCCGGCTTTGATCTGCTTGGCCAGAAAACTGTTCGACGGCACGACGATGTCATAGCCGGATTTGCCCGCGAGCAGGCGCGCTTCCAGGGTTTCGTTGCTGTCGAAGACGTCGTAGGTCACGCGAATGCCGGTCTCGTCTTCGAACTTTTTCACGGTATCCGGCGCGATGTAATCGGACCAGTTGTAAACACGCAGCACCTTGTCGTTGGCCTGGGCGCCCATGACCATTGCGCCCATTAAGGACAGTGTCAGCAGAGTCCTGCCAAACATTTTCATCGGTACAACTCCCTTCTTCTTATTCAACAAAACTAAAGCTCGGTGCACTTGAACCTTGTGGCGAGGGGATTTATCCGCGCTCGGCTGCGAAGCAGTCGCAAAACCTGAATACGGAGTCTTCAGGTAGAACTGCAGGGGCCGCTTCGCAGCCCAACGGGGATAAATCCCCTCGCCACAGTTGTTCATCGGTGTTGCTCAGGCAGTCGCCGCTGCCGGCTGTTGCCACGACTCATTCGCGGTCTGATCCATCGCTTCCTGAATCGCTTTTTTGCGGTTGGCCTCTGCCTTGCGACCGAAGTACCAGACCAGGAAAGTCACCAGCGACACCGCCAGCAGAATCAGGCTGGCGACGGCGTTGATCTCAGGCTTCACACCCAGGCGCACCGCCGAGAATACCTCCATCGGCAGCGTCGTCGAGCCCGGCCCGGAGACAAAACTCGCCAGCACCAGATCGTCCAGCGACAAGGCAAACGACATCATTCCGCCGGCGGCCAGCGACGGCGCGATCATGGGGATGGTGATCAGGAAAAACACTTTGAATGGTTTGGCGCCGAGATCCATCGCCGCTTCTTCGATCGACAGATCCAGCTCGCGAAGGCGCGCGGAGACTACCACCGCGACATAGGCTGCACAAAACGTGGTGTGGGCGATCCAGATGGTGACGATGCCGCGCTCCTGCGGCCAGCCGATCAGTTGCGCCATCGCCACGAACAGCAGCAACAGCGACAGACCGGTGATCACTTCCGGCATCACCAACGGCGCGGTCACCAGACCACCAAACAGCGTGCGACCCTTGAAGCGCGTCACCCGCGTCAGCACGAACGCCGCCAGCGTCCCCAGTGCCACAGCGGCAATCGCGGTGTAGCAGGCGATCTCCAGCGAACGCAGCACCGAGCCCATCAGTTGCGTGTTGTCGAGCAGGCCGACATACCACTTCACTGACCAGCCACCCCACACCGTCACCAGCTTCGAGGCGTTGAACGAGTAGATCACCAGAATCAGCATCGGCAGATAAATGAACATCAAGCCGAAGATCAGCATGAACTTGGAAAAGTTGAAGCGTTTCATCCCCGTGCCTCCATCTCTTTGGCCTGGCTGCGGTTGAACAGCAGAATCGGCACAATCAGGATCAACAGCATCACCACCGCCAGCGCGGAAGCCACCGGCCAGTCGCGGTTGTTGAAGAACTCCTGCCACAGCACGCGACCGATCATCAGCGTCTCCGGGCCACCCAGCAGTTCCGGGATCACGAACTCGCCGACCACCGGAATGAACACCAGCATGCAGCCGGCAATGATGCCGTTCTTGGCCAGCGGCACGGTGATCTTCCAGAAGTTGTTGAAGTTACTCGAACCCAGATCCTGCGCGGCTTCCAGCAGGCTGTTGTCGTGCTTGACGAGGTTGGCGTAGAGCGGCAGCACCATGAACGGCAGATAGGCATAGACCACGCCGATGTACACCGCAGTGTTGGTGTTGAGGATCTCGATCGGGTGATCGGTGAGTCCGGTCCACATCAGGAACCCGTTGAGCAGACCGTTGTTGCTGAGGATGCCCATCCACGCATACACGCGGATCAGGATCGCCGTCCAGGTCGGCATCATGATCAACAGCAGCAGGACGTTTTGCGTTTCCTTGCCGGTCTTGGTGATCGCGTAGGCCATCGGGAAACCGATCACCAGGCACATCAGCGTGCTCAGTGCCGCGACTTTCAGCGAGCCGAGGTACGCCGACAGGTACAGCTCGTCTTCGCCGAGCAAGGTGTAGTTGCCGATGTTCAGCAGCAGCTGGAATTTCTGTTCGGCGAAGGTGTAGATCTCCGAGTACGGCGGGATCGACAGCGCGGCTTCCGAGAAGCTTATCTTCATCACCAGAAAGAACGGCAGCATGAAGAACAGGAACAGCCAGATGAACGGAATGCCGATCACCAGTTTTCGTCCGCTGGGCACCAGGCGCAAGAATTGCTGATTGAAAGTTCTCATGAGCGCAGCACCACGCCGCTGTCGTCTTCCCACCAGACGTAGACCTTGTCGTCCCAGGTCGGCCGCGCGCCACGGCGTTCGGCATTGGCCATGAACGACTGGACGATCTTGCCGCCGGGCAGCTCGACGTAGAACACCGAATGGCCGCCGAGGTAAGCGATGTCGTGGACCTTGCCTTCGGACCAGTTGTAGCGGAACTCCGGTTGGGTGGTGCTGACGAGCATTTTTTCCGGGCGGATGGCGTAGGTGATCGACTTATCCTGCACCGACGTGCTGACGCCGTGACCGACATAGATCTTCTGTTGCAAGTCGGGGCTGTGAATGATTGCGTGGCCTTCCAGATCTTCCACCACGGTGCCGTCAAAGGCGTTCACGTTACCGATGAATTCGCAGACCATGCGGCTGACCGGCGCTTCATAAATGTCCACCGGGCTGCCGATCTGCGCGATCCAGCCCAGGTGCATGATCGCGATGCGCTGGGCCATGGTCATGGCTTCTTCCTGGTCGTGGGTGACCATGACGCAGGTCACGCCGACGCGCTCGATGATTTCCACCAGCTCAAGCTGCATCTGCGAACGCAGCTTTTTATCCAGCGCACCCATCGGCTCGTCGAGCAGCAACAGTTTCGGCCGTTTGGCCAACGAGCGGGCGAGGGCCACGCGCTGCCGCTGGCCGCCGGACAACTGGTGCGGGCGGCGCTTGGCGTATTGGGTCATGTGCACCAGACGCAGCATTTCTTCGACGCGGGCATCGATTTCGCTGGCCGGCAAACGGTCCTGTTTGAGGCCGAAGGCGATGTTCTGCGCCACGGTCATGTGCGGGAACAGCGCGTAGGACTGGAACATCATGTTGATCGGCCGCTCGTACGGCGGCATGTCGGTGATGTCCACGCCATCGAGCAGAATCCGCCCCTCGGTCGGCCGCTCGAAACCGGCGAGCATGCGCAGCAGAGTCGATTTGCCCGAACCGGAACCGCCCAGCAGCGCGAAAATCTCGCCCTGATGGATCTCCAGGGACACATCGTCCACGGCCACGGTTTCGTCGAACTTCTTGGTGACACGATCGACTTTCACCAGCACCTTTTTCGGTTGCTGCTGACCTTCGAGTGCCTTGCGGTAAGTGCTGGAGGCGTTTGCCATGTGAAACTCCCAACAGGTGTCGTGTGCCTGGCCAATGTGGCCGGGCTTAAGTGGATTGCAAGCCTGTAAGCGCTGCCCCGGTCGAATCGCCGCAATACCCTGTGGGAGCTGGCTTGCCAGCGATGGCGGTGGGTCACTCACCATTAATGTTGAAGGTGACGGCCTCATCGCTGGCAAGCCAGCTCCCACAGGGTTTTGCATTGTTCTGACAGGTATTGCACTTACCGATCCGGCTTGTCCGGCGCCGCCGTCCTGGCTGCCTGGGTCGTACTTGTTGTTATCACGGGTGTTGCGGTTCACGACGGGCGGATGTGCAAACGCACACCCGCCAGCCGTGGGGGCAGTAAATCGTTATCTGGTCTGGGATTGCGTCAGCGCTGACTGCGCTTCGCCGCCCGTTGCCGGCACGCTGCGCCGAACGCCTGGAAAATCTTCAGGTAGTTCGGGTTGTCCAGCACTTGCCATTCCGGGTGCCATTGCACGCCGAGGGCGAAAGTCGGGCTGTGCTCGACCGAGATCGCTTCGATCAAACCGTCCGGTGCCACGGCTTCAGCACGCAGGCCGGGAGCGAGGCGGTCGATGCCCTGACTGTGAATCGAATTGACCTGAAATTCGTCGGGCAGCTCCAGCGCTTCGAACACGCCGCCAGCGATCACACTGACCGCATGGGCCGGGGCGTATTGCACCGCCACGTCCGAGCTGTCGGCTTCACGGTGATCGAGCATGCCGGGCAGCTCGTGCACCTTCTGATGCAGGCTGCCGCCGAAGGCCACGTTCATTTCCTGGAAGCCACGGCAGATACCGAGCACCGGAACGCCCGCTGCGATAGCTGCACGCAATAAGGGAAGGGTAGTGGCGTCACGGGCCGGATCGTGATCCGTGCCGGGTGCACTGGCCGCGCCTTGATAGTGGAAGGGCTCCACGTTCGAGGGAGAGCCGGTGAGCAACAGACCGTCGAGCTGACCGAGCAGGTCATCGATTTCAGTCAGGTTGCCGAGGGAAGGAATGACCACTGGCAACCCTTGAGCGCCAACGCTGACAGCACGTACGTACTTGTCGCCGCTGATGTGATAGGGGTGCAGGCCAATCTGTTTGACGCACGCAGTAACGCCGATCAATGGCTTGAATGCCATTTTTATTCACCTCGAAGTCTGTCACTTGAACGAGCTTTTCCGGAGCTTAGCCTCGTTGATTTTAATTAACAACTGCCATGTAAAAAATTCTAAACGCCATTCATCAAATCGCTCAGGTTTACCGGGGTTTGCCGGCGGATATGGCACGAGAGTGTTAAGAAAAGCCCGAAAAATAAAGGCTGCAGGGCAGGGTGTTCGCTATTGACTTCACTTTGCCTTTCGGATTGACTGGCTGCGCAACACAGTGGTGAACATAATAATTAACAGCTAAATAGGTGCATCATGTCGGTCCCTCTGCGTACCGTTCAACTCAACGAAGCCAACGCATTCCTTAAGAAATATCCTGAGGTTTTGTACGTCGACCTTCTGATTGCGGATATGAACGGTGTGGTGCGCGGCAAGCGCATCGAACGCACCAGTCTTCATAAGGTGTACGAAAAAGGCATCAACCTGCCGGCGTCGCTGTTCGCGCTGGACATCAACGGCTCGACGGTGGAAAGCACCGGCCTGGGCCTGGATATCGGCGATGCCGATCGCATCTGTTACCCGATCCCCGGCACCCTGAGCATCGAGCCGTGGCAAAAACGCCCGACCGCTCAACTGCTGATGACCATGCACGAGATCGAAGGTCAGCCGTTCTTCGCCGACCCGCGTGAAGTGCTGGCCAACGTGGTGCGCAAATTCGACGACCTCGGCCTGACCATCTGCGCGGCGTTCGAACTCGAGTTCTACCTGATCGACCAGGACAACGTGAATGGCCGTCCGCAATCGCCACGCTCACCGGTATCCGGCAAGCGTCCGGTGTCGACCCAGGTTTACCTGATCGACGATCTCGACGAATACGTTGACTGCCTGCAAGACATCCTCGAAGGCGCGAAAGAGCAGGGCATTCCCGCTGATGCGATCGTCAAGGAAAGCGCCCCGGCGCAGTTCGAAGTCAACCTGCATCACGTCTCCGACCCGATCAAGGCGTGCGATTACGCGGTCCTGCTCAAGCGTCTGGTGAAGAACATCGCCTACGACCACGAGATGGACACGACTTTCATGGCCAAGCCGTATCCGGGCCAGGCCGGCAACGGTCTGCACGTGCACATTTCGATTCTGGATAAAGAAGGCAACAACATCTTCGCCAGCGAGGATCCCGAGCAGAACGCCGCACTGCGTCACGCGATCGGCGGTGTGCTCGAGACCCTGCCGGCGCAAATGGCATTCCTCTGCCCGAACGTCAACTCGTACCGCCGCTTTGGCGCGCAATTCTATGTGCCGAACTCGCCAAGCTGGGGCATCGACAACCGCACCGTGGCCGTGCGCGTGCCGACCGGTTCGGCGGATGCCGTGCGCATCGAACACCGCGTCGCCGGTGCCGATGCCAACCCGTACCTGCTGATGGCTTCAGTGTTGGCCGGCATTCACCACGGCCTGACCAACCAGATCGAGCCCGGCGCCCCGGTCGAAGGCAACAGCTACGAGCAGAACGAGCAGAGCCTGCCGAACAACCTGCGCGACGCCCTGCGCGAGCTCGACGACAGCGAAGTCATGGCGCGCTACATCGATCCGATGTACATCGACGTGTTCGTCGCGTGCAAGGAAAGCGAGCTGGCCGAGTTCGAAAACTCGATCTCAGACCTTGAGTACAACTGGTATCTGCATACGGTGTGATCACAGACACCACCGATCCAATGTGGGAGCGAGCCTGCTCGCGAATGCGGTATGTCGTTCAGAATATTGTTGCCTGACACGACGCTTTCGCGAGCAGGCTCGCTCCCACAGGGGATCGGGTTATCAATTTGGATGAGTGGGTGATCACCCGCCGTCGCCCAATTCGCCCTTGTCGAGCTCAAAATAATGACCACAACCCGCAACGACTGGGAACAACGCTTCCAGTCCCTGTCCATCGAATCCCGCGCCTTCATCGACGGTGAATATCGCCCGGCGATCAGCGGCGACACCTTCGAATGCCTGAGCCCGGTCGATGGCCGCTTTCTTGCCGCCGTCGCCAGCACCGATGAAGCCGACGCCAACCTCGCCGTCGAAGCCGCGCGCCAGTCCTTCAGCTCCGGCATCTGGGCGAAAAAAGCCCCGGCCGAGCGCAAGCGCGTGCTGATCCGCTTCGCCGATCTGATCCTGCAACACCAGGAAGAACTGGCGCTGCTGGAAACCCTCGACATGGGCAAGCCGATCAGCGATTCGATGAGCATCGACATCCCGGCGACCGCCAACGCGATCCGCTGGAGCGCCGAGGCCATCGACAAGATCTACGACGAAGTCGCCGCCACGCCGCACGACCAACTCGGCCTCGTTACCCGTGAGCCCTCCGGTGTGGTCGCGGCGATCGTGCCGTGGAATTTCCCGCTGATCATGGCCAGCTGGAAGTTCGCCCCGGCGCTGGCGGCGGGTAACTCGTTCATCCTCAAGCCTTCGGAAAAATCACCGCTGACCGCCATCCGCATCGCGCAACTGGCGCTGGAGGCGGGCATTCCAAAGGGCGTGTTCAACGTGCTGCCGGGCTACGGCCACACCGTCGGCAAGGCATTGGCGTTGCACATGGACGTCGACGTGCTGGCCTTCACCGGCTCCACGGCGATCGCCAAACAACTGATGATCTATGCCGGGCAGAGCAACATGAAACGCGTCTGGCTCGAGGCCGGCGGCAAGAGCCCGAACGTGGTGTTCGCCGACGCACCGGACCTCCGCGCGGCAGCCCAAGCGGCGGCCAGTGCCATCGCCTTCAATCAGGGCGAAGTCTGCACTGCCGGCTCGCGTCTGCTGGTCGAGCGCTCGATTCGCGAGCAGTTCATCCCGCTGCTGGTGGAAGCGCTGCAAGCGTGGAAACCGGGGCACGCGCTTGATCCGGCGACCACCGTCGGCGCCGTGGTCGACCAGCGTCAACTGGACAACGTGCTGCGCTACATCAGCATCGGCCGCGAGCAGGGCGCCGAGTTGATTGCCGGCGGCCAACGCACCCTCGAAGAAACCGGCGGCCTCTACGTGCAGCCAGCGATTTTCGACGGCGTGACCAATGCGATGACTATCGCCCAAGAAGAAATCTTCGGCCCGGTGCTGTCGCTTATCACCTTCGACACTGCCGAAGAAGCCCTGCAGATCGCCAACGACAGCATCTTCGGCCTCGCCGCCGGGGTGTGGACCAGCAACCTGAGCAAGGCTCACACCTTCGCCCGCGGTTTGCGCGCCGGCAGTGTCTGGGTCAACCAGTACGACGGCGGCGACATGACCGCGCCGTTCGGTGGCTTCAAGCAATCGGGCAACGGTCGCGACAAATCGCTGCATGCGTTCGACAAGTACACCGAACTGAAAGCGACCTGGATCAAGCTCTGACTCTTTTACAGCGGCGGCCGCCCCTGGTTGGCGGCCCTCGGAGAAACCTATGAAACAGCAACACGTAAACAGCTACTACGCCGCCACCCGCAACGAAGTCATCGACTTCCCGATTCTCGAAGAAGCGCTGGACTGCGACGTCTGCATCATCGGCGCCGGTTATACCGGTCTGTCCTCGGCGCTGTTCCTCAGCGAAGCCGGCTACAAAGTCACCGTGCTGGAAGCGGCGAAAGTCGGCTACGGCGCCAGCGGGCGCAACGGCGGGCAACTGGTCAATTCCTATAGCCGCGACGTCGACGTGATCGAAGAGCGCTACGGCGACAAGACTGCAGAAATCCTCGGCAGCATGATCTTCGAAGGCGCCGATATCATTCGTTCGCGCATCAAGGATTACGACATCAAGTGCGACTATCGCCCGGGCGGTATTTTCGCGGCGATGAACAAGAAACAGCTCAACGGCCTGGCCGAGCAGAAGCGCAACTGGGAACGCTACGGCAACCGCAATCTGAAGATGCTCGATGCAGCGGATATTCGTCGCGAAGTCGGCTCCGACGCCTACGTTGGCGGCTTGCTGGACATGCAGGGTGGCCACGTTCATCCATTGAACTTGGCCCTCGGCGAAGCCGCCGCCATCGTGCGTTTGGGCGGCAAGATCTACGAGCAATCGGCGGCGGTGGAAATCACCTACGGCGAGCCGATCACCGTGCGCACCGCCAAAGGTCTGGTCCGCGCCAAATATTTGCTGATCGCCGGCAACGCTTATCTGCCGCAAGGCCTCGACAACCGCGTCACCGCGAAAAGCATGCCCTGTGGTTCGCAGATCGTCGTCACCGAACCTCTGACCGAGCAGCAGGCGCGCAGCCTGATCACCAACAACTATTGCGTCGAAGACTGCAACTACCTGCTGGATTACTACCGCCTGACCGCCGACAACCGTCTGCTTTACGGTGGTGGTGTGGTCTACGGCGCGCGGGAGCCGGACGATATCGAGCAACTGATCCGGCCGAAGATCCTCAAGACCTTTCCGCAGCTCAAAGACGTGAAGATCGACTACCGCTGGACCGGCAACTTCCTGCTGACCATGTCGCGCATGCCGCAATTCGGCCGTATCGAAAAGAACGCCTACTACATGCAGGGCTACAGCGGCCACGGCGTCACCTGCTCGCACCTGGCCGGCAAACTGATCTCGGAAATGATCCGCGGCGACGCCGAACGCTTCAACGCCTTCGCCTCGCTGCCGCACATGCCGATGCTCGGCGGCCGCACCTTCTCCGCACCGCTTACCGCTCTGGGTGCCGTCTACTACTCCCTGCGCGACCGCTTCGGCGTCTGATTGACCTTGCCGGCGGCGGTCCGAAAGACCTCGCCGGTTTTTCACTTATGCAAAAGCACTGATGTCCACTGTGGAAGCGAGCCTGCTCGCGAAGAGGCCATATCAGGCGACATCGATTTGCCAGACACTACGCTTTCGCGAGCAGGCTCGCTCCCACAGTGACTGTATTGCCAAGGCCAACAGGACTTTTGCCGCACCATCCATCGAACCTGCTGAGCAACACCGGCAAACGTGATTTAATAGCCGCCTTTCACGGTTCCGGGACACGGGAGCAACGTGATCCGCGCGACCTGCGCGTCACCCGCCACCCACCCCCATCGCCCTTAAGTCGCTCTTACATAAGGCTGTCATGGATACGGGTTCTCGACTCAAACTAGTACGCGAAAGCTACAAACTCTCCCAGCGCGAGCTCGCCCGGCGTAGCGGCGTGACCAACGCGACCATCTCGCTGATCGAACAGAACCGCGTCAGCCCCTCCGTCAGCTCGCTGAAAAAGCTGCTCGAAGGCATACCGATGTCCCTGGCCGACTTTTTTACCTTCGACCAGCCCCCGCGCGAACACCAATACGTATTCCGCGCCAACGAACAACCCGACCTCGGCCGCCACGGCCTGCGCCTGCTGCTCATCGGCGCCTCGGTGCCCAGCCGCCAGATGCGCCTGCTCCGCGAACAATATGCCCCTGGCGCCAGCTCCGGCGAAGAGCCGATCGTGCATGCCGAAGGCGAAGAGTGCGGACTGGTCACGCGCGGCACGGTGGAATTGACCGTGGACGGGCAGGTGAGTGTGTTGAGTGCGGGGGATGGTTACTACTTTCCGACGACGTTGCCGCATAAGTTCCGCAATATCGGCGCGGATGAGGCGGAGATAATCAGTGCGAATACGCCGGCGAATTTTTGAAGGGCAGGCGTTTCGCATAGGTTTACCGAGGTTGATTTGCAGGCCCTCCCAGGCTGCCTGGGGCGTTGTCATGCGAAGCATTCGGATGTCGACATTTTGCGATGTCTTCAGGCAATAACCACTCGTCCGACACATCGCACGTTCGCCCCACAGCTTCTTCCAATGGTGTAACTCCCCACGCAACGGAAGAGCCACCATGCTGAACCAGAAAATTGCAGTGATCACCCTCGCGGCGTTGCTGTTCGGCAGTTCGCCGTACGTGCTCGCGGCGGGCGAAACGTCGACCCCGAAGGCGAGCGACGGTACCAGCCAGACTCGTGAACCGGCGTCTCCAGCCACCAATGCTGACCCGGATGCCGATTCGCTGCCCCCAGGTGGTGATGGTGGCAAGACCGACAATGGGCCGGTGCCTTCTGCCTCCAAACCTACCCCTGCGGGTCAACCATCCGGTAGCAGCAGTGGGGGTAGCGGCGGTGGTTGATGGCTCCCTCGCACTAGAATGCCCGGTTTTCCAGCCGGGCATTTTTCTGCATATCAGATAGTGATTTTTCATGACCCGATTTCTCTTGCGAGGTGAAGGGCTGATTTATTTTTGCCATTCGTCAGCCCCTCCGCATTTTCGCCGCTCGCGTTATTCCAATGCATACCTTACCCCGCAAAGGAACCGCCAACATGCGCAAACCCAACCTCGCAGCACTGACGCTAGCCACCCTGCTATCCGCCGCCTCGCTCTACGCAACAGCCGCCAGCGAAACTCCGGCACCCACCGCTAACGACGGCAATAGCCAAACCAATCCGAGTGCGCCGGAAGACATCCATTCCAATGGCGCCACCGTGCCCAAAGGCACGCAGGGCAACACCACCAATAATGACGGCTCTACACCTTCAGGTTCCAAGCCCAGTGGTTCGAAGCAATCGAACGACAGCGGCACCAGCAGCGGTGCTGGTGAGGGTTGAAGGTGTTTGCAGATGCAGCAAGCCCGGCATCAAGCCGGGCTCTCTGTCAGGCATTCCTCGATAACCGAAGCTATTTAGCCTTCCAGTTCCCGCCGCTGTTCTCGCAATCAATCTTCGCCTGCGCCAGGTGCTCACCGTCGTAGTAATACGTGGTGACTTTGGCGTTGTCGGGCATGTTCAGCGGTTTGGCGCTTTTGTCTTTGCTGGTCGAGTGCGGGTTGGCCAGGGATTCCTGGGTGAGGCGGGCGGTGCAGGTGGCCTGGTAGTGGTCGTCGCAGCGATCGACTTTTTTCTTGGTGGCGTTGAGGGTGTCCTTGCTTTCGTTGCTGCAGGACCAGTTGATGGAGTCCACGGGCATGCCTTCGTATTCGTAGCAGCTGTGGGTTTCCACCGCCGGCACCGAGGCGCTGGAGGAGCGGGTCTGCACGTCGCAGCCTTCGGCCATGACGCAGGTGGGGATGATGGCAAACGTGGCGATCAGGAGCAGCAGTCGGGTTTTCATCGGCAATTCCTCTCCAATGGCGCCGCGTCTGATCGGTGATTTGGCGCTTGTCTGGTTTCGAGGCGGCGAGGGCGGGCAAGGTTCAATCGGTTTGCGCTGAGCGATCTTCGCGTACACTGCGCAACAATCAGAAACATACAGCGCAGGATTCGATTCCCATGGCCCAAACCCTCGAACGCGCTATCGCCATTGCCGCCACGGCCCACACCGGGCAGGTGGACAAGGGCGGGGCGCCGTACATTCTTCATCCGCTGAAAGTCATGTTGCGCATGAATACGCTGGAAGAACGCATCGTCGCTGTGCTGCACGATGTGGTCGAGGATTGCGGGGTGAGTCTGGATGATTTGCGCGGGGAAGGCTTCAGCGAAGAGGTGCTGGCGGCGATTGCGGCGGTGACCAAAGTGCCCGGTGAGTCCTACGAGGATTTTGTCGACCGCGCCGCGCAAAACCCGATCGGCCGGGTGGTGAAGCTGGCGGATCTGGAAGAGAACAGCGATATCTCGCGGATTGCCTCGCCGAGTTGGGAGGATCTGGAGCGGATCGAGAAATATCGGCGGGCGATTGCACGCTTGCGTATGTAAGACGTATTGGATTCTTGTGGGAGCGAGCCTGCTCGCGAAGGCGATAGATCAGTTATCTATCTGTGACTGGCAGGACGCTTTCGCGAGCAGGCTCGCTCCCACAGGGGAATGGTGGTGCGTCAGATAAATAGCCAGGAAGGCGAACTATGAAATCCATTGTGTGCTTGTTGATTGCGGCCGGTTTCGGCGCGTTGTTGCAGTTTGAAGGCGTGCCTCACGGCTTGCTGTTGGGCTCGATTGTCGTTACTGCGTTGTTTGCCAGCAAAACCGGCATCGCCCCGGCAACTCCTTATGGCTTGGGCTACATCCAGGTCACGCTGGGCATCGCCACCGGGCTGATGTTCGAAGCATGGGACAGCGAAACGGCGACGACGATGCTGCCCAGCCTTGGCGTGTTGCTGATCTGCTTGACCGTACAAATTGCACTCGCCGGATGGTGGCTGACACGCGGTGCCGGCTGGAATCGCACCGATGCACTGCTGGCGGTGTATCCCGGCGCATTGGCCGCAGTGTTCGATTTGCTTGAGTCGGAAAAGGCTTCGAGCAAAGTCATCATCGTGCATCTGATGCGACTGCTGTTGATCACCGTGCTGGTGAGTTTGCTCATTCCCGGGCAAGCAGCGGTGGCTGAAGTAGTCAGCGATCCGTTGACCACAGGCATGGCGCTGACCGCGTTCTCTGTCGTCGCGCTGAGCGTATTGCTCGGCCGCCTGCTGTTGCTGATCGGCGTCCCGGCGCCGTTCATGCTCACTGCGATCATCATCACTGCTGTGTTTGTGAAGTCGGGATGGCTGCACGGCTTTCACATGCCGGAGTGGAGTTTGAACCTGGCCGCACTGATTCTTGGCGTGCGTATCGGCTCACGGTTTCAGGGGCTGGGCATCGCAGAGCTGGCGCGTCATGGGCGTACCGCTTTGGTTTCGGTCGGCTTGATGATCGTCGTCGCAGCGGCGTTTGCCGAGGTAGCTGCGCGCTGGCTGGGCAGTGATCCTCTGGCGCTGTGGCTGGCGTACATGCCGGGCGCGATCGAGACGATTGCGATTGTCGCGTTTGGCGGCGGGCTGAATGTGGTGTTTATCCTGACGCATCATCTGAGCCGGATGGTGCTGCTGCATTTTGCCCCGGCGTTGTTGGTGCAGGTCAGGCGTGGCCCAAGGCAATCGCGAATGACACGACGATCATGCAGGCGAAGGCGAAATTGAGATTCATGGGCTGTTCATCCTGAGCTTTTGAGAGTGTGGCCATTGTGAACAGGCGCAGCGCAAAGAAAAAATTCGCCGTGTTGATTCCAATGATCGAAAGCATTGATAGCCGCTGCGTTTGTATTTGCCTGAGACTTTCGCTAGTGTCGCTGAAACCTGCAACTACAAGCACAAACAGGCATAAACATGCACGACCACTCCATCGCCGAATTGCCGTCCCTGCGCCGGCAGAAAATCCTTTTGCTTCTCGAACGTGACGGCAAGGTCATGGCCTCCGAGCTGAGCCAGCATTTCGCGGTGTCCGAAGACACTATCCGCCGCGACCTTGCCGAACTGGACAGCGCCGGGCTGGTGCAGCGCGTGCATGGCGGGGCGTTGCCGCGACCGAAAGACTCGGGCAAAGATTACTTCACCCGCCTGGATGAGACCGACGAGGTCAAAGTACGTCTGGCGCAATTGGCGGCGCAGCATATAGAGGACGGGCAGATTGTGCTGTTCGATTCCGGCTCGACCACGTTGCAGGTGGCGCGCGCGCTACCCCCCAACATCCGCATCACCGCCGTGACCGCTTCCCCACTGACGGCGATTGCCTTGTCCGAATACAAAGGCGTGAAAGTGATTCTGGCGGGCGGTGAATTGAATCCGCATTCGATGTCGGCCAGTGGTCAGGAAGCGCTGCGACTGCTGGCCGGAATCAAGGCGGATCTGGCGATTACCGGGGTGTGTGCGATTCATCCCGAGGTCGGGATTACCTCGCTGCATTTCGATGAAGTGCCGATCAAACAGGCGATGCTCGACAGTGCAACGCGGGTGATTGCAGTGACTACGGCGGACAAGCTGGGCGCGGTGGAGCCGTTTGTGGTCGCGCCGTGTACGCGCCTGCATAGGTTGATTACCGAGCGGCATCCCGGGTCGGGGAATGTCGAGGATTATCGGCGGTTGGGGATTGTGGTGGAGCAGTTGCCGGATTGAAATTTTGTGGTGGGACTGATGGCCTCATCGCTGGCAAGCCAGCTCCCACAGTTTTTGCGGTGTACATGAATTTTGGGTACGCCACGGACACTGTGGGAGCTGGCTTGCTAGCGATAGGGCCAGTAAATTCAGCGCAACCGCTCGAGCATCTGGTAATACCACATCCCCGCCGCCAGCAACGGGTTGCCCAGCAGGTCGCCCATTGGCACGCGAATGTGCTGGCACGCGGCGAAAGTGTCGAATTGCTCCATTTGCCCGGTGATCGCGCGGCTCATGATCTCGCCCATGATGTGTGTGGTGGCGATGCCGTGTCCCGAGTAGCCCTGGCAATACCAGACGTTGTCCGAGAGCTTGCCCAGTTGCGGGATGCGGTTGATGACGATGCCCATCGCGCAGCTCCACTGGTAATCGATCGGCACGCCTTTTAGCGCCGGGAACGTGCGCTCGATACACGGGCGCAGTTCCGCAGCGATGTCGCGCGAATCCTTGCCGCTGTAGTTGGCGCCGCCGCCGAACAGCAAACGGCCGTCGGCGGTGAGCCGGTAGTAATCGAGGACGAAGCGGCAGTCGTACACGGCGAGGTCTTCGGGGTTGATCTGTTGCGCCAGATCACCGAGCGGCGCGGTGGTGACGATGCCGCCCATGGCCGGGAAGATCTTGCCCTTGAGCTGACCCGGTTCGAGCTTGTGATAGACATCGCCGGCGAGCATCACTTGATTGGCGTCGATCTGACCGTGAGCGGTGCGCACGCCAGGTGTGTCGCCGTGGATGATCTCCAGCACTTCACTGTTTTCGAAGATCAGCGCGCCCAGGCTTTCGGCTGCGCGTGCTTCGCCAATGCACAGGTTGAGCGGGTGCAGGTGCATGTTGCGGGTGTTCTTGATTGCGCCGTGGTAGAGCTCGCTTTGCAGCAGGTCGCGAACCTGGCTGCGGTCGAGCAGGCTCACTTCATCGCCCAATCCGCGACGCACGGCTTCGTCGTAATCCTTGCGCAGATCGACCATGTGGCTCGGCTTGTACGCCGCGTGCAAATGGCCGTGTTTGAGGTCGCACTGGATCGCATATTTCTCGACGCGCTCGCGGATGATTTCATGCCCGCGCCAGCGCAGATGCCAGATGAAATCGTCCACGTCATCGCCCAGTTTCGCGCGCATCTGTTTGCGCATCGCGCCGTCGCCGGAAAGGCTGCCGGTGACTTGCCCGCCATTGCGCCCGGTGGCGCCCCAGCCGATCTTGTGGCTTTCGACGATGGCGACTTTCAGGCCTTTTTCCGCCAGCTCGACGGCGGTGGCGACGCCAGTGAAACCGCCGCCGATGATCACCACATCGACCTTGTGCCGACCTTGCAGGGTCGGGTAGTCGGTGTCGCGGTTGAGGGTGGCGGTGTAGTAGGAATTGCAGCGAATGGTCATGTCGGGGTCCACACAAATTTTGAAATCGAAGTGCAATTCCTGTGGGAGCTGGCTTGCCAGCGATAGCGAACTGTCAGTCACCGCCGATGGTGAATGTGCCGGCCTCATCGCTGGCAAGCCAGCTCCCACAGGGGTTGGTGGTAAGGAATCAGGCCTCGGTCAGGTACCACCGCCAATCCTGCTCACCCACTTCAGCCATGAACTGCCGATACTCGGCACGCTTCACCGCCAGATACACCCCAAGGAATTCCTGCCCCAACGCCTCCCGTGCCCACGCGGAATTTTCCAGCGCCTGCAACGACGTCAGCCAATCGGTCGGCAGCAGTTCTTTCGCCTGGGCATAACCATTGCCCTCGACCGGGGCACCCGGATCCAGCTCTTCACGAATGCCACGGTGAATGCCGGCGAGGATCGCTGCCGCTGCCAGATACGGGTTGGCGTCTGCACCGCAGATGCGGTGTTCGATGTGTCGCGTAGGGGCCGGGCCGCCGGGTACGCGCAGGCTGACCGTGCGGTTATCGACACCCCAAGTCGGCGCCAGTGGCGCGTAGCTGTTGGCCTGGAAACGCCGGTAAGAGTTCGCGTTGGGGCAGAACAGCAGCAGCGAATCGAGCAGGGAGGCGAGCATGCCGCCGATCGCCGTGCGCAACAGCGGTGTGCCGGCCGGGTCTTCAGAGGCGAACAGATTACGCCCCTCGGCATCGGCGAGGCTGACGTGCATGTGCATGCCGGTGCCGGCCAGATCATCGAACGGCTTGGCCATGAACGTCGCCTGCATGCCGTGCTTGTGCGCCACGCCTTTGACCAGACGTTTGTAGCGTACCGCCTGATCCATCGCCTCCAGCGCATCGCCGTGTTCGAGGGTGATTTCCACTTGCCCCGGGGCGTATTCGGAGATCGCCGTGCGCGCCGGAATGCCGTGCAGTTTGCACGCGCTGTAAAGGTCGGCGAGAAACGGCTCGATCTGTTCCAGCTCGCGCAATCCATAGACTTGCGTGTGTCGCGGTCGCCCGCCGTCAGCGTCCCGCGCCGGTTGCGGGCGGCCGTTGTGATCGCGTTTGGCGTCGAGCAGATAGAACTCCAGCTCGCAGGCCATGATCGGGTGGAAACCCTCGGCCTTGAGTCCGTCGATCACCTTGATCAGCAGGTGCCGAGGGTCAGCGATGCTCGCCGGCAGGCCCTCGCTCGGGTGCATGCTGACCTGCACGGCGGCGGTCGGAATCTGTCGCCACGGCAGGCGCACCAGACTGCCTTGCAACGGATAGGCGCGGCAGTCGATGTCGCCCACATCCCAGACCAGTCCAGAGTTTTCCACGTCCTCGCCTTGTACGGTCAGGCCGAGGATGGTGCTCGGCAGTGGTCGGCCGCTTTCATACACGGCGAGCAGTTCTTCGCGATGCAACAGCTTGCCGCGCGGCACGCCGTTGGCGTCGAGAATGAACAGTTCGATCATGTCGATATCGGGGTTCTGTTCGAGGAACAGGCGTGCGTCTTCAATGGCTGCGAATTTCATGGCAAATCACTCACGATGGCGCCGCACAGGCGCGCAGATTCGGCCGGACACGACGCGACAAAAAGGCGTAGGTGTCCCGGCAGGGATATCAGGAAAATCGGGAAATTGACTGTCGCGGTTTCAGCTCACGCGATCAGGCAGGAACGGCGATATCCGGCGGGCGTGCGGAATGACGCAGCTTGGAGCGGCGCAGGGCCATGGGCAGATTGACGATGCGGTTCATACGCGGCCCCTGTTGCAGTGGGCGCGTACAGCAGAGACGTGCAACCTTTGCGGTTGTTGTGGTGACGTACTCATAACGCGTGTTTCCGTTGGCGGAAAGCGTCGGCGGCTGGGCAGGCCCGGCGACCGGTGTGCCCGGATAGTAAGGGGGAATTTGCGCGCGTGTAAATGGAAGATTCGTCGGTGGCGCTTTACGGCGTTTGGGCTGATTGGCCGAGTTGCCTTTTTCGCGAGCAGGCTCGCTCCCACAGGAGAATGCATTTCAAATGTGGGGAGCGAGCCTGCTCGCGAATGGCCGCACCTCGGTCCCGAGCGGACGCGCCGGGCCATCTCGTTGTTTGCCGCTGAGCCATTCAGCGCAGCACGTAGTCGTCCGGCTCCGGCGCGGGGGGCAATGGCGAGACGCCCAGTTCGTACAGCACATCGCGCTCCAGCGTGCGCACCAGTGCATCGGTCGGCAGATCGTTTTCATCGCGCCCGAACGGGTCTTCGAGCTCATCGGCAATCGCGTCGAAGCCGAAGAAGGTGTAGCTGACAATTGCCGTGAACAGCGGCGTCAACCATCCCAGCGATTGCGCCATGGCGAAGGGCAGCAACAGGCAGAACAGGTAGATGGTACGGTGCAGCAGCAGGGTGTAAGGGAAGGGCAGTGGCGTGTTCTTGATCCTGTCGCACACGGCCTGGGCCTGGCTCAGGCAGGTCAGGTGATTGGCCAGCAATTGATAACGCCATGGCGACAGCACACCGGCCGTTTCCAGCTCGGAACACTGGCGCCCGAGCTGATGAAGGATCTGTCCGCAGTGATCCGGCGCCGCCCCATCGATCGGCGGGCTGACCCAGTCGGCACTGGCCTGCTCCTCACTGTCTCCACGCAACCGCGCATTCAGCGCGTGGGCGAAACCGCACAGGTTGCGCAACAGTTGCCCACGCAGGCGGGTGTCATCGAGGTCTTGGGTTTCGCGCATCACCGCGCGCACCCGCAACAGCACTTCGCCCCAGGCCTTGCGGCCCTCGTACCAACGGTCGTAACAGGCGTTGTTGCGAAAGCTCAGGAAGATCGACAGCGACAGACCGAGCAGGGTGAACGGTGTCGAATTGATCTGCGCGAAGTAGCTCGGCACCAGTAGTTCGATCAGCACAATCGCCGCCGCCAGCAGTGTCAGCATCAAGGTGCGCACGGCGATGCGTTTGGCGATCGAGCCTCGGAGGGTGAACAGCACGGCCAACTGATTGGGTCTCGGTCTAACGATCATCTCGCGGTCCCGGTTGCGCGGCGAATCAGCCGCCGGTCATGTTCATGAAACGCACCACTTGCACGTCGTCGTTGACTTCGAAGTTGTGTCGATACGGCTTGAGTTTCATCGCCTCGATGATCGCGTTCTCCAGACGTTCCGGGTGGCCCGGATGGGCGCGCAACACCGCTTTGAGGTCCATCGAATGCTCGTTGCCCAGGCACAGCAGCAAGCGACCTTCGACGGTCAGGCGCACGCGGTTGCAGGTACCGCAGAAGTTATGGCTGTGCGGTGAAATGAAGCCCAGGCGAATGTTCGGCGCTTCGGCCACGCGCCAGTAGCGCGACGGCCCTTGCGTCGATTCGGTCGAGTCGATCAGGGTAAAGCGTTCGGCGATGCGTTCGCGCACTTGCGCGCTGGAATAGAAGGACTCGGCGCGGCTGTGTTCGGCGATCGCGCCCAGCGGCATCTCTTCGATGAAGGATATATCCAGATCACGCTCGATGGCGAAACTGACCAGATCGTTGATCTCGTGATCGTTGCGGCCCTGCATCACCACGCAGTTGAGCTTGGTGCGAGTGAACCCGGCGGCACGGGCGGCATCGATGCCGTCGATGACCTGCGCCAGATCGCCAGTGCGGGTCAGCTCTTTGAAGCGCTGCGGATCGAGGCTGTCGAGGCTGATATTCAGGCGCTTGACCCCAGCGTCGAACAGCGGCTGGGCCAGTCGGCCCAATTGCGAGCCGTTGGTGGTCAGGCACAGTTCGCGCAGGCCGGGCAGGGCGGCGATCTGTTCGCAGAGTTGCACGACGCCGGGGCGGATCAGCGGCTCGCCACCCGTGAGGCGGATCTTGCGCGTGCCGAGGGCGACGAAGCTTTGCGCTACCTGGAACAGTTCTTCGAGGGTGAGGATCTGCTGGCGCGGCAGGAACTGCATGTCCTCGGCCATGCAATAGACGCAGCGAAAATCGCAGCGGTCGGTGACCGACAGGCGCAGATAATCCACGCGGCGGTTGTGACCATCGATCAATTCACGCTGTGTCATGGGCTCGCCTCGTGGATGTGGAGCGCCGTCAGCGGGCGCAGATCGCGCAGGGTAGGCTGCGCCCGCCATGCCGTCCAATCACTCTGGCTGACCGAGTGATTGACGGCGTCGATGATGCCTTACGGTGCGCCAAACATTGCCGTCCAGTAAATGCCGGCGTTGCTTTTCGGGTCGGTCGCGTACGCGGCGCCCAGTTCCTGATATTGCGGATTCATCAGATTGGCGCAATGCCCGGGGCTGGCGAGCCAGCCGTCGACGACCTTGCCTACGGTGTCTTGCCCGGCGGCGATGTTCTCGCCGACCAGTTGCCCACTGTAACCGGACAGCTCGGCGCGGTCGCCTGGGGTGCGGCCGTCGCGGTCCTTGTGGTCGAGGTAATTGTTGTTGGCCATGTCGCGGCTGTGATCCTGAGCGACAGTGCCCAGCGTGGCATTCCACGCCAGCGGTGCTGCCGCTGCGAAGGACTGGCCGCCGCACTGGCGCGCCTGGCCGCGCGCGGTATTGAGTTGCGCCAGCAGCTTTTGCCCTTCGCTTTGTGCATCGCCGAGTTTCGCCGTCAGCAGCGGCCGCGCGAGAACGATGCGCCAGTCGCGGTCAACGCGGTTGACACCGATATCGACAAACTGCGGATCGAGCACCACCTGACAGAAGCTTTCCTGAATCGCCTTCATTGCTGACGCCGCATCGCGCGGGCCGTTGAGGGTGATCGCCTGCACGTTGACCATCGGGTACTGGGCGCTGGTCATGGCCTGCTGCAGATCGACCGCGCCGCTGGCCGGCAGGCGCAGCCGTGGATCGGCCGACAGCGGTGGCAACTCGTTTGACGCCTGCGTGCCGCAACGCTGGGGCTGGCTGCGATAGCTGTTGATCGACTCGATCAATTGCAGTTCATCGGCGGCCAGCGCCGAGGTGGCGAACACCACGCCCAGCGACAATGCGGCATAACGCAAAACGGACGGCATGAAGCGCATGGAAATCTCCCTTGAGCTGAATGCGCCCATGATGCGCGAAAGGCCCCCGGTGAGTGAATGTGTTTTTCTTTGCGGCGGATTTTTTTCTGCGCTGGTGTGCCCGCGCATTTGCTCGCTACACTCTGCGAAGACCCCGCAAACCGGGCGTCTCACCGACGTAACATCTTGCCCCGGGCGGGCGCTGACGGAAGAATCGACATGGGATCGAAAGGCTTGGCGGGCGGTTTGTTGTGGATCTTTCTGACCGGCGCAGCATGGGCCGGGGCGCAGGCGCCGATCGAGGCCAAGGCCGAACAGAAAGCCGAGGTGCTCGAAGAGAAAGCGGCAGACAAAGTCAGCGCCGCGCCGGCGCCGAAATCCGAGGCGATCACCCCGACCGAAGCGCAGGCGGTGGACCCGGCCGGCGCCGCGCCGCTGGACGATCCGCTGACCTGTCTCGCGCGCAGTATCTATTGGGAAGCCAAGGGCAAGGACACCCCGGAAATGGAAGCCGTCGCCAGTGTGGTGATGAATCGCCTCGGCCACGACGGCTTTCCCGACACGGTGTGCGCGGTGGTCAAGCAAGGATCGGAAAGCGGCAATTGCCAGTTTTCCTGGTGGTGCGATGGCAAGCCCGATCAGGTCAAGGAAGACGCCGAATACGCGTTGGCCAAGGAAATCGCCGGCAAGGCATTGAACCGTCAGCTCAAGGACCGCACGCGCGGTGCCCTGTATTTTCACGATCGTGGCGTGCACCCGAGTTGGGCCAAGGCCTATCGCAACACGGCGCAGACCGGCAGGTTCCTCTTCTACAAACCCGCCGGAGGCGACGCGCGTTAACTGGCGTGGGTGTTGAGAATGCTCGCCACCTGCCGCGGCTGACAGTTCAGATACGGTGACTTCTGCAACCAGCGTTGATCCGGATACCAGGAAAACATGAACTGGCCGTTCTTCAGGCGATCGATCACCTGTTTGGCGATCTGCGGCCGCACGGCGGGGCAACCCTGACTGCGGCCGATTCGCCCCTGACGCTTGCTCCACAGCGGGTTCACGTAACTGGCAGCATGAATCACGATCGCGCGATCACGGGCCAGATCATTGAAACCGGGTTCCAGACCATCCATGCGCAGCGAATAGCCGTGAGTACCTTCGTAGCTTTCCTGAGTGCGGAACAGGCCGAGGCTGGACTGATAACTGCCTTCACGGTTGGAAAACTGCGTGGCGAAGTTTTCCCCGGAGTTGGAGCCGTGGGCAACCAGGTCGCGCAGCACCAGCTTCTTTTTGCTCAGATCGAAGATCCACAGGCGGCGTTCGGTGGACGGTTGCGAATAATCGATGATCGCCAGATGCCGCGAGGGTTTCGCGCCGTTGTTGACCGCGCATTGCATGGCGTTCAATGCACCTTTGAGCGCTTGGGGATTGAGTTCCGGCGCGGCGTGGGCGAGGCTGTTGTAGAGAACCGGCGATGGCTTGCCGGCGGCAAATACTGGGCTGGTCACGGCGACAAGGGTCGCGGTGCTCAACAGAAGTCGGCGCAAAAACGTCAACATTTTATAAAGTGTCCTCAACTTGCTACATAAACGGCACTTTGGCTCCTGACTCCCAGTCAATACCCGCAGGCTCGCGGTTCGAGCCTGACTGTTCAGCGCACCTGATGTAAGGTTGACCGTCATCTGGACGGCCATGGATTGGAGTAAAGCAGTTGTTCAAAAAGTACGCATGCTACTTGAGCATTTGTTTGCTCGCTGCGCCGTTTGTCGCTTGCGCCGATGAGCCGCTGCCCCCGCTCGAAACCCTGCCGACGCCGGAAACGCAATTGCCGGTCGAGCCGCGCAGCCCGTTGCAGGCAGTTTTGATCAGCCTGGCGCAGTCGTGCCCGGCCATTGCTCCGCGCCTTAATGGCCCGGCGTTGAGCCAGTTGCAGGCGTTTTATGAACAGCAGGACTGGATGCCGGTGTGGGCGAGTGAGTCGGCACGCTTGCCGGCATTGCGCGCGCAATTGCAGCTGTTGGCCGATGATGGGTTGAATCCGAATCGCTATGCCGTGGCCACAACGCCGCCGCAGGATGGCGAGTTGTGTGCCGACATCGACATCAGCCGCAACTACCTGCAGGCCTTGCAGGATCTGCATTACGGCCGTCTGTTGCAGTCGCATTTCGAACCGCTGTGGCGTGTCGACGGCCCGCCGACCGACCGTCAGGCGCAATTGCTCAGCATTGCCGTGCCGGGCATGAACGATATTGCTGCGGCGTTCGACCTGGCCCGTCCGCATCTGCCGCAATATCAAAGCCTGCGTCAGCTGTATGCCGCGCAACGCTTGCAAGCGTTGCCGCAATGGCAGCCGGTGGGCAACGGCCCGTTGCTGCGTCCGGCGATGGAAGACCCGCGCGTGCCGGAACTGGCCCGTCGTCTGTACAACGAAGGTTATCTGGCACACGCACTGGTGACACCGGACAACGCCTACGATGACGTGCTGGTGGAGGCAGTGAAGCACTTTCAGGCCAGTCACTCGTTGCAGGCTGACGGCGTGGTCGGGCCGGGCACCATAGCCGAGCTGAACATCAGCCCGCTGACCCGCCGCGATCAGTTGCGCGTCAATCTGGAACGTTTCCGCTGGATGGCCCAGGACATGGAGCCCAGCGGGCTGGTGGTCAACGTGGCCGCCGCTGAGCTGACGCTGTATCAGGGCGGTCAACCGGTGTGGCAGACCCGCACCCAGGTCGGCCGCGCCGAACGCCAGACGCCACTGCTCAAATCCCGCGTCACCCGCCTGACGCTGAACCCGACCTGGACCGTGCCGCCGACCATCTGGAAGGAAGACAAGCTGCCGGAAATCCGCAAGGACCAGACCTTCCTCAGCCGCCAGAATCTGCAAGTGCTCGACGCCAACGGCCAGCCTCTGGCGGCGGCGGATATCGACTGGGACAACCCGGGCAACATCCTCCTGCGCCAGGACGCCGGCCCGCGCAATCCGCTGGGGCAAATGGTCATCCGTTTCCCCAACCCGTTCTCGGTCTACCTGCACGACACGCCGAGCAAGGCGCTGTTCGACAAAGGCCCACGGGCGTTCAGTTCCGGTTGCGTGCGCGTCGAGCACCCGCTGCAACTGCGCGATCTGCTGCTGTCCCCGGCAGAAAAATCCCGCACCGAGACATTGCTGGCGACCGGTAGCACCCATGAATTTCGCCTGTCGGCGCCGGTGCCGATCCTGATGACCTACTGGACGGCGCAGGTCGACAGCAGTGGCCAGGTGCGTTATGCGCCGGACATCTACAGCCACGACAGCGCATTGCTGGCGGGGCTGGATCGGGCGCACTAAGCCAGAACACTTCGGTCAGTTCCCTCTCCCTCGGGAGAGGGCCAGGGTGAGGGGCAAATCTCAAGTCGAGCGCAATACTCGAAAATTCACCGACCCAGCTCCTCCACCAACCACGGCAAAAGCTCCTCACACGACCCTTCAATCTTCAAATCGAGCAGATCATCCGCCCGGGTCTTGCCCAGATTGATCGCCATCAACGGCTTGCCACGCTCGGCAATCACCCGACACAAGCGAAACGCCGAATACGCCATCAACGACGATCCCACCACCAGCAACCCCGCCGCATTCTCGGCAGCGGCCAGCGCCCGCGCGGCTGTCGGCTGCGCCACGTTCTCGCCGAAAAACACCACATCCGGTTTCATCCGCTCACCCGCGCAATGCGGGCACTGCGGTACCCGGAAGCGCGCTTCAAACGCCGGGTCGAGCAAGGTATCGCCATCCGGCGCCTGCACCGCATCAACACCACTCAGGTAGGGATTGTGTGTCTCCATCTGCTGCTGGATCGCGTCGCGCTCGCTGCGCTGCCCGCAATCCAGGCACAGCACTCGATGCAGGCTGCCGTGCAGTTCGATCACATCGTGGCTGCCGGCCTGATCGTGCAAGGTGTCGACGTTCTGCGTGATCAAAGCGCTGATCCGGCCACGCTGTTGCAATGTCGCCAGCGCCTCATGCGCCGCATTCGGTCGGGCCTTTCGCACGCGCGGCCAGCCGAGCATGGCCCGCGCCCAGTAGCGCCGGCGTGATTCCGGGGCGGCGAGAAACTCCTGATACATCATCGGCTGCCGCCCACGACGCACGCCGTCGCTGTCGCGATAGTCCGGAATGCCCGATGGCGTGCTGATGCCGGCGCCGGTCAATATCAGGAATTTATCGTCGGCCATGGCCTGCAACAGCGTATCGAGATGTTCGCGGATCGGGCTGTCGAGCATGCTCAGCACTCCAGAATGGGCAGTGCCCCGCAGGTTAGCACGCGATCCGCACGGGTTACTTGCGCGCCTCCAGAATCAGGTTGAACGGCGTTTGCGTGGCGCGGCGGAACTGCTTGAACCCAGCCTCGACAAAAACTTTGCGCAGGCGCATTTCCCCAGCTTGCGCACCGAGCCCGAGACCGACTTCCTGTGACAGCGAATTGGGCGTGCAGATGAATGTCGAGGCGGCGTAGAACAGGCGTCCGACCGCGTTGAGATTGTCGTCCAGTTTGTCGTTGGCGAACGGTTCGACCAGCAATACCGTGCCATCGTCTTTCAGCGACTCATAAGCGTGGCGAGCGGCGCCGACCGGGTCGCCCATGTCGTGCAGGCAGTCGAAAAAGCAAATCAGGTCGTAGTCGCCGCCGGGATAGTTTTTTGCCGTGCTCTCGAAAAATCTGGCGCGATGGCCCACGCCACCTTCTTCGGCGCGTTGCGTGGCGACGGTGACTGACGGCGCATGGAAGTCGAAGCCGACAAACTGCGATTTCGGAAACGCCTGGGCCATGATCACCGTCGAGGCGCCGTGGCCGCAGCCGATGTCGGCAACTTTGGCGCCGCGTTCCAGCTTCGCCACCACGCCGTCCAGAGCCGGAAGCCATTCGGCAATCAGGTGACCTTTGTAGCCGGGGCGGAAGAAGCGTTCGGTGCCGCTGAACATGCACGGATGGTGATCGCCCCACGACAAGGCGCCATTGCCGCGCATGGCCTTGACCAGTTTGTCCTTGTCATGGAAAAACGACGCCACCACGCCGAGACCGCCAGCGACGTACACCGGCGAATCCTCCACGGCCAGCGCCAGTGCCTGTTCTTCAGGCAAGCGGAATTGACCGTCAAGGTGTTCCATATAGCCCGATGCGGCATGGGCGCTGAGCCATTCGCGCACCAGGCGCGGATTGCAGGTGGTTTTCGCCGCAAGGGCTTCGGGGCTGATCGGTTGGCTGTCGGCCATTGCCCGGTACAGACCGAGTTCTTCGCCGACAATGACATTGGCCAGCATCGCCGCGCCGCCCATGTCGTTGACCAGTTTGCCCATGAATTCGTTGAGCTTCGCCTCATTCATCACGTGTGCTCCTGAAACAGGATCACCGTCCGGCGGCGTTGAATGTCGAGGCAGGCGCCACCGGGCGGTGGTCACGGATTGGGGCAGGGCACAGCAGACGTCCTGCGGCCCCCTCGACTGGGTAATGAATGAGTCTAGTCGGTGTTTTTCTCAGCGTGGCAGCGGCAACTTCAGTTCAGCGCACAACCCGCCACCTTCACGATTGCTCAACATAAGCGAGCCACCCAGCGCCAACGCCAATTGCTGGGCGATCGCCAGTCCGAGCCCGGTGCCGCCGGTGTCGCGATTGCGCGAGTTTTCCACGCGGTAGAAGGGTTCCAGCACCTGCGCCAGTTCGGCCTCGGCGATGCCCGGGCCGCGATCGAGGACTTTCACCGACAGGCTGTTGCCCTGCGCTTCGACCTGCAATTGCGCGGCGCCGGCGAATTTCAGGGCGTTGTCGGTCAGGTTCACCAGCACCCGGCGCAGGGCCTGCGGACGGGTTTCGATTACCGCTTTGCTTTTGCCGCCGAGCTGCACGTCCTTGCCCATGTCCTGATAGTCGAAGACCAGGCTGTCGAGGAACGAGTCGAGATCAGTACGCCGGCTTTCTTCGGTGGCGCCGTGAACGCTGCGGGCGTAGGCCACGCCTTCGCGCACCAGATGCTCGATTTCGCCCAGGTCGCTGCTCAGTTTGTCTTTCTCGACCGAGTCGTCCATGAATTCTGCGCGCAGTTTCATCCGGGTGATCGGCGTTTGCAGGTCGTGGGAAATCGCCGCGAGCAGTTGCATGCGTTCTTTCAGGTAGGCGGCGATGCGCGTCTGCATGGCGTTGAACGCCCGTGCCGCGTGGACCACTTCGGTCGGCCCTTGCTCGTCGAGTTTGATCGGGTGAGCGTTGGGGTCGAGGGTTTCCACCGCATTGGCGAGGCGAGTGAGGGGACGGATGGCGATGCGCACGGCGAGCCAGGTGCAGAGGATCAGCAACGCCAGTTGCCCGAGCAGCACCACCGGCAGCCACGGCGACAACGGCACCATCGCCGGACGGATATCGATGGTCACTGGGCTGCCGTCGCTCAGGCGCAAGTGGCCTTGGAAATGTTGTCTCGGACCACCGGGAACTTCGGTAAACACGATTGGATAAGTGTCACCGATGGCCGCAGTGATCGAAGCGATCGCGACGGACTTTTCAGCCGAGGTCACCGGCATGCCCGGTTCGCCCTCATTGAGCAGGTAGCCGTAATTGCGCCGGGCCAATCGCGGCAGCCAGGCTTCGCGCTCGGCGGCAGGCAAGCGATCGAGGATCGCCATCGAGGTCGACACGTCGGTTTCGAGGTTGCCGAGCATGGTGTTTTTCGCGCTCTGGTATCGCTCGTAATACTGCGCGCCGAACGACAGACCCTGCGCCAGAATCAGCCCGATCAGGAAAATCAGCGACAGGCGCGAGGCGAGGGTGCGCGGCCATTGCAGCTTGAGTTTCATGCCGACGCCCCGAGCAGTTCGACCGGCAGCGAAAACACATAACCTTCACTGCGCACGGTCTTGATATAGGCCGGCTCGCGAGCATCGTCCAGCAGGCGTTGACGCAGGCGACTGACCAGCAGATCGATGGAGCGGTCGAACAGATCGGCCTCGCGGCCCTGGGTCAGGTTGAGCAGTTGATCGCGGCTGAGCACCCGTTGCGGATGGTCGAGGAACACCCGCAGCAGGCGGTATTCGGCGCCACTGAGGGCAACCATGGTGCCGTCGCTGTCGAGCAGGTGCCGGGCCGAGGTGTCCAGCTGCCAACGACCGAAGGCCAGCAGGCGTCCGGCTTCGGTGACCACCAGATTCGGCGGCAGCATGCGTGTGCGGCGCAATACGGCGTTGATCCGCGCCAGCAGCTCGCGGGCGGCGAAAGGTTTGGTCAGATAGTCGTCGGCGCCCATTTCCAGACCGATGATGCGGTCGGTCTCATCGTTGCGCGCGGTGAGCATCAGCACCGGCGTCGCCTTGTGTTTGCCCACGCGCAATTCGCGGCATAACTGCAGGCCATCATCGCCGGGCATCATGATGTCGAGCACGATCAGGTCGACAGTGTTGGCATCAAGGAAGCTGCGCATCTGCCGGCCATCGGCGACCACTGTCGTGCGCAGGCCGTTCTTCTTCAGGTAGTTGCCTACCAGTTCACGGATCTCGCGGTCGTCGTCGACGATGAGAATGTGATCGACATGTTCCATCGGTTCAAGCCTCTGTCAAAGGGGGAATGCCGTGCAGTCTATAGCGCCGTAGACCGCACGCCTGCCTGCCTTTGTATTGCAGTGTATCTGCCGCAGCGGCGGATACACACCGACGCAAAATCACGATTTTTTCGGGGTTTTGTATCGCTGTGTATCTACACACTGCAGGGATACACAACGAGTGATTCTCGTCCTTTCCTGACACAGACGCGATACCTCGAAGGCCTCAAATAGGCTCCATCGAGGCACACACAGACCGCCTCGGCTCAAACCCACTGAAGCCTTGAGGACTACACCATGAACAACAAATCCGTATTCGCCGCCTGCCTGTTCGCCGCTCTGAACATCTGCACCCTGTCGGCCCACGCCGAAGCTGACGTCAGCCGGCAAACCTACACCTACGGCACCCATCTGGACATCCAGAAAGTGCTGTCGATGACCGAAGACACCTCGGTGACCTGCGGCATCACCGAGGCGCGCATGACCTACCTCGATTCCGCCGGCAAAACCCGCGAGCTGGATTACAGCAAATTCGCTGACGGCTGCAACAACCAGAACTGAGTCATCCCTACTTTTTCTGCAAGGAGTTTTGCCATGAACAACGTCTCGCGCTTTCTGACCGCAGCAGCCTTCGCCTTCACCGGTGCCGCCGCCCACGCCAACAGTGCTGTGGAGCAGAGCAGTTGCGCCAGCAGCACCTGCTTCCAGCTGACCACCGTGGCGAAGGAGGGCAGCGATGCCTTGATCGCCGCTGACGGCTCCAGCCGCACACCGCAGGGGCAGATGGTCGCCGCTGATGGTTCCAGCCGCACACCGCAGGGCCAGATGGTTGCCGCTGATGGTTCCAGCCGCACACCGCAGGGGCAGATGGTTGCCGCTGATGGATCGAGCCGCACACCGCAGGGCCAGATGGTTGCCGCTGATGGATCGAGCCGCACGCCGCAAGGCCAACTGGTCGCGGAAAACGGTGCCAGTCGTACGCCTCAAGGGCAGTTGCTGGACGGCCAGACTGCATGAGCCACGGCGTAAATAAAGCGAGCTAGCGAGGGGCGTTTCCCTCGCTGCCCGGTTGTGTGCCCAGCCCCCATTCCAAGGTGACCCCTTATGTACCTCATCGCATTTCTCGGCGGTCTGCTGACCGTTCTCAGTCCGTGCATCCTGCCGGTGGTGCCGTTTCTGTTCGCTGGCGCCAACCGCACCCGCTCCTCGATCTTCCTGACTCTCGCCGGCATGGCGCTGACCTTTGCGCTGATCTCCAGCCTTGCCGTGGTCAGCAGCGAGTGGGTGATTCAGGCCAGCAACACCGGCCGCCACGTTGCCTTGTTGGTCATGGCGCTGTTCGCCCTGTCGCTGATCTCGGCCCGCGTCGGTGACTGGCTGACCAGGCCCTTCGTCGCCCTGGGCAATCGTCTCGATCAGGACACGCGTAAACGTGCCGGACCGATGGGCTCGATCATGCTCGGTGTCGCCACCGGCCTGTTGTGGGCGCCCTGTGCCGGGCCGATCCTTGGGGTGATTCTGACCGGCGCAATGTTGCAAGGCGCCAATGCGCAGACCAGCCTGTTGCTGCTGGCTTACGGCGTCGGCAGTGCCTTGTCGCTGGGCACGTTGATTTTTGCCGGGCGCGGTCTGGTCAATCGGCTGAAACCGTCGATCCCGTTCAGCGGCTGGTTGCGCCGTGGTGCTGGGGTTGCGGTACTTGCTACGGTCGCGGTGATCTCGACGGGCGCCGACAAAACCCTGCTCGCCAACACCTCTTCCGAAGGCGTGGCCAGCGTCGAGAAAAACGTCCTGGAAAACGTGCCGAAAGTGGTCGACTACTTCGTCAGCAAGGTCCGCGCCGATTCGATGATGGACCAGGCCCGGGGCGCGATGCCGTCGCTGTCGGGCGCTGTGCAATGGCTCAATTCACCAGAGCTCAGTGCCGAATCCCTGCGCGGCAAAGTGGTGCTGGTGGACTTCTGGACCTACGACTGCATCAACTGTCAGCACACCCTGCCGTACGTCAAAGACTGGGCGAAGAAATACGAGAAGGACGGCCTGGTAGTGATCGGCGTGCACACCCCCGAATACGGCTACGAACGCATCATCAACAACGTCAAGGATCAGGTGAAAAAACTCGGCATCACCTATCCGGTAGCGATCGACAACGACTATGCGATCTGGCGCAACTTCGACAATCAATACTGGCCGGCGCATTACCTGATCGACGCCAAGGGCCAGATGCGTTACAGCCACTTCGGTGAAGGTCGTTATGCCGAGCAGGAGCAGATGATCAAGCAGTTGCTGGAGGAGGCCAAGGCACCGGCAGCCTGATCAACAAAACCAATGGCTCACAGGTCGCGGACCATGAGCCATTGTTGTTTTTCCCACGCCTGGAAACCCTCCAATAGCTGCCAGCCGCGTTTACCGTAGAAGTCGTGTTTGTCTTGCGTGTGCAAGTACAAGCGCGACACCCCACGCTGCTTTGCTGCCTCGCAAATCCCTTCAATCAGCTGCTCCGCCAACCCTTGCCCGCGCGCCTCGGGATCAACGAATACGCAGGCGAGCCATGGGCCGAGATCGGCGCGATCAGCCAAGTCGTTGCGGGCCAGTGCGGCACCACCGAGCAGGCGTTCACCGTCCATGGCAATCAGGCACGACCATTCACCATTGCTTTGGCCCTCGGCAAATTCGCGCTGCCATTGAGCCAGGGGCTGGTCGGCGTATTCGTAGTGGAATTGTTGGTGAATCCACGCCGCGTAGCGATCGCTGTGTTGCATGTGCGCGGCGAGCCAGTCGAGGTGCAGTGACATCGGTCGAGTCCTTTGCGTGGGCGAGCCCGCATCAGAAACCAATCCCGCGGCGCTGACAATGCGCAAGGTGTATCAGGCGCTTGACAGATTAGCGCCGCTCATCGGCAAAGTGCCGGGTTTAGGGGGCTGGCGGACGATTGGCAGGGACGCCGGGCAGCCTCGGCGCGATAGTGACCAAGCACAGTCTGCGCCGCCGACTGTGCATTCTTTCTGCCACGGAGCTCGCTGTCATGAGTACCCCGCTTGATCTCACTGCCCTGAAGGAACGTCAGAAAGTCGCTTGGGCCAGTGGCGACTACGCCGTGATCGGCACCACATTGCAAATCGTTGGGGAAAACCTCGCCGAGGCTTGCGATCTGCGCTGTGATGAACAGGTGTTGGATGTCGCTGCCGGCAACGGCAATGCAACCCTGGCAGCGGCGCGACGCGGGTGTGTAGTGACTTCGACCGATTATGTGGCGGCACTGCTGGAGCGTGGTCAGGATCGCGCCCGGGCCGAACATCTGGAGGTGATTTTTCAGGTGGCCGATGCCGAGGCTTTGCCTTTTCCCGATGAAAGCTACGACGCCGTGTTGTCGACGTTCGGCGTGATGTTCGCGCCTGACCAGGTCACCGCCGCTGCTGAACTGGGGCGGGTCTGTCGTCGCGGCGGACGGATCGGTATGGCGAACTGGACGCCGGAGGGCTTCGTCGGCCAGATGTTCAAGATTCTCGGCCAGCATCTGCCACCGCCAGCGGTTGCACAGCCTCCATCGAACTGGGGCTCGGATGCGTGGCTGCACAAGCATTTCGATGACCGCGATTTTGTCGTGCGCGTGACCCGCAGCCACTTCAATTTCCGCTACCGCTCGGCGGCGCATTTCATTGACATCTTTCGCCACTGGTACGGGCCGGTGCACAAGGCTTTTGCGGTGTTGTCGGCGGAAGCGGGGCAGGCGTTGGAGGATGATTTGACAGAGCTGCTCAATCGCTCGAATCGGGCGGGTGACGCATCGCTGGTGGTGCCGAGCGAGTATCTGGAGGTGGTGATTACCAAGCGGTAGTCCACATCGGATCATCCTGATCGATGAAGATCTCTGTGGGAGCGAGCCTGCTCGCGAAAGAGGTGTGCCAGCCAACCTTGATGTTGATGGAACCACCGCATTCGCGAGCAGGCTCGCTCCCACAGGGGGATGTGCTTATTTCAAATGGCTGCTATCAAACCACTCCAGCGCCGTGCGCCAGATGCAGATCCCCAGGAAATAAGCCGACATCAGCAACCACAAGCCCATCACCAGCGGGTTGATCACCGGGTGATTGAGCACCAGTGACAGGCTGCACAACAGCCAGATCGCCGTCACCGCGATATTGATCGGCATGAAACGACGAACGCGAAACGGGTGCAGGAACTTCATCCGCGTCACCGTCAGCAGCGCCAGCCCGATCACGGTGAGAAAGGTAATCCACGGGCCCGGGCCAATGATGTACAGGCACAGCGCAACCACGTTCCAGGCCGCCGGGAAGCCGACGAAATAGTTGTCCTTGCTCTTCATGTTGACGTTGCAGAAACAGAACAGCGACGACACCAGAATCACCGACACCGTCAGCAACAGGGTGTAATCGGGCAGGGGAATGTAGCGGTAGATAAACAGTGCCGGGATGAATACATAAGTCAGGTAATCGATCACCAGATCGAGGATCGAACCGTCGAAACTCGGCAGCACCGATTGCACATTGACCTTGCGCGCCAGTGCGCCATCGAGGCCGTCGACGATCAGCGCCACGCCCAGCCACATCAGGCAATGAATCGGCTGGTTTTCCAGCAGCGCGAGGGTGGCAAGGAAGGCGGTGACCACGCCGGTCGCGGTAAAACCATGGGCGCCCCATGCTTTCAGCCTGGCGATGTGTACGGTTGATATCACGGGGGCGTTCTCCAGAAAGTGAAGCAAGCCGGTTATCGCCCATCATCAGAAAGGGCGTCGGCAAACCGGGTCGGGTTGCAGCTATCGACCGGTTTGGCCGGGATAAGGTTCACCACCCCTGAATCTTAGCTGGCTGGCGAAAATTTTCTCGCGTGGCGATTCAACGGTGATCGGGCGTCAGCCCAACGGTGCTGGCGCTATGGCTGCGTCGGTCTATCGTTGCCTGACGCGATCGGGCCGTGGCCTCGGAGGATAACGTCATGAACACCAGCGATTTGCTTGAACAACTGCTGCGAGGCCAGGCCTCGGCGGGACAACAACGCGGAGCTTCGGCCGGTGACGGCCTGGGCGGTTTACTTGGTGGACTGTTGGGCGGCGGCAGTCAGTCCGGAGCGGGTGGCGCGGCTGCTTCGGGTGGCCTCGGCGGCCTGGGTGGTTTGCTCGGTGGCTTGCTCGGCGGCGGTGGCTTGGGAAGCGCCCTCGGTGGCGGTAGCAGAAGCCGTACCGGCGGGACCAGTTACGCGGCGCTCGCATCGCTGGGCATGATGGCTTACCAAGCGTATCAAGCCTGGCAACGCAGCCAGGCCAGCACCGCGCCGCAGGAGCTGCCACAAACCGCCGACCTGCTCGCCGGCCCGCAAATCGAAACCCACAGCCACGCGGTACTGCGCGCCCTTATCGCCGCCGCCAAGGCTGACGGCCGCATCGACGACGCAGAAAAGCACCTGATCAGCAGCGAAATCGGCAAACACACCGCCGACCCGCAGTTGCAACAATGGCTCGACGCCGAAGTCGCCAAGCCGCTGGATGCCCGCGAAGTGGCGCAATCCGCTGACGGCGATCCTGCCGTAGCCGCCGAAATGTACCTGGCCAGCGTCATGCTGGTGAACGATCAACAGGACGCCGAACGCAGCTATCTCGATGAGCTGGCGGCAGCCTTGAACATCGATCCCGACTTGCAGGTGCATCTGGAACAGCAGGCAAGAGGGCAAGCCTGACCCGCTGTAAAAATTCCCGACACTGCCAGCCCCGGCCGCTCCATCCGTCCGGGGCTTTTTTAGCTCGATTGAATTTTTCCGCCGCCGTGTCGCTCTTCTGCATAACAGAACCCGTCTGCCATCGGTGTGCTCATGAACAGGAACCTCGACGATTACAACCGTATGCGTGATTTTTCCGCGACGTCGGAACCGGCCGCAGTCAAGCGCTCGGGCCGTAAGTCGGCCAAGGATCATGCCTTGCAGTTCTGCATCCAGAAGCACGACGCATCGCACCTGCATTACGACTTTCGCCTCGAGCTCGACGGTGCCCTGAAGAGTTGGGCGGTGCCGAAGGGACCGTCACTGGACCCGTCGGTCAAGCGTCTGGCGATTCATGTCGAGGATCATCCGCTCGATTACGCGACGTTCGAAGGCAGCATTCCCGAGGGGCATTACGGTGCCGGTGATGTGATCGTCTGGGATCGCGGTGTGTGGATTCCGCTGGACGATCCGCACAAGGCCTATGCCAAGGGCCGGCTCAAGTTTGAGTTGCAAGGCGAGAAGCTCGGCGGCGTGTGGAATCTGGTGCGCACGCACATGCCGGGCAAGAAAGATCAATGGTTCCTGATCAAGCATCAGGACAACGCCGCGCGCCCGCAGGATGATTTCGACGTATTGGTCGCCGAGCCCGACAGCGTGCTCAGCGAGCGCACGATCGTCAGTAAATCTGCGGCTGCTGCCGATAAAGCCAAACCGGTGAAAAAGGCCCCGGCCAAGCCGCGCAAGCAGGCGTCCGGGCAGCTTACCGGCGCGCGCAAGGCCAAGTTGCCGGCGCTGATCAAGCCGGAACTGGCGACGCTGGTCGACAGCGCGCCCGAAGGGCAGTGGAGCTACGAGATCAAGTTCGACGGCTACCGGATCATGGCGCGGATCGATCACGATGAGGTGCAGCTGTTCACCCGCAATGGCCACGACTGGACGCACAAACTCCCGCAGCAGGCCAAGGCACTGGCGGCGCTGGGTCTGGAATCGGCATGGCTCGACGGCGAAATGGTCGTGGCTAATGAGCAAGGTGTGCCGGATTTTCAGGCGTTGCAGAATGCTTTCGATGCCGGACGCAGCGGCAATATTGTTTATTACCTGTTCGACGCGCCGTATCTGAATGGCGTCGACCTGCGCGACGTGCCGGTCGAAGAACGCCGCGCCGCGCTGAGCACCATCCTCGGCGCGCAGAAAGAATCGTCAACGCTGCGCTTCTCCGAAGCCTTCGAAGAAACCCCGGACGCGCTGCTCAACAGCGCCTGCCAAATGCAGATGGAAGGCCTGATCGGCAAGCGGCTCGGTTCGCCTTATGTATCGCGGCGCAGCGGTGACTGGATCAAGCTCAAGTGCAAACATCGCCAGGAATTCGTCATTGTCGGCTACACCGATCCGAAAGGCGCGCGCAGTGCCTTCGGTGCCTTGCTGCTCGGCCTGCACGACCGTGACAGCGGCGAGTTGCGCTACGCCGGCAAGGTCGGCACCGGGTTCAACGAAACCACATTGAAAAGCATCCTCGCCCAACTCAAGCCGTTGCAGACCAAAGCTCCCGCAGTGGTCAATCCGCCCAGCGGTTTCGAGGCCAAAGGCGTGCACTGGCTCAAGCCGAAATTGCTGGCGGAGGTGGCGTTCGCCGAGATGACCAAGGACGGCTCGGTGCGGCATGCCGTGTTCCATGGTTTGCGCGATGACAAACCGGCCAAGGACATTACCGAGGAGCGAGCGAAGCCTGTGAAAGCTGCCAAGTCCGAAAAAACCGAAAAGACCGAAAAGACCGAAAAGACTGAAAAGACCAAAACCGCCGACAAGCAGCCGGCAAAGAAAACCGCCGCCAGCAAAAAAACCGAAATCGCGCCTTCGCAAGCAGGTCTGGCCGGCGGCAAGGTACGCATCACTCACCCCGATCGAGTGATCGATGCGGTCAGCGGCACGACCAAGATGCAACTGGCGCAGTATTACGCCAGCGTTGCCGAACACATCCTGCCGCAACTCAGGGATCGTCCCGTGGCCTTAGTGCGTGCACCGGACGGCATCGCCGGCGAACTGTTCTTCCAGAAGAACGCCGATCGCCTGGCTATCCCCGGTATCACTGCACTGGACAAGGACGTCACCGGCCAGCCAGTGATGATGATCAACAATCCCGAAGCGCTGGTCGGCGCGGTGCAGATGAGCACCGTCGAGCTGCACACTTGGAACGCTACAAAGGTGGATCTGGACAAGCCCGATCGCTTCGTCCTCGACCTCGACCCGGATCCTGCGCTGCCATGGAAAAGCATGGTTGAAGCCACCGCGCTGACCCTGACTGTGCTCGATGAGTTGGGCCTCCAAGCCTTCTTGAAAACCAGCGGCGGCAAAGGCATTCACCTGGTGGTGCCGTTGACGCGCAAGCATGGCTGGGACGAAGTGAAGGACTTCAGCCACGCCATCGTCAGCCACATGGCCAAGTTGCTGCCGGACCGCATTTCAGCGGTGTCCGGGCCGAAAAACCGCGTCGGCCGGATCTTCATCGATTACCTGCGCAACGGGCTCGGTGCCACCACCATTTGCGCCTACGCCGCACGGGCGCGCGAAGGCATGCCGGTGTCGGTGCCGCTGTACCGAGAGGAAGTCGCTGAAATCAAGGGTGGTAATCACTGGAACATCTACAACGTTCACGAGCGTCTGACCGAAGTCGGCGATGAACCTTGGGCGGACATGAAGAAAACCCGTCAGACCATCACCGCCGAGATGCGCAAACGCGTCGGCATGAAAAAGTGATCAGGTGTCGCGCAGCAAGTCGTGGGCGTTGAGCAGTTCGAAGGCGATTTGCGGGTGGTTTTCCAGGCCCTTGCGAATCGCCGCCGGGATCGCCGCGCGAGTCTTGCGACACAGGCCTGGCAGCTCTTCGATCTGAATGGCGATGCCGCGCATGGTGCGGACTTCGTTGAAACCGGGGGCGACGTCGACACGGATGCCGAGTTGCTCGTACATACGCTGTTGCAGGCGTTTGAGGTCGGCGAGGTCTTTGAGTTGTTCGAGACGTGCCAAGAGGATTTTTTCCTCGGCACGCGTCAGGCGCAGGATGCGCACATCCGCGCCGGGCGTTTCCAGCAACGGTTCGCGCCCGCAGATGCAGGCGCCGGGAGGGCAGGGTGAGCGCAAGGGCACGGTGGTCGTCATGGCCTCCATCATAGAGGCCGTCGGACATGTTTGCCTATGCGCACTCAGCGGCCGTCCATCGGCCGCTGCTTCCCTCGTGACTACTGCTGCACGCCTTCGTATTGCACCAGAATGGCGTTAGCCAGGTCTTCATCACTGGCGTTCAAGCCAGGGTTGGCCTGGCGCACCTGTTGCAGTACCGACTCAAGATAAACCCCACGAATGGCCCCGCCGCTTGCAACGAACGCAGACACGTCGTCACGGGCCGGAATCACCATTTTGTCGTCCTTGAAGGTCGAGTACAGCGACGCGGAGACACCTGCCGAGGTGGCGACGTCACCCGCGTCAACGCGGGCCAGCGCCGATCCGACCGGCAGGCAAAGCATTAAAGAAGAAATCAGGACTAACTTGCGCATGACGTGTTCCTCCACAAGCGCTAAGCAAAAAGGGAAGGGACTACATAACGTCAGAGGTGAACGGCGCGCGGGAGTTCCGTGAGCGGTGAAAAGCCGTGAGTCCGAGTTTTTCACCGCTCAGTCGGTTCAGATCACCCCGCAGGCCATGCGGTCGCCGCCACCGCCCAGTGGCTTGGGCATGTCGGAATGGTTATCGCCGCCGGCGTGAATCATCAGGGCGTGGCCCTTGATCTCGGAAATCTTCTTCAGGCGTGGCGCCAGCACTGGGTAGTTGGCGACACCATCAGCCGTCACATACACCGCCGGCAGATCGCCCAGATGTCCGTCGGCGTAAGGGCCAAGGTGCTTGCCGGTTTTCGCCGGATCGAAGTGTCCGCCAGCGGCCAGTGCCGCGCCTTTGACGCCATCCTTCATGCCCGCTTCGCAGCTGCCGTTTTCATGGACATGAAAACCGTGGATGCCGGCAGGCAATGATTTCAGCTCGGGTGTGAACAGCAGGCCATATGGCGTCTCACTGACTGTTACCGAGCCGATCGCCTGCGGCGCGCCGTCGGCGCTGACTAGGTTGATTGCGACTTTCTCCGTTGCCGCCTGCGCGGTGCCGATTGCCAGGGTGCCGAGCAGACCAAACCACAGTGCGCGTTTCATAAGCGTTTCCTTCAGCTGCATGAATGTTCGTAGCCATGGATTGATAGCCTGCCGGGGTTAACCAGCGATGAAGGCGTTATCCATCGGCGCTGCAAGGTGTGACCGGGTTCACGCTTGAAAAGTTTTGCCGGATTCAAGTCGCCCCTGACATCAGCCGATACGCTCTGTGTCGGCAGTTCCCTGCACATAGGCTTAACTGAAATCCGACAAGCGCAATCCAGCGTGCCCACGGGAGATTCCACGGTGTCGATCAAACTGCGTTTGGTGTTGCTGATTGCGACCAGCCTGCTGACGGCGCTGATCGTGAGTCTGGTCAGTTACGTCGGCAACCTGCGGATGGCCACGGCGGTCGGCGATAACACGGTAAGCATGAGCGCGCTGCGCAATCACATGGAAGCCGACATGATGCACGACGCCCTGCGCGCCGATGTCTATTCGGCGATGCTGGTCGGCCTGGGCAAGAGCACCGCCACCGCCACAGAAGTGCGCGATTCGCTGGCCGAGCACGCAGGGCATTTTCGTGAAGTGCTGGATGACAACCTGAAACTGCCGATCAACCCGCAGCTGCGCACGGCGCTGGAGCAGATCAAGCCGAGCCTCGACACCTACATCAAATCCGCCGAGCAGATCGTCGGCGTGGCGCTGGACAAGCCGGATGCCGCCCAGCAGCAGCTTGGTACTTTCAATAGCGCTTTTACTCAGCTCGAAGAGCAGATGGGCGCACTCAGCGAACTGATCGAAAACAACACCCTGCACACCAGCGAAGGCACTGAAGCGGCCATCCGCCACGCCAATGTCGCGCTGGGAGTGGTGCTGGTCGTCAGTCTGTTGCTGCTGCTGATTCAGGGGCGCTGGGTGATCCTGAGTATCATGGGGCCGCTCAAATCCGCCAGCCGCATCGCTGAAAGCATTGCCCATGGCAATCTCAGCGAACCGATTGTCGAACCCGCCGGCAAGGACGAAGCCAGCGCGCTGATCCGTACATTGGCGACCATGCAACGTGACTTGCGCAACATGATCGACGTGGTCCGGCGCAACGCCCACGGTGTCAGCGGCATGAGCGAGCAGCTCAGTCAGGGCTGCCATCAGGTCGCCGACAGCAGCCAGCAGCAAAGCGTTGCCGCTGGGACCATGGCGGCCGCCGCCAGTCAGATGACCGCGAGCATCGAAGAAATCACCCGCCACGCCGAACGTGCCCTGAGCATGGCCAATCAGGCGGAAAATCTGGCCAAGGAGGGTGGCGGGGTGATTCATCAAGTGGTCAGCGACATGGACGACATCGCCCGCTCGGCACAGCAGTCGGCGCAGGTGATCCGCACGCTGGATCAGGAGTCCGAGGCGATCTTCAACATCATTCAGGTGATCAAGAGCATCGCCGACCAGACCAACCTGCTGGCCCTCAACGCCGCGATCGAGGCGGCGCGGGCAGGAGAGCAGGGCCGTGGTTTTGCCGTGGTCGCCGATGAAGTGCGCAGTCTGGCCGCACGCACCAGCGCCTCGACCCAGGAAATCGCAGCGATGGTCGCACGCATCCAGAACAGCACGCGCGAGGCGGTCAGCAGCATGGAGGCGGGCGTGGCGCAGGTCGACAAGGGCATGGCGGTGACGGCGGAAGTCGAGCGGGCGATTCGCGAGATCCTCGACGCCACGCTGAACACCACGCACCTGGTCAATGACATCACCCGCACGATTGGCGAACAGAGTCAGGCCAGTAATGAGATCGCCCATCAGGTGGAGATGATTGCGGGAATGAGCGAGGGCAATAGCCGGGTGATCGGGCAGACGGCGACGACCACCGATGAATTGTCGAATCTGGCGGGGCAGCTGGCGCGGTCGGTGGATCGGTTTCGGTTGTGATAGCGGTAGGACTGGTGTCTATCACGGCCTTATCGCTGGCAAGCCAGCTCCCACAGGGTTTGATGTTGTGAATGCAACGGTGTGTACACCATCATCCACTGTGGGAGCGGGCTTGCCCGCGATGAGGCCAGCTCGGGCAACACTGAATCAGGCCAATGTTCCCTTAATCAAAACCTGAACGCCTGCCGCCCCACCAACAACCATTTGCCGCCCTGTTTCTGCCAGATCTGGAAATTTTCGATCTCGGTCGGAATCACCTCAGTCCCCTTCAACGCCTGCGCGGAGAAGTGGTGGCGCACCAATGCGGTATCGCCGGATATCGTGATGGTCTGCTTCTGCATCTCCAGGGTCTTGAATGCGCTGCGGCCGGTTTCGATGTCGGCGATGAATTCCTGCTTGTCCTGAATCTTGCCGCTGGAGTGGCCGTAGGTCAGGTTCGGCGCGGTCAGAGCGTTCAACTCGGCGATGTCTTTATGCAGCATCGCCTGAGTCAGGTGATCAACTGCTTGAGCAACGTCCTTTTCCGCTGGGGCAGGGGCGGCCATGACGCAGGCGCTGAAGGCGCAGAACAAACCGATGAGGAGGCGGGATTTGGTCATGTTGTTTCCTTGTTGTTATTGGGTTGGGATGACTGGCTTGGTTCATCAGTCATCGTACAACTTAGCAGGTTATTTTCTCCATGAACAACGAGCGGTTGGCGCCGATTTATCAAGTTGCGATGCGTATCGCGCAAAAAACTTTGCAGGCCAATGCCTGATCGCAGTCATGTTTGGTTGCCGATGGCCGATAAGTCTCTGAGCGGAAAAAGACTTTCAAGTCGGGAACAGACGCGCGGGTTCGCCCTGACGTGATATTCTCCGCGCCAAATTTGCTTTGACCTAATTCGGTTGGCTGGCCTTTCGGGCGGGCCGACGGGATCCCTGTCGCTCAAGCAGCTGAAGCCAATAACGATAAGAAGTCAGTTCAGAAGGGACATTAACTGAGGTCGATGCCACATGTCGGCCTTGTGTGCCCACCCGTCAATATTGAAGTGTGCCGGATTGCGCGACGCCAGCCTGAGCGTCAACAAAGCGCAACGCAGACTGATAACAACGACGGGCGGAAGGCGTTTTATCATAGGTGCAACAGATGTTTAAGAAAGTGAACACAGCCTTGCTCGGTCTGGCTTTGGCGATGGGGATGTCGTCTGCCAATGCTGCCGAAGCCAAGAAAGTTGATGTCCTGCTGATCGGCGGCGGCATCATGAGCACCACCCTGGGTGTGTGGATCAATGAGCTGGAACCGACCTGGTCGATGGAAATGGTCGAGCGCCTCGATGGCGTCGCTCTGGAAAGCTCCAACGGCTGGAACAACGCCGGTACCGGTCACTCGGCCCTCGCCGAGCTGAACTACACCCCGGAAGACGACAAGGGCAACGTAACGATCCCGAAAGCTGTCGAGATCAACGAAGCGTTCCAGGTTTCCCGTCAGTTCTGGGCGTGGCAGGTTCAGCAGGGCGTGCTGAAGAACCCTCGTTCGTTCATCAACACCACACCGCACATGAGCTTCGTGTGGGGCGATGACAACATCAAGTTCCTGAAAAAGCGCTACGAAGCACTGCAGGCGAGCCCGCTGTTCGCCGGCATGCAGTACTCCGAAGACCCGGCTGTGATCAAGAAGTGGGTACCGCTGATGATGGAAGGGCGTGACCCGAACCAGAAAATCGCGGCCACCTGGAGCCCGCTGGGTACGGACATGAACTTCGGCGAAATCACCCGCCAGTTCGCCGCTCACCTGCAAACCAAACCCAACTTCGATCTGAAACTGTCGAGCGAAGTCGAAGACATCACCAAGAACGCCGATGGCACCTGGCGTGTGAGCTACAAAAACCTCAAAGACGGCAGCAAGACCGAAACCGACGCCAAGTTCGTGTTCATCGGCGCTGGCGGCGGTGCTCTGCACCTGCTGCAGAAGTCGGGCATTCCTGAAGCCAAGGAATACGCAGGCTTCCCGGTTGGTGGCTCGTTCCTGGTAACCGAGAACCCGACGATTGCCGAGCAGCACCTGGCCAAGGCCTACGGTAAAGCTTCGGTTGGCGCGCCACCGATGTCGGTTCCGCACCTGGACACCCGTGTTCTGGATGGCAAGCGCGTCATTCTGTTTGGCCCGTTCGCGACCTTCAGCACCAAGTTCCTCAAGGAAGGTTCGTACTTCGACCTGCTGACCAGCACCACCACCCACAACATCTGGCCAATGACCAAGGTCGGCATCAAGGAATACCCGCTGGTCGAGTACCTTGCCGGCCAGTTGATGCTGTCGGATGAAGACCGTCTGAACGCGCTGAAGGAATACTTCCCGAACGCCAAGGCCGAAGACTGGCGCCTGTGGCAAGCCGGCCAGCGCGTGCAGATCATCAAGCGTGATGAAGCCGCTGGTGGCGTGCTGAAACTGGGCACCGAGATCGTTGCTTCGCAAGACGGCTCGATCGCCGGCCTGCTGGGCGCATCGCCGGGCGCGTCGACTGCTGCACCGATCATGCTGAGCGTGTTGCAGAAAGTCTTCAAAGACAAAGTCGCAACCCCTGAGTGGCAAACCAAGCTGCACCAGATCGTGCCAAGCTACGGCACCCAGCTGAACAGCGATCCGGCCAAAGTGGCTGCTGAGTGGGCTTACACCGCGAAAATCCTCGAACTGCCGACGCCTCCGGTGATCGGTCAGGTAGCTGCTCCGGCGGCACCTGCGGCTGACAAAGCCGTAGCGCCGAAGGAAAACGCTGCACGTGACATGGCTCTGTAAGCAGAACCCTGACACACAAAACCCACTGAACCGGCGACGGTCAGTGGGTTTTTTTATGCCGGATCACCGGCACGACTCAGGCCTTTGCGCTGGACAGATAAGCCCCCAGGCGCCGACCCATTTCTTCGCCCAGTGCCTGCAATCCGCTCAGCGGCCGTACCATCACTTCGAACTCGACAATCTTGCCGTGCTCATCGAAGCGAATCATGTCGATGCCTTTGAGTTCCTTGCTGCCGACCCTGGCGCTGAATTCGAGAATCACATTCAGGCCATCCGCCGTCGCCAATTCGCGGTGATAGGCGAAATCTTCAAAGACTTCGAACACGGTGTTGAGGATCATCGCCACCACCGGCGCGCCGGGGTAGGGCGTGTGGGCCATGGGCGAGCGAAACACAGCTTGCGGATCGAGCAGTTCAGGCAGGGCTTTGAGATTGCCGCTGCGGATCATCGCGTGCCAGCGCTCAAGGGACGCGGCGACGTTGGGCTGCAAGGCGAGGTCGGGCATGGTCACTCCGGTTTTTATTGTTGTCGGTTGGCAATGACTGTAGATCAACCGGGCCGAAAGTGAATCCCCAAGTCTCAGCCTGAATATCTGTTCATGCCCGAAGCGGATCAGATGCGCATCTGATCCGTATTTTTCTGTTTCATCTGCCTCTGTATTCAGTACAGCCACAGGCTCAGAATGCCCCGGCAGTGCGGCCAATCACCCTCCGACCTCATTCCGAAGCGTCCGGTGCACCGCACACCCGCATCAAGGAGCGCGACATGTACAAGATGGCAATTTTTCTCGGCGGTTTTCTGACCTTGACCATTCTGATCGGCGTGCTGGCGACGATCTCTCCAGTCTGATCCGCGCGCTTTTTTTCGAACTCCGCCGTTCTCCTGCTTTCAGTTGCAGAACAGGGCCAGCACGCGCCCGTCACTGACAGTTCGAGGAGTGAAACATGCGTACGACAACCTCACAGGGACGTTGGGTTCCTATCGGTTTGATGGTCGCCGCATTGGCCGGTTGCGCCATGAGCAACACCGATTCGCCGGTGCAGACGCCCGGCCAGGCCAAGGCCTCCGATACTGAAATGCTTGAAGTCGGCGCGCAGTGGTTGCAGGACAAACCGCCAATCCGCGCGTTGAACATGTACCTTGATGGCTTTCATTTTTACAACGGTCATCCCGGCGCGCAGATGGAAGCGCACCACTACTGCTCGGCGCTCAACGAAGAAGTGTTCCAGTGCGTGATCTACGACGGCAACACCGCTGAAGCCAAGTTGATGGGCGTCGAATACATCATCAGCCAGCGCCTGTTTACGCAATTGCCGGCAAAAGAAAAAGCCTTGTGGCACAGCCATGCCCACGAAGTGACTTCCGGCCAGTTGGTCGCGCCGGGCATCCCGCAAGTGGCAGAAACGCGCTTGATGGAAAAACTCGCCAATACCTACGGCAAGACCTGGCACACCTGGCACACCGATCAGGACAAGCAACTGCCACTGGGCGTGCCGCAGTTGATGATGGGCTTTACCGCTGACGGTCAAGCCGATGCACAAATGGTCCGCCAGCGCGATCAGCGCCTGGGCATCGACAGTGCCGAGAAGAAAAAGGCTCGCGCCGGGATCAAACCGGCACCTGTCGCAACGGGAGCTGATGCGTGGCAGAAGGGCAACGCCGTGCAGCTCAACGACCCGACCGGCCATCAACACGTCATGCCGCGCCCGGCCACGCCAAGCGATGAGAATGCCCGGAGTCAGCCGTGATTTACGGCGCGCCGAACAGCATCGTCCAGTAAACGCCGTCGTCGCTGCGCGCTTCGCTGGCGAAGCCGGCGCCGACCTGAGTGAACATCGGGTTCATCAAGTTCGCGCAGTGGCCCGGGCTGGCCAGCCAGCCGGCCATGGCGTTGCCTGGTGAGCTTTGTCCGGCAGCGATATTTTCCCCGACCTGGCGGCCGCGATAACCGGCAGCACGGGCGCGGTCGGCCGGCATGTCACCGTCGGGATCGCGGTGGGCGAAATAATTGCCGTAAGCCATGGCTTTGCTGTGGCCCTGAGCCGCTGCGCCGAGGGCGGCGTTCCAGCTCAACGGCCGCGCGGCGGCAAAGCGCTGGCGGCCGCACATGCGCGGCCGGGCGCGGGCGGCGTTGACCTCGGCGAGCAGCGCCTTGCCGACGCTGCGGTTGTCACCGACGCGGCTGTCGAGCACCGGTTGCGCCAGCACCACCTGCCATTGATTGCGCGAATGGCTGACGCCGATGTCGGCGTAGTTCGCATCCAGCAAGGCAGCGCAATAGTCGCTCTGCAACTGATCGAAGGCCTCGTCGGCGTCTTCGGCTCCGATAATGCGGATGCTGCGCACCGTGATTGCTGAATAGCCGGAAGACTTCAACGCCTCGCGCATGCCGCCGCCGTAGCGATAGCCGATCGGCAAGGCCAGATTCGATTTCAAAGCCAACGGCGCCAGACGCTGCGCAGGGCGGCGGTCGCAGCGTTGCGGATGGGCGCGGTAATCATTGATGGCGGCCACCAGTTCGCGCTCTGCACTGGCGTGGGCGGATTCAGTGAAAAAGGGGAACAGGCTCAGCAGGCACAGCGAAACGAAGCGAGACGAACGAACGGCGTGGCGCATGGGACGGACAGCTCTGAAAGGGGACTGCGCTAGAGTGAGGGAGCCGTGTGTGGCGGCGCGGATAGGACTGGGTTTTTTGGACTTGGTTCAGTGGCGGCAAATGCAATTGAATTGCTGTTGTTCGAACCGCTGCCTTCGCGAGCAGGCTCGCTCCCACATCGCGCTTACGGCGTACTCGAACAACTGTGGGAGCGAGCCTGCTCGCGAAGACGCCGCCCCGGTCAACCCCTTTATCACTGGCAAACAACCACTAGCGATTCAACACATCCCCCATCCACCGCAAATACTCCCCCCGCTCGGAAATCGAGTTATGCCCCGAGTCCGGCACCACCTTCAGCGTCGCCACGCCCGCGGGAAAACTCTCGAACAAGCGCTGCGTGCTGCTGCGTCCAATCACGTCGTCATCACTGGCCGCCAACAGCAACGTCGGCGTGCGGATATGCGCCGCGTACTTGCCCGATTCGAAACGATCCTTGAGCAACCACTTCACCGGCACCCACGGGTATTGCCGTTCGGCGATTTCCTCGAGGCTGTTGAACGGCGTCACCAGAATCAGATTCTGCACCGGCCGCTGACTGGCCAAGCGCACCGCCACCCCCGAACCGAGGCTGCGACCGACCACGGCGACCTGCGGATGAGTGGCATTGACCTGATCGAACAACGCCAGTGCATCTTCGGCAATCGCGGCTTCCGATGGCGAGCCGGTGCTGCCACCAAAGCCCCGGTAATGCAGGAAATACAGCGCGTAGTCGGGAAACGCCTCGGCGAATTGCGGCAGATTTCGCGAGACGTCCTCGGCATTGCCCCCGAAATAGATCAGCGCCCGCGTTCCGCTGCGCTCTCGGTCAGTCACCCAGATCTCGGCATCCGGCATCGACAGTTTCAAGCGCGAATCCGCTGCAACCACGGCGGCAGGCTGGGGAAACCAGATCAGCGAGCGCTGAAACACGAACAGCGCGGCGCACAGCAGCAGGTACACGGCAACGATGAAAACGACGAGTGACATCAGGGTTCGGGACATTCGGCTACTTTTAACGGGGAGAGAGGTTGGCTGTGGCAGTTTAGTTCAGCGCCTGCGCCTGACAGCCGGCGCACACACCATGCAACAGATCCGCGCAGCAGGAGGACACGCATGCGCCACACTGAGGGTTACTCCCGTCGCCGCTTGCTCACCCTGGCTGCCCAGGCTGCGGCGCTGTTCACCATTGATCGGGCGTTGGCCAGCAGCGTAGCGCCGACCGCCACTGCGCCGCACACGGCAGGAGACCAGACCATGCAGACCCGCGCCATCCCTTCGAGCTCCGAGGCACTGCCCATGGTCGGGTTGGGCACCTATCGCGGTTTCGACGTCGCGCCGGGCGATCCGGTTTACCGGCAGTTGCCCGCCGTCCTCGAAGCGCTGTTCAGAAAGGGCGGCACGCTGATCGACAGCTCGCCCATGTATGGCCGCGCCGAGCAGACCACCGGTGAACTGCTGTCGATCCACGAACCACGTTCGCCGGCTTTCCTCGCCACCAAGGTGTGGACGCGCGGACGCGAGGAAGGCATCGCGCAGATGGAGCAGTCCTTCAGCCTGCTGCAAACCGAGCGCATCGACCTGATGCAGATTCACAACCTGCTCGACTGGCAAACCCATTTGCCGACCCTGCGCGAATGGCAGGAGCAGGGACGGATTCGCTACATCGGCATCACCCATTACACCTCGTCGGCCTATGACGAAGTCGAAGCGGTGCTGAAAGCCGAGAAGCTGGATTTTCTGCAGATCAACTACGCCCTCGATGATCGCGCGGTCGAGAAACGCATCCTGCCGCTGTGCCGTGAGCGTGGGGTGGCGGTGATTTGTAATCGGCCGTTTGGCGGCGGCGATTTGCTCGCCCGGCTCAAAGGCAAGCCGCTGCCGGCTTGGGTCTCGGATGTACAGGTCAACAGTTGGCCGCAACTGGCACTGAAATTTCTCCTGGCGCACCCGGCGGTGACCTGTGTGATTCCCGGGACCAGCAATCCGCGCTACATGGCTGACAACGCCGGAGCCGGTTTTGGGCCGATGTTGACCGATGCGCAGCGGCATCAGTTGATTGCGTTGCTGGGCTGATCAGCCTTGAAAATTCGCGAAGCCCTTTTGATTAATTGCAAATTGTTCTAAAAAACTGTCAACCCTGACAGTTGGCTGAGCTGTGCCTGAAGCCAATCATGCAGTTCCAGCCAAACGGCCGAACAGTCATGAACGTGAAACACCAGAGATTTCTTGGTTTGGCAGGCGTCTGCCTGATATTGACGTCCCTCAAGGTAATCGGCGAAACCGCAGAGTATGTGTGCATGGGAAGCCAGAGAGGCCAAATCGCAATCGTGCGGGCAAATTCTTTATTGGAGGCGAACCAGTTAGCCAAGGCAGCGTGGGGGGCTGCCGGCTGCTATAAAAAGTGACTCAACTGCGATAGCGCAACGCCTCCAGCAACAACGCAAACGCCGGCGCTGCCTGGCGTCGGCTCGGGTAGTACAGGTGATAACCGGAAAATGCCGGGCACCAGTCTCCCAGCACCTGGACCAGGCGACCGTCCGCCAGAAACGGCGCAACGACGTTTTCCGGGATGTAGCTCAGACCGAAACCGTCCAGCGCGGCGTCGAGCAATGGGTACACGCCATTCAAGGTGACCTGGCCGGAGACGCGCACTTTCAGGCTTTCACCGTCCTTTTCGAACTCCCACGAATACAGTCCGCCATTGGTTGGCAGGCGCAGGTTGTTACAGGCGTGGTCGGTCAGGTCGCGCGGGGTTTGCGGTGCAGGGCGCCGGGCGAAGTAGGCGGGCGAACCGACCACGGCCATGCGCATGTCCGGACCGATACGGGTGGCGATCATGCCTTGGGCGACGTCTTCGCCCAGGCGCACACCGGCATCGAAGCCTTGGCCGGCGATGTCGACGAAGCCATAGTCACAGCAAACCTCGACGGACACATCCGGGTACTGCGGCAGGAAATCCTGCAACACCGGACGCAGGATCCAGTTCAGCGAATGGTCGGTGGCGCTGATGCGGATCTTTCCCGCCGGGGTTTCGCGCAGGTTGCTCAGGGCGGCCAGTTCCACCTCGATTTCCTCGAAGCGCGGGCCGATGGTTTGCAGCAAATGTTCGCCGGCCTCGGTCGGCGAAACGCTGCGCGTGGTGCGGGTCAGCAGGCGCAGGCCGAGTCGCGCCTCGAGACTGCGAATGGTGTGGCTAAGCGCCGATTGCGACACGCCGAGTTTGGCCGCAGCCTTGGTGAAACTGCGTTCACGGGCGACGGCAAGAAAGGCGAGCAGGTCGGTGGCGTTTTCCCGAAGCATTGATGATCGTCCTGCATAAGTTTTTTCGGATTCTAGTCGATTATCCAAAGAGTGCGGATCGCTACAGTGGTTGCATCATTTATTGGAGGAAATGCCATGAACCCGATTGCTGCTTCCGCACTGACGCTCTCGCTGCTGGCTGGCGAGGTGTATGCCACTGAAAATCCGCGTGTCACGGTCACACCGAATGGCTCGCAACCTTCGGCCAAAGGCCCGGCTGACTGGTTTACCGGCACGGTGCGGGTGGATGCGCCGTTCAAAGGTACCGACGAGGCGCGGGTCAGTGGCGCGACCGTAACGTTTGAGCCTGGCGCGCGAACGGCGTGGCATACCCATCCGCTGGGGCAGACATTGATCGTCACTTCCGGGGCAGGGTTCGTGCAGGAGTGGGGCCAGCCAGCGCGTGAAATCCGCCCGGGCGACACCGTGTGGATTGCCCCGGGCGCCAAGCATTGGCACGGGGCAACGCCGACGACGGCGATGAGTCACATTGCGATTGCCGAAGTGCTGTATGGCAAGGTGGTGGACTGGATGGAGCAGGTCAGTGATGAGCAATATCCGCGCTAAGCGAGGCACCCTGTAGTAGCTGTCGAGTGCAGCTAGGCTGCGATCTTTTGATCTTGCTTTGGAGATCAAAGATCGCAGCCTGCGGCAGATCCTACAGGGGTGTTTTTACGTCGACTTTCTTCAGATCATCTCCGGCAACGAATCAAGAATCTTGTCCAGCGTAATCGGATATTCGCGGACCCTTGCGCCGGTGGCGTTGTAGATCGCATTCGCCACCGCCGCACTCACGCCGCAAATTCCCAATTCACCCACGCCCTTGGCCTTCATCGGCGACGAAATCGGGTCGGTTTCTTCGAGGAAGATCACTTCCTGATGCGGAATGTCGGCGTGCACCGGCACTTCGTATCCAGCCAGGTCATGGTTGACGAAAAAGCCCAGGCGCTTGTCCACCGCCAGTTCTTCCATCAAGGCGGCGCCGACGCCCATGGTCATCGCGCCGATGACCTGACTGCGCGCCGACGTCGGGTTGAGGATCCGCCCCGCAGCGCAAACCGCCAACATGCGCCGTACGCGAACTTCGCCAGTGGCGGCATCGACGGCGACTTCGACGAAATGCGCGCCGAAGGTCGATTGCTGATATTTCTCGGCCAGATCACCGAACTCGATGCTGTCTTCGCCGACCAGCGCGCCGCCTTCAGCCGCGTTGCGCAGCGGCAGGCTCTTGCTGCCGACCCGCACCTGACCATCGGCGAACTCCGCCTGATCCGCCGCGAGTCCCAGCTTCTGCGCCACCGCTTCACGCAGTTTCACACAGGCGGCATAGACGCCGGAGGTCGAGCAGTTCCCACCGAACTGACCGCCAGACCCAGCCGAAACCGGGAAGTCCGAATCACCCAGACGCACGACTACATCATCGAGACCAACGCCCATCATCTCGGCAGCGGTCTGCGCGATGATCGTGTAGCTGCCGGTGCCGATATCGGTCATGTCGGTTTCGACGACGACTTTGCCGTCACGCTCCAGGCGCACACGGGCGCCGGACTTGACCAGCAGGTTGTTGCGAAACGCCGCCGCCACACCCATGCCGATCAACCAACGGCCTTCACGACGGCTGCCCGGTTGCGCCTTGCGCTGATCCCAGCCGAATTTCTCCGCGCCGATCTGCAGGCATTTGACCAGTTGACGCTGGGAGAACGGCCGCTCGGTTTTCACCGGGTCGACTTGAGTGTCGTTAGCGATGCGGAACAGCACCGGGTCCATCTTCAGCTGTTCGGCCATTTCGTCCATGGCAATTTCCAGCACCATCAGCCCCGGCGCTTCACCCGGCGCGCGCATGGCGTTGCCTTCGGGCAGGTCGAGCGGGGCGAGGCGCATGCTGACGCGGCGGTTTTCTGCGGCGTAGAGCAACTGGCTCGGTTGCGCGGCCAGTTCGACCTTGCCGTCAGCAAGGTTGCCCGACCAGCCTTCATGGGCGATGGCGGTCAGCTTGCCGTCCGCCGCGGCGGCCATGCGGATGCGCTGAATCGTAGCCGGGCGATGGGTGGTGTTATTGGCCATTTGCGGGCGGGCGAGGGCGACTTTTACCGGCCGCCCCGCCATGCGCGCGCCGAGAGCGGCGAGGATCACGTCGGCGCGGATGAACAGCTTGCCGCCGAAACCACCGCCGATGTACGGCGAGACCAAACGCACTTTTTCCTTCGGCAGGCCGAGGGTTTTTGCAATGTCACCGACACTCCAGGCGACCATCTGGTTCGACGTCCACACGGTCAGATGATCGCCTTTCCACGCGGCGAGTGTGGCGTGCGGTTCCATCATCGCGTGGGACTGGTCTGGTGTGGTGTAGGTCTGATCGAACTGCACCGGAGCGGCGGTGAAGGCCTTGTCGAAGTCGCCGTGATTGACGTCCGGCAGCTCGTCTTTCGGCTCGACGCCGAGGTCTTTGACGCTGGCCAGATCGAACTTGCCTTCGCTGGTCTCGTAATCGACCCTGACCAGTTGCGCGGCGGCGCGGGCCTGTTCGAAGGTTTCGGCAACCACCAATGCAACGGCTTGCTGGTAGTGCTGCACTTCGGGACCGGCGAGCAAATGCGCGGCGTTGTAATCGCCTTTGTCGAGCTTGCCGGCGTTCTCGGCAGTAACGATCGCCAGCACGCCGGGCGCCGCTTTGGCCTCGCCCAGATGAATGGCTTTGATTCGGCCTTTGGCAATCGCCGAGTCAACCATGAAGCCGTAGGCCTGATTGGCCGCCGCTTCATGTTGTTCGTAGGCGTAAGTGGCCTGGCCGCTGGTTTTCAACGGGCCTTCGATGCGCTTGGTGGGCTGGCCGACGACCTTCAGGCGGTCGATGGGATTGGTGGTGGCGGGCGTGTCGAATTTCATGCGGTTTCCCTCGCTTGCGCCAACACCGAAGCCAGGGTGCGCTCGACCAGTGTCAGTTTGAATTGGTTGTCATCGGTGGGTGTCGCGCCTTCCAGCAGGCGTTCGCTGACCGCTTTGGCGCCCTTGGGCAACAGCGCTTCAGCGGCTTCGACCCGCCACGGTTTCGGCGCGATACCGCCGACGGCTACGCGGCCGGTGCCGTCTTTTTGCAGGATCAAACCGACCGAGACCAGGGCAAAGGCGTAAGACGAGCGATCCCTCACCTTGTGATAAATGTGTGTGCCGCCAACCGGCGGCGGCAGGGTCACTGCGGTAATGAATTCGCCGGGCGTGAGGCTGGTTTCGATGTGCGGCGTGTTGCCCGGCAATTGATGGAAATCGGCCATGGGAATGCTGCGCGTGCTGCCGTCAGGCTTGACCGTTTCGATCTGCGCATCGAGTGCGCGCATGGCGATGGCCATGTCGCTCGGGTGGGTGGCGATGCAAGCGTCGCTGACGCCAATGATTCCGAGTTGCCGGGTGACCCCGCCGATCGCCGCGCAACCGCTGCCGGGGTTGCGTTTGTTGCAGGCCTGGTGGGTGTCATAGAAGTACGGGCAGCGGGTGCGTTGCAGCAGGTTGCCGGCGGTGGTCGCCATGTTGCGCAACTGCCCGGAAGCCCCGGCGAGCAGGGCGCGGGAGAGCAGGGCGTAGTCCTTGCGCACGCGCGCGTCGGCGGCCAGATCGGTGTTGCGCACCAGCGCGCCGATGCGCAGTCCGCCCTCGGGTGTTGCTTCGATCTGGTCCAGGCCGAGGTGGTTGATGTCGATCAGGTGCACCGGGGTTTCGATGTCGAGTTTCATCAGGTCGAGCAGGTTGGTGCCGCCGGCGATGAACTTGGCGCCCTCGACTTGCGCAGCCTGGGATGCGGCTGCCGCAGGTGAGTCGGCGCGGCTGTAATTGAAGGCTCTCATACCGGCACCTCCGCGACTTCAGTGATGGCTTCGATGATGTTCGAGTAAGCGCCGCAGCGGCAGATATTGCCGCTCATGCGCTCCTGCAGTTCGGCGGCGATCAGTTTGGGCGGCTCGGTCAGGCTTGGGCTGACGTGGCTGGGAATGCCGTCGCGGATCTCTTTGAGCACAGCGACCGCCGAGCAGATCTGCCCCGGCGTGCAATAGCCGCACTGATAACCGTCGTGCTTGATGAACGCGGCCTGCATCGGGTGCAGCTTGTCCGGCATGCCGAGGCCTTCGATGGTGGTCACCTCGCTGCCGTCGTGCATCACCGCCAGGGTCAGGCAGGAGTTGATCCGCCGACCGTCGGCGATCACCGTGCAGGCGCCGCACTGGCCGTGGTCGCAGCCTTTCTTGGTGCCGGTCAGGTGCAGATGTTCGCGCAGGGCGTCGAGCAGGGTGGTGCGGGTGTCGACTTCGAGGGTTTGCGGTTTACCGTTGACTTGCAGGGTCACTTTACTCATGGCCGGTTGCTCCAGACTGGCCGCGTAGGCCTTGAGGCTGATAAAGGGGGGCATGGCGAACGCCGTCGCGGTTACGGCGCCGAGGATCATGAAATTGCGTCGGGAAATCGGCATGGTTCGATTCCTTGTCTCTCATCGGGCGGCAGGATTGCAAAAGGCCCAAACGGGCGCGCCGGCATGCATGCCAGTCTCGTAAAAGGAGTGACCGCAGCGGGAGGGAAAAGGTTTTGTCGGATTTGCGCTAAAGAGTTATGTGCGCAGCTCATCAATTGACCTGTGGGAGCGAGCCTGCTCGCGAAAGCGTCGGGTCAGACCCAGCCGCTGCTGGATGTGCCGACCTCTTCGCGAGCAGGCTCGCTCCCACAGTGGAGATGTGTTTTTCAGTTATGGCCCACCCACCACCATCGAGGTAAACGGTGCGACGTACGCCTGCAACGTCACCAGCCCGCCGACCAGGATCGCCAGCACGATCGAGTGGAAGAACACATAACGCAGGATCTCGCCCTCATGCCCGTACCAACGGGTCGCGGTGGAGGCGACGACGATCGACTGCGCGTCGACCATCTTGCCCATCACCCCACCGGAACTGTTCGCTGCCGCCATCAGCACCGGGCTGATACCCAGCTGTTCCGAGGTCACCCGTTGCAAGCCGCCAAACAGCACGTTCGAAGCGGTGTCGGAACCGGTCAGCGCCACCCCCAGCCAGCCGAGCAGCGTGCCGAACATCGGATAGAAAATCCCCGTGGCCGCAAACGCCAGGCCCATGGTCGCATCCAGCCCCGAATAGCGCGTGAGGAAGCCCAGCGCGAGCATCGCCGCAATCGTGATCAACGAAAATCGCACCACCCACAACGTGCGCAGGTACTGCTTGATCAGTTGCGGGATCGAATAACCCATCAGCAGACCGCCGACAATCGCCGCCAGCAAAATCCCGCTGCCGGTCGCGGTCAGCCAGGTGAACTTGTAAATCGCTTCCTCGGCTTTCGGCGCCGCGACAACCGGCGGTACTTTTTCTATTTGCAGATGCAGACCGGTGAAGGTCACCGCCGGGGCGAATATCGGATTGGCCTCGCGTACCGGTTTGCCTTGCGGGTCGAGCTTGGCCGATTGCGTGACCGGGTCGATCACCGGGCGCGTATCGAACATGTTCTTGAAGCCCTGCGTGCCCCAGGCAAACACGAACACCGTGAGAATGATCCACGGCATCCAAGCCCGCATCACTGCCGGGCGCGCCTGATCGCTGAACGCGGCGCTGGCGGTGACTGTTTCCTCGTCGACCTTGGAGTTGTCGACGCGCCCGGACAGCGCTGCCGAGGTGTGGATGGTTGCCGGTTTCCACACCTTGAGGAACAGCGTCAGGCAGGCCATGGAAATCAGCGCAGCGATGACGTCCACCAGCATCGGCCCGTGATAGTTCGAGACGAGAAATTGCGGGATGGCGAAACTCACTCCAGCCACCAGAATCGCCGGCCACACCTCAAGCATCTTGCGCCACCCGGCAAACGCCCAGATCAGCCAGAACGGCACCAGCACCGAGAAGAACGGCAACTGCCGGCCAACCATCATCGACAGCTCCATCTCATCCAGCCCGGTGACTTTGGCCAAGGTGATGATCGGTGTGCCCAGCGCACCGAAAGCAACAGGTGCAGTGTTGGCGATCAGCGCCAGGCCGGATGCGGCCAATGGCGAAAAACCCAGGCCGATCAGAATCGCACCGGTCACTGCCACCGGCGTGCCAAAGCCTGCCGCGCCTTCGAAGAACGCACCGAAACAGAAGGCGATCAGCAACAACTGCAAGCGTCGGTCATCGGTGATGCGCGCGAGGGAATCCTGCAGCACTTTGAACGAACCATTCTCGGTGGTCAGGCGATGCAGGAAGATGATGTTGAGCACAATCCAGCCGATCGGCAGCAAGCCATTCGCCGCGCCGAACAACGCCGCCGAACCGGCCATGCCTGCTGGCATATCGAAGGCGAAAATCGAGATCAGCAGGGCGGAGGCCAGCGCCAACAGCGCCGCCAGATGCGCCTTGACGTGAAAGAACGCCAGCGCCGCGAGCATCACCACTACCGGCACGGCGGCCATCAGCGTGGAGAGCACCGGGTTGCCGAACGGGTCGTAGATTTGCTGCCAGACCATGATCCACCTCTGCTTATTGTTATTGAGGGTGCAGATCCATTGCATGGGGGTAGGTTGCAAGCAGTATAGGTGGCGTTACGCGGCTGTTCGGCTGCGACGAACAAGCCGACAAACGGTCGGTAGTGGCCACTGAATCAACGCGTTTTTGCCCGGTCGTATCTGCGGCTGCGCGCACTGCGTCCCGAAGACGCGGGCGGCGTGGCGATTTCCGTCGTCAAGACCTTGGGTTTTAGGGAAGTGTTGAATGAAGCAAGCGACAACCATGCTGCTCACTGTGACCGCCGCCGTATTGCTCAGCGGCTGTATTGCGGATTTTGATGATGACCACCGGCATGGCCGGCATTACGACCGCGACCATGGCCGTTACTACGACCATGACCGGCGCTGGGACGACCGCGATGACGACCGCCGCGATGGCCGTCGTTATCACCGTGATCGCGATGATGACTGATTGAATGAAGAGGGCGTTCCCATCAAAGGAACGCCCTCTGTGCATCAGCCTCAGTTGAAAAAACGAGCGTTCGCCTGGACGCGGGATCGCGCAGGCACCGAGGCCTCGTGATCGAGCAGATGGGTGGCGAGTATGTCGCTCAGAAAACGGAACTGATCGTTGAGGCCGACCACTTCATTGCTGAAATGGTTGCTGGCGGCGGGCATCAGCAGATCGTCGAAATCTTCGTTGAACACCAGCGTCTGCGCCTTGCGCGGCACGACGTGCTGTTGGTAGTAGTTGCTGCCGAACACCGGGAAACTCACGGAGAGGGTGACTTGGGTGTGGATCATGATGTGAACGCCTCGTTGTGTTTCGGATGGGTCAATCGTGCCTTTCATCATGGGAGGGCGGAAGGCAATCGTGGCGATGGTGGATATCGATGGTGGTGATGGTTGAGGTTTGTGGTGCTGCTGTTGGCGCCTGCGCGAGCAGGCTCGCTCCCACAGGTGCAACACATTTCAAATGTGGGAGCGAGCCTGCTCGCGAAGAGGCCGGAACCTTCAGCATCGAAATCGACTGACCTGCCTATACTCAAACCAGCACCTCCCCAAGCCAAAGGACACCGCCACCGTGAACCCGCGCGCGCTGGTCGTTGCCGCACTGTTTCTGCTGGCCGGCTGCGCCACTTCGGCCCGGGCGCCAGTGAGTGCGCCGCAGGCGGTGGTGGTGTCGGCGCAAACCTGGCAGCAGATCGACCGCGAGATCCTCAGCGCATCGCAGCAGGCCACCGAGCAGGTCAAGCTGTTCGCCCGTGGCTCGATGGAACATTGGCGCACTCGGGTCTATCAGCAAACTGAAGAAAATTTCATCCCTTGGTTCAGCAGCTACTGGACCCAGGAATGGCTGTCGATGAAGGTCAGTTGGTACACGATCAGCGCCGGCGGCGAGCAGGACGCTTCGGCGAAACGGCTGGCGGCGTATCTGCTTGAGCAATATCAGGAAAAAGTCCTCGCGCCGGTCGCCGTGGAGATAGATCCGGATGCGATCTTGGCGCAGGCCACGGCGTTCTACGCGCAGTTGATGGCGCAGCAGATGCCGCTCATCGCCCAGCGTCACGGTGTGCCGATTGCGCAGCTCAACGGACGCTTGCAGAAGATCCCGGCCATCGCCCTCGGCCCGCCGCCGGCGCGGGATGCTTCGCTGTTCAAAGTCATCAGCACCGAGCCGCTCAACACCCTCCCGGCGTACGCCGCACTGATCGACAAGATCCACACCGACGGCGGCGCCAAGGGCATTTCCTCCACCGAAGCAGCCATGGCCCCGGTGGCCAAGCGCGCCAGCCAGCGCATCGAAGCAGAAATGGCCCCGCGCGGCGCCGCCAGTGCGGTGGCGGCAGCGGCGGGTAAACTCGCCGGGGCGATGATTTCGGTCGGCGTGGCCGGCATACGCGCAATCATCCAGGCCAACGACCGCCCCGACAGCGAAGCGCTGATCCGCAGCAGCCTCGGCAATACCTTCGACAAGGCCTGGCAGAAGCTGCTGCAGAATCCGACCACGGGGGTGATGGCCGGCACGTTGCACATGGCCGGGCAGGTCGAAGGTAATTTGGGCGTGAATGAACCAACGCCTATCGGTGTGAGCGCTGTGCCATAGCGCTTGTACCTGCGAAGTTTTGTTGGCGGCGGTCGCGCCCGGATCAGAGCGGATGCTAGTCTTGCGCAACGCTGTTGTCAGGGAGCCCACATGGGCAATCACAAGATCGAGATTCGCCGCAGTAACGTCGAGAAAATCCTGCTGGCGGCGGAAAAGGTTTTCGCCGAAAAAGGCTTCGGCAGCACCGCCATGGCGGACATCGCTGCCGAAGTGCAGTTGCCGCGTTCCAATCTGCATTACTACTTCAGCACCAAGAGCGAGCTGTACAGCGCAGTGCTGTTCGATCTGCTGGAAGTGTGGAAGCAGGACGCGCTGTGCTTCGAGATGTTCGACGACCCGCGCGTGGTGCTGAGCAGTTACATCCGCGCCAAGATGAATCATTCACGCAGCCGGCCCTATGGCTCGAAAGTCTGGGCCAACGAGATCATCCACGGCGCGCCGACCCTGGGCGAGGCGCTGGATGCGAGCCTGTATGACTGGGCGAAGATGAAGGAAGCGAAGATTCGCCAGTGGGTCGAGGACAAGCGGATCCTGCCGGTGGAGCCGTCGGGGTTGCTGTACATGATCTGGGCGTCGACCCAGCACTACGCCGACTTTGATCATCAGGTGAATATTCTGAATGATCATCAGCCTTTGTCGGATATGCAGTTCGAGCGGGCGGTGCAGACAGTGACGGGGGTGATTTTGCGCGGGATCGGGCTGGAGCCTTGAACCCTGTAGTGGTCGGGCTGGCCTCTTCGCCAGCAGGCTCGCTCCCTCGCGAAACTGATCGTTCCCACGCTCCGCGTGGGAATGCTTCCAGGGACGCTCCGCGTTCCAATGGGACGCAGAGCGTCCCGGGCTGCATTCCCACGCAGGAGCGTGGGAACGATCAATTAAACCGCGACGTGGTAGGGGTTGCGCGGATCATGATTCCAGTCCAGAAACGGCTTGCCCGTTTCCATCGGTACCATCTCGATGCAGTCTGCCACGGGGCAGGTGATCTGGCACAGGTTGCAGCCCACACATTCCTCATCGATCACTTCATATTTATGCGTACCGTCGGCCTGTTTCAGACTGCCGATCGCCTGGTGTGACGTATCTTCGCAAGCAATGTGGCAACGCCCGCAACCGATGCACGCCTCCTGGTCGATCTTCGCGATCACCTGGTAGTTGATATCGAGGTACTTCCAATCCGTGGTGTTACCCACGGCGCGCCCGGAAAACTCGGCGATATTGGCGTAGCCCTGGCTGTCCATCCACCGCGACAAGCCGTCCTTCATCTCTTCGACAATGCGGAAACCATGCAGCATCGCCGCCGTGCACACCTGCACCGCGCCGCTGCCCAGCGCCATGAACTCCGCCGCGTCGCGCCAGCTGCCGATGCCGCCAATGCCGCAGATCGGCAAGCCCTGGGTCTGCGGATCACGGGCGATTTCCGCGACCATGTTCAGCGCAATCGGCTTGACCGCCGAACCGCAATAACCGCCGTGGGTGCTTTTGCTGCCGACGGTGGGCAGGGCGACCATGTGGTCCAAGTCGACGCTGGTGATCGAGTTGATCGTGTTGATCAGCGACACCGCATCGGCGCCACCACGATGCGCCGCCCGGGCGGCGACGCGGATGTCGGTGATATTCGGGGTGAGTTTGACGATCACCGGCAGCGAGCAGTACGTCTTGCACCAGCGCGTCACCTGCTCGACATATTCCGGCACCTGGCCGACCGCTGCGCCCATGCCGCGTTCGGGCATGCCGTGGGGGCAGCCGAAGTTGAGTTCGATGCCGTCGGCGCCAGTGGCCTCGACCAGCGGCAGGATGTGTTTCCACGACTCCTCGACACACGGCACCATCAGCGACACGATCAGCGCGCGATCCGGCCAATCCTTCTTCACTTGGGTGATTTCGCGCAGGTTGATTTCCAGCGAGCGGTCGGTGATCAGTTCGATGTTGTTGATGCCCAGCACTTCGCGATTGGCGCCGTAATGCGCCGAATAACGCGAGGAAACGTTGACCGCCGCCGGATCCTCACCCAGGGTTTTCCAGACCACTCCACCCCAGCCCGCTTCGAAGGCGCGGACCACGTTGTAGGCCTTGTCGGTGGGCGGCGCGGAAGCCAGCCAGAACGGGTTGGGAGCTTTGATGCCGGCGAAGACTATCGAGAGATCGGCCATTTACGCAGCCTCCACGTTGAGCATCAGTTGAGCGTTGATCGCCTCGGCGGCGCGTTTGCCGTGCTGCACCGCTTGCACGGTGAGGTCCTGATCGAGGCTGGTGCAGTCGCCGCCGGCATACACGCCGGGGACGCTGGTGCGCAGGTGTTCATCGACCGCGATGCGTTCGCCCTGACGCTTGAGTTCGCGCGCCAGCGGATCGCTGAGGGCGTTGTCATCGAAGCTCTGGCCGATCGCTTTGAAGATCGCATCGGCAGCCAGCTCAAAGGTTTCTCCGGTGGTTTGCAGACGCCCTTCAACCAGATCGGTGCGGGCGAAACGCATGCCGCGCACGCGGCCCTGATCATCAAGCAACACTTGCTCCGGCTGCGCCCAGGTCAGCAATCGCACCTGATTGGCTTTGGCGATGTCCTGCTCATGGTGGGTGGCGCCCATGTCTGCCGCACCACGGCGATACACCAGATTGACGTCGCGCGCGCCGAGGCGGGCCATCTGCACGGCCATGTCGATCGCCGTGTTGCCAGCGCCGAGAACGATGCAGCGATCAGCCAAGGGCAGTTGCGTGAGGTCATCGGCCTGGCGCAGTTCGCGGATGTAGTCGGTGGCGGCGAGCAGGCCCGGCGCGTCTTCGTGGGCCAGACCGAGTTGCTTGCTGGCATTCAGGCCGAGGCCGAGGAATACCGCGTCAAACTGCTGATGCAGTTCGCTCAGGGTCAGGTTTGCACCGAGTTTCTGGCCGTGGCGGATTTCTATCCCGCCAATCTGCAGGAGAAAGTCCAGCTCCTTCTGCGCGTAATCGTCGACCAGTTTGTACTTGGCGATGCCGTACTCGTTGAGCCCGCCGGCCTTTTCCCGCGCTTCGAAAATCACCACGTCATGCCCGTGCATCGCGCTGCGATGGGCGCAGGACAACCCGGCCGGCCCGGCGCCGACCACGGCGATACGTTTACCTGTGGCCGGGGCGCGCTGGAACGGATGTTCGGCGAAATGTGCGTTGTCTACGGCATAACGTTGCAGCAGACCAATCAGCACCGGCGCACATTCCTGCGCGTTGTTGCGCACGCAGGCCTGCTGGCAGAGGATTTCCGTTGGACAGACCCGCGCGCAACTGCCGCCGAGGATGTTTGCCGAGAGGATCTTTTGCGCCGCGCCTTGGACGTTGTCCTGATGGATGTTGCGGATGAACGACGGGATATCGATTTCGCTGGGGCACGCATTGACGCAAGGCGCGTCGTAGCAATACAGGCAGCGCGAGGCTTCGAGATGCGCCTGACGGGCATTGAGCGGCGGCGCCAGATCAGTGAAATGGCCGGCGAGGGCGGCCGCGCTTTCGTGCGGATGGGGGAGGTGGTTCAGGGTCTCGATCACGGTTCATGGCCTCATGGCTGATTGAGGTGCTGCCTCTGGTGGGCAGTGGTTGATCGTTCCCACGCTCTGCGTGGGAATGCCTCAAGGGACGCTCTGCGTTCCAATGGGACGCAGAGCGTCCCGGGCTGCATTCCCAAGCAGAGCATGGGAACGATCACTAGGGGTCAGCGTTTAACAGCGCTCGGCTTATGCAACTCCGCCCGCTTGCTCAACAAATCAAACACCGCCGGATACGCCGGCCGTTCGATGTAGCGTCCGGCGCCGCGTTCGGCGCGCAGGTCGCCGTCGGCCCAGACCACGCGGCCCTGGCTGACGGTGTGGCTCGGCACGCCGCGCACGGTCTTGCCTTCGAAGATGTTGAAGTCCACCTGCTGATGGTGGGTCTTGGCGGAAATGGTCCGAGTGCCTTGCGGATCCCACAGCACCAGATCGGCATCGGCGCCCACGCGGATCGCACCTTTGCGTGGATAGAGATTGAATATCTTCGCGGTGTTGGTAGAGGTCAGCGCAACGAAATCCTGCATCGACAATCGTCCGGAGTTGACGCCTTCATCCCACAACACTGCCATGCGGTCTTCGATACCAGCGGTGCCGTTGGGAATCTTGCTGAAGTCGTCGCGCCCGGCAGCTTTCTGCTCGGCGCAAAAGCAGCAGTGGTCGGTGGCGGTGGTGTGCAGATTGCCGTTCTGCAGCCCGTGCCACAGCGCCTCCTGATGGCCGCGCGGACGGAACGGCGGGCTCATCACGTAGCCGGCGGCGGTCTGCCAGTCCGGGTGTTGATAGACGCTGTCGTCGAGCAGCAAGTGCCCGGCCAGCACCTCGCCGTAAACCGGCTGGCCCTTGCTGCGGGCATAGGTGATTTCGTCCAGAGCTTCCTTGGTGGAAACGTGCACCAGGTACAACGGCGTGCCGATGGTTTCGGCAATGCGGATCGCCCGGCTCGCGGCTTCACCTTCGACCTGCGAAGGTCGCGACAGCGGATGCGCTTCCGGCCCGGTAATGCCCTGAGCCATCAACTTGCGTTGCAGGTGATAGACCAGCTCGCCATTTTCCGCGTGCACGGTCGGCACCGCACCAAGTTCCAGGCAGCGCTCGAAACTCGCCACCAGAGTGTCGTCGGCGGCCATGATCGCGTTCTTGTAGGCCATGAAGTGCTTGAAGCTGTTGATGCCGTGGTGGCTGACCAGCTCGGCCATTTCCTCGCGCACCTGTTCGCTCCACCAGGTGATTGCGACGTGGAAGCCATAGTCCGACGCAGACTTTTGCGCCCAGCCGCGCCACTGATGAAACGCTTCCATCAGCGATTGCTGCGGATTGGGAATCACGAAATCGATGATCGAGGTGGTGCCGCCGGCCAGGCCGGCAGCGGTGCCGCTGTAGAAATCCTCGCTGGCAACGGTGCCCATGAACGGCAGTTGCATATGCGTATGCGGATCGATGCCGCCGGGCATCAGGTACTGACCACTGCCGTCGAGCATTTCTGCGCCGGCGGGAATGTCGAGGTTTTCACCAATGGCTTTGATCACGCCGTCAGCGCAATACACGTCGGCGCGGTAACTTTCATCATGGGTAACAACGGTGGCGCCACGGATCAACAGAGACATTCCGAATTCCTCGCAGGCATGACCGACTTGTGCCGGTTCTAAATGTTTTATTGAAGTACAGCGGCGCAGTTCGTATTCCTGTCATCGCTGTCAGGAATAGAAACTAGTCGCGATTTCAAGAATGATCAAGAATATTTTTTATAAGCTTATAGCTGTTTCAAGCTATTGATAAATAAAGATAAAAAAGAGAAATCACCAAAATGGTGAGGCCGTTCACCATTTTGACGCACTTGACAGGATGGAAATATGAGCAAGATTTCCTATGTGAAATCAGCCGCTTGAAGTTGTGCTGCGGTTGCGGGTTCACCGACGAAAATAAATGCAGTGCACCAGTTTGAGTCCTGACACTTCGGACAACTTGCCCGACGTTTAGCCTGAGCGTTCAGACAAGTTTTCCCGGACTCATCGAATATTCAATTAAAACTGATGAATATCAGAAAGTTGCAAAACATCCAGTGCACCGCCCAAGCGTTCAGCGCCAGACCCGGCACGTTTATTGATGCCGCCGCTGACACCATGGCCGGTGCATGAAAGTTGTCAGTTCCTCCGGCCATCGTCCGGCTGGCGTCGTATGCGCCAGCCGCCTGATGAGCAAAAAATAATCAGAAAAACAGTGGAGCGGCCATGCAACAGACCAGATCACAAGTGACCGAGCGCGACGGCTTGTACGAGCTCGAAGCGGGCAGTGATGTCCTCGACAGTCCCCGCTACAACCACGACATGGCACCGACCAAGGTGCGCGAGCGCACCTGGAACAAATGGCACATCACCGCGCTGTGGGTCGGGATGTCGATTTGCGTGCCGACCTACACCCTCGGCGGCGTGCTCACCGCCTATTTCGGCTTGAGTGTCGGCGAAGCGCTATTGGCGATTCTGTTTGCCAACGTCATCGTGTTGATTCCACTGACCCTCAATGCTTTCCCCGGCACCAAGTACGGCATTCCGTTTCCGGTGCTGCTGCGCTCGTCGTTCGGCATTCTCGGTTCCAACGTGCCGTGCCTGATCCGCGCGTTGGTGGCGTGTGGCTGGTTCGGCATCCAGACCATGTTCGGCGGACTGGCGATTCACCTGTTCCTCGGCTCGGTGTTCGAGGGCTGGAAGTCCCTCGGCGGCACCGGCGAGGTGATCGGTTTCATGGTGTTCTGGGCGCTGAATCTGTGGGTGGTGATTCGCGGTGCCGAGTCGATCAAATGGCTGGAAACCTTGTCGGCGCCGTTGTTGGTGGCGGTGGGCATCGGCCTGCTGGTGTGGGCGATGCCCAATGTGTCGATGACTGAATTGCTGGCGATCCCGCCCAAGCGTCCGGAAGGCGCCAGCGTGGTCAGTTATTTCGCAGCAGGGCTGACGGCGATGGTCGGGTTCTGGGCCACGCTGTCGCTGAACATTCCCGACTTCAGTCGCTACGCCAAGAGCCAGAAGGATCAGATCCTCGGGCAGATTTTCGGCCTGCCGCTGACCATGTTCCTGTTCGCCGCACTGGGCGTGGTGATGACCGCCGCATCGGTGAAACTGGTCGGCGTCACCGTGTCCGATCCGGTCACGCTGATCGGCCATATCCAGAGCCCGGTGTGGGTGGCGGTGGCCATGGCGCTGATCATCGTTGCCACACTGTCGACCAACACCGCCGCCAATATCGTCTCGCCAACCAATGACTTCCAGAACATCGCGCCGAAGGTGATCAACCGCACCAAAGCGGTGTTGCTCACCGGTCTGGTCGGGCTGGTGCTGATGGGCCATGAACTGCTGAAAAAGCTTGGCCTGATCGTTTCCGACATCAGCCTGGAAACCGTGTATTCGAACTGGCTGCTGGGCTACTCAAGCCTGCTCGGGCCGATCGCCGGGATCATGGTGGTGGATTATTTCCTGATCAAGAAACAGCGACTGGACCTCGCCGGGCTGTACCGCGATGACGTGTATCCGGCGTGGAACTGGGCGGGTTTTCTCGCCTTTGGCGTGCCGGTGGCGCTGACCTTGCTGTCGCTGGGCAGCGACGTCTTCAGCTGGTTCTACAGCTATGGCTGGTTCACCGGCTCGGCGCTGGGCGGGATTATTTATTACGGGCTGTGTGTGATGCGGGCGCAGCCTTCTGCCGTGAAAACCGCGGTGTGAGCAAGGGGCTTTTCGCGAGCAGGCTCGCTCCCACATTGGAAATGCATTCTCACTGTGGGAGCGAGCCTGCTCGCGAAGGCGATGCGCCATACACCGCCGAAACTGATCGTTCCCACGCTCTGCGTGGGAACGCAGCCCGGGACGCTCCGCGTCCCAACAGCGGACGCAGAGCGTCCATGGATGAATGCCCACGCAGAGCATGGGCACTATCGGCATCAGCATTGAGGAGATCCCCATGAACGCAGCCGTAGACGTTCTGCAGTCCACCCATCAGCACATCAACCGCGATCGCCTCTGGGCCTCGCTCATGGAACTGGCGAAACTCGGCGCCACGGTAAAGGGCGGGGTCTGTCGCCTGGCCCTGACCGACCTTGACCGCCAAGCCCGCGACCTGTTCGTGCAGTGGTGCAAGGACGCCGGTTGCAGCGTCACGGTCGATGCCGTCGGCAACATTTTCGCCCGGCGCGCCGGGCGCAACCCGAACCTGCCGCCAGTGATGACCGGCAGCCACATCGACACTCAGCCCACCGGTGGCAAGTTTGACGGTTGCTTCGGCGTGCTCGCCGGCGTCGAAGTGCTGCGCACCCTCAACGACCTCGGCGTGGAAACCGAAGCGCCGCTGGAAGTGGTGGTCTGGACCAACGAAGAGGGCTCACGCTTCGCCCCGTGCATGATGGGCTCCGGGGTCTTCGCCGAGAAATTCACCCTCGAAGAAACCCTCGCCAAGGTCGATGCAGACGGCGTCACCGTTGGGGAGGCGCTGAACGCCATCGGCTACGCTGGTCCGCGCCAGGTCAGCGGGCACGCGGTTGGCGCGTATTTCGAAGCGCACATCGAACAAGGCCCGATTCTCGAGGACGAAGAGAAAACCATCGGCGTGGTACTCGGCGCGCTCGGGCAGAAGTGGTTCGACCTGAAATTGCGCGGCGTCGAAGCCCACGCCGGCCCGACGCCGATGCACCTGCGCAAGGACGCCCTGGTCGGTGCCTCGGTGATCGTCGGCGCCGTCAACCGCGCCGCCCTCGGCCATCAGCCCCACGCCTGCGGCACGGTCGGCTGCCTGCAAGCCTATCCCGGCTCGCGCAACGTCATCCCCGGCGAAGTGCGCATGACCCTCGACTTCCGGCATCTGGAGCCGGCGCGGCTGGATTCGATGATTGCCGAAGTGAAACAAGTCATTGAGGCGACCTGCGAAGAGCACGGCCTCACCTACGAACTGACCCCGACCGCCGACTTCCCGCCGCTGTACTTCGAAAAGGGCTGCGTGGAGGCGGTGCGCGGTGCCGCGAAAGGGCTGGGTCTGTCGCACATGGACATTGTCAGTGGCGCCGGGCATGACGCGATCTTTCTCGCCGAGCTAGGTCCGGCCGGGATGATCTTCGTGCCGTGCGAGGGTGGGATCAGCCATAACGAAATCGAGAATGCCGCACCGGATGATCTCGCGGCGGGGTGTGCGGTGTTGCTAAGGGCGATGCTCGCGGCTTCGGCGATGGTGGCGGACAGCGAGCGTGCCGCCTAAGGTGAACACACCCAGTAAACCTGTGGGAGCGAGCCTGCTCGCGAATGCGCCGGGTCAGTCACCGAATGGTCTATCTGACCCAGCGCTTTCGCGGGCAGGCTCGCTCCCACAGGGGATTTCTGGCGATTTTGAGGCCGTGGCACGATCCCGAACCGCTGCGGTCGTACTCTTCACCTAGCCGCATCACAGTGTGGAGATCCAATGAGCCAGGAAGTCCTGACCACCGAAACCAACCGTCGCCAGTTGCAGCAGATCATCGCCGGGCTGTCGGACGGGGTGATTCTGCTGGAACTCGACAAAAGCATTCTCTGGGCCAACGAAGCGGCGCTGACCATGCACGGTGTCAGCACCATCGGTGATCTGGGCAGCAACGCCGACGAGTACGCCAAACGCTTCACGCTGCGCTATCGCAACAATCATGTCTTGCCGCCGGACAACTACCCGATCAGCCGCGTTGCGCGCTGCGAGGCGTTCAATGATGTGCTGATCGAAGTCTCGTCCGTGGACGACCCGGAGCGGGTCTGGGTGCACAGCGTGCGCAGCATGGTGCTGACCGACCGCGTCGGCCAGCCCGAGTCGCTGGTGCTGATCATGAGCGACGTCACCGATTGGGCCAACGCTGAGCTGCGTTTTGAAAAAACCTTCAATGCCAACCCTGCACCGGCAGTGATCTGCCGACTCAGCGATTTGCGTTACATCAAGGTCAACCCGGGCTTTCTGGAGATGACCGGCTATACCCGCGATCAGGTGATCGGTACCTCGGCGTATGAAATCGATATTTTCGAGCAGGCGGATCAGCGCGATCTGGCTGTCCAGCGCTTGCGTGATGTCGCGACCATTCCGCAGATGCAGGCGGAACTGCGCCTCCCCGACGGTGGCAGTAAACAGGTGATCGTTGCCGGTCAGCCGCTGCTGCTCAATGACGAGAATTGCATGCTGTTCTCTTTCGTCGACATGGAGCCCCGGCGCCGGGTCGAAGTGGCCTTGCGTCAGAGCGAGGAGCGCTTTGCCAAGGCTTTTCGTCTGACTCCGGTACCGATTCTGATCTGCACCGCGGAAAAGCAGGAGGTCATCGACGTCAATCAGGCGTTCCTCGATACCCTGGCCTATGACAGCGATGACGTACTCGGCAAAACCGTGACGCAATTGAGCTTCATCCACGATGACGGCGCGCGCACCCGGTTATTGTCGGCGTTGGCGAAGAACGGTCGGGTGGATCGGGTCGATGTGCCGGTGCGCAAGAAGGACGAGGAGTTGCTGGAGTGTGCGGTCTCGGCCGACACGGTGAACATCCACAACACCTCCTGCTACCTGCTGGTGTTGATGGACATGACCGAGCGCAAGCGCACGGAGCTGGAGCTGGTCGCGGCGATTGAAGAGGTGATGAAGGATGCGTCGTGGTTCAGCCGAACGTTGATCGAGAAGCTGGCCAACGTGAAGAAGATCAACTCGCCGCAGCTGCCAAGTGCCTCGTTCACTGACCTGACGGCCCGTGAGCGCGATGTGCTCGGCTTGATCTGTGAAGGACTGGCGGACAAGGAGATCGCCGCGCGGTTGAAACTGGCGCCCAACACCGTGCGCAATCATGTTGCCACTGTGTACTCGAAAATCGATGTGCATAGCCGCAGCGAGGCGATCGTCTGGGCTCGGGAGCGCGGTTTGTTTTCGGGAGAGTGGGGCACCAAGGGCCAGCGCTGAGGGGTGCAAATGCACTAGTTACAAGGGTGCAAATTCATGTATTGGCCAAGGCGTTGTGTTCTTAGGCTGATGGGGTGCGGTGTGAGCCATTTCTGGCCTGCGATCGTGCCCCTTTTGAAACAGTCATAGGAACAACGTCAATGATGAATCTTGCGCAGTTGCGCGCTCGGCTCGAGCACAGTTTTGCGCCGCTGGCTTGTGAGTGTTCGGTGGATGGTGATCATTCGCTGACGGTCAAGTTGTATCACCGGGATTCGGGGCAGGTGGATCTGGTGATCAGCGGGCTCGATTTGGCTTCGCTGCGTACGCCCGGGGCGGTCGAGGCGTTGGTGGATGAGTTGCGGTATGAGCTTGAGAGCAATTCGTTGCGTTCTTCGCGGGATCCGGATTTGGCTTAAGCGCGCTTTGGTCTTGGCGGCCTTTGGGCCGGCCATGCTCTGGGGGGGTTGGGTGTATATCCGTTTCTGCGGGTGTTGCAACTTACGGTTTCGCCCTTACGGCGAGGCACTTTTTCCAGACGCCGAAAAAGTACCCAAAAAGGCTTCGCCCTGACGTTCGGCCCGCTCGCTGAGGCTCGGGGTTCCTTCGCTCCGGGATCGATCCTGGCGCAGCGGCTCCGGTTTGCTTCGCTGCACCTACACTCGCTGTGTACGACTGCGTCGTACGGTCGCTGCGCTCCCACGCCCGGATCAATCCCTCCACTCAGCCTGCCGACGGGCTCTGAGATCAAGATCAAAAGCGGTACTCGAGCTAACGCTCATTGTTTTGAGTAGTGAAGAGCGGATGAGCTTTGCTTTTTGCTCTTCTGTGGGAGCGAGCTTGCTCGCGAAGGCGTCCTGACAGCCGACCTGGTTGTTACTGAATTCACTCGATCAAAACTTGTAGGAGTGAGCTTGCTCGCGAAAGCGGAGTTTCAGCCACAGATGAGTTGACTGACCTGACGCCTTCGCGAGCAAGCTCGCTCTCACAGTTTTAGCGGCGTAAACCCTCTTCCGGGCAAAAAAAACGGGGCGGCCCGATCATTGATCAGGCCGCCCCGTTTTTCTGTCAGGCGAACAGTCTTTCCGTCAGCGATCAATGCATCTTGCTGTGATCGTGGGCGCCCATGTTGGTCAGCGCGCGAACCGGTGCTTTGACCTCAATGATTTCTTTCTCGCCCTTGGCGTTTTCCACGGTAAGGGTCAGCGGCACGCTGTCGCCTTCCTTCAACTGACCGCTCAGGCCCATCAGCATGACGTGGTAGCCGTTCGGGTCGAAGCTCACGGCTTTGCCGGCAGGCAGCTCAACGGACTTCACCGGGCCCATGGTCATCACATCGTTCTTCATGCTCATTTCATGAATCTGCACGTCCTTGGCCATTGGCGAGGCAACGCTGAGCAGCTTGCTGTCGGTGTCGGTAGTGACGGTCATGAACGCGCCGCTGGCGGACTGGGTCGGCACGGTGGCACGGACCCAGGCGTCGTCGACTTTGGTCTGCGCCGACACCTGGAAGGCCAGGCCGAGCAGGGACAGTGCACATACGGTGCGTTTGAGGTGATTCAGAACGGGATGCATCAGCAGACCTCCATAACAGTAAGCAAATCTTCCGTGCACTCTTGGGCTGTCAGCGAAGTGGACAGGCCCAGGCGCAACTCACCACGCGAGTCGTAGACGTAGCTGGTGGACGTGTGGGAGATGGTGTAGGTGTCGCCGGCCGGGACTTTCTCGTAGAACACGTCGAATTCCTTGGCGGTGGCCTTGGTTTCCTCAAGCGTGCCGTACAGCGCGACGAAGCTCGGGTCGAAGGCTTTGACGTAGGCGTCGAGGATCTGCGGCGTGTCGCGTTCGGGATCGAGGGTGATGAACACCACTTGCAGGCGGTCGCCGTCGCGGCCCATGAGTTTCTTGATCTGCGCGGCGCGGGCCAGGGTGGTGGGGCAAACGGCCGGGCATTGGGTGAAGCCGAAAAAGATCATCGGCATCATCCCGCGAAAGCTCGACAGCGACATGGTTTCGCCTTCGGGGTTCTTCAGCTTGAAGGTGCGTCCGAGGATCTTGTCGCTCAGATCCTTGCCGTACTTGTACGACAGTTGGCCACGGGTGTCGCAACCGGCGAGCAGGCCGAGCCCGAGCACGCCCATTCCCGCAAGTACCTTGCGGCGAGTCAACAAAGCCGTCATCTAATACCGCCTTTTGCAGCCCGCAAGTCGGCAGGACTGGCGGGGGGTTAACCGTAAAAGCGCCGCATGATAGCAAACTGAGGCTGATCGCCGGCTGCCGATCGCCGCGCGGTGCGGGATCGGACGACAAAAGGTGTAAGAAGAAATGACGAATAAGCCATGCGTTCGCCGCGACCAAACTCGATTTAAATAGTATGACGATTGGAGGCGAGCGCAGAAACACGTACTCTTGCCGCTGCGCTGCAAAGACCAAAACAACAACAGGAGTCTGTAATGCAACCGATTCGTCTCGGCCTGGTGGGCTACGGCAAGATCGCCCAGGATCAACACGTTCCCGCCATCCTCGCCAACCCGGCGTTCCAGTTGGTGGCGGTCGCTACCCAGGGCGAACCTTGCGCCGGGGTGGAGAACTTCCAGTCGCTGGGCGAACTGCTCGAGAACGGTCCGACCGTCGATGCGATTGCGTTCTGCACGCCGCCGCAGGGGCGCTTCGCACTGGTGCAACAGGCGTTGGCGGCCGGCAAGCACGTGCTGGTGGAAAAACCGCCGTGTGCGACATTGGGCGAGGCTATGGCCCTGGTCGATCAGGTCGCCGATCAAGGCGTCAGCGCTTTGTTCGCCTGGCATTCACGCTACGCACCGGGCATCGCCGCCGCCCGCGACTGGCTGGCCAGCCGCACCCTGCAAAGCGTACAGATTGACTGGAAGGAAGACGTGCGCAAGTGGCATCCGGGTCAGGCATGGATCTGGCAACCGGGCGGCCTCGGCGTCTTCGATCAGGGCATCAACGCTTTGTCGATCATCACCCACCTACTGACGCTGCCGCTGTTTGTCGAAGCCGCCGAACTGCGCGTGCCGAGCAACTGCCAGTCGCCGATTGCCGCCTCGATCAAAATGTCTGACCCACATCAGTTGGACGTACGCGCCGAGTTCGATTTCGACCATGGTCACGACGAACTGTGGAGCATCGAAATCCGCTGCGCCGAGGGCGTTCTGCGCCTGGACAACGGCGGCGCCGTGCTGAGCATCGACGGCGTGCGCCAAAGTGTGTCGGAGGAGGGCGAGTACGCAGCGGTCTACCGCCACTTCCAGCAATTGATCAGCGACAAGGCCAGCGACCTGGATCTGCAACCGTTGCGCCTGGTGGCGGACAGTTTCTTTGTCGGTAGTCGGGCGTTGGTTGAGCCGTTTTACGATTAAGGATCGATTGTCCGGTTTGAGTGGACGGTGAAACGCTTTTCAGCCGATTTATCCCTTTGCTGTGCGTCAGTAATCTGTACCCAACTTGAACGCAACAACAAAACTTCAAACTTGAAAAGGGACGCACACCATGACCACTCCAACCTACAACCGCCTGAACAAAGACGACGCTATCGTGCTGCTGGTTGACCACCAGACCGGTCTGATCTCGCTGGTGCAGGACTTCTCGCCGAACGAGTTCAAGAACAACGTGCTGGCGCTGGCGGATCTGGCCAAGTTCTTCGACCTGCCAACCATCCTCACCACCAGCTTCGAACAAGGCCCGAACGGCCCGCTGGTACCGGAGTTGAAAGAAATGTTCCCGGACGCGCCGTACATCGCTCGACCAGGTCAGATCAACGCTTGGGACAACGAAGATTTCGTCAAGGCAATCAAGGCCACCGGGCGCAAGCAGATCATCATTGCCGGTGTCGTGACGGATGTGTGTGTAGCGTTCCCGACCCTGTCGGCACTGGCGGAAGGTTTTGATGTGTTCGTGGTGACTGACGCGTCCGGCACCTTCAACACCACCGTGCAGCAAGCCGCGTGGAGCCGCATGACTCAGGCCGGCGCACAGATGATGAATTGGTTCTCTGTAGCATGTGAGCTGCACCGCGACTGGCGCAACGACATTGAAGGCCTGGGTAACCTGCTGTCGCAGCGCATTCCCAACTACCGCAACCTGATGAACAGCTACTCGGCGCTGACGCAGCAGAAGTAATCCTCCCATCCAAAGCGAAAGCCTGCCTCGAAAGCAGGCTTTTGCGTTTTCTACAGAACGCCGTTCGTCCATTGTCGGGCACTTGTCACGCAAGGGCATTTCACACGTTCAGGTACCTATCGCTGAATACCTCGGAGAACGACATGGACATTGATGAAAACGCACCGGGCAACCAGTCGCAACAAGCCGTGACGCGCACCACCGACAACGAGACCGGGCACGATCCCAAGCGCGAAAACCCCGAGGTGCCTTTGCCGCCGGACGATCAGGCGCCTGTCGAGGAAGACATGTCAGATGTGGATGCGGCCAACTCGGTGTCAACCGAACATCCGCCGTCACGCTGATCGAGCGATTTGATCGATGCCTCCCACTCTGGAATTAGAGTGAGAGGCTCTCCCGCGCACCCTGATGCAGTTCAGTCACCGACATCGTGAAAACCAGTATCGACCGGCCATGGTTGGCATAACCATGCGCCACATCCGTCCGCGCTACCGCCGAACACCCAGGCCCGACAATCAGCTCGGCATCGCCAACCGTCAAATGCAACGTGCCTTTCTCGACGTGAAACAACTCGGTGGTGCCGTTCGGGTGACCGGCTGAAGCAAACGACTCACCGGGAAACAACTCCCAGCGCCACAACTCGAGCATGTTCGGGCCGCTGGTGCCGGCCAGCAATCGTGCCGAACCGCCCAGTTCACCGGTCCATAGCGTAGGGATGTCCTGACTGTCGATCAGGTGCGCTGCCGGGGTCGCGGCGACATTGACGAAGTCCGCCACGGACAAGCCCAGCGCTGCGGCGATCTTGCACAGCGTCGCGATGCTGGGGTTGGCCGAGCCTTTCTCGATCTCGACCACCATGCCTTTGCTCACGCCCGAGCGTCGGGACAGTTCGTCGAGCGTGATGCTCTGTTGTTTGCGCGCGTGTTTGAGCGTGCGGGAAACCGCTGCGCTTACAGTCTGAACGTCGGCGCCGGCCTCGGTCGATATATTGACTTTCTTGGTCATTGATCGCTAGCATCGTTTGAAATTCGGGTATGAGGGGGATTCTGGGATGCTGTCTGTCGTGCCGTCAATCGATCCGGCTGTTGCGCAACTGGCGCCGGGCTTCAGAGCGCTGAGCATTGTTGTGCAAGCGGCGCCGATTCTTGACGCTGAGGTGTCAGGTGTTGCGCTGGCCAGAGCCTGCCAGGCCGTCGCCGCTGGTGGCCCGCAGTGGGCGCCTGCGCATTTGCAGGCCTGGGCCGACGTGTTCCGCCAGTTCGGCGCCAAGCCGCAGCGCACGCCTTGCTCGGCCGAAGCACTGCGCAGACGCGTATTGCGCGACGGCAACTTGCCGAGCATCGATCCGGTGGTTGATCTGTACAACGCCATCAGCCTCGAATACGCGATTCCCGTGGGTGGTGAGAATGCCGAGGCCTATGTCGGCTCGCCGCGTCTGGTCGTGGCCGATGGCAGCGAACCGTTCGACACGACGAAAGAAGGCCAGCCCGCGCATGAGTTCCCGGACGCTGGCGAAGTGGTCTGGCGCGATGACCAAGGCGTGACCTGCCGGCGCTGGAACTGGCGCCAAGGCGTGCGAACCCGCCTTGATGCGCAGGCGCAGCGCATGTGGTTCATTCTCGAAAGCCTGCCGGCCATGCCGCTGGAAGCGCTGACCGAGGCCGGCGACAAGCTGATCGAAGGCCTGCAGCAAATGATGCCCGGCGCCGAGATCGAAAGCATGTTGATCGGGCCGGGGGCGCGGTAGGTTCGATAATGTCACTGAATCTTCAGGCTGGCAGAGTTCCCTTGTAGGAGTGAGCCTGCTCGCGATCGCGTTAGTCCAGTCAACATCTTCATTGACTGGCGTGAGCGATCGCGAGCAGGCTCACTCCTACAGTTGATTGGGTTTTTTCAGGAGGAATGTAGCCTCAGTAAGGGCTGGCTGTTGGACGCACGATCAGTTCGCTGACGTCGACATCCGCCGGTTGTTCAACGGCGTAGGCAATCGCGCGGGCGATGGCTTCGGCGGGGATGGCGATCTTGCGGAATGACTTCATCTCTTCGCGGCCGCCTTCGTCGGAAATGCTCTCGGCCAGTTCCGATTCGGTCACGCCCGGTGCGATGACGGTGACGCGGATATCGCCGCTGACTTCCTGGCGCAAGCCTTCGGAAATGGCCCGCACTGCGTATTTGGTTGCGCAGTACACCGCTGCGGTGGGGCTGACCGCGTAAGCGCCGATCGAGGCGATGTTGATGATCTGCCCGGCGCGCTGGCGCTGCATCAACGGCAGACTGGCGGCGATGCCGTGGAGTACGCCACGGATGTTGACGTCGATCATGCGGTTCCACTCATCGACCTTCAGCGCATCCAGCCGTGACAACGGCATGACCCCGGCGTTGTTGACCAGCACATCGACGCGGCCGTAATGCTCGACGGCGAAATCAACGAAGCGCTGCACATCCTGCTGATCGGTGACGTCCAGTGCGCGGAACTGCGCGTGGCCACCGGCGCCGTTGATCTCTTCGGCAATCACGGCCAGACGCTCGGTGCGCCGTGCGCCCAACACCACTTTGGCGCCACGTTCGGCGAGCAGGCGTGCGGTGGCTTCGCCGATGCCGCTGCTGGCGCCGGTAATCACGATCACTTTGTCTTGAATGTTCAGCATGATGTCGTCCTCTTCTGTGTGCCCGTGAGTGGGCTTGGAAGAAGATTAAGTGCGGCGGCTCATGGGCTATTAATCGATTCCTCCACGGGATTTGCCCAATTCTGCTGCATCGCTTTTCGACAGGTTTCAGGCCCCGCGTGGCGCGTCCCGGTAGGCACTCGGAGTGACCCCGACTTCACGGCGGAACACCTGGGAAAAGTGGCTGGGGCTGGAGTAGCCGACTTCCAGGCCAATGTCGATCACGCTGCGTGCGGTCTCCAGCAACAGATGACGCGCGCGGCTCATGCGCAGGCGGATGAAGTATTGCGAGGGCGATAAACCGGTGGCGCGCTTGAAGGTGCGGCTGAAGTGGTAGTCGCTCAGCCCGGCGATGGCGGCCAGATGACTGAGGCTGAAATCTTCCGCCAGATTCGCATTCATGGCTTCGATCACCCGGCGCAGTTTGTAGGCGGGCAGGGCGTTATCGCGGCGCGGGTTGCTGTCGGGGTCGAGATAATGACGCAGCAAATGGATCGCCAACGCCTGGGCCAGGCTGTGAACCAGCAGTGCACTGGGCTGGCGCTGTTCGGTCAGTTCGATGCGCAGTTGCTCAAGGATGAAGCTGACCTGCTCGTCACGCGCACCGGACACATCGACAAACGTCACTGCACCGGCCTGTTCGCCGAACGCTTCGCGCGCCGCGTGTTCGATCAAGCCCAGACCAAGATAAAGGTGCATGACTTCGAAGACCTCGCAACCTTCGGTCTGCCAGCGCATTTCATAAGGTTCGCGGGTGTTGGTCAGGAAGAAATCGCCCGCCGTGACCTGGCTCGCCTGCCATTCTCCGCCCAACGAACGTTCTTCGACCCGGGCAGTGCCGGCCAATACCAGCACCAGCAGCGGTTCGGCCACGCACGGCACGCGGATCGGCTCAAGCAGAGTCTGATGGCGGAACAGTTGCACAACTACATCCTTGATCTGCGGCCGCGGCGTGGTCGTTTCCGCAACACCGGGCAGATGCTCCGGCATGGCTTCGGCGGTGATGCGCGCGGGCTGGCTGATTGTCGGTGTAGCGGGGCTGGCAGAGGGCACAGGACGCTCCATCAAAAGCTTCGGCTGCGGAATGATTTTGAAGGTTAGGGCGGGCGAACGAGAAATTCCAGCGCAAAACTCCGACAGTCCCGGCAATCGCCCGAAAGCCCGGCGGCGGACAGTGCGCGACAGTGAAGCCGTGTTTACGACCGCGCCATCAGGCGCAACACCGATTCGCTATCGAGGAGTTAAAACCATGACTGATTTCAACCACACCCTGCCACGAGAAGTCGCCGGTAAAGTCGCACTGGTCACTGGCGCGGCCAGTGGCATCGGCAAGGCGATTGCGCTGATGCTGCACGCTCGCGGCGCCAAGGTGATTGCCGAAGACCTCAATCCGGCTGTCGAAGCACTGGCTCGTCCCGATCTGGTGCCGCTGGTGGCGGACATCACTGAGGACGGCGCCGCCGAACGTGCAGTAGGCCTTGCCGTCGAGCAGTTCGGGCGCCTGGATATCCTGGTCAACAACGCCGGGATCATTATCAACAAAGCCGTGATCGACATGAGCCGCGACGACTGGGAAAAGATCCAGGCAGTCAATGCCACGGCAGCGTTCCTGCACTGTCGCGAAGCGGTCAAGGCGATGATCCCGAACAAGTCCGGGGCGATCGTCAATATCGCTTCCTATGCCTCGTACTTTGCGTTTCCGACCATTGCCGCCTACACCGCTTCCAAAGGTGCGCTGGCACAATTGACTCGTACGCTGGCCCTGGAAGTCATCGAACACGGCATTCGCGTCAATGCCATCGGCGTCGGCGATGTGGTGACCAATATTCTCAACGATGTGGTCGAGGACGGCCCTGGCTTCCTCGCGCAGCACGGCGAAGCAGCGCCAATCGGTCGGGCGGCGCAGCCGGAAGAAATCGCCGAAATCGTCACCTTCCTCGCCTCCGACCGCGCCAGTTTCATGGTCGGCTCGGTGGTCATGGCCGATGGCGGCATGACGGTAACGGCGGGTTGATAGTGGGGTGAGAAGCCAAGGGCGCGTGTGATAACGCGCCCATGGCTTTGCCACGATCACGAGCACGCAGAATCAGGCAAATCTGCAGCATCTTTGATCTAGTCGCCGCTGGATAAAACTGGCTAATCTTCCTCCGCAGTTGACCCACCTTCGTCTGCTTTCGAGGCCCTTTGCATGGATAACCACGACGCTTCCATCCTCCACGACACGGCGGTGTATCGCGCCGAACTGGTGCGCTTGCTGACCCAGCGCTTCGATGCGCCGGGCACCTACGAAACCGCGATTGCGCCGCTGCACGTGATCCGTCTCGATGGGCCGTCCGAGGTGATCCATGTCGTGCACCGCCCGGCGCTGTGCCTGATCGTGCAGGGGCGCAAGGAAGTCGGGCTGGGTGACGAACGCTTCCTCTACGACCCGCTGAATTATCTGGTGGTGTCAGTGACGTTGCCGGTGTCGGGACGGGTGATCGAAGCCTCGCCCGAGGCGCCGTATTTTTGCGTACGGCTGGATTTCGATCCGGCACAACTGACGCAACTGATTGCCGAGTCGCCGCTGACCGGCATGCCGCAGGAAACCGGACGCGGGATGTTTCTCGACAAGATCGACGTGACATTGCTCGACACCATGCTGCGTCTGGTGCGGCTGCTGGATAATCCGCGCGACATCGGCATGCTCGCGCCGATGGCGTTGCGCGAGCTGTATTACCGCCTGCTGCGCGGCCAGCACGGGCATCTGCTGTATGAAATCGCCGTCAGCGATTCGCAGACCCACCGGGTCACGCGCGCTATCGACTGGCTGAACAAGAATTTCACTGAACCGCTGCGCATCGACGCGCTGGCGCAGGTGGCCAATCTGAGCAATTCGGCGCTGCATCACCGCTTCAAAGCCGTCACCGCCATGAGCCCGCTGCAATATCAAAAACAGCTGCGCCTGCAAGAGGCGCGGCGGCTGATCATCAATGAAGGGCTGGACGTCTCGAGCGCCTGCTACCGCGTCGGCTACGAAAGCGCTTCGCAGTTCAGCCGCGAATACAGCCGCCAGTTCGGCTGCCCGCCATCCAAGGAACTAAGCCGCCTGCGTCAGACCGGTTGATTACCTCGGGTGTCCCGCCCATTCATCACGAAACCCCAACAGAAAATCCACAAACGCCCGCACCCGTTGCGGCACATAGCGGCCGTGCGGGTAGAGCAGGGTGTAGGGGCGCGAACGTCCGGCGTACGGCTGCAGCACTTCAATCAGGCGGCCATCGGCGAGTTCCTGCTCGACGATGAAACGGTAAGTCTGAAACAGCCCGGCGCTATGCTTGGCCAGCGTCACACCGCCGAGCACATCGTCGGAACAGGAATAGCCACCGTCGGAAATCACTTCCAGGTCTCGGCCGTTTTCCTGAAACAGCCAGGAAATCCGCCGCCCGCTGCTGGGCAATTCGAACTGGATGCACTCATGCGCAATGAGATCGTCGAGGGTCTGCGGCGTGCCGGCTCTATGCAGATATTCGGGGGCGGCGACCACCACCAGGGGGGCGTCTTCCAGCAGGCGCGCGATCAGGGTCGAGTCCGGTTGCGCGCGCACGCGTATCGCCAGGTCGTAGCCCTCTTCAACGAAGTCGATATTGCGATTGCCCAAGTGCACGTCGACCGTGACCTCGGGGTACAACGCGCGAAATTTCGGCAGCAGCGGCAGGATGCGGTGATGCCCGTAGGTGGTCGGCAGGCTGATGCGCAGTCGACCCGATGGCGAAGTCTGCGCGCCCATGACTTCCTGCTGCGCTTCGACCAGTTGCGTCAGGGCCTGGCTGCATTGTTCGAAGAAGCTCCGTCCGGCGTCGGTGAGGCGAATGCTGCGCGTGGTGCGGGCGAACAGTCGCGAACCCAGGCGTTGCTCCAGACGCAGAATCGACCGGCTCACCGCAGCGGGCGTGACCCCGGCCAGTTGCGCGGCGGCGGTGAAGCTGCCGGCTTCGGCGGCCAGGCAGAACAGTTCGATACTGCCTAACTGCAAATCTTCAAAATGGCGTTTCATTGTGGCTCGCACCGAGGATCGACGGACGTTCATCCTCTGTGTACCACAACCAACGACGCCGCCGGTACCCACCGGCGGCGTTGCAGGGTTTCGATCAATGGCCGGCGCTCTGGCCACCGTCGACATGCAGGATCTCGCCAGTGACGAAATTTGCGCCGTCGAGGTAGAGGATCGCTTGCACGATGTCGTCGATTTCTCCCATGTGGCCGACCGGGTGCAGGCTGCCCAGCGCCTGATGGGTTTCCTCAGCGTGCATCGGCGTTTTGATGATGCCCGGCGATACCGCGTTGACCCGGATGCCGCGCTTGGCGTACTCGATGGCCAGGGATTTGGTCGCGGCGTTGATGCCGCCCTTGGTCAGTGACGCCAATACCGAAGGCACGCCGTCGATTGCATGATCGACCAGGCTGGTGGTGACGCTGACGACGTGGCCGCTGCCGTGTTTTTCCATCTCGGCAATGGCCAGTTGCGAGATGTAGAAGAAGCCGCTCATGTTGGTCGCCACGACCTGGGCATAGTCCGCCTGGCTGTAAGCGGTGAACGGCTTGGCCAGAAAGATCCCGGCATTGTTGACCAGCGTATCGACGCGACCGAAGCGGGCAACAGCGGCGCGAATCACGCGCTCGGCGGTTTGCGGATCGGCAATGTCACCGGCGACGGTCAGCACATCCGGGTCGCTCGACTCTTTGATCGAGCGCGAGGTCGCGACCACTTGATGGCCAAGGGCGCGAAAGCCTTCGACCAGACCTGCACCGATGCCTTGCGAGGCGCCGGTGATGACAACTACTTTTTTCGATGTGCTCATGATGATTTCCTCTGTCGCTGGCCCGTCAGGATGGCGGGTGGCTGTTGGAGGAGACTTTAGGAAGTTGCGTGGAGTTGATAAATGGGGGCTGAGGTACATCATTTGTGCTTCGGTGTATCTAATCAGAGCGGGCCTCGAATGATTGTCCCGTTTGAGTGGACGGTGAAACGCTTTTCAGCCGATTTATCCCTCTGCTGTGCGTCAGTAATCTGTACCCAACTTGAACGCAACAACAAACTTCAAAACTTGAAAAGGGACGCACACCATGACCACTCCAACCTACAACCGCCTGAACAAAGACGACGCTATCGTGCTGCTGGTTGACCACCAGACCGGTCTGATCTCGCTGGTGCAGGACTTCTCGCCGAACGAGTTCAAGAACAATGTGCTGGCGCTGGCGGATCTGGCCAAGTTCTTTGACCTGCCGACCATCCTCACCACCAGCTTCGAACAAGGTCCGAACGGCCCGCTGGTACCAGAGTTGAAAGAAATGTTCCCGGACGCGCCGTACATCGCTCGTCCAGGCCAGATCAACGCCTGGGACAACGAAGACTTCGTCAAGGCAATCAAGGCCACCGGGCGCAAGCAGATCATCATTGCCGGTGTCGTAACGGATGTCTGTGTAGCGTTCCCGACGCTGTCGGCGCTGGCGGAAGGGTTTGACGTGTTCGTGGTCACCGATGCGTCCGGCACCTTCAACACCACCGTGCAGCAAGCCGCGTGGAGCCGCATGACTCAAGCCGGCGCGCAGATGATGAACTGGTTCTCGGTGGCCTGTGAGCTGCACCGCGACTGGCGCAACGACATTGAAGGCCTGGGCAATCTGTTGTCGCAGCGCATTCCCAACTACCGCAACCTGATGAACAGCTACTCGGCGCTGACGCAGCAGAAGTAAGTTCACGACCCACGAAAAAGCCTGCTTTTAACAGCAGGCTTTTTGTTTTTCCGACGGCTGCGGCCAACTTGGTTGCTCTGTAGCTTGACCCACCGCTTTCCCGAGCAGGCTCGCTCCTGCAGTTGACCGTGTTTCCTCAGGAGAAATGCAATTTCCTGTGGGAGCGAGCCTGCTCGCGAAGACGGCGGCACAGTCACCCGAGCAATTCGCTGATCCACTGCATCTCTTGCTTCAGCGCAAGAATTTTGTCCTCCGGCAACGTCTGTTGCGCTCTCGTAAACTGCCCCAACGTCTTCTGCCGCTGCTTCAGCCTGCGTTGCCATTTGTGCAGAAATGCCGGGCAGCGCGCCTGCAGATGCAGCGGTCCGAAAAACAGTTCCCTGGCATCGTAAGTCACCGGATCAGAGCCGCGCTCGGCAACGATGATTTCATAGTCGAAGCGGTTCTCATGCATCACCTCTTCACAGACGATGCGGTAGCCGTTATCCATCAACCACTGGCGCAGCGATTGCTCGCCGCCGTTGGGTTGCAGGATCAAGCGTTCGTGGCCACTGAGATGGGCTTTACCACTGTCGAAAATATCGCGAATGGTTTCGCCGCCCATGCCGCACAGGGTGATGGCGCTGATGCCGTCGTCAGGCCTGATCGCCGCCAGACCATCGGCCAGACGCACGCTGATCTGCCCCTGCAGATCGTTGTCATTGACGGTGCGTTGCGCCGCGTGGAACGGCGTCAACGCGACCTCGCCAGCCACCGCCGCTGTAATCAGGCCTCGGCGCATCAGGGCAGCCGGCAAATAGGCGTGATCCGAGCCGATATCCGCCAGCCGCGCGCCGATCGGCACGTGGGCAGCGACGCGCTCCAGGCGCATGGACAATGTCTGTTGGTTCAATGGCGACCCCGTTCACCCAGCGGTGGAAAAAGGGGTGCGACTCTGGCGAGCAACGCTGGCGCTGTCAATTACGCGATGGAATTACTCGAACCATCGGCAGCATTGCGCTGCCGATGGGGGCTTGCGCTTAGCCGGCGAGCGTTGCGTTGTCGATGACGAAGCGGTATTTCACGTCGCCCTTGAGCATGCGCTCATAGGACTCGTTGATCTGGTCGGCGCGGATCAGTTCGATGTCGGAAACGATGCCGTGCTCGGCGCAGAAATCCAGCATTTCCTGAGTCTCGGGAATGCCGCCGATCATTGAACCGGCAATGGTGCGCCGCTTGGTGATCAGGTTGAATACGTTCGGCGACGGATGCGGCGATGCGGGCGCACCGACCAGGGTCAACGCGCCGTCGCGCTTGAGCAGGACGAGGAAGGCGTCGAGATCGTGCGGCGCTGCGACGGTATTGAGGATGAAGTCGAAACTCTTGGTGTGTGCCGCCATTTCTTCGGCATTGCGCGACACCACCACTTCGTCCGCGCCCAGTGCCTTGGCCGCTTCACGCTTGGATTCGGAGGTGGTGAACGCGACCACGTGGGCGCCCATGGCGTGGGCCAGTTTGATGCCCATGTGGCCGAGGCCACCAATGCCGACCACGCCGACTTTCTTGCCGGGGCCAGCGTTCCAGTGGCGCAGCGGCGAGTAGGTGGTAATGCCGGCGCAGAGCAGCGGCGCGACGGCGGCCAATTGCGCCTCGGGATGACGGATGCGCAACACATAGCGCTCGTGCACGACGATGTTTTGTGAGTAACCACCGAGGGTCCAGCCCGGAGCATCCGGGGTCGGGAAATTGTAGGTGCCGATCATGCCGTCGCAGTAATTTTCCAGGCCGTAGTCGCAGTCATCGCAGTGCTGGCAGCTGTCGACGATGCAACCGACACCGACCAGATCGCCGACTTTGTAGGCTTTGACGTGATCGCCGACCGCCGAGACGCGGCCGACGATTTCATGGCCGGGCACGCAGGGGAATTGCGTGCCAGCCCATTCGGCGCGCACCTGATGCAAGTCGGAATGGCAGATGCCGCAGAAAGCGATATCGATCTGCACGTCGTGCGCCGCCGGGGCACGGCGGTTGATCTGCATCGGCTCAAGAGGTTTGTCGCCAGCGTGGGCGCCGTAGGCTTGTACGAGCATGTGAGCATCCTCCATGGGGTTGTCGGACGCCCATTGTTGCGCCCGGGTCGGAGCGCGAGGTAGTGCATTTCTGTGAAATGCTTGCCTGATTCTGCTGTTGATTGCGCAACCGAAAGGCAGCCGTATGGCTGCCGTTTCAGGCTCAACGCGGATTGGGCCGGTCGTCCATCTCGGCGTTATCGGTTTCCTGACGTACCCGCTCCGGATCCAGGCCGGTACTGTCATCGTCCAGCGGGATTTCGCCTTCATTGTCGGGCAGTTCGTCGATGCCGCGTTCCTTCATCGGATCGACCTCGGTACGCCCCGGACTCAGCGGGTCGGGCGTGGTTGGGAGCGGATCGTCACCTTGCTTGCCTTGATCGTTATTCATCTCACACCTCGTCATGGCCGTTTTCTACGGCTTGTGCAGGTTGGAGGTGCGGGTGATTTTCGCCGTTCGATTTTTTTGCCTGCCTTCGGTCGCCTCGCAAAAAAGCGGAATTTCTCCGACGCGCGCGGCTCCATAAACCAACAGCCAGAGGCGAGGACGCAATGATGAGCAGCTCATTCAAAGTCGGCGATGCGGTGCGCTGGAATTCCGAGGCCGGCGAGATTCACGGCAAAGTGGTCAAGGTGCACACCCGCGATACCGAATTCATGGGCCGCCACCGCCCGGCCTCGAAAGATGCGCCGCAGTACGAGGTCAAGAGCGACAAGACCGGCCACCTGGCCATGCATCACGGCGACGCGCTGAAGCACGTTTAGAAACGCGCCAGCCGGTAGGCGTCGGCATTCGGCAACTCGCCGGCCGCGCCTGAGACCATCTGCCCGATCATCTCCGCCGTCACCGCCGCCTGCGTCAGTCCCAGATGCTGATGACCGAAGGCAAGCAAGACCTTGCCGTCGCAAACCTGATCGATCACCGGCAGCGAATCCGGCAGCGACGGGCGAAAGCCCATCCACGGCGTCGCGCCATCAGCGTTCAGGTCATGGCGAAACAGGCCTTGGCTCAGGCGCTGCAACTGCCAGGCGCGTGCCATGTTCGCTGGCCGCTCCAGCCCGGCGAATTCGACCGTGCCCGCCAGGCGCAGGCCTTCGCGCATCGGCGTCATGATGAATTTGCGTTCCAGCGAGGTGACGGGGAAGGGCAGGCGATCATGTTCGTGCGGCAGCATCAGGTGATAGCCACGTTCGGTGTCCAACGGTACTTGCTTGCCGGTCAGCGCGGCAGTCAGCTTCGCCGAATGCGCACCGCAGGCCAGTAACGCTCGAGCGGCTGTTACGCCGCCATTGCCGGTGACTAACAGCACACCGTTTTCCTGCACGTAGCCGCCCTTAACCTGCTGCTGGAGAAAACTCACGCCGCTGCTGCGAGCCGCTTCGACCAGTGCGCAGACCACCCGATAGGGGTCAAGGAAATGCCCGGTGCGCGGGAAAAACAGTCCGCCCTGAATCTGTTCGCTGAGCTGCGGCGCCGTTTCACGGATCGCCCCGGCCTGCCAGTAATCCACCGGCACCTGCTGCTGATGCAGTCGTGCCTGCAAGGCTTCGATGGCCTGACGGGATTCAGGTTTTTCGAAGACCAGTAACGAGCCGTCAACCTTGAGCAGATCGGTGCGCTGGATATCGCTGAGCAAGCGCTGCCACGCGTCGAGGCTGCTTTCGTTGAGCGCGCGCAAGCCGGCGACGGTTTTCTGAAAAGGCTCGGGCCGCAGATTCAGCAGCAAGCGGGTGAACCACGGCAGGGCGCGCGGCAGGTATTTCCAGTCCAGACGCAGCGGTCCCATCGGGTCCATGAGCATGGCTGGCAAGCGCTTGAGTATCGAAACATCAGCGATCGGAAATACCTGCTCGGTGGCCAGATGTCCGGCGTTGCCGAACGAAGCGCCATGCCCCGGTTCCTGCTGATCGATGACCACCACCCGCAAACCCTGACGCGCCAGGCGCAGTGCGCAAGCTACGCCAATGATTCCGGCGCCGACCACGGCGATGTCGTGCGAAGGATTATTCGCCATGGCGTGTCGCTTCCCGTTGGCCATCGAGCAAGCGCCGAAGGCTGAGCGGATTGGTCTGTTGCAGCGCCGTCGGCAGCAAGCTGTCGGGGAAATCCTGATAGCACACCGGCCGCAGGAAACGCAGGATCGCCGCAGTGCCCACCGAGGTGCTGCGCGCATCCGAGGTTGCCGGGTAAGGCCCGCCATGCACCATTGCATCGCAGACTTCCACGCCGGTCGGCCAGCCATTGACCAGCAAGCGCCCGGCCTTGCGCTCGAGGGTTGGCAACAACGTGCGCGCCAGTGCAAGGTCGGCGTCATCCATGTGCAGGGTCGCGGTCAGTTGGCCTTCCAGATGTTGGCAGACCTGACGGATTTCTTCGTCACTGCTGCATTGCACGATCAGCGCTGTCGCGCCGAAGACCTCGGCTTGCAAGCTTTGATCGGCAAGAAAATCCGCTGCATCGGTGCTGAAGACATGCGCCTGACACTGATTCGGGCCGCCGCCGACTTGGCCAACCGCTACCGCGCGTGCACGGGGATTGCCTTGCAGTGCCGTCACGCCTGCTTGATAGGCACCGAAGATGCCGGGCGTGAGCATGGTTTGCGCCGCGCTGCGCGGGATCAGTTCAGCCACCGCGCTGAGGAACCCGTCGAGCGCCGGGCCTTTGCGTGCAATCAACAATCCCGGGTTGGTGCAGAACTGCCCTGCGCCCAATGTCAGCGACGCGACAAACCCTTCGGCCAGCGCCTGCGCGCGATTTTCCAGCGCGGCGGGAAACAGCAAAACCGGGTTGATCGAGCTCATTTCTGCATACACCGGAATCGGCTCCGGCCGCGCTTGCGCAGCTTTCATCAAGGCCAGCCCGCCGGTGCGCGAGCCGGTGAAACCAGCGGCTTTGATGCGCCAGTCGCTGACCAATGCGATGCCGACTTCGTAGCCAGAATCGAACAACAAGGAAAACACGCCCTCGGGCAGAGCGCAGGCTTTGACCGCTTGCGCGACTGCGCGGCCGACCAGTTCGCTGGTGCCCGGATGGGCGCTGTGCGCCTTGACGATTACCGGGCAACCGGCCGCCAGTGCTGCGGCGGTGTCGCCACCGGCCACGGAAAATGCCAGCGGAAAGTTGCTCGCGCCGAACACCGCAACCGGCCCCAAGGCAATCTGCCGCTGGCGCAGGTCGGAGCGCGGCAGTGGCTGGCGTTGCGGTTGCGCACTGTCGACGCGCACATCCAGCCATTCACCCGCGCGCACCGTACGGGCGAACAGGCGCAATTGCGAGCAGGTGCGGCCACGTTCGCCCTGGAGGCGTGCACGCGGCAGACCGGTTTCTGCGTGGGCGCGTTCGATCAGTTCGTCGCCAAGGTTTTCGATGTGTTCGGCAATGCTTTCGAGAAATGCCGTACGGGCGCTCAGGCTGGTTTCGCGATACGCATCTTGCGCCGCCCAGGCCAGGGCGCAGGCTTGTTCCACCTGTTCGGCTGATGCCCCGGCGTACTGCGGTTCAAGTGCCTGGTTGGTCGCCGGATCGATCGCGCGAAAGGCCGGACGATTGCCCGCCACGGATTGTTGGCCGATCAGCATGTTGCCCGTCAGAGTCATGGTGTCTTCCTGTGAAATGAGCGAGGCCTGCCGCGAATCGTGATGACTCGCGGCAGGTGGTGGTCAGGCGAAGTTCTGTTCGGCAGACCAGTTCTCGTACCAGTGACGGAACAGCGAATATTGCTTCTCGGCATAGCGCCGTTGCGAGTCGCTCAGCGCATCGGTTTCGTTGAAGTGCAGGGTGTATTCCTTGTCGCCGTTGAGCACCATCAAGTGCTTGTAATACAGCACCAGATCACAGCCTTCGTCGAACGATGACAGCACTGCCAATGCCGATTCCAGCTCCCGCGCCTGACGCCGGGCCTTGGCATCGCCTTGCGCGGCCTGCTTGCTCAGCGCCACCAGTTGCAACACTTCGCGAGGAAGGGCGTTGCCGATGCCGGTGATGGCGCCGGTGGCGTTGCAGTTGACGAAGCCGTGCACCACTTGCGTGTCGACACCGACCATCAGGGTCACGTCATCGTCCTTGGAGGTGATGTTCTCAGCCGCGTAGCGCAGGTCTGCGCCACCGCCGAATTCCTTGAAGCCGATCAGGTTCGGGTATTCACGGCGTAGTTCGAAAAACAGATCGGCGCGGGTGGCGAAGCCGTAGTAAGGGCTGTTGTAGATCACCGCCGGCAAGTTCGGCGCGGCTTGCAGGATCGCGGCGAAGTGGGCTTTTTGCGCGGTGGCTGAAGCGCCACGGGACAGCACGCGCGGAATGACCATCAAGCCTTGCGCGCCGACTTTCGCCGCATGCGCTGCGTGGGAAACCGCTTCACGGGTATTCACCGCACCAGTGCCGACGATGGTCGGCACCCCGGCGGCGACCAGGCGCGCCACGCCTTCCTGACGCTCGGCTTCAGTCAGCAGCGGCCAGTCGCCCATCGAGCCGCAATAGACCACGGCGCTCATGCCGATATCAATCAGCTCGCGTCCCTTGGCCACCAGCGCATCGAAGTCCGGTTTGCGCTGGGCGGTGCACGGGGTCATCAGGGCCGGCATGCAACCGGTGAAGATGTTGTCGCTCATGATTCAACTCCTTGGCATTTCGTTTTATTCGAGGGAAAAAATCGGCGTGGCGGCTCAGATGCCCCACGCGAACGGGTCGGTTTCGTCGATCAGCAAGGTGCTGTCGGCGGTCATGTAGGCGCGGCCGGTGATGAACGGGCGAATGCGTTCACCTTCCCATTCAAAGCGGCCTTCGAACTGGCTGCCGGTGATGCTCGCCTGGATCCACGGTGCGCCCGCTTGCAGCTTGTCGTCGGCTGCCAGGCAGGCAAGTTTGGCGCTGGTGCCGGTGCCGCACGGTGAGCGGTCATAGGCTTTGCCGGGGCACATGACGAAGTTGCGGCTGTCGGCCTGATCGTCATCGGCGAACAGTTCGATGTGGTCGATGACCGCGCCGTCTTCGCCAAAAACGCCTTGGTCTTCCAGCTCCTTGAGCATCGCCCAGGTGTACGCCGTCAGGTGTTCGACGTTGTCCATGGTCAGGGTCTGGCCATGCTCGGAAACCAGGAAAAACCAGTTGCCGCCGTAGGCGATATCACCGACTACGCGACCAAAACCGGGCACGTCCACTGGTACCTGTTTGCGATAGCGGTAGGCGGGCACGTTGCCCAGAGTGACCGAGCCATCGTCGTGCAGCGTCGCGCTGACTTGCCCCACCGGTGTGTCGATCTTGTGCACGCCCGGCTGGATTTTCCCCAGATGCTGCAACGAATTGATCAGGCCAATGGTGCCGTGGCCGCACATGCCCAGGTATCCGGCGTTGTTGAAGAAGATCACCCCGCAAGTGGCGTCCGCCGATACCGGTGGGCAATACAGGGCGCCGACCAGCACATCGTTGCCGCGCGGCTCGAGCAGACAGGCGCGGCGCCACTGATCGTGCTGGCTGCGCAGGGCATCGCGTTTCTCGGCCATGCTGTTGCCGGACAGCTCGGGGAAGCCGCTCATCACCAGTCGTGTCGGCTCGCCGCCGGTGTGGGAATCAATGATGTGTACTCGTTTCATGAAGAGATCCCGTTGGATGATTTCAGTAGGCGCCGGCAGGGCGGGCGTTGACGGTGGGCGAGGGCGCAGGGCTTTCGCTTTCTTCGTCTTCGTCGTCCAGGCGCAGCAGATGGGCAGGCACGCCGGTCGCCGCGCCCCAGTAGTAAATGCCGGTGGCGCAAGCGGCGACGACAAGGGTGTCGAACGGATGGGCGAGGATGCCCAGGCCACCGAAGGTGCCGAGTTTCGACAGCACGATGGTCACCGCGTAGAAGGCGATCAGCCACGCCGATGAACGCACCTGACGCGCCATACTCAGATGGGCGGTGGGCACGAAACGACCGCAGAACAGGTAGATGACAAACATCAGAATCTGCAGACCAAGCAGCCACGACACGGTGTTCCAGCCCGACCAGTAAACGATCAGCGCGGCGATGATGAACGACACCGGCCCGAGCAGGCCCATTCTCCTGACCCGAAACGGGCGCGGCATGTCCGGCGCATTGCGCCGCAGCGCCGCAACCGATACGGGCGCCACCGCATAGCTCAACACCAGCGCGGCGGAGACCACGTTGATCAGCGCTTCCCACGACGGGAATGGCAGGGTCCAGAACACCGACAGGGCGAAAGTCAGCCACAGCGCCGGACGCGGGATGCCGGACTTTTCATCGATGTGCGTGAAGACCTTGAAGAAGGTGCCGGTCTGCGCCCAGCCGTAGATCACTCGCGGGGTGGCGTTCATGTAGATGTTGCCGCAGCCGCTCGGCGAGATCACCGCATCGGCGACCACCAGATACGCCAGCCAGCCGACACCGAGCGCCAGGGCGATGTCGCGATAGGGCAGGGCGAATTCCTTGCTGATACCGGCCCAGCCGTTGGCGAGCATCTCCGTCGGGATGCTGCCGAGAAAAGCCATTTGCAGCAGCACGTAGATCAAGGTCGACAGCAGCACCGAGAGAATCAGCGCGATGGGAATGGTGCGCTGTGGATTTTTCACTTCGCTGGCCACGGAAATGATTGGCGTCAGGCCCAGATAGGCAAAGATGATTCCGCCGGCGGAGACCGCCATCTCCACGCCGGACAAGCCGAACGGGGCGAATCCCTGAACCTGAAAGTTCTCCGGTTTGAAGAAGGTGAACAGCACGCCGATCACCAGCAACGGCACGATGAATTTGAACACGCTGACCAGATTATTGGCCTTGGCGAAGGTCTTCACGCTGCGGTAGTTGAGCAGGAAAAACACGCAGAGCAGGCCGAACTGCACCAGCCAGCCGAGGATCGTCGGATCGCCACTGCCAGCCTTGGTCAGGCCGGGAAACCACGCCGCCGCGTATTGGCGCGAGGCGACCACTTCGATCGCCACCAGACTGGAAAACGCAATCAATGTGATGAAGCCCATCAGGTAGCCGAGCAGCGGGCCGTGGGAATAAACCGGGTAGCGCACCACGCCGCCAGCGCGGGGCAATGCTGCGCCCAGTTCGCAATAGACGATACCCAGCAGCAACACGGCGAAACCGCCCAGCAACCAGGAGAAAATCCCCGCCGGCCCGGCAATCGCCGAGACATGGCTGGCGGCGAACAACCAGCCGGAGCCGAAGATCGCGCCGAGTCCGATAAAGGTGAGGTCGATCAATGAAAGCTGTTTTTTGAACTTGCCTTGGCCTGACATGGCATCGCCTTCTTGTGAGTTATTGGATAGGCAGTTGTGTCACGGGGACGAGCAGACTTTGCACGGGTCGACGGCGGCGGCGATTGATGTTTTATGCAGGGATCGATGACGAATTCAGCACAATGGCGCCGATGAATGCGCGGCCTCGACAGGGCCGCGACGTTGCTGCACTCTGCTCGCGGACGGCGTTTCTGGCGCTTCATCGCAAAGGAGATTTTTCATGCAGCCTGGGTTTTCGATCCTGTGCCAAGGCACTGACGGTTTGCGTGCGCAGACCCTCGAAGAGATGGTCGCCGGTGCCGCGCAGCTGTTGCCGATACTCGATGTGATCCCGAATGCGGCGATCTTCATCAAGGATCTGCACGCGCGCTATGTGCTGGCCAACCGCACGCTGGTCCAGCGTTGTGGCTTAAAAGACCTGCGCCCATTGCTGGGCAAGACCAGCGCGCAAGTGTTCCCGGCGCAGTTGGGGCCGGGTTACACCGAGCAGGATCGCAAAGTGCTGGAGGAAGGTTTCGTGTTGGAGGATCAGCTCGAACTGCACCTGTATGGCAGTCGCGAGCCGGGCTGGTGCCTGACCCACAAGCGGCCGATCTACAACCGTGACGGGACGATCATCGGCCTGGTGGGGATCTCGGTGGATCTGCAGTCAGCCAGCGAAACCCACCCGGCGTTCGAGCGCCTGGCGGCGGTCGATGAATACATTCGCGGCAATTTCAACCGGCGGGTGACGCTGGGTGAACTGACGCGGATCGCCGGGATTTCCGTGGCGCAACTGGAGCGCTATTGCAAACGCGTTTTCCACCTGACACCAAGGCAGATGATTCAGAAAGTCCGCCTGGAACACGCGCATCGATTGCTGCACAGCGACTTGCCGATCACCGAGGTGGCGCTGCAATGCGGCTACACCGATCACAGCGCTTTCACCCGTCAGTTCAAAGCCTCGACCGGGTTTACACCACGCGAATACCGGCAAGCCACCGGGCATTAGACCAACACGGCCAGCCAGGCCGAGAGCAGCAGAAGAAGGGCCAGTGCCGCGTTCATGCGCTTGAACGCTTGCGGTGAGCTGAGCAACCGTGCGCTGCCGACGCCGAGCAGTGCCCAGAGCGTCATGCACGGCAGTGACACCAGCAGAAATGCCAGCGACAACACCAACAGGCGCAGCGTCTTGTCGCCGCCGCCAACGAATACGCTGACCACCGCCACAGCCATCATCCACACCTTCGGATTGACCAGTTGCAGCAGCGCCGCGCCGAAGACGCTCAAGCTTTGTTCCTGCGATTTCGGGTCCAAGGATGGCGGCGGGCTGCGAAAGATCTGCCACGCCAGCCAGCTCAACCAGAGCACGCCAGCCCAGGCCATCGCTTGCTGCACGCGCGGAAAGCGCAGCAGGGTTTCACCAGCACCGAGACCGACCACCAGCACGATCAACGCTGCCGCCGCACACGCGCCAAAAATGATCGGCAGCGTGGCGATCAACCCGCGCCGCGAACTGTGGCTCAACACCAGAATATTGGTGGGCCCCGGCGTGATCGAGGCAACGAAAGCGAACAGCAGAAAGGGCAGTAAAGAAGCCATGGTGCAAATTCCTGAAAGTCGAAACAGGAGACCATGATCGTCAGCGGGCGGGCCTCAGTCTGGAAGATTTGAGCAGCGTCTGCGGTAGTCCGCCGGGGTCAATTGATAGGCGCGGCGGAACCAGCGCCCCAGATGACTCTGATCGGCAAAACCAAGCACGCTGGCCACCTGCGCTGGCGTCTCGCCGCGGGCGAGCAATTGCCGCGCCTTGGCCAGGCGCAGTTGGATCAGGTAGGCGTGAGGTGCGAGACCGAAAGATGCCTTGAACGCGCGGGTCAAGCGAAAACGATCGACACCACAGGCTTGCGCTAGGTCGTCGAGGCCGATGTCTTCGTAGGTGTGGGCATGCAGATAGTGGCGCGCAACCTGCGCAACCAGTGGCAGGCGCGGATCGAAGTCCTGACGCTTGCGCCAGTCGAGATGGCGGGTGAGGGACGCCAGCAGACCATCCAGCGCAGTCTGCCGGACGATGCGCAGATCGCCGTCATGTAACGCGTGGAAGGCTTGCACGATCGCTGTCGACAGGCGCGGATCATGGCTCAGTGTGTCGGCAAAGCCTGGCTGGCTGTCGGCGGGTGCCTCTTCGAACAGCGCGTGCAGCTCGCGCTCCAGCCAGTGCGGATCCAGATACAGCATCGAGTAGGTGAAGCCATCCTCGGTCGGCGCATGGCCATCGTGGATTTCACCCGGCTCAAGCAGAAACACATGCCCCGGCGTACTGCGATGGCGCACACGGCGGCAGTTGAATTGCTGGACGCCTTGCTCGGTAACGCCGACGAGAAAACTGTCATGCCAGTGCGGATCGTAGGCATGCCCACGGAAATGCGCACGAATCGACTCGATCCCGGTATCGACATCCTGGGACAGGGAGATCCAATTGCGTTTGTCCATGGGAGGATTCCATAGGGCGGTTGAGCAGGGGCGTTTTTAAAATACCGCGTGGGGGAGGAGAGTGTTTAGAAGATTTGTGCAGGGGCGCAGGGGGATCGAGTCAGGCAATGTGTCCTGGATGGGGTGGGACCAGAAAACGCAGACGAAAAAAAACCGCCTTCGCGGGGCGGTTTTTTAGTAGGCCTCGATTTGCGATCGAAGCCAGGTGCTTCACCAGCCACCCTAACCAGGATTGCCATGGTATGGAGTTTTACCGTTCCTTGCAACGGTTGAACAGGCGTTCGAAACAAGTGCGTCTTCGGCCCTGCGAAGAATTTATATGTTTATGTTTGTTGAAATTTGTCTGGCAGAAATAACATTTAACAAAGGCGTGGCGGCGTTTGATGAATAACGGTGTGAGCGGCGCTTTTGTCCTGGAGTTTTCAGGTTAATATGCCCGCGCTCAACTGATAGAGCGGCGGAGAGGTTTGGCTGGGGGCGCAAAAGGTTTTACGCCCTTCGACGCGGATTCGCACCCGTGCCGGAATGATGTCTCGAAGGGATTTCAACCGGCCGCCTCACCAGCCACCCTAGCCAGTCGGCTGAAGGCACGCTTGGTCCGGTAAGTTTGCTGGAGGTTTGGCCGCCAGCCCTGGAGGCCAAAACGTATGAAGCTTTTGCTGCGTACGCTGAGCCTTGTATGGAGATTGTTGAAAGCCCTGCGCTTTTACGAGTTCCTGCGAGATCACTTTGACGACCTGAAATAAGGTCGTCTAAGTGGGGAAAGACCCGTTTCGGTTTCGACTGATACGGGTCTTTTTTTTGTGTGCAAAAACTGTCAGAAACGAGATTGTCGGTTTTATGCTTTCGACTTTGTAGGGCGTTTCGCTTAACGACGTAAGCAACAGCATGAAGATCGATCCAATAGCGGCTCATGCTCGATCAGTCATTGATTGCGTCAATAACAACCATTAAGTCAATGAAGTTCTCATATCCACGGTGCGGCGTAAGATCGGCTCCATACCCAACCACTGCAACTCGGAGCACATCATCATGAAACGCCAGACTATCCTCGGTATCGCTTTCTCGGTTTTTGCACTGAATGCCTTCGCCGCCACCGAAACCGACCCGCTGTTCAGTGATGCGGTCGCGGCCGCCACTCAAACAGACCGCTTGTTCAGCGATGCAGTAGCCGCAACCGAAACTGACCCGCTGTTCAGCGATGCAGTAGCCGCAACCGAAACCGATCCACTGTTCAGCGATGCAGTAGCCTCTGATGGCTCCGATCATCTGCAAGGCAATCGGGTCGCTGAAGGTGGCGCTGACCGTCTGCTCGAACGTCGCACCGCTTGAGCGCAACGATGAGCATCGATAACGAATGCCGCCTCAACCACAGGCGGCATTCGTTCTATTCATGCATTACAACTCTGCTCTAAACCGCACTCGGCAGCACAGCCTTGTCGCGATCGCGGCTCTTGAATGTCGCCCAGAAACACAGTAATACCGCCACGGAAAAACCGGCGGGGAACAGCCAGATGCTTCTCCAGTCATGCCCCGCGCTTGATGTGAAGTGGTCGGTAATCCGTCCCGCGATCCAGAAACCAATCAACATGCCCAACCCGTACGTAGCCAAGGTGATCAAACCTTGCGCCGAGCTGCGGAAGCGCTCCGGTGCCTTGGCATCGGTGTAGATCTGCCCGGACACGAAGAAGAAGTCATAGCACACGCCGTGCAGGGCAATGCCGATCAGCAGCATGAATGCCTGATCGTCGTTATTGCCGAACGCGAACAGCACGTAGCGCAACGCCCAGGCAGCCATGCCGACCAGCAGGGCGATCTTGATGCCGAAGCGATGGATGAACAGCGGCAACAGCAACATGAACAGCACTTCCGACACCTGACCGATGGCCATCTTCGCTGTCGGGTTGGTCACGCCTATCTCGGCCAGAAACGGATTGGCATTCTGGTAATAGAAGGCCAGCGGAATGCAGATCAGGATCGAGGCGAGAAAGAACACCAGATAGCTGCGATCCTTGAGCAAACCCCACGCATCGACGCCTAGCATCTGCTTGAGGCTTGATGAGCCCGCTGCGCTTTTCAGCGGCGCAGTGTTCGGCAGACTGAAGCTGTAAAGCCCCAGCAACAGCGATGCGACGGCGGACATCAGGAACGTATTCCGCAAGCCTCCCGCCGCGATGCTTTGTTGCGAGTCCCAGGCGAACACGAAGCTGATCACCACGCCGGCGACGATCCAGCCCACCGTGCCCCACACGCGAATGCGCGAGAACTCCAGCGCCGGGTCTTTGATCTGGCGGAACGCCACGGCGTTCACCAGTGCCAATGTCGGCATGTAGACCATCATGTAGGCGAGCACATAGGGATAAAACACGCTGAAGTCTGCCGCGCGATAGAGCTGATAAAGCAACACTGCGCCAAGCAGATGCAGCACTGCCAGAATGCGTTCGGCGTTGAAGAAACGGTCGGCAACCAAGCCAATGACAAACGGCGCCAGAATCGCACCCCATGATTGCGTGGCGAAGGCCATGCCGACCTGGCCGCCGCTGGCAGCGAGCGTGGTGGCCAGAAAAGTGCCGAGGGTGACGAACCAGCCACCCCAGATAAAGAACTGCAAAAACATCATCACGCTCAGTCGCGCATTCATTACGTTCATTTCAGATCACCGTATTGTTTTTATGTCGGTAACGCGGATGAATCAGTCGTCAGTCAGGCCGAGCAGGCGCCGGTTGGAAGCGGCATCGGCGCTGACCCCGGCGAAATCGTCGAAGGCCTTGGCGGTCTTGCGGATCATGTGTCGCTCGATGAACGCCGCGCCTTCCGCCGCGCCCTGTGCAGAGTCTTTCAGGCAGCATTCCCACTCCAGCACGGCCCAGCCGTTGAAGTCGTATTGGCACAATTTGCTGAAGATCGATTTGAAATCGATCTGGCCGTCGCCCAGCGAGCGGAAGCGCCCGGGACGCTCGACCCAGCCCTGATAGCCGCCATAGACACCGGAGCGCGCATCGGGGCGGAACTCGGCATCCTTGACGTGGAACATGCGGATGCGTTGGTGGTAACGGTCGATGAATCCGAGGTAATCCATTTGCTGCAGCAGCAGGTGGCTCGGGTCATACAGAATTGCGGCGCGGGGGTGATGATTCACCGCTTCGAGAAACTGTTCGAACGACGCGCCGTCATGCAAGTCTTCGCCGGGATGGATTTCGTAGCACAGATCAACGCCAGCCTCTTCGAAGCAGTCGAGGATCGGCAGCCAGCGCTTGCCCAGTTCGGCGAAACCTTGCTCGACCAAACCGGCCGGACGCTGTGGCCACGGATAGACGTAAGGCCAGAGCAGGGCGCCGGAGAAGGTCGCATGGGCGGTAAGTCCCAGACGTTGGCTGGCACGGGCGGCCAGTTTCAACTGCTCCATGGCCCACTCGGTGCGCTCCTGCGGCTTGCCGCGCAGCGCGGGCGGGGCGAAGTCGTCGAACAGACTGTCGAACGCCGGATGCACAGCGACCAATTGCCCTTGCAGGTGCGTCGACAACTCGCTGATCACTACACCCGCGCGGGCGCAGACGCCGATAAGTTCGTCGCAGTAATCCTGACTTTCAGCAGCGCGCTGCAAATCGATGAACCGTGTGCCGAGGGTCGGTACCTGAATGGCTTTGTAACCTTGCGAGGCTGCCCATTCGGCGATGTTGGCGAGGGAGTCGAAAGGCGCTTCGTCGGCGATGAATTGCGCGAGGAAAATCCCCGGGCCTTTCAGGCCAGTCGAATTTTGCTGATCAGTGTTCATTGTGCTGGGCTCCTGTCAGTTGGCCGGGGATCTCGCTCCACTTTTCATTGCCAAGGTGGTTGGCGATGGCGGTTTCAATGAAGGCCATGCCGCGCAGGCCGGTCTCGATGCCCGGTACGCCCGGGGCCTGATGGCCTTCGACGCCTTGAACAATCGCCTCGGCGAGATCGCCGTACAGGTTGGCCATGGCTTCCAGATAACCTTCGGGATGCCCGGCGGGCAGGCGCATGCGTTGGGTTGCGGCGGCACACAGCCACGGCTGACCGACTCCGGATCGCAGAATGCGCATCGGTTCATTCAACGGTCGATGAATCAGACTGGCCGGCTCTTCCTGACGCCATTCCAGCCCACCCTTGTCACCGTAGACGCGGATCTTCAGCGGGTTTTCCTCACCGGCGCAGACCTGGCTGGCGAGCAATACACCACTGGCGCCGTCGCGCATTTTGAACAGCATCGCCACATCGTCATCCAGTTGCCGACTCTCGACATGCGAGCCGAGCATTGCGCTGATGAACTGGATCGACTGGCCGGCAACGAACTCGGCGAGGGAAAACGCATGGGTGCCGATGTCGCCGATGCAGCCGCCGATCCCGGATTGCGTCGGGTCGTCGCGCCAGCCGGCCTGCTTGTTGCCTTGCCCGGCGATATCGGTGCTGAGCCAGCCTTGCGGGTACTCGACGAGGACTTTGCGCACGCGCCCGAGCACGCCGCTGGCGACCATTTCGCGGGCCTGCCAGACCATCGCGTAACCGAGGTAGGTGTGCGCCAGCCCGTAAATTCGCTGGCTGTTGATCACCACCGAGTGCAGCGCCTGCACCTCGGCGAGGTTCAGCGCCGCGGGTTTCTCGCTGAACACGTGAAAACCGGCGCTCAATGCCTCAAGGGCAATCGGTGCGTGCAGATGATTGGGGGTGACGATGACCAGCAGTTGCATGCGTTGCTCGGCGGGCAGGGCGGCCTCGCGGGCGAGCAGGGTTTGCCAGTCGTCGTAACAACGCTCGGCCGCGACACCCAAGGCCGCAGCGGTGCGCTGATTATTCTCCGGGTCGCGGCTGAATGCGCCGCAGACCAGTTCGAAGCGTCCGTCGAGGCCGGCGGCTTGCCGGTGGGCACGGGCAATGAATGAACCTTCACCGCCTCCAACAAAACCCATTCTTATTTTTGCGGCAGCGTACATGGCAGTCGTCTCGGTAGCTGGATGCAATTTGGTGAGCGATGTAACCGGTTACATCGTGGGCGAAATCTAGGCTTGAATTAGCCGAGTGTCAAATGCCAGCGGATGATCGACAGCGTTTCGATCGCTCGTCGCCTGCGGTAAGCTCCGCGCCTGATCGGCATGAAACAACGAGGTGTTTTTGTCCAATATTCGCGAAGTGGCTCGGCTGGCCGGGGTTTCCGTGGCGACGGTTTCGAGGACTTTGAAATCGCCCGAGCGCGTGCTCGCGCCAACCCGTGAGCGCGTCATGGCCGCCGTGGAGCAGGCCGGCTATCGGCCGAACCTGATGGCCGTGCAGTTTCGTTCGCGGCGCACTGGCAATCTGGTGATTCTGGTGCCGACCATCGCCAATACCTTCTTCGCCCGCGTCATCAGCGGCGCGCAGCAAGCGGCGCAGGCGGCCGGTTATCGCCTGCTGCTGTGCGACACCCAGGGCCGGGAAGAACTGGAGCGACAATTCGCCGAGCTGGTTTACGCCTATCAGGCCGACGGGGTGATCCAGTTGCGCGCTTACGATCCTTTCGAAAACGCCCCGGCCGACGCCGATGTGCCGCCGATCGTCAACGCCTGCGAAGTGCTCAAGGCCGGACGATATCCAACCATCAGCCTGGACAACGTCGCCGCCGCCAAAGCCATGACCGACCACCTGATCGCCTTGGGACACCGACGCATCGGCCTGATCAAAGGCTCGAAAAACAGTCCGCTGACTTTGGATCGATTGGCAGGCTACGAAGCGGCGCTGCGCGAGGCCGGGATTGCCTTCGATGAAGCACTGATCTGCCATGGCAATTTCAGCCTCGAGGCCGGTTTTGCCGGAGCGCAAAAGATGCTCGCATTGGCCGAGCGGCCGAGCGCGCTGTTTTGCGAAAACGATGAAATGGCCATTGGTGCGCTCAAGCGCATCCGGCAGGCCGGGCTGCGTGTGCCCGAGGATATTTCAGTGGTGGGTTTCGACGACATTCCGATGGCTGCGTACTGCGATCCGCCGCTGACCACCATCTCGCAACCGGCCGAGACTTTCGGGACTAAAGCGGTCGAGATGCTGATTGCGCTGGTCGAAAAACAGCCGCTGACAGAGCGGCATGTCGTCTTGCCGTTCGAGCTGACGCCACGCAGCAGCACGGCCCGCATCGACAACTCGGGCAAGCGCTAACCGAATCACGCCGCTGGCGGTTTCGCCAGCGCAATCCCCGCCGCGCCCAACCGCTTCAACACCTCAAACAACAAATCGCTCTTGGTCAGCCCGACAATCCTCGGGCTGCCCACATAGCCGGTGACCGTGAGGGTTATGCCGTCCGGCGACAATTTGCTGAAACGCACGAACGGCGCCGGTTTATCGAGGATGGTTTCGTTCTCGTGATACGCATCCAGCAGCAGTTGTTTGACCTGCTCAGGATCGATATCCAGCGGAAACACCAGCTCCAGCGATGCCACGCCTTGAGCACTGCCGCCGAGGGTAACGTTGCGCAGGTTCTGCGAGATCAGTTGCGAGTTGGGCACGATCACGATCGAGCGGTCGCTGAGCTGGATTTCCGTGGCACGCACGTTGATCCGGCGGATGTCGCCCTCGACGCCGCTGATGCTGATCAGGTCGCCGACCTTGACCGGGCGCTCGGTGAGCAGAATCAGGCCGGAGACGAAGTTCTTGACGATCTCCTGCAAGCCAAAGCCGATACCCACGGATAGCGCACTGACGATCCACGCCAGATTGGTCCACTGCACGCCCAGCGACGACAGCGTCAGCAGAATCACGAAGGCGTAGCCGATATTGGAGAACAGCGTGCTCAGCGACGCGCACATGCCCGGGTCCATGTCGGTCTTGGGCAGGAACTCGTTGTCGAGCCAGCGGCTCAATGCGCGGATCAGCCAGATGCCAATCAGCAGTGCCAGCAGCGCGTTGAGCAGATGCGCCGGGACGATATTCAGCTTGCGCAAACCGGCGCCGCCAAGGATCGACATGATGTTGGTGACCAGTTGGCCGAGGGTGGTGCCGATGCCGCCGACAAACAACGAAATCAGCGCCATCAGCATCAGGCCGGCGCGACTGACGCCGGACAACAGAATCGACGTCTGCTCAAGGCGCCGATCGCTGACGCCGAGCAATTGCTTGAGCGCCTGGCCGCTCGCGTGTTTTGGCGAAAACAGGTGCTCACAGGCGTCCTTGACCAGCTGAATCAGCAAGTAGAAGCCCGACAGCACGACATAGCCCCACACCAGCTCATAGCTGATGAACCGTGCCAGCGAAACATAGCCGGCCAGCAGCGCAATAGCCGTCACCAACATCGAGAGACTGGCGACGCTGTAGATCAGCCCGGCGAACACGCTGTTGGTCGCCGATGGGTCGTTGGCTGCGACCAAGGCCTTGCGCACTTTGCCGACGCGTAACAGCATCGTGCCGATGATCGCCAGCACCACCATGGAAATCACGCCGCGCCCGGCCATCACGATTTGGCTGCTCATGCCTGTGGCATTGGCGACTTGCACCAGCGTCACCAACACCAGCAACGAGCAGGCGAGGATTCGCGGATAAGGCTTGAGGGCCAGCGCCACTGGATCGGCAATTGACGGCAGGCGCCAGGACGGGTGCGCGGTGGAGAGCAATGCGCGGCTGAGCCCGGTGATCAGCACGCAGGCATAGACGACTTTCTCGAACTCTTCGGAGAAGGTTTCCAGCACCGGCGGAAGTGCGTCGTGGCGGGTGCAGGCGTAGAACAGCAGCTTTAGGGCGATGGCGGTGGTGATGAAGGTCGCGATGGCTGAAGCAAATGCCAAGGCACTTCTGCGCAGCCGGCCCTCCGCCACGCGATGAATGCAGAACCAGGTCAGCCCGCGCTCAGCCAGACGTCGGCCGAAGGTCCAGATCAGCAGCGCCAACAGCACCAACACGCAAGTATAAAAACGCTCGCCCGGCGCCCAGACCGTGGCCCATACGTCAGCCACCTGCTCGACGAACAGTCGCAGGCGCTGGCGGTCGTCCTCGCTTGGATTGACCAGCGGTGTCCAGAAATACGGGCTCAATACGCTGCGCGTGCTCAGGGTCAGTTCGCTTTCCAGCAGGGTGCGGCGGATGCCGGCGATTTGCGTGATCAGATCGGCGGCGTTCTGTTTCAGTGCGGCTAGGCTTTTCAGGGTGCCATCGACCTTGCTTTTTTGCTCCGCCAGCGTCGCCCGCTGCGCGACGATATCGGCTTGCTCGGCGGCCACCTCGGCGTCGGGCGCCGTGCCGAGCACGCCCAGTTGCACCGCCAGTTGCGCCTGTTGCGGCAACAGCGCTGCCGACAACCGATCGACATCGAGAATGAACGCCTGCACCCGATCCTGCGGGCCTTCGAGCTGGTTGTAATTGTTTGCCGCCGAAATCTGCTGCTTGAGCCCGTCGAGGCGTTGTTGCAGGGCTTGCAGATCGCTTTGCGAAATCACAGGTAGCGGCGCTGCGCCTGAGTTCGCCGGCGCGGCAAGGTCCGCTGCCCACAGCGCAGCGCTGCCCGGCATCAGCAGCAACAGAATCAAAAACAACGACTTGAATGAACAGCGCATGGGGGCGGCGGGCTCGAGTGGATCACACAGTCTATGAGGGTAGGTGATCGCGCCGAACGGGGCGGAAAACTTTCTCTGCAAGAGGCGCTTACACGCTCATCCAATCCGGCGGAATGATCCGCGCAGCGAGCGGTCAACCGGCAATAACAGCTTCGAGAGCATGCCATGTCCGTCGCCAAGGCCACGATTGAATACCTGCGCCAACATTCGCTGATCATCACCACTGCCGAATCCTGCACGGCCGGGGAAATCGTCATGTTGCTGTCGGAAGTGCCCGGCAGCGGCGAGCTGATCGAGTGCGGCTATGTGGTCTATTCGCCGCAAGCCAAGCAGCGCCTGCTGCACGTCAGCCCGGCGACCATGGACACCTTCAATCTGACCAGCGTTGAAGTGGCCAGTGAAATGGCCATCGGCGCGTTGCGCGACAGCACGGCCAACGTCGCCGTCGCCACCACCGGCATTCTCGGCCCCGACGATATGGATGGCATCAAGGCCGGTACGGTGTGTTTTGCCTGGGCGTTTCAGTTCGATGACCGACATTTTCTGTTCAGCACCCGGCAATGGTTTGCCGGGTCGCGCAGTGAAGTGCAGACCCTCGCTTCTGAATTCGCCCTGCAGCAGTTGCCCGATTATCACCGTCGCGCCTTGCGCGGCGAAGGAGGGTGGCGCCGATGAAGCCTGACGCCGACCATCCCGATCTGCAAAGCCGACAGTTCCCGGTGCAGGAGGACATGGCCTATCAGTTGAAGGTCTGGCGCTTCGAGCACATCGGTTGGTATCTACTGGTGCTGTGCATGCTGCTGGGTCTGTTGGGGCTGTTTTCCCGGGGCGTGCTCAGTTCGCAGGACGCTCGCAGCGATGACGGTAAAGTCCAGGTCGAATACGAGATGTTCCATCGCAACGGCTCGACCAACCCGCTGAAACTCAGCGTGCACACGGCGCCTGAAGCCACTGTCGAACTCGATATCGGCGGCGAGATGCTCGATGGCTTCAGCGTCGAAACCATGCAGCCGGCCCCGGTGCGTATGCGCAGCTCAAAACAGGGTATGCGCTTGTGGTTGCAGGCTGATGCCCAGGGCCAGGCGACGCTCTATGTGACGCTGCGCGGTGACGGATTGGGCCTGTTTCGCAGCCATATCCGGGTGCCGGGCTCGAGCGAAGTGAAGCTCACTCAATTCATTTATCCATAGGTGACCCATGGACTCGGTGTTGCGCGCACTCGCGATGTATCTGGCACTGATGGTGCTGTTCAAAATTGCCGGCCGGCGTTCGCTGGCCGAGCTGACGACGTTTGATTTCGTCCTGCTGATGATCATCGGTGAAGCCACCCAGCAAGCGCTGCTCGGTGATGATTTTTCTCTGACCAATGCGTTTCTGGTGATCATCACGCTGATCGCTGTGGATGTCGGTTTTTCCCTGCTCAAACAACGTTCCAGTTGGGTGTCGCGGCTGATCGATGGCGAGCCGACGATCATTGTCGAGAATGGCAAGCTGTTGCACCGACGCCTGCGTCATGCGCGGCTGGTCGAGGCGGATGTCATGGAGGCGGCGCGCTCCAGTCAGGGCATTGAAACCATCGACCAGATCAAGTTCGCGATCATCGAGCGCAACGGCAAGATTTCCGTGATCCGCCAGGATCCGGAAGGCGGCTGAAGCTTTGGCGCCGCGCGCGCGCAATTTTTTTGAACGCTGAAAAAGCCCCGCAGCCCAATGCTTACAAGTCATCGGAGGATTGCGAAATGAACGAGGCAGCGAGTTACTTCTCCATCGCCGTGGCGGTGATCATTCTGCTGGTCGATCTGTGGGCGATCGTCAGTGTGTTTCGCAGCAACAAGAGCGTCGGCGTCAAAGCCGCCTGGGCGATCGGCTTGATCGTCTTCCCGGTGCTCGGCCTGATCGTGTGGGGCATCGCCGGCCCGCGCGGCGTCAAGGAAGGGCCTTCATCGCCGGAGCACAGCAAGGGCTGAGAGCCCGATGCAGTCCTGCAATGAATTTGCGCACATCCCGGAAGAAGGTGAACGATGCCAAACCAGGCTTGAACCGGGTAGCACTACCACTGCTGAAAGGAGATCGACATGAAAAAAATCTGCGTATGTCTGGGGTTCTGCTCGATGTTTCTGTTGAGTGGCTGCTTTGATTCCAACGATGCACCCAACAAGGACGGCGACAAGAGCAAGCCGTCGGTGCAGATGCAGACTGAAAAGCCTGAGGAGGGCAAGTAGCTCCACTTGGCAACAACCTGTGAGCGCGAGCCTGCTCGCGAAGGCGTCAGGTCAGACAATTCTGTGCTGACTGATGCTCCATCTTCGCGAGCGCTTTCTGTTTGCGGAACGCGAGGAGCAGTCGGTGCTGTTCGACAACGAGGGGGCCGAGCCCGTTGAAACCATTGTCGTACGTTCCAGAGCCGGTGCTGTCCTGAGCCCGGCGGATTGTCACCGACAGGTTGTCAGGCGCGGGCAGTGAAACCGGGCGGATAGCCGTGGCGCGTATCGATAGCCGCGCCTTCTTGTGATATGTCGGGTCGGCGTCTGGCGGGTTTTTGATCTAGGCTGTTTTTCCATCCCCGATCAGCAGCGGTACGCCGTTGCCATGTCGTCCAGCAACGCGACTACCGGAGTGCCTATGAGCCTTTCACCTTTCCACCTCGCCATCCCGGTTTACGACCTCGCCGCTTGCCGGCGTTTTTACGGTGAAGTGTTCGGCTTGGAGGAGGGCAGATCCAGCGCGCAGTGGGTCGACTTCAACTTCTACGGCCACCAATTGGTCATCCATGAACAGCCGCAGACGGCTGCCCAGGAAAGCGTTAATAGCAACCCGGTAGACGGTCACGACGTACCGGTCCCGCACTTCGGTGTCATTTTAGAGTGGGAGCAATGGGAAGCGCTGGCCGAGCGACTGAAGTCATTCGGCACGCAATTCGTGATCGAGCCCTACATTCGATTCAAGGGGCAGGTCGGCGAACAGGCGACCATGTTTCTGCTCGACCCCTGCGGCAATGCGCTGGAATTCAAGGCGTTCAAGGACATGGGCCAGGTGTTTGCCAAGTGATCACAGCGTAGTGATCTGGCCGTTGCGATCGCGTTCATAAACCTTGGTGGCCTGCAGCTTTTCCTTGAGCCAGCGCTCGGCCGTGCCCAGGGGCCGTTGGCGCGCCCACAACAGATCGACGCCGATTTGCCAGTCGGTATGCGGGTACGCCGACAGCTGCAACTCGACCAGTTCGCTATTGCCCAGTTCACGCTGGATCAGTTGGCGCGGCAAGGTCGCCCAGCCGAGGCCGGCGCGGACCATTTCCAGCAGCGCCAGATAGCTTTCCGCTTGCCACAGTTGCGTCGAACGCAGGTATTCACTGCTCGGCAGTTTGCTGGCGTGCGCACTGAACGCCAGGCGCCGGTGCACGTGCAAATCGTCGAACGTGACATTGTCCAGTTTCGCCAGCGGATGATCCGGATGGCAGACGTGCAGCATGATCAGTTTGCCCAGTTGCTGGAACGCCAGTTCCCGGGGATAGCCCGGCTGCGAAAACGCCACGCCCAGCACCGCCTCGCCACTGCTGACCAGTTCGCTGACATCGCCGTAGACCGGGTGGCGAATGATCAGATCGACAAACGGAAAGGCCTGCTCGAACGCTTGCAGCACCGGCATGATCGGGCCGTATGGCGTTTCAATCGCCAGGGTCAGGCTCGGTTCGACGCTATCGGAAAGGCAATCAGCGTGGGCCTCGAAGGTCATGCAGCGCTCCAGTACCGCCTCTGCCTGGACCAGCAATTTGTGCCCGCTGGCGGTGAGGGCAGGGCTGCGATTGCTGCGGTCGAACAACTCGACGCCTAGGTCGGTTTCCAGATTGGCGATCGCTGCGCTGATGGTCGACTGCGTCTTGCCCAACTTGCGCCCGGCGGCGGAGAACGAGCCGCTTTTCACCACTTGGACGAACATCAGCAACTGATCGAGTGAGAAGCGCACGCGGTGTACTCCGGGTTTGAGCGAGACGGCGATTGTGCCGCGTCTTTGCCATCGAAAAAAGCGATGGTTGCCAATTTGTTTCATCGTTAAAAACATTTAAGGATGACCCCGCGTCTTCGAACGCCGGGGCCGATTCTCTCTGTGCATCTGTCCCTGAGCGCCCGCGATTACAACCAACGCTGCCCCTTCAGGAGCTTGTGCCATGACTACACAACGCGTTCACCCGGTCGATGAGGTGTTGCCCCTGCGGCAGCTTTTCACCTTCGGTCTGCAGCATGTTCTGGTGATGTATGCGGGAGCGGTGGCGGTGCCGCTGATTCTCGGCAGTGCGATGGGGCTGACGTCGGCTCAGGTGGTTTTACTGATCAACGCCAACCTGCTGACGTCCGGTGTGGCGACGTTGATTCAGACCCTCGGCTTCTGGAAGTTCGGCGCGCGTTTACCATTGATTCAGGGCTGCTCGTTCATTGCGCTGGCGCCGATGATCATGATCGGCAAAGAGTTTGGCCTCAGCCAGATCTTCGGGGCGGTGATCGCCGCCGGCTTCCTGACCATCGCACTGGCGCCGGTGTTCAGCCGCTTGCTGCGATTCTTTCCGCCCGTGGTGATTGGCAGCCTGATCACCATCATCGGTATTTCACTGATGCCGGCGGCGGCAATCTGGCTGGGTGGTGGCAATCCCGATTCGCCTGACTTCGGTCGCCCGGCCAATCTGCTGCTGGGTCTGGCCACGGTCAGTGTGACGCTGGTGATTTATGCGAAATTCAGCGGTTTCATCGGCAACCTCAGTGTGCTCATCGGCTTGTTTGTCGGCAGCCTGATCGCTGCCGCCTGCGGCATGACGCACTTCAGTCGGGTCAGCGAGGCGGCGTGGTTCGAGTTGAGCGCGCCAATGGCGTTCGGTCCGCCGGAATTTTCTCTGGTACCGATTCTGATCATGACCCTAGCGATGCTGGTGATCATGGCCGAGACCACTGGCAACTGCCTGGCCATCGGCAAACTGGTCGGCAAACCGACTACGCAGCAGACCCTCGGCAACGCCTTTCGCGCCGACGGCTTGTCGACCATGCTCGGTGGTGTGTTCAACAGCTTTCCCTATAACGCCTTCACGCAAAACACCGGCCTGATTGCGCTTTCGAGCATCAAGAGCCGCTTCGTCGTCGCCGCCGCTGGCGCGATCATGGTTTTGATGGGCTTGTTCCCCAAGCTCGGCGCGTTGATTGCGGCGGTGCCCACTCCAGTGCTGGGCGGCTGCGCGATCGTCATGTTCGGCATGACCACGGTGGCGGGCATTCAGGAACTGTCACGGGTGCAGTTCGAGGGCACACGCAACGCCATTATTGTTGCGGTGTCGGTCAGCGTCGGCGTCCTGCCAATGTCGTTTCCGGCCCTGTTCGAACACGTCGGCCCGACGCTGAAACTGGTGCTCGATAGCGGCATTTTTCTCGGTGCGATCACCGCCATTCTGCTCAACCTCTTGCTCAACAAACAAAAACCATCGACCGACGCCGTCGGCGCTTCCACGGCCGAACTGGCCGACTGACTTTTGTCTTTTCTCACTGCCCAGGAGTTACCCATGAATCAATTCACTCAGCTTGTTCCGGCCGGCGTCAGCGATCTGGACCTGGCATTGCTGCGCCAGACCATCGCTCTGTCGCAGGCGTCGAAACAACGTGGCCGGCACCCGTTTGCGGCGCTGGTGGCGGACCGCGACGGCAACGTCATTGCCGAAGCGGGCAACAATTCGATGCCGCCGGAAGGTGATCCCACCCAGCACGCCGAACTGGTCGCGGTGGCTGCGGCGGCGAAGCGGTTGTCACCCACGGAGCTGGAGGCGTGCACGCTGTATACCAGTGCTGAACCTTGCTGCATGTGCGCGGGCGCGGTGTATTGGAGCGGAGTCGGGCGAGTGGTGTATGCGTTGTCGGAGCATGCTTTGCTCGGACTGACCGGCGATCATCCGGAGAACCCGACGTTCTCGTTGCCGTGTCGCGAAGTGTTTGCCAGAGGGCAACGCACGGTCAGTGTTTTCGGGCCGATGCTGGAGGAAGAGGCGGCTGAGCCGCATAAAGGGTTCTGGTCTTAGTTGTTATGGATCGTTCCCACGCTCCTGCGTGGAGCGTGAGGAACGATCAGTTTCGCGCGGTCAGGTACTGGTCACTTCACCGGGACGATATCCGCACATTCCCCAGCGGAATGCCCCCCATGGTCTGTTGTGGGGCGCCTGGCTGACTTGCAAGCTCAGCCAGGCGACCCGATTTGCCTAAGCCTCCATCCAGTCCAGCGCTGCCGTCTCGCGCCACTTCACCTCCGTAATCCCATAGCGCTCGGCCTGGGGTTTGGAAACCACTTTCAACGGTGGTTTACCCGGTTTCGGAATCGGCGCAATACCGGCGTCACAGCTCGCCCAATGCCAAGCGTCGGCGTTGCGCATACTCTTGGCGCGGATGACGAATGATTTTGGCTGGTCGTGATGTTTGTATTCGATGACGAAAATATCGGTGCTACGCATGAGTTCCTCCTTACGCTCATACGTAAATGATTTTGTCCGACAAGAAAAATTCAAAGGATTTTCTGGCCAGATGATCAGCGTCACTCAGCGCTCTGAAACGCGGTTCTTCATGAAGCCGCGCAGGTTCATCAGGAACAGGCAAAGCTGCAGAACAATCAGCGCGTAAGCCCCGGCGTAGACGCCCCAGATCACCCACAACAAATTGCTCAGACTGAAACAAACGAAGCCGCTCATGCGCCGTTGCGGTCGTTGCGAACCGATCAGCCAGGCGGCCAGAACGGTGATCAGCATCGCCGGCCATTGCACCCAATCCAGATATGCCAACACCCTGTCCTCTGCACAGATTTGTTTTATGCAGAAAGGGTACACAGCAACCGAAGGATGGTCACCGCCCGCACGGCTCTGCGTAGCAATGGCGGTGAAGAAGGTTTCGCCCGGCAGAAGCCGGGCGAAGATTTCAGGCGCGCAATCAGTAATCCCAAATCGCAGGTATCCAACGGAAAGCAGCACCATTGATCGCGACCCTACCCACCGAAGGGAAGGCCAGATGCGTGGCGACGAACAGCTCGCCGCTGGCGGCGGCTTCCTTGAGCATGCGCACGCGCACTTCCACCGATTTGGCCGGATCGTGTTCGAAACCGTTGTGCCAGTCGGGGTGATCGAACGCCACCGGGAACAACGCGTCACCGGCAAAGGTCAGGCGCTCGCCACCGGAGTTGACGTAGACCACGCAGTGCCCTGGCGTATGACCACCGGTGAGTTTTGCAACTACGCCAGGTGCAACCTGACATTCGTCTTCGAAGATGTGCAACTTGCTTTCATAGTGGTCGATGAACGCGTTGGCGGTGCTGCGCAGCACGTCTGGTACTGGTGCGGGCATGTCGGTGCTGGCGAAGTCTGGCGTGGACCAGAAATTCACTTCGGCAGCGGTGACGTGGATGCGTACGTCTTGACGCAGACGGCTCTTCACCGAGTCGACCAGCAGGCCGCCGATATGGTCCATGTGCATGTGCGTGATGACGATATCAGTGATGTCGGCGAGATCCACCCCGGCAGCGGCCAGGCGCTTGGGGAACTGCCCGGCACGCGGGAAACCGGGGAATTGGCCACCGAGGCCGGCGTCGACGAGGATGACTTGCTCGCCGCTACGCACCACCAGCACGTTGAGCGCCCAGTCGAAGGCGTCAGGGCCCAGGTACATTTCCTTGAACCAGGCGGCACGGTCGGCGGGGTCGGCATTGGTTGACATGGTCTGGGTTGGCAACGGCAACACGCCGTCGCTGATCACCATCACGTCAATGTCGCCCAGGCGCAGGGCGTAGCGCGACGGCACCAGTTCTTCGCTTTGGGTTTGCAGGGCCACCGCGCGGTTGGCGGTGAAGGAATCCAGATGCAGGGTCATGGTGTTCTCCTTGTTTTCAGGGCTAAAGCGGAGGGTGAAATCAGGCTACAGGGATCAGCGGATCGGCGGCCGCGAGGGCAGCGCGACGATCGGCGGCGGGCGGGTAGATCCACACCGTGTTGATCTGCGTCTTCAGCTCTTTGGCTTCGGCCTTCACCAGTTTCAGCTGACGATCCCAGCCTTCCGTGTACACCGCGCCCCAGGCGCCAAGATCCAGGCAAGTCACGTACTTGGGCTGGCGATACATTGTCGGAGCGACGCCGAGGATATCGGCGGCGGCGTTGTTGCCGGCGTAGCGACCCAGGCTGATCGCGTGCTGGCAAGACATCGCGGCATAGTTGCCGAGGTCGTCTGTGGCGGCGCGAGCGACATCACCAGCGGCAAAGACGTGATCGATGCCGTGCACCTTGAGGTTACCATCGACGTGCAGGCGGCCCTGGCCATCGCGTTCGGCGTCGAGTTGTTCGGTGAGCGGGCTGGCGCGGAAGCCTACGGTCCAGATCACGGTCTGGCTTTCGATGTGGCGGCCATCGGCGAGGGTGACGCCATTGGCATCCACAGCGGCAACGCTGGCATCGACGATCCATTCGATACCCAGGTCATTGGACGCCTCGATGATCGACGGGCGAATGCCATCACCCATGGTCGCGGCGATGTCCTTGCTGCGATCGACAATGATCACGCGCAGGTCTTGATCCTCACCGAGGATCGCACGCAGGCGCGCCGGCATTTCCGTCGCAGTTTCAATCCCGGTGAAACCGCCACCGGCGACCACCACGGTGTTGCGCGCAACGCTGGGCGGTTGGTTGCCGAGGGCGATGAGATGGCGTTCCAGACACGCCGAGGATTCGATCTGATCGACATCGAACGCATGCTCCTTGAGGCCAGGCACCGGAGGCCGAGCGAGCTGGCTGCCGCTGGCGAGAACCAGGCGATCGTAGGCCAGTTCACCCGGACGCCCGGCCTCGTCGCGGTAACCGATTCGGCGCGCCCGGGCATCGATGCTTTCAGCGGTGCCTTTGACGAAGCGCACACCCACCGCATCGAACAGCGCGTCGAGCGGCGCGTACATGCTGTGCACGTCCGGCTCGTAGAAGCGCGGGCGAATACGCAATTCGGCTTGCGGGGCGAGCAGCGTGATCTCGACATCCTGACGGGCATGCATATCCAGCAAACGCGCAGCGCTCAGCGCACTCCACAGCCCGCCGAACCCTGCACCGATCACCAATAATTGCTGTTTCATAATGTGCTCCCTGACGCTGATGGATGGATGACACCCGAGTCCGATGCGGACTCTGGCGTGACGATCACTGGCCGCCGTAACTGCTTGCCGTACTGCCTGGCGCTCAATCGCCCGCTGTGTAGAGCCATGCTAGGGCGGGGAGGCTGCGAGCGCAGTTGTCCATCGGTGTGCGTGGGGTACGCATGGGTGGAAGAGGGGTATACGAAGGTATGGGGGCAGGTGGGAACATCGGGCCAGGTGTCGTTCGAAACGAACATCGCCGCGCAGGGTGTCAGCACGCCTGCACGGCCGATGCCGTTGTTCAGTCGGTTGGCACAACGTTATCCAACGCTTTGTTCACGGCCAACTCCCCCAACATCACTACCTGCGCAACGCCCAGCAAAGTATTGCGCCGTGAGCCCTCCAGCATTCCGGCGAAATCGCTGAGCATCACCGTGGCGGAAGCCAGGGATTCGCAAGCGTTGACCAACAGTGATTCTGTGTCGGACTCAGGATTGACCATAAATAACGTGTTGGGACTGTAGGGCGTGGCGTTGATCTTGGCCGGCGCGAGGTAATGGTCGAGCGCACGCTCGGCGGCGTCGTGCAGCTTTTTTGAATGGAAGGATTCATAAGGCGATACCGATTCGGTGACCGGCGGATGGGACGGTGTCTGTGACATCAGCTGAAACTCCGATGAGAGCGGCTTGAGCGTCTGGATAAGAGGATGCCGCGCCACAGCAGTGGCGCGTCCGCTGGCAGTGAGGGAGCATGCCCCCTCCTGCCTGGGTTGCCGGCTAGCTCGACACGCGTCGGCTGTCGAGCACGCGATTGACGATCAGCTCACTCAACATGATCACCTGTTGCAACATCAGCAGCGATCGACGCTGTGGGTGGTCAATCACGCCGCCGATTTCGCGGGCCATGTCATTGGCGGCTGCCAGCGATTCACAGGCTTCGACGAGCAGCGTTTCCTCATCCACCGTCGGGTCAATGAGAAAGATCCTGCCTGGCTGGCGCTTGGGAATGGTGGTTTTGAGCGTCTGAGGGTCGAGGTAAAAGTTGATGGCGCGAGCGGCCGCATCTTTTATCCGCTGAGGTTCCAGAGCAGGGTCGTACGGGATTGAATCCGCTTCCGGCGGGTTTGGGGTTACTTTGAACATCGATGAAGCTCCTAACACATTTAAGGGAGGCTTCGCCCTTTCGCTACCAAACGAAGGGTGGCGGCCATGCACAGGTTGGTAGACCGGGTGTTAGGATCCGGCGCGCCCTAGGACGCCCTATACATGGCCACCGCAAATCCGAGACAGAAATCTCGACGGCAGATCTGTATATCTAACACTGCGGGCTACCAAACCCGATCACCTATTTCAGTGACCGACAAACGATAGGACCCGCAGCCTAGACGCACAAGCCGGCGGATTCTGAAGTACCTGTAGGCAGCGGCGCAAGGCGTTGTAGGCTTTTTGGAGGAGAAATCGGTGTAATTTAAACGTGCTTGCCAAGTCGTGTTTATGCGCTGTACGTGCCTGCTCATCTCACCTTTTCAGAATATCGGAGACCCGAATCTGTTTAGGCCGATCTCAAGGCCGTTGCGCCGTGGGGCGGAGAGTTTCAAGCAAGTCGCGTCGTAGACGGGCTTTTTGGCTCTTCCACTGTTGGCCGTAGATCAGCAGAAAAACGCCTCGGCTGGCAGGTGAAAAAATTACTTGCCAACACTGGGATCACAAATGACATAGCGCTTAGTCTGCTTTGAAAACGAACTCAAAACCGATTCCCATTTTTCTCAGGAGCTCGGCCACGCGCTCGAAGAACAATTCCCCCTGCTCCGAAACCTCGTACTTGCCGTAAACACGGATTACAAGTGACTTGCCGAGTGCAGCGGGAATCTTGTTATAGATCTCACCGCTTTCGATGAAAGCGATGTAGCCGTTTATCTTCCGTTGTAGCGCGAGCAGGTGCTCGGCTTGTAGGGTCTTATTGCCCCATTCTAGGTGGTCAGCGATGCCCAGGATGATGGTGCCACTGTCCGATTTGGGGATTCCCCACATATCGATAATGTTCGGGTCTGTTAAGGACACTGCGGATCCTTGGCCTCCAGCCGGTTTGTTCAATCCCTCTGAGGGAACCGAGCTACAGCTCTGTGGCTTGCCGCCCTTTGCTTTGCTTTAGCTCTACTAGCTCACACGCCTAGTGTCGAACGGCAAAGTCGTCCTTAAGCACAAATTCCATTCCGATGCCTACGCCTTTGAGTACCTCGGTCACGCGGTCGACAAAGGTTTCACCTTGCTCAGGTAGCTCATATAAACCATTGATGCGAATTTTCGGATTTTTGCCATTGGCTGGCGGATAGCTTTCCAGCAGTTCGCCGCTCTCGATGAAGGCGATGTAGGTATTGATCTTCTCCTGTAGCAACAACAGGTGTTCACCCTGTTGGGCTTTGTCGCCCCATTCCAAGTGATCAGTGATGACGAGTACGACATTGTCGGGTTCCCACTCGGGCACTGCGATGATGTCGACGACTTTTGTTTCGGTGATGGACATGTCTGCTCCCTCAGAGGGTTGGGTCAGGTCGAATGATGTCGACTCTGGTAGGTGGGATTCGGGTGCCTCCCGTGAAGCCGGGTTTACCTTTGCCGACGACGGTTGCGCCGGTCTTTTCTATTTCTGGAAAGCCCAATTTCTGATTGCGCGTCAGTGGCGCTGTTTCCGAAGATTTGCATTCGACGCAGGAGATGTTGCCGTCCGCATCGCGGCCCATCATATCAATGCGCGTGCGTACACCGCTGTCGGTTTTGACGGTGACCTCACGAGCGGCTTCAGGTTTGATCTTACTGAATTCGTCAAAGGACGCTTCTTCGAACGCTTTGCCCTTTTGCTTATTCTTCTCTAGCCGCGTGCTGAGCACGATGTAGATGGGCTCAATCCCCGCATCCTCCGGGAACCAGATGATCGCATCCTGGAACTCAGGTGGGTGCGCGGGGTTGGCCAGCAGCGTGTCCGACTGAGGTGTCGGCGGATAGACCCAGACGTGAGGTAGCTGAGGGGCACCTTCCAGCGCTGGGATCCCCAGCACTCCATCGGGGCTTGCTCCGGGTGTCCAGGTCAGACCGATGCCGTCGCCGATGTCGGCGATGAATTTTTCGCCGTCTTTCTGCGCTTTGATGACCGGTACATTTTCCCAGTCCTTCTTGCCGCCGGTGTAAAAGCCGTAGGCGTTGACGGAGCCGTCCGGCAACGTTTTTACGTTGACACGAACACGCGTTCGGCCGGTTTCAAGCGTGGCGTATTGCTCGTCCTTATAGAAGGCACTGTCCGGGGCGATGCTGGTGTTGGGCATCAATAGCGCCATCGTGCCCACGGCCGCGCCTGCTGCCATGCGCCTGCACCGTCGAGTAGGCCTAGCGCGATTGAGCCGCCCAGCCGTTGGGCAACGGCACCGCCGGTTGCGGAGCCGCCGACAAACTGGAGGGGCGTGCCTTCGGCCGTAATCGCTGCGCCAGTGCCAACACGGCCCATAGCCCGTAGTCCGCCAGTTTTTCACCGGGGACGAACCCTGTCGGGTTGGTGTGGTTTATTTCGCCATCGGGCAGGTTGCAGCTTTTGGCGAAGACGCAGCCCTTAAGGTCGGGTTTCGCGTCTGGCGCTGGCGGGATTTCTCTATATTGCGCCCAGTGCTGGGCGTTTAGGTCGACGGGTTCAACGCCGGTGTTGCGGTAACCCTTAGGTGGGTTGGGGACGTAGCCGCTCAATCCTTGGTTCCTTGTTCTGGTCCTTTTTGAACGGGGTGAAGGGTGACAGGCGGAGTTTGCAGTGGCAATTAGTGGCGCTTTGATTCTAGATTCTGAGGCGCCTCTCATTTCGGTGTGATCAAGTCAGCGCTTAAGGAAATGGGGTAGCTCAACTACCTCCGTAATCTCTGGAGCTTCCCCTCGCTCCCAGCCCTCTCCTCGAGGAGAGGGAGCCGACCGTGTTGTCTTCTGTCAGAAATCGGCCTGATCGACCGAGTCGATAGGTGGCGATAAATCCAGGCGACACGCAATTCAATGCGATGAGGGCCTTATCAAGTGTTTTCAGATTTACGCGGTGCAAACTCAACCCAGGCAAGTAGCTCGTCCGCCGCAAAGGGTTTACGCAGGCAGGCAACGACATCAGTCGCTCGGGACTTGTCGCAAGTCAAATCGCCCGTATGCGCCGATACGAAAATCACCGGCATCCGCCAGCCTCGCGCCCGCAGTGCATCCAGCATCTGCAAACCATCCATGCCCGGCATCTGAATATCGGAGATTAAACAATCAGTCTGCGCCGGCCCGTCCGAGGCAAGGTAGTCCGCCGGCGCCGCATAGCAGAACACCTGATACCCCGACGCCCGCAGCAGGCTGCTCAGCGAAGTGCGCATTGCCTCGTCGTCGTCCACTACCGCAATGACATGCGTCTTGTGCATAACGCTCCCGGGCCGGGCGGCCGAGCTGGTGACTCCTGTCGTTCTTGCACCATACGCTGATGGCCAGCGGGCAAAACTATACGTAGGTATAGCGGTTCAACCATCGCGGCTGAAGCGACTGCGGTACTCGCGCGGGGAGATCGACAGGTGACGCTGGAAGCAGGCGCGCAGGCGTTCTTCATCGCTGAAGCCGCAGAGGCGGGCGATTCGTTCGATTTTATGCGGGGAGTTTTCCAGTAGGCGTTTGGCGGCTTCGAGACGGAATAGCTCGAGCGCTTTCGACGGTGTGCGCCCGGTGCGCGCTTTGTAGACCCGCGTGAAGTTGCGCAGGCTCATCGCGGCTTGCTCGGCGAGGCGCTCCACCGTCAGATTCGGATTGCCGAGGCGCTCCATGAGCCAAAGGTGCAGATCATCGAACATCGCAGCGTCCTGCGCTTGCGATTGCAGCAGCGTGCTGTATTGCGCCTGGCCGCCGGGGCGTTTGATGTACACCACCAATTCCCGCGCGACTTGCAACGTCACTTCACGGCCGCAATCGGCCTCGACCAGCGCCAGCGCCAGATCGATCCCGGCGGTGACTCCGGCCGAGGTCCAGACCTTGCCTTGCTGAATGAAGATCGCGTCGGCATCTACCTCGACCGCTGGAAAGCGATCGCGCAAAGCGTCGCACATCGCCCAGTGAGTGGCAGCGTGGCGGCCGTCGAGCAATCCGGCCTGAGCCAGCAGAAACGCACCACTGCACACCGAGACCACGCGGCGGGCGAGGTGAGCATGGTCCTGCAGCCAGTCGCTCAGTTCGCGATGCTCCTCAAGGGTCTGGCAGATGTCAGGGGCGCCGGGCACGACCAGCGTGTCCAGCGCGGCGGTGTCGAGCGTGGTTAACGCTTGGGAGTCGATGGCCAGCCCTTCGACGGTCTGGATCAAGCCGCCGCTGAGGCTGGCGGTGTGCAGTTGATAACCGGGCTGCCCGCGCTCGGCCAAGGCTTTGCTCGCGGCCCAGAACACGGTCTGCGCACCGCTGAGATCGAGCAGGCTCAGGCGTGGGTAGGCGATAAACACCACGTCGCGCGGGGCCGATGGAAAAGAGGAATGGTTGGACATCGCGGGCCTGCCTGTTTGCAGCGCTAAAGGCGGGACTGCCTCAGCCTGGCCGATTTTCAGGGGTTTCTGGCCGGCCGGCAATGGCGCTGACTGTTAGCCTGATCACTGACCGTCCGGCCGGTGTCTGGCTGAGGTGGACATTCTGAACTAGATTCATTGACCAGCCCAATGCGTGCTGCGATCTCGCCGAGGAGACACAATGACCTTGTGGTCGCATTCCAGCCCTGCGCAAAGTCCCGATGTGCTCGGCGAACCAGTGGTGTACGTGGTCGATGACGATGCCTCGATGCGCCAGGCGCTCGACAGCTTGCTGCGCTCGATCGGCTTGCAGGTGCGAACCTTCGACAGCGCCGGAGATTTTCTCGCGCAAGCGCAACGTGAGGTACCCGGTTGCCTGGTGCTCGACGTGCGCCTGCGCGGCGAAAGTGGCCTGACGTTTCAGGAACAGATGGAAAAAAACGGCTTGCGCATCCCCGTGGTGTTCATGACCGGCCACGGCGACATTGCCATGAGCGTCAAGGCGATGAAGGCCGGCGCGGTGGATTTTCTGGCCAAGCCGTTCCGTGATCAGGACATGCTCGACGCAGTGGCCAGTGCGTTGGCTCGCGACCGTGCGCGGCTAGCCGCCGAACACTCCGGCGCCGTTCTGTGTCGGGCATACGAAACCCTGACCGCACGTGAGCGCGAAGTGCTCGGCTTCGTCATTGCCGGGCTGATGAACAAACAGATTGCCGGACAGCTCAACCTCAGCGAGGTCACGGTCAAGGTCCACCGTGGCCAGGTCATGCGCAAAATGGCCGCACGCTCAGTGGCCGATCTGGTGCGTATCACAGAAGCGCTGGGCATCGAACCTGTACAGCGCAACCCCTGAGCGCTGGCGACGTGCAACTCACCGTGCGGCAAAAAACCTGAGCAGTGTCGACGCAGATGGCCAGCAGAAAACAGATTTTGTGGGACGACGGCGAGCGGGTGCTGTCCCGTGAGCGCGGTTCGGGTGATGGCCTCTTATTGGCGGTGCGTCCGGCGCTGGGCCAGCCATTGCCGAGCACCCTGGAGCGTCTTGCGCATGAATACAGCCTCAGGGACGACCTCAATCCTGCCTGGGCGTTGCAGCCGACAGCTTTCGAGCGTACGGGCACCCGAGTTCGTCTGCTGTTCGACGATCCGGGTGGCGAGCCGTTGTCGCGATTGCTGGTCGCTCCGCTGGATATCGAAACCTGTCTGGAATTGGCCACGAACATCGCCAAGGCACTGGGCCATATGCATCAGTGTGGTCTGGTGCACAAAGATCTGAAACCGCAGCATGTCTTTGTCCATTGCCATGACGGGCAGGCGCGGCTGACCGGCTTCGGCCTGGCCACGCGCTTGCCACGGGAACGGCAAGCGCCCACGCCACCGGAATCTATCGCCGGCACGCTGGCTTACATGGCGCCGGAACAAACCGGGCGGATGAATCGTTCGATCGATTCGCGTAGTGATCTGTATGCCTTTGGCGTGACGCTTTACCAGATGCTCACCGGCTCGCTGCCGTTCAGTGCCAATGACCCGACGGAGTGGGTGCATTGCCATATCGCGCGGCTGCCAATGCCCGTGTGTGAACGGGTGGCGACGGTGCCGCCGATGTTCTCGCGACTGGTCATGAAACTGCTGGCGAAAACGGCCGAGGAACGCTATCAGAGCGCAGCCGGTGTCGAGCATGACTTGCGCCGTTGCCTCGATGACTGGCGCCGTATGCGGCAGATCGAGACGTTTACGCTGAACGAGCAGGGCGCCTGCGAGCGCTTGCTGATTCCGGAAAAACTCTACGGCCGCGAACACGAAGTGCAAACGTTGATCGATGCCTTCGCCAATGTGGTGCAGACAGGCGCGCCGACACTGGTGCTGGTATCCGGCTATTCCGGCATCGGCAAATCGTCGGTGGTCAGTGAACTGCACAAGGTGCTGGTGCCGTCGCGTGGCTTGTTCGCCGCCGGCAAGTTCGACCAGTACCAGCGCGACGTGCCTTATTCGACCCTGGTTCAAGCCTTTCAGGGGCTGGTGCGGACGCTGTTGGGCAAGCGCACCGACGTACTGGCGGGCTGGCGCGAAGCACTGTTGCGGGCACTGGAAGCGAATGCGCGGTTGATCACCGATCTGATCCCCGAACTCAAGCTGATCATCGGCGAGCCGCCGCCCGTGCCTGAGTTGGAGCCGCAACAGGCGCAGCAGCGGTTCCTTCAGGTCTTGCAGCGTTTTATCGGCGTGTTCGCTCAGGCCGAGCATCCGTTGGCGCTGTTCCTTGACGACCTGCAATGGCTCGACGCGGCCACCCTTGATCTGCTCGAAGATTTGCTCAGTCGCGCAGAGACTCCTCATCTGCTGCTGGTCGGTGCTTATCGCGACAACGAGGTAGATGGCGATCACCCACTCAGCCGCACACTCAAGACCCTACGTCACGCCGGAGTACACATTGACGAAATTCGTCTGGCGCCACTGGCTGGCGCGCACATCGAACAACTGATCAGCGAGTCACTGCGCTGCCCGCCGGCGAGCATTGTCGCGCTGGCGCGGCTGGTACTGGACAAGACCGCTGGCAATCCGTTCTTCGTCATCCAGTTTCTGCACGCCCTGGCCGAGGAGAAGCTGCTGACATACGAGCCTGCGCGCCAGCGCTGGCGTTGGGATGTGCACCTGATCAACGGCAAGGGCTACACCGACAATGTCGTCGATTTGATGGTCGGCAAACTGGCGCGGCTGCCCCAGGAAACCCGTCAGGCGCTGCAACAACTGGCCTGCCTGGGCAACGTCGCACGTCTCGACACGCTGGCCACAGTCCTTGATGTGCCGGTGCCTTACGTTCACTCCGCATTGTGGCCGGCGGTGCGGCTGGAGTTGGTCGAGCGTCAGGACGGTGCCTACAGGTTTGTGCATGATCGCATCCATGAGGCGGCGTATTCGCTGATCGCTGAAACCGAACGGGCGCAAATGCACCTGCGCATCGGCCGGCTGCTGGCACTGCAAACCCAGGGTGAGCGACGCGAGGAGGCGATTTTCGAGATTGTCGGCCAGCTCAATCGCGGCGCGCATCTGATCAGCCTGCGTGCCGAGCGCGAGCAGTTGGCCGAGTTCAACCTGCTCGCCGGCCAGCGCGCGAAGGCCTCGACCGCTTATACCTCAGCACTGACCTATCTGGGCGCCGGCGCAGAACTGTTGGGCGAGCAGGGTTATGACAGTCGGCATGAACTGGGTTTCGCTCTGGAGCTGAACCGTGCCGAGTGCGAATTTCTCACCGGCCAACTGCAGCTTGCCGACTCGCGCCTGGCGACATTGGCCGAGCGCGCCCTGACCACCGTCGAGCGCGCGGCGGTGGCGTGCCTGCAGATGGATGTCTACTTGCTGCTTGATCGCAGTGACCGGGCGGTGATGGTGTGTCTGGCCTTTCTGCGTCAGGTCGGCATCGATTGGCCAGCGCGTCCGGACGATATTCAGGTGCGCGACGAATACCAGCAGGTCTGGACCAGCCTGCGCGGGCGCAGTATCGAGCAGATGATCGACTTGCCGCTGATGGAGGATCCTGCCGCGCGGGCCACCCTCGATGCGCTGGGCAAACTCTTCGCGCCGGCGGTGCAGTCGGATCTGAACCTCGCCAGCCTGACCATTTGCAAAGCGATCAGCTTGAGCCTGCAATATGGCAACTGCGACGCCTCCTGCCTGCTCTATGCCAACTTCGGGCGCGTGTCGGGGCCGCGTTTTGGCGACTATGCCGCTGGTTATCGATTTGGCCGTCTGGGCTGCGATCTGGTTGATCGGCGCGGGCTCACGCGTTATGAGGCGAGCACCTGGTTGTGCTTCTCGATCTTCGTGGTGCGCTGGATGCGGCCAGTGCGCGAGTGCCGCGAACTGTTGCGCCGTGCGCTCAACGCGGCCCATCGCAGCGGCGATCTGCCGTATGCGGCGTTCGCTGGAAACAGCCTGATTTCCGATCTGTTATTCATCGGCGAGCCGCTGGCCGAGGTGCAGGCGCAAGCGGAATCAGGGCTGGTCTATGCACAAAAGGTCGGTTTCGGTCTGGTGGCGGATTTCATGCGCTGCCAGTTGACGCTGATCCGCATGCTGCGCGGGCAGACGCCGACGTTCGGCTGTTTCGACGATGAGGGGTTCGATGAAACAGCTGTCGAGGCACATCTGGCCGGTTCGGCGGATCTGGCGCTGGCGCGCGGCAAGTACTGGGTACGCAAGTTGCAGGCGCGCTATCTGGCCGGGGATTACGCGGCGGCCGCTGAGTGCGCGGCCAAGGCGCAGGGACTTTTGTGGGTGGTTTCGGCGTTCTTCGAGGAGGCCGAATACCATTTCTACGCGGCGTTGACCTTGACGGCCCACGGCGAAACTGACGCCGGTGCTTTGCAGCGTCTGGGTCAACATCATGAACAGTTGCAGACGTGGGCGCGCTTGTGTGCAGAGACCTTCGCCAGTCAGGTGGCGCTGGTCGGCGCGGAAATGGCGCGCGTCACCGGGCAGTTGCTCGAAGCCGAATTGCAGTACGAGCAAGCCATTCAATTGGCTCAGGACAATGGTTTGCTCCATATCCAAGCGCTGGCCAACGAACTGGCCGCACGGTTCTACAGCGCTCGCGGTCTGGCCAGGATATCCCGCGTCTACCTGCGCGACGCACGTTATGCCTATCTGCGTTGGGGGGCTGCTGGCAAGGTGCGGGAGCTGGAGCGACGTCATCGTTTTCTGCGTGCCGAAGAAGCGCAACCGAATCCGGTCACCACGCTCATTACGCCAGTTGAACATCTCGACCTGGCAACGGTGCTCAAGGTCTCTCAAGCAGTCTCCGGCGAGATCGTCCTGGACCGTTTGATCGAAACGGTGATGCGCACCGCGATCGAACAGGCCGGGGCCGAGCATGGCCTGCTCATTTTGTTGAACGCCGACGTTCCCTATGTCGCTGCGCGAACCCGTATCGGCGACGGTGCCACGCAGCTGTGCAACGCGCCGCTGCACACGGTGGCGCTGGCAGAGTCGGTGCTCTACCAGACGCTGCGCACCGGCGAAAACCTGTACCTGGACGACGCGGTTGCCGATCCGCTGTTCGCCGCTGATCCATACGTTCAGCAACGAGGCGCGCGCTCGATCCTTTGCCTGGCATTGATGAATCAGGCGCGGGTCGCCGGGGCGCTGTATCTGGAAAACAACCTGTCCGCCGGGGTGTTCAGCCCGGCGCGTCTCGCCGTGTTGCGCCTGGTGGCGTCGCAGGCAGCGATCTCGCTGGACAACGCGCGCCTGTACCGCGACCTCGCCGAGCGAGAAGCGAAGATCCGTCGGCTGGTCGACGCCAACATCATCGGCATCATCGTCTGGGGCGTGGAAGGGGACATCATCGAGGCCAACGACGCGTTCCTGCGCATGGTCGGTTACACCCGTGATGAGTTGCTTTCGGGCAATGTCCATTGGCGTGACATGACCCCGCCGGCGATGCGCGCTAACAGCGATATTGCACTGGCAACGGCGATCCACACCGGCCGGGCCCAGCCATTTGAAAAGGAGTACATCCGCAAGGACGGCAGTCGGCTGCCGGTGATTGTCGGTCTGGCCGCCTTCGAAGCGAGTCAGCAACAGGGCCTTGCCTTTGTGCTGGATATCAGCGAACGCAAGCTGGCTGAAGAGCAAGTGCGCGAAGGCGAGCGTCGTTATCGTCAGGTGCAAACAGAACTGGCCCACGCCAATCGCGTGGCAACCATGGGCCAGCTGGCCGCATCGATTGCCCACGAAGTCAATCAGCCGATCGCCGCCACGGTGACCCATGCCAATGCCGCGTTGCGCTGGCTCGGTGCAAAGCCATCAAATATCAACGAGGTCGAGCAGGGCCTTCGGCATATCATTCTCGACGGCAACCGCGCCGCCGACGTACTCGGGCGCATCCGCGCGCTGATTCACAAAACGCCACCGCAGCGTCAGCCTGTCAGCCTCAATCTGCTGATTAAAGAAATGGTCGGTTTCAGCCGTGGCGAAGCGCTCAAGCACGGCGCCGAAGTCAGCGTTGAGCTTGCGGCAGATTTGCCTTTCGTAGTGGCGGACCGGGTCGAACTGCAACAGGTGCTGCTTAACCTGATCATCAACAGCCTCGAAGCCATGACGATCATGGCAGAGGGGCAGCGACGTCTGCTGATTCGCAGTGAGGCGCTGGGTGATAACGTGCACATCAGTGTCAGCGATTCAGGGCCGGGCTTTGCCTGCGAGCGGGCGGAGCACGTGTTCACGGCGTTCTACACGACCAAATCCACCGGGCTGGGCATGGGCCTGTCGATTTGCCGCACGATCATTGAAGGACACGGCGGCAAATTGTGGGCCGAGCGCAATGAGCCGAGCGGGGCGCGGGTGGTGTTTGGCTTGCCGCGTTGTGAATGAACATGATCAACAGCCAGGCTACCCGGGCATTGAGCCCGGGTGTTTCTGTCGGTGAGTTCAGGCCACCGGAATAGGATTTTCCAGCAGCGACAGGTTGAACTGCTCGATCAACCCATGCTCGTTCGCGCCCTGGTTGGCTCGCAGCGGCAAGACTCGGTCAACCAGCACTTCGGTAGTGGCGGTTTCCAGCTTGATCAGGGTTTCCTCGATAAACTCGCCCAGCGGCATGGCGCGCTCGTCGCCGCTCTTGTGAATCAGGTCGGTATCAACCCAAGGTGGCGCGATTTCCAGGACCTTGACGCTGGTGTCGCGCAGCATGAAACGCTGCGACAGCGAGTAGGAATGGATCGCCGCTTTGGTCGCCGAATACAGCGCCGTGGTCGCCAGCGGCAGGTAGGCCAGCACCGAGCTGTTGTTGATGATGTAGGCCTCGGGCTGGCGCTTGAGGTGTTCGACGAACGCCGCGCTGACGCGCACTGGGCCGAGCAGGTTGGTCTGCAACAGACCGACGGCCTGTTCATCGTTGTAGTCGCCGGAACCCGCGTTGTCGAAGGGCATGATCCCGGCGTTGTTGATGATCACGTTCAACGACGGATGGCGGCGGATGACTTCGGCGGCGACGTCCTTGATCTGCTGCGCATCGTTGATGTCCAGCTGCACGGTGTCGATGCCCGGATTCGCCTGGGCAATCTCTGCCAGCAGGGTCTGGCGACGACCAGCGATGATGACCTTGTTGCCGCGCTGATGCAGGGCCTCGGCCAGTGCGCGGCCGATGCCGGAAGTGCCGCCGGTGATGAAGATCGTGTTGGCTTCAAGTTTCATGAGCTGCGTCCCGCAAGTGGATTGATTGGTATGTGAGCCATGATGGAGAAAACCTGCTCCGACCTGAATGACGTATGTGGTAGTGTTTCAGGACATTTAACAAACGGAGCGCGACCATGCATCGAGTCGGCTATCTGCTCACGGAAGGTTTTCAGGTCATGGCGCTGGCGACCCAGTCGGTGTTCGAGTTCGCCAACATCGTCACCGGCAAAGCCGTGTACAAGGTGCAGAACTTTTCCCAGGCCGGCGGCATCGTCAGTTCCTCGCTGGGCTTGCACGTCGATACGTTACCGCTGACGCAAGCGGGGCTGGCCGACAGTTGGCTGGTGGCGGGAACGCTGACACCGCTGACGCCGCCCGATGCTGACGTGCTGCACAGCGTGCGCGGGCTCGCCGACGGCGCACGCCGCGTGGCCGGCATCTGCACCGGCTCGTTCGTACTGGCGCAGGCGGGCGTGCTGGACAACCGCCGCGTGACCACGCACTGGGCGTTCGCCCCGGCGCTGCGCAGGATGCATCCCTCGGTGAATGTCGAAGACGACCGGATCTTTATAATCGACGGCCCGGTGTGGACGTCGGCGGGCATGACCGCTGGTGTCGACATGGCGTTGGGCATGGTCGAAAAAGATCTGGGCAGCGACATTGCGCGCTCGGTGGCCCATCGGCTGGTCATGCATCAGCGCCGCTCGGGCGGGCAGTCGCAGCATTCGGAATTGCTGTCGCTGTCACCCAAATCCGATCGCATTCAGAGTGCACTGGATTACGCGCGCAAGCACCTCAATCGCCCGCTGAGTGTCGAAGAACTGGCCGAAGTGGTGCACCTGAGTCCGCGGCAATTCACCCGGGTGTTCACCGCCGAAACCGGCCAGTCTCCGGCCAAGGCGATAGAGAGCCTAAGGCTGGAAGCAGCGCGTTTGCTGATCGAGCAAAGCAGTCACAGTCTGGATGTGGTCGCCAGAGAAACCGGGTTTCGTGACCGCCGGCACATGCGCGAGGTGTTCATGCGCGGCTTTGGCGTGCCGCCGCAGGCGGTACGGCGGGATTCGCGGCGGATGGTATGACGTGACCAGGGTCTACGAAAAAATGTTGACCCCCATTCTGCCGATCAGGAATACGAGCAGGATCAGGAAAAAAACTCTGATGAAACTGCTTCCATAACGTAATGCCAGAAAGACACCGGTCAGTGCGCCGGCCATATTGCATAAAGCAACTATGCCGCCAATCGCCCACAAGACATTACCGGAGGGGATAAAAAATATGAGCGCAGCGCTGAACGTCCCCAGATTGACCAGTTTTGCAGAGGCTGATGCATTGAGGAAATCAAAGCCAAAGACCTTGACGAAGATAAACAGCAGCAGGCTGCCACTGCCCGGTCCGAAGACACCATCGTAGAAACCGATCAGGCTGCCGAAGAAAACTCCAAGGCAAATGTCTTTCGTTCCGAAGTGGCGGTCTTTGCCTGCCAAACCAAGTTTTTTTTCCATAAACGTGTAGATAGCCATGACTATCAATATGAAAAAGACAACGATCTCCATCAGTCTTTTAGGGACAAGGGATACTGAGAGAGCTCCGAGAAAAGAAAATAAAAAAGCGGCGAGCATGGTCGGAAGCATTAAATTCCAGCGGATTTTTATGCGCTTCAGGTAACCCGATATTGATGAAATATTGCCTGCCAGAACGGCCAGTTTGTTGGTGCCGAAAATGGTGGCAAGGCTGTACTGGGGTAGGGCATGTAGAAGTGCCGGCACCTGTACCAGGCCTCCGCCACCGACCGCAGCGTCTATCAGGCCACCACAAAACGCGAAGAAACCCAATGCAAGAACAGCGTGTTCAACATCCATGCGATAGATCCCTGCGGAACGTCATTTGGCCGGAAGGTTCATGAGTCGCTCGTGGTTTGGTTTAAATGTCGTCAAAACATGCCGATCATTCTCCAAGCTCACATTATGAGAGTTCATCGGCATGCTTCGTTAATCAATAGAGATCAACAGGTCATAATCCGATGCATGGCGGAGAATGCATTGCCGACTCTTTCATTGTAATTGAGCATGATGCCCTTGTTGTATAGGAAGTCCGCGAAGTCATTGCATTCAGCAATTTTTAATTGTTCTTCAACCCAGGCTGACGCACCAAAAGCTGCGGTCATGTAGTTGTACATTCCGTTATGGCCCTGATGTCCTAAACCGAAATCATCTTTCGCCACTTCATGCTATGCGCCATGACATTGTGGTAACCCTCACGTCTGTCGGCAGATGCCGATATCGCATCCGCCGACAGGCGCATGATGATTTTTGCCGAGACAAGGCTGGTGGTTTTATGGGTTTCATTCCACCCATTGAAAAAGCTCAATACCGACGAATCTATCACTGGCTTATCGAGGAACGCCCTGAATGCGCTTTCAGCCGCCAGTTGCGCGTCTTGCGTGATGGAATGATTGAGTACCTCAAGCATGGCGTCCTGTACCTCAGCAACGTTTCCGACGCAGGCCAGCAACGGTTGACGCCGTTGGTTTTCTTCTAAGGTACGTCCGGGAATTTTCAAGTTGCGTATGTGCTTGGGCAGGGCTTGGATAAATGTCTCGCCAAATTCTTGCATGGATTTATGTTCAAGCGGTTCCAAACGACTCTGTGGCGATGCTGAGCTCATGATGTGTCCTTCTCCCTAAAGACCTATGAAATGTTTGGTTCTAACGCACTTTCTTGCCTTGCAGCGGCGAAATTAGCCCGATTTGTTGACCTGTGACAAGTGACTTATACTGACTCAATTATTCATTTTTAATGAGCGTTTACATGGAGTTTTCGCAACTGGTCATGTTCAAGGCAGTAGCCGATCTGGGCAGTATCGTCCGTGCCTCGGAGCGATTGCACTGCGTGCCGTCCAACATCACCAACCGCATCAAGCTTCTGGAACGTGAGCTTGGAGTTGACCTGTTTATTAGGAAAGGCAGAGGATTGATCATCAGCCCTTCAGGTCGGCTTTTTCTCGGCTATACCAACAAAATCCTGTCTTTGTGCGAAGAATCGCAACGAGCGCTTGATCCGTCGTCAGCTCCTTCGGGAGAACTCAGGATTGGTGCCATAGAATCATCCGCTACCGGCCGGTTACCCAAAGTGCTATCCAGGTTTCATCAACTTTATCCGGCTGTACAAATGCAATTCAGCACTGGCGATTGGTCACAATTATCCGCCGAAGTGGTCAACTACAAATTGGACGGGGCAATAATTGCCGTCAGGCCAGAACATCCGGACATCGAGAGTCTGGAGATCTATGAAGAGGATCTAGTGGTGATTGCCTCGCCGTCCGCGGGGGTGATAAACCAGCCAGAGGACCTGCGCGGTGTGGATTTATTCATGTGGCCTGAAGGATGTCCCTACAGAAAGGCGTTGTTAACCTGGCTGGAGCGGTACAAAGTTTTCAACCCGATAACAAGCATAGCCAGTTATGGCACCATCCTTGGCTGCGTAAGTTCAGGCGCCGGGATATCGTTGGTGCCGAGAGGCATGTTTGAACAGTTCCGCCAGCTCGGCGGTATTCAAGGATTCTTCTTCAATGACTTAAAGCCTGTGCAGAATTATTTTATCTGGAACAGGCACGTTGGATCTCATCGCGCAAAAGACAAGTTTGCCGATTTGCTTAAGGAAGAGTTCAAGGTTTGAGCAGTGGTCGGCAGTTGGCCCTATCCTGCAAAGTTCGCCTGCACTCGTCATTCAGCACAAGGGACCGAGCGCTTACAGAGATCACTGATAGGCTCTCGCAACCATGGGCATTGGATTGAAATAAATGAATCTGGAAGCGCAACTGCGGGATCTGATTGCTGAAGATCCCGTCCGCATGCACATCCTGCGCATAGTCAGAGATCTAAACTTGCCGGACTGTTGGGTTGCCGCAGGTTTTGTGCGCAGCCTGGTTTGGGATCATCTGCATCAGCGCCAACCTTCGCGGTTGCCCGAGGACATTGATGTCATATGGTTCGACAGAACACGTCCCGGTGATCAAACGGATTTAGCCTTGGAGGTCGAGCTTGCAGCACTGTGCAGTGGCTTGAACTGGTCGGTGAAAAACCAGGCACGCATGCACCAGCGAAACGCCGATGCGCCTTATGGGGCGGCTGCGGATGCAATGACGTTCTGGCCGGAAACTGCTACGGCAGTAGGTGTCAGGCTTGATCGGCGTGGTGAGATAGAGGTTTCGGCGCCGTTGGGGCTGGAGGATTTGTTTGCGCTGAAAGTGCGGCCAACCGCCCGATTTGAAAGTGATAAAAATGCGGTGTTTGTGGAGCGCGTGCAGTCGAAGAGATGGCTCGAGATCTGGCCGAAGTTGACGCTTGTAACGCAGGGTTGATGCCACCCCGATTGATCGTTCAAACCGATAAGGAAATCTTTATGCATCCCGACAAGGCCTGTCCTGCGGTGCTTTGTTTCGCACAGCGCCCGCGAATCCTGTTGTTTCGACATCCACAGGCTGGGGTGCAGTTAGTAAAAGGAACCATTGAGCGCGGAGAAACACCCGCCGAGGCCGCTTTGCGAGAACTGGCGGAAGAGTCCGGTATCCACAATGCGACAATCAGTGAAGATTTAGGATGCTGGGAGTCTTGCCACCACGGACAAGTCTGGTCGTTCCAACTTTGCGAGGTGCGTGAGCCACAGCCAGAGCGATGGTCTCATCAGACACTGGATGATCACGGCCATGTTTTCGAGTTTTTCTGGGCCTCGCTCGATCACCTGCCGTATGACGATTGCCATCCTGTCTTTCGTCGAGCGCTCGGGTTTTTGATTGAGGCTTTGAAGTGCCAGGGACAACTAGCGGCACACGACCGAGGAGCAAAATGGAGATTGACCGGCTGCTCAAGAAGCGACAGTTGAATGTGCAGGAACAGAATGCCGTGACGGCCCATCGGCTGATGACGACCGCAAAATTCTGGCGTAACGCCGGTCTTCCCGTTGCCTTGGTTGGTTATGGCGAAAGCCAGGGCATCGACTGGGCGGGCACCGTGGTACTTGAACTGGAAGTCGATTTCCCCGGCATGCCACGGCTGTATGGCTTGATCCTGAATCAGGCAGAACGGTTCATAGCCTTTGAAATCGACACCGACATTGATCACCAATTCGTGGAAACTGTAGAGCGATGGGAAGATGTAACTTCCATTCAGAACCATGCGGTTTCCCAGCGCGGCACTGGTAGAGGTTTCGCTGTAATTGCTCTACAGGTCAGACGGGAAATTTCAGGATCGTGACAGGCAAGGATCGCCGGTAACCTAAGCACAATCCCCTTGTAGGACTGAGCCTGCTCGCGATGACGCCAGCCCATTCACCGCCACATAAACAGAAAACCCTCAGCCCGTTTAAACAGTAGCTCCAGCCTCAAGCAAACGGCTACAACGCCTTGCGCCATTCCCTACGACTACGCCAGAATCCGCCGGCTTGTGCGTCTAGGTCGCGGGTTCTATCGTCTGTCGGTCGCTGAAAAACAGTGATCGGGTTTGGTAGCCCGCCATAACTAGTCGCATCGCGCACCGTTCGCAGACCGGCTTCAGGTCGCTGCTCAATGGTGGCCATGCGCAGGACACCTTCGGGTGTGCCGGTTCCTAGTTACCGGTCTACCAACCCGCGTATGGCCGCCACCTTCGTTTGGTAGCGAATGTGAAGGCTCCTTTTAGCTAACTAGGAGTTTCACCATGTTCAAAGTCACACCCAATCCCCCAACCACCGACCCCGCATCCCCCTACGAATCAAGTGCATCGAAAAAACTACACGAAGCCGCCGAACGCGCACTCGATCACTACCTCGGCCCGGCAGACATCCTGGCCAGCACCAACACCCCGGAACAGATGTTCCTCGCCAACCCGAAATACGACACCGAGTCCCTGCTGGCCAACGCCAGCGAATCCCTCGGCTCGGCCACCACCATGCTCTACGACTTCGCCGCGCTGCTCGACAACCCGCGCCGCAAAACCCTTCTAGGCATCGCCCAGGTCGTCATGCTCGGCGACATCGCGGTCAATCAGGCTTTGGATAAAGTCGAAATAGCCAAATGACCCGCAATGCGACGAGCGCAAAACCTCGTCGCAACTCCCCGGGCGCGCCATGGCTGGCACACGGCCACGGCTTGCACCACCCGGGCTCGACTGTCACCCTTCGGGCCGTTCTTCAAGGATCAGAACAAGGAATCAAGGATTGAGTGGTTACGTTCCAAACCCGCCGAAAAACTACCGCTACGAACAAGGTCGAACGTTTCTGCGAGCCGGGGGAGGGAGCGCCAGCGGCGCTGAACCAAATGACGACAAACAATCCGCGCGCGGTTGGGTAGGTTGGGAGGTACGGGGAAACCGGTTATTGGCGCAGATCTGCCCAAGCGAATTTTCGTACGCTGGCAATCTATGTATGCCCTGCCATGACCACAAGCACCAGACTCAGGACGCTGGCGGAATTCTTACGAACGGAGCTGGAGGTAACTGCGATTTATCTCTACAAGGGTGAAATAGGAAGCTATGCCCAGGTAGACCTCGAGAGCCTGCAATTCTGCTGATCCGGTATCGAGCCGGGGGCGATAAGCAGGACTCGCCATCAAGAGTCCCGCCACGACACCCCCTCAAACCTCAGCCTTCACCCCAACCTTCACCGCCGCTTTGCGATACGTCAGCAAAACAATCCCGCTCACCACAATCACTCCACCCACGATCTGTCCTCTGCTGAGCATTTGATCCAGCACAATCCAGCCCATCAACAACGTCGCCAGTGGTTCGATATTCATCACCGGTGCGTTGCGTGGCATGTCCAGCCTGGGCACGGAAATGAACAACACAATGAAGCCGGTCCCATAGAGCACGACAAGCGTGGCAAGGGCCAGCCAGCCGGTTGAGGTGGCGGGGAGGTTGAGTCCGCCGGGGAGGGCGCCGGTCAGGCCGGCCAGGTTGACGCTGCTGAAGACGATGAAGATGGTCAGCAGGCTGCGCACCGAGCCGCGCACTTGCGACAGCTTGTGATCAGTGATCCACAGCGCGCAGGCAAATACGCTGGCGGCGCAGAAGGCGAGTGCAACGCCCAGTAGCCATTCCGGACCGACGCTGGCGCTGTCTGACAGACGTCCGGGGACGTCCAGTACGAACACCAATCCCACGAGAATCAAGCCCATCAACATCGCGGTGCGTGCGCTTGGTCGTGGGCCGCCCAGCGCCCAGGTCAGCAAGGCCAGCAGGATCGGAAACACGTTGGCCACCAGTAGCGCCAAAGCAACCGGCACCCGTGCTACGGCGGAGTACAGGCACAGGCTCTGCGCGGTGATCAACAGCCCCAACAGTAATTGCCAACGCCAGGCGCCCGCCGGCAGGCGCAGGCTTTGTCGTTGCCACAGTACGAGTATGGCGAGCACCAGCAGGGTCCCGCCAGAGCGCATCAGAATCGCCAGCAATACGCCCGCGCCATCATCAAAAGCGACCCGTGCCGCGACGTGGTTGCCGGCGAACGCACAGCCCATGCACAACAGAATGATCACGGCGAGATAGCGAGGGAAGGGCGGCGGTAGGGTTGGCGGAAACTCAGGACGGGACATGGCAGGTCTCAAAAATGATAGCCGCTCAGGGCGGCTCAGGTTTTTATTATGTTGTCGTACAACTTCCAGATTTGTACCGTAATTGAGCAGGGGCGGCAAGCTTGAAGGGCTTGATAAACCGCTTGGGCGTGATGCTGTTTGAGTTTAAGAGATCGTATAACTTGCTTGCTAGGCACGAGCATCGAGTCGAGTTGCCCACCCGTCCTCTCGAGCCTGACCGACCAGGAAATCCACAAAAGCCCGGGTTTTTGCTGGCAATAGTTTCTGGCTGGAAAAGTACAAATAGATCTGCCCTGCATCGACATACCAATCGGGCAAAACCCTTTCCAGCGTACCGTCCTGCAGATAAGGCAAAACATCCGGAACTGCCAACAGCGCAACCCCCAACCCCAGTCGGGCGCACTGACACAGCGCTTGCGGGTCGTTGACCAAAAGGCGCGGCGCCAACTCCAGCGGTGCCCGTTGCCCGTCGGGGCCTTGCAGCATCCAGCTGCGCACCTTGCCGGTCTGTACCGAGCGCATGGCCAGATGATCCAGCGTCGCCAGCTCTTCGATGTGCCGGATGCGCTTGTGTGCCGAGAGGTATTCCTTCGATGCCACCAGAATCAGATGCGCCGGGGCGATGGCTCTGGCGACCACACCTTGCGCGAGTTCGATGCCGCCGCCGATAGCCGCATCAAACCCGTCCGCGATGAGATCGACCTGGCGATTGTCGACGTGCCATTCAGGGGTCACGGCGGGGTATTGCTTGAGAAACTCGGGCATCAGCGGCAACAGAAAATCCCTGGCGAAACCGGGTGCTGCGCTCAGACGCAAAAGCCCTGAAGGCTCTCCGGCATTGCCGGCCACATCGGTAATCGCCGCTTGAACACTTTCCAGTCCCGAACCGACGTTGGCCAGAAAGCGTTCTCCCGCTTCGGTCAGCGTGAGTTTGCGCGTGCTGCGCTGAAACAAGCGTACGCCGAGGTTGGCCTCCAGCTGCGCGACATTGCGACTGACCGCCGCGGGAGTCAGGCCCAGGCGCCGCGCCGCCGCAGAGAAGCTTCCCGCCTCGGCGCTGCGCACGAATGAGAGCAAATTGCCTAAGGTTTCCATCTGCGAACCTTCAACGAATGATTGAAAGTGATTCTAGGTGGCTTCCACTACTGGTGGAAGATCAAAAGGCGTCTCATAGCCTCATCAACTTCAACCACCCAGAGGCTCGACCATGAACACTTCCACGCTTCCACTGACCGGCAAAATCGCCATCGTTACCGGTGGCTCACGCAGCATCGGCGCAGCAATCGCCAAACGGCTCGCGGCAGATGGAGCCACCGTCGCTATCACCTACAACGCATCGCCAGATCGCGCCGAAGCGGTCGTGCAGGAAATCGTTGCGGCGGGCGGCCAGGCTGTGGCGCTGGCGGCCGATGCGGGCAATCCCGAGGCTGTACGTGCAGCGATTGCCGAGGTTGCACAGCGTTTTGGCAAGATCGACATTCTGGTGAACAACGCTGGTATCAGCCTGCTCGGTGCCCCCGAGGACATCGCCTTTGAGGACTTTCAACGCATCCTTGCGGTGAACGTGACCGGCGTCTTCGTCGCCACTCAGCAAGCGCTCAAACACATGGGGCAGGGCGGTCGCATCATTCACATCGGCAGCTCGATGGTGCAATACGCTGCGTTCGCTACCGCCTCCGTCTACACCCTGAGCAAAGGTGCGCTGACCGGTTTCAGTCGTGGACTGGTGCGCGATCTGGGGCCGCGCGGTATCACTGTGAACACCGTCCATCCTGGCCCGACCGACAGCGACATGAACCCGGCCGACGGGCCTATTGCGGACTTCCTGCGCCCGAACATCGCCATGGGGCGGTACGGCGAGGGCAAGGATGTTGCCAGCGCGGTGGCGTACCTGGCCAGTGCAGAGGCAGGGTTTGTCACCGGCGCAGAATTAATCGTCGACGGCGGCTTCACAGCGTAAGGAGAGCATCATGACTATCAGCATCATCGGTACAGGCTCCATCGGCACCGCTATCGCTCGGTTGCTCGTCAACGCGGGCCTGCCGGTCAGCCTGGCCAACAGCCGCGGGCCGCAGAGCCTTGCCGATTTGGTCGGCGAATTGGGCCCACTGGCGCAAGCGGTGACGGCTCAGCAAGCCAGTCAGGCGGACATTGTTTTTCTGGCGGTGAACTGGTCGAAAATCCCCGACGCGGTACGCGATCTCGGGCCTTGGAATGGGCGCATCGTGGTCGACGCCAACAACCCGATCGAGGCACCACTGTTCAAACCGTTCGATCTGGACGGCCAGCCGTCTTCGCAAGTGGTGGCGCAGATGCTGCCCGGTGCGCACGTGGTCAAGGCCTTCAACCATTTGCTCGCGGCTCTGCTGAGCGATCCCTCCGCCGAGGGCGGCAAGCGTGTGCTGTTTTATTCCGGTGAAGATGCCACGAGCAAAACCAAGGTTGCAGAGCTGATTACTCAACTGGGTTTTTACGGCATCGATCTGGGCGGTGTGCAGCAAGGAATGCTTGCGCAGTTTCCGGGCGGACCGCTGCCAGCCTTGAACCTGGTCAAACATGGTTAACCGCTGAGCCCGGGCAACCGGGCTTCGCACACACACAATTTGAGGTATCAAAATGTCTGGCTCGAATTCGCCAAACACTGAAACGTAGCAGGCGATTCGATGCAGGAATACAAGCCCGCTCAGGCATGTCACGCACAAGCGCATATACTCGCTGAGGCGCTTTCGCTGCGAACTCCCAAAGAGACCTGTCAGGGCAGACGATGATCGACAGAACGGACCCCCCGAATGAATCGGCCAGCGACGAGACGCTGGGTGCCACGCAGCCCGTAACTGCGCTGAATCTGCGTTTGCTGATTCTCTCCCTGGTACTGCTGTCTGTTCTGGCGACGTTGGGCAACAGCCTTGTCACGGCCTACCGCGTGCAGCGCGATGCCTTGGTTGATCATGCGCTGCAATCGAACAGTGCCTATGCAGCTAAGGTCGCCTCGAGCCTCGCCGAATTCATTCATTCAGCACAGAACCATCTGCGCTACAGCGCCAGTGAATTGGGCAAGGCTTGGGGTGCCCCCAGCGTCATGCGCGCCGAAGCGCTGCGCCTGCAAAAACAGGATGGCGATTTCAACTCGATCGCCATCATCGATAGCACTGCCAAGGTGCTGGAAGCGTACCCGGACACACTGCAAATCAACGGTTCAACGCTGCGTTCGGATGCCATTCTCAAAGCCATCGAGGCGAGGCGGCCGTTCATCAGCTCGGCGTACACATCGGCCGCCGGCAATCTCGTCATATTTATCTCCGAACCCGTTTACGACTCTGCTGAGCGTTACGTGGGCATCATTGGCGGTTCGGTTTATCTGCGCGAAGACAATGCACTGCATACCCTGATCAGCCGCCATTTCCAGCACGAAGGCACCTTTGCTTTTGTAGCGGATCAAGATCGCCAACTGCTTTTTCACCCTGAGGCGACGCGCATTGGCGACACCCTGGGCTGGAGCAAAACTGTGGATGCGGCGTTGCGTGGCGAGAGCGGCTCGATGAGCGTGCGTAATTACAAGGGCGTGCCGATGCTGGCCGGATATGCTCAAGTGCCGGGCGTCGGTTGGGCCGTCGTCGCGCAGCAGCCGCGCGAGGTCAGTCTGGCGCCGCTCAATACCTTGATGCGCGATGTGCTGTTGGGAATGCTGCCTGCCGCCCTGATCGGCTTCGCACTGATGTGGTTCGGCACCTTGCTGATCTGTCGCCCGCTTAATCAGCTGTCGCGTATTGCCCGGCAGTTGTCAGCGCCCCAGGCCAGCGAGCAACTTCGCCACGTCAAGGCCTGGTATCACGAGGCGTTTTCAATTCGCCAGGCGATGCTTGCCGGCGTGCAGTTGTTGCAAGCGAAGCTGGGCCACCTTAACCAGCAGGTGCTGACCGACCCCATGACCGGACTGGCCAATCGCAGAGCCATGGATGAAGAGTTGCGCCGCCTTGAGCGCACCGGGCAGACATATTCGGTGTTATCGCTGGACATCGACCATTTCAAAAGGGTTAACGACACCTTTGGCCACGACAAGGGCGATCTGGCGATCAAACAGGTCGCGCATACGCTGCAAACCTATTCCCGCGTCGGCGACCTGGCGTGCCGAGCCGGGGGAGAGGAGTTCTTGCTGATTTTGCCGCAAACCGATGTCGAGTCAGCCAGCGCCATCGCTGAGCGGATTCGTCACGCCATTGCGACCAGTGATATTCCAACCGTCGGGCGCATTACCGCTTCGATCGGTGTGGCAACGTGTGAACACTCGCCGACTACTGCAGAAATCGTCCTCAAGAAAGCCGATGAGTGCCTCTACCGCGCCAAACAGGGCGGGCGAAATCGAGTGGAATCGTCCGCGCGCACGACCTTGAATACTTGCACATGAGCCGCGCGATTGACGCACGTCAGCGATCCTTCAATCAGCGGACTGGCGTGTTGATTCTCCGTCGATTCCACGCTAAAAGCAGCGCTAGGTGCCGAGCAAACGGCGGGTCCAGTATTTGCGAAGACGTCACGGGCCAAATCATTCGGGCGGTGAAATGAAACGTTCCAAAATCATGCGGCGGGGAATATTGCTGACGGCCCTTGCGGTGATCGTCCCGTTGGGCATGACCCTCGCGGCTGGCTGGATGCTGTCGATCTATGCGGCTCATGACCGCCTTCAGACGCTCGCCGCCATCGCCAATGATCGCGCCAGCCAGACATTCGCGCAGGCCTCCCAGGCGCTGAAGAGTGTCGCCGTGACCGACCTCGAACCCTGCTCGCCACAAGGCATCGAGCAGATGCGCATGATTGCCATCAATACCTTTTCGGTCGAGACGGTGGGCTACGAAGAGGATGTGTTTGCCTGCACGTCATGGGGTGCCACGCCGCCGCGGTCGAAGCAATGGGCGGAGGATTTCGTCACTGATGACGGGGTGAAGGTGTCCATCGATGCGCGGGATGACAACGAACTGATCAAACCGATGCTGGCGTTGCAGTTTGCTGCATTCAACGTGCTGGTCGACCCGGAACAATTTCGCGAAGTCGTGCTTGATGAAGGCGTCAGGCTGGCCGTCGGCACACGTCAAGGCCGCTTGCTGGGGCCGGCAGACCCGAACCTGGCGAGCTTCCTCGCCTTGGTACATGAAGGGCCGACGCATGGCCTCAAGGACGGCTTTCTCTACACACTGGTGGCCCAGGGCAACTTCACCGTAATTGCGGCAATCCCGCGACAGGAACTGTTGCGCAGCCTCGGGCAACATGTGCTTTATCTGCTGCCGATCGGTCTTGTCATCAGCGTAGGCCTGGTCATTGCGAGCCTGCGCTGGTGGCGTCGCAAGCTGTCCCCGCTGGCGGCACTGGAGCGCGCGGTGCAGCGACAGGAGTTCGTGGTTCATTATCAGCCGATCATCGAAATTGAGACCCGGCGCTGCATCGGCGCCGAAGCCTTGATCCGCTGGCGCAAACCCAACGGCACGCTGGTCTACCCAGACGTGTTCATCCCGCTGGCCGAATCCAGTGGCTTGATCGAAGCGATCACTGACCAAGTGGTTCACCGCGTATTCGCAGACCTTGGCGCCATGCTCGCCAGTGATCGTTCACTGCACGTAGCGTTAAATCTGGCCGCAGCCGACGTCAGCTCCGGGCGACTGATCCCTGCTTTGTTGAATGAAAGCCGTCGCCTCGACGTGCAGCCCGCGCAGATATGGCTTGAGGTGACAGAGCGCAGCCTCGTCGACCTGGCGTCAGCGAAAATAACACTGGAGCGCGCGCGAAGCGCCGGATTCGTTGTCGCGCTCGATGACTTCGGTACTGGCTATTCAAGTTTGCAATACCTGCAGCAATTACCGCTGGACGTGCTCAAGATAGACCGATCCTTCGTTGAGCAAATCAGCGAAGCAGAGGAGAAGACCTTGCTGGTCACTCACGTCATCCAGATGGGCCACGCGTTGCGGCTGACACTTGTCGCTGAGGGCGTCGAGACGCCGGCGCAACTCGACTTCCTGCGCGCCAACCAGGTGCGATATGCGCAGGGATGGCTGTTCGCGAAAGCCATGGAAAGCGCTCAGTTCAAACAGCTCTATCTGGACGGTCGGCCTTGCACCGACGCGCGTATTCTCCAGGACCCGATCGTTTCCTGAAAGAAAGGAGTCAAAAAACCGCATTGACATATCGAAAAATCTCGATATCCTCGGCGCATGGAACTGATCGAAATCTTCAAAGCCCTCTCGAACCCGACGCGCCTCAAGATCCTTGAAGGCCTGAAGGATCCCGTCAAGAACTTCCCCCCGCAGGATGAGGGTGACGTTCTTGTTGAGGGTGTCTGCGTCAGCAGCATCCAGGAAGGTATCGGCCTGTCGCAGTCGACGGTGTCGAGTTATCTGGCCACGTTGCAGCGGGTGGGGCTGGTGGAAGTGCGGCGCATCGGTCAATGGACCTACTACAAACGCAATGAGGCAGCAATCAGCGCGCTTGCAGAGATCATAGGGAAAGAGCTGTAAATTTTTTTACTCTAGGATATTGAGAAATCTCGATATCCCTCTTTATCGATACGAGGTTTTGCCATGAAAGCGATGATTCTGAAATCCTTCGGCGGTCCTGATTCGTTCGAACTCAGCGACGTGCCCAAACCGGTTCCGCAAGCGGGCCAAGTGCTAGTCCGAGTGCACGCCACTTCCATCAATCCGCTGGATTATCAGGTTCGCCGCGGTGACTATCCCGATCTGGTGCCGCTGCCAGCCATTACCGGTCACGACGTGTCGGGTGTGGTTGAAGCCATCGGCCCGGGCGTCAGCGCTTTCGCGCCGGGCGACGAAGTCTGGTACACCCCGCAGATATTCGACGGGCAGGGCAGCTATGCCCAGTACCACGTGGCTGCTGAAAGCATCATCGCCAGAAAGCCTGCATCGCTGAGCCACCTTGAGGCGGCCAGTCTGAGTCTGGTCGGCGGTACGGTTTGGGAAGCGCTGACCGTGCGCGCCGTGCTCCGCGTAGGCGAAAGCATTCTGATCCACGGCGGCGCGGGCGGGGTCGGCCATGTGGCGATTCAGGTGGCCAAAGCCATGGGCGCCAGGGTCTTTACGACCGTGCGCGAGGCCAACGCCGATTTCGTCCGCAGCCTGGGCGCCGACGTGGTGATCGATTACACCCAAGAGGATTACGTCGAAGCGATCATGCGCGAAACCGCCGGGCATGGCGTTGATGTGGTGTTCGACACCATCGGCGGCGATACCCTGTCTCGCAGCGCCGACGTGCTCGCTCAGCTTGGCCGCGTGGTCTCGATCGTCGACATCGCTCAGCCACAAAACCTCGTTCAGGCCTGGGGCAAGAACGCCAGCTACCACTTCGTCTTCACCCGGCAGAATCGCGGCAAGCTCGATGAATTGAGCGCGTTGGTCGAGCGCGGCCAGTTGCGGCCCCACGTTGGCGCGGTCTATTCCCTCGCCGACATCCCGCTCGCCCACGCTCGACTGGAGAGCGGCAACAACGGTCTGCTGGGAAAAATCGCCATCGCCGTCGAGCCTTCACTCATCGTCTGAATCCGCTCACTGATTTTGGAGAAACATCATGGTTTATGAAATCGCAGTCCTGCCCGTTCACCCGCAACAGACTGAAGCCTTTCGACGGGCATTTGCCGAAGTCGAACCGTTGCTCACCCGCGCCAAGGGATACGGCGGCCACTTGCTGGCCCAAGGTATTGAAACCCCCGAGCAGTTCAATTTGATCGTGCGCTGGCAATCGCTTGAGGATCACTCGCCGGAGTTTGAAGAGAGTGACGACCATCAGCGCTTCATGCTGGGGCTGGAGGATTATTTTTCCGCAGAGCCGAAGGTCTACCACATTGAGGGTGGTGCTTTTCCGGGTGGCGATTTTGGCGTACCGGGCAACGGTTCCAGCGTAGGCATCTGAGGGAGTATGTGGCTGTTCGTCACAAGCGGCTGTGGCTGGTCGAGCACTGCTTGTGATGAATTGCCACTTTAATTCCTCTCTGGCCTGTTCATGGGGCAGGGGTGGCAGGCAAAATGCGCCGTTTTCCATATGTCTCGTATTGCTGCTCATCCAAGGAAGGCCACTTGAAAGTCACTCCCCACGCTTCCCTGCGCCCTGAAATCTGGCCAGCCGTTGTTCTATTGCTGCTGGCAAGCCTGATCACGACCGGCTGCACGCGCTCCCATTCTCCAAGACCGGTGGAACGCGATCCTTGTCTGGATGCCGGTCCAGCGCATACAACGGCCTACGCCAAATGCATGAGCGAGCGGAAAGAACGCCAAGCTGAAGCGCTCAGAATACTGCTCAGTGATGATCCTGCTGACAATCCGCAACGGCAAGTGGCCGTGCCAGGCGACAGCGATTTCCAACCGTCTGATTTTCCTGACGACCCAATGCCAGCGAGTTTTCGCATGCCTTCCAATCTGAATCTCAAGGATACCCAGGCGTTTCCTTACAAGGCTCGCATCAGCTGGAAATACTTGTCGGATCGCTTCCTGCCGAGTTCAAAGGAATCCGCGCGAATGATGCAAATGGACCGTCTGATCCAGGCAGCCGTCGCAACGGATGGTTCGGCAAAGTGGGGGTGCACGGTCACTGGCGGACAACGCATGGAATGGGTTTTCTACACCCTGGACGACGCGGCCTTTGTCAGCCGTGTGCAGGCAGCTCTGGCGCAGACCGGGCCTTATCCGATTGAATTCAGCAGCCGTAAACAGGCAGATGTCAGTGCTGAGGTGCCGAACACCGAGCAAACTCGACTGACGCCCAAGCGATGCCTGGAGTGAAGACTCTCGACGGATAACCTCTTGAAACGGACTTCTCTCATCGCAAGGAGTCCGTAGCCGTAGTCGCTTCAGAGACGTTCGTTGCGGGCGCAGCGATCATCTCATGCCGACCGCAACCTCTTCAGTACACCGATTTTCCTCCAACGTTAGCCCAGCGCTTTGGTGGTAGGCTGCATCCCCTCAGCCGTACCTTCTGTACTCCTGAATTGCCCTTTCCGAATTCTGCGCCGGCTCAGTTGCTGGCGTTGATGGATTTCCCCTGCGGACTACAGCCATGCGCCTGCCAGATTTCATTCTCGAAAACCTAGAGCCGATCCTGCAGGCCTGGGAAGATTTCGCCCGCACCATCGAGACACCAGGTGCGGAACTCGATGACGTCGCACTGCGCGATCACGCCGAGCAGATGTTGCGCGCCATCGTTATCGATCTGCGGAGCAAGCAGACCATCAGCGAGCAAATCGCCAAGGCCCAGGGGCATGCGCCGCGCGACGTTGAAGAAACGGCTGCGGAAACCCACGCGGTGACGCGGTTGATGGCCGGTTTCACCATCGATCAGATGGTTTCCGAATACCGCGCGCTGCGCACCAGTGTGCTGAGCCAGTGGCTGCGTCAGGTCAAGGATGGCAAATCGGTAAATGTCGACGACATGACGCGTTTTCACGAAGCCATCGATCAGGCGCTCGCCGAGTCGATTGCCAGCTACTCGCGCGCCGTCGAGGCGTCGCGCAACGTGTTTCTAGGGATTCTCGGCCATGACTTGCGCACGCCACTGGGGGCGATTCTGCTTGGTGCGGATATGTTGCGGCGTACAGAGACTGCCGACCCGCGCACCAGCAAGGTGGCCCGGCAGATCTACGCCAGCGTGCAGCGCGCCAGCCAGATCGTGGGCGACCTGCTGGATCTGACGCGCTGCCAGATGGGGCCGGGGATTCCGGTGAAAAAATCCCTGATCGATCTCAGCCCCGTGTGCGAGCGGGTGATCGAGGAAATCCGCGCCTTTCATCCGCAGGCCAACGTGCGGTTCGATGCGAAGGAAGCGGTGATGGGAGCCTTCGATGGCGCCAGGATGGAACAGGTCTTTTCCAACATCATCAGCAATGCGGTGACCCACGGCGACAATAAGTTTCCGGTATCGGTCAAGTTGCAGGTCCGCGAGGATTGCGCGGTGTTCACCGTACATAACGGCGGTGAACCGATTCCGGAGGATGTATTGCCGTTCATCTTCAACCCGATGGGGCGGTTCTCGCAGCGCTCCGTGGTTGATCACGGGCCGGTTGCCGGGCTCGGTCTGGGCCTGTTCATCGCCTCGGAAATCGTCGCCTCGCATGCCGGCTCGATTGAGGTCAGCTCTGACCGGGACGGTGGAACCGTGTTCCGCGTAAAGCTTCCGGTTAGTGCCGAAAGCCCGGTCAGCCTGTAGGCGAATCGATGGAGAGCCTAGCCTCAGGCCCTCCAGCCTGATCACTCCTCCATCACCTCAACCAAACCCCGATCCTCACCGAGGAAGCCGCCGCTCTGGTGCTGCCACAGCCGCGCATAGGTGCCGTTCTTCTCCAGCAATTGCGCGTGGGTGCCTTGTTCGATGATGCGGCCTTCGTCCATGACGATCAGCCGGTCCATCGCTGCAATGGTCGACAAGCGATGAGCAATGGCGATCACGGTTTTGCCCTGCATCATTTCATCGAGGCTTTCCTGAATCGCGACTTCAACCTCGGAATCCAGTGCGCTGGTGGCTTCGTCGAGCAACAGGATCGGTGCGTTCTTCAGCATCACCCGGGCGATGGCGATGCGTTGGCGCTGCCCGCCGGAGAGCTTGATACCGCGTTCGCCGACCAGCGTGTCGTAACCGCTGTGGCCCTGCTTGTCGCTCAACTGGCTGATAAAACCATCGGCCTGAGCGTTTACCGCCGCGCGATGGATGTCTTCGTCGGTGGCGTCCGGGCGACCGTAAGCGATGTTGTCGCGGATCGAACGGTGCAACAGCGACGTGTCCTGGGTGACCATGCCGATCACGCTACGCAGACTGTCCTGAGTCACCTCGGCGATGTTCTGCCCATCGATGCGAATCTCGCCGCGATCAACGTCATAGAAGCGCAGCAGCAGGTTGATCAGTGTCGATTTACCTGCACCGGAGCGGCCAACCAGGCCGATTTTTTCGCCGGGGCGAATATGCAGGGTCAAGCCGTCGAGCACCTGGCGTTCGCCGTTGTAGTTGAAGCTGACATTGTCGAAAACCACTTCGCCGCCGGCCGGCTCCAGCACTTTGGCATCCGGCGCGTCCTGGACTTTCGGGCCGCTGGTCAGGGTGGCCATGCCGTCCTGCACGGTGCCGATGTTCTCGAACAGCGACGTCATCTGCCACATTATCCAGTGCGACATGCCATTGATGCGCAACGCCATGGCGGTGATCGCCGCAACAGCGCCGGTGCCGACTTCGCCCTGATGCCACAGCCACAACGCATAACCGCCGGCGCCGAGAATCAACGCCACCACCAACGCCTGATTGACGATTTCGAACTGGCTGACCAGACGCATCTGGCGAAATCCGGTGAGCTTGAAATCTTCCATCGCTGCACGGGCAAAGTGCGCTTCACGCTTGGAGTGCGAGAACAGTTTGACCGTGGTGATGTTGGTGTAGGCGTCGGCAATCCGCCCGGTCATCGAGGAGCGAGCATCGGCCTGTTCCTGGCCGACCTTGCCCAGACGCGGGACGAAATACACCATCGCCAGCCCGAACAAAACGATCCACGCCAGGAACGGCAGCATCAGTTTCAGTGCAAAGCCACCGGCCAGCGCAATGATCGCGATGAAGTACACGCCGATGCCGGGGAGAATTTCGATCAGGGTGAACAGCACCTCGCGCACCGACAGCGCAGTCTGCATGACCTTGGTCGTGACCCGGCCGGAGAACTCGTCGGAGAAAAACGACAAGCTTTGCCGCAGCATCAACCGATGAAAGTCCCAGCGCAGGCGCAGCGGCAGATTGATCGCAAGGATCTGGTGCTGGACCATCGTGCGCAGCGCCACCAGGCCGATGCTGACAACCAGCACGATGCCGATGCCCCACAACACGCGGCTTTCCTCATCACCGGCAGCGCCGCCGGATTGCCAGGTCGAGAGCAGATCCACCACTTGCCCGAGGAAGGAAAACAGCCATGCCTCGTAGATCGACACGCTGGCGCTGAGCAGGGCGAAGGCCAGGATGTAACCGCGCGCGCCCCGGGTGCAGGCCCACAAGAAACGCATCAGGCCGACTGGCGGTGGCGGCGCCTCGTCGGGCGGGAAGGGGTCGAGCCTTTCTTCAAACAGGCGAAGCATTGCGGTCTCCGAAGTGATCAGGGTGTGGGGATTCTGCCATCTATCGGCGGCGTTGAGGGTTTCACTGCCATCATCTGGATGAACCCCCGTGCCTTGTCTTGACCGCAGACCGGCGCAGAAGCTCAACACAATCCTGCCAAGCGCAACCTTTCGTCACTGATCCAGACCTGATGTCGCACGCTCATCAACCTCTTTGAACTCTCGCGCAAGCTGCTCCGTCATCTTCTATGTGGGGGCTCGAGGCAATGTTGCCGTGTAGCTCCGTTTTTGCGTTTTCAGTGAGAAGGCGAGGGGCGACATGAATACTTCAGACAGCAGGTCAGGGTATGAATCAGGTGATCCCAACGGCAAGCCTGAGCAAAGTTTTGATCATTTGAAGGACAACGTCAGCGAAGCACTGGGCGGTGCGCGGCAGCAGGCCGATGCGCAATTCGGCCAGTATCGCGACACGGCGGCCGAGCAGATCGAAGCCTTGGCGCAAGGGGCGAAAAGCTTTGTCTCGGAACTGCAGGACAAGGACACGCTGGGTATGTCCGACTACCTGACCGACATGGCGGATTCCATGACCGGGCTGGCAGGCAATCTGCGCGGCAAGAGTGCCGAGCAGTTACTGCACGATGCAGCGGATCTGGCGCGCAGCAATCCGGGATTGTTCATCGCCGGCAGCATTGCCATCGGTTTCGGCCTGTCGCGGTTTCTCAAAGCCGGCACGGCCGCAGCAGCGACGGTCAGTGCCGAACACGATCCGGCGGCGGGCTCCACCTCGACGCCACCGCCAGCCGACTACGGAGCGCAGCGACCCTATGAATCGTCGATGCCGTCGTCGACCCACGCCAATCCGGGATTGGCTACCGGCATTACCCCTAACTCGCCCAGTGAAAGCGATCACCCCGCTGATTTTGCCGCGGCTTCCGTACCGCACGCACCCGACGCCAAAGGAGAACTGTGATGAACAGAGATGAATCTGATCTGAGCGGGGCAAGGCCCCTCGGCCAAACGGATGACGCCTCCGTGGTCGGCCTGTTGCGACAACTGTCGCGCGAGGTACCGGCCTTGTTCACCAAGGAACTGGCACTGGCAAAAGCCGAACTGCACAACAGCCTCAGCACGCTGAAAGCGGGCATCGCTGCGGTGGCCGGCGGCGCGATCGTGTTTCTCGCTGGCTTCATCATTCTGCTGATGTCGGCGGTGTACGGCCTGAGCATGTTCATGGCGCCATGGCTGGCCGCGCTGATCGTCGGCGTGGTGGTGATGATCATCGGCTTCGCCATGCTGCAATCCGGGAAAAAGCAATTCGAGCCATCTCACTTCAAACCTGATCGCACCCTCGACGCCTTGAACAAGGATCAGGAAGCGCTGCGGAGGAAAGTCTCATGAAAAGCGAACTGGATATCGAAGCGGAAAAAAGCCCGGAGCAAATCGAGCGCGAAATCGATGCGCAACGCGCGAGCATCGGCAACATCGTCGACCAACTCGAGAGCAAATTCACCCCCGGGCAAATGATCGATCAGGCTTGGGGAATGATGCAGAGCAACGGCTCGACGTTCTTTACCAATCTCGGCACCAGCGTGCGCAATAATCCGGTGCCAGCGGTGCTGACTTCCGTGGGCCTGCTCTGGCTGATGATCAGCCAGAATCGCCCACCGGTGCCGCAACCGACCTATCGCAGCGGGCCGGATCAGGACAAGGCCGGCGAGTGGGCCGACGGCATCGACAGCGCCCGCGCGCATCTGCACTCGACTACTGACTCGCTGAAGAACGGCTACCAGTCGCTGAAAGGCAAGGCCAGCCACCTTGGTGAAAACGTCGGTGCAGCGAAGGAGAATCTAAGCCATGCGATGCATGACGCCAGTGATCGACTGTCGCGTAATTCGCAAGTGCTCGGCCAGCAGTTCAGTCACCTGCTCAAGGAACAACCGCTGATGGTGGCTGCCGCCGGGGTTGCGCTCGGTGCATTGCTCGGCGCGGCGTTGCCGACTACTTCCACTGAACAGCGCTACATGGGCCGTACCAGCGCTGGCATGGTCGACAAGGCCAAGCAGAAAGCTCAGGAAGGGTATGAAGCCGTGCGTGACACGGTGACCCGAACCACTGAACAAACCGAAGTCGAAACCAAACCGGATCCGGCGCGGCCGTCTTCTTCGGATCTGTCAGAGGGTCTGGGTACTTCTTGATGGTGAAAAACAAGGGAGGCCTGCAATGGGCCTCCCTTGTCGATGTGCGGCGGTCATCCGGTGTGCCGCTGTGGTGAGCCAGCGTGTAAAAACGTTATGTCATTCAACGCGAATGGATCTGATCTGGCGCCTTCGCGCAGGCTCGCTCCCACAGGGATTTGGGTTGCGAAAAAGATTGCTGATCTGCCCCGGATCTTTTGGAGTGAGCCTGCTCGCGAAAGCGCTGGGTCAGGCGATGATGATGTTGAATGTGCCGCCGCCCTCGCGGGCAAGCCCGCTCCCACAGGGATTTGGGTTGGATTGAAGAGTTGCGTTTGTCAGCGTTTGTATTTCAGTGCTTCGACAAACGCTGCAAACGCTGCCGAGCCCTGGCGCCGGTTCGGGTAGTACAGGTGATAGCCCTGAAACGTCGGACACCACTCTTCCAGGACCTCCACCAGTCGCCCGTCGGCCAGATACGGCGCGACCAATTGTTCGGGCACGTACGCCACGCCGATGCCATCCACGGCGGCATTGAGCACGTGCATGATGCTGTTGAACACCAACTGCCCGTCGACCTTCACGCTGAAACCCTGACCCTTGTGCGCAAACTCCCAGGCGTAAATCGCGCCGGCCGGTTGATGGCGGATGTTGATGCAGGTGTGCTCCATCAACTGATGCGGCGTGGCGGGTTTCGGGTGGCGAGCGAAGTAATCCGGCGAGGCCACCACGGCCAGGCGCCAGTCCGGGCCGATGCGCACGGCGATCATGTCTTTGCTGATCGATTCACCGAGACGGATGCCGGCGTCGAAGCGTTCCTTGACCACATTGGTGAAACCATAATCGACGTAAAACTCCAGGGTGATGTCCGGATAGTCCTGCAAAAACTTTGCAAGCATCGGCCGAATGCACAACTCAATCTGATCGTCCGTGCAGGAAATCCGGATCGTGCCGCTGGGCTTGTCGCGCAGTTCACCGAGGGCTTCGAGCTCGGCGCTGATCTGCTCGAACAGCGGCGCAATCGAACGCATCAAGCGTTCGCCAGCCTCGGTCGGCGAGACATTGCGCGTCGTACGAGCCAGCAAGCGGATACCCAGACGCTGCTCCAGCGCGCGGACCGTATGACTCAACGCAGAGGGCGTGACGCCGAGGCGAGCAGCGGCTTTGGTGAAGCTTTGATCCTGCGCCACCGCCAGAAAGGCCTGCAGGTCATTGACTTTGGCGTTGCTCATTGCTGAATTTTTCTCAAAAGCACATGAAGATTACCGCTACTAATCAAGTTAAGCCCGATCCGTCAAGCTTTGCAGCCTGAGTAGCGGGGCAGAAGTGCCTCGATGATTTCTTCTTCAAGACAGGTTTTCCCATGACGGCTCAAGTAATCAACACCCCGACAGCCCAGCCCATGGAGGCGTCCACGGCCGGCGAGCAACCGGCGTACTGGAGCGGCGTGTTCGCCATGACCTTGTGTGTCTTTGCCCTGATCGCCTCCGAGTTCATGCCGGTCAGTCTGCTCACGCCCATGGCAACGGATTTGCACATCAGCGAAGGCCTGGCCGGCTACGGCATCGCCATCTCCGGCGCGTTCGCGGTGTTGACCAGCCTGACGATCACCAGGCTCGCCGGCTCGATGGATCGCAAGCGCCTGTTGCTGCTGTTGACGGCGCTGATGTGCGCGTCCGGGCTGGTGGTGGGCCTGGCGCCCAACTACACGGTTTACATGATCGGTCGCGCATTGATCGGCGTGGTAATCGGCGGCTTCTGGTCGATGTCAGCGGCGTTGGCCATGCGTCTGGTGCCCTCCGCCAGCGTGCCCAAGGCACTGGCGATTTTTAATGGCGGCAACGCTTTGGCCACGGTGGTCGCGGCGCCGCTGGGCAGTTATCTCGGCAGCGTGATTGGCTGGCGCGGGGCGTTTTTCTGCCTGATACCCGTGGCGTTGATTGCGCTGCTCTGGCAGTGGATAAGCTTGCCCGCGTTGCCGGCCGCGCCGCGCAAGTCCAGCGCAGGCAATGTCTTTGCGTTGTTCAAAAGCCGCCGGGTGGCGTTGGGCATGCTCGGCGCCGGCCTGTTCTTCATGGGCCAGTTTGTGCTGTTCACTTATCTGCGACCGTTTCTGGAAACCGTGACCCAGGTCGATGTTTCGGTGCTGTCGATGATTTTGCTGGTCATTGGTGTGGCCGGGTTTATCGGCACCGTGGTCATCGGTTCGGTGTTGAAGAAGGGGCTGTATCGCGTGGTGATCGCCATCCCGCTGTTGATGGCGATGATCGCAGTGGCGCTCATTGGGCTGGGCAGTTCAGTGGTGGCTGCGTTCGTGTTGCTGGGCGTGTGGGGATTGATCGCGACCGCCGCGCCGGTGGGCTGGTGGTCGTGGCTGGCGCGCACGCTGCCTGACGATGCCGAAGCGGGCGGCGGGCTGATGGTGGCGGTGGTGCAGTTGTCGATTGCCTCGGGTTCTACCATCGGTGGTCTGCTGTTCGACGGCAGCGGTTATCGGCTGACGTTTTACGCCAGCGCGGCATTGCTCGTGCTGGCGGCGCTGATGACCTGGCTGACGTCGCGGCAGACGGCCTGAATCAGCTTTCGCTGTTTTCGGCCGCCGCCTGCGCGGCTTCGGCTTCCAGCTTCAGGCGATCAGCCTTGCAGATGTATTTGGGCTTTTTCGGCGCCAGTTTGGCATTGGCCTTTTTGGCCTTTTCTTTGAACAACTGCTGCAGCTTCTTTTGACGATTCATGATTTTTCGATCAGGGGTGGAGAGGGTGGGAATCCTGACGCAAGGCCGAGTGGTCAGCAAGAAGAAATCCACTAAGCTGAGCACATTCGCCCATACTCAAGAGCATCCCCCAACCGAAGGAATCGCACATGAGAAAAGCTCGCAGATTGATTACCGCGTTGTCTTGCCTCGCGCTGGTAATCGGCAGCACGACGGCACTGGCTGACCCCGGCAATGGCAAGGGCCAGGGTGGTCAAGGCGGCCAGGGCAACGGCAAGGGCAAACCGCAGAACATGCAGGATCATGGTAAACAGGGTGGGGGCGGTCAGGGCAATGGCAACAAAGGCCAGCAACCCTCTGGCTATCGCGGCGGGCCGAGCATTGATCGCGGCAATATTCTCGGCATCGTCGGCGGTTATCGCGGCGAATACTGGAATCCGGGGCCGCCGCTGCCGCCGGGTATTCAAAAGAATCTGGCGCGGGGCAAGCCATTGCCCCCGGGCATCGCCAAGAAGCTGGACGGGCGTCTGCTCGGCCATTTGCCTCGCTATGAAGGCTACGAATGGCAACAGGTGGGCACCGACCTGATCCTTGTTGCGCTGGCTACCGGGTTGATCTACGAGGTGCTCAACGGCGCGTTCGATTGATTATTGAGGGAGGAGCGGCAGCACGTGCCGCTCCTTTTTTATGTGGGTATTGCTGCATCGTGCGCAGCAATGAACTGCATTCAGGCTGGGTTGTTCGTTGAATGCTGAGCTTTCAGACTGAGCTCAACGGCTAACGAATGAATGGAGATGACCATGGCCAACGCAATTCGCTTCACCGCAACGGGCGCACCGGACGTCCTGCAATTGCACACTGTCAGCGAACAGGCCCCCGGGGCCGGCGAGGTCTGGCTGGAGCAAGCGGCGGTGGGCGTTAATTACCTCGATGTCAGCCAGCGCAAAGGTGCAGTGCCCGTGGCGTTGCCGTCGGGGCTGGGGCTGGAAGGCGCGGGTCGGGTGGCAGCGGTCGGTGCAGGTGTGAGCAATGTCCGCGTCGGTGATCGGGTCGCTTACGCCACTGGCCCCTTGGGTGGTTACGCCTCGGCGCGGCTGTTTCCGGCAGAGCGTCTGGTGAAGATTCCCGAAGAGTTGGCGTTCGAAGACGCGGCGGCGGTGTTGTTCAAAGGCATCACCGCGCAGTATTTGCTGAAGGCGACTTACCCGGTCGGGCCGGGCACGACCATGCTGCTTTATGGCGTCGCGGGTGGTCTGGGGGAAATCATGGTGCCGTGGGCCAAGCACCTTGGCGCGACAGTCATCGGTGTGGTGTCCAAGCAGGCCAGTGTCGACAAGGCTCGCGCGTCCGGTTGTGACGAAGTGCTGGTGTTCGATGCCGAAACCCTCGCAGCCGACGTGCTGCGTATCACCGAGGGGCGCAAGGTCGATGTGGTGTATGACCCGATTGGTCGGGTGTCTTTTCAGGCCTCGCTGGACAGCTTGCGCCCACGCGGGCTGATGGTCTCGTTCGGCGCGCAGACCGGCGCGCCGGCAGCGGTGGAAATAGCCACGCTGAACGCCAAGGGCTCGCTGTTCCTGACCCGTCCATCGCTGGCCGCGCACACCGCTACGACAGCCGAATTTCAGGAGCGCGCGCAAGACGTGCTGGCTGCGGTGGCCGCCGGTATCATCACGCCGCAAATTCGCGCGCGGTATTCATTGGCCGACGCGGCACAAGCGCATGCCGATCTCGAGGCAGGCCGATCATCAGGGGCGATCATTTTAAAACCATGAATCTGGATGTTCTGAGCAACCCGCACAGCGATGAAATCGCTGCTTTCCTGGCTGTCGCCGCGCAAGGGTCGTTTGTCGCGGCGGGGCGTTTGTTGCAGCGCCATCCGACCATTGTTTCCAAACGCCTCGCGGCGATGGAGAAGCGACTGGGCGTGCGGTTGGTGGAACGCTCGACGCGACACGTGCGTATCACCGAGGCTGGCCTGCAACTCGAACAGCGCCTGCGCGCAGCCGTCGAGTTGATGAACGAAGCGCAGCAGCAAGCGGTGCAGGGCGCCAGCGAAGTGCGCGGCACCTTGCGTCTGGCTTTGCCGGCGGCGATGGGGCGCTTGTGGCTGGGACCGCTGCTGCCGGAATTTCTCAAGGCTCATCCGCATGTTTCGGTAATCGCCGATTACAGCGAAGGCCTGGTCGACATCATCGAGCAGGGCTTCGATGCGGCCATCCGCATCGGCGAGCTTGATGACAATCGGCTGATTGCAAAAAAGCTCAGTGACCATCGTCGGATTCTCTGCGCATCGCCGGCCTACATCGAGGCCCACGGCATGCCGCAGACACCACAGGATCTGCTACAGCACAATTGCCTGCGCTTCAGCGGGCTGGCGTCGTTCCCGCTGTGGCGCCTGCATCGCCGCAACGAAGTGCAGACCATCACGCCACACGGCAACCTTACCGCCAGCGACAGCGAATCCCTGCTCGCCGCCGCCCGCGCCGACGCCGGCATACTCGGTGCCGGCGACTGGCTGATGAGCCGCGATCTGGCGGCAGGGCGGCTGATTCACGTGCTGTCCGACTGGCATCTGGATTCGGCGGGCGGCGTTTATCTGGTCAGACCGTCATCGCGATTTCCGGCGGCCGCAGTGGTGGCGTTCAAGGAGTGGATCGAAGCGAAATTCGAGACCGGGCCACCTTGGGCGGTTTGATCAGTGCGAGTATTGAGTATTCACACAGTCGCTTCACTCGTACTTGCAGTCGTCTGGCTCGGTGCCGATCTGGATCATACCGACGCTCACTTCCCGGTATTTTCCGTAGCCCCAATTGACTGGCCCACCCCAGTTGACCAGATCGTAGACGTCTGTTTCAGCAAGTAACCGTCCATCCCGCTGGTCATAGAGGCGGAAGAAAGCCGGACTTTCCCAGCGCACGAACCAGCTCCGATCATCGGGATCGTCGGGTGGTGATTTCGGATGGAAAGAGGCGGGCAGCACCCAATAAGGCCTGAACGCTTGAACCCGAACGCAGCCGTCGGGGCTGATGTCAGCGGCCCGGTAGGCTGTGGCGAAAGCCCTCTCCCACCATTCGGACGCGACCCAAAGTCCAGCGTAGAAAACCATCAGGCCGAGGACTGCCAGAACGGGGCGAGTGTTTGGCGTCATGACTGGCCCGACCGGCGCATTGACAGGGCATTTTCAAAGTTTGCGACGCGATAGCTGATGATCTCATCCACGGGGACGTCATCCTTGAGGGGGTGTGGAGGTTTGATGGACAAAAAAGGCCCGGCATCGCTGCCGGGCCTCGGTATCTTCAGCACTTTACGCGGCGATCTTGTTGGCTGCCATTTCCTTTTTGTGACTGGCCTTCATCGCTTCCATCTGTGCGCCCAGCTCCTCGAGCTTGGCCTTGCCCAGAAGCTTCTGCGCTTTCGGGAACATTTCCTCTTCTTCCTCTTCGATGTGATGCTCCAGCAGCTCCTTGACCACTTTGACCCGACCGGCAAATTCCGGGCTGCCCGGGTCGGTTTCCTTCAAATCAGGCAGCACCAGCGAATCCACGGTGCGGTGCTCTTCCTTGGCTTCGTAGTACATGATGTCTTCTTCCTTGCTGCCGGCTTCCTTGAACGCAGGGTAGAGAATCTCTTCTTCGAGGCGGGTGTGGATGGTGATTTCCATTTCCAGTTTGCCTAGCAACTCGACGCGTTTTTTCAGCGCGCGATCGGTGGATTCACTCAGTTGGCTGAGGATGGCTTTGACTTTTTCATGGTCGGCTTTGAGAAGGTCGATGGCATTCATTTTTTGAGGCCTATGCTTTTCACGGATTGAACACAGCGTTCTTTTTTTCGCGCTGCTGTGTATTCAGGAAGAGGCTATCGCAGGACTCATGCCAACTCGCCGATCGAGCGCAATCCGTCTAAATCAAGGGCTGGCATTGAAGCAGGCACAATGCTTTCGTGCAGCCTGCAAGATATCCGCGCGGCAGACATTGCATATAACAAGCCCGGCAAAAGCCGGGCTGTGGTGATGCTTGGAAAGGGGCAGCGCTAGCCGCTTCAACGGTTAGCCTGGGAAGGCGAAATGCGACCGACATGCTTGGGTCCCGCCAGTGCCCAGGCGATCAGGCCGAACAGCGGCACGAAAACGATCAGCACGATCCACACGCCTTTACTACTGGATTTCCCCTCGCTTTTACGCACCCGGTTAATGGCCCAAAGCTCGATCAGCACAAGAATGACCGCCAACACGATCCACACGGTTTCGATTTGCATAGGCTTAGCTCCTGATGGTCTGTGCGTTAGGTGACGAGAGGGGCGTTGGGTTCATTCTTTTTGCCTTGGACAAGCGGACGGGGTGATACCCGGTTGCAAAATAAATTTCTGATCGCCGCTGCGGCCTATATCCTCTGCGCCACGTTTGGGCTGAAACAGGGAAAGGGCAATGGCATTCAGGGTGATGGTCGTCGGTGGCTACGGCAATTTCGGCAGCATCGTTTGTCGGCATCTGGCGCTCATGCCAGAGATTGAACTGCTGTTGTCGGGCCGCGATGCGCGCAAGTTGCAGGGCAAGGTCGCTGAGCTGCAAGCGCGATCAGGCCGTCCGTGCGAAGGCTGGTGCGGTGATGCGATGGGCGCAGGTTTTCAAGCGGCGTTGCGAGAGTTGAATGTTCAGTTGGTGGTGCACACCGGCGGGCCGTTTCAGGGGCAATCCTACGCAGTTGCTGAAAGCTGCATCGATGCCGGGGTCAATTATTGCGATCTGGCTGACTGCCGCACCTTCGTCAACGGCATTGATGTGCTCGACGCCCGCGCCAGGGAGGCTGGCGTGGCCGTGCTCAGCGGTTGCAGTTCGGTGCCGACCTTGTCTTCGGCGATCATCGATGAGCAGCGCCCGCGTTTTGCGCGAATCGACTCGATCGAGCATGGCATTTCTTCCTCGGCAAAAATGCCGGGGCTGTCCACGGTCGAAGGCGTGCTCGCCTACGCAGGCAAACCGATCAAACAATTGAAAAACGGCCAGGCTCACGAAGTATTGGGTTGGCTCGATCTGACCCTGCGCAGCATGCCGCAACTGGGCACCCGGGTACTGGCCAATGTCGATGTGCCGGACATGGATATTTTCGCACGCCGCTATGGCGCACTGACGCTGCGCTTCAAGGCCGGCGCCGGCCTGAAACTCGGCGGTGTCGCCAATGCCTTGCTGGCGCAAGCCTTGCGCTTCGGTCTGGTGCGCGATCATGTGCGCTGGGCGGCGCGTCTGCATCGACTGGGTACGTGGTTCGAACGCTTCGGTGATGGCAAGAGCGCGATGTACATCGATGTTCAAGGCATCGGTGTTGACGATCAGCCGCTGAGCATGACCGCGCAACTCACCGCGCTTAATGACAAAGGCCCGGAAATCCCCAGCTGCGCCGCCGTCGCCCTCGCAACCAAAATGGCTCGGGGTTATGTGCCGCAGGCCGGCGCGCGGCCGTGTGTTGGCGAAATCAGCGTTGAGGAATATCTGGCGGCGATCAACGATCCGGCCAACTTGAGCCTGTCGGTTCAATTCTCCGATGGGCAGCGTTGAGATGGTCTATCTCTGCCTGAAGTACCTGCATGTAATCGCGGCGATTTTCCTTTTCGGTTTCGGCATGGGTTCCTACCTCTACCTGATCGCCGCCAGCCGCAGCGGCAACCCGCAAGTGATCGCCCATGTCGCACGAATGGTGGTGCGCTTTGATACGTGGATCACCACGCCGGCCGGGTTTGTGCAGGTCATTACCGGCTATCTGCTGATGCGGCTTTCCGGGCTTTCGATGAGCACCGAATGGCTGCTGACTTCGCTGATCATTTTCTTCTGTGTCGGCGCGTTGTGGCTGCCGGTGCTGGTATTGCAAAAGCGTTTGCAGAAGATGGCGCTGAGCGCGGGCGAGGGCGGCCTGCCTCTGGATGATCGCTACGCGAGCACTTACCGCTGGTGGTTCTGGATGGGCATCGCCGGGTTCGCCGGGATGTTTGTCATCGTGCTGATGATGGTGACGAAGATGACGCCGCTGCAACTGATCGGGTCAGCCGTGGGCTTTTAGAAAACGGCTTTCATGATCCGCAGTCGGCAGCAGACAAGTGTCGTACTTGCCAAACAGCCGATAGCGGTTGAGCGCGATGCGATCGTAAGCCCAGTCGCGCAGACGACGGGGGAAGATCCGCAGCAGTTTCAGCGGCTGCCAGCGCATTGGCAGTTGCCCGACCACTTCCAGGAATGCATCCGAGCGCTCCCAGTAATGCCGGTCGCGGATCACCGCCATGGTGTCGAACTCATCCAGGGGCAAGCCGGCCCACGCCAGCAAGGCCTGGCCTTCGGGCGATTGCACGGTCGCCAGACGCACATGGCGCTGACGGTCATGGCGAATCAGAAAGCGCGCCCAGCCGTTGCACAGTTTGCACACGCCGTCGAACAGCACCACGGTTTCGCCGGGCTTGAGCAATGGCGCGGGGGTGGGGCGGGTTTTCATGGCAGGCATCGGCGGGTGTCCTTGGCGGCGGTTGTCGCGATCATAACCTTGATCATCGGACTATAAGAGTGGATCGCGCCGGTATTGCCCCGGCGATATTCCGTGCACGCGGCGGAATGCAGCGCCAAACGCCGCGTCGGACAGATAACCCAGTGACGCGGCGACAGTGGCCACATTGTCCCGGCCATTGCGCAAGCGGAACGCGGCCACGCGCATCCGCCAGCGCGTGGCGTATTCGACCGGTGCCAGACCCATGCGTGTCTTGAACAGCGCGGCGAAACCGGAGCGCGACATGCAGGCAATCTCGGCCATTTGCGTCAGGCGCCAGGCCTTTTCCGGAGCACCGTGAACGGCGCGCAAGACGCCGGCAATCGCCGGTTCCCGCAGTCCGCCCAGCCAGGACAATTGTTCGGCATCCGCGCTGTTGATGTGATGGCGCAGCGCATGGATGAATATCAGCCGCAGCAGGTCGTTGCACATCGCCTGCGAGCCGGCCTGGTGTGATGGCCACTCGCGCTCCAGTTCATCCAGCAGCCAACCAAACGACGAGGCGCCTGTGGCCTCGGCACGAATGATCAGCGAGGTCGGCAGCACGTCGAGCAGTTCGGTTGCGCCGGGTCCCGACAGCGACACGCTGCCGCCCAGCAACTCGACTTCCTCGCCGACGCCAAAGGTCGCCGAGGCTCCGTCATGGGCGAAAACCTCCGCTGCATTCACCGCCTCGATGTCGGGGCCGCTGGCCAGAATGAACGGCGTGCGCGACACCACAAAACAGTCGCCGGCCCGCAGCAACTGCGCCGGCAAGCCCTGCATGCGCAACCAGCATTCGCCTCGTCGCACCACGTTGAATTTCAGTTCGATGGGTTGAAATCGCAGCGCCCAGACGCCGCCTGCCTGCAAACGCACCGAGCAGGCAGCTTGCAACTCGGAGAGCGCCAATACGGCAGAGAGTGGATCGCCAGCAGGATTTTGGATGATCACGACAGAAACCTGGATTTATCAGACTGGTTCGTCCCGAGAGCTTAGCCAAGAATGAAGGCCTTCGATAGCTCACTCAGGATTAACGCTCATGACCATGCCTCAACAACCTGTGCAATCACCGTTCAACGCCGCCAGCACAGCGGCTGAAGTCATGGCCGGCATTGATCTGCGCGGGCAGCTCGCTGTGGTCACCGGCGGCTATTCCGGCCTCGGTCTGCTGACGGTAAAAAGCCTCGCTGCGGCAGGAGCGCAGGTCATGGTGCCGGCCAGAGATACGGCACGGGCAGAGTCGGCATTGGCCGGTGTTGACGGAGTCAGCGTGATGCCCATGGACCTCATGCAGGCTGAATCGGTGGTGGCGTTCAGCCACAGCGTGGTCAGCGCGGGTCAGCCAGTGTCCTTGTTGATCAACTGCGCCGGAATCATGGCCGCGCCGTTGCTGCGCGATGCCGATGGCCATGAAGGCCAGTTCGCGACCAATCACTTGGGCCACTATCGCCTGACGTGCGGCCTCTGGCCGGCGCTGGTCAAGGCCGGGCAGGCGCGGGTGCTGTCAGTGTCCTCGCGCGGGCATCAGATTGCCGGGGTGGACTTTGCCGACATCGATTTCCTGCAACGGCCGTATGACAAATGGGTCGCGTATGGTCAGTCGAAAACAGCCAATGCCTTGTTTGCCATCGCGCTGGATCGGCGCGGACGCAGTCATGGCGTTCGTGCGTTCTCATTGCATCCCGGGCAGATTCTGACGGATCTGGCACGGCACCTGAGCACAGCGGAACTCGCCGCATTCGACGCCCTGGATGAACACGGTCGACCACGGCTGGATGCCCACAACGGGCTGAAAACTCTGGAGCAGGGCGCCGCGACGGGATTGTGGTGTGCGACCAGCGTGGCGCTTGCGGATTTGGGTGGTGTGTATTGCGAAGACTGCAATGTTGCGCCGATCAATCAACCTGAAGCGGGCCGCAAGGGCGTTGCGAAATGGGCGGCGGATGCTGAGCTGGCTGAGCGACTATGGGCGGTTTCGGAGCTATGGACGGGGCTGACCGTGGCATGACTGGAAATAAAAAGCTCAACAGTCGAAAGCCCCTCACACTAGCCTGAGTCAACATCACCCACCCAGCTTCGCCCAGAATTCCTCCGCCGAAGGGCTGATCGGCGCGGTCGGGCGAGTCAGGTGTATTTCCAGCGGAATATCCCAACTTTCATCCAGCGCCCTGACCAGGCGCCCGTCGGCCATTTCCTGTTCGGTCAGGCTTTTCGGCAGCCAGGCCACGCCTTTGCTTTCCAGCGCCATCGACATCAGCACTGCGGCCAAGTGGCTGCTGAACAGCGGTTTCAGGTGCAGATAATCAGCCTTGCCATGCAACCTGTGGGCGACGATCCGGCCCAGGCCGGATTCGTGGGTGTAGGCCAGATAGGGCAGGGTTTCAGGCGACGTGCCGAACTGGGCGGAAGCACTCGCCAGCGGCACAAGTACGTCCTCGCCGACCTTCTTGCCAATGAACTGATCAGGCGCCAGTAATGGCGGAACGTCGGGGTGGCGATGGCATAGCAGGAACTGCACCTGGCCATGAATCAGCATCTGTTCGCACACGGCCATGCTGTCGGAATGCAGGCGAACCGCATCGATCGGCGCGCCACTTTCGGCGCTGCGCAACCAGCGTGGGAAGAAGGTGAATGACAGCGAATGAGTGGCGGCGAACTGCAAGGTTTTCGCCGCCATGCCAGCCACTTCTTGGGCCTCGGAGCGCATGCGGTACAGGCGTCTGGCCGCTTCCTGAGCGCTGGGCAAAATCTGCCTGCCGGCCTCGGTCAGCGTCGCGCCCTGCGGAGTGCGCACGAACAATTCCACGCCCATCCAGTTCTCCAGTGAACGCACCCGACGACTGAATGCCGGCTGCGTCACATGGCGCGCTTCAGCGGCCCGGACAAAGCTGCCGTACTCGGCCAGCGCTGAAAAATCCTCAAGCCAAACCAGTTCCAAGGGCAATGCCTCCTGTGCATAGGGCGCGGCATTAATAGCATTGGGCGGGTGTCGTCGCAACGCATAACGTTGGGTCACCACAACAAGAGGAACCCGTCATGCGTATCGTCGATATCCGTGAAAAAACCGTCTCCATTGCTTCCCCGATCGCCAATGCCTACATCGATTTTTCGAAGATGACCTGCTCGGTCGTCGCGGTCATTACCGACGTGATCCGCGACGGCAAACCGGTCATCGGTTACGGCTTCAACTCCAACGGTCGCTACGGCCAGGGCGCGCTGATGCGCGATCGCTTTCTGGCGCGGATCACTGAAGCCGACCCGGAAACCCTGATCGATCACGAGAACAATAACCTTGATCCGTTCGCCATCTGGAAAACCCTGATGACCAACGAAAAACCGGGCGGGCATGGCGAGCGTTCAGTAGCGGTCGGCACCATCGATATGGCGGTGTGGGATGCGGTAGCGAAGATCGAAGGCAAGCCGCTGTATCGCCTGCTTGCCGATCGTTATCGCAACGGCGTCGCCGATGACAAAGTCTGGGTGTATGCGGCGGGTGGCTATTACTACCCGGGCAAGGACCAGAGCAAACTCAAGGCCGAAATGCAGAGCTATCTGGACCGTGGCTACGACGTGGTCAAGATGAAGATCGGCGCGGTGCCGCTGGACGAAGATATCCGCCGCATTGAGGCGGTGCTCGAAGTGGTGGGCGACGGCCAGCGCCTGGCGGTCGACGCCAACGGCCGCTTCGATCTGCAGACCGGTATCGCCTACGCCGAAGCGATCAAGAAGTACAACCTGTTCTGGTACGAAGAAGTCGGCGACCCGCTGGATTATGCGCTCCAGGCCGAGTTGGCCAATCACTACGAACTGCCGATGGCCACCGGCGAAAACCTGTTCTCTCACCAGGACGCCCGCAACCTGTTGCGCCACGGCGGCATGCGCCCGGACCGTGACTACCTGCAATTCGACTGCGCGCTGTCCTACGGTCTCGTCGAGTACATGCGCACCCTGAAAGTGATGGAAGAGCTGGGTTGGTCTTCGCGCCGCGTGGTGCCGCATGGTGGTCACCAGATGTCGCTGAACATCGCCGCCGGTCTGCACTTGGGCGGCAACGAATCGTACCCGGACGTGTTCCAGCCCTTCGGAGGTTTTGCCGATGGCATCCGCGTAGAAAACGGCTACGTCGGGCTGCCGGATATTCCGGGCGTCGGCTTCGAAGCCAAATCTGCGCTGTATGCCGTCATGCGCGAACTGGGCGAGGGCTGATTCGGTTTCATCTGCGGCCTCGATTTCCGAGGCCGCACCTTCAGGCGTCATCCTCGACGCCACAGCCACATGCCCACCACAACAATAAAATGAGGTGCTTCCGTGGAAACTTCAAAATCGCGCTGGTACAGCCAGCTCTATGTGCAAGTGCTGATCGGCATCGTCATTGGCGCTGCCATCGGTTACTTCGTGCCGGACATCGGCGCCAAGCTGCAGCCGTTTGCCGACGGTTTCATCAAGCTGATCAAGATGCTCCTGGCGCCGATCATCTTCGGCACGGTAGTGGTCGGTATCGCCAAGATGGGCAGCATCAAGGAGGTCGGCCGCATCGGTGTGAAAGCGCTGATCTACTTCGAGATTCTTTCCACCATCGCACTGGTGGTCGGCCTGATCGTAGTCAACGTGGTCAAGCCCGGCGCCGGCATGAACATCAACGCCGGCACCCTCGATGGCAGCGCTGTCAACAAATACAGCCAGGCGGCGAGCGAGCAGGGCGGCCTCGTCGAATTCTTCCTCAATATCATTCCGCACACCTTCCTCGGCGCTTTCTCCAACGGCGTCATGCTGCAAGTGATCCTGTTGTCGGTGCTGATGGGCGTCGCCCTGGTGCAAATGGGCGAAACCAGCAAACCGCTGATCAATACCATCGATCTGTTCCTGCAAGGTCTGTTCAAAATCGTCGCGATGGTCATGCGCCTGGCGCCGTTGGGCGCGGGGGCTGGCATGGCGTTCACCATCGGCAAATACGGCATCGGCACTCTGCTCTCGTTGGGGCAGTTGCTGGTCGCGCTGTACATCACCACGCTGATCTTCATCGTCGTGGTACTGGGCGCGGTGGCGCGCTGGTCGGGCATGCCGCTGATGCAGTTTCTGCGTTATTTCAAGGATGAAATCCTGATCACCCTGGGCACCTGCTCGACCGAAGCGGTGCTGCCGCGAATGATGTTCAAACTGGAAAAGCTCGGCTGCAAGAAATCCGTGGTCGGCATGGTCCTGCCGACGGGCTACACCTTCAACGCGGACGGCACCTGCATCTACCTGACCATGGCAGCGATCTTCATCGCCCAGGCGACCAACACACCGCTGACATTCATGGATCAGATGATTCTGCTCGGCGTGTTCCTGCTGACCTCCAAGGGCTCGGCCGGTGTGGCGGGGGCAGGATTCGTGACCTTGGCGGCCACGCTCACCACCATTCACTCGATACCTCTGGTGGGCCTGGTGTTGCTGTTGGGCATCGACCGCTTCCTCAACGAGGCGCGAGCGGTGACCAACCTGATCGGCAACGGCATTGGCACCATTGCCATTGCCAAGTGGGACAACTCCTTCGATGTCGAAGCGTGCGAGCGGGAAATCGCTGCCATGAAGCACGCCAAGGCCGAACGTAAATCGTTGCTGGCGCATAAGTAATTCGCGAAACGTGGCGATGTTGGCGACAGCTCGCCACGGCTTCCTGGCTAACCATCATGCGATGGCGATAGCGAAGTCATTTCGCAACTCCACAACTGCAAAAACGGCTGGCTGATATTGGCCGGCCCAACCCATCGGCTGAGCAATTCGCACTTGCCATCCATGCATAACTGGTAATCACCGGCCTCCGGGGTTCGGCCTAATTGCAGTGGTTGCAGCGGCGGCAAATCGCGTCGGAAATGCCAACTACCGTTCTCCAGCCGGGCATCATTGGGTATCTCCATGCCAGCGCCGTTGCCGCGAACCCTGGCCTGCTCAAGAACCAGCCCTTGGGCCGTGACGCGGTAGTCTTCCTCCCAACGGATCTTTTCGATGCTGTGGTTCCATGCCAGGGTGAAGTTCGCTACCGGCAACTGTGCCCATATGCTGCCGGCCAGACCCAGGCACAAGCCGATCATGCATTGGCCGCCGCGGCGCGCCGCGAGCGCCAGACGTGTTGCACGATTACCAGAATCCCGAGTGCGAAGCCGATTTCATCGGTCACGGGCAGTGCCACGATCAGCAGGGCGCCCGCACCGAGACTCAGCAAACGTTCCCAAAGCAGCATTTTCTGTTGCAGAAAACCGGTCGACGCCATGCCCCAGAGACCAACCGCCAGAAGAGTCTTGATCAGCATGTAGGCAGTCGCCCACAAGTTGTCGCCTTGCAGCATCAGCGCCGGGTTGTAGACCGTCATGAACGGGATGACGAAACCGGCCAGCGCAATGCGCACGGCCCACAGGCTGATCTTGAAGCCGCTTTCCTTGGCGATCGGCGCGGCGGCAAAACAGGCGAGGGCGACCGGCGGTGTCAGGTCGGCGAGGATGCCGAAGTAGAACACGAACATGTGCGACACGATCAGTGGCACGCCCAGCTCCAGCAGGGCAGGCGCGGCGATCGAGCTGGTGATGATGTAGTTGGGAATGGTCGGAATGCCCATCCCCAGCACCAGGCAGGTGATCATCGTCAGAATCAGCGACAGCAGCAGGTTGTCGCGGCCGATGGCGAGGATGTAGCCGGCAAACGTCGAAGCGACGCCAGTGAGCGAAACGATGCCGATAATGACGCCGACCAGTGCGCAGGCGATGCCCACCGGTACCGCGTGGCGGGCGCCTTCGACCAGCGCGTGCAGGCAGATCAGCAGCGTTTCGCGACCGCCCTTGATGAAAGCGCAGACCAGCACCAGGACGGCAATGACCGCGAAAATCACCGCGATGCCAAGCTGGAAAAAACCTGTGCAGAGCACGCCGAGTGCAATCCAGAACGCACAACGCAGGCCAAAGCTGTGCACGCGGAAAATGATCGCCGAGCCGAGAATCACGATGGCAGTCAATGCCAGGCCGACCATGCCCGAGAACAGCGGTGTGCGCCCGGAAAACAGCAGGTACACCAGAACCAGCAGAGGAATCAGTAAATACCAGCGGGCTTTTACCGCGCCCCAAGCGCTGGGGCATTGGTCTTTGGGCAGACCCTTGAGGTTGGAGCGCTTGGCTTCCAGATGGACCATCCAGAACACCGAACCGAAATACAGCAGGGCCGGAATCAGCGCCGCCTTGGCGATTTCGACGAAGGGCACATTGATGGTTTCAGCCATGATGAAGGCGACCGCGCCCATCACTGGAGGCATGATCTGGCTGCCCATGCTGGAGGTGGCTTCCACGCCGCCGGCGAACGCGGCGCGATAGCCAAAGCGCTTCATCAGCGGAATGGTGAATTGCCCGGTCGTGACGACGTTGGCGATCCCGGAGCCGGTGATCGTCCCCATCAACGCCGACGAGGCCACGGCCACTTTCGCCGGGCCTCCCAGCTTGTGACCGAACAAGCCCATGGCGAAGTCGGTAAACAGCTTGATCATGCCGGCCTGCTCAAGAAACGCGCCAAACAGGATGAACAGGAAAATGTAGGTCGCCGATACGTAGGTCGGCGTGCCGTACAGCCCTTCGGTGCCGAAGGACAGCTGATTGATGATCTGGTCGAAACCGTAGCCGCGATGGGCCAGTTCGCCGGGCAAGTATTGCCCGAACAGGCCGTACGCCAGGAACAGCCCGCAAATCACCGGCAGCGCAATGCCCATGACCCGTCGCGCAGCTTCGAAGACCAGGGCAATCAATACGATGCCGATCATCAGGTCGGCCGAGGTGAGGTCACCGGAACGCTGGATCAGATCGGCCTCGAACACCCATTGATACAGCGCGGTAGCGATAGCGGCCAGGCTCAGCAGCCAGGCCAGCGGTTGCCACGGACGGTCTGTGCCGTGTGCCGGATAACTGAGAAACACCACCCAAAGCAGGAAGCCGACGTGGACCGCACGCAGCACCTGGCTGGAGAGAGGAGAAAAGGCTGCGGTAACGATCTGGAAAATCGAGAACAGCAGCGCTACGTAAAACAGGGTTTTCGGCCAGTCCCGTGGGTTCGCGGAAATACCGTGATGCTCGTCACTCATTGCCTGCCTTCCTCATGACCACGCAAAGGAATCGACGCTGCAGTGGCCGTCACGCCACTGCGCACAAGGGCTTATAAAGCGCCTTTTTCCTTGTAGTAGCGTTCGGCGCCGGGGTGCAGCGCGATCGGCAGGTTTTTCGCAGCCGCTTCCAGCTTGATGTCCTTGGCCGCCGAATGGGAGTTACCCAAGCGCCCCAGGTTGTCGAACAGCAGGCGGGTCATGTCATAGACGACGTCATCCGGCAGGTCGGCGCGGGTCACCAGAATATTGGTGATTGCCACGGTGGGCACGGCTTCGGCCTGTCCGTCGTAGGTGTTGGCCGGGATCATTGCGCTCTGGTAGGCCGGATTGCCGATTTTTGCCACCACCTCGCTCGGAATGGCGACGTAGTTCAGCGGCATCACCGACGACAGGTCGCGAATGGCGGCCATGCCCAGTCCCGACGATTGCAGGGTGGCATCCAGTTGCCGGTTCTTGATCAATTCCACCGATTCGGCAAACGGCAGATATTGCACCTTGCCCATGTCCTCGTAGGTCAGGCCGGCCGCCTTGAATATCGCCCGCGCATTCAATTCAGTCCCGGATTTTGGGGCGCCGACCGAGATGGTCTTGCCCTTGAGATCGGCGAGGGTTTTGATCCCCGACTCTTTGCTGGCGACGATTTGAATGTAATTGGGATAGGCGCCGCCCAAAGCGCGCAATTTGGTCAGTGGCGCTTTGAAACCGGCGTCCTCCACGCCGTTTTTGGCGTCGGCCACTGAGTCGCCCAAAGCCAGAGCCAACTCGCCGCGACCGGCCTGTAGCAAATTGAGGTTTTCTACCGACGCTTTGGTGGCCTGCACCGATGTCTTCGAACCGGCAATGCCGTCGCTGTAGATTTGCGACAGACCGACCCCGATCGGGTAGTAAACCCCGCTGGTTCCGCCGGTGAGGATATTGATGAACACGGGCGCAGCCTGCGCAGCACTGCTAAGGGTCAGCGTGGCGGCGGCCAGCAGGGCAAAGCGTGTTTTGACTCGCATGGGGGCACTTCTCCGTCTTGTTATGGTTTTAAGCAGAGTGATTGCACTCTAGCCGGTCCCGGCTGAACGTGATCGTCACGACGTCAGTTCATCCCCAGCCAGTTCGGCAGCACCAGGGAGATCCATGGCACGTAAGTAATCAGGATCAGGAACAACAGCAGAATCGACAGCCAGGGCATCGCGGCTTTGACTGTGGCGGGCAAGGACATGCCGGTCACCGCCGAGGTCACGAACAGGTTCAGGCCCACCGGTGGCGTGATCAGGCCGATCTCAAGGTTGACCACCATGATGATGCCGAGGTGAATCGGATCGATGCCCAGTTTCATCGCGATGGGAAAGAGGATGGGCGCCAGGATCAGGATGATCGCTGACGGTTCCATGAACGCGCCGGCAATCAACAGCACAATGTTGACCACCAGCAGGAACGTCACCGGCGTCAGGCCGGCGTCGATCACCCAGGCAGTGATTTGTTGAGGTAACTGTTCGGTGGTCAGCACGTGGGCGAACAGCATGGCGTTGGCAATGATGAACATCAGCATGATGCTCAGCTTGGCCGAGTCGAGCAGAACCTTGGGGGTCTCGCGAAAGGTCAGATCCTTGTAGACGAACAAAGCGATGAAGGCCGAATAGACGGCTGCCACTGCGGCAGCTTCGGTCGGGGTGAACATGCCCGAATAGATGCCGCCGAGGATGATCACCATCAGCAACAGGCCCCATATTGCCTGGCGTGCCGTACTCAGAAACTCGCGAAGCGTCGCACGCGGCAAGGCGGGGAGATTTTTCTTCACCGCGACGATGTAGATCGCCACCATCAATGCCGTGCCCAGCAGCAGGCCAGGCACCACGCCGGCCATGAACAGCTTGCCCACGGAGGTTTCTGTAGCAGCGGCGTAAACCACCATCACAATCGACGGCGGGATCAGGATGCCCAGCGTACCGGCGTTGCAGATGATCCCTGCGCCGAACGCCTGCGGGTAGCCGGAACGGACCATCCCGGCAATCGCAATCGAGCCCACCGCAGCGACCGTGGCGGGACTTGAACCGGAGAGGGCGGCGAACAGCATGCAGGCCAGCACCGCCGCGATGGCCAGGCCGCCGCGAATATGCCCGACACAGGCGTTGGCGAAGTCGATCAGCCGGCGGGCGACGCCACCGGTGGTCATGAAGGCCCCCGCCAGCAGGAAGAAAGGAATGGCCAGCAGTGTGTAGTGTTCCGAGGTCTCGAACAGTTTGATCGCCAGCGAGCGCACCGAGTCGGGACTGAAGAAAATGATCGTCAGGGAGCCGGCCAGGCCCAGTGAGATGGCGATCGGCACGCCGATGAACATCAAGGCGAACAGGGCCACGAACAGGAAGGCGATGGTCATGGCTTGTCATCCTCGTGTTCGGCAAGTTTCAGCGCGTCGGCCGCTTCATCGGCCAGGCCGAGGCCGGTCTGACGGTTAAGCAGGATGCGCAGGAGAATTTCAGCGAAGCGGATGAACACCAGCGCGAAGCCCAGCGGCACGATCAACCCGACATGCCACTGCATGACGCCGAAATGGCCGAGATCCTCGGCGCCGATACCGGCGTTCATCAAGGTTTCAATCCATTCGAAACTGGCGACGCCAAGCAGCCCCGCGTAGGCCAGACAGCACAGGCAGGCGAGGATGCCGATGTAGCGCTGCACCGATCTGCGTGCCAGTTTGACCAGTGCGTCGACACCGATATGCCCGGCGGTGCGCACGCCATAGGCCAGGCCGAAAAAAATCAGCCAGCCGAACAGCGCTTTGGTCAGGGCTGTGCTCCAGGTCATGGCCTGCGCCATGCCCATGATCTGATCGCCCACGGCGAACAGCGGGACACTCGCTGCCGGCCAATGATCGGCGAGCCAGTAAAACAGGCTGTAGAAGTTATTGAGGATCACGTAGACAAACGTGACGAGGGTCATGGCCGCCAGAAGGAAGACGATGAAGCCTTCCTCGAAGTGTTCCCAGATTCGCCGAAGCGCTTTCATGGATGGCATCTCACGTCGAGTGAAGACGGGCAGGCGCCGACGCAGCGGCGCCTGCCTTGGGATTATTGCGCCTGGTTTGCGGCTTCGGCAGCAGAGATCAGCTCAGCGCCGATTTCGCCTTCGAACTTCTTCCACACCGGTTTCATCGCATCGCGCCATTGCGCACGTTCTTCTGGCGTAAGGGTGATGATTTCCGTGGTTTTGGCGGCAAGGATGCGCTGCTTGTCCCCCTCGTTCAGTTGCTGGGCTTCCTTGTTCACATGGGTGGTGACTTCCACGACGATCTTGTCCAGTTCGCTGCGCACGTCGGGCGGCAGGCCGTTCCAGAACTTGGTGTTGGTGATCAGCATGTAGTCCAGTACACCGTGGTTGGATTCGGTGATGTACTTCTGCACTTCATGCATCTTCTGGCTGTAGATGTTCGAGTAAGGATTCTCTGCGCCGTTGACCACACCGGTCTGCAGGCCTTGGTATACCTCGGCAAAACTCATCTTGCGCGGATTGGCGCGCACCGCCTTGAACTGCTCCTCCAGCACCGCCGAGGCCTGTACCCGGAACTTCAGGCCGCGCGCATCAGCCGGTACACGCAGTGGCTTGTTGGCCGACAGTTGTTTCATGCCGTTGTGCCAATAAGCCAGACCGGTGATGTTTTTGCTTTCCATGGATTTGAGCAGGCCCTGACCTTGCGGGCTCAGTTGAAAGCGGTCGACAGCGTTGATGTCATTGAAGAGGAAGGGCAGGTCGAACAGCTGCACTGACTTGGTGTACTGCTCGAACTTGGCCAGCGATGGCGCAATCATCTGCACATCGCCGAGCAACAGGGCTTCCATTTCCTTGCCGTCACCAAAGAGCGAGGAGTTGGGATACACCTCGACCTTGACCTTGCCCGGCAAGCGTTCCTCGACCAGTTTCTTGAACAGCAACGCACCTTGCCCCTTGGGCGTCTGGTCAGCGACCACATGCGAGAACTTGATGATCACTGGGTCTGCCGCCATGGCCGGGTTCATGCTGCTTACCGCCAAAGCGCAGGCAAGTGCGCTGAACAGAGATCTGAGCATCTGGGTGATTCCTCTTGTTTTTATTGTGATGACCGCTCGACGCGCTGAACGCGTTCAAGTGCCGAGACATGTTCAAGTCTAGGCAGAAATATCTGATTTGCCGGGGAATTGACGAGAAAGGGCAAAACACTGTCAGAAGGCCGGACTGCCAACTTTCTCAGGTGAAGTTACTGGCCATCTTTTTTGGCGCGGATTACCAGCAAGCCGGCAATCAAAATCAACGCCATACCTGCCCATGTAAAAATATCCGGGACCTCGTGGAACAGCACGTAACCCCAAAGACAGGCAAAAACCAGGTAGGCGTAATCAAACGTGCCGATAAGTGCCGCGGGCGCGATTTGATAAGCCTTGGCGGTAGCGGTGTTGATGAAGATCAGAGCGCAGGCGTAACAGAAGATGAACAGCGTCACTTGCCGATCAAGCGTTTGCCATGGGGAGAGTAGAAAACCGCCAGTTGTGCCAACCGTGTCACTGACCATCAGCGAAGCGATACCGCCGATGCTGGCGGCGACGAGAAAAGCAGTATTCAATCCCAGGGCCAGTGCCAGTGGATGTTCACTGCGACAATGTCGGCGCGTCACTACCATCGCAAGCGCGTAGAACACAGCAGCGATGACGGGCAGCAGCGTTGCGAGAACGAAGATGTCCGAGCCTGGACGTAACACCGTTGCGACACCCGCAAAGCCTGTTCCTATCGCCACCCAGCCACGCAGTGATAACGGCTCACCTCCATAAAGGGTGGAAAAAAGTGCAATGAACAGGGGCGTCGTGTAGATCGCCACGGCAGCGACTGATAATGGAATCAGCGGTAATGCCGCGTAATACATTACCCACATCAACAAAAGCAGGATGCTCCGGACGGTTACCCAGTACACCGAAGCAATCCCCTGGCGGCCCGATCTGATGCGCCTGCCGAGCCAGACTCCAAGGGCGGGAACCGACAGACAAGACACCAGGAGAAACAGCTGCCAGAGCGGTAGGCGTGTGCTGAAGTATTTAACCGCTGCATCGGCCAGCGAGAGCAGAAAGACAGCAGCGCTGATCAGCACTATGCCCTTGGAAACGCTGTCGCTGCTCGCATTGTGCTTGCTCACGCACCGTGCTCCTGTTCCGTCAGTGAATTGCGATCCTGTGACAAGTAATGCTTGATGCCCGCCGCTGTCAATTCGCGAACCAGAGGAACCCCATCGTTCAGTGGTTGGATCAACAGCGACAACGCCTCGCCGGACTGCTGCCTGCAAAGCTCTCGAACAGCGACTTCCCGAACAAAACCGTTGGAATCCTCCAGATTGGCCCCGCGTTCAACGCCGCGCCGTGCGCGTACTCACATCCACCCAGACCGCCAACACCAGAATGCTGCCCTTGACGATCATCTGCCAGTAGCTATCCACGTCGAGCATGGACATGCCGTTATCGAGGCTGGTAATCACCAGTGCGCCGAGGAGGGCGCCGTAGACGGTGCCGGAGCCGCCGCGCATGGAGGTGCCGCCGATGAAGCAGGCGGCGATGGCGTCGAGTTCGCCCATGCTGCCGGCGGACGGTGAGCCGGCCGCGAGGCGTGCGGTGTTGACCACGCCGGCGAGTGCGCACATCACGCCCATGATGCCGAAGATCCACAGCTTGACCGCTTGCACATTGATGCCGGACAGGCGGGTCGCTTCCATGTTGCTGCCGACCGAATAGACCCGGCGGCCGAACACGGTCTGGCTGGTGACGTAGCTGAACACGCCGAGCAGAATCAGCAACAGCAGCACCGGCACGGGAATGCCGTCATAGCTGTTGAGGGTCTGGACGAAACCGGCCAGCACCGCGCCGATCACCAGCACGCGCACAACATCACGCACCAGCGAATGCGCCGCCAGGCCATGCAGGGCGCGATTGCGTCGTTGTTTCCAGGTCAGGAACACCGTTAGCACAAACAGCAGCACACCCAGGCCGGTGCCGATCGCGTGGGGCAGATAACCCTGGCCGACGTAGACCAGCTCCGGCGATACCGGGGCGATGGTGGTGCCGCCGGTGATCCCTAGCAAAATCCCGCGAAACGCGAGCATGCCACCCAGGCCGACGATAAATGACGGTATGCGCAAATAGGCGGCCATGTAGCCGTTGGCAAGCCCGATGACCAAACCGCACAGGGCAACCAGGCTGAGATTCGCCAGCAGCGGAATGTGATAGACCACGTCGAGTATCGCCGCGAGGCCGCCAAGCAAACCGAGCAATGAGCCCACCGACAAATCGATCTCGCCGCTGATGATCACCAGCACCATGCCGCAGGCCAGAATTCCGGTAATCGACATCTGCCGCAGCAGGTTGGAGAGGTTGCGCGGGGTGAGGAAACCGCCTTCGGTCTGCCAGCTGAAGAACAGCCAGATCAGCACCACGGCAAATACCAGCGCGAGCATTTTGTAGCGGGTGAACAGTTGTTTGACCTGATTCATTTACGCGGTTTTCCGATCATTATTGTTATGGCTGCCGGGCTGGCTGAGGGCGGCGGCGAGTACCTGTTCCTGGGTCAGTTCATGGTTGACGAAGTCGCCGCGCAACTGGCCTTCGCCGATCACCAGCACGCGGTCGGAGACGCCGAGCACTTCGGCCAGTTCCGATGAAACCATGATGATCGACACGCCTTCGGCGGCCAGCGCGCCCATCAACTTGTAGATCTCGTACTTGGCGCCGACATCCACGCCTCGGGTCGGCTCGTCGAGAATCAGTACGCGCGGTTTGGCCAGCAGCATTTTCGCCAGCACGGCTTTCTGCTGGTTACCGCCCGACAGGCTGGTGATCGGCAGGGATGGACTTGCGGTCTTCAGATGCAGACGGGAGATTTCCCGGTCGATGCAGCCCAGCTCGGCTTCGGCATCGATGCGGGTCATTTTCGAATAGCTCTCGAGCACGGCGAGGGTGATGTTCTGACCGACACCGAGATCGGGAATGATGCCCTGACGCTTGCGATCTTCGGGCACCAGGCACAGGCCGGCGCGGATCGCTTTCAGCGGCGTGCGCGTGTCGATCGGTCGGCCGTCCAGCCAGACTTCGCCCTCGTGGCGTCCGGGGTAGGCGCCGAACAGTGCGGTGACCAGTTCGGTGCGGCCGGCGCCGACCAGCCCGGCAATGCCGAGAATCTCGCCGCGCTTGAGGCTGAAGGAAATGTCGTCGACCCGTTTGCGCTTGGGGTTGTCGACGTCGTAGCAAGTGATGTGGCGCGCCTCGAAAATCACCTCGCCAATTTCATGCGGCTCGCTGGGGTAGAGGTTGCTCATTTCGCGCCCGACCATCTGCGTGATGATCTGCGGAATGTCCATGTCGGCCATGGCGGTGGTGGCGATGTGTTTGCCGTCGCGGATCACCGAAATGGTGTCGCACACGGCGGCGACTTCATCAAGTTTGTGCGAGATGTAGACGCAGGCGACGCCCTTGGCTTTGAGGTCACGGATGATGTCCAGCAGCACTTCGATTTCCGAGCGGCTCAGGGCCGAGGAGGGTTCGTCGAGGATCAGCAGACGCGCCTGTTTGTTCAGGGCCTTGGCGATTTCCACCAGTTGCTGATAACCGCCGCCGTACTGCGAAACCGACAGCGACACGTTCATGTCCGGCACTTTCAATTCACGCATCAAGGCTTCGGCGCGGTGGATCATCGCCGGGTAGTTCATTCGCCCGCCGGGCAGCGTCAGCTCATGGCCCATGAAGATGTTTTCCGCCACCGACAGGTCGGGAACCAGGGTCAGTTCCTGATGGATGATGACGATGCCGGCGGCCTCGGTTTCGCTGATCGATTGCGCCCGGAGCGGTTGCCCGTCCCAGAGGATTTCGCCGTCCCAAGTGCCATGGGGATAGACCGCCGAGAGGATCTTCATCAGCGTCGACTTGCCGGCGCCATTCTCGCCACACAGGCCCACGCATTCACCGGGCCTGACCTTGATGTCGATACCGTTGAGCGCTTTGACACCGCCGAAGGTTTTGACGATGCCGTTCATTTGCAGCAGATAGTCGGACATGGAAAAGGCTCGTATACCAGGGACTCAAACACCACTGAACCTGTGTGGGAGCGAGCCTGCTCGCGAAGGGGCCTCTTCAGACAGAGCTTTACTGACTGACACTCCGCTTTCGCGAGCAGGCTCGCTCCCACAGGTCTGATCAAGATTTACGACCGGATCACTGCCCGGCAATCTGCGCCTTGGTGTAGAAACCGTCCTGTTCGAGCAAGTCGATGTTGTCCTTGGTCAACGGCGTTGGCGTGAGCAGGATGGTGTCGACTTTCTTGCTGCCGTTGTCGTACTGCGAGGTGTAGGCCGGTTTTTCGTTGCGCGCCAGTTGCACCGAGAGCTTGGCTGCTTCGGAGGCGATGAGTTTCAGCGGTTTGTACACGGTCATGGTTTGCGTGCCGGCGATTACGCGTTTGACCGCTGCGAGGTCGGCGTCCTGACCGGAAATCGGCACCTTGCCGGCCAGTTGCTGCGCGGCCAGTGCCTGGATGGCGCCGCCGGCGGTGGCGTCGTTGGAGGCGACGATGCCGTCGATTTTGTTGTTGTTACGGGTCAGGGCGTTTTCGACGATGCTCAGCGCTTCGGTCGGGTTCCATTCCTTGACCCACTGCTGGCCAACGATCTTGATGTCGCCCTTGTCGATGGCCGGTTGCAGCACCTTCATCTGGCCTTCACGGAGGATCTTGGCGTTGTTGTCGGTGGGCGCGCCACCCAGCAAGAAGTAATTGCCCTTGGGCGCCGCTTTCAGCACGCCGCCGGCCTGCATCTCGCCGACCTTTTCGTTATCGAAGGAGATATAGGCGTCGACATCGGCGTTGAGAATCAGCCGGTCGTAAGACACCACTTTGATTCCGGCTTTCTTCGCCTCGGCCACGGCGTTGGTCAGCACTGTCGCGTTGAACGGCACGATGACGATTACATCGACGCCGCGAGAGATGAGGTTTTCGATCTGCGAAATCTGCTTCTGCTCGTTGGCGTCCGCCGATTGCACGAAGACTTTCGCGTCCATTTTTTCCGCCGCCGCGACGAAGTAATCGCGATCGCGCGACCAGCGTTCCAGACGCAAATCGTCAATGGAGAAACCGATTTTCGGGTGGGTAGCGTCGGCCATTACCGGCAGGGCCAACAACGCCAGGGCACTGGCCAACAGCGTACGTTTCAAGTTCTTCATGGTGGTGCGTCCTTTTATTTTTGTTGGAAAGACACGGCCTGACGATGAATCGGGCTGGGTAGAACTGTAGAGAATCTGCCGACGCAGCAGGCACAGAATTGTCGTGCAATTGTCACAGCGTCGTTGCGTCGGCAGAGGGTCTCGGCGATCAGCGATACAGGTAACGGTTGACGATGTTTTCGAGCATTTCCTGACGGCCACTGACGGCTTGCGGATTCAGCTCGTTGGTAAACGCGTGCTCGGCCAGCGACTCGAGATTGAAGTCGCCCGCCATCACCGCTTGCCCGAACGGCTGACGCCAGCCGGCGTAGCGTTGGTCCTTGAGGGTTTGCAATTGATCGTTCTCAACCATCGCAGCGGCGCGTTCCAGCGACAAGGCAAGAACGTCCATGGCGCCAACGTGGCCGTGGAACAGGTCGATCTCGTCGAGGCTCTGCCGGCGCACCTTGGAGTCGAAATTGAAGCCGCCATTCTTGAAACCGCCGGCCTTGAGGATTTCATAGGTTGCCAAGGTCATTTCTTCGACGCTGTTGGGGAACTGGTCGGTGTCCCAGCCGTTCTGCGGATCGCCACGGTTGGCATCGATACTGCCGAAGATCCCCAGCGAGGCAGCCGTGGCAATTTCGTGATGAAAGCTGTGGCCGGCCAGGGTCGCGTGGTTGGCCTCGATGTTGACCTTGATTTCCTTCTCCAGGCCGTACTGCTGGAGGAAGCCGAACACCGTGGCGCTGTCGTAATCGTACTGGTGCTTGGTCGGCTCCTGTGGCTTGGGTTCGATCAGCAGGTCGCCGGTGAAACCGATCTTGTGCTTGTGCTCGACCACCATGCGCATGAAGCGCCCGAGTTGTTCGCGCTCGCGTTTCAGATCGGTGTTGAGCAGGGTTTCGTAGCCTTCACGACCGCCCCACAGCACGTAGTTGGAGCCTTTGAGGCGATGGGTGGCGTTCATTGCGCTGAACACTTGCGCAGCGGCGCAGGCGAACACTTCCGGATCGGGATTGCTCGCGGCACCGGCGGCAAAACGTGGATTGCTGAAGCAGTTGGCGGTGCCCCAGAGCAACTTGATGCCGCTTTGTTCCTGATGTTGTTCGAGGCGATCGACCATTTGTGCGAAGTGTTCGCGGTATTCCTTCAGCGAGTTGCCTTCGGGGGCGACGTCCGTGTCGTGAAAGCAGTAGTAATCGATGCCCAGTTTGCTGAAGAACTCGAAGGCGGCTTGAGCCTTGCCGATGGCCAGTTCCATCGGTTCGCCACTGCGTTGCCAGGGGCGCTTGAAGGTGCCGGCACCGAACACATCGGAGCCCGGCCAGACGAAGGTGTGCCAGTAGCAGGCGGCCATGCGCAGGTGTTCGCGCATGGGTTTGCCGAGGATCAGTTTGTCGGCATCGTAGTGACGAAAAGCGAGGGGCGAATCACTGTTCGGGCCTTCGTAGCGAACCGGCTCGATATTGGGGAAATACTGCATGGACCTTGTCCTTGTTGTTCTTGGCGGTGTCTCGATACTAGCAACGGCCCCGTGCCCGCTGATTATGAAAAGCCTCAACTGCGAGTGCGATTTTGCGTATTGAGCTTCAGCGGCTTCGCGCCTAGTCTGTGTCCATCGTCGCCGTGACATGGCGGCCCGGAACAAAAATAATTTGAGGCCGCTTTCGCGAGCAGGCTCGCTCCCACATTTGATTCGTGTCGTTCACAAAACTGTGTGGGAGCGAGCCTGCTCGCGAATGGCTTGAGGCAAAATCCGGATACTGAATGAAGAGCCTACCGCCCGTGCACCGCATCGCCCTGTTGTTCAACGGCAGCAAGATCTACGACCGTGGAATTATCAGCGGCATCGGCAACTACCTGAGCAGCACCCGCGCTTCCTGGGACCTGTTTCTGGAAGAGGACTTTCTCTGCCGCCTGAAAGGCATCGAGCGCTGGCAGGGCGACGGGATCATTGCCGACTTCGATGATCCGCTGATTGGCGAGGCGCTGGCCGACATTCATTTGCCGGTGGTAGCGGTGGGCGGTTCCTACGAGGATGCACGCGCCTATCCGAAAGCGATTCCCTATGTTGCCACTGACAACAACGCATTGATCACCCTGGCTTACTCGCATCTGGTCGAGGCGGGGTTGCAGCGCTTTGCCTGTTTCAGTCTGCCTGAGGCGCAGGCCAATCGCTGGGCGCAGGAGCGGGAGAAAGCCTTTCGCAAACTGATGCAGCGCGACGGCCTGCATGCCGAGATCTATCGCGGCATGGGCACCAGCGCACCGCTGTGGGACAGCGCCGTCGAACAACTGATCGCCTGGCTGCACAGCCTGCCCAAACCGATAGGCATCATCGCCGTCAGCGACGCCCGCGCTCGGCAGTTGCTGCAAGCCTGCCTGACCGCCGGCATCGCCGTGCCGGAGCAGGTCGCGCTGATCGGCATCGACAACGACCCGCTGACCCGCAGCCTGACCCGCGTACCGCTGAGTTCGGTGATCCAGGGCACCGAAACCATGGGCCGCACCGCTGCGCAATTGCTGCACCAGATGCTCCACGGCATGCCGTCCACCGGTACGCAAATCCTGATTCCGCCTGATGCGGTCAATGTGCAGGTGTCGAGCCTGCACCAACCACTGGGCAATCCCTACGTCATGCAAGCGCTGTTGTTCATCCGCCAATATGCCTGTCAGGGCATCAAGACCGCGCAAGTGGCGGCGTATGTCGGCGTGTCGCGCTCATCGCTCGAAGCGCATTTCCGCGCCGAGCGCGGTTGCAGCGTGCATGACGAGATTCTGCGTTTCAAACTGGCGGCGGCTACCAGCGGTTTGAAGAACACCGATGCGGCGATTGCCGACATTGCCCAGGCGTGCGGCTTCAAGTCTGCGCAATATCTGCACACGGTGTTCCGTCGCGAGTTCGGCTGCACGCCCCGCGAATATCAGCAGGGCGGGGCGTAGCGCTGCGAAGACTTACGCCAGCGCAGCGGCACTGGCTCTGGAGCGCCAGGTGAACGTCAGCACCATCAGCAGCCCCAGACCAGCCATCGCCGCGCCGGCCAGGGAAATCGCTGGATAACCCAGCCCGGCATTGATCACCGCGCCACCCAGCGCCGCGCCGATCGCGTTGCCGAAATTGAACGCGCCGATGTTCACCGCCGAAGCCAGATTCGGCGCGTCTTTGGCGGCTTCCATCACGCGCATCTGCAGCGGCGGCACCAGGGCGAAGCTGGCGATACCCCAGATCAGAATGGCCACGGCGGCCGGCAACGGCCAGCGCATCAGCACAGTGAATGCGAGCAAAACCACAATCAATGCGCTCAGCGACACGATCAGGGTGCGGTCGATCGAACGGTCGGCAGCCTTGCCGCCCCACATATTGCCCAAGGTCAAACCGATTCCGAACAACACCAGCATGGCGGTGATGAACGCGGCGGAGGCGTGGGTTTCGCTGCTGAGGATCGGCGCGATGTAGGTGAACACGGTGAACATCGCACTCGAGCCGACCACGGTCAGGGCCAGTGCGGCCAGCACCGGACCTCGGCCTAGCACACGAATTTCCGCCAGCGCACCCGCGCCTTGCTCTGCTTTCAGATTGGGCAGGGCAAACCACAAGGCGATCATGGTCAGCACGCCGAGGCCGGTAATGCCCCAGAACGCGGTGCGCCAGCCAAACAGGTCACCAAACCAGGCTGCCAGCGGCACACCGCCGATAGTCGCCAACGTCAGGCCCATGAACATCGCCGCCACGGCGCCGGCACGTTTTTCCGGCGCGACCACACTGGCGGCGACCACCGAACCAACCCCAAAGAATGCGCCGTGATTGAGCGAGGTGATCACCCTGGCGACCATCAGGCTGGAGTAATCGGTGGCCAGCGCCGACATCAGGTTCCCCAGGGTGAAAATCGCCATCAGTCCGATCAGCAAATAGCGCCGCGGGATCTTTCCGGTGGTCAAGGTCATCAGCGGCGCGCCGAGCAGCACGCCTAAGGCGTAGGCACTGACCAGCAACCCCGCAGCGGGAATGGAAACGCCGAGATCGGCGGCGATGCCGGGCAACATGCCCATCGGCGCGAACTCGGTGACGCCGATGCCAAAGGCGCCGACAGCGAGTGCAACAAGTGGTGGATTGATACGCATGGAAAGTCTCCTCATCTATGCCGCCAATGCTACGATCCATCGTTTTTCGGCGGTAGATGGCGATTCTGGCAATCACCTTTGCGTAAGAGGCACGAATGGACTTCAACGGCAGATCAGGGGAAATGAGCGTGTTCGTCACTGTGGCGCAGGAGGGCAGCCTCTCAGCGGCTGCGCGTGCGTTGGGGCTGACGCCTTCGGCGGTCAGTCGGATCATCGCCCGTGCTGAACAGCGACTCGGCACTCGTCTGTTGCTGCGCACCACCCGCGCGCTGACGTTTACCGCCGAGGGCGAGGCCTTCCTGCGCGGTGCCCGGCGAATTCTCGCCGACATGGACGAAGTGGAAGGGGCCATCACCGATCAAGGCGTACCCAAGGGCCGCTTGCGCGTCAGTGCCGCCCTTGGCCATGGACGGCTAACCATTGTGCCGCTGGTCGCAGCCTTCACCGCCCGTTACCCGAACATCGTCATCGACCTCAGCCTCGGCGACGAAGTGGTCGACATCCTCGCCGGCCAGGCGGACGTCGCCATCCGCTTCGGCCATCTGCCCGACAGCCCGTTGACCGCACGCCGGCTCGGCCACACCGGCCAGGTCGTGGTCGCATCGTCCGATTACCTGAAACGCCACGGCACACCTCTCGAACCGGAAGACCTGCTCAAGCACAACTGCCTGCGCTTCAACTTCCGCCGCGCCGAAGCCAACTGGCCGTTTATCCGCGACGGCGAGGATTTTTCATTGAAGGTCAGCGGCAACATCGAATGCAGCAGCGGCGAAGCACTGGCCCAGTTCGCCAGACTCGGCGCAGGCATCGCGCGCATTGGCGAGTTCACCGTCAGGGAAGACTTGCAGCGCGGCGCGCTGATCCCGCTGCTGCAAGCGTTTAACCCGGGTGATGAGGAACCGATTCATGCGGTGTTCGTGGGCGGCGCGGCGATGCCGGTGCGGGTGCGCTTGTTTGTGGATTTTTTGCTGGAGCAGCATCGGATGTAAGCGTGCCGGTCGGATTCAGCGAGTCATCCCTGACCCGCAAACTGCCGGCTAGATTGTCGGGATGGTCCCGCCGTCGATCACAAATTCACTTCCCGTGATCGACGCCGCTCGCGGCGACGCCACAAACCCGATCAGCTCAGCCACTTCAGCTGGCGTCGATGGGCGGCCGAGCGGGATACCGCCCAAGGCTTGCATGATGATGTCCTTGCCACCTTGATAGTCAGTGCCTGCCTCCTGCGCGAGTCGCTCGGCGAATGCCACCGAAGCTTCGGTTTCAACCCAGCCCGGGGAAACACGCACGACGCGAACCCCCTTGGGTGACACTTCTTTCGACAGGCTTTTGCTGTAGGTCGACAGCGCAGCCTTGGCCGCCGCGTACGCCGTCGTTGATTCCGGCAGTGGCAGCCGACTCTGGATGGACGTGACATGGATCACCACGCCATTACAACGCTCGAGCATGCCCGGCAGCAGGGCGCGATCGAGGCGCACCGCCGGCAGCAGATTCAGATTGAGCTCGCGTTGCCACTGCTCCTCGTCCAGCGCTGCAAAACCACCACCGGGGGCCGACGAGCCACCCAGGACATGAACCACTATGTCGACGCCGCCCAGTTGCTGTTGGACCGCTGCGATGAGTGCATCACAACCTTCCCGTGTCGAAAGATCAGCCGCAACCAGCAGTGCGCCCGGCATTTCGACGTCCACTTGCCGAGCCGAGGTGATGACCTTTGCGTCCTCGGCCAGAAACCACTCGACCACTGCTTTGCCGATTCCCTTGGTGCCGCCGGTGACGAGGACCCGCTTGCCAGTCAATCCTGAATTCAGCATGGCGAGATCTCCAGCGCGAGGAATTGATGGATTGCGTCGGAGATTTTTTTCTCGTCGGTGACCGTGAGATACATTTGCACGACGTTGGAAGGTTGAAGGTTCATTGCCTGACTCCTGATTGATGGTCTGGAGTCATCTTGCTGCGCTGCAGATAGTTTGTTCAACTGGGACAAATCGTAATGACCCATCCCGGAAAACAGGACAATTCATGGCCCAGGATCGCTTAGCCCTTAATGAACTGGATGCCGTTATAGCGGTGGCACGCAGGGGGTCGTTCCGCCAGGCTGCCATTGATCTCGACGTTTCGACCACCGCGCTGAGCAACACCATTGCGCAACTCGAAGCGCGCCTCGAATCGCGCCTGTTCAACCGCACCACCCGCAGCGTCGCCATCACCGAAGCTGGCAGGGTGTTTCTCGAGCAAGTGGGGCCAGCCTTGCACGACTTGCGCGCGGCACTGGATGCAGTACGATCGCAGAATGCCGGACCCTCGGGAACGCTGCGCATCAATGCCTTCGCCAGCGCTGCGCGTTCGGCGCTGCTGCCACTGGTGATCGAGTTTTTGCAGCAGCATCCGAAAGTCCACATTGACCTTGTGACCGAAGGCCGGCTGGTGGATATCGTGGCTGACGGCTTCGATTTCGGCGTGCGCTCGGCAGGCCTGGTGCCCAACGATGTGATTGTGGTGCCAGTCGGGCCGCCGCAACGGTACGCGGTGGTCGGTTCGCCGGGGTATTTTGCACAACACGGCAAACCGCGCTCGCCGTCCGATCTGCCCGGGCATCGATGCATCCGCGTACGACTGCCGAACGGGGCGATTTTCCCTTGGTATTTCGAGCGCGACGGCGAAGTCATTCGTCTGGATGTGAACGGGCCGCTGACCCTGGATGAATCGAGCGTGGTCAAGGTGGCGGTGCAGGCGGATATGGGGCTGGGCTTTTTCATGGAGCAGGACGTTCGTGACGAAATCCGCAGCGGCGAGTTCGTGCAGGTACTCAAGGACTGGACCCCGCCCCGAGACAGGTTGTGCCTGTACTACCCGAACCGCCGCAATCCCTCTGCGGCCGCCAGGGCATTCATTGAGTTGGCGCGCGCCAGTCAGGCTTGACCCCGGCACGGTATTCAGGCGATCAAGCCCATCGTCAGCCCCTTCAAGGTGGCGGCTGCCCGGGTCGAGCATTGCAATTTTCGAAAGATGCTTTCCATGTGCGTGCGTACCGTGCTCGGACTGATAGCCAACAGTTGCGCGACTTGTTTGTTGCTGGCGCCACGGCTGATCTCCAGAAGAATGCGGCACTCACGGGCTGTCAGCAGCGAAGGCTTGGGTTGCCGCAGGCGGCGCTCGCCACTGGCGGCGGCAATGACCGCTTCGCAGACATCGTTGTCGAACAGACCACGGCCAGCATCCTGTTTGAGTAGCGTGGCGGCTGCGGCTTCGTCGTGGGCTGTTCGCCATGGCCGGGCTTGCCTCAACGCTACCCAGGCGACCGAGGTGGCGAACAGCCGATGTTCGGCATTCAGTGCATCACCGGCCACGCCGCGAAAATAGCCGCTGCCATCGAGCCGTTCATACGCGTGGGTGGCTATCTCGGCGGGCGCGGTCAGTTCAGGAACCGGTCGGAGCGCCTGTTGCGTCCAGTAAGGCACCAGCCGCACTCGCTCTGCCGCACCGTAGGGCAGCGACCCTGGGCTATTCCATAGGTGATTGGAAACGGCTGCGCGGCCGAGACCGTAAATCAGCGCGGACTTGCCAATGTTTGCCAAAGTCGGCTCACTCAGCCCCCACAGGCGTGCCGCTTCCACGGCAACATGCGCGACCTGACGCGAATGCCCGGCCAGCCATGGCAGCTTCAAGTCAATGACGTCTCCGACCAAAGTCAGCGAGACACGACGCTGCTCAGGCGCGGGTTCAACTTTGGTGGAAAGCGTTTCCAGATCCGCCAGCCAGGCCTTGGCATTGGCCACCAGCAACGACACCAGCGACGCTGGATAGCGCCGATCCGACTGCTCGTTGATCCAGCGCAACGCCGCGTCCAGACCGTGAGCGCGAGTGAGAATATCCAGATCACCGGCCATGACCACCTGATAGGCGACCTCTGGGATATGTTCATGCGCAACGCCGAGCGGTCGGCCAGTGCCGTCGTAGGTTTCGAACACCCGACACAGGCCCGCTTCGACGGCGGTTCCGAGCTGGAGGGTTTTGGCGATTGCACCGGACACTTCACAGTGCACCACGGCCAGCGGGGTTGCCTGATGCACCGCGTTCATCTGCTCACTGCCCAAGGTCAGATCGAGCATTGCGCGGCGACCATCGACGTCGTCACCCAGCAGGTCGGCAAAGCCTTCGGCGTTGGCCGTGCACCCAGACCAGCGCAGCAAGGCAATCTGCTCTGCAACCTGCAGATGCTCACCGGCGCCGTGGCATGCCTGCGCGAGCATCCGCGCCAAAGCGGCAACGCGCCGCGAGTGACCGAGCGGTTGCCCCATGCTGAGGTCACCGACCTGGGCGATGGTTGCCAGTGCGCCGTCCAGTGAGATGTCCAGTTGCAAGCCACTATCCATGAAAAATGCCCCCGGGGTCGGATAATTGACCGATGCCCACATCGCAGGCCGGCCAGCACACTCTGAACTCCCGAACAGGAGCTCATCCAATGAAAACAATCAAATCGAAATTCGCCACCGTCGCCTTTGCCCTGGCCAGTACGTTCATGGCCGGCGCCAGCCACGCGCAGGATACAACGCCTTCGGTGGTGATCGTACATGGCGCCTTCGCCGACGGTTCCGACTGGGCCAAAGTGGTGCCACTGCTGCAAGCCAAAGGCGTGGCCGTTACTGTTGTGCAAAATCCGCTCACCTCGCTGGCCGATGACGTTGCCGCCACGCGCCGCGCGCTGAACAACCAGCAGGGCAAGGTGGTGCTGGTCGGTCACTCCTGGGGCGGCACGGTGATCACCGAAGCCGGCAACGACCAGAAAGTCAGCGCGCTGGTGTATGTCGCCGCCTTCGCGCCAGACGCCGGGCAAACCAGCGGCGAGCAGGGTAAAGGCGCGCCGACGCCGCCGGGCATCAGTCAGATCAAGGCCGACGGTAACGGCTTCCTCTATCTGACCGCTGAAGGCATGGCCAAGGATTTCGCTCAGGATCTGCCGGCCGCGCAGACCGCCGTCATGACCGCCACACAGGGGCCGATCAAGGCCTCGGCTTTCGAAGATAAAACCACCGCTTCGGCCTGGAAAACCAAGCCGTCCTGGTACCTGCTCGCTACCGAAGACCGGATGATTCATCCCGACGTCCAGCGGTCTGCCGCCAAGCGCATCAGTGCGACCCTCGCCGAGGTGAAGTCCAGCCATGTCCCGCAGCAGTCGCAGCCCGCGCAAGTCGCGGCGGTGATTCTCAAGGCCGTGCACGGCGTTGCTGAGCAGTGATCGCGGCATCGAAGGTGAGCGGGCGTATGAATCCTCGGAGCGATCACGACTATGACTTCATTGTCTGTGGTGCCGGCACGTCGGGCTGCGTGGTCGCTGCGCGGCTTGCCGATGAGTCAGGCGCACGGGTTCTGCTGATTGAAGCCGGCGAAGGTTACTCAGGCCCCGAGGTGACCGAACCGGCGCAATGGCCGCTGAACCTGGGCTCCGCGCGCGACTGGGCATTCGAGGGGCAATCCGATCCACGCCTCAACGGTCGACGGCTCCCGCTGAGCATGGGCAAGGGGCTCGGTGGAGGTTCGAGCATCAACGTGATGGTCTGGTCGCGCGGCCATCGCGCCGATTGGGAACATTTTGCTGCCGAGTCTGGCGACCCGGCCTGGGGCTACGCATCGGTTCTCGATTACTACCGCAGGATCGAAAACTGGCAAGGCAGCCCGGACGCCACTCGGCGTGGTTCAGGTGGGCCGGTACATGTCGAACAGCCGGCCACGCCTCAACCCCTTGCGTTGGCAACGCTGGAGGCGGCCAGCGATCTGGGCATCCCTCGATTCGACAGTCCCAATGGCGAGATGATGGAAGGCGCAGGTGGGATCGCTGTCACCGACCTGCGCATCAAACAGGGCAAGCGCGAATCGGTTTACGACGCCTACATCCAGCCAAGGTTGCATTGTCCCGACCTGACGGTGCTGACCGGAGCCTTAGTGACTCGCGTGTTGCTGGTCGGCACCCGGGCCGTCGGTGTCGAAGTGTTGATTGCCGGCGAGCGGCGCTGCTTTCATGCCGCAGCTGAAGTCATCCTGTCCATGGGCGCGGTGCAATCACCGAAAGTGCTCATGCAGTCGGGCATCGGTCCGGCGGATGAACTGCGAAAACACGGCATCGCACCGGTCGTTCATTTACCCGGTGTCGGCGAGAATTTGCAGGATCATCTGGCATTCGGCTGCACGTGGGAATACCGACAACCCCAGGCGGTCGCTGGCAGCGGGTGCGAAACCACCTTGTACTGGAAAAGCGACAGCCGCCTGGAAGCTCCGGACCTGTTGCAGTGCCAATTGGCATTCGCGGTACCGTCTCCGCCTGAGGTTGCCATCGAGCCGCCGGAGCATGGCTGGACCATGTTCGCCGGGCTGGCCAGACCTGCCAGTCGCGGACGCTTGCGGTTGTCGGGTGCTGGGCCGCTGGATGCACCGATCATTGAGCCGAACTCCCTGAGCGAGCCCGAGGACATGGCCGCAGCCCATGCGTCGATCGAACTGTGCCGCGCACTCGGCAACAGCCAGGCCTTCAATGGGCTGATCAAGCGCGAAGTGGTGCCCGGGCCGAGAGAACGCCGCGCTATGGAACAGTTCATCCGCAACTCGGCGATGACCTACTGGCACCTGTCGTGTACGGCAAAAATGGGCCGCGATGCGCTGTCGGTGGTTGACCACCAATTGCGCGTGTACGGGATCGACGGGCTGCGCGTTGCAGATGCCTCGATCATGCCGCGCATTACCGTTGGCAACACGATGGCGCCGTGTGTCGTTATTGGTGAGCGGGCGGCGGATATGCTTCTGGCTGCGTATGGGGTGACGATGGCGAACACAATGCCTTGAAGGTAATGACCGTGCGGGCGGGGCGGCAAATCCCGGCCTGCGGTCCAGGTGGGGCGATGAGTCGAGTCAGTCGATTCAATTCATCGGCACGGCGAACACGGCACTGGCGCGCGCAACCGTTCGCTCACCGACGTGCAGACTGACGCCAGCAAACGCCAATTGGCGGCCCTTTCTGGAGTGCTCAAGACGCACTTCGAGCCACTCGTTGATTTGCACCGCGCCGAGATAATCCAGGGTCATGCTCGCGGTGATCAACGGCTGCGGCGGATCGCTGGAAAAGGCCATGGCGTAACCCATGCCCACGTCCGCTAGTGTCGCCAATACACCGCCATGCAAAGTGCCACGGCCATTGGCGTGGCGGGAGTCGGTCAGTAAACCCAATTCCAAGTGCAGCCCCTGACCCCTGGCGTAGATCGGGCCGAGCAGATCCAGCAAAGGACTGCTGCGGGTGAACGGAGTAAAACCTTCGGGAATGGCCGTGGTGTTCATGATCCCATCCTGATGCAGGCGACTGACCTGTGCGATTGAGCGGGGAGTCGCAGGAGGGGGCAAGCACTATGTGGATGGGGAATTTGCTGCGATAAGTGCTGTACACGGAACTGACAAGCAAGGAGCTACGGGATGGATATTCAAATTCACATTGCGAAAGATGCGGATGCATCGGCTATCAGTGAGACGATCATCAAGACGCTCTGTGAGAGCAATGCTCTCGACTATTCATCCGAAATCATTGATCGAGTAATTGAAAGCTTTTCGCCTTCGAAGATCCTTTGCTTGTTGGCTGAGCGTCAGGTTCTAGTCGCTACGCTCGACAGTCGAATCGTCGCAACGGCAAGTCTTGATCGAGACGTTGTTCGAAGCGTATTTGTCGACTCGAGCTTTCAAGGAAGGGGTATTGGCAGACAGTTGATGGAACGCATTCAATCACTCGCCATCGATGCAGGTTTCAATCTGCTACGCGTTCCTTCCTCGGTTACCGCGGAAGGCTTCTATGCATCGCTCGGCTTCAAGAAGATCAGAGATGAATTTCATCAGACAGAGCGCACGATCATCATGGCGAAGACGTTGAAACGATAGCGTTCACCTAACGTTTCAGCCTGCCGAATGTGGCATCCATCGCTGCTCGGTCATGGTCGAGCAGCCAGGCATAGTGTCGTTGATAAAGCTGCGAAAGCAGTTCGGTATTGGTCCCAACCACGTCCATGCCTCGGTCGTCATAGGGAAAGACCATGACTCGCTTGGGCAGATTGAACAGGTAGACAGCACAGTTCGCACGCGGTTGGATAGCACCGAAGTCCTTGGCCAATGCGCACCAGAGTAATGCTTGAATGCTCGTGACAGACGCTTCGAAGGCGACGTTGACCCAATATTCCGGCTCTTGCTCACTGAACCATTCCTCGTTGTCTATTTCTTCGCTCCAGATGCACAGCGCTGATGGAGTATCGATTCCAGCAGATTGAAGGGCGCGAAGAGTGCTGCGGTGGGCGAATCGATTGCGACCGGAATGAATGCGCAGGCATGCGACAAACGATGCGTCCCCTTGGAAAATGTCGCCGCAGATGGTTATGGCTTTGCGCATAGCGGTCAGGAATTGCTCGATCATTCCGCCCGTTTCGGAGAGTTCGAAACGCAATCCTCCCGGCCAGGAATAGAAAAGCGGACGGGCGAATGCCTGGGGTCCAAATGCGTTATCGATCTCAGCTCTCAGATTCACTTTCTTCCCTTCAATGTGGATTTCTGTTTGTTCAAGACGCGGGTGAAGTCAGTGCGACGACACAAACGGCGAAGCAGTCGTCGGTGCCGGCAGCGCATAGGCCTGTTTCATCCACGCCACTTCCGCTAGCGGTGTGCGGCCGAAGAGGCGTTTGAAGTCGCGGCTGAATTGCGAGGCGCTTTCGTAGCCGACCAGAAATGCAGTTTTTGCCGCAGTCAGGTCGTTGCGCAGCATCAGCAATCGCGCCTGGTGCAGCCGCGTCGACTTCAGATACTGCATCGGCGAGGAATCGGTAACCTTGCGAAAGTGCAGATGAAAATTGGGCACACTCATCTGCGCTTCTTCGGCCAGGGTTTCTACGCCGAGATGTTGGTTATAGCAACTGTGGATCTTGTGGATGGCGCGGGTCACTTTTCCGAACTGGCCTTGTTGGGCGATGGCGGCGCGCAGGGTGCCACCTTGTTCGCCGGTGAGAATACGGTAGTAGAGCTCGCGCAGCATCGCCGGGCCGAGGATTTGCGCGTCGGCATCGTTGCTCATCACTTCAAGAAAACGCAGGGTCGACCGGTGTAGCGGTTCGTCGAGAGGCGAGGCGTACATGCCCATCGGTTGCGCTGTGGGAAATTCCCACCGCTCATCCACTTGCTGAATCAGCTCGCCGGCCAGGGCGAAATCCAGACGCACGTACACCGCGAGCATTGGCTCGGTTTCGCTGGCATCGGTTTCCATGGTGAAGGGTACCGGCACCGACACCACCAGATAATGCTGAGCGTCGTAGACGTAGACTTCATCGCCGAGATAACCGCGTTTACGCCCCTGACAAAGGATCACGATGCCCGGTTCGTACAACACCGGCGTGCGGGTCAGCGGTCGGTTGGAACGCAGGAAACGCACATCGTCCAGCGGGCTCAGGTTGTAACCTTCCAGCGGGGCGAGCCGGCTCATTAGCTGGACCATGCGCGCTGTGATGGGGTCTTTCGGTTTCGGCATTGAGGTTCTCCGCGTTGCTCAGCCATCCGTCGAACGGCTAAGCGCTGCCCATTGCTCAATACTCTCCGCCGTCTGCTGCAAGTTGTCACGCACCAACGCCAGCGCATCACTGCCCAACAGCAGGTGAGCCGGCGGGTTAGGACTGTCGATGATCGTCAGCATGGCCCGTGCAGCTTTCAGCGGATCGCCCAGCTGCTGGCCGCTTTTCTCCTCCCGGGCCTTGCGCACCGGATCGAAGCTTGCGTCGTAGTCACTGATGCTACGCGGCGTGCGCTGCATCGAGCGGCCTGCCCAGTCGGTGCGAAACGATCCCGGCGCCACAGCGGTGACAAAAATGCCGAAGGGTGCAAGCTCCTTGCTCAACGTATCGGAGATGCCTTCCAGGGCAAACTTGCTGCCGCAGTAATAGGCGATCCCGGGCATGGTGATGTAGCCACCCATGGAGGTGATATTGAGAATATGCCCCGCGCGGCGCTGGCGAAAATACGGGACGAACGCCTTGGCCACCGCCACTGCGCCAAACACGTTGACGTCGAACTGGCGACGCATTTCCTGCAGCGATGACTCTTCGAAAATCCCCTCATGGCCATAACCTGCGTTGTTGACGAGCACGTCCACCGGGCCGTGGCGATCCTCCACTGCCGCAACCACCCCATCGATGGCATCGAAATCGGTAACGTCCAGCAGCACCCCATGAGCGCGCTCGGGCGACAGCGCTTCGAAGGCTGCCAGAGCGGATTCATTGCGCACTGTGCCGATGATCTTATGGCCCTGGGCAAGTGCTTCCTTGGCCAGCGCTTGGCCAAAGCCGCTGCTGACACCGGTGATAAAAAGGGTCTTCATGGATCTGTACTCCAGCAGGCGATTGGAGAGGCCATGCTAGGGCGGATAACGCTGGTGGACGATGCCGAATCGGATCGGAGTATTGCCTGTTCCTATCAATAGAGTTTTCGATCAGGTCTTGCCTCAAAAAACGGAAAAGTCCTGCAGGTCTCAAACCCGCAGGACTTTTCCTGTCTCGGCAACACGCGCTTAAGCTGCGCGACGACCCGGTGTACGGTCCGATCCATCAGCGGCGAGCGCCTCACCCAATGGGGTGCGGTCTGAGCCGTCGGCAGCGATGGCCTGGCCTTGTGGGGTCTTGTCATAGCCGTCTTCAACCAGGCCTTGTTCCTCGAGGCGGTTGCGGCCGTTTTCAGCCAGAGCCTGGCCCTGCGGCGTACGCTGCGAACCATCGGCAGCAACAGTCTGCTGTGGTTTGTTGACCTGGGTGAAGAAACGATCTTCCTGATTGCTCGGTACGGCGAATGCGCTGGCGCTAAGGGCGAAGGTGGCGACGGCGATCAGTTGGCTTACAGTTTTCATGGCGGTGACTCCGGTCAAATTTCGATTGAGGTCCGGGTCGTTCAGATCAGTCTCTGGTTAACCCGTTGCAGTGGTGTGTTCTGCATGGGTTCAGATTAGGGGGCAGGGCGGTGTCGGCGTTAGGCGGATACTGTTGGCGATTTGCCTGATTCTGCTCGATGGAAAATAGCCATTGACTTAGAGCGCGCTCAAACCTTTACGGTGATGACATGAATCCAGAACTGACAATTTCACAGTTGGCCAAGCGCCTTGATCTGAGCGCTCACACGATCCGCTATTACGAGCGCATCGGGCTGTTCGCCCCGGTTGGGCGCGGTGGCAATGGCCACCGGGTATACGCCGAGAAGGATGTGCTGTGGGCCGAGTTTCTGCTCCGGCTGAAGGCGACCGGAATGCCGATCCAGCAAATGCTGCGGTATGCCGAATTGCGTCGATCAGGCGACTCGACCCTGGCAGAACGCCGCGAGCTTCTCGAGCAGCATCGCCGGGACGTGCAAGCGCAGATCAGCCAGTTGAGCCAGTCCCTGGAGGTTCTGGATAACAAGATTCAGATCTACCACCAACTCGAGCAAAAGGAGCATCACCATGATCCGTAAACTTCCCGGTCTCAATCGTTTGCTGTCCGCCACATTGATTGGCGCAAGCGTGACCAGTGTCGCAGCGCCGGTGGAGATGACTGATCGTCGAGAGCGCGGAGAAGCCGCTCTGACGCAGATTACTGGCGGACCTGGTCAGGCAGTGGTTGATTCATTGAAGGATACTGCTCCAGAGCTTGCGGACTGGATTCTGAGTTTTGCCTACGGCGATGTCTTCGCCCGCCCCGGGCTCGATCACTGCACTCGTGAGCTGGCAACCGTTGCGGCACTGACTGCACTGGGCAATGCCCAGCCACAACTGAAAGTGCATATCGGCGGCGCCCTGAACGTCGGGTGCACACCGGAGGCGGTGGTCGATGTGATCTTGCAAATGACCGTATACGCAGGATTTCCCAGCGCCTTGAACGGTATAACGGCTGCGCGTGAAGTCTTTGCTGCTCGCGGGATCAGCGTCAAATCGTAAGTGGGGCCGACCACTGACCTTGCAGCAGGACGGTGCAAGGCCAGATTTGATCGACCTGCCTTAACGCAAATCCTCGGCCTGCATCGTCAGAATAATCTTCCCGACATTCTGCGAAGACTCCATCCTCAGATGGGCATCGGCTGCGCGGGACAACGGAAAGGTGCTGTCCACCACCGGTTCCAGACTCGCAGCGCCGGCGAAGCGTTTCAGCCAGTGGTCGCGAAAGCGCTGGATCATCGCGTGCTTCTCCGGCTGGGTGCGCGACTTCATCACCGTGCCGATGATTTGCAGGTGCCGGTAGAGGATTTGCTCCAGCTCCAAGTCGACCTTGCCGCCGCCGCCAAGAATGCCGACCTGCACCAGGCGGCCGCCGTGGGCCAGCGAGGCGATGTTGCGGGCGAAGTAGGGCGCGCCGATGAAGTCGATGATCACGTCGACGCCGCGCCCGTTGGTTTTGTCGGCGATGACTGCGGCGAAATCCTCGGTCTTGTAGTCGATGGCCACGTCGGCGCCCAGGTGTTCGACGCGCGAAAGCTTGCTGCCTTCGGAGGTCGCGTACACCGTGGCGCCTGTGGCGTAGGCCAGTTGCACGGCAGCGGAACCGACGCCGCCGGCGGCGGCATGGATCAGCACCGAGTCACCTGACTTGAGTCGGGCCAGGTGGAGCATCGCTTCGTGGGCGGTGACAAACACTTCGGGAATCGCCGCGGCGTGCACATAGTCGAGCTGCGCCGGAATCGGCATGGCCATGCGGTAGTCGATGCGCGCCAGTTCGGCGTAGGCGCCGCCGCCGACCACGCCCATCACCCGGTCGCCGACGGCGAATCCGCTGACCTCGCTGCCGGTCTCGAGCACTTCCCCGGCAATCTCCAGACCGATGATCAACGAGTCGCCGAAGTTCGCATGGCCGTAGCCGCCGGTTCGGTGAGTCAGGTCGGCACGGTTCACGCCGGCCGCGTAGACGCGCACCAGCAGGTCGGTCGGGCGTACTTCAGGGTTGGGCGCTTCGCCGAGTTGCAGCACTTCTGCCGAACCGAATGCTTTCAGGTTGATGGCTTTCATCTCAGCGTTGCTCCGTGTCGGCAAGGGTGGCATTGGCGATGGCCGAGGCGGTGATGGCGCCCGGGAAACCGACGTAAAAGGCCAGGTGAGTGATCGCCGCCGACAACTCTTCAGGGCTCACGCCATTGCTGACGGCACGGCGCAGGTGCGCGGGTAACTCTTCGCAGTGGCCGCCGGCAATCAGCGCAGCGACAGTGATCAGACTGCGCTCGCGGGGTGACAAGGCGGGGTCACTCCAGATTTGCGGGTACAGCGTTGAGTCCACGAATTGCGCCAGTTTCGGGGTGAAGGCGCGGGCGGCTTCGCGTGGGCTGCTGAAATCGATAATCGACATGGAAATCCCCTTAAACCTGGCTGATAAATTTGTTGGTGAGGTAGTGCTCGATGCCTTCGATGCCACCTTCAGAACCGTGGCCGCTTTCCTTCATGCCGCCGAAGGGCAGTTCGGTGGCGACGATGCGGTACTGGTTGATGCCGATCATTCCGGCTTCCAGGCCATCGGCGACGTCGATTGCGGTGCGCGCATTGGAAGTGAACGCGTAGGCCGAGAGGCCGTAGGGCAGGCGGTTGGCTTCTTGCAGGCCGTCGCTCAACTCATCGAAAGGCATCAGTATCGCGATGGGGCCAAAGGGTTCTTCGTGCATGATTCGCGCACTCATCGGCACATCGGCCAATACGGTGGGCTGAAAGAAGAAGCCTGCGCCCGGCAACGCTTCGCCACCGGCCAGCACCCGCGCGCCTTTCTCGACGGCGTCGGCGATCAGTTGCTCCATCTTCGCCAGTTGCCGTGGGTTGGCCAGAGGGCCGACCTGGGTTTGCGGATCCATGCCATCGCCGATTTTCAACGCCTGGGTGGCCGCGACGAAGTGCTCGACAAACTCGGCGTAGGCCTCACGCTGGATCAGGAAGCGAGTCGAGGAAATGCACACCTGGCCGGTGCCGCGAAAGCGATTGGCGACGCCTTCCACAGCAGATTTTTCGATGTCGGCGTCGGCAAACACCAGCACCGGGCCGTGGCCGCCCAGTTCCAGGGTGATCGGCTTGACGCCTTCGGCAGCGCGGGCCGAGAGCAGCCGACCGATCGGCACCGAACCGGTGAAGGTCACTTTGCGAATGATCGGTGAGGCAATCAAATGGCTGGACACTTGATCCGGCACACCGAACACCACTTGCAGCACGCCTTTGGGCAAGCCGGCATCGTCCAGCGCCCGGGCCAGGGCCAGCGCGGTGGAAGGGCTTTCCTCGCCGGGCTTGAGCACCACACTGCAACCGGCAGCCAGCGCTGCCGAGAGCTTGCGCGCCGGGGTGATGGCCGGGAAATTCCACGGTGTGAACGCCGCCACAGGGCCGATTGCCTGGCGTTTGACCAGTTGCAGTACACCCGGACGATTGGCCGGGACGACACGGCCGTCGATGCGTCGTGCGCTTTCGGCGAACCACTCGAAATATTCCGCCGCACGGGTCACTTCATCGAGGCTTTCGCGCAGTGGCTTGCCTTCTTCCAGCGTCATTTGCGCAGCGATGTGCGGGGCGCGTTCGAGGATCAGGTCGGCGGCGCGCTTGAGGATTTTTGCGCGCTGGTCCGGCACGGTCTGGCGCCATTGGTCGAAGCTCAGTCGAGCGACTTCGAGGGCGTGATCCAGATCGTCTGCGGTGGCGAGTGGCACCTGACCGATTTCCTCGCCGGTTGCCGGGTTGACCACGGCAGCGGTAGCGCGGTCTTGGGCGGTGAGCCATTGACCACCGATGAAGAGATAGAGCGGATCGTAAAGAGTGTTCATGGATGTCGCCTTCATGGTTAAGGATTCATTCGGCGCCTTGTACGCAGTGGTTCAGGCGTCCCGTGGAATCCAGTCTATGGAAGGCGTGCCGTTTGATTTAGCCGGCCACGAGGGAATCATTGTTGTCCCAGAAGGTAATATCGAGCGCAGGGGCGAGCGTGTAGCATCCGTCCTTATCCGCTGTGAGTGGCAGGTCTACAGGACGATCAGGATGGACAAACTTTCAAACATGTCGGTGTACATCAAGGTAGTCGAGATGGGCAGTTTCACTGCCGTGGCCAACCATCTCGACTCCACCGTTGGCAACGTATCGCGTGCGGTCTCGGCGTTGGAAAACGTGCTCGACACCCGCCTGTTGCAACGCTCGACCCGGCGTCTCTCGGTGACCGATGCGGGCCGGCGGTTTTATGAGCGCTGTGTGAAGATTCTCGCTGACCTGGAAAGCGCCGAAGCCGAGGCGAGCAATGCCGCCTTGCAACCACGAGGGACGTTACGCGTGCACTGCGTGCCCGGACTGGCGCGGCAACTGGTGACCGGCGCGGTGCTGGAATATCGCCAGGCGTTTCCCGAAGTGACCGTCGATTTGATGCTCTCCCAACGCATGCCCAATCTGCTTGAGGATCAGTTGGACGTGTCCATTCTGATCGCGCGAACGCTGCCGGATTCGGCGTATGTCAGCCAGAAGATCGGCGTCAGTCACTGTGTACTGGTGGCCTCCCCGGAATACCTGGCGCGGCATGGCGCACCCGAAACGCCGGAGCAGCTTTGCGATCATCAATGCCTGCTGCTCGGTACCGTGGATTACGTGCGCGATGAATGGCAGCTCAAAAGCAAGGCGGGCGATGCGACGTTCATTCCGAGCGGGCCGAGTTTCAGCGTGAACGATATGGACGCAATGGCCGTTGCCATTCGCGAAGGGGCGGGAATTGGTCTGTTGGCAGGCTTCACGGCGATCGACGATTTGCGTGCCGGCAGGCTGGTGCGGGTGCTGCCCGATTACCACACCTACGAGCGCAATGTTTACGCGGTCTACACGTCTCGCCAGTTTGTCGATGCGAAGATCACGCGATTCATCGATACCTTGAAAACCCGGGTCGGCGCGCAGTTGGCGAGCACTGCTCAGGCGCTTATCGATTGAAGCGGTAAAGCATTTGCGTCTCAGCGAGCCAACTCTGAGACGCAATAGGTGTGCGAGGTATTGGCCGGATCAGCCGTTGCTGCAACCGCTGCCCATGACCTCGTATTGCAGGATGTGCTGTTTGCCTTGGGAGTCCTGATAAGTCATGTGCACCGGCACTACGGCGCAGACGTCCGGCACGGGGTCTTCCGAGATGATTTTGGCGACGTCGAGGTGACTGGCGTAGGTGTATTGCTCGACGGGAGGCGTGGTAGTCGAGTCCTGAGCCATGACCACCGAGCTGAAGCCGAAGAGTGCGAGGACGAGCATTGAGACTTTCATGGAGGATGTTCCTTTGCTGAAGTTGAGTGTGTTGCTGGAACGAACTCTATGCGGCGGCTGGCGGGGGAAACAGGCGCGGATCGGGTAAAGACTGTTTACGGTTTGAGCCACAATCGGCATGGGGTGAACGGGCGCGCGGGGTTCAGCGCAAACAAAAAAGGCGCCGGTGAGGGCGCCTTTTTGCTTATCTCGGTTTTTTACGGCTCGCCATGCAATCGGCAGCTACGAAAGCGCCGGGCTGATTTCGGCGGACTTCACTGAGTAGCTCGCCACTCGTGCCGAAATCCACTGCCTGCTGTAAGCCAGCACATGGTCAGCAGTGGCCGTGGGGAAGTGGATGAATCCATGCGGACACTCTGGCAGCACATACATCTCCACCGGCGCCGCGTGTTGCCAGCGCTCAGCGATCAGCCGCGTGTCATCCAGCAGCGGATCGAGGTCGCCGGCAAACAGCAGCGCTGGCGGCATTCCGCTGAAATCGCCGTACAGCGGCGACAGCGGTGGCTGGCGTCGTTGTTCGTCGCTGATGTCCGGCGTGAGCAGGCGCAACGCTTCGACCATGCCGGGGCCATCGAGCACCAGAGTATCGGCGGGTGCGGTGCGCACGCTGGGTGTGCCGGTCAGGTCGTAGACGCCGTAATACAGCAGCGCGCCGCAGATCCGTTGCAGCAGTTGCGGCGAAGATTTGAGGGCGAGCAGGGTGGCCGCCGCCAGATGACCGCCGGCCGATTCACCGACGACGACTACGGGCAATCCGGCAAATTCAGCATCGTTCAAGATGCCGCGAGCCCGCAGACAGTCGTCCAGCAAGCCCTCGATTGGCGTCGAAACGGCCAGCCGATAATCAACCGACACCACCGCCACGTCGCAGGTGTTGACGATGGCGATGTTGAAGTTGTCGTTCATCTGCGCATTGCCGATCACCCAGCCGCCACCATGGAAATCCAGCACCACGCCTTTGGCTTTGCCCTTGGGGCGGATGATGCGCACGCGCACCGTGTCGATGATCTTCCGTTCGGCGCTCAGCCCATGCTGGCGCAGCTTGCCAGCGCCGCCGAGCTGACTCGCCCGCAGCAACGCCTGAATCAACCTCGGGGTAAGGCGATTGCGGATCTTGAAACGCGGCAGCCAGGCGAGCTTTTTGTTGAACCCACGAACCTGTGCCAGCTCGCGCTCGCCTTGCGGCCATGGGAAGTCGCTCACAGGCGATTCTTCATCAGGATCGAGCAGTTCAATGCCGCCGCGACGCACAGCCACGCCAGATACGGGAACAGAATCAGCCCGGTGACCACGTCCAGTTGCAGGGCGAGCACGACCATCACCGCGACGACCACCCACAGCACCGCCAGAATCACCAGCGCCGCCAGCACCTGATGCGCGCCGAAGAACACCGGCGTCCACAGCGTGTTCAGGGCGATTTGCGCGGCCCACAGGGCCAGCACCGTTTGGCTGCCGGGGATCAGGCTCAAGCGATAACCGGCCCAGGCCAGCAGCAGGTAGATGATCGTCCACGCTACGGGAAAGGCCCAGTTGGGCGGGGTGAAGGAGGGTTTGGTCAGCGATTCGTACCACGGGCCGGGTTTGAACATCACGCCAGTGGTTGCCGCCGCCGCGCAGGCCAGAAGGAAGATGAAAAAGGTCATTGCCAGTCCTTAGCTGTGATCAGCTGTTATGGAGAGTTAAGAAGAGGACGCTTCGCTGCGCAAAAAGTTTGTTTGCAAACGCAAAATGGCAGTCAGGTTGAACTAAAAGCTGACCGTCGCGTCAGGATAAGCACTGCCTTTTCCCACCGACGCGGACGACATCATGTACACCTATCACATCGAATACCGTTTCAACGGCGAGCCTCGTACTTATCTGCTCGAGCTCAAGGAAGCGCAACTGGCCGAGCACGACGCGGCGATGCATCTGCTGGAACTGCATCTGGGCGATGCCGAAAACAGCCTGGTCATGCCCACGGCGGATTCGACGCCAGAGCAGATTCTCGAGCAGGCCGAGCGGGTAGGGATTACACATATCCGGGTGGTCAGCCGGACCAATTGACCTTCGAATGCGGCGCAGGCGTTAGCAGAATGTGCTCTGGATTCAGGCCATGCGCCGCAATACCAGCACCATCCCCGCGCCCACGAGGCCCATGCAGGCGATCAGCACGGGAAAGGACATCCACCACGGAACGCCGGATGTCATCATGCTGAACTCCGACATGCCACCGATGCCGGCGATCAGGTTCAAGGGAAGGAATACGACATTGATCAGCGTCAGCTTGCGCAGCGCCCGGTTCATGCTGTTGTTGGCAAGATTGCCGTGGGATTCGATGAGGTTGGCGAACACCTTGGCGTGAATTCTGGCCTGCTGGAAGCTTTGTTCGTTTTCCACGATCAGATCGTTCAGCGCAGCCAGTTGACCGTCGCTGAAGCCCTGACGCTGACCGTGGTTGCGCAGCAGCGTCAGCACCGCTCCGTTACTTTGAATCGCATTGACGTAGTACACGAGGCTTTCGCTCAGGTTGTACATCTGCGCCAATTGCTGATTGTCCATCGCCCGGGTGAACTGCTGTTGGATCTCCCGAGCGATCTGTTTGACCACGCGCAAATGCCCGAGATAGTGATGAACGCTTTCAGCGAGTAACGCCATCAGCACGTCCAGCGGCCCGGTCATTTGCGCATCGTGCTCAAGGCCGGAGAGCAATGAGTTGCTCGCGCAAATGACCACCAGGCGTTTTTCGCTCAGCACCACTCCGAAGGACGAAACGTTGAATGCGCGCCCGTCGAAGCTTTCCGGGCGCTTCCAGATCATAAACAGGTGATCAGGCTTGGCCTCGATGCGGGCCACTTCATCTGGGTCCAGGGACGACTCTATCGCTTGTGCGCCGATGCCCAGGCGTCTGTGCAAATCCAGTTGCTCGGCTGCGTCCGGGGCGACACACAGCCAGACAGTCGCCTGTTCTCCAGATGTCCTGTGCAGGGCGCCGCAATCAATGCAATAGCCTTCAATCATTGCTCACCACGCTTGGCCACGGTGTTTGAGCTCAAGCCTTTGGGTAAAAGCCTGCAATACGCGCCGGTACAATTCGTCGCCCAGCACCGCGTCTTCGATGCCGGCGTCGAGGTTGGGGTTGTCGTTCACTTCGATGACCAGGACCCGATCGCCCGCCTGCTTGAGGTCGACGCCGTAGAGGCCGTCGCCGATCAGCCGCGCCGTCTGTACGGCGAGCTGCACGACTTCGGGCGGGGCTTGCTCGACCGGCACCGCCTCGCACATCCCGTTGATCTCGCCGGGCAGCGCCTTGTGGTTGTAAATCTGCCAATGCCCTTTGGACATGAAGTATCTGCAGGCATACAGCGCTTCGCCATTGAGCACGCCGACGCGCCAATCGTATTCGGTGTAGCAATACTCTTGCGCCAGCAGCAACACCGAGTGTTCGAATAACTCCTGCGCGGCAGTGGCCAGCGCTTGTGCATCGGCGACCTTGATCACACCCCGTGAAAAACAGCCATCGGGGATTTTCAATACCAAGGGAAAACCGAGGCGACGCCCTGCGTTTTCGAGCTCCTGCGGACGATCCTTGTAGAGTATTTCCGTTGCCGGCATGCCCAGCCCGCGACGCTTCAGCAGGTCGGCCAGATAGACCTTGTTGGTGCAGCGCAGGATCGACGACGGATCGTCAATCACCACAAGGCCTTCGCTTTCGGCCTTCTTGGCAAACCGATAGGTGTGACCGTCCACTCGCGTGGTTTCGCGGATGAACAGCGCGTCGAATTCGGCGAGACGTGCGTAGTCCTTTTTCTCGATCAGCTCGACATCGATACCCAGCTGCTCGCCCGCAGCGATGAAACGCTGCAATGCCTCGGGGTTAGAGGGCGGCAGGGCTTCGTCAGGATCATGCAGGATGGCCAGGTCGTAGCGGGCCACACGTTTGGAGGCCGGCTGACGCCACGTTCTGCGATTGAACGCGTCCAGTGCATCAGCGAAAACATGCTGCTGTTCGTCGCGAAGTTTGTGCAGTGCACCGGCTTTGATGCCTGCGATCTGCCAGCTCTCACCGCGGCGGAATTCCACCAGCAGGATAGGGCAGGGGAACGCCTCGAACAGCTGACGGCCGATCTCTTGCAGCGGCTCGATCGAGGCCTTGCCGAAGTACAACGACAGCGTGAAAGCCTCGGTTTCGCCGTACGGGTGGTTCGCCAGCGCCCGCTCCAGGGTGCGCTCCAGATCATTCAGCCCGACCCCGTAAAGCGCTTTGCGCGCCAGCTCGCTGACGGTGCGTACCGAGGGGAAAACCTTGTGTCCGCGCGCTTCGGCCAGCAATGAGCAGTAATAGCCCTGACCGAGGTATTTGTAATTGCGGCAGAGGTTGATGACTTGGGTGCGATGAGGAAAATCGTCGCTGTGTTCAAGGTAATCCTGAGCGAGCATCAGGCTCTCGCTGGGCAGGTAATCGGCCCAGTCATCCTTGCGTTCGACCAGTATGAGCAATCGACTTCCCGAGGGCTTGATACTGGGAGGTTCCTCGCTGAGGGAGATTGTCGAATGCTCGGTTTTGTCTAATACTTCGTTCACGTTGGCTTGCACCGCTGACATGAGTAATGAATCCCTGTTGAAGAAGACGCCGCTTCAATAAATCACGGGCCTTTCGGTCTGTCCCGGTTCGTTACTCAAACTTTACGGTGCGGTCATGTCTTTTGATTTTCGCTTTGCATCCACTGACGATATCGACGATCTGGTCGAATTGGAGCGGATGTGTTTTACCCTCGACCGGTTGAATCAGCGCAACTTCAGCTGGATGCTCAGTCGAGCGAATGCCGCGCTGATTGTCGTCACCTCAGGCGCAACACTTTGCGGTTACGCGCTGGTGCTTTTTCACCGTGGCACCTCACTTGCACGCCTGTATTCGATTGCGGTCAGCCCTGCGTGGCGCGGACATGAGCTTGGCCAGCGTCTGTTGGAAGAGGCACAGGCCTGCGCATTGGCGCGCAACTGCGCATGGCTGCGTCTGGAGGTGCGCGCTGACAACAGCGCTGCCATTCGCCTCTACGAAGCCAACGGCTATCAGCGCTTTGCCAGCGTCGAGGACTACTACGAGGATCACTGCGAGGCGTTGCGCTATGAGAAACGCATCCTGCGCGAAACACCAGCGCCCGCGCGCCAAGTGCCGTATTACCAGCAGACCACCGAGTTCACCTGCGGCGCCGCGTGCTTGCTGATGGCCATGTCTGCCATCGATTCGAGCCGCGCCATGACCCGAGCGGAGGAAATCCAGCTGTGGCGCGAGGCAACCACCATTTTCATGACGGCGGGGCACGGTGGCTGCAGTCCTCAGGGCCTGGCATTGGCGGCCTGGCGGCGCGGTTTCGATGTGCGCCTTGAGGTCAGTCACGCGGGCTCGCTTTTTCTTCACGGCGTACGCAGCACGGAGAAGAAGTCGATCATGAAACTGGTCGAGGATGGGTTTGCCCAGGAACTGGCTGCCACGCAAGTCGAGCAGGTTCTGGGTGATTATCTGCAGATCGGCGCTGCGTTGGCGGCCGGATACAAACCGCTGGTGCTGATCAGCAGCTACCGATTCACCCGCTTGAAAGCGCCGCATTGGGTCATCATCACCGGGTGTGACGAGGACTTCGTCTACTTGCATGATCCTGATGTCGACCACAGCAAACTCAAGCGCGGCCTGGACTGCCAGCACTTGCCGGTCAGTCACCAGGAATTTCTGCGCATGACGGTGTTTGGCGTACAGCGGGTTCGCGCAGCCGTGATGCTGCGCTCCCGTTGAAGAGCGGTGGCTAGGCGCCGAGCACTTCCTCGCCGATACAGTAGCGATCCCTGCCTTTCTGCTTTGCGGCATACAGCATTTTGTCAGCCGACTCGATAAGAGTGGCGGGGGTCACTTCATGTTCGGCCGGTTTGCCAACCGCAATACCTGCACTGGCAGTGACGTGACCCAGCGGATGGGCTCTGTGCTCCATCCGCAAGGATCGAATGGCCTCAAGAATTTCCTCAGCCACAAGCGCCGCCCCACGAATATCGGTATTGGGCAGCAACACGGAAAACTCCTCGCCGCCATAGCGCACAGCCAGATCACCCGGTCGCTTTACCGCCTGCGCAATCGCCTGGCCGACTGCGCTCAGGCAATCATCACCTGCCGCGTGCCCGTAGCTGTCGTTGTAGAGCTTGAAGTGATCGACATCGATCATGATCAGTGAGATCGACGAACCCTGGCGTCTGGCCAGGCGAATTTCGTCAATCAAGGCAGTGTCCAGTCGCCGACGGTTGGCCAGCCCGGTCAGGCTGTCGGTCAACGCCATGTCCTTCATGGCCTGGTGTGCCTTGCGCAAATCCTTTTCCATCACCATCCGTTGGCGCAGTTGCCTCAAGACGATCAGTCCGAAGACCGTGAACGCGGTGATCACCGACATCAACACAAAGCCGGTTTTGATCAGGTCCCAGCGCCACGGCGCAATGATCGATTCGCGGGAAAGTCCGGTTTCGACTACCAACGGATAGGTGCTCAAAGCTCTGTAACCGTACAGACGCTGGGTGCCGTCGACGACCGCTCGGACCTCGGCGATCCCTTGATTGGAAAACGGCAGGTAGTTCTTGAACACCTCACTGTCGGCGAGGCTCTGACCGATTACCGAAGCGATGAAAGGACGACGCACGAGAATGGTGCCGTTGCGCAGCGCCAGCACCAGGGCACCCTTGTCGTCGATCTTGAAATCGCCGTAATAGTCGACGAAATAACTGACCTTGATCGTCCCCAGCAGCACGCCGGCGAAGGAGCCGTCCGGGTTATTCAAGCGGCGGGAAATCGGAATGATCAGGTCGTCCGTGGATTTGCTTTTGACGACATCACCGATACGCACGTTTCGATCGGTGTTGGCGCGGTGATACTGGAAGTAGTCGCGATCGGCATTGTTCGCCGGGTCCGGGATCATTTCCTTGTCGGTGACGATCCATTTGCCGTCCGGGCCGTAGATAAACAGTCCATGCAACTGCGGCATCAATTTGGCCTGCTGCACCAGCAAGTTGTGGATGCGCGGTACGTCGATGTTCTGCAGACCGTCGCCTTCGACGCGCTCGCCCAGGGCGGCGGTCAACACATCGACCTGGCGGATGGCGTCTTCGGCGTGTTGCGCGGTTGCCCGCGCGAGGTTGGTGACCGAATCACGCGCCGACGAGAAGGCTGCATGATAGTCACGCCAGGTTCGCCATCCCTCCACGCCGAGAAACGCCAGAATGACCGTCAGCATGAAGATGACTGTCAGGCGGAAAGCGGCGATCTCGCTGGCAGCTTTGATGGGAGCGGTTTGTGCGGCGTCATGCCCCCGGGTTTTGGGCATCTTACGACCGAGCATTTGAGGGTCCTTATGCTTGTCATCTCTCATCTCTTGAAAGATGACCATCCTTTTCAACCTGGAATTCAATTTACTGCCTTGGCCAGGCGGTCGCGATTGGATCGTTCAAAGCCGTGCCGGGTCAACATCTGTAATTGAAGCGCGCCTTGAGGTGAGACTTGTGAGCGAAATCATCACCGCCGGTGACTTGAACATCGACCTGCGCAATGCCAACGAAACCGGCCTGTTCAAATGGTTGCTGGCGAGTTTTCTGATGGGCAAAAGAATTCAGGGGGCCATTGCCGCCAAGGCGTATCAAGTCATAGTAGAGCAGCATCACCAAGACACCCCGCAAAATCTCGCGCAGTGTACGCACCGTCAATTGGTGTCGATGCTGGGGCAGGCGCGTTACGTTCGTTACGACGAAAGCACGGCGTCGCGACTGCTCGCGTTGGCCAACAAGCTCAATACCGAGTACGCCGGTAAGGTCAGTAACATCGTGGCCGCGAGCGCGGACCGTAAGGCGCTGGAGAAGCGCCTGTCCGAGTTCGAAGGGATAGGGCCGAAGACCGTCGAGATCTTCATGAGGGAAGCGGCGGCGGTACTTTTCTGAACGCCCGGTTCTGCATTGAAGACGGTGGCAACACTCGGCTCACAGAGCAGCAAGTCTTCCCGCCAGTTCGCGGTCAATGGATGGCTGCCACCTCCGATCGCTGGACTGTGGCTTGATCGGCAAAATTATTCGGGAGAAGGGTGCCCAAGCCGAATACATTCACCGCCATGCTGACTTTCAATCCTCGACAGGCCTGTTTGCAGTCGAGCTCAAAACCGGCGTATGCGTGCTCCATCAAACGTTGAAAATGTTCAGAGGTCAGTGCCAGGACTTTGCTGTTTTTCATGTGGTTTTCCTTGAGCAATTGGCGACCCCGGTCCGGGGCCGCCGGACGGGTTCAGACATCTTTGCCTTGCACGTAACCCGAGCCCAGATCAGCACCGGTCACCGGCTCGCTGAGTGGGTCAGACGCCGTGCGGATCTTCATGGCTTCCAGGACCTCTGCGTCGTCAGCAGGGAGGCTGACCGTCGCCAGACCGTCACCGCCATCAACTGCCGGCTCTGGGTTTTCCACGTACTCCCACGCGCCGCCCTCGTTCCACGGACCACGAACGTTGGGCTCGCCAGACATGTTGAAGTACTTGTTGGTGAACTCCGGCATGCCCGGCAGTTTGCCCTGCGGGAAGTTGGGCTGGATCGAATGCAGGGCTTTTTCGAAGGACTGTTGATGGGCGATTTCCCGCGTCATCAAGAAGCCAAGCGCCTCTTTGACGCCCGGATCATCGGTGATGTTGATCAAGCGTTCGTAGAGGATTTTTGCCCGTGCTTCGGCGGCAATGTTGGAGCGGAAGTCGGCGGTAGGCTCAGTGATCGAGTCAACGTAAGCCGCCGTCCACGGCACCCCGGCCGAATTGACCAGCGGCGCGCCTGCGCCGTAAAGAAGGCTGGTGATGTGCGAGTCATTGCCGGCGCCATTCAGCGCGCGGTACAGCTCGCCTTCCTCTTGAACGCCCTCGGCGAGTTGACCCTTGGCACCTCTGTTGAGCATGACGATGATCGAGCCGACCACCTCCAGATGGCTCAATTCTTCGGTGGCAATGTCCAGCAGAAGGTCTTTGCGCCCCGGATCTTCCTCGGCCAAGGCTTGGGTGAAATAGCGCGCTGCTGCGGCCAGTTCGCCATTGGCGCCCCCGAATTGTTCCAACAGCAGATTGGCCAGACCAGGGTTGGGCTCGGCCACTCGAACGGTGTACTGAAGTCGCTTGTTATGTATGAACATTCAAATTTTCCTCAGACCAGGCTATCGCGCTTTTGCCCTGGTGGGCGTTAGCGCATGCATAGTTTGTGAGGAGTGGGTGGAGCGGAAATTTCGTTTATTGCAGGCCGGCTGGACGGACGGCAGAGGGCGGAAAGTTCCGGAAACAGGACGGTTGGCTTGACCCGGATCTACGACCAGTGTGGGAGCGAGCCTGCTCGCGAATGCGGTACGTCAGTCACCGATTAGGCGGCTGATCCAGCGCTTTCGCGAGCAGGCTCGCTCCCACAAGGATTTGTTTGCAATCAAGCGATTTTAAGCGCCCTCAGCACAGGCAGCGTCTGCTCGGCGAATACCTGCGCCTGTGCGGTCAGCGCGGCGATATTGGCTTCGGCAGTGAGCAGCGGCTGGCCGTTCTCTACCAGCACTTCACCTTGTTCGCTGATCACACTCCACGCCAGTTGCGCCCACTCGGCTGGCTGCTGTTTGCCTTGCTTGATCGAGATCAGGAACAGCTGCTGGAAGCGGCTGACCGTCACGCCACCACCGGTGACCGGGCTGGCCAGGGTCTGGATGTTGGCGCCGTACAGCGAGCGTTTGCACAGTTGCAGATTGAGCGCGGCGCAGCGACCGCTGACCTGCGACTCGGCGGCCTCGCTCTGGCACGGAGCGACCGCGCCCATACCGATCAGCACGGCCAGGGCTTGTTCGAGGTCGTCGTAAGCCAGCGCAGCCTCGGACAGCAATTGGCGCATCGATTTGGCCGCATAGTTCTGTGCCGCCAGTGCATCGAGTACCGGGCCGTAAATCTCCGGTTGCAGCGTCGCTTCGCCGGCGGGACCACTGACCGAGCCCGCCACGGTTTCCCAGGGTTGCAGCAGCACGAAACGGCTGTGCAGCATCCTCGCGCGGCGTTCGGCAGCGGACAGGCGCGTCGCGCCACGCACGTACAGGTCGCGGCGGAAGTGCTGGTTGACGAAGTAGTCCCGCGCTTGCTCGCGCATGATCGGATGTTCGATGGTTTCCAGAAAGTCCATGCCTTCAGCGCTCAGGTTGAGCGGGGCGACCGAGTCCAGCGGCACTGCCGTGGTGGCGTAGTCGAGTTTGGCCGGGGCCAGCGCGTCGACCATGTCGGCGAAGTACATGCAATTCCAGTCACGGTTGAAATACTCGTGGGCGACGTAGTGACGATCCTGACCCTTGATGCTCTGCAGCCGCGCGCCGAGACTCGGCGCCGCAGCGGCGTATTTCGGGTTGGCCGCGAGCAGTGCTTCGGAAAACTCCAGTGCGGCGTCAATACGCTCATCGGAGCGCGCCGAGGCATTGGCGAAACGGTCATGCAGGCTGAACAGATTGCGCAGCGGCGCCGACGGCGACCAGCCGGGGAAGCAGTTGTAGCTGACGTAGAGCATGCCGCCTGGTTTCAGGTGACGGCGGGCGAATTCGACGATCAGTTTCTGATTGTCGCGGCTGACCCAGGTCCAGATGCCATGCAGGCTGATGCTGTCGAACTGCGGCAGATCATTGCGCGCCAGCAGCTGTTCGAAGCTGTCGTCATACAGGCGGGCGCCATTGTTGGCGGCAGTCGCGAGTTCGATGGCATGGGCCGCCATACCCGGGTGAAAGTCCGTACCGACAAACGAACCCGGGTTGGCGGTCGCGTGGATGTTGATCGACACGCCCTGACCGAAGCCCAGTTCGCAGTGCACGCCGTCGTTGCTTTCCAGCGTGGCGAACCCGCGCAACAACAGGCAGTAACGCAGGAACACCGGATTGATCTCCCGGCTATAGCTGTAGGTGTAGCCTTCGTCGGTGAAATAACCTTCGTTCCAGGCGTTGCTCATGGGTACAGCCTCTTGTTCTTGAAAGTGATGGCAGTCTTATAAGGGGTTGTGATTGCGCGCGACAAATTGAAAAAACGGATACTTCCCCAAACCCTGTGGGAGCGAGCCTGCTCGCGAAAGCTTTTTTTCAGTTTGAATATAATCGGCTGACACGCCGCTTTCATGAGCAGGCTCGCTCCCACAGGGATCTTCAACACATTCAAGCAGGATTGATGGACCGATCACGCACCCCACGGCCCATTCGCGCAGGCATTTTGTAGCCGGCCGAAACTGTCATATTCCCTCCCACTCGTCTGCCCATAGTGACCAGCCCAACGCTGATTTCATGAGGCTGCACTGTGTTCCAACGTCTTCTGTGTTCGCTGTCCGTTCTGAGCCTGTCCATCGCCGCTGCCCACGCGGCCGAGCCTGTCAGCCTCGACACGCCGCGCTTGAGCGGCATCGACAACTTTCGCGACATCGCCGGCATCACCACCGCGTACTCCACCGCCCACGACGGCGTGATGCGCAGCGGCGTGTTCTACCGCTCCAACGCATTGACGCCGTCGGCGGCGGATCTGGCGACACTCAATGGTCTCGGCATCAAAGCCATTTACGACTTGCGCACGCCCAGCGAAATCGCCGCGACGCCCGACACGATGATCAGCGGCGCGTCCTACCGCAATATCGACATCATCGGCAGCACCACCTCGGGTGCGGACATCACCAATATCTCGTTCCACAGCGCCGCCGAAGCGGTGGCGATGATGGAGGACACCAACCGCGCGTTCGTCAGCGATGCCGGCATGCGCGGGCAGTTCGGCCAGTTGTTCAATGAGCTGGCCAGTGTCGACGCCGCGCAGTTGTTCCACTGCACCGCCGGCAAGGACCGCACCGGCTGGACCGCCGCCGTGTTGCAGAGCATCGCTGGCGTCGATGAGGCGACGATCATGGCCAATTATCTGGCGACCAACGACTACACCGCCGCCCGTGTCGCCGCGACCTTGAAAGCGCTGCCGCCGAGCATGGCCGCTGTCTACGAGCCGCTGCTCGGCGTTCAGGCCAGTTACTTGCAGGCCGGTCTCGACCAGGTCGCCGCTGAGTACGGCAGCATGGACAACTACCTCAAGCAGGGCCTCGGTCTGTCCCAGGAAACCATTTACGTACTGCGCGGCAAACTGGTCGAGTACAACAGCTTGCCGGGTCAGGCCGGGCTGGTCGGCAACGCCGCTGCCGGTGCTCAACTGCTGCAGCAGTTGCAGAATAGCGAGCTGTCCGGCACCTACAGCGCCTACAACTACTACCTGCAATCGGCGATCGACGCCGGCACTCTGGGCGGTGTCGAATCTCAAGTCGGCGGTCAGGTTCACGCTGATGCGGCCAGCTACCTGCTGCGGCAGAACGCGATGATCGAACAAGCCGCCGCACCGTTCGCCAGTGGCAGCGATTTGAAGGTCGGCCAATACCGCCTCTGGAGCACCGCGCTCGCCAGCTACCTCGGCACGGACGGCTCGGCCCATTCCGAGAGCAGCAACGAGCACAGCCAAGGCCTGATGCTCGGCATCACCCAGCGCTTCAGCGAACAACTCAGCGCACGCGGCGGCTTTGGCTACAGCAAGGGCAGCGTGGGCGGCGCGGGAGGCGAGGCCGATACTGACTTCACCTTCCTCAACCTCGGTGCGCGTTACGGCCTCACCAGCCTTGAGCGCGGCATGTTTGTCGATGCCAACGCCAGCGCCGGTTACGTCGACTACGACAGCAAACGCGAGCTCGGCGGTGGTGTCGGCACTGCCAAGGGCGACACTCACGGCAATCTCACCGGCGCGACCGTGGCGTTGGGTTATCGCCTGCCGCTGAGCAGCGTGATTGTCGAACCTAGCCTGGGCTTTCGCGTCAGTCATCTCGACTTGCAAGGTTTCAAAGAGAAGGGCAGTGAGCTGGCGCTCGACGTCGATGGCATCGAGCAGACCCGCCGTAGTGCAGTGGCCAACCTCGACGTGTCATTCGCCCCGGTGACGATGGGTGCGTGGCAGTTGGTCCCGGGCGTTCGCGTGGGCTATGAACGTGCGCTCGGCAATCAGCAAGTCGACAGCGAAGGCCAGCTGCTGGGGCTGGATATCGAGCAGCGCGCGGCGTTCGACAATCGCGACCAGTTCAGCGGCGGCGTTAATCTGATGGCCAACCTCGGCGCCCTGAGTGTAGGCGCTGAGGTCGGCGCCAACGGTGGCGGTGACAGCCATGGTTTCAATGGCGGACTCAAGGCCAGTTACGCGTTTTGAACACAGCGAGCCCGGCAAATTGCCGGGCTCTTGCGCTCAAGCATGCTGCGCACGCGAAGGTTGCGGTGTGCGTGCCGGCTGCGCGCTGGGTTCGGGCAGCGAGGCGACATGCACGGTGCGCGCCGGGAAGGCGAACGTCGCGTCCAGCTCGGCCACCGCTTCCATGATTGCCAGATTGATGCGTTGCTGCACGTCCATGTAGACGTTGTAACTAGCGTCCAGAACGATGTACACCGTTTCGAACTCCAGAGCGCTCTCACCAAAACTGCGGAAATGGCAACGGTCGAAGCGTGCCTGTTTTTCGTTCTTGATGATGCTTTCAACGCGTTGAGTGATCTGGCGGATCTGTTCGCTGGTGCACTCGTAAGTCAGACGAAACTCGAACACCACTCGACGTTCCTGCAAGCGTTTGTAGTTCTGAATGGTGCTGCCGATCATGTCGGCGTTGGCCATGACAATCTGCTCACCGCCGAGACTGCGGATGCGCGTGGTCTTCAGGCCGACGTGCTCGACCGTACCGGCCAGCGTGCCGACGACGATGAAATCACCCACCTCAAACGGCTTGTCGACGGCAATCGACAGCGAGGCGAACACGTCGCCGAGAATGTTCTGCACCGCCAGCGCCACCGCGATACCGCCGACACCGAGGCTGGCGACGAATGCAGTGATGTTCACGCCCAGGTTCGACAGCATCGCCAGCAGAATCACCGCCCACAGCAACACCTTGACGCCCCACAGGCTCAGGGTCGCCAATGCGCTCGCCTGAAAAGTGCCGGTCGCGTTATGCCGCGAGAAATACCGATGCAACCCCAGCGCCAGCGCGCGGTTGGTCCACAGGCCGACCTGCAACGCCGCCACGACGAACCATAAACTGCTGACCCGCCCGAGCCAGCGCTCGGGCAAATCCAGCAAACCGATGCCGACCAGAATCGATGCCAACAGCAGCAACGTGGTGCTGGTCGCCGCCAGCACTTCGCTGGCCATGTAGGTCAGATGCCCATTGCCGGCACTGGCCCGCGCCTGCACTTTGCGGAAAACGAAGCGGATCGCCGTGGTGGTCAGCAGATAACTGAGCGTCGCGGCGAGAGATGCCAGCACCCAGTTCGCCAGTGAAATTCCTAAAATCGTGTGAGCCGTGAAAAAGCCGATGAAATCCTCGGTCATGGAAACCCCCTTGCGAAGCCTGCACCGACGCGCGCAGAAACGCACCGTCGGTCGCAGCCAGGTAAACGCCGCTTGAATCGGCGGTGCCGTCAAACGACCTGTCTGGGTTAGTCGCCCTGAGATTCCTGCTGTTCAATCAAATGCAGGTTTCGCCGGACCGAATGGTCAACGCCTGGCCTTCAACTCCGCTGGGCTTACGCCGTAAGCGCTTTGAAAATACTGACAAAAGCGCCCGACATTACTGAAGCCAAAGCTCAACGCCACCTCCGTCACAGAGCCTGCATGCCCGCGCACCAACGCTTCATAGGCGCGCTGCAAACGCACCTGCCGCTGATACGCCACGATCGACATCCCGACAAAACGCCGAAAACCTTCCTGCAAGGCGCGCTGGCTGACATGGCTCAACCGCGCCAGATCCACGCCACTGACCAACTGCTGCGGATGCGCCTGAATAAACTCCATCGCCACCTTCACATGTCGCGGCGCCACACACGGCGCCGGCCCCCGTAAAGCCTCAGTGAAATTGTGCGGCCACGCCTCCAGCACCGCATCGATCAACATCTCGCGTAAGCGCGACGGCATCAGCGTGCCGCTGTTGATCAAGGCATCGAACTCAGTGCCCGTGGCCAGATCAATCAACGCCTTGAGGCCCTGAAATGCCGGGCTATTCAGATCCACGCTTGGCTCAAACACGATCTTCTGCACGACCGGTTTCTCCAGCAGCGCCGACAACCGCTCGGTGAGCTGCAGACGATTGATCGAAATGCCGTGATGCGCGTGATCGTCAACAAAGCGCATCGAACGGATGTCCGCCTTGTCGATTGCCAGACCGACATGCTCCATGCCGATGGACTCGGTGGCGTGGTTGAAAACGATCTTGCCGGCGGTGGGGATGACGAAAGTGATTTCGTTCTGCGGATCGGGGAGGGTGACGCTGAAGTCGCCGTGGTAATGCATACGCCGAAAACTCACCCCGTCGTGCCGCCCGTAGACACCCCCGATGATGATGTTGGAGGGCGGCGGCGGAGTATCGGCGTAGCGGTTGCCGAAGAGCCTGGAGAACAGGGCGCCGAAGTCGGAAGAGGTGAGGTTGTCGGAGCGCAGGATAATCTTTTGGCGGGGTGGGGAGGTGGCGGTGATGGGCGGCATTTTGGAATGCGGGCTCTTGGGGCGACGGTCGAGATCGGTCGAGCGTCGGAGGCGGGTGTGACGGTTCAGTGACAAGGCTGGAACCATGGACTGCTTTCAAGCAAGAGCAGACAGCCAATTAATCGCACTTGCATATTCCCGGCAGACAGATCACCACCTCGGAACATACTCGGGAAGGTACACATTCCAACGGCAGCTTCTGGCCGAAAAATAGATTCGAATATCTGGTGTCATTCGTAAGCAAACTGATCAATCAACCCCAGACGAGGAACACGTGTGTGGGGCCGCAACAAAGCGCCAGGAGCAATCACAGCGTTTGCGCCAATCTTGCAGCCGTCACCCACCAGCGCTCCGAATTTGCTGACGCCTGTTTCGATCACCTGATCTTCGTGGCGGATCTTGATATCGGCTCCGTCCAGTTCGTTACGGTAGTTGGCGATGATCGCACCGGCTTCAATATTTACCGCTTCGCCAATCAATGAGTCGCCGACGAAGTTGAAGTGGGCAAGCTTGCTGCCATCGAGCATGAAGGTACTTTTCAGCTCGCAGCTGGGGCCAACGATGCAGTTTTTGCCGAGGTATACACCTCCCCGTAGATAAGCCCCCGCCGCGACGAAGCAGCTTTCGCCGATGATGATTGCGCCTTTGAGAACGGCGCCTTGCTCAACAATGGCGGTTTCATGAATCGCACAATTGTTGTGGCGCCGGTATCCCGGGCCGAGCGTTTCAAGCAATTCCAGAATCCGGCTCTCGCAATCCTGAACCACCGCCCAAGGGGCAGAGGAGTCCACGCCCAGTAATGGCCATTGAGCGATGTAATCTTCGATTTTTGGCGATTTCATAAGAATCTTCCGAATAAGTGAGGCGTGGGTGGACTGTCGACGACTTGAACGACTCGCTACGCCTGCCAGTCGTACCTGTACAAGCATTTTCAAGGTACGGCGCAATGGATAAGACAATTACCGTGGATCAACTGGCCACCACTGATCTGAGATCAATCAACGAGATATGGCTCGGCGGAACCCATACCCAGTTATGTCTATGGCGTGCTGAACAGGTCTTCACCCACGAAATGCTTAGCGAGGGGACCCATGACCAAAATGTGCGACGCCTGTGCTTGCAGTTGGTTGACCCTGACGATCGAGACGCAGTGGCCCGTGTTGAGGCGGTAGCGCGCGAACGACTCGAAGAAATGGGCAAGCAGGGCGAGTTTTACCCGGCCGAGGCGGCGGACACTCGTCAATAGCCGCTCCGCATCTGATGAAAAGCGCTGCTGCTAAAGCAGCGCCTCAACCCTGCGTACATCCCCCAACGAATCACGCTGCATTGACTGAAAATTCTTTTCGATGGTTTCGCACAGCGCTTCCATTTGAATCTGGTGTTCGCTGTGGCGAAACGGGCTTTGCAGGTCGGTGCCGATGCGCTCGATGGCCAGCAGCATGAACCCGACCACGGTCGACGCCAGCGGCGTGAACCAGCCGAGGGATTCCACCAGACCTATCGGGACGATCAGGCAGAACAGCGAAATGAACAGCCGTGGGAAATACACATAAGGGTAGGGCAGCGGGGTATTGGCGATCCGCTCCATGCCGCCTTGGCTGTTGGACAAGTCCACCAGGGTCGACTCGAGCCGCGCCAGGCGAATACTGTCCAGATGCCCGGCCTTGTATTCGCGAGCGAGCAAAGTCGCTGAGCCGGTGAGGATATCGTTGGCAAAGTTATTGGTTGTGCCACTGCGGGCGAATTCTTCGGCGGGAATAAACGCCCGCACCTCGTCGGGACATGGCTGGCCCTGTAGGTGCGCGGCGAGGCAATTCACGTAAGCGACGTGGCGGCGCAACAGCGTCGATTTAACCGGGTTAACCTCGCCACCTGCGTCGTCCAGCAGCGTCAGCACCTGCCGGGCGAAGCTGCGGGAATTGTTGATCATCGACCCCCACAGCGTCCGCGCTTCCCACCAGCGGTTGTAAGCGCTGCTGTTGCGAAAACTGATCAACACGATCAACGCCGAACCGAGCAAGGTCAGCGGCATCAACGGCAGGTTCAGCTTGGCGTTGAGAAACAGCATGAAGTCGACGGTGACGGCGATGTCCCAGAGCAGCAACCAGAACAAAGACCAGCCCACGTAACCCAGGGTCTTGATGATCAGACGGTATTTTTTGACGATGGCAGCTTTCAAACGGAAACCTCGTGGCGAGCTGTTTGCTTAAACGCTTAAGCTCGGACGATGCTTGGCACCGGCAGTTCCCTGGTGGGGCGGTCAGCCGTCAGTCAGTCTGCAAAGTCTGGCCCTGTGCAGGGCGAATGCTTTCAAGAAAAATCCTCGTCTCTCGATTCGACCGCAGATGAACCACCCGGCAAGCCGATGGCGCCGTTGACACGAATTGGCGCATTTTGGCTCGCGAGGTTTTTCTCGTCCGCCACATGAACTTTAGAAACTCCGGCAGATTCGCCAGCTGTTCGGGGCAGTTTTCCGGCAAGTCGGGCCGAGACTGACCGTGGTTGAGCAGCGTTCTACGCAGGACGCGCAAGAATCGAAGCGGTGGCGAACGATCGATCCAGATCAGCAGATCTGCACGGGCGACGCGATTTTCCCAAGTTGTCGAATGGCCACCTTCGAATATCCAGCGATCACGCGCCTCGACTTCCAGGCAGAGTCGGGTCTTCTCATCCGGGCTTCGCTCGATCCAGCCTGGCTGCCAATGGATCGTGTCGATATGCACGACCGGCAACCCCGTGCGCTCACCAAGCCTGCGCGCCAACGTACTTTTGCCAGACCCAGGCTGACCAACAATCATCACCCGTTGCATCGAAGCTCCTTCTCGCTCTGCAAGCTGATTTTTTGGGCGGGCGATTCTACGGCAATGCCTGTCTCAGTCAATGACCGTTGAACGCTACGCTGGGTTTTGCCGCGCTCCCGCCACACTGGCTCGGCGGTCCGCCCGCTCGCCGAGTCGCCATCCCAGCAGCCCCCACAGCAGTGCGCACAACGCGCCGACCAGCGCTGCCATGCCTGCACCTTGGCCGAGGGCGTCCAGCGCGCTTTTTGCCCAGGCACTGATGGCGTCGCCGGCGCGGTAGACCACGGTGTCGATGAAGTTCTTTGCCTTGTACTTGCTTTCGGCATCGAGCGGGGCAAACAGCATCTCTCGGCCTGGGCGCACGAAGGCGTATTCACCGATGCGGCGCACGATCATCAGCGCGGCGATCAGGCCAAAGCTGGGCGCGAAGATCAGTCCGATAAACCCAGCACACATGATCAGCGGCACCATGGCCAACAGCACGCCGACGCCGAGCCTTTGCGCGAGGCGTCCAGTGATGAACAGCTGACAGAGCAGGGCGCCCGCCTGCACGACAAAGTCGATGATGCCGAACACGCGCACCTGCGCCTCGCGGTCCGGGAAGTGTTCGGCGACGACGCGTGCCTGCTCGAAGTAAAGGAAGGTGGAGACTGTCGCCAGCAGTACCACAAAACCGCAGATGCCGAGCAGATAGGGTGATTTCAAAACGGCCGTCATACCGCTGAACGGATTGCCCGGCAACGGCCTGCGAGGGCTTTCGCTCGGCGCGGCATCGGGGCGTCCTGCGCCACCCCGTTCACGCCAGTGCATCAGCTGGCGCTTGAACCACATCGCAGCGGCCAGCAGAACAGCGGCCAGCAGCATCAGGCCGGACTCACCCAGGGGACCGATCAGCAAGGCGCTCAGCGCAGGGCCACTCAGGCCGCCGACGCTGGCGCCCGCCGCGATGAACGCGAACAGACGTTTGGCCTGGGCACTGTCGAAGACATCGGCCATCAGGCTCCAGGCGACCGATACGACAAACAGGTTGTAGACCGATATCCACACGTAAAACACGCGCGCCAGCCACGGGCTTTCCTCACCCAGGAACAAGGCGGCGAACAACAGCAGGTTGGTGCAGAAGAATCCGTACACCCAGTCCACGAAATGCAGGCGCGGCACGCGTGCGCTGAGCCAGGCGAACAGCGGCACGGCCGCCAGCATGACCAGGAAGGTCGCGGTGAACAGCCACTGCAAGTTCTCGACGCCGGCAGTGATGCCCATCGATTCGCGGATCGGGCGGAGCATGAAATAGCCGGCGAACAGGCAAACGAACAGCAGAAAACCGTTGAGCGCAGGGCGCAGCTCGTGAGCCTCGGCATTGATGATGGCGCCGGCGCGGTGGGCAAGAAGAGACGTATCCATGTTGCGCTCCTGTGGGAGTGGCGGGGCAATGGCACGGGGCCTGCCCGTGCCGGGCGGTCAGCGGTAGGTGACGCCAGTCAGTCGCTCGGAGAGTTGCCACAGTGTGGCCGAATTCGAGCGATCGGCAGCGGCCGGTGGCATCTTGGCGAAGCCCAGCGGCCCGCGCTTCTCGTTATCACCGGTAGGGCCGTAGTAGGCGCCGCCAACCGCCTCCAGCGCCGTCGCCGCATATAAGGTGGGCAGCGCGCCCTGCGCTGCGGAATGATACCTGTCCCGCTCTACAGCCCATTGTTTGCCGAATTCACTGTCCAGGCCAGGTCCACGGGCGATCAATTCGGTCACGGCAACGCCGGGGTGAGCGGCGATGCTGCGTATTCCCCAACCGGCGGCGTCGCTGCGCTGCTGCAGCTCGATACTCCATTTGAGTATCGCCAGTTTCGATTGGCTGTAGCTGGCGAAAGGGTCGTAAGCACGCTCAGCCTGCAGGTCATCGAAGTTCAGGCTTGCGCGCCCGGCGGCGATGCTCGACAGGCTGACCACCCGACCATCGTCGCTTTTGCGTAGCAGAGGCATCAGCAGGCCGGTCAAGGCGAAATGCCCCAGGTAATTGGTCGCCAGTTGCATCTCGTAGCCATCGGCGGAAACGCCGCGAACAGGCGGCGACATGATCGCGGCGTTATTGATCAGCACGTCGAGTCTCGGCAGGCGCCCTCGCAGACGGTTGGCGAGGTCGCGCACCGATTGCAGATTGGCAAGGTCCAGCGTTTCGAATTGCACGCGCGCCTCGGGCACGGCTTGCTTGATCTTCGTAATCGCTTCGCGGCCGCGCTCGGCGTTGCGTGCGGCGATGATCACCTCGGCACCGGCGCGCGTCAGGGCCAGCGCGTCTTCATAGCCCATGCCGCTGGTCCCTCCGGTCACCAGCACGATGCGGCCTTTCTGGCTGGGCATGTCGTGGGTTGACCAGTCCGGCTTCGGCTCCGTTCGGGAAGTCGCCTGCGCAGCCAGTGTGCCGGCCATCGCGGAAATGGCGAACAGCATTCGGGTGGCCTTGAGAAGGCGTTGGGTCGCGGTATTGCTTGGCGTAGCGGGTGAATGGCTCATCGGGGGATTCTCATTCGCTTGACAGGTTCCCGGTTGGCGGGGGCGAGTGAGCAGTATCGGTGTACGAATGCGCGAGGATAAGTCGGGCATTGGTGGATGGCCCGTACGGCATGGCGTACAGTCAGGCGCTTGCGGAGGAAGCGTCCATGCGTAAACCAAACCTTACCGATGTATCGATATTTGCTGCGGTGGTCGAGGCAGGGGGATTTCGTGCTGCCGCGCAAAAGCGCGGGCTGTCCGCCTCGTCGTTGAGCGACTGCATGCGCCGGCTGGAAAGCGATCTGGGCGTGCGCCTGCTCAATCGAACCACGCGCAGCGTCACGCCGACGGCAGCCGGCGAGCGATTGCTCGAGCGCCTGCGCCCGGCCTTGCAAGAAATCGACGCCGCTTTCAACGATCTCGACGACGACGCTCAGCGCCCGGTCGGCACGCTCAAACTCAATGTGCCAGTGCCGGTGGCACGCTTTCTGTTGCCCGACCTGCTGGCGCGTTTTCTGCGCCTTTATCCAGGGGTCAGTGTCGAAGTCGTCATGGACAACACCTTTGTCGACGTCAATGCTGGCGGGTATGACGCCGGCGTGCGCTATGAAGAGAGCCTGGCCAAGGACATGATCGCCGTGCCCATCGGCCCGCGTCGCCAACGCTTCGTTGCAGCCGCCGCCCCGGGCTATCTGGCTGAACGCGGTACGCCCACTCACCCCGAAGAACTGCCGGGTCATGACCTGCTTGGCCATCGGTTCGAGAGTGGCAAAGTCGGCGTATTCGAGTTCCATCGAGACGGCCGTATCGTGCGTATCCCGCCTCAGGGGCAACTGCTGACATCGTCGCACGATCTGAAAATTCGCTCGGCCATCAACGGACTGGGCATCGTCTATACCTTCGAGGACTTCCTGCGCGAGCCGCTCTCCGATGGTCGACTGGTGCCGATTCTCGAGGACTGGTGGCAGGCCTTCGACGGTCCGTTTCTGTATTACCACGGCCGCCGTCACATGCCTTCGCCGCTGAGGGCGTTTGTGGATTTTTTGCGGGGGGAAGGGGAGATTGCGGAAAGCTCAGGTGTTTGAAGCGCGGTTTCGTGAGGCGAATACATGGCCTGGCAGCAGAGGGCCCATGGCGACTGGCAGCAATCGGCCAGGAGCAGACATTGGAGCAATACACTAGACACTATGGTGGCAAAACAGTAGCTTGCAGGGCAGGCCTTTCGAAAACGGTAATGGGGGCGCCGAATAGAAAAAGGCTCAAGAATAAAAATACGGGAGGTTGCATGTTTGAGCCCATAGAAGCACTGGATATCTACAACAAAAATGTCAATATTCTGATCGGCTCTGGTGCTTCGGCGAACTTATTTCCAACCTTGGGATTGCAGATCAAGGATGCGCTCGGCAATTGGGAAACGATTGAAACACTATCGACAAAGTATGCACTGCGCCCTGAGAAGAATGCAGCGCTGTTTATGCATTATTACAACACGTGCATTCATCCGGTTCAGACGTTTTCCCCCTCAGCGATTGTCACGGCTGAGGGACTGGAAAATCTTCATAATTACGAAGTTTTTTTGCGTACGCTATTAGGTTTTTTGGAAAGAAGAAAGGATGTCAATCGTAAGATAAACATTTTCACAACCAATTATGATGGCTGCTTGGCTCACGCCGCTGATCGGCTGCTGATGAAAGGGGCGCACGAATTTTTCGTGAACGATGGGACTTCAGGGTTTTACAAGAAGCATTTGCACGCGAAGAACTTTAACACCTTTCAGTGCCAGACCGGTGTCTTCGAGCGTGCCGCGTACGGCGTCCCGCAGATCAATATTATTCACCTGCATGGCTCGGTTTACTGGGCAAAGAGCGGGGACAAGATCGAAGTGAGTTACAAGAATGACTTCAAAAACCTTCTGAGCCCGCACGTCGTCAAAAATATTTCGGAATTCTCTAGTTATCTTGTCACAGAAGGGGGCGTCACGGACGAGATTCCTTTGGTAAAGCTTACTCACAATCAGATGGAAAGATTCTGGTACGAGTACAATAAGCTTCCAATTGTGAACCCCACAAAGTGGAAGTTTCATGAGACGGTTTTTGAAGAGCATTACTATCAGATGCTCAGGCTACTCAGTTATGAACTGGAACGGCCTAACTCAATCTTGATTACATTCGGGTTCTCCTTTGCGGATGAGCACATCTTGAAACTCGTGCAGCGCTCGCTATCGAATCCCAAACTTCAGACGTTTGTCTGTGCATACAGCCAACGAGGCGCACAGAAAATGCGTGAAGAGTTTTGTGCGTGGAGAAACGTCAAGATCATCGGCCCGCCCGCGGGGGCTGACTTGAATTTTGCCAATTTTAATAAGCATGTGCTTTCGCTGAGCCCGCAGGCCTACGTGCCGGGAGATGCTCCCTAATGGCAATTCGGGTAGGTGAGGTTATTGCCGTCAATGGCATCAAGATTACCTTGAGGATATTTGAGGATTCAAACCAAGAAACTCTCTTTCACAAAGGTATAAAGTACAGGGGTGTTTCAATCAGAGAACATCTGCTGATTCAGCGAGGGTTCATTGATATTGTGTGCCTGGTTGAAGGTGAATACCTGGATGAGCGCAAGCTGGACGAAACAGCAGAAAAAACCGTCTATATCAGGAAAGTGGATGTTCGGCCCATTGGCTATGTGGCCGATAATAAGTTCTATGAAGGCGTGAAATACATGCCGATGATTAGGGATTGTGCCTCTCTCCTCAGTGAGGAGATGGTTGGTAGGATCTACGGTGTTAACGACGATGCCAGTTTTACCATCGGTGTGATGTTGAAAGAAAATATTCCCATCAGCCTCCCGTGGACACGGCTGTTCAATAGTCATCTGGGCATTTTTGGTAACACTGGCAGTGGGAAGTCGAACACGCTCGCAAAACTCTATACGACGTTGTTTCGGGAAAAACTTTCGGGATTAAAAGGGAAAAGCCAGTTCGTTATCATTGATTTTAATGGTGAATATACGGGAGGTCAGATCTTGGCCACCCAAGATAAGAAGGTTACGGTTTTAGATTCCAAGAAAGGGGCACAAAAATTCACGCTGGAAAGTGCTCACTTTTGGGATTCGGAAACCCTCAGCTTGCTTTTCCAGGCAACCACCAACACTCAGGCACCGTTTCTCCGACGAGTCCTGATGGGCAGGGAAAAATTTAAAGACCTACCGCTCTCCCATTATCTGGAAAAAACGTTTGAGCGAGCATTTGCTGCTGCTGAGCCTAAAGCGGAGGCGCTAGAGATAACACGTGAGATCGCCAGAATTATAGGCTCGGAGGCATTGCAGCACCACTTGGCAGGTGTCAAATACCATGCACAGAACAAATACTTCAGAGCGTTGGAAGGGCACTACTACGATTCTGATGGGAAAGCGTTTGCTGCCTTCTTAAAGCCTTTCCTTGCCGCGCATGTGAAGCTGGACGCGCTCGACCAGTTCGATGAGCTGCTTTTGCGTTGCTATTTACAGCTTTGTGGTGATGTGGTTATGGGCTATGCACAATATGAGCATATCCAGCCCGTCTTGGTCAGGGCTAGGTCTTCTCTGGCGGGATTGCGCAACGTGTTGCATATTGTCGATGCACCACCTCCTTCATTCCTTCTGCACGTCATCTCACTAAAAAAATGCAAGAACGATGTAAAAAAGATTTTGCCGATGCTTATTGCGAAGAATTTTTATGTGAATCACAAAGAAGCAGAAGGGTTGAACAGCCCACCTACTAAAACCTTGCACTTGATTATTGATGAGACACACAACATTCTCTCAGAGCAATCAACAAGAGAGCATGAGATTTGGAAGGATTATCGACTGGAATTGTTTGAGGAGATAATCAAGGAAGGAAGAAAATATGGCGTGTACCTGACGCTCTCCAGCCAGCGGCCTGCGGACATTTCTCCTACTATCGTTTCTCAAATACACAACTTCTTCATTCATCGCCTAGTAAACGAACGCGATTTGATGCTGTTGGATAACACAATCAGCACATTGGACGCTTCGTCCAAATCGTTGATACCCTCGCTAGCTAAAGGGTGCTGTGTACTTACTGGAACGGCCTTTGATTTACCGATGATCCTAAAGATAGATCCTCTGCTTGAAGGACATAGGCCTGCGAGCGATGACGTTAATCTTGAGGCGCTGTGGGCCGACCAATAGCGTGTGTCACACGATGAGCCACGGATTGGCATGTCCAACATCTTGATCCGTAGCCGACATCTCATCGTGATTTTTTGTATGTAAATATCCCTCAGGCTTGACCGCTCCGCATGGATGAAGGACGTCCGCGCATGTCGTTTTTTCAGTCTTGGAGGGCAGCTATTGGCCGGAAGCTGACGGTCAGGAGCGGCAGCTCACGGCCAAAAACAGTCAGTCAGATAGCGACTGCTATGCTCGTGATTATAATTTTTGGAGGATACATTGCGACCGAATCAAAAGGGTCGAGACGTTAATCTTTTTGCAGGTCTAAGCCGAAGCGCTTTCGCCTAATGTAGTATAGAGGATTGTGGAAAAGGAAAGCGAAATGACTAGATGGATTCAGGAGTTCAACCAACACCCGTTCAACTATGTATGGAAGGATCTGCTGGAAGCAGTCAAAACTGTAGGCGTTGACGACGTTACTGTTGCGACTACTGTACAAGAGTTGGCCAGGTTAAAAAAAGCGCTATCCTTCATTGATGGCATAATCAGTAGTGCCGACCTTGAGCTCACACCTAAGTCAATCTGGGCAAGCAGTCAAAGCCAAGCAGATGCATGTTTAAGTCAAGTGCAGCATTATGACAGCAGTCGGAATGTGGCGCATCTTATTCAAGCAAACGAGCATGCCGATAATCTTCTTACCTATGTTCGACCTTACATGGTGCACCCTAAAGATGCAATTAAGGCATACGGTGTGGCCGTCAAAGCTTTCTCCGATCAAGTTTCGGATTACATCGGCGCCTTTCAGTCGAAAACATCGGAGACCCAATCTAACTTAGATGTATCTGTACGCAAAGCTGTGGAGCAGATCAGGGTAATTGAGGAGATTGAACAACGAGTAAAGAATTTTGACGCGTATCTGTTCGACGGGGTAGATGGCAACGATCCTGCAGAGAAATTTTTTGCACGAGCGCTTTCTAATGCTGAAAGTCAACATCAATCTATAAGTGACTTGCATCAGAAGTTACTGGTTAATCCTGGCTCGGTGTCTGAAAAAATCACAAATTTTGAACAGGAAATTTCAGAGTTCAGAAATACGCAGAATGAGTTGACCAAAGAGTCAGTATCTAAGCACAAGGACTTGGAACATTTTTACGAGCGCGTTTTTGGTCGTCCTTTAGCGGATGATGATGAAATCCAAGATGACGGTTTGAAGCGAGAACTAGACCTCAGATTTGAACAGCTTGCTACTTACGAAACAGAACAAGCAACACGTCAAGAGGCACTATTTACGCGTATTGAGTCTCTACTTCCCGGCGCTACCAGTGCTGGGTTGGCCTCATCATACAAGACTCTCAAAGATAATTTTGAGAAACCGATATCCAATTATACACGTGCCTTCTATGGAGCAATGCTTGCATTGCTACTGGGCGGACTAGCACTAGTTATAGATAGCTTCACGTTATGGCCGTTTCACATAGAGCTTTCTAGGGCTGCAAATTGGGAGGAAATGCTCCGCACGTTGCTCACCCGCCTTCCAGTAATAATACCAGTAGTCTGGTTTGCGATATTCTCAGCGACGCGTCGTAGCCAATATGAAAGACTGCAACAAGAGTACGCTCACAAAGAAGCGTTTGCATCATCATATGAAAGCTATAAGAAGCAATTGCAAGAACTTAAGATAGATGCAGACTTATTGCAGCAAGAGTTGATCGCTAAAGCTATCGAGGCAATCGCTTTTAATGCTTCAAAAACATTAGACGGGAAACATGAAGAAAAGCTACCCATGATGCAGCTTTTAGAGAAAGTTAATCTGGATGAGCTAAAGAAGCTTCTGGAATTAGTAAGAAGCAAATAGCGACTCAAGTGCACAGCTGATCTTGTTTGCAGCCGAGAAAGCGCTACGCTAAAGACTCCTTACGTCGTTTTGGGGGGGGGCGAAAAGACAGGTAAAGAGCAACCACAAGTTAATTGTTGGAGTTTTATATGACTGGCTATTTAGACTCTATTCCTCATCCGTGGAATCGGAAGCAGATTATGGCTGCAATGACGCACAAATTTACGGAAGTTTATCCCTCAATTCAAAGAACTCCCGGCGGTAAAGTTTGGAATGATTTGAAGGAGCTGGATGATACGGCATGGATCTTCTATGCAAGCATTTCCGAACTTATTGATGAAATTTGTATTTTTGCCGAGCGAAGCAAGGATCCAGAATTCTGGAATGAAAACAATGAAAAAACGGCAGGGCATTATACAAGGGAGGTGAAGCGAAAACTTTACTATTGCACTTCCTCGCTTATGACCCTAGTAGACATCGCGAGAAATTTTGACAAAAGATATGATACAAATGGGGTGGGAAAAAAAAGAGCTGAATTCTTCACCACTTCTGGATTGCACGATTTCCTACAGGATTTACGCAACTTCAATACACATTGGCGCATTGCTGAAGCCAATTGGTCAATAAACTACGATATGGAAAATGGCACGCGGACAGTACATTTTCAGATAAGCAAGGAAGATTTGCTCGCATGGAGAAATTGGACTGCCAAGGCGAAACATTACATCCAAAGCTTAGATGGCAGTGTTGACGTGTACGAAATTCTCACAACATACAAAAAACAAGCACAAGCATATTACACATGGCACAAAGGAGTCGTGATTGAACAAAATGCTCGGTCTCTACAAATATATTTTGAGTATACAAGGATTCATGAGGGGCTGAGGCAGTATCAGAAATGGAACATGCTTCTTTCGCATGCAAAGAATGATACAAACCCCTATCAATACTTGGCGAAATTTCTTTCAACCTCTCAAATTGAATCGGTGCTGTCTTATCCCATGCGCAGTGAACAACAGGTGGATGCTTTGATTAGGGTAGTAGATATTTATCAGATCTGCGACAAAAATCTCAAAGCTAAACTTATGAAGGTCTTTTCGGTCTCCGAGCAATAAATGTCTTTTTGATCACGAAGATTATCTGCGCCGCAGGAGGAAGAAATAACCACTGTTGCATGGCGCGCCAATTTTACTATTAGCTCAAAGCAATAAAAACAAGGGGGCTTCATGAGTGAAAGATTGTTTTTAGAGCAGTTGGGAGGGCCGCCAAGTGCCTACATTTACTTTCTGTCTCTGTATTCTGTGGCAACGGGGGGTCTTTATCTATGGGGGTATTGGTCGCCATTCGGTGTTAATATTCTAGAGTATGTAAACTTCACAGACATAGTGAAGTCAACAATATACCCCATCGCGTCGACCTTTGTTTTTATGGCTCTTGGAGTAATGATAGGTCAGCTGGTAGGTGTGGGGCCAGACCTACCGTCTGGCGGAGGCAGAAACAGTCCTCCAGCACAATTTATAATGAGACATAAACGTTTATTGGTTTTTCTATATGTCGTCGGGACTTTGTTATTTGCGATTTATGGGCCAGTTGAGAAGTGGCAGGGGGCATTGCCAGTTTTGCTCGGGGCTCCTATCGCTTTATATGCAAGCGCACGCAATGTTTTAGAACGTCAAATTCCGGCGGACGGGCCTCGGACTTTATGTTTGTTCTTGCTTGCAGTTTTGCCTTTTATCGCTTTTGGTGCTGGTCAATTAAGAGCGGCTGCCGTATTGGACGGTAGAGCATTTGACTATGTAATTGATAACACTGCTATAACGCCTGATGAGCATCCCCTTCAAAGTACCCGTTTCGTTGGCCATGCTGGTGATTTCTTTTTTTTCTTAGAACCAGAAAAAATGATATTGTCGATATCCAAATTTGAAACAGTAAAAACATTGAGGCTCGTTAGATTCGAGCGTAAGCGGTAGCCAGCGCCCGTATTTGGTCATCTTGGTAAGCAGTTGAACGCTTGGTAAGCCGATACAGATAGGAGACCGATAGTTGTTTATCGCGAAGGGCAGCAAATGGCCGAAAGCCGACATTCGACGACATGCCCACCTACGTAATATCTCGCAGCGTCTCGCGAGCAGATCCTCCAGTCGATCCTGGCGGGCTTATCTATTCCACATCGCCGGCTTCAAGCGGAATTCGCCTGATAACGTCGTCGTAAGGCACCAGGTTGAGAAAGGCAATGACTTCAACTGCCTGCAGATTTCGCATGCGCATGATCCATACGTAGCTGTTGCGATAAGGCGCGCCATCGGCTGCGGTGGCGGTGCCGTCCCAGTGCACAACGACGTCATCGCCTTCAGCCCAGATATCCGTCACCGTCGGGCGAACGGGCGAGGCGAGCCGTTTTGCGAAGGGTTGGACTGCGCGTTTCAGGAAGTCATCTCGGCCCCGATAAGTGCCTGCCGAGGGGCTCGTCCCCTTGATTGTCCAGATCACATCGGGAGCCAGCACATCTGTGAAGAACGTCCGGCCGCCTTGAGCCCACTGGTTGAACGCTTGCGCAATGAATTGGCGGTTGCGTTCCGTAGTCGGTTCGCTGGCCACGGCGGGCGCCGGCCCTGCGATGAGTGTAGTGAGGACCAGTGCTAGCGCTGTAGAGAGGCGTTGAACAAACGTCATTTCCTGTGCTCCTTAATCTATCCGATGAGCCCCGTCGAGTTGGATGGGCCGTTGTTGTTATCTGTAAGCCGCTAGTTGCGTTCCCACACGCCGTTGTTCTATATGAGGCATTGGCAAAGAATCGGCGCGGGTGTGGACGGCAGTATCTCTGGGCCTCATCTGAAGTGTGACTTACGAGCGGAGGAGGGCTGTTGCAGGATCGTCCTGATTTCTTGCTTGATCATCCGATACCAGTTGTTCAACCGCCGCATGCCCTCGTTATGGAGTTGCGTTTGAATTCCCTTTCAAAGCTTGTCGATATCGTTGGTCGTCACGTCCGGGATGACGGCATTCACAGCACCGCGATTCCGGGTGTCAGCCTCATTCGCTCGGCTACGCCCACGATGCCTATGCCGGTGGTGTATGAGCCAACGCTCTGCCTTGTCGCCCAGGGACGTAAACAAGCGATGCTGGGTACTACCGTCTATGTTTACGATCCGGCCAAGTACCTGATTGCATCGGTAGACCTTCCGGTGATGGGCTCGGTCATCGAGGCGAGTGAGGCTGATCCTTATCTGTGCCTGGCGCTGGATCTCGATACCACTATGTTGAGCGACCTTGCGCTGCGCCATCCGCTAAGAGAAGAGAGCGTCAGTGCACCGCCGGCAGGCATTACGCTCAACGATACGACTCCAGAACTGCTGGATGCAGCGGTTCGGCTGGCCGGGCTGCTCGACAGGCCACGGGATATCGAAGCGCTCGCTCCGCTGGTGATTCGCGAAATGCTTTATCGCCTTCTAACCGAAAACGGCAACAGCATCATCAGGCAGATGGCACAAGCAGACAGCCGCTTGAACCAGATTGCCAAGGCCATTGCCTGGCTGCGCAGCCACTACAACGAAGCGTGTCGAATAGATGAACTCGTCGAAATCGCCGGCATGAGCCGTTCTTCGTTTCATACGCATTTCAAGGCGATCACCTCAATGAGCCCGCTGGAATTTCGTAACCAGTTGCGGCTACAGGAAGCACGGCGGCTGATGGTCACCGAAGCGGTTGACGCCGCAGAGGCGGGATATGCAGTCGGTTATGAAAGTCCCTCGCAGTTCAGCCGAGACTACGCCCGTCTGTTCGGCATGCCACCGGCGAAAGACGCCTGGCGGCTGCGCACGGACATTTGTGGAATTTGAATCCAGCGCTTTTCGTCGCGCAGAAAAAAACGAGGCCGCATTTGCGGCCTCGTTTTCAATGTGTTCCGGACTACTGTTTGACGCTCAGGTAATCGCCGGTCGTATTCAGCGAGATGGTCACGTCCTTGTTGCTGCGGTTACGCCAGAACCAGCCATGGGTGCCGTCAAATAACGCGGTGAATTCGCCTTTATTGCTTTTGACCTGCTTGCCCTTGTTATAGCTGTGGAAGTAACCCTTTTCACCGTTGTAGGGCTCGCCGTGCGTGTCGTAGTTCACGAGCCCGCCAGTGGCTGTCCATTCATAACTGACAGTCTTGCCCTTCAGCATTTCCAGTTTGATTTCCGTACCTTCGCCAGGTTTGAGCGTTACGCTCATCTGATTGGTTTTCAGCGCCGGGGCGGGTGCGGTTACTGGCTTGGTAACAGGCTTGTCAATGGGTTGGACTTGTGCAAATTGCTGCACCGGAGCTGGAGTAGAAGTTGAAGTCGGAGCTGGAGCTGGAGCGGTTGCTTGAGGCGCAGCGGCTTCCGCCAACGCTTCTTGAGCAAGGATGAGTTTCAGCTCGCCCATCTGGGTAAGCCCCAGTGTTCGGCCCACACCTGTAGGATCAATGGCGTATTCAGACGGCATGACAACGGTCACCAAAAGGCCGGCGGCGACCAGTATCGCGATGACGGTCGAGCGCAGCAGTCTGCGGGTGCTGGGCAGTTCATTAACAGTTGGAAGCGGAGTATTGAACATCGTCGGAATTCCTTAGGCGGAGACAAACAGGCCGGTGATCTGGTAACCCATCAAGAGGAAACCGGCACTCATCATGGCGACGTTGGCGGTATACGCGTGGCGCCAGAAACTGCCGGTGCGCCGCCAATACCCCATCAAAATGAGAATCGCGCTGAGGGCCAGCAATTGGCCGATCTCGACACCAACGTTGAAGGCGATCAGGTTCGGAATCAGGCCGTCTGGTGAGATCTCGTATTCCTGAATCTTGGTCGCCAAACCAAAACCGTGGAGCAGGCCGAAGATCAGCGTGGCCACTTTGGTATTGGGTTGGTAACCGAACCAGCGCTGGAATGCGCCGAGGTTATCGAGGGCTTTGTACACCACCGAAAAGCCGATAATGGCGTCGATGATGTAGGAGCTGATGCTGATCTCGGCCAGCACGCCAAGCAGCAGCGTGACCGAGTGGCCTACGGCGAACAGCGTGACGTAAAGGCCAACATCCTTCAGGCGGTAGAGGAAGAAGATCACCCCGAACAGAAACAGCAGGTGGTCGTAGCCGGTCATCATGTGCTTGGCGCCCATGTAGATGAAGGGCAGCAACATGACACCTGAGCTTTCCTGGATGAAACCTTTGTCGCCTTCCGCAACAGCGTGAGCCATCGCCTCGGGTGTTCCGAGTAAAAGTGCAGCGACAAGTAAAAACAACAGCAGTAGCGGGCGGTGCGAAGGCGCAGTAAATACGCCTGTGCCGCTCATCGAGTGCGAATGCATGGGGCAGTCCTACGTTGCAATGATCGTGGGCCGCATTGCGGCCGTGGTCAGGATGCGAACGAAGGGCGAGGTGGGCGCTCAATCAAAAATATCGGCGGCAGAGGAACCGAGTGTCGAAGTGCATCGACCCGGATCGATGGCATCGGCGATGTCGCCAACATCAACGCGGCTGTGAGTTGCGGCGTTTCGTGCTGATGATCAGGGGTCAATGGCGAGTGATAGTGTTCTGAAAAGCTTGAGTGGCTGGATGACGACTCTTCGCCGTGAGAATGATGGACCTCCTGAGCGATCTCCCAGGCTGGCTGCCCCGAGGTGACTGACAACGAATAGGTATGCCCGGCCCAGGCCATGAACATGGCGAGAGCAAGCGCGATTACTACCGTCGTTGTCAGTGTTTTGCTGTACATGGTGTTAAAGGTTTCAACTCGTTGACCGGGCGTTCAAGCGATTTGCCTAATCCCCCCTGGGGGGATACGATGCCAGCGTAATTCATCGAGCCCTGAGACTCAACTCATGAGTGAAGACGAACACGACCACAGCCATCCCCACACCCACCAAAGTCATGAGGCGATCATCAAACGCCTCAAACGGGCGGACGGGCATTTGCGCGGCATCATCACCATGATCGAAGAAGGGCGTCAGTGCGTGGATATCGCCCAGCAGCTTCATGCGGTTGAGAAAGCGATCTGCCAGGCCAAACGCACGCTCATCCAGGATCACATCGACCACTGCCTCGAAGATACCCTTTCGGCGCTAGGTAATGGCGAGCGGGCACCGCTGGAAGCCTTCAAACAAATCACCAAGTACCTTTAGGTCTGACATGCCCGATTTCGCTGAACTGTTGCAGCAAGGCGGGGCTCACGCCTGGCTGTATTTCCCGAGCGCGATTCTGCTCGGTGCCTTGCATGGGCTTGAACCAGGTCATTCGAAAACCATGATGGCGGCCTTCATCGTGGCCATCCGTGGCTCGGTCAAACAGGCTGTTTTGTTGGGGTTGGCCGCAACGCTTTCGCACACCGCCGTGGTGTGGCTGGTCGCCATCGGCGGCATGTACCTGGGCAAAGGCCTGGATGCTGAAACCACTGAGCCGTACTTCCAGCTTGCGTCTGCTGCGCTGATCATCATGATTGCCCTGTGGATGCTGTGGCGTACCTGGCGCGGTGAGCAGATGTTCAAGTTCGAGCAAAGCGATGATCACCATCACGGCGAACACGACCATGGTCATCATGATGAAACGCACCGAATAGATACCGGCCATGGCCGTGTTGAACTGTCGATCTTCGAGGAAGGCCTGCCACCGCACTGGCGCCTGAAGACCTTGAGCGGACACGCCTGGGCAGCCTCGGATGTTCGCCTGACCACGACGCGTCCGGACGGCAGCAGCCAATCGTTCGCTTTCGTCGAGCGTGAAGGCTTTCTGCAGTCGACGGTGGATATTCCGGAACCGCACGAGTTCAGCGCCCGCTTGAGCCTTGGACACGCCGGGCATTCGCATGATTACGACCTGACGTTCCAGGAGCATGATCACGGGCATGCGCATTCCGAACTGGAAGGCCTGGAGCTCTCGATTGATGGCTATCAGGATGCGCACGAACGTGCTCATGCCAACGACATCCGTAAACGCTTCACCAACCGCGAAGTGACCACGGGTCAGATCGTCATGTTCGGGCTGACTGGCGGCCTGATTCCCTGTCCGGCTGCCATCACTGTCCTGTTGCTGTGCCTGCAAGTCAAAGAGGTCGCGCTCGGCGGCATGCTCGTCCTGTGTTTCAGTATCGGCCTGGCGCTGACTCTGGTCACTGTCGGTGCCGCTGCGGCCATTGGTGCCAGACAGGCCTCCAATCGCTGGCCGTGGCTGGTAACCGTGGCGCGCCGCGCTCCTTATCTGTCCAGCGTGCTGATCATTGGCGTTGGCCTGTATGTCGGCTTCCATGGCTGGATCGGCCTGAGCGCATAAGGCGGGAGTGTTGGTGCTTTTCGTTGCGGCACTCAGTGCCGCCACCTGCCACCATAACCAGCCCGACAAACGACGCCGTGTGGCTGATGTTCGCGCCCAGTGACCCAGCCATCGCAAGCAATCGACCTTTGATCGAATCCTCGGAGAAGTCGCTTGCTCAATGAAGGCACCTGGCCATACGCTGCTCCGCGTGAGACATCTCACAAAGAATAACAACACGAGCATGGAGCAAGCCCTGATGAAACTGTCCGCCATTCTGATTGCCGCAATATTATCGATTACATCCGTTGCTGCCTTTGCGCACAGCGGTGGCACTGATTCAAAGGGTTGCCATCGCAACCATAAAACCAACGACTACCACTGCCACTAAACGGCAAGAGCCCAGCGCAAGGCTGGGCTTTTGAGACGAGCGCGATAGGGGGCGAAACATTAGCCCACGCCAACGCTCACCGCTGTTCTTCGAAACTTCGTATCTCACCAGCGACAGGACGTTTTCGTTTACTCCACCGGCACGACGTTATCCAACGCCTGATTAACCGCGAGCTCGCCGAGCATCACTACCTGCGCGATACCTTGCAGTGTCTTGCGCGCAGATCCTTCAACCATCCCGATCACATCACTCAACATCACCGAGGCCGAGCCCAGTGATTCGCTGGCGTTGACCAGCAGTTCTTCGGTGGCGATTTTCGGGTTGGCGAGGAACATGCTGCTGGTTTGGTAGGGCGTGGTTTTGAGGGTGTCGCTGGGTTTGAGGTAGTGGTCGAGGGCGCGGTCGGCGGCTTTGTGGAGTTTTTTTGAGTCGAGGGATTCGTAGGGGGAGGTTGCGTCTGACTGTGGCGGGTTTGGCGTGACTTTGAACATGATCTTTCTCCTCGTGCCGCTTTAAAAGGAGCCATCACCCGTTCGCTACCAAACGAAGGGTGGCGGCCATGCACAGGTTGGTAGACCGGGACACGAGGCAAAACCGGCGCGCTCGAAAGCGCCCTGCGCATAGCCACCATAGAAGCAAGGCGAAGACTTCGCCAAACGGTGTCATTGCGCACCTCGTATACCCGGGCTACCAAACCCGATCACTGTTTTCAGTGACCGGCCAACGATAGAACCCCGCCCCGAGGCGCACAAGCCGGCGGATTCTGGCGTAGTCGTAGGCAATGGCGCAAGGCGTTGTAGCTTGCTGGAATAGTCTGGATATCGGTTTTAAACGGGGTGTTTAGGGAGTTGGTTTTGGCTGATGTTTTGTGTTGATCGGGCTGGGGTCTTCGCGAGCACGTTCGCTCCCACAAGTGTCGAGTGGGCAATGTTTATAGCGTCGTGCCAATCGGGCCGTCACAGATTTTGAACTTTGCTTTCGGCGCCATTTCCATTGTTTGAGGTGACAACCCTCCAGCTCCTACCCACCTGAATCAAGGAATGACCGTGACGGCTCCCACTCATAAACCTGCTCTGCGCCGGGCAATCACTTTTCCGATGCTGTTTCTGTTTATTCTCGGCGATGTACTCGGCGCGGGTGTTTACGCCCTCGCCGGAACCATTGCCGGGGAGGTGGGCGGCGCGATTTGGGTGCCGCTGTTGATCGCATTGTTCTTCGCCATGTTGACGGCAGGTTCCTACGCAGAACTGGTGACCAAATATCCCCACGCCGGCGCGGCTTCGGTGTTCGCGGAAAAGGCCTTCAAGTCGCCGCTCATTTCCTTCCTGGTCGGTTTCTGCATGCTGGCGGCTGCGGTCACCAGCGCTGCGGGTTTGTCGCTGGCGTTTGCCGGTGATTATCTCAACGCCTTCGTTGACGTATCGCCGCAGATTGCCGCCCTGGTGTTTCTCCTGGCTATCGGCCTGCTCAACGCGCGGGGGATCAAGGAGTCGCTCGGGGCAAACCTGGTGATGACCGTGATTGAACTGTCGGGGCTGATTCTGGTGATCGTGGCTGCGGTCTGGTATTTCCGCACAGGCGAGGCGGATCTGGGACGGACGCTCACGTTCAAGCCGGGCGTCAGTCCCATGCTGGCGGTGCTGGGGGCGGCGTTGTTGGCCTTCTATTCCTTCGTCGGTTTCGAAACTTCGGCCAATCTGGCCGAGGAAATCAAGGACGTGCGCAAGGTTTATCCGCGTGCTTTGTTCGCCGCTTTGCTCACCGCTGGCGTGGTTTACATGGCGGTGGGTGTGGCGGCTTCTTCGGTGTTGCCTACCGAGAAGTTGGTGGCCACGTCGGCGCCTTTGCTCGAAGTTGTCCGCGCATCGACCCTCGCAATCCCGCCGGCGCTTTTCTCTTTCATTGCGCTGATCGCTGTGGCCAACGGTGCGTTGTTAACCATGATCATGGCCAGCCGATTGACCTATGGCATGGCGAATCTGGGGCTGTTGCCGGGTGTTTTGGGTGCGGTGCTGCCTCAGCGAAAAACTCCGTGGGCTGCCATTGTCGCAACGACTGTGGTCGCTATTGCACTGACACTCACAGGCACGCTGGCAACGCTGGCAGAGACGGTGGTGTTGCTGTTGCTGTTCGTTTTTCTGAGTACCAATGTGGCGGTGCTGGTTCTTCGTCGTGACAGGGTGGAGGAGGGCCACTTTCGCGTGCCGACCTTCGTTCCGGTGCTTGCGATCGTTTCGTGTCTGGTGCTGCTCAGTCAGCAGGGGTGGGAAACGTGGTTGCGCGCGGGGGCGCTGATCATTGTCGGGATGTTGCTGCATGGCTGTTCTCGCATCAGATTTTCTGCGATCAGTAAGGCTGGGTAGCGTCGCGTTTCCTGGCAGGTGATGGGCGGGAGATTTGCGTTGTTTGGGCGGGCGTATTCGCGAGCTGGCTCGCTCCCACAGTGGGTGGATAGTGGTATTGAAATGTGTCACACGTTGTCAGTCGGCGGGCGGGTGAGTAAGCTGCCGACATGAATCAGTCCTCAGTTTCCCCATCCTTCCCCGGCCCGCGGGGTCCCGTCGATCACGACATTCGTGATCAGATTGTCGCGGCTGCCAACGAGCATTTCAGCCAGTACGGCTACGCCAAGACCACGGTGTCCGATCTGGCCAAGGCCATCGGTTTCTCCAAGGCGTACATCTACAAATTCTTCGATTCCAAACAGGCGATCGGCGAAGCCATCTGCGCGAACTGTCTAGGGCAGATCGTTGCGGCGGTCGAGCAAGCGATCAACGAAGAAGACCTGACGCCCACCGAGCGTTTCCGCCGTTTGGTGAAAACCGTGATCGCTACGGGCGTGAACCTGTTCTTCAACGATCGCAAACTCTACGACATTGCCGCGTTTGCAGCGGGTGAGAACTGGCCAAGTGCGCAGCGTTACGATGCGCAGATCAAGCGCTTTATCACCGACATTGTCCGTGAAGGGCGCGAGGCCGGTGAGTTCGAGCGCAGGACGCCGCTGGACGAGACGGTCGAATCGATCCACTTGGCGCTGCGGCCCTTCGTCAATCCACTGATGCTGCAACACAACCTCGATTTCATCGAAGTGGCGCCCACGCTGACTTCGAACCTCATCTTGCGCAGCTTGATGCCTTGACCCTCTGCTGATCCGAATACTCGGATCAGTCTCACTCTTATATCGCCTCGCCTGTACAGGGCAGACGATGAATTGCCCAAGTTGTGACTATTGACTGATATGGTCACTCGGATAACATGGCCGCCGCAGTTCAGGTATTCCAATTCCGAGTCACCCATAGAGTCCACACAATGAAAAAAACAATGCTCAAGCACCCGGTGGGGCTGGCTGTCGTTTTTGCGTCCTCAAATGTTCTGGCCGGCGGTTTCGCGCTCAATGAGCAAAGCGTCAGCGGCATGGGATCGGGTTTTGCCGGTCGCTCTTCCTCGGCGGAAGACGCCAGTACCGTTTTCGGCAACCCGGCGGGCATGGCGCGGCTCAAGCGCGAGCAGGCCAGCGTCGGGCAGGCGACGTTGTTTGCGAAGTCTGATATCAGCCAGACCCGCAGCACGTTCGGCGGCAAGGAAGACGGCGACATGGTGCCGACCACCACGGTACCGATGGGCTATTACGTCAAGCCGATCGACGAGCATTGGGCGTTCGGCGTGGGGTTCTACGTACCGTTCGGCCTGATCACCGACTACGGCAGTGGTTTCGCCGGCCGCTACTACGCCAACAAAAGCGAAGTCACCACGCTGACGTTCCAGCCGACCATCAGCTATGCCTTCAACGATAAGGTGTCGATCGGCTTCGGCCCGACCATCAACCGCATCAGCGGCGAGCTGTCGGGGATGGTCGCCAATCCGCTGAGCCCCGGGCGCAACGACGGCAAAGTCAAAAGCACCGGCGACGACACCGCGCTGGGCTTTAACGCCGGGGTCATGGTCCAGGCCACCGAGCAGACCCGCCTGGGTCTGACCTATCACTCAAAAGTCAGTTACCACCTCGACGCGAAAAGCAAACTCTGCGATGGCATCTTCAACGTGCTTGGGGTCAGCGGTCGCAGCTATGACGCCTCGCTGGACGTCGACACCCCGGAGTCGGTGGACTTCTCGGTCACCCATCAACTGAACAACGACTGGACGCTGTATGCCGGCAGCACCTGGACGCGCTGGAGTCGCTTCAAAGAGCTGACCATCGAAAACAGTCGATTGCCGCCATTGCTAGCCGGCCAGTTGGGCACGATCAGCGAGGAACAGAACTGGCACGACACCTGGGCTCACGCCATCGGCGCGGCGTACCGGTTGAACAACCAATGGGTGCTGCGTACCGGGTTCTCGGTTGATCAGTCTCCGGCGAACAACACCAATCGCGGGCCGCGTATTCCCACGGGTGATCGCAAAGTGTTCAGCCTTGGTGCCGGTTGGACTCCAGCGGAGAATGTCACCATCGACGTCGCCTATTCGTATCTCTGGGAAGAGAGCGTCGAGATCAACGACACCTCGGCGGGCAAGGGTTCGTACAGCGCGAAATACAAGAACAGCGCCAGCGGGCTCGGTACTTCTGTCAGCTATCGCTTCTGATTCAGCGCTGAACATCGGGCCGGTGACTCTGTGACTGTTGACGATATTGGTCACAAGACTGAGAATATGATGATCATCCTATTTTCAGTGAAGGAATTCCATGCGCCGGCTCCGACCTTTCCCCCTCGCGGTATTTTTGTTGCCCTTGGCCCTGACGGCGTGCGGGGATTCCTCCAGCGCAAAAGATCCACGTACCTTGGCGCCGATTGTCAGATCGGCGGCGGTGCAACCGGCAGAAAATGGATCTCGATCATTCACCGGCGTCGTCGCTGCGCGCACCCAGGGCGATCTGGGCTTTCGCGTTTCGGGCAAGGTGCTCGAGCGTCTGGTTGATACCGGGCAGACGGTCAAGCGCGGCCAGCCACTGATGCGCCTCGACCCGATCGACCTCGGCCTGCAGGCGCGAGCCCAGCAAGAAGCGGTGAGCGCCGCTCGCGCCCGAGCCATACAGACTGCCGGTGACGAAACACGCAATCGCAAACTCGTCGCCGCCGGCGCTATTTCGGCATCTGCCTACGATCAGTTCAAAGCCGCCGCTGACACCGCCAGGGCGCAACTCAATGCCGCTGTGGCGCAAGCGGACGTAGCGCGCAACGCCTCGGGTTACGCGGTTCTGGTGGCGGACGCTGATGGCGTGGTGGTGGAAACCCTCGCCGAGCCCGGGCAAGTCGTCAGCCCGGGACAACCGGTGGTGCGGCTGGCGCGGGCCGGTCAGCGGGAGGCCATCGTCCATCTGCCCGAGACCTTGCGCCCCGCGCCGGGCTCAACCGCTCAGGCAAAACTGTATGGCGATACGTCGGCTGCCGTGAGCGCAAAATTGCGTCTGCTTTCCGATTCGGCTGACAGCACAACTCGTACTTTCGAGGCGCGCTATGTGCTCGAAGGCAGGTTGGCCAATGCGCCAATCGGCTCGACGGTCACCGTCGAAATTGCCCAGGGTTCTTCGCCAGATCAGGCGCTGAAGGTGCCCGTCGCCGCGATCTACGACCCGGGCAAAGGCCCCGGCGTGTGGGTCATCGCCGGCACACCGGCGACAGTGAGCTGGCGCCCGGTCGAGGTGCTGGGCTTGAGCGATGACTCGGCCCGTGTCGCTGGCCAGCTCAACGTCGGTGAACCGATTGTCGCGCTGGGCGCGCATCTGCTGCGTGATGGCGAAGAAGTGCGCCTGCTTGCCCGCGACGACGGCCAGATTGCCGGGAGTCGTCCATGAGCGAGGACCGGTTCAACCTTTCCGCTATCGCCGTGCGCCAACGTGCGATCACGGTGTTTCTGATTTTTCTGATCGCCGTGGCCGGCGTCCTGTCGTTCTTCAAATTAGGCCGGGCGGAAGATCCGCCGTTCACGGTCAAGCAGCTGACGGTGATTACCGCGTGGCCAGGGGCGAGCGCGCAAGAGATGCAGGATCAGGTCGCCGAGCCCCTCGAAAAACGCTTGCAGGAGCTGAAGTGGTACGACCGCTCGGAAACCTACACGCGCCCGGGACTGGCATTCACCATGGTCTCGTTGCTCGACAGCACACCGCCGTCGCAAGTGCAGGAAGAGTTCTACCAGGCACGCAAGAAGCTCGACGATGAAGCGGTCAAACTGCCGGCGGGTGTCATCGGGCCGATGGTCAACGACGAGTTCTCCGACGTGACCTTCGCGCTGTTCGCCTTGAAAGCCAAGGGCGAGCCGCAGCGCTTGCTGGTACGCGATGCGGAGACGTTACGCCAGCGTCTGTTGCATGTGCCTGGCGTGAAGAAGGTCAACATCATCGGCGAGCAGGCCGAGCGGATATTCGTTTCGTTTTCCCATGATCGGCTGGCGACGCTGGGCTTGTCGCCGCAGGACATCTTCGCCGCGCTGAACAATCAAAACGTGCTGACCCCCGCCGGATCGGTCGAAACCAAAGGGCCAGAGGTTTTTCTGCGCGTCGATGGCGCGTTCGACACGTTGCAGAAAATCCGTGACACGCCTGTTGTCGCTCAGGGCCGAACACTCAAGCTGTCTGACGTGGCCACGGTCGAGCGCGGCTACGAAGACCCGGCGACCTTTCTGGTGCGCAACGACGGCGAAGAAGCGTTATTGCTCGGCGTGATCATGCGCGAGGGCTGGAACGGTCTCGATCTGGGCAAGGCGCTGGATGCCGAGACAGTCAGGATCAACGAAGAAATGCCCTTGGGCATGACGCTCTCGAAAGTTACCGATCAGGCAGTGAATATCGACTCGGCCGTTGGCGAGTTCATGGTCAAGTTCTTTGTCGCGCTGCTGGTGGTCATGCTGGTGTGCTTTCTCAGCATGGGCTGGCGCGTCGGCGTGGTGGTCGCAGCGGCGGTGCCGTTGACCCTGGCGATCGTGTTTGTGGTGATGGCGGCGACCGGCAAGAACTTTGACCGGATCACCTTGGGTTCGCTGATTCTGGCGCTTGGCTTGCTGGTCGATGACGCGATCATCGCCATCGAAATGATGGTGGTGAAGATGGAGGAGGGCTACGACCGCATCAAGGCCTCGGCCTATGCCTGGAGTCATACGGCAGCGCCGATGCTGTCCGGCACACTGGTCACGGCGATTGGCTTTCTGCCCAACGGATTCGCGCAATCAACGGCAGGCGAATACACCAGCAACATGTTCTGGATTGTTGGCATCGCGCTCATTGCTTCGTGGGTCGTCGCCGTGGCTTTTACGCCGTACCTGGGCGTGAAGCTGTTGCCGGACATCAAGAAAGTCGAAGGCGGGCACGCGGCAATCTACGACACGCCGCGCTACAACCGTTTCCGGCGCGTTCTGGCGTGGGTGATCACGCGCAAATGGCTGGTGGCCGGTGCGGTGGTCGTGCTGTTTGCCGTTGCGATTCCGGGCATGGGGCTGGTTAAGAAGCAGTTCTTTCCGACCTCTGACCGCCCTGAAGTGATGATCGAAGTGCAGATGCCCTACGGCACGTCCATCGAGCAGACCAGCGCTGCGGCGGCCAAAGTCGAAGCCTGGCTGCACAAGCAGGATGAAGCAAAAATCGTCACCGCCTATATCGGCCAGGGTGCGCCACGGTTTTTCCTGGCAATGGCGCCGGAATTGCCGGACCCATCGTTCGCCAAAATCGTCGTGCTGACCGACAACCAGGACGCTCGCGAAACCCTCAAGTTGCGTTTGCGCGAAGCGGTCGCCAAAGGGCTTGCTCCAGAGGCGCGGGTTCGGGCGACGCAGATCGTATTCGGCCCGTATTCGCCATTTCCGGTGGCCTACCGGGTGATGGGGCCTGATCCGGCGAAATTGCGCGACATCGCCGAGCAGGTCAGGGCGGTGATGCAGAACAGCCCGATGATGAGAACCGTCAACACTGACTGGGGGCCGCTGACGCCGACGCTGCATTTCAACCTGGATCAGGATCGCTTGCAGGCGGTGGGGCTGACGTCCAGCGCAGTCGCCCAGCAGTTGCAGTTTCTGCTCAGCGGCGTGCCGATCACGGCGGTGCGCGAAGACATCCGTTCCGTGCAGGTCGTTGGCCGTGCGGCGGGCAATATCCGCCTGGACCCGGCGCAGATCGAAGGCTTCACCCTGGTCGGCGCAGCGGGGCAACGCATCCCGCTGTCGCAGATCGGCGAGGTGGAAGTGCGCATGGAAGACCCGATCCTGCGCCGCCGCGATCGCACGCCGACCATCACCGTGCGTGGCGACATCGCCGAAGGTTTGCAGCCACCGGACGTTTCCGGCGCGATCATCCAGCAGTTGCAGCCGATCATCGAAAACCTGCCTTCCGGCTACCGGATTGAACAGGCGGGCGCCATCGAAGAATCCGGCAAGGCCGGCAAAGCGATTCTGCCGTTGCTGCCGATCATGATCGCCATGACGCTGCTCATCATCATCGTCCAGGTACGCTCGATCTCAGCGATGATCATGGTCTTCCTTACCTCGCCGTTAGGCTTGATCGGTGTGGTGCCGACGCTGCTGATCTTCAACCAGCCGTTCGGTATCAATGCGCTGGTCGGGTTGATTGCGCTGTCGGGGATTCTGATGCGCAACACGCTGATTCTGATCGGGCAGATCCATCACAACGAGCAGGAAGGGCTGGCGCCGTTCCATGCCGTGGTTGAAGCGACAGTGCAAAGGGCGCGGCCGGTATTGTTGACCGCGTTGGCGGCAATTCTCGCGTTCATTCCGCTGACCCACTCGGTGTTCTGGGGCACGCTCGCGTACACGCTGATCGGCGGCACGTTTGTTGGCACCATCATCACGCTGGTGTTTCTGCCGGCGATGTATGCGATCTGGTTCAGGATTCGGCCTGAGCGCTGACATCGAGCACGATTTTTCCCCGGGTGTGTCCGGCCCAGCTTTGTTTAACCGCGTCGACAACTTCTGTCAGCGGTACCACTTGAGCCTCAAGGCTGAGCTTGCCGGATGTGAACAGCGCGGCAATCTCGACCAATTGGCTGCCATCGGAGCGGGTGGCGAAATTTTTGCCACTCACACCGTGCTCGCTTGCCTTCTGTGCAGAGGGTGCGCTTACGGGGGAAACCAGAACGCCCCCGCGCTTGATCACACTCCATGAACGGTTCTGAGTTTCGCCGCCGACCAGATCAATGACCGCATCGAGGTCAGCAACGCTGTCTTCGAATTTAGCCGTGGTGTAGTCAATCACCTCATCGGCGCCAAGTGAACGCAGATAGTCGTGGTTCTTCGCAGAGCTGGTCGCGATCACATAAGCACCGGCAAGGCGGGCGAGCTGGATTGCGAAGCTGCCCACGCCACCTGAGCCGCCGTGAATGAGGACTTTTTGACCAGCCTGAATCCCGGCGTGTTCATGCAAGGCTTGCCAAGCAGTCAGTGCTGCCGCCGGCACGCCGCCGGCCTCTTGCAACGACAGGGTTGTCGGCGTGTGGGCCAGACGATCTGGCGTTGAGAGGGCTTGGGTCGCATATCCGCCGGTAATCCCGATAAACCCGAACACCTTGTCGCCAACGACAAAATCTCTGACATTCCTGCCCACCGCGGCGACTGTGCCTGAGACTTCCACGCCAGGCGTGTAGGGCAGTGGCAGAGGAATGAATTGCTGCATGGCACCGGAGAGGATTTTCCAATCGATTGGATTGATCCCACTACCGGCAACATTGATTAACACCTGATCGTCATTGGGTTTCAGATCCGCAAGTTCTTTGAGCTCCAGCGCTTCTGCCTGGCCGTACTGCGCGACTTGGATCGCTTTCATGATTCTCTCCGTTGTGATGGTCAAGGCTCGTCGGAAGGAATGGACGTGCCGGCGATTCGATTAGTGGCGACGTGCGTCGAGGCTGAAACGCCCTGCGCCGAAAGAAACGATCTGCAAGAGCCCACCGGCCATGGCGATATTCTTGAAGAAGTGAATGAACTGATTCTGGTCCGCCAGGGCGTTATGGAAAATCAGTGCGGTCAGTACGCTGAAAATCGCCAACAGCGCTGCGGTGGTACGTGTGCGATAACCGGCGATCAACGCTACGCCGCCGAGAACCTCGACAGCAATCGCCACGCCCAACGCCAGTTCGGGAAAAGGCAACCCGACAGAGCCGATGTAGCCAATCATCATGGCCGGTGCCGCGATTTTCGACAGGCCCGAAAGAATGAAGATCGCGCTCAGAAGAATCCGCCCGATCAAGGAAACGGTGCTGTTAAGGTTGGAAGACGTTGAGGCAGAGACGCTGGAAATTGTGGCTGCGTGGGACATGACGTGGATTCCGCTGATTTCAGCGCTTCACCATGAAGCGCCGTTGTGGAGCAGATGATGTCACCGCGCGGCTTTGCGCAATAGCCGACAAGTTTCGATGATCAGGTTCGAAAAAATAGAAATGCAGCAGAAATCGAAGTGGACCTCCCTCTGTGGTCAGCGACGTGTGTTGGTGAGCAGGATCAGGCAAATGTCGCGGACTAATCGGATAACAGCGGCGGGGCGGATTCGGTACGTTGGTCTCGAACGCGGTTCAGCCGAATCCTGAACCGCCGCTATCAAGAGGAGTACTGCAATGAACGAGACTAAGGTTTGGTTGGTTACAGGCTGTTCCACCGGGTTCGGTCGCCACATCGCCACGGCGCTGCTGAATGAGGGTGAGCGTGTGGTGGTCACGGCGCGCAACACACAGCAGATCGAGGATCTGGCCGCCCTCGGCGACGCTTTGATTCTGCCTCTGGACGTGACCGATCCGGCGCAGGCGATGCAGGTCGTACAGGCGGCCGAGCATCGCTTCGGGCGAGTGGACGTGCTGATCAATAACGCCGGCGTCGGCTATTTCTCATCGGTAGAAGACAGCGACGATGGGGCTGTTCGGCGGATGTTCGAGGTCAACTACTTCGGCACGGCCCATATGATTCGCGCGGTACTGCCTGGCATGCGCAAGCGGCGCACCGGCATGATCGTCAACCTCACATCGGTAGGCGGTCTGGTCGGGTTCGAAGCGGTCGGCCACTACTGCGCGACGAAGTTCGCCGTTGAGGGCCTGTCGGAAAGTCTGCGCGCCGAAGTTGCGCCACTGGGTATCGGCGTGATGACCGTTCAGCCCAGCGCCTTCAGAACCCAATGGGCGGGGTCTTCGGGCGCTGCGCAAACGGTGGCCGAGGATTATCAGGCAACCGCCGGCGCTGCGATGCGCGCGTACCAGCAATCTGTTGGCAATCAAGCTGGCGACCCAGACAGGGCGGCAGCGGCGATCTACGCCGCGGTTACCTGCGCAGCGCCGCCGGCGCGCCTGCTGTTGGGCAATGAAGCCTATGAGGCAGCGCAGGCGAAGCTTGCCGCCATGGGCCGCGAGTTCAGCGCATGGGAATCTACCGCCCGTGGCGCGGACTTCCCGACGGCCTGACAGGCGAAGCCCGCACTGATGGCATGGACGCTACAGAATCAGGCAAACACCTGAGAGGAGTGAGTTAACGGGGACGACGCGGTGCGGGAAAAACTGGGCGAGTGAGTTGACTCGCCCAATTTTGAACGGCATTTACCGAGGAGTATTTGTATGAATTCGTCGTCCCCGTCCCGACCTTTCATGTGGCTCTGCGCATTCGCAGCGGGGGCCATGATCGCTAATCTCTATTATCTGCAGCCAATCCTGTCGTTGGTAACGGGGGCATTTGGTATTCCGCTTGCCACGTCCGGCCTGCTGGTGAGTTGCGCTCAACTTGGCTACACGCTGGGCATTGTGCTGGTCGTCCCGCTCGGTGACGTCCTCGAAAGAAGAGCGCTTCTGAGCCGGATGTTTACCATCAACGCATTAGCGCTGTTTGTGGCTGCGGCCAGCCCGAATTTCTTGCTGTTCTGCGCCGCAGTGTTGATCAGTGGAGTCACGGCATCCGCTGCCATGTTGATTGTGCCGTATGTAGCGTCCATCGCAGCCGAGCATCGGCGCGGTCAAGTGATCGGCGTGGTGATGACCGGGGCCTTGCTCGCGATACCGCTGTCGTGGCTGGTCTCCGGCGGTATCGGCAACGCGGCAGGTTGGCGCTTGGTGTACGCCAGCGCCGGGTGCGCGGCGCTGATCCTGCTCATGCTGCTCAGAATCACCTTGCCAACCGAGCCCGAGCGCCGAGGCCAGCCCGTGCGTTATGAGCAGTTGATGCGCTCGTTGTGGCAACTCATCCTCGAGTACCCAGCGCTTGCTCGCCGGGCGCTTTACGGTGCGCTGGGAATGGCCAGCTTCAGCATGTTGTGGACTGGATTACCAATGCTGTTGTCGCAACCGCCGTTCAATTTTTCGACTTCGAGCATCGGACTGATCGGGCTCACGGGAGTGACTGGCGCGTTGATTCCCGGTGTGGTTGGCCGGCTCTGTGATCATGGCTACCGGCACGCGCTGGCATTCGGGTTGGCCTCGTTGATGATACTGGCCTGGGCAGTGCTGAGCTTTGCGGCGACAGGGCTCTGGATAATTATCGCTGCCGCAATGGCCTTGAACGTTGGCGTAATGGGCTTGCAGATCACCCATCAATCGGTCATCTACAAACTGGCCCCCGCAGCCAACTCACGGATTACCGCGGTGTTTATCAGTATCAACTTTGTTGGCGGCGCTGTTGGCTCCGCAGTTGCAAGTTTCGGTATTCGGTATGTCGGCTGGGAAGGGCTGTGCCTACTGGGCGCTGCTTTGCCCGCGGCTCTTGTGCTGGCCTATGCATTGAAGGAACGGCCCTTTGCCCGCGTTGCGGTTCAATGAACATGCAAATGGGCGGCGAGGAAATCCATCAGGGCTCTTACGCGTGCGGGCAGATGTCCGCCTTGGCCGACGTAAATCGCATGAATCTCCGTGACGCTTGCAGGCACGAATGGTTGCAGGACGCAAACCAATCTTCCGGCAGCCAGGTCATCTGCAACCTGGCAGGACCCCAGCTTGGCTAGCCCTGCGCCCAGCACCGTCAATTCACGCAAGGCATCGCCATCGCTGACGCGCAGATTGCCTTTTACCGGGTACATACGTTGCTCGCCGCTCTCGTCGAGCAAGGCCCACTCCATGGCGGGAGGCGAAAAGGTGAAACCCAGACAGTTGTGATCGGCAAGGTCTTGAGGCACCAGCGGAGTGCCCTTGGCCGCCAGGTAGTCAGGAGATCCTACGATCAGCCCTCTGGATTGCCCGAGTCGTTTCGCCACAAGGTTGGAGTTCTTGAGCGCTCCGGTGCGTATGGCGATATCCGCACGTGCTTCGATGAGATCGACCACCTCATCGGTGAGGAAAAGTTCGACGCTGACCCCAGGATGTTGATTCATGAACAAGTTGATGATGGGAAGAAAAAGCTGGCGGCCGATACCCACATTAGAGCTGATTCTGACCACTCCCTGCGGTGCAGAACTGGCAGATGCTTCGCGTTCCGCTTCGTCAAGATCGGCCAGTATGGCAACGCTGCGTTCGTAAAAAGCCATTCCTTCTGGCGTCAGCAGTTGCTTGCGCGTGGACCTGTTCAGCAAACGTGCGCCAAGACGGCTTTCCAGGCGCGTCATGAGCTTGCTCACGGCAGAGGGGGTTATCGCGCAAGCTCTTGCGGCCGCTGAATAACCTCCGCGTTCCACCACTTTAACGAACACGCTCATCTCGGCGAAGCAATTGATATCCAGTCGTCGCATGTGAACTCACGTCATAAATCGTGTGCCTGGGCACGGGCTGTTTATCTACCATTTCGCGCGCCTAATATTTTGCCAACGCGATATGGAACGGTTGCCGACTTTGCAAGCAAAGAAGTGGCCACTTCCAACCATCGCGCTCTTGCTGTCACGTTGTTTTCTCTAACCGTAGAACATTGCCATGTTGATAGCTGCTCGGAGGCTGAAATGACTCACACACTGCAATTAGTACTGATCCATAACAGCAACCAGTCCAACGGCGTAGACACGGCGTTGGTGCAATGGATCACCGCCGTGGTGCAAGACCGCAGCGAATTTGCGTTGAGCGTGGTAGAGCCGTTTGACCTGAGATTTATAGACGATTTTTCGGAACAACCCGGTCGTCGAGTGTGCTTGAGAGCGCTAGCGGCAGCAGATGCCTATATCGTCTTGGTGCCCGCACGTCACCTTGGTTACCAGCATGGATTGAAAGTCTTGATGGCGCGCTGGCCTGAACACCTCCAGGGACGACCTTGTTCATTTGTTGGTTATGGCACCACGACGGGCGGGGAGGATGAGGTCGACGAGCTTGGATGCGAGTTGTTGAAGCTGCAGGCCATGCCTGTTGGTGGTTATGTGAAGTTCGCTGAGATTGCCGAGCGTCTCGAACAAGGCCTCGGACTGGAGCACTTTGCGCAAGCACGGGTTTCGATGGCGCAGTTGTTGATCCAGCTGGCCTGGTGGGCACGGGCGCTGAAAGATGCGCGGGCCTTCTCTCCTTTGCAGAAGTTCGCTTAGTCCCCCGCCTCGACGTTTTTGCGAGCGCCTGGAGCATTGGGCAAAACCTGCGCAGGAATTGCATAACGGCACCGCGCCGCGACTTTTTACTCTTGCTTCAAATCCTGCTGAACGGCAGGAAACTATGATCTGAAAACAGGAGTTCTAAAATGTCCGATGTCGAAATTCGCGTAACCCCTGATGCGCAAGAAAACGCCACGGCAAATCCAGCCGGCGATCAGGGCAAGTACGTTGGCATGTGGGTGACAGCCGACGGTCATATTCGCCATGAGTTGCTGCCAGGAGGGCGATATGACGAGGCTCGCGGTCGGCAAAAAAGCGCTTATCAAGGGCGCTACTGGCTGGAAGGCGACCACATCGAGTATGTGGACGATACTGGCTTTACCGCAGACGGAGAGTTTCGAGATAACGTGCTGTACCACGCGGGCATGGTGTTATATCCCGAGCGCTGACGCATAAGCCGGAATGAACATTCCGGCTTTTTTATTGGTGTCGTATTACAGATTCTGTGGGCGGAATTGATCGCGCAAATCCAGGGTTTCGCCCGCCACCATAAATTTCCCCTGCCCGCGGTAATGCAGGGTTTTGGGGTTTTTTACCGACGTAGCCACATGCGCCTTGACCACTTCCCACACGAACAGACCGTACTCGCCGATAAGATTCGAGTCGAACAGCTTGCACTCGAAATTGGCGTAGCACTCTTTGATCAACGGCGCCTTTACCCGTTCTGCGGGGGCGGCTGTGAGGTCAAATTGGGCAAACTTGTCGATGGCGCCACCGCTGCTGTTGCCGACGGCAACAACCTGGTCCACCAATTCGACGGTGGGCACGTTGATGACGCACTGCTGGCTGTTGCGGATCAGCTCGTAGCTGTGGTTTGCACTCCAGATGTAGCAGCCAAACAGGGCGGGGGAGAACTGCATCATCATGTGCCAACCCATGGTCATTATGTTGGTTTCACCTTGCCAGGCGGAGGTCACCAGGACGATGGGGCCGGTTTCCAGATGCTGGCGAACCTCGCTCAAAGGGAAGTCGGATTTTCGAAATGCGGTCATGGCGCCTCCGTGGATCAAAAGAGGATAAACAGTTGTTGTCAGTCGCTTTCGACAATTCAACTTTCCTGCTTTTTGACATGCATCTCTCCGGCAGCCTTGCTCAGGCTGTCGGATTTTTGCTCTTTTCCCTGAATTGCTTACGTCGGCAAGAGCTGTTCGCCGAACCGCTTGATCAGCCACTGCCCAGCCGGACCGGGCGGCGAGTCGGTTCGATAAATCGCATCGAAGGCATAGGTGCCGCCTTTACAGTCGGGCATATCAAGCTCGACCAGGCGTCCTTCGTCCAGGTCAGACTGAACCATGGGCACCGGCATATTCCCCCATCCGATGCCCTCTTTGAGAAGCATGTGTTTGGCGCCCAGATCCGCCAGTCGCCAAGTGCGAGTGCTCACGACGGCAAAGTCCTTGTCACCCGTAAGCGTTGAACGATCCGATAGCACCAATTGAACAAACTCTCTGGCAGCGCCAGGGGATTTGGAACACTCGGTTGCAAGCGGGTGTGCAGGCGCGGCGACCGGTATCAATTGAACACTGCCCACGCCGATGCGCTCGATGCCGTCCAGGCCAATGTCCAGCGGACCGCTGATGCCGACTCCAGCTTTCTTCTCCATCACCAGTTGAGTCACTGCCCCCAAGGCTTCCATGTGCAAGTGCAGAGTGACGGTAGGAAATTCTTCCCTGAAGGTCCTTAACGCATCGACTACTCGCTCGGCAGGGAGCATTACATCGAGCGCGAGGTGAACTTCTGCTTCAAGCCCATGCAGCAAACCGGAGACTTTTGCGCGCAGCCCATTTACGCCGTTGGTAATAGTGCGTGCTTCAGCCAGGACGGTTCGACCTGCCTCCGTCAGTTGCGGTTTGCGCGTGGTTTTGCGGTCAAACAGTGAAACCCCGAGCTGCATCTCCAGATTGGAAATGGAGTAACTCACCACCGATGTCGCGCGATGCAGTTTTCTGGCCGCAGCGGCAAAACTGCCCACTTCTACAACCGTCAGAAATACTTTCAGTTGATCAAGCGTTGGTGTTCCTGGATCGGAGATCATTTCTACTGTCTCGAACGTTTGGGGAGTACTTGTCCTGATTTTGCAGACAGCAGCATATACGCAAGATTGAGCACTTGATCGGCTCTAACAATCAATTGACCGGTTTGTTTCTTCGGCAAGCCATTCGCTGCGCGTGATCTCCCACACCTCCACCGGCATCGGCCCCGACACAAACTGGCCGTCCCGCGTTTCAACCATCCGCATGCCTTCATCTTCGGAAATCTTGCGCGAGGCATGGTTGGCGGCGGCCTTGGGCACCTGCATCAATGGGCGCATCAAGGTGTCGAACCAGTAGGCATTGATCACCTTGCAGGCCTCGCGCATGTAGCCGTTGCCCTGAAACTGTGGGGCGAGCCAGAAGCCTCGATGGTTACCCGGTTGATCAAACAGGCTGATACTGCCGATGCAGCTCTCGGGCTGAACGCGGGTGCGGATCATCCAGTGCCATTCCTTTGCGGCAGCCATCGCGGGCAGCGCGACATCGCGGACGTAAACGAGCCCGCCGTCGTCCGGATACGGCCACGGAACGCGGCTGTCGAGATAGCGCACGACCTCCCATTGCGGAAACAGTTGTTGCACCGCCGCTGCATCGCTCAGTTGCAGCGGCGTGAGGATCAAGCGGCGGGTGTAAAGCGTGGGGATGCAATCCATGGCAATCAATCCTTGCGAGCAGTGGCGGGCAGGACCGGTACTCTCTCAAACGAGCGGTTGAAGTGTCGAGCGACCTGTGCGCGGTCTCATTCAACTAGTTCGATCAGCTCACCACCGTCCTCTTTCAATCGCTGCAAAAACACCTGTGCCTTCAGCAATTGATACGGAAAATACAGCCCCGGCCTTACCGGCGCTTGCCCATCCAGCCCAACCAGCCGCTCCAGCAACATGGCCACACTGAGCCCGGTCAACGCCGCTGCGCCTTCGCGGTGAACCACGGCGTGGCGTGTGCGCAATGGCTGGCCATCGTGATCCGTGCCTTCGAGTTCGATGAGTATTTCCGTCGACATCGGCTGACCCTGACGCCGGGTCGAGCTGACGCCGCTGGCGAGGTTGAATTCGACGCTCGGGGCGTCGGTGGCGGCGGCCAGGCCGGTGACGTCGATCGAGGAGAAGCCGGTGCCCTGCAGGGTGGTGCCGTCGACGGCGCGGAAGCTGACCTTGGCATCGTCGCCTTCACGCCAGATGAATTCGCCGTCACGGCGGGTCAGCGCGGCGGGCAGCATTTTGTTCAGGTGCTCGAAATCGACGGCCACGGTCGGGCCGCCACCGTCCTGTTCGTCGACCAGTGCATGAATGCGGATGTCGTGCACGCGGGCGAATGCCTTGGCGATGTGCAGGGTTGCCACGGTGGTGGCACCGACCATCCATTCGTAGCCGAGGACAATGGGCGCCGCGTCGGGCGAGTGGATGAAACTGGCGATCTGCGGGGCGATTTCGAACACGCCGGAAGAGATGCTCAGGTGCGGCACCTTGCGCTTTTGCGCAAAGCGCAACCCGGCGAGGGCATGGTCCATGTAGAACAAGGCGATGGCGCTGACCGGGCGATCACCCAGCCCCAGATCATCTGCGCGAGCATCGATGACCACACCCTGGGCATTGCCGATTTGCTCGGCGGTTTGCTCAGCCTTGGCGAGGTCGCGTCCGCCGATCAGCAAGGGGACGTCGGGATGCGCCGCGCGCAATGCGCGGGCCGTCTGATGGCCGATGGCGCCGGAGCCGCCCATGAACAGAATGGGATGAAGTGGCATGAATCCTCCTCATTTTTCCTGGATTGAAACGTGCTTGGGCTAGACACCCTAGCACGCACTTTCCAGTTCGCCGGTGCGCTTGGTCTGCGCACCGACGAACGACCACTTGAGGAATCAGCCCAGATGATGGCGCTCTGCAAGGCGATAAACATCGGTGTCGAGGCCTTCGAAACGGGCTTTCAACTGCAACGCCAGATACAGCGAATAGTGCCGTGACTGATGCAGGTTGCCGCCGTGGAACCAGAGGTTTTGCTGCTGGGTCGGCTTCCACATGTTGCGCAGTTCACCTTCATACGGGCCGGGGTCGTTGGTGGTGCCGGAACCCAGGCCCCAGCAGCGCCCGACCTTGTCGGCGACTTGCTGGGAAATCAGCTTCGCGGCCCAGCCGTTCATCGAGCCATAACCTGTCGCATAAACGATGAGATCGGCCGGCAAGCGGCTGCCATCGGTGAGCACCACCGCATCCGCTTCGATGCGTTCGACACCGAGGCCCGGCGCGCTCTTGAGCTTGATCGTGCCGTTGGCGATCAGTTCCGAGGCGCCGACGTCGATGTAGTAACCCGAGCCACGGCGTACGTATTTCATGAACAAACCCGATTCGTCATCGCCGAAATCGAGCATGAAACCCGCCCGGCTCAGGCGTTCATAGAAGTCCTTGTCGCGCTCCTTGATCGCGTCGAAGATCGGCCGATGAAACTGTGGCATGACCTTGTACGGAATCGATGCGAACAGCAGATCGGCCTTGTCCGTGGTCAGACCCGACTCGAGCGCCTCTTCGGAATAAAGCCCGCCGAAAACCAGTTCCATCAGGCTGTCCGAACGCACGATGTGCGTGCTCGAACGTTGCACCATGGTCACCTCGGTGCCGTTTTCCACCAGATCGGCGCAGATGTCGTGGGCTGAATTGTTCGCGCCGATGACCACTGCGCGCTTGCCTTTCCACGCATCGCCGCCGGGGTGACGGCTGGAGTGATGTTGCTGGCCCTGGAAGTTTTCGGCGCCTGGATACACCGGCACATTCGGTACGCCAGACATGCCGGTGGCGAGGATCAGTTGCGTCGGTTGCAGGGTGACGGGCTCGCCGTTGCGCAGGACCTCCACGGTCCAGCGGCCAGTCTCTTCGTCAAACGTAGCGCCGAGGCACTCAGTGCGCGGCCAGTAGTTGAGTTCCATGACCTTGGTGTACATCTCCAGCCAGTCGCCGATCTGGTCTTTCGGGGTGAACACCGGCCAGTGGTCGGGGAAGGGCAGGTAGGGCATGTGGTCGTACCAGACCGGGTCGTGCAGGCACAGCGACTTGTAGCGGCCGCGCCATTGATCGCCGGGGCGTTCGGCTTTGTCGATGATCAGCGTCGGTACGCCCATGCGTTTGAGCCTTGCGCCGAGGCCGAGCCCGCCCTGACCGCCGCCGACGATCAGGCAGTACGGTTGCGTGGTGATGCCCAGCGCCGCTTCTTCATCGCGGCGGCGCTCCAGCCAGTTGCGCTTGTCAGCGTGGGCATGGCCGTGGCTCGCGCCCATCGGCCGGCGGCGGCCGCTGGGTTCTTCGAAGCCTTTGAGTTCGCGCATGGTGGTCAGCAGCGTCCAGCACAAACCGTCTTTCAGGCGCACATAGCCTTTGCCGCGCGCCGAGTCGGTTTCCAGGCTCATCCAGCCTTCAAGCACGCCATCGGTGAGCGTGGCTTCACCTTCGAGTTGCCAGCGTTCGGGCCGGGTCTGCTCAAGGCGTGTTTCGAGCATGTCGCGAATCGCCGGTTTGCCTTCCAGGGTGACGAGGTTCCAGCTGAACAGCAGCAAGTCACGCCAGTGGCATTCTTCGGCAAACAGCTCCAGCGTGCCGTCCACATCTCGTTGCGCCAGACGTCCGCCGAGGCGTTCGACCCAAGCGGCGAGTTGCGCTGTTGGCGATTGCAAAGGGGTTTCAATAGCGATGTTCATGGGGCCACTCCCGATCTTGTTGTTTTGGTAAGCCATGGCATCAGAGCAAGGCTTGGGCCATCTCCTTGAAAGACGCGGGCCAGAGCGTTTGATGCAAAGGCCGACAAGGCTTTGGCACAGGCGACATGTCACAAATTCGAGATTCGCGGATGACACTGTGTCACTCGGCGCGAAATTCCCCCGCAACGAGCTTTTCATCTAAGCTGCGGACACACCCGTGTCTTCACCGAAGCGGAGAACAACAACAATGAAACCGGCCTCGATCAACGCCCACGCGCGCCAGGTACTGCAAGCCGTGCAGGGCTCTGTTGCCAGCCACAGCGCGGCGGCAGACCTGGCGATCACCCGTTCGTGGCGGCGTTGCCTGGATCAATACCAGCTCGATCCGGCCAGCCGCCGCGCGCCGGATGTGCTCGAACAGGCGCGTTTGCGCGAACACCGTGCGCCGCTGGAACACATCATTTCCGTTGCGCACTGGCAGATGAACAGCCTGCACCAGCAACTGGGACGTGACGGCCATGTCGTGCTGCTCACCGATGCGCGCGGCGTGGCGATCGACAGCGTGTTCAACGAAGCCGAACGCGGCGAGTTCCAGCGCTCCGGGCTGTGGCTCGGCTCGGTCTGGAGCGAGGAGCACGAGGGCACCAACGGCGTCGGCACCTGCCTGGTCGAGCGCCAGCACGTGACCATTCGCCGCGACGAGCATTTCCGTGGCCAGCACGTCGGCCTGACCTGTTCGGCCAGCCCGATATTCGACGCCAGCGGTGAGTTGCTCGCGGTGCTCAACCTGTCCTCCGTGCGCGAGGAAAGCAGCCTTGAGCAACGCTTCAAGGCCATGGCCCTGACCAATCTGTCGGCCAGGTTGATCGAGAGCTGTTTTTTCCTTGGCCACGATCCGCAGCGCTATTTGCTGCGGTTTCATCCCGACGCCGGGTTTGTCGGGCTGCTGGGTGAAGGCCTGCTCAGCTTCGACGAGAGTGCGCGGATCTGTTCGGTGAATGCGGCGGCGCTGGATCTGTTGGGCCTGAGCCGCGAGCAGATGGTCGGGCAGTCGTTGACGATGCTGCTGGAAACGCCGATGGAGCAGTTGCTCGATCAGGCCAGTGCTCAGGCGCACGTCTGCTGGCCTATGCGCCTGGCCGACGGGCGCTTGTTCTACGGCCAGTTGCGCGAACCGATCCGCTCCGCGCCGTTGACCCTTGCGCCTGTCCCGCCAATCAAGGATGAGCGCGTGTGCCTGGAAGACCCGCGCCTGCAACGCGGATTCGCTCGCGCGTTGCGTGTACTGGAGCGTGACGTGCCGGTGTTTCTGCAGGGTGAAACCGGCACCGGCAAGGAGGCCTTTGCGGCAGCGCTGCATCGCGCCAGCTCCCGCGCCGGCCAGCCGTTTGTCGCGATCAACTGCGCGGCGATCCCCGAGACGCTGATTGAAAGCGAGCTGTTCGGCTATCGCGGCGGCAGCTTCACCGGCGCGCGCAAGGACGGCATGGTCGGCAAGCTTGAGCAGGCCCATGGCGGCATTCTGTTTCTCGACGAAATCGGCGACATGCCCCTCGCGCTACAGACCCGTCTGCTGCGCGTGCTCGAAGAGCGCCAGGTTGTGCCGCTGGGCAGCGCAACGCCGCGACCGCTTGATGTACGCCTGATCAGCGCCAGTCACCAGAATCTGCCAGCCTGCGTGGCCGACGGACGCCTGCGCGAGGACCTGTTCTATCGCATTGGCGGTTTCGCCGTGGAACTGCCGCCGCTGCGCGAGCGTTCCGACAAGGGCCGTCTGCTCGACCTCCTGCTGCGCGAAGAAGCGGCGGGCGCCACTGTGCGGCTGCAAGCGGGAGTTCGAGAGCGCTTGCTGGCGCAGCCTTGGCCGGGCAACGTCCGGCAACTGCGCACCTGTTTGCGTACGTTGGTGGCGTTGGCAGTGGAAGGCCGGGTCACGCTGGAGGACGTGCACGAGTTACTGCCCGCAAGTGACGACCAACCTGTTGACGATCCACTGGGCGTATCCGAACGGCAAACTCTGCTCAGCATGATCGAAGCTGAACACTGGCATGTCGCGCGAGTTGCCCGTCGTCTGGGGATCAGCCGCAATACGCTGTACCGCAAGCTTCGTCAGCATGGGATCACCCGACCTGGTTGAAGACAATCGCGATCATTTGCGTTCATTCGCTGTTGATTGCGCGTATTGCCGGGAAATTGCTTGGATCCAATCATTGACTCACTATATCGCTCGCCGACAAGCGGTAGGCTCAGGCTATTGCTAGAAGTGATGGCGCAATGACATATTGCAGCACCTTTCCTCACTTCAAGATGTACCGAAAATGCGCCCCCTCAAGTCACTTGTTGCAGCGTCGTTGCTGCTCAGCGGGTGCAATGGAATGCCAGTCGCTTTTGTTCAGGATCCTGTTTTAGACCAAGCCTTTGTCGTTCACTCCGGCGCGCCTTTGCCTTACGTGCTGATGGGTTCGGCTGTGCAATGGAACGAAGACTTCGCTGTGACGGTGAAGCACATTCCTTACTTGTCGGGCACGGTTTTCCAAGGGCAGGCAGACGTGCAGTTCTTCCGCCACAAGGCCAATAGCGTGCCGGCGTGGCGCGGCTACAAGCCGGGCGAGGAGCTGACTTCGGTGGGCTTCAATTCGCTGTACATGTCGGTCAAGGGCACCGGCCAGGCGTTGCCGGCGATGGTTCGCCTCGACGTCAAAGAGGGCAACGTGCTTTACGGCACCCACAATGGCGCGCTGGCCAAAGGCATGTCCGGCGGGCCGGTGTTTTCCGCCGATGGCAAAGTGGTTGGCATCAACGTGGCGTTTCTCACCCGCGATGATGTCAGCCGCCTCAAGCGCAAGGACTTGCTCGATCAACCGCGCGTGAGCATTTTCCTGCCGTACGCGGAGATCAATCGCGAGTGGTCGCGCTATCAGGCCAGCATCACCCCGACAGCGCCTCCGGCGACCAAACTGGCCAGCCGCTGATCAGCGTTCGCGCAACGCTTCGCGGGCGCGGTTGAGTGGTTTGATCAGGTAGTCGAGCACGGTTTTTTCGCCGGTACGGATGTCCACCGTGGCGATCATTCCGGGCACGATGGCGAAGCGTTTGCCGGCCTTGTTGCGCAGTTCATCCGAAGCGGTACGGATAAACACGCGGTAGTAGAAGATCTCGGGCTTGGCTTCGTCCTGAATGGTGTCCGGCGAGATCGTCACCACCTCGCCGTCGAGGCTGCCGTAGATCGAATAGTCATAGGCGGTGATTTTCACTTTCGCCGCCTGGCCCGGGTGAATGAAGGCGATGTCGCGCGGCGAGATACGCGTCTCGATCAGCAGTTGTTCATCGAGCGGTACGATCTGCATGACCTGGCCGTTGGGCGCAATGACGCCGCCAATCGTGCTGACCTCGATGTCCTTGACGATGCCGCGCACCGGCGAGCGCAGGGTCAGGCGCGACAGTGAATCGGTGCGCCCACGGATCACCGCTTCGAGCATCTGCGCTTCGGCGTTGGCCTTGGCCAGGTCTTCGCGGGCGCGGACCATGTAATCGGAGCGGGCTTCGGTGGCCTTCAATTCCAGCTCCGAGCGCTGACGGGTCAGGCGCAGCACTTCGACCCGACTCGAGGCGCCGATCTTCGCCAGATTCTCGGTGATCGCCAGTTCGCTACGTACCAGTTTCAGCGAGCTCTGAATGCCGTCGAGGGTTTCCGCCAGACCTTTGCGCCGGGTCTGGTAAAGCTCGGTTTCGGCGCGGATCAGATCGGGAAATTCCTGCAGCGATGCGTCGAAGGTCAAGGGCTTTTCGCTGACTTCGGCCTGCAAGCGGTCGACGCTGGCCAGCGCCGCGCGGTACTTGGCCGCGCTTTCGCCGACGTTGGACTGGTTCTTCACCGGGTCCAGTTGCGCGAGGATCTGCCCGCGCTCGACCAAAGCACCTTCGCTGACATTGAGCTGTTCGAGAATGCCGCCCTCCATCGACTGAATGACTTGCTCGCGCGAGCTCGGCACCACTTTGCCGGTGCCGGTCGAGACCTCGACGATCTCGAACCACGCGGCCCAGGCAATGAAGCAGGCGAGCATCAGCGCGCACCCCCAGATCACCTTTGCGCCACCGGCAAGAGCGCGCTCATCGCGGCCGTCGAGGTAGGACATCGGGTCCGGCACGTCGGTCATCATCGGCTTCATACCGCCACTCCTTTACCCGGTGCGCGCAGCCGCGCGAGGGCCGCGTCGCGATGGTCATCGATGACGATACGTCCGTTGTCGAGAACGATGATCCGCTCGACCAGTTGCAACACACTGACCCGGTGCGTGGCGACCACCAGCGTTCGGCCCTGGGTCCAGGTCGCGAGTTTTTCCAGCAGCAAACGCTCGGTGACGTCATCGAGCGCGGCGGTCGGTTCGTCGAGCAGCAGCACTTGTGGCTGGCGGATCAACAAACGCGACAGCAACAGGCTTTGACGCTGACCTCCAGACAAACCCAACCCACCTTCAAGTACCAGATGATCCATGCCTTTGGGCAACTGCCGAGCGAAGTCCAGCGCACCGGTAACGGTCAGCGCGGCGATGATTTCCTGATCGCTGGCCTGACCAGCGCCGAGGGTGATGTTGTCGCGCAAGGTGCCGTGAAACAGTCGCGCCTGTTGCGACAGCAGGCCGACGTCGCGGCGCAGGTCGGCCGGATCCAGATGCGCCAGGGCGATGCCGTCCAGGGTGGTTTCACCGCTGCTCAGATCCATCGCGCCGCCCAGCGCTTGCAGCAACGTCGACTTGCCGGCGCCGTTGCGGCCGAGCAGGGCGATGCGCTCGCCGGGGCGAATGCTCAGGTCGATGTTGTTGAGCGCCGGGGTCGCTTCCTCGCTGTAGCGAAAACTGGCCTGACGCAGGCGGTAGTCGCCGCGAATCGCCGGCAGGTGCACGCGCTGACTGCCTTCGGGATGATCCACCGGCATCTGCATGATCCGGTTCAAGCCTTCGAGCGCGACCTTGGCCTGCTGCCATCGGGTGAGCACGTGGGTCAGTTGCGCCATCGGCCCCATCATCCGCGACGACAGAATCGACGCCGCGACCAGACTGCCGGTGGTCAGGTCGCCGGCAATCACCATCGGCGCGCCGAACACAATGACCACCGCAAACACTCCGCCTTGCACATTCTGCGTCCACGCCACCAGGCTGTTAGTCAAGGTGCGCAGGCGCAGGCTGCTGTCCGCCGAGGCGGCGTTGTACTGGTTCCACTGTTGCTGAAAACGCTGCTCGGCCTGCAATGCCTTGATGTCGTCGAGGCCCTGAATGCTTTCCACCAGCATGGCGTTGCGCAACGCCGCCTCACGCATTGATGCATTGGCCAATCGCGCCAGACGCGGTTGCGCGATGATCCCGGGCAGCAACATGAACACCAGCGCCACCAGTGGAATCAGCACCAGCGGCCCGCCGATCAAATAGAACACCAGCAGGAACAGCAGGAAAAACGGCATGTCCGCCAGTGCCGTGGCAGTGCTGGAGGTGATCAGATCGCGGATCTGCTCCAGTTCGCGCAACTGCGAAATGAACGAACCGGTGGATTTCGGCCGTGCGGAATTGCGCAGACGCAAGGCGTGGCCAAAGACCAGATCGGAGACGCGCAAGTCGGCGCGCTTGCCCAGCACATCGGTGATGCGCAGACGCAGAATGCGCATGAGGAAATCGAACAGCAGCGCCAGCATCACCCCACCGAACAACACGTACAGGGTCGGCAGCGACTCGGCCGGAATCACCCGGTCGTACACCTGCATGGAAAACAGGACCCCGGCCATGCCCAGCAGGTTCGCGACCAGTGAGGCGATCATCACTTGGCTGTAGGGCCGCAGATCGGTGAGGACGATGCGCCGGAACCAGTGCTCGTCGTAGGGCTTGATGTAATCGTTGGTGCGCACGTCCGCCACTGGTTGCGTCGGACGCAGAATCACCGTGCGCAGCGCCTGCTCGGCGAGCGCGCCAGCCTCCATGCGGCTCTGCAAACCCTGGTCGCCACTGAAGCAAATGCCCAGCTCGCCGGTTTCGCCGATGCTTTCGAGCACGCCGACCTGACCATCGCGCAGTTGCACCACCAGCGGCGTGCGCCAGCGGCTCAGGCTCTTGTTGTCGAAAACCGCAAACTTCACGCTCAAACCGGCCTGACGCGCCATGTGCCGAACCACTTCTTCGACGCGGCCTTCGCTGTGCACCGAGGCCAGGCGCACGCTTTCCGGCGAGACGTCGAGTCGGTAGTGGCGGGCGACCTTGAGCACCGCTTCCAGCCATGGCGAATAATCTTCGCGAGCTTCGGCAGCAGCGGGTTCGGGAACAGTGATGCTGGCATCGGTCATGGCAGGATCTCGACATTCTGGATGGCGCTGTGGTCGATGCCGAAGACCCGGCGAATCGCACCGCTGTTGTAGAAGCAGTCGATCTGCAGACGTTGCAGATCAGCCTGGGTGTTGACCAGATCGAAGCGCGACTGATGGATTTCCTGCTCGGCGTTGAGCAAGTCCAGCAGCGGCCGCGTGCCCAGTTCCAGGTACTGGCGGCCATACAACATGCGCGCCTCGGTGATGCTGGTCTGGCGAAATTCCAGCGAGCGCAGCCGCCGGTTCAGGCCCGAGGTTTGCGCCTGGGCTTCGGCCAGACCCTGGCGCGCTTGCAGACGGGCGAAGTCTTCGGCCGAATCCGCTGCGGTCAGCGCATGCCCGGCGGCGCGGCTGCGCGCACTGATCGCACCGCCCTGATAGATCGGCACTTCGAGGTTGAGGAAGATCCCGACCTGAGTGCGATCGGCCCGCGAGTTTTGATCGTCGTAGTGGTCGTCCAGGTATTGGTTGACCGACGGTTGCAGCGACAGGGTCGGGTAGGCCTCGGCTTTGGCCTGGGCCAGCTCGGCCTGGGCCTGGGTGCGTTGCGCAGCCGCCTGGAGAACGGCGGGCAGGGTGTCGGAGATCTGCGAGGCGTCGCAGGCCTGGGTCAGCGTCGGCGCGGCGGCATCGCTGACTGCTGGCGGCGTGCGCCGTCCGAGCAGACTGGTCAGAGTGGCTTGCCAGCGTGCGTATTGCGCCTTGAATTCCTGCAACGTCGCCGTCGCGCCTTCTGCGCGGGACTGCGCCTGGACCATATCGGAGCGGGTGCTGGCGCCCATGTCGCTGCGCTGTTTGGCCAGATCAACGATGCCGCCGATGCCCTGAATCTGCTCGCGGGCAACCTCGAGCAGACGCTGATAACGCTGCACTTCGATGTAGGCCCTGGCGGTGTCGCGGGCGATGTCGTCGATCGCCAGCAGAATTCCGGCCTGACTGCGCGCCACCCGGGCGCGGGCGGCGTCGACCGAACTGGAAACCTTGCCGAAGTCATACAGCATCTGCTTGAGGGAAATGTTCACCGACTGGCTGCCGGCATCGCTGCCGTAACCGCTGGTGTAGCCACCCTTGATGCCGCCGGTGACCTGCGGGTAATAGCCGGATTCGGCGACGTTGACCCCTTCGCCTTGCTGGAACAGGGTGCCGATGGCCTCGCCGATGCGTGGGTGCCAGTCCACGGCGAGCCTGACCGCTTGCTCCAGGCCCAACGCGTCCGCATCGGCAGACGCTTTGGAAGCAAGGGCAGGGCGCTGACGATTGTCATTGCCTGCCGGTTGTTGCAGTTGCGACGGGCTGATGCTGCGCAAGCTGCTGTCGAGATTGTCGTCGGCGCGAACGCCGGCGGTGAAAGCGGGGTAGAGGCCGATGGTCAACAGGACCACCGGCCATTTCTGGCGAAAAACTGACTCCACAGACTTCCCTTACTGTTGAGAGACCAACGTTCGATGTCTTGTTTCAAACCACTTGAATGCCGTTCTGTACCCACAAGTGGTGGCTCGGATCCTCCTGCGCCGTGTATTGAACATAGTCGATGCCGTCGGCCTGTTGCGTGCCATCGGCGACCCAGCCATCGGTCATGTGCACGCTGTCCCTGTCGTCACCCTTGATCAGCAGGGTGTTGTTGTCCGAGGACGTGATCGCCAGCAGATCGCTGAGATTCAGTGTCAGCGCAACGGCACTGGAATGGTTGAGGTCAAGGATTTCGACGTTGTGGATCTTGCTCTGCAGATCGCCGAGGTTGATCGACACGTCGCCACCGGCCCAGAGCAGGGTGTCAGTGCCGCTGCCGCCGTCCACCGAGGTGAATTGCTGATCGGCGATGATCAGCGTGTCGTCGCCACCGCCACCTTGCAGGGTCACGGCGCCACCGTGCGAGCCGTCGAGGGTGTCGTTGTCCTCGGTGCCCTGGATCAAGTCGCTGCCAGTGGCATGGGCCAGACCGAGGTCATCGCTGGCCAGTGCCGAGAACGCGGTGCTGGCGAATGCGCCGGCATTGTTCAGGTCGATGGTCAGCGTGGCGGTATCGACCGTGCCGTTGGGGTGGGTGAGCTGATAGGTAAAAGTGTCTTCCTGACCGATCACTGCATCGGTCAGGCCGGCCTTGAGCGTGTAGGTGTAGTTGCCGTTGGCCTGGACCACCAGGGTGCCGTAGTTACCGACCAGCGAGACGCCGTTGTAACCCGGCGCAACGTAACTGCCGGCGACCAGCACGCTGAGCAAGGTGTAGACCGAGCCCAACACATCGGCTCCGCCGCCAGCGGTGTCGGTGAGCAGATTGCCCGATACCGGCGTGTAGCTGCCGACCACGAACTGATTGTTGTAGGTCGCGACGTTGATCAGGCTGGTGTTGACGCTGGTCAGCAGGCCGAGGCCGCCCACTGCCACCCGCACCTGATAACTGCCGGCGGTCTGGTCGTCGAACTTGATCCCGTAGTTGCCGCCGCCGAGATTGACCAGCGCGTTGCCGCCGTAACTCTTGACCAGCACGTACTGGTTGGTGGCGGTGTTGAGCTTGTACAGGCCCACCGTCATCGAACCGAGCAGCGCCAACAGGTTGCTCGAATTGACCACCACGGTCAGGTCACTGACGGTATCGGCCGCGACCACGGTGTTGTAGTTACCGCTGCCGCCGCCCAGCAGCACATTGAACGTGCCAAGGGCAGAGTTGGTGGTGACTTCGCGGTTGATCAGGGTGACGTCAGTCGAGGCGATGTCCGCTGTGGCATCCACCACCAGTGCCGGGCTGCCAAGGTTGGCGTCATTCCACACTTCGCTGGCTTGCGGGCTGTCGATGCGCACGTACAGATTGGCGGTGTCGCTCAAGCCGTTCGGGTGCACCAGTTGATAGTTGAACACGTCGACTTTGCCGACGCTGCCGACACTGCCGTTCGGTTTGTAGCTGTAGTTGCCGTTGGCGTCGATGGTCAGCGTGCCGTACAACCCTTGCACCGTGGTGCCGGCGCCGGCGCTGACCCAGGCGCCGTTCTTGAAGATCTGCAACTGCGCGCCGTTGTCCGGGCCGGTCTGATCGGCCGTGCCATCGACGCCGACGTTGGTGATGACGTTGCCGGTCACCGCTGGCCCGGCAATGCCGTTGAACTGGGTCAGGCTGCTGACATCCAGTTGCAGCTGGGTATTGACCGTGGTCAGCACGCCTATACCGGTGCTTGAAACCGTCAGTCGATAATCGCCTGACAGCAGGTTACCGATGTCGACCCGCACGCCTTGGCCGGCGAGCGCGATCAGGTCGAGCAGGCCGCCGCTGCCGTTGACATCCAGAGTCACCCAGTTGCCGCTGGCATCCTTCACTTGCAGGGTGTAGACCACGCCATCGATCAGCGAAATCAGGCTGCTGGTGGTCAGCGTCAGGGTCGGATCAAGACGCGTGCCGCCGGCGACGGTGAAAGTGAAGGTTTTCGAGAATCCGGCCAGCAGCGTGGTGAACGAATCGTTGAAGGTCTGCGAGGCGGTGACCGGTGCCAGGGTGACGGTGCCGACGGCGAGGTCATCGCTGGCGATCACTGGCGCGTTGACGTCGACGTCCGGCGCAATGACGTTGGCGGCCACCGAAACGTTGCCGCGTGCGTCGCTGAGGTTGACGGTGAGGTTTTCACCGTTGATCTGCGCACTGCTCAGGGTGACGGTAAACACGCCGAGGTTGTTGACCGTAGCGGTGCCCAGGACGGTGCCGCTGGCCGACTTGATGGTCACGGTTGCGCCGGCTTCGCCGGTACCGGTGACGGTCAGGCCGTCGGCGCCGACCAGCAGCGCGGTGGCCGCCGCTGGAGGCGTCAGGTCTGGCGCCGTCGCGTTCGCCGCAGCCGATACGTTGCCGCTCGGATCGGCCTGGGTGACGCTGAGCACCTGGCTGTTGATCTGCGCCGAGGCCAGTGCCACCGAGAAACTGCCGTTAGCGGCGACGGTGGCGGTGCCGAGCACCACGCCGCCGACGCCTCGCACGCTGATGGTCGAACCGGGCACGCCGACGCCAGTGAGCACGGTGCCGCTGCCATTGACGCTGACGCCGGTCGGCGCGCCGGGCGCGGTAATGTCCGGCGCTGTCAGGCTGGCGTTGGGCGACAGATTGCCGGCCGGGTCGACCAGACGCACGGTCAACAGCTGCCCGTCGAGTTGCGCGGTGTTCAGGTTGAAGCTGAACGTGCCGCCACTGCCCACGGTGGTAGTGCCAATCAGCGCGCCGCCCGGGCCGTAGACGTTGACCGTTGCACCGGCTTCGCCCGTACCGCTCAAAGTCAGACCGTTGGCAGCGAGCGTCAGACCGCTGGCTGCAATCGGCGCCTGCACGTCAGGGGCCGTCAGATTGAAGACCTGCGACAGATTGCCCGTCGGGTCGGCCTGTTGGACGTTGAGCTGTTGGCCGTTCAGTTGCGCGCTGGACAGTTGCACGGTGAAGGTGCCCCCAGCATTGACCACGGCGGTGCCGAGGACGGTACCGGCTGCGTTGGTCACGCTGACGGTCGCGCCGGCTTCACCCGTGCCGCTGACCGCCAGCCCGGTGCCGTTCAGGCTGACATTGCTCAGCGGCGCCGGCGCGGTGGTATCGGCGACGCTGAGATTGGTAACCGGCGAAACGTTGCCCGCCGCATCGCTTTGCGTGACGCTCAGTTGCTGGCCATTGAGTTGGGCGGAGGACAAGGTCACCGAGAACGAGCCATTGCCCGCCACCGTCGCCGTGCCCAGCACCGTGCCACCAGCACCGCGAACAGTGACGGTGGCGCCGGCTTCACCGAGCCCGCCGAGCACCAGACCGGCACCGCTGAGGACCAGCGCCGTCGGAGCGGCCGGGGGAGTGATGTCGGGCGCGGTTACGTTAAGCCCCGGCGAAGTGTTGAGTGCCGCATCGGTCTGAGTCGCATTGAGCACCTGACCGTTGACCTGCGGCGTATTGAGCTGTGCGCTGAAAGTGCCATTGGCGCCAACCGTCGCATTGCCCAGCACCACGCCGCCAGCGCCGGTGATGGTCACCGACGCGCCGACTTCGCCGCGACCGGTAACCAAGGTGCCGTTGGCGTTGACCGCCAGATCGCTGAGTGGCGCCGGCGCCGAGGTGTCGCCTGCGGTGATTTCAGTCGGCAGCGAGGCACCCCCCAACGCAGTGTTGGCGGTGACTTCGAGGCTTTCGCCGTTGGTTTGCGCAGGCGTCAGCACCACGCTGAACGTGCCATCCCCGCCAGTGACGCCGGTGCCGATCAGGCTGTTATCCGGCGCGTAGACATTGATGATGGTGCCAATGGCCGCCGTGCCGGTCAGCGTCAGACCATCGGCCGTGAGCGCCAGATTGGCTGGAGCGTCCGGGGCCGGAACAGCCGGAACGATCAGGCTGGCATCTGCCGAAATGTTAGTCGCCACGTCGATCTGATTCACCGTAAGCACCTGGCCGGCAGTGATGCCCGGATCCAGATCGATCAGGAACGTGCCGTTGGCGGCCACTGTGCCGCTGCCGACAATGTTGCCCAGCGCATCGGTCACTTCGACACTCGCGCCGGCTTCGCCACGACCGGCGAGTTGGCTCAGATCGCCGCTGATGGTCAGACCGGTGACGGCATCTGGAGCGGTAGTATCAGCCGCCGGGTAGAGCAGCACTGGCGATGCGTTTTGCGCCTCGTCCGTCGCGATCACCGACAACAACTGACCGTTGGCCTGAGCCGGATTCAGCGTAACGGTGTAGGTGCCATCGCCCAATGTTACCGCCGTGCCGAGCACGGTGCCGGTGGCGGACAGCACAGTCACGGTGCTGCCGGCCTCGGCGGTCCCGGCGAGCAAGGTGCCGGCGCCGGTCAGCGATGTCACCGTTGGTGCGATCGGTGCAGTGCTGTCCGGCGTGTCGACCAGAACGGGCTCGGACTGGTTGGTTTGTGCGTCGGCCTGCACGACCGACAGTGCGCGGCCATCGAGTTGCGCAGCCGACAACGTGACGCTGAAACTGCCATCTGCCGCCACCGTCGCTGTGCCGAGCACCACCGCGCCGTCAAGCACGGTGACGGTTGCGCCGGGCTCGCCGGTACCGGTGACGGTCAAGCCGTCCTGGCTGACGTTGAGGTCGGCCACCTCCAGTGGATCGGTGATATCGCCCGCTTGCACGGGCGCTGTCGGCGATGTGTTGGATGCCAGATCGGTCTGATTGACGCTCAACAACTCACCGTTCACCTGCGGCGGGTTGAGGGTCACGCTGAACGAGCCATTGCCGGTCACGGTTGCCGAGCCCAGTACCGTGCCAGTCGCACTGAGCACGCGCACCGTGGCGCCGGCTTCACCGGTACCGGTCAATGTCACGCCGTCGGGCGCGAGAACGAGGCCGGTGGGCGCAGCGGGCAGGGTGATGTCCGGCGCAGTGACGGGCACGATCGGCGAAGGGTTGCCCGCGGCATCGCGCTGGATCACCGACAAGGCTTCACCGTTGAGCCGAGGCTGATCGAGGATGACGCTGAAACTGCCATCGGCCGCGACGGTGCCGGTGCCGACGATGGTGCCCACCGCGTTGGTGACGACCACTTGCGAGCCAGCCGCACCGGAGCCGGTGATCAGGCTGCCGCTGGCGTCGATATCGACATCGGTCAGCGCGGCAGGAGGCGTGCTGTCCGGTGCGGTCAGGGTGCCGGCAGGCGAGTTATTGCCGGCCGCATCCGCCAACACCACGAACAGCGCTTGGCCATTGGTCTGTGTTGGGGTCACCGTGACCTCGAAACGGCCATCGCTGCCCACGGTGCCGGTGCCCAGTTCGGTGCCATCGGCCGACGTCACGCGGACAATGGCGCCGACTTCGCCGGTACCGGTGAGCAGACCGCCATCGGCATTCAGTTGCAGATCGGCCGGCGTCGCTGGCGGGGTCAGATCCGGTGCGGTGACCGTCACCGGGGCGCTGACGTTGCCGGGTGGATCAGCCTGTTGCACGCTGAGGATCTGTTCATTGATCTGCGGCGGATTGAGGGTGACGCTGAAGGTGCCGTCGCCGAGTACCACACTTGTGCCGAGCAAAGTGCCGTTGGCATCGCGCACGGTCACGGTCGCGCCGGGTTCGCCAGTACCGATGACCAGCGCGCCGGACGAGTTGATATCGACGTTGTCCAGTGGATCAGGCGGGGTGAAGTCCGGCGTGGTCAGGTTCACTGCCGGCGAGTCGTTGCCCGCCGCGTCGGCCTGAACCACGGTGATCACTTCGGCGTTGGTCAACGCCGGGTTCAGTGGCAGGGTGAAGGTACCGGTCGCGCTGACCACGGCGGTGCCGAGCACGTTGCCGTCGCTGTCGATGACCCGGACCTGCGCGCCGGGTTCGCCGCGCCCGGTCAGGCTTGCGCCGTCGCCGCCGATGCTCAGTTGCGAAACGGCCGCTGGCGGTGTGCTGTCGACAGAAGTGAACGGCGTGGCTGCCGAGGTGTTGCCCGCCGCATCCGTCAGCGACACGGTCAGCGCCTGACCGTTGGCTTGTGGCGTAGTCAGGGTTATCGCAAACGTGCCGTCGATGCTCACGGTGCCGGTCCCGACCAGCGCTCCGGCGGCGTTGTACACGTTGACCGTGGTGCCGGCCTCACCGGTACCCGACAGCAAGGTGCCATCTGTGCTTGCCACCAGCGCCGCCGGCGCATTGGGCGCGATCAGGTCCGGGGCGATCAGGTTGACGCTGTTGGATTCGTTGCCGGCGGTGTCGGCCTGGCTCAGGCTCAAAGTCTGACCAGAGGTCTGTGCCGGGCTGAGGGTGACGCTGAAGGTGCCATTGGCCGCCACCACGGCGCTGCCGAGAACCACTCCACCCGTGCCGAGCACGGTCACCGTGGCGCCGGCTTCACCGCGCCCGGTCAGGGCCGTGCCGTTCGGTGCCAGGCTCAGTTCGCTGAGCGGCGTTGGCGCGGCGATATCGGCAGCGGTGTAATCGGTCGGGGATGAATTGATACCGGTGCTCGAGGTTGCCACGGCAGACAGCTCTTCACCGTTGAGTTGCGCGGCGTTGAGGGTGACGCTGAAAGTGCCGTTGGCCGCCACCAGCGCGCTGCCGAGCAACACGCCCGAGGCATTGCGAATGCTCACGGTGCTGCCGGCGGTGGCCGAGCCGGTGAGGGTCAGACCGTCGACGCTGAGGGCCAGATTGGTCGGTGCACTTTCCGCCAGATTGCCCGGTGCAGTCACCGGCGCCGCCGGTCCGGTGTTGCCGGCAGCATCGATCTGCACCACGGAAAGATTCGATCCAGCCACCGCTGCCGGGGACAACGTGACGCTGAAATTGCCATTGCTGGCAACGGTCGCAGTACCCAGCAAAACACCGCCGGCATCGCGAACTTCCACGCTGGCGCCGACCTCACCAATGCCGGTCAGGGTGGCACCATTGGCGCTCACCGCCAGATCGCTCGCTACCAACGGCGCCGTGCTATCGACGGCATTGACGATTGCCGGGGATGACGGATTGCCTGCCGCATCGGTGGCCGTCACGTTCAGCGACTGGCCGTTGGTTTGCGGGCTGTTGAGGGTAATCTGGAAAGTGCCGTTTGCGGCCGCCGTGGTGGTACCGAGAAGATTGCCCTGACTGTCGCGCACGGTCACCGTGCTGCCGGCCTCGGCGTTGCCCGACAGTTGCACGCCGGCAGCATTGAGCGTCAATGCGCTCGGAATCGCCGGCGCGGTCAAATCCGCGGCGATGACTTCAACCGCCGTCGAAACGTTGCCCGGCGGATCTTCCTGAGTGACGGTCAGCACTTCGGCATTCAGTTGTGCTGCGTTGAGGGTGACAGTGAACGCGCCGCCACTGCCGACCTGCGCGGTGCCGAGCAAGGTGCCGTCGGCGCTACGCACAGACACCGTGGCGCCCGGTTCGCCGTGGCCGGTGACGGTAACACCGTCGGCATTCACCGCGACTTGGGTCAGTGCAGCTGGTGGGCTGATGTCGGGCGCATTGACGCTGGTCGACGGCGAGACATTGCCGGCAGGGTCGGTCTGGCTGATCGCCAGCGCCTCGCCGTTGGTCGGCGCTGGCGCCAGGGTCACGCTGAACGCGCCGTCCGCGCCAACCACGGCACTGCCGAGCAAGGTGCCGTTGGCGGTGGTGACATTGACCGTCGCGCCAGCTTCACCCGTGCCGCTGAGGGTGCTGCCATCGGCGCTGATCAGTGGATTCTGCACGGCGGCCGGCGGGGTGCCGTCGACGGTGATCACGCCAGTGGAAGTCGAGGCGTTGCCATTGGCGTCGGTCAGGGTGACCTGCAGGGTTTCGCCGGTGTTCTGCGCGTTGGGCAAGGTGACCTGGAAGTTGCCGCTCTGATCGACCACGCCGGTGGCCAGAACATTGCCGGCGGCATCGCGCACGGTCACGGTGCTGCCGGCTTCGCCCTGGCCTTTGACCACGGTGCCGACGTCATTGATCGTAACGCCAGTCGCTGCAGCTGGCGGTTGCAGATCGGTAGCGATGATGCCCGCGGGTTGCGACAGGTTGCCGGCGGCGTCGCTTTGGATCGCGGTAAGCGCCTGGCCATTAAGTTGTGCCGGCGTCAGCGTCAGGCTGAACGTGCCATTGCTGGCGACCAGTGCAGTACCGAGCACGGTACCTGTGGCGTCGGTGACAGTGACCGTCGCCCCGGCCTCTCCGCGTCCAGTGAGTGTCGTGCCGTTGGTATTCAGCGCCAGATTGGTCACAGCGTCCGGCGCCGTGCCATCGACCGCCGTCACCGTGCCCGGAATCGACACGTCACCGTCGGGACTGGTGGCCGTCACTTGGAGAACTTGCGCATTGATCTGTTTGCTGCTGAGCAACAGGGTGAAGCGGCCGAAGCTGTTGATCAGACCTGAGCCGAGCACCGTGCCGCTGCTGCTGGTCACCGTCACGGTGCAACCGGGCGTTCCGGCGCCGGTCAGGGTGAAACCATCGGCACTCAAGGCCAGATCGGTCGGGGTCGCGACCTGGCTACCGTCCAGTCCTGCCAGCGGCACGACGGGCGAATCATTACCGCCGCCATCCGTGCTGATGACTTCCAGATTGCCGCCAGGCTCGGCCGGTGGACTGAGGGTCACGACGAAGCGGCCGTCCTCACCCGCCGTTGCGGTACCCAGCACGAGACCGCCGCCAGCGATGCTGACGGTGACCGTCGTGCCCGGTTCGGCAAGTCCCGACACTTGCGTGCCGGCGGGGTTGAGCGCGAGATCGCTGACCGGCGCCGGCGGCGTGCTGTCCGGCGCGGCAACGGTGCCTGGCAGCGAACTGTTGGCGCCGTCCGACACCACGACTTGCAAGGCTTCGCCATTGGTCTGCGCCGTATCGAGGTCGACCGTGAAGGCGCCCGTGCCGTCAGCGGTTGCGGTGCCGATGACGTTGCCGCCGGCATCCAGCACCTGCACCGTGTTATTGGGCTGCGTGGTGCCGGTGACCGTGGCCCCTGCAGGATCGACGACCAGCCCGGTCGGTGCAGGCGGGGCGGTGATGTCCGGTGCGGTGACCGGCGTGGCTGGCGAGGGCAGGGTGCTCGCGTCGGTCTGGATCACGTTCAGCACCTGACCGTCGAGCTGAGCCGGGCTCAGGTTGACGCTGAAACTGCCGTCGCTGGCGACCACCGTAGAGCCGAGCACCGTGCCGTCGGGCGCGCTGACGGTTACGGTGCTGCCCGCTTGCCCGGTGCCGGTCAAGGTCACGCCGTTACTGGCGAGCACGACATTGTCCGGCGCCAGCGGCGCGGTGGTGTCCGTCGCCGTCAGTGGTGTGCTGGGGGAAACGTTCACGCCATCCGATTGGCTGACTTGCAGTTGTTGGCCTTCGATCTGCGGGCTGTTCAGCGGCACTGTGAAGGCGCCGGTGCCGTCGACGATCGCGGTGCCCAGCACATTGCCGGCCGAATCCTTGACCGACACGGTGGCACCGGGTTCGCCGGTGCCGCTCAGTTCAGTGCCGCCTGCATTCAGCGACAGATTGGAAGGGGCAGTGGGGGCCTGGATATCCGGCGCTTCAACTGGAACTGCCGGCGAGCCTGAAGGCGAGCCATCGGTCTGCACAACGCTGAGGTTCTGGCCATTGGTTTGTGGCGAGGACAGGGTGACTTCGAACCGGCCGTTGCTGCCGACCAAAGCTGTTCCCAGCACGGTCCCGTTGGTGTCAGTGACAGTAACGGTGGCGCCGATCTGACCCGCGCCTGAGACTACGGCGCCATTGGCGGAAATGCTCACATCGGTCACGGCTACCGGTGTGGTCAGATCGGGTGCGATCACGTTGACCGGCGCCGATGGATTGCCATCTGCGTCGGTCTGGATCACTTGCAGCTGTTGCGCATCGGTCTGTGGTGTGGAAAGTGGAACGGTGAAATTGCCGTCGGCGCCCACCGTGCCGGAGCCGATGATATTGCCGGCCGGATCGCGCACAGTGACCGACGCACCCAACTCACCCTTACCGGTGAGCGTCTGCCCCTGAGCGTCGAGCGCAAGATCGGAGACGGCCGTCGGCCCTTGGGTGTCAGGCGTCACGTAGTTCAGTGGTGCGGAAGTGTTGCCAGCGGCGTCGCTGGCACTGATCTGCAGTGTTTCGCCATTGTTCTGCGGACTGCTCAGTTGCAGGCTGAACGTGCCGTCCGCCACGACAACGGCCGTGCCGAGCAGATTGCCGTTGGTGTCACGCACCGTCACGGTCGAACCGGCCTGGCCGCGTCCGCTTAACTGCGCGCCATCGATGCTCACTGCGATGTCACTTGGTTGGGTCAGCCCGTCGAGGTCAACCGCGATGATAGTCACTGCTGGCGAAGGGTTGCCGGCGGCGTCGGTGACCAGCACGCTCAGCGCTTCACCATCGATTTGCGCGGCATTGAGTTGCACAGTGAACGAGCCATCGGCGGCGACCAGAGCCGTGCCGAGCAGCGTGCCTTGCGCATTGGTGACGCTGACTGTGCTGCCGGGTTCGCCACGGCCGGTGACCGAGAGGCCATCGCTGCTCACTGCCAGATCCGTCGCAGTGCCGGGGCCGGTGATGTCCGGTGCATTGAAGGTCACGGTCGGCGATTGCGCACCGGCGCTGTTGACCGCCACGATACTGAAGGTTTCACCGTTGGCCTGCGCACGAACCAGCGTCAGCAGGAAAGTGCCGTCAGCAGCCACCGCCGCACGCCCGAGCAATTCGCCGTTGGCGGCACGGACCTCAATGGTGGTGCCGGCTCGGGCGGTGCCGGTCAGTTGGCTGCCGTCGCTGCTCAAATCGAGATTGCCTGGCGTCGTCGGTTCGACGATCTCCGGCGCGCTGACCGTTGCGCCGGTCGAGATATTGCCTGCCGCATCGGTTGCATTCACGGTCAGCGGCTGGCCGCCGGTTTGCGCGGGGCTGAGGGCGACGCTGAAAGTGCCATCCGCCGCCACCACAGCGCTACCGAGTAGCGTGCCATCGGCGGCGCGCACCTGGATGGTCGAGCCGGCTTCACCGGTCCCGCCGAGTTGCGTGCCATCGGCGCTCACGCTGAGATTGCCTGGTGCGGTGGGCGCGGTGGTATCCGGCGCAGTGACCGTACCCGGTGTCGAAACGTTGCCCGCAGGGTCGGTGAGCGTCACGTCGAGCGGCTGGCCATTGTTCTGCGGCGTACCCAGGTCGACCTGGAAACTGCCATCGGCGCCAACGGTTCCGGAACCCAAAATGTTGCCGGCTGCATCGCGTACCTGAACGACACTGCCAGCTTCGCCAAAACCACTCAGTACCCGGCCATCGGCCGACAAGGTTAACCCGGTCGCGGGCGCAGGAGGCGTCGCGTCTCCACCGCCACCACCACCGCCGCCGCCCCCACTTCCGCCGGCAGCGGCTGCCGCACCACCCGCCCCCAACAGGCCAAGCCCGGCAATCGCCCAGGCCGGCGTTGCGCCATCCACCACACCGACGCCAGCGATCAGCTCGTCCAGCGAATTGATTTCCTCAAAGGTAAAGCCATTGAACGGCTCGGCGCTGTAGCGCGCCTGCCACAGCGTCGCGTCGTCGCCCTGAAAGACAATGTCATTGGGCACGCCGTCAGGGCTGGTGACAAAGAAATTGGAGATTTTGATTTGCTCGCCAGACTTCAGATTGACGATCAAATCCTGACCGCTGCGACTGGTCGACGCCAATTGATCGGGCCGAACCGGCATTTGTACAACTGAAGGCTGACTGAGCTGAACATTGCCCCAGTTCTGGGCAGTGAGCTGAGAATTGGCTTTGTCGGCAATGACGATGTTGTCCATTACTACTCCCTGTAAATGGGTGGGGCGGACGTCCACGGATGGTTTTAAAACCATAGATAGGGAGTGTCGAATGGGGCTGCCTGATTTTTGACGAGCGTATGGATGGGCCATTTGCCCACGTTTATCTATCTGAAAATATGCTCTATTCAGGTCGTTACCGTTTGTCGGGACGTTGGATCCAAGCGGTTTTTAGGTGCAACAAAATGTGTCGTTTTCGACATTATCCAAAGGTGCGCTGGAAAAGGTCCGGGCGGAATCGCCGAGGGTGATGGCTAAGCGATATTGAATTTCTCAAAGCGCAGGCCACCCTCCGCAGTTGCCTGTCTGCGAAGGTATTAATCAAAAAGCGTAGAAGGGGAGGAAGGCTTTGTATAAGAAATCCCGTTGTACCGTTTCAGCTGTTCTTTCTATCCCTCAGCAGTTAATGCGCTAGCTATCGATCGCCGAAGTGATCGGACGATATCCAGCGCAGACTGATCGCTAACGCTGCCGGGGCACTGATCAAACATATGTGGCGCCCCAGGGTAGACATGCAGTTCGACGGCAACCCCGGCGCGGGACAGGCGCAGGGCAAATGCAATGTCCTCTTCCAGAAACAGATCCAGCGCCCCGACGGCCAGAAACGTCGGTGGCAAGTCACGCAGATCGTCTTGCAGGGCCGGCGAAAACCAGCCAATTGGCAGATCATCCAGCGCTTGGTCAGCGCGCAGGCACTCCCAACAGAACTGGTTGGCTTGCGCCGGCCAGCCAATCACTCCGGTCGTGCTGTTCTGCTGAGGCGAGGCTGCGCTGCCCGAACGGTAATCGAGCATCGGATAAACCAGCACCTGACTGGCGATGGGATATTCGCCGCGATCCCGCGCCACAATGGCCAGCGCTGCTGCCAGCCCGGCGCCGGCACTGTGGCCCATGACGATTACTTTGTCGGCGTCAATGTTGAGCGTTTGCCGGTGGGCGAAAACCCAGCCGAGGGCCGTGTAGCAATCCTCCAGAGGAATAGGGAAGGGGTGCTCTGGCGCGAGACGGTAATCGACGGCGACGATGATCGCCTGAAGTTCTTCGGCGAGCTCAGCCAGATAGTCATCGGCCATTTCGGGGCAACCGAGGACGAAACCTCCACCGTGGATGTACAGGATCACCGCAAAATTACCGTCCGCTGCTGCGGCGGCGGGCCGGTAAAGACACAGGCGCAAATCCTCACCGTCGTGGGACTTTATCCATAGGCTTTCACCGCGCGCTTGTTCTCGGGATTTGAATGTCGCGTGAACACGCTCCCTGATCGCGGGCAGCGTTTCCAACGTCCAGGCTTCTGCGCCGGGGGTTAAAAAGCTTTTGAAGTCGGGATCCAGCAGTTCATGTGCTTTCACGTTCTGCCTCCTGTTTTCGAATGAACGAGCGCCTCGGATGGAGGCGCCGCTCACGGTGGAGTTACAGCCAGGCTTTGATCTGCGCGCAAACGGCCGGCGTCGAAATGCCGTAGCGATCATGCAGCGTCGGCAGGGCACCGGCGTCGAGGAACGCGTCGGGCAACGCGATCTGTCTGAAGGTGGGCGTCACGCCATTGCGCAACAACAAACCGGCAACCGCCTCACCCAAACCGCCGATGATCGAGCTGTTCTCGGCTGTGACCACCAGACGCCCGGATTTGCGCGCTTCGGCGAGAATGGTTTGTTCATCCAGCGGCTTGATGGTCGGCACGTGCAGCACGGCCACATCAATGCCGTCGGCCTGCAATTGCTTGGCCGCTTCCAGTGAGCGCATGGTCATCAGCCCGGTGGAGATGATCAGCACGTCGTTGCCCGTGCGCAGAGTCTTGGCCTTGCCGATCTCGAATTTATAACCGTACTCGTCCAGCACCAACGGCACATTGCCGCGCAGCAAACGCATGTAGACCGGGCCTTGGTGAGCGGCGATGGCCGGCACGGCCTGTTCGATTTCCAGCGCATCGCACGGGTCGACAATCATCAGATTGGGCATGGCGCGGAAAATAGCCAGGTCATCGGTGGCCTGGTGGCTCGGCCCGTAACCCGTGGTGAGGCCGGGCAAACCGCAGACGATTTTGACGTTAAGGTTTTCCTCGGCGATGGCCATGCAGATAAAGTCGTAAGCACGCCGCGAGGCGAACACCGCGTAGGTGGTGGCAAACGGCACGAAACCCTCACGCGCCATGCCCGCCGCAGCGCTCATCAGCAACTGTTCGGCCATGCCCATCTGATAGAAACGCTCCGGATGCGCCTTGGCGAAAATGTGCAGGTCGGTGTACTTGGACAGGTCCGCAGAGAGACCGACGATGTCCGCGCGCTGGTCTGCCAGCGCTGCGAGCGCATGGCCGAACGGTGCCGAGCGGGTCGCCTGGCCCTCGGAGGCAATCGAGGCAATCATCGCCGAGGTGGTCAGGCGCTTTTTCACCGGCGCGCCAGTAGCAGTCGAAGGCGCAGTGTTGGCGGCGTTGCTCATTGGTCTTTTCCTTCTTCAAGGTTGCTCAGTGCCAGGTCCCATTCGTGCTCTTCGACGCGAATGAAGTGGGTCTTCTCCCGGTTCTCCAGAAACGGCACGCCTTTGCCCATTTTCGTGTCGCAGATGATCACGCGCGGTTGGCCGCCGGGGTGATTGCGCGCGGCATCGAATGCAGCGACCAGGGCGTCGAGGTCATTGCCGTCGACGCGCTGGGTGAACCAGCCGAAGGCTTGCCAGCGATCGACAATGGGTTCGAACGAGAGAATCTCGCTGGAATGGCCGTCGGCCTGCTGGTTATTCACGTCGACGATGGCGATCAGGTTGTCCAGCTGCCAGTGCGAAGCCGACATCACCGCTTCCCAGGTCGAGCCTTCATTGAGTTCGCCATCGGACAGCAGGTTGTAGACGAAAGATGAAGAGCCTTTGCGTTTGAGGCCCAGGCAGGCACCGACCGCGATACCCAGGCCCTGACCCAGCGAGCCGCCGGTGATTTCCATCCCCGGCGTGTAGGCGGCCATGCCCGACATCGGCAGGCGGCTGTCATCCGAACCGTAGGTTTCCAGCTCGTCGAGGGGAATGATCTCGGCTTCGATCAGCGCTGCGTACAGCGCGATGGCGTAGTGGCCGATGGAGAGATAGAAGCGATCGCGTTGCTCCCATTCGGGATCTGTCGGGCGATGGTTCATCGCATGAAAGTAAGACACCGCCAGCAGGTCAGCCGCGCCGAGGGCCTGGCCCACATAGCCCTGGCCCTGAACCTGGCCCATGCGCAGTGCATGGCGGCGAATGTTGTGCGCGCGCTGGGTCAGGCTCAGCGATGCAGCGTGTGCAAGATTAGTCGTCATGATGAAACTCCGTTGACTCAACGATTGACCAAAGCGGCGGGAATACGCAGGACCAGGCTCGCGCCGAGGAACAGCACGCTGGTGATGAGGTACATGCCGATGGCGCTGGAACCGGTCAGGGTGGTGATCCAGCCGATCAGATAGGGCGAGCAAAACCCGGCGAGGTTGGCGAAGCTGTTGACCGCCGCGATGCCGGCGGCCGCAGATACCCCGCCAAGCAGCGTGGTGGGCAGCATCCAGAACAACGAGGTGGCGGAGAGAATGCCGGAGGCGGCCAGGCACAGGCTTAGGATCGACAAGGTCGGATTGCCGCCCATCAGCGCTGCCAGGCTCAAGCCGATCGCACCGGCGATCATCGGCACGATCAGGTGCCAGCGGCGCTCGCGATGTTTGTCGCCACTGCGGCCGACCAGGAGCATGGCGGCGATGGCGCACAGATAGGGCAGGCTGGTCAGGAAACCGATGTGCAGCGGGTCGGAAACCCCTGCATTACGTACCAGTGTCGGCAGCCAGAAGGTGATCGCATATTGGCCCATCACCACACAGAAGTAGATCGCCGCCAGCAGCCACAAGCGCCGGTCGCGAATGAACTCGCCGACCGAGGCATGGGTGACCTTTTGCTGGTCGTCTTCGGCCAGCTCGCGAGTGATCAGCGCTTTTTCCTCGTCATTGAGCCAGGTCGCCTGATGCACGCCGTCCTTTAGATAACTCAGCACCAGCAGGCCGACGACCACGGTGGGCACCGCCTCGAGAACGAACATCCACTGCCAGCCGGCCCAGCCGTGCACGCCGGCAAAGTGGTTCATGATCCAACCGGACAGCGGGCCACCGACCATGCCTGACAGCGGAATGGCGATAAACCACAACACGGTCATGCGCGCCCGCCGATAGGACGGAAACCAGTAGGTGAGATAGAGCAGCAGGCCCGGCGCCAGACCGGCTTCGGCAATCCCCAGCAGAAAGCGCAGCGCGTAGAACTGCCAGGCGGTTTCGACGAAGGCGAACAGCGCCGAGACGATGCCCCAGGTGATCATGATCCGCGCAATCCACACCCGTGCGCCGACCTTGTGCAGGATGATGTTGCTAGGCACTTCGCAAAGGAAATAGCCGATGAAAAACACCCCCGCGCCCAGTCCGTAGACCGTTTCGCTGAGGGCCAGATCGTTCATCATTTGCAGCTTGGCGAAACCGACGTTGACCCGGTCCAGATAGGCGCACAGGTAGCACAGCATCAGGAACGGCATCAGCCGCCATGCCGTTTTGCGATAGGCAGAAGAACGCACGGTCGAAACCGCTTCGAGCGACAGGGTAGTCATGATGGTCTGATCTCTTGTTTTTATTGACCGCCAGGCCATCAGGCCCGGCTGCATCATCGATCCAGAACCGCACGGGCCACGCAGGCCCGCCCAGAGTTACTCAGTGAATCAGCATGCCGCCGTTCACATCGAGGGTGATGCCGGTCAGATAAGCGGACAGGTCGCTGGCCAGAAACAGCGCGGCGTTGGCGACGTCCTGCGCTTGACCCAGGCGCCCGAGCGGAATGCCTTCGATGATGGCGTGGCGGCGGTCATCCTGCATCAGGCCGCCGGTGATGTCGGTGTGAATCAGGCCCGGGGCGATGGAGTTCACGCGGATGTTGTCCGGCCCCAATTCCCGCGCCATGGCCTTGCCCAGCCCCAGCACACCGGCCTTGGCCGCGCTGTAATGCGGGCCACCGAAGATGCCGCCGCCGCGCTGGGCAGACACAGACGACATGCAGACGATGCTGCCGGAAGACTGTTGGCGCATCAGCGGAATCACCGCCTGGGACATGAGCAAAGTGCCGCGCAGGCTGACGTCCAGCACCTTGTCGTAGTCCGATGGGCGAATATCCAGAGTCTTCAGTGGCTGGGTGATGCCGGCGTTGTTGACGAGAATATCGATGCGCCCGAAGTGCTCGATGATGGCGGCGACGGCTTGCTGAACCTGCGCTTCGTCGGCCACGTTGGCCGCCAGGCCCAGATGACCTTCGCCCAGTGCTGCGGCGGCGTCACGTGCTGCGGATACATCCAGATCGAGGATGACCACGCGAGCGCCGTGTTGCGCAAATGTGCTGGCGGTAGCGCGGCCAATGCCACGGGCAGATGCGGCACCGGTAATGATTGCGACTTTGCCTTGAAGAAGCATGGAGGATTCCCTCGAATTGTTTTTATTGGGTCGGTGTGTAAGTAACCGATGACTCAGCTTGTCCTCCGGGGCGAGCGTGAGCAATAACGCGGAAGTCACTCAATGCTGAAAAAAATTCAGCACTCGTCAGGCCGTTTCGCAAATGCTTGAATGAAACCGGTCCGTACATCACAAGAAATCACCACGGAGTCCCCATGCGCTCAGACACTGAGGCATCGATCATCCTGCCACCGCTGAAAGCAATTCAGGCCTTCGAGCAAACCGCGCGCTTCGGCAACGTCGCCAGGGCAGCAGAAGTGCTGGACCTGACGCCCTCGGCAGTCAGCCATCAACTGGCGAAACTCGAAGGGATGATCGGCCGGCAATTATTCGTTCGCGCTGCTCGGGGCGTCTCGCTGACGCCGGTCGGCGAGCAATACCTCAAGGAAGTCTCCGGGATTCTGCACAGCCTCGCCGTTGCCACCGAGCGTGCGGCCAGCGATGTCAGCCTCGATTGCCTGCGCTTGCACTCATCGCCAAGCTTCGGCCTGCTCTGGCTGATGCCGCGCCTGGAAGCGTTTCGCGCCAGTCATCCGGACATACAGATCAACCTGTCGTGCTCGTATGAATCGCTGCACTTCAGTCGCGACAAGATCGACGTCGATATCCGCCATGGTCTGCCGAACTGGCCAAGCTATGAGGTGCGCACGGTCAGGAATGAGACGTTCGCGGTGCTGACTTCACCGAAACTGCTCGCGCAGCGCCCGGTGCGCGGCGCGGCGGATCTGCTGGAGTGCGATCTGATTCTGTCGGAAGCCACTCTGCTCAAATGGCCGCAATGGTTTGCCCAGCATGGTCTGGCGCGTCCGGAACGGCCATACGCATTGAGCTTCGATCGTTCATACATGTCGCTGGAAGCGGCGAGTCATGGCTTGGGTTTCGCGCTGGAAAGCACATTGCTGGCGCAGAAGTATTTGGCCGCGGGCACGCTGGTTGAAGTCGCGCCTGAATCACTGAGTGCTGCGGTGGCGGCGCACCATTTGGTTTTCCCCAAGGCGCACTCCAGCTTTCCACGGGTCAGGCGTTTTCTGGCGTGGATGGAGAGCGAGTTGGGCCACGAGTTCGCGTATTGAGTCGGGATTAATTCTTTCAAACTCTCTGAACCGCTCAAGGTCAATCCATTATCGGTCTTGATCATTCACGCAAGAACGCACTTTACCGCGCACTGCCCGCGAAAAACCGAAGGTTGAGCCGCCTGTTCTGCTCTGTGTTCATCGTTTCTTCACGAGAGTCTGATTTATGGTCATTGCACGTCTGGGATGGGGATCACTGATCTGTAAGCCGGGGAAGCGATGAGCACCCGCAGCCAGGCGCAGATTGCCGCGATCTTTGATCAGCTGTTGGCACTGCGAGAAAGCGTGGACATTCTTCAGCACGTGGAGGGCGATAGCGTCGAGTCGCTGCGTGGTCATCAGACCGTGGACGCCCCCGAGTCGCTGGATCTGGTGTTTCAAAAGCTGCAAGAAGACATCGCCAGCATGGAGGAAACCTTGGCGACGATTGCCGAGGCTACCGGGGATGTGTCGAAGTTGTGAGGCGCGCGCGGGGTGGCATGCAGAGATGATTTGCCTGGTCTGGCGTCTTCGCGAGCAGGCTCGCTCCCACATTGGATTTGTGAATCGATTGATTTCCGGGATCTGCCGCAAAACCCTGTGGGAGTGAGCCTGCTCACGAAAGCGCTGGGTCAGGCACTTACTCTGTTGGATGTGCCGACGCTATCGCGAGCTGGCCCGCTCCTACAAAGGGGCTGGGTCTCTCACCACGCGCAACGCATCCACTACCAGTGAAAACGCTGGCGACGGTTGTCGGCGGCTTGGGTAGTAGAGGTGGAAGCCGCCGAACGGTTCGCACCAGTCTTCCAGCACTCTGACCAAACGCCCTTCAGCCAGATGCGTACCGAACTCGTCTTCAGGCAGGTAGGCAATCCCTAACCCGTTCACAGCCGCGTCGGCGATGTGCACGGTGGAATTGAACACTAGTTGCCCGTCGACCCGTACTTTCAGCTTTTTGCCCTGGCGCTCGAATTCCCAGGCATCGACACCGTCGTAGGTCGGAAAGCGGATGTCGATGCAGCGGTGCGCCGCCAGATCGCGCGGATGTTGCGGGGCGGGGTGCTGGGCGAAGTAGCCGGGCGAAGCGACCACGGCCATGCGCAGTGGCGGGCCGATCGGTACGGCGATCATGTCTTGGGCGACGGTATCGCTGAAACGCACGCCGGCATCGAAGCGGTCGGCAACGATGTCGCGGAAACCGTAGTTGATATCGAACTCCAGTTTGATGTCCGGGTACTGCAGCAGCAGCGGTGTCAGCTTCGGCAGCAAAGTGGTCTTGATGATGTTGTCGCCGCAGGTGATGCGCACCGTGCCAGCGGGCTTGTCGCGCAACTCGGTCAGCGCGTCCAGCTCGGCTTCGATTTCATCGAAACGATGACCCACGGTGTGCAACAGGCGTTCGCCGGCCGCCGTCAGTGAAACGCTGCGCGTAGTGCGGGTCAGCAGGCGAATTTTCAGGCGCGCTTCCAGCGCCGAGACTACCTGGCTCACCGCCGATTGCGTCACGCCCAGTTGCACCGCCGCGCGGGTGAAACTGCCGCTGCGGGCAACGGTGACGAAGGCGAGCAGGTCGTTGAAATTGGGTTTGGCCATGGGTGCGCGCTCGGGTTTATTGATTAGCAGTGTTTATAACCGCATTAAGCACTCATTAGCTAATCAAAGCCTCGAGCCTGCGCAACAATACCTTCATCCCGGCCACGCCTGGCTTCTCGATCAAGGACGCCCCCATGAAACGACTGTTCATACTGCTCGGGTTTCTCCTGAGTTCATTCACTGCATTCGGAGCTGACATGTCCCACGGTGCCGACAATTTCTTCAAAAGCGACAAGGTGACCGTTCAGAAGGTCAGCTTCAAAAACCAATATCAACTCACCGTGGTCGGCAACCTGTTTGTCCCCAAAGGACTCGACCCGGCAGCGCGCAGCGCGGCGATTATCGTTGGCCATCCGATGGGCGCGGTAAAGGAGCAGAGCTCCAATCTGTACGCACAGAAACTGGCGGAGCAGGGTTTTGTCACCCTGTCGCTGGATCTGTCGTTCTGGGGCGAAAGCGAAGGCGCGCCGCGCAATGCCGTGCTGCCGGACATGTATGCCGAAGACTTCAGCGCGGCCGTCGATTACCTCGGCACACGGCCATTTATCGACCGCGAGCGCATCGGCGTGTTGGGCATCTGCGGCAGCGGCAGCTTCGTGATCAGCGCGGCGAAAATCGACCCGCGCATGAAAGCCATCGCCACGGTCAGCATGTACGACATGGGCGCAGCCAACCGTGACGGCCTAAAGCATTCGCAAAGCCTTGCGCAGCGCAAGCAGATCATTGCGCAAGCGGCCGAGCAGCGTTACGCCGAGTTCACCGGCGGCAAGGTCGAATACACCGGCGGCACGGTGCTGGAGCTGAAGGCCGACACCCATCCGATCCAGCGTGAATTCTTCGATTTCTACCGCACCCCGCGCGGCAAATTCACCCCGGCCAGCTCGACGCCGCAACAGACCACGCGCCCGACGCTGAGCAGCAACACCAAATTCATGAACTTCTATCCATTCGTCGATATCGAGAGCATCTCGCCGCGCCCGATGTTGTTTATTGCCGGTGCCGACGCGCACTCCCGTGAGTTCAGCGAAGAGGCGTTCCGGTTGGCGGGGCAGCCGAAAGAACTGGTGATCGTGCCGAATGCCGGCCACGTCGATCTGTACGACCGGGTCGAGCTGATTCCTTTTGCCAAGCTGACGCAGTTCTTCAAGAGCAACCTGAAGTAACTTTCAACGCGACGGAGCCAAGCGATGCGGTTTTTTGCCCACGGCTGGAAGGGATTCGTACTGATGGCATGGCTGCCCGTTGCTCTGTCTGCACCAACCGCTATGGAGGCCAGCAGGATGTGGATGACCGTCGGAGAACAGCGTTTTGCCATTGCACTGGATGACAACCCGAGTACGCGGCAATTGCTCACGCGATTGCCGCTAAGCCTGGACATGAGCGACCTGCACGGCAATGAAAAATACGCCACCGTGCAGCCGCCATTGCCCACCCAGCCCTACCGTCCGGGCACGATCCACAACGGCGATTTCCTTTTGTATGGCGACGATACGTTGGTGGTCTTCTACAAAACCTTCGATTCGTCCTACCGCTATTCGCGTCTTGGCCGCATCGAACGCCCGCAGGACTTGGCCGAAGTCTTGGGGCGCGGCGATGTGCGGGTGACGTTCACTCTGCATGAGTGAGGAGAGTCATTGATGAACCAGAAATCGTTAAATCAAGGGCGTCTTTTGCGCATCGTGGCCCTCGGCTGCGCGGTCCTTGCCAGTGCAGCCTGCGTGAATCCCCTCTGCGCCAATCCTTCCCGATCACCAGAGAAACCGATCATGCAAGAACAGCCTCTGACGCCTGAACAACTGGCGATCGCCCCGATTGCCGCCAACGCTGCAATCGGCGACATGCCGCGTTTGCACGACGCACTCAATCGTGGTCTCGATGCCGGGCTGAGCATCAGCGAGACCAAGGAAATTCTGGTGCAGCTGTACGCCTACGCCGGGTTCCCGCGCAGCCTCAACGCCCTGTCATTGCTGATGAAGGTTTTGCAGGAACGCGCTGCTCGGGGCATCGAAGACGTGCCGGGACGCGAGCCGGGTCCGGTTCCGTCGGGCTATGCGCTCACTGAACTCGGCACCGACAATCAGACTCGTCTGGTCGGTGCGCCAGTGTCCGGCCCCCTGTTCGAATTCGCCCCGGCGATCGATCAGTTTCTGAAAGCGCACTTGTTCGGTGACATCTTCGCCCGCGACAACCTGGCATGGACGGATCGGGAACTGGCGACGGTTGGCGCGCTGGCGGCAATGGCTGGGGTGGAATCACAGCTGGAGTCGCATTTGAAGATCAGTCTGAATGTGGGATTGACGGTTGAGCAGTTGCGGCGAGTGGCGCAGGAGTTGGAGGCGCGTGGGGATTTGCAGGCTGCTGAGCGGGTGGGCGCGGGGCTGGGGAAATTGGGGGGCTGAAGTCCATAAGGTCAGTCATCTGGATTTTGCCTTTCAACAGCTCAGCGATTTTTGCGGGTTTGATGGTCCATCTGACATCCTTCGACAGATGTCCAAGTCGTAACGCCAGCTTACGTTTACTTCGCAGTCTGGAGTGCAGCTCTTTGCGAAATGCCGCCTCCCTGGACCTGGAAAAATCCACAGCTTTTTTGCTTATTGGGTTGTGCTGTTTGGTGTCCAGTGGGGGGCAGTCATAAAAGAAGATACGGTAAAGCTCTTTCCTGGCTCGTTGTCGTAGCTCTCGAATGGCGCCCGTTGGACGGGTCAAGGTTTTATTGAGGAGGTGGGCGGTTGCCCATCGATGGACCAGATCGGCCGCGCGTTCAGCGTTGAAGGCGTTTTGAGGTTCGATTCGTCGAAAGCGTTTGATGAAAAAGGCGCCATCGACTAACACCGCAGTGGGCATGTTTTTTACCTAAAAAAACGCCCAAGGGTTTGGCATGTTCTGGATGATTAGAACGGCGTACTGCCTTGGGCGGGATGGGAGCAGATTAGGTAGGAGTGACGGATACGTCAACAACACCTTTTTCGTCTGACCTGTTTGCACAAAGTCGAATGTGCCCAGCGCTTTCAACTCTCAGGTGGCGACGGGGAAACGATAAATTGCGGAGGGTAAGCCGGCAAGACAGCGACTTCCGTAAGATTTGTAGGCAAAAGCGCTGTGTCTCGTAGGCTCGGTTATCCGTGAGCGGGCGAGCGCGGTGTTGGGCAGAATCCGGGGGGGGGGGGCACATAATGAGAGCGGCTCTGTTACGGCGATTCTCGTCTTCAGCGCTGGCGCCGACTCGCTCCCGGTGAGCTTCCCGTTATCCGCTTGAACGCACGACTGAACGCCGCTTGGGAGGTGTAGCCCAAGCGCTGCGCCACTTCTTCGATCGGCAGTCTTTCCAGGGTTAGCCACTGACTGGCCAGGCGCATGCGCAGTTCAGTGGCGTAGCGCAGCGGCGGGGTGCCGAGGGTGGTCTGGAAGCGTTCGGCGAAGACCGAACGTGAGGTGTTGCACAGCGTTGCCAGTTCGGCGACGCTCCAGTCGCGCCCCGGTTGTTGGTGCAGGGCCAGCAAGGCCTGCGCCAGGCGAGGGTCGCGCAGGGCGGCGACGAGACCGGAGGCATTGCCGCAAGCGCATTCGACCCAGCCGCGAACAATCATTGCCGCCACTACGTCGGCAAGGCGCGCGAGAATGCCGGCGAAGCCAATGCGCGCTGCGCTGACTTCGCGTTCCATGGTCGCGAGAATCGGCATGAGTCCCGGATAGCGCTGGCCGCCGGCGTCGATCAGCATAAGACCCGGCATCAGCCGACCGAGGCCTTGCAGGCTGCCGAGTTCGAACTCCATACAGCCACTGAAGAGCAGGGCGCTATCGGGCGAATCGGCGCTGTGCCCGACCTGCATCGCGCAGACCGTATCGCCGAGTGGCGCGGCGACGGCGCTGTCAATGTCCTGCACTTCAGCTCCGGCGTGTGACAGCAACTGGTGCGCGGCACCATGAGCAATGAATACCGCATTGCCTGCTGACAACTCGTACAGGCTGCCGTCCTCCAGTCGCAATACCGTCGATCCAGCGGCGACGAAGTGGAAATACGCATGGCCCGATTTGTCGCTGAAACCCAGACCATACGGCGGACCGGCGTGGATCCGACGATATTGCACGCCACGCAGACGCATGCTGCGCAGCAACTCGGTGATGAGGTCTGAGGACACAGAGAAGGAATCAATGCTGCTCATATTCGGGGTTTCGATCAAAAGTTCAAGACTGCGCATCATAGATCATCCGGTTTGCCGCCAATAGACTGCCCTCTCGAAATGTCCGAGGGAGTCTTGAAATGAATGAACGTGTAGGTGATGGGCGAACTGACGGGGAGCCGCTGGTGCCTGCGTGGATGGCGGTGTTTTCACTGGCGATGGGTGTGTTTGGTCTGCTCACGGCGGAATATCTGCCGGCCAGCCTGCTGACGCCGATGGCGCTCGATCTTGGCGTCAGCGAAGCGCTGGCCGGGCAAGCGGTGACGGTGACCGCAGTGGTGGCGCTGTTCGCCGGATTGCTCGTACCTGGATTGACGCGCAGTCTTGATCGGCGCCTGGTCTTGCTCGGTTTCTCGGCACTGATGATCGCATCGAATCTGCTGGTCGCGTTGTCGTCCAGCCTCGCAGTGTTGCTGATCATGCGCATCCTTTTGGGCATAGCTCTGGGCGGATTCTGGAGCATGGCGGCGGCCGTGGCGATGCGCTTGGTGCCGGCGGCGCTGCTGCCGCGTGCGCTGTCGATCATCTTCAGCGGGATCGCCGTGGGGACCGTGGTCGCGGTGCCATTGGGCAGTTATCTCGGCGGTCAGTTTGGCTGGCGCAGCGCGTTTTTCGCAGCTGCGGCGGTTGGCGTGGTGACGCTGGTCTTCCAAATATTCACGCTACCCAGTCTGGCGCCGCATCGTCCGTCACGCCTGCGCACGGTGCTTGAGGTGTTGCTGCGACCGGGCATTGCCATTGGCATGTTTGGCTGTGTATTGGTGCACACCGGTCACTTTGCGTTGTTCACCTACATCAGGCCATTTCTGGAAAGCACCACCGGCGTCGGCCCGCAGACGCTGGCACTGATGCTCCTTGGTTTCGGCGTGGCAAACTTTGCCGGCACGCTGTTCGCCGGCTGGCTGTTGCAGCGCAATCCACGCGCAACACTGGTGCTGATGCCGGTGTTGGTGGGCGTTGCTGCTCTGGCGTTGGTCGGGTTACCGGCGTCGGTCACCGGGCAGGCGTTGCTCTTGGCGCTGTGGGGGATGGCCTTCGGTGGCGTGCCGGTCGCATGGTCGAACTGGGTGGCGCGCTCGATACCCGATCAGGCCGAAAGCGCAGGCGGCATGGTCGTCGCATCGGTGCAGTCGGCGATTGCCGCAGGCGCCGCCGCCGGCGGTTCGGTGTTCAGTTTCAGCGGTATCCATGGTGTGTTTGTAGCGGCTGGAATTCTGATGCTGCTGGCCGCGCTGCTGATTGCACTGAAGGTCAATGTCGATGTGCCGGAGCCGGGTTCGGCGCCGGTGGCACCGGTGCATTTGTGATTTGATCAATCCGCCTTACGCGTGGCGGCAATGTCCCAGGTTTGCATGACCTGAGTGATAGCAGCATCAATGTTATCCAGCGCGGTGTTGTCTCTGGCGAGGATGGATATGCCCTGCAGGAAACTGTCGAATACCGTCGCCATCGCCGCCGCACTTGTGCCGCTGGCCAGCTCGTCGGCATTCACAGCGCGTTCGACGCAGGCTTGAATGCCGGCACGGGTGCGCTGCCTTGAGTGGGTCAGGGCTTGCGCCACATGGGCGGTTTCCGGGCTCGGTGCGCTCATGACGCCGAGGGTAACCATGCAGCCCTTGGGGTGTGTGTCGTCGCACTGCATGCGTGCCGACTGGCGCAAAGCGGTCTCGATCGCCTGGCGTGGTGGCAGGCTGTCGTCCCACAGGCACTCGGTGACTTGCGCATAGGTGGTTAAATAACGCTGCACGCATTCATCGAACAACGCTTCCTTGGAACCGAACGCGGCGTAGAAGCTCGGCGCAGAGATACCGCCACCCAGGCCTGCCTTCAATTGGGCCAGCGATGTCGCGTCGTAGCCGTGTTGCCAGAACAGTTGCAAAGCCTGATCGACGGCGTCGTCGCGATCAAACTGACGGGGGCGACCGGTTCTCGCCATGACCTGACTCCTCATTGATTTAATATAAAGACTAGTCGATACAGAAATTGTTGACAACGCTGCGCATGCACCCTCAGGATCTAGATCGATCGGTATTTAAATCTGAGTCGTTTTTTTCGAGGAGCTTCCAGTGACACCTTCAATCACGTTAACGGCTACGCCAAAAGGTCTGCCCATCGGCGCTTTGCTGGCGCTGGCCATGACTGGCTTCATCTGCATCGTCACCGAAACCCTGCCGGCGGGCCTGTTGCCGTTGATCAGTGAAGGCCTGGCGATTTCGCCGTCCATGGCCGGGCAAATGGTTACCGCGTACGCATTGGGTTCCGTACTGGCGGTGATCCCGATGACCATCGCCACCCGGGGCTGGCGGCGCCGCAACGTGCTGCTGCTGACGATTGTCGGTTTCCTGCTGTTCAATTCGATTACCGCGCTGTCGTCGCATTACGGCGTGACGCTGGTCGCGCGGTTCTTCGCCGGGGTTGCGGCGGGTCTGGCATGGAGTCTGCTGGCCGGCTATGCGCGACGCATGGTTGAGCCCGAACAGCAGGGCAAGGCGTTGGCACTGGCGATGGTCGGCACACCGATTGCGCTGTCGCTGGGCGTGCCTCTGGGTACGTGGCTCGGTGGGCTGGTCGGTTGGCGCACTACATTCGGCCTGATGTCGGCGCTGACCTTGGTACTGATCGTCTGGGTGCTGGTGAAAGTGCCCGACTACCCGCCGCAGCCGGCCCATCAACGCCTATCGCTGAGCAAAGTCTTGACTACCCCGGGCGTGCGTCCTGTGCTTGCAGTGGTGATCAGCTGGATGCTGGCGCACAACATTCTCTACACCTATATCGCTCCGTTCGTGGCGCCGGCGGGCATGGCCGAGCGGGTGGATGTGGTGTTGTTGAGCTTCGGCATCGCCGCTCTGGTCGGGATATGGCTGACGGCGAAGCTGGTCGAGCCGCTGCTGCGTTCGACGGTTCTGCTGAGTTTGGCGACCTTTGCCGCCGTCTGCGTGGCGCTGGGATTTGGCGGAGGCAGCCCAGAGGTGATTTATCTCGGCGTGGCGGCATGGGGTTTAACCTTTGGCGGCGCGGCGACGCTGTTGCAAACGGCGCTGGCTGATGCGGCGGGCGACGGAGCGGATGTCGCCTTGTCGTTGAACGTAGTGGCGTGGAACAGCGCGATCGCTGGCAGCGGTGTCGTCGGCGGCGTGCTGCTCGATCAGTGGGGCGTTACCTCATTTCCGTGGGCCATGCTGGCACTGGTCGCTATCGCCTTCGCCATTGCCTGGGGTGCCCGGGCCCACGGTTTCAAGTCGGGCCCGCGCTCTGTAGAAGCTTCGGTGGTGGCGGGGCATTGAACCCCGCCAGCAGTTTCTTCAACCGCGCTTCGGCAGTTTCCAGTTAGGCCGGATGAAATGGCAGGTGTAGCCGTTCGGAATCCGCTCCAGGTAATCCTGATGCTCGGGTTCCGCTTCCCAGAACGGGCCGGCCGGTTCTATTTCCGTAACCACTCGGCCCGGCCACAACTTCGATGCGTCTACATCGGCGGCGGTGTCTTCAGCGACGGCACGCTGCTCGTCGTTGAGGTAGTAGATCGCCGAGCGGTAGCTCGGGCCAAGATCGTTGCCCTGACGGTTAGGCGTGCTCGGGTCGTGGATCTGGAAGAAGAACTCAAGGATCTGCCGGTAGCTGATCACGGCCGGATCAAACTCGATCTCGATGGCTTCGGCGTGGTTGCCGTGGTTGCGATAGGTCGCATTCGGCACATCGCCGCCGGTATAGCCGACGCGGGTTTTCAGCACACCCGGGTAGCGGCGCAATAAATCCTGCATGCCCCAAAAGCAGCCGCCGGCGAGAATGGCAGTTTCGGTTTGAGTGGTCATGGTTTGTGCTTCCTCTCGAGACGATGTGGGGATACCCACTGTTATGAGGGCGGGTTGAGAGAATCCAAGGTTACGCTCATCAGAATCGACCACTGGCCACCTGATCAGGCGACATGCAGGCGACTGCGATGTTAGTCAGTACGTATTCAACCAAAGCCAAAGAACGAACGCAGCTTGCTCGGTGACTTGCGCTCGTAGAACGGTTTGGTCTCCCTGAGGAAGTAATCACTCAGCCCGGCTTGTCCCGTCAGCACGCGGCAAAAATCAACCGGCCCGCCATCAGGGGCTGTGTCCGCAGCGACATTGCCGGCTTCGCGCATGACCTGTTCGATATCGCCATCCGCTTCGATGCCGACGATCAAGTGCGGTTTTTCATCAACCGAGGGGTCGTGCATCAGCGCCAGGAACGCGCGTTTCACATTGGCGTGTTTGGCCAGCAGTTGCGAGAGCGAATGGACCATCGTCGATGGGTAGTCCGAAGGCTGTCCAAGCAAGACGTTGGTTTCTTTTTCAACGGTACGCTGCGTGGCGGGCCGGCCGATTTCGCCTGAGAGCAGGCGTTGCACTTCCTCCGGAAAGAATTCCTTGCCGTACGGCGACTTCGGATTGAGAAAGAGCAGCGCGCCCAGCGTGATTTCGAACAATGATCGGGCAGGGATTTCTACATAGCTCTGCTCGCTGTCGATGGATTGTTGCAGCGTTGGCAGTGAGGAGAAGAACGGAATGACTGGCGTGCCATCGGGCTTCTGCCAATGAGCGATGCTGATATTGCTGCCGGCTTCGAGATTGACATGGCCTTGCGCCGCACCGGCGGTGCCGAGGATGTAGACGGTCGAGTCCAGCAGGGTGTGATAGAACTCAGGGCGATGCGCGGGTTCGTCCGCGGCGAGTCGGAGCGATGTTTCCAATGGGTTTTCTTGGGAAGTATCCATGAGGTCAGTCCGTTATTTTCAATGGAGAGCGATGATTATCTGGTCGGTTCGAGGGTACGTGCTTTCACGAATATACTCGTCCAAAGATTCGAATCCTGCGCCGTTCTAAACAACACCACAAAGCCAAATGTGGGAGCGAGCCTGCTCGCGAAGGCGTCGTGTCAGTCGAAACGATTCACGGCTGATACACCGCTTTCGCGAGCAGGCTCGCTCCCACATTTGAATTTCGCGTTGGGTCTTATAGCAAACTCCACGAAACCCCAACATAAACCCCCATCCCTTCACCCGGGGTCGACCGCGCGGCGTCCACTCCCTTGTCGTCATACCCCGGCGTGACCGTTGCCGCATAACGCTTGCCGGTCAGGTTGCGCATGTCCACCCAACCTTGCCAGTCGCCCTTCGGCGCGTTGTAGCCCAGGGTGGCGCCGAACAGGGCGTAAGGGTCGGCGTAGTAGCTGTTGGCGTAGTCCACGGCAACTTTGGACACCAGTTGCGTGTTCACGGCGGCGAAGAAGCCCTGCGGCCAGTCGTAACGCAGTTCGCCCTGGTAATAATGCATCGGCAGGCCCGGCAGGCGGTTGTCGCCGAAGCGTTCGTCGTCGCGGTAGTGGAAGTCGCTGAAGGTGTAGGCCTGGCGCAAGCTCAGTTGGCGGCCGTCGGCGGCGGTCCAGAGTTTGCTGTTGAGGCTGGCCTCGATGCCCTGGTGCACGGTCGGGCTGGCGTTGAGTTCGTAGGGCGTGACGGCGTTGGCGTCCGGCAGCACCGAGAGCAGTTCGTGACGAACTTGGGCGAAGTACCAGGCCAGGCTCCATTCGCCCAAATGGCTGTCGCCACGGCCGCCGAGTTCCAGAGTGGTTGCAGTCTGGTTTTGCAGCTCGACCGGGTCGCGCTGGGTGCCGGTGGCGGCGCCGTTGCCGGCAGGGAAGCGCACGTTGGAGCTGTAGATCAGCGACCACGGGTGCGGTGCTTCGACGGAGCGGCTGAGGTTGCCGAACACTTGCACGTCCGGGGTGATCTGGTAGCGCAGGCCGATGCGCGGTGCATAGTCCCAGTCGCTGAGACTTGTTTTGCCGCCGCCCTGCGGATAGGTCACGGCGCTTTCGCGGCGGGTGTAGATGGCGGCGAGGCCGGTGGTCAGCCAGAGGTCGTCGGCAATTTCCAGGTCGTTACCGAAATGCAGCACGGTGTCCGAACCCTGATAAGTGAAATTGCGCATCCGCGTGCCCGGGGCATAGCTGGCGGTGTTGCCACTCGGGATGCGCACGAACTCGCTGGCGCCATCGTTGGGCAGGTGCTTGGTCACGCGCAGGCCGACATTGCTGCGGCTTTCCATCCCGAACAAAGTGTCGCGGCGCTTGTAGTCGAAGGTGCCGCTAACGTCGGTATAAGCCACCTTCAGCCGGTTGGGGCCTTCGCGCAAATCCATCGGGTAGTCGTGGTAGGCGAGGCCGGTCTGGATGCTCGAATCGTCATCGAGGTAGAACGTGGTCTTGTTGCCGATGAAGGTACTGCCGGGTTGCTTGCGGCTGTCATCGCGGGCCACATACGCCGGGTTGGCTGCCCGTGGGCTGTGTTCGATGGAATGCTTGGTCACGCGACCGGCGAGGTCGTTGTCGGTTTCGCGATAGCGGAAATAGAAGCGGGTTTCCAGATTCGGGTTGAAGCGATAACCGAAGTTGGCGATCAGGCCTTTGCTCTCGCTGGCGGTGTGGTCCTGATAGCCGTCGGCGTTGGCATCGGTCAGGGACACGTAGTAATCGAAATCTCCCAGCACTTGCCCGGAGCTGACCTGGCGCTGCTGATAGCCATGGCTGCCGGTGGCGTAGCGCACTTGCAGCTTTGGAGCGGTGTAACCGGTGTGGCTGACGTAATCGATAGCGCCGCCCAGTGCCAGCGCGCCGCGATCAAAGCCGTTGGCGCCGCGCAGCACTTCGACATGGTCGACCCACAGCGGCTCGAGCAATTCATACGGCGTGCCGCCGGGGCCGGTCAGCGGCAAGCCATCCAGCATCGTGTAGAGCCCCGAGGCGTGGGCACCGGGTGCGCGGTTGATGCCTGAACCACGGATGGAAATCTTTACGCCTTCGTTGCCCGCCGACTGGGCATACACCCCCGGCTGATAGGCCAGCACATCCTGATTGCTGGCAACACGGCCCTGCAACGGCTGGCGCGTGTCGACCACGTTGGTGCCGCCAGGAACCTGCTCAAGGCGTTGCCGCGCTTCTTCGACCGCTGCATCGCTGCCACTGCGCTCATCTGCCGAAATCAGCACTTGCCCCAGCTCCAGACCTTGGGTCTCGGCCATCGCCGGGCAGGCCAGGGCCAGACCGAGCAGGGCAGTGGGCAATGATTTGGGCGACGGCATCGAAAAAACTCCAGCAAACAGGGGATCGGGCAATGAACAGTGCGACGTCGGAACAATCTCAGGAAACACATGGCGACAGGGCTTTTTTGCCCGGCAATGGCAAACAACCGGGCGTGAACTAACCTCACGGATCAGGCCCTTCGGGTCAATAAACAAATTCAGCGGGCTGTTGAAGCGCGAGGACAGGTTCATGGCGAAAGACAAGAAGAAACCTGCAAAGGCAATCGAACGTCCGCGCTTGAAAAACAAGGACTATCTGGAACAGCTGCGCAAGCTCCACGTTGAGCTGGTCAAGCTGCAGGAGTGGGTCATCGCCAAAGGTGTCAAGGTGTGTATTGTTTTCGAAGGCCGCGACGGTGCGGGCAAGGGCGGGGTGATCAAGGCGATCACGGAGCGCGTCAGCCCACGGGTGTTCCGCGTGATGGCATTACCGGCGCCAACCGATCGAGAAAAAAGTCAGATGCATGTACAGCGCTATCTGCCGCATCTGCCGGCGGGCGGCGAGGTGGTGATTTTCGACCGCAGTTGGTACAACCGCGCCGGTGTCGAACGGGTCATGGGTTTTTGTACGGAGGAGCAGGCCGACAAGTTTCTCAAGTCGATTCCTTGGGTGGAGAACGCCATCGTTGATTCGGGGGTGATCCTGCTCAAGTACTGGCTTGAGGTCAGTCCGGAGGAACAGACCCGCCGGCTCGAAGCGCGAATCAATGACGGGCGCAAGATCTGGAAACTGACACCCATGGATCTGAAGTCCTACAGCCGCTGGTATGACTACTCACGGGCGCGGGACGAGATGTTCAAGCATACCGACACCGATTGGGCGCCGTGGAGGGTTGCCGACTCGAATGACAAACGTCGTGCGCGGCTGAACATCATCACTGATCTGCTCAGTCGCATCCCCTATGAAGAGGTGAAGCGCGACAAGGTCGAGTTGCCGAAACGGCAGAAGCCGGGCAAGTATCGGGAGCCGGATTATCCGTACAAGCGGGTGGCAGAGCGGTTTTGACATTTGCGGGGTTTTTGGGGGCTTGGCGGCCTTTGGGCCGACCAGGCTCTTGGGGTTTTGGGTGTATATCCGTTTTTTCGGGTGTTGCGGCTGGCGGTTTCGCCCTTACGGCGAGTCACCTTTTCCAAACGCCGAAAAGGTAACCGAAAAGGCTTGCTCCTACGTTCGGCCCCTCGCGGGCTCGGGGTTCCTTCGCTGCGGGATCGATCCGGGCGCAGCGGCTCCGGTTTGCTTCGCTGCACCTACACTCGCTGTGTACAACTGCGTCGTACGGTCGCTGCGCTCCCACGCCCGGATCAATCCCTCCACTCAGCCTTCCGACGTCGCCGGTGGATCAAAAGCAAGATCAAAAGCACTCGAGCTTGCGCTCATTGTTGAGTGGGGCGGCTGCGCCGCGGGCAGATGCGCTGCTTTGCTTTTGTGGGAGCGAGCCTGCTCGCGATGACGGAGGCACATTCAAATTTAATTTGACCGATATACCGCTATCGCGAGCAGGCTCACTCCTACAAAAGAATTCCGCTTAAACCGTCCATCCGTCGTCTGCCCTGAACCTCTGTCGCGCTGTTTTTTCTACCGGGTAAGTCCCTCAGGAGATACCCGTATGTTCGATCAGCAAAAGAAGGCATCACTGGCGGCATGGCGCAAAATGGCGGAGCAGGCCGAGGGCGATCTGGATCCGGAACAGCAATATGACGAGTTGCTCAAGGCTGCGGATCAGATGGAGGAGCAAGGCCTGATCACCAGTGCCGAATGGCGCCAGTTGGTGCGTGACGCCGGCAATGTTTTTACCCTGAATGAGGAACAGCCACAGCGCTGACAGCTGCCATCGGAGGACATCCCATGCTCAGTTATCTGTTTATCGGCGCCAACGATGTCGAGCGTTCGGCAGCTTTTTACAAGGCGATTCTGACGCCGCTTGGCTACCGGCATGATCGCGAAGAACACTACTGTTTCTACTTGCCCGATTGCGCCGACAAGTCCAACGGGCCCGGGAGTGTGCACATCTCGCAACCGTTCAATGGTGAGCCGGCGACACCCGGCAACGGCATGATGCCGGCATTTCGCACCGACTCGCGGCACCAGGTCGATCAGGTGCACAAGGCCGGGCTCGACCATGGCGGCAGCGACGAAGGCGCGCCTGGCACGCGCGAAGCCTATACGCCGGACTTTTACGTAGCCTATCTGCGCGATCCTGAAGGCAACAAGCTTGCTGTGTTCTACAGCGGCTGATGGATGGAGCCTGTTGATTCGGCCCTGATGGCCGCCCGCGCCCAGTTCGCGATCACGATCAGCTTCCACATCGTGCTGGCGGCGTTCAGCATCGGTCTGGCGAATTTCCTCATGGTGCTGGAAGCGTTGTGGTTGAGGACCGGGCGCCAGGTTTATCTGGATGTCTATCGCTACTGGCTCAAGGTATTTGCGCTAAATGTCGCAGTGGGCACGGCGTCGGGATTGATTCTGGAGTATCAGTTCGGTCTCAACTGGTCGCGGCTGTCGGTGCAGGCCGGTGATGTCATCGGCCCGCTGATGTTCTATGAAGTGATGGCGGCGTTTTTCATTGAAGCCGGATTTCTCGGCATCATGCTGTTCGGCCTGAAGAAAGTCGGTCCGCGTCTGCACTTTTTTGCCACGTGTGCGGTGGCGGTGGGCTCGCTGATCAGCGCGTTCTGGATTCTTTCCGCCAACTCTTGGATGCAAACCCCCGCCGGCTATTCGATTGGCGCGGACGGGCGTTTCCTCGCTGAGGACTGGTGGGCAATCATCTTCAATCCTTCGTTTCCCTATCGACTGGCACACATGCTGCTCGCCGTGTTCATCGGCAGCGCGACGCTGATTGCCGGGATCAGCGCTTGGCAATTGCGCCAGGCCCGGGAAAACCCGCGCGCTCGCCTGCAATTTTCCATGGCACTGTGGGTGATTGCGCTGCTGATGCCGGTGCAGATTGTTGTCGGGGACCTGCATGGCCGGCACAGTTTGCAAGCCCAGCCGCAGAAAGTGGCGGCGATCGAAGGCTCATGGACGCGCCCGGCCCAAGGGGCTGGGGAGCCACTGCGCCTGTTCGCATGGCCCGATATGCAAGAGCGCCGCAACCACTGGGAGGTGGCGATTCCGCGCATTGGTTCCCTCTACCTGCAGCATGACCTGACCAGCACCATCGCCGCGCTTGATGAATTTCCGGCTGAGGACATCCCGCCCGTGGCGCCGGTGTTTTTCGCATTTCGGCTGATGGTCGGACTGGGGCTGTTGATGCTTGGGCAGGGTGTGGTCAGCCTGATCCTGCGCCGACGTAATCGCCTGTACACGGCGCGGCGCTGGCTGGGCGCGTGCGTGCTGCTGGCACCGGCCGGATTTCTGGCGATGCTCAGCGGCTGGGTCGTCACCGAAGTGGGGCGACAGCCGTTTACGGTTTACGGATTGATGCGCACGGCGGACAGTCTGTCGTCGGTGTCCAGGGCTCAAGTCGTCGGGTCGACGTGGCTGATTCTGCTGTTTTATCTGCTGATCTTCGGCATCGGTCTGTGGGTGTTGCTGCGTCTGTTGCGCGAGCCGCCGCAGCAGGACCAACCCGGGCCGCAGCCCACCCTTGCCGACGAAACCGGGCACTGAGGAATCGCAGACATGGACACGGACTGGCTGACTCTGTTGTGCGCCGCCGCACTGGCGTTCTCGGTGATGAACTACGTGGTGCTCGACGGCACCGATCTGGGCGTCGGCATGCTCATGGGTCTCACGGCTTGCAGCAAGCAGCGCAGGGTGATGGCGGTGTCGATTCTGCCGGTGTGGGATGCGAACGAAACCTGGCTGGTGCTCGGCGGCGGAGGGCTGCTGGCGCTGTTTCCGCTGGCGTACGCGATCTTGCTGCCGGCCCTGTATGTGCCTTTTATCTTGATGTTCCTCGCCTTGATTGTGCGGGCCATGGCGCTGGAATTTCGCGATTACGCACCGAACGAGCGACGCAAGCGCATCGTCGACGGCGTGCTGGCGCTGGCTTCGCTGCTGACCGGGTTTGTCCAGGGCATGGTGCTCGGTACCCTCGTGCAAGGCGTTGCGCATCAGGGCGGTCAGTACATTGGCGATGGCCGCGACTGGCTGAATCCGTTCCCTGTGTTCTGTGGTTTGGTGCTGGTACTCGGTTACGTCTGGCTGGGGACGTGCTGGCTGTACTGGCGCAACCTTGATGAATTGCAGCGGCGCTCGGCCCGCCAGGCCCGCGTGCTGTCGCTGGTCGTTGTGGCGTTATTGCTGGTGCTGATCGCATGGACGGCGACGTTGCAGCCGCAATACGCCCGGCGGCTTGCCGAAATTCGGCTGTGGTTGCCGGCAGGGGGCATCCTCTGTGCTCTGGGATGGGTATTCAGCAAAGGCTTTCACAGCCGCTTCGACTTCATCCCGCTGTTCGCCGCACTGGGCGTTTTCGTGCTGGCTTTCGCGGTGATGCTGGTCGCGCTGTATCCATTCATCATTCCGCCGGATCTGACTTTGAGCGAAGCAGCCTCAAGCCCCACCAGCCAGATCTTCATGCTGGTCGGATTCGCCGTGCTGATCCCCATCACGCTGGCCTACAACACCTTCGGTTTCCGCGTGTTCAGCGGCAAGGTGCGCGTTGCCAACGATGGTTGAGATTCACGTTACCCGACCTTTTTTGCTCACCAGCGACAGTCGCGAGGCTCGTAGCAGATCAGCAAAAGCCGCCTTGTCGATCGGCCGACTCATGAAATAACCCTGCACCTCGTTGCATTGATCCTTGCCGAGAATCGCCAGTTGCTCCTCGGTCTCGACGCCTTCGGCCGTCACCGTCAGCCCCATGGCTTTGCCCAGACCGATGATCGCTTGCACCACGGCACGGTCGTTGGTGCCGCTGCTGATTGAGGCGATAAAGCGTTTGTCGATCTTGATTCCGTCGAACGGATAGGCGCGCAGATAACCGAGCGACGAATAGCCGGTGCCGAAGTCGTCCATGTTCAGACGCACGCCGAGCTCTTTGAGCTGATTCATGGTGGTCAGCGCGCCGTCGGTGTCGTTGAGCATCACGTTTTCGGTGATCTCCAGCTCCAGACGGCTGGCCGGGAAACGCGTATCCACCAGCACTTCACGAACATCCTCGACGACATCGCTGAGGGCGAACTGCGCAGGCGAGAGGTTGACCGACAGCAGAATGTCATGGGGCCATTCAAGCGCGGTTTCGCAGGCTTCGCGCAGCACCCAGCGGCCCAGCGGGACGATCAGGTCGGTCTGCTCGGCCAGCGGAATGAACACGTCCGGTCCGAGCAACCCTTGGGTCGGATGCTGCCAGCGCACCAGCGCTTCCACCGAAACGATGTGTTTGCCATCGACCTTGTAGCGCGGCTGATAGTGCAGGACGAATTCGTTGTGCTTGAGCGCATGGCGCAGGTCATCTTCCATTTGCCGGCGCGTCTGGATCTGGTCGCTCATGTGCGCTTCGAAATAGCACCAGGTGTTCTTGCCGTCGGACTTGGCCTGATACAGAGCGATGTCGGCGTAGCGGATCAGATCGCTGGCGACGAAACCGTGCCGACGACTCAGGGCGATGCCGACACTGGCACCGATATGCAGTGGATGCTGTTCGTAGAGGATCGGCTGATGCAGGCTGCCGATCAGCCGTGTGCAGAATTTGTCGATCTCGTTATGGCTGTCCATGCCATTGAGCACCACGACGAATTCATCACCACCGAGGCGGGCGACGAGGTCGTGCTCGCGGGTGCATTCGCGCAGACGCGTGGCGACTTCCTGGAGTACCGCGTCACCGGCAGGATGGCCGAGGGAATCGTTGATCGGTTTGAAGTTGTCCAGATCGATCATCAGCAGCGACAGCGGTGGCGAGTGTTCTTTCAATATCAGCACTTCATCCAGATAACGCGCCAGTTTGTTGCGGTTGGGCAGACCGGTCAGGGCGTCATGCATCGACAGGTGCTGGATCTGCGCATGGGCGGCGACTTCGTCGGTGATATCGCTGGCAGTACCGCGATAGCCGACGACGCTGTCCTTGTCGAAAATCGGCCGCGCCGAGAGCCGGCAGTGGCGTGGCTGCCCGGAGTGATCGCGATAAGTGCAGCGCAAATCGCCGGCGCTGTTTTCTTCGCTGAGTTTGCGCAGCCACAGCTCCAGTGGCGTGGTGTCGCAAGTCAGTAATTCGCCGATGTCCTGGCCCAGCCACAGGGCTTGCGGGTAGCCGGTGACTTCGCTGAAGCGCGCCGACAGATAGGTCAGCGCCAACTGATCATCAACTTCCCAGATCCAGTCCGACGCCGCTTCGGCCACGGCGCGAAAGCGTTCTTCACTGGCTTCGAGCGCATGATTGGCGGCTTCAAGGGCCTGATTCGACGCCTGCATCGCATGGATACTGTTGTCGACGTATTGCGAAGAGCGCAGGGCGTGGCGGAAAAAGTATGCCGTCAGCAGCATCAGCACCAGAAACGTCGCGCCGAGCGGCGGCACCAGCGTCCACAACAATTGCTGACCGGGCCGTTGCAGGTCGGCGACCAGGCTGTACCCGGTGCTGTCGAGCGGCACGCTTGGATGGCCTTTCTCAATGGTGTCGTCCGGGACCAGGGTCAGGTTCGTCAGGCCATAACCGCTGCCGATCTTGCGCAGTTTGGTCGGGGTCAGCTTGTCGACGAACACCAGCACCGAGGTGTTTCTCAGTTCATCCAGCGGGCGCTCGTCGTTGGGAATGATCGCGGCAGCGGTGATCAACGCCGGCCAGCCTTCGAACAATGAATAGCGGTTGATCGGCTTGGTCAGATCAGGCTGGCTCAGCACCTGCTCGACCAACGCCGAGGCGGGCGCTTGCAGTACGCTGGATACGTCGGTTTCAACCATCTGCCCGCGAATCACCGCGTACTTGGTGCGATTGCGATCAAGGACGAACACGCCGTCGTAGCCGTCGCTGGTGAACAGGGTCTTGCCCATGTTCTGTTCGGTGTAGGCCCAGTTGACGTCGATCGGCCCGCTCAAGGCCTCATAGGCGCGGGTCCAGTAGGCATAACTGGTGATGTAGTTTTTCGACGCGGTGATGCGGTTTTCCACGGCGCGCACGGAATAGAACTGGTTCTGTTCCAGATCCTTCGCGTCAAGGGTATTGGCGATGCCAAGCAGGGTGCTGATCGCGGCGATGACACCCGCAACGAACAGTGCGCCAACGGCGATGGCCAGGCGCCGGGTCACGGCGCGTTGCGGGGTGGGGATTGGCTGCGCAGGGAGAGTAACGGCCATGTGCTCGTCCTTGATCCGGTGTCTTCTGAATCTAGAACAATGGCGAGCGCACAATGTTCAGATTGTTGTTATTGGTATCGCCTGGATTTTTTCAAAGTGTAGCGAATCCGATGGAATTTCCAGAACCGCCGGCCAGCGGCGAATCCCGAAAGGGCGAGACTTCCCGCACAAAAACCGGATAATGGCCGCCATTCGTTTAGCCGTATTCTGGTAATCCCGCATGGAAATCAAGGTCAACTTTCTCGACAACCTTCGACTTGAAGCCAAGTTCGACGACTTCACGGTGATCGCCGATCAGCCAATCCGCTACAAGGGCGATGGCTCGGCACCGGGGCCGTTCGACTACTTCCTGGCGTCGTCGGCCTTGTGCGCGGCTTACTTCGTCAAGCTGTACTGCGACACGCGCAATATTCCGACAGAGAACATTCGCCTGTCGCAGAACAACATCGTCGACCCGGAAAACCGCTACAACCAGATCTTCAAGATTCAGGTCGAATTGCCCGCCGACATCTCGGACAAGGATCGCCAGGGCATCCTGCGTTCCATCGACCGCTGCACCGTGAAGAAGGTGGTGCAGACCGGCCCCGAGTTCATCATCGAAGAAGTCGACAACCTCGACGCCGATGCCCAGGCCTTGTTGATGCCGCAGTCCGATTCGACGGCGGGCACCTACATCGCCGGCAAGGACCTGCCGCTGGAACAGACCATCGCCAACATGTCGAAGATCCTTGCCGACCTCGGCATGAAGATCGAAATCGCTTCGTGGCGCAACATCGTGCCCAACGTCTGGTCGCTGCACATTCGCGATGCGCATTCGCCGATGTGCTTCACCAACGGCAAGGGCGCGACCAAGGAAGGCGCACTGGCGTCGGCGCTGGGCGAGTTCATCGAGCGCCTCAATTGCAACTTCTTCTATAACGACCAGTTCTGGGGCGAAGACATCGCCAACGCCGAATTCGTCCATTATCCGGACGAGAAGTGGTTCAAGCCGGGTCCGAAAGACGAATTGCCAAGCGAGATTCTCGACGACTACACCCTTGGCATTTACAACCGCGACGGCGAACTGCGCGGCTCGCACCTTTACGACACCAACTCCGGCAACACTCAGCGCGGCATCTGCTCGCTGCCGTTCGTGCGCCAGTCGGACGGTGAAGTGGTGTACTTCCCGTCGAACCTGATCGAAAACCTCTACCTGAGCAACGGCATGAGCGCCGGCAACACTTTGGCCGAAGCGCAGGTGCAGTGCCTGTCGGAAATTTTCGAGCGCGCGGTCAAACGCGAAATCCTCGAAGGCGAAATGGCCCTGCCGGATGTGCCGCAGCACGTGCTGGAGAAATACCCGAGCATCCTTGCCGGCATCAAAGGCCTGGAAGAGCAGGGCTTCCCGGTGCTGGTCAAGGACGCCTCGCTGGGCGGTGAATTCCCGGTGATGTGCGTGACCCTGATGAATCCGCGCACTGGCGGCGTCTTCGCTTCCTTCGGCGCGCACCCGAGCCTGGAAGTCGCGCTGGAACGCAGCCTGACCGAACTGCTCCAGGGCCGCAGCTTTGAAGGCCTCAACGACTTGCCGCAGCCGACGTTCTCGGGGCAGGCAGTGACCGAACCGAACAACTTCGTCGAGCACTTCATCGATTCCAGCGGTGTGGTGTCGTGGCGCTTTTTCAGTGCCAAGCCAGACTTCGAATTCGTCGAATGGGACTTCACAGGCCAAGGCGAAAACTCCAACGCCGAAGAAGCCGCGACCCTGTTCGGCATCCTCGAAGACATGGGCAAGGAAGTCTACATGGCGGTCTACGAGCACATCGGCGCCAAAGCCTGCCGCATCCTCGTGCCGGATTACTCGGAGATCTACCCGGTCGAAGACCTGATCTGGGACAACACCAACAAAGCCCTGCAATTTCGCGCCGACATCCTCAATCTGCACAACCTCAGTAAGGTTGGCTTGCGCAACCTCGTTCAGGGGTTGGAACGCAGCGAGCAGGACGACTACACCGATATCACCACGCTGATCGGCATCGAGTTCGATGACAACACACCATGGGGCAAGCTGACGATTCTGGAACTGCGCCTGCTGATCTACCTCGCGCTGCAGAAGTTTGACGAGGCCAAGGATCTGGTTGAGGCATTCCTGCAATACAACGACAACACTGTTGAGCGCGGCTTGTTCTATCAGGCTGTGAATGTGGTGCTGGAGATGGAGCTGGACGAGGATCTCGAGCTGGAAGACTACGAGGCTAACTTCCGCCGGATGTTTGGTGACGAGCGTATGGATGCGGCGATTGGTTCGGTGAATGGCAGTGTGCGCTTTTACGGTTTGACGCCAACGAGCATGAAGCTGGAAGGGCTGGATCGGCATTTGCGCTTGATCGAAAGCTATAAAAAGCTGCATGCGGCGCGGGCGGGTGTGGCGGCTTTGTCGCGTTGAAGAGCTGGCTCAGAACGTTTCGCTTTCGGCTTGAGTGTGGCTGCGTGGCTTGAACCGCAGCCCCTCACCCCAGCCCTCTCCCGAGGGAGAGGGAGCCGATTTTCAAGCTTTTCAGAATTTGAGTTCGACTCGGTTTCCCAGGCCGGCGTATCTGCACCAAGCACGGCGGTCAGTTCCCTCTCCCTTTGGGAGAGGGCTAGGGTGAGGGGCTTTGGCTTTAGCGGCCATGCGCTGCATCCGCCAACTGCCCCGTATCCACCCGCACAAACACCGAATCACCCACTGCTGTCAGCACTTCCCCTGCATACACCTCGCAAATCACCCGGGTCTTGCGCCCGACTTCACCTTCGACCCGTGCGCGCAAGAGCAGCGGTACGCCCATCGGCGTTGGCTTGATGAACTTGATCCCAAGGTTAACGGTGACGCAGTCGATGCGCGGCAGGCTACCGGCTTCGCGGTTTTCTGCGCGGTAGTGCCAGGCCATGGCGGTCCAGTTGGAGTGACAGTCGACGAGCATGGCAATCAGCCCGCCGTAAACCAGATCCGGCCAGCCGCAATATTGAGCTTCGGGCAGATGCTCGGCGATGACGTGGCTGCCGTCCTCATCCCACCGACTTTTCACGTGCAGGCCTTGCGGATTGCGGCCGCCGCAGCCGTAACAAACGCCTTCGGGGGCGGCGAGGTCTTGCAGCGGGGTGGCGTGGCTGGACATGGCTGGGGTCATCCTGGAGTGGCGAGGCCGGACAGGCGCAAGCGGTTGCGTCCGCCGCGTTTGGACTCGTAGAGCGCGGCGTCGCCAAGTTCGATCAGCGCCGCGAGACTGGCCGGCGGTTTGTCGAACAGGGTGGCGCCGATGCTCAAAGTCACCGCAGCGGACGTGGGATAGGTGTGCGACGCCAAGGCCAGAAACTGTTCGCGCAAGGCATTGCCCAGTTCAAGGATAGCTTCGGCTGAGGCATTGTTGAGCAGCATCAGAAACTCGTCGCCACCCAGCCGCGCCGTCAGCGCATGGGGCGGCAGCTGGGCGCGGATCATCTCGCTCAGAGCAATCAGCAAGCGATCACCGGCGATATGCCCGTACTGGTCGTTGACCAGTTTGAAGTTGTCGATATCGATCAACAGCAACGCACCCGGTCTTTGCGCGGAGACACCGGCCAACAGGCGTGGCGTGCGTTTTTCCAGCGCCCTGCGGTTGTAGAGGGCCGTGAGCGGATCGCGCTCGGCGAGGCGGGCGATTTGCTTTTCCCGGCGATAACGCTCGGTGCCGGTCATCGACAGGGCGATCAACATGATCGCCATCGCGCCTTCGACCAGCGAGATCTGAATGATCTCGCCACGAAACGCCGCCAGATCGATCAGCGTGCCGGGGATCACCACGGTCAGGGCCTTGGCCACATAAAAGATGCCGTGGCCGAGCAGCACATAACGCAATTGCACCGCGCCAACGCTCAACGACTTGCCGTGTGGACGCAGCAGCGAACTGGCCTTGAGTGTCGGGATCGCCACCAGCAGCGAGTTGGCCACCAGCATGGCCTTGGACCACAGCGGGCCGTCCGGCATCATCAACATGAGCAGCCACGTCGCGAAAATCAGGTACCACGCCGGCGACAGTCGGGTCTGGGTGAAGCGCGCCACACCGAGCAGGAAAAAGAAATGCGCGGTCACCAGCAAGCCGTTGGCGAACCAGATGCCCAGCAGCAGAAATCCGCTGCTGCGCAGCAGAGCCAGGGTGGAACCGATGGTGATGGTGGCGAAACCGGCGCTCCAGAACAGTAGCGAAGGCTCACGGATGCTGCGCCACTCGACCGCCAGGTACAGCGCGGCAGCGGCTGCGAGGGCGATCGTGATGGTCAGCATCGTTGGCGGGTCGAGCGGCATTTCCGGGCAAGCCTGTCTGTATGGCAATAGGCCTGCGATTGTAAGCGTTTGGTCAGGTTTTTCGCAGGGCGCGCGTTGCCGGGCAGACCACTGGCGCTCCAGCGGTCACTCTTGCTGGCTTAGCCAGGTGTCTACCACGCGGCGATCGAGCTCTTCCCAATAGGCCATGCCCAGCACCCGCGTGGTGTTGAGCCCGCGCAGATAACCGCGCAGTTGCTGGGCAGTGTCGCGAATCAATTGCGCATCGCGGGTGTTTTTGTCCAGCAGGACGCTTTCGTACTGCACCAGGTAGTCGGCCACGCGCTCGCGGAAATCGGGCAGCACGGCGTCACGGATCAGATCGAACGTTCTCAAGGCGAGACCCTCATCATTTTTCTTGGATGTATCCAGTGTGCATCAGTCTGCGCGACACGCAACTATTGCTGGAAGTAATAGTGACCATCAAGAAACGCAAGTTCTGCTTTGCCGGCGAACGGCGGAAAATCGCCTCCATCGAAGACGCAGCTCAAGGAAATTGCGCGATGAACATTCTGACTCGACTGGCAATGATCGCCCTGCTGATGGGCGGGGTAGTTACCGCACCGGCTTACGCAGACGACGCCCGGTCGTGTCACCTGCAACCCATCGTCGCCAGCGCCTCGGCGTTGCAGCACACGCAGACAGTGGGTGTGTTGTTGAGCGAAAACACGTTGCAGAACCTGCAATACCTGGAGCGCTACCACGACATGGCGCTCAACGGCGCCAAAGACGCACTGGATTCGCGAATCCGCGACGCCTTTGTCGGCAGCTCCGACCCGGAACTGGCCCTCGACTGGCTGGTGAGTTCGCTGCAACAGCAGTTCGTCTCGGTGACCGTCTACGACAATCTGGATGCGCTGGTTAAGGCCCATCCGGACGTGGTGGTCAAGCTCGACACCTTCAACCGTTTGCTGACCCAGCGCAACAGTCTGGTCGAAGCGCGCTTCTCTGCGCGGTTCTACGACGCCGATCTGCAGTACATCGGCAAGGCCGAGGGGGCGATTGAGCAAGAGTTGCCTTCGGTCTGGGTGCACAACCAAGCGGCGCCGCAAATCGCCGCGCAGATCAATCAGCAACGTGATCTGCAACTCAATGCGCTGAAGCAATTCGATGTGTCGCTCAAGGCCCTGGTGGCGTCGAGCTGATTCTCAAAACGTAAATGGCAACGGCGGCGCCGTGAAGTCGAACCGTTGCCGGTTGAACCGAACCTTTATTTTCAGGATTTACCCCATGCGTCCTTTATTCGTGCCAGCCATGGCTTTTGTTTCCCTGTTGCTCGCCGGTTGCGCTTCGGCGCCGAACGATCCGACCCTGACCTTGCAGACCAGCAAGACGCCGGCGCAGTACGCCGATTGCGTGGTGCCGAAGTTGCAGGACAGTGCGTTGAATCCGACGGTTTCGCAGAGTCAGCGCAGTTATCGGATTGTGGTGCCGAGCAAGGTGTCGGCGGACAACGTGCTGGAGGCGTACAAGGCGGGGAAGGGCGGCAAGGTGTTCATTTATGAGCGGCATTTGCTGGCGTCGAATTTGTTGCCTTCAAGTTTTGAGCGGGCGGCTCAGGAGTGTATTTGATCTGAGTGCTTGACGGGTTTTGACAGAGCTCCTTTGGTTGGCCGCAACCAACCAATTTTTTGGCCCCACACTGGTTTTCGGTTGTGGGGCTTTTTTTTGGACTTGGCGGCCTTTGGGCCGACCATGCTTTGGGGGTTCTGGGTGAATATCCGTTTTTTTTGGTGTTGCGGCTGGCGGTTTCGCCCTTACGGCGAGTCCCTTTGGCAAACGCCCCAAAGGAACCAAAGGTCTGCGCCCTGACGTTCGGCCCGCTCGCTGGGGCTCGGGGTTCCTTCGCTGCGGAATCGATCCGGGCGCAGCGGCTCCGGTTTGCTTCGCTGCACCTCCTTCCGCTGTGTACGACTGCGTCGTACGGTCGCTGCGCTCCCACGCCCGGATCAATCCCTCCGCTCAGCCTGCCGACGGGCTCCAAGATCAAGAGCCACTCGAGCTTGCGCTCATTGTATTGAGTGGTGAAAAGCGATGGGGTCTGCTTTTGCTTTTGCTTTTGCTTTTCTGTGGGAGCGAGCCTGCTCGCGATGGCGGCCTGACAGCCGACCGATTTCTCACTGAATGCATCCGATCAAAACTGTAGGAGTGAGCCTGCTCGCGATAGCGTCATACCAGACAACGTATCGCTGACTGACCCGCCGCCATCGCGAGCAGGCTCACTCCTACATTGGATTTTGGGTACTGGTGGATTCCTGATCACGCCACTAATGCTGGGGGGCCCCGCTCACGATGGCGGTGTGTACTGCAATCGTGAACGGCGCTGCATTACGCGTTCACCCAGTCACACACCCAACCGGCACTTTCCCCGCAAACGTATCAACCAGACTCGCCACCACCATTTCCCCCATCCGCGTGCGAGTCTGCAATGTTGCGCTGGCCCGATGCGGTTGCAGCACCACCTGTTCATTAGCAAACAACGCTTCCGGCACATTCGGTTCATCAACGAATACATCCAGCCCAGCCCCGGCAATCTCGCCAGCCGCAAGCGCGGCAACCAGAGCCTTCTCATTCACCAGTTTGCCCCGGGCGACGTTGATCAGATAACCGTCCTTGCCCAGCGCTTGCAGCACTTGCGCGTCAATGATCGCTTCGCCCTTGTCCGCCGCGGCGGCGAGGATCAGGGCGTCGCTGTCGCGGGCCAGTTGTTTGAGGTCGGCGACGAAGGTGTGGGGGACGTCGCTCATCGGTTGCAGGTCGGTGTAGCTGATCGGGCAGCCGAAGGCGGTGGCGCGGGTGGCGATGGCGCGGCCGACGCGGCCCATGCCGACGATGCCGATGCGCATGCCGGAGACTTGTCGGGCCAAGGGCAGCGGGGCGAGTGGGGTCGGGCTTTGTGGCCATTGGCTGGAGCGCACGTAGCGGTCGCTGGTGCACAAACCGCGACAGACCGAGATGAGCAGGCCGATGGCGAGGTCGGCGACGTCTTCGGTGAGGGCGCCGATGGTGGCGGTGACGCGGATGCCGCGATCGCGGGCGTAGGCCAGATCGACGGCATCGGTGCCGACGCCGTTGACCGCGACGACTTCCAGGTTCGGCAGTTGCGCCATCAGCGCCTGGCTGATGCCGGTGTGACCGCCGGTGATCACGCCACGGATGTTGGCGCCGTGTTCGTTTATGTAGGCGGGTTTGTCCGTTTGCTGGAAGTAGCGGCGTACGGTGAACAGTTCGTCGAGACGCGCGTTGATTTCCGGGATCAGGATCGGGCTCAGTTGCAGGATTTCTGGCTTCATGGCTACCTCGTTACGCAATAAAAAGGCCGGCTCAACCGCGGCCGGCAAACGGCATGGCGCTGGCCATGACGATCATGTTCAGGACGTTGGCCGACAGCGGCAGGCCGGCGATGTAGCGCACCGCATCGGAGACGTGTTTGACGTCGACCATCGGCTCGACGGCGATGCTGCCGTTGGCCTGGCGTACGCCTTTGGTCATGCGTACCGACATTTCCGTCAGGGCATTGCCGATGTCGATCTGGCTGCAGGCAATGTTGAATTCGCGGCCGTCCAGCGCCAGGGATTTGGTCAGGCCGAGCACGGCGTGTTTGCTCGCGGTGTAGGCGCTGCTGAACGGGCGCGGGGTGTGTGCGGAAATCGAACCGTTATTGATGATTCGTCCGCCCTGCGGCTGTTGTTTGCGCATCAGCCCGAACGCGCCGCGAGCGCAGAGAAAGACACCGTTGAGGTTGGTGTCGATCACGTTGCGCCACTGCTCGAAGGTCAGCTCGTCCAGCGGCACGGCGGGGGCGTTGACGCCGGCGTTGTTGAAGACCACATCGAGGCGCCCGTAGACCTCGGCAATGGTCGCGAACAGCACGTCGACACTGGCCGGGTCACGCACGTCGGTGGGCACCGCCAAGGCTTGATAACCCTGGCTCTGCGCTAGTTCGGCCAGCGCTTGCAAGGGCTCGGGCCGGCGACCGGCGAGCACGAGGGTGAAGCCGTCGGCCATCAGGCCCAGCGCCACGGCGCGGCCGATGCCACTGCCGGCGCCGGTGACCAGCGCGACTTTCAAAGAGGTCGTCATATTGTTGTTCTCCTTTTTTCTCAATCCGTTGGAATCAGGGCCGTGGGCCGACGCGCATTTCCAGGTGGCCGATGCCGTCTATGCCAGCGCTGATCACGTCGCCCGGTTGCAGGCTGTCAACGCCGGCGGGGCTGCCGGTCATGATCAGGTCGCCGGCGCGCAGGGCCACGGATTGCGAGATGCGCGTGATTACTTCACTGACCGACCAGATCTGGCTGTCGAGATTGTCGCGCTGGCGTTCTTCGCCGTTGACGTTCAGCCACAACTCGCCCTCGGGATGGCCGCTGCGGCTCACCGGGACGACGGCAGTCATCGGCGCGGCGCCGTCGAACACCTTGGCGCCTTCCCACGGCAAGCCGTTGCTCTTGGCTGCGCGTTGTACATCGCGGCGGGTCAGGTCGAGGCCGGCGGCGTAGCCCCACACGTAGGCGAGCGCTTGATCCTCGGGGATATTGGCGCCGCCTTCACCGATGGCGACGACCAGTTCGATTTCGTGAACGAAGTCCTCGCACACCGTTGGGAAGGCGATGTCGCCGACGGCATCGACCACGCAGCTCGGCGGTTTCATGAAAAACACTGGCGGCTGGCGCGACTGGCCTTGAGAGTCCGGCCATGGGTAGTTGCGGCCGACACAGAACACCCGGCCAACGGGGAAGCGCTGCTCGGTGCCGAGCACCGGCAAGGTCACGGGCAGATCCGGGGTAAAGACGTATTCAGTCATGTTCATCCTGCGGGTCATCCTGTTTTGAAAGGGCAGCGTACGGCGGCTGGCGTCGGTGAAGTTGGACGAAAGCCGCCTGCGTTTGGACAAATCCGGGTTCTTGCCTCAGCGCACCTTCAGCTCGATGCGATACAGGCGTCCGAGCAGTAACGAATAGGAGAGGGTGCCGATCAGCGCGACGCCGCCAATAAACCAGAAGGCATAGGCGAAGGTGCCGGTGGCGTGGACGATGGCGCCGATCACGATCGGTGTGACAATGCCGCCGATATTCGCCGCCAGGCTGGTAATGCCGCCGGTGAGGCCGATCAGCTCTTTCGGCGCCACTTCCGATACCGCCGCCCACGACGAGGACGCGATGCCTTGGGCGAAGAAGGCGATGGTCAACACGGCGATGCAGATCAGGTTGGAGTCGGTGAAATTCACCAGCACGATCGACATGCCCAGCATCGAACCGACCACCAGCGGCAACTTGCGCGCAAACGACATCGAGTAGCCGCGACGGATCAGCAAGTCGGAAACGATGCCGGCCAGCAGAATCCCCACCGTCGCACCGACGAACGGCAGCACGGCGAAGATCCCGGCCTTGATCATGGTCAGTTTGCGTTCTTCGATCAGGTAAGTCGGGAACCAGGTGAGGAAGAAGTACAGCGCCGAGGTGCTGGCGAACTTGCCGATGCAGATCGCCCAGATCTGCCGATAGCTGAACAGCTCGGCAATCTGCCGCCAGTTGAAGCGGGTGCGCTCCTGGCTGCTCTTGACCAGACCGCCGCCGGTTTCGATGTACTTCAATTCTTCCTGGCTGACCTTCTTGCAGTTCAGCGGATCGCGATACAGGTACAGCCACAGCACACCGAAGACGATGCCGAGTGCGCCGGTGCTGTAGAACACGTGGCGCCAGTCGAAGGTGGTCGCCAGCCACAGCAGCGCGCCGGTGAACAGCGCTGTGCCGAGGTACTGACCGCACACGTAAATGCTGCTGGCCATCCCGCGTTCCCGCGCCGGGAACCACACCGTCACGGCGCGGCTGTTGGCCGGAAAAGCCGGGGCTTCCATGGCGCCGACCGCCAGGCGCAGGCCAAACAGTGAAGCAAATCCCGTGGCGAAACCCTGGCAAACGGTGACAGTCGACCAGCTGATCAGCGAAACGCCGTAGGTGAAGCGCGAGCCAAACCGGTCGGCAATGAAGCCGGCCGGCACCAGCGCCAAGGCATAGGTCCAGGCGAACGCGGAAAAGATCAGGCCCATCTCGATCTTGTCCAGGCCCAAATCCTTGGCCATGAACGGCGCGGCGATCGAGATGTTCACCCGGTCGATGTAATTGATGATCGTCGCGATCAGCAGCAACGACAGCATGAACCAGCGCCGCCGGGTAGGCAGACGCTGCGCCGAAACAGCATCGCGTGCACCGGCGATCACCGGCGGCACCGTGGCACTGGAAGAATGGGAGTTGGACATGCGGAGACCTCGTTATTGTTAGAAGAGTCGAGATTTTTCGAGCAGCCGATGCCGTTGCCCGCAACGTGTGGGGCAAGGCAATCGGACGGGTTGCAGCGCGGGTTTCAGACGTTCAGGAACGTCTTTGTGCAATTGGTTTCAAGGGGAGGTCGGGCGGGGCGGCGAGGGGAAATAGCAGGATCATGACGTGCGCACCTTTGATTGTTTTTGAAAGAGGTTGGGCTGCGTTGGTCATTACAGTGGTCGTACAACGGTTCTAAATCAACCGATGGGTTAGAACGTTTTCTCTTCAAAAAAGTGGATTTGGCGAACGAGTCCAAAAAGAAAAATACAAATTGTCTTGAGAATAAAGATCAGGTTTAAATCCCAAACGACTGAAAAATAACGACTATCTTTATTTTTATAGTGGTGCGGTTTTTGGACAGGCTCATCGCGAGGCTTCTTTCAAAAAAGACAATGTCATCGTATGACTCATTGCCGCCCACCGCCCAACCCTGCAAGATGACAGGCGCCACCTCACTGCCCGGAGGACCTCCCGCCCATGTCTTCACCCAGCCGTATCCCGACTTACGTCATGCAGCAACGCAGCGAATTGACCGATTTCTACATTCGCGACAAAAAGGGTCGGCGCGCTGAAACCGCGCCTCACCGGCATGAGTATTTCCAGATCCAGATCAACCTCGGTGGCGACACCGTGCAGCACATCGGCAGCGTGCAGCGGCCGTTCCCGCGCAACACTCTGGCGTTCATCCTGCCGCACCGCGTGCATGTGATTCCGCATCCCGCAGACAGCAATTTCATCGTCATCAATTTTTCCCAGACGTTCCTCTTGCCGCATCTACAGTGCGACCCGATGGATCTGGAAGAGGTGTCCATCCTGCTCGCGCCTGAGCTGTCGCCGTTCCGCTTTCAGGAACATCTGGATTTCATTTTGGGCGATGAGGATTTCGCTCAGGTCTGCGGCCTGATCGAACAGATGCGCGCACTCGATGAGAACCGTCAGTTCGGCACGCGGGAAATGCTCAAGGGCTTGTTGCTGCAGATGATCGGTAGCGTGTGTTTTCTCTATGCCGAGCCGCTCAAGCGCCTGGCGGAAGAGAATGCCGCCGAGAACAGCCGTCGCGACGCTTTGAGCCGGATGTTCGAATACTTGCGGAAGAACATCGCCGATCCTGATCTCAACCTGATCAAAGTCGCCGCTGCGACCTATCTGTCACCGACCTACCTGACGCACTGGCTGCGCAAGGAGATCGGCAAGACCTTCACCGAGCTGGTGCTGGAGCGGCGCATGCACGCGGCGCGCAACTTCCTCCTCAACAGTACGCGCTCGGTGGGCGAAGTGGCGCGGTTGTGCGGGTTCGCCGATGAGGCCTATTTCTCCCGGCGGTTTCGCCAGATTCATGGCCAGCCACCGGGGCAGTTCCGCCGCCGCCAGCTCAACCCGGACACGCCGCAGACGCCACTGAATACTTAGAGCGGCGCTCAGACCCACTTGAAGCGGGCAGGGAAGCGCGCGACAAAACAGGTGCCCGTTTCACGGTCGGATGTCACGGTCAATGTGCCGTTGTGCGCATTGGCAATCTGCCCGGCGATGTACAAGCCCAGTCCCAACCCTTCATGACGCTGGCCTGCTTCGGAACGGGAAAACGGTTCGAACAGCAGCGGCATCAGCGCAGGCGGGATTGGCGTGCCCTGGTTGGTCAGCGAAATGACGATCTCGTCGCCCTCGGCAAACGCCTTGAGCAAGATCGGCTCGGCAATGGAACCGTGAGTTACGGCGTTGCCCAGCAGATTCGATAACAACTGGCTGATCCGCAGCGGGTCGCAATAGACCCCGGCAGGCACCTCCAGCGAATCGATAAACTTCGCCTGCGGATACGCCACCTGGATTTCTTCAAGGGTCTGGCGCAGCGTTTGCTGCAAGTCATCGACCAGTTTGCGCTGCACCGGGATGCCACTGCCGAGCCGACCCCGGGCGAAGTCGAGGATGTTTTCGATCAGCACGCCCATGCGCACCGAGCTGGTGCGAATCGCCGACAGTAGCGTGCGCGAGCGCTTGTCCTCGACTTTGCTGTCCAGCAGATCTGCACTCATGCGGATGGCACTGAGTGGCGTGCGCAAGTCATGGCCCAGTACGGCGATGAACTGCTCGCGCAGACGGCCCATTTCGTTGGCATCGGCCAGCGCGGTTTTGGTCGCGTGCAAATGGCCTTGGGTATCCAGGCTCATCGCAATCAGTTGGGCGAAGAGGGTGAGGGTCTTTTCGATGGCCGGGTCGTCGAGGTTCGCCGGAACCGAATCAATGGCGCAGAGTGTGCCGAAAAACTCGCCATCGGCCTTGATGATCGGAATCGAAATGTAGCTTTCCAGACCATAGGTTTTCGGCGTGTGGTGCGTGGAGAACAGCGGGTGCTGGCTGGCATGGCCGAAGATCACCGGCTGATGGTGCTGACGGATCTCATGACAAATCGTCGATTCGAGCACCAGTTCGCCGCCGGGCAACAGGCCGAAGTCAATCGAATCATCCACGGCGCAGGCGATCCACTTGCTCTCGGTGACCCGCGCTACGGCGGCGAAGCGCATACCGGTGATGTGCTTGACCATGCTCAGGATCACCGGCACAGCGTCAATGCTGCCGATGGCCTGGAGGTCGGAGGAGAAATCTGTCTGGGGCATGGCCGGTGCTTCGCGAAAGTGTCGCCAGAGACTATCGGTAATTGCCGGCCTTGCCTAATGAACCTGCAAAAAAGGGCACCGGGAAAACTCCCCGCGCTCTGTGTGGTGATTGCTGAGCGCTATCGCCTCAGAACTTGTACTTGGCCGTCATCATGTAGCTGCGCGGGGTGCCGTAGTTATCGGTCGAGCCCCAGGTTACGTCGGTGCCGATGGAGGAATAGTACTTGCGGTCGAAAATGTTGTTGGCGTTGACCTGCAGGTCGAGGTGCTTGTTGACCTCGTAACCGGCCATCAGGTCGGTGACCGCGTAGCCGCCCTGTTCGAGACGATAGCTGCCGCCATTGGCCAGAGCGATGTCGTTGTACATGCGGCTCTGCCAGTACACGTTGCCGCCCACGCGCAGTTTTTCCAGCGGGCCTTTGAAACGATACACGGTGGAGACCTTGAACAGGTGCTCGGGCATGTCGGTGTCGAATTTCTGGTTATTGTTGGCCGGGTTTTCGTCCTTGATGTAGTGGGCGCGGGTGTAGGTGTAGCCGGCGCCGACTTGCCATTGCTCGGTCAGCGCACCTTGCAGTTCCATGTCCACGCCTTGGGCGCGAACTTTGCCGGAGGTTTCGTAGCAGGTCAGTTCCGGGCAGCCGAGCTGCGTTGCTGCCTGGGTGGCGCGGTTGGTCTGGTCCATCTGGAACACCGCCACGCTGCCGTTCAGCGCGCCGTCGAAATATTCGCCCTTGATACCGACTTCGTAGTTTTCACCGACGATCGGCTCGAGCACTTTGCCGCCGAGATCTTTCTGGGTTTGCGGGGTGAAGATGTCGGTGTAGCTGGCGTAGACCGAGTGATGGTCATCGAGTTTGTAGATCAGGCCGGCGTAACGGGTCAGGTTGCGGGTGACTTTGAAGTCGCCGTCGGCGCTGCGATCGTCGTAGTCATACCAGTCCAGACGACTGCCGAGAATCAGCGTCAGCGGGTCGGCCAGGCTCAAGCGCGTGGTCAGGTAAACCGCGTCCTGAGTGGTGACGTTGCGCGATTTGCCGCTACGGACGAAGTCAGGTTTTGGCGCGGCGATCGGCAGGCCGGTGTCGTAGGGCGAGTATTCCTTGGTGGTGGCGTCGTACACGCGGTTGCTGGCGCCGACTACCAACTCGTGGGTACGGCCGAACGCTTCGAACGGGCCGCTGGCGAAACCGTCGAAGGCGCGTTGCTTGTCGGTGTGGTGCGATTGGTAGGCGGTGGTTTCCAGCGGGCCGTCGTAGCGCGACAGGTACGTGCCGGAGAATTCGCCTTCGGTTGTCGAAGTGGAACCGCCAACATGCAGTTTCCAGTCGTTGTCGAAACGGTGTTCGACTTCACCGAATACGGTGTCGACTTGCAGCTTGCGGTTTTCCCAGTCAGTGCCCGGGTAAGTGGAGCGGGGCAGGTCGAGGTGGTGGCCGTCTTCGCCGATCGGCAGGCCGCCCCAGAAATAGTTGGTCTGATCGTTCTGCCGGGAGAAACCGAGGGTCGCCGTGGTGCTGTCACTCAGGTCGGCTTCACCGATGGCGTAGAACAGGCCGTGATCGTTTTCTTCCTTGTCGCGGAAGCTGTCGGCGCCCTGATACGACGTCACCACCCGGCCGCGCAGGGTGCCGCTGTCGTTCAGCGGGCTGGAGGCATCGACCTCGCCACGGTAGTCATCCCAGCTGCCGGCGGCGCCAGTGAGGGTCACGCGCTGATCAGCGGTTGGACGCTTGCGCACCATGTTGATCGCCGCCGACGGGTTGCCGGCACCGGTGACCAGACCGGTCGCACCACGGACGATTTCCACCCGGTCGAACATCGCCAGGTTCGGCTGCACCGCCAGGGTGAACGGCGAATACGAGCTGGGCAGGCCGTCGTACATGATGTTGTCGATGTCGAAACCGCGCGCCTTGTAAGTCTGCCGCCCCGGGCCGCTGGCCTCGCTGAGGAACAGCCCCGGCGTGCCGCGCACCACGTCGTTGACGCTGGTCATGTTCTGGTCGTCCATGCGCTGGCGAGTGATCACCGTCACCGCCTGCGGCGTTTCGCGCATGGTCAGCGACAGCTTGGTCGCGGTCTGCATCGGGCCGGTGGTGTAGGACTGCGTGTCTTCGGTGGTGCTGCTCATCTGCGTAGCGCCGATTTCGGTCGCTTGCAGTTCCAGCGGGCCATTGGTGGGCGCAGTGGCTGCGGTTTCTTCAGCCAACGCAGGAGCGATGCTGGCCATGCCGATGGCGATTGCGAGGAGGTTAGGTGAAAGGTTCGAACGGCGGTGAATGGTGTGAAACGACATCTATCTGCTTCCCCAAGATTTACCCAAACGAAACTAATGCGAGTGCATGTAAGAATTATTCGCATTAGTATGTCGGAAGTTTCCGGGGGAATAAACCCGTACGAGTCAGTTAGTTAATGATTTTTTCACAATTGGATTTGATGGCGTTCGGACGCAAATGTGGGAGCGAGCCTGTTCGCGAAGGCGGTGGGTCATTCAACAGATGCGTTGTCTGATACGACGCTTTCGCCAGCAGGCTCGCTCCCACAGGGTTATGCGGTTTTTTTGAAATCAGTCCAGATCCTTCGCCTCATGCCGCTCCGGCACCTGACTGTCTTCATCACCCCAGGTGCGATTCACTCGCTGCCCACGGATGACCGCTGGCCGCTTGGCGATGTCTTCCGCCCAGCGCTGCACATGGGTGTACTCGTGCGCGGCGAGAAATTCCGCCGCCGAGTAAACGTTGTTGCGCACCAGTTGCCCATACCAGGGCCATACGGCGATATCGGCGATGGTGTAATTGTCGCCGGCCAGATAGGCGTTGTCGGCGAGACGGCGGTTGAGCACATCCAGCTGACGTTTGGCTTCCATGGTGAAGCGGTTGATCGGATATTCGAGCTTCTCCGGCGCATACGCGTAGAAGTGCCCGAAGCCGCCGCCCAGGTACGGCGCCGAGCCCATTTGCCAGAACAGCCAGTTGAGGGTTTCGGTGCGACCGGCCGGATCCTTGGGCAGCAAGGCGCCGAACTTTTCCGCGAGATACAGCAGGATCGAGCCGGATTCGAACACCCGGATCGGTGGCTCGACGCTGCGATCCAGCAGCGCCGGGATTTTCGAGTTCGGGTTGACCTCGACAAAACCGCTGGAGAACTGATCGCCTTCGCCAATGCGGATCAGCCACGCATCGTATTCGGCCTCGCTATGCCCGAGTGCGAGCAGCTCTTCGAGCATGATGGTGACCTTGACGCCGTTGGGCGTGGCCAGCGAATACAGCTGCAACGAATGCTTGCCGACCGGCAGCTCTTTGTCATGGGTCGGCCCGGCGATCGGCCGGTTGATGCTGGCGAAGTGGCCGCCGGAAGGGGCTTCGTGTTTCCAGACCTTGGGCGGAACGTAAGACGCATTGCTCATGAAACGGACCTCGTCGATGCTGGGAGAGAACAGGTAGACACCGTATCTCGAAAGGATTGAGAACACTACCTTGTGGGAGCTGGCTTGCCAGCGATGACGACGGCACATCCAGCATCAATATTGGCTGAGCCACCGCAATCGCTGGCAAGCCAGCTCCCACAGGTTCGGAGTCAGGCACAAATCTCCCGTGGGAGCGAGCCTGCTCGCGAAAGCGTCGGCAGGGTCGCCGCGCCTAACGGCTCCAATACCGCCCAACCGCACCCCCGAGTCCCTGCACCGGATCACTCTCAGGAAACCCAAGCCCCGCAATCCGCGCCAACTGCGCATCACTCGGCGCGGCCCGGCAAATATCCGCCTGCTGCCCCGGCGGATAAGCACCCACCACCAGAAAATCCTCACTCGATCCCAGATTGCAGTGCCCGGTTCCCGCCGGCAGCAACAGCACATCCCCGGCGCTGACGTCGACGACTTGCCCGTCAGGCCCGCCCAACATCAACCGCGCCTGACCGGCCGCCACGCCAAGCACTTCGTGGCCTTCAGTGTGGTAGTGGTGATAGTCATAAATGCCGTAGCGCCACTGCGCCGGCCAGCCATTGGCGCCGAAGGTCTGCTCGAAGCGCGCCGCCGGATCGTTGCCCTCGACGGCCACCGCATGGCGGTAGATCAGCACCGGCAGACGCGGATTGTTCGGCACCCAGCCATTGCGTTCCAGCAGCAGGGTTTGCACATCAGTCATGGCCAATCCTCCTTCGCTCGATTTATCAGTCGACCGCAGCGCAGGGCAATCGCCTCAAAAATCATTGCCGCGCAAACACGGCGCCGGAGTTCATGCCCGTACAATCCAGCGAAACTTCATCGCGCACCGGGCTGTCCAGACCCTTACATGTCCATGCAGCGGTAAATGGCGAGGGTCAAGATGACGATGACAGTTGGTGATTTTCTGGTTGAGCGGCTCAGCGAATGGGGCGTGACGCGGATTTTTGGCTATCCGGGGGATGGCATCAACGGCGTGTTCGGCGCCATGAGTCGGGCCAAAGGCAAGATCGAATTCGTTCAGGCACGGCACGAGGAAATGGCTGCGTTCATGGCCTCGGCCCACGCCAAGTTCACCGGCGAGCTGGGCGTTTGCATCGCCACCTCGGGTCCCGGCGCTTCGCACCTGATCACCGGTCTCTACGACGCGCGCATGGATCACATGCCGGTGCTGGCCATTGTCGGTCAGCAGGCGCGCACGGCGCTGGGCAGTCACTACCAGCAGGAACTGGATCTGGTGTCGATGTTCAAGGATGTCGCCGGTGCGTTTGTGCAGCAGGCTTCGGCGCCGTCGCAAGTGCGCCATCTGCTTGATCGCGCGGTGCGCACTGCGGTCGGCGAACGCCGCGTCACCGCGCTGATTCTGCCCAATGACTTGCAGGATCTGCCTTACGAACAACCGGCGCGCGCCCATGGCACCGCGCATTCCGGCGTCGGCTACAGCAAGCCGAAAGTCGTTCCTTATGCCGCCGATCTGCAACGCGCCGCCGAGGTACTGAACAGCGGCGAGAAAGTAGCGATTCTGGTCGGTGCCGGTGCGCTGGAGGCGACCGACCTGGTCATCGCCGTGGCAGAAAAACTCGGTGCCGGTGTCGCTAAAGCCTTGCTGGGCAAAGCGGCACTCCCCGATGACTTGCAGTGGGTCACCGGCAGCATCGGCCTGCTCGGCACCGAGCCCAGCTACAAGCTGATGAGCGAGTGCGACACCTTGCTGATGATCGGTTCAGGCTTCCCGTATTCCGAGTTTCTGCCCAAGGAAGGCCAGGCGCGCGGGGTGCAGATCGACTTGCAGCCGGACATGCTCAGCCTCCGCTATCCGATGGAGGTCAATCTGGTCGGAGACTCAGCGGAAACCCTTGCCGCGTTGCTGCCCTTGCTGGAACAGAAAACCTCGAACAAATGGCGCAAGAAAATCGAAGGCTGGCGCAGCAGCTGGGAAAAAACCCTGGAAAAGCGCGCCATGGCCAAAGCCGATCCAGTCAACCCGCAACGAGTGGTCTACGAGTTGTCACCGCGCTTGCCTGAGCAGGCAATCATCACTAGCGATTCCGGCTCCTGCGCCAACTGGTTCGCCCGTGACCTGAAAATCCGTCGCGGCATGAAATGCTCGTTGTCCGGTGGCCTGGCCTCGATGGGCGCGGCGGTGCCCTATGCGATCGCGGCGAAATTTGCTTACCCGGAACGCCCGGTCATTGCCTTGGTCGGCGATGGCGCGATGCAGATGAACAACATGGCCGAGCTGATCACTGTCGCCAAATACTGGCGGCAATGGCAAAGCCCGAAATGGATCTGCGCGGTGTTCAACAACGAAGACCTCAATCAGGTCACCTGGGAGCAGCGGGTGATGGAGGGCGATCCCAAATTCGAAGCGTCGCAGAGCATTCCTGATGTGCCGTATCACCTGTTCGCGATTTCCATCGGCCTCAAGGGCATTTTTGTTGATCGTGAAGAAGAGGTCGCCGCTGCGTGGGAACAGGCGCTCGCCTCGGAAGTGCCGGTGCTGATTGAGTTCAAGACCGACCCGAACGTGCCGCCACTGCCGCCGCACATCAAGCTTGAGCAAGCGAAGAAATTCGCCACGACCCTGCTCAAGGGCGATCCGGACGAAGCCGGGGTGATCGTGCAGACCGCCAAGCAGGTGTTGGGCGCCGTGTTGCCCGGGAAGAAATAACGGTGTGCGCTTGAACGAGTCAACCATCTACATCGGTTGCGCCGGCTGGAGTCTCGCTCGCGAGCACTGGCCGGCATTCCCCGCCGAAGGCACGCACCTGCAACGCTACGCCGCGCGCTTCAACTGTGTGGAGATCAACAGCTCGTTCTACCGCCCGCATCGCCGTCAGACCTACGAGCGCTGGGGCGACTCGGTGGCGCCGGACTTTCGCTTCGCAGTCAAAGTGCCCAAGCTCATCACCCATGAACAGCGGCTGGCGGACAGCGCGGCCGCGCTCGATGAGTTTCTCGGACAGTGCCAGGGCTTGGGTGATCGACTCGGCTGCCTGCTGGTGCAATTGCCACCGAAACTGGCGTTCAATGCGCCGGTGGCCGAGGCGTTTTTTCATGCCCTGCGCGAGCGGTTCAAGGGCAGTGTGGTGCTGGAACCGCGCCACGAATCTTGGACTGAGGCTGAGGCAGTGCTGGTGGATCTGCAGATTGCCCAGGCGGTGGTCGATCCTTCGCGGATCAGCAGCGACACCGCGCCGGGTGGCTGGCAAGGCCTGCAGTATTGGCGCCTGCACGGCTCGCCACGGATTTATCACAGCGCTTATGAAGCGGCCTATCTGCAACAGCTGGCTCAGAACCTGCGGCGCGCGAAGGCCGACGGCAGAGACATCTGGTGCATCTTCGACAACACCGCCAGCGGCGCCGCCACCGCCGATGCGCTGGCTTTGAGGGCGTTGATCGAAGGCGGTGAACGCTGAACGACGACACTCTCGCCACCCACACAAACGATCCGGCTACAGGTAAACTCCGCGCACTTTTTCAAGGAGTTCACATGAGTTACTACCAGCCGGGCATTCTCGCCACCCCTGTTCCTGCGCAAGCACGTCATCTGTTTTTCGCCCTGGCGTCGGTTGAAGCCTTGCCGCAAGCGATCGACAGCCTGCTGATGCTGGTGGATGGCAAGTCGGCGGTGGTTGGCTTTGGTGAGTCGTTGACCAAGGCGCTGAATGTCGAAATCGCTGGCCTGCGCAGCTTCCCTGCGTTGACCGGCGTTGGCGTGAACAACCCGTCGACCCAGCATGCCCTGTGGATCTGGCTGCACGGTGTCGACCGGGGTGAACTGCTCAACCGCTGCAACGCTATCGAAGCCGCGCTGGCCCCGGCCTTGCGTCTGGTCGAGATGCAGGAAGCCTTCCGCCACATGGAGGGCCACGACCTCACCGGTTACGAAGACGGCACGGAAAACCCCCACGATGACGCCGCTGTCGCCGCCGCACTGCTAAGCAGTGGCGCGGACGGGCTGGTCGGTGGCAGCTTCGCCGCGATCCAGCAGTGGCAGCACGACCTCAAGGGTTTTCATCGCCTGTCTGCTGGCGCCAAGGACGACATCATGGGACGGCGCTTGAGCGATAACGAAGAAATCGACGATGCGCCGATCTCCGCCCACGTCAAACGCACCGCGCAGGAAAGCTTTGCGCCGGAAGCGTTCGTGGTGCGTCGCTCGATGCCATGGATCGAAGGCGATCGTGCCGGTTTGATGTTCCTCGCTTTCGGTTTCTCGCTGGATGCTTTCGAAGCACAACTGCGGCGCATGAGCGGCCTGGAGGACGGTATTGCCGATGGCTTGTATCAGATCAGCCGACCAATCACCGGCGGCTACTACTGGTGCCCGCCGCTCAAGGACGGACGCCTTGATCTGCGCGCGCTGCGCATCGGCTGAGGACTGCATATGAACGTGGTGCGCTGGGGCATGATCGGTTGCGGCAGTGTCGCTGAACGCAAGAGCGGGCCGGCCTTCTACAAGGCGCCCGGTTCGGCGCTGATTGCGGTGATGGGCCGTCGCCTCGAAGCGGTGACCGACTACGCTGCGCGCCACAGCATTAGTCGCGTCTATACCGATGTCGATGCGCTGATCAACGATCCCGAGGTGGACGCGGTGTACATCGCCACGCCGCCCGACAGCCACCATGCCTACAGCCTGAAAGTCGCCGCCGCCGGCAAGCATTGCTGCGTGGAAAAGCCCATGGCACTCAACGCCGGGCAAAGCCGCGAGATGCAGCAAGCGTTTGCCGCTGCCGGTCTGCACTTGTTCGTCTCCTATTACCGCCGCTCGCTGCCGCGCTTCGCTCAGGTGCGGCAATGGCTGGAGGAGGGGCGCATTGGTGATGTCCGCCATCTGAGCTGGACACTGACCAAAGCGCCGTCGCCGGCTGATCTTGAGGGTCGCGATAATTGGCGCACCGACCCGGCGGTGGCGGGCGGCGGCTACTTTGCCGACCTGGCCAGCCATGGCCTGGACCTGTTCCAGTATCTGCTTGGCGACATCGTTGAAGTCGCCGGTTTCACCGCGCGTCAGGCGGGTCTGTACGCGGCGGAAGATGCGGTCAGCGCCACTTGGCGATTCGCCTCCGGGGCGTTGGGCACGGGCTGCTGGAACTTTGTTGCGGACCGCCGTGAAGATCGGGTCGAGATCATCGGCGGCAAAGGGCGGATCGGGTTTTCGGTGTTCGATGAACATCCGGTGCAGCTGTTTGCCGACGAGCAGCTCAGCCTGGAGATTGCCCACCATGAGCATATTCAGTGGCATCACGTGCTGGGGATGAATGCGCATATTCGGGGTGATTCACAGCATCCCGCCGTGGCCGAGCAAGCCGTCAAGACCGATTGGGTCATGGACGAGATCCTCAAACGCTGAATAGACCACGACCCCTTGTGGGAGCGAGCCTGCTCGCGAAAGCATCCTGTCAGTCACTATTTTGGTGATTGACACACCGCCTTCGCGAGCAGGCTCGCTCCCACAGGTGTCCCGGCGCAACACGCATCTAAGGTTATGCCCAAACAATATTTCTCAACCTCCTCATAACGTCTCTAAGATCACGTCATAACTCGTTATAACAAGTGATCCGACGATGACCGATAACGTTCTCTCCCTCAGTAGCGTTCCGCTGCACACCCAACTGCGCGACGTTCTGCGTGCGCGGATTCTCGACGGTGAATACCCGCAAGACAGTCAGATGCCTTCCGAAAGTGAGCTGGGTGCGCTGTTCAAAGTCAGCCGCATCACCGTGCGCCAGGCACTCGGTGATCTGCAAAAGGAAGGACTGATCTTCAAGATCCACGGCAAGGGCACCTTCGTCGCCAAGCCGAAAACCTTTCAGAACGTCAGCAGCCTGCAAGGCCTCGCCGAGTCGATGACCGGGCGCGGCTACGAGGTGATCAACCGCCTGCGCAGTTTCAAATTCATTCCGGCCGACAAGCGTGTCGCCGAGCGTCTGCAGGTGGCCGAAGGTGAGATCGTCGCGCAGATCAAACGCGTGCGCCTGATCAATCGCGAGCCGATCTCGCTGGAAATCACCTACCTGCCCAAAGCGGTCGGCGAACGGCTGGAGAAGGCCGATCTGGTCACTCGCGACATCTTTCTGATTCTTGAAAACGACTGCGGCATCGCCCTCGGCCACGCCGATCTAGCCATCGACGCAGTGCTGGCCGACAGCGACCTGACCCAGGCGCTCAACGTCGAAGCGGGCTCGCCGATCATGCGCATCGAGCGCCTGACCCACGATGCCCACGGCCAGCCGCTGGACTTCGAACACCTTTATTACCGTGGCGATGCGTTTCAATACCGCCTGCGGATCGACCGGCAAAAAGGGGAGCAGGCATGACCCGCAACGTTCTAGAACAGGAATACGACATCGTCGTGATTGGCGGCGGTACGGCCGGGCCGATGGCAGCGATCAAGGCCAAGGAGAAGAACCGCGATTTGCGCGTGTTGCTGGTCGACAAGGCCAACGTCAAGCGCAGCGGCGCGATCAGCATGGGCATGGACGGCTTGAACAACGCGATCATCCCCGGCCATTCGACGCCAGAGCAGTACACCAAGGAAATCACCATCGCCAACGACGGCATCGTCAATCAGGCGGCGGTCTACGCCTATGCGACGCACAGTTTTGAAACCATCGAACAACTCGATCGCTGGGGCGTGAAGTTCGAGAAGGACGAGACCGGTGACTACGCGGTAAAAAAGGTCCACCACATGGGCGCCTATGTGCTGCCGATGCCGGAAGGGCACGACATCAAGAAAGTTCTGTATCGGCAGTTGAAACGTGCGCGGGTGAGCATCACCAATCGCCTGGTCTGCACGCGTTTGTTGACCGACGACGAGGGCACGGTCAACGGTGTGATGGGCTTCGATTGCCGCACCGCCGACTTCCATGTGATCAAGGCCAAAGCGGTGATTCTCGCCTGCGGCGCGGCCGGGCGCCTCGGCCTGCCGTCGTCGGGCTACCTGATGGGCACCTACGAAAACCCGACGAATGCCGGTGACGGCTACGCGATGGCCTACCATGCTGGCGCTGAACTGGCCAATCTCGAGTGCTTTCAGATCAACCCGTTGATCAAGGATTACAACGGCCCGGCCTGCGCCTACGTCACCGGCCCGCTGGGTGGCTACACCGCCAACAACAAGGGCGAACGCTTCATCGAGTGCGACTACTGGAGCGGGCAGATGATGTGGGAATTTCACCAGGAACTGGAAAGCGGCAACGGCCCGGTGTTCCTCAAACTCGATCACCTGGCCGAGGAAACCATTCAGAACATCGAGGAAATCCTGCACAGCAACGAGCGCCCGAGCCGTGGCCAGTTCCACGCCAATCGCGGCACTGACTACCGTACGCAGATGGTCGAAATGCACATTTCGGAAATCGGTTTTTGCAGCGGCCACTCGGCGTCCGGCGTGTGGGTCAACGAGCGTGCCGAGACTTCAGTCAAAGGCTTGTACTCGGCCGGCGACATGGCTGCGGTGCCGCACAATTACATGCTCGGCGCGTTCACTTACGGCTGGTTCGCCGGGCACAACGCCGCGGAATTTGTCGCCGGCCGCGAGTTTTCCGCACTGGACAGCGAGCAGATCGCCAAGGAGAAAGCCCGGGTCTACGCGCCGCTCGATCGCCAGGAAGGTCTGCCCCCGGCGCAGGTCGAATACAAGCTGCGGCGCTTCGTCAACGACTACCTGCAACCGCCGAAAGTGACCAAAAAAATGCAGATCGGCCTGCAGCGCTTCAGTGACATCGAGCGCGATCTCGAGCAGATGAAGGCCAACAACGCTCACGAACTGATGCGAGCGATGGAAACCAGCGTGATCCGCGATTGCGCCGAAATGGCCGCCCGCGCTTCGTTGTTCCGCGCCGAAAGCCGCTGGGGCCTGTACCACTATCGCGTCGATCATCCGCAACGCAACGACGCAGAATGGTTCTGCCATTGCCATCTGAAGAAGGGCGAGGACGGCAAGATGACCAGTTTCAAGAGGGCCGTCGAGCCTTACATCATCCCGCTCGATGCCGAAGAAATGCAGGCCTACGACCGCCTGCGGGTCGGCGCCTGCGCCGCTTGATGCATCACTAGAAAGAGAGTCCGAACCATGGCTTATCAAGCTCAGGAAATCTTCTTCCGCTCCAACGCGCCGGTCACTGTCGATGAGGACAAATGCATCGCGGAAAAGGGCTGCACCGTGTGCGTCGACGTCTGCCCGATGGACCTGCTGGCGATCAACCCGGCCACGCAAAAGGCCTACATGGCGTTCGATGAATGCTGGTACTGCATGCCGTGCGAGAAGGATTGCCCGACGGGGGCGGTGAAGGTCGACATCCCCTATTTGTTGCGTTGACCCCAAATCCATTGTGGGAGCGAGCCTGCTCGCGAAAGCAATCGTTCATTCAACAATGATGGTGACTGACCCGCCGCCTTCGCGAGCAGGCTCGCTCCCACATTGCAATTGTGATTATCCAATAGCCATCCGGTGAACCCCGGACGCTGAAGTGCAAAACACCCCTCGTTTCCCACCGCGCCCCGATCGCGGCGGAGACGAACTTCAAACCAATGATTCGAGGGGAAACACTCATGTTGCGTGCAGCACTCGCCGGTCTGGTACTGGCTTCATTCACCTTGTCAGCCTCGGCCGAAACCATACGCATCGCCATCGGCACCCAGGACACCACCATCAACTGCGCCGCCGGTGGCCTGTTGATCCGTGAACTCGGTCTGCTGGAAAAATACCTGCCCCACGATGGCGCCTACAAAGATGCGAAGTACGAGGTGCAGTGGAAAAACTTCACCAGTGGCGCACCGCTGACCAACGAGATGGTCGCCGGCAAACTCGATTTCGGTGCGATGGCCGATTTCCCCGGTGCGTTCAATGGTGTGGCGTTCGAAACGGCGGGCAAGCACAGCCTGTTCATCAGCGTGCTGTCGGGCAGCATCAAGGGCAGCGGCAACGGCATCGTCGTGCCGAGCGCCTCGTCGGTGCAAAGCCTCAGCGAACTCAAGGGCAAGACCATTTCGGTGCCGTTCGCCTCGACGGCTCACGGCATGTTGCTGCGCGCCGTGGCAGAGCAGGGCTGGGACCCGCTCAAGGATGTCAACATCATCGCCCAGCCACCGGAAGTCGCCGGCTCGGCATTGCAGGCCGGCAAGATCGACGCCCACGCAGATTTCGTGCCCTTCGCCGAGCTGTTCCCGAGCCGTGGTTTCGCCCGCAAGATCTACGACGGCGCCCAGGCCAACGCGCCGACTTTCCATGGCGCACTGGTGGATCAGGCCTACGCCAAAAAGTACCCGGAAATCGTCGTCGCCTACCTGCGCGCCAGCATCGAAGCCAACCAACTGCTCGCCACCGAACCGGAGAAGTACAGCGAACTGATCGCCAAAGTCACCGGGGTCGATGCCGAGGTCAACTACCTGTTCCATGGCCCGTTGGGCGTGCAGACCCGCGACCTGAGCTGGAAGCCTGAATACCGCCAGGCCGTCGGAACCGCCATCGATACCCTGAAGCTGCTGAAGAAAGCCGATCGCGGGCTCGACCTGAACAGCTTCATCGACGACCAGTACATCCGCGCCGCCTTCAAGGCCTCAAATCTAGATTACACCGCGCAACTGGCCAACTACGCGCAGACGCCATTGCCGGGCGTGGATGCGGCGACGGGCAAAGCCATCACCGACGTCAGCCATGTCGCGGAAATCTGGGTGCGTGGCGAGGAAAAAGTCCGCCGTTACGGCTCGGCTGAAGCGGCGTTCACCGCGCTGGCGGGGTTGAAGCAGGAGGGCAAGAACATTCGTGCGGTGTATGCGCAGGCCAGTGACAGCGGGATCAAGTTGTTCGCCGAACAAGCGTGGTTTGCCAGCGATGCCAAGGGTCGCCTCAGCGCATTTCTGCTCAGGGGCCAGGCCCAGCAATACGCTGCGGCGCAGGGTGGCAAGGTGTTCGACTTCAGCGATGCCACTGCGCAGGTTGTCGCCAATCGTTAACTCAAACGTAGATCGTTCCCACGCTCTGCGTGGGAATGCCTCAATGGGCGCTCTGCGTCCGCTTTGGATGTGACGCGGAGCGTCACGGGATGCATTCCCACGCAGAGCGTGGGAACGATCAGAGGTGATATATGTTTCCACGCTGGATCCCCCGGGCCGCCTCACTGCTGCTCTGCCTGCTCTTCTGGCAACTCGCCGCCAGCCATCACTGGAACCTCGGCCTGGTCACCTTTGCCAACGTGCCGACGCCACTGGCGGTGATCGAAGTCGCGCTGGGCCTGGGCGACTCGGGCAAACTCTGGCAGCACCTGAGCAGCAGCCTCGGCCGCGTCTTCGCCGGTTACGTGGCGGCGTTGATCATCGGCATCGCCCTGGGCCTGGCCATCGGCCGGTCGAAATGGGCCGAAGACATTCTGCTGCCACCACTGGAGGTCCTGCGCCCGATCCCCGCCGTGGCGTGGATTCCGCTGGCGATCCTGATGTTTCCATCCTCGGAATTGTCGATGGTCTTTATCACCTTCACCGGCGCGCTGTTCCCGATCCTGCTCAACACCGTGCACGGCGTCGAAGGCGTCGATCCACGCCTGATCGCCTCGGCAAAAAGCCTCGGGGCAGGGCGTCGGGCGATTCTGCTGGAGGTGATTCTGCCAGGCGCTGCGCCGAGCATCATTACCGGCCTGGCGATCGGCATGGGCACTTCGTGGTTCTGCCTGGTGACGGCGGAAATGATCTCCGGGCAGTTCGGCATCGGTTACTACACCTGGGAGTCCTACACCATTCAGAACTACGCCGACATTGTCGTCGGCATGCTCCTGATCGGCGTGTTGGGCATGGGCAGCAGTTGGCTGATCAAACGCCTGGGCGGCTTGTTCACGCCTTGGCATCGACCGCGAGGCAAAGCCTGATGAGCGTGATGCAAACCCCGGAAGGGCGGATCGACATTCGCCAGTTGTCCATCGTCCTCGGCCAGGGCCGCGAGGCTTTCGAAGCGGTGCAGGGCCTCGATTGCCAGATCGAACCCGGGCAGTTCGTGTGCATTCTCGGCCCGTCCGGTTGCGGCAAGTCGACCTTGCTCGGCGCTCTGGCCGGGCACTTGAATGCCAGTACCGGCAGCTTGAAAGTCGACGGCAGCGCGGTGACCGGCCCGTCGCCGCAGCGCGGCATGGTGTTTCAGCAGCACACGCTGTTCCCGTGGCGCACGGTGCGCGACAACGTCGCCTTCGGCCTGAAGATGCGCGGCGTCGGCAAGGCTGAGCGCCGTCGCGCCGCTGACGACATCCTCAAACTGGTCGGCCTCGAAGGCTTTGCCGAGCGCTGGCCTGATCAGCTCTCCGGAGGCATGCAGCAGCGGGTGGAGATCGCCCGGGTGCTGGTCAATCGCCCGCGCCTGTTGCTGATGGACGAGCCGTTCGGCGCGCTGGATGCGCTGACCCGCTTGAACATGCAGGAACTGCTGCTGGACATCTGGACGCGCATCCGCACCACCGTGGTTTTCGTCACCCATGACATCGACGAGGCGCTGTTTCTAGCCGATCGCTTGCTGGTAATGAGCGCGCGACCAGGGCGAATCATCGAAGACTTGCCTCTGGACTTTCCACGCCCGCGTACCAGTGAACTGGTGACCAGCCCCGAGTTCGCTCGACTGAAACGCCACTGCCTCGACCTGCTGCGCCACGACAATGACCGACCGCTGCCGCGCCTCAATCCGCTCGGCCTGCCTCCTGAAAACCCTTTGCCGCGATTTGCCCTATGACCTCTATTTTTGCTGTGACCGACAACGAAGACATCCTCGCCCTGCAACCGCGCCTGACGGCTGAAGACGCTGGCGTGCGGCGCATTGCCCTGATTGATCTGGCCGATCTGGAGGAGCCGGATGGCTTGCTCTTGCTGGTTGATCGACTGCGCCAGGATCCCGCCGAGGACGTTCGCGCTGAAGCCGCACGATTGCTCGAAGCGTGGGAGGATGAAGCGGTCGTGCAAGCCTTGTGCGAAGCGCTGACGGATCCGGCGCCCGCCGTGCAATCGGCGGCGGCGCAAAGCCTGAGCCTGCTCAAGACTGCGGCGGCGGGGCGGGTCATTCTGCCGTGGACCGCACATGCCGATGTCAGTGTGCGCATCGCCGCCTTTCGGGCGTTACGCGAATTGCGCTTCGCCGAGGCCGCGTCGGCTGCCGTCGCCGCGTTGGAGGACACCGATGCCAATGTCCGTCGCGAAGCGGTCGGTGTGCTCGGCTGGCTCAAACAGCTCGACGCGCTGCCAGCCCTGGCGCGCCTGGCCAGCGACGACTCGGACACCGAAGTGCGCCGCGCCGCGACCGGCGCGCTCGGTCTGGCCAGTGGCGCCGAAGTATTGCCGGCGTTGCGCCAGGCCTTGCAAGATCAGGCTTGGCAAGTGCGCGAAGAAGCCGCGACCACGCTGGGCAAGGTTGGCCACAGCGACGCCGGCCCGGCCTTGGTCGAAGCGCTGAGCGATGATTACTGGCAAGTGCGCCTGCGCGCCACTCGCAGCCTCGGCCGCTTGCGCTTCGTCCCGGCGCTGGACGCGCTGATCGACACCCTCGGCCACCGCATCAGCAATCTGCGCAAGGAAGCCGCGCTGGCCCTCGGTGAATTGAACGATCGCGGCGCCGTGGCCGCGTTACAGGCGGCGCAGGACGACGGCGACCCGGAAGTGCGCAAAGCCGTGCGCATCGCACTGAGTCAATTGCAATGAACCCACTGTCGGTGGGCAACTCGCAGAGTGCGCGCACGTTGCGCCTGAGCTGGCCGGACGGGCGCGAATCGCTGCTCAAGCATGCCGATCTGCGCCGGCAGTGCCCATGCTCGCAATGCCGCGCATTTCGCCTGCGCGGCGTCACGCCGCTGGTTGATGATCGCGTGCGCCTGATCGAGGTCAATCCACAGGGTTATGGTGTGCAACTGGTATTCAGCGACGGCCATCAACGCGGGATTTACCCGTGGGAGTATCTGGTGCAAATGGGTTCCTGACTTTTCCTGGCCCCCTGTGGGAGCGAGCCTGCTCGCGAAAGCGCAGTGTCAGGCGACGATGATGTGAATGTGCCGACGCCTTCGCGAGCAGGCTCGCTCCCACAGGGACTGTGTTCACAGATTGATCCGATTGCAGCTCCCTGCGTCGGCTTGCGCCGACTGGCGGTTCTTGTCAGGCATTTCCCACAGGAGTACAAATGTACTCCATGACCAATCTGACTCCCCGCCGTACCGCCATTCTGACCTTTATCCGCGATCGCATCGCCGAGCACGGTCAGCCCCCAAGCCTCGCTGAAATCAGCGAGGCTTTTGGTTTTGCCTCGCGCAGCGTGGCGCGCAAGCATGTGCTGGCGCTCACTGAAGCCGGTTTCATTGAGGTCAATCCGCATCAGGCCCGGGGCATTCGTTTGCTCGGGCAGCCGCCGCGTCCGGAGCTGCTGGAGATTCCCGTACTCGGTCGCGTGGCTGCCGGCGCACCGATTGGCGCCGATGCCGATATCCATAACCGTTTGCTGCTCGACCCGGCGCTGTTCTCCCGCACCCCGGATTACATGCTGCGGGTGCAGGGCGACTCGATGATCGAAGACGGCATTCTCGATGGCGATCTGGTCGGTGTGCGGCGCAATCCCGAGGCGCTGAACGGCCAGATCGTCGTTGCGCGTCTGGACGGTGAAGTCACCATCAAACGCTTCGAACGGGTCGGGGATGAAGTGCGCCTGCTGCCGCGCAACCCGGCCTATCAGCCCATCGTTGTGCGTAACGATCAGGATCTGGCCATCGAAGGCGTGTTCTGTGGTCTGGTGAGGCAAGGCTGATGGGCGCCGTCGTTGCGTTGGATACGCTGTTCAATGGCGGCCAGGTCTGGCGCGGCAGGCCTGCGCCACCGGCGGCGAGCCCGCAGCCGACCGGGCATGCGGCATTGGACGCGGCCCTGCCCAGCGGCGGCTGGCCGGAAGCGGCGCTGAGCGAAATCCTTCTCGCCGGCCCCGGTGTCGGCGAGTTGCAACTTGTCTGGCCGACCCTGGCGCGATTGTCCGCGGCCGGTGAGCGCATCGTGCTGGTGGCGCCGCCGTTCGTGCCGTACCCGCAGGCCTGGGCCAATGCCGGAGTCGATCTGCGCCAGTTGTCGGTGATTCAGGCCAGCGAGCGCGATGCCTTGTGGGCGGCGGAGCAATGCCTGCGCTCGGGCAGTTGCGGCGCGGTGCTGTGCTGGCCGAACAAGGCCGATGACCGAGCCTTGCGGCGTTTGCAGGTAGCGGCGGAAACCGGCCAGACCCTGGCTTTTGCCTGGCGCCCGTTGAGCGAAGCGGTCAACCCGTCACCGGCAGCGTTACGGATTGCCATCGATGCCAAACCGGCGCAGCTACGCGTACTCAAATGCCGTGGCGGCCTGGCGCGTGCTACGCCGATTGCCTTTGCCGTGGGGCACTGATCGCCATGCGCTGGGTATGTATCCTGTTTCCGCAATTGGCCCTCGACGCCGTGCTGCGTCAGCGGCCCGACCCTGAAGAGCCGCTGGTCCTGCTCAGCGGCCCGGCCCAGCGGCGGGTGCTGCAAGCGGTAAATCCGGCGGCACGCAAGCTCGGCCTGCGCCCTGGCATGTCGATGACCGCCGCGCAAGCCATGAGCAAAGGCTTTGCCACCGCCGATTACGAGCTGGCCGAGGTCGAGCACTGGCAGCAGTTTCTCGCCGCGTGGGCCTATCGCTTCAGCGCGCAGGTCAGCGTGCATTACCCGCGTACCGTGGTGTTCGAGATCGAATCCAGCCTCGGCCTGTTCGGTACCTGGCCGCAATTTGAAGCTCGCCTGCGCCAGGAATTGAAAGATCTGGGCTTTCGCCATCGAATCGTCGCCGCGCCGAACCCGGTGGCGGCGCGAGTGCTGGCCAATGCCTACGATGGCCTGGTGGTGCCGGACGGCGAGGCTCTGCAGCATCATCTCGGGCAATTGCCGGTCGACCGCGTCGGGCTGGAACCGAATGTCGCTACGGCGTTGTCGCGCATGGGCCTGCGCAATCTCAGCCAGGTGCAAAGCCTGCCACGCCAGGCACTGGCCCGGCGCTTCGAAGCGCAGATGCTCAAGCACCTCGACACGCTGTTCGGCGCACGCCCGCTGGCGCTGGCGTTCTATCTGCCGCCCGACCGTTTCGATATCCGCATCGAACTGAATTTCGACGTGCAATCCCATCAAGCCTTGCTGTTCCCGTTACGGCGCTTGACCGGCGATTTGTCGGCGTTCCTCTGCGGGCGCGACAGTGGCGTGCAGCGATTCGACCTGCATCTGGAACACGCCGGGCTGCCGGACACAGTGGTCAAGGTCGGCCTGCTCAGTGCCGAGCGTGACGCGGCAATGCTGTTTGAACTGGCCCGTGGCCGGCTGGAACAAGTCCAGGTCGAAGCACCGGTGCGTGGTTTTCGCCTGCGCGCCGAAGACCTGCCGAGTTTCATTCCGCAGTATCAGGAGCTGTTCGACGACCGCCCGCAGCAGACCTTGCCCTGGGAGCAATTGCGCGAACGTCTGCGCGCACGGCTGGGTGATGACGCGGTGCAGGGGCTGCGCTTTCAGGCCGATCATCGCCCTGAGTGCGCGTGGCAGAACGCTGCCGATAAACAGCTTTGCACGGGGTTGCCCAGCGTGCAGCGTCCGGGCTGGCTGCTCAACGAACCGCAAAGCGTGCCGGAAGGTTCGGCGCGGATTCTCATGGGGCCGGAGCGCATCGAATCCGGTTGGTGGGACGGTGGCGACGTGCGGCGTGATTACTACCTCATCCAGAACCGCGCCGGTCAGCAGGGCTGGGCATGGCGGGCGGTGGGTGAGGGCGGTCCGCTGTGGCTGCAAGGCTGGTTCGCATGAGTGCCGATTACGCCGAACTGCATTGCCTGTCGAACTTCAGTTTCCAGCGCGGAGCCTCGAGCGCGCTGGAACTGTTTCAGCGGGCGAAAAAGCACGGCTATCAGGCGCTGGCGATCACCGACGAATGTACCCTGGCCGGAATCGTCCGTGCTTGGCAAGCGGCGAAGTCCGTTGAGTTGCCGCTAATCATCGGCAGCGAGATCCGCATCGACAACGGCCCGAAACTGGTGCTGCTGGTGGAAAACCTTGCCGCTTATCAGGCCTTGTGCGGCTTGATCACCCGCGCCCGGCGGCGTACGCAGAAAGGCCAGTATCAGGTGCTGCGCGAAGACTTCGCCGAAGCGCTGCCGGGTTTGCTGGTGTTGTGGGTGCCGGATTCAGTGGATGACCGGGAAGAAGGGCGCTGGCTGAAACAAACCTTCGGCGATCGCCTGTGGCTCACGGTGCAACTGCATCGCGGGCAGAACGATCAACAGCGGCTCGCGGCATTGTTGGCTCTGGCGGCTGAGTTGCAGATTCCAGCCGTGGCCAGCGGCGATGTGCACATGCACGCCCGGGGGCGCCGCGCCTTGCAGGACACCATGACCGCGATCTGTCATCACGTCCCCGTGGCCGAAGCGGGTCTGCGCCTGCACCCCAATGGCGAGCGGCATTTGCGTTGCCTTGATGTGCTGCGCGAATTGTATCCGCCGGCCTTGCTTGCAGAATCGGTCAACTTGACCCGGCGCTGCACTTTCGATCTGAGCGAGCTGCGCTATCAGTACCCGAAAGAGCTGGTGCCCGAGGGGCACAGTGCCAGTTCCTGGTTGCGCCATCTGACCGAGGAGGGCATTGCCTGGCGCTGGCCGAAAGGGCCTCAGGCCAAGGTGCTCAAGCAGATCGATGACGAGCTGCAACTGATCGCCGAGCTCGGCTACGAAAGCTATTTTCTCACCGTGCACGACGTGGTGCGCTTTGCCCGCACACAGAACATCCTCTGTCAGGGCCGTGGTTCGGCCGCCAACTCGGCGGTGTGTTTTGCCTTGGGCATCACCGAGATCGATCCGGATCGCACTACGCTGCTGTTCGAACGCTTCATGTCCAAAGAGCGCAACGAGCCGCCGGACATCGATGTCGATTTCGAGCACGAGCGCCGCGAAGAAGTCCTGCAATACGTGTTCAACCGTTACGGCCGGGGACGTGCGGCGCTGACGGCGGTGGTCAGCACCTATCACGCCACCGGTGCCGTGCGCGATGTGGCCAAGGCCCTCGGCCTGCCGCCGGATCAGATCAACGCGCTGGCCGACTGCTGCGGGCGCTGGAGCGATGAGACGCCGCCGCTGGAACGTTTGCGTGAAGGCGGCTTCGACCCGGACAGTCCGGTGCTGCGCCGGGTGCTGAGCCTGACCGGGCAACTGATCGGCTTCCCCCGGCACCTGTCGCAGCATCCCGGCGGTTTTGTGATCTCCGAGCAGCCGCTGGACACCTTGGTGCCGGTCGAAAACGCGGCAATGGCCGACCGCACCATCATTCAGTGGGACAAGGACGACCTCGATGCGGTCGGCCTGCTCAAGGTGGATATCCTCGCCTTGGGCATGCTCAGTGCGATTCGCCGCTGCTTCGACCTGCTGCGCCGGCATCGTGATCTGAACCTGACGCTCGCGACGATCCCCGCCGAAGACAAACCGACCTACGCAATGATCAGCCGCGCCGATACTGTCGGGGTGTTCCAGATCGAGTCGCGAGCGCAGATGTCGATGCTGCCACGCCTGAAACCGCAGACGTTCTACGATCTGGTGATTGAAGTGGCGATCGTCCGCCCGGGGCCGATTCAGGGCGGCATGGTTCATCCCTATCTGCGCCGACGTAACAAGGAAGAGGCGGAAACCTATCCGTCGCCAGCGCTCGAGGTCGTACTCAAAAGAACCCTGGGCGTGCCGCTGTTTCAGGAGCAGGTCATGCAGATCGCCATCGTCGCTGCCGACTACAGCCCCGGCGAGGCCGATCAACTGCGTCGTTCCATGGCCGCGTGGAAGCGCCATGGCGGACTGGAGCCGCACAAGGAACGTCTCGCCGCCGGGATGAAAAAGAACGGCTACACGCCGGAATTCGCTGCGCAGATCTTCGAGCAGATCAAGGGCTTCGGCAGTTACGGCTTCCCCGAATCCCACGCCGCCAGTTTCGCTTTGCTGACCTACGCCAGTTGCTGGCTGAAATGCCACGAGCCGGCGGCGTTTGCCTGCGCACTGATCAACAGTTGGCCGATGGGTTTCTACAGCCCTGACCAGATTCTGCAGGACGCGCGGCGGCACCAATTGCAGATCCGTCCGGTGGACGTGCGCGCCAGCGACTGGGATTGCAGCCTCGAGCCGCTGAGTACCGGGCAACCGGCGATTCGCATGGGCCTGCGCATGATCAAGGGGTTTCGCGAAGAAGATGCCCGGCGCATCGAAGCCGCGCGCCGCCACGGAGCCTTTGCCGATGTCGCTGACCTGGGTGAGCGCGCCGCCCTCGACAGTCGTGCGCAGGCCTTGCTGGCAGACTCCGGCGCCTTGCGCGGTCTGGCCGGGCATCGGCATCGTGCGCGTTGGGAAGTGGCTGGGGTGCAGAAACAACTCGGCCTGTTCGCCGGCCTGCCCAACGAGGAAGAAGTCAAAATCGTCCTGCCCAAACCCAGCGTTGGCGAAGACCTGCATGCTGATTACGCGACCGTGGGGACGACGCTGGGGCCGCATCCACTGGCGTTGTTGCGTGGCGAGTTGCAGGCCCGGCGTTGCCGCAGCTCGCGGGAATTGATGGATATCGAACATGGCCGGCCGGTCAGCGTGGCCGGTCTGGTCACCGGCCGACAGCGCCCCGGTACGGCCAGCGGGGTGACGTTCGTGACCCTGGAAGACGAGTTCGGCAACGTCAACGTAGTGGTCTGGCGTGAGCTGGCCGAGCGTCAGCGCCAAGTTCTGGTGGGGTCGCAATTGCTCAAGGTCGACGGCCGCTGGGAGCGCGAAGGCGATGTGCGCCACCTGATCGCCGGGCGCATGAGCGACCTTAGCCCGCTGCTCAACGGCATTCATGTGCAGAGCCGGGATTTCCACTGAGCCTTGTGGGAAAGAGCCTGCTCGCGAAAGCGCAGTGTCAGGCAATGACGATGTTGAATGTGCCGCCGCCTTCGCGAGCAGGCTCGCTCCCACAGGTTTTGGCTGTTTATTCAAAATCGAGATAAATCAAAAGGCTGCACCTTTGGGCCGAAGGCAGATATTCTGCGCTTCACACCGGTACGGGAACCCGATCAACTCCATGGCCAGCCACTGCCAGGATGAATTGCCCGACGCCAAAGGAGTGTTCGAATGAGCGAAAAGAAACTGGAAACCACGGTCGATCGCGTCTACCAAGGGGTTTACGCGGCGATCAGCAAGCGTTCGTTGCGCCCGGGCATGAAGCTGGGTGAGGCCTCGCTGGCCGAGTTGTTCAATGTCAGCCGCACGTCGGTGCGTGCTGCGCTCAAGCAGTTGGAAGCCGATGGTCTGGTCACCACTGAGCCCAACAAAGGTGCATCGGTGTCGCTGCCCAGTGACGCAGAGCTGCGTTCGCTGTTCGAAACCCGGCGGCTGATCGAAATAGGCATCGTCACCGAACTGTGCCGGCGCAAAGACACCGTTGCGATGCAGGATCTGCGTGAGCACTTGTTGCTGGAGGATGCCGCCCATGCGGCCGGCGACCATGAACGGCTGATCCATCTGCTCGGCGAATTCCACCTCAAACTTGCGCGCAGCCTGAACAATCCGGTGCTGCTCGACTGGTTCCAGAAGCTGATCTCGCGCGCTTCGCTGTATGCCGCCGCGCTCGATGACGACAGTCACCAGGCCTGCCGCGACGATGAACACCTGCGTTTGCTCGAGTACATCGAGGCCGGTAATCAGAGCGCCGCGATCGAGCTGACCTGCACGCACCTCAACGGAATCGAGAAGGCGATTCTCGACGTTGCTGCAAAAATGAAAACCGGCTATCACCCACTCAAACACTTGATTGGCGTCTGAATGGCTCTGCGTCGCAAATCGGCTATACCTGCAATGAAACCAATGCGCTTTCAGGGCCTCGAAACACACGGGCGTCGCGTCGTTGTAGCGTTGCGATAGATCGGAAAACCGCAAAAAAGGACACTGAGTCAGGCGATGCAGTTTTTATCCGAAAGCCACGGCTGTGAGGGCTGGAAAGGCGAAATGGCCGAACGCATCCGTGCGTTCGACTGGAGCCACACCGAACTGGGCGCGCTCGCCGAATGGCCGGCCAGCCTGTGTAGCACCGTGCAGCTGATGCTGGCTTCGCCGCTGCCGATGGTGATGCTCTGGGGCCACGCCGGCTACATGATCTACAACGACGCCTACTCCGAATTCGCCGGTGGCCGCCATCCCTATCTGCTTGGCGTGCCGGTAGAGCTGGGCTGGCCGGAAGTCGCCGAGTTCAACCGCCACGTCGTTGACACCTGCCTGGCCGGCGGCACCTTGTCCTATCGCAACAAAGAGTTGGTATTGCTGCGCGACGGCGTGCCCGAAGACGTCTGGATGGATTTGTATTACAGCCCGGTAGCCAACGACGAAGGCGTGCCCGGCGGCGTCATGGCGATGGTGGTCGAAACCACCGAACTGGTGCATTCCGAGCGCCTGCGCCAGGCGGCCGAAGATGCCTATCGCGCCGACAACGAGCGCGTGCGGCTGGCGCTGAATGCCGGCGCACTGCTTGGCTCGTTTGTCTGGGACATCAAGAACAATCGCTTCTCCGCTGACGAACGTTTCGCCCGCACCTTTTCCTATCCGCCGGATCAGGACCTGAGCGATCTGCAACAAGAGATCGCCGAATCACGCATTCATCCTGACGACCACCCATGGGTCCAGGAACGGGTCGCCCATTGCGTGCGCACTGGCGAGCCGTACAACGCTGAATACCGTGTGCAGCGCGGCGATGGCCAATATCTGTGGGTGCTGGCCAGTGGTGCTTGCGAGTTCGATGAAGACGGAAGGCCGTTTCGCTTCCCCGGGGTGCTGATCGATATTCATGAGCGCAAGAATGCTGAAGAGTCGCTGCTCAAATTCACCCGCAACCTCGAACAGCGCGTGGCCGCCGAGGTGAATGCGCGGCTCGCGGCCGAGGAACAACTTCGCCAATCGCAGAAGCTCGAAGCCATCGGCGGCCTGACCGGTGGTGTTGCCCATGACTTCAACAATCTGCTGCAAGTCATCGCCGGCAACCTGCATCTGCTAGCTCGGCATGAGCCCAACAATGCCAACGTGCAGCGCCGGGTCGGGGCTTCGCTGGCGGCGGTCGAGCGCGGGGCCAAACTGTCTTCGCAATTGCTGGCCTTTGCCCGGCGGCAACCGCTTTCACCCGCCGTGTGCAACCCCGAGCAGATTTTCGAAGGCGTTGGCGAGTTGCTGCAACGCGCCTTGGGCGAAACCATTCAGATCGACGTGCAGTTGCCGCCGCAGCCGTGGCATATCAATGTCGACCGCAACCAACTGGAAAACGCGATTCTCAATCTGGCCATCAACGCCCGCGACGCGATGAAAGGCGAGGGCGTCATCGGCCTCAGTGCCGCCAATGTCAGCCTGGACAGCGAATACTGCGCCGGCAAGGGCATAGCGGCCGGTGAGTATGTTCGCGTGGCGGTCACCGACACCGGCGTGGGTATTGCCCCACAAATGCTGGAACAGGTTTTCGAACCGTTCTTCACCACCAAGGCCGACGGCCAGGGCACCGGGCTCGGTTTGAGCATGGTCTTCGGCTTCGTCAAACAGAGTGGCGGTCACGTCGAGATCGACAGCAAGCTCGGCGAAGGCACGCGGGTGCAGTTGTATTTCCCACGCAGTCTGCGCCCGGTTCGCGAAGAGACCGCCAGTGTCGGCGAACGCAAGAGCGGCGGCCACGAGACGATTCTGGTGGTGGAAGACAATGACGCCGTGCGCGCTTCGGCGGTGGAGTTGCTGCGCGAAGAAGGCTATCGGGTGATGACCGCGTGCAATGGCGACGTGGCCATGCAGATGTTGCTGGAAGGCATCGAGATCGATCTGATCTTCACCGACGTGGTCATGCCCGGCCTGATCAAGAGCTCCGATCTCGCTGCCTGGGCCAAGGTGCAGACGCCGCCAGTACCCGTGCTGTTCACCTCCGGGCATACCCGCGACATCATTTCCCGCGACCACCAACTCAGCCCCGATACCCATCTGCTCGGCAAACCGTATAGCCCGCAAGCGTTGCTGCAGATGATTTGCGAGGTGCTCGGCACCTGAAGCCGAGCGCCGCCCCAGTTTCCAATCAAGGCAGGTCGATGACTTCCAAGCGCAATTCCAAAGCACCCGCCGGCATGGTTCGTGTGCGCGGCGCCCGCGAACATAACCTGAAGAACGTTGATGTCGATATTCCGCGCGATGCGCTGGTGGTGTTCACCGGTGTCTCCGGTTCGGGCAAGTCGTCGCTGGCGTTTTCCACTCTGTATGCCGAGGCCCAGCGTCGGTATTTCGAATCGGTGGCGCCGTACGCGCGGCGGTTGATCGATCAGGTCGGCGTGCCGGATGTCGATTCCATCGAAGGACTGCCGCCCGCCGTCGCTTTGCAACAGCAGCGCGGCACGCCGAGCGCGCGTTCGTCGGTGGGCAGCGTGACGACGTTGTCGAGCCTGATCCGCATGCTCTATTCCCGGGCCGGGAGTTACCCGCCGGGGCAGCCAATGCTGTATGCCGAGGATTTTTCACCGAACACGCCGCAGGGCGCCTGTCCGGAGTGTCATGGACTTGGTCGCGTCTATGAAGTCACCGAAGCGCTGATGGTGCCGGACCCGAACCTGACCATCCGCCAGCGCGCCGTGGCGTCGTGGCCCTTGGCGTGGCAGGGGCAGAACCTGCGCGACATCCTGGTGACCATGGGCATTGATGTCGATATTCCCTGGAAGAAACTGCCGAAAAAGCAGCGCGACTGGATTCTCTTCACTGAAGAAACGCCGACGGTGCCGGTGTACGCCGGGCTGACCCCGGAAGAAACCCGCGTCGCCCTCAAGCGCAAGATGGAACCGAGTTATCAGGGCACCTTCACCGGCGCGCGGCGCTACATCCTGCACACCTTCACTCACTCGCAAAGTGCGCTGATGAAGAAGCGTGTTTCACAGTTCATGCGCGGTAGCCCGTGCCCATTGTGCGAGGGCAAACGGCTCAAGCGCGAGGCGTTGTCGGTGACCTTTGCCGGCTACGACATTGGCGAGTTGTCGCAGATGCCGTTGCTGCAAGTGGCCGAAGTGCTGCGGCCTGTAGCAGCAGCAAATTATCTGGAACAGGCCGAGGAGAGCGGCGACACCCTCAGCCATGCGCAAACCCGCGAGGCCCGTCAGCAGCGGGTCGCCCATGGCGCGAGCGGTCACGCCAGCGCGCCGGACGTGCGCCATACGCCGAACCTGTCGCTGGAAAAGCGTCTGGCGGCGCAGCGCATCGCTGAGGATTTGCTGGAGCGGGTCAGCACCCTGACCGATCTCGGCCTGGGTTATCTGGCGCTGGAACGCAGTACGCCGACGTTGTCGTCGGGCGAGTTGCAGCGTTTGCGCCTGGCCACGCAATTGGGTTCGCAGCTGTTCGGGGTGATTTATGTCCTGGACGAACCGTCTGCCGGCCTGCATCCGGCGGATGGCGAGGCGCTGTTCGAGGCTTTGCAGCGGTTGAAGGCGGACGGCAACACGCTGTTTGTAGTCGAGCACGATGTCGAAACCATGCGCCGCGCCGACTGGCTGATTGACGTCGGTCCGGCGGCGGGCGAGAAGGGCGGGCGCGTGCTGTACAGCGGTCCGCCTGCGGGACTCGCTGATGTTGCAGATTCGCAGACCCGCGCCTATCTGTTTGCCGAAAACCAACGCCCTGAGCGCGCCGCGCGCAAGCCCAGCGGCTGGCTGAAGCTGGACGGCGTCACGCGCAACAATCTGAATAATCTCAGCGCCGAATTCCCCTTGGGCTGCTTCACCTCGGTGACCGGCGTATCAGGTTCTGGCAAATCGAGCCTGGTCAGTCAGGCCTTGCTGGAACTGGTCGGCGCGCAGTTGGGCCGTCCAGTGGCCGAGGCCGAGTCGGAAGAACCGAGTCTGGAAGATGACACGCCGCCGCCCAGCACTGGCCAGATCAGCGCCGGCCTGGAGTCGATCAAACGCCTGGTGCAGGTTGATCAGAAACCCATCGGACGCACTCCGCGCTCCAATCTGGCGACTTACACCGGGTTGTTCGACAACGTGCGCAAGCTGTTCGCCGCAACTCCCGAAGCGCAAGCGGCGGGCTATGACGCCGGGCAGTTTTCTTTCAACGTCGCCAAGGGCCGTTGCGCTACTTGCGAGGGTGAGGGGTTCGTCAGTGTGGAATTGCTGTTCATGCCAAGTGTGTATGCGCCGTGCCCGACCTGTCATGGCGCGCGGTATAACCCGCAGACGCTGGCGATTCTCTGGCAGGGCTTGAGCATCGCTCAGGTGCTGCAACTGACTGTCGATGAGGCGGTGGCGGTGTTTGCCGAGCAGGCGGGGATTCGTCGTTCGCTGGAGGTGCTGCGCGATATCGGTCTGGGTTACTTGCGCCTGGGGCAACCGGCCACGGAGCTCTCCGGCGGTGAGGCGCAGCGAATCAAACTGGCGACCGAGTTGCAGCGCAGCCAGCGTGGCGCGACCTTGTATGTGCTGGATGAGCCGACCACGGGATTGCACCCGAGGGATGTCGATCGCTTGCTGGAACAGCTTGATACGCTGGTGACGGCGGGGCACACGGTGATTGTGGTCGAACACGAAATGCGCGTGGTCGCGCAGAGTGACTGGGTGATCGACATCGGCCCAGGGGCCGGCGATCAGGGCGGCAGGATCGTCGCCGCCGGCACACCGCAGAAAGTCGCGACGAGCAAGAAGAGCAAGACTGCGCCGTTTCTGGCTCGGGCTTTGAGCCGATAACTGCAGCGCCTTGCTGGCCGCCATCGCTGGCAAGCCAGCTCCCACAGGAATTCAAGTTGTTGCCGAAAGTGTGCGCACACTGATGCCCCCTGTGGGAGCTGGCTTGCCAGCGATGGCGCCAGTTCAGGCGCCATCCAGCGTGCGGCGGACCTTGTCGAGCAGTTCGCTGATCTGGAACGGTTTGACCAGCATGTCCATGCCGGTGCCGAGGAAGACCTGGCGGTTGAGCGCGGTTTCGGCGTAGCCGGTCATGAACAGGATCGGCAGCCCTTCGTGCCAGCCACGGGCAACATCCGCCAGTTCACGGCCGCTCATGCGCGGCAGGCCGACGTCGGTCAGCAGCAGGTCGATCGACGGGTCATTCTGCAAGCGCTCCAGCGCCGATTCGATATCCGCCGCTTGCGTGCAGCGATAGCCGGCATCTTCCAGTACTTCGGTGACGAACAAGCGCACCGTAGCCATGTCCTCGACGATCAGCACATGCTCGCCACTGCCTTTGGCATCAGGTACCGGCACAGGCGCGTCGGCCCCGGTCGGGTCGTTGGTGCCGGGCAGCATGATCGTCACTTCGGTGCCACGGCGGGCGACGCTGCGAATGTGCGCGTCACCGCCCGACTGACGGGCAAAACCGTAGATCGTCGACAGCCCGAGCCCGGTGCCCTGGCCCAAAGGCTTGGTGGTGAAGAACGGTTCGAACACCTTGTCGATCACATTGTGTTCAATGCCGGTGCCGTCGTCGCGTACCGACAGCGCCACGTACGCGCCATCGGCCAGATTCGGATCGCCGTGGGAATAAGCGGCGTAAGTATTGACCCAGATATTGCCGCCGGAGGGCAGGGCATCGCGGGCGTTGATCACCAGGTTGAGCACGGCGCTTTCCAGCTGCACCGGGTCGACCAGCGCAATCGCCGGTTTGTTGGTCAGTTCCAGCTTGAGGGTGATGCGCTCGCCGATGGTGCGCACCAGCAATTCTTCCAGCGAGCGGACATGCTCGTTGATGTCCACCGGCCTGGTATCGAGCGGCTGCTGACGGGCAAATGCCAGCAGACGATGGGTCAGCGAGGCCGCGCTCATCGCTGAGTTCAGCGCTGCTTCGGTGTAGAACTGCACCTTGTCCAGACGCTCATCGGCCACGCGTTTCTGGATCAGTTCCAGACTGGTGATGATCCCGGTCAGCAGGTTGTTGAAGTCGTGGGCGATACCGCCGGTGAGCTTGCCCAGTGCATCCATTTTCTGCACTTGCAGCAATTGCGCTTCGGCGTGCACGCGCTCGGCGACTTCCTTGGCCAGCTGCGTGGTGGTGTCATCCAGCCGCGCCAGATGCGAGCGCTCGCGGTGGCGGTGTTCGGTGACATCCTCGACGAACACCAGGCTGAGCTCAGGCGTGCGATACGGCGAAATCTGCCATTGCGTCTCGCGAATCTCGCCCTGCACGCGCATGTTCAGCGTGCCTTTCCAGCGCTCGCCGTCGACCAGACGCAGACGCAGTTCATCGAGGATCGAGCATTGATCTTCGGCGAAGCATTCACGCAGCGCCTGCGGGTCGCGGTTATCGACGATCAATTGGGCAAATGCGTGATTGCATTCATGCACTTTCAGATTGGCATCGAGCACGGCGATCGGCGCCGAGACGTTAGCGAAGATCTCGCGGAAACGCGCCTCGCTTTCGCGCAGGGCATTTTCCGTGTCGCGCACCCGCAGCAGGGTACGCAGCGTCGCCAAGAGCACATCCGGGTCAACCGGGTGAATCAGATAGGCATCGGCGCCCGCATTGAGGCCGGTGATGATGTCGCCGGTCTGGATCGACGCCGCTGACACATGAATCACCGGCAGCAGCGCAGTGCGCGGGTCGGCGCGCAACAGGCGGACGATGTCGAAACCGCTCATGTCCGGCAGGTTGACGTCGAGGATCAACGCATCGAGGGCTTCGCTCTCGATCAGGGCCAGGCCGTCGCTGCCGGTGCCGGCTTCGAGCACCGTGTAGCCATGGCGCTCCAGGCGTCGGCGCAGGGCGTAACGGGTGGCGACGTTGTCATCGACGATCAACAGGCGGATGTCACGATTCATCGACGTTCTCCAGAGCGATCGCCAGCGGGATGATGACAAAGAACGTCGAGCCCACGCCCGGCGTACTGTCTACCCCGACTTCACCGCCGAGCAGGGCGGCGAAACGCTTGCACAGTGACAGGCCCAGGCCGGTGCCGCGCAGGCGTTTCTGCAGCGGTGAATCGACCTGGGAGAAGTCTTCGAACAGCGTGTCATGCAGCTCGGCCGCGATGCCGATGCCGGTGTCGCTGACAGCAAAGCGCACCTTGTCTTCACCTTCCAGTCGCGCCGACACGCGCACTTCACCACGGGTGGTGAATTTCAGCGAGTTGGAAATGAAGTTGCGCAGGATCTGCCCGAGCTTCTTGTCATCGGTATACAGGCGCGGCAGGCCCAGCGGCTCTTCGAAGATCAGATCCACCGCCGAAGCATCGACGATTGGCCGGAACATCCCGCGCAGGGCCGAAAACAGGTCGAACATGTCGAACCAGGCTGGCGAGATGCTGATTCGCCCGGCTTCGATCTTCGCCAGATCGAGCAGGTCATCAACCATGTCGCTGAGCTCGCGGGCAGCAGTGCTGACGAAGGCTACCTGCTTGTGCTGTTCAGGGCTGAGCGGGCCGTCGAGTTCGTCGGCCAATAAACTGTTGATGCTCAGAATCGAGCCCAGCGGTGTACGAAATTCATGGCTCATGTACGACAGGAAACGGCTCTTGAGATCCGATGCCTGACGCAGTTCTTCGGCCTGATTGTCGAGCTCGGCGTACAGCGCCAGAACACCCTGGTTGGTTTCATCGAGTTCTTCGCGCAGGGCAGTGGTTTCGCGCTGCAACTGAGCGATGAGCGCCGCCTGTTCAGCAGGGCTCAGGGTTGTCGATTCAGCCATGGGTGGCCTCCAGGTCAACGACCAGCACCGTCACGTCATCGCGGCCACGACAGAAATCGCGGTGCAGGACGCTGGCTATCACGGCAGGATGGCGATGCACCAGGCCGGGGTAATCTGCAAGATTCCAACGGGACTGTAGGCCGTCGCTGTACATGATCAATAAATGTCCGTTCACGTGAGCATAGTCAAAGGGTTTGGCTTTACGGTACTGGCCGCCAACGATACCGGGGTGTGAGGCCAGACCGCGGGATTTGCCAGGCTCCAGCAGACTGGCGCCGATGTTACCGACACCGGCGAACGTCAGGCCGTCGCGCTGGCTGTCAAACTGGGCGAACGCCACGGCGCCACCGCGGGTGCCGAGCATTTCCTGATGCAGGTCTTCCATCAATACCACAGGATCGGCAAACGGTGCCCGGGCGAATGCCCGGGCACCGGCCTGGCCGGCACGTTCGGCGTCCTCGCCGTGGCCGAGGCCATCGACCACCAGCGCGCTGATCCGCGAACCTTCATACGCCAGATGCCAGACATCACCGCAGGCCGGATCTGCATGCAGCGAATGCTGGCTGACGCCGAAGCGGATATCCGTCTGACGATCGTTGCGCGGAAAAATTCGCGCCAGCAACACCGCGCCACGGTGGTCGGCGTAGACATCGAAGACATTGGTCTGCCGCGATACGGCGCCGAGGCCGATGCCCTGCGTACCGCCAGTGGAAAAGCCATCCGCCAGACAGGCATCCAGATCAAAGCCCTGCGCCCGATCCACGGTCTGCATTTCGATGCCGAAGCCGTTATCCGGCCGAGCCAGTACACGCAGGTGAAATTCACCACGCTGGGCATGCTTGAGCACGTTGCTCGCCAGTTCGGTCGCGACCAGCGCCACGCGGCCGGCATCGTTTTCGTCGAAGCCATGCTGCTCGGCGAGTTTCTGCGCGGTGCGCCGGGCGTGGCCGATCTGGCTGCTGTCCTCGATCGGTAGAACCTGGGTCAACGACCCGGTGATATTCATGTCCATCGTGTGATCGTAATGCGCGTGCCTTTGCCGGGCTCAGTGTCGAGTTCGAATTCGTTGACCAAGCGCTTGGCGCCGGTCAGGCCGAGGCCTAGTCCGCTGCCGGAAGTCCAGCCGTCGGTCATCGCCAGTTTGATGTCGGGGATACCCGGGCCTTCGTCGCGGAACGTGATGCGCAAACCGATCCGGCCGTTTTCCTCGAGGATCTGCCAGTCCATGTCGCCGCCGCCGCCGTAGACCATGGTGTTACGCGCCAGCTCGCTGACAGCGGTCACCAGTTTGGTCAGGTCGATCAGGCGCATGCCGCATTCGGTGGCGAGTTTGCGCGTGGTCTGGCGGGCCAGCACTACGTCCTGTTCAATGAGAATGGGTTGCGTACCGCTACTGCGCACGGTCATTGTGCAAGTACTCGTTCCCGCAGCAGTTTCATCCCGCGTTCGACGTTCAGGGCGGTGCTCACGTCTGGCAAAGTCATGCCCAGCTCAACGAGCGTGATCGCCACTGCCGGCTGCATGCCGACCAGCACGGTTTTGGCGTCCATGATTTTCGACAGCCCGGAAATGTCGCCGATCATGCGCCCGATGAACGAATCGACCATGTCCAGCGCCGTGATGTCGATCAGCACGCCCCGGGCGGATGTCCGGCTGATGCGCTCGGACAGATCGTCCTGCAGGGTCAGGGCGAGTTGGTCATGCATGTCGACCTGAATAGTCACCAGCAAGATATCGCCCATTTGAAGAATCGGAATACGTTCCATGGTCAAGCCGTCTTGACGAGGCTGACACCCAAGCGGGTCAGGGCCAGTTTCAATGCGTCAGCCAAGTTGGCCTTGGTCACTACGCCTTGCAGATCCAGACCCAGGTGAACGATGGTTTGGGCAATCTGTGGACGCACGCCGCTGATGATGCAGTCAGCGCCCATCAGGCGGATCGCGGTCACGGTTTTCAGCAAGTGCTGGGCGACCAGGGTGTCGACGGTTGGCACGCCGGTGATGTCGATGATGGCGATTTCCGAACCGGTGTCGACGATGCGTTGCAGCAGCGATTCCATGACTACCTGGGTGCGTTGCGAATCGAGGGTGCCGATCATTGGCAGGGCGAGGACGCCATCCCACAGCTTGACCACCGGAGTCGACAGTTCCAGCAATTCTTCCTGCTGACGCTTGATCACCGCTTCGCGGGATTTCTGGAAGGTGCCGATGGTGTGCATGCCGACCGTGTCGAGCAGTTCGGAAACTTCCAGCAGTTGCTCGGCGAGCAGTGCCGGCTGGTCCTGATAATGGTTTTGCAGCAGGGCGAACAGCGGACCTTTCAAGGCGAAGATGAAGTTGGCGGTTTGCTGGGAATCCTGGCCGAGCAGGGCGCGGCTCTGCGACAGCTTTTCAAGGAACTGACGGGTGTCTTCCCAGCCTGCGGCGGCAATCTTGCTGCCGTTGCCGTTTTCCAGACCGGCCAGCAGCAGGCCGAGCAAGTCGCGGGTTTGCTGCGCGAGGTCGTGTTCCTTGAGATTGCGCGTGGCGCCGCTGGCTTCGAGGCGTTTGGTCCACTCGCTCAACAGCTGAGTCTGGTTGTTCTTGATTGCTTCAACTGTGCTGTTCTGCAGTGCTGCCATGTGCGTGTCGCTCCGTTACGTGTAGGGGCCGGCTCGGCGAAATGAGCGGCGCGAATTGACTGACATTTGCCGCTTGAAATAGTTGTTCGTCTGACGCTGGATTTTTCTGCCTGCCGCGTTTGAACGCCCCGCTAACTCTAATCGGCGTAGCAACAGGTAACGATCTTTTGAACGAATCTGCGGCGTCAGGCTTCGAATCTGCATGCCCAACGTTTTCCAGTCGTGCTGGAAGAAGGAGGCAGGACTATGAATGAGGTGGATATGAACGAGCAAGCGCCGCAACAGCAAAATCAGTCCTCAGAGTCAATTAACCGCAACGACCCGGCCATCGACCCGCAGACACCGGGACAAAATACCCCCGCGCCGGCTGAACAAGGACAGGCGGACAGCGCGGCTGCCGAGGTCGATCAGAAGCAGCATCACAATGACAACAGCAACGACTTCAGCCCCGGCTTCAAGCCTGACCCGGACCGTCCTGAACCGGGCGAGAGCACCGACGCCGATATCGACACCGATGGCGGTTGATCGCTGAAACGCAGAAAGGCCGCATCGAAGGATGCGGCCTTTTTATTGCCGGGCGGTTACTTGCTCGGATGTTTGGCTTGCAGCTCTTTGGCGTGGGCCAGGTGTTTTTCCAGCGCTGGCAGCATCTTCTGCGCGAACGCTTTCAGTTCAGTGGCGCCTTTGGCCTTGTCATCGGTCACGGTGTTCGCCTGTTTCTTGAACAGCTCGATGGTTTCTTCGTGAGCCTTGACCTGGTTGTTGGCGTAGGCCGCATCGAAGGATTCATCGCGCATGTCGAGAATCTTTTCCTTGGCCTGCTTGACCAGGGTGGTGTCGTCAGGGACTTCGATGTCATTGGTGGTCGCGATCTTCTTCAGCTCTTCATTGGCCTTGGTGTGATCAGCGATCATTTGGTTAGCGAAGGCTTTGATGTCGGCTGACTGGCTTTTTTCCAGTGCCAGCTTGCTGGTTTCGATTTCGGCGATGCCACCAGCGGCGGCATTGTCGACAAAGTCGTTGTCGGTCGCGGCAAAGGCGCTGCCCATGCCGGCAGACAGTGCAACAGCCAGAGCGAGATGACGCAGGTTGAATCCGTCCATTGGGTATCTCCACGCAGGTTTTTGTGAGCGTTATCCAATGGAGCGAAGGCACAAGCCAAAGGTTTTATCGCATTTACGAGAGGGCGACGAACGGCAACCGCTGGTCTGACGGGGTGTCGACAGAAGCCATTGCGCAAGGCCATGCTGATAAAGAGTCAGCGCATCGGTCGCGCTGGTTGTCGATCAATTTGATGGAGGTGTTTCATGCCGGTTTCACATGATCTGTATCAGGACCTGGGCTGCAAGAAGGAAGAGATCGAGCAGAAACGCTCCGAGGATCCGAAGCTGGATTCGCTGCTCAACAAGTATTTCGACGTGGATAAAGCCGTGGTCGAAGCCGAGAACGCCCAGTCAGACGCCCCCACTGACGACGAATTGAAAAAGCTCAAAGAGAAGCGCGTGATCGTCAAGGAACAGATCGTTGCTCAACTCGCCGGGCAGCCGCTGACGGGACAGTAGTCCCCCGACCCGTGGTCATTTTTTGAAGGGAACGGCTACGGCCAATGGCACCTCCAATGTGCAGAGTCTGCAAACCATCGACTCGTTGCGAGGTGCCTTATGAACGACCCCAAATTCCCCAGTGAAGAGCAGGGTGGTTTCGACCCGATACCTACCCGTCCTGAACCGAACAGCCCGGCGCATACCACTGCGCATCCGGAAAAAACCGTGAAGGAACTGCCGGAGGATGAAGATCCGGAGAAGTTCGACCGGTCCGGCAACTGACAGACCGCTATCGCTGGCAAGCCAGCTCCCACAGGTTCATCTGGTGAACACATATTTGGAGTTCACACGGACACTGTGGGAGCTGGCTTGCCAGCGATAGCGTCGGTCCATACTGCGAAAATTTTGCTGTTTTACTTCAGCGCCGCATCCAACCCCATTCGCCCCATATGCATGGCCTTCAACGAGCCGAAATACAACCACTGCCCATACTCGCGCACCGTGGTAATCGGCGAATAATTGCCTTCGCTCGCGTCCTGCAGATTGGCAATCACCTTGCCGTCCAGATCCAGTCCTAGTACAAACCCGCGCTTTTCGACAGGCTTGGGCAAAACCGTCAAAGCCCGCACGATCATCTTGCGCAAAAACGGATGTTCAGCCGTGCCGTCGAGCAAGGCATTGCGCGGCGCATACAGCGCTACCCAAAAGCGATTGCTGCCATTGAACGAGAGGTTGTCCGGAAGCCCCGGCAAGTTGTCAATGAACACATCATGGGTACCGGCCTTCGGCCCGCTCAGCCAGTAGCGGCTGATGCGATAAGCGCCGGTTTCATTGACCAGCACATAGGCTTCGTCCGGACCAAGAGTAACGCCATTGGCGAACTGCAACTTGTCGAGCAAGACGCTGGTCTTGCCGGTTTGAAAGTCGTAGCGCAGCAGACGTCCGTCGGCGCCGTGTTCAATGATCGCCTCACCGTCATGGCCATAGCCCCAGCGGCTCGAGGCATCGCTGAAGTAGGCGTAGTGGCCTGACTTGTCGACCGCCACATCATCGGTAAATCCAAATGGCACGCCGTTGGCCTCGGTGGTCAAGGGGATCACGCGGCCTTGTGCATCCAGCGACAGCAAACCCTTGATCGCATCGGCGATCACCAGCATGCCGTTCGGATGACGCGCCAGGCCCAATGGACGGCCACCGGTGTCGGCCAGGACCTTGCGCTGCGTGCCGTCGAGGCTGCTGCGGATCAGCCGGCCGTCATGCAATCCGGTGATGAGGAATTCGTCTTCCAGCAGCAACGCCTCAGGCCCTTCGATGTCGCTCGGCCCGACCTTCACCACAGCTTTGAGGCGCTGGTTGTCCGCGTAGATGCCTTCTTTCAGCGAGGGCGCCGGTGATGGTGTCCATGCTACCGGTTCGACTTTGGTTGGCAGCAACAATAAGAAGGCGATGACCAGAGCGATCAGCAGGCACAGCACATAACGTAATTTCACGCGCTGGCCCTCGCCGCGCCGATGTACTGCGCGGTCGTGTCGCGCAGGGCAAGCATGGACGCGGCAGACTCGCGCTCGATACGCCGCCTGAGCAGCAGGCGATTGGCGAGACGCATGAGCAAACGGTCAAAGCGATATTCCAGCGTGCGCACGAAACGCGTGCCGCCAGCCTCCGCCGAGCACTCGTAAGTCAAACGCAGGGAGAGGCCCTGATCACTTTGCGCGCGTGCGCACCAGCGCCGGCCCGGCAGGTATTCAGTGACTTCCCAGCGCAAGTGGCCGGCACGTCCGCCGGCATGGATGTCCTCTTCGAAACGCGCACCGGCATGCAGTGGACCGTGCGGACCGTCAATCTTCAATGAGGAGGGATGCCAGTCCGGCCAATGACTGACGCTGGCGGCATAAGCCAGCACGGCGACCGGTTCGCCGGCGATATCGATCTGGTGCTGCATGCGCGTCATGGGCATTTTCGAATAACTCAGAGGGGCGGGTTCCGGCTCGCGGTACAGCGTGCCGAACAGGTAGTCCATCAAGGGCAGAACGATGTTGAAATTACGCTCCTGCATGCGCTCGCGGCGGTGATGCAATTCGTGCAGACCGCGCATCTGGCGGATCCATGGCAAGCGGGTCAACGGATTTTGCGGTGGCAGATGTTCACAGGCATGGAATACCTCATAGAGCAAATAACCGAGCACCATGCACCCGGCAAACAGCCCGGCGACATTGGCGTTGACCTGCGCGAGCAGCCACCAGAGGGGCAGGGTGATCAATAGCGTATGAATGACGATCAGCCAGGCTGGAAACAGAATCACTCGCCAGTCCCGCGCGCTGTCGTAGGTCATGTGGCCGGGGGTGAAGAAACTGTGATGATCGCCGGCATGCCGTGCATAGAACATCTTTGCGAAAGCTTTTTTGTGATGGCCCAGATGACGATGGACCATGTACACGCCGAAGTTGAACAACAACAGGCTCAGCGGCACGGTCAGCCATTCCAGCCAGCTCACTGAATGCACCGTGCGCCAGAACGCAGCGACGGCGAAAACGCCGAACAGCAACACGAACGCGCCATGCAACCACGGGTTGTATAAAGGATGAATGGCCGCACGGTAGCGGCTGCGGAATGCCTCGGTGGTCTGCCTCAACGCTTTCACCTGCGGGTATTGTTGTTATACCCGGCAGATTAGCCGATCCGCTGACTTGTGCAGGGCGAACCTTGCGGCCTTAAGCGCCATGCTCTGGACTGAAGCTGTCCGTCAGCTCAACGGATTCCAGCGTTGCGACCAGTCGTCATCGGTGCGGATCACTTCGCGCAACAGATCGAAGGCCTGTTGCAGCACGGCCGAGTCGCGATCACGGGAATACACCAGATAGGTCGGATAACCGAATTCCGGCGCTTTGGTGACGGCTTCCAGCGCGCCGGTCTCCAGATAAGTGCGCACGACCCGGGTGCGGAAATAGCCGCTGCCGCCATGCTCGAGGATGTATTGCAGGGCCAGCGGGCCAAGGTTGAAGCTCAGCGCGGCTTTGGCTTTTTCCGGCAGGGCGGCGTCGTGCTGACGACGAAAGTCCGGTCCCCAATCGATGTAGACGTAAGGCTCCGGACGCTCGGGCGCGCGCACCAGAATCAGTTTTTCCTCCAGCACTTGCTCGACCTGCAATCCCGGCCAGTATTCCGGTTGATAAACCAGCGCTGCATCAAGCACACCGAGCTCAAGCTGGCGCAGCAGATTCTCGCCGTCGCGAATCTCCATGCGCAGAGCGTGCCCGGGAATTTTCTCGCGCAGCTCCGCCGCCCAACTGAGCATCAAAGGGTTGCACAGGCTGACCTCGCCACCGATGTGCAGAACGTTGTGATAACCCTCGGGCAGCGGCAAGTCGCGGCGCGCGGCTTCCCAGGTCTGTACCAGTTGATTGGCGTACACCACGAACGCTTCGCCATTAGCCGTCAACTTCGCCCCGGCGCGATTGCGCACGAACAGCGTGCTGCCCAGCTGGCCCTCGAGTTTCTGCACCCGTGCGGTGATCGCCGTTTGCGTGACGAACAACTTCTGCGCGGCGGCGGCAAGACTGCCGTGGCGGACGATTTCGAGGAAAGTGCGGGCGAGGTCGATGTCCATGGGGCGGGGCCGATATCTGAAGGTGGGGCGCATTGTAAGTCAAAAGTCCCTCTCCCCAACTTGAAAGCAACAACGGATTGAACCGCTGAAAATTGCGTTTAAGTCCTACGGAAACAGGAACGTTTTGATCAGATGAGGGGATATTTCTGACGACTTTTTCAGGTTGGTCGTCGGACGCCGGATCTATAGGATCAGTCCTGACATTGAAGTCATCGAGCGCACAGATCGCTCTGGACCTGGACAAAGGATGGACTATGCGAATCCCACTGATTGAAAGCCATACACCTGCTTACTCGCCTCGCCATTACTGGCGCGACGACCGCGCGAGATGCCCCTCGGAGGACGTCGCCATGCCGACCGTCAAAGCGCCCCGGCTCACGGGCTTGAGGAAGCTCGAGGGCAAGCCTCTGGAACTGCTTTTGCGTGGGCAGGACACCGGCGACGACCCGATGCTCATCCTGCGCTGCACAAGCGAAGGATTTGAGCTGCTCGATGTGGTCAACATGATCGCAACCTGCGAGCTGTACCAACAGGGAGAGATGGTCAAACGTATCACCGGCAAATCTGTGAGAACCGTGCGACGTCTGCTCAAGGAAGGCGCGTCGGTGCGCCTGGACACGCCGCAGAGCATCATTGCCTACCAATATGCCGCTGCGCTGGAACTGGCCATCGAAGTATTCGGGCGTCAGGCCAAGGCCGAATCATGGCTGCAGCAACGCGCTACTTACTTCTACGGTTATGTGCCGCTCGATCTGGTTGGAAATGCGTTGGGCTTCAGGATGGTGGAGGAGTATCTGAACCAGATCAAATACGGGGTTTATCAATGAATCCCTTGCCCTGGGATGATCGCTGGTACGCGTGGCGGCTGGATCGCGAGGTGTACAGCGAGACCTGGGACAGCGGCCTGGGGTCGAAACGGGACGGCGGTCGCTGGAATACGCCCGGCCGCAGAGTCGTTTATGCGTCGGTCGACCCCTCCACGGCGATACTGGAGGTGGCCGCCCATGGCAGCTTCGATGCACTTGATCAGGAGCCCTATGTATTGACCTGTTTTGAAATCACCCACGACGCCAGCGTCAGAATCGTGCAACCGGAAGATGTGCCCAATCCGCATTGGCTCACCCCGATCAAAACCTCACCCAACCAGCGAAAGTTTGCCGATGCACTGTTGGATGAACATCCATTTATTCTGGTGCCTTCGGTGGCCACCCGACACTCGTGGAATTTGCTGGTGAGTTGCGATCTGGCGGAGGGTCAGTTCAGGATGGTTTCGCAAGAGCGGTTTGGGCTGGATACGCGGTTGTTGCAGGAGGGTTGATCGTACCTACGCGAACGGAGAGCGAAGCCGAGGCCTGCGCTGATCCCCTTGCATGAACGACAAATCCCGCCAGAAGGGCGGGATTTGTTTGAACCAGGCTGCTTCTTACGAAGGGAACAGCTCGGACAGTTTCATCGACAGCATCATGTCGCCTTCAACGCGCAGCTTGCCGCCCATGAAGGCCTGCATGCCGTCGGTTTCGCCGCTGACGATGTCTTTCAGGGTCTGGCTGTCCAGCACCAGCGTGCAGTTGGCGTCCGGGTTTTCGCCTTCCTGAATGTTGCAGGTGCCGTCTTTGACGATCAGTGCGTATTGCTTGTCTTCGTCGGTGATGTTGAAACCGAAGACCAGATCCAGACCGGCAGCGGCGGCTGGGTTGAACTTGGCTTGCATTGCTTTTACGGCATCAGCTACGGAGGTCATGGTTCGATCCTTTCTTGGTCATGGGAGCTGGGTGGTTACAGCCAGGGTCACAGTAAGCCGGACTCAGCGAAAAGTGATGAGTTCCGGGGCCTTCAGCAGTTGCAGGTGTGCGTGACTGTTGAAGGAAGCCAGGGCCACCTCGCGACCACGAAACTTCAGTTGGTTGAGCGAGGTGTTGACGATTTGCCAGTTCAATTCAAAGGCCTGTCTGGCAGGCATTTGCGTAATCAGATGGAGCAGGGCAGTGATGGTGCCGCCGGAGGTGAACACGGCGATTTTCTGGTTCTTTTCCGCCAGGTCTAGGATGCGGTGCAAACCGGCCTGAACCCGCTCGACGAAACCCAGCCAGCTTTCCAGTCCGGGTGTGTCGTAGGTGCCGGCGAGCCAGCGCTCGACGATCAGGGCGAAGATGCGCTGGAATTCACCACGGTTTTGCGCGGCGTTGCGCAGGATGTCGAGGGCCTCCGGTTCTTCCGGCAGCATGGCCGGGAGCAGGGCGCGGATCACCGCATCGGCATCGAATTCGTTGAAAGCGGAATCGGTTTCAAGGACTGGAACCGGCAGGCCTCTGGCGCTGAATTGCTCCAGTGCACTGCTGGCGGTGTGCTGTTGGCGGCGCAGATCACCGGCAAGGCAACGATCGAAGCTGATACCAAGGTCGGCGAGGTGCTGGCCGAGGATTTCTGCCTGACGCACACCGGTCGGCGACAGCACGTCGTAATCGTCTGCACCAAAGGAGGCTTGGCCATGTCGTATCAAGTAGATGCTGCCCACGTCCGCGTCGTCCCGGTACGTTGAAGGTCAGGCGAGGTTATGAGGATGGCGTAAGGCTGTCAATGAAAAAACATACGCTTGTTTGAAATGCCCGTTACAGGCGTGTTGCCAGAGGTTTCACGGCTGGCCGACGAGCCGACGCATGGGTATGCTGGAGCCATTCCGCGTGTAATACACCGTCACGCATTGCTTTGAGGAGTCTCTGTGGATTTTTTCACCGAATACGCCAGCTTCCTGGCCAAGACCGTCACGCTGGTGATCGCCATTCTCGTGGTGCTGGCCAGTTTCGCTGCGTTGCGCAGCAAGGGCCGGCGCAAATCGGCGGGCCAGTTGCAGGTCAGCAAGCTCAACGATTTCTACAAGGGGCTGCGTGAACGCCTTGAGCAGACCTTGCTCGACAAGGATCAGCTCAAAGCGCTGCGCAAGGGCGAAGCGAAAACGGAAAAAAGCGCGAAGAAGCAAAAGAACAAGCCTGAGACCAAATCCCGGGTGTTCGTGCTCGACTTCGACGGCGATATCAAGGCTTCCGCCACCGAGAGCCTGCGCCACGAGATCACCGCACTGCTGACCCTGGCCACGCCGAAGGACGAAGTAGTCCTGCGTCTGGAAAGTGGCGGCGGCATGGTGCACAGCTACGGTCTGGCGTCGTCTCAACTTGCGCGAATCCGTGATGCGGGCGTGCCACTGACAGTTTGTATCGACAAGGTCGCAGCCAGTGGCGGTTACATGATGGCCTGCATCGGCGACAAGATCATCAGTGCACCCTTCGCCATCCTCGGTTCGATCGGCGTGGTCGCGCAATTGCCTAACGTCAATCGCCTGCTGAAAAAGCACGACATCGACTTTGAAGTGCTGACCGCAGGTGAATACAAACGCACACTTACCGTGTTTGGCGAAAACACCGAAAAGGGCCGCGAGAAGTTCCAGGAAGACCTCGACATCACCCATCGCTTGTTCAAAAACTTCGTCGCCCGTTATCGCCCGCAACTGGCGATCGATGAGGTGGCGACCGGTGAGGTGTGGCTCGGTATCGCTGCGCTGGAAAACCAACTGGTGGACGAGCTCAAGACTAGCGACGAATACCTGGCGCAGAAAGCCAAACAGGCGGAGGTCTATCATCTGCACTACGCCGAGCGCAAAAGCTTGCAGGAACGCATCGGCATGGCCGCCAGCGGTTCGGTAGACCGCGTGCTGTTGAGCTGGTGGAGTCGCCTCACTCAGCAACGCTTCTGGTAAACACCAGGCATAAAAAAACGCCGGTCAATGACCGGCGTTTTTTTGTCCGCAATAAACCCGCTGGCTTAGCGCCGACGGAACAGCGGCAGCGGTTCGTCACTGGCGGCCTGGTAGGTCACCGAGAAGTCCTTCAGACCTTCCAGTGCTTCGTACGGGTCTTTATCCGCGCGAATGGCAAAAGCGTCGAAGCCACAGCGGTGCATGTAGAACAGCTGGTCCCGCAGCACGTCGCCAATCGCGCGCAGCTCGCCTTTGAAACCATAACGGTCACGCAGCAGACGGGCATTGGAGTAACTGCGGCCATCGGTGAACGCCGGGAAATTCAGCGCGATCACTTGAAACTCACCGACGTCTTCACCGATTTCTTCGGCTTCCTCGTCAGCATCCAGCCACACGCCCAGACCGCCGTCGCGGGCCTTGAGCATGCGGCTGTGCTCGCGCCACAGCTGCAGCGGCACGATCAGATCGTCGCAGTTGCTGATTTCATCGATATTGAAATCCTTCGGCAACAGGTGCCAGGTTTCGTCGACGACTTCGTTGTTCTTAATGATTCGCTGCATAGACGCGTTCCTTGAAGAGGTCGATGCCAATACGCTGATAAGTGTCGATGAAGCGCTCGTCTTCGGTGCGTTGTTCAACGTACACGTCGATCAGCTTGGAGATCACGTCAGGCATGGCTTCCTGTGCGAAGGACGGGCCGAGGATCTTGCCCAGGCTCGCATCACGGCTGGCGCTGCCGCCGAGGGAGACCTGATAGAACTCTTCGCCTTTCTTGTCCACGCCGAGAATGCCGATGTGGCCAACGTGGTGGTGACCACAGGCGTTCATGCAACCGGAGATGTTCAGGTCCAGCTCGCCGATGTCGAACAGGTAGTCCAGATCGTCGAAGCGACGCTGGATCGATTCGGCAATCGGAATCGACTTGGCGTTGGCCAGCGAGCAGAAGTCACCACCGGGGCAGCAGATGATGTCAGTCAGCAGGCCGATGTTCGGCGTGGCAAAACCGCCTTCACGCAACTCGCCCCACAGGGTGAACAACTGGCTCTGCTCGACATCGGCAAGAATGATGTTCTGCTCGTGGGAGGTGCGCAGTTGACCGAAACTGTAGCGGTCGGCCAGATCGGCGACGGCGTCAAGCTGCTTGTCGGTAATGTCGCCCGGGGCAACGCCGGTCGGCTTCAACGACAGCGTCACAGCGACATAGCCCGGCTTTTTGTGCGCCAGGGTGTTGCGGCTGCGCCAGCGGGCGAAACCGGGATGCTCTTGGTCCAGATCGGCCAGTTGCGTAGTCTGGTTGTCGAGGGTTTTGTAGTCCGGGTCGACGAAATGCTTGGCGACGCGATGCAGTTCAGCCTCGGTCAGCGTGGTCTGGCCACCGCGCAGGTGCTCCATTTCCGCATCGACTTTCTGCGCGAACACTTCAGGCGTGAGCGCCTTGACGAGGATCTTGATCCGCGCCTTGTATTTGTTGTCGCGACGGCCGTAGCGGTTGTACACCCGCAGGATGGCGTCGAGATAGCTCAGCAGGTCTTGCCACGGCAAGAATTCATTGATGAATGCGCCAACCACCGGCGTACGACCGAGGCCACCGCCGACCAGCACGCGGAAGCCGAGCTCGCCAGCAGCGTTATGGACAGGTTCCAGACCGATATCGTGGACTTCAATGGCAGCGCGGTCACTGGTCGAACCGTTGACGGCGATCTTGAATTTGCGCGGCAGGTAGGCGAATTCCGGGTGGAACGTGGTCCACTGACGGACGATTTCGCACCATGGACGCGGGTCGATCACTTCATCGGCGGCGACGCCGGCAAACTGGTCGGTGGTGACGTTGCGCAGGCAGTTGCCGCTGGTCTGGATGGCGTGCATCTGCACGGTCGCGAGTTCAGCGAGGATGTCCGGGATGTCTTCAACCGCCGGCCAGTTGAACTGCACGTTCTGCCGCGTACTGATGTGGGCATAGCCCTTGTCGTAGTCGCGGGCGATCTTCGCCATCATGCGCACCTGGCGCGAAGTCAGCTGGCCGTAAGGCACGGCCACGCGCAACATCGGCGCGAAACGCTGGATATACAGGCCATTTTGCAGGCGCAGGGGGCGGAATTCTTCTTCGCTCAGCTCACCTGCCAGATAGCGTCGGGTCTGATCACGGAACTGCTTGACGCGGTCCTCGATGATCCGCTGATCGTACTCGTCGTATACGTACATATAAGTCCTGTTCTCAGGCTTGGGCTTCTCGGAAAACGCTGCGTTTTCGCTTGCTGGAGTCCGATATTGCCTCTGCAATTCTGCGCGCACGGCCGCGCACTCCGTCACGGAGCCGGGGCAATATACCCGTTTGCAGTTATGCGCAAAAGTGATGTTTGAGTATATGTAAAGAACCAAATCGCCTAACGCGAATGCCGGTCACCTAACCCACATTTGTCGTGCGGACAATCATCGTCTTAACTGTGATCGAGTCTTTGTGCAATCACCGATAAAACCGACAAGAGGCGATGCAATGAGCAACCCGACCAAAGCCAGGAAAAGCGACAGCAGTGTCGACGCGTGGGCCATTTTGTTCCTGATCATTCTCGTTGTAGGAACAGCGGTCTTCTGGGTCAGTCACCAGTGACATCCGCGCTTCCGGGCCGTTGTCCCAAGGCCCGGATAACCTGCAGCAGATACCTGTTCAGTGCCATCACACCCCGGCCAGATACAACACCAGCTTGACGATGGCAAACAGCGTCAGGCCGAACACCGCCGTGAACAAAACGCCGAGAATCACAAAGTGACTGGGTTTGCCGTGGGTAAAATCCCTTTCCCGGTTCTTGCCGCTCTGCACCCCGAAAGCCGCCGCCATGACGCTGTGCAGCATCTGCCAGAAACTCGGCGGTTTGTTGTCGATTGGATCGTCCATAAATCTCTCTGCTAAAAGTCATCCTCCTGAAGCATAGCCAATCCGCTGGGGCCGGGATGCCATCGAAGCAGCCCGGACAAGTTTGAGCGATACCCGGATAACGCAGAAGCACTAACGCGACATGGTTTGCTGACCGCTCCATGAAAAAGGAGTGACCATGAACGCTATCCCCCCCAAACCAGTGTCGACGCGGCCTGCGTCGACCGCTCAGCCGGCAGACCCCAACCGGTCTGCAAAACTCATCGCAACACAAAGCCTGCACGGCGAGTTTCTCGAGGCCTCGGCCCCGCAATGGCTGACCAGCGCTTCGCCGCAACGGCGCGAAGCGCTCAAGGCGGTCCCGACCGCGTTGCCGGCCTGGTACCAGAATGCGACGCCGGCCCAGCGCAAAACCCTCGACGAGACTTTCAAGGCCAGCGTTATCGCCCAGAACAGTCTCGACAAAAGCATGGCGAAATTCGTGGATGTCGAAACATTCGCCAGGCCGTTGTTGATCAAAGCCTTGAAGGACCAATACGCGCTGGACATCGATGTAGACAAAACCCTGTTATGTCTGCGGCGCCCGGTCGAAATGGGTATTCAGAGAACCGTATTGGCCTCGTTCGAGGTTCTCAAGATCACGCTGCTGGAAGCCTCGCTGCACAACTTCGAAGCTGACGAATGCGAGGGGACCTATCATTCGAGCTCCGGTTTTGTTGTGGCGACGCCTGCTGCGGACACATTCAAGCACGTCGACACAGGCCTCACGGTCAGCCAGTTTTTGCACCTTTGCCGCAATCTGGATATCGGCCAGCAATACCAGACATACCTGGAGGGTTTTTTTCATCCGGGGGACGCGGTGGCAGAGGCGGTGCTCAGCGAACGCTTCATCGCCAGCCAGAAGGCAGCGATGCGCGCCGCAGCCGAACAGGCGCTATTGCGCAATGACATCGAGGTGGCAGATCACGCGATGATCCTCTCGGTCATCGACGGCGAAATGCACCCGTGGATGGGTCGCAAGCAAGTCTGGTTCCAGGATCTCGGGCTGATGAAAAAAAGGCTGACCGGGTGCGTGGCTTTCGTCATCTGCGAAAAATACCGTTACACCGATGAACTGATCCTTTACATCCCCAACGACCCGGAACATCCGCTCAAGCGCTACACGTTCGAGCAAATGCGCGAAGAGCTCAAGCGCTTGCTCACCGCACGTGATGCGTCGCAACCGACAAGCGCAGAGCCCACCGCCTACCAGCGTTTTTTAAGCCAGTTCCTGCCCTATGATCAGCGCCCGTACTATTTCAGCCAGTTCAGGCAAAAGGCAGTCGACTCAGCGGGCGATGCTTGGGATCTGCTGCGCTCGCCATGGCTGTCGGTGCTTCAGGGCTTGGCCGGCGGTTCAGCCTTTACCCGGATTCAGCAGGTACCACCCGAACGCCAGGACAAATGGGAGCCAGTGGCGGATCCTTACATCGCGCCGTCAACCGTTGGACGCAAGGGGCGAGGGCTTTGGGCTGCCAACGAGGACTTGTGGCAATACCTTTATGCGCAGAATCGCGCCAAGGTGTTGGCCGACGCGAAAAGTCACGCGGTACCCACTGCCGATGTCGATGCGAAAGCACGAGACGTCAAACTGGCCCATCTGATGCAGCTCGGCATGCTTGGTCTGAACATGGTTTCGATGTTCGTGCCTGTGTTGGGTGAAGTGATGTTGGTGGTGATGGCCGGGCAATTGCTCTCTGAAACGCTCGAGGGCGCAATTGAATGGGCCGAGGGCGACCGTCGTGCGGCCAAGGATCATTTGATCGATGTGGCAGAAAACCTGGCGCAGATTGCGCTGATGGCAGGTGTGGGCGCGGGAGTGCGGAAAATCGCCAGCGCCCAAGCCGTGCCGGCCATTGAAAGGCTGCATCCGGTGAAGTTGCCCAACGGCGAAACCCGACTGTGGAAACCCGACCTGAAGGCTTACGAGTCCGCTGTCGCGCTGCCAGTCAGTCCCGGTCCGAACAGTGCCGGCCAGCATGTGCTTGACGGCAAAACCTATATTCGCCAGAGCGGCAAGGTCTACGAGCAGTTTTTCGATGATTCGATCGGCAAATGGCGGCTCAGCCATCCGACCGACGTCAATGCTTGGCAGCCGGTGCTCGACAGCAATGGACGCGGTGCCTGGCGACATACGCTGGAGCGTCCGCAGGATTGGGATCGTCTGACCCTGCTGCGGCGTATCGGCCATGCAACCGAAGCCTTCTCCGATGAACAGCTGATCAAGGCTGCCGATATCAGCGGTGTCAGTGACGCCGCCCTGCGCAAGATGCACATCGATTCTGCGCTACCGCCACCGGAACTGACCCAGGCCATGCGCATGATGCAAGCAGACGGCGACGCGGCGTTGGTCGTTGAGCAGTTGCGCGGGACAAAACCGATCGATGAACTGTACCTCTATGCATTGCCGCTGATCACCGAAATGCCGCGATGGCCGGAGAACCGGGTGCTGGAAGTCTTCGACGGCGAGCAATTGTCCGGCAAGTCCGTCAGGTATGGCTCCGCGCGGCGGTTTCGCGACGTCGGCGTCAAGCCACCCATTCAGATATCGCGGGCCGATATCTTCAGCGGCGAACTGCCAGCACGTATTCTCGCAGCGCTGGACGAGGCAGAAATCATTCGGCTTCTCGGCGAGCAGGGAGCACGCGTGGGCGATGCCCGACCTGTAGAGTTTGGCAAGCAGATCGGCGAATACGCAGACACCCGCCAGCCGGCGATTTACGACAGCATTTATCTGGGGACCGACCCCGTTGATCCGCAGGTTGTGCGTTTGCAGAAGGCCTGCCCCGGACTCAGTGAGCCTGCGGCGCAAACGGTGCTGGCCCATGGTCGCCCCGATGATCTTGAGCGGCTCGGTTCAGGGCAACGAGTACCGTTGCGCCTGCTGGAGGAAGCCCGCTGGTACGCGCATCAGAGTCGACAGGTAGCGGCATATGCCGGTCTGCGTAGCGAAAACGTCGCTTCTGCGGACAGCCGGCGTCTGGCGTTGCACACGCTCGAGCAATTGGCGGGGTGGCCCGACAGTATTCGCATTGAAGTTCGCGAAGGCCATGGCGCCGGCATGCTGCTTGACAGCATCGGCAGTGAAACAGCCGGCGAGAAAAAATACCTGATCAAAAAAGGCGTTCAGTTTCAAGCATTCAACGAACGCGGCGAGGCACTCAACAGCCTGCCTCGCAATGGCGACAACTTTTACTCGTCGATCATGCATGCCCTGCCTGATCACGCGCGCCGCAGCCTCGGTGTGCCTGAGGTCGGGCAGTCTGCCGGGTTGCAAGCAAAGATCATCGATTACGCCGACCAGCACCAGGCGGACGCACCCGCGCTGCTGGCGCCGCAGGTCAAGTGGATAAAGCCGCCGGTGCGGGTGAACGCTACCTTGATCGGTTATCCCGCCAGTGGACGCGGCGCGGGATCGGCCCCGAACCTGCTGGCTCATGTGCAGGATCTCTACCCGCAACTGAGCGACGAACTGGCTCACGGCTTCCTACTTGACCAATACCGGGCAGGAAAAGACAACCGCGCCATTTTCGAGCTGTTGCAATCACGTCGGCGTGAGTGGGAACAACTGAAGGCGACACTGGATGAATGGGCAGGCACAGCGGCTGCGGCGCCCTGGGAACGCTCCGGAACAAATTACAGGTTTCTCGCCGCGCAAGCGCTGAAAGCCTGCTGGCGCAACGCTTTGTCCACTGGGCTCGCGGGTGCCGATCAGCTGTCGATTCTCACCTACGATCCTCTACCAGAGCTGACCGCCGACTTTGCTCATGTGCGTGAACTTTCGATTGGTGGTGGGGGCCTGACCGACGCCAATGCTGACGCCTTCCTGGCGCGATTTGCCAACGTCGAAAAGTTATCGCTGGGAGAGCGAGGCAGTCTGTTTGGCGCGTACATGGAGCAGGAGCAGTCATTGACGACCTTGCCCCTGAGCGTGACGCGCATGTCTGGGTTGAAAAAGCTCAAGTTACGAACCCCAGCCAGGGTGATGGCTGCCGATCTGTCGACAAGATTGCGCAGCTTGACCGCCGTTGAGGAGCTTCATCTTGATTTTCCCGGCGGCGCAGGCAGCCCGCTTGACCTGGATCTGGCTCCCCTTGAACGACTGAAAAAACTCAAGATTGAAGCGCCGGGCCTGACGCAGTGGCCGGCTTATGTGGAACGACTGCCTGAGCTGGAACGTCTGGATCTGACGCAGACCGCCATCGCGTCCCTTCCACAGACCCTCTATGTCGGGCACGAGAAACTCTGGGCCGGTTTGTCCCTGGACTGGTCGAAGTTTTCCCATGAAGCGTTCAAACCTGCTTACGACTACGTGAAAAGCTACATGGGGGAGTGGGGGCATCTGGTTGATCTGCACTCGATGGTCCGCCGCTACTGCGCCGGGGAACTGCAGTTCCTCACAGGCGAGGCCGGCCGTCTCAATCCATTACCTCAGCGCATCATGAGCCTTTGGAATACTCCGGAAACCCGGCTCAAAGCCGTGGAGATTCTGCGAGTGGAGCACAGCGCAATTTTCCGCCAGTTCTACGAGGCCACCGCATCCGGAGGATTGCGTAATGCGACGCCGGCAGCACGCTGGCAGACGCCACCCAATGCCCGGGTGGTTCGTGCCCTGGAAAAAAACTGGCGCGCCGCCATACGCAGGCGTTATCGCTTGAATGACGATGTTCGTCCATTCAATGCGATGGACTGGACATCCGGCAGCGATCTCGACGACGCAAGTGTGTTTGAGCTGGTCGACACCGCTTGGGCGCAGGGCGCGGAGTCGGTCAGTGAGCTGCCGCAATTGCCGGCCGGTACGTTTGCTCATGTGCAAAACGTTCGGCTGGACCGGTTGACTGTGCCGATCGAACAGATTCGCGGCTTTCTCCAGGCATTCAGTGGCATCACAAGCCTGGAAATCACCTCCTGCGGATTGAGCGAAGTGCCGGTTCGGCCAGCCGATTTACCGCAGCTCGCACAGCTGGACCTGTCTTTCAACCGTATTGTCGTGACCCCTGAGGTTCAAGGCCAATTCGACGCGCTGAGCAGTCTGGAACATCTCAATGCCCGGCTCAATCGGCTCGACACACTGGACGTTTCTCGCCTGACCGGGCTGAAGACACTGAATCTTAGCTCAAGCGGGCTCAATGAATGGCCCAAGGGGGCGGAGAACCTGGCGCATTTGCAGGCCCTGGATTTGCGTCATAACACCATCGGTTCGCTCCCCGAACAGGTGCTGGCCAACGACGCGGTGCTGCTCAAGACCCGCCTGTTGAACAACCTCTTCAGTGGCAACGGCGAAGCGAGCTTAAGGGCGGCGCAGACACGTATTGAAAAGGCCCTGGGTTTGCCCGAAGGCGCTTTGCAACGGTTCGAATCGCAATCGGCATCGTTACTCGCCAGTTCCAGCAGTGCCACGCCTGACACGGCACTGAATCGCGCCGCTCATCTATTGCCGCTGCCATCTGCCACGGCCATTACGCAAGGCGCCGACATGCGCCGTACCGTGGTGGAAATCTTTCCGTCACTTTCGCTTGAAAATGCCCAGGCCAGCGTTGAGCGTTTGCGCAATGAGGGTCTGTCCACTGAGCAGATGTTGGGCAGACTGACCCAGTGGCGAGCGAGTAACGAGACGTTGACGCGTGAGTTGAACGGCTGGATCTTCAATCCGGCGCAAGGGTCTGGTGAAAGGGTATCGCCATCTGCAAGGTTCTTCGACGCGACCAGGATCCGCGCTTGCTGGCGGGACGGGCTTACTGGCCACACCGAATCCGCCGGGCGGACGCTGAGCCTTTCTGCGAGCGGCATGGGTGATTTACCCGTGTTGTCAAACGTGTTTTCCCATGTGCGAACGCTGGACCTGACCGGGGCAAAATTTTCCGTCGAGAGTTTCAACCTCTTCTGCCCGGCGTTTCCGGAGTTGACCACTCTGATGCTCAATGGCAATGGACTGGCACGTCTGCCGGAAGCTGTCGGCAGTCTGAACCGGCTCGAGCGGCTGGAATTGAGCGGTAATCGCCTGGCCGTGGCGCAAAGCGTGTATCAGCACGCGAGCGGGGCGCGGCTGCGCTGGCTCGACCTCAGCCACAATCAGCTGGAAGAGTTCAGTGCCAGAACCTTCAGCCGTCTGGAAACCCTCAACCTCGCCCAGAACGGTCTGGATTTCTGGCCTGAAGGCGTACTTGAACTGGCCCCTCTGCAAAGGCTGGACCTGTCGGGCAACAACATCATGGTCTTCCCGGACCGGCTGTTGGGCGGCAATCACGAGGCGCTTGTGGCGGGCACCGATCTGTCGGAAAACTCGCTGTCACTTAACGCATTTGAGCAGATCAGGGACTACAGCTTCGCGCATGGCGCAGGTGATGTGCTCGGCTACACGCCCGAGTCATTGCAGCGTTTGATCGCCGAGCGTATGAGCGACTCGGAAAGCGCTACCAGTTCCGAATCGGATTCGGACTCGGGCTCAGGCTCGGGCTCCGATAGCGACGACGGCGATGATCCGCGTGGCGGAGGTGGTGGGGCTAGCAGGTCCGTGGATGCGCATGCCGCTGTGGAAGCAGCGGAGGTGATTGCCAATCCGGCGCAGGATGTGGCGGCGCCGGCGATGGAAACCTGGATGACCTATACCCATGCAGATGCGCGTGCAGCGCGGCAAGCGCTATGGCTGCAATTGGCTCGACAGGCCAACCATGAGGCGTTCTTTCATTTGCTCTCGACCCTGCCCGACACCCTGGAATTCAGGTTTGCCGGCGCCGAACTGACCCATCGGGTCTGGCAGGTGATCCAGGCTGCCACGCAAAACGCTGAACTGCGCGAGCTGTTGTTCCTCAACGCCGAAACCCACGGCACGTGCCCCGATGGCCGGATCCTGTCTTTCAGCGAACTGGAAACCCGCGTCTATGAGTTCAACGCCCTGCGCGACATTCCGCGGCATCGTCCGCTGCAACGCGGCAGAGCGTTGCTTGACCTGACTCGACGGCTGTTCCGCCTGGAAAGGGTGGATCGATTGGCCGAAGCCGCCGCCAGGAACAAGGATCGCGCGGAAGTCCGCCTGCAATACCGCATCGGCATGACACGCGGCTGGCCGGACGACCTTGAGTTGCCGGCGCAACCCGAACACATGTTGTACGCCTCACCGATTCGCGGGCAGCGATTGCTCGACGCGCGAGCCTCGGTTCTCGCGGACGAGGCATCGCCGCTGTTTCTGGAAGATCTGATTGCGCGGGACTACTGGATCCGCTATCTGCAGGATCGCCACGTCGCGGCGTTCGAGGCTCTCGAGCGCGACGCCACCCAGCGGCACGAAGCGGTCGAGGATGCCTACCCCGATAAAGAAAACAGCGATTATCTGGACGCGATGAGAGTGCTTGAAATCGAAAGGGCGGAGGCGCGTATCGAGAAGCTCAAGGCTTTGACTCGCACAGAACTGGAGCGCTTGGCGTCGCCGGAGGAGGGGGCGCTGCCATCGGCCCCGTCTTCACCGAAACCCGGACCTTCGTGGCGCCGCGACTGATTGATCAAGCAGACCTGGGAGCAGGGCGCTCCCAGGTCTGCTCGACTCAGCTGTCGTAACCCAGATTCGGCGCCAGCCAACGCTCGGTGACGCTCAGATCCTGGCCTTTGCGCGCGGTGTAGCTCTGCACCTGATCCTTGTCGATCTTGCCGACGGCAAAGTATTGCGCCTGCGGATGGGCAAAGTACCAGCCGCTGACCGCAGCGGCGGGGAACATCGCGTAATGCTCGGTGAGGAACACGCCACTGCGCCCGGCGCGCATTTCGGCAGCCTCCGGGTCGAGCAGGGTGAACAGCGCGGCTTTCTCGGTGTGATCCGGGCAGGCCGGGTAGCCGGGAGCAGGGCGGATGCCACGGTATTGCTCTTTGATCAGCGCATCGTTATCGAGGGTTTCATCCTTGGCATAACCCCAGTGCTCTTTACGCACTTGCTGGTGCAGCCATTCTGCGCACGCTTCGGCCAAGCGGTCGGCGAGGGCCTTGACCATGATCGAGTTGTAGTCGTCGCCCGCGTCCTGATAAGCCTTGGCCACTTCTTCGGCACCGATGCCGGCGGTGGTGATGAAGCCACCGACATAATCGGTGACTTCGCTGTCCTTCGGCGCCACGAAGTCGGCGAGGCAGAAGTTCGGCTTGCCGTCGGTCTTGATGATCTGCTGGCGCAAGTGATGCAGCTTGGCCAATGGCTTGCCGTTATCGTCGTACAGCTCGATGTCGTCTTCGTTGACCTGATTGGCCGGCCAGAAACCGAACACCGCACGGGCGCTGATCAGCTTTTCGTCGATCAGCTTGGTGAGCATTTCCCGGGCGTCCTTGTACAGCGCAGTGGCGGCCTCACCGACCACTTCATCTTCAAGGATGCGCGGGAACTTGCCGGCCAGGTCCCAGGAAATGAAGAAAGGCGTCCAGTCGATGTACTCGGCCAGCACGTTCAAATCGATATTGTCGAGCACCTTGCTGCCGGTGAAAGTCGGTTGCACAGGCTGATAACTGGCCCAGTCGAATTGCGGCTTCTTGGCGATGGCGGCGGCATAGCTCAGGCGTTCGGTGCGGGCGCTGCGATTGGACGTGCGCTCGCGCACGTCGATGTATTCCAGGCGGGTCTTCTCGACGAAACCGGCCTTGAGTTCCTTGGACAACAACTGTGTCGCCACGCCAACGGCGCGCGAGGCGTCGGTCACGTAGACCACGGCATCGTTGCTGTACTTCGGCTCGATCTTCACCGCAGTGTGCGCCTTGGAGGTGGTCGCGCCACCGATCATCAGTGGCAGGTGGAAGTCCTGACGCTGCATTTCGCGGGCAACGTGGACCATTTCATCCAGCGACGGAGTGATCAGGCCGGAGAGGCCGATGATGTCGCACTTTTCTTCTTTGGCGACCTGCAGGATCTTCTCGGCCGGGACCATCACGCCGAGGTCGACAATGTCATAGCCGTTGCAACCGAGCACCACGCCGACGATGTTCTTGCCGATGTCGTGCACGTCGCCCTTGACCGTAGCCATGAGGATCTTGCCCTTGGCTTCCGGCTTGTCGCCTTTCTCCAGTTCGATGAACGGGATCAGGTGCGCCACGGCCTGCTTCATCACGCGGGCAGATTTCACCACCTGCGGGAGGAACATTTTGCCGGCGCCGAACAGGTCGCCGACGATGTTCATACCAGACATCAGCGGGCCTTCGATCACTTCGATCGGCCGCGCAAACGACTGCCGGGATTCTTCGGTGTCTTCAACGATGTGCGTGGTGATGCCCTTGACCAGCGCATGTTCCAGACGCTTGTTGACGTCCCAGTTGCGCCATTCTTCGGTCTCGGCTTCCTTGACGCTGCCGTCGCCCTTGTACTTGTCGGCAATGGCGAGGAGGGCGTCGGTGCCGTCCGGGGTGCGATTGAGGATCACGTCCTCGACGGCGTCGCGCAGCTCGACCGGGATCTGATCGTAGATCTCCAGCTGGCCGGCATTGACGATGCCCATGGTCAGCCCGGCGCGGATGGCGTAGAGCAGGAACACCGAGTGAATCGCCTCACGCACCGGGTTGTTGCCACGGAACGAGAACGACACGTTGGACACGCCGCCGGAGCTCAGCGCATACGGCAGCTCGTCGCGGATGTAGGCGCAGGCATTGATGAAGTCGACGGCGTAGTTGTTGTGCTCTTCGATGCCGGTGGCGACGGCGAAGATGTTCGGGTCGAAGATGATGTCTTCCGGCGGGAAGCCGACTTCGTTGACCAGAATGTCGTAGGAGCGTTTGCAGATCTCTTTCTTGCGCGCTTCGGTGTCGGCCTGACCGGCTTCGTCGAAGGCCATCACCACCACCGCAGCGCCGTAGCGCTTGCACAGCTTGGCGTGGTGGATGAACTGCTCGACGCCTTCTTTCATGCTGATCGAGTTGACGATGCCCTTGCCCTGGATGCACTTGAGGCCGGCTTCGATGACTTCCCATTTCGACGAGTCGATCATGATCGGCACGCGCGAGATATCCGGTTCGCCGGCGATCAGATTGAGGAAGGTCACCATGGCCTTCTTCGAATCGAGCATGCCCTCGTCCATGTTGATGTCGATGATCTGCGCGCCGGCCTCGACCTGCTGCAGCGCGACTTCGAGGGCTTCGGTGTAATTGTCTTCACGGATCAGGCGGGCAAATTTTGCCGAACCGGTGATGTTGGTGCGCTCGCCGACGTTGACGAACAGCGAGCTGCGATCAATGGTGAACGGCTCCAGACCCGAAAGGCGGCAGGCCTTGGGAATGTCCGGAATCTGCCGCGGCGCGCAACCGGCCACAGCTTTGGCAATCGCTTCGATGTGCCCCGGTGTGGTGCCGCAGCAGCCGCCGACGATGTTGAGGAAACCGCTCTGGGCGAACTCTTCGATGACTTTCGCGGTTTGCGAGGGCAGTTCATCGTACTCGCCGAACTCGTTCGGCAGGCCGGCGTTGGGGTGCGCGGATACGTGGGTGCTGGCCTTGTTCGACAGCTCTTCCAGGTACGGGCGCAGTTCGCTGGCGCCGAGGGCGCAGTTCAGGCCTACGGAAATCGGCTTGGCGTGCGCTACCGAGTTCCAGAACGCTTCGGTAGTCTGCCCCGACAGGGTTCGGCCGGAGGCGTCGGTGATGGTCCCGGAAATCATGATCGGCAATTCGATGTGCAGCTCTTCGAAAACACCTTGCACGGCAAAGATCGCGGCTTTGGCGTTGAGGGTGTCGAAAATGGTTTCGATCAGGATCAGGTCGGCGCCGCCCTCGATCAGGCCTTTGGTGGCTTCGGTGTAGTTTTCCACCAGCTCATCGAAGGTGACGTTGCGGTAGCCGGGGTTGTTGACGTCGGGCGACAGCGAGCAGGTACGGCTGGTCGGGCCGAGCACGCCGGCCACGAAGCGCGGCTTGGCCGGGTTTTCGGCGGTCTTGGCGTCGGCAATCTTGCGCGCCAGACGTGCGCCTTCTACGTTTAACTCGTACGCCAGCTCTTCCATACCGTAATCGGCCATGGAAATGCGCGTGGCGTTGAAGGTGTTGGTTTCGAGAATGTCGGCGCCGGCGTCCAGATAGGCTTTTTCGATACCGCCGATCACGTCCGGACGGGTGATCACCAGCAGGTCGTTGTTGCCCTTGACGTCGCTCGGCCAGTCCGCGAAGCGCTTGCCGCGATAATCCTGTTCTTCGAGCTTGTAGCTCTGGATCATCGTGCCCATCCCGCCGTCGAGAATCAGGATGCGCTCTTTGAGGGCTTGCTTGAGAGCTTGAAGGCGGACGCTGCGATCGGACATGTGGACTACTCGGAAAGACCATTACGAAGGAGCGGGATCATAGCAAACCTGTGCGCTTTTGGAGCATGTGCAGCTTTTGCATGAATATCGCTCATGTTGGTACGAGCGTCATAACGGTAGAATCGCAGCCTTTTTTTACCATCGAGATCAGCAGCATGCCGCATCGCTTCATCAGTTTATGGTTGCTGGTCCTGAGCGGGAGCGTTGCGGCGCAAGATCCTGCCATTTCTTCTTCCATCTCCTACAGCCGAGATATCCAACCGATCTTCACCGAGAAGTGCGTAGCCTGCCATGCGTGCTATGACTCGGCCTGTCAGCTCAATCTCGGCAGTGGCGAAGGCGCCGCCCGTGGCGCGAGCAAGATGCCGGTATATGACGGCGAACGCACCCAGGCGGCACCGACCACGCGCTTGTTTTACGACGCCTTCGGCAAGCGCGCTTGGCAGCAGAAAGACTTCTATTCGGTACTCGATGCCCAGGGCAGTCAGGCCGCGCTGATGGCGCGGATGCTTGAACTCGGCCACAAGACGCCGCTGACGCCCAACGCCAAACTGCCAGAAGAGATCGTTCTTGGGCTCAATCGCAACAATCTATGCGCAATGCCTGCGGAGTTCGACGGATATGCCGGCGCGCACCCGAAAGAGGGTATGCCGCTGGCCGTCACCGGTCTGACCGACCAGCAATACCAGACCTTGCAGCGCTGGCTGGCGTCTGGCGCGCCGATTGACGAGCAGAGCCTGGCGCCGAGTGCCAAAGAGGCCATGCAAATCCTGCAGTGGGAAAACCTGCTCAACGCCCCCGGCGCCCGGCAGAGTCTGGTCGGGCGCTGGTTGTTCGAGCACTGGTATCTGGCGCACATCTATTTCAAGGACGGCGAGCCGGGGCATTATTTCCAGTGGGTGCGTTCGCGTACGCCGAGCGGCCAGCCGATCGACCTGATCGCCACTCGCCGCCCTAACGACGACCCGGGCACGCAGGTGTATTACCGCTTGTGGCCGGTGCAGGGGGTGATCGTGCACAAGACGCACATCACTTATCCGCTGAGCGCGGCGAAAATGGCCCGGATCAAAAGCCTGTTCTACAGCGGCAACTGGCAGGTCAACGCGCTGCCGGGTTACGGGCCGCAGAGCCGTGCCAATCCGTTTGCCACCTTCGAGGCGATTCCGGCGCAGGCGCGCTATCAGTTCATGCTCGATAACGCCGAATACTTCGTCCGCACCTTCATTCGCGGGCCGGTTTGCCGTGGGCAGATCGCGACCGACGTGATCCGCGACAACTTCTGGGCGCTGTTCCAGGCCCCGGAACATGATCTCTATATCACCGACCCGAACTACCGCGGCCGGGCCACGCCGCTGCTGGCGATGCCGGGGCAGAACGACGATGTCGGCAGCGTGCTGAGCCTGTGGCGCAACTATCGCGACAAGCGCAACGAATACGAGGCACTGCGCCGTGACAGCTATGCCGATCTGCCGGCGCCGAGCTGGTCGACGCTGTGGGCCGGCAACGACAACGCCTTGCTGAGCATTTTCCGCCACTTCGACAGTGCTTCGGTGACCAAGGGGCTGATCGGTGAGGTGCCGCAAACCATGTGGCTGTTCGATTATCCGCTGCTGGAGCGCACCTATTACCAGCTCGCGGTCAATTTCGACGTGTTCGGCAACGTTTCCCATCAGGCGCAGACCCGTCTGTATTTCGACCTGATCCGTAACGGCGCGGAGCAGAACTTCCTGCGCCTTATGCCCGCCGACTCGCGCGAGGACTACCTCAACGATTGGTACCAGGACGGCGGTCAATTCAAGATGTGGCTCGATTACGAGGCCATCGATGACGACAAACCGACCGCGCTGAAGCTCGACGAAAAAGACCCGAAACATGATTTCGCCATGCAATTGCTGGCGCGCTACGGCGATCTGAATGCACGGCCAGACCCGATCAATCGCTGCGACGGCGCTTATTGCTCGCGACCGAATATCGATCCGGCCTTGCAGAATGCCGAGCAGGCCTTGAGCCGTCTGGCCTCGCGCCCGGCCGCAGGGCTGAAAGTCATCGACCAGATGCCCGAAGCGACTTTGTTGCGTGTCGAAACCGCCAGCGGCAAGCGCGAGGTCTACAGCGTGCTGCGCAACCGCGCCCACAGCAACGTGGCGTTTCTGCTCGGTGAATCGCTGCGCTATCAGTCGGGGCTCGACACCTTGACGATCTATCCGGGCGTGCTCAGCAGTTACCCGAATTTCATGTTCAACGTCCCGGCCGAGCAGGTGCCGGCGTTTGTCGATGCCATGGAAAACGCCAGGGATGTCAATCGGTTCGAAAAGATCGTCGAGCGCTGGGGCATTCGGCGCAGTCATCCGCAGTTCTGGCTGTATTTCCACGATCTGAGCCAGTACATCCATGAAACCGACCCGGTGGAAGAGGGCGTGCTGGATATGAACCGGTACGAGAATCTTTGAGTATTCGCAGGCGTGTGCCCGGGATTCTTTCCCGACAAAAATACTAGGACTTTGTCAGCCGCGCCGATTGGCGTAAACTGCGCCCACGCCTGCGAGGAGTTTTTATGACCGCTATTACCATTACCGACGCCGCCCATGATTACCTGGCTGATCTGCTCTCCAAGCAGAACACCCCGGGCATCGGCATCCGTGTCTTCATCACCCAGCCTGGTACCCAGTACGCCGAAACCTGCATTGCCTACTGCAAGCCAGGCGAAGAGAAGCCTGAAGACACCGCGCTGGGGCTGAAAAGCTTCACCGCCTACATCGATTCCTTCAGCGAAGCGTTTCTTGATGACGCGGTCGTTGATTACGCCACCGACCGCATGGGCGGCCAACTGACCATCAAGGCACCGAATGCCAAAGTGCCGATGGTCAATGCCGACAGCCCGGTCAACGAGCGCATCAACTACTACCTGCAAACCGAGATCAACCCGGGGCTGGCCAGCCACGGCGGTCAGGTCAGCCTGATCGACGTTGTCGAGGACGGCATTGCCGTGTTGCAGTTTGGTGGCGGTTGCCAGGGCTGCGGCCAGGCTGACGTAACCTTGAAGGAAGGCATCGAGCGCACTCTGCTCGAGCGCATTCCTGAGCTCAAGGGCGTACGCGATGTGACCGACCACACGCAGAAAGAAAACGCCTACTACTAAGGTGTTCGCTGCGAACATGAAAAACGGCGCCCCGTGAGCGCCGTTTTTTTATGGGTAACTTTTGCCGCCCCCATTCGCGAGCAGGCTCGCTGCCACATTGAAATGCAATCACCTGTGGGAGCGAGCCTGCTCGCGAAGGCGTCTTCAAGGGCGATAAAGATGCGCATGCCCGGCGCGATACAACGAAGACTCGCTGAACACCTCGCTGCCCAGCACCCTGCCAACCAGAATCAGTGCAGTTCGCCGAAACCCTTTGGCCTCGACCTTTGCGGCAATGTCCGCCAGTGTACCGACGACCCAGTCCTGATCCGGCCATGTCGCGCGGTGAATCACGGCAATCGGGCAGTCCGCGCCGTAATGCGGCAGCAGTTCAACCAGTATCTTTTCCAGATGATTGACCCCCAGATGAATGGCCATGGTCGCGCCGTGCTGCGCCAGGCACGCCAGTTCTTCGCCGGCGGGCATCGCAGTCTTGTCGGCGTAACGGGTCAGAATCACGCTTTGCGAGATGTCCGGCAGAGTGAGCTCTGCGCCCAGCAGCGCTGCGCATGCCGCTGTGGCGGTCACGCCCGGAATGATCTCGAAAGGAATGCTCAGTTCACGCAAGTATCGAATCTGCTCACCGATCGCGCCGTACAGACCTGGATCGCCGGAATGCACACGGGCCACATCCTGGCCTCTGGCATGGGCCGTCCTGATCAGATCGATGATTTGTTCCAAGTGCAGTTCAGCGCTATTGACCACGATTTCGGCCTGATGACCTTCCAGCACCGCGGCGGGTACCAGCGAACCGGCGTAGATAATCACCGGGCAGCTGCGAATCAGCCGTTGGCCTTTGACGGTGATGAGTTCAGGGTCGCCGGGGCCGGCGCCGATGAAGTAGACGGTCATCGTTGAATCCTTGTGAAGAGGCGCAGGCACACTGCAGATGAAGCGTGCTCATGATCGATGGCGGGGATTATCGGGATTTTATGCAGCGCCGGCCAATGCCAGCGTGGCCTGCGCATATTTCTGCCGGTGGATCAGCAGTTTCGCCGGCGCCTGAATCAGTTGCTCGGCCAGCGCCAGCGCGGCGCTTTCCGCCACGCCGTAGCAGCCGGTGCGCTCAAAGGCGATCTGCGATTGATGGCTGAGGCGCTGCTGATAGGGCGCCAGCTCGGCACTGTTGAAATACTGCAGCGGCAGGTTCAATTGTGTGGCCAGTTCCAGCAACCCCGGTTCGTCGCGCTTGAGATCGATACTCGCCAGAGCCTTGACCGCTCGCAGCTCGATGCGGTGCGCCTGCAATGCTTGATCAAGTAACGCACGCAGCGTACTGGCCGGACAGCCGCGCTGGCAGCCGAGGCCGACCACGAAGGTCGGCGCTGCGCGGTCATCGGTCATGCCTGATAAGGGCCTGCGCTCTTGCGGCGGAACAACCACGCACTGATCAGGCCCAGAGCCAGCCAGAACGCGACGTTGGTCAGCTGCGAAGCGATTTTGAACTGGGTTTCCAATGCCTCTGGAGCGAGCATCGAATGCACCTGCGGTTGCGGCGCGCCGATCACATGCGGCACGGCGAGAATCGCCACACCCAGAAGCTTCATCAGCCAGTGACGGCTGAAAGCGATCAGTGCCAGGCCGACAGCGGTCGAAGCGGCAGTGCCGATCCACCAGATCTGCCGCGAAGCCAGATCGGCGGCGGCTGTGCCCGGCAACTCAGGTGGCAGGCCCAGGGTCGGCGCGAGAACGAACGTGGCGTAACCGGCCAGACCCCAGAGCAATCCTTGCGAGGTCTTGGTCGGCGCGCGCAAGGTGTACAGGCCGGCGAGCATCAAGGCGAAACCCACTGCCACCACCAGATTACCGCCAGTGGTCGAGACCACACGCTGCCAGCCGTCTTCCGGCTCCCAGGCTTCGCCATCATGGCTGTGGGCGGCAGTGCCAGCGGCGTGTTCGTGAACTTGCGCGATCGGTTCGGATTTCTCGAAGGTTTCGGCCTGCAGAATCAGTGGCGATACCCAGAAACTCTGTAGCAAGGTCAGGAGCAGGGCGGCCAGCAAGCCGGTGAAGCCTGCGGTTTGCGCGATACGCTTGATCATTTCGGCAAGCCTCAGTGGCACGGGAACGCGGCGCTGTGGCGGGTATCGTGGGCGGCGTTGTGCACCGCTTCGATGTGCGAGAAACCGGCGAACCAGACCAGGCTGGCACCGAGGATCGAGGCGAAGAGGGCGGCAGCGACGCGTTGGCCGAGTGTGGTGCTGCTGGAAATGGGGTCAGTGTGGCTGACGGTGTTGCTGATGATCGACATAGCGCTTCCCTCTGAAATGTCAGCGGGTAAACAGAGCGCATGAAAATCCCTGCGGGCCGGGCACGCAGGGATTTCGAACAGCGCCCGCCCACCGCGGGTTTGTTTGTGGTCAGCGACGCTTGCGCGTGCTGGGTGTTGCGGGCCGGTCTCCGGGCTCGCGAGGGGTTGACTGGTCGCCGACCTGCAAGCATCACCTTCCCATGCCGGGGCACAGTGGATCTGACGCTTCGCTCGCTTACCGTTGCGGGGGCAGCACCGGACTGACATGGCTTTGAGTAAAGCACATGATTCACCGGTTTCCCGTTTCACCCTGTGAAGGGCACCCGTAACAAGGTGGGCAGGAGAACATGGGTTTGGGTTTTTAGTCAATTTCCGGGGAGTTTTCGGTGCTGCGGTGGGGGTGTTTTTCTGATGTTTTTGTGTGTATATCCGTTGCTGCGGGTGTTGCTGATTACGGTTTCGCCCTTACGGCGAGGCACTTTTTCCAAACGCCGAAAAAGTACCCAAAAAGGCTTGCTCCTACGTTCGGCCCTCGCAGGCTCGGGTTCCTTCGCTCCGGGACTGATCCGGGCGCAGCGGCTCCGGTTTGCTTCGCTGCACCTCCTTCCGCTGTGTTCGACTGCGTCGAACGGTCGCTGCGCTCCCACGCCCGGATCAATCCCTCCACTCAGCCTTCCGACGTCGCTGGTGGATCAAAAGCAAGATCAAAAGCACTCGAGCTTGCGCTCATTGTTGAGTGGGGCGGCTGCGCTGCTTTGCTTTTGCTTTTGTGGGAGCGAGCCTGCTCGCGAAGGCGGCCTGACAGCCGACCTGGTCTTGAAGCACGCGATCCAACTGTAGGAGCCGCCGAAGGCTGCGATCTTTTGATCTGGCTTTTGCTTTTGATCTTTTGCCACTTCGGCAGGCTTCGTTATGGGATCGCTCCGGGTGTGGGAGCGCAGCTACCGTACGACGCAGTCGTACATCTGGAAAATTGAGTCGCTGGAGCGATACCGCCCGCCGCTGCACCCGCAGCAACGGATATGCCCTCGGTTCCGAGGCTCAACGCCCATTGACCCATCCCCACACCATGCGTAGCCTTGCGCTTTCGAGGTTCTTCGGCACTTGCCGAAGCTAAGAAGGGAACGCGGTCAAAGCCGCGGCTGCCCCCGCAACTGTGAACGGTGATGTTCGTTGCCACGCCACTGCCAGCTCAAACGATGAGCCAGCGGGAAGGCGCAATGGACGCCAGGCCCAACGCCTGAACGCCGTCAGCCAGGAGACCTGCCTCGTCACAGATTCTCACTACAACCGGGCGGGGTGATCCGGTGGCGAATGCTTCCGGCGTGCACGCGCGCTGCCGGTTCTCGTCCCGTATGCCCGCCGCTTGCCAAAGGGCATACCGATGAAAACACTGGCCAAACTCCCCGTCACCATCGTCACCGGTTTCCTCGGTTCGGGCAAAACCACGCTGCTGCGGCACATGCTCGATAACGCTCAGGGCCGGCGCATCGCGGTGATCGTCAACGAGTTTGGCGAGCTGGGCATCGACGGTGAAATCCTCAAGCAATGCACCATCGGCTGCACCGAAGAAGAGGCCAGCGGCCGCGTTTATGAGCTGGCCAACGGCTGCCTGTGCTGCACCGTGCAGGAAGAGTTCTTTCCGGTGATGCGCGAACTGGTCGCCCGTCGCGGTGACCTCGATCACATTCTCATCGAAACCTCCGGCCTGGCCCTGCCCAAGCCGTTGGTGCAAGCCTTCCAGTGGCCGGAAATTCGCAGTGCCTGCACAGTCGATGCAGTCATTACCGTGGTCGACAGCCCGGCCGTCGCTGCTGGCACCTTCGCCGCGTTCCCGGATCAGGTCGATGCCCAGCGCAAACTCGATCCGAATCTTGATCACGAGTCGCCGCTGCACGAGTTGTTCGCCGATCAACTGGCCAGTGCTGACCTGGTCATCCTCAACAAAGCCGACCAGACCAGCGCGGAAGATCTGGCTCGGGTGCGCGCTGAAGTCGCCGAAGAGCTGCCGCCAGCGGTAAAAATCATCGAAGCCAGCAATGGCCGTCTGCCGCTCGACGTGCTGATTGGCCTCGGTGCCGGCTCTGAAGAACATATCGACAGCCGCCACAGTCACCACGATCACCACCATGATGGTGATGACGACGATCACGATCACGACGCCTTCGATTCGATCTCCATCGAACTGCCGCAAGCCGACGAAAGCCTGCTGCTCGACGCGCTGACGCAATTGGTGGTGCAGCACGGCATCCTGCGGGTCAAAGGTTTTGCGGCAATTCCGAACAAGCCGATGCGCCTGTTGATCCAGGGTGTGGGCACGCGTTTCGACAAGCATTTCGACCGCCAGTGGGGCGCCGACGAAGCGCGCGTCACGCGTCTGGTGCTGATCGGTCAGGAGCTTGATGCGGCACAACTCGAAGCGCAATTGCGCGCTGCGCTCAGCGTTTAAGCCATGCACCTGCTCAGGACCCAGCCCGGCGGATTCGTCTCGGATGACAACATTGCCGATCTCGGACAAACCCCCGCCGAGCTGGTGATCCTGTGCAGCGGCGATTCCAGCCTGGCGCTGCTCGCCGAGGCTGCGCAGCAACTGCCGGATGACTACCCGAGCTTGCGCCTGGCCAATCCGATGCAGGTGCAGAATCATGCCTCGGTCGATCTGTATGTCGATGAAGTGCTGCGCCACGCCAAGGTCATTCTGATTTCGCTGCACGGCGGCATCGCCTATTGGCGCTACGGCGTCGAGCGGCTGGTCGAGCTGTCCGAACGCGGCGTGCAACTGATTCTGGTGCCCGGCGATGACCGTCCGGATCCCGAACTCAGCGACTTGAGCACGGTCAGCGCCGAAGTGCGCGATCGACTCTGGCAATTTCTGCGTCAGGGCGGCATGGGCAATGCGCTGGATTTCTTCCGTTGCCTGGGCAACCAATGGTTCGCCCGCGATTACCCGTGGAGCGAGCCGCAAACCCTGCCGCGCACGGCGATTTATCACCCACAGAAAAACAGCGCTGCCCTGAGTGACTGGCAAGCCGAATGGCTGCCCGGTCAACCGGTGGCGGCGCTGTTGTTTTATCGCTCGCATTTGCAGGCGGCGAACACGGCGTTCATCGATGTGTTCTGTCAGCGTTTGCAGGCAGCCGGACTCAATCCGCTGCCGATCGCGGTGGCCAGTCTGAAAGAACCCGGTTGCTTGTCGGTGGTCGAGGACTGGCTGGATGAAGTCGAGGCGGGGGTGATTCTCAACACCACCGGTTTTGCCCAATCGAGTCCCGAGGCGCCGCATCTGCGCCCGTTTCGCCGCAACATCCCGGTAATTCAAGCGATCTGCGCCCAGGACAATGAGCCCGGCTGGCGCGACAGCGAACAGGGCCTTGGGCCGCGTGATCTGGCGATGCACATTGCTTTGCCGGAGCTTGACGGGCGCATTATCAGCCGACCGATCAGCTTCAAGGATCTGGCCTGGCGCAGCGAGCGCAGTCAGTCCGATGTGGTCTGCTATCGCGCCCAGCCCGAACGCATGGATTTCGTCGCCGAACTGGCGCGGCGCTGGGTTGCTTTGGCACGCGTGCCGAACGGCGAAAAACGCATCGCCCTGATCCTCGCCAACTACCCGACCCGCGACGGCCGCATCGGCAATGGCGTCGGCCTCGATACGCCGGCGGCGGCGCTGAATATCCTCCGCGCTTTGCGCGAAGAGGGTTATCCGGTCATCGCTGAATTGCCCGATAGCGGCACCGAACTGATCCAGCAACTGCTCGGCGGCGTCAGCAACGACCTCGACAGTCTCGACCTGCGCCCGTGCCAGCAAAGCCTGGCGATGGACGATTACCTGGCAATGTTCAATGCGCTGCCGCAGGCGAATCGCGCGGCGGTAGTCGAGCGTTGGGGATCGCCACACAATGATCCGATGTGCCGCGACGGTCGCCTGATGATCGCCGGTCTGCGTTTCGGTCTGACCTTTGTCGGCATCCAGCCGGCACGCGGTTATCAGGTCGATCCGAGCGCGGTGTATCACGACCCGGATCTGGTCCCGCCGCACGGTTATCTGGCGTTCTATTTCTGGTTGCGCAACACCTACGGCGCTCACGGCGTGATCCATGTCGGCAAGCACGGCAATCTCGAATGGTTGCCGGGTAAAGGCGTCGGCCTTTCGGATAATTGCTGGCCTGACGCGCTGCTCGGGCCGCTGCCGAATATCTATCCGTTTATCGTCAACGATCCGGGCGAGGGCGCCCAGGCCAAGCGGCGCACGCAGGCGGTGATCATCGACCACCTGATGCCGCCGCTGACCCGCGCCGAAACCTACGGGCCGCTGCGCAATCTGGAGTTGCTGGCCGACGAATATTACGAGGCGCAACTGCTCGATCCGCGCCGCGCCCGTGAGTTACAGCGCGACATTCTGCAGCTGGTGCGGGACACGCAAATCGACCGCGAATTGCAACTGGATGCCGCGCTGGACAGCGATGCCGATGCGGCGATCTGGTTGCCGCGTTTGGACACTTATCTGTGCGATCTGAAGGAGTCGCAGATTCGCGATGGGTTGCACATTTTTGGTGAATCGCCGAGCGAGCGCTTGCGTATCGACACCTTGCTGGCGTTGCTGCGCATCCCGCGCGGTGACGGCAAGGGTGCGCAGTCGAGTGTGTTGCGAGCACTGGCCAAAGCGTTTGAACTGGGTTTTGATCCGCTGGATTGCGCCTTGGCCGATCCGTGGAGCGGCCCGCGTCCGCCCGAGTTGCAGGCCATCAGCGAAGAAGTCTGGCGCACCGCCGGCGACACCCGCGAACGCCTCGAACTCTTCGCCGCAGACCTGATCTTCCAAACACTGAATGTCCCCTTTGGGAGCGAGCCTGCTCGCGAAAGCGGTGTGTCAGTAAAAGACCAGTTGTCTGACCCGACGCCTTCGCGAGCAGGCTCGCTCCCACACGGGTCGGGGTGGATTGAGGTTAATTCGATACTCGAGCATCTGCGCGAAGTCGTCGCCCCGCGCCTCGACGCTTGTGGCCCGGCCGAAATGCGCGGTCTGCTCGACGCCCTCAGCGGTCGTTTCGTCCCCGCCGGCCCCAGCGGCGCGCCCAGCCGTGGCCGCCTCGACGTGTTGCCCACCGGGCGCAACTTTTACTCGGTCGACGTGCGCAATCTGCCCACGACTACCGCATGGCGCATCGGATTCCAGTCGGCAACGCTGATTCTCGAACGACACTTGCAGGATCACGGCGATCACTTGCGCCACCTTGGCTTGTCCGTGTGGGGCACTGCAACCATGCGCACTGGCGGCGATGACATTGCTCAGGCCATGGCGCTGATGGGCGTGCGTCCGGTCTGGGCCACGGGCAGTCAGCGCGTGGATGATTTCGAGATTCTGCCGCTGAGTCTGCTCGATCGTCCGCGAGTCGACGTGACGCTGCGGGTGTCGGGGTTTTTCCGTGATGCGTTTGCCAATCTCATCCGCCTGTTCGACGCCGCCGTGCAAGCGGTGGCCGCGCTGGACGAGCCGGACGATTTGAATCCACTCGCCGCCAAGGTGCGCGCCGAACGCCAGGCGCTGTTGCAGTCGGGCGTCGATGAAGATACCGCGCGGCGTCAGGCCGGGTGGCGCATCTTCGGCGCGAAACCGGGGGCGTATGGCGCCGGAGTGCAAGGCGCTATCGACGGACGTCTATGGCAGTCGCGCGAAGATCTCGCTGAGGTCTACCTGAACTGGGGGGCCTATGCTTACGGCGGTGCCGACGAGGGCACGGCTGCCCGCGAGCAGTTCAGCCAGCGCCTAAGCCAGGTACAGGCAGTTCTGCAGAACCAGGACAACCGCGAGCATGACTTGCTCGATTCCAACGATTACTACCAGTTTCAGGGCGGCATGCTCGCGGCGGTGGAGACGCTGCGTGGCGAAGCGGCGGCCAGCTATCACGGCGATCACAGCCAGCCGGATCTGCCGAAGATTCGTACCTTGAAGGAAGAACTCAATCGCGTGGTGCGCTCGCGCGCGGCGAATCCGAAGTGGATCGACGGAATCAAGCGTCACGGCTACAAAGGCGCGTTCGAACTGGCGGCGACGGTTGATAATCTGTTCGCTTTCGATGCGACCACGCAGTTGATCGATGACCATCAGTACGCGTTGCTGGCGGAGGCATATTTGCTCGATCCGGCGACCCGGGATTTTGTTCGTGAGCATAATCCCCATGCGCTGCGCGACATGACCGAACGCATGCTCGAAGCGCAGCAGCGCGGGATGTGGCAGGAGCCTGGGGCTTATAAGGAAGCGCTTGAAAACCTCCTGCTGGACATTGAAGAAGACACCTGACAGAACGCGATCCCCTGTAGGAGTGAGCCTGCTCGCGATAGCGATAGTTCGGCAAACCCATAAGTTGACTGATACACCGCCATCGCGAGCAGGCTCACTCCTACAATTGAAAACCTTTCACCGACCATGAACGAGTATCCAAGATGACCGACACCCCGCATTTCCCGCTCTCCGCCGTGGTCGGCGCCGATGACTTGAAGCTCGCCCTGTGCCTGAGCGCCATCGACCCGAAAATCGGCGGCGTACTCATCGAAGGTCCGCGCGGCATGGCCAAGTCGACGCTGGCCCGGGGCCTGGCGGACCTGCTCGCCAGCGGCCAGTTTGTCACTTTGCCGTTGGGCGCTACCGAAGAGCGGCTGGTCGGCACCCTCGACCTCGATACTGCCCTGAGCGACGGTCGCGCGCAGTTCTCGCCCGGTGTTCTGGCCAAGGCTGACGGTGGCGTGCTGTACGTCGATGAGGTGAATCTGCTGCCGGATCATCTGGTCGACCTGCTGCTCGATGTCGCCGCCAGCGGCACCAACCTGATCGAGCGTGACGGCATCTCCCATCGGCATTCGGCCAAATTCGTCCTGATCGGCACCATGAACCCGGAAGAGGGCGAACTGCGGCCGCAACTGCTTGACCGCTTCGGCTTGAACGTTGCCCTCAGCGGCCACACTGCGCCCGCCGAACGCGGGCTGATCATTCGCCGGCGGCTGGATTTCGACAGCGATCCACAACGGTTCTGCGCGCAGTGGGCGAGCGAGCAACACATCCTGCGTTCGCGCTGTGAAAGCGCCCGCGAGCGCTTGGCAGCCATCCCGCTGGATGATGCGGCATTGGCGTTGATTACCGAGCGTTGTTTCGCCGCTGGCGTCGATGGCTTGCGCGCTGATCTGGTGTGGTTGCGCGCGGCTCGCGCCCATGCGGCATGGCGTGGGGCCGATGCGATTGCTGAAGAGGATATCGACGCGGTGGCCGAATTTGCCCTGCGCCATCGCCGCCGCGAACACCCTTCATCCAGCGCCCAATCACAAGCGCAATCTCCCTCAGGCACTGACAGCAAATCCGGCGAAGGCCAGGGCCAGTGGGGCGAGATGCCGGCAACGGTGCAAGCCACCGGTGCCCGCCGCGAAGTTCCGAGCTGGCCGCCACAGGCAAAAAAGCCCTAGGCATTCGCCCCCGATCCGACGCGGGGGCGAATGCCAGACCCCGTGCCGGACAACTCGACAATGGCCGCCAGGGCCAACGCCAGAGCGCCAGCAGCGGTTCGGTGAACTGGCCGGGCACGCTGCTCAATGGCCGTCCTCAGCGCCGCGCTGATCTGCTGTTCCAGCAGCGTACCCGTTCGCCCCATGAAATCTGGCTGGTGATCGTCGACGCGTCGGCCTCGACCCGTCGCCATCAGGCTTTGAGCGATGCCAAGGGCCTGCTCGCGCAGCTGTTCGACGACGCTTACCGCCAGCGGGCGCGGCTGGCGTTGCTGACTGCCAGTGGTTCTGCGCCGAAATGGCAGTTGCAAGGCTTGAAGGCCTCAAGCGGCCTGAGCGCCTGGCTCGACGGTCTGGGCGCCGGTGGCGGCACGCCGTTGCTCGCGGCACTGGAACAGGCGCAGCAATGGCTGACGGTTAGACGCAAGCGCTTTCCCGCCGAACAGCAACGCTGCCTGATCGTGACCGATGGTCGCTTGAAAGAACTTTCAGGGTTGCCAGTGCTGGCGTGTCCGGGATTGCTGATCGACATTGAGCGCGGGCCGATCCGACTGGGCCGGGCAAAGGATCTGGCGACCGCGCTGCAAGCGCAGTATCAGCATATCGATGAGCTGGGTCTACGCTGAAATCCGCCGCACCGCTCGCACCCTGTGGGAGCGAGCCTGCTCGCGAATGCTTCTTCAGCAACGCTGAAAGTCTCCGATCAAGGTCATTCATACAGATTTTGAAATGATTTACCGCTGTGGAGCAGGCCGGTCAAACCTGTACGCTCGAAGGCCATTTTTCATTCAGGATCTACATGAACACCCTCTCGGAGCCTCCCAGTCAGCATTCTCCAGCGCAAAATTGCGCGGTTTTGATCCTTTTGCAGTATCCCGTCTTCCGACTCCCGACTATGGTTGATAACGCGGCTCTTGAGCCTTCGCGTTGCACTTCGCCGTGTCCGGCCGCCTGAATTCACTGAAGAGAGATCGAGACGTTTTATGGAATGGTTAGCGGATCCCACGGCCTGGTTAGGCCTGTTGACTCTGATCGTGCTGGAACTGGTGCTGGGTATCGACAACCTGGTGTTCATCGCAATTCTTGCCGACAAACTGCCGCCGCATCAGCGCGATCGTGCGCGGATCATCGGTCTGTCCCTGGCGTTGATCATGCGCCTGGGCCTGTTGGCGAGCATTTCCTGGCTGGTTACGCTCACGCAGCCGTTGTTCGAGGTGTTCGACAAGAGCTTCTCCGGGCGTGATCTGATCATGCTGTTCGGTGGCGTGTTCCTGTTGTTCAAGGCGACGATGGAGTTGCATGAGCGCCTCGAAGGCCACGTCGGCGAGCGCTCGACCAACACAACCTACGCGCTGTTCTGGCCGATCGTCGCGCAGATCGTGGTGCTCGACGCGGTGTTCTCCCTCGATGCGGTGATTACCGCTGTGGGCATGGTCGATGAACTGGCGGTGATGATGATCGCGGTGATCATTTCCATCGGCCTGATGATCGTCGCCAGCAAGCCGCTGACCCGCTTCGTCAACGCACATCCGACCGTGATCATGCTGTGTCTGGGCTTCCTGATGATGATCGGTTTTGCCTTGACCGCCGAAGGTCTGGGCTTCCATATCCCGAAAGGTTACCTGTACGCCGCCATCGGTTTCTCGATCCTCATCGAGGTGTTCAACCAGATCGCCCGGGCGCGGCGCAAACGTTCGATGCAGGGCGTGCGGCCAATGCGTGAGCGCACGGCCCATGCAGTGATGCGTCTGCTCGGTGGCCGCAAGCTGGCGGCGGAGGAGGTTGGTGAGGAAATCTCCGACCTGCTGGACAACGGTGAAGCGCCGGTGGCCGAGCTGTTCGACCGTCGTGAGCGGGTGATGATCAGCGGCGTGCTGCAACTGGCAGAGCGGCCGATTCGTAACCTGATGACGGTGCGCGCCGACGTTGACCTGATTGATCTTGCCGATGACGCCGAAACCATTCGCACGAAGTTGATGCATTCGTCGTACTCGCGCTTGCCGTTGATTCGCGATGGCGCGGTGGATGAGCCCTTGGGCTTCGTACACAAGAAGGAATTGCTCAAGGAGTATCTGGCCGGCAACGAGCCGAACCTGGAGCATCTGGCACGCAAGACCGTCAATCTGCTCGACAGTTACTCAATCCTCAATGCCCTGGAGCAGATGCGCGCGGCCTCGACCCACATCGCTTTCGTGGTCAACGAGTTTGGCGATTTCGTCGGCGTATTGACCATGACCGACATTCTCGAATCGATCGCCGGTGAGTTGCCCGATGCCAGCGAAATCGAAGGCCCGGATGTGGTCGAGGAGCGCGGCGGTTTTCTGGTCAGCGGCGCGCTGCCCTTGGCTCGCGTTCGCCAGCGTACCGGCTTCGATGCCGAGCCGACCGAGGATTATCAGACCATGGCCGGGTTGGTGATGAGCCTGCTGGATCGGTTGCCGATGACCGGCGATCGACTGGAATACGAGGGCTGGCAACTGACCGTCAAAGCGGTAGAAGAACGGCGGGTGACGCGGGTGTTGCTGGAGCGCGCTGCCGCGTAATCCTTGCGTTTTCTAAAAGCTGTGCTGGCCTTTTTGCGAGCGGGCTAGCTGCCACATTGCAACGCAGTTCAATGTGGCAGCTAGCCTGCTCGCGAAGGCAATTTGGCAGGCACTTCACAGCTCTGGGCTCGTTCAGAACATCCGGCGTAGGCGCCCATGTGGGACGGTACGCAAAGTACGAAGTGTCTGACGCAGCCAAGGCAGATCATGCTTCCGTTTACGCGCTGCAAAGGGGGCTTTGGTCTTGCCGATGTGCACGGTGAAATCCCGTGCGAGGGTTTCTTCAGTGCCGATACCTTTGAGCTTTTTCAGCAGCCTGCCGTTTTTATAGAACAGCACTGTTGGCGTGCCCGTGACATTCGGGTGCTTGGGCGATTGGCTGGTGTTGAGCATATAGATGTTGGCGCGCAGTCGGTAAGGCTCGGCAATCTGCCGAAAGATCGGCCCGGCCCATTCGCAGGCGGGGCAGTGATCATTGGCGAAATACAGAATGACCGGGCGCCAGGTTTTCAGGGCTTTGCGGTAAACCGGGGCCAGCGTGGAGGTTGTGTTTGTGGCGTTCATCGAAGGGTCCTTTTCAACGAGCGGGTAGGCTCCTTGACGTTAAAGGAGTAGGGGCGTCGCGGTCTACTGTCAGAAATTACAGGTGGGGTGCGTAACCACGAGATTAATCCCACAAGAACGCCAGATAGACCTGACAACCAATGCGGGAACCTCACAAGAAACCGCGTGGTAACCTCAATGCATTGCGCCGAGCATCACTTGGAGTGCTATTTTGAGCACTAATCAGAGCACTTCAAGAGGCACAGTTCATGACGCACATTGTTCTTTCTCACGTCGTAGCGAGTATTTCCGAATTGAAAAAAAACCCTATGGGTACAGTGGCAGCTGGTGGAGGCCGGTCTGTGGCGATCCTTAATCGAAACGAACCGGCCTTCTACTGTGTTCCTGCCAAGGAATATGAAGCAATGATGGAGCGCCTGGAGGATCTGGAACTGATCGCCCTTTGCAAGGAGCGAGAAAACGATCCGACCATCAAGGTATCCATTGATGACCTATGAACTGGAATTTTCTGAAAAGGCTTGGAAGGAGTGGCGAAAGCTTGGGTCGGAGCTCAGAGAGCAGTTCAAAGATAAACTTGTTGAAAGGCTGGCAAATCCCCACGTTCCGGCGGCTCGTCTGAAAGGATTGAGTAACGCCTATAAAATCAAGCTTCGAAGCGCTGGATATCGGTTGGTCTATCGGGTCAGGGACGAGGTACTGGTCGTGACGGTGATAGCCGTCGGGAAACGGCAGGGTGATGTCTACAGGCAGGCGCTAAAGCGCTGATACCGGGTCTTGTTCAACTGTCACCCTGATTCGCACCACAACGGCGCGATCTGAACCAAGTTGGGAACGCATTACCCTTTTAATGGCTGTGTCAGCTATTTCCTTCGTTCTAGTTCGGGCCAAACCCTTTGGTCCACGAACCATATCTTGTTGATTCCAAAAGCGTTCAACGCAATTACAGATTTCGCGAGATTCCTGTGGCACAATTTCTGCTGTCTATTCCGTAGTAACAAACCGTGTTCCGGTATAGCGGAATAAACACAATTGTGGAGTGCTTGCCATGCGTCGCCATCCTTCGTTGTTCAAAGCGTGTGTTTTTGTTCTTGCGGCTTCTTCCTCGGTCATGGGCCTGGCCCAGGCTGCCGACAGCAAGCTCGACAGTGTTCTCGCCCGTGGCAAGTTGATCGTGGGCACTGGCAGCACCAATGCGCCGTGGCACTTTCAAGGCGCGGACGGCAAGTTGCAGGGTTTTGATATCGACATCGCCAGGATGGTGGCCAAAGGACTGTTCAACGACCCGAACAAAGTCGAGTTCGTGGTGCAGTCCTCCGATGCGCGGATCCCCAACCTGCTGACCGACAAGGTCGACATGAGCTGCCAGTTCATCACCGTCACCGCCAGCCGCGCGCAGCAAGTGGCATTTACCTTGCCGTACTACCGCGAAGGCGTCGGCCTGCTGTTGCCGAACAACAGCAAATACAAGGAGATCGAAGACCTGCAAGCGGCGGGCGATGACGTCACCGTTGCGGTGCTGCAGAACGTCTACGCGGAAGAACTGGTGCATCAGGCATTGCCCAAGGCCAAGGTCGACCAGTACGACAGCGTCGACCTGATGTATCAGGCAGTGAACTCCGGCCGTGCCGATGCCGCCGCAACCGACCAGTCCTCGGTCAAATACCTGATGGTGCAGAACCCGGGCCGCTACCGCAGCCCGAGCTATGCCTGGAGCCCGCAGACTTACGCCTGCGCCGTCAAACGTGGCGATCAGGACTGGCTGAACTTCGTAAACACCGCGCTGCATGAAGCCATGACCGGAGTTGAGTTCCCGACCTACGCTGCCTCGTTCAAACAATGGTTCGGTGTTGATCTGCCATCTCCAGCCATCGGTTTCCCAGTCGAATTCAAATGATCCCGTGAGAGTGGGGCGAGTCAAATCGCCCCGCTCAAGGTACTGCTGACCATGAATTATCAGTTGAACTTTGCCGCCGTGTGGCGCGATTTCGACACCTTGCTGGCGGGGCTCGGGCTGGGCTTGCAGCTGGCGCTGGTGTCGATCGCCATCGGCTGCGTGATCGGCCTGCTGATGGCGTTTGCCTTGCTCTCCAAACATCGCGCCTTGCGGGTGCTGGCCTCGGTGTACGTCACGGTGGTGCGCAACACGCCAATCCTGGTGTTGATTCTGTTGATCTACTTTGCGCTGCCCAGCCTTGGCATTCGTCTGGACAAGATTCCGTCGTTCATCATCACGCTGTCGCTGTATGCCGGCGCGTACCTGACCGAAGTTTTTCGTGGCGGCTTGCTGAGCATTCCCAAAGGCCAGCGCGAAGCGGGGCTGGCGATCGGTCTCGGGGAGTGGCAGGTCAAGGCTTACATCACCGTGCCGGTGATGTTGCGCAACGTACTGCCGGCGCTGTCGAACAACTTCATTTCGCTGTTCAAGGACACCTCGCTTGCCGCTGCGATTGCGGTACCGGAGCTGACCTATTACGCGCGCAAGATCAACGTCGAGAGCTACCGGGTGATCGAAACCTGGCTGGTGACCACGGCGTTGTATGTCGCGGCCTGTTACCTCATTGCCATGCTGCTGCGTTACCTCGAGCAGCGTCTGGCGATCCGCCGATAGGAGGCTGCGATGTACCAATCTCCCAGTTGGTTGCATGAATTGTGGCTCGCCCGCGAGCCGTTGTGGCAGGGCTTTCTGACCAGCGTGCAGGTCTCGGCGCTGGCCATTGTGTTGGGCACCATGCTCGGCGTGGTTGCCGGCCTGGTCCTGACTTACGGCAGATTCTGGATGCGCGCGCCGTTTCGGCTGTACGTCGATCTGATTCGCGGCACACCGGTGTTTGTATTGGTGCTGGCCTGCTTTTATATGGCGCCGGCGCTCGGTTGGCAGATCAGCGCGTTTCAGGCCGGAGCCCTGGGCCTGACGCTGTTCTGCGGCTCGCACGTCGCCGAAATCGTCCGTGGCGCCCTGCAAGCTTTGCCGCGCGGGCAGATGGAGGCGGGGAAAGCCATCGGCCTGACGTTCTACCAATCCCTCGGCTACGTGCTGTTGCCTCAGGCGCTGCGGCAGATCCTGCCGACCTGGGTCAATTCGTCGACCGAAATCGTCAAGGCCTCGACTTTGCTCTCGGTGATCGGCGTCGCCGAATTGCTGCTCAGCACACAACAGATCATCGCCCGAAACTTCATGACCCTGGAGTTCTACCTGTTCGCCGGTTTTCTGTTCTTCGTCATCAACTACGGCATCGAATTACTCGGCCGGCACATTGAAAAGCGGGTGGCCTTGCCATGACTCAAGCTCAAGTTGCTTCACAGAATCAGGCGTTGCTGGATATTCGCGGCCTGCACAAACAGTACGGCGCGGTGGAAGTGCTCAAGGGTGTCGACCTGAGCATGCAGCGCGGTAACGTCGTTACGCTGATCGGCTCCAGTGGCTCGGGCAAGACCACGCTGCTGCGTTGCGTGAACATGCTTGAAGAGTTTCAGGGCGGGCAGATTCTGCTCGACGGCGAATCCATCGGCTATGACGAGGTCAACGGTAAACGCGTGCGTCACCCGGAAAAGGTCATTGCCCGGCATCGTGCGATGACCGGCATGGCGTTCCAGCAATTCAACTTGTTTCCGCACCTGACCGCGTTGCAGAACGTCACCTTGGGCCTGCTCAAGGTGAAGAAGATGCACAAGGACGAAGCCGTGGTGCTTGCCGAAAAATGGCTGGAGCGTGTCGGCCTGCTGGAGCGGCGCAATCACTTTCCCGGTCAGTTGTCCGGTGGTCAACAACAGCGAGTGGCCATCGCCCGGGCCATTGCGATGAACCCGAGCCTGATGCTCTTTGACGAAGTCACCTCGGCTCTCGACCCGGAACTGGTTGGCGAGGTGCTCAACGTGATCAAGGGGCTGGCCGAGGACGGCATGACCATGTTGCTGGTGACCCACGAAATGCGTTTCGCCTTTGAGGTCTCGGACAAGATCGTTTTCATGAATCAAGGGCGAATCGAAGAGCAGGGGCCTCCCAAGGAACTGTTCGAACGCCCGCAATCGCCGCGTCTGGCGGAATTTCTCAAGAGCACGCGGTTTTGAATCTGTACTTTTGCAATCAGGAGAAACACCCATGAGCATTACGCGTTACGGCACCGGCAGCACCGCCGCCGGCGGCCAGCCTCGTCCATTCGCCCGCGCAGTCGAAGCGGATGGCTGGCTGCATGTGTCCGGCCAGGTACCGGCGGTGGATGGCGAGATCATCGTTGGCGGCATCGTCGAACAGACCCACCAGACCATGAAGAACCTGATCGCCATTCTCGAAGAGGCTGGTTATGGTCTTGAAGACGTGGTCCGCGCCGGCGTCTGGCTGGACGATCCACGGGATTTCAGCAGTTTCAACAAGGTCTTCGCCGAGTATTTCAAACCCGAACACGCCCCGGCGCGGGCCTGCGTGCAGGCGAGCATGATGGTTGATTGCAAGGTTGAGATCGACTGCATTGCCTACAAGAAGAAGGCCTGAAACAAGTGCAGCCCTCTTCGCGAGCAGGCTCGCTCCCACATTTGGAATGCGTTTTCCTGTGGGAGCGAGCCTGCTCGCGAAAGCGATGTAACAGGCGACACTGGACTCTCGGTAAACTCCCGGCGAAATTGAATGGAAACTACTGAAATGACCGAAGACACCATCAAGCGCCGGGCACGTGGTCTGGACCGGGCGTTCGATATCCTCGATTTTCTCAAGGAAATCGGCCAGCCCCTGCGCCCCAACGACATCGCCATCGGCATCGGCGGCCCGAAATCCACGGTCTACGAACTGGTCGCATCCTTGCTGGAACGGCGGATTCTGGAACCGGTGGGCAAGGACGGCCACGTCTATCTCGGCCGCCAGTTGTACTTCCTCGGCCAAGCGCATCTGCGCCATTTCGACCTCAGCCGCGAGGCCGATCACGCCTTGCAGGAGATCGTCAGCCAGACCCGCGAAACCGCGCAGATGTGCCTGCTCAACGGGCGCAAATACACGGTGGCGTTGATGAAGGAGGGCGAGCGGCATTTCCGCATCTCATCGGACATCGGCGAAAACGCGCCGATCCCTTGGACCGCCTCCGGGCGCCTGCTGCTCGCGCACTTGAGCGATCAGCAGATCATCGACCTGATCGACGAGGACGACTACATCCTGCCCGACGGCGAACGCCTGCCGCTGGAACGCTTTCTGGCGGAGATTCGTCAGGCTGGCCTCGATGGCTTCTTCTCCTTCGACAGCGTTGCCGACACGTTCACCCATTGCTTCGCCGCGCCGGTGAAAGACCCGCAAGGCGTGGCCATTTGCACGTTGTGCATCGTCGCGCCACGGGCCGATGCAAAAAACAATTACAACGACTATCGCCGGGTGCTGATCGAGAGCGCCAACAGCCTCGCCCGGCGTATCAACGAATAACCGCGGCTGCCTGCAGCCGCGACTGTGAGGATTCGACCATGACCACTGCCATCAACTCTGCTGTGGAAAAAGGCGATGCCGTGATCGGCGCGCAATTGACCCGCGACGTCAGCCTGCCGGCGCTGGTGCTGCACCGCGAGGCGCTGGAGCACAACATTCGCTGGATGCAGAAATTTGTCAGCGACAGCGGCGCCGAACTCGCGCCCCACGGCAAAACCAGCATGACCCCGGCATTGTTCAAGCGTCAGCTCGACGCCGGCGCCTGGGGCATCACCCTCGCCAGCGCCACCCAGACCCGCGCCGCTTATGCCCACGGCGTGCGCCGGGTGCTGATGGCCAATCAACTGGTCGGCACGCCGAATATGGCGTTGATTGCCGATCTGCTTGCCGATCCGACGTTCGATTTCTATTGCATGGTCGATCACCCGGACAACGTCGCCGACCTCGGGGCTTACTTTGCTTCCCGTGGGGTCAAGCTCAACGTGATGATCGAATATGGCGTGGTCGGCGGGCGCTGCGGGTGCCGCAGCGAGCAGGAAGTCATCGAGCTGGCCAAGGCCATCGATGCGCAACCGTCGCTGGCGTTGACCGGCATTGAAGGTTACGAGGGCGTGATTCATGGTGATCACGCGGTCAGTGGCATTCGCCAGTTCGCCGCATCGCTGGTGCGCCTGGCGGTGCAGCTGCAGGACAGCGGCGCTTTCGCCATCGCCAAACCGATCATCACCGCATCGGGTTCAGCCTGGTATGACCTGATCGCCGAATCCTTCGAAACCCAGAACGCTGCTGGCCGCTTCCTCAGCGTGTTGCGCCCGGGCAGTTATGTCGCGCATGACCACGGCATCTACAAAGAGGCGCAGTGCTGCGTACTCGACCGTCGCAGCGATCTGCACGAAGGCCTGCGCCCGGCGCTGGAAGTCTGGGCTCATGTGCAGTCGCTGCCGGAACCGGGTTTCGCGGTGATCGCCCTGGGCAAGCGCGACGTCGCATTCGACGCCGGTTTGCCGGTGCCGTTGTTGCGCTACAAGGCCGGTGTGGTGTTGGCGACAGGTGATGATATCGGTGCGTGCAAGGTCACGGCGGTGATGGATCAGCATGCGTTCATGACCGTGGCGCCGGGTGTAGAACTGCGGGTCGGCGACATCATTTCCTTTGGTACTTCGCATCCGTGCCTGACGTTCGATAAATGGCGGGTGGGGTTGCTGGTGGATGAGCAGCTGGCGGTCATCGAGACCATGGAGACTTGTTTCTAAGGCTTGAGACCGAGGCGCGGCCAATCGCTGGCAAGCCAGCTCCCACAGGGCCGGAGGTGATTACCCAATTTATGTTCACCTTGACTATGTGGGAGCTGGCTTGCCAGCGATGACGCCACAACAGCCACCACCGAACGACCAGAGACCCTACCAGATGACCACGCTCAGCCCTCTGGGGCCCAACACCCCACGCATCGCCCTTATCGGCGAATGCATGATCGAACTGCAACAACGTGCCGACGGCAGTCTGCAGCAAAGCTTCGGTGGCGATACCCTCAATACGGCCGTTTACCTGTCTCGCGCGCTGGGCGACAAGGCGCAAGTCGACTACGTCACCGCGCTGGGCGATGACAGTTTCAGTGACGCAATGTGCCAGATCTGGCGCAGCGAAGGCATCGGCCTCAATCTGGTGCAGCGCCTGCCCGGTCGGCTGCCCGGTCTGTACTGCATCCAGACCGACGCCAACGGCGAGCGGCGCTTTCTGTACTGGCGCAACGAAGCGGCGGTGCGCGATTGCTTCACTACCCCTGCGGCCGAGCCGATTCTCGCGGCTTTGCCGGACTACGACGTGCTGTATTTCAGCGGAATCACCCTCGCCGTACTTGGCATGCAAGGCCGTGCCCGCCTGATCAAGACGTTGAGCGAAGCCCGGCAGCGCGATGCGCGCATCGTTTTCGACAACAACTACCGCCCACGCTTGTGGGCTTCTGTGGAAGAGGCCCGCGCGGCATATCGCAGCGTCTTGCCTTATGTCGATCTGGCGTTGCTCACCGTGGATGACGAACAGGCGTTGTTCGGGTTTGCCGATTGCGCTGAGGTGTTTGCCACGTATGCGCAGATTGGCACGCCAGAAGTGGTGCTCAAGCGTGGCGCCGAGGCGTGCCTGATTCGTTGTCAGGGGGAGGCGTTTGAGGTGCCGGCGCAAAAGGTCGACAAGGTTGTCGACACCACGGCGGCGGGGGATTCGTTCAGTGCGGCGTATCTGGCCCGACGCCTGCTCGGCGGCAGCCCGGCAGAAGCGGCGCAAGCGGGACATGAATTGGCCAGTCGGGTGATACAGGTGCCAGGGGCGCTGATCCCCAGGTAGTCAGAGAATGGCCGCTTGCTGCGCAATCGGTTCGCGAGCAGGCTCGCTCCCACAATGAAAACCCGGTCGAAATGTGGGAGCGAGCCTGCTCGCGAAGAAGCCCGGCAGCCAGCCGATCAATCCCGATAAAACACCTGCACCAGGTGATAACCAAACTTGCTCTTGATCGGCCCATGCACGGTGCGCAGTGGTTTCTTGAAAATCACCGCATCAATCGCGCCGACCATCTGTCCCGGTCGGACTTCGCCCAGATCACCGCCGCGTTTGCCGGACGGGCAGGTGGAAAACTTCTTCGCCAGCACATCGAATGCTTCGCCCTTGGCGATGCGCTGTTTGAGTTGTTCGGCCTCTTCGGCAGTTTTCACCAGAATGTGGCGGGCTTGGGCTTTCATCGTGCAATACCTGATAACGGGGTGACAGCGGGGCGCGCGATTATGCCTCAAGTCGCGGGGGCGGGTTGCTCAACTTGCGAATCTTGCTCGCGAGCACTTCAAGGACAAAGGGCTTGGCGACCATGTCCATGCCCTCTTCAAGAAAGCCCTGGCGCTCGGCAGCAATCTGCGCGTAACCGGTCATGAACAGCACTTTAAGCCCCGGACGATGTTGGCGAGCAATCTCCGCCAACTGGCGTCCGTTCATACCCGGCAGCCCGACATCGGTAACCAGCAGATCGACACGTTGCGCGGACTCGAACAAGGGCAGGGCGATCTTGGCGTTTGCCGCTTCGAAGGTTTTGTAGCCCAGCTCCCTCAGCAGATCGAGCACCAGCATGCGCACTGCCGGATCATCCTCGACTACAATCGCGGTCTCGCCCGAAGATGAAGCGGCAATCGGTTCGGCCGTCTCCACAGACGAGGATTCGGGCGCCGGCTCAAGCAAACGCGGCAAGTACAGGCGCACGCAAGTACCTTGCCCCGGTACGCTGTCGAGGCTGACGTGACCACCGGACTGCTGGGCGAAACCGTAGATCATCGACAGCCCGAGCCCGGTGCCCTGGCCGATGGGTTTGGTGGTGAAGAATGGATCGAACGCCTTGGAGCGGATTGAAGGAGTCATGCCGGTGCCGTTATCGCTGACCGCGAGCATCACATATTCCCCGGCCTTGACCGGTTCGAGAATGGTGATGTCGCTGCTGTCGAGATACACGTTCGCAGTCTGGATCAGCAACGTGCCGCCTTCGGGCATCGCGTCGCGGGCATTGATCACCAGATTGAGCAGGGCATTTTCCAGCTGACTGACGTCGGTGCTCACCGGCCAAACGTCTTCGGGCAGGCGCAGTTGCAGGTCGATCGGATCGCCTTTGGTGCGGCGGATCAGATCTTCCAGCGAGTGCACTAGCTCATTGACGTTCAGTTGCTTGCGGTCCAGCGACTGGCGCCGCGAGAACGCCAGCAAGCGATGCGTGAGCGCCGCCGCGCGATTGGCCGATGACACGGCCGCTTCGGTAAAACGGCCGATCTCGTCGGCACGACCATTGGCGATGTAGCGCTGCATCAAGTCCAGACTGCCGATAATGCCGGTGAGCATGTTGTTGAAGTCGTGGGCGATGCCCCCCGTGAGCTGGCCGACGGCTTCCATCTTCTGCGCATGGCGCAAGGCATCTTCGGCGCGCTCGCGTTCGAACATCTCGTTCTGCAAACGCTCGTTGGCCTGAGCCAGTTGCTCGGTGCGCGCGCTGACCCGCTCTTCGAGGGTCTCGTTGAGATTACGCAGGGCTTCTTCGGTTTTCTTGCGCTCGGTCTCGTCGATGACAAAGATGTAGAAGCCATTCACTGCACCGTCTGCGCCATGTCGCGGCAGATAATTCATGAGGGCATGACGGGTGCTGCCGTCGCGGTGGGGGGTATAGAAACTGAAGGAACAGGCGCGCCCGGCCAGCGCTTCGGCGATGTACGGCGCACGCAGGAAATACGCCTCTTCGCCGATGACCTCGCGAATCGTGCGCCCGTACAACTCCTGCGGTGTGAGGCCGTACCAGTCGAGATACGCTGCGTTGTTCAAGCGAAAACGTTCTTCGGCGTCGACATAGCTGATCAGGATCGGCATGGCGTTGATGATCAACTGCAATTCGGTCTGGCTCTGACGCAGCGCCTGTTCCGTGTGTTTGCGTTCGGTCAGGTCCAGCGCCGCGCCGAGAAAGCGCATCGGCCGACCATGATGATCCTTGTAGCAACGCCCCCGCGCGAACACCCAGCGCAGCGTGCCATCGGCCTGCAACAAGCGATATTCCTCAGCGTACTCGGTGCCGTGGGTGATGCAGTGCTTGATGCCGCGCGCAACCATTGCGCGATCTTCGGGGTGCACCCCGTGCATATATTCGCTGATCGGCAATTGCCCGGCCTTGCTCGGATCAACGCCATGCAGTTCGGCAAAATGCGCATCGGCAATGAATCGGTCTTCGCCAATGTCCCAGTCCCACGTACCGACGGCGTCGGCGGCGGCAAGGGCCAGTTGCAGACGCTCTTCGGACTGGCGCTGAGCCTTGAGGCTTTCCTCGGAACGGCGCTGCAATTCCAGGGCAATGCGGCGGCGCTCGTTGGTCTCAATGGCAGTGATCAGAATTCCGGCGACCTGTGCGGTTTCATCGCGAATCGGACTGTAGGTCAGATCCAGCCAGAAATCGGTTTTTTTGCCGTCGCGCTGCACGCTGAAACGTTGCTCGCTGAAGCTGCGCACCTGACCCTGCAGCACCGCTTGGTAAATCGGCTCGGCAAAATCCCGCACTTCCGGCCAGATCTCATGGGTTGGCTGCCCGAAGGCTTCGGGATGCTTGCTGCCAGCTAGCAGGGCAAAACCATTGTTGTAGATCTGCGTGAGTTGCGGGCCCCATAACAGCAGCATCGGCATCGGCGAATGAATCACGATGTCCACCGCCGTGCGCAGGCTCTGCGGCCAGGTGCCGGCGGCGCCTAGCGGGCTGCGGCTCCAGTCGGTGCGGGCAATCAAGGCCTGAGCGTCATCGGTGGTGGATACAGCATTCATGTTTCAATCCTGAGCGTGGTTCGGTGAGACGGGGTCTATCATTGTTGCAGGAGCCGCGCCAAGCGTCGGCCAAATTTGCTCATTCAATGCTTCGCGGGTGCTTTCAGCCATGGAAATCGATGCACTGTTGTCAACATTGTCGCAAAAAAACGGCTCGGATCTATTCCTCTCTACCGGCGCAGCGCCGAGCGCGCGCATTGATGGCGTGCTGACGGCGCTCAGCGATCAGCCATTCAAACCCGGCGAAACCGCGGCCATCGCCACCTCCCTGATGGACGCCGAGCAGCGCCGGGAGTTCGACCGGGATCTGGAAATGAACCTGGCAATCTCCCGAACGGGCGTCGGCCGGTTCCGGGTGAACATTTTCAAGCAGCGCAACGACGTTTCGATCGTTATCCGCAACGTCAAGGTCGACATCCCCCGATTCGAAGACCTGAAGCTGCCGCCGGTGCTGCTGGAAACGGTGATGCTCAAACGTGGCCTGATTCTTTTTGTCGGCGCTACCAGTTCGGGAAAGTCGACCTCCCTGGCGGCGCTGATCGATCATCGCAACCGCCACAGTGCCGGGCACATCGTGACCATCGAAGACCCGATCGAATATATCCATCGGCACAAGCGCTCGATCATCAATCAGCGTGAGGTTGGCGTCGATACGCGCAGCTTTCATGCTGCACTGAAGAACACTCTGCGCCAGGCACCGGATGTAGTGTTGATTGGCGAAATACGCGATCGCGAAACCATGGAGCATGCGCTCTCGTTTGCTGATACAGGGCATCTGGTGTTGTCGACATTACATGCGACCAACGCCAATCAGGCGCTGGATCGCATCATCAATATGTTTCCCGAGGAGAAGCGCGAACAGCTTTTGCAGACATTGGGCAACAACCTCAAAGCGTGTGTCTCGCAGCGTCTGGTCCGCACTGTCGACGGGCAAAGGCGCGCGGCGGTCGAGATTCTTCTGGGCACGCCGACCATCGCTGATCTGGTCCGCCGCGGTCAGTTCGAGGAACTCAAACCGCTGATGGAAAAATCATTCGAACTCGGTATGCAGACCTTTGACGCAGCACTGTTTGCGCTGGTTGCAGAAGGTGCTGTCAGCGAGCAGGAAGCATTGAAGAATGCCGATTCGGTGAATAACCTGAAGTTGCGAATTAAACTTCAGCACGATCAAGCGAGTGTTAACAATTCAGGCGCCGGCGAGTGGGGTTTAATGGACTGAGTCAATGTATTTGAATGTATCGAGTGTCTCGGCTGCAACAACGCTTAATAATTAACTCGTGGTGCGCTTATATATGCTTGGGTAAAACGTCAGCAGCTGAATGGTCAGCGGGTTTTTTGATGAGGTTTTACCGTGAGTGAACTAAACAGAAATAAAGTATTCAGGCCGTCGAAAGTTGCGTTGGCTGAGTGGAAGTTTCGATCTGAAGCAGATGGTGCCGAGCGTGACATGGTTCTTCGGCATCTGGAAGAAGCGTTAACCAAGTACAACGATAATGAGAAGATCAACTGGTACGCGCATGAGATAGAGCTGGAGCCTGGATCCTCGCTGTATGAAATCTACAATCCCGGCAGACTTCTGCTTGACGAGTTGCTGAGTACCGGGCCAGTCATTGGTGCGCTTGCTCGGGAAAATGCGACCGATCACAACGGTTTGGTGCGGATAACACCGGAAGGCAAGATGGAAGTCCGTGCCGTCAGAGGTTGGGTTGATCTGGTTGCGGCGCAGCACTTTCAATTCAGTCAGCCAACACGCTCGACGGTAAGTCTGATAGCGGATATCGCTGCGGTAGCCGGCGGTTATATCTGGCCTGATCTTGATATAACCCTGGATCAGTGGTTCAAGTTTCATGAAATCGATCTGCCTGATACCAAGGCCAGGATCACTAACTTGGTCGGTTTGTTCAGGTTTTCACCGCAGGTCAAGGAGCCAGTCAACTATTGGGAGCATTTTCAGACAAATGATACGAGCCTGAATGCATTATCCGAAGAGCAATTTTCCGATATTCGTGGCGCTACCGCCAAGTTGATGCCAAGGCCCAAGCTGCTGTTGGCTTTGTATAACATTACAGGCCAGGCTGAGATAGCTCACGAGACGGCAGCGCAGCGCCTGATTGAATTTGTCGCCTATCCAATTTCGCTGAATCTTGCCAGAAGCTATATCAAAGAGCTGAACTGGTACGGAGTGAATGAAGGGCAAACGGTTTCCGAAAATATCCTTCGCCAATTGCTGATGACCGCAATATTGCTTGATCTGGATCCATCGATCGGTCATTGCCACTTGATCAATCGACGAGACCTTTATTCGCCTGACAACATAGAACGTCATCCGACAGAAATACTCGACGAGTACACCGCGTTTGTGCGCAGTAAAAACTGGGTAAATCCAGTATTGGCGCCGCTGGTGGCCCATCTTCTTCTGGCACGCGTCGCGCCTGAATTGCTGGTCAGAAAAATTCCGGCTGAGGTCAGACTCGGGTCGATTGCGTGGATCAACTTCTGTCGTGCAGTGGTATTGGTCGAGGCTGCAAAAACCGGGGCTTCGCGGGAACTGACCTATGCGCAGATCATTGCTTACGGCGAATTGCAGCCCGTGAGCGAAGCGCAGAAACACATGCGCGATCTGGCGCTGATCGACCCGATCGTCGAGTGGGCGCTGCTCAACCGGATTTTTTCAAGAGCCGAGCTCGAGCAGGCGGAAGAGGCTTGTACAAGGCTGGCTATTGAGGCGTTTGAGCACCACGCAGAGCAATTCGCCCAAACAGCTCGCGCTTTTTCGACCCCCTTGCCCAACCGTGCGGAAATTGCCCGCACTCAATTGAGAAAGGCTGCGCCGGGCTGCGACACACTGGACGAAAAGGCGCTGTCCGAGGTAGGCGGGCAGCAGATCATGTCCATGGTCGATCTGCATCAATCGGGCGACATGGTCACTGGCCAGTGGGACAGACGCACTGTGCGACTGATCGTCAACGGATTGCCGCAACCGGCCATCAATTACAACCCTTCAGGTGTCAGTCTTTACCAGCGTTATCCGCATCTGCTTACGCTTGAATCCTGTGAAGAGGAAATGGAGCGTCAACTGGCGGCGCATTTCAAAGAGCTGAACAGCGGCATGCTGACTGCCGTCAAACTGGCGTTGGCGCACATGCCGGAAGCAGATCTGCAGGTGTTCATGAATGCCGACATACATTTTTTCACCGTGCGCGGATCTGCGTCCTATGTCACTACCCGTCGGGCCGGCGGCCCTCTGAATGTGGGGCTCGAACAAGAAACACAACAAAGCAGAGATGCCGCCACAGGACGTTTCGGGGTTGTGATGTATACATCCCATGGAGATGCGGATCTTTGTTATGAGCTATTTACCTCGCGCGCAGAATCCGGAAAGAATGATGCCCTCGGTGCATTCATCAGGCGGGAGCGGAAGCTCCAGCAACGCTCGAGAATGAGCGCCAGTGCCAATATGACGCTGCCCCTGAGCAATACTGCAACTCAGAGCGTTCCGCTGAACATCAAGCGCTATACCCATGCCGCAGCCGAGGACGCTTCAATTACCAGCAGCATGGCGATCATCGATTACTTCGGTGCGCTGGAAGCACCAACGCGATCTTCACAATCGCAGCGCGGCTTCTATCAAAAATTCAATGAGCCGAACGTCGCGCGCATCGCCGGATTTCTCGCCGATAACCGACCGTTCCTGAACAAGAGTGAGCTCAGAGAACTCGTGCGTATACCGACACCGCTGGAACTCTCCAAAGATGAAGGCGAACGGTTGCTGACTTATTTCATCGACCTGATCGTGCCGTTCAAGAAGTGCATTGAGGACATCGTCTCGGGCGAACACAATAAGATGGTGGACGGGTTCTACGGTTGTTTGATGGATGGCATCGGGCTAGTGGGAACTGTCGCTGGCGCCAGCTCGAAAGTGTTGAGTATTTCCGCCAAGGCCATTTCCACTACCGCCAAGGCTGCAAGCTTTACCCGATTGGCGTTTACTTCAGCCATCTCGCTTTTTAACCCCTTCGACGGCGTGCCCTCTGGCCTGCAGAGCGGTGGGAAACTGGTACACAAGGGCTTGTTGCGTTTTAACAAAAACAGCCACGACCTGATTGCCAGGGCGAATAGCCAGTTGCACAAACTCACTGGTCGCCGGCAATCCTATGATCTGCTCGACGCCTCCAATTCTGCACAACTAGGGATGGGCAGTTGGCGACCACGCGGGTTCGCTGGCGACGCCATCAATGTATTGGCAGCCCGCACTGGCGACAAATGGTATGCGTTGAATCGTCGTGGCAATCTTTGGGGCAATGCCCTGGACGGTTTCGCCTTTCACGCGCCGGTGCAACTGCCGTATTCACCGCGAACATTGCCGACGAGCTATACACGCCAGTTCGTCGAACACAGTCTGCCCCGTGCGCGGACCAAGATCGATAATGCCATCGAGGTGTTCCAGCGACATGACTTCAAGCGCGATCGCGAGTCGCTGATGAAGATTGTGTTCGGCAATGCCTCAGAGGTTTCCACTGATCGCCTGGTCAACTATCTGCGTTTGATCCGCTTCGACTTTGCGGGCTTTTCGATGAGCAACATGATTCTCGATGGCCTGAAAATCAACGACACACTCGCCTCGTTCGATGCCGACAACTACCAGCGCTGGAAAGATGCCGATGCGGGCGACAAGTCTGAAATCGCCTTCGTCGAAATCTACACGCGAAACCTCAACAGGCATTTCGTCAGTATGGGTTTCAACCACGACGTGGTCGCCGACGACCTGATTCATGAGCTGTTCCACGCCAGCGCGCAGACCGACGATGTCGGCTATGCCAGCGACGCCGTGCATGCCAGTGATGGCGGGCAGCGGCTGGACGTGAGCGAACTGATCAATCTGGGCGCCGGTTGCCTGGCGGCATCGGAGTCCGGCACTGACTGTCATGCGCCGTCGAGGGCCTTTGAAAACGCTGATTCACTCGCGCTGGCTACCTCGTTGCTGAGTCAATTGGCCACCGACAAGGCCACCTTCGATGAAAACATGTCGGTACTTCGCGGCGCACTGGAGGCCAGTGCTGGCAAAGCCATTGGCGAGCCGGTCGTCATCACCTTGAACAAACCTCGCTGACCCCAGGCACTGGCGTCACCCTGTCAGGTGAAACGCCAGTGCCTGCTTCACTCGGCCAGTTCGCGCCGATCCCGAAACTGCTCCAGCGCTTCGGGATTGGCCAGTGCGTCGGTATTTTTCACTGGCCTCCCATGCACGACATCGCGCACCGCCAGCTCCACGACTTTTCCGCTGATGGTGCGCGGTATATCGGTAACTGCGACGATGCGTGCGGGAACATGCCTGGGTGTGGTATTGGCGCGGATCACGTCGCGGATTCGCTGTTCAAGCCCTTTATCCAGCTCGACGCCGTCGCGCAAACGCACGAACAATACGACTCGCACATCCTCCTGCCATTGCTGGCCGATGGCGACGCTATCCAGTACCTCAGGGATTTTCTCGACCTGCCGATAGATTTCCGCCGTGCCGATGCGCACGCCACCCGGGTTCAACACCGCATCCGAGCGGCCATGGATCATCATCGCGCCATGGGGCAACTGTTCGGCGTAATCACCTTGTGCCCAGACGCCGGGGAACAGGCTGAAGTAGGACTGGCGGAGTTTTGTGTCGTCGGGGTCATTCCACAACCCGATCGGCATCGCCGGGAAGTGCCGCGTGCAGACCAGTTCACCTTTCTCACCGACAACCGGCTGGCCAGCGTCGTTCCACACCTCGACGGCCATGCCCAGGCTCTTGCCCATGATTTCTCCGCGCCGTACCGCTGACAGCGGGTTGCCATTGACGAAGCACGAAACGATGTCGGTGCCACCGGACATCGAGGCCAGACACACCTCGGTTTTGAAGTCGCGATAAACGAAATCGTAGCTTTGCGGTGACAAAGCCGAGCCTGTGCACAGCAGGGTTTTCAAACTGCTCAAGTCATGACTTTCGCAGGGCCTGGCGCCGCTGCTTTCCAGCGTCGCGAGGAATTTCGGACTGGTGCCAAACACGCTGATGCGTTCATCGTCGATCAGGTCGAGCAGGCGCTGGTGATCCGGGTGGAACGGCGAGCCGTCGAAGAGCACCACGGCGCTGCCAACCGCGAGCGCCGAAACCAGCCAGTTCCACATCATCCAGCCGCAGGTCGTGTAGTAGAACAAGCGATCACCGGGACCGAGGTCGCAGTGCAAACCATGTTCCTTGATGTGTTGCAGCAGCACGCCGCCGGTGCTGTGGACGATGCATTTCGGCACGCCGGTGGTACCGCTGGAGTACAGCACGTAGAGCGGATGATTGAACGGCACCGGGGTGAAATCCGGTTCGCCGCCGGGTTGATAAAAATCTTCCCACAAGCAGACATCGGCCAGGGTTTGGTAATCCTCGATGCGCGCTTGCGGACGGGCGTACGGGCGTACGGGACGATGATCAACTGCTGCAGTGACGGCAGTTGTGCAAGGATTTCGTTGAGCTTGGCGGTCTGATCCAGAGTTTTTCCGGCGTATTGATAACCGGCACAGGTGAGCAGCACTTTCGGTTCGATCTGGCCAAAGCGATCGATCACGCCGTGGGTGCCGAAGTCGGGCGACGAGCAGGACCAGATCGCGCCGAGGCTGGTGGTGGCCAGCATCGCCACCAGGGTTTGCCAGGTGTTGGGCATGCAAGCCGCCACGCGATCACCCCGACCGACGCCCGCAGCGCGCAGGCTCGCCTGAAACCCGGCGACCTGTTCGGCCAACTCGGCCCAGGTCAGTTGTTCGCGCTGACCATTCTCTGCAACTGCGATCACGGCCACGGCATCGTCGCGGCGGCGCAACAGGTGTTCGGCGAAGTTCAGCGTCGCGCCCGGGAACCACTCGGCGCTGGGCATTTCTGCACCTTCACGCAAGACGGCGTCGGGCTGAGTGTGGAAGCGGATGTCGAAGAAATCGACGATCGCCTGCCAGAACGCCGGGCGCTGATCGATGCTCCATTGGTGCAGGGCAGGGTAGCCGTCGAGCTTAAGCGAATGCCGCTGATTGATATCGCGCCGGAAGGCATCCATACGCGAACCTGCGATACGCTGGGTGTCGGGTTGCCAGAGGATGTCGGACATGGGGTTGCCTCTTCTTATCGGATTACACATACCCCTCTAGGAGTGAGCCTGCTCGCGATAGCGATTTTCCAGTCGACTTCAACGGTGAGTGGCCGTCCGTTATCGCGAGCAGGCTCACTCCTACATGGGGGCGACGCGGATTATTGCGCCAGCCAGCCACCATCAATATTCCACGCCGCGCCGCGCACCTGGCTGCCGGCTTCGCTGCACAAGAACAGCACCAACTCACCCAGATGCTGCGGTGTGACAAACTCCAGCGAGGGCTGTTTTTCCGCCAGCAGATCATGCTGCGCCTGCTGCGGATCGACACCCTTGGCCGCGCGATCGTCGATCTGCTTCTGCACCAGCGGCGTCAACACCCAGCCCGGACAGATCGCATTGCAGGTGACATTGCTGGTCGCGGTTTCCAGCCCGACCACTTTGGTCAGGCCGATCACGCCATGCTTGGCGGCAACGTACGCGGCTTTGCCGGTGGAGCCGACCTGACCATGCACCGAGGCAATATTGATAATGCGCCCCCAGTTCTTGCGGCGCATGCCCGGCAGACTCAAACGGGTGCTGTGGAACACCGATGACAGGTTGATCGCAATGATCGAATCCCAGCGCTCAACCGGAAACTCTTCTACCGCCGCAACGTGCTGAATGCCGGCGTTGTTGACCAGAATGTCGACGCCGCCAAACTCGCGCTCGGCGTAGGCGACCATGTCGGCAATCTGCGCCGGGTCGCTGACATCGGCGGGATGATGGCCGACCTTGCCGCCGAACTGAGCGACTTCGGCGATCATCTTCGAGGCGTCGCCGAAGCCATTGAGGATCAGGTTGGCGCCGGCCTTCGCGAGAGTCAGCGCGATGCCCAGGCCGATGCCGCTGGTGGAGCCGGTCACCAAAGCTGTCTTGCCGGAAAGAGTGGTCATGAATACCTCACACAATGCCAGTAGCGTAGAAAGTGCCGATCACCACGAAAACCGCGAGGGTCTTGATCAGCGTAATACAGAAAATGTCTTTATAGGCTTCGCGGTGGGTCAATCCGGTCACCGCCAGCAGGGTGATCACCGCGCCGTTGTGCGGCAGGGTGTCCATGCCGCCGCTGGCCATCGCGGCCACGCGGTGCAGCACTTCCAGCGGGATATTCGCCGCGTGCGCCGCGCTGATGAACTGCTCGGACATCGCCGCCAGCGCAATGCTCATGCCGCCCGAGGCCGAACCGGTGATACCGGCCAGCAGCGTTACGGTGATCGCTTCGTTGACCAACGGATTGGGAATCTGCTTGAGCCAGTCGGCCAGCACCAAAAAGCCCGGCAGCGAAGCGATTACCGCACCAAAGCCGTATTCAGACGCTGTGTTCATGGCCGCGAGCAACGCACCGCTGACTGCGCTTTTGCTGCCTTCGGCGAGCTTGCTTTTAATCGCCTTGAAGCCGAACGCCAGCACCATGAGGATGCCGACAAGCAACGCCGCCTGCACCGCCCAGATCGCCGTGAGCTTGGCGATTTCGGTGGTGACCGGTGCGGCCATGCCCGGCAGTGCGAGGCTGTGGGTCTTGCCGTACCACTGCGGAATCCATTGGGTGAACAGCAGGTTCATGATGCCCACGGCCAGCAATGGCGACAGGGCAATCCACGGGTTGGGCAGTTTCAGGTCTTCGGCAGTTTCCGGTTCGTTGCGCAGTTCAGTGCCGTAGCCTTCGCCGGCACGTTGCGCCTTGTTGCGTTGGCGCTGCAAAAACAGCATGCCGGCGCAGAACACGAAAATCGTGCCGATCACCCCCAGCCAAGGCGCCGCCCAAGCGGTGGTGTTGAAGAAGGTGCTGGGGATGATGTTCTGGATTTGCGGCGTGCCGGGCAGGGCATCCATGGTGAACGAGAATGCACCGAGGGCAATGGTCGCCGGGATCAAACGCTTGGGGATATTGCTCTGACGGAACATCTCCGCTGCAAACGGATAAACGGCGAAGACCACAACGAACAACGACACGCCGCCGTAAGTCAGCAGGGCACAGACCAGCACGATCACCAGCATCGCTTGTTTGGTACCGAGCAGGCGAATCGCAGCGGCCACGATCGAGCGTGAGAAACCGGACAGTTCGATCAGCTTGCCGAACACCGCGCCGAGCAGGAATACCGGGAAGTAGAGCTTGATGAAACCGACCATCTTGTCCATGAACACCCCGGTGAACGCGGGGGCAACGGCGGACGGATCGGTCAGCAGCACCGCGCCGAGAGCGGCGATCGGAGCGAAGAGGATGACGCTGTAGCCACGGTAAGCGGCGAGCATCAGCAGCGTCAGGGCTGCCAAGGCAATGATCACACTCATGGTGTGTCTCTCCAGGATTGTTATTTTTGTGGGTGGAACGGGTGCGGAGAGTGGGTTAGCGAGATTTGTGCCAATCTTCTAACTGGTTGAAATATAAGGAAATTAGATCAGAGTCGCGTTCTGGGAGCTGTTTTTGTCTCTTTATTGAGATTTTCTTTGAATGGGTCGGCGCCTTCGCGAGCAGGCACGCTCCCACATTTGACATGGATTTCCATGTGGGAGCGAGCCTGCTCGCGAAGCTTTTGTTTTGTCTTCATGCAGAGACTCGATATCTCTTTATGTAGACTCTGCGATCCCCAGCGCAGCCATTTTCTTGTACAGCGTCGACCGCCCCAGCCCCAGCCGAACCGCAGCCTCCGGTACATTCCCCGCGCATTGGGCCAGGGTCGACTCGATCAAATGCCGATCAAACCGCGCCCGCGCCTGTGCAAATGTCTCCCCAGCGGAGACTTGCATGCTCGGCTCCGCCGTCCGCTCAACCGGAGTAAAGGTGCCAATCGCCCCGCGAATATCCTGCTCCGTCAACATCAGATCATCACTGAGCAACGCCGCCCGCTCCAGCACATTACGCAACTCACGGATGTTGCCTGGCCAGGCATGCTGGCCGAGCAACGCCAGCGCGTCGCGGTGCAGTTCATGCTGGCTGCGCAGCTCTTCGAGAATCGCCTCGCTCAGCGCCGGCAAATCGTCGAGACGTTCACGCAGCGGCGGCACCTGGATCGGCAGGACATTGAGGCGGTAGTACAAATCGGCGCGAAATTCGCCGCGCTTGATCGCCGCCTGCAAATCCGTCGACGTCGCGGCAATTACCCGCACATCGCTCTGAATCACTTCATTGGAGCCGACCGGCTCGAACTCCTTTTCCTGCAACACGCGCAGCAGTTTGCTTTGCAGCGGTAGCGGCATATCGCCGATCTCATCGAGAAACAGCGTGCCACCCTGAGCGATTTGTAATTTACCGGTGCGGCCCTTGCGGTCAGCGCCGGTAAAGGCGCCGGGGGCCGTGCCAAAGAACTCGGCTTCCAGCAGCGCCTCGGGAATTGCCGCGCTGTTGATGCTGACGAAGGCTTTGTGCGCGCGTGGCGAGGCGCTGTGAATCGCTTGGGCAAGCAACTCCTTGCCGGTGCCGGTTTCTCCCAGCAGCAACACGGGCGAATCAGCGCTGGCGCTTCGTCGCGCACGTCGTTTGACTTCAAGGCTGGCAGCGCTGGTACCGATGAAATGGGCGAAGTTGTATTTGGTCTGCCGCGCACGCAGCAGCGAGCGGGTCGAGGCCAGTTCCTCCTGCATGCTCAGGTAACGCTTGAGCATCGGCGACAGCGTGCGCAACTCGTCGAACAGAGCGAAACCGATGGCGCCGATCACGCTGCCAGCGTCGTCGTGGATCGGCAGGCGCATCACCACCAGCGGTTCCTTGGGCGTGTCCTGCATGTCCAGCAGAATTGGCCGACCGGTGCGCACCACCTCGCGCAGCAGGCTGCCGGGGATCACGCTTTCGCAAGGCTTGCCGATAGCGCCTGCCGCCGATTCGAGACCAAAGCGCCGGGCATAGCGTTCGTTCATCCAGACGATGTTCGCATCGCGATCGACAATCACCGTGCCCTCACTGGATTGCTCGATGATCTCGAACAGCGAACGGATCGCCAGAGTGCGGACTCGTTGGTAGTCCTTGAGGCTTTCGGTGGTGTTCATGGAGGCTGGTCCTGATTGTTTGTTGCCGGTACCGATCCCTTCGCGAGCAGGCTCGCTCCCACAGGGGCCTGCATTCCAAATGTGGGAGCGAGCCTGCTCGCGAATGCCGCGCCGCGGATTAACAGAAAAAAACTACCCCGGATGCGCCGCCGCCAACAGCTCTTTGGTATACGGATGCTGCGGGTTGTCGAACACGTCATGGCTTGCACCACGCTCGACCACCTGACCGTCCTTGATCACGATCATGTCATGCGCCAACGCGCGCACCACCGCCAGATCATGACTGATGAACAGGTAGGTCAAACCGTATTTCTCCTGCAGATCACGGAGCAGGGCGACCACTTGTTTCTGCACGGTGCGGTCGAGCGCAGAGGTCGGTTCGTCAAGCAAAATCAGCGCCGGTTTCAGCACCAGAGCCCGGGCAATGGCGATGCGTTGGCGCTGGCCACCGGAAAACTCATGGGGATAACGGTGGCGGCTCTCGGGGTCGAGGCCAACTTCCCTGAGCACGCGAATCACTTGCTCATCGCACTCATTGGCCGTCGACTCGCAATGCACTTCGAGGCCTTCGCTGATGATCTGTGCCACCGACATGCGCGGGCTCAGGCTGCCAAACGGGTCCTGAAACACCACCTGCATCTGCCGCCGCCACGGCCGCAGCTGCTTTTGATTGAGGCCGTCCAGCGCTTCGCCCTGAAAGCGAATGCTGCCCTCGGAATCCAGCAAGCGCAGGATCGCCTGACCCAGCGTCGACTTGCCCGAACCGGACTCGCCAACAATGCCCAAGGTCTTGCCGCGCTGGATATTCAGGCTGATGCCATCGACAGCGCGCAGATACTGCTTGCGCCTGAACAATCCGCCGCCGACCTGGAAATCGACGCGCAGGTCAGCGACTTCCAGTACATTTTCACGTTCGTCACGGGGCAGGGCTTCACCTTCCGGCTCAGCGTTCAACAGCACGCAGCTGTAAGGGTGTTTGGGTTCGGTGAACAGGGTTTCGCAGGGTGCCTGCTCGACGATCTCGCCAGCCTTCATCACGCACACCCGCTGCGCGATGCTGCGCACCAGATTGAGGTCATGGCTGATCAGCAACAGTGACATGCCGAGCCGCTGTTGCAGGGACTTGAGCAGCAAGAGAATCTTGCGTTGCACGGTGACATCCAGCGCCGTGGTCGGCTCGTCGGCAATCAACAACTCCGGTTCGCAGGCCAGGGCCATGGCGATCATCACCCGTTGCCGTTGCCCGCCAGAGAGTTGATGCGGATAAGCTTTCAGGCGTTCCTTGGGCTTTTGAATGCCGACCAGTCCGAGCAATTCGAGAATGCGCTGCTGCGCTTGCTTGCCGCCGAGGCCGCGGTGCAGCAACAGGGTCTCGCCGATCTGCTTTTCGATGGTGTGCAGCGGATTGAGCGAAGTCATCGGCTCCTGAAAGATCATGGCGATGCGATTGCCGCGCAGTTCTCGCAAGACCTTCGGATCAGCACCGAGCAACTCCTGCCCGCGATAGCGGATGCTGCCACGGGTTTGCGCCTCACTCTCAGGCAGCAGTTGCAGGATCGAATGCGCGGTCACCGATTTCCCCGAGCCCGATTCGCCGACCAGCGCCAGGCACTCACCGGGGCGGATATCCAGGCACAGGTCACGCACCACAGTCTGACCATGGAAGGCGACATTGAGGTTGCGTATTTCAATCAGGTTTTCAGTCATGGTCACGCTTCAGGATCGAGGGTCAAAAGCGTCACGTAACGCTTCGCCGATGAATACCAGCAAGGAGAGGATCAGCGCCAGGGTAAAGAACGCGGTCAACCCGAGCCACGGTGCTTGCAGGTTCTGCTTGCCCTGACCGATCAGTTCACCCAGCGAAGCGCTGCCGGCCGGCATGCCGAAGCCGAGGAAATCCAGCGCGGTCAACGTCGAAATCGCCCCGGTCAGAATGAACGGCAGGTAGCTGAGCGTCGCGTTCATTGCGTTGGGCAGGATGTGCCGGAAGATCACCTTGCGGTCAGTCAGGCCCAGGGCGCGTGCGGCTTTGACGTATTCCAGATTGCGCCCGCGCAGGAACTCGGCGCGCACCACGTCCACCAGCGCCAACCAGGAAAACAGCGCCATGATCCCCAGCAGCCACCAGAAATTCGGCTCGACGAACCCGGAAAGGATGATCAGCAGATACAACACCGGCAGCCCCGACCAGACTTCCAGCACGCGCTGACCAAGTAGATCGACCCAGCCGCCGTAATAGCCCTGCAACGCGCCGGCGGCGATACCGATCAGCGCGCTGACAAAGGTCAGCATCAAGGCAAACAGAATCGACACCCGAGCACCAAAGATGACCCGCGCCAGCACATCCCGCGCCTGATCGTCGGTGCCCAGCCAGTTCACCGAAGTTGGTGGGCTCGGCGCCGGTTTGTTCAGGTCATAGTTGGGCGTGTCATCGCTGAACGGAATCGGCGGGAACAGCAACCAGCCGCCGTCCTTGCGAATCAGATTCTGCACGTACTCGCTGCGGTAATCGGCCTGAAACGGCAGTTGCCCGCCGAACTCCTGTTCGGTGTGGCGCTTGAACACCGGGAAGTACCACTGGCCCTGATAACTGACCATCAACGGTTTGTCGTTGGCGATCAACTCGCCACCCAGCGTCAGGATGAACAGGCCGATGAACAGCCACAGCGACCACCAGCCACGACGGTTTTTCTTGAAACGTTCGAAACGGCGACGACCCAAAGGCGAGAGCTTGAACATCAGGCATTCCTCGCGGCGAAGTCGATACGCGGGTCGACCAGGGTGTAGCAGAGGTCGCCGATCAGTTTTATCAGCAGGCCGAACAGGGTGAAGATGAACAGTGAACCGAACACCACCGGATAATCCCGCGATACCGCTGCTTCATAACTCATGCGCCCAAGGCCATCGAGGGAGAAGATCACTTCGATCAGCAGTGAGCCGGCGAAGAACACACTGATGAACGCCTGAGGTATCCCCGAGACCACCAACAGCATGGCGTTGCGAAACACGTGTCCGTACAGCACGCGGCGTTCGCTCAAGCCTTTGGCACGGGCGGTTACTACGTACTGTCGGGTGATTTCATTGAGGAACGAGTTTTTTGTAAGGATCGTCAGCGTCGCGAATCCACCGATCACCAGCGCCGTGACCGGCAGCACCAGATGCCAGAAGTAATCGGCGATCTTGCCCAGTGTCGACAGCGATTCGAAGTTGTCCGACACCAGCCCGCGCACCGGAAACCAGTTGAGCGAAGTGCCGCCGGCGAATACGACGATCAGGAACATCGCGAACAGAAACGCCGGCATGGCGTAACCGATGATGATCGCCGTGCTGCTCCAGATATCGAAATGGCTGCCGTGGTGCACAGCCTTGCGGATGCCCAGCGGTATCGACACGAGATAGGTGATCAGCGTCGCCCACAGCCCGAGCGAAATGGTCACCGGCATCTTTTCCAGAATCAGGTCGGTGACTGTCGCGCCACGGAAAAAGCTCTTGCCGAAGTCCAGTTGCGCGTAATTCTTCAGCATCAGCCACAGACGCTCGTGGGCCGGTTTGTCGAAGCCGTACTGCTTTTCGATGTCCTTGATCAGTTGCGGGTCGAGGCCACGGCTGGCGCGCGAAGCGTTGCTTGAGGTCTCGCTGGCACCGCCGCCGACACTGGCGCCGCCAATGCCTTGCAGGTGGGCGATGGCTTGTTCCACCGGCCCGCCGGGCGCGGCTTGAATGATGACGAAATTGACCAGCAGGATGATCACCAGCGTCGGAATGATCAGCAGCAGGCGCCGCAGTATGTAACCCCACATCAGTGCGGCCCTCCGGGTCTGCCGCGACTGATTTTCTCGGCAGTCATTTGCTGATTGGTCAGCGGCGTTCGGCTGATTTCCCACCAGCTCTCGATGGCTTCGTCATTGCTCGCCTGCACCGTGGGAATGCCGAAGCGGTTCCACCACACGGTCGAAGTGCCCGGCGGGTAATAGTTGGGAATCCAGTAGTAGTTCCATTGCAGCACCCGGTCCAGCGCATGGGCGTAATGCAGCATGTCCGACTGAGTAGAGGCGCGGATCAGGCCGTTGATCAAAGTGTCGACTGCCGGATTTTTCAGCACCATGTAATTGTTCGCGCCCGGATCGTTGGCCGCTGCCGAGCCGAAGTAGTTGAGCAACTCGCCGCCCGGAGAAGTAGTAACGGGGTAGCCGGTGACGATCATGTCGTAGTCGCGACTCATCAGGCGATTGACGTATTGCGAGGCGTCGATGCGGCGGATATTGAGCTCGATGCCGATCTGCTTCAGCGTGCGCTTGTATGGCAACAGCAGGCGGTCCATGCCGTTCTGGCTGACCAGAAAAGTGAAGCTCAGCGGCTCGCCGGCGCCGTTGACCAGTTGATCGCCATCCGGTTTCCAGCCGGCCTGCTCGAGCAGCTGCAGGGCTTGCAACTGCTTGTCACGGATGATGCCGCTGCCGTCGGTCTTCGGCGCCTCGAAGACTTTGCTGAACACTTCCTCAGGCACCTGACCGCGCAGCGGTTCAAGAATTTCCAACTCTTTCGCATCGGGCAACTGCCGGGCGGCGAGGTCGGTGTTGGAGAAGTAGCTCTGCTGGCGGATATAGACGTTGCGCATCATCTGCCGGTTGCTCCACTCGAAATCCCAGAGCATCGCCAGAGCCTGGCGCACGCGGCGGTCCTCGAACATCGGCTTTTGCAGGTTGAACACGAAACCCTGCGCCGACTGCGGCGCTTCAGTGGCCAGGTGGGCCTTCTGCAAACGGCCATCGCTGAGGGCGGGACTGTCGTAGCCGATCGAGTAGCCGGTCGCGGAAAACTCGCGGTTGTAGTCGTAGGCGCCACCACGCAGCACCTGGCGGGCGACATCGGTATCGCCGAAATATTCGATACTGAAATGGTCGAAGTTGTAAAGGCCGCGACTGACCGGCAGGTCCTTGCCCCACCAGTCGCCATTGCGTTCGAACGTGATGCTGCGCCCGGAATCGACCTTGCCAACCCGATACGGCCCGCTGCCCAGCGGCGGTTCATAACCACCCCCGCTGGCGAAATCGCGGCTCTTCCACCAGTGTTCGGGGAATACCGGCAAGGTTGCGATGTCCAGCGGCAAAGTTCGGTTTTCGTTGCTTTTGAAGTCGAAGCGCACGGTCAGCGGTGCCTCGATTTCGACGCCTTTGACGTCGGCGAACTGGGTGCGATAACGCAGGCTGCCCTGGGTCATCAGCAGGTTGTAGGTGTAGCGCACGTCTTCGGCGGTAATCGGTTTGCCATCGGCAAAGCGCGCCTTCGGGTTGATGAAGAAACGTAGCGAAAGACCGTCGTCCGAACGTTCCATCTTCTGCGCGACCAGACCGTAGACGGTGTAAGGCTCGTCGAGCGAGCGCTGGGCCAGCGGCGAATACAGCAGGCCGTCGATCTGCGTCACGCCGATGCCTTTGTCTATATAAGGCAGCAAATGGTCGAAGTGGCCGATCTCGATGGCCGAGCGCCGCATCGTCCCGCCCTTCGGCGCTTGCGGATTGGTGTAGTCGAAATGGCTGAAACCGGCGGGGTATTTGGCCGGTTCGCCGTAAACGGTCAGTGCGTGTTGCGGGGCAGCGTTCACGCCAGCGGCGCCAATGAGAAAGGCGAGGGCGGTGAGCATCAGTGTGGGAAAAACCAGTCGCATCGTCAGCCTTGGAACGCAAAATCGATAAGCGCAAGTTGTACGCGAGCCACGCGCCACTCGCCAGCCGTATGTGTAACTGAAACGCAACGGCCCACCAGAAGGCGGGCCGTTGTCAGCAATCGGACGACGAATCAGTCCTGACGGCTGGTGACTTCCAACAGGTGATAACCGAACTGGGTCTTCACCGGGCCTTGCACGACGTTGATCGGCGCGCTGAATACCACGGTGTCGAATTCCTTGACCATCTGGCCTGGACCGAACGAGCCCAGATCGCCGCCCTGACGGCTGGACGGGCAGGTGGAGTTGGCTTTGGCGACTTCAGCAAAATCGGCGCCGGCTTCGATCTGAGCCTTGAGTTCGTTGCACTTGTCTTCGCTGGAAACCAGGATGTGGCGGGCAGTGGCTTTGGCCATGGGGAATTCTCCGAACTGTTTCAATAAAAGGTGGAGCGTACCGGAATCAGTCGGCGAATTCTCGGCAAAGTTCCATTCTGCGTTCCTTGCCCGATTCATAGATCCGCCGCTTGCAGACGCTGGGCATGTTCGACGTACAGGTCGATCGGATCCGGCGAGGGCGCTTTTGTGCCCACGCTCCGCCGCAGGCTGGCCAAATGATCCATTGGGTAATCGGAGCGGATCACTTGGCCGAGATGGCTACTGAAGCGTCCGACGAAACCGTCATTCTGTTGAGGTTCGGTGGTGAAATATTGCGACAGGACCCGGCAGGTTGCGTGAACCGGATCCAGCGCTGGCAGCCTGGATTGCGCAACAACCCCGCTCCACGAGTAGTAGCGCACGCCGTTGACTTGCTCAGGACCTTGCCCGCCCCAGGTTTGCGGCAGCCCTTGGGGAAATTTGTCATTGAATTGACCGACGCCGACCGTGGTCAATGCGTTGAGTGCGGCTAACGCATTCTGCGGCAATGTCACGCTGCCGCTCAGTAGCGACAGCAAGTCGGCAAATTGTGTCGCCACGTTCTGTGCGACGGCTTCGGGAAGCTTGCCTGGAATCAGTGCCCTGCGCAGGAAGTCGGCGAGCTCCGAGCCATGGTTCGGGCCACTGACGGAGGTGACCGAAGCGACGACGTCTGGCGCAAGCGCCGCGGCATAGCGCGCAGCGAGTGCGCCCTGACTGTGTCCTATGAGGTTGACTTTCTTCGCGCCTGTGCCTCGCAGCACGCAAGCAATCTGTGACAGCAGTTGCTCGCCCCTCATTTCATTGTCGTGGGTGGCCGAAAGGTGTGGAACAAACAATCGACATCCGGCTGTTTTCAGCGCGGACTTGACGTCATGGAACAGCTCGAAATGACCGATATGCTCGAACCCGAACAGACCGTGGACCAACAGGATGGGATAACGAGTTGTAGCATTCCGTTGCATGTTCTTACCTTTTTCGTAGAAGTTCATCGGGAAATCACCGGGCCACTCTAAAACACTCATCTCGTTGAAGAAGTACGAAGAGGCTTCACGTTGCGTTTGAAAATGGACTACGGGGCGTACGAAATTTCGGAGAGCTGTGAAATCCGAATCGGAAGTTCAGTGGGTCGTTTGTCGGCGTAACCGCGTGGCCTCTGCTGTTGCCTACTTTGCAAGTAGCGGTTACGCCGTTGTCGCGGTGGATTCGGCTGACATCCAGAACATTCAAAGAGGTCCTCAATGTAGATGTCAGTGTCGTCATTCGGGGCGGCACGTTTTCCAGGGAGTGGAAGCGAAAATGAATAGCCATGAAATCGAGTTTTGCTGGCGGATGCGCCAGCCGATGGTTGCCGAAGCGTCTATCGAACCTCTGGTCGCGCCAACGATTGACGGGCTCCAAGGGAGCGTGTTGGATCCTTCGCTGGCCAAGGCCGTCGTTCGCATTTTCCCTTATGCCAACATGAGCTGCGGCGATCAGTTGGTGCTGTACTGGGAGGGGCTGGATATCGAAGGCTTTGCCTATCAATACGAGAGCGTTCGATTCATCAGCCAGGCCCAGGTTGGCAAAGACGTCATCTTCGTCATCAAGGCGATGCATGTCGCTGCACTGGACGGGGGTTCGCTTGAGGTTTACTGGGCACTTCAAAGTGCGTCCGCACCCAAGGCAGTAGAATCTGCTCGCCTGCAACTGTCTGTCGGGGATGTTGGACCGCATCTGTTGGCGCCGCAGATAGACGGCGTTGTAAACGGAGCGCTGGAGCCGTCGCGAGTGGCCGAAGGCACCCTGGTGACCTTGCAGCCTTACGCTCGGATGTCAGTGGGCGACCGGATCATGCTGTCGTGGCATGGAGATGCTTCGCCCGAAATATTCACCGACTCGTTGAAAGTCGAGGCCTACGCCGTCGCGCAAAGTCTGTCGTTCTGGGTGCCGGGCAGCTACATCGAGGCGCATCGTGGTGGCGAGGTGGTAGTCGCCTACCGTGTTGAACAATGCTGTGGAACGATCCGAGCGTCGGAGCCTGCGACGATTTTCATTGGGCCGGCAGTGCGTGCTGAACTGGCCGCGCCAGATATTGTTGGGGCGATCGATGATGTGCTGTCGGTGAAGGACTCGATAGAGGGGGTTTCCATTCTGATTGAAGACCCGCTGGTGCAGGAAGACGAGTTGGTCTATCTCAAGTGCGATGGTGATTTTTTCAGTCATCGCGATGATCTTGAAATCACTCGGGAGACGGCCGGGCAACCGGTGAGTTTCATTGTCCCCCATCGGTTCTGGCGCGAGCACCACGGCACGACGGTGGAGATTGCCTACACCATCGAACGTCTGGACGACATCAGTCAGCAATCTGCCGTGAGGCGGATCAGCGTCGTGGCCTAGACCGGGGCGATGAGCCCTCCGCGCTCATGATGGAGCGGGAGGGCAATCTGCGATCAGGCTTTGGCTTGTGCCAGGCGCGTAGCAGCGTCGGTCAGCAATTGTTCCGTTGCGCTGAAGCCGAGGCAGCCATCAGTGATCGATACGCCGTAGCGTAGAGAGGTGCTCAGCGGCTGGCAGCCGTCGAACAGATGAGATTCCAGCATCGCGCCGATCAGCGAGTGGTTGCCACGCAGGCGTTGTTCAAGCACCCCGTTGAAGACGGCTGGCTGGCGCAGTGGATCCTTGCCGCTGTTGGCATGGCTGCAATCGACCATGATCCGGCTGGGGATCTTCAGTCGGCTGAGCTCGGCGCTGATGTTGGCCACGCTGGTTGCATCGTAGTTCGGCCCTTGATGGCCACCGCGCAGCACAATGTGGGTGTCAGCGTTGCCGGCTGTCTGCACGATCGCCGGATGCCCTTGGCTGTCCACGCCGAAGTGCCGATGCGGATGGGCTGCCGAGCGCATGGCGTCGACAGCAACGGCGGCGCCGCCGTCGGTGCCGTTCTTGAAGCCCACCGGCATGTTCAGGCCGCTGGCCATTTCGCGGTGGATTTGCGATTCGGTGGTGCGGGCACCAATGGCCACCCAGCTCAGCAGGTCATCAAAGTAGTTGGCGGCCATGGGTTGCAGGAGTTCGGTAGCGACCGGTAGTCCGAGCTGGATCATTTCCAGCATCAGTTCGCGCGACAGCGTCAGGCCGGTAGCCATGTCGTCAGTACCGTCCAGATGCGGATCGTAGGCCAGGCCTTTCCAGCCGACCGTCGTACGCGGCTTTTCGACGTAGGCGCGCATGACCAGCAGCATTTCACTGCTGACATCTTCGGCCAGGCGAGCGAGTTTGCTGGCGTATTCAATTGCCGACTGCGGATCATGGATAGAGCAGGGGCCAACGATGACCAGCAGGCGCGGGTCTTCACCGTCGAGGATGGCGCGCACCGCCTGGCGATGGGCATTGACCTGCTGATGCAGGGAATGACTGAGCGGTAATTGCTGTTTGAGCTGCAACGAGCTGGGCAGGCGCAGGGTCAGCGCTTCGTTGGCAGAATCGATTGTGGACAGCGGCAAAGCGGAAACTGAAGAGTTCATGTTCGGTCTTCCTGGGCGGATGGCGGGTCTTTCCCGCGCAATCGGCCCTACTGGGGTGTTCGACAAATGGCCGTACTGGCTAGGCATGTGTGTTTGCCACCTGTGGGTGACCGATCGGAGGCGGCAGGCTGTCCCGAGCGGAGGCTGGTAAATCGCCAGGCGCTAAAGCTGTCGTAACGGTAATAAGTGGCGTAGTTCATGGTGTAATCCTCGAAATGTGGTGTGTCGCTGAAAGTGATGGGCCTGAAAAAACAAAACCCCCGGTCGGGAGGCCGACCGGGGGTTGAGAAATCTCTGGTAGGCGACCCGTTATCATGGGCGCCGTTTGGGTATCAGGCGCGCCAGTGGCTAAACCAATACCCAAAATAAAAATTGTCTGCAGCGCAAGTGTGATTCACCCGGGCAGCCGCAACCGAGCGCAGGGCGCTGGTGGTGCAAGACTGTGGAAGGGTGTTGAACATGTGCTGTCTCCGTTGAATGCGCCGAGCTTACTCGACGCTGATACGCATCAGCAATCAGAAAATGCTATTGCCCGCCGCTCAAAACGACTATCACTGGCAACTCATGCAGGTGAAGGGCATTTTTGCCATTATGGAGAAAGCTGAATGAGTTACCGAATCCGGCATGCCACCCATGATGATCTTGCTTTTGCGCGGGATCTGACCTGTCGCAACATGCTGCGCTATTACATTGACCACGATCTGTTGTGGCAGGACGAAGCGTTCGACACGGGCTGGCAATATCGTGACAACCGGATGATCCTCCAGGGTGAACTGCTGATCGGCTTTTTCAGTCTGAGCGAGGATGCGCGAGCGCTGTACATACGTGAATTGCAGATTGATCATCCCTGGCAAGGGCAGGGCGCCGGTTCCTGGGCCATTGGTCAAGTTACCGAAATGGCTCGTCAGGCAAGACGACCGGCACTGCGACTGACAGTGTTTGACAATAACCGGGCGCAAGAACTGTATGCACGCAAAGGACTGCGCATCGTGGGCAGGGATGAGTGTTTCCTCAGGATGCAGCTCGATTTGAGTACAGCTGTGCTCTGAAACCCACAGCCGGCAAGCCCTGAATGATGAATTGAAACTTTTTAAATGCGGCTTTCCGCTAGGTCTGTCTGGCACTTTTTGCTAAGGTGTCCGGCATCCCAATAAGACCATATCGCGAGGTGTCTGCTTGATTAGGGTGCTAGTGGTCGACGACCATGATCTCGTTCGCACAGGCATTACACGGATGCTGGCCGATATCGATGGCCTGCAGGTGGTGGGTCAGGCCGAGTCAGGTGAAGAGTCCCTGATCAAAGCCCGTGAGTTGAAGCCTGACGTTGTGCTCATGGACGTCAAGATGCCCGGCATCGGCGGCCTCGAAGCCACACGAAAACATCTAATGACGGCGGCTGATTGCAAGGCTGCTGCCCGATCCTCTCTATGAGAGCGCATCGGGGTGTGATCTGAGGCTAAGTCTCGGGCAGCGGATGTGCCAACCGGTCGCCTTCAGGGTTACCCCTTCCGCCGAATGCCGGTTGAGCCCCGGCCAGATCAAACCCCGATGCGGAAAGACAGCGGCCTGTAACCGCCGACATGCATCAGGCATCGCTCTCAGCAAAGTAAGAAAGCGAGGCAATTACTTAGCAGTAATCAATCCACCGCAGAGGCTTTCCAGCAAATCCTGGCCGCCTTTGGAATTGAAAAATTCAGTCGACTGCTTCACTTCCATTTCGTACCGAGGATTTGTAGCAACATCACGGATGTGTTTCGCCATCTCGTCAGTCATGCCCTCTTTCTGCTCCGTCAGGAATTTTTCTAGAGTGATACCTGCTTCTGGATGTTTCTTTGCGCACGCCTGGGTGGATGCGACAGCCATAACCGCAGTGTTGTGGTCTGCGACAACGTCGGTGGTAGCCGAAGCTGGGACAGCATAAGCGAGGGCAATCACCGCGATGGCTGTCGCACTGCGAACTTTACTCAGAAACATTCAGATCTCCAGATCTCAATTATTTGGCATTGATGCCAAGACGTATCGGCCAAGCTCGCTGGTTCCTTTAGCGATTTAGTCATCCTCCCCCGACACCACCCGAATGCACTCCCCTCGGCGTCGAGGCCAAGATGCAGTTGAACGCCAAAGTTGCCGACCAGATCCTGCCCTGTCGCGGCGACGACCTTTACGGGCGCGCCGGCCCAGATTATCGGCTGGTGATCGTGAGCAAAATCACCGATGCCAGCAAAGGCATCGTGAAGATGCTGGAACACCTCGGCGTCAGAGTGATGGTGCCGAGACAGAGCTGGACCCGACAAGGCAACTGCCTGACCTTCAGCCTCGACCATTCTCTGCTGGAGGTAAGCGGGCACAAACCTTTCTACGACTGGTACATGTTCGACTGGAACCCGCCTGAGCGCTGCCAGGTGCCGGCTGGCGTGCCATCCCCTGTGCGCCTGACACCGTGGAAAGAGTCAGCGTTGAAGGTGCTGGCCCAGCTCCGGCGCCAAGGCTTCATCACCGCCAATCAGATCGCCAGCCACGGCATCGGCGTCAGCGCGTGGACGCAGGCACCGGGAAGCAAACCGGCATGGCTGGCAAAGGGCGCCGTGCGCGGTACCTGGATCGAAACTGAACATCTGCCGGCCTTCGACAAGCAGCCCCCGGACGTGTACGCCTTGGCCGTCCAAACCCTGGCCGCAACAGCGCCAGCAGAATTGGAGCTGTCGCCATGATCACCAAGTGCGCAATCGGCTGCACCCTCTTCTTCTGGCTTCCATTGGTACTGACCATAAGGCTGAATCCAGTGGCGATATCTTGCAAGCCAGAGATCAACTTGGGCATACGACGGTGGTTATGACCGAGCAGTACATCCGCAATCGAAAAGGCAAAAAGGTCATGCCTACCAAGTGAATTGCGGACCAAGTTCAAAATAGCGGACCAGAAACAAACAAGGGTTTGCATCAGCTTTCGCCCGCAAACCCTTGATTTAAGATGGTGCCCGAAGCCGGAATCGAACCGGCACGCCCTTACGAGCGGGGGATTTTAAGTCCCATGCGTCTACCAGTTTCGCCATTCGGGCGGTAGCGCGGTGTTGCTCTGTTCAGCCTTGCGGTTGGATCCTGACAGGATGTCCGCTTGAAAAGCCGAGCGGGGAATATATACATCACGTCCCGGTGAAGCAAGTTTGGAGTGCGCGATTTGAGAACTAAATATCGCTGACCGCGGAAAATCAAAAAGCCTCAGAAATCAGGTAGCTACGGAGTTTGCTTGAAGTAGAGGCCGAGGTTAGTGGCAAATCGCAGCAACCAGACTGGAAATTGGGGCGATAAACTCAAAAGATTCAGATGCTCACCATCACCTTAGCTGCACGGGTGACAGATGTTTCATCGATTGAGATTATGAGCAGGCAACCCAATTCTGGACGGGATGTCTACGCTAAAGGTTGGCGCCGAAGTCAATAATCAAAGGGTATCAGCACGCCCCCCTTCAACCACGATCACGCCGCACAGAACGTCACCAGAGCAGAGCTCAGGGATGTACAAGCAATCAGGAGATTTGATTCCATGCAAATGAGTGACACCGTTCTAAAAGCGTCTTTAAGCCAAGAGGAGCGCTCGGCGATCGCCGAGATCGAAGCGACCACCAATATCCTGCAGCTTGTCACCCGTCTGACCGGTACACGCTTTGCCGGAATCGCAAAATTCACGGAAACGGAATGGATCGTCTGTTCGGCATACGATCCGATTGAACTGGGAATAAACGTAGGCGATACGCTGGATCTGGAAACTACGCTCTGCAGTGAGTTTCGACGAAATCCTCAAGCCCTCTTCCTTCCACAAATCAGCAAGGATGGACGACTGTCGTCACGTCCTGTGGTGAAGCAATATTCGATTGAAAGCTACGCAGGCGCGCCTGTTTTCCTGCCGGACGGAAGACTCTGGGGTGCCCTCTGTGCTCTGGATTCAAGGGCCGTTCTGTTTGATAACCCGGATCTTGCGGACACACTGACGTTATTCGCACGCCTTATTGGCTGCATCTTTTTCTCGAATCTGACAGTGGAAGGCGCCAGCCATATCAAGACCGGAGCGTGTCTGACTGAGTGACCCTACACAAACGATGCGGAAAACCACACTTTTTCCACAAGCAACAAAAAACCCCGTAGATCATTGATCTACGGGGCTTTTGATAGTGGAGGCCGAGGTCGGAATCGAACCGGCGTAGGTGGATTTGCAATCCACTGCATAACCATTTTGCTACTCGGCCTCAAAGTATTTGCTGTCAGTAGCGCAACAACAAACACTGTACAAATTGGAGCGGGAAACGAGACTCGAACTCGCGACCCCGACCTTGGCAAGGTCGTGCTCTACCAACTGAGCTATTCCCGCTTGGTGTGGCGCATTCTATAGAATTAAGAAGCCCCGTCAACCCCTTGATTCAAAAAACTTTTATTTCTTTTCGACATCGGTCTTCAGGTGCGGCCAGGCGGCGCGAAGGTATTGAACCATCGACCACAGGGTCAGCCCTGCCGAGACGATCAGCAGCGTATAACCGAGCACGACCCAGAAGCTGAATGCCTTTGGATGAGCCAGCAGAATTACCAGCGCGAGCATCTGCGCAGCGGTTTTCCATTTGCCGAGATTAGAAACGGCCACCTGCGCTCGTGCGCCGAGTTCGGCCATCCATTCGCGCAGTGCCGAAATCACAATCTCGCGACCGATGATGACCGCTGCGGGCAGCGTCAGCCAGAGATTGCCGTGCTCCTGCACCAGCAAGACCAGGGCAACAGCGACCATCAGCTTGTCGGCGACCGGATCGAGGAAGGCCCCGAACGGTGTGCTTTGCTCCAGTCGGCGCGCCAGATAACCATCGAGCCAGTCCGTTGCGGCCGCGAAGGCGAACACCGAAGCGGAGGCCATGTAACTCCATTCGTAGGGCAGATAGAACAGCAAAATAAAGATCGGGATGAGCAGGACGCGTAGAACGGTAATCAGATTAGGGATATTCATCGGCACAACTGGCTACGAGGTGAAGGGGCATTCTACTCACTATGCAGGTTCGCATAAATCGACTCAGCGAGCTTTTTACTGATCCCCGGGGCTTTGGCGATCTCTTCGATGCTTGCACGAGACAGCTCCTGCAATCCACCAAAATGTTTCAACAGGTCACGGCGGCGGGTCGGCCCTACACCTGCCACGCCTTCCAGCGTTGAGGTTCGGCGGGTCTTGCCGCGACGGGCGCGATGGCCCGTGATTGCGAAGCGGTGCGCCTCATCGCGGATCTGCTGAATCAGGTGCAACGCGGGCGAATCGCCGCGCAAGGTGAACTCGTGCGCTGCATCATTCAGATACAACGTTTCGAAACCGGCCTTGCGCGTGGCGCCCTTGGCCACGCCCAAAAGAATCAGATCCGGCACCGCCAGTTCGTTCAGCACATCACGGGCCATCGACAATTGGCCCTTGCCACCGTCGACCAGCAGGATGTCCGGCAACTTGCCCTCGCCGTCCTTGAGTTTGCTGAACCGGCGGGTCAACGCCTGGTGCATGGCCGCGTAATCGTCGCCGGCGGTGACGCCTTCGATGTTGTAGCGGCGGTAATCCGACTTGATCGCACCTTCCGGCCCGAACACCACGCAGGAGGCAACCGTCGCTTCGCCGCTGGAATGACTGATGTCGTAGCATTCCAAACGTTGCGGCGGCTCATCCAGATTCAGCACTTCGGCCAGCGCGTCGAATCGCGCGGCGGTGTGCTGACGGTTGGCCAGACGCGCGCCCAAGGCTTGCTCAGCGTTGGTCACTGCCAGTTGCTGCCAGCGCGCACGGGTACCGCGCACCCGGTGACTGATGGCCAATTCGCGGCCGCGCAAGGTATGAATCCCTTCGATCAGCGCTGGAAAATCTTCATGAACCACGTTGACGATCAGTTCGCTCGGCAAATCCCGCTCGGGGCTGCTGATGTAGTACTGGCCGAGAAACGCCGCCATGACTTCGGAAACATCTTCCTCGATGCCGACCTGCGGGAAGAAATTCTTGCTACCCAGCACTCGCCCGCCGCGCACGCTGATCAGGTGGACACAGGCGCCGCCGGGGTTGACGAATGCGGCAATAACGTCGATATCGCCGGTTCCGCCTTCCATGCTCTGCTGGTCCTGTACCCGGCGCAGCAAAGCGATCTGGTCGCGCAATTCGGCCGCGCGTTCGAATTCGAGATTGATCGCTGCCTCTTCCATCGCGGTGGACAGCTCGTTGGTCAGCGCATGGCTGCGACCTTCGAGGAACATCACCGAGTGGCGCACGTCTTCGGCGTAGACGTCAGGCTCGACCAACCCCACGCACGGCGCCTTGCAGCGTTTGATCTGGTATTGCAGGCACGGACGGGTACGGTTCCTGTAATAGCTGTCTTCGCACTGGCGAACGAAAAAGGTTTTTTGCAGGATGCTCAGGCTTTCGCGTATGGCACCGGCACTCGGATATGGGCCGAAATACTTGCCCTTGGCCTTTTTTGCCCCGCGATGAATGCTCAAACGCGGAAATTGCCCGTCGGAGAGAAACACATACGGATAGGATTTATCGTCGCGCAGCAGGATGTTGTACGGCGGACGCCACTCCTTGATCAGCGTCTGTTCCAGCAGCAGCGCTTCGGTTTCGTTGGCGGTGATGGTCGTCTCGACCTGAGCGATACGGCCGACCAGTGCAGCCGTCTTCGGCGCCAGCCCGGTCTTGCGAAAGTAGCTCGCCAGACGTTTCTTCAGATTTTTCGCTTTGCCGACATAGAGCAGGCGCGCTTCGCTGTCGAACATGCGATAGACGCCGGGCCGACCGCTGACGGTTGACAGGAAAGCACTGGAATCAAATGTCTCGGTCATGGTCAGGCGCTGGCATCCACCATGCCGTGACGCACCGCGAGCAGTGTCAACTCGACGTCGCTGCTGATCGAAAGCTTTTCGAAAATGCGGTAGCGGTAGGTATTCACGGTTTTCGGTGACAGGCACAACTTGTCGGAAATGATCTGGACCTTCTGGCAGCCGACAATCATCAACGCAATCTGGATTTCCCGCTCCGACAAGGCATCGAACGGCGAATCATTGGTTGGCTGGAATGATTTGATCGCCAACTGCTGAGCGATCTGCGGACTGATGTAACGCTGCCCGGCGAAGACCAGACGAATGGCCTGAACCATTTCCGGCAGACCCGCGCCCTTGGTCAGGTAACCGGCCGCCCCGGCCTGCAGCAAACGCGTCGGGAAAGGGTCTTCTTCGCACACCGTAACGGCAACCACTTTGATATCCGGGTGGCTGCGCAGATGGCCGTCTTCGCACTCAACTACGCGCACGCCGCTGGTGAGTCCACGTTCAGCGTTGAGCCTGTTCGCCTATCGGATGAAGGCGTTCAAGTCGGCATCGGCGAAGACCTGCCGCTCTCCGCGCAGGGTGATGTGGATGATTTTGTTCATTGTCTTGCCCTCGGTTGTTTTCCCAATGCCCCCGTCACCAGGTGCATCGCTGAAAAATCCCGTGTTTCTCCGCACCCGCTTACCAGGTCATTCACTCAGTTCGGTCAACACCTCGTCCGCCGTCGCAGTGGGCTGCGCGTGGGTAGGCTTTCGGGCCTGTCGGATCGCCGGTCGCCGGTAGAGGCAAGTGCCGTTTTGTTCATCGGTTTACTGACCTCCCACCGATGGAGCCGGGAGTGACCTAACCGGACTGGCCGGGTAGTGGTTCATGGCGCGGGTTTTTAAAGAGCGGCGGGTCTGTCGACCCTGGCGCCGGATTGCTTTGGCGTTGAGGCAGGCTACAACAAAAATTGTAATGTGCAGGCGTGAGTTGTAATTATTTTTGCAGTTATGCATGGGAGGATTTCCTGCAGGCGTAAAAAAGCCCGCGCTTGGCGGGCTTTGTAGGGCACTAGATTATTTTGCGCGAGAGGCCCATCGGGTATGTGTCCAGTAAGTAGATCGGCTTAGGCCGGGCGCTTTCGAATACTCGGCCCCGCTCTTCAGTTCGATCTCCATTCGGTCATCGCGCATTTGTACAACCGTCCACGAGGTATTTTGACTGATATCCATCTGCTCAAAGCATAATCCGCGCGTGACCATAACAGCGCTCAACGCATAATCGCCATGTGTGTAGCTGGAATAAGCTCGATCAAAATCGTCAGGAGTGATGCAGCCGAAAGCCTCTATGTCGAGATGAATTAGATCTTTCGCCTTCAGCTTATAGGCGACAGATTTTTGCTGAACAGGAACCGCTGAGCTAGCGGAGGTCTCGCGGTAGACGAATGCACAAAGGGTCACGCAAACCAGGAAGGCACACAGAATCACTGTCCAGTGAGTGCCTAAAATTTTCAGAAGAGGTTTCTCGTCGGGCCGCGAGTGGCAAACACCACCCTCCACTGCCTGCGAAGGAACATCAGCACCGCAGTGCTTACACTTGATGGCCTCGGCTTTGATCGTTTCTGCGCAATAGGGGCAGGCTTTTACCGCTTCTTCCATGTTGAAGCCTCTGAATTCAATTCGCGCGGGAGTACATCGCCCACCAAAAAACATGTCCAAGAATCGCTATCTGCTGCTCCTGGATCTGCTCGAAGGTGTAGTTCTCGTCCGGATGTTCGTCGTGGTTGAAGCTGCGAAGCTTGATGCCCGTCGGAGTCCGGTAAACCTGCTTCACACGAAGCTGACCCTTATGGTTCACCGCATACATCTCGCCATCGACGATATCGCCGAGCGAGTTTTTGCCCATGTTGACGCCCACGGTGGCGCCATCCCGAAGCACCGGCATCATGCTGTTGCCGCTCACCGTCACGCACTTGGCATTGCTGAATTGAACGCCGTTGTTGCGTAAATCCTTCTTGAAGAAGCGAAGCCTTGCACTGTCGCTTTCTTCTATCGCGAATCGCCCAGTGCCCGCCGCCAGTTCGACTTCCTTGAGGAAGGGGACGTAGACCTCGTCGTCGCCAAGTGGCGTCTCGTCACCCCACGTTTCGATTGAGCCCAATGAAGTGTCGGCAGTGCGGCTCTGACTTTCGAGCGGGCCAGCCTCGCCCATCAGATAGGCGACTGAAACTCCAAGCACGTCGCTCAGCATTTTGATCTTCGGGTTTCTCGGGACAGTTCGCCCGGATTCCCAGGCTTGGACGGATTGCGGGCTCACATCGAGCTTTCGCGCCAGCTCGGACTGATTTAGCCCAGCAGCCTCGCGGGCCGCAGCGATTCGGGAGGAGGTAATAGTCATGGCAGCGAGAATACAACTCGAACTTGTAGCTAGAACTGCAATTATAAATTGTAGTTTCGATTTAAAACCTGTAACTGTGCGTTGTAATTACCAGTTTAACGAGGACGCTATGGAACAGAACGCACATCGGGAGGTGGTTCTGATGCGCATAAAGCTATCACCCAGCAGAATGGATGCCAGTCTTGAGGTCGTGCGTGTTGGTGATGTTCTACCGTGAATGGTGAAGTCTTCAATTTTAAAACGTGGGCGAAGGCGACACGTTGCCTAGTGCCGCGATCAAATCGTCATGGTTTGCAGGCGCTGTCAGCCGCGTCGACGGGGAGCTTGAGCTTACTCTGATCCTTCCGCTCCCGATCAATTACAGCCCAGAGCAGGCATTCCCGTCGCCGCTTGAGGATGTGCGTGACGGCCCGATTCCCCTACCCATGCCTCTGCCAGAGCCTGGAGAACAAGCATGAACATCGACTGGACTCAACTGATTACCAAGGCCATGAAGGACGCCGCCATTCAGGCCGCTGAATTGGCAGCCGCGAAGGGACTGCTCGCCTCACGAAATGCACAGGCGATTGCCCAGATCTCGCGAATTCAAGACCGCATCGATACGATCAATTTCGGCATTGATATCGGTGAAGCCGCGGCAGAAGACGAGGCCGAGCAGGCCGCACTGACGTTGAACCTGAAAGCGTGGAAGAGCTATAAGTTTGCACTGGGCAAGGTCACTGTCAGCCGACCTAGTATCAGGCGCCGATATGGCCGATCGAACCGCCCATCCCGGAAATCATTGCTGCGCCGCTGCTGAGTGAGTCGAATGAGCTCTGAACGGATCGAATGCCGATACACGAAATGAGTGAATTTGGGTGCGTTAATAAACGCTGCTCATTAATCAGATGAAGTTTATGCTGGTCCTGCGGAGCGCCGGCGTACTCGCCGACGCCCCTTAAGGGACACCGTTCACGGACTAAGCAAGTACAGGCTCCCGAGTGCCGGCTTTGGAAGCTGGATATCTTTTGGACTTCTCAATGTCTCGCTTCCGGAGTGGCGTTTCGATAAGTCGGTAGTTCAGCTCAGCGAAGACTGCGATTAGGATAATAGCGGTTACGCAAAATCTAATGTTGTAATGAGAGTTGAACTCGAATCCTACCCCTTCAATTCGCGACCAGATTTCTCTGGTCAGCCAAAATGACGGGTTGTGAACAAGATATATTGCGAAAGATCGCGCGCCGACATATGCCAAGATATTTCTGATTTTCCACTCTGGGAATAAGTATCCGCCTTGATATGATCCCAGCCAGACGGTGATCGTGCAGAGCAAAGTAACCATTGTGAGAACGAAGGGAATTACGCCTCCATTAGACGGAGTCACCAAAATCGCGCCTATCAAGGCGCTTGATTCTGGCGCGGGGCTTAAAATCCCCCGCTCGTAAGGGCGTGCCGGTTCGATTCCGGCTTCGGGCACCATAAATATCAAGGGCTTGCATGACATATGTCATGCAAGCCCTTATTTTTTGTGCCGTGGAAATGTTTTCCACGCTCCTGACTGGCCATTCCGTCGCCGTCTGGTGCCTGGAGATCCACTCCTTTCTTCAGCGTCGACTGCATCCATCAGCGACTAAGCGTTTCCGGCGCCACCACCCACACACTACAAGGCATTTTGTACAACAGATGCTCGACCGTACTGCCAACCAGTCGGCCGATTCCTCGGTGGGTGACACGGCCCATTACGATCACATCGATGTCGTAAGCATCGGCATAGCTGGAAAGCACCTTGGCGGGATCGCCCACAATCATGTGCTGGTTTTCTGCCGGAATGTTGTTGCGTGCAGCCAGCGCCTGGAAAGCTTCGCCTTGGGCGTCGAACAGTTTCTTGGCTGCGCTGGAAGAAAAGATCGCGGACGCGTTATTGAAGCCGAATTCGGCAGCGCTGATCGATGACAGGTCATGGGCATAAATCACGTCCAGGCTGCCATTGCAGACACTGGCCAGTCTTGCTGCTTCGCGCAGGATGCGGTCGTTGAGGCCCTGGTATTGGCCCTCACGATGGAAAGGGTCGACCGCCGCGACGATTCGGCGTGGCAGAGCGTTTTGAGCGTGGCTGACAAAATGCAGCGGCACCGGGCATTCGCGCAACAGATGGATGTCCAGCGGGGTGAACATCAGTCGCGACAGAAGTGATTCGTGCTCCAGAGCCTTGATAAGGGCGGCCATCGGCTGTTCCTTCAAATGGATCAGGATCTCCTTCAAAGGATTGTCCACCCAGACGACCTCGGTGGTGACGGTCACTCCGATCTTGCGCAGCGGCCGGGCCTGGTCTTCGAGCCATTGATGATGGCGTTCGACATAGCCCAGGCGCATCTGCTCCAGGGCTTGCTCGTTGACCATTCCTGCGGTCGCCAGGCCCTCTAGGTAATCAAACGCGACAATATGCAGTGCGGCATCCGACGCTTTGGCCAGGGAGGCGGCGCGGTCGAACGCCGGACTGTTTTTCATCAGCGGCGACACGACCAGCATGAAACGCGATTGCTCAGACATGACAGAACTCCCGAGGGTAGTCACCCAGGCATTGCGCTGCATGCCTGGAAAAAGTGAGTAGTGGGCATGCGCCTATCGTGGAGCGAGCCAGCAGGGCGGGGTTGATATTTATCAACCAGACATCAGCGCGTGGTCGTGAGCGGATGTACGGTCGAGCAAGACCACTGATCCTCGGATAGTTGACCATTATCAACTACGACCCTGTCGCCGCGGCTCAAGCTCTGCTCTGCACTCACCTGTCGGCGGAGGGAAAGTCATCATGGCCACCATGAAAGCCGCAATATTCGTTGAAAAAAACCGCATCGTGCTCGATGACAAGCCGATTCCCGAGGTCGGGCCGCTGGATGCGTTGATCCGCGTGACCACCACCACCATTTGCGGCACCGACGTGCATATCCTGCGCGGCGAATACCCTGTGGCAAGAGGACTGACCATCGGCCACGAACCGGTCGGCATCATTGAGCGATTGGGCTCGCAAGTACGCGGTTTTGTCGAAGGGCAACGGGTGATCGCCGGGGCCATCACCCCTAGCGGGCACAGTTATGCGTGCCTGTGTGGCTGCGGCTCGCAGGACGGCCCCGACACCCGGCACGGCTTCAAGGCCATTGGCGGCTGGAAGTTTGGCAACACGATCGACGGTTGCCAGGCCGAGTATGTGTTGGTGCCGGATGCACAGGCCAACCTGTGCCCGATCCCCGATGAGTTGAGCGATGAACAGGTGCTGATGTGCCCGGACATCATGTCCACCGGGTTCTCGGGGGCGGAGCGGGGCGAGATCGCCATCGGCGACGCTGTCGCAGTATTTGCATTGGGTCCCATCGGCCTCTGCGCCGTGGCCGGAGCTCGCCTGAAGGGCGCCACCACGATTATCGGTGTCGACGCGGTGCCCGAACGCATGGCCATGGCGCGCCAACTGGGCGCGACCCATACCGTCAATTTCAAGGACGGCAATGTGGTGGAGCAGATCATGGCGTTGACCGATGGCCGTGGCGTGGATGTGTCCATCGAAGCGCTGGGCACCCAAGGCACGTTCGAGTCGGCATTGCGGGTGCTGCGCCCGGGCGGGCGTTTGTCCAGCCTCGGGGTGTATTCCAGCGATCTGCACATCCCGCTCGGCGCGTTCGCCGCCGGACTGGGCGATTACAGCATCGTTTCCACCCTGTGCCCGGGCGGCAAGGAACGCATGCGTCGACTGATGGCCGTGGTGCAGAGCGGCGCCGTCGATCTGTCAGCGCTGGTGACTCACCGTTTCAGACTGGACGACATCGAGCAGGCGTATGAGTTGTTCGCTCATCAACGCGACGGAGTCATGAAAGTCGCAATCACTCCTTGAAAGCACCTTGGCGTGCCGCTGAAACCGGGGTTTGCATGAACATCAAGATCGCTGAAAAACACGCTCCCCATGGCTGGGTCGTGCACATGGATGACTGGGATGTGGGCTTCAGGAGCCTCAAGGCTGCGCAGGAATTTGTCGAGGTGCTTGAGGCCCGTATCAACGCCCCTCACGAGTGGCCGAATGCGTTTGCCCAGCCGTTGCCAGCGAGGCCGGCAACGGCTCGCCGCATCAGCGCAAGTGTTGAATGCTCGCCATAAGCCAAGTGCAGAGCAGGGTGCACAAACCCTGCGGGACGCTACCCATCATGAATGAGGTTTTTGATCTGTCCGGCGCCGCTGCGGCGTTGGGGATCGGCATGCTCATCGGTCTTGAGCGTGAACGGCAAAAGGGTACTGGCGATGCGCGACACTGCGCCGGCTTGCGCACGTTCGCCATTACCGCGCTGTTGGGATATGTCGCGCTACAGGTCGGCGGTGGCCTGCTGCTGGGGATTGTCGCCGGCTGTGTCACGTTGCTGACCAGCGTTGCGTACTGGCGTAGTCAAAGCGACGACCCTGGGTTGACCAGCGAGGTGGCATTGATCGCGGTGCTGATCCTGGGCGCGTTGTGCGCAACCGCGCCGGCGCTGGCCATTGCCCTTGGCGTGGTGATCGCGGGTTTGTTGGCGTATCGCCAGACGCTGCATCACTTTGCCAACAGCCAGTTGTCCGAAACTGAAATGCGCGATGGCCTGATCTTGCTGATCGCCGCGCTGGTAATACTGCCATTGGCACCGGACCGATATATCGGCCCGTACGCCGCGATCAATCTGCGCACCATTTGTACCGTGACGGTGTTGCTGATGCTGGTCGGCGCGTTCGGCCACATTGCCGTGCGCGCTTTGGGCTCGCGCTATGGCTACGTCATCAGCGCGATTGCATCCGGCTTCGCCTCCAGTACCGTGACGATCGCGACCATGGGCCAACGCCTTGCTCATGAGCCGGGCAATATCCGCATCCTCAGCGCGGCCGCGATTTTCTCCAATCTGGCAACGGTGATACAGGTCGGACTGATCCTCATGATGGTTGATCCGAATCTGCTGAAAAGTATATGGACGCCTCTGCTTTTCGGCCTGATCGCTACGTTGTTGTACGGCGCCTGCCTGATGTTCCCCGACCCCACGCGAGGGAGCCGCAGCAAACCGGTCGACACGGCAGGGGCGTTCAATCTGAAACTCGCGGTCATCGTGACACTGACGCTTACCGGCATCACATTCGTCTCCTCGGCCATGCTCAGCCACTTTGGTCAGGCAGGCTTGTGGCTGACCGCAATGCTTTCGGGCTTTGCCGATGCGCACTCTGCCACAGCGTCCATCGCCAGCCTGGCCAAGGCGGGCCAGGTGCCTTATGACTCGATAGTCGTGCCAGCGCTGATTGCCGTGAGCAGTAACTCGGTGAGCAAATGCGTGGTGGCGTGGGTCAGCGGCGGCAGGCGTTTCGCTGCCTGCGTGATCCCGGGCCAGATATTGCTGACCTTGGCCATGTGGGCGGGCACTGTGCTGTTTTGAGCGCAATCGGTGCTCTTGCTGACAAAGATCAAGCTGCCAGTGGCTACAGCATTCACCCTGAAGTCTGTTTCTTCTGGCTGGCCGCATGCCGAGGTATCCCATGTCACAGACTCCGCGTTTACTGTTGATCGCTCCTTCAGCCATGGAGCGCACGCCGGCGTTCGAGCGCGCGGCTGCACTGGCCCAGGCCATGCAGTTGCCGCTGCACATCGTGGCCTTCGACTACTTGCAGGCGCTGGCCGTGGCAGGGCTGTTTGCCCCCGAGCAGATCCGCCTCGCCCGCGATGGTTATCTGCGCACTCACCGGCAGTGGCTCGCAGAGCAGGCTTCATTGCTGGCGAGGCATCAGATCATGGTCACCAGCGAGGTGATGTGGGTCCAGGATCCCTTCGCCGAGATCCTGCAGTTCATCAACGAGATGCCGTTGCTATTGATCATCAAGGATGTGCAGCACGAATCCGTGCTGGAGCGTATTTTCTACACCCCTCTGGACTGGCAACTGTTACGCGATTGCCCGGTGCCGGTGCATCTGGTGACCGACGACACTCATCCGCGCCCACGCCGTGTGCTGGCCATCGTCGATGTCTTGCGCAGCGAAGAGCAGGACTGCCTGTTCAACGATCAGATCATCGATGCCGCCGCCCAACTGGCCGCGCAGTGCGATGCCAGTCTTGATGTGGTGCATGTTTACGACTGGACGGCGGTTTACGCCACGGACATGGGGTTCGGCGCACTGCCATTGGCCACCGGGATCCATGAAACGCTGGGCACTGCGCAGCATGAGGCATTTACGGCCCTGGCCGAGCGCCACGGCGTGCCGGTCTCACGCCGGCACTTCATCGAGGGCGCACCGGTGCGCAGTATCTGCGAGTTCGCCATCAACAAGCAGATCGACGTCATTGTCATGGGCACAGTGCAGCACCACGGCTTGAGCAAGTTGTTAGGCACCACCGCCGAACAGCTGCTGCATCGGGCACCTTGCAGTGTGCTGGCGATCAAGCCGCAACCCACACTGCAATCCTGAAACTCGATCGCCCCGAGGTGAATCGTTGGCCGACTCACCTCGGGGCGATTCATTTACAGGTCAAGACGATGAATGACCTGGCGTGCGTCGTCAGGATCATTGTGGGTCTCGAAGCCCAGGCTTTTGGCCAGATCGCGCATCGCCGAGTTACTGGCGGCATCGACCGAGTACATCTGGCGGAATCCGTTGTGGCGGGCTGCCTTGATCAAGTGTTCCATCAGCAACGTGCCCAAGCCCAGGTGCTGCCATTCATCGGCGACCGTCACCGCGCACTCGCATTGATGGGCGCCTGTGCCGGCGTAGCGGCTGATGCCGATTTCGATCAACTTGCCGTTCTCGTGAACCAGTGCAATGAAGGCGGTGCGCTGTTTGTTATCGGTGTCCATCAACTGGTCGAGCAGAGCGGTGCCGGGTTCGCCGATCTGGGCGAGAAAACGCATGTGCCTGGATTCGGGGGACAGGCGCTTGATGAAGTCGTATTCGCGCAGGCGATCCTTCTCCGTGAGCGGCCGGATCAATACATGGCGACCGTCCTTGATCGCCTCAATCCAGTATTGACCGGAAACCGCTGCATAAGCGGCCACGGCCTGATCGTTGTGGTCTTTGACGGTGAGCATGGTCATTCTCCATCCGGTTCGAGAGGCTGGCGGGCGGTTGGAAAACCGTCCGCTTGCCTCCCTTCTACGCGGTTGCCCATGGCGACATCTGATCTACATCAGACAGCTGCCATGCGCCTCGTTGATTGACCCGGGTTTGATGTAAATCAACGCCCGGCCAGGGCGAGCGGGCGCAGTCTTGAAGCCTGCCGGCCCACCGCGCCGGTGCCGAGGGGAGGTGTGTGATGGGCCAATATGAACGTCTGTTGCTGGTCGCTGACCAGACGCTGCATCAATCAGCGGCGATGCTGCGTGCCATCGCGCTGGCCAAGGCGAGCGGGGCGGCGCTGGATGTGCGGGCCTTTGTCTCGCCGGTGCCCGTCACCCATCTGTGGGAGGAAAAAATCGATGACGTGGATGCTCAGCGCTATCAGCGGCGCTACCGTCGCTGGGTGGCCGATGAGCTCGAGCAGCTCAGCAACCAGGGGCTGGACGGCACGGTTGATGTGGTCTTCTCCAGCCATCCGCTGCTGGACATCCTGAAGACCGTCCATGTGCTCAAGCCCGACCTGTTGATCAAGGATGTGCGACTGGAACCGGCGCTCAAGCGCGTGTTCATCACGCCGCTCGATTGTCACCTGCTGCGTGAGTGTCCGGTCCCCGTGCATCTGGTCAATCAGATTCGCTATGCGTTGCCGCATCGTGTCGTCGCGGCCGTTGACCCGTTTGATCCTGATACCCAAATCAATGGCTTGAACGACGTCATCATACGATCGGCGAACGCTTTGGCGTTGCAATGCGACGTGCCGTTGCACCTGCTATGCGCCTACGATTTGTCCGCTGCCTTCAACGGCGAAGCGCCAATGGTCAATGGTGGCTGGAACGAAGATCTGGCGAACGAGCTGCGTCAGACACTGCATCAGGCTTTTGTCGCCCTTGCCGATCGCCACGCTGTGCCCCCTGAGCGTCGACACTTCGTCATGGGCCATCCAGTGCAGGTCATCAATGAGTTCGTCGAGCAGTACCTGGCCGATGTGGTGGTGATGGGCACGGTTCATCGCGTGGGCATCGAACGCGTGATCGGCAGCACCACCGAGCGCGCCTTGTATTCGGTGCCGGGGAGCATTCTGGCGGTGAGGAAAGAGCCTGTGCGGTGAGCATGATCGCACAGTAGCGAGCCAGCCTGTTCGCTGGCCCGCTACGGTATTGCATAGATCTTGAACAGCTTCCTGGCCGCATCGCCGGCGCCGCCCAGATGTTTGTCGAATGCCTGTTCAATTTCGCCGGATCGGTACATTTCACTCAGCGCCGTGTCGACCAGCAGACGGAAATCCTCATCCTCTCGATCCACTGCCATCGCGGTCGGTGCGTACTCGAAAATCCGCTCCAGTAGCACCAGGTTGCCCGATGGATAATTTCTGGTCAGCAGATGCTTGAGCAGCATGCGTTCAGCAAAGAAGGCATCGGCTTTGCCATTGGCCACCAGACTCAGACCGGCTTCTGCGTTCTCTACCGTGACCAGCGTGGCTACCACACCCAGCAATCGCATCTGCTGTTGTATCCACGTTTCGGTGACCCCGCCGGCGATGGCGGCATACGTCTGGTTGGCCAGACCACGGTTCACCGTGGCTCGCCACGTTGGGCCGGTATGGGCCACTTTGCCATTCAGCACATTGAGCAAGGTTTCGGACGCATCCTGGCGCACCACAGCCGAGAGGCCAGCGGTGTAAATCGGCACCGAATAGCTGACGACCCTGCGCCGCGCCAGCGTGGGTGGGGTCGGCGTACAAAGAATGTCGATCCTGCCGGAACTGACGGCGTTCATCTCGTCGTTGAGCGAGACCGCTTGGTACTGAATTTTCAACGCCGGCAGATTCAGATCGATTCTGACCCTCTCGGCTATTTTCAGACAGAGATCGATGGCGTAGCCGCTGGCTTTATCGGCGGCCTGATCACTGAAAGGCATGAAGTCAGGCACGTAGCCAAGGGTGATCGCTTGACTGGCACGGATGCGCTCCAGCGTGTTGCCATAGGCAATTACCGGTAGAAGCGCAATCAGGCAGACGAGCAGTAGATGGTGGGCTCTGATCAGTTTCACGTTCATGCGCGCGGTTCCTCGAATTCAGATTTCTGTGCTGTACCGAAGACTTCGATCAAGGGTTATCAGGCCGGGGGCCGACAGGCGCAGGGGCAGCGACAAAACGTTTGGCAAGGAAACCATAAAGCAGGTAGCCGAACACCAGGACCAGGATGCCGCCGAATACCGCGTCCTTGCCGCAGGCATACAGCGCATACAAGGAATAGGCCACGGCAACCACTAACAGCAGGGTATTGCGCGTGTATACGGCTGCGCTGACTCTGGCTTTGTACATCATGACCAGCAGCCCGGTGGCTGCCGTCACGTAGGGGATCAGGTTGGTCACCGCCGCGAGGCTGACGAGTTTTCCAAACTGCGCGCTCGCGTTCGGCGAAATGGTCGACAGCGCCATCAAGGTCTGCAGGACGCCGCAGACCAGCATCCCGACGATGGGGGCGTTGCGTGCGCTGACCTTGCAGAACAGTTTTGGAAACATGCCCTGATCAGCGGTCACCTTGGCCGTTTGCGCCAACGTGAACTGCCAGCCCAGCAGCGAGCCGACACAGGCCATTACCGCGAGCGCCATGATGATGTTGCCGACCAGGGGATTGAACATGTGTGCATAAACGAGCGCGAAAGGAGCAGATGAGTTGGCCAGTTCGGCGTTGGGAATAATGCCCTGAATGACCGTCGTCGATAGCACATAGACCACCGCTGCGCCCAATGTCCCGAACAGACAGGCCAGCGGTACGGTGCGCTTGGGGTTTTCCACCGCATCTGAGGCCTGGGCTGCCGACTCCATGCCGAGAAACGCCCAGAGCGTGAGGGGAATCGCTTTGCTGATGGCCTCGGATATCGGCAGTTGGTTCGGGTTCCAGGCGGCGATGATCAGATCGGGTTTGAACCAGAACCAACCGATGATGCTCAAGCCCGCTACAGGAATGATCACCCCCCACACCGTAACCGCACCAATCCTGCCGGTGATGCCTGGGCCGCCGAAATTCGCCACGGTGGTCAGCCAGAGCAGGCCGACCGTTCCAACGAATAAAGGAATGGCGCCGCTTCCCAGCCAAGGCATGAACGATGTCATGTAGCCCACTGCCGAAATGGCCACCGCCACGTTGGCGATGGCCAGCGACAGGAAGTACAGGTAAGAGCACAGAAAAAAGCCTGACTTTGCATGCGCCTCTTCGGTGTAGGCGGATAACCCGCCAGAGCGCAGGCAGAAGATGCCGCACTGGGAAAAGCAGTACGCGATGGCCATCGAGCCGACAGCGGTGACGATCCATGACAGCAATGAAACAGCCCCGAGTTGGGCCATACTCGTCGGCAACATGATGATGCCTGAGCCCATCATGTTCACCGTCACCAGTGTGGTGAGCCCCATGAGGCTCATTTTCTTGCTTGAGTCGGCCATCGGAGTTCCCTCGATTTGCGCAACGCGTCACCGCTCAGCCATCGAACGCACTGGGAGACAGGCTCAGGCTGCCGACGAAAACGGCGACGGGCTATCTGAGCAACTGCCGGAAAAGGCTCATGCGACTGCCCATTCCTTGCGCTGTGAGGGTTGTTCGGGCAGACGCTTGATCACGTCCCGTCACAACCCTAGTCGCGGCAGACGGTGGCATTTCTGACAATTATCAATTAATCCGATTTGCCAGCCGTGACACCCATGGATTGGCACTCAAGCCATGGAGCAGCACGCTGAGTAAAACGGTACAGGCCGCCACGGCTACCAACGTCCGACCGGTTTGCAGAGGGTAGTCCAAAATCATTATGGCGAAGACGATGCTGGCCAAACCTCGCGGGCCGAACCAGCCGATGAACAGGCGGGTTTCGAAATCGAAGCCGGTCCCCGCCAGGCTGACAAGTACCGGCACGATGCAAATCACGGTCAGACTGAGCAACGCATACAGCCAGACATCGACCGTGAAACTGCTCCAGACCGAAGGGATCACCAGCGCGCCGAACACGACCCAGGTGATGATCGACAGCAGGCTGGCGAACTCTTCACTGGCCTTGAGCAGGTCATGTTTTTGTTCAGCAAACAGATAGCTGGCGAGCAGCCCGCCGACGAACGCGGCGATAAACCCGCTACCACCCAGTGTTTGGGCGGTGGCAAAGCAAAGCACCGCCAATCCGGGCAGCGTCAGCTGCGACCACATCGGTGTCTGCCAGTGATGTTTTCCAGAGTAGCGCTGCATCAGCCAGGCCATGAAAGTCAGGGTGCCGCCGATGAGCGCGCCGATACCAAACTCCTCGAAAAAAAGCTCTATCGCCAGCGAGAGGGGGGACTGCGTGTGCTCTTCGATCAACAAGGCCAGGAACATCAACAACACCGGAACACAAATGCCGTCGTTGAGCCCGCTTTCCACGTTCAATCCCTCACGCACGGGCGCTGCAACCTTGGGATTGCTCACGACAGCCTTGCCCAGCGCTGCGTCTGTGGGGGCCAGAAGGATTGCCAGCAATGCCAACTCGATCAAGGGCGCCTGCGGGAACAGCCAGATGCCCAGCAGCCAGCCGCTCAGCATGGTCAGCGGCAGACCGATCAACAGCAAGCGCAGCGGTAATCCTTCGTGCGCCTTGAGCACCTTGAGATCGGCATTGGCTGCATCACTGAACAGGACGATCGCCAATGTCAGTTCTGCAAGAATCCTGAGCCCATGACTATCGATCCGGGGTTGCAGAATGCCCAGAAACGCCGGGCCGAGAATCAGACCCGCCAGCATGAACATCAGTGGTCCATTGAGCAGACGTGACTCGAAGCGCCCGGCAAATATGCTGTAGGTCAGAAGGAAAGCGGCAAGCAGGGCGAGGTTCTGATACATGACCGCTTGCCTGTTCTGATGGCTGCCACAGCCATGGCATTACGGGCCTTCTCAGGCGGGCATGGACGGGCTCAATGGCTCTGGCGGTTGCATCCGGACACCATCTGCTTGAGGCCGTCCATGTTGCGGATTTTTACGTCGCGTGCGGTGATTTCCACCAAACCCTGATCGCGCAAGTGGGCAATGCCGCGGCAAATGGTTTCCAGACGCAGCCCAAGGTAGGAGCCGATTTCTTCGCGGCGCATTTTCAGCACGAACTCTTTCGAGGAATAGCCACGGGAGCTGAGGCGTTGCGAGAGGTTGAGCAGGAAAGCCGCCAAGCGCTCATCGGAGTTCATGTTGCCCATGAGCATCAACATGCTGTGATCGCGCACGATTTCCCGGCTCAGCAACTTGTTGAGGTTGTGCTGCAGCGATGGCAGGCTTTGCGCGAGTTTTTCCAGCTGTGCGAAGTGAATCGGACAGACTTCGCTGTCTTCCAGTGCACACGCAGTACACGCGTGTTGATCGATGCTGATGGCGTCCAGCCCGAGCATTTCGCCGGGAATATGAAAACCGGTCACTTGCTCGCGGCCATCGACGGAGACCACGCTGGTCTTGAACGAGCCTATTCGCACGGCGTACAGCGAGCGTAGCGGGTCCCCCGTCCTGTAGAGAGCAGCGCCTTTCTTCACCTTGTATCGCTGCACGATCAGTGTGTCGAGTCGATCAACCTCCGGGCCAGTCAGGCCGAGCGGCAGGCACAACTCAACCACGCTGCAGTTGGAACAGGCAGTTTTGAGAATCGGCGGGGGCGAGTGGGCTTCAAGCATGGATAAGCAGCCTCCAGTGAGTGTGATAAGCATAGAAGTCTTCGCAGCGCACGTGCCTTTCGTTTGGGGTGTCGGCGTGATTACGGACGAACGGCGGGGAGGGGAATCACAGAGGCGTCGGGCTATTCGCCGCTCTTGTATTGCAGGGTTAATGGGGAGACTTGATGCATATCAAGCGTGGCGGTTGGCAGAGTTGCAGAATCGTCCAATGGCGCTGACTGGAAATACACGTGATGTTCAGGCTCAAACGAATTCTGTTGATCGCACCCGCCGAAATGACCCGCACCCCGGCGTTTGATCGCGCCCAAGCGCTCGCTCGGGCCAGTGGCGCGGTGCTGCATATCGTCGCGTTCGATCATGTCCAGTCCCTGGCGTTGGCCGGTCTGTTCGATCACGACGCCATGGCGCAAGCGCGTGAAGGCTATTTGCAGATGCATCGCCAGTGGCTGGAGCAGCAGGCCCGGTTTCAACGTGGCGCCGGCGTGCAAGTCAGCACCGAAGTGGTCTGGGCCAAGGCCACGCCGGCGCATGTACTTGAGTACATCAATGACTTTCATGTCGATCTGGTGATCAAGGACGCTCACCATGTTTCGGCGCTCAATCAAACGTTTCACCAGCCGTTGGACTGGCTATTAATACGAGATTGTCCCGCCTGCGTGCATCTGGTCACCGAGGCCGCACATCCGAAACCCTTGAAGATACTGGCGGCCATTGACCTGTCGCATCTCGAGGATCTGACCCAAGGGCTCAACGACCGGATACTTGGCGTTGCATCGACATTGGCAGCGAAATGCGATGCCTCGCTGCACTTGTTGAATGTGAGCAACTGGTCAGTGGTGGGTGATGCGGCGATGAGTGTGCCGAACTTGAGCCTGGACCACAGTTTGCGCGATGCGATCAACGATACTCAGCAGGAAGCCTTCGATACGCTGGCCGAGCGCTATGGTCTCGATGAAGAGCATAGCCACTTGCTCTCGGGTGTCCCGTTCCGGGTGATCGAAGACTTCGCCCGGCAGAACGCGTTCGACCTGCTGGTGCTCGGCATCTGTCACCATCAAACGCTGGACGGCTTCATCGGCGGCACGGCCGAATGCCTGATGAACCGGGCTCCTTGCAGTTTGTTGATGGTCAAGGCAATGCCTGCCACAGCCTGACCGGTCATCGCAGCAGTTGATGGTAATCGGTTGGGGATAATCCATCAGTGACTGCGCCCGCCGTGTGCGTATTGCCATTGTTGCCAGGCGTGCCGATATTTCTCATCGGCGCGTTTCCTCGCTTCAGTGAACTTGTGCATGGTGTCTGTAGAAAACGGCTCTTCAAGGACGGCATAGGCCCGTTCGCTGAGCCGATCGGCTTCGTGAAACAGTGCGCCACTGTCATCTATTGCGTCGCGGACATTGGCGGTTGTCATGGCTGGATCATTGATGACCATATCGTGAACCTCGCAAAGCAAGAATGAGGGTGGGTTGCGGACCTGTCACCCTGTGGCAGCATCTGTAACTTTCACGCCTTCGAGCAGCTTGTGACTGTCCCTGATCCGAAACGCGGGCGCCGCCGAATCATGACCCTATTTCGATCCAGTTTGTCGTCGCAGCGATTGATCCAGATCAATGTCGCTCGCCGGTTTCATCGCCGCTTTGTCGGTTTTCCAGGCGCTTGCGCAAGGGTGGTGGACAAGCCTCGATATTCAGGTTTTTCAGGAGGAGGACGCGCACCAGGGGCCTTGCATATGACATTTATCAAGGACGTCGCCGGGCTATGGCGCAACCTCGATTGACGTTGTTGTCTGATTCTTTCGGCCCGGGTCAGCTGCGAGTGACATGAGCGCAGATTTCCATCTCTCTGGAGACAAACATGAGCCAATATCAACACTTGTTGCTGATCATCAACCCGGCCCTGCGCCATTCCCCGGCGATAAGCCAGGCCGCCGCCCTGGCTAAAGCCAGCGGCGCGTCGCTGCATATCGCAGCGTTGATCAAATGGTGGGATTTCCTGTCGCTGCTGGAGGAAGGGGATCGGGCAAGGGCCCGTGCGGCCTATTTGCAGGACCATCACGAGTGGCTGGCAAGCCAGGCTGCCAGCCTGCGAGCCGAAGGTTTGCGGGTGACGACGGAGGTTGGCTGGTCCGAAGACATGAAACGGGAGATCCTCGATCACGTCACCGTGAACCAGCCCGACTTGCTGATCAAGGAAGTGCAGCACGAATCCTTACTCAAACGCGCTTTGTTTACCCCATTGGATTGGCAACTGCTGCGTGATTGTCCGGTGCCGGTCTACTTGTTGGGCGCTGCTGGCCCGGGTCTGCCGCGCAAGGTCGTAGCGGCAGTGGATGTAGCTGCAAGCGAAGATGATGGGGGCGCTCTCAATGACCGGATCGTCGAACAGGCCACATCCTTCGCCACTCAGTTCGGTGCAGAGTTGCACCTGTTATATGCCTATGACGTCTCGCAAAACTATCTGGATGAAGTGGTGAACAACTGGACGGTTTCGGAACTGATGAATGCCCGGCGCCAGGAACTGCAAGCGCATTACAGCGCTTTGGCGAGGAAATTCGGTGTGACGGCCGAACACAGGCATAGCAGGGAGGGACATCCCGTGGCGGCGATCAGTGAGTTTGCCGAAGAGCACGATGTGGACGTGATTGTGATGGGCAGGGTTCAACGTCACGGGCTGGAAAAACTGCTGGGAAGTACCACCGAACATATTCTGTACCAGGTCCCCTGCAGCGTACTGGCGGTCTAGCGCAAACGCTGGTGCACCTTACAAAGTCAGCGTTCCGGCCCACAACATCCGGCCAGCGTAAATCGCGGCGGCCCAGATGATGATCAACACACCCGTTTCCGGACCGCTGAGCGGCTGACCCTGACGCGTTTTCAGCGTGCCCAGGTAAATCAACGAGCCAGGCGCGTAGAGCAGAGCGCTGAGCAGCAGGTATTTGGGGCCGCGGCATACAGCTGAATCAATCGGATGATTATTCCCCTGCCGGAATCGATAACGTCGCCCTCAAACCTCCCTCTGCGCGGTTTGTCAGTTCAATCCGTCCGTTCAGTCGCATCGCGATGGTGTTGACAATGGTCAACCCCAACCCGGCGCCATGCGCCGTGCCACGGCTGTAGAAACGCTCGAACAATCGCTCTCTGTCCGATTCATCGATTCCCGGCCCTTGATCGTCGACTGTCAAATGACAGAAGCCATCGGACTTGCTCAGGTGCACGGTGATCGCACCGTGTTCGGGGGAGAAATTCGCCGCGTTGGTGATCAGGTTATTCAGCGCGATATCGATGGCGGCGGGGTCGGCGAGGACATGAAACGGTTGGTCGCTGACCTCGAAGATCAACTCAAGGTGTTTGCTCAGCAACCACGGTGTCAATTGCACCAGGCTGTTGCGTACGGTTTCGCTGAGATCAATGCGTTGCAGTGGCGGCGGATTTGGTTTGGGTTCAAGACGCGCCATGGTCAGCAGCTGATTGACCAGTCGGCTCGTGCGGTCGACTCCGGAGATCAGAAACTCAAGTGACTCACGACGCTCCTCTTCGGTACCGGCCTCCTGCAGATTTTGCGCATGCACCCGCAGCACCGCCAGCGGCGTGCGCATTTCATGCGCGGCATCGGCGATAAAGCGACGCTCCCGGCCGAGCACTTCCTGAATCTGCGCGAGCATGCGATTGAGCGCTGCCTGCATTGGCTCCAGCTCACTGGGCAGGGGCGTCAGTTGCAGCGGCTCAAGTGAACCACTGTGACGGGCGCGCAGAGTCGCCGCCATGTCTGCCAGGGGCTTGAGCCCCCAGCCAATGGCCAGCCAGATCATCGCGGCGAGGATCAGGCTGCCGAGCATGTTCGGCCACAGCGTGTGGCGTACGATGCGGTCGACCAGGTCGGTGCGCACATCGTCGCGCTCGCCGACCCAGATGCGCAGGCCGTTCTGCTTGTCTTCCAGCATGAACGCTCGCCATTGCCGACCTTTCAGATCGACCACATCGCTGAAGCCCGTTCTCGTCGGCGGCGCAGTGAAGGAGGGCGCACTGGCGGTGTGTACCAGCACCTCGCCTTGCGGGTTCCACACCTGGAAGGCGATTTTGCTTTCGTAAGGATGTCCATCAACCCGTGGCTTGGCTTCCCCGAGAGCCTGATTGAACGCCTGATACAACTGCGCGTGCTCGGTACTCGCCATCGGCATACGCATCACGCCCTGCAGCAGGCGTGCGTTCTGCGCCAATTGCGCGTCGTAGACCTCGGCGATTTCGTGGTTGCTGTCATGCACGTTGAAGAGGCTGAGTACCGCCAGACCGGCCAGTAACAGGCCGATGATCAGGGTCAGCGTGCGCCGGCGGATCGAGGTCATCGACGCTCCTCCACCAGATAACCCACGCCGCGGATGGTGCGGATCAGGTCGGTGGAGAACTTCTTGCGCAGGTGATGAATGTGCACTTCCAGGGTGTTGCTTTCCGCTTCTTCATTCCAGCCGTAGAGCAACTGGATCAATTGATCGCGAGTCATCACCCGCCCCGGCGGCGACAGCAGTTCGTGCAGCAGCTGATATTCCTTGGGGGTGAGCGCGACCGGTTGGCCTTGATAACTGACCTGCTGGGTGCCGGGGTTGAGGCTGATGCCGGCGTGTTCGATCAGCGCCTGAGCGCGCCCGGCACTGCGGCGCAACAAGGCGCGCAGACGGGCTTTGAGTTCGGCGAGGTCGAACGGCTTGATCAGGTAATCGTCGGCACCGGCGTCGAGTCCGGCAATGCGGTCTTCGGTGGCATCGCGCGCGGTGAGAATCAACACCGGCAGGTTCGAACCGCTGTCACGCAGACGGCGCAGCACTTCGAGGCCATCCATGCGTGGCAGGCCGAGGTCCAGCACGGCGACATCAAACGTTTCGCTGAGCAGGGCATGCAAGGCGCTGCTGCCGTCCTTGAGCCAGTCGACCGTGTACCCCTCGCGGCCCAGCGCCTGATAGATGCCTTCACCCAGCGCCACGTCATCCTCGATCAGTAATAAACGCACGCGCACTCCTTTCAGTCGAGTTTCTTGTTCACGTCCACCAGCAAGGCGTCGATCTCTTTACGACGCCCGGCATCGGCACTTTCGCGGCCCGCACGGGGTGCGGCTTGTCTGGCCTTGATCAGCGCTGCCTTGGCTTCAGCGTAGCGCTTCTGACGGTAGAGATGGTCGCCCCAGAAGTACAGACTGTCGATGCCATCGGGGTTGAGCTGCAGGGCTTGTTTGAGCAATTGCTCGGCCTTGTCGCTGTCGCCGAAGCCGATCGGCCAGCCCGGTACCCGATCGTACAATGCAGCGAGGCTGGTATAGGCCGAGCCTTGCAGGGCTTTAGGGTCAAGCGTCAGGGATTTTTCCAGGTCTGCTTTGGCGTCCTTGGCTTTGCCCAGGGCACCGAGCCCGCCCTCGGCACCGGCCCAACTGCTGGTAACGATGCCTTTCCAGATCCAGGCTTCGGCCACATTCGGGCGTTGCGTGGTGAACGCGTTGGCTTCGTTGGCCAATTGCTCGAACGCCGCGGCGCGCTGTTTTTCCGCAATTTCGTATTGAATGCGCGCCCAGTTCTGCTGGATGCCGGTGAGACGTTGCTGATCAGCCGGCTCAAGCGCCCAGACACTTTGACTGAGGGCGGCAAACAGCAGACAAGTGGAAAGTTTTTTCATGGCTTTGAAGCCTCGTTGTCAGGTTTTTCACTGAGAAGGCGGATCAGTGGCAATTGCTTGCGCAGGCCGCGATCCACCAGATGCGGAAGTAAGCTGTTCAAACGGACGAAAAATCGCTCCGGCCAGCCTAGGTACAGATCACGACGGTCGCCGGCAATCGCATGGATCACTGCCGACGCCACGGTCTGCGGATCGTCAACGCTGGCCTTGAGGGCATCGTTCAAGGCTTGCGCAGCGGCGCTGTTCATCGAGGTGCGGGTGGCCCGGGGCGCGACATACAACACGCTGACCCGCGTATCGGCCAGCTCGCGGCGCAACGCCTCGGAGAATCCGCGCAGGGCAAATTTGCTCGCGCAATAACTGGCGTAACCGGGGTAGCCGATCGAGCCATAGGTCGAGCCGACGTTGACCACCATCGCGCTGTCAGCCTGCTTGAGCTGCGGCAACAGCATTTTGGTCAGGCAGATTGGCGCGCTGATGTTCACCGCCAGCATCGCGTTGATGTCACTGTCATCGAGCTGTTCGAGCATGGCGAAGTGATTGACCCCGGCGGCGTTGATCAGCAGGTTGATGCCGCCGATGGCGTCGGCGGCGGCCAACACTTTGCGCCGATCGCTGAGGAAGGTCAGGTCGGCGGCGACCCAGCACAGGTTCTGCGGATACCGCTCAAGCAGCGGCAGCAGCGCCTCCTGATGCCGCGCCACGGCCAATACCCTGGCACCGGCGGCGCACAAGGCACTGGCGATGGCCAGGCCGATGCCGCCACTGGCACCTGTCAGCACCACGCGGGCTTCATGCAGCTGCATGTTGGGCCTCAGCGTCGCGCGGCAGATCACGGAACATGTCGGTGTAGAGCCGATAGACGACTTTCGAGGCATGAATGACCGCCGCTTGATCGTCAGGGTCTTGCAGCTGATTCATCAACCGCCGATAGGTCTGCATGTGCTCGATATCGAGTGCGCCGTGGGAGCTCAGATAGCTGAATGCCGTTTCCGGCAGCGCCAGGCGATCGCGAATGCTCCCCGCCGCGTGGGTGGCCAGGGCAATGCTGGTGCCTTCGAGCACGTTTACCATGCCGAACATACCCACCGGATTGCCCCGGGCGATCAGATCGTAGAGAAAACTGACCATCAGCTCGATTGACAATGACGGCTGACCATCGCGCACGGCGTCGCGATCACCGCCACAGGCGGCAATGTCGTTGAGCACCCATTGTTCGTGGCCGTATTCATCCTCAATGTACTCGCACACCGCTTTGCGCAGCCATTCCAGGCGCGTCGGCAGGCGTGCACCGCAAGCCATCATCAGCGGTACGGTGTGGCGCACGTGGTAGTAGGCCTGGGCAAGAAAGGCCCGATAGCTGTCGAGGCTGACCTTGCCTTGCAACGCATCGACGATGATCGGCAGGTTGAACAGCTCGTGGCGTTCGCGTTGTGTGGCTTCTTGCAGGGTGTCGAAAAAACTCATTATGCGGATTCCTCGGAAGTGGCGTATTCGGTCAATTGCGTGTGGTACTGCGCGATGATGGCGTCGCGGCGCGGCCGGCCATTGGCGGTGAGCAGGCCGTTGGCGGCGGTGAAGGGCTGCGACAGGCGCGTCCACTGATGCACCTGGGCGTAATCGGGCAACGCCGCGTTCGCTTCGGCGACGGCGGCGGTCAGCTCGGCATCGGTGCAGTTCGGACGATGCGGCCAGAGCAGGGCGTGGTTGTGCGGCATCGCCTCGCCATAGACGAACGCTTGAGCGATGTGGCGGCGCTGGGTCAGTTCCGACTCGACCCATTCCGGGTTGACGTTTCGCCCGTAGCTGGTGACGAATTGGTGTTTTTTGCGGCCCTTGAGATAGAGAAAACCTTCCGGATCGAACTCGCCCAGATCGCCACTCGGCCACCATTGATCGGTATACGCCGGCTCCCCCAGATAGCCGAGCAACACCGAACCCTTGATCAGCACTTCACCGTCCTCGGCCAACCGCACCTCGAGGTGGGGCAGAGGGCGCCCGACGCTGCCCGGACGGCGCGCGCCGGGGCGATTGAGGCATACGACCGAGGCGCACTCGGACAAGCCGTATCCCTCGTAAACCGCTAACCCGACCCGTTGCGCGCGGTGCAGCAGATCCGCTGACACCCGCGCGCCACCGACCGCGGCGAAGAGCAAGGTTTGCGGATCGAAAGCCTTCTGTTCAGCGGCGCTGACCAGAACTTGCAGCAGCTGTGGCACGAGTATCAGGCTCTCCGGCGCACGCTTGGCCAGATAACCGAGCAGGCGCGCAACATCGATGCCGCTGGCGCCTTGAATGCCGAGGGTTGTCTGGCTTGGCAGGCTTAACACCGCACCGGCGTACAGCGCGGCATAACAGCCCAGGTTCTCCAGCAGGATCGCCAAAGGCAACAGCGCCAGATGGTGCTCCGGTCCAGTGGCTGCGCTTGCCTGATCAAGCTCCCGGGCAACGCGCAGGAAGCTGTCGGCGCTCAGGCACACCCCTTTGGGCGTGCCGGTGGTCCCGGAGGTAAACGTGAGTTTCGCGGTGCCCGCCGGCATGCGACTCGGGCCATTGAACGAGCGACACCAGAATTCACCTCGTAATTCATAGCCAGCCGCCAGCAGCTCGGCTTGCAGTTGCGGCTCGGCGATCACCCGTTCGGCCTGGCTCTGCTCCAGACAATGGGCGCGCTGCGCGGCGTTGAAAAACGGCGGCAGCGTTACGCAGGTCAAGCCTTCGAACAACACAGCCAGATCCCAAAGCATCGCGTCGACGCCGTTGTCCAGCGCCAGCGCAATCACCTGCACCTGCTCATCGCGCAGGCGCTCCTGGCGATACAACACCTCGGCATACAGCGTGGCGTAATCTATTCTCAGCGTGTCGCCCCACAGGGCTGAGGCGTTGTCATTGCGCCGGGCATGGTCGCGCAGGGTTTCCTGGAAACGCTGCAATTCAAGCGACATGGCAGGCTCCTTCAACAAAAGTCGGCAAACCCAGGCGAGTGAACAGGCCAATATTGCGCAGGTGAACAAATCCCGCGCGAATGTTGCCGACGTGCACCCAGGGTTTGCTTTCGTAATAACTGCCCCAGTGTTGACGCTCGTCACCCAGTCGCTGTGGATCAGCGGCGCACAATGTCACGGGCTTCAAACCCAGGCGATGGAAGCTGTTGACCAGCCCGATGTTGCCGGTGAAGGTCACCCATTCCAGGCCGCCCATGGCCAGCAGATAGGTGATGGCGATGATGCTCAGGCGCGCACTGCCGGTATCGCTGGCGGCGAGGTTGCCGACTTCGACGATGACCGTGCGATCCACTGCACGACCGGCGGCGGCACTGATCAACGACTGGATCGGTTCATCCAGATAGCGCTCGAGAAACAGTGCCTCCAGATGCGCTCGACGGACCCCGGCCACAGCACACAACTGGCCATCGCTGTTGTGCATGCCGAACAGCTCGGGCATGAAATGGCGGATTTCGGCACCGTGAGCCGTGCGGAAACGCTGCTGGATAAAGGCTTCAAACGGCGTGCGCAGCTCGTCCTCCGGCAACGCGTTTCTCAGCGTCATCGGCATCGATTCGGCCTGGCCGAAGTGCAGGGGCAGCGGGATGTTCCAGTCGAATTCGGGCATGGGCAGAACGCCTCCCTCAATGGGTTTGAGCGCAGTATCCAAGCCATTTCTTAACGAAGTCTGAAGATGAAAAACCGTTAACAGCAGCGCCGATCTTCAGACTCCCTTAAGGCTGGGCAAGCATGGTTAGCCTTGATTCAGGGCAACCGGATCGATAATTTCGAGCGAGATGATCGTCGCTCCACAACAATCACGAGGCGTTTCCTATGATTCGCGACACCGCTGTAACCCGTTATGGAAAACTCTCAATCATCCTGCATTGGCTGATGCTGGCGTTGTTCGTCGGTGTGTATGCGTGCGTCGAAATCAAAGGCTATATGCCCAAAGGCAGCGAAGCACGCGGCCTGCTGATGGGTATGCATGGGCTGTTTGGCGCAAGCATCTTCGCGTTGGTGTGGATTCGCCTGATCGGCCGCCTGACCCCGCGTCCACCGATCACCCCCAAACCACCGGCGTGGCAGACCGCAGTTGCGCACCTGACGCACCTGGCGCTGTATGGATTGATGATTGTCACACCGCTACTCGCCTGGCTGATGCTCGCGGCGGGCGATAAACCGTTTCCGTACTTCGGTTTCCATGTGCCGGCGCCGGTGGCTATTGATCCGGACCTGGCCAAACAACTCAAGTACTGGCACGAATGGATTGGCAGTGCCGGCTACTGGCTGATCGGCCTGCACGCGCTGGCGGGGCTGTTCCACCATTACTGGGTGAAGGACAACACGTTGCAGAGGATGTTGATTGAGCGTGTCCGCTCTTGAGGCAGGCATCTTGCGCTGTTCGTCGAAGGGAATGTTCGCCGCAACTCAAGCGCATGGCTGCGGTGGAGCTGAAAATCCGGAACTGCCAGCCCTCGCCGATGCCGAAATAGCATCGACAACGAGGGCAAAGCCATGACTGAAGAAGAACCCGAAGTGCCGCAAGAAGTACCGGATCAAACCACCCCGGCGCATTCCACCGAAGAAGAGCGCGAGCGCTTGAAGGACTTCAACAAGGACGGCATCCCGCCGGGCAGTTGCTGATCACCGGTTACCGCGGCTGCGTCACCAATTCTCCGCTGATCGCATCCATCATCGCCGGATGCTCCTCAGCGGCGACGCGCAAATCCTCGGTGACCCGCAACTCCGCACCCGTCGGTGAGTAGGTTGCTGCCGCCGTGAACGGTGCGGGGTTGGCCGGCACCGGGCGTTTGCCACGGCGCCAGAAGAAAAAGCTGACCATGCTCAGATTGACCACAGCGAAGACCCAGAACAGACCGTTGGCGCCGAACGAGTTCATCACCGGCGAGATCATCATCGGGCTGATGGCCGAGCCCAGCGAGTTGATCAGCAGCAAACCCTGAATCATCGGCACCAGCGCTTCGGCCGGGGCGCGGTCGGCCGCGTGGCTGACGGCAACCGGGTACAGCGCGAAGACGCCGCCACCGAGCAGAAACAGCATCGCCGCGAGCATTGTCGAAGACAGCGGCAGCAGCACAATCACCAGTGATAACGCGGTGCACGCCACCGTTAACAGGGTCAGCACCTGCAAGCGATCGGTGCGGTCGGACCAGCGTCCGACCGGATACTGCAGCAACATCGCGCCGAGAATCGTCCAGGCCATCATGCTGCCGACTTCTCCGACGTCCAGACCTCTGCGTTGCAGATACAGCGGCAACAAGGTGTAGATCGCCGCGATGGTCACGCCCGAACCGAAACAGCCGACCAGCCCGGTCGGCGTCACGCCCAGCAGTTGTCGGGGCTTGAGCGGCTCGACCTGATCGAGCAGCGGCGACACGCGCGGCAGGATCACGATCGGCAGCACCGACAACGCAGCGAGCATGCCGGCGACCATGAACGGCGCGCTGTCGCTCATGCCGGTGATGGTCCCGAGCGTCGCCTGGCCCAAAACGCCAGCGCCATAAAGGACGATCATGTACAGCGCGAGCAAGCGCCCGCGAATCTTCTCGTCACCGGCCAGCAGCAGCCAGCTCTCGATCACCAGAAACACACCCACCGTGGCCCAGCCATTGATCAGCCGCAGGACGAGCCAGCCCCAGGTGTCATAGAACAGACCTTGCAACAGGATCGTCACGGCAATCAGCGAGGCGAAGCTGCCGTAGGCACGAATATGGCCGATGCGCAGAATCAGCCGGTCATTGAACACCGCGCCCAGCGTCAGGCCGATGAAATAGGCCGACGAAACAATTCCGATCATCGTCGCCGAGGCGCCGGCGGCGTCCAGGCGAAGGGGGGTCAGGGAAGACAGAAAACCGTTGCCCAGAGCAATAATGAACAGCCCGAGCAGGGGCGCCAGCGCCATGGCCAGCAAACGCGGAGACATAAAAACCTCAAGAAATCGTACAGCGCAACCTGCGCCTCTGCGCATGCGGTTGCCAGGCTGGAACAGGTGTTGTGCAAATGTCTGCCGATCGGGCAGGGCGGTGGCGTCGGCCATACGTCAATGAGGCATGGCCAGCCTGCGAGATCTTGCCGATGACCAGACCGGACCTCTGCAAGAGCGCGCGGGATTCTACGGCTTGCGCAGGATTTGCCAATAGCTGAAGGCTGCGACGTTAGGACGCAGGCTGTTTTGAGGTTCGAGAGGAGAATGAAAACCGATCATCGGGCTGAGCTCCGACAAGGGCCATGCATGCAAAAGCTACGCAGGCCCTTGCTCGTTTCAGCGCCTAAGTATGCGAAATCAACAAGTCACTGATGATGCAGATCGAGCCATCCTCCGGCGGCGTGGCGTCGGTGTAGTCGATCTGGTTGTAGACGCCGCCGTGGAAATTGAACACCTGCGAATTCCACGTTGAGTCGAGCTGCAAATCACCTGATGTACCGACAACGCCGTTGTAGTCAACGGTGACTCGAGCTACGCCGGCAGAGTTGGCGCGAATGGTGATCTTGAACTTCGCCCCCAGCGGCACGCCCTTGAGCACCGTGGTGTTGACCGGGGTGGGCTGGTTGAAGCTCTGGCGGAAGCCCATCGTGATGTTGCCTTTCTGCCAGAACACTTTGATGACCGGGCCGTCGTCGTTTTTCACATGCATCTGCGAGATAACCACTTTCTGCGCAGAGTTGACCTTGGTCACGGTCATTTCCTGATAGTTGAGGTGGTCAGCGGCGCTGGCCAGCGACCAATAGAAGGATTCTTTCCATTCGCAGCGAGTGCGGTGAGTGCTCTTGCTCGAGGCGCCTTTGGTTGGCGCGGACAGTTGCAGTGATCCGTCCGGCAGCACCGTGACGATGCTGGGGAACTGAGCAATGGCTTCGGCGCCGTTGAGCTCCAGTGCGACCGGATTGGTTGCCGAAACGGCCACCGGGGTGGACAGGGTGAGATTGCTGATGTTTACGGCCATGGTTTGTACTCCTGACGATAAAAATCATTAGCGACCCAAGCCTTCGGTGGATTGGCACATCTGTCTGCTCGGACTTTCACCATCTCTTGGGCACAGCACCATGGCGGCGCAAGCGGCCGCCGCGAAAACACACAGGGCAAAGGTCACGCCCGTTGCCTCCAGCACTGCGCCGAAAATTGGCGTGCCGGCGGTTTGGCCGAGTGCCAGAAGCAGAAACGGTATGCCCAATCCCAAGTCCGGACGATCCGGAAACAGGCGGATGCCTTGCAGCAGATAAACGCCTGAAGAAACGATGTAGGCCGCGCCAAACAGGCACATCGCACCGAGGCCGGCCGCGGCTGAAACGGAAGCCGCAGCGAGTCCCAATGTGCCGAGGGCGATGCCCGCGAGCGCCAGATGCTGAATGCGCACGACACCGAATCGGCCTGTGAACACGCCGGTCATGCATCCGCTGATCCCCGCCGCGCCCAACACTATCCACGCCCATGCAATCGACCGATCGGAGAACCCAGCCTCGCTGCGCAGGATATCGGCACCGAATGTCCAGATCGCCGTGCTCGCCAGGCCCATCAGGAAAGCACTGGCGCACAAAGGCAGTACGCCGGGTCGACGCAGCATTGCCAGCGAGAAGTTCTGCGCGACGTCACGCTCGACCCGGCGCGGTACCGCAAACCAGAGCCAGATCGTGACGCCGATGCCGATCAAGGCAAATAGGGCATACAGCTGGCGCCATTGCCCGGCCGCCAATATCGCCGCCAAACCGGAAAAAACGATGCCCGCCGCTGTCCCGGCATTGATAAAGCCATTGGCCCGCGGACGATCCGCATCATCAAGACGCGCTGCCACCGCACTGGCCAATGGCGGCGAGGTCAGACCCGTGCTCAAACCCGCCAGCGCCACGCCGCAACCCAACGCCAAGCCCGACCAAGCCATCACCACCAGCCCCATGCCCAGCGTCGCGGCGGCGCCGGCCATCACCGTCAACCCGCGCGGACTGATTTTGCCATTGCAGACAAACGTCGCAACGATGCCCACACAGTAAGCGGCGAACGCACTGCCACCGATCCAGCCGGCAGCGGTCACGCTGAGCGTCAGATCCTGACGAATCTGCGGCAGCAGCAGTCCATAGGCGAAGCGCGCCAGGCCATAGGACAAGGCGGTCAGCGCGAACGCTGCCGCGACAAGATTGAGGCTGCGCCGGTCAAGACTCACGGGGAAATCGGATCGCTGGCAGGAAAGGTTGTCTCGACCGCATGCTCCGGCCTGGACCAGATGCGATCGGAGTTGGAGGGTTCATTAGCCATGAGTGTCCTCAAGCATGTCTGTTGCTGGAGTGGTTACCGATTCTGATAACGGACTTGCACCTGGGTTTGATGAATTTCCAACACAGCCGATGGATGGTAGAGCAAAGGGCGAGGGCAGCTCTCGGTTGGCTGGGCGCACGTCAACCTTTGCGAGCAGGATCGAGGGGTTTTTGCAGGTATCGAGGGGCAGGGGATGGCGCTTGGAGGGAGGCGAGATCGTGCAGAACGGCACGCCGGAAGAATTGCGCGTGGGTCAGGGAGTTTTCTGCACGCGGTGGCGGATGTAAGCGAGGGTACAAAACCGTTGAACACAGCACTACTGCGCTCCAGGTGCTGCCGGAACTCAGGTGTTGATCATTCTGCGGTCTGGCCCAGACATGCGCGTTCATGATGTAGCGACGATCGAATGCTTCATTGCGGGTTTGCCGCCGATTTCGAAGATATCGATCTCCGTGGCATTGTCCGGCAGCCCGGTCCACGCAAGCCAGAAAGCACTGGAACCGGCGGAATTCATCGGTTTCGCCCGCGCTTCGTAATAGCCGTACATGCCCCGTTCGTTGGTGCGCACCATCGCCGAGCTGTAGTCCTTGTAGCCCAGGGCGACGTATTTTTCCGGCAAGGTCTGCTTGCGGAAGGTGATGTTCAGATTGCCGTTGCCGACCTTGGCGTTCTCCGGCAAAAACAGCGCCGGTTTGCGTCCGAGGGAATCGGTCCGGTGGCGTTGTTGACGTGCCAGCGGTCGGCATTAAGGGCGCTGCCGTTGAATTCGTCGGACAGGCGCGTATCCAGCTTCCAGCCGCCGGCGTTGGCCTGATCCGACAGCGGCAGATCGGGCGTAACGTGCGTCGGAGTCGGCCCTAACGGGCCAACCCGGGTCCCGGCATCGGCCTGCTGCGCAATGGCCACCGCCCATTTCTGGGGCGATGTATTGAAGACTTGGGCCGACGTGTCGGCGCTGGCACGCTGCATCGACTTCAGCCCGCAGGTGCCGATCGAGCAGGGCGTGCAAGCGTTCGTGCAGTGGTATCGCGAGTTCTATCAGGTTTGATTCAGTGCAGCGTAACGGCCCTGCGACTTTCCCCGATGCGGATCCGGTCGAGGGCGCGGTTCAGCGCATCCAGCGCATCGAGCAGCGCCTTGGCCTCGGCTTCACGCCCGTCGCCCCACAGGCGTTCGGCCATTTTGTTCAAGGCCAGAATGGCGCGTTCGATGTCGGCTGCACTGGCGGTGTTCTCAGGGGCTGGTGGTTTTTTCGGCATTCACGGTTCCTCGGCGGTCGGCAAATCACCATACCGCCAAGGCGCCGAGCTATACAGCGACAAGTGTCCCCGATCAGCAGCGGACGCAGTTTGGTCAGCGATTAGCCTCAGTCAATCCCGCCTCGATAAACCGCACCGAACTCTCCAGCGCCTGCTGCCCCTCGGCCAGCATGCCCGCGTAGAAATGCCAGGCGTGAAACATGCCGGGCCACACTTCAAGATTGACCCGGACGCGGTTTTCCGCCAGGTGATTGGCCAGACGCATGGCGTCACTGAGCATCAGTTCGTTTTCGCCGATCTGCACCAGAATCGGTGGCAGTCCGGTGACGTCGGCGAACACCGGCGACGCCAGCGGATGGTTGGCCAGGGTGTCGCCGAGAAAGGCTCGCGCGAGGATATCCAGCACGGGCTTGGAGTTCAGCGGATCAAGGCCTTCACGATTGCTCATGGAAGCGCCGGTGTGTTCGAGGTTGGCCCATGGCGAGATGGACGAACCCACTGCGGGCAAGGGCAAGCCTTTGGATTTTGCCGCGACCATCACGCTGACCACCATCGCGCCACCCGCCGACTCGCCTGCGAAGGCAATCTTGCTGGCGGCGATGTTCTGCTCAAGCAACCACTCGTAGGCGCGCAAAGTGTCATCGATGGGGGCGGGGAACTGATGCTCGGGTGCGAGGCGGTAATCCGGCATGTACACCCGCGCGCCGAGCATTTTTGCGTAGTTGCCGCCGATGCCGTGGTAGCCGTCAGGTCGACCGACGATGTAGGCACCGCCGTGGATGTACATCAGCACCGCGTCGGTCTTGAGTTCATCCGGAGTCACCAGCGTAGCGGGCACGCCGCCCATGTCGACTGCTTCAAACCTCACGCCAGCCGGTGGTTGATTCTGCCCTAGCATTTTTGCGTAGGCATCGCGGATGTCGCTCATCTTAGTGGTGGTATCGATACCCTTCAGCACGGGCACCAGATCGCTGAGGCTGTTGGCCCAGGTTTTTACAGCTGCTTTTACTTCAATGTTCATATGACCTCGACCAGACGTTAGTGATGGCTTAACTAATCGAGATGGTATGCTCATGATTGGGGAATAGGGTTCCCCATAACCGGTGCCAAGCCGCCTGAATGCCAAACCCGGAGGCCACATGGAACTGCATAACCTGAACGACATCGCCGCCTTCGTCGCCTCGGTGGATACCGGAAGTTTTACGGCGGCTGCCAGGCAACTCGGGCTGACCCGCTCGGCCGTTGGTAAATCGATCGTGCGGCTTGAATCGCGTTTGCAGGTCCGCCTGCTCAACCGCACCACCCGCAGCCTGAGCCTGACCGACGATGGTCGGGTGCTGTATGAGCGATGTGTGGGCATCCTGCAGGATCTGGACGAGGTCGAAGATGCCTTGGCGTTCCGCCGTTCGACGCCCAGCGGCCGCTTGCGCATGAGCCTGCCGGTAGCACTGGGCCGGCTGCACGTTGTGCAGCACATCGAGCGCTGTCTGAGAGACTGGCCGTCGCTCGCCATCGACGCGACGTTTTCCGATCGGCTGGTCGACCTGATCGACGAGGGTTTCGATCTGGCGATTCGCATCGGTCCGCCCAAGGAAGACTCCGGGCTACTCACGCGCACGGTGGCTTACCAGCAAATGATCACCTGTGCCTCGCCCGATTATCTGAAAGAACATCCGGCACCGCAGACACCCGAAGATCTGGCCGGGCATGCGTGCCTGCACTTCGTCAGCGGCGGCCGATTGCTGGCGTGGAATTTTCGCGTCAATGGTCAGCCTGTGCCGGTCATTCATGCTGGACGGCTGCAGATGGACAGCGCTGAAGCCTTGCATCAGGCGACTGCCGCCGGCCTCGGTATCGCGACGTTGCCATCCTATGTGGTCAACGATGACCTGCGCAGTGGCAAGCTCGTGCAATTGCTCGCAGAGTACGCCGAGGCTGCCGAGCCGATCCGGGTGATTTACCCGAGCAAGCGACACCTGTCGCCGAAGATTCGGCTGTTCATCGACAGGCTGGTGGAAGCGTGGTCACCGGCGCCTTGGGAGTGATTGCCTGGTCATTGCAGCTGTTTTGCAAACTCCGATGTTATTGATGACGGCAATGTCCAAACTGTGCGCATTAAAAAGCCCTGAATCATCAGGGCTGAGTTCTGGCTGAGGGGGCGCAGAGTGACAAGTTCGCGGTCGGTCTACTTCGCGCTCGAAGAGCAGGCCAACCGATATTGCTCGTAGTTCAAACCTTCGACCTTTTCCGGCAGCTTGTATGGCACGGGGCAGCTTTTGCCCTGCCACTTGATGGTGATGACACCGTGATCTTTGGTCACCAGCGCCAGGGCCTTGCCCATCGGATCTGACAATGCCAGTTGTTTGCCGTCGCTATCCAACAGCACCGCGCCGAATGGAATCGGCTGGCCGTTGGCATCGTACAGTTCAAACTGGACGCGTCTGCCTTTGCTGCCTTCGAAGCGTGCAAGAACCACCGAACCTCGTCTTGGCACCAGTTGTTGGGTGGCATTGTCCAGCTCGATCTCACCGCCCAGGTTACGCGTGTCCAGCGTTACCCAGTTCACGCGGTACGGTTGCGCGTTAGGCAGAACCGCATAGCCGTTCAGGCCGGTTTTCACACCCGAATAGCTGCTGACTTCGACGCCCGACATGCCGGGGACTTCCACCAGGCCGAACGTTTCACCGACGGTCTGGCCCATATTGATGCCGCCGGCATGAGCCACGATCGATCCGGCCGCACTCAGGTTCTGCGACTCATAGCCGCTGCCTCGGTTGTAGCCAAAGCCCAGATCGCCCATCGACGTGCGGGTACTCAGACTGAGCGAGCCAGAGCGCTCGCCCTGGACGCTGCGCCCGGTCTGCACCGAATAGTAGGTGTCGCTGTCCTCGGTCAGATAACCATTGATCCCGGCTTGCGTGCTGGTACCGGCGTTCTGATGGTTACTGGAAACGTAGGCACGCGGTGCGCGTGGTGTCGATCCGAGCGGGAACGAAATTGAAACGCTTAATTGCGTGTCGTTGCTGGTGTCACCGCGTGCGCCGAATTCCTGGGTTTTGCTCAGGCTGATGTTGTAGTTCAGGTCGCGCCAATTGTTGTTGTAGCCGGCGGAAAAGCTGCGCGAGCCACCGCGATCCCAATAGCGCTGGTCACTGGCATTCAAATACAGCGAGCCGAACTGGCGCGCTTCGCCAAGGGTCTGGTTGACCGTGAGGTCGGTACGGGTTTTGGCATTGCCCGCGCGCCGCGTAGCGCCGGCGCTGGTGTCCTGCACATGGTCGGTCAGCGTGCGGTAACCCTCGGTCGAATAACGATAGGCGGCGAGAGTGAAGCTGGTATCGGTACCGGTGAAGGTCTTTGCATAGAGCGCGCGGACACTGCTGCCCTGGGTAGTTTTGCCGAATGCCTTGCTGGACGATTGCGTAACGTCCAGGGACATCGCGCCAATCGAGGTGTTCTTCGCCGCACCGATGGACAGCGCCTTGAAGCCGTTGCTCGCCTGAATGCCGGCAATGCCCGTCAGATTGCTGGTCAAGCCGTAGGCGAAAGTGCCCCCAAGGAAAGCCGGTTTGTCATAGCCCTCGCTGTTGTTGTTGAACTTGCCGCTCGACAGGCTGTACTTCAGTTGCCCCTCACGCACCATCGTCGGCAGGGCGGAGAACGCCTGCCGGGTTACCTTGCGCCGACCATCCGCTTCGACAATGGTGATCTCCAGGTCACCGTTGGAGCCCGATGGGTAGATATCACTGATCTCGAACGGACCCGGCGGTACATTGGTGGTGTAGAGAATGTAGTTGTCCTGGCGGACCTCGATCTTCGCATTGGTTTCCGCCACGCCACGAATGATCGGTGCATAACCGCGCTCACTGTCTGCACGCATGCCTTCATCAGAAGCGATCTTGACGCCTTGGTAGCGCACGCTGTCGAACAGATCCGAGTCGGAAAAGATTTCACCCGCGCTCAGTTGCCCCTTGATCGCCGTGAGGTCGCGCTGGATGAACGTGCGGTTGCTGACAAAACGGTTGGGCCGGCCGGTGGAGCTGCTCAGGTTGGATTCGTTGCGCAGACGCCAGGCACCAAAGTTGATGCCGTTGCGCAGCCCCAGGTTATTGGAGATTTGCGTGGTGTAATCGGTTTTGCTGCGGGTGCTGCTCAGCTGGTAGTTGATGAAACCGGCGGCCACACCTTGGTCCCAAAGCTCTGGATCTACATAGCCGCGCATGCCACGCGCCATGGCGACCTGCGGCACGCTGATATTGAGGCGCAGGCGGTTGGCATCGAAATTGAGACTCGCTTGCTCGATCATTGCAGGCAGGTCGTAGTGATCGGCAGGGTGTTGCTCGTCAACCAGACCCTGCTCACGCAGTTTGCGCATGTCCACACCCAGCTGCTGCAACAGTTCCAGGGTGATGCGTGGCTCGACTTTACCGTTGACCGGGTTGGCCGCGAAATCGATATCGCGACGCCCGACCAGCGTGCCGTTGCTGAACACGTCGACGCGGTATTGGCCTGGCAAGACGCTGTTGGCATTCAGCAACGGTTGCAGATCGACCGCCGATGAACCTTCAAGGAACAGCGTATTGAAAGATTCACTCGCCATTGCGGCCGGGGCTTCGGCGCCCACGGCGAATCCGCAAATGGCCATGTTGATAGCAAAGCACAATGGATGCAGGCAGCCCAACGCCGCTTTGTTTTTCTGGCGCGCAACATGATGCTTAACACAACTTTCAGATGTGTGGTGTTGGGAGGAAAACATGCAATTTGCCTTATCAGTCCGTGTTGCTTCAACCGGAGTCCGGAACTTTTGAATAGCTTGTAAGTTGGCAGGGTGGGGTGGGGGATTTACTGGGCGGAGGCATCTTTCACGCGCTCGGCATGGCTTTCGGCAACGCTTAGTGGTGCATCGAATCGTTGTTGTGCGCCGTAATCGTTAATTGCTGAAAAACTCAAATGCGAAGTACCAGCTGGCAGATCTTTCAGATTGAATGAGCGAACTTCCCCTGGAACGATCATTGTCGAATCAATTACCAATTCCGCTTTTTTCCCTGCAACGACTTTCAGATCCGCCAGCGACACGTGGTAGTTGCTTTGGTTTTTTACTTTCAGCACCGACTTGCCAGCCTGAGTGACCAATTGCCATGCAAGTTGCTCCGGTGCCTTTGCGGCATCACCGGTGAGTCCGTCCGGGCGGAAGAAGACCTTGATACGCTGACGTACCGCCAATTGCAGCGTGTTGACATCGGCAGCACTGGCCTGGGGGATTTCCTGCACGTTCAGCCATACCACCGACTCCTTGTCCGCAGGCATGCCGCGGCCTTCATAAAGAATCCTCAGTAATTGCTGTTGATTGGGCTCAAGTTTGGCCAGTGGTGGAGTAACTGCGAAAGGCGGTGCGCTGCCAGCCGTGTCGCCGGCATCCAGCCACGATTGCGCCAGAATGGTTTGTCCGCCGTTGCGCACGGTGACATTCGCCTCTTTGTGCGCGCCATCGAAGATAATCCGGGTGGAGCTCAAGGAGATGCTGGCGAATGCCGAGTGCGTCATCAACACCCCGGCAAGCCCCAGGCAAAGCGGAAAGTAGCGACTTAACATAGATTTCACCGATTAATCTGGTCGGGAAGGACGAGGCACAGCGGCCCCGTCCAGGTATTGCGGGCTGCTTATTCGTATTCGAGAACGAACGGCAGAGTGGCGTTACCGGTACCGGCAGTAGCGGTGGTCTTGTCGCCGGTGGTGACGTAAGCGGCTGCGAACGACAGGGTGCCGTCACCGCCTGTGGTTGCGTCGCCAGTCAGGTTGGTCTGCACTTTGGCAGTGGCTTCGGAGCTCAGGTCGATCAACTGGCCATTGCTGTCCAGCAGTGCGATACCAACGCCTTTGGCCGCGTCTGCACCCTGCAGCTTGAGAACTTTTTTGCCATCAACCAGGCCCGAACCGCCGTTTACGGTTGGTTTGAACAGCATCGAAACCTTGGTGCCAGCGTTGCAGTTCACTTTCAGGTTGAAATCGTTGGCGGCCACACGACCGGCGCCCGGAGCAGAGTCGGTGCCCATGTCTTTGATCGACACGCTGCCCATGTCCACGGCAATCATCTTGTCGTTACCCAAGGCGCCATCTACCGAGCAAGCGTCGTTATTGATAACGCCGGTGAAGCTGATTTGACCGCTGCCGCCCTTGACAGCTTTGGCCGCTTCTTCTTCAGCCACTGCGCCAGTGGAGGCAGCCAGTACGGAAAGAGTGAGTACTGCGAAAGCGAACTTTTTCATGTTTATATCCGAAGTTATTGTGAAGTGCTGCATTGAAATGCCAGGCCATATTAGGTGTGCGGTGGTGGCGGGTCTTTGGGATTTGTCTTAAAGCGATAAAGGTGCGAGCCAGTCAGTAATATGGCAGTGGCGTATTCATATTTGCGGTAATGGTGCAGCGAACCAAATGAGACAATTCTCAAAGTCGTGCGGTCTTTGTCTGGCTAGTATTCACGGATGCAGAAATTCTCAGTCAACGCAAAGTTTGTGAGCGGGCGTCCTGCTTGAAAGATTATTCAAACTTTCGCTATTAACGACTGATAGAAAGAGGTTCCAGGTTTGTGAACACGCTTCGTATATTGGTCTTGGAAGATCACGCCTTTCAGCGCACGGCGGCAGTCAGTGCGCTTAATAGTCTGGGGTACAAAAATATCTTTCAGGCGGCTGACGGCAAGGATGCGCTGGCTGTGATATCCCAGGCTGGAGGCGTGGACGTTGCATTGTGTGACTTGAGCATGGCCGGGATGGATGGTTTGACGTTCTTGCGCCTGGCGAGAGAGGCCGGTTTGATTCGTGCAGTGATCATCTGCAGTTCACTGCCTGAAGACTTGTTGCGCACGGTTGACCGGATTGTCACGTTGCAGGGGCTGGAATTGCTTGGCAGTGTCGGCAAGCCTCTGATGGTCGATGTGCTGGGGCCATTGTTGGCGCGTTATCGGCCGCACACTCCGGGCGATGCCAAAGTGGTGGAAAGTCATCTCGATCAGCCTTCGGAGAACGAAGTGCTCGAAGCGATACGCCGTCAGGAATTTCGCGCCTATTTCCAGCCCAAGTTTCATCTGCGCAGTGGTGAGGTGGATGGCGCCGAGGTGCTGGTGCGATGGCAGAGCCCCAGTCGCGGCTTGCTCTCGCCAGGCATGTTCTTGCCGACGATCGAGCGTTGCGGTCTGCTCGATGAGATGTTTTTCAGCCTGCTCACGCAAGGCTTGAGTCTGCAGCGCTTCGTCCAGTCTCACGGCAAGCCGTTCAAGCTGGCGTTCAATCTCGACGTGACGCAGATGGCCAATCCGAATCTTGTCGACCGGATCAAGGCGCTGTTGCGCATCCATGGCGCCTCGCCAGCTGGGCTCATTTTCGAGCTCACGGAAACCGGCCTGCTGCAGATGCCCGAGATCAGCATGGAAAACATGGTGCGTCTGCGCATGCTCGGCTTCAGTCTGGCAATCGATGATTTCGGTGTCGGCTATTCTTCACTTGAGCGGCTGTGCCAGATGCCGTTCAACGAAATCAAACTCGACGCCGGCTTCGTGCAGAATTTCCATCAGGCGCGCTACAGCGCGGTCATCCACGGGGCGTTGGCCCTGGCCCGGGAATTGGACATGCGCGTGGTGGCAGAGGGTATTGAAACCGCAGATCAGGTTCAGCATCTGGCGCGGCTTGGTTGTCAGTGGGGGCAGGGCTTCTTCTATGCTCGCCCGATGAATTGGGCGCATTTGGTCGACTGGCGTTTCGAAGGCCAGAAGTCGTCCTGGCGCCGCGCAATAGGCACGTCCGATCGTTGATGCAAGCGGCATTCTGACTTTTGGGACAAAGCCCTATTTCGTCACGCCTTTAAAACACTCATCATGTGCCGAGAAATCAATCAGATGCACCTGAATGCTTCGGTGATGCCCGGGATTTGCTGCGGTTGCCAAGTGCTGATGGTCCTCCAACACTCTTCATCATGGAGCTGTTCATGCATTGGTCAGTCGTGAATCCGTTACGCGTTGCCATCCTTGATGATCACTCGCTCATACGTCTGGCGATGAAGTCGCGGCTGACGCGCGAAGCCGAGTTCAGTGTCGTAGGTGTGTATGGCAGCAGCGCGCAGTTGCTCGCCGGATTGCGCGAAATCGACATCGACCTGCTGATACTCGATTACAAACTGCACGATGGGGAGCTGGACGGGCTCAATCTGATCCGCCTGCTGCGCAAGCAATATCCGGGCATGCGCATCCTCGTCTCATCTTCCGAAGAACGCCCGGCGGTGGTGAACATGGCGATCGGGGCGGGCGTCAGCGGATTCTTCGGCAAGTCGCAGTCGGTCGATGACCTGATCACCGCCATCCGCAGTGCTGCGTCCGGGCAGTTGTATCTGTCGCCGGAAATGGCCTTCGAACTCGATGTGCTGCCTGCGTCGGTCGATGAACCTGCCGGTGCCAATGACGACGGTGCGGCGCACAGCGACGATTTCCTCAGTAATCCTCTGCTGTCACCTAAAGAGAAAGAAGTCTTGCGCTGTTGTCTCGAGGGGATGGGGGTGACGCAGATTGCCTTGAAGTTCTCGCGCAGTCGCAAAACCATCAGTGGGCAAAAACAGGCCGCTTTCAAAAAGCTTGGCATTCGTGGTGACGCAGAGCTGTTCAAGTTGCAGCACAGCCTGAAAGCCGACAACCAGGGATAACACGCTTATGTTTCATCTGTTGCGCGGTGTTTTGCTAATCAGTGTGCTTTTCGTATTCAGTAGTGGTGTGTTATTGGCAGCAGAGCCGCGCACCTTGCAGGTGTTCGGTCGCTCGGACTGCAAGGAGCTGCAAGTCGACCTGGCCAATGAAGACTGGAGTTGGCTGCGGCAAAAGCGCAGCCTGATATTGGGTTCTGCGCTTCCGGATTTCCCGCCTTATGTCATGACCGCCAGCGGTACGCGCTATGAGGGGATTGCCGCCGATATCGCGTGCATTATCGGTCAGGCACTGCATGTTGAGATTACCGTCAAGGCTTACCCTGACCGGCGTGACGCCATGGCCGCACTTGAGCGCGGTGACATTGACATGTTGGGCAGTTCCAACAGTTTCGAATTGATCGATGGCCTCGTCACGCTCAGCAAACCTTATGTCGAAGACGTGCCGGCGATGTTCATGCGCGGCGATGATCGACGACCGATGCCGGCCAATCTGGCCGGTTTGCGTATTGCGGTTGCCGACGATTACCTGCCTTCCAGTCAATTACACGCGTTATACCCCAACGCCGAATTCGTGCTTTTTCCATCGAACGAGTTGGCACTGGCTGCGCTGGCTTTTGGCAAGGTCGACCTGTTTCTCGGCGATACGGTGTCGAGCAATTACCTGATCAACCTCAACTACTTCAACTATGTGCGGCTGCACTCTTTCGTCAAAACCCAAACCAGCGGTTTCAGCTTTGCCTTGCGCCGGGGCAACGACCAATTGCTGCGTCTGATCGATTCGACCCTCGAGTCGCTGGGTGATGCGAAGATTGCCGAAATTACCAAGCGCTGGTCGGGCGGCGGCGGGGCGCTGACGCCCAAACGCATTGACCTGACACCCGGCGAAGCACGTTGGCTTGAGCTGCATCCGGTCGCGCGGTTCGTGATCAATGACGATCAGGCACCGTTTGCATTCTTTGATGGTGACGGCAACTTTGGCGGGATCGGCGCTGATCTGCTCGAGCTCATCCAGCGGCGTACCGGCTTGCAGATCAATGTCGAGCGCACCGACAGCTTTTCCAGTCTGAGCACGCGTCTGCTGGCTGGCAGCGCGGATATTTCTCTGCTGACACCAACGGTCTCGCGGGAAGTCGGCATGCGTTTCACTCATCCGTTCCTTGCCAGCCCCTTTGTGATCGTCACCACCAAGGACGCAGGCGCGCCTTCAAGCCTGCAGGAGCTGCGCGGCAAGCGCGTCGCAGTGCCCGAAAGTTCGGCTGAGCGTGAGCTGCTCAAGGACTACCCCGACATCGAGATCGTTGATAACGAAACAGTTCTGGGCGCCTTGGCTGACGTGAAGGACGGTCGAGCGGACGCGATGATTACCACGTTGCACAGTGCGCGCTACTACATCGCCCACATCTACAGCGACAGCTTGCGTATCTCCAACATCGTCGGCATGAACAAAGGCTTCCTCGCTTTCGCCGCGCGGCGTGCCGATACCGAACTGGTCAGCATTCTGAACAAGGCGCTGCTGAGCATTCCGCCGGATGAGCTGGACGTAATTCTCAACAGGTGGCGTCCCATTGCAGCGTTTTCGGGTTTGTCGTGGCGCGATTACAAGGCGCTGATCTACCAGATCAGCGCTGGCGCGTTCCTGATTATCCTGGGATCGCTGGCGTGGAATTTCTATATTCGCCGGCAGATCCGCGAACGCAGCCGGGCAGAGCGCTTGCTGGGCGATCAGTTGAAGTTCATGGGCGCGTTGATCAACGGCACGCCGCATCCCATCTACGTACGTGATCGTGAAGGTCGGCTTGTCACCTGCAATAATAATTATCTGCAAACATTTGGCCTGCTGGAAAAGGACGTGATCGGCAAGACCGTGCTCGAAAGCGGCAAGCGCAATCGTCAGGAGGCGTTGCAATTTCACGACGACTACCTGCGCGTCATCGAGCAGGACGAACCTTACGAGGTGGATCGCACGCTGCATGTCGGTGATACGCGGCTGATCATTTACCACTGGATCCAGCCGTATCACGACACGGCGGGTGAAGTCAGAGGCGTGATCTGCGGCTGGATCGATATCAGCGAACGCCGTGAACTCATCGAGGAGTTGCGTTCGGCGAAAGAGCTGGCTGACGAGTCGAGCCGCGCCAAAACCACGTTCCTGGCGACCATGAGCCACGAAATCCGTACGCCGATGAGCGCCGTGATCGGCATGCTCGAACTTACCCTCAAGCGTGCCGAGCAGGGACACTTCGATCGGCCGGCGATTGAAGTGGCATACGACTCGGCAAAAGGTCTGCTGGAACTGATCGGCGATATCCTCGATGTGGTACGCATCGAATCGGGCCATGTCAGCCTTTCGCCGAAACGTGCCAACCTGCGCGAATTGGTCGAATCCGTGGCGCGGGTGTTCGACGGCTTGGCCAGGCAGAAGAGTCTGGTGCTGAAGCTCGACATCGACGCCACTGTCGGCTGTGACGTATTGGTTGATCCGATGCGCTTCCAGCAGGTGCTCTCGAACCTGGTGGGCAACGCGATCAAGTTTACCGACACCGGTCATGTCAGCGTCTCGATTCGCGGCCAACGTCTCGCTGACGAACGCTTACAGGTCGACCTCAAGGTCGAGGACACCGGCATCGGCATTTCCAGCGCCGATCTGCAGAATCTGTTCCAGCCGTTTTCCCAAGCCAATCATGGTCCCTCCAGCAGAGGCGGCACCGGTCTGGGACTGGCGATCTCCCGTTCATTGTGCGAATTGATGGGCGGGCGGCTGAACATTACCAGTACGCTTGGCAAAGGCACCTGCCTGGAAGTGTCGCTCTTCTTCAATATTCTCAGCCCGCTTGGCGGCAAAGTGCTGCCTGTTTCGGTTGTTCAGGACAAACCGGTACCGACACTCAGGATTCTCGTAGTCGATGACCAGAGCGCCAACCGCCTGCTGTTGACGCAGCAGCTGAGTTTCCTTGGCCAGGCGGTGCGTGATGCCGCCGACGGTGCCCAGGCATTGGCGCTGTGGCGCTCGGAGCCGTTCGACATTGTGATCACGGACTGCAACATGCCGGTCATGAACGGCTATGAGCTGGCCCGCACCATTCGCCAGGACGAACGCGAAAGTGGTGGATCGCCGTGCATCGTACTGGGCTTCACGGCCAACGCGCAGCCGGAAGAAAAAGTGAAATGCCGGGAGGCCGGGATGGATGATTGCCTGTTCAAACCGATCAGTCTCGGCACCTTGTCGATCATGCTTGCAGGCTGGGAAAAAAATGTTGAAACCCAGCCATTTGAAAGCCCGCCTGCGGCGACTATCAAGGAGCTGGGTTCGATTCGCGAGCGTCTTGACGAGCTCACCGGGGGCGATCTCGACATGATGAAAGAACTTCTGCGCGAGGCGCTGTCGAGTTGCGAAAAGGATCTGGAGGAGTTGCATTCGCTAATACCCGAAAGCGATCCCGGGCTGTTGGCTGACCTGGCGCACCGCATCAAGGGGGCGGCGCGCATTGTTGCCGAGCATCAGGTCATTGAGGCGTGTAACGAGCTTGAGGCCGAGTGCGAGGCGCCTGTTATCGATCCGCTGGACCTCAATCGCAGTGCATTGAAGCTGGAGCATGCACAGGCTGATCTGATCAAGAAAATCAAACGGATCGAGCTGTAAACGTATCGGCTCATGACCATCCGACTGGCCTTGCATTGAAGCTGACGTTAAAGATCATTTTGCAGCGGGCGATACCTTGGTTAATAACCATGGAGTTTCGCGATGATCATTCGACGTCCTTTATTGATTGCCTGCCTTTGCCTGCTCGGTTTTGACACCGTCAGCGCAGCCCAGTCTGCGCCGGTCAGCGGAGTGATTCGCTTCAGCGGTCGAATTGTCGAGGCAAGTTGCATTGCGAGTGGCGCCAGCCATTCTTCTGTCGAGTTGCTTGATTGCCCCCAGGCAAGCACCGGGCAGATTTTTACCGTGAACAACGTCAGTGCGGCAGGGCGAGGTGAGTCGCGCCAGCAGGTGTTTGTGAAGGTGATTGCCGATACTCATGAGCAGGACGATTATTACGACCAGCGCTTGCTGCTCACGGACAACAAGGGTCACCAGATAACGAGCGGTAATTACGTAGTGACGATGACGCTGCCTTGATGGCTTGGAAAGAATGAGTCTGCGCCCCTTGTTTCAAGGTTACTGACAAAAAGGGGCGTTAATAATGAGAATTGTCTGGTTCGCACAGAACCGTCCCGCGCTTCTGGCTCGTCGCGACTCCCCTGCGTTGCAAAATCCCTCCTTCAACACTTTCTGAGCCAGACCATGCGCCGATCGCGTGGGCTGTCGTCAAGGTGTGGCTTTTTATCATCTATCCCTGCGTTCATTTTTGAGACAAGTCTCATATCAGGCAGCTTGGCCCTTGGTTATTTTCTTGAAAGGAAGAATGGAGCTGCCAAAGGTGTCCGATGTTTCTTGAAAATAACCGCAGTCGATCCTTGCGGATCCTGATCGCCGACAGCGACGTGCGAAGAGGCCAGTCGATCGAACAGCAGTTCAATAAGCTGGGCTGTCTCAGCGTCTTGAACGTTTGCACTTATCGTGACCTGAAAATACTGACGTATTACTGCCCTCAACGGTTGAGCCTGGTCGTCGTCAATGCTGAGTTGCTCAGCGAAATGGCGATGGATCCGCTCGACTTTTTCGGGGAAAACCCGCTGATTCGTCATCTGCTGATTTTCAATCCCAACGATGATCACCAGTGGTCGAAGACCTTCTTCAACCCGCATCCGCAACGCTGGATGCGCCTGGTCTCGAAAATCAATCTGCCGCGACTGGCAGATTTTCTGATGCTGGCCGATCCGGCGCTCAAGGAAATTGCGGAGCCGGCCTCGACCAACTCCACACTCTCTCCGTGCGCCAACCGCTAGCTACCGCACCTTCCCGCGTTGATCCAGGTATGCGCCGAGGCGCTATACCGCAGCGCCGCTCTGCTGCCCACTCGTTTACCCCATTGTCTTGAATACACTCTAAGGTAAGGCATCATGCTGCTTCGTAAACTCAATCTCGCGCCGCGTTCGGCGCTGTGTTTCGGCTTGTTCTGTCTCATGATTATCGCGATCGGATTGATCGCTCTGCAGCAAGTCGACTTGCTCAACAAGGCAGAAACGTACGTCGAGACGACGATCGTGCCGAGTATCAAGCTGCTCGGCCAACTCGATCGAGAGTTCGTCGAAATCAAGGGCAACAACGCTCGCTTGCGCAATCCCATTGAAACGAGTGAGCGCAAAGCGCAGGCCCTGATTGACATCCAGCAGTCGCGTCAGATGATCAAAAATCATCAGCGTGCGCTCATTGACCTGCTGGCGACTGACGCCGGGCGCGAGGCGTTCGAGGAGTTTGCCAAAGCACAGAAGGTCAACGATCAGGCGCAGGATCAATACCTTGAAACAGTGGCGAACGGGCAGCTTGAAGCGGCCATTGCGCTGTCCAGGAATCAGATGCGTGCGGCGTCGGATGGCGTACAGGTCGCGCTAAAAAAGTTGATTGCTCTCAACGAGATAGAAGCTTATGAGGCGGGCAAGCAGGCCGACAATGTCTATGAGCACACGCTGTTGATCGTCAGTGTGTTCATTCTCATCGCGATCGGTGCTTCGTTGGCCCTGGCCGTGTTGTATACCCGCAGCCTGACGGTACCCATTGCAGGCTCGCTAAGGGTGGCCGAATGCATCGCCGCCAATGATTTGAGCGAAACCATTGCGCTGGATGGCTCCGATGAGGCGGCGCAAATGCTGTCGTCATTGGCGGCGATGCAAACCAGTCTGCGAGATGCCTTGATCATGATCCGTGATTCGTCCACGCAGTTGGCCGAGACCTCGGAGGTCATGCACGGCGTCACTGAAGATATCTCGCGTATCACTCAACGTCAGAGCCATGAAATCGAAATGGCCGCCACCGCCGTCACTGAAATGAGTGCAGCGGTGGAGCAGGTTGCAGACAACGCCGCATCGACCTCGCAGCTGACGTCGGAATCAAGTGCGGCAGCCATTGCCGGTCGAAGTCAGGTCAGCGACACGGTAGCCGCAATCAACCTGATGGTGTCCAGCGTGCACAGCACCTCGGCTGAGGTGCAGGCGCTATCGACCATGGCGAGCGATATCAGCAGCGTGCTGGACGTTATCCGAGAGGTTGCCGAACAAACCAATCTGCTTGCCTTGAACGCAGCGATCGAAGCGGCGCGGGCGGGGGAGGCGGGTCGCGGTTTTGCCGTGGTTGCCGATGAGGTGAGAGGGCTGGCGCAGCGTACTCAGAAGTCGACCGAGGACATCGAGTCCATGGTCAGCTCCATTCAGTCGGGCACCAGCCGCGCAGTTTCCTCCATGAGCCACACCCGCGCTCAGGCCGAGAGAACGCTCGAAATGGCCAATATCGCCGGCGAAGTGCTGACCGACATCACTGGCTCGCTGAATCTCATCAACGAGCGAAACCTGCTGATGGCAACCGCTGCAGAAGAGCAGGCTCAGGTTGCGCGTGAAGTGGATCGCAGCCTGATCAGCATTCGCGACCTTTCGTGTGAAACCGCAGAGGGATCGAAACAGACCGCAGTCGCATCGGCGGAGCTGTCGCAATTGGCGGCGTCGCTGAACAAATTGACCAAGGAATTCAAACTTTAATCAGTAAACGTAAAGCCCTGGCTATCAGGGCTTTTTGATCAGCGCTCGATCGGCGCAGCAAAGTCTTGCGCATGGGGTGCAGAGTCAGTTTGTGCTGGCGATGCGGTTTGTGCTGTCAACTGCTCAATGCAGCTGGCGAGTTGTTTTTCATAGCTTTCAAGTACCGCTTCGGCTTCAGCTTCGCGCTCATCACGCAGGCGGAAGAAATCGTCGCGATTGAGTTGGTCCGCAACAAGTCGGATGTTTTGCTCGATGATCGCGCACAGTGAATCTTCATCCTCTAACGCCGCGCTGGTCAGGGCTGCCTGTCGATTGTTTTCGAGTTCGGTTTTTGCGTGCTCAGCGGCCTTCGCCTGTTCCTTTGCGCTAAGCAGGTCGGCTTCCAAAACCTGTTTCTGTTCCGCCAGGCGCTTTAGTTCTGCGCTCATCGACTGGATTGCATCGGCGCGCTGGGTGAGTTGGACCTCCTGTTGTTGCACCACAGCCTTCAGTGGAAACAGTTCATTGAGTTGGTAGCCGGCGACCACAGTCATGGCGATCAGTGCCAGCGCAAGAATGGTCAGGCAGTAGATGGCGGCGTTGCTCTGGGGTTTTGAGCTATTGAGGGTATCGAGGGCTCTCACGGAATCGTTTCTCCTATCAAGAGTAGACAGTGTAATAACCTCGATTCGCTGGGCCTTTAAGACGAGTCTTAAATTGTGCTCTATTTGCGTATGTCGATAACGGCTAACATTTGTTAACGAATTCGCAGAAGGCTTCTTGTTTAAACCGACTATCAAAAGTTTCTTGTGGGTCCATGAGAATTGTCTTGTTTGCGAATAAATAAACTTTTTGCTCAAGCTCCTTTTTTTCATTATCGTCTGCTGCCGCTTTGGTGGCGTTTACTGCTGATAGTTCACGCAATCGTCCGCCATTCAAATGTTTGCAAACACGGCGAGTTCAGAGAGATTGCTATGAAGTTTTCCCATGTTTTAATTGTCGGTTTTTTGTATTTACTGCCATTTAACGCAATGGCTGCAGTTTGCGAATTTTATCCCGACCATTCCAAGGGCAGTGTCAGGGTGGTTCTTCCAGCCACGATCTCGGTGCCTCGTGACACGCCCAACGGCACGGTTATCTATGAAAGCCCGATCGTGACCCTGGGCGCCATACCCAGCTCATTCAGGTGCTCTGCGGTACACAACGAAGGTGTACGCAATACTGTCGGCGTTACTCAGCCGGGCGCGGAGATTTTTCCTATCGGAAATACCGGAATCGGCTGGCAATGGGTCCGACCGCCATCGGGGAAAGCGTGGAAAGGCTTTCCAGGAACTACCGACACTGCTGGCGGTTGGGGTTGGAATGGTTCTGAGCACATCTTGCGTTTTGTAAAGACGGGAACTATTTCCGGCAGTGCGACGATACCCTCAGGCCAACTTGGGACCTTCGTCGCTGCAGAAATCGAGCCTCTGGCAATGAATACAAATGGCACGCGGATCGTCTCGCAGTCTTGTGAAACACCTGATGTGAAAGTGGATATGGGCAGCTACACCATGAGCGATTTTTTGCAGAACGGTGACTATGCCAAGGAGAAATATTTCTTTCTTGATATGAAAAACTGTCCTCCCGGAATCAATAACTTCAGGTACTCCTTTTCGCCCACTGCGGGCAGCCCTGCATGGAGCGCTGATACCGGCGTGGTACACCTCAACAGTAATTCCACTGCCAAAGGTCTGGCATTGCAGATGCGCTTCAGTGACAAGTCGACACTCAAGCTGAATCAGAACTACATAATGAAAGCGCCCACATCGCAAGGCGGCAATGCATATGTTTCCTTGCAAGCCCGCTTCGTGCGCATCGAGCCTTCCAATGCGCAAATGCGAGCGGGCGATGCCAATGCCGAAATTGCCTTTGTCGTCGAGTATCTATGAGCCCAACAGCCTCTTCACCTCAGCCACAATCACCGCAATATCAAACGGCTTGGGCACTACCACATCAAACAGATCCGAGCGCTGCATGCCGATGTGCGCTTGCGCGCCACTCATGAGAATGATCGGCAAGTGTTTGACGGACGGCTGGGCACGCACGGCTTCGGCGAATTCGAGGCCGTCCATGACCGGCATCATGAAGTCAGTGATGACCAGGGCTGGACGTTCTCTTTCCAGCACTTCGAGAGCCTTCTTGCCATTGCTCGCGGTCACAGTCATGAAGCCCTCATCCTCAAGCGCAAAGCCAAGAATGTCAGCAATCAGATACTCGTCGTCGACTACCAGGATGGTGGTCATGTTATTTCAACCCGCTTGCAGACTTACGAAATTGAACCAGGCAATGACTCAGCTGTGACTGAAGGTTCATTTTTCAAAGCCTTTTCCAGGAACACATCTTGATCACGGATAACCACCTCGAACCGCGACGGGTTGTAGGAGCTATCACGTATCTTGAGAATGGAAAGCGTCCTGTGAAGTTCAGCGTGATTCTCAAAGAAACGCATGAGCATCAGGTTGTCGACAATACTGGACAGGTCGGAGTTCGGTGCGCTGACCTCGGAGCCGAACAAATCGCGCATTTCCCAGGAGGCAAAGACCGTCACGCCTCTGGACCGCAGTTCGTTCATCAATGCACTGAAAAAGTCGGTGATGCGTTCCGGTGTGGTTGAAACCCGAGTCATGCCGCTGAGGCTATCGATGAACAGGCGCTTGATGCCTTTTTCATCGACCAGGCTGAGCAGGCGTGCGCCGAGGCCGTCCAGCAAGCCTTCGGTAGTTGGCTGCCAGGCAATGCTCAGCGCACCGCTGTGTTCCATGTGTTCGATATCGATGCCCAGCGAACGGCCTTTCAGGCGCAGCCGCTGCGGGCTTTCATAGAAACCGAAGTGCAGGCCCGGCGCTTCGGCCGTCGACTGCGCGATGAACTTCAGACCCAGCGTGGTCTTGCCGATCCCGGAAGGCCCCATGACCAGCGTCACGCTGGAGCTGTGCAAGCCACCACCGAGGATGTCATCCAGTGAAGCAATGCCGCTTGGGATGCGCGTCATGTCCGCGCTGTCAGGGGCGGAAGGGCGCTTGTAGAGACTTTCGAGGCGCGGGTAGACGACCAGGCCGTTATCGGTGATTTCGCATTCGTGAAGACCGGTCAACGCGCCGCTGCCGCGAGTCTTGCGCAAATGAATGCGCCGTACCGAACGGGTACCGAAAAGTTCTTCGCCCATTTCGATGACGCCGTCGACCATCGTGTGCTCGGGGCTGCCGTCATCCAGGCGCGAGCTGGTCAGGAACAGCACGGTGCAACCGGCAAATGCGGCATGGCCTTGCAGTTCAGAGATGAATTTTTTCGTGTCGATCGGCGAGTCGGCTTTGGAACGTGCATTGAGCAGGCCGTCAACGACCATGACGGTCGCCTTCTGCCGGGTGATTTCGCGTCGCAGCAGCTTCACGACTTCATCGAGGCCTTCGTTTTCCAGCGTATCGAATGCGCTGACAAACTGAATTTCCGCGCCGACTCGCGAAGCGTCGAAAAAACTCATGGTCGACAGGAACTGGAACAGGCGGTCGTGGGACTCGGCCAGCAACGTGGCGACCAGCACACGACCGCCATTACGGGCATGGTGAAACCCTAGCTGGTTGGCAAGGATGGTCTTGCCGGAGCCCGGACGCCCTTGAATGATGTACGAGGCACCGGCGACAAAGCCCCCCTGAAGCAACGCGTCGAGCCCTTCGATCCCGCTTTGAAGGCGTTTTAGCTTTTCCACAATGCGACCCTGATCTGAATAAACAGGCTTGTTCAGCCGAATGAGTGAAATGCTAACGCCATTTCCGGTTGAGGGCCATAAAGGCTGGGGAAAAGTAGCGTTTTTGCAATGTGAACCTGGCACGTGAATGCTCGGGATCAGGGGGTAGTGACAAGTCCGGCACAGGAAGATTCGATTTTTCGAAACCCGGAAGCCGATTACGTCGATATGCGCTGCTGCGGACCATGAGGGTCACGCTTGCCACTTTGCTTTCATGAAATCGTCACAAAACTGCTGCAGAGTTCGGGAGCCCGTAATCACTAGGTGTCATTTAATGAAAAGTTTGATGAAGTCTGCTGCGCTCGCCATTGCGGTATCTCTTTGTGCCACCTCGGCCTCATTTGCAGCAGAAAATGTTCGCCTGACGGGGTCCGGAGCAAGTTTCCCGGCACCGATCTACCTGACCTGGTTCAAGGATTTCAGCAAGAAATCCGATGGCGTCACTGTCGATTACCAATCCAAAGGCAGTGGCGCGGGCGTACAGGACTTCTTGAACAAAACCGTAGATTTCGCTGCCAGTGACTCGGCAATGAAAGACGAAGATATCGCCAAGGTCGCCGAAGGCGTGCAGTTGCTGCCAATGACCGCCGGTGAAATCGTGCTGGCCTATAACCTGCCGGGCAATCCCAAGGGCCTGAAGCTGCCACGCGACGTCTATTCCAACATTTTCCTGGGCAAGATCACGCGCTGGAACGATCCGCAGATCGTCGCAGCCAACCCGGACCTGAAACTCTCCGATACGCCGATCACCGTTGTAGTGCGTGCAGATTCCAGCGGTACGACCGCGGTATTCACCAAGCACCTGGCAACCGTCAACGCCGAGTTCAAGCAGGCGTTGGGTGAGGGCAACACCGTCAACTGGCCGGCCAGTGACAAGTTCATCAAATCGCCGAAAAACGATGGCGTAACCGCTACCGTACGCCAGACCCCTGGTGCGATTGGTTACATCGAATATGGCTTCGCCAAGCTGGCCAAGGTCGACTTTGCCCAGTTGCAGAACAAGGCAGGCAATTACGTCGTGCCCAACGCCGAAAGCGGTGCCGAGGCCCTGGCGGCGGTGAAGATGCCGGAAAACCTGGTTGCCTGGCTGCCTGATCCGGACGGTGCCAAGTCCTATCCGATCACCTCTTATACCTGGATGATTTTCCGCAAGGACAATGGCAACCCGGCCAAGGCCAAGGCCATGCGTGAAATGGTCGAATACAGCCTGACCGAGGGGCAGAAGATTGCCGATTCGATGGGTTACATCCCGTTGCCACAATCGGTCGTCGAACAGGTTCGCAAAGCGTCCGCCAACATTCAGTAACGCCGTGAGGTCTCTCTCGGCGTGTGCGTCTGCGCCACGCCGGGAGAGTTTTCCCCCTGTTCCGGACTTAGCCCATGAACAAACCTTTTGTCGTACCGGTTAATCCCGACTCTGCCTGCCAGCCGCCTTCGACGAAGGATTTTCTGGTTGATCGCACCTTCCGCGCGCTCGCGCGCATCGGTGTGGTACTGATTCTGGCGCTGGTATTTGCACTGGTGTTCGAAGTCGGACGCAAGGCACTTCCCGGTATGGAGAAGCACGGCTTCGATGTGCTTCTGGGCAGCGTGTGGGACGTCAACCAAGGCAAATACGGCATCCTGCCGGCCATCTGGGGCACGCTTTACAGCGCCTTCATCGCGTTGCTGATCGCCGGCGTTTTTGGCGTGAGCATGGCGATTTTCCTGACTCAGGATTTCCTGCCGACCAAGCTCGCTGCGCTGTTTCGCACCATCGTCGAACTGCTCGCGGCCATTCCCAGCGTGGTCTATGGCCTGTGGGGGATCTATGTGGTTATTCCGGCGATTCGGCCGCTGACGACCTGGTTGAACAGCGAACTGGGCTGGATACCTTTTTTCGGCACGTCCCTGAGCGGCCCGGGCCTGCTGCCCGCAGCGCTGGTGCTCGCGATCATGATTCTGCCGACCATTGCCGCCGTGTCGCAGGACGCGCTGACGGCTGTGCCGATGAAAACCAAACAGGCCGCGTACGGCATGGGCACTACCCATTGGGAAGCGATTCTCAAAGTGATGGTGCCTTCGGCCGCCACCGGCATTTTCGGCTCGCTGGTACTGGGCCTGGGACGCGCACTGGGTGAAACGATGGCGCTGGCCATGCTGGTCGGCAATGCCAACAACATTTCCCTCTCGTTGTTTGCACCGGCCAACACGCTTGCCGCTCTGCTGGCGCTGAACTTCCCCGAAGCCGGGCCGAACGAGATCGAGGTGTTGATGTATGCCGCGCTGGTGCTGATGTTGATTACGCTGATCGTGAACATTTTCGGCTCGATGATCATGATGTACGCCCAACGGGGTAACAAGTGATGACTGATCTGACCGCAGCAACAGACCTGACGGCGCCAACCGGTGCGATGCCCAGCTTGCAACGCAGGTTCGAAGGCCGTGCGCTGCGCAGCCTGATCCTGACCACCCTGGTCTGGGCAGGTGCTTTGCTGGCCAGCGTGCCGCTGATTTCCGTGCTCTACATGCTGATCACCCGCGGTGGCGCGCGTCTGAACCTGGAAGTCTTCACCGAACTGCCGCCGACCGGCTTCGAGATGGGCGGCGGTTTCGGCAACGCGATGGCGGGTACCTTTGTGATGGTCGGTATCGCGGCAGCGATCGCGGTGCCGGTCGGGATCATGGCGGCCATTTTTCTGGCTGAACTGGGGCCTGACAGCAAGCTGGGGAACGCCGCACGTTTTGCCGCCAAGATGCTCACGGGCCTGCCGTCGATCCTGGCGGGGGTGTTTGCCTACGCTTTGGTAGTAATGACCACCGGCACGTATTCGGCACCGGCAGGTGGCGTGGCGCTCGCCGTCCTGATGCTGCCTATCGTGGTGCTGACCGCCGAAGAATCGATGCGGATGGTGCCCAAGATCATGAAAGATGCTGCTTATGGCATGGGCTGCACCCGCTCGCAGGTCATCTGGAAAATCATCTTGCCGACCGGCATGCCGGCGATCCTGACTGGCGTGATGCTCGCCGTGGCGCGTGCCGCAGGCGAGACGGCCCCTTTGTTGTTTACCGCGCTGTTCAGCAACTACTGGATCTACCACCAGGGCAATCTCGATGTCATGAATCCGACTGCCTCGCTGGCGGTGCTGATCTACAACTTCTCCGGCATGCCTTTCGATAACCAGCTCGAGCTCGCATGGGCGGCCTCGTTGGTGCTGGTGATGATCGTGCTGTTCGTGAACATCATCAGCCGGATTTTCGGCAAGCCCAAGTATTAAGAACGGGAGCATCTGATTTTGAACGTATCCACTGCGCAAATTGCCGCTCCGTTTGTCACCCAGGCGCCTGTAGTCATGGACTGCAAACTGGACAAGATTTTCTACGGCAACTTCATGGCAGTACGTGACAGCCACGTGCCCATCGAGAAAAACAAGATCACCGGATTCATCGGTCCCTCAGGCTGCGGCAAAAGTACCGTGCTGCGCAGTCTCAACCGGATGAACGATCTGGTGAAGGGCTTTCGTTTCGAGGGCCATGTGCATTTCCTCGGCCAGGACGTCTACGGCAAGGGTGTCGACCCGGTGGTCGTGCGCCGCTACATCGGCATGGTGTTTCAACAGCCAAACCCGTTTTCGATGAGCATCTTCGACAACGTCGCGTTTGGTCTGCGCCTCAATCGCTATAAGGGCGATATAGGCGACCGCGTCAAGCATGCGCTGCAAGGCGCCGCGCTGTGGGACGAAGTCAAGGACAAGCTCAAGGTCAGCGGCCTGTCGCTCTCCGGTGGCCAGCAACAACGCCTGTGTATCGCCCGGGCGATCGCCACTGAGCCGGAAGTCCTGCTGCTGGATGAGCCTTGTTCGGCACTGGACCCGATCGCCACTAGGCGCGTCGAAGAATTGATGGTCGAGTTGAAGAAGGACTACACCATCGCACTGGTGACCCACAACATGCAGCAAGCCATCCGTGTTGCTGACACCACGGCGTTTTTCTCGGTAGATATTTCCCAGGGCACGCGCACCGGTTATCTGGTCGAAATGGGGCCGACCGCGCAGATCTTCGACAACCCGCGTGAACAGATGACCGGCGATTACATCAGCGGCAAGTTCAGCTAAGTCACAGCACCGGTCACGGCCGCCTACCTGCACAAGCCAAATGGATTTGGCGGGCATCGGTGGACATTTACCAAGCGTTTCCAAGGAGCTCCAATGCCTGCCACGCATCGCCTTGATTTGCCTGCGATTGAACGCGCACTGCGGAAAGTGCAGAGTCGTTTCGCCGAACTCAGCCGGCACTTCACCGAGCCCCGAGACCCGTTCACTGACGAAGTTCTGCACAATGTGCTTGAAGGCTATGCGTTGGTTGACGAGTATGTTGCCCGCGGCGTCGACCTGTTCGATCTGCAGCAACTGAACCTGATGCTGGAGATCAATGCCACGGTGCTTTGTGGCCGGGATCCGGCGCGCCGGCTGGAATACGCCCAGCATCTGGCAGCCACCGAGGCGCATTTCTTCAACAACGTCGAGGGCGGCATCAAGGACTTGTACAACTGGTATTGCGCGTATCGCAGTGAGTCAGTCTGGAAACGTGCAGCGGGTGTCTATGTGCGCATTCTGAGCAAGCCGCAGCTGTTTATCGAAGGCAACAACCGCAGTGGCTCGCTGATTGTCAGCTACTTGCTCATGCGGGCAGGGCTGCCTCCATTCGTGTTGACCCTGGAAAATGCCGAGGGCTATTTCAACCCGTCCTCGGTCATCCGCAACTCCGCCAAGCATGGCGTCAAGGCATTGTACGAATTGCCCAAGATCAAGAAAAAATATGCAGCATTCTTAGAAGAACAGGCGCCCGATCCAATGAAGTTCTTTCTCAAAGGCAAGCCTTTGCCTCTTTCTCAGGGTGGCCATTGATGAACTGGGCACCAGCATTTGCCAGATTGAGAACCTTCGGCAGCCGGGCAGGGCAGGCTATCCGCTGCGCTTTGCCGCAGTTGTTCGAACGTCAGCGTATACGGATTTCGTTCGATATCGATGACACGCTCGCTTGCCAGCTCCATCACTGCGCAGTCGAGAACAGTCGACTACCGGCCTGTATCCATCGTTGGCTGGGTGAGCCGTTGCGGATGGGCACACGATCGCTGATCCGAGAACTGCGTCGCCAGGATTGCAGTGTTTGGGTCTACACCTCATCCGGGCGCACGCCGTCCTATATCAGGCGCTGGTTGGCGCTATACGGTATCCGCGTCGACGGCGTGGTCAACAGCGTGCTGCACAACCGTGCGCTGACGGCGCATGGGATGTCGAATGCGCCTTCCAAGTATCCGCCAGCATTCGACATCGACTTGCATGTCGATGATTCGGAGGGTGTGCAGATTGAAGGCAAGGATCATGGCTTCCGGGTGGTCGTGGTGCATCCCGAGGATGATCGCTGGGCGCAGAAAGTGCTGGATTCGGTGGCCAAGGTCCAGGCGCAGCTCGCCTGGCAGCAAATGCTCAGACCTCAGGCGCCGGTGCAACAGCGTGCGGAGGCTGTCTATGAGTCGCTTGGCTGAGCGAGTACGCATTGGCTATCTGGGCAGCAGCGCCTCAGGTGTACGAGGCACTGCTGAGATATGACTCAATAGATGCGCAAAACATGTCTCGCAGAAACAACAAAGCCCTGAATAATCAGGGCTTTGTCGTATAAAGATGGCGGAGGCGATGGGATTCGAACTCATGGACCTGTTACAGTCGACGGTTTTCAAGACCGTTGCCTTAAACCACTCGGCCACACCTCCGTTTGCGTTGCGGGCGCCATAATACCTGAATGAAACACACTGTCAAACTCTCTGCATGGCTTGTTACAGAGCGTCTGTTATGATCTTTGCGACTGAACGTTTCAAACCAACAGGAGTGTCGCCATGCGCGAACAGGATTACGCAGTTAATAACAGCGTGCAGGCTGAGCAGCTAGAGGTTAGCCGCGTCCTGCGCAACACTTATGGTCTCTTGGCTCTGACCCTCGCATTCAGCGGCGTGATGGCCTTCGTAGCCCAGCAGATGCGTGTCGGCTACCCGAACATTTTCGTGGTGCTGATCGGCTTCTACGGGCTGTTCTTCCTCACCAACAAACTCCGTGATTCCGCGTGGGGCCTGGTATCCGCCTTCGCGTTGACCGGTTTCATGGGTTTCCTGCTCGGCCCGATCCTCAACCGTTACTTGGGCATGCAGGGCGGCGCTGAAGTGGTCAGCTCGGCGTTCGCCATGACCGCACTGGTGTTCGGTGGTCTGTCGGCCTACGTGCTGATCACCCGCAAGGACATGAGCTTCCTTGGCGGCTTCATCACCGCAGGTTTCTTTGTCCTGCTGGGCGCTACGCTGGCGAGCTTCTTCTTCCAGATCAGCGGCCTGCAACTGGCGATCAGCGCCGGCTTCGTGCTGTTCTCGTCGGTCTGCATTCTGTTCCAGACCAGCGCGATCATCCACGGCGGCGAGCGCAACTACATCATGGCGACCATCAGCCTGTATGTATCGATCTACAACCTGTTCGTCAGCCTGCTGCAACTGTTCGGCATCATGAGCCGCGACGACTGATCGTAATGGCTGCAATAAAAAACCCGCTTCGGCGGGTTTTTTATCGTCTGGAGAAAAGTGTCTGCTCAGTTGATGACGATGCTGCCGTCCACTTGCTGACGGTAGATCGTGTACGGCAGCAGCAGCGTATCGAGGGCACCGGAGACCACGGCATCAACCAACAGCCCCGGGATCGCAGTGTTGCGATGATTATCGGCATCAACACCCGAGGCCAGCGGCGCATTCAAAGAACAGAAGTCATAAGCGAGGCCGCTGTAGATTCTCGGCACCGCGCCGCAATAACTTTTCTGCTGCTTGAGTCCGTCAACAGCAGCCTGATCGTTGCGCGCCACCGTTTGAATCGTGCCACAACCGCCGAGCAGCATGCCGGCCAGCAGTATTGCCTGAATTTTCATAGCGCCATTCCTTAGCCGCGAAAAACCCCAATCTACCCTGATCATTGGTAAAAGACACCTACGCCATCGGTGGCAGGCGTCGCTTGACCGGGGTCTTCTTGACGATCGCGGTGTTGGTTTCGGCCAACGTATTCAGTCGGTCTAGCAGGGTATCGAGCTGTTCCATCGAGCGCACGTGCAGGCGGGCGATGAAGCAGTCGTCACCGGTGACCTTGTCGCACTCGGTGAACTCCGGAATCGACATGATCTGCCGCTCAACCTCCTGCAGTTGCCCTGGCAGCGGCCGTACGCGAACGATCGCCTGCAACTGATAGCCGAAGCATTTCGGATCGATCTCCACCGTGTAGCCCTTGAGCACGCCGCGTTCTTCCAGCCGCCGCAACCGCTCGGCCACGCTGGGCGATGACAAGCCGCTGATCTGCGCCAGCGCTTTGAGCGAGCGCCGCGAGTCTTCCATCAGCGCGCTGATAAGGATCTGATCGATATCGTCAGTCACATTCAAACTCCGGATTAGGCGAAGGGCGCGAATCACCCTCGATAAAAAAGGCGAAAACCAAGTTTAGCCTGCTTTATGCGCTGGAGCAGCCCGAGGTGCGCTTGGCATACTTTTGCCATGCTTCGCTCACAGCCTCAGGAGAAGATGATGGACAACGCAATCCGCCGCGGTTCGCTGGAAATGACCGCCGCCATGCTGATATCCGGGACGATCGGCTGGTTTGTGCTGGTGTCCGGGCAACCGGTGCTCGACGTGGTGTTCTGGCGCTGCGTGTTCGGCGCTGGCACCTTGCTGTTGGTCTGCGCCGCGTTCGGCTTCCTGCGTCCGGGAATGCTGACCCGTACAACGTTTCTGCTGGCGGTGCTCAGTGGAATGGCGATTGTCGGCAATTGGGTGCTGCTGTTCGCATCCTATTCCCGCGCCTCGATTGCCATCGGCACCGCAGTCTATAACGTGCAGCCATTCATGCTGGTCGGTCTGGCGGCACTGTTTCTCGGCGAGAAAATTACCCTGCAGAAGCTGTTCTGGCTGGCGATTTCGTTCATGGGCATGCTGGCGATCGTCAGCGCCCACGGCACGCAAGGCGAGGAGGGTAACGATTACTTGATGGGAATTGCCCTGGCGTTGGGCGCGGCGTTTCTGTATGCGATCGCTGCACTGATCATCAAGCGCCTGACCGGCACGCCGCCACATCTGATCGCGCTGATTCAAGTCTGCACCGGGGTGTTGTTGCTCGCGCCGTTCGCGCATTTCGATGCGTTGCCACAGGGCGCCGATGCGTGGGCGAGTCTGGTGACGCTGGGCATTGTGCATACCGGTTTGATGTACGTCTTGCTGTATGGCGCGATTCAAAAGCTGCCGACGGCATTGACCGGCGCACTGTCGTTCATTTATCCGATCGCGGCGATTTTCGTTGACTGGTTCGCCTTCGGCCATCGCCTCGAATTGCTGCAGTGGATCGGCGTGGCGGCGATCCTGCTGGCCGCCGCCGGCATGCAACAAGGTTGGGGCTGGAAAGCCCGGCGGCTGGCGGCACAATAAGGATCAGATGTTCCAGCGCGGTGCGGTTGCTGCCAAGCGCTGGCGCATCTCGCTGATATTGGCCGCCAGTTGCCGCGTCAGCATCCGGTAGCCGTCGAGCGTATTGGCGACTGGCGCATCAAGGTCCGCTGCTGGCAGCTCCATCGGTCGCTCCAGCCGTTGCGAGGCCCCGGTTTTCAACGCGCGAGCCATGCCGATCAGTTGCACACGAATCTGCCGGTGCTCAGCCTTCAGTGCCGTTTGCAGATGTGCCGTGGCCTGCGGGTCGCTTGCGTTGGGGCGGATATTGCCGAGAATTTCCAGCGTACTGATGCACATGCGCAGGTTGCGCTGAATCGCGTCGAGCTCGGTCATGGAGATTTTCACTTCCTTGGACACCGACGGCATCAGCGAGCGCAACTGCACCATCACCGCCCCGACCTTGCTCATCAGCCGCACATGCTCGTCGGCGCTGACCGCTTCACCGTTGATGATGCGCCCGTACACCGTGGCGCAATCGCGCAAGGCATCGGCGAGGTTGTAACGCCACGAGTAGACCGCGTACAGCGGCAGGGCGAAGGAAAACGCCAGGGCGAGGGCGATGCCGATCAGGATGTCGACGCCGCGCCACAGTCCATCGGTGATCGGGTTGTCGCCATGCCCGGCGACGATGAACACCGTGATGGCGGAGAGCAGGGCGGTGTAGCCGCCCTTGCCAATCGCGTGATACGAGAAAAAACCGCACACCACAGCCATGGAAAAGTAGGTCAGCCACGGCATGCCCAGCCAGGCGTGCTGCGCCACTAGGGCCAATCCGACCCCCGCGCCGATCAAGGTGCCAATGGCGCGCTCGGCGGCTTTTTTGCCGATGTTGCCGTGGTGCTGCAAACCGCCGATCACCACCAGCATGGTCACCGATGCCCATTCGCCGTGGGGCAGATTGATGCCAGTGGTCAGCAGAATCGTCGCCAGCAACCCCAACGCCACCCGCACGGAATGGATCAGGCGGGCGTGACGGTAGCGCCGATACGGGTCCAGCAACGGACGCAGGATACGGCGCAACAGCGGTGGCAGGCGGTGGGTGCTGTAAGTAGTCAGTGCGAACCTCGTGAGTCAGTCAAATCAATGGAAGGGGAAAATGTAATTCATCCAGGCGGACATGCGCAGCAGGATTTTGCGCATCGCGCCGATGTGGTGAAAGTGCTGGCTGTAAAGCGCCGCTTGCCCGTAGGCGCCGCCCGGCATGAGCGCGCTGTATTCGGCGAACGCCGGGTCAGTGATTTCAATGATCACCGGCACCCGTCCGGGCGGTGGCGAGCCGGTGTAGCTGATCAGCGTGCCGGAAGGTTGCACCTGGCCCTCGGCGATCACCCCGATCACACTTTTCACCCGACCGGCGAAGACCTTGCCGGGAATGCCATCGAAGGCGACTTCGGCCTCGTCGCCCACGGTCAGACGCAATAGGCTGTTCTGGCGCATCCAGGCGGCGAAGTACTGACCTTCCTGCGGAATAAACACCATCGACGGGCGCAGCGGCAGCTTGCTTGCCATCATCCCCGGTCGCAGCGAAACGTGGGTGACGAAGCCTTTGCTCGGCGCTCGCACCACGGTGTTGTCCAGCTCGAACTGAGCGTTGTCCAGTTGCGCCTGCAGATCGTCAGTGCGGGCGATGGCCGCGTCCAGTTCACGCTGGGTGCCGAAGTTGCGGCGGATCAGTTCGGTGATGCGGTAGCGGTCGCCTTTGGCTGCAACCAGTTGCGCTTTGAGCGATTTCAGGCGGTTCTGGAAAGGCGTTGGATCGATGCGAAACAGCACGTCGCCTTTTTCCAGGGGGTCGTTGCCCTTTACCGGCACGTCGATCACCTGGCCACTGATGATCGGAATAACCGGCACCGAGACGAAGTAGGAGCGCGCCACCTCAGAATAGGGATGGTTGTAGTTCATGGTGAAAATCAGCGCGCCGATGATCAGCACGCCACCCAGGACAGCGGTGGGCACCGTCCATTTGTTCAGCGGAATGCGGAAGATCTTGAAGATGGCGACGCAGAGTGCGGCGTACGTGAGGATGAGCAACAGATCCATGCTCAGATCCCCCGGCTGTCAGATTGCGGCGCAACCGGCGACTGCGCTTCGAGCCGCTCGATCCGGGCTTGCAGCTCGACGACCTGCTGCTCCAGTTGATTGACGTGGTTCTGAATGGGTTTGCCATCGCCGAAACCCCAACCGCGATCCTCGCGATAAGCCATCGCCCAGATCCACAGAAACGGCCACAGCGCATGCAGGGTAAACAGGCTGACCCAGCCCGTGGCATGGATCGCGTCCTGATGCGGGTGGTTGCGGTGGACGGCGATCTCGTACGGAATGTCATGCAGCACGATGATCCCGTAAAACAGCACGAGACCGACAAAAACCAACAGACCCAATGCGAAGTAATCGAGCATGGTCAGCCTCCCGGGCATCCAGCAATGCTGGGCTGAGTGTAGTCACTGAATCGCCGGGGGGCTGACGGATCGGCAGGATCATTCAATCCTGCCGATCATCCGTCAAAAGATGTAATCGGTGGTCAGGAAGCTCGAATCACGCCCGCGAATGATCTCGCTGATCAGGTCCTTGTTGCTCTCCTGGAATTTGGTCGCCACCAGCGTGCGGATCGAAAACACCCGCAAGGCATCGTGAACCGACAGCGTGCCTTCGGCGGAGTTTTTGCGACCGTTGAACGGGTAAGTGTCCGGGCCGCGCTGGCACTGGGCGTTGAGGTTGATCCGCCCGACCTGGTTGGCGAAAGTGTCGACCAGCCGGCCGACCGCCACCGGGTTGGTGCCGAAGATGCTCAACTGCTGGCCGAAATCGGATTCCAGAACGTAGTCGATCACCGTATCGAGGTGGCGGTACGGCACGATGGGCACGACCGGGCCGAACTGTTCTTCCTGATAGACGCGCATTTGCGGATTCACCGGATAGAGCGCTGCCGGGTAGAAGAACGAGGCGTGGGACTCGCCACCATTCGGGTTGACCACCTGTGCGCCTTTGCTTTGCGCATCCGCGACCAGACCGTGCAGATAATCGACCTTGCCCGACTCCGGCAGCGGCGTCAGCGCCACGCCGCTGTCCCACGGCATGCCCGGTTTCAGCGTGGCCAGTCTGGCGTTGAATTTCTCGATGAAGCTGTCGACCACGTCTTCATGCACAAAAAGAATTTTCAGTGCGGTGCAGCGCTGACCATTGAACGACAGCGAACCGGTGACCGCTTCGCTGACGGCGTTGTCGAGATCGACTTCGGGCAAAACGATGCCCGGGTTCTTGGCGTCCAGACCGAGGGCAGCGCGCAAGCGGTGTGGTTTCGGGTGCAGCTTCTTCAGGTCACTGGCAGCCTTGTTGGTGCCGATGAAGGCGAAAATGTCGATCTTGCCGCTGGCCATCAATGCACTGACAGTCTCGCGGCCGCTGCCGTAGATGACGTTGATCACGCCGCTCGGGAAGCTGTCGCGGAAGGCTTCGAGCAACGGCCGAATCAGCAGCACACCGAGCTTGGCCGGTTTGAACACCACGGTGTTGCCCATGATCAGTGCCGGAATCAGCGTGGTGAAGGTTTCGTTCAGCGGGTAGTTGTAAGGCCCCATGCACAAGGCGACGCCGAGCGGCACGCGGCGAATCTGGCCGAGGGTGTCCTGCTCCAGCTCGAAGCGGCTGGAGCGGCGGTCGAGTTCCTTCAATGCGTTGATGGTGTCAACGATGTAATCGCAGGTGCGATCGAACTCTTTTTCCGAGTCCTTGAGGTTCTTGCCGATCTCCCACATCAGCAGCTTGACCACCGCCTCGCGCTGCTCGCGCATACGACCAAGGAATGCTTCGACGTGCTGGATGCGTTCGGCCACGCGCATGGTCGGCCACAGGCCTTGGCCGCGATCGTAAGCGCGAACGGCAGCGTCGAGGGCGGTGAGGGCGGTGGCGGCATCCAGCAGCGGCGTGCTGCCGAGGATCACCTGTTCTTCGCCGTTTTCGCTTTTCAGATAGACCGGGCTGCGCACCTGCGCGAGCGGGCCGTCCCAGCGGCGCAACTGGCCATCGACCAGATATTCACGCTGCTCGACCTGAGCGTCGAGGCGATATTTTTCCGGGATGTCGCTGACCGAAGGGAACAGGTTGCCAAGGATGTTTGCTGTGGTCATGTCACTACCCTGTGTTGAAGTCGGCGTGCCGATTGAAAGTCTTGTGAAGGTTATACGCCTGAACGGGCCGGGATTTAACCCTGTGAATGTGACGCGAATGTCACGCAAGGACGCACAACAGAGGCAGCATTCACACCGAAAAAACCTTGTATGAGCAGCCATCTTCAGCTCATGGAAGGTCACGTTCCTCGGCTACCGCCGCTCTGGCCTGCAATGCCACCAACTGCTGGCACCACTGCCTTCATGTGTTCTCACAATTGGATTGCCGATTTCGAATCGCCGGCCGGTTTTTCAGAGCAATAATTTCTACGGCCGTAGTTCGAATCAGGAGATGGTTAATGGTTCGAACAGCCGGTTGGTATATCAAACCCCTGCAAAAGTTTCATGGAATAGCGCATCCGTCTACTGTCAGGTTTTACAGTAGACACAAATAAATTTTGAGCTAATTTCGGGTGCGACAGTGCCGCGGTTAAAAGCTGTGTTTGAAAACCACAGTTCATGGGCGGTTTGATCTGTACAGTCCGGTTTTCCATGGCTCTGTTTGAACTCAATGAAATAATCAGCGCAATCTTTCCATTTATATCTTTTTCATGGAGAAACTCAGAATGAGTACTCAGGAGCAAATTGTCGGCAAAGCCGTGGTGGAGATTGAAGGGCAAGGAATATCTGCCGCCAGCAATGTACATGCGTCTTTTGAAGGAACTAATGTTTCATTATTCATCGAGCTGGAGGGGCCGCCGCGACTGGTCAGGACATTCCGTTTTGTATTTCCTGACAGAAGCGCTCATCTGGATTATCAGAAATTCGAGGCGTTATACACTGATGATGATCGATGGAATCATTATAGGTATGACTACAAGGCTGTCTCGGGCGGCGCAGATACTATGATAGACAATGAAGGGATGAAAGTGCGTGGGGCATTCAATCTTAAAATGAAATTAACAGAAGAAGATCCCGGAGCGGGGCATCCAGAAATCGTAGTGCATGGGTGGTTTGACCTGCCCAATCCTGACCAGGCCAAGGCCAACCACGAATGACAAGGTAAACGCCGTGGGAGCCTTCCCGATAGCGGTGCGTCAGCCGGATTTTCCTTGCTGAAAAGCCGCTATCGTCAGACGGGCCCCCACATTTTTCATGTACCTGAAACTTCCCGCCAACCCCTCTCCCGTAATGAAGCTTTTATGACAAAAGTTCGGTAGCACATAGCCAGTCCGGTCATGCCTGTGTAACGCGCTTGAGGGGCCTTTCGAGGCGCACTTTGCGAGTCGGGGCGGGACGCCGGGAGTGAGGCAATGGGGACTATGGAACGCTATTCGAAAGTGGGCATGCAGGAGCTCGATCAACGCCTGTCGAAGATCGTCGAAGCCGCGCGCAAGAAGCCGGTTTCGGTGTATCGCTACGGCGCGCCGTGGGTCTGGATCGTCTCGCAGGATGACTGGCAGGGCGCTTTGAAAGAAGTCTCCAGCTACATTCCGCCGGGCCATTCGCTGGTGCTGCTGCGCCCGCAGATCGACGATCTGCTCGACGCCCACCAGGACCTGCTGCGCGACCTCAATGCCGCGCCCGGCATGCTCATTCCCGCGCAGACGGTGATGCACATCCTGCTCCTGCAATTGCTGTATTCGGTGCCCAGCGAGCAGCAGCTCTATGAACAGCTCAATTACAACCTGCTGTTCCGCTGGTTCGTCGGTCTTGGCCTGAACCAGAAGGTCTGGAGTTTCACCGCCCTCAGCCGTGACATCGCCACGCTGCTCAACGAGCCGCGCGCGGTGCTGCTGATTCAGAAAATCATCGGCGAAGTGTTCTGCGGTGCCTTGCTGCAAATGCCCGAGTTCTCGCTGAACTTTGCGCTGTTGCACACCTGGCTGGGCAAGCACGCCTGCGCCGCAACGATCAGCAATTGACGCAGCACACCGGGCGCTAACGCCCACAGGTCATCGCGAATTTCAGGGGGTAATGTGGAACGGATTTTCACGTCACGGCTGGCGCTGTGGGGCTGGCTGCTGGTGACGGCGGGCGCGCAGCCAGCGCTGGCCGAGGAGGGCACAGAAGCGCCCGCCGCGCAGCGACTGGTCGACGTCAACGAATACTTCGTGCGCGGCAATACCGTGCTCGATGCCCGGGCGATCGAAGAAGCGGTCTACCCGTTTCTCGGCCCGCAGAAAGCCTTGAGCGATATCGAAGGCGCCCGCGATGCGTTGCAGAAGGTCTATCAGGAACGCGGCTATCAATCGGTGTTTGTCGAGCTGCCTGAGCAGGCCGTGGCCGATGGCATCGTCTATCTGCAAGTCAGCGAAACCAAGGTCGGCCGGGTGCGCGTGGTCGGCGCCAGACACTATTCGCCGCTGGATATCCGCGACAACGTCCCGGCGCTGAAAGAAGGCGAGGTGCCGGACTTTGCCAAAGTCCAGGGCGAACTCGCGCAGCTCAACAAGACCCCCGGTCGCCAGGTCATGCCTTTGGTGCGCGAGGGTCAGCGCCCCGGCACCATGGATGTCGACTTGCAGGTCGAAGACCAGAACCCGTGGACGGCCAGCGTCGGCCTCAATAACGACTACAGCGCCGACACCGAAAAGCTGCGCAGCGTCACCAGTCTCGGTTACAACAACCTCTGGCAGCTCGGCCACAGCGTCAACCTGACGTTCTTCACCGCGCCGCAGGAAACCGACAACGCCAAGGTCTGGTCCGGGTCCTACACCGCGCCGCTGAGCGAGCGCTGGAGCGTGCAGTTCTCCGGTTACCAGTCCGACAGCAACGTCGCCACCATCGGCGGCAGCAACGTGCTCGGTAAGGGTCACAGCTACGGCGTCGCGGCGATCTACACGTTGCCCTCAAGCGGCAATTGGTCGAACTCGTTGTCGGCCGGCATCGACTTCAAGGACTTCGACGAGCGCCTGAGCCTGTCCGGCGAAAGCGACAAGGTGCCGCTGAAATACGCGCCGTTCACCTTCGCCTACAACGGCTTTCGCTACAGCGAAAAGAGCCAGCTCGGCCTCGGCCTGAGTCTGGTTGCCGCCACCCGCAGCGTGTTCGGCTACGGCAGCGACGACGAAGACTTCGACTACAAACGTTATCGCGCCAAACCGAGTTTCGCCGTGCTCAAGGGCGATACCAACTACACCTGGACCTTCGACAGCGACTGGCAGAGCGCAAGCAAAGCCGCATTCCAACTCGCCTCGGGGCCGCTGGTTTCCAACGAACAATTCTCCGCCGGCGGTGCCACTTCGGTGCGCGGCTATCTCGCTGCCGAGCGCACCGCCGATGACGGCTATTTGCTCAGCCAGGAATTGCGCACACCGTCGCTGGCGAAATTCGCCGGCACGTGGATGCAGGACTGGCGCTTCTATGCCTTCGCCGAAGGCGCGCAGTTGTATCTGCGCGACGAACTGCCGGATCAGGACGCCAATTACGCCCTGGCCAGCGTCGGTCTCGGCACCCGCGCCAGCCTCAGTAAATGGCTGTCCGGCAGCCTCGACTGGGGCTACCCGCTACTCGAAGGGCCGAACACCTCAAAGCAGGAATCGCGCCTGCACTTCAACCTCCAAGCCACTTTCTAACGGAGCACGTCCATGCAACGCCTCTTCCTTTCGTTGTTGATCTGCCTGGGCTTCGTGCTCCCGGCCACGGCTCAGGCCTGGTGGCAGGACGACTGGCATTACCGCAAACAGATCGCCGTCGACACCACACCGCAAGGCGCGGCGATCAATCAGGCCCTCGGCCGCACCGCGCTACTGGTGCGCCTGCACACTGGCAACTTCACCTTCGACGGCGTGAAAGAGGACGGCTCCGATCTGCGCTTCGTCGCCGCCGATGACAAAACCGTGCTCAACCACCAGATCGAGAGTTTCGATGCGCTCATGGGCATGGCGCTGATCTGGGTCGATGTGCCGAATGTCGAGGGCGGTCAGCGTCAGGACATCTGGATGTATTACGGCAACCAGAAAGCCCCGGCCACCGGCAACGGCCAGTTGACCTTCGATCCGAATTACACCGCGCTGTATCACTTCGACGGCGCCACCGGCACCCCGGCGAAAGACACCACGGCCTACGGCAACACCGCGCAAAGCGCGACCGGCACAGCGATTGATGGCGTCGTCGGCCGTGCCTTGCAGTTCAGCGGCCAGCCGTTGTTGCTGCCGGCCAGTCCGTCGCTGCAACACAACGCCGGCAGTGCGTTCACCTTCAGTGCCTGGCTGCGTCTGGATCAGGCGAGTGGCGAGCAACTGATCCTGGCTCGGCGCGAAGGCATGCAAAGTCTGCTGATCGGTGTCAGCCAAGGCCTGCCGTTCGTGGAAATCGACGGCCAGCGCGCTGCCGCCACGCAAGCTCTGGCTCCTTCGCAATGGCAGCACGTTGCGCTGACTGCCGAGGGCTCGAAAGTCACGCTGTACGTTAACGGTCGCGAGAGTGCTGCGTTGGCCCAGGCGATGCCGGCGTTCAACTCGGTCATGGCCATCGGCGCTGATCTGCAGGAAGGCGCGTTCCAGCCATTCGCTGGCGCTATTGATGAACTGCGCCTGTCGAAGGTCGCCCGTCCGGCCGCGCTGTTGCTGGCGGATGCCACCTCGCAAGGCGCCGAGTCGAAACTGGTCGCTTACGGCGTCGATGAAGAGCAGTCCGGCTTTGGCTTCGGCAGCCTCGGCTTCCTCCTTAACGCGGTGCCGATCGACGCCTGGGTGATCATAGCCGTGCTGGTGCTGATGATGTTCCAGTCGTGGATCATCATGCTGCGCAAGAACCGCAGTCTCAGCCGCGTCACCGCTGCTAACGAAGATTTTCGCGTGCAATTTGCCAAGGTCGGCACGCGTCTGGAGATGTTCGCCGACGACGCGCAACTGGCTCAGCGTCTGCAGCATTCGTCGCTGTGGCGCCTGTATCTGGTGGCGGTCAAAGAGATCCGCACCCGCCGCGAGCAGGGCGCCGATACCTCGTCGGTTTCCGCCGCGACCATCGAAGCCATTCGCTGCTCGATGGACGGTGTGCGCACCCGCGAGAACCAGCAACTGAGTTCGAAACTCTCGACCCTGTCCAACGCCATCGCCGGCGGTCCGTATATCGGCCTGCTCGGTACGGTGCTGGGGATCATGGTGGTGTTCCTCGGCACGGCGATGGCCGGCGACGTGAATATTAATGCCATCGCGCCGGGCATGGCCGCAGCACTGCTCGCCACAGCGATGGGCCTGTTCGTCGCGATCCCGGCGCTGTTTGGCTACAACCGCCTGATCACCCGCAACAAGGAAGTCAGCGCCGACATGCGCGTGTTCGTCGACGAGTTCATCACTCGTCTGGCGGAGATGCATGGCGAGAGCCAGTTCAGTGAGGCGTCGCACCAGCGCGGCCATCACGCCAACCACTCCGTACCGGCCTGAGGAGCACTGCCATGGCGTCCGTAAATGCCTCCCACGACGATGATGACGATGCCGCCGTCGACAGCATCAACATCACCCCACTGGTCGATGTGCTGATGGTGGTGCTGGTGATGTTCATCCTCACCGCCACCGCGCAGGTCTCCGGGATCCAGATCAACCTGCCCAAGGCCAGCGCGTCGGTGTCGCTCTCGGAAGCGAAGACCAAGGCGATCTCGGTCAACGACGGCGGCCAGGTGTTCCTCGATGCCTATCCGGTGACCTTGGGCGAGTTGGAAGAGCGCCTGCGCATCGAGAAAGCGCAGAGCCCGGATTTTCCGGTGATCGTGCGTGGCGATGCGACGGTGCAGTACCAAAAAGTCATCGAAGTGCTGGACCTGCTGCGCCGGCTCGAACTGTCCCAGGTCGGTCTCGTCACCGGCAAACCGAGTCAGGGCTGAGTCATGACCGCACAACTCCCGATCGAACCGCCGCCCGTGAAAAAGTCGCCGTTGCGCTATGTGAAGTGGGGCGCCGGATTGCTGGTCGCCGCGCTCGCCGCGTGGTTCCTCTGGCAGTGGGCCAACGACATGGCCGGCGTGCGCCGCGAAGCGCCGAAAGTGCCGACGATCATTCCATTGCCGCCACCGCCACCACCGCCGCCGGAGAAACCGCCAGAGCCGGAAACGCCGGTGGAAGAAAAAGTCGTCGAGCCCGAGCCAACCCCGGAGCCGGAGGAGGTCAAGCCTGAAGAAGAAGCACCGCCATCGCCGGCGGACGACCTGGCAAACCCGATGCAAATGGACGGCGACGCGCAGGCCGGCAGCGACGCTTTCAACATCGGCGCGGGCAAGGGCGGCGGCATGGCCGGTGCTGGCGGCGGGCGTTTGGGTACGGGCACGTACAGCCAGTTTCTCGCGTTCACTTTCCAGCGTTTGCTGCGCGAGAACCCCGAGCTGCGCAACCTCGCATTTTCGCTGCAGGCCGATGTGTGGCTGAGCAGCGTCGGCGAGATCACCCGTGTCGAGCTGATCAAGTCCAGTGGCAACCCGCAAATCGATACCCAGGTGCTGGCCGCTTTACGCGGTGCGCCAGCCCTCAGCGAACGGCCTCCGGCCTCCATCACTTTGCCCGTGCGCCTGTCCCTGCAAGGGCGGCGTCCGGGTTAATTCACTTATTCAAGCTTCGGCAAAAGGAGTTGTGTGCAGATGATTTCCAACGTGAATCGATTGTCCCTGGCGGTCGGCATGGTCATTGCGACCCTGGTCGGGCAGGCCGTGGCAGCGCCTGCGCCCTCGGAGAACGCCACGATCAATCTGATCCGCTTGCTGGTCGAGCAGGGCATTCTCAAGCAGGACAAGGCCGACGCGCTGATCGCCCAGGCGCAGAACGAAGCGGCGCAGGCCAAACAGGCCGCAGCGTCCACCGCGGTCGCGGCCGGGCCGGTCGCCGCGCCGGGGGATGTGCGCGTGCAGTACGTACCGGCAGCGGTGCGCGACCAGATCCGCGATCAGGTCAAAGCCGAGGTCATGGCCACCGCCAAACAGGAAAACTGGGCAGCGCCGAATACCTTCCCGGACTGGGCCTCGCGCATCAGCTTCGACGGCGACATTCGTCTGCGTGACGAATCGCGTTACTACTCGGGCAACAACAGCAACGAAATCGTCGACTTCGCCAAGCTCAATAACAATGGCCCGTACGACGTAAACCCCAACAGCAGCACCAGCCTGCCGCCGTTGCTCAATACCCGCGAAGACCGCGAAAACCTCTTTCGCCTGCGCGCACGCCTGGGCATGAAAGCGGTTATCTCGGAGGAATGGACCGCCGGCATTCGCATCGGCACCGGTTCGGACAACAACCCGGTATCGACCACGCAGAACCTCGGCGGCGGCTTTGCCAAGAAGGACATCTGGCTCGATCAGGGCTACCTGACCTGGAAGCCAATGGACGAATTGACCCTGACCGGCGGGCGCTTCGCCAACCCGTTCATGTCCACCGACATGCTCTATTCCAACGACCTGAATTTCGACGGTGTGGCGGCGATTTTCGACCACAAGCTCAACCGCGATTGGGGCGTGTTCGGCACCGTCGGCGCGTTCCCGGTGGATTACACCAACGACACCTCCAGCAGTAACGGTTTCGACAAGGAAGAGAGCGACAACAAATGGCTGTACGGCGCGCAGCTCGGCGCGAAGTGGGCGATCAATAGCAACAACCGCCTCAAAGGCGCGCTGGCCTATTACCGCTTCGACGACATTCAGGGCCAGCGCTCCAGCCCTTGCGAGCCGTGGGCCGGCGCGCCGGGCTGCGACAGCGACGGCACCCGCGCGGCGTTCATGCAGAAGGGCAACAGCGTGTTCCTGTTACGCGACATCACGCCGAACCCGCTCAACCCGAGCGCTACGCCGCAGCCGCAATTCGTCGGTCTCGCGTCCGAGTTCAACCTGCTCGATCTCAACGTCGTGTGGGACGCCGACCTGCCGCAGGACTTCAAACTGCGCAGCCAGGGCAACTACATCCACAACCTCAGCTACGACGAAGGCGACATGCGCAAGCGTTCCGCCGGGCAGATCGTCAACAACCTCGACAGCAACGGCGAGATCGAAAGCGGCGCCAATGCATGGATGGTGCAGTTCACCCTCGGCAACGCGCTGGACCTCAAGCGCAAGGGCGACTGGAACCTGTTCGCCGGCTACAAGTACATCCAGCCGGACGCCTTGCCGGACGGCTTCAACGACTCGTCGTTCCACCTCGGCGGCACCAACGCCAAGGGCTATTTCATGGGCGGCAACTACGGCCTGGCGAAGAACGTTTCCGCCACGGGGCGCTGGATGAGCACCGAAGCGGTGTACGGCGCGCCGTTCGACATCGACGTCTTGCAGCTTGAGATCAACACGCGCTTCTAAGGCGCCGGGAGAGCTTTATGAACACGCGTTTTCTCGCGCTGGGCCTGGGTTTGTTGATTGCCACCGGGGCGAACGGCGAAGGCATGGAAGAACGTTTGCGCACGCAACTGCGCAGCACCACCCAACAATTGCAGGCCCTGCAAAGCCAACAGGCCCAGGCCAGCGCTGCGCAACTGGCGGCGCAGAACGAAGCCAAGGCAGCGCAAGCGCAGATCAAGCAGCTGACCGCCGAACTGGCCAAAGCCAAAGGCCTCGCCGAGCAACTGGCCGGGCAACAACAGAGCCTGCACAGCCAGGCTCAGGCGCAAGTCGCGGCCAGTGCCGAGCAGACTGGCAAGTTCAAAAAAGCCTATGACGAATTGCTGGTCCTCGCTCGCGGCAAAGAAGCCGAACGCTCAAAGCTGCAAGCGCAACTGGCGGAACGTGACACACAAGTGCAGCAATGTTCAGCCAAGAATCAGCAAATGTACGGCGTCGCCAAACAGATCCTCACAGCCTACGAAAACATCGACGTCGCCGAAGTGATGAAGATCCGCCAGCCCTTCGCCGGCAGCGCCCGGGTCAAGTTCGATGAGCTGGCGCAAGGCTTCGGCGACGAGCTGTACAAAACCCAATTCGACGCGCCGCAAGCCGTGATCGCTCACTGATAACAAGGAAGAAAGCCATGACTCAATTGATCACCCACGTTTCCCCGCAATCACTGACCGACGTCCTGCAGGCCGCCGGTTACCGCGTCAACCAGAGCGAACAGAACGGCATCGTCCAGTTGCTCAGCGCCAGTCAGGGCATCGGCTACGCCGTGCGTTTCGGCAACCCGGCGATGGAGCAGGGCAGCTTTGTTGATTTCACCTTCAGCTGTGCGCTGCGCGTGCAGGGCGACTTGCCCCAAGGCGTGGCAGAGCAGTGGAACGCTACGCGGCGGTTTGCACGGTTGTCGTTGCAGGGTGAGTTTCTGCTGATGGAAATGGACGTGGTCGTGGCCGCAGGGGTGAGTAACGAGCACCTGCGCGGCAACCTGGAGTTGTGGGATCGCCTGTTGCAGGAGTTCATCGTTTACTTGCGCGATTTCAGCCAGACTGCTGGTGTGCAACCCGCCAAATCCGCTGTCGCCGAAGCAGAGGAAGTCGCACTGTGAAAAAGCCTGCCATGGTGATCGGCGCCGGAGCGGTGGCGTTGTTGGTGGTGGCCGTGGCGCTGGTGCTGCGACCGGGCAGTGATCCGGTCGCCGCTCAGCAGCCCTCGCCGGTAATGGCGGTTGCAGCCGGGCCAGCGGTCGCGCGGTTGGGCAATCAGCAGGTTTCGCCAGAGGAATTGCAGGCGCTGCTGGCCACTGTCCCGGCGCAAACCCGCGAGCAATTGCGCGGTAACCGTGAGGCGCTGGAGCGCTGGATTCGTGCGCGACTGGCCGAGAAAGCCGTGCTGGAACAGGCTGACGCACAGGGTTGGGCGCAGCGGCCGGACGTCGCCCGGCAGACTCGCGCAGCGACTGAGCAAATCGTGTTTCGTGATTATTTGCGCTCGGTGAGTCAGGTGCCGGCGGAGTATCCGAGCGCGGCTGAGTTGCAGCAGGCGTATGACGCGGGGAAGACCAATTGGCAGACGCCGGCGCTGTATCGGGTCAGTCAGATTTTCCTTGCTGTCAGCGATTCCGCTTCGTTGGAAACCGTGCGCAAACAAGCCGCTGAATTGAGCAAGAAGGCGCAGACAGCACCGGGCGATTTTGCGGCGCTCGCTACGCAATATTCGCAGGATCGCGTCACGGCAGAGCGGGGCGGTGATACCGGCCTGCAACCGTTGCAACAGCTGGTGCCGGAAGTGCGTGGCGCCGTGGCGCGGCTCAAGGTGGGCGCCGTGTCTGATCCGGTGCAAAGCGCCGCCGGTTTCCACGTGATCAAGCTCACCGAACAACAACCGGCCCGCACCGCGACGCTGGAGGAACTGCGCGACCAACTGACCCAGGCCCTGCGCGCACAACGCCAGGAACAGATCGCCCAGGCCTATCTGGACGGCATGCTCAACACCGCCACCCTGAGCATCGACGGCGCTGAACTGAACAAAATCCTCGAGGAAAAATACTGACGTCAGCCGAACACCAATCACCCCTGTGGGAGCGAGCCTGCTCGCGAATGCGGTGGGTCAGTCAGCGAAGATGTTGAATGTGCCAACGTTTTCGCGAGCAGGCTCGCTCCCACAATGAGATCCGGTGTATTCAGAGCAACCACATTAGATCGACAGGGAGTCATCAATGTCATTCACCGAACCCGCAGGACGCCCGGGCACCGTTGATTATCAATCGCCGCAATCCCGCTCCGAGCCCTGGCTAAACCAGGCCGCGACCATCGACAGCAAAGTCGCCCAATACTTCCTGGTCAGTGCCCGCTGCGGCTGCTTCATGCAAGCCGCGCGCAGCCTCAACGTGCGCTCGACGCTGCTGCGCAAACAGCTCGCGCAACTCGAACAGCAACTGCAACACAGCCTGTTCAGTTTCCAGGGCAGCGCCCTCAGCCTGACCCGCGAAGGCCAACAGTTGCAGGCCCGACTCAGCACCCTGGCCCACCAACGCAAACTCCCGGTCATCGAACAACCGCTGATCCGCCTCGCCATCGCCGAATCCATCCTCCACGACATCCTCGGCCGCGACCTCATCGCACTGCTGCGGCGCAATGCCAGTTTGCGCCTGGAAATCATCGCGCTTAACAGTGAACTGGCCCTGCGTGCGGTCAGTGCTGACATCGTCCTCTGGCTCGCTCCTGGCGAGCGCCCAAACCCCGGCCCGACCTTCGCCACCAGCGAACCGCAACACCTCGCGCGGATCGAGTATCTGCCGCACATTGCCAAGCGCTATTCACGGGTGACAGCGCGACCGGAAACGCCGGAAGATCTGGCGGACTTCATGCTGGTGCAGTGGCAGTGTGATCGGCAGGTTGAGAGCTTTCGGCCTTGGAATGAGTTGGTGGAGGAGAGGTTGACTGGGGTGGTACAGATGCAATCTTATGAGTTGATGCTGGAGATGATCCGGTGCGGCGCCTGCATTGGCTTGCTGCCGGCGTATATGAGCCGCTTCGACCGTGGCCTCATCGCACTGCCCGGATTATTCGCCGAACCGATGCAGCTCCATGCCTGGCTCGCCGTCAACACCGACTCGCAAAACTCCCACGAAATCAAAGCCCTCACCGACCTCATCCAGCAAACCTTCAACGAACGCCACGAATGGTTCCAGCCCTGATGCGGTCCTCCTGTCGTAGCGAGCCTGTTCGCGAAGGCGATGTAGATCCGGGCGCGTTTTCTTCGACTTAAACGACCGCAGATGCCAGAGCGCAAACCTGCGGCCAACGCCTGCGAACCCCTTGCCCAAACGCACGCATAGCGTGCGGTTCGGGAAGGGATCCGAAGCTTCTTGGTGGCGTTGTTTGCTGCAGATGAATGTGATTAAGCTACCTCGATCACCCACACTGCGTTGTCCTGGAACTTGCAAACATAAGCGTGTTTACCATCCTTACTAAAGGCCATTTCGGTAGGGAAGCGGCCTACATCGATGTTCCTGCGTACTTGAAGCGTTGCCGTATCAATTACCGCGATCATGCCATCTCTGCAGGAGGCGTACAGAAGGCTACCGTCCTGACTGAAAACGAGGTTTTGTGGACCGTGTGGGACTTCGATTTTCGCCAACACTTGCTTTAAATCCTGGTCAAACACCCAGACCTTAGTGCTTTGGTCCTGACTGACATAAACGCGGGTACCGTCCGGGCTGACAGCGACGTAAAAGCCTCTAAGATCAAACGCGACTCCAGTCGAGGTTTGATTTGTTTTAGTGTCAATCAACCGAACCGCCAGCCTGTCGGGACAAGTGAAATACGCGCGGGTACCGTCCGGACTGAAAGCAATATGATACGGATGGCCGTCGACCGAGAAGGTGGTCAGGACTTCATTCGTCGACGTATCAATGACAGAGATGCTTTTATCACTGGCATTACAAACATATGCACGGGTACCGTCCGGATTGACGGCGATCCCGGACGCGGCAAGTCCGACTTGAACTCTCTTCACGACGGTACTGCTCGCCGTGTCAATCACCAAAACCGTGTCTCCAGTACTGCCCATGTAAGCGCGCTTACCATCCGGCCTAAAGGCGATATGCCTGGCTATGTACGGGATTTTGGCGCTGACCTTATTTGTTGCGGTGTCAATCACCCATACTGATTCTTCTTCAAAATGGGCGACATAAGCCCGGGTACCGTCCGGGCTGATGGTGATGTACCTCGGTTCGTATCCGACCTTGATTTCGGCGATTGGCGTGGGCTCAACCGAGTTAGCTGATACAGGACTGCTACCGGTAATATCGAGTTCTTGAACGAGGGTATCTTTGGGACTGGACATGGCGTTGACTCCGTTTTGTGAAGTGACGGAATGAGTTAACGCGCGTTGGCGAAATTGCGCACCTGTCAAAGTTGACAGGTGCGCAGTGGTATCCGACGAGTGGTTGTCGCCGCGAACCGGCCCGCAGCCACGCTTGGAATGCGGTCAAACTGTGGGAGCGAGCCTGCTCGCGAAGGGGCCAGAATGGACACCCAACAGCTCAGCTTTCCTGCATTACTGCGGCAACTCCAGATTATCCAGCACCCGATTCACTGCCAATTCCCCGAGCATGATCAACTGCGCGATCCCCATCAGCGTTCGGCGCTGCGATGGTTTCACCAGCCCGGCGAATTCCTGGGCGATGGTTTTGGCCGAGGCGAGGGTTTCGCAGGCGTTGGCCAGCAGGTCTTCGTTTTTGGTGTCGGCGGTGACGGCGTACATGGCGCGGGGGCTGAAGGGCGGCGGGGCGGAGCCGGGTGGGCAGAAGTAGTGGTCGAGGGCGCGGTCGGCGGCTTGGTGGAGTTTTTTTGAATCGAGGGATTCGTAGGGGGAGGTGGGGTCGGATTCGGGTGGGTTGGGTGTTGGTTTGATCATGGTGAAGCTCCTAGAGTCGATGGAGCCGCCACCTTTCGCTGCGATACGAAATGGTTGGTGGCAGCTATACGCGGGTCGCAGACCGGGACTCTAGAACCGGCAGACCCGAAGGTCTCCCACGTACAGCCGCCATAAAAACAGCGGGTGTTGTGCGTCCAGAGATCGACGGGCTGCGAGACCCGATCGCTGATTCGTCAGCGACCGCACCACAATAGAATCCGCCCCCTAGGCGCACAAGCCGGCTGTTTCTGGCGTAGCTGTAGGTAATGGCGCAAGGATTTGTAGCCTGGAAGGCGTGTCAGCAGGTGTCTTTTAAACAGCGGCGTTTAAAAAGCAAAAAATTGGCGACAGCACGGTAGACGTTTGTGCCGGGAAGCAGGTGTTGGCTGCAAGGCCGCTTTCGCGAGCAGGCTCGCTCCCACAAGAATCTTCAGTGCTCACAGGTGTTGTGCCCGGGCTGGATCAAAATGTGGGAGCGAGCCTGCTCGCGAATGCAATCTGCCAGTCGACGCTTCAATCTGAGCCAACGCTTTCGCGAGCAGGCTCGCTCCCAAAATTACACCTCGCCAGATTCCAGATCAGCGGTTTAGAGTGACCAGCCACACGCTGATCACGGACCGATCCCATGTCAGAGCCAACCCCCACGATCCATCTCGAACGCTCCAACGAATTCCACCTCGAAGGCATCACTGCGCTTTACAACGACCCCGCCGTTGCGCGGCAAGTGCTGCAGATGCCGTTTCAGTCCACCGAGGTCTGGCGCCAGCGATTGCAGGCCGACAGCGAGCGCGCGCTGAAACTGGTTGCCCTGCACCAAGGCGTGGTGATCGGAAATCTCGGTCTGGAAGCCTATTCAAGGATGCGCCGCGCCCACGCCGGCAGTTTCGGCATGGCGGTCGCGGTAGCCTGGCAGGGCAAAGGCGTGGGATCGATGTTGTTGGCAGCGGCGCTGGACGTTGCCGACAACTGGATGAATCTGCACCGCGTCGAACTCACGGTCTACGCCGACAACGAGGCAGCCATCGGCCTCTACCGCAAGTTCGGTTTCGAGGCCGAAGGGCTGTTGCGTGATTACGCGGTGCGCGACGGGCAGTGGGTCGACACCTTGAGCATGGCCCGTCTGCGCGGTTCGTCGAAACCCTGAGTCAGTCGCCCAGTGCAAACGCCACTGCTGACTGTGCATGCAACTCGGTGGTGTCGAGCAGGGGCAGGGCGCTGTGTTCGGGTTTGATCAGCAGACCGATTTCGGTGCAGCCGAGGATGATCGCCTGGGCGCCACGGGCGGTCAGGGATTCGATGACGCCTTGGTAGATTTTTCGCGATTGTTCGCTGATCACGCCCACGCAGAGTTCGTCGTAGATGATCCGATGCACCTCTTTGCGCTCGGCATCATCCGGCACCAGTACGGTCAGGCCTTGGGCGATCAGACGCTGCTTGAGAAAGTCCTGCTCCATGGTAAACGCGGTGCCGAGCAACCCGACGGTGCGCGCGTCGATTTCCAATGCTGCCTGGCCGGCGGGTTCGGCGATGTGCAGGAATGGAATGGTGATGGCGCCTTGGATCTGCTCGGCGACCTTGTGCATGGTGTTGGTACACAGCACCACGCATTCTGCGCCACCGGCTTCAAGCCTGCGCGCGGCACCCACCAGAATCGCCGCTGCATCGTCCCAGCGCCCGGCGTGCTGGGCCTGTTCGACCGGGCCGAAGTCGACGCTGAACATCAATAACGGCGCCGAGCGCAACGGGCCGAGGCGATCGCGAACCTGTTGATTGATCAGGCGATAGTATTCGGCGCTGGACTCCCAGCTCATGCCGCCGATTAGGCCGATGGTGCGCATTTGTACTCCTCGGGCAGTGCCGGACTCGATGGTGCCTGGCCTGCCCGAAGTTTCCGGTGGTTTGCCGCCTCACGCCAGTCCCGGATCAACTGTATCGGCAAACTTTCATTCAGGTGTCATGGTGCTTTTTCGGGCAGCGGCTGGATGTGATTACATCTGGCTTCCAGTGTTCTGGCATAACCGACATCCGGGCGCCAAGGCTCCAGGTTCCATTCCGGCTTATCCCGCGCGATCGCCATATGGCAAATCAGCTGGTGACGCATGCCATGAGTGTTCTGCCAATAGCGACTATTGGAATAGTCGCGCGTCAGTTCATTCCAGATGAAAGGTGTGCCAGGTGACTGCGTTCTTCTGGCACAGGGCGTTGGAGTGATGGCGAGCACCCATTGATAGTCCCGGTAAAACCAATAGGCATTCTGGATGTAGCGATTACAGCGCTCGACAATCACGATCACGCTTTCGCCATCCACTGCGGAGGGTGCGGTTTCGGCAGCGGCAACCTCAGTCATGCATAACCAGGAGCCAGTCAGGGCCAATGCGAGCAAGCCATGTTTTGCGTGATATCCGTTCATTGAGTCACCACCTGATCAACCCCGACATAACCGGCCGATCTGGAGTCGGCCCTCAGATAAGAAAATAAAACCCCATCATTTTTTGACGGACCTCGGGCTGTGGCTCCAGACGTGATGAATCTCGCTTGGCTTTTTGTCGGTGACTCGATAATTGAACATGGATGAATGAAAATTTTCACTGTGCTGTTCCCTGCGTTCAGAGCCTTGTCTTCGCGGCGGCAACCACCCCGCAAGGGAATTAAACAATGGTCTTGTAATGCGGCGCACTGTCAGATCTGACAGGTAAATTCACTTTATTCAACCGTCTGTCGCCTACTGACTTAGCTAACCGCGCCTGACAGGAGAAGTTAAACGTACGTGGGCGCTTCGATCTGCCACTATCCGTTCTTGCAGGCTGAATCGAGGAACTTGCTCATGAACGACGTACAGCAACTGGGCGAAATGCTTCGCCACTATGCCGAAAGCGAAGCGCACAAGAAGCAACTGTTCACCACGCAATCGGCTGCTTGGGCGGCTCGGATTGGCGCGCTGTTCGACGAGATCGAGCAATGGCTTGAGCCGGTCAAGGCGCCGAATCTGCTGGAGGTCAGCCGCGAGGCGTATGTCGCGTTCGGGCCGAGCGTGCCGGTGGAAACCTCGACGTTCAAGACGGAAAAACTGAGCATTGTGATTGCCGGCAAACCGGTGGAGTTTGTGCCTGATGTGATGGGCAGCGGCGGGCAGATTTCCCTGGCAGTGATGGGGCTGACGGCGGCGCGGTATGGGAGCATTTCGCTGGTTGGCCTGGCGGATGGTGCGTGGCAGTGGCGCAAGACCAATGGCTTGAAGGATCCGGATACGTTTGCCTTCGACGCCGATTTCCTTGCCCAGCAATTGCAAAGCCTGATTCCTCGCGATCGCACCTAGATTGGGACGCAGAGCGTCCCGGGCTGCATTCCCACGCAGAGCGTGGGAACGATCAAACACCGCTATCGCGAGCAGGCTCACTCCTACAGGGATTGAGGCGTAGACCGGGGAAACCCTTAGGTTCGGTGCCAATCCGGCATTTTCCCTTGGGTCACTGATGGCCTTTTGGTAGAGTCGCCGTCGCCAGCGGGTTTTCGGCTGGACGATGGAACCGAAGAAGGGAGTCTGATCAGTGAGTCCGGGCAAAAAAATCCTCGGTCTCACGGCGTCGCTTTTGCTGCTGACGCTGTGGGCCAGTTACTTTTATGTATTCAAGGAAAACCGCGACGGCCAGCTCGGCGGCGTCGGCGAAAGCACCGCATGGTGCGGCACGCCACCAAACAGTGAGGCGGCGTTGCTGGGCAAGGATCAACTGACCTTGCGCGTCACCAACAACCTGCGCGGCGAATTCATGGTTGGCGGCTCGCTGGTGGTTTCCGAGCGCACCTTCAACCGCTACGACCTGGGCCGCAACGAACTGCGCCTGCGTCTGGAACCGCTGCAGTGGTCGTTCGGCGTCACGCCGATCTTCCTCGAGCAGGTCAAGGTGCAGCCGCTGAGCCGCAACCTCTCGTCGACCAATAAAAGCGCCTTCGCCGAACTTGAGCCTCGCGCAATCGGCGTGCACGCTCAGACTGCCGCGTTCCCGTTCGATACCTATCGCTACGGCTACAAACCGGTGCTGTATTACCTCAAGGGCAGCGAGCGCATCGACTTGCGCTTCAAGAACATCACCACGCTGATGGAGATGTCCAACACCTTCACGCCGATCCAGAAGTACAACCGCGCCGACTACATCAACGAGAAAAACTCGATGATCCGCGATGAGGACTACAAGCCGTACGCCGCGCATGAATGTGCGTTCAGCGTCGAGCGCAAAGGCTCGTTCAAGGTGGTGGTGCTGTTGCTTCTGCTGGTGCTGTGCCTGCCGCTGATGCTGGTGTTTTACCGCGATGAACCGGGGATCGACTTTCTCGCGACACTGGTGGGGATTGCGGTGGTGCGCACATTGCTGATCGGGCCAGTGGAAGATTTCCAGCTGTACAACATCGACTTCTTGTTTGGTGCGGCGATTTTGTTGGTGGGGACGGTGTCGCTGATCAAGGCGATGCGAGCTAATAGCCGGCGGGAGATGGCTTTGCGCAGTGGCGAGACATCGTCCTGGTAATACCGGTTGGCGAGGCACACGCGCTGTCGGATGTGAACTTTGCAATTGGCCATCGCATTTGCCGGGGTTTTGGCTATACCTGTATCTCCCCTATGCAAAATGTCTTGGCCTCCTCAAAGGAATTACAGCATGAAGCTAGCCGTCGTGATGGGCACGCTGTGCATTGCCACCCTTGGCGTGGTGGGTTGTTCCAGCAAAACCGTCGAGCCTGACCAGTATTCCGGTTTCCTCAAGGATTACAGCCAGCTGAAGGAGGCCAAGTCACCCTCTGGTGCCGAGGTGATGCGCTGGATGGACCCGAAACTCGACATCAACAAATTCACCAGCGTTTACGTAGAGCCAAGCCAGCTCTACCCGAAGCCGCAAGCCACCGAGAAAATCCCCCAGCAGACTCTCAATGGCATCACCAGTTATTACGATCAGGCGCTCAAGCGCGAACTCGGCAAATCGCTGCCTTTGGCCGCAGGTCCCGGGCCGGGCGTAATTGTGGTGCGTCCGGCGATTACCGCAGTCAGCAGCAAGACCGAAGGCCTGCAAGTCTATGAAGTGATCCCGATCGCACTGGTCGCCGCAGCAGTAAGCACGGCCACTGGCATCCGCGACCAGGAAACCACGCTGGCCACCGAAGCGGTATTCATGGACGGCGCGACCAATCATGTCATCGCGCAGGTAGTGCGCAAAGGTACCGGCAAACCGCTGGAAAACTCTTCCCAGGTGATGAAAGCCGACGACATGAAAGCGGTGATCGATGGCTGGGCAAGCGATCTGCATCAGTCGTATCTGAAACTCAAATCTGAAGCCAAATGATGCAGTAAGGCCGGTTGCCTTTTCGCGAGCAGGCTCGCTCCCACACTGGACTCGTATTCAGTATGGGAGTGAGCCTGCTCGCATTTCGGTGTATCAGTTTCGAATGTGCTGCCTGACACAACGCTTTTGCTAGCAGGCTCACCCCTTCAGGGAAGCTGCGGTGGGTTGTATACAATGTCACCGCTCAGCACCCAACAATTTCAAACAGGGCATAGGTCGTCAGCCGATTTCGTGGTTAACTTCCGCCTCTTGCATGCTTTCCAATCAAAAAACAGAAGGACTCAAGTCATGGCTCAAGTCACCCTCAAAGGCAATCCGGTTCAAGTCAACGGCCAGTTGCCACAAGCCGGTTCCAAGGCGCCAGCCTTTTCCCTGGTAGCCGGCAATTTGTCCGACGTCACCCTGCAAGACTTCGCCGGCAAACGCAAAGTCCTGAACATTTTCCCAAGCGTCGACACCCCGACCTGCGCCACCTCCGTGCGCAAGTTCAACGCCCAGGCCAACGACATCAGCAACACCGTGGTGCTGTGCATCTCCGCTGACCTGCCATTCGCCCAGGCGCGCTTCTGCGGTGCTGAAGGCCTGGAAAACGTACAGAACCTGTCGACCCTGCGCGGCAGCGAGTTCATCGAAAACTATGGCGTGGCCATCGCTGACGGCCCGCTGAAAGGCCTGACCGCTCGCGCCGTTGTGGTGCTGGACGAAAACGACACCGTCCTGCACAGCGAACTGGTCAAGGAAATCGCTGAGGAGCCTAACTACGAAGCGGCACTGTCCGTTCTCAAGTAAGGCTTTTACAATTGTTAACGGCCTGGCCCTGTCCAGGCCGTTTTCATTTGTGTATCAGGGTTTTGCCTCACACCTTGAAACGTAAGTGGAAGGTAAATTGCCGGTAAAGCTGCTTTGCTTAAATCCACTCAGTGCTTATCGTTCAGCCTCCCGTAATAGAAGCCCACGCGCCCAATGGTCAATAACTCCATGCAATCGTCCCCCCGCAAATCCCGTCGCTGGCTGATCAGCCTGCTGGTCCTGTTGGTCATCGCTGTCCTGTGCTGGAAATTCTGGCCCGCCGGCTCTGCTGACAAGGCGGGCGGCGACAAAGCGGCCGCCGGGCATACCGGGCGCTCGGGGATGATGCGGCCGGGCTTCGGCGGCGGTACCGGGCCGATTCCGGTGCGTGTGGCGCCGGCGGTGAAGGGCGACTTCCCGCTGTATTACAAGGCACTGGGCACGGTCACCGCGCTCAATACCATCAACGTGCGCAGCCGGGTGGGCGGCGAACTGGTGAAGATTCATTTCGAAGAAGGGCAGATGGTCAAGGCGGGCGACCTGTTGGCCGAGATCGATCCGCGTCCTTACCAGAATGCTTTGCTCCAGGCCGAAGGCACGCTGCTGCAGAATCAGGCGCAACTGAAAAACGCCCAGGTCGACGTCGAGCGTTACCGCGGTCTGTATAAAGAAGACAGCATCGCCAAACAGACCCTCGACACCGCCGAAGCGCTGGTTGGCCAGTACCTGGGCACGGTCAAGACCAATCAGGCCGCGGTCAACGATGCCAAGCTCAATCTCGAATTCACCAAGATCCGCGCGCCGATTGCCGGCCGCGTCGGTCTGCGTCAGGTCGACGTCGGCAACCTCGTCGCCGCCAACGACACCACGTTCCTCGCGGTGATCACCCAGACGCAACCGATCAGCGTGGCCTTCACCTTGCCGGAAAACAGCCTCGACACCGTGCTGGCCCGTTACCGCAGCGGCGCCAAATTGCCTGCCGAAGCGTGGGATCGAGGCGACACCAAGCTGCAAGCTACCGGTGTGCTGCAAAGCTTGGACAACCAGATCGACGTGGCCACCGGCACCCTCAAGTTCAAGGCCCGCTACGACAATCGCGACCAGTCGCTGTTCCCCAATCAGTTCGTCAACGTTCACTTGCTGGCCGACACGCTTAAAGGTGTAGTGCTGGCACCGTCGGCAGCAATCCAGTTCGGCACTAACGGCACCTTCGTCTATGCGCTCGACGGCGACAAGAAAGTCACCATTCGCCAACTGAAAATCGGTGCCAGTGACGGTGACAACACCGTGGTTACCGAAGGCCTCGCCGCGGGTGATCGCGTTGTGCTCGAAGGCACCGATCGCCTGAAGGAGGGCAGCGAAGTCGAAGTGGTCAATGACAGCAGCGAAGTGCCGACCTCGCCGACCGAACACCTGCAAGGCAAATCCGCCGCCAATCCTGATGCGACCACAGCCGATAAGGCCAAGAAGGGCGCATGAACATTTCGCGGCTGTTCATCCTCCGTCCGGTAGCCACCACCCTGAGCATGCTGGCCATTGTTCTGGCCGGCCTGATCGCTTATCGCCTGCTGCCGGTTTCAGCCTTGCCGCAGGTCGATTACCCGACCATCCGCGTCATGACCCTGTACCCCGGCGCCAGTCCGGACGTGATGACCAGCGCCGTCACCGCGCCGCTTGAACGCCAGTTCGGGCAGATGCCGGGTCTGACGCAAATGGCTTCGACCAGCTCCGGCGGCGCTTCGGTGCTGACCCTGCGTTTCAGCCTCGACATCAACATGGACGTCGCCGAGCAGCAGGTGCAAGCCGCGATCAACGCCGCGACCAACCTGCTGCCGACCGACCTGCCGGCACCGCCGGTGTACAACAAGGTCAACCCGGCGGACACCCCGGTGCTGACCCTGGCCATCACTTCGAAAACCATGCTGCTGCCCAAGCTCAATGACTTGGTCGATACGCGCATGGCGCAGAAGATCGCCCAGATCAGCGGCGTCGGCATGGTCAGCATTGCCGGCGGTCAGCGTCAGGCGGTGCGGATCAAGGTCAACCCCGAAGCGCTGGCGGCCAACAGCCTCAACCTGTCGGATGTGCGTACGCTGATCGGCGCCTCCAACGTCAACCAGCCGAAAGGCAACTTCGATGGCCCGACCCGGGTGTCGATGCTCGATGCCAACGACCAACTGACCTCGCCCGAGGACTACGCCAATCTGATCCTGACCTACAAGAACGGCGCGCCGTTGCGGCTCAAGGACGTCGCGGAAATCGTCGATGGCGCCGAGAACGAGCGTCTGGCCGCGTGGGCCAACCAGAATCAGGCGGTGCTGCTCAACATCCAGCGACAGCCGGGCGCCAACGTCATCGAAGTGGTCGATCGCATCAAGGCCTTGCTGCCAAGCATCACCGACAACCTGCCGGCCGGCCTCGACGTCACGGTGCTGACAGACCGCACCCAGACCATCCGCGCCTCGGTCACCGACGTGCAACACGAACTGCTGATCGCCATCGCGCTGGTGGTCATGGTCACGTTCCTGTTTCTGCGCCGCGCCAGTGCGACGATCATTCCCTCGGTCGCCGTGCCGCTGTCGCTGATCGGCACCTTTGGCGTGATGTACCTCGCCGGTTTCTCGGTGAACAACCTGACGTTGATGGCGCTGACCATTGCGACCGGTTTCGTGGTCGACGACGCCATCGTCATGCTCGAGAATATTTCGCGCTTCATCGAGGAGGGCGACAGTCCGATGCAGGCCGCGCTCAAGGGCGCGAAACAGATCGGCTTCACCCTGATTTCCCTGACCCTGTCGCTGATCGCCGTCCTGATTCCGCTGCTGTTCATGGCCGACGTGGTCGGGCGCCTGTTCCGTGAATTCGCCATCACCCTGGCGGTGGCGATCCTGATTTCCCTGGTGGTGTCGCTGACCCTGACGCCGATGATGTGTGCGCGACTGCTCAAGCGTGAACCGCAAGAACACGAGCAAGGCCGTTTCTACCGCGCCAGCGGTGCGTTCATCGACTGGATGATCAAGGAATACGGGCGGATGCTGCGCTGGGTGCTCAAGCATCAGCCGCTGATCTTGCTGGTCGCCATCGGCACGCTGGCGTTGACGGTGTTCCTGTACGTGATCGTGCCGAAGGGTTTCTTTCCGGTGCAGGACACCGGGGTGATTCAGGGCATTTCCGAAGCGCCGCAGTCGATCTCTTTCGCGGCGATGGGCGAGCGGCAGCAGCAACTGGCGAAGATCATTCTTGAAGATCCGGCGGTGCAGAGCCTGTCGTCCTACATTGGCGTCGACGGCGACAACGCCACGCTCAACAGCGGCCGCTTGCTGATCAACCTCAAGCCCCATGGCGAGCGCGATCTGACGGCCAGCGAAGTGATCGCTCGCCTGCAACCGCAACTGGACAAACTGGTCGGCATTCGTTTGTTCATGCAGCCGGTGCAGGACCTGACCATCGAGGATCGGGTCAGCCGCACCCAGTACCAGTTCAGCATGTCCTCGCCGGACTCGGAATTGCTCAGCCAGTGGAGTGGCCGTCTGGTCGAAGCCCTGGCGCAGCGTCCGGAGTTGACCGACGTTGCCAGTGATTTGCAGGACAAAGGCTTGCAGGTCTATCTGGTGATTGACCGTGACGCCGCATCGCGCCTGGGCGTGTCGGTGGCGAATATCACCGATGCGCTATACGACGCCTTCGGCCAGCGGCAGATTTCGACCATTTATACTCAGGCCAGCCAGTACCGCGTGGTGCTGCAAGCCCAAGCCGGGGAGAAGATCGGCCCGCAGGCGCTGGATCAGATTCACGTCAAGACCACCGACGGCGCGCAGGTACGCCTGTCGAGTCTGGCGCATGTCGAAGAACGTCAGGCGCAATTGGCGATCACCCATATCGGCCAGTTCCCGGCGGTGATGATGTCGTTCAACCTCGCGCCGGGCGTGGCGTTGGGGCATGCCGTAGACATCATCGAGCAAGTGCAGCAGGACATCGGCATGCCGGTCGGCGTGCAGACTCAGTTCCAGGGCGCGGCGCAGGCGTTCCAGGCTTCGCTGTCGAGCACCTTGCTGCTGATTCTGGCGGCGGTGGTGACCATGTACATCGTCCTCGGCGTGCTCTACGAGAGCTACATCCACCCGATCACCATTCTTTCGACCTTGCCGTCCGCCGCAGTCGGTGCCTTGCTGGCGTTGCTGCTCAGTGGCAACGATCTTGGGATGATCGCGATCATTGGCATCATTCTGTTGATCGGTATCGTCAAGAAGAACGCGATCATGATGATCGACTTCGCCCTCGACGCCGAACGCACCCAGGGCATGGCCCCGGCAGAGGCGATCTATCAAGCGGCGCTGCTGCGCTTCCGGCCGATTCTGATGACCACGCTGGCGGCGTTGTTCGGCGCAGTGCCGCTGATGCTGGCCACGGGGTCTGGCGCGGAACTGCGTCAGCCGTTGGGTCTGGTGATGGTCGGTGGCTTGTTGGTGAGCCAGGTGTTGACGCTGTTCACCACGCCAGTGATTTACCTGTACTTCGACCGCCTCGGAAGGCGCTTTGGCAAGGCCAAGGCTGAAGGTGAAGAGGTCGCGGTATGACCCCGCAATCAGCATATATCCCTTGTGGGAGCGAGCTTGCTCGCGAAAGCGGTGGGTCAGTCACTTTCAATGTTGAATGTAATACCGCATTCGCGAGCAAGCTCGCTCCCACAGGGTTCGGCGGTAGGGGCTGGAGCGCATGAATCTTTCAGGTCCCTTCATCAAACGCCCCGTGGCAACCATGCTGCTCTCGCTGGCCATCATGTTGCTCGGCGGTGTCAGCTTCGGTCTGTTGCCCGTATCGCCATTGCCGCAGATGGATTTCCCGGTGATCGTGGTTCAGGCCAGTCTGCCGGGCGCGAGTCCCGAGGTGATGGCTTCGACGGTGGCGACGCCGCTGGAGCGGTCGTTCGGTGCGATTGCCGGCGTCAATACCATGAGCAGCCGTTCCAGTCAGGGTTCGACGCGGGTGATTCTGCAATTTGACCTCGACCGCGATATCAACGGCGCGGCGCGGGAAGTGCAGGCGGCGATCAACGCCTCGCGCAATCTGCTGCCAAGCGGGATGCGCAGCATGCCGACCTATAAAAAGGTCAACCCGTCGCAAGCGCCGATCATGGTGCTGTCGCTGACTTCGGATGTGCTGGAAAAAGGCCAGCTCTACGACTTGGCCTCGACCATCCTCTCGCAAAGCCTGTCGCAAGTGCAGGGCGTTGGTGAAGTACAGATCGGTGGCAGTTCGCTGCCGGCGGTGCGCATCGAGCTCGAACCGCAGGCGCTGAACCAGTACGGCGTGGCCCTCGACGATGTGCGCAAGACCATCGCCGACGCTAACGTGCGCCGGCCCAAGGGCTCGGTCGAGGACGGCGAGCGCCTGTGGCAGATCCAGGCCAACGACCAGTTGGAGAAAGCCAAGGATTACGAGTCGCTGATCATTCACTACGCCGATGGCGCCGCGTTGCGTCTCAAGGACGTGGCGAAAGTCAGCGATGGCGTCGAAGACCGCTACAACAGCGGTTTCTTCAACGACGATGCGGCGGTGCTACTGGTGATCAACCGTCAGGCCGGCGCCAACATCATCGAAACGGTCAACGAGATCAAGGCGCAGTTGCCCGCGCTGCAAGCGGTGCTGCCGGCCAGCGTCAAACTCAATCTGGCCATGGATCGCTCGCCAGTGATCAAGGCCACGCTGCACGAAGCCGAAATGACCTTGCTGATCGCCGTCGCCCTGGTGGTGTTGGTGGTTTACCTGTTTCTCGGTAACTTCCGCGCCTCGCTGATCCCGACCCTGGCGGTGCCGGTGTCGCTGGTCGGTACTTTCGCGGTGATGTATCTGTACGGGTTCTCGCTGAACAACCTGTCGCTGATGGCGCTGATTCTCGCCACGGGTCTGGTGGTGGACGACGCGATTGTAGTGTTGGAAAACATCTCCCGGCACATCGACGAGGGAGTCAAGCCGATGCAGGCCGCGTACCTCGGGGCCAAGGAGGTCGGCTTTACCCTGCTGTCGATGAACGTCTCGCTGGTGGCGGTGTTCCTGTCGATCCTGTTCATGGGTGGGCTGGTCGAGAGCTTGTTTCGCGAATTTTCCATCACCCTGGCGGCGGCGATCGTGGTGTCGCTGGTGGTCTCCCTGACGCTGACGCCAATGCTCTGCGCACGCTGGCTCAAGCCGCACACGCCGGGGCAGGAAAACCGCTTGCAACGCTGGAGCCACAAGACCAACGACTGGATGGTCGGCAAATACGCCACCAGCCTCGACTGGGTGTTGCGTCATCGGCGTCTGACCTTGTTCAGTCTGCTGCTCACAGTGGGCGTCAACATTGCGCTGTATGTGGTGGTGCCGAAAACCTTCCTGCCGCAGCAGGACACCGGCCAGTTGATCGGTTTCGTGCGTGGCGACGACGGTCTGTCGTTCAACGTCATGCAGCCGAAAATGGAAACCTTCCGCCGCGCCGTGCTCAAGGATGAAGCGGTGGAAAGCGTGGCCGGGTTCATCGGCGGCAACAACGGCACCAACAACGCCTTCATGATCGTGCGCCTCAAACCGATCAAGGAACGCCAGCTGTCGGCGCAGAAGGTCATAGAACGCCTGCGCAAGGAAATGCCCAAGGTGCCCGGGGCGCAGTTGATGCTCATGGCCGACCAGGACCTGCAATTTGGCGGCGGCCGCGAGCAGACCAGTTCGCAATACACCTACATCCTGCAAAGCGGCGACCTCGCGGAATTGCGCAAGTGGTTCCCGAAAGTGGTCACCGCGTTGCGTGCCTTGCCCGAGCTGACCGCCATCGATGCCCGCGAAGGTGCCGGGGCGCAGCAGGTGACACTGATTGTCGACCGGGATCAGGCCAAGCGGCTGGGGGTCGACATGAACATGGTCACCGCCGTGCTCAATAACGCTTACAGCCAGCGGCAGATTTCGACGATCTACGACAGCCTCAACCAGTACCAGGTGGTGATGGAGGTCAATCCGAAATACGCCCAGGATCCGGTGACGCTCAAGCAGGTCGAGGTGATTACCGCTGACGGTGCGCGGGTGCCGCTGTCGACGTTCGCCCATTACGAAAACAGCCTGGAAAACGACCGGGTCAGTCATGAAGGCCAGTTCGCGTCCGAAAGCATTTCCTTTGACATGGCAGAAGGCGTGACCGTGGAGCAGGGCAGTGCCGCCATCGAACGAGCGATCGCCAAGGTCGGTTTGCCGGAGGATGTGATTGCGAAAATGGCCGGCACTGCGGACGCCTTCGCGGCCACGCAGAAGAGCCAGCCATTTATGATCCTCGGTGCATTGCTGGCGGTGTATCTGGTGCTCGGTGTGCTGTATGAAAGCTACATCCACCCGCTGACCATTCTCTCGACCTTGCCCTCGGCCGGGGTTGGCGCGTTGCTGTCGATCTATGCGTTGGGCGGCGAGTTCAGCCTGATTTCCCTGCTGGGGATATTCCTGCTGATCGGCGTGGTGAAAAAGAACGCCATTCTGATGATCGATCTGGCGCTGCAATTGGAGCGTCATCAGGGCCTGTCGCCGCTGGAGTCGATCCGCAGCGCCTGCCTGCAACGCCTGCGTCCGATTCTGATGACCACGCTGGCGGCAATCCTCGGCGCCTTGCCGTTGCTGCTCGGCCGCGCCGAGGGTGCGGAAATGCGCCAGCCGCTGGGCCTGACCATCATTGGCGGCCTGGTGTTCAGCCAGGTCCTGACCCTTTACACCACCCCGGTGGTTTACCTTTATCTCGACAAGCTGCGCCATCGTTTCAATAAATGGCGTGGCGTGCGCACTGACGCCGCTCTGGAAACTCCGCTATGACTGACCGTTCGCTTCTCCAATTGGCCACCGTTCGCGGCTCGCGCCTGTTGAGCCTGTCGCTGTGCGTGGCGCTGCTCAGCGCTTGCGCGATCGGCCCGGACTACCAGCGCCCGCAAACCGCCGAAATCGCTCAGTTCAAGGAAGCCGAAGGCTGGCGTCAGGCCAACCCAAGCGACTCGCTGGCCCGTGGCGCCTGGTGGGAGTTGTACGGCGACCAACAGCTCAACGCCTTGATCGAAAAACTCAACAGCTCCAACCAGACCGTTGCCCAGTCCGAAGCGCAGTTTCGTCAAGCGCAGGCTTTGGTGCGCAGCGCGCGTGGGGCGTTTTACCCCAGCGTCGACTTGAGTCTGGGCAAGAACCGCTCCAGTCAGGGCACCGGCAGCAGCAGTTCGAGCTTGAGCAGTTCCTCAAGCGGTATTCGTGATACCTACACCGCGCAACTGGGCGTCAGTTGGGAAGCCGATGTCTGGGGCAAGCTGCGCCGTGGGCTGGAGGCGGATGAGGCCAACGCCCAGGCGAGTTTTGCCGATCTGGCAGCGATGCGTCTGAGTCAGCAATCGGAACTGGTGCAGAACTACCTGCAACTGCGCGTGATCGATCAGCAGAAGCGTTTGCTTGAGGCCACCGTTGCCGCTTATGAGCGTTCGCTGAAAATGACCCAGAACCAGTACCGCGCCGGGGTTTCCGGGCGCGATGCCGTGGCGCAGGCGCAAACCCAGTTGAAAAGCACCCAGGCCGATCTCGTCGACCTGATCTGGCAGCGCGCACAGTTTGAAAACGCCATTGCCGTGCTCACTGGCGAAGCCCCGGCCAACTTCAGCATCGCCGAAACTCAGAACATCCCGAATTTGCCCCAAGTGCCGTTGAGCCTGCCTTCGCAACTGCTGGAACGCCGTCCTGACATCGCTTCGGCCGAACGCTCGGTGATTGCCGCCAATGCCAACATCGGCGTGGCGAAAGCCGCGTATTACCCGGACCTGACCCTGAGCCTGAGCGGCGGCTACAGCAGCAGTACCTCGAAAAACCTGATCAGTCTGCCGAACCGTTTCTGGTCGGTCGGCCCGCAGCTGTCGTTACCTCTTTTCGATGGTGGCATTCGTTCGGCCGAGGTTGACCGCAGCGAGGCGGCCTATGACGAAACCGTCGCGCGCTACCGGCAGACCGTGCTCGACGGTTTCCGCGAAGTGGAAAACTACCTGGTCCAGCTCAAGGTGTATGAAGACGAAGCAGCAGTGCGCCAGGAAGCGCTGGATGCCGCCCGCGATTCCCTGCGCCTGACGGAAAACCAGTACAAGGCCGGGCTGATTGCCTATATCGACGTGGTCGTGGTGCAAGCCACGGCGCTGAGTAACGAACGCAGTGTGCTGAATATTCTGCAGAGCCGACTGATCGCCAGCGTACAACTGATCGCCGCACTGGGCGGCGGCTGGGACGGCCAACTGGACGTCAGCGACAACCGCTGAACCTGTGGGAGCGAGCCTGCTCGCGAAAGTGGTGGGTCAGTCGAGTGAGATGGTGGCTGTGCCGGCGCCTTCGCGAGCAGGCTCGCTCCCACAGGGATTTGTGTCTGGCGTGAGATCGCTTTCACAAGGTGTGCTTAAAGCCCACCGCAGAGCCTTGTAGGACGATCGAACAAGCGTTTCATCGGCTTGATGGCAATTTGGTTACTTTGTCAGTGCGTTCTTCCGCGCAATCAGTACAATCGCCGCATTTGCCCGACCGAGAATGGAAGCAGTACGGTTTCGGCTTGTCACGAGAACGTCCATGCTCATCGGCAGCTACTCCTTCACTCTGGTTTTCATCTCGTTGTGCGTGGCCATTCTGGCTTCCTACACGGCGCTCGATCTCACCGGGCGCATCGCCACGGCGAAAGGCCGGGCCGTGCATTTCTGGACGGCGGGCGGGGCGTTGGCGATGGGCGTTGGCGTCTGGTCGATGCACTTCATCGGCATGCTCGCCTTCAAATTGCCGATCGACCTGGGCTATGACTTCGCCCTCACTGCGCTGTCGCTGCTGATCGCGGTGCTGTCCTGCGGTTTCGCCTTGTGGCTGGTCAGCCAGCCGAAGCTGCCCCTGGCGCAACTGGCCTTCGGTGCGCTGATCATGGGGGCGGGCATCAGCGCCATGCATTACACCGGTATGGCCGCGCTGCGCATGACCCCGGGCATCGATTACGACCCAACATTGTTCAGCGCCTCCTTGCTGATTGCCGTCGGCGCCTCGGCAGCGGCGTTGTGGATTGCTTTTCGCCTGCGCCAGCATTCGCCCTATGTGCGGCTGATTCGTGCCGGCGCGGCGGTGATCATGGGGGTGGCGATTGTCGGCATGCACTACACCGGGATGGCGGCGGCGCAATTTCCTGACGGCAGTTTCTGCGGCGCGACACTCAATGGCTTGAAGGGCAATGGCCTCGACAGTCTGGTCGTGGTCACCACGCTGGCGGTGCTGTCGATTGCCCTGTTGACCTCGATTCTCGATGCCCGCCTCGAAGCGCGCACCGCTGATCTGGCGCACTCGTTGACCGTAGCCAACCGCGAACTCACCCAACTGGCCTTGCACGATCCGCTGACCAGTCTGCCCAATCGCATGTTGCTCGACGACCGCATCAATCAGGCGATCAGAAAAGTTGAAGAGCAGGGCGGCTGCTTCGCCTTGATGTTCATCGACCTCGACGGCTTCAAACCGGTCAACGACGCATTCGGCCATCACATGGGCGACCAATTGCTGCGTGAAGTCGGCGCGCGTCTGCGTGAGGACTTGCGCAGCCAGGACACCTTGGCGCGGATCGGTGGCGATGAGTTCGTTCTGCTGGTGCGTTTGAGCGAGCCCAATGACGCCTTGAGCCTGGCTGCGCGTCAGGTCAGCCTTATCGGTCGCACGTTCCGCGTCGCTGAACATGATCTGCAGATTTCCGCCAGCGTCGGCATTGCCCTCTACCCGGGCAACGGTGACAACGCCCAGGAACTGCTGATGAACGCCGACGCCGCGATGTACCATGCCAAGGGCGGCGGCAAGAATGGCTACAGCTTCTTCGATGCGTCGATGAACACCAACGCGCGTAAACAATTGCAACTGTTACAGGACCTGCGCGCGGCCATCGAGCACAACCAGTTCTGCCTGCATTACCAGCCCAAATTCGACGCCGCCAATGGCCGTCCGGTCGGTGCCGAAGCGCTGCTGCGTTGGAAGCATCCGCTGCATGGCATGCTGATGCCGGATAAATTCATTGATCTGGCGGAGAAAACCGGGTTGATCATTCCGATGGGCGAATGGGTGCTCAACGAAGCCTGCCGGCAGATGCGCGAATGGTACGTGCTCGGTTACACCGACTGGCGCATTGCCGTGAACCTCTCGGCCTTGCAGTTCTGCCATGCCGGGCTGGTGCAAAGCGTGGCCAAGGCGCTGGCGACCCACCATTTGCCGGCCAACAGCCTGACCCTGGAAATCACTGAAACCACAGCGATGAGCGACGCTGACGCGAGCATGACCGTGCTGCAAGAGCTGTCGGACATGGGCGTCGACCTGTCGATCGACGACTTCGGCACCGGTTATTCCAGCCTGATGTACCTCAAGCGCCTGCCGGCCAATGAATTGAAGATCGACCGCGGTTTCGTCCGTGATCTGGAGCACGACAGCGATGATGCGGCGATCGTCTCGGCGATTGTTGCGCTGGGGCAGGCCCTGGATCTGCGGATTGTCGCCGAGGGTGTAGAGACCGGCGCGCAACAGGATTTCCTGACCAAACTGGGCTGTGATTCGCTGCAGGGCTATCTGCTCGGCCATCCGATGCCGGCGGAGCGCTTCATGCAGGACATCGTGCGTGGGCAACGGCTGGCGGTGGTCTGAGATACCGAGTCATCGTTCTTCGCGAGCAGGCTCGCTCCCACAGGGGATGGCGGTAACACCATAGAACCCATGCAAAAGCCATGAATGGCAGTTATTCTTGGCCCCGACTGTTACGTGTGCACGTGGGGGAAGGCCAGCATGGATAAAGTCATTGTCATCACCGGTGGCGGCCGCGGAATCGGCGCGGCTACGGCATTGCTGGCCGCCGAACAGGGCTACCGGATCTGCATCAACTATCAGTCGGATGAACAGGCCGCACACAGCGTGCTCGAGCAGGTTCGCGCCTTGGGCGCCCAGGCCATCGCGGTTCGCGCCGATGTCAGCATCGAAGACGAAGTGATCGCGATGTTTCATCGCGTCGACACCGAACTGGGCCGCGTCACCGCGCTGGTCAACAACGCCGGCACCGTTGGGCAGAAATCGCGGGTCGATGAGATGTCCGAATTCCGCATCCTCAAAATCATGAAAACCAACGTGCTGGCGCCGATCCTCTGCGCCAAACACGCGATCCTGCGCATGTCGCCCAAACACGGCGGGCAGGGCGGCAGCATCGTCAACGTCTCCTCGGTCGCGGCACGCCTCGGTTCGCCGAACGAGTACGTTGATTACGCCGCATCCAAGGGTGCGCTCGACACCTTCACTATCGGTCTGTCGAAAGAGGTCGCAGGCGAGGGCATTCGCGTCAATGCCGTGCGTCCGGGCTACATCTATACCGACTTCCATGCGCTGAGCGGCGACCCGGATCGAGTCAGCAAGCTTGAGTCGGCGATTCCCATGGCCCGGGGCGGGCGGCCGGATGAAGTGGCGGAGGCGATTGTCTGGTTGCTGTCGGACAAGGCGTCGTATGCAACCGGGACGTTTGTTGATTTGGGGGGCGGGCGGTAAGGCCGAAAGATTTTCGCTAAAAGTGCGGCCCTCATCGCTGGCAAGCCAGCTCCCACAGGTTTTGCGGCCTCATCAGATTCTGTATATGTCGAAGATACATGTGGGAGCTGGCTTGCCAGCGATGAGGCCGGTGCAAACAGCACAGAATCATCAGAACGACCGCACAATCCGCCCCAACGTCTCCATCGCGTTTTCCGATTCCTCGGTCCAGGGGCTGCCATAGTTCAAGCGAATACAGTTCCTGAAACGCTGGGTCGGCGAGAAGATCGGCCCCGGCGCGATGCTGATGCCTTGTGCCAGTGCCATCTGGAACAGCTTCAGCGAATCCATCTGCTCCGGCAATTCCAGCCACAGGAAGTAGCCGCCCGCCGGTTGGCTGACGCGGGTCTGCGCCGGAAAGTAGCGGGCAATCGCCGCGAGCATCGCGCTCTGCTGTTCTTCCAGGGCATAACGCAGTTTGCGCAGATGCCGATCGTAGCCGCCGTGTTGCAGATAATCGGCGATCGCCGCTTGCGCCGGCATCGAAGCGCACAGTGAGGTCATCAGCTTGAGCCGTTCGATTTTCTGCGCGAAACGCCCGGCCGCCACCCAGCCGATGCGATAACCGGGCGCGAGGCTTTTGGCGAACGAGCCGCAATGCATGACCAATCCTTCGGTATCAAAAGCCTTGGCCGGTTTTGGCGCCTGTTGCCCGTAATAAAGCTCGGCGTAGACGTCGTCCTCGATCAACGGCACCTGATGCTGACGCAGCAGTTCGACCAGTTCCTGTTTCTTCGCCTCGGGCACGGTCGCGCCCATCGGGTTCTGGAAACTGGTCATGCACCAGCAGGCCTTGATCGGATGGCGTTCCAGAGTTTGCGCGAGCACACCGAGGTCGATGCCATCGCGCGGGTGCACGGGGATCTCCACGGCTTTGAGCTTCAGGCGCTCGAGCACCTGCAGGCTGGCGTAGAACGCCGGGGCCTCGATGGCCACCAGATCACCGGGCTCGGTCACCGCTTGCAGGCACAGGTTCAGCGCTTCGAGCGCGCCGTTGGTGATCAGTAGCTCTTCCATCGGCAGCATCAGCCCGCCGACCATGTAGCGCAGGGCAATCTGTCGGCGCAGTTGCGGGTTGCCCGGCGACATGTCGGTGACGACCATGCGCGGGTCCATCTCCCGCGCGGCGCTGGCCAGGGAGCGCGACAGGCGTTGCAGCGGGAACAGCGTCGGGCTGGGGAAGGCCGAGCCGAAGGGCACGGTGTTGGGGTCTTTGATCGAATCGAGTACCGAGAACACCAGTTCGCTGACGTCGACTTCAGTGGATTCGTTAACCTGGCTGCTGATTACCGGCTCGGAGAATGTGCTCGGCGTATGGGCGTTGACGAAGTAACCGGAGCGCGGCCGGGCGCGGATCAGGCCGCGGCGTTCGAGCAGGTAATAGGCCTGGAACACGGTCGACGGGCTGACCCCGTAAGCCTGGCTGGCATAGCGCACCGACGGTACCCGCTGGCCAGGGCCGAGGACGCCGGAGCGGATCAGTTCAGCGATGTCGTCGGCGAATTTTTCGTAGCGTTTCATGGTGGATCCGAATGGGGTCTATAAGGAATCGCGTCGCCTCCATTCGCGAGCAGGCTCGCTCCCACAACGACCGCGATTTCCTGTGGGAGCGAGCCTGCTCGCGAATGAAAGCACCGCAGTCTAACGGCAATCAGCGATTCATCGGCGCCACAAACCGGCTCTTCGCCACGCTGTAAACCTGCGGCTCGTTACTGTCTTCAATCCTGAAACTCAAAGTCTGCGTACTGCTCGCCGGGCGCTCGGTGGTCATCGCCACCGACACCGGCACATCGACAATCTCCCCGGGTGCCAGGCTCAATGCCGTTTTGCCGTGCAATTCAAACCCGTCGCCATCAACCAGACTCAACCGGTACTCCTGCCGCTGTTGAGTCTTGTTGATCACTTTCAGCGAATAAATATTTTCGATCTGCCCCTGGGCGTTCTCACGAAACAGCCCGCGATCCTTGGTCACGTCCAGCGATACCATCGGCCGCTCGATCAGTGCCAGTGCCAACGCTCCGATCATCACCAACAACACCGCCGTATAGCCAATCAAACGCGGACGCAGCAGATGGGTTTTGCCGCCCTGCAATTCGCGCTCGGAACTGTAGCGGATCAGGCCTCGCGGGTAATGCATTTTGTCCATGATCGAATCGCAGGCGTCGATGCACGCTGCGCAGCCGATGCATTCCATTTGCAAGCCATCGCGGATGTCGATGCCGGTCGGGCAGACCTGCACGCATAACTGGCAGTCGATGCAATCACCCAGGCCGGCTTCGACCGGGCGCACATCACGCTTGCGCGGACCACGGTTTTCGCCACGGGCGGCATCATACGCAATGGTCAGCGTGTCCTTGTCGAACATCACACTCTGGAACCGCGCATACGGGCACATGTGCATGCACACGGCTTCACGCAGCCAACCGGCGTTGATGTAGGTGGCGGCGGCGAAAAACAGCACCCAGAACAAACTGACGCCACCGATCTGCAGGGTCAGCAGTTCTTCGGCCAGCGGCCGGATCGGGGTGAAATAGCCGACGAAGGTCAGGCCGGTGATCACGCTGATTGCCAGCCACAGCGTGTGCTTGGCGGCGCGCCGCGCCAGTTTGTTCAGGCTCCATGGCGCCGCTTGCAGTTTGATCCGTTGGTTGCGCTCGCCTTCGGTGATCTTCTCGCACCACATGAAGATCCACGTCCACGAACTCTGCGGGCAGGTGTAACCGCACCAGACGCGACCGGCGAACACGGTAATTGCGAACAGACCGAAAGCAGCGATGATCAGCAGCGCCGAAAGCAGAATGAAATCCTGCGGCCAGAACGTCGCGCCAAAGATGTGGAATTTGCTTTCCGCCAGATCCCACAGTACGGCCTGCCGACCGCCCCAGTTCAGCCACACGGTGCCGAAAAACAGCACAAACAGAAGTCCGGCACCGCTCATACGCAGGTTGCGGAACAGGCCGGTGAAACTGCGAGTGTGGATCTGCTTGTCGGTGGATCCGGCAGTCGCTTTCAGTGGGCGCGCGGGTACGCTTTTTATCGTCGGCGCTGCTTCTAGGGTTCGGACGGGGATTTGCTCGCTCATAGTCGTTCGCTCATCAGCCTCCATCAGGCCGATGCACTATGAGCGCCGATCTGTTTGCAGAACAGACTCAGGTTTGGCAATAAAAATCGGATCAGATGAGGTTTGACGCAATGCCTGCGACAACTTGAAGCAACCTGCCAGGCACGGCGCAAACGCCTATTGCAGGCGTCTGCGTCGGGTGTTGATCGAGATCAATCAAACCACCGAATCACTTTCATCGGCCTTCAGATGTTTGCGCCCGTCCTTGGCCCCGGCGACGGTCAGGGCATCGGCTTCTGCTTCGGTGATGTAGGTACGTTTGCCTTCGATTTCCACAAACGACATGGCTTTGTCACTGTCGGTCAGGACTTCAAGGGTGTCGCAGATGCGAATTTCCTCACCATGCTCGACGGTGAAAAAACACACTTTCTGTTCGGGGTTGGATTCATCGATTCGAACGGGCATAGCGGCAGTCCTTGTTCCAGTGAGGTCTGCATATTAGGAAGCGCAGCGCGCCGATCGTTCTGCGCAACCGATTAATGGTCGCTGTTGTCCATCGTTTATCTAACCAATAACAAGGGAGGCACGATGGAAGACTGGTGGGATGAAGTGTGGGCAACGGTGCAAGCCGAATTTGCCGACATCGGCGACGCCTCGCAAATGACCCGGATCACCGTACGCCTGCTGATGGCGGCGATTCTCGGCGGGATTCTCGGATTTGAGCGCGAGCATAAAGGCAAGGCAGCGGGCGTGCGCACGCACATGCTGGTGGCGTTGGGCGCTGCGCTATTCGTATTGGTGCCCCAGACCTCGGGCGCAGAATCCGATGCGATGAGTCGCGTATTGCAAGGCGTGATTGCCGGGATCGGCTTTCTCGGCGCCGGCACCATTCTGAAAAATCAGCAGGGCGACGAATCCCATGTCAAAGGTCTGACCACAGCAGCTGGATTGTGGATGACTGCAGCGATCGGCGTGGCGGCGGGGCTGGGCAAGGAGGCGACGGCATTGCTCAGTACCATTCTGGCACTGGCGATCTTCAGTGTGATGCCGTACGTGGTCAGAGTGTTCGAAAAGGATGTCGACAAGAACGACCACCTCTGACTCCCCGCCGGCTGATTATCGTTCCCACGCTTCGTGTGGGAACGATCAGGGGGGCAAGGGTCAGACGATCACCGGCGGCATCGTGCTCGGTGGCTCTTCTTTCGGCGGTGGCGTGGTGCCGGGTGGTTCTTGCTCGGGCACCGGCGGCGGCTCGGTATCGGGCAGGGTGGGTTTGTCGATGTTTGGATCAGGCGTTTCCGCCGGGATCGGGATGTTCATCTGATGACCTCCATATGGCACATGGCGTGGGACGTGCTTAAGTGAGTTGACCCGGGTACGGCAAATTCGATCCGCCGGCTTGTCTTGTTAATTTCATCTGAACTTTTCCCCGCGCCGGTTGCTCGGAACCTAAGTGAGTTCATGACAGGGCCGGCGCTTTGTCGCGAATACTGTTCCGGCACAAGAGCGTCCTTGGGGCGTTAAGGAGAGATGCTCAATGACTGCTGAAAGACCTTCAGAGTTGAGTTACAACCCGCACATGCCATTGTCGCAGGCGTTGCTGCTGCCTCGAATCGTCATCGAAAACACCATGCCGACCCTCGACGGAGGCCAGTTTGCCGTCAAGTCGGTTGCCGGACGCGAAGTGGTGGTGACCAGCAAAGTGTTTGCCGACGGCCATGACAAGCTCGCCGTACGCATCCGCTGGCGCGAAGAAGGCCAAGAGACCTGGCAGACCGAGGTCATGTCCGATCAGGGCAACAATACCTGGCAAGGCCAGTTCCGCCCGCAAGAGCAGGGCCGCTATCTGTATTGCATCGAAGCGTGGATCGACCATTTCGCCAGCTTCCAGTACGAACTGGAAAAGAAGCACAACGCTGCTGTGCCGGTTTCCCTGGAGCTGCAGGAAGGCCGGAGCATGGTGCAACAGGCCGCCGAACGCAGCGAAGGTCAGCTCAGCGAGCAGCTTGCCGCGCTGCACCATGAATTGTCCGGCCTGCTCGAAACCGAGCAGGTCGCGCTGTTTCTGCACTCGCGCAGTGCAGAGCTGATGGCCCAGGCCGATCACCGCGCCTACCTCAGCATCAGCGCCGAATTCCCCATGGACGTCGAGCGCGAACTCGCCGAGTTCGCCAGTTGGTATGAGCTGTTTCCGCGCTCGATCACCGACGATCCCCAGCGTCAAGGCACGTTCAACGACGTGCACTCGCGTCTGCCGATGATTCAGGACATGGGCTTCGACGTGTTGTACTTCACGCCGATCCACCCGATCGGCCGCGCCCACCGCAAGGGCCGCAACAACTCCCTGACTGCCGGCCCGGACGATCCGGGCAGCCCGTACGCGATCGGCAGCGAGGAGGGTGGCCACGAAGCGATTCACTCGCAACTCGGCACCCGTGAAGATTTCCGCCGCCTGGTGGCTGCCGCCGCCGATCATGGCCTGGAAATCGCTCTCGACTTCGCCATCCAGTGTTCCCAGGACCACCCATGGCTCAAAGAGCATCCGGGCTGGTTCAACTGGCGCCCGGACGGCACGATCAAATACGCCGAAAACCCGCCGAAGAAATACCAGGACATCGTCAACGTCGACTTCTACGCGCCGGATGCAATTCCGAGCCTGTGGGTCGAGTTGCGCGACATCGTCGTCGGCTGGGTCAAGGAAGGTGTGAAGATCTTCCGCGTCGACAACCCGCACACCAAACCGCTGCCGTTCTGGCAATGGCTGATCGCCGACGTTCGCACCTTGTATCCGGAGGTGATCTTCCTCGCCGAGGCCTTCACCACGCCGGCGATGATGGCGCGTCTGGGCAAGGTCGGTTACTCGCAGAGCTACACCTATTTCACCTGGCGCAATACCAAGGCCGAGCTGGCGGAATATTTCACCGAGCTGAACCAGTCGCCGTGGCGCGAATGCTACCGGCCGAATTTCTTCGTCAATACCCCGGACATCAACCCGGCGTTTTTGCATGAGTCGGGGCGTCCCGGTTTCCTCATCCGCGCTGCCTTGGCAACGATGGGCTCGGGCCTGTGGGGTATGTATTCCGGCTTCGAGTTATGCGAATCGGCACCGGTGCCGGGCAAAGAGGAATATCTGGATTCGGAGAAATACGAAATCCGTGTCCGCGATTTCACCGCGCCGGGCAACATCATTGCCGAGATCGCCCAGCTCAACCGCATTCGCCGGCAGAATCCGGCGCTGCACACGCATCTGGGCCTGAAAATCTATAACGCGTGGAACGACAACATTCTGTTCTTCGGCAAGCGCAGCGCCGATGGCAGCAATTTCATTCTGGTCGCGGTCAGCCTCGATCCTCACAACGTGCAGGAAGCGAATTTCGAACTGCCGCTGTGGGAAATGGGCCTGCCGGACGACGCCACCACCCATGGTGAAGATCTGATGAATGGCCATCGCTGGGACTGGCACGGCAAGTATCAGTTTATGCGCATCGACCCGGCGTATCAGCCGTTCGGGATTTGGCGGATTACAGCTTCGTAACATTTGCACCGCACTTGTGGCGAGGGGATTTATCCCCGTTGGGGCGCGCAGCGGCCCCTTTTTTCAAGCTGCACCGCTTTAGCAATTTGCGACTGCTGCGCAGCCGAACGGGGATAAATCCCCTCGCCACAGGGGCTCACCACTGCGAGTCCCTCGGTGTATCAGAGAATTTTTCAGGAGTTCCACATGGCGAAGAAACCCAAGGCAGCCGCCTTCATCAAAGACCCGCTCTGGTACAAGGACGCGGTGATTTATCAGGTTCACGTCAAATCGTTTTTCGACTCCAACAATGACGGGATCGGCGACTTTCCCGGGCTTATCGCCAAACTCGATTACATTGCCGACCTCGGCGTCAACACCATCTGGCTGCTGCCGTTCTATCCCTCGCCACGCCGCGACGACGGCTATGACATCGCCGAATACCGTGGCGTGCACAGTGACTACGGGACCATGGCCGACGCCAAGCGCTTCATTGCCGAAGCGCACAAGCGCGGGCTGCGGGTGATCACCGAGCTGGTCATCAACCACACTTCCGACCAGCACCCGTGGTTCCAGCGTGCACGCAAAGCCAAGCCAGGTTCAGCGGCGCGGGATTTCTACGTTTGGTCCGATGACGATCAGAAATACGACGGCACGCGAATCATCTTCCTCGACACCGAAAAGTCCAACTGGACCTGGGATCCTGTCGCCGGTCAGTATTTCTGGCACCGCTTCTACTCGCACCAGCCGGATCTGAACTTCGACAACCCGCAAGTGATGAAAGCCGTGCTTTCGGTGATGCGTTACTGGCTGGACATGGGCATCGACGGCCTGCGCCTCGACGCGATTCCGTACCTGATCGAGCGCGACGGCACCAACAACGAAAACCTGCCCGAGACCCACGATGTCCTCAAGCAGATCCGTGCCGAAATTGACGCCAACTATCCCGACCGCATGCTGCTGGCCGAGGCCAATCAGTGGCCGGAAGACACTCAGCTGTATTTCGGCGATACCGATGCCGCTGGCGTCAATGGTGATGAATGCCATATGGCCTTCCATTTCCCGTTGATGCCGCGCATGTACATGGCCCTGGCGCAGGAAGACCGCTTCCCGATTACCGATATTCTCCGGCAGACCCCGGAAATTCCGGCGAACTGCCAGTGGGCGATTTTCCTGCGTAACCACGATGAGCTGACCCTGGAAATGGTCACCGACCGCGAGCGCGATTACCTGTGGAACTACTACGCAGCTGACCGTCGCGCGCGGATCAACCTCGGTATTCGCCGTCGTCTCGCACCGTTGATGGAACGCGACCGTCGCCGCATCGAACTGCTCAACAGCCTGCTGCTGTCGATGCCCGGCACGCCGACCCTGTATTACGGCGACGAAATCGGCATGGGCGACAATATCTACCTCGGCGACCGCGACGGCGTGCGTACGCCGATGCAGTGGTCGATCGACCGCAACGGCGGTTTCTCCCGCGCCGATCCGGCCAGTCTGGTACTGCCGCCGATCATGGACCCGCAGTATGGCTATCAGTCGGTCAACGTCGAAACCCAGTCCGGCGATCCGCACTCGCTGTTGAACTGGACGCGGCGCCTGCTCGCGGTGCGCAAGCAGTCGAAAGCCTTCGGCCGTGGCACCTTGAAAATGCTCTCGCCGAGCAACCGTCGCGTGCTGGCTTACACCCGCGAATACACCGATGCCGACGGCAAGCACGAAATCATTCTGTGCGTGGCCAACGTCTCGCGCAGTGCGCAAGCGGTCGAACTGGACCTGTCGGCGTATGTCGGCATGGTGCCGGTGGAAATGCTCGGCGGTAACGCGTTCCCGCCGATCGGTCAGTTGAATTTCCTCCTGACCCTGGCGCCGTACGGTTTCTATTGGTTTGCACTGGCGGCAGAAAACCAGATGCCGAGCTGGCACGTCGAGCCGGCGCAGAGCCTGCCGGACTTCACCACGCTGGTACTGAAAAAACGCATGGAAGAGCTGCTCGAAGCGCCATCGCGGACGACGCTGGAGCAAAGCATCCTGCCGAGCTGGCTGCAGAACCGTCGCTGGTTCGCCGGCAAGGACGCGGCGATCGAGAAGGTCAATCTGGCTTATGGCGTGCGCTTCGGCGATGCCCAGCATCCGGTGCTGCTCAGCGAAATCGAAGTCACCAGCGGTGGCCAGACCAATCGTTATCAACTGCCGTTCGGCTTCATTGCCGAAGACCATGTCGGCCCGCCGTTGCCGCAGCAATTGGCGCTATCGCGTGTACGCCGTGTGCGTCAGGTCGGCCTGATTACCGATGCGTTCAGCCTGGAAACCTTCGTCCGCGCCGTTCTGCAAGGCATGCAGAACAACACCGTACTGGAGTCGATCGAAGGCGAAATCCGCTTCGAACAGACAGATCATCTGGAAAAACTCGCCCTCGGCGCCGAGTCGGATGTGCGCTACCTGTCGGCCGAGCAATCGAACAGCTCCGTGGTTGTCGGCAACAGCCTGGTGCTTAAGCTGATACGCAAAGTCGCTTCTGGCGTACACCCGGAACTGGAGATGAGCGCTTACCTGACCGAGGCCGGGTTTGCCAATATCTCGCCACTGCTGGGTTCGGTGATTCGCCGTGACGCGCAGGGGGAAGACAACTTGCTGATGATCGCCCAAGGCTATCTGAGCAATCAGGGCGACGCATGGGAATGGACGCAGAACAACCTCGAACGGGCGCTGCGCGATGAACTGGCCGACGCCATGTCCGAGCAGGAGCAGCATTACAACGCGCTCGGCGAGCTGAAGGACTTCGCCGGCATGCTCGGCCAACGTCTGGGCGAGATGCATCAGGTGCTCGCTGCGCCAACCGACAACGCCGACTTTGCGCCGCAAGTGTCGTCGAGCAAGGACATGGCCACGACAGGCAAGGACGTCACCGCCCAGGTCGAACACGCCCTGAAGCTGCTCAAGCAGCATCAAGGCGAGTTGAACGCGGCGGATCAGAAACTTGTCAAGCGTCTGTTCGACGAGAAGAAAACCATTCTTGCCCATGTGCAGGATCTGGCGAAGAAAGCCACCGGCGGCTTGCGCATTCGGGTGCATGGCGACTTGCATTTGGGCCAGGTGCTGGTGATCAAGGGCGACGCCTACTTGATCGACTTTGAGGGCGAACCGGCGCGGCCATTGAGCGAGCGCCGCGGCAAGCACAGCCCGTACAAGGATGTCAGCGGCGTACTGCGTTCGTTCGATTACGCAGCGGCGATGACCATCAATGTGCACAACGTCGATAACAGCGTCGAAGCCGAAGCGGCGCGCAAACGGGTCGCCGAGCGTTATCTGCGCGAAGCACGCGAGGCATTTGTCCAGGCATACCGCGAGGCAGCAGCTAGTCTTGAGCATGCCTGGCAGGATCCTGAAGGTGCCGACGCCGCGCTGGCGTTGTTCGGCCTGGAAAAAGCCGCTTATGAAGTGGCCTACGAGGCGGAAAACCGCCCAACGTGGCTGCCCGTGCCTTTGCACGGCTTGTATGGATTATTGACAGGGCTTAAACCCTTTTCCGATCTTGGTGGAGAGTAGTCATGAGTTTCTCGAACAAGGAACAGGGTGTGGTGAAGGAAGCATTGTTACCCTCGGCGCGCGACATCGATGCTTTGGTGCGCGCTGAACATCAGGACCCGTTTTCCATTCTCGGCCCGCACGGCGATGGCGCTGGTGGGCAGTTCATCCGCGCTTATCTGCCCGGTGCGCTGAGTGTGGCGGTGCTGGACAAGGACAGCGGTGAAGAGCTTGGCCCGCTGGAGATGACCGAGACGCCGGGGCTGTTTGTCGGCCATTTCGATCAGGCGCGACCGTACCTGTTGCGTACGCGCTGGGCCGGTGGCGAGCAGGTTGCCGAAGATCCGTACAGCTTTGGTCAGCTGCTCGGCGAAATGGATTTGTATCTGTTCGCCGAAGGCAATCACCGTGACCTCAGTGCTTGCCTCGGTGCGCAGCTGAAAACCGTTGATGGCGTGGACGGTGTGCGCTTTGCCGTGTGGGCGCCGAATGCCCGCCGTGTCTCGGTGGTTGGCGATTTCAACGTCTGGGACGGTCGCCGTCACCCGATGCGCCTGCGCCACCCTTCGGGCGTGTGGGAGTTGTTTATCCCGCGCCTGCAAGCGGGGGAGTTGTACAAGTACGAAATCCTCGGCGCCCACGGCATTTTGCCGCTCAAGGCCGACCCGATGGCACTGGCCACCAGCCTGCCGCCGGACACCGCTTCGAAAGTTGCCTCGCCCCTGCAGATCGACTGGCAGGATCACGACTGGATGAATTCCCGTCAGGATCGCCAGCAGCGCTCCAAACCTCTGTCGATCTACGAGTTGCACGCCGGTTCCTGGCAGTGCGAGCTGGATGATCTCGGCGAAGTCGCGCGCCAGTACACCTGGCCGGAACTGGCCGAGCGGCTGATTCCTTATGTGAAAGAGCTGGGTTTCACCCACATCGAACTGATGCCGATCATGGAGCACCCGTTCGGCGGTTCCTGGGGCTATCAGTTGCTTTCGCAATTCGCCCCGAGTGCACGTTATGGCACGCCGGATCAGTTCGCCGAGTTCGTCAACGCCTGTCACCAGGCCGACATCGGCGTGATTCTCGATTGGGTACCGGCGCATTTCCCCACCGATACCCACGGTCTGGCGCAGTTCGACGGCACCGCGCTGTACGAGTACGGCAATCCGCTGGAAGGCTTCCATCAGGATTGGGACACGCTGATCTACAACCTCTGCCGTACTGAAGTGCACGGCTACATGCTGGCCTCGGCGCTGCATTGGCTGAAACACTTCCATATCGACGGCCTGCGTGTCGATGCGGTGGCCTCGATGCTGTATCGCGACTATTCGCGTAAAGCGGGCGAATGGGTACCGAATCGTCACGGTGGTCGCGAGAACCTGGAGGCCATCGACTTCCTGCGTCATTTGAACGACGTGGTTGAACTGGAAGCACCGGGTGCGCTGGTGATCGCCGAAGAGTCCACCGCCTGGCCGGGCGTCAGTCAGAGCACCCAGCAGGGCGGCCTGGGCTTTTCCTACAAGTGGAACATGGGCTGGATGCACGATTCGCTGCACTACATCCAGCAGGATCCGGTGTACCGCGCCCATCACCACAACGAGTTGAGCTTTGGTCTGGTCTACGCCTGGTCCGAGCGCTTCATCCTGCCGATTTCCCACGACGAAGTGGTGCACGGCAAACACTCGCTGATCGACAAGATGCCCGGCGACCGCTGGCAGAAATTTGCCAACTTGCGCGCCTATCTGAGCTTCATGTGGACGCATCCGGGCAAGAAGCTGTTGTTCATGGGCTGCGAGTTTGGCCAGTGGCGCGAGTGGAACCACGATCAGCAACTGGACTGGTACCTGCTGCAGTACTCCGAGCACAAAGGCGTGCAGAAACTGGTTGGCGATCTCAACCGGTTGTATCGCGAAGAGCCGGCGCTGCATGATCAGGACGATGCGCCGCAGGGCTTCCAGTGGTTGATTGGCGACGATGCGATCAACAGCGTTTACGCGTGGTTGCGCTGGAGCAAGGACGGCTCGCCAGTGCTTGTGGTTGCCAACTTCACCCCGGTACCGCGCCAGGCGTATCGGGTCGGCGTGCCGTTTGCCGGGCGCTGGACCGAGCTGTTCAACAGTGACGCCGACATTTACGCCGGCTCCAACTATGGCAATGGCGGCGGGGCATTGACCGATGAAGTACCGAGTCATGGTCAATCCTTGTCGCTGGAACTGAATCTGCCACCGTTGGCGGTGTTGATTCTCAAGCCGCAGGGCTGATCCAGGTACAGTAAAACTGTGGGAGCGGGCTTGCCCGCGATGAGGCCGTCACATTCAGCATCTTTGTTGACTGACACTCCGCCATCGCTGGCAAGCCAGCTCCCACAGGGTTTTCGGTAGTCTGGAGATCACCAGCGCATCCGCACGCCGAGGCTGCCGATAATGCCGTTCAGATCATTGTCATCCACATCGCTGCTGTAATCGGCGCTCATGTACAGGCTTACCGCCGGCGTGACCCGCGCCACCAGTCCCAAGCCTAATTCCACTGTCGATGATTTGCGGCTGCTGCTGATCTTGTCGACCTGATCGAGCGTCACCGTGCTGCCGGTGTAAACGGTGTGCCAAAGGTTGGTGCGCACGTAGGGTTCAACAGGCAACCCGTTCAAGTCATAACTGCCTTTCAACCGCGCACCGACGCGGCCACTCCACGCGGTGAGGTCGGTCGACGAGGCGTTGCCCGAGCCTGCATAAGGCGCGTCGAGGCTGATGCGCTGGTTGATCAGTTGCGCCTGTGGTTCGACCACCCAGTTGTCACTCAAGCCGATCGGATAACCGCCTTCAACGGAAAAGGTCATCGCGTTGCCTTCGGTGGCTTGCCGATTACCTTGCGCGGTCCGACTGAAACCGCTGACCCGGCCTCCGCTGGCCGAGAGGTCGACGTGCCAGCCCTGCGCACCCACCAGACTGTAATAGGCGCCGAGGCTCTGGCCTTGCAGGTTGAGGCTGTCAGTGTTGCGGTCGGCGAGGGCACGTCGGGTCAGCGCACCATCGGCATTCAGCTGGACCTGATTGTCGCCCCCTATGAGACCAAGGGTCTGGGTAGTCCCATTACCGCTTCTCAACGTGATCACGGCCGGACCTTTGAACTCGCCAGCGGCCATCGCATAGCCGGATGACAGTGCGTCGGTCTGTGCTTGCCGAGCGCTTTTGCCGTACAGCTCGTCCCATGCGGAGGGCGCAAGATCTTCGGTGATCAGGCGCGAGCTTTGCTGACTCAATGGCAGCGGTCCGGGTGTTATTACGGTCACCGGCAAGGTCATCACAGGGACATCGGCGCGATACCACGCGGGCTCATCCGCCGCAGATCCCGCGTGCGCCTCCATGGACGAGCACAGCAACAGCGAACCTGACACTGTGCAAAGGGTGATTTTCAGTTCGTGTGGGGTCAGTGAAGTTTTCATGGAGGTCTACCTTGCAAGCGCATGCGTCATCTCGTGTTTGGCGTCTCTCCTACCCCGAACGAGGGGCGACCGAATAGAGCGGGGCGAACCGCGGCTGCTCGATTTCGCGAGTGCCGGAAGGTCAGCCCCAGTAGTGATTCCGGGGGTAGTAAGGTAGAGATAAGAAGAGCGATGCCCGCGCGTCAAGAAAATGCACGATGAATGGCGCGCTTAAATCAGCAACCGCAAGCGTTTGTTTTTCTGCACATAACTAAGTGCTTGTTTGCATGGAAAAACGCTTGCAAAGGGTGCGTATGACGGTTTTTTGCCGCCGACGAAAGGTCCTTCCGAGCGGTAATTGCCAGAAGGACCTGTCATTAGATGGCTGTCAAAAATGCAGCTAGAGGTGCACTTCAACCGCCAAGGGAAGATGATCCGACAAATGCGTCCACGGCTTGTTGCCGAGAATCCTTGGATCGTGGCTGCTGGCATTGCGCAGGTAAATCCGGTCCAGTCGCAACAGCGGAAAACGCGCGGGATAGGTTTTCGCCAGGCGCCCATGATGACGTTCAAAAGCTTCGTGCAAATAGTCGCGACGGGCGAGGGCGGCGTTGCCCTGTAACTGCCAGTCATTGAAATCGCCGGCAATGATCACCGGCGCATCGTCGGGTAGAGATTCAAGCAACTGGCAAAGCAGCTGCAACTGCAATTGCCGATGGCTTTCCAGCAGACTCAAATGCACACAGATCGCGTGCACCTCGGCATGCCCGGGCACGTCCAGGATGCAGTGCAACAGCCCGCGCCGTTCAGGGCCGGTGATCGATACATCGAGATTACGGTATTCGCGGATCGGGTATTTCGACAGCAGCGCGTTGCCATGATGGCCGTCGGGGTAAACGGCGTTGCGGCCGTAGGCAAAATCGCTCCACATACTGTCGGCGAGGAATTCGTATTGCGAGGTCTGCGGCCAGTCGTTGTAGCGACTCGAATGGCGTTCGTGTTCACCCACCACTTCCTGCAGAAACACCAGATCGGCCGAAGTACTGCGCATCGCTTCGCGCAGCTCCGGTAGAACGAACCGCCGATTCAGCGCGGTGAAGCCCTTGTGGGTGTTGACCGTGAGTACCCGCAGGCGATGAATGACTGGCGCGTCGACCACTTGACGCTTGGGATCGCTGGACACGTTCACTCCTCTGAATTGGGCCATGCCTGTTCATGCGACTGGTTTGGGGGGGTGGCAGTTCCTTCCAGAAATGTTTGATCGTACACAGGACTCTGTGGGAGCTGGCTTGCCAGCGATGGGGCCAAATCAGCAGTATCTCTGTTGCCTGATACACCGCTATCGCTGGCAAGCCAGCTCCCACAGGGTTTCACGGTGTCAGAGGGGTCTTTGGCGTTCAGAAGAAGACGATTTCATACGGCAAGCGCATCCGCTCCAGCAGCACCGGGGGCAGCAGCGGGGCGATACCGATGGCCGGTTCGCCTTTGAGCTGGCTGGCGTAAGCGTGGGTGGCGTGGCTCTTGCGCGCTACGGTCCAGGTGTCGAGACGCAGCTTGCGCGCGCGTTCCCAGGGAATCATTTGCTGCTCGCGCTCCGGCCAGTGCCAGGCCCACACCGGCACATCGTGGTAGGTCGCCCCAGCCTTTTGCGCCGCGTCGAAACTGGCGCGGCCAACCACTTCATGATCCGGCGGGCCATCTTTGCGCCAGGTACTGAACACTACGTCGCCCGGTCGCAGATAACGGCTGATGAACTCGGTGAGTTGGCTTTGCTGATCACTCAGTGCGTTGTCGGTAAAGCCACCGCGCACCCACTTCAGGCTGTGCATGGGCAGGCCTAGGCGGCGCAGGGCTTCGACGCTTTCCTGCGGGCGGAACACACTCAGGCGTTGTTCCGACCATTGCCGCGAGCCGGGGTGGCTGGCGCTACCGTCGGTAATCGAGAGTAATTGCAGAGGATGGCCAAGGCTGGAGAGCAATTGCAGCAGACCGCCGCAGGTGACCACTTCATCGCCCGGATGCGGAGCGATGACCACGGCGCGGGCGCCGGCGGGAACCAGGCTGTGGGTGTTGATGACGGGAATATTGTCGAGTTGCGGCGCGCTGTTCCAGATCTGTGCTGGCAGGCCGTGTTCGTTGATCAATGACGATTTCATGAGTGCGACGTCCTTGTGGTGTCTCGCCCTCAGTCGTGAGCAGCCAACGCTGATCGCGGCCCGTGAAGGCAAATGAATAGCAACGGTGCAGTGCTCCAACCCTTGGATTACTGCGAGGCAGAGTATTGCTCAAGACAGCCGATTCGTCGCGTCACAGATCAATCTGATCCGTAATTTTTTATTCCAGCTGTGCCAGATTGCGCAGAAAGTCACCGAACCCTCCCTTGGCCCGACTGTCGAGACGGGCGCTGGTGTGCACTTGCGGACGGTGACTCCAGGCGATATTGGCGCCGCTGCGCTCCAGTGCACGCACCAGTTGCACGTCCTCGTCACAGGTTAGCGGCTTGAAACCGCCGGCCAGGCGATAAGCCTCGGCGCTGACACCGAGGTTGGCGCCGTGAATGTGTCGATGGCCATCGCGGGCCTGATAATGGCGGTGATAGCGAATCTGCGCCGCTTCATCGATCGATTCGTGCCAGTGCTCGACGGTGACCGTGCCGCACACTGCGTCCGCCTCCAGTCCCAGTTGCGCCGCCAGCCAGTCATCGGCGACGCGGCTGTCGGCGTCAGTGCAGGCGATCCAGCGGGCACCGCGCTCGAGCAGCAGTCGCGCACCGGCGGCTCGGGCTTCGCCGACGTTGCGTGCGTCGATCTGCAGGCTCAGCACCGGATAAGCGCTGACAATCTGCGCCGAGGCGTCGCTGCAACTGTCGAGCACCACCAGGATTTCCACCGGCTCGCCGCCCAGTTGTGCATGCTGGCCGGCGCGCAGGGCGGCGCGCAGGCATTCATCGAGCAGCGCCTCTTCGTTGTGTGCAGGAATCACGATACCGATCAACGCAAGCCCTCCAGTGCCGCCACCGAGCGTGGCTCGCGGCTCCACAGTTCGAGAATGAAATCCGCTTCCTGATGTAACACCAGACGCGGCAAAGCCAATTGATCGTGAATCTGATCGTGGACCTGACGTGCATTCAGCGGGCAGCCCTCGATCGGCGGGCGCCAGTGGCAGGCCAGCAATTGGCCGTCGGCGGTCAGTGACTCACTGATCCGGCGGATCATTTCTGTCAGATCTTTTTCGTCGAGGTAGTAGCCGATTTCGCTGAATACGATCAGGTCGAATTTTTCCTCCGGCCAGTCAGCCGGAAGGCGTCCCAGGCGGACTTCGGCATGCTCGAATACGCTCAAGCGAGTGCGCGCCAGCTTCACCGCCGCGCTCGCCGTGTCGCAGCACAACAGGCGGTCGCAGCGCGGAGCCAGTTCTGCACTCAGTTCGCCGTTGGCGCAACCCGGCTCGAACACCGACCTATAGCGCGGACGCGGCAGGGCGGCGAGGGTGATTGCGCGCTTGCGCTGCTCGTACCAGCGCTGGCGGAACGCCCACGGGTCGTCATTGCCCGCGAACAGGCCGTCGAAATAGCGATCATCGACGCTCACAGGAACACCACTTCAAAAGGTTGCAACAAACGATCGAGCACATAGGGCGCAAGTACTGGCCCGAGTCCGACGTCGCGGTCGCCTTCCAACTGGCTGGCGAACGCGTGGGCCGCGTGGCGTTTGCGCGCGATGTGCGTCGGTGACAACAGAATCTTGCGCGCCCGCTCCCATGGCACCGAGGCGTCTTCCGGGGTTGCCCAGTGCCAGGTCCAGACCGGAAGTTCATGGCAGGTCGCACCAACGCGTCGCGCCGCCTCGACACTGGCGCGGCCGACGGCCTCGTGATCGCTGTGGCCATCCTGGCGCCAGGTAGTGAAAACCACGTCACTGGCATGCAGATAACCGGCGATGAATTCGCTCAACCCGGTTTCCTGAGCCGCCACTTGGGTGTCGGTAAACCCGCCGCGCAGCCATTTCAGGCTGTGCATCGGCAAGCCGAGGCGGCGCAGCGCTTCGGCGGATTCCTGCGGTCGCACTACGCTCAAACGTTCGACCGTCCAGCGTTGCGAGCCGGGGTGACTGGCGCTGCCATCGGTGACCGAGATCAATTGCAACGGCCGTCCAGCTGCCGCCAGCAATTGCATGATGCCGCCGCAACCGAGCACTTCGTCATCCGGATGCGGCGCGATGATCACCGCCCGCGAACCCAGCGGTACCAGGTCAAGAACGTCGATGGCGGGCAGTTCGGCCAGACGCTGCGAACCCTGCCATTGCTGCAGTGAAGTGCCCTGGCCGACGATCGGGTTGTCCCTCATAACGCCCAGACCTCGGAGGATTGACCGGCAATCCGCTGGCCCAGCGCAGCAAGGTCGCGTTCGGCGTGACTCTGGCGCAGAAACACCGGCAAGTCGGCACTCAGTCGCGCAAAATGCCGATCCTGACAAAACGGCCCGGCACCCAGCGCCCGCCCGACCTCACGCATGACCTGTTCGGCAGACTGCTCGACCACCGCGCGGGCGCGACGGGCCAGCAGTTCAGCGTCAGCCTCAGGCTGCGCATCGATTTGCAGCGCGCTGAAGCGCAACACATCGGCTGCCGCTTGCAGTGCTGTGTCAGTCGCACCGAGATGGGCGAGGGCGTGCGGTTCATCGCGTTGCGCGCAATGCTGACGCAGCCCTTCGGCAATCCGTCGTGAAGCGCCATACCAGCAAGCGGCGATACCGATCCCGCCCTGCCAGAACCCCGGCCGGTGCAGATAATCACCGGGGTTGCCGATGGCCTGCGCTTCGGCGTTGTCAAAGAGCACTTCGACGCTGCCGGTGGCCGCCATGCCCACCGCTTGCCAGCCTTGATCGGTGATGGTCACGCCAGGCTGATCGAGTGCGACTGCAACCAATTGCTGCTGACCGTCCGCGTCCCACGCAGTGAGCAAGGCGTGGCTGAGCACCGCAGCGCCAGAGCACCAGGCCTTGCGCCCGTTCAGCGTCACCATGTGCCCGGACGGCGTGACTTTCACCCGTGCCTGCGGCGGTTCGGCAGCCCACATTCCCCACGTGCTGCCTGGGGTTGGCGTACCGCCCAATTGCTCGATGATTGCCAGCGCATCCGTGTGGCCTTCATAGAGTTTGCACAGCCCAAGATCGTGTCCGCCCACCTCCGATAGACGCTGAAAGCGCTCCAGCGTGTGACCGCTGCCGGGCAACGGCAAGCGGTCAAGGCCGGCCTCGACCATTGCCCGCAGGCAACGGCCGAGGGCGTTGGTGTCGGCGTAATCTGGCGGACGGCGGGCCAGATAATGTTGAAAGTCCATATCAATCTTCTTCGTCGCGTTGCAGTTCAAACAACAGCAACGAACGCCCGGTCACCGAATACTCGTGACCGAATTCGAAGCGTTCCTGGCCGCGAATCGATGGCTGATTGGTATCAATCATGCACGTCCAGAAGCCACCATCCGGCACTTCCGGCAGGGTGAAGTTGACGATGTCATGGTGGGCGTTGACCACCAGCAGCAGAGTCGCGTCGGCACCTTTGCGACGGATGCCGGTTTCCTGCGCGCGACCGTCGAGCAGCATCCCGAGGCAGCGATTGTGCGCATCGTGCCAGTGCTCGGTGGTCATCTCGGTAGCGTCCGGTGCCAGCCAGGTCACGTCCTTGACGCCGATGTCCTCGTTGTACTCGCCGACCAGGAAGCGTCCGCGACGCAGGATCGGATAAGTCAGGCGCAGTTTGATCAGGCGTTTGACGAACTTGAGCAGGGCCTTGCCGTCCTCGCTCAGGTCCCAGTTGACCCAACCGATCTCGCTGTCCTGGCAATAGGCGTTGTTGTTGCCATCCTGGGTGCGGGCGAACTCGTCACCGGCGACGATCATCGGAGTACCTTGGGCCAGCAGCAGAGTGGCGAAGAAATTACGCATCTGCCGATGGCGCAAAGCGATGATTTCCGGATCGTCGGTCGGGCCTTCGACGCCGTGGTTCCACGACAGGTTGTTGTTGCTGCCGTCCTGATTGTTTTCGTCGTTGGCTTCGTTGTGCTTGTCGTTGTACGACACCAGATCGTTGAGAGTGAAACCGTCGTGGGCGGTGATGAAGTTCACCGACGAATACGGCCGGCGCCCGCGCTGGTTGAACATCTCCCCGGAAGCGGTCATGCGGCTGGCGAAATCGGCAAGCTGAGCGTCGTCACCTTTCCAGAACGCACGCACGGTGTCGCGGAACTTGTCGTTCCACTCGACCCAGCCCGGCGGAAAGTTGCCGACCTGATAACCGCCGGGACCGCAGTCCCAGGGTTCGGCGATCATCTTCACCTGACGCAGCACCGGGTCCTGACGGCAGGCGACGAGGAAGCTGTGGCGCTCGTCGAAACCATCGTGGTAGCGGCCAAGAATGGTTGCCAGGTCGAAGCGGAAACCATCGACGTGCATCTCGCTGGCCCAGTAGCGCAGGGAGTCAGTGACCATTTGCAGCACGCATGGGTGACTCAAGTCCAGGGTGTTACCGGTGCCGGAGTCGTTGATGTAGTAGCGCTTGTCGTCGGGCATCAAGCGGTAGTAGGAGGCGTTGTCGATACCGCGCATCGACAGGGTCGGACCTTGCTCGTTACCTTCGGCGGTGTGGTTGTACACCACGTCGAGAATCACTTCGAGATTGGCATCGTGCAGGTGCGCGACCATTTCCTTGAATTCGGCAATCTTGCCGCTGGCCAGATAACGTGGGTCCGGGGCGAAGAACGCGATGCTGTTATAGCCCCAATAGTTGGTCATGCCCTTTTGCAGCAGATGCTGATCGTTGACGAAAGCATGGATCGGCAGCAGTTCGACAGACGAAACACCAAGTTTGCGAATGTGCTCGAGCACGTCGTCGACCATCAAGCCGCCAAAGGTGCCGCGCAGGTTTTCCGGCACCGACGGGTGACGCATGCTGATGCCGCGCACGTGGGTTTCATAGATGATGGTCTTGTCCCACGGCACGCTGACGCGATGGTCGTTGCCCCAGGTGTGGGCCGGGTCGATGACCTTGCACTTGGGTACGAATGGCGCGCTGTCACGCTCGTCGAAACTCAGGTCGGCGTCGGGGTGGCCGATGGTGTAGCCGAACAGCGCCTCCGACCATTTCAGCTCGCCGACCAACTGCTTGGCGTACGGGTCGATCAGCAGTTTATTGTGGTTGAAGCGGTGACCATTGGCCGGGTCATAAGGACCATAAACGCGGTAGCCGTAGATCAAGCCAGGATGCGCATCCGGCAGGTAGCCGTGGTAGATCTCATCGGTGTATTCCGGCAGCTCGATGCGTTCGAGTTCGACTTCGCCGGCATCGTCGAAAATGCACAGCTCGACCTTGGTGGCGTTGGCGGAAAACAGAGCAAAGTTCACCCCCAGACCATCCCAGGTCGCACCGAGCGGGAAGGGCAGGCCTTCACGGATTCTCGACGGCTCGGCGTGCGCAGCGGGTTCGGCTTTCTTTGGACGGGTCATGATTGCTCCTGCAAAAAAACGGGACAGTTCGGGCAATGAGATTTCCTGGTGGGAGCGAGCCTGCTCGCGAAAGCGTCGGTACATTCGACATCTTCACCAACTGACCTAGCGCTTTCGCGAGCAGGCTCGCTCCCACAGGATTGTGTGTTTTTCCCAAGAAGGGACTTTCTTCGGGGCGCAAGAACCCCTTGTGGCGAGCACGCTCGCCACACAGTCATTCAGTTCAAATATGGATCGGGTCAGTTCGCCGGAGGCTTTTTCGCTGCTCGCGGCTTTTTCTCGACAGCCTTTTCGCCCGGCGGTACTACTTTGGCCGTGGCCGCAGGCTTGGCTTTCGCCGCTGGTTTGGCTTTGGCGGCTGCCGGTGTCTTGCCGTCGGTGCTTTTCGCTGCTGCGCCTGTAGTCTTGCCAGCCACTTTGCTGCCAGCCGCCTTGGCTGGCTTCTTCGGTGCCAGCGCCTCGGCCTCGGCCAACTTGCGCGCCATTTCCCAATGACGTTCTTCGTGGCCTTCAGGTTTCCCTTCCGACTCCCAGATCTGATAGGCGAATTCGCGAATGCGTTTATCGTCGGTGCTCATCGCAATGCTCCTGAACTGAACTCATGCTTGTGTTAAGTGTTGGATAAAGAGATTGACCGGGACATCCCCCAGCGCTTCGCTGACATTCAGCTCCCTGTTTTGTGTGACTACGCTGCTTGCAAAAAGTCCCTTCAGGTTTGCATCCGAAGCGGCAGACGGTAAAACCACCCGCGTATCGCCCCAGCGCAGCGCATCGACCTGCGGGATGGCACTGTTTTCCAGCAACGTCGCGCAACGCACCGGCACTACCACAATCGCCCGTACGCCTTGGTGTTCACGCGCGAATGCCAAGACGTTGTGCGCCTGACTGCCCAGTACTTCCAATGGCTGGTAATCGCCACGACGGAACAGCTCGCTGTGTTCCTTGCGCAGGTTCAACACCTCACTGATCAGCGCCTGTTTGATGCGCCCGTCACGCCAATCCTTGAGCAGTTCGGTACCCGGCACGGATGCCTGCAACGCTTGCTCGCGGGCGGCGTAATCCACCGGCCGGCGGTTGTCCGGGTCTACCAGACTGAAGTCCCAGTACTCGTTGCCCTGGTACAGATCCGGCACACCCGGCACAGTCATGCGCAGCAAGGTTTGCGCCAGCCCGTTGAGCGCGCCGGCAGCGGCGATGCTGTTGACGGTCTTGCTCAGCGCCGCACGCAGCAACTCGCCTTCTTCACCGGTCAGCAGCTTCTCCGTGAAAGCCTGGGCCGCGTTTTCATAGGCTTCATTCGGCGCGCTCCAGCTGCTTTGCAGCTTGGCTTCGCGCAGGGCTTTCTGTTGCCACTGCCAGATGCGCTTGGCGTAATCGGCGAAACCGGCCTGGTCATCGTCCTGCAGGTCCAGCGGCCAACTGCCGAGCAATGCCTGATAGAGGATCAGTTCATCGCCGGCAGACGGCGCGTCATCTTCGATGCGCACGGGGCGGGCTAGGGCGCGCCACAGTTCGACCTGGTCGGCGTACCAATGGCTGCGCTCGCTCAGCACAGCCAGCCGGGCACGGGTGTCTTCACCGCGCTTGTGGTCATGGGTGGCGGTCGCCAGCAGGTTGTCAGGAAACTCGGCCATGCGCTGATGATTGACTTCGTGGAACTCACTGACCGGCGCGCTGAACTGCTCGGTGTTGTAACCGACATCATTGCGCGACAGCAGCACGGCCGAGCGATACAGCGCGGTGTCTTCCACGGCTTTGGCGGCTGCCGGCGAAGTCAGTTGCTGGAAACGCACGCAGGCATGCTTGAGGATCTTGCGCGAGCGCCCACGCGGCTTGCGGCGCCATGGCGTGCCGCCAAGCCAACTGGCGACCGAGTCGAGCACTGGCCAGTCGGCTTCGCTGAGGGTTTGCCGCGCACCGTCCATGGCGTGCTGGAAAATCGCTTCGTCCTGCTCGGAACGGCCCATGGCGCTGATGTAAGTGCGATAAACCGGGAAGTGCACGATCAACGCATGCAGCACGCGGCGAATCGCGCCCAGGGTCAGGTCGCGGGTCATCAGGTCATCACGCGCTACTTGATGCAGCGCCTGCGCGACACTTTCGAAGTCGCTGGCCAGCGAGCCGTTGAGGATTTGCTGACGGGCCAGTTGCGCTTCTTCCATGAACGCAGCCGGGCGCTCGGTGCGGCGCTGCCAGAGTTCGCCGAGGACATGTTCGCCGTCCGGGTCGTGTTGCAGCAGCGACAGCTGATTCATGAACTCGTAGCCGGTGGTGCCGTCGACGCTCCAGTCGCGGCGCAGGGTTTCGCCCTCGCCGAGGATCTTCTCGACATAAATCGGCAGATGACGTCCCGGTGCCAAGTGATCCAGACGCCGACGCAATTTTCGGCAGTAGCCACGCGGGTCGGCGAGGCCGTCGATGTGGTCGATGCGCAATCCGTCGACCAGACCTTCTTCGACCAATTGGAAGATTTTGCCGTGGGTCGCTTCGAACACCGCCGGACGCTCTACGCGCAGGCCGCCAAGCTCGTTGATGTCGAAGAAGCGCCGCCAGTTGATGTCGTCCGCCGCCGTGCGCCAACTGGCCAGGCGATAGCTTTGCCGCTCGAGCAACTCGTGGAGCTTGTGGAAGCCTTCCTCGGTGGTGGAATCGTACTGTGCGAGGTTGCATTCGATAGTCGCCAGAAGACGCGGATCGCTGGCCAGCTCGCGCAACTCTTGCTTTAGCGGCATCGCCAGCGAATGTGCGTCGGTCTGGTAGCTGAGTGTGCTGAAGCGATCTGCCAGGGACTTCAGCGTGTCGTCTGACTTGAGCAGTTCGCCGTAATTGTTCGGGCAGATCGGGAAGTGGTGGTCGTAATGCTCGACGTAAAAAGTGCCGGTCTGCGCGTTGAATTTCAGCTTCAGCGTACCTTCCTGCAACGCAACGCCGTAATCACTGCCAAGGAACGGCAGCAGCAACTGGCCTTCCATCAACGGGTCCGGCGAGTGCCACTGAATATCGAAAAATTCGCCGTACGGGCTCAGGCGTCCCCATTCGAGCAGGTCGAGCCACCACGGGTTGTCATTGCCGCCCACGGCCATGTGGTTGGACACGATGTCGAGAATCAGCCCCATGTTGTGTTCGCGCAGGGTGCTGACCAGTTGGCGCAACGCCGGCTCGCCGCCCAGTTCCGGATTGACTTGGGTCGGGTCGACCACGTCGTAGCCATGCATGGAACCGGCGCGCGCCGCCAGCAGGGGCGAGGCGTAGATATGGCTGATGCCGAGGCGGGCAAAGTACGGCACCAGTGGCACCGCTTGTTCGAGAGTAAAACCTTTATGAAATTGCAGGCGCAACGTGGCGCGCAGTGGCTGGATTTGCTGTTGATTCATTGGTCACGCTCAGAGGCTTGAAGGCGCGCGCAGGCCAGCAGTTCCAGGCGGCGGGCGGCATCGGGGCCGTCCAGCAACGCTTCGCTGGGACCGGGCAAGCGTCGCGACCAGTTCGGATGTGAATCGGTGGTGCCAGGCAGATTCGGCTGTTCATCGATACCCAAGGCATCTTCCAGCGGCAGCAGGACCAGCGGCGCGCGGGTGTGGCCGAGGAAACGCACACTGGCATCGACCACTTGATCGGCTTCGTGGGACTCTTCGCGGAAGTTTTGCGGATCCTGACGCAGCGCATCGCGCAGGCCCTCACGTTCACGCTCGCGATGCCGGCGCCAGTCGATTTCGCCGTTGGCATCGACCAGACCGAGGCGCGCGTTCCAGTCGATATCGCGGCCATGCCACCAGCCATTGAGTGTCGGCAGGTCATGGGTGCTGGTGGTGGCGAGCGCGTCATCCGGCCAGTCGAGAATCGGTTTGAAACGGGTATTGTCCTGTTCGAACAACAGCACGCGCATGCCCAGAATCGAGCGCGCGGCGAGTTTTTCTCGCAGGCCTTCCGGCACGGTGCCGAGGTCTTCACCGAGCACGATGGCTTGATGCCGATGCGACTCGAGGGCCAGCAGACGCAGCATGTCGTCGAACGGATAATACAGATAGGCGCCATCGGCCGGGGCGGCGCCGTTGGGAATCACCCACAGGCGTTGCAGGCCCATGACATGGTCGATGCGCAGGCCTCCGGCGTGGGCGAAGTTGGCGCGCAGCATCTCGATGAAGGCACGGAAACCGTTGCGGATCAGCCCTTCCGGCGAGAACGCGGAAATGCCCCAGCCCTGGCCGCTGCGATTGAGGATGTCCGGCGGCGCGCCGACGGTCAGCGAGGCGAGCAATTCATCCTGAAAACTCCAGGCCTGACTGCCGGCACCGTCAGCACCGACGGCGAGGTCGGCGATCAGACCAATGCCCATGCCGGCACTGCGCGCGGCAGATTGCACGCGCTCGAGGCAGCGATGTATCAGCCATTGGCAGAAGGCGAAATAACCGATGCGCTCGGCATATTCTTCGGCAAAAGCGCCCAGCGCCGCGCCGCGCGGGTCGTGCCAGTGCTCCGGCCATTCGCGCCAGTCGAGGCTTTCGCCACGGGCGGCGCGCATTTCCTGAATGGCTTCGAAGCGGCAATGGTTCTCCAGCGCTTCGCCACCGGCATGCCGGAAGCTGGCGAAGTCGGCGTGCAGCGGATGCTCGCCAGCGACGAAACCGTCATACAAGGCTTGCAGCAGTTTCTGCTTGGCTTGGGCGGCGGCAGGCCAGTCGATCAGCTTGAGGTTTTCCAACTGGTCGAACTGCGCGGCCAGGCCACTGGCATCGATTGCGTCACGCAATGCGCGCTCGCCGAGAATGCTGCCCGGCGCGGCATACAGTGAATTGAGAAACAAGCGGCTGGACGGCGAATAGGGGCTGTAGCGGCCATGATCGGAACTGAACATCGCGTGCATCGGGCTGATCGCCAGTGCATCGGCACCACGCTCGCCGGCTACACGAACCAGCTCTTCCAGCGCCTGGGTGTCGCCGAAGCCACCGTCACCCGGACGGCGCAGCGAATACAACTGGGCGCTCAGACCCCAGGCGCGCGGGATCGGGCTATCGACCGCATCACCAACGCTGAAACAACGCTCAGGCGCCACAGCGAGAGTGAAATACTGATCGCCGATGTGCACTTGCTGGTAACCGACCGGAATCAAGCCGGGCAACATGGCTTCGTTGTCCAGCTTGAGGTTCATCTGCGAGCCGTCTTCAAGATGAATCTCGCAGGGCGTCTCCGGTGTGAAGTAGCGACTCAGGTCGAGGGCAACGCCAACGTCGCAGGTCAGCAGGGGGGGCAAATGGCGGTCTTGCTGGACTTCTTGCAATTCCAGCAGGCTGGCATCGATTTCTTGCGCGGTGCTGGCGGGGTGGCCGAGTCCGATCAGGACATTGCGCAACACAGCAGGAGCGACTTTTTGCTGACGCCCGTTGGCGTCGATCCAGTCGACGGCAAGGCCGGCTCGACTGGCGAGTATTTCCAGTTGCGCATCGCTCATAGGCGCTCTCCATCCAAGGGGTGCAAAAGGGGTGCGGCCGTGAGGCTGACGAGCGCGGTGTACGCCGGCAGTTGGTTCGGGTCCGACAGCTCGATCGCGGCTGGCTGTTGAAACAGCCACTCGGTATCGGTCTGTGCAGGGTTGACCACTGGCGTGTCACTGAGGTTCAGGTCAATTCGCAGCTCACTGCCGTTGCCCAGTCGCCAGCGTGCGCTGACCGCGCCATAGCCGAGCATCTGCGCGCCCAGAGCCTGGGTCCCGGAGAGGTTGGGAATGATGTATTGGTGCCGCAACTTGAGCAGTTGCCGATAGAGCTCTTGGGTCTGCTGTTGCAATGGCGTGCCGCTGCCGGACAATCGCGGCTGCGAAGCGTGGAAAGTGCTTTCGGCATTCGGATCGGGAATCTGTTCGCGCTTGTGCGGATCGGTAAAGGCACTGAATGCGGCGAACTCGTTGCGCCGACCTTCACGCACCAGTTTCGCCAGCTCACCGTGGTGGCTAGTGAAAAACAGGAACGGTTGCTCGGCGGCAAACTCGTCGCCCATGAACATCAGCGGAATCATCGGCGACAGCAGCAACAACACCGTCGCCGCCTGCACCGCACGCGGGTCGGCAAGCTGATGCAGACGTTCGCCAAAGGCACGGTTGCCGATCTGGTCATGGTTCTGCAGGAACAGCACGAAAGCGGTGGAGGGCAGGTGCTCGCTTGGCTCGCCGCGAGGTTCGCCATGCCGAGTGATGTGGCCCTGGAACACGAAGCCCTGACTCAGGCAGCGCACCAGTTGCTCGGTGGGCTGCGCGGCATAGTCGGCGTAATAGGCGTCGGTTTCGCCGGTCAGCAGCACGTGCAACGCGTTATGACCGTCGTCGTTCCACTGCGCGTCGTAATCGTTTTCCAGCAGGCTCGACTGGTTCAGCTCGTTTTCGACGGTCAGCCAGACGTGCCGGGTCGGGTCGATCTGCTGGCGAATGCGCCGGGCCAGATCGCTGAGGAAATCCGGGTCTTCAATCGCGTGCACCGCGTCCAGGCGCAAACCGTCGAAACGGTATTCGAGCAGCCACATCAGCGCGTTTTCAATGAAGAACTCACGCACTTCCGGGCGACGGAAATCGATCGCCGCGCCCCAAGGCGTGTGCTTGTCCTCGCGGAAAAAGCCTTTGGCGTAACGATGCAGATAGTTGCCGTCGGGGCCGAAGTGGTTGTAGACGACGTCGAGAATCACCGCCAGGCCATGACCGTGGGCGCTGTCGATCAGGTGTTTGAGTTGTTCGGGGGTGCCGTAGGATGCTTGAGGCGCGTAGGGCAGCACCCCGTCGTAACCCCAGTTGCGATCACCGGGGAATTGCGCCAGCGGCATCAGTTCGATGGCGGTTATGCCCAGCGCCACCAAGCGCGCCAGATGCTGTTCAACTTCGGCAAATCCACCGAGCGCACCGACGTGCATCTCGTAAATCACCGCTTCGCTCCACGGCCGACCATTCCAGGTCGTGTGCCGCCATTGATAGGCATGGGGGTCGACCACCACGCTGTGGCGGTCAAGGTCACCATCCTGCGCTCTGGAGGCCGGGTCCGGCACCTCCAGTTCGCCATCGATGCAGTAACGGTAGCGACTGCCCGTCGGGCAATTGGCCTTGATTACAAACCAACCGTCGCCCTGGGGCAGCATGGGCAACGATTTTCCATCTTCCAGTTCCACACTGACGTAGAACGCGTCAGGCGCCCACAACGCAAATTGCGTGTGCTCGGCATCCAGCATGATCGCGCCGTGGGGCCAGGTTTCTTGGGTCCTTGACGGCATTTTCTGCAACTCCCTGGTTATTTGTGGCTGGCTTTACCCAACGCCTTGGCGACCAGTTGTTCGTAAAGTTCGGCGTAAGGTTCAACCGCTTTGCTCCAGTTGAACGGTGCAGCCATGGCGCGGCAGCGCATGGCATTGAGCAGTTCCGGGAAGGCGAAGACCTTGAACGCGCGGCTCAGGGCTTCTTTATAGCTATCAACGGTGGACTCATCGAAGAGGAAACCGGTGACGCCGTTTTCAATGGTGTCGGCCAGACCGCCGGTGTTGCGCGCGACCGGCAGCGAGCCGAAACGCTGGGCGTACATCTGGCTCAAGCCGCAAGGCTCGTAACGCGATGGCATCAAGAGGAAATCGCTGCCGGCGAACATGCGTCGGGCATCGGTTTCGTTGAAGCCGATGCGCACGCCGATCTGGCCAGGAAAGCGCAGGGCCAGTTCACGCATGGCTTGCTCTTCTTCCGGCTCGCCGCGACCGATGATCGCTATCTGGCCACCGTTCTGCACGATGAACTCGGACACCGCTTCGGTGAGGTCGAGACCTTTCTGATAGACCAGTCGCGAGACCACGGCGAACAGCGGGCCGGTGGAGTCATTCAGGCCGAACAGCTCACGGACATGGGCGGCATTGACCGCTTTGCCTTCCCAGTCGCCAATGGCGAAAGGGGCGAACAGGTGCGGGTCAGTCGCCGAATCCCAGCTCTCGTCGATGCCGTTCGGGATACCGCTGAGCAGGCCTTGCTGGGTCTTGGAAGCAAGGAAGCCGTCGAGGCCGCAACCGAAGTCAGGCGTGGTGATTTCCTGCGCATACGTCGCGCTGACCGTAGTGATATGGCTCGAATAGGCCATGCCGGCCTTGAGGAACGACATCTTGCCGTAGAACTCCATGCCTTCCTGCTGCAGCGCATGGGTGGGAATCCCCAGCTCCGGGCAGGAACCAAGGCTGGTCACGCCCTGGTAGGCAAGGTTGTGAATGGTGAACAGCGTTGGCGTGCGCTGCCCGCGCCAGTGCATGTAAGCGGGCGCGAGGCCAGCCGGCCAGTCATGGGCGTGCACCAGATCCGGGCGCCAGTGAATTTGCGCAAGATTGGCGGCAATGTCGGCAGCGGCCAGGCCGAGACGGGCGAAGCGGATATGGTTGTCCGGCCAGTCGCGACCGTTGTTGGCGCCGTAAGGGCCACCTTCACGCTCGTAGAGTTCAGGGCAGATCAACACGTAGATCACCAGGCCATCGGGCATGTCCATGCGACCGATCTTGCAAGGTGGCAGCGCGGCGTGGCCACCCAGCTCGCCGATGATGTGAATCGGGTTTTCGCTGTGCACCACCTGCGGATAACCGGGAATCAGCACCCGCACATCATGAAGATGAGCCATGGCCCGGGGCAGGGCGGCGGAGACGTCACCGAGGCCGCCGGTCTTGACCAGATCGGCGATTTCCGAAGTCACGAACAACACTTTTTTCTTGTTGGGATTCTGGCTTGCTACCGGAGCAAGCGTCTTGGTGCCGGGTACGTTGATCTGTCGGCTGCCGGGAACACTGATGGTGCTCGATTCTCCAAGCGACTGGTGAGCACGCTCTCCCTGAATATCCAATGCCGCACTGATCATATGTATCTCCCGTGTGTGATCTGATTCTTGTCTCGAACAAGCTGTTTCGTGGCCAAGTCCTGTGGCCGGGCGCAAAGGCGCCACGCATCGGTGAGCAAATGCTGACCCAACACGCGCAAGCAGAATGGGTGGTGAGGCCGTTGCAAGGATTACACCAGTCGCTTTCGCCCAGTTGTTCTGATGACCTGTGGCGTGAAGCAAAAGTTTCGACTTTTTTTCGTCGGTATGACCGAGTGGTTTGGCCACTGAAAAATCAGTCTAGGCCAGATCCTAGAGCGGGTCGGGGCAAATGGGTAAATTGTTCGACAATCGGTTGTGTCGGGATGTAAGCGAGGGTTCAGGAGGGGAAACGCTCCGACGAAGGGCATGTTTTTCGGTCGGCGTGGGCCAAAACAGTGACTGGGTAGTCACGGTTTTGTGCTAGGGGATGGGCGGGTTGCACCGTTGTGGTGCGAGGGTATTTCAGCGTGGTATCTGAAATGACCCCTTCGCGAGCAGGCTCGCTCCCACATTGGATCGCGTACAACCTGTGGGAGCGAGCCTGCTCGCGAAGAGGGCGGTTGAAGCAACTCAACTTTAAAGTGATGGACTCAATTCAACAGACGCACCGGCTGCCCAGCTGCCCATCCCTGAATATCCTCGATCATCTGCCGGAAGAACTGCTCGTAATTCTGCCGACTGACATACCCCACATGCGGCGTGGCGAGGACATTGTCCAGCGTGCGAAACGGGTGCAGGGCTGGCAAAGGCTCTTGCTCGAACACATCCAGTGCCGCCCCGGCAATGCGCCGTTTCTGTAGCGCCTTGATCAACGCCGCTTCATCGACGATCGGCCCGCGTGCGGTGTTGACCAGCAGCGCAGTCGGTTTCATCCACTCCAGCGCCTGGGCATCGACCAGACCGCGACTGCGCTCGCTGAGCACCAGATGCACCGACAGCACGTCGGCCTGCTCGAACAGTTGCTGCTTGCTGACGTACGTCACGCCGGCCTGTTCAGCGCGTTCGGCGGTGAGGTTTTCGCTCCAGGCGATCACCCGCATGCCGAACACCTGACCGAACTGCGCGACGCGCTGGCCGATGCTGCCCAAACCGAGAATACCTAGGGTCTTGCCGTGCAGATCGCCGCCGAGGCCCTGCTGCCACTGGCCGGCCCGCAGGGCATTGGCTTCCTTCACCAGATCACGGGTCGCCGCCATGATCAGCGCCCAGGTCAGCTCCGGTGCGGCGTGTTTGTAACTGTCGGTGCCGCAGACCTTAATGCCCAGCGCTGCAGCGGCCGGCATGTCCAGCGCGGCATTGCGCATGCCGCCGGTGGCCAGCAACTTCAGATTGGGCAAGCGCCCGAGCAAATCGGCGTCGAAGCGCGTGCGTTCGCGCATCACGCAGATCACCTCGTACTTGCCAAGGCGCTCGGCCAGTGTTGCGTTGTCGGCCGGGTAATCATGCACGAAGGTCACTTCACCGATGCTCTCCAGCACGGACCAGTCGACCACGTCGCGAGCCACGTCCTGCCAGTCATCGATCACTGCAATCTGCACCGTCATCGGCTTACCTCATCATGGAGCGGAAGGAGTCTTGCCCAGCCAGCCGAGCAGCGCCTGATGGAATTTCTCCGGTTCTTCCATTTGCGGCGCATGACCCATGCCCGGGAATTCAATCAGCGTCGACTGCGGAATCAGCTTGGCGACCTGTTTGCCGAGCACCTCGTAATGACCGATTTTCGCTTTCACTTCCGGCGGTGCGAGGTCCTTGCCGATGGCGGTGGTGTCGGAGGTGCCGATCAATAACAGGGTCGGCATCTTCAGGTCTTTGAACTCGTAGTACACCGGCTGCGTGAAGATCATGTCGTAGATCAGTGCCGAGTTCCACGCGACCTGGGTCTTGCCCGGACCGTTGCTCAGGCCGGCGAGCATGTCGACCCAGCGATCGAATTCGGGCTTCCAGCGGCCATCGTAATAGGTGGTGCGCTCATAGTCGCGAATGCCCTTGGCCGTGACCTTCAATTCACGCTGATACCACTGATCGACGGTGCGATACGGAACGCCGAGGGCTTTCCAGTCTTCCAGTCCGATCGGGTTGACCATTGCCAATTGATCGACCTGCTCCGGGAACAGCAGCGCATAACGGGTGGCGAGCATACCGCCGGTGGAGTGGCCGAGCAGGGTTGATTTCTGAATGCCCAACGCCTTGAGCAATTGCTGGGTGTTGGTCGCCAGTTGCTGGAAGCTGTACTGATAGTGCTCAGGTTTGCTGGAGGTGCAGAAACCGATCTGGTCCGGCGCGATCACACGGTAGCCGGCGTCGCTCAAGGCCTTGATTGAGCTGTCCCAGGTCGCTGCGCAGAAATTCTTGCCGTGCATCAGCACCACAGTGCGGCCGTTGGCCTTGCCATTGGCGGCGACGTCCATGTAACCCATTTGCAGTTTCTGACCCTGGGATTCGAAGGCGAAGTGTTTAAGCGTGTAGGGATATTGGAAACCCTGCAGCTCCGGGCCATAGGCAGGCCCTTCGGCGGGGGCGGTTTCAGTGGCTGCGTGCGCCATTAATGGCAGGGCAGCGCTGAGGACGAGGCCGGGCAGCCAGCGGGAAAGCGTGACGGACATAAGCACAAACTCCTTGAAAATTGGCTGACTCTGGAAGGTCGGGATTACGCCGACGTTAAACAAAGGCAATCACAGGAAGGGTTGGTTCAACCGAGCCAGCCAAGTGCCAGCAGGGCCAGCACGCCATAGCGCGCGCCTTTGGCCAGGGTGACGATCAACAGAAAGCGCCCGAGCGGTTCGCGCATGACGCCGGCAATCAAGGTCAGCGGATCGCCAATCACCGGCAGCCAACTGAGCAGCAGCGACCAATGCCCATAGCGCTCGTAGTGCTTGCGCGCCTTGACCATGTGCTTGGGACTGACCGGAAACCAGCGTCGATCCTGAAAGCGCTCGATGCCACGGCCCAGCCACCAGTTGACCAGTGAACCGAGCACGTTGCCCAGCGTCGCCACCGCGAGCAAACCCCACAGCCAGTAACGCTCGCTGACGATCAGGCCGACCAGCAGCGCTTCGGATTGCAATGGCAACAAAGTTGCCGCACCAAACGCAGCAAAGAACAGGCCGAAGTAGGCTGCCCCCATCAACGGGCCGGGTAGTCCGCCACTACCACGTCAGCGCCGTCCTTTTTCAGGCCGATAACCTGATACGCATCGCTCATGCCGTCCATTTCCATGCCCGGCGAGCCCATTGGCATGCCCGGTGCAGCCACACCCAGCAGATCGTCGCGCTTGCTCAACGCAAGCACCTGATCGGCCGGCACATGGCCTTCGACGAATTTGCCATTGATGATCGCCGTGTGGCAGGACGCCAGACGCGGTGGTACGCCGTGCTGCTGTTTAAAGCTGCTCATGTCGCTTTCGACGTGATCTTCGACTTTGAAGCCATTGGCTTCGAGATGGCTGATCCACTTTTTGCAGCAGCCGCAATTGGCATCGCGGTGCACTTCGATCGGGATCAAATCGGCGGCTTGCGCCAGGGAGGAGGTGAACAGGGCGCTCAGGGCGAGCAGACGCAGTTGGCTTCGCATGGGAATGGGCTCTCGACTCGGTGAAGGTCAGCAAGAGCGCATTTTGACCGGTTTTTCCATCCCGGCATCAACTGAGTGTTTCCAGTTGCTACAAGACAGCCGAACCAATGTGGGAGCGAGCCTGCTCGCGAATGCGGTCGACCAGGCGCAGATACAGTGACTGAAAAATCGCTTTCGCGAGCAGGCTTGCTCCCACAGGGGATTGGCGTAAAGGCCAAAACCCCGTGGTCGCGGTTGGCTTAACTGACCTTGAACCGCCCCATGATTGCGCTCACGCGGCTGTTGGCTTCGAGCAACTGGCGGGTATTGAGCTCGCTGGCCTGGCCGCTCTGCACAAGTTCATCGACCATGTGACGGATCTGCACCATGCTGCGGTTGATCTCTTCGGTCACTGCGCTTTGCTGTTCGGCGGCGGTGGCGATCTGCGTGCTGAGGCTGTTGATGTGGCTGACCGAACCGGCCATTTCGTCCAGTCCCGAGTTGACTCGGGCGGTGGCGTCAGCGGCGGACTGGCAACTGGCCTGGGTGTTTTCCATGGCGCTGACCGAGGAACTCACGCCTTGGGTCAGACGGGTCAACATCTCGTTGATTTCCGAGGTGCTGGCCTGAGTGCGGGCGGCGAGGGCGCGGACTTCATCCGCCACCACTGCAAAGCCGCGACCCTGTTCACCGGCACGTGCCGCCTCGATCGCCGCGTTGAGGGCGAGCAGGTTGGTCTGCCCGGCAATCGCGCCGATTACGCCGAGGATTTCAGTGATGCGCTGGGCGTCCTGCTGCATGTTTTCAACTTTGTGTGTAGCGCTGGCCACTTCGTCGATCAGCGCGACCACGCTATTGGTCGCTTCACCCACCACGACGCGCGAGCGGTCTGCGTTCTCATTGGCACGCTGGGTGAATGCAGCGGTTTCAGCGGCGTTTTGCGCGACGCTTTCAGCAGTCGAGCTCATTTCGTTGATGGCGGTGACGGTCTGATCGGTTTCCGAAGCGTGACGCAGCAGAATCTGGCCGGTATGTGCCGAGGTGCGCTGCAGGTTGTCGAGGCTGGAAGCCATGGCGCCGGTGGCCTGGGTGACTTCGCCGATCATGTTCTGCAGATAGGCGATGAAGGTGTTGACCGAGTGACCGATGGCGCCCAGTTCGTCTTCGGCGCGAATGGTGATGCGGCGGGTCAGGTCGGCGTCACCGCTGGACAGCGAATCAATGTTGGCCTTCAGCGCTTTCATGCGCAGCACCAGTTTGCGAATCGCGTAAACCTGCAATAGCACCAGCAGGATCACCAGCGGAATCTGGATCAGGCTGAGGCTATGGAGCACGTCGTCGCGCTGGGCAGTGAGCATCTTGGTCGGCAGGGCGGTGGCGAGGAACCACGGTGTGCCCTCGATAGGGCGCATGAAGAAGGTGGCGTCTTCACCGTTGTTATCGAACTCGACGCGTTGTGCTGCATCGCGATTCTGCAGGCCGGTCTTGATCTGATTGACGAAGGTCGAGCTGGCTGCCAGTTCGCTGATGTTCTTCAGCACGATCGGGCCGCTGATGCGCGAGCTGTTGCTGATGATCTTGCCGTCCGCCTCGACGATGAGCATTTCGGCGTTGAGGTCTTTTTCCTTGCGCGCCACCAGGTCGTTGAAGAAGCCCAGGGTCACGTCGATGGTCGAAACGCCCCAGGCGCTGCCGTTCTTGTAGATCGCCATGGCGCAGTTGGTGCGCGGCTCGGCACTGGCGTCGTCTTTATAGGCAGCGGCCCACGCGCACTGGCCGCGCGGAGTGGCCATGCCGCCCTTGTGCCAGGTCTGGTCGTAATAGTTGGGCGCCGCATCGCTGTTCCAGAACGTGTTGACCTTGAGTTGGCCAGAGGCGTCACGGTGCCAGAAAGTGCTGAATTTGTTGCGCCCGGCTTCACGCTGGCCCGGCAACGGCCAGATGCCGCCGCCGAAGACTTTCAGCTCGCCGTACTGATCCACCAGCCCTGGCAACACCGTGTCGATGGCGGCGCTGTCGAGCAGAGGGATGGTCTGAGTGATGCTGCGTTGCTGCGCCTGGACCTTGTTCAGTTCGCCCTGGATCTGCACGGCGACTTCGGCGATGCGGTTGAGCACGACCTTCTCTTCGGTATCGCGCAGGGTCGGTGCCACCAGTTGGCTGATGCCGACCACGGTCAGCACGGACAACAGCAGGATGAACAGAATCAGAAACAGCGTGTAGCGAGCCTGAATAGTGCGCAGTGCGGGCATGGAACTGATCCTTGAGCGGCTTTTTTGTTGGAGGGCAGGAATAAAAACAGGGCGGGTATCACAGCGTATCGTCGTTGCGGGCCGAAGCTTTAGGTGCTCGCGCGCCGAAACAACGCTGGGCGATGACCGGTTGGTATCGGGATGGGTACAAACCCCCGGATCGCCACGTTTGTTACATCAGGATGACGGCTCTGAACCAATGTTTGCGGGCCTTAAGCTCGGTGTCATGAATGTACGAGATTTGTAAAAAAGCGCACAAAAGACTTGGTGCGATCAGGCGCATCGGCCGATACTCGCGCCCATTCAATTGGTTGGAACAAGGACATTTCATGCTCATCGAACAAGGAATCCTCGCATGACGATCGGTTATACCGGCGCCTGGGAAAGCAAGGCAGGCGTAATGGTTCGTGATACCGGCGCGAAAAAGCAGGTTTCGCAGAGCGTCAAAGTGCAGCAGATGCTGACGCTGGTCGGCAATGATCCGAATGCGCTGAATGTGGCAGAGATGGATAAGCAGGGTTTGCGCAAGCAGATCAAGGGCTTCGACCCGGCCAACGTTTCCGTCAAGCAACTGGGCAATCTGAGCGAGTTCCTGCGCGGGCGCGGCCTGATTTCCGAGATCACCTCGATCACTTTGCTCAATGCCGGCGACAAATTCGACCGGTTCGGCGTGCAGAAAGACCCGGAGGCCAAGTTCAACGCGCTGGAATATTTCGCCACGCAGCTCGATGCCATCCAGACCAACAGTCTCAATGGCAATTACTACGGCAAGAGCCTGATCCCCGAATTCAAGAAAGCCATTTACGTCCTGCAGAATCTAAAGACCTATGGCGAAGGCAATGCTGCAGTTCCGTCCGACAAAGGCCTGAAGGCAAAGGCGTAACGTCTGCTGATGATGCCCGCTCATCCGTGTGCGGGCTCATGCCTGTTTACACCGCAGGCGCGGCTCGTCCAGTGATGTGACGTTGTGCCTGGTCATGCAACTGCTGCATGTAAGGACAATGCAATGTCAGCCGGCGCGTGCGGTAGCCCCGATGAAACAACGCCAGCCATCCCCCCCGATTATCCTGTGCAGGCGCCAGGCCGGTGAAAGCAAAACCGATGGCATTCAGACTGTGCAGATCCACGGCAAACTGTCGTGACAGCTGTAGACGAATCGAAATCAGCCAATGCCTGGGCAGCGTTCTCAGCTGATCGAGCAGTTCCGGTTCGAGTTTCTCCACGAGCATTTCGTGGCGATTGCCGTGTTGTTCAACCCCAACGGAGGGGCCGCGCCAGCGTGCTGCGCTGGGTGAACAGCCAAACACCGCCGTCATACGCTCCATCAATGACCGGTAACGAGTGGGCCACATCTGCTCCGGCAGCGGACGCTGATAGCCATCTATGGCGCGGACGCCCAACACGATCGACTCGGGTTTTTTACAACCAAAGGGTGAGCGGACATAGTCCGGCAACAATCCAGTGTTGTGAAAACCGAGTCTGATAGCCATGCGTTGGGTGTAAGGGTGATGGGTGACCTGTTTGATCGAGACGCTGCGACAACCCAACGCCTGCGCATGAGTCAGCAGTTGTCCGCCCAGCCGCGTGGCAATGTTCTTTCCACGGGTATCGGGATGTACGACGCTCAAGGCCAGTTCGGCATCGTGCGAGCTTTCGCTTTGCCGATACAAAGTGGCATGACCAAGAATCCGCTCTCCCTCCACTGCAACCAGTGAATGCCAGCGTTTGTCGGCGTGGTTCTGATTGATCAGGCAGGGCATGTAAACGTCGGTTTGCACGTAATGATCACCGTAGACCTCGCGAAACAGCTGGCTGACGGCCGTGGCGTCGGTGTCACGGTAATTGCGCAGGATCAACGACTTCATCACGCACCTCCCTCTCGTCCGGGCCATAGCAGCGCAAGTCAACGATCCGCAGGCTTTTCCCTGCGCGAGGATGGCGCGCCAACTCCTCGAACCGGCAACTGTGGATGCGCAGCTCCAATAACCGTTCAGCCCGCAGTTGCGCGATCGGCGGGTACAGTTCGATCAAACGGGCCTCAAGTTTCTCGTCGATGCGAGCCGATCGTTCGATGACTGCGTATTTCAACGTCAACACATCTGCGCTGTTGGCTTGTTCGATCAGCAATTGCCAATCGTCGCTGCCAGTGATGCTCCGTACGCTTTCGCTGATTTCATCGGTCATCAGCGACAGAATGCCGACCCGCACCCGCTGGCTATTGCCGCTGCGTCCTCTCAGGGCGAATTTGCGTCGTGCAGTGCCCGGCGGTTCGCGCCAGCACGCAAGATCTCCGACGGGATAGCGGATCAGCGGCATCAAGTGGCGATGCAGATTGGTCAATACGAGCAGACCGGTTTGATCGCAGGCCTCGATCGTTGCGCCGCTGTGCTGATCGATAATCTCCAGCAGGACGTGGCCGTCAGGTGTGCGATGTTCTCCTTCGATGCAGTCACGATGACTGGCACCGATAAATCCACCGTCGACGCTGGCGTAGCCGATCGAGGCAATGCGCGCGTTGGGCAGCACTTGCTCAAGGAGCTGGCGTTGTGAGGCAAACAGGCTCTCCCCGCCGTAAAGCACGCTATCAACCAGGGGCAACGTAAGGCCGCGTTGTTTGAGCCAACTGGCGAAGGTCAGTAATTGCGCGGGCACGCCAGCCAGTACATTGATCCGATGCTGGTTGATGGCATCGGCCAACTTCGGTGGATCAACCTCGCCGGTAAACGGAAACTCGGTAACAGCTGTTCCAGCATGGGCGAGTGAGTCATGAATAAACAGAAAACTGGCGTAGAGGTCGCCAGCGAAAAACAGGTTGGCGACACGGTCCCCGGGGCTGAATTTCTCGCTCAGACTGCGGCCGAAATCTTCCACTGTGCGCTGCCATTCCGTGCGGGCGTACACGGAGAGCCTGCCGCCGCCGGTTGAGCCACCGGTCTTGAACACCAGGGCGTGGGCAATGGGGGCCGTCAGGACCGGCCATTGCGCCAGATCCGCGCTGTCTTTCCAGAAGTCTGCCGGATCAAGCAGTGGCAGTTCGCACAGTGAACTTATTGCCTCGGGGATGTTGGCGAGACTGTTCTTGTAGTAGGGCGAATGCTCACGGGCGAAACCCGTTAATTCGCTAATCGAGTCGGTTGTTTTCACGTGTGTTCTTCTTGATTCGAATGAGCCAGCTCACGGCAAGCGTCAGCGGCGGGAGTCAATGACCAGCGGCGTCTTGCCGCTGTGTTTGTTTTGAACGAAGTGCTCGGGTGGGCATTGTTCGATCTGCAGCACCAACAGTCCGCTGTCGACCACGGTCATCAGGGTCAGGTAATCGGCGAGACGGTGTTTAGCGATGTCGGTCGCAAGTTCGCAATGCAGTTGCATGCGCTCGACGCCGTCAGCGCTGTGGTCCAGCTGCAACTGAAACGGCACTTGCAGCCGCGACGCCAATTCGCTCAGGGAGATAAAGTCAGTGCCGATACGCAACAACTTGCCGTGGCGTTGCAACAGTTCAAAGCGGGGCGACGTCAGCCCGCAGGCGCAGACGCCCGGCAGCCAGCGTCCGCTGTCGCCAATCTCATAACGCTGCACGCGCTGACCACCCTCGCGGGCGAGCGAGGTGACCAGCAGCCGTCCCACTTGATCGTCGATCACCGGCACATCCGCATCGAACGCGACAATCTCCAACTGCTGGATCTCGCTCATCAGATGGAAAACCCCATCCGCCGAATCCTCGCAGGCATGCCCAAGCGGGCCGGCATCAACGCTGCCGTAGATCGCCGAGCGAATGCTCGACACGCCACAACTGCGCAGCAATGCACGGTTCTGCTCGCTCAGGTGCTCGCCACCCAGAAAGACTTTTTCAACCCCGCCATAAGCGCGCAGCCGCTGCTGCTCATTCAAGAAAAGGCGATGCAGCGTGGCGGGCATTCCCACCAGCACGTTGACCCGTTGATCGATGATCAGTTGAGCAATCTCCCGATAATCGTCATCAGCAGGGGCGGCCATGGGCAGGTGCGTCACCTCAAGCAGTTCCAGCGCTTTGCTGAAGCTGAGAAAGCCGCCGTACAGCCCGCCACAGAAGAACAGGTTCATGACTCGGTCTTGTGCTGGATCCAGACCGGCGGCGAACAGGCCATCAGCGGTCGCGCGCATCTGCCGATCAAAGTCGCGATAGCTGTAGCCGGCCAGAGCAGGAGTGCCGCTGCTGCCTCCGGAGCGGAAATACAACTGCGCCTGATCGTTGATGGGCTGGGCGACGAAGGCTTCTTTGTCCATGATCGCAGCGCACGGCGTCGCCGCTGATGGCGCTGGATCGAGACTGGCCTGATTCGGCAGTTGCGTGGCCGCCAGACTCACCGATACCCGCCGACTCAAGCGTTGCAGCGCATATACGCCGTCATGGGGTTCGCCTTCGTAGCCGTCGTGAATGTTGCCGATCGGTGCGATCCGCGTGACTCCGGCAGCGATCAACGCATGGGTAAGCTCGACTATTTGCGGTTGTGCGCACACCAGCGCGCAGCTTTGCAGCACGTTGCGCCACGGCAGCAGGGTGGCCGTCAATAGTGCCTGCGGCAGCGGGTGCAGCAATACGCTGCGAAACAACGGTGAAGGTGCGAGTTGCCGATCATGGGTCCAGATCACCCGCCAGCCTGGGCCATTCCAGACTTGCCCGGTGTGACCGGCAAAACTCTGGCCGAGGCGGGCCATCTGCGTGTGCGTGGTAATTTGCGAAGCTTCCTGGCGTGTCGGCACCAGTGCCGGCCACTGTGCGGCGCGTCGTTGCAGGGCCTGCGCCAGGCGTTCACCGATATCGCGCAAGACTTGCGTGTCGTCGCTGTCCACCAACAGCCATTGCGGGCTGGAGCAGGCCTGCTGATCCAGTCGGCAAACTTCGTCGGCGACGGCATCCAGCGCCTCTGGCGTAGCCGATGCAGGAGTGAGATAGACGAAGCTGATGCGATGCCCCCAGTCGATCCAGCGACAACCCGGCGCGAGCTGTTGCCGAATGGCTTGCAGGGCCGCTTCGCCACCCCACGCCGCGACACCATTGGCCGATTTGCATAATTGGCCGATCTGCTCGGTGCTCGCTGGAACCACCGCCACGTGACCGGCCAGTTGTCCGCTCGCATCGCAGTTCATCAACGCGCGCAACAGTCGCGCCGTCAGGCCTTGATCGCTGCGGCTGGGGCGCAACCAGTTGATGTTGCCGGCGAGCAGACTTTCCACCACCGCGCAAAAGGCCAGCAGCGGCGCGTTGGCCGGAGTGATGTGCACCACCAGCCCGAGCGGACGCCAGGCTTCGAAGCGTGGCTGACGATAATCGAAACGACGCAGGGAATCGGCTTCGGCGCCAAGTTCGCGCTGACGTTTGGTCGTCAAGGCTTCGGGTTGGCAGAAATCGATCAAGGCTTGCCGTTGTTCGCTGTCGAGGGGCAGATTTGTCGGCGCGCTACGCAGCTGCTCGGCAAAACCCGCCACGGCCGTGATGACCGTGTTGTGGTCGAGTGAGGTCGCGAGCAGCTGCGGCAACTCGTGTTGCAGGTCCTGCAGCGCTTGGTCGAGGCTGTAAATGTCGTGCAGTTGTCCATTGATCAAATACATTTCAGTGACTTCCCAGTAATTCGGCGGCGGCCATCGCGCAGCTTCTGCCGGCCGTGGTGCCGGCGCGGCCGTGCAGTTCGAACCAGTCGCTGGTCAATCCACAGCCGCAACTTGCGCCCGGGTGCAGCGTGGCAAGATCGCTCATGACCACGGCATGCGCCGGGCTGGATGAGATGTAAGGCGAGACGAGGCCGAGCAGGCCCTGTTGGCCATAGGGCAGCAGGGAAAAATCCGCCGCATCGCGAATCAGCACCCGCGAATACACCGGCACATGAAAGCGGTGACGGGCGCATTCGATGTAAGGCACCGCGTGTTCGACAGCACCGTAACCGTCGCGGCAGCGGGCGGGTTCGATGCCCAGTTGCCGATGGATATGGGCATAAAACTGTTGTTTAGGAATTTCCTGCGCAGCCTGGGTTTTCCAGCCGCCGCCAAAAAACGCCAGCGAACCGGCGGGCAATTGCACATCCTGCACAGCAGTAGCCTGCATGCGTTGCAGGGTCTGCCAGAGAAACGCCGGGAAGCCGAAAATCCTCACCGGCAAATCTTCTTCAGCGAATGACTGCAATGCGGCGATGACACCGAATACGTCGAACTGATGGCCGCTACCGGTGTTGCGCAAGGCGTAAACCACGCGATTGACCGGGGCAAATCGACAGAGAAACTGGTCGGTAAACGACGTTCCCAGGGTAATACGCCCCTCCGGCTCATAACTGAGCAACAGGTAATTGCACGGCGTATCCGGAGTGTCCCAACCGTAATGGCGGAATATCTGCGCAACCATGAACTGCGCCCGCGCCAGGCTGCGTTCGTCGTAACGCATCCGGCTTTTCTGCCCGCTGGTGCCCGACGAGGTCAGTTCCAGCGCGTCCGTCCCCGTGCTGCTGAGCAGCAAGTGTTGCTTGAAGAAACTGGCAAAGATCGGCGGCAGACGTGACCAGTTATCAAGACTGTCGAGGTCTTGCGGCGCCAGTCCATGGGCGTTGAGCCAATGGGCGTAACCCGGGGTGTGGCGGCAGTGAAAGCGGCTGATTTCCTTCATCGCCCGATCAAACAGACCGGGCGGGGCTGAATCCGCGCAATAGGGTTGCTTCAACGCGCACAGCGCGTCGGCATAGGGTAGGTGAGTCATCAGTGTTCCTTACTGAGGCGAGGCCACATCAGCTGTGGTGGTTTGCAGGAGCCGGTACACCATGGGCAGGCACATCAGCCCGCCGAATGCGGCCCAGAGGGCGAAGTATTCAAGACGGTCGCCGCCACCGATGGTCGCAATCAGCGCACCGCCAAGTCCCATGACGGCGATCGAGATCATGCCGGCCAGCGCCGACACCAGGCCTTTGCTGTCGTCACTGGCAAACAGTGCCAGGCGATACACCGCCGCGTTGCTCATGCCCAGCCCGACGGCGTACACCGCCAGGCTCGCCACGACCGGTCCAAGCCCTGCGCTGAGTAGTGCGCATGTCGCCAGCGATAGCAGCCCCAGGCAGAACGGCCAGAGCGCCAGTTGAATCAATTGCTGCAATGAGTGGGTCTGCAGCAAGCGGTCGAGAATCAGATTGCCGGCAACCACCGCTGAGAAAACCGGAATCTGCCACAGGCCATATTCCAGCGGCGGCAGTTCCAGCACCCGCACCAGCAGCAACGGTGCCAGGCCTATCCATGTGATCAGGGGCAGACTCATCAGGCCCAGCGCCAGGCTGGCACAGAGGAATCGCGGATTGCCCAACAACGCGCCATAGCGCCGTGAAGTGCAACGCCAGGAGAAGGGCACACGGAGTGTTCGATGACCATCGCGGCGCTCGACGCCTACGGTTTCCGGCATCCACAGCAACAGGCCGAGCCAGACCAGCGCTGCCGTGAATCCCAGCAGCAGGAAGATTTCCCGCCAGCTCAGCCATTCCAGCAACAGAAGCCCCAGTAGCGGGCCGAGCAAGGGTGATAACAACGCAACATTGCCGAGCAAGGCCATCAGCCGGACGGCGTCCGCTTCACAGAACACCTCCTGTAGCGCCGGATAGCTGACTGCGACGACGAACCCCAGCCCCATGCCTTGCAACAGCCGCAACAGGTTGAACGCTCCAATACTGTCGGTGAAAAAAGCTGCCGCGCACGACAATCCGAACAGCGCGCTGCCCGATAACAACAGTGGTCGTCGGCCGTATTGATCGGACAACGGGCCGAGTAACCATTGCAGGCACACGCCACCCAACAGATACAGGTTGAAGGCATGGGGAACATGCCGTACGTCCGCGTCGAGGTCGGTGGTGACATCCAGCATCGCTGGCATGATCACATCGCTGGCCATGTAAGTGAGCAGTTCGAAAGCGGTCAGCGCAAGACAGAAACCCGCAACCTGTCTGGGGCCGATATTGATAAGTGTTCTCTGCATGAACATCCCTGTTTATGAGTTATAGGAAGTTCGCAGAGCCTAGGCGCAGGCGCACAGCCGACCTAGCCGTTTGCTGCGTCAGCAGATTTCAAAAACTTACGACATGTTTAAAGGACTGGCGCGGCGCGAAATCTGTTTACCTGGTTGCGCCAGAGCAGGGAGGGCGGGCCATGCCTCAAGGTCGGCTGACCTTGCAGCCAAAAGTCTTCAGGGGCGGTAACATGAGCACCCGTTTGCCCCGGCGCATCCCCGTCATCCAGGAAACGCTCGGCGTGCAACCGGCTACATTTCAATGTTTCAGGAAACCGCAATGACCCAGAAGCAACGCTTGATTTATTCGATTCTGATCGCTCTGTCGGTACTGGCGATCATGCTGGGCCTGTCCTGGCTGCAGAATACCGGCAGGATCACCGAGAAGACTTTCCAGTACGTCGCGATCGGCGTGGCGGTCGTGGTGGTCATCATCAACGGCGTGATGCGCCGCAAGGTCAAGCCCTGAAGGCGAGCCTCATTCGTGGTTGAGGACCGCCGCAGCCTGTGGATGCAGGCTGTAACTCTTGTCGGCGTTGAAGGTGATCACGCCTTCAGCGCACAAGCGTTTAAGCACTTCGCGCACGCTGAGAAACGACAGCGGCACGTCCAGATCGAGCAACTGGCTATGCACGCCACGTACGCCAAGGCGACGATTGCTCTGTGCCGCCACGAGCAGGGCGTCGATGACTTTCAGGCGAATCAGGCTGGTGCGCAGGCCGAAACTCTTCAGTAGCACGCGAATACGCTCATTGCCCGGACGCTCGCCACGCTGGGTGAAATTACCAGAGTGCGAACTCATGGAAACGCCCTGTGGCGTCTGGCTACCGTCCGTTGGTAGTTGCGAGTTGTACATGCGATTACTCCTTTTCAGAGCCAGATCGGGAAAGGTTTTGTTGCGCTCTCTAAACAAGACGTTTCAGCACGACAAATCATGAAAGAAAAGATGTAGAAATTTCGTCGCTAATTCGTCTCAGCCTTGTGATGACGGCATTGCCCCAATGGGCGACCCGCTAAATTTTTTCCCTCAGCTTCGTTTCTTCGACAGGCTCATTGCGCGTGGACGCAGGGGCAATCGACCTTTCGATCAGGAGCGAGCGTGATTATTTCCAGGCAACTTACCGGGCTGGCCCTCGCCAGCACCTTGTTCGGGCTGAGCCTGTCAGCCCATGCGCTGAGCCCATCGGCACAAACCAGCGCTGACATTCGCCGCACCAGTTTTGGCGTGCCACACATTCGCGCCGAAAACGAACGCGGTCTGGGTTTCGGCATCGGTTACGCCTACGCCCAGGACAATCTGTGCCTGCTGGCCAACGAGATCGTCACGGTCAATGGTCAGCGTTCCCTGTATTTCGGCCCGGAGCAGTTGACTGTTGAACAACGGCAAAACCGCGTCAGTGATGTGTTCTTCACCTGGCTCAATACCCCTGAAGCAGTCAAGGCGTTCTGGCAGGCACAACCGGCGCAGGTGCATGATCTGGTTGAAGGCTATGCCGCCGGTTACAACCGCTATCTGGCTGAGCGCCGTCAGCAAGGATTGCCGCAGCAATGCCAGGGCGAGTGGGTACGTGATATCAGTGCCGAGGATCTGGTCAAACTGACACGCCGCCTGTTGGTTGAAGGCGGGGTGGGCCAGTTCGCCGAAGCCCTTGCTGGCGCGACGCCGCCGCAAGCAACCGCGCAGGTGAAGCACGACACCGAGGCGTTCCAGTTGGCCGACGCGCGTCAGCAACGTTTCGCCCTGGATCGCGGCAGCAATGCCGTGGCAGTCGGCAGCGAGCGCTCATTCAATGGCCGTGGCATGTTGCTGGCCAACCCGCATTTCCCATGGGTCGGGGGCATGCGCTTCTATCAGATGCACCTGACCATCCCCGGCAAGCTTGATGTGATGGGCGCCGCTTTGCCGGGATTGCCGATGATCAATATCGGTTTCAACCAGCATCTGGCCTGGACCCATACCGTCGATTCGTCGAAACACTTCACCTTGTATCGCCTGCAACTCGATCCAAAGGATTCGACTCGATATTTGCTGGACGGCAAGTCGCTGCCACTGAGCAAACAGACGGTTACCGTGCAGGTCAAGCAGGCTGACGGGCAGGTCGTAGCGGTTGCGCGCGATATCTACAGTTCGCAGTTCGGCCCGATCGTGCAATGGCCGGGCAAGCTCGACTGGGATAAGCAATATGCCTACAGCTTGCGCGATGCCAACCTCGACAACGATCGCGTGCTCGAACAGTGGTATGCGATGAACCAGGCCAGCAATCTCAAGGATCTGCAAGACGCGGTGCACAAGATCCAGGGCATTCCGTGGGTCAACACCCTGGCAGTGGATGACAAGGGCCAGACGCTGTACATGAACCTGTCGGTGGTACCGAACGTAAGCGCGGAAAAACTGGCCAAGTGCAGCGACCCACGCCTCGGTCTGCGCATGATCGTGCTGGACGGTGCCAACAGCGGCTGTGCCTGGGATGTCGATCCGCACGCGGCGCAGAAGGGCATCTTCGCTTCCAGCCAGTTGCCGCAATTGCTGCGCAAGGATTTCGTTCAGCACTCCAACGACTCGGCATGGCTGGCCAACCCGGCGCAACCGCTCACCGGCTATTCACCGCTGATCAGTCAGGAAGGACAACCGCTGGGCCTGCGCTCACGATTTGCGCTTGATCGTTTGGCTGAACTGAGCAAGAAAGGCCCGCTGGCAGTCAAGGATCTGCAGCACATGGTCATGGACGATCAGGTCTATCTGGCCGCGCAGGTCATGCCCGATCTGCTGAAGTTCTGCGGCTCCGATCTGGGCAGCGATGCCGCGACACTCAAGTCTGCGTGCACCAGCCTCAAAGCCTGGGACGGCCGCGCCAATCTGGATTCCGGGCTCGGTCTGGTGCATTTTCAGAACATCATGCAGGCGCTGCTTGAATCAGCGGATATCTGGCGTGTTGCATTCAATCCGGCAGATGCGCAACACACTCCTCGCGGCCTGGCAGTCGAACAACCTGCCGTCGCCAAAGCACTGCGTGAAGCGATGCTGGCGTCGGTCGAGCGGCTCGGAAAAATGGGCCTGAAACCTGACACGCGCTGGGGTGATGTCCAGGTGGTCAGCAGCGGCGGGCAGCAAACGCCGATTCATGGCGGGCCGGGGACGCTGGGTATCTATAACGCGATGCAAAGCGTGCCCCGTGAGGACGGCAAACTTGAAGTGGTCAGCGGCACCAGCTATCTGCAAGTAGTGAGCTTCGACGAAAAAGGCCCGCACGCCCAAGGGCTGCTGGCGTTCTCGTTATCCAGTGATCCGATGTCGAAATACTCGCGGGATCAGACTGAAGCGTTTTCGAAGAAACAGTGGAGTGTCCTGCCGTTCACCGAACAGCAGATCCAGGCGGATCCGCAATATCAGGTGCAGACGATTCAACAGGCACAGGATCAGGCAGGGAAGGTGGCAGCGCAGTAAAACAGTCACAGCTCGAAACAAACGAAGGCCGCTTCCCGCAAGGGACGCGGCCTTCAGCTTTTCGGCGGGCGTTGCGGCATCGAATTGATTACCGGGTTGCCTTCCTTGTTGCGCGTCAAATAGACCGGCAGCACTTTCGGCAGGCTGTTGGCGAGGTGGTTCATCTCTTTGATGTTGTAGACGCCGCCCACGCGGATCGCGCCGGTATTGGTGTCGGCCAGCATCAACGGCTTGTCGAGGTAACGGTTGATCAGCGGCAGGGCGTCGTGCAGCGCAAGGTTGTCGAGCACCAATCGGCCGCTGCGCCACGCCAGCGAGGTGTCGCCAGGGTAGGTCTGACTGATTTGCGGCGTGTAATCGCCATGCCGGTAGCGCGCCTGCATCGAGGGATTGAGGCGCAGACCGTCGCCCGGCAGATCGCGATTGCTGCTGACCAACACCGAACCCTCGACCAGATTGACCCGAACCTGATCCTCATACATCCACACATTGAACCGCGTACCGGTCACGCGGATCTTGCCGTCGCCGGCGCGAACCACGAACGGATGAGACGTGTCATGGCTGACATTAAAAAACGCCTCGCCCTTGTTCAGGGTGACGCGACGTTCATGTTTGTAATTGCTGAAGGTCAGGTCGGTGTGCAGGTTGAGTTCGAGCTGGCTGCCGTCACTCAGGGTGATCTGACGCACACTGTCGGTGGCGGCGTAATGCTGATAACTGTCAGGCACCCAGCCCAGACTCCAGCCGCTGTAAGCCGCAAGCGGCAAGGCGAGGGCGCAGGCGCCAGCAATGACCGCGAATTTTCGCCACGAACGCGAAGGCTTGCGCTGCGCGGCGAGTGCCTCGGGCTCGGTTCGCGGCAGATCTCCGGCGACTTCCCAGATCTCTTGCATGGCTTCGTATTCGAAGGCATGCAAAGGATGTGCATCGTGCCAGGTCTCAAATGCGCGACGCTCCTCGTCCGTGCAGTCAGCGGCGTGCAGACGCATGCACCAGTGCGCGGCGGCATCGGTGATCGCATCGTATTCGGCTTCCGAGAGAGTGTCTTGGGTCATTGACTCGTCCTGATTTCGCTCATTCTAACCTCGCCGGCAGGCTGCCGAGAACATCCGTCATGGCATTTACCCATCAACGTGGAACTTATTTTTCCCTGTGGCGCCCAAAAAAACAGGAAGCAACTGCCTACTATCCATAAATGGAGTGAAAAAATGATCAAAAAGACATTCGCAGCCCTGATTGCCACTGCCGGTCTGCTCAGCGCCGGTGCCGCCTTGGCGGACAAGCCGGGCGCAGGCTGGATCACCATCGAAAAAGCCATCGAGGTCGCCAAGACCAAGGCCGGCTATGTCGAGGTCTATGAGATCGGCGCCGACAATGACGGTTACTGGGAAGGCGAAGGGCGCAAAGCTGACGGCATTGTCTACGAGTTCCGCATCGACGGCGCCTCGGGCAATGTACTGCGCGATCAGAAGGACTAACCGACCGTAATAACTTTTGATTCTGGTCATGAGCAATGCGCTGGCGTCACGCCGGCGCATTTTTTTTGTCGTCACGCCAGCGCTTGCGAGGATCCTGCCGGGGCTGAAACCGGCGCCGGTAACGGTATCGGCGCGGGAAGCGGGTCGAGCTGACGACCCAGTTCGCTGATGAGCAGGGCGATCGAGTCGGCATTGGCGAGCATCACGTCGACCCGCGCATCTGCTGAAACAGGACTGCGAAACGCTCGGCGCGCGTCTGCAAGGTTTGTGGTTTTGGTAAGGCTGAGGATTTTCAGGTAATCCGCGGCATGCGTCGGCATTTTGTCCAGATCGGTCCAGACGTGGTTGCCGGATTTCACCGCAAACAGGTGCGAGAGATTGCCGAAGCGCGACAATAACCTGCGATAACGTTCAAGCGAGTCCTTGGCCGCTTGCCCCTCTGCCGTCGTCGTGTCGATAAGATCGAGATAAGGCCCCATGGCCTGGACCGTTACCAGATCTTCGCTGTCGCAAACCAGATGCGAGAGTTCATGGATCAGCGTTACCGCGCGGGCGTGAGAATCAACGTTGAACCGAGGAGGCAAATGGGCGGTGTATCTGTCCATTCTGGGATTGAAAAAAACCTCGGTGAGATGAATTATTTTTTGTTTGTCCTGTTTGAAAACGAAGGCAACGGTATTGGCGCTGCCAGGCCCATTCAGACCAGTAAAAAAGCGCTCGGTGTAGAGCAAATCATCTTTTGGGTTCGTCAGTTCCTGGCAGACAGGAATTATCACTTTCTCGAGTTTTGTGAGCAGCAAGGGCGTTACCTCATGCACCTCGAAGAACTCCTTCAAAACCGTCTCCAGCCGTGTGCCCGCAGGATTGCTGCGCTGTGTAACGTAGTTATGCAGACAGTTGACTGCGTATTCTCTTGCACGGTTTACGGCTTGCTGTATCACGAAAGCCCTGGCCGGATAGCGACGGTGGATCTGGGCCATGCCTCTGGCCTGGATATACATTTCTATTGAGCGGTTTTCCTCGACTTCATGTTGAGCAGGGTCACGACGTTTTGATCGGCAGCGATGAACCGGCTGGCTGGCGCTTGCAATAACCAGACGGGCATTTTTCTCTTCGAGTGCCGGCCCCTGACTGCCGTCTTTTTTGCGCAAATGCCAGCTTTTTTCGACCTGGACTGCCGGATACACCTTGCCGGCAATGGCGGCGTATTTCTGCGTCGTCAACGAATCCCCATAGACCAGCTCATTGGCATCAAGCTTGAGGGATTCCAGCGCCGTACTGCTTTCAAAGGGCTGCAAATCAATCCGAGCGGGCGTGACGGGCGACACCTTTGCCCAGCGAGAGGCGACTTGCACCGTTGTGGCTGTACCCGCAGGTGCTTGCGCCTCTGCGGCGAATTCGGAGCCGGCCGTTTCTGCCTCGCTTTCCCATGACAGACGTCCCAGGCTGAAGAGGGTAATCGCCCCTGCGATGAAGCTTTTCAGGGCATTTGCCCAGTGGTGATCCTGAAGGCCTTCGGCGGACGCCTTGAAGTCCTGGTAGCTTCGCCACAGAAAAAAACCGGACGCGAGTTTGCCCGGTAGCAAATGTGGCACCAGGCGCACGCCGTGACTGAAAAGAAACTTCACCGCTTCCCAATCCGCTTGGCCATTGATCTGTGGCTGGCTGCGCAACAGTTGCGGCAGAAGACTCAGGGTGTCTTTGTGCAACCGCTCAAGCATGTTGCCCCTCATGGGGGAGTCATGAAGTGTGATTTCACTGTTTTTGCCGATCGTTGTTTTCAACAAGCTCTTGAATACGGCCTGCTGCGCGTCAGGCAGACGCCGGATGAGCAAGTCCTGAAAGTGGCCGGGGGTATTCAGTGCTTCGATCAACTGCGCTTCGTTCTCGAACTCGCGAAATACCCATCTTGAGTAAGGCGCATAGAGAACCCGGGGACCTGTTTGCCCTGCGCCCGGACCGAAGACATACAGTCCGAGCGCGTCTACGCAATCAGCGCCTGGGGTCTTGATCAGCGATAGCGGACAGGCGATGGCATGAGCGCCCTCGACCGCAGCGCGCGCTATCGTGTCGGGCATGTCGAGGACCTGGCAAATGTAGTCATAGCCGGTATCCGAGAGCTGTTGCTGCAATTTCATCGAGTGGGCGTGTTGCATCAGTTGCCAGGGCAACTGGCGCAAGAACCGTTCTTTGCTGGTGCGAGCAGACGGGCTGTCGGCTGACAGCGCTTCGGTCACTTTCGCGGTGTAGGTGGTAGCAACATCAAGAGATTGCAGTAATTGCCGTACCGCGGCCTGGGCAAACTCTTTTGGTAAGGCTGTGGCCGTTGTCGAGGCGACTTTGAAACCGCTGCCCTGCACGACGTTGTAGTGATGCAAGGCAAATTCCAGCAAGTCGCAGGCAGGGCCGGCCAATATCAGATTCGGGGTGATCCGTATGTCCTGTGGCTTGAGCCCGTTGCCTGGAAATCGCGCGTCGAGCAGGGTTTTGAGGGTCTGCTCGATATGAGTGGCCAGCGCCGGGACCTCATCGAGGAAATCCTTGCCATCGATGAACGCATGCCGCAGTTCATCCAGCAGCGCGAGTTGCGTGCGTTGCTCCGTCGCCGAGGCCATGCGCAACCAGTCGGGGTAATCCAGATGACGCGAAAGGGTGCTGGCAAGATCGATCGCGCGTCGCAGGTTGGTATCGATGACAGTATTTTTCATTTCATCCAGGAAGGTCGCCAATGTCTTTGGCTCCTTGATGCAAACTCGCAGCAGTTCACATTCAGCGAGGAACTGTTCAATGGCCGATTGCATGCGGTCTCGGGAGACACTGCCATCAATCAATTGAAACTCGCCCAGTGTGTATTGCTGGTCCAGTTTGTGTTGCGCCTTTGGCAGATTTTCCAGCAGCGTGTGACTCTGATTGTTGTCGTCCAGCCGTTGCTGCAATTGCTTTTGCGCACTGGCGATGTCGTCAAACAGCTCCAGGCCCAGGGCCGGTGTCCAGAGGATGGCGCGCCCGGAATGTTTCGCGTCCATGCCGCCACGCTCGGTCAGGAGCACGCAGTGAGCGAGCGGCAGCGCAGCGTTGGGCTCGGCCCCGATGAGGGTCAGTGACCAGGCATCGGGGCGAAAACCATTGAGTGACTGGCGGTCCCTGCGTGTCGGGTGCCTGGAATCGAACACGGTGTCGACGATCTTTCGTTCCGCCTCCAGCCATGACCCGCTGAGGCTGCGCAGGTACGCCTCACCACGCACGCCGTCTTCGAATGCCTGGGCCAGTTTCCACAGAATGCCTTCGAGAAATACGCGCTGTTCGGCACCGTGCGCGGTCGGCTGGTCTTTGAAGTGGCTGGTCAGGTTATTCAGCGTCCGTCCCAGAAGTGTCGCCTGCTGCGCAGCCTTGTCTGCCTGCACGAGTGACGATGGCGGTGTACTGGTAAACAACGGCCGGGTACTCCAGCGCCGATTGACGTCGAGCTTGAGCAGCCGTTCATGAATCATTGAGCGGATATCCAGCGCCTTGTCGAAGAGCGCATGGATGTCAGTGGTGCGCTCGCTCTGACGAAAACGCTGCAGAACGAATTCAACGTTCTGACGTTGCTTGGTGAGGATGGCCTCGAACAGCGTGGTCATGATCTCACCGCCAATGTTTTCCCCGGATACCTGCGCGTTAGCGAAGCCAAGGTAACGATTGCGCTCTTGCAGATTCATCAGCCCGTAGAGTTCGTCTTCGTGTCCGGCGGCCCGCATTTTGGCGGTCAGTGTCTGTTTGAGATCCGCGTAGTCGGCGAGTACCTGCAGTCCCTGGCTGGGCGTATAGAGATAAGCCTTGTCGTGATTGATCATCAGCGAACCGGCCAGCTCGACACAGGCTGTCTCCTCACTCAAACACACGGTTTCGAACGTTGGCCGCCGTACCGCAACAGTTGGCTCACGTACCAGGCTGTGCAGGGCGTCGAACTCGCTGGCGGTGAGGATCTGCGTTTCGCGCTTGATCATCAGATCCGCGCGCGCCTGATCCTGCACCGTCTGGCTGAAGAAAGTACGTCTGGGCGAGCCTTCGAATGAAGCGCCGTTCCAAAACACCTCAAGCTGTCGAAACAACAGCATGGTCAGTTTTCCCGACGCCGACTTGATCGCATTGGTCCAGGCCGACTGATCGTCTTCGCGTACCGAACGGGCGGGATGGGTGAATTCTACGGCCTGACCGTGGGGCCAGCCCTGACGGTGAAAGTGCACCAACAGCGCTTCAGTCAGCGACAGCGAGTCGACCCACTGTTTCCCATCCGAAGAAGTCACCGAATAGAAACCGACCCGGGTAAGCGACTGTTGCACCGCGCCAAAATGCGCTTCGAGCAGTTCGTCGAGAATCTTTTCCAGCAGCGTTGCAAGGGATGGCAGGCGTTTGAGCTCGTCCAGCAAATCACGGGTGCTCCTGTCCAGGGATTCGCCAATTGCCGCTTGTTGGTCCTCGAACACATCACCTTCGATGGTTTCGCAAGTCAGGGTGATACCGCGTTTTTCCACCAGCTCCCTGCGCAGCGAAACCGAGAGGAAAGCCAGCAGATCATCATTTTCCGTGGCATTGTCGAGGCGTGTCTGCAGAGCGTCTGTCAGTACTTGCCGATCGGCGAATTTCTTCACGCCATCGTAGGGCGTATAGAGAAACACGCCGTTGTCATCCGGCCCGGCGCTGAGTATGAAGCTGCCTGCCAGCGGCACGGCCAGTTGCTTGTCGGCGTTGAGCAGGATGCGTTCGGCCAGCATTGGCGGGGTTTGCTTGTTGCGCAGTGATTGCGTAGCGAGTTGCGCATGTGCAAGCCAGTCGAAGTCTTTGCTGTTGAGACCGTGTGCCGGACCGAGGTCAGCGTGCAGGCCGGGTGAATCGAATATCACTGGAAACAACAGCGGGGCAGTCGGGGTGGACATCATTGCAACTCTGAACAGGGCGCCATTGGGCTGGAACTCGACAGTAGATGCGCAGGCTGGAGCACTTGCGGTAGATAGTTACCGCACCCGCTGACAGTGAAATGTGCATCAGGGCGCGCCAGCGGATGCCGATCAATCGAAGGGTTGACAGCTGGCAGCTCGGACAGGGTTAATCGGTGGGCAAAATCGACCGTACGCTGTTGTTCCCTCCAATAATCATTCTGGAGCTTCAGATGTCTGCGCCACACGATCATGGCTCGTCCACAGTGTCCCTCGAAGCACTGACGCAACTGCTTGAAACGATTTTTCTGCGCCACGGCACCTCCAGCGAAGTCGCCCGGGTACTCGCCGTCAACTGCGCCAACGCCGAACGCGACGGCGCTCACAGTCATGGCGTGTTTCGCATCCCCGGTTATGTCTCGACGCTGAAAAGCGGCTGGGTCAATGGCCATGCCGTGCCACAGGTTGAAGATGTCGCGCCAGGATTTGTCCGGGTTGACGCTGGCAACGGTTTTGCCCAGCCAGCGTTGGCAGCGGCCCGACCCTTGCTGATCGAAAAGGCGCGTCATGCCGGGATCGCGGTGCTGGCGATCCGCAACTCGCATCATTTCGCTGCTTTGTGGCCGGATGTCGAGCCCTTCGCCGACGAAGGTCTGGTGGCGCTGAGCGTGGTCAACAGCATGACCTGCGTGGTGCCCCATGGCGCTGATCGGCCATTGTTCGGTACCAATCCGATTGCCTTCGCCGCGCCAAGGGCCAACGCCGCGCCGATTGTGTTCGATCTTGCCACCAGCGCCATCGCCCATGGCGATGTGCAAATTGCAGCCCGCAAAGGTGAAAAACTCCCGGCCGGCATGGGTGTCGACAGCCTCGGCCAGCCGACCCAGGACCCCAAAGCGATTCTCGAAGGCGGCGCCTTGTTGCCGTTTGGCGGCCATAAAGGCTCGGCGCTGTCGATGATGGTCGAGTTGCTGGCGGCGGCATTGACCGGCGGCAATTTCTCATTCGAGTTTGACTGGTCCAACCATCCCGGCGCGAAAACCCCGTGGACCGGTCAGCTGTTGATTGTGATCGACCCGAGCAAGGCCGCGGGGCAGAGCTTTGCCCAGCGCAGTGAAGAGCTGGTGCGGCAGATGCACGGGGTCGGGCTCAAGCGTTTGCCGGGGGATCGACGGCATTTGCAGCGAGGCCGATCACTGGCCCAGGGAATTGTGCTGGATGAGCAGACGCTGGGGCAGTTGCGGGAGTTGGCGGGGGAGTGAGTGTGCAGGCATAAAAAAAGCGAACCGGAAGGCTCGCTTTTTTTGTAGCGCTGGAACTCAGCGACGGCCGAGCAGCAGGCCCACCACCAGGCCGAAACCGGCGGAGATCGCCACGGTTTGCCATGGGTGGCCACCGATGTAGTTCTCGGTGGCTTCAACAGCGGGTTTGGTGCGGTCGCGCACGCTGGACACCGAATCCAGTGCCAGCTGCAGTTTCTGGGCGATTTGTGCACGCAGCGTTTCTGCTTCTTCGCCGACCAGTGAAGCGCTGCTCTTGAGCAGTTTGTCCGATTCTTCGATCAGAGCCTGAAGCTCGCTGAAAGCTTGATCCTTGATTTGCTCTTCGGCAGCTTGCGAGGCGGTTTTACGGGCCATTGGGTGACTCCTTGCAGGTGAATGGACAGTGACCAATGGAGTGTAGCGGCAGGCGAAAAGTTGCATGTCATTCGTGGAGAAGGGAAAAACCTGCACCGGAGATTTCCATCGAGCGTGTAAGATGTCGCCATTTTACGCAGCAGGATAAATCCCCATGAGTTTCAATCTGGCCGACAAATCCCTCGCAGAGCGCGCAGCGCTGGAAGACGAGAAATCCCGTCTGTTCGAACTCTGGCAGAACAATCTGGGCAAAGCCAAAGGCGAAGCCGCGCGCTTGTTTGGGGAGCGCTCCAAGCGCAAGGGCAAATGGGCCGAGTGGGTCCGCGCCGAGCTGGACGGCATGTCGCCGCCGGAGTTCGCCAACATGGTGCGCAGTGAAGTCAATCGCCTGATGGCGGCGAACAAATAATCCGCTTCACGCCTGGCTGAACGTGGCGGCAATCGCCTCGCGAACCTTGACCAGCACCGGATCGATCTGCGTGCTGGTGCGCCAGCCCAGTTCCACCGGATAGCGCGGTAAAGCCAAAGGGCAGGGCAGCAACGCCAGCCCGCTCAGCGTCGCGATGCTTGCGGCGGCATGGGCCGGGATGGTCGCCACCGCCTGACTGCCCTTGAGCAGGAAGGGCAGCGCGGCGAAATGCGTGGTCGACGCGCAGACTCGCCGGCTCAAGCCCACTGCCGCCAATCCCTCATCGGTGATACCGATAAAGCCCCCCGACGACACCAGAATGTGCTCGCGTTCAACGAACTCCTGCAACGCGATCTGCTGTTGTCCTGGCGCGAGACTGGCCGGGTCGACCAGACACGCATAGCCGCCTTCCCCCAACACCTGACGACTGAGCAGGCGCTCGGAAAATCCGCCGGCAGTGATCGCCAGGTCGATGCTGCGTTCCATCAGCGCGCGGGCAACGATCTGGCTGTGGGTCTGGCGAAATATCAACCGCAGCTTCGGCGCATGGCGGGCGATTTCCTCGATCAAGTGGCGTCCGTAGGCAATTTCAAAATCATCTGACAGACCGATCGCCACCGAACGCCCTTCGTATTGATTGGCCGCCGGATCAAGCATGGCCAGACTTTGCCGGCATTTGTTGAGCGCATCGCTGATCACCGGTTTCAGCTGATTGGCTTGCAGGGTCGGCGCCAGTCCGCGCCCGGTGCGCACGAACAACTGATCGCCATACACCTCACGCAAGCGGCGCAATGCCGCGCTGACTGCCGATTGCGTTACGCCCAGGCGCAGGGCGGCGCGACTGGCACTGGATTCATCGTGCAGTGCTTCGAAGACTTTCAGCAGGTTGAGGTCAATGTCGGCGATATTCATTTGGTTCATATCATTCAGCAGTCAGCAGGGCTTTATTCATGATCGCGTGACGCTGGAGAATCGGCAACACCTGAACCTGATGGAGTAAACACAATGGCCAGATCCATAGTGGCGGCGTTGCAGATCGGTGCCTTGCCCGGCGGCAAAGGCGAAACCCTTGAACAGATCCTTGCTTGGGAAGACGCAATCCGCGAATCCGGCGCCGCGTTGGTGGTGATGCCGGAAGCCTTGCTCGGTGGCTACCCGAAAGGCGAGGGCTTCGGCACCCAATTGGGCTACCGACTGCCCGAGGGGCGTGAGGCCTTTGCGCGTTATTTTGCCAACGCCATCGATGTGCCCGGCGCCGAAACCGAAGCGCTGGCCGGATTGTCAGCGCGCACCGAGGCCAATCTGGTGATCGGCGTGATCGAGCGCGCCGGCAGCACGTTGTATTGCACGGTGCTGTATTTCGACCCGCAGGCCGGGCTGCTCGGCAAACACCGCAAGCTGATGCCCACCGGTACCGAGCGACTGATCTGGGGCAAGGGTGATGGCTCGACGCTGCCGGTGTTCGACACCCAGGTCGGCAAGCTTGGCGCCGTGGTGTGCTGGGAAAACATGATGCCGCTGTTGCGCACGGCGATGTATGCCAAAGGCGTTGAGGTCTGGTGCGCGCCGACCGTGGACGAGCGCGAGATGTGGCAGGTCAGCATGCGCCACATCGCCCACGAAGGCCGCTGTTTCGTGGTCAGCGCCTGTCAGGTGCAGGCCTCGCCGAATGCGTTGGGTGTGGAGATTGCCAATTGGCCGGGTGATCGACCGTTGATTGCCGGTGGCAGCGTGATCGTCGGACCGATGGGCGACGTGCTGGCGGGGCCGTTGCGCGGGGAAGCGGGCTTGCTCACGGCGCAGATCGACACCGATGAACTGATCCGCGCGCGGTACGACTACGATGTGGTCGGCCACTACGCGCGGCCGGATGTCTTCGAGTTGACCGTTGATGAGCGTGCGAAGCCGGGGGTGCGGTTCAACTCCTGACCTTGAAACTTGTTTTGAACCTGTGGGAGCTGGCTTGCCAGCGATGGGGCCATGTCAGTCGACATCTTTTTGGCAGATGCACCGCTATCGCTGGCAAGCCAGCTCCCACAGGGATCGGTGCCCGATCAGAAAACTTTTTACCACGTCGCCGCACTCGCTTTAGGCAGGCTCAACTTGCCGCTGTCGGTAAAGCGCATCGTGCCGAACAACCCGCCCGCCAGTTTGCCGCGCAGCACGTAGGGCAGGTTATCGAGGCTTTGCGTCTGGCTCAGGCCCAACGTCTGGCGCAGCACCGAGAACGCCGAGACGCTGACCGGCACCGTGACAATGGCTTCAGAGAAACGCGGGATCGAGCCGCTCTGATCGCTCACACCCGAAGCCAGCGAATGACCATTGACCTCCAGATCCAGCGCGATGCCGTTGTAATCGATCGCCGTTTCATTGGGGTTCTGTACGCGCAGCTTGATCGCGAAGCGTACTTCCAGTTCCTGGCTGGGTAACGGTTCGAGGCCGACCACGTTGATGTTCACCGGATCGCGGTTGGGAAACAGTGCGCAGGCGCTGAGCGACAACAGCACAAGCGACAGGATGACAGCGTGGACGCGGCGCATAAAAATCTCTCGACAAAAAAAGGGCTGAACCGTCGTCGGTGCAGCCCTTTTTTTCGAGGCGTGACGTCAGCGGTTCAACTGTGCGACAGCCGCCGCTTGGCCGGGTTCACCTTTGGCGGCGACGTCGGGGTTTTCCATGACCTGCAGAATCGACGCTTCCGGGTCGAAATCATCTTCTTCCAGCTCGATGAACTCTTCCGGCAGGAAGATGTTCAGCACGATAGCGCACAACGCACCGACAGTGATTGGCGATTCGAAGATGTTGCGCAGCGCTTGCGGCAGTTCGCGCAGGACTTCCGGCACCGCCGCGATGCCCAGGCCCATGCCCAGCGAGATCGCCACGATCAGCATGTTGCGTCGATGCAGGCCGGCCTCGGCGAGGATCTTGATCCCGGCCACGGCGACGGTGCCGAACATCACCAGCTCAGCGCCGCCCAGCACCGGTTTCGGCATCAGTTGCAGCACTGCGCCGATCATCGGGAACAAACCGAGCAACACCAGCAGCCCGGCGATGAAAAACGCCACGTAGCGGCTGGCCACGCCAGTCAACTGGATCACGCCGTTGTTTTGCGCGAAGGTCACCATCGGCATGCTGTTGAACACTGCCGCCATGGCCGAGTTGAGACCATCGGCGAGCAGGCCGGATTTGATCCGGCGGATGTACAGCGGGCCTTTCACCGGTTGCCGCGAGATCATCGAGTTGGCGGTCAGGTCACCGGCCGCTTCCAGCGGCGACACGAGGAAAATCACCGCCACCGGCACGAACGCCACCCAATCGAAGTTAAAGCCGTACTTGAACGGCACCGGCACGCTGACCAGCGGCACTTCGGGCATCGAAGCGAAATCCACCGTGCCCATCAGCCAGGCCACCACGTAGCCCAGCGTCAGGCCGATGACGATCGCGCCCAGGCGCAGAAACGGCACGTCGACACGGTTCAACACAACGATGGTACCGATCACCAGCGCCGCCAGAATTACGTGACTGGCCGCGCCCAAGTCAGGCGCACCGAAGCCGCCGGCGATGTCGGTCATCGCCACTTTGATCAGCGACAGGCCCATCAGCGTGATGATCGTGCCGGTGACTACCGGGGTGATCAGCATGCGCAGCTTGCCGATGAACTGGCTGAGCACCACTTCGATGAAGGCAGCGAAGAAGCACACGCCGAAGATCGTCGAGAGGATTTCGTCAGTGCCACCGCCGCGCGCCTTGACCATGAACCCGGCGCTGAGGATCACACTGATAAAGGAAAAACTGGTGCCTTGCAGACACAGCAGACCGGAACCCACCGGGCCAAAGCGCTTGGCCTGGACAAAGGTGCCAAGGCCGGAGACGAACAGCGCCATGCTGATCAGGTAGGGGATTTCACTGTGCAGACCGAGGGCGCCACCCATGATCAGGGTCGGGGTGATGATGCCGACGAAACTCGCCAGCACGTGCTGCAACGCGGCGAACACCGTGGCGGTCAGGTGCGGACGGTCGTTGAGGCCGTAGATCAGGTCGTTGTTGCGCGGGGTTTTGTCAGAGGCGGTCATGGTGATGTGCGCGCCGCAAGGCGGGGCCGGGTCAGAAAATGGGTGCGCAGAATGCCGGAAGAGGGCGGCGAGGGCAACGAGCAATAACTGCCTGAAAGGTCAGGTTTTACTGCCTCTCCCTTGTTATGATCGTTCCCATGCTCCGCGTGGGAATGCAGCCCGGGACGCTCCGCGTCCCTTCCAGAGCTGGAACGCGGAGCGTCCCTTGAGGCATTCCCACGCAGAGCGCGGGAACGATCATGCGTGCGTCGATCAGCAATGGCCAATCGCCCGTGGCATACTCCCGCGCATGACTTTCGACTCCCCCCTCAGTGCCTGGCAATACGCAGTCGACCACAAGGGTTTCATCCAGGATGAAGCCCAGGAACACGCGGTCTGGGCCTTGCAAAAATGCCATGAAGCCTTGCAAGCCGGTGCCCGTTCGGTCAGTGGCGTGTACCTGTGGGGGCCAGTCGGTCGTGGCAAGACCTGGCTGATGGATCAGTTCTACCAGAGCCTGCGCGTGCCGGCGCGGCGTCAGCACTTTCATCACTTCATGGGCTGGGTGCATCAGCGTTCGTTTCAACTCAGTGGCATCGCCGATCCGTTGGGCGCTTTGGCCAAAGAGCTGGCCGGTGAAGTGCGCGTGCTCTGCTTCGATGAACTGTTCGTCAATGACATCGGCGACGCGATCATTCTCGGCCGGCTGTTTCAGGTGATGTTCGAGGAAGGCGTGGTAATCGTTTGCACGTCCAACCTGCCACCGGACGATCTGTACGCGGACGGCTTCAACCGCGACCGTTTCACGCCGGCGATTGCGGCGATCAAGGCACACATGACAGTGGTGGCGGTGAATGGCGCCGAGGATCATCGCTTGCATCCCGGAGCGATCGAACAGCGCTATTTTGTCAGCGCGACCGATTCGCCGAGCGCACTGGGTGCCGTGTTCAAGTCGCTGGCTGCAGATGAGACTGTCAGCGATGAGCCAGTCGCCGTGGGCCACCGCACACTCAACGTGGTGCAAGCCAGCGAATCCGTGCTGTGGTGCCGCTACAGCGATCTGTGCGAACAACCTTTCGCCGCCATGGACTTCATTGCCCTGGGTGATCGCTACCGGGCTATTCTGTTGAACGAAGTACCGAACCTCAGCGCACAAAAACGCGAAGGACGTATCGCGCGCGGTACCGAAGACGGCGCTGAGCGCGTGGTCGCCGGCGACCGGGAACTGCCACAGTTATCGGTGCACGACGACGGCGTTCGCCGCTTTATCGCACTGGTCGACGAATGCTACGACCGCAAAGTGCCGCTGTACGTCGAGGCAAGCGTTCCGATGGAGGCGCTGTACACCGAGGGCTATCTGGAATTCCCGTTCCGCCGCACCCTCAGCCGTTTGCGGGAGATGCAATTGCAGCGCTTCGCTGAAGCCTGAAAGAAGAGGGCGCCGACATGAGTCAACCGCTGTCCCATCATTTGCTGACCATGGCCTATCAGAATGCCTGGGCCAATCACCGCCTGGCCAAGGCCTGGAGCCAGCTCGACACCACTGAACTGGCGGCGCCACGGGTGAGCTTCTTCCCCAGCATCCGCCTCACGCTCAATCACATCCTCACCTGCGACTGGTTCTACGTTGATGCGCTGGAGCGCGAATTGCGCGGGGACGAGCCGCACCCGGATTGCTATGTTTTCTTCAATGCAGACGAGCCGTTTACCGAGGCTGCGGCGCTGCGTGCAGAACAGGCCCGCGTCGATCGCCGGCTGATCGCCTATTGCGAGCAACTGCGCGATGCCGATCTGCCAAGAATCGTCACTATCGCTCGCGACGAACCGCAACATGACAGCCGCCTGCGCATGCTCTCGCACCTGTTCGAGCACCAGCTCCATCATCGTGGCCAGGTGCACGCCATGCTCAGCGGCACGACGGTCAAGCCACCGCAACTGGATGAATTTTTCTGTGTCGGCGAAAGCGCATTGCGCGCCGAAGACTTCGCCGAACTGGGCTGGACCGAAGAGCTCATCTGGGGCCACTGACCGCGAAAGATCGCAGCCTCATTGCACTCGTCAGCTCCTACACATATCGGACCGTAGGAGCTGACGAGTGCAATGAGGCTGCGATCTTTTGATCTTCAGCTTTTCAAGTTGCCCTCTCCGGCGCACCCAAGCTAACGTCCCCCCAGGCCTTTCAGCTAGCACCTTGCGCGCCGGGGCTTTTTGCTTATCGGGGATGGAAATGGATTCCGCAGAAATACTCGTACTTCAGGCCAGCTACAGCAACCCGGTGCACGCCGAAGCCATCGGCATCGTGCTCAACCACTACGCCGAAGATCCCATGGGCGGCGGTCACCCGATCGCGCCCGAACTGCTGCAACGCCTGCCCGAAGAACTCGCCCGCCGCCCGCATGCCTTCAGCGTGCTGGCCTTCGTCGGCGGCGAACCGGCGGGGCTGGTCAACTGTTTTGAAGGCTTCTCCACTTTCGCCTGCAAACCGCTGGTCAACGTTCACGACGTCGCCGTGGTCGGCAAATTTCGCGGCCTGGGGCTCAGTCAGAAGATGCTGCAGAAGGTAGAAGAAATCGCCCGTCAGCGCGGTTGCTGCAAGATCACCCTGGAAGTGCTGGAAGGCAATGCGGTGGCGCAGGGTTCGTATCGCAAATTCGGCTTTGCACCGGGGATGTTCAATCCGGATCACGGACGAATGCTGTTCTGGATAAAGGATTTACAGGCCTGAAGCCTCCTCACCGCAAATCAGCAACATAAAAAAGGCGCCCCGATCAGGGCGCCTGAACTGTCATCTCCCGGGCCAGAGCGGAGCCACGGAAGGTCCATCGGTTGCTCGGTAAAGCTCAGTCGCGATAAGAGTCGGTCACCTGCGCCGTCTGGTCAGCAGGGACGCGAATTTCCTTCGCACTGGCGTCGGTCTTTTGCTCGCCTTGCGCGTGCTGGACCGGGAAGTTGTCGTAGTAATAACGCATACGTTCGGCACCGCCTTCAGCGAAGGCGCTGGTGGAGCCGAGGGCGAGCAGGGTGGTGAGGATGATAGTGGTGGTTTTCATGGTGCCTCCTACTGAACAAGTGGGAGTCGGTTCGTCCGTGAAGCAGACCGCGAAAGAGAGTCTGCGGCGCGGCCATTAACGATGGGTTAACGCTGGTTCAGCGCAAATATTGCGGCGTATTACAGAAACACCACGGTCGATAGGCACAAAAAAGGGCCTTCTCGGCCCTTTGTCGTTTTACTTCTGCGCGACTTCCGCCGGATCCGGGTGCTTTGGCTTCATCAAACTGAAGTCAATCAACGCTCGCCTCGGCGCTTGGTACGGGTCGCCAATCAACAGCTTGCGCGGTACAAAGCTGTCGCTGACCAGGCTTTTGCTGCGATCCAGTTCATCGGAACTCAACCCGGCCAGATCCGCCCAGGTGTGAATGAGTTGCGAGCTGCTGTACGGGCGGCTGAGGTCGCCGGCGAAGTTCCAGTCGTGGTTTTCCTTCCACTTCGGCGAGGCCCAGGCCATGAACGGGATGGTGTACATCGGCGCGGTCGGTTTGTTTTCGTTGCGGCCCAGCGTGCCGTGGCCGGCGGAGTCGAAGACATCTTCACCGTGGTCGGACAGGTACAGCAGGAAGCCATTCGGGTCTGTCTTGGCGTAGTCCTTGATCAGGCTCGAGACTACGAAGTCGTTGTACAGCACGGCATTGTCATAGCTGTTGTAGGTCGGAACCTGATCGTCGCGCACCCCGGCCGGTACGCCCTGGCGATCCTGGAACTTCTCGAACGTCGGCGGATAGCGGTACTGGTAGCTCATGTGCGTACCGAGCAGGTGCACGACGATAAGTTTGCGTTCAGCCGGATCAGTCAGAGCCTTGTTGAACGGCTCGATAACGTCACCGTCGTACTGCGCGGCGTTCTGGTTGCGGTTGTTGTTCAGGTACACCTGCTCGTCAGCCTGTTCGGAGAAGGTCGTGAGCATGGTGTTGCGCTTGGTCATGGTCTGCTGGTTGGTGATCCAGAAGGTCTTGTAACCAGCCTGTTTCATCACGCTGACCAGCGATGGCGTCGACAGGTACAGATCCGGGTTTTGCTCATCGGCGAAGGTCAGCACTTGCTGCAGCGCTTCGATGGTGTACGGGCGCGGGGTGATGACGTTGTCGAAGATCGCCAGTTGATCCTTGAGCTTGTCCAGTTCCGGCGTGGTGTTGCGCGGGTATCCGTAAAGACTCATGCGCTGGCGGTTGGTGGACTCGCCGATCACCAGCACCAAAGTCGCCGGTTGCCCGGCCGAGGCGTCCTTGAGGTTTTTCAGCGGCGGGATCTTGCTCGCACTGTCGAGCATGCCTTGCATGTCGGCGAGGGTTTCCTGATAGCGGTGATAGGCCACAGCCATCTGCCAAGGCACGGCGGGCTCGATACGGGTTTCGAATTTCTCGAAGCCTTGGGCGAAGGTGCCCATGCGCATGGTTTGCTTGACCAGCGGATAGCCGACCACGGCGACGACAATTGCCGTCGCCGCTACCAGCGCGCGACCACGCGGCATGTAAACCGGGCGCAGACGCGTCCATAAAAAGTAAGCGAACGCGGTATGGGCGAGGAACGCCGGGATCATCCACCAGGCGAAATACTGCGTCATGTACTCGCCGGCTTCCGACACGTTCGATTCGAACATGATGAAGATGACGCTCTGCGAGAATTCCTGCTGATAAATGAAGAAGTAGCCGAGGCTGGCCATCGAGCAGGCCCACAGCACCACACCTATGATCGCCGCGAGCAGGCGGGTCTGATTGGGGAGCAGCAGCATCGGCGCCAGCCACAGCGCGCTCATCACGAAGGCCTGGCGGAAGCCGGTGAAGCCGGATGTGCCGGTCAGCTGGATCAGCAGTTGGGTGATACCCGAGAAGTACCAGAAGAAAACAAACAGCCAGATAACTCCAGCCCAGTCAAAACCCGTCGCAGTCGTTTTGCTGCGTTTGAACAATGCCATTCAGTGCTCCAGCTCAATCATCAATCCCACGCCGGAACGCTTCCATGACACCGACGAACAGAGGCCGTACACGCAGGTACGGCCAGAATGGGGCGGAGTATCCCCAAGGGCATGTGAAAGATTTGTTAAGCACCGCGTTTGACGAGTATCGGGCGGTCAGAGGTGCAACGTGTCGGGAACGACGGGGGCCGTTCCCGAAGCAGGCGGGGATCAGGCGTGGGGTGCGCGCTGCACAACCGGACGCGGTTGCGGCTGCGAGCCTTGGGTCAGTGCGCGCAATTGCGCCAATTCGTGCTTCAACTGGTCGCGCTCGTCTTTCAACTGGCGCAATTCATCGCGACGGATCGTTACGTAGAGGGTTTGTGGCGGCATTGCTGTATGTACTGTGCCCATTGCTCACCTCGCAAATGGCGTGCATCAACTGTAAGTCACTCCTCGTTTTGAGGCGCTTGACTTACTATCGGCGCCAATTTTGATTTCTTTTGCCCTGGAAGGGAACTTTTTTATTTTTCATGGTCGGTGTGTCTTCGGCAGGATTCAGGGCGTTATCACTCTGGATCGGGCACAATGCCCGGAAACTTCATCGCAACGCTCTGGACTAACCTCCATCAGTCGCGTTGGGCTATAACCAATGACACACATTTATTTGTAGTAAGGAGCATCAGCACATGCAACTCGGGATTATTGGACTGGGCCGCATGGGCGGCAATATTGCGCGACGTCTGATGCTCAACGGGCACACCACCGTTGTTTACGACCGCAATACCGCTTTCATCGATAACCTGGTCGCCGAGGGCTCCACCGGCGTCGCCGACTTGCCAGCACTGGTTGCCGGCCTCGACAAGCCGCGCGCGGTCTGGGTCATGCTGCCGGCGGGCGCACCGACCGAAGACACCATCAACACCCTGAGCGAACTGCTCGAACCCGGCGATACCATCATCGACGGCGGCAACACCAACTACAAGGATGACATTCGCCGGGCCAAAACCCTGAACGACAAGGGCCTGCACTACATTGATGTCGGCACCTCCGGCGGCGTCTGGGGCCTGGAACGCGGTTATTGCATGATGATCGGTGGCGATGCCGAAACCGTGCAGCGTCTCGATCCGCTGTTCGCCGCACTGGCGCCGGGCTTGGGCGACATTCCGCGCACCAAGGATCGCAAGTCCGACGACCACCGCGCCGAGCATGGCTACATCCACGCCGGTCCCGCCGGCGCCGGGCACTTCGTGAAGATGATCCATAACGGCATCGAGTACGGCATGATGGCCGCGTTCGCCGAGGGCTTCGATATTCTCAAGACCAAATCCAGCGAACGCCTGCCGGAAGATCAGCGATTTGATCTGAACGTGGCCGATATCGCTGAAGTCTGGCGTCGTGGCAGCGTGGTTTCGTCGTGGTTGCTGGACCTGACTGCCGATGCGCTGGCCAGCGATCCGAAGCTCGACGGTTTCTCCGGTTCCGTGGCTGACAGCGGCGAAGGCCAATGGACCATTGAAGCGGCCATGGAGCAAGCGGTGCCGGTACCGGTGCTGTCCAACTCGCTGTTCTCCCGTTACCGCTCGCGCGGGCAGGGCACATTTGGTGACAAGATCCTGTCGGCACAACGCTTCGGCTTCGGCGGCCACGTGGAGACCGCGAAAAAATGACCCGTACGATCCGCAGAAAATCCAAGGCAGAACCCGCACCACCGACCACGCTGTTCCTGTTCGGTGCCCACGGCGACCTGGTCAAGCGCCTGCTCATGCCGGCGCTGTACAACCTCAGTCGCGACGGCCTGCTCGACGACAATCTGCGGATCGTCGGCGTTGATCACAACGCCATTACCGATGAAGCCTTTGCGCAGAAGCTCGAAGACTTCATCCGTACCGAAGTGGCGGCGAAGGTCGGCAAGGGCGATCAGATGCTTGATCCGCTCTTGTGGGCCAAGCTCGCCAAAGGCATCAGCTACGTCCAGGGCGATTTCCTCGACGACAGCACCTATTCAGCCCTGGCGGCGAAAATCGCCGACAGCGGCACCGGCAACGCGGTGTTCTACCTGGCCACCGCGCCACGTTTCTTCAGTGAAGTGGTGCGCCGCCTCGGCAGCGCCGGTTTGCTTGAAGAAACCCCCGAAGCGTTCAGAAGAGTGGTGATCGAGAAGCCGTTCGGCTCCGACCTGCACACCGCCGAATCCCTGAACGCTTGCCTGCTCAAGGTCATGAGCGAGAAGCAGATCTACCGGATCGACCATTACCTGGGCAAGGAAACCGTGCAGAACATTCTGGTCAGCCGGTTCTCCAACAGCCTGTTCGAAGCGTTCTGGAACAATCATTACATCGACCACGTGCAGATCACCGCGGCGGAAACTGTCGGTGTGGAAACCCGTGGCAGCTTTTACGAACACACCGGCGCATTGCGTGACATGGTGCCCAATCACCTGTTCCAGCTGTTGGCCATGGTCGCCATGGAACCGCCGGCTGCTTTCGGCGCTGACGCGGTGCGCGGCGAGAAAGCCAAAGTGGTCGGGGCGATTCGTCCCTGGTCGACGGAAGAAGCCCGGGCCAACTCGGTGCGCGGCCAGTACAGCGCCGGCGAGCGCGATGGTCAGCCATTGAAGGGTTATCGCGAAGAAGCCAACGTGTTGCCCGACAGCACCACCGAAACCTACGTCGCGCTTAAAGTGATGATCGATAACTGGCGCTGGGTCGGCGTGCCGTTCTATCTGCGCACCGGCAAGCGCATGAGCGTGCGCGACACCGAGATCGTCATCTGCTTCAAACCAGCGCCGTACGCACAGTTCCGCGACACCGAAGTCGACGAGTTGCAGCCGACTTATCTGCGCATCCAGATCCAGCCAAACGAAGGCATGTGGTTCGACCTGCTGGCCAAGCGCCCGGGGCCGGCGCTGAATATGGCGAACATCGAGTTGGGCTTTGCCTACAAGGACTTCTTCGAGATGCAGCCTTCCACCGGCTACGAAACCTTGATCTACGACTGCCTGACCGGTGATCAGACGCTGTTCCAGCGTGCCGACAACATCGAGAACGGTTGGCGAGCCGTGCAGCCTTTCCTTGATGCCTGGCAGCAGGATGCGAGCGTCGAGACGTATGCGGCCGGCGAAGATGGCCCGCAAGCCGCCGAAGATCTGCTGACTCGCGATGGTCGCGTCTGGCACGGCCTGGGATGAGTGATTTGCCGAAACAACCCATACGTTTTCTGCTCAGCGACATGGACGGCACACTGTTGCTGCCGGATCACACGCTGAACCAACGCACCATCGAAGCCGTGCGCTCGCTGCGCGATGCCGGCGTGCTGTTCAGCCTCGCCAGCGGCCGTCCGCCGAAAGCCATGTTGCAGCAGATCGAGGCGCTAGGCGTTGATCTGCCGACAGCGGCGTTCAATGGCGGCACCATCGTCAAACCGGACGGCACACTGTTGGCCGCGCATTATCTGCCGGCGACGACCGCGCTTATTGCTCTAGCGCAGTTTGCCGATCAACCGGAGGTGGAAATCTGGGTGTTCAGCGGCGGCGACTGGCTGCTCAAGGACCCGCACGGGCCGATGGTCCCACGTGAACAAAGTGGCCTCGGCTATCCGCCGGTGGTGGTCGAGAGTTTTGAACCGTATCTGGAGCGCATCGACAAGATCGTCGCTACCAGCAACAACACTGAGTTGCTGATTGAGCTGGAGGCGCAGCTGTTGCCCAAGGTCAACGGCATGGCGCAAGTGTCGCGCTCGCAGCCGGTGTATCTCGACGTTACGGCGCTTGAGGCCAACAAAGGTACGGCATTGACGACCATCGCCGAATACCTCGGCGTGCCGCTGGAGCAAACCGCTGTCATCGGCGACGGCGGCAACGACCCGGCGATGTTCAAATGCGCTGGCTTTTCGATTGCCATGGGCCAGGCGGAAGAGGCGGTGAAGCACCAGGCTGATGTCGTTACAGCGCCAAACACTGAAGACGGCGTGGTCCTGGCGATCGAGAAATACATCCTCACGCACTGACCCAACACCAAAACCAATGTGGGAGCGAGCTTGCTCGCGAAGGCGTCGGCACATTCAACACCTTCATTGCCTGACCCGACCTCTTCGCGAGCAGGCTCGCTCCCACAGGTTTTCGCGGCGCGTGCAAACCCCGGTAACCCACAGGTTTATTCAGTGTGGCTTAGAGCCAATAGCTCACCGCATACCAGCCCAGCAGTCCCATCACTACCGTATATGGCACCGCCATCCACACCATGCGCCCGTATGACAACCGCACCAGCGGTGCAATCGCCGAGGTCAGCAGGAACAGAAACGCTGCCTGACCATTAGGTGTCGCCACGCTCGGCAGGTTGGTACCGGTATTGATCGCAATCGCCAATGTCTCGAAGTGCTCGCGAGTCATGTGTCCGGCCAGAAAAGCCTGTTTCACTTCGGTGATGTAAATGGTCGCAACGAACACGTTGTCACTGATCGCCGAGAGCAAGCCGTTTGCGATGAACAACATGCCCGGCTGTTGATCCATCGGCAGCGCCAAGACCCACTCGATCAGTGGGACGAACAGATGCTGATCGTGAATGACCGCCACCACGGCAAAAAACACCACCAGCAGTGCAGTAAACGGCATGGCGTCCTTGAACGCGCTGCCCAGGCGATGCTCGTCGGTGATCCCGGTAAACGCGGTGATCAACACGATTACCATCAACCCGATCAGGCCGACTTCAGCCAAGTGAAACGCCAGGCAACCAATCAGGATCAGCGCCGCCGCCCCTTGCACCAGCAGCGCCGCCGTCTGACGAGGCGTGCGTTTGGCGTTGTCCTCGGCGGCGTAGTTCGCCAGCACGGCGCGGACGTTGTCTGGCAGCAGCGTGCCGTATCCGAACCAGCGCAGCTTCTCCAGCAGCACGCAAGTGACCAGACCTGCCGCCAGTACCGGCAGCGACACCGGGGCTACCTTCTGGAAGAACTCGCCGAAATGCCAGCCCATCTCGTGGCCGATCAACAGGTTCTGCGGCTCACCGACCAAGGTGCAGACGCCACCGAGCGCTGTGCCGACCGCACCGTGCATCAACAGGCTGCGCAGGAATGCGCGGAATTGATTCAAGTCGTCATGGTGTCGCGACGGTAAATGCTGATCGTCAGCGAATTCGCTGTCCTTGCGTGGATCATTGCCCGACGCGACGCGGTGATACACCGAGTAAAAGCCGACAGCCGCACTGATGATCACCGCTGTCACGGTCAACGCATCAAGAAATGCCGAAAGAAATGCCGACAAGAAGCAGAACATCAGCGCCAGAATGGCTTTTGAACGCACGCCCAACAGCAGTCGCGAGAAGAGAAACAGCAGCAGATCTTTCATGAAGTAGATGCCAGCGACCATGAACATCAGCAGCAAAATCACCGGAAAGTTGTGCAGCAACTCATCGTAAAGCGCTTGCGGCGTGGTCATCTTCAACAGCAACGCTTCAATCAACAACAAGCCGCCAGGCATCAACGGATAACACTTGAGGGCCATGGCCAGGGTGAAGATGAACTCGATCACCAGCAACCAGCCTGCGGCGACCGGCCCGACGGTGAACAGCACCACGGCGTTGAGAATGAGAAAACCGACGATGGTCGCCTTGTACCAGCGTGGCGATTGCCCGAGGAAGTTGTGCGCGAACGCCTGGGCGATTGAACCGGACATCGGCTGCTCCTTTTATTTAGAAGCGCGAAAGTTGCCGGATGTTTCAGGGAAGATCAAGTCGCCAATGGACTCGATGCTCGCGTGGGCTGTTGAATGTTCTATCGATTCAGATAACGCGCAACCATTGCCCGGTAGTTGCCATCCAGCGAATAGCCTCCTACCACAATCGCCCCGTCAGTTTGTACGGCCAGTGAATTGGCTGTATCGAGACTCCGCCCCAGTCGCGTGCGCAACCAGCCGAGGCCTTGGCCGAACGCCGGATCGAGGCTGCCATCAGCTTGATAGCGCGCGACCATGAAGTCCGCTTCAACCCCGCCGATGGTCGCGCCCACGGCGACGATGCGGCCGTCGCTCATTAGCTGGGCGGCGTTCCATTGGCATCCGCTGGGGCCGATGTCCAACACCTGTGGCTGGCCATGATGACAGTGCAGGTCAGGTCGACCGTTGGCGTGCAGGACAAACGTCAAACAGCGGATTGGATCGCGGCTGCTGCCAAAGCAATAAAGCCTGTCGTCGTACTCAATGATCTGGCTGACCTGAGCGCTATTGCCGTGGGCCTTGAAGGCCATGAAGCCATCGACGGCGAAGCGCTCATCCAGGCTGCCATCGGGCCGATACTCCGCCAGCAGGCCTTGCTGAGGAAAGTCGATGGAGCCTGCGACCACGACGCGCCCATCCTTCTTCAACAGCAGCGTACTCAGCCAGGTATTGAGCAGCAGGTGGCGGACCACTACAAATCCGCGTCCGTTGAATGATTCGTCGAGAAATCCATCGGGCTGCAGGCGGATCAATATGCCGGCGTGGTCGGCAAGGCTGAAATGATGGTTGGCGATCAGCAGAATACGGCCGTCTTCCTGCACCACAAAGTCACAGGCTTCGACGCCCGGCACGCCCGGCGGCAACCAGTTGTCGCGGGTGCCCATGGACAGCTCGCCGGGCAGTCGCACCACCTGGAAACCGTCATCGCCGAAGAATCGGTCTGGCTGGCCGTTGGCATCGAACAGGGCGAGGGCGGGCAGGGTGCGTTGCGTGTCTTCATAATGCAGGCCGGCCAGCAGAATCTTGCCGTCGGCTAACACCTGAACCTTGCCGGCCTTGGCTTCGAAACCCTCGACGAAACTGCCGATCACGCTGCCCTGAAAGCCGAACGACAAATCCGCCGAACCATCGGCCAGCAGCCGCGCGAGGCCAAAACGACTCCCCTTGGATGTACCGACCTTGGCGGCGACCAGAATCCGACCCTGTGCATCGAGCGTGACATGTTGGGTCTGGCTGGACAAACTGCCGGCAAAGTACACCTGCGCAACACCGCCAATGGCGAATGTCGGGTCGAGCGAACCGGGGGCGGTCCATGCAGTAGGCAGCGCATAAGGGCTCAGGGTGGACATGCACGCGTCTCCTTGTGCCTGAGCCGATACCCAGTGGTTGGGAGGCTGACTGCACGAGCGACACATTCAATCCCTGAACCGCGAGAAGTACAACTGGACGAATTAACAGACGACGGTCGCACTGTGCCAGAACAGTGTCTTGTTGAACCAGTCGCAAGCGAGCCAAGTACTTTGGATAAAACTGCGCTTCAAGTACGTTGCTTATTTGACTACGCATACAACAAGGGCGGATGACTTTAACGTCATCCGCCCTTGTTCGGTTATCAGTGTGGCATCGACCAGGATTGCAACTTGTGGCCGTCTTCGCTCAGCTCGGCGCGGGCCTGCTGCAGCAGTTGTTCGAGTTGCGCCGGGTCAGAGTAGGCGCTGCTCGGGATCTGTTTGCGACCGATGTGGGAGTTGGTGCGGTCGACGACGGTCAGGCTCAGTTCGCCATTGCCGTCTTGTGGCGCCCAGGCCACGCATTGAAAAGGCTTGAACGCGTGGTTGGCAATCAAAAGAGCTTCGTTGATACGCAGCGGGGCAGTCATGGGGTCTTCTCTCTATTGGCGCCCAATCAAATGATGTGCCGTCGGTTGGGCTTACCGTGCGGCGGGTTACTTGTACTGATGCACGCAACCGGGGGGCGGGTCACACGTGAAACAAAGAAATTTTCGAATCAGGCGCCGCGATTCAGAACAAATCAAATAGTCGATAGCTAACTAACAACCAACTTTCTTATAACTCTTTTAATACCCAGCCTATAAGCAATCGGTACAAGCCCCCGTCAAAATCTTGCTAGTGTTACAACCGGGTCTGCCAAATGACTGTTTTTACGATCATTTATCAAATTTGGCGCCAAGGAACAGTCATGAGCGAAGCGCCTGCATCGAGACGTTTACTGGTGGTCGATCCCTGCGACGACTGTTATCGCCTGTTGCCCGGATTGCGCGCCGTAGGCTGGGATGTCGACAGTTGTAATCTGGAAAACGCCGCATCCCGGGCCTGCGATGTCGGCCTGCTGCGTTTGCAGCCGTTCCACCTGGAACGACCCGAAGCCGTCAAAGAACTGATCAGCCGCAGCGGCACCGAATGGATCGCTGTGCTCAATCAGGAAGTCCTGCGCTTGCAGAACGTCGGCGACTTCGTTTGTGAATGGTTCTTCGACTTCCACACCTTGCCCTTCGACGTTTCCCGCGTACAGGTCACCCTCGGCCGCGCGTTCGGCATGGCACGCCTGCGCGGGCAGGGTACGATTCATGTCGATCAGCCGGAGCACGAACTGCTCGGCGACAGCAAGCCGATCCGCGAACTGCGCAAACTGCTGAGCAAACTGGCCCCCACCGAATCGCCCGTGCTGATTCGCGGCGAAAGCGGCACCGGCAAAGAACTCGTCGCGCGCACCCTGCACCGACAATCCCAGCGCCATAACAAACCGTTCGTAGCGATCAACTGCGGGGCGATTCCCGAGCATTTGATTCAGTCCGAATTGTTTGGCCACGAAAAAGGCGCGTTCACCGGCGCACACCAGCGCAAGGTCGGACGCATCGAAGCGGCCAATGGCGGCACGTTGTTCCTCGACGAAATCGGTGATCTGCCGCTGGAATTGCAGGCCAATCTCCTGCGCTTTCTGCAGGAAAAGCATATTGAACGGGTAGGGGGCAGTCAGCCGATACCGGTCGATGTACGCGTGCTGGCGGCAACCCACGTTGATCTGGAAGCAGCAATCGAGAAGAAGCGCTTTCGTGAAGACCTTTATTACCGGCTCAACGTCCTGCAAGTGGTGACCGCGCCATTGCGCGAGCGCCACGGCGATCTGTCGATGCTGGCCAACCACTTTTCGCACTTCTACAGCCATGAAACCGGGCGCCGGCCAAGAAGCTTCAGCGAAGATGCGCTGATCGCGATGGGCAAGCACGACTGGCCGGGCAATGTGCGCGAGCTGGCTAACCGGGTCAGGCGCGGGTTGGTGTTGGCCGAGGGCCGCCAGATCGAGGCGCGGGATTTAGGGTTGATCAGTCAGCATTCCATCGCCACGCCGATGGGCACGCTGGAAGACTACAAGACCCGGGCGGAACGGCAGGCGTTGTGTGATGTGTTGAATCGACACAGTGATAATTTGAGTGTGGCCGCGAAAGTCCTCGGTGTTTCGCGGCCTACTTTTTATCGGTTGTTGCATAAGCATCAGATTCGTTAATCAGCTGAAGATCAAAGGATCGCAGCCTTCGGCAGCGCCTACACGGAAAAATGTAGGGACTGCCGAAGGCTGCGATCTTTTGCTTTGCTTTAGAAGTAATACGGGAATTTCAGGCTGAACGAAAAGTCCGGCGCATCATCGGTCATGCCGATCGACAAGTTCGGCACGATCGTCAGGTTGTCGGTGGCTGCGATGGTCATGCCGACGTTGAAGTAACCGGCGTTGGCATCACTGGACACCACCGATTCCCAATCGCCGCCGTCCTGTTTCAGCTTGCTCTTGCGTTGCACCAGGTCGGAGACCGAGAACGACATACTCATCTTCTCGTTGAGCGCGAAGGCGATACCGGCGCCGATCTGGAAGCTGTCGCCAATCTTAACCTTGCCCGGGTTTTTCTGATTGACCGTAGAGCTGATGTCGTCGAACGACTCCTCGAGGTTGTGGGTGTAGGAAAGGCTGCCGAACAGCACCGCCGGGTCGAACGTCTTGACCAGCGAGATACCCGGCGTGATCGACCAGACGCCGTTGCCGGTGGGCAGGGTGTCGGGGACGAACAGGTTGGAGTTGGCGTCGGTCTGGCGCAGTTTGATGCCGAACGGGTCTTTGCCGGTCGGCGCCTTGACGCGCAAGGTGACGACGGCGTCCGGGGTGTTGACCGATTCGTCGAGGAACTTGTAGGCGATACCGAAGTTGACGTCGCCGATGGTTGGATCCTTGGTGACGGTTTCTTCTGTTGTTACGCCAGCCGCGCCCTCGTTGCCGCCGCCGGATTGATACGTCGACTCGCGATAGATCACCGGCACGTTCAGGTCAAACTGCCAGCGGTTATCGAAGTTGTAGCGGCCGGTGAGGTCCAGGGTCCAGGTGTCGGCCTTGATCCGGTCGAGGTTGATGTTGCCGAGGAAAATCGAATCCAGCGCGAGGAAACCGTTGAGGATCAACTGGCGGGTATCGTAGCGCGAATAGGTCAGGCCGGTTTCCACGCTGAACTTGCCGCCGCCAAAGAAACCGCTGGCTTCGTCATACAGGTTGGACACGCTCTGCGCCGGTTGTGAATCATCGGCCAGCGATTGACCGTAGGAAGCGCCACTGCCCCCGGCGGCGCCTCCCGATGCAGCGGCCGCACCAGTGCCTGTGGCGGCTCCGGTAGCGACGCGATTGCCTTTCATGTCGGACGGCGATTTCGCCAGCCGTTTTGGCGGTGGGGCGGCGGGTGTTTCTTCTACCTGGCGGACCCGTTGTTCAAGTACCGCCAGCGCTTGTTGTTGTTGTTCGTATCGTTGTCTCAGTTCCAGAAGTTCCCGTTTCAGGGCTTCTACATCGGCGTCGGGTGCTGCTTGCAGCATTGCCGCCGGGAGAAGGGTACTCAAACACACTGCGGCACGCAGTGATACTGATCGATACATGAATAAGCCGTCCCTTTAAGCCCAATGATCGAGACTCAGCGTAGTTCAATATCCGATATTGCGTAGCGCCCCGAGTTGGGTCAGGTTGCAATCCAGTGCACCGGCGCTTCTGCCGTTATTGTTAAGTACGACGTTGAGTTGCGTAAGGTTGTTGACCACGTTGGCGCTGCCCAGCAAACGGGTGTTCTGCAGCAGCCCGCCTTGGGCGACCTGTTGCAGTGCTGTGCCTTGATTGCCGCTGGCCTGAATGGCCATTTGCACGCCACCGCCATTGGCCGAAACCGCGACACTGCCGGCGCCGTTGCTGCCGCTGATGGTCTGCCCGGCGATGAGGGCCTGGCCCTGCGACGGCACCAGTGCCGGGGCCTGACTGGCTTCGCTGACGTTGATCGCGACGTTGTTGTTGGCGGTATTGCCATCGCCCGCCGCGCGCACACTCTGCGTAACGCCCTGGCTACTGTTGAGGCCGGCGCCGCCGATTACAGTGCCGGTGCCCAAGGTGGGGGTGCTGCCGTTGCCCGACTCCTTGATGGTCGAGACATAGAATTCCGGTTTGACGGTTGCAGCCTGGATCTGCATCGAGGTCGCGGCCCCGATCAAGTCGCCGCTGGCGTTGCGCCAGGTGCTGCTCATGACAATGCCGAAGCTGATGATCCGCCCCGGCATGACGTACCGACCGCGCAGCTCGGCGAGCTCCTGGTCCTTGATTTCGATGGGTTTGAATCCGGCATGGGCTAAACCTGACGCACTCGCTGCCAGGCAGGCGGCGGCCAGCCAGTATGAGCTTTTCATCTGCTGCTCCCGGGACATCCAGTCCCATTCTCTAACTCGGCGATTAAAAGAAGTCGCTCTGAATGAACCCGAAATCCATCAATTCCGCATCTTTGACCGGGTTGAAACTGTCCAGCGAGTTCTTCGCCGTCAGCGGCACCGGAGGGCTGCGCAAGGCGTTGGCCTTGTCGTAACCGGGGCCGACGATGGCAAAGACAATGCCGTTCCAACCTTTGACAAAGTCGTCGTGCTTGTAGCGCTTGTGGCCGAGAACCGGGTCACCGATGTAGACCCAATCCTTGTCCGAACGCTGCAGGACGACGAAATGCTTGTAACCACGAATGTCCATCAGAACCACCACCGGAATGGTCACCGCTTCGAGTTTTTCGGGCGGGATCCGGTAGCCACGGGCGCGCATGCCGATGCTTTCTACGTAGCGCTTCATGTCGAGCATGGAGAAACCCTGGGTTCGCACCAGGTCCTGGTCAGCGTTGACCAGCATGCCTTTGATGATGTGCTCCTCATCGACGTCGAGCCAATAGGCCTGGCGCAGGACCGTCGCCAGTGCAGCAGCGCCGCAGCTGAAGTCGGTTTTCTGTTCGACGATGTCGGCAAACTTGCGCTCACGAATGCTTTGCACGTCCTTGTAGACCAGCACACCACCCGGCAGGGCAGCGATGGGCATCTGGGCCGCCTGAGTCAGGCCGCACAGACAAAGCAGAGCGAGGAGGGCAGGAGTCCGCATGATCGAATACGCCTTGTGGAACCGAGGAAAAGCCCCGTTGCCGGGGCTTTCGTTTCGATCGCGATTACATGCAGGCTTTGCAACCTGCGGCGATGGACAGCGAGTTGCTTTGTTGGTTGCCCACACCCGCCGAGACGTTGGCTCCGCCGTTGCCGGAGAAGTTGTTCATCGAGTTGGTCATGTTGGCGTTGTTGACGACAGGGGTTTTCCAGCCATCTTTGGTCAACACTTGTTGGGTGGTGACGCCAGCGAGGCCAAAAGTACCCACGGCTTCGAACTTGGCTTTCTGATCATCGTTGCCACCATGGCCGCCGCCACGGTTACCCCAGCCACCATGGTCGTTGTCGTCTTCGATGGTCGCAGTGCCTTTGGCTTTGAACACGCCAGCGGCTGCATAAGTACCGGTAAGGGTGTCGGTTTTGTAAGCCTGCACGCCTTTGTTTTCCACGACCAGGCCAGTCGAGGACTGGTTGGCAGAGGCAGCGGCCTGCGCTACACGACCACCGGAAACGGCGATGGCGAGGTTGTTTTTCTGTTGGTTGAAGTTGCCCGAGCTCACGTTGATGCCGATGTTGCCGGAACCATTGTTGCCTGCATTGCTGAGCGTGGCGTTGTTGAAGGTGGAAGAGTTTTTCACATAGTTGTTGTTGTTCACCTGAGTCGCGCTCGAGGCGGCAACAGCATTGCCGAAGATGAAGCTTTCGTCAGCGGTGGCCAGTGCAGCAGCGTTGTCCTGCTGGTTGCCGTCGCCAGCGGCGACGTTGGCACCCATGTTGCCGTTGGAGCCGTTGAGCGAGTCGCTGGCATTGGCGTTGTTCAGGGTGCCCTGGTTTTTCACCACGTTGCCGTCGCTGTTTTGTGCGTCGAGTACAGCGGCGCCGGCGCCTGCGGTGATCTGCAGCAGTTGTTCAAGATTCGGACCTTGTGGCTGGCCGTGACCGTTGCCGTGTCCATTGCCATGCCCGTTACCACGACCGTCGGCCTGTGCTGCCATTGCCATCACTGCTGCGAGTGCGAAAACCAGTGGTTTGAGAGCCATTGTAGGTTTCATGGTTGTTTCTCCGTCGTGCTTATTAGTTGGTTAAGTGTTGGGACTTTTCTAATTGCACTGCTTTTTGTTTGGGTCAGTCTGCGACCCGGATGCTCAGGGTGTTAGCCATGCGGTTCCCCACCCCGGCACTCTGGTTCACCTGGATTACCCCGCGGCTGCCGGTGAAGGCCTGATCACTGGTCGTGACCTGGCGACTGCCGATTGAGGTACCAGTTGCTCCTGAGCTCGGTAAAAACGCCACGTTCTGTTGCGAAAGGGCGCTGTCGTCAACGCTTTGCGGGCCGGCACTGATGCTGACGCGCGTTACGTTGGCCATTTGATTGTTGGCACCGGCGCCCTGGTTCACACCGAGGATGCCGTTGCCATTGCTGAAAGAGTTGCCGCCGATATTGGCGCTCGCGTCGATGGCGCGGCTGGCGGGCGTGTCGATGGTTTGCCTGACGCCGGTGGTGGCATGGGCTTCGGTGCCGATGGCAATCGCCTTGGTGTTGGCTTGCTGCATCTGGTCACCGGCGGCCTGATTGACGTTGAAGTTGCCGCGATACTGCGCACCGGAATCCTGAATATTTGCTTTGTTGACTGAAGCCGAATCGGCCATGGCGCTGGTGCAGCCGAGCAGGGCGAGAAGCAGCAGGGTGCGATTCATGTCATTGGCCTCCGGCCATGCGAGTCAGAGGCGCCAGCCCGGTGCTCATCGCCCGGTTGACCGTGTTGGAGATCGAGGCGCCAGAACCACCGCCGCTGCCAGTGCGCATACCGGGCAGGCCGTTCTGGTTGGTCAGGGTGTTCATGCCGGGCAGGTTGGAGCTGGGCGTGGTCATGTTGCCGCGGATCGATGAGCCGCTGGCGACACTGGCGAAATCACCGTCAGTGAGTTCGGTACTGCTGAGGGTCTGGTTGATCCGCGCCGAAGGGTTGGCGTTGACCGTGGTCGGATAGGGGTCTTTGCCGCCATTGCGACCGATCGCGATGGGTTGAACGTCGCGGTTGAGGACGATCACCCCGTTGCCTTCGGCTTGGGCGCTGACACTGATCAATGCGCTGGCGGCTGATCCGATCAGCAGGAGGCAGGTCAGGCCTTTATTGAAATTCCCCACGGCTGCAATTCCTTCTTCAGTGGGCTGGGTTATTCAGCGTTGTGAAGAAGAGAGCGAAAGCTGTGCCGGTTTTGAATTATCTAGTTATTCCAACGGCTTACATGCTCTGGGAAGTTCCCTGTTGCGGGCACTGTTTCAGCGCTGAGACACAGGGCGGATCGCTTGAGGGGCAATGGGCGCCGCAAAGCTCTGGAACAAGGGTTTGCGCCGAGGTGTTTCATCGGCGTAACAGATCACGTGACGCAATGATGAATGACGCTTGGGCGGGGCCTTTGCGCGGTCGGGAGTGTTTCAAAAACGGACAGTTTTGCGTTAAAAGCCGCCGGGCGGCTTATCTGGACAGCAAACGCTCGACCGCCGCAAAGGCTTGTGTCTGGCGCTCGGCCCAATTGCCTTCGATCACTTGCAACGGCTGTTGGTGCTGGATCAGCCAAACGCGGGTGGCTTCGTAGAACGCCAGGCGATCCGCAAGATCCGGTTGGCAGCGCTGGCCGTCTTCGGTCCAGTCGACTTGCTGCGGTGACAACAGCAGGTGCAGGTCGTAATGGCGCGCCAGTAACTCCGTTTCCAGCCAGGCCGGGCAGTCGCCAAACAGAGTCTGGCTCCAGAGGATGTTGCTGAGCAGGTGGGTGTCGAGAATCAGCAGTGGAGGCTGTTTCGCGCGCGCCTGATCTTCCCATTGCAACTGGCCCTGGGCGATATCAGGGATATCCGCAAGGCAAGTGTCGCGTGGGTTGTCTTCGATGAACCGACGAACATATTCATCAACACGCACGCCGCCGAATCGCTGCTCCAACCCTGCCGCCAGCCAACTCTTGCCGGTGGATTCCGGGCCGGTGAGAACGACGACTTTCATGTGCGCAATGCCGGATCGGCGCGCCATTCCCGCCAGCCTTGCACGGCGAGCAGGGTAAACAGCGCGTACAGGGCGGCGGTCAGGTACAGGCCTTTGTAGATGAACAGGCCGACAAAGATCACATCGAGGACGAACCACAGCGCCCAGCATTGCAGGCGTTTTTGCGCCATCCACAGTTGCGCGACCAGACTGAAGCCGGTGAGCGCGGCATCGAGCCACGGCTGTGCGGCGTCCGTCCAGTGCGCCATCGCCGCGCCTAGCAACACACTGCCGATCGCCCCAACGCCGAGGCCGAGCACCATCGAGCGTGCATCGAGGCGGGTAACCTGGCGACCGTCATGCATCGTCCCGGCGCGGGTCCATTGCCACCAGCCGTAGATCTGCAGTGCGGCGTAGATCACTTGCAGCAACATGTCCGAATACAGCTTCACCTCAAAGAAGATCCAGCTGTAGAGCAACACCATGACCAGCCCGATCGGCCAGCACCACGGATTCTGCTTGACCGTCAGCCACACGGCGATGACACCGAGGGCAGCGGCAAACAGTTCAAGCCCGGACATGAGTGATCCTTGGGGGAGTTGAGAAGGGGGCGGATTGTACTGCATTCGCCCAGACACAGAAGTACCCTGTGGGAGCGAGCCTGCTCGCGAAAGGGCCTGTCCAGTCGACATCTTCTTCCACTGACTGGCCCGACGCCTTCGCGAGCAGGCTCGCTCCCACAGGTTATGGTTCAGACCCGGAACTGACGCAGCAACCCGTTGAGCTGTTCGCTCAGTTGCCCAAGCCGCAGGCTGGCTGCACTGGACTGCTCAGCTGCCAGCGCGGTGCTATGGGAAAGCCCGGCCGCCTGCGTCACGTTCTGGTTGATGTCCTCAACCACCTGCGCCTGTTGCAACGTAGCGCTGGCAATCGACGCATTGAGGCCGTTGAGATTACGCAACGCCTGGCCAATTGCATTAAGGCTCGCCCCGGCCAGTCCCGCCTGTTCGATGGTCAATTGCGAGGCCTTGCTGCTGTCGCCGATCACCTTCACCGCAGCCTCCGAATGATTCTGCAAACGCTCGATCATCGACTGAATCTCCGCCGTCGATTTCTGCGTACGCTGGGCCAGCAAGCGCACCTCATCGGCGACTACGGCGAACCCGCGACCCTGTTCACCCGCACGCGCCGCTTCAATCGCCGCGTTCAAGGCCAGCAGATTGGTCTGCTCGGCAATCGAACGAATCACTTCCAGTACGCTGCCAATCTGCGTGCTCTCCGCTGCCAGGGTGCGGATCACTTCCACCGCCTGATCGATCGTGCCCGAGAGCTTGTCGATCTGTTGCAGGCTGCCGTCAATATTGATCTGCCCCTGTTGCGCCTGCGCTTCGGCATCGCGCATTTCTGCGGCGGCGTGTTCGGCGTTTTTCGCCACGTCCTGCACGCCGTAGGTGACTTCGTTGATCGCTGTGGCCACCAATTCCATCTGCTGCGACTGCTGCTGACTGCGCTGCTGCGCCTGCGAGGCATCGTTACCCAGCTCGCTGGAAGACAGGCCCAAAGCGCTGGCTGAGACCTGCAGATCACCAATCACTCGGCGCAGCTTGGCGGTGAAGGCATTGAAGTGATGGGCCAGTTCGGTGACTTCATCCTTGCCATGGGTATCGAGGCTGCGGGTCAGGTCGCTTTCGCCACTGGCGATGTTGGCCATCGCATTCACGGTTTCCTGCAACGGACGGACGATGCTGCGTGCGATCAGGATCACCAGCAGCGCCATGATCAGCGCAATCGCCAGGCCGATCGCCGACGCCTTGATCATTTGTTCCTGAAATTCCGCCTGAACATCGTCGACGTAAACACCGGAACCGATTACCCAGCCCCACGGCTCGAACAATTTCACGTACGAAGTCTTCGCAACGGGATCAGTCGCCCCCGGTTTCGGCCAGCGATAATTGACCATGCCCGCGCCTTTGGCCTTGGCGATGGCGACCATTTCGTTGAACACCGCAAAGCCGTCCGGGTCGCGGATCGCCGAAAGGTTCTGGCCTTCGAGTTTGGGGTTGGTCGGGTGCATGACCATCACGGGCGTGAGGTCGTTGATCCAGAAGTAGTCGCTCTGGTCGTAGCGCAGGCCACGGATCGCGGTCAGCGCCTGCTTTTGCGCGGCATCCCTGGTCAGGGTCCCAGCGGTTTCCAGCCCTTGGTAATAAGTCAGCAGGCCACTGGCGGTCTGCACCACGTGCTGGGTTTTCTGCGCCTTGGCGTGGTAGAGGTCGTCATGGATCTGCTTGAGCATCAGCACGCCCAAGGTCAGCAACATGACCACCGCCACGATCAAGATGAGCCACAAGCGTCGGCTGATCGACACACTGCGCAAGCTGTTCATAACGCTGTCACTCCGGATTCTTGTTCTTGTAATAAACGATCGCCAGCATCCAGCCACCGCTGTGGGCTCGCGATTGCGCGACTTGAGCCGCCTAACGCGGGGAGCGCTATTAAGGCTTGTCTGTTAGGATTTCGGCCCCGCGCGCGAAAACCTGAATCCGGTTTTGATATTTCACGGAATTTTTACCGTTTCGTGTGGATCCTGTGCGCGCGCAATCGCTACAGCTTTTACCGGCTACGCTGGACGCAGTGAACGAAAAAATACTATCGGGGCATGCCCGCGTGCATCGCTCTTTGGGGGATTGATGGATCTTTGGACCGCCTTGCAGGCACTGATTCTAGGAGTTGTAGAAGGGCTGACGGAGTTTTTGCCCATTTCGAGTACCGGACACCAGATCATCGTCGCCGACTTGCTGAACTTCGGCGGCGAGCGGGCCATGGCGTTCAACATCATCATTCAGCTCGGCGCGATCCTCGCGGTGGTCTGGGAGTTTCGCCGCAAGATCCTCGACGTGGTGATCGGCCTGCCGACCCAGCCGAGCGCCAGGCGTTTCACCGCCAACCTGCTGATCGCCTTCCTGCCGGCCGTAGTGCTCGGCGTAATTTTTGCCGATCTGATCCATGAATACCTGTTCAACCCGATCACCGTGGCGGCGGCGCTGGTCATCGGCGGAATCATCATGTTGTGGGCCGAACAGCGCCAGCATGAAGTGCATGCCGAAACCGTCGATGAAATCCGCTGGACCGACGCGCTGAAAATCGGCTTCGCGCAATGCCTGGCGATGATTCCCGGCACCTCGCGTTCCGGCTCGACGATCATTGGTGGCTTGCTGTTCGGCCTGTCGCGCAAGACGGCCACCGAGTTCTCGTTCTTCCTCGCCATGCCAACCATGGTCGGTGCGGCGGTGTATTCGGGCTACAAATACCGCGACCTGTTTGTGCCGGCGGATTTCCCGGTGTTCGCCATTGGTTTTGTCACGGCGTTCATCTTCGCCATGATCGCTGTACGCGGCCTGCTCAAGTTCATCGGCAGCCACAGTTATGCAGCGTTCGCCTGGTACCGGATTGCCTTCGGCCTGTTCATTCTGGCGACCTGGCAGTTCGGCTGGGTGGACTGGTCGGCGGCCAAGGCATGAACGATTCCCGCACGCGCCGCCCTGAGGGGCGACCTTCAGGCGGGCGCGTTCAGCATCTGAAATTGAAGCTTGTGGTGTTGCTGATCGTCTGCGCGCTGCCGCTGTTCGGCTCGCTGTCGATGTGGCTCAGCAACATCTCGCGGGTGCCGCTGGCGGCGTACGGGATTGTCAGTGTGCTGGCGTTCTTTCTGTACTGGGCCGACAAACGCAAAGCCCGCGCCGACGCCTGGCGCACGCCGGAAAACATCCTGCATGCGGTTGAACTGGCGGGTGGCTGGCCGGGTGCTTTGATCGCGCAGCAGGTATTCCGGCACAAAACGCGCAAGGTATCGTTTCAGATTCTGTTCTGGGCGATCGTGTTGCTGCATCAGGTGTTCTGGATTGACCAGATTTTCCTCGGTTCAAACCTGCTGTCGCTGATCTAACGTCCACCGAAAATCCCCTGTGGGAGCGAGCCTGCTCGCGAACGCAATCTCATCCTCGCTGATCAATCGCCTGACAAACCGCCTTCGCGAGCAGGCTCGCTCCAACAGGATTTGCGTGCTTACAAAAGCAGGCCGATTTGGGTTTTCTTAGGCAACTTGCTCACCACCAGTTGATGCGATCGCTGCAACAGTCCCTGCAACTCCTCGGCACCCAGTGGGTAGGGCGGGTGCATGATGATCCACTGCGCCCGCGCCAGATACGGCGCCGGATGAATCCCCGGGCGGTCGCAATGGCCGAGAAACAGATCCTTGTCGACCTTGAACGCCAGCGAATCCCCACGTAATCCCTGCAAGGCAAACATCTTGTTGCCGGCAATCGAGAACACCCGCACGCCGCCCCATTTGTAATCTTCCCGCGCGCCGGGCAGGGCCAGACAAAACTCGGCAACTTCGGCTTCGCTCATTCTTCCCTGTTTCATAGAAATCGATCCCCGCAGGCATTGAACGATTCGACCAGGTGATCGATCCATGCGCGCACCGCTGGCATTACCCCGCGCCTGTGCGGATAGACCGCTTGCAGCCAGCCGCCAGGCAATGACCATTGCGGCAGCACTTGCACCAGTGTGCCGTTACGCAATTCGGTTTCGCAGAACATCATCGGCAGCACGGTAAAGCCCTGACCGGCGAGCACGCAGGCCTTGCGCACCACGAAGTCATCAATGCCCAGCCGCGCTTCCATGCTCAGATCGACGCTCTTGCCTTGCTGATCGAGCAGACGCACATGAACCATGCGGTCGGCTTCCAGCGCGCCGAGTACCGGCAGGTTTTTCAGGTCCTGCGGATGAGTGATGGTCTTGCCTTGCATGAACGCCGGGCTGGCGATCACCACTGCTTGCGCCTGCCGCAAGCGCCGGGTGACCAGCAACGGGTCTTCATCGCCGTGATCGCGCACACGCAAGGCGACATCGATGCCTTCGGTGACCAGATCGACCCGGCGGTTGAGCAGGACGACCTCCAACTGCACCTGAGGAAACTTGCCGAGGAAATCGCTGATCACCGTCGGCAGCATTTCATGGGCAAGACCGGTCGGGCACGATACCCGCAAGCGCCCGCGAGGCTCGCTGGACATGCTCGCCACCGCCTCGTCAGCCATTTCCGCTTCCAGCAGCATCGCCTGACAGTGGCGCAAATAGCGTTCGCCCACGGCAGTGAGGCTCAGTTGCCGAGTGGTGCGTTGCAGCAGACGTGCACCGAGGCGCTCTTCCAACTCGGCAATTCTTCTTGAAAGCCGTGACTTGGGAATGCCGAGCAGGCGCCCGGCGGCGGCAAATCCGCCGGCTTCGACCACTTTGGCGAAATAGTAGAGATCGTTGAGGTCCTGCATGCGAGGTTCCAGTCGTTCTATCAATGGGACGAACTATCGCATTGTCGGCGACTAATCAGCTATTGGTTTGTTGCGTAGGATTGTCTTCATTCCGTCGCCGCCGGCGATTCTTTCAGGAGAACCCACATGAAACTGTTGCACATCGATTCGAGCATTCTCGGCGACAACTCGGCTTCCCGTCAGTTGAGCCGTCAAGTCGTCGACGCCTGGCAAGCCGCCGAGCTGAGCGCCGTGGTTACCTACCGCGACCTGGCCGCCGATGCGATCAGCCACTTCTCGTCGACCACGCTGGTTGCCGCTGGCACCACCGCCGAACTGCGCGACGCTGCGCAACAGCACGAAGCCGAGCTGAGCGCTTCGACCCTGGCTGAATTCATCGCTGCCGACGCCGTGGTGATTGCCGCGCCGATGTACAACTTCACCGTGCCAACCCAACTGAAAGCGTGGATCGACCGCGTCGCCGTCGCCGGCCAGACGTTCCGCTACACCGAAGCCGGCCCTGAAGGCCTGTGCGGCGGCAAGAAAGTGGTGATTGTGTCGACCTCTGGTGGCATCCATGCCGGTCAGGCCAGCGGCATCGCTCACGAAGAGTATCTGAAGCTGGTACTGGGCTTCCTCGGCATCACCGATATCGAAATCGTCCGCGCTGAAGGTCTGGCCTATGGCGAAGAAGTGCGCAACAACGCCATGAGCGCTGCGCAAGCGAAGATCAGCGAGCAACTGTTCGCCGCCGCGTAAGGCTTGCGTAAAGAACAGCGACTGTTCAGGCAATCCCCAAAAAACTCTGTATTCTGGTTCCGCAAGGGCTGAATACGGAGTTTTTTGTTTCTGGCTGTAACATTATCTGGCCCGGGTTATGCAGTTTCAGCACATCCGACGATGTGGTCCGACAGGGTGGGGCATTCATGAGGCATCTTTGTGCAATGTTGCTGATTTGCCTGCTGGGCAGCCTGAATTCAGTGCAGGCCGCACCGGGGCGCCACCCTGTCTGGAGCGTCGGTTATCACGAGATGACCTTTCTCGACCCGCTCGATCTGCAACCGATGCGCGCCATCGCTTTTTACCCCTCCAGTGACCGCGAGCACATGAGCTTGCTTGAGGGCTATTCGGTCGAGGCTGGAGAAGACACCAAAGTCGCCATCGGCCGCTTTCCCATGTTGATGCTCTCCCACGGCAATACCGGCACGCCGCTGGCCTTGCATGATCTGGCGACGTCGCTGGCGCGCAAGGGGTTTGTCGTGGTTGCGGTGATTCATCCCGGCGACAACTGGCGCGACCACAGCCGACTTGGCACGTTGAGCAATCTCTACGGCCGGCCAATCCAGATTTCCCAAGCGATCACCGCCACCCTCGGCGACAACATGCTGGCACCGTTCGTCAATGCTGATCAGGTTGGTGTGATCGGTTATTCGGCCGGTGGCGAGACCGCGCTGATTCTTTCCGGGGCGCAACCGGATCTGGATCGTCTGCGCCGCTATTGCCAGGAACGCCCGGACGATCACGACGCCTGCAACACCCAGGGCGAGCTGATTGTCGATCGCGATGACTTGCAGCCGGTGGCCGATCCACGGGTTCACGCCTTATTGCTCATGGCGCCGCTGAGCCTGAAGTTCGGCCGCCACACCCTCGCCGATGTGCACGTACCGGTGCTGCTGTACAGCGGCGACGGCGACAAACTGGTGGCCTTCGATAAAAATGCTGCGGCCCTGGCGCGTAAACTGCCCACCGCGCCGGACTTCAAATTGCTGGCCGGAGCAGGGCACTTCGTGTTCATGGCGCCGTGCACCGAAGAGCAGATCCGCGCCATGCCGGCGTTGTGCACCGATGCCGACGGGGTGGATCGCGAGGATATTCATCGCAACCTGATCTCCGAGGCCGGACGGTTTTTTGCCCATGCGCTGGGCAGATCGACACGGGCCGGGATGCAAACGGCGGATCAATAACTCAAACACCGCATTCCCCTGTGGAAGCGAGCCTGCTTGCGAAAGCGGTGAGTCAGCCAGCGCATCTTTCTCTGACACGACGCCTTCGCGAGCAGGCTCGCTCCCACGGAGATTGAATTGTCTGTTTTCAGGGAAGTGCACGACGCCTGAGCAACAAGGTCAGGCCCAAACCGGTCACCGACAACAACGCCGCGCTGAAGAAAATCCACGAATAGCCCAGATTCAACGCCACCGCGCCCATCAATGGCCCGGCAATCGCCAGCGCCAGATCGAAGAACACCGCATAAGCCCCCAACCCTGAACCACGGCTGGAACTCGGCACCTGTTTGATCGCTTCCACCCCCAGCGCCGGATACACCAGTGACAGCCCGAACCCGGCCAGCCCTGCGCCGATCAACGCATACGCAGTGGAGGGCGCGAGCCACAACATCACCAGCCCGACAGTTTCAACCGACATGCAAACGATGGCCGAGGCAAACCCGCCAAACCGGGCGATGGCCGAAATAAACAGCAATCGCGAGAGAATGAAACACACGCCAAACACGGTCAGGCAGTACGCCGCGCCGGTCCAGCCTCGGTTGAGGTAATAAAGAGTGATGAAGGTGGTCAGGGTGCCGTAGCCGATCGAGGCCAGCGTCAGGCTGGTGCCGTACGGCGCAATCTTGCCGAACACCGCCCAGAACGACAGGCGCTCACCACGAATCACCGGCACCGAAGGCTTGTTGCGGATCAACCACAGCGCACCTGCCGCCAACGCCGACAGCGCGAGGCCAAGGCTGACAAAGCCATATTCGGCAACCATCACCACGCCCAGAGGCGCACCAATTGCGATCGCGCCGTAAGAGGCGATGCCGTTCCAGCCGATGGATTTTGCCGTGTGCTCGACACCGACCTGGCCCATGCACCAACTGATGGTGCCGACACCGATCAGGCCTTGGGCAATGCCAAGCAGCAGGCGCCCGGCGATCAGGATCAACAGGCTGGTCAGCGGAAAACTTTGCAGCAAGGTCGACAGCAACGTCAGCGCGCCACTGAGAACAATCCCCCACAAGCCATAAATGATCGCCCGCTTGGTCCCGAGCGTGTCCGACATGCGCCCGGACATTGGCCGGCTGAGCAGGGTGGCGAGGTACTGCGAACCGATCACCAGGCCGGCAATGATCGCGCTGAAACCCAGTTGCTCATGGACGTAACCGGGCAATACCGCAATCGGCAAACCAATGCAGAGGAAGGCAATGAAGGTGTAGAAAACGATGGAGACGATCTGCAGGGTGATCGCCAGGGAGCTTTGCGGTGGCAGTGGCTGCGCAGACATGAGCACTCGTTCGCGGGCGGCGGTGGGAGAGTTGCCGACATCATGGCGCGGGGCCGGGATAAAAGAAAGCAGGCTAACTACTTCGCCTTAATGATCGTATTGATCGTTCCCACGCTCTGCGTGGTAACGCCGCCATGGACGCTCTGCGTCCGCTGTTGGGACGCGGAGCGTCCCGGGCTGCATTCCCACGCAGAGCGTGGGAACGATCAATTCCCCTGTGGGAGCGAGCCTGCTCGCGAATATCTGCGCACCCACAATTCCCAAACGCCGAATGCAAAAAGCCCCGTCACACGGACAGGGCTTTTAACTTGTCGCTTGAAACTAAAAGCTGCTCTTAGAAAACGACGCCCTGGCTACGCAGGTAGTCGTCATAAGTGCCGCTAAAGTCGGTCACGCCGTTCGGGCTCAGCTCGATGATGCGCGTGGCCAGGGACGATACGAACTCACGGTCGTGGCTGACGAAAATCAGCGTGCCCGGGTAGTTTTCCAGCGCCAGGTTCAGCGCCTCGATCGATTCCATGTCCAGGTGGTTGGTCGGTTCGTCCATGATCAGCACGTTCGGCTTTTGCAGGATCAGCTTGCCGAACAGCATGCGACCTTGCTCACCACCGGAGATGACCTTGACCGACTTGAGGATCTCGTCGTTGGAGAACAGCATCCGGCCCAAAGTACCGCGAATCATCTGCTCGCCCTGGGTCCACTGACCCATCCAGTCGAAAAGGGTGACGTCGTCTTCGAAGTCGTGAGCGTGGTCCTGAGCGTAGTAGCCCAGTTCGGCGGCGTCGGTCCATTTCACACTACCGGCATCCGGGGTCAGTTCGTTGACCAGGGTACGCAGCAGGGTGGTCTTGCCGATACCGTTCGGGCCGATGATCGCAACGCGCTCGCCGGCTTCAACCTGGAAGCTGAAGTCCTTGAACAGTGGCTTGCCATCGAAACCCTTGGCCATTTTCTCGACCATGACCGCCTGACGGTGCAGCTTCTTGTTCTGTTCGAATCGAATGAACGGGCTGACGCGGCTGGAAGGCTTGACCTCGGCCAGCTGGATCTTGTCGATCGCCTTGGCGCGGGAGGTGGCCTGCTTGGCTTTCGAGGCGTTGGCCGAGAAGCGGCTGACGAACGATTGCAGTTCGGAAATCTGCGCTTTCTTCTTGGCGTTGTCCGACAGCAGTTGCTCGCGGGACTGGGTCGCCACGGTCATGTACTCGTCGTAGTTGCCCGGGAACAGGCGCAGCTCGCCGTAATCCAGGTCAGCCATGTGCGTGCACACGCTGTTCAGGAAGTGACGGTCGTGGGAGATGATGATCATCAGGCTGTTACGCTGGGTCAGGATGTTTTCCAGCCAGCGAATGGTATTGATGTCCAGGTGGTTGGTCGGTTCGTCGAGCAACAGCACTTCCGGATCGGAGAACAGTGCCTGCGCCAGCAACACGCGCAGTTTCCAGCCTGGCGAGACTTCGCTCATCGGGCCGAAATGCTGTTCCAGCGGGATACCCAGACCCAGCAACAATTCGCCGGCGCGGGATTCGGCGGTGTAGCCGTCCATCTCGGCGAACTCGGTTTCCAGCTCGGCAACGGCCATGCCGTCTTCTTCGGACATTTCAGCCAGCGAGTAGATGCGATCGCGCTCGGCCTTGACCTTCCACAGCTCTTCGTGACCCATGATCACGGTGTCGATCACGGTGAATTCTTCGTAGGCGAACTGATCCTGGCGCAGCTTACCCAGACGCACGTTCGGCTCGAGCATGACCTGACCGCCGGACGGATCGAGATCGCCGCCGAGGATTTTCATGAAGGTCGACTTGCCGCAACCGTTGGCACCGATCAGGCCGTAGCGATTGCCTGCGCCGAATTTGACCGAAACGTTTTCGAACAGCGGCTTGGCGCCAAACTGCATCGTGATGTTAGCTGTGGAGATCAATTACCTTACCTATCAATGGGTTAGAGCTGGTCTGTGGTGCCTGGTACAAACTTGAGTACCAATCTGGAGCTTTTCCAGCTCCCCCCAGTCTGTGCTTGAGTTGAGCCAACGCGCATAAGCCGTCCGCAACTGGGGCCGTTGAAGGCAAGCTGCTGAGCGACGAGTACGGGGTTCTTGTTGGACATTGGCGCGCATTGTCGCATAACTCAGACGGCAGTTATATGGCAGGCAAACAGGCGTACGCATCGGCTCGTCCGAGAAGTCCCCGATATCCGCTGATCAAAATCTCGAAAACCCGAATGAACTCACTCGGCCATTTTCACTTCCGAAAGTGGAGCAGCAGCCATTTTCGTTCAATCGAGTGAGGACCAAGCCATGCGAGCAATGACCTATCACGGCGCCCATGACGTGCGCGTCGAAACCGTACCGGACCCGAAACTTGAAGCCGCCGACGACATCATCCTGCGCGTCACCGCCACCGCCATCTGCGGATCGGACCTGCACCTGTACCGCGGCAAAATACCCACCGTCGAGCACGGCGATATCTTTGGCCATGAGTTCATGGGCATCGTCGAAGAAACCGGCCCAGCCGTCACCGCCGTGCAGCGCGGCGACCGTGTGGTGATTCCGTTCGTGATCGCCTGTGGCGATTGCTTCTTCTGCCAGCAAGAGCTTTACGCCGCCTGCGAGACCACCAATGAAGGTCCCGGCGCGGCGCTGAACAAGAAAATGATTCCGCCGCCAGCAGCGCTGTTCGGCTACAGCCGTCTGTATGGCGGGATTCCCGGTGGCCAGGCGGAACTGGTGCGCGTGCCGAAAGCCAATACCGGCCCGTTCAAGGTGCCGGGCACGCTGTCGGACGAAAAAGTGCTGTTTCTCTCTGACATCCTGCCGACTGCCTGGCAAGCGGTGATCAACGCCGGGGTTAAACAGGGTTCGAGTCTGGCGATCTACGGCGCCGGACCGGTCGGTTTGCTCACCGCAGCCTGCGCCAGAATGCTCGGTGCCGAGCTGATCTTCATGGTCGATCACCACCAGTACCGCCTCGATTATGCCCAGCGCACCTACGGCGTGATTCCGATCAACTTCGATGAAGACGATGACCCGGCCGACACTATTACCAGCCAGACTCCCGGCCATCGCGGCGTCGATGCCGTGGTCGATGCCGTCGGCCTTGAAGCCAAGGGCAGCACCACCGAAACGGTCATGGCTACACTCAAGCTTGAAGGCAGCAGCGGCAAGGCTTTGCGCCAGTGCATCGCCGCCGTCCGGCGCGGTGGTGTGGTCAGCGTCCCGGGCGTATATGCCGGGTTCATCCACGGTTTTATGTTCGGCGATGCTTTTGACAAGGGCCTGACCTTCAAAATGGGCCAGACTCACGTACAGCGTTTTCTGCCGGAGCTGCTTGGCTACATCGAAACCGGCAAGTTGCAGCCCGATGCGATCATCACCCACAGGCTGTCGCTGGAGCAGGCGGCCGAGGGTTACAAGATCTTCAATAAGAAGCAGGAAGAATGCCGCAAGGTGATTCTGACCCCGGGTGGCAGCGATGTTCCGCTGGCGCAACTGGATGAAACCGCGCCGTTCGTACCGGCCACCTGAAACCGAGGAATTTTCATGGCGCTACCGTCATCTTCGTTCGCCGCCCCCGTGCGCGCATGGTTCGTCAGCCTGACGCGTACGGGCTGGGGAGGGCGGATTTTCTGGCTCACCCTGATCGTTGTAACCGTGTTGCTGTTGATCAGCGGCTACACCGGTTTGGTCAGTACCGGCCGCGACACGCTACGCCTAGCGACCCTTGGCGGGCTGTCGGGTTTTGCCGCCACGGCAGTCGGTGCGTTGCTGGCCCTGGCGTTGCGCGCGATTACTTCGCGAACCCAGGACACCATGCTCGGGTTTGCGGCAGGGATGATGCTGGCTGCCAGTTCCTTTTCACTGATCCTGCCGGGGATTGCGGCGGCGAAGGAAGCGGTGAGCAGTCCCATGCTCGCCGCTGCCGTCGTTGTGGCCGGCATGGCCTTGGGCGTGGCGTTGATGGTCGGCCTCGACCGCTTCGTTCCTCACGAACATGAAAAGAGCGGCCGGCGCGGCCCGGAAGCCAAGCGCTTCAATCGGGTCTGGCTGTTCGTGCTGGCGATCACCCTGCACAACCTGCCGGAAGGCATGGCGATCGGCGTCAGCTTCGCCACCGGCGACATGAAAATCGGCTTGCCGCTGACCACTGCGATCGCCATTCAGGACATTCCAGAAGGACTGGCTGTTGCGCTGGCGCTGCGGGTCACCGGCATTTCCGCAGTGCGTGCGGCGTTGATTGCCGCTGCGTCAGGATTGATGGAACCGTTGGGCGCGATTATCGGTTTGGGCATCACCAACAGCTTCGCCTTGGGCTTCCCGGTAGCGATGGGCCTGGCCGCTGGTGCAATGATTTTCGTGGTGTCCCACGAGGTCATTCCGGAAACTCACCGCAACGGCCACGAAACACCGGCCACGCTCGGGTTGATGCTTGGCTTCGGCGTGATGATGTTTCTCGACACGGCTTTGGGTTAGTCAACCATCCACACCACTGAGCGCATCGCCCCGCACAAAAAAGGAATTTTTTTCAGCGCCAATCACTCTTTCGTTTATAGGCAATGCCAATAACGCAGGGGAATGAGTCATGTCGCTGATCGAAATCCCGACCAGGAAGTCTTCGGGTAAAACATCCACGCTGGCGGATACCGAGCGCCGGCTCTATGACCGATTGCTGGCGGAAGACTCAACGGTTGATCGCGCGGCACTGGACTTCCTGCGCCGGCAACTGAGCAAGGCGGCTGCGCTGTCCGACGATTTGCCGGCCAGCGCCGAAGAGCTGCTGCAATGGTCGGAAACCCGCTGCGCCAGCGTCGCTGCCGAATACGCCGATTACCTCGAACAGCGTCAGCAGGGCGCGCCGCGCCGCTATTTCCGCAACAAATCCCACGCTTTGTATTTTATCTTGCACGTGGCACCGACCAAAGAGGTCGATGGCGCTTGGCTCGCCGGGCTGCTGCCGCAGTGGCAGGACCCGCGTTTCGACGATTTGCTCGATACCTATCTGGAAGAGCTGGGCGAGGGCGTGCCACGGCAGAATCATGTGGTGATCTATCGCAAGCTGCTCGCCGAGCATGACTGCTCCGATCTGAGCGGTCTTGCCGACGAGTATTTTCTGCAAGGCGCGGTGCAGTTGGCACTGGGACGTTTCGGCGGGCAGTTTTTGCCTGAAGTTATCGGTTTCAATCTCGGCTACGAACAACTACCTCTGCATCTGCTGATCAGTGCTTATGAATTGGCAGAGCTGGGCATCGATCCGCACTATTTCCGCCTGCATGTGACCATCGACAACGCCAGCACCGGGCACGCGCGCAAGGCTGTGCAATCAATGCTCGAACTTATGCCGTTGGGAGAAGAGCGCGATGAGTTCTATCGGCGCATGGCCGTCGGTTATCGCCTCAATGACATCGGCAAGGGCACAACCGCCGTGATTACAGAGTTCGATCTGGACCACGAAGTCATCGCCATGCTTGAGCGCAAGGCGGTGTTTGGCCGGCACATGCATTCCGACTACTGCCGCATCGAAAACCGCACCATCAATCAATGGCTGGCCACGCCGGGACAGATGGGCGAGTTTCTGTCGGCGCTGGAGCGCAAAAGCTGGATCAAGCGCGGCGAGGCGGTGGAAGAAAGTCGTTTCTGGCGTTTGATCGACGGCAGCGACGCGGCGATGTTCGGTGTGTTCAACGGCTATGAAAAACAGCTGCTGCGCGACTGGATCACTCAGGATTGCCCGGCCTCCCGGCCTCGGCCTTATGTGCGCCGCGAAGCTGCCGTCGAAGAAACCTTCGACGATGACGCCGATCTGCTCAACCTCGAAGCCGCACTGGCTGACAAACCTGCCGCCGAGCAGATGGCGTTGTTGATGCCGTGGCTGCAACCCCAGCGGCACTGGCGTCCGGCCGGACTTTTCGCGACGCGTCGCTTCATCCAACTGCGCGCCCGCTTGCGTTGAAACAAGGAGGCTTCATGTCGGCACAAGAAACATCGGACAGAGCGCTGTTCGAGCTGGGCAAGCGCCTGCTCGACAGCGGTTATCACTTCATTACTCCAACGCCATTGACCCATGAACGTTATCTCCAACGCTTTGCCACGCCGCTGGCCAAGGATCTGCGCGATGTGTTTGGTTGGTCGATGCCGTTTCCTTCAGAGCTATTTCGCGCAGAGGAACTGGCCACGCTGGAGCAGGCCGGCGTAGTCGAACGCGATGGCGCGGTGTGGCGCAGTCGTGTGCGCTGGTCGACGCTGAATAACCGGTTATTCGCCCACTCGGCGTTTCCGACCACCGCGAGCGATGCGGTGTTCTTTGGCCCGGACACTTATCGTTTTGCTCAGGCCATCGAAGCGCAATTGCAGCAGCGCTTTTCGCCGATCAGACGCGCAGTGGATATCGGCTGCGGCAGCGGAGCCGGGGCGGTGCTGATCGCCAAGGCGCGCCCGGATGCCGAGGTGCTGGCGGTGGACATCAATCCGCAGGCGTTGCGCATGAGTGCGGTCAACGCCGAGTTGGCCGGGGCCAACAACGTGTCGGTGTACCACAGCGATCTACTCGCCAGTGTCGAGGGTCAGTTCGACTTGATCATCGCCAATCCGCCGTACATGAACGACGAACAACAGCGCGCTTATCGCCACGGCGGCGGGGCGCTGGGTGAGGGTTTGTCGGTGCGGATCGTGCGTGAGGCGTTGCCGCGTCTGGAAGTCGGCGGCACGTTGCTGGTGTACACCGGCGTGGCGATCGTGGGCGGGCAGGATCCGTTCCGCGAAGCGGTGGCGCCATTGCTCAAGGGCGAGCGTTTCGGCTGGACTTATCGTGAGCTCGATCCGGATGTGTTCAGTGAGGAACTGCTCAAGCCTGAATACGAGCGCGCCGAGCGAATCGCCGTGGTCGCACTGACGGTAACCCGCGAGCAGTGACCGATAGTTGGGCCACTGCTTGCGCGGTGGCCGTCAGCGATTTCTGATGCGCGAGATCGTCAGCAGGCAAACTCCTACCAACATCGCGGCCCCGGCTACCAACAGCGGCGAAGGGCGAATCGGCTGCCGCGAGATACGCTCAATGCGCCCGGCGAGGGAAGCGCGTACAGGTGCGGCAGGTTCCGCCAGATAAGGCGCTTCTTCGATCTCCAGGCGTAAGCCGTCCGGCATTACCAACGTCAGCCCTTCGATCGTGCCGGCAATTCTGCCCGGATAAACCGGCTCACCGGTCGGGTCGAGCTGGTCGTAGAAAAACATTTGCCCTTCAAGCCAGCCGACGGCGGTCTGCAACTCAGGTCCCAGGAAATACTTTCCATCGAGAAAAAAGCCAGAGAATTGCGGCGCGCGCTCGACGCTCTCAATGCGATAGCGCTGACCTGGTTTCATACCGGTTTCTGGGGCGATCATGGGGGTTCCTCCGTTATTGGTAAGCGATAGAGGAGCGCGTGCCAAGCGTGGTTCCATCGAAATGAGCAACGGGCGTTTGTATGGATTCAAGTGGGCTAGAGCTTTACACGCAAACGCGCAAGACAGTTTTTCACAGTTGAGGGTTCACTATCGGTTACGAACTGTGGCTAAAATGCCACCCTTTCACCGAGCGCCCGGAAACGGCGCGGGCCATGGACGCGCCCTGTGCATCAAGACCGCTGCATAAGACGCTGGGCCTCAGGTCGCCACGCGCGCAGTTTGTTCACTTTTGACGTGTGACCCTTTTCCGTGAAACTCATCATTGCCGCTGTTTATGTCATCTCCATTGCTTACGTTCACTTGCGTGGACGCGTGCGCCACAAGCTGGGGCGGCAATTGAGTGACCACTCGACGTTCCTCGCGCCGATCAACTGCTTCCTCTATCTGTTTTCCAGGATGCCCAACAAACCGTATCTGAACCCGGCAGACTTTCCCGATCTGAGCCCGTTGCAGGCGCACTGGGAAGAGATTCGCGAGGAAGGCCAGAATCTGTTGCGTGCCGGCGAAATCAAGCGCTCGAATCAGTATGACGATGTCGGCTTCAACTCCTTCTTCAAGACCGGCTGGAAGCGCTTCTACCTCAAGTGGTACGGCGACAGTCACCCATCGGCGATGAAGCTGTGCCCACGCACCACCGAACTGGTGCAGAGCATCGGGTCGATCAAAGCGGCAATGTTTGCCGAGCTGCCACCGGGCTCCAAGCTGGTGCGCCATCGCGATCCTTACGCCGGTTCCTATCGCTATCACCTGGGTCTGGATACGCCGAACGATCCTGGCTGCTACATCAACGTCGACGGTGAGAACTATCACTGGCGCGATGGCGAAGCGGTGATGTTCGACGAGACGTTTATTCATTACGCCGAAAACACCACAGATCAGAATCGCATCATTCTGTTCTGCGATATCGAAAGGCCGTTGAAGTACCGCTGGGCAGCAGCGTTCAACCGCTGGTTCAGCCGCACGGTAATGTCAGCGGCAGGCGCGCCGAATGATGCGGGGGACAAGACTGGCGGCATCAACCGCTTGTTTACCAAAATCTACAAGATCCGTTTGCGCGGCAAAGAGCTGAAGAAGCGCAACCGTACGCGTTACTACTTGGAAAAATGGGCGATTTTTGCGGCGTTGTTGGCGATCTTTATTCTGATCTGAGACTTGCGGTGTCAGTAACGGCCTCGTCGCGAGCAAGCTCGCTCCCACATTTTGAAATGCGTTTCCCTGTGGGAGCGAGCCTGCTCGCGAAGGCGGCCTCACTTCAAACATACCTCTAGCAGGCCCAACGCTTACTCCCCGGACGCCTTCCGAGTCTTCTTCGCCGGCGCCGCCTTACTGGTTGATTTCGCCTTGGGCTTGGCCGGTGCCTTGCCACCGAGGCTGCGTTTGAGCAGCTCGGTCAAGTCGATAACATCGGCAGTCTTGCGTTCTTCCTCGCCAGTGGTGGTCTCGACGTCCTCGATCTTGCCTTCGTGGGCTTTTTTCTCGACCAGCGCCATGATCTTGTCTTCGAACTCGTCCTTGTAGTCCTCAGGCGACCACTCCGAGGTCATGTCTTCAACCAGACGTTTAGCCATGTCCAGCTCGCCCTTGGCCAGTTGCGGCTTGGTCACTTCGCTGCCCAGCGCCAGTTCATCAAGGCTGCGCACTTCCTGCGGCCAGCGCAGTTTCACCAGAACCAGCGCCGACTCCAGCGGCATCAACGCGGCTAGGTATTGACGGGTATGCAGGACAACGCGGGCGAGGGCGACCTTGTTGGTTTTGCTCAGGGTTTCGCGCAGCAATGCGTAGACCTTGCCGCCGCGCTTGTCAGGTGCCAGGTAGTAGGGCGTATCGATGTTCTGCAGCGGAATCTGTTCGGCGTCGACGAAAGAGAAAATATCGATGGTCTGCGTGGAAACCGGGTGCGCCGAGCGGATTTCTTCCTCGCTGAGCACCACGTAGCGGCCCTTTTCGTAGGCCACGCCTTTGACGATGTTTTCTTTGGTGACTTCCTTGCCGGTGACCTTGTTGATGCGTTTGTAGCCCACCGGGTCCATGCTGCGGCTGTCGAGCCAGTCGAAGTCCACGCCTTGGGACGACGTCGCTGAAACCAGCGCCACGGGGATGTGTACCAGTCCAAAACTGATTGCGCCTTTCCAGATTGCCCGAGCCATGACTTGTCCTCCGAGTGATGATCAGGTGACCCGTGGCGCGGTGAGAAAGTTTCCAGTGATTGCGCGGCTTCCAGCGGTACGGTCAAGCCGTGTTACATGTTGTTTAAAGCACGAGGGTTAACAAATCCGAACCCACGGCGTAGCGTGGGCTCCAAGGCTCTAGTCCACGCACATCGAGAGGTATTCCCATGAACCGGTTTCTGATTGGCATCGCCGTCCTCGCCCTAAGTGGTGTCCTGGTTCATGCCGATGTCGTGCTCGCACAAAGCCCCACCGGGAACAGCAACAATCCCTACAACAGCCCGATCCGCCGGGCCAATCCCAACAGCATGCAGGGCACCCAACCCAGCGTTCCGCCCCTTCGCGGGCCAAACACAGTTCCCGTGCCACGTCAGCCGACCGTTGAAAATCGCGGCATTGGCAATGGCCAGCCAATTCGCTCGGTGCCGAGCAATCCGCCAACCTTCATTCCCAACCCGCCCCCACGGGGCACCGGCAGCAACCGTTGAACGGCAGGACTGATGTTCTGTCAGCCTTTCACACGAAAAAAAGGAATCGTGCATGTTGCGTAAAACCCTACTAGCCACCTGCTGCGCCGCCGCGCTGATCAGTGCCCCGGCCTTCGCCGCTGCGCCCAAAGAGCTGAAAAGCGAGCAGGGCACTCTTGAAGTCACCACCATTGCCCAAGGCCTGGAACATCCTTGGGCGCTGGCGTTTCTGCCTGATCAGAAGGGCATGCTGGTTACCGAACGCCCGGGACATCTGCGCGTTGTGAGCAAGGACGGCAAACTGTCGGAGCCGATCAGTGGCGTGCCGCAAGTCTGGGCCAAAGGGCAGGGCGGTTTGCTTGATGTGGCGCTGTCGCCAGACTTCAAGCAGGACCGCATGGTCTATCTGTCGTATGCCGAAGGCGGCGGTGAGGGCGGCAAGGCTGGTACGGCGGTAGGGCGCGGACGGCTTTCCGATGACCTGAAGACGTTGAAGGACTTCAACGTGATCTTCCGTCAGGAACCGAAACTCTCAGTGAGCAACCACTTCGGTTCGCGGCTGGTGTTCGATCGCGACGGGTATCTGTTCATCACCCTCGGTGAAAACAACGATCGGCCGACTGCGCAGGATCTCGACAAGTTGCAAGGCAAAGTCGTACGCATCTTCCCGGATGGCAAGGTGCCGGACGATAACCCTTTCGTCGGCCAATCCGGTGTCCGGCCTGAAATCTGGTCCTATGGCCTGCGCAACCCGCAGGGCGCGGCGCTCAATCCATGGACCGGCACGCTGTGGGAGAACGAGCACGGGCCACGTGGCGGCGACGAAGTGAACATCATCGAACGTGGCAAGAACTACGGCTGGCCGTTGGCGACCCATGGCATCAATTACTCGATGCAGCCGATTCCTGAGGCCAAGGGCAAAACCGCTGAAGGCACCGTGGCGCCGCATCATGTCTGGGAAAAATCCCCCGGGGTTACCGGCATGGCCTTCTATGACGCGGATCGCTTCACGCCGTGGCAGCACAACGCGTTTATCGGCGCACTGGTGACCCAGGAGCTGATTCGCCTGCAGTTCGATGGCGACAAGGTGGTCCATGAGGAGCGTTTGCTGGGTGAGTTGAATCAGCGTATCCGTGACGTGCGCCAAGGACCGGATGGCTATCTGTATGTGCTGACAGATGAAGAGAATGGCTCGCTTTACAGGCTGGGGCTGAAATAACTGCGTGCGGTGAATGATCCGACGCCTTCGCGAGCAGGCTCGCTCCCACATTGAAATGCAGTCTCCCTGTCGGAGCGAGCCTGCTCGCGAAGAGGCCCGCGCATCTTGCGCAGACTTCGGGCAGTCCCGCATTTGGCCGAACCGCCGCCCCGTTGCCTTGTTATAGTTCATGGCTTATTTCCCAGCCCGGTAAAGGATCACTGCCATGACTCAATACTCCGCCTTCAGCGTCGAACTGGCCGACAACATCGCCCATGTGCAGATCAATCGCCCGGAAAAGATCAACGCAATGAACGCGGCGTTCTGGAGCGAGATTGTCGAAATCTTCCAGTGGATCGACGATACCGACGAAGTCCGCGTGGTGGTCCTTAGTGGAAACGGCAAGCATTTTTCATCGGGCATCGACCTGATGATGCTCGCCGGCGTCGCCAATGAACTGGGCAAGGACGTGGGCCGCAACGCGCGCCTGCTGCGGCGCAAGATCCTCAATCTGCAAGCCTCGTTCAACGCCGTCGACAACTGCCGCAAACCGGTGCTTGCTGCGATTCAGGGCTATTGCCTGGGCGGGGCGATCGATCTGATCTCGGCTTGTGACATGCGTTATGCCGCCGAGGACGCGCAATTTTCCATCAAGGAAATTGACATCGGCATGGCCGCTGACGTCGGTACGCTGCAACGGTTGCCGCGAATCATCGGAGACGGCATGCTGCGTGAGCTGGCTTACACCGGTCGCACCTTTGGCGCCGAGGAAGCGCGCAGCATGGGCCTGGTCAATCGCGTCTACAGCGACAAAGACACACTGCTCGAAGGCGTGTTCGACATTGCCCGCGACATCGCGGCGAAGTCGCCGATTGCCGTGACCGGCACCAAGGAAATGATCAGCTACATGCGCGACCACCGAATCGACGATGGTCTCGAATACGTTGCCACCTGGAACGCCGCCATGCTGCAATCCACCGATCTGCGCGTGGCCATGGCCGCCCACATGAGCAAACAGAAACCCGAATTTCTGGATTGAGTTAACCATGATCTCTCGCTGGACCACAGCAGTACTCGACACCGATCAACCCGGCGGCTGGGCCGTAGCGCGCAGCCCGGAAGGCTTTCTGTTCGATGACAACGGCGCACTGTTCCCGCGCGAGTGGCTCAAGCGCCAGGACCTTCCAGTCCTCGCCGAGCATGGGATTGGTCATTTGGATGGCGAACCGGTCTATCTGCTTGAGTTGCGCAGTGTCAGCGAAGTGCCCGGATGCGGCTGGAAAGGCCTGCGAGCGTTCATGCTCGAAGGCGATCACACGCTGTACAAAGTGCTCGGTTATGCCGCACAGATCGGCACTTGGGCTCGCGAACACCGCTTCTGCGGCAACTGCGGGCAGCCGATGACGCAAGTGCCGCGTGAACGAGCGATGTATTGCCAGCCGTGCGATCTGCGCAGTTATCCGCGCATTTCACCAAGCATGATCGTGCTGATCACCCGTGGCGACGAAATCCTTCTGGCGCGCTCGCCGCGTTTCGTCACCGGGGTTTACAGCACGCTGGCCGGTTTCGCCGAGCCGGGGGAATCGGCCGAGGATTGCCTGATTCGCGAAGTGCGTGAAGAAGTGCAGATCGAAGTAAAGAACATCCAGTACATCGGCAGCCAGTGCTGGCCGTTCCCGCATTCGATGATGCTCGGCTTCCATGCCGAATATGCCGGTGGCGAGATTGTCTGTCAGGAAGACGAGATCGAGGACGCTCAGTGGTTCAACGTGCATGACTTGCCGCCGTTGCCGGCGTCGCGTTCGATTGCCCGTTACCTGATCGACGTCTACGTCGCGCGGCACTTAGGCCACGCTGAACCAGTGCTGCCAGGCTAGGCGCACAGTCAGGCCAAGCACTACGGTGATGAACACTGGACGAATGAATTTGGCGCCGCCGCTGATCGCGGTGCGCGCGCCAAAGAACGCTCCGACCATCACCGACAGGCCCATGCACAAGCCAATGATCCAGTCGACTTGTCCGGAGAAGATGAACACCGACAGCGCCGCGATGTTGCTGACAAAGTTCATGCTCCGCGCCACGCCGCTGGCCTTGACCAGGTCGATCGGGTACAGCAGCAGACTGCTCACGGTCCAGAATGCGCCCGTGCCGGGGCCGGCCACGCCATCGTAGAAGCCGAGGCTGAAGCCCTGGGTCGATTGCCACTTTTTTTTGATCGGCGCGTCGCTGTCCAGCGGCGCTTTCGGCGTGCCGCCAAACAGCAAATACAGGCCACAGGCGAAAACGATCACCGGCAGCATCTTGTTCAGCCACTCGGCCGGCAGGTAATGCGCAACCACCGCGCCAGTGAGCGCACCGATCAGTGTGCCGACAATGGCGTGGGTCCACTGGCGTGGATGAAACAGTTTGCGTTTGTAGAAGGTGAAGCTGGCGGTCGCCGAACCGAAGGTCGAGCTCAGCTTGTTGGTGCCCAGAACCAGATGCGGCGGCAGGCCCGCCGTCAGCAGCGCCGGCGTGGTCAACAGACCGCCACCGCCCGCAATGGCATCGATGAAACCGGCAAGGAAAGCAACAGCAGCCAGAATGGCCAGGGTGGTGAGGTCAACGCTGAGTTCGAAAGGCATGGAGTCGGCTTATTCGGCAAGGCGCAGAACGTGGGCTGCGGGGAGGGCGGTTATGTTACCTGTATCCAACTGTTGCGGCGAGCCGTAGGGCTTCTTCGCGAGCAGGCTCGCTCCCACACATGCGGTGCCTTACGCAACATCAAGTTTCAGAACAAAACCATTGTAGGAGTGAGCCTGCTCGCGATGGCGGCTCGTCAGACGTGAAGATGTCACAGACACGCTATCGCGAGCAGGCTCACTCCTACATGGGACCATGTTCGGCTTAGAGACCGAGTTCACTCAGCCCCGGATGATCATCCGGCCGGCGGCCCAGCGGCCAGTGGAATTTGCGCTCGCTTTCCTTGATCGGCATGTCATTGATACAGGCATAGCGTTGGAACATCAGGCCGTTGTCGTCGAACTCCCAGTTCTCGTTACCGTACGAGCGGAACCAGTTGCCCGAATCGTCGTGCCATTCATAGGCATAACGCACCGCGATACGCGTATCGGAGTAGGCCCAGAGTTCTTTGATCAAGCGATAATCCAGTTCCTTCGCCCATTTGCGCGTCAGAAACGCCTTGGCCTCTTCGCGGTTGTTGGCGAACTCGGCGCGATTGCGCCACTTGGTATCGAGGGTGTAAGCGAGCGACACCTTTTCCGGATCGCGGCTGTTCCAGCCATCCTCGGCGAGGCGCACCTTCTCGATCGCTGACGCGTGGTTGAACGGCGGCAATGGCGGACGTACCTGGGCTGCAGTCGACATGTTCAATCTCCTGATTCATTTAATGTATGAACAACAAGTCCGGCTTATTGAGAGTTACAGGCCCAATAACTTTCGCGCCATGCATTGCGCATTATCGGCGGCACTGTGATCACCCATCACAAGCGCTACGGTAATGGCGCCTTCAATCAGGATCAGCAACTGTCTGGCCAGCAGTTGCGGATCCTCGGCGCCATATTCGGTACATAGCTCGCACACGTAGTCGAGCAGCTTCTGTTTGTGTTCTTTGGCCACCAGCCGCACTGGATCCTGTGGATCACCGGTTTCGCCGCTGGTGTTGATAAAGGCGCAGCCGCGAAAGCCTTCCGAGTCGAACCAGCCCTTGAGCACGGTAAACAGGTTGAGCAGGCGCTCGGCCGGGGTTTCGGCCTGGTCGACAGCACTTGTGAACCAGTGCATCCAGCGAACATCGCGTCGCTGAAGGGCCGCGACAACCAGTGCGTCCTTGTCGGCAAAGTAACGGTAGATGCTTTTTCTGGAGACGCCGGCGGTCTTCACCAGAAGATCCATGCTGGTGGCAGCGATGCCACTTTTGTAGATCAACTTTTCGGTGACATCCAGAATGATGTCGCGTGTGTCATTGCTGATTGATTCGTTCATGCGGCGAACAGTAGAACGAGTGTTCTCCTTGGTCAAGCGATTTTCTTCGGCGTGTGTGAAAACGCTTTCGCGAGCACGCTCGCTCCCACAGGGGAATGCATTTCAACGGTGGGAGCGAGCCTGCTCGCGAAGGGGCCGTTACTGACACTGACAAGACCCGGCGCAGACGATGGTGTAAGCTCTCAAACTCTTCGGAATCGAACCTTGCGAGCCTTATGCCGTTGCTTTTCAAACGTTCTCTGCTGCCTAAACTGCGCAGCTTCGCGCTGACCGCCGAGGCGGTGAGCATTCTGTCCAGTGCTGCCGAATTCCGACGCTGCCTGCTCGAGCAAATCGCCGCAGCGACCCAGCGGATCTACATCGTCGCGCTGTATTTGCAGCAGGACGAAGCCGGTCAGGAAATCCTCGATGCCCTGCACGCGGCCAAGCTCAAGCGTCCCGAGCTGGAAATCGCCGTGGTGGTCGACTGGTTGCGCGCCCAGCGCGGTTTGATTGGCGCCGGTAAGCAGCCGGGCAACGCCGCCTGGTATCAGGACATGACCCGCACGCACCAGAGCGAAGTGCCGATCTACGGCGTGCCGGTGCAGACCCGCGAGCTGTTCGGCGTGCTGCACCTCAAAGGCTTCGTGATTGACGACAAGGTGGTCTACAGCGGCGCCAGCCTCAACAACGTCTATCTGCACAAACTCGACAAGTACCGTTTCGACCGTTACCACGTGCTGCACAGTCGCCAGCTGGCGGATTCGATGCATCACCTGGTCAAGCATGGCCTGATCGAATCGAAAGCCGTGCATCGCCTTGACCTGCCGAACCTGCCGAGCACGCGCAGCCTGCGCAACGACATCGGCGACCTGCGCAGCCGTCTCAAGTACGCGACCTATGACACCGGCGCCGGCAGCACCAGCCGAGAAGGGTTGTCGGTCACGCCACTGCTCGGCGTCGGCAAGAACAACCCGCTGAACCGGGCGATTCTCGAGCTGATCGCCAGCGCGCAAAAGCAGCTGACCATCTGCACTCCGTACTTCAACCTGCCCCTGGGCGTGATCCGTGAGATCAATCGAGCGCTGGCCCGTGGCGTGAAGATCGATATCGTGGTCGGCGACAAGACCGCCAACGATTTCTACATTCCGCCGAGCGAGCCGTTCAAGGTGATCGCTGCGCTGCCGTATCTATACGAAATCAGCCTGCGCCGCTTCGCCAAACGCCATCAGCACAGTATCGACAGCGGCCAGTTGAACCTGCACTTGTGGCGTGACGGCGACAACACCTATCACCTCAAGGGCATGTGGATCGATCAGCGTTACACCTTGCTGACCGGCAACAACCTCAACCCGCGCGCATTTCGCCTCGACCTGGAAAACGCGCTGCTGATCGAAGACCCGAAAGGCGAGTGGCTGGAGCCACGGGCGAAAGAGCTGGAAAACATCTTCCGCCATACCACGCGGATCGATAACTTCCAGACGCTTGAAACGCTGCCGGATTACCCGGCAGGGGTGGCGAAGTTTCTCAAACGGGTGAGTCGGGTAAGGATTGAGCGGTTGCTGTACAGGATTCTCTAGCGCGTCCGGAATTGCTTTCGCGAGCAGGCTCGCTCCCACAGGGATTGCATTCCAACTGTGGGAGCGAGCCTGCTCGCGAAGGGGCCAGACCAGAGGCTAAAAAATCAGTTCAGACCCAACTTCCCGCGCATCATCGACAAATCCTCTGCCAGCGTATTCACCGGCCCGACCAGCGCTTTGCGGTCGTTGTCCTTCACTTTGTCGTAGGTCTCAAAGCCGCCATCTGCCGTTTTGTACTTGGCGAGGATCTTGTCGACCGTGGCGAAGTTCTTGTCGACCTTGGCAACAAACGCCTTGTCCTGCTGTTCGATCTGCGGGCGGAACAGGTCGACGATTTTCTTGGCGCCGTCGATATTGCCTTGGAAGTCGTACAGGTCGGTGTGGCTGTAGCGGTCCTCCTCGCCGGAAATCTTCGTCGCCGCGACTTCTTCCAACAGCGCAGCAGCGCCACCGACGACTTTCTCCGGCGGGAAGGTCAGACCGGCCACACGGGTTTGCAGGTCCTGCACGTCTTTGTTCAAACCGTCGGCCAATGCATCCAGACCCTTGGTGGTTTTTTCCGCGAACAACGAATATTCGATGCGATGGAAGCCGGTGAAGTCTTCAGCCTGTACGCCTTTTTCGTGGTCATCGACGCGCGAGTCGATGGACGCATCGAGATCGCTGAACAGCTCGGCGATCGGCTCGATCGACTCGTAATACACCCGCGTCGGCGCGTAGAGCTTCTGCGCGGTGGCGAGATCGCCTTTCTTCACCGCGTCGGTGAACTGCTGGGTGTGGCTGGCCAGTTCATCGAGCTTTTCGGTGACGTAAATCTTGTAGTCCGACACCGGCCCCACCAGATCCAGCGGCGCAGTCGCGGCGAACGCCGACAGCGGGGTGTTGAGCAAACCAAGGGTCAGCAATAACGCGAGTGGCGTCTTTTTCATGGGGCGGCTCCAGTGTCGGTTGGGTGTCATGCGGTTTTGTTTTGGGAGGTGGCAGCCAGTAACGAGCGACCGATGAAATCGTCATCGCCGGTAGCGCCGGGCAGGGTGAAGAAATAACCACCGCCGACCGGTTTGAGGTATTCCTCAAGCGGTTCGCCGTTGAGGCGGGTTTGCACGGTGATAAAGCCTTTTTCCAGATCGGCCTGATAGCAGATGAACAGCAGGCCCATGTCGAGCTGGCCGTTCTTGTTGACGCCGTTGGAGTAGTTGAACGGCCGGCGCAGGATCAGATTGGCCTGGGTCGCGGCGGTGCGCGGGTTGGCCAATCGGATGTGCGCGTCGAGTTTGGTCAGCTTGCCGGCCGGGTCTTTGCTGTAATCCGGCACTTCGCTTTCCTTGTGGCCGCCGATGGGCGCGCCGCTGCTCTTGACCCGGCCGAGAATGCTTTCCTGCTCCTGCAAGGGCGTGCGATCCCAGCGCTCGACGAAGTTGCGGATGATGCGCACCGCTTGATAACTGCCGTGGGCAGCCCAAGCCGGTTCGTCACTGTCCGGCTGTACCCAGACAATCCGCTCCATGGCCTTGGCGTCGTTGGAATCGGGGTTGGCCGAACCGTCGCGAAAACCGAGAAAGTTGCGCGCCGACTGCGCCGGCACACCGGGTTTGGCCGGTGCTTGCGGCGGGACGCTGCCTTCCTGTTTCCAGCGCACCAGCAACAGATCAGGCAGGTTTTTGACGATGTCGCGCAGGGCGTGAATGTTCGTGTCGGCGGTGTTGGCGCAGAACTGCAGGCTCAGGTCGCCATGGCAGCAATCGGCGTCCAAGGCATCGTTGGGGAAGCCAACCATGCGTTGCAGACGCTTGGGCTTTGCCGCCGCCAGACCGAAGCGCTCGTCGAACAGCGAATCGCCGACGGAAACGGTGATGGTCAGGTTGTCCGGGGTGACCACCGGGCCGAGGATGCCAGAGTCCAGCGGCGGCAGTTTCGGGTCGATCTGCGCGACCGGGCCGCCCTTCATCAAAAACGCGATGCGTTCGTTGAGGGTGCGGAACAGCCGCTCAAGGTCTTCGCGATCGCTGGCCAGCACATCGAACGCCACCAGCATCCCGGAGGCCGGGCGCGGGGTGACGATGCCGGTCTGGTGCAGACCGTGGAAATCGTGGCGGTCTTCGGTCTTGTCGCTGCTCGGCGCTTCGGTAACTTGCGCAGGCAGCGCGGCCATGGCCGGGCAACTCAGCGCCGATCCGGCAAGGGCGACGCCGGCGGCGCCCATGCCCATCAGCACGCGGCGCCGTTGCAGGTTGAGAGGTTCTGAATCGTTCATCTGTCGTGGTCTTCTGCTTACAGGCCGGAAAGGCCGAGGGCGGGGTCGATGCCATCCATTGCCGTGGCCAGAGCCTTGGCTTTGGCGGCGATCTGCTGGCGTTGCGCGGCGGTCACGGCGTCGTAACTGACGTAGCCATCGGCGGATTTGAACGCGTTGAGCTGGTTGTCGAAGTCACTCATGGCCCGGTCGACATTCGCCAACACGTCAGCGGAGGATTTGCTCAGCATCGGGCGCAACAGGTCGACGACCTTGCGCGCGGTCTGCGCGTTGGCGGCGAAACCGTTGAGATCGCTGTGGCTGTAGCGTTCTTCCTCGCCGCTGCCGGCGCGCACCTCGGCGAGGCTGTTGAGGTTGCGCACGACGATGCCCACCAGTTGCTCCGGCGGCAGTGACTGCGCGAGCAACTGTTGCTTGAGGGTGGTGACATCTGCGAGCAAGCGCTGGGCAATCGGCGTGACATCGTCGAGATTGCGCTGCTGGAACAGCGCGTATTCGAGGCGATGGAAACCGACGAACGCCGGATCCTGCTCGCGCTTTTCGAAATAATCGGCGCGGGCATTGATCTGATTGTCCAGCTCGGCCAGGCGCTGCGCCGCCGGCGCCAGACGCTGATAGGCAGCACGCGCCGGCAGGTACAACGCTTGCGCCTGTGCCAGATCGCCACTGGCGATCGCCTGATTCAGCGCCGTCGCCGCTTTGATCAACGCGCTGCCCTGAACGGCCAGATACACGCGAAATTCCGACAGCGGCCCGACGAAAGCCACCATCGACGGCTTGGCCTTGGCGGCGGCATCGGAAGCGGCCGTCGGTGTGACGTGCAAAGTGCCGCGCGGGTTGCTGAGCAAGCCGCAAGTGATCGCATAGTCGCCCGGTTGCAGGTTGGCGTTGATCACCTGGCTCAGGCCCGGCGCGATGTTTTCCCGCTCTTCGACCACCAGCACGCCGTCGAGAATTTCCCACTCGACCGCACGCTCGGAGCGGTTGACGATGCGGAAACTGGCGCGGCCGGCCGGCACCGTCAGTGCGTTCGGCTCGCAACTGTGTGGATGGATGTTGACGACGATTTCGTCGTGGTTGTGCTGACGCTTGGCGGCGGCCATGTTCGAGGCGTACCAGAACAGCCCGCCGGCGGCGATCATCAGCAGCACCGAGCCGGCCAGCGCCCAACGCAGGGCCGGAGGGGTTTGGGTAGTAGACATGAAGGGCCTTATTGGCTGGAAACGGAAGTGGTTGGCGTCGCCTGGCGAGGCGCGGGCATGAAGAACATCACCAGTGCCAGCAGCAGATAAATCAGGTACGCGCCCAAGGTGCTGACGGTCGGCGCATCCTGATAACCGAACATGCCGGCCAGCACCGAGCCCAGCGGGCCGTCCATCGGCAGCGTCGCGCTGAAGTCGAAAAGCACCGTTTGCAGGTGATTCCACAGCCCGGCTTCATGCAGCGCCTGCACCGAGTTGGCGAGAATCCCGGCGGCGACCACGAGGATGAACAATCCGGTCCACTTGAAGAACGCCGAAAGATTGAGGCGCATGCTGCCGCTGTAGATCAGGAAACCGACGATCACCGCCAGGATCAGGCCGAGCAGGGCGCCAATCGGCGCGCCCGGGCCTTCGCTTTGCTGGAACACGGCGAGCAGGAAGAACACCGTTTCCAGGCCCTCGCGAGCGACGGCGAAGAAAACCATGGCGATCAAGGCAATCACCTGATGCCTGGATTGCGTCAGCGCTTGATCCAGCGAGGCTTGCAGCGAGTGCTTGATCGACCGCGCGACCTTGCGCATCCAGAACACCATCGAACTGAGAATGCCCACGGCGACCAGACCGACCACGCCTTCGAACAACTCCTGCTGCTTTTGCGGGAATTCAGCGCTCACCAACTCCAGGCCACCGCCGACCAGCAGGGCAAGGGCGGCGGCGAGGAAGACGCCGATCCATACGGCCGGCATCCATTGGCCACGGCCGGTCTGCTGCAAATAACTGGCAATGATGCCGACGATAAGCGCGGCCTCGATGCCTTCGCGCAACATGATCAAAAAGGGAACGAGCATTGGCGAGCCACAGCGATTTAGATAGGAGGCTAAGTTGTAACATAATGACACTCATTGCCAAATGGCATTCATTGACATTTAGCTGAACCTTAGCTGAACAACTGTGATTGCTGTGGGAGCGAGCCTGCTCGCGAATGAGGTATGCCTGTGACATTTCTTTATCTGACACACCGCGTTCGCGAGCAGGCTCGCTCCCACATTGGTCCTGCGGTGACTTCAGCAGCTGGGTTAAGATGCCCACCATCCAAAAAACAACAAGGTTCACCTCGCTCCATGGCGGAAAAAGACACCATTGCCATTCAACTGGTGCGCGAAGCGCTGCTGCAGAGTTGTGCCCCGGGCGCGGCGACGGATGAGGCGTTGACCAAGGTCGGCATCGATCCGGCTTTGTTAGCGGCCGATGAGGGCAGGGTGCCGGCCTCGCAATACGCCAAACTCTGGCGCCTGCTGGCACGACGCTGTGATGACGAGTTCTTCGGCATGGACCCGCGCCCGCTCAAGTCCGGCAGCCTGGCATTTTTGTGTCGCAGCGCCATGGCGCAACCGACGCTGGCGGCGGCGCTGGATACCGGTCTGACGTTCCTGTCGCTGATGCTGGAAAAACTGCCGGCGCAACTGGCGCATCAGCAGAGCCTTGCGGAAATCGTCCTGCTCGAAGACGACGCCGAACCGCGCCGCGCCTTCACGTATTTTACTTACTGGATGATCGTGCACGGCGTCGCGTGCTGGCTGGCCGGGCGGCGGATTCCGATTCTGGCGATTGAACTGCGCTGCGCCGAACCGGATTTCACTGACGACTATCGGGTGATGTTTTCGGAAAACCTGCGCTTCGAACGTCCGCGCACACGAATGATCTTTTCCGCTGATTGCCTCGATCTGCCGATCAAGCGCAGCGCCGAAGAGCTGAAACGCTTTCTGGCCCAGGCGCCGGCGAACATTCTGGTCAAATACCGCGACCCCGACAGCCTCGCCAGCCGGATCAAGCAGGATCTGCGGCAGCTCCCCGCCGAGCAATGGCCGGAAACCGAGGCGCTGGCTCAGCAACTGTGCATGTCCGCGTCGACATTACGCCGCCGTCTGGCCGAGGAAGGGCAGACCTATCAGGGCCTCAAGGACAGCGTGCGCAAGGAGCTGGCAATCACTTGGCTGGCAGAGCCTTCGATCAGTTTCGTCGAGATTGCTGCACGCCTGGGTTTTGCTGATGCCAGTTCGTTCTACAAGGCGTTTCGCAAGTGGTCCGGGTCGAACCCGGGGCATTACCGCACACTGATCCTCAATGAGGTGGTCTGACCCGACGCCTTCGCGAGCAGGTTCGCTCCCACCCAGGGCCGCGTGACGATTCCCCTTAAAAGGCTTGGCCAAACCAGTCAGCCACTTTGATAACTTTGACCATTGCCCCAAGCCCTGCGCGGCGCGACTATCCCTGTGTTGTTTACGGTTCCCAGCCTAATAAAAACACCGAGGGATTCTGGCAATGCGCGATTACTTGTCTGCCACCGAACAGTTCAACTATCAGCACACCGTCGATGCATCGCTCAGCGGCACGCTCGCTGCGCTCAACGCCTGCGTGGAATGTTGCGACCGCCATGCCTTGCCCGGGCGCATTGCGTTGTTCTGGGAAGGTCGCGACGGCTCAAGTGCGACTTACACCTTCACTGATCTGCAAGACAAAGCCGCGCGTTTCGCCAATTTCCTCCTCGCCCAGGGCGTGCAGAAGGGCGATAAAGTCGCCGGCCTGCTGCCGCGCAACGTCGAATTACTCATCACTGTGCTCGCCACCTGGCGCATCGGCGCGGTGTATCAGCCGCTATTCACCGCATTCGGGCCGAAAGCTCTTGAACATCGCCTGAACAGTTCCGGGGCGAAAGTCGTGGTGACCGATGCGGTCAATCGCCCCAAGCTCAGTGAAGTCAGCGCATGCCCGACCATCGTCACCGTGTGCGGTGCCAAAGGGCAGGGCATCGTTCGCGGTGATTTCAGTTTCTGGGCTGAGCTGGCCAACTATTCCAATGTTTGCGAACCGGTGTTACTGACCGGCGAAGACCCGTTTCTGCTGATGTTCACCTCGGGCACCACGGGCCCTGCGAAAGCGCTGTCAGTGCCGCTCAAAGCCATCGTCGCCTTCCAGAGCTACACCCGTGATGCGGTGGACCTGCGCCCTGAAGACGCGTTCTGGAATGTCGCCGATCCGGGCTGGGCCTACGGCATTTATTTCGGCGTCACCGGGCCGTTGGCGCTGGGCCACCCGATTACCTTCTACGATGGCCCGTTCACCCTCGAAAGCACCTGTCGGGTGATCAACAAATACGGCATTACCAATCTCACCGGCTCGCCCACTGCCTATCGTTTGCTGATTGCCGGTGGCGAGGAGTTTGCCAGATCGATCAAGGGCAAACTGCGCATCGTCAGCAGCGCCGGTGAACCGCTGAACCCGGAAGTGATCCGCTGGTTCGCCGACAACCTCGACGTGGTCATCCACGACCATTACGGCCAGACCGAACTGGGCATGGTGCTGTGCAACCACCACGGCCTTGAGCACCCCGTGCATATCGGCGCCGCTGGTTTTGCTTCGCCGGGCCATCGCATCGTCGTGCTCGATGAGCAGTACAACGAACTCGGCGTCGGTCAACCCGGCATTCTCGCCATCGACCGCCCGCAGTCGCCGATGTGCTGGTTCGGTGGCTACGAAGGCGCGCCGACCAAGGCCTTCGTCGGCAACTACTATCTAAGCGGCGACACCGTGGAGTGGAACCCGGACGGCAGCATCAGCTTCGTCGGCCGCAGTGATGATGTGATCACTACTTCGGGCTACCGCGTCGGCCCGTTCGACGTGGAAAGTGCCCTGATCGAACACCCGGCCGTGATCGAAGCGGCGGTCGTCGGCAAGCCCGACCCCGAGCGCACCGAACTGGTCAAAGCCTTTGTCGTGCTGAGCGCGCAGTACCGCGCCGCGCCGGAGCTGGCCGAAGAACTGCGCCAACACGTACGCAAGCGTCTGGCCGCGCATTCGTACCCGCGTGAAATCGAATTTGTCAGCGAATTGCCCAAAACCCCGAGTGGCAAATTGCAGCGCTTTATCTTGCGCAACCAGGAAATCGCCAAGGCTCAAGAGGCCGCGGCGCACAACGTTTCAGCTTGAATCCAAGGAAACACCGTCATGCAGATCGAGAACAAGGTTTTTATCGTCACCGGCGGCGCGTCAGGCCTCGGTGCCGCCAGCGCTGAATTGCTGGTCAGTGCGGGCGCCAAAGTCATGCTGGTCGACATGAACGCCGAAGCCGTCGCCGCTCAGGCTCAGCGCCTGGGTGCGCAAAGTGTAGTTGCCGACATCAGCAATGAAGCCGCCGCCGAAGCCGCTGTGCAGGCGACCGTTGCCGCGTTTGGCAGCGTCAATGGCCTGGTCAATTGCGCCGGCATCGTCCGTGGCGAAAAAATCCTCGGCAAGAACGGCCCGCACGCCCTGAGCAGTTTCGCGCAAGTGATCAACGTCAACCTGATCGGCAGTTTCAACATGCTGCGCCTGGCCGCTGCGGCGATCGCCGAGAGCGAAGCCAATGCTGACGGCGAGCGTGGCGTGATCATCAACACCGCCTCGGTAGCAGCGTTTGATGGTCAGATTGGCCAGGCCGCGTACTCGGCTTCGAAAGGCGCAATCGCCAGCCTGACCCTGCCGGCCGCCCGCGAACTGGCGCGCTTCGGCATCCGCGTGATGACCATCGCACCGGGCATTTTCGAAACGCCGATGATGGCCGGCATGACCCCGGAAGTGCGCGATTCGCTGGCCTCGGGTGTGCCATTCCCGCCGCGTCTGGGCAAGCCTGCCGAATATGCCGCGCTGGTGCGCCACATCATCGAAAACAGCATGCTCAATGGCGAGGTGATCCGTCTCGACGGCGCCTTGCGCATGGCCGCCAAGTAAGGAGGATTAGTCATGACTATGTCCAACGATCCGATTGTTATCGTCAGCGCTGTCCGCACACCGATGGGCGGTTTTCAGGGCGAGTTGAAAAGCCTTACCGCACCGCAACTCGGCGCGGCGGCAATCCAGGCTGCGGTCGAACGCGCCGGTGTCGCCAGTGATGCGGTTGATGAAGTGCTGTTTGGTTGCGTACTGCCCGCCGGCCTCGGCCAGGCGCCGGCACGTCAGGCTGCGCTGGGTGCCGGGCTGGATAAATCGACGCGCTGCACCACGGTCAACAAGATGTGCGGCTCGGGCATGCAGACCACCATCATGGCCCACGACATGCTGCTTGCCGGCAGTGCCGACGTGGTGATCGCTGGCGGCATGGAAAGCATGTCCAACTCGCCGTACCTGCTCGACCGCGCCCGCGCCGGCTATCGCATGGGCCATGGCCGCGTGCTCGATTCGATGTTCCTCGACGGCCTCGAAGACGCCTATGACAAGGGCCGCCTGATGGGCACCTTCGCTGAGGATTGCGCCGAGACCAACGGCTTCAGCCGCGAGGCGCAGGACGCTTTCGCCATTACCTCGACCACCCGCGCGCAACAGGCGATCAAGGACGGCAGCTTCAAGGACGAAATCGTCCCGCTGACGGTGACCGTCGGCAAAGAGCAGGTAGTGATCAGCAACGATGAGCAGCCGCCAAAAGCCAAACTCGACAAGGTTGCCTCGCTGAAACCGGCGTTCCGCGACGGTGGCACGGTCACCGCGGCCAACTCCAGCTCGATTTCCGACGGCGCGGCGGCGTTGGTGCTGATGCGCCAGTCCCACGCGCAGCAACTGGGCCTCAAGCCACTGGCGGTGATTCATGGCCACGCTGCGTTCGCTGATACCCCTGGCCTGTTTCCCACCGCACCGATTGGAGCGATAAAGAAACTGGTGAAGAAGACCGGTTGGACGCTGGATCAGGTGGATCTGTTTGAAGTGAACGAAGCGTTCGCCGTGGTCGGCATGGCGGCGATGACGCACCTGGAGATTCCCCACGACAAGCTCAACGTGCACGGCGGCGCCTGCGCGCTGGGCCATCCGATCGGCGCATCGGGGGCGCGGATCCTGGTGACGTTGCTCGCGGCGCTGCGGCAGAAACAGCTCAAGCGCGGCATTGCAGCGATCTGCATTGGCGGCGGCGAAGCTACGGCCATGGCTGTGGAATGCGTCTATTGAGGTTGACAGTTGACCTTGTGGGAGCGGGCTTGCCCGCGATGGCAATGGATCAGTCACCATCAATGTTGGATGTGACGGCCTCATCGCTGGCAAGCCAGCTCCCACAGGTTATGTGGTTGTTTGGAAGAATTAAGGAATCACCATGATCCCCAACGAAGACCAGACCCAGATCCGCGACATGGCCCGGCAGTTTGCCGAGGAACGGCTCAAGCCGTTCGCCGCTGAGTGGGATCGCGAACACCGTTTCCCCAAGGAAGCCATCGCCGAGATGGCCGAGCTGGGCTTTTTCGGCATGCTCGTGCCGGAGCAGTGGGGCGGCTGTGAAACTGGCTACCTGGCCTACGCCATGGCCCTGGAAGAAATCGCCGCCGGCGACGGTGCGTGCTCGACGATCATGAGCGTGCACAACTCGGTCGGCTGCGTGCCGATTCTCAAGTTCGGCAATGACGACCAGCGCGAGCGCTTCCTCAAACCATTGGCCAGCGGCGCCATGCTCGGCGCCTTCGCGCTGACCGAACCGCAGGCCGGTTCCGATGCCAGCAGCCTGAAAACCCGCGCGCGGCTGGACGGCGATCACTACGTGCTCAACGGCTGCAAACAGTTCATCACCTCCGGGCAGAACGCCGGCATCGTGATCGTGTTCGCCGTGACCGACCCGAGCGCCGGCAAACGCGGGATCAGCGCGTTTATCGTGCCGACCGACTCCCCAGGCTACAAAGTCGCGCGGGTCGAAGACAAACTCGGCCAGCACGCGTCCGACACCTGCCAGATTCTTTTTGAAGATGTGAAAGTGCCGGTCGCCAACCGCCTTGGCGAGGAGGGCGAAGGCTACAAGATCGCCTTGGCCAACCTCGAAGGCGGCCGCGTCGGTATCGCCTCGCAAGCTGTCGGCATGGCCCGCGCTGCGTTCGAAGCTGCCCGCGACTATGCCCGTGAGCGTGACACCTTCGGCAAGCCGATCATCGAGCATCAGGCCGTGGCGTTCCGCCTGGCGGACATGGCCACGCAAATTGCCGTTGCCCGGCAAATGGTGCATTACGCCGCAGCCTTGCGCGACAGCGGCCAACCGGCGCTGGTTGAGGCGTCGATGGCCAAGCTGTTCGCTTCGGAAATGGCCGAGAAGGTCTGTTCCATGGCCTTGCAAACCCTCGGCGGTTACGGTTACCTCAACGACTTCACGCTGGAACGCATCTACCGCGACGTGCGCGTCTGCCAGATCTACGAAGGCACCAGCGACATTCAGCGCATGGTCATTTCGCGCAATCTCTGACAAGGAATTTTATTCATGACTTACGAAACGATTCTGCTGGAAACCCGCGACCGCGTCGGCCTGATCACCCTCAATCGGCCGCAGGCACTGAACGCGTTGAACGCGCAACTGGTCAGCGAAGTGAACCACGCGCTCGATACGCTGGAAGCCGATGCGCACATTGGCTGCATCGTCCTCACCGGTTCGAAAAAAGCTTTCGCCGCTGGCGCCGACATCAAGGAAATGGCTGAGCTGACCTATCCGCAGATCTACATGGACGATCTGTTCAGCGACAGCGATCGCGTGGCCAACCGGCGCAAGCCGATCATCGCCGCGGTCAATGGTTTTGCCCTCGGCGGCGGCTGTGAACTGGCGCTGATGTGCGACTTCATTCTGGCTGGCGACAACGCCAGATTCGGCCAGCCGGAAATCAACCTCGGCGTGCTGCCGGGCATGGGCGGCACCCAGCGCCTGACCCGCGCCGTGGGCAAAGCCAAAGCCATGGAAATGTGCCTGAGCGGACGCATGATCGACGCGGTAGAAGCCGAGCGCTGCGGCATCGTCGCCCGAATCGTGCCGAGCGATGAGCTGCTTGATGAGGCGCTGAAAGTCGCAGCGGTGATCGCCGGCAAGTCACTGCCGATTGCGATGATGATCAAGGAGAGCGTCAACCGCGCGTTCGAGGTCAACCTGACCGAGGGTGTGCGTTTCGAGCGGCGGGTGTTCCATGCCGCGTTTGCGACGCAGGATCAGAAGGAAGGGATGGCGGCGTTTATTGCCAAGCGTGAGGCTGCATTCCAAGGCAAATAGATGCGGTGCCTAAGCTGACGCTTTCGCGAGCAGGCTCGCTCCCACTAGGGATGTCCACCGTCCCATGTGGGAGCGAGCCTGCTCGCGAAGCTTTTACAACTGATAGTTCTTCAAATCCCGCGCAATCACCATCCGCTGTATCTCGCTCGACCCTTCATAGATCTGGGTAATCCGCGCGTCGCGGTAGTACTTCTCGACCGGGTAATCTTCCAGATAGCCATAGCCGCCATGAATCTGGATCGCCGACGAACAGACCTTCTCGGCCATTTCCGAAGCGAACAGCTTGGCCTGCGAAGCCTCGGACAAGCATGGTTTGCCCGCCGTTCTCAACCGTGCTGCATGGAGGATCAGCAACCGCGCGGCGTTGATTTGCATGTGCATGTCAGCCAGCAGATTGGCAATGCTCTGGTGCTCGATGATCGGCTTGTCGAATTGCACCCGGTCTTTCGAGTAGGCCAGCGCCGCTTCAAACGCTGCCCGGGCGATGCCCAACGCTTGCGCCGCGATACCAATGCGTCCGCCTTCAAGGTTGGACAGGGCAATCGCCAGGCCTTTGCCACGCTCGCCGAGCAGGTTGGCCTCGGGGATGCTGCAGTTGTTCAATGTCACCGCGCAGGTATCGGAGGCGCGGATGCCCATTTTGTGTTCGGTGCGATCGACGAGGAAACCCGGCGTGTCGGTCGGCACCAGAAACGCCGACAGGCCTTTCTTGCCCAGCTCCGGGTCGGTCACGGCGAAGACGATCGCCAGTTTCGCCCGTTTGCCATTGCTGACGAATTGCTTGGCACCGTTGATCACCCATTGGCCGTCGCGCAGTTCGGCGCGGGTGCGCAGGTTGTGCGCTTCGGAACCGGCCTGGGGCTCGGTCAGGCAGAAGCAACCGATGGTCTGCCCACTGGCCAGATCGGCCAGCCAGGTTTGTTTCTGTTCGTCGCTGCCGTAGTTGAGCACCGGGCCGCAGCCGACCGAGTTGTGGATGCTCATGAACGCGCCGGTCGCGCCGTCACCGGCAGAGATTTCCTCGACGGCCAGCGCGTAGGCGACGTAATCGACGTAGGTGCCACCCCATTCCTCAGGCACGACCATGCCGAGCAAGCCCAACTCGCCCATCTTCGCCACCAAGGCGTCGTCGATCCAGCCGGCCTTTTCCCAAGCCTGGGCGTGGGGCGCGATTTCGCCACGGGCAAAATCCCGGGCCATGTCGCGGATCATCACTTGTTCTTCAGTCAGTTCGAGATCGTGCATGACTCAGCTCCCGCTCTCATCAAAACCATGGAAGAAACTCGCCACCTGCGCAGCGTCCAGCTCGGCAACGGTAGGCGGGTTCCAGCGCGGTGACTTGTCCTTGTCGATCAACAGGGCGCGCACGCCTTCGATCAGGTCGCCACGGGCAAACCACTGGCGGTCCAGATGCAGCTCCAGAGCAAAGCAGTTCTCCAGACTCAAATGTCTGCCGCGACGGAGCATTTCCAGGGTCACGGCCATGGCCAGCGGCGAGCGGGTTTCCAGCAGATCCGCCGTGCTGACTGCCCATTCGTGGCTGTCGGCGACAGTGACGGCGCGCAATTGCTCGATCATGCTTGGCACGTCAGGCAGGGCGAAAAAGTGGTCGATGGCCGGGCGCAGCGCCTCGAGTGGTGCGTCCGGCAGAGTTTGCACGGCGTGCTTGGCCAGCAGGTTCTGCAGCGACTTCAGCGGCGTGTCCTGCCACTCCATCTGATCGAGTTTTTCGTCGAGCAGGGCCTGTTTGCTGCTGTCCAGATACCAGTCGGCGAGGCCGCAGTACAGCGCATCGGCGGCGCGAATCTGCACGCCGCTGACGCCCAGATAAATCCCCAGTTCACCGGGAATGCGTGGCAGGAAATAACTGCCGCCGACGTCGGGGAAATAACCGATGGCCACTTCCGGCATCGCCAGACGGCTCTTTTCGGTGACCACACGCAGATCGGCGCCTTGCACCAGGCCCATGCCGCCGCCAAGAACGAATCCGTCCATCAGGGCCAGCACCGGTTTGCGGTAGTGATGAATCGTCAGGTCGAGGGCGTATTCCTCGACGAAGAAATCTTCGTGCAGCGTGTCGCCGCTCTTGTAGCTGTCGTACAGCGAACGAATATCGCCGCCGGCGCAGAAAGCCTTTTCGCCGGCACCGCGCAATACCACGGCGTGCACATCGGCGTCAGACGCCCAGGCATCAAGCTGCTGTTGCAGCAGACGCACCATGTCGAGGGTGATTGCATTGAGGCCCGCAGGGCGGTTGAGGGTCAGGTGGCCGATATGGTTGCGCACCTCGGCCAGCACGTCGTTTTGCATGGCATCCATGGACGGGGTCCGCCGGGATGAAGCCTGAGCTGTCATCTGTAACTCCCTGCTTTTTATTGTCTTTATTCGAAAAGCCCGCGCGCGGGCGTTAGCGGATCGTAACAGTGCAAATTTGTCGTGTACAACGGGGATATGTGCAGGGGGAATCTGCGTTTTTACATGCCTCGAAATTGCGTGGCTATCGAAAGGTTTCGCTGATGCTGCGGCGCTTGGCGTGCAATTCGCTGGCGTGGATCAGACGTTCGAGGTCTTCGGGGGTGACGTCGATGAAGGCTTCCATGTCGGCCAGCGCCAGTTTCAGGTCTTCGGCGGTAATAGCCTGGCGGTCGACCGGGACCACTGGCGGTGCCGGGTCGGCAGCGCGTTTCGGATAGCGGATGCGGGTCAGGTTGTTATAGGCCAGCGCACTAATGAGCATGCACAGCGCGCCGAGCATGACCGGCTCCATGGCTTTCCAGTCCATGGCGATGGTTGCCGGGTCGGCCAGCACCAGCGTCAACGCCAAGGCGCCGGCCGGTGGGTGCAGGCAACGCAGCCAGCACATGAGAATCACCGCCATGCCGGCAGCAAGACAGGCGCTGCCCAGCGTACGGCCAAGCACATGGGCGACCAGCAAGGCGACCACGCCAGCACACAGGTAGCCGCCAAGAATCGACCAAGGCTGGGCGAGGGCGCCCGAGGACACGGCGAACAGCAGCACCGCCGAAGCGCCGAGCGGGCCGACCAGGTGAAAGGCAACGTCATGGCCGAACACCTGCGCACACAGCCACACACTGAACAGCGTGCCCAGGGCCATGCCGATCGCGGCACGGCTCCATTCAGTAGGGCGGGTGTTGATGGCAGCGGGCAACCAGCGAGCAAGCATGTAGAACTGATCCTTTACAAAATCCGGGGCAAAAAAAAGGACTTGTCCGGCATATCCGGAAAGCCCTAGAAGCGTTCCAACATTGGGGGAGGAACGCGCGTAGTTTGCCGCTCAAAGTCGATGCTGACAAATTCATATAAATGCAGTTTTAGTGCACTATTTTTGCATTGAAGCGGTGCGCCAGGCGCTGACGAAGCACAGATAACCGCCCAGCGCCGCCAAACCGCTGAGGGCGTAGAACATGCTCGGCGCCGGCGTGTGCATCAATAGAAACCCGCACATTACCGGGCTGGCTGCGCCGCCAAGCGCTGACAGGTTCTGCGCGCCGTAGTAACTGCCGCGCAATGTCTCCGGGGCGAGAGTGTCGACGAAGAGGAAGTCGGCGGGGTAGATGATCATCTCGCCCAGGGTGAAGATGAACATCGCCAAGCACCAGCCGAGCAGGCTGTCCGCCACACTGAAGCCAATCAACCCGACGATGAACAGCGCAGTGCCGCCGGCGATCCAGTGACGCAGGTGTTCGCGACTGAGCCAGCGACCAACCTGATACTGCAGCAGGATCACCGTGATTGCGTTGCAGGCGAGCAGGGCGGCCATGGTGTCGAGCGTCTGTTGCTGGGTGTGGGTGACCAGCAGGTATTGCGACAGGTACAGCGTAAAGCGCCCGTGCACCAATGTGCTGAGCAGGCAACCGAGGGTGAACAGCACCATGGTGCGGTCGTTTTTCAGGATCATCAGCGTGTTGAGGAAACTTTGCGGCGCACTGCCGGAAGTTATCGGACTGGCATCCCTGGCCGCGCCGAGCAGCAGGAAAATACTGCCAATGGCGATCGCACCGGCAACGATGAACGGCGCGGACGGCTGCACCCCGGCAATCACCACGCCAATCATCGGGCCGACGGCGTAGCCGATATTGGTCAGCGTGTAATTGAGGGAAAACGCCTTGACCCGCTGGCCCACCGGCAGGTTTTCACTGAGGATCGCCTTGGAGCCGATGAGAAACAGCGCCGACGCGGTTTCGCTGATGATCAGCACCAGGGTGACCAGATACAGGTTCTGCGCGAAGGTCAGCAGGATCAGGCCGATACCGCTGGAGAGCATGGCCACAATCAGCAACTGGCGCTTGTCCAACTTGTCGATGATGTAGCCACCGTACAGCGACAGCAATGTAGCGCTGAATACGGCGATGCCGAGCAGCAAGCCGACATCCTGTGGATCGAGGCCAAGCTTGTTGCTGAGGAACAGCGTCAGCAACGGACTGACCAGGGCGCGGCTGATGACCACGGTCAGCGAGCTGATCATCAACCGGCGAATGAACGGCGAATACATGGTCACGGAAGGGGAATGTCCTTATTCGGGAAGCCTGGGCGAACGCCATCCTCTCTGGGCTGCCGCCACCGGTCAAGCTCCATCGCCCCATGCACATTGTCCCTGTGGGAGCTGGCTTGCCAGCGATTGCGGTGTGTCAGGCAACATTTGAATCGGCTGGTATTCCGTCATCGCTGGCAAGCCAGCTCCCACACGGTCTGTGTGCAGTCCAGAGCCATCACTGGCCACCGGCGGGCCAGTTCAAGCCACATCCGAAGCCGCCGGCCACTGCCGCAAGGTGATCGGCAACTTGCACGATTCACCGCGCCCCATCGGGAAATACTGGAAACCATTACGCGCCAGACGCTCGGCGTCGTACAAGTTGCGGCCGTCAAAGATCACCGGGCTATTGAGGCGCTGTTTGATCAGCTCGAAATCCGGGGCCTTGAACTGTTGCCATTCGGTACAGATGATCAACGCATCGGCGCCGGCCAGTACCGATTCCGGCGTGCCCATCAGCATCAGTTTTGATTCGTTTGGATAAAGATTCTGGGTTTCCACCATGGCCTCCGGATCAAACGCACGAACATTGGCACCGGCAGCCCATAAGTCTTCGAGCAGAACCCGGCTCGGCGCGTCGCGTATGTCGTCGGTGTTGGGCTTGAACGCCAAGCCCCATAGGGCAAAGGTCCTGCCGCGCAAGTCACCACGGTAGAACGCGTTGATGCGTTCAAACAGCTTGTGCTTCTGGCGCTGGTTGATCGCCTCAACCGCTTGCAGCAGATCACTGGAGCAATGTGCCTGCTCGGCACTGTGAATCAAGGCGCGCATGTCTTTGGGAAAACACGAACCGCCGTAGCCGCAACCCGGATAGATGAAGTGATAGCCGATCCGCGTATCGGCACCGATGCCCTGGCGCACTGATTCGATATCTGCGCCGAGGTGCTCGGCGAGTTCGGCGATCTGGTTGATGAAGCTGATCTTGGTCGCGAGCATGCAGTTGGCGGCGTATTTGGTCAGCTCGGCGCTGCGCAGGTCCATGAACAGGATGCGGTCATGGTTGCGGTTGAACGGCGCGTACAGATCGCGCATCACATCGCGCACTTCAGCGCCTTCGCAACCGATGACGATGCGATCCGGTCGCCGGCAATCAGCAACCGCTGAACCTTCCTTGAGAAATTCCGGGTTGGAGACAATATCGAACTGCAGCAGGCGGCCAATCTTGATCAGGGCCTTTTCGATGTGGCTGCGCAAAGCGTCGCCCGTGCCCACCGGCACCGTGGACTTTTCCACCACGATCAATGGCTGCTGGCGATGCCGGGCAATCGCGTCGCCGACCGACAACACGTAGCGCAGGTCCGCCGAGCCGTCCTCCCGTGACGGCGTGCCCACCGCAATGAACGCCACCCGCCCATGCAACACCGCAAGCCGCTCATCAGTGGTGAATTGCAGGCGCTGCGAGTCCAGGCCCTCGCGCACCAGGCTGGCCAGTCCCGGCTCGAAAATACTGACGTGACCCTGGCGTAACTGCTCGATCTTCTGCGCGTCGACATCCATGCACACAACGTCGTGACCGACCTCGGCCAGCACCGCCGCTTGCACCAGACCGACGTAACCACTGCCAAACACCGTGATCTTCATGCCGCACTCCTGTTCGCAGTCCCTGCATTGAACATAAGAGCGCGATGTTTCAGTTCGCCTACTGCGGTGATAAAGCAGCAAACAGACCGTTCGGGGAATGCCCGATTGACTTTTACCGCCTCGAACGGCAGGTTGTCGGCCTTTCGCGGCAACCCCTGTCATTGAGTCACGCCGTTTTTTTGCGTTTCATTTCATGCATTTATTGTTTTTGTTGAATCGTTTTTTATTTCAAGGCCGTTTCGTTTGAGTGATTTGTCGAGTACCCAACCTGCATCGTCCACCAGCAATCCGCTGGCCGTTTACCTGGCGCGACTGGCACCTTCCAGCCAGTTGACCATGCGCTATGTGCTGCAAGATGCCGCTGACCGCCTCGGTTTCGAGGACGTCGATATCGAAGAGATCCCCTGGCACGGCCTGCAACCGGAAGACGTGGTGGCGCTGGTCGCCGCTTTGCGTGCCGATGGTTATGCACCGAACACCTCGTCGCTGTACGTCAATGCCGTACGCGGGGTGATGAACGAAGCATGGCGCATGAGCCTGATCAGCCAGGATCACCTGTTGAAGATGCGTTCGGTCAAGGGCATAGCCGGCACGCGGCTGTCCCAGGGGCGCAACCTCAAGCGCACGCTGATTCATGAACTGATGGAAGTCTGCGCTGCCGACCCTCGCCCGCAGGGCTTGCGTGATGCGGCGGTGATAGCGCTGCTGTACGGCACCGGCATGCGCAAGTCGGAATCGGTGGATCTGGATCTGAGCCAGGTCGACTTTCACGAACGCAGCCTGACGGTGACCGGCAAGGGCAACAAACAGTTGATCAAGTACGCGCCGGCCTGGGCCTTTGCCAAGCTCGATGCCTGGCTGGAACTGCGGCGCTCACAGCTCAAGGAAGGCGAGAGCGACGATGCGTTTCTGTTCAACCGTATTCGCCGGGGCAGCCACATCACCCGCGAGCGCATCACCAAACACGCGATTTACTACATTGCCCGCCAGCGCGGTACGCAGGTCGGGGTGAAAATCATGCCCCATGACTTCCGTCGCTCATTCATCACCCGGGTGATCGAAGAGCACGACCTGTCGATCGCGCAGAAACTGGCGCATCACAGCAATATCCAGACGACCGCCAACTACGATGTGCGCGATGACAACGAGCGGCGGCGGGCGGTGGATCGCTTCGATTTGTAAACGGTGTCAGGTCTGCGGCGGGCAGCGCGAGCCGCTGGCACCCTGCGCGATGTGCGCAGCGAGGCGTTTGACGTTGTTCTGTTGCGCAGTCACCAGTTCGTCGATGCTCGGCCCTGAAGGTGTCTGCAAGACCGAGCGACAGCTCAGCAGCGCCGCGTCCGCCGCACCTGATGGGCGCACTCGCCATTTCACGTCGATCAAGGCGTACTGACCGGGAATCGAATCGAAGCGCTGCACGTCGATACGCACGGAGGCACGCTGCTGGCCGACGCCGCTGCTCAATTGATCGACCAGCGCGCCGCGCAACTCATCAGCAAGGGTGGCGCTCCACCAATCGGTTTCCAGAATCGCTACGCCGCTGTTGCCTTGGCGAATCACGATCTGCGCGCGATCGACCTGTGGCGGCACGCTGATGCTTTCGATGGCGATGTCGGCGCCGTTGCGGCTGGCACCCGGTTGCGCCGGAGTCAGTGTGTGAAAGCTGATCGGGTCGCTACGGCACGCAGTCAGCAGCACGAAGGCAGCGAGCACGGTGATCTTCAACGGTAAAGCCATGGATGCAGCTCCTGTGCTCAATTGCGTGGCGGTCCTTTGAGGTCCAGCGGCGCGGCGTTGTCGGGACGCCCGCGAATCAGCGACTCAGGGTGGCGACCGAGGTAATCCGACAGCTCTCGCAACGAGCGCGACATGCGCCCGAGCTCGTCGAGGGTCTCGGTGAGTTGCTCGCGTTGCGGTGAATCCTCGGCGAGGGTCGCATTGGCGGACTGCAACGTCTTGCTGACATCGGCGAGGGTGCTCTGTACACCCGGCAGAGTCCTGGCGTTGAACTGCTTCAGGCCTTTGCGCAGCTCGACCAGATTGCCGTCGAGGTTGCTGGCGATGCGCTCCACCGGCAGCGCGTTGATCTTGTTGACCATCGCCTCGAGTTTTTCCTGCAACTGTTCAAGGCTGCCGGGGACGGTCGGAATGGTGACCGGCCGTGCCTTGGGGTCGAACGCGACTTTCGGCGCTTTGGGGTAGAAATCCAGCGAAATATACAACTGACCGGTGAGCAGGTTGCCATTGCGGGCCTGGGCGCGCAGGCCATTTTCGATGAACGTGCCGATCAGGCGCGCGCCGGTGGCCTCGTCATTTTCGTCGCCATGGTAAGCCTTGAGCATCTTCGCGTGGGCGCGACCCAGACGCTGCGGATAGATGACGATGCCGACATTCACCGGGAAGGTGCGCTTGACCTCGTCGAAGTCGAGATTGACTGCCACCACCCGACCGATTTCAACCCCGAGGAACTCTACCGGCGCATCAACCTTGAGGCCGCGCAAGGCTTGATCGAAGCGCAGCGCCAGATATTGTGCCTTGCCGTTTGGCGGGGCGAGGGCGGTGGCCTGGTCGGCGAACAGTTCGAAACCCTTGTCTTCACTGGCTGGCGAATCGTTGGGACTGTAATCCGGAGCGCGGAAAGCGATGCCGCCGACCAGCAGGGTCGACAGCGATTCCGTTTTCACCGCAAAGCCGTTGGCACCGACATTGATGTCGATGCCGCTGGCGTTCCAGAAGCGGGTGTTTTCGGTGACGTAGGCATCGTTCGGCGAATGCACGAACACTTCGATGTTGACGCCTTTGCCGTCCTGGTCCAAGGCATAGGACACCACTTGGCCGACTGGGATCTTGCGGTAATAGACGGGGGAGCCGATGTCCAGCGAGCCGAGGTCGGCGGTGTGCAGGGTGAAGCGCTTGCCCGGTTCGCCGTAGGTGATCGGCGGCGGGTTTTCCAGACCCTTGAAGTTTTTTGTACGGGTATTGGCCTGGCCAATGTCGGCACCGATGTAGTCGCCCGACAGCAGTGTGTCGATGCCCGATACCCCGCCGGCGCCGATGCGCGGACGTACCACCCAGAATTGCGAGTCCTCGCGGGTGAAGGCTTCGGCTTGCTTGGCGAGTTTGATCGTGGCGTTGACGTGTTTATGGTCGTTGGCCAGTTCAACATCGGAGACATGGCCGATGACTACGTTGCGGTACCTGACTTCGGTCTTGTTGGCGGTCAGGCCGTCGCCGGTCTTGAAGGTGACGGTGATTGTCGGACCTTCCTGAAGGATGTTGTGAATCACCAGCGAAATGCCCACCAGCACCGCCACGATCGGCACGATCCATACCAGCGAGATACCGAATCGGCGGGTTTTGATCGGCGCCTGACCGGGTGCTCGCGGCTCGTCGCTGGCTGACGACTTCATCCATGTCCTCCTCAATTAATCGGGCACTGAGCGTCAGGAACGCAAAAGCACCTCATCAATATAGAAGTGCTTGGCGATAGAGCAAATGTGTATAGCTGGCGTTGGACGCGATTGCAGTCCAGGAGCTGCCGAAGGCTGCGATCTTTTGATCGAGTGTGGGACGCGGAGCGTCCGGCTGCATTCCCACGCAGAGCGTGGGAACGATCAGTGTAAGCGCCTGTTAACCGAGCATTTCGCGCAGGCGATACCAGAACATGCCCAGCGCCAACAACGGCGAACGCAACGCCGGGCCGCCGGGGAAGGTCATGTGCGGCACGCTGCTGAACACGTCCATGCCCTGGCTATGCCCGGCATGAATGGCTTCGCCCAGCAATTCCGCGCACCAGTGGGTGACGTTGAGGCCATGGCCGGAATAGCCCTGCGCGTAAAACACGTTCGGGTGCTGCTTGAGCCGGCCAACCTGGGGGAAACGATTGGCGGTAATACCGATCTTCCCGCCCCATTGGTAGTCGATGCGCACGTCGGCCAGTTGCGGGAACACCTTGAGCATTTTCGGTCGCATGTAGGCGGCGATATCCGCCGGATCGCGCCCGGAATAATGACAAGCACCGCCGAACAGCAGCCGTCGATCAGCCGAGAGTCGGTAATAGTCCAGTCCGACTTTTTGATCGCACAACGCCAGGTTCTGTGGAATCAACTGCGCGGCGCGGCTTTCGTCCAGCGGCTCGGTGGCAATGATGTAACTGCCAGCGGGCAGAACTTTGCCGCTGAGTTTCGGCTCGAGGTCATCCAGATGCGCGTTGCAGCCGAGCACCAGGCTGCCGGCGCGCACTGAACCCGTTGCGCAACGCACCTCGACGGTCGGGCCATGGAGGATTTCCAGCACCGGACTTTGCTCAAAGATACGCACGCCCAGCGATGCCGCGAGACGCGCCTCACCTTGCACAAGATCCAGCGGATGTAAATGGCCCGAACCCATGTCGATCAATCCGCCGGCGTACACACCAGCGTCGACCACTTGCTCACGGATCTGCTCCGGCCCGACCAGCCTCGTTGCGTGGGCATAGTCGAGTTCGGCGAGGCTGTCCTGTTCCTGCTTGAACGCGGCGAATTGCGCGGCGGTGTTGGCCAGTTCGCAAAAGCCCCAGCGCAGATCACAGTCGATGGCGTTGTCAGTGATGCGCTGGCGCACCAGCTCCACCGAATCGATGCCGGCGCGCTGCAGATAGCGCACGCCGTCCTGGCCAACGTAACGGGCGAAACCCTCGACTTCATGGCCGATGCCGCGAATCAGCTGCCCGCCATTGCGCCCGCTGGCGCCCCAGCCGATACGTCGCGCCTCGAGCAAAACCACTGACAGACCGCGCTGCGCCAGCTCAATCGCGGTATTGACGCCAGTGAAGCCGCCACCGATTACACAGACGTCGGCAAGCAAATCACCATCCAGCGCAGGGTAGGGCGTGCTCGCCCGCGCAGAAGCAGCGTAATAAGAGCCGGTGTGTTGTGCGCTGTGCTGATTCATTTGTTCGACTTCACTTTGCTCCACGACCGGGTCATCAGCCGCATGATCGCCTGGGGCGGGGTCGAGGAAATGTAGAGTTTGTCGAGCACCGACTGCGGCGGATAAACCTCAGGATTGTTGACCAGTTCCTGATCCATGAACGGTTTGGCCGCCGGATTCGGGTTGGCGTAGCCGACGGTGGCGCTGACTTTGGCGATCACTTGCGGATCTAGCAGGTAGTTGATGAAGGCGTGCGCCTCTTTGGCGTTGCTCGCGTCGGCTGGGATCGCCAGCAGATCGAACCACAGGTTGGCGCCTTCCTTGGGGATGGCGTAAGCGATATTCACACCGTTCTTGGCTTCCTTGGCGCGGTTGGCTGCCTGGAACACATCGCCGGAGTAACCGAACGCGACGCAGATGTCGCCATTGGCCAGGTCCGACACGTACTTGGAGGAATGGAAATAGGTGATGTACGGACGGATGCTCAGCAGCTTGGCTTCGGCCTTTTTGTAGTCTTCAGGGTTTTCACTGCGCGGGTCCATGCCCATGTAGTTGAGGATGGCCGGGAAGACTTCGTCGGCGGAATCTATCATCGACACACCGCACTGGCTGAGCTTCTTCAGATTTTCGGGTTCGAACAGCACGGCCCAGGAATCGATGTGGTCGATGCCGAGCACTTGCTTGACCTTATCGACGTTGTAACCGATGCCGTTGGTACCCCACAGATAGGGCACCGAGTGCTCATTGCCAGGATCATTTTTCTCAAGCAATTCAAGCAGTTTCGGGTCAAGGTTCTTCCAGTTTGGCAACTGTGAACGATCGAGCTTCATGAACGCGCCGGCCTTTACCTGGCGGGCGAGGAAATGGTTGGACGGGACTACCACGTCGTATCCGGTGCGACCGGCGAGGAGTTTGCCTTCAAGGGTTTCGTTGGAGTCGAAGACGTCGTAGATCACCTTGATCCCGGTCTTGCTCCGGAAGTCGGCGAGGGTGGTTTCGCCGATGTAGTCGGTCCAGTTGTAGACGCTGACTTGGGGCTCGGCGTGGGCTACGGCACTGAACAGCACGCTCAGCGCGACCGGGAGTACGGATTTCAATAGACGCATATCGACACCTCTTCTTGTAATGAACGTTCCCACGCTCTGCGTGGGAATGCCGCAACGGACGCTCCGCGTTCGGCTTTGGATGGGACGCAGAGCGTCCCGGGATGCATTCCCACGCGGGAGCGTGGGAACGATCAACTGTGCGGCCGTCTTCGCGAGCAGGCTCGCTCCCACAGGGACGGGCGCGCCGTCAGACGCTGAGCAGTAGAAATTCACGCTCCCACGAGCTGATCACGCGCTTGAAGTTTTCATGCTCGGCGCGTTTGACCGCGACGTAGCCGCGGACGAATTTGCTGCCCAGGTACTCGGCGACCTTCGGGCACTCTTCCATCTGCGTCAGGGCTTCTTCGATGGTGATGGGCAGGCGCAGATTGCGGCGCTCGTAGGCCCGGCCTTCGACCGCCGCGCTCGGCTCGATCTTCTCGACCATGCCGATGTAGCCGCACAGCAGACTCGCGGCAATCGCCAGATACGGGTTGGCGTCGGCGCCGGGCAAGCGGTTCTCCACGCGCATCGATTCCGGCCCCGAAGTCGGCACACGCAGGCCAACCGTGCGGTTCTCTTCACCCCATTCGACGTTGACCGGTGCCGAGGTGTCCGGCAGGAAGCGGCGGAACGAATTGACGTTCGGCGCGAACATCGGCAGCACTTTCGGGATGTACTTCTGCAGGCCACCGATGTGATGACGGAACAGCTCGCTCATGTTGCCCTCGGCATCGGCGAAGATCGGCTGGCCCGTCGCGATCTCGACCACGCTCTGGTGCAGGTGCATGGCGCTGCCAGGCTCGTCGCCGATCGGCTTGGCCATGAACGTCGCGGTGACGTTGTGCTTGAGCGCCGCCTCGCGCAGGGTGCGCTTGAACACGGTGATCTGGTCCGCCAGATCCAATGCATCGCCATGGCGGAAGTTGATTTCCATCTGCGCCGGGCCGTCTTCGTGGATCAACGTGTCGAGATCCAGGCCTTGCAGTTCGCACCAGTCGTAGACGTCTTCGAACAGCGGATCGAATTCGTTGGCGGCATCGATCGAGAATGACTGGCGCCCGCTTTCCGCACGGCCCGAACGGCCAAGCGGTGCCTTGAGCGGCAGGTCCGGATCTTCACAGCGCTGGGTCAGGTAGAACTCCATTTCCGGCGCGACAATCGGCTTCCAGCCCTTGTCGGTATAAAGCTGCAGGACTTTCTTCAGCACGTTGCGCGGCGACAGTTCGATCGGATTGCCAAACTTGTCGAAGGTGTCGTGGATGACGATGGCAGTCGGCTCGATTGCCCACGGAATGACGTACACGGCGTCGGAAACCGGTTTGCAGACCATGTCGATGTCAGCCGGGTCGAGCAGGTCGTAGTAGATGTCGTCGTCGACAAAATCCCCGGTTACCGTTTGCAGCAGCACGCTTTCCGGCAGGCGCATGCCGCGCTCATGCAGGAACTTGTTGGTCGGTGCAATCTTGCCGCGGGCGATGCCGGTCAGGTCGCTGACCACGCATTCGACTTCGGTAATCTTGTGATCTTTCAGCCAGGTGAACAGCTGATCGAAAGGGGCGTTCATAAAGACCTCGTTATTGGTTTTGTAGACGCCGGGGAGGGCGGGTTTCATCTTCCGCCCCTTCCCCTGTGGCGCGTTGGCGACTATCTTGGGCGCGGCTTGCGATTCCATCTATCCACTTTCAGCAGCACCAAAGCGCACCAAAAGAGTGCGCAAGGTCCCCTCATGACAACGTGCAATCCGCTTCAGGTACAAGCGTTCAATACCGCCGACGTGGCCGAGCAAATCCGCGCCACACCGGGCTGGGTCCAGCATTACCAGCAGATGTCACCGGGACATTTCGCCGGGCAGATTCGTTATCTCGATCTGCAGGGCGTCGAGGTTTACGAAGAACAGATGAACACCCGGGTCGAGCAGAATTTCAGTGCGCCATCCGGGGCTCTGGCGTTCTGTTTTGATCGCAGTGACAACGCGCTGTATCTGCTCAACGAAGAGAGCCGCAACATCTGGATCACCCCGGAGAACTACCGGGAAATCGCTGTGGTATTCGGTCCGGATTTCGTCCGCGAGCACGGTTTGCAAGTGGCAAAGCTCGAAGGTTTGTTCATGGCGCCGCTTAACTGCGGACAGAACGCTTTGTTCAGCGGCTGGTTAAGCTCGATTCTCACGAAGTTATCGCAAGCTGCTGATCCACTTGATAAAGATCGCCTGACTCGGCAACTGCTCGAGGACTGCCTGTTCATCCTCGACAACGCTCAAACCCGTCTTGATCGCGGAGGATTGCAGCAGCGCAACAACGAACGCCAAATCATGAAGCGAGTAGGGGAGTGGGCGGCTGATTCGCCGGAAGACACGGTCAATCTGCTCGAACTTTCTCACGTTGCCGGCGTACCCCTGCGCCAGTTGCAACAGGCTTTCAAGGCCTACACCGGGATGACCCCGAGCCACTGGTTGCGCCTGAGGCGGCTAAACAGTGCGCACCGTGAATTGCTCAAGCGCCGACCTTGCGAAACCACCGTTGCCGAAGTGGCGATGCGCTGGTCGTTCTGGCATCTGGGGCGGTTTTCCAGCAGTTACCGCGCGCTTTTCAAGGAGCTGCCGAGCGAAACGCTCAAGCGCTGAGCAGAAAAAGGCTTTGTGTCCTCGCAGAAGTTAAATAGAATCAGTCTCATTTGAATCTACCTTCGCGCAGGGTCTCTTGAGATGATTGAAGCCACGTCACCGTCGGAGCAAAGCCTGCAGCAGTTGTACCGCGAGCATCGCGGCTGGCTGGAAACCTGGCTGCGCCGGCGCATGGGCAATGCGTGGGATGCGGCGGACCTCAGTCAAGACACCTTTGTCCGCGTCCTGTGCCACGCGCCGCCACTGGCTGAATTGCGCGAGCCGCGCGCGTATCTGCTCACCGTCGGCAAACGGCTACTGAGCAATTTCTACACGCGGCGCCATCTGGAAAAAGCCTACCTCGATGCCTTGGCGCAATTGCCGGAAGCGTGCGCACCGTCGCCGGAGCAGCGCTGGTTGCTGCTGGAAACCTTGCAGGCGCTGGATGAATTGCTCGATGGCTTGCCACGTGCGGTGCGTCGGGCATTTCTTTGGAGCCAGCTCGAAGGCCTCGGCTACCGCGAGATTGCCGAGCGCTTGCAGATTTCCGAGCGCACGGTGAAACGTTACATGGCCCAGGCGTACGAGCATTGCTTGCTGGTGGATCTCTGATGCGCGTTGCACCCAATGATGAAATGCGGGAAGTGGCGCGGGCAGCGGCGCACTGGCTGGCACTGCTCGAGTCCGGTGGTGCCAGTGATGAAGATCGCGCACGGTTGCAGCATTGGCGCGCCAGTGACAGTCGCCACGAGAACGCTTGGCAGAAAATCCAGCAGCTTCGCCAGCGTTTCGCAGGTTTACCGCCGACACTGGCCATGGCCACGCTGGATCGGCCTGATCCGGCGCGGCGCGCTGCTCTCAAGCGTGCCTTGGGCGTGGCGGCGCTGGTGCCGGCGGTGTGGTTGATCGGACGCGAGCTGCCGCTGGAGGTCTGGCGCGCCGACCTGCACACCAACACCGGCGAGCGGCGCAAAGTGCAGTTGGTCCAGGATTCTTCATTGCAACTCAACACCGACAGCGCGGTGAATGTCGATCTGCCTGCACGTCAGCTGACACTGATTCGTGGCGAGATGGCGCTCAACGTGGCGGGCGATTCAGCCTTTATCGTCAACGCGCCTTATGGGCGGATGATCGTCAATCACAGCGACATCTCGGTGCGCCTCAATGCACGCGATTGCCAGGTCTGCGTGCTGCGCGGTTCGGTGCAATTGCAGCCACTGCACGGCCCGGCGCTGGTACTGCAGCAGGGCCAGCAAGTCAGCCTGCAAGCTTCGGGCGCGGGGGCGGTGACGGCATTCGATGCGTTGATGCCCGGTTGGCGCGATGGCGTGCTGATGGCGCAGAACCAGCCGCTGGGTAATTTCCTTCGCGAGCTGAGTCGCTACCGCTCGGGCGTGCTGCGTTGGGATCCGGCGCTGGAATCGCTGCGCATCACCGGCAGTTTCCGCCTCGACGACACCGATCAAGTGCTGGCACTGCTGGCAGCCAGTTTGCCTGTCGAAGTGCATACGCGAACGCGATTTTGGGTGTCACTGGTACCGCGTGCAGAAAAAACTGGCTGAAGTCTGTCCCTTTTTTTCGCCTCGCTGGTCATTCCAGGCAAGTGAACAAAATCGAGAGCTTCTTCCAATGCCCGCAGTATTCCCAGGTCGTTTGCGTCCGTTGTTGCAGTCGAGCCTTTTGCTGAGCCTGAGTGCCAGCCCCATAATGATCCAATCGAGCTGGGCCGACGATGGCAGCCGCCGCAGTTATCAGGTGCCGGCCGGTAGTCTGAGTACAGCGCTGACGCGCTTCGCCGGTCTGGCCGGAGTCAATCTTTCGGTGGATCCGGCGCTGGTCAGCGGCCGCAGCAGCAATGGATTGTCCGGCGAGTTTGGTGTGGAGGAGGGGTTCAGCCGGTTGTTGCTGGGTTCGGGTTTGCAGCTGCAACCGGTCGGCGATCAGGCTTATACGCTGGTGCCCGCAGCGCAAGGCAGCACCTTGCAACTGGCACCGACATCCATTCTTGGTGCGAGCGATTCAGCCGATGCCGACGTCTTCGCCGGTGGCCAGGTTGCACGGCGTGGCTCGCAAGGGCTGTTGGGGTCCAGGGATTTCATGGAAACCCCGTTCAGCATGACCACCTACACCAGCGAAACGGTGAAAAACCAACAGGCGCGCACGCTCGGCGACCTGATCGGCAGCGACCCTTCGGTACGCGCAACCAACCCGGCCGGTGGCCGCTACGAGCAATTCACCATCCGTGGTTTCAGCCTGTTCAACAGTGATGTTGCCTACAACGGCCTCTACGGAATCTTGCCGACTTACACCATTGATATGGAAATGGCAGATCGCGTCGACATTCTCAAAGGCCCGAGCCAATTGATCAACGGGATTTCGCCACGGGGCAGTGTAGGAGGGGGGATCAACGTCGTGCCGAAGCGGGCGACCGACAAGCCGATCACTTCGCTGACGGCTAACTACGCCTCGAACAATCAAGTCGGCGGCGCGGTCGATGTCGGACGGCGTTTTGGCGAAGACAATCAGTTCGGCCTTCGCTTCAACGGGGTTAAACAGTCCGGTGATACCGAATGGGATCATCAGAGTGTCGATCGCGACATGGCAGTACTCGGTCTGGATTTCCGTGGTGAACGCTTGCGACTTTCCACCGATATCGGCCACACCGAGCGCGACACCGACGCACCGCAGGAACGCGTGCAGGTCGCGGCCGGTGCCAAGGTGCCGAACGCTAATGATGTGCGCGATAACTACGCGCAACCCTGGAGCCGGGCGCGAACCAAAGACACTTTCGGCACGCTCAACGGCGAGTTCGATGTCAGCGATTCAGTCATGCTGTATGGCGGCGTCGGCGCACGTAAAAGCAATCACGACTTCTTGCGCCATGCGGTCTCGGTGACCAATGACGCCGGCGACTTCAGCGTCCAGCCGCGCGACTTCACTCGCGACGAAAACGTTCGCACGGCTACCGCTGGCGTTCGTAACTGGTTCCAGACCGGACCGGTCAGCCATGAAGTGAACCTGGCGGCCAACTACTTTTATATGGACTTCGAAAACGGCGGCGCCCGTTACGCGGCCGGGCGCAGCAATCTCTACGACCCGGTGGAAATAGCCAGACCCGGCACGCCGACCCGCAATGACGCCAAGGTCTACACCGAAAATCGCTTCAGCGGCGTGGCCTTGTCCGACACGCTCGGTTTCTTCGATGATCGACTGCTGCTGACTCTGGGGGCGCGCTGGCAGCGGGTCAAAGTCGATGACTGGAGCGACGGCATCAAGGGCGACACGGCTTACGATGAGGAAAAAGTCTCGCCGTCGGGCGGCATTCTGTTCAGGGCGACGGACAAACTTTCGCTGTACGCCAACTACATGGAAGGCCTCAGCCAAGGCAAAATCGCGCCATCGACATCTATCAACGAAGACGAAATCTTCCCGCCATTCATCAGTCGCCAGGTTGAAGTCGGCGCAAAGTACGACGCGGGCTCATACGCGCTGACAGCAGCGGTGTTTCGCATCAAACAACCTGCCTACGAAACCAATGCGACCACAAGAGTCTTCGGCCCGAACGGCAAGCGTGAGAACAACGGCGTAGAACTGAGCGTGTTCGGCGAACCGCTCAAAGGCTTCCGGTTGCTCGGCGGGGTAATGTACATCGACAGCGAACTGACCCACACCACCAACGGCACATTCGACGGCAACCGTGCGCCTGCGACACCGAAATACAACGTCAACCTTGGTGCAGAGTGGGACGTACCGACTGTGCAGGGTTTGACACTGACCAGTCGTGGAATCTATTCGAGTTCGCAGTATCTGGATCAGGCGAATGATAAGGAAATCGACTCCTGGGAGCGGTTCGATGTAGGCACACGCTATGCTTTCAAGCTGGACGAGAAGACGATTACCTTGCGCGCCAATGTCGAAAACGTGCTGGATAAACGCTATTGGAGCTCGGCAGGCGCCTCGGATGACAGCGAACCGGGATTGACGCTTTCGACACCGCGAACGTATCTGCTGTCGGCGACGGTAGACTTCTAATGGAGCAGGCTACGTGCGTCGATCGTCGTCGAAAATACGTTAACTACACTAAATGACCGTTTAGTTGAGCTAACAAAAATTATTACCGATAACGGAGAAGACCATGATTCAGCGCAAGCCGAACGCAATTGATGTGATTGCTGCGCTGAATCTACAGCCTCATGTCGAGGGCGGTTATTACCGCAGAACCTATCAAGCCGATCACCGTGACTACCTTGAAACGCAGCGAGGCCCGCGATATCTGCTGACCTCGATCTACTATCTGCTTACTGAGCAATCGCCAGTGGGCCAGTTTCATTTCAACCAGTCCGACATCCTGCATTATTTCCAGTTGGGCGACGCCATCGAATACAACCTGATCCACGCCGACGGCTCATTGCAAACGCTGGCTATGGGCAGCGATGTTTTGGCTGGTCAGCAACTGCAGTTGCACGTACCGGGTGGAATTTGGAAAGCCTCTCGATTACTGGAAGGCTCAAATGGCTTTGGCTTGATCAGCGAAGCGGTTTCGCCTGGGTTTGATTTCGCAGACATGGAAATCGGTAATCGCGCAAAACTCACGGCACAGTTTCCACAGCATGGAGCGCTGATTGAAAAGCTGACGCGTGATGATGGATGAGGGCTGTAGATTGGGAAGAATGCAGTTTGTAGGGAAAGCTGGTCTTGAAGCGGCCAACGCAGATTCAAATCTCCTGGGCGACCACGCTAACCTTGTAATACTTTGTTACGTGTAATGTATATTATGTTAAATCACGTACGTGAGTGGCTTTGGCTCTTAGCCAACTGCAGCACCTCTTGAAGTCATCGCCTAACCGATGCCGTTCGCTCGCAGCTTCAACAACCAATGTTGCTCGGTGGTCCATCCGAGGAAAACCCGAGCCCCTTCACTTCCTTGGCGAGCCTCCGTCAAAGGAGCTCCAGAAGCTGCAATTCGCAGTCCCGTAATCGCCGGCAGAAACCTTTCACGAAACGCACTAGGCTGTTTCGCGAAATGAGCTTCGATACTCGCGACTGCGCATTGCCTTTCTTCTTCACCGAGCATCGCTAAATAAAACACCATCTGCCGCCAAGCATAAGCCGTATTTTTAATCATCACCAAGCTGCTGTGATAAAGGCGCAATTTCATCTGTTGGCGTACGCATATCCATTTGAAGCATTCCTCAGCCATTGAAGCCAAGCAATCTTGCAACAGCGCCTTCAACCCAAGCTCACCAAACAACAGCGAAAGGTTTTGCGTCGTCAGGATCTGTTGTTGCTCGATGATTTTCCCGTTAGTCGCCGGCCGCCATGTACCCAGACCCTCATCAGCCCGCTGGGAGCACAATCTGGCCAATGCGTCCTTGGAACTAGCGTCAGGCCTGAAGAACCTCTTGCGCCTGGATTTCGGCTGATCAGGAAGCATCGCCAATTGGCTTGCATCAATGTCGTAGTAATTGGCGTATAGCGTGCCACCTGTCAAAGATGCCGCCTGCCTTGCAGCTCTTATGTACTTGTTGGAGAAAGCGCCCATGAAAATGTCCGAAGCGACCTCTTCAACAAAAGGCAGATCCAGTTTGGCCATCGCAGCAAGCGCAGCAAATTCCTGAATGAGTTTGTTGGGCAGGATCGCATGAGGAAAAGCGCATAGAGTCATTGCTGCGGATTGGATCAGGAGCTTTTTCGCTGCCTCAGCGACCACCGCGTCCGTTTCTCGCTGGTCTTCAACAGCCGCCACCCACGGCAATTCCTTCATTTTGACCTGGGCTTGCAGATCCAACAGCAATAATGATCGGCGTTGTCGAAAGGCGCGATAGGTTGCGACAGACAGCATCCGCAGCGACGTATCGCGAAATCCTGCGCTGCAGATCTCAGCCGTTATCGCTGGCAGCAGACGCGCTACGGTATCGCCAGATGTAATCAATCCCTTCTCGATCAACTCAGCAATTGTTCCCTTTCGACACCGCTCGACGCGTCGACGAATATCAGGAGGAATGCCGATACCTGTTAACAGCGAATATGCGGTCGCTTCTTCGCAGGTAACGGGTTGCAGCAGAGATGAAAAGTCGGAAACTCCGTCCGAACCGGGATACCTGCTCAGACGTGCGGCAACCGCTTTAGCAAATAGATGGTGCCCAGGTGCAGACACGTGAGTGCGCTGAGTTTCTCTGCTCTTCAGGTGAGATTCAGATTCGGGATGACCATGCTTGCGTACGAAATCCTCGACGATCCTGCGAATTCGTCCGACTTGTCGTCCGGTAAGCGAAGCCGCATCGCTAGCGCAACTCCCCAGCAGTGCAAACAACTCCCCTACCCGATCCCTCGAGCTTTCAGCTTGACTTGGAGCGCTGGGGCAAGAAGCATTGAACTGCCGCTTCAGAGTATCCGCCTGCTCAAACCAGTCATCGGGGTATCGGCGACAAGGCCAATCATCCTGATACGTTAGAAGGAAGAGCGACACCGCCGAATCATAAAGCGGCAAGCGAGTCTCAACGACATGTTTCTGCACTGCCACGCGCGCCTGTGCCGGGCGATTTGAAAGCACGGCTCTGACATCACCGACAGTAAAAACCTGCACTTGCCCTGCTGAAAGCGGCGAACAGTCAGACGCCATCGGAAAGAATCGCAGCTGTTCAAAGAAAGGCGCTATCGCTTCAACCAGGTCCCATGCGTTCTCTGTACGTTGCTGCCCCAGCAACCAGGCCACCGTCAGCAGTGCAGCTTCTTCGGGCACCTCGATTCGATAATCCCCGCTCGCCAGCTTCGCTTGCAGTACCTCGATCCCCTCCTCCGTAAGGTGCCAAGTGTTGAGATCGAGTCGCTCGGAGCCAGGACGGATACCTGGAATCGAAGCAGCCAGCTGTCGCTCGTACTCGGTCAGTGCACCGCCGGCCATGAACTGCCCAGTGGCGAAACCTCCCGTGACGACTTCCAGCGTGATCCACTCAGGCACATCCGCGAATGGAGTTCGTGAGCCATACGACGCGGATCCCTGCAATATGTGCTCGATTACATTGCGCCAGCGCTCGATGCGCTTGCTCGTCTGTCCGTTATCGTCGAGGCCCGACGCAGCGAGTGCCCGAGACAGTTGAAAGGCTGCATAGCCGGCACCTATGCCGGCATTTGCATTCGATTTCCTATCGTTCTTGGGCATGAGTCCGTCCGTGCCTGCGATGTTGTGGGTCCGGGGGCTGGATTCGAACCAGCGCCCACCCGGTTAAGAGCCGAGTGTTCTACCGCTGAACTACCCCGGAACAGAGCGCGGATTGTCCACCAGCGCTGAACGATTGTGAAGGTTGAAAACATTGCCGGTTGTGAACCTGGATGTATCCCTTGAACTTATATGCTCAGTCGGCGATGACCCATAGGGTTCACTCAAGTCCGCTCCTCCCAGCATCACAGACGGATACTTAGGACATGGAGGCGTCTAATCACCCGATTAATCTCCCCTACCACCCGCCCCGTCGCTTCCTCGATCGTTCCCTCATTCCGACACAAAAACCAACCCTGATCGGCAGCGGCCACCTCAAATGCCTCAGTACAAGCGACATGCTCCTCCAGACCGCGAAGCACCGTGCTGCTCAAGCCGCGCCGTCGTGCCCCTGCCCTCGCCCACGAAATCTCCGCCGTCGTCACCACCCCGACATGCAGGTCTGGCACCTGTACGTTGCGGTCAATGTTCAACTGCAAGATTTCAGCGAAAGGCACTATCCGGCGAAACGCGGCATCGGACGGGTACCAGCGATCGATCAGGATGATGCTGTCGGCGGGTTGTTTGGTCAGCACGTTTCGGGAAATCCAACTGCGGCTATCAGCCAGGCGTTGGCAAACTTCCAGCTCCAGATTCCGGTCGGGATGTCGGACGAGTCGATTCACCAGATGCATTGTCTCGCCCCTGAACGGGTCGCTTTTTTTCTCGCACAGTCGGATGACTTTCTGGTTGTCTGCCCTCAGGACTTCAGTGATGGCCTCCAACAGCGAGGTTTTGCCGACGCCTTTGGGGCCATCCAGAGCGACAAACAGCGGACGAGTCATTTTTCTCACAGGCTTTAACGGGGAGTAGCGCGCACTCTAACGGATTTTCCGGTTGAACCTCTGTTGCTCAGACGGACTCCCAAACTCAAATCCAGGAGAAACCTATGACCCAGACAGCTCTAGTCGTGGGCGCCAGCGGCATTGTCGGCAGCGCCATCACCCAGTTACTCATCGACAACCAGTGGCAGGTTGCCGCGCTGTCGAGGCATCCATCACCAGCGCAAGGCGTGATCCCTGTCGCGGCGGACCTTCAGGATCCTGCTTCTCTGGAACAGGCGCTGAAAGATTTGAAACCCACGCATGTGTTCATTACCACATGGTCGCGGCAAGCCACGGAGGCCGAGAACATTCGCGTCAATGCCGCCATGGTGCGCAACGTCCTCGCCGCCATTCGCCCAACCAAAAGCGTCAAACACGTAGCACTGGTTACCGGCCTGAAACACTACCTCGGCCCGTTCGAAGCCTATGGTAAGGGCAGCCTGCCACAGACGCCGTTTCGCGAAGAGCAGGGTCGCCTCGATGTCGAGAATTTCTATTACGCTCAGGAAGACGAACTCTTCGCCGCTGCGGAAAAGGACGGTTTCACTTGGAGCGTGCATCGCCCGCATACCGTTACTGGGGTGGCCGTGGGCAATGCGATGAACATGGCAACCACCCTCGCCGTCTATGCCTCGATTTGCAAACACACCAATCGCCCATTTGTGTTTCCCGGATCCAGGGTGCAGTGGGACAGCCTCACCGACATGACCGATGCGCGGCAATTGGCGAAACAGCAACTGTGGGCGGCCACCACGCCGGCTGCGGCAAATCAGGCATTCAATATCACCAATGGTGATGTATTCCGGTGGAAATGGATGTGGGGCCGCATTGCCGAGTACTTCGACCTGCCTGCTGCTGACTATCCTGCGTCACCTTCGCCTCTAGAGAAGCAGATGGCGGACGATCAAGCCGTATGGACGCAAATAGTCGCCGAGCACGGTTTGAAAGAGTCCGACATTGGACGCCTGATTTCCCCATGGCATACCGATGCCGACCTTGGTCGCCCCATCGAAGTGGTCACGGATATGTCGAAAAGCCGCCTGATGGGCTTCACTGCCTACCAGGCGAGCGATCAGGCATTTTTCGACGTGTTCGACAAACTGCGGGAGATGCGCTTGATCCCCTAGGCGGTTCCAGACAGATAAGGTGGGCACCTGGCGTGCCCCCTCATTCAACAGTCATTTCCACGCCCTCGCCCCCCACATCTGCGACTTTCATTCGCCCTGTGAAATCCTCCTGCCAGTCACCGGCAGAACGCAGCCGATCGTATATCCCAACTCCAAAATAGCGCCTTCCACAGGTATCGCTCTGTATCCAAGTGTGTACGGACGCAAACACGTTACACAACATTGATCTTCCCGCCCCCTCAGACACAAGCGAGATACACCAGCACGATGAACTGCGCCCACGGCCAGCGCAGTGCTCCTGTGCCTGACACCTGTCATTGGGAGCACCTGAAGGGCTTCCACTTTCTTGACGACAAGTCGGAGGATTAAACCAATGCATACAAACGCGTCATCGGTCTTGAATCGCCTGCACCTTAATCTTGATCGCGCTGGAGACTGGATCGCCCCTTTGAGCCTGCGCGTGTTTCTGGCTTGGGAGTTTTTTGAAGCGGGATGGGAAAAGTGGAACGGTGAAAACTGGTTCCCGAGCATTCAAGGGGCCTTTCCTTTTCCCTTCAATCAGCTGCCGGCTACGTTCAATTGGCAGTTATCCATGTGGGCAGAGCTGCTCTGTTCCATTGCTTTGCTTGTAGGCCTGGGAACACGTCTTTCGGCACTGATCCTCATAGTGGTCACCGTCGTGGCAACTGCCGCAGTTCACTGGCCAGCAGAGTGGTCGACGTTGAGCGAACTGGCTATGGGGTACTCCATCAGCAACAAAGGCTACGGCAATTTCAAGCTGCCGTTGATCTATCTCGTCGCACTTCTGCCACTGGTATTCACAGGCGCCGGCAAGCTGAGCCTGGATGCATTCATCGATCGGTATCTCAAGCGTTTGAATGCACGCTGAGTGTTATCGCGTCACCAAGGTTATCGCTCTCAACCCCCGCTAGTTAATCAGGAGTTTCACCATGACCCATATTGATAAAGTGCTGTACACCGGCAAAGTCCATACCTCCTCGGGTGGTCGCAATGGCACCGCCGTCAGCGACGACGGCCGACTGGATATAAAGCTGTCGTCGCCTGGCACTTCTGGCGCCGGTACCAACCCAGAGCAGTTGTTCGCCGCAGGTTGGTCGGCTTGTTTTATCGGTGCAATGGGACTAGCGGCGAGCAAGCTGAAAGTCACCCTCCCGATTGACCTTGCGGTCGACGCCGAAGTGGATCTAGGCACAACCGATGGTGCGTATTTCCTCCAGGCTCGCCTCAACGTCTCCCTTCCCGGGCTGGATCGCAACGTCGCTCAAGAGCTGATCGACACCGCACACCAGACATGCCCGTACTCCAAAGCGACGCGGAACAACATCAACGTGGTGATCAACCTCGTTTGAGCAGAACCGTGGAGGGTTTCAAATCCCCGATTCACACCCGCGGCTGCCAGCGGTAACCGTGGAGGTGCTGTGGATCGGGGGTTCCAGACGTCGAATCGGAGTATTGAGCTCATGCAAACGAACACTTCATCACCAACCCATTTAGATCCACAGCTCCCCCTTGAGGCGACCGTCGGGCTCGGGTTGCGCCGTGCGCTGCTCAACACGCTTCGTGACGCTCCAGTCGGTGATTTCGATTTTCTAGAGGTTGCTCCAGAGAACTGGATCGGCATCGGCGGCGCTCATGGTGAGGCCTTGCAGTTGCTGGCTGAACGCTACCCGCTGTCATGCCATGGTCTGTCACTGTCGCTGGGTGGCAGTGCGCCGCTGGACGAATCTTTTCTTGAGCAAATCCGCGGGTTTCTTGATCGCTTCAACGTGCCGTTTTATAGCGAACACCTGAGTTACTGCAGTGACGATGGCCATTTATATGACCTGCTACCGTTGCCATTCACTGAGGAGGCCGTTCATCACGTTGCTGCGCGCATCCGCCGAGCGCAGGACATTCTCGGTCGTCGTCTTGCTGTAGAAAACGTCTCTTACTACGCCGCTGCTCATCAGGACATGGACGAACTTGCTTTTACCAATGCAGTGCTCCGCGAGGCCGATTGCGACCTGTTGCTCGACGTTAACAATGTGTACGTCAACTCAGTGAACCACCGCTTCGATCCAGCGGTTTTCCTCGCAGGCCTGGAACCCGAACGCGTAGTCGCCATGCATGTGGCTGGGCATTACGACGAAGCCGAGGACCTGATCATCGACACCCATGGTGCGTCGGTCAAACCGGTAGTCTGGTCATTGCTGGGACAGGCTTATGACCTTTTCGGCGTAAAGCCAACCCTGCTGGAGCGCGATTTCAACTTTCCGTCCTACGACGAACTGGTGGCTGAGCTGAACACCATCAGGCGCTTGCAACGCGACGCGGGTGCTTTGGCGCGGGTGACTGTCGATGGCTGACTCCCCTTCAAGTTTGCACAGTCAGCAGCTCGCGCTGACCCGGTACCTGCGTGACCCGGACAATTATGCGCCGCCTGCGCAGATGAATCCCGCAAGAGCGCAGGTCTATCTCAACCTGGTGTTGAACAATCTGTTGGGGTTGCTGGGTGGGACGTTTCCGGTGCTGGTTGCCGTGCTGGGTGATGCCGGTTGGCGTGCGCTGGTACGACGTTTTTTGCGTGACTACCGCGCGCAAACGCCACGCTTCGGAGAAATTGCTCGTGAGTTTGTAGACTTCGTAGCGAGCCTGGAGGACTCGCCCGGTTTTGAGCATCCCTGGTACCCGTTCTTGCCTGAATTGGCTCATTACGAGTGGGTGGAAATGGCGCTGCAACAGTTGGACGCTGCGCCGTTAAAAGCCAGTGATGCGGCGCATTTACTCGATCGTCCCCTCAGGCTTTCCCCGCTCGTCTGGCCGCTGGCTTACACCTGGGTCGTACATCGTCTTGGGCCAAGCTACCTGCCTTCTGAACCGCCAGAACAACCGACGTTGCTGCTGATCAGCCGTGTGCCGAGTGGCCAGGTGCAATTTTCCCAGGTCAGCCCTCTCGCGTTCCGTTTGTTGCAGCGGATCGAGCAGTTCCCTGCCATGGATGGTCGAGCGCAGTTGCACGCTTTGGCTGCGGAAGCTGGTGCTTCAGACGTGATCGGCTTCGTTGCTGACGCACTGGTGCTGCTGCGCCAGCTGCATGCGCAAGCTGCCGTCGGCGTAGCCGCGACACCCGCTTTAAAGCTGTTGTCCTGACTGACGCGCAAAGGCTGAGGTCAGTTTTTGTATCTCTATGTACCCAAACGCTAAGTCTTGGGATTGGCTTACAAATGCTCCGTTCGCCGATACATCGCCGATACATGACTCCCGCTAAATAGGCCTACCCGAACAAGGACGCTGTATCGAAGTGGAAGACGCTTGCGCCTTTCGCCTCGAACTTCCTTGAGGGTCTATCCGCCCTGTGGCAAGAACCGCGGCCTCGCCGCGCAAAGTATCTGGAGAAGCACTATGTACCGTAAACCAATGTCGAACAAAACCAGTCTTGGCCTGGCCGCAATTGCTTTAGCCGGTGGCATGAGCCTGGCATCGTCTGCGGCTTTTGCTGTTGAGCCATTGCCCCAAGGCTACCAACTGGCATCGGCAGATAAAACCGGCGAAGGCAAGTGTGGCGAAGGCAAATGCGGGGCCAGCGAAGCCAGCGACAAGTCCGCTACTGCCGAAGGCAAGTGCGGTGAAGGCAAATGTGGCGACGACTCTTTCGCTCGCACAGACACCGACCATGATGGCCTCGTCTCTCTTAAAGAACTGCTGGCTGTAGCACCTCAGGGCGGTGAAGAATTCAAAGCGATGGACACCAACCACGATGGTTTTCTTTCGGAAGGTGAGGTCTACAAGTTCAGAACCAACCAGTACATTTCCAACGGCAAGAAAGTACCCACCGAGCTATTTACCCGCATGAGCAAAGCGCAGAACTGATTCCTCCCGCCGTAGCACTCGCCCTCCCCGCGCCTGCAGCCAGGGAGGGCGATTTACCTTCTGCAAAGCCCTCAGTTGTATTGATTACATCGCGTTATAAGTGATGTTCTCCGCCCCTGATTTATCCCCTGAACGCAACACTCTAAAGTCCATCCCACTGCTCCCCTCATCATGTCGATGGGGCGCCTACTGGAGACTTATCCCATGCCTTTCATCAGCGTTCGTATTACTCGCGACGGCGTCACCAAAGAACAGAAATCTCAAGTCATCGCCGAGATCACCAAAACCATGCAAACCGTCCTCAACAAGGACCCGCACCTCACCCATATCGTTATTGAAGAGGTCGATACCGACAACTGGGGCTATGCCGGAATTACCACCACCGAGTACCGCCAACAACTGACGGAGTCGAAGAAATGACTGTCCCCGTCAGTATCGACTTTGTGTCGGATGTGGTGTGCCCCTGGTGCGCACTCGGCGCCACAGCGCTGGAACAAGCCATCGCCAATGTTGCCGGCGAGGTTGCCGTGGAACTGACCTTCAAGCCCTTCGAACTGAACCCGGACATGCCGGCCGAGGGCGAGCACGCCATCAAGCACATGATGCGCAAATACGGGCGCAGCGCCGAAGAAGTCGCCTCGCGCAATGAAATGATCGTCGCGCGCGGCAAAGCCATCGGTTTTCAGTTCGACCTGGACAAGCGCAGCCATTTCTACAACACCTTCGATGCCCATCGCCTTCTGCTCTGGGCCGTGCAGAAAGGCCGCCAGGTCGCGCTGAAGAAAATCCTGATCGAGGCTTATTTCACCAATGGCGAGAACCCCAGCGACCACGAAACACTGGTGCGCCTGGCCGGTGAAGCGGGACTTTCAACCTCCCGCGCCCGAGAGATTTTGACTAGCGAGGCGTTCGCTCTCGAGGTCCGTGAACTTGAGAGTTTTTACCTTGAGCGCGGGATCAACTCGGTCCCGGCCATGGTGCTGAATGGTCGTCAATTGGTGTCCGGATCGCTATCCGTCAAGGAATACGAGCAAATCCTCAGGCAAGTGGCACGAGAGTCCGCCCCGGCCTGACAAAGCGACTTAACTGCAATACCAGTTATTAACCATTTGGCCGGGGCCTTAGTGCAGTGACCACCCCACTTCCTTTCATCAACGTCAAGTGAACCGTAATGCCTCACGACTTGAATCAACTGGAAACTGCGCTAGCTGCTTACCCCCGAGTGGCGCTGCTGGAAGGCCCGACACCGATTCAGAAGCTGTCCCGCCTGAGCCGGGCCGCCGAACTGCATGGCTGCAATCTGTACGTCAAACGCGATGACCTGATGGGCCTCGGCGGCGGTGGTAACAAACTGCGCAAACTTGAATTCCTGCTTGGCGAAGCGTTGGCCGAAGGCGCGGACACACTGGTTACCTGGGGTGGTTTTCAATCCAATCACGCCCGGTTGACCGCCGCCGTCGCGGCCCGCCACGGCTTGGCCTGCGAGCTAATCCTGACCCCGTCTGCGGTGCGCAGCGATGATGATTTTTGTCATAACGGCAACGTATTGCTCGATGGCCTGTTTGGCGCAAAGGTTCATCGACTGCCGCGGGGTCTGACGCCGGACAGCTACGCTGGCGAATTGCTCAGCGCGCTCAGAAGCCAAGGCAAAAAACCCTTCCTCATACCATTGGGCGGCTCCAGCCCCAGGGGCAGTCTGGGCTACGCCGCTTGTGCGGGAGAGATTCTCCGCCAGGCGGACGCGCTCGGCGTTCACTTCGAGCGGATCATCATCCCCAACGGCAGCGCCGGAACCCATGCAGGACTGCAAGCGGGTCTGGCACTCGCTCGATCATCAACCGAAGTTATCGGCTATTCGGTATTGGCAACTGAGGAGCAGGCCACGGCGGCGACCCTGAGCAAAACTCGGGAAACCTTGCAGCTCCTGGACCCGTCCGCATCCCTTGTGGAAAGCGCAATCACTGTGGATGGCAGTCAACGTGGCGACGCCTATGGCGCCCCCACCGAATCGATGTTGGAAGCGGTTCGGCTGCTGGCCTCCGTTGAGGGCTTGCTGACGGATCCGGTCTACGGTGGCAAGGCCTTCGCCGGGTTGCTCGCTGCCGTGCGCCAAGGCGACTACCCGGCAGGAAGCAATCTGCTGTTTGTGATGACCGGCGGCTTGCCTGGCCTCTTTGCCTACCGCAGCGCCTTCAACTGACTTGAGCTTTTTCGTCGTCATAAAAAACTGATGCCCGGGCGAGCCCACGGCATCGGTCACTCAACTTGCGTGGAGTACAGCGTCATGTCGAACGCCCCTTATCCGCTGAACCGCACCGCTTACCTGCTGGTCGATCCGTACAACGATTTTCTCTCGGAAAACGGCAAGGTCTTCCCCTTGATCAAGCCGATTGCCGAACAGGTCGGGCTGCTCGACAACCTGCGAGCCCTCGATGGCGCCGTACGAGCGCAGAACATTCCGGTGGTCATCGTGCCGCACCACCGCTGGGAACATGGCGACTATGAAGGCTGGGACCATCCAACACCGACCCAGTGCAAAATCATGCACATGCACCACTTCGCACGCGGTGAATGGGGCGGCGAATGGCATCCCGATTTCGCACCGAAGGACGGCGACATTGTCGTGCAGGAACATTGGGGCTCCAGCGGCTTTGCCAATACCGACCTTGATTTTCGTTTGAAGCAGAAAGGCATCACCCACGTCATCATCGTCGGCCTGCTCGCCAACACCTGCATCGAAGCGACCGCCCGCTACGCCTCGGAATTGGGCTACCACGTCACGCTGGTGCGCGATGCGACCGCCGCTTTCCGTGCGGAAATGATGCACGCCGCCCACGAGTTGAACGGGCCGACTTTCGCTCATTCAATCGTGACTACCCAAGAACTGATTGAGGCGCTGGCAGCGCAGGAGTAGCGGCAGATGGACCTCACCGATTTCGCCAGTTTGCCGAGGTGGTGCGTCAAGGCCGCTTTCTGCAATGGGCGATCGGCCCCCGTCAAAAATGCACCTTGAGCAAGAGACTCAACGCGTTCTGGTCGGTAGGAAATCCGCTCGTGTCTTCAATCCCGTATTTATTCGACCAGTAATCCCACTCAAGTCCCGCATAAAAACGTTTTTGCTGTTGCCCCAGCGCCTTGCCCACGTCGTATTTGACTTGTGGGTTGAAGTGAAAGCTCCTGGCCACATAGTTGGAGGTGCCTTTGTTGCCGACGTCGTTGACGTACCACTCCAGATAGCCGTCGAAAAGAATGTCGGAGCGACCCACCGGGAGGGTCATGGACCAGGTCGGGTTGATCTGCCATTGACCTGACGCCTTACCGGTGATGCCGTCGGGTTTGCGGTAGTAGGTATTCAGGGAAAAGCGATCGAAGCCTGGAAGCACGAGGTCGACAGCGGGACCCAGCAGGTATTTGCGATTGCGGTTTTCACCGCGCTCGTAGGTGGCAGCGATGAGGACGTCCTTGACGATGCCATAGCTCAGGGAGCGGTCAGTGATTTTGCCCAGCGACAGCCGTGGGGAGAATTCACCGTAGTAGGAATGGCCGTCGGCACCCGAGAGTCCGCTGGACCATTTGTTGTCGACGAACATGAAGATGTCGCCCCACGTCCAACCGCTGGCGTGCTCGAAGCTCAGCGTTTGCTGAGTATCGTCGCCAGTGCCGTCGACTTTGAAATGCTCGCCGTAGAGGTAGCTCAAGCTGTTGTCGTTCCACAACAGAGGGCCAGCTTCGGCGCCGGCGCTGACCAGAGCTAACAGCGGCGCCAGGCTGCGACGCAGCTGTGAAGGTGCAAGTAATGGAATACGCGATGCTTTCATGGGCTGCCCTTGTCAGGTGATTAGCGGATATCACCGGCAAGGCATGCCCGAGCTGCGATCAGACAACTGCTCTGGCCCTCAAATTAACGAGGGGCGACCCTTGCCGGGTGCGCGGCGTAATGCCGCCAGAGCAATGCCCTGCACCTCGGGTTCTGTTGAGAGCCCTCTGTGCTGACCGCTTCTACTCGATTCCGGACTAAGCAGGGGTTGTGCCAACTGAGCGAATACAATCTTCAACCCTCATTCAGCACAATCGATGCGTAAAACTGAATACTTTGCAGCCATCGGTTGCGCACCAGATTGAGGCGCGCCCACTTGAATTCGCACCGTTGCGAATCGCCTGCCCACCTCCTGCTGATTGCCTCGCCCGCCGGATCCCGTGAGGGCGGGCCTGCGACGGCTTGGCACACTTTTGGCTATTACTACCTTCGAGTAGAAGCGGTCAGTGCCAGCAATGGCACCGGGCATTGCTCTTGCGCCCTCCCATGTGGGCGTACGTCCGATTGGATGCTTGAACGCGGCGCCAGCGCCCCGGGCAAGAGAGAGGTGTCAGCCGTGTAACTACGCATATACGCCCTCTCTCCTCCCCTTGTTCTCTCCAATCGGTCCCTCGCTGGCGTGCCGATTGGTGCGCGGCGGTTTTCGAATCGTTGTGGAGAACACATCATGAAAATTCGCTTTGTCTTGGGTCAACCGCTTCGCTCGCTACTGGCCATGGCGCTTGTGCCCGCCGCCCTGATCGCGTCTCCACTGGCTTTGGCCAATGACAAGGTGGTGCTGCTTACTTCCTGGTATGCCCAAGCTGAACAGGGTGGTTTCTACCAGGCCCTGGCGGATGGACTGTATGAAAAAGAAGGCCTGGACGTGACCATCCGCATGGGTGGGCCGCAGGTCAATGGCATGCAGCTGCTGCTCAACAAGCAGGCCGATTTCATCGTCAACTACGACTTGCAGATTCTCAAAAGTGTGGAGCAAGGCCTGCCGGTGGTGGCCGTGGCCGCACCCTTTCAAGGTGATCCTCAGGGTCTGCTGACCCATGCCGATGTGAGCGGCCTGGATGCTTTGCAGAACAAACAGGTGCTGGTGTCCACCTCAGGCCAGCAAACGTGGTGGCCGTGGCTTAAGGAAAAATACCAGCTCAAGGACAGCCAGGCCCGCCCCTACACCTTCAACCTGCAACCCTTCCTCGCGAACGCCAACACCACGCAGCAGGCCTATGCCAGCTCCGAGTTGTTCCAGGCGTTGAAGGCCGGGGAGAAAGCCAACTTCTTCCTGTTTGCCGACGCCGGTTACCCGCCCTACGGTTCGACCCTGGCCACTCGCCAGGACGTGATCGATCAGCATCCTGAGCGAGTCCAGCGCTTTGTTCGCGCCTCGATGGAGGGCTGGAAGCGCTACCTCGACAACCCGAGCGCCAACCACCTGATCAAGGCCGACAACCCGAACATGAGCGATGAATTGCTCGCCTGGGGCTTGTCGACGCTCAAGCAATATCGCCTGGTCACCGGCGGTGATGCCGCCACCCAAGGCATCGGCGTGATGAGCGATGCGCGCTGGCAGGCCACGCGCAATTTCATGGTCGAAGCCGGCCTGCTCGGTGCCGATGCGCCTTGGCAGAAGGCCTACACCACGCGCTTCGTCGAGGATTTGAAGGTACTGCCTGGCGCCGAACAGTCCGCCAGCCGCTGAGCCTGATTGCAAGACTGCTGAACCCAGAGCCCGAGCCCAAGAGCCGGCTGAACGAATACCGTGAGGACACTTGTTATGTTGGTCACCAAACAACCTGTATTGCGCCGTTTCTGGTACGCCCTGCTGCCCATGACCTCGCTGGATGCCGGCCCGCAGCCCTTCACTTTACTCGGTGAGGCGCTGGTGCTGTGGAAGCGCCCCGACGGCACCCCGGTGGCCATGCGCGACCGTTGCTGCCACCGCACCGCCAGGCTCTCGAAAGGTTTTGTCAGCGAGGACGGGAACATCGCCTGCGGCTATCACGGCTGGGAATACGACTGCACCGGCACCTGCGTGAAGATCCCGCAAAACCCCGCTGGCATGATTCCGCCGGGCGCCTCGGTCCAGGCCTTTCACTGCCAGGAAAAATACGGCTACGCCTGGGTTGCCCTCGACGATCCTCTGCAACCAATCCCTGAGTTTCCCGAGGATGGCGCCCCGGGCTACCGGCGCATCTTCCAGTTTTATGAAGAGTGGAAAACCAGCCCGCTGCGGGTCATGGAAAACTCCTTTGACAACTCGCATTTTTCCTTCGTCCACAAAGCCAATTTCGGCCTTTTCGACCAGCCCGCGCCGGCCGGCTACGAGTTTCGCGAAACCGACTACGGCTTCGAGGCGGAGACCCGGGTGCCGATCCGCAATCCTGAGGAAAGCTATCGCATCACCGGCACTCGCGAGCCGATCACCCAGCGCCACCTGATCAACCGCTACTACCTGCCCTTCTCCCGGCGCTTTGGCTGCATGTACCCGGACAGCGGCATCCACCACATCATCTACAACTGCGCGACGCCCATGGAAGACGGGCGCCTGATGCTGGTCCAGTGGTTGTATCGCAATGACAGCGAAGAGCAATGCTCGACCCAGGAACTGATCGACTGGGACGCAGCGATCACCGCCGAAGACCGCGACATCCTCGAAGCCACCGATTACGACGCCTGTGTCGATACTCGCCGGCGAGTGGAACTGCACATGCCGTCGGACAAGCCTGGCCTGGTGATTCGCCGGCAACTGCTGGGCCTGCTCGAAGCCCACGGTGAAAGTGAAGTGTTCCTCAGCCATTGAAGTCAGCGCCCCGGTGTGCCGGGGCTTTACCGGACGCTCATGACCCAAGGGGAGAGCGCTATGTTGATGCAAACCATAACTGGGGCCAACGCCCTGCCACAGGCGTTGCCACGGGGCGACAGCGTCGGCGTGCAAACACCGCTGTTCGCCAATCAGGTGGAAAAAACCTACAGCAACGGTACGCAGGCCTTGAGCCGGGTGAAGCTGGCCATTCAGCGCGGCGAGTTCGTTTCATTGCTCGGCCCTTCGGGCTGCGGCAAGAGCACCCTGCTGAAAATGTTCGCCGGCCTCGAAAAGCCCTCCGCCGGCCACGTGCGCTGGTGGGGCAAAGACAGCCCGGCCAGCCCGACCCAAGGGCAAAGCCTGGCGATGGTGTTCCAGGAGGCGACCCTGATGCCTTGGGCGAAGGTCAGCGACAACGTGCGCCTGCCGCTGGACCTGGCCAATGTGCCCAAAGCCCAGAGCCAACCAAAGGTCGACGCCGCCCTTGCACTTGTCGGCTTGGACCGCTTCAGCCAGGTGTACCCGCGGGAACTGTCCGGCGGCATGCAAATGCGCGCGTCCATCGCCCGGGCCTTGGCCACCGAGCCTAATCTGCTGCTGATGGACGAGCCCTTCGGCGCCCTGGATGAGTTCACCCGCAACAAGCTCGACAGCGACCTGCGTCAGCTGTGGGCTAGCCGCGACCTGACCGTGGTGTTCGTCACCCACAGCATTTTCGAGGCCGTCTACCTGTCATCGCGGGTGGTGGTGATGGGTGCGCGCCCGGGCCGAGTAATCGCCGACATCGAAATCGACGGCCCGTTGGAACGAGACGAGGCCTACCGCACCTCCCCGGCCTTTATCGCGCAGTGCGCACGCCTGTCCCGGCTGCTGGCCGAGGCGAATGGCGATTCTTGCTGACTTTATTGAGAGCCCGCTCATGAACCCGTCCTTTACTCCCTGGTTACGTCACCCCACGGTGTTGCGCATCGTCTCGCCGCTGCTGCTCGGCACGGTATTGCTGGGTCTGTGGCAACTGGCATGTGTGGCCTGGAAGGTGCCGGTGTATCTGGTGCCCTCCCCGGTCGATATCGGCCGTACGCTGATCAGCGATGGCCCGATGCTGTTCGGTGCATTGTGGATGACCTTGAAGATCACCTTTTTCTCGTTTGCCCTGGCGGTGCTTATCGGCACCCTGGCGGCCTTTGTGTTTGTGCAGAGCCGCGTGCTGGAAGCCAGCCTGTTTCCCTACGCCATCCTGTTGCAGGTGACGCCGGTGGTGGCCGTGGCACCGCTGATCATCATCTGGTGCAGCAACACCACGCTGGCGTTGATTATTTGCGCGACCCTGGTGGCGATTTTCCCGATCATCGCCAACACCGTACTCGGCTTGCGCAGCGTCAACCCCGGCCTGCTCAATCTGTTCCGCCTGAACCGCGCCAGCCGCTGGCAGGTGCTGTTGCGCCTGCGCATTCCCAGCGCCCTGCCGTGTTTTTTTGCCGGGCTGCGCATTGCCAGCGGGCTGGCGTTGATCGGCGCGGTGGTGGCGGAGTTCGTTGCCGGCACCGGGGGCACCGGTGCAGGGCTGGCGTATCAGATCCTCCAGGCCGGCTTTCAACTGAATATTCCAAGGCTGTTCGCTGCCCTGCTGCTGATCGCCTTGACCGGTGTCGCGTTATTCAGCCTGATGGCCGTGCTGGCCCGGTTGAGCCTGCGCAACTGGCACGAAAGCGAACTCGGCTGAACCTTTGAATCCGCCGCAGGCGCGGCGTATGGAGCCTCACATGAAGATTCAAAATAGCTGGCTGGTACGTAACGCCAGCGCCATCCTCACCGGCTTGTCCGGTGCAGCGGCGCGCCACGCCGGGCCTGATATCCGTATCGTCGACGGCCGCATCAGCGCCATCGGCGCCCTGCAACCCCAGCCCGGCGAGCGAGTGCTGGATGCCACCGATTGCGTGGTCTACCCGGCGTGGGTCAATACCCACCATCACCTGTTTCAGTCGCTGCTCAAAGGCATTCCCGCAGGTATCGACCAGAGTCTGGGAGCCTGGCTGGGTGCCGTGCCCTATCGCTATCGCGGCGCGTTTGACGAGCAAAGCTTTCGCCTCGCCGCGCGCATTGGCCTGGTCGAATTGGCACGATCCGGCTGCGCCACCGTCGCAGACCATCATTACCTGTACTTGCCGGGCATGGACTTTGACAGTGCCGAAGTGCTGTTCGAGGAAGCCGAACGGCTGGGGCTGCGGTTTGTCCTCTGCCGTGGCGGCGCCACGCAAGCACGGCAAGCCGAAGGCAAGTCCGTGGCTGGGCCAGAGACCCTGGAGCAATATCTGGACGACGTCGAGCGTCTGGTGCGGCGCTACCACGACCCGGCCGCCGATGCCTGGCGGCAGGTGGTGATGGCGCCCACCAGCCCGCCCTACTCCATGCCTGCCGAACACCTGCGCGAAACCGCCCGGGTCGCACGGCGACTGGGCATTCGCCTGCACAGCCATCTGAGCGAAACCGTCGAATATCAAAATGAGGTGCAGCAACGCCACGGCATGTCGCCAGTGGCGTTCTGTGCCGAGCACGAGTGGCTCGGCCCGGACGTGTGGTTCGCGCATTTGGTGAAACTCGACGCCGAGGAAATCCGCATGCTCGGGGCCAGCGGTACGGGCATTGCCCATTGCCCGCAAAGCAATGGCCGCCTGGGCAGTGGCATTGCCGATGTGGTGGCCGTGGAGGCTGCGGGAATGCCGGTGTCGATTGGCGTGGATGGCGCCGCCTCCAACGAGGCCTGCGACATGATCAGCGAAACCCACGCCGCCTGGCTGATGCAACGGGCCAGACTTGGCGAACGGGCCCGCCCGCGTTATGCCGGCGGTGACGAGGAAGGCGGTGCCAGCGCGGCCACCGTGGAAGACGTGGTGCGCTGGGGTACGTCTGGCGGGGCTCGGGTGCTGGGGCTGGACGCCGTGGGCAGCGTGCAAGTGGGCATGGCGGCCGACCTGGCGATCTACCGCCTGGACCAGCCGCGATACTTCGGCCTGCATGACCCGGCGATCGGGCCGGTGGTGGGCGGAGGACGCCCGACCTTGCGCGCCTTGCTGGTCGGTGGCCGGTTGACCGTACACGACGACCAGTTGCCTGACTTCGACCTGGCCGAACTCGGCGCCCAGGCCCGAGACGCGGTGCGGCGGTTGCAGCAGGCCGCAGGCGTACGCTCATGAGCTGATCTCCGCGGCACGTGCTGCCGTGCCAATACTCGGCCGCATCAAATGTCTGGTAGATGGAAAAATACGCCAGTAATCGACTTGGGACTGTCATCAGACAGTTTCAGGGTCCCGGAGAAGAAAGCAGCGGACGGCGTATCACAAGGCGCTGCTACAACAATTGCTCGCGTAGAAAATCGACGAACGCCATCGTCCGCGCTGAACGTCGTCGCTCGCGGCTGAGTACGGCGCTGACAGGCAGCGCGCTGGTCTGATAGTTGTCGAGTACGGTACTCACCCTGCCCTGCTCGACGTCAGCTGTGAACAGCCATTGCGGTGAGAGAGAAATACCCAGGCCGGAGAGCACCATTTCGCGGATGGCCTCGCTGCTGTTGCTGGTGACGTTGCCCTGGATACCTACATCGAACGCTTGGCCGAGGTGCGTAAAGTGCCAACGGTCGTAATGCTCCAGCAACGTGAAGCCGATGCAGTTGTGTCCTGACAGTTCGCTGGGCTCACGTGGCACGCCGTGTAGATCCAGATAACCGGGCGCCGCATAGACACGCCGTGGGCTATTGCCCAGTGGCAGTGCCACCAATCCCTCGCTCTTCACTACGCCAATGCGGATCGCCAGATCGATGTTTTCCTTGAGCAGGTCTTCATTGTGGTCACTCAGCCGCAGGTCAATCCGCACATCAGGATGGCGTTGCAGGAAAATCCCTATGAGCGGTGCGATGCATAACCTTCCATAACTGACCGGGGCGGCGACTCGTAAAGGGCCGGCAATCTGCTCCTGGCCACTGGTGAAGCTTCGCGTGGCAGTTTCGACGTGGCCAAGAATTTCCTGGCAGTGGTCGTAGAAGCGTTGACCTTGGTCGGTCAGGGCCAAATGCCGAGTGCTGCGTGCGAACAATGGGCCACCCAGATACTGCTCCAGCGCGCGCACTTGTTTACTTACCGCCGGCTGCCCAATGTTCAGTTCACGGGCGACCGCCGAGAAAGACCCGCGCTCCACGACGCGGACAAAGACATGCATGCTGTCGAACAGATCCATCGACGATTGGTTCTCTTTGGGGAATAAGTCATATGCAAATTGGGTTTCTTATCGGAATGATTAAAGCGCGGCAATCTGTAAGCGTCCATCCCAACACAGGTTCCCGTCATGAAACATTCCATGCTTGCCGCCATCGCCGAGTCCGCTCAATCCCCGCTGGCCATCCGTCACATCGACCGCCCTGTTCCCGGTAAGGGGCAAGTACTGGTCAAGGTTCACGCCGCAGGGGTCAATCCGCTCGATACCAAAATTGCCGCCGGCGCAGGGGCTCACGCCCGCCAAACGCTGCCGGCCGTGCTCGGCCTTGATCTTGCCGGTACGGTGGTCGAAGTGGGCGAAGCGGTCGAGGGGTTCACCCCGGGCCAGGAAGTCTTCGGCATGCCCGGCGGGATCGGCGGTGCCCAAGGCACCATGGCCGAGTACATTGCCGTGGATGCCCGCCTGATCGCGGTCAAGCCACACACCCTCAGCATGCGTGAGGCGGCTGCATTGCCTTTGGTATTCATCACCGCGTGGGAAGGTCTGGTCGATCACGCCAATGTCCGCTCTGGTCAGCGTGTCCTGATTCATGGGGGCGCGGGTGGGGTCGGCCAAGTGGCTGTGCAACTGGCCAAGGCACGCGGTGCCGATGTCTACACCACCGGCTCGGCGGGCAGTCTCGACTTCATACGCTCGCTGGGGGCTACAGCGATCGACTATCAGGCACAGAGCGTTGTGGATTATGTCGAGCACTACACCGCCGGCGAAGGGTTCGACATTGTCTACGACACCGTCGGCGGCAGCACGCTGGATGCATCATTCCAAGCCGTGAAAGCCTATACCGGGCACGTGCTGAGCTGCCTGGGTTGGGGCCAGCACAGCCTGGCACCGTTATCTTTCAAAAGTGCCACCTACTCGGGCGTCTTCACCCTGGCGCCACTGCTCACCGGCAAAGGACGCGACCATCACGGCGCTATCCTGCGCGAGGCCGCTGCGCTGGCCAATGCGGGTCAACTGACGATCCGCGTGGATCAACAGCACTTTGCACTGCAAGAGGTCAACGAGGCATTTCGCCAACTCGCCGAAGGCCGCGGCAAGGGCAAGACGGTGATCGAGTTTGTGAGTGCATAGCCTCTTGTAATCCTTTCAGAACGCAAACGGCCAAAGGCGTCTGCCTTTGGCCGTTAGTTGCCACACAGCAATAACCGCTTTCGGCCAAGAGCTGCCGCCCCGATGGTCTTTTCCCGCCCAAAACGCTGTCGCCAGTTGCTGCCGAACGTATGGCACACCTACTGGCATGGGCCGCACACCATATGGATGGCAACCCGATCCCTGTAGGCGGCTCTTTCTATGAGAGCTGGCCTCTCACCCATTTGTAATTACCTGGCCTGAACAAACCGCTGCTCAAGGTTTTCTTTTGCATTGCTCTTCGCGCGCACCATATCCCCAAGTGATAATGGCTTCGGCCTTATGTTCCCAAAGCGATTCATTACGCCCGACGTACTTGATGCCCATGCCACTGAGTTGCTGGTACATCAGCGATACGCTGTCGCCACGCTCGGCTATTAATGTCGGCGGATCAGTTTCGAAGAACCTGACAGTTACCTCGTTTGCAGGGTTGCCGTCGCATTCGTAAAAGACAGGTCCAGTGCCAGAGATCAGTCGGTACCGCGCTTGCAACTCAGCGATGCGGTTATGGTATTCCATGCGCAGGCATGCAACGACGTCATCACTCTTCCAGCAATCGTCCCGCCCCTTGATCCACCCCCGCTGCTCTGCTTTGAGCATTGGAGGATGCTCGTTGCCGGCCTTGATACTCGCACTGGCATACACTGCCGAGAGTTTGCGATCGAGGGCAGATAATTCCTTGTCTTCACATATCAATGCTTCGACACCGCCAGGCTCCGCCTTTGAGCAATCGTAAGATGGACCAGGTGACGAACTGATAGCCGACGATGTTCCCGTGCGCGCCCCGGTCGACTGTATCGCACTGATTTGCTGATCAATGTAATTGCACCACTGTTCGGAGCTTCGCTCAGGGACATCTGACCCATCTTGAACCCCCAACTTTATCTCGATCACTGACTTCCATTCGTCAGAACCTAAATCCGGTCCGTGCCCTTGCATATCAGCCGTATGCAGAACCCTATCAACCGATTGATACCACGTGTTTGAGCATTGAGATTGCGCCTTGGCAATGCCTGTGAGGCCAATCAGTAGCAAAACCAAATATTTGCGCATGTGCGGTTTCCCTGGATTTACGCAGTCGCCAACCACCCATCTTAGCCGGTCTCATCCGCTAGCGATCGGTGAGTCAATAGTGATTGCAGCACCTGATGAGCCACATCAATCGGCCATAAGTAGATGGAAGGAGATTGATTGCCTCAAGGCTCAGATATCCCTGACTTGAAGCGGAGCTTTCTGGCCAACGAGCTTCCCCTTATTCCATGGCTGATGTCGATATTTAGCGATTGTGTACATGGTGGTGCCCTCCACGTGGGTGAAGGACCGGGGTGGATCAGTCGCGCGGCACCGTCGTCGGATTCGGCCAGAAGCAGACACTTGAAAAGCTCAACGATCAGGTTCTCATGTCATGAAATCATCCGGCTGCCGTACCATCGGCACATCGACAAAACGGAGGTTGATATGGGAAATGGTCAGGGCAAAAGGGTCGTTGTCGTTGGTGCAGGCATCGTTGGCGCGTCATTGGCGTATCACTTGGCAGGTAAAGGCGCGAATGTCACTTTGGTAGAAGCTGAAGATATAGCTTCGGGAGTGACTGGCAGCTCATTCGCCTGGCTCAATGCCTCACACCCCGAACCAGACCCAATCGCGCAACTGCGCGGTTCTGCCATCAAGGAGTACCGCCGACTCCAAACGCAGCTGCCAGGTCTGGAGATAAGATGGACAGGCGCCTTGTCTTACAGTGCGATGGCGATTGAGGCGCTGCCAGTCTCAGGTCACCAGGCTTCGGCAAATCTGGTGTCTGGATCGCAGATTCTCGACTTGGAACCAAATCTCAAGAACCCTCCCCAGTCTGCTCTGTATGCGGCTGAAGAAGGAGCGCTGGACGCAGTGGCAGCTACGCATGCGTTGATCGCAGGTGCGCAGGCATATGGGGCGAAGATTCTCACTCGGACGCGAGTGCTCGGTTTTGTAACCCAGAGTGCAACGGTGACTGGAGTCGAAACAACGATAGGCAGCCTCGATGCCGATATTGTCGTACTGGCAGCCGGGACAGGCATCACGAAACTGACAGACATGCTTGGAGTGTCCCTGCCAATAGAGGCCTCGCCTGCCATTTTCATCCGTTACAAGTCACAACCCAACCTCGTACACACCCTCATATCCAGCCCTGAAATGGAAGTGCGGCAAAGTTCGGATGGTGCGTTGCTCGCGGCGGAAGATTATCTGAACGATGCCGTGGAAAATCAGCCGGCAGCGATAGCGCTTCGCACGGCCAAGACAATCCAGAACGAACTCCATGGTGTCGTTTCCATAGAACCGGAACGGGCTTGTGTCGGCCTCAGGCCCATGCCTGCCGATGGCATCCCCATCATCGGTTATCTCCCCAAAGGAGGTGGCGTCTACGTTTGTGCAATGCACCCTGGAATTACTTTGGCGGCGATAGTGGGACGTCTGGCCAGCGAGGAGATCATCGATGACAAGGTATCCAGTGCCCTTTGCCCATGCCGGCCTGATCGATTTTTGCAAGCGGAGGGAAGCCTCTTGTGAGGCAGAAATCGGCCAAGAGCAGACATTCGAACCTAAGGTAATGCGATGAAGAGAAAAACTAGTATGACAGCACCTCTGACCAGTAACGCAGCAACCCAGCCTCGGCCTATTACCGGGATCGGCGCGTCAGCCTGAACTGTGGCCAATTGTCCAAGAAACCCGGGGCGTCATTTCGCCCGAAACAGACACTACGCGCGACGTATTTGCCTGATGGCCCAACGCCTGAGTAGAATGCGATTCATTATCAATCATGTATGTCCCGGGATGCCGATGCGTAGCGACGAAACACTAGGTACTGCAGATCCAGGGCTGCTCTATCGCACCCACTTCTCGTGGTTACAGGGCTGGCTGATTCGGCGCATCGGCTGTCGCGACAACGCCGCAGATTTGGCGCAGGACACTTTCGTCCGTGTGCTCAAACACCGTCATCAGTCCGGCGCCCTGCGCGAACCACGTGCTTATTTGAGCAGCATTGCCCGAGGGTTGATGATTGATCAGTATCGTCGTCGCGAACTCGAACGCGCCTACCTGGAAAGCATCACGTTGCTGCCTCAACACGAGGTTCCCTCGGAAGAAAGCCGGTTGATGATTCTTGATGCGCTCGAGCGCATAGACCGTCTGCTCGACTCGCTTAAACCAAGAGTACGCCAGGCGTTTTTATTTGCCCGACTCGACGGTCTGACCTGCGCGCAAATCGCCGAAAAGCTCGGTGTTTCCCGCGCGACGGTGGAACGCGACCTGGCCACTGCCCTGCAACACTGCTATCGCTTGCGTTATGTCGAGGCCTGAGCCCGAGGCGCTGGATCCGGCCATTGTCGACCAGGCAATCCAATGGCTGGTGCGCCTTCGCTTCAATCAAGCCGATGAACAGACACAGCGCACGTTTGAGCACTGGCTGCAGCAGCGCCCGGAGCATGTGTTGGCGTGGCAGCGTGTGGAAACGCTGGGAGATGAATTCGAAGGCGTGCCAGCTCAGCTGGCTCGACAAACCCTTAAGGGCGCCCAACATGGAATGCGCCGGCGGGAAAGCCTGAAGCTACTGGGCGTATTGGCGACGGTCGGCACGGCAGCCTGGCTCGGCCGCGACTACACCCCCCTGCCCTCCATGCTTGCACAGCAGCGCAGCAGCACCGGCGAGCAACGACGTTTCGAACTCGATGATGGCAGCCTTATCCAGCTCAATAGCGATAGCGCCGTCGACAGCGATTTCGACGCCCAGCGGCGCCTGATCATCCTGCGCCGTGGTGAAATCATCGTGAATGTCGGTGCGGATCAACACTCACCGCAAGCGCGACCGTTGTGGGTGCAATCACGCGACGGGATCATGCGAGCCCACAGCTCGCGCTTTCTGGTCCGCGAGCGTGACGACGGCACTCTGGTCGCGGCCCAGGAAGGATCAGTCACGGTGTTCCCCGGCTCCAGTCAAACGCCTGCGAGCCGCAACGTCCTGGCAGGAAACCAACTGCTGTTCACCCCAAGCGGCACCCGAACGTTCAGGGACAACGGTCTTGATCCATGGGGTTGGGGTGACGGAGTGATCAGTGCGAACCATATGCGCCTTGATGACTTTATCGCGGAGTTGTCGCGTTATCGCCCAGGAGTCTTGCGCTGCGCCGAAGAGGTCGCTGATCGTCGCGTTTCCGGCACCTTCCAGCTCGCCGACAACGATCGGGTCCTGGCATTGATCGCGCAGTCACTGCGCCTTCACATTGATTACCGAACCCGCTATTGGGTCACCGTAACCCCTGCCACCTGACTCCACCCGAATATTTTTTCGCTACCTGAAAAATAATGAGGTGGTTTCTCATTCTCGTTCGACCTCTAAGGAAGGCCGGAATACAGGCCAGTCTGCCGATGTCCTTTCTTGGAGCGAGAAAATGAGTTCGTCCCCGGTTTCACAGCGCCATCCATTAAGTCGTGCCATGCACGGTGCGATCTTGGGTTTGATCGTGAGCAGCTACGCATTGCCATCGCTGGCGCAAACCTCGGGCGCTGATCACAGCAATCAAGTCAAACAGTGGAATATCGCCCCCGGGCCACTGGCGCCAGCGCTTGACCGTTTTGCGCGCGAAGCTGGCATCAGTCTTTCCTTCGACGCGTCGAGTGTGGCGAACCGCACCACGGCTGGCGTGAATGGCTCGCTCGAAACGTCGGCAGCGCTGTCATCCTTGCTGCAGGGCAGCGAATTGCAGGTCGAACAGCAAGGCCCGAATGCTTACCTGCTGACCCCTCAAGCAAAAACCGCCGGCCCGCTGGAACTCGACGCAACGGCCGTCGAGGACTACCGCCTCGCCCCGCTCATCATCAATGCCAAGGTTCGGATCAGTGCCGACGACGACGCCAACTCGGTGGTGGCCAAGGAGCTATGGGTGGGCGGCAAGGTCGCCACCAGCATTCTCAATACACCGGCATCGGTGTCGGTGGTGACCAACAAGGAAATGCAGCAACGCAGCGTCAGCACCACGGAAGAAGCGCTGCAATACACGCCGGGCGTTGTCAGTGACTTCTATGGTACGGATGATCGCAACGACTATTTCCAGATCCGCGGCTTCCAGGCCACCACCTACCGTGACGGCTTGACCCTCAGCTCAATGCGCGGCGTACGCGAAGACCCATTCGCCTATGAGCGCATCGAGATTCTGCGTGGCGCCAACTCCACCCTGTTTGGCCCTGCGGACCCGGGCGGTTCGGTAAATTTCGTGACCAAACAGCCGCGCTTCGAAAAGTTTGGCCAAGGCTATGTGACCTACGGTTCGTTTGACCATGTCGAGACCGGCATCGATGTCGGCGATGCGCTGAACGACGAAAAAACCCTGGCCGGCCGCTTTACTGCCAAAGGCCAGAACAGTGATCGCGAGTACGATCATTCGCAGGACGACAACCAGTTGTTTATGGGTGGCCTCACCTGGGCACCGACGGATTACACGTCGGCCACGATGATTCTGGACTACCTGAAAACCGAGAGTTCGCCCAACAGCGGCGGCTATCCACTGGATCGGGAATACGACCGCAGCAAGTTTTATGGCGAGCCCAGCTACAACTTCCACGATGTCGAGCGCACCAGCCTCAGCGGTAACGTCACCCATGATTTCGACAACGGTTTCGTGCTGCGCAGCAATCTGCGTTACAGCAAGTTGACCGATGATTTCGGCTACGTGTACCTCAGCGACAGCGCCGCACGTGTCGGTACCACCGTCGATCGATACCTGTTTGGCACCGACACCGAAGCTGACCAGTTCAACGGCAATCTGATGCTGCAATACGATGCCCGCTTCGAGAACATCGACAGCAGTAGCCTGGTGGGTGTGGAGTATCTCGATTCGACCACCAAGGAAAGCTCGGTCTACGCCCTGACGACACCAATCGATATTGCCAACCCTGTGTTTACTGGCGTTCCACGCTCAATCGCGCCGTATGCCGTCAACAAGCGAGACGCGACCACCAAGGCCGTCTTCCTTCAGCAGAACCTGTCGTTCTACGAGCGTTTCATCGTCACCGGAGGCGTGCGCAACGACTCGATGGACCTGACCAGCAAAGGCTTGCAATCCACTGAGAAAGACACCTTCTCCGAAACCTCCTACCGAGGTGCGTTGACCTATATCGTCAACGATGAGGTGTCCACCTACGTGAGCATGGTCGAATCCGTCTCCCCGCCGCAGGTTGGCGTAACACCGCAGACAGGCAGGCAGTACGAAGTGGGCGTGAAGTATGCGCCGATGGGAATGGATGCACTGTTCTCCGCCGCCGTGTATGACCTGACCCAGGAAAACGTCACCATCGCCGTGGTGCTGCCGAGCGGCATCATCGAGCAGCAGACAGTGGGCGAATCGCGGGCGCGTGGCCTCGACCTGGAGGCCAAGGCGCAGGTAACGCAGAACCTCAGCCTGATCGGTGGCTATTCCTATATGGAGTCCGAGGTACTGCGCGGTTCGTTGTATGACGGCAGTTCCCTGAAGGGCAACGAATTCGCCACGGCACCCAAGCACTCCGCTTCGCTGTGGAGTTACTACGACGTACCCGCCACCGATGTCAGCGTGGGCCTGGGTGCGCGCTACGTCGGCGCTTATTACTTCGATGCAGCCAACTCCGGCAAAAGCGATGGCACCACGCTGTTCGACGCCGCCTTCAACTACAAGATCGCCAAAGGCACCGACCTGGCGGTGAATGTCAGCAACCTGCTGGACGAGCAGCACGTGGTCGGCTCCGGCACCGCGAACTTCTACAACCCGGGCCGCGAGATTACCGCCAAGCTGAGCTACAACTGGTAAGCAGGCGGGTCAGCGTTTTCCCCACACAGAAAACGGTGCCCGCGTTACCGCGGGCACCTTCGACTTGGTTGTTAGCCGCCGACCTCACGCAAAATTCTCTCAAGCTCAGGACGGGTCCACCTCTCCCAAGGGAATACCTCCCGGTCATCGCCGCTGTGCCAATACTCGCCCGCATCAAATGCCTGATAGATCGAAAATGCCGGCTCGGGCATCTCTGCGTCCAAGGACAGATCGACGATATCGCTGATGACAATATTCATCACCTCATCACAGTAGTGAAAATCGCGGCCGCCGGTGATAAACAGTCTTGCCACTGAGATCGCCAACTGATTGAGAAGATCGCGGCTGTCGATCTGCAGGTGCTCACACATAACATTTAATTCGGTGTTAGGGGCTTTCTCAATCATCCCCAGTACGTAACCAAGCTCGGCATCACTAAGACCTGTGGCCATATGATCAAAGTACTCGTGAGTTCGGTTTTGCGATGGATTCAGGACAAGCCTGTTAGAAAGCATTTTGGCAGATTTGCTGTTTAGCGACAGCTATGGTTCGAAAGCAGCTTCTGATTGGGTGGTCCCGTTTTCCCCCGGGGCTTATTCGGCAGAGGTCGACTTGGACTGTCATCAGATAAAGGTGACAAAGCGGGTATCGAGACCCGCGCTCACTGGCGCTAGCGAATTGAGATAGTACACAAACACAAGGGTGGCCGCTTTTGGGTATTTGGCGATCCGTGACACGAAGATCGGTCAGAAGCGGCCAGCCAGTATCGATGAAATACGTTGGATGATTCCAGTTTCAAATGAGCAGCGGGCAATACCCAGGTTGATCTACGCTTGAATGAAATCACGCGGAGAACCCGATCATGTCCCTCGCACCCGGAAATCTATTGGCCCTGGCTTTGGGTGTCTGCTTTTGCACATCCGTGCTCGGACAAGGGGCAGCAGACAGCGATTCTCCACCGGCGATACTGCCATTGGCATCCGAGAGTGCGCCGAGACTCATTGCCTACCCGCCGCTTGCCGAGCCGCTCGCCCGTGGAGTGGTCATCATCCAGTTTCGAACAGAGCACGCCAGGATCATGCCGGTATTTGGCAAAGTGGCTGCTGAGGTATCACCACGCTTAGGTCACCTTCACGTGACCGTCGATGACTGGAAAGGTACGTGGGCGCACACCAGTGAAGACCCGATTATCCTGGTCGGGCTAACGCCCGGTGCTCACAAGGTTCTCTTGGAAGTGGCCGACCCGACGCACCAGATCATCACCAGTACGACAGTGAGTTTTACAGTACCGGAGAAGAAACCGATGGACGCTCCCCGTACTGACGATGACCACGCGGTAAAGCCATGACTGCCCTGCTATTCACCGAAACAGGCAACAATCGGCGTCTCTGCCAACGATTGCCTGGCTCAATATCTCCAGAAAACCGGGGTCACTAGCACCAACACCGTCAGGATTTCCAACCGGCCCAGAAGCATGCCGACAGTCAGTAGCCATTTGGCCGCATCCGGCAGTGACGAGAAATTACCTGCCGGCCCGATGATTGTGCCCAGGCCGGGGCCGACGTTACACACCGCCGTAGCGGCACCGCTCAGGGCGGTAATCCAATCAAGCCCGATCAGAGCCAGGCCCAAAGCGATGGCGGCAATCGTGATGGTGAAAAAAAACGAGAAGGTCAGCAGCGAGCGGACGATTTCCTCGTCGATAGGATGACCGTTGTACTTTTTCTGAATCACGGCTCGGGGATGGATCAACTGCTTCAAGCTGCTGACCAGAAGCGCGGCAGCCACCTGAAAACGGAAGATTTTCAGCCCGCCGGCCGTTGAGCCGGAACAGCCACCGACGAAGGTCAGATAGAAAAACAGCAAAACAGCAAAGCTGCCCCACAAGGTGTAGTCGCCAACCGCAATTCCAGTGGTCGTGACAACCGAGGTCACATTGACCGCCACGATACGAAACGCGTCCCACCATCCGTAGTCGCTGTGCAAATACAGCCAGGTACCTACAGCCAGTGACGTGACGAGCAAGAATCCAATAAACCCGCGTACCTGGTGATCCCTGATCAGCGCACGCCGATTGCCCCGACATGTCGCGACATACAAGGTAAATGGCAGGCTGCCCAAGATCATGATGACTACCGCCACCCAGTGAATTGCTGGCTGCTCCCAGTGCCCGAGGGAGGAGTCCGACGTCGAGAACCCGCCGGTAGAGATCAACGACATTGCGTGGTTGATCGCTTCGAATGGGGTCATTCCTGCGATCCAGAGCGCCAAAGTGCCGACACCCGTCAGGCCCAGATAGAGCAAAAGAATGTACTTGGCTGCGACATGGGAACGTGGTGTCACTTTCTCCGACCAGTCCGAGGACTCTGTCTGGAAAAGACGCATGCCGCCGACTCGCAAGAGCGGAAGAATCGCGACAGCCATGCCGATAAAACCGATGCCGCCTAGCCAGTGCAGCATGGAACGCCAGATCAACAAGCCGGGAGAGGCGCTATCCAGACCGGTGAGTACCGTCGAGCCAGTGGTTGTGATGCCCGACATCGTTTCAAAGAACGCATCGGTGTAGCTGATATCGCTGATGAAAACCATGGGTAACGCTGCGAAGGCGCACACAACAACCCAGCTCGCGGTAGTCAGCAGGTACATGTCCCTGGGCCGAAGATTGCCAGTCTCCGGACGCCCTCGCACGATCAACAGCAGACCACAGATGAAGGTAATCAGACTCGACCAGAGAAAGGCCGACAGATCGTCGCTGCGCTCATGGACCACCAGCGTGAACATGGGTATAGCCATGCTTACCGCCAGGGTGATCAGAAAAATACCCAAGATGAAGCCGATAAGCCGAATTGCTGCGAGGGACATCACGATAGCGTTCCAAATTAGCGCCGCGCAGTATCGGATGCCCGCAATAAAGACTGCGTAAATTCTCCGTAAAATTTTTACCTGCAATGAGTCAGACTGCGGGAGTCAAAGCGTGGCTATGAGTCAATTACAGGCCTTCGCAACAGGCCAGAATCGGCAGAAGCCGCCAGTGCCAGCCCTCTTCGCATCAAACGAGTCCCGGCCTGACGCTGCATGCTGCGCGTAAAATCTGGCTACAGCATGCAGCGCCGTGCAAACGGGTGTTGATCTGCGCTGATCGCTCATCAGGAGGAAACGAGTTTCTCGTAATCAGAGAAGGGCTTGAGCGCGCAGTACTGCACGTGCAGCAGATTCCCTTTGACGTAAGGCAGCGCCTCGATGTAATCACGCGCCTCTTCGAAGGTGGCGGATTCCAGTTCAAACGCGGCACCGGGACCATCGGCCAGCCCATGAACTGCGCGCACGATACCGCCAGCGAAGCCTTGCCAAACGTGCACTACCTCCGGTTTCGCCAGCCGCTTGAAGTCTTCTGCCGCTCCATCAGCACGGCGAGTCAGAACCACGAAGGTTTTCATGTCACCTCCTCCGTTTTCAGCTGCTTGCGCTGGATTGTTTCACCATAAGCGACGTGCGCCATTATGCCGCTCTGGCCCACGGCTACATGCGGTTTAAGCTCATTGCGGGGAGTGTAGTCCCCACCGTTTTGGGGCCGGAAGGGTATTGGCGCATCTGTGAACAAATCCTCGAGTCGGGTGCGCCAAGCCTCTTTGGCTGCGACGGCATCTGCGGCGGTCAAGTTGCCAGTGCCGTATATGGCGAACGTCGGCAGCACATCGAACCCAGGAAAGTAGAGCGAGCCGTGCGTGATCGGAAACAGCAATTGCTCGAGTGGTCCGTTGATGCCGCGCGGCGAGTAGTCTTCTGCGGGGCCGCCGACAGCCACTGACAACATGGCCCGCTTGCCTTTGAAAGCGCCGTCACCATAGCGGTAGGCGTTGCCAGCGTCCTTGTAGCCGTGGGCGAGTCCGGCTGCCCAGACGCGATCTATCCATCCCTTCATGATGGCTGGCATGCCGTACCACCAAAGCGGAAACTGGAAGATGACAACGTCTGCTGCTAGAACCTTGTCTTGCTCCGCCGCCACGTCAGAGCTTTGGCTGCGATGACGATAGGCGTGGGCGGACTCTGCTCCGAATGACAGCCGCTGAGGGTTGGCACGCTGAGGAAAGTCGTGCTCGTCAAATATCGCTTTCCAGCCCATGGCGTATAGATCGGATTGCAGGACCTCGTGTCCTTGCGCAGTCAAGCATTCAACAGACACATCCACCAGTTGCCGCGTTAGCGACGAAGGCTCGGGATGGGCATAGATGATCAGTACTTTTTTCGACATGAAGGAGGGCTCCGCTGTGATGTCGAAGGAGTGTCGCGGGGCTCGGGCCATCTGTGAAATCGCAAAAGTTTGCTGCTAACATAAGATCGATGGATACCAGACGCCTTGATCTAAATCTGCTTGTGACGTTGGAGGCCCTTCTCATTGAGCAGAACGTGACCCGGGCTGCCGCCCGTCTGCATTTGAGCCAGCCAGCAGTCAGCGCTCAGTTGAGCCGTCTGCGCGACGTCTTCAACGACCCTCTTCTGATCCCCGCGCAGCGTGGAATGACGCCCACCGTCAAAGCCTTGGAGCTGCTCGTGCCGCTTCGCCAGGCACTTGACCAGGTAAGGGCGACCGTCACTACTCATCTGAATTTCGAGCCCGCGACGGCGAGCCTGACGGTATCAATCGCCTGCACGGATTACGTGCAGGCGGTTTTGATCAAACATCTCGTTGTCGCCATGCGACGCGAAGCGCCGGGTGTCCGCATCGCACTGCGCATCCTGGACGTACCACAGCTGGAGCTGCAGATGACCCGCGGCGAGGTGGATCTGGCCGTGATAAACATGAACGGGGTTCCGCCCGCACTGCACTCGCAACACCTCTATGATGAGAGTTACGTGCTGATCGGGCGTCGTGGGCATCCAAGCCTGCGCGCGGACCTGACCGTGGATGAGTTCGCGCAGCTGGAACATGTCGTGGTGTCACTGCGCGGCGGAGGCTTCTCTACCTCGGTGGATCACGCCTTGGTAGCGCGCGGGCTGCGGCGTAACGTCGTTCATTCAGCGTCGTCATTCCTTCCAGTACCGGAGTTGGTCGCGCAGTCGGATTGTGTGGCCCTGGTTCCAAGTCGTCTTGTAGAAGGTCGCAGCGACCAACTGCTGTGCGTAGCCCCTCCATTGCCGGTGGAAGGTTTTGCGATTGGCTTGTTCTGGCATGAGCGGTCGGATGGGCACGCCGGCTTCAAATGGGTACGTGAGTTCATCACTCGCGTGGCCGATTCTCGAGCCTCCGATTATGGCAACCCAAGAACTCTGACAACCTTAAAACCCGTCCAGACAAGCTAGCGTGTCGAGTACTCGATAGGTCAAAGGCTCGCTGGTTGGCTCGCTCTTGCAAGCTCGCTGAGGCAATAAATTTCCATCCATCTCCTTACGGTCGATTATGGGTTTTTATCGGCATACCTGAATGACTGCTTTTGGCCGTCAGCGGTCATTCGCCACCGGCAGCTATCAGCCGAGATGCCCGTACATCGGCCCCAAGCAAGCCACTCACTAAACCTGTCCCCACGTTTGTCCTGCCTGAACTCCCAAACCCGCACAAAAAAACCACCGATGCGTTGTCAGTTGATCCTTTTCAGCCTATCTTCAATAAAACCTATACAGCCAACATGTATGCGTACAACCTTTTCACCCGACTGTGTCCTTAACCCGCACCGCCACGAGTAATCCGAATGAGCCCACTACTAGCCAGCCATTACCGTGAAATCCTCGTTGGCGTCGGCGAAAACCCCGAGCGTGAGGGGCTTTTGGATACGCCCCAGCGCGCCGCCAAGGCGATGCAATACCTGTGCAACGGTTACGGGATGAGCCTGGAAGACGTCACCAACGGTGCGCTGTTCGAGTCGCAGAGCGATGAAATGGTGATCGTCAGCGATATCGAGCTTTATTCGCTGTGTGAGCATCACATGCTGCCGTTTATCGGCAAGGCGCATGTGGCGTATATCCCCACCGGCCGGGTGTTGGGGCTTTCGAAGGTGGCGCGGGTGGTCGACATGTTCGCGCGGCGCCTGCAGATCCAGGAAAACCTTACTCGGCAGATTGCTCAGGCGATCCAGCAGATCACCGATGCTGCCGGTGTCGCGGTGGTTATTGAAGCCAGGCACATGTGCATGATGATGCGCGGCGTCGAGAAGCAGAATTCGATCATGACCTCCTCGGTCATGCTCGGTGCCTTTCGCGACAGCTCGACGACGCGGCAGGAATTTCTCCAGCTCATCGGCCGGCGCTAGGCCTATACACAGCCTGTTAACTGTACAAGCACAAGGAGTAGGAAGATGACCCGATTTCTGCTGCTGTTAGGACTGGCGCTCAGCATTGCAAGCTGCGGCAGTGTCGATGTTGCTCGTTATGCGGATCAGCAACCGGCTTTGAATCTGGAGCAGTTTTTCAGCCAGCCCGTCAAAGCCTGGGGAATGTTCCAGAAGCGCAACGGCGAAGTGGTCAAGCGTTTCGAGGTCGATATCGCCAGCCGTCGTGAAGGTGAAAACCTGATCCTCGACGAGCGCTTCCGTTACAGCGACGGCACCCGTGAGCGTCGGGTCTGGACCCTCACTCCCGGGGGCAATGGTCAGTGGAGCGGTCGCGCGCACGATGTGGTCGGAGTTGCGCAGGGCCAGATCGCAGGCAACACCTTCCACTGGCGTTATCGCCTGAACCTGCCAGTTGATGATTCGACCTATGAGATGAGCATGGACGACTGGATGTACCTGGTCGACGAAGACACGTTGATCAACCGCACCCGTATGTCCAAGTGGGGTTTCGAAGTCGGTCAGGTGACGGTGTTCTTCCGGCGCCAGAACGCTGGAGCGAACCCATGAGCAGTGGGTTGACCCTGGCCTCGTTCGGCGACGGTTATCGCGCTCTGGTGATCGGCGCCAGTGGCGCCCTCGGCGCGGCGTTCTGCCAACATTTGAACCAGGATCCACGCTGCGCCAGCGTCCGTGCGCTGGGACGCAAAACTGTGCCGAAGCTCGACCTCGAGCAGCCCGAAACGATCGCCAGCGCCGCCGCCGAACTGGCAGGCGAAGCGCCCTTTCACCTGATCATCCACGCGGCCGGCCTGCTCCATCGCGACCAAATCAAGCCGGAAAAAAGCTACAGCGCAATCGAAGCCGAGTCGCTGCAGGCCGTGTTTCAAGTCAACACGCTGGGGCCGGCATTGCTGCTGCGCGACTTTCTGCCATTGCTTGCGCCTCAAGGCGCGATGGCGATGCTGTCGGCGAAAGTCGGCAGCATCGGCGACAACCGTCTGGGTGGCTGGTACGCCTATCGCGCCTCCAAGGCTGCGCTGAACATGTTGATCAAGACCGCCGCTATCGAACTCTCGCGCACGCGCCCACAGAGTCGCTTGCTCAGCCTGCACCCGGGCACGGTGGTCTCGCCGTTGTCGCAACCTTTTCGCGGAGCCTCGAGCGCCCGCCCGGCAGACATTGCCGCTGCGCAATTACTGAGTCTGATTGACACGCTGACGCCGGCCGATAGCGGCCATTTCTTCGCCTACGATGGAGAACGCCTGCCCTGGTAGGCAAGGAGTGAAGCATGAATCTGCAAACCCTCACCGAACGTGCGGCCAACAGTGAAGTTCGCGAACTGGAGCTGCTGTCACTCGAAGGTGGTTTTTATCTGGCGAGAATTCGCGTAGATCAGGGCCAATTCACCTTGCTCGATGACGCGGCCAAGCCAATGCACCTGCGTTCGATCACCCACCTGCGCGACTTGCTGCAGACCGTCCCGGCGTTTCCCTGCGTACTGGTGCAACAATGCGTGCACGACGAAATGTGCGGCCGGGATTCAGGGCCGGTCGAAGAGCTGCGCATTCCATTTTCGCTGACCACGCCGTTATGACGCCGAAGCGAGGCGAGCGCTGAATGGCAGGCTGATAAAGCGCGCGTCGCCCACCGGCGACGCATTTATCGAACCCCTGCCCCGTCCACGGGTCTGCTTCACATCGATTCCCTGGAAGTAAATCCCATGTCCACTCAACACACACTTGTCCTGCTTGCCCGAGGCGGATACGCCGCGCGCGGCGTTCTGTATCTGATCATCGGCATCTTCGCGCTGCTGGCGGCGCACGACTCCACCAAACCGAAAGACAGCCACAAGAGCCTTGAAGCATTGCTCAGCCAGCCCTTCGGCTACGTGCTGATCGGTGTTGTGGTCGCCGGCCTGCTGGCCTTCGCCGCGTGGCGTGCGCTGCAAGCGATCCGCGATGTCGACCACCACGGCAGCGAGTTCAAAGGCCTGGTCATTCGCGCAGGTCTGCTCGCCGGCGGTCTGGTCAATGCGGCGCTGGCCTTCTTTGCCTTGGGTCTGTTGGTGAGTGGTCTCAGGAGTTCGGGCGGCTCCGGCGATGGCAAGACCAAGGATCTGCTCGCGCAGCTGCTGTCGTTCGAGCATTCGAACCTGTTGATCTACCTGATCGCGCTGATCCCGCTGGGTGTCGGTATCGCCCACATCATCAAAGGCTGGAAGGCCACGTTCGAGAAATACTTCGAAGCGGATGACGAAGTGATGCGTTACGTGCGCCCGGTGTCGCGCTTTGGCCTGATCGCCCGAGGCGTAGTGTTTATCGAGATTGCAGTGTTGATGGCGGTCAGTGGCTCGGTTTACCAGGCAACCAATCCACCCGGCATGAAGGAAGCGCTGGATGCTTTGCAGAATCTTCCGGCAGGTGGGGTGCTGTTGATGCTGATGGCGTTGGGGCTGATCGCGTTTTCGGTGTACAGCTTTTCCGAAGCGGCCTGGCGCCGGATCGAAATGGATGTGCCGCTGTAAGCGGCAATTCGAGGGGGCGTGTGCCCCCTCGACTGCTTCCCATCAAGTAAACAGATCAACGCCCAACTGGAACGCTACCCATAGCGCCAGACCTGTAGCAAACATCAGCGCGATGTTTTCAAACAGGTTGTTGCGGTACTGCTTGTCCAGCAGCGATTTCTGGTTGGACATGATCAGCAAGCCCAGGGAAATCACCGGCAAACCAATGATGTTCAATGCGCTGACACCAATGGTCAGGGTGACGAAATCCGGCATGCCCGGCATCGACCAGATCAGCGGCGTGACCAGAATGAACAGCATGAACCACTTGTGCATCGGGTCGTGATGGAACTCTTTACCGTACTTCTCGCGACGCTCAGGACGAACATGCTGGAAGGCATCGGTGATCAGCATCGGAAACGCCGTGGTCTTGCCTGAAATACTGGCGAACAGGGTTGCGAACACGCCGATGAAGAACACGTACCAGCCGATCGGGCCGAAGAAGATTTCCAGCGCCTTGCCCAGATCGCCCAAGGTTTTCACCTCGATGCCGTTGGGCCGCAGGATTTCCGCACCGACGATCCAGATCGCCAGGTTGATGATGATCCCGACGAACACCGCAAACAGCAGATCGTTACGCTGAATGCGCTTGTGCTGCGGCCCGGTCCAGCCTTTCTGGCGCATGACATAGGGGTGCACGAAGTTGGCGATCGAGCCGGCAACCGCGCCGATCACTGAAACCGCCACCAGCAACGCGCCATGCACGCCTTCGTCCGGTGGAATGCTGAAGCCGATGGTGCCTTTGATGATGCCGCTGACATCCGGACCGGACATCACCGCCAAGGCGATGAACGCCAGGGTCATGATCGCCAGCAGCAGCTTCATCACGCCTTCGATCATCGTGTAGATGTTGCGCCCGACCAGCATCCAGACCGCCAGCACCACCGCCACCGAGCACAGCAATGGCTGATCGATCTTGAACAGCATCGCCAGCGACTCCCCTGCCCCCTTGATCATGTAGGCGTTCATCAAATGCCCCATCAACAGGGCATAAACCAGCATGAACCAGGCAAACACCGGGTTGAGCTGGGCGTAGCCCTGCAGGATGGTCATGCCTTGGTTATTACACAGCTGGAACCGGGCAATGATGTTGACGATCAGGTACCTGAGCAACAGCGAGACCGCCAGCACCCACATCATTGCGTAGCCGTAGTTCGCACCGGCCACTGAAGACGTGATGAGATCGCCCGCACCGAGCCACGACAGCACGGCAATAATGCCGGGGCCGAGCAGTTTCAGCGTACGCAGGAAAAGGTTTTGCGGTTTCGCAGCGGCCTGATGATCGAGTGGAGCCATGCTCGTCATAGGGGTATCTCCGTTATTGTTTTTGTGAGAGTTGTTGCACTGCGCACATTAGGTAGGATGTCGTACAACAACGCTAACGGGAGAGTATGTAGAAATGTGTCAAACCTCAATCACGACCACCCTCTCCGATCATTTCCGCTGATCAAAATCATCTAGAACAAGCATGTTAAATAAGCGTAGCGACGTTACAGGCCGACGAAATAGCCATTGATGCCCCAGCGAATCACTCATAGGATGACTGATCACAACAACAATAAGGCTGGGAATGATGAAAAGAAACTTCTTGATCGCTGCGCTCGCCTCCACGTTGAGCGTGACGGCTAACGCCGCTACTTACGCTTACATCTCAAGCCCCGGCGACGGTCTGATCTCGCAGTATCGCCTTGATCAAAGCAACGGCGCGCTTACCTTGGTCGAACAGATCCAGGCCGGTGATCAGGTCAATCCGATGGCGCTCACCCCGGACGGCAAAGTGCTGTTTGCAGCGTTGCGGGTCAAGCCTTTCCAGGTGCTGGGCTATCGGATCGACTCCAAAAGCGGGCACCTGACAAAGTTCACCCAAGCGCCTCTGGCAGAGAGCATGGCCTACCTGTCGACCGATCGACAAGGTCGCTACCTGCTCGCCGCGTCCTACGGCGCCGACACCCTTAGCGTTCAGAAGATCGGCAAGGATCAGCAACCTTCCGCCGATATCGTTCGCTACAAGACCGGCCTGCATGCCCATTCAATTCGCACCGAGCCGAGCAATCGCTTTGCCTATGCCGGCAACCTGGGCACCGACCAGGTGCTGCAATATCGACTGGACGCCAAGACTGGCGAACTCAGCCCGATCGGCAGCGGCTCGGTCAGTGTTCCGGAGAAAACCGGGCCTCGGCACCTGGCGTTCTCGCCCAACGGCAAATTCCTTTACGTCGTCGGTGAAATGAGCGGCACCGTGACGGCGTTTTCGATCGACGGGGCCAGCGGCGCGTTGACCCGAATCGCTGAAGCCAATGGCATTCCCGAGCGATTGAAGCTGGCCCACGGCGAAGTGCGTGATGCGCGCAACAACGATTTGAAAGACGATCCGACCCGACGCATCTGGGCCGCTGACCTGCGCATGTCGCCGGATGGAAAACTGCTGCTGATGAGTGAGCGCACCAGCAGCAGCGTTTCGGCATTTGCCGTGGATCCGGCATCAGGAGCACTCAAGTTCCTCGATAACTACCCGGTGCAAGAACAGCAACCGCGAAATATCGCCTTCTCCCCCGATGGCCGCTGGCTGCTGGTGACGGGTGAGAAAAGCGCCAAGGTCGGTACGTACGCGGTGAGCAAGGATGGCGCGCTGAAGCGTGTCGGTGAAGCGGCATCCGGCAAAGGCGCATTGTGGATCGAGATACTGCAAACGCCTGACGCTTGAATATCTGCGGAGCAGCAACTGCTCCGCCGTCCTGCAACTAATCCCCCGCCGCTTCGGTCATTAGGTTTGCCGAGGTTGATACATTTACGCAGACCTCACTTTCAAGAGACTGCCCTCGTGATCAGCCATCTCGATCGCCGCAACAACCGCTCGCTGGACAGTCTGAATTTCTTTCTCGCCGATGTCCGCGACGGCCTCGGGCCGTACCTCGCCATCTACTTGCTCGCCGTGCACCACTGGGACCCGGCCAGTATCGGCGTGGTCATGACCCTTGCCGGTATCGCCGCACTGATCACGCAGACGCCCGCTGGTGCGCTGGTTGACAGCAGCCGGGCGAAACGGGCGCTGGTCATCATCGCCGCGCTGTTGGTGACGGTGAGTTGTCTGCTGCTGCCGTTCATTTCGTCATTCAGTCTGGTGGCGTTGACTCAAGCCTTGAGCGCGGCGGCAGCATCTATTTTTGCCCCGGCCATTTCCGCGATCACCCTGGGCATCACCGGCCCGCGAGCATTCACCCGGCGCACCGGTCGCAACGAGACGTTCAACCACGCCGGCAACGCGTGCGCGGCGTTGTTGGCCGGTTTGTTTGCGTATCTGTTCGGTCCGGTGGCGGTGTTTTATCTGATGGCGGTCATGGCCCTGGCCAGCGTGATTGCCGTGCTGTTCGTCTCGGCCGAGGCGATTGATCATGACGTCGCACGCGGGTTGCAGCCTGGCGATCAAAGCCATCAGCCGTCCGGGTTCAAGATACTGCTGAGCAATCGCCCGTTGCTGATGTTTGCCCTGTGCTGCGCGCTGTTCCACTTGGCCAACGCGGCGATGCTGCCGCTGGTGAGCCAGAAACTCGCCCAAGCCAATTTGCACATGGCCACACCGCTGACGTCGGCGTGCATCGTCGCCGCGCAACTGGTGATGGTGCCAATGGCGCTGCTGGCCGGTGCGAAAGCCGATGTCTGGGGGCGCAAACCGTTATTGCTGGCGGGTTTTCTGATCCTGCCGCTGCGCGGGTTGCTCTACACCTTCTCGGATGATCCGTACTGGCTGGTCGCCGTGCAGTTGCTCGACGGCGTCGGCGCTGGGCTGTTCGGCGCGCTGTTCCCGGTGATGGTCAAGGATCTGACCCTCGGCTCCGGGCATTTCAATGTCAGCCTCGGCGCGCTGACTACAGCGTTTGGTCTGGGCGCGGCGCTGAGCAATGGGCTGGCCGGATTTGTCGTCGAGGCCGCCGGTTACAGCGCGGCATTCCTGACCCTTGCAGGAGTTGCAGCGGCTGCATTCCTGCTGCTGTTGATCGCTGTTCCGGAAACGCAGCAGCGGACTGAGCAATTCGAGTCCGCTGCAGCGTTGGGCCAAACCTGAGCTAATCACCACCGCAGCCATCGCCTAAAACGCTGTAAGTGGCGACATGCCGCTGACCCTGGCTGTCTTCATAGACGACCTCCACCGGAACAATTCCGCAGGCGGCGCTGGTGTCGGTGATGCTGATGGTTTTGGCGATGTCCAGTGGCACGCCGGTCTGCGCAGGTTCGGTGGCGGCGAACACGTTGCCGGCGAGGATGGCCAGGGTCAAAGCAATAAACGTTTTCATGCTGTGATCTCTCTATAAAGGAGGAGGAATTCAGGCCTGACGTTCAGTCAGCAATTGGCGCGCGGAATCGGCCATTACCGGCAGGGCTCCGGCGAGCATCAGAACGTCCTTGAGCACCAGGCGTCCGGCACCGGACAGATAGGGAAAGCCGTGCTGACCATCACCCAGCGCAGCGACCCATGCTTCCGGCGTGGTGATCAGAAAGCTCAGGGTCACCAGCGGCGTGGCGAACGCCAAGGCACCGCCGAGCAGGCCGGTACGGCGAGAAAGCGGATTGGACAGGACCAGCAGACCGATGAGAATTTCCACCACGCCAAGCCCGGTGGAAAAGCCATAGGTGTTGTTCGCGGTCTGCCAGGCGCGCTTGTCGGCGTTCAGCTCGCCCTCATGGGTCAGGTGCGCCTTGTATTCCTGCGGGTGCTCGTAGAAGAACGACATCACCGGGCTGTTGGCGACGAAGGGCGTGATGCTGTCGGCTTCGTACGGGACGAATTTCAGCGCGCCGATCCACAGGAAGACGATGGCGATGGCCACGCGCATCAGCGGGATACCGAGGCGATCGAGTTTGCCGAGCTGTTGTAGTCCGGCGTTGATTGAGGTGAACATGCGACGTCTCCAGATCAATGAAAGTGGAGTCAGTCTGCGGTGCTACCGAATCGCGCTTTTGTCGGTCATGCTCAACGTCTTGCTCAATCGTCTCAACTTTGCGGATTTCTTCGTGATGGGTGCCAATGAACTCGCTCGATAAACTCATCAGCCTGGCCAACGTGCGCGGCAGTCTTGATCTGCGCTGCCAGTTCCAAGGCGACTGGGCGCGCGATCATCAACAGGAAGCCTTGGGCAAGGCGCCCTATCACATCGTGCTCAAGGGTGAATGCCGGGTTGAGCTGGCCAGCGGACAACGTCTGGCGATGCGCGCCGGCGACATTCTTTTGTTGCCACGGGGCACGCCGCATATGCTGCACAGTGCCGGCAAGAACGTAGCGCCGATGTCGCCAACGCTGATTCCCGGCGGGGTGTTGCCGATCTATCGGCTGGGTGGCGCGAGCGCCGATCTGGACATGCTCTGCGGTGGCTTTCATTACAACCGCGCGTCGATGCTGTTCGCCGCCCTCCCCGATTACCTGTTGATTGCCAACGATGGCTTGCCGATTGATGCGCCACTGACCGCCCTGATTGCGCTGTTGCGCAGCGAAGCCGACAGCGAACAGCCGGGCGCGCGGTTCCTCCTCGATTCACTGTCCCAAGCCTTGTTCACCTTGATTCTGCGTGCGCACCTGGCCCGTGCGGAGCAGGACAAGAGCACCCTGGCGCTGCTCGGCGACCAGCGCCTCGGCCGCACCTGTCAGGCGATACTGGCCGACCCGGCGCACGAGTGGACCATCGAAGCCATGGCCGACACCGCGAACATGTCTCGTGCAACGTTCATGCGCACCTTCGCCCGGGTCGCTGGCGTGTCGCCGTGGGTGCTGCTGACCCAGCTGCGCATGGAGCTGGCGTTCAGCCTGCTCAGCCATTCGCATCTGGGCCTGAATGACATTGCCGTGCAGGTCGGCTACCAGTCGCAAGCTGCATTCAGCAAGAAATTCAAGGAAATCTACGGCGAGGCCCCGGGCAAGATCCGCCGCGCGATCTGAGCGGATGGGTCGCTTTGTATCAGCGTGTAGCATTTGCCGACACAGATACATACGCATGCGAAGTTCGGCCGTGCGCACACACAACTGACACATTTAGCGCGCTAAATACCACTGTCGCTTCAATTCCTACCTTAACCAATCGACAGGACATCACCATGAACAAAGTCTTCGCTACCCTCGCCCTTACCGCCGCCATGTTTGGCGCCACCGCAGCGTTCGCCGCACCGGTCAAACCTACCGTGGTGCTGGTACACGGCGCATTCGCCGATTCGAGCAGCTGGAACGGCGTGGTCAAGATTCTCGAGAAGGATGGCTATCCGGTGATCGCTGCGGCCAACCCGCTGCGCTCGGTCAAGAGTGATGCGCAATCGGTGGCGGATGTGCTGGCCAGCGTGAAAACTCCGGTGGTGCTGGTCGGCCACTCTTACGGTGGCCCGGTGATCAGCGAAGCCGCTTACGGCAATGCCAATGTCAAAGCGCTGGTGTACGTCGCCGCGTTCGCCCCGGAAAAGGGTGAAACCGCAGCCGAATTGTCCGGCCGCTTCCCTGGCAGCACCCTTGGCCCGACCCTGTCGGCCCCGGTTGAGCTGGCCGATGGTGGCAAGGATTTGTACATCCAGCAGGACAAATTCCATGAGCAGTTCGCAGCCGATGTTTCCCCGGCAGATGCGAAGTTGATGGCCGCGACTCAGCGCCCGGTGACCGTCGCCGCGCTCAACGAAGCCGCCACCGAGCCTGCATGGAAAACCGTGCCGTCGTACTTCGTCTACGGTGACCAGGACAAGAACATCCCGGCGCAAGCCCTGGCGTTCATGGCCGAGCGCGCGCACTCCAAGCAGACCGTCGTGGTCAAAGGCGCGTCGCACGTGGTGATGGTGTCCAACCCGAAAGCCGTTGCCAGCCTGATCGAAACCGCTGCGGCCGCGAAGTGATTCATCGCTGAATTGAAACTTGAAGCCTTAGCCGTGAACCCTGTTCACGGCTTTCAGCGCTGGATGATGTTGTAGACGTTCGCTGAGGAAATCGACAAACGTGCGCACCTTCGCCGGTACGCGCGGATGTTTCAGATAGACCAGTTGCACCGGTAACGCCGGCGGCTCAAAGGCCTGCAACACCAATTCCAGTTCACCGGCCGCAACCTGGCTGGCGACTTGATAAGACAGCACCCGGGTAATGCCCCAACCGGAACTGGCGATGTTGATTGCCGCCTGATTCGCGGTGACCACCAGGCGCGGCTCGAAGCGAAAGCTCAACGGCCCGTCGGCATGGGCGAATTGCCAATCGCTGAGCAAATGACTGGCGGACGACATGACGATATTGGCGCGGCTCAACTCGTTCGGATGTTGCGGTCGGCCATAGCGGGCGAAGTAATCGGGGGTGCCGCAAATCACCTGACGGACCTCGCCGACCTTGATTGCATGCTGATTGTTCTCGTGCAAATGGCCGATGCGCACGGCGACATCGATACCTTCTTCCGCCATGTTCACCACACGATCGACCAGCAAGGCCTTCAGATGCACTGAAGGAAACGCGTCGACGTATTGCGCCAGCAACGGCGCGATGAACAGCTCGCCAAACAACACCGACGCGGTCACGCTCAAATGCCCGCACGGCAGCCGATAACTGCCGGCAGCGGCCTCTTCGGCTTCGTCAACGTCGCACAGAATTCTTCGGCAATCGTCCAGATAACGATGCCCGGCTTCGGTCAGGTGCAGGCTGCGCGTGGTGCGCGACAACAGGCGCGTGCCGATGCGTTGCTCCAGCGCGGCAATGGCGCGGGTGACGCTGGGGGGCGAGGTGTTCAAACGCCGGGCGGCCGCCGCAAAGCCACCCTCCTCGGCCACGGCCAGGAACATGCGCATTTCCTGAAAACGATCCATAGACGGGAACCTGTAAAAAACTTCGAAAACACAGTGAAATCATGTGGGAGCGAGCCTGCTCGCGAAGGCATTCTGTCAGTCAACAACGATGCTGAATGACCCACCGCTATCGCGGGCAAGCCCGCTCCCACAAGGTTTTTTGGCGTGCGCTGATATCAAGCGCTTTGCAGGCCCACCGCTGTGCGCTGCATACCGACAAATTTCGGCAGCGCCTCGATCCGCCCGAGCCACGCCCGCACATTCGGGTAATCCTCAAGCGAGACATTGCCTTCCGGTGCGTGGGCGACGTAAGTGTAGGCGGCCACATCGGCAACGGTTGCCTTGTCGCCGGCAAGGAATGCGCTGTTGGCCAACTCGTCTTCCATCACTTGCAATAAAGCGTGGGAACGCTTGATTGCATCAGCCGCGTCGTAACCGGCACCGAACACCGTGATCAAGCGCGCCGTGGCCGGGCCGGAGCTGATCTGCCCGGCAGCCACCGATAACCAGCGTTGCACCTTGGCTTGCTCGACCGGATCGCTCGGCAGCCACTGGCCGTTTCCGTATTTGCTCGCCAGATAAACCAGAATGCCGTTGGAATCAGCGAGCACCGTACCGTTGTCATCAATCACCGGCACCTGGCCGAAACGGTTGAGAGCGAGAAATTCAGGGGTTTTGTGTGCGCCTTTCATCAGGTCGACGAACACCAGTTCGGTCGGCACATCCAGCAGGGACAACATCAACTCGACGCGGTGCGAGTGGCCGGACAACGGATGGCGGTACAGTTTGACGGCTGACTGAGACATGACGTGCTCCTGGATTATTTGAGGTCGACCCGCTGATCGTGTCGACGGGGCTCATCCTGCTCCCCTGCCGCAAATCGCGGAATCCTCAGCCAATACAATCGAGCATTTCAGCCAGTGAAATAATCACCCGCCTCCTTAGGCGCGCGCAGGGATCATTTCACCGAGTGAAACAGTGGATTGCAGTTTCTGGCCATTCCCTCGCAACCGGCCGAGGGCGAACATGAGCCCACTTGAGCTTCAGCCCCTGGCGGCTCACCGGCCCGTTTGCACCCGAGGAGAATCGAAATGGACACAGCGTCGAAACCGCAGCCCTCGCCCTGGCATGAAGGTGAGCTGACCCTGCAACGTGCCGTCGGCGCGGTGGAGATGATGGTCGGTGTCGGCCAGCGGCAATTGGCCCGCGACTGGATGCCGGATCAGCACCGCGAGTTCTACGCGCAACTGCCCTTCGTCGTGCTCGGCGCCGTCGATGGCCAGGGAGACCCGTGGGCAACGCTGCGCACCGGTCAACCGGGATTCATGGATTCGCCGTCGCCGCAGGTGTTGAAGATCAAACTCGACGCCCAGCCCAATGACCCGGCCAATCAAGGCCTGCAGCCCGGCGACGCGATCGGCATGCTCGGCATCGAGCTGCACACCCGTCGGCGCAATCGCATGAACGGCAATATCAGCCGCCGCGATGACAACATCCTTGAGATCGGCGTGACACAGGCTTACGGCAACTGCCCGCGCTACATCAACCTGCGCCATTACGCCTTCGTCGACGAAACCACCGATGCCGCGCTCGACTTGCCGGTCAGCGAACCCTTGGTGCGCGACATGATCACCGCCGCCGATTCGTTCTACGTGGCCACTTATGTGGTGCGCGACGGTGAGCGCCAGGTCGATGTGTCCCATCGCGGCGGCAAATCCGGCTTCGTGCACATGGACGAGGACGGCACCCTGACCATCCCGGATTTCTCCGGCAATCTGTTCTTCAACACCTTGGGCAACATCCTGCTCAACCCGCGCGCCGGGCTGACCTTTATCGATTTCGAAAGCGGCGATCTGTTGCAGATGACCGGCAGCGCAGAAGTGCTGCTCGACGATCCGCAAATCGCCGCGTTCCAGGGCGCCGAGCGCCTGTGGCGGTTCAAGCCGCAGCGCATCGTTTACCGTCAGGCCGCGCTGCCACTGCGCTGGGCCGAGCAGCCGGAAGGCGATTCGCCCAACTCGCAAATGACCGGCAGCTGGGAACAGACCCGCGAGCGTTTGCAGGCCGAGGCGCTGCGCAATCAATGGCGCGCGCTGCACGTCACGCGGGTGGTCGATGAGAGTCCGCAGATCCGCTCCTTTTACCTGCAAGCCAACGATGGCTTCGGCCTGCCGCGCTTCGAACCGGGCCAGCACTTGCCGATCAAGGTCTTGCTCGACGGCCAAGATGCCGCGTCGATCCGCACCTACAGCGTGTCCAGCGCGCCGTCGGACGAGTTCCTGCGCATCAGCGTCAAACGCGATGGCTCGGTGTCTTCGCATCTGCATGATCGGGTCCAGGCATTGGACTTGATCGAAGCCCGCGCCCCGCAAGGCGATTTCACCGTCGACGCCACCGAACGCCGGCCACTGGTGCTGTTGGCCGCCGGGGTTGGGGTGACGCCGTTGCTGTCGATGCTGCGCGAGGTGGTCTATCAGGGCAAACGCATCAGCCGCATGCGCCCGACCTGGGTGGTGCAAAGCAGTCGCACCGTCGAGGATCTGGCCTTTCGCGAAGAAATCGACGCCTTGGCTGCACGCGCGGGTGACAAGGTCAAGGTGCTGCGCGTGGTCAGCCAGCCGCCGCTGGAAGCAGCAGCGCAGGGCTACGATCACGCTGGGCGCATCGACATCGCCTTGCTGAAAAGCCTGCTGCCGCTGGATGACTACGATTTCTACCTGTGCGGCCCGGGCAGCTTCACTCAGGCGCTGTACGACGGCTTGCGCAAAATGCGCATTCCCGATGATCGCATCCACGCCGAAACCTTCGGCCCGTCGACGCTGATCCGCGATGTCGAAATCAGCACCCCGGCGCCGCCGCAAGTGCCGGTCGCGGAAGAGCCGGTCAAGGTGTTGTTCGCCACGTCCGGCAAGGAAGCACGCTGGGAACCGGGCAGCGGCACCTTGCTGGAACTGGCCGAGGCACGTGGCTTGAACCCGGAGTTCAGCTGTCGCGGCGGCTCGTGCGGCACCTGCAAAACCCGCCTTACCAGCGGCCAGGTGCATTACCTCACCCCGCCGGCCATGCGCCTGGCGGAAGACGAAGTGCTGATCTGCTGCGCCGCCCCGGCGCAGGGCAGCGAAACCCTGGTGCTGGATGTTTGAATTTTGAGGAGGTGTGCCATGAAGCCGTTTGCCGAAACCAGCGTCGTTTGGCCGCAAGAGAAAACCGGACTGTCCGCCAGCGAATGCGAACGCAGTTTTTTGCTGCCGCAACTGATGGGCTCGCTCGCCGGTGAAACCTGCGCGTTGACGGGCTCATTCAATCAACGTGAGCATCTGCCTTCGAGCCCGAACGGCTGGTTTTCCCTTGGGCTCAAGGCATTGTTTGCTTAGGCTTTGCTCACCGCAACCACTCTGCCCGCCGGCCCATGCTGGCGGCTGGTGATCAGGCCAATGAACGAGATCAGCAGCGCCAGGCCAATGGTCGAAGTCACTTCCAGGCGATGTTCAGGGGTGATCATCATCACTGCCAACGCCGCGCAGATAAAGGCGATGACCAGCCAGGTGAGCCAGGGAAACAGCCACATGCGCAGGGTCATTTCGACCTTTTCCCGTTCCAGTCGGCGGCGCATGCGCAACTGCGAAATGGCGATCACCAGATACACCAGCAAGGCGATTGCGCCGGAGCTGGCGAGCAGGAACTGGAACAGTCCGGCCGGCATGAAATAGCTGAGCAAGGTCACGCCTGCGCCAATCACCGTGCTGGCAATGACCGCCGCGCGTGGCACGCCGGCCGCCGAAGTCACCTTCAATGCCGGCGGCGCATCGCCGCGTCGGCCCAAGGAATAGAGCATGCGCGAGGAAATGTAGATCGACGAGTTCATGCAACTGGCCACCGCGATCAATACGACCACGTCGACGAGGAATTTGGCGTTGGGGATGTTCATCAGTTCCAGTGCGCGCTGGTAGGAACCGACCGAGGCGAGTTGCGGGTCGTTCCACGGCACCACGGAAATCACCACGAAGATCGACAGCAAATAGAAAATGCCGATACGCCAGATCACCGAGCGCGTGGCCTTGGCGATGTTCTGCGCCGGATTGTTCGATTCCGCAGCGGCGATGGTCACCGCTTCGGTGCCGATGAAACTGAACATGATGGTGATGAACGCGCCGACCACCGCCGACATGCCGTTCGGCGCAAAGCCGCCGTGCTCGGCCATCAGCGTGCTCAAGCCACTGGCTTCACGCTCGGGAATCCAGCCCATCAGCACCGCAAAACCCAGGCCGATGAAACCGATGATCGCGATGACCTTGGCCATGGCGAACCAGAATTCGAACTCTCCGTATTTCGACACGCTGAACAGGTTGGTAATCACCAGCAGCACGATCGACAGCAAGGCGAACAACCACGCATCGACCTGGGGAAACCACTGGTTGAGCACGTGCCCGGCGGCCAAGGCTTCGATGGGAATCACCAGCACCCAGAACCACCAGTAGAGCCAGCCGATGGTGAAGCCGGCCCAGCGGCCAATGGCTTGATCGGCGTAGGTGGAAAACGAGCCGGTGTCGGGATGCGCCACGGCCATTTCGCCGAGCATGCGCATAACCAGCACGACCAGCAGACCGGAGAACAGATAAGCGAGCAGCACCGCAGGTCCTGCGGCGGCGATGGCGTGGCCTGAGCCAACGAAAAGTCCTGCGCCGATGATGCCGGCAATGGAAAGCATGGTGACGTGACGCGGTTTGAAACCTTGCGCCAACTGACCGTTGGAGTCCTTGGGGTTCAGGCTAGTCATGGGTTCTTATTGTTCTCATGATCGACGTTTGGGCCACTGACTGTGCGTCAGGCGATCATCATTTCCTTGAGTCGACTCAGGCGAAAGCAGCGACGCAGACGCTTTGCCGACGAAATGATGCTTCACCTTACGTGGCCCGGCCGCCGCGCAACTAGCCTGAGTGCGGCATGCCGATGTCTGATTTCGACATGCCACTCTCAGGCCAGCATGGGTCGGCGGCAACCGCTGCGGCGATTTACAGCGTGTAGGAAATCCCCACCTGCACGGTTCGCGGCGCGCCCGGGTAGGCGTAAACGTTGCCGAAGGCGCCTTCTTCGTAGTCGCGATCGAAGATGTTTTTCACATCGAGATTGAGCCGCACCTTCTCGTTGACCTTGTAGAAGCTCAGCAGGTCGACCACGGTGTAGCTGCCCATGGAAAACGCGGTGTTGGACGTCTGCCCGGCGCGCTCGTCGACGTATTTCAGGCCAGTGCCAAGGCCAAGGCCTTTGAGCGTGCCGTCCTGGAATTCGTACATATTGAGCAGGCTGAAGCTGTTCTTCGGGATGTTCAGCAGGCGCGTGCCGGAGCGCAGCGTGTTGTCCTTGGTCACCTCGGCGTCGACGTAAGCGTAACCGCCGACCACTCGCCACTCCGGGGTGAGGTTGCCGGTGACGTTGACGTCGAAACCACGGCTGCGTACTTCACCAGCGGCGACGCTGAAGGTCGAATCCTCCGGGTCGGTGGTCAGCACGTTGCGTTTTTCGATCTGGTAGATCGCCGCGTCGACGCTCAACTGCTGATCCAGCGCTTCCCACTTCACGCCCATCTCGTAGGACTTACCCTTCTCCGGAGCGAAGCCGCCGCCTTCGCGACTGGCGCCGGTGTTGGGCTTGAATGAGCGCGAGGTGTTGGCGTAGATCGCCAGGGTATCGGTCAAATCGTAGGTGATGCCGATACGCGGGGTGAAGGCGTTGTCGCTGGCCTGCCAGCTCTTGCCGCCGGGCACGTAGGTTTCGTAATCGTGCTCGAAGCGCTCGAAACGTGCGCCGGCCAGCACTTTCAGCTTGTCGGTGAGGGCTACCTGATCCTGCACGAATGCCGCGTAGGTCTTGAGGTTCTCTTTGTCGTGGGTCGGCGTGCGGGTCAGGGCCGGGCGTGGCTGGCCGTAAACCGGATTGAAGATGTCGATCGGGTAGGCACTGACCGCGCCGCTGGAGCGCTGGATGATCGACTTGTAATCGTAATCTTCGTACTCGATGCCGGTGAGCAAGGTGTGCTGCAGACCGCCAGTATCAAAATGCCCGGTGAGGTTAAGCTGGGTGTCCTTGTCGGTCCATTCCAGCTTGCGGTAGTTGAAGTTGCGCCCCAGCGTGCGGCCGTCAGCGGCAATGCCGTTGGCCTCGATCGCGTTGCCCTTGAGCGAGCCGTCGAGCCACTGGAAACCACCGCCCAGGGTCCAGTCGTCATTGAGCATGTGCTCGAAACGCAGTTGCGCCATGTTGTTGTCGTTGTGCAGTTTGCCGACGTCTTTCTCGCCGAAGAAGGTATCGCGCGAGGCGGTGCCGATCTGCGCCGGGTAGCGCGTCACGCCACGATCGAGCGGCGCGTTGTTGCGCATGAAATCGCCTTCGAAAATCAGTTTGGTCGCATCGGTGGCCTGCCAGGTCAGCACCGGCGTGATGCCGTAGCGCTCGGTCTCGACATGATCGCGGAAGGTGTCGCCGCCCTCGCCCACCACATTCAAGCGATAGGCCAGACGCCCTTCTTCATCCAGCGGCCCGGAAGCGTCGAGGGTGCCGCGCTTCATGCCTTGGTCATTCAACTGGCTGCCCAAGGTGACGGTGCGCTCGGGCAACGGCTGTTTCGACACCACGTTGAAGGTACCGCCGGGATCGCCACGGCCATAGAGCATGGTCGCCGGGCCGCGCAGCACTTCCAGACGCTCGATGGTATTGGCGTCGGGCATGTTCGGGTAGCCACGGTTGATCGGGAAACCGTTGCGGTAGAACTCACCGGTGGTGAAGCCGCGCACGGTGAAGGTGGTCAGGCCCTGCCCGCCGAAATTGTTCGCGCGACCGACGCCGCCAGCGTAATCCAGCGCATCCTGCAAACGCGTGGCGCCGAGGTCTTCGACGGCATCCTTGGTGACCACACTGATCGACTGCGGGGTTTCATGAATCGAAGTGTCGGTGCGCGTGGCGCTGGCCGAACGCGTCGCGCGATAGCCTTGCACCGGGCCGTCTGCCCGTTCGTAATCCGCTGTGCCGACCACATCGGTGGCTTCCAGCTCAAGCGTTGAAGAAGTCGATTCGGCTGACTCAGCCCACGAGGAAGAAGACAACGCCTGCAGCACACAAATGGAAAGCAGAGTTCGACGCATGAGGTGAAAACCTTTACGAATAGGCCAGAACGAAGGGCAAAACCGCCAATGAAAACGCGGCGCATGGTATACGGTCGCATTAGTAATTGAAACGTATTCTTATTTGTCATGTTGATCAGGATTGGTGAGCGGGATTCATCACTCCATCCTGAAACCGCGCATTATCAGTGGCGCGTCAATGGCCTAGGCTCGTAGAGATCCGACGCCAACCGATGGCTGCGCCGCGCTACGTGGGCGCAGCCAGCCTGTCTGAAAGGAATTTGCAGATGAAGTTCGACACCCCGGCCGGCTCCAATCCGATCGACCAGCTGAACGTCATCGGCCAACCTGCCGACCGCATCGACGGCAAGCTGAAAACCACCGGCACCGCCCCCTACGCCTACGAGCAAAACGCAGCGGTGCCGGACGCCGCCTATGGCTATATCGTCGGCGCCGGGATCGGCAAGGGGCGTATTGCCTCGATCGATTCGACGCAAGCGCGGGAGGCGTCCGGGGTGATTGCCATCGTCACTTACGAAAACGCCGGGCCATTGGCCAAAGGCGAGTTTTACGTAGCCAGGGCCTTGGCCGGGCCGCAGGTCGATCACTATCACCAGGCCGTGGCGATTGTCGTCGCGGACACCTTCGAACAGGCGCGCGCGGCCGCCGGCTTGCTCGACATCCGCTACGTGGCCGAACCAGGTTCCTTCGATCTGGCGGCTGCGAAAGACTCCGCAACCCCACCGCCACCGGCCGGTTTCGGCCCGCCGCCGCAGACCAGCGTCGGTGACTTCGAAAGCGCCTTCAACGCTGCGCCCGTGCGAATCGATCAGCACTACAGCACGCCTGACCAGGCCCACGCGATGATGGAACCGCACGCAACCATTGCCCGCTGGAGCGGCACGCAGTTGACCTTGTGGACATCGATCCAACAGATCAACTGGGGCGTGCGCGATCTGGCGAAAACCCTCGGCATCGCCAAGGAAGATGTGCGCCTGATCTCGCCGTATATCGGCGGTGGTTTCGGCGGTAAGGGCACGATTCTTTGCGACGCAGTGTTGGCATCCCTGGCCGCTCGACATGCCGGGCGACCGGTGAAAGTCGCGCTGCCGCGGCCGCTGATGTTCAACAACCTGACCCATCGTCCGGCGACGCTTCAGCGCCTGCGCATCGGTGCCAACCGTGACGGCGTGATCACGGCGATCGGCCACGAGAGCTGGTCGGGCAATCTGCGCGGCGGACGCGCCGAAGCGGCTACCGCGTCAACCCGATTGCTTTACGCCGGGGCCAATCGCATGACCCGTTTGAATCTCGCCGTGCTCGATCTCGCCGAGGGTTCGGCGATGCGCGCGCCGGGCGAGGCACCGGGGATGATGGCGCTGGAAATCGCCATGGATGAACTGGCCGAAAAGCTGCAGATGGATCCGCTGCAGTTGCGCATCCTCAACGATTCGCAGGTCGATCCGGAGCAACCGTCGCGGCCGTTCTCCAAACGGCAGTTGGTGGAATGCCTGAACACTGGGGCCGAACGCTTCGGCTGGCGTCAGCGCAACCCTCAACCCGCTCAGCGCCGTGAGGGCGGTTGGCTGATCGGCATCGGGCTGGCCTCGGCGATTCGCGGCGCACCGACGACCGCTTCGGCGGCGCGGGTGCGTCTCGATCGTCAAGGCGTCATCACCGTGGAAACCGACATGACCGACATCGGCACCGGCAGTTACACCATCATCGCCCAGACCGCCGCCGAAATGATGGGCGTGCCGCTGGACCGTGTCGTGGTGCACTTGGGCGATTCGCGGTTTCCGGAATCGTCGGGCTCCGGCGGCCAGTGGGGCGCAGCCTCCTCCACTGCCGGCGCGTATGCCGCGTGCCTGAAATTGCGCGAGGCCGCCGCTCGCGCCGTCGGGATTGACCCGCAGCAAGCGGAGTTTGTCGACGGGCAAATTCGCGCAGGCTCGCAGCAGGCTGCCTTGGCTCAGGCCGCAGCCAATGGCGAGCTGACGGGCGAGGACCGCATGGAATACGGCGATCTGGCCGAGCGTTTTGCCCAGCAGACTTTCGGCGCGCATTTCGCTGAAGTCGCGGTCAATGCGGCGACCGGCGAAATTCGCCTGCGTCGGCAACTGGCCGTGTGCGCCGCCGGGCGCATCCTCAACCCGAAAACCGCGCGCAGCCAGATCATCGGCGGCATGACCATGGGCGCCGGCGCGGCATTGATGGAAGAGCTGGCGGTGGATCATCGAATCGGCTTTTTCGTCAATCACGATCTGGCCGGATACGAGGTGCCGGTGCACGCCGACATTCCCCATCAGGAAGTGATCTTTCTCGATGAAGTCGACCCGTATGCCACCCCGCTGAAGGCCAAAGGCGTTGGCGAGCTGGGTATCAGCGGCGCCGCGGCGGCCATTGCCAACGCGATCTATAACGCCTGTGGCGTACGGGTGCGCGATTATCCGATTACGCTGGATAAACTCATCGGCGAGTTGTCCTACCCGGTCTGAGACTGGATCACGCGGGATATCGCCCATGTACCCCACCACCCCCGATGGCCGCTATTTTGTGGTCAAGCAACAGCTATGGCGTTGCAGCAATCCAGCGCTGCCAGCCGCCGAGCGTGAGGCGTTTGTAGCCGAACTCATGTCAGCGCGGCGTGCGGTCAGAGAGGCGAAGCGTGGCGACGATGCACAGGCGTTGCAGTCAGCGAGAGCTCGCGTCAACGACGCCAAAGTCGCGCTGGGTGAACGCGGGCCGGTGTGGTGGGATGACGGCAGCCCGGATTACAACCGATTCAAGGTGAGCAATACGCCGTATGCGCAGTGGTTCGCCCAACTGCCTGAAGAGGAAAAATCCCCTGACTGAATGTTGAGTGGCCTGATCCGGTACTCCCTGGACATAACTGCGACAATCACCGCAAATCCCTGTGGGAGCTGGCTTGCCAGCGATGGCGGTATATCTGCTACATCAATGCTGGATGTGCTGACCTCATCGCTGGCAAGCCAGCTCCCACAGAGATTGGGGATTAAATGAAGATCGGTGGTTCACTCATACAGGGATCTGCGGCGAGGCTCAGACATGAAGCAAATGCCGGGTCATCGCCATTGAGGTTTCCAGCGACTGCCCGGTGCGCTGCAGTTTGTTCAGCAGACTTGCGCCGAGCCAGAGCTGATACAACGTCTCTGCCAACTTTCGCGCATCGCCCTCGGGCAAGCTTTTGTCATTTTGGCCTTGTTCGATGCATTCGGTGATCCGCGCGACGATGCGTTCGGCGCCGTCGCGCAGGGTCAGGCGCATTGATTCGGAGAGGTCGGCGACTTCGGCGCTGAGTTTCACCACCAGGCATTCATCGCCGTGGCCTTCGAGGGTGCAGCGGTTCTGCCAGCCCTGCCAGTAATCCATCAAACGTTCGAACGCAGTCAGCCCAGGCAATGTCAGGCGGCGCTCCATGTCGGCAAGGTAGTCGACAAAGTAATCCTCGAGCAGCGCCTGGCCGTACAACTCCTTGGATTTGAAGTAGTGATAGAACGAGCCCTTGGGCACGCCGGCGGTCTGCAGGATCTCGTTGAGGCCGACGCTGGTGAAGCCCTTCTCGGCCATCATCCGGTGGCCGGTGTCGAGCAAGTGTTGGCGGGTGTCGTCAAAGGTCGGCTTCATGGTGCGCAAAATTCCAGACAATAGACCAGTCGTATACTTTTCAGGACCGGGAGTTTGCCATAACCGACGGGCAAAAACATTTTCTGAAAAAATTACTAGACGACTGGTCTAATTGGAAACTATGCTGCGCCCCGACACACAAATTCATGCGGCACCGACAACAAGCGAATCCCTCGCCTTCTGCCGATGCCAGACCAACCCAAGGGTGCTCTATGAAAATCTTGATGGTTCTGACTTCCCACGATCAACTCGGCAACACCGGCAAGAAGACCGGCTTCTGGCTGGAAGAGTTCGCCGCGCCCTACTACGCCTTCAAGGACGCCGGCGCCGACGTCACCCTGGTATCGCCTGCCGGCGGCCAGCCGCCGCTCGATCCGAAAAGCGATGAGCCAAACGCGCAGACTGCCGAAACCGATCGCTTCCGCGCTGATCCGGCGGCGCAACAAGCGTTGGCCAGCACCGGTCGTCTGGCTGATGTGAAGGCCGAAGATTTCGACGCCGTGTTCTACCCAGGTGGCCACGGCCCGCTGTGGGATCTGGCCGAAGACAAGGCCTCGATCGCGCTGATCGAAGCCTTCGACCGCGCCAACAAACCTCACGGTTTTGTCTGCCACGCACCCGGCGTGTTGCGTCATGTGGTGCGCGCTGACGGCCAGCCGATCGTCAAGGGCCGTGACGTCACCGGTTTCACCAATGCCGAAGAAGCGGCGGTCGGCCTGACTGACGTGGTGCCGTTCCTCATCGAAGACGAGTTCCAGCGTCTGGGCGGGCGCTATTCGAAAGTTGCCGACTGGCAGGTGCATGTGGTCGCTGACGGGCAATTGGTCACCGGCCAGAACCCGGCCAGCTCTGCCGCCGTTGCCGAAAAGCTGTTGAAGATGCTCGGCTGAATCCATCGCTCCAATCCGATCAACGCCGTGTGCGTACCGCCCGGCGTTGTTTTTTTGCCCAGTCACTAGTCGACTGGTCTAATCAGATTCAAGGCTTACTCCATGAATAACGCTTTCTTCACGCCTGCCAAATTGGGCGCACACACCCTGAAAAACCGCATCGTCCTCCCGCCCCTCACCCGCCAGCGCAGCACGCAACCGGGCAATGTCGCCAACGAGTTGATGGCCGAGTATTACCAGCAGCGCGCCGGTGCCGGTTTGCTCGTCACCGAAGGCACGCAGATCGAACCGCGCGGCCAAGGTTATGCGTGGACGCCGGGCATTCACACTCCGGAACAGATCGCCGGTTGGCGCAAAGTCACCGAGGCGGTTCACGCCGTGGATGGGGTGATCTTCGCCCAACTCTGGCATGTCGGTCGGGTCTCGCACACGGCGTTGCAGCCCAACGGCGATGCGCCGGTGTCGGCCTCTGCGGTGGCGACGGACCGCGTCAGCGTGTTCATCGAAACCGCGCCCGGTGCCGGTGAACTGGTGCCGCCGTCCGCTCCGCGCGCGCTGAGCACCGATGAAGTTCAGGAACTGATTCAGTTGTACATTCAGGCCGCGCGCAACGCGATGGATGCGGGTTTCGACGGCATCGAACTGCACTGCGCCAACGGTTATCTGGTCAACCAGTTCATCTCCGCCCACAGTAACCTGCGCACCGACCAATACGGCGGCTCGCTGGACAATCGCTTGCGCTTCTTGCGCGAAGTGGTGGCCGGCGTCGCCGAATGCATCGGCAAGGACAAGGTCGGTGTGCGGTTCGCGCCGCTGTTCACTACCACCGATGAAGCGCGGACGTATCTGGGCCTGGTCGAGGAAGATCCGCACACAACTTACATTGCCGCGATCAAGATTCTTGAAGACGTCGGCATCGCCTACCTGTCGATCGCCGAAGCCGACTGGGACAACGCCCCAGCCATGCCGCAGACCTTTCGCCAAGCCGTGCGCGACACGTTCAGCGGCGCGATCATTTATGCCGGTCGCTACACCGCCAAAACCGGCGCGCAATTGCTTGAGTCGGGGCTGGCCGATCTCGTTGCGTTTGGCCGACCGTTCATGGCTAACCCGGACCTGCCGGCGCGGATTGCCAATGACTGGCCGTTGAACCAATTGAATCCGGCGACGGTGTATGGCGGCGGTGCCGAGGGTTATATCGACTATCCGACCTACCCCGCATAAGCACACAACACAAATCCCTGTGGGAGCTGGCTTGCCAGCGATGGCGTCAGATCAGTCGATGCATGTGTGCCTGACAAAACGCTATCGCTGGCAAGCCAGCTCCCACACGGGACACTGCGCGCACAATACCTATACATAACAAACAATCTGTATAACTATTGGAGTTCGAATCGTTCACCGGACTTCGCTCCATGCCCCCTGCCCACCGTTTGCTCCTGATCCTCGGCGACCAGCTGTCTTTCGACCTGGCCTCCCTGCAGCCACTCGATCCCCAGCACGACCTGCTGCTGATGGTCGAGGTCATGGAGGAAGCGACCCACGTCGCTCATCATCCGCAAAAGATCGCCCTGATCTTCAGCGCCATGCGCCACTTTGCCGAGGCGTTGCGCGATAAAGGCTACCGCGTCCAGTACGTCCGCCTCGACGACCCGGATAACAGCGGCTCAATTCCCGGCGAACTACAGCGCTGGCAAACCCTCACCGGCGCCGAACAGATTCATATCACCGAATGCGGCGACTGGCGCCTTGAGCAATCAATAAAAGATTCGGGCGTGCCCGTGCACTGGCATTCAGACAGCCGCTTCCTCTGTTCCCGCGAAGAGTTCTCCCATTGGGCCAGCGGCAAGAAACAGCTGCGCATGGAGTTCTTCTACCGCGAGATGCGGCGCAAGAGTCGGCTGCTGCTTAATGGTGACGGCACGCCGGTCGGCGGTGCGTGGAATTTCGATGCGGAGAATCGCAAGGCGCTGCCTAAACACGCCAAACCGCCCTACCCGGCACGTTTCGCCAATGATGCAATCACCCAAGAGGTGCTGGCGTTGGTCGGCGAGCGCTTCGCCAGCCATTACGGCACGCTGGACGACTTCAATTACCCGGTGACCCACGCCGACGCCCAAGCCTTGTGGCAGTACTTTCTCGACTATGCGCTGGCCGGTTTCGGTGATTACCAGGACGCCATGGCCAGTGATGAGCCGTTTCTGTTTCACGCGCGGATCAGCGCGGCGCTGAACATCGGCCTGCTCGATTTGCGTCAGCTGTGCAGCGATGTAGAGGCGGCTTACTGGTCAGGGAGCATCGGCCTCAACGCTGCCGAAGGCTTCATTCGGCAGCTGATCGGCTGGCGCGAATACGTGCGCGGTGTGTACTGGCTGAAGATGCCGGATTACGCCGAGGGCAACGTGTTTGCTAACACGCGTGCGCTGCCGGAGTTCTACTGGACCGGGCAGACACAGATGAACTGCATGCGCCAGGCCATCGGCCAAAGCCTGCAACATGCCTACGCCCACCACATCCAGCGGCTGATGGTCACCGGCAACTTTGCCTTGCTCGCCGGGATTGCGCCGAAAGAGATTTGCGAATGGTATCTGGCGATCTACATGGACGCCTTCGACTGGGTCGAACTACCCAACACCCTGGGCATGGTCATGCATGCCGACGGCGGTTATCTCGGCTCCAAGCCTTACTGCGCCAGCGGCCAGTACATCAATCGAATGTCGGATTACTGCGGCGATTGCGCCTACAAGGTCAAGGAAAGCAGCGCGGACGATGCCTGCCCGTTCAATGCGCTGTACTGGCATTTCCTCATGCGCCACGGCGATATTCTGCGTGGCAATCAGCGCATGGGCATGATGTACAAGAACCTCGACCGCATGCCGCTGGCCAAGCAGGATGCACTGTGGCAACGCGGACAAATGCTGTTGGCGAAACTGGATAGCGGCGAAGCTTTCTAGTGCGCCTCAGGCCTGCCTGGCCATCCCGTTGCGCCCCGCCGCTTTCGCGCGATAGAGCGCTTGGTCGGCGGCCTCGATCAGTTGCGGCAGCGAATCCAGCTGCGCGCCCGTCCCCACCGCCATGCCGATACTCACCGTGATCCGAGCAAACGGACTGCCCGGGTGGGCGATGTTCGCTTGCTGCAAACGCTCGAGCATCAGTTGCGCCACCACCGTCGCCCCCGCGCTGTCAGTGGCCGGCATGATCACCGCCATTTCCTCGCCACCGTAGCGCGCGACCAGATCCGAGGGGCGTCGCACGCAGCCTTCAAGAATCTTGCTGACCGCTTGCAGGCAGGCATCGCCGGCAACGTGGCCCAAGGCATCGTTGAACAATTTGAAGTGGTCGATATCGATCATCAGCAAGGCCAGCGAAGTCCCGTCACGCTGCGCGCGCCGCGCTTCCACCGTCAGCGTTTCATCGAAACAGCGGCGGTTGGCCAGGCCGGTCAGGGCATCCTTCAGCGCCAGCAATTCCAGTTGCCGATTGGACGCAAGCAGCTGCTGTTGGGCATCGCGCAACGCCTCTTCAGCCTCAGTGCGGCGGCGGATATCAAGAATCAGGAACCAACCGATAAGCCCGGTCAGCCCCAGCAGCCCGATCACTACCACCGCCGACAGCGCCGCTTCGATACGCCACGCTGCTAGCGCTTCATCCTTGCCCAGGGCCACGGTGGTGATCAGCGGCAGCGTTTCGCTTTTGCGGAACGCGTAGAGCCGCTCGACACCGTCGAGGCTGGAGGTGTAGGAGGCAGTGCCGACCGAGCGGTCGACGAGGTATTTGGCGTAGATCGGCGATTTGGAGAAGTTGCGGCCCATGTCCTGCTCGCGGAACGGGTAGCGCACCAGCAGCGTGCCATCGGTGTACGACAGACCGATCGCGCCGTCCTGGCCAACGTCGAGCTTGCCGAACACGCGCAAAAAGTTTTCCACCCCCAGCGTCACTGCTACAACGCCAGCGAACTGGCCACCGGCGTCATTGAAGCGCCGACTGATGGTCACCACCCATTCATGATTGGCACGGCTCTGGATCGGCGGGCCAATGAACGGCTCGCGGCTCCGGTTTTCACGGTGGTGAATGAAATAGGCGCGGTCGCTGCTGTTGGCGCCCTCCGGAATCGGCCGGTTGGAGGACATCAGCCAATGTCCGTTCCGGTCATAGATGATGATGCCGCTGAGCTGTGGCATCAGCGGCTGCTGGCGGTCGATCAGGCTCTGGATGCGCTGAATCTGCGCCGGGCCGTTGCCCTCGGTTTCCAGGCGCTCGACCAGCCCGAGCAAGAGCAGCGAGCTTTGCCGGACAATGCCTTCGGTGTAGGTGTTGAGCGCCTGGGTCAGGTTCAGGCCATGCACATCGACCTCGGCCAGCGCGCGCTCACGCGAAGACCAGACTTTCCAGATCGTCAGCGAAGTCAGGGAACAGCCGATCACCAGCAGCAGGAGCATTACAAGGCGAGTATCACGCTTCACGTCAGTACCTTAAGGAAGTCCGGTATCCATTCCAGCCATCATTCGAACGTCGGCACTCACGGCGGCCACGTGTTCCGGGGCGCAAGCATACAAGCAGTGTGCAGCGGCTGCAGCAACAGAGTGTGCAGTGCTAAGCAGCGGGTTTGAGGATTTCCACGAGAAAATCGATGAACACGTTGATCCGGCTCGAACCACGGTGGTTGGGCAGGTACAGCGCGTTGATGCAACTGCTGGCACTGCCGGGATTGACCTCGTAGTGCTCAAGCAAGCGCGTCAGGCGCCCGGCGGCGACGTCGTCGCGCACCAGCCAGTCGGCCAGCAGCGCCACCCCGCCACCACCGATCGCGGCTTCGCGAAGGATGTCGGCGTTGTTGCTTTGCAGGCGGCCCGCAACGTTGAGCTGAATCGGCTCTTCGTCGCCCTGAAAGGTCCAGTGGTGATGGCTGCCGCCGTAGTCGAAGCGCAGGCATTGGTGCTCTAGCAGATCCCGTGGATGTTCGAGCACGCCGCTGCGCGCGAGGTAATCCGGGCTGGCGACAATCCAACGCTGAAACTGCCCGACGCGTTTGCTGACGATGTCTTCACTGACCACCGTCGAGCCGAGCCGCACTGAAACGTCGATCTGCTCGCTGAGCAAATCGCTGACCTGATCGCTCAGCGACAGGCTGATCTCCAGCCCCGGATGGCGTTCGAGCAAGCGGCTCAGGTGCGGCGCGATCAGCCGGCGGCCAAACTCCACCGGCACGCTGATGCGCAAGCGGCCCTGGGCATCACTGCCACGATCGGCGACCACCGCATCGGCTTCGTCGATAGCATCGAGAATGGCCACGGCCTTCTCGAAATAGGTTTGACCGGCGACGGTCACGCTGGTGTTGCGCGTGGTGCGATTGAGCAGGCTGGCGCCCAACTCGTTTTCCAGCCCCGCCACTTGCCGTGTCACCGAAGACGTCGAAATCCCAAGCTTGCGCGCCGCCGAGGAATAGCCCCCGCAGCGCACGGTTTCAACAAACATCTTCAAGGCCAGCAACTTGTCCATAAGCGGGATCCGGTGGTGAGGGAACGCCGCTGATTGTGCATCAGTGCTCGCCACACGTCTTGTATCGTCGTGCTTGCCGGGCCTCATCGCGACCTCAGCCATCAGCCTTGCGGCTCAGGAACAACGCCAGCGCCAACGCCGGCAACACCGCTACGGCGACGGCCGAGAGGTTCCAGCCGAAGTGTTCGTACAGCGGGCTGGCGACCAGTGAACCAAGCGCGCCGCCGACGAAGATGCTGGTCATGTACACCGCATTCAGGCGGGCGCGGCTGTGCGGGTCGAGGGCGTAGACCTCGCGCTGGCCGAGGACCATGTTCAGCTGCACGGCAAAATCCAGCAGCACCGCACACACCACCAGCCACACGTAACCACTGCCCGGCAACGCGGCGATCAACAGTGACAGCGGCGCCAGCAGCAACGCCACCAAGGTACCGCGACGACCGTGCCCGGCATCGGCCAGACGCCCGGCAATCGGCGCAGCAATCGCACCCACCGCGCCGACCAGAGCGAAGATCGCCACCTGCGCCTGGCTGAAACCGTGGTGACGCATCAGCTCAATCGGCGCGAGAGTCCAGAACAGGCTGAAACTGGCGAACAGCAAACCCTGATACAGCGAACGCTGGCGCAACACAGGAAAGCGTCGGGCCAAGGCAAACACCGAACCGATCAACGCGACATAGGTGGCTTTGTGCGTCGGCACCCGTCGCGGCAGTGCCACAGCGGTAATCAGCGCGATTACCGCCATCAGTGCCGCCGCGCTGTAAAACACCCCGCGCCAGCCGAATACTTCAACCAACAGGCTCGACAGCGGCCGCGACAGCAGAATCCCCAGCAGCAAGCCGCTCATGATATTGCCGACCACGCGGCCCCGGCTGGCTTCCGGCGCCAGATGCGCCGCCAGCGGCACGAGGATCTGCACTGCCACCGAAGTCAGGCCGATCAGCAAAGAGAGCAGCAGAAACAGCGACGGCGAATGAGTCAGGCCAGCGCACAGCAGCGTTACGCTGGCAGCGAGAGTGAAGCCGACCACCAGACGGCGGTTTTCCATCAGGTCGGCCAACGGCACCAGCAGCAACAGGCCCAAGGCGTAACCGAATTGGGTCAGCGACACGATCAGGCTGGCATTGGCGCTGGAGAGGCCGATCTGCGGCGCGATCAGTTCGACGATGGGTTGTGCGTAATACAGGTTGGCGACGACCGCGCCGCAGCAAAATGCCAGAAACGCGACCATCAGGCCGGAGAGTGAAGCAGGCTGTTCGGCCGGGGCCGCAACGGCAGGGTTGCCCGTAAGCATGGTGACACCTCGTTGAGTTCGGGAAAGTTGTGCCAAGGCTACGGTGAGCCGGCGGGGGCGAGAATCCGTGCCACTGGCAACGCACTGATGCGCGGCGCGCAACGTTGCTTGTGGCGCAACGCGCTGTTGCGCGGGCCGGTGATTCTCCGCTGCAAGGGTCTTCTCTACGCTTTGGCCCTGGCGCTGACGTCCGCATCGGCGCCCTTCCCGGCTGCTACAAGGAGCGTTTCCATGACCCGCACTGCACTCGTCCTGCCACTGTCCGCCGCGTTTTTCTGCCGACCATGAACAGCCATTTGCTCAAATCCAGAACCCTGTGGATCAGCGTGGCCGTGCTCGCGGTGCTCGGCCTGATCGTCGCCGTCGCGCTGATGTGGCGCCCAGCGATCGCACCAATCAAACGCCCCACGTCATTCGATACTGCGCAGTTGCAACGCGGCGCACGGGTGGTCGAGGCCGGTGACTGCGCGGTCTGCCACACCCGCCCCGGCGGCGAATACCTGGCCGGCGGGCTGCCGCTGGTGACGCCGTTCGGAACGCTGTACAGCACCAACATCACTCCAGATGCGCAGACCGGCATCGGCGAGTGGTCATTGCCGGCCTTCGAGCGGGCGATGCGCGAAGGCATTGCCCGCGACGGCCACTTTCTCTACCCGGCCTTTCCTTACGTGCACTACCGGCGCATGAGCTCCGAAGACATCGCCGACGCCTATGCCTACTTGATGAGCGGCCCCGCCGTACACGCGCCCGCCATGCAGAATCAGATGAACTTCCCGATGAACATCCGCCCGCTGGTGTCGTTCTGGAACCTGCTGTTTCTGCACGGCGAGCCACTGACGCCGCTGGCCGAACACAGCGCGGCATGGAATCGCGGACGTTATCTGGCCGACGGCCCGGGCCACTGCGCCGGCTGCCATTCGCCGCTGAACCTGATCGGCGCGGAGAAATCCTCGGAGTATCTGCAGGGCGGCAGCGTTGATGGTTGGGAAGCGCCGGCACTGGTCGGCCTCGGCCAACGCGCCAATCCATGGAATCGCGAGCAATTGGTCGGCTACCTGCGCGCTGACGTGGTCGATGGTCACGGCACACCCGCCGGCCCGATGCGCCCGGTCAGCCTGAGTCTGGCGCGCTTGCCGGCCAGTGAGGCCGAGGCGATTGCCGACTACCTGCTGAGCCTGCAAAGCCCACACGCGGTGACCGAGATCACCCCGAAAAAGCAGCCGAGCAGTCCAGCGGATCACAGCACCGGCGCCCTGCTCTTCAGCAGCGCCTGCGCCGGATGTCACGCACCCGCCGCGCCGATGCGCGAAATCGACGGCCGCCCAGGCCTGCAAAGCACTTCGGCGCTGCAAGCGGCCAGCCCGCGCAACTTTCTCAAGACCGTGCTCGAAGGCGTGCCCGCCATTCCCGGCGCGCCCGGCCCGGTGATGCCGCCGTTCGCCGCCAGCCTCGATAACGCCCAGCTCGGCGCACTGGCGGCGTATTTGCGCGAGCAAGCCAGACCCGAGCAGCCATGGACCGACCTTTCTTCCACTATTGAAGCGTTACGTCAGGAGACGAAATGAGCCAGATCACTCTCACCGTCAATGGAGCCGCCCAAGCGCTGGAGCTGGAGCCGGACATGCCGCTGCTGTATGCGCTGCGCAATCACTTGAACCTCAACGGCGCCAAGTACGGCTGCGGCCTGGGCCAGTGCGGCGCGTGCACGGTGATCGTCGACGACCAGCCGGTGTTCGCCTGCCTGACACCGTGCGCGGGCCTTGAAGGGAAAAAGATCCGCACCGTGGAGAGCCTCGGCAGCGCAGAAAAACCCGGCCCGTTGCAAACGGCATTCATCGACAAGCAGGCGGCGCAATGCGGTTACTGCATTGCCGGCATGCTGATGCGCGCGCAGGCGTTGCTCGAACGTGATCCGCACCCGGACGAACAAACCATCCGCGAACACATGGCCGGCAATCTGTGCCGTTGCGGCACGCACTTGCGCATTATCGAGGCGATCAAACAGGTGGCCGGGCATAGCGGGAGCCTGACATGAGCGAAGCAAACGGCTTGAACCCCAGCCGCCGGGCCTTCCTGCGTGGCGGCGCACTGCTGATGGCCTTCACCCTGATGCCGGTAGCGCGGCGTGTCTTGGCCGACACCGAAGTCGACACCCTCGGCACCGTAGTGCTGGCCCCCGATCTGCCCGGCAGCCTGCGCACCAACCCTTACCTGGACGCGTGGATTCGCATCGGTGCCGACGGCATCACCGTGTACACCGGCAAAGTCGAACTGGGCACTGGAGTGAAAACCGCGTTACTGCAAATCGCCGCCGAGCGTTTGCAGGTGCCGGCCAGCGCAATCAACTTGCTCACCGCCGACACTGCGCTGACGCCCAACGAAGGCTACACCGCCGGCAGCCACAGCATTTTCGACAGCGGCACCGCGCTGTACAACGCCGCCGCGCAAGTGCGCGAAATGCTCGTCGATGCCGCTGCGCGCAGTTGGCAAGTCGATGCTGCGCAACTGAGCACTCGCGACGGAATCATCGAAGGGCCGACTGGTCAGCGCATTGCTTATGCCGACGCGGTCAAGCATGTCGATATGCACCAATACGCCAAGGCGCAATCACCGACGATGGCGGCGGCCGACTTCAAACTGATCGGGCACAACCTGCCGCGCCTGGACATTCCGGCCAAGGTCAGCGGCGGCGCGGCATTTGTGCAGGACATGCGCCTGCCGGGCATGCTGCACGCGCGTGTCATCCGCCCGCCGCGTCCCGGCTGCACGCTTCAGGCGTTCGATGCTGCGTCCATCGAGGCGTTGAACGGCGTGGTCAAAGTGATTCGCGACGGCAACTATCTGGCGGTGGTCGCCCGTGATGAGTGGCAAGCGATCAAGGCCATGCGCGCCGGCATGGAAAGTGCCAAGTGGAGCGGCGGCGAGGCGATTCCCGAAGCCGCCGGGATTCACGATTTGCTCAAGCAGCTGCCCTCCAAGCGCTATCCGATCAGCAATAACGGCAATCCCGGCGGCGTGACCGAAACGCGCTTCAAAGCGCGGGTCACCAAGCAGTATTTGATGCACGGCTCGATCGGCCCGTCCTGTGCGGTGGCCTGGTTTAACGATGGCGTGCTCACGGTGTGGACCCACACCCAGGGCGTCTATCCGCTGCGCGCCGGTATCGCCGAAATGCTGCGGCTGCCGCCGGACCGTGTGCGCTGCATTCATACCGAAGGCTCGGGTTGCTACGGCCACAACGGCGCCGATGATGCCGCCGCCGATGCTGCGCTGATCGCGATGCGCCTGCCGGGCACGCCGGTGCGCGTGCAATGGATGCGCGAGCAGGAAAATCTCTGGGAGCCGTACAGTTCGGCGATGGTCACCGAAGTCGATGCCGGCCTCAGTCAGGGCCGTTTGCAGAACTGGAACTACGAGCTGTGGACCACGCCGCACAACGAACGCATCGTCAATGCCGGTCGCCTGCTGCCGGCACGCCTGTTGGCGAAACCCTTCGCCTCGGCGCCGTCGGTGCCAATCGCTCAGCCCGAAGGTGACGGTGATCGCAACGCGGTGCCGCTGTATGAACTGGGCGCGACGCGGATCAACATGAATTTCGTCACCACCATGCCGTTCCGCACTTCGGCCATGCGCTCGCTCGGTGCGCACATCAACATCTTTGCGATCGAGGCAGGTATTGATGAGTTGGCGATCAAGGGAGGGCTCGATCCGGTAGCGTTGCGCCTGGCGCATCTGCGCGATCCGCGTGCCCGCGCCGTGATCGAGCGCGTGCGTGATGAAATCGGCTGGCCACACAAGAGCAACGAGCCCGGCGCGGGGATCGGTTTCGCCTTCGCCCGCTACAAAAACATCATGGGTTACTGCGCCCTCGCGGTGAAACTGCGGGTGCATCCGCAGACCGGCGAAATTCGCGTCGATCATGTGGTCACGGCGGTCGACGTCGGCCAGATCGTCAGCCCCGATGGCCTGCGCAATCAGGTCGAGGGCGGCATTGTCCAGTCGGCCAGCTGGACGCTCTACGAACAAGTCGCCTACGACGCGGGCGGCATTCGCAGCTACGACTGGAGCGGTTATCCGATTCTGCGTTTCACCCAATTGCCAAAAAAAGTCGACGTGCATTTGCTCGATCAACCGGGCGAACCCTTCCTCGGTGCTGCCGAAATCGTCCAAGGGCCGATGGCTGCTGCGCTCGGCAACGCGGTCAGCAATGCCACCGGTCGGCGCTGGCTGAACCTGCCGCTGACCCGCTCGACCCAACCCGCCTGAACCACGCCCGCGTTCATCACCGATGAGCGCGGGTGCCGTTGCGTTGCGCGCAAAACTGCGTAGCGCCGGCCACGGATTATCAGCCCCGCCACCCCCGGTTAAGTTAAGTGCACAGCGCGCGGCAGCTGGCTGCCGCGCTTGAACCCTACTCATCGAAATCCGGAGCTACCCATGACCCGTCGCCTGTTCCAACCGATCGCCCTTGGCCCTTACACCCTTGCCCACCGCGTAGCGATGGCGCCCCTGACGCGCTCGCGCGCTGGCCAGCCGGGCGACGTTCCGACCACGATGAACGCCGAGTACTACCGCCAACGCGCCAGTGCCGCGCTGATCATCACCGAGGCCACGCAGATTTCTCAGCAAGGCCAGGGCTATGCGTGGACGCCGGGGATCTACACCGATGCGCAAGTGCAGGCCTGGCGCGAAGTCAGCACGGCGGTGCACGAGGCCGACGGTCTGATCTTCATGCAGCTGTGGCACGTCGGCCGGGTTTCCCACCCGAGTTTCCAGCCTGACGCCGGTTTGCCGGTGGCGCCAAGTGCCCTGCCAGTGCCGGGCAAGACCTTTATCGTCGATGAACAAGGCAACGGCGTGTGGGGTGATGTGCCGGTACCGCGCGCCCTCGAAACTGCGGAAATCGCCGACATCGTCGAAGACTACCGCCGCGCTGCGCGTAACGCGTTGAACGCCGGCATGGACGGCGTGGAGATCCATGCCGGCAACGGTTATCTGCTCGACCAGTTCCTCAACAGCAACAGCAACCAGCGCGACGACGCCTACGGCGGTAGCGTGGAAAACCGTGCGCGGTTTCTGCTCGAAGTGGTCGCCGCCGTCGCTGATGAAGTCGGTGCCGAGCGCGTCGGCGTGCGTCTGACGCCAATGGGCCGCTTCATGGGCATGGGCGATGACACGCCCGAAGCGACCTTCGGTTATCTGGTCGAAGCGCTCAACCAGTGGAATCTGGCCTACCTGCACCTGGTCGAGCCGGCCATGGTCGGCACGGTCAAGGACGAAAACTTTGATCCGCGCTGGGACGCGATCATCGCCCAGTTGCGCCAGACCTGGAACGGCGTGCTGATCCTCGCTGGCGGTTACGACGCCGAGTCCGCTGAACAGGCGCTGAACACCGATCGCGCCGACATCATCGCCTTTGGCCGGCCATTCCTGGCCAACCCGGATCTGCCGCGTCGGCTGCACGATGGGCTTGAGCTGAACACACCGGATCCGAGCAGTTTTTTCGGCGGTGATCAGCGTGGTTACGTCGATTATCCGTTTCACGCTTGAGTTTCTGAGGCGAAGTGTTGGCGTTCGGCTTTGGTATCGCGCCGGATTCACCCCTCACCCCAGCCCTCTCCCCAGGGAGAGGGAGCTGATCTATGGAGCATTCAGAACCGGAGTTCGACCCGATATCAGCGTCTGGCGTAAATCGCCCAAACAACTCGGTCAGTCCCCTCTGGGAGAGGGTTAGGGTCAGGGCGCCTCGATGACTGGCAACGACGCCGTCATCGAAGCGTGACACACCGCCAGAATCTCATCGGCCAGCGCCGAGTCATCCGGACAGGCCCGCGACAGCATGATCGCCCCGACCGCGCGGGCCAGCAGGTCAATCATCCGTGTTCGGCCCTCACCTTGCGGTGCATCCGCTGCCGTCGGGTATTTCTCGCCGAGCGTCTGTAACGTGCGCTCGATGCCTTCAGCGAACGCCGCTTTGACATCCCCGGACTGCCGCGCCGCATCGCCGCACAACGCCGCCATGGTGCAACCGGTGGAGCGGCCATCGCGATGGTCGCGGGACACGTACACGTCGATGAAATCCTGCACGCTCATGCTTTCGGCGGCGGCCGTGGACTGCGCCAGGCTGTTGGCCGAGGCTTCGGCCATCAGGTCGGCCTTGGAGCCGAAGTGTTTGTAGAAACCGCCGTGAGTAAAACCAGCGGCCGCCATCAGGTCAGCTACGCCGACCCCGTCATAACCGCGTTCGCGGAACATCACTGATGCCGTTTCGACAATGTGCTCGCGATTGGCCTGAGCCTGGGCTTTGGATACGCGCATATTGAATACCTCCAGCGCTGAAAATTCATGGGGCGATGATACATAGATGTTGGCCATAATCAAAACCGTTGACAGTTTAGATTTGGATCATCATCCTAAAGACCCGCAATCAGTCTTCAACTGACAAAGAGCCCACACCATGACTACTCGCCCTTCTGTTCTGATCACTGGCGCCTCCACCGGCATCGGCGCGGTCTACGCCGCACGTTTCGCCCAGCGCGGGCACGATCTGCTGCTGGTCGCCCGTGACCAGTCTCGTCTGGACACCCTCGCCGCCGGTTTGCGCGCTGAACACAACGTCAATGTCGAAGTGCTACAGGCCGACCTGACGCAACTGAGCGACCTGCAAACCGTCGAGGCGCGTCTGCGTGACGACTCGCGCATCGGTATCCTCGTCAACAATGCCGGCGCCGCGCAGTCCGGTACCTTCATCGAGCAGAGCACCGACAGCGTGGCGCAACTGGTCGCGCTGAACACCACGGCGCTGGTGCGTTTGGCCAGTGCCATCGCCCCGCGCCTGGCCAAGGCCGGCGACGGCGCGATCATCAACATCGGCTCGGTGGTGGGCCTGGCGCCGGAGTTCGGCATGTCGGTGTATGGCGCGACCAAGGCGTTCGTACTGTTCCTCTCCCAGGGCCTGAGCCTGGAACTTTCGCCACAAGGCGTGTACGTGCAAGCCGTGCTGCCTGCCGCCACCCGCACGGAAATCTGGGACCGCGCCGGTATCGACATCAACACCCTCACCGACATCATGGAAGTCGGCGACATGGTCGACGCCGCGCTGGTCGGTTTCGACCGTCGCGAAGTCGTGACCATCCCGCCGCTGCACGAAGGCGAGCGTTGGGATGCCCTGCAAACCGCGCGGCAGGGCCTGTTGGGGCAGATCCGCCAGTCGGCGGTGGCGCAGCGTTATCTGACTCAGGCCTGACCTCATCCAGACCCGCCGCTATGCCGGCGGGTATCTACCGACAAGAGCATCCGCAATGAAGGCATTTTTCATCGAGCACTACGGCAAGCAGAGCGGCCGGATCGGCGACATCCCGGAGCCGCAGGTCGGCGCGCACGACGTGCTGATCGAAGTGCGCGCCAGCAGCGTCAACCCGCTGGATCTGAAGATTCGCAGCGGCGAATTCAAGATGATCCTGCCCTATCAAATGCCTTTGATATTGGGCAACGATGTCGCCGGTGTGGTGCTCAGCACCGGTGCGGCGGTCAAGCGTTTCAAGCCGGGCGATAAGGTTTATGCGCGTGCGCCTGAAAACAGGATTGGCACGTTTGCCGAACGCATCGCTGTCGACGAACAAGCGATCGCGTTGAAACCCGCCAATCTCGCCATGACCGAGGCGGCTTGCATGCCGCTGGTGGCGTTGACGGCGTGGCAGGCCCTGGTCGACGTCGCCAACGTGCAAAAAGGCCAGAAAGTGCTGATTCACGCCGGCTCCGGTGGCGTTGGCACGGTCGCCATTCAACTGGCCAAACACCTCGGTGCTTTTGTTGCGACTACGACCAGCACGGCGAATGTCGCGTGGGTCAAAGCGCTGGGCGCTGATGTGGTGATCGATTACAAGCAGCAGGATTTCGCCACTGAGCTGCGCGACTACGACGTGGTGCTCAACAGCCTCGGCGGCGATGTGCTGGAGAAATCGTTGCAGGTGCTGAAACCGGGCGGGCAACTGATTTCCCTGTCAGGGCCGCCGACTGCGCGGTTCGCTCGGGAGCAGGGTTTGTCGTGGCTGCTGGGGCTGGTCATGCGTCTGCTCAGCAGTGGTATTCGGCGCAAGGCGCGCAAGCGTGGGGTGGGTTATTCGTTTCTGTTCATGCGTGCCGATGGCGTTCAGTTGCAAAAAATCACTGCGTTGATTGAGGCAGGAGTGATCAAACCGGTGATCGATCGTACTTTTCCGTTCGATCAGATAGCTGACGCCTTGCACTACGTAGAAAAAGGTCGGGCCAAGGGCAAGGTTGCCATCACTGTTGATCAGGCTTCGCAATAAATGCCAGAGGACGATCAACAGTTGCCCCCGGAACCTGAATCCGATCCACCGCTTTTGGAAGAACCTCAGCCGCTGAAACCACCCCTGATCGAATGGCGACCGCTGCTGCTCGAACTTTGAGAAAGCCGTCTCGCCTTGCATTTTGCCCATCCTGCACCACGCTAGATTCACAGAAGTGCACGTTTTCATGGCAAAACTGCGGTTAACTGAATGGTTAGTTACCGCTATAATCCCGCGCTTCATTCAAACGGGACTTTCAATGTGAACCACAGTCAACGCGTCTCAGGCGTTTCAACGTTCATTCTGGTCGGCCTTGGCGTGATCATCGCCCTGCTCGGTCTGGCGCTCGCGGTCGGCGGTGTGAAGCTGGTCAGCCTGGGCGGTTCCTGGTACTTCCTGGTCGGCGGTCTGGCGATGACCGTTTCCGGCGTACTGATCGCACTGAAGAAAACTGCAGGGGCCTGGCTGTTCGCCGCATTTCTCGTGGCGACTGCGATCTGGGCCGTGGCTGACGCCGGGCTGGTGTTCTGGCCGGTGTTCTCGCGGCTGTTCATGTTCAGCGCCATCGGCATGGTCGTCGCGCTGGTTTACCCGCTGCTGGCGCGCGCCAATGGCCGCGCTGCCGGTCGTGGCGCGTATGCCGTGGCCGCTGTGCTCGCCGTGGGTGTAGCGGTTGCCGCCGGTAACATGTTCGTTGCCCACCCTACGGTTGCCGCCACTGGCACTGGCCCGGGCCTGACTCCGGTCGAGCCGGCCAAGGCGCAGAAAGACTGGGCGCACTACGGCAACACCGAAGGTGGCAGCCGCTTCGCCGCGCTTGATCAGATCAACCGCAACAACGTCGACAAATTGAAAGTTGCGTGGACCTATCACACCGGGGACGTCGCCGAGAGCGATGGCAACGGCGCCGAAGACCAGCTCACCCCGCTGCAGGTCGGCAACAAAGTATTCATCTGCACCCCACACAACAACCTGATCGCCCTCGATGCCGACACCGGCAAAGAGCTGTGGAAGAACGCGATCAACGCGCAATCGAAAGTCTGGCAGCGCTGCCGTGGCATGGCCTATTTCGACGCCACCGCCACCATCGCTCAGCCGAGCAACTCTTCGATCATCGAAGCCAAACCGGCGCCGGCTGCCAACTGCCAGCGTCGTCTGCTGACCAATACCATCGATGCCCGCCTGATCGCGGTCGATGCTGACACCGGCGAGTTCTGCCAGGGTTTCGGCAACAACGGCCAGGTCGATCTGAAGGCCGGTCTGGGTGATGTTCCGGACAGCTACTATCAGTTGTCGTCCGCGCCATTGATGGCTGGCACCACCGTAGTGGTTGGCGGTCGTGTTGCCGACAACGTGCAGAGCGACATGCCGGGCGGTGTGATTCGTGGTTTTGACGTGATCACCGGCGCCATGCGCTGGGCGTTCGACCCGGGCAACCCGGAGGATCGCAACGCGCCGGCCGACGGCAAAACCTACGTGCGCAGCACGCCGAACAGCTGGGCGCCGATGTCCTACGACGCCGCGACCAACACGGTGTTCCTGCCGATGGGCAGCTCGTCCACCGACATCTATGGTGTTGAGCGCAGCGAACTGGACCACAAGTACGGTGCCTCGATTCTCGCGCTGGACGCCAGCACCGGTGAAGAGCGCTGGGTGTTCCAGACCGTGCACAACGATCTGTGGGACTTCGACCTGCCGATGCAGCCGAGCCTGATCGACTTCGACAAGGACGGCCAAAGCGTTCCGGCGCTGGTCATCGGTACCAAGGCCGGGCAGATCTATGTGCTCGACCGCGCCACCGGCAAGCCGCTGACCGAAGTCAAGGAAGTACCGGTGAAAGCCGCGAACATCCCCAACGAGCCGTACTCGCCAACTCAGCCGAAATCCGTGGGCATGCCGCAGATCGGCGCGCAGCACCTGACCGAATCGGACATGTGGGGCGCCACGCCGTACGACCAGTTGCTCTGCCGCATCGACTTCAAGAGCATGCGCTACGACGGCCTGTACACAGCGCCGGGTACCGACAAATCGCTGAGCTTCCCGGGTTCGCTGGGTGGCATGAACTGGGGCAGCATCTCCACTGACCCGGTGCACGGTTTCATCTTCGTCAACGACATGCGCCTGGGTCTGTGGATCCAGATGATCCCGTCGCAGAACAAAGGCCAGGCCGCTGGCGGTGGCGAAGCGCTGAACACCGGCATGGGCGCTGTTCCGCTCAAAGGCACGCCGTACGCGGTGAACAAGAACCGCTTCCTGTCGGTGGCCGGCATTCCGTGCCAGGCGCCGCCGTTCGGCACCTTGACCGCGATCGACATGAAGACCCAGAAAGTCGCATGGCAGGTTCCGGTCGGCACCGTTGAAGACACCGGTCCCCTCGGCATTCGCATGCACCTGCCGATCAAGATCGGTCTGCCAACCCTCGGCGGCACCCTGTCGACCCAGGGCGGCCTGATCTTCATTGCCGGCACCCAGGACTTCTACCTGCGCGCCTTCAACAGCGGCAACGGCGAAGAAGTCTGGAAAGCCCGTCTGCCGGTCGGCAGCCAGGGCGGCCCGATGACCTACGTTTCGCCGAAGACCGGCAAGCAGTACATCGTTGTCACCGCTGGCGGCGCACGCCAGTCGACTGATCGTGGCGATTACGTGATGGCCTACGCCCTGCCGTAACTCGCTGCCGCACAACCAACCTCCCCCAAGCGCGCGGTGCCCCAAAGCACCGCGTCGCCGTTTTATTGCGTCAAAGATTTCAGCAGGAAGGATTCACATGTCATCGGCTGTTCGCTTTTCTCGTACCAAGCTTTCCACTGGCCTGCTGCTGGGCCTGAGCTGCACCACTGCCCTACCCGCGCTGGCCGCCAGCGACTCCGATCTGCTGACCCGCAGCACCCTCACCGGTGACTGGGGCGGCTTGCGTCACCAACTGGACGAAGACGGCGTCAAGTTCACTGCCGATTACAGCGGCGAAACCGCCTACAACGCCGACGGCGGCCTGCACCGCTCGGCGCGCTACTCGCAGAACATCAAGCTCGGCGTGCAGTTTGATCTGAGCAAACTCTACGGCGTCGACAACGCCGGCAAAGTGCAACTGACCATCAACGACCGGCGCGGCAACAGCGCGTCGGAAGATCTGGTCGGCAACCGGCTGCCGATTCAGGAAAACTACGGCGGCCTGTACACGCGCCTGACTGAACTGAGTTATGAGCGCAGCCTGTTCACCCCGGCGCTGAACGTGAAGCTCGGCTACATGGCCATGGGCAACGACCTCGGCGGCCTCGACAGCGGCATTCTGTGCAACTTCATGAACGCCGGTTTCTGCGGCCATCCGCTGAACATGTCCGGCGGCAGCGGCTGGACCAACTACCCCAACGCGCGTCTGGGCGTGCGGGTCAAATACGATTTGTCGCCGTCCTGGCAGCTGCGTGTGGCAGCGTTCAACGTCGATCCAGAAAGCAACGGCAATTCCAGTCGCGCCTGGCATCTGGGGCCGAAGCACACCACCGGCACCGTCGTGCCGATCGAGCTGGTGTACAAGCACGCCGGCGAGCTGCCGGGTGAGTACAAGCTCGGCTATTACTACGACAGCTCCGACGTCAAACGCATTGGCAGCGACGACGAGGTGTCCGGGCGTGGCGGGCATTATTTGCTGGTCGATCAGGCCGTATGGCGTTCGCCGACTTCCGAGGGCCGCAGCCTGCATGCTTTCGGTCAGTATTCGGCGGCCAGTGAAGCCGCCTCGCCGTTCAGCAAGTGGTACGGCACCGGCGTGGTTTTGTACAAACCGTTCGAAGGCCGCCCGCGTGACACCGTGGCGCTGGGCTATGGCCGCGCCGTGCCGAACCCGCGCAGCCGCGATGTGCAACAGGATGCCGCGCTGGCCAATGGTGCTGCGTTCCCTAACCTCGATAGCGCCGAGCAGTTGATCGAGTTGGGCTACGGCTACCAGGCCACCCCGTGGCTGACGCTGCGCCCGAACCTGCAATACATCATCGAACCGGGCGCGTTCTCCGGGCAGGACATCGATAATGCGCTGGTGGTGGGTTTGCAGGTGAAGGCTGCGCTTTAAGCCTTGTAATGGATGTTATGGCGTCATCGCTGGCAAGCCAGCTCCCACAGGGTTTGACGGCGGACACAAAATCCCGGCAACACCCAAAACCCTTGTGGGAGCTGGCTTGCCAGCGATAGCGGTGGGTCAGGCAATACAGCTCCAACAAGGCTCGGAGTTGCACCTCCCCCACCTGTCGAAATTAATTCCAGCCCATCGGTGAATTATTTCGTGTCCGCATGTATCTGAGCCAGAAGAGCCGGCGCCATCATGGAGATGGCATCGCAGCGGTAATCTGGATCAGCGAGCGGGAACAGCGCAATGAAATCACGCAAGAACACCGTCAAACCGATCGGTTTGAAAGACATCACCATTGTCGACGACGCCAAGATGCGCAAGGCGATTACCGCCGCCGCACTGGGCAACGCCATGGAATGGTTCGACTTTGGCGTCTACGGCTTTGTCGCCTATGTGCTCGGCAAGGTCTTCTTCCCCGGCGCCGATCCCGGCGTGCAAATGATCGCCGCGCTGGCGACCTTCTCCGTGCCTTTCCTGATTCGTCCACTGGGCGGTTTGTTCTTCGGTGCGCTCGGCGACAAATACGGACGACAGAAAGTCCTCGCCGCGACCATCGTTATCATGTCCCTGAGCACTTTTGCCATCGGCCTGATTCCGTCCTATGCCTCGATCGGCATCTGGGCGCCGATCCTGCTGTTGCTGGCGAAAATGGCCCAAGGCTTCTCGGTCGGTGGCGAATACACCGGCGCCTCGATCTTCGTCGCTGAATACGCGCCGGACCGCAAACGCGGCTTCCTCGGCAGCTGGCTGGATTTCGGCTCGATCGCCGGTTTCGTTTTCGGCGCCGGCGTGGTGGTGCTGATTTCGACCATCCTCGGTGAACAGCGCTTCGAAGAATGGGGCTGGCGGATTCCGTTTTTCCTTGCCCTGCCGCTGGGCATGATCGGCCTGTATCTGCGCCACGCCCTGGAAGAAACCCCGGCGTTCCAGCAACACGTGGAAAAACTCGAACAAGGCGACCGCGAAGGCCTCGCCGGCGGCCCGAAGGTGTCGTTCAAAGAAGTCGCAACCAAACACTGGCGCAGCCTGATGACCTGCATCGGCGTGGTAGCGGCGACCAACGTCACCTATTACATGCTGCTCACCTACATGCCGAGTTACCTGACGCACAACCTGCACTACAGCGAAAACCACGGTGTGCTGATCATCATCGCGATCATGGTCGGCATGCTCTTCGTGCAGCCGCTGATCGGTTTCATCAGCGACAAGATCGGCCGCAAGCCCTTCATCGTCGTCGGCAGCATTGGCCTGTTCATCTTCGCCATTCCGGCGTTCATGCTGATCAACAGCGGCAGCATCGCCCTGATCTTCTCCGGCCTGCTGATCCTTGCGGTGCTGCTCAATTTCTTTATCGGTGTGATGGCCTCGACCCTGCCGGCGATGTTCCCCACGCACATCCGCTACAGCGCGCTGGCCAGTGCCTTCAACGTTTCGGTGCTGATCGCCGGTCTGACCCCGACTGCCGTGGCCTGGCTGGTGGAAAGCACCAACGATCTGTACATGCCCGCCTATTACCTGATGGTCATCGCCGTGGTCGGTCTGGTCACTGGCGTGACCATGAAGGAAACCGCCAACAAGCCCCTGCGCGGCGCGGCCCCGGCGGCTTCCGACCTCGAAGAGGCCAAGGAGTTGTTGCAGGAACACCACGACAACATCGAGCAGAAAATCGAAGACATCGATGCCGAAATCGCCGAGTTGGAGGCCAAGCGCAAAGTGCTGGTCCAGCAGCATCCGCGCATCAATGAATGATCCGCTAGACGCAGAAAAAATCGGCGGGGCCATCACCCCGCCGATTACTCGAAGCGCGGCTTGGTGTTAAATAGGCGCCAGTCCCGACCTTGTCGCTTCAAGCCGTGCAACGAGAACCGCTATGAACACCTTTGCCCAGAACATCCACGCTCAGCAGGTGACCCGATGATCGAAGTCACCGAAGTCTCCATCGCCCAACTGCGCGCCGCCCTTGAGTCCGGCCAGACCACTGCCGTGGAACTGGTGCAAGCCTATCTGGCACGCATTGATGCCTACGATGGCGCCGACACCCCGACGGCACTCAACGCCGTCGTCGTGCGCAACCCCGAAGCACTGAACGAGGCCCGCGCCTCCGACGCCCGCCGCGCCAACGGTGAAACCCTCGGCCCGCTCGATGGCATCCCCTACACCGCCAAAGACAGTTATCTGGTCAAGGGCCTGACCGCCGCCTCCGGCAGTCCGGCATTTGCCGACCTGGTCGCCCATCGCGACGCCTTCACCATCGAACGCCTGCGCGCTGCCGGGGCGATCTGCCTGGGCAAGACCAACATGCCGCCGATGGCCAATGGCGGCATGCAACGAGGCGTCTATGGCCGCGCTGAAAGCCCGTACAACGCTGCTTACCTCACCGCCCCGTTCGCCTCCGGCTCGTCCAACGGTGCCGGCACTGCTACCGCTGCGAGTTTCGCTGCGTTCGGTCTGGCGGAGGAAACCTGGTCGAGCGGCCGTGGCCCTGCGTCGAACAACGGCCTGTGCGCCTACACCCCGTCGCGCGGGGTGATTTCGGTGCGCGGCAACTGGCCGTTGACCCCGACTATGGACGTCGTCGTGCCGTTCGCGCGAACCATGGCCGACCTGCTCGAAGTGCTCGACGTGGTCGTCGCCGAAGACCCGGACACCCGTGGCGACCTCTGGCGCTTGCAACCGTGGGTGCCGATCCCGCGCGTCAGCGAAGTGCGTCCGGCTACCTACAGTGAGCTGGCCGTCGATGCCAAAGCCCTGGCCGGCAAACGCTTCGCCATCCCGCGCATGTACATCAACGCCGACCCCGACGCCGGCACCAGCGAAGCCCCCGGCATAGGCGGCCCGACCGGCCAGCGCATCAACACCCGCGCGTCCGTGATCGACTTGTGGCAGCAGGCACGTCAGGCCCTTGAGGCCGCTGGCGCCGAAGTCATCGAAACCGACTTCCCGCTGGTCTCCAACTGCGAAGGCGACCGCCCTGGCGCGCCAACCGTGTTCACCCGTGGGCTGGTGTCGAAAGAATTCCTCCACCATGAACTGTGGGATCTGACTGCCTGGGCGTTCGACGACTTCCTGCAGGCCAACGGTGACCCGAAGCTTAATCGTCTGGTAGATGTCGACGGGCCGAAGATCTTCCCGCACGACCCGGGCACCCTGCCCAACCGCGAAGGCGATCTGGCCGCCGGCATGGACGAATACGTGCGCATGGCCGAACGCGGCATCACGCCGTGGAATGAAATCCCAACCGTGCCTGATGGCTTGCGTGGTCTGGAGCAGACCCGACGTATCGACCTTGAAGACTGGATGGACAGCCTCGGCCTCGACGCCGTGCTGTTCCCCACCGTCGCCGACGTCGGTCCGGCCGATGCGGATGTCAATCCTGCTTCGGCCGACATCGCCTGGAGCAACGGCGTCTGGGTGGCCAACGGCAACCTCGCGATCCGCCACCTCGGCGTCCCGACCGTCACCGTGCCCATGGGTGTGATGGCCGACATCGGCATGCCCGTCGGCCTGACCTTCGCCGGTCGCGCGTACGACGACTCGAACCTGCTGCGCTTCGCCGCCGCCTTCGAATCCACCGGCAGCAAACGCCAGATCCCACCGCGTACACCGCCGCTGGCTTAATGCACTGTGTCAGCTCCCACAAACCCTGTGGGAGCTGGCTTGCCAGCGATGGCGGCCTGACAGCCGCCACATTTCCACCTGACTGCCCCGCTCCCACAGGGTTTGGTGTGAGGGCTGCCAACTCAGCACACCGGCCCAATCCTTTCCAGGCCAATCCGCCGATCATCAGCGCCATCCTGATTACCACCGGCCCTGACCATGATCAACCGCGCGCCCTCCCGCCTCACCCTGCTTGCCATGCTCTGCGGCCTGACCGGCACCGTCCATGCCAGCGGCTTTTTCGACGACGCCAAAAGCGATGTCCTGCTGCGCAACTTCTACCTCAGCAACGACTACCGCTCGCCCACGCCCTCCGGAAAAAACTACAAACAGGAATGGGCACAGGGCTTTATCGGTAACTTCTCATCCGGTTTCACCAACGGCACGATCGGTTTCGGCATCGACGCCCACGCTTTCGCCGGCCTGAAACTCGACGGCGGCAAGGGCCATTCCGGCACCGGTCTGTTGCCGGTCGACAGCGATGGTCGCAGCGAAAACAACTATTCCAGCGCCGGCGGTGCGTTCAAGCTGAAGGTCTCGCGAACCACCGTCGCCTTCGGCGAAATGACCGTAGAAACCCCGGTCTTCGACACCTCCGACAAACGCCTGCAACCGGAATACGCCACAGGCTTTTTGCTCAACAGCGCCGAGTTCGACAACGTCAATCTGGTCGCCGGGCACTTCACCGCGTTCAAGAATCAGGATAGCTCTTCCGGCCAAGGCGACTTCTACGGTTACGGCGCCAACACCGAAGCAGGCGGCATCAGTTTCGTCGGCGCCGACCTGTTCGGCAGCAGCCCGGTCGGCGGCGCACTCTACGCCTCAGAACTGAGCGACACCTGGCATCAGTATTACGGCAACCTGCATTTTAAACAGTCCGGCGTGCTGCTCGACGCCAACCTCTACCACACCCGCGACACCGGCCGCGCAGTGGCCGGCGAGATCGATAACACCGCCCTCAGCCTCTCCGGCAAATACAGCTTCGGCGCGCACGCGGTGATGCTCGGCTGGCAGCGGATCAATGGCGACACGCCGTTCGATTTCGTCGGCGGCGATTCGATCTACCTCGCCAACTCGATCAAATACGCCGACTTCAACGGCGCCAACGAACGCTCCTGGCAAGCCCGCTACGACCTCGACCTCGGCGCCTTCGGCATCCCCGGCCTGAACTTCATGACCCGCTACGTCAGCGGCAGCCACATCGACGGCAGCCATGCGCCGAAGGGCGGCGCCTACAACCCGTTCGACGCCGACAGCGGCGAGTATCAACCGCAACAAGGCAGCGGCGGCAAGCACTGGGAACGCGATATCGATCTGAAATATGTCGTGCAGTCTGGCGCTGCGAAGGATCTGTCGGTGCAGCTGTCGCACGTCACCCACCGCGCCAACGAAGCACAGGCTGGGGATGACATTGACCGGATTTACGTGGTCGTTCAGTACCCGTTGGGTTTCTGAACGACCCACTCAGCTCTTGCTGAAAACATGATCCCAAGTGTGGGAGCGAGCCTGCTCGCGAAGAGGCCATCATGTGCGGCGCAATTCTGAGATTTAAACGACGCTGTTTAAAAGACACCTCCAGACACGGTCTCAAGGCTACAAATCCTTGCGCCGTTGCCTACAGCCAAGCCAGAATCCGCCGGCTTGTGCGCCTTGGGGGCGGGTTCTATTGTGGTGCGGTCGCTGACTGTTCAGTGATCGGGTTTAGCAGCCCGGCAAATTTTCAAGGCACGCTGGCTCCGCCTATCTTTTTATGGCGGCTTGCGTGGGGCACTTCGGTGCGCCGGGATCCTTGAGCCTGGTCTGCTAACCCGCGTAAAGCCGCCACCCTCTTCGTTTAGCAGCGAAGGCTGACGGCTCCATTTCTCAAGGAGCTTTACCATGATCAAACCAACACCCAACCCACCCGAATCCGACCCCACCTCCCCCTACGAATCCCTCGACTCAAAAAAACTCCACGAAGCCGCCGACCGCGCCCTCGACCACTACCTCTGCCCGCCCGGCTCGACCCCACCACCCTTCAGCCCCCGCGCGATGTATGCGGTCACCGCCGACACCAAAAACGAAGACTTGCTGGCCAACGCCTGCGAAACCCTCGCCTCGGCCAAAACCATCGCCCAGGAATTCGCCGGGCTGGTCAAGCCATCGCAACGCCGAACGTTGATGGGGATTGCGCAACTGATCATGCTCGGGGAACTGGCGGTGAATCGGGTGCTGGATAATCTGGAATTGCCGCAGTAGCGGGCCTCGCTGAAGGATGCTGAGTGAGGCGCCTTCGCGGGCAAGCCTACACAGGGATTTCTGTCGACCACAAGGCTTCGTTCACGCGCCAAACTTTGTGGGAGCGAGCCTGCTCGCGAAAGCGTTGGCTCAGTCAATGAACTGTCAACTGACGGATGCGTTCGCTTGCAGGCAACTACATAAGTTTTGCACCCATACCCTCTTACCGTCCGTCGCAAAACCTCTCATACCTGTCAGAGTTGACAGGTGACGGGGGTGGCCGATCTCGCATTAGATCCAGCGTGAGGAATCCTACATCATGCAAGGAGAATGCAATGAGCCGCGTCCGTAACTTTGTTGAACCGTTTGCGCTGTCTTTACCGTTTGTGCCCAAGATCGTCGAGTTGAATCCTGCAATGGCGGACGTTCACGGTGGTATCGCTATCGCTGACGCCAACGAGGCCGATGGTTTACTGGTTCTCATGTTGGCGTACCTGGGGCAATCCGAGAACGATGGGCTTACTCTGTATGTGAACGGCATCGAAGGGCCGCGCACCACCATTGCTGCCGGCAAGGAAAGTGACGATACGCCGGTGCGTCTGACTGCCGGCTTACTGCAAAAAGGCCTGAACCGCCTCAAGTTCACTATAAAACGCACTTCCGGGAACGAAGAATCCAGCGAAGAACTGGTGCTCTACCATCGGACTTCCCCACCCGGCGATACGCCCCCGGTGCTGGATCTCACGCCCAGCCACAAGGTCATCGGTGCGGGTGAAGCTGACAAGTTCAAGGTGACTGTCACCTACGATAACCTGCAGTGGTATGACCGGATTTTTGTGTTTTGCAATGGCGCGCATCACCAATACCAACTCACACCCGGCAGTGCGTCGCCCCTGCCTCCCGTGCCAAAAAGTGTCGTTATCGACATCCCGAAAGAAAAGCTGATCGAAGGTGGGAACGATAGAACTTTCGAAATCAAGTACCGCGTTGTCGACTACCTGACCAATCCTTCCGGCCCTCCAACCTGGTCCGATGCCGTGTTCGTGGAAGTGGATCTGGACAAGATCTCTCTCGTTCCACCAACACTTGTAAACGCCACCTCTCCCATCGACGTGCTGGCAAGTGATGGCGGAGTGAGGGTGCGAGCCGAGTTCAACGCCGCTTTGACAAACGACAAGGCGACTCTGAAAATTGTCGGTGGCGTACCGGGATCACCATTTCCGCAAGTGGTATTCAACTCCAACAAACGCGCCAATTTCACATTCAGTGTGGCATTCCTTCTCGCTCATCAAGGCAAAACGATCCAGGTGTTGTGGGTATTGATTCGTGATGGCTTGCCCAGCGGCGAATCCCCTCCTCTGGAGGTGGTCATCGAAAAAATCGCGTTGGATGACCCGCGGTTGCCGACACCGAATATTGCAGGGGAAACCGGACAGCAACTCCATGTTCCGGAACTACCGAGTGATGCTCGGGTGCTCTCGGAAATAATCCCACTGATGCAACAAACCCACCCGGTTTGGGTTGATTTTGAAGGCGTCGAGGCGGATGGAAGCCCGGTATTCAACGAAGTTTCGACCGGCGGGCCTAGTGAATTGGCCGACAGGATTTCGTTATTGGCGCAAGTCGAATGGTTGAAAAAACTGAAAAATGGAAGCACGTTGAGAGTGGTTTGTGCGGTCAATCTTGATGGTGTGAAGAACAAGATGAAAGCCGTACCGCTTCCAATGCGCAGTTATACGGTCTTCGTAACCCAGCCATTGGAGATGGATACCACGCCGATGGTGCTCGATGGTCCCCACTTCTTTCCTGCACCCGCGCCCTATGCACCTCCCTTCGATGCGACAGCCTATTTAGACGATAACGCGCATCGGACCCGAGAAGCTCGGGGCGGTGTTCCACCTTATCAATACAGCTCATCCGACACTGAAGTTGCTTCAGTTGATAAGGATACCGGACATGTAGTCTCCATTCGAAACGGCATCGCGCGTATCAATGTAAGTGATATGAACGGAGTTAATGCGAGTTACGAAGTCACATGCAAAAATGTTTATGAGCTAGTTTACTCTTCCCAGCCGCGTAACCACGCACAGGCCATTTCGTGGATGCCATCCATTGGCGCCCAGCTATTTCCAGAACAAATTTACAGTAATACAAGTGACCCTTTGGCTAGAGCCGCAATATTTGGCTTTCAAAAAATTAATGCATCTATAACAACGAATTACTGGTATACCTCCTACATTTACCATGGGAGCAGCATGAATCTCTCGGAAATACTGATGGCAACTGGACAACCGGCCCAATGGACCAGCTTGCCCTTTGTTTCAGGCCTCGTTAACAGAGGTTCGAATGAGGTAAGCCACACCCATGCGTTGATTGGCTACCGCCCTAGGAGCCAATAATCAATGCCAAAAAGTTCTTCTTCCAATAAAGAAATAGAATTAGGTTTTGATCGAATCTCAGTTCTTTAGATTTGCGCCAAAGATGGTGTGCGACAAGGCCAGCCTTAGCGGGAGCGGATGCCGTTCCCAACCTGTTTTGAAGCGAGGCCGCGCCACCGGGTACGATCGTCTTCCCGAACTCTTATAAAAAAGGGTCCCGATTTAGTTAACAAGTCCAAACCAAAGATAGCAGTGGCACGCGCGAGCCTGCTCGCGAAGGGGCTATCAGAACCAACGCAATTCGTAGACTTAAACAATGCTGTTTAAAAGACACCTGCTGACACGGTCTCAAGGCTACAAATCCTTGCGCCATTGCCTACAGCCAAGCCAGAATCCGCCGGCTTGTGCGCCTTGGGGGCGGGTTCTATTGTGGTGCGGTCGCTGACGAATCAGCGATCGGGTTTAGCGACCCGGATCTTGAATAGGTGCATCAGCGTTCCATGCTTTGTCGCGGGTTCAATGTCTGCGACTGCGCCATGGTGGCTGTATGTGGGAGACCTTCGGGTCTGCCGGGTGCCTATAACCGGTTCGCTAACCTGCGTACAGCCGCCACCTCACTGTTTAGCGACAGTGCCTGACGGCTCCACCTAATAGGAGCTTCACCATGATCAAACCAACACCCAACCCACCCGAATCCGATCCCACCTCCCCCTACGAATCCCTCGATTCGAAAAAACTTCACCAAGCCGCCGACCGCGCCCTCGACCATTACCTCTGCCCACCCGGCTCTACCCCGCCACCCTTCAGCCCCCGCGCCATGTATGCCGTCACCGCCGACACCAAAAACGAAGACTTGCTGGCCAACGCCTGCGAAACCCTCGCCTCCGCCAAAACCATCGCCCAGGAGTTCGCCGGACTGGTGAAACCGTCACAGCGCCGAACGCTGATGGGGATCGCGCAGCTGATCATGCTCGGAGAGTTGGCGGTGAATCGGGTGCTGGATAATCTGGAATTGCCGGGGTAATGCGGGCCGGCTGAGTTATGCGATGCCCGTGCCGGCCTCTTCGCGAGCAGGCTCGCTCCCACATTGATCCTGGTCGGACGCAAACTTTGCGACCACTGAAGGAACTTGGGGTAGCGAGCCTGCTCGCGATCACAAAGGGACGGATTATTTAACCCGATGGATGTGCTCGGGCAGCGGATTCGGTTGCGGGTCTGAAAATGCAGCCTGCGGCAGTTCGAGTGATATACGCATGAGCTGCCGAAGGCTGTGATTCGTTCTTGTAACGGCTAGGCTCATACTCGCTAGCGCACCATTAGTATGATAATTTGCGCAAAGCTCCCTACCCGCAAAAGGCCCGACCATGGCTACCGTACGAAAAACCATAACCGTGACTGCCCAGCAAGACCATTGGATCAAAGCTCAAATAGAAGCGGGACATTACACCAACGACAGCGAATATATCCGCGATTTGATCCGTCGAGAGCAAGAGCGAAACGCTGAACTGGAAACCGTCCGCGCAGCCCTTCGAGAAGGAGAATCCAGTGGTGCCCCCCGGCCATTCGATGCTGATGCTTTCAAAAAGAGAATGTTGAGGGCGCATGGCTGAATACCGACTTACCCCCGCCGCCGAAGCGGATCTTGAGGCTATCTGGACCTATACAGCTCAACAATGGGGTTTGGATCAGGCCAATCGCTACATCGACATCCTGACTGCGTCTTTCGAGCAGTTGGCTGATCGTCCCAAAACAGCACCCGCATGCGACGCGATCCGCCCCGGTTACCGACGCTGCAGCGTGGAGAGTCACGTGATTTATTTTCGAATCACCGCCTATGGGATCGCGATAATCAGAATTTTGCATGACCGGATGGAAGCGCAGCGTAATCTCTAACCTTCTCGTATCACCGAAAATCAAAAGATCGCAGCCTTCGGCAGCTCCTACAAATCGATGTAGGAGCTGCCGAAGGCTGCGATCTTTGCTTTTAGGAGACTGGCGGAAGACAGCCGGAGTCGAACCTGCCCGGGAACGGATGCCGTCCCCAACCGGGTTTGAAGCCCGGCCGCGCCACCGGGCGCGATTGTCTTCCTGAACTCAGGGTGCGCAGGCGTCAGCCAGCGCGTTGTCTGGGCGGATCTGGCGGGATTCGCCGAGGCGGCGGGTCAGGCCGAGTCGGTCGAAATACTCCAGATACTGAATACAGCGTTTGCGTCCCAAGCCTAGCGCATCACGGAAAGTTGTCACCTCAATCGCGGGATTTTCTTCGGCGAGTTTCAGCAGCAGCGCCGCCATTTGCCGCAGGACGATGTCGCTGATGAACAGGTCGCGCACCACCTGGTGCATCAGGCCCAGCCGTGCGAGTTTGCGCAGCAGCAGGCGGACACTGGCGTCGTCTTCGCCGAGTATTTTCGCGGCATCGCGCACCCACGGTGGGTCGAAACCGGCCTGTTCGAACAACGGCTGTAATTGCTGCCAGAGGATTTCGTCGTCGGCATTCAGGCGCACCTGATGATCGGGCAGGTGCAGCCAGGGGCCGCTGGCGAGGATGGAGCCGGCGTTGAGCAGTTCGTCGAGCAGGCTGATGAACGTCGAGCGTTCCAGCGCCAGAGCGCTGAAGCGGCGCAGGCGATCGCGGTCCGGCCCCATCTGGTCGGGTTCCTGTTCGTGGAATCGCGCCAGTTGTTCGAGCAAAGTGAATTTCAACTGGCCCCAGCGCTGGACGTTGAACAGCAGCGGGCCTTGGCGGGTGTCGATCAGGCGGATGTTTTCCGCCAGCGTCCACTGCGGGCGCGGGCGGTTGAACTGGCGTTCGAGGCGTTGCGGGTCCAGGCCGCCGGGGCTGTGGTTGAGCAGTGCCGGCAGGGCCTGTTCGAGGCTGACACTGAGAGCGAGGGTTTGCAGTTGCGCCAGACGTTCGGGGCTGCGGCGTTGGCGGGCCGGGGCGAACGGGTCGAGGACAACGCCGCCGCCAAGGGTGCGCTGGGCGCTGGCGTCGCGCAGGATCAATCGATCGCCTTTCACTGCGTGCACCGGCGCGTTGATCAGCAGTTGCGCGAACATGCGCTCGCCGGGGCTCAGGCGCGGGCCTTGCAGCAAGGCGACGCGGGCGATGACATCCTGGGTGCCAAGGTGCAGATGCACCGGGTGGAAGTGTTCGAAGGTGCGCTCACCGGGCAACAGCTGAAAGTCGATGTCGACGCGCTGGGTCGGGGCATGCAACCAGTCCGCCAGCAGCCATTGGCCACGGTGGATCTGCGCCAGTTCCAAACGTTCGCCGCTGAGGTTCAACGCCACGCGCTGGCCGGCGAAGGCTTGCTCGGCGACCTGGTTTTGCGCGTGCAAGCCCCGGATGCGTACCGATTTGCCGGCAGGCCCCAAGACCAGTTTTTCGCCGACCGCAACCGTGCCCGACAGCGCGGTGCCCGTAACCACGATCCCCGCACCCGCGACGCTGAACGCCCGATCAATCGCCAGACGAAAGCCGCCTTCGCAACTGCGCGCCTGCACCTCGTTTTGCGCCTGCAATAATGCCGCGCGCAACTCATCGACGCCCTGCCCGCTCACGCTCGACACGGTAAAAATCGGCGCATCCGCGAATGGCCCGGGCGCCAGCAAATCGAGCACTTGGCGCTGCACCTCTTCCACCCTGCCCGCTCCCGCCCGGTCGCATTTAGTGATCGCCACCAGCGCGCGGGGGATGCCGAGCAGTTCGACGATTGCCAGATGCTCGCGGGTCTGCGGCATCACGCCGTCGTCGGCCGCGACCACCAGCAACACCAGATCGATGCCCTGCGCACCAGCGAGCATGTTGTGGGTGAATTTTTCGTGGCCGGGCACGTCGATGAAGCCGGTCAGCCCGGCGCCCGCTTCTAGCTCGGCGTAGAGATAACCGAGGTCGATGGTCATGCCGCGTTCGCGCTCCTGCGGGCGGCGGTCGCCGGTTTGCCCGGTCAGCGCTTGCAACAGCGAAGTCTTGCCGTGGTCGATGTGCCCCGACGTGCCGACGATCACCGGTCGACCTGCAATTGCGGCAACTGCGCCAGCCACGCTGGCTCATCGTCGAGCTGGCGTAGATCGAGCCACAGCGCATCGTCGCCGATTCGCCCGAGCACCGGGATCGGCAAACCGCGCAACGCCGCTTCGAGATTGAGCAGATAACGCCCGCGCCAGCGCTTGGACACTTGCGGGCGACAACACAGCGCCGCACTCGGCAGACGCGCCACCGGTTGGCTGCCGCTGCCGATCATGCCCAACGCCTCGACTGCACTGACCTGCCAGACCTCGCCCAAGACATCGGCGAGCAACGGTTGCAAACGCAGAGCCTGCGCATGAATCTCGGCTTGCGGACGGGTCAGCAGACGCAGACTCGGCAGACGCTCGGCGAGGCGATCAGGGTCGCGGTACAGACCGAGCACCGCCTCCAGCGCGGCCAGGGTCAACTTGTCGACCCGCAGTGCGCGCTTCAGTGGATTCTTCTTGATCTTCGCGATCAGTTCTTTGCGCCCGACGATCAACCCGGCCTGCGGCCCGCCGAGCAATTTGTCGCCGCTGAAGGTGACGATGTCAGCGCCATCAAGCAATGCCTGACGCACCGTCGGCTCCGCCGGCAGCCCCCAGCGCGTCAGGTCAAGCAGACTGCCGCTGCCCAGGTCCTCCAGCAACGGCAAGCCATGAGCGTGTGCCAACTCGGCCAGTTCAGCAGTCGCCACTCGCGCGGTGAAGCCTTCGATGCTGTAGTTGCTGGCATGCACGCGCATGATCAACCCGCTGCGCGGGCCGATTGCCGCTTGGTAATCCTTGGCATGGGTGCGGTTGGTGGTGCCGACTTCGTGCAGGCGCACGCCGGCCCGGGCCATGATGTCGGGGATGCGGAAAGCGCCGCCGATTTCGATCAGCTCGCCACGGGAAATGATGCCTTCCTTGCGCGCGCCGAGGCTGTTGAGGGTCAGCAAAACGGCAGCGGCATTGTTGTTGACCACGGTGACGGCCTCGGCGCCGGTCAGTTCGCGGATCAGGCCTTCGATCAGGTCGTCACGATCACCACGCTTTCCGCTCGCCAGATCGAATTCGAGATTGAGCGGATAGCGTGCGGCCATTTGCACCGCTTCGATGGCTTCTTCGGGCAGCAAGGCGCGGCCGAGATTGGTGTGCAGCACCGTGCCGGTCAGGTTGAACACCCGACGCACCTGGCTGCGCTGCTGTTGCGCCAGGCGTTCGCCGACGCGGCCGGCGAGCACTTCGGGGCCGATCTCCACGGCCGCCAATTGCCCGCTCAATACGCCGGGCCGCAGCTCATCAAGCAACTGACGCAGGCCAGTCAGCAACGAATCCCGGCCGTAACGCTCGGCCAACGGCGCGCACGCCGGATGACGCAACAACCCATCAATGGACGGCAACCGCAGGGCAACGCTGGAAGACATCAGCCACTCCTGATTTCGCTGAAACAGTCCCTTTTGGGAGCGAGCTTGCTCCCAAAAGGGTTTCAGAAGTGTAGACGCACTGTGCGAGCGAGCCTGCTCGCGAATGCGGTGTGTCAGTCAGTGTGGATGTGGCTGACCTGACGCCTTCGCGAGCAGGCTCGCTCCCACAGGGAAACCGGGGGCTGACCGGGCTTTGTGATTCGGCACACAAATCTGTGGGAGCTGGCTTGCCAGCGATTGCGGTGGGTCAGTCAAAGAAGGCGGTGGATGTGCCGACCGAATCGCTGGCAAGCCAGCTCCCACAGGGATTCGGGGAGGAATGAACATTGTTGGTCACCACAAAAACCTGTGGGAGCGAGCCTGCTCGCGAATGCGGTGTGTCAGTCAATGTGGATGTGGCTGACCTGACGCCTTCGCGAGCAGGCTCGCTCCCACAGGGAAATCGGGGGCTGACCGGGCTTTGTGATTCGGCACATAGACTTGTGGGAGCTGGCTTGCCAGCGATTGCGGTGGGTCAGTCAAAGAAGGCGGTGGATGTGCCGACCAATCGCTGGCAAGCCAGCTCCCACAGGGATTCGGGGTGGAATGAACATTGTTGGTCACCACAAAAACCTGTGGGAGCACACCCTCTCCCACAGTTTTGCTCTCGTCAGTCGTCGCCCGGGGCCAGCAACAGATTGGGCGCCAGGCGCTGATAGCCGTCCTGGGCCAGCCGCATGTCCAGCAGTAAACTGCCGAGATCCGCCGACAACGCTTCGGCTTCGGCGTCGTTCTCCAGGTAGAGCAATTTCAGGTAGCTGTTGCAGCTCGGGCAGACTTCGGCGCGCAGCGGCGCCTGTTCGGCGCTGTGCCGGTCGTCTTCCTGGCTCAGATATTCAAGGCCCTTGCTCTGCTCGCAATACACACACTTGACCCGCACCACGTGCCATTCGCAGGCACACAGCGAACACACCAGATAGCGCAAACCGTTGTGCTTGCCGCGATGGCGAATCACCCCGGCCATGGCCGGCGAACCACAGGCCGGGCATTGGCTGAGGCTGTCGCCAGGCTTGAGTTGAAGATTTGGCACACTGAGCAGCCAGTGGCTCCATGCGGTTTGCAGCGCCGCGCCGAGAAACGGCACCAGCGCCGCCGGCACCAGCGAATACTGACCGCTGACCAGCGCCACCGCCCACGCGCGCAACTGGCCGGGGCTTGCGGCGCGCAGACTGTCCAGCGCGTCGATCACTGCAGGTTGACGCGCTGGCGCATAGTGCTGCAGCAAGGCGTCCAGCCACGGCTGCCAGGCATCTTCGCGCACCAGGGTATCTGCCGCGAATGGTGGCAGACCGTGTTGCTGACAGGCTTCGAATCGCTGCGCATCAAACGGCGCGGTGAGCGGCGGATCGTCGAAGACCTGCTGCTGCGCCCGGCACAATCCGGCCATCAGCCGCAGATAATCCGCCAACCCGTTGCCCTCGGCCAGACGCTCAAAGCGCTCAGCGCGCAGGGCAAACAGGTTACGTGGCGGCAGATGCAGAAACGGCGGCGAACTGGCCGCCGCCTCGATTTCCCCAGGTTCAAGAATGCTTGGCAAAAGTCAGCCCTTTTTCGTCAGCGGTCGCTCGGGCACGCCCCGAGGGTGTTCGTCGCGGGTCACCTCGCGGTACCAAAGTTCATGGTGTTTTCTCGCCCACGGCCGGCTGACCCAGCCATGCAACATGGCGTCGACCGAACCCTTGATCCACAAACCGGCGTAGATGTGCACGATGATGCTCAGCACCAGCACGAACCCGGCCAGTGCATGCAACAGCATGGCCCAGCGGATGGTGGTGATGCCGAAGTACGCGCTGAACCACGCGCGCCAGATCACCAGCCCGGTGAACAGCAACGCGAGCATGCACAGCAGTAAAGTCCAGAACAGCAACTTCTGCCCGGCGTTGTATTTGCCCACCGGCGGCACGCTTTCCTCGTCGTTGACCATCACCCGGTTGATCCGCCGCAGCCACTGGCGGTCATTGGCGATGAAGAAATTGGTGCGCCAGAAGCTGAACACTAGGCCGAGGAACAGCACGAACATGGCGATGCCCATGTACGGGTGCAGAATCCGCGTCCAGGTGCCGCCGCCGAACAGATTACTGAGCCAGAACAGCGACGGATGAAACAACGCCAGCCCGGACAACCCGGCCATGAAAAACAGGATCGCCACCAGCCAGTGATTGGTGCGCTGGTTGGCGCTGTAACGCAGGATCGTCTTGTTGCTCATGGCCGCTCCTCCCCGCGTGGATCGAAGGTGTGCACCGCCGGGTCGACCACGTGCACCGAGGTGTCGGGTGGCGTCGGATGTTCATCCTCCTCGACACGATTCGGGCCGATGCGCACGTAGTGGAAGAACCCGGCCAGCACCGCCGCGCCCATCGCCAGCAGCCCGAGGGGTTTGCTGATGCCTTTCCACAAGCCCACCAGCGGACTGATCGCCGGGTGATCCGGCAACCCGGCGTAGATTTTTGGCGTGTCAGCGTGGTGCAGCACGTACATCACGTGGGTGCCGCCGACGCCTGCCGGGTCGTACAAACCAGCGTTTTCAAAGCCACGGCTCTTCAGGTCGACGATGCGTTCAGCGGCGTGTTCTTTCATGTCCTCCTTGGTGCCGAAGACGATGGCGCCGGTCGGGCAGGTTTTCACGCAGGCCGGCTCCAGCCCCACCGCCACCCGGTCGGAACACAGTGTGCATTTGTAGGCCTTGTGATCCTTCTGCGAAATGCGCGGAATGTTGAACGGGCAACCGGTGATGCAATAGCCACAACCGATGCAGTGGTCCTGATCGAAATCGACGATGCCGTTGGCATGCTGAATGATCGCCCCGGGGCTCGGGCACGCGGCCAGACAACCGGGCTCGGCGCAGTGCATGCAGCCGTCCTTGCGGATCAGCCACTCGAGATTGCCAGCGTCGGTTTCGTGCTCGGTGAAGCGCATCAGCGTCCACGAATCCGCCGTCAAATCCTGCGGATTGTCGTAGGTGCCGTGGTTGTGGCCGACCTCATCGCGCAGCTCGTTCCATTCCGAGCAGGCGACCTGGCAGGCCTTGCAACCGATGCATTTGGTCGTGTCGATCAGCTTGGCGACGCCTTGCTGAGTCCTCACCGACGGCGGCACGGTGGTGGTGGCCGAGCGGGCAATGATGTCTTGGCTGGCCATTTACAGTTTCTCCACGTTGACCAGGAATGACTTGGATTCCGGGGTCTGAGTGTTGCCATCGCCGAGGAACGGCACGAGGGTGTTGGTCAGGTAACCGTGGCGCGTCAGGCCGGTGAACCCCCAGTGCAGCGGGATGCCGATCTGATGCACGACCTGGCCGTTGACCTGCAGCGGCCGGATCCTTTTCGTCACCACCGCCACCGCTTCGATAAACCCGCGCTTGCAGCTGACACGCACGCGATCACCGGCAGCGATGCCCTTCTCGTTCGCCAGCACTTCGCCGATTTCGACGAACTGCTCGGGCTGGGCAATCGCGTTCAACTTGCAGTGCTTGCTCCAGAAGTGGAAATGCTCGGTAAGCCGGTAACTGGTGCCGGCGTACGGGAAGTCCTTGGCTTCGCCGAGGGTTTCCCAGACCGAATCGAAGATCCGCGCCGCCGGGTTGCTGGTGGCCTTCTTGTTCTGCGGGTGCAGCGGGTTGATGCCGATCGGCGTTTCGAACGGCTCGTAGTGCTCAGGGAATGGGCCTTCGTTCATCTTGTCGACGGCGAAGAACCGCGCGACGCCCTCGGGGTTCATGATGAACGGATTCATCCCGGCTTCCGGCGGCACGTCGGCCTTGTAGTCAGGGACGTCGGTGCCGGTCCAGGCCTTGCCGTTCCACCACACCAGCCGCTTTTTCGGATCCCACGGTTTGCCCGCCGGGTCCGCCGAAGCGCGGTTGTAGAGAATCCGCCGATTGGCCGGCCACGCCCACGCCCAGCCCTGATGCTGGTGCATGCCAAATGGATCGGCGTTATCGCGCCGCGCCATCTGATTGCCGGCTTCGGTCCAGCTGCCGGCAAAAATCCAGCAGCCAGACGCGGTGCTGCCGTCATCCTTGAGCAAACCGAAGCCGGCCAGTTGCGTACCGGCCTTGACCGTGACGCCGCTGGCATCGGTGAAATCGCTGACGGCGGTGCCGTTGATCTCCCGCGCCAGTTCTTCCGGCGAAGGCTCGTCGGGGATCTTGTACGGCCACGACAGTTTCAGCAGCGGATCAGGAAACTTGCCGCCCTCGCTCTGATAACGCTGGCGCAGGCGCAGGAACAATTCGCTCATGATGCGAATGTCGGTCTGCGCTTCGCCGGGGCCGTCGGCGCCTTTCCAGTGCCATTGCAGCCAGCGGCTGCTGTTGACCAGCGAGCCGTCCTCTTCAGCGAAACAGGTGGTCGGCAGGCGAATGACTTCGGTCTGGATTTCGGCGGTTTTCACGTCGTTGTACGGCCCGACGTTCTGCCAGAACTCCGAGGTTTCCGTGGCCAGAGGGTCCATCACCACCAGCCACTTGAGCTTGGCCAATGCGCCCATCACGCGGTTCTTGTCCGGTAACGCAGCGATCGGATTGAAGCCTTGGCAGAAGTAGCCGTTGACCTTGCCCTGGCTCATCAGGTCGAACATTTTCAGCACGTCGTAATTGGGGATGTCGAGCTTCGGCAAATGGTCGAACAGCCAGTTGTTCTCGGCGGTGGCGTTGGCGCCGTACCAGGATTTCATCAGGCTGACGTGGAATTTGCTGTAGTTCTGCCAGTACGAAAGCTGCCCCGGTCTGAGCGGAACCTGCGTGCGTTTGAAGATGAACTGGCCATAGTCCTGCTCGCTGTCGCTGGGCAGCGTGAGGTAGCCGGGCAAGGCGTTGGACAGCAGGCCGAGGTCGGTCAGGCCCTGGATGTTCGAGTGTCCGCGCAGCGCATTGACGCCACCGCCGGGCATGCCAACGTTGCCCAACAGCAGTTGCACCATCGCCGCGCTGCGGATGATCTGCGCGCCGATCGAGTGCTGCGTCCAGCCGAGGGCGTAGAGAATCGTCATGGTCTTGCCCGGTGTCGAGCAGGTGGCAATTTCTTCCCAGATTTTCTGCATCGCGTCGACCGGCATGCCGCAGATCTGGCTGGCCAGGTCGATGTTGTAGCGGCTGTAATGCTGCTTCATCAGTTGATAAACGCAGCGCGGGTCTTGCAGGGTCGGGTCGACGCGGACGAAACCGTCCTCGGCGAATTCGTAACCCCAGCCGGACTTGTCGGTATAGCTGCGTTTTTCCGCGTCATAGCCGCTGAACAGGCCGTCTTCGAAGCCATAACCGGCTTTGACGATGAACGACACGTCGGTGTAATTGCGCACGTATTCGTGCTGGATCTTGTCTTCGGTCAGCAGGTAATTGATCAACCCGCCCATGAAGGCGATGTCGGTACCGGTGCGGATCGGCGCGTAATAGTCGGCCACCGAAGCGGTCCGGGTAAAACGCGGGTCGACCACGATCAGCCGCGCAGCGTTATGCGCCTTGGCCTCGGTCACCCATTTGAAGCCGCACGGATGCGCTTCTGCTGCGTTGCCACCCATCACCAGGATCAGATTCGCGTTGGCGATATCGGTCCAGGTGTTGGTCATGGCACCACGGCCGTACGTCGGGGCAAGACTTGCCACCGTCGGGCCGTGTCAGACACGCGCCTGGTTATCGAACCCCAGCAGACCGAGGCTGCGAATCACCTTCTGAGTGATGTAGCCGGCTTCGTTGGATGCCGCCGATGCCGCGAGAAAACCGGTGGTCAGCCAGCGATTCACCGTTTGCCCGTTGGCATTTTTCTCGATGAAGTTGGCGTCGCGGTCGGCCTTCATCAGGTCGGCGATGCGATCGAGGGCTTCGTCCCAGCCGATGCGCGTCCATTCATTGCTGCCAGGCTTGCGCACTTGCGGGTACTGCAAGCGGCCGGGGCTGTGAATGAAGTCGAGCAGGCCCGCGCCTTTCGGGCACAGCGTGCCGCGATTGACCGGGTGGTCGGCGTCGCCTTCGATGTGAATGATGTTTTGCGCCACGTTCTTGCCGGCATCGCCCTGGCTGTACATGATCAAACCGCAACCGACCGAGCAATACGGGCAGGTGTTGCGGGTTTCACGGGTGTGGGCGAGCTTGAAGTGACGCACCTGCTCGGCGAAGGCCGCCGTCGGGGCCATGCCCAACGCGCCCAGGCTTGAGCCTGCAAGGCCGATACCGGCGACCTTGAAGAACTGACGACGGCTGAGATCCATCGTGCACTCCTGATCAGGTGGAACCCGGTACTTGTGCCGGGCTTTATCTGGACAATCACGGTTGCGACGCCTTGGCGCCGACTTTTTCACTGTAGACAAAGACCTTGCCGATTGTGTGAAAACCGACCGTCGGGTGTCTGGGCGCAGAATTTGCTATGCACCCCAATCCCTGTGGGAGCTGGCTTGCCAGCGATTGCGGTGGGTCAGCAACACCTATGCCGACTGTGCCGGCGCCATCGCTGGCAAGCCAGCTCCCACAGGGTTATGAGGTTGCCGTCAGGATTTATGTGCCCCGCCCGGGCCACGAGTTATCATGGCGCCCACGAACCACCCGCCGCCCCGAGACCGCGCATGACTTTCGATTTTGATCAGCTGTTCGACCGCCACCACACTGGCAGCACCAAGTGGAGCCGTTACCCGGCGGATGTGTTGCCGATGTGGGTCGCTGATATGGATTTCGCCGCGCCGCCGGTCATCGTCGAAGCCTTGCAACAGCGCCTGCTGCACCCGCTGCTCGGTTACAGCGTGGCCCAGGACAACCTGCGTGAAGCCATCGTCGCCGACCTGTGGAACAAGTATTCATGGCAGGTCAAACCGCAGGAGCTGATTTTCCTGCCGGGCGTGGAATCGGGATTCAACATGGCCCTCAAGGCGTTGGTCCAGGCGCAGCAGAATGTCGTCGTGCAAGTGCCGAACTATCCGCCGCTGCGCCATGCGCCGGGCCACTGGGGCCTGAACAAGGTCGAGCTGCAATTCGAAGCCCAGGCCGATGGCACTTACGCCACGCCATTGGACGCACTGCGCGAGTCACTGAAAGGCGGCGGCGCCCTGCTGTTGAGCAACCCGCACAACCCGATCGGCAAGGTCTTCGCCCGCGAAGAATTGCAGGCAGTGGCGGATATCTGCGCAGCGCAGGACGCGTGGATCATCTCCGACGAGATTCACGCCGAACTGTGCTTCGACGGCCGCGTGCACATTCCCACCGCATCGCTGAGTCCGGAAATTTCCAAACGCACGATCACCCTGATGTCGGCGAGCAAGGCCTATAACATCGCCGGCCTCAAGACCTCGTTCATGATCATCCAGGACGCCGCCCTGCGCGAACGCGTCAACCACGCCCGCTGCGGTATGGTCGACAGCGTCAACCCGCTGGGCATGGAAGCCACCCGCGTCGCCTACAGCGAAGCCGGGCCTTGGCTCGCGGAATTGAAAATCTACCTGCAGGCCAACCGCGACTGGCTGGTTGACGCAGTGCGCACGCGCCTGCCGGGCGTGACCATCAATGTGCCGCAGGGCACGTATCTGGCGTGGCTCGATTGCACCGCGCTGGACCTGCCGGATCCGCAGCGGTTCTTCCTCGAACAGGGCAAGGTCGGGCTGAGTGCCGGGCTCGATTTTGGTGACCAGCATCAGCAGTTCGTGCGCTTGAACTTCGGTTGCCCGAGGGCGTTGCTCGAAGAAGGGATTGCGCGGATGGAGCGGGCGCTGGCCAGCCGCAACACCTGAGAACACCTTGCCCCTTGTGGGAGCTGGCTTGCCAGCGATGACGGCCTCACATGCAACATGGATGTTGTCTGTGGCACCGCAATCGCTGGCAAGCCAGCTCCCACAGTTGTTCGATTCAGTCTGTCCATCCAGCGCAAATCCGATCGAACTCAAGGCAAAGCCACCGGGTCAACCCGGAACACTGGCCTTGAAATCAGGAGACCCTGCGATGACTGACTATCCAAAACCACCCTTCCCGAAACAAGCCCAACCGGTGCCCGGCTCGCAACGCAAGATGGAACCGTATCCAGACTGCGGCGAGCAAAGTTACGTCGGTTCCGGCCGCCTCGCCGGCAAGATCGCGCTGATCACCGGCGCCGACAGCGGCATTGGTCGCGCGGTGGCGATTGCCTTCGCCCGTGAAGGTGCCGACGTCGCCGTGGCGTACTTGAATGAACACGAGGATGCCAAGGAAACCGCACGCTGGGTCGAGCAGGCCGGGCGTCAGTGCATCCTGCTGCCGGGCGATATCGCCGAGAAAGCACAGTGCCAAGCGCTGGTCGACAAAACTGTCGAGCGCTTTGGCCGCATCGACATATTGGTCAACAACGCCGCGTTCCAGATGACCCACGAAAACTTCGAGGAAATCCCCGATGACGAATGGGTGATGACCTTCGACGTCAACATCACCGCCATGTTCAGGATCTGCCAGGCGGCGATCAAGCACATGCGCCCCGGCTCGTCGATCATCAACACCAGCTCGGTCAACTCGGACATGCCCAAGCCGACTCTGCTGGCCTACGCCACCACCAAAGGCGCAATCGCCAACTTCACCGGTGGCCTGGCGCAGATGCTCGGGCCGAAGGAGATTCGCGTCAACAGCGTCGCCCCTGGCCCGATCTGGACACCGCTGATCGTCTCGACCATGCCCGACGAAGAAGTACAGAACTTCGGCGGCAGCACCCCGCTCGGCCGTCCCGGCCAACCGGTGGAAGTCGCACCGATTTATGTGCTGCTGGCCTCCGACGAAGCCAGCTACATCACCGGCCAGCGCTACGGCGTGACCGGCGGCAAACCGATGCTGTAACCGTGCAGCAGAAAAACTGAACCCGAGCGGCATGGCATCCCTCCATACCTGTAAGCGCCTACGGGCCAACAGGAACAGGAGGTTGTCATGTCCGCCCCCCTCGTCAGACTCTTCACCCAACCCAACTTCGCCTGGACCGATATCCGCCGCGAAGAAGAAACCCATCCCCGCCACTATCTCGCGCATCTGCTGCTGCTCGCGCTGATCCCGGCCGTGTGCCTGTTCATCGGCACCACTCAAGTCGGCTGGAGCCTCGCCGCGGGCGAGAACGTGCGCCTGAGCACGGCCAGCGCCCTGCAACTGAGCGTGCTGCTGTACGTGACGATTGTCGCCGGTGTGGCGCTTATCGGCGGATTCATTCGCTGGATGTCGCGATCATTCGATGCGCGGCCAACGCTCAATCAATGCATCGGTTTTGCCGCCTACACGGTGACGCCGTTTTTCCTCGCCGGCATCGCCGGGCTGTACCCGAGCCGCTGGCTGGCGATTCTGGTTCTCGGCGCCGCGTCGATCTATTCGACGTTTCTGCTGTTCGTCGGCCTGCCGACCTTCATGCATGAGCGTAAGGAGCAAGGCCTGCTGTATTCGGCGTGCGTGTGGGGCGTTGGCCTGCTGGTGCTGGTGACCATGCTGGTGTCGATGATTCTGCTGTGGTTCAACGTGCTCATCCCCGAATACCTGCGCACGACCGTGAGCTGACCCGGTGCGCCTGTCCTTGAGAATTCACCGAAGTGAGCGGTCATGAGTTTCGGCATATGGGTCGCGGTGCTCGGCGCCGTGCTGCTAACGCTGGCCCTGACATCGTCATGGTTGCGCTGGATGCCGGTCACCACTTCAGCGGTGTGCCTGCTGCTGGGCATCGCCATCGGCCCAAGCGGCCTCGACCTGCTGCAATTGCCGCTGGAGGAATCGTCGTTGTGGATGGAGCACCTGACGGAAGTCGCGGTGCTCTTTTCTTTGTTCGTCTGCGGTTTGAAGTTGCGTCTGCCGCTGGGCAACAAGACTTGGCGCATCGCTTTTGGTCTGGCCGGGCCGGTGATGATTCTGAGCATCATCGGCGTGTGTCTGCTGTTGCACTGGGGCCTGCAATTGCCGTGGGGGCCTTCGTTGCTGATCGGCGCGATTCTGGCCCCGACCGACCCGGTGCTCGCCGCACTGGTGCAGGTCAATGATGCGCAGGACGTCGACAGCGTGCGCTTCGGCCTCTCCGGTGAAGCCGGGCTCAATGATGGCGTGGCTTTCCCTTTCGTGATTTTCGGTCTGCTGTTGCTGCACGGTGACGGCAGCGCTGGCGAATGGCAGCACTGGGTGCTTCGCAGTCTGTTGTGGGCGGTGCCGGCGGGTTTGCTCACCGGTTACTGGATGGGGCGCGGCATTGGCCGCATCGCTCTGTTACTACGCATTCACAACGAGGACAGCACCCTCGGCCCCAACGATTACCTGACTCTCGCGCTGATCGCGTTGTCCTACGTGGTGGCCGACGCCATTGGCGGCTACGGCTTTCTCGCGGTTTTCGCTGCCGGCCTCGGCCTGCGTCAGGAGGAAGTCAAATCCACGGGCATCACCCAGGCACCTGCCGAGCATCTGGTGCAACCGGTGGTCGGTCATCAGAACGTCGAGCCACAGAACGCCGTGCATGGCGACACAGAGAAGCTGGAAGACAGCCAGGTCGCGGCCGGGATCATGATGGGTGACATGTTGGCGTTCGGCAGTCTGGTCGAGCGGGCGATGGAAGTGTTTCTGGTGACTCTGCTCGGTGTCGTGCTGATTGCGCATTGGGACTGGCGGGCGTTGTGGATCGGCGCCGTGCTGTTCTGTCTGATTCGTCCACTGAGCGTGGCGCTGATGCCGTGGGGCAATCTGCTCAGCGGACCGCAGCGTTTGTTGATCGGCTGGTTTGGCATTCGTGGCATCGGCAGCCTGTTCTATCTGTTCTTCGCCCTGAACCATGGCCTCGATTCCGACGTGGCCAAGGTCTGTACCGACATCACGTTGTCGGTGGTGGCCCTGAGTATCCTGCTGCATGGCATCAGCACACAGCCGATGTTGGCGCGCTATGAGAGTCTGAAGCAACGAAAAAGCTGATTCTTCAACCGCTGCGCTTGGCTGGAAATCATCGAAGATTTTTCTGCAAAAAAATGGATCGCCGGGCGCGACCCAAGGGTCACAACTTTAACCGCGCCAATCATCAGCGCGGCCCGGCAGGTTCGGTTCCCCTGCGGTGAACAGCCTATTAAACGGAACCCCGACACAAACAAGGTCACGGTCATGAACGAATGCTCGACTCCTGCGCAAATCAAGGCTTGCAGAGCACTGGCTCTGGAACGCAATCGTCAACTGTTCGAAGAAGCCCACGAACTGAATCGAGCGGCCAACGCGCTGCTGGAACAGACGCCGACCGACTTCGAACGCTTTGAGCAATACCGGGCACTGCGCAAGAAAGCCGATGCGAAGTTTGAAGATGCGATTGATCATCTGTGTGTGCTGAATGAGGATTTCCCGCCGATCCCGGCGGCGGTGCAGAATGCTGTTACGCCGCGGCGTGAGCTGGAAACCGCTTAATAAGTTACCAGCCCCCTCACTCCGGCCAGTGAGGGGGAAAACCGATCGAAGCTTAAGACCTCCCCCACCTGCCGACCAATCTGTTCACGGATTGGTCACCTGAATAAACACCGCATACACCCCCAACATCACCCAGAACGTCGCGAAAATCCAAGGCGTGCGCACTGAGAACAGCAGCGACTTGCGATAGCCCTTGTGGCTCGATTCCATCTCGCTGAACAGTGGTGACTCGTCATACGCCGCGCCCATTACCGGCTCGCTGTGCAGCAACTGGCTCTGCTTGAAGTGCCAGTGATCAATGATGTCGTAAGCCGCGCGAATCCCCGGCCAGGCGTTCAGTGAGCTGAGCACGCCAAGCAGGGCCAGAAACGGCGGCACGACAAGGGTGAACATCTTGCCCCACTCGGGATTTAGGTTGGCCATGCACGAGGCGAAAGCGATCACCAGAAACGACTGCGCCGCCAGGTAGGCGTCTGTGCGGTTGGCAAGGATGCTGGTTTCGTACTGGATTTCCCGGCGATAGAAATCCAGGCGCTCCTTGGGTGAGCCAAACATCTTGGCGTCGTGTTCGGCCAAGGCTTCTTCAACGGCGCTTGGCTGGGTCAATATGCGTGACAAGAGACGTGCCCTCCAAAAGTGAACAAGACTTTTGGAAAGGCACGCGTCAGCAGTAGTTCAGCCGGATCGACCAGCGCGCCACTTCATCGACTGGGCGATGATCTGTACCAGATTCAACTGGGTGAACGGTTTCGGCAGACGCGGCAGATCGGCGGCGAAGCCTTCCAAACGTTCGGCGTATCCAGTGGCGAGAATGATCGGCAGATCCGGCTTGAGCATGCGCAAGGCGTGAGCCAGTTGCGCGCCGCTCATTTTTGGCATGGCCATGTCGGTGATCACCAGATCGATCACTTCGCCCTGATCGAACAGCGCCAGCGCCTGGGCGCCGGAGGTCGCGCCGATGACGCGATGGCCGAGGTCTTCGAGCAGCAGACTGGTGCTGGTCAGCACCAGCGAATCGTCATCGACCACGAGCACACTGAGCCTCGGCACCGCAATGGGCGCGGCGTTGCTGTACGCCGGGCGACTGGCCGTACGCTCAAGCGCTACCGGAATCCACAGCTCGGCCGCCGTCCCCTGGCCCTTCTCGCTTTTCAGAATAAAGCGCCCGCCCAACTGCTCGATGAAGCCATGCACCATCGACAAGCCGAGCCCGGTGCCTTTGCCCAGTCCCTTGGTGGTGAAGAACGGGTCGCGGGCACAGGCCAGCGTGGCCTCGTCCATGCCTTCGCCGCTGTCGATCAGGCTCAGGCACACGTAGCGCCCCGCCGCCAGTGTCGAATGAGTTTGTTCCAGAACCACTTCGGCTTGTGCCTGAATGATCACCGTGCCGCCATCGGGCATGGCATCGCGGGCATTGGTCGCCAGATTGAGAATCGCCAGTTCCAGCTGATTGCTATCGGCCAGCACTGGCTGCAGGTCGTCGGGAAAGCGCGTTTCGATGCGAATCCCCGGCCCGAGCGAGCTGCGCAGCAGCCCGGTGATGCCTTGCACCAGTTGCGGGATATCCACCGATTCGGTCTTAAGTTCCTGACGCCGGGCGAAGGCCAGCATGCGCTGGGTCAGCGACACACCGCGCAAGGCACCTTGGGTGGCGTTTTCCAGCAGACGGGCGATTTTCGGCGCGTCGCCGATGCGTTTCTGCACGATCTCAAGGTTGCCGAGAATCACCGTCAACAGGTTGTTGAAGTCATGGGCGATACCGCCGCTGAGTTGGCCGATCGCCTGCATCTTCTGCGCCTGGAACAACGCCTCGCGGGTCTTTTCCAAGGCCTGCTGCGCCTCGTGCGCCTCGGTCACATCGCGGGTGATCTTGGCAAAGCCGAGCAGCGTGCCGGTGTCGCCGCGAATTGCATCGACGACCACGTGGGCAAGAAACCGCGTGCCGTCCTTGCGCATCCGCCAACTGCGGCTCTCGAACCGGCCTTCGCGGGTGGCAATCTCCAGCGAGCGCTGCGGCTCGCCGAGTTCGCGGTCTTCGGGGGTGTAGAAAATCGAAACATGCTGGCCGATGATTTCTTCCGGCAGGTAACCCTTGATGCGCTGCGCGCCCTGGTTCCAGTTGCTGACGCAGCCTTCGGGGCTGAGCATGTAGATCGCGTAATCGGTAACGCCCTGCACCAGCAGGCGGAACTGCTGTTCGCTTTGCTTGAGGGTTTCCTCGGCCATTTTGCGGTCGGTGAGGTCGCGAGTGATCTTGGCGAACCCGAGCAGCTTGCCGTTGGGGTCGATGATCGGGTCGATCACCACGTGCGACCAGAAGTGCGTGCCGTCCTTGCGCACGCGCCAGCCCTCGCCTTCGAAGCGACCTTCGCGAATCGCCGTGTCCAGCGCCCGTTGCGGCATGCCGTTGGCGCGGTCTTCCGGTGTATAGAAGCGCGAGAAGTGCTCGCCGATGATTTCGGCTTCTTCATAACCTTTGAAGCGTTTGGCGCCGGAGTTCCAACTGGTGATGGTACCGTCGGGGTCGATCATATAGATCGCATAGTCGACAACCGCGTCGATCAGCAGCCGGAAACGGCTGTCTTCGATCGCTGCGGTTCTGTTGTTTTCACTCATCACACTCACCAGCCACTGTCATGGGCTGAAGTATGCGTGAATCCACTGATTTGGAAAGTGCCGGCTCGCTTTTGATTGCCCACCACTGCGGCAGCATTTGCTGGATGCGGCTTTCGGCAAAGCGATCGTCGATGAGCATGACCGTGCCGCGATCCTCACGGGTGCGAATCACCCGCCCAGCGGCTTGTACGACTTTTTGCATGCCCGGGTACAGATAGGTGTAATCGTAGCCGGCGCCGAAAATGGCGGCCATGCGCCGCTTCATCTGCTCGTTGACCGGATTGAGCTGCGCCAGCCCCAGCGTGGCGATGAACGCGCCGATCAGCCGCGCGCCGGGCAAATCGATGCCCTCGCCAAACGCCCCGCCCAGCACCGCAAACCCCACACCCTGGCTGTCGGCGCTGAACTGGTCGAGAAACGCCTGCCGCGCGCCCTCGGCCATACCCCGCGATTGCAGCCACTGAGTGATGTGCGGATGGCGCTCGGCCAATAACGTCGCGACCTGATGCAGGTAATCGAAACTGCTGAAGAAAGCCAGATAGTTGCCCGGGCGCTCGCTGAACTGGCGCGCGATCAGTTCGACGATAGGCTCCAGCGAGGCCTGGCGATGGTTAAAACGGGTGGAGATCTGGCTGACGATGTGCACCTGCAACTGCTCGGCGCTGAACGGCGATTCGACGTCGATGCACACCGTGTCGGCGGGCGTGCCGAGCAGGTCGGCGTAGTAGTTGCGCGGGCTCAGCGTGGCCGAGAACAGCACGCTGCTGCGTGCCGCTGTCAGGCGCGGGCCGATGAACGCCGCCGGCACCACGTTGCGCAGGCACAGTTGCGACAACGGACGTTTGCGGTCGAGATCGCGTTTGCTGATGTCGAACAGGTAATGCTCGTCGTACAGCTCGGCGACCCGGGCAAATTGCAGCAGGTCGAAATAGAAATTCTGCAAGCCGCTTTCGAGTCCTTGTGGATGCTCGTTGAGGTAATCGCCAATGGCCGCGCAACACAGCGAGATGGCTTGCAGAAGTTTGTCCGGCGCCTTGTCGTACGCCTGATACGCCGCCAGTTGCGGCGCATGCAGCGCGTTCCATTCACGGTTGACCCGTTGCAGGGCATTCTTCAGCGCTGCGGGCGCAGTTTTGCGCACGCTGGCGAGGGTGAACTGGTCGAGGCTGGCGCTGTACATTTGCCGGCCGCGCTCGACCAGGTTGTGCGCCTCGTCGGCGAGCACCGCGACTTTCCACTGATTGAGCTGGGCCAGACCGAACAGCAGCGCGCTGAAGTCGAAGTAATAGTTGTAGTCGGCAACCACCACATCCGCCCAGCGGGCCATTTCCTGACTGAGGTAGTACGGGCAGACGCTGTGCTGCGCGGCGACTTCACGCATCGCCGCCTGATCGAGCAGGTTGATGCGGCTGGCAGATTCGCGGGCAGCCGGCAGGCGATCATAAAAACCCTGGGCCAGCGGACAGGATTCGCCATGGCAGGCCTTGTCCGGGTGTTCGCAGGCCTTGTCGCGAGCAACCATTTCCATCACCCGCAGCGGCAAGTCCGGCGCTTGCCTGAACAACACCTGACTGGCATCGAGCGCCAGTTTGCGTCCGGGAGTCTTGGCGGTGAGAAAGAACACCTTGTCCAGCTGCTGCGGCGCCAGGGCCTTGAGCATCGGGAACAGCGTGCCAAGGGTTTTGCCGATGCCGGTCGGTGCCTGGGCCATCAGACAGCGGCCGGTGCTGACGGCTTTGAACACTGATTCGGCCAGATGCCGTTGGCCGGGACGAAAATCCGCGTGCGGGAACGCCAGTTGCTGCGCGGCCAGATTGCGCGCTTCGCGATGGGTCATTTCCTGCTCGGCCCATTGCAGGAACAAGCCGCACTGCTGCGTGAAAAACGTCTGGAGTGACTCGGCGCTGTGGGATTCGACCAGGCAGGTTTCCTTTTCACTGACGACGTCGAAATACACCAGCGCCAGATTGATCTGCTGCAATTGCAGTTTCTGGCACATCAACCAGCCGTAGATTTTCGCCTGCGCCCAGTGCAACTGGCGGTGATTGGCCGGTTGCTTGCTCAGGTCGCCGCGATAGGTTTTGACTTCTTCCAGGCAGTTTTGCGCCGGATCGTAGCCATCCGCCCTGCCCTTGACCTTCAACTCGCCGAATTCGCCTTGCAGCGCCACTTCGCTCTGGTACTGCTCGCTGCGCCGCGAGGCTACGGTGCGATGGCCGACGATGCCTTCCAGCGCGGTCGGTGACGGGGTGAAGCGCAGGTCGAGGTCGCCGGTCTTGGCCGTGAACTCGCACAGTGCACGCACGGCAACGCTGTAACTCAAGCGCTCTGCTCCGCCCATTGCACGTAACACACCGCCACCGGCATCTGGTGCTCGTGGCAGAACTCCAGCCAGCGCAGTTGATTGTCCTGCAAGCGGTCGCCGGGGCCTTTGACCTCGATCATCCGGTAGGTCTTGTGCTGCGGCCAGAACTGGATCAGGTCCGGCATGCCGGCGCGGTTGGCCTTGATGTCGAGCAACAGGCGATTGAACCAGTGTTTCAAGTGTTCGGCGGGCAGACAGGCCAGCGCCTGTTCCAGCAAGTCTTCGTTGAGCGCGCCCCAGAACACGAACGGCGACTGGATACCCCACTTGTCGACGAAGCGCTGGCGGATGGTCTCGGCGTAGCGGCCGTCGTCGAGTTCGCCCAGGCAGGCCTGAAACAGCTCGGCACGGCGCTCGAGGAAATCTTCGCTGAGCAGATCCACCGGGCCGCGCTGGAACGGGTGGAAAAACGCACCCGGTAACGGCGCGAAGATCGCCGGCCAGCACAACAGGCCAAACAGCGAATTGATCAGGCTGTTCTCGACGTAATGCACCGGGCCGTCATCGGCGTGCAAGTGCGCTTGCACATGAAACTCCACCGACCGCGCCGGATCGATGCGCGGCAAGTGCAAGTCGAGGCGCTCGACCTCTCTCGCCTTGGCACGCTTGAGCGGCGGGCCACCGAGTTTGCGCCGCAGGCGCGGGACGATGCGCTGCAAGCCTTGCTGCTCGGCCGCGCTTTGCGGTGCCTGTTCGGCCAGCGTGCCGAGTTCCAGCGCCAATGCGTATTCGCCGCAGCGTTCGAGCACACGGATCATCCGCAGTCGTGCGCCCGGGTAGGCGCAGTCGCGGTAAACACTCAGGGCCAGGGCAAAGTCGCCGATGCGCTCGGCGTACTGGCCGATCTGGAACAACGCCTTGGCTTGCCGACGGCGTAGCCAGGGGTTGTCGAACTGCACGGCGTTGATCTGTTCGACGATTTCCGCCAGCGGTTCACCCGCCTCGAAACGCAGTTGGCATTGATGCAGGAACAGGCAGGCGTCGACGTCTTCACGACTGCGCAGGCCTCGGGAGTCGGCGCAGAACTCGACTTTCTCATAAGTGAAGATGCCCAGGTCGGCCAGCACGAACTCCGACCAGTCCTGATACAGATTGCCGAAGAACATCAGGCGCAGGCGATCGCACAAATCCATCAGGGTCAGGCTGAACAGCCGTTCAGCCAGTTGCGGCGCCCAGACGCGCAGGGTTTGCGCCTCGCTGAACTGTTCGGCCAGCACGGGCAGCCATTCGTCCTTGCGCCCTTTCGGCTGATCGATAAAGGTGCCGAACGCTTGCAAGAGCTCGGCCTTGAGCAAGACATCGAACAACTCTGCCAGCGTCAGCGCAGCGTGTTCGTCGAGCCAGCCGTGGTCGAGCAACGGCTGCGCCGCCTCAGCGATGTCGCCGATTTCCAGGTAATTGAGTTTGCTCGCGCGAAAGTGAATGCCCTTGCGCATGACCATGCGTACCAGCAATCCCTGCGAGGCTTGCGGCAGCGTATTGAAGTCGCGGATGAAGCCGTGCTCGCTCGCGCTCATCACATCGGCATAGCGAAGCCCAAGCCAATCAAGCACTTGCCGGAAGTTGTTGAGGTAATAGAACGGATCGTCGAGAGGGTTGGAGGTCACGGGAATTCAAAGCCACGGCAAGCGAACACTGGTTATGCGTACAGATAACAGCTCAGCCCTGCCCGGCGCAAACGGAAAAAGATCAATGGCATTTTTTCGTGCCGCCATCGAACTTTTCCGCCGATGCTGGCACCAACCGCGTTACAGGGCCGACAATGCCCGCAATCACATTCAAGCAAGGAGTCAGAGGTGGGTATGAAAATCAAGATGCTGGGCATTCCTGTAGCAGTCGCAGCCCTGTTGGCGCTGGGCGGCTGTTCGACCCAGACCGTGGTGACGCTGCAGAACGGCACCCAGTACCTGACTGAGGACATGCCGAAGACTGAGACCGAGGACGGTTTCTATGAGTTCGAGGATATTTCCGGCGCCAAGGTCAAGGTTCGCGCGGATGAAGTCGCGACCGTGCGCAAGGAAGACTGACTTTGCTTGAATGATCGTTTTTCGCGAGCAGGCTCGCTCCCACACTGGATCTACGTCGTTCACAAATCCCCTGTGGGAGCGAGCCTGCTCGCGAAGGGGCCGGCACAGGCCCCGCATCAACCTCAGGCGATAACCACCCCGTCGGCGCTCAAACTCCCCAGCGCCACCCCCACCAACGTCACCGAATCCCCGCCAAACGTCAGCACGGTGTCCTGCCCGACCGCCGAGGCATGGGCGCGCAAATCATCCCCCGGCAACACCCCCTGCACGCCAAGAAACACCAGTTTGTCATCGGCCGTATAGCCAACCACACGATCCTGGCCAAACGCGCCATTGAACAGAAACGTATCCGCCCCGCCGCCCGATTCCAGCAGGTCATTGCCAGCGCCGCCGACAAACACATCATTGCCCGCGCCGCCGAGCAAATGATCGTTGCCCTCAAGGCCAAACAGCCAATCGCCGCCGGCATGCGCCTTGAGCGTGTCATTGGCGGCCGTGCCTTTTACGCTCGATTCATAAGCGGTGAGGTTGCTGCCGACTTTCAGCCCCGTGGCCGTGACGCTGTGCAACACGTCGTCCTTGAACACGCCCCAGAGAAGCCCCGGCTCTTTGCTGACAATGCTGCCAATGTCGCGGGTGATGCTGATCCCGCCGTTGGCATCGCGGATGTACAGGTTGCCGGCACCGTCGTTGGCGAAATCAAAGTTCTTCACTGTTTGCTGCAAGTCGAGCGTGTTGTTGCCCTGCCCGCCCAGAATAACGTTGTAGCCGCCGTTGTCGCGGAAGCTGTCGTTGCCGGCGCGGCCTTCCAGATAGTCATTGCCGCTGCCGCCCTGGATCAGGTCATTGCCGTCACTGCCAATAATGAACGTGCTGCCTTTGTGGGTTTCGGCGTTACGGTTGAGGTCCTCTACCCAAGTGTTTGCCCGCGCTGGGTCGGAGAGGTTGGCGACGATGATCGTCGAGTCGCGGCTGGTCAGGTCGTAGAACTTCGATTCCAGCACGCGGGTCATGCCGTCGCCGTAGCCAGTGGGCAGGTGCGAAATCCACGTCGGGACATTCAGTATCGAATACGGCAGCACGTTCCAGGCGTTCGAGGCGTAGTGATCGTTGAAACTGACGATGTTGTCGGTGGTGGATGTGTGCGGCGCATCGTGCACACCCACCGAGGCACTGCTGAAGGTCGAACCGTCGAGGGCGCGAAACACCGGGTCGTTTTCGTAGCCGATATTCAGCACCTTGTCGCCGATGCTTTGCGTCGGCGAGGCGTAGGCGATGTAGTTGGAGTCGGCGAAGAAACCGCCCCACTTGCCAGCGCTCAAGTCAGCCATGCTGTTCACCGCCAGGCCGCCCAGGCTATGACCGCTGACCAGCACGTCCTTGCCGCTGAGGCCGTTGGCCCGGGCGAAGGCGACGACATCGTTGAGCAGATTGCCGAAAGCTTCGCCGACGTAGTTTCTTGCGTAATCGGCCGGGCCGAACGCCGCGAGCAGATCGTTGATCACGTCGCCAATCGAATCACCAATGAGGATTTCGCGCGGACCGCTGGTGCCGCGAAAGGCGATACCCAGTTCGGTGAGATGCCCCTGGGCGTCGTATTTGCCGAGGATTTCCACCTGCGCGCTGGTGTAGCCGGCCTTCTCGCCGAAGAACGTCCCGCGTGCATCAGTCTTGCCGTCGTAGCCCAATTGCGCGGCGGTGATGGGCGTCCAGCCGGCCTTCTGTACGGCCTCGAGGGCGAGTTTTTCCGAGTCGGGATTCCACGGGATACCGGGGATCACCCCTTGCGAATCGGTGCCGCCAATCAGTGCGGTGACCAGCGTCGCCGGCAGGCCCAGACCGAAGCCGTTGTGCTGATAACCGGCGGCGAAGCCGTTATCGAGGTTGTGATAGGAATACAGCGTGATCGCCATGGCATCACTGAACAGCGCCTTGGAATCGGCTGTGCCGAAGTTCTTGTAGTCGTATACACCCATTGCCATTGCCTCTCTTGTTGTTGGAATTGTCAGAGATAGCTCACAGCCAGAGCGCGAGGCTCTGGAGCATTCGTTACATCCTGCACATCCTCTGTAGAAGCTGCCGAAGGCTGCGTTCTTTTGGGACGCAGAGCGCCCCGGCTGCATTCCCACGCAGAGCGTGGGAACGTTCATGTATACGCCGTACCTGTGGGAGCGAGCCTGCTCGCGAAGGCGGCAGCGCATTCAACATCACAATCGCCTGACCCACCGCTTTCGCGAGCAAGCTCGCTCCCACAATGAGATTTCCTGCACCTTCGGAATCAGGCGAAGACGAAACTCGAGTCCGTCAGGTTAGCCACGCCGACGCCAATCAGCGTCACGGCAAAATCGCCAATCTTCAGCACGGTGTCGGAACCAGACTGCGCGGCATGCTGCTTGTAGTCATAACCCTGCCCTGCGCCCTCGACGCCCATGAACAGCAGTTTGTCGCTGCCCTGATAACCATTGATCGCATCGAAACCGAACGCGCCGCTGAACAGGAAGGTGTTGTGGCCACCCACCGCCGTCAACACGTCGTTGCCGGCGCCACCCACGAAAGTCACCTGCGACTTGTCGCTGATCAGTTGATCATCGCCACCAAGGCCGAACAGCCAGTCGCCATCGGCCGTGGCATGCAAGGCATTGCCATAACCATCACCGCTGAGCGAATGGTTGTACTGGGTCAGTTCGCTGCCGTTGCTCAACCCCTTGGCGGTGACACCCCAAGTGATCTCCTTGCTGCCCCACCACGAACCGGCCTCTTTACTGACCAGCGCGCCGATGTCGCGGGTCAGGCTGACGCCGCCGTAGGCGTCGCGCACGTACAGCGTGCCGTCGCCGTCGTTGGCGAAGCTGAAGTTCTGCAGCGGCTTTTGCAGTTCGAAGGTGTTATGGCCCTGGCCGCCAAAAATGACGTTGTAACCGCCGTCATCGCGGAAACGATCATCGCCGTCCAGTCCTTCAATAAAGTCGTTACCCGCGCCGCCCTTGAGCCAGTCGCTGCTCTGCGTGCCGATGATGAAGGTGCTGCCGCTGTGCGGCTCGCCGCTGCGGCCCAGGTCCTCGACCCAAGTCTTGCTCCGCGATGCCTCGTCGAGATTGGCGATGATGATCGTCGAGTCGCGCTCGGTCAGGTTGTAGAACGCCGAATCGATCACCCGATTCAAGCCATCGGCGTAGCCCAGTGAACTGTGCGCCGACCAGTTCAGCGGATTGGCGATGCTGAATGGCACCAGGTTCTGCGCCGTGGAGGCGTAGTTATCGGTGAAGTTGACTAGGTTGTCAGTGGTCGATTCGTGGGGCTTGTCGTGCTTGCCCATCGATGCCGTGCTGAACGTGGTGCCGTCGAGCACGCGAAATACCGGATCGTTCTCGAAACCGATGTTGAGCACCTGGGGGCCGGAGCTGCTCTGGGTCGGCGAGGCGAAGGCGATGTAATTGGCATCCTTGTAGAAGCCGCCCCAGTTGTCCCCGCTCAATTCAGCAACGCTATTAACCCCAAGCCCGCCGAGGCTGTGGCCGCTGATCAATACGTCCTTGGCAGCAACACCGTTGGCAATCGCGAAAGCGGCGACGGCCTTGAGCAGATTGTCGAACGCGTTTTTGGCGTAATTGCTCGCGTAATCCGATGGCCCGACCGCCGCGAGCAGATTGTTTTTCAGATCGCCGAAAGTGTCGCTGTAACCCAGCCCGCCGGTGCCGCGAAAGGCAATGCCGAGGCCGATCAATTTGCCAGCGGCGTCGTACTTGCCGAGCACTTCGGCCTCGGCGCTGGTGAAGCCATCCTGTTCCCCGAAGAACGTGCCTTGCGCGCCGACCTTGCCCTGATAGCCCAGCGCCGTCGCGGCGACCGGTGCCCACGCGGTGGCCGGCAACGGTTTGCCGGTGGGCGTGTAGGCATACAGCGTCAGCGCGATGGCGTCGCTGTACAACCCTTTGCCGTCGGCATTTTTGTAATCGAACAATCCCATGTGCAGCGCTCCTTTTCCTTGAAAAACCGGCAGCCCGAGAAGCGCTGCCGGTTACGCCTCAGAACTGCCAGTCGAGAGTCAGACCGACGCCGTGATCTTTCTCGTTCGAGCCGATCAGGCCGTTGTAGTCGAGGTTGACCCGCACGTCGCGATTGAGCGCCAGCCCGGCGCGCACGCCCACCACAGCGGCGTCACGATCCATCGACACGCTCTGCACGGTGAACGCGCTGTTGCCGTTGGCGAAGGCCAGATGGCTGTCGGCATCGACGCTGCTCAGGTTGTGCTGCCAGCCGAGACTGGCGCCCAGTTCCAGCTGATGCTTGTCCGACACGGCAAAACTGCGCTTGGCGCGCACGCCGAGGGTCGACAGCACTACGTCGCGGTTGTCTTCACCACCCTTGAGCGCGGCAGCGTCACCCTTTTCGGTGAAGCTGTCGGTGTTGAGGTGCACGTAGGACAGATTGGCGAACGGCTCCAGGTTCATCGGTTGCAGGCCCAGATCGTATGCGGCCTCGGTGAACACTTGCGCGGTGGTCGCGTCACGTTTGGTTTTCTGTTTGCCGCTGACGTCGCCGAACTGCAGATCACGTTTGACGTCGATGCGATGCCAGCTGTAGGCGCCGCCGACGGTCAGGCGCAACGCGTCGATTTCATGCCCCAAATACGCACCCAAGTGGTAGCTGTCGACCGACGCCGACGAATGCGTGCCGCTGCCCATGCTCAACGAGCTGTCGCTGTAACCGGTGACGAAACCGAGACGGGTATCTTCAGCAATCAGACCGTCGACACCGGCCAGCAGCCCACCGATGGAGCTGTTGGAATCGGCATTGTCGTGTCCGCCGTCACTCTCGCCCCACGAGCCGAGGACCTTGACCCAGACGTTGCTGCGCTCATCAGTCGGCGCATCGGAGTTGAACAGATCACGCTCACGCAGGCGCTCGCCGACGGCTTCGCGCAGGTAACGGCTGTCTTTGATCAGCAGCGTGCCGACGGCCGGGTGAATCTCGCCGGACAACTGTTGAAAGGTCTGCTGCGCCGACGCCGCGTTGGGCGACAGCAACAGGGTTTCGAACAGCGCGTTGCCCGCGCCCAAACGCTCGGCGGCGGCACCGACGGCGCGCTGGTTCGGCGTCAGACCAACGCTGGCGAACGATGCCTCATTGCGCCCGACCGCCAGCTGAATGCCGCCCGCCGAGTAATCCAGAGTGCCGCCAAGGAAGGCGTAATTCGGCAAGACCTGCCCGAAGCGCCCTTCAATGCCGCCCGCCGCTTGCAGAATGTTGTAGCGAGTGCCGAGCAGGCTTTGCACTTCGCCGGTGCTGAGCAAGGTCGGGCTGTTTTCCAGCGACAGGCTCACCGTGGCGCCGTCGATGACGGCTTTGCCGCCTGCGACGATCTGATCGCTGCTGGTTGGTGACAGCTCTACGGCGTAGGTCGAACCCGGCGCGAAAGTCACGTCACCGGCGACGTTCAGGGTGCCGATGGAGTTGCCCGGCGCCACTGTACCGCCGCTGTTCACTGCCAGCGCGCCGATGCGGCCATTGCCGCCGAGGATGCCGCCATTGTTGACGGTGACCGCCGATTGCAGCGAACCGTTGATGGCCAGTCGACCCTGATTGACCAGGGTCGGGCCGCTGTAAGTGTTATTGCCGGTCAGCACCAGGGTGCCGATGCCTTGCTTGGTCAGGCCGCCGTGGCCACCGATGTCGTTGCGCCAGGTGTCGAGGCCGCACGTGATGTCGCTGCACACGCGTTCGGTGGGTTTGCCCTGATCGATGATCGCACCGATGCCCGGCAAGTCAGCCACGAACTGGCCGGAACCGTAAGCGCCCTGCACGCGGAATTCCTCGGGAATGTCCTGCTCGGTGACGAACATCGCCGGGCCATCGATGGCCTTGCGCAGGTTGATCATGCCCCAACCGTACAAGGCGTCGATGCCCGGTGCGCCGAGGTCGGTGGCGGTGGTGCGCAACACGCTGGCGACCTGGTCGCCGCTCATGTACGGAAAACGCTCCATCAGTACGGCAATGGAACCAGCGACATGCGGCGCCGCCATCGAGGTGCCGTTGTAATTGGCGTAGCTGGTGGTCAGGTTGCCGGCGTTGGTGCCTTCGATGATCGAGCTGTAGATCTTGGTGCCCGGCGCCGAGACGCAGTAACTCGCCGTATAGCCGCAGCGCGAGGAGAACGTGCTGATCACGTACGGATTGGCGCTGGCGGTGTCCGGGTTCTGCTGCAATGCGGCGACGGTGATCCAGTTCGGCGCGATGTCCGGGACGAAATAACCCAGGCCGGCAATGGCGTCGGGATTGTTCAGGTTGTAATCGTTGCCGGCGGCAAAAATGGTGACGATGCCGCTGCGAGCGGCGGCGATGGCGCCGTCGTAAGCGCCGCCGGGTTTGGTGCCGAGCAGCGTGCGGATTTCGTTGAATTGCAATTGCGCGTCGTTGACGGTGAAGTGCGGATACGCCGGATCGCGGCCGCCGAGGTCGAAGCGGTCGGTGATGCCGATGCCCCAGCTGTTGTTGATGATCCGCGCACCGCTGGCGATCAGCGCATCCCAACCGGCCTTGTACACCGCACCATCGTTGCCGCGCACGATGCCGTCTTCCGGGCCTGGGTCGCCGTTATCGGCGCTGATGATCTGCGCACCGAATGCAACACCGTGCATCACCCCGCCGTCGCGACTGCCCGCCGCGATGCCGCCGACGTGCGTGCCATGGGCGCCGAGCTTGCCGTTGGAGCCGACCGAGGGTGAACCGTCATAGAGGAACGCATCGCCGGCCTTTACCGGGATGTAAGGGTCGGTGTATTCGCGAATGCCGCTGGTGACCAGGGTGACGACTTTGTTGCTGCCGGAGAACTCCGGATGTGCGGCGTAGACCGGCTGATCGAAGATGCCCAGCTTCACGCCTTTGCCGGTGTAGCCGGCGGCGTAGGCGTAATCCGCGCCGATCGCGCCCAAGCCCCAGTCAGCCTTGAATTCATTGCTGCGCCAGCTCGACGGGTCGCCGTTGCGGCCGTTTTCCGCGTAAGGCGCTGCCTGTGCCATCGCGCTGGCACAGAGCATCGCGATTGTCAGGGTTTTCAGGGCAAAGCGGCCACCCGATTGCGCGGGGGTATTGTTGTTATCCATCCACGACCTTCCTTAGTGATGTTGCGAAGAATCCGGTTGCCTTGATCGTTCCCACGCTCCGCGTGGGAATGCAGCCCGGGACGCTCTGCGTCCCATTGGAACGCGGAGCGTCCCTGGAGGCGTTCCCACGCAGAGCGTGGGGACGATCAATTCCCTTGCTGCACGTGGGAACGATCAGGTTTTGCGACTGCTGCGCAGTCGAGCGGGGATAAATCCCCTCGCCACAGGGGCTCAAACACATGCAATCAGAACTGCCAGTTCAGACTCAGCCCTACGCCATGCAGCTTCTCGCGGCTGGCCAGTTGGCCGTTGTAATCGAGGTTGACCCGCACGTCCTTGCTCAACGCCAGACTGGCCTGCACGCCAACCAGTGCGGCATCACGCACCAGCGCCGAGCTCTCCACGGAATACGGCGTGCCGCCGCTGGCAAAACGCAAATGCTGCTCCGATTCGATATCGCTGAGGCTGTGCTGCCAGCCGAGACGGGCGCTGACGTCCAGCGCTTGCTGGCTGGAAAGGTTGAAGGTTTTGCTCGCCCGCACGCCCAGAGTGCTCAGCACCACATCGCGCTGATCGCCCGAGCTTTTCAGCGCAGCGGCATCGCCCTTTTCGGTGAAGCCTTCGGTGTCCAGATGCAGGTAGGTCAGGTTGGCGAACGGTTCCAGCGCCAACGGTTGCAGCTGCAAGCGATACGCTGCTTCGCCGAAGACTTGGGTGGTGGTCGCGTCAACTTTGGCTTTCTGCTTGGCGCTGACCTCGTCGTATTGCAGATCGCGTTTCACATCGCCGCGATGCCAGCTGTAGGCCGCGCCAGTGCTCAAGAGCCAGGCGCCGATGTCGTGCCCGGCGTAAGCGCCAAGGTGGTAGCTGTCGACTTTCGCCGAGGAATGCGTGCCCGAGCCCATGTTCAACGAACTGTCGCTGTAACCGGTGACCAGACCGATGCGGGTCTGCTCGTCCAGCGCGCCGTCGACCCCCGCCAGCAGGCCGCCGATCGAGGTGTTGTAGCCGGCCGTGTCGTGGCCCGAATCGGTGCTGCCCCAGGCGCCGAGGGCTTTGATCCAGCCGTTGCTGCGGGTCGCCGATTCATCGTGCAGCCGCTCGCCGACCGCATCACGCAACTGGCGGCTGTCGTTGATCAGCATTGTCCCCAGCGCTGGATAAATCTCGCCGCTCAGTTGCTGGAAGGCTTGCTGCGCCGAGGCTTGAGTCGGTGCACGAAGCACGCTTTCGTAAACCGAATTGCCGGCGCCCAGACCTTCGACTGCCGCCGCCACCGAACGCTGGTTCGGCGTTTGCCCGACGCTGGCGAAGCTGGTCGCGTTGCGTTGGATATTCAGCTGGATGCCGCTTGCGGCGTAGTCGAGGGCGCCGCCGATGAACAGGTAGTTCGGCACCACCGCAGCGAACTGCCCCTGCACGCCGCCGGCCGCTTGCAGGATGTTGTACTGGCGACCGAGCAGGCTTTGCGCTTCGGCGCTGCTGAGCAAGGTCGGGCTGTTTTCCAGCGCCAGGCTGACGCTGGCGCCGCTGACGGTTGCCGCGCCGCCGGCAACGATGCGGTCGCTGCTGGTGGGCGATAGCTCGACGGCGTAGGTCGAGCCCGGGGCGAATGTCACATCACCGCCGACGTTCAAGGTGCCGATGGAATTGCCCGGTGCGACCCGGCCGCCGCTGTTGGCGGTCAACGCGCCGATGCGTCCTGAGCCGCCGAGGGTGCCGCTGTTGTTGACGGTGACCGCTGAGGTCAGCGAACCGTTGACGGTCAGCAGACCGCCGTTGACGGTGGTCGGGCCGCGATAGGTGTTTGCGCCGCTGAGCAGCAATTGCCCGGTTCCAGACTTGATCAGGCTGCCCTCATACACACGGTTTGCCGCTGCCGCATCACGCAACATGCCGACGGCGTAATCGGTCTGATCCTGTTGACTGGCGCCGGCCGGGACCCCGTTCTGCCAGCCTTTGTCCTGCAGGGTTTGCTGCCAGGCGCTGTGCTCGGCGAGGTCTTCTTTTTGACGCTGGATCAGCGCCTTGTCGGAGATGTCATTGCTCCAGACATCGCGCTGCCCTGCCCCCAGATTCGCGTCGAACGCACCGAGCAATTGCCCCGGCCCGCGCATCGCCCGATTGAGATTGGCGACGCCCCAGCCGACCCGCTCGTTCGGTGCGTCTGTGACCGAGCCATCGAGCTGGGTGGCGGTGGTCAGCAGCACTTCGAGCGCCTGCTGGTTGTTCATGTACGGATAGCGTTCCATCACCAGCGCCAAGGCGCCGGTCGCGTGCGGCGCCGCCATCGAGGTGCCGGACTTGATCGCATAACCGCCGCCGGGAATGGTGCTGTCGATCTTCGCCCCCGGCGTGGTGATGCACCAGTATTTGGCGATCCCGCACTGGTTGTACTTCTGCTGATTGCTCTGATCGAGCCCGGACACCGCCAGCCAGTGACCTTCCAGATCCGGCTGAAAGTACGGCAGCGCCGAGCGCACGCTGGCGTTCGGGTAACCGCTGTTGCCGGCGCTGAAGACGTTGATCACACCGCGCCGCGAAACGTCGGCAGCGGCGTCGAGCCAGGTGCCCTTGTTCCAGTGCTGCGCGTAGGCGGCGTGCAGATCCGCCAGGGTGCGATAGCTGACATCCGGCGGCTGACTGCCCCAACTGTTATTGATCGCCCGTACCCCGGCATCGGCGAGGCTGTCGTAGACCGCTTTGAAATAACGCGGATCAGGGCTGGGGCCGAAGAGGAAACTGTCGTTCTTGTTGGTGTTGCCGACGTAGATTTGCGCGTCGTACGCCACGCCGTGCATGCCGCTGCCGTCACGGGTTGCGCCCATGGTGCCGACCACGTGGGTGCCGTGGGAATCGTTGTTGGGGTTGAGCGTGCCGTCGACGTTGAACGCTGAGCCATCGACGTAGCTGCCGCTGGCCGTTACCGGGTGATAACGGTCGGCGGAGAATTCGGGATGGGCGGCATCGAAACCGGAATCGAGCGCGCCGATCTTCACGCCCTTGCCGGTGATGCCGGCAGCGTAGGCCTGATCGGCCTGCATGCGTTGCAGCCCCCAGTCGCGCAGGAACTCGGCACTGCGCCAACTGGATGGGTCGCCGGGCAGGCCTGATTCCAGGTATTGCGCCTGAGCCTGGTTTGCAGAAATCACAAGCAACAGGGTACCGAGCGAAATCGGCTTGATGCGTACGTCCATGGTCATCATTCTCGTTTTTGTTGTTTTGTTCAGGGCTGATAGCGGTTTCGCCCGTTCACCCCTCGCTCAGGGTGAGGGCTGTTGCGCGACCACAAATGCTTCGTCCACCCGCGCCAGATCCTGCTCATTCAGCGTCCCGGCGTAGTAATGCAATTTGGTCCAGGCCATCAGGTAGTCGTAGCGCGCCTGCGCCAGGTCGCGGCGGGTGGTGAACAGTTGCTGCTCGGCGTTCAACGCATCGAGATTGGTGCGTTCGCCGCCCAGGATGCTTTGTCGGGTCGAGACCACCAGCGCCTCGGCCGACTTCAAAGCCTTCTGATAAGCGCGCAATTTGTTCACGCCCGAGAGGCAGGCGCTGAACTGTCGGCGCAGTTCGATCAAGGTCTCTCGGGTCTTGCCATCCAGCTCGTATTCGGCCTGTTCCATGGTGCGGCTGGCTTGCCGTGTCGACGCCGACACCCCGCCGCCGGCGTACAGCGGCACGCTGACTTCCAGGCCGATGGTGTTGGTTTCGTAGCGCTGGTTATAGGTGTTGCCGCTTTCCGACTCGTTGTCGCGCATTGAGGCATAAGCACTGACTTTCGGCAGATGCCCGGCGCGGTTGCGTTCGACTTCATAGCGCGCCACTTCCACGGCCTGACGCTGCGAAGCGAGGTTCGGGTTGTTGCTGATCGCCAGTTCATGCCAGGTGTCGAAGTTGGCCGGTTGCAGGGTGAAGGTCTGAAATTGCTGACCAAGCGGCGCCAGATCGCCGATGTCCACCGCCGGCACCCCCACCAGCGCGCCCAGCTCGCGCAACGCGGCATCCTGCTCGTTGCGCGCTTCGATTTCCTCGGCAGTCGCCAGCTCATAGCGTGACTCGGCTTCGAGAATATCGGTGCGCGTGCCCTCGCCCTGCTTGAACATGTGTTCGTTCTGTTGGAACTGCTGTTCGTAGGCCTTCTTCTTCGCCTGGGCGATGTCGATCTGGTCCTGGGCGAACAAGGCTTTGGTGTAGTTATCCAGCACGCGCACCAACAGTTCCTGACTCTTGCCGCGAAAGGCTTCGTCGGCGAACAACGACTGCGCCACACCTTTGCGATACGCCGCATAAGCCTCGTAATCGAGCAGCGGTTGCTGCACCGTCAGCGCCGAGCCGTAGCTGTTGTAGTTGCGCTCATCAGTACGATTGCGCGCACGATCATCCAGAGACGTCGCCTTGGACGAGTTGCGGCCCTTGTTGTAGGTGTAGCCGATCCGAGGCAGCAGGCCGGCGCGGCCAATCACGCGGTTTTCCAGGCCAGCATCGCGCTCCTTGATTGCACCGAGAAACACCGGATCGTTGCGCAATGCCTGCTCGTAGATCTCAAACGGCCCCATGGCCGCGACTGCCGAGTGACTCGCGAGCAGCGTCATTGCGGCCCCCAGCATGCAAAGCTTTTTCATACAGCCGAACATCCTTATTCCTCGGTCAACGCAGAACCGGCGCGATCGAGCAGCGGTTTAAACAAGTAGTTGAGGAGTGAACGCTCACCGGTGCGCACGAACATTTCCGCCGGCATGCCGGGTTTGATCACCAGGCCGTTGAGCTTTTCCATGGCCTGATCGCCGACGCTGCTGCGCAACACGTAATACGGCACGCCAGTTTTCTCATCGACCATCTGGTCGGCGGAGATCAGGCTGACTTCGCCGGGCACGCGCGGGGTTTTGCTCTGGTTGAACGCGGTAAACAGAATGTCCACCGGCAAATGCGTGCCGACCTTGTCGATCAGGTTGATCGGCAAGTGCCCTTCCACTTCCAGGGTGGTGCCTTGCGGAACGATCTCCAGCAGGGTTTCGCCCTGACGCACCACGGCGCCTTCGGTGTGCACACCGAGGTTGACCGCCACGCCATCGGCGGTGGCGAGGATCTCGCTGTGTTGCAGGTCGAAACCGGCGGAGGTCAGCTGTTCGGACAGCGTCACGCTTTTGAGCTGCGCATCGGCCAGTTGCGTACGCACTTCCTTCTGGTATTCCTCGCCGTGCTGCTGCAACTTCAGGCGCGATTCAAGGATGCCCTGCTCCACGCGCCCGCTTTCACCGGTGTTTTCCGCCAGCTGCTGCTGCACCTGCGACAGTTGCCGCTGGTAGTCCATCAAGCGGTTGCGCGGGATGTAGCCGTTGTCGGCCAGCGGTTGCAGGTTGCTCAGTTGTTGCTGCAAGGAACTGGCCTGGGCATTGAGGTCGCTGCGCGCGCGGCGCATGCCGGCCAGTTGCGCGGTGGCGCCTTCGATGTTGGCGCGCAGTGCCGCTTGCTCCCGGGAGAAGGCTTCGCGGCGGCTGCTGAACAGTTGCCGCTGGCCTTCCAGCACCAGCGCCAGGCGCGGGTCCGGGTCGTTGCTCAGTTCGGCCGGAAAGGTCACTTGTTTGAGGTTGTCGCGCTCGGCCTGCCAGCGCGCGAGGCTGGCCCAAGCCATGCGGTACTGCGCCTCCAGCGATTGCACATCGGCAGCCACTTGCGTCTGGTCAAGGCGGAACAACGGCTGGCCCTGCTTCACGATCTCGCCTTCGCGCACCAGAATACGGCTGACCACGCCGCTGCTCATCGACTGCACGGCCTTGCGCTTGCCCGACACCACCACCGTACCCTGCACCGGAATGCCCTGATCCAGCGGCGCCAGTGTCGCCCAAGTGAAGAAACTGCCAGCGCCGACGATGGCCAGGATCCAGCCCATGCGCGCGAAGAATTTCGCATCACGCTCCGGGCGCTCGTTGATATAGGCGTGTTCCATGTTCGCTTCGTTTTCAGTGTTCATGCTGGCGCTGCTCATACACCCGAATTCCTTGTCGAGGGCTGATACTGCCGGCTCATGCTGAGCCCGCCCGGTGTTTGTGCGGCTTTTTCGCGTTGCTGTTCGTGCTGGCCTGAAAGTGCCTTGAGCACATCCTGACTCGGGCCGAACGCCTGCAAGCGGCCATCGTTGAGCACCAACAACTTGTCAGCCTGAGCCAGCACCGAAGAACGATGGGTGACCAGAATCACCGTGGTGCCCTGCGCCTTGAGTTGCGCAATGGCGCTGGCCAGTGCGGCTTCGCCGACGGTGTCGAGGTTGGAATTGGGTTCATCGAGCACCACCAGACTCGGCGTGCCATATAGCGCGCGGGCCAGGGCCACGCGTTGCTTCTGGCCTCCGGACAAGCCGCTGCCGTCCTCGCCCAGTTGCGTGTCGTAGCCCTGCGGCAGGCGCAGGATCATCTCGTGGACACCGGCCTGTTGCGCGGCGGTGACGACTTTTTGCGGGTCGGCTTCGCTGAATCGTGCAATGTTTTCGGCAATGGAGCCGCTGAACAGCTCGATGTCTTGCGGCAAATAACCAATGTACGGGCCGAGCTGGTCGCGGTTCCAGCGGTGAATATCGGCGCCGTCGAGGCGCACCGTGCCGCCCAGAACCGGCCACACGCCGACCAGCACTCGAGCCAGCGTCGACTTGCCCGAGCCTGAAGCGCCGAGCACACCGAGCACTTCGCCAGCGCCCAGCGTGAAATTGACCATGTGCAAAGTGGCCGCACGCTGCCCCGGCGGGCCGGCGCTGACTTGCTCGAAGCTGATCTGGCCTTTCGGTGCCGGCAGTGCCATCGCCTCGTCGCTGGGTGGAAAAGCCTGCAACAACGCATCAAGGCGCCGGTAAGCCAGCTTCGCCCCGCTCCACTGCTTCCAAACGGCGATCAACTGATCGATCGGGCTCAGTACGCGACCCATCAGGATCGAACCGGCGATCATCATCCCCGCAGTCATGTCGCCCTTGATCACCAGCAACGCGCCCAGGCCCAGCACCAGAGATTGCAGGCACAGGCGCAGGGTCTTGCTCAGCGAACTGATCACCGCGCCGGTGTCGCTGGCCTGGTTCTGCAAGCCGAGGAAGCGCGAATGCACCCCGAACCAGCGCTTGCGCAGCGAGCCGAGCATGCCCATCGCCTGAATGGTTTCGGCGTTGTGCAAGTGGCTGGTAGCCAACTGGCTCGACTGCTGGGAGAAACCGGCGGCTTCGCCCAGCGGTTTTTTGGTCATGTATTCGTTGAGGCAGGCAAGCGCGATCAACAACAGCGCGCCCGCCGTGGCCAGCACGCCGAGCCAGACGTTGAAGAGGTAAATGACAAACAGATAGACCGGGAACCACGGCGCATCGAAGAAGGCGAACAGCGCCGGTCCGGTGACGAACTGGCGGATGTGGGTCAGGTCGCCCAGCGACTGCCCGGCGTTACCCTCGCCCTTGAACAGGTTGCGCTCGAACGCGGCCTGATAGACGCGCAGATTGAAGCGCCGCTCCAGCTGGCTGCCGATGCGGATGACGATAAAGCTGCGGATCACTTCCAGCAGGCCGATAAAGGCGAAGAAACCGACCACCATCAACGACAGCATTGCCAGGGTGGTTTCGTTCTGTGACGACAGCACCCGGTCATAGACTTGCAGCATGTAGATCGACGGCACCAGCATCAACACGTTGATCAGTGCGGTGAAACAACCGACGCTGATCAAGATGCTTTTATAGTCACCCAATGCCTTGATTAACGGAGCGGTGGCTGGGGCCTTCGCCATCTTCATTGATTCTTCCTGAACAGTATTCATCGCGCCTGCGGGGCGAGACTTCAATTAATTAAGCGACCCTCCCGGAATACACTTCCGTGGCGCCCATTTAAATTTTCATAACAACTAGCGCTGATTGATGCAGTGCAGTTGATTTTATTTACCTTGCTTATAACCATGCGACGAATCGCTATAGCTATATTGGTTTGTAAAAGGCAGATCAGTTATTGGGCGCCGTACGTTCCAGCGTGACGATCAGCCCGGACTTCAAAGTCGCCAGATATAACCCGTCATGTTGTCGGCTGAAAAACTGGATTCTTGAGCCTTCGTTACCGGTGATCGACAAGCCGTCAGGATCAGGAAACCAGCCGATCGGAGCTTGCTCGAGCCATGCACCCAGACAGTCTGCGCCCTGCCCAACGGTCTTGTTGGCGAGCAGTTCGACACTACAAGTATTCGAGGGCTTGTCCTGGAGCTTTTGCGCTCGCAGGTCATCGAGTGTGCTGGACAGTGTTGCCTGCCACTTTCCGGCAAACACGGAAGGTTCTTCAAGTCTGAGGCTGCTTGCCATCGCTGTTGCTCCTGAAATCGTAACGAGCGCCGCTGAAAGCCACGCCGATGCCGTGTAGGTAAAAGCTCTGTAGGTCATGAGAAATTTCGCTCCAGCCTGTAGCGTTGCGTACGACGCCTACCGATGCAAGTGAAGAAAGCGACGCCAGGGCGCCGCTTTCCCTTCACATCACGCCACGATGTCGCTGGTCGCTGCCTGGCCAACGGTGCTGACAATAAAGTCAGCCACGCCATGCCCGGAGAAATCCACCGACAACAGGCTATTGCCCCCCGACGAGGTCAACACCGCGTCGCCGGCCGAACCGGTGAAGCTGTTGACGAAGTGCAGGCCCGCGCCGTTGGTGATCCCGGTCAGGTCGATTTTGTCCAGACCGCTGACGAAATCGAGGATCTGATCGATCGCACCCGGCTTGGAATCCGAGCTGGCGGCGAACACGAAAGTGTCCGAACCAGAACCGCCCCACAGTTTGTCAGCACCACCAGCGCCGTACAGGATGTCGTTGCCGGCACCGCCCTTCAGTTCGTTGGCTACGCTGTTGCCGATCAACAGATCGCTGCCCGAACCACCAATCGCGTTCTCGATGATCGCGCCCTTGGCAATCGACACGTTGCCGACCAGGCCGCCCACGTCGGAGAAAGAAGCGTCATTGAGGTTGATCTTCTGGTTTTGGGTGAAACCGGAGAAGTCCAGAGTGTCCTTGCCGCCGGCATCCCACACCGAGAACACCACTTTGTCGCTGGACGACGATGCGCTGAGGAAATCACGGCCGGCATTGGAATTGAAGCCGTAGGTGGTATCACCAGTGCGGGTGCTGGTGTTGGCGCCGTAGAGCTTCTGGATCGCGGCGATGTCGTCCATCAGCGGGCCGGACGAATAGGCTTCGACGCCGCCCTTGCTGAAGTTCTGGTTGGTGTTGCTCTCGCTCCAGTAACTCATGACGCTGTAGCCACGGGTGTCCTGGCCGTAGGTCGCGTCGTTGTAGGTCGGGTTGCCATTGCCGGCGTTGTAGTCGCCGGGGTGCGCAAGGCCCAGGGTATGGCCGATTTCGTGGGTCAGGGTCTGACGACCGTAGTTGTTCAGATCCGGGTTCTTGTTCTGCGTGTAACCGCTGTTGATCAAGTACCACGAAGTCCCGTCATAACCGGCGCCGGTACCCGGCAGATAGGCAAACGCCGCAGCGCCATCCTGGCCACCGCTGTAGTTACCGAAGGTCATGTGCCCGTCGCCGCCCGAGGCTCTCTCGGTGAAGGTGACATTGGCCACGTCGGCCCAGGACTGCATGGCGAGCTTGGCCTGCGCCTGCTGCTGCGCGCTGAACTGACTGAACCCGCTGATGCCGTGCTTGTTCATCGTGCTGTTCGAGGCCGACGTCAGGAACGTATAGGTGAGTTCGATCTTGCCGCTGCCGTCCTTGTCCTGGTAGGCAGCGCCGTCACGCAGCAATTGCGTAGCCGCCTGATCGACGGTGTACGAGGGTTTGCCATTGACCGTGAGGTTGCCGCCGCGGTCGTACTGATGGCTGAAGCTATTGATCTGGTTGTACGCCGAGCTGAAGGCAGCCAGTTGGAAAGCCTGTTCGGCGGAATCAACAGCATTGGTTTTAACTTTCGACATAAACACACTTCCTTGTTTAGCAATGGAACAGTTTTTGTCCGACAGGACGATCTTTGGCGAGATCGTCCTATCACTCGCCCAATGAAGGCGTAACGAACCTGACACAATTGGAAATCTGTCGTAAAGGATTTTTTTGCGATCCAATTTGGTGATATCAGGAAACTGCCGTAAACAAAGCGTGCGGGGAGGAAAGATTGTTTTTAGTTGTAGCGAGGGTGGAAATTGTCTGACGATTTTCTATTTAAATATTAAATATCGCTAAGTTTGAATTTGTTGGGCGAGTCACACTTTCCGCTAATGGTGCCAGTGATTTGATATCAACTCTACGACGTCATTCGGACTGTAGGAGCTGACGAGAGCAACGAGGCTGCGATCATTTCGATCTTGATTTTCAAAAGGTCAAAGTCAAGAGATCGCAGACTCGTTGCACTCACCGATTCCTGTAGAGCGATTTATAGAGAAGGACCACCCTGGTCAAAGATCACGTCGACCTCGTAGCTGTCGCCTCCAAAGGCTTCAGTGGTGAATTGCAATTTACCGTTAATGCGCTCCCCTGAATGCTGGAGCGTCACAAAGCCCGGCTTTTCCTTGTCTGCGTAAAAATGTCTGGGTTCAGTAGTCGCCCCAGAGCGGGTGTAAGCCACAAAAAGAACTCGCGCGTCCGTGAGCGGAATCTCTGTGCCGGCATCAGCCTTGTTGCTGAGATTCACTGCGATAGATGAAAGATGAAAGCTGCTATTGCCCTCCGGGTCGACCATCGTGCCATGAAATCTGAGCGTCCCTCCCTGCTCGTCGCGATGGGTTTCTCTGGCGAAGAATTTTAATTCCTTACCATTACGAAGGTTTTTCACCGCCCCCTTCAATACATTCTCAAGACCATTTTCATTGCTCATCATCAAAATCCTCTGTAAGGAAAGGCGGCATTTCGCCCTCCTGCCGAGGCATTAAATCCAATTTCCAGCGAAGCTGGACCTGTCAACAATGACAGGTGCAAACCCTGATTTTTCGTGCTAACTCTCGCTAACGCGATAACGCCGGGCGCTTTAGCGCCCGGTAGACCTCGATCAACTCCCCGTCCGAATCTTGTTCCAAACCCGCGTCCGGATCCGGTCGATATTCAACGGCATCGCCTCCAGCGCAAACAGCTTGCCCATCATTTCCGCGCTCGGGTAAACCTTGGTGTCGTTCTTGATCGCTGGATCGATGAGCGTGTCCGCCTGTTCGTTGCCATTGGCGTAATGCACGTAATTGGTGATGCCGGCCATGACGTCCGGGCGCAGCAGGTAGTTCATGAACGCGTACCCCGCCTTCTCGTCCGGCGCATCGGCCGGCATGGCGACCATATCGAACCAGATCGCCGCGCCTTCCTTGGGAATCGCATAACCGATCTCAACGCCGTTCTTGGCTTCCTTGGCGCGGTTTTCCGCTTGCAGGATGTCACCGGAAAAGCCGACTGCTACGCAGATGTCGCCGTTGGCCAAATCACTGGTGTACTTGGAGGAATGGAAGTAGCTGACGTAGGGCCGCACTTTCATCAGCAAAGCCTCGGCTTTCTTGTAGTCTTCGGGATTTTTGCTGTGGTGCGGCAGGCCGAGGTAGTTAAGTGCCGCCGGGAGCAGTTCCGGGCCATTGTCGAGGATCGCCACGCCGCACTTCTGCAGTTTTTCCATGTATTCGGGCTTGAAGATCAGATCCCAGGAATCCACCGGCGCGTTGTCGCCCAGCACCGCTTTGACCTTGGCGATGTTGTAGCCGATACCGGTGCTGCCCCACAGATAAGGGAAACCGTGCTCGTTGTTAGGGTCGTTGGTTTGCAGGGCCTTGAGCAGCGCCGGGTTGAGGTTCTTCCAGTTCGGCAACTGACTCTTGTCGAGTTTCTTCAGCGCCCCACCCTGAATCTGCCGCGCCATGAAGTGGTTGGACGGGAACACCACGTCGTAACCGGATTTGCCGGTCATCAACTTGCCGTCGAGGGTTTCGTTGCTGTCGTAGACGTCATAAGTGACGCCGATGCCCGTGTCTTTCTGGAAATTCTTCGTGGTGTCCGGGGCGATGTAGTCGGACCAGTTGTAGACCTTGACCGTCTCGGCCGCGTGACTGACGGAAGCGGCCAGCAGCAGCGGCGCCAATGCGAGGGTTTTCTGGATCATGGGGCGATTCCTGTATGGGCTTTTTTTGTTGGCAGGCAATCAAAGGATCAAACAATCAGAAAATCAGCACGTAGCTCTTGCGCACGGTTTCCTGGATATCCCAGATCCCGAGCGTGTTGGCAGGCAACATCAGTGCGTCGCCGCCTTGTATGTGCAGGGTTTCGCCGCCACCGTCGGGGGTGAAGGTGCAGCGCCCGGAAATGAAATGGCAGAACTCCTGCGCGGTGATCTGCCGCCGCCAGCGGCCCGGGGTGCATTCCCAGACGCCGGTTTCAACGCCGTCGTCGCGCTCGACGCTGGTGGTCGAGGCAATTGCGACGGGTTCGCCGAGGGGCACGGCGACCGGGTTGGATTCTTCGAGCTCCAGCGTGGCGGTGTTCTTGAATTGGGTGATGCCCATGGCGTGACCTGTTTATTGTGGGAAACGGCGTTTAGTGCATGAAACCTTCCATGAACCCGGCAACCCGGCTGGCGAGCTTGCGCCGCCAGGGCGCGGTCGCGGGATTGGCCAGGGTCTGGTCTTCGTGCACGAAACTTTTGATGATCGCGTTGTAGCCGAGCCAGCGGCATGGCTCTGGCTCCCAGGCACGCAGCGCATGAATGCCACCGTCGGGCAGGACCCACGGCTGCTGGGTCAGTTCGCTGTCGCGCTCCAGAATCAGATCGGCCAGCGTCCGGCCGCCGAGATTGCTGGCACCGACGCCCTCGCCGCCATAACCGCCCGATAGCGCGATGCCGCTGGCTCGGTCGCAAAGCATGTGCGGCTTGAAATGCCGCGACATGCCGAGGTTGCCGCCCCAGGCGTGGGTGATCTGCACGTTTTTCAGCTGCGGGAACAGTTCGCCGAATAGATAGCGGCGCAACTCGACTTCATCGCGGGTGAGGTTGAAGTCATGACGCAGCTTGCCGGCGAACTGATAACCGCCACGGGCGCCGAAGATCAGGCGATTGTCGGCACTGCGCTGGCCATAGGTGACCTGACGGCTGAATTCACTGAAGGCCTGGCCGCGATTCAGGCCGATTTCGTCCCAGGTCGCGGCGGACAGCGGCTCGGTGGCGACGATCAGGCTTTGCACCGGCAGCTGATAGCGGCCCAGCGGCGGCAACGTCACCGAATAGCCCTCTACGGCCGGGACGATCCAACGGCTGCGCACGCTGGCCTTGGCGGTGCGCAAACTGCCTGACTGCCAGTGGGTGACCGGGCTGTTTTCGTAGATTTTCACGCCCATGTTCTGCACGGTCTGCGCTAGACCACGGACCAGCTTCGCCGGGTGAATGGTCGCGACATGAGGGGCGAAAATGCCGCCGTAGGGCTTGGCCACGCGGATCTGCTGGGCCAGTTGCTCGGGGCTCAGCCAGCGGTAATCGTCGTCAGTCAGGCCTTGGGCGTGCAGCTTGTTCAGGTAATCGCGCAGCACGGTTTCCTGCTCTGGGTAGCGCGCAGCACAATAAAGCACTCCGCCCTTGCGGTAATCGCAGTCGATGCCTTCGCGTTCGAGGACGATCTCCACTTCATCTGGGATGCTGTGCAGCAGATCGAAAGAAGCCCGCCGTTGCTGCGGCGATAAGCCTGCGAGCAAGCGATCCTCACCCAGCAAGTTACCCATCAGCCAGCCGCCATTGCGTCCGGACGCACCGAACCCGGCGGTTTGCGCCTCGACGATGGCAATATCCAGGCCGGGCGCCTGTTTTTTCAGGTAGTACGCCGCCCACAATCCGGTGTAACCGGCGCCGATGATCGCCACGTCGACGTCCAGGTCACGCTCCAACGCGGGCCGCGCCAATAGCGGCTCATCGAGCTGATCCATCCACAAACTAATCGTGCGCCACGCCGACATGCCAGACTCCGCCACTGAAAACCTTCGATGGCGTCGATCCTAGTGGCTGCCTTCAGTGGCTGTCTTGCGCGCGTGCCCGCAGAGAAATTTGTTTGGCGTAGGCCTTGGGCGACTGACCGGTGTGCTCGCGAAAGCATTTGTAGAACGCTGACAGCGAATTGAAACCGGCGGCAAACGCCAGCTCGTCGACACGCAACGGCGGCGTGGCGCTGTCCAGCGCACGCAGCAAATGCAGCAGGCGCGCCTGATTGACGTAGCGATAAAAGCTTTGCCCGAGCACCTGATTGAGCAGATAGGAAATCTGATTGCGGCTGTACCCGCACTCCTTCGCCACCCGTTGCAGGTCAAGCTCAGGGTCCAGATAAGGCTGCTGCTTTTCGAAATACTGCTGCAGGTCTTCGGCCATGAAGCTCAGTTGGCGCGGTGACAGACCGAGACGACTGACCGCCGGACGCTGACTCTGTGCCGAACTGCCGTCGGCTTGAGTACGCACTAGCGAGGCATACTCATTGACGCGCCAGATCAAGCCGTCCTTGACCGTGATCGCTTCGCTGGAGCGAAACGACACCAGGCCATCGCCGCCGCGCAAGGTCACCTCGTATTGAATGAACGCGGTGTTGCCATCCACCCGGATTCGGTCGCAATGCTCGAGCAGTTCGTCGGATTCTCGCGGCATGCTCACGCGCACATATTCGCGTAACTCATCCAGACCGAGCACCCGGTTCTGAAAGAAATCGTTGTACTGGATCTCGGCGTGATAAAGCGCCATGACGCTGTCCAGATCCCGGTGTTTCCAGCTCAGGTGATAGCGCATGACCGTGGCGGCCGTGGCCTGGGTCTGTTCTGGGCCGTCGTCATCGGCGTGCATAAGCGGCTCGGCGAAAAAGAACCGAGCTTGCCCAACTTCCTCTGCCGCTTCAATGAAAAATCCATGGTGGCGTTTTGGCGATAGTCGATGAGCCAGTGACTTACATCAAAAAATGCGAATCAATCGCTAAACGGACTGAAAAAACTCACAGTTTTTTCACACACGGATGCTACTTTTAAAGCTCAAGCACTGGTTGAGCCAATGAAGGCTCTTCCCACCTAACATGAGCAAAAGGAAGCGCTCGATGAAGCAGGCGGGCAACACCATGAATAAAGGGTTCAGCAAAGTCACCTTTCCAAACGCTTGCCAGCTGATGCGCTGGCATTTTCATCCCATGGGTTTCGAGGCGACGATGGATGCGCCGGGCAGCTTGATCGCCCGTCTGTTTGATCGTGCCAGCGGCGAAACCATGATCGCCATTGCCGGCATTCCCTGCGCAACGGTGATGAACGCGGCAGACGTCGAGCGCATCATCGAAGCCATCGAGGATGAGCTGGAAGCTTTCACTCCTCCGGAATCTCTCAAAAACTACGCATAACCACCTGATTTAAAACAAAAAGCCCGCAGCGATGCGGGCTTTTTATTGGTCAAGCGCTGGCCTTCTCGGTTCGATGATCGACGAAGAACGGCTTGCCCTTGGCAACTCGATCCGATGCCCTGGGCATGTTTACCGCTTGGGTTTCCTGCGGTTCGACGTACCAGTAGCAATGGCTGACAGCGCGCGTGATACCGACGTAGGCAAGGCGCAGGATTTCGTCCTTTTGCGCAGTGTCGTACGGCTCGCTGTCGCCGCTTTTGCCCAGTCCCGCCATGCGATACACCTGATTCTTGTACGGAGAACTGGTCAGATGCTGGCAATCACCCAGCAGGAATACTGCGTCAGCCTGCAAGCCTTTGGCGCTGTGATAGGTCAGCTGTTTCAGCCGCCGCGCCTCAGAGGGCAAGCTCGAATCCACATTAAATACAGGCTGAATATGCTGCTCAATCAATAGCTTATCGCTGCTTTTTCGATAAAGCATCAGGATTGAATCTCCCCGCCGGTAATGCTCGGCCAGGCGCTGCCCCAATGCTTCATCATCCCGTTCAAGCACGTTGACCGGGTGAAGCGGCTTGGGCTCACCACTGGCCTTGGCCTTCTTGCCTGCGATCGCCGGCGCTGCACGGACAATGTGTTCGGCGGCGTCGATGATGTGCTGATGGCTGCGATAGTTGTCACTGAGCATGACCCGCGTGGTGCTCGGCGACGGAAATTCCTTGTTGAACTCCATGAAGTAACTCGGAGAACTGCCGCGCCAGCCGTAAATCGACTGCCAGTCATCACCGACACACAGCAGCGATGAACGCTGTGCCCCTCGCCCGATGTGCATCGCCGGGCCACGGCTGCGGATTTCATTGAGGCTGGCACGAATCCACGAAACGATCTGCGGCGATACGTCCTGGAATTCGTCGATCATCAGATGCGCCATCGGCCGCAGCAGCTCGTCGCTGAGCAGCTTGAGGTTTTCCGGCGAGTGCTCGCTGAACAACGCGAACATGCGGTTGTAGGTCATCACTGGCGGTTTCTGATCCAGCAAATGATCTTCAAATGCGCGCCAGAACAGGCTCAGGGCCTCAAAGAAAAAACGATCAGGATCGTCCTTGGCGAAGCTCATCCGACTGACCGCGTCCGGCACATCCAGGCCGAGGTTTTCGATAAAGCCTGCTGCGGCGACAAAACAGTCCAGCAATGGCGCGGATGCCAGCTCGCCCTTGACCTTGTAATCAAAGCCGGGACCGGCGCTGGCATCTCCGGCCAACGTCGCAAGAACGCGTCTGGATGACTCGTAACTATCTAGCCATATCAATGGCTTACGGCAGAAAGCTTGAAACAGGGTGCGCTTGACCGCCCACTCTGCACGGACACTCAGCTTGGCATTGGGTCGGGTCAGCTGGGCGTTTTCCCTGGGATCAAAGCCGAGCACCACCCAGGCATCGAGGCTGGGAATATAGCCGTGAGCGTGGAAACGCGAGCCGTTGATTTCGAAGGCCTGCCGATTCGGTTCGATGCCTTTGATGGGCCACGCCCCTGCGCGAAACCACAGATCCTCAATCACATCGCAGAGCTCTTCATCGCGCTTGGCCGCCAGTTCAGTGACCACCATGCGTTTCTGCACATCAGGGTGGTCGCGTTCCAGTTCCTTCAACTGTAATCCGGCACGGGACAGCGGCTGGATCAACTGGCGGAAACGCTCATCGTCGGTGAACAGCCGGTGATAACAAGCATTAAGTTGCTGGCGCTGTGCATCATTGATGCGCAGGTCAAACGGATTGCTGTCGACCTCCTCTGCGCCGCTTTGCGGGCGGTCGCTGAGGTTTTCGAAGGCCTGCAAACGCTCGAAACCCGGCAGGCTGCGGACCATCGGCAAGATGCGCGAGTGGAAGGTTCGCACCAGTTCGCGCGCCTGCTTGAGGTTCAACGGCTGACCCCACAGCGTGAATATTTCGATGAGCTTGTTGATGAAGTCCTTGCGCGATTCACGGGTGAAGGTCACCACAGTCATCGAATCCAGCTCAAAACCCAGATAATGGCTGAGCAAGAGAATGCGCAGCACCAGCGTGGTCGACTTGCCGGCGCCCGCACCGGCGACCACCGAGGTGGACGGCGTATCGCTGAAGATCATTTTCCATTGCGCGGTGCTGGGCTGGGCGTGGGCCGGGAGCAAACGAGCGACGTCAGCCTTGATGCGTTTTTTCAATTCGGCGGTGAGCGGCAGGCGCCAGTCATCGAACAGGTTGTTATCGACGCTGGGCGGCCGATGTTCGGTGTTGCGGCTGTCGCGAATCAGCAGAACCTGGCGGCCTTCCTCCAAACCCTCAAGCTTGCCCTCCTTGAAACCGTATTCGACGCCGGCGGTGTGTCCGCTGCGAAATCCGTCAGCTTGCCCGTGCAGCCACGACGCCCGGTGCTGGGCGCGCAATTTTGTCAGACCGTGACCAAAGAATCGCGCGGCCAGACGCTTGAACCAGGGCATCTCGGCCAGTGGACGAAGTTCAGGGGGAAGATCGGGGGTTTGTTGCGCCACGCTGACGGACTCCAGGGTGTGAGGCTGTGGCGGCTATGGTGTCTGGATTTGCTGATGAGTTCTAGCGAAATGCTTATAGGTCATCGGTTTAGGCGACGAATTGAAGGTCGGATGAGACGATTTCGAAGCACATTCCTATCAAACAAACTGATCATGATGCGGCAGTTTTTGCGCTTTTTATCGATGATTGCCTGATAGATGATCGTCGTCATCAACCACGGGGCCCGCCCCCTGACGACCCTTATTAGGAGACGATCATGCTTGAACTCAGACCCTTCAGCTCGCTGGGCGGCGCCCATCATGGCTGGCTGGACGCGCATCACCACTTTTCCTTTGCCGAATACTATGATCCGCAGCGGATGAGCTGGGGCAATTTGCGCGTGTGGAACGACGACATCATCGCCGCAGGCACCGGTTTCCCGCAGCATCCGCACCGCGACATGGAAATCATCACTTACGTGCGTGAAGGTGCCATCACGCACCAGGACAATTTGGGCAACAAGGGCCGCACGGAAGCCGGTGATGTACAAGTGATGAGCGCCGGTTCCGGCATCGCCCACAGCGAGTACAACCTCGAAGACAAGGAAACCAAGATCTTCCAGATCTGGATTCTGCCGACCGAAACCGGTGCGCCGCCGTCGTGGGGAGCCAAGCCGTTTCCCAAAGGCGAGCGCGAAGGTTTTGTCACCTTGGCCAGCGGCAAGGACGGCGACGATGAGAGCCTGCACATTCGGGCAAATGCGCGTCTGGTGGCGGCGAACATCAAGGCCGGTGAAACCGCTGAATATCGACTGGATGAAGGACGGCGCGCCTATCTGGTCCCGGCCACTGGCGTGATCGAGGTCAATGGCTTGCGTGCCCAAGCGCGTGACGGTGTGGCGGTGGCCCATGAGCAAGTGCTGACGGTCACGGCGATCGAGGACAGCGAGATCGTACTGGTCGACCTGGCTTGATCGGCAGGCAATAAAAAAGGGCAACCATTACGGTTGCCCTTTTTCATGCGCGCATTATTTGCTGGAAATGGCGCCATCTACCAAAGTTTGCGCCTCGGCCACCAGTTGCTTGAGGTGGTCGTCGCCAAGGAAGCTTTCGGCGTAGATCTTGTAGATGTCTTCAGTGCCCGACGGACGCGCGGCGAACCAGCCATTCTCGGTCATGACTTTCAGACCACCAATGGCCTGATCGTTACCCGGTGCATGGCTGAGGATGCTCTGGATCTTCTCACCCGCCAGCTCGGTCGAGGTGACCTGCTCCGGCGCCAGCTTGCTCAGCAGTGCCTTTTGCTCAGGGTTGGCCTTGGCGTCGACGCGTACCGAGAACGGTTCGCCCAGTTCGTCGGTCAGCGCGCGGTAGGCCTGGCTTGGATCGCGCCCGGTGCGCGCCGTCATTTCAGCGGCGAGCAAGGCAGGAATCAGACCGTCCTTGTCGGTGCTCCATACGCCGCCATCCTTGCGCAGGAACGAAGCGCCAGCACTCTCTTCACCGCCAAAACCCAGCGAGCCATCGAACAGGCCATCGGCGAACCATTTGAAACCGACCGGCACTTCGTACAGGCGACGGCCCAGGCGTTTGGCCACGCGGTCGATCAGACCGCTGCTGACCACGGTTTTGCCCACGGCGGCATCAGCGCGCCATTGCGGACGGTTCTGGAACAGGTAGTCGATGGATACCGCCAGATAATTGTTCGGCGCGAGCAAACCACCGGACGGCGTGACGATACCGTGGCGATCGTGGTCCGGATCGCAGGCGAATGCCACGTCGAAGCGCTCTTTGAGGCCGATCAGGCCCTGCATTGCGTGGCTGGACGACGGATCCATACGGATTTGGCCGTCCCAGTCGACGGTCATGAAACGGAACGTTGAATCGACCTGTTTATTCACCACTTCCAGGTCGAGACGGTAGTGTTCGGCAATGGCCGACCAATAGCGCACCCCTGCTCCGCCCAGCGGATCGACACCCAGACGCAGCTTGGCGTCGCGGATGGCATCGAAGTCGATGACGTTGATCAGGTCGGCGACATACGTGTTCACGTAATCGTGGCGATGGGTCGTGCTGGCCTTGAGCGCCTGCTCGTAGCTGATGCGTTTGACCCCGGCCAGTTTGTTCGCCAGCAGTTCGTTGGCCTTGGCTTCGATCCACTTGGTGATGTGGGTATCAGCCGGGCCACCGTTGGTTGGGTTGTATTTGTAGCCACCGCTCTGTGGCGGGTTATGCGACGGCGTGATGACGATACCGTCCGCCAGGCCAGAGGTACGACCGCGGTTGTAGCAGAGAATGGCGTGGGAAACTGCCGGGGTCGGCGTGTACTCATCGCCTTCGGCGATCATCACGGTGACGCCGTTGGCGGCGAGGACTTCCAGTGCGCTGGCGCCGGCCGGGGTCGACAGTGCATGGGTGTCGATGCCGACAAACAGCGGGCCGGTAATGCCTTGGGCTTCGCGATACATGCAGATCGCCTGGCTGATGGCCAGAACGTGCCATTCGTTGAAACTCAAATCGAACGAACTGCCGCGGTGGCCGGACGTGCCGAACGCCACTCGCTGGGTAGAAATCGATGCATCAGGCTGGCCGGTGTAATAGGCCGTAACCAGTCGCGGGATGTCGACCAACAGTTCTGCCGGTGCCGGTTTGCCCGCAAAAGGACTGAGTGTCATGCAAAAACCTCTGAAATCGGAGTGGTTCAGGAAATGCAGCGCAGTTTACTGGCAGTTTGACCACTGTGCGACGGGATGTATCCGAAACTCGCCCGATGTTTTTTAACGTTATTGACCGGGCGACAGGCGCAAGGCATCGCCGAGCAAGCCGATGACACTCGGCAAATCCCGCTCGCCATGGTTCAGCGCGCTCAAACGCAGATGATCCGCATGCAAGCCCTGCAGACTGAACAGCTCGCCCGGTGCGACGATGATCTGTTGCTTGAGCAGGCGATGAAACACGCTTGCCATGTCGACCGGGCGTAACGAACGCACCCACACCGTCGCCCCGCCCTGCGGTTCGACAATCTGCAGGGTATCGCCCAAGCGTTCGCGCAGTATCTGGATCAACACGGCTCGCCGCTCACCCAGCATCCGCCGCAACACGAATAAATGCTGATCAAGCCGCCCGCCATTCAACAGCCGCGCAATCGCCTTTTGGCGAATCGGCGACAAGCGAAATGCGCGCAGCAGAAAATGGCGTTGCAGCGCCTCACGCCAGTGACGCGACAGGACAAAGCCGAATGGCGCTTCAGCGCCAATGAATTTCTCGAAAGTGGAAAACACCAGCAGACGCTCAGGATCAAGCCAACTGCGCAAACGCTGTGAATCATTGCGCTCGTCAAGCTCGCTGTAGCAGTCGTTTTCCAGTACCCAGACGCCATGATGATTGAGCAACTGCGCCGTGGCCTGCTGAGATTCGCGAGTGAAACCGTTGCCTTGCGGCATGCTCAACACGGAAGACAGCAGGATCAAACGAACCGGCTCGTTCTTCAGCAGTGATTCGAGTGCCGACAGATCGAGCACGCCTCGGGCAAGCAATGGCCATTCGATCACGCGTACTCCGCACGACTCGAGCAGGCGCAGGATGACCCAGTCGCACGGTGATTCGACAATCACGGTGGCCTGACGCAATTCAAGCACCGAAATCAGAATCTCCAGGACCCCGCGCAGATCAGCCCCGATATAGATGTCATCGGCATGCCAGAAATGTTCTGTCGAACTCGTGTATCGCGCTGCCAGGGCAACCCGCAATTCCAGCTCTCCGCAAGGTTGCACGAATGTCTGTAGCTGACGCGGATATTGGCGCAGAAGCTCACGTTCCAGCGTCAACAACGGACTGTCCAGCGGTTGCAGCGAGGCCGGTTCGTCGGCGCTCAACACACACATTCCGGGACGTCTGGCGTTGACGTACACGGTCTCCAGCAGATCATTGCCGTTGCCGGGCGCATCCATGCTGAACAGCGCTTGCGCGTAATACCCTGACTTGGCTATCGAATAGACTCGACCTTCCTTCTCCAGAAGCGAATAGGCGTACTGCACCGTTGAAATGGAGACATTCAGCCGGTCCGCCAGTTGTCGCAAGGAAGGCATGCGTACCGCCCCACCACCTCCGGCAGCATCAATCAGCGTTGTCAGATATCGATAAACTGCCTGATAAACAAAGTCGTTGTCCCGCGCGCCCTTCACACCCTCATTTCCGTAGATATTGATTCACAATCCAGGCTCTGGCTCACCGTCAGCGTTCCGTCGACCGCTCGAACGGCGCAGCCGAACGCGCCTCGTCCGAACCCGAACTCTCCGAGGAGAATTGCGCAGGCGCATCAATCTGCACAGGGCCCAATGCATACAGGCGGTTCAACAGCCTGACTGGCAAGCCGCTGATTTCCGTCAGCCACTTCATCACCTGCTCAGGTGCGTGCAGCCCCTGCATGGCGCGGTGCAGGTCCGGCATGGCGACCAGCATGCCGGGATGACAGTTGCGCAGGAAGCGTTCGAGACCTTTGCCGCTGTCGATGAACGGCGCAAACAGCAGGCACGCCAACTGCGTTTCGGTCAATCCGAAACCATTGCTGAGGTAATCCTCGGCAAGCATCCGCAGTTGTTCTGGCCCGCCGGCGTTGTCGTAGCTGGCCAGCAAGTGCTCGCAGACGGTTTCGGCAACCTGCTTTCGCCGCATGTCGGCCAGCGTGTGCCGGACGTAATCGTCGATGCCCGCCTCATAGGCGCGCCCCTCGATGAACCGTGCGTACAAACCTCGCACATGTGCCGAGATCAGAGGATCAGCAAACACCGCTTCGCCCTGGTACAGCGCCAGATCATCAGGTTCATAACCGAGAAACTCGCCCAGCAGCGGCCAGCGATCCTCGAGCTTGCCGACCATCATGTCGTTGATGTCGATAAAACTGGTGCGCCGGCAGGCTTCGAATTCACCTTCCGGCCGCCACACGGTCCGGTCATCATCGGCACGCAGTTCCCGGTAAAAGTCGTCACCGAGCTCGTCGAGCAGAGGAAAAAGCGTTTCGAATCCGGCATTGACCAGGCCTGGAGCCGGTATTGCCACTCGCTGCATGGCGCGGTTCAGGCCTTCGAGGAAATGCTGCTGACTGCCTTTGGTTTCGGTGCTGATCATGGCGTCGACGCCGTTGTTCCAGCGCGCGATCTGGCTGTAGTACTCGGCCGTCGCCAGGTAGGCGTCATCCCATAATTCAGGTGTTTCAAGCCAGGTGCGACAGTGCCCCACCAGCAGCAAATTCACCCGGCTGGACTCGCGCCCTTCATTGCTGACAGGCGTGCGATGGTCGAATGGCAGGACCTCGCGGTTATCCACCATCAGCACCTCGACCCGGGGATCGTCGTAAAGGAATAGTGCGCTGTAGCTGCGATGCAGGTTCTGCAGGGCGAGCGGGCTGTCGCCACTCCAGCGCAGGGAAGCCACGCGCAACTGGAAGGTCGCCGGAGCACGGCCGGCAACGGTCAGCTGAGCGGCCCGGAGCAAGGCCAGGGTATAGCAGCCGTCACGCAGGCCGGACTGAGGCACCAGCACCTTGAACTGCCCGATGTTTTCCATGCCGCCAGCGGCCACCACCAGGCGCTGTATCAGCAATTGCAATGCCGTGCGCTCGGCTCGGGAAAAGAAACTCAGCAAACGCTGCAATACTTGCTGATAGACATAGTTCATTGCCTGATCATGGATCGTGCTCATCGGTATTTACCCGGTATCAAAAGTTTCATGCCGCGCAGACATGACAGTAGGCGCGCGGCAATTGGATCAATAAGTAATAGACGCTGAAATGCTAACACTTACAAAGTTGTAGTTATTTGAAACACTTCACCTGAACAAAGCCTTCCAGACGCCAAGCGTGACGCTCAACCACCCGTATTCATTGGCCTTTCGCCACTCAACAATGTTCTGAGGAAACTTCCCACAACGTCCCACGCCAAATCATTACAAGAAAAAGAGAAGCAACTTCCGAATCGCCCTACAGCAATTAAACAGAAATTGACGAAGCCAGCAGAGCCAGCCATTTGATATTGCCTCGGACAAATTGAATGCACAGCCATAGCTCATTCCTTGAGATGAAAGTAATCATTCAATTATCAGTGCTTATAGTGTGATTAGAAGATACAGATGAACGGCAAAAACCAGTTCAGTTGCTGAAAAGGCCAATGCTTCGATATCGGCGAGGGTTTACTGACAGCGCAGGGTATAAACAGAAAAGAGTCCGTGGGGGCCACGGACTCTGATGGGTGGATTTACGCGGTTTCCACTTGCAGGGCCACTCGCTCACGGCATGGGCATTCGTCCATGTAGCGATGCGCTTCGACGAACTCGTTGAACGGGAATACACGAGTCTTGAGCGGCAGGAGCACGCGGTCAGCGGTCAACTGGTTGATGTCGCGCAGAGCACGCTGCAGAGCGACGTGGTCCTGGACAATGCCCAGCTCCGGCTTGCCGGTGAAGTTGCCGATGCAGTGCACAAAGAACTGAATGTTCTTCTGAAACGCTGCACACGCCGGGAACGGAGTCTGGTTACCACCCTGCAGGCCGTACAGCACCAGACTGCCGCGTGGCGCCAACACATCGCCGAGTAACGACATCTGCGGGCCGCCAAGACCATCGAACACCACATCGACGCCGCGGTTGTCGGTGATCTTGTTGATGCGCATCAACAGATCTTCCTCTTCGGTGACGATGACCTTCTCCGCACCAAGGGACAGCAGGTACTCACGCTCTTCCGCCGATTTGGTCGCCGCGATCACTCGCACACCCAGCGCCTTGCCCAATTGAACAAAAGACGGGCCGGCGCAGTGGCTGGCGTCAGTCACCAGCGCAAATTGACCCGGTTTGACCCGCGCCAGATCGGCATAAGCGAAGTAGGCGATCAGCAGCGGCGTGTAATGCACGCTCGCTTCGATCGGGCTGAGCACATCGGGATAACGGGTCAGCGCGGTGCGCGGCAGAACGATGGACTCACCGTACACCGGATAGTCGTTCGGGCTTTCCGCAGGAAAACTGGCCACTTTGTCGCCGACGGACAGGTCGTCGACATCAGCGCCCACCGCAGTGACCACGCCAGCCATTTCATGACCGAGGCCCGAAGGCAGACGTGCCTGGGACGATGCCAGATTCTGGCGCCACAGGGTGTCGTACCAACTGATGCCGATTGCCTCGACACGCACCTGCACTTCGCCAGGACCTGGCTGAGCAGCCGCATGCTCTTCGCATTTGAGCACCTCGGCCGGACCAAACTTGTGAAAACGGATCGTGCGGGACATCGCAAACCTCGTCAAAGTAACCTCTAATGCCATGAACTCTATCTGGGCTTTGGACCCAAGACCATCAGTGGCTATTAATAGTCGACATGCCTGTCATTGATTCCGCATCAAGGGCGGCATTGGCAAATTCCATGAAAAAAGGCCTGCCACCGTCGCAGTAAAGCTGAATTTTCCGGTGCAGAGTACCAGCCTTTCCCCGTAAGATTCATGCCGGCCATTGTTCTCATATGGTCGCCCTCGTCAAGTTTGATGACTCTGCCAGGACTCCAGATGAATCGTAATGACCTGCGTCGTGTCGACCTGAACCTGCTGATCGTGTTCGAAACATTGATGCACGAACGCAGTGTGACTCGGGCCGCGGAAAAATTGTTCCTCGGCCAACCGGCTATCAGTGCGGCCTTGTCGCGCCTGCGCAGCCTGTTTGACGATCCCTTGTTTGTCCGCACCGGCCGCAGCATGGAGCCGTCCGCCCGCGCGGTGGAAATCTTCGCCCTGCTCTCGCCCGCCCTTGATTCGATCTCGACCGCGGTCAGTCGCGCCGCCGATTTCGATCCGGCGACCAGCACGTCGGTGTTCCGCATTGGATTATCCGACGACGTCGAATTCGCCCTGCTGCCCATGCTGCTCAAGCGCCTGCGCGCCGAAGCACCAGGCATCGTCCTCGTGGTGCGGCGGGTCAACTACATCTTGATGCCGGGCCTGCTGGCCTCCGGCGAGATTTCCATCGGCGTCAGCTACACCACCGACCTGCCGGCCAACGCCAAGCGCAAGGTCCTGCGCCGCAGCGCACCGAAGCTGCTGCGCGCCGACACCGTGCCGGGGCCGTTGAGCCTCGACGACTATTGCGCCCGACCGCACGCACTGGTGTCGTTCGCTGGCGACCTCAGTGGTTTCGTCGATGAAGAACTGGAAAAACTCGGACGCAAACGACACGTGGTGCTGGCGGTGCCACAGTTCAACGGACTGGGCACGCTGCTGGCGGGCACCGATATCGTCGCGACCGTGCCGGATTACACGGCTGAGGCACTGACGGCGGCTGGAGGGCTTCGTGCTGAAGATCCACCACTGCCGACGCGTACGTTTGAACTGCACATGGCCTGGCGTGGGTCGCAGGATAATGACCCGGGAGAGCGGTGGTTGAGGTCGCGGATTCAGATGTTTTTCGGGGATCCGGATAGTCTTTAGGTATCGTCGGCTAGGGTGCTTTATCGGAAGTACCGTAGAACGCACCCCGTCGGAATCAGATCCCGAATCAATGTCCGGACGGGCAAATTGGCATAATATGCCAATGTTCGTAAGTACCGGTTTGGCCAGCACTGGAGATAATTATGGCGACCCGAAACGTAGTGCTCACTCCTCACCAGGAACAGGTTATTCATGACCTTGTCCAGTCAGGCCGGTATCAGAATGCCAGTGAGGTAATGCGCGAAGGCTTGCGGCTGTTGGAGCAGCGCGTCGCCGAAGATACCGCCAAAATCGAGGCACTGCGTCAGGCGACCTCGATCGGCATCATGGATCTTGAGCGTGGGCGGTTTACTCAGGTGAACGAAGGGGATCTGGAACATTACCTTGAAGGCTTGAGCCAGGAGGCTACCCTCCCCGCGCGCGAGAAACACTGAGGATGCCGCGATATCGGATTTCCAACCCCGCGCGCGCTGACATTGTCGACATACTCAGACTCTCCCATACCCAGTTCGGCGACCAAGCCCGCCAGCGCTACCAAGCGCTGATCCTTGCAGCGCTGCAAGCGCTGGCCGACAAGCCTTATCGCATTGGCAGCCATGACCGCGATGAGCTTGCACCAGGCCTCCGCAGCTATCACCTCATCTATTCACGCCAGCAGGCGAAACCCACTCATGGAACGGTCAAGAGCCCGCGCCATATCGTGTTCTATCGCGTGGCAAATGACGACGTGATCGAGGTCGTCAGACTCCTTCATGACGCCATGGAAGCGCATTTGCACTTGCCTGCGACTGATCAGCGACCTGATCCCATGACCTGACTGGCCAAGAACAGGAAGATCAGGCGCCCCCTCTGAATCTCGACCCTGAAAACCCTTTAGTCTCTTTCCCGACCCGAATCACTTGCCGCCAGTCACATCCAGAAAAGTACCCGTGACAAACGAGGCCTCCGCGCTGGCCAGCCACAAGATGGCCCGCGCCACCTCTTCCGGCTGACCGCCCCGCCCCATCGGGATCGAGTCCTTCACGCGATCCACCCGCCCCGGTTCGCCGCCGCTGGCGTGCATGTCGGTATAGATGTGCCCGGGGCGAATGCAGTTGACCCGAATTCCCTCGCGCGCGACTTCTTTGGCAAAGCCGATGGTGAAAGTTTCCAGCGCGCCTTTCGATGCTGCGTAGTCGACGTATTCATTCGCGCTGCCTAGGCGCGCCGAGGCAGAAGAAACGTTGATCACTGCCCCACCTGTGCCGCCGTGCCGGTAAGCCATGCGCTTCACCGCTTGCTGCGCGCACAGGATCGGTCCCAGAGCATTGACCGCGAAGATGCGTTGCATGCGTTCGAAGCTCAGGTTCTCCATGCGTGACTGTTTTGCCAGAACGCCTGCGTTATTGACCAGAACGTCGATCCGTCCAAATGAGCGATCGAGGGTCGAGAAAAGTTCAGCAACCTGCTCGGGGTCAGCACTGTCAGCACGCACCGCGAGGCCTTTGCGCCCCAACGCTTCGATATCCGCCACCACCTCAAGAGCGGCAGACTCGTTGGCGACGTAGCTGATGGCGACGTCGTAGCCTTGCGCGGCAGCGAGTCGGGCGGTGGCGGCGCCGACTCCGCGACTGCCGCCGGTGATCAGAATCAGCGGTGCTTGCGAGACTTTATCCATGCGACGTTCTCCTGAGCAGTTGGCCTATGTCAGCCGATGATGATGGCGCCGCTGGCGATGACCACGCATGCCAGCATCCTGCGGACGGTGAGCTTTTCACCGAGGAACAAATAGCCGAGCAATGCCGCGAACAGCACGCTGGTTTCGCGCAGGGCCGACACCGCGCCCAGTGGCGCTTCGTTCATCGCATAGATAACGATTGCGTAAGCCAGTAAGGAAACCAGTCCGCCGCCCACAGCGGCGAGCATGCCGGGCCGTACGGAAAACAGACTGCGGGCGTCGCGCAGGCCGATATACACCAATGGCATCAACACACCCCACAGGGCGCTCATCCACACCGTGTACGCGAGCGGCGCACCGGAAAGCCTGGCGCCAATGCCATCGACGACGCTGTAGGCGGCGATGAAACAACCGGTGCCCAGCGCATACGGCAGGCTCGGCACCGACAGGCTGCGCCCTCGGAACGCCAACGAAATGATCCCCCCGGACACCAGACCAATGCCGAGCAGTTCGCCGGGGGTTATGGTTTCGCCGGCAAACAGCGCGGCGCCGAGGGTGATCAGCGCTGGCGACGACCCACGGGAAATCGGATAGATCTGCCCTAGATCGCCGACCCGATAGCTGCGCACCAGAAACAGGTTGTAGCCGACATGCAGCAGTGCCGAGAGCAGCGCATACCCCCAGCTCTCAGGTGCAGGCGGGACCATGAAAACGGCGGCGAAGGCGCAGACGAGGGCGATGGCCACGCACATCATCGTCATCGACCAGAGCCGATCGGCGCCACCGCGCAGTAGCGCGTTCCAGCTGGCGTGCAGGAGCGCGGCGAACAGAACGAGGAGTACGAGATGGATTGGCATGCAGCATTCTAAGCATCCCTGGCATCGGCCTTACAGTGAAGTCTCCTCATTACACCGTGAGCAATTGCTCATATTTCAGCGCTGTGCGCTCTGCACCTTCAGCGCTTCACTGAGCAACCATTGACGAAATCTGAGGATGTGCGGCTGGGCTTCGATGCCTTTGGGACAGACGAAATAATAAGCAAGCGGCGAAGTGAACGGCACATCGAACAGCCTCACCAGACGGCCATCGGCGATTTCGTTTTCGACATGGCCGCTGCGCACCAATGCAACGCCCTGGCCGAGCAACGCAGCTTCCACCGTCATGTTGGTATCACCAAACCTGACGCCTTCGCGCAGCGGTAAAAACTCCAGCCCGACGGACTGAAACCACACCTCCCATTTCGGCGCCAACTCGGCGCCGTCGCGAATGAGTAACGGCATCTGCAGCAACTCCGCGGGACTGCCCGGCCTGCCGACGCGCTGCAGCAGTTCGGGGCTGGCCACGGGAAACACCTGTTCGCCGAACAGGAACTCTGAATACAGGCCGGGGTAATTGCCCTTGCCCAAGCGGATTGCGACATCGGCTTCGCCATTGGCGAAGTGGATGATCTTGTCCGTGGTATCCAGCGACACCAACAGCTCCGGGTGCAGGCGCGACAGGTTCGGCAAGCGTGGCAGCAGCCACTTCAACGCGAACGAATAGGTGGTGCTGACAGTCAGGCGAACCCTGTCCTTTTGCTCGCGCAGATCCTCCAGCGTTGCTTCAAGGCTGATGAAAAATTCGCGCACGATCGGCGCCAGCGTCGCCCCCGCTGTTGTAAGGCGTAACGCCTTGCCGCGCTCGAACAATTGCAAGCCCCAAAGTTCTTCGAGGTGCCGGAGCTGGTGACTGACGGCGCTCTGGGTCACGTGCAGTTCTTGAGCGGCAGCGGTGAACGTCGGGTGCCGGGTGGCCACTTCGAAAGCCCGCAGGGTCGCGGTCGGGGGCAGGTCGCGCATAAATATGATCCGGGGACGGTAAATGTCAGAGCATGAGGTTACGCTCATGTTAGAGCGAAACTCCCTTGGTTGCCCGTTCCGCGATATTGGCGTATTGCTCCGGCAAGTGGGCGAGGTGCTGGTAACAGCGAGGTATTTAATCGCCGGATAATCCTCCGCGCGCAGCGTCGGTCGCAATCATTGCAGATCAAGCAACACAGAATTGCTTTCAGGCCGATTGTTAGCCCCCTAACGAAAGGTGCATGCTAGAGGGCTGCCTAGGCTCTTATATCATTCCGAATGATAGTTACCTTTGCTTCATTCGATTCGTGCCATCACACCCGCGCCGAGCATCATCCGCCCATCTTCAATACTTCGGCGGATTGCATCCATGGAACAATCACTCAAACATTTGCGCTTCCCGTTGGCCATGCTGGCCGTACTGGTGATGAGCGCCTGCGGCAAAACTCCGGAGACTGCCGGCGCCCCGCCCGCTGCCAAAGTCAGTGTGGCCAAGGTGCTGGAACAACCGGTCAACGAGTGGGACGAATTTACCGGGCGCCTCGAAGCGCCGGAAACCGTTGAAATCCGGCCACGGGTATCGGGCCAGATTGATCAGGTCGCGTTCACCGAAGGCGCGCTGGTCAAGAAAGGTGACCTGCTGTTCCAGATCGACCCGCGTCCGTTCCAGGCCGAGGTACGCCGCCTCGAAGCGCTGGTTGCTCAAGCCCGCGCCACCGCCACTCGCAGCGAAAACGAAGCCGCTCGCGGTGAACGTCTGCGTACCAGCAACGCCATTTCCGCTGAACTGGCCGACTCGCGCACCAGCGCTGCCCAAGAGGCCCGCGCCGCCGTCGGTGCCCTGCAGGCACAACTGGACCTGGCCAAACTGAATCTGAGCTTCACCCGTGTGACCGCACCGATCAGCGGCCGCGTCAGCCGCGCCGAAATCACTGCCGGCAACCTGGTGACCGCCGACACCACCGCACTGACCAGCGTCGTCTCCACCGACAAGGTCTACGCCTACTTCGACGCCGACGAACGCGTGTTCCTCAAATACACCCAACTGGCCCGCAACGGCCAGCGTGGCGCCACTACGCCGGTGTACATGGGCCTGTCCAACGAAGACGGCAACCCGCACCTCGGCCAGATGAACTTCGTCGACAACCAGGTCAATCCGAAAACCGGCACCATCCGTGGTCGCGCAGTCTTCGACAACGCTGACGGCACCTACACCCCGGGCTTGTACGCACGGCTGAAACTGGTCGGCAGCGGCACCTACAACGCCATGCTGATCAATGACGAAGCCGTGGGCACTGACCTGGGCAAGAAGTTCGTGCTGGTGATGGATGGCGACAACAAGACCGCCTACCGCGCCGTCGAACTCGGTCCGAAGATTGAAGGCCTGCGCATCGTCCGCAACGGTCTGAACAAGGACGACACCATCATCGTCAAGGGCTTGCAACGGGTTCGTCCTGGCTCACCGGTCACCCCTGAGGTGATTCCGATGGCCAGCGAGCAGACCCTCGCCGCCCTCGCTCAACAACGTCAAGCGCTGGAAGCCAGCAACCTGCCCAAAGTTGCCCCTGCCAAGGGTGCATCGGGTTCGGCTGCGAAGCTGGCTGCTACGACCCCACGCGGTTAAGGGACGACAACTCCGATGAATTTTTCCCAATTCTTCATTTCCCGGCCGATCTTCGCAGCGGTACTGTCGCTGTTGATCCTGATCGCCGGCGCGATCTCGCTGTTCCAGTTGCCGATCAGCGAATACCCGGAAGTCGTGCCACCGACCGTGGTCGTGCGCGCCAACTTCCCGGGCGCCAACCCCAAAGTCATCGGTGAAACCGTGGCCGCTCCTCTGGAGCAGGCGATCACCGGCGTCGAGAACATGCTGTACATGTCCTCGCAATCGACCGCTGACGGCAAGATCACCCTGACCATCACCTTCGCCCTGGGCACTGACCTGGACAACGCGCAGGTGCAGGTGCAGAACCGGGTAACCCGAACCGAGCCGAAGCTTCCCGAGGAAGTAACGCGCATCGGTATCACCGTCGACAAGGCATCGCCCGACCTGACCATGGTTGTGCACTTGACCTCACCGGACAAGCGCTACGACATGCTGTACCTGTCCAACTACGCGATCCTCAATATCAAGGATGAGCTTGCTCGCCTCGGTGGTGTCGGTGACGTGCAGTTGTTCGGTATGGGCGACTACTCGTTGCGCGTCTGGCTTGACCCGAACAAGACCGCTTCACGCAATCTGACCGCCACCGATGTGGTGACCGCGATTCGCGAACAGAACCGTCAGGTCGCCGCCGGTCAACTGGGCGCGCCCCCTGCCCCGACCGCGCAAAGTTTCCAGCTGTCGGTCAACACCCAAGGCCGTCTGGTTTCCGAAGAAGAGTTCGAGAACATCGTCATTCGCGCAGGCGACGACGGTGAGATCACTCGCCTGAAGGACATTGCACGCATTGAACTGGGTTCCAGTCAATACGCCTTGCGCTCGCTGCTGAACAATCAGCCGGCGGTGGCGATCCCGATCTTCCAGCGTCCCGGTTCCAACGCCATCGACATTTCCAACGAAGTGCGCGGCAAGATGGAAGAGCTGAAGAAAGGCTTCCCGCAGGGCATGGACTACAGCATCGTGTATGACCCGACGATCTTCGTTCGTGGCTCGATCGAGGCGGTGGTGCACACCCTGTTCGAAGCGCTGATCCTCGTGGTGCTGGTGGTGATTCTGTTCCTGCAGACCTGGCGCGCCTCGATCATTCCGTTGGTGGCGGTGCCGGTATCGTTGATCGGTACGTTTGCGGTCATGCACCTGTTCGGCTTTTCGCTCAACGCCCTGTCGCTGTTCGGCTTGGTGCTGGCCATCGGTATTGTGGTGGACGACGCCATCGTCGTGGTGGAAAACGTCGAACGGAACATCGAACTCGGACTGACGCCGGTCGAAGCGACCAAGCGCGCCATGCGTGAAGTGACCGGGCCGATCGTGGCCACCGCACTGGTGCTGTGTGCGGTGTTCATTCCGGCGGCATTCATTTCCGGCCTCACCGGGCAGTTCTACAAACAGTTCGCACTGACTATCGCGATCTCTACAGTGATCTCGGCGTTCAACTCGCTGACCCTGTCGCCAGCGCTGGCTGCTGTGTTGCTGAAAAGCCACGACGCGCCGAAAGACCGTTTCTCGAAAGTGCTCGACAGAATCTTCGGTGGCTGGCTGTTCCGTCCGTTCAACCGCTTCTTCGATCGCGCCAGCCATGGCTACGTCGGCACCGTGCGCCGGGTCATCCGTAGCAGCGGCATCGCCCTGCTCGTGTATGCAGGCCTGATGGTGCTGACCTTCTTCGGTTTCTCCAGCACGCCGACCGGTTTCGTACCCGGCCAGGACAAGCAATACCTGGTGGCCTTCGCGCAATTGCCGGATGCCGCGAGCCTGGATCGCACCGAAGACGTGATCAAGCGCATGTCCGACCTCGCGCTGAAACAGCCGGGCGTGGAAAGCGCCGTAGCGTTCCCGGGCCTGTCGATCAACGGTTTCACCAACAGCCCGAACGCCGGCATCGTCTTCGTGACGCTGAAACCGTTCGACGAGCGTAAAGACCCGAGCATGTCCGCCGGCGCGATTGCCGGCGCCTTGAACGGCCAGTACGCGAACATTCAGGAAGCGTACATGGCGATCTTCCCGCCACCGCCGGTACAAGGTCTGGGCACCATTGGTGGTTTCCGCCTGCAAATCGAAGACCGGGGCAACCTGGGCTACGACGAGCTGTACAAAGAAACCATGAACATCATCAACAAGAGCCACAACGTGCCGGAACTGGCCGGCCTGTTCACCAGCTACACGGTGAACGTGCCGCAGGTCGATGCCGCCATCGACCGTGAAAAAGCCAAGACCCACGGCGTGGCCGTCAGCGACATCTTCGACACCCTGCAGATCTATCTGGGCTCGCTGTATGCCAACGACTTCAACCGCTTCGGGCGCACCTATCAGGTCAACGTTCAGGCCGAACAGCAGTTCCGCCTTGAATCCGATCAGATTGGTCAGCTGAAAGTACGCAACAACAAAGGCGAAATGATCCCGCTGGCGACCTTCATCAAGGTCAGCGACACCTCGGGGCCGGATCGGGTGATGCACTACAACGGCTTCATCACCGCTGAAATCAACGGTGCCGCAGCCCCGGGCTACAGCTCTGGCCAGGCGGAAAAAGCCATCGAGAAACTGCTCAAGGAAGAACTTCCGAACGGCATGACCTACGAGTGGACCGACCTGACCTACCAGCAGATTCTGTCCGGCAACACCGCGCTGTTCGTGTTCCCGCTCTGCGTACTGCTGGCGTTCCTGGTGCTCGCCGCACAATACGAAAGCTGGAGCCTGCCACTGGCGGTAATCCTGATCGTACCGATGACCCTGCTGTCGGCCATCACCGGTGTGATCATCTCCGGCGGTGACAACAACATCTTCACCCAGATCGGCTTGATCGTACTGGTGGGACTTGCCTGTAAAAACGCGATTCTGATCGTCGAGTTCGCCAAGGACAAACAGGAAGAAGGCCTCGACCCGCTCGCTGCGGTACTGGAAGCCTGCCGCCTGCGTCTGCGGCCGATCCTGATGACCTCGTTCGCGTTCATCATGGGTGTGGTGCCACTGGTGTTCTCCAGCGGTGCCGGTGCCGAGATGCGTCACGCCATGGGTGTGGCGGTGTTCTCCGGGATGCTCGGGGTGACCTTCTTCGGTCTGCTGCTGACGCCAGTGTTCTACGTACTGATCCGTAACTTTGTCGAACGCGGCGAACAACGCAAAGCAGCCAAGGCGCACACTCTTCAAAAGCCACTGGAGGCGCAACAATGAGTCTGAAAGTCTTCCTGCCGAGTCTGCTGGTGCTGGCCCTCAGCGCCTGCGCCGTCGGCCCCGACTACAAGACCCCAGCCACGGAGGCGGCCAACATCACGACCGCCACCGACGGCGCCGCAGGGCAAAAGAACTTCGACCGTTCGAAATTCGAAGGCATCTGGTGGCAGCAATTCGATGATCCGACCCTCAACCAGTTGGTGAGCCAGTCGCTGCAAGGCAACCGTGAACTGCGCGTGGCGTTCGCCCGCTGGAAAGCCGCTCGGGCGATCCGCGACGACGCCAGCAATGATGCGATGCCGACCATCACCAGCCGCGCCAGCAGCGACTTGGGCAAGGGCCAGATTCCCGGCCAGACCACCGACCGGGTCAATAGCGAGCGCTATGACCTCGGTCTGGACATGGCCTGGGAGCTCGACCTGTTCGGCCGCATCCAGCGCAATCTGGAAGCCAGCGATGCCGACCAGCAGGCCGCCGAAGCCGATCTGTACCAGCTGCAAGTCACCATGATTGCCGAACTGGTAGACGCCTACGGTCAACTGCGCGGCGCCCAGCTGCGGGAAAAAATCGCCGTGGCCAACCTCAACAACCAGCAGGAGTCGCGCAAGATCACCATCAGCCTGCGTGACGCCGGTGTCGGTGATCAGCTCGATGTCGAGCGCGCCGATGCGCGTCTGGCCAATGTTGAAGCCACCGTGCCGCAGTTGCAGGCGGAACAGGTTCGGCAGAAAAACCGTATCGCTACCCTGCTCGGTGAGCGCCCGGACAAACTGACCGTCGACCTGAGCCCGAAAGATCTTCCGGCCATCGCCAAGGCGTTGCCGATCGGTGATCCGGGTGAACTGCTGCAACGTCGTCCGGACATCCTCAGCGCCGAACGGCAATTGGCCTCGGCCACTGCGCGAATCGGCGTGGCCAAGGCCGACCTGTTCCCACGGGTCAGCCTCAGCGGCTTCCTCGGCTGGACCGCCGGACGTGGCTCGCAGATCGGTTCCTCGGCAGCCAACGCCTGGGCGCTCGGCCCGAGCATCACCTGGGCGGCATTTGACCTGGGTAGCGTCCGCGCCCGTTTGCGCGGTGCCGATGCTGACGCCGAAGGCGCGCTGGCCAACTACGAGCAACAGGTGCTGCTGGCTCTGGAAGAATCGGAAAACGCCTTCAGCGATTACGGCAAGCGTCAGCAACGTTTGATTTCGCTGATCCGTCAGAGCGAATCGAGTCGCAAGGCCGCTGATCTGGCGGAAATCCGTTATCGCGAAGGCACCACCGATTTCCTCGTCCTGCTCGACGCCCAGCGTGAGCGCCTGAACGCCGAAGACAGTCAGGCACAGGCCGAAGTCGAGCTGTATCGCGGCATCGTCGCGATCTACAAGGCCCTCGGCGGTGGCTGGCAACCGGAGACGGTGGCCAGCAAGTAAAGGTTGTTAAAGAGCTCCTTTGGTTGGCCGCAACCAACCAAATTTTTTGCCCCGCGTATCATTCGGTCGCGGGGTTTTTTTATGCCTTTCTGCAGCACTGGGTTTCTTGTGGGAGCGAGCCTGCTCGCGAAAGCGTCAGGTCAGACATATCAGCGGTGGCTGATAATCCGCCTTCGCGAGCAGGCTCGCTCCCACAGGGGGATCAGCGGTGCTCCTCCAGGACGGTGACGGTGGCGGTTGTACCGGCGCGCAGGCGAAGCTTGCCGGCAAAGTCGCCATCGATGCCGATACGCACCGGCACCCGTTGCGCCAGTTTCACCCAGGTGTAACTCGGGTTGATGTTCGCCAGCAGACGACTGCCCGGCGCGTTTTCGCGGTCGGCAATGGCGAAGGCGATGCTTTCCACTGTGCCGCCGAAGCGCTCACCACTCATCAATTGAATGCGTACCCGGTCGCCCTCCGCGATTCGCGGCAGCTTGGTTTCTTCGAAATAGCCGCTGACGTAGAACGAATCGCTGTCGACCAGCGCCAGCAGTGCCCCGCCCGCCTGTGCGTAATCACCTTGGCGGGTAAGCAGGTTGGTGACATAACCGCTGACCGGCGATTCGACGCGGGTGCGCTGCAAGTCCAGTTCGGCTTGGGTCAGCGCGGCAATTGCCAGTTGCACGTTGGCTTCGGCCAAGCCGAGGTTGGCCTGATTGCGCAGCAGATCCGCTTGGGCAACCGCCACGTCGGTACTGGCCTTCTCCCATTCCTCACCGGAAATGGCGAAGCCCTGCTTCAGCGTGCGGCGCCGGCGCTCCTCGCTCTGCCGTTGTTTGAGCAACGCTTCACTGGCGACGATTGCCGCTTGCGATTGCCCCAGCGAGGCCTTGGACACCTCCACCGAGCGCCGGGCATGTTCGACCGCCAGTTGATAGCGCGCCGGATCGATCTCCAGCAACAACTGGCCCTTGTCGACATGCTGGTTGTCCTGCACCGCCAGTTTGACGATTCGCCCCGAAACGTCCGCCGACAGCGTCACCACATCCGCCCGCACCCGAGCATCCCGCGTCCAAGGCGCACGGGTGTAATACTCCCAGGCGAACCAGCCGAGGACGATGGCCAGGATCACCACTGCCACGGTCATCATTCGTGCAACTAGCGCTTTCAAGACATCAGGCTCCCATCAATAGAATCAGCGTGGCGCAGACACAGGCGTACAGCGCGCCTTCGAACAGCGCTTCATGCCACACCAGGCGCAGTACGCCCAGGCGGCGCAAGCACCAGTCCAGCAACATGAAAATCGGGATCGCCAGTAACAGAGCCTGGGCAATCGGCGGCAGATAAACCCCGCCAATTTCGAAATCAATGGGCAAGTTGCGGTTCTCCTTCCAGTGCTTGAGGTTGCAAATGTTCGCCGTGGCGCTCGAGGAACGACACCACAATCAGCAGCGCCACACGCATGCGAAAAACCGACCATAAATGTTCATGACTGGCGGCGTGCAACTCGTCCAGCTCATCTCCGAGTTGGTGCAACGTGGCCAGCAGCGCCGCAAGCTGGACATCGTCGCGACCGGCAACCAAACGACCAGTCTTGCGCAACGCCGACGCCAGGCGTTGGCCGAACGCATCGGTGAGTAACGCGTTGTTCTGCGCCTGCTGCCTCAGTTGATGCATGGCCACGCCCAGGGCTACGCAAGCCAGGCTGATCTCATACAAGCGTTGCATGGCGCGATCGTTTGCCGCTGGCAGCAGGCCGAGCATGCTGGTCAGGCGATCGGTCATCCGACTCTCGAAAGCGAATTGTTGTTCATCGGTGGCCGGCATTTTGCTCAGTTGGTACACCTGCTCCCGCGCTTCGCCGTACAGGCGCCGGATGCGCAAGGCCGGGCGGAACGGGAAGATCAGCGCATAAACGATCAGGGCCAGCATCGCTGCACTGACGTAGGCGCCGGCGAATTCGAACCATTGGATCGCCGTATTCTGGCCAGTGCCGGTGTTTTGCGGTCCGAGCATGAGAAAACTCGACAGCCCAAGGCCCATGCCGATACCGGCGGTGGCCGGACTGGAAATTCCCACGGCAATGGCATACAGCAGCGGCGCCAGCAGCAAGGCCAGCAGCTCGAAATCACTGATCGCGGGCACCAGCATGAATTGATAGAACGCCGACACCACCAGCGCCAGACCCAAGCCTCGCGCATAGCTTTGCGCAGCCATCAGCGGACGCGGAAAAGTCGCCATCAGCGAGCAGAGAATTCCCACCAGAATCATTCCGCCGCGCGCGCCATCCCACGCCGTTTCGATCCAGATCAACCCGCTGACCAACAGCGCGGTAAAGGCGCGAATGGCGTTCATCGAGGCCAAGGTGAAATCCAGATGCAACGGACTGCTCTGCCCGCGATAGAGGCAACTGGCCGGGCGCCCTTCCTGAATGGCGTCGCTCAGTTCGAGAATCTGCTCCAGTTGCTGCAACAGGCGCGCCTGCTCCCAACGTAGCGCCCAGGCCAGTGAACGCAGGGTCGCGCTCATGTTCTCGGTCTGCTGCTCGGCCTTGTACGCCAACGCTTCGAACTGTTGCTGCAAGGTCACGAAACGTTGCCGATCGGCGCCAGACAGCGCGCGGCCCTGTTGCGCCAGTTGCTCAAGCAACGCCAGTTCCTCGGCCCGCAGCTGCTGCACCTCCAGCGGCAGATCGCCCTCCCAGCGTTCGATGAGCAATTCGCGCTGATGCCGTAGCGCGGTCAGTCGCGACGTCAGCAGCATCAGTTGATTGCCCAGCAGCAACACCAGATTGTCGGCATCGCGCAAACGTGGGGCATCGAAATACAAATGGCGCCGCAACCCCTCCAGTGCGCTGATCTCGCCGAGCAGTTGCATCTGCCGACGCTGGAAATCGGCCTCGCTTTCTTCCGTGCGAAGCACTTCGGCGGCGTGGCTGGCGGCCAGTTTGATCACCTGATCGATTTTGGCGAAATAACCTTTGGCCACTGCTTCAGGCCGGGCGGTGAGCAGGCTCACCACGCACACGCAGGCAACGGCCAGCAGGGTTTCGGTGACGCGGGTGACCGCTAGCAAAAACGTCCCTTCCTGATCCGGAATCGCCAGCAAGGCCACCACCACTGCGGTGTAGCCACTGAGCACGAACGCCTGAGAACTGGTGTAGCGCAGCAAGGTGCCGCCCGCTGTGCACAGCGCCAGCCACAACGCCAATGTCGTGATGAACGGCAGCGGCGCCTGAGGGAAAATCGCCATGATCAGCACCGCCACCGCGGCACCCACGGTGGTGCCGATCACCTGGCCGAAACTGCGCGCCAGGGCCATCCCTGCCAATGGCTGACTGACAATCACCACAGCCATGATCGACCACTTCGGTTGTTCGAGATCGAAAATGAACGCCAGATAAAGCGTCAACAGCCCGGCGGCGATAGTCCGCAGGGCAAACAGCAGAACAGCCTGACCGGGATGGATCAAAGCTTTGAAATAGGTGTACAGCGCAGACATGGGCTCTCTCTTTAAAACGACTTCTGCAAGCGTAGACATTGCAGCAAAAGCCTGACGGATTTCACAGTCGACACGTGTTGTAGGACGATTCGCTGGCAACGGTTTGACTCACGCGCCAAGCTGAACGAAGCTTGCCGCTCTGCTCAAGTTCGAAGCTTTCGGAAACCCGCATGACTCAGTCCCGCCGCAACCTGCTGATCGGCTTAGGCCTCGTACTGATCCTCGGCGTCGTCTGGCTGTCATGGCGCAGCAACACACCGACCATTCCCGATGCTATCAAACATGGCTACAGCGAAGCGCTGAACGCCGCGCGCACCGGTGAACCAGGAGCGGCGCGCCAGTTGTACCAGCAATTGGGCCGCCCGGACATCTCGGTCAAACGCCGGGTCTGGCTGCACGGCGAGCTGCCCAACTACCCCAGCCCGCAGGCCTTGAAACTGGCTGACATCGACCTGCATCACGAAGCGCCGCAAGTGCGCGTCGCCGCGATCAAAAGCATCGTCGGTCTGGTGCCCGGCGGGCAACGCAGTCTGCTGCTCGGACCGTTGCTCGATGATGAAGAACAAACTGTCCGTTTTGCCGCGATCAATGCCCTGCTCGGCCTGAGCCCGGATGAATTGGGTTTGTACTTCGCACCGCTGCAGCAGGCTATTGATGGCTGGCAGCAGACACTGGAAAGCCAGCCGGAAAGCGCCGCCAACTATGCGCAACTGGCCAGTCTTTATATCCATAACGCCGAATACAAAAAGGCCCAACAGGCGTTGGACAATACCTTGCGTCTGGAACCGGGCAACCTGGCGGCGCTGGTCATGCAGATCGATGTGCTCGACCGCCAGGGCCAGAGCGATGCCGCTCGCCAGTTGCTTGCCCGCCAGCTCAAGGCGCAGCCCGATTCGGCCTATCTGCAACATGCCCTCGGCCTGTGGCTGCTGCACCACGGCCAGCGCGAATACGCCCTGCTCGGCCTGTCCAAAGCCGTCGAGCTGGAGCCGGACAACAAGGATTATCGCTACGACCTCGCCACTACGCTGCACAGCGCGGAAGAACTGGAAGCGGCGCAAAAACAGCTACAGGAAATCGTCCAGCGCCACCCCGCCGACCGCAAGGCACGGGTGTTGCTGATCAACTACTGGAAGGAAAGCGGCCAACTGCAGAATGTGCAGATCCTGTTGGCGCAACTGGAGCAACTGAATCCGGACGACCCGGCCTTGCAGCAAGGTCTTTAATCCATTCAAGGCGGGATCAATTGGCCGCCCGTCAAAAGAAAAAGCGGAACCGTGAACACGCCGTGAGGTCAAGTTACTCAGGCGGCTCACTCTAGCCAGCCGCCGGATTACCCTAGTCATAAGAGGGCGTTTTTTGACTACATCAAACGAGTTGATCAGTGCAAAGGCCGCCGTCGGCATTGTAGGTCTGGATGACATCCTTGCCGGTGGCTTGTCTCGCGGCCATGTGTTTTTGCTCGAGGGGGAACCCGGGACCGGCAAAACCACGGTGGCGTTGCATTTCCTGCGCGCCGGTGCGCTGGCCGGGGAACGCTGCCTGTACATCACTCTCTCGGAAACCGAGAAAGAACTGCGTCAAGGTGCGCTCTCCCACGGTTGGGAGCTGAACGAAAACATCAAGATCTTCGAGCTGACACCGCCGGAAAGCCTGCTCAATGCCGAACACCAGCAAAGTCTGCTGTATTCCTCGGACCTTGAACTGGGCGAGGCGACCAGGCAGATTTTCGAAGTGGTCGAACGCTTCAAACCGACCCGCGTAGTGCTCGACAGTCTTTCGGAGATCCGTCTGCTGGCGCAGAGCTCGTTGCGCTATCGTCGGCAGATTCTGGCGATCAAGCATTACTTCGTGCGCTACGACGCCACCGTCCTGCTGCTCGACGACCTGACTACCGAGTCCCTCGACAAGACCGTGCACAGTGTCGCCCACGGCGTGATTCGTCTTGAAGAGCTGACACCGAGCTACGGCGCTGAGCGTCGGCGCGTTCGAGTGGTCAAGTATCGCGGTCAGAAATACCGTGGCGGTTTCCACGACTTCACCATCATGGGCGACGGCGTCCATGTTTTTCCACGCTTGGTAGCGGCGGAACATCGCGGCGACTACCCACGTCTGCAGCTGTCCAGCGGCATACCGCAAATGGACGCCCTGCTCGGCGGCGGCATCGAGACCGGCTCCAGCACGCTGATTCTCGGCCCGGCCGGTACCGGTAAATCGCTGATCTCAATGATCTTCGCCGCCGCAGCGGTGGCCCGAGGCGAAAAAGCCGCGCTGTTCATTTTCGATGAAGAGCTGGGTCTGCTGTTCGAACGTATGCGTCATCTCGGTATCGACCTCAAAGTCTTACAGGCCACCGGTAATCTGCTGATCGAACAAGTAGACGCCGCCGAATTGTCTCCCGGTGAGTTGTCCCATCGCGTGCGGCGTTGCGTCGATGAGCTGGGTATCAAAACCGTGGTGATCGACAGCATCAACGGCTATCAAGCGGCGATGCCGGAAGAAAACGCGCTGGTGCTGCACATGCACGAGCTGCTGCTGTACCTGAACCGCAAAGGCGCGGCGACTTTCATGACGGTCGCCCAGCACGGTCTGGTGGGCGATATGCAGGCACCGGTCGACATCACTTACCTGGCCGACACGGTGATTCTGTTGCGCTACTTCGAAGCCCTCGGCAAAGTCCGCCGGGCGATCTCGATTATCAAGAAACGTACCGGCAACCACGAGTCGACCATCCGTGAATACCGGATCTCCTCGCGTGGCATGACCATCGGCCAACCGCTGGAATCCTTCCAGGGCGTGCTGCGTGGCGTGCCGACCTACATGGGAGCGAGCAATCCGTTGCTTGAGGATGAAAGCTTGTGACGGTCAACACGCCGTTGGCCGAGCGAGTGCTGGTGCTGGCGCCTATGGGTCGCGACAGCCAGATCGCTTTGATGATCCTCAACGAAGCCGGCTACGGCGGCATGGTGGCGCCGAATCTCGGCGCTCTATGCACCGAGCTGGAGGTCGGTGCCGGACTGCTGGTGATTGCTGCTGAAGCGCTGCGCGGACCTGAACTGGAAGGGCTAATCGCCTACCTTGACCAGCAGCCCGCGTGGTCGGACATGCCAATTGTCCTGCTGACTCATCATGGCGGCGATGAACAAGGGCCGCCGTCGCGCCTCAGCACCCTGCTGGGCAACGTGACGTTTCTCGAGCGCCCCTTCCATCCCGCGACGCTGGTCAGTCTGGTCTCCGCCGCCCTGCGTGGGCGGCGACGACAATATGAAGCACGCGATCGGCTGATCGACCTGAGTGAAAGCGAACGACGCCTGCAATCGACTCTGGAAACCCTCGAACAACAGGTTGAAGAGCGCACCGCACAACTTCGCCACAACGAAGAAGCGCTGCGCCAATCGCAGAAAATGGAAGCGGTCGGCCAACTCACTGGCGGCATCGCTCACGACTTCAACAACATGCTCACCGGCATCATCGGTAGCCTGGAACTGCTGCGCCGACGTCTGGCCCGGGGCCGCACCGAAGACCTCGACAGCCTGATCGATCTTGGTGTGACGTCAGCGAACCGCGCCGCCGGCCTGACTCACCGCTTGTTGGCGTTCTCGCGTCGGCAATCCCTCGACCCGAAAGCCGTGCAGATGAACACGCTGGTGCTGTCGATGCGCGAGCTGCTGCAACGCAGCCTCAATGAGAGCATTCATCTGGAAATGCGCCTGGACGACAACCTCTGGGTTGCCGAGGCCGATCCCAATCAACTGGAAAGCGCCCTGCTCAACCTGGTCATTAACGCCCGCGATGCGATGCCCGAGGGCGGCAAACTGGTGGTGGAAACCAGCAACCAGGTGCTGCATCGCGACTTTACCGCCGCTTACAGCAATCTGGAGCCGGGCGATTACGTGATGCTCAGCGTTACTGACAACGGTAGCGGCATGCCGCAGAGTGTGGTCAGCCGCGCGTTCGATCCGTTCTTTACTACCAAGCCGATCGGCCAAGGCACCGGCCTCGGACTGTCGATGATCTATGGCTTCAGCAAGCAATCACGCGGGCATGTGTCGATCGACAGTGAAATCGATGAAGGCACCACGGTAAAACTCTATCTGCCGCGTTTCCGTGGTGAGGAAGTGGAAATTCCCGTCTCGGATTCGCAGCAGGCTCCGTATGCAATGGATGGCGAAACCGTACTCATCGTTGAAGACGACCCTGCGGTGCGCGTATTGGTCAGCGCCGTGCTCAGTGAGTTGGGTTATGCGTTCGTCGAGGCCGGTGATGCCGACGGCGCCATGCCGATTCTCAATTCGACGCAACGCATCGACCTGCTGATCAGCGACGTAGGCCTGCCGGGGATGAACGGTCGTCAACTGGCGGAGGTTGGTCGGCAATACCGACCAGGTCTGAAAGTGTTGTTCATCACCGGTTATGCCGAGCACGCGGCGGTGCGCGGTGGCTTCCTCGACTCGGGAATGCAGATGATCACCAAGCCTTTCACCTTTGATCTGCTCACCGCCAAGGTGCGCGAAATGATCAATAGCTGAATCAGGAGCTGCCGAAGGCTCAGCAGCTCCTGCATGAGAATCAGGCCAGCAATTCCTGAATCTTTTCCTGCAATACATCCAGATCGAACGGTTTTTCCAGGATCGGTGCCTTGCTGGTGATCGGGCTTCCGGTTTCACGGATTTCCTGCGGGTAGCCGCTGATGAAAATCACTTTCAGGTCCGGTCGCAGCTTCACTGCCGGCTCGGCGATCTGCACGCCGGAGATCCCGCCCGGCAGGCGGAAATCGGTAATCAGCATGTCCAGGTGAGGTTTGCTGGCGAGGATCTCGAAAGCCTGCTCGCCATTTTCCGCTTGCAACACGCGATAGCCCTGCCCTGACAGGTAATCCGTCAGGACCATCAAGATAACCGGTTCGTCTTCGACGACGAGTACTACATCTTGCGCATCTACGCTCATGGGAAGCCTTTGTTCGGTCAATAGCTGCTGATACGACCGTGTGGTCACTCAGAGGTTGCGTCGGATATGCCGTTTTCCTGGATCGGCAGACAAACGCGAAACAGGGCGCCTTCGTTGATTTCACTCTCGACGACGATGGAGCCGCCATGGGCGGCGACGATCTGCTCGGAAATGAACAGACCCAGCCCGAGCCCGGCCACCACCGTCTTGGCGGACACCCGTTCGAACTGCTGAAAAATACGCTTCTGGTTCTCGGCGCTGATGCCGATGCCGTGGTCCTGAACTTCGACCCGCGCCTCCTCGCCTTCGCGATAGACGCGCACCTGAATCGGGCTGCGACCACCATAACGCAAAGCGTTGGTCAGCAGATTGGACACCACTTGCTCGATGCGGAACTCGTCCCAGCAACCTTCGACCGGCACGGGCGCTTCAAAGGACACACTGGTCTCTGCCGCTTCCATTTGCGGAGCAAAGTTCTGCAGCAGATTGCTGACCAGTTGCACCAGATCGAAACGACTCGGGCGGATCGACAGTTTGCCGGTGCGGATTCGCGAGACATCGAGCATGTCTTCAATCAGGCGAATCAGGCTTTTGATCTGCCGCTCATCGCGGTCGACCATTGCCTGCATCTTGTCGAGGGTGAACGCCGCGGCGTTGTCCCGGGACAGGTGCATCTTGCGCAGCTGGGTTTCAAGAATCAGGCCATTGAGCGGTGTACGCACCTCGTGGGCGACGATGGACATGAAGTCATCGCGCATGCGCACCGCCTGTTCCAGCTCAAGCTGCGTGCTTTGCAGCTGTTGCAGCAGCGCTTCCTGCTCGCGTCGGGCCTGCTCGAGCGCCTCGACCTGCTGTTTCATGGCCTTGCTCTGGCGATACAGATCAACGAAAACGTTGACCTTGCTCTTCACCGCATGAATGTCCAACGGCTTGTGCAGGAAGTCCACCGCACCGCTTTCGTAGCCCTTGAACGCGTAGTTGAGTTCACGGCCAGCGGCGCTGACGAAAATGATCGGAATGTTCTTGGTCTTCTCGGTGCCGCGCATCAACTCGGCCAATTCGAAGCCGTTCATGCCGGGCATCTGCACGTCGAGAATGGCCATGGCGAATTCGTGTTGCAGCAACAGCGACAGTGCCTCGTCCGCCGACAGAGCCTTGTAGACCGTGCGATCCTCGCGCTTGATCAGCGCTTCCAGCGCCAGCAGGTTTTCTGGCAGATCGTCAACGATCAACAGTTTGGCTTGGATATTACTCAGCATGCGATTCGTTCCAGCTCGACTAGCAGACGGCCGATGCCGTGAATGGGTAGGACATGATCCGGCTGCAGAACGTTCAGTGCAGCCTGGGGCATGGTGGCGACTTGTGCATCATCGGGGTCTTGAACAATGGTCAGGCCGCCGCAGCGCTTGACGCAGGCCAACCCGCGCGCGCCATCGTGATTGGCGCCGGTCAGCAGCACGGCGGCGAGTGTCTCGCCGTAAACGTCAGCGGCCGATTCAAACAGGTAATCAATAGACGGCCGCGAATGATGCACGCGATCCTCCAGGCTCAGCGACAGGCTGCGATCCGCTTCGACCGACAAGTGATAACCGGGCGTGGCGAAATACACCGTGCCGGCTTCAATGTCCTGCTTGTCTTCAGCTTCCTTGACCGGCATCGCCACGCGGCGGGAGAACACTTCGGCCAGATGACTGCGGCGCTCTTCCGGCAGATGCAGAACGATGATGATCGGCAGCACATAGCCTTTGCGCAATGGCCCGAGCAGGGTCAGCAACGCCTCGACACCGCCTGCGGAGGCGCCGATCACGACGGCCTCGATGCGAGGCAGGCTCGGGGTGTCGTTCATGATTTGCGGTAGATCCGTTCTTGTTTGACCAACGCCTCGAACTGGTTCGAATAGTTGGAAAAATCCAGGGTTTCCTTGCTGCCCAGCACCAGAAAGCCGCGATGCGACAACGATTCATGGAACAGCCCGAACGCCCGGTCCTGCAACTTCTTGTTGAAATAGATCAGCACGTTGCGGCAGGAAATCAACTGGGTTTCGGAGAACACGCTGTCGGTGGCCAGGCTGTGGTCGGCGAATGTCACGTTCTCGCACAGGCTCTTGTCGAAAATCGCGTAGCCGTAGGCTGCCGTGTAGTAATCGGCAAACGAACGCTGACCGCCGGCCTGCTGATAGTTGGCAGTGTAGGCGCGGACGTTTTCCATGGAGAAAATCCCTTGCTTGGCCTTCTCCAGCGAGCGCGGGTTGATGTCGGTGGCGTAGATGATCGTGCGGTCGAGCAGGCCTTCCTCGCGCAGCAGAATCGCCATCGAATAGACCTCCTCGCCCGTGCTGCAGCCGGCAATCCAGATTTTCAGCGACGGATAGGTACGCAGCAGCGGCACCACTTCGTTGCGGATCGCCAGGAAGTGCGACGGATCGCGGAACATCTCGCTGACCGGGATCGTCAGCAGTTGCAGCAGCTGCATGAACGCGGTCGGGTCGTGCAGGACTTTTTCTTGCAGGGCCGAGATGGTCGCGCACTCGAACTGACTCAGCGCGTGCTGCACCCGGCGCTTGATCGAAGCGCCGGAGTAGTCGCGAAAGTCGTAGCTGTATTTCAGGTAAATCGCCTCGATCAACAAGCGTAATTCGATTTCGCTGTTGCGCTCGGCTGAACTGCTGCGTTCCACTAGATGCGTTCCATTTTCGGTAACCACACACGTATCAGCGAGAACAGACGATCAAGGTCGATGGGCTTGGCCAGGTAGTCGTTGGCGCCCGCTTGCAGGCAGCGCTCCTGATCGTCCTTCATGGCCTTGGCCGTCACCGCGATGATCGGCAGCTTGCGCCAGCGCGGATCCTTGCGGATTTCCTTGGTGGCTTCGAAGCCATCCATTTCCGGCATCATCACGTCCATCAGCACCAGGTCGATGTCCTCGACTTCATGAAGTTTCTCAATCGCTTCGCGGCCATTCCGGCCGATCACCACGACTGCGCCTTTGTGTTCCAGCGCGCTGGTCAGGGCGAAGATGTTGCGCACATCGTCGTCTACCAGCAGCACTTTGCGACCTTCAAAGACCTTGTCGCGGCTGCGCGCGGTCTTGAGCATCTTCTGCCGTTCATGGGACAGCTGCGATTCGACTTTGTGCAGAAAGAGTGTGACCTCATCGAGCAACCGCTCCGGGGAGCGTGCGCCCTTGATGATGATCGAGCGCGAATACTTGCGCAGTTCGGCCTCTTCATCGCGGGTCAGATTGCGTCCGGTGTAAACGATGACCGGCGGGAACGAGCAGATGTCCTCGGTGGACATGCGCTTGAGCAGATCGTTGCCGAGCATGTCCGGCAGCTTGAGATCGATGACCATGCAGTCGTAGATGGTCGTGCGCAGCAATTCCAGGGCGTCCTGGGCCAGGCCGACGGCAGTGATTTCGATGTCTTCGTCGCCAATCAGCCGCGCGATGCTTTCGCGTTGCAGATCGTCGTCTTCGACCAGCAGCACGCGTTTGACCTTCTGCGTCAGCTTGGCCTCGAGACGGGCGAACACATCCTTGAGCTCTTCGCGGGTGGTCGGCTTCACTGCGTAGCCGATGGCGCCCATGTGCATAGCGGCTTCGACGCGGTCTTCCACGGAAATCACGTGCACCGGAATGTGCCGGGTTTCGGCGCGTTCTTTCAGACGTTGCAGCACGGTCAGACCGGAGTGATCCGGCAGGCGCATGTCGAGCAGGATCGCATCCGGCACGAATTCGCGGGCCAGGTCGTAACCCTCGTCAGCGCCGTGGGCGACCAGACACATGTAGCCCAACTCATGGGCCAGGTCATAGAGGATACGGGCGAAGTTCGGTTCGTCCTCCACCACCAGAATGCAGCGGGTGGCGAACGGTGCCTTGTCGCGATCGTCGGCAAAGCGCGGGATGACTGCCGGAATCGCCGATGCCAGCGGAGCCGCAACAGCAACTGGCGCAGGCGTCACAGGTGCCGGGTGGAAGGTCAGCGGCGCGGCCGGCGTTTCACCGAATTCGTGATACTGGCGCGGCAACACCAGGGTGAACGTGCTGCCCTGCCCCGGTACGCTGTCGACGCTGATCGAACCGCCCAGCAACGTCGCCAGATCCCGCGAGATCGACAGGCCGAGGCCGGTGCCGCCGTACTTGCGATTGGTGGTGCCATCCGCCTGACGGAACGCTTCGAAAATACTTTCCTGCTGATCCGCGGCGATACCGATCCCGGAATCCTTGACGCTGAAGGCGATGTGATCATTCGGCTGCGCGGTGATGGTCAGGCTGACCGCGCCGTGCTCGGTGAACTTGATCGCGTTGGACAGCAGGTTCTTGATGACCTGCTCCAGACGCTGACGGTCGGTGAACAGTAAGCCCGGTGCGTCCGGCTGAACCTCGACGCTGAAGGCCAGTTTCTTGTCCGCCGCCAACGGTTCGAACATCGAGCGCAAGCCGTCGACCAGACGATCGACGCGGGTGTTTTCGGCAATCACTTCAAGTTTGCCGGCCTCGACCTTGGAAATGTCGAGAATGTCGTTGATCAGGTTGAGCAGATCGTTGCCGGCCGAATAGATCGATTCGGCGAACTTGACCTGTTCCGCCGACAGATTCTGCTGCGGGTTTTCCGCCAGCAGTTTGGCCAGAATCAGCGAACTGTTGAGCGGCGTGCGCAGTTCGTGGGACATGTTGGCGAGGAATTCGGACTTGTACTTGCTCGAGCGTTGCAGCTCTTCGGCACGCTCTTCAAGCTGGATCTGCGCCTGATTCAGCTCGGTGTTTTTCTTGTCCATCGCATCGCGCTGCTCGGCGAGCTGCTCGTTGGTCTGCTCCAGCTCAACCTGCTGGGTTTCCAGATGCGCCTGGGATTCCTTGAGAATCCGCGACTGTTCTTCCAGCTCTTCGTTGGCGGTCTTCAGCTCTTCCTGCTGCACTTGCAGCTCTTCATTGAGCTGCTGGGTTTCGGCGAGCACTTCCTGCAAGCGCTGACGGTAACGCGCCGCTTCGATCGAGGTGCCGATGTTGCCGGCAATCAATTCCAGCAGTTCGATGTCGCGCTCGGACAGCGGACGCAGGAAACCCAGCTCGATCACGCCATTGACCCGATCGTCATCGCTGGTCGGCACCACCAGCACACTGTGCGGCAGACCTGCACCGAGCCCGGAGCTGACTTTGAAATAGTCGCCCGGGACCGCGTCGAGACGGATCAGGCGTGCCTGTTCTGCCACTTGGCCGACGATGCCTTCGCCGCTGTAGATCGTTTGATTGAGCTCTTCCTGCTCGCGGGAGAAACCATAAGTCGCCACGCGCTTGAGGCCGCCATGTTCTTCGCGCACATAAAGCGCGGCGACGGCAGTACCAAGGTATTGCGCACAGAATTGCAGAATGTTGCGCCCCAGCAGGTTCAGCGTCAGTTGCCCCAACACCTGCTCGGCCAATTGTGTCTGGCCGTTGCGCAGCCACGCCTGCTTCTCCAGGCGTTCAGCGCTGGCCAGCTGCGCGGCGAGGTTGGCGCTGTAATTGGTCGACAGGTTGAGCAGATCACGGCGGCCGATGTAGGCCAGCAAACCGCTGATCCCGACGATGAAGATCAGATAAAGAGTGATGCTCCAGATGGTGGTGCGACGCACATCCTCGTTGCGCGTGGCGCGCAGCACTTGCTCGGTCTCGATGACGTCCTCGAATTGCTTGCGGATTTCATCTGTCAGGCGCTTGCCCCGCCCGGCCTTGACCGCGCCTCGATAATCACCGCTGCTGCGCTGCAGATCGATCATCGATTGCGCGTAGTTGGCCCATTCCACCTGCAAGGCTTGCAAACGGCGCAAGCGATCGGTCTGCACCGGATTATCGGCGGTCAGCTCCAGCAACGTATTGAGAGCGACCTCGATACGCGGCTTGGCAACTTCGTACGGGTCGAGAAAGTGCTCGTCACCGCTGAGCAGATAGCCGCGCATGCCGGTTTCGAGATCGACAGTGAGTTTCACCGCCTCATTGGCGTTATTGATCACCCGGTCGGTGTGCTCGACCCACTGGATGACCGACAGTAAATAAGTGATCAGCGAGACGAAAAACACCGCACTGAGCACGCCGACGCCCAGCGGCAGGCTGACGTTGCGACTCAGTAATTTTCGAAACCGTTGTTCATCAACCGAAGACGGAGAGGACATGGGGCAGCCTTGTCGAACTGTTGAAAACCCGAGAGTTTGCCCCAAAACCCCGCCATGGATCCATTTTTCTCACACAAATGATGGCAATTTCCTACGCACACCTGCGCATTGGACGACGCCAACGGTTATCCTTGCAGCACCGCACCCAATTGATCTTTTTTGTATCAGGTGGGGAACTTGTGGCTATGCGCCACTTACTCATGCAAGAGTCCGGCAAAATCGCTTGCCCGGTATCCCCCGATTTCAATTTCTGAGAGTCCTGCCATGTCTGCCACCCCTCCCACCATCCTCGTCGTCGAAGACGACTCCATCGTACGTATGCTTATCGTCGATGTACTGGAAGAGTTGGAGTACAAGGTTGTGGAGGCGGATGGAAGCGAGCAGGCCTTGGCTTTTCTTCAGGACCAGAGCCAGCAGATTGATCTGATGATGACGGACGTTGGCCTTCCAGGCATGGATGGTCGCGAACTCGCAGGCGAAGCCCGTAAACTGCGCCCTGCTCTGCCCATCCTGTTCGCCAGCGGTTATGCCGAGAGTCTCGAAGTACCCGATGGCATGCATGTCATCGGCAAGCCCTTCTCCATCGATCAATTGCGCGACAAAGTCAAAGGCATTCTGAACTAAACCTGATAAATGTCCGTCGCAGATGCAACTTGTCACATCCGAAAATAATCAGCAACTAACTAACACTGCCATTGCTTAACCTGCCAGCTCTATCCTGAATAATCTTTGGCCGCGTTAATAAATAACGAAAATACAGCCAGGGAACTTTCGATACTCATTCAGGATAGAACCCATGCAGTTCATTTCTTCCGACGTGCCTGCCGCCGTCGATCGCTCCGCGCCCGATAAACAGGAACGCGCGCTTATTGTTCAGTCTCTTGCCGAAGCCCTTAAGGCAACTGAGTTTGAAGTCTCGGCCGACAGTTACTCGGCAAGCGCGTCGCTGCCGGTCGCCACTGTATTCAATGTGCAAGATCGCTTCATCCCCCGGGTCATCGGCAGCAGTTTTGACGAACGCTGTGAACCAGCACGCAACGCCTTCAAAAATTTAATTGCAACCCCGGAGTTTGCGCAGCTGTTACGCAACCATTCTTTTTCAGCTGATATTCAACTAGCAGTGGATGCCAACGCCGGAGTTCTCGTTGTTTATGACTCAGAGTTCGAATCCCATCGTTTCAGCATTGCACTGGACAATGCTGAAGTTTCGGTGTTTTCCGAAGAGCTCGACATGCTCGCCGATTTGGCAAAAACCATCGGCGGCGTCGTTTATTCCGGCCAAGTGATTGGCATAGTGCAATGGTTGAAGTTCAACGGTTATGACTTGCCGACGAACATTGCCGAAACCCGGGCACTGATTGAATGGCTGGCCTTCGAACTGCCTGAGCCGCCTTCCTTGGGCGACTACCACGAATTGCTCCACGCCGATGAGTCGTCACCGTTTCATCTATCGATAGCGGACCGCAAAGTCATAACCCAGACAGTGCATGAGCTGACCCAAGGTGCGACAAGCCTGTTGCAGGTACTGGCGTTCGCCAACTTCAACCTGATTCCGGCACAGGACATACGCGACAACGCGGACAAGTTCCTGCACAACTTCCTGAGGCGAAAAACCGCTCGCGCCCTGGGTGAAACCCTGCATCAACGGCTCGGCTGGCATCTGGAAGCCAATAACCCGGACGTGCGCGAACGCCAGCTCAACGAGTTGGTCATCGCTGCGCTGATCATCGACATGCAATTGCGTTCCGATCAGCCTCTTGTCGCCGGCTATGACTTCTATCAACCGGCGAATGCCGCACTCGGCGCGGCCGAAGTACGCGTCCTGTTCGAACAGCATCTGGTTGATCAGGGCCTGAGCGAAGCGCACAACGCGCCACTGGCAGCGCATCTGTTGATGGCAGGTGCAGCGCCGGAGCTGCTGATCGACCAGATCCCGCCCGGGCTCACGCTGGACAAGCCAGGCTGGGTAACCGCCCGCCAGAGCGCTGCCGTGGTCGAGCACGCCGCACCTGGCAGCTCGCGAGCAATGACGTTTGCACAACTCAAGGCGTTTTCCGAGCTGACCCCGGTTTCCGCTGAACTCGACAAGTTGTACGAAGCAGCGGCGATCCCGGCGGTGGTGGACTGGGCGGTACTCAACGGAGTCATCCCTTACCGCAGCGACAAAGACTACGACAAGACCACGGTGATCAAGGCCAGCGCGTATTTCTCCCGTTACATGGAGGCTCTGGCCCAGTCTGAAACCGGCTTGTCCACCGCGCCACCGGACCGGCGCAAAATCGCTTTGCGGGCGCTGGAGCAAGTGATGCCCGCCGGCGCCTATCTCGAACAACAGGCCTTTGAAATAAAGTACCTGGACAGCTTCGGCGAACGTAGCTGGCTGGAAGGGTTGAAGGCTGCGCATCCGGCGGGGATTCTCACCGAGTTCTGGAATTTCCTCGCCAGCGCCACTGACAACAACCAATACGCGATCAACGGCCTGTTGCGCTTACGCCTGTCGATTCTCGATCTGTACCTTTCCGGCGATCTGGTTGAAGACGGACAACTTTCGGACAAATTCAAGACCCGCGACAACTTCCACCCCCCGGCCGACGCCTTCACCCGCCTGGCCGAACTGCAATCGCCGTCGCAACTGTTTGATCAGGCGTTTGATCGTTACTACCGGAACGTGCGCGAGGGTCTATCGTCCCTGATCAAAATGGCGATCACGCAGATGCCAGAGCATGATCGTCAGGCCTTGACCAGCGGCCAAATGACCTTCTACACCGTCAGGAAGGAAGTCAATCCACTGAATCCGCAGCAAGAAACGCAAATCCAGCGGGATGAGGCCAATGGGCGTTACGGGATCATTCTTTGCTGCGACAACGGTGATCGGCTGCGTGCTTACGAACTGTTCACGCTGCGCGGCGTTTGCTACGAGCGTCCGGATCTGGCGCTCAAGCTGCAAGACACCGGCCTCATTCATCAACGGCCGACCCTTTCGTACACCGGCAGCAAGTATGATTTTCAGGACAAGAACAAAGCCGGCGAGTGGCCCCTCGATTACGCCGCCTACCGCGAGGGCAGCGAACCACGCCAGGGCATGACTTCCAAAGTAGTGGTGGAGAAGCTCTGGCAGCTGCAACTGGAGGAGACTGATGTGCGCGCGGTTCCGCTGTTCTTTTCTGCGCAACTGGATGAGATCGCCCAGTGCGTGCTGGACAATCATCCTGTCGCCCGCCGCGAAGAGTTGTATGCCGCACTGGATGTGCGCAATGGTCTGGAAGAATGGCGCGACACCAGAGAGATCGTCGAGAACCTGGCAATCAACGTCATCGTGCCGTTCAAACAGTGCATTGAAGACATTCGTTCCGGACGCACCGACCGTGTCGCCGAAGGCATTGGTGGCTGCATTCTGGATGGCCTGTCGGTCATCGGCCTGCTGGTCGGTCTTGGCGCGTCGGCAGCGAGCATCATCGCCAAGACCGGGTCGACCACCCTCAAACTGCTGAAAGTCGCCAAAGCCGTGGCCCGAGCGGCCGTGTCGCTGATCAACCCGCTCGACGGATTGCCCACCCTCGCCCGCAAAGGTTTTCGTCTGGTCAAACGCGGCGTGGTCTTTGCCGGCGAAACCGCGCTCGACGCCGCGCACACCGCCAGCGTGCAATTGAAAAGGTTGATGCATGGCGTCGAGAGTCGGGACTGGCTCAGGCTCTCCCACACCGGCGATGTGCGTCAGGCGACCTGGCGAGGCGCCGACGCGCTTGGCGAAGCGATCAACATCGCAGTGCTCGAACGCAACCAGCACTGGCACGCGCTGAGCATCCGCACCGGCGGTGCCTGGGGCCCGCGCCTGAAACTGCTCGACCTGGGCAACTTCGCCCCGCTGAAGCGCCTGTTCGGCCGCTTCAAGCCATTCAGTTACACCCGCGGTTATCTGAAAAAAGCCATTCCCCACGCCCGGACCAAGCTGGACAACTCCATCAACGCGCTGTCGCAATTGTCTTCCAACGACGACATTCGCGCGGTGCTCAAGCATGTGTTCGGTAACGATTCCGATGAAGTGGCACAGCACGTGTCGAAACATCTCAGCGCGATGCGCAAGGATCTCGAGTCGATCAGCTTCAGCAATGTGACGTTCCGCCCGCATCAACCCGGCGTAATCGCCTCGCTTTCGCCACCGGCCTATAAGCGCTGGCAGACAGCGCTGCGCACTGGCGAGAAGATCGATGAGTCCGCAGGCCGTTTTTTGTCGATTTATCCGGACAATCTCGATGAGTTTTACAAGTTGTCGCGCTACGACGACGGCAGCGTCGCCGACGTGCTGATTCACGAAATGTCCCACGGTGGCCCGGACACCCTCGACCTGTACTACGGCAAGGTCTACCCGGAGTTGCATCAGGCGGAATTCGATGCGGTCGGACTGCTGGAGCTGGCTCGGGACGCGCGCAAGGCGCATCCGGACAACCTGATCAACCCACATCACGCTCTGGCGCACCGACCGGGATTCGTCGAGTTCAACCAGGTAAAAGCCAGTCTGCCGCAACTGGTCCAGGACCATCCGGCGCTGGCCAACGCTGAGTCATACATGCTTGCGGTATCGCTGCTCGATCAAGCGCAAACGCGTCCGGCCATATTGAGCTTCAATGTGAAGACCATCGACGATGCCGTGCGCAACACCGCTGCAGGCAAGTTTCTGCAAGGGCCGCTGCTGCTCAATCTCGCCAAACCGGTCAGTTAAGCGCTGAACGGCCCGCCGGTGAACAGGGTGCATTTCAATCACTTCGCTGTGGTTTAATTGCGCCCTTTTTTCTTCCATGGGTCAGAGGATCAGTCGTGAGCCATTCGCGTACCACCAAAGTTCTGGTCATCGGCTACGTCTGGCCAGAACCGCGCTCATCGGCGGCCAGCGGGCATGTCATGCAGATCCTCGAGACATTTCTCGATCAAGGCTGGGACATCACGTTCAGCAGCCCGGCCGGCCCGGGTGAACACAAGGCTGATCTGACAGCGCTGGGCATTCGCGAAGTATCGATCGAGCTCAACAACAGCAGTTTCGACCTGTTCATCAGCGAGTTGGCGCCGGATATTGTGCTGTTCGATCAGTTCATGATGGAAGAACAGTTTGGCTGGCGGGTGGAGAAACACTGCCCGGACGCCCTGCGCATTCTGGAAACTTCCGACCTGCAAAGCCTGCGGCATGCGCGTCATCAGCGCCTGAAGGACCGGCTGAAAAGCAACGACGAGCAGACTGATTTCACCGAGCTGTTTGCACCGGCATTGCACGAAGAATTCCAGTTGATGGCGAGCACCGATCTGGCCAAACGGGAAATCGCTGCGCTGTATCGCTGCGACTTGAACTTGATGATTTCCGAAGTCGAGATCGACCTGCTGGTGGAGGAATTTGGCCTGCCCCGGCAAATCCTGCATTGGTGTCCGTTGATGATTGATCTTCCGAACACCGCCCCGCCAGGTTTCGAAGAGCGGGAGCATTTCCTCAGCATTGGCAACTTCCGTCACGCGCCGAACTGGGATGCCGTGCTCTGGATGAAGACCACCCTCTGGCCGCTGATCCGCGCGCGCTTGCCTCGCGCGCAACTGCATATCTATGGCGCCTATACGCCGCCCAAAGCCACCGCACTGCACAACCCGGCCCAAGGCTTTCACATCATGGACTGGGCCGAAGATGCACTTGAAGTGATGTCGGCAGCACGAGTCTGCCTTGCGCCATTGCGCTTTGGCGCGGGAATCAAGGGCAAACTGGTGGATGCCATGCTCTGTGGTACGCCGAGCGTGACTACACCGATCGGCGCCGAAGCCATGCACGGCGACGCTCCGTGGCCGGGAGCCGTCGCCCTCGACGCAAACACCTTCGCCGAACAGGCCGTGCAACTGTACGAAGATCCAGCGCGCTGGCAGCAGGCGCATATTCAGGCTTCGGCACTTTTGCAGCAGCGTTATCAGCGCAGCGTACATGGCCCGCGTCTGATCAACCGGATAGATGATTGCCGACAACACTTGGCACAACTTAGAAACGACAACTTCACCGGCGCCATGTTGCGACATCACACACTCAAAAGCACTCAATACATGGCTCAATGGATTGAAGCCAAAAACCAGTTGAATCCAACAGAGCGCTGATTACATCAACTACATGACTTGCATTAAAAGCCAACTTTCGCAATAACACGAACATGCTTATAAACATCCTGCGCGCAACTTACTAACCACTTCGCAGGATGTGCAACATGGAAAGCTTCGACGATATACCAACCCATCAATGGATGGCTTATTCACCACAAATCGATAATCTTTCGTTATTTGAAATGACCCTGCCCGGCGCGCATAACGCCGGTTGTGACTGGGAAGCCTCTTACGCCCTTATTCCCGGGAAAAACTGGCTTGCCTGCCAGGACGTTTCGTTTTATTCGCAGTTGAATCGCGGCGCTCGCGCACTTGATGTACGCCTTGTTTACAACAGCAAGGCGAAACAACTGGCGAGATTCCGTTTCCACCACAATGGATTCAACTCTTCGCGAACGCTTGAAGACCTGATCAGGGACCTTAAGGGTTTTTATGAAAGAAGCCCGAATGAGTTTATCATTCTGGACTTTCATGAACTTTCCAGCGCTACAGATCCATTCAACCATGAGGAATTCAAAACAGCTTTGCTGGAGCACCTTGGGGAACGGATCATCCCCACCGACAATCTGCATCTGACAATTGGCCAACTCAAAGCCATCAATCCATTGCAACGCATCATGGTGGCCGCGCCGATGACCTGGGAAAGCGAAGACTTTCGTTTCTACAGGCCAATCAATCACAAGTGGATCGGCAAATCACAGGTCAGCACCTCGGATCTTTATGGCTATATAGACAACGTGCTGAGCACACCTGTCAGTACGCTCCGCCCATGGTCGCTGTCGGCAACCAGTTACACACTGGGCGGGCCACAGCGAATCCTCGACAGTCTTGACGAGTGGTTCGACCCGGAAAAATCCGATTGGGCGCGTAAGTGCAACATCATCAATTTCGACTTCATCAAAAATTCGAACATCGTGCGTTTCTGCCAAATGGCCAACGTGCAAAAGGCGCGCGACAAGCTCAGCTGAGCGGTCACCACGGACGGCCGGACGGAAGTGGCACAAATGGCAAAAAACGAGGCATGATCGCGCAGCGATAATAAAAAAGTGCCCCGTCATGACCCGAACCGCTCGCGTGACCGACCCTTCCTACGAGTTGATGGACGACCATAACGGTTTGTCAATCATCTACCGCCAGCACGGCTTCCCCTGCCCGCTGGTGCGTTGGCATTTCCACAAGGAATACGAGCTGCACCTGATCGTTGCCAGTTCCGGCAAAGTGTTCATCGGCGATTACATTGGCAACTTCTATCCGGAAACCCTGTTTCTGACCGGTCCCAACCTGCCGCACAACTGGATCAGCCAGATCGCTGAAGATGAAGTGGTGGAGAAGCGCGACATGCTGGTCAACTTCACCGACGAATTGTTCGAGAGCGGGCACCAGGTGTTCGCTGAGCTGAAATCTTTGGCGCCACTGCTTGAGCGTGCGCAGTACGGCATCGAATTTCGTTGCAAGCGCACTATCCGTCAGGCCATGACACTGATGCAGCGGATCGCCGACAGCACCGGCATCACTCGCCTCGGGCATTTCTTCATCCTGATGGAATTGCTCGCGGCCAGTGATGATTTCCAGTTGCTGTCCGGTGCCACCACGCCGCAACTGGCTGACGAACACAACATCGACCGCACCAACCGCGCGGTCGATTACATTTTCAGCCACTACGCGCGGGACATCTCACTGGAGGAAGTGGCCGAGCACCTGGGCATGACACCGACCTATTTCAGCCGGGTATTCAAACAGGCCACCGGGCGTAACTTCATCGAATTCGTGAATCGCCTGCGCATCAGCAAATCCTGTGAGCTGCTGGCCGACGGCGACAAACCGGTGACCGAGGTGTGCTTCGAGTCGGGCTTCAACAATATTTCCAACTTCAATCGACGCTTCCAGCAACTCAAGGGCATGACGCCGTCGCACTATCGACGGCTGGCGGTGCAGCGGCTGACTGAACAGAACCATCTCTGACGACACGCCACCTGTGGGAGCGAGCCTGCTCGCGAAAGCGGTCTGTCAGTGAAAAATCCTGTGGCTGACACACCATCTTCGCGAGCAGGCTCGCTCCCACAAAAAACCGTGCCCCGGCTGGCGAAATCTGTACGCATTCGCTAACGGTCCCTCGCGCAAAACCCCTTCCCTGCGTTCCCCCGCCCAAACCCCAGTGCAAAAAAGTATCAACAAAAGTGCTAGGGATGATTTGTCAGCCCCGCCGTGGAAGGCTGTAATCAGCGCAGATTCTTCCTGCATTCGGAAGACACAAAAACAATAACTGTCCTTCTGCCCCGTCGGGTGCCAGAAAAGGAGTGCACGATGCAACCCACTGCAAAAGCTCTGCTCGCTCTCACCTGCATGACCCTCAGCAGCGTCAGCCTTGGCGCCCAGACCCTGACGATCGCCACCGTCAACAACAGCGACATGATCCGCATGCAGAAACTCTCGAAAACCTTCGAGAGCGAGCATCCGGACATCAAGCTCAATTGGGTGGTGCTGGAAGAAAACGTCCTGCGTCAGCGCCTGACCACCGACATCGCCACACAGGGTGGCCAGTTCGACGTGTTGACCATCGGCATGTACGAAGCCGCACTCTGGGGCGGCAAGGGTTGGCTGGAGCCAATGAAGGACCTGCCGGCCAGTTACGCCCTCGACGATGTCTTTCCGTCGGTGCGCGAAGGCCTGTCGGTGAAGGGTTCGCTGTATGCGCTGCCGTTTTACGCGGAGAGTTCGATCACCTATTACCGCACCGACCTGTTCAAGGAAGCCGGGCTGACCATGCCGGAGCGTCCGACCTGGGAAGAGATCGCCGGGTTTGCGGAAAAACTCACCCACAAAGACAAAGAGCAATACGGCATCTGCCTGCGCGGCAAGGCTGGTTGGGGCGAGAACATGGCGCTGGTCACCACGGTCGCCAATGCTTATGGCGCGCGCTGGTTCGATGAGCAGTGGAAGCCGGAGTTCAGCGGCCCGGAATGGAAAAATGCGCTGAATTTCTACGTCAACACCATGAAGAAATCCGGCCCGCCGGGCGCATCCAGCAACGGTTTCAATGAAAACCTCGCCCTGTTCAACAGCGGCAAATGCGCGATCTGGGTCGACGCCAGCGTCGCCGGTTCGTTCGTCACCGACAAGACCCAGAGCAAGGTCGCCGATCACGTCGGTTTCACCTTCGCTCCGCATCAGGTCACGGATAAAGGATCGGCGTGGTTGTATTCGTGGGCGCTGGCGATTCCGACCAGCTCCAAGGCCAAGGACGCAGCAAAAACCTTCAGCGCCTGGGCTACGTCCAAAGAGTACGGCGAACTGGTTGCCAAGACCGATGGCATCGCCAACGTGCCGCCGGGCACCCGCGCTTCGACCTACAGCGATGCGTACATGAGCGCTGCGCCGTTTGCCAAGGTGACGCTGGAATCACTGAAGGCCGCTGACCCGAGCAAACCGACGCTGAAACCGGTGCCGTACATCGGCATTCAATTGGTGACAATTCCTGAATTCCAGGCAGTCGGCACCCAGGTCGGCAAGCTGTTCTCGGCAGCGCTGATCGGCCAGACCACGGTGGATCAAGCCTTGGCGGCGGCGCAGCAGACTACGGAACGCGAGATGAAACGCGCGGGTTATCCCAAGTAAGCGCTGAACGACTTGCTCCTGCCTCTTGTGGGAGCGAGCCTGCTCGCGAAGGCGTCGTGTCAGCCAGTACACATGACACTGACCCAGCGCTTTCGCGAGCAGGCTCGCTCCCACATGGGGATCTCCATAGGTCTGTATGACTCGGTTGTGAATGCCATGAATACTTCAACTGCCAAAGCCCACATCGACCTGTCGCCACCGCAGCGCAAGCTGCGCGTGCGCAATCCCGGCTGGTTTCTGGTCAGTCCTTCGGTGGCGCTGTTGCTGCTGTGGATGATCGTGCCGCTGGGCATGACCCTGTACTTTTCGATGATCCGCTACAACTTGCTCTATCCCGGCGAAAACGAATTCGTGGGGCTGGAGAACTTCACCTATTTCCTCACTGATTCGGGTTTCATGCCCGGTGCGACCAATACATTGCTGCTGGTTGGCAGTGTGCTGCTGATCAGCGTGGTCTTCGGCGTATTGATCAGCGCGTTGCTGGAGGCCAGCGAATTCCTCGGTCGCGGCCTGGTACGGGTGATGCTGATCTCGCCGTTCTTCATCATGCCCACCGTCGGTGCGCTGATCTGGAAAAACCTGATCTTCCACCCGGTCTCGGGGATCCTCGCCTACATCTGGAAGCTGTTCGGCGCGCAACCGGTGGACTGGCTGGCGCACTACCCGCTGCTGTCGATCATCATCATTGTTTCGTGGCAATGGCTGCCCTTCGCGATCCTGATTCTGATGACCGCCATGCAATCGCTGGATCAGGAACAGAAAGAAGCTGCACGCCTGGACGGTGCCGGCCCGATCGCGATTTTCTGGCATCTGACCCTGCCGCATCTGGCGCGGCCGATTGCTGTGGTGGTGATGATCGAAACGATCTTCCTGCTCTCGGTGTTCGCCGAAATCTTCACCACCACCAACGGTGGCCCCGGCTACGCCTCGACCAACCTCGCCTACCTGATCTACAACCAGGCGCTGGTGCAGTTCGACGTCGGCATGGCTTCGGCCGGCGGTTTGATTGCCGTGGTCATCGCCAACATCGCCGCGATCATTCTGGTGCGAATGATCGGCAAAAACCTGACTGACAAAGCGTGAGGCCTGCCATGACGCTCCAACAATCCCGCCGCCTGCAAAGCCTGCTGCTCGGCACCTTGGCCTGGGCCATCGCGATCGTGATTTTCTTCCCGATCTTCTGGATGGTGATGACCAGTTTCAAGAGCGAAATCGACGCCTTCGCCACGCCGCCGCAGTTCATCTTCACGCCAACGCTGGAGAACTACCTGCACATCAACGAGCGCAGCGACTACTTCAGCTTCGCCTGGAACTCGGTGGTGATCTCCTTCAGCGCCACTGCCCTGTGCCTGTTGATCGCGGTGCCGGCGGCGTACTCGATGGCGTTCTACGAAACCCAGCGCACCAAGGGCACGCTACTGTGGATGCTCTCGACCAAGATGCTGCCGCCGGTGGGCGTGCTGATGCCGATCTACCTGCTGGCCAAGAGTTTCGGCCTGCTCGACACGCGCATTGCGCTGATCGTGATCTACACGCTGATCAACCTGCCAATCGTGGTCTGGATGGTTTACACCTACTTCAAGGACATCCCCAAAGACATCCTCGAAGCCGCCCGCCTCGACGGTGCGACGCTGTGGCAGGAAATGATCCGCGTGCTGCTGCCGATCGCCAAGGGCGGCCTCGCCTCGACCGTGCTGCTGTCGCTGATCCTGTGCTGGAACGAGGCGTTCTGGTCGCTGAACCTGACCTCTTCGAATGCCGCACCACTGACCGCGTTGATCGCCTCGTATTCAAGTCCCGAAGGGCTGTTCTGGGCCAAGTTGTCGGCCGTATCGACCCTGGCCTGTGCGCCGATTCTGATCTTTGGCTGGATCAGCCAGAAGCAACTGGTGCGTGGGCTCTCGTTCGGCGCCGTGAAATGAACATCCCGAATCCAACCCTATCCCCTGTGGGAGCGAGCCTGCTCGCGAAAGCGGAGTGTCATTCAACTCTGATGTCGACTGACACGGCCCCTTCGCGAGCAGGCTCGCTCCCACAGAAAAGCCGATCTGGTTTGACCCAATAATAAATTGCGGAGGCCCATCTCATGGCCAACCTGAAAATCAAGAATCTGCAAAAAGGCTTCGAAGGCTTTTCCATCATCAAGGGCATTGACCTGGAAGTGAACGACAAGGAATTCGTGGTCTTCGTCGGCCCGTCGGGCTGCGGCAAATCCACCCTGCTGCGCTTGATCGCCGGCCTTGAAGAGGTCAGCGGCGGCACCATCGAACTCGATGGCCGCGACATCACCGAAGTCAGCCCGGCCAAGCGTGATCTGGCGATGGTGTTCCAGACCTACGCGCTGTACCCGCACATGACCGTGAAAAAGAACATGTCGTTCGCCCTCGATCTGGCCGGCGTGCCGAAAGCCGAGGTCGAGCGCAAGGTTGGCGAAGCGGCGCGGATTCTCGAGCTCGGACCGATGCTTGAGCGCAAGCCGAAACAGCTCTCCGGCGGCCAGCGTCAGCGCGTGGCGATCGGCCGTGCCATCGTGCGCAACCCGAAGATTTTCCTCTTCGATGAACCGCTGTCCAACCTCGACGCGGCGTTGCGCGTGCAGATGCGTCTGGAGTTGCTGCGCCTGCATAAAGACCTGCAAGCGACGATGATCTATGTGACCCACGATCAGGTCGAAGCGATGACCATGGCCGACAAAGTCGTGGTGCTCAATGGCGGCAAGATCGAGCAGGTCGGCTCGCCGCTGGACCTGTATCACAACCCGGCGAACCTGTTTGTCGCAGGCTTCCTCGGCACGCCGAAAATGGGTTTCCTCAAAGGCCAGATTGCCCGCATCGACGGCGCCAGCTGCGAAGTTTCGCTGGACGCCGGCACGCGCATCACCCTGCCGTTCAACGCCGCCAACCTCAGTGTTGGAGGCGCAGTGACGTTGGGCATTCGCCCCGAACACCTGGAGCTGGCGCAACCCGGCGATTGCACGTTGCAGGTGACTGCCGACGTCAGCGAACGCCTCGGCAGCGACACCTTCTGCCACGTCACCACCAGCGCTGGCGAAGCCCTGACCATGCGCGTGCGCGGCGATCTGGCCAGCCGTTACGGCGAGCAATTGAGCCTGCGTCTGGACCCGACTCACTGCCACCTGTTCGACGCTGAAGGTGTGGCGCTGACCCGCCCACTGCGCGCTGCCGCCTGATTTCGAGACTATCCGATGAAACTCAACCAACAGAACCTCAATCGCCTCGCCACCGAAGTGCAACTGCCGGGTTACAACCTGAGCGACACCCGCCAAGGCATCGCCCACATTGGCGTCGGTGGCTTCCATCGTGCGCATCAGGCGTATTACACCGATGCCTTGATGAACACTGGCGAAGCGCTGGACTGGGCAATCTGTGGCGTCGGCCTGCGCCCGGAAGATCGCCGCGCCCGCGATGATCTGCGCGAGCAGGATTACCTGTTCACCCTTTTTGAACTGGGCGACAGCGATGACACCGAAGTGCGCGTCATCGGCGCGATCCGCGACATGCTGCTGGCCGAAGATGGCGCGCAAGCACTGATCGACAAACTCGCCGAACCGCAGATCCGTATCGTTTCGCTGACCATCACCGAGGGCGGTTACTGCATCGACGACAGCAACGGCGAATTCATGGCGCATCTGCCGCAGATTCAACACGACCTCGCCCAGCCCGAGGCGCCGGGCACTGTGTTCGGTTTCCTCTGCGCCGCGTTGGCCAAACGCCGCGCGGCGGGCGTTCCGGCATTTACTGTGATGTCCTGCGATAACCTGCCGCACAACGGCGCCGTCGCCCGCAAGGCGCTGCTGGCTTTCGCCGCCCTTCGTGATCCGGATCTGCGCGACTGGATCGACCAGAACGTCAGTTTCCCCAACGCCATGGTCGATCGCATCACACCAATGACCAGCACCGCGCATCGCCTGCAGCTGGCCGACAAACACGGCGTCGACGATGCCTGGCCGGTGGTCTGCGAACCGTTTGTGCAGTGGGTGCTGGAGGACAAATTCGTCAACGGCCGCCCGGCGTGGGAAAAGGTCGGCGTGCAGTTCACCGACGATGTGTCGCCGTACGAAGAGATGAAAATCAAACTGCTCAACGGCAGTCACCTGGCGCTGACGTATCTGGGCTTTCTCAAGGGTTATCGCTTCGTTCACGAGACCATGAACGATCCGCTGTTCGTGCGTTACATGCGCGCTTATATGGATCTGGATGTCACGCCGCAGTTGGCGCCGGTACCGGGCATTGATTTGAGCGAATACAAGGACACGCTGGTGGCGCGATTCTCCAATCAGGCGATTGCCGATCAGCTGGAGCGCGTGTGTTCGGATGGCTCATCGAAGTTTCCCAAGTTCACCGTGCCGACGATCAATCGGCTGATCGCCGATGGCCGCGAGACCAAACGCGCGGCACTGGTAGTCGCGGCGTGGGCGCTGTATTTGAAGGGCGTGGATGAGAATGGCGATACGTATTCGATTCCGGATCCGCGAGCGGCTTTCTGCCAAGGTCTGGTAGCGGACGATGGGCTGACCACGGAGCGGTTGCTGGGTGTTGAAGAGATTTTCGGCACAGCGATACCGAAGTCGGCGGAGTTTATTGCGGCATTCGAGTGGTGCTGCCAGAGTTTGCGCGAGGTTGGGGTTTCGCGAACTCTGGAAAAAGTTCTCGCGACCTGATCGTTCCCACGCTCTGCGTGGGAATGCAGCCCGGGACGCTCCGCGTCCCATCAAAAGCGGACGCAGAGCGTCTATTGAGGCGTTCCCACGCAGAGCATGGGAACGAGCAGCCGTGGAGTGTTCATGACAACAACAAAGCTCTTCCTGGGTATCGACTGCGGCACCCAAGGCACCAAAGCGATCATCCTCGATGCCGACAGCGGTCAGGTGCTCGGTCTGGGCGCGGCGCCGCACACGATGATCAGCGGCGCCAACGGCCGTCGCGAACAAGACGTTCAGCAGTGGCTCGACGCATTCGTCAGCGCCACCCGCCAGGCCTTGCAAGCGGCCAATGTCGACGGCCAGGCGATCCTCGGTGTCGGCGTCTCCGGCCAGCAACACGGTCTGGTCCTGCTCGATGAGCAAGGCGCAGTGCTGCGCCCGGCCAAGCTCTGGTGCGATACCGAAACCACGCCGGAAAACGAGCGCTTGCTCGCGCAACTGGGCGGCGAGGAAGGCTCGCTGGAACGCCTCGGCGTGGTCATCGCGCCGGGCTACACGGTGTCGAAACTGCTCTGGACCAAAGAGCAGCATCCCGATGTGTTCTCACGCATCGCCCGGATTCTGTTGCCCCACGACTACCTCAATTACTGGCTCACCGGCCGCGCCTGCAGCGAATACGGCGATGCCTCCGGCACCGGTTATTTCAACGTGCGCACGCGTCAGTGGGATGTGCAGATCCTGCGCGACATCGACGCCAGCGGCCGTTTGCAAGCCGCGCTGCCGGAGCTGATCGACGCGCACGCCGCCGTCGGCACTCTCCTGCCGGCAATCGCCGAGCAACTCGGCATCAACCCCAACGCGGTGGTTTCCAGCGGCGGTGGTGACAACATGATGGGCGCCATTGGTACAGGCAATATCCAGCCCGGCGCGATCACCATGAGCCTCGGTTCGTCCGGCACGGTCTACGCCTATTCGGAGGAGCCAAACGTCAGCGCCGATGCCTCGGTTGCCACGTTCTGTTCCTCCAGCGGCGGCTGGCTGCCGTTGATCTGCACCATGAACTTGACCAACGCTACCGGTGCGATTCGCGAACTGTTCAAGCTCGATCTGCCGACCTTCAACCAACTGGTCGCGCAATCGCCGATCGGTGCCGAAGGCGTGAGCATGTTGCCGTTTCTCAACGGTGAGCGCGTCCCCGCGCTGCCCCACGCCACCGGCAGCCTGCATGGCCTGACCATGGACAACCTGACCCAGGCCAATCTGTGCCGCGCCGCTGTCGAAGGCACCACCTTCGGTTTGCGCTACGGGCTGGATTTGCTCCGCCAGAATGGTTTACAAAGCCTGCGCATTTGCCTGATCGGCGGCGGCTCGAAGAGCGCGGTGTGGCGGCAGGTCGTCGCCGATATCATGAACGCTCCGGTGATCTGCACCGAGCAAAGCGAAGCCGCCGCACTGGGTGCCGCGATTCAGGCGGCCTGGTGTGCGTCGCGCTCGAACGACGATGATGTGTCCCTGGCCGAGCTGTGCGAGCGCTGCGTGAAACTCGACGCAGGCAGCGAAACCCTGCCGATCGCCGCCAATGTCGCGGCGTTCCAGCAGGCCTACGAACGCTATCAACAGCATGTCGCAACCCTATAACGAGCAAACAACTATGTACCTGGTGTGTGGCGAAGCCCTGTTTGATTTCTTCAGCGAAAACGATGCCAGTGGTCTGGCCTCGAAAGTCAATTTCAAGGCGATTGCCGGCGGCTCGCCGTTCAACGTCGCCGTCGGACTGCGCCGCTTGGGCGTGGACTCGGCGCTCTTCGGTGGGCTGTCCACCGACTACCTCGGCCGGCGTTTGCAGCAAGTCCTGCAGGACGAAGGTGTGCGCCCGGATTATCTGGTGGATATTGCCGCGCCGACCACCCTGGCGATGGTCGCGGTAGGCGCCAATGGCTCGCCGCACTACAGCTTCCGTGGCGAAGGCTGTGCCGACCGGCAACTGAGCGAGGCGCATCTGCCAACACTTGGCGACGAGGTGCGCGGCCTGCACATCGGCTCGTTTTCGCTGGTGGTACAGCCGATCGGCGACACTTTGCTTAAGCTGGTTCAGCGCGAAAGCGGCAAACGCCTGATCAGCCTCGATCCCAACGTGCGCCTCAATCCCGAGCCGAACATCGAGCTATGGCGCGAGCGCATCGCCACGCTGGTGCGCCTGGCCGATCTGATCAAAGTCAGCGACGAGGATCTGAGCCTGCTCTATCCCGAGCAGGATCCGCAAAACGTGATTGAAGGCTGGCTCGAACATCGCTGCCAGATCGTATTCCTGACGCGCGGTGGCGACGGCGCAACGGTGTTCAGTCGCGCCCATGGCTCGTGGTCGGTACCGGCCAATCAGATTCAGATCGCCGATACGGTAGGCGCCGGCGACACCTTCCAGGCCGCGCTGATCACCTGGCTGACGGAGCACTCGCTGGACTCGGTCGAAGGCGTGCAGCAGCTCAGTCGAGAGCAAATCGACGGCATGCTCAGATTTGCCGTACAAGCCGCCGCGCTGACCTGCAGCAAAACCGGTCCGGATCTGCCCTATCGTCATCAATTGAGCTGAGCGCGTAGACTGTCGGTCTTTTTGCGCACGACGGAAAACAGCTCTTGAATCACAGGCACACCCTCGCCCTTCTGACCCTGGCCACCCTGCTGAGCGGTTGCGGCACCTCGCCGCCCCGCTCGCCGGAAGACATCTGCGCAATCTTCCGCGAGAAAAGCGACTGGTACGACGCCGCGCAAGTCACCCAGAAACGCTGGGGTGTGCCGATCCAGGTGCCGTTCGCGATCATGTATCAGGAATCCGGCTATCGCTACGACGCCAAGACGCCTCGCAAATACCTGCTCTGGGTGATTCCTTGGGGCCGCGTCTCGACCGCTTCCGGTTATGCGCAAGCCAAGGATGAAGTCTGGGCCGACTACCAGAAAAGCACCGGTCGCAACTGGGCCGATCGTGAAGACTTCGACGACGCCATCGACTTCGTCGGCTGGTACATGGACAAGACCACCTCGATCAACGGTGTGTACAAATACGACGCCTATAACCAGTACCTGAACTACCACGAAGGCTGGGGCGGCTTCCGCAACAAGACCTACGCGAGCAAAGCCTGGCTACCGCCGACCGCGCGCAAGGTGCAGAACCGCTCGGATCTGTATGCGCAGCAATATGCCGGCTGCAAGGAAGACCTCAATCGCGGGTTCTGGAGCCGGTTCTGGCATTGGTTGTAGAAGCCCTTCGCGAGCAGGCTCGCTCCCACAGAACCTTAGTGAACGCCGATTTTGTGTACACCCGAGAAACCTGTGGGAGCGGGCTTGCCCGCGATGGCAATCTCTCAAACACCATCAAAGTCTATGAAAGGCCCGATTTCACTGACCCAAACCGCCCTCCTAAGGGTTTTCCCTATGGCATCACGGCCCCACACCTACGCCATTTGCGCCTTGAATGAGGCCGTCTAATCCTGCAACATCCATCACCTGCTTATTCAACGGACGGAATTCAAGGCATGCTGGACGCCAATGCAACCCACATCACCCTCTCGATCGAAGACGCCAACGCCGACCTGCAAGTCCTCAGCTTCAGCGGTCGCGAAGCCCTCAACGAACCGTTCCGTTTCGACCTCGAACTGGTCAGCGCCCGCCCCGACCTGAAGCTCGAAGAGCTGCTGCACAAGCGCGCGTGCCTGACGTTCGGCGCCACCGGAGAAGGCAAGATTCACGGCCAGGTCTATCGCATCGAGCAGGGCGACTCCGGCAAGACCCTGACCCGCTACAGCATCAGCCTGATGCCGCAACTGGCCTATCTGCAGCACAACCATGATCAGCAGATCTTCCAGCAACTGACGGTGCCGAAAATCATCGCCCAGGTGTTGGAAGATCGCGGCATTCTCTCTGACGCCTACAGCTTCCAGCTCGGCGCCGAGTACCCGGAGCGTGAGTATTGCGTGCAATACGACGAGTCCGACCTGCATTTCATCCAGCGCCTGTGCGAAGAAGAAGGCATTCACTTCCACTTCCAGCACAGCAGCAGCGGCCACAAACTGGTGTTCGGCGACGACCAGACCGTATTCCGCAAACTGAAGCCGGTCAGCTACCAGCAGGACTCCGGCATGGCGGCCGAGAAACCGGTGATCAAGCGCTTCAACCTGCGCCTGGAAACCCGCACCACCCGCGTCAGCCGCCGCGACTACGATTTCGAAAAACCCAAGCTGCTGCCCGAAGGCGCGGTCAAATCCGAATTCGCCCCGGATCTGGAAGACTACGATTACCCCGGCCGCTTCACCACCCGCGAGCGCGGCAAGTTCCTCTCAACCCGCGCGCTGGAACGCCATCGCAGCGACTACAAACTGGCCGAAGGCAAAAGTGACGAACCGACCCTCACCAGCGGCCATTTCCTCACGCTCGCCGAACACCCGCGCGCCGAATGGAACGACCTGTGGCTGCTGCTGGAAGTCTTCCACGAAGGCAAGCAACCGCAAGTGCTCGGCGAAAACGTCACCAGCGACGTCACCGATAACAAGAGCGATTTCCACCAGGGCTACCGCAACAGCTTCCTCGCCACCCCGTGGGACGCGCACTACCGCCCTGCCCTCGAACATCCGAAACCGAAAGTCCTCGGCAGCCAGACAGCCGTCGTCACGGGTCCTGCCGGTGAAGAGATTCACTGCGACCAGTACGGCCGCATCAAGGTGCAATTCCACTGGGACCGCGACGGCCAGTCCGACGATAAAACCACCTGCTGGATTCGCGTCGCCAGCGGCTGGGCAGGCAGCGCCTACGGCGGCATTGCCATCCCGCGCATCGGCATGGAAGTCCTCGTCACCTTCCTCGAAGGCGACCCTGACCAGCCCCTCGTCACCGGCTGCCTGTACCACAAGGAAAACGTCGTCCCCTACGACCTGCCCGCCAACAAGACCCGCAGCACCTTCAAAACCCTCAGCTCCCCGGGCGGCAAGGGTTACAACGAATTCCGCATCGAAGACAAGAAAGGCGCCGAACAGATCTACATCCACGCCCAGCGCGACTGGGACGAAAACATCGAACACGACCAGAAGATCCGCGTCGGCAACGAACGGCATGACAATGTTGAAGCCAATGTGCTTAGCGAGTTCAAGGTTGAAGAACACCGGATCACCCACCTGGACCGCATCAGCGAGATGCGCGCGGATGATCACCTGACAGTGGGTGTGACGCAGCATGTGAAGGTTGGGACTGGGCAGTTTGTTGAGGCCGGCAACGAAATCCATTATTACGCCGGCCAGAGAGTCGTGGTCGAAGGCGCCATGGAACTGACCGCCAAGGCTGGCGGCAGCTTCGTCAAGGTCGATGCGGGTGGCGTGACCATCAGCGGCGCTGAGGTGAAGGTCAATACCGGCGGCTCGCCCGGGGTGGGCACGCCGGCGGCGCCGTTGTTGCCGGGGCCGATGAAGGTTGTGGATGCGGATAAGGCGGGAAAAGTCCCTGTCCCGCTGCCCAAACGTCTGAATGAGTCTGGAATAACGCCGTTGTGCGGCAAGCAAAGCAACGGCGCCTGCAGCCGTAAGGATTGCACATGCATGTGAAAGCGCTCAGCGCACTCCTCGAAGCTCCACGCCATGGGTTCGTTGATTTACCGAGAGAAAGCTCTGAATCAACAGTGTGTTTCATTATTGACCCGGTTCGACAGCCTGACGCGATGAGCCGCCTTTATCGTGTTGGCGAACCGGTGGTAGATGCACAGGGCCTGTTCCTCAAAACCGCCTTCGCTGAGATCGCCGCTGACGGTCCGCTCTGGATCACCGCGCCGTGGGGCAGTCGCCTTGCGGCTGAGGCAGCAAAGCTGTGCGAGGAAAATTTCTCTGGCATTGCCATTACCACAGCTGATTCTGACAAAGCGCTCGCCCATGCGCGCTGGCTCTTGCGCGCTAATGATGGCTCTGGCGGACAAAGCCTGCTGAGCTACCACAAGCCAAGCCTGTGGGCCGCGCTGGCCTATACCGCTGGCGACAACTCCCATCAGCTGTTCGGCCCTTGGCAGCACGTATACAGCCCAGCGCCGGTTCATTTTGGGCGCAATGAAGGTCCATGGCTCAGTTGGCGCGCCGTCTCGGAAGTCGAATGGCTGGGCGATACTTCAGTGTTCAGCCTGCCGCCATCCGCGGCGAACGTTCAAGAGCATTTGGGTTGGGTTTATTGGGCAGATGAACATCACGCAGATTACGGCGAGCCGAGCGATGAGCATCTGCCCAACCTTGTGGCAAACCTCAATGTGCTGGTTGCCCACAATATTTACGAAGGCCGTCACTTGCTGAAGCTGGGGTCAATCACAAATGGCCCACTGCTTGAAACACAGCCACAGGCAATGGCCATCCTGCAATCCAGGGAAGAGTCGTTCATCAAAGTACAGCAGCTGCAGCAACTCACCACCAGCGTTGCTTGATGAACCCGTCCGTTAAGAATGAATGGAAGCGAAATGGATACTGAAATCTCAGAAGCAACAAAGGTAGATCGCGACAGCTCTGCGGCAACTGCCTCAGCCCCGTCGACACCGGTTGAAACGAAACCTGCCTTGGAGCTTGATCCTCAGCCTGTAATGCCTGCCAGTTGCCCCAACGCGTTCGACAAAGTGGAAACGGCTTGCTCGACAAGTTATGGCGAGGTGATCTACGCAACCAAGGAAAGAATGTTCTATCTGCTGCCTGAACGCGCTGCAAGCTCGATCAAAGAAGCGATGAATGAACTTGAGCAACATATCAGCGCAAGCAAGTCTCCTGAGGAACGTTTAAAGGGGATGAACACCGCGGGGTTGCTCGAGTACTTCCTCGAACCCAAGTTGTCAAACTTCCTGCAAGGTGAACAGAAAAGCCGAATGCTGGAAATCGAAGCTCAGGAGCCGGATATTGCGCAGCCAACCATGGCCATGCGCTTGAAAGCCGTGAGCCGTGACGCCCGAAATTCAGCGGCGCTGGAGAAGTTGCCGGATCAGAGTGAGTACGCACGGAACCGGGCACTGGCCGGTCAGCAACAGGCTAGCCTGCTTGAGGCCAACTCCGAGGGGCAAAAGCTGCAACGACTCTACAACGAGTGGAAGAAGCTGAAGGCTGTAGCAATAGAGCAAGCCAAGATAGCTGGCTATATCTATGAAAGTGGCAACCTGTTTTCGCCCGGTGCTCTTGAGGCTAGAACTCGTGTTCAGACCTATCTGAAAGCCCGTGCGGCACTCACAGCCAGCGGCAAGCTGACTACTCTCAAAGAAGAAGATTTCAAGAAGAACAAGAAGGCGTATCTGGACGCCACAAACTGTGTGATCGATGGCAAGGCCCGGATGTGCGGTTATTTGAACGATGTGGCCAACGAACGCAAAAAAATCGAAAAAGACTTTGCTGCCTATATCGATTCGATTTTGAAAGTCGCCGACTATGGCTTGGCACTTCCTGAGTTTGCCCTCATTCCTGACACAGGCGAAATCAGCGCAGGTATCGAGAAATTCAAATCATATCTCGAGATGGAACAGCGGCAGGTCAAACTGGCTGAACAAATCCGCACCAAATACAAAGCCTGGATTGACGCCAGCGGCCAAAACGTAGCGGCACCAGCGGGCATCGTGCAGGCTGAAAAAACCGAGTGGCAGCGCATTCAACAAGATCGCATGAAGCTTCGCGATGATGCAGAAGCCGCTGTAGCCGCAGCCCTACCACTGCGCCATCTGTTGTGGGAGCCAGAGCAATTTCAGCCGAAACCGGAAGAGCGCCTGGTCAAGGCTGGCTTTCCGTTGCGCGAAGTGGCGCTTTTCAATAGCCCCAACAGTCCGGTCAAGCATTTGAGTCTGCTTAATCTGGAAGGCATTGAAAAAGCCTTGAAAAAAGACGTAAGCGCGCTCGGTGCTACTGCAAGCAAAGACCTGCAGAAACTTCCCGGCAACAGCAATGGGAAAGCGCAAACTGACACAGACGATAACCCTTTCCATGAATGGCTACGCCTCGAAGGCGCGATGGCCATCAAGGATCAGGAAAGCAACTGGTTCGATGAAAAAGGCTGGTTCGATGTAGAACTCTTCCATTCCTATCTCAAGTCGAAAAAACTGACAGTGGATACTATTGAGGACGCAGGCGCCCGCAAAGACTGGGGGCTGCGCCTTCGGCAGCTGCTGTTCAAAGAAGAAGTTCGAAGTTCGTTGCGCCTGTTCGATAACAGTCCTCAAGCACAATTGGTTCGTTGCCTCACGCCACCACAGTCCTCCATCCACACTGGAACCAAGATCACTGGTCCGAGCTTCAGCGTCACCGATAACTTCAAGGCCTCTGCCAAAGCCGAAGCCAGCCTTGGGATTGACTTGGCACGCGGTGAAGTTGAGTTGATGAAGATGGATCTGCCGGGTAAAGATCAAGCAAAAGACATCCTGATCCCGTACCTGGATTACGAGAAAAACCGCAAAAACCTGAATCTCGGCAGGTTTTCGATCCATTTGGGCGCTAGAGCGTGGGGCTACACAGGCGCTACCCTCCTCCTCTCCTCCAGCGTGCAGTTGGGACGTGCAAACGTACAAGGCGGCCTCAATCTTCCGGAAATCACCGATGCAAAACGTCCGGAGACCACCAATGCCGTAGCAACTACAACTAGAAGCGAACCTGTTCTGGCGGGCGACGCCGCGAAAGTACGGGTTGAAGATGGGGCTAAAGCCCAATTCAATCTCTTTGCAGGAGTTCAGGCTGGGATTCTGCTGACAGGCGCCTTGAACTGGGCTCCGCCGAAAGATATCGCTGTGTTGCGCACCGCCCCTTCGCCCGGCATGGCGAACACCGTCAACAACGCGAAAGCTAGCCAATGGGCGAGCCTGGCCAGACTCACAGCAGGCTTTACTGCCGCGTATGGGCTGGGTACTACGGCAGATATTGGGATCTCCTTGCATGAAGGCCGCTTCATCATGCGGTTCAAGGCTTCCGTCATCGTCGGCGCTGGCGTCGGCGGCGAATTTCAATTTGAAGTAGGCTATGACGGTGTTACTGACTTGATTAACTTGCTGCGACGGGAAATGCATAAAAATCAGGATAAATCGCTAATTTTTGTGACGGACGAAGCCGCCGACTACATCGACAAACTAAACTTTCTTGGCGCTGCCGGGATGGAAGTGGCGATGACTTACATGCAAGGCGTTGATATGGTGATGTCGTTATATGAGGCGTTAACCGGGGGCGGCAGAGGAGCAATTATCGCTCATACGATTATGAATTATCATAATCAAGCTGAGTTAGACCAATGGATCTTGGCAGCGACTCCAGGTGCGCTTGGCCCAATGTTGATGACATTGATTTCCGCGCCGGAGAAATTCAAGATTTCGGAATATGGAGCGCCTAGTGCAAGCTCTAAAGCCACAGAAAAGTCTTATACAAAGGACCAGTGTCAACTGCTTCAGCAGCAGGCTGTTGAGCGCATACTAGGATTGATTGTCCGCCAAGCGGAAAAGCAAGGAACAATAACCCTTGCCCAAGCACAATTTGAAGAAGCATGCATGAGCATGAATCGGTTCGGAACCAAAGCCGCAGACGAAGCAGAACAGCTATATTGCGAGAATCGACTGCATATGGACAATTTCATGTCAGAAGCAATTCTGCGACTGCACGACGATGCGAACGACGAAATGCGTGCCCGGTATAAAGCGCACGTGAACCTTTTAGGCGCGAACCTAGATGGCTTTTGTCACAGAACCCGATACTACGGACAAACTTTTGTTCCTGGCGGAAAAGCAAAATATGTCCCTCCAGCTAAATACATCAAGGGATAGAAAAAATGTCGCGCACATTTATATATATAGCAACCGCAATTGCAACCCTCTTATCAAACAATGTACTTGCCGAGCTTACACCAACTCAGCTGGCCGCAAAAACTCGTGGGATAATGCTTTTCAATCAATACAAACCAGCAGAACTGGAACTTCGCATAGCAGCCGAAGCGGGCGATGCGGAAGCACAATTCTATTTAGCTGACGAGCTTCGTCAAAAAAAACAAGGAATGACTGTCGAAGCGCAAAAATGGTACGAGGCATCAGCATCACAGGGTGATTATTATGCGATGTTTAAACTCGCCACCGTATCGGAAGACCTGTGCTCGGTTGTCAACCAATGTCCTGCTAGTAGTAAAAAACCAAGTGACTGGCTAGATTTATTGATAAAAACTGCTACGCCTCGCGCTTTGGGTGGCGACGGCGAAGCGATGGCTGTGCTTTACAACGCGACTGCAGAGTTGGATTGGTTGCAGAAATCAGCAGCGGCTGGATATGCGCCGTCACAGTGGTTGCTCGCTAATCGTTACGCCGAGGGGGAAGGCACATTTTTGCTACCTTGGAAAAGAAAGAGTGCCGAGGAGGAGTTGCTAAAGGCTGCTTCGGAAGGAGGTTACCCTCCTGCAATGATCGAATATATTTCGATTCTTTCCCAGCGAAATGATCTGGCAGGTGTTCGGCATTGGTGGGAAGAAGCGGCGAAAACCGGTTATCAAAATGCTGTCGCAACCTATGGTGCATATCTTTCCCACACGCCCGACAAAGTTGGCTACCCCGTCGATTTGATCAAGGGCTACGCACTGGTCTCTTTGCTTAAAGAATTGGATGGCGGTGGAAACGTTCAAGTCTATGTGGAAGGGAAGCTTCCTAAAATTGCTGCAAAAATGACATCGAACCAGATTGAGGAAGCGGAAAAATATGCAATTGAGTGGAAGGCCACCCACCCGCCCCTTTCTTTCTTTCCAAGGAAATTAGGTTTTTAATTAGTAATGAAGCAGAATGCAAGAAATAACCGGTACGAGGCTAATCTTCCCGAATTAGAACAATCGACAGCCTTGTCGTTCGCGCTCTGCCGTATCGTTTTCAAAAGTTTCACAAAGACCGATATACCAGCTAAACAACTGCAACCGAGAAACAACTTAGCATTTACACTACCAAAAGTGATCACCACTACGCTTATTTTATTAACGTTAGCGTCGCCCCAGTCACTGGCGCTTACGAACGAACAGTCTCAGGCAAAAATCAAGGGCATTGAACTATACAATCAAAACAAGGCCATCTCCGCAACTGAAACATTACAAATAGCAGCCGAAGGCGGTGATGATGAAGCACTTTACTATCTAGGAGAATCAATAAGAAAAAACAACAGATATATGACCCAAGAAGCGCAAAAGGCTTACGAGGAGTCAGCAAAGAAAGGCAATATTTATTCTATGATTCGGCTCGGCGGCGCGGATCAAGATTTGTGCGTAACTATGAATAATTGTTCTTACTCTGAGCAATCGCCTAAAGATTGGATGAACAAAGCCAAAACCCTTGCTACAGATCAGGCATCTCATGGTGACGCTGAGTCGATGTACCTACTATGGGAGATAACAGGAAACGATGAATGGCTTGAAAAGTCCGCAGAAAAAGGTTTTGCATTAGCGCAATTTCGTTTAGCGACCAAGTATCAAGAGGGGGGAGGCATGTTCCTACTACCCTCTAGCAGATCAGATGAAATCGAAAAATGGATGAAAGCCGCTGCAGAGAATGGTTATCCACCAGCCATGATGGGATTTGCCGCTACCAGGATTGAAAAAGCCGATTTGTCATCATTTAGAAAATGGAATGAAAAAGCTGCAGCCTCAGGCTATGCATCTGCAGTTTTTGGTTACGCGTCATATATTGGCGAAGCTGAACCAAAATACGGATTCGAATCAGACCCGGTAAAGTCATACGCACTATTGTCGAATCTACTGGAGCTTGATGGTGGTGGAAACGTAATAAACAACGTTAACGACGTATTGCCGGAAGTAGAAAAAAAGCTGTCAAAAGAGCAACTAGAAAAAGCAAAAGAACTCGCAAAAACGTGGAAGGCCACTCACCCACCGCTCTCGTTTTTTCCAGATAAGTTAGGGTACTGAAATTTAGCAGTACAGCCTTATCATTAATTTTTTTCAAGCACGTCAAAGCCCGTACCCTAATGATTCATATCGCAAACGACAAAATGCCCGAGACAAGGGAAAAGCAACCGTAAATAACTCAGCTCATGTTCACATCGGTTAACTCGGCCTTAACGCCACAGTCAGAGACTCCATATCACCGCACAGCCTCAGCCCTCCCCCGCTGACGCCCACGGCAGGCTCGTCCGGCTTCGTGCCGGGCGCCTATCCGTTACGCTGGAGTCCTCTCATGAACATTCGTCCCTTCCTGCTCACCGCCACCCTCGCCTGCTGCTCATACGCCGCACTGGCCCAAGCCAACGACACCTCCGCCACATCGAATCAAACATCCTACCAATACGGCATGCCACTACACGTGGCAAAGGTGCTTTCGCTAACCGAGCCGCCGACCTCGGAATGCAAAGTCATCACCGCCGACATGAAATACATCGACAACACCGGCAAGCCCGCACAAATCAGCTACAGGAAATTATCTGACGCTTGCAGTCAACAGAACTGACAGACGCTTCTGATTTTCCGGTTGGCCATAGGCGTGGGGTGGTTTCGGCGGGTATGCTCGGGGCCTTCCCTACTGCCGCAAGGATTGGCCATGCAGTTGTCGTTCCGCACGTTGTCGAGCTTCACTTCAATCCTGTGTTTTCTGCTGGCGCTGGTCTGGGGATTTTTTCCAGAGGTGTTGCTGGCGATCTGGAGTATTGGCTATTCGGAAGGCACTGGCGTAGTCGCAAGGCGCAGCGCGGTGCTGTTTGCGGCGTTGGCGGTGATGTTTTGTTTGCTGCGCAATGCTCCGCCGTCAGTGGCACGCAGTGCACTGAGCAATGGTTTTATCGTCGGCTGTTTCGGTTTGGCGGCGTTGGGTTTTGGCGAATGGCTCAATGGTCATGCCGGCCCCGGGATCTTGCTCGCGGTGCTGGTCGAGTTCGCGCTGGGCCTGGGTTTCGTGCAGGCCCGGCGCGTGACGGTCGAACTGGGTGAAACGGTGGGTTAAACGGCTCGAGAACGAGCGCTGGTTTGATGTGTCGTGGTTTGTTGCGCGAGGTCGGAACGCAGACCAGCGACCAGGTTGTTGATTTCACGGCAGCTGTTCAGGCGGCTGGCGTCGATTCCACTGACGTAGAGATCGGCTTGGTCGGTCCGATGGTCGCCAAACACTTTGACGGACATCGACAAGTCGGGTGACAGCGTGCACTGGCAGCGTTTCGGCAAGAAGCTGCTTTCAATGATATTGCGTAATTCCAAGGCAGATAAAAACATGGCGAACCCTCTCCTTTCTGTGCGATTGCCAATCAAGTATTCACGCTGACCCTTTGCTGCGCCTTCACGGGTGTGCCCCCGCTGTTTCCTTGGTGCAGCAAGTGGTGGTACTGCGAAATGCCCATTGGAGTGTAGGCGCCCAAATCCGGTGCGCCTCACCAAAAGAACGCATAAAACGTGCCTTTGATCGGTTCGTTTTGCTCCCTTCAAAATCAAGCACTTGGAAATGTGGCCAGTATCCTGCTATTTGCAAATTGCATGAATGGACCACCCGTCCCCTGCAATCTGCAATCTCCGGGCAAATTTGCTTTCGAAGACTTTGACGGCAAGAATGTCTCCCATTGCAATTCAACCCGCACGGAGGCCTCCATGAATTCCTTAAGCGTTTGCGCGATCACCGGCCTGTTGATCGCCAACCTTTCCACCCTCGCCCACGCCGCCAAGCTCGAAGACGTCGCGCCGTATCCCAAGGCCGAAGCCGGGTTTACCCGACAAGTCATCCATCTGCCCAAGCAAGAGCAGGAAGAGAATTTCCAGGTTGAAATTCTCGCCGGCAGAACCCTCGAAGTGGATTGCAATCGCCAGCGTCTGGGCGGTGTGCTCGATGAAAAGAATCTGCAAGGCTGGGGCTATCCGTTCTATCGCCTGGAAAAGGTCATCGGCCCGATGAGCACGATGATGGCCTGCCCGCCTGGCAGCAAGAAAAAGCGCGCGTTCGTTCCGGTCGTCGGTGATGGCTTCATGTTGCGCTACAACAGCAAGCTGCCAGTCGTGGTGTACGCGCCTTCGGACGTCGAAGTGCGCTATCGCATCTGGTCGGCGTCGGACAAAGTCGGCACCGCCCTGCAGGAATAACCGGAGCCCAGCCCTTGATTACTTGCCACGTCAGATATGTGATCGATCCTTACCAGTTACCCGCTTTCGAAGCCTATGCCAAAGCGTGGCTCGACATCGTTGAGCGCTTGGGCGGCACCCATCACGGCTACTTCCTCCCCTCGGAGGGCGCGAGCAACATTGCTTATTGCCTGTTCAGTTTCCCGTCGCTGGCCGATTACGAAAGCTATCGACATATTGCAATGACCGATTCGGAAAGCACCGCACTGGTGGCCGACCTGGTCGAGAAGAAATTCATCGTCAGTTACGAGCGCACGTTTCTGCGCCCGCTGCTGCCCTGATCAACATCACGCCGGCACGCCGCAAGCAGCGGCGCGCTCGGCGACATGGCGCAGGCTGTCGAAGTTGATGTTGGCCCCGGAGTCGATGGCGACGAATGTCTGATCGCGAACCCCACTGCGCGCCACGTACTGCTTGATCCCCGCAACAGCCAGCGCACCTGAAGGTTCAGTGATCGAACGGGTATCGTCGTAGATATTCTTGATCGCGGCGCAGAGCTCGTCATTGCTGACCGTTATCACCTCATCTACGCAGAAGCGGCACACCTCAAAGCCGTACGCGCCGATCTGCGCAACCGCAACGCCATCGGCAAAGGTACCGACGCTTGGTAGAACCACCCGTTCGTCCGCGCGCAAAGCGGCTTGTAGACAGGCCGAATGTTCGGACTCGACGCCGACGATCCGCACCTCCGGTCGCAGGTATTTGACGTAGGCCGCGATACCGGCGATCAAGCCTCCGCCCCCTACCGGGATGAAGATCGCGTCCAGCGTGCCTTGATGCTGGCGCAGGATTTCCATAGCCACGGTGCCTTGTCCGGCGATCACGTCAGGATCATCGAACGGTGAAACAAACGTGCATCCGGTCTGTTCGGCCAAGTGCAGCGCATGGGCCAACGCAAAGGGGAAACTATCACCGTGCAGCAATGCTTCGGCACCGCGACTGCGCACGCCGAGCACTTTGAGCTCAGGGGTGGTAGACGGCATGACGATCGTCGCGGCGACGCCCAACTCCCGCGCTGCCAGCGCTACACCCTGCGCGTGATTACCCGCCGACGCAGTGATCACTCCCTGCGCTCGCTGCTCATCGCTCAGTTGCACGAGTTTGTTGTAAGCACCACGGATCTTGAAAGAGAACGTCGGTTGCAGATCTTCGCGCTTGAGCAGGACCCGATTGCCCAATGCTTGCGACAATGCCGGCGCAGGCTGCAACGGCGTGCGCACCGCAATGTCGTACACCGGCGCGGCCAGGATCTTTTTCACGTAATGCTCAAGCAGGGATTGCTGGTCGGGGCTGTGCGGCATGGTCGTCTCCTGACATTTATCAGAACCCCGGAGACAGAAAGTAAAAACCCGCCTCTAGGGCGGGTTGGGTGCTGCAGTCGTGAGCTAGCCCGCCAAATGAGGAATGGCGGTAATAATGCTTGGCTGGCAGCGCGATACGGTGAAAGTCATGGGCTGGAAATTAGCCTGCCGGCGGATGACAAGTCAATGGTCAATTGTGCGTCGCGCCGGTAGGCTGGCAATTCTGCTCATCACACCAAGGAAGGAAAGCATGATGTCCATCGCCCTGCCTCTCACCGCTTTGCTCGCGTTCAGTGGGTACACAGTTTCGGTAATGCTCCAGGCTGAACAGTCACTGATCGACTTCGGCATCAGCCTCATGTCACGACCAGACACCGCGCAGGTAGTCATCGATCTGTACCTGCTGGCGACACTGGCCGGTGTATGGATGGTCAAGGACGCGCGGTCTCGGGGACGCTCCGTCTGGTCAATAGTGCCTTATTTGCTGCTGACCACAGTGTTCGTTTCAGTGGGGCCGCTGTTATATCTGGTGATTCGCGGAATTCAGGAGCAGCGTAATTCGGCCGCTGCGCCGTCGGCCCAGCCTCACAATTTTGAATCTTCCTGAGAACTGAACAGTCACTGCAAAGGAGAACAACAACTTCCCCAAGCTGATAAAAGTGGAGTTTGACCATGAACATTCGCCAAGCGCTGTTCGCCATCCCGCTGCTGGTCGCCGCCCTTTCCAGCCCTGCTGTTTTTGCTGTCGATGAAAGCGACGCCGTCAAGAAACCCGAATGCCCGAAAGGCCAGGTCTGGGACAGTAAAACCCAGCAATGCGTGTTGCAGACCAGCGGCAAAACACAGCCCTGATATCCGTCATACGGTTCAGGCCATGGCCGGCAACCACAGCCTGAATCGCGCCCCACCCAACGGCGAACTCTCAACGGTCAGCGTGCCGCCCTGTGCTTCCAGTGCGCGGCGGCTGATCGCCAAACCAAGGCCGAATCCGCCGGTCGCGCGATCACGGCTGCGGTCGAGCCGATAGAACGGTTCAAAGATCCGCTCGCGCTCGTCGTCGGGAATGCCGATGCCATCGTCGTCAACCCATATCTCACAACCGCCCCCAATGACCTGCACGCCAATCTGAATGCGCTTTTCGCAATAGCGCATGGCATTGCGCAACAGGTTCTGGATAGCCCGGGCGGTCAGGCGCGGATCCAGCGCGAAGCGTTCGAGTTGACCGTGCAGCAGAACGTCAATCACGATGTCTGGCGACTCCAGTTCCTCATCGACGCTGCCGAGAATGCTGTCGATGAATTCGTCCAGCGACACCTCGATACGCTCAGGCGACTGCGCCGGATTCTGCAAACGGCTGTAGGAAAGCAATTCCAGTACCAGTTCATCCAGTTCACGGATGTGTGCGACCAGGCTCTGCAAGCGCTCGCGGCTGGCGGCTGGCAAGTCTTCGGACAACGCCAGCGCCAGGCCGAAATCCAGACGCGTCAGCGGCGTACGCAGTTCGTGGGAAACAGCGTTAAGCAGATCGCGCTGCTGGTTGAGCAGGTTTTCGATATCGCCGGCCATGGTGTCGAACACGTTGGCGAGGCTGCCGATGTTCGAACTCGGGGCGATTCTGGTTCGCTCGCCCAAGTGGCCTTTGCCGAAGCGTTCGGCAGTGCCCTTCAAACGTTCAAGATCGCGCCAGTGCGGGCGCAACCAGAGCAGCAGGCAGCCGAGCAACATGGCGCCGATCAGCACGTTGATGCTCCAGTACAACAGATCGACGTCGACCGGATCGGGCGGCACGACCATGCGCACGGCCATGTCCGCATTCAGCGGAGTCACCGCCAGCGTTCGCCAGCCCCAATCACCGATGCGCACCACGTTCTCACCACGGTGCAAACGTTCCTGCTCGATGGGCGTGAACACCGGGTCGTCGATTGGCGTCAGGACGATGTGCAGCGGCTGGAATTCCTTGTCCATCGCCGCTGCAATCTCCGGCCACTGCTCTTGCGGCGCAGCATGAAACTGCTTGGTGATCAGCGATTGCAGACCTCGGGAAAAGTCCAGGTTGTAGGTGACGAAGCGATCCCGGAAGGCCATGACCACCAGATCCGGCACTAGATAGATCGCCGCGCTATAGGAGACGATCGTCACCAGATACAGGCGAAACAGAATGCGAAACATCAGCTCAGCATTCCCATTCGGAGCGGCTGAACAGATAGCCCTTGCCCCACACAGTCTTGATCTTGCGCGCCTCGCCGGCGTGATCATCGAACTTGCGCCGCAGCTTGGAAATCGCCACGTCCACCGAGCGGTCAGTGCCATTGAATTCAATACCGCGCAGCCGCTGAAGAATCTGATCGCGACTCAGCACTTCGCCGGCATGTCGGGCCAGCACCACCAGCAAATTGTATTCGCCGCTGGACAGTTCAACCGCTTGATCACGCCAGGTCACGGTGCGCTCGGACAGATCGATGCACAGATTGCCCATGACGATCCGATCGTTGACCGCCAGCGGTTCGCCGAGGCTGCTGCGCCGCAACAACGTGCGCACCCGCGCCAGCAGCACTCGTGGCTCGCAGGGTTTGGTGACGTAGTCGTCAGCGCCCATTTCCAGGCCCAGTACCTGATCATGACTGTCATCGCGGGCCGTGAGCATGAGGATCGGCAGTGTCGCCGAATCGGCACGCAGCAAACGGCACACCTGCAAGCCGTCGAGGCCCGGCAACATGAGGTCGAGAATCACCAGGTCCGGCGGACTGATCCGCGCCCGCTCGCGCACATGGTCGCCACGGCCGATGACGCTGACGGAATAACCGTTGCGCTCCAGGTAGCTGGAAATCAGTTCGGCGAGGGCGGTGTCGTCTTCGACCAGGAGGATGTTGGGCATGGGGTGTTCCAGAAAATGCTGGGGCGACAGTCAGGGCTCATTCGCTCGCACATTGAAATGCGATCTCCTGTGGGAGCGAGCCTGCTCGCGAAAGCGATCGAACTGTCGCAATAAATTTCAAGGCCTGCAGGATATACGCCCTCACCCGCTACTGAGCAAAACCCTTACACAATTTCACACAGCAGCTACAAAGCTTCACCGCTAACCTCCCCGTCTGGCCGTAGGATGCGGCCTTCAATATTGGGGGTTGTACATGTCTGGAAAACTGCTGGCCGGGCTCGGCCTGATCGCATTGGCGCTGACGCTGAGCGCTTGTGATTCATCCTCGAACGCCGAAGAGCAGACGCCGCCGGCCACGGTGCGCATCGAGATCATCAAAACCCAGCCATTGTCGATCAGCAGCGAACTGAGCGGCCGCATCGCCGCGCCACGGATTGCCGAAGTGCGTGCGCGAGTGGCCGGCGTGGTGTTGCAACGCACCTACCGCGAAGGCAGTGACGTGAAAAAAGGCGATGTTCTGTTCCGCATCGACCCGGCACCTTTCAAGGCGGATCTGGACAGTGCCGAAGCCGCGCTGCGCAAAGCTGAGGCCAACGCCTTTCAGGCCAGATTGCAAGAACAACGCTATGCGCAGTTGATCGAGGACCAGGCCATCAGCGGTCAGGACTACGACAACGCCCGCGCCGCTGCCCGGCAGACGGCAGCTGATGTCGCGGCCAGCAAAGCAGCGCTGGAACGGGCAAAACTGAACCTCGGTTATGCCACCGTCACCGCGCCGATTTCCGGCCGTATCGGTCGCGCCTTGGTCACCGAGGGTGCGCTGGTCGGGCAGAACGAAACAACGCCGCTGGCGTTGATTCAGCAACTCAACCCGATCCATGCCGACCTCACCCAGTCGACCCGCGAGCTCAATGAACTGCGCCGGGCATTGCGCTCCGGGCAGTTGCAGGAAGTCGGTCAGGATCAAGCGAAGGCCACGCTGATTCAGGATGACGGTAGCGTGTATCCGTTGCCCGGCAAGCTGCTGTTCAGCGACATCACGGTCGATCCCGGCACCGGGCAGATCATTGTGCGCAGCGAGTTTCCCAATCCGGATCTCGACTTGCTGCCGGGCAGCTTCATCCGCGTACGCCTTGAGCAGGCAACCATCCAGAACGGCATTACCGTGCCGCAACGCGCGGTGCAGCGTGACAGTGCCGGCATTGCCCAGGTGCTGACCGTCGATGAGCAGATGCGCGTGGCGCAGCAACCGGTGCAACTGGGTGCGGTGCAAAACAATCGCTGGATCGTCACCGGCGGCCTGAAGCCCGGCGACCGTGTTGTCATCGAAGGCCTGCTACACGCCCGTCCCGGGGAAAAGGTGCAGATCGACGAAACCCCACTTCCACTTGCCCAGACCGCTGGTCAGTAAGCAGGACGCTCTTATATGCCGCAGTTCTTTATCGACCGCCCGGTGTTCGCCTGGGTAGTCGCGCTGTTCATTCTGTTGGCCGGTGCGCTGGCCATTCCGCAGTTGCCGGTCGCGCAATATCCGGACGTCGCACCGCCGCAGATCGAAATTTATGCCGTCTACCCAGGCGCCTCGGCCCAGACCGTCGATGAAAGCGTGGTCAGCCTGATCGAGGAAGAGCTCAACGGTGCCGATCACCTGCTCTATTTCGAATCACAAAGCAGCCTGGGCAGCGCGACGATCAAGGCAACTTTCCAGCCGGGCACCAACCCGGAACTGGCGCAGGTCGATGTACAAAACCGCCTCAAGGTGGTCGAGTCGCGCCTGCCGCAAGCGGTCAATCAGCAGGGGTTGCAGGTGGAGAAGGTCTCTTCCGGTTTCCTCTTGCTGATCACTTTGACCTCTAGCGACGGCAAGCTCGATGACGTGGCGCTCAGCGATTATCTGGCGCGCAACGTGATGAACGAGATCAAGCGTCTGGACGGTGTCGGCAAGGCGCAGTTGTACGGCGCCGAACGGGCGATGCGGATCTGGATCGACCCGCAGAAGCTCATCGCGTTCAACCTGACGCCGGCCGATGTCAACGAAGCCATTGTTGCGCAAAACGCCCAGGTTTCAGCGGGTAGCATCGGTGATCTGCCGTCACCTTCGACGCAGGAAATCACCGCGACAATTCTGGTCAAGGGCCAATTGTCGACGCCGCAGGAGTTCGCCGACATCGTGCTCAAGGCCAATCGCGACGGCTCCACGGTGCGCATCGGTGATGTCGCGCGCGTCGAAATCGGCAGTCAGGAATATCAGTTCGGTACACGCCTGAACGGCAAGCCGTCCACCGCCGTCGGCGTGCAGCTGTCTCCCGGCGCCAACGCACTGAACACCGCGACGCTGGTGCGGGCGAAGATGGATGAACTGGCGCGCTACTTCCCGGCCGGCGTGGAGTACAAGATTCCGTACGACACCTCGCCCTTCGTCAAAGTCTCGATCACCAAAGTGATCTACACCCTCGGCGAAGCGATGCTGCTGGTGTTTGCAGTGATGTTCCTGTTCCTGCAAAACGTGCGCTACACGCTGATCCCGACGCTGGTGGTGCCGGTGGCGCTGATGGGCACGTTCGCGACCATGCTGGCGCTGGGGTTCTCGATCAACGTGCTGACCATGTTCGGCATGGTGCTGGCCATCGGCATTCTGGTGGATGACGCCATCGTCGTGGTGGAGAACGTCGAGCGCATCATGGCCAGCGAGGGCCTGTCGCCCAAGGAAGCCACGCGCAAGGCGATGACGCAGATCACCGGGGCGATCATCGGCATTACTCTGGTGCTGGTCGCGGTGTTTATTCCGATGGCGTTCATGCAGGGTTCGGTCGGGGTGATCTACCAACAGTTCTCGCTGTCCATGGCGACCTCGATTCTATTCTCCGCGTTCCTCGCCCTGACGTTGACGCCGGCCTTGTGCGCGACATTGCTCAAGCCTGTCGGCAAAGGCGAGCATCACGAGAAGTCCGGATTTTTCGGTTGGTTCAATCGCCGATTTGAGCAATTGACCAATCGCTATCAGGGCTGGGTCGGCTATGCGCTCAAGCGTACGGGTCGCTACCTGATGATCTACGTGGTCCTGCTGATTGGACTCGGAATCTGTTTTGCGCGCCTGCCCTCCTCGTTTCTGCCGACCGAGGATCAGGGCTACACCATCACCGATATTCAGTTGCCACCCGGCGCAACGAAGAGCCGTACCGTACAAGTGGCCGAACAGCTCGAAGCGCACAACGCCGGTGAGCCGGGAATCAGTGACAGCGTAGTGATCCTGGGTTTCAGTTTCTCCGGTAGCGGGCAGAACGCAGCGCTGGCCTTCTCGACGCTCAAGGATTGGTCGGAACGTGGCAGTGACGATGCTGCCAGCTCGATCGCCGACCGCGCCAACGCGGCGCTGAGCCAGATCAAGGACGCCATGGCGTTCTCGGTACTGCCGCCGCCAGTGGACGGTCTCGGCACGTCCAGCGGTTTCGAGTTCCGCTTGCAGGATCGCGCTGGCCTGGGCCATGCGACGTTGATGCAAGCGCGAACGGAACTGCTCGCCGCCGCCGAGAAAAGTCCGGTATTGATGAACGTCCGTGAAAGCGCGCTCGCCGAAGCACCGCAGGTGCAGCTGATCGTCGACCGCAAGCAGGCGAATGCCTTGGGAGTATCGTTCGCCGATATCGGCAACGTGCTGTCAACTGCCGTGGGTTCGAGCTACATCAATGACTTCCCCAATCAGGGCCGTATGCAGCGGGTGGTCGTGCAAGCCGAAGGTGATCAGCGCAGTCAGGTGGATGATTTGCTGAAAATGCATGTGCGCAACAACGCTGGAAACATGGTGCCGCTGTCGGCCTTCGTCCAGGCCAACTGGATTCAAGGCCCGGCGCAGTTGACTCGTTACAACGGCTATCCAGCGATCGCGATATCTGGTGAACCGTCACCCGGGCACAGTACCGGCGAGGCCATGGCGGAAATCGAACGACTGGTTGCGCTGGGGCCGAAAGGTCTGGGTCAAGAGTGGACCGGTTTGTCGTTGCAGGAACGCCTGTCAGGCAATCAGGCGCCGATTCTGCTTGGCCTGTCGCTACTGGTGGTATTCCTGTGTCTTGCGGCGCTGTACGAGAGCTGGTCGATTCCGACCTCTGTATTGCTCGTTGTCCCGCTTGGTGTGCTCGGCGCGGTACTCGCCGTGACACTGCGCGGCATGCCCAACGACGTGTTCTTCAAGGTCGGACTGATCACCATCATTGGTCTGTCGGCGAAGAACGCGATCCTGATCATCGAGTTCGCCAAGAGCTTGTATGACGAAGGTCACGATCTTATCGATGCGACGTTGCAGGCCGCGCGTTTGCGTCTGCGGCCGATCGTGATGACATCGCTGGCATTCATTCTCGGCGTAGTGCCGCTCGCGATTGCAACTGGCGCGAGCTCGGCAAGTCAGCAAGCGATCGGCACAGGTGTGATTGGCGGGATGATCACCGCGACACTGGCGGTAATCTTCGTGCCAGTGTTTTTCGTCGTGGTCATGAAGCTCGTACAGCGATTCACCAAACAACGCTGATCAAACTGTGGGAGCGAGCCTGCTCGCGAATGCGTCCGGTCTGCCAACACTAATGTTGAATCTGCTGACGTCTTCGCGAGCAGGCTCGCTCCCACAAGGATTGGCCAACATCATGCGCAGTGGCCACATCTGTCATCGCTGGGCTAAGGTGGTGAAACCTCCCTCGCCTACCGAGCTTTCATGCCCTTCCTCGCCCGCACCCACCCTCGCCTCTCCGCCGCCGCTCTGCTCGGCCTCGCCACCGGCCTGTTGGTCCCGGCCGATTCCATCGTCAGCAAAATCCTCATTGGCTGGAACGTCGGTGTCTGGACATACCTGATCCTGATGTTCTGGCTGACCATACGCGCCAAGGCCCCGGACGTGCGACGCATCGCCGAAGTCGAAGACGAGAACGCCGGGCTGGTGCTGTTTGTGGTGTGCATTGCCGCGTTGGCCAGTCTCGCCACCATCACCCTTGAACTGGCCGGCAGCAAAGACCTGGAAACCTCACGCAAACTCATGCACTACGGGTTCACAGCGCTGACAGTGACCGGCTCATGGCTGCTGATAGGTGTGATCTTCTGTGTGCACTACGCCAGATTGTTTTACACCTGGGACGGCAAAGAGCCGGCGCTACGTTTTGCTGAAGGACTGACAACCCCCAATTACTGGGATTTTCTGTACTTCTCGTTCACCATCGGCGTGGCTGTGCAGACTTCGGATGTGGGTGTTGCGACACGAGATATTCGAAAGATTGTGCTCGCGCAGTCGCTGATTGGATTTGTGTTCAATACAGCAATATTGGGATTCTCGATTAACATTGCGGCAGGCTTGTTCAGTTGAATCGCCAGACAACTCCAAGCATAAAAACAGTCTATTGCATAGCTGTAATATCTGACAGTTTACAAGACAGCGAAGGTCGTCTTATATGAGTTGTCCACGCACTCTTATCTTACGATGCTGCCTGGATCTTCCCGACTCGCTAATATGGAGATTTAACTCATGCGCAGCGCGGCACTGAAAACTGGCTATAACCAAAACGACTTCATAGACGACTTCACCGCCGACCTGGAAGACGGCACGAAATTCAGAGCTTCGTATACAGAATTAAGGTCGGACACGACCCCCGGCAGGGGTGACGTATACATCGTCATTGCCTATGACCGTGAAAAGCCATTCGTGCGGACCTTCACCATTGTTTTTGAAAAGTCCAAGCTTGAGGCATCAACAGCTATTACTGAGTTTGATGTCGGTGCAAATGTCACTTACAACAGCTACGAAAACCAACAGGCCCCAACTCTACAAAAAGCGACCTCGGGCACCTTGGACTATAAACTGGACATGGAAACCGATCGATTCACTGGCTCCTTCACAGCTGACGTAGCTAAATCCGACGCAAGTGGAACATTTCCCTGCACCGCAACTTTCGACACCTCCTTGACTTGACAAAACAATCAAAGCCCCATCATTTATGAAGGGGCTTTTTTATAACTTGTTAAATTACTGATTCACCATTTCAATTGAAGGCCAAGTGTTGCGCCGACAGGCATTTCGATATTGTTGCCCCTCATATATTCCAGTTCCGCATGCGCCTGCCATCGATCCGACATGTTAAGCGCAACACCGCCACCAACTTTTACACGCGAGCCGGAGAGGTCGTTATTGAATACATTATTATTGACCTGTACTTCGTTACTCTTTGAAAACTCGTGAGCCAAAGCCGCACGAACATAAGGCTGCCAGACAACTCCGTTGCGCAATTGCAAGTTTCGACCTACCGTCATACCGCCCTCGGCACGCATGGAACGGGTACGATCACCCTCGACGCTCAAGCCGTTCGCCAGGTGATAATCTTTGCCCTGAATTATTGCAGCACTGCCTTGGATATACGGTTCGATGAAATAGTCTTGATCGAATGCGAAATGGCGTCCGAATTCAATAGACCCGCTGACACCAGTGTTATCGTAATCACCCTTCGTACGATTTCCATCACTCAACCCGACTTTAGCTTCATTCTGGAAACGATTGAACTTGATCACGTTATCAACGTAATAGCCTTTGGCATTATCGATCCAGGTGAGATAGGAGCCCACATAGTAACTTTTGATCGTGCCGCTGGTTCCGCGGTGCAAATTCAAGTCAGAATGACTTTGCCCGGCCATTACGCCCAACAGCCACTGTCCACCGCCTATAGGCAGCGGAGCATCTGCGCCAAGCGTGAAACCTTGCTGATCTTGCCGATAACCATCTCCAAACGCGTCCGAAACATTGTACTTACTGCCATACGCCCTGCCCCACGCGCCGGATTTAGAGTGATTGAAACGCACTTCACCCATACGGCTGCGCAAAGACATCGCCTCTCCATCCAGCACAGTAATGGCAGTATTGAAAAGCGCTGTGACAGCGCGAGTAGACGGACTGACCGTCCGAGCAGTCGGATCGAGAAACCAGTCGTTGCCGCTTTCACTCTGTTTCAAGCCATAAGAAAACGCACCTAGATCGACCTCGCCATTGACGTTGGCCAATGAGAATTTGGCGTCACCGCCGGCGACATGCACAAGATCCACGGGTTGACCGCTCGGCAGCTCTGTCCCGGTTGAAGTGACCAACAAACGATGATCTCCAGTCGCTGTTCCTGTGATATTCAGCACGTCGGACTGATTGGTTGTGAAATTGACATTCATTTCAAACAGGCCACTACCAGAAAGGTTGTGCACGGCCAGTTGATTGAAGACGGTATCGGCACCGATCCTTACCGTACCGCCATTGAGCGCCAAATCGCCCACCTGACTATTGCCCGTCATATTCCAGCGTGACGTCGAATCGATAGTGGCGCTGGAGACATTGGTCATGACACCGGTCAATTGCGAGTTCTGCAGCAGTGCTACAGAAGCAGTTGCTCCAGTATCGGCTGTCACATCTCCGGTCAACGAAGCCTGCTTGAAACCAAGGGCTGCCGTACTGGTATCAGCAATCTGCACGTTGCCCATCAGGTCACTGCGCTCCACATTGACGTCCGCACTGCCCAACCCCTTGACTTCAATAATGGTCCCGGAGCCACCCGTCAGGGTCGAGCCGTCGAGGACGTCGATCCGGGAAGCGGCTGCGCTGCTACCCTCGTAATCCACGACAATTGCCGACCCGCCTTTGCCCTCAACACTTGAACCTCGCAGCAGCAAATGGCTTCCAGGCAACCCTGCACCCTCCAAGCCAAGCCTTACGCCATTCTGACCACCCAGTATCTGGCTGCCTTCCGTGGCGGAAGCCGAACCGCTCAGCAACGTTACGCCATAACTGCCTCCACCGGTCCCTTCGATAGTAGAGCCCGAAAACTCTAATGTACTGAAGGCTGTTGCACGTGCTCCACCTGTTACCCCGCGGATCGTGCTGTCACTGACCGTCACCTTCGAGCCGGAATTGACGTTGATGTTGCGCCCCGCCTGGAGTCCAAGGCGATCACTGGAGATAGTGCTGTTGCCAGAAATTGTCGCGGTGCTGTTGGCTAGTTCAACCCCGGCACGCGCATTGCCTCCTGTCACAGTGGTTCCTGCCAGGTTTACCACTGATCCACCAGAGGCTGAGATCTGCTGAGTGCTGGCCCCTACCGCATCGACTTGAGATTGCCGAGCGACGATGCCCAGAGTCTCAGCCTGATCGATATTCAATGTCGCCTGCTGTGAAAGCTGCCAGGACTCCACATTATCGCCTTTGGTGACTGTATGAGCCGTTCCCACCAGTCCGGCGGCGAAAGCAGACTCGCAAGTCAGCAATGAGAAGCAGAACGAAGAAGTTCCAAGCCAGATAACTGGCTTGGCACGAGAGCGAAAATGTGTGGTTTTCCAAAGAGATGAAGTACTCAAATCCAATCCTCCAAATATGCGACGATGGTGATAGATCGAGTAGGATCCTTCACCCAAGGCGGCGCCAAACTACCGATCCGTTACGCATTGGTATGTAGGACATGTCCGATATTGCACAATTGTTTTTTTCCAATCGTTGCCAACTGCCGGGACAACCTGTCCCGGTAGTAATTCTGACAAACCTAAAATGTCGGAGTACCTTCACAATAATTGTTACTTGAGTTTAGTAGCGACACCTCGTTGAAAAACTCTTCAGAAGGATTCATCGCACCTGAGATAAGTATCGAATACCAGATTTTGATATAGCCATTTGGCAAACCGGAACTGAACGGTGGTTGAATAGGTTTGATCTTGCTCGAATAGGGCTTGACATTAAGAACAAATTCCGCCGGGCTTTCGGTTCCAAGTATGGTATAAGTGTCACTAAAGTCAGTACCGTCGATTTTTTTGGTCCCAAGCTCGTCCTCATAGCCTTCCGAATAAACCGTAACAACTGTGTCTTTCGGCATGTGCGCTGCATCTATCGTTACGGTCACCGGCAACTCTCGATCAGGCCGGGTCAGATATGCGCATGATACTAGCCCATTGAACAGCCTAACTGTCGGCGCTACTAAGTCGACCTTGGCGAGATCCACCTGGACTTCAGTGTTAAGCGACTCTATGACGGCTGGACTGGTAGCGCTGTTTTCGATCGTCCAATATGCCTGTTTTGGACCTGGTGCCCCGATCACTGCATCAAACTCATCAGGCGTCATGGTATGAGTCAATGGGTCCGTATTACCCGCAGTCAGCGTAAAGTCAGCAATTTCTTCGCCGTTTATCCAGAACCTGGCAATGTCGCCAGTTACAGCCACCCACGTGTCCCCGGTTTTTATCATCGGTGTGCTGAATGTGATATCCGCCAAACGGTCGGAAGCGGTGATGTGGTTCTTGGTTCCCGACGCGCCCTCCACGCTAACTTCTACCATGTTAGGGTTTTTGATGTCCGGAAAGCCCGGATTACTTGGGCCGGGGGCAAGCAAATTGATTTCGGAGTCAGTTTCATACGGACCAAATTCAGGTTCAGTTCCACGAAAAAATTTATAAGATCCAGTAATCGGCACTGCCGCGGTCGCATTATTCCAAAGCGCCAGCAATCTGCTGGTTGTGATTGGGAACTGCAGCACAGTGGCGGCACCCAAGGAGCGAGTCCCCAAACTGACTGGAAGCGTTCCATTGGTGACAGCTGCAGCAATGCGGTCGGTGTCTTGCGCATTGTCGGGGCGTTTGACATTCAAATATACCGTACCCTGCAGATCGTTGATGTCGATTGGGTCCGGCAAGATACCCTGGGGAAACTCACAATCGTGAAAGACTGGAGGTGGGGTTCGAGAAATTTGATAATCATTGGCAACCGCTAGCTCGCTGATGTTGCCCGTCGCGTCCGTCAGCGTGTACCAAAGATATTCCCTCGCGTCTATTTTTGGCAATTCAGCACTTGGCACTTCAACTGTGTCCGCTGTTAACCGCTGAGTATGGAGCAACTTTCCAGTTCCATATGTGGAGCCTGAATACACATGAATAGTGTCGCTTGCACTATAAAACTCGTAGTTTCGATTGATGCTTATTTGTAAGAACTCATTATTCTCCAGCCATGCGTCGTCGACGGTTTTATTGGGCAGATTCAGGTAAACAGCTCTTTCCGGCTGAAATTTCGTACCCGTTCCCTTGTCCACCTCTGGTGGATTTCTATCGATTTCTACAGTGAACCAATTCGAGTCATCCCGATTGCCGTTCTTTCCGTTAAGTACGCTTAACTGAAACTGCCACGTTGTTGAAGCTTTATTCACATCATCATCCACCAGCGCCGCGGTCGGCACGTTGATAAGCACTTCCGCCGGGCGGGTGGCGACTACCCCCAAATCGTCGTCTGCAATCATGTTTTCTGTACCGTCAGGGCCCTTGCGCTGGTACAACTCATATAAATCGTTATCTTCGGGCGTCAGGATTGTTGACGTCAGGAATTTTACCTGGGCTGTACCTGAATCAATGAGCGCCTTCGGCAACAGCCTACCCGGTAGCAAGCCAACGAACTCGGGATCAGCCAAACGTGCCCCTACATTAACGTTAGAAGTACGTAGCGCGAGGCGACTACTTTTACCAAGAGCAACAGCAGATTGCGGCTTATCGTTAAAAATCGAAGTATTCACCTTCATTTTCCTCGTATTAATTAAAAACCGAAGCCGCACTCAAGCAGATTTCTGTCGCCAACATGAGCGACATGCATGATGTAGAGGCTAAAAACCGCTTTGATTACGGCTGTGTTACAACATTTACTTCAAAGGACCGCCGCCACAGGGCTCTGGGCAACCCGACTCGACGCGGTCTATTTTGACCAGACCAGGATGTGATGCATAAATCGGCACCCCCCGACGGAGAATGGTGTATCGGGCGATGGCAGAATGATTGGCAAACATAGGTCTTATAAAAGGATCAAACGGAATATCTATAACAAATCCTTTAACAGGTTTGTCACCATCAATTATTTCCCTGAACGTATGCTGCGGAGTGAGTACAGGGGGAGATCCATTTAGTGTCGCAAACCCCTGCCAGACGAGTACACACACATCCTCGTCCTGGAATATATCCGCAGCCTCAGGCACTATCTCGACCTGTATTTTTTCCCCAACCCAAGGAACGGTTTTGCAATTGATATACCCCCAAAGATCTGCATTCGGAAATGCTGGCCTACGAAGCGTGGGTTTGAGAGCGTGTACTATTGTTAGTTTACGTCGGGGCGATTCATCGGGATTACCATTACTTCCCAAAAGCAGATAATAAATTTCGGCAACGCCGTCTTCTTTCATATGTTCTGCTGTGAGATCGAATTCAAACTCTGGTTTATCGTCGATATAGGTATATCTCTCGCAGAAAATTTTCGTCGTTTCTTTGTTTTGCTCCCAATAAACATAAAGCTCCGTGTAATCTTCATCTTCACCTGGAAGCGGCTTTTGAGGAAAATTTGCCCAGCGCGGTATTCTCCCTTTCGTCCCGTTAATCAAAACATCCGGCGGCACGTGGCCGTCCGGGTCTGATGAACTAATGCCATCTAATGTAAAAGGCTCCGCGGTGAGCTGATTACTCTGCTGCTCCATGTTATCTACTCTCTGCGATAATCTGCTGTGTGCACGTCAATCAACTCTGTGTTGGCCCGATTAAGCGCCGGATCCTCCCTTTTGCCTACTGTCATATCTGACAGGTTGAATGACCGCCTGTCGGAATAATAGGATGGATCACTGCAGGCGAATAACAGAGCGCTTGACGATATTTGGTTTTTCGGAGAACACTGAAACCGGTTTCAGAGCTTATCTCCGCAATATAAAAATAAGGTCTATACGCCCGTGAACGATTTTTCCGCCGCACAACGTAGCCGCGTGACCATGCTCGACGTTGCCGAACATGCCGGCGTATCCAAGGCCAGCGTCTCGCGTTTCATCGGCGATGACCGCGCGCTGCTCTCCGATGCCATTGCCCGGCGCATCGAGCAGGCGATTGATGAACTCGGCTACCGCCCCAACCAAATGGCCCGCGGCCTGAAACGCGGACGCACTCGCCTGATCGGCATGCTGGTCGCCGATATCCGCAACCCCTATTCGATTGCCGTGATGCACGGGGTGGAAACCGCCTGCCGGGCGCACGGCTACAGTCTGGTGGTGTGCAACACCGACCGCGATGACGAGCAGGAACGCCAGCATCTGGCGCTGTTGCGCTCGTACAACATCGAAGGGCTGATCGTGAACACGCTGGGCCATCACCGTGACGAATTGCACGAGCTGCGCCGCGAGATGCCTATGGTGTTGGTGGATCGCAAGGTCGACGGGCTCGACAGCGACATGGTCGGGTTGAACAACTCGCAAGCAGTAGAGATGGCGCTCGCGCACCTTGAGCAGCGCGGATATCGGGATTTATTGCTGGTCACCGAACCATTTGACGGCACCAGTTCGCGGATCGAACGGGTCAGCAGTTTTCAGGCGCAGATTGCTCAGCGCTCGACCCTGACTGGGGCGGTGCTGGAAACCGGTGATGATCTGAACGCGCAACTTCAAACCTTTTTAAACACACCCGGTGATGGCCCGAAAGCGCTGTTTTGCGCCAATGGCGTGGCGGCGTTGGCGGCAACGCATGTGCTGCGCGCGCTGGGCGTGCGTCTATTTGAAGATGTCGGGCTGATTGCCCTGGATGATCTGGATTGGTATCCGCTGGTGGGCAGCGGGATTACCGCGCTGGCGCAGCCGACGCAAGAGATAGGCGCGCGGGCGTTTGAGTGTCTGCTCAAGCGCTTGCGCGGGGATGATGAGGTGGCGCGGGTGGTGGATTTTGCGCCGGTGCTGGTTGAGCGTGGGTCGACCCGTGAGGTTGGCGGTGTCTGATCTGACGCTTTCGCGAGCAGGCTCGCTCCCACAGGTTGATCGCATTCCATTGTGGGAGCGAGCCTGCTCGCGAAAAGGCCTGCAAAAGCACCACAAATCCATCTGATATTTTTTTGAACAAAAATGAAACCGGTTTCAGAGGTCAATAACAATGAATAAACCAGCCGTTTCCATCAGTCTGTCCAGCTACGGTGCCGAGCTCGTGCGCCAGCGTGGGCAGGATTGTTTTATCGACATCCTCGCGGCAGCCGGGGCGAATCGCATCGAGTGGCGTGAAGAGCTGCTGACCCGTGAAGACCCGGCGCAACTGGCTCAGGCTACCCAGGCGCAGGGCCTGCAAAGCATTTATTCCTCACCCACCGAACTCTGGCTCGCAGGGCAAGCGCAGCCAAATCCCGAACTGATTACCGCGCTGCAGCAGGCCCAGGCATTTGGCTCGAAATGGCTGAAAGTGTCCCTCGGTTATTTCACCGACAACTCTGACTTGCAGGCACTGGCCGAGCGACTCAAGCAAAGCCCGGTGCAACTGCTGGTGGAGAACGACCAGACCTTGCACGGCGGGCGCATCGAGCCATTCCAGCGTTTCTTCGCCGCCGTTGAGCAGCACAATCTGCCGATCAAGATGACTTTCGACATCGGTAACTGGCACTGGCAGGATCAGTCCGCCGCCAGCGCCGCTCGCGCGCTGGGGCGTCATGTCGGTTACGTGCATTGCAAAGCCGTTGCGCGCCGCGCCGACGGCAAACTGATCGCCGTACCGCCGGCCATCAGCGATCTGCATCTGTGGGAACAACTGCTGCGGCACATGGACCAAGGCGTGATGCGCGCCGCTGAATACCCGCTGCAAGGCGATGACCTGGTGCAACTGACCCGCGAACACGTCGCCGCCCTCGCCCGCCTCGGTCAATCGCGCCTGGAGCCAGCCCATGTCTGAGATCGATATTCTTTCTTTCGGTGAAACCATGGCGATGCTGGTCGCCGAGCAGACCGGCGATCTGGCCAAGGTCGAGCAGTTTCACAAACGGATTGCCGGGGCCGACAGCAACGTCGCGATCGGCTTGTCGCGGCTGGGCTTCAACGTCGCATGGCTGAGCCGGGTCGGAAACGATTCGCTCGGACGCTTTGTGGTGGAAACGCTGATCAAGGAAGGTCTGGATTGCAGCCACGTTGAAGTCGATAAAAATCACCCCACCGGGTTCCAGTTCAAATCGCGCAACGACGATGGCAGCGACCCGCAGGTCGAATATTTCCGGCGCGGCTCGGCAGCCAGTCATTTGTCGCCGCACTCCATCAGCGACAACCTGCTGAGCGCCCGCCATTTGCACGCCACCGGTATTCCGCCGGCGCTGTCAGGTTCCAGCCGGGAAATGTCCTTCGAACTGATGACCCGGATGCGCAACGCCGGGCGCAGCGTGTCGTTCGACCCGAATCTGCGCCCAAGCCTGTGGGCCAGCGAGGCCGAGATGATCCGCGAGATCAACCGCCTCGCTGCCCTCGCCCACTGGGTGCTGCCGGGGTTGAGCGAGGGCCGCTTGCTCACCGGTTTCGACGACCCGGCCGACATTGCTGCGTTCTATCTGGATCAGGGCGCCGAGGCCGTGGCGATCAAGCTCGGGCCTGCGGGTGCTTATTACCGCACGCAGCTGGATCAGGGTTTCGTTGCCGGCGTGCCGGTGAGCAACGTGGTCGATACCGTGGGTGCCGGAGATGGCTTTGCGGTCGGCATGATCAGCGCCCTGCTCGAGCACCAGAGTTTTGCCGAGGCCGTGCAGCGGGCGAACTGGATTGGCAGTCGCGCGGTGCAGAGTCGTGGCGACATGGAGGGGTTGCCGACCCGCCAAGAGTTATCGATTGAATTTGAATCCGCCTTCGCGAGCAGGCTCGCGAAAAAGCCCGCCTGATCACCGCAAATCAATAAACCTGCTGCGACAAAAACAACAAGCTCAGGAGTCACACCGATGAAAACCGCTACCCTCGCCACCCGCCGCTGGTGGTACATCATGCCGATTGTGTTCATCACTTACAGCCTGGCCTATCTTGATCGCGCCAACTACGGTTTTGCCGCCGCGTCGGGCATGGCCGAAGACCTGATGATCACACCGGGTCTGTCCTCGCTGCTCGGTGCGCTGTTCTTTCTCGGTTACTTTTTCTTCCAAGTACCGGGCGCGATCTACGCGCAAAAACACAGTGTGAAGAAGTTGATTTTCGTCAGCCTGATTCTTTGGGGCGGCTTGGCTACGCTGACTGGCGTGGTATCCAACGCCTATTGGCTGATCGTCATTCGCTTCATGCTCGGCGTGGTCGAAGCGGCGGTGATGCCGGCGATGCTGGTCTATCTGTGCCATTGGTTCACCCGTGCCGAACGTTCGCGGGCCAACACCTTTCTGATCCTCGGCAACCCGGTGACCATGCTGTGGATGTCGGTGGTGTCGGGCTATCTGGTGCAGCATTTCAGCTGGCGCTGGATGTTCATCATTGAAGGTCTGCCGGCGGTGTTGTGGGCGTTTATCTGGTGGCGTCTGGCCGATGATCGACCAGCTCAGGCCAAGTGGCTCAATGAGCAGGAAAAGCACGATCTGGAAAGCGCGCTCGCCGCTGAGCAGGTCGGGATCAAGGCGGTGAAGAACTACGCCGAGGCGTTCCGTTCGCCGAAGGTGATCATCCTGGCGCTGCAGTTTTTCTGCTGGAGCATCGGCGTCTACGGTTTCGTATTGTGGCTGCCGTCGATCCTCAAGGCCGGCGCGCAAATGGACATGATCGAGGCTGGCTGGCTGTCGGCGCTGCCGTATCTGGCGGCCGTGCTGGGCATGCTCGCGGTGTCGTGGGGTTCGGACAAATTGCAGAAGCGCAAACGCTTCGTCTGGCCACCGCTGCTGATCGCTTCGATTGCGTTTTATGGCTCGTATGCCTTGGGCGCCGAACACTTCTGGTGGTCGTACACGCTGCTGGTGATTGCCGGCGCCTGCATGTACGCGCCGTATGGGCCGTTCTTCGCCATCGTCCCGGAGATCCTGCCGGCCAACGTTGCCGGTGGCGCCATGGCGCTGATCAACAGCATGGGCGCGCTCGGCTCGTTCGGCGGTTCGTATCTGGTCGGCTATCTGAACAGCTCCACCGGCTCGCCCGGTGCCTCGTACCTATTGATGAGCGGCGCGCTGCTGCTGTCGGTGGTGCTGACGATTTTCCTCAAGCCCGGCGCCAGTGATCGCGTCGTCGCCAAAGCCGTCGCCACACCGCGTGTGCCGGCGCATTCCTGAAAGGACTTTTGCCATGAAAAAACAGGTCGTGCTGTACAAGAAACTTTCGCCCGCGCTGATGGCGCGCCTGCAAGAGCAGTTTGACGTAACGCTGATCGAAAGCCTCGACGCCGATGGCCTCATGCAGTTGCGCGATGCCCTGCCCCGCGCCCACGGTTTGCTCGGGGCCAGCCTGAAACTCGATGCCGCGCTGCTGGATCTGGCGCCGCAGTTGGAGGCGATTGCCAGCGTCTCGGTGGGTGTCGACAACTACGACATCGAGTATCTGAATCGACGCAGGATTCTGCTGACCAACACCCCGGACGTGCTCACCGAAACCACCGCCGACACCGGTTTCGCCCTGATCCTCGCTGCCGCGCGGCGTGTGGTCGAACTGGCGAACATGGTCCGTGGCGGGCAGTGGAGCCGCAACATCGGCCCGGCGCATTTCGGCACCGATGTGCACGGCAAAACGCTGGGCATCATCGGCATGGGCCGCATCGGCGAAGCCTTGGCCCAGCGCGGGCATTTCGGTTTCGGCATGCCGGTGATCTACCACAGCCAGTCGCGCAAACCGGCGGTCGAGGAGCGTTTCGACGCACAGTATCGCAGCCTCGAAGAGTTGCTCCAGCAGGCCGATTTCATTTGCCTCACCTTGCCGCTGACGGCACAGACCGAACGCTTGATCGGCGCCGAGCAATTTGCGCTTATGCGGCCGGAAAGCATTTTCATCAATATCTCGCGAGGCAAGGTGGTTGATGAGGCGGCGATGATCGAGGCGTTGCGCAACAAGCGGATTCGCGCGGCAGGCCTGGATGTGTTCGAGCGCGAGCCGTTGAATCATGATTCGCCATTGTTGCAGTTGAGCAACGTGGTGGCGACGCCGCACATGGGCTCGGCGACCCATGAAACCCGGGAAGCAATGGCGCGGTGTGCGGTAGAGAATCTGTTGGCGGCGTTGAATGGACAGCGGCCGGGGAATCTGGTTAATCCTTGATACTGATCGTTCCCACGCTCAGCGTGGGAATGCAGCCCGGGACGCTCCGCGTCCCTTCCGAAAGCTGGAACGCGGAGCGTCCCTAGAGGCATTCCCACGCGGAGCGTGGGAACGATCAGCAAGGCACCGGTTCAGGCAACGCAAATCCATCAGGCACTGCGCGCCTGCAACAGCTGCACCGCACACAACGCAATCCGCGCGCAGGCATCCGCCAGTTTGACCCGATCCACCACCAGCCCGATGCGAATATGCCCCGCCGCGCTCGGCCCGAACGCTTCACCGGCCAGCACCGACACGCCATAACCTTCCAGCAAGCGCTCGGCAAACGCCTGAGCGCCAAGCCCGGTCTGGCGCACATCGACCATCACAAACATGCCGCCATCCGGGCAAATCGGCTGCAAGCCGGGGCAACCGTGCAAACGCTCGCACACCAGATCGCGGCGCAAGCGATACTCCTCGCGCATTTGCGTGACTTCCGGCAGATCGCTTTGTAGCGCCACTTGCGCGGCCTTCTGTACGAAATCCGGCAGACCGAAGAGCATGCTCAGCGACAGATTCACCAGATGCTCGGCCAAGGCTTTCGGGCCGATCATCCAGCCGATGCGCCAGCCGGTCATCGCATGGGATTTCGACAGACTGTTGATCGTTGCGGTGCGCTCGGCCATGCCCGGCAGGCTCGCCGGACTGATGTGTTCGCCTTCGTATAAAAGCTCGCTGTACACCTCATCGCTGATCAGCCACAGATCATGACGAATGCACAGCGCTGCCAGTTCCTGCCAGATCAGCAAGGACAAACTCGCGCCGCTGGGATTGTTCGGACTGTTGAGCAGCATGGCGCGCGTTCTCGGCGTGATGCGCGCAGCGACATCGGCCGGGTCGACACGGAAACCGTTATCGGGGCGCACCGGCACCGCAATCACCTTGGCACCGCAAGCGCCAAACACACCTTCGTAAGTGACGTACATCGGCTCGGCGACGATCACTTCATCGCCCGGATCGAGCAAACACTGCGCCACCGAGTAAACCGCGCATTGCGCGCCGGGCAGGACAATCACCTGATCAGGATCAACACGCTGACCACTGCGCTGGCGATGACGCTCGGCAATCAGCCTGCGCAGCTCGAACCGCCCACGCACGTCGGCGTAATGGGTGTCGCCGGCCAACAGGCTATCGATCGCGCCATGGACGATCGGCAACGGCGTATCGAAATCCGGATCGCCGACGCTCAACAACAAAACATCAACGCCCTCGGCGCGCAGTTCCAGCGCTCGGTCGTGAATCTGCCAGGCAGCGGCACCCTCCCCGGCGATTCGTTGGGTCAAGGCTGAATAGCGCATGTACGTCTCCTGTTAGCGCGGTTTCCAGCCTTCACCGTATCTCAAATCACGAAACGCGCCACCATGGCATTCAAATCCACTGCCAGCCGCGACAGTTCGTGGGTCGCGGCACTGGTCTGATTGGCGCCGGCGGCCGATTGCGTGGCGAGGTCGCGGATGTTGACCAGGTTGCGATCGACTTCGCGCGAGACTTGCGCCTGCTCTTCCGACGCACTGGCGATGACCAGGTTGCGTTCGTTGATCTGGTGAATCGATTGCGTGATCTGCTCCAGCGCCACGCCGGCCGCGCGGGCCATTTCCAATGTGGTCTGGGTGCGCTGATTGCTTTGCTGCATCGAGGAGACAGCTTCACCGGTACCGTTCTGGATGCCGGCAACCATTTTTTCGATTTCCTGGGTCGACTGCGCGGTGCGATGGGCCAAGGCGCGCACTTCGTCCGCCACCACGGCAAAACCACGGCCAGCCTCGCCGGCGCGCGCCGCTTCAATCGCAGCATTGAGCGCCAGAAGATTGGTCTGCTCGGCGATCGCGCGAATCACGTCCAGCACCTTGCCGATGTCACGACCTTGCGCGGCGAGGCCTTCGATCATCTGCGCGGTGTTTTGCACGTCGTGGGTCATGGTCTGGATCGCGTCGACGGTTTTCACCACTTGATCGCGACCTTCGCGGGCGGCGTGGGTCGACTGATTGGAAGCTTCAGAAGTCGAAACGGCGTTGCGCGCCACTTCTTCCACCGCAGCGGTCATCTCGTTGACGGCCGTGGCGGCCTGTTCGATTTCGTTGTTCTGCTGCTGCAGCCCGCGCGACGCTTCTTCAGTGACGGCGCTGAGTTCTTCGGCAGCGGCGCCCAGTTGCGTGGCAGAGCCGGCGATCTGCTCGATGGTTTTGCGCAGGTTGGTCTGCATCGCGGCCAGGGCTTCGAGCAGGCGCGCCGGTTCGTCCTTGCCGTCGACTTCGATGGCTTTACTGAGGTCACCGCCGGCAATGGTTTGCGCAGCGAGCACGGCGCGGTTGAGTGGTGTGACGATGCTGCGGGTCAGCAACCAGGCGAGCAACACGGTGGCCAGCGCTGCGATCACCGCGACGATGATGATCCCGATGATGGCGCTGTCATAGTTTTCACTGGCTTGCGTCGCCGCTGCTTTCGCCCCCGCCGTATTCATGCCGATCAACTTGTTGAGCTGTTCGCCCATTTGATCGGTGCCTTCCTTGATACGGGTGTTGATCAAGGCACGCATTGCTTCCAGATCGCCCTGGCGCGACAGCTCAAGCATCCGGTTCTGGGCTTGCAGATAGTTATCGAGGGTGGTCGAAAACGTCTGGAAAACGGCGTGCTCTTCAGGACCTGCCGGCAACGCAGCGTAGCTGGCCTGAGCTTTGCGCACCTTGTCGACCAGCACCGCGATGCGGGTTTCTGCCTCTTGCAGGCTGGCCGGTTCGCGATTGACCAGCACACGGAACGAGAGAATGCGCATGCGCAAGACGTTTTCCGTGACCACACTGAGGTGGGTCACGCTAGGCAATTGGTTGGTGTCCATGTCGACCGACGCCTGACGAATGACCGTCATGCGGCTGACGGCGAACACGCCGAGGACAATCACCAGCAAGGCGATAAAGGCAAAACCGAGGAAAGCACGGGGCGCGATATTCAGGTTACGCAGGGACATGGTCGGACTCTCGAAAGAAAGAAACTACGAGCGTCCATGCCGTGAGCACTGGCCCATAGCGGGCGACAGTCCGGCGGCACTGAATTGTGGTTTTGTGTGCGCCTGACCGTTGTATCGGCCAGGCTTGAGGAAGGTTTCGGGTCTGCGGTAAATATTTTTCAGGCTGAGGCGAGTTGCCAGACCCGAGCAATATCGGTGGCGCGTTCACGCAGCAGGCGCGGTGCTTCGGCGCAGGCTTGCTCCAGTGTCATCGGTCCGCTGGTCACGGCGAATGCAGCGTCGATGCCGTGTTGATAGAGTTCCTGGTAGCCCTCGCCCAAGGTCCCGGCGATCACAATCACCGGCACGGCGTGCTGTTTGGCAACTCGCGCAACACCGAACGGCGTTTTGCCGCGAAGGGTTTGTGCATCGAAGCGGCCTTCTCCGGTAATCACCAGATCCGCACCTTTGACCGCGTCAGCGAGCCCGACCAGTTCCGCTACCACCTCGACGCCCGCCTGAAACTGCGCACCGAGAAAAGCCTTGGCCGCAAACCCCAGACCACCCGCCGCGCCGCTGCCCGGTTCATCGCGCACGTCTTTGCCCAATGCTTGCGCGCAGAGTTCGGCAAAGTGCCCCAGCGCCTGATCGAGTTGCTCAACCTGCGCAGGCGACGCGCCCTTCTGAGGGCCGAAAATGGCCGAGGCGCCGTGAGGGCCGCAGAGCGGATTGTTAACGTCGGCGGCGATGTCGAAACGCACATCGGCCAGACGTCGATCAAGTCCACTCAGGTCCAATCGCGCCAGTTGCGCCAAGGCCAGGCCGCCGGGTACCAGCGACTGATTCTGCGCATCCAGCAACTTCACCCCCAGCGCCTGCATCGCCCCGGCGCCGGCGTCATTGGTCGCGCTGCCGCCGATCGCCAGGATCACTCGTTGCGCGCCGGCATCCAGCGCTGCACGAATCAATTCACCCGTGCCAAACGTGCTGCTGATGCAGGCATCGCGCTGTCCCGGCGGGACCAGTTGCAGACCGCTGGCCTCGGCCATTTCGATGATCGCGGTGTGGTTGTGCGGTAGCCAACCCCAAGCAGCATCGACCGGCGCACCCAGTGGACCGCGCACGCGGGTGCGGCGTAACTCACCTTCGCAGGCTGCGAGAATCGACTCGACCGTGCCTTCGCCGCCATCGGCCATCGGGCATTTGATCAGCGTTGCCTGCGGCCAGACCTGCGCCAGTCCGAGGGCGATGGCTTCGGCAACGCCTTGGGCACTCAGGCTGTCCTTGAACGAGTCGGGGGCGATGACGATTTTCATGGGAATTCTCCGGTTGCAGTGGCATTCATGCTGCCAGTCGGCCTGCGCCTTGACGCCGGTCGAGTGCACAAGTGGCGTCGGCGTTTATTGTTCATTTCCACAAAAGATATGTGTTGGTCGTGCCGGCCTCATCGCTGGCAAGCCAGCTCCCACAGGGTTCTGCGGTGAATATGGAAGTTATGAACGCCTTCTGACCTGTGGGAGCTGGCTTGCCAGCGATGGCGGCCTCAAGGACAACTCATGTCAATGGATCAGTCTGCGGCAACAGCTGCACCCCCAGATACAACGCCAGCATCCCGTCCAGCTTCAACGGATCAACCCCGCTCAACTCGGCAATCCGCTCCATGCGATAACGCAGACTATTGCGATGAATGCCCAACGCCTCGGCACAGGCCTGGCTCTGCCCGTCGTGCTCGCACCAACTGCGCAGGGTCGCCAGCAACTGGCCGTTGCTGTCCTTGGCGATGACTTTGCGCAGCGGCTTGAGCAGTTCGTCCAGCGCATCATCGTTGCGGTGACGCCATAGCATGACCGGCAAGCGATAACGATTGAGCGTCAGCAGTCTCGAATTCGGCAGCACGTCACGACCATAAGCGAGCAAATCGCCGACCCGTCGATAACAGCGTCGTAACCCGGCCAGGCCATCCGCCTGCCCGCCGACGGCGATGCGCAAAATCTTCCAGCCGAGGCCATCGAGCTTTTCCAGCAGGCGATCGTGCTCGACGTTCTGGCTCGCCGGGCGACACCACAACAGCGACGACTTCGCCGAACTCACGCACCAACTGTCCGGATAACGCGAGGTCAGCCATGCACTCAGAGCCTCGACGGTTTGCCCCGGCCCGTGCTCAAGCCCCAGTTCAAACAGATACGGCACCCGGGTCAATTGCGGCTTGAGCCCAAGCTGCTGCGCCTCATCGATCAGACGCGGCGAATCCCCCGCCTCGCTCAGCAGCAACGCCAGCAGATCATCGCAACGCTGCCGTCGCCACTGTTGCTCGGCCTGCTGGTTGCGCTGGCCGACCAGCATTTCTGCGGTCATGCGCACCAGCTCGGCGTAGGTGCGCAATTGCTCCGGCTCGCCAGTGATGCCAAGCACGCCGATCAAGCGCTGATCGAGCAACAGCGGCAGGTTGATGCCCGGTTGCACGCCTTTGAGGTGCACCGCCGTCTGCGCATCGATTTCCACCACGCGCCCGTTGGCCAGCACCAGTTGCGCACCTTCATGCCGGGTGTTGATGCGTTCCGGTTCACCGCTGCCGAGGATCAGGCCCTGGCTGTCCATGACATTGACGTTGTACGGCAAAATGGCCATGGCCCGGTCGACGATGTCCTGGGCAAGGTCGTGATCGAGTTCGAACATAGCGGCGGCAATCCTTCATTTCAGGCACGGACGGTTGTTCAGCCGCACAGGGTCTGGCGGCAAACCCTGTGCTCAGGCACAAAGACAATCCGGCCAAAGGTGGCCGAGACTCTCAGGGCGATCAACGTTACCCTTTGCATCGCAAAAAATCATAATAAAGAGAGAGCCGCTATGTCGCAGAGCGCCGCAGCTACCCAGACCATCGACGACGGTAAAAACGCCGTCTACAAACGCATCACCCTGCGTTTGATTCCCTTCATTTTCATCTGCTACCTGTTCAACTACCTCGACCGGGTCAACGTCGGCTTCGCCAAATTGCAGATGCTCGACGCACTGAAATTCAGCGAAACGGTGTACGGCCTCGGCGCCGGGATTTTCTTCATCGGTTATGTGCTGTGCGGCGTGCCGAGCAACCTGGCATTGACCCGCTTCGGTCCTCGGCGCTGGATTGCCTTGATGATGATCACCTGGGGCACGCTGTCGACCTGCCTGTTGTTCGTCACCACCCCGACCGAGTTCTACACCCTGCGCTTTTTCACCGGTGCCGCTGAAGCCGGGTTCTTCCCGGGCGTCGTGCTGTATCTCTCCCAGTGGTTCCCGACCTTCCGCCGTGGCCGGATCATGGCGTTGTTCATGTCGGCAATTCCGGTGTCGGGCCTGCTTGGCAGCCCGTTTTCCGGCTGGATTCTCAACCACTTCGCCGCCGGCCAAGGTGGCCTGGCCGGCTGGCAGTGGATGTTCCTCCTGCAAGGCATTCCGACCGTGATCCTCGGTGCGCTGGCGTATTTCCTGTTGAGCGACAGCTTTGCCAACGCCAAATGGCTGACCGCCCACGAACGTTCGGTGCTCGAAGCCGACCACGCCGAAGACCTCGCCAACAAACCGAAAACGGCCACCGACTCGCTGCTTGCGGTGTTCAAGAACCCAGCGATCTGGGCCTTTGGTCTGATCTATTTCTGCATCCAGAGCGGCGTGTACGCGATCAACTTCTGGCTGCCGTCGATCATCAAGAACCTCGGCTTCAGCGACAACCTGGTGATCGGCTGGCTGAGTGCGATTCCGTATCTGCTCGCGGCGGTGTTCATGCTGGTCGTCGGGCGCTCGGCGGACTTGCGCAAGGAGCGCCGCTGGCACTTGGTGGTGCCGATGCTGATGGGCGCGATCGGGCTGGTGATCGCGGTGAATTTCGCGGCCAATCCGGCGATTGCGATTCTCGGCCTGACCATCGCGACCATGGGTGCACTGACCGGTCTGCCGATGTTCTGGCCGGTGCCGACCGCCATGCTGAGCGCGGGCGCGGCGGCTGGCGGCTTGGCGTTGATCAACTCGATGGGGCAGATGGCCGGGTTCCTCAGCCCGTACCTGGTGGGTTGGGTCAAGGACAGCACTGGCTCGACGGATGCGGCGTTGTACGTGCTGGCGGCGGTGATCGTCGGCGGGAGTCTGCTGGCGTTGCGGATGACGCGGACGTTGCGGGCTTAATCAGAAGCACAGATCAAAAGATCGCAGCCTTCGGCAACTACTGTGGAATGCGTTCCCTGTAGGAACTGCCGAAGGTTGCGATCTTTTGCGTTTAAGCGATGCAATCATGCATAGCGCCAGCCGACGCAACATCTATGCTGAATCTGCCGGCCTCTTCGCGAGCAGGCTCGCGCCCACAGGATCTTTGGCTCCTAGATGTGGGAAATAATGAGCATCCGCTCAATATTCAGCACAAAAACCACGTATCCTGCGCGCCCCGTCCAACCATCACGTCGCGAGGACAGTTTGTCTAAAGGTATCGCTCTATCGGTTTCAGCCTCCGTGCTGTTTGCCGTCATGTATTACTACACGTCGCTGCTGACGCCTCTGAGCGGCGTGGAAATCTTCGGCTGGCGCATGCTCCTGACCGTGCCGTGCATGACCGTGTTCATGCTGGTTTCAGGGGAATGGCGGCGGGTGCTGGAGCTGCTCCGATTGATGGCGGCCAGGCCGAAGCTGATCGCCGGGCTGCTGGTTTCTTCCGCCCTGCTCGGGGTTCAGCTGTGGCTGTTCATGTGGGCACCGCTCAATGACTACAGCCTGGATGTATCGCTGGGTTATTTCCTCTTGCCACTGGCGATGGTGCTGACCGGGCGGATTGCCTATGGCGAGAGCCTGTCTTACCTGCAAAAAATCGCGGTATTTTTCGCCAGTCTTGGCGTGTTGAACGAGCTGTATCAGGTTGGCGGCTTTTCCTGGGCGACGCTGGTGGTCGTGGTCGGTTATCCGCTGTATTTCGTACTGCGCAAATACCTGAAAACCGACAACCTCGGTGGCCTGTGGGTCGACATGACCCTGATGCTGCCGGTCGCCTACTGGTTTGTGCAGGGCGGCGAACAGGGCCTTGCCGTGTTCGATCAATATCCGGGGCTGATGTGGCTGATTCCGCTGCTCGGCCTGATCAGTGCGTCTGCGCTGGTGGTGTACATCATCGCCAGCCGCTTGCTGCCGTTCAGTCTGTTTGGGTTGTTGAGTTATGTCGAACCGGTGTTGTTGCTCGCGGTGGCGTTGTTGCTGGGAGAGAGCATCAAGTCAGGCGAGTGGCTGACTTACATCCCGATCTGGCTGGCGGTTGTGGTGCTGGTGTTCGAGGGCTTCAAACACTTGACGCGCCAACGCCGCTCTTGAATGCAACACAAGACAAATGTGGGAGCGAGCTTGCTCGCGAAGTCGTCAGACCAGTCAACATGACTGTTGAATGAAAGTCCGCATTCGCGAGCAGGCTCGCTCCCACAGGTTTTGTATGAAGCAAAAAAATCCCGGCCCTGCATTTCTGCAGGCCGGGATTTTTTCATTTCAGATTACTCGGTGGTCAACACACCACGACGCACCTGGTCACGCTCGATCGATTCGAACAGGGCCTTGAAGTTGCCCTCGCCGAAACCGTCGTCGCCCTTGCGCTGGATGAATTCGAAGAACACCGGCCCCATCAGGGTTTCCGAGAAGATCTGCAGCAGCAGACGCTTGTCGCCCTGCTCCGATGCGCCATCGAGCAGGATGCCGCGTGACTGCAGCTGATCGACCGGCTCGCCGTGGTTCGGCAGGCGACCTTCGAGCATTTCGTAGTAGGTATCCGGCGGCGCGGTCATGAAGCGCATGCCGATTTTCTTCAGTTGATCCCAGGTCTTGATCAGGTCGTCGGTGAGGAACGCGACGTGCTGGATACCCTCACCGTTGAACTGCATCAGGAACTCTTCGATCTGCCCGGCGCCCTTGGACGACTCTTCGTTGAGCGGGATGCGGATCATGCCATCCGGTGCGGTCATGGCCTTCGAGGTCAGGCCGGTGTATTCGCCTTTGATGTCGAAGTAACGGATTTCACGGAAGTTGAACAGCTTCTCGTAGAAGTTCGCCCAATAGGCCATGCGACCGCGATAAACGTTGTGGGTCAGGTGGTCGATGATCTTCAGGCCAGCGCCAACCGGGTTGCGATCAACACCTTCGATGAACACGAAGTCGATGTCGTAGATCGAGCTGCCTTCGCCGAAACGGTCGATCAGGTACAGCGGCGCGCCGCCAATGCCTTTGATTGCCGGCAGGTTCAGTTCCATCGGACCGGTCTCGATGTGAATCGGCTGGGCGCCGAGCTCCAGCGCGCGCGAGTAGGCTTTCTGCGAATCCTTCACGCGAAACGCCATGCCGCAAACGGACGGGCCGTGTTCGGCGGCGAAGTACGAGGCGACGCTGTTGGGTTCGTTATTGAGGATCAGGTTGATTGCGCCCTGACGATACAGGTGCACGTTCTTGGAACGGTGGGTCGCGACTTTGGTGAAGCCCATGATCTCGAAGATCGGCTCCAGTGTGCCAGGAGTCGGCGCTGCGAACTCGATGAATTCAAAGCCCATCAGGCCCATTGGGTTTTCGTATAAATCTGCCATGGTGACGCCTCATCATTTCTTATCAATTAACCAGGGTTATTTGTCAGGAAAGTGATGTGGAGGGCGGCGCACAGGAGATGCCACGCACGCTGCGCGCGAGGAAGTCTCCGTAGATCAGTTGAAACCCGAATATCTTCATTGTCGACCCAAGGCTCTTGCGGGCGAGGCTTCTGCTGCCAGAAGACGATTATTATTGTATGCGTAAATCGATTCTACACAGCGTAACGGGACCTGTCTGCCCTCTGTATAAAATCCGCTTTTTTTCGTACGGCGCAAGAGCCATCTGCGATCTATTCTCCCTCTGGCTCAATTGTTTATCGGGTCGGATTTCTAGACCACAGGATGTGTCCATGCCGCTGACCCGTCGAACCCGCCGCAAACGCAGGACCCGCATCGTCGTGACTGTGCTCAGCGGTCTGCTGCCGATCGTACTGGGCAGTGGGATTCTTTATATGCAGGCAGAACGCACACTGCAGCAAAGTGCCGGGGAGACGGCCGAACAAGCGCTGCGACAGTTCGATCTGATGCTCGATAACACGGCAGAAGCCGCTCGGGTCCTGCTGCCGCTTGCCGGAAAAAATTGCGAAGAGGTGAAACTGGCCCTGCGCGAACAAGTGACCCGCCGCCCCTTCGTGCGCTCAACCAATCTGGTCTGGGACAACAATCTCTACTGCAGCTCACTCTTCGGGGCGTTCCAGGAAGCCGTCAATGCCGGGGACTATCATCAAGGCAAACTGTGGTTGATGAACGGCAATCCGGTGACGCCCGATACGGCATTGTTGATCTACCGCCTCAGCGACGGTCGTGGCGGCGCGCTGACCACGCTTGATGGTTATCACCTGAGCAACATCCTGCGCCTGATCGGCCGCCAGACATTACTGATGTTGCAAGTGGGCCATAACTGGCTGTCCGCCGACGGCAAAGTTCATCAGGGATCACTGCCTGCCCCGCCGGTCGCGCACAGCCTGCTGGAATCCAAGCGTTACGGTTTCAAAGTGTCGGCGGGTTTCCCCCAGGGCGAAGTCCGGCGTTACATGGCGGCTGAATATCCTCCGCTGTTCAGTCTGTTGATTTTCTTCGGAGCAATCTCCGGTGCCATTGGCCACTTCGTTCAGAAGCGATCGACCTCGCCCAGCCACGAAATGATGCGCGCACTTGAGGCCGGGGAATTCATTCCGTACTTCCAGCCCGTGGTTCACGGCGACAGCAAGCGATGGTCGGGTGCCGAAGTGCTGATGCGCTGGAATCACCCGAAAGAGGGCCTCGTACGCCCGGATCTGTTCATTCCATTTGCCGAGCATTCAGGCTTGATCGTGCCGATGACTCGCGCGCTGATGCAACAGACTGCCGCCCTGCTGGGACCGCATTCTGCGGCCTTCGCCAAACCTTTCCATATCGGCATCAACATCAGCGCCAGCCACTGCCAGGATCTGGAGCTGGTCGAAGATTGTCGGGACCTCTTGGCGGCGTTTGCGCCCGGCAGCGTCGAACTGGTACTGGAATTGACGGAGCGCGAACTGATCGAGCCGAACGACATCACGCTTCAGTTGTTTGAGCAATTGCACGCACTTGGAGTGAAAATCGCAATCGACGACTTTGGTACCGGACACTCGAGCCTTGGTTATCTGCGCACCTTCAACGTCGACTTTCTAAAGATCGATCAGAGCTTCGTGGCCATGATCGGCGTAGACGCGCTATCGAGGCATATTCTCGACTCCATCATTGAACTGTCGGCCAAACTGGACTTGGGCATTGTTGCCGAAGGTGTCGAAACTCAGGCCCAGGCTGATTACCTGACCGAGCATAACGTTAACTTTTTGCAGGGCTATTTGTACGGTAGACCGATGCCTGGCGCTGATTTCCTCGAAGCATTAACTCATCATTAAATCGCCGACACTGCCCGCCGAACAACCGCACCAAATTGATACAAAAAGTCATTGTTGTTACATGGCGACAACATCAGGATTTACTCTTGTCGCATTAACTACTACAATTTTTTCAACCTGAGCCAGACTGGCAGGTGAGCCAATTATCACCGAGTCGCTTCCAGGCTCTTGGCTTATAGCTTTGTTTGCGGTTGGTATCAGCCAAACACACTATTGGAGTAAAGATATTGTCCAGACTCGCTGAATTTCGCGCAGCTGAAAAGGCCCTTCAGGAACAGCTCAAACAGCTGGAATCGCTGAAGAACGATGCCGGGCTGAAGAAAGAAATCGAATTCGAAGAAAAGCTCCAGGGACTGATGAAAACCTACGGCAAAGGCCTGAAAGACATCATCGCCATCCTTGATCCAAACCCGGCAAAGTCAGGCCTGCAGCAGTCCGCAGCGCCCAAGACCCGCCGCGCCCGCGTGGTTAAGGTTTATCAGAACCCGCACACTGGCGAGCTGATCGAAACCAAGGGCGGCAACCATCGCGGTCTGAAAGCCTGGAAAGAGCAGTACGGTGCAGCCACCGTGGATTCATGGTTGCGTGGTTAATCTGGCGCCAACAAAAAGCCCTGCCTGATGCAGGGCTTTTTTATTGACAATATCTAACAAATGAAATGATTTTCATCGAACAAGTTGGAAATTTGTGTAACGCTTCTGAATCATCAGGCTAAACATTTTGCTGCGCCATGTTACCTCGAGCGCTTGATCAAACTATGTGCTTAATCCTTTCCGGTAAGCGAACTGCTGCGAGTTAGTACGAACGTTTATAATTTCAGGCTGTTGCGCACCGCTTCTATATCGTCGGCGCTCGCCTTATAAACGTCGGCCTGACCGGCATATGAAAGTACGTAAGCCTTGTCTGTTTCCACGGCGGCCACCAGCGTTTGTGATAATACGTGCCGGCCGTTCTCGGTGATCGTGCAGGTCGTCTCCAACCCGGTCAATGATCCGAGCGCAGCCGGATGGATTCGGTTGCAGACGCTCTGATAACCACTGCGGAAGAAATCCTTCTGGATGGATTTGCGCATCTCCAGCAATACGCCTTGCAAATTGACCTGATGCCCCGCCTCCACTTGCGTCATGGTCAACTCCATCACCATCACCTGATTGCCGTCAGCATCGAGCTTCACCGCCCTTTGCCGCGAGACTGGCGGCGCGGTATCCGGCAACATTTCAACCTTCCAGCCCGCCGGCCAGGTGATGCTCGGTTCGGCCATGGCCGGGAAAACCACGGCCAATGACAAAGCAAAAAAAACAAACACGGATTTGAACAGTCGGATCATTGCCGGACGCACTCGTAGATAGAAGGCAAAGTCTGAGCCCCGCCCTCGCGCAGGGCAAGCCCGCCTTGCATTTGGCGATGCCGGCCGGCATGCGTATCATTGCGCCCATTCACTCGCCCATTGTTATTGGAGGGCCCATGAGCCTCAACGAACTGAACACTTTCCCCGGCGTGACCGCCACGCCAGACAGCGCAACCCGCAACTTCGTGTTCAACCACACCATGCTGCGCGTGAAGGACATCACCAAGTCGCTGGATTTCTACACCCGCGTCCTGGGTTTCTCGCTGGTCGAGAAGCGTGATTTTCCGGAAGCCGAATTCAGCCTGTACTTCCTTGCGCTGGTCGATAAAGCGCAGATCCCGGCCGATGCTGCTGCGCGTACCGAATGGATGAAATCGATTCCAGGCATTCTCGAATTGACCCACAACCACGGCACCGAAAACGATGCCGACTTCGCCTATCACAACGGCAACACCGACCCGCGTGGCTTTGGTCACATCTGCATTTCGGTGCCGGACATCGTCGCAGCGTGTGCACGCTTTGAAGAGCTGGGTTGCGATTTCCAGAAGCGCCTGACCGACGGCCGGATGAAGAGCCTGGCGTTCATCAAGGACCCGGATGGCTACTGGGTCGAGATCATTCAGCCTGCGCCGCTGTAACTGACGATATAAATCCATTGTGGGAGCGATCCTGCTCGCGAAGGCGGTATGTCATTCAACAATGATGTTGGCTGATTAGACGCTTTCGCGAGCAGGCTCGCTCCCACATTTGGATTTGTGCCAGGCACAAAAAAACCCATGATCGCTCATGGGTTTTTCGTTTTCGACCTGGCAGTTACGCCGGGGCCGAAGTGCGAATCAAGTGATCGAACGCACTCAGCGAAGCCTTGGCGCCCTCGCCCACTGCAATCACGATCTGCTTGTACGGCACAGTCGTCACGTCACCCGCGGCAAAGATCCCCGCAATCGAAGTCTCGCCACGGTTGTCGACAATGATCTCGCCACGCGGCGACAGCTCGATGGTGCCCTTCAGCCAATCGGTGTTCGGCAGCAGACCGATCTGCACGAAGATGCCTTCCAGCTCAACCGTGCGCAGCTCATCTGTGGTGCGATCCTTGTAACGCAGACCGTTGACCTTCTCGCCATTGCCGGTGACTTCAGTGGTTTGCGCACTGGTGATCACGGTAACGTTCGGCAGGCTGTGCAGCTTGCGCTGCAACACAGCATCGGCACGCAGTTGCACGTCGAATTCCAGCAGCGTTACGTGCGACACGATACCGGCCAGATCGATCGCCGCTTCAACGCCGGAGTTACCGCCGCCGATCACCGCTACGCGCTTGCCCTTGAACAGCGGGCCGTCGCAGTGCGGGCAGTACGCCACGCCTTTGTTGCGGTATTCCTGCTCGCCCGGGACGTTCATTTCGCGCCAGCGTGCGCCGGTCGCGAGGATCACGCTCTTGGCTTTCAGCGTTGCACCGCTGGCGAAGTGGACTTCATGCAGCTCGCCGTTCTTGCCCGGGATCAGCTTGTCAGCGCGTTGCAGGTTCATGATGTCGACGTCGTACTGCTTGACGTGTTCTTCCAGCGCCGTGGCCAGTTTCGGCCCTTCGGTTTCCTGCACGGAAATGAAGTTCTCGATGGCCATGGTGTCGAGCACCTGACCGCCGAAGCGCTCAGCCGCGACACCAGTGCGGATGCCTTTACGTGCGGCATAAATAGCCGCCGAAGCACCGGCCGGGCCACCGCCGACAACCAGCACGTCAAAGGCTTCCTTGGCGCTGATCTTCTCGGCCTGACGCTCAATCGCGCCGGTGTCGAGTTTGGCGAGGATTTCTTCCAGTCCCATGCGGCCTTGGCCGAAGTTTTCACCGTTGAGGTAGATGCTCGGCACAGCCATGATCTTGCGATCGTTGACTTCGTCCTGGAACAGCGCGCCGTCGATGGCGACGTGGCGGATGTTCGGGTTGAGCACGGCCATCAGGTTCAGCGCCTGGACGACGTCCGGGCAGTTCTGGCAAGACAGCGAGAAGTAAGTCTCGAAGCTGAACTCGCCTTTGAGCGAGCGAATCTGCTCGATGACTTCAACGCTGGCCTTCGACGGGTGGCCGCCGACTTGCAGCAGGGCCAACACCAGCGAGGTGAATTCGTGGCCCATTGGAATGCCGGCGAAGCGCAGGCTGATGTCGGCTCCAGGGCGATTGATCGAGAACGATGGCTTGCGGACATCGTCACCGCTGTCGATCAGGGTAATTAGGCTCGAAAGACTGGCAACGTCTTTCAGCAGGTCCAGCATTTCACGGGATTTCGCACCGTCGTCGAGGGATGCAACGATCTCGATCGGTTGGGTGACCCGTTCCAGGTACGATTTCAACTGGGCTTTAAGATTGGCGTCCAACATACGGGCGATTTCCTTTATTTGAGGCGAAAAAAAGCCCGAGCGAATCTCGCCCGGGCATTTTTATTGGGCGGTGCAGCTAACTTAAGAAGGTGCGGCGTGCCGCCCTGCGTTGCATGTCACAGACTTAGATCTTGCCGACCAGGTCCAGCGACGGAGCCAGAGTGGCCTCGCCTTCTTTCCACTTGGCCGGGCAAACTTCGCCTGGGTGTGCAGCGACGTACTGAGCAGCCTTGATCTTGCGCAGCAGCTCGGAAGCGTCACGGCCAACGCCGCCATCGTTCAGTTCAACGATTTTGATCTGGCCTTCAGGGTTGATCACGAAGGTGCCACGGTCAGCCAGACCAGCTTCTTCGATCAGCACGTCGAAGTTGCGGGAGATGACGTGGGTAGGGTCGCCGATCATGGTGTATTCGATTTTGCCGATGGCTGGCGAAGTGTTGTGCCAGGCAGCGTGAGCAAAGTGGGTGTCGGTCGAAACGCTGTAGATTTCCACGCCCAGCTTCTTGAACTCAGCGTAGTTGTCAGCCAGGTCTTCCAGCTCGGTTGGGCACACGAAGGTGAAGTCGGCTGGGTAGAAGAACACTACGGACCACTTGCCTTTCAAGTCAGCATCCGAGACTTGAACGAAGTCGCCGTTTTTGAACGCGGTAGCTTTGAACGGTTTTACTTGGCTGTTGATGATAGGCATCGATGACTCTCCGTCAGGGGTTATGAAGTTGATGGGTGAATCCTACCCACTCACTCGACGGAAGGCTCATTGGCAAACCTGATACTGCTGATTTGTTTTCGCTATTAGCTGACTGTATTAATAGAAGAAAACGATCTCTACGGCTGATCCGGCTTATCCATAATCCGAGCCATTCCCTGGAATGGGCTGACCTCAACATAGCGCATGGCGGATTTCATGTCCTTCCAGCCAACATAACTCATCAACGATTTCAGATCCCAGCCGCTCTGATGCGCCCAGGTTGCAAAACCGCGTCGCAACGAGTGACTGGTATAACCGGCGGCGACAATCCCGGCACGTTGCAGGGCCTGTCTCAACAGCGGAATGATGCTGTTGGCGTGCAAACCCTCCTCGCTCAGATTGCCCCAGCGATCAATGCTGCGGAACACCGCGCCGCGTACTAGCGCAGCCTCTGTAATCCAATCGATATAGGCCTGCACCGGGCACAGCTTCAACAGCGCCGGGGCCTGATAAGTCTGTCCGAGGTTTTCCCGGTCGCCCTTGCTGCGCGGCAAATACAAAGTGATTCCTTTGCCAGCACTCGCCTGCACATGCTCGATCTGCAAGCGGCACAACTCGTCGCTGCGAAAGCCGCGCCAGAAGCCCAACAGAATCAGCGCGCGATCCCGATACGCCTTGAGCAAGGTCGGGCGATCCTGATCCTCGCGGGCGGTTTGCGCCTCCTGCTCCAACCAATCGATCACTCGTTGCAGATCCTGCAACTGCAACGGTTCGGCCTGCTTTTCCTGCGCCGGATGCAGAGCACGAATGCCCTTGAACACCTTGCGCACCACTGGCGCCTTGGTCGGATCGGCAAAGCCCTGACTGTTGTGCCACTGCGCCAGCGCGGACAGACGCAACTTCAGCGTATTGATCGACAGCACCCCGGCGTGCTCCACCAGATAGCGCGCAACGCTGTCAGCAGTAGCCGGGAGAAATCCGCCCCACGTCACCTCGAAGTGCTCGATGGCCATGCGATAGCTGCGGCGGGTGTTGTCCCGGGTGGCGGCTTGCAGATATCGATCGATGTCGCTCATGGCAATTTTCTCGCTTGTGTACGGGTTCACTCATGCAGGTGCGCATTTTGCCGCCTGACATTGGGTAATACCAGTATATCCCGCCTGTTTTATCTCAAAGATTTACCTATATTCTCAGCATGGTACACTGCGTACTTAAGTGGCATGTACCACAGTACGTAAACGTAGGAGTTCACATGGCCCGTGGCGGCATTACCAAAGCACTGGTGCAAATCGCACGCACAGCGATCCTCGCTCGCGGCGAACACCCAAGCATCGATGCAGTACGCATTGAAATGGGCAACACCGGCTCGAAAACCACGATCCATCGCTATCTGAAAGAACTGGACGACGGTGCCCAGCCGAATGAAGCGTCGGCAGAACCGATTGATGATGAGCTCACCGCCCTCGTCTCTCGACTGGCCCAGCGCCTGAAAGAACAAGCACAGGAACCCATCGAGCAAGCCCGCGAACAGTTCGAGGAGCAACGCGAAGCACTGGAAACCGAGCTGAAACAGGTTCGCCAGGCGCTGGAAAAACTCGAGCACGACCACGACATTCAAGGCGCCGCGCTGCAACGCGAATCCGAAGCGCTGAGCAACACCCGCTCGATGCTGCAAACCGAACAGACGCGCAACGCCGGCCTCAACCAGGCATTGGCCGACTTTGAATTGCGCTTGCAGGACAAGGACGAGCAGATCCGCTCACTGGAAGAAAAACACCTGCACGCCCGCGATGCGCTGGAGCATTACCGTAACGCCACCAAGGAACAGCGCGAGCAGGAGCAGGCCCGCCACGAAGGGCAACTTCAGCAGATACAGGCAGAATTGCGTCAAGCCCAGCAGAGCGCGTTGGTGCGTCAGGATGAGATCACACAATTGCACCGCGATAACGAACGCCTGCTCACCGAAAACCGTGGCACTCAGCGCGAGCTGAACCTGGTGCAGGACCAGCTCAAGCACAGCAATCAGCGTCAGGATCAGTTGCTCGAGCAGGCCACGCGCATGGACAGCGAGCGCACCCTTCTCCAGGAACGTCTGCGCGTGGCGACACTGGAAAGCCAGGCGCTCAAACAGAGCGTCGACGAGCAGACGCAGCTCAATCAGTCACTGGAAAAGGAATTGCTCAAGGTTCAGGCAAGCCTTGAAGACAGCCAGCGTCTGGCGGCTACCGTTGCGGCAGCGCCAGACTCAGCCAAAGCGAAGGATGCTTAAGCGCTGACCGGCGTACGCATGGTGACGAACTCTTCGGCGGCCGTGGGGTGCACCCCGATGGTGTCGTCGAAGTCGCGCTTGGTCGCGCCGGCCTTCAAGGCGATCGCCAGACCCTGCACGATCTCGCCAGCGTCCGGCCCGACCATGTGGCAGCCAAGCACCTTGTCGGTTTTGGCGTCGACCACCAGCTTCATCAGGGTTTTCTCCTGACAGTCAGTCAGGGTCAGCTTCATCGGGCGGAAGCGACTTTCGAAAATCACCACTTCGTGGCCACATTCGCGCGCTTCTTCTTCGCTCAAACCGACTGTGCCGATGTTCGGCAGGCTGAACACGGCGGTCGGAATCATCTTGTAGTCCACCGGACGGTATTGCTCCGGCTTGAACAGACGCCGCGCCACGGCCATACCTTCGGCCAGAGCGACCGGGGTCAGTTGCACGCGACCAATGACGTCGCCCAGCGCCAGAATCGACGGCTCGGTGGTTTGATACTCGTCGTCGACCTTGATGAAGCCCTTGTCGTCGAGCTGAACATCGGTGTTTTCCAGGCCCAGATTGTCGAGCATCGGACGCCGGCCGGTGGCGTAGAACACGCAATCGGCTTCGAGTACACGACCATCCTTGAGCGTCGCCTTCAAGCTACCGTCGGCCTGCTTGTCGATGCGCGCAATGTCGGCATTGAATTGCAGATCGAGGCCACGCTTGGTCAATTCTTCTTGCAGGTGCTTGCGCACCGACCCGTCGAAGCCGCGCAGGAACAGATCACCGCGATACAGCAGCGTGGTGTTGGCACCGAGGCCATGGAAAATCCCGGCGAACTCCACCGCGATATAACCGCCGCCAACCACCAGCACACGCTTGGGCAGCTCTTTGAGGAAGAACGCTTCGTTCGAACCGATCGCATGCTCATGCCCGGGGATTTCAGGGATCTGCGGCCAGCCGCCGGTGGCGATCAGAATGTTTTTCGCGGTGAAGCGCTCGCCATTAACCTCGACCTCGTGCGGCCCAACGATTTTCGCGTGCGCCTCGTGCAGGGTCACGCCGCTGTTGACCAGCAGATTGCGATAAATGCCGTTGAGGCGATTGATCTCACGGTCCTTGTTGGCGATCAGCGTGGCCCAGTCAAAGTTGGCTTCGCCCAGGTTCCAGCCGAAACCGGACGCCTGCTCGAAGTCCTCGGCAAAGTGCGCGCCGTAGACCAACAGCTTTTTCGGCACGCAGCCGACGTTGACGCACGTGCCGCCCAGGTAACGGCTTTCGGCCACCGCCACTTTCGCCCCGAAGCCTGCGGCAAACCGCGCAGCCCGCACACCGCCGGAACCGGCACCAATCACATAAAGGTCAAAATCGTAGGCCATTTCTATCTCCTCGGCAGGCCATCAGCATACCCGCAGCCATTCATTGGGCAAGCACTGCCATCCATATAAGGGCGGAAAATGAAAAAGCCACCCGAAGGTGGCTTTCTTTTGCAGACGAGGCGAAGACTATTAGTAAGCCTTGCCAGTCTTGTAGAAGTTTTCGAAGCAGAAGTTGGTCGCGTCGATGTAGCCTTCAGCACCACCGCAGTCGAAACGCTTGCCCTTGAACTTGTAGGCCATGACGCAGCCGTTCTGGGCCTGCTTCATCAGGGCGTCGGTGATCTGGATTTCACCGCCCTTGCCTGGCTCGGTCTGTTCGATCAGGTCGAAGATGTCCGGGGTCAGGATGTAGCGACCGATGATCGCCAGGTTCGACGGCGCGTCTTCCGGCTTTGGCTTCTCGACCATGCTGTGCACGCGGTAGATGTCGTCGCGGATCATTTCGCCAGCGATGACACCGTACTTGTTGGTTTCCTGCGGATCGACTTCCTGGATAGCAACGATCGAGCAGCGGAACTGCTTGTACAGCTTGACCATCTGGGTCAGGACGCCGTCGCCATCGATGTTCACGCACAGGTCGTCCGCCAGAACCACGGCGAACGGTTCGTCACCGATCAGCGGGCGGCCAGTCAGGATCGCGTGGCCCAGACCCTTCATTTCGGTCTGACGGGTGTAGGAGAACGAGCACTCGTCCAACAGCTTGCGGATACCGACCAGGTACTTTTCCTTGTCGGTGCCCTTGATTTGGTTTTCCAGCTCGTAACTGATGTCGAAGTGGTCTTCCAGAGCACGCTTGCCACGGCCGGTGACGATGGAAATCTCAGTCAGGCCCGCGTCCAGTGCTTCTTCAACGCCGTACTGGATCAGTGGCTTGTTTACCACCGGCAGCATTTCTTTAGGCATGGCTTTGGTCGCTGGGAGGAAGCGAGTGCCGTAACCGGCTGCTGGAAACAAGCATTTCTTGATCATATAAGTCCTTGAAAAGGCTGTGTGTACGAGTTTCGGGGCAGTCTAATCAGGCGGCGTGCGCCTTACAATGCCCCGCGCTGGCTAACCGATGCCAACATAGAGAAATATTCGCGCGGATAGTTCCATCCGGGTATTTCAGCGGCGGAGTCAGCGTAGCTCAAGATCCGGGCAAACAGGATCACCATACGCTTATCAGCCCCCATTGCGAGCATTTGCCGCTATCATGGCGCCTTTGAACCAGCGAATGAGACAGACTAGATGGCTGCGGTAAAAATCATCAACGGGTATGTGATCGACAAGAAAGACGGCAAGTGGACGCTGACCACTACCAATGGCGAACATATCGCCGGGCCTTTCGACAGCGAGCAGATGGCGACAGATGTGGCCTCGGTGTTCACTGATACGCCTGCTTCTTCCAAGCGCCGAGGCAAAGATCAGGACTGATCCTCTTAGCACTTGCGCCAAGCCCTGCCAGCATGCAGGGCTTTTTTGTGCTTTGTTGGCAAACAAGTGGCCAATCGCTATAACCTTTTCATCGCGGCGCTGTCAGAGCAACCAGTCCCCCACTTGAAGACCTCGCAACCATGAACCTGAACAAACTGCAGCCGCTTTTCGCGGTATTGGTACTGAGCGGCTGTGCCACTTCGCAGCCCACCTATCTGAACAATGGCGAACAGGGTCTGAGCATCGACTGTTCCGGCGAAGCCAATTCATGGGCCATGTGCTACGAAAAGGCCGATGCCTCCTGCGCCGGCACCGGCTATCGCATCGTCGGCACTGATGGCACACCGGCGCCCAAGGAAGATGACAAAACCCTGGGCGTTGACGTTGGCAATTACAAGACCCGTAACGTCGTGGTCGTCTGCAAGTAAGCCTTACATGTGGATTTCGGCGAATTTGATCCCGAGGCCACGGACGACCTCGATCAGGTCGTCGAGCCGATTGAAGGACTCGACTTCATCATTGTCATCCACCAAAAAGTAGCTGCGCCCTGCACTCTTCTTGAAAAACACGATCCATTCACCCGGATTCGCCGGGTTCTGGATGACATGGGTGGCAGAGATAAGGCCCTCTGCGTGGCGCTCCCGCACGTGCTCTCGCTTCATTGCGACTCCATATATGACAATGCCGCCACAGCAGGACTGTGACGGCATCGGGTGCTGATGTTCGCTAGTCTATCAGCCGGAAATACAGGCGTTCGCAGCTTTCTGTACATCGCGAGGGCGAACCGGCACGTTGGACATGCGCTCATGCAGCTTGATGCTGCTGCCGCCGGCGCGATCTTCGATATCAAACACGGCTGCCGGGCCTGACGAAAGTTTGCCGGGAACGATGACTCGTACACCGTCCTTCTGCGGCTGGACTTGCAACGCACCACGACTGTCAGCGAGCTTGTCGGTCAGACACTGCGCATACTCCTGGGGCTTTTTACCGGAGATCACGCTCATGGTTGGCAGCGTTTCATTGATTTCGGAAACATTTGCACAACCGGCCATCGCCAGAATCAACGGCACACACACCACACCCCACTTCATATGAATCCTCCGTTAAAGACCGTCCGACAGCACAAATGCGGCTTTTCTCCGGGGCCTTGTGCATTTAACCCGCCTGCCATGGCGAAGTTCTGTTCAAAATTTGTCAAAGCAACGCCCGACGGCCAGATAATAACCCGTGCGGGCTGATAAACTGCGCCCATCGACAAGCTATCGTTTTGATTTAGTAGAAAAAGCCCTTCTGGAGGCGCCCATGAAATTCATTCACCAGCGCGAGCACCTCAACGAAGACGACATCGTCGTCATTCAATGCTCGCAGATGTGCAACATCCGTTTGATGAACGACGCCAACTTCCGCAGCTTCAAAAACGGCGGCCGTCACACCTACCACGGCGGCGCGTTCGACACGTTCCCGGCACGCATCACCGCACCGAGCACCGGCTTCTGGAACATCACCATCGACACCGTCAACCGCCGCGCAATCAGCGTGACGCGCAAGCCGACGCTGACCCACTCGATCAAGATCATCCGTCGCTCCAGCACTAAACTGAGCTGAGACGCGCAGCCTATTCTGAAAGGGAAACATGACCGTGGCGCAAAAAACCAAATACGTGATCAAGTACAAACTGGACGGTGAACAGCGTTTCGAATTCGCTGAACTGGAAACCGGCACTGACGAGGAAGCGAAGGCGGCGCTGAAGAAAATGCACGCTGACGAAGAACTCAGTGACATCAAGGTCAGCAAAGCGCTGTAACCAACACCATGCAATCGACCACGTTTGACCTGTTCGCCGACAACGAACCCGTACAGCAGCCCCGCGCCGAGCAGATTGGCGAACAATCGTGGGTGCTGCGCGGGTTCGCCTTGCCGCAGGTCGAGCTACTGCTGACCGAACTTGAAGCGATTCTTGCCGCCGCCCCGCTACGCCACATGGTCACGCCCGGCGGTTTCAGCATGTCGGTCGGCACCAGCAGTTGCGGACAGCTGGGCTGGATCACCGATCGCAGCGGTTACCGTTATTCCAGCGTCGATCCACTCAGCGGCTTGCCGTGGCCGTCGATGCCGGCGGTGTTTGCCGAACTGGCACACCAAGCGGCTGAGCGCGCCGGTTTCCCGGATTTTCAGGCCGACTCCTGCCTGATCAACCAATACGTCCCCGGCGCCAAGATGTCGCTGCATCAGGACAAGGACGAAAAGGGTTATGCCGCGCCCATCGTTTCGTTGTCGCTGGGGTTGCCGGCAATGTTTCTGTTTGGCGGCTTCGAACGCAGCGATAAAACCCGGCGCATCCCGCTGCTGCATGGCGACATGGTGGTCTGGGGCGGCGTGGACCGTCTGCGCTATCACGGCGTACTGCCAATCAAACCCGGCCATCACCCGCTCTTGGGCGACCGGCGCATCAACATCACCTTCCGCGTCGCGGGCGATCAGTAAAAGTTTGACCGCAAGGCGCGGAGTGTCGCGGGTTACGATGCTGGTTAACCTGACTCAAACAGGTCAACGGATTCCCTCTCATGGACACGCTTTCGAAGACAATCAGCATTGAACACGATCCCCGCTGGGCCGCTGTGGTGGCGCGCGATCCGCGTGCGGACGGGAAATTTGTCTACGCGGTAAAAACCACTGGCATCTACTGCAGACCGAGCAGCCTTGCGCGTTTGCCGAAACCGCAGAACGTCGAGTTTTTTGACAGCGCCGAACTGGCCGAAGCTGCCGGGTATCGGCCAAGCAAGCGCGCCAGCAAGGATCAGAATGATGCGCAGCATGCAGCGATCGTGGCTGCAGCCTGTCGGCAGATCGAGGCCTGTGAAACGCTGCCGGCGCTCAGCAGCCTCGCGGCCACCGCTCGCCTCAGCCCTTTTCATTTCCACCGGCTATTCAAAGCCGCGACCGGCCTGACGCCCAAGGCTTACGCCACGGCGCACCGCTCACGCAAGCTGCGTGCGCGCCTCGCGGACGGCGGCTCGGTGACCGATGCGCTGTATGACGCCGGATTCAATTCCAACAGCCGTTTCTACGAATCAGCCGATCAACTGCTGGGCATGACGCCCACCGATTACCGCGCCGCCGGGCAGAACAACGACATTCGCTTTGCCGTTGGCCAATGCTCGCTGGGGGCGATTCTGGTGGCGCAAAGCGAACGGGGGATTTGCGCGATCCTGCTGGGAGACGATCCGCATCAACTGGTCTGCGATCTGCAGGATCAGTTTCGCAAGGCCAACCTGATCGGCGCCGACAGCGAATTTGAACAGTTGATTGCCAGCGTCGTCGGCTTTGTCGAAGCGCCCGCGACGGGCCTGAACTTGCCGCTGGATATACGCGGCACGGCGTTTCAGGAGCGCGTCTGGCAGGCGCTGCGCGAGATCCCGCCAGGCAGCACCGCCAGTTATGCCGAAATCGCGCAACGCATTGGCGCGCCGACTTCGATGCGTGCGGTGGCCCAGGCTTGCGGGGCCAACCGTTTGGCGGTGGCGATTCCCTGCCACCGCGTGGTGCGCAGTGACGGCAATCTTTCCGGCTACCGCTGGGGCGTCGAGCGCAAGCGTCAGTTGCTTACGCGCGAACTCAACGATTGACGTCGACCACCACCCTGCCCCGCAATTTCCCGGCGAGCAGTTTGGGCGCAGCCTCAAGGGCTTCGCTCAGGCTGATTTCCTGACTGATCAATTGCAGTAATGAGATATCCAGATCCTTGGCCAGTCGGCCCCAGGCCTCGATACGGCGTGCTTTGGGCTGGGTCACGCTGTTGATTCCAGCCAGCGTCACGCCGCGCAGAATGAACGGCGCTACCGAGGCGGGAAAGTCCATGCCTTGCGCCAACCCGCATGCCGCGACCACGCCTTCCGAGCGTGTGCTGGCGCAAGCATTCGCCAGCGTATGACTACCGACCGAATCGACCACCGCCGCCCAGCGCTCTTTCGCCAACGGCTTGCCCGGTTCGGACAAGGTGGCTCGATCGATGATGTCGGCAGCACCCAATTGCTGCAGGTATTCATGCTCGGATACACGGCCGGTGGAGGCCACCACGCGGTATCCCAACTTGCTGAGCAAGGCGATGGCAAAGCTGCCGACCCCGCCATTGGCGCCGGTGACCAGCACTTCGCCGTGATCCGGTTTCAGGCCATGGCGCTCCAGCGCCAGAATGCACAGCATTGCCGTGTAACCTGCGGTGCCGATGGCCATGGCTTGCGCCGGCGTGAAAGCTTCGGGCAGTGGGATCAGCCAGTCACCGTTGAGCCGGGCCTTTTGCGCCAGTCCGCCCCAGTGGCTTTCACCGACGCCCCAGCCGTTGAGCAGCACTCGGTCGCCCGCCTTGAAATCGGCATGCGAACTGGACTCGACAGTCCCCGCCAGGTCGATCCCCGGTACCATGGGAAACTTGCGCACCACCGGGCTGCTGCCGGTGATCGCCAGGCCGTCTTTGAAATTCAGGGTGCTGTACGCGACGTTCACGCTAACGTTGCCTTCGGGCAGTTGCTGCTCATCGATTTGCTGCAGATTGGCGCGATAACCGCTGTCGTCTTTGTCGATCAGAATGGCATTGAACATGACGGCCCCTCGAAAATAATGGGAAGAAAGCGTGCCCTGAAATAACACATCGCAACACATTGCCACACTCGACTTTCGCTAAGCCACCCGCACCGACGCTGAAAAACTGCACGTGATGTTCAGAATTTCAGACTGGCCCCGCAGCCGGTTTTGCTGCTAAAACCGCTTGCCGTCCCTGCCCGTTTCATCGTTCGGAGATTCGTTATATGAGCCAGTGGCCAGACACCCGTATCCTTGATCTTCTCGGGATCGAACTGCCGATCATCCAAGGCCCGATGGCCGGGGCGACCAACTCTTCGATGGTGATTGCCGTGTGCAATGCCGGCGGCCTCGGTTCAATGCCGGCAGCGATGCTGAGCATCGAGCAACTGCGCGAAGAACTGAAGACGATTCGCCAGCACACCACCAAGCCGTTCAATGTCAATTTCTTCTGCCATCAGCCACCGGCGCCTGATGAGCAGCGAGCCCTGGAGTGGAAAAATCTGCTCGAACCTTACTACCGCGAACTCGGTGCCGATTTCGAGGCGCCGACGCCGGTGTCCAACCGTGCTCCGTTCGACGAGGCCGCGTGTGCCGTGCTCGAAGAATTCCGCCCCGAAGTGGTGAGTTTTCATTTCGGGCTGCCGGAGAAAACCCTGCTTGATCGGGTCAAGGCAACCGGGGCGAAAATCCTTTCGTCTGCCACCACGGTCGAAGAAGCGATCTGGCTGGAGCAACACGGTTGCGACGCGATCATCGCCATGGGCTATGAGGCTGGTGGCCATCGCGGGATGTTTCTCAGCGAGGATCTGAGCACCCAGGTCGGCACCTTCGCCCTGGTACCGCAGGTGGTCGACGCGGTGAAAGTGCCGGTGATCGCGGCGGGCGCGATCAGCGATGCGCGAGGCGTTGCCGCAGCTTTCATGCTCGGCGCCTCGGCGGTGCAAGTCGGCACGGCGTTTCTGTTTACCCCGGAGGCGAAGGTCAGCGCCTCGCACCACAAGGCCCTGCGCACCGCCAAGGAAAGCGAGACCGCCATCACCAACATCTTCACCGGACGTCCGGCGCGAGGCATTGTCAATCGGGCGATGCGTGAACTCGGCCCGATGTCAGCGCAGGCGCCGGCCTTCCCCTTGGCTGGCGGCGCGCTGATGCCGCTGCGGGCCAAGGATGACGCCGATTTTGCCAACCTCTGGGCCGGTCAGGCGCTCACGCTCGGCAAGGATATCGGCAGCGCTGAACTGATCCGGCAACTTGCCGAGGGCGCATTGGCGAAACTCAACCGTCATTGAATTTACGCGGCGAGCGGATTTATTCCCTCGCCACTTGGCGGCATATCGCTATATATTTCCGTATACAGCGATTGCGCCCGTGTATCGGCGTTATCCAAAGCAAAGCATTTACCGCCGATCACGGAGCCTTTACATGACACTTGCTGCCACACGCCTCGCCCCTGTCTGCCTCGCCTCATTCCTCGCATTTTTCAGCATCGGCGCCGCGCAAGCTGACGAAGTGCAAGTGGCGGTCGCCGCCAACTTCACCGCGCCAATCCAGGCCATCGCTGCCGACTTTGAAAAAGACACCGGCCACAAGCTGGTCGCCGCTTACGGCGCCACCGGCCAGTTCTACACCCAGATCAAGAATGGCGCACCGTTCCAAGTGTTTCTCGCTGCTGACGACGCGACCCCGGCAAAGCTTGAGCAGGAAGGCGAAACCGTCAAAGGTTCGCGCTTCACCTACGCCATCGGCACGCTAGCGCTGTGGTCAGCGAAAGAAGGCTACGTAGATGCGCAGGGCGAAATGTTGAAAACCAACCAATACCAACACCTTGCGATCGCCAATCCAAAAGCTGCGCCATACGGTCTCGCCGCCACCCAGGTGCTGGAAAAACTCCAGTTGAGCGAAGCCACGAAAAGCAAAATCGTCGAAGGCCAGAACATTACTCAGGCCTACCAGTTCGTCTCCACCGGTAACGCCGAACTGGGCTTTGTGGCGCTGTCGCAAATCTACAAGGACGGCAAAATCAGCAGTGGCTCGGCATGGATTGTTCCCGCCACCCTGCATGATCCGATCAAACAGGACGCGGTGATCTTGAACAAGGGCCGGGACAGCGCCGCTGCCAAGGCCCTGGTCGATTACCTCAAAGGGCCGAAAGCCGCTGCGGTGATCAAATCCTTTGGGTATGAACTGTAAATGTCGCTGACCAGTGCCGACTTCGCCGCGATCTGGCTGACCCTGAAACTGGCGTCGCTGACCACCGTGATTCTGCTGGTGATCGGCACGCCGATCGCGTTATGGCTGTCGCGCACCTCGTCGTGGTTGCGCGGCCCGATTGGCGCCATCGTCGCCCTGCCGCTGGTGCTGCCGCCGACGGTGATCGGCTTTTATCTGTTGCTGGCGCTGGGGCCGCACGGTTTTCTCGGCCAGTTCACTCAATGGCTGGGGCTGGGCACGCTGACGTTCAGTTTCACCGGGCTGGTCATCGGCTCGGTAATCTACTCCATGCCTTTCGTGGTGCAACCGCTGCAAAACGCATTCTCGGCGATCGGCACCCGCCCGCTGGAAGTCGCCGCGACGTTGCGCGCCAATCCCTGGGACACGTTCTTCAGCGTGATCCTGCCGCTGGCGCGCCCCGGTTTCATCACCGCAGCGATCCTCGGCTTCGCCCACACCGTGGGTGAATTCGGCGTGGTGCTGATGATCGGCGGCAACATTCCCGACAAGACCCGCGTGGTCTCGGTGCAGATTTACGACCACGTCGAAGCGCTGGAATATGCCCAGGCGCACTGGCTGTCCGGGGCGATGCTGGTGTTCTCGTTTCTGGTGTTGCTGGCGCTGTACTCCAGCCGCAAGACCCGCGCAGGCTGGAGCTGATCGATGATTGATGTACGCCTGAAACGCACTTATCCGGGGTTCGAACTGGATGTCGATCTGCAAGTGCCGGGCCGCGGCGTCACTGCGCTGTTTGGCGATTCCGGCTCGGGCAAAACCACTTGCCTGCGCTGCATCGCCGGGCTGGAGCGCGCCGAGCAGGGTTTTGTGCAGATCAATGACGAGATCTGGCAGGACAGCACCAACGGCATCTTCGTACCGCCGCATAAACGTGCGCTTGGCTACGTGTTTCAGGAAGCCAGCCTGTTCCCGCATCTGTCGGTGCTGGCCAATCTGGAGTTTGGTCTCAAACGCATCGCCAAGTCGCAACGCCGGGTCGATATCAACCAAGCGACCGAACTGCTCGGCATCGGCCATTTGCTTGAGCGTCACCCGCAGCATCTGTCCGGCGGCGAACGGCAGCGCGTCGGCATCGCCCGCGCCCTGCTGACCAGCCCGAAACTGTTGCTGATGGACGAACCGCTGGCGGCTCTCGACAGCCGGCGCAAAAGCGAAATCTTGCCGTACCTGCAACGCCTGCACGACGAACTGGATATTCCGCTGCTGTACGTCAGCCATGCCCAGGACGAAGTCGCGCGCCTGGCCGATCATTTGGTATTGCTCCGTGATGGCAAAGCCCTCGCCAGCGGCCCGATCGGCGAGACCCTCGCACGCCTGGATCTGCCCTTGGCAATGGGTGATGACGCCGGGGTCATCATCGAAGGCCAGGTCAGCGCCTACGACGCCACCTATCAATTGCTCAGCCTGCAACTGCCAGCCACTGCGATGAACATTCGCGTCACCCATGCGCCGATGGCCGTGGGCCAAGCCCTGCGCTGCAAGGTGCACGCCCGTGACATCAGCTTGGCGCTGAACAACGATGCAGCCAGCAGCATTCTCAATCGTCTGCCCGTCACCGTCATCAGCGAACAGGCCGCTGACAACAGTGCCCATGTGCTGATCCGCCTCGATGCCGGCGGCACGCCGCTGCTGGCGCGGATCACCCGTTTCTCGCGTGATCAATTGGGCGTGCACCGAGGCCAGCGGCTGTGGGCGCAGATCAAGGCGGTGGCGGTGCTCGCGTAAAACATTCGGCACGACGGCCAGCGCCTGCGGTCAATCAGTTACAGACTGCCGTATGACCGAAGGAAACCGCCATGCCCGATACCGTGCTGACAGATGCCCTGCCCGCCGATCTGCATTACGTCGATGACACTCAGCCTGGTATCACCCGGAAAAAACTGCGCGGCAAGTTCGTCTATTTCGAACCGTCGGGCCAGCGCATCACCGACCCGGACGAAATCAAACGCATCAACGCCCTCGCGGTGCCGCCGGCTTACACCGATGTGTGGATCTGCGCCGACCCGTGCGGCCATTTGCAGGCCACTGGCCGCGATGCGCGCGGGCGCAAGCAATACCGTTATCACGCACGCTGGCGCGAAGTGCGCGACGCCGACAAATATTCACGTCTGCGCGATTTCGGCCTGGCCCTGCCCAAACTGCGGCGCAAGCTCGAGGCGCTGCTCGATGAGCCGGGCTTCAGCCGCGACAAAGTCATGGCCACGGTGATTACCTTGCTCGACGCCACGCTGATCCGCGTCGGTAATACGCAATATGCGCGGGACAATCGCTCTTATGGCCTGACCACGTTGCGCAGTCGGCATGTCGAGGTCAACGGCAGCGCGATCCTGTTCCAGTTCCGCGGCAAGAGCGGCATCGAACACCAGATCACCGTCAAGGACCGTCGCCTGGCGCGAATCATCAAGCGCTGCCTGGAGATTCCCGGGCAAAACCTGTTTCAGTACCTTGATGAACACGGCGAACGGCACACCGTCACCTCCTCCGACGTCAACGCCTATCTGCAAAAGCTCACCGGCGCTGAATTCACCGCCAAGGACTACCGCACCTGGGCGGGCAGCGCATTGGCTTTGGCAGTGCTGCGCGAGCTGCAGCATGAGTCGGAAACCGAGGCCAAGCGCCATGTGGTCGAAGCCGTGAAGAACGTCGCCAAACAGCTGGGCAACACGCCAGCGGTGTGTCGCAAATGCTACATCCACCCTGCCGTGCTCGAACATTTCATGCTCGGCGCCCTTGCCGAACTGCCCCGACCGCGCGTGCGCAAAGGCCTGCGCGCCGAGGAAGTGGCCTTGGCGATGTTTCTTGAGCGGATGTGTGAGGTGAGTGAGGCGTCCTGAGTCGCACAACCCCCCTGTAGGAGTGAGCCTGCTCGCGATAGCGGTGGGTCAGTTGATGAAGATGTCAACTGACTCACCGCTATCGCGAGCAGGCTCACTCCTACAAGATTTGCCGATGAGCTGAACTGGGTATTTTTTGCACGATCACACAGGTCTTCTATAGTTGATCTGAAGGTTCGCGCCACGCGGGCTTTTTGTTGCAACTCAGCCGTTTCAGCGAACGGAGGTGTTTCATGTCCGAAAAAGAGTCCATCACCACCCTCCTCACCCTGCTCGACGCCCGCCAGGCGCGCCTGGCAGCCGCCTGCAAAGAGATCGCCGACTGGGTTGATCACCAAGGCGGGCATCCGACAGCACTGCGCATCCGCGATCGACTGCACGACATCGAAAAGGATACGCCGCTGATTCGCGACACGCTTTCGACGCTCAAGCCAATTGATCGGCCGTTGCCACGGTTCAGATAGTCGAGGTTCAATTAACTTCAACAACCGGCTCGGCATCGGTGTAACTGTTTTTCTTTATTATCCATTGCGATTGAGCGTAGCCACTTTAGTTATATGTGCACTACTGGCCAATATAAGTAGAAAGTGCAGGCACCGCTCATCGGATCAATTAAAAAAAATAAAAACACCGTGAACCGATATGTAATCGAAGTAGGTGTCCGTGACGAAAGCGGACATCACTAGCGAAACGTTAATAGATATCGGAGAGCTATCATGACCACCGGAAATAAAAATACAGGTAACGCCGGCAACGATCGTGACAAGATGCAAGAGTCCGGAAAAAAAGGCGGACAGTCTGGCGGCAACTTCGCCAACGATCGTGAAAAAGCATCCGAAGCTGGTCGCAAAGGCGGACAATCCAGCCACAGTGGAGGTCGCAAGTCGTAAGTGAGCGGTACAAGGGCAGCCTCGCTGCCCTTGTAATATTCGACGGAGCGCAAAGATGAACACCTCCACACATACTCCTCCAAGCCAGTTACACCAACGCGAAGGCGCTGAAGTTGTTCCAGAAGCGACGCGCAGCTCCCCGGAGAAACTGCCGGACAACGCTGGGTCTTCGTGCATTGAAAGAAAACCTGGCCACCCGCAGCACAGCGATCGTGCCCAACATGAATGTTACGAACGCAGGCAGTTGAACGTTGACTCCGAAAACTCTCGAGAAACGCAAACGATGCCAACGTACGAACGCTGCTCCTGACTGACGGGCACCAGTCCTTGCGCAAAGAGCCCGTTCGCAGAGCCCCGGCCCGTCGAGGAAATTGCCATGCCTGTTCACGTGATTAACTTTACCGGCCCGATCAATGCTTCAACCTGCGGTCAGCTGATTGATAGAGCCTCGCGTGCGGTAAAGGAAGATGCCCCCAGGTTGATTCTGAACATCGCTACCATGGGTGGCGAATGCAGTTACGGTTTTACGATGTATAACTTTCTGATGGCGCTGCCCGTGCCGGTACACACCCATAACCTGGGAACGGTCGAGTCGATGGGCAATATCGTTTTCCTCGCCGGCCAGCGCCGCACCGCGTGCACTCATAGCAAGTTTCTGTTTCACCCTTTTCATTGGCACTTGCAGGGAGCGGTTGATCATTCGCGCATGTCGGAATATGCCATGAGCCTGGATTACGACTTGCATCTGTACGCGCAGATTGTCGCCGAGCGTACCAGTAACGGGAAAAATGCGTTGGAGACAGAAAAATACCTGACAGCGGCTCCGCGCATTATCAATCCTGAAGAAGCTTTGCATGCAGGGCTGATCACAGCGGTTGAAGACACCGAGATTCACGCAGACTTTGTCTGCTCATGCATTTACTCCTGAAGCCCGTCCTGAATAACGCGTCGTTTTAGATGCGTTTCATTCTATTCAGCTCGCCACTCTCAGCAGCGACATTACAAGATCATGTAGTGCATTGGCGCCTCAACTTGTACACGCCCCAACGGGCGGTATAACGCAAAACAAGCGGCGTATGCCGGTCATCCCAGCCAAAAGAATTTTCTCTGAATTATTCATTTCGCCAGACATCCCTCTTTTTAACAGCCGGAGGAAATGTATGAGCGCAGTGGACTTGTACGTGATCGAGTACCTGTTACATGGAAAGCCCAGGTCATTCGTCATTCGCACAAAAAACATGAACAACGCCGAAGCGTGGCAGTGGGCAAGTTGCGACGCAGGAATCGCGCCCATCCCCCGCCCCGGTCGGCCTCCATTGAAACGTTTTTCCAAACCGATGGCGGAGCGCTTTGGCGTGACCGGGGTGCAATGGCGAGAATCAGTACCCCTGGTCTGGGAGGAGGATCACGCAAAATGACTGAACACCTCTTGAGGTTCGGTTTCGGCCGATCCTGGGATGACGAGATGGCCAATAACGCCGCGATGTTCCGACAGGCCGACTTGATGGAAGAAGCGGCCTATCAACTCATCGGGGACGATACCGACAACCCTGAAGCCTGGGCTCGTTTCACCGAGGCCAAGGCTCTGGCCGACGCCAAACGAACGGCGGCCTATCAGGACTGGATGCGCATCAAGCGCGCGATGAGCAAGCCGCGCTCGAAATAGCGGACTGGCGCCTCATGGCTTGAGGATCAGCAGCGGTTCGCCTTTCGGGACGACGTAAGTGGCCAGTTCGACGCCTTTCTCGTTGCCGACGTTTTTGGCCACATGCGCAACGCCCGCCGGAATGAACAACGAATCACCGGCCTTGAGTATCACCGGCGCCCGCCCTTCAAGCTGATACTCGAACGTGCCGCTGATGACATAGGCCACTTCCACGCCGGGATGCGCATGCCGAGGTGAGGTGACGCCAGCATCGAAATCGATACGCGCCTGAATAACTTCGCGATTGTCAGCGCCGAGATCCTGGCGAACCAGATCAGTACGGCTCAGACCTTTCTGCCAGCTCGTCGCCGGCGCATCCGCCGCATGGGCGAAACCGGCAAGGGAGGCGAAGACAACGGCAGAAGCCAGAAACAGTGGACGGTACATTGTGGTGCCCTCTTGAACGTAGTGTTGGTGTGAGGGCTACTTTGGGCTTGGCATGTAAGGCGGATGTGTCTCGAAGGCGCAGTTTGGTGTTGCCGTGTGTATCGGCTGAGCGTTGATACACGCTTATACAAACGTGTCGCGGTCCCCGTCCGGGCCATGGCGGGAAAGAGTCTGTAAACTGGCGCGATCTTCATTCACTCAAACAAGAGATGCCCATGGCCAATCAAGACATCATCTTCACGCCTGATCCGGACACCGATTCGATTTCTTCCGACGTCGCCACCTTCGGCGGCATCATGGTTTCCACGCAGATTCCAACCCGCGCCGATGGCAGCCTGGAACTCGGCGGCATCACCGAGCAAAGCGAGTGCACGCTGCAAGCGCTGAAAGTCGCCTTAGAACGTGCTGGCAGTTCGATGGACCGGGTGCTGCACCTGACCATTTACCTCACCGACATGGGCGATCGCGGGGCTTTCAATGAAGTGTACAAACGCTATTTCGCCAAGCCTTGGCCAGTGCGGGCAGCGGTGGGCGTCGCCTCGCTGGCGGTTGAAGGGATGCGTGTGGAAGTGACGGCGATGGCGGCCAAGGGCTGATTTGCGGAAATACTGCGTAGGCTGCCTCCACGATTCCGGGGTGCGACATACGCAGTGAAATACTCAAGGGCGCGCGCCAAACACAGCAGCCACCAGGATGGGGCCGTTTGGCAAGCGCTGGCTCGCCCGTTGAGCGAATTGGCGTCAACGGTCTATCCACAAAACTTAAAGTGGACCGCTAGCTACAACAAACAGTTTACCTTCTGATACCCGGTATGTTTGCCCGCGGTGCTCGATTTCAAAATTGAATGTTGCCGTAATCGAATCGATACCTTCTTCGTGTTTGCGCGCAAACTCTATTGTTCCTGTTTTCGCATATAAGATTTCATGCGACATAGTCATCAATCCCGCGACAGGGCTTCCGAACCCGCCAATTTCATGCGTACCGTCCGTAAGGGAGCGATCTATCACAAATGAAATGATCTCACCCACCTCGTCCGTAAAATATTGACCAATAACGCTAAACGTCTCTTTTGTGCCGAAATAAAGATGCCGAGTAGCGGAGAATATTGGCTTGCCTATGCCCGGATGATCGGGTGAAACGACCGCTTTGTAATACACTTCGGCCGTCTTCCGAGGACGCGATTTAAACGACGCGAAATCCGCAATGCCAAGCGTCGCAAAAGCGTTATTTCCTTTCATGATATTAATCTCCAATGTCTTGCGTGATATAGGCCAGAGCGACTTTCCCGCTCCCACCTGATGTTCACGCTTTGGACGCGGGCGGACAACTGACAGACTTTACAGTTATGCATTGCCTCGTATTGTGCTAGGTCCTTCGTACCTGATATCGGCACGCTGATGCCGCCCAAGTGTTTCACAGGTACAATGCGCCCCTTGCCCGTGACCGCCTGACTAAAAAAACTATGTCCTTGCCCAAGCATCACCTGGAATTGCTCAGCCCTGCCCGCGATGTCGCCATTGCCCGCGAGGCCATCCTGCATGGCGCTGACGCCGTGTACATCGGCGGCCCGAGCTTCGGCGCACGCCACAACGCCTGCAACGAAGTCAGCGAAATCGCCGAACTGGTCGAGTTCGCCCGCCGTTACCACGCACGCATCTTCACCACCATCAACACCATCCTGCACGACAACGAGCTGGAGCCGGCGCGCAAGCTGATCCATCAGTTGTACGACGCCGGCGTCGATGCGCTGATCGTTCAGGACCTGGGCGTAATGGAGCTGGACATTCCGCCGATCGAGCTGCACGCCTCGACCCAGACCGACATCCGCACCCTCGAGCGAGCGAAGTTCCTCGATCAGGCCGGTTTCTCGCAGTTGGTGTTGGCCCGTGAGCTGAACCTGCAAGAAATCCGCGCCATCGCCGATGAAACCGACGCGGCCATCGAATTCTTCATCCACGGCGCGCTGTGCGTGGCCTTCTCCGGCCAGTGCAATATTTCCCACGCGCAGACCGGCCGCAGCGCCAACCGGGGCGACTGCTCCCAGGCTTGCCGCTTGCCGTACACCTTGAAAGACGAAAAGGGTGGCGTGATCGCTTACGAAAAACACCTGCTGTCGATGAAAGACAACAACCAGAGCGCCAACATCCGCGCGCTGGTCGAAGCAGGCGTGCGTTCGTTCAAGATCGAAGGTCGCTACAAGGACATGGGCTATGTGAAGAACATCACTGCCTATTACCGCCAGCGTCTGGACGACGTGCTCGAAGACCGCCCTGACCTGGCCCGCGCCTCCAGCGGCCGCACCGTGCATTTCTTCCTGCCCGACCCGGAAAAGACCTTCCACCGTGGCAGCACCGATTATTTCGTCACTGATCGCAAGATCGACATCGGCGCCTTCGATTCGCCGACCTTCACCGGCCTGCCGGTCGGTACGGTGGAAAAAGTCGGCAAGCGTGACATGCAGGTTGTCACCCATGAGCCGCTGTCTAACGGTGACGGTCTGAACGTACTGGTCAAACGCGAAGTGGTCGGTTTCCGCGCCAACATCGCCGAGGCCAAAGGCGAGTTCGAAGAAGACGGCGAGAAGCGCTACCGCTACCGCGTCGAGCCGAACGAAATGCCCGAGGGCCTGTTCAAGCTGCGTCCAAGCCACCCGTTGAATCGCAACCTCGATCACAACTGGCAACAGGCGCTGCAAAAGACTTCTTCGGAACGTCGCGTGGCCCTGAGCTGGTTCGCCCGTCTGCGCGAAGAACAGCTGGAAGTGACCGCGACCAGCGAAGAAGGCATCAGCGCCAGCGTCACGCTGAACGGGCCGTTTGGTGTCGCCAACAAGCCTGAACAAGCGCTGGAGCAATTGCGCGACCTGCTCGGTCAGCTCGGCACCACGCAGTATCACGCCACCGACATCAAGCTGGATGCGCCGCAAGCGTTCTTCATTCCCAACTCGCAGCTCAAGTCGCTGCGTCGCGAAGTGATCGAAGCGCTGACTGCGGCACGTGTCGCCGCGCATCCGCGTGGCAGCCGCAAGGCCGAAACCACGCCGCCACCGGTGTACCCGGATTCGCATCTGACCTTCCTCGCCAACGTCTACAACCAGAAGGCGCGCGACTTCTACCACCGTCACGGCGTCAAGCTGATCGATGCGGCGTACGAAGCTCACGAAGAGCCAGGCGAAGTGCCGGTGATGATCACCAAGCATTGCCTGCGGTTCTCCTTCAACCTGTGCCCGAAACAGGCCAAAGGCGTGACCGGCGTGCGCACCAAGGTCGCGCCGATGCAGTTGATCCACGGCGATGAAGTGCTGACGTTGAAGTTCGATTGCAAGCCGTGCGAGATGCACATCATCGGCAAGATGAAAGGCCACATCCTCAACCTGCCGCAGCCGGGCAGCGTGGTCGGCCACATCAGCCCTGAAGACCTGATGAAAACCATCCCGCGCGCACCGCACTGAGTGACCGGCGTGTGCGGTGCTTCGGCATCGCGCACGCCTGCTTGGCTCCAAACGCGGTAAATCGCAGGCATAAAAAAACGCCAACTTCTTGCGAAGTTGGCGTTTTTTTCGTAGATGGCAGGGGCGGCTGGATTCGAACCAACGCATGGCAGGATCAAAACCTGCTGCCTTACCGCTTGGCGACGCCCCTGTAGCTCTGGTCAGCGGCTCCGTTAGGATCGCTGTGAGAACGGGGCGCAATTTAACAACATTCATTTCGTTTGGGAAGCCCGAGATGAAATATTTTTTGTTTTAAAACAGCGACTTATTATTTCGCGCGAAAACTCACCGTTTCATCGCCATGTATCACACTGTGTACGCGCCCCGCTGCTACACAACCCAATGCAAATACGCTCTTTGGGGACACAGAGCAGATACCTCGCCACGCTTCAATGCACCCAGGGTTTCAAGGGTTCATCCAGCCCCTTGGCCACAGGCTCGCAAAGGAGACGTCAGCATGAAACAGGCTCTGCACACCTCTAAAATCACCGCCGCGCTCGGCTTGTCAGTCCTGGCGCTGTCACTGTTCGGCGCCGTCGGCAGCGCTCAGGCGCAAACCACTGAACCGGCCACCGTCACCTATTCCGCGCCCTCGCCTTTCGGCCCGCTGAAGCACATCAAGGCTGGCTTGCTCGACGTGGCCTACGCCGAAACCGGCCCCGCTGATGGCCCAGTGGTGATTCTGCTGCACGGCTGGCCCTACGACATTCACAGCTACGACGATGTCGCACCACTGCTCGCGGCCAAGGGTTACCGCGTGCTGATGCCGTATGCACGGGGTTATGGCGACACGCAGTTCCTGTCCAAAAACACCCTGCGCAACGGCCAACCGGCGGCGCTGGCCAGCGACGTGATCGACTTCATGGACGCACTGAAGATCAAGCAAGCAGTGCTGGGCGGCTACGACTGGGGCGCGCGTTCGGCGGACATCGTCGCGGCCTTGTGGCCAGAGCGCGTGAAAGCACTGGTGGCGGTCAGCGGCTACCTGATCGGCAACCAGGCCGCCGGGCAAAACCCGCTGCCGCCGAAAGCCGAATTGCAGTGGTGGTACCAGTTCTACTTCGCCACCGAACGCGGCCGTGCCGGCTATGAAAAAAACACCCACGACTTCGCCAAACTGATCTGGCAGCTGGCTTCGCCGCAGTGGAAGTTCGACGACGCCACCTTCGACCGCAGCGCCAAGGCATTGCAGAACCCCGATCACGTCGAGATCACCGTATTCAACTACCGCTGGCGGCTGGGCCTGGTGCAGGGTGAAGCGAAATATGCCGCGCTGGAAGAGAAGCTTGCGACTGCCCCGTCGATCAGCGTGCCGACGATTACCCTGGAAGGCGATGCCAATGGTGCGCCACATCCCAAGCCTGAGGACTATGCCAAGCGCTTTACCGGCAAATATCAGTTCCGGTTGATTGAGGGTGGGGTCGGACATAATTTGCCTCAAGAGGCTCCGAAGGCATTCGCCCAGGCAGTGGTGGATGCCGACCATCTCTGAAGAAAAGCCCTCAGGGTATTAAAACGGCTGGATCTATTTAACCAGCCGTTTTTCCTTCGAAGGCCGATAACCAAAATACGAGCTGTAGCACTTGCTGAAATGGCTCGGTGAGACAAAACCGCAAGCCACCAATACTTCCACCTGCGACAGCTCGGTATGTTGCAGCAGGCGGCGGGCTTCGGTGATGCGCAGCTCCAGATAGTAGCGCTGCGGCGTGGTGCCCAGTTGTTCCTTGAACAAGCGCTCGAGCTGGCGCCGTGAGCGGCCGGCGTAGACCGCCAGTTGTTCCAGCTCAAGCGGCTCTTCGAGGTTGGCATCCATCAGCTTGATCACTTCCCGCAACGGCGCGCTGACGCAGATGTTTTCATCGGGCTTGATGCGCCGGTAGCGCGACTCTTCGAAGGCGAGGATGTCTTCGATGCCCTCGACCAAGGCTTTGCCATGCAAGCCCTTGATCCAGTCCAGCGCCATGTGGAAGGCCCCGGACGGGCTCGATGCGGTGAGCCGATCACGATCGATCACATAAGGCTCGCTGCTGACATGGGTGCTCTTGGCGATTTCGGTCAGTGCCGGGCGATGTTCCGGGTGGATCGAGCAGCGATAGCCATCGAGCAAACCGGCGCGGCCGAGAAACCACGAACCGTTCCACAGTCCGGCGAGACTTACGCCCCGTTCCGCTGCAGTCTTGAGCAAGCCGATGAACTCGTCGCTGGCGCGCAGCTCGGTGCGATATCCGCCGCACACTACAAGCAGATCCAACTCGGGAAGCGCCGCAAAATCCAGGCGCGCATCGGGGCGGATGACCAGGCCCAGATCACTGATCACCTCGCCATCGCCCAAGCCGAAAGTGCGCGACGAAAACAGTCCCGGGCGCAGCAGGTTGGTGGTGACTACCGTATCGAGCGCCTGAGTGAATGCCGGTAGTGAAAAATGTTCGAGCAAGAGGAAACCGGTGCGGGTCACGCCGGTGTTATCGGGGTTCTGTTCATTCAGATAGCGAAGGTTCTTGCCCTTCATGCCACCACTGAATTGACGTCGTTCAATCAAGGTCGGGTCCATCGGTCGTTGTTATGCGGCGATAGTTGGCTGGTTCAGCGCAAGAGTCAATCATGGCCGTGACTGGTGCGTCACGATTGGCGCCAGCGCCGCCAACAGCGCGACCACCCAATCAATGAATACCCGCAACTTGAGGCTGACATGCCGGTTCGGCGGATACGCCAGATAAAGCGGCATCGATTCAAGCTGCCAGTCTTCAAACAATTGCACCAATTCGCCACGCGCAACATGCGCGTCAGACATATACGTCGGCAACCACAGCACACCCATGCCCGCCAGCCCCGCCGCCAGATAGGCATTGCCGTCATCTACCGCAAGCACATGCCGGCCCTTAATCTGCAGGCGCTCGGTGCCATTATGCAACGTGTACGGAAGAGGTTTGCCAGTGCGAGCCCAAAGAAACGCGACCACCCGATGATGGGAGTCTTCCAGTTCGCGCGGATGGTCGGGCGTACCTTCGCGAGCCAGATAAGCCGGCGCGGCAAATACCCCCAAGGGCAGATCGGCGAGCTTGCGCGCCATCAGCGATTGATCGAGCAATTCGCCGCCGCGCACCACGCAATCGACGTTCTCATCGATGATGTCGACGATGCGGTCGCTGACGCCCATGTCGATCTGGATGTCCGGGTAGCGCGCATGAAACTCCGGCAACGCCGGCACCAGAATGTGCCGCGCGAACGGGCTCGGCACGTCGATGCGCAAGCGCCCGCGTGGCCGTGCGGCGGCACCGGGCAGGCTGGTTTCGGCGTCGTCCATGTCGGCCAGCAACTTGATCACCCGCTCGTAATAAGCCGCACCATCGGCGGTGACGTTGACCTTGCGCGTGGTGCGATTGAGCAGCTTGACCCGCAGCCGCGCCTCCAGTTGCTGCACCAGTTGCGTCACCGTGGTCTTGCTCATGTGCAAGGTTTCGGCAGCTTTGGTGAAACTCCCCGCCTCGACCACCCGGGCAAAGGCCTGCATCGCATCGAACCGGTCCATCCGCGCCTCTCGATTGTTTGGAATTTGCAAACAGTGAACGCCAAGCTTGCGCGTTTATCCGGCAGCTGCAAATACCTAAAGTCACTCCATCAACCACTGATGGAGTCAGCCCCATGCCCAAGCGCGATGTAGTATTCCCACCCGCCCGCCACGCCCTGTATGAGCGTCACCGTTACTCGCCGGCGATTCGCTCCAACGGGTTTCTGTTTGTCTCCGGACAAGTCGGCAGCCGTGAGGATGGCTCGCCCGAGGCCGATCTGCGCGATCAGGTGCGCACCGCCTTCCACAACCTCAACGCGATCCTCGCTGCGGCCGGTTGCAGCTTCGATGATGCGGTGGATGTCACCGTGTTCATGGTCGATCCGCACTCGACGTTCGAAACGATCTGGACTGTGGTGCCGGAGTTCTGGGGCGAAGCGCCGTTTCCGACCATCACCGCTGTCGGCGTGACCTGGCTGGCGGGTTTCGATTTCGAGATCAAGGTGATTGCCAAATTGCCCGAGGCGGCTTGACCGCAACCGTACACAAACAGACACACCGCGCCGGCACGGAGGCTGGCCAATCTCCTCGCGAATGCGTATAACCTCGCCGTTTCGTCTACCCTGACGTGGCGCGCCGCCCGGTAGCGGCTGCCCTTCGAATGTTGACGCTTACGAAACGGAGAATTCTATGTTCAAGCGTACCCTCGCCCTCACCGCCGGTCTGGCGCTGTCTTTTTCTGCCCTGATGACGCAAGCCGCTGATGTGTTGCGCGTCAGCGCGATTCCCGACGAAGCCCCGACCGAGTTGCTGCGCAAGTTCGAACCGTTGGGCGCTTATCTTGAACAGCAGTTGGGCATGAAGGTGCAGTTTGTGCCTGTCGCCGACTACCCGGCGGTGGTTGAAGCGCTGGCCACCGATCGCCTCGACATGGCCTGGCTCGGCGGTTTCACTTTTGTGCAGGCACGCTTGAAGACCGACGCCACTACGCCAGTGATCCCGCTGGTGCAGCGCGAGCAGGATGCGCAGTTCACCAGCAAATTCATCACCGCCGACCCGAACGTGAAAAGCCTCGCCGACCTCAAGGGCAAGACCTTCGCCTTCGGTTCGGTGTCGTCCACCTCGGGCAGTCTGATGCCGCGTTACTTCATGCTGAAGAACGACGGCATCAAGCCTGAAGGCTATTTCAGCCGTGTCGCCTACTCCGGCGCGCATGACGCCACCGTTGCCTGGGTGCAGGCCGGCAAGGTCGACGCTGGTGTGTTGAACGCCAGCGTCTGGCAGAAACTGGTCGACGCCGGCAAGGTCGACACCAACAAGGTCAAAGTCTTCGCCACCACCCCGACCTACTTCGATTACAACTGGACCGTGCGCGGCACCCTTGATCCGAAGCTGGCCGCGAAGATCAAGCAAGCCTTCCTTGACCTCGACCCGGCCAATCCTGAGCAGAAGAAGATCCTCGATCTGCAGGCCGCCAGTCGCTTCATCGAGACCAAGCCCGAGAACTACAAGGGCATCGAGGAAGCCGCCCGCGCCGCCGAACTGCTGAAATGACCCTACGCCTCACCCAGGGCAGCCTGCGCCATGCCAATGGCGTCGATGCCCTTCGCAACATCGACGTGCAGATTGGTGCCGGCGAACAGGTCGCAATCATCGGCCCGTCCGGCGCTGGCAAGTCGAGCCTGCTCAATCTACTGGCGACTGCGCTCAAGCCCAGCAGTGGCGACATCGAAGTGCTCGGCGAACGCGCCTGGCACTTGTCGGCGCACCAGCGGCAGCGCCTGCGCGCGCGCATCGGTCTGGTGCATCAGGCGCCGCCGATTCCGCCGCGTCAGCGGGTGATTACGGCGGTGCTGGCCGGCAAGCTCGGTCAGTGGAGTCTGGGCAAAAGTCTGCTGAACCTGCTGCATCCACTGGATGTGGCGGGCGCTCGCGCGGCGTTGGCGCGGCTGGATCTGGGCGACAAACTGTTCGCCCATTGCCAGCAGTTGTCCGGCGGGCAGTTGCAGCGCGTCGGCATTGCGCGGGTGCTGTATCAGGCGCCGGAAATACTGCTTGCCGACGAACCTGTCTCAGCCATGGACCCGGTGCTTGCCGGCCATACGCTGTCGATCCTTTCGCGCCATGCCCGCGAGCACAACGTCACGCTGGTGGCGAGCCTGCACGCGGTGGATCTGGCGCTGGCGCACTTTCCACGGATCATTGGCTTGCGCGACGGGCAGATTCTTTTCGATTGCCCATCCGATCAAGTCAGCCGCGACAAGCTCGATGCGCTGTACGCCAATGAACAACTGCAATCGCCTGCACCAGCGGTCGCGCCTTTGATTGTGCAGATTCCGCGATGCTGAAAGCCGATTCACGGGACCCGGCGGCGTGGCCGCGATTGTTGCTGACGCTGCTGGCGCTGGCCCTGCTGTGGCCGGGCATTCAGCTCAGCGAGCTGGACTTGGGCGTGCTGTTTCAGGCCGATAGCCAGAACGAAATGGGCCGTTTCGTTTCGGCATTCTGGCCACCCGCGCATGATCAAGCGTTCCTGCAACTGCTGCTCAAAGCCACCCTGCAAACCCTGGCGATTGCCACGGCGGGCATGGCCTTGGCGTTGCTGCTGGCGGTGCCGGCAAGTCTGATCGCCAGCCGCGCGTTGTCGCTCTCGGCGGCGTCACGGGGCGGCGTGCCGAGCCTGCCCGGGCGCTTGCTGCGCTGGCCGGTACGCGGATTGCTGATCTTTTTGCGCAGCGTGCCGGAGATCGTCTGGGCGCTGTTGTTCGTGCGCGCGGTCGGCCTCGGGCCGGCGGCGGGCGTGCTGGCCATCGCCATCACCTACAGCGGTATGCTCGGCAAGGTTTACGCGGAGATATTCGAGTCCACCGACCAGCGCCCGGCGCATGCGTTGTTGCAGGCCGGCAGCGGTCGACTGGCAGCGTTTGCCTACGGCACGCTGCCGAATGTCGCCGCCGAACTGCTCTCCTACACGGTGTATCGCTGGGAGTGCGCGATCCGTGCCTCGGTGGTGATGGGCTTTGTCGGTGCCGGTGGGCTGGGGCAACAGATCGACCTGTCGATCCGCATGTTCGCCGGCGGTGAAGTCGCCAGCATGTTGCTGACGTTCCTGCTGCTGGTGCTGTGCGCCGATCAACTCAGCCGCTTGCTGCGCTGGAGGCTGACATGAGGCGCCTGATCAACCTGCTGCTGCTCGCCGCCATTGTGGTCGCGGTGGTCGCCTCTTTTGCCTATCTGGAACTGGATCTTGCCGAACTCGGCAGCGCCAACAGCCTCAAGCAGATGGGCAGTTATGTGCAGCGTTTCCTCAGTCCCGACTTGAGCGCCGGCTACCTGAAAGCCATCGCCCACGGTTCGCTGGAAACTCTCGCTATGTCAGCCCTCGGCACCCTGCTTGCGGCGCTGTTCGGCATCGTCCTCGCGCTGCCCGCTGCCGGGCGTTTCGGCTGGCCGCTGCAAAGCGCGGCGCGTCTGCTGCTCAATGGCTTGCGGGCGATTCCGGAGCTGGTCTGGGCGGCGCTGATGGTGCTCGCCGCCGGTCTCGGGCCAAACGCCGGCACCCTCGCCCTCGCTCTGCACACCACCGGCGTACTCGGTCGGCTGTTCGCCGAAGCGCTGGAAAACACCCCGCCGCAACCCGCCGAAGCGATTCGCTTGCAGGGCGGCAATCCGCTTCTCGCGTTCTGCTACGGCACCCTGCCGAACCTCGCCCCGCAACTGCTCGCCTACTGCCTGTATCGCTGGGAAAACAACATCCGCATGGCCAGCGTGCTCGGTTTCGTCGGCGCCGGCGGCCTGGGGCAGATGCTGTATGTCAGTCTCAGCCTGTTCCAGGAAGCCCAGGCCAGCACGGTGATTCTGGCGATGCTGCTGCTGGTGTTTCTGGTCGATTGGTTGAGCGCCTGGAGCCGGCAGCGTTGGGTCAAAGCGTAGGCCGAGTGGATATCTGGCAAAAGCTGATTATGCTTCAGGAAACCTTGCAGCCCTGCGAGGCGGTCAGACTGTGCAAGCTTCACGCTAGAGCAACGGCGGCAGATGCCAACGGGCCAGAGTGCGACAGGCAGTAACGGGGGACTCCGGCCTTCAACAATAAGCACGACGGAGAACACCCATGGCCACAATCGACACAGCATCCACCGGCACGCCACCGCGCAGCGGCGGCATCACCAAGGAGGAGCGCAAGGTCATCTTCGCTTCCTCGCTGGGCACGGTTTTCGAGTGGTACGACTTTTACCTCTACGGCTCGCTGGCGGCGATCATCGCCAAGCACTTCTTCGCCGGCGTCAACGAAACCACCGCATTCATCTTTGCCCTGCTGGCCTTCGCCGCCGGGTTTGCGGTGCGGCCGTTCGGCGCCATCGTCTTCGGGCGTCTGGGTGACATGATCGGGCGCAAACACACGTTTCTGATCACCATCGTGATCATGGGCGTATCCACGGCAATCGTCGGCTTGCTGCCCGGCTACGCCACCATTGGCGTCGCTGCCCCGGTGATTCTGATCACCCTGCGTCTGCTGCAAGGCCTGGCACTGGGCGGCGAATACGGCGGCGCGGCGACCTACGTCGCCGAGCACGCGCCACGCAACCGCCGTGGCTTTTTCACTTCGTGGATTCAAACCACCGCCACCCTCGGTCTGTTCATGTCCTTGCTGGTGATTCTCGCCTGTCGCACCGCGCTGGGTAACGAGGCGTTCGAGGATTGGGGCTGGCGGATTCCGTTTCTGCTGTCGATCATTCTGCTGGCCGTGTCGGTGTACATCCGCCTGCAACTGAGCGAGTCGCCGGTATTCCAGAAAATGAAGGACGAAGGCAAGGCCTCGAAAGCGCCGCTGACCGAATCCTTTGCACGCTGGGACAACCTCAAAGTGGTGATCATGTCGCTGCTCGGAGGCACGGCCGGGCAAGCAGTGGTCTGGTACACCGGGCAGTTCTATGCGCTGTTCTTCCTGTTGCAAACATTGAAGATCGACGCGCAGACCGCCAACCTGCTGATCGCCGGATCGCTACTGATCGGCACACCGTTCTTCGTGATTTTCGGCAGCCTGTCCGATCGCATCGGGCGCAAGCCGATCATCATGGCCGGCTGCATCCTGGCGGCGCTGACCTACTTCCCGATCTTTACTGCGCTGACCCAGTACGGCAATCCGGACGTGTTCGTCGCTCAGGAGAAAAACCCGGTCAAGGTCATCGCCAGTCCCGAGCAGTGCTCGTTCCAGTTCGATCCGGTGGGCAAGGCCAGATTCACCAGCTCCTGTGACCTGGCGAAAACCTTGCTGGCGAAACGCGCGATTCCGTACGAGAACGTCGCCGCCGAACCGAACACGGTGGCGCAGGTGCGCATCGGTGATCGCGTCATCGAGAGTTTCGAAGGCAGCGCCCTCGCCGCCGCCGACTTCAAGGCCCGCAACGACGCCTTCACCGCCAACCTCGGCGCAGCGTTGAAAGAGGCCGGTTACCCGGAAAAAGCCGATCCGGCAAAAATCAATTACCCAATGATGCTGCTCCTGCTCACCGTGCTGGTGATCTACGTGACCATGGTTTATGGCCCGATCGCCGCGTGGCTGGTCGAACTGTTCCCGACGCGCATCCGCTACACCTCGATGTCGCTGCCCTACCACATCGGTAACGGTTGGTTCGGCGGCTTCCTGCCGACCGTGGCGTTCGCCATGGTCGCCGCCACCGGCGATATCTACTACGGGCTGTGGTACCCGATCGTGATTGCAGTGGCGACGGCAATACTCGGCACGTTCTTTCTCCCGGAAACCAAGGATCGCGACATTCTCAAGGACTGAAACAGCCGCTGCGCCCTCTCCCGCGGGAGAGGGCACTGGCGCTGAAAAATTTCGAACGTCTGGCGCCGCGCTGTCTCCAATGTGTACACCCACAGGAGGCCAGCGCCATGAACCCCAACGACGACAAAATCCCCAACGCCCCACCCACCGATGCCAGCGGCAAACCGGTGAATGTGGTCGAGCGCGATCTGCAGGACCGCGACGGCAAAACCGAAGGCGTGGACAAAATCATCACGCCGTCTTCCACTCGAGTTAAAGAGCAGGAAGCTGAAGAGCTGCAGCGCAAAGTCGATGAGATCGAGCGTAAAGTTGCAGACGGTAACTGAGTGCAGCGTGGCTGTGGCCGCGGCTTTGAGCGGCGGCTGTCAGCCCGATGACCAAAAGCTGATTTCCTACAGAATCGAACTACACAGCTGATCGACTTCACGTGCATCACAAGCGAAGCGTCTGACAGATGCGCATTGTCTGTTTGCGGATAATGTTTCCCTCGTCCCACCAGTGACGACAACGAGCCACATCCCCCTTAGACTGCTTCACATTGATCATGGAGGTCATGATGAGCGCTGAACTTTCACTTATCGTTTCAGACTTCGAAACCGAAGAAGAGGCTGCGGAATACGACCTTTGGTTTCGTGCGCAGGTCCAGGAAGCACTTGATGATCCGCACCCTGGCATTCCCCATGCCGAAGCAATGGTGTTGCTCGATCAGATGAATGAAGAAAACCGCAGGAAGCGCCGCGCTGCGGGTTAAATGGAGCTACAAGGCTATTCGTCAACTGGCTGACATCATTGATTACATCGATCAGCACAACTCCGTTGCTTCGGTTTCCTTTCAACATAAAGCCGTTGCCGCAGCGCAGAAACTTTCTTCCATACCTCATGGCTACCGATCCGGTCGGGTGTCTGGCACTCGCGAAATGGTGATTCATCCGAACTATCTGCTGGTTTATCGGGTGAATGGGGAGATCGACATACTCAGGGTGCTTCACGCTCGACAAAAATATCCCCTAACCCCTTCACTCTAAACAAAGGCGGCCAACCGGCCGCCCAAACGTACTGCACGAGAGTCTTTTACAACGTCAGCTGCCCACGCTCTTCCTCGGTCAGCTGCTGCTTAGCCTGTTCATCCAATGCCCCGGCGCCTAGCACCTGCACCGGGCTGTCCGGGTTATAACCCGTCGCTGGCGCGCGACTGGCACCATCGCGCGTTGGTGCCAGTTGCTCGTTGCCGAAGCTGAGTACCTGCACGGTGAACACCGAGGCCTGGTTCTGCCGCGCCGCTGCCTGTTGCTGCCGGGCGACGTCTTCCGCCGCTTGGGTGGCGGAGGATGCCGCCGAGCTCGCCGAGGTGATCGCGCCGGTATTCACCGCCGACACCACCGGCACGCCGGTCGCTTTGCCCTGCACCGAAATGTTCGCGGCGTTGACCACCGTCAGCGCGGCGATGTTGACGTTGCCTGACACGCGAATCCCCGCCTCGCCGGCATCGATGGTGCCCAGTGGCGCGATCAGGTCGATGTTGCCCGGTGCCACTTCGGCGATCGGGTTGAGCGTGGCGATACCGGCGCCGGTACTCGGCACCGATGGCGACAGCGTGACGTTGCCCCAGTTGTCGTAGACACGTTTTGGCGGTGTGTAGACCACGGTGGTTTTCGAACCGCGACCGGCGTTGATGTCGCCCTCGGCGGACCAGCCGAGAATCGAGCCGCCGAACGTAGTCATGATCCGGCTCTGGCCGAGCAGAATGCTGCCTTGCGAGTACAACTGAATGTCGCCCGAACCCTGAGTAATAATCCCCGCCGTCGACGGCGGCGCCGCGCCTTCGATGCCGAACACCTGACCACCGCCCGGTGTGAGCATCTGGATATCGCCGCCAAACAGCGTCTTGACCCCGGCGCCGCCGTACATCGTGATATCGCCGTCGTAGCGAATCGGATTGCCGGCGACATCAGTGGTCGGGAACAGCGCCGCAATGGCGTTGCGACCGCGCAAGTAACTGCCGGTGCGCGGGCCATTGGCATCGGTGTATTCCAGGCCGCCGGCACGCAGTTCGGCGAAGTACACCTGGCGGGCGAAGATCGCCTGTTCGGTACTCGGCAGTGCGGCGAAGAACGCTTGCGCCTGTTCGTCGCCACCCTTAAAGCCATAACCCAGGCTCAGCCAACTCTGCAGTTCTTCGACGTAGGTCTTGACCACTTTGCCCGGTTGCGCGCTCAGGGCCACCGCTGAATCCGCTACGTTTTGCGGGTTCAGATAACGCGCAATGAAGCGTGAGTAATCCGGCCCCTGCGCGCCCGCACCCGCTTGCATCACGATGCTCGCACCGGGGCGCTGATCGCCTGCCACGACAGGGCCGAGGCTGGAGATGCTGGCGCGATCTTCCATCAGGATATTGCGCCCGGCATTGACGTCCAGAACACCCGGGCCGGCAATGTCGAAGCTGCTGTAGAGAATGTCACGCCCGGCCGAAATCCGCGAAATGTCGCGCGCATCGTTATGCACGAACAGATTGCCGGTAGACGCGATCTGTTCGTTATTTCGACTCATGCCCCCAACGGGCGCAAACGTGGGTTGCCCCAAATTGGTACCGGACGCCACGATGTCACGCCCCGCCACCATCCACACCGGGCCTGCCGATTCATACCAGGTGCGCTTCGTGGTCGCGAACGCCAGCGTTTCGCCCGTGCGAATTCCTACCAGGTCACCGGTCAGTGCATAGAAGCGCGCCGGCCCCTGAACACTGCTCAACCCCGAGTAGCTATCGGGACCAAAGGCAAACAGTGGATAGCGCGAATTGGTTTGCGCCAGCACACCATCGCTGCCGGCGTTGGTCGTGATCGGCCGAGCGGACTGGTTGTTGCCGTAGCCATTGAACGCGGGTGCAAACGGTGTGGCGAGCGCCACCGGGCTGGCCCCTGACTGGTTGATGGCGTAGCCGCCGGCATAGATCGAATCCCCAGCGATCAGTTCAAGCTGCCCCGCGCTGGAAGGTGCCAACAGCAATGACCAGGCCAGAGCCGGCGCCGGGTTGCCTATGCCGTAGGCCGCTGATGGTCCCGCATAAATCGAGCCCTGGCCGGCCACGGCACGCAATATCGAAGGAAAGACGAAGCGGTCATCGGTCGGTGACCCGTTAAGCCCGGCGACGGGGTCCTGCCCGGTGGTTTCCATCAACTGGGTGCTGGGCGTCAGGTTGCCGCCGGCCGAGAACAAATCGATGGCCGTGTGATCGGTCCACAGCGAGAAACCACTCAAACCGCCACCGGCATGGTAAATGCCATCCGCCGTGGTAAACGGTGTGGAGTTCTGCAACCTCACGCGGCCCGGATCGGCGGCGCCACCCAACACCAGATCGCCGCGGGTGTTGAGGCGCATGCCGGAGTCACCGGGAATCAGCACCAGCCCACCACTGGCATTACTGGCCGTCGAGTTGAACGGGTCGAAGGCGCGCGTTTCCCGTGGGTCATGAAACAGCGCCGAGGCGCCGTACTGCAGATTGATGCCGCCCAGCGCGGCGCCCGTCAGTTGCGCCGCACCGCGCAGGTTGATGAGCGCGCCCTGCAAGTCGTGCGTCGGCGTGCCGGTACCCGCCAGGCCGGCACGTGCCTGCAGAGACGGATTAAGGACACCGCCCAGACGAATATCCAGGTCTCCGCCACCGGTCAGTTGCAAGTTCCCGTCACTGTCCACGCGGCCCGTGCTGCCGACAGCCACGATCAACCCCTGACTGCGAGGGTACGACGCATACCTGTCGTCGCCCATGGCCTTGAGCATGCCAGCATCCCCGCCGGCGCTCAGACTGATGTTGCCGCCGCCCAGCGTACCGAACCCGGTAAAGCCCACCAGATAAGGTCTGGTTTCCTCGCCCAGCGCTGGCAATGGCTGCGCAGCGTAGCTGCCGAAATTGATCCACCAGGCAGTCGGTACATCGTTGTTGCCGGTGCCCTGGCGCCAGAGCCAATTGCCCACCGCCACACTCGGCACCTGCTCCCGCGTACCGTCGCCCGTGGCGACCGAGCGACGGCCAAGCACGTCACCCGACACAGACCCGCCGGCATTGATCGTCAGGTTACCGCCCATCTGCGGATACCAGGCCTGATAGAGGTTGGCACTGCCGCCATCGACCCATTTTTCGTAATCGCTGCCAGCGCTGCCCAATACCGAGCCATCAGCCGACAGCCTTCCGCGGGGCTGGTTATAACGCGCATCGACGTCCGCCGATTGGGTGCCGGCGGTGTAGACGCCGAAAGGTGAAGCCATGCTCAGGTTACCGGCCGCCATCAAATCCAGGTCGCCGGTGCCAGTACGCAAAACGCTGAACATCTGCGTGTGGGCCTGGGCGCTCTTGCTCGGATTGTTTTCAATGCACAGTGCCGGGTCGATGGAGCACCAGAACAATTCGTCATCGTTCATCGGTGTGTAATCCGGCATGCCCATCCAGTTGCCAGGCGCCCACACACTGCGCGCCATGGGCGCGCAAGAACCGGGAGCGATATCACAGAGCACAAGGTATTCCTCGGGAACCGGTTCGTACGGTGTAAAGCCATACTCGTTATCCACCGCCCAGACCAGTTTGCCGGCCACCTCGATCATGCTCACACCATAGTGAGTGTCGGCCATCTGCAAGTTGCCGACGCTGGCCTGAGGTTTCACGCTACGGCTGTCGGCCGCGGTCAGATCGGCCCCTGCCACCATGCGCATCGACCACGACGCACTGCCCGCCGGCAGCATGCTGGCGATCGCCCAGTTTCGACCTTGCTGGTTTCCATTGGCAGGACGCAGGTCGAGGAATACCGTGCCATCGGCGAGCTTCACGTTGGTCATGGAGGGGATCAGCGAACCCCGCAACAGCGCCAACGTTCCGTTCAACACAACACCCACCGTTTTATTGTCGGCATCAACCGCACCCGGCAGCGGCACGCCTTTGGGCCAGAGCAGGGCCTGCAGTGCGGTGGCGTTGTTCAAGCGAATACCTGCACCCAAACGACTGCCGGTCGGCAGGGTCACAGCGTTGTCGAGCAACGTACCGGCGGCATACATCAGGTTACCCGCCGCGTCATGCACATCGCCGGCCAGCACCGTTCCACCCTGTAACACGTAAGGTGCGGCCAAAGTGCTCTGAACCGGCAACACCGTGCCCGCGGCCAGTGTGGCGGCTTGAATCGGCAGGTCGTAATTCAAGGTGGCGCCAACCGGAAAGAGCGTCCCTTCGGCAAGGCTGACACCACTGCCCGGTACGATCAGGTCACCGCCGAAAGGCTGTATCCCCGGCAACAGTTTCCAGCCAGCGTCGTCCACGGTTTCCGGCGGCGGTGCGAAACCGTCGTTGATGCTGCCGTAGATATCGAGGTTGCCACCGGCACGGATCAACAGGCTGCCCGCTTCTCCGCTGCCATACACCGAGGTCCGGCGAGTGTGCGGGTTGAGGCTGGCGTAACGGTAGCCGGACAAGTCGAGATCGCCCTGCACCACCAGATCGCCGTCAGCGGTTTTGCTGACGATTTCCACCCCCGGGCGCAGATGAAACGCATCGGCATAGGTCGCATTGTTGAGGCCGGCCAGTTTGCGTTGTAGCAGATCACTGTTACCCAGCGCCGCATCGATAAAGCCGCTGCTGTCTGAGTGAATGCGATCCAGGTAGGCTTGATCGATCACTTGATACGGGCGACCGCTGGCCGCCGGATCGGTGCCATCGGCAGCATCACTGTAACTTCGCACGGCATTCAGCCCGATGGAGCGGGCACCTTGAATACTCAACGTACCGCTGGCATCCACCGCAATGTCACCGCCGCCCAGGCGCGGTGCATTCAGCTCCAGCGTCCCACGCAACACGTCATCGCGTTGTCCCGCCTGGTTTCCAGGCACGGCATCGGTGCCGTGACGCAGATCAATCCGTGCACCAGCGGCCAGCGTCAGCACGCCGTCACCTGAATTGAGTTCAACCATGGCGCGGTTCGGTGCGTCGATGATTTTGCCGTAGCTGTCGACGCGCAGTACGCGGCCATGGGCATCGAGCAGCGCGTTGCCTGTCAGGTTCAAACCGTTTTTGCCGGCAAGGCGAATGCTGCCGACCCGTTCACCACTGGCATCGATCACCCCGTCCACGGTCAGGTTGCCGTTGTCCACCGAGACATTGACTTGGCCCGCTTTGAGTTCGTTACCGATACGCAGATTGCCCTGCTTGAACTGGAAGCTTCGACTGCCCACTACCCCGCCGGCATTCAAGCGCAGGTTAAGGCTGGCAAAGGCCTCGCTCAAATCACCCGCCAGGCGCTGGGCGCGAATGTCCACGCCAGCGGCCTTGTACGGCACCCACGTACCGCCCGCGTCGTAATAGCCACTGCTGCGGCCGACAATCTGCCCTTGCAGATCAACCTGTCCAGCGTCAGTGGCCAGGGCCACAACGTTCAATTGCCCGGCCTGATTGTTGACGGCGGAAAGATCGATTCGCGAGCCCGCCGACTGACGAATATTGCCGTTGTTGCTCTGCAACGACACGTCGCCGCCCCAGCTGTATTTCTGCACATCATTGAACGGCAGAACCCGGCCCGCCATGTCCACCTGCGCGCCGCTGCCAAGCAGCAGATCATCCTCGGCATTGACCAGCAGCTTGCCGCTGGCGAGGACGATGCGACTGTCGAGCACAACACTGCGTGCCGTCAGGCTCAGTTGCGCACCGAGGGCATCCGCGGCAGCCGTTGTGGCGCTACCACTCAGCGTCAGGTTGTTGCCCGCCTTGAGTTCACTGACCGAGGCGGCCTCGCCGGTCAACAATGGCGTGCGCAGATTGAGATTGCCGCCGCTGTAGCTGAACCCCTTGACCGCGTCATAAGCTCCTTGGGATTCGTACACCGCCAGACTGCCCTTGTGGTTGGCGGTGATGCGCTCGCTGGCGTTGAAGTTGACATTGGCAAATCCCAGGGCCAGTCGGTTATTGCGATCCAGGCCATTGGGCTGCGGGTTCGGGCCATAACCCAATTCGATCCGCTGCGCCTGAATATCCAGCGTGCCGTGCCCGTTGCCGGCGCCGTCGTTGACCACCGTACCCGGGGCCTGAGTCGCCCCGTTCCAGATCAGATTGCGGGTGCGGATCGTCGCGACATCGGTGGCAGCGCCCGAGCCGTAGATAGCCGGGCTACCCAACACCAGATTCTGCAAACGGCTCTGGCCGGTCTGCGGATCAATGGTGTCGAGGGTCACGCTGCCGAAAAAGTTGAACGCATCGCGGGCCACCAGACTCAGGGTTTCCAGGGCGGGGGCGCCAGATTGCGTGTCGCCCTGCAACAGGCGATCCAGCACGTTCTGGTTAAGCGTCAGGCCCGCGGGTGTGCGGCCGCTGGCTGCGGCCAGTGCTTGCGGACTGCCGGCATTGACCACACCGACCGAAAGCCCGAGTTGGCGAGTGCCAAAGCGCACGTTTTCTCCCAGTTCGAAGTCTTTGTCAGTGGCGGCGATGATGCTGCCGTTGGAGTACAGCAACGCCGCAGCGGTGCAATCGGCCGTCGGACAGTTGCCGATACGAATGCTCCCGCCCCCGCCATCGGTGGGCGCAAGCACCGGCGTCCAGCCGTTGGACACCACCAGCAGGCTGGAGCGCCCCGGTTCGTAGACGAAACCGGCTGCGGCATCATACGGAACGTTACCTCGCCCCAAGGTATTGACGCCCGCTCCCGCATCGATGGTGATGCCGCCATTGGCGCTGTTACTGCTCAGCACAACCTCTGGCGCCGAGAGGATCGCGCCTTCGCGCAGACGAATCGCCGAGGTATTGCCGATCACCTTGATCGAGCCGCCCTCCGAACCGTAATACACAGTTGGGGTGCCACCGATGGTCAAACGTCCGGCATTCAAGCGGTTGAGGGTGTCGGCGTACAGCGATACACCGTCGAACCCTGGCGTTCGCGTATGCCCGGCACCGAGAATTTCAAACTCTGCGCCGGTATAACCGCCCTGAACGACCGCCGTACCAATGACCCCGCCGCTGGCAGGTTTGAACAGCACCTGCCCGTTGAAATCCAGGGCTGAGTCGTGCTCGCCGCCACTGACCATGCGCAGGTGCAGCGTGTTGCCGTCCAGCGGTGTGCGGGCGCGCGGCAGACCGCGGCGGGCAGCATCGTTGAGCACAAATTGGCTGAACCCGGTTTCGTTGTACTGTGAATAGCGCCGCAGCACATCGGCAGACGTCACGATGACCTGGCTGGGCAAACTGTCGCGGATACCGGTGTTGGCAATCGACAGCTGTCCGGCCGTGGTCCACGAGCCATTGCGCAACTTCAACGCACTGTCCATCGGCCCCGCAATCGCTTGACCATTGATTTCGACCCGGAAGGCGCCCGGTAACAAGGCAAAGGTCGATGGCAACAAGGTGTAGGTGCCGGGTGCCAGTCCGGCAACGCCGGTCCCGAGGGTGATCTGCTGGCCGATACGCGGGTCGACCGCGCCGGCCTCGGCCAGCATCGGCGCATAGCGGCTCTGGTCACCGGCGACGATTGCATACACGGGGTTATTGGCCAGCCCCGGCAAACTGAAGGTGCCATCGGTGGCATTGCGTACCAGCGGATTGAAACGCGCATCGGTGGAGCCACCTCGTCCGGAGACAAAACCGGCACCGCGCAAATCGCCGCCGCCCGAAAGGTCGATCACCGCCCCGGCCTGCACATTGGTGTATTGCGCATCAAGGATGACCCCGGAGGTCGCTCCGGCAATGCCATTCAACATCACCGACTTACCGTTGTACCGATAGTCGATACCGTCGGTGGTTCCTCCATAGGGCATGACCAGTCCGGCGGCGCTGACTGAAGTCACGCTGCCCGGCAGAAGGTGAAGTTCACGGGTTTTGACAATGACGTCATCACCCAGGGATATCAGCCCCAAAGGCGCACGAATGACGCCGCCCTGCTCGATCTGTCCCGCACTGAGTGTCAGGCTGCCGAACACCGAGTAAGGCAAAGCGGTCGGCGCCGCCCCGTGATTGCCGATACGCAACGTATGCTCCGGCACCGATCCGGCCATACTCTGATAGCCCACTCGCACCTCAGCCGAGACGCCGCTGGCCGGGTAGATCTGCGCAGCCCGCATGTTCATGTCACCCGCAGTCCACAGACGGCTGCGCTGCTGTTCATCGGTTGGCGCGAGGAAGCGCAAGTCGCCCTGGCTGTCGAGCGTGACCAGACCAAAGCCACGGCGGCTGACCGCCAGCGCCGGTGCGGCCGATTGCACGAGAGTCCCTTCGGTGCCGAATGAAAGCGAGTTGCCCACGTCCAGCAGGTTCGCGCTGGCGGTGAATTGCGCGCCGGACAACTGCGCTGTCGGATTGCTCATCACCCGCGGACGCACTTTGACTTCCGAGCTCAAATAGGTGCCCAGCCCTGACAGGCGCAGGTAAGGTGCGCTGAGGTTGACCCGGGCGCTGTCACTCGCCGACTCGGCCAATGAAAGAGAACCGGCGAACAGGCTCAGGCCCTGCCCCATGTGCAGGTCGACATCGCCGTCGAACGTCATCAGACCGTTGCTCAGCAGACTCACGCTGTCGAAGCCACCGCTCATCAGCTGATCGGCACTCAAGCGTGTACGCCCGTAGCGTAAAAGTGGCGAAGCCTCACCCGCTCGCAGCGGCTGCGGCAGTGCCGGCGCGGGCCCTTGGCCAATGATCATTTCACGTGGCACGCGCACCGCATTGCTCAAGTTCGCGGGACCGTACGCCGGTGTATCCAGAGCGATCTCCAGACGCCCGCCCGCCGCACCTGCACCGCCAGCACTGGCCTGCAGACTGCCTTCGATGAACAGACCATTGTAGGAGCTCAGGGTGATCCGTCCGCCATCGGTGGCCACACGAGCGGGGCCTTGCCCACCGCTATCGAGCACGGCTTGCGCACCGGACGCTTCCAGTCGCGCACCTTGGCGGACGATGACGTAAGCATCGGCAGCGGTCGCCGTGATTTTCTTCACATCAATCTCGCCACCGACAATGATCGAGCCACCCTTGCCAACCTGGCCGTAGACGCGGCCCAGCGCATCGACAGCGGTCGCTGCCCGACCGGCGACATCGATCAAGGCGTGTTCACCGATCCAGATCGAACGGTTGTGCGGGGTCGGATCGGCCTCTTGCAAGGACGTCGCCACATCAATCGCGCCGAACTGCTGTTGACGGATATCGACAATACCGCCCCAAGCGTTGAGTTCACCATCAAGCGTGATCTGGCCTGCCCCGCGCAAACCGATGCGCTGGCCGGGATCGACACTGATCCGTGAGCCTTCGCCAATCGACAACGGACTGCTGGCGGGATCAATCAAGCCAGCAAGCGTCGCGCCGGCCTGCAATGCGACAGAAGCGCCGGCCCTTTGCGTCAAGACGCCCTTGAGCGGGTCTTCCTGAAATAGCGCGGGCGTCCATAGCTCCAGCGCAGCGCGCGGCGACATACCGGACACAATGGTCGAGGCGGATTCGCCAAATCGATAGACCGGCATCTGCACATCGATCGCGCTTTGCGCGGCGACCTCCAGCCCCTTCAGACCGATGATGTTGTAGGCGCTGAACCCCGTGCGGAACAGCTCCGGCGTCAGGCGCAGGGTCTGTTCTTCGGACACTTCGCCGGAAGCGCCGATCCGCACCTTGCTGGCCTGCACGGTCAAGGTGCCGCCGCCGTTCACGCCATAGCCCTGCACCTCGCCATCGAGCACCATGCGCGACTGGCCTGGCGCAATGTTGGCGCTGGATTCAAGCGTCACGTCGCCACCCTTGCCGCCACGCGTCTTGCCGTTGGCCAATACCGCACCGCCCGACGAAACATCGACCAGACTGCCACTGGCCAGCAGAATGTCGCCGGTACTGCGGATCGACACTGTCCCGCCATTGAGGTACGCCAGGCCGCCCGCGTCGTCCGGGTTACTCGACAGGTTGCTCCACAGACCGCGTGTCTGCAGCTGCACACCCTGCGCAACCGTCACTCGCGCTTGCTTGCCTGCTGAAACCTGGAGACTGGTGTCATCACGCCGATCTGTGGCGAGCTGGTTCAAAACGTTACCCAATTGCAGGCTGCCGCCTTGCGCAATCAGATCGGCATTGACCTGCACGTCAGGGCTGAACAGGGTGATGTTGCCACCGTGATCCACCGTCACGCCTTCATTGACTTCAATCGTGTTTTTCGCCGAAATCTTCAGCGCGCCCAGCGCGAAACCATTGAGCAGCCCGGCATCGAGGAACAGTTTGCCTGCGCGTTCTGCCGCGACCGCATCGGTCAGCCCTGCGTTCGCTACGCTGGCATGCGCGCCCCCCACTTGCACCTGATCGAGCAACGGGTCGAGTTGATACAGCAGGCCGGCACTGGCAGCGACATAAGCAGCATCGTAACTGCCAACCACCAACTGCCCTCGCCGCGCCCGGGCGGTCTGGGTCTGGGCGTAGCCGTCCAGACCTGCCCGCGGTGCCTGGATTTGCCGTTCGCCCTGAAACACCTCACCCAACAGCTGGCCTTCCAGCACGGCGTTGCCCGTGGCGATCACCAACTGGCCGGCATCCCGGCCAACGGTGTAACCCGCTTCCTGACGACGCGTCGGCGCGATCAGCGGGCTATAGAAATAATCCGTCTGGCCCCAGCGCTCGCTGTGACTTTCGTAACCTTTGTAAAGACCGTTGTAGAGAATATCGCCCGGCGCACGCGACACTTCGTATAACCGCCCGTCCGCACCGCGCAGCCAGCTCTGGCGAATCTCGCCGCCCTGCACATCAAGCGTGCCGCCGGACACATTGATCAGCGAACCTTTTTCGCTGATCACGTCCTTTCCGGAAAACCGCACCTCACCGCCCTGCGCCATCCATTCACCAACGCCATGGCCCTGAGTGCCGAGGTATCCGCCGACCTCCAACAACCCACCGGCGGTGTACCAGCGGTCGGTAGCGTAACCGTTGGTGCCCGCCGGCACGAATACCAGCTCACGGACATCGACCCAGATGTCGTTACTGTTGAGCGCGCCACTCTCGCGATTGACCGGCGCATCACGCTGCTCGTTGCCCTGGACGTTGATCTTGATGTTGTTGTTTGCCATCGCCACTTTGACGCCGAGGGCGCCGGACACGTCGATCACCGCCCCCTCGCGCAATAGACTGCGCTGTCCGGCGGCAACTGCCACCTGCCCACCGGTGGCAAGGGTGATCGAGCCGCTTTTGAATTCGACGGTGCCGCCGCTGCCGATGTCGATGCGAGACTGATCGCTGCGGATCCGGTTGTTGGCATTGACGCCGGTCAGCGCCGCCTCGCGCTGGCTGTCCAGGGCCGTGAGATCACTGCTGTCGAGCAGAATCGCACTGACGCCATTTTCGCCCAGGGTCACACGGCCTTGGGCATCGCTGGCCGGATTGAGCAGATGCACGGTGCCGCGCGTCGCCACCGAAGTGCTCGCCAGCAGCACACCGTTTTGCACAACGTCGCGCCCGGTCAGGGTGATGTCGCCGGTGGATGCCTGGATCAGGCCGGTGTTGCTGACTTTGCCAGAGCTGTCAGCCTTGAAACCGGGAATGACCTCACTGCCGAAAGTGGTTGAATAACCATTACCGTCGGTGCCCGAGCCCTTGCGGATATAGAAACGGTCCCCCGCACCCAGCACCGTCTGACCTTTGGCCGTACTGATCGAGCCGTCGTTCTGCACGTCCTGGCCGAGCAGCAAGGTATAGCCGCCGGCGTCGGTGGAGAGCGCAGGTTGATGCGTTTGTATGGCTGCGCCACGCTCCACCAGGACTTTGCCAGCAGCGTCGGTAAAGGTTGGCTGACTGCCGGTGCTGTCGAAATACAGACCTCGATCGCGAAATTGTGCATCGGTCATGTTCGCGGCTGCCGCTACCAGATTTCGCACATTGACCTGGCTTCCACCGCTGAAGACGATGCCGTTGCGGTTGATCAGCATCACCGTGCCGTCCGCTTTGATCTGCCCCTGAATCTGGCTGGCCCGTGCGCTCGGATCGTTGACGCGATTGAGCACCGCCCAGTTGGCCTGCTGGGCAAATTCCACTGTGGTATTGCGGCCGACGTTGAACGTTTCCCAATTGAGAATCGCCTTGTCGGCGGTCTGCTCGATCTTCACCGTGGTCTTGCCGTCGGCCTGGGTTTGTTGCGGGCCTTTGGCGTTCATCCAGCCCTGGCTCAGGCTGTTATCGACCTTCAGGCCGCCCTCGCCCAATCCGTCCGGAACCACTTGCACACTGCCCAATGCGGCGGCACGTCCAGCGGCTTGTGCGGCCTGCTGAGCGGCAATCGCTGCAACGGTGTTATTGAGTGTCTGCAAAGAGCGCTGCAACTGCTGGCTGGCCCGTTGCTGCTGTGCCAGCGGTGGGGTCATCCCCGGCAGACCGCTCCCACCCGGACGCGACGCCGAAGCCTGCTGCGCCGCGCCCTTCGCGGCAAACCAGGTGGAACTGAACGCTGTCGCCGCCTCGGCACTGCCCGCCACCAGACACAAGGCGACGGCTTGCGCCAATGGCTTGAGCAGCCACTGTGCGGGATCGCCCGCGCCACGTTTGATCGGCCGGATACGGTTACTGTGACGGGAGGTGCGAGCAAGCATCACTACAGGTCCTTTTGGGTGGCAGGTCGGATCAGCCCTGCTGTTACGACATAGGCAGTTGGCGAGCCTCACGACCGAACGGATGTCACACAAACTTCATGATCAAGGAGTAAATCGGCAAAAAAAAACAGCAGCCCGAAGGCTGCTGCCGTTTCATTGCAGTTGAGACAAGGCTTACAAAGGACGACCAATGCCGTTGCAGGCGTTGGCGTTGTTGATGTCCAGGTTATTGCCCGAGGTGTTGGTGATGAAGTTGGCGGTCACAGCGGTTTTCCAGTTGTTGGGAACCGGCGTGAAGCTGTGGGCGACGGTGGCGACGTTGTTGCCCGGGTTGCTGTAGTGGGTGGTCAGGAAGTTGCGCACGGCGGTGGCCACGGCTGCATCTTTGTAGCACTGGCCGAAGATGAAGTTGGTGTAAGCCACAATCGGGTAACCGCTTGCCGGGTTAGGCACGACCGGGGCCCAGCCAGCCGGGTTGGCAGGTGCGCTTGGCACCGGTGCAGTGCTCAGCGCCAGCGTCACGTTAGCGTTGGTTGGCTGGACGCCATTGACGCGGGCAACCACAGCGTTGCTGGTGGCGTTCACGCCGTCCGGACCCACATAGCCGATCGAACCGTCCACGGCGTTCACCGCAGTGGCCACATCAGCGGTGTTGGCTACGCCGACCCAAGTCGATGGCAGCGCGGAACCGGCCGGCAGACGAGCGTTGGTGAAGGTGGAGTTGACGGCGAATTTGCCTGGGCAAACGGCGTTCAGGTGGCGACTGAGGATTTCAGTGGTGCCACTGGACACGCTGCGGTAAACCACACGGATCGGCGTGCTGTCGGCGTTACCCAGCAGAGCGCCCCAAGTGGTGGCGGTGCCCGACAGCGCATCGCACAGTTGAGCGCTGGTCAGGTTAAGCGCGGTCTGACCGGATTTTTTGTACGGAATGGCAACCGAAGTGGCCACCGATGGCAGCTGGATCAGCGGGCCGTACGAAGCACCGAAGTTGGTGGTGTAGGTGCTCAGTTCCGCAGCGCTGAGGATCGAGTCGCTAGCGGCGAAATGCACGGTGCCGGTGGTGCTGAACTGGGCAGCGTTGTTGGTCAGGAAAGCGCTTTTGCCAATGCCGCTACCGGTTACGGCGTAGCTGAAGTTGGCAGGCAGGATGCTGTTGGCAGAACCTTTGTACAGCGCGGCAGGCAGCGAGGCGCCACCACCGGTTACGGCCATGGCCTGGGCGGAAGCCAGAGCGGCGACGGTCAGTGAGGCGGCGATCAGAGTGCGCTTGAACATGAAGAATCTCCTTTTCAACTTGGTTTGGAACACAGGTTTCGGAAGGCTTGCATGACACCGGGAGGGTCCACCGCAGTGGAGCCGCAGGGAGAAATTCGCAGCTTCCGGTGACAGATAAAGGAAAAAACCTCGGGAGCTGCGGGGGGATTTGGGTGCGGATTTCTCGGGTGTTTGCGGTGGGTTGCGGCGCGTCTGGATCGGGGGTTTGGCTGAATCGGGCTGGAGCCGTTGGCGGGTGGTTGCAGATGACAGAATGGAGAACCCGAGGATGGGCGGATTGGGGCTCGGGTGGTAGGCAGACCGGTGAAAGTTATTTGGGAAATTTGTTGGCTGGAATGGCCCAATCGCTGGCAAGCCAGCTCCCACAGGGGTGCAGTGTTGTTAATGCAATCTGGGGTACAACACAAAAACCTGTGGGAGCTGGCTTGCCAGCGATGAGGCCCGACCAGACAACATCAGACTGGGCTACTGCACCAACTGATTGATCTCAATAATCGGCAACAACACCGCCATCACAATCACCAGAACCACCCCGCCCATCACCACAATCATCAGCGGCTCGAGCAAGGCGGTCATGCCCATCGCCCGTCGTTCAATGTCCCGGGAAAGCGTCTGTGCCGCGCGCTCGAGCATCGGTGGCAGCGAGCCGGTTTTCTCGCCGCTGGCGATCAGGTGAATCAGCACCGGCGGGAACACATTCTCCACGCGCAGCGCGGCGGCGAGGTTGACACCTTCTCGCACCTTCGCCGTGGCCTCGCTGACGCTCAGGCTCAAGCGGTCGTTGGACAAGGTCTGCCGCGCCGCTTCCAATGCACGCAATAACGGCACGCCGGCGCCGCCGAGAATTGCCAGCGTGGACGCGAATCGCGCGGTGTTGAGGCCGAGAATGAAACGCCCAAACAGCGGCAACTTCAGCACCCGGTGATGCCAACTCAAACGCGCCGCCGGATTGCGCAAATACAGCCGCCAGCTCCAGAACGCCCCGGTCATCAGCGCCGCACACAACCAGCCCCACGCGCGAATGAAATCACTGGCGGTCAGCATCGCCAGCGTCAGCCCCGGCAAATCCTGCCGCGCCTGAGAAAACGCGCTGACCACCTGCGGCACCACGTAGCTGAGCAGGAAAATCACAATGCCGATCGACACCAGCCCGACCACGCCCGGATAGATGAACGCAGTAAGAATCTTGCCGCGCAGGTTGTTGCGTTCCTCGATGTAATCGGCCAGCCGTTCCATCACCTGCGCCAGATCGCCAGACTCTTCGCCAGCGGCAATCAGCGCGCGGTAAATCTCGGGAAAATCCCGTGGCCGCGACGCCAGCGATTCCGCCAGACGCATGCCGCTGCGCACATCGGCGCGCACGGCGCTGAGGGTCTGGGCGATGTGCTTTTTCTCCGCCTGCTCGACTGTGGCGCTCAGCGCTGCTTCCAATGGCAGGCTGGCGCCGAGCAGGCTCGCCAGTTGCCGCGTGGCCCAGGCGAGGTCGTTGTCGGAGAGTCTGGCGCTGAACAAACCGCCACCGTGTCGGGCGACGTTGCTTTCCTCGTGCACCGACAACGCTGTCAATCCACGTCCGCGCAAGGCACTGAACGCCGCGCTCTGGCTGTCCGCCTCAAGGTGGCCGGACTCGATTTTCCCGGTGGCATCCGCCGCTTCAAAGCGATAGCGATTCATCAGGCGTCCCGTGTCACACGAAGGATTTCTTCCGGCGCGGTGGCACCGCTGCGAATCCAGCGCTCACCGTCCTCACGCAGGCTGAACATGCCCGCTTTCGACGCCGCCGCGCGCAAAGCCTGCTCCCCTGCCCCTTGGTGGATCAGCGTGCGGATGTTGTCGTCGATGCAGAACAATTCGTGGATGCCGGTGCGGCCGCTGTAACCGGTGTGATTGCACGCTGCGCAGCCGACCGGACGCCAGGTGCCGGGCGTGGCCGGATCTTCCTGTTTACACTGATTGCACAGGCGCCGCACCAGACGTTGCGCGAGGACGCCGAGCATGGATGACGCGAGCAAGAACGGTTCGACGCCCATGTCGATCAGGCGATTGACCGCCGACACCGCGTCGTTGGTGTGCAGCGTCGCCAGCACCAGATGCCCGGTGAGCGAGGCCTGCACGGCGATTTGCGCGGTCTCGAGATCGCGGATCTCGCCGATCATGATGATGTCCGGGTCCTGCCGCAGAATCGCCCGCAGCGCGAGGGCAAAGGTCATGTCGATCTTGGCGTTGACCTGAATCTGGCTGATCCCCGGCAGGTCGTATTCCACCGGATCTTCCACGGTGAGGATGTTGCTGGTGCTCGCATCCAGCCGCGCCAGCGCCGCGTAGAGGCTGGTGGTTTTGCCGCTGCCGGTCGGCCCGGTGACCAGGACGATGCCGTGGGGCTGGCGAATCAGGTGATCGAGTTTGGCCAGCACCTGCGCATCCATGCCCAAGGTTTCCAGATGCAGGCGCCCGGCCTGTTTGTCGAGCAGGCGCATCACCACCCGTTCGCCATGGCCGGTGGGCACCGTCGACACACGAATATCGATCGGCCGCCCCGCTACGCGCAACGCGATGCGCCCATCCTGCGGCAGGCGTTTTTCGGCGATATCGAGCTGAGCCATGATCTTGATCCGCGACACCAGCGCACCGTGCAACGCCTTGCGCGGCGAGACCACATCGCGCAGGGTGCCGTCGACGCGGTAGCGCACCACCGAATGGGTTTCGAACGGCTCGATATGAATGTCGCTGGCCTCATCGCGCGCAGCCTGGGTGAGCAAGGCGTTGATCATGCGAATCACCGGCGCGCCGTCCTGGGTGTCGAGCAGGTCGGTGATTTCCGGCATGTCCTGCATCAGCCGATCGAGATCGACCTCGTTTTCCGCAGCCCCCACCACCGCCGCCGCACTGCCGGTGTCGGCGTAAGCGCTGGCGAGCAAACCGTCGAGCTCGTCATCACGCACCCGCTCGAGCCGCGTCGCACCGAACTGCCGACGCACTTCGCTGATCGACCAGCCCGGCGTCGACGGGCACACCGTCAACACGCCATCGCGCAAAAGAATGCGCTGCGCCTTGGCCCAGGCATACGGCAATACACTCATCGCCCACCCTCCCCACAATCCACCGTGGCAATGGGATCTTCTGTGGCAATGGGATCCCTTGTGGCAATGGGATCCTCAGTGGTAATGAGAACCTCTGTGGCGAGGGGATTTATCCCCGTTGGGCTGCGAAGCAGCCCCAAACCTTGAGAACCAGTTTCTCCAGGCAAATCGCGTGTACCGGTTTTACGACTGCTGCGCAGCCGAGCGGGGATGAATCCCCTCGCCACAATCATCATCTCAGTCAAAACCGGGTGCTCCCTTCAATCGGTACCGTGGCAATGGGATCCTCAGTGGCAATGAGATCCTCTGTGGCGAGGGGATTTATCCCCGTTGGGCTGCGAAGCAGACCCAAACCTTGAGAACCAGTTTCTCCAGGCAAATCGCGTGTACCGGTTTTACGACTGCTGCGCAGCCGAACGGGGATAAATCCCCTCGCCACAGTCATCATCTCAGTCAAAACCGGGTGCTCCCTTCAATCGGTACGGCTTTGATCGTGGCGCGTGGGCCTGATGTCGGCCCCGGCGCTGGCACGCCTTGCGCGGCGCTTGGCAGTTGCGGCGCCTGCATGTCGGGCATCGCCCAGCTGCGTTCCGGTTGCAAGCCGCCCTGGGCGCGGCGCATGAAGTCGTAGCGGTTGAGGGTGATGCTGCGCCCGGCTTCGCTGTCGCGGATGATGTACGGGCGCAGGAACACCATCAGGTTGGTCTTGGTGATCGCCCGGCGTTCGTTGCGAAACAGCGCGCCGATGCCCGGTAGGCTGCCCAGCCACGGCACCGCATCATTGCTCTGGCTGTAGCCGTCCTGAAGCAATCCGCCGAGGACCATGATCTGCCCGTCGTCGAGCAGAATGCTGGTATCAATCGCGCGCTTGTTGGTAACGATGCCCGCCGCAGTCACGCTGTTGGACGCGCGCTCATCAATGCTGCTGACTTCCTGATAGATATCCAGCTTCACCGTGCCGCCCTCGGAGATCTGCGGGCGCACGTTGAGCTTGAGGCCGACCTCTTCGCGGGTCACGGTCTGGAACGGGTTGTTGCTGGTGCCCCCACCGCCGGTGACGTAGCTGCCGCTGACAAACGGGATGGTCTGGCCGACAAAAATGCTCGCTGCCTCGTTGTCCAGCGTCAGCAGGTTCGGCGTCGACAGCACGTTGGTGCCGCCCTTGCTCTTCAGCGCCCGCGCCAGCACTTTCAGGTCGAGAATCTTGCCGATGCCGGGAATGTCGACCGTGCCGTTGACGTAGCCAAGGTTCAAACCCTGCGGCAGTACGTCGATGCTGTTCTTGGCCCCCGTGTTGAGACCCGCACCACCCAGATTAGCGCCACCGATCACGCCTTTGCCGCCGAGATCACCGGTCTGCCACTGCACACCGAATTCACTGGCATCATCCTCGCCAACCTCAACGATCAGGCTCTCGATCACCACCTGAGCACGGCGCTGGTCGAGCAGATCGATAACCTCACGCAGATTGCGATACAGCGGTTCCGGCGCGGAAATCAGCAGCGTGTTGGTGGTGGCATCGGCCTGAATCGTCACCCCGCCGGCGCTGAAGGCAACGTTCTGTTCGCTGCTCTGCGTACCGCCACTGCTGCTGCCGCCACCACTACCCTGCGCATAACTGCCGCCGCTTGCGCCGCTGCCAGTCGAGGTCGCCGTGCCAGTGCTCGGCGTATTGCTCTGGCCGTTCTGCCCGGCATTGCCGCCGGTGCTGCTGCCCATTGCGCTGAGCACCGACCGCGCCGCGTCGCTGCTGCCGCTGTCACTCTCGCCGGTGAGCAAACCGCGCAATGCCTGCGCGAGTTTCGCCGCTTGGGCGTTGCGCAGATAAACCACGTGCAGATTGCTCGGATTGCTCTGCGCGTTGTCGAGTTTGTAGATCAGGTTGCGCGCCAGCTCGGTGCGCTCGGGGCTGCCGGCGCGGATGATGATGGTGTTGGAGCGCGGGTCGCCAATCACCGCGATTTTCTGCGTCGGATCGTTGCCCGGCGCGTCGAGCAAGTCGGCCACCATCGGTGCAATGTCGGCAGCGATGCCGTTCTGAATCTGCACCACATCGGTGTCGATCGCGCTCGGCGTGTCGATGCTCTCGATCAACTGCGCGACGCGGGTAAGGTTCTCGGCGTAATCGGTGATGACCACGGTGTTATTACCGGGGTAGGCATTGATCGGATTGTTCGGCGAGACAATCGGACGCAGCACCGGAATCAGGTTCACCGCGTTCTCGTATTGCAGGCGAAACGTGCGGGTGAGCATGCCGTTGCCGGCCGGTTTGTCGGCGCTGTAGATCGGCCCGCCGAGCAGTTTCGCGTCGGCCTCGGGAACCACCTGCGCCACGCCGCCGACATCGACCACGCTGAAGCCTTGCATGCGCAACGCCGCGAGCAGCATGTCGTAGGCCTGACGGGCCGGCACCTGACCTTCCGAGACCAAGGTCAGATTGCCCTTGACCCGTGGATCGACGAGAAACTGCTGCCCGGTGGCCCGCGACAGCGCACGCACCACCGCCTGAATATCCGCCTCGACAAAATTCAGCGTCACCGGTTGCTCGCCCAACGGATTGCGCGGGATCGCATTGCTCGGCGCAACACCAGCACTGCGCCCACGCTGACTGATGTTGTGCAACTGCTTGGGCACCGGCCGCGCCTGAGCCTGCGCCCGTTCGCGATCGGCCACCGCATCGCCGCTGCGCTGGGTGTTGGCCAGCGGGCGCCCGAGTTCGCTGTCGACCAATAGCGGCGGCTGATTCTGCGGCGCCGTGGTGCTGTTGCACGCGCTCAATGCCATCAGCAACAACGGCAGCGCCAGACGTGCCGGTTTGCAGCGTGACTCCTTCATGAAGCTTCCTTAGCGCCCTGCGCCTGATCCATGCGAACGGTGCCTGACAATGTGCCGGCAGTGACTTCGGTCGAGGCCGCGCTTGCGCGTTGCAACTGCGCCTCGACCACCTGCAGAGAAAGTTGTGATGGCTGGCTGAGCAGCCAGTCGAGCAGCGCATCGGCCGGCGCGGCGTCGACATTCAACTGCCACGCGCCGTCCTCCGCCGCGTGTAATTGGTAATGCCCGGCGAGCCCCGCCGCTTGCAGACTTTGCTCCAGCGACTGGTCAACGCTTTGCCCCTGCGGCCGCACATTGACGCTGCGCAACAGCACTTCCAGCGCCTCGGTTTGCGCGCGCAACTTGGGCGTTTTGCTCTGCCAAAAAGTGATCGTGGCCAACGGCGGCTTGACCAGCGTCAGCCAGATCAGCAGACCGACAAGCACCAGCGCCATGCCGGCGACCATGCGTTTCTCACGCAACGCCAACGGCTGCCAACGCGCCTGCAACTGGCTGCTGAAGCGCTGCCAGCGCGCACGGTAAATCGCCAGCGTCGCCCTACTCATCGTCTGCTCCGCTGTCGTCGTCTTCGTTGGTGTTTGCGCTGGATTCATCGCTCGGCCGCAAGGTCCAGCCTGCGTCATCGGCAGTGACGCTGATGCCGGCCTGGGCCAACGTGCTTTGCCAGTCCTTATCGTTGCCGCCACGGTTTGCATCGCTCAGCAAGGCCAGTTGCAAGGCGCCGTCGCGATAGGTCAGGCGCTCGACACTGCCGGCCATGAACGGCATGCCGGTGCCGGCCTGCAACACCAGTCGATTGAAGTTCTGCGCCGGGTCATCGACCGCGCCTTTTTGCCGCTGCTCCAGTTGCTGACGGGCCTGTTGCAGCGGGTTGAGAATCACCGGCAATTCGGGAAACGCCTGCTTCACCCGCTGACTCATCTGCGCCTTGAGCTGCTGGCCCTGCCGAGCTTCGCGAGCGGCGTACAGATTCAGGCCGACCACCCAGACTGCCACAGCCAAAGCCACACACCCGACAGCACGACCCCAGCCACGTTGCTCGCCGCCGCTTTGCTGCAGACCACCGTGCAAACCCCAACCGGGCAATGGACCGATCCAGCGTTGTGTCGCGTCAGCTGCGAACGATGCCTCATCAACTTCGTCACCGAGCAACGGCTCAACCTGCGCGTTATTCAGACTCTCGCGCCGGAGCCAATGACCGTCCGCCACACAAGCAACACCCCCCGGCAGCACCGGCAGGCTGTACGGCGCCGGATACAAACCGCGCAAACTCAAACCCGCTTGCTTGAGCACCGCAGCCAGACCCTGCAAATGCTGGCGCGAAACCCAGGCAATCTGCACCTGCCCGCTCGCATCGCGAGGGCTGTGGCCGATATGCATCTGGCTGCTGTCGCCGAGCATCAACGCCTGTGCCGCGCATTGAACAGCGGCCGCCGTTTTGTTCGCGGGCAGCGGCGGTAGATCAATGCTGGCGAGCAGGCTGTCGGCCGGATGCAGAAAGCACAACAGCGGTGGTTGCTTCGGCCGTTGCCCCAACTGACTCAAAGTGAGCCGTTCCTCACGACTGACCTGCCCCTGACGATCCAGCCAGGCGCAACTCACTTCGCTGTGCAACTCCAGCTCCGCCAGCGGCGGCAACGCGACGCGCAACTGGCTCATGCGCCCACCCGCGACCAGATCACCTGCGGCAGCCGATCCTCACTGCGGTGCAGCAAAGCGTCGAGACTGACCCGGCGCTGATCCCGCCGCGCCTCACCGCGCAAACGAAACCAGTCACTGGTGATGCCAACTTTGACGCTGCTCACTTCCAACTGCGGCATGCGCAAGCGGTTCACAAAATCGCCGCGATTGATAAACCAGCGCCCGGCGTCACGCTCGGCAATCAACGCCGTCGCCCGCTCCAGCGAAAGCCCCGGCACATGCGCCGCCAGCACCTGCGCCGTGGCGGTGTTGCCGTTGATCCACGTCGTCGCCGGAATCACCGTCACGTACGGCGCCAGTTGGCCGAGCAGCGCATCGGTGATGCCTTCGACGCTGCGCAAATCATCCAGCGTGCGCAGCATCGGCACCTTCGGCGGTTGCGGTTTGTGATCGGCATCCGGCGAAGTGGCGCGGCCACTGTCGAAACCGGCTTTGCCCGTCGCACCAATCTGCGCATTCAGCAGATGCGGATACCCGGCAATCACTCGCTGGCGGATGCGCTGGCTGACAACGCCACTCACGCCGATCAGCTCGCACAAACGCGCGAACGCCTGCACCTGCGCCTCATCGATGCGCTCATTGGCGACCAGATTGCGCAGGTTGAACTTGCCCTGCTCGTCCTCCAGCCGCCCGGCAAAACCCGCCGCCAACAACGGCTGCGCCCAAGGCTGATCGCGCCGGGTCAACGGATCACGCAGGCGCGCATCCCAGAGCAACTGCCGGCTGATCTCCAGACCACCCTGCGCCAGCCAACGCCCCTGCACCCGCTGCTGATCGGCCTCCAGCGCCCGGGTCGCCACGCTCTGACGCGTCAACATCCCCGCCGCAATCACCGCCACCACGGCGGCGATCAACAGCGCGCTGATAATCGCCATGCCCCGTTGCTTCGCCCCGTTGAGCGAACCTGTGTTCACGGCCGGCCTTACAACTGCCAGGAACCGATATCGGCATTCACGCCATCGCCGTCAGGCTGGCCATCGGCGCCGAGGGAAAAGATATCGACCTCACCATTCGCGCCCGGGTTGAGGTACTGATAAGGCCGGCCCCACGGGTCATTCGGCAAACGCTCCAGGTACGAACGCCAGTTGCTGTTCTTCGCATCCGCCGGCCGCTCGACCAACACCTTCAACCCCTGATTCATGCTCGGATACGTGCCGTGATCGAGGCGATACAACTTCAACGCCTGCATCAACCCACCAATATCCTGCTTCGCCGCCGTCGCCCGCGCCTGATCCGGCCGGTCGAGCACCTTGGGCACCACCATCGCCGCCAGAATCCCCAGAATCACCACCACCACCATGATCTCGATCAAGGTAAAACCCTGCTGCCCACGCGGCATGCGCGGCGACTGACTGAGCGTGTTCAAAGGTGCGATATCCATCTCGACATTCCCTGGCTTGATCCGAATTCGACGCGCAGTGTTGCAAGAAGATATGTCAGGGATGTTGAAAATCCTCGGGTGTTTCCGTCGTCAAGCCGTCAAGGACGGGGGTTAGCGTCGAGGGCTGGGTTTTGCTTTTGGGCCATGTATGCGCGCGCAAACGCGAGAGGAAGGATTCACCCTGATTGAAGTGCTGGTGGCACTGGCGATCATCGCCGTCGCCATGTCCGCCGCCGTGCGAGTGGCAGGGTTGATGACGCAGAGTAATGGGGTGTTGCGGGATCGATCGATTGCGCTGATCGCCGCGCAGAGCCGGATGGCTGAGTTGCGTCTGGAAGGGCGATTACCGAATGGGATGAAGGCTGTTGAATGTGATCAAGGACGGCTTATGTTGCGCTGCGAACAGGTGATCGCCAGCGCAGAGAATGGGCGACTGCTCAGGATTGGAATCCAAGTATTTGACCGCAACCAGGATGCGCCGCCATTGGCCAGGTTGGAAACCTTACTGACCCGCCCACCGTAGGAGCTGCCGAAGGCTGCGATCTTTTGATCTTCCCTCCCGCAACAAACACAAATCCCCCTGTGGGAGCGAGCCTGCTCGCGAAGGCGCCAGCCCAAACAACAAATCAACCCGCTGGCGCCCCGCACATCACATCACCCCGCCACCTCCAAATTATCCATCACCCGATTCACCGCCAGCTCCCCCAACATGATCAGTTGAGCAACCCCCAACAGCGCCCGCCGCTGCGGCGCTGGCAGCAAACTGGAAATGTCCTGAGCAATCGTCTTGGCCGAAGCAAGCGTTTCACTTGCATCAGCCAGCAGTTCTTCATTCTTGGTATCCGCCGTCACCGCATACATCCCACGCGCCTTGCGCGGCGGAGGCAGGAGATTGTTTGGTGACAGGTAATGATCGAGCGCGCGGTCGGCGGCTTCGTGGAGCTTGTTTGAATCGAGGGATTCGTAGGGAGAAGTGGGGTCGGTTTCGGGCGGGTTGGGTGTTGGTTTGATCATGAGTGAATCTCCAAATCATAGAAAAGGAGCCATCATCTTTTCGCTACCAAACGAAGGGGGTGGTGGCCATACGAAGGTTGGTAGACCGGTGACTTGGAAAACCGGCGCGCCCGAAGACGCCCTGCGCATGGCCACCATAAAGCAACAGCCCCTGAAAGGACTGAATCGGGTGACGCAATGCGCCAAGTCTAAGCCGGGCTACCAAACCCGATCGCTGATTCGTCAGCGACCCGACCACAATAGAACCCGCCCCCAAGGCGCACAAGCCGGCGGATTCTGGCGCAGCTGTAGGCAAAGGCGCAAGGATGTGTAGCCTGGGAGCGTGACTGGAGATGTCTTTTTAAACGCTGGTGTTTATGAGCTGAATTTGCGTTACGTCACGATTGGAGTTTCGTTCCGTAAATCACTGCAAAGCTGTATTTCATACGTGAAAACGAGTGCAGCTATCGACCAAAAGTGGACCTTGGATGTCGCAAATCTAAATTGAGAAGCGATCAAGCACTGGCAACCTAGCTTGACGCGCGCGAGTCGCGTTACCACATCGCCGCGCATCAACTCATGCATACTCAGCGCCATAAGCAAAAATGACTTCTTCCTGTGATTTAACGGTGCATAGCTGCCTTCTGCGCATCGCCTCTACCTGATCGGGTGCCCTAGCCTTACTCGATATCATTCTGCTAGCATCTCAAAAAAAACCGTAGCACATACAAGTACGTTAATAAGCGAACGATAAAAGTGCGACGTAAATAAATTCAGTCGAAAGCATTGGAGCTTTCAAGATTTCATCAAAGGATTAAAGGGATGTGGGAAATTAAGTTTCACGAGGAAGCTAGATCGCTTGATGGCCCGAATCAAGTTTTAATATATGCGACTGGATCGGGTTGGAATGATTTCGGATATACGTTGCGTGTAAATGTGAGAGTTTTGGTTAACGGCTTACTCACAGATATACCAGCACGACTACTGCCATTTGTGGAAGATACGCCTCAACCTTCAGTAACCGAATGGATAAAATACCTACGATCTGCGAATACAGACGAAACAAAATGGAAAACCCCCAATAAAATCTTCCCCAACTATTCACTAGTTTTTGCTTCCCAACAAAGCTACAGCGATCTTGCCGGCAAAATACCAAGAGCGGATTTTGATAGCCTTCTAACTTCCATACAAGAAATAAATGCCAACTTACATGCCGGAAATCTTAGCTCTAGCACATACGCTAAAATCATCGAAACTCAGCAATTCAAGGTTGCTGTACTTAGGGATCTAGGTCCATATAAGGCTTTTCGCTTTGGTTATAAATCAGCGTTTCGCAGACAACCGCTAGTAGAAGCTAAAATCCCTTTTAGCTTTTCAACGAAGTTACAGGGTTTTCAAAACAAACACATAATTGGCTTTCCGTATCACGAGATAGAGTTTATCCCTGATAGAATTCATTGCCTTATTGGAGTGAACGGGGTCGGAAAAACAAGGTACCTTAATAATCTAGTATTGGGAATAGCTGCCAAGCTGAACTCGGATTTACCAGAGGAACAAAGATCTGAGCTGTATGACATAAATGATAAGACAACGAGCGCATCGAACTTAGGAATAGATGAATCGGATTGGATGCAACTTCCTTCGTACAGTAGAATAATAGTCTACTCATCAGACCCTGGAAATATTTTTCCTCGCACTACCAATCTCGCAGGGCCTCTCGATTATCAATATTTTGATATCGGCCTGGACAGTTCGGAAACTCTTCCACGATTGCTTGTTGACATAATACGAAACGAAGCTGACTTAATTGGCACTGAAAGTCGATTTATATTATTAAAAAAAATCCTCCAAAAAGTTATACCTTCGGCGCAGTTACTAGTCCCTATACTTGCAGAGGCCACTAGCACGTCATACATAATTGACGAGGCAGGCAATCAATGGGCAGGGATTAACGCGATCAGAGGAGGAGAAATGAGATTGCTGGAGATCTTGGGCGATATCGATTTTTCGCGCGATCTAGCATTCAGGGCAGATGAAAACCTAGCAGTTCCTCTAAGTAGCGGGCAGAAAATGTATTTTCGGTTTGCAACACATTTCCTAACATCTGCAAACCAAGGCACCATTGTATTAATTGACGAACCAGAAACCCATCTTCACCCGAATCTTGTAACCGAATTCATGAACCTGCTTTATATGGTTCTCAAAGCAACATCCTCCGTCGCGTTAATTGCGACTCACTCTGCATATGTCGTCCGCGAAGTACCTTCACACTGCGCGCACGTAATAAAAACAGACAATTCAAAAAACGTAAGTGTTGAGAGGGTATATATGAATACTCTTGGCGCGAGCGTAACCGCATTATCAAACTCAGTCTTCGGAGATAGCTTAATTACATCGTTTCACAGTAAAATAGCTTCTGAGATTGCGGACTCCTCTTTGAACCTTAACGAAATAGTGGATAGATATAATGGGTTTTTAAGCATGGATATGCTTGTAAAAATAAGAGAGCTAATGAAGCATCAAGGAGAATGACATTGAGATCCCTCTCCTATAAACGAATTTTCGATAGAACTATACTTGAAAGCGTCCTCGCCCATTACACAAGCCTGGTTGGAATTAGCGAGCAAATAAAAAACTCCTATCGTCAATATGTGTTAAAAAAAGGATCGCCCTCGATTGTCCCCATTGAGGTGAGTGAAGCGCAGCGTGGAGATTTTGAAAATGCCTACTCCAATAAACCAGTGAGCGCGGGTCTTAACTGGATCTCAGAGCTTTATATTAATGGGCTCAACAGTTGCCCATTCTGTGGAGGTGACGGTGCACGGACAATTGAGCATTATTTACCCCAAGCATCATATCCGGAGTTTTCAGTTTACAGCCTAAATCTGTTGCCGTCCTGCGGGAGCTGCAATAGCAAAAGAAACTCGTTAAATGCTCATGGAGCTACTACGAGCCCCCTTCATCCTTATTTCGACAAACAGATATTAAAGAAACTAGATGTTTACACTGTTGTAAACTTTGATTGTGGCATTATCGGCTTTCACCTTACATACGACCGCACACCGTTTAATGATGAGGAACAGCTGCGCATTGACTACCATATCGAAATTTCATTAGATGAAACCTCCTACATTAATAGAACACTAGATTCATTGGAAACGCTGAGAATTTCTGCAGAGAAATATAATTCAGCCACAGAATTTCGCAAGCAAGTAATTGATGATCAAATTTATATAAGCGAGAGAAAAAAAGATTACAACTCTTGGCACCACGCTCTTTGCAAGGGTCTCGCTGCTCTCTCGAACGATAATTTACACGCGATCTTTGGAGATTCATTTAATTTACGCGCGCCCCCTCCATCGAATGAATCCGACTAAGACAGGAAGGTTTTGCCATGTTAAATATATAAAGCTGACTTAGGCCTTTGGAAAGCGGCTTGGTCAGCGTGAGTGTCTCAATCGTCTCATCTCCACACACGTTGACTACAGTGGGCATTTCGGACCGGTCGATTATTAAGTATCGGAAAACGCGGATTGATTAGGTCGGAAGGACAAATCAGGTCCTTTCGTCATATTTACTCACGCGGCAGCCCGATCAGGTTGTCGTCTAACTTTATTAGGATCACATAAATATGCCGACTACCCTCTCGTGCATTGTTTGTCACAGCAGTAAGACCTCGGCAGTAGCCCATATTGTTCCCGAGTTGTGAGATGGGACAAATGCCCCGATAGGAGGACCGGATTACCTGTGATCGCTGCAATCAATACTTTGGGCAAAAAATTGAGTCTAAGGCACTGCATAGCTTTCCATTTAACGGCTATCGTCTTCTACAAGGAGTGCCCTCGAAGAAGGGACGCTTCGTTCGGATGGATACCTTGCGTGGGAAAGTGGAGGCATCCAGAGCGCCCAGAATTATTTAACTGGAATCGCGAAGCTATCAACTACGAAATCTAGTTAAAACAAGGCGGGTACCCAGCTTCATCTGATAGCCGAAGTCTCAGAACCATTCGCAGTGGCTCGTATGCTACTGAAGATTAGACTTGAATAATTAGGGAAGCACTTTTATAACGTGGCAGTCTCGAGCCGTATGGAAAAAGCTCGTGCTTTCGCTCGAAGACCGGAGAGAGGCGATACGTGGTGGCTTATTCTTTGTACTAATCCGAGCGAGATACTCGACACGAAAGTTCAAGGCGAAGTTCCCATTGAGATAAGGGAGCAAGAGGCGGGAGACTTTTCGGCCATGCATCTCCATAGAGTTACAACTATAGCCCCGCGGAAAAAGACAGCTTTGCCGCTAATTTCGGCAAGCTTGCCGGAGCCTCGTCATTCGAGCTATATACTAATGACCGAAAGGAAATTGATTTTTTCTGATCTGGGAAAACTCCTAAAATTATCAAACCATCAAACACTGAACGTATGCATTCTTACTATTCTGGAGATGTCAGATTTAAGAGATCTTTTATTGTAGTTATGGAGCTTCATCTTCATCATAAACTCATCATCCCGATGCTCCTTATTTAGAATAGCCCTTTCTATCAACCTTTCACTCCAATAGTCTCGCGGACATTCGGATAACTTTGCCCAGTCTGTCTTTCCGCCCCTCGCTATGTCGACTGCCTCGGCTAGAATCGCAAAACATGCCTGCTTGGCTAAACCCGAGTCAAAACCTAACTTCGTCGCAGCCGAATTCCAAGCTGAAGCTCTATAACGATATTTGCCTTCCCTCAAAAGCAGCATTGTTGCAATTTGATCTGCATTCAAACCATATGCTTTCATTGCGTCAAGATAGCCAAAAGTGTAAACCCCCTTGATTGCATTCTTACAGTAAAGACAGGTCCGAAGTGCAACATAAAGAATATCGCAGAGCCAAAGCTCGCCAAGTGCGCTATTAGGAAACCACTCCAAACTTGTTACAGCCCGCGCGGTTTCTTTATATAGAGTGCGAACTTGCCTAACAGACGGGCGAAATCCGCGAAACTCTTCAAACAAAGATTCGTCACCATCGATAAAAATACCATCGACGTCCAAATGCGTAAGAAATAGGGAACCTTTAGAGCGCATCCGTCTCATAGTCTCCAAGGAGTAAAAGGCCAGCTCGCCATATTTCTCGACAAGCAGGCTAAAGGCTGGCGAGCTACCCGACCAGATGCAAATCACATCTACATCGCTATGAAGGTTAGCATCACCCCTAGCAGTAGATCCACACTGTATTATGGAAAATGCCACTACTTTACAATCCTCTTTACAATGATTGCGGTAACTACTGCACACCAAGCAATTGATGAAAGAAGCAAAACTATTGTAATTACCATGGGAGCAAGCTCATGACGCGGCGTGATCTCGCCATACCCAACCGTCGTCAGTGATACAACTGTAAAATACAAGGTCTCAAAAAACGTTCCATTCTCAGATTTTACATTTCCATCAAGAAGCCAAGCGAATCCGAGAATTGAAACTAGCGTCATAAAAAGAGTGTTCTTAATTCCGTAACCATGCCCTAACAAATAATCAAACAACAACCCCTTTAGAAATCTATAAATTTCCGGGTAATTTCCATAGAGATATTGATACCTACGGTAAAACTGAAATTTCCGATCAGAATGCATTGCAAACTCTTCTTGATGCATACTCTTGGAGTTATTGTACACTGACTGAAAAAGCCCAGCATTGACATTCGCTCTAAACCAATGCCATTCTTTGCTGAAAATGAAAGACCTTGGATCTATATAGGTGTCCTTAAACCTTGCTTTGTAAAAGAAGCACTCGCGAAATTCGCAGTCATGAAACTCGACCCCCACGAACGCCGCCCCATTGAACATACAGCCGACAAATATACAATTTTTAAATGTAAATTCCTCTATGATCTTGTGTGAAAAAATACACTTCGTGAAAGTTTTTCCTGACACCTGTCTTTCTTTAGGCGTTATTGAATCAAAATCAAAGTTTATAAAGCAAAATGAAATTTCAGGAGAGCTAGGCAAACTCTTGATGGATATCGTCTGGGTGATTTCTTCAGAGATGCCAAAACCTCCACCACCGTTTGGGACAACATGAACTTTAATTTTTTGTAATAACTTAACCGCCACCCCATTAAACATTCTCCGACCCTTTTCGTTATTTTTCATTCTGGAACTTTCCCGAACTCACTCGCGTTTCAGTAAAAGTGTGGCACCAAGCCCCTGCGAATTATATTCAAAACAATGCACACAGGCTCCTAGCATAATATGAACTTTCTTGCTATCAGGCCAGCCTCTTAGAGTGCTCACGCTGCTAAAAAGGTTGGGAAATATCAAACTGGAAGAATTTTGGATAGCTAAATGTCAGACAGTCAACCATACACGCAGGGATAACACCATCTGAGGCTCTGAGCCTTGACGTCATTGGTATATTTATGGCGAGCGACTGGATACGTGCCAATCCTTCAAGTTAGCGATTTATTTATGCCTTCTTGGAACCCGTTGTCACGGGGCAACCCTCCACGAACACTCTTCATTTTTCGGTCTTGTTTCACGTAGAAGCACTTGAATCAATTGTATTGGAGGCAAGGTCCCAATCGAGACGGTATTGTGACCAGATCCACAACTCACGGCCTCACCAACCTCGGCAAAACCACCCCCTCCCCCAACCTCTCAACCCCCAACCGCACCCTCTCCCCACCTCGCTCAATCACCACCCCATCCCCCTCAACCCCCACCAACTTCACCCCAACCCCAACCTTCTCCCCCACCAAGAAACTCCGCGGCGCGCCATCATTCAAACTCAATATCGCCACCGTCCCACTCCCCCCCGCGATCACCCCGCTCACCTTGATATCCACCGGCGCGGTCTCATTGGAAAACCACTGCAACGCCGGGCTGTCAGTCTTCGCCGCGAGCACTTGCGGGGCGGCTGCGGGTGTGTGGGATTCCGCCGTGGTCAGCAGCAGCGACGACCATGTCGCGACGCCCACCAGGGCGGCGAGCAGGGCCAGGGCCTGGACGGTTTGCGCCGGGGTAATCCGTGGGGTGAATTTCATGGGTTGTCGCTCCTTGTTGTCCCTGTTGCCAGCCTACGCGGCAATTCTCTCCGTTTTATTTCACATGCCTTACATGTTCGCCGGGCACGATGGGGTGGGACGCCAAGGAGCGCGTGGGTGATGAGCAGGCAGCAGGGTTTTACGTTGATCGAGTTGATGGTGGTGCTGGTGATTATTGGCATTGCCAGTGCGGCGATCACTTTGAGTATCCGGCTCGATCCGTTGCAGTTGTTGCGCAAGGATGCCGAGCGGGTTGCGCAGTTGTTGCAGGTGGCGCAGGCCGAGGCTCGCGCGGATGGGCGGCCGATTGTGTGGGTGGCGGATGCCAAGGGGTTTCGGTTTGGGCGGCGTGGGGATGATGGCGTGGGGTTTGAGTCGTTCAAGGAGGATGCGCAGTTGCGCCCGCGTGCGTGGCAGAGCCCGAAGGTCGAGGTGCGTGTAGAGCCCCGGCAGACGGTGGTGCTGAATGCCGAGTGGATCAATCCGCCGTTGCGGCTGATTTTGTCTGATGGGGCCAATCGGCTGAGTGTGCTGCGCGATGGCAGTGGGCGGATCAGTATTCAATGAAGACTCAGCAAGGGTTCACTCTGATTGAGGTGATGGTCGCGATTCTGCTGATGGCGGTGGTGAGTCTGATTGCCTGGCGCGGATTGGACAGTGTGACGCGGGCAGACAGTCATTTGCAGGCGAGTAGTGAGCAGAGCGATGGGTTGTTGCGGGTGTTGAATCAGTTGCAGCGCGATGTGGACATGCGCGCGGGGGTCGAGTTGAGTGAGCCGCGCAAGGTCGGGGCTGAGGATGAGGCGCCGACCGCGCCGCCGGCGGTGACGGTGCGCAGTAGTGACAGCAAGGGGTTTCGGCTGGACATTATTCGTAGCGCGGCGGATCAGCCGGGGGCGTTGCAGCGTGTTCGGTGGTGGGTCAAGGGGGATACGTTGTATCGGGCGGTGGCTGAGGCGCGAAGTCGCTATCCGTTGCCGGCGCCTGGGAATGGGGTTGCGGTGTTGAGTGAGGTGAGTGATGTGCAGGTGCGGGTTTGGGAGGTGGATAAGGGATGGCGGCAGTTGAGTGGCAATCGGCGGGAGGATCCGTTGGGGTTGGAGATTCAGTTGAGTCGGCAGACGGCGCAGGGGGTTGAGCGGTATCGGCAGGTGATTGGGTTGTTGCAATAGCCGGGATCACCGCAGCTTTTTTGTAGGAGTGAGCCTGCTCGCGATTGCGGTGGGTCAGTCAATGTTGTTGTTACTGGTAGACCGCTTTCGCGAGCAGGCTCGCTCCCACAATTGGGTTGGGGGCGGTCAGTTGCAGGTTGGTTGGCTGTTAGGCCGTCATCGCTGGCAAGCCAGCTCCCACAGGGATCGAGTGCGACCGGAAGATATTGGTCAGCTGGTAGACCGCTTTCGCGAGCAGGCTCGCTCCCACAGTTGGGTTGGGGGCAGTCAGTAGCAGGTTGGGTGGCTGTTAGGCCGTTATCGCTGGCAAGCCAGCTCCCACAGGGATCGAGTGCGACCGGAAGATATTGGTCAGCTGGTAGACCGCTTTCGCGAGCAGGCTCGCTCCCACAGGGGATCTGTGTGTGGCAGGCAGTTAGCTGAGGACGACCACGCCACCAGGCAGTTCGGTGCATTTGACGCCGTAGGCGTCGCGGATCAGCAGGGCGACGCCGGCGAGTTGGTCGAGGTTGAAGCGGGCCTGGACGCGGCGTTGGCCGAGTTCGCGGTTGAGCAGCAGGAGCATGCCGGGGCGGTAGCGGTTGATTTCGTCGATCATCTGGCTGAGGGTCGCGCCGTTGAACACCAGCACTTGTTGGCGCCAGTTCATCACGGCGGCGGTGTCGACGGTTTGTACGTTGCCGATTTGCCGTGCGTCGTAGGTGACTTGCTGGCCCGCTTCGAGGCGCAGGTTGCGGCCGTCGATGGCGATGTCGACCGCGCCGTCGAGGCAGGTCACGCAGACTTGCTGGTCGGTGTTGCGCAGGTTGAAGCGAGCCTGACTGGCGCGCAACCACCCTGCTCCGGCCTGCATCGCCAGCGGCAGGCGTGCGGTTTGTACTTCGACTTCGCCGCTGACCAGTTCAAAGCCCTGCACGCCGTTTTCGACGCTGCGCTGGTTGATGCGGGTCTGGGTGTTGAGTTCGAGGCTGACGCCTTGCGCCGGTTCGACCCGGCGCTGCTGGCCGACTTCGGTGATGTAGTCGGCGCCCAGTCCTTCGAAGCCACCGGGAATCGTCCCGCGCACCAGCAGGAATGCGGCGGATGCGGCAATCGCACCGCCGAGAAATGCCCGTCGACCGAAGCTGCGTCGGCCCTGCAACGCTTCGGCGGCCGGTTGCAGGTGATGCCATAGCCGCTTGGCTTCTTCGAAGGCCCGGGCATGTTCGCCACTTTGCGCGCACCATTCGCGCAGGGCGCGGGCGTCGGCGACGGTGGCGCGGCCCGAGGTCAGCAGGATCAGCCAATCTTGGGCTTCGCTGTGCAGAGACTCGGTGGCCGAAGGCTCGGCGGGTTTCAGTCGAAAGATGTTCAAACGCGCAAATTCTCAACGGATTAATCGGGTCACTATTCGCTAGACGGTTTTCCGGCCCCGCGACCGAACCGCTGAAACACTTTTCTTTCCAGTTTCGCTGCGCAGAAGCCCAGCGCGGCTTTGATTTCCTTCTCGACCATGCGCGTGGAAATGCCGAAACGCTGGGAGATTTCCAGGTGCGGCGCCTCTTCCAGCCGCGCGGCGATGAAGATCCGCCGACGCCGTGCCGGCAGTTCGTACAAAGCGCTGAGCAGGGCCTGCATCTCCTTTTGCCCGCCGACCACCCGCGCCGGGTCGAGGGCTTCGTCGCCCAGTTGCAGCAGTTCCTCGACTTCGGTGCCGGTGAGCAGGCGCGCATCGGCCTGGCGGCGGTCGGCGGCGATGTTCAGGGCCATGCGATACAGGTAGGCGTTGGGCTTGAGCAGGTTCGGCGGGGTTTCCATGCGATCGACCCGCAGCCAGGTTTCGTGCAGCACGTCGTTAGCCAGGTCCTCGGAACCGAGGCGGCGGCGCAGGCGCACGCGAAAATCCTCGTAGGAGCTGAGGAACAGCTGGCCCATCGTGCTTTGTCCGGCGTCTTTCATCCCCCGGAAACTCCTTCCCATCTCGTGCATTCCATGCGTTTCCCTGACGACTCCGGTAACAACAGCAACGTGACCGGCTGGCGCAAGGCGCTGGGCGTCGGCCGATCGATTGTGAGGTTGCGAAAACTTTCCACTAGCGCGTTATCGCGCCGTACATCGCCGGTCGAAGTGACCAACCGGTTGTGCTGCACCACGCCGTCGCGCCCGACCCACACCTGCAACACCGCGCGATAACTGCCCGGTCGGGTCAGCGGCGAACTACACAGCTTGCGCTCGATCGCCGCTTGCACCGCCGTCGCATAACTGCGGTTGACCGCGACAGCGGCCGGCGTGGGTTTGTCCGTCGGCACTGGCAGGTCTTCCACCTGCGCCGCTTGTAGAGTGAACGCGTCGGCGCGGGCATAGCGCGCCATCAACCCGGTGCCGCCGAGCAGATGGCGCAAGGCGTCGGCTGCAGTAAATTCGCCATCCACGGCGAGGGAGCGACGGCCCCGGCTCAACTGGCTGTCGACCAACACCGCGACGCCCGTGGCGCGGCTGTATTGATCCAACGCCCGAGCGAGTTCCTGCGCCGGGATGTGCAAGGTCATGCGCATATCTGCCGCTGCCGAATCCGCATTGGCCGCGCAGGTCAGCAGACCGAGCAGCCACCCCAGACCCGCGCGGCGCACAAGCGTCGCCGAGCGCTGAAGACTGATCCGCGAACTGCCTCGCTGCACGACTGGCGCACCCCTGAAAATCGCTATCCTGCGGGGCATTTATGACTCTGGTATGACGGGCAGTGCAAAAAAACCATCACGGGTTTTGCGCCGCGCTTGCACTAGACTCAAACCCCAGAGCGGCCCATTCGGGCGGGCCAGGAGGCGGACATGAAAACGCGGTGGATGTGGGTCTTGCTGATGACGGTGGGCGCGGCGCAGGCGGAGGAGCCGCTGGGTTGTGTCGAGGTCACGGTCGGCGGTTACAAGGCGCCGAATTACGATTGCCTGAGCCAGCAGATGGGCAACAATCCCGACGGTGCGGCGGCGGCGCAGAAGAACATGGAAGCGTTGAATGTGCCGGTGCACAAGCGCGCGCCCAATCAGGTAGGGCTGGCGACCCCGGCGGCGACCAGTACGCGGATGGGGAATACGTTTGGCACATCAGTGAAACCGCAGCGGCCGGCGCAGTGAGGGACTGATCGTTCCCACGCTCCTGCGTGGGAATGCAGCCCGGGACGCTCTGCGTCCCATTGGAACGCGGAGCGTCCCTTGAGGCATTCCCACGCGGAGCGTGGGAACGATCGGCGTGTACCTCTTCTTTCTCTCGTTTTGTTTTTACGACGCCACTCAATCGCTCGGGGTCTGGCGGAAGCTCACGGCCAAGCGATTCCAGCTGTTGATGGTGCTCACCGCAACCGTCAGGTCCACCAGTTCGCCTTCATCAAATTGCTCGCGCGCCTGTTGGTAAACGTCATCCGGCACGTGGCTTTCGGCCAACAGCGTCACCGCCTCGGCCCAGGCCAGCGCCGCCCGCTCGCGAGGGTTGAAGAAGTTGCTGTCGCGCCACACCGCGATCGCGTAAAGACGCCGATCACTCTCCCCGGCCCGCCGCGCGTCCACCGAATGCATGTCAGTGCAGAAGGCGCAGCCGTTGAGTTGCGAGGCGCGGATCCGGATCAGTTGCAGCAGCGGCGCTTCGATGCTCAGGTTGGCGGTCAGCGCCTCCATGGCAAGCATCGCTTTCATCGCCTTGGGCGAAGCGTTGTAGTAATCCAGACGCAGGGACATGGCGCGGCTCTCGGCAGGCGGAATGATGAGTTCACGGTAAGGGCTGTGCAGGCTGTGTTACAGCCCCAATTCCATGAATTCCGGCTACACCAATGAACCTCGGCCAAACGCAATACCTGTGGGAGCGAGCCTGCTCGCGAAAGCGGTTTCCCAGACAAATATTCATCCACTGCACCACCGCCATCGCTGGCAAGCCAGCTCCCACAAGGTTTAACGTCGTTCACATGATTTGTGCACGCCGCAAAAACTGTGGGAGCTGGCTTGCCAGCGATAGCGGAGTGTCAGACAACGAATCTGTTCAATGACACACCGCCTTCGCGAGCAGGCTCGCTCCCACAGGAATTTGTGCCAAACAGGTAGAAAGGTTTACGCCAATTCCGGCTTTTTCGGGCGCGCAACTACTGCCAAAAGCCCAACAACGCTAATCTGACCGACACTTCACTCAACACCCGGGAGCCTCGTCGGTATGGAACTTCATGTCGTGATCAACGGCCGCAAGGATCTTGCCGGTCAGTTGTATCAGCAGTTGCGCGCGGCGATTGAATCCGGGCGGTTGGCGGCGGGTACGCAGTTGCCGCCGAGCCGCTTGCTGGCCGAGCAATTGGGCATTTCGCGCAAGACCATTTCCGACACTTATGCGCAGCTGACCTACGAAAACTACCTCACCGGCGTCATCGGCAAAGGCACCTATGTCAACGCCCGCCCGGCGCAGGTGCAGCGCAAGCAGAGCCACACCGAGCTGGCCAGTGCCGAGGTGATCGAGAGCTGGCGCAATCTGCCGGTGTTCCTCCGTCACCCGACGCTGGAAGGTTCGCTGCGCTACGACTTTATCGGTGGCGCCACCAGCAAAGGCCAGTTCCCCCACGACGACTGGCGCCGCTGCGTCGCTCATGCGATGCGGCAGATGGCGCAGTCGAAAGGCTTCTACAGCGTCGCCGAAGGCTTGCCGGCGCTGCGCAATGCGATCGCCCGGCACATCGCGTTTTCCCGTGGCATCAATTGTCAGGACGAGGACATCGTCGTATGCAACGGCGCGCAACAGGCGCTGGACCTGATTGCCCGCGTACTGACCCGCCCGGGCGATCTGGTGGCGATGGAAGACCCCGGCTACCCGCCCGCGCGCTTGCTGTTTGGTACGCACGGCGCCGAAGTGGTCGGGGTGCCGGTGGATGCCGAGGGTATTCAGGTCGAGCACATTCCCGATGGTACGCGGCTGATTTATGTGACGCCCTCGCACCAGTTTCCGCTGGGTATGGCGATGAGTCAGGCGCGCCGCGAGGCCCTGCTTGCCCGTGCCCACGAGCTCGGCGCGATCATCATCGAGGATGATTACGACAGCGAATTCCGCTACGAGGGCCGGCCCACCGATTCGCTGTACAACCTCGATCAGCGCGGCATCGTCGCCTACGTCGGCACCTTCTCGAAAACCCTGCTGCCGGAGTTGCGCCTGGGCTACGCGATCCTGCCGCCGTCGATCATCGAGGCGGTGATCCGCGCCAAACAGCTCACCGATCTGCACGCCTCGACTCTGCCGCAATGGGCGCTGGCCAAGTTCATCGCCGAGGGTTGCCTGCTCAAGCACATCCGCCGCTGCCACACGATCTACGCGCAACGCCGCGAACGCATCCTGGAGCGCATGGCGACGGATCTGGCGCCATGGCTGCAAGCCGTGCCGGCCAGTGCCGGGTTTCACATGGCGGTGTTCTGCAAGGTGCCGATCGATCTGCCGTTGGTCATCAAGCTGGCAAAAAAGGTCGAGGTCGGCCTGTATGCGATCAGTGGTTTCTACTACCAGCAGCCGGCGAAAGAAGGCCTTTACTTCGGTTTCGGCGCCATCGAAACCCTGGACATCGACATCGCCCTCGATCGCCTGCGCGACATCCTCGAACAGCTGTCATGAGCCGTTGGTATAAGGCTTTTACCGCCGATTGGTTATTGGTGATTCACGGCGGCAGGCCTATTCTGCACAGGCGTTATCCCTCAATGAGCAGGATTCGTCCGGCCTGATTCAGGAGTGTGAGCAATGTCCAACGAAGTGATCAACACGGTTGAGGTCAAGGCGGTTGCGGGCCGCTCGGAAGAGCTCGGCAAGCAATTGCAGAAGATCGTCGATACCCTACGCGAAACTCCGGGCTGCGATTCCTACCTGGTCGACCGCTGCCCCGAAGACAGCCACCGCTGGACGGTCAGCGCGCGCTGGCAGTCGGAAGCGGCGATGCAGGCGCATTTCAACCGGCCCGAGGCACAGGGGTTTATCGACCTGATCGATAGCCGCCTGGCCAATAGCGTTGATTTCAACAGCTTTCCTATCGTCTAAAAGCAAGATCAAAAGATCGCAGCCTTCGGCAGCTCCTACTCTGGAATGCGTTCCCCTGTAGGAGCTGCCGAAGGCTGCGATCTTTGCTTTTGAACCAGAATTGGTCACCTGATCTTCGCGAATATTGGCCGTTTGAACCGGCCACATTGCGGCCTACTGTGAGCACACCCCAACCATCACAGGTAACCCGCCATGAAAGCCCTGCACCTCGCCGCCGCCGCCCTCGCCTTCAGCCTGTCCGCTTCGGCAATGGCCCACGATCCGTCCGAGAAAATCACCGTCCTGCAGGAACAACTGCTGAAAAACGCCCCCGGCAAGAAAGCCATGATGATCGAAGTCGACTACCAGCCCGGGCAATCCTCGATCGCCCATAAGCACGAAGGCACGGCGATGGCTTACGTGCTCGACGGCGAAGTGATTTCCCAAGTCAAAGGTGAACAGGCGATCACTTACAAAAAGGGCCAGTTCTGGTACGAGCCGGCCGGTTCCGAGCATCTGGTGTCGAAAAACGCCAGCACGACCAAGCCTGCCAAGTTGCTGGTGTTCATGGTGCTGGCCCCGGATGAGCAGGTGCTGATCCCGCTGGAAAACTGATGGCCGCCTGATCACATTTGGAATGCGATCAACCGTGGGAGCGAGCCTGCTCGCGAAGGCGCCAGACCACACACCACCAAAACCCTCAGACATCAAATCCCCGGCAAGACAGGCCATCCCGTCTTCCAAATCCACAATCATCCCGCGCTGTCCACTGTCAGGTCTGACAGTGGACAGCGCGACCGAAAGCTCCCCAAATACCAGCACTGCGTTGATCTGCCGGTCCCTATCGACTGATCGCTTTACGCAAAAACAGCGTATTCGAGGAGCAGACCATGACTGAAGTAAAAGACACCGCTGTGCATAACCTGGACCCCACTTTCGGCCCCGACAAAAATGGCCTCACCTGGTTTAAATATCCCGATCAGGAAAACGGCTTCGCCAACGCAGTTGCCGTCGCGGCGGACGGCAAGCTGCTGATCGCCGCAAGTCCGGGCAACAAGTTCGCCATTGTGCGGTTGAAGCCTGATGGCACACAGGACACTTCGTTTGCCCGGGATGGCGTGGCCAGCGGGGTTTTCGCTCCGGGCTATAAATCCACGGGTGGCAGCATCAGCATCCTCAAGAATGGAAATCTGTTGCTTCAGGGTGCCTTTTTTCTACACGAATACGCACAGCCGCAACGCTGCCTGGCAATGTTTCGCAATGACGGAACGCCCGAGACCGCATTTGGCGTCAACGGCGTAGTCTTCGTTGATCCGATTCCGTTGCCCGCGCTCACGTCGTCCGAGATCGAACTTGGGCAAAAACGCACTACGGCATCCGATTACAGTGGCCATGCCATTGAACTGGACGACGGAAAACTGATGGTGTTGAGCAACCATCGATATTCCCCCAATGACCAATGCGGTCTTTTGATCAGACTGCAAAGCAACGGCGCCCTGGACACTGCGTTTGGCCAAGGAAAGGGTTACGTCGCGATTCGATACCTGGCCAACTCCACGTGGGCTGGCTCACTGATCCGGCTCCAGGACGGCAAATTCGCCATCGCAGGTTACGTTTCACGTGAAGACCGCTACCGCGCAATGATCGCCCTCTTCGACGCCACAGGTAAACCTGTCAGCAGCTTTGGCGATAACGGTTTTGCCCTGTTCGACCGCCTGGACAAGCGCAGTCAGATCAACCAACTGGTCGAAATGCCTGACGGCAACATCCTTGGCATCGGTAGCGCCCACTCCATTGATTTCGCTAACAGAGGCCTCCTGGTATGCGTCGACAGGCATGGGAAATACGCCATCGACTTCAATGAAGGGAGGGCAGTCCTGACGTCCTATTCAAAAGCCTTCTTGGGCATCCAATGGACTGCTGGCACGCTGAGGGACGGACATATCGTTGTGCTTTCCAGCACCCACGGCGAACAAGACTCGGAAATCGTCATTGCCCAGTTCAAATCGGACGGCTATCCAGATCGCGATTTCGCCGACGACGGTGTGCTGGTCATCAATCTGACCGGCGTGCTGGACATGGCGGGAGGCCTTGCCATTCAGAACAATCAGATTGTCGTAGCCGGAACATCCCTGCCCCGTACGGACGGCGTCGGTAGCTTCGCCTTCCGCTGCGCCGATACGTTCTGAATGACAGACAAGAAAAAGCCCCGCCTCTTTCGAGAGCGGGGCTTCTTCATTCAGCCACTACTTACGCCAGTTCAAGCTCGGCATTCGCAGTCACCGCAGGCACGATTGCTTGCCCGCTCAACGCCAGATCCAGCAGTTCACGGTTGGCCACCGCGTACATGGCGTAGTCCGTACCGCTCGCAGCACGGATTTCCACCAGCATGGCGCGCCAGCGTTCGATCATGCTTTCGTGCTGGGCCATCCACAGCGCCAGGCGTGCTTCCACGTCTTGGGAGCCGTCGCCCTGTTGCAGGACGGAGATGGTGATCGCCCGCTGCTGCCAGTCGACGTCATCACGGAACGCTTCACGGGCCAGAGCCTGCCAGTTGTTTTCCACCGGCAGAGCGCTGATCTGTTGCAGGTACCAGGTGATGTCCAGTGCAGAGCCGACGGCGAAGTAGGCCTTGGCCACTTCGGCCGGGTTCTGCCCGGTGACGTCTGCGGCTTCGATGATCGGCAGCAGCGTGTACAGGTGCGAAGTGCCCGCAACCATACGCGCCAGCAATTCCGGCACACCGGCTTCGACGTACGCCTGATAGCGCGACTGCCAGTTCTCGCGGATTTCGCCGCTGAGCAGTTCGTCGAGTTTCAGACCCAGTTCTTTCAGGTGCGGACCGAAATGCGCGACGTCACGGGCAGCGTTCTGCTCGTTGCGGCGGGCACGCAGGAACCAGCGCGTGGCGCGACGGCCCAGACGCATCAGCTCGTCCATCAGTTCCAGCTGCACGTCAGCGGAAACCTGGTAGTCCAGCGCTTCGATCTGACGGAACCAGTGCGGGAGGTGGAAGATGTCGCGCACGATCACGTAAGCGCCAGCCACATTCGCCGGGCTCATGCCGGTCGACTCTTTGAGTCGCTGCACGAAGGTGATGCCCATGTGGTTGACCAGATCGTTGGCGATCTGCGTGCTGACGATCTCGCGCTTCAGACGGTGACGACGCATGGCTTCGGAGAACTTGCTGACCAGGGTCGGCGGGAACGCCGTTTCCATGTCGCGGGTCAGGTAGTCGTCGTCCGGCACCAGCGAACCGAGCAGCTGTTCCTTGAGGTCGATCTTGCTGTAGGAAATCAGCACCGACAGCTCAGGACGGGTCAGGCCGTGGCCCTCAGCGACGCGCTCGGTCAGTTGCTCTTCGGTTGGCAGGAACTCGATGGCACGGTCCAGCTTGCCACGGCCTTCCAGATCGCTCATCAGACGCTTGTACTCGGCGATGCGCGCGTAGGCACGGCGCGCCGCCAGGGACAGGGCCTGAGTCTGCTTGTAGTTGTTGCCCAGCACCAGATTGCCGACTTCGTCGGTCATGCTCGCCAGCAACTGGTTGCGTTGCTTGTCGGTCATGTCACCAGCCTGAACCACTTCGTTCAGCAGGATCTTGATGTTCACTTCGTGGTCGGAGCAGTCCACGCCACCGGCGTTGTCGATGAAGTCGGTGTTGGAACCGCCGCCATTCAAGCCGAATTCCACACGACCCAGTTGGGTCATGCCGAGGTTACCGCCCTCGCCCACGACTTTGCAGCGCAGCTCGTTACCGTTGACGCGCAGTGCATCGTTGGCCTTGTCGCCGACATCGGCGTGGCTTTCGGTGCTGGCCTTGACGTAGGTGCCGATACCGCCGTTCCACAACAGATCCACCGGCGCCTTGAGCAAGGCATTGAGCAGTTCGGTCGGGGTCAGCTTGTCAGCCTGGATGTCGAAGCGTTCTTTCATCTGCGGCGAGATCGCGATGCTCTTCGCGCTGCGCGAGAAGATACCGCCACCTTCGGACATGATGCTGGTGTCGTAGTCGGTCCAGGCCGAACGCGGCAGGTCGAACAGACGCTGACGCTCGACGAAACTGGTCGCCGGGTTCGGGTTCGGGTCGATGAAGATGTGCATGTGGTTGAATGCCGCGACCAGTTGCAGCTTGTCGGACATCAACAGGCCGTTACCGAACACGTCGCCGGCCATGTCGCCGACGCCAACTACGGTGATGCTGTCTTCCTGAACATTGATGCCGCGTTCGCGGAAGTGGCGCTGCACGCCGACCCACGCGCCCTTGGCGGTGATGCCCATTTTCTTGTGGTCGTAACCGGCCGAACCACCGGAGGCGAACGCGTCACCCAGCCAGAAGCCGTAATCGATGGCAATGCCGTTGGCGATGTCGGAGAACGTCGCAGTGCCCTTGTCCGCCGCGACCACCAGGTACGGGTCATCGTCGTCATGACGCACGACATTGACCGGCGGCACCAGTGCGCCGTCCTTCAGGTTGTCGGTGATGTCCAACAGACCGGAAATGAAGATGCGGTAGCAGGCGATGCCCTCGGCCGCGATCTCGTCACGGCTGCCGCCCAGTGGCAGGCGACGCGGCAGGAAGCCGCCCTTCGCGCCCACCGGCACGATGACCGAGTTTTTCACTTGCTGGGCTTTTACCAGGCCGAGCACTTCGGTACGGAAGTCTTCTTCACGGTCGGACCAGCGCAGGCCACCACGGGCAACGTTGCCGAAGCGCAGGTGCACGCCTTCGACGCGTGGCGAGTAGACGAAGATTTCGAACTTCGGCACTGGCTTGGGCAGCTCAGGGATCGCATGCGGGTTGAACTTGAAGCTGAAGTACGACTTGTTCTGGCCGTTGGCGTCAGTCTGATAGAAGTTGGTGCGCAGGGTGGCTTTGATCAGGTCGAGGTAACGACGCAGGATGCGGTCTTCGTTGAGCACCTGAACATCGTCCAGTGCGGTCAGAATCGCTTGTTCCAGACGCAGTTGCTTGTCTTCCAGATCATCGCTGCCGAGCTTGCGCGCCAGGTAGAAACGGGTCTTGAACAACCGGGTCAGCTCGCGAGCGATGTCGGTGTGGTTGTTCAGGGTGCTGGCGATGTAACCCAGATCGAAGCCCAGACGAATCTGCTTCAGGTAACGGGCGTAGGCACGCAGCAGCGCCACGTCGCGCCATGGCAGACCGGCGGTCAGCACCAGACGGTTGAACGCATCGTTCTCGGCATCGCCGCGCACGATGTGCACGAACGCGTCCTGCAGGGTGTCGTTGAGCTGCTGGATGTCGAGGTCCAGACCTTCAGCGGCGGTGAAGGCGAAATCGTGAATCCAGAATTCGCGGCCGTTGGTGTGGCGCAGACGGTACGGGAATTCACCCAGTACGCGCAGGCCGAGGTTTTCCAGAATCGGCAGGACGTCGGACAGCGCCAGCGGCGTGTCGGCGTGATACAGCTTGCAATGCAGCTCGCGCTGGCCGGAGACCTGACCGAGCGGCTGATAGAAGCTCATCACCAGCGGATTTTTTTCGTTGAGGCTCAGCAGGTGCTGCATGTCGACCACGGCCGAATGCGCGGCAAAACGCTCGCGGTAACCGGCCGGGAAGCCTTTCGGGAAGTCGGCCAGCACGTTGGTGCCGTGGGCTTCGCCGAAGCTTTCGACGGTCAGTGCGGCGTAGTCGTCCTGCCAGCTGCGGCAGGCCTGGACCACTTCTTTTTCCAGCAGCAGCGGGTCGATGTCGAGGCGGTTCTTCGGATCGACACGCAGAATCAGCTGCACGCGGGCCAGCACGGATTCCGAGAAGAAAGTCCAGAATTCGCAATCGGACGCCTTCAGGCGCTCCATCAGCACTTGCTGGATCTTCTGGCGCACTTCAGTGGAATAGATGTCGCGCGGCACGTAGGCCAGGCAGTAGCAGAAGCGACCGTACGGGTCTTTGCGCAGGAACACACGGATCTTGTTGCGTTCCTGGATCTGCACGATCGACATCACAGTGGTGAACAGTTCGTCGACCGGGGTCTGGAACAGGTCGTCACGCGGCAGCACTTCGAGGACCTGCGCCAGTTCCTTGCCCAGGTGAGCCTTGGACTGGAAGCCGGAGCGGCGCTCGATTTCTTCGACCTTGCGGCGGATGAACGGGATGACCCGCACGCTCTCGCCGTACACCGACGAGGTGTACAGGCCCATGAAGCGGTGTTCCTTGATGACTTTGCCGTCGGCGTCGATCTCACGGATCGACACGTAATCCGGGTAAGCCGGACGGTGTACGCGGCTCGGGTGCGCAGCCTTGGCGAACGACAGCAGGGTCGGTTCGCGCAGGTAGGACACGGCGTAGTCTTCGATGCGCAGGTCTTCGTAGGTCAGGCCGGTGCGCAGCAGTTTGGTCAGGCCGAGGAAGGAATTCCGGTCGTACTCGATGTGGCCGCCATCGGCCTGATCGGTAACCACAAACTCTTCGTAGCCGAGGAAGGTGAAGTGGTTGCCCACCAGCCATTCCAGGAAGCTCTTGATTTCGTTCTTTTCGTCGGCATCGACCGGATAGGCGCTGTTGTCGAGCTGGGTGAGGATGTCCTGCACCTTGGCTTTCATCGGCTCGAAGTCAGCGACGGCGACGCGCACTTCACCGAGCACCTGCTCAAGCTCTTTGCTCAGCACGTTCAGCTCGGCCGCGTTGGCGCAACGGTCGATTTCCAGGTACATCAGCGATTCGTGCAGCACGCCTTCGCCGGTGCTGCCTTTTGGCAGGATTTCCAGCAATTCGCCCTTGCTGCCACGACGCACGCTGAGCACGGTGGTCTGCAGGGTATGAATGCTGTAGCCGCGACGGTTCAGCTCGGTGCGCACCGAGTCGACCAGAAATGGCAGGTCGTGGTGCAGCACTTCGACCGCGGTATGGGTCGACTGCCAGCCGTGACGTTCGTAATCGGGGTTGTAGACACGCACTTGCGGTTGCGCGTGATCGAAGCGCTCAAGCAGGCGCCACGCAGAGAGAGTACAGCCAGCGAGGTCGGAGAGACGACGTTGAGTCAGCTCGTCCAGGGAAATGATGCCGAAGAATTGTTCAGCGAACAGCGCCACTTGTGGCAGTGCCTGTTCACTGATGTGCTGCGCCAGTGCCGCTTGCAGTTGGTGCTGGAAGTCGGCTTTGCTGGCTGCGGTGAAGAACGCCATCTGTGGTACTCCGCTTAAGCTTGTTATTGATGGAAAGCGTCGCGTGCAACACCCCTTTCGGGGCCGGTGTCGCCCTGTTCCTGATTCTCGGGCAGAGGAAACAGGGAGACAGGTGGGTGAAGCTGGACGGGACACTCAGGTCACATTCACCTTCCATGAATGAGCATCTGCAAAAGCGACTGCCAACGCTGCCGACAATGCCTTTACGGGTGCTCATCCGTTGCGCAGCTTAATGGGTGCGACAATGTGTCTGCTTGCGGTGCTGCGACATATTCGGTCATTGGCACGTAAATGCAGGGTTTGGCCTGCATCAACACTAGCAGGCGTGAGCTGAAATGCAGGCTCGATACCCCGGTTTCACGGGACTTTCGTGCCAGGTCGGTCGCTGAGGACTTTACATATCCGGAAACGAAAACGCCCAAGGCCCTGTTATCGACCCTGAGCGTGGCATCCGGTTCAGCGCCAGCGGTTGACGCGGATCAGTCCGGCAACTCTTCGAAGGCTCTGAATTTGCTCACCGTGGCGCAGTCGTAGCACATCGTCTGCAGGATCTGCTTGTCCATGCTGGCGTCAATGTTGCTCGAATCGCATTCGCGGCAGAACAGGCGCAGATTGCCCAGCAAGTCGCTGTCGAACGCTACGGCGCTGAAGAATTGCGGAACCAGTTCGTCGCGCCAGTACATGCCCGGCGACTTTGAGAATCCGGCTCCGCTGTCCTTCAGCACCACGTCGTAAAGCAGTCGCTGCAAGGCCGTTTGCGGCACCCGCGCATCGCGATGGGCGTTCTTGCGCCAGTTACGATTCAGCGCGTCCTGCGCCGTGCTCAGCATGTTGCGCGGAATGGTGTTGGAGGCGTGACTGCGCCCTTTGGAATTGCCGGTGGCATAAAAGTGCGCGGCGTTTCGTACCGCCAAGCGGGCGAAGTAATACAGCTGACTGACCGAGAAGTCCTGCAACAACTGCCCGACCACCTCATCGGCACGGGCTTCGGCCGTGAAGGCAAAATCCACCTCACTGGCCAGCACACGAATGTATTGAAGCGACTCTTCGCGGGCGAGACTGAAGACCAGGGAATAGATTTCGCTCTTCCAGGCAGCCTTCACGCTGCCCGACAATTCCTGATACAGCGCCAGATACAGATTCTCTCGGTTACTACGCGCCGCGCCATCCAGCGTGACGTTGGGCAGCCAGCGCACCGCGCTGTACTCGCGGATATTGCAGCCCTCGCTGCGATCGAAGGCGTTGATGTCGGAATCGGTGGAAACTGCCAGCACCCCGGCTTCGTGCAGGTCTTTGAGCAACTCCTCCCGCGCCTCGAAGGTCAGGGCAAGCAGCTCCTCTCGGGATGGCGCGCTCAACGGCGCAATCCATTCAACGTTTGCGCCGTAGCCATCATCGAGCAAGGCGAGCAACGTCAACTTCTGCACAAAGCCCAGATTGGCGTAAGGCACTGCGGGGAGTTGCGCGCCATATCTGGCCTGCAACTCCAGACGGTCCCGCGCCGCCCGGGCGGCCAGTTGCTGCTGGCGAACCTTGAAACATTCTGTGCAGTTGCACGCTGTGTGGCGGCCATTGGCGCCGGGGACACTGTGCTGGTGCTCACAGCGGACGCATTTGAATGCACTGCGCAACGAAAGCGGAGTTCCCCTGGCGTAGCGGCGCATCCACATCGGCAGTTCACAGTAAGGACAGGTGAGGTCTGTGCTGACGATCGGTGGCAGAACCTTTAGCAGACTGCGCACCGTGGAAGGAATCTGGAATTGCTCCATCAGCTGCGAAGTTTTCTCACCTTCCAGATAGCGCTTGTAGATCTCTTCGATCTGTTCATCAGACAGGTGGCGAATTTCTTCGGCGCGGTCGAAATATCGGGTCATGGCAAAGGTCCTTTTTTGGGGTTTTGGTAACGCACTCCGTTGCGCAAGAGCGGCGAAACTAACGGCAAAACGGTGGCGATCACAAGGGAAAAATCGCAATTTCTGGTGGATTTTGCGCATCCGGTAATTGCCTTACGCTGGCGTCGGATTTTCCCTTCTCGCTACTCGGAACCGGGCGACGGAAATGTCCTGCTCTGCGACTTTTTGCCGATGCAGGCAGCGCGAACGAGCAGAGACTGGCAAAATCGCGCCTTCGAACACATTCACCGCCGCCACTGCCCAGGATTTCCCCCATGCAAATGACCACCGCCCTACTGATCGTCAACCCGTGCGACGACGAAGAAGACAACATGGCCATGCTCTGCTGCCACAGCGACAAGGGCGAGATGTTCCTGATGAGTCGTTATCCGGATGAGGATGAGCTGGAGATCACGCTGGATGGCGAGCCTTCGACGCTGGAGGGGGTGAAGGTCACGCTGACTTCGAACCTGCTGAAGATCGAAATCGCTGCGGCGGATGCCGATGCGTTGAATGGCGATGATGTGCTGGAGATCAGTTTTAATCCGGACATGGTGGATATGGATGAGGTTGTTGAGACTTTGAAGAATATTCTCGATGGGACCGGGACCTTTATCAGCGAGGTTTGATGGGGCCTGGAAGGGCCCTATCGCTGGCAAGCCAGCGATAGGGCCGGCACTGGCGCCGCTACAATTTCCTGCTTTGCGAAAGATCAAAAGATCGCAGCCTTCGGCAGCCCCTACAGGGGATCGCATTCCAACCGGGAAGCTGCCAAAACCCGCGATCTTTTGCTCTTTTGCACAAAATGCCGTTAGTCGCCGCCCCCCACGATGGATTAAAGTAACGCCCCCAGCCCCGGCGTTATCCGAACGCCCCGGCCACCCCCTTTCCAGGAACAGTCACCGATGGAACATCGTGAAGCGCTGCTGGCGCTGCGAACCTTTCTTTCAACGCAGATTCTCGGCCAGGAAAAACTCATCGAGCGTTTGCTCATCGCCCTGCTCGCCGACGGCCATATGCTGGTCGAGGGCGCACCCGGTCTGGCCAAGACCAAAGCGATCAAAGAACTCGCCGAGGGCATCGAAGCCCAGTTCCATCGAATTCAGTTCACCCCCGACCTGCTGCCGGCCGACATCACCGGCACCGAAATCTACCGTCCGGAAACCGGCAGTTTCGTCTTCCAGCAAGGGCCGATCTTCCACAACCTGGTGCTCGCCGACGAAATCAACCGTGCGCCGGCCAAGGTGCAATCGGCTTTGCTCGAAGCGATGGCCGAGCGTCAGGTCAGCGTCGGGCGCAGCACCTATGAGCTGTCGCCGCTGTTTCTGGTAATGGCCACGCAGAACCCGATCGAACAGGAAGGCACCTATCCGCTGCCGGAAGCCCAGCTCGACCGTTTCCTCATGCACGTCAAGATCGGCTTCCCTGACGCCGCCGTCGAACGGCGCATCCTGCAACAGGCGCGCGGCGAGGCGTTGAACGGCGAGACCAAGCCCGAGCGTCGGGTCAGCCAGCAGGCGATCTTCGCCGCGCGCAAGGAAATCCTTGGTTTGTACATGGCCGACGCCGTGGAGGAATACCTGGTGCAACTGGTCATGGCCACGCGCAACCCGGCCAAGTTCGATCCGGAAATGGCCGAGTGGATCGCTTACGGCGCCAGTCCGCGCGGCTCGATCGCCCTCGATCGCTGCGCCCGCGCCCACGCCTGGCTGGCCGGTCGCGATTTCGTCAGCCCGGAAGACATTCAGGCCGTGCTGTTCGACGTGTTGCGCCATCGCATCATTCTGTCGTTCGAAGCCGAAGCCGCTGGCATCGATCAGGATCGCGTGGTGCAGCGGATTCTCGACGTCGTCGCCGTCGCTTGACCCCCATGAACGCCGCCCTGCCCTCCGAACCCGGTATCCGCATCAGCCTCGCCGAGCTGATCGAGATGCGTCATCGCGTGCGCGAGGTGCAACTGTTTTCCACGCCGAGTCAGCGCAGCCCGCTGATCGGCCTGCATCACTCGAAATTCCGTGGCCGTGGCGTCGACTTCGATCAGGTGCGGGTGTATCAGGCCGGTGACGATGTGCGCACCATCGACTGGCGCGTCACCGCGCGCACGCAGGAACCGCACACCAAGCTGTTCCACGAAGAGCGCGAGCGACCGATTTTCATCATGGTCGAGCAAAGCACGCGGTTGTTTTTCGGCTCGGGGCTGATGTTCAAATCGGTACTGGCGGCGCAGGTCGCGGCGTTGATCGGCTGGGCCGCGCTGGGGCACAACGACCGGGTTGGCGGGTTGGTGTTCGGCGACAACGAGCACTACGAAATCAAGCCTCGCCGGAGCAAGCAGAGCCTGCTGCAATTGCTCAACCGCCTGGTCAAGGTCAACCAGTCGCTGCACAGCGAGCGCGAGCCGGATTGCGATGCCTTCGGCGTCGCCCTGCGCCGCGCGCGGGAAGTGCTGCGCCCGGGCAGTCTGGCCATCGTTATTTGCGATGAGCGCGCGTTGTCCGACAGCGCCGAGCAGCAGTTGAGTTTGCTGGCGCGGCATTGCGATCTGCTGATGTTGCCGCTGTCCGACCCACTCGATCACGCCCTGCCCGCCGCCGGCCTGCTGCGCTTCGCCGAACGTGGCGCGCAGCTGGAAATCGACACGCTGAACTTCGACCTGCGCCAGACCTACCGCGCCCAGGCCGAAGCGCGCATCGCTCGCTGGGAATTGCTCGCACAAAAGCTGCGGGTGTTGCTGATGCCGTTGAGCACGCAGAGCGAAATGGTCGAGCAGATGCGCGAGTTCCTCAACCCGCAGCGTCCGGGGAAAGGTCGATGAACGGCCTCGAACAACTGCAACCGCTGATCTCGCCGCCGCCGATCGCCTTCTGGCCACCGGCACCGGGCTGGTGGCTGCTGATTCTGCTGTTGCCGCTGCTGGGTTTTGCCGTGTGGAAGCTGCGCCGTTTCATTCCGATGAAAAAACGCCCGGTGGTGCGCGCCGAGCAACCGCTGGACCCGGTACGCATCGCCGCGCTCGCCGAGCTGGCGCAAATGCCCAAGCCTTACGACGGCGCTCCGGCCGGCGCCTGGCTACAACAACTCAACGGCCTGCTCAAACGCCTGTGCCGCAACCACTATCCGTACAGCCAGAGCCACACCCTCAACGGGCGCAAATGGCTGGCCTTCCTCGATAACCGCTGCCCCGCTGCCGGCCTGACGCGCTGGATGGTGCTGGTCGAAGGCGCGTACAAACCGGAATGCAAACTCGATGACAAAGCCATCGCCGGCCTGACCCAAGCGGTCGACACGTGGATTCGCAAACATGTTTGAATTCGCCTGGCCGTGGATTTTCATGCTGTTGCCGCTGCCGTGGCTGATGCGTCTGGTCCTGCCGGTGGCCGACAGCGGCGAGCCGGCGCTAAAAGTCAGTTTCCTCGCCGACCTCGAAGGCCTCGCCCGCCGCCGCGCCCGCGCCAACTTGCCGGCCTGGCGGCAGCAGGCGCCGTTTATCCTGTTGTGGCTGATTCTGCTGATCGCCGCCGCGCGCCCGCAATGGCTCGGCGAACCGCTGCCGATTGCCGCCAGTGGCCGTGATCTGCTGGTGGCGGTGGACGTGTCCGGTTCGATGGATTTTCCCGACATGCAGTGGCAGGACGAAGAAGTCAGTCGCCTGTCGCTGGTGCAGCACTTGCTCGGTGATTTCCTTGAAAGCCGCGACGGCGACCGCGTCGGCCTGATCCTGTTCGGCAGCCAGGCCTACCTGCAAGCGCCGCTGACCTTTGATCGGCGCACCGTTCGCATCTGGCTCGACGAAGCGCGGATCGGTATCGCTGGCAAAAACACCGCGATCGGCGATGCCATCGGTCTGGCCCTGAAACGCTTGCGCCTGCGCCCGGCGCAAAGTCGCGTGCTGATTCTGGTCACCGACGGCGCCAACAATGGCGGCGAAATCAATCCGCTGACCGCCGCAAAACTGGCCGCCAGCGAAGGCGTCAGAATCTACCCGATCGGCATCGGCGCCAATCCCGAGGACAGCGGCTCGACCGGCCTGCTCGGGGTCAATCCGAGCCTTGATCTGGATGAACCGGCGCTCAAGGCCATCGCCGAAATCACCGGCGGCCAGTACTTCCGCGCCCACGACGGCTTGGAGCTGCAAGCGATCAAGGACACCCTCGATCAGCTCGAACCGGTGACCCAGCAACCGACTCAGGCACGTCCGGCGCAAGCCTTGTATCACTGGCCGCTGGCATTGGCGCTGTGGTTGAGTCTGTTGCTGGTCGTCCGCGAACTGTGGCCGGATAACCCACTGCAACGCCTGTTTACCAAGCAACTGTATTTGCAAAGTCCGCTGCCGGACTGGCGTCAGCGCTTGCAGCGTTTGCGCCTGCGGAGGCGCCGATGATCGCGCTCTGGCCGCACTGGTTCCGCCCTTGGTGGCTGCTGCTGTTGCCGCTGCTCGGCTGGCTGCTCTGGCAACTCTGGCACCGGCAGAAACGCGCCGGGCGCTGGCAGATGATTCTGCCGCCTGCATTTCACGCTGCGCTGCTCAGTGGCGGCAGCGGGCGCCAGAGCAAACTGCCGTGGATCGCCCTTGGCGTGGCGTGGTTGCTGACCATTCTGGCCTTGCTTGGGCCGAGCTGGGAGCGCGTCGAACAGACCAGCCAGAAACCCGCCGATCCGCTGGTAGTCGTGCTCGAACTGACCCCGGAGATGCTCGCCACCGACTCGCCACCGACGCGTCTCGAACAGGCGCGGCGCAAGCTGTTCGACCTGTTGCAGGCGCGCAGCGATGCGCAGACCGCCATCGTAGTTTATGCCGGCAGCGCGCACACGCTGGTGCCGCTGTCGGATGATCTGGCCACCAGCCGCAACCTGCTCGACGCGCTGAAGCCGTCGCTGATGCCGGAAGCCGGCCACCGCGCCGATCTGGCCGTGGACAAGGCGCTGGCGTTGCTCAAGCAAGGTGCGCTGGGACAGGGACGGATTCTGCTGATCGGTTCGTCGCTCAATGAAGAAGAACGGCGAGGCATTCGTCGCGCGCTCAATGGCGAGTCGACGCAACTGCTGATGCTCGGCATCGGCACCGCCGAAGGTGCGCCGATCGCCCAGGAGGACGGCAGCTTCCTCAAGGACGAGCAAGGCGCGATCCGCGTGCCGCAACTCGACAGTCCTGGTCTGGCGACATTCCTCAACAGCGTGGGCGGCGAGTATCACCCGGCGCGACTCGACGAGGCTGATCTCGGCGCTCTTGGCCTGCTCAACGGCCCGCGCAGCCTGCGCGACGACGGCCAGACCGTGCGCCTCGATACGTGGGCCGATCAGGGTTACTGGCTGCTGTTGCCGCTGCTGTTGCTGGCGGCGTGTGCCGGGCGCCGTGGCTGGCTGTTCTGCCTGCCGCTGCTGTGGTGCCTGCCGCAACCGAGCTACGCTTTCGACTTCGAAGACTTGTGGTTGCGCCCCGACCAGCAAGGTTTGCACTTGCTCAAGCAGAAACGCCCGGCCGAAGCCGCGCAGCATTTTGACGATCATCAATGGCAAGGGGTGGCGTTGTACGAGGCCGGCGACTACAGTGGCGCCGCTCAGCGTTTTGCCGAGGGCAGCGATGCCCGCGCCCACTACAATCGTGGCAACGCCTTGGCCAAAAGCGGCGAGCTGGAAGCGGCGATCGATGCCTACGAACAGGCGCTGGAACTACAACCGGATCTACGTCCGGCGCAGACCAACAAGGCGCTGGTGGAAAACCTGCTGAAGCAGAAAAACGCCCCGCCGCCGCCCGAGCCGGACAACCAGCCGAACGAACAAAGTCTGCCCGGCGATGAGCCCTCGCCCACCACCGCGCCCCCTCCGGCGGTGAGCAGTGAAACCCAGAGCGAGGCGCAACCGGCCGAGTCGGCCAGCGAACCGCCGCCGACCGCCCCGCCGCTGCCAGGCCCCAATGAAATCCCCGGCAGCAACGAGGAAGAGGAAACCGACACGGTGCCGACCCTGCGCCCGAGCGAGAACAACCTCGAAGGCGAGCAGCGTCAGGCGCTCGAGCAATGGCTGGGCAAGATCCCGGACGACCCGGGCGAACTGCTAAGGCGCAAATTCTGGTACGAACAGCAACAACATCAGGATCAGGAAAACAATCGATGACCCGCTTCACCGCTCTCTTGCTGCCCCTGCTGATCTGCACGGCCACCGCTCAGGCGGCCGAGCTGACCGCCAGCGTGGATCGCAGTCGCCTGAACTCCGGCGAGACGGTCGAGCTCACTCTCGAAACTGACGACGTCACCCAGTTCGGCAAGCCCGATCTGTCGACACTGCAAGCGCTGTTCGAAGTGCGCGGCACGCGCCAGGTCAACCAGCTCAACACCCTCAACGGCGACAACCGCGCGACCACACGCTGGATCATCACCCTGCTGCCGAAAGAGAACGGCAGCGTCGTGATTCCGCCGCTGCAACTGGGCGAAGCACAGAGCCAGCCGATCACCGTGCAGGTGATCGCCAGCGACAACCGCGAAGACAACAACAGCCTCGATCCGGTGTTCATCGAAGCCAGCCTCGACCAGACCAGCGTCTACGTGCAGGCCCAAGCCATCCTGACCCTGCGCATCTACCACTCGGTTTCGCTATACGACGACAGCAGCCTGAGCCCGCTGCAAATCGCCGATGCGCGCATCGAACAGCTCGGCGACACGCGCACCTATGAAAAAGACATCAATGGCCTGCGCCACGGCGTGATCGAGATGCGCTACGCGATCTATCCGCAACACAGCGGCCTGCTGACGATCGCCCCGCAGACGTTCAGCGCCACGCTGGTCGATACCGCGCCATCGGCAGACGCCTCGGGGCCGAAGCCCGGCAAACTGATGCGCGTCAGCTCGGCGTCGATTCGGCTGACGGTCAAACCGAAACCGCTGACCTACCCGGTCGATGCACCCTGGCTGCCGGCGCGCAACCTCAGCCTCAGCGAAAGCTGGAGCCCGGAACCGGATCACACCCAAGTCGGCGACTCACTGACCCGTAGCCTGACCCTGAAAGTCGAAGGCCTCGCCAGCTCGCAACTGCCAGCCCTGCCCGCCACCGACGTCAACGGCCTGCGCCGCTACCCCGACCAACCGGTGCTGAGCAACCAGAGCAGCGATCGCGGGATCATCGGCAGCCGCGAAGAACGCGAAGCCCTGGTGCCAAGCCGCAGCGGCGCGATCGACCTGCCAACCGTCGACGTGGTCTGGTGGAACACCTTCGAAGACCACCTCGAACACAGCAGCCTGCCCGCTCGCACCCTGCAAGTGGCGAACAACCCGAGCCTGCAAATCGACACCCCGGCCGGCACGCTGCAACCGAGTACGCCCGACAACGACACCCTGTGGTGGTGGAAACTCAGCACCCTGATCCTCGCCTGCACCACCCTGCTCGGCTTCGGCCTCTGGTGGCGCGCCCGCTGGCAACCGGCAATCCACCGCGCCGCCCAAACCGGCCCGAGCCCGCGCACCCTGCTCGACGACATCAAACGCGCCAGCCAGGCCAACGACCCCCACGCCACCCGCCAGGCACTGGACGCCTGGGCACGGCAACAACCAGAGACTCTGGCAGACATGGCCGCGCGGTTTGTACCGTTGTCGGATGCGCTGGACGGGTTGAACGGCGCGCTGTACAGCGAGACCGGGCAGCATTGGCAGGGTGAGGATTTGTGGCGGGCGATCCGAACTATTCCGGCGGCGGAACGGGTGCAGGATCCGGTGGGTGATAGCGGGTTGCCGCCGCTTTATCCGAAGTAGGTCCAGTCACCCTCGGGATTGGGAGCGGAGGTCACGGCAACCGCCGAACTCTCCGAATCGATTCCCACTTTTGGCACGTAAAACGGGGACAGACTACGTTTTCGGAGTAACTTGCTAAACATGGCCTGTCCCCGTTTACCCGCAGGTGAGTTCGACATATACAGCTTCGATGATGGCATTGTCTTCCTCAAAGTCAGGTACATAAAATCTCAAGCCCACGTCAATGACATTGAATCCTGAGCTGTTAAAGACCAGAACTTCTCCTCGCCTGGACAGAAATTGTTGAGCCACCAAGGCATCTTCACCGACCAGGTTCTGCTCATCCCAGAAAAGCTTACTCCACTTAAAAAACTCGACACCAACGACTATGAGCTTTTCATCAAAGTACACATGAACGCCCAAGTCATCATAAGCGTCAGTCGGCACTGCCGAATCTTCGGCTTTGAAAAACGCCTCAAAACCACCACCCAGGGCCGTTCGGGATTCATCTCGCGTCATACCAGCGCGAATCAATCCCAAGTCCCCGCCCCCCAAAAATCTGAAAATCTTCGTCATGTCTTCTTGAACTTTTCCTGGTTGAAGGGCAAATCTGAAGTTGGTTGATACGCCAATGCTCACTGCAACGACCCAACTCCAAGCGACTAAAGGATCCCTCAGGGACAGTCCACGTTTTTTAAACGAGGTCTGTCCCGTTATCCTCAGAGATCGAACACAGAACGAACATATTCCGTCAGTCCAATTAAATCCTCGTACGCCACTGGACCAAGCAAAGGTTCATGAATGGACAAATAGACCGCTGCCGTCATGTTTACTTGCAAAGCACATTCATCCACGCCCCACAACCTTGACGGTGCAATCATCCAGTTAATCCCAGGCAGCCCTTCGCGTGACCGGCCAACAAGCGACCATGCTACCCCCCCTGTAGCCTTCCACGGCGACCTTCAACTTGTCGATATCAACGTTGCTAATACACTCAAACCTGAAAGCGATGAAGGGTGGCAGCGCAGAATGATCCTCCCGCTGCATTTCATTCCCAACCCTTACTTTTGGAAAACGCTGTTGATACTTTTGCCACTCCAATACGCCAATTTCAGCAATAACAGTAAGGAGATGGCCTTCTTCATTTTCAACTGTCATAAATTCAAGACCTTTGATCCCTCGAGACAGACCACGTTTGTTTAAATGGTAAAAAGGATAAAAAGGGGACAGACCACGTTTTCGGAGTACTTCCCAAACGTGATCTATCCTTATTTACCCACTAACCTTCATAAGTTAAAGACCTTTGACCCCTCGAGATAGACCACGTTTATTTAAACGTGGTCTGTCCCATTATTCCTCCAAACGCCTCAGACCTCGTCTGCGTGAAAGGAAATGAGATCAAGAAGTCGCCTAAAATTTCAATCAAGTTCTCCAATCGAGATCACGGTCACTTTCAAGATCGGTCTTGTAACCGAAATACAGCCCTACTTCCAGCAACCTGACGGCTGACTTTCCTGAAATCTTGAAATCAAAACGCTCAAGCAAGGACACCATCACTTCGTATGCCAAACCATATTCGCTATCATCTTCCAACCATTCTCTAATATTGGATAATGTATCTTCATAACCCAATATATCTGACGCAAAGAAGATCGCCATTTCGGGCTGAGATTCAAGCTCCTCCAAGAGCGCTGTGAGACTTTTCTCAACAAAGACATCATCCCTACTCATAATTTTGGATTCTTGGGTACATTCGTTGGATAACCTGTTACAACACGATTAAGAACCGTATCATAAACAACTTTGATATCGAGCCCATCTCTTGTGGCATTGCCCACTACGTAACCTCTGTTATCTGGAAGCAAAAAATGGGACAGATTTATTTCCTAAAATGAATCTGTCCCCTTTTAGCCTGACGCCCGCGCCCCTTATCAAAGACCCGATGTCGTCGCATTCTGCACCTATGGATAACTCACTGGTGGTAGCCCTGATAATCAAATCCTTCTGGAATATCCGGCCAGACTGGCTTGCGCAGCAGTGCATCCAAATCGTCGAAAATATCCCTGAAAAAATTGGCGAGATCCATGAAGTCCACACGTGAATTCATCAGCGCAACTTTCAACATGACATCGTCTGCATTTTCCTTGGCGGATGCCGCTCTGGACATATTGTAGAAAGCGTTTGCTAGCCTTTCCGCTAACTCGTCTTCCCAGTTCAGCTTGTAATCAGCTTCCCAACTGTCACCATCAAAATCACCGGCTTTATCTTTAACCAACTGGATAATCAGTTTCTTTGCTGACTCGAAATCATTCATCTTTCAACTTTCTCTTGATCGGATAACTTTTAGCTGCGCTAGACAAATGGAACACTTCCACTTATCAGATATAGCTCCCACTTAACAGAACATCTACTTCAGCCTTACTTTCAGGATGGCGCTGTAGGTATTTATCACAAGCTAGCCGAAGTTATTCCATGCAAACCTCTTCACTGACAACAATTGTGTTTGCATCGCTAGATGGATACCCATAAGAAAACTCCACTCCTTCGAAATGGCCCTCTTCAAATGAGCTATTTACATCAGGGAAGTTACAGTATGCTCCATCAACACTGAACCCCCAACGCCTCACAATATAGCCCGCCGCCTCGATGAAACGGCCATCATCATACATCCTGTCAAAATACCCTTTGACAATCCAGTAAGGGTCTGACTGGCGGTATGGCTGACCGAACAACTCTTTCATCACAACCTCACTTCATTGCCGGATCATACACTGTCATTTCTTGAGTCTTCTGAATCGGAAACAATGTCCAACTCGTCCCACAGCATCGACAAGCCTATGCTTTCCATATAAGTCCCAAAATCCAGAAAAGGCGCAACGCCGATCGCCTCAACTGAAAACCAGGTAGCGTCGCACTCTGGGCACATGAATAACTCTTTCCCAGTGGCCTTGACATGGGCACAGACAATGTAATCCTGCTGACATCTTGGGCAGATGATCATCTCTAGCTCCTGTTAGAGCACGACGCCGTTGAATGAATTTTCGCGGCGCAGATTGATATATAAAGTGGTGATCAAGTCGTCGTCATCGTCAACGTAAAACCCCATACCCAACTCACCGACTTCAAATCCGTCATCGTCAATGACGGGATCAATACCGTGGCGACGAAACAAAGCCAACACGTCCGTGGATGTTTCGCCTAACAGCTTGTGGCCGTTCCAGGACACCGTGCTTCTTTCGAAAAACTCTACCCCTTTAACCATATCTCGCGCGTCGTAGTAGACATGAAGGTCGAGCTGAAAATAAGCATCCGTAGTATTCAGAGAGTCAGCGGTTTTCCAGAACACTTCGAAACCGGGCCCAAGAATGTCGCGCACTTGACCTCTGGACAACTTTCCATTCAAAGGGCCGACCGCTCCGTACTCCGCAATTGAAAAGTCCATTTGAAGCCTCTTGCTGGCGAACAATCCAGTTTCTACTCTGTCCCCGCAACGCATGTGGGCGCGCCCTAACGTACTTCCTTGGTATAGGAAGAAAATTTACCGCCACCTTGATCAACATGTAGTCGTTCGCATTTATTACATCGATAAACAGTAGTAGCACCCGCTCCTATCTGCTGATAGAACTCTTCCTCTGACAACCAACGATCTGCCAAGGCAGCACCCAGCTCATCTATCTTTCGCTCGGCAACCATTGAAAACTCGGACTCGGACGTACCATGAGACAAATTGATTATCTGACCGCACACGCAGGAAAATTTAGGCATTGTATTGGTGGCTCAACTCAAGAAACGTAATTGCTCGCCCACGGTCTTGAGGCGAGCACATCAAGACAAAAATCTTTTTATCAGCGAGCGTTGGGAATGGGATCAATCATTGTTTCACCTGATAGAACGTAACCACCGGGCCGTAATCCTCATCCGAGTTCGACACCTCGACAGTGAATAATGTGTCCGGGAATTTCTCCTTCAACACCATTCGCCAGGCAAACCCGATCATCTCGCACAGCTGAAGAAATATTCTGGGCGATACACCATTTCCGTATTGGCCAAAAACATCATAAATCTTCACATAATTCATAAGCCGCTCAACCTCCGCCATGTCGCCAGCGGCAAGGTTCACGCAGCGCGCGAACGCTTCGTGTGAAAAATTTCGCTCGAGGAAGACGCCTCCCTCAGACACGATGAACGTCGGGAAGAGCAACGTGGAAAACATCAATATCTGTTCCGGGTGGCATTGGTCGTTGATATACGAATGAATATCCAGGCCTTCCTGATTTGCCCATTGCTGCTTCCACGCGTCATAGGGTTCAGTGTCGATGACGAAGGGTAAAGAGTTGATCAGATGCATTGCATGGGCTCCAGACACGATTTTCCGCCACGGGGGACCTCGGGGGGACAGACCTCTGTTTATCAGAACTTGTTTTGTCCCTGGTTCTGCTCCATTACCCGCACGATCCAGCGAGATACTGGGATTGGCAACGACGATGCCATCGGACTGCGCTCATAGTGGCTGCAAGACCATGATGTTTGCCAGCAGGAACGTCTGTCCGCGCTTGGGCATGCCAATGAACTGATGAGTTCGCCCACAGGGGCAGGAGACTGGTGCGCGAGAAATACGTACGACGAACGTCCATGTAGAAGATCCTGCAACGGGCAATAATCGGTCTGATCAGGTGCCATGCTCGGCCGGACAGCGGCGCGGATGAGCGCAAAGAGTCGCTGGCGTCTCTGCACTAGCGCATCAGCCGGCATGATATTAGGTGGCCACTATTTTGGCGTCAATCAATCGATGGGTTGAACAATCGGTTTCGATGAGCGGTACAGCTCGTATCCTCGGGCAATGCGCCTGTTAAAGGCTCTGTTTGCCCTGCGTCGGTTTGCGAGCGCGGGTAGGCCTTCAGCGTTACTCACGATTCATCCGAAGTAACCTCTGTAAGATTTCGGACGATCCCTTGTAGGTTTCATCCCGAGTGTTCGATTCCTACGCAAAACACAGAAAGATCTGACTGCTGTCGTTTTCCAGATACACGCACATTTCTCTGTCACAAATAGACACAGGGAAATGTGCTCAATGATGCACCCCGCCAACCTTGCGGCAGCCGCCGCGTCCAAAGCCCCGATCATCGGCCCCGCCGCCTGCCCCTTGCGCAACACCCACGTGCAGCTGCTGCCCCTCGCGTACGGCCTGGTGGAAAAAACCTTCGACCCCAGCAGCGAACTCACGCTGCCGTACACCCTGACCACGCGTCCCATGGGCATTCGCCGCCTGCGCGATGGCTGGCTGTACATCGTCGACAGTCTCAGCGGTGAGCTGTACGAATATCGCGTGCTCGACGGCGTCATCAGCGCATTGCTGCATCGCGGCAAAAGCGTCAGCGAGGATCAGCGCAGCGCCATCGAGGAACGTCCGGCGTTGATCTTCTCGCGCAAAAGCACCCTCTACGTGACCTTCGCCGACGTGCAGTTGAGCGCGGCGAAGTGCCGACAGGTGCTGGACAGTGCGCAGGAACGCGAGCACTTCATGCAGGCGGTCGATCTCGGCCCGGTGCATTGTCTGATCGGCGGCGAGCATCTGCTCACCGTGGCCCAGGCCAAACAGTGGCTGGCGGAAGTGGCCTGCACAGCGAAACCGCTGGCCGAGGCGGACGCCACGCGGATGCCGACGGTGCAGGTCAGCGATGCGCCGGAGCACGAACGCGAACCCTATCTGTGGGAAAACCCACGACGTTTTCGCGAGGCGCATATCGGCGAATTTCTTGGTCGGGTGCGCGGACCTTATCAGGACGACACGCTGTTTCTGCTGGTCAACGACGACCTCGGCGTGATGCGCGATCTGGCTGATTATCAGGACCTGGTGGTCGGCTGGATCGAGCAGTGGAGCAACACCGACAACAACGAGCGCGACTATCTGCTGGCCAGTTACATCGAGTCGCTGAGCCAGCTCGGATCTCAGGACTTCGACACTTTGGCCAAGGCCAGCGACGATCCGCGCGCCCAGGCATTGTTTGCTGAACTGGAGCAATTGCCCGAACCGGATCGGGAAAATACCCGGCAGGCGCTGCTCGAGTATTTGAACAAGGGTGGTGAGGTCGAGCCAGTTGCAGGCGAAGCCACGCCTGAGTTGCAACAGCTTCGCGAAAAGGCACTGGACGAGTCGCTGGCGCTGAACCGTTTCGACGGCGTCGCCCCGGATTTCACCGCACATGCTCGCGTCACCGCCGAGGCAGATCGGCGCTTTTACACCCGTGAATATTTTGCTGAAGCCGCCCCGGCCGATTTCGTCGAGCGCCACCTCAGCACACTGGTCGAGCTCGGCAAGGATCAGAGCCGGCGCATGAAGGACGTTCTCGACGGCCCGCTGCTCAGCGGCAAGCGCGGCATCAACGACCTGATCGACCGCCCGGCCATGGACGAGGTGCTCAACAGTCATCGCGACAACCTCGGACGCTGGAATCGCCTGCTCGAACGCATCACCGCCGATCGCGCGCAACTGCTGTGCGCCGGGCGTTTCCATCGCTCGGCGTGGTATTTCGACGGGCAAGTGCAGATCGATCAGGCGCTCGCCAGCGAATACGCCTGTCTCAAGGACATCGGCCGTAGCGATGCGGCCAACGAACAAATGCTCGATTACCTCGAACAACACCCGCAACTGACCCGCCCGTTGTTCTACACCTTGCCGCTGCGCTTGCAGACCGAACAGGCCGGGCAATATTCAACGCTGTTCAACGCCGGCATGGCGATGTTCAACAACCTGCCGGACTGGCTGGCCAAATTGCAGAGCATCGAGCAGCCACAGCTTCCAGCCCTCGACGATCTGCCGGCACACAGCCGCGTCCTCGCCGATGCCGTGCAAGACACCTACAGCCCGGCGCTGAACCTCGGCCTGAGCCGGGCGCTGGAAGGCTTTGATCTCGCCGGCGAGAAAATCCCCGACCTCGACGAACTGTTCCAGCGCCTGCCCAAAGCCCTGCGCCTGCGCGTGTTCGACGCCGCGCGAACCAGCGGCGTGACCTTCACCGTGTCCACCCCGGCAGAGCAAGCGGCGCTGCAAGCCACGATCAAGGAAGTGCTGCGCGAGCGCGACTACCTGAAAACCCTCAACCGCGAACGCAACCAGCTCACCCACAACAAAAACCGCCAGGGCCACAAAACCGCCCGGGCAGTGGAATTGCAGCAGGAAATCGTCCGCGTGCGCACGCAACTGGCGCTGTTCGAAGGCCGCCTCGCGGCAGCGTTAAGCCCGATTGATGAGTTACCTGATCGCTCGGCGCGACTGTATGGCGCCACCCCGGCGAAAGCGGGATTGACGGTGGTCTTTCCGCCGGCGCAGCACGGAGAATTGCGCGGGTTGCTGGAGAATATTCGCGCAGGGGTGGCGGGGGTTTCGAAGGCGAGTCTGGTGCGGACGGAGGGGATGGGGTTGTTGGTGGTGTTGGTGCAGGTGGTGAATTTGGCAGCAGTTTTCCATGAGTTGCGTAGGCAAACAGCGAATAAAAGGGTGTGGGGACCTTTCGCCAATGCGCTCGCTGCTACGGGGGCTGCTGGATTCACTGCAGGGCAAAGCCTTGCCAATACTGCGTTGCAGGCTCGTAGCGATGCGCTGATTGCCAGGGTTCAGCACGAGGCATTGCAAAGCGTACACATACAAATGGGCAAGTTGCACATCGGACTGGGCTTTCTTACCTACGGTCTGGGGTTGGTAACCTCAGCAGTCAATCTCGCAAAACAACTCGAAAATTGGCAACAGTCAATTCGCAGTGGTAATCCGTCGGCACAGAGGGCCGCCGCGCTCGCAGTTTTAGGCGCAAGTGGAATGACGTCGGCTAATGCCTATGGTCTGGGACAAACTTTGTCTGCAAGCTACAAGGTACTCACTGCATCAAACAGCGCTGCGAGAACAACTGCATGGGCCGCCGCCGGAACCCGTCTCTCTACAGTCTTTTTCCGGTTTAATCTTGCCGGCGCGTTGTTCACCTTGCTTGAGTTGAGCGGGGCCTGGCTGTTCAACCGCTACAACATCAGTGCTCATGACAAATGGTTACGGATCACACCATGGGGTAGAGATGCCGAAATGCGTGGCGATCATACACTTCACGACTATCAAAGTTATTTAGCCTTTCTGATCAACGCTCCCTATGTTCAGATCGGTTCGAACCAGGACGTGTCATGGTTGAGAAAACTGTTGCTCACACCCAAACCCGGCGATATCCATCTAGTCATACCCAGCCTGACACTAAGTGAATTACTGCCACCCTTTGGCGGAAAATCCAAGCACCGTTTAGGTATAGGAGCGCATCGTATTTCCGTTCCGCTGCATAGCCGAGGAGTGCCACGGGAAGAGCGAGAAGTTATCAGCGACGAGATTTTAGCCAGTCTAAGTATCGCTAAGTCTGATTCCGATGGATTAGTGCTATGTCTTAAGTATCCAGTCAATCTCGATTCTGAATACACGCCCGCGAAAGAAACCCTTGAGTTGGCAGTTTGCATTGAGTCAACGAATGAAAAAGGTGAGGGGATATCGCGAACTCGTATCATTCAACTTGATCCACGGGGAAAGGGCCACTTTCCGGTGGTAGGAGCCCAGCAAATAAAAACGAAACCACCAATACTGCTGGTCGAAGTCCAGTTTCTTGAGCGGGCTGACCATGCAGATTAAACCCCACAAGCCGATTAACACGACGATCTGTGAGCAAGCCAGAAAAGCTGGAAGCATCAAACCATTTTCGAGTGGAAAAATCACTTATCTCGCACCACTTCCATTACCAACTTCCATACCCCCCTATGGGCCTCATATAGGCGAACTCAGTCAGGTCTACATGGATCTTGGCACAGGCTCACCACAGATATTTTCTTGGCAGATGACCTTGGGCGGTCCTTTCAGTCTTGCTTTCTGGTTCGTCTGTCTGACACCTGTGGCAGGAGGCATTCTTGGGCTGGCGTCCGGAGACGGGTGGGAAAGTTGGACCTACGTACAAGAGATTTTTCGAGAGTCCAAAATACTTGGCTTAGAGGTTTTATTTCTCACTCTAACAATCAGTCTAGGCGTCTGGCACCACCACCACAAAAAACGCCTCCACCTCATCCCAACCCGCTTCAACCGCCAACGCCGCGAAGTCTGCTTCATGCCCGAAGGGGCCTCCGAACCAGTCTTCGTTCCATGGGAATCGCTCAGCGCCTGGATCATCGAAGCCAAAGGCGCCACCCAGTTTGGCATCCACCGCCAATACGGCATGGGCATCGGTTTTCACCACGGCGAAACCCTCACCAGCCTCGAATTCCAATGCGCCGGCCTGCAGCTCGCGATCAGCCATTGGGAAGCGATTCGCGGCTACATGGAGTACGAAGTCAACGACCTCAAATCGATCCAGGATTTGCAGGATCTGCAAGGCCCGGACGACCCACCCCACGAAGGCCTGCAGACTTTCCGCAACGCCCGCGCGCGGATGCATCAGGAGATCCATGAAGGCCGCCGCTCGCGGCTGTCGGGATTCTTTTGGTACCTGTATCACGTTATGACTTTATGGACGATTCCCAACCGTCTGGTCGAATGGGAAGTGCGGCGTCTGGAAAGGATCGGCAAACAGGCGCTGCCGGAAGTCATGCGCGAATGGTCCGAGCCATTGCCGAAAGAGCAATGGGCCAAGCCCAGTGAAGAGTTGTTGCGACTGAGTGAACAAGTGCGGCGGATGCACAAGCGCCAGCCGCATCGGCCGATTACGCAGATTTTCGCTGAGGTTTGCAGGCGAGCTGAGTGCTGATGTTGAGCAGTTTTGTGGCCAGAGGGTGGGAGGTTTTTTGCCTGTTTGAGCGCCTTCGCGAGCAGGCTCGCTCCCACAGAGGACCGCGTTGGATGCGGATGTTTCGGTTGATGTTGGCCGAGGCGAGAGACCCTCGGGGTGACGGCCATTTCGCAGTTGTTGCTCCCGGCTCGTTCAAGGAAAACCCGATGGTTCTGCTGGTTGAAAATCAATACCTCGAAAGGGCTGACCATGCTGAATAATCACAATGAGCCTCTTGTTGATGCGCAATGTGAGGTGATCAGAAAAGCGGGCGATGTAGAGCCGTTTCCGAGTGGAAAAATTACCTATCTCGCGCCCTTGCCATTACCAACACAAACGCCACCCTACGGGCCTCATATAGGGGTACTAAACAGTGTTTACATGGACTTCGGGTTGGGAAACCCGCAGGTATTTATGTGGCAGGTGACTTTAGGAGGACCGTTCAGTGGCACATTCATGATCGCGTTTCTATATCCACTGGTGGGAGGCTTTATTGGGCTCACGTTTGGAGATAACTGGGAGTTCATTAAGGAAATTATTGAGGGTGTTTTTCTTGCCCTTTACAAATTGGCGTTATTAACGGGTTATATGGCCTTGGGTATCGGCCTGGCCGTCTGGCACCACGTCCACAAAAAACGCCTCTCCCTCATCCCAACCCGCTTCAACCGCCAACGCCGCGAAGTCTGCTTCATGCCCGAAGGCGCCACCGAACCAGTCTTCGTTCCATGGGAATCGCTCAGCGCCTGGATTATCGAAGCCCAAGGTGCCACCCAGTTTGGCATCCATCGCCAATACGGCATGGGCATCGGTTTTGATCACGGCGAAACCCTCACCAGCCTCGAATTCCAATGCGCCGGCCTGGAGCTTGCGATCAGTCATTGGGAAGCGATTCGCGGTTACATGGAGTACGAAGTCAACGACCTCAAATCGATTCAGGACCTGCAAGACCTTCAAGGGCCGGACGACCCGCCCCACGAAGGCCTGCACACTTTCCGTAACGCCCGCGCGCGGATGCATCAGCAGATCCGTGACGGCCGCCGCTCGCGGTTGTCGGGATTTTTTTGGTACCTGTATCACGTCATGACTTTATGGACGATTCCCAATCGTCTGGTCGAATGGGAGGTGCGCCGTCTGGAAAGAATCGGCAAGCAGGCGCTGCCGGAAGTCATGCGCGCCTGGTCCGAGCCGCTGCCGAAAGAGCAATGGGCCAAGCCCAGTGAAGAGTTGTTGCGACTGAGTGAACAAGTGCGGCGGATGCACAAGCGCCAGCCGCATCGGCCGATTACCGAAATATTCGCCGCTGTCGGTGCAAGCAGACACACGACAAGGCAAGGGGCGTGATTTGCCAGTAAACTCCCCTCCTCTCGCCGCCCTTTGTTCCTCGCGGCCACCCTCTTGATCAAAATGCGGAGTCCACCTTGCGTCTGTTCCACACCTCCGACTGGCACCTTGGGCAAAACCTGCACGGCCAGGAGCGCGATTTCGAGCACGCGTGTTTTCTCGAATGGCTGCTGCGCCAGTTGCACTTGGCGCAGCCGGATGTGCTGCTAATAGCCGGCGATATCTTCGATACGGTCAATCCGCCGGTCAAAGCGCAGGAACGCCTCTACGACTTCATCGTCAGCGCTCACGAACAGCAGCCGTTGCTGACCATCGTGATGATCGCCGGCAACCATGATTCCGGTTCGCGGATCGAATTGCCGGCGCCGTTGATGCGGCGTTTGCGCACTCACGCGTTGGGTCGGGTCTTGTGGCTGGATGACGGGCAGCTCGACGCCGAACGTTTGTTGCTGCCGCTGCCGAATGCGCAGGGAGAAATCGCCGCGTGGTGTCTGGCGCTGCCGTTCTTGCGCCCTGCGGAAGTCACTGGCGCGCATCTGGGTGACAACTATCTGCGCGGCATCGGTCAGGTGCATGAATGGCTGATCGCGGCGGCGAATGCCAAGCGTCAGCCCGGACAGGCGTTGATCGCTATCAGCCACGCGCACATGGCCGGGGGCTCGGTGTCGGAGGATTCCGAGCGCAGCCTGATCATCGGCAATGCCGAAGCCCTGCCCGCCAGCCTGTTCGGCGAAAGCATCAGTTACGTCGCCCTCGGCCATTTGCACAAGCCGCAGAAGGTCAACGGCGAGGAGCGCATCCGCTACAGCGGCTCGCCGATTCCGCTGTCGTTCTCCGAAATCGGTTATCAGCATCAGATTCTCGATGTGGTCCTCGACGGTGAAACACTGGTCAGCGTCGAGCCGAAACTGATCCCGCGCTCGGTCAATCTGCAGCGCATCGGCCCGGCGCCGCTGGCCGAGATTCTGCTGCAACTGGCCGACCTGCCGAACATCGATCTGCTCGCCGAAACCCAGCGCCAGCCCTGGCTCGAAGTGCGCGTGCGCCTTGACGAGCCGCAGCCGGATCTGCGCCATCAAGTGGAAACCGCACTGCAAGGCAAAGCCGTGCGACTGGTGCGCATCGCCGCTGAATACGCCGGCAATCGTGGCGCCGATGGCGGCGATGACGGCAGCACGCTGATCGAACTCGACCAGCTCACCCCGCAGGAACTGTTCAGCCGCGCCTGGCTCGACAACTACGGCAGCGAGGTCGACGAGCAGACGCTCAAGGACTTCGCCGAACTGCTGCAAGACGTGCAACTGGAGGGCGAGCAGCCATGAAAATTCTCGCCATTCGTTTGAAGAACCTCGCCTCGCTGGCCGGTCCGTTCGAGATCGATTTCACCGCTGAACCGCTGGCCAGCGCTGGTCTGTTTGCGATCACCGGCCCCACAGGCGCTGGTAAGAGCACGTTGCTTGATGCGTTGTGTCTGGCGCTGTTCGGCGCCGTACCGCGTCTGAACAACACCGGTCGCGATGCGAAAGTCCCCGACGCTGACGGTGAAATCGCCACTGGCGACCCGCGCACCTTGCTGCGGCGCGGCACGGGTGAAGGCTATGCAGAAGTGGACTTTGTCGGAGTCGATGGCCGTCGCTACCGCGCGCGCTGGGAAGCCAATCGTGCTCGCGAGAAGGCTGGCGGCAAGCTCCAGGCCAGTCGGCAGAGCCTGCGCGACATCGATCAGGATCAACTGCTCGCCAGCCAGAAAGGCGAATACAAAACCCAGCTGGAAGCTGCGCTGGGCCTGAACTTTGAACAGTTCACCCGCGCTGTGCTGCTGGCGCAGAGTGAGTTCAGTGCGTTCCTCAAGGCCGACGACAACGACCGCAGTGAACTGCTGGAAAAACTCACCGACACCGCGCTGTACACCCGCCTCGGCCGCCGCGCCTTCGACAAGACCAAAGAGGCCCGCGAAGCGCACAAGCAGTTGCAGGATCAGGCCACCGGTGTGACGCCTTTGGCGCCGGAAGCGCGCGCCGAACTCGACGAGCGTTTCAACACTGCGCAGCAACAGATGAAGGCGCAACAGGCGCAGCTCAAACAGCTTGAGCAACAGCATGCCTGGCTGAAGGATTTGCGTCTGTTGCAGGAAGCGCAGCAAGCGGCCAGCGAACAACTGCAAACCGCGCAACAGCAATGGCAGGCACTGGCCGGCGAGCGGGTAAAACTGACGCGTCTGGAACAGCTTGGCCCGCAGCGTCATCAGTTCGCGCGCAAGGCTGAGATCGATGCGCTGCTGACACCACTGGCGGCGCAGATTGCCGCGCACACCCAACAACACGCGGCACTCGGGGAACGCCAGACGCAGCTGGAACAGAACCTCGACGCAGCGAAAGTCGCCCTGAGCGAAGCGCAACAGCGCCAGAGCGAAAACGCGCCGTTGCTGCGCCAGGCGTTTGAAGAGCAAAGCACCCTCGCCCGCCTGATCAAGGACACCGCCAGCAGCGCCGAAGCCCGGCAAGCGGCCGAGCAAGCGTTCAAGAATGGCCAGAGCACGATTCAGGCTTTGCAAGAAAAACAGGCTGAAGTCGCCGCGCGCTTGCAACGCATCGCCAGCGAGCTTGAGCAGAGTGCCCATCTGGCGCCGTTGAGCGATGCCTGGAGCGCCTATCGCGATCGTCTGCAACAACTGATGCTGATCGGCAACCGCTTGAACAAGGGCCAGAGCGAACTGGCGTCCCTCGAACAGAACGCCGCGCACAGTGCTGAGCAACTGGCCTCGCACAAACAGCAACTGGAAGTGCTGTTCAAAGAAGCTGGCGCAGAGCCGGACGCAGTCGCCGAACAGATCGGACTGCTCGGCACCTTGCTGCAGGACAACCGCAAACAGCTGCGCGCGATCGAAGACCTGTCGCGCCTGTGGGCGTCTCAACAGGATCTCGACAAGCGCAGCGCCGAGTTGCAACAACGTCAGCTCGACGCGCAGCAGCAACGCGAACGCCTGACCCAAGACGGGGTGAAAACCAAGGCCGAACTGACCGTCGCCGAGCAGACCCTCAGCGTCACTCGCGAACTGCTTGAACGTCAGCGGCTGGCGCGCAGCGCTAGTGTCGAAGAGTTGCGTGCGCAGTTGCAGGACGATCAGCCCTGCCCGGTCTGCGGCAGCAACGAGCATCCCTATCACCAGCCCGAAGCACTGCTGCAAAGCCTTGGCCGTCACGATGAAAACGAGCAGGCCAACGCCCAGCAAGTGGTCGATCAGCTCAAGGAAAAACTGATCGAACTGCGCGGCGAAGTCGGTGGCGTGATCGCACAACAGAAAGAGCTGCTGCAGCAACAGGAACAACTCGCGGCGCAGCAACAAGCCCTGGCCCCGAGCCTCGACGCGCATCCGCTGGCCGCGCAACTGTTCAATCAGGACGCCGACAAACGCGACGCCTGGCTCAGCCGCCAGACCGAGCAATTGAACCAGAGCATCACTCAGGACGAACAACGCCAGAGCGCCCTGCTCACCTTGCAACAGGACGCGGCGCGCTTGTCGCAGCAATTGCGTCAGGCTGAAGCGGCGCATCAGCAAGCGGCGCAACAGCTGAGCCATCAGCAGCATGAACTCAACAGCGACCGTCAGCGCCTTGAAGAAGAACTCAGCGCGTTCGGCCCGCTGCTGCCCGCTGACACGCTTGAAGCCTTGCGCCTGGAGCCGGCGGCAACGTTCATGCAGCTGGACCGGCAGATCGCCGAGCGTTTGACCCAGCTCGAACAGCAAAAGGAAGAGCTGAGCGAACAGCAGCAACGCCAGCAAACGCTGGAGAAAGAACAGGATCGCCAGCAGCTGCGCACTCAGCAACTGCACAGTGCCGAACAGCAATTCACGGCGTTGACCGAGCAGCAGCAAAGCTGTCAGGAAAAACTCGCGCAGTTACTTGGCGAGCACAGCAGCGCCGAGCATTGGCAGCAGCAACTGGAACACGCGGTGGAACAGGCGCGTAGCGCCGAAACCCGTACCGCTGAGGAGCTGCAAAGCGTGCGCACGCAGCTGGTGCTGATCGCCGCTGAGCTGAAGGCCCAACAGGAACGCCTGCAAGCACTGCAAGCCGAAGACCAGGCACTCGCCGGCAAGATCGCCGATTGGCGCGCCAGCCATCCGGAACTGGATGACGGCGGCCTCGAAGACTTGCTGCGCTTCGACGACGCGCAAGTCGCCACGCTGCGCCAGACCCTTCAGCACAACGAAAAAGCCATCGAACAGGCACAAGTCCTGTTGCAGGAGCGCGATCAGCGTCTGCTTGATCACCAGGCCCGGCAGGACGGCAATCTTGACGCCGAACAACTCGACAGCGCTCTCGCCGAGATGCAAAACCAGTTCGCCGTCAGCGAGCAGCAGTGCGCCGAACTGCGCGCCGAACAGGTTGAAGACCAGCGCCGGCAGAACGTCAATCAGGCGCTGGTCCAGCAGATCGCCGACGCCTATGCCGAGTACCAGCGCTGGGCGCGGCTCAGTGCCTTGATCGGCTCGGCCACCGGCGACACCTTCCGCAAGATCGCCCAGGCCTACAACCTCGACCTGCTGGTGCATCACGCCAACGCGCAGCTGCGCCAACTGGTCAAACGCTATCGCCTCAAACGTGGCGGCAGCATGCTCGGCCTGCTGGTGATGGACACGGAAATGGGCGACGAACTGCGCTCGGTGCATTCGTTGTCGGGCGGCGAGACGTTCCTCGTATCACTCGCCCTTGCGCTGGGTCTGGCCTCGATGGCGTCGAGCACGCTGAAAATCGAATCGCTGTTTATCGATGAAGGCTTTGGCAGCCTAGATCCGGAATCCTTGCAACTGGCCATGGACGCGCTCGATGGCTTGCAGGCACAGGGACGCAAGGTGGCGGTGATTTCCCATGTGCAGGAAATGCACGAACGCATCCCGGTGCAGATTCAGGTGCGGCGCCAGGGCAATGGTTTGAGCACGCTGGAGGTGAAATGAACACGCTGTTTTCCTTCCGCCGCTGCCCTTACGCGATGCGTGCGCGAATGGCGCTGCGTTATGCGGGCGTGCCGGTGGAGATCGTTGAGGTCAGCCTCAAGAACAAGCCGGCGGAAATGCTCGCGCTCTCGCCCAAGGGCACCGTGCCGGTGCTGAATGCCGATGGCGTGGTGATTGATGAAAGTCTGCAGATCATGCGCTGGGCGTTGGCGCAGAATGATCCGGATGATTGGTTGCTGGCCGGCGACTCGTTCGCAGCGCTGTGGATGGAAAAACTGATTGAGGGTAATGATCAGATTTTCAAATCGGCATTGAATCGCTACAAGTACGCCGAGCGCTACCCCGAGCAGCCGATGGAAGCTTATCGGGCTGAAGGTGCGTTGTTTCTGCAGAAACTGGATGAGCTGCTCGAAGGCCGGGCCTATTTGCTCGCCGAGCATCCGAGCCTCGCCGACATCGCCCTGCTGCCCTTCGTCCGACAGTTCGCTCACGTTGATCGCGAGTGGTTCGCGCAGACACCTTATGTTCGCTTGCAGGTGTGGTTGCAGCGTTTCCTCGAATCCGACCTGTTCACCTCCATAATGAAGAAGTAACCCTCTCTCCCTCTTGATCGTTCCCACGCTCCGCGTGGGAATGCAGCCGGGGACGCTCTGCGTCCCATTGGAACGCGGAGCGTCCCTTGAGGCATTCCCACGCAGAGCGTGGGAACGATCATTAGGCCAGTGCTTGGCACATGCCCAGCGCCATGCAATCCACTTCGAACGGTCCGAGGAAATCCACCGCGACCTTGACCGGTGGATTGCCGGCCATCAGGCCCAGCGTGTTGGCTCGTTCAATGTTGTGCGCGATGTTGTGGTTGGCCTCTATGGCCCGAGCCAAGCCGCCCACCGAGCCCTGGCCAAATCCCAACAGTGAGGCGCCGTTGGTCATCAGCGCGAGGCTGGCGATGACCCAGAGTCTGTAGCCTTTCATGCGCCGCCGACTCCTGCGAGTTCGGCCCTGTCGACCATTGCGCTTTGCGAGCGCAGTTCGAACTGGATGCCGGGATGGGCGACGTCGATCGGGGCGTCGAAGCTGTGTTCCATCTGCGCGCCGATGCTGACAAACAGCACCACGGCCAGGTACAGACCGATGGCCAGGTAGGCGCCGCGTTTGGCGGAAGTGAGGATTGCGCTGGCCATGGTGTTCTCCGTGGGCAAAGGTTTCGATGGCCACAGAATCAATCAAAAAAGCCGAAGCAACCACTCAGGGTTTGCAATGGTGAATATCAGCTTCGTTGATTATTTAGCGGCTCTATTTGCCCGCGAGAGAAAACCTATGAGTGGGGAACGCGTACGCGCGTAGGAGCTGCCGAAGCCTGCGATCTTCTGATTGATCGTTCCCACGCTCCGCGTGGGAATGCCTCAAGGGACGCTCCGCGTTCCAATGGGACGCAGAGCGTCCCGGGCTGCGTTCCCACGCAGAGCGTGGGAACGATCAGGTTACGCGCGCGCGTAGGAGCTGCCGAAGGCTGCGATCTTGATCGTTCCCATGCTCTGCGTGGGAATGCCTCTAGGGACGCTCCGCGTCCAGTGACGCGGAGCGTCACGGGCTGCAAAGCAAAATCAAAAGATCGCAGCCTTCGGCAGCTCCAACAAGGAGATGGCAATTTCAGGCTTGGGTTTTGTGATCCAGTGCGGCGTAGAAGTTGGCGCTTTGTTGCAGGTATTTCTGGGTGTAGCTCTGGGTGTGGGATTTTTTGCTGGCGATTTCGACGTTGGCACCGGCTGGCAATACCACGGTGGCAGAAATGGCGGAAGCGGCGATGACGGAGAAGAGATTGAAATTCATGGCGGTAACCCTCGTGTTCGTTTCCTTGGTTTGCCCGGTCGGGCTGTGAAACAAACGTAACGCTCGAGGGTTACTCGCTTGAAATCTTTTGTAGCATTAGCCGATATCAGTGCAATTAATACAACGACGCAGGCCCCATAGACCGGGGCCTGTGGCTTATTGTCGCACTACAAACTTCAGATCGCTTGGCGCGTCCATCGGCAGTTTTTGCACGGTTTTGCCCAGCAGACCGGTCTTGGCATCGCGTTCGACGACGACAATCTGGTTGCTCTTCTGGTTGGCAATCAAGACGAATTTACCGCTCGGATCAAGGGCAAACTCGCGCGGGTGATCACCTTCGACCGAGCGCTTTTGCAGCTCTTTGAGCTGACCGGTCGCAGGATCAATGCCGAACACTACGAGCTGATTGGCCGTGCCGCGATTGCTCACGTAGAGAAACTTGCCGTCAGCCGAAGCATGCAGCGCCGCGCCGGCCTTGTCCGAGGTTGGCTGGCCCGCCGCGAGATCGACCAGTTGCGTCTGGGTCAGCACGCCGTCCTTGTAGTCGAACACCGCAACCTGTGCACTCATCTCCATGGTCAGCCAGGCGTGTTTGCCATCAGCGCTGAACAGCAGATGACGCGGGCCACTACCGGCCGGCAAGGCTACCGAGGCGGTTTTCGCCGGGGTTAGCGGCAAGTGCGGGTTGGCCTTCGGGTCGTACTGATAGATGAAAACCTTGTCCGCGCCCAAATCATTGGAGAACACATAGCGCCCGTCCGGCGAAGACACCGTCGAGTGCACATGATTGGAAGCCTGACGCTCAGGATTGACCCGGCTGGCCGGGTGGCCGCTCATCTGCACCACCGGTTTCAGCTGGCCGTCGGCATCGACCGGCAATACCGCCAGGGTGCCGCCCGGGTCTTCCATCACCGAATAGTTGCTGACGAACAGGTGTTTGGCATCAGCGCTGAGGCTGGAATGGGTCGGCTCGTTGCCCAGGCTCTGCACCTGATTGATCAGGCTCAGCGCGTGGGTCTTCGGGTCGATGGCGAAGCTGCTGACGCGGCCGACCGGGTCAGTCTGGCCCGGGCCGTTTTCGTTGACCACGAACAGGCGTTTCTGGTCTTTCGAGAGGGTCAGCCACGAAGGGTTTTCGGTCTTGACCACTTGCAGTGGCTTGGCGTCGATCTGGCCGGTGGCGCTGTCGAACTGCATGCGGTAGATGCCCTGGCTGGAACCGGCGGTGTATGAGCCGACCAGCAATTGCAGGGTTTCGGCAGAGGCGCTGGAAAGCCCCATCGCGCCGACGCTGCCGGCCATCAGCAAAGGCCAGAAGTTACGCATCTTCATTATTGTCATCCTCATCGTCGCTGCTGCTGACTACGTCGCCGAGGCACACCAGACGATGCTCGCCCGTGGTCTTGGTGTCGCTGGCGTAACCGACGATCAGCCAGCTCTGCAGCGTCTCATCGAACGTCGCCGCCGCGACCTGCGCCGGGGTGAATTCCCAGTGTTTGGCTTCACGGCCATCGATGCATTCGATGTGCAGGTTATCGTCCTCGTCGAGGGCGAATTCGAAGGCGTGCAGGCCATCGATTTCGACCATACCGCAGTGTTCGAGGGCGTTGAGAAGGGTTTGGGCAGTCATGGCAAACAGTCTTTCTAGGGGGAAAGGGCCAATGATAGCCCAATGTGATCCAGAGGCCCCTGCTGGAACCTCTGTGGGAGCGAGCCTGCTCTTGAAGGCGGTGTGCCAGCTGATCGTTCCCACGCTCTGCGTGGGAATGCCTCTAGGGACGCTCCGCGTTCCAATGGGACGCAGAGCGTCCCGGGCTGCATTCCCACGCGGAGCGTGGGAACGATCAACTGGCTGATATTCCGCGTTCGCGAGCAGGCTCGCTCCCACAGGGGACATCGGCTTGGCTTTAGATCGCCTCACGCGATGGCTTGCCATCCACCAAACGCTGAATCCGAAGTGGGTTGGCGTTTTTCAGTGGCTCGGGCAGCAAGCTGTCCGGGTAGTTCTGGAAGCACACCGGGCGCAAAAAGCGATCGATCGCCAGCGTGCCGACCGACGTACCGCGCGCATCGGACGTCGCCGGGTATGGCCCGCCATGCACCATCGAATCGCACACTTCGACACCGGTCGGATAACCATTGAGCAGGATGCGCCCGACTTTCTGTTCCAGCAGCGGCGTCAGCTCGGCGAATTGCTCGAAGTCCGACGGCTCACCAATGATCGTCGCGGTCAATTGACCGTGCAGGCCGTGCAGCGCCGCGCTCAGTTGTGCCTGATCGGCCACTTCGACGATCACCGTGGTCGGGCCGAACACTTCTTCCTGCAGCACTTCGTCACCGTTGATCAACAGGCTGACATCGGCCTTGAACAACTGCGGCTGCGCCTGATTGCCCTGCTGCGGATTACCGGCCAGATGCTCAATGCCGCTGTGCGCCAGGAGTTTTTCCAGGCCTTTGCCATAGCTGCCGAGGGTGCCGGCGTTGAGCATGGTTTGCGCCGGTTGATCACAGATTGCAGCGGCGACTTGCTGGACAAACGCGCTGAACTGCGGCGAGCGAATACCGATGACCAGACCCGGGTTGGTGCAGAACTGACCGCAACCCTGAACCACCGAAGCGGTGAGGTCACGCGCAACGGTTTCCGAACGCGTGGCCAGTGCCTGCGGCAGCACGATCACCGGGTTGATGCTCGACATCTCTGCGAACACCGGGATCGGTTGCGGACGTGCGGCTGCCATGTCGCACAGGGCGCGACCGCCTTTCAGCGAGCCGGTGAAACCAACGGCCTGAATCGCCGGATGCTTGACCAGCCATTCACCGACGCCGCCACCGTAGATCATGTTGAACACGCCGGCGGGCATACCGGTTTTTTCTGCGGCACGAATGATCGCGTCGGCGACCAGTTCAGCGGTGGCCATGTGGCCGCTGTGGGCCTTGAACACCACCGGGCAACCGGCGGCCAGCGCTGCTGCGGTATCGCCACCGGCAGTGGAGAACGCCAGCGGGAAGTTGCTCGCGCCGAATACCGCGACCGGGCCGAGGCCGATGCGGTACTGACGCAGATCCGGACGTGGCAGCGGCTGGCGATCCGGCAATGCCTGATCGATCCGTGCGCCGTAGAAATCACCGCGACGCAGGACTTTGGCGAACAGACGCATCTGCCCGCTGGTGCGACCGCGCTCGCCCTGAATGCGTCCGGCCGGCAGCGCGGTTTCGCGGCAGACCACGGCAACGAAGTCGTCGCCAAGCGCATCGAGTTCATCGGCGACTGCGTCGAGGAACTGCGCGCGACGTTCGGCGCTGAGGCTGCGATAGGTAGGGTAAGCCGCAGCGGCGGCTTTGGCGGCGGCGTCGACTTCTTCGGCCGTGGCCTGAATGAAATCGTGCGGCAGGACCTCGCCAGTGCTGGCGTCGACCGAGTGCAGTTTGACGCTGCCGGCGGCGCTGCGCTGACCGCCGATGTAGTTGTGACCGAGAATCTGAGTCATGGGATCTCCTTAAAGGGTGCCGATGCTGTCCGGTTCAAAAGCCGCTTTGACCGGTGCGATACCGTTGACCAGCGCAGCGCCGAAGTCGGCCTGGCTAATCTCGAACGTGTCGCCCGACTGGGTGCGGATGCCGTCGGCAAACGACAGGGTCGCAGTGCCGAAAAAGTGAATATGCACGTCGCCCGGACGCAGGAACTGACTGTATTTGAAGTGGTGGTACTCGAGGTTCGCCAGGCTGTGGCACATGTTGGCCTCGCCACTGAGGAACTCGTTCTGCCAGAGCACTTCGCCGTCACGCAGGATTCGGCTGGTGCCGGCAAGGTGTTGAGGCAATTCACCGGTACGAAGTTCCGGGCCATAACTGCAACTGCGCAATTTCGAGTGCGCCAGGTACAGGTAATTCTTGCGTTCCATGACGTGGTCGGAGAACTCGTTACCGACGGCGAAACCGAGGCGATACGGCTTGCCATCGTTGCCGATGACGTACAGGCCGGCCATCTCCGGCTCTTCGCCAGCGTCTTCGGCGAACGGCGGCAGCGGGAACGCCTGCCCCGGACGCACGACAATGCTGCCGTCGCCCTTGTAGAACCACTCTGGTTGCACGCCGGCCTGCCCCGCCACTGGTTTACCGCCCTCCACGCCCCATTTGAAAATGCGCATGGTGTCGGTCATCGCCGCTTCATCGCCGGCCTGCTGGTGCATCTTGTCCCGCGCCGAAGCGCTGCCCAGATGGGTCAGACCAGTACCGCTGACCAGCATGTGAGCCGGGTCCGGGTGATCCAGTGGCGGCAGGATGCGCAGGTCTTTGAGCAATTGCGCGTAGTCGTGGCTGGCGCCGAGGCCGAGGCTTTGTACTTGCTGCTCAAGGGAGCTGCCGGCTTCGATTGCAGCCAGGGCCAGATCACGGACACTGCGGGCGTCCTCGACTTCGCGGACCTGACCGTTGTCGACCACGCCGACCCGGCGCTCGCCGTTGGGTAATTCGAATTGAACCAGATGCATATGTCCTCTCCTTTATCCAAAATTCCGAAACACCGCAAAACCCTGTGGGAGCTGGCTTGCCAGCGATAGCAACCTGTCTGACACATCAATGTTGGATGTGCCGCCGTCATCGCTGGCAAGCCAGCTCCCACAGGGGTGGTAATTGATCCATAGGTGTCAGGTTCGGGTCGCGCCACGGGCGCTGGCGGCGAACTGGTCGACGGGCAGCACATGCTTGCGCTCCAGCACGCGGTAGACGATGCCGGTCAGAATCAGCCCGAACACCATCACGCCCGAGAGGAAGTACAACCCCGAAGCCAGATTGCCGGTGTATTCCTTCAATGCGCCGATCACGAACGGCCCGATGTAACCGCCGAGGTTGCCGACCGAGTTGATCAAGGCAATCCCCGCCGCCGCACTCGCGCCAGCAAAGAAGCGTCCTGGCAAAGTCCAGAACACCGCCGTGCACGAGAACAACGCAAACGCCACCAGACACAGCGCCGCCAGTTGCGCTACCGGCAGCGACAGCCAGGCACTGAGGAACAGGCCCAGCGCACCGAGTACATAGAGCACCGCCAAGTGGCCGTAGCGATCGTTCAAACGGTCGGAGCTACGCGGAATAATCAGCAGGCCGATGATCCCGAAAATGTATGGCACCGAAGAGACGAAACCGGTGACCAGATCGCTGCCGCCGAACTGTTTGATCAACGTTGGCAGCCACAGGCCGAGGCCATAAATGCTCAGGGTCACCGGCAGATAGAACAGCGCCAGCAGCAACACGCGTTTGTCTTTCAGCGCATGCAGCGGATTGCCGTGACGGGTCTGGCCATACTCCTGCAAGTCCTTTTTCAGTTCGCCGGTCAGCCAGTCTTTTTCCGCCTGATCCATCCACTTCACTTGCTGCGGGCCGTCCGGCAGCCAGCGCAGGACCGGCCAGGTCAGCAGGATCGCCGGGGTGCCGATGACAATGAACAGCCACTGCCAGCCATGCAGGCCGAGGATGCCGTCCATGCCCAGCAAGCCACCGGACACGGGACCTGTGATCATCATCGCGATGGGTTGCGAGAGGATGAACAGGCCGAGGATCTTGCCGCGATGGCGCACCGGGAACCATTGGGTGATGTAGTACAGCACGCCGGGGAAGAAGCCCGCCTCGGCCGCGCCGAGCAAAAACCGCATCACATAGAAGCTGTGCGGCCCTTGCACGAAGGCCATGCCGATGGTGATCGCGCCCCAGGTGATCATGATCCGCGCGAACCAGCGCCGCGCGCCGAAGCGTTCGAGCATCAGGTTGCTGGGAATCTCTAGAAGAAAGTAGCCGATGAAAAACAGCCCGGCACCGAGGCCATAGGCGGCGTCGCCGATGCCGATGTCGGCGCCCATGTGCAGCTTGGCAAAGCCGACGGCGGAGCGATCCACATAGGCGATCAGGTACAGCAGGATCAGGAAGGGAATCAGTTTCAGTGTGATGCGCCGGACAAGCCGCAATTCCTGGCTCATGAGATCGGTCTCCGATTGTTGTTTTTATAGAACCTCGGGGGACGCCTCTCGCCAAAACAGCCAGGGCCATCCCTCCGTCGAAAACGACTATATAGTAATACTAATTACCCAACAACTCTTCCAAAGCGCGGATTTTGAGCTTAGATTAAGCGTTAGCTCGCAAACAATAGTCTTACAATAAGAGAATCGATCATGTCTGATAAGAAACCCACCCTGCGCTCCGCCCAATGGTTTGGCACGGCCGACAAGAACGGCTTCATGTACCGCAGCTGGATGAAGAATCAGGGCATCGCCGACCATCAGTTCCACGGCAAGCCGATCATCGGCATCTGCAATACCTGGTCGGAACTGACACCGTGCAACGCGCACTTCCGCCAGATCGCGGAGCACGTCAAACGCGGGGTGATCGAGGCCGGTGGTTTTCCGGTGGAATTCCCGGTGTTCTCCAATGGCGAATCGAACCTGCGCCCGACGGCCATGCTCACCCGCAACCTGGCGAGCATGGACGTTGAAGAAGCGATTCGCGGCAACCCGATCGACGGCGTAGTGCTGCTCACCGGTTGCGACAAAACCACTCCAGCACTGCTGATGGGCGCGGCCAGTTGCGACGTGCCGGCCATCGTCGTCACCGGCGGGCCGATGCTCAACGGCAAGCACAAAGGCAAGGACATCGGTTCCGGCACCGTGGTCTGGCAGCTCAGCGAACAGGTCAAGGCCGGCACCATCACCATCGACGACTTCCTCGCAGCCGAGGGCGGCATGTCGCGTTCGGCGGGCACCTGCAACACCATGGGCACCGCGTCGACCATGGCCTGCATGGCGGAAGCGCTGGGCACTTCGCTGCCGCACAACGCCGCGATTCCGGCTGTGGATGCACGCCGTTATGTGCTGGCGCACATGTCCGGCATGCGTGCGGTGGAGATGGTTCGCGAAGATTTGAAACTGTCGAAGATCCTCACCAAGGAAGCCTTCGAGAACGCTATTCGTGTCAACGCTGCCATCGGCGGTTCGACCAACGCCGTGATCCACTTGAAAGCCATCGCCGGGCGCATCGGCGTCGAGCTCGACCTGGACGACTGGACCCGCATCGGTCGCGGCATGCCGACCATCGTCGACCTGCAACCGTCCGGGCGTTTCCTGATGGAAGAGTTCTACTACGCCGGTGGTTTGCCAGCGGTGCTGCGTCGCCTCGGCGAAGCCAATCTGATCCCCAACCCGAACGCACTGACCGTCAATGGCAAGTCCATCGGCGAGAACACCAAGGACGCGCCGATCTACGGCGAAGACCAAGTGATCCGCACCCTCGACAATCCGATTCGCGCTGACGGTGGCATCTGCGTGTTGCGCGGCAATCTGGCGCCGCTGGGCGCGGTGCTCAAGCCGTCCGCCGCTAGCGCTGAACTGATGCAGCATCGCGGGCGTGCGGTGGTGTTCGAGAACTTCGACATGTACAAGGCGCGGATCAACGATCCGGAGCTGGACGTCGATAAAGATTCGATTCTGGTGATGAAAAACTGCGGGCCGAAGGGTTATCCGGGCATGGCTGAAGTCGGCAACATGGGCCTGCCGGCCAAGCTGTTGGCAGAAGGCGTGACCGACATGGTGCGCATTTCCGATGCACGCATGAGCGGCACCGCGTACGGCACGGTGGTTTTGCACGTCGCCCCGGAAGCCGCAGCCGGCGGGCCTTTGGCGGCAGTTAAGGAAGGCGACTGGATCGAGCTCGATTGCGCCAGCGGCCGTCTGCATCTGGACATTCCGGATGCTGAACTGGCCGCACGCATGGCCGACCTGCAAGCACCGCAGCAGTTGCTGGTGGGCGGTTATCGTCAGCTGTACATCGATCACGTGCTGCAGGCGGATCAGGGTTGCGACTTTGACTTCCTGGTGGGCTGCCGAGGTGCCGAGGTTCCGCGCCACTCTCATTGACACCCCACTGATCGTTCCCACGCTCCGCGTGGGAATGCAGCCTGGGACGCTCCGCGTCCCTTTCAGAGCTGGAACGCGGAGCGTCCCTTGAGGCATTCCCACGCAGAGCGTGGGAACGATCATTGCCTACCTCAAGATTGTGCCGTGCCTGCTATGATGCGCGGCATCTCCATCGCTCAGGATCGCGCCACTCCCCATGGATTACCGCAAACCTTCCGACCGTAAAAGCATGCACTCGCGCATCGTCCAGGAATTGGGCATGCAGATCGTCTCCGGACGCTTTTTGCCCGACGACAAACTGCCCGCCGAAGCCCTGCTTTGCGAAGAGTACGCGGTCAGTCGGCCGGTGTTGCGCGAGGCCACCCGAGTGCTGGTGGCCAAGGGGCTGGTGTATTCCAAACCGCGCGTCGGCACAGTGGTCAAGGCCCGCCGCGAATGGCACATGCTCGACCCGGACGTGCTGCACTGGCTGATGCAAAGCAGCCCGCAGAATGAATTCTTCAACGTGCTGACCAGTGTGCGCAGCATCATCGAACCGGCAGCGGCCGCCCTCGCCGCCCAGCATGCAACCGATGCCGACATCGCCGCGATCAACGAAGCCTACCAACGCATGGAAGCCGCGCCGACTCCGGAAGCGCTGTTGCAGCCGGACCTGGACTTCCACAGCCGCATCGCCGATGCCACGCACAATGACCTGCTGGCGAACCTGTGCAACATGTTGGCGGTAGCAATTGCCGAGGCGTTGAAGCATTCCAATCAGCGGCCGAATCTGCATGAACTGGCGTTGCCAAGACACAAGGCGATCCTGACCGCGATCGAGAACCGCGATGCTCTGGGTGCCCGGCATGCGACGCTGGTGCAGTTGGATGATGCGCGTAGTGCGTTGAGTGTGGTGCTTGGAGCTGAACTCACTTAGCGCTGAAGATCGGCCTGTGGGAGCGAGCCTGCTCGCGAAAGCGGTCTGCCTGTGACATTTGTGCTGTCTGACACTCTGCCTTCGCGAGCAGGCTCGCTCCCACAGGGAATCGGCACCTGGTTCAAAAATGAAAAAGCCGCAACCCCCAAAGGTTGCGGCTTTGTCGTTTCAGCCTTTCAGATCAGTGGGCAAACAGCGAATTGCCCTTCTGCCCCGCCAGCTTCTCAGGCTTGATCAGGAACTTCGCCAGCGCTGGCAGCAGCCACAGCGCGCCGAACATGTTCCACAGCAGCATGAAGGTCAGCATCAGGCCCATGTCGGCCTGGAACTTGATCGCCGAGAAGATCCAGGTGCACACGCCGATCGCCAGGCACAGGCCGGTGAACAGCACCGCTTTACCGGTGGACTTCAGGGTCTGGTAATAGGCTTCCTGCAACGGCAGCCCGGCACGCAGGAAACTTTCCAGGCGGCTGTAGATGTAGATGCCGTAGTCCACGCCGATCCCCACGCCCAACGCCACCACCGGCAGCGTCGCGACTTTCACGCCGATACCCATGAACGCCATCAGCGCGTTGCCGAGCACCGAGGTCAGCACCAGCGGTAGGACGATGCACAGGGTCGCTGCCCATGAGCGGAAGGTGATCATGCACATCACCGCCACGCAGATGTACACCAGGATCAGGATGGTCAGCTCAGCCTGTTTGATGACTTCGTTGGTGGCTGCTTCGATCCCGGCGTTACCGGCAGCGAGAATGAATTCCAGGCCATCCTTGTTGTTTTCCTTGGCAAACTCCTGCACCGCGTTGACCGCACGATCGAGGGTTTCGGCCTTGTGGTCGTTGAGGAAAACCAGCACTGGCGCCAGCGAGCAGCTGTTGTTGTACAGGCCATCGGCGCGGGCGATCGAGTTGTTCAGTACGTCCGGGTTGCGCGACAGGGTTTCCCATTTCAGGTTGCCCTCGTTCATGCCCTTGATCATCTGCTTGGACACGGTCACCAGCGAGATCGCCGACTGCACGCCCTCGGTATTCTGCATCTTCCACATCAGCTGATCGATCGGCGCCATGGCTTCGTAGCGCGAGCAGCCTTCAGCCTTGGTCTTGACCATCACCACCAGCACGTCGGAGCTGGTCGAGTAGTTGCTGATGATGAAGTTGTTGTCCTTGTTGTAACGCGAGTCCGGACGCAGTTCCGGCGCGCCCTGGTCGAGGTCGCCGATCTTCAGGTTCTGGCTGTACCAGAGGCCACCACCGAAGGCGATCAGCGCCAGCGCTACCGAAATCGGCGCAACTTTCGGGCTGGCGAAGTTCGACAGCAGGCGCCAGAACGGATGCTCGCGGTTGGCGTCCTTCTTGCTCTTGGCAATCGCGCGCTTGCTGATGCCGACATAGGAAATCGCCACCGGCAGCAGGATCAGGTTGGTGAACACGATCACCGCAACGCCGATGGACGCGCCGATCGCCAGTTCACGGATCACGCCGATGTCGATGATCAGCAGTGTGATGAAGCCCACCGCATCGGCCAGAATCGCGATCATCCCCGGCAGGAACAACTGGCGGAAGGTGCGCCGCGCAGCGGTCAGGGCGTTATCGGCCTCGCTGGATTGCAGGGCGATACCGTTGATTTTCTGCACGCCGTGGGAAATGCCGATGGCGAAAATCAGGAACGGCACCAGCATCGAATACGGGTCGAGCCCGAAGCCGAAGAAGTGCATCAACCCGAGTTGCCAGACCACCGCCACCAGCGTCGTGCTCAACACCGCGATGGTGCTGCGCAGGCAGTTGGTGAACCACAGCAGCAGGATCAGGGTGATGACGAAGGCGACACCGAAGAACAGCACCACCATCACCAGACCGTCGATCAGGTCGCCGACCTTCTTGGCGAAACCGACGATGTGGATCTTGATGTTGGGGTTCTGCGCTTCGAACTTGTTGCGGATCTTGTCTTCCAGCTCATGGGAGAACTGGCGATAGTCCAGCGCCAGCAACTTGCCCTGATCCTGCGGGTCCGGGTAGGCCTCCAGCAGCGGGATGTCGACGATGCTCGACTTGAAATCGTTGGCTACCAGACGCCCGACCTGGCCGGACTTGAGCACGTTGTTGCGCAGCAGATCGAGACTGTCTTGAGAGCCGTTGTAGCTCTGCGGAATCACTTCACCGCCGGCGAAACCCTCTTCGGTCACTTCGGTCCAGCGTACGCTCGGGCTCCACAGCGATTTGAGGCCGGAACGATCGACGCCGGAAATGTAGAACACTTCGTCGTTGATCTGGCGCAGGGTCTCCATGTACTCCTTGGAGAAGATATCGCCGTCGGTGGCTTCCACCGAAATACGCACGGTGTTGCCGAGGTTCGCCAGATCGTTGCGGTGTTCCATCATCTTTTCGATGAAGGGATGCTGCAGCGGGATCATTTTTTCAAAACTGGTCGACGGCCGGATCAGCGTGGCCTGCCAGAACAGGAAAATGCTCACCACCAGGCAGATCAGGATCACGGCCGGACGGTTGTTGAAGATCAAGCGTTCAAGAAACGTCGCCTTGTCTTGCTGAGGAGTGATCAAGGAAGTCATAGCCCCGCCTTCTTGTTATTGGTCTCGGCACCGTTTGGCAGGGTGATGTGCAAACCACCCTGCCCGGTCAGAATCAGGTTGCCGTTGCCGGCGGCGGTGACTGACGACAGCGAAATGCGATCCGGGCGGTTGAACACGCTGAAGCTCTCGCCATTGTCGCTGCTGCTGATCACCGAGCCGCCGTTGCCGACGATGACGATCGAGCCGTCTTCCAGCAGCGTGCCGCCAGACAGACCAAACTCCAGCGCACCGCGTGCAGCTTTGAGTTCGACCTGCTCCCAGGTGCTGCCGAAATCAGTGGAGCGATAAAGATTGCCGCGCAAGCCGTACGCCAGCAGGGTCTGCGGCTGCGCCGTGCCGATCACGCCGAACAGCGAACCTTCGTACGGGCCTTCAAGCTTTTCCCAGGTCTGGCCGTCATCGGCAGAGCGGAACATGCTGCCGGACTCGCCGACGATGAACAGCCCGGCGTCTTTCACGGCGGCGATGGCGTTGAGGTGGAACTGGTCTTCGTTGTCGAGGCGATCGCTGACGTCTTCCCAGTTTTTGCCGCCGTCGGTGGTTTCCAGCAGCGTGCCGTAGGCGCCCACGGCAAAGCCGCTGCTGGCGTCCTTGAACCAGACGTCGAGCAGCGGCGATTCGCGTGCGAGATCTTCGAATTGCTTGGTCCAGGTCAGACCGCCGTCTGCACTGGCGAGAATCTGTGCGTCGTGGCCCACGGCCCAGCCGTTTTTGTCATCGACGAAATACACGGCGGTGAGCAGTTGCCGGGTTGGCACCTTGGCCTGGGTCCAGGTTTTGCCCTGGTCATCGGAATAGACGATGTGCCCGCGATCGCCGACCGCGACCAGACGCGCGCCAGCGTGGACGACATCAAGAATCAGGCTTTTTGCGGCCTTGGCCGATTCTGTGGCATAGACCACATCAGCCGGGGCCTCGGCGGCAATCACAGGTGCCGATAACGTGGCAAAGCCCAGCAGCGAGAGTGCTGTGGCCAGCAACGCGGTGTTGCGTAACGCCGGCGGGCGGCAACGACTCATAGACCTTCCCCTATTTATTATTGTTGGGCCATCGGGCCTTCAAGGGCGCCGCAAGGGTGCTCGGCTACTGGCGTTTCAGAAGCATAGTCCTGAAACCCGCAATCCAGAGCCCCTTCGGAAGCTGGCTCATCCTATCGGGCTTTGCAAATGTCTGACAATCGGCGCCGCGTTATCTTTTGTTAACCGAAAGCGGCTCTCTGTAACCCATCATTTTCCCTGTGGGAGCGAGCTTGCTCGCGAATGCGGTGTATCAGTCACCCTGTTTATTGGCTGACCCACCGCTTTCGCGAGCAGGCTCGCTCCCACAGGGTTTGTAGTGATGGTTGGTTTGCGACAAAGGGTGAATGCGCAGCCATTCGTAGGATGGATGACGCAATTGTTGCGGAGGGGACTTGCAGGATCGGTATTATGGTATACCATCAGACGCATAGACACTCTCAATCCCCTAACGGAGCAGCTCATGAGTTTCGAAATTCGCAAGATCGTCAGCTATGTCGAAGAAACCTTCATTGAAGGCGGCAAGGCTACTGACAAGCCGGTGACCATGGTCGGCCTCGCCGTGGTGATGAAGAACCCGTGGGTGGGCAACGGTTTTGTCGAAGACCTCAAGCCGCAGATCCGCGCCAACTGCTCCGACCTCGGCGCCATGATGGTCGAGCGCCTGGTGGGCATCATTGGTGGCGCCGAGAAGATCGAGGCTTACGGCAAAGCCGCCGTGGTCGGCGCTGACGGCGAGATCGAACACGCCTCCGCCGTGATCCACACCCTGCGCTTCGGCAACCACTATCGCGAAGCGGTGAAAGCCAAGAGTTACCTGAGCTTTACCAACAAGCGCGGCGGCCCGGGCACGTCGATTCAGATCCCGATGATGCACAAGGACGACGAAGGCCTGCGTTCGCACTACATCACCCTGGAAATGCAGATCGAAGACGCGCCGCGTGCCGACGAAATCGTCGTCGTGCTGGGTTGCGCCGACGGTGGCCGCCTGCACCCGCGCATCGGCAACCGCTACATCGATCTGGAAGAACTGGCTGTCGAAAAAGCCCAGTAATCACAAAAAAAAAGGCATTGCAGGAGCGCTCCATGATTCGGCTCACCGCTGAACTCACCCCGGCTGGCACCAGTTACCTGGCGACCGGCCAAGGCCAGCCCGTGGTCTTGATCCACGGCGTGGGCCTGAACAAAGAAATGTGGGGCGGGCAGATTGTCGGCCTCGCTAGCCAGTACCAGGTGATCGCCTACGACATGCTCGGCCACGGCGCCAGCCCCCGCCCGGCCAGCGGCACCGACCTGCTCGGTTACGCCGATCAGTTGCTCGAGCTGCTCGATCACCTCAATCTGCCCCAGGCAGCGGTGATCGGTTTCTCCATGGGCGGTCTGGTCGCGCGGGCCTTCGCCCTGCACTACCCGGAGCGCCTGCAAAGCCTGGTGGTGCTGAACAGCGTGTTCAACCGCAGCGAAGAACAGCGTGCCGGCGTCATTGCCCGCACTGCGCAGGCTGCCGAACATGGCCCGGACGCCAACGCCGAAGCCGCCCTGTCACGCTGGTTCAGCCGTGAATATCAGGCGGCCAACCCGGCGCAGATCGCCGCATTGCGCCAGACCTTGGCCAACAACGATCCGCAGGGTTACCTGACCACCTACGAATTGTTCGCCACCCAGGACATGTACCGCGCCGACGACCTGAGCAGCATTCAGGCGCCGACACTGATCGCCACTGGCGAACTCGACCCCGGCTCGACACCGGAAATGGCCGAGCAACTGGCCCGACGCATCCCCGCTGCGAAGGTTGCCGTGCTGCCCGAGCAACGGCATATGATGCCGGTAGAGTCGCCGCGTCTGGTCAACCAGATGCTGCTGGAATTTCTCCAATTCGCACACGCCCGACAAAACCATATAAAGGGGATCGTTGCATGACACTCGCACGCTTCCAGATGTGCATCGGCGGAGACTGGGTCGACGCCCTCTCCGGCAAGACCTTCGAAAGCCTCAACCCGGCCTCCGCGCAAGCCTGGGCGGAACTGCCCGACGCCGATGAAGCGGACGTCGAACGCGCCGTGCAAGCAGCGCAAACTGCTTTTGACAGCCTGGCGTGGCGCGGCCTGACCGCCACTGCGCGCGGCAAACTGCTGCGTCGCCTCGGCGATCTGATCGCAGAAAACAAGGAACACCTGGCGCAGCTGGAAAGCCGTGACAACGGCAAGCTGATCCGCGAAACCCGTGGCCAGGTCAGCTATCTGCCGGAGTTCTTCCACTACACCGCAGGCCTCGCTGACAAGCTTGAAGGCGGCACCCTGCCGCTGGACAAGCCCGACCTGTTTGCCTACACCGTGCACGAAGCCATGGGTGTGGTCGCCGCGATCATTCCATGGAACAGCCCGCTGTACCTGACCGCGATCAAACTCGCCCCGGCCCTCGCCGCCGGCAACACGATTGTGATCAAGCCGTCCGAGCACGCCTCGGCGACCATTCTCGAGCTGGCGCGCCTGGCCCTCGAAGCCGGGATTCCGCCAGGCGTGGTCAACGTCGTTACCGGTTACGGCCCGAGCACCGGCGCCGCCCTCACCCGCCATCCGCTGATCCGCAAGATCGCCTTCACCGGCGGCGCGGCCACGGCACGGCATGTGGTGCGCAGCAGCGCCGAGAATTTCGCCAAGCTGTCGCTGGAGCTGGGCGGCAAGTCGCCGAATATCATCTTCGCCGACGCCGATCTCGACAGCGCGATCAACGGCGCGATTGCCGGCATCTACGCAGCGTCCGGGCAGAGTTGCGTGTCCGGTTCGCGCTTGCTGGTGCAGGACGAAATTTACGACGAATTCGTCAACCGTCTGGTCGAGCGCGCCCAGCGCATCCGCATCGGCAACCCACAGGAAGACCACAGCGAGATGGGCCCGATGGCCACCGCGCAGCAACTGGCGGTGGTCGAAGGTCTGGTCGCCGATGCGATCGCTGAAGGCGCGCGTTTGCGCACCGGCGGCAAGCGTCCGGCGGATCTCGGCGAAGGCTGGTTCTACGAGCCGACGCTCTTCGAATGCGACCGCAATTCGATGAAGATCATGCAGGAAGAAGTCTTCGGCCCGGTGGCTTCGGTGATTCGTTTCAAAGACGAAGCCGAAGCGCTGGCGATCGCCAACGACTCGCAGTTCGGCCTCGCTGCCGGCATCTGGACCCGCGACCTCGGCCGCGCCCATCGTCTGGCGCGCGATGTGCGCTCGGGGATTATCTGGGTCAACACTTACCGCGCAGTGTCGGCGATGGCGCCGATCGGCGGCTTCAAGAACAGTGGCTATGGACGCGAAAGCGGCATCGATTCGGTGCTGGCCTACACCGAACTGAAAACGGTGTGGATCAACCTCTCCCAGGCGCCAATGCCTGATCCGTTTGTGATGCGCTAGGAGTCCTGCGAAATGATCGAACCCGGCATTTACAAAGACGTCATGAGCTCGTTCCCGTCCGGCGTCACGGTGGTCACCACCCTCGACCCTGACGGCGGCATCGTCGGTATCACCGCCAGCGCGTTCAGCGCGCTGTCGATCGACCCGGCGCTGGTGCTGTTCTGCCCCAACTACGCGTCCGACACCTACCCGGTACTGCGCGACAGCAAGAAATTCGCCATCCATTTGCTCTCCGCCGAGCAGACCGCCGAAGCCTACGCGTTCGCCGGCAAGGGCAAGGAAAAGGCCAAGGGCATCGAGTGGCATTTGAGCGATCTGGGCAACCCGATTCTGGCCAAGGCCACGGCGATCATCGAGTGCGAGTTGTGGCGTGAATACGACGGCGGCGATCACGCGATCATTGTCGGCGCAGTGAAGAACCTGATCCTGCCCGAGCAACCGGTGACACCGATGATTTATCACAAGGGCAAGCTCGGTGCGTTGCCGCCCCTTGTTTGAGAACAATACAAAACCCTGTGGGAGCTGGCTTGCCAGCGATGGCGACGGAACATTCAACATCAATGCTGACTGAACTACCGCTATCGCTGGCAAGCCAGCTCCCACAGGATTGAGGTGAGGCGAAAGAAATGAGTAACGATAAGTATGAAAAAGGTCTGAAAATCCGCACCCAGGTATTGGGCGAAGCCTATGTTCAGCGCTCGATCGAGAACGCCGACGACTTCACCCGTCCGCTGCAGGAAATGGTCACTGAATACTGCTGGGGCCATGTCTGGGGGCGTGAGGGTCTGTCGCTCAAGGAGCGCAGCATGATCAACCTGGCAATGATCTCGGCGCTCAACCGCCCGCATGAACTCAAGCTGCATGTGCGTGGCGCCTTGCGTAACGGCCTGAGTCGTGAGCAAATACGCGAAATTCTGCTTCAGGTCGGCATTTATTGCGGCGTTCCGGCGGCCGTGGACAGTTTCCGGCTGGCCCGTGAAGCCTTTGCCGAAGCCGACGCCGAGGCCTCCAGTTAACCCTCGGCTGTTTTGATGCCCGTCTGGCATGGACAGCCAAGCTCAAGAGCGGACCCCATGAAACGCCAGCCACTCGACGACAGCTTCAAGGTCAATCGCAACCCCGTTACCCTGCGCGAAATCGTGCTGGACAAACTGCGTAGCGCGATCATGAATTTCCAGCTCATGCCAGGCGATCGCCTGGTCGAACGCGACCTCTGCGATCGCCTCGGTGTCAGCCGCACTTCGGTGCGCGAAGCCTTGCGTCACCTTGAATCCGAAGGTCTTGTCGAATTCGCCGACGCCAAAGGCCCGCGCGTAGCCATCATCACCCTCGACGACGCGGTCGATATCTACGAACTGCGTTGTGTGCTCGAAGGCCTGATCGTGCAGTTGTTCACCCTGCGCGCCAAAGCCAAGGACATCAAAGCCCTGGAAAAAGCCCTCGATGACAACCGCAAGTCGTTGAAGGACGGCGAGCTGCAACAGGTGATCGACTCGGTGCAGGGCTTCTACGACGTGCTGCTCGAAGGCTCGGGCAACCATGTCGCCGCCACGCAATTGCGTCAGTTGCAGGCGCGCATCAGCTATCTGCGCGCGACCTCGGTCTCCCAGGAAAACCGACGCGGCGCAAGCAATCACGAGATGGAAAAAATGGTCGAGGCGATCAAGAGCGGCGATCCGCTGGCGGCGCATCAGGCGTGTGTCGATCACGTCCGCGCGGCCGCCGCCGTGGCCCTCGATTACCTCAAGCGCAAGCAGGAAGAGACCGGAGTCGCCGTCAAAGGCACCCCGGCGATCACCCTGCCGATCGCGCTGAAAGAACCCCGCATAGGTCAATGACATGTTCAGCCCGAGCTTTTGCCCGAAATGCGGTGGCCCTGACCTCGGTCAGCAGACGCCGCCGGGCGATACGCACGAGCGCCTGATGTGCCGCGGCTGCGGCTATATCCACTACGTCAATCCGAAGATCATTGCCGGCTGCATCATTGAGCAGGACGGCAAATACCTCCTGTGCCAACGGGCGATCCCCCCGCGCCCGGGCACCTGGACGCTGCCGGCCGGTTTCATGGAAAGCGGTGAAACCACCGAGCAGGCGGCGCTGCGTGAAGTCTGGGAAGAAAGCGGCGTGCGCGCGGAAATCGTCTCGCCGTATTCGATCTTCAGCGTGCCGAAGATCAGCGAGGTATACATCATCTTCCGCGCCATCGCCCAGGAGATCACCGGGCAGTATGGGCCGGAGACCATGGATTACAAGTTCTTCGCCCCTGAAGAGATTCCGTGGGAGCAGATCTACTACCCGGCGATCCGGCAGATCCTCGAGCGCTATATCGAAGAGCGCCAGGCCGGGGTTTACGGGATTTACATGGGTAATGATGACAGCGGCAAGATCCACTTCATGCGCTAGAAATCACCTTCCCCCTGATCATTCCCACGCTCCGCGTGGGAATGCCTCTACGGACGCTCCGCGTTCGGCTCTGGATGGGACGCAGAGCGTCCCGGGCTGCATTCCCACGCGGAGCGTGGGAACGATCATCAGTGTGGCTTAAATTGGGGTGATGCCTTCAACGATGATGATCTCCGCCCTCGCCCATTCTTCGCGATAACTCTTCGCCTCCTGATACGCCACCGAGCGGTAGCACGCCACGGCTGTTTCGTAGTTTTCAAACTCGATGATCACCGTGCGCTGTGGCGTCTGCCGCCCTTCCAGCGCCTCGCTGCGCCCGCCTCTGGCCAGAAACTTGCCGCCGAATGCGGCAATCGCCTGCGGGGTGCGCTGGGTGTATTGGCTGTAGTGCTCGGCATCGGCTATATCCACATGTGCAATCCAGTACGCCTTCATAGCGACCTCTCTGTTGATTTTGTATTATGGTATACCAATATATTTCCAACGAACCCTGAGAGTCCAGCATGGCCTTCAACAGCATCGAAGAAATCATCGAAGATTATCGCCTCGGCAAAATGGTCCTGCTGGTCGATGACGAAGACCGCGAGAACGAAGGCGACCTGCTGCTGGCCGCCGACCGTTGCACGCCGGAGGCTATCAGCTTCATGGCCCGCGAAGCACGCGGGCTGATCTGCCTGACCCTCACCGACGAACATTGCCAGCGTCTGGGCCTGGAGCAAATGGTACCCGCCAACGGCAGCGTGTTCAGCACTGCATTTACCGTGTCGATCGAAGCGGCGGTCGGCGTGACCACCGGCATTTCCGCAGCAGATCGGGCCTGCACTGTTGCCGCCGCCGTGGCGCCAGATGCCTGCGCCGAAGATCTGGTGCAGCCCGGCCACATCTTCCCGTTGCGCGCCAAGGAAGGTGGCGTGCTGACCCGCGCCGGGCACACCGAGGCCGGCTGCGACCTGGCGCGTCTGGCCGGTTTCACCCCGGCCTCGGTGATCGTCGAAGTGATGAATGACGACGGCACCATGGCGCGCCGCCCGGATCTGGAGCAGTTCGCGCGCAAGCACGGGATCAAGATTGGCACCATTGCCGACCTCATCCACTATCGCCTGAGCACAGAGCACACCATCGAACGCATCGGTGAACGTGAGCTGCCGACGGTGCATGGCACGTTCCGTTTGATCACCTTCGAAGATCGCATCGAAGGCGGCGTGCACATGGCAATGGTCATGGGCGATCTGCGCCGCGAAGAGCCGACGCTGGTGCGCGTGCATGTGATCGATCCGCTGCGCGATCTGGTCGGCGCCGAGTACAGCGGGCCGACGAACTGGACCCTGTGGGCGGCGCTGCAACGGGTCGCGGCGGAAGGTCATGGGGTTGTGGTGGTGCTGGCCAACCATGAATCATCGCAGGCGTTGCTGGAGCGCGTGCCGCAACTGACCCAGCCGCCACGGCAGTTCAGCCGCTCGCAATCGCGGATTTATTCCGAGGTCGGGACTGGGGCGCAGATTCTGCAGAACCTTGGGGTTGGCAAGCTGCGCCACCTCGGCCCACCGCTTAAGTACGCGGGGTTGACCGGGTATGACCTCGAGGTGGTTGAGAGCATTCCGTTCACCGAATAACCCGAGCCCAGCACAAACCCCATGTGGGAGCGAGCCTGCTCGCGAAAGCGATGTGTCAGTCGACTTGAATGTTGAATGATCCACCGCTTCGCGAGCAGGCTCGCTCCCACAAGAGTTTTGCATTTCAAATCCATTGTCCTGAACTCATCAAAAAAACAGATCCGCCAGATAACCGGTAAGGCAAAGTGCTTGCACAAAGTTTGGAATACCATAATATGATATTCCATAGACCGGACGACCTGAAAAACCGTCCAGCTACTGCTCCCGACAGGCGGGCAACAACGCAAGGCCCGCTCAAAAACACAACAATGAGGGCGTGAACATGGTGTTGAACAAAGCTGCAACCGCGATCTTTTTCGCGGGACTGCTCAGCGTTACCGGCCAGGTTGCAATGGCTGCCGAAAGCGTGAATTTTGTCAGCTGGGGCGGTAGCACCCAGGATGCGCAGAAACAGGCCTGGGCCGATCCGTTCAGCAAGGCCAGCGGCATCACCGTCGTCCAGGACGGCCCCACCGACTACGGCAAACTCAAAGCCATGGTCGAAAGCGGCAACGTGCAGTGGGACGTGGTCGATGTCGAAGCCGATTTCGCCCTGCGCGCCGCTGCCGAAGGCCTGCTCGAACCCCTCGACTTCAAAGTGATCCAGCGCGACAGGATCGACCCGCGCTTCGTCAGCGATCACGGCGTCGGCTCGTTCTTCTTCTCCTTCGTCCTCGGCTACAACGAGGGCAAGCTCGGCGCCAACAAGCCGCAGGACTGGAGCGCGCTGTTCGACACCAAGACCTACCCGGGCAAACGCGCCCTGTACAAATGGCCAAGCCCCGGCGTGCTCGAACTGGCGCTGCTGGCCGACGGCGTTGCGGCTGACAAGCTCTACCCGCTGGATCTGGATCGCGCCTTCAAGAAACTCGACACCATCAAGAAAGACATCGTCTGGTGGGGCGGCGGCGCGCAGTCGCAGCAACTGCTGGCGTCCGGCGAAGCGAGCATGGGCCAGTTCTGGAACGGTCGGGTGCACGCCTTGCAGGAAGATGGCGCGCCGGTCGGCGTGAGCTGGAAACAGAACCTGGTCATGGCCGACATTCTGGTCATTCCAAAAGGCTCGAAAAACAAGGACGCGGCGATGAAGTTCCTCGCCAATGCGAGCAGCGCCAAAGGCCAGGCCGACTTCTCCAACCTGACTGCCTACGCGCCGGTCAACCTCGACAGTGTGGAGCGTCTGGATTCGACGCTGGCCCCCAACCTGCCGACGGCTTACGCCAAGGATCAAATCACCCTTGATTTCGCTTACTGGGCCAAGAACGGTCCGGCTATCGCGACACGGTGGAACGAATGGCTGGTCAAATGAAAATCGCGGCCACTGCGCCTCGTCCCTCCACTGCCACCGGGAGCGCCGCTGGCGCTACCGGTTCGGCCTTCAAGCAACGCTGGCGCGGCGCCGGCAACCTCGTTCCGGCGCTGCTGTTCCTCGGCCTGTTCTTTCTCGCGCCGTTGATTGGCTTGCTGCTGCGCGGTGTGCTGGAACCTGTACCTGGCCTTGGCAACTACGAACAGTTGTTCGCCAATTCGGCCTATGCGCGAGTGCTGCTCAACACCTTTTCGGTGGCCGGGCTGGTGACGCTGTTCAGCCTGCTGCTGGGCTTTCCGCTGGCCTGGGCGATCACCCTGGTGCCGCGCGGTTGGGGGCGCTGGATCCTCAACATCGTGCTGCTGTCGATGTGGACCAGCCTGCTCGCCCGTACCTATTCGTGGCTGGTGCTGCTGCAAGCCTCGGGCGTAATCAACAAGACCTTGATGGCCATGGGCATCATCGATCAACCGCTGGAGATGGTGCACAACCTCACCGGCGTGGTGATCGGCATGAGCTACATCATGATCCCGTTCATCGTGCTGCCGTTGCAGGCGACCATGCAGGCCATCGACCCGATGATCCTGCAGGCCGGCTCGATCTGTGGCGCCAGCCCGTGGACCAACTTCTTCCGGGTGTTCCTGCCGCTGTGCCGGCCGGGTCTGGCGTCCGGCGGCTTGATGGTATTCGTGATGTCGCTCGGTTACTACGTCACCCCGGCGCTGCTCGGCGGGGCGCAGAACATGATGCTGCCGGAGTTCATCATTCAGCAGGTGCAATCGTTCCTCAATTGGGGCCTGGCCAGTGCCGGCGCCGCGTTGCTGATCGCGATCACCCTGGTGCTGTTCTACTTCTACCTGAAGCTTCAACCGGAATCCCCGGTTGGCGCCAGTAACGCGAGGTAAGCCGACATGCTCCTGACCCCCAATGCCATGAGCCGGCGCATGCGTTTCGGCCTCTACGCCACGACTGGGCTGATCGGTCTGTTCCTGCTGTTGCCGATCGTGTTCATCGTGCTGCTCTCGTTCGGCTCCTCGCAGTGGCTGGTGTTCCCTCCGCCGGGCTGGACGCTGAAATGGTACGGCCAGTTCTTCTCCAATCCCGACTGGATGAACGCCGCTGCCGCCAGCCTCAAGGTTGCCGTGCTGACCACGATCTGCGCCGTGGCCCTCGGTTTGCCGACCGCGTTTGCGCTGGTGCGCGGGCGCTTTCCCGGCCGCGAGATGCTCTACGGCCTGTTTACCCTGCCGATGATCGTGCCGCTGGTGATCATCGCCGTGGCGGTGTATGCGCTGTTTCTCAAGCTCGGCTACACCGGGACCATGTTCGCCTTCGTCGTCAGCCATGTGATCGTCGCGCTGCCGTTCACCATCATCTCGATCATCAACTCGCTGAAGCTGTTCGATCAGTCGATTGAAGACGCGGCGGTGATCTGCGGTGCCTCGCGCTTGCAAGCGGTGTTCAAGGTGACGTTCCCGGCGATCCGTCCGGGGATGGTCGCCGGCGCCCTCTTCGCCTTCCTCGTTTCGTGGGACGAAGTGGTGCTCAGCGTGATGATGGCGAGCCCGACTCTGCAAACCCTTCCCGTGAAAATGTGGACCACCCTGCGCCAGGACCTGACCCCGGTGATCGCCGTCGCTTCGACGCTGCTGATCGGCCTGTCAGTGTTGGTCATGGTGATCGCCGCCGCTCTGCGCCGGCGCAACGAAATCAGCGCCTGAGCGCCCAGGAGTACGACATGAGTGCCGTGATCAAAGACGCATCCCAGCAGAGCGACAAACCCCTGGTCAGCCTGCGCAACCTGAACAAGCACTACGGCGATTTTGCTGCCGTCGATAACATCTCGCTGGACATCAAGGACGGCGAATTCCTGACCTTTCTCGGCTCCAGCGGTTCGGGCAAGAGTACGACGCTGTCGATGCTCGCAGGTTTCGAAACACCGAGCAGCGGCGAGATCCTCGTCAATGGCCAGTCGCTGGTCAACGTGCCGCCGCACAAGCGCGACATCGGCATGGTCTTCCAGCGCTACTCGCTGTTCCCGCATCTGTCGGTACGCGACAACATCGCCTTCCCTCTGGCCATTCGCAAATTGGCTGCGGCCGAGCGCGAAAAACGCGTCGATGCGATGCTCAAACTGGTGCAGCTCGAACAGTTCGCCCATCGCCGCCCTTCGCAACTGTCCGGTGGTCAGCAACAACGTGTTGCCATTGCCCGGGCGCTGGTTTACGAGCCGCGCATTCTGCTAATGGACGAACCATTGGGCGCGCTGGATAAGAAACTGCGCGAGGACTTGCAGGATGAACTGCGCCAACTGCACCGACGCCTGGGCATCACCATCGTGTACGTGACCCACGACCAGGAAGAAGCCATGCGGCTGTCGCAACGCATCGCGATTTTCAGCCACGGCAAAATCGTTGGTCTGGGCAGTGGTTACGACCTTTACCAGAATCCGCCGAATGCGTTTGTCGCGTCGTTTCTGGGCAATTCGAACTTCCTCAAGCTCAAGGCGCAAGGCAATGCGGCAGCGAGTTTCGAGGGGCAGTTGTTGTCGATTCGGCTGACGTCCGGGTTGCACACTGATCAGGATGTGCTGCTGATGGTGCGTCCGGAAAAAGCCTTGGCGTTGAGCACGCAGCAGGCGCTGGATGAGCCGCTGGCGGCGGGTTGGAATGAGGTATCGGCGAATGTTGCGGAGGTGCTGTTTCTTGGTGAGAGCCAGACGTGCAGCGTGGTCACTGCGGGCGGGACGTCGATGACGGTGAAAGCGCTGTCGGCGGCAGGCATGCCGCTCAAGGCCGGCGATCCGGTCCGGGTGCGCTGGGCGACGGCGGATGCTTGTGTCTATACCGAATGGACCGAGAGCGATTTGAACAAGGCTGCCGGTGCTCACTAAATTTCCAATCCACCGAAACGCCACTGTGGGAGCGAGCCTGCTCGCGAATGCGGTGTGTCATTCAACATTAATGGTGACTGACACAACCTCTTCGCGAGCAGGCTCGCTCCCACAGGTTCGGTATTGTTTAATGAATCGGGGAATACCCTTCAATCTCATCCGGCCAAGCCGTCAGCACTTCAAACCCGCTCTCCGTCACCGCGACCATATGCTCCCACTGCGCCGACAACGAGCCATCCTTGGTCAGCACCGTCCAGCCATCCGGCATGTTCTTCACATGGCGTTTGCCGGCATTGAGCATCGGTTCCACGGTGAAAATCATTCCGGCCTTGAGCTTCAGCCCTTGATTGGGAAAGCCGTAATGCAGGATCTGCGGTTCGTCGTGATAGACCTTGCCGATGCCATGGCCACAGTACTCGCGCACCACGCTGAAGCCCTCCGCCTCCGCCAGGCTCTGGATCGCATGACCGATATCGCCCAGCGTCGCGCCCGGTTTCACTGCACGAATGCCCGCGCACATCGCATCGTAAGTGGTCTTGATCAGGTGCTGCGCCTCGGGGCTTGCCTCACCCACGACATACATGCGGCTGGTATCACCGAACCAGCCATCCTTGATCACGGCGATGTCGAGGTTGACGATGTCGCCGTCTTTCAATGGCGTACCCGATGGAATGCCGTGGCACACCACATCGTTGACCGACGCGCAGACGGTTTTCGGAAAGCCGTGATAACCGACGTTGGCTGGCACCGCCTTCTGCACATTGACGATGTAATCGTTGCACAACCGGTCCAGCTCATCGGTGGTCACGCCAGCCTTCACATGCGGCACCAGCATCGCCAGCACTTCAGCGGCGAGTTTGCCGGCGGCGCGGGATTTTTCGATGTCGGCCGGGGTGTTGATCTTGATCTGGTTTCTCATGCGCTGACGGCTTCCTGAGTCAGTTGTTGCAGATCCAGTCCGCCGTTTTGTTCGGCGCGGATCAGCAAGCGGCAAATGGCGCTGTGGTCGAGGTTGGGATGCAGCTCGGCGAGCATGCCGATGCGCATCCAGTGCTCGGCCTGCGCGTTGATCGAGCGGCTGAGGGCGTTGCTGGAGATGCGCAGGTTCTCGTGCATGTCCTCTGAAATCTTTACGATGCCCATATATGAATCCGATACGATGTGTATATGTATCGTATATTAGCCAAGCCTTACGCAGAATTGCAAATCAACCCAGCGCCGCATCAAAAAAGGATGAGATGAGCCGACTGGAACGCCGTTCGGCCAAACAGTACAGATACGTCTCGGTGAACAGCTCTTCGCCCTCGATTCTGAGCGTGCGGATTCTCGGGTCGGCAATAAACTCCGCTTCTGACACCACCCCCAACCCCAGCCCACGCACCACCGCTTCACGTAGGGCCTCACGACTGCCGACTTCCATGGCGATACGCGGTTTGACCTGCGCCGCATTCAGCGCCTGTTCCAGCACCAGTCGGGTGGTCGAGCCGGGCTCGCGTTGCAGCAGCCTCTGCCCTTCCAGTTCCTCCAGCCGCACGCTGCCACGATTAGCCAGCGGATGTTCATGGTGGGCAAACAGAATGATCGCGTGCCGCGCATAACGCACCGCGCACAACGCCGGATCATCTTGCCGCCCCGCCAGCACGGCGATGTCGGTCACATAGTTTTCCAGATCCGACAGCACTTGAGCCGAGTTGCCGACGCGGATCGACACGTCGATATTCGGATGCAGTTGCAAATAGCTGTCGACCATCTCGATCACATGAAACGGCCCCACTGCACCGACCTTGAGCTGGCCGCTGTCGAGCCGCCCGGAATCGCGCAGCAGGTTGTGCGCTTCCAGCTCCAGCAAGGCAAGTCGTTGCGCGATTGGCAGCAACTGCCGACCAACATCCGACAACTCTATCCGCCGCCCACGCCGGTGAAAAAGCTCGACGTTGTGCTGACGTTCCAGGCTTTGCACCTGCGTGGTCAGTGTTGGCTGGCTGAGCCCAGTCGCCCGCGCACCGGCACTGAAGCTGCCGTGACGGGCAACGGCGAGAAAGGCCCGCAATTTGGCGCTCGACATCCATAGACTCCATCAATAGTTAGCTGCTGTTTCGCATATTGAATTGATTGAATGACTGTCACGTGACAGACCTAGCCTGTGGCAACTCCCAACCAAACCGTGGAATGCCATGAAAACAATCAAACAGTTTCTGCGTGTCGCCAGCCTCACCGTCATTGCCCTCGGCGCCAGCCAGGTCTGGGCCAAAGATAAACTGACCATTGGTTTGATCCCCTCGGAAGACTCCCAGGCAATGATCGAATCGAGCAAGCAAGTGCTCGACGATCTGCAAAGCAAGATCGGCATGCCCGTGGTGCCGTTCGTGGCCACCGATTACAACGGCATCATTGAAGCGCTGCGTTCGGGCAAGCTCGATGTCGCTTACCTCGGGCCGTTCTCCTACGTGCTGGCGACCTCGGTGGCGGATGTCGAGGCGTTCTCAGTGGCGGTGACCAAGAAGACCGGCCAGAGCGCTTACAAAAGCGTGATTCTGGCGCGCAAGGACAGCGGCATTCATTCGCTGGCCGACCTGAAGGGGCATACGTTTGCATTCGTCGACCCGAGCTCAGCGTCCGGGCATCTGTTTCCCAAGGCTGGCCTTGAGCAGGCCGGTTTTGCTCCGGACAGCCTGTTCAAACGGGTAATTTTCTCCGGTTCCCACGACGCCAGCATCCTCGCGGTGGAGAACAGGAAAGTCGACGCAGCGGCCGTGGCTGACCGCATCTTCGCCAGTGCCGTGGCCAAAGGTGTGGTGAAGCAGGATGACTTCGAAATCGTCTGGAGTTCCAGGCCGATCCCCGAATCGCCGATGGTCTGGCGCAAGGCGCTCGATCCACAATTGAAGAAGAAGGTCGCCGACGCGCTGGCTTCAATCAAGGATGTGCCGTGGGGTGATCAGGGCGTGCTCAATGGTTTCCAGCCGACCACCGACGCCTCTTACGACGTAGTGCGCGAAACCGCCAAGGTGCTCGATCTCGATTTGCGGAGCATGAAATGATCAGCATCCGCCAGCTGACCAAACACTACGGCAGCAACCCGGTGTTGCGCGGCATTGACCTTGAGGTGGGTGCAGGGGAATTCGTCGTAGTGCTCGGTCAGTCCGGCGCCGGTAAATCGACTTTGCTGCGCTGTATCAATCGCCTGGCACAGGCCGACAGCGGCACGCTGAACGTGGCCGGCATCGATGCCCTGGCCTGCCATGACACCAGCGTTTTGCGCCGTGAAGTGGCGATGATTTTCCAGCACCACAACGTCGTGCCGCGCCTGAGTGTGCTGAAGAATGTACTGACCGGTCGCCTCGGTTCCGTCGGCACGCTCGCCTCGATTCTGCAGCTGTTCCGCCGTGACGATGTGGCACTGGCCATGCAATGCCTGGAACGTGTCGAACTGGCGCACAAGGCTGGCGAGCGTACGGATTCGCTGTCCGGCGGACAGAAGCAGCGCGTTGGCATTGCCCGCGCCTTGGCGCAACGGCCGCAAGTGATTCTGGCCGATGAACCGATTGCCAGCCTCGACCCGAAAAGCGCGCGCCTGGTGTTGCAGTATCTGCGCGACGCCACCCGCGAGTTGGGTATCACCGTGCTGTGCAATCTGCATCAGGTCGAATACGCCCGTGAGTTTGGCGACCGTGTGGTTGGCTTGGCGAACGGCAGGCTGGTGTTCGATGGCAAAGCGTCGAGCATGACCGACGCCGATCTGGCGCGAATCTATCCGGGGCAATCGGCGCAAGCCTGCGCTGACACCCCGACGCCCACCCTGTCCTACCGCACCGCCTCGAGGGCCTGAGCATGCAATCGCAAAACTATCAGTGGGTCGGCGATCGTCCGCGTGGCCCGCGCAGTTGGCTGACCACCGGCGCCGTCGTCCTGATCGTGCTGTGGACGCTGAACTGGAGCGCACAGGGCGCCCAGCTCAGCCTCGGTGAACTGGCGGCGGGGTTGCCGCAGATCGGTGATTTCCTTTCGCGCACCTTCCCACCGGATCTGAGCATTCTTGCGCGTCTGGTCGCGCCAGCGGTGGAAACCCTGCAGATCGCCATCTGGGGCACCTTGCTTGGCGTGTTACTGGCAGTTCCGCTGTCGTTTCTCGCCGCACGTAATCTGAGCCGCAACCGCTGGCTGTTTCACGCCACGCGTCAGGCACTGAATTTCACCCGCAGCATCAACGAACTGATTCTCGCGCTGATCTTCGTCTCGGCAGTCGGGCTCGGCCCGTTTCCCGGCGTATTGGCGCTGGCGCTGCATGGTCTGGGCATGCTCGGCAAGTTTTTCGCCGAAAGCATTGAAGAAATCGACCAAGGTCCCATTGAAGCGCTGCAAGCGACCGGTGCGCGGCCATTGCAGGTGATCGTGTTTGGCGTTTTGCCGCAAGTCATCACCGCGTGGATTGCAGTGATTCTGTACCGCTTCGAAGTCAACCTGCGCTCGGCCACGGTGCTGGGCATGGTCGGCGCCGGCGGCCTGGGGTTCGAGCTGGTGAGCAGTCTCAAGCTGTTCAAATATCAGGAAACCGCGACCTGCATCATCGTCATTACCTTCATGGTGATCGTCGCCGACGCCATCTCCAGCCGCCTGCGCGCGGCGATCCAGAGCGGTTCGGCGCACTAGCATACAGCTGCTATCGGCTGAGCCGATTCAAACCTGCGAATTATCGATTTGAGCCGTTGTCGACGCGCGCTGAGTATGGCGCCACACGACAACAACAAGAAGGATTCACCATGACTGCCCGCTTCCAGAACCCCGTCGATACCCGTTTCGGCTGGGGCAGCCTGCAAGACCTCGCCGCCCTCACCGAACAGCAGACCGTGGCCCTCGTGACCTTTCCCGAAGCGCGGGGGCTGGGGCTGGTCGATCGCCTGCAAGCCTTGCTCGGCGAGCGTCTGGTCTATGTGTTCGAAGACGTTCAGCCCAACCCGGACGTCGCCCATCTGCGCAACACTTACGAGCATTTCTGGCAGCATGCAGGGGCTTGCGACGTGGTGCTCGCGGTCGGAGGCGGCAGCGCCATCGATACTGCCAAGGCGTTGATCGTCGGCACCGAATCCGGCCGTTTCGATGAACTGTTGAGCCTGCTGGCGACGGGCAAACCGTTCACCCCGGCCCGTTGCAAACAACTGATTGCCGCACCGACTACTGCCGGCACCGGCAGCGAAGTCACGCCGTGGGCGACGATCTGGGACAGCGCCAGCCAGAAGAAATACTCGCTGCACCTGGACTGCACCTGGCCACGGGTAGCGATCATCGATCCGCAACTGATGCTCACTGTGCCGGCCAGCGTCACCGTCTCTACCGGGCTTGATGCGTTGTCTCATGCGTTGGAGGCGATCTGGAACGTCAACGCCAACCCGGTCTCGGACACCTTCGCGATTTCCGCGATCGAGGACATTCTGGAATGCCTGCCGCGCCTGCACAAAGATCTCTCCAGTCACGAGTTGCGCAGCCGCATGGCGCTCGCTGCGCTCAAAGCCGGACTGGCGTTTTCCAACACCAAAACCGCGCTGGCGCATTCGATTTCCTATGAGATGACCTTGCGCCACGGCTTACCCCACGGCATCGCCTGCTCCTTCACTCTACCAATGGTTTTGGGATTGGCCTGGGGCCACGACGCCACTCGCGACCGTACATTGCAACGCCTATTCGGCGCGGACCTGGGCAAAGCCCAGCAGCAGTTGCGCGAGTTCTTGCACAGCCTCGGGGTGAAGACCGAGTTTGCCGATTACGGCGTTTCGGCCAAGGACGCCGAAGCCATCATCCAGCTCGCGATGCAGGGCGCGCGCGGCAAGAACTTCATCGGTTCGCAAGCCGCCTGACGCCTGATAACGCCCGAGTCACCCAAGCACCGCCAGCGGCATGCAGCCGCGGTGATTTCCTGTCGCACCAAAAAAGAGTGCACCCCGCCGACGACACCCGACGGGAACCGACAACAATAAGGAAAAGATCATGAATCGTGCCGAAACAATGCCTGGTCTCGCCGAACGTTCTGCCTCGTTCCGGGTCGCCCAGTGGCGCATGCTGCTGGCGGCGATGTTCTGTTACCTGTTTTTTTACACCGGTCGGCAGACCTTCGGTTTTGCCATTCCGGGGATTCAGGCCGAGTTCGGCCTGAGCAAGGAAACCCTCGGCTGGGCCTCCGCGGTGATGCTCTGGGCCTACGCGATTGGTCAGGCGATCAACGGCAACCTCGCCGACAAATTCGGTGGCCGGCGCATCATGACTCTGGGGGCTGTGCTGTCCTGCGCGGCAAACTGGGTGACCAGTTTCGCCAGTGGTTTCACCAGCCTCATTCTGCCGTGGGGCGTCAACGGCTACTTTCAGGCCTTGGGCTGGGCGCCGGGCGGTCGGCTGATTGCCAATTGGTGGGCGGCGGGCGAGCGCGGCAAGGTATATGGCTTCTACACTTTCGCCGCCGGCTGCGCGTCGGTTCTGTCGTACGTCACCTCTATCGTCGTGCTCGAAGTACTGCAACTGGAATGGCGCTGGATCTTCCGTTTGCCGGTGCTGCTGATGCTCGCCGGCGGGATCATTTTCTATCTGGTTGCCCGCGAACGCCCGCAGGATCTGGGCTTCGAACCGGTGGGTGATACCGGTGTCGCCAACGCTCACGACAAACATCAGGAAGCGGCACAGGGCGAAGTCGAATCCTCGGCACAACGCTACAAAGCCGTACTGAAGAACCCTCGCCTGCTCATCGCCGCGCTGTCACTGGGCTTTCAGAACGCGGCGCGCTACGGCTTGATCGTCTGGGTGCCGGTGCACTTTCTCGGCGCTGACTGGAAAAGTGGTGACGGCATGATCGATCCGAAATGGATCACCGTCGCCCTCCCCGTCGGTATGGCGGTTGGCGCGTTGAGCAACGGCTGGGTGTCGGACAAGTTGTTCGGCTCCAAGCGGTATCTGGCGATCATGCTTTATATGTTCCTCGGCGCCGCGACCAGCCTGTGGATGTGGAGCCTGCCCCCACACAGCGTCATCGGCCTGATCGCCCTGTTCCTTTGCGGCTTTTTCGTATACGGCCCGGCCTCGAGTTTCTGGGCGCTGTGCCCGGATCTGGTCGGTGCCAAACGCGCCGGTACGGCGACCGGAATCATGAACTTTTCCTCCTATCTGTTCGCCGGATTGGCCGAACCATTGATCGGTCGTTTGCTTGACACCACAGCAAACACGTCTCTCATCTTCATAGTGGTCACCAGCGCCTGTCTGTGCAGCGCGGCAGTGGCATTGTTCATTCGACGCTGACGGGGCTTGCATGTACCAGTATCACAAGTGGTTGCGTTCGTTTCATGCGGTAGCCAAGACCGGCAGCTTCACCCTTGCTGCCGAGTACCTCTGCGTCGGTCAGCCGACCGTCAGCGAACAGGTCAACGCACTGGAGAACACCTTCTCGGTCGAACTGTTTCATCGCCGTGGCCGCTACATCGAAATGAGCGCCGCCGGGCACAAGCTCTATGCAATCACTCAGGGCCTGTTCGGTCAGGAGGATGAAGCCGTGCAACTGTTGCAGAGCTTCAAGCAGCGCAAGACCGGCATGCTGCGCCTCGGCGCGGTGTCACCGCCTATTGCCATGAATCTGACCTATGAGCTGATGCAGCGCCACCCGGATATCGAACTGGAAACCTCGTTTTCCTCGGAAAAGGACACCCTGGCGCGGTTGTTCAACTTCGATATCGACGTGGCGATTCTGGCCTTGTCGGAATTCGATGAGCGCTTCCACACGCGGCTGTATCACCGTTATCCGATCATCGCCGTGGTCCGCGATGACCATCCGTGGGCCGGTCAGGCGCAGGTTCACGTCAGTGAAATCAGCGGCGAAAAATGGGTGATGCGCGAATCCAGTGCGCGTACCCGGCAACTGGTGGAAGAAAGCTGCAAACGGCTCGATATCGAGCTCAATTGCGTCATGCAACTCAACAGCCGCGAAGCCATCGTCCACGCGATCGTCAAAGGCATCGGAATCGGTTTTGTCTCGGCCGTGGAATACGCCGAGACCCCGGGCACCACGCCGATCACCTTTGTCGATCACCCGTTCTTCATCGAATACCACCTGTGCTGCCTCGGCATCCGCAGGAACCGGCCAGTGATTGCCGAACTGTTTGATGCGAATCCACCGCTGACCTGATCAGCCCTGCCCCTTGAACCGCCTACCTCATTGCCGAGGGACGGCCCACGCTTACCTGAAAACGGAGATTGACCATGCAGTACCAACAACCGACTCATCTGCAAGCCGCGATCCTCGACTGGGCCGGCACCGTTGTCGATTTCGGCTCATTTGCGCCGACGCAGATTTTCGTCGAAGCCTTTGCCGAGTTCGGCGTCGCCGTGTCGCTGGAGGAAGCGCGCGGGCCAATGGGCATGGGCAAGTGGGATCACATCCGCACCCTGTGCAACCTGCCGCAGATTGCCGAACGTTACCGCGCGGCGTTTGACCGCTTGCCGAGTGACGACGATGTGACGGCGATCTACGAACGCTTCATGCCGTTGCAGATCGAAAAAATCGCACTGCATTCGGCGTTGATTCCGGGCGCACTCGAGGCGATTGCGGCGTTGCGCGACAAGGGTCTGAAAATCGGTTCGTGCTCGGGCTATCCGGCGGTGGTGATGGCCAGGGTCGTTGAACTGGCAAGGAAAAATGGCTACGTCGCCGACTATGTCGTCGCCACTGATGAAGTGCCAAATGGCCGGCCGTATCCGGCGCAGGCGTTGGCCAACGTGATTGCCTTGGGCATCGATGACGTGGCCGCCTGCGTCAAGGTCGACGACACCTGGCCGGGAATTCTCGAAGGGCGCGCCGCCGGAATGTGGACGGTGGCGTTGACATGTTCCGGCAACGCACTGGGCCTGACCTATGAGCAATACAAGGCGTTGGCGTCGGATCGACTGGCGGAAGAACGCGCGCGGATCGGCAAGATGTTCGCCCCTTCGCGCCCGCATTACCTGATCGATACCATCGCTGAACTGCCTCAGGTGATCGACGACATCAATGCGCGTCTGGCCCGGGGTGAAACTCCGCAAGCCAGCTGAGTCCGCCCTGCCCGTGATCGTTCCCGTGCCCAGCGTGGGAACGATCCCATCACTCCCTTGAACTGCCGGAAACAAGGTTGGCGTGACAGCAGACGCCTGCTGCTGATGCTCGTCGCGATAGATTGGTCTCCCCTTCAGCGGCTCGATCGACTACCATGCCGCCGCCGGTTTCCACACGGAATTAATAGGGAATCCGAAATGCTTGCACAGCATCAATCGGAACTGCCCCCGCAACTGTAGGTGCCGAGCCAGCTCCTTGACTGCCACTGGGTGAATCCCGGGAAGGCCGGAGCGTGGCGATGACGCATCAGTCAGGAGACCTGCCGGCACAGCGACTGACTAACCGGCGGGGTGTCCGGGAAGGACATCGTGCCGTGCGCATTTTCACCATGCCGGCCTTGCGCAGTTTCCACGACCGCGCCCGAGGTGTGTTTCCAACCGTACTCGCCCGCTCCCGTACGGTTCCCCTGGAGACTGCCCCATGCTGCTGCCCCGTGTTGCCACCCTGCTCACCGCTCTGAGCCTTTGCCCCCTGGCGCAAGCGGCGCCGACTGCGTATCCACTGACCGTCGAAAACTGTGGCAGCAGCCTGACCTTTCAACACGCGCCTGCGCGCACGGTGACCATCGGCCAGGCCGGTACGGAAGTGCTCTACGCCTTGGGCCTGGGCGACAAAGTCGTCGGCACCTCGTTGTGGTTCAACGACGTGCTGGGCACATACAAAGCGCAGAACGACACGATCGAGCGCCTTGCCGACAACGAGCCGAGTTTCGAAGCAGTGATCGCTAAACGCCCGGAGCTGGTTGCCGTCGAGCTGGAGTGGATGGTCGGCCCGCAAGGCGCGGTCGGCACTCGCGAGCAGTTTCATGAACTGAAGATTCCGACCTATCTGCTGCCCTCCGATTGCGAAGCCAAGGACAACCTCGTCGGTTCGGACGGCACGCGGCTGGCGCCGTTTCGCATCGACAGCATCTACAAAGCCGTGAGCCAGCTCGCAGCGATTTTCGATGTGCAGGCGCGTGGCGAGCAGCTCAATGAGCAGCTCAAAGCCAGCCTCGCGCAGTCGATCGCCACCGCGAAAAAGCAGCAGCGCAAAGACGTCAGCGCCCTGGTGTGGTTCTCCAGCGCCGAGATGGACATCGAGCCGTTCGTGGCCGGGCACAAAGGCGTTCCCGATTTCATGCTCAGCACCCTCGGCGTGCGCAACGTGGTCGAGTCGGATGAAGAATGGCCAACCGTCGGCTGGGAAACCATCGCCAAGGCCAACCCGACATTTCTGGTGATCGCGCGCATGGATCGTCGACGTTTCCCGGCGGACGACTATCAGAAGAAACTCGCCTTCCTGCGCAGTGATCCGGTGACGCGCAACATGGACGCGGTCAAACACAACCGCATCATCATCCTTGACGCCATGGCCATGCAGGCCAGCCTGCGCACCTTCGACGGCCTCGCACAATTGGCCAGCGCCATCAACGGCTACGACCTGTCGCCATGAGCAGACGCCTGATCCGTTTGCTGCTGGTGCTGTTGACGCTGTCGGTCACGCTGATTGGCGGCGTGGCCATTGGTGAGACTTCGATCGAGCCGAGCGTAGTGTTGCAGGTGCTGGCCAACAAGCTGTGGGGCGCCGGTTATCTGCTCGACCCGATCGACGAAGGTATCGTCTGGAACTATCGCCTGACCCGCGCGCTGGTCGCGGCGGCCTGCGGCGCCGGCCTGGCGACGTGCGGGGTGATCCTGCAATCGCTGCTGCGCAATCCGCTGGCCGATCCGTATCTGCTGGGGATTTCCGCGGGTGCCTCGACTGGCGCGGTGATGGTCGCCCTGCTTGGCGTCGGCGCCGGGGCGATTTCATTGTCGGTGGGTGCTTTTGCCGGCGCGGTGACCGCTTTCGTACTGGTGATCCTGTTGGCACGGGTCAGCGGCTCGTCCAGCGGCACCGGGCAGATCATTCTCGCCGGGATCGCCGGCTCGCAGTTGTTCAATGCCCTCACCGCATTTCTGATCACCCGCTCGGCCAGCTCCGAACAAGCGCGCGGGATCATGTTCTGGCTGTTGGGCAATCTCGGCGGCGTGCGCTGGCCGTCGGTGTGGCTGGCGGTGCCGGTGGCGGTGTTGGGGTTGGTTGTTTGTCTGTGGCATCGCCGGGCGCTGGATGCATTCACCTTTGGTGCGGACTCGGCGGCGTCTCTCGGCATTCCAGTGCGACGTGTGCAGATTCTTTTGATTGGCTGCGCCGCGCTGGTGACGGCGGTGATGGTGTCGATTGTCGGCTCGATCGGCTTTGTCGGTCTGGTGATTCCCCATGCCGCGCGGTTGTTGCTCGGCACCGGCCATGCGCGTCTGTTGCCCGCCAGTGCGCTGGGCGGCGCGGTGTTTCTGATCGCCGCCGATGTGCTGTCGCGCACCCTGATCAAGGGTCAGGTGATCCCTGTCGGCGTGATCACTGCGCTGGTCGGCGCACCGGTGTTCGCGCTGATTCTGGTGGGCCGGAGATCGGCGCGATGAACACGGTTCTGAGTTGTGCGGGTGTGGGCTTCAAAGTGCGCGGTGCCGAGTTGCTCAACGGTGTCAGCCTCGACGTTGAGCGCGGCGAGACCCTGGGCATTGTCGGGCCGAACGGGTCGGGGAAATCCACGTTGCTCAAATTGCTGGCCGGGCTGCGTGAACCGAGCGTGGGCCATGTGCAGCTCGACGGTCGGACGCTGGGCAAGATGTCGCGGCGCACTATCGCGCAGACGCTGGCGGTGGTTGAGCAACAGGCCGATACCGACGATGGCATTCGCGTGTTCGACGCGGTGGCGCTGGGGCGCACGCCGTGGTTGTCGGCGCTGCAACCGTGGTCGCCGGCCGATGACGCCATCGTCGAGCAAGCGCTGGTCGACGTCGACGCCGTGCACCTGCGCAACCGCCTCTGGCGCAGCCTCTCCGGCGGCGAGCGCCAACGCGTGCACATCGCCCGCGCACTGGCGCAGCGCCCGCAGATCCTGCTGCTCGACGAGCCGGCCAACCACCTCGACATCCAGCATCAGTTGAGCATTCTGCACGTGGTGCGCGCACTGCCGGTGACTACGCTGATCGCCCTGCACGATCTCAATCAGGCGCTCAAGTGCGATCGCCTGGCGGTGCTGGAGCGCGGGCGTCTGGTGGCACTGGGCGAGCCGCTGCACGTGCTGACGCCGGAGCGGTTACAGACGACTTTCGGGGTCAGGGCGCACTATCTGACAGACCCGTTCGATGGTGCGCCGATATTGCGCTTCCTTGCCTGATGCATGGGTGGCTGACACACCGCTTTCGCGAGCAGGCTCGCTCCCACAAAGGGGTTAGTGTGTTGCCGTGAATGACGGGGAGAACGCGAATTCTGTGGGAGCGAGCCTGCTCGCGAAGGCGTCAGGTCATCCAACATAGAGGTCGACTGACACACCGCTTTCGCGAGCAGGCTCGCTCCCACAGGGTTATGTATTCCAGGGCGGTAAAGGGTCAGGCCCACTCTTTGCGCAGCTGCCGCGCGGCGCTGACCATGTGCACCAGCGCCGCTTCGGTCTCTGGCCAGCCTCGGGTCTTCAACCCGCAATCCGGATTGACCCACAGCCGCTCGACCGGAATACGCTGCGCCGCCTTGCGCAGCAAGCCAACCATTTCCGACACATCCGGAATCCGTGGCGAGTGAATGTCGTACACGCCGGGGCCGATGTCGTTCGGGTAGGCGAACGCTTCAAACGCTTCGAGCAGTTCCATGTCCGAACGCGAGGTTTCGATGGTGATGACATCGGCGTCCATCGCCGCGATCGACTCGATCACATCGTTGAACTCGCTGTAGCACATGTGCGTGTGGATCTGGGTTTCGTCGCGCACGCCGGAGGCGCACAGGCGGAACGCTTCGCTCGCCCAGTGCAGATACGCCGGCCACTGCGCCCGGCGCAACGGCAAGCCTTCACGGAACGCCGCTTCGTCGATCTGGACGATTTTGATTCCTGCCGCTTCCAGATCATTCACTTCGTCACGGATGGCCAGCGCCAGTTGTCGAGCCTGCACTTCGCGGCTGACGTCTTCGCGGGCGAACGACCACATCAGCATGGTCACCGGGCCGGTCAGCATGCCTTTCATGACCTTGTCGGTGAGGCCCTGGGCGTAGCGGATCCACTCGACCGTCATCGCCTGCGGGCGGCTGAGGTCGCCGAAAATCACCGCCGGTTTGACGCAGCGCGAACCGTAGCTCTGCACCCAGCCAAAGCGGGTGAAGGCATAGCCGTCGAGCTGTTCGGCGAAGTATTCGACCATGTCGTTGCGCTCTGCCTCACCGTGCACCAGCACATCCAGGCCGAGGCGTTCTTGAATTTCCACCGCGTGGCGAATCTCCGTGTGCATCGCATCGGTGTAATCGGCCGCGCTGAGCTTGCCTTGCTTGTAAGCCTGACGCGCCAGACGGATCGCCGCCGTTTGCGGAAACGAACCAATGGTGGTGGTCGGGAATAACGGCAGGTCGAGCTTGCCGCGCTGTTTGGCAATACGCTGGGCAAACGGCGATTGGCGTTGCGCATCCTTGGCAGTGATCGCCGCGACCCGCGCTTGCACCGCCGGTTTGTGAATACGCGGCGAGGCAGCGCGGCTGGTCTGCACCGAACGGCTTTGCGCGAGGGCACGCAGTACCTTCGGCGCTTCCGGCTCGCTGACCGCTTGCGCGAGCACGGCGACCTCTTCGCACTTCTGCACGGCGAACGCCAGCCAGCTTTTCAGTTCGGCATCGAGCTGGTCTTCGCGGCCCAGATCAACCGGGCTGTGCAGCAATGAACAGGACGGTGCTACCCACAAACGATCACCCAGACGCTCATGAGCATGGCGCAGCGTCGCCAGCGCGTTTTGCAGATCGCAGCGCCAGACGTTACGACCGTTGACCACACCCAGCGACAGCACTTTATAGGCCGGCAGACGATCCAGAATGGTCGGGTATTGATCCGGCGCGCGCACCAGATCGATGTGCAGGCCATCGACCGGCAGGTTCGCCGCCAGACCGAGGTTTTCTTCCAGACCACCGAAGTACGTGGCGAGCAGTTTTTTCAGCGGATCGCGCTGGATCTGGTTGTAGGCGCGCTCGAAGGCATTCTTCCAGTCCTGCGGCAAATCGAGCACCAGAATCGGCTCATCAATCTGCACCCACTCCACGCCCAATGCCGCCAGCCGCGCGAAGATCTGGCCGTACAGCGGCAGCAGGCGATCAAGCAAATCGAGCTTGTCGAAATCGGCGCCTTTGGTTTTTCCGAGCCACAGATAGGTCAGCGGGCCGATGATCACCGGTTTGACGTTGTGCCCCAGCGCGCGGGCCTCTTCGGTTTCCTCAAACAACTGCTCCCAACCCAGCTGAAATTGTTGATCGACGCTGAATTCCGGTACGAGGTAGTGATAGTTGGTGTCGAACCACTTGGTCATTTCCTGAGCGTGGCCTTCGCTGCAGCAAGTATTGCTGACGCCTCGGGCCATGCTGAACAGGGTCTGCAGCGTGGCTTTGCCGTCGTGCGGACGGAAACGCTCGGGGATCACGCCGAACATCAGCGAGTGGCTCAGCACCTGGTCGTACCAGGCGAAATCGCCGACCGGCAGCAAGTCGATGCCAGCGTTTTTCTGCAAGTCCCAATGGACCTTGCGCAGCTCACGCCCGACGTCACGCAGGCCCGCCTCGTTCAGTTCTCCTTTCCAGAACGCCTCTTGCGCTTTCTTCAGCTCGCGGTCGCGACCGATGCGCGGAAATCCAAGGGAATGGGCCAGTGCCATGACAAACAACTCCAGATGCTTATTCGATGGCGGGTATTGTCGGGAACCGGACTTGATGAAACAAACTCAATAAATTCTAGATCATCACAAGTTCTACTCATGCACAGACGCCCCTTTAGGAGCTGCCGAAGGCTGCGATCTCAAGACCGTAGGGACGCAGAGCGTCCAAGGCTGCATTCCCACGCGGAGCGTGGGAACGATCAGAACACCTCAGGGCAACATGCAAGTTTTCGTTCTATCGTTAGATCCAAATGGCTGGATTTTCCAAGGATTAGAGGTTGCGAGAGAGGATGTCTGCGCCTAAGTTGCACGCGAGTCTTTTCCCCGCGATTGGAACGCGATCAACACCATACAGAGGTGAAGAAATGTCGAAGGAATCACGCCCTGCCGTGCTTGGGCTGATAGGCAATACTCCGCTGGTGCAGGTCACCCGCTTCGATACCGGACCGTGCACGCTGTTTCTCAAACTTGAATCGCAGAACCCCGGCGGCTCGATCAAGGACCGTATCGGTCTGGCGATGATCGACGCTGCCGAACGTGACGGCCGCCTGCAACCGGGCGGGACGATTGTCGAGGCCACTGCCGGCAACACCGGCCTCGGTCTGGCGCTGGTCGGCCGGGCCAAAGGCTATCGTGTGGTGCTTGTGGTCCCGGACAAGATGTCCACCGAGAAGGTCCTGCACTTGAAGGCCATGGGCGCCGAAGTGCACATCACCCGCTCCGATGTCGGCAAGGGCCATCCCGAGTATTATCAGGACGTCGCCGCGCGTTTGGCCAAGGACATTCCCGGCGCGTTTTTCGCCGACCAATTCAACAATCCCGCCAACCCGCTGGCCCATGAATGCAGCACCGCGCCGGAAATCTGGGCGCAGACCGAACATGATCTGGACGCCATTGTCGTCGGCGTCGGATCGGCCGGCACGTTGACCGGGTTGAGTCGCTTCTTCAAGCGCGTGCAGCCGAATCTGGAAATGGTTCTCGCCGATCCGGTCGGCTCGGTGATGGCGCAATACAGCCGCGACGGCACCTTGCCGACGCCCGGTTCGTGGGCGGTCGAGGGTATCGGCGAAGACTTCATTCCGTCGATCACTGACCTGTCCAGCGTGCGTCACGCCTACTCGATCAGCGACGCGGAAAGCTTCGATCACGCCCGCCAGTTGCTCAAGGCCGAGGGCATTCTCGGCGGTTCATCGACCGGCACCTTGTTCGCTGCCGCGCTGCGTTATTGCCGCGAACAGACCGAGCCGAAACGCGTGGTCAGCTTTGTCTGCGACACCGGCACGCGCTACCTGTCGAAGGTCTACAACGACCAGTGGATGACCGATCAGGGCCTGTTGCAACGCAAAGGCTACGGCGACTTGCGCGACTTGATCGCACGGCGTTTCGAGGACGGCCGGGTGATCAGCGTCGGCCCGGACGACACCCTGCTCACGGCCTTCCAGCGCATGCGTCTGGCGGATGTTTCGCAACTGCCGGTGCTGGTCGAAGGCAAGCAACTGGTGGGCGTGATCGACGAGTCCGACATCCTCCTCGGCGTCCACGAAGATGCCGCGCGCTTCAGCCAGTCGGTGTCCAGCGTGATGACCGACAAACTGCAAACCCTCGCCCCGGCTGCGAGCCTGGCCGAGCTGGAAGCGGTGCTCAGCCGAGGCCTGGTCGCGATAGTCGCCGACGCCTCCGGCTTCCATGGCCTGATTACCCGCACCGACATGCTCAACCAATTACGGAGATCCCTTGCATGAGTCAGCACGACGATAAATCCCAAGGCTTCGCCACCCGGGTGATCCACGCCGGACAAGAGCCCGACCCGACCACCGGCGCGCTGATGCCGCCGATCTATGCCAACTCCACGTACCTGCAAGACAGCCCCGGCGTACACAAGGGTTTCGACTACGGCCGCTCGCACAACCCGACGCGTTTCGCCCTGGAGCGCTGCGTCGCCGACCTCGAAGGCGGCACCCGCGCGTTCGCCTTCGCCTCGGGGCTGGCGGCGATTTCCACGGTGTTGGAACTGCTCGACGCCGGCTCGCACATCGTTTCCGGCAATGACTTGTACGGCGGCACGTTCCGCCTGTTCGACAAGGTTCGTCAGCGCAGTGCCGGGCACCGTTTCAGCTTCGTCGACCTGACCGATCTGTCGGCGTTCGAAGCCTCGCTGCAGGACGACACGCGCATGGTCATGGTCGAAACCCCGACCAACCCGCTGCTGAGCCTGTCGGATCTGGCCGCGATCGCGCGCATCTGCCGCGCGCGCGGGATCATCTGCGTGGCCGACAACACCTTCGCCAGCCCGTACATCCAGCGCCCACTGGAGCTGGGTTTCGACATCGTCCTGCACTCGACCACCAAATACCTCAACGGCCACTCCGACGTGATCGGCGGCATTGCCGTGGTCGGGCAGAACGCCGAGCTGGCGGAAAAACTCGGTTTTCTGCAGAACGCCGTTGGCGCGATTTCCGGGCCGTTCGATGCATTCCTGACCTTGCGCGGGGTGAAGACCCTGGCGCTGCGCATGGAGCGCCATTGCAGCAACGCCCTGGACCTGGCGCAGTGGCTGGAACAGCAGCCGCAGGTCAAGCGCGTCTACTATCCCGGCCTTGAGTCGCACCCGCAGCATGAACTGGCCAAGCGGCAGATGCGTGGTTTTGGCGGGATGATTTCTGTTGATCTGAACAGCGATCTGGCCGGCGCACGGCGGTTTTTGGAGAATGTGAAGATCTTTGCGTTGGCGGAAAGTCTGGGCGGTGTGGAAAGCCTGATCGAACATCCGGCGATCATGACCCACGCGACGATTCCGCCGGAAACCCGCGCCAAGCTTGGTATTGGCGATGGCTTGGTACGGTTGTCGGTGGGGGTCGAAGATGTTGAAGACCTGCGTGCCGATCTGGCTCAGGCACTGGCAAGAATGTAAACAGCTCCACACCAAGAAGCCCGCGCAATGCGGGCTTCGTCTTTTTTTGTCCGTCGATCTTTCTGCCGTGGCAGTTCCCGAGGCCGATCCTATACTCAATCGGCTCGATCAGGATTATCTCGACACCCGCACGCCGCTCGGTGTGCCCGTGCCTTTCGCCAACCAGGTAAAACCCAAGCCAATGAGTCACTGCGCCGGGCATACGCAACGGACGACATCTCATCGCATTCTGGCTGCTGGGTCGTGGAGAAAACCATGAAATACAAGTTGTTGTCAGGCGTGCTTCTTGCGGTAGCGGCCAGCGTTGTGGTGCCGAATGTCTTGGCGGCGCAACCGCAGGCGTTGGCTTCGGATGGGGCTGATCATGTTGGCGCCGGCGCGGTGGCCGCCGATGGCGCTGATCGTGTCGGTGCCGGCGCAGTGGCTGCCGATGGCGCTGATCGTGTCGGTGCCGGCGCGGTGGCTGCCGATGGCGCTGATCGCGTCGGTGCCGGCGCTGTGGCTGCCGATGGCGCTGATCGCGTCGGCACGGGCGCGGTGGCTGCCGATGGTTCTGATCGTGTCGGTGCCGGCGCGGTGGCTGCCGATGGCGCTGATCGTGTCGGCGCAGGCGCGGTGGCCGCCGATGGCGCTGATCGCGTCGGTGCCGGCGCGGTGGCTGCCGATGGCGCTGATCGTGTCGGCGCAGGCGCGGTGGCCGCCGATGGCGCCGATCGTGTCGGTGCCGGCGCGGTGGCTGCCGATGGCGCTGATCGTGTCGGTGCCGGTGCGGTGGCTGCCGATGGCGCTGATCGCCTCGGCGCAGGCGCTGTGGCTGCCGATGGAGCTGATCGTGTCGGTGCCGGAGCATTGGCAGCGGATGGGGCCGACCGCACCGGCGTCAACCGAGTGGCCTACTCCCGGGTCGGAGTCGGTTCTGATCGCGTGGCATCGGCGCTGATGACCGGCAGCTATTCCGACCAGTTCAACAGCCCACAATAATCGCCGCGAAATAACGGGCGAGCTCCTGAGCCGCCCGTTTACATCGGCCTTTACAGCATCTGTTCAACCGCTGCGCCTTGTCGATCACGCAGGGCGCGCAACGTCGCGCGTAACTCGGCCGGGCGCACAGGTTTCGACAGAATCGCAATCTGCCGGTCATGCAAGGCAGCCTGAATTTTCTCGACGTCATGCCCGGTGATGATCATTGCCGGCACCGCCCAACCGCGCCGCCTGCGCACTTCGTCAATGCATTCGATGCCAGTGGCGTGGGTGCCGAGGTCATAGTCGGCGACGATGATGTCGCAGTCGGTGACCAGGCCTTCAGCCGACCACTCGGCCTGCACCACACAGCCCCAGCGTTCGAGCAACGCCGAAGTCGCGAGCAACACGTTGCGGTCATCCTCGACCAGACACACCTTCAGCCCCGTCAACAAACCCACCTGCCGCGCTTCACTGCGAACCACCGGTGACTGCGGCGCCGCCACGATCGGCAACCCCGCAAGCGTCACAGCTGTGCCGCGCCCCAACTGTGAACGCAGAGCAACGTGCACATCGATCAGTTCACCAAGACGCTTGATGATCGACAGGCCCAGCCCGACGCCCTCGACATCTTTGTCGCGCACTTGCCGTACCCGATAAAACTCCTCGAAGACCTTGTGCAGATGCTCTTCGGCAATGCCGTTGCCACGGTCATGGATGACGATGGCCAGCCCTGCCCCACGTTTACGCACGCCGATCAGCACGGGACGTTGCGCGCCGTATTTGAAGCAGTTGGAGAGCACGTTCTGCAACATGGTCGCGAGCAGCGCCGGGTCGGTTCTGACCCAGTGGTTGCACGGTCGCAGCCGCAGTTCGACGCCTGCCCAACGGGCCGCTTCCTGGTGTTGGCGTATCAGATCCGCAAGCCATTCACCGAGATTCAGCGTTTGCATTTTCGCTTCGATCCGACCGTTATCGAGGGTGTAGAGGTCGAGAATCGAGCGGAACAATTGCGAAACGTTAAGCAGCGAGCGGTCGATGTTGTCGACCAGCCGCCGCTCGTCATCGCCCAGGCGCGACTCTCGCAGACACGCGGTAAACAGACCGATGGAATGAATCGGCTGACGCAAGTCATGACTGGCCTGCGCCAGAAACCGCGACTTTTCCAGGTTAGCCGCCAGCGCTTCTTCCGACGCCTTGCGCGTGCGCTCAAGCAGCAAGTGCGCATAAAACGGAATCACCGTGCTGGTGATCAGCAGCATCAGCACCATGAACGGCTGCCCCTGCCAATACGGCGTCAGGCGATACACCACCAGCAGCGCCCCCAATGCAAGGCCGGTGGCAATCGCCAGATAGCGCGAGCCGTAGCGCATGCCGTTGCCGAGATTGACCCAGACCATCACCGCATACAACGGCAGCGCCGCTTCGCCGCCGATCACCAGTCCAAAACAGGTGCCGGTGTAATCGTGGACCATGGCAAAAATCCGCCGCGCCGGATAATACCCGGGCCAACGCGCAATGGCTTGGCGGAACGCGATCGAAGCCAGCAGAAACAAGACAATGTAAGTGATGACCGGCAGGTAGGTATCGAAGCGATGGCCCGGCAGAAAACCCAGCACGACCATGTAAACCACCGCAATGGCAGCGATGATGATGCGCAGGTTGGCCTGGTCGAGTTCAGTGTTCTTCTCGAACTTCATGGTAAACGTCCTTGTGCAGCAATCGTCAGTTTCGGAAGCAGCCTACAGGCAACCTTCGCGTCCGATGCTAAGGTGCAGGCCTTGAATCACGCCTGACCCAGGGAGGGTCACGCCATGACATGCCGGATCATCATAGCCGACGATCACCCACTGTTTCGCGAGGCGATGCTGCGCACCGTACAGCGCGTCCTGCCCGGAGCGAATATCTGCGAGGCCGGCGACTTCGACGCGGTGCTCAAGCTGCTCCCACAGGGCGACGAGCCGGACACGCTGATGCTCGATCTGCGTTTTCCCGGGCTGACCTGCATCACCCAGCTCGCCGACTTGCGCCAACGATTGCCGCGCACCACGCTGATCGTGGTGTCGATGGTTGACGATCAGACGCTGATCAGTGAAGTCATGGCGGCGGGCATTGACGGTTTTATCGGCAAGAACATTGCGCCGGATGAAATCGGCCAGGCGATTCTGGCGATCCGTGAAGGCGAGGTGCTGGTGAAGTCGGCGCCGTCCGGCCTGTTGCCGCTGGAAACTGCGACGACGCTGACGCCGCGTCAGCAGGACGTGCTGCGTTTGATCGCGCAAGGCAAGACCAACAAGGAAATCGCCCGTGAACTGGATATCTCCTCGTTCACGGTACGCATCCATGTGTCTTCGTTGCTGCGCACGCTGGATGTGCCGACGCGGGCGGCAGCGGCGGTCAAGTATTCGGGGCTGTGAACCCTTTTACGGATCAACCTGCGCCATCAGATCCGGCACCGACTCCGGCCGTTTCGCGTACCGCTGAGCCAATACCGCGCAGACCATCAGTTGGATCTGATGGAACAACATCAGCGGCAGAATCAGCACGCCGATGGTGCTGCCGGCAAAGAGTACCTGCGCCATCGGCACGCCGGTCGCCAAGCTCTTTTTCGAACCGCAGAAGAGGATGGTGATGCGGTCTTCCTGATTGAAGCCGAACGCTTTGCTCAACAGAATTGATGCCACCAGAACCAGCGTCAGCAGGATGCAGCAGACCACCACCAGGCCGAGCAACTCGAACAACGGAATCTGTTGCCAGATGCCTTCGTTGACCGCTTCGCTGAATGCGCCGTACACCACCAGCAGAATCGAGCCCTGATCAACGAATTTCAGCCAGTTCTTGTTGCGCCCGACCCACGCGCCGATCCAGCGGCGGGCGATCTGCCCGGCAATGAATGGCAGGAGCAATTGCACACTGATCTTGACGATGGCATCGAGGGTCGAACCGCCGTCACCGTGAACGTTGAGCAGCAACGTCACCAGCAGCGGCGTCAGAAAAATCCCGAACAGACTGGACGCCGCCGCACTGCAGATCGCCGCCGGAATATTGCCTCGCGCCAGCGAAGTGAACGCGATCGCCGACTGCACGGTGGCCGGTAATGCGCAGAGGTAGAGCATGCCCATGTACAGCTGATCACCGATCAGCGGTGACAACAGCGGTTTGAGCGCCAGACCGAGAATCGGGAAGAGCACGAAGGTCAGGCCGAACACCAGCAGATGCAGACGCCAGTGGCCAGCGCCGGCGATGATCGATTCGCGCGACAGCTTGGCGCCGTGCAGGAAAAACAGCAGGGCGATGGCGATGTTGGTCAGCCAGCCGAAGCCGACCGCGACCTGGCCGCTGGCGGGCAGGAAGCTCGCCAGCAGCACAACGCCGATCAAGGTCAGCGTGAAGTTATCGGGCAGAAAACGTGGGCGCGTCATGAGATTCATCCGGGGGTTGCCAGTGCGTGCCGACGACTCTAACGTGACTGGCAATTACCGACTAACGCCGAAGAGCCGCAAGATGCCGCCTAAAGGACATGCCAACAGCGTTCGCCGCAGTGTTCCCGGGCTGCCCAGCCTGCCGCGCCCCGTGTATGGACGTACCGAATCGCTGCCCAATCGCGCCCTCACCCGCCGCCACAGTCATCCATGGGTGCAGTTGTCCTATGCGATTCAGGGCGTGCTCGAAGTGCAGACCAGCGCTGGCCGTTTCGTTGCGCCGCCGGAACGCGCGGTGTGGATTCCGGCCGGCGTGCCGCACCGGGTGTTCAGCGCACCGCATACGGAAATGCGCAGCCTGTATATCGATAGCAGCGTCACTGGTTGGGCGGCTGAACATTGCCATGTGCTCGGCGTCAGCGATTTGCTCAGGGAGTTGATTCGCGCCTTCAGTCAGGTGCCAGTGGAATACGACGAAAGCGGCCCTGACGGACGCTTGGCCCAGGTGATCCTTGATCAATTGGCCGACGCGCCGACCATCGACTTGATGCTGCCGCTCCCGCAAGACCCGCGCCTGAAGCAGATCTATCAGAGCCTGGAGCAACACCCGGAGCAGCAGACCACGCTGAGCCACTGGAGCGAAAAATTCGGTGTCACCGAAAAGACTCTGACGCGCCTGTTTTTGCGCGACACCGGCCTGACCTTCCGCGCCTGGCGCCAGCGTCTGCGCTTGCTTGGCGCCCTGACCCCGCTGGAAAAAGGCGAGCGTGTGACCGATGTTGCGCTGGCTTGTGGATACGACTCGACCTCGGCGTTTATCGCCGCGTTTCGTCAGCAGTTTGGCGAGACACCGGGGGAGTTTTTCCGCTGACACTTCGTTTTTGCCGAACTGTCAGTCAGAAATAAACGATTTTTCTTTGCTCCAGATCCGTCGCTAGCATGGCCCCGTCTGACTTTGATCGAGAAGAGAAGATGATCCCTGTGGGAGCGAGCCTGCTCGCGAACGCGGTGGGTCAGCAACCTCAACTTCGCTGTTCCATCGCATTCGCGAGCAGGCTCGCTCCCACAGGAGATGTGCTTGCTGCAAATAAAAAGACGGGGAGCGTGCCATGCCTGCCACGAACATCAATATCGGCGAACCCTGGATGTGGGGTGCCTTCATCATCTTCGTTCTGGCCATGCTGGCCCTCGACTTGTTTGTCTTCGGCGGGCGCAAGGCGCACCGGGTGTCGGTGCGGGAAGCGTCGGCCTGGGTGGTTGCCTGGTGCCTGTTGGCGCTGAGCTTCGCCGGATTGCTCTGGTGGTATCTGCATGGCGAATTCGGCGGTGAAATCGCCCGACAGAAAACCCTGGAATTTCTCACCGGCTATCTGATCGAGCAGTCGCTGTCGATCGACAACATGTTCATCTTCGTCATGATCTTCAGCTACTTCGCCGTGCCACCGGAATTGCAACGACGAGTGCTGCTGTACGGCGTGCTCGGTGCGATTGTCATGCGCGCGATAATGATTTTCGCCGGTGTGTGGCTGGTGTCGCAGTTCGAATGGCTGCTGTATGCCTTCGGTGTATTCCTGATCATCACCGGGATCAAGATGCTGGTGTTCGCTGATCATCAACCGGATCTGGAAAAGAATCCGATACTGCGCTGGGTTCGCGGGCATATGCGCATCACCAGTGGCTTTCACGGCGAGAAGTTTTTCATCCTGCAGAACGGCGTGCGCTGGGCAACACCGATGTTCCTGGTGCTGGTGCTGATCGAGGCCAGCGACTTGATGTTCGCCGTCGACAGCATTCCGGCGATCTTCGCCGTCACCACCGACCCGTTCATTGTTTTCACCTCGAACATTTTCGCGATCATGGGCCTGCGCGCGCTGTACTTCCTGCTGGCGGACATGGCTGACCGTTTTCATCTGCTCAAATATGGGCTGGCGATCGTGCTGGTGTTCATTGGCGGCAAGATGGTGCTGATGCCGTGGTTCCACATGCCGGTGGAATGGTCGCTGGCAATCGTCGGCTCGGTGATTCTGGGGTCGGTGCTGTTGAGCCTGGTGACCAGCCGCGAGGCAGAACGCCGCACCGAATGACACAACCCACCCCCACCTGTGGGAGCGAGCCTGCTCGCGAATACGCCGGATCATTCAACATAGGAGTTGAATGACACACCGCTTTCGCGAGCAGGCTCGCTCCCACATTTGAAGTGCGGTGCTCTTATTTATCGGACTTGATACTGGTCCACACCCGCGTGCGCACCCGCTCCATTTTCTGCGGCAACGGCTGCACCACATACAGGGTTTTCAGCGCTTCGCTGGTCGGGGTCAGGTTGGGGTTGTCGGTGATGTCCTTGTTGACCAGCGGCATCGAGTCCTTGTTGGCATTTGGGTAACCGAGGAAATCACTGATCGGTGCGATCACTTTCGGGTCGAGCAAGTGGTTGAGGAATTCGTGGGCCTCGGCGACGTTCTTAGCGCTCTTCGGAATGGCGAAGGTGTCGAACCAGATCGGCGCGCCCTCCTTCGGCAAACGCCAGTCGACCACCACACCGTTGCCCGCTTCTTTGGCGCGATTGCCGAATTGGTAGAAGCTGCCGGAATAACCGATCGCCACGCAGATGTCGCCGTTGGCGATGTCGGTCATGTACTTGGCCGAGTTGAAGTAGGTCACGTACGGGCGAATCTTCATCATCAAGGCCTTGGCCTTTTCATAGTCCGCCGGGTTCTGGCTGTTCGGGTCGAGGCCGAGGTAATGCAGGGCCAACGGCAGGATCTCCGACGGCGAATCGAGCATCGCCACGCCGCAGGCCTTGAGCTTTTCCATGTTCTCGGGCTTGAACACCAGATCCCAACTGTCCACCGGCGCATTTTCGCCCAGGGCGGCCTTGACCTTGGCCGGGTTGAAGCCGATCAGCACGGTGCCATACATGTAAGGCACGCCGTACTGGTTGCCGGGGTCGTTGGCGTCGAGCAATTTGAGCAGGGCCGGATCCTGGTGCTGCCAGTTCGGCAATTTCGACTTGTCGAGTTTCTGGAACACGCCGGCCTTGATCTGGGTTTCGATGAACTGATTGGACGGCACTACCAGGTCGTAACCGGAGTTGCCGGTGAGCAGTTTGGCTTCCAGGGATTCGTTGGTGTCGAAGGTATCCCAGGTCACTTTGATCTTGCTTTGCTCGGCGAAGTCCTTGGGCACTGACGGCAGAATGTAATCCGCCCAGTTGTACACCCGCAGTTCGCGCTGCTCGGCCTGGACGGCGCTGGCCAGCAGCGTCAGGCCACACACGGTGGCGCCCAGAATGCGTTTGATCGTGACCATGGTTGTTTCCCCGAATGCGACGTGAGATCGATGGTTTTTATGTTCTGTACACGGCAGTGGCTGTAACGATAGCCAAGGGCAAAAAAGGTCGAGCCTGTTGTTATGGTTTCGATTCTTGCTGACAGCGTAGCGCGATGACAGTAGACGGCAGGCCAAAAGGGGATCGATATGGCCAATTTGCTTGACCGCTGAAATGCGCAAACAAAAATGCCCGGCACTGGGCCGGGCATTGCTGTGTTGCCGTTGGGATCAGTCGGTATAGCCGAGTCTGGCCGCCCTGCTCTGCTGCGCCTGACCGCGAGTTGCCAGGCAGTAATACAACGGCACGGTGACCACCAGGCCAACCAGCCACGACAGGTCAGCACCTTCCACCAGATTGGCGTATGGCCCGACGTACAGCGAGGTATTGGCAAACGGCAACTGCACGATGATGCCGATGAAGTAGGCAATGATCGCGTGCAGGTTGAAGCGCCCGTAGATCCCGCCGTCAGCGCGGAAGATCGAGGCAATGTCGTAGTTGCCGCGCTTGATCAGGTAGAAGTCGATCAGGTTGATCGACGCCCACGGCACCAGCACCAGCAGCAGCGCCAGAATCAACCCGATGAACTCGGAAATGAAATCCGCCGAAGCACCGAGGGCGACCACGCAGCATCCGGCCAGAATCACGCTCGCCAGCACCACGCGCACCTTGATGCTCGGCGTCCACTGGCTGGCGAAAGTCTGGATCGAGGTGATGATCGACAACACCGCGCCGTACAGATTCAGCGCGTTGTGGCTGATGATGTTGAGCAGAAACAGCACCATCAGAATCGGCCCCAGCCAGCCGGTAGACTGCTTGACCGCCGCCATCGCTTCAGTGCCTTCCGGCGTCGCCAGCACCGCCACCGCGCCAAAGCTGAACGACAGAATCGTACCCAGCGTCGCGCCCAAGTAAGTCGCCCAAAACGGTTTGGCGATACCGATGTCTGCTGGCAGATATCGCGAATAGTCGGAGACGTATGGCGAGAAGCTGATCTGCCAGATGATCCCCAGCGACACCGTCGCCAGCCAGCCGGAGAGGTTGAAACTGCCGCGCGTCAGGAAGTCTGCCGGCAAGTCATGGGCGAAGATGTAGATGAACCCGGCGAGCAACGCGCCGCCCATCACCCAGGTGCCGATGCGGTTGAGGGTGTGGATGAAGTTGTAGCCGATCACACCGATCGCGGTAGCGGCCAGCGCGCCGATCAGAATGCTAAGCGGTGCCGGCACTGACGGGGCAATGCCGACGATGGATTTGCCGGCAAGCACGATGTTGGAAATGAAGAAACCGATGTAGATGAGCGCCGCAAAGAACACGATCAGCAGCGCGCCATAGCGGCCGAACTGACCGCGACTCTGGACCATTTGCGGAATGCCCATGCGCGGGCCCTGGGCCGAGGCCAGCGCAATCACCACGCCGCCGATCATATGCCCCAGCGCAATCGCCAGCAGCCCCCAGAACAGATTCAGATGGAACACCTGAACCACCATGGCGCCGGTGACGATGGGCAGTGGCGCGATGTTGGTGCTGAACCAAAGAGTGAACAGATCGCGGGCCTTCCCGTGGCGTTCCGCGAGTGGGACGTAATCGACCGTATGATTCTCGATCAACGGATCTTGCCGGGACATCTGGGACATATGCATGAACTCGAGTTTGTCTGTTTTTATCTTTGTATGAAGCCAAACCGGGAGGACTCTTGGGTCGCCCCTCAGATGCAGACCATATTATGGTATTCCAAACTTTGCACAAGCCTGATCCGCTGATTCTGTCGCTGTCTGATCCGCTATCCTCGCTGATCCCACCCCTGACCGGCTAGCTGAAAGCCCCGTAAACACTGAGTTTCCGACGAAAGTGGCACGTTTATCGGTTCACCAGAAAAGCTCTTGCAAGATATGTATTACGGTATACCATCAGACCTACAAGCCATAAAAACCGCGTCACACCATCCGAGGACCACCCAATGATCGATGCTGCCATTTACAAACAAGTCATGGGCTCGTTCCCGTCCGGCGTCACCGTTATCACCACGCTGGACGACGACGGTCAGATCGTCGGCCTGACCGCCAGCGCGTTCAGCTCGCTGTCGATGGACCCGGCACTGGTGCTGTTCTGCCCCAACTACAGCTCCGACTCCTATCCCGTGCTGATCAAGAACAAACGCTTTGCGATTCACCTGTTGTCCAGCGTGCAGCAAAGCGAGGCCTATGCCTTCGCGCGCAAAGGCAAGGACAAGGCGCAGGGCATCGAGTGGACGTTGAGCGAACTGGGCAACCCGATCCTCGCCAATGCCACGGCGGTGATCGAGTGCGAGTTGTGGCGTGAATACGAAGGTGGCGACCACGCGATCATGGTCGGCGCGGTGAAGAACCTGATCGTCCCCGAGCAGGTCGCCGGACCGCTGGTGTATTGCCATGGCAAGATGGGTGCGTTGCCGGTTGTGGCGTGACTTCACCAGATCTCGGATATCCCATGTGGGAGCGAGCAGGCTCGCTCCCACCGGTTTTGGTGTTGCCTGGGCGACCGTGTCAGGTCCTAAACCGGCTCACCAACTGATTCAACGTCTGCGACAACGCCGTCAGGTTCTGCGCATCCTGGCGAGTCGAATCCGCCAGGCTCGCCACCAACTGCGCATCGCCATGAATCTGGCTGATGTGCCGATTGATGTCTTCCGCCACTTGATGCTGTTCCTCCGCCGCTGTGGCGATCTGCGTGTTCATGTCGCGGATCACGTCCACCGATTCACGAATCAATTCAAAACTCGCCCGCGCCTCGTTGATCGACACCACGGTTTCCTGCGATACCTCGAGGCTGGCGTGCATCTGCTTGCCCATCTGATGGGTGCGCCGCGCCAGATTGCCCAGCAGTGCGTCAATCTCACCGGTGGAATCCGAGGTGCGTTTGGCCAGCGCCCGAACTTCATCGGCGACCACGGCAAAGCCCCTGCCCTGTTCACCGGCGCGCGCGGCTTCGATGGCGGCGTTGAGCGCGAGCAGATTAGTCTGCTCGGCAATCGAGCGGATGGTGCCGAGGATCGACTGGATGTCGTTGCTGTCCTGCTCCAGTTGCTGCATCGACTCGGCACTGTGGCCGATCTCTTGGCTCAAGCGCCCGACGTTGCTCACCGCCGCATCGATCTGCTGCTGCCCGGTGTGTGCCTGACGCTGACCGTTGTCTGCCGAATCGGCCGCTTGACTGCACGAACGCGCGACCTCGTTGGACGTGGCGACCATTTCGTGAAACGCCGTAGACACCATGTCCACCGCCTCACGCTGACGCGAAGCCACGTCGGCCATTTCCGCCGAGACCTCGGTGGCGCTGCCGGAGCTGCTGTGAATCTGCCCTGCCGCTTGGCCGATACGCTGAATCAATGTGCGAATAGCTTCAAGAAACTGGTTGAACCAGCCGGCCAGTTGCGCGGTTTCATCCTGCCCACGGACTTCCAGTCGCGCAGTCAGATCGCCCTCGCCTTGCGCGATGCCTTCGAGACCACTGGCGACACCACGAATCGGCTTGACCATCAGTCCGGCAAACCACGCGCCGGCCATTGCAAACAACAGTGCGCAAACCACAGCGATAGCGCCGATCAGCCAGGTCAAACGCGTCGCCCCCGCCATCACTTCGCTCGCCTTGACCAAGCCGACAAACCGCCAGCCCAACGCCTGCGACGGCCAGACCAGCGCCATGTAATCCTCGCCGGCCAGTTGCACCTCGACCAGGCCTTTGCCCGCCTCGGCCAGTTGCTGATAACCGTCGCCGAGATCGCTGAGTTTCTTGAAGTTGTGCGCCGGATCGCTCGGGTCGACCAGCACGGTGTTGTTGGCTTCCATCAGCATCAGATAACCGCTCTCGCCGAGGCGAATCTGCTTGACCAGGTCGGTCAACTGCTTGAGCGACACATCGATGTTGACCACGCCGGCATTGCTGCCCAACTGGTTGTTGAAGCTGCGCACAGTGCTCACCAGCACCACGTCATCCGCCGCCCAGTAATAGGCCTCGGTGCGCAGGGTTTTACCGGGATTGGCTATCGCGGTTTTGTACCAGGGCCGGGTACGCGGATCGTAGTTGGCCAGTTGCGCATCGCCCGGCCAGAACAGGTAACCGCCCTGCTCGGTGCCGACGGACAGATAGGTGTAAGCCGGGTGGGCCTTGGCCAGGCCGTCGAACAGCTTGAACAGCTGTTGATCCTGCGGCCCCATCGGCACTTGCGCGGCGTCGCTGCTCAGGTAGCGTTTGAGGCTGGTGTCGATGCTCTGCAGTTGTGGATGCTCGGCCAGGTAAGCAACGTTCTGGCTGATGCCCTCGAAGAACAGCTGCATCGCGTTTTCCACCTGACGCACCTCGCGCCCGGTGCTATCGGTAAAGGTGTCGCGCGCGCCCTCGCGGACATTGAGGATGATCAGCGCTGCCACCAGTAACACCGGCAGGCTGGCGATTACCGCAAACGCCAGAGTCAGTTTTTGTTTTATGTTCATTGCTTGCGCCTTCCTTGTTCGAAGTGTCGGTCAGAAATATTTTGCGGATATTCCGTATTATGGTATACCAATATTCAATCAACCGAACAGCCGTCCTCGAAGGCGTGCTTGAATGGTGAGAAGACTCGCGAGCGCAACGCGTTCACGTCAGTTCGACAGGCCCGCATACGACCGGCCAATTACAAAAGACTCGAGGTATCGTCATGAAATTTTCCCTGTTCGTACACATGGAACGCTGGGACGAAAGCGTCAGCCACCGCCAACTGTTCGAAGACCTGACCGAACTGACCCTGATGGCCGAGGCCGGCGGATTCAGCACCGTGTGGATCGGCGAACACCACGCCATGGAATACACCATCTCCCCAAGCCCGATGCCGTTGCTGGCCTACCTCGCAGCGAAAACCACGACCATCCACCTCGGCGCCGGCACCATCATCGCGCCGTTCTGGCACCCGCTACGCGTCGCCGGCGAATGCGCCCTGCTCGACGTGATCAGCAACGGCCGCATGGAAGTCGGTCTAGCGCGCGGCGCCTATCAAGTTGAATTCGACCGCATGGCCGGCGGCATGCCCGCCTCCAGCGGCGGCCAGGCCCTGCGCGAAATGGTCCCGGTGGTCCGCGCCCTGTGGCAAGGCGACTACGCGCACGACGGCGACATCTGGAAATTCCCCACCTCCACCAGCGTGCCGAAGCCGATCCAGAAGCCCAACCCACCCATGTGGATCGCCGCCCGCGACCCCGACTCGCACAACTTCGCCGTCGCCAACGGCTGCAACGTCATGGTCACGCCATTGATGAAAGGCGACGAAGAAGTCCTCGACCTGAAGAACAAATTCCAGACCGCACTGGACAACAACCCAGACGTACCGCGCCCACAATTGATGGTGCTGCGTCACACCCACGTGCACACCGCTGATAACCCGGACGGCTGGCAAGTTGGCGCTAAAGCCATCTCACGTTTCTACCGCACGTTCGATGCGTGGTTTGGCAACAAGGAAACTCCGGTCAATGGCTTCCTCGCGCCGAGTCCGGAAGAGAAGTTTGCCGGACGTCCGGAGTTTGAACTGGAGAGTCTGCACAAGACCGCGATGATCGGCACGCCGGAAGAGATCATTCCGCGGATCAAGTACTACCAGGAACTGGGGGTGGATGAGTTTAGTTTCTGGTGTGACAACAGCTTGCCGCATGAAGAGAAGAAGAAATCGCTGGAGTTGTTTATCAAGCATGTGGTGCCGGCGTTTCGCTAGGAGCCTGTCCATCTCTGAGCATTGAAAAAAGGGCGACTCCGACCGGAGCTCGCCCTTTTTCAATTCTGTAATGTCGAAGTGAAATACTCATCGCGCAACGTACGACTCTTTCCTACTGCCAAACCAGCACTTGCGTACAAGTGCCTTTCGCACTTTGCGCGGATAGTGGCCGTTGCCCATTCGGCATCTATTCTTGCCACACACGATCACAAGGAGTTTGCATGAGCACCTTCAAGACCCAAGACGGCACCGAGATCTATTACAAGGACTGGGGCAGCGGCAAGCCCGTGCTGTTCAGCCACGGCTGGCCGCTGGATGCCGACATGTGGGAATACCAGATGGAGTACCTGAGCAGTCGCGGCTACCGCACCATCGCCTTCGACCGCCGTGGTTTTGGTCGCTCGGAGCAGCCGTGGACCGGTTATGACTACGACACCTTCGCCGATGACATCGCTGGCCTGATCAACCATTTGGACCTGCGCGACGTAACCCTGGTCGGCTTCTCCATGGGTGGCGGCGACGTCAGCCGCTACATCGCCCGCCACGGCAGCGAGCGCGTTGCCGGTCTGGTATTGCTCGGTGCGGTGACGCCGCTGTTCGGCAAGAAGGCCGACTTCGCCGAGGGCGTCGACAAATCGGTGTTCGACGGCATCAAGGCTGGCCTGCTGAAAGATCGCGCGCAGTTCATCGTCGACTTCAACGCGCCGTTCTACGGCACCAATCAGGGCCAGAAAGTCTCTGACGGCGTGCTCACGCAAACCCTGAACATCGCGCTGCTGGCGTCGCTCAAAGGCACCGTCGACTGCGTGACCGCGTTCTCGGAAACCGACTTCCGCCCGGACATGGCCAAGATCGACGTGCCGACCCTGGTGATCCATGGCGACGGCGACCAGATCGTGCCCTTCGAAACCACCGGCAAGCAGGCCGCCGCACAAATCAAGGGCGCTGAGTTGAAGGTCTACGCGGGCGCGCCGCACGGGTTCGCCGTGACACATGCACAGGCGTTGAATGAGGATCTGCTGGCGTTCCTCAACCGGTAATCCCGCCCGGCAAAAGCCGTAGTCAGATGCTGATGAACCAAGGCCCGCGCGATGCGGGCCTTGTGTTTTGCGCTATGGTATTTTCCTGCGTCCACTACCCGGAGAAGGAAATCCCATGCTGCGAATACTCGGCAAAGCCTCATCGATCAACGTGCGCAAAGTGCTGTGGACCTGTGCCGAACTGGACGTGCCGTTCGAACGCGAGGACTGGGGGGCGGGCTTCAAGTCGCCGAACACGCCGGAGTTTCTCGCGCTCAACCCCTGTGCCATGGTGCCGGTGATCCAAGACGGCGATTTCACTCTCTGGGAATCCAACACAATCATTCGTTATCTGGCGACGCGTTACGGCGGTGCGCATTTGTATCCCGCTGCGCCTATTGCCCGGGCGCGGGTCGATCAGTGGATCGACTGGCAGGCCTCGGAGCTGAATCGCTCGTGGTCATACCCGCTGATGGCACTGGTGCGCAAGTCACCGGACTATCAGGACCGCGATGCCCTGGCCGCCGGCTGCCGGGACTGGACGCGCAACATGCAAATCCTCGATCGCCAACTGGAGAAGACCGGCGCTTACGTCAGTGGCGAGCAGTTTTCCCTGGCGGACATTCCGATGGGGCTGTCAGTGAATCGCTGGTTCGAAACGCCGCTCGATCACGGGGATCTGGCTGCGGTGCGCGCCTATTACGATCGCTTGAATCAGCGCGACGGTTATCGTTTGTACGGGCGCAATGGCACGCCCTAAAGACACGCTCGATCAGGCTTGCTCACGCACCACGCCCCGCTCTTCAAGCAAACGCACGAACATGCTCAGACTGCGCGACACCGTGCCCCGGCGCCACACCAGCCAAGTGGTCAGATAGCGGAAGTCCGCCGTCAGCGGCCAGACGCTGACCGTCGCGCTGCCGGGCATGCTTTGCAGCATTTTGCGCGGCATCAGTGCCAGGCCGGCACCGGCGCTGACGCAGGCGAGCATGCCGTGGTAGGACTCCATTTCGAAGATCTTGCCCGGTACGGCAGCGTCAGTGCTGAACCATTTTTCGAAATGATGACGGTAGGAGCAGTTGGAGCGGAAGGCATAGATATTCTCGCCATTCACGTCCGCCGCACGTTCGACCGGTGAATGATTAAGCGGCGCGATGATGACCATTTCCTCCTCAAACGCCGGCACACCTTCCAGGGCCGGATGCAGTACCGGGCCGTCGACAAATGCGGCGACGAGACGCCCGGACAGCACGCCGTCGATCATCGTCCCGGATGGCCCGGTTGAAAGATCGAGGTCGACCTTTGGGTGCTGCTGGTTGTACGCCGCCAGCAGTTCGGGGATACGCACCGCTGCGGTACTTTCCAGCGAGCCCAAGGGGAACGCGCCCTGGGGTTCTTCGCCTGCTACCGTAGCGCGGGCTTCCTGCACCAGATCGAGAATGCGCCGCGTGTATTCGAGAAAACTCCACCCGGCCGGCGACAGGCGCAGACGGCTTTTCTCGCGGATAAACAGATCGACGCCGAGGTCCTGCTCAAGCTGCTTGATCCGCGTAGTCAGGTTCGACGGCACGCGATGAATCTGCGTGGCGGCCGCGCTGATGCTGCCGTGCTCGGCCACGGCTTTGAAGATTTCCAGTTGCACCAGATCCACAGTCATTCTCCAATCATGAAAGAAACACTCTTTATTATTCAGTTTCCAGAAAGCTAGCGCCACCCTACTCTAGGCCCATCCGACGAACCTACAGGACAACGTCATGAGCCAGATTTCCAGCCAGACCCACGCCATCTCGATCAACCCGGCCACCGGCGAGCAGATCGGTCACTACGCGTTTGAATCCGCCGCTGCCCTTGATGCGGCGCTGACTCGCGCTGCCTTCGCTTTCGGCAAGTGGAAGCGCAAGCCGCTGCAGGATCGTTCGCGCCTTTTGACCGCCCTCGCCGGCGCGCTGCGTGAAACCTCAGAAGCGATGGCAACCATGATCACCCAGGAAATGGGCAAGCCGATCGCCCAGGCCCGTGGCGAAATCGAGAAATGCGCCAAGCTCTGCGAGTGGTACGCGGAACACGGCCCGGCGATGCTCGACGCCGAAGCCACCCAGGTTGAAGGTGGCAAGGCGCGTATCGAATACCGTCCGCTGGGGCCGATTCTGGCGGTGATGCCGTGGAATTTTCCGATCTGGCAAGTGCTGCGCGGCGCGGTGCCGACGTTGATCGCTGGCAACACTTACGTGCTCAAGCATGCGCCGAACGTGATGGGCAGCGCTTACCTGCTGCGCGATGCGTTCGTCCGCGCCGGTTTCCCCGAGGGCGTGTTTGAAGTGATCAACGTCACCCCGGAAGGCGTTTCCACCGCCATTGCCGATTCGCGCATCGCCGCTGTGACGCTGACCGGCAGCGTCCGCGCCGGTATGGCCATCGGCGCTCAGGCCGGTGCGGCGTTGAAGAAATGCGTGCTGGAACTCGGCGGCTCCGATCCGTTCATCGTGCTCAACGATGCTGATCTGGATGAGGCGGTGCACGCGGCGGTGGTCGGTCGCTATCAGAATTCCGGCCAGGTTTGCGCGGCTGCCAAACGTCTGATCATCGAACAAGGTGTGGTCGAGGAATTTACCCGCAAGTTCGTTGAAGCGACACGCCAGTTGAAGATGGGCGATCCGCTCAACGCTGACACTTACATCGGGCCGATGGCGCGGTTCGATCTGCGTGATGAACTGGATCAGCAAGTGCGCGACACGTTGGAGGAAGGCGCGACGCTGTTGCTGGGAGGCGGCAAGGTTGAGGGTTCGGGCAACTACTATGAGCCGACGGTACTGGCTGACGTGACCGACCGCATGACCTCGTTCAAGCAAGAACTGTTCGGCCCGGTCGCTTCGATTATCACCGCCCGCGATTGCGCACACGCCGTGGCCTTGGCCAACGACAGCGATTTCGGCCTGACTGCCACGATCTACACCGCCAACGTCGCGCTGGCCGAGCAACTGACCAGCGAACTGGAAACCGGTGGCGTGTTCATCAACGGCTACTCCGCAAGCGACCCGCGCGTGACCTTCGGCGGCGTGAAGAAGAGCGGCTTCGGTCGTGAGCTGTCGCACTTTGGCGTACGGGAATTCTGCAACGCGCAGACCGTGTGGCTGGATCGTAAATAAGCCTGGTGCTGTAAAACCTGTGGGAGCGAGCCTGCTCGCGAGAGCGTCCTGTCAGTCACCGCTGCATCGACTGACACACCCTCTTCGCGAGCAGGCTCGCTCCCACATGCTCTGCTTCGATTTACAGATACTTCAGCCAGCTGATGTCCCGGCGCCGCGCTTTCAATGCAGAGAACCAGCGCACTGCCGGAAACAGCACCACGGCAAGAACCACCGCCGCCAACCACACCGCAGTCACCGTCGAAAAGCCGAAATAGTTGCCCTGATTCAGGCCAAACAGCGCCACGCCAATCAGGTACAACACCTTCAACACATACAAATGCAGCAGATAGAAAAACATCGGCGCCGAGCCGAACACGGTCAGCCAGCCAATCCAGCGGCGACTCTGCACGCGCTCAAAGGCGAGCAACAGCAACAGCCCCGAACTCACAGTCAGCGCGAGAAACAGCAGCGATGGCGGGTATTTGGTGATATTGAAAAAACTCATCAGTGTCTGCACCAGCGAATCGCTGATCGCCCACGGTTTTTCGCCGTAGCCGTTAATCAAGCGCAGCACCACAAAGCCCAGCAATCCACCGCCCCCGGCAATCAGCAAACGACGCTGACGCACCGCCGCGTCCATGCCCCGAGCAAACCACGGCCCCAGCGCATAGCCCAGGCCGATTACACCAATCCACGGCAGCAGCGGGTACGAGGTGCGCAGGCGCAAGGTGTCGCTGATCTCGATCCAGCCCCGATCATGCAGAACCGCCCAAGGCACATGCATCGCCGACTCGACCGGGAAATGCACCGCGTCGAGCAGGTTGTGCCCGGCGATGATCGCCAGGCTCAGCGTCAGCAGCAGCGCACGTGGCAACCAGACCAGCAGCGCCAGCGCGATCATGCTCAGGCCGATCGCCCAGATCACTTGCAGGTAGATCACGCTGGGCGGCAACTGGAAGGTCCAGGCGAAGTTGACCAAGGTGAACTCCAGCGCCACGAGGAACAATCCACGCTTGAACAGAAACGCGCTGACATCGGCTTTGCCGGCGTATTTTTCACCGTACAGCCATGCCGACAGACCGGTCAGCAAGACGAATACCGGCGCGCACAGGTGCGCCAGGGTGCGGCTGAAGAACAGCGCCGGTTCAGTGCTGGCAATGTCCATCGGGTCGGACACCTGGCGGTGCAAGAGAAAGGTTTCACGTACGTGATCGAGCAGCATGAACAGGATCACCAGGCCTCTGAGCGCATCAATGGATAGCAGCCGGCCAGTCGTCAATGGGGCAGAACGGGGAAGTACAGGGGTCATGGATCTTTCGCAATCGAGAGGAATAACTCCGGACAGCCACAACGCCGCCCGCAAATTTCGCGTTACCTTATAACATCAGAATAACAAAACCCAAACATCCAGCATCGAAGTTGCCCATCAGCGCCAGCCTTCTATAGTGAACAGGTCCGCCCTGCCCTTGAGCGCTGTCCATGGTCAACACCGAACACCTGATCATCTGCGAGCACTGTGATTGTGTGTACGAGAAAGTCGTGCTCGCCAAACATCAGAAAACCCTGTGCGTGCGCTGCGGTGGCGTGCTGCAGCGCTTCAACGGCCTGACCATCGAGCAGCGTCTGGCGCTGACGTTCACGGCGGCGATGCTGTGGCTGTTTGCCAATTTCTACCCGGTGATGAGCATCAGCCTCAAAGGCATGAAAAACAGCGCAACCCTTTGGGATTCGGTGCTCGCGCTGAGCCAGGGACCAATCACCTTTATCGCCATGGTCGCGGCGATTGCGATCATCATCGCCCCGGCATTTCAGTTGGTGTTGCTGGTCTGGGTGTTGAGTTTTGCCCTCGGCCTGCGCCGGGCACCGGGGTTCAATCTGTGCATGCGCTGGCTGGAAACCCTGCGCCCGTGGAGCATGCTCGAAGTGTGTCTGCTGGGGGCGATGGTCGCGGTGTTCAAACTCGCCGGACTGCTCGATGTGCTGCCCGGGATCGGCCTGTTCGCCTTGGCGGTGCTGAGCCTGATGATGATCCGCATTGCCGGCCGGGACATACGCGAACTGTGGGACATTTTATGAAGCGTCCACCGACCGCCAGCGAACTCAACCTGTGCCTGTGCCACAGCTGTGGCCTGGCCTGCGATATGACCGACGAGCCACACGAGTGCCCGCGCTGTGATGCGCCGTTGCACCGGCGCAAGACCAATTCGCTGGCGCGCACCTGGGCGTACATGCTCGCCGCGCTGGCCTTTTATGTTCCCGCCAATCTGCTGCCGGTGATGAATACGGTGATGCTCGGCAACGGCGCCGACAGCACGATCATGAGTGGCGTGCTGGAGTTCTGGGAGGCCGGGGCGTGGGACATTGCCCTGATCATTTTCATCGCCAGTATCGCGGTGCCGGGGGTCAAATTCGTCGCCCTGACCTTGCTGCTCGTCACCGTGCAGCGCAACAGCGATTGGGCGCGCAGGGAGCGTTCGAAGCTGTACCGCTTCGTCGAACTGATCGGCTACTGGTCGATGCTCGATGTGCTGGTGGTCGCGCTGGTCGCGGCGCTGGTGAAGTTCCAGGCGCTGGGCGATATCGAGCCACGACCGGGCATCCTGTTCTTCGGCCTGGTCGTGGTGTTCACCATGCTCGCGGCGATGAGTTTCGACCCGCGCCTGATCTGGGACAGGGACACCAGCGACACGATCAGCGACGCAGAGTCTCCAGCAGCACCTGTAACGGATGGCGCAGCGCCTGATCCGACTGGCGCTTGACCTGGCTGCGGCAGGAATAGCCGGTCGCCAACGCCTCGCCCCGCTCCGCCGAAGCCTGCACCTGACGCGCCCACGATTGCTCATAAATGACTGCCGAGGTCTGCCGATTACGTGCTTCGTGGCCGTAGGTACCGGACATGCCGCAGCAACCGGTGGCTTGCGTGGCCAGCTGCAAGCCGGCCCGTTGGAACACCTGTTCCCATTGGCGGGTCGCGGCCGGCGCGTTGGTTTTCTCCGTGCAATGGGCGAGCAAACGGAACGCTTTCGGCTTAGCATCAGGCGTCCGTTCTGGCATGACCTTGAGCAACCATTCCTGCACCAGCGCCACTTCAGGACATTCATTCAGGCCCGGTACTTTCAGGTATTCCTGGCGATAGACCAGAGTCATCGCCGGATCGAGCCCCAGCAACGCCACGCCGGTCTGCGCCAGCGCCTGCAATTGCTCAGCGTTGCGCAACGCCGCCCGATTGAACGCCGAGAGAAAGCCCTGCACATGCAGCGGTTTGCCGTTGGCGCTGAACGGCGCGAGATAGACCTGATAACCCAAACGCGAAATCAGCTCGAACAGATCCGCCAGCAGCGGCGCTTCGAAGTAGCGGGTGAAGGCGTCCTGCACGATGACCACGCTGCGTTCGCGTTGCTCTGGGCTCAGCGCCGAAAGCGTTGTAACCGTTGCTGGCTGCACCTGCCAACGTCGCATCGCTGCGTGGAAATCGAAACGGCTGAGCAACGGCACATCGACCATGCCACCAATACGCGCCAACGCGCTGCGCACAAAGTCCGCGCCCATCACACCGTTGTACAGCGCCGGAATCCGCGCCATGTACGGAACGGTGTATTCCAGCGAAGCAATCAGGTAATCCCGTGCCGGCCGCAGATAACGACTGTGATACAGCTCGAGAAAACGCGAGCGGAATTCCGGCACGTTGACCTTGACCGGGCACTGCCCCGCGCAGGATTTGCAGGCCAGGCAACCGGCCATGGCGTCATACACTTCATGAGAGAAGTCTGCCGACGGATCGCGGCTGTTGCGCCAGCGCTGCCACAGCGTGCTGAAAAACGCCGGTTTACGGATTGCGTCCGAGAGCACATCGACGCCCGCCTCGCCCTGCAACCGTAGCCATTCGCGAATCAATGACGCGCGGCCCTTGGGCGACTGCGCGCGTTCGCGGGTGGCTTTCCACGACGGGCACATCGCGTCATCCGGATCGAAGTTGTAGCAGGCGCCGTTGCCATTGCAGTGCATGGCCGCGCCGTAGCTTTGCCAGACTTTCTCGTCGATCTGTCGATCCAGCTCGCCGCGCAGGGTCACTTCGTCGATCTTCAGCAGTGCTGCGCCGCTGTTGGCCGGCGTGCCGATTTTGCCCGGATTGAACTGGTTGAACGGGTCGAACGCGGCTTTCAAGGCTTGCAGCGCCGGGTACAACTCGCCGAAGAATGCCGGCGCGTACTCCGAACGCAGGCCCTTGCCATGTTCGCCCCAGAGCAGGCCGCCGTAGCGCTGGGTCAGCGCCGCTACGCCATCGGACACCGGGCGTACCAGCGCCGCTTGCTGCGGATCTTTCATGTCGAGAATCGGCCGCACGTGCAGTACGCCGGCGTCGACATGGCCGAACATGCCGTACTGCAAACCGTGGCTGTCGAGCAGGTCGCGCAGCTCGGCGATGTATTCGGCCAAATGCTGCGGCGGCACTGCGGTGTCTTCAACGAACGGCTGCGGGCGGGCTTCGCCGGCGACGTTGCCGAGCAGGCCCACCGCCCGTTTGCGCATGCCATAGACCTTGTTCACCGCTGCCTGACCGATCGCCAGTGTATGTCCGAGGCGCTCCACGGTGCGGTCGTTTTGCAGATGTTCGAGGAACGCTTCGACGCGGCGCTGCAGGTCTTCGGGATCGTCACCGCAGAACTCGACCAGGTTGATGCCCAGAGTCGGCCGCTCAGCGTTTTCCGGAAAATATTCGGCAACGCCGTGCCAGACGATGTCCTGCATCGCCAGCAGCAAGACTTTCGAATCGACGGTTTCAATCGACAATGGCTTGAGCGCCATCAACGCCCGCGCATCGCGCAAGGCATCCATGAACCCGGCGTAGCGGATGTTGACCAGCATGGTGTGCTTGGGAATCGGCAGCACGTTGAGTCGCGCTTCGACAACGAAGCCCAGCGAGCCTTCAGCGCCACACAGCACGCTGTTGAGGTTAAAGCGCTGATCGGCCTCACGCAGGTGCGCCAGGTCATAACCGGTCAGGCAGCGGTTGAGATCGGGAAAGCGTGCCTTGATCAGCTCGCCCTGTTCATCAATGATCTGCCGCGCACAGCGATAGACTTCGCCGACGCGATCATCGCGGTCGCACTGCGCTGCAAGCTCATCCTCCGCCAGCGGCAGGCCGTGCAGACGCTCGCCGCCGCGCAGGATCATCTCCAGCTCCAGCACATGGTCGCGGGTTTTGCCGTAGGTGCAACTGCCTTGGCCACTGGCGTCGGTGTTGATCATGCCGCCGACCGTGGCGCGGTTCGAGGTCGACAGTTCCGGAGCAAAGAACAGCCCGGCGGATTTCAGCGCGGCGTTGAGCTGGTCCTTGACCACCCCGGCCTGCACCCGCACCCAGCGCTGTTCGACGTTGATCTCCAGGATGCGGTTCATGTGCCGCGACAGATCGACGACGATGCCATCCGTCAGCGATTGACCGTTGGTGCCGGTGCCACCGCCACGAGGGGTGATCACCACTTTCTCGTACGCCGGTTCGGCAATCAGCCGTGCGACACGTGCCACATCGTCCGCATCCAGCGGAAACACAGCGGCTTGCGGCAGGCGCTGATAGATCGAGTTGTCGGTCGCTAGCACCACACGGCTGGCGTAATCGGCGCTGATTTCCCCGCGAAAACCGCTGATTTTCAGGGCGGCGAGGAAGTGTTGGTAATCGCCGGTCAGGGCTTTGGCGGGCGACAGCTGGGCAATCATCGGTCGGGTCATCTCGGTCAAATCGGGCTGTGTGGCGGTGAACAGTTGTGCGCAAGGAATGATTGCGTCAGGCTCCGCCATCTGATTGCGCCCATGTTCATTGCTGGCCAGCCATGGAACAAGCGTAATTTCGACCCGCTATCGATGAGTTTTACGAATGAATCCGCGCACCCTCACACCGTCCATGTCGCTGCTGCTGGCTTTCGAGGCCGCCGCTCGCCACGAGAGCTACACCCGCGCCGCCCATGAGCTGTCACTGACACAGAGCGCGGTCAGCCGCCAGGTGCAGATTCTCGAGAAGATGCTCGGCATGCGCCTGTTCAGCCGCGAAGGCCGGCAGGTGGTGCTGACCGATGTCGGGCGCATGTATCAGCGCGAACTCAGCGAAGCCCTCGGGCAGATTCGCAGCGCAACCTTGCAGGCGATGGCGTTTGGTTCGGGCATCCATAGCCTGCGTCTGGCGACGCTGCCGACCTTCGGTTCGAAATGGCTGCTGCCACGGCTGAAGGATTTCTACACGGCGCACCCGGGCATGACCGTGCACTTGCATTCACGGATCGAAACCATCGACTTCGATACCAGCGAAATCGACGCCGCCATCTGCGTCGGCGGCGGAGAATGGCCAGGCCTGACCGCCCTGCCCCTGCACACCGAAGAACTGGTGGCCATTGCCAGCGCGCAGTTGTCGGCGACTGAACGCTATGAGGCCGAGCGGCACATTGCCGGGCAGTTGCTGCTCAACGTCAGCAGCAATGCCCAGGCATGGGCGGAATGGTTCAGCCATCACCAACTGCCGCATCGCAGCATGCGGATCGGGCCGAGCTTCGAAATGACCTCGCACTTGATTCAGGCAGTACGCGCCAATATCGGCGTCGGCCTGGTGCCGCGGATTCTGGTCGAGGAGGAATTGCTCAAGGGCGAATTGCTGCAACTGGGCGAGCCGATTACCAGCCGGCGCAGCTATTATCTGGTGTATCCGCCGCGCAATGAGAATTTGCCTTCGTTGAAGGCGTTCAGGGATTGGCTGATTGATACCCTCTGACGGATCGAGTCGCGGCCATTCGCGAGCAGGCTCGCTCCCACAGTTGCCATGCATTTACCTGTGGGAGCGAGCCTGCTCGCGAAGATGCCAGTCGCAACGACCTTAAAACCTCGGTTTGACCGCCCGCCAATTCGCCTTGTATCGCTGCATCTGCCGCACATCATCGCGCTGGCGAATGCCGCACGTCAGGTACTGGTCATGCAGCTTGGCCAGTTGCTCGTGATCCAGCTCCAGCCCCAGCCCCGGCGCACGGGTGATCTTTACGCAACCATCGACAATCGGCAGCTTGCCGCCCTTGATCACTTCCTCGTCCGGCTCCTGCCACGGGTAATGGGTGTCGCAGGCGTAATCCAGATTCGGCACCGCCGCCGCGACGTGCGCCATGGCCATCAGGCTGATGCCCAGGTGCGAGTTGGAATGCATCGACACGCCAAGGCCGAACACGTCGCACATTTTCGCCAGCGTCTGCGTATCCCGCAGGCCACCCCAGTAATGGTGGTCGGCGAGCACGATTTGCACGCTGTTCTGCGCAACGCTGCGGCGGAACTCGTCGAAATCAGTGACTACCATATTGGTCGCCAAGGGCAGACCGGTGCGCTTGTGCAGTTCAGCCATGCCATCAAGCCCCGGGGTCGGGTCTTCGTAATACTGCAGATCATCGCCGAGCAGTTCGGCCATGCGAATCGCCGTCTCCAGCGACCAGTTGCCGTTCGGATCGATGCGTAGCGGAAAACCCGGGAAGGCTTTTTTCAGTGCCTTGATGCAAGCCACTTCATGCTCCGGCGGCAAGGTGCCGGCCTTGAGCTTGATGCTCTTGAATCCGTACGCCTCGATCATCCGCGCTGCCTGCGCGACGATCTGTTGCTCGCTCAGCGCCTCGCCCCAGTTGTCCGGCTTGTAGGGCGAGTCGATATGTTCGGCGTATTTGAAAAACAGGTAAGCGCTGAACGGCACTTCATCGCGGATCGCGCCGCCGAGCAGGTCCACCAGCGGCACGTTCAGGTAGTGCGCCTGCAAATCGAGAAACGCCACTTCGAATGCCGAGTAGGCATTGCTCACCGCTTTGCTGGCGTGGGAACCGGGGGCCAGTTCGGCGCCAGCGACGCTGGCGGATTTATTCGCCGCCACGGTGGCCTGCACGATCGCGCGCAATTGATTGAGGTTGAACGGATCGAGGCCGATCAACTGGCTCTGCAATTGTTGCTGGATCGCCAGCGCCGGGGCATCGCCGTAGCTTTCGCCGAGACCGATGTAGCCGTTATCACTTTCAATCTCGATGATCGAGCGCAGGGCAAAGGGTTCGTGGATACCACTGGCGTTGAGCAGTGGCGGATCACGAAAGGCAATCGGGGTGACGCTGACACGGGTGATTTTCAAGATAACGCTCCTGACAGATCAACAATCGATTCAGTGGCTCGCAGCCGGACGAGCCGGCGCCACAGCGGCGGCTTCGTCACTTGGTTTTGCCGGGGTTTTACCTTTGTCGCCAAGCGCCGTGCGGGCGAAGAAGATCACCACGGCGGCGATCAGCGATGTCGCCGCCAGGCCATACAGGCCGCCCTCGATGGAGCCGGTGGTTTGTTCGGGAATGCCGAACGCAGTCGGCGCGACGAAGCCGCCAAGGTTGCCAATGGAATTGATCAGCGCGATCACCGCCGCAGCGATGCGCGCGTCCAGATAGCTTTGCGGAATCGGCCAGAACAGCGCCGACGCCGCTTTGAAACCGATGGCGGCGAAGCAGATGGCGACAAAGGCAAACACCGGGCCGCCGGTGGTCGACATGAACATACCGATGGCGGCGATTACCAGGGTCAGCGCGACCCAGGCCTGCTGGAATTTCCACTTGCCTGCCAGCGCCGCGAAGCCGTACATGGCGACGATCGAAATGATCCACGGAATGGAGTTGAGCAGCCCGACCTGGAAATCACCTAGGTTGCCCATCTTCTTGATCATGCTCGGCAGCCAGAACGTTGCGCCGTAGATGGTCAGGGCAATGGAAAAGTAAATGAAGCAGAACAGCGCGATCTGCCGGTCAGCCAACAGCTTGAACATCGACGGCTTGGCGACTTGTACCGCTTCGCGAGCGCGCTGCTCCTCGGCAATCGCCGCGACCAGTGCGTCTCGCTCTTCCTCGCTCAGCCACTTGGCTTGACGCGGGTGCGATTGCAGCCAGAACCAGACGAAAGCACACAGCACCACCGACGCTGCGCCTTCGATCAGAAACATCCACTGCCAGCCGTGCATGCCCAATGCGCTGATATGCAACAGCGCACCGGACACCGGGCCGGAAATGACCGAGGCAATCGCCGAGCCGCTGAGAAACACCGCCATGGTTTTGCCGCGCTCGGACGCTGGCAGCCACTGGGTGAAGTAGTAAATGATCCCCGGGAAGAACCCGGCCTCAGCCGCGCCAAGAATAAAGCGCAGTACGTAGAAACTGGTTTCGCCCTGAACAAACGCCATGGCCATGGCCGCAGCGCCCCAAGTGAACATGATCCGGGTCAGCCAGACCCGCGCGCCGTAGCGCTGCAACAGCATGTTCGACGGCACTTCGAACAGCGCATAACCGATGAAAAACAGTCCGGCGCCAAGTCCATAAGCCGCTGCGCCAATACCCAGATCGGCCTCCAGATGACTGCGCACGAAACCGATATTGACCCGGTCGATGTAGTTGACGATGAACATCACCACGAACAGCGGCAGTACGTGGCGTTTGACCTTGGCGGCGGCGCGAGCGAGCACCGTGATGTCCGGCGGACTCTGGAGGGTTTTCAAGGGGCGACTCCCGATCTTGTTTTTTTAGGGATGACTTGAAGCAATGAGCCGATCATGGACGCCACGTATTGATCCCGTCTAATCTAAACAGGCATTCGATTGATACCCGGATTAGATCAATGTTCGAACTCACCCAACTGCGCTGCTTTACCACGGTCGCCACCGAACTCAACTTCCGCCGCGCCGCCGAGCGTCTGAACATGACGCAGCCGCCGCTGAGCCGGCAGATCCAGTTGCTGGAGCATCACCTTGGCGTCGAGCTGTTCACCCGCAGCACACGCAGCGTTGCGCTGACGGCGGCAGGCCGGGCATTTTTCGTTGAAGCGCAGAATCTGCTGGAGCGCGCCCAGCAAGCAGCGATCACCGCACGCCGGTTTGCCGAGGGCGATATTGGTTCGGTAAACATCGCGTTTGTCGGCAGCGCGGTGTATGAGTTTCTGCCCAAGGTGATCGCCGAAGCGCGACTTAAGCAGCCCCAGGTGAAAATCGATCTGGCAGAGATGAACACCTATCAACAGCACGAGGCGTTGCGAGCTCGCCGTATCGACCTGGGCATTGCCCGAGCGCCATTGCAGGAACCGGGCTATGCCACCGAATGCCTGGTGCGTGAACCGTTTGTCCTGGCGGTGCCCAGCGGGCACAAGTTGGCAAACGCGACTGAAGTGTCTGTCGCCGATCTGGATAAACAACCGTTCCTGATGTACTCCCATGAAGCCTATCCGCCGTTCAACGAACTGTTGACCGGCACGCTGCGTTCAGCGCGAGTGGCACCGGATTACGTGCAATGGCTGGGTTCATCGCTGACGATTCTGGCGCTGGTCAACGCTGGCATGGGTCTGGCGCTGGTACCGCGTTGCGCGACCAGCGTGGTGTTCAGGAATGTGGTATTTCGCGAGATCGATCTGGGCGAAGGGGTGCAGAGCGAACTGCATCTGATCTGGAGGGAGAACAATGACAACCCGGCGTTCGCGATGTTACTGGAGGCGATTCGCCGGGCGGTGGCGCAGGGTTGGGGCTGAAAATTATTGTGGCAACCTGTATTTGAGCGGAGGCGGAGCGCTCGGGGCTTTGATCAACGGCTCCTCCAGCGGCTTGCCGTCAGGCCCTGTGAACAGGCGTTCGTATTGCTTTGGCATTGGTCGCGGTGCTCTTGCAGTCGTCATGATGAACCCTCTGATACCGGGCTGAATTCAACCCACTTAACTTGCGCGGAATCTATCAGCAAAATTTCGGCACCAAAAGGAGTCGACTTGCCATCGTCATTAACCCAACGTGGATTCTGCATCACGAACTGGCCGCAACTGGATTCGGACGGCCACTCGACAGGCCAGCCAAACACGCGCCTCTCGTCATGTAAATGCAGGGTTATGAACCGGTCGAATTGGGCGAAAGCGCAGAACCATTCACTGGGGAAAGAAGATTGTTTCGTGACGTTTCGCTTACGTAACCAGCCGTGCAATTTGTCACTCGTAGCCAGGTAACAGGCATCAGCGCCTGCACGATCTGGCCGAACGTATCCGGTCGCTTGAATGCCGTAAGTGAATAGAAGATCCAGGTCGATAGAAACCCGGGGATGAGGTAGTGCAACAGCGGAATGATGTCCTTGACCAGATCATCCATGATCCGAGGCTCCTTTCAGTCATGCCGAACCCGTCACGGGCCGACATTCAAAGCCTAGTCAAGGATCCTGCTGCGCCTCGCGGGCAACTGTCACAGCTCATTGCGAGCGTTTGGCTGGAGTCTCCATCCGATGAAAAAAGGCAGACACCGAACTTCAGTGTCTGCCTTTTTTGAGATCCGGGCGCCCGGTTACAGGCAATCACGCACCGATTGGCGCAGCGACCCGGACTTGGCCCACGGCGGCCCCTGATAGAGGGACACTTTGCTGCCGTCCTTGTATTTGACGATATCGAGAATCTCATCCGCCGTGATAATGCTCGGCGCGGTAATCCGGTAGCCGTTGGAAATCGACGTCTGCGAAGTCTTGGCCACGTCCTTCTGCCACAACGGTAACAAACACGCAGCATATTCCTTGGGAGGCTTGTCACTGGTCTTGCTGAGGTTTGGCTCGCCCGGCACCAGCGACGCCGGTAACGAGCACCCCGTCAACAGAGCCAGTGCCAGACTGCCGATCCATATGCGCATGCTGTTTACCTGTGCGGAAAAAAGCTGAATGTACCGTTTAACCGCTTGCACATCCATCGTGGCAACCCGCCGTTACCGGCGTTTGGACAATTTTTCACATCGGTTCAGCCGGGCGTCAGATGACTTGGCCGCATCCGGGAAAATGCGACTACTCTTTTCTACCGAGAACGTTCAGGAGGTGATCATGCGGCTCAATGAATACGAACACGAACTTCAACGGGATTTGCAAAGCGTGGCGTCGGACCTGAGATGGTCGGCGGTCGATCTCAAGCGCATCGCTGAACAACTGCGCAAATCCGGCAACGAGGCAGACGCCCAGACCGTGTTGCGGTCGTGCGAAATCCTGCAAAGCGACGAAGAGAGATTGCAGATCTATGCCAAGGAGGTAAAAGCCCGAACCATCAGCCGAACCAAGGTCCACTGACTCCTGATCCAAACAACAAGCCCCGGTCGAAACCGGGACTCTTTCGTTACACAGCCTCAACCGCTGTTGTGGCTTTGCCCCTGCCGGGAGCGCTTTTTGTAACCGGGAAGCGCCGCCGCATAGGCCATCGCTTCCTCCCTGCTGGTGAATGACGCCAATCGGTCGCCCTGGGTGCAGACCCGCCACGGGCCGTTGTTCACGCTTAGCACGTCATAACCGTTCATGCGCAGCTTGTTCAGCATTGGAATGCTCATGAGCACCTCCCTTTTGCCAACGGTGTTTTCGGGGTACGGGCTTACCTTACACCCGCTTCTTGCTGCGGTGTAAACCCGATTCGCCCTGATACATGTCAATTCACCGGCACTTTTTGCTGTGCAAATGGCTCCTTAATCAATAGGGAACCTTTAAATCCGCCTGCGGCTCGAATATTGCAGTTTAATTACCGTTTTATGACAAGCATCAACAGGGCAATCATGAAAGTACGCGCCACCGTCATTTGCGAACAGGATCGCCATATCCTCCTGGTACGCAAACCCCGCCATCACTGGTCATTACCCGGGGGCAAAGTCGAACCCGGGGAAACCCGTGCGGCGGCAGCGGTGCGCGAGTTGCAGGAGGAAACCGGGCTCAATGCTGAGAACGTCCTGTACCTGATGGACTTTCAGGCGGGCACTACGCGCCATCATGTGTACGAGGCTTCGGTGGTCAACCTCGACGACGTGCGCCCGCAGAACGAGATCGTCGATTGCATCTGGTACCCGCTTGATGCCGTGCACAATCTTGAAACCAACGACGCGACACGGCGCATCGTGCAGGCCTTTCAACGGCGTTTATAACGATCAGCCGGCGAACGCCCGGCGACCCGCGCTGATTTCCGTGCGCAACTCACCGATGAAATTTGAAATATCGCGAATCGTCACCAGATGTTCGGGAGAAACGCCGTCAAGCAACAACTCGACACGCCCACTGCCTGGCTCATACACCTTGATCCGCAACAGACCTTGTCCGGTCGGTGTGCAATCACACTTGAACGTGGGGAAGCCTGACTCGACGATCCGGCAAATATCGGCAATGGCAAGCATGGACGGGCGCCTCGCAGGCGGAGAATCGATCCATCGAGCATAGACCCATGGTCTGTTAATTGCCCGCTCGGGAATGCCAAGCCGATCACAACTCACTCACGCCATTCAATGCGCGTCGTGATCCCAGATCCAGTTCCATATACCGGGCAGATTCACCGGCTCAGCGCTTTGCTGAACCGTACGGGCCAACGCGGCTTTTTGCAGTGCGGCCTGATCGTCGTAGAACGGCTCGTCCGCCAGTCTGACCCCGGTCGCCGCCGCGCTATCGAGCAGAATCTGTAGATATTCGCGAGTGTGGCGCGCGGTGTAGCGATTTAGATCATGGAACGTCACCACGACCGGAATCACCCCATCCACGGTCGGCAATTGACCCACGGCGATGCGCTCGCGCACTTCCGATAACTGCCGCAGCATGTTCGCCCGACGCCGAGGACTGGCGTTGAAGCCCCAGATCTTGCCGTCGTTGGCACTCAAGTCCGTGAGCAAGACGTGCAAGCCGTGTTTTTGATAGGCCGAAAATGTGCGCTTGTCGTAGTTCCAGAACGGCGGGCGCAACAGCTTGGGCGGCGCTCCGGTGATGGCGGCAATGTCAGCGCTGCCATCGGTCAGCGACTGCTCCAGCTCTTGCGGATCGAGCGAGCGATGGTTGGTGTGCCAGTGAGTCGCTGTGTGAAACGCGAGGATATGTCCCTCGGCGTGCTCACGACGCATCAGGCTGCGACCGATCTCGCTGTCACCCGCCCTCGGCGCACGGGTCTGCACGAAAAACACGGCTTTGATGTCTGCCTGCAGCGGATTGCTTTTTAGACTGTCGAGCACCGTCGCCGTGGGATTCCACCATCCTGAAGCGCTGGGGCCATCATCGAACGTCAGGAGAAAACGTACGGGCGCCTGTGCCTTCAGGCGCGTTTCGGTTTGCGTGGTCATGTCGATCGGCGCGGCGATGCAACCGGCCAGACCGAACGCGATGAGCGCAGCACAAAGAAGTTTGCATCCGGATGTCATGTCTTGCCCTGAGTCCGGCCGAGGCCGTCGTATTGTCGAATGGCAAAACTCCATCGCCTTTGTCCATCCCTGCGCGGCTATCCGCGAGCGCAGGTTGGATAAGGTACACAGGGTTTGGTTCCGGTGCTGCTTTCAGTGCGGCATCGGCCAGGCACATCGGCATGTCCGACTAGACTCAAATTTCCTCAAGGAGATTTCATCCATGTGCGGAAGACTCACGCAGTACCGTGGGATTCACGATTTCGTCGCGGTCTTGAGCATCCCGGATGCGTTGATCAATCACGTCGGCGATGCGCCACTGGATCGCTACAACGCAGCGCCCACCACTGCGCTGGCGGTTCTGCATCAGCACGAACAGGCCATTCATGCCGACAATCTGCGTTGGGGCTGGCGGCCGCATTGGGCCAAGGATCGTGCCCCACCTATCAACGCTCGGGTGGAGAAAGTCGCCCACGGCGCGTTCTTCCGGGCGATCTGGCGGCAGCGGCTGATTGTGCCGGTCGACAACTGGTTTGAATGGGTTGATACCGGGGAAAAATCCCGCCAGCCCTGGTTGATTCGTCGGGCGGATCAGGCTCCGGTTTTCTGTGCTGGTATCGGCCAGTTTCCGGCACCGGGGGTTGCGCCGAGGGAGGACGACGGGTTCGTCATCATCACCGCTGACAGCCTGGGCGGCCTGCTCGATATTCACGATCGCCGCCCGGTGGTCTTCGATTCGGCGCGAGCTCGGGAATGGCTTGATCCGGCTACGCCACTGGAACGCGCCGAGCAGATGCTGCTGTTTGAAGGCGAGCCCAGTGAGGCCTTCGAATGGTACAAAGTCGGCAAAGCGGTCGGTAATACGCGTAATCAAGGTGCGCAATTGATAGAACGAGTCGACTAAATAATTACATCACTGCTGCGTTAATCAAGCGAGCCCGTCATTGAATCCCGCGCGTTACAAAAAGTGTTTCAACCGCGATACACCCCCCGTAAAACAGCCGTTTGAGCGAATCAACCGCCTGTCAGACATTTCGACAGTCATACATACATTTCCCCGCGCTGCGGATAGCATGCGCGCCGCCTTTCCGATTGGTATACCAGTTGACCAAAGAGTCAAAGAAATCAGGAATCCATCAACAACTTTCAAGCCTTGCAGAGAAATAAGTGAGCGACGATTTTGCAATCAAACAGGTCAGCGGCCTGAAGTGTGTCCATCTGTCCAAGACAGAACGCCTGGAACTCGACTGTTTTATCGGCCATTACATCAAGACCCGAAACCTGCACAGCGTGCCCGATATCGAACGCACCCTGCGCAGCACCCTCGAGGGTTATCCCGGCCATCCGCCGGTGATGGTCAATGAGCTCAATGCGTGGATCGATCGAACGTTGGGGTATCGCGCGACCTACCCGGATTTCACGCAGCTGGCAGACCTCTGAAACGCGAAGAGCCCCGCTGATGCGGGGCTCTTCGTATGCATTGTTCAAGGTTTCAGCGGACGCTCCTGATCGCGGTCCGACAGCTCGCGGCTGTCATCATGCTTCCAGGTTTTTTCCTGCCTCTTCTGCTGCTCGATTTCTTCTTCCGTTGGCTCATCATCTTCCGCACGCGTTTGCTCAGTTGCCATGTGCACCTCACCTTAGAACAGTTGATGATCGTTAAAGGGTAGAACACTTTTGCGCGCCCAGATTCACCAACGCATTTTGTCCCGCGCGGCGTACCATAGCGCCATCTCCCCTTACGTCAGGAAGACGCCATGCTGTACCGAATCGCCGCCGACGGGCTGGTGCTGTTTCACTTGTGTTTCATCTTGTTCGTACTGTTCGGCGGGCTGCTGGTGCTGCGCTGGCCACGATTGATGTGGCTGCACCTGCCGGCGGCTGCCTGGGGCGTGGCGGTCGAGGTGCTGCACCTGACCTGTCCGTTGACCTACTGGGAAAACCTGATGCGCCACGCGGCCGGGCAGACCGAATACGCCGGCGGTTTCATTGAGCATTACATCTGGCCGATCATCTACCCGGCCGGTCTGACGCCACAGATTCAACTGGCACTTGGCAGCGTGGTGCTGGCGGTCAACCTGTTGGTGTACGCACGACTGCTGCGCTCGTGGAAACTGCGCCGCGCCCGGCGCATTCCGTTTTAACGCGAGGCCGGTTTCAACGTTTCCAGCCACTGCGGATCGAAGCGTGGCTGGTCAGGATCAAGTCCTAGCGCCTGCATCTGCGCCTTGTGCTGTGCGACTTCGTCACGCAGTTGTCCATGATCGCTGGAGTTGCCGTCCAGCTCATGCATCTGCAGCAGTCCCAAGTGGTAGAAACGCAACACCTTCATCGCCGTCGGATCGTTGGCCTGCACTGCCGCTGTCACCTGATGCATGACATTGGTGATGCTCATCAGATTGCGCTTGAGGCGCCAGCTGTACACCGCCGGGGCCATCCAGGTCTGATGCCAGAAACGTCCGCGCAACAGCGCCGCCGTCAGCAGAAAGGCCACGAATACGCCGCCCACGTTGAATCGCAGATTATCCCCGTCGGGTTCACCGAACACTGCCACCGCAACCGACGAAAACAGCATGGCCAGCAGCAGGAACAGCACGGCGATGATGACCGTGCTGCGGCGGGTCTGCTGACGGAAGGTAGCGGGCTCTATCGGCTGAATCTCGAACATCGAAAATGACTTCCCTGGGTGACGAAAGGCGCAACGGAAAAAACTCGCCGGCGCATTATCGCATCGCACCGGGTTTTAGCTATGCTGGGGCTCCTTTTCATCTTTTCAGCGTCCAACGGGGACATGGCGGTATAGCGCAGATCGTGCCATCTTCATTCATGGATACACACTATTCGGATGCCATCCGCTGCGTTGTGGATGACATCGTTTTAAGGATCACTGCATGACCCAACGACACGTAATCAATGCCTCGGTCAGCCCGAAAGGCAGTCTGGAAACCCTTTCTCAACGTGAAGTCCAGCAACTGAGCGAAGCCGGATCCGGCAGCACTTATACCCTCTTCCGCCAGTGCGCCCTGGCCATCCTCAACACCGGCGCGCATGTCGACAATGCCAAGACCATCCTCGAAGCCTACAAGGACTTCGAAATCCGTATTCACCAACAGGATCGCGGCGTACGCCTGGAGCTGCTGAACGCTCCGGCCGACGCGTTCGTCGACGGCGAGATGATCGCCAGCACCCGCGAAATGCTCTTCAGCGCCCTGCGCGACATCGTCTACACCGAGAACGAACTCGACAGCCAGCGCATCGACCTGAGCAATTCCCAAGGCATCAGCGATTACGTATTCCACCTGCTGCGCAACGCGCGCACCCTGCGCCCGGGCGTCGAGCCGAAGATCGTGGTGTGTTGGGGCGGTCACTCGATCAACACCGAAGAATACAAATACACCAAGAAAGTCGGCCACGAACTGGGACTGCGCAGCCTCGACATCTGCACCGGTTGCGGCCCTGGCGTGATGAAAGGCCCGATGAAGGGCGCGACCATTGCCCATGCCAAACAACGCATTCACGGCGGTCGCTACCTCGGCCTGACCGAGCCAGGCATCATCGCCGCCGAAGCGCCGAACCCGATCGTCAATGAACTGGTGATCCTGCCGGACATCGAAAAACGTCTGGAAGCCTTCGTCCGTGTTGGCCACGGCATCATCATTTTCCCGGGCGGCGCCGGTACGGCCGAAGAGTTCCTGTACCTGCTCGGCATCCTGATGCACCCGGACAACGCAGGCCTGCCCTTCCCGGTCATCCTCACCGGGCCGAAGCATGCCGCGCCGTATCTGGAACAGCTGGATGCGTTCGTCATCGCGACCCTCGGCGAAGCGGCGAAGCAGCATTACGAGATCATCATCGACGACCCGGCCGAAGTGGCGCGGCAGATGACTCAAGGCCTGAAAGCGGTGAAGCAGTTCCGCCGCGAGCGTAACGATGCGTTCCATTTCAACTGGCTGCTGAAGATCGATGAGGGCTTTCAGCGTCCGTTCGATCCGACCCACGAAAACATGGCCAACCTGAAACTGCACCGCGACCAGCCACCGCACGAACTGGCGGCCAATCTGCGTCGGGCGTTTTCCGGGATCGTCGCCGGTAACGTCAAGGACAAGGGCATTCGCCTGATCGAAGAGCACGGGCCGTATCAGATCCGTGGCGATGCGGCGATCATGCAGCCGCTTGATGCGCTGCTAAAGGCCTTCGTCGCCCAGCACCGGATGAAGTTGCCGGGTGGCGCGGCGTATGTGCCGTGCTATCGCGTCGTCGCGTAATTTCAAGTCGTAACACACACCCAATGTGGGAGCGAGCCTGCTCGCGAAGAAGCCCGAAAGAACACATCAATCTTTCGGGCTGTCCACCAACCGCCGAGCCAACGCTTTAGCCTGCGCAGCGACGTCCGTTACTGCCGTACTCTCCCACCACATCCCGCGCAACGGCGGGCCCATGGCGAACAACCGAGCACTTACCTGCCCTTCGGCATCTACCACTGCGCCGTCATTTGCTGTGATCCCCAGCGCCAGCGGCCCCGGCTGCACCAGCCCCCGCGCCAGCAATTGCTGCGGCAACGGTCGTGCGACTCGCCGCCAGTCGTATTCAATACCGCTGGAGTTGATCAGCGCCGCACCACTCACAGTAGATGTTTCATTCTCACCCCGAGGACGGATGCGAATGGTCACAGCATCGCCAACGCCGGGCTCAATGCCCTTGAATGACGCGGCGTGAATGCGCAAGCGTCCTTCCTTGTGCAGCCGTTCGATCAACTCGGCACTCAGTGGCGGCGAACGATGGTGATGACTCTCCCACCATGGCCGCACATGCCGTACGAATTGTCGACGCTGCACGTCAGTTGCCTGACTCCACAACCGCGCGATATGCGCGCGAACCGTATCCAGCGGCGCCTGCCAGTCGATGCCTAGGTCGATTGCATCGCGACAATGTCGGCGCAATTCGCGCACCAACTGGCGTGGCGTGCGGATGCTGTGATCTGCTGCCAGAAAATCCACCCAGGTCGGCGGTTGACGGCGCACGTGCGGGAGCAGGCCATGCCGGGAGAATACCTCGATCGGCCCGCGATGCCCGGCCTGCTCCAGCGATACCACGGCATCGACCATGGTCAGACCGGAGCCGATGATCAGCACGGTGGACTGCGGGTCGAGTTCGCGCATGGCCGCCACATCCCAGGGATCGAGCGCGGCGGCATTAAGGCCACTGGATTGCGTCTGCGGCGTGCGGGCGGCGGGAAACATGCCGGTGGCCAGCACTGCCAGCGATCCACGCAGAGTCTGGCCATCGCTCAAGGTGAGCTGCACTGAACCAGCATTAACTTGAAGGTCGACGGCTTCAGCACAAATATGTTCAACGGTCGAACCTTGCAGCGCGCCCACCGCCCGGGCCTCAGTCAGACGCTGTTGCACATAGACCCCGAACAGGCCGCGCGGCGGAAACAGCTCACTGACCGGCACGTCCTGCTCGGCAGATTCCGGCCAGCCGCCGCCGGCAATATGCACTGTCAGCCACTGCGTCAGATCATCAGGATTATCCGGGTCGACGCTCATCCGCGCCGCGTTGCCGTTCAGCGTATGTCCCAACTCGACTGCGCTGTAAGCCTCACCACGTCCCAGTTCAGCGCGAGGCTCGATGATGAGAATCTTTCGTTGCCCCGGCAACCGGAGCAATTGCACTGCCAGGATCGTGCCGCTGAGGCCGCCGCCGATGATCAGAATGTCCGCAGGCTGCTCCATTCAGATCACCACATTACGCACGAACCGCGCAGCCACATCGCCATCGTTGCGGTAGGCATGCGGTTGATTGCTGGCGAACATGAAAAACTCTCCTTTGTTGATGTACTGCGGCTGATCGCCGAGCATCAGCGTCAGGCAACCCTCAAATACGTAGATCTGCTCGCTCCAGCCATCGGCATCCGGTTGCGACGGGTAGACCTCGCCCGGTTGCAGGCACCACTCCCATTGCTCGACTTCGCGGCTCGCGGTGGCTTTGGACAGCAGCACGGCCCTGCTGCCCGCAATCGTGCCAGCCCAGGCAACCTCGTTGATACGGCTCGGGTCGCGCGCATCGTGCGCCTGGATCAGATCACTGAACGCAACGTCGAGCGCTTCGGCGACGCGATCAAGCGTGGTCAGGCTGACATTCTTTTCCCCCGCCTCGATCGCCACCAGCATCCGTCGGCTGACCCCGGACTTTTCCGCCAGTGCGGTCTGGCTCATATCCGCCGCATGGCGCAGGCGTCGAACGTTCTGGCTGACGTGTTGCAGGACGGAGGCTCGCTGAGTCGAATCTTTGTGCACTATATTGCTCACTCGGTGGGGTTGGGCAGTATACTGCGCAACGTTGGCGGCATTGTGCGGCCTCCCTTTTAATGTGCGCAAGGTCACGATGTCGCCAAACAATTCTGCGTCCCGAATCCGCTTTTCCCGCTTCAGCAAAGCCGAGTGCGTGCTGGTGCTGATCACCATGATCTGGGGCGGCACGTTTCTGATTGTGCAACATGCCATGACGGTCAGCGGCCCGATGTTTTTTGTCGGCCTGCGCTTTGCCGCCGCGGCGGCGATCGTGGCGATGTTCTCCTGGCGTCATCTGCGCGAACTGACCTTGTTCGAAGTGAAGGCCGGGTCGTTCATCGGCGTGGCGATCATGCTCGGTTACGGCCTGCAGACGGTCGGATTGCAAAGTATTCCGAGCAGTCAGTCGGCGTTCATTACCGCGCTATATGTACCGTTTGTGCCGCTGCTGCAATGGCTGGTTCTGGGACGGCGTCCGGGGTTGATGCCAAGTATCGGGATCATGCTGGCGTTTGCCGGACTGATGCTATTGTCCGGCCCCTCGGGGGCGGCGTTGAATTTCAGTCCCGGAGAAATCGCGACATTGATCAGCGCCGTTGCGATTGCGGCCGAGATCATTTTGATCAGCACATTCGCCGGACAGGTTGATGTGCGGCGGGTGACGGTGGTGCAACTGGCGGTGACGGCGGTGTTGTCGTTCTTGCTGGTGGTCCCGACCGGTGAAGTGATTCCGGAATTTTCCTGGTTGTTGCTGGTGACCGCTCTGGGTCTGGGCGCAGCAAGTGCGGCGATTCAGGTGGCTATGAACTGGGCGCAGAAGAGCGTTTCGCCGACTCGGGCGACGTTGATCTATGCCGGTGAACCGGTGTGGGCCGGGATTGTCGGGCGGATTGCCGGGGAGCGCTTGCCAGCAATTGCGCTGGTTGGGGCCGGGCTGATTGTGGCGGCGGTGATAGTCAGTGAGTTGAAGACCAAGGGAAGGTCCACCGAGGCAGAAGCTGAACTGGAGCGGGAAACGCAGGCGTGACCCGCATTCTTTTCTGGCTGCACCCATGCTTTCGCGAGCAAGCTCGCTTCCACCTTTTGAAATGCATTCCAGTATGGGAGCGAGTCTGCTCGCGAAGGCGCCGCACCTTCGTTGCCCTGAAACAACGCCAAACACAAAATTCCAGACTACTTTGTAGGATTCTGAGACATCCTCGCGTTTGGTGATCAGGGAGCTGGCACGTATGATGCTTCACAAACTTCCGCAGATTAGAAGCCTATGTCCCTGATAGTTCTACTGCTTCTGCCGTTCATCGGCAGCTGTCTGGCAGCGGTGCTGCCGCACAATGCGCGCAATGCCGAATCGCTGCTGGCGGGTCTGGTCGCTTTGATCGGCACCGTTCAGGTCGCGATGCTGTACCCGCAAATCGCCCACGGCGGCGTGATCCGCGAAGAATTCATGTGGTTGCCCAGCCTCGGGCTGAACTTCATTTTGCGCATGGACGGCTTCGCCTGGCTGTTCTCGATGCTGGTGCTCGGCATCGGCATCGGCACACTTGTCTCCTTATATGCCCGTTATTACATGTCGCCGGACGATCCGGTGCCGCGTTTTTTCGCATTTTTCCTGGCGTTCATGGGCGCCATGCTCGGGCTGGTGATCTCCGGCAACCTGATTCAGATCGTGTTCTTCTGGGAATTGACCAGCCTCTTTTCGTTTCTGCTGATCGGCTACTGGCACCACCGCGCCGATGCGCGGCGCGGGGCTTATATGGCGCTGATGGTCACCGGTGCCGGCGGGTTATGTCTGCTGGCGGGGGTCATGGTCCTCGGCCATGTCGTCGGCAGCTATGACCTCGACAAGGTCCTGGCCGCCGGCGATCTGATTCGCGCACATGCCCTCTACCCTGTTCTCTTGCCACTCATCCTGATCGGCGCCCTGAGCAAAAGCGCGCAATTCCCGTTTCACTTCTGGCTGCCCCACGCGATGGCGGCACCGACGCCCGTCTCGGCCTATCTGCACTCGGCGACCATGGTCAAGGCCGGGGTTTTCCTTTTGGCACGGCTGTGGCCGTCGCTGTCCGGCAGTGAGGAATGGTTCTACATCGTCAGCGGAGCGGGCGCCTGTACACTGTTGCTTGGCGCGTACTGCGCGATGTTCCAGAACGATCTCAAAGGCTTGCTGGCCTACTCGACCATCAGCCATCTCGGTCTGATCACTTTGCTCCTGGGCCTCAATAGTTCACTGGCCGCGGTGGCGGCGGTGTTTCACATTCTCAATCACGCGACGTTCAAAGCCTCGCTGTTCATGGCCGCCGGCATCATCGACCACGAAAGCGGCACCCGTGATATCCGCAAGCTCAGCGGTCTGATCAAACTGATTCCCTATACGGCAACACTGGCCATGGTCGCCAGTGCCTCAATGGCCGGCGTGCCGCTGCTCAACGGTTTCCTGTCGAAAGAAATGTTCTTCGCCGAAACCGTGTTCATCAACGCCACTGCGTGGGTCGAAACCAGTCTGCCAATCGTCGCGACCATCGCCGGCATGTTCAGCGTTGCCTATTCCCTGCGTTTCACCGTCGACGTGTTCTTCGGCCCCACCGCCAATGACCTGCCACACACGCCGCACGAGCCGCCGCGCTGGATGCGCGCCCCGGTCGAGTTGCTGGTCTTCACCTGTCTGCTGGTGGGGATTTTCCCGGCGCAGATCGTCGGGCCACTGCTCGCCGCTGCGGCACTGCCGGTGGTCGGTGGTGAGTTGCCGGAATACAGCCTGGCCATTTGGCACGGTTTGAACGCACCGATGATCATGAGCCTGATCGCCATGTCCGGCGGCATCATCCTCTATCTGCTACTGCGCAAGCAGTTCAAGCTCGGCCATTTCAAGTATCCGCCGCTGGTGGGGCGCTTCAACGGCAAGCGTTTGTTCGAGCGCAGTCTGGTCGTGATGATGCGCATCGCCCGGCGCGTCGAGCGGCGCCTGGGCACCAAGCGTTTGCAGATGCAGCTGTTCCTGATGGTTTCGGCCGCCGTGCTCGCCGGTCTGATCCCGATGCTGCACAGCACGCTGACCTGGGGCGACCGGCCGAAAATTCCCGGGTCCATCGTCTTCGTGACCCTGTGGCTGCTGGCGATCGCCTGTGCGCTCGGCGCTGCCTGGCAGGCCAAATATCACCGTCTCGCCGCCCTGACCATGGTCAGCGTCTGTGGCCTGATGACCTGCGTGACCTTTGTCTGGTTCTCGGCGCCGGATCTGGCGCTGACACAACTGGCGGTCGAAGTGGTGACCACGGTGTTGATCCTGCTTGGCCTGCGCTGGTTGCCGCGCCGCATCGAAGAAGTCTCACCACTGCCAGGCAGCCTGCGCAAGGCGCGTATCCGTCGTCTGCGCGACTTGCTGCTGTCGATTGCGGTCGGTGCGGGGATGGCGCTGTTGTCCTACGCCATGCTCACCCGGCAGACGCCCAACCATATTTCCTCTTTCTACCTCAGCCGTGCGCTGCCCGAGGGCGGCGGCAGCAACGTGGTCAACGTGATGCTGGTGGACTTCCGTGGCTTCGACACCCTCGGCGAAATCACCGTGCTGGTCGCCGTGGCGCTCACCGTGTTCGCCCTGCTGCGCCGCTTCCGCCCGCCGAAAGAAAGCCTGCAATTGCCGGCGCAGCAACGTCTGCTGGCACCGGACGTGGTCACCGATCTGGTCAACCCGCGCTCGGCCAGCGACACCGCGCTCGGCTTCATGATGGTGCCGGCAGTGCTGGTGCGCCTGCTGCTGCCTGTCGCACTGGTGGTGTCGTTCTATCTGTTCATGCGTGGGCACAATCAGCCGGGCGGCGGTTTTGTCGCCGGGCTGGTGATGTCGGTGGCCTTTATCCTGCAATACATGGTTGCCGGCACGCAGTGGGTCGAGGCGCAAATGAGCCTGCGCCCATTGCGCTGGATGGGCACCGGTCTGCTGTTCGCCACCGCCACCGGTCTTGGTGCGATGCTGGTCGGCTATCCGTTCCTCACCACTCATACCTGGCACATCAGCGTGCCGTTGCTGGGCGATATCCATGTCGCCAGTGCGCTGTTCTTCGACATCGGCGTGTACGCCGTGGTGGTCGGGTCGACGCTGCTGATTCTCACCGCCCTCGCCCACCAATCGGTGCGCGGCCACAAGACGGCCTCGCTGCCCAAGTCAGTCGCCAGCAAAGGAGCCGTCTGATGGAAGAAGTCATCGCAATCGCCATCGGCATTCTCGCCGCCTCCGGGGTCTGGCTGATCCTGCGGCCGCGAACCTTTCAGGTGGTCACGGGCCTGTGCCTGCTGTCATATGCAGTCAACCTGTTCATTTTCAGCATGGGCAGCCTGTTCATCGGCAAGGAACCGGTGATCAAGGACGGCGTGACCCAGGATCTGCTGCATTACACCGACCCGCTGCCCCAGGCGCTGGTACTGACGGCGATCGTCATCAGCTTCGCCATGACCGCGCTGTTCCTCGTCGTATTGCTCGCCTCGCGCGGCCTGACCGGCACCGACCACGTCGACGGCCGGGAGCCTAAAGAATGATGGCGATGACTCACCTGATCGCCGCACCGATCCTGCTGCCGCTGCTGACCGCCGCGATCATGCTGATGCTGGGCGAGAAGCATCGGCCGCTGAAGGCGAAAATCAATCTGTTCTCCAGCCTCCTCGGCCTGTTTATTTCAGTGATGCTGCTGCAATGGACGCAGACCACCGGGGTGCCCGGCTCCATCGGCGTGTACCTGCCGGGCAACTGGCAGGCACCGTTTGGCATCGTTCTGGTGGTTGATCGCCTGTCGGCACTGATGCTGGTGCTGACCGGCGTTATCGGCGTCAGCGCCCTGCTGTTTGCCATGGCCCGCTGGGACGGCGCCGGCTCAAGCTTTCACGCTCTGTTCCAGATCCAGCTGATGGGCCTGTATGGCGCGTTCCTGACCGCGGATCTGTTCAACCTGTTCGTGTTCTTCGAAGTGTTGCTCGCCGCGTCTTACGGTTTATTGCTGCACGGCTCGGGCCGGGCACGGGTGTCGTCGGGGTTGCATTACATTTCGATCAACCTGCTGGCATCGTCACTGTTTTTGATCGGCGCTGCGTTGATCTACGGGGTGACCGGCACGCTGAACATGGCCGATCTGGCGATGAAGATCCCGCTGGTGCCGGAAGCCGATCGTGGCCTGCTGCATGCTGGCGCGGGAATTCTTGCGGTAGCGTTTCTGGCCAAGGCTGGCATGTGGCCGCTGAATTTCTGGCTGGTGCCGGCCTATTCCTCGGCCAGCGCGCCGGTGGCGGCGATGTTTGCGATCATGACCAAGGTCGGCGTCTACACCCTGCTGCGCTTGTGGACCCTGTTGTTTTCCGGTCAGGCCGGCGCCTCGGCATTCTTCGGCGGCGACTGGCTCATCTACGGCGGCATGGCGACCATGGCTTGCGCAGGGCTGGCGATTATCGCCGCGCAACGCCTGGAGCGCATGGCCAGCCTGAGCATTCTGGTGTCGGCGGGCATCCTGCTCTCGGCGATCGGCTTCGCCCAGCCGAACCTGATCGGCGCTGCGCTGTTTTATCTGGTCAGCTCGACCCTGGCGCTGAGCGCATTGTTCATGCTCGCCGAACTGATCGAGCGCTCGCGCTCGGCCAACGAGATTCCCCTCGAGGACGAAAGCGAACTGCTTCCGCGCCCGCAGGAATCGCTGCAACCGCCCAAAGGCATCAACCTCGACGACGAACAGAAAGCCGTGGTCGGTCAGGTCATCCCGTGGACCATGGCCTTTCTCGGTTTGAGCTTCATTGCCTGCGCGCTGTTGATTATCGGCATGCCACCGCTCTCCGGATTTATCGGCAAGCTCAGCCTGATCGGGGCATTGCTCAACCCGTTGGGACTTGGCACTGCGGCGCCGCTGCCTCCCGGCGCATGGGGATTGCTGGCCCTGTTGATCCTGACCGGACTGGCGTCCCTTATGGCCTTCTCTCGCCTGGGTATCCAGCGCTTCTGGACGCCGGAGGAGCGCCCGTCACCACTGCTGCGCAAACTCGAATGCGCGCCGATATTTCTGCTGCTCGGGCTGAGCATTGTCCTGACGTTCAAGGCTGAACCGCTGTTGCGCTACACCCAGGCTACGGCCGATGCGCTGAACAATCCGCAGCAATATGTGCTCGCAGTTCTCGGTACACGTGCGGTGCCGAGTCCGCAAGCCAGAGCCGACATGCTCGAGGTGCAGCCATGAATCGACTGTTTCCGGCTCCGTGGTTATCGCTGGCACTGTGGGTCTTGTGGCTGACCCTGAACCTGTCCGTCAGCCCGGGCAATCTGCTGCTCGGTGCCGCGCTGGGTTTCGCCGCGCCGCTGATGATGCGCAAACTGCGGCCAAAACGTGCGCGTATTCGTAATCCGATGGCCGTGCTGCGCCTGTTTCTCTCGGTCGGTCGTGACGTGATCATGTCCAACCTGATCGTCGCCTGGGGCGTACTCAACGCCGGACGGCGCCCGCCCAACTCATGCTTTATCAAGGTACCGCTCGATCTGCGTGATGCTCATGGTCTGGCGGCACTGGCGATGATCTGCACCGTAGTCCCCGGGACCGTATGGTCGGAGCTGGCGCTGGACCGCAGCGTCCTGTTGCTGCATGTCTGGGATCTGCACGACGAAGCGCAGTTCATCGAGCACTTCAAAAGCACCTACGAGCGACCGTTGATGGAGATTTTCGAATGAGCCCATTGCTGTCGAATGCGATTCTGCTGACGCTGTTTCTGTACTGCGTAGCAATGGCGCTAACCCTGGTGCGCCTGTTCAAAGGCCCGTCAGCGCAGGATCGGGTACTGGCGCTGGATTACCTGTACATCGTCGCCATGCTGATGATGCTGACCCTGGGCATTCGTTACGCCAGTGATACCTACTTTGAAGCGGCGCTGTTGATTGCGCTGTTCGGCTTCGTCGGCTCGTTTGCCCTGGCGAAATTCCTGCTGCGTGGCGAGGTGATCGAATGAATGCCGAATTGTCTTTGTGGGTCGAGATTCCGGTAGCGGTGCTGCTGGTGCTCAGCGGCGTGTTTACCCTGCTGGGCGCGACCGGATTGCTGCGCATGAAGGATTACTTCCAGCGCATGCATCCGCCAGCTCTGGCGTCGACAATCGGTGCCTGGTGTGTGGCACTGGCGTCGATCATTTGCTTCTCAGCGCTGAAGTCCGGGCCAGTGGTGCATGCCTGGCTGATTCCGATTCTGTTGGCGATCACCGTGCCAGTGACCACCCTGCTGCTGGCGCGGGCGGCGTTGTTCCGCAAGCGGATGGCCGGGGATGATGTGCCGGCTGAGGTGAGCAGTCGTCAGACTGAAAGTGGTAGCTGATGATTTTGTGGCGCCTATGATGGCGCCATCGCTACACCAGGAATGCGCTCTCCCATGTGGGAGCGAGCCTGCTCGCGTAGAGCCAGTCGGGTCGTCGCAAATTCCGCATCAGCTCAAACCCAAGCCACCGCCAACAACCCCGCCCCCAGCAGCGCACACAACGGCGAATACACCCAGGTATCCAGCCGCGCAAATCGCGAATCCTTCACTTCCTTGAAGAACCCGACCAGATTCGAATCACCGATCGCCCGAGCGAACATCAGCAACGCGATCGCGCTGATCACCCATTGCAGTGCCTTGTGCTGCACCGCCGGCATGCCCCAGCCGACCCGCATACAAACCAGCGCCGCAATGACCAGCAGCGCAGCGGCGACTGCCAGCGTCAGCCAGCCTGAGGGCTTGAAGGCCGGGCGTACCGAGGCCACGAAGCCCGACACCGGCACTTGCGGCACCACCACCGCAGCCGCCCATTGCCCACCCAACGCCCAATACACGTGCATCAGGCCGATTGCCGCAAACACAGTCACCAGCCATTGAGCCAACACAAAGGTCATGGTTGAAATCCTTCAAAGGGATTTGAACAAACCATCGTAGTCGGATTTTTTGCCCCTGCACGACCGGTCGGCGGTACGCTGCGTTGACCGCGTTATTTCAGATCAGCCGTCACCTTGTCAGCCACATCCTTGGGTAACCAGGCCTGCCACACGTCTGGATGCGCTTTCATGAACGCGACCGCCGCCTCACGAGGCGCGGTGTGCTTGTCACTCATATCCGCCAGTGCTTTATTCAGCGGCTCGATGGGAAAATCGACCTTGCTGAAGAACTCGGCAATTTGCGGGTTCTGCTTTTGAAACGGCGTAGACACGCCAATCGACAGCTTCGATGCCAGCGAGCGGGTTGGTTTCGGATTGGGATTATCGGCGTCGGTCAGCGTCTTCCACGCCTCGGCATCGAACGGCGGCTCTTCCAGTTGCACCAGTTTGAATTTGCCAAGCAGTGGCGTCGGCGACCAGTAATAGAACAACACCGGTTTGCCGCGACGAATCGAAGAGCTGATCTCGGCATCCAGCGCAGCGCCGGAACCGCTGCGGAAGTTGGTGTAGTCGTCCTGCAAGCCATACGCCGTGAGCTTCTGCTTGTTGACCACTTCCGAAGTCCAGCCGATCGGGCTGTTGAGGAAACGCCCTTTGCCTGGGCTTTCCGGGTCTTTGAACACGTCCTTGTATTTCTTCAGATCAGTGACACTGCGCAGATCCGGCGCCAGCGGCTTGATGCCTTTGGCCGGGTCGCCCTTGATCACGTATTCCGGCACCCACCAGCCTTCAGTGGCGCCCTTTACCGTATCGCCCAGACCGACGACCTTGCCCTCGGCTTCGGCCTTGACCCAGACCGGACTGCGCCCGGCCCACTCCTCGCCAATCACCTGGATGTCATTGTTGGCCAGCGCGGTCTCAAGGGTAATGGTGGTACCCGGCAAGGTATCGGTCGGCAAGCCGTAGCCTTTCTCGACGATCACCCGCAGCACCTCGGTGATCAGGCTGCCGCTTTCCCAGTTCAGGTCAGCAAAGTGGATAGGCGCCTGAGCCGCCTGCAGCGATTGCGCTGACGTCAGCAAACCAAAGGTGGCCACGCTGGCGGCCAGTAACCGTCGAAATCCGTTCATGCATCACACCTCATGCTGTTCACAGCAATGGCAGTTGGCCTGACAGAAACGCAAGCCTCTGAATGACTCAGTCAACTGACTTTAGCCGAGGTTCCTGCTTTTTCCGGGGTCTGCTGCGCGCGGTGTTACGTTTCAGACTTTTCCTGCAGGCTTTGCAGCTCACGTCTGACCATGCTGGCGTAAGCTGCCGGTTGCAATGCATAGAGCTGCGACGCTACCCAACTCAGCCAGGCACCTTGCAGTTCGGCCTTGCGGGCGAACAAGCGCTGAGCTTCTTCGCGTGCGCTGTCGAGATTTTGCGCATGGAAATCCGCGCGCTTCACTCGCTGGCCTTGAAGGTCACCAGTTCACCCTTGCGCCATTTGGCGGCTTTGGCAGTGACGGCTTTGAGGGTTTTGGTCAGACCTTCCTGCAGCTGCTCATTGGCGGCGAACACGGTGACGACGCTATGGCCTTCCTTGAACAGGATCGCGTGCCCGTCGGCCGTGCTGACAAAGGCGTAATCGCCCAGGCCGTAGACCGTCAGTTTGATGTCGCGAAAACGAATGTCCATCTTGCCGCCTTCACGGCTGGGCAAAACTGACGCGATGAAATGGTCGCCAACCTTGAGTTTGAGCCCCGGTTTGTCATCGACTACCAATGCACTTTCGGTGTCGATTTCGGCGATGTAAATGCCTTCGGCGTTTTGCTCGGTGATGTAAACAAAACGTGATTGGAATTGCTTGACCAGCTTTGCACGCAAATCACCCAGCACGAACAAAGCATGCATATCGAGGTTACTGACTGCCAAAGAAACATCCCCACATTTGAAAAACCGCGCAGCGAAAAACGCCCACGGCAAAGAAACGGCCAGGCCGATGAAAACTGCAAAATCACTCAAAAACCCGAAGCGAGCGAAGCATTCTTGATCGCGAGGTTCGTAGACTACTGGATTGTCATTAGTGAAACCCGCTCTGAAGTCGGCAAACCTTGAAGGAAAAAGCATCAAGCGCGACAGAGCAAAATCTGACTACGAACTTCAGGGAAATTTCTCACGAAAAAAAGCACTTTTCCGACATATCGCTGGCGAAAAATTGCTTTAGATAAGCCCGGTCGTCAACAGGTACTGGCGATTCTAGAGCAGCGATGCTCATTACGACTACCCGCAACGGCCGTTAAATCCCGGCCGACTGATGAAAAGGACTTCATATGTGCACTTTGACTCATTTTGCCACGTCGGCCGACGCGCGAATCAACACACCTCTGACGATGAAGGTTGCCGACCTCGACAACCTTCCGACATCTTCTAACAATCATCGAACCCCGCACTTTCAAGTGGTGCCGGCAGGTATTGCGTTCTTTCACATCAAGGAGATATCCACGGGACGCGTCAGAGGTTTCCGCGGCAATCACAACGAAGCCTGCGCCCTTGCCCGCTCGCTTGAATCAAAAATCGAACTCCACGCCAGCGCCTGCCTCTGATAAGGGGAGTGAACGAACAAGCCGCACCGGCACCGACCCAGGAGTAGATGATGGAACTGCCAACCGAGCTTAACCTGACCACCCTTTTCGAACAGCTGGGCCTTCCTTCCGATGAAGCGTCGATCAATGACTTTGTCGAAGCCCATCCGCTGGACTCTGATACCAAACTCATCGAGGCCGATTTCTGGTCGCCTCAACAGGCGCAATTACTCAAAGAGTGGCTGCGTGCTGACGGTGAGGAAGCGGTAATTGTCGATGAGCTGAACGTCCGCCTGCATCGCGGTAAATAAGGGCGATCAGTGCAGGCTGTCGCCGGGCTCGATGTTCAATTGTTCGAGCCAGGCAGCCTTGCACTCCTCCGCTTCATCGCGACTGGCGAAGGCTGTGCCGCGTCGCTCACCGTTGAGCAAAACCACCCAGCACACACTGCGCCCCATCGCGCGTAAACCGGCCGGAACGCCGCTGCCGATCATCACTGCCACATCCACCCTGCACTGCATGTGCCCTCCGAAATAATTAGCTACCTAACTAAGTCGTCAGATTAAAGCTTTCCTTCGAGAGGAAACAGCAACCGCCGTGCACAGATTCATTGCGTCAACGGTAACAATCTCAGTGTGGATTCTCGGGTTTGTAACCCAGACGCAACCCGCCCCAGTGTCGGCCGTTGATCATGATCGGCACCGATAAATCATGCATCAGCTCACCCGTATCGCGCGTGTAAGTCTGCAACAGCACCGGTTGCTGATGGCTGCCGCAACGGAGGCCCGTGCGGTCAGCGAATTTGCGTTTGGTGCGGTTATTTACCGTGTCGACCTGCACATCACCGGTCAACGGCTGGCTGAATGCCTGGTTATGCGTCGGTACATATCCCTGCTGCGTGCAGGCGATCGCGAAAACCAAACCTTCATGACGCGCTAACAGAGGCTCTTGAATCGCGGGCAAGACCTGATCTGTGTATCGATCAAAGCGGGTTTGGAATTTGGCTGGTTCGGTGCCCGGAATCGGCTGGTAGCTGCGATCGAACAGGTCATCCAGGCTGATCCGCCCCTGCTCCACATCCGCCTCGAAGCGCGCCGCGATCAGGCTCGCACCTTCACGGGCCAAGTCGTAGATACGTTGGTGATAGTCATCCAGGCCGACCTCGGCCAGGCGCTCGCTGATGGTTTCCGCCTGCCCTTCCATCTGCACCGCTGCCTCGGCGAGGCGGCGGGTCTGCTGATCGCTGATCGCCAGATCGCTACGCATTTGCTCAATCGCGCTGAACAGCGCATCAAGCTGCTCGCGATTGGTTTGCGCGCCACGGGCGATTTCGCTGACCTGGGTTTCCACTCCGGCGGCAAGTCGCGCGATGTTCTCCAGATGCTGACCGGTGTGCTCGACCTGTTCGACGCCGGTGTGCAGATCGCTCGACAACTCGCGAATCTGCGCCACCACTTGCGCGGTGCGTTGCTGAATGTCCGCAACCATCTCACCGACTTCGCCCGTGGCCGCCGCCGTCCGCGCCGCCAATCCGCGCACCTCGTCGGCGACCACAGCGAAACCGCGACCATGCTCACCGGCCCGGGCAGCTTCGATCGCAGCATTCAAGGCCAACAGATTGGTCTGGCTGGCAATCGACTGAATCACCAGCGTCACCCGCTGAATGTCGTCGCTGCGGACGCTCAAGGCCTCGATCAATTCGCGGCTGGCGTTGGCGCGCTGACTGAGTTGCTGCATGCGCGAAATCGAGTCGAGCAGTTCGCTGCGCCCCGCCGCGCTGCTGTGATGCGCTTGGCTGGCGGCGTCCAGTGCGTCGCGACTGAGCTGTGAAGTCGCCTGTTCCGTGGCGATCATCACTTCGGCGTTGCTGACGATCTGCGCCGCCGCGTCGAGTTGCGATTCGAGTTTGTTCGCCAGCGCCTTGACCGAGAACGCCACGCCGGCGGCAGACAGTGCGTTGTGACTGGTGGTGTAGGAAAGATCGCGGGTCAGTGCGGACAATGCGCTCACACTATCGACCGGGACAGCAACAGGAGCGCTGCGCGAACGCAGGCGCGGCAGCCAGACAATCAGTATCGCCAGCGGCATGCCGAGGTAGAGCGACCACTCGGCCATGGCCATGCCGGCCAGCAACAGCATCAGGGCGATGCTTTGCAGGGTCGGCGCGATCCAGCGGTTTTTCGGCAAAAGCACTGGTGCAGGCAGCGCCGCAACCAGAGATCCATCTCTCGTCATCTTGATCACCCCACGTTTGTTCTCATTGTTGTGACTGCATTAAACGCCACTACAACGCCATTATCCATGGTCCGTTAGTCGTGGGTCTGTGGCAGGTCAATGGAACGACGGGGAAATATCGCAGACGAGCAAAAACAAAGATCGCAGCCTCGCGCAACTCCATGTAGAAGCTGCCGAAGGCTGCGATCTTTTCAAGGCGCCCCTGTTGAAAGGGTCACCCCACAGAATCAGGCCTGACGCTGGTGCTTGTCGATCTGCTCGTGACGCTCTTGAGCTTCGATGCAGTACTTGGTGGTCGGGCTGATCAGCAGACGCTTCAGGCCAATCGCCTCGCCGCTGTCGTCGCACCAGCCAAAGCTGTCGTCCTTGATGCGCTCAAGAGCTTGTTCCAACTGCGGCAGCATGCGCTGGTCGCGATCAATCGCGTTGACCAGCCAGGTGCGCTCTTCTTCAACCGAAGCCGCGTCCGCCGGGTCAGCCGGGGTGTCCAGGCTTTCGATGGCGATACGGTTTTGCTCAATGCGCTCGTGGGTTTCGACTTTCATGTTCTGCAACAGCTCAGTGAAGAAAGCGTGTTGCTCTGCATTCATGTAGTCATCTGCCGGCATAGCCAGCAACTTGTCCTTTGTCATTGATATCTCTATAAAAAAACGTGCATTAAGGCGAATAAGGGAGCGTTTCGGCGAACCGTGTCGGCCGTCGAAAAGGCATCGTTTTATTGCAAACGCCACCCGGCACTCAATTTACGAGGGGCGGCAGTCTAAGGCCCGATCAAGGCCTCAGCAACTGTAAATACAGGGAATTTGTCCGACAGGACCAGGAAACTGCTCTGACACAGGCTTCACACGGCCATCGGAGTGCGTTTATAGCAAGAAATTCACTCCAGCGGCTGTATATAGAAGACAAACGGCTAACCATCCCGCCGTCGACAGCGGAAATTATTCTCGCAAGGTGCATCGTTTCAGCCCGGCAGAGCCCGCGCAGCCCTTCTATGATCAGGCTTACCGCGTGATCAACCCGCCCGAAGGATGTCCTATGCCCCGCCCCGATCTGCCGGCCGCCGACGAACTTTCGCTCGCCAGCCCCCCGATCACTGCCGAGCGTCTGCTGCAAACGATTAGCGACGAATATGACGCCCTTCCGCGTCAGCTCAAACGTATCGCCAGTTACATCAGCCAGCAGAGCGAGCGAATCATGGTCGACCGCATCAGCGACATCGCTCGTGAATGCGAGGTGCATCCGTCCGCCATCGTGCGTTTTTCGCAGCGCTTCGGGTTCAGCGGCTTCAGCGAAATGCAAGCGCTGTTCCGCCAGGCCTGGACGCACAAAACCACGCCAGCGCAAAACTATCAGCAACGCATCCGCAGCCTGATCGCCAACAACTCGCAGACCGCCAACAGCGGCGACCTGGCCCGCGAATGCATCGACGCAACGCTCTCGGGCATCGAACGCTTGGGCCGCGAACTGGAGGAGGTGGCGTTCGATACAGCCGTCGATCTCATCGTCAATGCCGACGACATCTATGTGGTCGGAGTCCGCCGCTCGTTCGCCGTCGCCGACTATCTGGTTTACAACCTGCAGCACACGCAGAAGCGCATTCATCTCGTCTCCGGCATCGGCGGCAGCTATCGCGAGCAAATGCGCAGCGTGCGCGCCAATGACCTGGTCATCGCCATCAGTTTTGTGCCCTACGCCAAGGAAACCCAGCACTGCCTGCGATTCGCACAACAGCAGAACGCCAATGCCCTGATCATTACCGACAGCCCCCTGTCGCCACTGGCGAAACTTGCCAACAGCGTGTTGCTGGTCAATGAAGGCAGTGCGCTGGCGTTTCGTTCGCTGAGTGCGACGCTATGTTTGTGCCAGGCGCTGTTTGTGGCGGTGGCCTATCGGCTGGAACTGAATGTCGATGAGATTCACGAACAACCCGGATTCGACGACTGACAATTGTCTCAGGCTCGGCTAGGTTATGCGTTCCCACCGGTTCGACTTGAAGGAACGCGTCATGAAACTGATCGGCATGCTCGACTCCCCCTACGTGCGCCGCGTAGCGGTATCCGCCAAATGCCTGGGGATCGACCTCGAACACGAGTCGGTCTCGGTGTTCCGCCACTTCGAGCAATTCCAGCAGATCAACCCGGTGGTCAAAGCGCCCACGCTGATCCTCGACGACGGCGTGGTCCTGATGGACTCGACCCTCATCCTCGACTACCTCGAAGCCAGCTCCGGCAAGAGCCTGGTGCCCAGCGATCTCAAACAACGCGCCCACGCCCTGCGTCTGATCGGCCTCAGCCTCGCCGCCTGCGAAAAAGCTGTGCAGCTGTATTACGAACGCAACTTGCGCCCGGCCGACATTCAATATCAGCCGTGGGTCGAACGCGTCGAAGGCCAGCTCGCCGCCGCATTTACCGCGCTGGAAAAAGAACTTGAACACAGTGACTTGCCTGTCGACGGCTCCCTCGCCCAGACCGGCATCAGCCTGGCGGTTGCCTGGAGCTTCACCGAACTCGTCGTACCCGATCAGATCGACGCAACACGCTTTCCGCGTATCGCCGAGTACACCGCCTACGCAGAAGGCACCGACGCGTTCATCAGCACACCGATCAACTGATCATGAGCACCACCGACACCGCCGCCCCGGCGCTAAAGGAAATCTTCAACGCCGAACGCCTGCAGCACATTGCTGTTGAAATGAGCGTCGTTTACCCGGCGTTCAAGGCCAAGGCGTTTCTCAAACACGCCCAGGACGGACTCGCTGAATTATCAGTGATGCAACGCATGGCCCGCGTCGCCGAAAGCCTGCACGCCGTGTTGCCGCTGGACTACGAAGATTCCCTCCAAGTGCTGTTCGAACTCGCGCCACGGCTGAACAGCGGGTTCGTCAGCATGTGCCTGCCGCATTACGTCGCGAGCTACGGCGCCCATGCGTTCGACACCTCAATGGACGCGCTGAAGTACTTCACCACCTTCGGCTCCTCCGAATTCGCCATCCGCTACTTTTTGCGCAGCGACCTCGAGCGCTCGCTGGAACGAATGCATGACTGGACCCGAGACGAAAACCACCACGTTCGACGCCTAGCCAGCGAAGGCAGCCGCCCTCGCCTGCCGTGGTCCTTTCGGTTGGAAGCGGTGCAAACTGATCCGCTGCTGGCCGCCGGGATACTGGATCGGTTGAAGGCGGACGAGAGCTTGTACGTGCGCAAGTCCGTGGCGAATCATTTGAATGATGTGACGAAAGCGCATCCGGAGTGGGTGTTGGACACGATTGAAGGTTGGTCGCTGGACAACAAGCATACGGCCTGGATTGCCAAGCATGCGCTGCGCAGTTTGATCAAACAGGGCGATGTGCGCGCGCTGACGGTGATTGGCGCGGGGGCGAAGGCTGAGGTTGAGTTGTTGGATGTGCGGGTCGAGCCGGCGGTGGTGAGATTGGGGGAAGCGATTACTTTGTCGTTTATGGTGAAGTCCATGGTGGCGCACGAGCAAAGGCTGGTGATTGATTATGCGATTGAGTATGTGAAGGCGAATGGCGGGGTTTCGAGGAAGGTTTTCAAGTTGAAGACTCTGGGATTAGCGGGGTTCGGGACTGAGGTAGTGCGACGGAATCAAGTCATCAAGGATTTTACGACGCGCAAGCATTTTGCCGGGAGACATGGGGTGCAGGTGATGGTTAATGGGGAGGTGTTGGGTAGTGCGGCGTTTGAGGTTTTGATTTGAGGCGTGAGTTATTTATTCACCAAAACAGCCGGTAGCGGATCAGTGCACTGGCAGCCGTGCATCGACATTGCGCGCGGCGGCACAGTGGACGACTCACGGCTTCAGCGCTTACCAACTTCCGTATGGAATGCCGAATTTCTCGATATAGCGCTTGGACTTTTCGCTGACGGGATATGCGTAGCGACCACCGTTTTTCCCAAGCTCCGGCCCTAGCGGCTCAATCTCGCCTTGCGCTCGAGCAACCTTTATCGGTCGATGACATGAGTCTCTCACCCACACCTGAACAACACCGCCCGGAGCAAGTCCCAAGTAAACAGAGGCCATGAAGCGTGCTGTCCTGTCAGGTCTCTCGGGGCACCGTTGACTGGTAGAAGTCACCATTATCTGTCTGGCATTCTCTGGAATATCCACCCACGCTTGCCACGTTTTATGTTCAACGATTGATTGCCAGCGAACATAGATACGAATGGGTAGATCGGCCCCCACCACTCTTTTACCGCTGCCCCCCACCCCTGTCCAGCCGCGAGCAGAGTCAGTACCGTCTTCAGGCTCTCCGCCCGCAGCAGTCCCTCCACCGGTTCTAAAGAAAACTCTGCCGGTTATGTCCTGCACCGAACTGTCCTCCACCCATACCTTCATGTAATCGGGCTCAGTGAAAGCCAGCTCCCACCATTTCGATTTTGGATCGCTCTTGGCTGAGAGCAGATCAGAAGACTGGCAACCCGTTATGCATACGCCAAGTAGCAGGGCGACAAATAATTTCATTACCAAAGAGTCCAGTCAGGTACGTGAGGATGCTGCACGCGAATCGCGTCTGCGGTGGGCGCATTGATATAGACGGCGCGGACTCCGCTGCCGTCTCTTCTTCCAAGAGGGTGATTCCAATTTGCGGACATGTGAATGTATTTCAACCTCAGCAGGTTCTCCTCTTGCTGAGTTGTGGTGTAGTCACCTGCGACAAATCGGTCGCACAACGCCTGAAGCTCTGACGGGACCGCCAAAGCAGCCGTGGCTGGAATATCATCGAAGCGAACCCCCTTCTCTTTTGCCAAGCTATGCATCACCCGAAGATATACCCTCGACAACAACCCGCTTACGGGACGTTTGAGTTGCAGAGCTGCATAGACGCGCTTTCTACGGGGACTGAGCCGGTCCTGTTGATCCACAGGCAGGAGAAGCGCGTCCGGCGTAACAATTTCCAGCAGATCTTCGGGCCACCCCCTTGAGATCCACTCATTTTTAATGACCATGGCATCGCGGTAGATCGACGTAGTAGATACATCGGTAAACTTCGAGACCTCAAGCGTTTGCATTGGACTGACGAGTACACACTCTTCAATGTCATCGCGGTAACCGCCGCCGATGTCGGAATGCCCCCCTGGAAGAATGACTTCCAAGTGGTCGGCTTTAACGCGACTCAATGCAAAATTAGCGCGATATTCGTCCCGCGCCGACAGCTGAACGACGTCAGTAAAAAACCGCCGGTCGAGGTAGAGCTTGATACCCGTGGCCACAGGACTTTTAACGTTGCCAAAATTCGACCAGCCAGCAACCGACGGCACAGTGTCGAACAGCCCGATGAATCCCATGTTGATGCTGCCTTGGTACTGATCGATGAAGGTGCGACTAAAGTCGCTCGCATTGTTGCGCAATACATCTCCGAGTGGCCCTTGTTTTCCGCGGACGACTGCATTGGCAAAATGCCTCGCGGCAGCTGCGCCGCGACTAAATCCGAACGTATCGAAAGTCAGCGAGGTAATTTCACTGTTTGGATTTTCGTTAATTACATCTTCAATACGCGATTTGATCTCGCTAAATGATTGTTGGACACGACCCGCTATACCCGTGTCTCCGCGGCCCGTGCCCGCTCCGAATGTACTGTCCTCTTCTCCCGATTGAGTGCCAATCCCCTCTATGTACACCCTGCGAAACGCCCGCTTGTGCGAGCCGTCTCCTTCGGCTTTCTGAGGTGCGAAGTACAGTTCGCTCAGTTTGTAAACGTTGGTTGTTTCATTGGCATAGCTGCTATCTGGATTGCGCATATAGGGCTTGCAACTGGCATCGATATCCTCAGGCGCAATCGGATACTGAGCACCACACAACAACCCCGCAGCTGAGTTGTTCGCGTTGTTGCCCGTGCCATCAAAGAACACCCCGATCCTCAACGCAATCCCGATTTTCTCAGGCTCGCGCGCGGGCTCTTTCCCATGCTTCTCATACTCGGCCCAATGCTGGGCGTGTATGTCGACGGGTTTGGCTTCTTCGTAGCGATAGTTTTTCGGCGGGTTTGGAACGTAGCCACTCAATCCTTGATTCCTTCTGATCCTTGAAGAACGGCCAGAAGGGTGACAGTCGGGAGGGGGCGGTGCAAGCCGTGGCGGTGTGCCAGCCATGGAGCGTTAGTGCGAGCAGGCTCTCTCCAACAGGGGAATGAGCCTGACTGGGGATGGCGGGTCAAATCGAACGCTGATTCACCCGCGCCATCAACTGTTCAGCACTTTCCTTGCGCTCGGAATAGCGGTCCACCAGATGCGCCTGCTGCCCACGCAGCAGCACGGTGAACTTGACCAGTTCTTCCATCACATCCACCACACGGTCGTAGAACGGCGAGGGTTTCATCCGCCCTTCTTCGTCGAATTCCATATAGGCCTTCGGCACCGAGGATTGGTTGGGGATGGTGAACATGCGCATCCAGCGGCCGAGGACGCGAAGTTGGTTGACCACGTTGAACGACTGCGAGCCGCCGCAGACTTGCATCACCGCCAGGGTTTTGCCTTGGGTCGGGCGCACAGCGCCGAGTTCGAGGGGGATCCAGTCGATCTGTGCTTTGAACACGGCGGACATCGCGCCGTGGCGTTCCGGCGAGCACCAGACCTGGCCTTCCGACCACAACACCAGATCGCGCAATTCCTGGACCTTGGGATGGTCGCCCGGAGCGTCGTCGGGCAATGGCAGACCGGATGGGTTGAAGATCCGCGTTTCGGCGCCTAAGTGTTCGAGCAGGCGCGCGGCCTCCTCGACCAGCAAGCGGCTGAACGAGCGCTCGCGGGTCGAGCCGTAGAGAAGAAGGATGCGCGGTTTGTGTTCGCCGACATTCGATGGCTTGGTCGCGTCGAACAGGCTTGCGTCGAGGTTGGGCAGATGGTCTGACATGAAGCCTCCTTACAGCGTGCCGATGCGGTCGAGTTCGGCTTTCAGTTGCTCGCGACTGAGCGCGTGAAACGGCAGATCGAGGAAGGCTTGGCAGCGTTCACCGATGCGCATCAGAGTGGCTTGGAATGCCGCGTCGATTGCCGCTTCGTCGCCCTGCACTTCGGACGGATCTTCCAGTCCCCAATGCGTTTTCAGTGCCGGACCGAAATACACCGGACAGGTTTCGCCGGCGGCTTTGTCGCAGACAGTGATGACGATATCCGGCGGGTTGTTTGCGAAGGCATCGTTGCCTTTGCTGTGCAACCCGTCGATGGCGATGCCGTGCTTTTGCAACGTCGACAGGCTGCGCGGCAGAACCTGGCCTTTGGGAAAACTGCCGGCACTCACCGCTTGGAAACCAGCGGGAGCCAGGTGATTGAACATGGCTTCGGAAAGAATGCTGCGGCAGCTATTGGCCGTGCACATGAACAGGACTCGCATCGATGCGCTCCGTAGAGAGTGGAAGATTCAGCAGCAGGCGCGTTCGCGCACGGGACGGCCATCCATGTTTTGCAGGCGCGCGGCGTTGTCCTTGAGCCAATCGGCATTGGCCTTGGATGTCAGCTGAAGGATTTCGCCGATCCATGCCGGCAGTTCCGGATTGAGGCGGTAATACACCCACTGGCCCTGACGGCGGTCGAGCAGCAAACCGTTACTGCGCAGTTGCGCGAGATGGCGGCTGATTTTCGGCTGGCTGTCGTCGAGCGCACACATCAACTCGCAAACGCAGAGTTCACCTTGCTCGGCGATGAGCAGGATGGCGCGGACGCGGGTTTCGTCGGCGAGGCTTTTGAAGACTTCGGTGGGGGTGATCATGGTGATCGGCTCGCCATATGCGGGAAATCGAATATACGGATATCCATATATTTATCAACCCGTGAAAGCAGCCACGGTGAATAACCGTGTGGGAGCGAGCCTGCTCGCGAAAGCGGTGGGTCCGTCAGCATCGATGTTGCTGAAAGATTGCCTTCGCGAGCAGGCTTGCTCCCACAGGGGGATGGTTGCATCAGGCTAACCGCGCAACAGGCCCTGCTCGGCCTCACACAACCCCACCACATAATCCCAGACCACCCGCAGCCGCACGGATTTGTGCAGCTCCCGGCGGGTGCTGATCCAGTAGCTGCGTTCGATGCTTTCATCCGGCAGCAGCGCCACCAGATCCGGGTCGGACGCGGCCATGTAACACGGCAGCACGGCGATGCCCAACCCCGAGCGCGCCGCTTCCTGCTGGGCGATGACGCTGGTGCTGTGAAACACCACGCGCGGGCTGCGGCAGAAGCTGTTGAGGAACATCAGTTCCTGACTGAACAGCAGGTCGTCAACGTAACCGATCCACGCATGTCGGCCCAGGTCTTCGCGGCTGTGCAGTGGCGGTGCGTTGTCGAGGTAGGTTTGGCTGGCGTAAAGCGCGAGCCGATAGTCAGTGAGCTTGCGCGTGACCAGCATGTCGGCGGATGGCCGTTCGAGGTGGATGCTGATCTCCGCTTCACGGTTGAGGATGCTGACAAAGCGCGGCACTGCAACCAGTTCCACCTCCAATCCCGGATAACGCTCGAACAAGCCAATCATGCGACTGGCGAGAAACTTGATGCCGAGGCCTTCGGTGACGCCGACGCGGATCTTGCCCAGCGGCGCGGTGGACTGGGTGATTTCTTCCTGCGCCAGCAGCGCGACGTTTTCCATCGCTTCGGCGTGCTTGAGCAGCGCCTCCCCCGCCGGGGTCATTTCATAGCCCTGGGCGTGCTGGACGAACAGCGCCGTGCCGAGGCTTTTCTCGATCGATTCAATATGCCGCGCCACTGTCGCGTGGGTGGTGTTGAGCCGGCGCGCGGCAGTGAGCAGGCGGCCGCTGCGTTGCAACTCGAGAAAAAAGCGCAGGTCGTTCCAGTCGAACATGGCGGGTCCTTGTCGGCTATCGTCGTCGCACGCTGTTTGAAAACGCACAGCGGCTGCGCAAAAACTAACATTCTTTTAACGAAAGCTAACAACTAGAGTGTCCGACAATAAAAACAAAAAGCGAGGTCAGGGCATGCACACGTCCCTGGATGAATTCGACTACATCGTGGTCGGCGCCGGCCCCGCCGGTTGCTTGCTGGCCAACCGGCTTTCGGCGGATCCACAACAACGGGTGTTGCTGCTCGAAGCCGGCGGACGCGACAACTACGCCTGGATTCACATTCCTGTGGGTTACCTGTTCTGCATCGGTAACCCACGCACCGACTGGTGCTTCAAAACCGAACAACAACCGGGCCTCAATGGCCGCGCGCTGAGTTATCCGCGCGGCAAGGTGCTGGGCGGCTGTTCGTCGATCAACGGCATGATCTACATGCGCGGCCAGGCCGGCGACTATGACGGTTGGGCGGCGGCGGGCAATCCGGGCTGGGCCTGGAAAGACGTGCTGCCGCTGTTCAAACAGAGCGAAAACCACTTTGCCGGCGGCGCTGAATTTCATGGCGATCAGGGTGAATGGCGGGTCGAACAGCAGCGCCTGTCGTGGCCGATTCTGGATGCCTTTCGCAGCGCTGCCGAGCAAAGCGGCATCGCCAGCATCAATGACTTCAACCAGGGCGACAACGAGGGCTGCGGTTACTTTCAGGTCAACCAGAAAGCCGGGGTACGCTGGAACGCGGCCAAGGCCTTTTTGAAACCGCTGCGCAGCCGGGCGAACCTGACTGTGCTGACCGGCGTCGAGGTTGATCGTGTCTTGGTGGAGAATGGCCGCGCGGCGAAAGTCAGCGCGCAGCATGAAGGCCAGACCAGACAGTTCAAGGCGCGCAAGGAGATTGTTTTGTGCGCCGGCTCAGTCGGCTCGCCGAGCATTCTGCAGCGCTCCGGCATCGGTCCGCGGCCGCTGCTCGAACGCTTAGGGATAGGCGTGATTCATGAGCTGCCGGGCGTCGGCGGCAACCTGCAGGATCACCTGCAACTGCGGCTGATCTACAAGCTGGAAAACGCCCGCACACTGAACCAGATCGCCGGCAGCGTGTGGGGCAAGATGGGCATGGGCCTGCGTTATCTGTACGACCGCAGCGGGCCGCTGTCGATGGCGCCGAGTCAGTTGGGCGCATTCGCCCGCTCCGGCCCCGAGCAAACCTCGGCGAACCTGCAATATCACGTGCAGCCGCTGTCGCTGGAGCGCTTTGGCGAGCCGCTGCACAGCTTCCCGGCGTTCACGGCCTCGGTGTGCGACTTGCGTCCGCAGAGCCGTGGGCGCATCGAGATCCGCTCCGCCGATCCGCAAGCGGCGCCGCTGATCCAGCCCAATTACCTCAGCCATCCAGAAGATCTGCGCGTCGCCGCCGATGCGATTCGCCTGACCCGGCGCATCGTCAGCGCCCCTGCCCTGCAAGCGTTCAAACCGGTCGAATACCTGCCCGGCGACAACCTGCAAAGCGAAGAACAATTGCACGAAGCAGCGGCGAAAATCGGCACGACGATTTTCCATCCGGTCGGCACTTGCCGCATGGGCAATGACGGTGACGCGGTGGTCGATGCGCAATTGCGCGTGCATGGCGTGCCGGGTCTGCGCGTTGCCGATGCGTCGATCATGCCGAGAATTACCTCGGGCAATACCTGTTCGCCTACGCTGATGATTGCCGAGAAGGCGGCACAACTGATTTTGTCCAGATCTGCAGATATCTCCCCTGTGGGAGCGAGCCTGCTCGCGAATGCGTTAGCTCACTCAGCCTAGGAGTTGACTGACAGAAAGCTTTCGCGAGCAGGCTCGCTCCCACAGCAATCATCACCAGACTCAGGCATCGCGCATTACCGGACACGCAACACCAGTGGAACAACAAAAACAATCACTGTGAGGGATACCGATATGTCAGAACACGTTCAGCCGCTGGACGCTGCGGGCAGCGCCGAGACCAGCAACGCAACGCAGAAAGTCATCTTCGCTTCATCACTCGGGACGGTGTTCGAGTGGTATGACTTCTTCCTCTACGGCGCCCTCGCGGCGGTGATCAGCAAGCAGTTCTTTGCCGGCGTCAACGACACCACGGCGTTCATCTTCGCGCTGATGGCGTTCGCCGCCGGCTTCATCGTACGGCCGTTCGGCGCGTTGGTGTTCGGCCGCCTGGGCGACATGATCGGACGCAAATACACCTTTCTGGCGACGATCATTCTGATGGGTGTGGCGACGTTCTGCGTCGGCCTGCTGCCGACCTACGCCAGCATCGGCATCGCCGCGCCGATCATTCTGGTGGTGCTGCGCATGCTTCAGGGCCTGGCGCTCGGTGGCGAATACGGCGGTGCGGCGACCTACGTGGCCGAACACGCGCCCATCGGCAAACGCGGCTTCCACACCAGCTGGATTCAATCCACCGCGACCCTCGGCCTGTTGCTGTCACTACTGGTAGTGCTCGGTTGCCGCTACTTCACCGGCGACCAGTTTGAAGTCTGGGGCTGGCGCATTCCGTTCCTGCTGTCGATCGTCCTGTTGGGTATTTCCACCTGGATTCGCCTGAGCCTGCACGAGTCGCCGGCCTATCTGAAAATGAAGGAAGAAGGCAAAACCTCAAAGGCGCCGATCCGCGAATCCTTCGGCAAATGGGAAAACCTCAAAGTCGTGCTGATCGCGCTGTTCAGCATCAACGCCGGGCAAGCGGTGACCTTTTACGCTGCGCAGTTCTATGTGCTGTTCTTCCTCACCCAGTTCCTGAAAATGGACCCGGCGGTGGCCAACAGTCTGCTGATCATCAGCGTGGTGATCGGCGCGCCGTTCTTCATCTTTTTCGGCTGGCTGTCGGACAAGGTCGGGCGTAAACCGGTGCTGATGCTCGGCCTGCTGCTGGCCACCGCGCTGTACTTCCCGATCTTCAAATCCCTGGCCCACTACGCCAACCCGGCGATCGATCAGGCCAGCCGTCAGGCGCCGATCACCGTCCTCGCCGACCCCGCCACTTGCACCTTCCAGTTCGATCCGGTGGGCAAGGCCAAATTCGACAGCCCCTGCGACAAGGTCAAGACCTTCCTGGTCAAGCAAGGCCTGCCCTACTCCAGCGTCGCAGCGCCTGCGGGCAGCGCCGTGCAAGTGAGTGTCGGCGACGTGAAGCTGGATGGTTTCGATGAGGCGGCACTGCGCGGCGCGATCACCCTCGCCGGCTACCCGCAACAAGCCGATATGCAGCAGATCAACAAACCGATGATCGTCGCCCTGATCGTCGCCCTGATCATCATCTCGGCCATGTGCTACGGCCCGCTGGCCGCGTTGATGGTCGAACTGTTCCCGACGCGCATTCGCTACACCTCGATGTCGCTGCCCTATCACATCGGCAACGGCTGGTTCGGCGGATTCCTGCCCACCGTGTCGTTTGCGCTGGTGGTGTACACCGGGGATATTTTCTACGGGCTGTGGTATCCGGTGCTGATCACCGGGGTGAGCCTGGTGGTGGGGATGATCTGTCTGCGTGAGACGAAGAATATCGATCTCGATAAAAACTGAAAAACCCGCTGACAGCAATGGCGAGGGAAGCGATTCTCTCGCCATTTTTTTGCTTCAGACGTCCGGTTTGATCACTTCGAATTTCACCTGGTCCGGATAAAACGCCACGTAGTCGCGGATCGGTGCGACGGAGACCTTCGGGTTTTCGTACGTCCACACCGCGTTAGCGCCTTCATGTCCGGGCACTTGCAGGCTGAAGTAATTGGCGTCGCCCTTGTACGGGCAATAGCTGGTGTGGTCGGTGCGGGCGAAGTATTTTTCGTCGATGTCTTCGCGCGGGATGTAGTACACCGGCGGATAGTTGGCTTCGTTGAGGATCATCGCGTGAGAGGACGCGGCGACCTGGATGCCGTGGAACTTCACCAGCAGGCAGCCGCTGAGTTGTTCAACGCTGATCACGGGGCTGGGGCTTTTCATGGGGTTCTCCTGAAGACGGCGAAGAGACCGGTTCAGGTATAGCTGATGGTTGCGCAGCTCGACTGGATTACGGCCGAACGGCTAAACCTCCTGCAACGCTTTTATCTGTATATCCATACAGATAAAAGTTGCTCCCGCCGCGAACTCCCGCCATCCTGTGCCCTCTCCACACACCAACCAGCGATGGTAGCTATGCGGCTGTACCTCTGTGAAAAACCCTCTCAGGCCAAAGATATTGCGGCCGTGCTCGGCGCCAGGCGTCGCGGCGACGGCTGCTGGTTGGGGACGGACGTCACAGTGACCTGGTGCATCGGCCATTTGCTCGAAACCGCGCCGCCGGACGCCTACGACGCGCGCTACAAGCGCTGGGTGCTGGCTGATCTGCCGATCATTCCCGACAAATGGAAAATGACCGTCAAGCCGCGCACCGCCAGCCAGTACAAAGCGGTGAAGCGTCTGCTTGGCGAGGCAAGCGAACTGATCATCGCCACCGACGCCGACCGTGAGGGCGAGATGATCGCCCGGGAACTGGTCGAGCACTGCCGCTATCGCGGGCCGATCCGCCGCTTGTGGCTGTCGGCGCTGGACGAGGCATCGATTCGCAAGGCCTTGGCCGCGCTGAAACCGGGAGCCGAAACATTCAGCCTGTATCACTCGGCGTTGGGCCGTTCACGCGCGGACTGGCTGATCGGCATGAACATGAGTCGACTGTTCACCTTGCTGGGCCGGCAGTCGGGTTATCAGGGCGTGCTGCCTGTGGGCCGAGTGCAGACGCCGACCCTGCGACTGGTGGTCGACCGCGACCGCAGCATCGCCGATTTCGTCCCCGTACCGTTCTGGGCAATCGACGTGGATTTGCTGCACAACGGCACGACGTTTACCGCACAGTGGCGCGCACCATCAGACGTTTGTGATGATCAGGATCGCTGCCTGAATCAGGCGTTGGCGCAGCAAGCGGCGGCGGCGATCAGCAGTGCTGACAGCGCACGGGTGATCAAGCTGAAGACCGAGCGCATGCGCGAAGTGGCGCCGCTGCCCTTCGATCTTGGCACCTTGCAGGAAGTCTGCTCGAAAAAGCTTGGCCTTGGCGCGCAGGAAACCCTCGACATCGCCCAGGCCCTTTACGAAACCTACAAAGTCATCACCTATCCGCGCAGTGATTGCGGCTTTCTGCCCTTGAGCCAACACAGTGAGGCGCCATCGATCCTCACAGCGTTGCGCCAGGCCGATCCGAGCCTTGAAGCCTTGCAGGGTTATCTCGAACCGCAACGGCGCTCGCGGGCGTGGAATGACGCCAAGGTCAGCGCTCACCACGGCATCATTCCCACCATCGCCGCGAAGAATCTTGAACGCCTGACCGGCAAACATCGCGCGGTGTACACGCTGATTCGCGCGCGCTACCTGGCGCAGTTCCTGCCCAATCACGAATACGATCGCACTCAGGCCGATTTCGACTGCAACGGACATGCCCTGCGCGCGGTGGGCAAGCAGATCATCGAAGCGGGCTGGAAGCGCGCATTGCCCGAAGCACTGGCACCAGCCATGGGCCGCGAAGCACCAACACCGCAAACCTTGCCGACCCTCAGCCAAGGCGTCGAATGCGCTGTGGCGAAAGTGAATCTCAAGGATCTTTGGACGCAGCCACCAAAACCCTACACCGAAGGCGATCTGATCAAGGCGATGAAGAACGTCGCCAAACTGGTCGAGGATCCGCTGCTCAAACAGAAACTCAAGGACACCACCGGCATCGGCACCGAAGCCACCCGCGCGTCGATCATTCAGGGTTTGCTTGATCGTGGTTATCTGGTCAAGAACGGCAAGGCGCTGGCCGCCACGCCTGCCGCGTTCAGCCTGATCGACGCAGTGCCGCGCGCGATCGCCGATCCTGGCACTACGGCGATCTGGGAACAGGCGCTGGACATGGTGCAAAGCGGTGAGATGAGTCTGGAAGAATTCGTCACCAAACAGGCTGCGTGGATGAGCAAGCAGGTCAGCCGCTGCTCAGCTCTCAGCCTGACCATCAGCGGCCCGCCGCCTGCCGGCAAAGCCGCAGCGCCGTGGAAGAAAAAGCGCAAGTCGACGGCCAGCAAAACCGCCGGTACGCGCAAACGCACGGCGCGTCCGACGACTCGCTGAATCCCTCGCGGTTCCCTTCTCGACGTTGTCGAAACGGATCTTTTCTCATTCCAAAACAGCTTTGTCCGACAATATGTAGTGCTTGAAAATAATCACTACAAAACCGTTGACGGCGTCGTTTTGCTTTTGCATGATGAAGACGTTCCCCGATCGGGAACACTGGTAACACGCTTGAGCAAACTCGTCTGACCGCCGAGTTGTTTTTTCCGGATACACGCTGCCCACAAGGCAGATTGAAGAAGCTGACCTGGCCTGAACGTCCAGTACAAGGACGAGAAGCGCTGGCGAAAATTCTCAAGACGCTTGTGGCCGACACTGGATTGTCGTCAAGGAGCCTCCCGGTTTTCGCTGCTTCTCCTCGTTGTGACGCTATTGCGTAGCAGTTATTCAACACGACTACATGCAACAGATGCACGACCCCGTACTTCACACGGGCGAACGCTGACGTCCTGGTTTCGGTGCCAGGGATCAACTAACCGATGGGCTACCTGTATTAGCGAATCAACTTTGAAAGATCACCAGACTGGTCAAGGGGCATAACAATGAATCTGAACAATCAACCCACCATCGAAGAACTGGCTCGTATGTTCGCGGCGCAGAAAGACAGCCACGACAGCCATATTCTCTGGATCAGCAAGTCGGGCCAGGTGCACATCGACTGCCTGTCGCCTCACGCTGGCGAAGAGGAATTCGACCGCAACCACCAGAACCTGCTGGCCCGCCTGAAGATGTACCGCCGCGGCCACGGTTATGTCGGCAAGAAGGCTGCGGCCGACAAGGACTTCATTGGAAGTGTGCTGCAGACGCTGAAACAGGCGTGGGATTCGATGCAGAATCAGAATGAAGTTCGGGTGATTGATCGGTTGTATTGAATAACGCTTCAGTAAAAAAGGGCCTGCTTCGATAAGAAGCAGGCCCTTTTTACATCCAGAACTCACCCTGCAACTTTGTGGGAGCGAGCCTGCTCGCGAATGCAGTCTTCAGGCGCAAGCATCAGTGTCTGACATGCCACATTCGCGAGCAGGCTCGCTCCCACAGGTCTTTCATGTCATATGCGTTTTCAGAACAAGATCAACAAACGCCAACGCCGCCGCACTGTGATAATTATTCCTGCGCCGCAACAACGCCGCTCCCCGCTGCGGCGCCTCCCCTTCGACCCGCAAGCGGCGCAACGCGCGGTCTTCGCTGGCAATCGCCTCGGGCAGCATGGTCGCCAGCGGCGCATGCCGCACCACTTCCAGCAACGTACTCACCGAATTCACCTCGATGCGCACCTGCGGCGTAATCCCCTGCTCACGGAAATACTCATCCACCGACAACCGCGTAATGAAGCCCGGCGCCAGCAAGGCGAAATCCAGTGAAGCCAATTCCGTCGGCGTCAACACCGAAGGGCTGTCATAGAGCGGGTGCCCAGGCCCGACCATGATCCCCAGCGTCTCGGTAAACGCCGGTATGCATTCGATATCGGCATTGCGTACCGGCGTAAACGCGATCGCGACGTCCAGCGAGTCATCCGCCAGCCCGGCCTCGATGTCGTCCATCGACAATTCGAAGATTTCCAGATGAATCCCGGGAAACCGTGCCCCGTAGTCGCGCACCAATGGCCCGACCAGATACGCCATGAACGTCGGCGTCATCGCCAGGCGCAGGGTGCCGCGCGACAAATCCTTCACATCGTGCAAGGCGCGCTGCCCGGCCTCCAGCTCCACCAGCACGCGCCGCGCGCATTCAATGTATGCCGCGCCGGCATCGGTCGGTTTCACCGTGCGCGAGGTGCGATCGAACAGGCTGACGCCGAGGGTTTCTTCCAGCTGCCGGATCTGCTGCGACAACGTCGGCTGCGATACATGCAGCGCTTCGGCGGCGCGGGTGAAGCCGCCGTGATCGGCAACGGCGAGCAGATAACGCAAATGTCGCAACAGCATGAACACACCTTCTATAGGCAGGGCTTATGCGAAGCATTGTATATCGGACTTGGACGCTATGGATTGGCCGGCGCAACATTGCTTCCACACAGCAAGCCAAACCTTGAAAGGAGTGACACCATGCAACAGTCCCACGCCTACAACGACAACAGCCTGGCCCTGACCACCCGCGTTCTCGACGCCAAGGCGAAAAAAGCTCTGTCGTGGCAGGATCTCGCTGACGGCACCGGCCTCAGCCTGGCTTATGTCACCGCCGCCCTGCTCGGCCAGCATCCTCTGCCGGAAAACGCTGCTCAAGTGGTCGGCGACAAGCTTGACCTCAGCGCAGATGACGTCGCCGCTCTGCAGATCATTCCTTTGCGCGGCAGCCTCAGCGGCGTGCCGACCGATCCGACCATCTACCGTTTTTACGAAATGATCCAGATCTACGGCACCACGCTGAAAGCGCTGGTTCATGAACAGTTCGGTGACGGCATCATCAGCGCGATCAACTTCAAACTGGACATCAAAAAAGTCGAAGACCCGGAAGGCGGCTCCCGCGCCGTGGTGACCCTCGACGGCAAGTTCCTGCCGCTGCGTCCGTTCTGATACGCCCGGCCCGCACCCTGCGTGCGGGCCATCTCATTTCTGTCACGAGGACATGCCATGAAAGCCCTGATCGACGGCTTCCTGAAATTCCAGAACGAAGCCTTCCCGCAACGCAGCGAACTGTTCAAACATCTGGCCACGACTCAGCAACCCGGCACGCTGTTCATCACCTGTTCCGACAGTCGCGTGGTGCCTGAGCTGCTGACCCAGCAAGAGCCCGGCGAACTGTTCGTGATCCGTAACGCCGGCAATATCGTGCCCTCCTACAGCCCGCATCCGGGCGGGGTGTCGGCGACGGTGGAGTATGCGGTGGCGGTACTGGGGGTGACCGATATCGTGATTTGCGGCCACTCCGATTGCGGCGCGATGACCGCGATTGCCCAGTGCAAATGCATGGATCACCTGCCCGCCGTCAGCGGCTGGCTGCAGCATGCCGAGTCGGCGAAGGTGATGAACGAAGCGCGCGTGCATGGCAGCGACGCGGCGAAATTGAGTTCGATGGTGCGCGAGAACGTGATCGCGCAACTGGCGAATATTCAGACCCACCCGAGTGTGCGCCTGGCCCAGGAGCAAGGGCGGCTGAATCTGCATGGCTGGGTGTACGACATCGAGACCGGTTCGATCGACGCGCTCACTTCCGATCGTCGCACCTTTGTGCCGCTGGTCGAGCAACCTGAGACTTGCGCGATCAGCGCGCAAGCCAGCCACGCTGCCTGACTCCCCACCGTGATCGTTCCCACGCTCTGCGTGGGAATGCCTCTAGGGACGCTCTGCGTCCAGTGACGCGGAGCGTCACGGGCTGCATTCCCACGCGGAGCGTGGGAACGATCAACAGATCAGCGTTTCACCGTGAGATCAACCTGAGTCATTCGGCTGCGCACAGTAAACACGCCATCCCCGGAAAGAATCGCACTGCGCGCAAACAGGCGACCGCTCTCCCAGTTCGAAAGACCCAGCTCAGGCTTGTTCAACGCGTACTGGCCATCGACCCAACGGGTGATGCCGTTGCCTACGAACGGGGCATTCACCGCGTTGTAGAAGCGTTCCTGAACCGCCGCATCCTCGCTGATCAACGACACGGTGAATTGCGGGCTGTAGCGGTTGAAGAGCGCAATCGCCTGATCCAGATTGTCGACAATCATCAGGCTGACTTCCGGGGTTTCTTCCCATTCCCATTCGCGGCCCAGGTCCGACTCGGGCAAAGACTCGGCCAGCGCTTCGGTCTGGTAACCCTCGGCGCGATAAACCTCGACCGTTGCGTTCTGCCATTCGCTTGGCAGGCAACTTTCACTGCCCGCGACGATGTGCAATTTGCAGCCTTGGCCGCGTGCAGTACCGGCGTCTTTCAAGGCATTGAGGAACAGCGGCACCAGCTCATCGGCGCGTTCGCGCTGAATCAGGCAGACGTTCAGGGTGTTGCAGACCTTGCGGTCCAGCGAGTTGCGCACCACTGCCGCGAAGCGAGTGGCGTCGGCGTCACGGTCGGCGATCAGCCACGCGCCGCCGGTGCCGTGCAGGCTGACGGCAGTGCCGGCCTGCTGGGCAATGCTGCCCAACTGGCTGACAGCACGGCCCGAGCCCCGCGCCACCGCCAGCGACAGACGCCGGTCGGCGAACATCGCCCAACCGGCGGCGTGATTGACGCTTTCCACCAACGACACCGCGCCAACCGGCAAGCCGGCTTCGGCCAGCGCCGGGTTCAAAGCATGAGTGACGATGGCTTGCGCAGTGCCCAACGCATCGCTGCCGATGCGCAGCACAGCCGTATTACCGGTGCGCAACACCCCGGCGGCGTCGGCAAATACGTTGGGCCGACCTTCGAAGACAAAGGCGACGATGCCCAACGGCGAGACCACTTGCTCAACCTTCCAGCCGTCGTGCTCGACACTGCTGATCACTTTGCCACGCGTGGGCGGCGCATCACGCCAGGCGCGCAGCCCGGCGATCATGTCGCGGCGCATGCGTTCATCGGCGAGCAAGCGTGTGGTCGAGCGACCGCGCGCTTTGGCCCGCTCGATGTCGGTGCGGTTGGCGGTTTCGATCTGCGTCCAGCATTCAGGGTTTTCCAGGCGCTGAGCGAATAGATCGAAAAACCGGCTGATGGCTTCATCGGACACCGCCGACAACGCTGTGAATGCCGCAGCCGCACGCTCGATTGCCACCGAGGCGGCCTGTTGATCGGCCACGGGGATCAGCAACAACTCGCCACTGACCTGCTCGACCAGCAGATGGTCACCGGGCTGAAACCGCGCGGCCAGTTCGGGGCTGACCACGGTGACGCGGTTACCAGCGAAAGGGATCGGCGTGCCAGCGACTAGACGTTCGAGCGCAAGAGACATGAAGCGGATTCACCATGCAGAGGGCGGCCGGAAAATGTAGCGGATTACTGGCTGAAATACACCTCCTCAAACACTAAAGAAACCTGTGGGAGCTGGCTTGCCAGCGATAGCGGTGGTTCAGGCAAATTTATAGTGACTGACAGGGCCTCATCGCTGGCAAGCCAGCTCCCACAGGGTCATGTGGTGTTCAGGTGGGTCAGAACACCGACCAGCCAATCCTTGAGCTCAGCAACTCCAGCGCCGCCATCCCCGCCAGCGAGTTGCCGGCGGCATTCAGCTCGGGCGACCACACGCACACGCTGAACTGCCCCGGCACCACCGCAACGATGCCGCCGCCGACCCCGCTCTTGCCCGGCAGGCCGACGCGATAAGCGAAGTTGCCCGCCTCGTCATACAGACCGCTGGTGGCCATGATCGAGTTGACCTGCTGGGTCTGGCGGCGCGTCAGGATCTGCTCGCCGCTGTGCTTGCAGAACCCGTCATTGGCCAGAAAGCAGAACGCCCGGGCCAGATCGATGCAATTCATCCGCAGTGCGCAGTGGCTGAAATAGCTGCGCAACACCGCCTCGACATCGTTGTGAAAGTTGCCGAACGACTGCATCAGATAGGCCATCGCCGCATTGCGCGCGCGATGCTGGTATTCGGAGTCGGCGACCTTGCCGTCGATCATGATCTGCGGGTTACCGGACAGGCGCCGGACGAAGTCACGCATCGAGAGTGTCGGCGCGGCGAAGCGCGACTGGTTGATGTCGCAGATCACCAGCGCCCCAGCATTGATGAACGGATTGCGCGGGCGGCCGCGCTCGAATTCCAGTTGCACCAGCGAATTGAACGGCTGGCCGGACGGCTCGTGGCCAAGCCGTTCCCAGATCGCTTCGCCGGAGTGATCGATGGCCTGCACCAGGCTGAATACCTTGGAAATACTCTGCACCGAGAACGGCGTTTCAGCGTCGCCGGCGCAATACATTTCGCCGTCGTTACTGTACACGGCGATGCCCAACTGGTTGGCCGGCACCGTGCCGAGGGCGGGAATATAGTCAGCAACTTTGCCCTGCCCGATCAGGGGCCGGACGGCGTCAAGGATCTCGTTCAACAGCGCTTGCATGCCGGGTTCCGAAAGTCTCGCCCCATGGGATCGCGGGGACACTGGGGCTAGACGCTGCGCCCGCCGGTCGCATCACACCGGCAAGCGCTTCGCAAAATGTTCTAGGCTGAAGCGGACCATTCAGACACGGGAGAGCACCATGCACCTCGAAGGCTCCTGCCATTGCGGCGAAGTCAATTTCAGCCTCGACAGCGCCCATCCTTATCCCTATCAACGCTGCTATTGCTCGATCTGCCGCAAGACCCAGGGCGGCGGCGGTTATGCGATCAACCTTGGCGCCGACGCGACCACTCTCAAGGTTCGCGGGCGCAAAAACATCAGCGTCTACCACGCCAAAATGAAAGCTGACGGCGATAAGCGCGCCCATCGCAGCAGCGCCGAGCGTCACTTCTGCTCGCTGTGCGGCAGCGGCCTGTGGCTGTTCAGCCCGGAGTGGCCAGAGCTGATTCATCCATTCGCCTCGGCGATCGACACGCCACTGCCGGTGCCGCCGGAACACACGCACTTGATGCTTGGCTCGAAAGCGCCGTGGGTCGAGGTGGAGGCCAAGCCGAAGGATCAGCAGTTTGATGAATATCCTGAAGAATCGATCGCCCAGTGGCATGAGCGACTCGGCGTGACTCGCTGAATACCGTCCCTTGTAGGAGTGAGCCTGCTCGCGATAGCGTTGTGTCAGTCGACTCATCATTGAATGACCTAGCGCTATCGCGAGCAGGCTCACTCCTACAAGGGGCCGGGTCAGGCAATATCAATCAGTCCAGATGCGCCCAGGTCATCCTGAACAACGCCCCGCCCCACACCGAGTCGCCAACCTCAACCTGCCCGCCATGGGACTGCGAAACCCGCCGCACCAACGCCAGGCCCAGTCCGAAACCCCCGGTGCGCCGGTCGCGGCTGGCATCCAGTCGCGAAAACGGCTCGAAGATTTTCTCCCGTCCCTCCAGCGGCACACCCGGCCCGTCATCGCTGACCCGCACTTCATAGTCATCGCCATTGCGCAGCAGCGACACCTCAACGCGCTGCTCGGCATAGCGAATGGCATTGCGCAAAAGGTTGATCACCGCCCGCGCCATGAAGCGCGGTTCGACGCTTACAGTGTCGACCTGGCAATCGGTGATCGACAGCTGCACGCCCACTGCTTCGGCCTCAAGCGCCACACTGCCGACAACGCTGTCTAGCCAGTCGGCCGCGTGTATATTCTCCCGCTTTATCACCGTTGCGCCGTGCTCGAGGCTGGCGTAGGTCAGCAGCTCCGAAACCATTTCTTCCAGCTCACCGAGGTCGGCATACATGTCGGCGATCAGCTCGCGATTCTGGCTCGCGTCCGGTTGCTGTTTAAGCTGATCGAGCTCAAACGAAAGCCGCGCTATCGGTGTGCGCAGCTCGTGAGACACGGCGTTGGTCAGCTCGCGCTGATTGGCAATCAGCCCCTCGATGCGCGCCGCCATCAGATTGAAGTGCTCGGCCAGATCGCGGATGTTCGAGCGCCGCGACAACTGGATGCGCACCGACAGATCGTTGTCGCCGAAACGCTCGGCCGCCAGCCGCAGCTTTTCCAGGTCGCGCCAGTGCGGGCGCACCCAGAAAAACAGAACGATGCCGATCAACACCGCGAGCATCATGTACGCCGCGGTGATGTAGAACGGCATCAGGCTCGGCTCTGGCGGCAGCTTGATGCTGAGCAACTGCGAGCCACCATCGATGTTGCTGATGAACTGCGTGTAATCGTCGCGGATCACCAACAGGTTCCGCGCGAGCTCGGCTTTTTCCTGCGGTGTGAGGGCCAGTTGATCGGCCTCGACCAGACTCAGCGACAGACCGTAGTGCGCACGCAATGAATCGAGTTTCTGTTCACGCTCGGCGCCCTGGCGGCCTTGCAGATGATCGACCAGCGACCACGCCTGACCGCGCACGGCTTCACGGTTGTAATCCTGCGTCTGGCTGTCGAGCAAGGCGTTGAAGGTGTGCTCGACCGCCTGCAAGGCCAGCACCAGACCCACCGTCATCACCAGAAACAGGCCGAGGAACAAGCGCAGCATCTACAGCTCCCACGCGAACGGATTGAACAGATAGCCCTTGCCCCACACGGTCTTGATGCACACCGGCTCGCGGGGATTGTCCTTGAGCTTGTTGCGCAATTTGCTGATGTAGACGTCGACGCTGCGGTTGAGGCCGTCGAAAGCGATGCCGCGCATGCGATTGAGAATGTCATCGCGGGATAGAATCTTGCCTGCTGCGCTGGCGAGCAACCAGAGCAATTCGAACTCCATGGTGGTCAGCTCGATCAGCTCACCGGTCAGGCGCACTTCCCGGCAACTGCGGTCGATGCTCAATTGCCCGAACTCAAGGAAACTGACGACGCTGGTCTCCGGCGTCTGCCGCCGTTGCAGCGCCCGCAGCCGCGCGAGCAATACCGGCGGTTTGATCGGCTTGATCACATAATCGTCAGCGCCGGACTCCAGACCGAGAATGTGATCGAGATCGTCTTCCTTGGCGGTGAGGATCACGATCGGCGTGTCCGAGACACTGCGAATTTCCCGGCAGACCTGCAAACCGCTCTGCCCCGGCAACATCAGGTCGAGCACCAGCACTTTCGGCTTGAATTCCAGGAATGCAGCCATGGCGAGATCGCCGCGATGCACCGTGCGCACCTCGTAGCCGTGTTGCTGTAGAAAGTGTGCGATCAGTGCGGCGAGACGCTCATCGTCTTCGACCAGCAGAACTTTGCCGAAACCCAGGTTATCCATAACAACCGTTGCCAAGCCAAACGTGGAAGGGCCGATATTATGCTGGCATTCATCGAACAGGCGATGACGGCAGACAGCAAAAACCGGCCACTTGGGCCGGTTTTCGGTGATGTTTCATACTCTTAAGAGTTTTTAACAAATTCAGGCGGGCACACCGCTGTGGAAGCGGAATTCCTCGTCCGGCGATTCGATCAGTTCCTGCTCGGCCGCACGGACGCGCTCGATCACCTGCGCTACATCCTTGGCATCACCATACTGATAGGCCAGTTTCAGATAACCCTGAAAGTGCCGCGCCTCGCTTTTCAGCAAACCGAAATAGAACTTGCCCAGTTCTTCGTCCAGATGCGGCACCAATGCTTCAAAGCGTTCGCAACTGCGCGCTTCGATGAAAGCACCAACCACCAGCGTATCCACCAGTTTCACCGGTTCGTGGCTGCGCACCACCTTGCGCAGGCCCGAGGCGTAACGGCCGGCGTGCAGCTGACGCAGCTCGATCTTGCGCCGTTTCATGATGCGCATGACTTGCTCGTGGTGCACCAGTTCTTCCCGGGCCAGGCGCGACATCATGTTGATCAGGTCGACATGGGCGTGGTACTTGGCAATCAGGCTCAGCGCCGTGCTGGCGGCCTTAAACTCGCAGTTCTTGTGATCGATCAGCAGGGTTTCCTGATCGGCCAGTGCCGCCTGGACCCAGGCGTCGGGCGTGCGGCAGCCAAGGAATTCGTGGATTTCGGGAAGGATCATGGGGCTCACGGTAAAAGGTGTTCGAGCGAAGGGCGCCGATTATACCGGCCTGTCCGCAGACCACCAGCGGCGGCTGTTGATATGCATCAAGTCGCAGACGTTCGGGTAGCAACTATAGTTGTGCAACGCCGTGCCTTTTCTTTGCTGGAGACTCCGCTCATGCAAGCCATTCGCAGCATTCTGGTGGTCATCGAACCTGAACATGCAGAAAGCCTGGCGCTCAAACGCGCCAAGCTGATCGCCGGTGTTACCCAGGCCCATCTGCATCTATTGGTGTGCGACAAGAAGCATGACCATGCCGGCCTGCTCAGTGTGCTCAAGGCGGCATTGCTCGCCGAAGGCTACAGCGTGACCACCGAACAGGCGTGGAACGAGAGCCTGCACGAAACCATCATCGATGTGCAGCAGGCCGAAGGTTGCGGCCTGGTGATCAAACAGCACTTCCCCGACAGCTCGCTGAAAAAGGCCCTGCTGACCCCGGCCGACTGGAAACTCCTGCGCCACTGCCCTACCCCGGTGCTGCTGGTCAAAACCGCCGGTTCGTGGAAAGACAAAGTGATTCTCGCTGCCGTCGATGTCGGCAATGCCGACGGCGAGCACCGGCATTTGCACAGCACCATCATCGATCACGGCTACGACATCGCCAGTCTGGCCAAGGCGCATCTGCATGTGATCACCGCGCATCCGTCGCCGATGCTCTCGGCGGCGGATCCGACGTTTCAGCTGAAATCGACCATAGAAGCCAAATACCGCGAACAGTGCCGGGCGTTTCAGGCGGAGTTCGATGTCGATGACGAGCACCTGCACATCGAGGAAGGCCCGGCGGATGTGTTGATCCCGTTCATGGCGCACAAGCTGCAGGCGGCGGTAACGGTAATTGGCACGGTAGCGCGCAGTGGTTTGTCAGGCGCGTTGATCGGCAATACCGCTGAAGCGGTGCTGGATACGCTCGAAAGCGATGTGCTGGTGCTCAAGCCGCAGGAGGTTGAGGATCATCTGGTGGAATTGACGGCAAAACACTGAGGATTGCCATGTCTGACTGGCGCTTTCGCGAGCAGGCTCGCTCCCACATCTGGAATGCATTTCCCTGCTCGCGAAGCTTCTAGGCGCCGAAGGCGTCTTTCAGGAAGCCGGGTGCAATGTAGCGCTGATAATGCGCTTCCGACAGCAGGAAGAATTCCCGATCAATGGCATCACGCAGTTCCGGCAGGTTCCAGTCGCGGAACTCCGGCAGCAATACCATCCCGTACGCCTCAAGATTAATGATCACCCGCGCGCCGCGGGCAATCAGCTGATAGGCCCAGCAATATTCCGACTGATGCGGTACGAAGCGGATCTTGCGCTGTTCGAGCTGCTCGCGCAGGCGCGCCGGATCGAAGATCTCGACTTTGCTCGCCATCACTTGTGACAGCAATTGCTCCAGACGCAGCCACACCGCACGCTTTTCCTCCTCGTTGTACCCATTCCAATGGATCACTTCGTGGTGAAAACGCTTGCAGCCACGGCACACCAGGTCACCGTAAACGGTGGAGCAGAGGCCGACGCAGGGGGTCTTGATGGTCTGATTGGGCATAAATGGGCAGAACACTGAAACGCGGAACAGGCCGGCATGTTAGCCCTTTGTCGGGCATTGATCACCCCTCAAACAGCAAGGTCTCGCCAGCGTCGCAGGTTTGCTCCGGCCGCGCTGATTGCCACGAAAGTCCAATAGAGCGCGACTTACCTTTAAATTTTTTTTGCCGTAGAATCAGCCAGCCTTTTAAGGCGCCAATGTCCGTTAGAAGCTGTTTTCAAAGCGTCACGAGCACAGTCGTTCCTTCAGAGCGGTGTTGGCGAAGGGTTTTTCCAGCGGGGAAAAGCCCAACGCCAACCCTCATCAGCTCCCCGTTCTGCAGGCGTAAAACTTTGAAAGCAGCTTCTGTAAGGAATTGCCGGTAATTCTGGCCGAACGACCCACAACGTCGTGAGGCGCATGAGTACGGCAATTTCGGGATGAGCGTCCCGGACACCCATTTGGGACCACTGATGAGGGTAATAACTGTGCTTGAAGCCTACCGCAAACATATCGAAGAGCGTGCAGCCCTGGGTATCGTTCCCCAGCCGCTTAACGCCGAACAAACAGCAGGCCTGATCGAGCTGCTGAAGAACCCTCCGGCTGGCGAAGAAGCTTTCCTCGTTGACCTGATCACCAATCGCGTACCACCTGGAGTGGACGAAGCCGCCTACGTCAAGGCCGGTTTCCTGTCTGCCCTGGCCAAGGGCGAAGCCACCTCCCCTCTGCTGGACAAGAAACGCGCTGTAGAACTGCTCGGCACCATGCAGGGCGGCTACAACATCGTCACCCTCGTTGAACTGCTGGACGACGCCGAGCTGGCGCCAGTCGCCGCCGAAGAACTCAAGCACACCCTGCTGATGTTCGACGCCTTCCACGACGTCGCTGAAAAAGCCAAGAACGGCAACGTTCACGCCAAAGCCGTGCTGCAATCCTGGGCTGACGGCGAGTGGTTCAAGAAGCGCCCGGTGCTGGCCGACAAGATCAGCCTGCGCGTATTCAAGGTCACCGGCGAAACCAACACCGACGACCTCTCCCCTGCGCCAGACGCCTGGTCGCGTCCTGATATCCCGCTGCACGCCCTGGCCATGCTGAAAATGGCCCGTGACGGCATCGTTCCGGACGAGCAAGGCAAGACCGGCCCGATGAAGCAGATCGAAGAAATGCGCGGCCAGGGCTTCCCGATCGCCTACGTCGGTGACGTGGTCGGTACCGGTTCCTCGCGTAAATCGGCGACCAACTCGGTGCTGTGGTTCTTCGGCGACGACATCCCGTACGTGCCGAACAAGCGCGCTGGCGGTTTCTGCTTCGGCAGCAAGATCGCTCCGATCTTCTACAACACCATGGAAGATGCCGGCGCCCTGCCGATCGAGTTCGACGTGTCGAACATGAACATGGGCGACGTGATCGACCTGTACCCGCACGCTGGCAAAGTCTGCAAGCACGGTACCGACGAAGTCATCACCACTTTCGAAATGAAAACCCCGGTGCTGCTGGACGAAGTCCGTGCCGGCGGTCGTATCCCGCTGATCATCGGCCGTGGTCTGACCGAAAAGGCTCGCGCCGAACTGGGTCTTCCAGCGTTCGATCTGTTCAAGAAGCCTGAAGCTCCGGCTGAAAGCACCAAGGGCTTCACCCTGGCGCAGAAAATGGTCGGCAAGGCTTGCGGTCTGGCAGAAGGCCAGGGTGTGCGTCCTGGTACCTACTGCGAACCGAAGATGACCACCGTGGGCTCTCAGGACACCACAGGTCCGATGACCCGTGACGAACTGAAAGACCTGGCGTGCCTGGGCTTCTCCGCTGATCTGGTGATGCAGTCGTTCTGCCACACCGCGGCTTATCCAAAGCCGATCGACGTGACCACCCACCACACCCTGCCTGACTTCATCATGACCCGCGGCGGCGTTTCCCTGCGTCCGGGCGACGGCATCATCCACTCGTGGCTGAACCGCATGCTGCTGCCGGACACCGTCGGTACCGGTGGTGACTCGCACACCCGTTTCCCGATGGGCATCTCGTTCCCGGCCGGTTCCGGTCTGGTCGCGTTCGCCGCTGCCACTGGTGTAATGCCACTGGACATGCCGGAATCGATCCTGGTGCGTTTCAAAGGCAAGATGAAACCTGGCATCACCCTGCGTGACCTGGTTCATGCCATTCCGTACTTCGCTATCCAGAACGGTCTGCTGACCGTCGAGAAGAAAGGCAAGAAAAACGCCTTCTCCGGCCGCATCCTGGAAATCGAAGGTCTGGAAGGTCTGACCCTGGAGCAGGCGTTCGAACTGTCCGACGCCTCGGCCGAACGTTCGGCTGCCGGTTGCACCATCAAGCTGTCGAAAGAGTCGATCACCGAGTACCTGCAGTCCAACATCACCCTGCTGCGCTGGATGATCGGCGAAGGCTACGGCGATGCGCGTACCCTGGAACGTCGTGCTCAAGCGATGGAAGCCTGGATCGCCAATCCTGAGCTGATGGAAGCCGATGCCGACGCCGAATACGCCGAAGTCATCGAAATCGATCTGGCCGAGATCAACGAGCCTGTGCTCTGCGCGCCGAACGATCCGGACGACGCCCGTCTGTTGTCCAGCGTTGCTGGCGAGAAGATCGACGAAGTGTTCATCGGTTCGTGCATGACCAACATCGGTCACTTCCGCGCTGCCGGTAAACTGCTGGATCAGGTCAAGGGTCAGCTGCCAACCCGTCTGTGGCTGTCGCCGCCGACCAAGATGGACGCTCACCAACTGACCGAAGAAGGCTACTACGGCATCTACGGCAAGGCTGGCGCTCGCATGGAAATGCCAGGCTGCTCGCTGTGCATGGGTAACCAGGCACGCGTTGAGCCGAACAGCACCGTGGTCTCGACGTCGACCCGTAACTTCCCGAACCGTCTGGGCGACGGCGCGAACGTCTACCTGGCCTCGGCCGAGCTGGCGTCCGTTGCTTCGATCCTGGGTCGCCTGCCGACCGTCGAGGAGTACATGGAATACGCTGGCAAGATCGACAGCATGGCGGCTGATGTCTACCGCTACCTGTCCTTCGACCAGATCGCCGAGTTCCGTGAAGCTGCTGCGAACGCCAAGATCCCGGTCGTTCAAGCCTAACGCTGCAAGGCCATAAAAAACGCCGCCCATCGTGAGATGAGCGGCGTTTTTTTATGCTGATCGCCTATCGCCTGATCGTTCCCACGCTCTGCGTGGGAATGCCTCTTGTGACGCTCTGCGTCTCGTTTGGGGACGCAGAGCATCCGGGGCTGCATTCCCACGCAGAGCGTGGGAATGATCAGTGACAGGTCAGACAGCCAGCTTGTAAACCAGCGCCGAAATCGCCACCAGACCCACCGCTGTAACAAACACGTTCGACGCCTGACCGCGATAGCGCGCCATCGCTGGCACCTTGCGAATCGCGTACATCGGCATCAGGAACAGAATCGCCGCAATCACCGGCCCACCGACGGTTTCGATCATGCCCAGGATGCTCGGATCAAGCGTTGCGACGATCCAGCAGATCACCAGCATGAACGCCGCCACGATGCGATCCAGCGCTTTGGCGCCCGGACGTTTGCCGCTCTTGACGATCAGGCCCTTGAGGCCTTCGCTGGCCCCGATGTAATGGCCGAGGAACGATTTGGAGATCGCCACAAACGCAATCAACGGCGCCGCAAACTCGATGGTCGGGTTGCTGAAGTGGTTGGCCAGGTACGACAGGATCGAAAGATTCTGCTCTTTCGCCTCAGCCAGTTGCTCCGGCGACAGGGTCAGCACGCAACTGAATACGAAGAACAGCACCAAAATGACCATCAATGCATGAGCGCGCGCGAGGATCTGCGAGCTGCGCTCGTCGGCGTGCACACCGTAACGACGCTTCTGGTCCATCGCGAACGCCGAGATGATCGGCGAATGGTTGAACGAGAACACCATCACCGTAATCGCCAGCCACAGCGTGTGCAGCAGCGCTGACGGCGCCGGCACTTGCGAGGCGGTGGCGAGGATGCCGCCGTTCCAGTGCGGAATCAGGTATACGGCAAGGAACAGCAGCGCAACGATGAACGGATAGACCATCAGGCTCATGGCCTTGACGATCGCCTGCTCACCGCAACGAACCACGGCCAGCAGGCCGAGAATCAGCACGAACGACAGCAATGCGCGCGGTGGCGGCGTAATGTGCAGTTGGTGTTCGAGGAAACTGGCGACCGTGTTGGTCAGGCCGACACTGTAGATCAACAGGATCGGGAAGATGGCAAAGAAGTACAGCAGCGTGATCAAGGCACCGGCCTTGATACCGAAATGCTGCTCGACCACTTCGGTAATATCGGCACCTTCGCGACCGGACAGCACAAAACGGGTCAGGCCACGGTGAGCATAAAACGTCATCGGGAATGCCAAAAGCGCGAGGATCACCAGCGGCCAGAAGCCACCCAATCCTGCGTTGATCGGCAAAAACAGGGTGCCGGCGCCAATGGCCGTCCCAAACAGTCCCAGCATCCAGGTGGTGTCCTGGCGATTCCAGCTCGAAAGTTCAGCGGGTGCTGCTGCGTCGAAGCGCTTTTCGAGGCTATTGGCCTGATCATTCATCCGGTCGGATCTCCGCTTTCCGGTCACTTGCCACTCGGTCAGGACGCGTCGGAAAAAACCGACAGACATGCTCCGGCCGAAACAGGGGCGCGATTCTCCGTGATAAATCAATGCAAGCAAAGACTTAGCTGAGGAATGGTTGTGCGGAGCAGATCCAAGGATGGTCGTTTATGGAAAAAACAAGGTCGTTTATGGATACGTCAGATGCCGCAAACGGATACGTTTTGCACCCACCCAGGCGTCACCGAATGCGCCTAGAGCGATATGCCGAGCATGAAACCCAATAAAACGCAGTACAGCCCGAAGCCGAAAAGCAACCAGAGCTTGCCATTTTCGCGCTTGTCTCTATTGCGCACCGCTTCGTCATATTCTGCGAACTCTCGCTCAATTTGCTCCAGTCGTGCCTTACGGTCATATGTGCTCATACTGATTAACCTTTGAATAATGCGCCTGACGGTTGTGAAGCATGAAGACTCACAACTTGAAGAAAAACCCTGCCACTGCGGTGATTGCAGTCAAGACTCCACCAAACACTGCAATTGGATAGAGCTTCGTCTCCCTTGATAACTTTTTCTCTTCAGCCTGAAGCTTTTTCCATTCAGCCACGAGTTTCCTTGATTCGTTTTCCAGCCTGTCGAGCTCCAGATTTTCGCGATCGTTATGGAACATTTGCCCTCCTTGGCTGCTGGCGGATCGGTGTCAGCATTTGCATGCACATCGACGGCTATCGTCATGCCCTTATCATCAAACTGTTCCATTCACGCTGACCAGCAGACGCATCTGCCATTCCCGTAGGCAAAATCCGCGAGTCACGTAAGCCTCCTCATACACGGTATTTGCAATATTCCAGACCAACTACCTGCCAGAACCCTGCCCTTGATCTAGCGTGTGAGAAGCCATAACCCAAGGAGCCTCCCATGCCACTGGTCCGCATCGACATCCAGCAAAACCCCGACCCCACTTTTGCCAAGCGCATCGGCGAACAGATCTACGCCGCCTTGCGCAGCTGTATCGATGTGCCCGAGCACGACAATTTCCAGATCCTCAACGAGCACGACGCCCAACATTTCGTTTATGACCCGCAATACCTGGGCATCCAGCGCAGCGACGGCGTGGTGTTCATCCAGATCACCATCAGCGAAGGGCGCAGCGTGGAAAAGAAACAATTGCTGTTCAAAACCATTGCCGAGAGCCTGCATGCGCAACTGGGTATTCGCTTGGAGGATGTATTCATCAATCTGCTGGAGGTAAAGAAAGAGAACTGGTCGTTTGGCAACGGCATTGCGCAATACGCCAGCTGATTCGCAGCGCCCATGCCTGCGTGCTTGCTTGTTCCACGAACCCGTCCAGAATCAAAGCACCACTGCGCGAATGCAACGATTGCCAAGCCGCTGCGGATTCAGCACTCTGAGTCGACTTTCGCGACCCACCCGCCGCCAATCACAGGAGCCGCGCAATGCCCGCAACCGTTCTGGTACTGGTTGAAACGATCAATGACTATCTGCCGATTCTTGAGCATCAGGGATTCCACCTGATCCTTGCACCAACGCCAGCCGAACGCGCGCAAGCCATCGCCACTCATGGCAGTCGCATCGACGCCGTGCTCACTCGCGGCCCACTGGGCCTGACTGCGCAAGAGATCAGCGCCCTGCCCGCCCTGAAAATCATCACGGTGATCGGTGCAGGTTATGAACAGGTCGATCTGCAAGCAGCCAGTGACCGTGGCATCACCGTCACCAATGGCGCCGGCGTCAACGCCTCGTCAGTGGCCGATCATGCGATGGCATTGCTGCTGGCATTGGTCCGCGACATCCCGCGCTGCGATGCCGCCGTGCGCCGCGGTGAATGGCCGAAAATCATGCGCCCGTCGCTGGCCGGCAAGCGTCTGGGCATCCTCGGGCTGGGCGCGGTGGGCATGGCGATTGCCAAACGTGCGGAGCTGGGTTTCGACATGCAGATCAGCTACCACAGCCGCCAGGTGCGCAGCGACGTCGCTTATGCGTTCTGCTCGACACCCACCGATCTGGCGCGAGCCTCGGACTTTCTGGTCGTTGCCACGCCCGGTGGCATTGGTACGCAACATCTGGTGACGCGAGCCGTGCTCGATGCCCTCGGCCCCAAGGGTTTTATCGTCAACATCGCCCGCGCCAGCGTTATCGCAACGGCAGACCTGATCACCGCACTTGAACAACGTCGTATCGCCGGCGCTGCACTGGACGTGTTCGATCACGAACCGGAAGTGCCTGATGCCCTGAAACACCTCAGCAACGTTGTGCTAACCCCACACGTCGCCGGGCTCTCCCCTGAAGCCACGCAAGGCACCGTTGAACTGGTGGGGAAAAACCTGATGGCGTTTTTCTCCGGGCAACCGGTGCTGACTCCCGTCGCCCTGCCGCCCAAGTTGAACAACCAGCGCGTGCATTAACGCGCGTGGCATCGTCGAACCGCGCCGATCTTTGCCCCATTCTCAAAGTTGATTATCCAGCAACACGCTAACCTATAAGACCGACCCGCGCTTGTGAGCACCCGAGCGCGCCATTAGATTAGCCAATGATGTCTGGCCTCCAAAATAAGCAGAAGGGATAAGCATGGCGCTTACTGACCAGTCCACCCGGATCCGCGCGGGCGAAGAACTCGATGCCAGCCTGATCGATCCGTACCTCAAGGCGCACATTCCCGGCCTGACCGGCACTCCGCAGATCAGCCAGTTTCCCGGCGGCGCGTCGAACCTGACCTACCTGCTGGAATACCCCGAGCAAGAGTTCGTTCTGCGCCGTCCGCCGTTTGGCCACAAAGCCAAATCCGCCCACGACATGGGCCGTGAATTCCGCATTCTCAACCAACTGCGCGACGGCTTTCCGTATTGCCCGAAGGCCTACGTGCATTGCACCGACGAAGCCGTTATCGGCGCCGAGTTCTATGTGATGGAACGGGTCAAGGGCATCATCCTGCGCGCTGAACTGCCGCCGGAGCTGGGCCTCGATTCGGCGAAAACCGAAGCGCTGTGCAAAAGTTTCATCGACCGTTTCGTCGAACTGCATCGGGTCGATTACAACGCCTGCGGCCTCGGCGATCTGGGCAAGCCTGAAGGCTACGTCGCCCGGCAGATCAACGGCTGGAGCGAGCGCTACGAAAAAGCCCTGACCCCGGACGCGCCGAACTGGGAAGCAGTCAAAGCCTGGCTCAACGACAAGATGCCGGCCGACCACCCGACCTCAAGCATCGTCCACAACGACTATCGCTTCGACAACGTCATCCTCGACCCGGCCAATCCGATGCAGATCATCGGCGTGCTCGACTGGGAACTGACCACCCTCGGCGACCCGCTGATGGACCTGGGCAACACCCTCGCCTACTGGATCGAAGCCGGCGACCCGGCACCGGTGCAACTGATGCGCCGCCAGCCAAGCCATGCGCCGGGCATGCTGACCCGCCGCGAA